>NZ_RZJR01000027.1 GCF_003990975.1 Cohnella sp. AR92
CGCTAATAGCGGAGATTGGGGATGCAAAGCAGTTTGAAGATCCAAAACAGTTAGTTGCCTACGCAGGGCTGGATCCGAGTGTGCATAGTTCAGGTCAATTCGTAGCGTCCAGCACTCGCATCACCAAACGCGGCTCTAAACGGCTACGACGCGCACTGTATTTGGCTGTACAATGCGGTATAAGAGGAAGTACGAACGAAAGGCTACGAGCGTACTACGATAAGAAAAGACAAGAGGGCAAGCCCTACAAGGTGACGGTGATTGCTTGCGCCAACAAGCTATTGCATCACATATACGCCATCTTGAAGAAGGGCACGCCCTACACCGCATAATCCATATTTAACCAACATCCTCCGAGCCAACGGAGGTTATTTGGCATGTACAGAATTATAACAAGGTTTTTTCCTAAGACCAAGACGTCAAAGCTTGACAAACATTAGCTGGTTTTTACATTCGGCGCGCAATATGGGAAAATAAGAGAAAACGTTTAGCGAATGGAGGCGAAAGAGATGAACAAGTGGCTGATGTCGATCCTTTATCTGGTCGTTTCCATTTTCCTGACCCGGCTCATTCCCTTCTCTTCTTTCTTCCGCAATCTCGATACGATGATCCACGAATTCAGCCACGCCCTAATGGCTTTGCTCTTATCCGGCAGCGTTCTCAGCGTCGAACTTCATGCCGACCACAGCGGCGTGACCTACTTCCGGCTTGCCTCCTCCTGGAGCCATCTGCCCGTCGCTCTCTCCGGATACATAGGCGCTTCCTTGTTCGCCCTGCTTCTTTTCTACCTGCAATTCTCGAAACGGCAGAAGCTCGGACTGATTCTCATGACGCTCATCGCCGCCGTCCTGCTCCTCTTCTATGTGCATTCGGGCTTCGGCGTTACCTGGCTGATCGGCTTTATCGCTTTGAACGTTCTTGTCTACCTGCAGCGGAAGGACTGGATTCGCAACGGCTACTTCGGCTTGCTCGCGTTCCTCTCGCTGGAAGAGTCGGCGATGGGTCCCTTCACGCTCGTCCTGAACTCCGTTCAGAACGGGAGAACGGCGGGCGACGCCTATTCGCTGGAGGAGATCACCGGCATCCCCGCGCTCATCTGGTCGGTCGGCTTCCTGATCGCCGCTCTTGCTTGCGTCGGGCGCTCGCTCCAGCTGTTCGGCCGCACCGTCAACGGACCTTCCTCCTCTCCCGCCAAACGCGGCACGGGAGCTTGGTCGAACAAGAGATTGGACGTATAATAGGGCGATAGGCGGATTGTAACAGGGGGAACATCTTATGAGCACCATTAAACTTCTGACTACCGGCGGCACGATCGCAATGTCCCACGATGCGAGCACGGGCAAGGTCGACCGTCCATCCAACCAAGTCTTATCCGGCTGGCTGAACGGGGAGATCGCTGTCGTCTCCGAGGACGTCTGCCACCGATCGAGTCCGCAGATGACCATCGTCGAGCTGAACGCCGTGCTTCAAGCGGTGCGCGACAGCCTTGCCGATCCCGGCATCGACGGAGTCGTCGTCACTCACGGCACCGATACCTTGGAGGAGACGGCTTACTTCCTGGATCTGCAGCTGCCTTGGGGCAAGCCGGTGATCGTGACGGGGGCGATGCGAGCCTCCAACGAGGCCGGCACCGACGGGCCGGTCAACCTGATGAATGCCGTCTATGCGGCGGCAAGCGAAAGCTCGCGTTCGAAGGGCGTTCTCGTCGTCATGCAGGATCAAATCCACGCGGCGCGATACGTGACGAAGTCGCATACGTCCAGCCTGCTCGCGTTCCAATCGCCGGAATCGGGCCCGATCGGCTGGGTGCGGAACGGCAAGGCGGAATTCCGTTACGCTCCCGCTCCAGACACCGTCTATGGCGAAGCCTCCGTCTCCTCTCTCGGCTCCGTCATGCTGATCAAAGCCGTTCTCGACATGGGGGCGGAGTGGATCGACTTCGCCATCGGGAAGGGAGCGAAGGGGATCGTGCTCGAAGCGTTCGGCCAAGGCAATGTCCCGCCTTCGCTGCTTCCCGGCATCAAGAGGGCGATCGCGGAAGGAGTCCCGGTCGTGCTCGTCAGCCGATGCATCGGGGGCGAGCCGCAGGGCACCTACGCCTACGAAGGCGGAGGCGCGATGCTGCAGGAGCTTGGCGTCGTCTTCGCCCGCGAGTTGAACGGGCCGAAGGCCCGTCTTAAGCTCGCCGTGCTTCTCGCTTCGGGGAAGAACGAGGCGGATATTCGAGCGGCATTCCAATAAGGCAGGCAGGGCCCGGTCCGGCAAGCGTTCATCGCTGCCGACCGGGCCCTGCTTATCGTTAACGGTATTTGAACATCTCGACGGAGCCGTTCAGCTTCTCCGCCAGATTCGCCAGCTCCTGGGAAGCGGCCGCCGTCTCTTCGGCTGCCGCAGCGGCTTCTTCGCTGATCGCCGCGACCGATTCGATCTCCCTCATCATGTCCGAGGCTCTTGACGCCTGGCTCGTGCAGGATGTCGAGATCTCGTTCACCTTCAGGGAGGTCTCGTTTACCTTCCGGACGATATCCTCGAAGGAGAGCCGCGCCTGCTCGAACTGCGCCAGGCCCTCGCCGACGGAAGTCGAGCAATTCGAGGTGCTGTTCTGCATCCCCCGGATGATCCCCGCTATCTGCTTCGTCGCCGCCCCGCTGCGCTCGGCCAGCTTCCTCACCTCATTGGCGACCACCGCGAAGCCCTTGCCTTGCTCTCCCGCCCGCGCCGCTTCGATAGCCGCGTTCAGGGCCAGCAGGTTCGTCTGTTCCGCGATCTCGTTGATCACTTCGATAATATCGCCGATGCGGGAAGAATCCTGCTCCAACAATTCCATCTGCCGATTGACCTGCTCCATCTTCTCGATGCTGCCGCCGATCATCCGGTTGCCTTCCGTCGCGATGGATACCGTCGTCTGCGACAGCCCCTTCGCTTCGTTCGCGTTGGATGCGACCTGCTGGATCGACGAATCGAGCTCTTCGAACAGGTGAGCCATCGTTCTCGCCCGATCCGCTTGGTCGACGCTCCCCGTCGCCACCTCTTCCGTGCTGGCGGTAATCTGCTGCGAAGAAGAAGCGACGCTCATGGCCGCTTCGTTCACCTGCCCGATCGTCGTCGACAAGGAGGCCAGCATCTCGTTCATGTTCTCGCCGAGCGTCCCCAGCTCGTCCTTCGAAGCGATGCTGAGCCTCGGCCGCAGATCTCCCTGCGCGAGCTGCTTGACAATGCCGGAGATCTTCACGATCGGCCTGGCGTTGTTGCGTCCGAACGCATAAGCAAGCGCAAGGACGGCAAGCGTGACGATGGAAGCCGCGACGATCATGATCTTCATCATCCGCATGACGGGTGCCATCGCTTCGCTGCTCGGTTCCGCCAAGAGCACCGTGAAGCCGTTCCGGGTCGTCGTCGCGAAGCCAAGCTTCTCGACTCCCTTGAACGTATACTCGTAATTGACGCTTTCGCCTGCGGCTGCTTTATGATAGGCCTCCGTCAAACGGGGAATTCCCATCTCTTCGACCGTCTTCTTCAGAGCGATCTCGGGGTCCGGATGATAGACGATCAAGCCGTTGTGATCGGCCATTAGGGCATAACCGGAACTGCCGATCTTCACCTGATTGAATTCCGCGCTGAATTGGGTTATCGGATAGCTTGTCGCATAGAAGCCGTATGCGCGGCCGTCTTGCAGGAGCGGAATCGCGAACGCGATTACCAGTTGGGAGGGATCCGTCACGGATACGATCGGATCGGAGATATAGGTCTTGCCTTCGGCAACCGATGGGATATAGGGCCGCTTGGTCAAATCTTGGGGTTTGCCTTTGTCGTCATAGGCGGTCCGTCCGCTCGGATCGAGAGAGAACGCCGCTCCCGCGAATTCGGGATTCGCGCGCACGAACCGGGTAATGAGCTCTTGATGCATCTTCGCGTCCGTTCCGAAGGTCTCCCCCACCTTCGCCAGCGCCTCCAGCTTCTGCAGCTTCCCCTGAATCTCCAGATCGACCTTCTGCGCGATCGTCTGGCCCTCCAGGGCCAGTTCTTTCTCAATCTGATCCTTCGTCGCCTTGGAGTTCGGAATATACATCGCCAGAGACATGGAAACGACGATCAGGATGGAGATGAGCAGCGTGGACAGCATGTAGCGGACAGCCAGCTTTCTGATGACGAACAACTGCTTTAAGGACCGTTTCTTGTTTACGATCGGTTGCATGCGAACCTTCCTCCGTCTAAGTGGAATTCTCCTTGTAGACCTTGCCCTTCTTAGCAGATTACAAATGCCGGCTCTCGATGTCCCGTTATGTATGCCGTTGCCAACATCTCGATTCTAGGGGCAATGTATTAGGAAAATTAAGCCGTGATTATTTTAGGATTATTAAGAAATTCTCCGAGGATTGCTAGCCATGGAAGATTCGGGGCGGACAGTTGTTTGCAAAATCCCGAACTGCTCCCGTACCCTCGACAATCTTCCCTAACAAGTGTTAGACAGCCGTTTGAATCCCTAACAGTTGCCGGTACGCGCAAATTCATGCGCCATCCGATTGCTCTCATCCTACTTCCTGTCAAAATATCCCTATCCCTGTCTTGGGATAATTCCCCTTTACCCGGAACCAATCCATTGTATAATGAGGGCAAATATGTCGAAAAACCACGAAGCGGGTGTCGAATGGGATTCCTCTATTATTTCGCTCAATGCAGCGCCTTGATGATCAGTTTCGTTTTTATCCTGAGGTGGATCTTTCCCTACTCCTCCAAGCTGTCCCCGCGAACGCGATCGCTCCTCTTCGGTCTGATCTTCGGCGTCATGGGCGTCTTCGCCATGCTCACCCCTTACAAAACGAGTTTGCTCCTCGACGTGCGGCTCGAATGCATCTACTTCTCCAGCGTGTTCGGAGGGCCGCTGTCCGTGCTGCTGACCTCCGTTATCCTCGGGGTGTACAGGCTGTTCCTCGGAGGCTCCGTTCTGATCGGCATCTGCCTGATCGCGAGCGGCACCCTCATCAGCCTTGCCGCTTATTACGTCCGCCTCCGCTACCCCCGTCTACTGGACAAGTACTCCATTCTGGTCGGCCTTCTGCTCGGTGTCCAATCGATCATCTGGGTCTATATCGGGCCTTTTGAAGTGGCTGACTGGTACTTCCGAGACTATTACCTGCCTTATGCCCTTTTCCATACGCTAGCGATTCCGTTCTTCTATTCTCTAATCTCCTATGCCATCAAGAGATTCGAGATCGAGAAGCAGCTCCGGGACAGCGAAGCCTCTCTGCTACACTATAAGGACAATCTGGAAGAACTGGTCGAGGCTCGTACGTTGGAGCTGGCGGCCAAGAACAAGCAGCTCAAGGAAGCGAAGGAAGCGGCGGAGACGGCGAACCGGACCAAGGGGGAATTCTTGGCCAATATGAGCCACGAGATCCGTACTCCTCTGAATGCCGTGATCGGGCTAAGCCACCTGCTGCAACGAACGGAGTTGACCGAACAGCAGCAGGGGTACGTCGACAAGACCCTTCTCTCCGCCAAGAATCTGCTGTCTCTTATCAATGACGTGCTGGACTTCTCGAAGATCGAAGCCGGCAAGGTCACGCTCGAGCGGATCGAATTCGATCTGTACGAGGTGCTGAACCAAATCTCGAACCTGGTCGGCTTCAAGGCTTACGACAAAGGGCTCAAACTGAGCTTCTCGATTCACCACGAGGTTCCGCAGATGCTGATCGGCGACCCGTTCCGCTTGATCCAAGTGCTGCTGAACCTGTCCAACAACGCGGTGAAGTTCACCGATCGGGGAGAGATCTCCTTCGAGGCGAGCGTGTTGGAGAAGGACGACAGCGGGTACCTTCTTGAGTTCGCCGTGAGAGATACGGGGATCGGGATTCCGAAGGAGCAGCACCATAAGCTGTTCCGCGAGTTTACCCAGACCGACATGTCGATCACGCGCGTCTATGGCGGAACAGGGCTGGGCCTTGTCATTAGCAAGAACCTAGTCCAGCTCATGGGGGGCGGCATCAAGGCGGAGAGCGAGGAAGGTCGGGGAAGCCGGTTCGTCTTCACCGCGCGGTTCGGACGCTATGAAGGCTCGGCGTTCATGGACAAGATGGAGAATGCTCCGCTGCAGGCCCTTCGAGTCTTGACTATCTGCGACAACGCCGAGATGAAGCTCGTCATGAAGAGCCAGCTGGAGCAGATCGGCTTCGTCATCCATTCGGTCGAGACCGGCGCCGAAGCGATAGCGCTTCTGCTTCGAGGGGAACGCTACGACCTGGTGCTTATCGATTGGAAGCTGCGGAGCGAGAACGCGGTCCGGCTGTCCGAGCAGCTGAAGAGCGAGGCACGGGAAGGGGTTCCGATCATCGTGCTCGTCAGCGCCTACCATGAGCCCGAGTGGGAATCTCTCGTACAGTCGTCAGCCATCGAGAAGGTTCTCCATTACCCGATGAGCCAGTCGCAGCTCTACAATGAGATGGTCGTCCTGTTCCAGGAGCACTTCGTCAGGAAGCAGAACCTGAAGGAAGCCGACCGGTCCGAGAAATTCGCCGCGCTCCATCACTCTACGTTACTGCTGGTCGAAGACAACGAGATCAATCAGCAGGTCGCCCTCGAGCTGCTTAAGGACGTAGGCGCCCGCGTCGATGTCGCCTCGAACGGACTTGAAGCGGTCAAGCTTGCGGAGAATACTCGTTACGACGCTATTCTTATGGACCTCCAGATGCCGGTGATGAGCGGCTACGAAGCGGCCCGGAAGATCCGCGGAGGCGGAATGTGCGCGGAAGCTCCGATCATCGCGATGACCGCCGACGCTTTGAAGAGCGTCGAGGATGAAGTGTATCGAGCGGGGATGAACGCGCATATCACCAAGCCGTTCGATCCGATCCAATTGTTCGGCGTGCTGCAGCGGATGATTCGATCCTCGAGAGCCGGCGGCCGCCCGACGGAGTCGCCGGCCGGTCCACTGCCCGAGCAGACGCTGCCGGATCTGCCGGGCCTGGACGTGATCGCTTCGATCAAGCGGCTGAACCGGAATCGTGAGCTGTATCTGAGAATATTGCGGACGTTCGAACAGCGGAACTCCGAGTCGATCGAGGAGATACGGGACGCGCTGCGAAGAGAGGACAAAGAGGCTGCCCTCCTTTTCGTTCATTCCTTGAAAGGAGTCGCCGCCAACATCGGCGCTTCGGGATTGGCCGAGGCGACCGTACTTCTCGAAGACTCGATCAAGGAGGACGATGCGGACGGAACGGAACGCCATTTGCAGGAGACCGCCGATCGATTGAACGTTGTCCTTCGGTCGATTTCTCAGTTGGTTCATTGACTCCTATTACATGACAAATGGCGGCACGGGGAAGAGTCCCGTGCCGCCATTCTCTGTCGTTGCCTTATCGACGGCCTCCGCCGCCGCCCATGCCATGACCGGTATTGGCGGTGGTGACGCCGGATTCGTTGATCCAAGCCGAGACGCTCTCGAGCTTGAATTCCACGACCTTCGTTCCTCCCGAGTAAGCGCCGTCCGCGTACAGCCCGTTCGTCGCCGTGCCGTTAGACGTGCCGCCCGAGTAGATCGTATAGGTCTCGCCTTGCTTCAGGTCCGGCGAGCTGATAACGAAGGACGTGTAATCCTTGGCCGGCGCGAAGGTCGCGATCGTATTGCCTTGGCTGTCTTCCACGTGAACGAGCGTGCCGGCCGTTTGAGTCGACGAGTACGTCATGATGAACGCGGATTGGCTGGAATCCTCCGAAGTGGATTGCGCCATGCCGGAGCTGCCCGCTCCGATCAGAAGCCCGCCCGTCATCGCGAAGTCGCCGTCGTAGTCGATCGTGCCGTTGCCGTCGTTCGTCGGGCCGCTCACGATGACCGTGCCGCCGCTCATCTCGATATCGCCGTTCGAATCCAGTCCGTCTCCGCCGGCATTGACGGTAAGGCTGCCGCCGCTGACGCTGACATGAGCGTTCGTGCCCGAACCGTTTACGCCGTCGTCGGATGCCGTGACGTTCATTTCGCCTCCGGAGACGACGATGGTCGCCGCTTCAAGCCCTTCGTAGCTGCTCTTGATATCCAGCTTGCCGCCCGCGATCGTCAGAACCGTATCGGCGTGTACCCCGTCGTCGCCGGACTGGATGCCGAACGTCCCGCCGTTCACGGTAACCGCCCCGTTGCTGTGCAGCGTATCTTCGGCGGAGTCGATCGTGAAGTCGCCGTCGTTGATGACGAGATTGACTCCGGCCTTCAAGCTCTTGGAGCTGGTCGACTCTTCCGTGCCCGCATCGGCGGCGGAATCTCCGTCCTCCGTCGCCGCTGCCGGCGAGTCCCCGGCGTTCGCGGCCTCATCCGGAGCCGCCCCGTTCATCTGGCCGCCGTCCGGAGGAGCCAGCATCTCGTCCGATCCCATGTCCGGCGGAGTTCCCATCGGTTGACCGTCGGGCCGTCCTCCGCGCCCGCCGCCGAAGCCGCCTCCCATGCCTCCGCCAGGTCCGTTCTCCGTCTTGGCGACGGCGTTCGCGATGCCGCCGCCAGTGCTTAGATCGTACGTCCCTCCGTCCACCAGCAGAGTCGTCTCCGCTTGAATTCCGTCATTGCCGGAAACGATATGGAAGGTTCCCCCTCCGATGGCGATAACGCCTTTGTCCGCGTCCTTGTCGTTGGACGACTTCATTCCGTCGCCGGTCGCTTCAATGTCGAACGTCCCGGCTTTAATCGCGATCAAATCCTTGCCGACGATGCCGTCGTCCGCAGCCTTGATCGTATAGGTCCCTTCCGCGATCAGCAGATCGTCCTTGCTGGCGATGCCGTCCTTGTCATTCGCATGGACCGTCAGGCTGCCGGTTCCGTTGATCGACAGATCGTCCTTGCTGAAGATAGCCGCGGTCGGTTCGTCGGAATCGGCCTCCAAGGCATAAGTCGATCCGTCCGTGACCGTGTTCTTCGTCCCCGTCGCCAGCGTGATCACCGTCTTATCCGCCGACTTCACGTAGATCGGCGCGTTGTCGCTGTCCGTGATGTCCACTCCGTTCAGCACCAGCCGAACCCGATCCTCCTCGCCGGCTTCGACGACGATCTGCCCGTCGCTAAGCGTACCGCTCAGAATATAGGTACCCGCCGCCGTTATCTTCACCGAACCGTTCTCGGCGGCGGCTCCCGCCCCGCTTATCGTCGCGTCCGAGCCACCGAGGGAAATCGTCGTGGCCCCGGAGGCGCTCCAATCCGACGCCGTATCTTCTTCATCGAAGGTTACCAGGTCCGACATCTTCAAGTCGGTCGGCTGGCTTGCAACGGTACCGTCATAGGATGCGGTCGTCCCTTGAACCGTAGTCGCCGCATCCGTGTTGCTCCCGTTATTCGCGGCCGTGTTGCCGCATCCCGCCAAGACGGCCATGCTCATCAGGGCAATGGCTAATCGCTTGCGCGCTGTCGTCTCTCTCATTCCAATCATCCTCTCGGTTTATTTTCCGATTAAAAGTCGCTGTTTAGCGCCGGGCTCATCGTCAAAGAAAGATCCAGATTGCCGTTGCGGGTCCGGATCGCGTCCAGGAACTGCTTCTGGTCGACCTCTTCGTGCAGAGTCACTTCATAGACAAGCTCGTAAAGGCTGCCCAGCTCGGTCGTGCGGATCTTCTTCAGCTCGTAAGCCACTCCGAAGTAGCCGAACACTTCGGCGAACGCTTCCTCGTAGCTCAGATTCTCCGGAATGGTCACTTTCAGCGTCTTCTGCCGCGAGTTTCTCGCGCCGAAGTTGAACCGGTTTAGAACGAACATCAGGATACACAGAATAAGCGTGAACAGAACGGCATAGTCGTAGTGCTCCGTGCCGCTGGCCAGGCCCGCCGCCATCGTGAACAGCACGAATGCGATATCCTTCGGGTTGCCCGGCGCGCTGCGGAACCGGATGATCGAGAAGGCGCCGGCCAAGCTGAAGGCGCGGGCGATGTTGCTGCCGATCAGCAGGATGATGATGGCGACGATGGCGGGAAGCAGAACCATCGTAAGGGCGAAGCCTTGCGAATAGCTCTGGACGTTCGTCTTCATGTACGTGAAGCTGATGATTCCTCCTAGCGCAAGCGAGACGAAAATCGTGATCAACGCGGTGCCAAAAGTAAGGGTAGAGGTCGTCGTGTCGGTTAACAGGGATTCAAGCATAGTGCGTCTTCTCCTTCGCGATTCGGTTTCGAACCATTTTCTTATACTCGTTGCCGTATTTCGAGAAGCTGGTGCGGTATAGCCCGTGCTCGGACAGCAGCTTCGCCAGCCAGGTCGGGACCGTCTTCTCGGCCTTCACTTCCATCAGCCATTGGCCCGGCTCGAGCAGCTGCTCGCCGTAATCGCCTTGCTCCAGCTTAAGATCGTGACGCCGGCAGCGGATATTCGTGTCGAACGTGATCCGCAGATCGCGGCTTTCCTTGCTGAAAAGCGCTTTGCGATCGTAGGAAAGGTACAGCTTCGGCCGCAGATCCTTATAAAGCTTGAGGATGTAGCCGATCTCGCCGACCACCTGCGCATTCATGTAGCTCTTGAGCTCCGGCGCCCGTTTGGATCGGACGAACTCGTACGCCTCGTGCAGCTTCAATGCCGTCCTTCTTTTGTTCACGAGCCCGTTGAACTTCTTCTTGATCTCCAGGTACACCTTCGCGTCCTCGTTCGGAACGCCGTAAGCCCGCAAGCGGAGTTTCTCCTTGTACTTCGGCTTCATCAAGCTTGTCCGAATCATCGTGTCGTGCTCCGTATCGAAGTACAGGTTGCTGATGGAGTAGAACTCGTTCTTGTTGTATTCGTCCTTCTCCATATAGGCCAGCAGCGCGTCGTAGAAAATCAGGTAAGTCTCGTGATCCATCAGGTACTTGTTCTCGTGGCGGTTAAACACCTCGATTGCCATCTCGCCTCAGATCCTCTCGCATGAAGTGGTGCTGCCCGATATGTCCGTATCATAGCTCCCGAACCTTTAACGAAACTTAAATGAATTTACATTCCGATAACAATCGCGATCGTTAAGGTTCATTAAAGGTGATCTTGCTATAATGAAGGCACGATAGAGAAGCCTAATTCATTAGAGGATGAAAAAAAACGCCATGAGAATTTTAATCGTCGAAGACGAGCAGCACCTCGCCGAGGCGCTCTCCCAGATCCTTAAGAAAAATCATTATTCCGTCGATGCCGTTCACGACGGGCGGTCCGGCCTGGACTACGCGTTAAGCGGCATCTACGACCTGATTCTGCTGGATATCATGCTGCCGGAGATGGACGGAATCCGCGTTCTGAAGGAGCTGCGGCAGAACGGCCATTCCGTGCCGGTCATTCTGCTCACGGCGAAGGGCGAGGTCGACGACCGGATCGCGGGCCTTGACCACGGCGCCGACGACTACGTCGCCAAGCCGTTCTCCACCGGCGAGCTGCTCGCCCGCATTCGGGCAGCGCTTCGCCGCAAGGGCGAGGTCGTGCCGGATCAAGCGCTGAAGTTCGGGGATATCGAGCTGAACTCGGCTAGCCTCAAGCTGAGCTCCGGCGGCAAGGAGATCAAGCTGAACTTGAAGGAGAGCGAGCTGCTGGAGCTCTTGATCCTTCGCAAAACGAGCGTTACGTCCAAGGAACAGATTATCGAGAAGCTGTGGGGATTCGATTCGGAGGCCGAGCACAACAACGTGGAGGTGTACGTCTCCTTTCTTCGCAAGAAGCTGCTCTTTCTGGAATCCAAGGTGCGAATCGGCACCATTCGGGGAGTCGGCTACGTGCTGGAGGGGAATGCCTGATGTTCAAGAAGCTGCGCAATCGGCTCCTCGTCGTCAATCTTGTCATTATCTCCATTATCATGCTGGCCGCCTTCGCCGCCATCTACACGATCACGTATCGGAACACGCAAGGAGATATCCGGATGGATCTGTCCCGGGTAGCCGATTCCTACCACAAGAGCAATGACGGCAGCGGACCGAGAGGCGGGCGGCCGGACAGCCTGCAGCCGCGTTTCGGGGAGAACGGGGGCAAGGGCGGCATGCCTCCGTTCGAGAGGTCGGTGTCCTTCATGCTGCTGACCGACGACAGCCTGACGATGACCGGAAGCCAATCGCCATTCGATATCGAGGCCGACACCGACGTGTACCAACAAGCGCTGGACGAAGCGAAGGCCATCGGCAAGGATACCGGGCAATTCGCGTTGGACGGCAGCCGTTGGGCGTTTACCAAGGAGAGGAATCCCTCTTCCGGATACATGTACGTCTTCCTGGATATCAGCGCCCGGCAGGAGATCCTGACCAACCTGATCTATACGTTTCTGGCGGTCGCGGCAGCGACGCTTATCGTCATCTACTTCACCAGCCGCTACTTCGCCAACCGGTCGATCGCTCCTATCAAGGAAGCGTTCGAGAAGCAGAAGCAATTCATCGCCGACGCCTCCCATGAGTTGAAGACGCCGCTAACCATTATCGGCACCAATGCGGACGTTCTTATCGCCAACAGCGAGGACACGATCGGGAATCAAGCGAAGTGGCTTCACTACATCAAGTCGGAGACGGAGAGAATGGCCCGGCTGACGGGCGATCTGCTGTTCCTGACGCAGATGGACGATTCCCGGGAAGCCGAGCTGTTCGCCGCCTTCGATATCAGCGACGCGATCGAGAATGTGCTCCTCGCCATGGAAGCCGTCGTCTTCGAGAAGCGCATTCGCCTGGACTACGACATTGAACCCCGCTTGAAGGTATACGGCAGCAGCGAACAGATCAAGCAAGTCGCCATGATCCTGCTCGACAATGCGATCAAATACACGAAACCGGAAGGGGCCATCCTCCTTACGCTTAAGAAGCAAGCCGGCGAAGTCGCGCTGAGCGTGTCGAACACGGGAGAAGGCATCGCGCCGGAGCATCTGACGCGGATCTTCGACCGCTTCTACCGGACGGACGCATCCAGAGCCCGCCGGCAAGGCGGCTACGGCCTCGGTCTCGCGATCGCCAAGTCCATCGTCGAACGGCACAAGGGCAGAATCCTCGCGAGAAGCACGATTGGCGAGTCGACGACATTCTCCGTTTATCTAAGCAGCGCGGCAAGCAAATAACCGAAAAGACGGAATGACGGAATGCCGGTCCTGGAGATAGCCAGGCCGGCTTTCGTTTTGCCAGGAGATGGATATCTCCTAACACTTCTTAAACAAATACCCGTTTTTTTCATATGGAATAGAAGATGTTTCCAAACAATTATCCTTTAAGATGGGAGCATAGCGGACCAAAGGTCCGATCCGAAATTCCCGGCTACTCGAAGATAAAGGAGAATCGACGTTATGACCACGCAGCATATCGATCCGTTTCTGGAATCGGCCAGCAGCATCCTAGGCATGTTTCAATTCGCTCCGCAGATCGGGGAATCCACCAAGCAGGAGAAGCCGCTCACCGGCAAGGAAATCATCACGGTAATCGGGGTTACCGGCCATCTGCGGGGGCAGGTGTATACCGGCATGTCGACCGACGATGCGCTCCGAATCGTGTCCGGCATGATGGGAGGGGCTTCCGTGACGGAATTCGACGACATGGCGCTCAGCGCGATCTCGGAACTCGCCAACATGATCTGCGGGAACGCCGCGATCCACCTGTCGCAGACGGGCGTCACGCTCGACATCTCGCCTCCTACCGTCATCACCGGCAGCGGGATCGGGGTCATGGCATCCAAGATGAACATGACTTCGGTGCCGATTCATATGGACGGAATGGACGGCCTCGAGATCTGCTTGGCCCTGGAAGTTTGAACGAGCGAGAAGAAATAAGGACAAAGGCGGTAGAACGACTCGATGGCAAAAATATTGGTTGTAGACGATGCGGCCTTCATGAGAATCATGCTAAAGGACATTCTGTCCAAGGGAGGCCACGAAGTGGTCGCGGAGGCCGCCAATGGCCTCGAAGCGATTGAGCAATACGGCATCTCCAAGCCCGATCTGGTCACGATGGACATCACGATGCCCGTGATGGAAGGAATCGACGCGGTGAAGCAGATCCGGCAGTCGGATCCGAGCGCCAAGATCATCATGTGCTCCGCCATGGGCCAGCAGACGATGGTCGTTCAATCGATCCAGGCGGGCGCCAAGGACTTCATCGTGAAGCCGTTCCAGCCCGATCGCGTGCTGGAAGCGATCGATAAGGTGCTGGCTTAAGCAAAAGAGATTCCCTCGTATAAGACGCAGGGAATCTCTTTTACCTTAACCCCCGAAAGGCTCGTCGGCAATCTTGATCGAATCCGTCGGACAGCCGTCCTGCGCATCCTGCATATCCTCGAACAGCTCCTCGCCGATTGCCGTTATCCCCCGATTGTCGTCGCCGCCGAAGATAACCCCCGCCAGTCCCTCGTCGTCGTAATCGTAAATATCGGGCGCCGCGGCGCCGCATGCCCCGCAAGCGATGCAAGTATCCTTGTCCACCCATGAGTACTTAGCCATGCTGAACTCTCCTCCCGTTAACGATGTTTTGTCCAAAGTAGAACGGTTCGCATCCTGCGTCAATTCGTCTTCCGCAATTTTGTTAAAAGAATCAGGCACAGCGCCTCTTTTTAGTGAAATAAACGGTGGAAACCGTAATACGAATGGCTAGCTATCCGAAACTATCTCCTTATTTTTTCGTCAAATATATACATGATTTTGTAAATCATCACCTTTAATGGCATATCATGACGATTTGGAAATGAGGTTGGCAAATGAGCGAAGCTAGTCTGGGATCACGCGTTCAGAAGCGTAAGAACAAGAGAAAGAAGCGAATTTTGGCTATCGGTTGCTGCATTTTGCTGCTCTTGGCCGCCGGAGTCTACCTATTAAGGAAAGAAATCGGCTGGTTCGTCTTCGACCATGTCGTTTCTCCCGGAATCGAGAAGACGCTGGATAACGCTTATGAGCCCCTTCCCGGGAGGGAAGTGCCTACGGCATCCGGATCGAAGCCTTACGCCGTCTTACTGCTGGGCGTCGATCAGAGAAAGCAAGAAAAAGGGCGATCCGACACGATGATCTATACCGTCGTTCGACCCAAAGAGAAGAAACTGTTCATGGTCTCTATCCCAAGAGACTCCTATGCCAAGATTATGGGGACCTCGCGCAAAAAGGAGTATTACGACAAGATCACCCATGCTTACGCACACGGCGGAGCTTATTCTTCCGTAACGACGGTGGAGGAATTGCTCGCCAACCGGGTCGATTATTACGCCGCTATCAACTTCAAGGGGGTGGAGGAGACCGTCGACTCGCTCGGAGGTTTGCGTCTTCCGATCGCCAAAGACCTCGTCAACGACGATGCCGACCATGAGAAGTTCTTAATCAAGGGCGGCCAGAAATTATACGACGGCAAGGACTCTTTGAATTATGTCAGATATCGGGAGGATGCAGGCGGCGATATCAATCGGACCCACAGGCAGGTTGAGTTCATCCATGCGGCGATCTCCCGGATGATCGAGCTGAACAATCTGACCAAGATCCCCGATATCATGAATTCTCTCGGCGACACGCTAAAGACCGACATGCCGCCTTCCGAGATCATGGACAACGCCAAGACCTTTTTTGAACACGGCGATAACTTTATCGACAGCTACACGCTGCCCGGGACAGGCGGGAAACGGGATGACGGGATCTATTATTACAATCTGGACGAGGATGCGCTTAACAAGGTAAAGGCGGAGATTGGCTTGTGGCTGGACCCGAATACGAGCTTGGCGGAGCTGGAGACAGGCTTAGATCAAACACCAACGACTTAACCGCGGCTTGCGGTAACACTAAGACTAGAAACGTTTGCTATAGCCGGTATGAGGACTCCGTTTTGGAAATTTACGTTAGAATCCGATAGGCACCAATCGGAGCCTGTAAGGGTCTCCAATCTCCGCTACGATTCAGGCGAGAAGAACGGTCCATTTCCTTAAAGGAAATAGGCCGTTTTTCTCTTGTTAAATTCCTTATATTACAGTTTGCAATAAATCCACAAACTCCCATTTAGATGTGATATAATGCCTTTGTTTTCTTTCCGGGAGGCTGTCAGTCCATCATTCCATTCTACAAAAGCCGGTGATCAAAATGTTTCAGCTGAAGTGGTTATGGCACAATTTATTGGGGGACCGAACGAGGTACATCCTCGCGCTCTGTCTCTCCGTGGTGGGATCTTCGCTCACCATCATCAATCCTTACCTCGGCCAGCGGATCGTCGATACGTTCATAACGGGCGGCGACGCGTTGACCAACCTGACGGACAAGAGAGGACTGCTGATCGGGCTGTGCATCGGCATGATCGGATTCTCCTTGCTGCGCACGGGCCTGTCCTACTTCACGACGCTTCTTTATGAACGCGCTTCCCAGAACATGCTGTATCGGATCCGGATCTATCTGTATAACAAAATCCAGGGACAGGACATGAGCTACTACGACCGCAACCGCACCGGGGACCTCATGACCAAGATGACGGGCGACCTCGATATGGTGCGGCACACCATGGCGTGGATCATCAAGACGATCATCGAGTCGCTGACGGTGTTCCTCGCCGCGGTCGTCTACTTCTTCTACATCGACGTCGAGCTCACGCTGTGGCTGCTGATCCTGTCTCCTCCTATTTTCATCGTGGCCTTCCTCTTCGCCAAGCGCGTCCGGCCGATGTATATCGACCTTCGGGAACGCCTGTCGCAGCTCAACACGACGACCCAAGAGAACATCGCGGGCAACCGAGTCGTGAAAGCGTTCGCTCGCGAGGAGTACGAAGTCCAGAAGTTTACGGAGAAAAACGTCCACTATGCCTCGGCGAACAAAGCCGCCGCGATGGTGTGGCTGGATTACTTTCCTTATCTCGAGACGCTGGCCCAAGCCTTCAACGTCATCCTGATGATCGTGGGCGGCTTGTTGGTCATGGACGACCGCATCACGTTCGGCGAATTCTCCGCCTTCACCGCTTTGATCTGGGGACTGTCCAACCCGATGCGCAACATCGGCATCATCATCAACGACATCCAGCGCTTCTTCGCCAGCTTGAACAAGATCGTCGACATCTATTACTCCCATCCGGGTATCGTCAACGAGCACAAGCCCATCGTCAAGCGCCGGTACCAAGGACGCATCGAATTCGATCGCGTGAGCTTCAAGTATAACAACGCGATGGTGCTCGAGAATATCAGCTTCGCCATCAATCCCGGCGAGACGATCGCCATCATGGGCGCGACGGGCTCCGGCAAAACGACGCTCATCAACCTGATCCCGAGGTTCTACGACGTAACGCAAGGCCGGGTGCTGATCGACGGCACCGACGTGCGCAAGCTGGAGCTCGACGAGCTGCGCGGCAATATCGGCGTGGCCACTCAGGATGTGCTTCTGTTCTCCGATACGATCGACGGCAATGTCGCCTACGGCAATCCCGATCTGTCGGAAGAGGAGGTTATGAAGTTCGCCCGGTTGGCCGCCGCGAACGACTTTATCCGGAAGATGCCGGAGGGCTACGACACGATTATCGGCGAGCGCGGCGTCGGCTTGTCCGGCGGGCAGAAGCAGCGGATCGCGCTGGCCCGGGCGCTGGCCGTTCAACCGCCGATTCTTATTCTCGACGACACGACCTCCGCGGTCGACCTGGAGACGGAGGAGCATATCCAGAAGAGCTTGAGGGAGCTCGAATTCGATTGCACCAAGATCATTATCGCCCAGCGCGTGTCGACGACCGCCAGCGCGGACCGCATCCTGATCTTGGACAACGGCCGAGTTATCGAAGACGGCACCCATGCGGAGCTGTTAGCCAAGAAAGGCTATTACTACGAAGTATTCATGCTGCAGAACGAAGGCATTGGAAGGCAGGCGACCGCTCATGGCCAGAAATAAATTCGACATCGACGAGGATTTGGAATCGCCATTCGATATCAAGCACTTCCGGCGCGCGCTCGTTTACATCAAACGCCAGAAGTCCCCGATGATCGTCGCGTTCGTGCTCAGCATATTATCGGCGGGGATCGCGCTCTCCGCGCCCCTGATCGTACAGCACGTCGTCGACGTGACGATTCCGGCCAAGGACAAGTCCGGACTCGTCTTCTGGGCGCTGCTCACGCTCGCGACGATCGTCGCAAGCGTCATCCTGGCCACGATTCGTTCGCGCATCATGACCCGCGTCGGACAAGATATTATCTTCGATATCCGCACGGACCTGTTCAAGCACCTGCAGGAGCTGCCGTTCCAATATTACGACGACCGCCCTCAGGGCAAGATTCTCATCCGGGTCGTCAACTACGTCAATTCCGTCTCGGACGTGCTGTCCAACGGCATCATCAACTTTATTCTCGAGATCCTGAACCTGATCTTCATCGCCGCCTTCATGTTCGCCGTCAACGTGAAGCTGTCGCTCATCATCCTGGCGGGCTTGCCGGTCTTCATCGCCATCATGCTGCTCATCAAGACCAAGCAGCGCCGGGCCTGGCAGGCGGTATCGAACAAGAGCTCCAACTTGAACGCTTACCTGCAGGAGAGCATCAGCGGCATCCGCGTCACCCAGCTCTTCACTCGGGAGGAGCGCAACGAAGAAGTCTTCACTAGACTGGCGGGCAACTATCGCAACGTCTGGATGAGGGCCATGTACTTCAACTTCCTGATCCCGTTCTCCGTGGACAATCTGGCGACGCTGGTCGCGACGGCCATCTACTTCGTCGGCCTGGTCAGCCTGGGACCGGAGGAAGTCACCTTCGGCGTCATCCTGGCGATGAGCAGCTATGCCGCCCGCTTCTGGCAGCCGATTCTTAACTTATCTAACTTGTACAACGGCTTCATCAACGCCGTCGCTTACCTGGAACGCATCTTCGAGACGCTCGACGAACCGGTGACGGTCACCGACGTGAAGGACGCGCATGAGCTGCCCGCCATCAAGGGCCGCGTCACCTTCGACGACGTCACCTTCGCCTACGATCCCGGCGTCAACATCCTGGAGCACCTGAGCTTCGACATCAAGCCGGGCGAGAGCGTCGCGCTTGTCGGACCGACGGGAGCGGGCAAGACGACCGTCGTCAACCTGATCTCGCGCTTCTATAACATCACCGGCGGCAAGATACTCGTCGACGGCTACGACATCGCGGAAGCGAAGCTCAAGTCGCTGCGCAGCCAGATGGGCATCATGCTCCAGGACAGCTTCATCTTCTCCGGCACGATCCTGGATAACATCCGTTACGGACGTCTCGACGCCACCGAAGAAGAAGTCATCGCCGCGGCCAAGGCCGTATGCGCCGACGAGTTCATCCGCGAGTTCGAGCAAGGCTACATGACCGAGGTCAACGAGCGCGGCTCGAAGCTGTCCCAAGGCCAACGCCAACTCATCTCCTTCGCCCGCACGCTGCTCGCCAACCCGCGCATCCTCATCCTGGACGAAGCGACTTCCTCCATCGATGCCCGGACCGAGCGCCTGCTGCAGAAGGGACTCAACGAGCTGCTCAAGGGCCGAACCTCGTTCATCATCGCGCACCGCCTGTCCACGGTCAAGAACTGCGACCGCATCATGTATGTCGCCGACAAAGGCATCGCCGAGAGCGGCTCCCACGACCAGCTCATGGCCCTTCGCGGCAGATACTACAAACTGTACAGCGCTCAGAAGATGGAGGCTTAAGGCTTCCCAAGCGCAGCGATAAGCCCCCGATCGGCGATTCGATCGGGGGCTATTTTTTCATTTCAGCAGGCCCATCATCGACGATTGAAGGATAGCTGGAATCGTGATAGACTTTTTCTCGTTCTAGTAGAATGATTACGCGTTGGAACGGCCGGTAATATCTTCGAATCCGTTATAGAGGATAGGCGGGAAGAAATGGGAAATGGAAGTATTAGGTATAGAATCGAAACCGTCTTTTTATATGTCGTTTTCATTTGTTACATTCTCTTTTTATATAAATTATTGCTCAGAGTTCCGCTTTGGGATTTGTTTAATAGCCATAGGACTGTAGACAGAGCAATCAATCTCATTCCTTTTCAGAGTATAAAGGAATATGTATTCAGCAGCTCGGCCACTATAAAAGATTTCGCTTTTGCTAATGTGGGCGGCAACATCATTGTCTTTATTCCTCTCGGCACCTATTTGACATTGTTCAAAAACAACAAAAGAGTAATGACCAATCTGCTATTTATCATCGTAGCGAGTTTATTTATTGAAATCATTCAGGGACTTTTGGGCATTGGAACATCCGATATTGATGACATCATTTTAAATGGTTTGGGTGGATTCATTGGTATTTTAGGGTACAAGTTTTTATTGTTTATCTTGCGAGATGGTAAAAAGGTACGTACTGCAATTACAGTGCTATCAGCAATGGGATTACCTGTTTTATTATTTTTATTATTTGTGGTAAGAATGCGCCTCTGAATATCTTTATTGAGTAAGCGCACGAAAGCCGACATAAACCCCGAATCAAAAAGGACCTTCTCCAAGTCATGGAATATGACTTAAAGAAGGTCCCTGTTCTTGCTTACTTCAAATCAAACCGATCCGCGTTCATGACCTTGACCCAAGCCGATACGAAGTCGCGAACGAACTTCTCGGCGTTGTCATCTTGCGCGTATACTTCGGCTACCGCGCGCAGGACGGAGTTCGAGCCGAAGACGAGATCGAAAATCGTCGCCGTGCGGACGACTTCGCCCGTCTTGCGGTCGCGTCCTTCGTAGACGCCGCCTTCGACCGGCTTCCATTGCAAGCCCATGTCGAGCAGATTCACGAAGAAGTCGTTCGTCAGCGTCCCGACGCGGTCGGTGAAGACGCCATGCTTCGTGCCGCCGTAGTTGGCGCCCAGAACGCGCAGGCCGCCGACCAGGACGGTCATCTCCGGAGCGCTCAGGTTCAGCAGCTGCGTCTTGTCGATAAGCAGCTCGGCCGGGCTTACGCCGTAGGCCTTCTTCTGATAGTTGCGGAACCCATCGGAGACCGGTTCCAGCACGGCGAAGCTCTCGACATCCGTTTGCTCTTGGGTCGCATCGCCGCGGCCCGGCGCGAACGGAACGGTTACGTCGAAGCCGGCATCGCGCGCCGCTTTCTCTACCGCGGCGCTGCCGCCGAGGACGATAAGATCGGCCAGGCTGACTTGAACGTCCGAATCGTGCTGAATGGCTTCCAGAATCGCAAGCACCTTGGCCAGCTGCTCCGGCTGGTTCGCTTCCCAATCCTTCTGCGGAGCCAAGCGGATGCGGGCGCCGTTCGCGCCGCCGCGCTTGTCGGAGCCGCGGAAGGTGCTCGCCGACGCCCAAGCCGTCGCGACCAATTCGCCGATCGTCAAGCCGGAATCCAGGATCTTGGACTTGAGCTCTTCGATATCCGCGTCCGTCAAATTCGCATTGCCGGCAGGAATCGGATCCTGCCAGATCAGTTCTTCCTCCGGCACCTCCGGTCCGAGGTATCGGGAGACTGGCCCCATGTCGCGGTGCGTCAGCTTAAACCAGGCGCGCGCGAACGCATCCGCGAACTCGTCCGGATTCGCGTGGAAGCGGCGGGAGATCTTCTCGTAAGCCGGGTCCACGCGCAATGCCATGTCCGCGGTCGTCATCATCGTCTTAACGCGGATGGACGCGTCTTCCGCATCCGGCGCCAGATGATCCGCATCCGGATTGACCGGAGCCCATTGATGCGCTCCCGCCGGGCTTTTCGTCAGCTCCCATTCATAGCCGAACAGCATGTCGAAGTAGCCGTTGTCCCACTGGGTCGGATTCGCCGTCCAAGCTCCTTCGATGCCGCTGGTAATGGTGTCGCGGCCCTTGCCGGAGCCGTGCGTGCTAATCCAGCCTAAGCCCAGCGCTTCGACAGGAGCGCCTTCCGGCTCCGCTCCGACGAGGGCGGCGTCTCCCGCTCCGTGCGCCTTGCCGAACGTATGGCCGCCGGCGACGAGCGCGACGGTCTCTTCGTCGTTCATCCCCATCCGCTTGAACGTATCGCGGATATCGAAGGCGCTGGCGTGAGGATCGGGCTTGCCGTTCGGCCCTTCCGGATTCACGTAGATCAGGCCCATCTGAACGGCGGCCAGCGGGTTCTCCAGGCTGCGCTCACCCGAATAGCGGTTATCTCCCAGCCATTCCTTCTCCGCGCCCCAGTAGACGTCCTCCTCCGGATGCCACACGTCCTCGCGTCCGCCTCCGAAGCCGAACGTGCGGCCGCCCATCGATTCGATCGCGACATTCCCCGTCAGAATGAACAAGTCCGCCCAGGAGATTTTGTTCCCGTATTTCTGCTTGATAGGCCATAGCAGCCGGCGAGCCTTATCGAGGTTGCCGTTGTCCGGCCAGCTGTTCAGAGGAGCGAAACGCTGCGTGCCGGAGCCCGCTCCCCCGCGTCCGTCGCCCGTACGGTAAGTACCCGCGGAGTGCCAGGCCATCCGGATAAAGAAAGGACCGTAATGGCCGTAATCGGCCGGCCACCAATCCTGGCTGTTCGTCATCAGGTCGCGAAGGTCCTGCTTAAGCGCTTGATAGTCTAACTTCCGGAATTCCTCCGCATAATCGAAATCGTCGCCCAGAGGATTCGTTTTGCGGTCATGCTGATGCAGGATGTTCAGATTCAACTGGTTAGGCCACCAGTCTTTATTCGATGTGCCGATTGGCTGATGATTGGTCACGCTGCCGTGCGAGAATGGGCATTTGCCAGCGGTGGTGCTAACTTTAGCGTCCATCGTACCTCTCCCATCACTTTTTAGATTAAATAGTAGATTATAATAACTACAATCTATTATATAGGATGACCCCCATCAGAAATCAATACATTTGTCGCTTCTTCATCAAACCTTCAGAAACCGAAAGATTTAGCCATGACCCTTATACTCCTTCCTTAATTCATCGACCAACGCCGATACCGATTGAATTCGTTTAACGGAGCCTACGCCCTGCCCGGCCGACCAGATATCATTCCAGGGCTTCGGACCTTTCGCATGGGTGCGCGACCAGTCGAAGTCCGCCTTGCCCGGAAGGCGCTCCGGATCGAGGCCCGCTCTGCGAATGCTGGGGATCAAGTAATTCGCGGGAACGCCGCTGAATACATCCGTATACACGACGTCTTCGATCGTCGACTGAACGAGCATCTTCTGAAAATCCGGATGAGCCCTGCTCTCGCGAGTCGCGATAAACCGAGTTCCCATGCTGACCAGGTCCGCGCCGAGCGCCATTGCCGCGGCGATATCCCGCCCGGTGGAGATTCCGCCCGCCAGGATGATCATCCCGTCCCAGAACTCCCGCACCGCATTTCACGAAGGCAAAAGGATTCAGCTGTCCGCCATGCCCTCCCGCTCCGCTGCAGACGAGAATGAGCCCATCGGCTCCTCTTTCCGCCGCCTTCCTGGCATACTTCACATTCACGACGTCCGCGAACACGAGTCCTCCGTAAGCATGAACCTCATCCGTTACGAGACCGGGATACCCCAGTGAGGTAATCGCGATCGGAGGCTGGTACCGCTGAATGAGAGACCGTTCATCCTCCAGTCTGGCATTCGTTCGATGGACGGCGACATTGACGGCCCATGGGGCTATCCTCTTGTCGGGATCCCGCGCGCGTGCCTCCGACAGTTCCTTGACGATCTGATTCATCCAACTCTCCAAATCCTCCATCGTACGCGCATTCGCTAGCGGGATGGCGCCGATTATTCCCGCCTTGCATCCGGCGATCACCATCTCGGGACCGGAGACGAGGAACATCGGAGCCATCACGACCGGAAGCTCCAACCGCGAAGCGAGCTCGACAGGCAGCTTACCCGACACAGGCGACCATCCTCTCGGCTTAAGGCTTGATTCAGATGCATACGCTCCTTGGCACAAAGCTATTCCGACGAATAATCATCCGGTTGCTTCTACGAGGAAATTTTCGACGCGGACAACCCAATCCCTTCCACATGATGCAAAACAAACCCCCGACCGGATAGGCCAGGGGCTTGCTTAACGTTTGTATTCTCCCGTATGCTGAGTTACTCGCGACAGAGAAGCGGACCGACCGAGCCGACTTCTTCCCCATCTTCGACTAGCTGTCTTACGGCGACGTTCTGCTCCTGATCCGGATGATCAAGCGGGTAGACCCGAGCCACTTCCGAATCCTCGTCGACGTGCTGAATATAAACCGGTTGGCCATCCAACGTCACGTTCGCCATGATCGGCGATCCGGCGATCTCCGAAGCGCGCTGCACATTCATCGTTCGATTCCATCCTTTCCTTCGCGTGAGCTACGTTTCAGTATTTTCGTAAGGAAGTCGGGCTATTCCGGGTTCTCGATTGACGATAACCATGAATAAGAATGGCTTCCCTTGAAAATGACTATTGTACTCAAAATAAAGGAGAGCTTCCCATGACCGAAAAGGACCGCACGAGAAATCAAGAGGAGATCGAACCGAGCAAAGCCAAGCCTGTCAACGGAACCGCCGACGAAGAGGAGAACACGGCTGATTTGGAGAACCAATTCCTATATCCCACGATCGAACCTCATTACCGTAACGATGTAAAATGACGACAACAAAAAATCCCCTGCCATAGGCAAGGGATCTCATCATTTAAGTTATGGTGCGGTCGAGAGGACTCGAACCTCCACGAGATTGCTCCCGCCAGCCCCTCAAGCTGGTGCGTCTGCCATTCCGCCACGACCGCATATGATTCTTCGGAAGAGCAACTTCTTGCTCATCTCCAAAAGGCACTATTGTAGTATAGGCGTTTCGCGAGCAAAAGTAAAGGGCGGGAGAAATAGTCGAACTTTTAAAATATCTTCCCCCGCTCAATATGCCTGTAGATCGGTTAGATTAGCGCAATCGCCAGCAGCGTGAACAGCGACAACGCGAGGATGCCCCCGGCCCCCCAGCCGTAACCAAAGCCCGGTCCCCAAGCAGACAAGGTCAGCTCTCCGCCCGGGCGCAGGTAAAGGTTATCCCTGTCCACATCCACGACGACTCCTTCAATGCAGCCGTAATGGGTGTGAACGCGCACTCTTCGGTTCATGTGGCTCAAGCACAGATGATACATATCCATTCGAATCCCAACCTCCTCTGCATGTGCTCGCATGGCTAGTATCAAGGTATGGGATTCGTCCCCTCTAAGCTTGGATGGAGACGCGAAATGTGCTATGTTCATAACGCCCCGTAGGGGCTAGTGCTGCTGCCGGCATGGATCGTTCTGGATCGAACATTTCGAAACCCCAAAATTTGCTTCAATATGGATCTCTAATGCCCACAATAGCCTCTAATCTAAAATTCGACCTCTCGCGGCATTACATTTCCTGCTGTCTCGCAAGCGGAAGTCTCACCGTGAACGAAGTTCTTCCATGGTCGCTCGCCGCGGAGATCGCTCCATGATGCAGCTCGACGATGTTCTTGGCAATCGCGAGGCCGAGTCCCGAGCCGCCCGTATTCCGCGAACGGGATTGCTCGCCTCGATAAAACCGTTCGAATAACAATGGAATAACGGAGGCCGGCAAAGGCTCGCCGTAATTCGCGAACTCAACGACGGCTTGCCCGGAGTCTCTCCATGCCGAGATATCGATCCGCCTGCCATCCTTGCCATACTGAATCGCGTTGACGATCAAGTTCTCGAACACCCGGACAAGCTTGTCCCCTTCCGCGTCGACGAAGATCGGTTGATCGGGAAGAGACAAGAGGCACTCCATCTCCGCCTGTTCGAATTGCAGCCGGAATTGGGCCGCCAATTGCCCGAGCATCCGGGCGAGATTGATCGGTGTCAGCCGCAGCCCCATTCCGCCGCTCGTCCTCGTGAATTCGAATAAATCGTCAATCATCGTTTTCAGGTACATCGTTTTCTCGTACGCGATTCGAACGTAATGCCTCAGTTCCACCTCATCCCGGTAACGATCCTCTTCAATAAGCCCTAAGTATCCTACAATGGAAGTCAGCGGCGTGCGGAGATCATGGGACACATTCGTAACCAACTCAACCTTCGTCCGCTCGGCGCGCCGTTCCTCCTCGATAGACTGCTTCAGCTGCGCCGTCATGGCATTGATATTTGCCGCCAATACCCCGAGCTCATCATCCCCCCGAATTGGAAAGCGGTAATCGAAATTTCCCGCGGCGATCCTTTCGATCCCCTTCGAGATTTCCATCAGGTATTGAACGGTCGAACGGCTGAGCATGAACAAATAGAAAATAAAAAAGACAAGACAGGTTGAGGTAAACATGACCGGAAAACCGATCTCGTCCCTAATCAGCAGCAAGAGCGAGGCGAAGTAAGGAAAATCGGCCTTGTACGCGGCGATCGCGAACAAGACAAGGAATCCGGCCGTCATGGCGGAAGCCAACGCGCTTAAGCCGAACAAATTCAGCATTTTGAAACGAAGACTCTTCCAAGGTTTAATGTTCAATTTTGTACCCTACTCCCCATACGGTCTGGATCAGCTTGACGCCTCCCAGCTCGCTCTCCAATTTATCGCGAAGCTTGCTGATATGAACCATGACGGTGTTGGTGGACTCCAAGAATTTATCCTTCCATACCGCTTCGAATATGGCCTCCGCACTAAACACTTGCCCGGAATGGCTTGCCAGCAAGTACAAAATATCGAACTCCGTCGAGGTTAAATTAACGTTCCGGCCCTCCACCGTAACCGTATGCGATTTCTTGCTTATATTCACGGAATGAATCTGAATTTCGTCTTGATCCTTAGCCGGTTGAATCTGCGCGTTCAAATACATGGACCTGCGGAGCAGCGACTTCACTCTGGCGATCAGCTCGAGGGCATTAAACGGCTTGACCATATAATCGTCCGCCCCCGTCGTCAGCCCCATGATTTTATCCATATCCTCGGCTTTGGCGCTTAACATCAGAATCGGAATACCGTGCTCCGCGCGCACCGCCCGCACGACCTCCAGGCCGTCCATCTCCGGCATCATGACGTCGAGGATAATCAACTGGATGGATTCCTTGGCGATTAAATTCAATGCCTCTCGGCCATTGCTTGCCGTGAGCACCCGATAGCCTTCATTGGTTAAATAGATTTTGATCAGTTGGGCGATTTCAAGATCGTCGTCCGCGATAAGGATTTGAATGGGATTCATGGGATCTCTCCGGCAATTTAAAGTAATTTGGCTTTAGTTTATCAGAAATCGTCTTCGCAACCGACCGCTCGCACTCACAAATAAGGAAATCTTAAGATTTCCTTTAAGATGTTTTACGAACTCCCCAGGCCCGGTACGTTATCTTGAAAATAGAGCAACGGACAAGAATTCTGCCTGGAGGGTTAACGATATGAAAACAAAGCTATACGTCCTGTACGGCGGCAAATCCGTCGAGCACGAAGTGTCATTAAAAACAGCGGTTACGGTTCTGCGTTCCATTGACGAAAGCCGCTTCGAGGCGTATCCCGTTTACATTACGCCAGACGGCTTGTGGTGCACGCCCGGACAACTTGCCGATAAGGAAGCGACGATCGAACGGTTGATTGCGCAGCCCGCGTTTTGCGACCCGGCACGGTCAATGGGAGAGATCCTGGCGGGCATCATGGCTCTGCCCGGTCCGAAAGTCGTTCTGCCGTTATTGCACGGCTCTAACGGAGAGGACGGCACGGTACAAGGCCTTCTGGAATTGCTGAACATTCCGTACGTCGGGAACGGCGTGCTATCGTCCGCGCTTACCTTGGACAAGGCGATGTCGAAGGAGATCTTGGCGAGAACCGGCATTCGACAGACGGAATATCGGGTGTGCCGATTCGAGGAGTGGAGATCGGATAAAGCAGCGATTCTGCATGAAGCCGAGAATTTTATCGGATATCCCTGCTACGTGAAGCCTGCCTCCCTCGGCTCCAGTATCGGCATCAGCAGGTGTACGAACCGAGGGGAACTCCTGGCGGGCATCGTCGAGGCCTTCTCCTACGATAAGAAGCTCGTCATCGAGCGCGAAGTGGACGGCAGGGAAATTCAAGTTGCCGTGCTCGGCAATGAACGGCCCCTAGCCTCATTGCCCGGAGAATTCATCCATGATCGCATATTCTTCGATTACGAATCCAAATACATGGACAAGCGGCTTACGATGTCGATTCCGGCCAAGCTGGCGGACGGCTTGACCTCGCGAATCCGCGAGCTGGCCATCCTGGCCTACCAAGCCCATGGCTGCGAGGGCCTCGCCCGCGTCGACTTCTTCCTTGACGGAGAAGGCGAATTGTTCCTTAACGAAATCAACGCTTTACCCGGCTTTACGAATTTCAGCATGTATCCGGTCATGTGGGAACGTACCGACGGAACGTCATATTCTGAGCTAATCGAGAAGCTGATCGGTCTTGCGGTCGCTCGTCACGAAGCCAAACAAACGATTCGCTATACGCGGTGAAAAAGGGGAGCGAGGTGGATGGAATGTTAAGCGACACGTGGGCGGAAATCAGCCTGGACCGTATGCGCGAGAATATGCGGAACATCCGCAAGTCGCTGCCGAATTCGGTCAAGGTGATGGCCGTCGTGAAGGCGAACGGCTATGGGCACGGCGACATGGAGTCGGCCGCGGCGGCCGAGCAAGCGGGGGCGGATTATTTGGCGGTCGCTTATCTGGAGGAAGCGGTTCGGCTGCGCGATGCCGGCATGAAGCTGCCGATTCTCGTCTTGACCCCCATTCGGCCGGAGCTGACGCCATTGGCGCTGAAGCTCGATTTGGCTCTAACCGTCACTAGCGCGAATTGGTTTGCCGAGACTCGTGCCTATAAGCCTTACTCTTCGGCGGGAAAGCTTCGCGTCCATGTGAAGCTGGATACGGGGCTCGGGCGGATCGGCATCCGGACGAGAAGGGAATGGGACGAGCTTGTTCCCTGGCTCAGAGCGGAGGATGTCGAGGTGGACGGCTTCTACACTCATTTCGCGACAGCAGGGCAAGCGGAAACTGCCTTCCTGGAGCGGCAGACCGCGCGTTTCGCCCGGATGATGGAATGGGGACGCTCATCCGGCTTGAGGATCCGGCATTATCATTGCGCGGGCAGCGCCGCGGCGCTACGGTTTCCCCATCTGGCGATGGATATGGTTCGGATCGGAGCGGCGATGTACGGTTTCTACCCGGAGCGGCTCGTTCGATCCGTCAAGCTGGAGCCGGCTTTAAGCCTGCATAGCCGTCTGATCCAAGTGAAAAGGCTGGCCAAAGGGGATTATCTCGGATACGACAATTCTTACCGGGCCGAGGAGGACGAATGGATCGGAACGGTACCGATCGGCTATGCCGACGGCTGGACGCAACGGATGCAAGGCACGGAGGTGCTGATCGAGGGTCAACGCGCCCCTATCGTGGGCAAAATCTGCATGGACCAGCTGATGGTCAAGCTTCCGGGACCGTGCGTAGAGGGTGCGCGGGTAACTTTGATCGGACACCAGGGGGAGCAGCGCATTACGTTTGCGGAGCTTGCCGCCCATATCGGAAGCGTGGCTCAGGAAATATCCGCTTCGCTTGGCGTCAGAGTGACAAGAATATATACCGATACCGAGGAGGTTCACGCGAAATGGGACGCCCAAATCAGAAGGAACGAAAACAAACAGGCAGTCATTTGACCTATTCCACGGTTCGAATGGCTCATTCCGAGATTCATCAAGGACACTTGGTCTTGATCAATCGCGAGCATCCCATTCGACAGACGATCTCTGCCGACCGTTTGCTGTCGCTTAGCTCGATTCCGGCTATCCATACGCTGCATGATGGAATGCTGCTGGAGGGTACCTGTTTACGGCAATTGGCCAGTCTGCTCGAGGCTAGCCGGGGGTTGAACGAGATTGTCGCCGTCAGCGGTTATCGGACCAAATTCGAGCAAGAGGAGATCTATCGGTCTTCATTAGCCGATAATGGCGCCGAATACACCGTACGCTATGTCGCATTGCCCGATCGGAGCGAGCATCAGACGGGGCTGGCCATCGACGTAGGCAAGCGGAACAAGGACGTGGATTTCATCGCGCCGGCATTTCCC
The DNA here is from genome assembly GCF_003990975.1 of Cohnella sp. AR92. GTDB lineage: Bacteria > Bacillota > Bacilli > Paenibacillales > Paenibacillaceae > Cohnella. The sequence continues at coordinate 29,791 of NZ_RZJR01000027.1, forward strand.
GACAGCGGCGTCTATAAGCGCTTCAAGCAGCTTGCCGCCCGGTATGGATTTGTTCAGCGTTACAAGGATGGAAAGGAAGCTTTAACTCGAATTTCTTGCGAACCTTGGCATTTCCGTTATGTCGGTTATCCGCATGCCGAGATTATGGAACAGAACGACTGGTGCCTGGAAGAATATATCGATCGGCTTGAACGCTGCCCCTTCGACATAGAACATCTTATCTTCGAGGATGAGCGGTCATCCGCGGAAATTTACTTTGTAGCGGCGGATTCAGGGACTTCTACGACCATCCCCCTTGTCGAATGCGATCGATTCCACTTGTCGGGAAATAACCGAAACGGGTTCATTGTTACCGCATTTCTGGATAAAGGCAGTCGCGTTCATGTCTAAACCGAATTTTGGAGGGCTCGATTGGCTCAAATTCGTTGCCGCTCTCCTGGTGGTCGCGAATCATACCAGCCCTCTTCTCTCTTACAGCGCCGCTGCCGATTTTCTACTAAGCAATCTGCTTACTCGGATTGCCGTTCCCGTCTTTTTTATGACGACCGGTTTTTTAATGTTCCGCAAGCTGACCGGGGACCCGTTGACGGATCAGCAAGTGCTTCGCGGTTACCTGCTGAGAACCTGGAAGCTATATGCGACTGCCATTTTGCTGTATGTTCCGCTGAATCTGTATGCCGGTTATTTTTTCGATTCCTTCACGGCTTATTCGATGATCAAGGACATCGTGTTCGACGGCACTTTCTATCATTTGTGGTATTTGCCGGCGTTAATTGCAGGCCTATGCATAACGGTCTTCATGTATCGGACAATGTCTATGAAAGCCATGCTGGCTGCAACGGGTTTCTTGTACGTCGTGGGCCTGCTTGGGGATAGCTACTATGGAATCGTCCGAGACGCCGAAGGGATCGTCCGGGTGTATGAAGGCATGTTTACTGTGTTCGATTATTCTCGTAACGGTCTTTTCTATGCTCCTATATTTCTGGCTATCGGAGCTTGGGCGGCCAAACAGAGGCCTCCGGAGAGAACGCCTTTCGCCAATGCGGCTTTGTTCGCGGGTTCGCTCGGAATGATGGTCGCCGAAGGAACCCTCTTGCACACGGCAGGAATTCCGAGGCATGACAGCATGTATGTCTTCGCGCTTCCCGCCACTTACTTTCTGTTTCAATGGGCGCTTCAATGGAAGGTCCGGTCTAACGCAGCATTCAGAGAGTGGCGAGTATGGATCTATATCTTGCACCCGCTCGCTATCGTGCTCGTTCGCGGAGCGGCAAAGGCCTTGCAGCTGGAACGGCTGTTTATCTCGAACAGCCTGCTCCATTACGCCGCTGTATGCGCGGTGTCGATCGGCATGTCCTCCGTTACAGTATGGCTATTGGCGATTCGCCGAAATCGGCCGGCGCCGGTTAGTCCTATCATAATGGAGTAGAACTAGGGGCCGTCCATAAGTCAATGACTTATGGGACGGCCCCTTCTATCATTCCGCTAATTGGTTACTCCTCAGCCTTCGGGCAAATGGAACAATACGAGCGTTCGCCGTCCGTCAGGTAATAAAGACAGCATGTCTTGCGAATCCGGATCGGTTTCTCGGATTGGGGCAGCTTCACTTTAGGAGAATCGAACTTGATGAGCGGATTGGTTTTCTCCCCGAACAAGTCGCCTGGCGCCGACAGCAAGTAGTCGTAATCTTCCCGGATGCGCGCTTGAAGGACTGGATCGGAGGAATCGCCTATTCTTTGCTCATACAGCCAATAGACGTTGACCGCCGTATTCTCCCACAAGGTTGCGGCAGAGACTCGGTTAGCCTTCGAGAACGAGCGCCATAGCTTGGCAATGTTGCCGGCGAACAAGCTCCTTAGAACGTTGTCCCGCCAATCATGCCGATCGTCATTCGCAGCATCGCTTGTATGCCAATCGTTCAGGCGCAGTCCCGGCAGCCAGACTCCATCCTCTCTAAACCTGGATTCCACATGGCAGTTCTCGATAGATGCAGGCAAGCCTTTGTTATTCATCGTCATCGCGTACAGGACCGGCATTGCGGTCATGTAACTGTACCGCTTGGCGAACAACGACCCGCCCACGGTTCTTGAGGTCGTGCCGAACAGCCTGGATACCCTGTCGATATAGTCGATACATCCCGTCTCGTTCAGAAGCTCCGCCGCGGGTACGGAATGCGCCCTGTCCTCCGACTGTTCCGAAGTCAACCGAAATTCGGCGGTTAACGGTTCTAGCTCTTCTTCTGCGAACGACGATTGCAGTGCGTTCCGCATCTCGCTGCTCTCCTTTACAGGGCCGAGTTTATTGATGACGGTTGCGGTATAGAAGATAGATAAAAAACGGAGCTCCGATGCCCGACACGAACACGCCAGCCGGGATATCCAGCGGCAGAAAGGCGGTCCGCGCCAAGACATCCGCCAATGCCACTATCATGCTTCCGATCAAAGCCGACACGGGAACAAGATAACCGAACGAACGCCCGGCCAGCAATCTAGCCACATGGGGAGCGATGAGGCCGACAAAGCCGATTCCTCCCGCGAACGCAACAGCCGATCCGGAGAGCGCGACGCTAATCGCCAGCATTCCGAGACGAACCAGCTGAATCCTGACGCCTAAGCCGAGTGCCGACTCGTCGCCCAGTTCCATGGCATTGATCGATTTGGCGAAAAGAAGGGACAGCGGAATGAACGCGCCAACCCAAGGCAGTAGCGCAAAGACATCGCTCCATTTGGCCCCGTATACGCTCCCTACCATCCAAAGATAGGCGCGCATTGTCGAATATTCATCGTTAACGACGATCATCATCATGGTCAGCGCTCCCGTGCATGCCGCGATTCCGATTCCGACCAGCACCAGGCGGACGGGCGTAACGCCTTTGCGCCACGCCAACCCATAGATGAGCGCTGATACAGCTGCCGAGCCGGCAATCGCCGAGACGGGAAGCCACGCGATCCCCATACTCCCGGCCAGATAAGTTAGAAAGAATACGGCGGCGAAGGAGGCTCCGCCTGTCACGCCGATAATATCCGGAGAGCCCAGCTGATTTCGAACAATTCGCTGCATAATCAACCCAGACACGCCAAGCGCGGCGCCGGCCAGCATAGCCAGCAGCATGCGCGGAAGACGCAGCGTATAGAGGACGAAGCCGTATTCGCCGTTTCCTGCACCGACAAGGTGCTTGACCACTTTAAGCGGATTCAGCATCGAACTGCCGACCGACAGTCCGGCAATAAACAGGAGCACGCACAGGATGACCAGATAGGCGATCACCGTCAACGCTCTCTTTCTCAACCGGTTCATGTACGACCGGACCTCCTTCTTGCCATAAAGATGAAGAAGGGAGTTCCGATCAATGCCGTCATGACTCCGATCGGCATCTCCTGAGGCATAATGATAAATCTGGCCGCGATGTCCGCCAACAATAACAGAGTGCCGCCAAACGAAGCGCAAAAAGGAATAATCCATCGATAATCGGATCCTGCGAGACCTCGCGCGATATGCGGAACGACCAATCCGATAAAGCCGATGGAACCGCCAACCGATACGGATCCGCCGGCCAGCAGCACAATGACTCCGATCATGGCCGATTTGACCCAGATCGTGTTCTGGCCCAGTCCTTTCGCAACATCCTCGCCCGATGTCAAAATATTAACCGAATGGCTGAGCAGCATGGCGGATATCCATCCTCCGACCATAAAGGGCAGAATCGGAAGAAGCATATCGACGGATCTTCCGGCTACAGAGCCGGCCATCCAGAACAGCACGCTTTGCAGACTTTGTTCGCTCGTCACAAGGACGCCTTGAGTTAATGCTGCGAATAAGGCCGTAATCGCGGCTCCCGCCAGAACGTATTTCATAGGCGACATCCCGCCCCGCCCGGCCGATCCGAGCACATAAACCATCAGAGCGGCCGCTCCGGCCCCGGCAAAAGCGATCCACATGTAATGAACCAATGAGCTCACCGAGAAAAAGGAGGCCGCGACGACGATAAAAAAGATTGCTCCCGAGTTGATTCCGAACAAATCGGGCGAAGCCAGCGAATTCTTGGTTAACGCCTGAAGGAGTGCTCCCGCAATGGCCAGACTCGCTCCAATAACGGCGGCGATAAGCGCTCGTGAAAGACGGGATGTCGTGATGATGACATGATCCTGAACGGAAGCGTCATAATGGAAGATGGCTTCCCATACGGACCCCGGCTTGATCGGAGTCTGTCCGAAAGCCAGGCTTGCGACAAATGCGGCTGCAAAGACCAGCAGCGACAACGTCAAGCCTGCCCATCTGTATGCCTTCCGTTGTAGAAGAGACGTCATCCTTACTTCTCCAGTTCGAAATGTTCGTACAGCTGATCCAACATGAGCTGAGCGGACTTATAACCCCCGCCTAAATTCCATACGACTTCATCGATCAGATACACTTGATTTTCTTTAACGGCGTCCAAGCTCTTCCACAACGGGTGATTTGTCCATTCCTCGTAATTTTTCTTAACCGCTGCTTCCTCTCCGGGGTCTGACAGAAAGACGAAAAAGACATCTGCGTTCATGCTTGGAATGCTTTCTTTGTCGGTCAGCTTTACAACGACCGTTCCTTTATCCGCTTCTTCTTGTTGATACTCGGAGCGGACGAAGCCGAGCTCGTTCAGAATATCTCCGGCGTACCCCGTCACGTAAATTCGGGAGTGGTCAGCCCTGAAATTAAGCACCGATGCTTCGATCGGCCATTTGTCGCCTAGCTTCGCCGAAATCTTTTGTTTAAAATCGGCCACCCGCTGATCCCAATCGGCAAGAAGCTGTTCCCCTTCGGCTTCCTTATTCAGCGCTTTGCCCATCAGTTCTACCGTATCTTTGAATTTGAACACCGTCTCATGCGTAACCGTTGGAGCGATCTGGGACAGCTGCTCATAGATTTCCTCATGACGGACTTTGGAGGCGATAATTAAATCCGGATGCAGCTTCGCGATCTCCTCGAGGTTCGGCTGCGTCTCCTCGCCGACGAGCGGAACGCCCTCTAGATCCGCTTTTAAGTAGTCGTAAACCGGCTGCTGCGCCCACGATTCGACGATGCCGACGGGCTTGACTCCCAGGGCGACGGCAACGTCAGTCGCGCCTTGATAGAGCGTAACGATTCTTTGCGGAGTCCCCTTAATCGTAGTAGTGCCCATTGCATGCTTGATGACGCGTTCCTGATTCTCCTGCGACTCGGCATTGCTCCCGCTGCCTGCTTCGCTTTCGTTGCCGCCGGATGGTTGTTCTTGTTGGCTCTGTTGGTTCCCCTCTCCTTGCGACGAGTTTTGTCCGCAACTTGCGATAAGGAGCATAAACACGAATACAAACGCCAAAGCTGCTATACCCTTGCTTGATTTGAACACGATGACTTTCTCCCCTTCTATCTTGATGATAATGATTATCATTCCTAATAGATATTAAAGGGGTTACCTTTTGTTGTCAAGCATTTAACGTTCTGCGTTCCATTGAATCTGCTTGTCGAGGAAAAGAAAAAATCCACAACCTCACGCGGTTGTGGATTTGCATAAACAAAAAAACCTTGATATACCTTGATCTATGAGGGTTCCCCACCTGGTTCTTGTGTTGGCTTGAGGTTTCTTTGGATAGTTATTGACGATTTTCGTCAACAATCCGTCAACATCAAAAATCCGAATAAGCAGCGGCTTCAAAGCTTTCCGGACCGACCCGAGTCGCCACGGAGCTGTTAGAAAAGATAAATGCGGTATAAACAAGCTGATTGCTTGGAGGAGCGGGGACGTTGTAATCAGAACCCGTAACGGTAAAAGGTATGATAGTTGGCCCCGTTGGTGCCGTAGCTGGTACGCTAAAAATTGCAGAGTATACAGTCGGATCTGTTGATAATGTTCCTCTTACAATTTGGATAAAGTTAGTTGAGGGAGATGTTAAGCCGGCCGGATACGAAATGGTTACAGTAGCAGTAAACTGAACACGTATAATTCCGCCTGGATTCAAACATTGCAGCCCTACTTGACCAAATATTGTGGGAGTGGTAGGGGTCGCGGAGCTGATTGATGATTGAAAACTGGCATTTTGCGATGTTCTGGCATCTAGTAATCTTGCCATGAAAATGCACCTCCTTTTTGATAAACCTCATCCATTTTATGGAACAAAATAGAGACAAGGATTGTATGCTTGTATTATTTTTTATTATGCGGGGAGCAAAATGGATTGTTCTCTGGCATGTTCACAAAACCAAAAAAACCGTTCTCACTAGGGAACGGGTTACAATTCATTCCTGCTATCCGGATTTTTGATCCAACCGCTATATCACAATACCCCCTCGATGACTTGGAGGCTCTTCTTGGCTCGTCACAGCCTCCCTTAAGCTCGCTTGCACGACTTGAGACATACTCGCCACAAGTTAGATAAATTTGACCCCTCCAAAAACTTTCGTCAACAATCCGTCAACAACAGCTGATTTCTTCCCGTCCCCGTTTATCTGAATCGTGCAATAAAATCAAAAAAACTCCTTGCTGCACAAGGAGTTTCGGTGATTTACGTATGGAGCGGGTGATGGGAATCGAACCCACGCTATTAGCTTGGAAGGCTAAAGTTCTACCATTGAACTACACCCGCAAAAGCGATGCTATGCTTCGGTCTAATTCATAAATGGTCGGGACGACACGATTCGAACATGCGACCCCCTGGTCCCAAACCAGGTGCTCTACCAAGCTGAGCTACGTCCCGACAATATGAAGTTAAGTGGCGCGCCCTGAGAGATTCGAACTCCCGGCCTTCAGATTCGTAGTCTGACGCTCTATCCAGCTGAGCTAAGGGCGCATGGGATGGAGCGGAAAACGGGATTCGAACCCGCGACCTTCTCGTTGGCAACGAGATGCTCTACCACTGAGCTATTTCCGCGTATAAATGGTGCCGACTAGAGGACTTGAACCCCCAACCTACTGATTACAAGTCAGTTGCTCTACCAATTGAGCTAAATCGGCTTATTATCCATGACTTTTGATAAATGGCGGAGCCGACGGGATTCGAACCCGCGGTCTCCTGCGTGACAGGCAGGCATGTTAGGCCTCTACACCACGGCTCCGCGCGTGCCTCGGAATCGGTTCCCAAGGAAGTGTGTTGGTTGCGGGGGCAGGATTTGAACCTGCGGCCTTCGGGTTATGAGCCCGACGAGCTACCGGGCTGCTCCACCCCGCGTCGTTGTAAGGTATAAGGAAAATAGATGGTGGAGGCTGAGGGGATCGAACCCCCGACCCTCTGCTTGTAAGGCAGATGCTCTCCCAGCTGAGCTAAGCCTCCGAATAAATGGTGACCCGTAGGGGAATCGAACCCCTGTTACCTCCGTGAAAGGGAGGTGTCTTAACCGCTTGACCAACGGGCCACGCTGGCGGAGAAAGAGGGATTCGAACCCTCGAGACGCTTGTGACGCCTACACGATTTCCAATCGTGCTCCTTCGACCAAACTCGGACATCTCTCCATGTTGGCTCCCCGAACAGGACTCGAACCTGTGACAACTCGATTAACAGTCGAGTGCTCTACCAACTGAGCTATCAGGGAATATGTAATAAGTAGAACCGGCTTGGCAACTTCCTACTCTCCCAGGACCCTGCGGTCCAAGTACCATCGGCGTTAGAGGGCTTAACGGTCGTGTTCGAGATGGGTACGCGTGGAACCCCTCTGCCATCATCACCAAACCATGTTTAGGTGTCCAAGGCTTGCGCCTTGATAACCGGATACGAAACGAGTTAGCGTTCACGATTTAACGTAAAATTAGAATCTTCCTGCCTGTGTGGCTTATTAGGATAAGCCCTCGACCGATTAGTACTCGTCAGCTACACACATTGCTGTGCTTACACCCCGAGCCTATCAACCTCGTGTTCTCCAAGGGGTCTTACGAATTGGGAAATCTCATCTTGAGGCGGGCTTCGCGCTTAGATGCTTTCAGCGCTTATCCCTCCCGCACTTGGCTACCCAGCGATGCTCCTGGCGGAACAACTGGTACACCAGCGGTGCGTCCATCCCGGTCCTCTCGTACTAAGG
>NZ_RZJR01000032.1 GCF_003990975.1 Cohnella sp. AR92
GTTCGGTCCCTATCTGTCGCGGGCGTAGGAAATTTGAGAGGGGCTGTCCTTAGTACGAGAGGACCGGGATGGACGCACCGCTGGTGTACCAGTTGTTCCGCCAGGAGCATCGCTGGGTAGCCAAGTGCGGGAGGGATAAGCGCTGAAAGCATCTAAGCGCGAAGCCCGCCTCAAGATGAGATTTCCCAGTATGTAAGACCCCTTGGAGAACACGAGGTTGATAGGCTCGGGGTGTAAGCACAGCAATGTGTGTAGCTGACGAGTACTAATCGGTCGAGGGCTTATCCTAATAAGCCACACAGGCAGGAAGATTCTAATTTTACGTTAAATCGTGAACGCTAACTCGTTTCGTATCCGGTTATCAAGGCGCAAGCCTTGGACACCTAAACATGGTTTGGTGATGATGGCAGAGGGGTTCCACGCGTACCCATCTCGAACACGACCGTTAAGCCCTCTAACGCCGATGGTACTTGGACCGCAGGGTCCTGGGAGAGTAGGAAGTTGCCAAGCCAAGAGAAGAGCACCCAGCAATGGGTGCTTTTTTTGTGCTTTCCTTGATGATGCGCTTCCTATTGCAAATAAAAAATAGATGTAAAATCTACAAAATATGACATAAAGGGCTAATTAATTGTGTTATCTTTGAAGAGATTTCTTTTACCTTATGAGAATATGGAGGAAATACGATGTACACGTACGTGTTATTCGTCCATCTGGTCGCGGCCGTCATGGGATTGGGCGCCGCGTTCGGCTTCCCGATCGTGGCCAAGAGCGCCAAGACGGTAAGCCAAGCGAAGTTCGTTCTGAACCTTCTTCACAAGCTGGAGGTGCTCCCGAAGGCGGGAAGCATTCTGCTGCTGATCTCCGGGATTGTGATGGGATTGCTAGAGACCTGGCTTTTCAAAGAAGTGTGGTTCATCGGTTCCATCGTCATTTATCTCGCCGTGCAATTCATAGTGGCAGGCATGCTTCCCAAGAATATGAAGAAACAGCTCGCAGCGCTGGAAGGAGTTCAGGGAGAAGAACTCCCGGAAGCTTATCTCGTTCTGGGCAGACAGTCCGCGAAGCTCGAAGGAATCTCTCATTTGGCGGCATTCGTGCTAATCCTGCTTATGGTTTTCAAACCGTTCTGAACCTTGTTAGGCGGTTTCAAGACAATGGAGGACAATTCATTCCGTTGACAGCCGGTTCGCCGAACGCGATGATTATATCGTGAGAATGAAGTCGACGACCGGAGGTACGATAGAATGACTCAAACCCTGCAACCAAGTGTAGTTAACAGAAGAGGCCCGCTTCGGCATACGAAAGCGCAGCTGGAGAACCGTCGATTGACGGTCGGATTCATCGGGGGCTCGATTACGGACGCACGTCCAGGCCACAACTGGCCGGAGCCTGTCACTCGGTGGCTGGCGGATCAATTCCCTCAAGCCAGAATCACGGTGGAGAATGCGGGAATCGGCGCAACGGGAAGCGATCTTGCCGTATTCCGGGCCAAGCGCGATCTGATCGATCCCGGATGCGACTTGGTATTCGTGGAATTCGCCGTCAATGACTGGGAAGTGCCGACCGAGCGCCGCAACAAGACAAGAGAAGGATTGCTTCGGCAGCTTCTGGCGGATGGCACGCGCGATGTCGTCCTCGTTTATACGTACAACCAGGACATGTACGAGGATATGATGAATGGGCGAGTCCCGCACAGCATCGCGGAATTCGAAGCTCTCGCCGAGCATTACGGGCTTAGCTCGGTGTGGATGGGCCTGCATGCCCTGAACGAAGTTCGGAGAGGAATCCTGCAGTGGGAGGAATGGCTCCCGGACGGCCTGCACCCGACGCAGCGAGGAAGCTTCAGCTATGGAACAAGCGTGATCGGTTTTCTTCAAGAGGAACTTTTAAGCAATGTGCCAGCTTCCTCAGAGGCGGCTGCTCCCAAGGAATTGCCGGCTCCGCTGACGGAGGGGCATTGGCAGAACGCGCGCTTCGTCCCGTTCGAGGATATCCGCACGGAAGGGCCGTGGACGGTTCGGCGTTGGGTAAACCTGCAATGGATCGATCACGCGCTGTCGACGTTCGCCGTCGGTTCCAAGCTCAGCTTCGACTTCGAAGGAACGGTTCTAGCGCTGGCCTTCGACTTCGGCAAGCGTTCGGCGGAATTCCGTTACCGCGTCGACGGTGGCGAATGGACGACGTCGAACCGCGAGCGTCCGGATTGGTGCGGACCAAGCGGCTGGCTTAAGCTGGAGGTTCTCTTCGACGATCTGCCTTCCGGTATCCACCATTTCGAGCTGGAGGTCGTGCACGGAAGCCGTCCGGATTGCGGCGGAACGAATCTCGACCTGGCGTTCGCAGGAATTGTTTAATCGAATAAGACGATGCGAAGGGAAGCAGAGCGAATCTGCTTCCTTTTTGAATGGGGGTCCATTAATCTAGAACTGCTAGGCGAAGTCGAACACAATGGGGGGAAAGGCATGCGGAGAGGCGATGATTTTCTCGAGGCCCTCTATGAGGAGACGGCGGATAATCGCAAGGTACGACAAGAGGCCGAGACGATATCGGAGCATCGCGGCCGGCTCATACGCGAATTAAGAGAGTCCTTAGGCGAATTTCGTCTTGTGGAGCAACGAAGCGTTAAGCTTTTGGAGAGGGTCGAATTCGAGGATTACATAAGAGAGAGGGTCGAGCTCTCCATCGTAGATGGATTAGCCTTCGCCTCGTATGTTCTTCTCCCCAAGGGCAAGACCGGCAAGCTGCCCGCGGTTCTAGCCGTACACGGACATGGCTACGGCAGTCGTCAGATCTGCGGCTTGAATCCGGACGGAACGCCCGATACCGGAGAGAGCGACGGTTATCGTCATTTCGCGCTTCAGCTAGTAGACAAAGGAATGGCCGTTATCGCTCCCGACGTGATCGGATTCGGAGAAAGAATGCTGCAGGTCGACTTGAACGCCAACCCGCCACCGTCGAATTCCTGCTATCGGTTGGCGACGCAGCTGCTGATGGCAGGCAAGACGCTTACCGGTCTAAGGGTGGCCGAGCTGTGTGGAGCGTTCGACTATCTCGCCGGGAGGGTGGAGGTAGACGCCGAGCGAATCGGTATCGTCGGCTTCTCCGGCGGCGCCCTTCTCTCGTATGTTGCGGCTGCTCTCGAGGAAAGGATTCGCGCGGCGGTGCTGATCGGTTTTCCAAATACGTTCAAAGACAGCATTATTGCCGTTCATCATTGCATCTGCAACTACACGCCCGGCATTCTGCAGACGGCCGAGCTTCCGGAGCTGATCGGCTTGCTTGCGCCAAGGCCGCTGTTTCTCGAATCCGGCGACCGCGATCCGATTTTCCCGGCTCACGGTTTTGAGAAGGCCGTTCGGGAGCTTCGCCGGCTCTATCGCTCTGAGGGGGCGGAGGACCATCTCGCTTACGATTTATTCCCCGGCGTGCATGAAGTGAACGGTAGGCGGTCTTTCGAATGGCTGAGAGAGATGCTGTGATGCAGATCCTTGACGCGAAGGAGCGAATAAGTTCATAATCCATAGGTGATTGGCAACGTTTGTTAAGGCGAAACTGGGGAATGAACTCATGCTGAAAATAGGTTTTCGAACGATCAAGACGGCGGTTGGGGTCAGTATCTCGGTTCTGCTCGGGGAGCTTCTTGGGCTGCAGAATTTCGCTTCCGCAGGTATCCTTACGCTGCTGTGCGTCCAGAAATCCAGGAAAAGATCCATCCAAGCGGCGGTCAGCCGATTCTTCGCTTGCTTGGGCGGGATGTTTATCTCCACGGGGATCTTCGAGCTGATCGGGTATCACGCTTATTCTTTTCTCGTGCTGCTCTTGCTGTTTATCCCGCTGGTCGTGCGCTTTAAGATCCAGGAAGGCATCGCGAGCAGCGCCGTCATTATGATGCACGTCTATATGCACGGGAAGGTTGAAGCCTCCTTCTTCCTAAACGAATTCTTGATTGTGGTGATCGGTCTCGGGGTTGCCTTGCTCGTGAACTGGTATATGCCCAGCATCGACCGGGTGCTCGTCAAGTACCAGGAGGAGACGGAACGGCTTATCAGCGCGATTCTGCTCGAGATCGCCAATTATCTCAAGAGCGGCTATACGCTATGGGATGGCAAGGAATTGCTGCTGTTGGAGGACACTCTCGCCAAAGCCAGGTCCGTTGCGGCCCTCGACGCCGAGAATCATCGAACGATCGACAAGCGCAACGATTACGGGATCTTCTTCGAGAACAAGCGGCGGCAATATCACCTGCTCGAGAGAATGCTCCCCATGGTGTCCCGGATTACGGCGCAGATGGAGCAGAGCAACCGCATCGGCGACTTCGTCATCCAGTTAAGCGAGCAGCTGCGCCAGCCGGACAAGTCGGGCGAACTGAACGACAAGCTGCGCACGATTCGGGAGTACCACAAGCAATTGCCGCTTCCGCAGACCCGCGAGGAGTTTGAGAATCGGGCAAGCCTGTTCACGATGGCGAATGAGCTGGAGCGATTCATCGATACGATATAAGGCGAGGGGAAAAAGCGCATTGTGCGTGGCGATACACATAGGTGTAGAAGAGAGAATGACAAATGGCAGATAATACCTGTTGCATTCTCTCTTGCGTTTATGGTACATTATTTCTCGCGCCGCTGAAGCACTGCGAGCTGCATGACTCCGGAATGAACGAGTGCTCGTAAGAATGCTCGACAAACTGGAAAACATTGTGGGTTGCAACGGTCGGCGGAATGCGGTAAGATGTAATTCCTGCTTCGGAAACGGAGCGGACAAGCAAGAAATAAGAGATTCACAACTTGTTCCTTGAAAACTGAACATCGAGCGTAAATGGAAATAAATCGTCGAGCGGAACTTCGGTTCTGCGAGACAAACCAGCAGTACAGAACGAGCCTTCAAGGTTCTTCAAAAAGGTTTACCTTTATGGAGAGTTTGATCCTGGCTCAGGACGAACGCTGGCGGCGTGCCTAATACATGCAAGTCGAGCGGATCTTCTTGAGTAGCTTGCTACTCAAGAAGGTTAGCGGCGGACGGGTGAGTAACACGTAGGCAACCTGCCCATAAGACCGGGATAACATTCGGAAACGAATGCTAAGACCGGATACGCAGGACTGGGGCATCCCGGTTCTGGGAAACACGGTGCAAGCTGTGGCTT
>NZ_RZJR01000026.1 GCF_003990975.1 Cohnella sp. AR92
AAACGGGTGGGCGGTGGAACCGGAGTTTCCCAAGTGAGATAACGTCCCGGCGAGACCCAATGTGACGTGACCAATAAAATTTTAAACAAGGAAGCAACTTGGGCGGATAGTTTCAATAAGTCGGCAKACCTCTGGCCAGAGAGCACGGTCATCTTCCGCGCCTTCTCGCTCCCCATAGAGACTGTAAGGCTGGCAAGGGTATCCTCCGTGAATAAGGTCAATTGTTCCGATTCCATCCGCTTCTAACCTCTCTTTCGTGAGCGTACATACATCGTCGTATATGGGTACGTGAGGCCAATGCTTCTTGAGGACTTGCTGTGGGAACGGCTCTCTCTCGCAGAACGCCACCGTCTCTATGCCGGCCCATTCACATGCGAGGTCGATTCCACCAATTCCGCTGAATAGGCTTAAGGCCTTCATGCTCTTCATCCTTTCTCCGTCTCGACCGAATCCGCTTAACGAAGTGGGGGCCGAAGGATGTCCGTCCTACTTGGGAGTAATGGATTAAACCCTTATACGGCCCCCGCCTTCGGCTGGGATTATTCGGTCGGTACGGGGGCGCAAGCGCAAATTCATCGTGCGTCGGTCCAAAACGTGGACCTCGTGTTGTTATAGGTGATGACGATTCCATATTTTCGAAAATGTCGTTCCAAGATTCCGAAGAACTCTTGGTTCGGATAGATCATCGGGCGATGTCTTTCGAACGGGTCTTTGTTGATGTTGATCTCATACGAGTAATCGTTACCTTCACTTTTGATGATGCGATATGCCGATCCGATCTTCACCAGTTCAGCGTTTAAATCGTCTGCCATTTCTTGAGTGATTGGGTTCATTCCCATTTCTCCTTTATGCGCTGTTATCAGCGGCCCGCCGCGACCTCTCGTTCTGCCTTCTTCCATTCGCGAAGGTATTTCAGCAAAGTGTTTCGCGTCATGTTCACGCGCTCGCATATCTGATCTTCATTCAGTCCCTTTTCAACGAGCTGCAGGTACTTCTCACGGGTGATCTTGGGCTTCTTGGTCCCGCCGGCCTTGCTCGCTTTCTTGCGTTCTCGTCCAACCTTCTTCAGCAGTGTTGGTGGCATCTTCTCCAGCGCCGATGGAGGCTGAAACACTCGGTCCGGCTTCCCGAGTTCCATCCCGGGATTTTGCAGGACTCTATTAAACTCCCCTGGYGGGAGCTTCCAAACCTTAACCGGTCCGATCATCTGTAAGCCTCCTTGATCTTGTATTGGGTCCGTCCATGCTTAATGCGATTCCGCCGCTTAATCTCTGCGGCCGCCGCGATCCGGTGCTCTAAAGGGGCTCCTAGGTCKTAATAGGCGATCTCGTAAAGTTGGGATGGTTTTGCTAGTTTCCAGTTCATCCGGACACCTMTAATCCATGCAAAAATATCCTCTGCCAATCCGTTCGATGTCGTCCTCGGTTGCCGGGGTAACGACGAATGCTTTATCACCGATGACAATGACCGTTTCTTCGCCTTCCTGTAGTTCATGAAGCTGTTCTAAAACTCTCAATCTATTACGCTCCTTGTTTCTTCTTACTTGGGGGATTAATAATGGCGGCTACTACAGCGCTCTGGAAGGCTGTCAGATCGATTGGACGGTTGTTCCGCTCCAAGTACACTGCCCGAGCGATTTGAGCCAGCACGAAGGCGTCACGGACGTTGTCAGAGGGATGTTCGAATCCCCACCGCTTGAAGATGTGAACCGCAAGCTCGTCCTTCTTTGCGTTTCCCTTTGCTCCAGCGAATTTCTTGAGCGCGGCCGGCGCGACTTCGATGTAATCCGTATTGCCGTCAAACAATCTCATCCGGAGCCCCCAGCCGATGCCATACTGGATGTCTACGGCCCTGCCCTTAGCGCCGTATGCGAAGCCCTCGATAGCTGCTTGGTCGCCGTGATCCAGTTGGAAGTCCACTTGCTCGATAATGTCGATCATGCGGCCCGGGTCCGTACCCTTGGCGGTGATCTCCATCGTGTCGATTACTTCCCCGTGCTTGTCCAAGATGACAAGGCCGGTCTTGGTGCTTGGGTCGATTCCTATGAATCTCATTTGCCAGCACCTCGACTCATGTTTTTGCCTATCATCGTCGCCACAATGCGCGGGTCAATCCGATACTCTTCCCCAAGCCGCACCGCAAGGGATGAGAGTTCGGCTAGCGTCGCTAAATAGCTTTGTACCCCTTCGATGGACTGACGAGTCTGCCGTTCAATCTCCCGTATGTTAAGTCCGGTTCCTTGGCTCATTCTCTTGCCCTCCGTTTCGTTTTCACTTCTTCCTCTGCTGCTACTTGCTCCCAGAGGAGCGCGAAGTGTTCTTGCATGTATGCCCGGATCATCTCTTGATTTGCTATATTTGTGAGCCGCATTTCTGTAAACATTTGTCGGGCCATATAGTCGAGTGATTGGAGCTTGCTCTTCAGCAGAGGCTCCCAGCTGTCCCAGACTTCATGAATGGTTTCCGGATAGTGCCGGTTGCTAGAAGGGGAGGTCATCGTCTCTGATCTCCACTTCTCGCGTTTTATTTCCTTCTTGAAGCCCCATCGCTAGCCGCCTGGCGCGTTCTCGCATCTCCGCAAGTTGTTCAGGGCTAAGTTCTTCAGTTGGACCGTCGTCCTTCACAACCGGAAGGATCGGCTTTTTGCTGTATCCCCGGTTCCCATGAGGCTTGTCCCTCGCCGATTCCTTGAACTCGCCTGCCGCCGGAATGGGATTGATCAACGCCGCCTTCGTCTTGCCCTCTTTGATCCAGTTGTTAATGACTGTTTGGAAATATTGAAGCGACTTACCTTCGGCCCTCTTGATCGCCATTTCGATGACATCCGTTTCGACAACCCCGAGATATGAATCAATAATGTCCAGACCGAAGGCTCCTACGTTCTGAATCCTGAAATCAATAACCGATCGGCGCAGCCTATCTTTATCTATCTCTCTATCTTTTAAATCTTTTAAATCAAGAGATATATCTAATGGAGGCTGTTTGTGCGCACTTTGTGGCGGGGTTTGTGCGCGGTTTGTGACGGTGTTTGTGTCGGTTAAACCGCCACTGTGATTTTGTGTCGGGGTTAGTGTCTGGTAAACCGACGCAAACGGAATGATAGAGTAGATAGCAGATTGCTGCCCCGATCGGCTTGTAAATCTGATGCGTCCGGCTTGTTGTAGCCGATTACGTGCTGTGCCAATGGCGTCCTTCTTTAAACCCGTTTTCGTGGATAGGGTCGATATGGCTACCGTAAATTCTGGTCTCCATCCGGTCTTGCTGTTTATGTGCATCAAGGCGTGCCATAAAACAATCGCCGAATCAGAGACGGAATTTGTTTCGAGCCAATCATAGAAGGCGTTCACTTCCTCGATGTAGTTCAATTGATCACCGCTCTCGATAACTCAGTACTGTATTGATTGCGGTTGCTATGAATTTCCGCGCTCGTATTCCTTCCGTGGTCTCGTCCAACCAATCGTGGCAAGGCGAGCATAGATGTATCAGGTCCGTCACGGACGTTTTGTGGTCGATATGAGGGCGACCGGTTAGATGCGCCCTCTCTGTTGCTCTAGCCTTTCCGCAGAGCTCGCAGACGCCCTTGGAGCGATCCTTGAGCAATGTGTCCACGTCTMCGCCGATGTTCCCGCGACTCCTTTGTGTGCCGGCCTTCTTCTTGGCCGACGGCTTCGGCGCTGGATTGAAGTCTCCGATCGGCATGGCGTCACCTCAGAACGGTAGGTCGTCATCCGGCAGGTTAACCGGCTTTCCGTCATTGGCAAATGGGTCTTGTCCTTCGCTGGCGTTTCCGTTGCGGTTAGACTCCAGGAACTCTATTCGGTCTACGAGAACCTCGTAGGCGTATCGATTCTGTCCGTCTTTTTCGTATTTCCTAACCTGAATAGATCCCTCTAAACCGAACCGCTGACCTTTGCGAATGTAGTTCGCTGCCAACTCTGCGGTTTTTCTCCATGCTACAAGGTCGATGAAATCTGCTTTCCTTTCGCCATCGCTCGTAAATGGCTTATCAACTGCGATATTCCCATTCGCAACCGCAACTCCGCTTGGCGTGTACCTTAACTCCCAATCTTTCGTAGCACGGCCGATTAAAATTACCTTGTTCATGGTTTCAACTACCTTTCTTCGTTAAGTGAGTCCATGTTCTGCCACGATAAATGTTCGTTATTGCGTGCCGGTTCACTCCGAATCTGATGGCTATATCCTTAATCATCATTTTGTTTTGGAGGCTCAAAATTTCCCTGACTTGATCCTCAGTTAATTTTGTAAACGAACAAGTACCATGCTTGACGGTATCTTTCATGTTTTCTGATTGCGTACCGGCATACAAATTGCTCAAAGCATTGTTTGTCGGGTCTCCGTCTTTGTGGCAAACATTCAATCCATTTGGGACTTCGCCGACGAAAACTCGGTAAACAAGCCTGTGAACAAGGTCGCTACTCCCGTTTCTTCCGAAACGAATATGCAAATGACCGCTCTTGTTTTTACTGGTCTTCAAAGGTTTCAACATACTGCCCCTAACGAGTCCATGCATTCCTCTGTTAACCCACTGGCTATAAACGATTCCTTCAGAATCAACATAATAGCCAGGATGATCAGGGATCTCGCTAATTGCCATAGTTCCTCCTCAGTACAACGCCAGCTCGGCGTAATGTTTAATGCTCTTGATGACCTTTGTTCCCCGGCAGTAATCGCATTTCTCACAGCGAACTGGTTCGGCTTGTCCGTACTTGACCGCCTTAACCCGATCGATGTGCTTCTCCACGATCATGAGAGCCGATTGAATAGCGTCGTAATCGAAATAGATGATTTCATGGTCTGGCGGGTCCTGCTTGGTCACGATGACCATATGTGGGATTAGCCAGTTACTCCGACCGGTCGCTTGCCTCTCGATCTCGGCATAAACGCCCATCTGGATCGTGTATCCGTAGTGGTCAAGGAAGTTCTCATAAGCCTGGGCTTCCTTGTTCCACCATTTGCCGTCCATCTCTTTCAGGGCCTTGAGATCGGCGAACAGCCCTTTCTCGCCTTGATAGCTGTCTAGCATGACCTTCCACGGAATCCCGAAGAGTTCTCCGGTCAGGATGACTTCCTTCTGGCCGGCTAGAGCCTTCATAGCAAGCGGATCTCGTTCCAGGACCTCGATCATCTTGTTACAGTGTTGGAAATTGGACTTGAGCTGCCCGGACGTTGGTCCGCGGCTGCTGTATAAATCGGGGTTGTTCGCCTTGAATTCGTCGAGGGTTCCTTCGTTCCAAGAATGAAGGTAATGTCCCTCGTCGAAAGCGTCTTTCTGGGGCCTCTGGTAGGTCCCAGAGAGTTCAGCCATTGCCCGAGCCTCGCACCCGTCATAAGCGGGTACGAAGCCCTTAAACTGGCTCACGGACATATAATGGCGGTTGGCTTCGTTGGAGTAGTAGTTATCCTTGGTCAGCTTCATCGGAGCCTTCCTCCTGGTTCAAAGGAGAATCCGTTTCACTCCGAGGCTTCTGAATTTCAAAGAAATCTTCGCGCTTCGCCATATTGTCTCGAAGGGAACGATATACGCTCTTTAGCCTGATAAAGTCATTCTCAGAGAAGGCTTCGGCCGCGCAACCGATAAACTTTTCAACGGAATCCTTGCTGACCTGGAATTCACCATGAAAGATACTCAGCATCTTGCGGATGCGGTCTTCAAGTGGCTCCTTCTGCCCCTTCCGGATTGTCTCCTTGCACTTCTCAACCGCCGCATCGACAACGTCTCCAGGGATGACCGCAAGGATGCATGCTCTGCGCCGGCGCGCCCCTTGATTCGCAGTTAGCTCATAAATATCCCTCGGGTCATCAAGATTCTTGACGGCCCCCTTGGCTTTCATGGAGTGCTTGACGGTAAAAATTTGAGCTTGTCTTGTATTTGTTTCGAGATCCCACGCATATGCCATCATCGTAGACTCTCCCAAACGCTGCTCCAGTTCCACGACTCCCGAGTCGATATTGCCCCAAGCCTGTGCAATTGCCTCTGCCAGCCGGATCGATGGGCCTGTTACCTTCTGGCCGCCCTTTGGATATTCATACATGGCGCATTCTGCCAAAGACAACCGTTCACAAGACTTCATGATGCGGTTGTAAGATTCGTATTCATCACGCGGAAATCTCTTGGCCGAAAGCATGGCGACCTGGACTTCCTGAGCCTGCCGGCTTACCATCGCTTCCGCTGTCACGCTTTTCTCTTGCCGTTGCATCATGTTTTCGTGAGTGATCAATCCGTCCACGCTTAACCCTCCCCGATCGTAATTGGTTCACATTCTTTGCCGCATATGTCACAGACCTCGACGATCTGAGTTTCGTACCAGGTAGACCCGCCGAGAGGATACTCCCGGCGATGCCCTCGAACAATATCACCCTTGCAACAATCGCTGACGGTTTTACACGTGCAGAATTGACCGCAGTCTGAGCAGGTATGAGTATCGTAATAAAGCGGAATGATGCACGATTGAACCTTATTCCGAGTTGTCTCTACCTCGGCGCCACAGCAGTTGCTCAGGACCATTCAACATCCATCCCTTCTGCGCCGGAAGCCTTGGCGTAGTGATCACCGTTGACGTAATAAACCCCGTCATCGCGCCATACGCCTTTATCCCCGAAGTAAATCCGTTCACGGCATCCGCATCCACAAACCCCGACCATATCTAGGGGCTTGTCCTGCGGGTCCGGGAGTCCTTGCGAGAAGCGGTCCAGATTAGGCATTGTCAAAGCCGCTCCTTTCGTGATAGTATTGCGGTAACATTTTTTGGACGCGGCCCGACTCGGCTCCTACCCCGAGTTTGGGCCTTTTTCATTTCCCTGCTAAAGATCCGATCGCCAGTTCCTTGACGATACTCGTATAAATCTCTTTAAGCCGTGGATCGCTCTCGATGACGTCCATCTTGTTTGCTCCGTCGATCTGCGTCTTAGTTGCGCCGGAATCTTGTAGGCGGGTTTTAAGGTTGCGCAGTCTGGCATTCAGATCACAATGCCCGCGTTCCTCCAGCAGCCGGTAGCTTTCGTTCCGGAGATCGCGGTATGACATTCCGGCGCGGTATGCAGCTCCGTTGATCATGCCGTTAAGCTGATTGCGCCAGTCCTCGTCGCGCTTGGTGAAGGTCTCTTGGATTGCGGTTACCGTCGATTCCATCCGCTCGACGCGCTGCTCCATCTCGACAAAGCCTTGTGCATACATCAGAAGGAGCTCGGCTTGAGATTTGGGCTTGTCTGCCGTGTAAGAGCCGGTCTTGCGGATTGTTGGGAGCACTTCGGAWGTGATCCATTTTCGGAAGGCCCGAGCTTCTGGCTTTCGGCTTTCKAGGATGACATCGTAAAGGCCGTCTTCGTTGATGATKGTTGTTTCTTGCTGGCGKCCAAGCGAATCAKGGATGGGGTAGTTTGAAACTACATCATCGGARAGCCGCTGCCGCAATGCCGGTACGTGTCCTATTTCCAATACGTCAGCGACATCCTTAAGCACAAACCAAGGTTGTCCGTTTTTCTCGACCGTCCGGACCTGAGTTTCTTGGAAGTTGAATACTTGAAGTTGATTCAATAGCCTTACCTCCTTTGAAGGGTTAACCTCATCTCCTGTCGAATACTGGAAGTTGTCCAGACTTACCATTTCACTTGAAGGAGAGAAATCAATGTTCGATGATATTGTTGAAGTGGTTCAGACTTCTAGCGACTTCGAAGCGAATGGATTCTTGAAGCAAGGATGGAAACTCCTAAGTGTTGTTCCTTACCGGAACGAAGAAATTTCTTGTCCGATGTTTGTGCTTGGAAGACCATCATCAAGTAGGCGGACGAAATTGAATGAAGAGTTCAGCAGCCTAGGTTCTTAAAATCGAATCAAAACGTAATTAACTCCGAAGACTGCGGGGTGGATGGAATGCAACGTCCATCCCTTGCTAAGCAATTCATTTGTTTCTGCTGCCGACGAGGCGTTCCTTACTTCCTTGGCTTGCGTTAAGTCCTTCACCCTCTCACCTCTCCCCTCATTGCCCAGCGCTTACGAGACCGGTATACAGCGTAATCAAGGATCGATAGTTTCTCTCCGAGCGTTAAGGACGCCCAACCTGGTTTTGTTATCCGCATGGGGATCAGCTCCTTTACTTTGCGAACCTAGCTTGAGAATCTCTCTTTCGATCCTCAAGCCATTTCATGTAGTCTTCTTTCTGAACCCGCCGAGAACGCCCGAATTGGTAACTTGGAATCCCGCCATCTGCTGGGCTCTTCCGCAATAGGACATAAATTGTTTGCGGAGCACATTGTTGATGCTCCGCTATGACTGGAGCAGTCAATACATCGGGAAGCTCATTGATCGTCAACTTTCAAACCTCCTTCATAAGGTCAGTTTCCCACTAGGCTGTCGTTTGTTCCCGTTCGGGAAAACTTAGGGTAAAAAAAATCCCTGCTTCAGTCTGCGGGATACCAAGTACTTCTAGAATCTTCCCGAATTCTTCAACGCTGATTTTGATGTTCCCGTTCTCTTTCTTATGATAAGAAGAACGGTTGATGTTCAGCGTTTCGGCCATCTTCTGCTCTGTTACCTTTCTCGATAGCCGCTCGTATCTCAATCGTTGAAGATTAAATACCAAGCGAGGCACCTCCTTCCTTGTTTCCCAATATATCGACATTGTTCCCGTTTGTCAACATCAAGATCATTTTTGCATATTTTTGTTGCCTACAGGGAACACTTGTATTATAATTGTTCCCGAGGTGGATAAATAATGAGGTCGTCAAAGGAAATTATTGAGGTTATCAAAAACCTAAGAGAACAAAAGAAAATATCTGTAGAGGAATTGGCTGGCAGGGTAGGTGTTGCGAAGTCAACTCTATCCAGATATGAGAACCTTCAAAGAGATTTCCCGATCAATGACATTGCTTTGTATGCTAATGCTCTTGGGACCGACATCGGTTATCTTCTCGGGATCAACATAATGAATAATGGCAATAACACCGATACAAGAATTCCGGTAGTAGGCTCAATTTGTGCTGGCGATGGTTTTCTAGCTGAACAAAACATTGAAGAGTATATTCAATATCCATTCCCCTCAAAGAGACAACCAGATTTTGCACTTCGGGTAAAAGGGAATTCTATGATCGGCGCTGGAATTGAAGACGGCGATATCGTCTATATGAGACGAGCTCCTTGGGCGGAACATAACGGCCAAATCGTCGCAGCGTTAGTCGAAGGGGAAAAAGGAACTCTTAAGCGACTGCGTTGGGAAAATGACTCTAATAAAGTGCGGTTGTCCCCGGAAAATGAAAGTTTCACGGATATTGAAGCATATCCAAATCAAGTTATAGTTTGTGGTCTTTACATGGGTCATTTTAAACCAGAAAGGGAGCATGTCTAATGGCATACTACCGGCGTAGAGGTTGCACTTGTAAGAAGAAAAAGTGTAC
Organism: Cohnella sp. AR92; assembly: GCF_003990975.1. GTDB lineage: Bacteria > Bacillota > Bacilli > Paenibacillales > Paenibacillaceae > Cohnella. The sequence goes on from NZ_RZJR01000026.1 coordinate 9,411, forward strand.
TTGTGGAGCTAAGTGGTCGTTTACTATTGACATAGGCATAGATCCAAAAACGGGCGACAGGAAGCAAAAGACAAAGAGTGGCTTCGCCACCCAAGAGGAAGCCAAATTAGAAGCAGCTCGTATTTTACTGGAATTTAAAAACGGAACCTATATCGATGGCGGCGATGTTCTATTCAAGGACTTTGCTCTAACTTGGTTCGAAAAGTACAAAAAATCCGGTAAAGTTAAGATCAGCACAATTCAGGCTAGAAAATGCGGAATGGATCATCTGCTTAAAGAATTGTCATTTATCAAACTAAAGGATGTAGTTTCACGGCACATTCAGGATATACTCGACGGGATGAAAGATGATGACTACAGCAAAAGCGCAATTATAGGAGTTCATGTTGTCGCCAAGATGATTTTCGATAAGGCTGTCGAGTGGAAAGAGGTAAGAGAGAACCCTGTTAAGTACGTAACCATTCCCGAATTTCAAAAAACAGTTGAAGAGTTAGAAAACGAAGAGGAAGAAACAAGATACTTAGAAAAAGAAGAGCTTTCTCACTTTTTGAAAACGGTACGCGAACGAGGAAAGCCGAACGATCCCCTTATTTTCACTTTACTGGCCTACACCGGACTGAGAATTGGTGAATTATGCGTACTCAAATGGAAAGACATCGATTTGATTGCTCGAACTATAAGTATAACTAAGACTTATTACAACAAGGGCAAAACAGACGAATATCTGTTATTGCCTCCGAAGACACCTAAGTCAAGACGGACAATTGATTTCGATGAGATTCTAATTGATCTTTTTGAAGCTCACATGGCGAAGCAAAAAAGACTAATGATGAAATATAGAAAAACATACCTAGACGAAGGTTATGTTTTTGTCGTTGAAAATAATAAATACCCTGGATACCCCATAAGTCCACATTACGTAAGAGGTAGAATGACTCGATTATTGAAAAGAGCTGAATTAGACGAAACGTTAACCCCACACTCGCTTAGGCACACACATACATCCCTGTTGGCCGAAGCTAGGGTAGAGCTTCCTGCAATAATGGAAAGGCTCGGACATGAAGATGACGCCACAACAAAGAAGATCTACCTTCACGTTACTAAAGCGATTAAACGGGAAGCTTCTCAAAGATTCTCTGAATTGATGAGGAGCATTTAAAAATGAGTCGATGTGGTCAATTTGTGGTCATGCACCAGTTTCACATGCGTTCGCGCCTTATTTTATGCGGGGTTTGACAAAAGACTCTTTATCGAAGGTATAAGAATAAGCTCTCATTTTCGATTTTTGATATGTAATTTGACAAACATACGTCATTATTTACTAGCGCACTCGTTTTAATTCATAACATGCCGAACATCTTTAACACTCCGATGTGGTCAATATGTGGTCAAACGTGGTCGCATAAAAATAAGCCCCAGGAATTAACTGGGGCTTTCTGATTTCAACCTTATTTGAATGACAACCCATCTTTGAAACCTTCACGGTAAGCGATCTCTACCACGGCATATCTTTTAATGAACAGAGATTCCAGCCGAAGCATTTCTGTCGAAGCCTCTGGGATCTTTCGAGATATCGACGTAAATATCCTCTTGAACTCTTGATCGACAACTTCCATTTCCTTTTCGCAAAACTCAGAAACCTGATCGATTCGCTTTAATAAGGAAGGTTCCAGCCATTTCATCATATCCATACCTCTGTCCCACCTTTGATGTTATAATTTAGGAAAATCGAATAAAGGAGTTAATGCCGTGCCTTCTTCCCTGCATTTGGGGGAGAGCCGGGTTCCCGAATTATGCAGAAAGCGAGGCATTACTCAGGCAGAATTGGCAAGGAGACTTGGAGTTACACGCCAGTTTATTTACAAGGTGAATCAGAGACTTGCAAACTTCTCGTTCGAGCAAGCGATCAATGCTGCATACATTCTAGATTGCCGAGCAGAGGATCTCCATGTCATTGAGATCGGAACCCGGACTGAGTAGATTTCTACTCACCTCCTGCAGGGTTTGTAAACTAATAAGGTTACACTTCGTTATTTTTACAATATCCGTTCTTTACGGTCGAAAGCTGTCGAATCATGTAACTGTCAAGCTCAAATAGGCATGGAATTATATCCCTGTCATTTCTGTTACTTTTTACATCCTTCTTACTAACCCAACTGCCATGAAATCAGAGATATCACAGCATGTCGAGGACTCCCCATTCCGCCAGACCTCGACCCGTATCCCCTCTTCAAAACTCTCCATGTATCGTCTAAAAGCATCGATGAATACGGGAGTCACAAGGACATTGACGCCGCCGTGGATCACGACATAGATATCCCTCATGTCAGGCCTCCTGTAACCGGCAAGAATGCCTCCTGGATGTACTTGCCTAGCCTCACTCCAATCTCAGACCTAGCAAGGTCATGAGTAACAAAGAAATTACCGTCGTATCCCCGGCAGTTGTAGTTAATGTAAAGCGCGAAATCAGTGTTGTCTCCGTCCCACGTTTTAATCCTTCTGGCCCGCAGCTCCTTACGTACACCAATGTGATCCTGAAGCACCCGATCTATCACGAGCTCGATAGAACGTTTATAGAGCGTCTTTAGCGTGTCGGATGACCATTCCATTTCCTTTAGCTTCTTGTCGAGCATCTGAAGGATCAACGGAAGCAGGATAGCTTCTCTTACCAGGTACATCTCGTCTGCTGTTAACTGGCCTATTGCCGGTACTGGCGCTTTACTCATGATGCCCTCCTAGTTGGCATGACAGCGAGGATACGATCCAGCGAGAAGGTTCGGAACGCCTGCTTATCGCAATCAAAGACACGGGCTCTACCGCCGGTCACCGAATGCACGGTAACGACCCGCTGCGACAGCTCACCTTTGCCGTTTTGGTAAATGACTTCAACACGACGTCCGATAAACTTCTCGATGGACATATCTGCTCGCCTCCAAGATAAGAACGTTTGTTCTTGTATTATAATGCGAACAAAAGTTCTTATCAAGAGTCGTTTCCACAAGTAACCTATATGTTGTAAAATAATGTCGATCTTGATGTGAAAGCAAATTCCTCAGCCGATGGGGGTTATGTTGGGAGTGCCGCAATGTTTTTCATGACTGATAGATTTCTTACAGCATATAGACTCGCTTCAATAGTAAAAATTATCATGTATTCAATCGCGGGGTATTTTATTTATAAGCCTAACACCTTTAAAGAATGGATTAGTTTAGTTGTAGTGTGCACTATCATTGAAGTATTGGTCTTGATGTTACCTTCATTATTAGCTGTGTTCATTAATACCAAGGTACATAAAATTGATGAGCTAAAAAAAATTCGGAATGAAATTGATGAAGAAATAAAGCAATACGAAGTATAAAAAAGAGCAGCGAGGTCATCCCTCCTGCTCCTTAGTGATTCTTCGCATGATTTGTATAGAACATTTTTATACGCCTTTTGAGAAAATTTGTACAAACTGCTTGTCTAAGAACTCTGCCATTTTTAATGCATGGAAGCTCCATCCTTGACCCTTTGATCTTGGGTAGAACACGAAGCCACCTTGTTCGGTGTCGAGGATCTTCCGGAAATGAGGAGGATAGAGGATATTCTCCTTTATCCACTCGCATTTCCGGCTTGTCCGTTTCTCAAGATCCTTCATAGACCAGTAGACTCCGATCAGTTCGTTGCTCTTGAGTTGTTCAAGTTCGACTTTGCTGATCAGCACGTACTCCGAAGGAATTTGAATACACATCTCAACTTTAAGTTGTTGCATATACCCCTCTTCCACATATCTTTCCCCTCTATTTTTGTTCCACATTATAGCCCTGTGATTTACTGGATTAGGTTGTCCCAACTAATATGCATAAATTTATATCCTAATCCCATGCCTCTCAAGTAAATCTATATCATCTTGAGTAATAGTCACACCTATGCCTATAGCGCCATTTTCGAATAATTCAATCCCAATTATTCTTCCTTTAAACTGACTACTACTCATGGTATTCCCATTTCCAAAATCAATTTCTTTATCGGAAACCTTGATGTCTATTTCTCCTCCATCTAGCTTTCCGAATATGATGCTGGTGTTAGATTCCGGCCTTAACTTGTACATGAATCTATCGGTTTTTCTATCCACAACTGTCACGATACCAACTGGAGTTTTTGAAACTATTGAGTATGGGTTCTCAACCGGCTCATTGTTTCGAATTTCAAAGTAAAGTTTCCCTTCGCTTTTAAATGCAACACTTAGAGACACATCGGTAGCACTTTTTTCGAGGATGAAGTACCTCCCCATAAACTTAATAGGTATCGAACCTTGTGAAAATTTATTAGATCCTAGAATAGCCATAATTATCACTCCATTTAATGGATAATGGTAGTTAAATCATCTCATCTTACATATATACGATTTTTCTCCGCGGTACAATTACACCCATTAGCTAATACAGCGGTATTAGTATATAAAAGAAAAAAGCCCGAGAGCCGAAGCCCCCGGGTTGATTGTTAAGCGACAACGAACGTGAGCCATGCGAGATCAGATAGCGTCAGCGTCCGCTTCTTGGCCTTCTCCAACCAAGACACATCTTTAACCGTGCCGGCGTCGATCAATGCCTTGATCTTCGCCTCAACAATTCCCCATTGGTAATCGGACAGCTTCAATTCTTCTTCCTCCTCACCGGCCCCAAGGCCGTCATATTTGGTTAAATCGTTGGCCGTGACGATCGCCATGAGTTTGCTGGCGTAATCCGGATCTGTTGCGTAGCCGCAAGACTTAAGCGCCTGGCATTGCGTTAGCGGCGTCGTAGCCGCCCGTACAGCCGCATATCGATCCTTGGCGAACAAGAGGTCCTGATCCTTGAAATAGTTGTAAATCGACGGATAGGCTCTCCAATTAGCCGTCGTGTTGACCGTTACGCCGCCGTATACCTCTTCCGTAGCGGTATTGACGCTGGAGCCGTTCCAGAAGGCCGTAGGCGATCCGCTTCCAACCTTGTAGCCGCCAAGGTTGTTCCAGCTAGGGACGTTTCCGCCAGTCTCAAGCCAAGCCTGAGCGATTCGTACAGAGGGCAGCAGCCGGCCGCCCTCCTTGTGGACTTGCATTACGATCGGAGCGATGAGCGCGAAAAAGGCGTCTTTGGCGTATTTCTTATAGGTTGGCATTACGCTTCCCCCTTCTGCTTCAGAACCGCGATGATCTGCCTCAGCTTGTCCGGCATCGGCAGCCCGATACGGCCGTAATTCTCCGTCACGGATACCAACTCGTTTGCGATATAGAAGTAAATAGCCGCTCCCATTACCACCTCGCTGCCCAGCAGGACATCCACCCGGTAGCTTAAGATGATGACAAGGAGCATTAACCCCTTCTTCGCTAAGCCCGCAGCTCCTACCGCTGAGTTAAGACCGCGTCCCTCATGGACCGATGCATAGCCGCCGCTGATGATGTCGATCCCGATGACGGTTAACAGGAACGTCAGCGACTCCGTCCAGTGACCGAATGCGAACGTAATAAAAGCGCCGAGAAGCCCGGCGCCTGCGTTTACTATGGATTGCCAGTTCAATATATAGCCTCCTCTTGGTGTCCGCTTAACGGAACCCCGCGTCTGTTTTTAACTGCTCGTATTGTTGAACCAGCTTGTCTATCTTTTTCTCCTTCTCGGCGGCAGAGAGATCGACGCTCTTCTTAACCTTCGTGATCTCTTCCTCGATCTTAGACAACTCACGGCGCGCCATAGCGTTGTCGTAGAACTGTTTCTTATCATCTGCCTGTTTGAAAGCTTCTGTGTCCTTCGCTCCTAATGGGCGACGATTCTCGTCGTAGTATTCTTGGGCCTCTGGCGTTGAGTTCGGGCCAAATGCGATTAACCGCCCAACGTTTGCTGGCGACATCGTAATCGGGAATTTCATCTCACCCTTTGGCGTATATGCCGCTCCTTCTGACATCGCCTCGACGCCTTGCGTCGCCTTCTTGATCTGATTACCACCGAATCCCGGGAGTACAAAGTGCAGCGGGTCCTCGATCGCTTTCGCAAGCGGCAGGCCGGAACCGAAGCGCGTTGGGTCGCTCTTCCCGAAGTACTTCTGGCGGTCCGCGGAAGTAAATAACAGACTCGCAATGGTCTGCCCGAGCGGCACGTTGGACAGGACCTCACCGCCGATCCGGCCGGCACGCTGCTCGGCTGTCATGTCCTTACCCTCAACCGCGTCAATGGTCGCCTGAATCGGGTCGAAAGTCACGCCAGAGCCACGGACCTGCTTCATTCCCTGGTTAAACAACCAATTAGCCGTAAAGAGGACGGCCAAGCCGGTGAAGTCCTTCTTCTTTGCAAAGTCACCCATGACGTGCCAGAGGTTCCCGACTTCGAGCTGGAACGGTGCAATGAGCTTCCCGACCTTCGACTTGAGGAACAGCGGGGTCTCCCCGACGCCACGACCGGCAACGAGTTTCCTCGTTATGTCGTCTGCATGCGCGATCGGGTCCGCTACTTTATCAGCCAGCGCTTTCGCATAAGAAGAATTCCAAACGAAATAAGTCCCCAGCTTGTCCGCGGTCTCCATCGTCCATTCGGCCAGCTTCTTTATGTGAAGTGGGTTCTTAAGGGTTAGCCAGTTCGTATCGAATTGCCGATACATCTGCTGAGCAAAACGCTCCTTCAGGAATCCGGATTCGGCCATCGCCGCATCTTCCTTGAATGCTGCTGATACTGTACGGACGAACCCCGGCACCGCATACTGCTTCGCGTGAGCTATGCCAAGAGGAATGTTCGCGGTCTGCGCGATGGCAGATCCAGCGTTCCCGAGAATCGTATTTGACTTCACTCGGTTGCTGATCCAATTGACAAGGCCCATTACCTTCCGGCTTACGACCTTCTGAACCGCCCGATCGAATGGGTTCGTCTTGCCTGCTAGATCGTTTGCGAAGTCGTCCAGGTACTCGATGAAGGTGTTGTTGCTGCCGTCCGGGCTGGAGCCTCGTAGGGCCTCTGCCAGGCTCCGGATCTTAGCTGTCTCCGGGTCGATGTGGGTCGCATGTGAAGCGGCCGGCAGGTAATTGAGGAAGCCGCCAACCGCGTCGTTCTTGTACGGCCCGAGACCGCGCCGCTGCATGAACCCGGCAAATTTGGTTCTCGGTTTCGTAAAGTCCGATGTCCCGGCCAGACTCGGGTCAATATTCGCCGGCGTCTCGAAGAGATTCTTTAGCCCCTCCAGTCCGTCCAGTTCGCGGAAGTGGCGGTAATAATCCTCTCGCTTCGGCACGATCTTATCCGGGTTGTTGGGGTAAATTCTCTGCCGAACATCGTTCACGATGTCGATCATGTTATCGTAAGCCTCGCGGAACCACTTATCCGCCTCGACGACCTTCTCCCAGTCCTTCGGTGCCTTCAGTTTGAGCTCGTCGAGCGTGATCGTCTTCTCCCCGTACTGCTGGACCAGGGAAGAAAGTTTGCTGTCCTTCTCGATCCCGAGTTTGTCCACCACTTCGTTTTTCAAGCGGTTTACCCAGTATTCTTGCATGTCCACGTTCGCCTTCTTGGCCGCGTTGAACGATTCGATGTACGGCTTGGCATTCTCTCCAAGCGCCTTCTCCATGTTGCGATAAAAGTCGCGGGTATAGGCCGTGAACCCGTTGATATCTTTCACATCAGCGGGGTCGAATATTTGAAGATCGTCAGCCACTTGCGAAGTGACGTCATCCGTCCCTCTCGCGGCTCTCTGCGCCTCGCGCTCTGCCTTTGCCTTCGCGTAGTCATCAGGCTTCATGCCGACTCCCGGCTCTTCTATGCTGAACGGGATCTCATCCTGATTGAGCGTTACCGCCTCCCGGGCTGCCGCCGCCTCATTCGGTGCCTTGCGGTACTGTTCAAGTAGCGTGCGGAAGTCGTGACCTTTCTCGTTGGCGACCTTCATCGCAACTTCAGCCTTACTCATTCCTGAACGAACTTCTTCGGCGAGCTGCCGCATATCATCAGGGCTCAGCTTATTTACCTCATTAAGAGGGATATCATCGCCGAGATTCGTCTGCAGCCACTTCGCCAGTTCGTTCGGATTATCAAGAGGCGGGGTCATCCGTTTGTTCACTTCTGCCCCGATTTCCGTCATCAAGTCGTTGGTCGTCTTAATTCGCTCCGCTGGACCCATGCGGATTGTAGATTCTGGAGTAGCTGTTGCAAGAACCTCGCTTGCGGCCTGTTCGACTTCTGGAGAGATTGCCTGCTTTCGCTTCAGTAGGCCATCAAAGGCGCTCTTCATCTTAGGCGCGTATTCTCCTAGCTTGCTGAATACCCCTCCAATTGTTCCCCCTGCCACACCGCCGATCGCAACATTCTCCGGATCGAACTCGCCTTCTCGGAACAATTTATCGCCCGTCTCTTGGGCGGCCGCGTCAATACTGCCTGCAACCGCTCCCCGGGCGATGGCCTTCTTGGTAGATCCCTTAATTATCTCTTTACCGACTGCCTTACCTGCGCTTGCAAGGCCGCGCTCGATCAGTGCGCCCGGAGGAATGTAACCGGCGATTTCTCCGACCTTGTACCCTGGGCTTTCACGCCGAGCGTCGAAGATTTCTTGTAGATCGCCTTTCGACCCAGGAGCAGCAACAAGCGAAGGTAGATCCTTCTTGTCCCCACTCTCAAGCGAATTAATTGCCATTCGCCCAAGTCCTTGGGACGCCCCGAACGACGCTGTATCCATCGCCCCGGCCTTGAAATTCGATACAGAACGGTCGGCTTTCTGCGCGGCCCCCAAAGCCTTTCCAAGCCAGCTATTACCGATGTGCTTGTCATACCACTTCTCGTAAGCGCTCAACTTAACTTCTTCTTTCCCCGGCTGGATCGGCCTTGGCAACTCCATCTTACCATCGGCAATTCGCTCATAAGAGGACCGGATGCCTGCGGCGTCCAAGCCAATCTTCTGCATTTCCTCGCGGTTGTAGGTGCTTTCTTTCTCTGGGGTTGTGTACTTCGACCAATCGACGGAAGTCAGGCTCGTTTTATTGCCTGAGCCTCGATCATCCTTGACGCCGTATTTGCTCCAGTCGATACTCGTGACGCCCATTGCCCATCACCTACTTACTTTTTGGGATGCCATACTGGTCGAAATACATGCCGTAAAGCTGATTGAATCCGTTCGCGCCCAGATCGTTGATTATTTTCGAACGCTCATCACTGAAGAACGATTTGATCTTGTCCGGCGTGAGGGAGTCTAAATTGCTGACGTATTCCGATAGAATCTGGTTCTCCGAAGGCTGAGGCGTCTTCGAGGAGTTGCTCGGGTTGTTCGGACTCGTCTCCCAGTCAAAGCTTTTTTGCTTCCAATATTGATCGGCTTCGAATTGCTTCTGCTGGAATGCCTGGTTCGCGAGAGATTCCTGTTGACGCTGGCTAAGCGAAGCCCAGTTATAACCCATGTTGGCCGCGAACTGCTTAACGGACTGTTGGAAGTTCTTCTCTTGGAAGGCATTCTCCCAGATTTGTTGTGCCTTCGACCAATCGAATTGCGACTGGTTGAAGTTATTCTCCCATTCCTGCTGTGCCTGTTGGGCCTTGTAAGCCCGATCGGACTCGAATACGCTGCGGTTGTAATTCCGAGTGTCGGACTGTTTGGAGTAGTCGAATTGGTCTCTCGACAGATCCAGGTTCGCTTGCCCGAGGTATTCATTGAATGCCTGTTGACGCAAGCCGTCCGCTCTGTCCTCGCTTCTCGCCACAAGCGCCTGGGCAATCTCTGCTGCTTTCGAAGAGCGTTGCGCATCAGCGTCGGCAATATTGCTGGCCGCGGCGATATTGACCTTGTTCTGAAGGTCAGCCGCAAGCCCTGAATGCGCTCCGCCGTGTGCAGAGGCAGTCTCACCGGCGTTAAGGTTGTTCTGCCATTGCTGGGACTTGATGTTTTCGACGGCCCGCTGGTAAAGCGGATCGAGCTGCTGATTAGCTTGACTGAGAGCTGTCGCGTAATCCATCGCGGAATAGCTAGGGGCCTGAAAGCCTTCCTTGCCCGTGGATTCTGATCCGGTCTTAGCGTTATTGGAGGCGATTCTATCGTTATAGAGCTTCACATTGTAGGCATTATTCTGATCTGTTAAATCGATCCCGGAATCGGCTTTCCGATAAACCTCGTTGGTCATGTTACTTCTAAATTGATCGTAAATCGCCTGTTTCTGAGCATCAGGCGCGGCTAACTTCTCCCCATATGTTGCCTTGCGTTGAATTTCTGCAAGGGTTTTAGGATCAAGCGTCGAAGTGGTCGAGGTTGTCGCGGTCGTCGCCAAATATCATCCCTCCAAAAGAAAAAGACCCCGAAGGGTCTTATTTCAGTTTATCTATTTCCGTTTTAATGTAGCTCATCGGGATTGCTCCACCTGCATTCCCTGTATTTGATACCCAAGATGTCAACCCTACCGCTTCTCCTTTGGCATTGAATAGAATGCCTCCAGAACTTCCATGGTCTGTTTTTGCATTGTGAATTAAAGTATTTTTCACGCCGTCGATATCTCCTATTGATAAGAGAATTCCTTGGCTCATCTTGAAAGCACCATCAGGGAATCCGATTGCGTACACATTATCGGATAAAGCAGGCAACTCCTCAGTAAAAGGAATGGGATTTTGACCATCGAGCCTTATTCCCATGATGTCGACCTTTTCATCCTTGAATAGGACGTCGGCTGCCGTTTTCTGCACGGTCTGTCCGTCTACAATGATCTCGATCTGATTGCTTGCCCCCGCGACGTGGTAGTTAGTGATTAGGATATTGCCATCTATCACGAACCCGCTGCCCTGAGTGCGCCCGCTGCCGTCCGGCTTATAGCCGTAGACCATAAAGACCGACTTCATGATCTGTGTCACCTGGTCAAGCTTGATTGCCGGCTTCTCTATCGGCTTCGGAGGCGTGATAGTCACTCGTCCATTCCCGGCAGTGACTCCGATCCCCATCGCCTTTAGCGCACTGGCCGGAATGAACGTCTTGTCCTTGATGATGATGGCCGGCTCCGCTGTTTTGACCTCGGATGATCCGATAAATATCTGAAAAGCCGTGTACCCGTTCCACTTAACCGTAGCCGCGGCGGCTACACCGCTGAACAATACGAAAGCGGCGATGATAGAGGCTATGATCTTCCTTTTCATCCTATCACCTCGTAACCCATGATACGCTAATTATCGGCAATTTGTGGAAAATGGTCAAGATTTTCGCCGATTAATAGGGTTCTCCAGTGATGGACTCGTATTGTTGAGCGGTGATCCATCCGGCCGCTACAAATACCCTGATGCCGTTGGCGTCATATCCGGCCATTCCAGCGTCATAGAATTGCTTGATCCATTGATACCGCATTAAGCAGCACCTCCCGCTTGTAATTGAGCGACCGTCATCATGAGATCCGCTAACTGGATATCTTTGTTGGCGGCGTCGAGTAACAGCGTTGCGTTAATAGCTTCGAGTTGGTCGATGCGCTCGGAATCTGATGGTCCGGTAGGAATCTCTGGCTCGTACTTCTCCTCACTCCATCCGTCCCCGATCCGCTTACGCCATAATAAATCACCGCTCGGAGTTCCCGACTCCACTTCAGCGGTGATATCGATAATGTTATCTGCGATGATCTGTCCGGTCGTCTGCTGGACCCCGGTGCAGATATCGCCAGTTAAGGATGCATAGTATCTCATGGGTCACCTCACGGGAATTCTAATACTTGGAATTCGAATGTTCTTGCCATGCCACTAGGTGATGTCGCTGTAATGCTAGAGGCGCTTAAATCGTATCTCATGAGTTCATTCATGGAAGTACTAGCGTTACTGCTGGTTGAAAAGCTAACAAAGAAAATGGCCTTGTTTGGGTTCACAGTAGATATTGGAATAACGGTTGTTCCTATGCCAGAACTGAACGAACCTGTTTGAGAGGACTTCACCGAAGAAAACTCAATCAATTGCCACGATATGCTTACTCCTTGTGCGGAAGCTGTGTATCTATTAAACGTTATGGTTGTTGCGTCCACGATTTTACATGATGCATATGCCGTGTAGTTAACACCAGAAGAAGGGGTAAACGTGAACATAAGAATAGAGTTTTTCGGGTTTACTGGAGAAACAGTGATCGTTGTCGTTGTACTAGAGGCGGCTATCACCGTAGATCCACTTTGGATACTCTTGATCATACCACCGAGTACATCAGGCTTGGGGATAGGGAAGGTGTTAAACATGATCTTTCCCCCTCTTAGTAGTCTCCACCGAAACACGTCACCAGAAGGCCCGCCGTGAGGGCCGTGCCTACGCAAGCTACGATCTGCGAATTAGGTGGGAGGATCAGCCTCTTGCGGTCCGTACCGTTGAAAAGGATGTCGTAAAATACACTTTCTGCGACTTGGGAGCCGGCGTTGGTAGGAATCGTTTTTTCGAAGAACAGAGAATAATTCGACCCATCCTTGACAAACAGACGAAGCACAGTAGCGGCGGTGTTCGCACCTAAATGAACAATAGAGATGGAATCGACAATGGCACCGTCCGCGCCGGCAGGAAAGACTGGAACCAACGTCCCAGTCCCATCAACGTTCGTATTCGCTGCAAGAACCTTCCCCGACCCGACTTTAGGCTTCGTAGGAAAGATGGAATAATTTCGTGCTATTGGTTCGTATGCTGCCATTGATCATAGCCCCCCGAAATTTTTATAGGCGTAGATTTGCGCTGGAACCGCGCTGATGCTTGCTGCTTTCCTCTCAGATGCAATCGCCACATCCAATTCCGCTTGCGTCGCAGGATCGAAAGAAAGCTTCTCAGGGGTTACGCCGCCATTCTGCAGCATTTCCGTCGTCACGCCGCCAATCGGCGGGTTTCCCAGCATTGCCTCCGTGATCGCCTGTGCAACCTCAGCATGCGTTGCGGAGTTTGTTTCTAGCGTAGTTACCCGGCCATTCGTCTCTGCCAACTGAGCCGCAGTCGCCCCGCCTTGCTCCATAGCCACGATGCGTCCGTCATGGTCGTTGTGACCGGCCACGAGCTGGTCAAGCTCTGCGTCTACCTGCCCGGACCGAATCCGAGAGCCTGCTTGGAAATCGAATAACCTACTGAGCAGTCCCATTCGCGTCATCCTTTCAGTTTCTTTATCTTAAAGACTTGGTTGATCTGGTAAAGAGTGAAGGGCTCGTTCGGGTTATTGCTTGTGATCTCATATTGAATCGTGTAGCCCTTCTTGCGAACACGGATATCCAGAATGACGACGTCTTTGAAGTCCCAGGAAACATCATCCCATTCCGACTCATCCCATACACCGGAGATGTCCGTCGAGATATCTGCTGCGTCGACTTCGATGTCGTCCACCCAAACGCGGACGTTAAACGATGACGATTCGGCTTCGAATTGCTTCGCAACAAACTTGGCCGTCCGGAATTTCTTCACCTGTGCCGGATAGCCGAAATCGAGCTTCTTGGTCTTTATGCGCTCCTGGATAGCCTCGCCGTCATCTGTATTCGCAGTAGGTTCCATCCTGTAGATGTGACCCGTATTGGACGAAAAGTAAAGAACCCCATCCCGTTCGAGGAAGGAGTTCGCTTTGATATTCGTCCATTTCGTCCAGCAGTTCAAGGTCGTATCGAGAATAAGCGTCAGGCCGCTCGGGAAAGAGAGAAAATACTTGCCGTCGAAATATGTCCCGATCGCCTTCGCCTTATCTTCCCTGGAGATACCCGATAGTGTGCGCTTTACGCTCGAAACGATGGTTCCGTTGCTGTCCTTAATCACGGAGATGTCGGATGCGCTGATGTACTCTTTATCGGTCGAATAGAGGCTGTAAATGCAATTGTCGTCCGATAGATAGACCAGATTGTTCCCGACATACGCAACCGATCCCGGAGCTAGGAGGCCACTCGGAACATTCAACCGATGGAGGTCATAGTCGTTGATGGTTCGACCGTCTCCCGTGAGCGACCATACCGTCTTTCGGTTGAACACGATGATCGCGTCGCGGAACACTCGGATCAGCAATGACTCATCGTTGAGCTCGCTCACGAGGTCAAAGAAGAACGCCGCCGGCCAGTAGTCGAAGACCGCATATCCGAGCGTCGGGTCGTGGTGGCAGAAGCTGAGGCGATTCCGCACCTTGTCGTGGGCTAGAGCGAAGATCCGATCCTGCTTGATGGCGATTGACCGGAAGTTCGTCAGGTTAGCCAAGTCATTTAAACCCGGGTCCGTCTGCTCCTGCGTCGTAGCGACCCACGGCTTTACCTCAACCACACCAGGCAGGCTCGGATTGTACGCCTTTAACTTCCCGCCATCGGCGATAAGCACAACGTCCTGTAGGGATCGGTTCTTGTACGTCAACATGTCGGTGTCGCTAGACGTCATTACCGATAGAAAGCGGACGTCTACATCATCTAGCCAGATCGTGCAGGCACCGATATCGACGACGTACTTGAGCCCAATCGAGATGATCGCGGCGCTCCCGGCGACCGTTCCATCATAAGGCATCTCGACGCGCTTCCACTCATTGGCGGATAAAGCAGGTACAGAGAGCGCATAGACGGGAGAGGCGCATGCTGCCGTATTGTCGAGAAGCAGTTGAAGATCGCCCGCATTCGTCGCAACGCTAGATTTGATCCATAGCCTAACGAGTGTTCCTTGGGAGATATCGGTGGCCGGAATAACTTCTGTCGCCAGGATCGTATTTGCCGCTGCCGCCGCAGCCACAACAAGCTTAACGCTTGCATTCCCCGCCTTTTTGTCAGCCGTGTCGATGGAACCTGTTACGTTGGCATTAACCGACTCATCCCATGGATCTTCGCAATCCTCGATCGTTTGATAGCGATAAACGGGAATTGGCTCAAGCGTGCCGCTGTTATCCTTGTACAGGGTGGCATTGGATACCGCAAGCATCTCGGTTGGACCCGCGTTCTTGAAGAAGGTGTAGATCCTCCGAATGGCGCTGGAAAGCGCCGAAACCGTGTACTTCGCGAATCCGAACTTCTTGGTGATGGAGCCCCGGCCAATGATTGCATTTTCCACTTCACATAAGGCATTATCCGGGAGGAGTGCCGGGTCGACAGAATCGTTGTAGCCCGCCGAGAAGTCTCTAAGCGGATAAAGGAGTTTCTGCGTCATCGGCTACCACCCAATTCCCATAAAGTCCTGAATGACAATGAGAGGAGATTTTCTCATCTCGTATATAAACTGCTGCCGTCGTCTCATGTACTCTGTCATCGCGCCGGCTTGCAGGCTTTCTTCTTCGTCTTGGTATCTCGCACGCGCGACGCCGTAGAGGACGAGCAGATCGTGGAAATCTGCACGAATCACTGGAACATCGTCAGCCGTGGAAAGGTGCGGCAGGGCTCCCTCATAAAAGAGCGTTAAGACCTTCGCTTGCTTTGGCATGGGCTGGATGACGATTTCGGAACCGATGACCTTGTATCCGGTCGATATGAAATCGCCTAGAGGCAATTCCCGAAGCTTGTAGGGGACAGCCTGAGAGGTGTCGACTAGCTGATCAATCTTAATGAGATCGGCCGGCTTCGGATAATTCGATTGGCCTGCAACGAGGCTTACCGTCGCTTGCTTCAGGTAGTTCGCGAATGGAGTCAGATCGTCCAAGCAGCGATTCACCCAAGATGTGATGTCCGCTGTGTCCAGATCATCGTCGATATCCTTGTTTACTTCGTTGATGATTTCGGATAGCTTCATGGCGTCCGCTCCTCTCAAACAATAAGGCCGCCCGGTGAAGGACGGCCGTCTCTTGATATGACTTACATAATGACGATTTCTTTGTTGATGCTCTCCCGGATGCGCTTGTTGACGGCCTTCGTCTTCTCGTGACTCTCTTTCCAGATGTCACGGATGACGACCGGCACCTCGAATTCAATGCCGCGAGGAATCGAATAGATGATTCCGTTCCAGCCGACAACCGCAACGTCATCGGGGTTGTTCTCGTCGATCGGGATCTCAATCGTCACCTTCGGCATCTCATCGAGCTGCTGGCGAAGCGATTTCTCCTGCTTGCGAATCTCTGCCTCCAGGTTCGCTTCGGTCTTTGCACCTTGCTCTGCAGCCTTAGCCGCGGCTTTGGCCGCTTTATCTGCTGCCTTCTTAGCGGCGAGTTGTTGCTCGGCGGTCAGTTCTTGCTCATTTTGTTCGATCATGGGTTATCCCTCCAAGGAAAAGGGAGAGCCTTAGCCCTCCCCGTAGAATGATTGATTATACCGTTGCGCCGGATTCGTAGCGGACAATGCAGAGTTCGTTTAGGCGGACAGCCGTGAACGCGCACTTCCATGCGATCGTGTTGAACTGGTTCAGCGGGTCAGATACGCCGCCAGAACCGGCCTTATGGACGATGATGTCCGGCTTGCTGGAACCTTCGATGTCCGGCACGCCATACGCGCCGCGGCCAATGAACAGTGTACCGAATACGTCCGCTCCCGAAGCGCCTGCTCCGGTGAACTTGACGCCGTTGTCCACTTCGATGAAGTAGATGCCGTACATCTGACCGAGCGTGCCTTCCTCGCGGTTCTTCGTGTTGACGTAGGTGTTCTGGTCTTTCCATTCTTGCGTTGTCATGAGGTCCGTAGCGACGTCCGTGTGAATGAACGCCACCCAGCCCATGTTGCCGTTCGGCAGTTTGATCTTCTTGACCTTGTTGCGCTTCAGCGTGCGGCGCACCTTTAGGATGTCCAGAGCCGTGATCTTGTCGGCGGCAGCCAACGTATTCCGAGCGGCCTTGCCGTTCGCGTATACAACGTTGGAGCCCGCGGCAATGACGTCGCGAACGATCGTGTCGATCGACTCCCCAGCGTTCTCGCCCATGAGCTCGGAGACTTCCGTCAGCAGCGGGTCGAAGCCGGTCAGGTTGATGAACTCGGAAATCTTCGTCCAGTTGCCGTATTCCTGGACCGTCGCCGTCAGCGGCGTGATGGAGAGATCGACTCCATCAGGCGTCACGCCTTCCGTCAGTGCCGTCGTGGATACGGCAAGCGAGTTCAGGCGGCGGAACTGCGTAGCCGCGCCCTTGTTCTTCGGGATGTTCTTCTTCTGCCCGTAGTTCATATAGATGAGTTCAGGCGTCAGACGCTCCAGCATTGCGTCCTGGTAATACGTGTGTTGCTCAGCCGTCAAGGCGTTCTGTCCTGCCCCAGCGTTATACGATTGTACATTGGTTGCCATTAGCTATTCAGCTCCTCTTGTGGGTCAGTGTTTATACGTCGCCGCGTTTGACCCTCTCACGCAGCGCACGCCGTTCGGATGGAGATAGAGCAAGGTAGCCCGAGTTCTGATCGGGTGCATCGGCCCCGAGTGGACCGGTTGCGCTCTGCGCATTCTGCTGTAGGTTACGGATCGTCTGCGACTCCGCTTCCTTCGCAGCCTTTGCGACCTTATCTTGATGGGAAGCGATGATGAAGGCGTGCTCAAGCGGATAACCCTTGCTCTTTGCCATTTCAAAGACCTTGTCCGCGTACTGGTCAAAGTCCGGGTTAGATTCACGCAGCCGGCTGATCTCGGCACCGATCTCAAGTTCCAGCTCCTTCAGCTTGAGCTCTTCTTCTTTCTGCTCGAAAGCTTGGATCTTCTCCTTGAGCGGATGGAGTTCCGACCGGATGAAGTCTTCCGGAACGCCAAGCTTCGCGGCCTCTTCCTTGATACGCTGCTCTTCCTCGGCTTTATTGAGTGCTTCAAGATACTCTTCCGCTTTCTCGAAGCCGTAGAATTTCGCAACGCGGTCGAGGTGCTTCGCTTGCTGTTCAAACTGGGTTGCGCGTTCCTGAAGCTTGTCATAGTTCATTCCCTTTTGAATCCATGTCGGGGCTTCCTCAAGCCCGATGACACGTTCCTCGTGGTTGAACTTGACTTTGATTCCGCTCGGCTCGTTTGCCGTGGTCGATGTGGTGGTCGACTCCGGGGTGGGCGTCTCAGACGCGACAGGCGCGGACGTTTCAACGGGAACCGCTTGGCTTTCAGTTGGTGCGGCGCTCTGGTTGGCGCTTTGCAATTCATCAGACATCGTTAATCCTCCCGATCAGCTATGGTTTGCTGAAGTTTGGGTAAAACAAAGGGCCTCCGAAGTCTCATCGGAAGCCCAATTTACAGATATTTCTTATTGTGTTAAAGTGATTACGAAAGCCCTGTGGGAAAGCCTCCCCGGGGCTTTCTTCATCATCCTACGATCTGCCAATCGACAGTCTCAGGTTGTCATAAGAGAATGTATCGTAGTTGATTTCATGTACCGCAAAATATTCGCACACCTTATCGACCAATGGTTGTGAATCATATTTCGTTATGGGGTATTCATTTCCAGCGAAGTCGATCCATGTCTGCGTTAAAGCCCAGCTTATTGCCGTTTGAGTTTCGGCAGGCATGATTATACACATCCCTCGATAAAGCTACTAACCGAGCCTGATGTCGGTGCAGTTGCGAAGGATACACGAACTGTCAGCTTTTGAAGCGGCATACGCAAACCAGTGAAATCTGCGTCGGAAAACATAAATGCCGATCCGGCGTTTACGGTTTTTGATCCACCCATCCCCGCAAAACTGTAGTTCGAGGCTTTTGCGTAAATAATTACTGTTGCTTGTTGGTCCGTTGTGTTGCTGATGATAAGGGCTTTTAGCCCCGGAATCTGCAAAACATCGACATCCACATCATTCGGAGAAGTGTTCCGTATCGCAACCGCATTATGTCCAATTAACTGCTGCGATGCTTTGCTTGCTAACTCCATTCGATAATCGATGTATTCGCCATTCCCTCCCCACTTACCCATCTAATCACCTCGCTTTTATCGTTACCTTCTCATCAACGGTCCGTTCTTCGACTTTCCATACTTCAATTTTCGAACCGCACTTCCAGCAATCAGGAATTCTCTCTCCTTTTTTCGGTTCAGGAACCTCTGGGACTGCCGGCTGGAGTTGTTCAGGCCTAACGTGACTTCCAGTTTGAATCTCTACCACGGTTACATAGAGCGCAGTCCTGCAATTATTACAGCGAACTATACCGCCTGCGGAATATCTCACTTGATCGCACCTTCAGGTACAGCCGCTTGGTGCTTAATCTGCGCTTCGGCCACCTTCGCCCCGGCTCGGATTTCTTCTTTCCGGATCTCGGTAGCGTGGTCCTGTTGCTTCAACGCCATCTGTTGCTGTGATCGCGCTTGCTCGATCTCCATTGGATTCGGCTGCGGATTTTGTGCGGCCGCCTCTGCCTTCGCTCGGAGTTGTTTTAGGAGCCGGTCCTTGAACGGAACAACCGTCTTCGGTGCGAACTCCAAATACTGCTCGGTATCAATGGCTTGCTTGTCATAGAGCTTGTCCAAGGAGGTCATCATGAGCTGCTCGGAATACGTCGAGCTCGGTCCAATGTCGATCTTCAGGTTAAGATTCACGTCAGCATAGTCAGTCCCTCGGAATTCTTCCGAATATGACTGATCTTCATCGTCCTTCAGGTTAACCCGGCGCGTCGTGTTGTATTTCACCTTCCAGAATTGCTCCCAAATGCGACCGACGTCCTCCATCGCACGATAGAAGCGCTTCTTGATCGATTCGATTGGCACGCCTGCCGCTTTTTGAAGAAGCATGATCGCTGTCGCATTCAGATTCCCGCTGCTCATGTCTCCCGTTGAGGCGTCTTGTGCGGAGGAAAGCGACTTCGTATAATCCATGAACGACTCCACAAGCCCCTGAGCAAGGTTCGACACCGGTCCAGGCGTCAGGTACTCAACGCCCTTCGCATTTGGGTCCCCAGAGTTGTTCAGAATCGGCAAACTTGGATCGTTGTTAATCGAATTCGGGTCGACGAAATTCGGATTGACGATCATCTTTGGCCAGCCTGTGAGCTGCACGGACAGAAGCTGCATTGCCATCAAGAAGTTAATTCCCTTTTGGTTCGGAATCAGCCCCTCGGTGTCTCCGATGCCATGGATCGATTTCTTCCGGCGCTCCCACTGCATGACAGCAATCGGATAGAGTTCGAATCCCGTTGACGTTTCAGCCTTAACGAGTTGCTTCGAAGCGACTCGGCAGAATCGAACGCTGCCGTCTTGCTTCCAGTACATCGTTTTAACCGTCACTTTCTTCGTAACGTCGATCTCAACCTTGGCTGCGTCGTATCCTTCATCCTGGGTATCCTTGTCGGCGGTAATAAGCGCGGCCATATCCTTGCTCAACCCATTCGCTTCCGCCTCTTTGCGTACCTGGTCAAGCTGCTCGCGGCTCGTTATCACAATATACGGCTGTTTCTGCACGTCCCGCTGTTGGGGATTGCCGAAATGGACGTTAATCGGATCAAGGACCTCTCCGCGGATCGCGCCGATATACGGTTTTACGGTACCGCCTTTCTTCGAGAGATCCCAGTAATAATGCCATATCCCCGTTCCGATGTTCGCCGCGCCTTCGAGCGCTTCCTCGTTCAGTTCGTCCTGCTTGACTTCCTCCCAAACAGTATCGGAATATCGCGTGAACATGTCTGCCGCGACCGAAGAGAGATCAGCTTCTTGCTCTGCTTGCGGAAGATATGGGTTCGGCATTGTCCCCGCCGACGGCGAAGTCTGGATATCCGGCGCTTCCTCTGGCGTGAATATCATTTTGATGTTCTCGTTCATCACCGAAGAGACTTTGTGATTCTGGATATACCGGATGATGTTGAACACCGGCCGCGGCAGATGCTTCGTCCTCTCCGTCTGAGGCGGCCACTGATCGCCAGCTTTAAAGCGTTCGTATTCCGGCCACTTCTCCAAGAATCCGCGACTTCGGAGGTAGTTAACCCCCGCCTTCTCGCGTTCGTCTACCGTATTCTGAAGCGCCGTCGATTCAATCGGCAGTTTCGATTTTGCCATTAACTCGTTTCACCCTCTTTCGGTCCGTAAAGCCACTCTCCAACGGTATCCGCACCGAGAAGCGCCGCTGCCTGCTGCTGTGGCGAGAGTCCTGCGGCCGGTTTATCACGAGGAAGCGAGCCAATCAGATCGCGGATCATCTTGTTCACGTCCCTGATCGTTTCTTCCTCAAGAAATGGCAGGTTGAGAATTTGGGCTATTTTCAGGATGTTGTCTACCACGTCATATAGCCTCCTTGGTTCGTCTGTCCGTTTTGGAATGGGAACGGCGTCTTCTTGTCTTTCTTGGGCTCAGCGCTCGGCAGCATGCGCATGCCGCAGAAGTACCGAAGAGCGTCCGGAGCGTGCGTCAGCTCGTGGGGTTCGGTCGCAACATCATTCGGGTCCTTCTCATCCCTCTGAAGCTGTGGCAGCGTTCGGATAAGGTTGACGCAGTTCTTGAAGATTTTCAGCCTCGCCGTCTTGTACGTCTCCCCAGTCTGCTCATCCTCTATCTCAAACGGCTTAAGCCACTCCTTGAGGTTTAGCCAACCTTGAACGCGGTCATTACCAGCCTTAGAGAGAACAACTCCATTCTCGCGGAAGATGTCCTCCGCGCTCTTACCGGTTTCCTGTCGCCGGTTCCAGAGATCAGGTGGAGCGTACGTAAGCTTGATAGTCTCGTTCGTAATAGACTTTATCCGCTTTGCGGCGTCGCTGATGATCAGGTTGGACTCGTAAACCTCTTTGTAGATGTAGGCGTTCCCCTGTGTGTCGATCGCCGCCCAATATGCTGCCAGCATGTCCAAGCCATAGTCCATGAATCGGTATCGCTGCCAGTGATCCGGGATCCTGAACGGCTCAACGACGTGAACGTCCTCCCGGAATTCTTCGAAGTAGGTTCCGCCTGGAAGGCCATATTCACCCAGCCCGACAACCTTGAAACGAGCTGGATTCGTCCGTTCCAAGTCTTCGATCAAAGCGCGGTCAGCGTCGTCTAGCCATTCGTTGCATTTGTACGTGGTCGTGAACGTGTCTGCATAAGGATCGACATTGTCATAGAAGCGTGTCTTTGTCCAATGAGAATTGATCCAAGGGTTAAAGCTCAATGTCACTTGTTTGAAGTACCCCGGCGGCAGTTCTCCACGGATGGATTCATCGAAGGTCCGGAATTTCTCTTCACTTTCGATCTCGAATGCCTCTTCAATCCACGCCCAGCATAAAACGCCAATATCGACGGTAATGGATGTTATCTTCAGCGGATCGTCAAACCCTCGAAAGAGGATCTTCTGCCCCGTTGGAATGTATTTCGCCTCTAACGGGCTCTCCGTGAACTTCCACAAATGAAAAACTCCAAGCCGACGCGCCGCCCATTTGAGCACCGCATAAGTGGAGTCCTTGTTGGTGTTATACGTATTACGCACCACAACCATATTGGCTAGTGGGTATTTCATGATATTGTAAATGGACCATAGTCCCATCGTCCGAGACTTTTTAGATGCGCGACCGCCCTTGATGACTCTATAGCGCTTCTTCGACCGCCAGAACTTGCCGTACCCCTTGCCAACGATTGAAGGAAGGTCGATCTCTTCAGTCTTCAAGGGCATCCTCTCCCTTGAACACAACCAGGTTGCCAGAATGTTCTACCTTATCGGCCCAAATTCCATACCGCTTGCCTAAGAGTTCGGCAGCCTTGATGCGGTCCTTACCATCTAGCTCTTTCTTTACAAGGGTTTGCTCGCCCATTCCAAGTCCGAGAGGGATCTGCTCCTGAACCTTCCCACGAAGAACACTCGTCAGGAACTCTAGGACCTCATCCTGCTTTGCGATCCTCTCTTCATCCTTTGAGGCGATCAGACTGTCGATGTAGGCGCGAACGTTAGCATTTGCAAGCAACCGGCTAGCATTCGCCTTCGCAACGTCTGCACTCTTTACCTTGTATCCTGCCTTCAGGTACGCGTCGGTGGCGTTCCCTGATTCGATGAAGAAGTCCGCGAAGCGCTTTTGCTTCTCTGGGAGACTCATCTCATTGCACCTCGCCTCCTGGTTATAGACTGATTCTGTCGTTGTTACGTCTTGCCCATTTGATCGCCTTTGGAATGTCGAAGTTACTACGGCCGTAGCAGGTGATAAGCAACATGGTATTGTCGTCACCTTCTTGAACCCACCAAACACCATCAACGAGAAGGAATTGTTCCTCCTTGTGATAGTTGCCTCCCGCAATCTCGCTTGTCATAAGGTTGCGAAGCTCCGCTCGTCCGATGAAACCAACCCGGTGGCAATACTGATCATAGGCGTGATCCGTTACTCTAACGATTAACTCAAGTTCCATATCTCCTTCCGCCTCTCGGTTTATCAAAAAGAAAAGCCCGCAGCCGAAGCCACGGGCAATCTCGCATGCACCTCGATCCGCATGAGTTTGCACACAACATATTGATCTTGCTCTGCGAGAATGAGAAAGAGCGACCGCCGAACCTCCTTGGAGATTGCCAGTCGCTCTCGAGAGCTTGCACTCTCTTCTCTAGTCCGGACGTTCCGAGCCACAGAAGAAAATACAAAATAGTGGGTTTCGAACCCGTCCCCATCTCCACACGCTCGGCGACTCGCGCCTAAGGTCGTTCAGACCCACCGCATGGCCGGGTCCCGCAAATAATAAGGGATACAGCGGGAATCACCCGAGCTTTCGCTCTATGATCCAACTGTATCCCGATATAACTCGCATATTTGTCGCGCCTTACTCGCATGTTTGTCGCATTTTTCAGTCAATGTACTTTAGGGAGTTAGCCACGGACTCAATTCCCTCGTTGATCTTCCTCGCTACAGTAGCCGGGTGCATATTCCCGAAGTACGCTACCGTTACGACGTATTTCTGCCCCTTGATGTACCTCATCTCGATGATTCGTCGGACTTCCTCATCCAGAATCAGTCTTACGGCTCTCTCGATGCTAGCTGTCGCTTCCTTGTAGGCAGTATAAGCCTTTCTCTGTTTCGGAGCAAGCGTGTCTACCCCTTCTTGCTCCAACGCGCCTACGAGCGACTTCAGCCGACGATACTTGGACAATAGCGTTTTGGTTAGCTTAAACTCTTCCGATGTTGCCTCGGGAAAGAAGTTCAGTTGCATGGCGTTCATGCTTCACCTCTCTTCGGCGCCTTGTATTCGTCCGGATGACGCAGGACATMTTCTTGCACATTTACGGCTATTACCGTAGGAATGGCATTTTTCTTTTTGACGCTTTTTACAACACACCTGACTGTGTTTCCTTCGCCTTTAAGCGCGATTGCACTCGTTGTTGCCTCTC
>NZ_RZJR01000031.1 GCF_003990975.1 Cohnella sp. AR92
TAACGCATGTGGAGACGATTCTCCCTTTACATCTTCGTCAATTCCCTCGTCGTCATTCCAAACAGTTGCTCTCTTGCCTTGTATCGCCCATTCGAAGCTTCGGCGCTCTATCTCCTCTACTACTAGACGCATTCCTTCCCATGTGGTGGAGTAATCATCGAGGTAAATGAGTTTTCCGTCTTGCCGTTCGGTGTTTCGTCCGATAACGCCTCTGTATACCTTGTATCCGAATACTTTCTCGGCTACAAGTATGTTAAGTTCATGACCAGGCTGATCGTTGGTGTTCATTCTATTGACCTCCCTCGGAACGAATTGTATAAGCGGCGACGAATGGTTTACCGCCTCTTCCGTAGTACATCGATTCATTAAGGAATGAAATCTGATCGAGTCCTTCACTCTCTCCAGCCGGTCGAATTACCGTTGTGCAGTACATTGGCTCTCCCGTATCTTCGCGTTCTTCCTTCAGGTAAAATTGAGCGGCGAACGGAAGTTCCTCACGCTTGCAGATAGCGATGATCTGAGCCATAAGAGGAGCGATCTCTGCGTCATAGATTGCTTCTTTGTCGTACTTCATCCTTCTATTACCTCCCCCTGGAGATGGATGGCGAGCACTTTGGCTTTTAAATGCTCGCAACCCTATCTGTTATGCGGTTTTACCCAGGCGACCGACTTGCTTTTAATGCCCTACGGCTACCGCTGTCGCTAAGCGGATTCGGTCGGGGCGATGGCCTGCGTCCGTTCTAAGCAACTTCGATCTCGATGATCTCAAGATGCACAGATTCAATGTCCCATTCCTCTCCGCAATCAGTTCGGCAACAGTCCCACACGCTGATCCATGCCTCTTTCAATACCTTCGTTTGGAAAGACTCGGGATTCTCAAAGATTTTTATGGGCTTCCCTCCGTCTAGGTCTTTCTTCTTTGCAAGTTCCTTGCTCTTTCGGTATTCCTTGATCTTGGCATCGAATGCAATCAGAGCGTCTTTCTGATGTTGAAAGTATTTTTCCAACGTCGGGAAGCCCATTGACCTCGATCCGGATTCCTGCAGTTTGTAAATGATCATGTCTCTTCTCCTTTGCGGCTCGCCGCCTACGATCCGACCGAAATACTCAGCGTTAGCGGCGGCCGATGATATATCCCTTAGTCCTTTTGATTTAAGAGGGAAATGTAATTGTGAGCACCTTGTAACCAGGGAGAACATGTACTTCGCCCTCACCTGTTCCGTACTGTCTTTCTGGCTTCACGTCCTCGATTGACAGAGTAACGTTTGCTTCTTTGTCCGGCTTTGGGATCGTCCACATCAGACCGCACCGACAATGTATTGAGTCATGGGTGGAATCTTTGAAGAGCAGTCCCGGATGAATCTCTCCGCACGTACACTTAATCTCGAATTTGATCATCCGGGCTATCTCCTTTCTCTGTATAACGGGATAGGATGGAGTCTAAATGCCAGACAGCGTGTGGAACTTGATACTCGGTGTTAGGGCATTGAACTTTCGAGGTGAAAATAGTGGGATTATCCACTAAAATTCACCTCTCTCCAAAATTTCAGAAAGTGTGGTCAAATCCGTCCCAACGGTTACTAATTCAGGTGCATCGCCGTCGATGTAGATCGGTTTCAACGACCCGTCCATGTTGTAAAGAACGTTGTCGAATCGTTGGAACTCCATATCCTTCTGGAACTTTGGTTTCTTGACCGTGGCCCTTGTGCCATATAAAACCTTTGCTCTCAGCACGTCGTATGAATACCCCTTTCCTGCCTTTTCCACCGACTTAATGATGTTATTAACGCTCTCGGTGTAGGCGTTTGTGAATGGCTGTAAGAAGTAGTTGAATATCTCTTGCTTGAAATTATTGAACGTCTTCTGGATGTCCTTAAACTGCTTGAAGTCGTTCGGTATGCTACTCTCCCATGCATAGAACCGCTGGAACGCCTCGTAACGGTCCTTGGAGAGGTTGTAGATGTCTCGCATATCCTCTTTGAGCCAGTAGGCTTTAGCAAGCATCGGGAAATGTCCGAACCACATATCGCGCTTCTGAACATCCTGTGGTTTCAAATCCTCTTTGTTCTTCAGCAGCACATAACGATCGCGCGTGAGCAAGTGCTGCTCTTGCTTACCCAGCCCTTTCTTAATGGCAATGCGTATTTGGTCTAATGCCTGGTTTGCGTACTTGATGACATGGAACTTATCAATGACCACAAACGCATTTGGAACTAATTCGTTAACGGCATATTTGTATCCGCTCCACATATCAATGGTTGCGACTTCGATGTTCTGCCAGCCTTCCATGCGCTGAATGGTTTGCTTGACGGTACGCTTCAAGTTGTCGGCGGTAATCTCAAGGATCATATTGTTCTCGTTGTCAGTAAATACACCGCGCATCACCTTGTTTAGATGGGCTTCGTCGATTCCCAATACCTTGGGAGCAATCAGAATACGTTGCGATTCCTGTTCCGCGACATACTCCTCGAAATACCGTCTGACGCTGGTGTGCGAGATGCCATATTCATCAGCGATATGGGTGAATGGCTTTTTTAACGCCAGCTTCGTGATATGCTCTACAAGCCGCTTGGTGACTTTGCCGCCGCGATCCACGCTTTCGAGAACCTCGTAAAACGTCCCATCACATGAAGGGCATCTGAACCGTCTGTGGCGTATCAGTAGCTTTACAGCTTTGCCATGCATCGAAATATCCGAAACGATGCGTTCCTTCACTTGATGCGGCTTAAACTCCATTTTCACATCATCTTCAAAGAATGATAGTTCTGGTATAAGCCAACTACATTGTGGACAAATAAACGGTTTTTCCTCTTTCTCGACTGTAAATTTGTAAAAATGTTCGTTTTGTTCCTTGGAAATTACTTTGAACTCTGGCAGATTCAGCATCATTTTCACCTCGAAAGTTGTCTAATAACGTATATTATACAACCTTAAAGGCTACTGGTGAACTTTTAGGGTGATGAATTACGTTCTATATCCCTGAAGCCAGTCGAAGCTTTGCTATCTCTACGTATTCCTTCGAAACCTCGAAGCCGATGTAGTTACGGTTGTTTAGCATCGCCATCTTAGCAGTTGTCCCCGAACCCATGAACGGATCGAGTACAATATGACCTTCGTTCGACCATGACAATATGTGATCTTGTACGAGTGCTTCTGGAAAGATCGCAGGATGCCTAAAGGCAACCTCATCACTGGATGACTTCCCTTTTCCCGTAGAGTAGCCCCATACGTTTGAACGTGCGCCAAACTCCGCTACGGCTTTACCGTTGGCCCTGCTCGGCTTGACGGTTCCGTCAGCCTGCCGTACCGTTCCGCTCATAATCTGTCCAGCAAGCTTATTTGGGCGATCCCGTATGAGGTTAAATGTTTCAATCCTCCTGCCTTTACTGAATACGAACATATACTCAAAAGCAGACGGGTACTTTCTATGTCCGTATCGCGGAAAAGCAAGGTCTGTCTTGTAATAAATCATCGTGTCAGCAAGCTTAAATCCGCATTCCTTGAAGAATAACGCTTGCTTGAATGAGGTTCCCGTTTCATCGCCATTGACGGTTTCGTCGGCTACAATCCAGACTACAACGCCACCTTCTTTCGTAACTCGGTACAGTTCCTTCGCTGTGTCTTCAAAGTTGAATGTGTATCCGTGATACGTCCGCAAGCTATCGTATGGAGGCGATGTAACAGTTAAGTCGATGCTGTTTTCATGTAGCATTCGCATCCCCTCAACACAGTCCATTTGATAGATGTTGTTTAATTTGAGCAAATATTTTCACCTCGATTGTTCATGTCTTTTTCTATTGGCATCCACAATTAGACAGATAATGACTCCGAAAATCGCTGTAGCTATGCCAAGAAAATAAAAAGTAAGATACATTGACCATTCGTAGCCGATGTATTTTTCGAACACATTCATCACCTCGAATGTTCAAGAAAGTTTTGCATTGTTGATCTATCGTTCATTGGCGGTTTCACCCTGAAAGTTGGATACCCCGGTGTTACACCATGTCAGCGACAAATGAGCACATTTCACGCTCTCAACTACCTGTTCCAGTTCTCCCCGCAGCCGTTCGTTCTCTTTCTGTTCCTTTTGGAGTTGATCGCGAAGTTGCTCTTCAATTCGAATACTTTCTTCGCCGTAACCCTGCCAATAATCGCGTTCGTTTATTAGCCTCTCTATCTCCCCCTGCTGCTGTTCTACAAGGGTTAGGAGATAGCGGAGCCATTCGGGGGCGTTGGCGATGAAATGAGCTAATTCAACCGTCTCGCATTCTGCAATTACATTGCAG
>NZ_RZJR01000012.1 GCF_003990975.1 Cohnella sp. AR92
GTACCGGGAACGGTTAACGAAAAACAACATGATAGGCAGCATGAGCCGAAAAGGGAATTGCTATGACAATGCCTGTATTGAGGCATTTCATAGTGTGATAAAGAAAGAGCTCATTTACCAAACCAAATTTAGAACTCGTAAACAAGCCTATGATGCCATTTACGAGTACATCGAGTTAGAGTACAACCGCATTCGCATCCACTCGACCATTAGCTACTTAACTCCACATGCTTGCGAGAAAAAGTACTACGAGCAACTCCAGGGAGCGTAAAGTTGTGTCCACTTTCTTGACAGAGGTACAAATGGCGGTCCCCGGCTCCGAGTAAGTTTGTTCAATAACGGCGCACGAATGGCGGTCCCCGGCTCCGAGTTATTGAACTTTGTTCAATAACGGCGCACGAATGGCGGTTCGCAGCTCTGAACTTAACTTCCCAGCATGCACCTCTAGCGATGAGTCGCGCTCCTACGCTTTTTCACCTAGGGTGTGACCGCCGGAGCTGGACATGAATACGCTAGTCACACCGAAGAGAGGAGCGAATGTCTTGGCCAACGTTAAGATCGCCATCGTAGGGGACTTCCTCATGAAGCGGCCCGTCATCGCGTCGGCTCGCCGCAAAGGCGGACGCTTCGAGTTCCACTCGCTTCTGCGGAAGGTTCGGCCGTACCTGAAGAGTCCGGACGTGACCATCGGCAACCTGGAGACGACGTTCTCCGGCTACCGAGGACCCGGGGTGAAAGCGAGCGGTTATCCGACGGAGTCCGTCCACCCGAGGACCGGATACCCGCGGTTCAACTGCCCGGATGAGCTGGCCTCCGCGCTGAAGGCCGCCGGGTTCAACGTTATGGTTACCGCGAACAATCACAGCATGGATGGAGGGGCAAGCGGCCTTAAACGGACGCTTGGCGTTCTGAACCGGCACGGCTTGAAGCATACCGGCACGTACCGAACCGCGCAAGGGGCGGGGGCGCCGCTGATCGTGAACGCGAAGGGGATGAAGATCGGCATCCTCTCGTACACGAGGGGGACGAACTCGATCCCCGTTCCGCAGCCCTGGATGGTGAACAAGATCGGCACGGCGGCAAGAATCTCGTCGATGATCCGAAAGCTTCGGGCCAAGACCGACTTCATCATCGTTTATTTGCATTTTGGAACGGAATTCCGGACCTACCCGAACAAGCGAGAGAAGAAGCTGATGAACGATCTTCTCTATCAAGGGGCGAACGTCGTCGTCGGGGCGCATCCCCACGTCCTCCATCCGGTTCATGTCGTTCGCAGCCGCGACCGGGACGGCCGGCTTCTCACCCGGGTAACCGGCTCCTCGCTCGGCAACTTCGTGTCGAAGAAGCTTCGCGGCCGTGAGGATTCGATCACCGGCATGATACTGGAGCTGACCGTCTCGAAGAACGGGCGGACGGATGCGAATGTATCGAAGGTCAGAAGGATCCGGACGAAGGTTCGAAGAGGATCCGATGGAATTTATCGCGTTGCCCGTGTTTCCCGCTAGCCCCACTCCCCTCCTCCAATTCCGGCAGCCCGCTCGACGGGCTGCTTTTTTGCGCGTCGGCCAATCGATTCGATATATTTTTCCAATCGTGCGAACCGTTCGGTCAAGACCCGGGTCTAATAATTAGAAAAAAGCGGAGAGAAGGAGGGGCGGCATTGGAGTGGATTGACGATGTTAAGCAAGCGCAGAAAGGCGATCAGTCGGCATTCGTTCGATTGATGAGATCGTTCGAGACGGTCTTGTACCAGACGGCGAAGGCGTTCTTCCATGGAGACGAGGACTGCGCCGACGCGATGCAGGAGACGGTTCTTCGCGCTTACCGTTCTCTCTCGGGACTGAAGGAGCCGGCGTACTTCAAAACCTGGCTCGTCCGGATACATATAAACGAGTGCAAAAGAATGCTTCAGTCCCGCAAGGTCTACGTTCCGCTTACGGACGGGATGGATCCGCAGGTCAACGAAGCCGGCTACGTAGTCATGGAGATTCGGGAGATGGTCGATCGGCTGGAGGCTCCGCTTCGGACCGTAATCCGGCTGTATTATTACGGCGATCTGACGGTCAAGGAGATAGCGGAACAGCTCAGCCTGCCGGAAGGAACGGTGAAGTCGCGTCTTCATCGCGCCCGGGAGCTGTTGGCCTCGCTGAACTGGGAGGGAAGAGAGAGGGGAGTCGGATACTCATGAACGAGTGGATCGATGAAGATATGCGCCTCAAGCAAGCCTTGTCGCACGAGCCGGAGACGATTCCTCCGATCGTCCGGGAGAAGATGGACCGGCTCTATGCCTCGCTTCCCGAGCTTGCCGAGGATCGCAGGCGTTATGCAAGGGGAAGGCAATGGCGACTTGGAGTGAGCGTTGTCGCGCTTGTTGCGATAATCGTGACTGCGGCGCTGTCGACTACGGCGACATCGAACTGGCTTCGACAGTTGGCGGGGGGAGATTGGGCTTTTACTACGGCGGGCAGCGGTTCGATTAGCAAGGGGCAAACGGTCGTCGATCAGGGGATCGAGCTGACTCTGAACCGGGTCATCTATGACGGAACGAAGCTGGCGGCGGGGTTCCGGCATGCACCGGGAATCCAGATCAAGCCGAGCCCCGGCATGCTTCATATCAACGGCGTGAGCGCCAAAGCAGTTACTCAGATGGAAGATGACAGAAAGAACGAGACGTTAGTCATCTTCTCCGATCTCCTTGGCCATCCCTCGGGCGTCTTCGAGCTGGAGCTTCAGGTGAACAATGTCGTGGACTCGCGCGGCGACCAACAGGAGAAAATTTATGGAAATTGGGTGTTCCGCACGACGGTTCAAGATTGGACGAAGAACGTGAGAGAGGTGGTGTACGATCCTCCTCTAAAGGCTAGCGGGGAAGGAATCGATCTTACCGTTACGGGACTCTCGGTCAGCCCTTTGACGGCTAAGCTGACCTTTGAGATTGCCGACCCAACGATGGACCTGCGGGAACAGGGAGAGAGAAACAGGGCAGAAACCTTGCCGAAAGGCGAGAGTAGGCAGGTAAAGTCCTTTAATTATCGGGTTTTTGACGAACTAGGGAACGAACTGCCGCAGCAGGGAATGTCCGGAGTAAGGGTAAACGAAGGGCCGATTCGTTATACCGCCGAATACGATATGGTAAATCCCGATGCCAAAGAGCTTCGATTGTCCGTGGTCGAAAGTACCAACAAGTTGACCAGCAACGGCGATGGGAGCTATTCGGGAGGAAAGACAGAACAAACAGTGGATATACCGATTACGAAGAAGACACCTTTCACGGTGGAACTGGGGGAATCAGCCAGCATTGAATTCCGTCGAATTGATCTTGGCCGGGTTAAGACAACGATCGATTACGTCGTGAAGGGAGATTACCCTTATCAAGGAATCGCGTGGGTTGTCGTTAATGAGTGGGGAATGAGCACCGTCTCGCTATTTCCGGAAGAGAGAATCAGGCTTGCAGACGAAGCGTATTCTTTCCGCGGCGAAATCGCTCATCTTGACGATCCATCCAAATACAGCATTCGAGCTATTCGTGTCGGGGCAGCTAATGTACGTCCGATTCCCGGCTTGGAACTCGCTATTCCGATCGAACAACGGCAACAGTAAGAGAAAAGAAGAGACTCTCGATCCCCGAGAGTCTCTTTTTTGTCGTCGAATAACAGTTGGAACCTCCCATCGGAATGAATAATTTAAGGTTTTACCTAGAAATTACAAAGTTCTACTCTTTTTGTATTTTCGAAGTGGTAGACTGAGGGGGAATTTTCTATTTCATAGGCTGAGGAGGAGAATAATGAAGAACGTGTCAAAACGGAAGTTAGGTTGGGCGAAGCTGGGACTAGCATTGACGATCCTGCTGCCGGGGCCGATCGGCCTCAGCTCGGTACTGCCGTCCGCATCGGCCGAAGGGCCATCCGATCCGGCGCCGTTTATCAACGCTAAGGTCACGAACGGGAACGCGGGCAAAAAAGTGCTGTTCGACAACACGCATGCCCAGACGTCGGGAGCGGCGGATTGGGTCATCGACGGCGGCTTCTCGGACTTCGGCAACGCGCTGGCCGGCGACGGCTTCTACGTGAAGGAGCTTCGCAAGGCAACTCCTTTTACTTACGATGACTTGGCGGATTACGACGTATTCGTCGTCGCGGAGCCTAACATTCCGTTCAAGACGAGCGAGCAGGCCGCCATGAAGCAGTATGTCGAGCAAGGCGGCAGCATCTTCTTCATCGGCGACCATTATAACGCCGACCGCAACAAGAACCGCTGGGACGGCTCGGAGAGCATCAACGGCTATCGCCGCGGCGCCTGGGACAACCCGGCCAAGGGCATGGACGCCGGGGAAGCCGCTTCCGGCGCGATGCAAGACGTCGCCAGCTCCGATTGGCTGGCGGACAACTTCGGCATCCGCTTCCGCTATAACGCGCTTGGCGATCTGAACGCCAACAACATCGTCGCGCCGTCGCAAGCCTTCGGCATTACCGAGGGAGTATCCGGCGTCGCGATGCACGCGGGCTCGACCTTGGCGATCGTCGATCCGACCAAGGCGAAGGGCATCGTGTACGTTCCGCAGACGAACGAGTCGTGGGCCAGCGCGGTCGACCAAGGCGTATACAACGGCGGCGGCGTAGCGGAAGGCCCGTACGTGGCCGTCTCCAAGCTGGGCGCGGGCAAGGCGGCCTTTATCGGCGACTCGTCCCCCGTGGAGGACATCACCCCGAAGTACCTGCGCGAAGATACGGGCGCGAAGAAAACGACGTACGACGGCTTCAAGGAGCTGGACGACGGCGTTCTGCTCGTCAATCTGGTGAACTGGCTGTCGGAGCAAGAAAGCTATACCGCCTTCGACCAAGTGCCGGGGCTGCAGTTGGATCAACCGACCGCGCTGTATTCCTACGAGCAGCCGGCGTATTCGACGGAACCCCAGGCGGAGCCTTGGGCGGCTCCGAATGCCGGATACCTATGGTATGACCGTTCGACGTTCAAGCCGGGCTCCTACGGCGGAGCGACGGTGACGGGAACTCCGGCATACAGCTTCACGACCCCTGCGTCGCTGTCCACGACAGCTCCGACGCAGATTCGCGTCAACTTCACCAACCTGCCGGCGAACTCGACGGTGTCGGGCTTCCAGATCGGCGTCTATCTGACGGGCGGAACCCAGGTCGGCAAGATCCAGAATGCCGACGGCACATGGCCGTCGAGCTACGGGTACAGCGCTTCGTTCAGCGTGACGACGGACAGCGCGGGTTCGGCTTCCAAGCAGCTCAACGTCCAGATCAATCCGACGGTGGCGAACGGAACGTCGGCTAGCCTAAGGCTTCGCCAGAACAGCACGAATCTGCTGACGAACACGGTCACGATCTCGAGCGCCTCCAGCCCGGGCATCAACGATCCGATTACCATCGCCGAAGCGAGAGCCAAGGCGGAAGGCGCTTCCGTCATCGTGGAAGGCGTCGTTACGACGGAACCGGGAGCGTTCGGAGGGCAAACGTTCTATCTGCAGGACGGCACGGGCGGACTTTATATTTACCAGACCGCGTTCGGTTACCATAAGGGAGACAAGTTGAAGATCAAAGGCAGCTTGGCCTTGTACAACACGGAGCTGGAGCTCTCCGATATCGCTTCGATCGAGAAGACGGGCACCGCTGCGCTGCCGGACGTCAAGCCGGTAACGTTCGTCGACGCCGGCAATCAAGGACAGCTGGTCAGCATCTCCAATGCGAAGATCACGAATATCGTAACGGCAAGCCCTGCCGGCTCCTTCGAATTCGACGCGGTTAACGAGGACGGAACGAACCATGTCCGCGTCGATACCCGCACGGGTCTCTCGCTTTCGACTTTCCCCTATAAGGAAGGTCAAGTCGTGGACATCCAAGGGGTATCCGCCGTCTTCAAGGGACTCTACCAGTTGAAGCCGCTCGGACTGAGCGATTTCACCTACCGTCCGGTGCTCGGCAGCGCGACGCTGTCTTCCGGCACGACGCTCCTGAAGGTCGGCGATACGGGAAGCGTTCAGGTTAGCGCGGAGCTTAGCGACGGAACCGCCGTCGACCTGTCTTCCGCGAGCATCGCATACTCCAGCAGCGATCCTTCGGTCACGGTAGACGGGCAAGGCAGCCTGAAGGCCGTGCAAGAGGGGACGGCGGAAGTCACGGCTTCCGTGACGCTGGGATCGGTGACGCTCGTCACGAATCCCGTCAAGATTACGGTCGTGCAGCCGCTCGCCGGCGCGGCTCCCGGCAAACCGGTTCTCACGGACAACAACGGCTTCGATAACGGCCTTCGGGACGGCAGCTATGCCGTGACGATGGACCTATGGTGGGGCAATAACGGTTCGGAGTACAAGCTATACGAGAACGGGAAGCTGATCGCGGACGTTCCGTTGACCGATGCGACTCCTTCGGGACAGCATGTCTCCATCGACATCTCGGGCAAGCCGAACGGGACGTACGTCTATACGTGCGAGCTTATTAACGTGTTCGGCTCGACGGCATGCGATTCCCATACGGTGACGGTAACGGACGCCAACCCGGGCAAGCCGGTTCTGTCCCAGAACAATTGGGACGGAGACGGCAACTACACGATCTGGGCGAACCTGTGGTGGGGCACCAACGGAAGCGAGTACAAGCTTTATGAGAACGGCGTCCTAGTAGACGACCAAGCGCTGACCGATGCGACTCCGGGCGGCCAGCAAGCCGGGACGGCCATCGAAGGCCGGGCACCGGGAACGTACGAATACCGCGCCGAATGGATCAATGCCGCCGGCATTACCGTCAGCGACGCGATCACGGTGACGGTCACTCATTGATGTGGCGAAGGCAGGCGAATAAACAAAGAAACCTTTCCCTTAGCGGGAGAGGTTTCTTTTCGTTAGGCTTTGGGGTCCGTTAGCCTTTATGGTTGCGAGGAAAATAGTCCGACAAGATCTTTAGGCTTTCTTCCCGCAAGAGGCCGGCAGTCACTTTAGGTTTATGGTGGGAGTTCTCGAACACGAGCTGAGAAGCATGGCTTCCCTGCTCGTCTAGAAGCTTGCATAGATCGATATCGCTGGCCGCATAAACGAGTCGCCCCAGCTTGGTCCAAACCATCGCGCCGGAACACATAAAACAGGGCTCGCAGCTAGAATATAACGTATAATCCTGCAGATCGGTGATACGCGTCTCCGCGCAGAATCTCCGCAGCAAGCCGGCTTCCGCATGGAATGTCGGATCGGTCGCCGTGTAGATCTGGTTCTCGTTGCTGTATACGATTTCGCCGTCTTTAACCAGCACGGCGCCAAAAGGCTCGTTCCCATGCTCAACGGCAAGCCGAGAGAGCCGAATGGCTTCCTTCATGAAAATTTCGTCTTGCCTCATCCTTTTTTTGCCACCTTCCTTCTAAATCTTTATGACAGTTATAACAAGGCATCTCATGAATGTCCAACGTTTAAGCGAAGTTAGGGAAGCAAAACATAGTAAAATAGTACCTATTGCAATTCCGAGTACTCCAATGTACTATTACAACATTACGGAAAAGAACAGTCATTGGAGGAATCGGTTATGCGCAAAAGTTGGTTTACTTTACTTACTCTCCTCGTTCTAGCGTTGATCGTCAGCGCTTGCGGAGGCAACAATAACAACGCCGGCAATTCGGCATCGCCTTCCGCATCGGCCGGAGCTTCCGAGTCCGCGGCGGCTAGCGGCGAGGCCAAAGACGGAGGAAATCTTATTATAGCCGTCGGGGCCGACCCCGTCATCTTGAACCCGATCTATGCGGGAGACCGCGTCAGCCTGACGATCGACCAAGCGCTGTACGCGCCGCTGTTCCAAGTGAACAACGGCAAGAAGACGTTCTACCTGGCGGACAGCCTGGAGCCATCCGCCGATAACCTGACGTACACGCTGAAGCTGAAGAGCGGCCTTACCTGGCATGACGGCCAGCCGCTGACGGCGGACGACGTGGTGTTCACCTTCGATAAGATTCTCGACGAATCGCAGAACAGCATGTTCCGCGAGAACCTGATCATCGGAGGCAAGCCGGTTCAAGCCGTTAAGGTGGACGAC
This sequence comes from Cohnella sp. AR92, assembly GCF_003990975.1. Lineage (GTDB taxonomy): Bacteria > Bacillota > Bacilli > Paenibacillales > Paenibacillaceae > Cohnella. The sequence continues at coordinate 8,031 of NZ_RZJR01000012.1, forward strand.
ACGACCGTCGAATTCAAGCTCCCGCAGGTCAACCCGGCATTCGAAGCGACTCTCGTTCAGCTGACTCCGATTCCGAAGCACGTCTTCGAGAACGAAGCGAACATCGAGAAGAGCGCGAAGAACAACGCTCCGGTCGGTTCCGGCGCGTTCAAGTTCAAGGAATACAAGACCGGCGAGTACGTGACGCTGGAACGCTTCGATAACTACTTCGGCGGCAAGGCTCACCTGGATTCGATCACGTACCGCATCGCGAAGGACGCGAACGCCGCCAACCTCGCCCTGCAGAACGGCGAGATCAACGTGAAGTATCTCGACCCGCAGGACGTCTCCACGATCGAGAGCACGGGCAAGTTCGATATCGAGGCATACAGCGAAGGCCGCCTGGCGTACCTGCTCTTCAACGAGAACAGCGACACCGGCGCCCTGGCGAAGAAGGAAGTCCGCCAAGCGATCTCCTACGCGCTTAATCGCGAGGAATTGATCCAATTCGTTTACGGTTCGGCGGATTACGCGGATCCGGCGAAGTCCTTCGAGACTCCGGACGGCTTGTTCTTCACGAACGACGTCACGTCTTACGACAATGACGTGAACAAGGCGAAGGAACTGCTGGCATCCGCCGGCGTCTCCAACCTGAAGCTCCGCTTCATCGTATCGAGCGGCAACAAGGCTCAAGAATCGGCTGCCCTGTACGTTCAGCAGAAGCTGAAGGATGTCGGCATTACGGTCGAACTGCAGAGCCTGGACGCTTCCGCATACGGGCAGAAGTTCGTGGACCTGAACGCCAAGGACTATGAGCTGAGCTATGCCGGCTACATCATGGGCTATGACCCGGATGCCTACCGCATTCTGTATCAATCGACCGCGAACTCGAACTACGCGAAGTACAAGAACGAAGAGGTCGACAAGCTGTTCGACCAAGGCGCCGGCGAAGCCGACGCAGCCAAGCGCGGCGAGATCTACAAGCAGCTGCAAGAGATCATCGCGCAGGATGCGGTCATCTACCCGGCCGCTTATACGAAGACCATCGTCGCCATCGACAAGAAGTTCGGCGGACTGGACGAAGCCGTTCTGAAGCCGGTCGTGATCTTCGAGGATCCGTCCAAGCTGTACCTGAGATAAGAGCAAGGAAATACGAGCAAGGCCAAAAAATAAGCTGGCCGCGACCAGCTTATTTTTTGCATTAAAGGCATAGGAGACCTTCTATATGAGACAGCTTATCGCCAAGCGCCTGCTGCAGACGATCCCGCTCTTGTTCTTCGTATCGATCGCCTGCTTCGCCCTCATCAAGATGGCGCCGGGTGATCCGGTGCTGTCGTTCGTAACGCCGAACATGCATGCGGAGGATATCGAGCGCATCCGGCACAACCTGGGCCTGGATAAGCCCGCCTACGTTCAATATTGGCTCTGGCTTAAGGAGCTGTTCCAGGGCAACCTGGGGTATTCGCTCGTGAACCATCAGCCCGTCATGGATCAGATTCTGGAGCGCCTTCCTGCAACCGCGGGGCTAATGGGCTGCTCCATCGCTCTAGCCGTGCTGCTGGCGATTCCTCTCGGCCTCGCCGCAGGCTCGAACCGCGACCGCTGGCCGGACAAACTGATCAATTTATTTTCCTATATCGGCATTTCCGTTCCGTTATTCTGGCTTGCGATCCTGCTGATCTATTTCTTCGCCATTCATCTTCATTGGCTGCCCAGCATGGGCATGCGGTCGATCGGCGTCGATTCCGCCAGCGACGTGATCAAGCATGGCATCCTGCCCTGCGTCGTGCTCGCGTTCGGATTCCTGTCGACCTACGTCCGTTACATTCGCTCCAGCACGATCGGGCAACTGAAGGAAGAATACGTTCAGATTCAGTACGCCTTCGGCTCGTCCAAGAAGACGATCGTCTTCCGCCATGTGATGAAGCACGTGCTTCTGCCGGTCATCACGCTTCTGGGCATGTCGATGGCGGATCTGGTGACGGGAGCGATCGTGACGGAGACCGTCTTCTCGTGGCCGGGCATCGGTTCGCTCGGCATGACGGCGGTCAAGGGCATGGATTATCCCGTCATTATGGGGATTACGCTGTTCTCCGCGCTTTTCCTCATTATCGGCAACCTAATCGCGGACGTCCTGTACGGATTCGCCGATCCGAGAATCAAAGGAGCGAGGTGATCCCATGAATCGGACCAAATGGCGCAACGTCGGCCGCGAGCTCGTTCGGAACCCTATGGGAATCGTCTCGCTGGCGATTCTCCTAATCTTCATCTTGGGCTCCGTCTTCGCGTTCGTGTCCCCTTACGACCCTAACGCGCTTAACGCTCTTGAGCGCCTGCAAAGTCCGAATGCCGGCCACTGGTTCGGCACGGACGATTACGGGCGCGATTACTTCACCCGGGCCTTGTACGGCGGACGGGTCTCCCTGATGGTCGGCTTCTCCGCCATGATTCTGGCCACGACGATCGGCGTCCTCGTCGGCGTCGTCAGCGGCTACTTCGGGGGTTGGCTCGACAATCTGCTCATGCGCCTTCTTGAGGTTATTTTGTCCATTCCGACCTTCCTGGTCATGCTTCTGCTCAGCGTCTTCCTGAAGCCGGGACTCGGCAGCATCGTGTTGATCATCGGCCTGCTCATGTGGATGAACATGTCCCGGATCATCCGGGCGGAGACGCTGTCGATCCGCGAGCGCGAATTCGTGCTTTACGCGAAGGCGTCCGGACAGAGCAACTGGGGCATCATCGTTCGCCACGTGCTTCCAAGCCTCGTGCCCGTCATCATCGTCGCCGCTACGAACAACGTCGCGTCCGCGATCATGATGGAATCGTCGCTCAGCTTCCTCGGCTTCGGGGTTCAAGCGCCGAACGCGACTTGGGGCAGCATGCTGAACAGCGCTCAGGGCTTTATCGCCCAAGCTCCTTACATGGCGCTCTTCCCAGGCGGCTTCATCCTGCTGACGGTGCTCAGCTTCAACATTCTGGGAGACATTCTGCGCGTCGGCTTCGAGCCTAAGCTCACCAAGAGATAAGCGAGAGGAGGTTACGAATCATGGCAGACCGACTGCTTACGGTAGATAATCTGCAAGTCAGCTTCCACACCCGCGACGGGGAAAATAAAGCGGTGCGAGGGGTCTCCTTCCACATCGACAAAGGAGAAACGATCGGCATCGTCGGCGAGTCCGGCAGCGGCAAGAGCGTGACCGCGAAGGCGATCATGGCTCTGATCCCGCCTCCGGGCGAGATCGCCGGCGGCGACATTCGCTTTGACGGCGAATCGATCCGGGAGTTATCCGAGAAGCAATGGCGCCGCGTCCGCGGCAATCGGATCGCGATGGTGTTCCAGGATCCGATGACGTCCCTCAACCCGGTCAAGAAGATCGGGGATCAGATGACCGAGATCATCCGCCGCCACCGCCATCTCGGCAAGGCGGAGGCGCTGAAGGAAGCGATCGAGATGCTTCGCCAGGTCGGCATCACGGAGCCGGAACGCCGGGTCGCGCAATACCCGCACGAATTCAGCGGCGGCATGCGCCAGCGCGTCATGATCGCGATGGCGCTCTCCTGCCAGCCGGAGCTGCTTATCGCCGACGAGCCGACGACCGCGCTCGACGTGACGATCCAGGCGCAGATTCTGGATCTGCTCCAGGAGCTGAAGACGAAATCCAGCGCTTCGGTCGCCTTGATCACCCATGATCTCGGCGTCGTCGCGCAGGTCTGCAGCCGCGTGATCGTCATGTACGGCGGCATGGTCATGGAAGAAGGAACGGTTGAGGACATTTTCTACCGTCCTAAGCATCCTTATACCCAAGGGCTGCTGCGCTCCCTTCCGGAGCGCAAGGCCGGCTCGCGCGAGCGGCTCGTTCCGATCGAAGGGACGCCGCCCGACCTGCTGGACCCGCCTCCCGGCTGTCCGTTCCAGGAGCGGTGCCCGCATGCGATGGCGAAGTGCTCGCAGCTTCCGCCGCACTTCGCGATCGGCGAAGGCCATCGTTCGATGTGCTGGCTGAACGAGAACGAGGAAGGAGGCGCGGCGAATGGCGGACAGTAACATTCTGGTGGACGTCCAAGGGTTGAAGAAGCACTTCGTGAAGAGCCGGGATGTCTGGGGGCGTCCGAACGACTTCCTGAAGGCGGTCGACGGAGTCAGCTTCCAGATTCGCCGCGGCGAGACGTTCGGGCTCGTCGGGGAATCCGGGAGCGGCAAATCGACCGTCGGCCGAAGCATTCTGAGGCTCTACGATTACACGGAAGGAAGCGTCCGCTTCGACGGACAGGACCTCTCCAAGCTGGGCGAGAAAGCGCTGAAGCCCTATCGCCGGAGGATCCAATCGATCTTCCAGGATCCGTATTCCTCGCTGAATCCGGGCATGAACGTGCTGGAGCTGATCGGGGAGCCGATGACGATCCACGGCCTCTATCCGAATGGCGAGGAGCGGAAGGAAGCCGTTCTGTCGCTGCTGGATAAGGTGGGGCTCAAGCGGGAGCATCTCTACCGTTATCCCCATGAGTTCAGCGGCGGACAGCGCCAGCGCATCTCGATCGCGCGAGCCCTGTCCGTAAGACCAGACTTCGTCGTCTGCGACGAGCCGATCTCGGCGCTCGACGTCTCCGTTCAAGCCCAGGTCGTCAACATGCTGGAGGACCTGCAAGCCGAATTCGGCCTCACGTACCTCTTCATCGCGCACGATCTCTCGATGGTGAGGCATATCTCCGACCGGATCGGCGTCATGTACCGCGGCCGGCTGGTGGAGGTAGCGGAGAGCGACGAGCTCTACGGGAATCCGCTGCATCCGTACACCCGGGCGCTGCTGTCGGCGATTCCGATTCCGGATCCGCATGCGACCCGGGAGAGAGTCCTCTTCAAGCCCGACCCGGAGAGTCTGGAGCAAGCCGTGCTAAAGGAAGTCAGTCCGGGCCATTACGTGGCCTTAGCTTAAGCGAGGAGGAATGGGAGAGATGACGGACAAAGAAGCCAATCAGCGGATTAAGCTGTCCCAATGGGACGCTTTGCAGGTCGAGTCGCTTCGAGGGCTAGGCTGGTCGAACGAGGAGATCATCGAGAGAATCGAGCGTGGCGCCGAGCTGCCGAAGGACGAGAGCGTCTTCCAGTTCAACTATGAGGATCTGGCGGCTTTCGCCAAACAAGAACCCGGGTTATTCCGGGCAGCCGTTCGCGAGGGATACCAGATCAAGTACAACACCGTGCGCGGCATCCGCAGCTGGATCTGGGTGGCTTTCGGCTATGAGCCTCAGCTTGTGCTGGACGAAGGGCAGGAAGCCGTGCTGGCGGAACTGACCCCTGCCCAGCTTGAGCGGCTCCGGGATGTGCTGTCTTACGGCTGGAGAATCGTGCCGGAAGCGGAGGGCGGCGCAAGCGGTCCGTACCGGATCGAGCCGATTCAACGCTAACCGCTTTAACATTAAGATGGAGGCCAACCCTGCGGATGGGTTGGCCTTTCTATTTATGGTATGCTTAGAACCAAAGCTGTCCTTGAAGGAGTACCCATGAAGAATCTGCTCGTTACTGGCTACCGGGCTCACGAACTCGGCATTTTCAGCCAGAAGCACAAAGGAATCCCCTATATCAAACAGGCGATAGCGGCCAAGCTGATTCCGCTGGCGGAAGAAGGCCTGGAATGGGTGCTGACGCCCGGCCAATACGGAGTGGATCTGTGGGCGTGCGAGGTCGTCATCGAGCTGAAAAAGCAGTTCCCCGAGCTTAGGCTGTCGATCATGACGGCTTTCGCGAACCCGGAAGAGAAGTGGAAGGACGACCGCAAAGAGTATTATTTCGAGCTGCTCAAGCAAGTGGACTTCCATGCGCCGGTGAGCAAGCAGCCCTATAACGGAGTATGGCAATTCAAAGCCCGGGACGAGCTTCTGCTGCGCAAGTCGGACGGCATTCTGCTCGTTTATGACGAAGACTCGGGCGAAGCGAGCCCAAGGTACTTCAAAGAAGCGGCGCTGCGCCGGAACGCGAAGGACGGCTATCGCTATCTCTCGATCGGCGCGGAAGAGATCCAGAGCGTCGCGGAGGAGAATGAATCTCGTTATTTTGATTAAAATATAGCGACAATAGTCCTAATAATAGTAGAAATGATAGATGAAAATAATGGGACTCCGTGTTATGATCACTCCATAAGAACTATTTGGTTGGAGGGTTCCCTATGCGGAATGGACCAGTGGTCGCTCAATGCCCCGGATGCGGAAAGTTATATCAGTCAGCGAGCCCTCGCCCCCTATGCCAAGCCTGCACGGACAGCGAGAACGAGCTGATCAGCTCGATCGACCGCGAGATCAGGCGTAACCGGAACCTGAACAATGAGCAGCTCTCCGCGCTCACCTCGGTTCCGCTTCGGCAGATTCGCGCCTGGATTCGCGGCGGCCGAATTAAGATCTATGACGCACCGAACCTCTCGGATTCCTGCGATCTGTGTGCCGTGCCCATTCGCCACGGCAAGCTGTGCGTCGGATGTTCTACGCGAATCGAAGAAGCTGTGGCCCACGAATACGAGCAGGATCGTTTGATGAAGGAGCGGCTTCGGAACTCGCACAGCTACTTAACCAGAGCGGCATTCTCCCGCTAAGGATAGAACGGCGTCGGCCCATGACGCGGGACCATTCGGATGAATCCGGATGGTTCTCTTTTTTCTATCCGCCTATCCCGCAATATAGGTTGCCACTTCCCCCTTGCTGGTCGGTATAATAGAAGAAATGCGAGGTGGAAAAGGGATGGATGAACGCTATTCCCGTCAGATACTATTCTCCCCGATCGGAGAGAGCGGCCAGCGCAAGCTGGCGAACAGCGCGGTTTGCATCGTCGGGATGGGCGCGCTTGGCACGGTGCTGGCGAACCATATGGTGCGGGCGGGGGTCGGCCTTGTTCGCTTGGTAGACCGCGATTTCGTGGAAAGGAGCAACCTTCAGCGGCAGATGCTCTATGACGAAGCGGATGCCGAGCAAGGAACTCCGAAGGCGATCGCTGCGAGAGAGAAGCTGAGCCGGGCCAATTCCTCCGTACGGATCGATCCGATCGTGGCGGACGTGACGGCGATTAATGTCGAGGAGCTGCTCGACGGAATCGATCTCGTGCTGGACGGCACGGACAACTTCCAGACGCGTTATCTGCTGAACGATGCCTGCTTCAAGCGGGGAATCCCGTTCGCCTATGGAGGAGCCGTCAGCTCGCGCGGAATGAGCGCGATTCTTGTTCCGGGCGCGACGCCTTGCTTGCGATGCCTGATGCCGGGATCCGCCGGCGGCGGAGAGACCTGCGACACGATCGGCGTCATCGCGCCGATCGTCGATATCGTCGCGTCTTATCAAGCGGTGGAGGCGTTGAAGTTCCTGGTGGGCGACGAGGCTGCCCGAAGGCACAGCTTGGTCAGCCTTGATATTTGGCATAACCAGATTTTTGAGATGAAGCTGGGTTCGCCCTCCGAGACTTGTCCCTGCTGCGGGGAGGGGCGCTATCCCGCTCTTGAGGAGCCGCAGTTGGAGGAGATGCTCTCGCTATGCGGCAGAGAGTCGGTCCAGATCGCGGGTAAGCGTCCGTTCGATCTGGAGGAATGGAAGCGAAGGCTGGAGCCGGCCGCGGTTAGCGTCAAACTGAACCCTTATCTGCTTCGGGCCGAGCTGCCGGAAGGGGAGCGGCTGGTGATATTCCCGGAGGGAAGAGTGCTCGTTCAGGGAACCTCCGATTACGTCCGCGCTAAGTCGCTTTACGCTCGCTATATCGGCTATTGAGCACGAACCTGTTTTTTTTGACCGGGACCCCGGCATCACGTACAATACAATCAATTAAGTTGGCATAGGAGACGACGCGGAATGGCGCTGGAGATCGAGAGAAAATTCCTGCTGAAGCAGACACCGGCCTGGCTGGTGGAGAACAACATGATTCGCCCAATCAAAGAACAAAGAATCGAGCAGACATACCTCGCGATGGACGAGACCCAGGAGCTGCGGATCCGCCGGATTACCGATGTGCGGACCGGGCAGATGGAATACACCCATACGTTCAAGCTGGGCAACGGAATGACCCGCGAAGAGGTCGAATATTCCATCTCGGGAAGCATCTACGAGCAGGTCGCCCGCGCGTTCGGGGCTGTCCCGCTGACGAAGAACCGGATTACGGCGGAATGGCGGGACAAAGTGGTGGAGATCGACGTTTACGATCAGCTCGAGCTGACGGTCGTGGAGGTCGAATTCGACTCCGAGGAAGAAGCGAACTCGTTCGAGCCGCCGGAATGGTTCGGCAAGGATATCGGCGCAGAGAAACAATACAGCAACAAGACGGTTTGGAAGCAGCTTCAGCAGAAATAAGGAGCCGCAGGACGGGGTTTCGATAAACGGAAGATAGGGGAGTTAGACAGGAATGGAAGAGAAACAAGCAGGCGGCGAGCTATCGGCGGAACCGAAGAAGATCAGCTTGGCCGAAGCGATGAAGCGGAAGCTCGAGCAGAAGAAGCAGGCCCAGTACGGGGCCAAGGGCAGCACGGATCACTATTCGACGGCGACGAAGAAGATGACCAGCCAGATCAAGAAGAAGCCGAACAACCAGAAGAAGCGTACGGGCGTATAAGAATCTTCCGCCGCTCTTGGGATTTGTGCAACCGGAGTGACCGGAGTCGATCTTGTGCAGCTCGCCTGTCGGCATCGCTGATTCGAGAGCGTCGCTTTCGCGCTGTGAAGGGTTTGTGTGTTGAAGGACGTTGAGGCCTATTTGTGATTCATCCCGATGAACCATTATCCCTTTCGATCAGAAACGGCAATTCCGCAGGAGGCGGCGAGGTTCTGAGCGGATGGGATAGCGGTACACGAACTGCTCGGGGAAGGCGATCTGAGCCGGGGGGATAGCGGTACGCGTACGGTTGGGGGTATCCAATCTGAGCCAAGGGGATAGCGGTTCGCGAACCTCGGCGCGAATCCAAACTGAGCGGATGGGATAGCGGTACATAAACGGTTTGGGGAAATACGGGCATGAACGGCGGCGAGAGGCCGGTCCTGAGTCGATGGGATAGCAGGTCGCGAGACGAACCGAGAGATGTCCGTTAATCGCCGTAAAATAGAGAATCTTTATTTCCGCAATTAGTGGTAAAATAATCGAAGACCAAATGGAATTAACCAAAGGGAGTTTGAACCATGATCCAGTTAAAAAGCACTCCGAACCACGCCGGACTGAGCCTTACGGGAACGGTCCCGGAGCTTGACGCCCTGCTGAACGCTTTCAGCGTCGCGGCGGGAGACGGAGAGAACGCTCCTGCGGGGCTAGCCTCCGCCAGAAGCCGGGTGGTCGGATTGCATGATCGTCTGAACGATCAATTGCAAGCGCAGCGAGATCGAGACACCGAGAGCGTAACGGTCAAAGCCTATTGGCCGGAGACGATCTTCGTGTGGGTGGCGCTGAACAATTGCATTCGCCAATCGTACCGGAGCGCGAAGACGTCCGAGTGGGACCTCGCGGTGGCGGCGATTCGCAAGTTCCAAGGCCAGGTCGTCGATTGCCTGCGCTTGACGGTGAAGGACTTCTCCGCCGCAAGGGCCTTCCAGGCGCTTGGAACGCAGACTTTCCTGGAAGACAGCTTCATCGTTCAATACGTGGACGAGCTGAACTGCCGGCATCTTGCGCTGAGCTCCGCCGAGAAGAGGCTGCAGAACCTTCCGGTCGTCGCGAAGCAAATCGCCGAGCAAGGCTCGGAATACCGCAAGTTCAAGCAATCGGTGCTCGACGCGGCCCGTCAGCATCAATGCTCCGTGGAAGAGATCGGAATCAATGCGGAATACCCGCAAGAATCAGATATTCTCTGGTAAGGAGAGAGCGCGATGAATTCATTCACATTCCAGAACCCGACAAAAATCATTTTCGGACAGGGAACCGTTAGCGAGCTCGGCCGGGAAGCGGCTGCCTACGGAAGCAAGGCGCTGCTTGTTTACGGCGGAGGAAGCATCAAGAAGACAGGCTTGTACGACAAGGTGCTGTCGCAATTGAAGGAGCATGGAATCGAGGTGTTCGAGCTGCCGGGCATCGAGCCGAACCCGAGACTGTCCACCGTCCATAAGGGAATCGAGATCTGCCGCGCGAACGATATCCCGTTCGTGCTCGCCGTCGGAGGAGGAAGCGTTCTGGACGCGTCCAAGGCGATCGCGCTGGGCGTACCGTACGAAGGCGACGTGTGGGACTTCTACGAGCATAAGGCGACGGCAACCGCGGCTCTTCCGCTCGGAACGGTGCTGACGCTTAGCGCGACGGGCAGCGAGATGAACAGCGCGTCTGTGATCACGAACTGGGAACAGAACCGCAAGTTGGGCTACCTGTCCAAGCATGCGTTCCCGCGCTTCTCGATCCTTGACCCGACGCTGACCTATTCGGTGCCGAAGGATCAGACCGCGTACGGAGCGGTCGATATGATGACCCACGTCTTCGAGCAGTACTTCAACCATACGACGAATACGCCTCTGCAGGAGAGACTGTGTGAATCGGTCATGAAGACGATCGTGGAGAATGCCAAGCTCGCGCAGGAGAAGCCGGACGATTATACGGCGAGGGCGAACCTGATGCTCTGCGGCACTTACGCGTTGAGCGGCGGAACGATCAGCGTGGGATTGGATCAGGATTGGGCGAGCCATGACATCGAGCATGAGCTTAGCGCGATCTATGACATTGCCCACGGAGCGGGGCTTTCGATTATTTACCCGAACTGGATGAAGTACGTATACCAAGAGCGTATCGAGAGATTCGTTCAATTCGCGGTGCGCGTCTGGGACATCGACCCGGCGGGCAAGTCCGACGAAGAGCTGGCGCTTGCGGGCATTCAGGCGACGAGGGACTTCTTCCGGTCGCTAGGGGCGCCTTCGACTCTGACCGAGGTCGGAATCGGGGAGGATCGGATCGAGGAGATGGCGAGCAAGGCGGTGGGCTTCGGTCCGCTAGGCCACTTCAAGAAGCTGGAGCAGGCCGACGTGGCGAAGATCTTCCGGCTTAGCCTGTAAGAACCGTTCCGAACGTTAGAGAAGGCTCCAGACTAACGGCGCCAACAGCAGCAGGGAGGCCAGCTTATCCTCGCACAGCCACTTGCCAGGGCGATGGAAGTAAAGGACGACCGACATGATGGTGCACGCGGTGAACGAGCTGATATAGGAGACGAAGACGACGGGCGAGAGAATCGTGTGGACATAATGAGTGCTGGTCCATTCCAGTGCTGCCCAGAGCGCGAGAGCGAGATATCCGGCCAGCAGAAGCTGTCTTCGTGTATGCATAGGAAAGCGAAATTTCATTTGTCTCATCTTCACGACCGTCCTTGTCTTTAGTGGAATAGAGCCGGAGCGCGCCCTCAAACGAGAGTGCGGCTCCGGCTTTCTTATTCCTAGAAGCGACAGTATGGCACCCATATCTTCAAAATAATGTGATATTTTTCACATTAATTTGTGATGGAATTCACATAAACGTTTGTTGACACCATCTTACCCCATGATATAGAGGATGACAATAGGGTTATGTGATTATTTTCACAGCAAAAGCCAGAAAAAAGAGTAAGAGGGTCCCCTGTCCTCCGATCCGCCGGTCCGATCCATTTTAGCGGCGTTTAAGGTTGGCTTCATGTCGGGTTTAGGTTCATTACTTATCCTTCCATTAAGAGACGGGAGGAGTTTCTCATGAAGAGAAAGAATGCGGTTCATCCATATCGATTGCTTATCTTTCTGGCAGCCGCGATGATTCTGATCGGCATGTTGGTCTGGGGATATCGTCAGCTTGCGGGCCCGGCGCCCGTTATCGATAAAATCGTCGTGGGCAACCCGAATTCGGATGGAGAGCCGTCCTCCGGGCAGTCGGATTCGCCTGCCGCCAACCCGGCGGGAATAACGGATTCCTCCGTCGTGTATCGCTTGAATCAAGTGTCCGGACAATGGGCATGATCGAGAGAGGAAGATAGAAGAAAATGAAGCGGCGGACGCCGTCAGGATGAGCTGGCGGCGTCTTGTTATATAAATTTGTTATACCTATAAAAAATATTTTTCATCAGAACGTTCATTGATAAACAACATAATCTGCTTATAATGGGACTTGAGGACGCGGTATCCAGCGCCTATCGATTTTTTCGAATGGAGGAACAGATCAGATGGGACAAACGAGCCTTATTCTTAGACTGGAGATGGACCATTCACGCTGCAGCTTCGGGGAAGTCGCGACGGCGATCAGCCAGGCGGGAGGAGATATTACTTCTATCGACGTCATTCGCCCCGGCAAGGAGACGTCCATACGCGATGTTACCGTCGAAGCCGGAGATCAGGGAGAGAAGCCGTTCGTCGAAGCGCTGAGAAGCATGCCCGGCGTCAAGGTCGTGAACGTGTCCGACCGGACCTTCCTCGCGCACCTCGGGGGCAAAATCTCGATCCAGCCGACGCTTCCGATCAAGAACCGGGACGATCTGTCGCGGGTCTATACGCCGGGCGTGGCTCGCGTCTGCCAGGCCATTCATGAGGATCCTAAGAAAGCGTTCTCACTGACGGTGAAGCGGAATACGGTTGCCGTCATCTCGGACGGCACGGCGGTTCTCGGCCTTGGCGACATCGGGCCGTATGCGGCCGCACCGGTCATGGAGGGCAAGGCGATGCTGTTCAAGCAGCTTGCCGGAGTGGATGCTTTTCCGATCTGCTTGGACACGACGGACACGGAAGAGATCATTCGCACGATCAAAGCGATCAGCCCGATCTTCGGAGGCATCAACCTGGAGGATATCAGCTCGCCGCGGTGCTTCGAGATCGAACGCCGGTTGTCGGAGGAGCTGTCGATTCCGATCTTCCACGACGATCAGCACGGCACGGCCGTCGTCGTCATCGCGGGGCTTCTGAATGCGCTCAAAGTGGTCGGCAAAAGAATCGATCAGGTGAAGGTCATCGTCAACGGAGTCGGCGCGGCCGGGGTATCGATCTGCAAAATGCTTCTCGACGCCGGCGTCAAGCATCTCGTTCCGGTGGATCGCGAAGGGGCCATCGTTCGCGGCAACAGCTACGACCACCCGATGTGGAATTGGCTCGCCCAGCAGCCGCAGGTAGGCGCGGAGCCGGGGACGCTGAAGGAAGTCATCGAGGGAGCGGACGTGTTTATCGGCGTGTCCCGCGGCGGAGTGCTCGGCGAAGAGGACGTCAAGAAGATGGCGGAGCGCTCGATCGTATTCGCGATGGCGAACCCGCAGCCGGAGATCGCGCCGGAGCTGGCTCTGCCCCACGTCGGCGTCTTCGCGACGGGAAGAAGCGATTACCCGAACCAGATCAACAACGTGCTGGTGTTCCCGGGGTTGTTCCGCGGAGCGCTCGATTGCCGAGCGAAGCGGATCAGCGAGCCGATGAAGCTGGCGGCCGCCAGGGCCATCGCTTCCGTGGTCACGGAGAACGAGCTGAACGATCAATACATTATCCCGAGCATCTTCAACGAGCACGTCGTGCCGAAGGTACGCCATGCCATCATCGAGACGGCGATTCTGACCGGTCTGGCCGGACGCATCCCGCCCGATTTTCGATAAAGTGAATTTTCGGACCATATACCATTAATATCCAATACTGTTGTCGAACCGTGTAACTTTCGTTATGATAGTAGGGATGAAAATGACCGGTTACACGGAGATTGGATGAAATGATGAGCAGTGCACAAAACAGGAATCAACTTGCGGAGAAGGTAGAACTGTGGCCTCCGATCGAAGGATCGCTGAGCCTGGCGGAGGCGCTGGCGCCGCTCTCGAAGGGCGATCTGACGGCGATTCGCAGCTTGCTTAAGCTGGCGGGCCTCAGCTCCCTCAAGAAGGACGATCTGGCCGCCAGATTAACGGAGCTGCTTCCGGAGCACCTGCCGGAGCTGCTTCTCTGGCTGGACGAGGAGACGTTCCAGCTAGTCAAGAAAGCGGCGGCTGACGGCTGGCTGGCGGAAAACAGCCCTTACGGAGGCACGACCTACCTATTTGAACGGGGGTACCTGTTCCGCCGCAGCGTGAAGGGCAAGAACCGCTGGATCATGCCGGCGGAGATCGCGGACGCCTGCAAGAAGCTGGATCTGTCCGCCGCCCGGGAAGCGGCGAAGAGAAATGCGAGAACGATCCGCCTCGTCAGGGGCCTGTTGAATTATTACGGCGTGCTCAGCCTGGAAGAGATGCATCGGCTTCTTGCGCCTCACCTGAGCGCAGAGCTGTCCGTTAGAGAGCTAAAGAAGCTGCTGGAAGAGGCCGTGCAATACGGAGCCAGCCTGCAGGCTGGCGATTACGGTTATGCCGACGATGCGGCAGTGGATCCATCGCAGGTTCGACAGGAGCAGCAGTTGCGCCCGGATCTGACGTTCCGCGAATTTTCTACGGACGAGCTGATGCAGGCGGGGGAATTCGATTACATCGAGAGGAATGCCAGCTACAAAGCGTTCGTTCGCTTCCTGGAGACCAACTATTCGTTATCCGAAGAGGACGCGGACGGTCTCATTTTCGAATGCTCGATGTATATTCAAGAAGGAGCGCGGCCTTCGCAGATGCTCGAGTTCTTCCAGGAGCAGCTCGAGATGGAGGATATGCTGCTCGTCCAAGGATTCATCGGGCACATTACCGAACTCCATAACACCACTCGTTTCTGGGGGCTGAAGGGGCATTCGCCGAACGAGCTGACCCAGGAGAAGAACGGCGAAGAGACGGTAGGGAAGACGGCCGCGGGCAACGTGGTCGATCTGGCTACCGGGCGCAAGGTGGGCCGCAACGATCCGTGTCCTTGCGGAAGCGGCAAGAAGTTCAAGAAGTGCTGCGGAGGCTGATGCCTGATGTCGACGGTAATCTACTTGATTCTCGCGCTTGTCCTGGTTGTTCTCTTGCTGTTCAGTTTGCAGTATAGCCTGACCAGAAGCTTGCTGAGGCGGGAGGCCGAACGGAACAAGGAGTCTCTGGCGCGCTTGAACTCTCTTATCCTATCGGGAGAGTTCAAGGAGGCGGAGGACGGCCTTGTTCAAGGACGGACGAAGGATGCGCTGTCCGATCTGGAGCGCTCCGTTCTCTCCGCCCGGGAGAAGGCGGATTCGCTTCAGGAGAAGCTGAAGGGGAGCCGAGCCAAGTTCTTCTCGTTCCTTGCGCCGTACTATCAAGCGAAAAGGCTGCAATACGAGGCGAACGAGGTGTCCGGCCAGCTGGAGCGCTTCAAGCGGCAGATGCTCGTCTTGGAGAAGGCCTCGGACGAAGCGCGCCGCCTGTTGGAACAGGCGAAGAAGGATTCCGAAGCCGTCGCGAAGGCGGTCGAGGCGATCTCCAAGCGCACGAGCTACCCGCTGGATGACCTCCGCAGGGGGCTTGCCCGGATCGACGGCTCCATCAAGAAGGCGAGCGAGGCTCGCCACTTCGATTCCGTTCATGCGCGGGAGCAAGTACAGGAGACGCAGACCTTGATCGCCGAGATGCAGGTCAAGACGTCCGACTTCGCGAAGAACGTCGAGACGTTCGCGGACATGAAGCATCGCATCGACCGGGAAGCCGCCCTGCTCAAGGCGAGAATCGAGAAAGACGGCTCCCTTAACGACAATCGCGGGCTGCTTGCCAATATCAGGCAGGTCGAGCTGATGATCGCCGATCTCGAAGAGTCGATGCGCCTTGGCGAGACCGTCAACCTGAGGGCAGCCGCCGTCGACATCGATCGCCTGCTGAAGGACACCACGTACGTGATCGAGGGTGTCCGTTACTAGAGAAATATGCTATAGTACGGTTACAACTGAAGAAGAAACTCCGGCAATGCTTTCTGGCGTAAGCCAAGAAAGCGCCGGGAGAGGTTCGCGAACTCCCTCTATAAAAAACTATACAGAAGCGGCAGCCTTCGCGGGCGTCGTCGTTTTTGTGTTCGGCGCGAAGCGGGCTTTACCGCTTCGCGCCGATTCTTTAGGGCTGGACTTCAAGAATCTCTCTCTTCCCCATTTGATTGAGCAAGAGAGGGAGATAGGAACATGAATACATTAAACAAAGCGGTCGTCGTCTTCAGCGGCGGCCAAGACAGCACGACCTGCCTGTTCTGGGCGAAGGAACGCTTCGCGGAAGTGGAGGCCGTTACCTTCGACTACGGGCAGCGGCATAAGCTGGAGCTGGACTGCGCGCGGCAGATCGCCGAAGAGCTCGGCGTCAAGCATCATGTCCTGGACATGGCGCTTCTGAACCAGCTAGCGCCGAACGCGCTCACCCGCGACGACATCGCCATCGAAGAGAAGGAAGGCTCGCCGCCTTCTACCTTCGTCGACGGCCGCAACCTGCTGTTCCTCACGTTCGCCGCCGTGCTCGCCAAGCAGATCGGCGCGACGCACATCGTTGCCGGCGTGTGCGAGACCGACTTTAGCGGCTATCCCGATTGCCGCGACGTCTTCATCAAGTCGCTTAACGTGACTCTTAACCTCGCGATGGATTTTCCGTTCGTCATCGATACCCCCCTTATGTGGCTGAACAAGGCGCAAACCTGGGAGCTGGCCGACCGGCTTGGCGCCTTCGAGTTCGTGCGGCAGCGCACGCTTACTTGCTATAACGGAATCGTCGCGGACGGCTGCGGCGAGTGTCCGGCATGCAAGCTCCGCAAGAGAGGGCTGGACGATTATCTGGCCGCTTCCGGCAGGGAGGCGCGATCCTGATGCTGCATTCCTCTTATCCGCAGGTTTCTCATCCCTACTGTTATGAACTGAACAAGGATTTTCATTTCGCGGCGGCTCATTACGTGCCGTCGGAGGAAGCGGGCGCCTGCCGGCGGATGCACGGGCATACGTATTATGCCAACGTGACCGTCGCGGGAGACGAGCTTGACGAGTGCGGCTTCCTCGTCAACTTCTCCGCGATCAAGAAGCTCATTCACGACCGGTTCGACCATACGCTCCTGAACGAGGATAACGCTAGCTTCAGCGATGCGGAGCCCGATCGCTTCCCGACGACAGAGGTCGTCGCCCGCACGATATGCGAGCTGGTCCAAGAGCATCTGGACCGGATGCCGAACAAGCCGGCGTGCGTGCAGGTGTTCCTGCGCGAGACGCCGACCAGCTATTGCGTTTACCGTCCTCCGGCGAAGGGAGGACGTGCCCATGCGTGAACGGGAGCGGGAACTTCCGGTACTGGAGATCTTCGGCCCAACGGTTCAGGGAGAAGGCATGGTCATCGGCCGCAAGACGATGTTCGTCCGCACGGCAGGCTGCGATTATCGCTGCGCCTGGTGCGATTCGGCCTTTACGTGGGACGGCAGCGCCAAGGGAGACATCCGTTGGCTAAGCGCCGGCCGGATCGTTCAGGAGCTGAGAGAGCTGGGAGGCGACGCCTTCGACCACGTCACGCTGTCGGGGGGCAATCCGGCGCTGCACGCTCAGCTCGGAGTCTTGATCGAGCAGCTGCAAGCAAGCGGGATCAAGGTAGCCTTGGAGACGCAAGGCAGCCTCTGGCAGCCTTGGTTCGCCCGGATCGACGAGCTGACGCTGTCGCCTAAGCCGCCCAGCTCCAGAATGGAGACCGACTGGGAAGCGCTCGATCGGATCGCCCAGCGTCTTCAAGAGGCGGGCAGCCGCTTCAGCCTGAAGGTCGTCGTATTCGACGATCGCGACCTTGATTATGCGGCTCAAGTGCATGAGCGTTATCCAGGCGTTGCCTTCTACGTCCAGGCCGGCAACGGCAAGCTGGACGAACGGGACGCGAGCCGCATGCTGCCTTACCTGCTGGAGAGATACCAATGGCTGATCGACAGGGTGATGCCGCGCGCGGACCTGAAGGGGGCTCACGTGCTGCCGCAGCTCCACACCTGGGTATGGGGGAACAAAAAAGGGGTTTAAGCAGACGCTATATAGGACAGATACGCCAATGATGAAGAACAGAAAGGAATGACCTTTTCCATGAACGAGAGCACGGCGGGGAGAAACAAAGAGGAGCTAAGCGGCGTTACGCTGCTGGGCAACCAGGGGACGGAGTACCGGTTCCAATACGCTCCCGACATCCTGGAGGCGTTCGAGAACAAGCATCCGGGCCGGGACTACTTCGTGAAGTTCAACTGCCCGGAATTCACGAGCCTGTGCCCGATGACCGGGCAGCCGGACTTCGCGACGATCTACATCTCCTACATCCCGGACGTCCGGATGGTCGAGAGCAAGTCGCTTAAGCTGTACCTGTTCAGCTTCCGGAACCACGGAGACTTCCACGAGGATTGCATGAACATTATCATGAACGACCTTATCGATCTCATGCAGCCTCGCTACATCGAGGTCTGGGGGAAGTTCACGCCGCGCGGCGGCATCTCCATCGACCCTTATTGCAACTGGGGCCAGCCGGGAACGAAGTACGAGAAGATGGCGGAGCACCGCCTCTTGAACCATGATCTGTACCCGGAGAAAGTGGACAATCGGTAACTGCTTATCGCTAACCCGAAGAAAGAGGCATCCCGCAAGTCAACGACTTAGGGGAGGCCTCTTTTCTGTACCAAGAACTCCAGGGTGCGATCCAAACCGCGCCGATAGCCGGCCGAGTCGAAAGCGGGGTGGAACGGATTCATGAAGCCGTGGCCGGCGCCAAAGACCTCTGCTTCCGTGTTCCTTTTCTTCCTCAGCCTGCTTGCCAGCTCCGACGCGTCGAAGCTCCTCTCTCGGGAGGCGAAGATCAGCAAGGCTGGGCATTGCGGATCCACTTCCATGTAGCTGCGGATACGGGAGCCGTAATAGCCGACGACTCCGTCGATCCCGTATTCGCTGCACCTCCACGCTAGAGTCGCCCCGATGCTGAACCCGACGATATAGATCCTCCGATAGCTGTCCCTATTTTCCTCAATTATAGGCTTGATCGCTTGAAGGGCTCTATCGAACCCGATCTCGTTCATGAAGAAGGAATAAGCTTCCTCCTCCTGCTCATAAGAGAAGCATTCGCGGCCAAGCAGGTTCGGACTGATCGTGTCATAGCCTGCCTTCGTCAATGCCTCGTCGAACGCACGGATGTGATCGTTGACTCCATAAATCTCGTGCAACACAAGGACCAGGGCTCTCTCTTCGCTAGGCTTACTCATCTCTGCCCCTCCAACTGTTGAATTCGTCCAGCAGGTTCATCGTCAACTTTGGCTTAAGGATAAGCCGATCTTCTAAGCTTAACCATACCGGCGGCCATCCGTCAAAACAGGCTTCGCGCAGGAGACGCGCCAATACCCGTCGAATATACAATGGGCTGATGGGCAACGGCATACGGCTAGCAGATAGTCGGAAGGAGGCTGACGCGTGCGCAAGACATTCTCGGCTGGAGTACTGAAGCAGGAAATCATCAAAATCTACAATTCCATCAATCAGGAAATCTTCGGCATCGGAATCAAGTCGCAGCGGATCGAGCTGTACGGCGACAAGGTGCTGATCTTCGCGACCCACAAGCGGATCCCCGCGCTTAAGATCCTGGACCCGATCAACCGCTCGCTGACCGCCAGCGTCGACATGCTCATCATGGAAGAGAACAAGCGAATGCTCAAGGAGGAGCTGGAGCGCACGCTTGGACTGGATGTGGCGGCGGTGCTGAAGGACTACGACCCGAAGACGGAGCTGTCGGGCACGGTAATCTTGCTGAGAAGCGAGCTGGAGCTTATGTAAGCTTCTTGTCCATAGTTGCGTGAATTGTCAGATAACTATTGCGAAGCGCCCATATCTATGTTAAATTACCTTACAAGAAGCTTCTTATCTTGAGAAAATAAGGCTTGTGCAACGGGAAGGCACGGCGGAGGGTTCGCGAACGCCAAGGCGTCGGTTCCCGATCCCGGCGAGAGTCTCGCCTATGGATCGAAGAATGGATGTCCGGCGCCCTTGCGGACGGCTGCAACGAATAAGAGCAGGTCTTAGGGAGCTCCCGCGAGGAGGGCCTTGCAACCGCTCATTGTGACGTATTCGGATCGATTCAGCTCGATCCCCATATGGTCATGATGCGCGGTTTTTTTGCGCTCTGCGGGCGGGCTGCCGGGAGGCTTCGAAAAGAGGGGGCGGGAGCCGGAATGAAGGAGAAGGCGGCGGGGACGAACGTTGGGGATGTCTTGCAGGCTCTTAATGTCATTACAAGAGGTAGAATGGTCACGGATTGGAACGGGATCGCTGCCGGGGCTTACCCGTACGTCGTGATGAAGAGCTCGAACATTCCGGGCAAGAGCGTGCTGGAGATCCCCGGGCTCGTGTTCGGGGACGCGAACCAGACGGTTAAGCGGATCGGCATCGGGATGACGCTGACCGAATCCATGATCGAGCTCGCCTCCGGAATGGAGCTGGATCTTCTGATCGTCCATCATCCCGTCGCGGATGCCGCCAGCTCGGGAGGCGTGCCCTTCCTGCAGTATTTGCCGCTATACGGACTGTCCCTCATCGAGCTGCATGAAGCGTTCCACGGCCTTCACCCCGGGATGACCTTTCTGCACGGCCATCGGAAGGTGAAGACGGATATCGCTTTCGGCGGAGTGCCGGGCAACGTGCTTCACCAAGGCATCGCGTTCGACGAGATCAAGACGGCCGGCGACATTCTGAACCGCATAGGGGAATGGATGGGCCGCGAGGTCGATCTCGATCTGCTTGCGGCGGAGCGGGCGATTCGCGGCGAGTCGGCTCTGCAGGAGGCGACGCTGGCGAACCCGGCGAAGCTGCTCGCGGGCAGCCCGGATCAGCCGGTGAAGCATATCCTGCACTTTTTCCCTCATACCGGCTTCAGCGTGGCAAATTTGCAGACGGCGCTACATATGTATCCGGAGACCGACACGCTGATCGCGAGCATCAGCCGGGTGAGGGAGGATCACGAGTTCGTGCGGCTGGCGCGGGAACGTGGACTCGTCTTTATCGCGGGCAATCCGCATTCCGTCGAGATCGTCGAGAACGGGCTGCCGCTTGCGTACGCGTTGGAGATGCTCCTTCCTTCGGCACAGGTTTTTGTGCTGCGGGAACGGGTGACGGCGGTGCCGCTGCGGGAGATCGGCCATGCGAGAATGGCGGAGTACGGCAGGGAGATGGCGGGGCGATATTTAATCGGCGAGCCATCCCGGGTCGCCCGAATAAATTAAATATGGGAGAGGGAGAGATGTCATGAGAGGGAACAAAAAGAGAATGGGGATCGGACTCTTGCTGTCTATCGTCCTAGTGCTGATCGTCGCGGGTTGCGGAGGGAACAACGACAAGACGGCGTCTTCCCCGTCGCCGTCGTCGCCATCGCCGTCCCCATCCGCCAGCGTATCGGAGCCTTCGCCAACGCCTTCGTCATCCCCGTCCGAGACCCCGAAGGAATTGACGAAGGTGAAGTTCTCCGAGGTCATCCGGTCTATCTTCTACGCGCCGCATTATATCGCCATGTCCAAGGGCTTCTTCAAGGAAGAAGGGCTGGACATCGACATGACCACCTCCCAGGGCTCCGACAAGGGAGCCGCCGCATTGATCGCCGGTACGGCGGACATCTCGCTCGTCGGACCGGAGACGACCATCTACATTTACAACCAGAAAGGCGAGAAAACGCTGAAGCTGTTCTATCAATTGACGATGAAGGACGGCTCCTTCCTGCTCTCCCGCGACAAGCTCGATTCCTTCTCCTGGAGCGGGCTCTCCGGCAAGAAGGTGATCGGCTGGAGACCGGGCAGCGCCCCGCAGATGGTGCTGAATTCGACTCTCCTGAAGGAGAAGGCCGACGGAGCGAACGTCGTGACGAACATCGCCTCGACCGCCATGGCCGGCGCCTTCGCGAGCGGGCAGGGCGACTATATCCAGCTGTTCGAGCCGGTCGCTTCGACGCTGATTAAGGAAGGCAAAGCGTATTACGCCGCATCCATGGGTGAAGAGTTCGGAGAGTTCCCGGAGACGTCCTACGTGGCTACCTCGGATTACATCGCCAAGAATCCGGAAGTGATCCAGAAGTTCGTGAACGCCGTAGCCAAAGGAACCGCTTGGCTGCAGACGGCGAGCGACGCCGAGATCGTCGAGGCGCTGAAGCCGTTCTTCGACGGGACGCCGGACGACATCATCCTTTCTGCGATCAAACGATATAAGGATCAAGAGACGTGGCCCGCGAAGCCGGAGATGACGCCGGAGCTGTTCGAGAAGCTGCAATCCGTGCTAATCGAGAACGGGGTGCTGAAGGCGGAAGAGAAGCTGGCGGACATGTCCGCAGTAGTCGATATGAGCTTCGTTCAGAAAATCAAATCGTAAGGTGGAATATACGATGGGCGTTCCGCAGATCGAGATGAGAGACGTGGGCTTAAGCTACTTCTCGCCGAAGCAAGAGACGGAAGCTCTGCGGGACATTCGGCTTGAAGTGAAGCAAGGGGAGTTCGTCAGCATCGTGGGGCCGAGCGGCTGCGGGAAGAGCACGCTGCTCTCCCTCGTCTCGGGGATGCTGAAGCCGACCCGCGGCGAGGTGCTGCTTATGGGCGAGAGGGTGAGCGGCACCTCCTCGAAGGTCGGCTACATGCTTCAGCACGACCATCTCTTCGAGTGGAGGGATGTGCTCAGCAACCTGCTCGTCGGCGCGGAGGTGCGGCGCATCAACCGCAAGCAAGCGAGGGAGAAGGCGCTCTACCTTCTGGAGCGGTATGGCTTGGGCGAGTTCGCGCATCACAATCCTTCCCAGCTGTCGGGAGGGATGAGGCAGAGAGTCGCGCTCGTGCGCACGCTCGTGGCGGAGCCCGACATTCTGCTTCTCGATGAGCCGTTCTCGGCGTTGGACTTCCAGACCCGCCTGACACTGGCGGACGACGTTCACCATATTATAAAGGAACAGGGCAAGACGGCGGTTCTCGTCACCCACGACATTCCGGAAGCCATCACGATGGCGGACCGCGTGCTTGTCATGTCCAAGCGGCCGAGCACGATCTCTTCCTCCTATGACATCGTCTTCGATGAAGGGGGGGAGCTGACTCCGTGGCAGAAGAGAGGAGCCGACCGCTTCCAGGGTTACTTCAACGCCATATGGAAGGAGTTGGACTCCCATGTCACTGCTGCCGGTTGATGAGCCCAGAGGATCCCCGTCCGCCTCCGGTCCCAAGGAATCGCAGGAGATCCTCTCCGCGGCCGTCGGTCGGGCCGATCCCCCGGCGGCGACGGCGGCCGAGGAGCAAAGATCGCCGGCGTACCGCCAGTATCTGAAGCGTCAGAGAAGAACATCGATCCTTATCCAGCTGTCCCGTTTGCTGCTGCTCGTCGGACTTCTAGCGCTGTGGGAGACGGCTGCCCGCCTGAAGTGGGTCGATTCGATGCTGACCAGCAAGCCTTCCCAGATCTTCTCCTCGTTCCGGGAGTTGTTCGTCGAAAGCAACCTGTGGAAGCATACGTGGACGACCGGGATGGAGATGCTCATCGGCATCGTCCTGTCGATGGTCGCGGGAACGTTGATTGCCGTTGTTTTCTGGTGGTCGACCTATGCATCGAAAGTGCTGGAGCCTTACATCGTCGTCCTCAACGCCTTGCCGAAGGTCGCGCTGGGCCCGATCTTCTATATTTGGCTGGGTGACCGCTACTCCATCTACGGGATGGCGATCGCCATCTCGATTATCGTGACCGTCATGATGATCGAGAACGGCTTCAAGGAGCTGGCCAAAACAAAGCTAAAGCTGATGGAGTCGTTCGGAGCGACCCGGCTGCAGATGCTGACGATGGTCATGCTGCCCGCCAGCGTTCCGAACTTCATCGCTACGCTTAAAGTCAACGTTGGCCTGACTCTGGTAGGCGTCGTGATGGGCGAATTTCTTTCCTCCAAAGCCGGCCTTGGCTATCTCATCATCTATGGAGGCCAAGTATTCCAGATGAACCTGGTTATGGTCAGCATCTGCTTGCTAGCCGTCATGTCGGTAGTCGCTTACGGCGTGGTTTCCTGGATCGGCAAGCTGCTGATGAAGAAATACCATTATGATGGCTAGTGACAATTCCTCACGAAAAAAGCCTCCAATGTCTCCGACCCGATCTTCCGAGCGGAAGCCTCCAATGTCTCGAACCCGATTTTCCGAGCGGAAGCCTTTAATGTTCGCGCCCCGATTTTCCGGTCGAAAGCCTCCAATGTCTCCAACCCGATCTTCCGGGCGGACAATGGGGGCTTTTATGTTGTTTAAGGTGGAAAACAAATTCCATAAGTGATATCATATTAATATCAAAAAGATATGGGGTGTTCGCATGACGACCAAAAACGCATGGAAACTCAACGGGTTCGCGGCATTGCTGTTGACTATTCTGCTGCTTGCCGGAGGAATTGCCTGCTTCATTGGGCTGGATGGCCAGGAAGAGCCTTCTCCGCTTCTCATCGCAGGAGGCATTGTGCTGTTCTTGCTTTTCATCCTGATGACGACCGCCTTAACCATCGTTCAACCCAATCAAGCGAGAGTCATTACGTTCTTCGGCCGCTATAAGGGGACGGTGACCGACAGCGGGCTTTGGATGGTCATTCCGTTCTCGTCGAAGTCGAAGCTGTCCCTGAAGGTTCGCAACTTCAACTCCCAGACGCTCAAGGTGAACGACGCCGAAGGCAATCCGATCGAGATCGGCTGCGTGGTCGTCTACCGGGTGGTCGATACCGCCAAGGCCATGTTCGATGTCGACAACTACGAGAAATTCGTCGAGATCCAGAGCGAGACCGCCATTCGGCATATCGCCGCTCATTATGCTTACGACACGTTCAACGACGAGAGTGCCCCTTCGCTCCGCGGCAATACGGACGAAGTAGGCGGGCAGATGTCCGCGGAGCTGCAGAATCGACTGAGCGTTGCCGGCGTCGAGGTACTGGAGACCCGTCTTACCCACTTGGCGTACGCACCGGAGATCGCGAGCGCCATGCTGCAGCGCCAGCAAGCGATGGCGATCATCTCCGCGCGCCAGCGCATCGTCGAAGGCGCCGTTTCGATCGTCGAATCCGCGCTTCGACAGCTGGAGGAGAATGGAGTGGAGCTGGATCCCGAACGCCGCGCGGCCATGATCAACAATCTTCTCGTTACCATTGTTTCCGACAAGGGCTCCACGCCGGTTATCAATACGGGAACGATTTACGGTTGAAGGTGAGACGTTATGGCGAAAGCAAGGAAGGCATTTCCGCTGCGACTGGACGCCGAGCTGCATCAGGCTTTGGAGAGATGGGCGGCAGACGAATTCCGCAGCGTGAACGGCCATATCGAATACCTGCTTCGGGAGGCCGTCCGCAAGGCTGGAAGGTTGCCGAGTTCTAGAGTCCATCCTCCGAGTGAGCCGGGCGAGAGTGTAGAATCGGCAGATCGAGGGGAATCTTAGGAAGATCCCCTTTATCGCCATTGAATGGACAAGTGACCTCTGGGCGATTCCGGGCGTATAATGGATATCATGGAGCCCGAACAGAGGGGAGAGACGCCTTATGGCCAACACGTACGTATACTCCAGGAGAGAAGAAGTCGCCAACGCGGTGACTCATGGACTCGGAGCCGCGCTGAGCATTGCCGGCTTAACGCTGCTTATCGTATTCGCAAGTCTCCGAGGGGACGCGTGGCACGTGACAAGCTTTACGATCTACGGGGTCACGATGCTTATGCTTTATGTCGCATCGACTCTCGTTCATTCTTTTAAAGAAGGCAAAATCAAGGATCTCTTCGAGACCTTCGACCATTCCTGCATCTATCTGTTCATCGCCGGGACGTACACCCCGATCATGCTGACCATTCTGAGAAGTCCTCTTGGCTGGACTCTGTTCGGAATCGTGTGGGGGATCGCCATAGCCGGCATTGTCTTCAAAGCGTTCTTCACCAAGCGCTTCCTGTATCTATCCACTTTGTTCTACGTGCTGATGGGCTGGATGGTCGTCTTCGTCTGGGGGCCGCTGCAGGAAGCCATGAGCCCGACCGGCCTGCACCTTCTCGTCGCCGGCGGCTTACTCTATACCCTCGGCACCATCTTCTACGTCTGGCGCGCGTTCCCTTACCATCACGCCGTATGGCACCTGTTCGTGTTGGCAGGATCCATCGCTCACTTTTTCGCGATTCTGCTCTATCTCGTATAAACCATTCGCACGCAAGCCGGGGGCAGCCCTCGGCTTTTTTTTGTTTTGTTTTCGCAATACGGAATCATCTCATCGTTCCTTTTGCTTAGAACGGACTTTTGCTCAGAACGGACTGTTCGCGCAGTCGAATCCCAATACGCCGAAGTTGCTTGCGACCCATTATCCCTTTTCCTCAGAACAAGCTTGCCTGCGCAATGGTGTCTCCAGCGACAAATCTGCATACGACCCGCTATCCCTGTCTATCAGAACAATATGCATAAAAAAATATGGAACTAAGATGGATAAATAATTTGAAAAGGGAACATACGTTTGGTATAATGGAAACATGCACGAAGGGGGTGCGACGGATGACGGAACCGGTGACGTTTGAGGCTTTCCGCGAGAAGTTCGGGAGCGTGCAGGCTTGTGTCGAGGCGTTATTTCAGGCTCGTTGGCCGGATGGGTACCGCTGTCCGATCTGTCGTCATTCCCGGTACTATTTAACGCGCACGCGTCGACTTCCGCTCTTTGAGTGCAAGGCTTGCCGTCACCAAACGTCTATTATTGCCGGCACGGTTATTGAAGGCAGCTCGACATCGCTCACTAAGTGGTTTCAGGCCATGTTTCTGCTGGCGCAGCCAGGCGGAATCAGTTCGTTGCGGCTTTCCGAGATTCTGGAGGTAACCTACAAAACGGCCTGGCTCCTCTCCCACAAAATTCGAGTGGCGATGCAATCTGCTGAACAATCGGAGCTATTGGCGGACGCGGTTCGAATGGAGTCGTTCGGGTACGGCACCAGCAACTTTCTTAACGCGCACCAGCCTCTTATGCTCGGCGGTTCCTTCAATGATGCGGGAGATCTTCAGGGGATCAAGATGCAGCAGCCCGATCCCGACCATGTGCGGATGCCCGAACGGACGATCAACAAAGAGGGCTATCAGGCTTTTCGATCCAACCAGGTGAGAAGCGAGAGCGTGGATTCTTTTCCATTCTACGCCAAGGCGCATCCTAAGCTAAGCCCGTATCGGCGCCAATTGAAGCTTTGGCTGAATGATACGTTCGGCGGAATAGGAGCGAAGCATTTGCAAGCCTATTTGAATGAGTTTTGTTTTCGTGCCAATGCGATGCTGGGGAAAAGCGGTGCAGCCATCTTCCAATCCTTGCTCTCTTGGTGCGCCACAACCTCCGTATGCACCTATTCCATTCTGACAAGCCCCCGACGTACCTTGCCAGTTGCTTGGCGGGTTTTCGGCTCGAAGTCGAAGTGGCTGAAGTGGCACAGACGCGCTTGGAGTTACTGAGAGTAATTCCAGTCGAGGACTCGCTTTGCGTACCCGTACCTATTCTTCTGAGAAGAGGGGATAGTGGGTTGAAAATGAATTTGGATAAGATGGATTTGGATAGGCGAGAGCGTCCCCGAATAAGAAAGAGCCTCCCCTACCACGAAGGCAAGAGGAGGAATTACTAGCGCTACGAGAAGCAAGGCTAGCGAATTAGTTCTCGATCCAGCGAATGAGGACGAAATGCAGTTTGGTCGTGAGGATCGGAATGAGCTCGCCCAACGTTCCTATGAAGGGGGTTAGCTGGTGCGTGCCTTTGGGACCGACAATCTTAAGGGTGTATTGGTTAAGGCCGCGATCCAACTGGGTGAAGATGGCTCGAGGGGCTTCTTTGCCGTCCTCAACGGAATAGACGACGAGCTGTTTGTTTACTTTGACGCGGACAAACAGGTGAGTGAATTGCATGGTATGCAAGGTTCTTTGCAGGAAGGTATGACCGAGGTAGAGAGGGAAATTCATTCGAACGTCCTCCTAGGCGGCAGGTTGGGTTCGATATCTCCATTGGTTATGTAGGAAAGCGACAGAGCGGGTCTGGCGGTATCAAACACAATACTAAAATAGCAAAATTAGACAAAATTTTCAATCTATTACGCCGAGAGTTTTCTCTTTGTTGGACGAGCTGGAATGAAGGCGACAATCGGCAACGCCAATAGAACGATCGCGATCAAGGTGCCTATGGCGAGAAGACGATGGTCGAGCAGAGCTTGTACGGCAAGCGTCAGGACGATGCCGCCGAGGTTGCCGAACATGAGCAGGACGCCAGCTACGGAGCCGGCTTCCTTCGGCGGCGACTCCCTCTCGGCGGATGACAGGATGACCGGCAAGTTAGCCAGCAGCATAAAGCCTGTTAAGCTGAACAGGCAGAAGAACAGCCACAAGGGCGCGCCGGCCGCCAAGCCGGTTAGGGCGGCGGCGCTGATAAGAAGCGATGCGGACAGCACGTAGCGCGCTCGCGGTCCTTTGTCGGCCCAGCCGGGGACGATCGCGGCGCCGACGATGCCGGCGAGGGTCATTGCGCCGATGCCGAGGCCGACTTCAGCAGAGGTGATGCCGATTGCTTCGGAGAGCACCTCCAGCCAGGTGGTGAGGGTAACGAACAGGCCGAAACCGGCGAACAATAGCAGGCTGTACAGCCGGACGAAGCGGTAAGACCAGATGGAACGAACGGCGGAGAAGAACGGCTCCTCTTCGGTTTGGATCTCGTATAAAGCCGGCTTTTTTATAGCAACCAGGAAGAAGAACGCGGGAACGACGGCGAGGACGGCTTGAACGATATGGACGGTCGCGAGTCCTCCCCGATTCATGAGGAATGGAGCGGTTACGGACGAGATAAGGATGCCCACGAACAGGCTGGCCGTGCCGATGGCGATGGCTGTCGGACGTTTGGCCGGTTCAACGTGCTGGGCGGCTAGCTTATTGATGGCGTTGAGGACAAGCGGCTGAGCGACGGAGACCAGAAGCTGACCGGCCAGCGCATATTCATAGCCGGGGAAGAGGCGGACGATCGCCCCGACCCCGGTCAAGGAGGCGCCCCAGGCGAGCGTATGGTTGAACCTCTTGTCCGCCCAATAGCCGAATGGAATGGCAAGGAGAACGTAGAGCAGCGGGTACACTTGAGCAAGCCAGCCGACGGCGTCGACCGAGACGCCCCATTCCTCCGCGGAAGCGGTCGTGATGGGGGTGTAAGTCACCCATAGCAGTTGTGTCGCACCGGCAAGAAACGCGTAGGCGACAATAACGGACCACCGGGTTCCCGCATGCGCAGCCGATGAAGTCGAGGAGGACACGGCACTCACTCCTTGGGGTCAGGGTGTGAATCGTTTGCCCCGGAGACGGGGATAAACAGGTCTCGCAAATGCTCGTTCAAGAAGAGTCCCTCCGGATCGAATTCGCTTCTGAGGTCTAGGAACTGTTGCCAGCGCGGGTAGCGGTCGCGCAGCTGGGATTCCTTGAGCGTGTGCAGCTTGCCCCAATGAGGCCGTCCGCCGTGGCGAAGGAAAATCTCTTCCATGGCCGCGAAGTAGGACCGGTATGGCATTCCCTTATACATATGTACCGCAATATAGGCGGAGTCCCGTCCGGAAGCCGGGCTTAGCCAGATATCGTCTCCTCTAACGTAACGGCATTCGATAGGGAAGTGAACGGCGAATCGTTCGCGTTCCATGACTTCTCGCATCTCTCTGATGACGCTCGCCATGGCGTCGGCGGGGAGGTTGTATTCCATCTCGTTGAAACGTACGAGCCGCTTGGTCGCGAAGATGCGGTGGCTGTAGTCCACCTTGCGGAAGACGGGGACGCTAGACGCGCTTATACGGCTTACGGGCTTCGTCAGACGGGGGAATCGGCGGCATAGGCCGGACATGGCGCCGAATACGCCGTTCTCGAGGACCATCTCGCTCAGGTAATCCCGAATCGGCCGCGAGGTGATTCGATCCTCCGTCTCATCCATGAATTTGATCTGGCAGGTCTCCGCGTAGGGAAACCAGTAGAATTCGAAATGGCGATGCCCGGTCCGGAATTCGTCCAATCGGTCCAAGCATTCGGACAAAGGAATGCGAGAGCTGCGATATTCCAACTTATAGGAGGAACGGAGCCGAAGCGTGACTTGGGCGACGATGCCAAGAACGCCGAGAGAGACTTGGAGCGCGCCGAAGATGTCCGGCGACGACTCGGCATCCAACTGCCGAATGTCGCCGTTGCCGTCGACGATGGTCATCCCTAGTAATTGGGTGGCGATGGTGCCCAGGTGAATGCCGGTTCCATGGGTGCCCGTGCTGATGGCGCCGGCAATGGATTGAACGTCGATATCTCCTAGATTCTCTTGAGCTAAGTCTTCGGCGTGAAGCAGCTCGCCGAGCAGCTTGAGCTTGGTTCCGGCCCAGACGGTAGCGGTGCGCGCCTCCGAATCCACGGAGACGATTCCCTGAAGGTTGTCCAAGGAGACGAGCAGATCGTTCGTCGCGGCGACGGGGGTGAAGGAGTGCCCGGAGCCGACCACGCGGAGCTTTCGGCCTTCGTTCTTGCACTTGCGGACGAGCTCCGCGATCTCTTCGATACTGGACGGGGATACGACCTGCTTAGGCGAGGCGACGACGCTCCCGGACCAGTTGCTCCAACTCGGCGCTGGCTTACTCATAGGAAACACTCTCCCATTCCGCGGTAAGTCTCGTATTCGGCGACGACAGCTCCGTTCGATACGGCATATAGACGATCGAATCTCTCGCACAGCTCCCCGGCTTTCGCATGGCGGAAGAAGACGGGATCGCCTATCGAGAGAGGGATGCCGCCTCGGTAACGGAGCGGAGTCTGCACCTCGCCGGCGCCTTCTCTTGCCATGAGCTGCATGCCTGCCGGGAGATACGGCTTGGGAAGCTTCTCGTTGCCGGGCGAGCCGGAAGCGACGTAGCCTCCCCCAAGACAAGTATAGATGTCCGGAGCTGGCTTGCGAACGATAGAAACGGCGAAGCCGGCGGCCGGGTCGTAGCGGAACGAACGATACGCGTCGAACAGCAGCGGGGAATAGAAGCCGGAGCCGGCGGTGATCTCCGTGACTCCGGGCTCCAGCCGCGAACTGGCGAAGCTCCCCGTTCCGCCCGCATTGACGAAGCGAAGCGGGATTCCGGCCGAGCGGATGCCTTCCAGCACCTCGGCTCGCCTTCTTGCGACCTCGCCGATGGAGCGTTTCTTGAGAAGCCGGATGACGCGGTTCTGAAGGGCTTGACCGGGTACGTTGTCTCCGAGCCCGGCGATCTGGGCTTCGTAGCCCATGATTCCTTCGAGGCGAAGCAGGCTCGAAGAGGAGATGCGTTCGACGAGCGGAGCGGCCTGCGACCAGCCGCCGACCGGCGAACGCCATACGCCGAAGCGAAGGCCGGGGTAGGAGGTGGACATATCGATATCGAGGCAAACCGGCACTCGGACGCCGACGACTCGAGCGATACGTTCGATATGCTCCAGGTGCTCGAGAGAGTCGATCATGAGCACGATGGACCGTCCTTCGCCGACAAGACGGGCGATTCCTTCGATCTCGTCGCGGTTCCAGATCGGATAGCCGAGCAGCAGGTCGTCGAAGCCCTGACCGGCGAGCCAGATCGCTTCCCTGCCGGCGTAGCACATGATTCCTTGGAAGACGGGGCCGGAGTCCAGGATCCGTTGCAGCGCCTCTACGCAGCGGACGGACTTGCTGGCGATCCGGACGCGTTTGTCGCCCGCGGCTTCCGCGATCGCCTTCGCATTGGCATCGAACAGATCCAAGTCCAGATAAGCAAAGGGCGTCGGAAGCCCTTCGAACACGCTTCGATAGTAACCGTACTCCGGGACGCTCATCTCGCACCTCGCCATTTGTTTTTTACACAATTCTACGTATTCAGACAAATCCCTTTTTTCCTACTAACTTATGTTACTCTTCTTCCCGATAAGGTTAGAATAGTAGATGAAAAAAGGAGGAACGAGAATGGCGATCGAGATCGGACTCGCGGGCTGGGGCGACCACGACAGCTTGTACCTATCGGCTCCCAAGAGCAAAGACAAGCTTCGAATGTACGCCCGTCACTTTCCTCTGGTGGAGGTCGACAGCTCCTTCTACGCCATCCAACCGCCCGAGCGGATGGCGAAATGGGTGGATGACACGCCGGATGGCTTCGGATTTATCGTGAAGGCCTATCAGGAGATGACAGGGCATCAACGCGGCCAGCCTTACTATAAGGAAGCGGATGAGATGTACTCGGCTTTTCGGGAGTCGCTGGCCCCCTTGATCGAGAGAGGCAAGCTTCGGGCGGCGCTGTTCCAATACCCGCCTTGGTTCAACTGCACCCGCGATGCCGTTAACCTGCTGAGGGAAACCAAGCGAAGAATGGACGGAATCCCTTGCGCGCTGGAATTCCGGCATCAGAGCTGGTTCCAGCCGGAATTCCTGGAGAAGACGCTGGCTTTCATGCGCGAGGAGGGCTGGATCCACAGCGTCTGCGACGAGCCGCAGGCGGGGGAAGGCTCGATCCCGGCGGTCCCGGAGGCGACCGATCCGGAATACACGATCGTCCGGTTCCACGGGCGGAACGGCACCGGTTGGAACAACTGGGGAGGGGCGGATTGGCGCGCGGTCCGCTATTTATACCGGTACAGCGAGGAAGAACTGGAGGGCTGGCGTCGTCGGCTGGAGGAGCTGGAGACGCAGAGCAAGACGGTGGGGATCGTCTTCAACAACAACTCCGGAGGAGACGCCGCGGACAACGCGAAGCTTCTCATGGCCATGCTGGGGCAGAGGACCCCGGATGGCAAGGATCCGCTGGAGCGGGAAGAGCAGGCATCCAAGGAGCCGGAGCCCGAACAGTTGGATTTGTTTGATTCCTTGTAATGTTCGTTAGTTAGGATCTAAGCGCCTATCGGCTTGGCTATTGGCGGGGAGAAGGAGACAGGCTATAATCAAGCTTATTGTCTTAAATCGCACATCAGGAGCAAGGAATCATGCCAATCGCTTATCGCCTTCGGGCGCTGAACTTCTTCTACTTCTCGCTATTCTCCCTGTTCCTCTCGTTTCTGCCCGTGTATGCCAGCAAGATCGGCATCTCCGGCACGAAGATCGGCTTGATTCTCGGACTCGGCAGCGTCGTCTGCATCGTCTCGCAGCCGATGTGGGGCATCATCAGCGATAAGTTCCGCACGATCAAAAGGGTCCTGCTTCTGCTCTTCGTTCTCTCCGCGCTGGCGGGAACGCTGCTGTTCCGAAGCGACGAGCTATGGCTCTTCACCGCTCTGGTCGTGCTGATGAACATCGTCTTCATGCCGACGGACGCGTTGATGGAGACGCTCAACTACCAGACCTCGCAGAGGGAGGGAA
Source organism: Cohnella sp. AR92 (assembly GCF_003990975.1). Taxonomy (GTDB): domain Bacteria; phylum Bacillota; class Bacilli; order Paenibacillales; family Paenibacillaceae; genus Cohnella. Next base: position 41,114 of record NZ_RZJR01000012.1, read on the forward strand.
TCAGCTTCGGCTCCATCCGTACGTTCGGCTCGATGGGATACTCCGTGACCTCGCTCGTGGCGGGCTCTCTTCTGAAGTGGTGGGGACTGGACAGCCTGGCATGGATTTTCCTAGCGGTAGCGGTGATCGCCTTCCTGCTCGGCTTCGGGGTAAGGGACGTGCCGGCCTCCTCGAAGCCGACCGCCTTCAAGCATCTCAAGGCTTTCCTCCTGCAGAGGCGCACGCTGGCTTTCTTCGCTTTGATCCTGATCGTGGCCATCCCGAACAAGATGAACGACATGTATATCGGTCTCTACATGGAAGAGCTGGGCGGCAACGTCCAATGGACAGGCATGGCTTGGTTCACGATGACGCTCGTCGAGACGCTCATGTTCGCGCTTAGCTCAAGGTTCATCAAGCCGGGCAAGGAAGGGCGGATTCTCGCGATCGCGGCGGGGCTGTACTCGCTTCGGTTCCTCCTCAGCTCGCTGGCTCCGAGTCCGCTGCTGCTCGTTCTGATCCAAGTGCTGCAAGGCTTCACCTTCGTCTTTTTCTACGCGGGTTCGATGCAGTTCCTGTACTCGATCGTCCCTGAGCAATGGAAGTCGACCGGGCAAACGATGCTCACTCTTCTCTTCTTCGGAGTATCGGGAGTCGTCGGTTCGACGGCGGGGGGCTGGCTGTTCGACGAATTCGGCGGAGTCGTCCTCTACCGCTTCATGACCGGAATCGCTCTAGCGGGCTTCCTCTTCAGCTTGATGGTCGTTAGACGCCGAGGGGCGTAACGGCAGACGGGAGGAATTCCGGGCAAAATCATCGTTCACCGAAGGCCTTCGTTTAACGGAGGCTTTTTTGGCTGATGCCAAGCTCGCCGGTGTTCCCTGCAGCCTCCGTAACGGGAACGCGCATGGGCCGCTGCTCTTATCGTCTGCGAATCTCCTCCATCTGGAAGGCCACCCGAAAGCGCAAACTATCCGCAATGGAACGGAGAGGCCGGCCCGTCAGCTTCTCGCATTTCTCCAGCCTGTAAATGACGGTATTGCGGTGAAGGTAAAGCTGCTTGGCCGTGTCGGCAATGTGGCAGTGGTTCTCGTAGTAGACTCGCAGCGTTCGCTTTAGCTCGGTTTGCTCCGAGTCCTCGACGCGATTCAGCTCTCCGAACGTGTCTTGGATGAATTCGGAGATGTCGTCCGGAGGGAGCATGCGGAGAAGATCGCTCAGCTCTTTGACGTGATAGTACTGAACGAAACGCTGCTTCCGGCTCTGATAACCCGCTAGCAGCGCCTCTTGCGATTCTTGGTAAGACTCGGCAAGCTTCGTCAGGCGGTCGGCCGGATTGCCGATTCCGATGGAGAGGGAGATGCCGCCGCTCTGCCAGATTTGCTCCAGCATGCGCTGGAGGGCAAGCTCCAACGGTTCTTGCTTGCCGGAGCGGCCGCCGTCTTCCTCGCAAGGGAGCAGCATGACGAGCCCGTCTTGCTTCACGAACAGAATGAACGTCATTCCGCATGCTTTGGCCTCTTGCTTCACTCGCTCATACAGATGCTCCTTATCCGGTTGCTGCCTCCGCGTCGTCGGCATTTCTTTCTCTGCTAAATCCTGCTTGATAGTCGCGCACCGATATGTTTGATTGGCTAGCAGTCCGTAGCTTCGTCCCCGATTCGCGATGTCCGTATCCGACGCAAGGAGCCCTTCGACGACGTCGGACAAGAAATCGTACTTGTACCGCCGGGATCGTTCCTTCACCGCTTGGCGCTTCATGAGCTCGAAGCTAATGACATTAACGGCCTGTTCGATCGTCAAATGGGAGAAGGCGCTCATCGGATTGTCTTCCGAAAGGATGAGCAGATACGCTTGTGGCTGATCGGTGTAAATCGGATAAGAAGTAAGGCGGGAATAGGGGGCGAGAGCCGGATCGCCGACTTCGCCGGAAGACATTCTATCGGCATCGGGAGGCCTCGGAATCCGAGAATGGCCAAGAGCGAGCAAACGCTCGTACATCTTAGGGGATAACCGGTCCGATTGGGCGAGCGGATCGCCGTTGCGCTGAACGAGCAGGAGCGGCAGCTCGAGCAGATCGGACAAGGCTTGAATCATATGCTGCAGGCTGTTGCCTTCGAGAATGATATTCGAGAACTTCCGATGGCTGTCCAGCGCATGGCGCAATTCGTCCGTTCGGAATTCCAGGATGCGGCCGAGCAGCTGCTGCACGGCTTCGCTTAAGGAGAAATCGACCGGAAGCTCGAGCAGGGGGAACTGAAGCCGGTCGGCTGCCTGCTTCGCCTCCTCGGGAATGCGCTCCAGGTACCGCTTTGTCTTGATCCCCAAGCCGGAGCCTCCGCGCGCCGCCATCTCGGCGATCAGCTTGGTCAGAATGCCGGGCTCATCCTTGATCGCATAGGCGGTCGTCAACGTCAACTCGTTCGGCCTCAAGTAGTTCAGCACATCCGGCGAATCCATCATATTCACCGATTCGACGGTCCGGCTCAGCCCGGCTTCCCCCGCCGCGATGCGCACGTTCTTAAGCGTGGGCGTGTTTAGCAGATCCTCCAGTTTCATGAACGGCCTCCCCTCTATTCGCAGCTTTTCTACAATTCCTTAAACCGCGAATTCGATACCTAACCATTCATGTTAGGTATACGTTCGATAATGGCGCAAGCGTTGGTTGTCATAACCGAAAACAAAAAACATTTTAGTTTAATATAGCCAATGACGCTCTGGGAATCAATCCGTTATGATGAAAAAAATCAAATTTACGTCAACTATTCTTACATGATGGAGTGGGGTCGCATGAGCCGAATTTTACTAATTAACGGCACCGTACTCACGATGAATCAAGACCGAGAGGTGCTGCGGCCCGGTTATATCGTCATCGATGATGAGCGGATTACGGAGGTTGGGCCTTGGCAGGCAGCGGGGCGGGAGGAAGCGCTGCTGGCGAGCGCAAGCCGAGTGATCGACGCGAAGGGCAAAGCGGTCATCCCGGGACTTATTAACGGACATACCCATCTGTTCCAGACGTTCCTTAGAGGCGTGTCCGACGATTATCCGTTGTCGGATTGGCTGCGCGAGGTGATCTGGCCGGGCTCGATCGCGATGGAAGAGGAAGATTTCTACTTGGCTGCGCTGATCGGCTGCATCGAGAATCTAAAGTCCGGCGCCACCTACGTTATGGATCATCATTACATCCATACCAACGCGGGCAATACGGAAGGCGTGCTTCGGGCGATGATGGAGTCGGGAATCCGCGGTCATCTGGCGCGAGGCGGAGTCGACCTCAGCTACGAGCCTAAACTAAGAGAGACCGAGGATGAGATCTTCGATCGGACGGATGATCTGTTGGACCGATGGAGCGGCGAGGCAGGCGGTAGAATCGATATCGCGATGGGCCCTCTGAACCTGTACGGATGCTCGCGAGGCTTCCTTGAGAAGGCCGCCAAGTTCAGCCGCGATCGGAAGCTGATCACGCACATTCATGTGGCGGAGACGCGCGACCAGATCGACAATACGCTGAACCGCTTCGGCCTTCGGAATCTGGAACTGGTAGAGGCGGTCGGCATGCTCGGGCCGAGCACGCAGGTGGTCCACGGCATCTGGCTGGATGACGGGGAGCTGGAGCTGCTCGCGAAGCATCGAGCCTCGCTGATCCATTGTCCGGTGTCGAACATGTATCTCGCCTCCGGCGTGGCGAGAGTGCCGGAGATGAGGAGCCGGGGCATTAACGTGGCGCTGGGGACGGACGGACCCGGCAGCAATAACTGCCAGGATAACTTGGAGGTTCTGAAGTTCACCGCCTGCCTGCACAAGGTGCAGCAGCTGGATTCGTCGCTGCTTCCTCCGATGGAGGTGCTGGAGATGGGAACGCTGGGCGGCGCGAAAGCAATGGGCCGCGAAGCCGAGCTGGGCTCGATCGAAACGGGCAAGTTGGCGGATCTTGTCATCGTGGATATGGAGAAGGCGCATATCTCGCCCGTGCATCGCTACTCGTCGGCGCTCGTGTACAACGCCAACGGGAATGACGTTCACACCGTGCTCGTGCACGGAACGGTCGTCGTGGAGAACGGCCGCTGCACGCTCGTGGACGAGGACGAAGTGATCAGGCGGGCGCAGGCAAGAGTAGATCGGCTGCGGGGGAGACTGGCGAGCCAATATCCGGTCTATGCCATCAGGGATTAGATAAGGGGGAGATGGGATGCAAGGCAAACCTGGAAAAGTCGCCCTTATGGTTGCGTGGTCGGTCGAGGCCGGATTCTACGTCGCCGCGATCGCGATATCGCTGCTGGCAGGCGCTTTAGTGATGGCGGCGGCGGGCGTCACGCCATGGGAAGCCTACGAGCTTATGTGGCAGGGCGCCGCCGGCGGCGCGAACAGCTTGAAGGAGACGCTGGTGAAGGCGACGCCGCTGCTCTTCGCCGGGCTGAGCTACAGCTTCGCTTACCGCTGCGGACTGTTCAACATCGGCGCCGAAGGCCAGATTTACGTTGGAGCCTTGACCGGAACGATGGCTGCGCTGCTGCTGCCGCCGATGCCGTTCTGGGTACACCTGCCGCTTGCCCTCTTGTGCAGCTTCTTGGGAGGCGCATTGTGGGCCGGCATCGCCGGGGCGCTGAAGATCGGGCGCGGAGCAAGCGAGATCATCAATACGATCATGCTCAACTATATCGCGATTTTCTTGATCAGCTACATGGTGACCGGCCCGCTGATGGATGCGGCTGGCAGCCTACCGCAGACGGCCAAGCTTCCGGCCAGCGCCATCCTACCTCAGTTAGGGGGCTCTAGATTGCATGTCGGCTTCTTCGTGGCGATTGGGACGGCGATCGTTCTATATTGGCTTCTTGAGCGGACGACCTGGGGATTCCAGCTTCGATCCGCAGGGTTAAACCGGAGAGCGGCCGAGGGCATGGGAATGCCGGTTAAGCGCAACCTGCTGCTGGCGATGATGGTGAGCGGAGCGCTTGCCGGACTTGGCGGCTACGTGGAGATTGCCGGCGTTCAGCATCGCCTGATGCAGAATTTCTCGCCCGGCTTCGGCTATGACGGCATTGCCGTTGCGCTTCTGGGCAACACGCATCCGCTTGGCAACATCGTCTCCGCGCTGCTCTTCGGAGGAATGCGCGCCGGAGCCAATTCGATGCAGCGGGTAACCGGGGCGTCGACCTCCCTTGTCTACGTCATCCAGGCCATCATGATTATCGTAATGCTCGTCAATAAGTACTGGCTGGGCGGCTTCAAGAAAAGAATTCGCGAGGCACTGATCAGAAGAGTGGAGCGTTCGGACAGCTCGTCCGGCTCCACCCAACTAAACTGGAACGAATAGAAAGGAGGAGCGGCGATGGATGTAGCGACGTGGTCCAGCTATCTGGCATCCGCGCTTCGACTGGCGGCGCCTCTGCTGTTGGCGGGCCTTGGCGTGCTCTTCATGTCGAGAAGCGGCATTCTGAACATCGGCATGGAGGGAATGATGCTCATCGGAGCGTTGGCGGGCGTAGTCGGAGCCTCTTACAGCGGCAATGCATGGGGAGGGCTTGCGACGGCATGTCTGGCAGGGGCCTGCCTAGGCGCTCTGTTCGGCTTCCTCGTCATTACGACAGGGGCGGATCAAGTCATTATCGGAACGGCCGTGAACTTGCTCGGCCTTGGACTTACGACGGTATTCGGCCGCAGCTTGCTTGGCATGGGCACGGAGACGGTTAAAGTAGACTCGTTTCCGATAATCCGGATTCCGCTGCTCGCGGATATCCCCCTCATAGGACCTGCGCTCTTCGAGCAGAACGCGCTGACCTATATGGCGCTGCTGCTCGTTCCGGCCGCCGGCATGCTGCTGTACAAGGCCAATTGGGGGCTTGCCGTACGGGCGGTAGGAGAGAACCCGCTTGCGACGGATACGCTCGGCGTGAAGGTGCACCGCGTCCGGTACGCATGCTGCCTCCTCGGCGGGGTTCTCGCCGGGGCGGCGGGAAGCGCGCTGTCCCTGGGAATCTTGAACCAATTCACGGAGAACATGGTGGCCGGACGAGGCTTTATCGCCCTCTCGGCGGTTATCTTCGGACGCTGGACGCCATCCGGAACGATGTTTGCCTCGCTGTTATTCGGCGGCGCGGAAGCGATGCAGCTGAGATTCCATTGGGTCCACGTTCCCTATCAATTCATGCTGATGCTCCCGTACGTGCTGACGATGGCTGCGCTAGCCTGGTTCTCCGGGCGAACGAAGCAGCCTGCGGCGACCGGTATCCCTTATAAGAGCGCGGCGAATCGGAATGGGTAGCGATGAAAGGAGAGGCGGACGATGACGCATACGAAGATTCGCGAGGATACGACTAGCGCTAACGCGCCGATTCTGGAGACGAGAAATCTGGTGAAGCGCTTCGGCTCCTTCATGGCGAACGATCATCTGAACCTGACGATCCGTACGGGCGAGATCCACGCCATTCTGGGAGAGAACGGAGCCGGCAAGAGCACTCTCATGAACATGCTGGCAGGCTTGCTGGAGCCGGATGAAGGGGAGATCTCGTATCGAGGCAAGCCGGTCCGTTTCCGCTCGCCGCGGCATGCGATGGAAGCGGGCATCGGAATGGTCCATCAGCACTTCATGCTTATTCCGGCGCTGACCGTAGCGGAGAACGTGATGATCGGGCTAAAGAATGGACGAGGTCCATGGTTCCGCCACGCTAAAGCCTGTGCCGATATCCGGCGGCTATCCGAGAGCTTCGGATTGGACGTGGATCCGTCCGCCAAGGTCGGCGAGCTGTCCGTCGGGCAGCAGCAGCGCGTCGAGATCGTGAAGACGCTATACCGAGGAGCTGATTTTATCATTCTGGATGAGCCGACCGCCGTGCTTACCCCGCCGGAGACCGAGGAGCTGTTCCGCGTGCTGCGGGCTCTGCGCGAGCAGGGGAAGACGATCGTGTTCATCAGCCACAAGCTGAACGAGGTGGAGTCGCTCTGCGACCGCGTATCCGTTCTGCGGTCGGGGAAGCTTGTCGCCAGCGCTCCGATGAAGAGCACCGATGCCGCAGAGCTGGCGCGCCTAATGGTCGGAAGGGATATTGTTCCTCCCGCGCCGCGGCCGGTTCCTGCGAAGAGCGAGCCCGTACTGGAGGTTAGAGAGCTCTCGCTCCGGCGGAATAACGCCGCTCTGCTGCAGCGCGTATGCCTTGCCGTCGGCGAAGGGGAGATCGTCGGGATCGCGGGAGTGGACGGCAATGGGCAGCGCGAGCTGTGCGAAGCCATCATGGGGCTGAGCGCCGACAGCGCGATGGAAGGAGAGATCCGGATCCGCGGCTCCGTGGTGCCTCGTCCGAAGCCTAAGACCATGACGGAGCTTGGCGTCGGCTATATTCCGGAAGACCGCCAGCAGGATGGGCTCGTTCTTCCGATGAGCATCGGCGAGAACCTCATCCTGAAGCAATTCCGCAGCAAGCGGTTCAATCGGCTGTTTACGCTCAAGCGAAGCCGGATCCGCGAGGCGGCCGAAGCGGCCGTTCGGGAGTTCAAGATCAAGACGCCGACTGCCGATCATCCGGCAGGCAAGCTGTCCGGGGGCAATCAACAGAAGGTCATCCTGGCCCGGGAGCTGATGCAGAGGCCGAAGGTGCTGATCGCGATGCAACCGACGAGGGGCATGGATGTCGGCGCCGCGGAGTATGTCCATCGCAGGCTCTTGGAGGAGAGGGAGCGGGGCTGCGGCATTCTTCTCGTCTCCACGGAGCTGGAGGAAGTGTTCGCCTTATCCGACCGCATCGCGGTTATCTATAAGGGCCGAATCGCGGAGACCGTCGATCGAGCGGAGGCGAATGTGGACACCATCGGGCTGCGGATGGCAGGACTGTAGAGCGGGCAATAACGTCACGCCTAATACAAATTCGGATCATGGAGGTATGGGGAGATGGAGAAAAAGGTTAAACGGTTGTCTTGGCTGTTGATGGTGGTCGTGTTGATGGCGGCGGTAACGGCATGCGGCGGGGGTTCCTCGAACACGGCTTCCGGCGATGCGGAGGTCTCGGGTTCGGCGGGTGGAAGCAAGAGCTTCAAGGTCGCCCTGCTTACGCCGGGGCCGGTGAACGACAACGGCTGGAATGCGAATGCCTATAACGGCTTGCTGAAAATCAAAGACGAGCTTAAGGCGACGGTTCAATACTCCGAGAAGGTGGCGGCGTCCGATATGAACGAGTTCATCCGCGGCTACGCGGACGACGGCTTCAATGTCATCATCGGCCACGGCTTCGAGTTCGGCGATGTCATGCTCGAAGTGGCGAAGGAGTACCCGGATACGTGGTTCCTGGTCACCAGCTCCACCGTCAGCCAAAGTCCGAATGTCGCTTCGATCAGCATTAACAACAAAGAACAGGGGTATCTCATGGGAACCGTCGCGGCCCTCATGTCCTCTTCGGGAACGGTTGCCTCCATCGGAGGCTCGGACATTCCGCCGATTACCAATTCGGTCAAAGGATTTAAGCAAGGCGCGGAAGCGGCGGTTCCGGGAATCAAAGTGCTGTCGTCTATGCTGGGGACGAACGACGACATTACGAAAGCGAAGGAGACGGCCATCTCCTTCATCGAGCAAGGGGCGGACGTGGTCATGACGAACGCGAACGCCGCAGGCTCCGGCGGCATCGAAGCAGCCAAGCAGAGCGGAGTGCTCGCCATCGGCTCGAACCAGGATCAGAATCCGAGCGCGCCCGATACCGTCGTGACGAGCGTGATTCAGGATTATCCGCAGGCCATTGCGGTGACGGTGAAGCGGATCATGGACGGGGAGCTGAAGCCGGAGGCGCAGCTGCTTGGAGTGAAGGACGGGGCGGTGTACTTAAGTCCTTACCATAGCTTCGACAGCAAGATTCCGCAAGAGAAGAAAGAGAAGATCGAAGCGGCCGTCCAAGCGCTCAAGGACGGAACGATTGTCGTCAACAACGAATAGAGAAGAGAGGATGATCGGAATGAATGGCACGATTGGAATGAATGAGCAGGCGATTCTTAGAGATAACGTGCTGGAGCATGAATGGCATCCCGTCTGCAAGTCCGCCGACGTAACGAGCAAGCCGGTGTCGGCAACCGTACTCGGCGAGCGGGTCGCTATCTACCGCAACAGCCGCGGCGTGCATGCGCTGCGCGACCTGTGCGTCCATCGGGGAGCCATGCTGTCCAAAGGCTGGATAGACAACGAGAAGCTCGTCTGCCCCTATCATGGCTGGCAGTACGACGATTCCGGCCGCTGCGTCTGCATTCCGGCGCAAGGCAAGGATGACCAGATCCCTCCAAGGGCGAAGGCGGTAAAGTATCATTGCCGAGAGAAGTACGGCATCGTCTGGGTATGCATCGGAGAACCGAAGGCCGAGCTGCCGGACTTCGAGGAGTTCGACAATCCGGACTACCGTCCTCTCGTGTGCGGCCCCTACCATGTAGAGGCGGCCGGGACTCGCGTGATCGAGAACTTCACGGATTTCGCCCATCTCATGTATGTCCACGGAGGGCTCCTTGGCCATCCGGACTATTCCGAGCTGCCGGACTTTCAGGTGTTCAAGGAAGAGAACCGCGTCTACACCGGGGACGTGCCCATCTTCCAGCCGGTCGCCCATTCCGGCTCCGAGCATAAGGAAGGCACTACTTACGTGTACGTGAAGGAAGTGTTCCGGCCGCTGGCGGCCCGCTTGTCGAAGCGGGATGCGGCGACCGGACAAACGCTGTGGATCATGCTGACCGTGCTGCCGGTATCGGAGAAGGAATGTATCGTCTACATGCCGGTGTCGCGGAATTACGCATTCGACGTGCCGGATTCGCAATTCATGCAGTTCCAGGACACCGTATTCGAGCAGGATAAGTGGATTATCGAGACGCAGAAGCCGGAGCTGCTGCCGCTCGACCTGCAGGCAGAGCTGAACCATCGGGCGGATCGATTGTCGGTCGCCTATCGGCGCTGGATTACGCAGATGGGGATGCGCGTCGGCATGATCTAAATCGAACAATTCCAGCTTTAAAAGCAAAACAAGCATGATCATCACGAAAGCCCGGGCGACGGAATGTCGCCCGGGCTTTGGCTTCAGCTCGTCGTGCTGAACGAGAACTGCTGGTTCGTCGCGCCGCTGTCGGCGTTCTGGATGGCGTCCGCGCCGTTCACGGTCGAGGCTCCCGTGATGTCCAGAACCTTGCGGCTCTTGACGTTCATGATCTTGTAATAGCCGGAGCCTACGGAGATAAGACGGAACTGCTGGTTCAAGCCGCCGTTGTCCGCGTACTGAATGTCGTTCGCTCCGTCCGCCGTCGAACCTCCGCTGATGTCCATGATCTTGCCGCTGTTGCGATTCTTGATCTTGTAATAGCCGCCGCCCATGTCGACGAACTGCCAATGCTGGCTGGTCCAGCCGCCGTCCGTCCACTGCTCGATCTGCGCGCCGTCCGTCGTCGCCCCGCTCGTCACGCCGAGCAGCAGGCCGCTGTTGCGGTTTATGATTTTGTAATAGGAGGACGTGTTCACCGGCGGGCTTGCCGTTCCGGAGATCGTCCCCGCAGCGGTATCGACCGTCAGCGAATCGGCCCAGCTCATCGAGAGAGACGTGCTGGACGGGAACGTCAGAGGGAGCCAAACGTACTCCGAATCGTTGACCTTGCCGCCCCAGGCGCCCGCCCATCGATCTCCCATATACAGATAGGAAGTCGCGGAGGAGCCGTCGACCGGAAGAATATAGGCGGCCTGCGAATTATAGGCGTTGCCGTTGCCGAAGTTCGTCAGGCTGCTCCACGTTCCGCCGATGCTGGTCGCGGTCGCGTACTTCTGCTGGTTCGGGGACCAGCCCGTAGCGCCGGACGTGACCAGGAAGTAGGTGCTGCCGCGTTTGAACATGGCTGGGGCTTCCCTGTAGGAGCCGGTCCACAGCGTCTGGACAAGCGAATCGACTCCCTTGAAGTCGGAGGTCAGCTTGTAGATGTTCAGGTCCGCGTTGACGTTGGTCGCCGAGATCAGGTAAGCGGTGCCTCCGTCGTTGTACACCGTCATATCCCGGGAATCGTAGCCGAGCGGCCGGAAGCTGCCTTGGTACGTATAGGTGCCGTCCACGGTGCTGGAATAGGCGACGGCGGTGCGCGCCTGCCCGTAGTCGACTCCGTTCTCCCAATGCATCCACATGACGTATTGGCCCGTCGAACTGTTGTAGATGACCTTGGGCCGTTCGATATTGGAGACGTTCAATTCCGCCGCGGAGCTGCTCGTGAGCACGTCGCCGCGGTAGGTCCAGTTCTTCAGGTCCGTGGACCGGTAGCAGGAGACCGCTTTGAAGGTGCCGTCGTTATTGCGATTTTCTCCGAACCAGTAGTAGTAGCTTCCGACTTTGATCACGCCGCCGCCATGCGCCTGGATGACGTTGCCGGAAGTGTCGGTAAATTGAAAGCCGTTATTCGTAATCGTGACCGAAGCGGCCGTTGCGAAGCCCCCGAAACCTACGAAAGTCGCGAAAACGAGAATCAGGGAGATCAGCAGCTTAGACAAGCGATCCATTCCAATTCCTCCTCTCGTATGGGGAAGCTGACCAATCCGACTTGTTACCGCTTACATTTTGATGTTCTGCGATTTCCCTCCCTTCCGTGACGGATGGATGGCAGGATGCTCGGGGCGGCATCTCCTGTTGCGGGAACTCGTTCCCCTTGGTTCCAATATAGCCAATCGGACGCTGAGAAAATAGTGAACAATAACGCGATTCGGCATCCGGAGTTCGCTCGGGTTATGAACAATTGCGTTCTCTATGAACATATTTATCCATAAAATGGTATACCGAAGGCCGACGGCGCGATAAAATGAGAGGAAAAAAGGAGGGGATGCCGTATGGCAACGGAAAACTCGGCCCGCGTTCTGACGGAGATGACCTGGCCGGAGGTTCAAGAGGCTCTGCTCACGGCGAAGCTGGCGATCATTCCGCTTGGCGCCCATGAGCAGCACGGTCCTCATATGGTCGAGAGCTGCGACGCGGTGCTGGCCGAGCGGATGGGCCGGCGTCTGACGGAGAGGCTGCACCCGCTGGCTCTGATGACTCCTACCATAAACATGGGGGTATCGTCTCATCATCTTCATTTTCCGGGGACGCTGTCGTTGGAGCCCTCTACGCTGATTGCGATTCTGCGCGACATGATCCGCTCGCTCAAGCCGCACGGCATTCGCCGGTTCCTCGTGCTGAACTCGCATGGGGGCAACCAAGCGACGCTTGGCGTGGCGGCGGAGACGCTCGGGCGCGAGCTCGAAGTCGACTTTCTCTATGCCAAGACGACGGCGTCCGCGAAGGACGTCATGGACCGGGAGATCGCATCGAAGCTCTATGGGCACAGCTGCGAGCGGGAAGTGTCCGAGGCGCTCTATCTCGCTCCCGAGCTTGTCCGGCGGGAGAAGCTGGAGAAGGGCGACATTCAGGAGGGACGCTGGAGAGGACTTCGCCCGGGCCAACCGATTCAAGGCTTCTACTACTACGAGGAGATGACGGCGAACGGCTGCATCGGGGATGCGACGAGGGGAAGCTACGAGCTTGGACGCGAATTGGTAGAGACATCGCTGGAACGCCTGACGAATGCGGTGCTAGACCTGTTGAGAGAAGAGACGGCTAGCGACAGCGAACGCCAAAAATAGCGATTGACAGGCGGAGAGGGTCCGACTAATAATGGAAGTGTTTAGAATTTTGGTATACCAAATACCATATGCCAAATGAATAGGGAGGGCAAAGGCATGGCATCGACGGCAACGCAATCGAGGTTATTGAACAAAGAGGAGTTCCGTCACGCATTGGAGCAGGCCATCGAAGGCAACGCGGTGGCGAAGGCGCCGTTCACGACGATGTGGGCGAACGGCGAGCTGACGAAGGAGCACTTCGCCCGTTGGGTGGAACAGCACTACGCTTATGTAGGACCGTTCGCCGATTACCTCGCTTACATCTATGCCAATTGCCCTCATGAGGATGCGAAAGACTTCTTGCTGCAGAACATGTGGGAAGAAGAGCTTGGAGGCGATCGGCATACCGATCTGCTTATCCGGTTCGGCGAAGCGTGCGGCACGACGCGGGAGCGGATCGAGGCGATGGACGATCTCCTCCCGGAGACGATCGGCCTGCAATCGTGGTGCTACCGGATGGCTTTCCGGGAGAACTTCCTGTACGCGACGGCCGCGCTGGTCGTCGGGCTGGAGTCTCAGGTACCGGCCATCTACCGGCGGCAGACCCCGGCTCTTCGCAACCTGTACGGCTTCACCGACGAAGAGGTCGAGTTCTTCGATCTGCATATCGTCTCCGACGAGATTCACGGCGAACGCGGCTACCAGATCGTGCTGGAGTATGCGAGGACGCCGGAAGAGCAGCAGCGATGCATCCGCATCGTGGAGGAAGCGACCAAGATGCGGCGGATGTATCTGGCGGGCATCTCGCGCGAGTTCGTGGAGAGCCGATAAAGGCGGCGCGGGGAGGAAGCGGAACGAAGAGATTGGGGGAGAGCGGGCATGTCGAGGGGCATGGATGAAGGAGATCGTGCCTACCGGAACCTGATCGGAGGCGAGTGGGTAGAAGCAGCCGAGGGAGGCACGTTCGACAGCCGGAACCCGGCGGATACGAGCGACGCGGTCGGCAGGTTCGCGGCCTCCACGGAGGCGGACGCGGTCGCGGCGATCGAAGCGGCGCAGCGGGCGTTCCTCTCCTGGCGGGAGTCTCCTCCGACAAGCCGGGCCGAGATTCTGTATCGGGCGGCCGGCCTGCTGGAGGAGAGCCTGGACGCACTTTCCGTGGAGCTGACACGGGAAGAGGGCAAGGTGCTGGCAAGCGCCCGCCAGGAAGTGAGGCGTACCGCGCAGACGCTGCGGTATTACGCCTCGGAGGGGCTCAACATCGCCGGCGAGACGCTCCCCTCCGACGATGCGACGACGCGGGTGTACACGCGGAAGGAGCCGCTGGGCGTCGTGTCGGTGATCACGCCTTGGAACTTCCCGCTGTCGATTCCGGCGCGGAAGATCGCTCCTGCGCTCGCCGCCGGCAACGCGGTCGTCTTCAAGCCGGCGTCGGAGACGCCGCTGATGGGCGTGCGGCTGGCGGAAGCGCTCCACCGCGCCGGGCTGCCGGCCGGCGCGCTCAATCTCGTGACCGGATCGGCGTCCCGGGTAGGCGAGCCTCTGCTTCGCCACCCGGCGGTCCAGGCGGTCACGTTCACCGGCTCGACAGCCGTCGGCGAGCACATTCATCGCGCGGCGCGGCTGTCGACCCGGGTTCAGCTCGAGCTTGGCGGCAAGAACCCGTTGCTCGTGCTGGAGGACGCCGACCTCGAGCTGGCGGCGGACCTCGCCGTTAAGGGCGGCCTGGAATTGACGGGCCAGGCCTGCACGGGCACGAGCCGCATCATCGTCGTCGATGCGGTGCACGATGCCTTCGCCGCGAAGCTGCTCGGCAAGGTGAGGCGGCTTCGCGTCGGCAACGGTCTCGCCGAGGGAACCGAGATCGGCCCGCTCGCGAACGAGAGCCAGTTGAGGAGCGTGCTCTCCTACGTCGCGATCGGCAAGGACGAGGGAGCGGAGCTCCTCTTCGGCGGCGGCCGGCTGACTGGCGAGCCGTACGATGCCGGCTACTTCGTGCAGCCGGCGGTCTTCGCGCAGGTGCGGCCGGGGATGCGGATTGCGCGGGAAGAGATTTTCGGCCCGGTGCTGGCGATCCTCCGGGCCAAGGATTTCCGCGATGCGCTCGAGATGGCCAACGCTTCGGAATACGGGCTGTCCGCTTCGATCTGCACCTCCGATCCCGAACGGATGGAAGCTTTCGCGCGCTATGCCGAAGCGGGGGTCGTCAAGATCAACCGCCCGACGACCGGCAACGCGTACAACGCGCCGTTCGGCGGCATGAAGCTGTCCAGCACGGCGACCTACCGGGAAGCGGGCCGGGAAGCGATGGCGTTCTACACGCGCTCGAAGACGGTCTATCACGGGTTTCGGGGGATAAAAGATGGAGGCATGGCGTTCTAGCAAGTGAGCAGAAGCGGAATTTAAAGGGGGCCGAACGGATGAGGTCGGTGCTGCGGCTGGAGCTGGAGGAAGCAAGAGTCATGCTAGAAGCGGCGAAGCGGGCTTCGCTGGAGCTGGGCGTTGCGGAGACGATCTGCGTCGTCGACGACGGGGGCTTCGTCATTGCGCTGGAGCGAATGGACGGAGCTCGGATTACGGGGCCGGAGCTGGCGATGGCGAAGGCGTTCACCGCGAGCGGGCACAAGCGCTCCACCCACCTGTTCAATCAGCCGGGAGGGCCGGCGACGGTGACAGGGGAGGCATTCGGCATCCACGCCATGATGCCGGGCAAGTTCGCCATCTTCGTCGGCGGCTTCCCGGTCGTCGTGAACGGCGAGGTGATCGGAGGAATCGGAATAAGCGGCGGCAACGGAGAGCAGGACATCGAGGCGGGGCTCGCCGCCCTGCAGGCGCTGCAAGCCCATCTCGGCCCCGGCTACGACGTGCTGGTGAAGGCCGATATCAAGAAGTGAACCCTGTCGGAATGCCCCGATCAACTTATTGAAACGATGCCAATCCATCGTTTACACTAGGCTTAACATTGATCGGAGGTATACCGGATGCCAGAGACAACGATTCCTTGGAGAAGCGAAGAGCTGAGCCCGATAAGGGATAAAGTTTACGATTACTTGAAGCAGGCGATTCTCCAAGGCGTGTACCAATCGGGAGACCGGATCGTCGAGCGCGATCTCGCGGATCAGCTTCAAGTGAGCCGGACGCCGATTCGCGAAGCGCTGTTCCGCCTGGAGTCGCATGGCTTCGTCAAGACGCTTCCGCGCAAAGGAGTCGTCGTGTCGAAGCTCTCCGCGGAGGAGATCGTCGAGATCTTCACGATTCTCTCGTCCATGGAAGGGCTGGTCATGAAGCTCGCCGCGCAGAGAGCGGACGCTTCGCAGAGGAACGAATTATCCGAGCTGATCAAGACGATCGACGAAGCGTTGAAGCAGCCCGGGGATCTGGAGGAGCCGAAGACCGGTTTCCACTTCGAAGTGAACGAGATCGTCTGCCGGGCGTCGGCAAGTCCCCGTCTGGTTCAGATGCTGGACGGTTTGTCCGAGTACATTCGATCGTTCGTCTTGCTCGGCTACGATCTGCCGGGAAGAAGACGGCAAGCGGCGGAGGAGCATCGGGCGATCGCCGCGGCCGTCCGGGACGGAGAAGCGGATAAAGCGGAGAAGCTTACGCAAGAGCATCTGGAGAATTCCAAAATCGCGTACTTGGAGGCGGCATCAGCTCCGCCAGCCGCGAAAGGATAACGGCGCAATACGATAATCCAAGGCAACAGCTTCCGCGGTGCCTGTCGTTCGGACGGAGGGGGGCGATGCGATGCCGAAGGTGACGCTTCACGGGAACGGTCAATGGCGGGAGCAGGAGGTTGCGGAAGGAAGCAATCTGGTCGTGCTCGCCGCGACTCGCCGGTTTGCGAACCTGAAATACGGCTGCGGCATGGGCAAGTGCACGAAGTGTACGGTACGGGTTCTCGCCGGAGCGGACGGCCTGCCCGAGCCGAACTGGAAGGAACGCAAGCTGCTTGGAGACCGGTTGGAGCTAGGGTACCGCCTTGCTTGCCAGCTGGTCATTACCCGCGATATCGAGCTGCTGCAGGAATAAGGATCCTATTCGATTAGCACGGAGGAGAAGGCCATGAGCGAATACGTTCTGCTGTCCACGACGGACCGCTACCGCACCGTGACGGACAATCCTCATCTCGAGAGAATCGCCGACTACGAATACTATTTTTACGGCAAGAAAAGAACGACCTTCACCATCTGCCGCATCACGAGCTCGGACACCCGCATCGTCATCCAAGGGCTCGCCGAGGTGTTCCCGGATAACAGCATTCCGATCAAGGTGTTCCCGAAGTTCGAGTGGGCGGAGGAGATCGAGAAGGAGATCTACGAGCTGGACGCGGGAGAAGACAGCCGTATCGTCAAGGTGGAGGCCTAATAATCGGCAGCATGGAAAAGGAAAAGACTGCAGGGTCCGACGGGAACGCGCTCCGGATTCCTTGCAGTCTTTTTAGCGTTACGACGGTATTTGATCGCTTATTGCACGGCTTCTCTCAGCTTCTCGGCCCGCAGGAGCGGGAGGCTGTCCTTGCGCCGGAAGACGCTGAGCAGCAGGCCGATAGAGGCCATCTCGAAGAACGTATGAACGATGCCGTTGTAGCTCGCAAGCGGCATGGCAACGCCGACGAACGGAAGCAAGCCGAACGACATCAGCATGCTCCAAGCGAACTTGACGGCAATGACGGAGCTTAAGCCGGTGACGAGCAAGCGGGCGTAAGGATCCTTTGTCTGTCTGACGATACGGATGGAGCGATAGACGAATGCGGCGACTAGAAGCGCCAAAACGATCCCGAATGCCCAACCTAGACAGCTAATGAGATAAGCAAAAATATTCTCTCCGTAAGCGAAAGGCAGCCGATCCAATCGAGCGTTGAAGCCATGCCCCCAGAAGCCTGCTGAACGGATACTTTCAACGGAGTAGGCCGCTCCGCCATACTCGTTGTGCCCGCCTCCGAAAGTGAGGATGTAATGTTGAAATCTATCGTAGAAAATAGAATGGCGAATGCTGATAAAACCGAACGCCGCCATTGCCAGAACCATGAAAGCAAAGGTCGAAAAATAAACGATTAGTCGTCTCCAACCGCGCTTTCCGGTCAGCAAGAGTACGGACGCTCCGGCGAAATGAACGGCAAGCGCCGCAAGGGAAGGAGCCGTCGCATAAAAGAAAGCCGGGAGCAAGTAGAATAATCCTAGCTCCTTCGCGTACGCGCGCAGCTTCTCGTTTATACCCGAAAAAGATTGTTTCTCCTTAGCGAGATAACCGGCATAGGTTTCTTTAGCGCGAATCCGTCCGCACACTTCATCCAAGAAGCGTTGTATTTCCGGATGTTGTCCGATGGTGAGGTTGGTCATCCTCATGGGGTTCCCCCCTCGCCGACGATCCGGTTGACGGCACTGCTGAAGAGACTCCACTCCTGCTTCTTTTCCGCCAATTCCGAACGTCCTTTCTCCGTAATCCGATAATATTTACGAGGCCGGACGCCTTGTTCATCCCAATAAGCTTCGACCATATGGGCGGATTCCAATGCATGCAGAATGGGGTATAAGGTGCCTTCCTTCAGGACAAAAAGCCCGCCGGACTTCAGCTCCAGCTCCTTCGTCAATTCGTAGCCGTACATCTCCTTGCGGTCCAGCAGCGTCAGGATCAGGATCACGGTGCTTCCTTTCATGAGTTCTTTGCCGATTTTCATTCGGTCCTCCGAAAGCTTAGGATTTTGATTAAGGTTTTGCTTTATTGTATACCTAGATTCAAGATACATCGTATATCTATGTATAAGATAATCCACATTCGGGTCGGTGTCAAATTAAGGTAAATATGAAAAAAACCAACTCGCGCAGAGTTGGCATTAACCAAGGATTTATTTGATGGACTGCGGCGGTCAACGAGAGAGCGGCTGAGCGGACTCGCGTCCGTTCGCGAGCCGGGTGGAGGAGGCCGGTTGGGGAAGGGATTCGGCGTCGGTCCCCCATACGAGCGTCACATCTCCGTTGACGAACGTCTGGCAGGCCAATCGGTAGCCCTCTTCGATTTGTTCCCGGCCAATCCGGTCGACTTCTTTTCTCATCACTTTGCTAAGGTTCTCCCGACCCTCGACGACCTTTACACGGCAGGTGCCGCATAAGCCGCCCCCGCACTTGAACGGCACTTCTCCTCCGTGGCGAATGGAGGTTCGCAGCAAGTTCGCTTCGGTTCCAACCTCGATGGACTTCCCGGAAGTCAGATAAGTGATCGTAGGCATCCGGTCTCCCTCCCCTAACGGTATAAGCACAGTATAACATGCCTCTTTGGTTTATGGTATACCAAATACAAATAGGCGGGGAGTGCGGCGATTAACAGAGAGGCCGGAATGAACCGCTATCCCTTTCGTTCAGAATTGGGGGGGGCAGGGGAGCGTCTGAGCGGAGGGGATACTGGTTCATAAAAAAGAAAGGGGAATATGAAATGGGCTGGTTTATGACAGGAAGGGATAATAAAACGAAGAAGTTCGGTAAAATGGAACGGGGGCCTGGAGATAATGGATCGGAGACGTCCGAGCGAGGAGGGAGTCCTGGCGTTCTATGACGCGAACGGCAGCAAGTAGAAGCGGATGGGGACCGCGTGGGGAAAAAACGGTTGCCCCGACAAAAAATCAGCGCCATCGCTCCTGCCCTTCCGGCGGCATTGCGATCGGCGCTGTTCGGCTTTGCGGTTCGGCTGAACCTGGGTAAGGGGTTTGCGCTGCCATTGATTGCGGAGCATTTCCGGGTTAAGGACGCCCACTCGTTCTTGCTTCTGACGCTGCTTCTGCGTCTTGCTTCTGCTCATCTCATATTCCTCCTAAAATTAACTTCAAACCAAGTATAAGGCATGGACAGCGGGAACCGCTAGGGAGTTTAGCGGTGAAATAGGCTAGGCTAGGGGATTTTGCAAGAAAAGTGGAGATGGAAAAGGGGCAGCGATAAAAATAGGCCGCGGGAGACTGGTTTCTTTACGTTGGCACATGTCTTCCAATCGCGTTATGATGGAGATGCAAGAAAAGAAGAGAAAGCAAGGTGTAACCGAACATGCCCCATTTGTTGATACGAGGAATCGGCCCGGAGCGGGTGAGGGCCGTCAGCCGCGAACTCGTGGCAGAGCTGGCCGCGATCTGCGAGTGTCCGAACGACTACATAATGCTTGAATGCTTGATGACGACGGCTGTCTTCGATGGCGGAATCGTTCCGTCTTACCCTTTCGTCGAAGTGTCGTGGTTCGATCGAGGCTTAGAGGCCCAGGACCGCTTCGCGGAAGCGATTGACCGGCACCTCCGCGTCCAAGGCGATCTTCCGGAGCTTGAGGTCGCTTTTCGTTCTTATGAGCGGAGAAATTATTACGCGAACGGCAAGAGCTTCGGCGAGCCGGAGCCGGAATTGGAATCAAGGCCGAATTCAGGCCTGGCGTCGGCGGCAGCTGCGACGGATCAGGCAGGGACAAGCTCGGCCCCCGACCGCGAAGAGGAGATGGCGAAGCTCCGCGCGGCCAACCAGAAGCTCGCGGACGAGCTGGGCAAGGCGAGGAAGACGCTTCGTTCCTCCGCGTTGGAGAGCATGTCGACGAAGCTCAGGGATGCGCTGAGAGAGTAGCGGGAGACAGCGGATTGTAGGACCGGACTATGGCAAAAGGATGAAGGGGAGCGACTTAAAGTGAGCATAGCGAACATACAAGAAACGGTGCTGCAAATACGCCCGCTCGACGAGGAAGCGAAGCAATCCGCCTCCCGGCGCTTGGACCGGTTGACGAAGCCGCCGGGGAGCCTGGGCAAGCTGGAGGAGCTGGCGATTCAGATCGCGGGAATAACGGGAGACGCGGAGTGGAAGCCGCCGGCCAAGGCGATTGTCGTCATGGCAGGCGATCATGGCGTATGCGAAGAAGGAGTGAGCGCCTTCCCGCAGGAAGTGACCGGACAGATGGTCCATAATTTCCTTGGCGGCGGGGCGGCGATCAATGTCCTCGCCCGCCAGACGGGCGCGGAAGTCGTCTGCGTCGACATCGGCGTCAAAGGGGAGCTTGCGCACGAACGGCTGGTCTCGCGCAAGGTGCGGCACGGAACCGCCAACATGGCGAAGGAAGCGGCGATGACGCGGGAGGAAGCGGAGCTCGCGATCGGGCACGGAATTCAGCTGGCGAACGATCTGGCGGAGCAAGGAATCGGACTTCTTGCGACGGGAGAGATGGGAATCGGCAATACGACGCCGAGCGCGGCGGTGCTGTCCGTGCTGGCCGACGTCGACGTGGAGGAAGTCGTCGGGCGGGGCACGGGCATCGACGATGCCGGGCTGCTGCGCAAGCAGGCGACGATTCGCAAGGCGATCGCGCTCCATGCGCCGGATTCCGGCGACGCCGTTGACGTATTGGCCAAGGTAGGCGGGCTTGAGCTTGCGGGCTTGGCGGGGCTCATTCTGGGCGCGGCGGCGAGACGGATTCCGGTCGTGATCGACGGTTTTATCTCCACGGTCGCCGCGCTGGCCGCATGCCGCATCGCTCCGGAAGCGAAGGGCTACCTGATTCCTTCCCATCTCTCGGAGGAGAGGGGGCATCGGTATGCGCTGAAGGAACTGGGACTTGAGCCGATGCTGAACCTCCGGATGAGGCTGGGGGAAGGCAGCGGGGCGGTTCTTGCGTTCCCGCTGATCGAGGCGGCGAGCCGAATCGTGCACGAGATGGCGACATTCGACAGCGCGGGCGTTTCCCGCGGCTAAGCTCCAAGACAGAGAGGCGAAGTGCGGATGGTTGTTTTGGTAACGGGCGGAGCCAGGAGCGGCAAAAGCTCCTTCGCCGAGAAATACGCCGCGAAGAAGGGAACGTACGGGGTCTATCTTGCGACGGCACAGGCTTTGGACGACGGGATGCGGCGGCGGATCGAGAAGCATCGGAGCCGACGGGAGGATGCGGGCTTCTTATGGGAGACGATGGAAGAGCCTGTCGAATTGGCGGGCAGGCTGGAGAGCATGGCCGCGAATCCGGCTCCGATCCTGTTGATCGACTGCCTGACCTTGTGGTTGACGAACGTCTTGCTGGAGGGGGACTGCGAAGACGGCGAGAAGGCGGAGGAGCGGGCGCTGGCACGAGTCGGCGAGCTGGAGCGGGCTTTGCTGGCCTATCCCGGCAAAGTCATTCTGGTGACGAACGAGGTCGGCGACGGCATCGTGCCGGAATATCCGTTGGGCAGGCTTTACCGCGATCTGGCTGGAGTGCTCAATCAACGCATTGCGGCGATCAGCGACGAAGTGTTCTTGGTGACGGCAGGCATTCCGGTCGAGCTAAAGAAGCTTGCTTACCGATGGACGGAATAGGCGCCGGCGCCGAACGACGGAGAGGATGACATGAACGAACGATGGCAGGTTCCGTAATCATACGCAATCTCAAAGCATTCGGAGCGGCAATGCAGTTTCTGACCAGGCTGCCCGTCCCTCGCTGGCTGGCGCCGGTGTCCCACGAAGAAGCGGATTTTCGGCGCAGCACGGCGTACTACCCGGCGGCCGGCTTCGCGATAGGATTCATCTTGGCAGGGTTAGGCTGGCTGCTCGACTGGGCGCTGCCTCCCTGGCCCGCGGCCGTCCTGCTTACTGTCGCGTGGGTCGGTCTGTCCGGCGGGCTGCACCTGGACGGCTTGATGGACACGGCCGACGGGCTGCTCAGCCACCGTACCCGAGAGCGGATGCTCGAGATCATGAAAGA
The DNA here is from genome assembly GCF_003990975.1 of Cohnella sp. AR92. Lineage (GTDB taxonomy): Bacteria > Bacillota > Bacilli > Paenibacillales > Paenibacillaceae > Cohnella. The sequence goes on from NZ_RZJR01000012.1 coordinate 63,363, forward strand.
CAGCCGCGTAGGCGCGATGGGCGTCGCCGCCGGATCGTTGAGCCTGCTGCTGCGCGCGGCCCTGCTGGCTTCCCTCCTGGAAGCGCCAAGCGAGCTGACCGCGCTCGGCCTTCTGGCCATTCCGATCTGGAGCCGATCGTTCATGGCGACAGCCATCGCGGGCTGGCCTTACGCCCGCGCGGAAGGCGCAGGCCTTGGCGGCTTGTTCCGCACCGTCAAGGCGAAGCAAGCCCTTGCGGCCGCGCTTCTCTCGGCCGCGCTGACGAGCGCCGCGCTCGCCGCCTTCGGCGTCTGGGGCGTGGCGGGCTCGGCGCTCGCGCTGCTTGCGGCGGCCGCCATCGCTTATGCGATCGGCGCGGCGCTTGCCGCCGCCGTATCGCGCAAGCTCGGCGGCCTGACCGGCGACATCTACGGCGCGCTCAACGAGACGATCGAGCTTGCGCTGCTTATCGCAGCGGTCGCCTATGCGTCCCATGCCGGATAAAAACGCCTCTCGCCCAAATAAAAAATATTTTTTCCTATCAAACCTCAACAATTTGTTACGAAATGTCTCTATGAAACCAATTGGAAATAAACGGAAGGCCTCTGCACGCAGGGGCTTTTTTTGTTGCCTGTCCTAGTATTTTCGCGAAAAATGAGAGGTTTGAACAGGCGCAAAATGGAATTTGTCGACGAAACATTCTGTAACTGTTCTGCGTTTTATAAGCAGCAATTCACAATGGCGGGCTCTCAAGGCCCGCGGTTAAAGGAGGTTAGGCAATGAAAGTTGTTCGCAAGCTGCTGATCGCCATCCTGCTCTTGGCGCTGGCGATCCCGTCCCTGACGGCGGGAGCGGAGTCTCTCTCCACGGACCAGAAGTTCGAAGTGCTGAAGTCCAAAGGCATCTTTACCGGCCTTGGCGACGGAAGCTCCGGACTCAACCAATCGATGACCCGCGAGCAGTTCGCCGCGGTCATGTTCCGGCTATGGGGCCTGCCCGACAGCAACCCTTCCAAGGCAAGCTTCGACGATGTGCTGAAGTCCAGATGGTCCTTCCGCGAAGTCGAAGCGGTCAGCCGGGCAGGACTCATGCAGGGCACGGGAACTCGCTTGTTCGCTCCGACTGCCAAGGTGACGGTGGAGCAGCTGGCGGTCGTGCTGGTTAGAGCCTACGGTTATACGGGGTCCGGTTCGTGGGTAACCGGCAAGGTGTCGTATTGGGCGCGCGGAGCGGTAAGCCTGGCGATCGATCATCAGTTCATCTCCGCTCAGAGCGATTACACGGTAGCAGCCACCAGGGGGCAGCTCGTGGAAGCCGCTTACGCCGCTTACCAGCAGATGAATGCAGAGAAGCTGCAGGTGAGCACGGTACAACCGCTGTCTAACAATGTGATTCAAGTCAGTCTGAAGCAGGCCGTAAGCAAGGTCGATCTGTCGAGCTTCTCCCTGAAGGACGATCAAGGCACCGTTATCGCGATCGTGTCCGCAAGCCTCTCCTCGGACGGCAAGACCGTGACGGTAACGACCGGACCGCAGCAGGGCGACGTGATCTACACGCTGACGGTCGACGGAACCGGTTGGCGCTATTCCGCCCTCTGGGCAGGCAATAGCGGCGGCGGCACGACCAACCCGGGCGACTCCACTCGTCCGAAGGTGAACAGCCTCGAGAACATCGGGGACCGCACGCTGAAGCTGACCTTCTCCGAGCAGGTGACCCGTTCGTCGGCGGAGGACCCGGATCATTACGAGATTCTGACCGGCAGCCTCGCGCTTTACGACTTCACGCTGTCCGACGATCGCCGTTCGGTTCTCATCACGACGAGCAACCAGGAGGACGGTTATCGCTATCGCCTCTCGGTCAGCGGAGTCAAAGATCTCTCCGGCAATTCGATGTCTTCCCGTACCGACTTGTACTTCTACGGGATCGATGACGACAACTCGAGACCTTCGGTTGTCTCCGTTACCGGCCAGAACGATTCGACCGTCAAGGTCGTCTTCAGCGAGAAGGTCGACTCGGACGACGCGAGGGACACGAGGAATTATTCGATCAACAACAACGTGAGAGTGAACCGGGCGACGCTTGCCAGCGACGGCAAGACCGTTACGCTGTACACAAGCGAACTGAAGAACGGGCAGGAATACAAGCTGACGGTTCGCGGCATCGCCGATCTGGCGGGCAACACGATGAACACGCAGAAGGATATCTCGTTCAGGGCGATCAACGATCACGACAAGCCTTATATCGTGAACGTCAACGTCCTCGGCAATTCGACTGTCGAGCTGCAGTTCAATGAGAAGATCAACGCGGACCAAGCGAAGAAAACGAGCAATTACAGCGTCAACAACGGGCTCCGAGTGACGAACGCCGTTCTGAACGATAACGGAGACACGGTCATCCTCACGACCAGCAAGCAAACGGATGCGGTGCTGTACACCCTCACCGTGCAAGGAATCTCCGACCTCGCGGGCAACGTGATGGATAAGGTGTCGAACCTGTACTTCGGCGGCCTCGTCGACCGCGATCCTCCGACGATCGTCGGCCTGCAAGCATCTGCGCGCCAGGTCGTGCTGACCTTCAGCGAGAGGCTGGATAACGCTTCGGCCGTCCGTGCGGGCAACTACAAGCTCGAAGGCGGCTTGGGCTCGGTGAAGAGCGCGGCTTACGACGACTCGAAGCGGACGGTCACTCTGGTGACCGACGCCCAGAATCCGGGCACCGTCTATGCGGTAGTCGTCAACCAGGTGAAGGATCTCAGCGGCAATCTCATCGAGGCGAATACCCGGGTCCAATTCGTCGGCAGCGATCGGGAGAGCGAGGGCTCGATCTCGCTTCAGAAGCTGGAAGTGGTCAACCAGAACACGGTTCTCGCCACCTTCAGCAGAGCGCTGTACGACTCCAACGTGAACTCTCTGGATCTGACGATCCTGAAGGACAACAACCGCGACGTCGATACTCGCGATTGGAGCGAGTACGTGTCGCGCAAGCCGGGCGCGGACAATGCGGTGTATATCCAGCTGCGCACGAAATCCTCGGGCAATCCTTCGCTCTTCATTCCTGGCCACACCTATCTGGGCCGCATCACGGACCTGGAAGGACTGGTCACCAAAGACGGAGCGAACGAGAAGGTATTCCCGGGCACGGAGAAGAAGAATGACGCTCCTTCCGTCACCGGCGTGACCGTCGTGAACAACACGGCGATCAAGGTAACGTTCAGCGAGCCGGTTCGCAACGTTTCCCCGTCCGGCTTCATCCTCCTGCGGGACGATGGCTCCGAGATCGGCATCTGGGGAGACAGCGTGAACGACGGCAACCGGATCGTGACGGAGGCGACCCTCTATCTGAACGACGAACTGAAGTCCGGCAAGACCTACCGCCTGCGATTCCAAGGAAGCATCACGGACGCGGCGGGCTGGAACTATATCCGGACGCAAGACGGCTCCAACCCTTATCAAGTGGTGTTCGCGGGAACTTCCGCATCGAACGAAGCGCCGAGGGTAAGCAAGATCGTGTCCAAGGACCGCTATACGTTCGAGATCCAATTGAGCGAGCCGGTCCGTCTGGACGACGCGGGAGGCTTCCGGCTGTTCGCCGTATCCGGCGGCGGAGAGATCGACATTCGGCCGAACGACAACGCCAGGTACGCGCTGTCGGGAGACCGGAAGGCCATCACGGTTTACCTGAACGCAGACCGGGTTGATCCGTTGAAGTCCAATCAACGCTACCGGCTGGAGTACGATTCGAACGAAGGCCGGATCGTAGACGACCAAGGAACGCCCATGAAGAGCTCCGACAACGGCAGCCAGTTTATTTTCACCTCGAACGGTTCGGACCCCGCCATTCCTTCTATCTCGAGGGTGGATGCGAGAGGGACGCAGATCTCGATCGTGTTCAGCGAGCCGATCATCGGCTATTCGAACCAAACGAACTTCTTCCGCATCGAAGTGGACGGTCAGCAGGTCAAGCCGACGGATGGCTGGCTGGATGGGCAGACGATCGTGCTGAAGGTGCCGAACCTGGCCTCGGGCAAGCTGGGCAAGATCTGGTTCACGGATCAGGGAGCGAACGCGATTCGAGATTACAACAACCTGTCTCCGGACCGGGATGCGCAGTATGTTTTCGGAGTACAGTAACTCGCCATAACGCCGTTCGATAAGCAGATGAACAAAAGGAGAACCTTCGCGGTTCTCCTTTTGCTTTGCCCTATGGATTTTTGCACGTTCCTGCCCTATGCCTCATAATGAAGGCTAGCCGTCTATCAGACGGAGGAAAGGGGATTCGCAAGTTATGATTCTCGTTATCTATCTGCTGCTCGTCAACGTCATAGCGTTCGGAATGATGGGCTACGACAAGCATCTGGCCCAGAAAAGGCAAAGAAGAGTCCCTGAAGCGAGACTCTTCCTCTATGCCATTCTTGGCGGAGCGCTGGGCGCCTGGCTCGGCATGCGGACCTACCGCCACAAGACGAAGCATCCTTCGTTCGTCTTCGGCATGCCTGCCCTGCTCGTCGTGAACGCGATCTGCGTTTATTTGCTCTTGCGGCTGTAACCGTTGAATTTCTAATCGTGCAGATGCTCGACTCCGACGACGTCGGCCAGGTTCAGGGTGACGCTCTCGGGAAGCCCGGCTTCGCCGCGAAGCTTGTTGATCGCATTCCTCAGATCCGTCTCGTCCGCGTATATATAGGGGCTTCTCCAAGTGGTCGCGAGCGGGAGGAAGTCGGTTCGGTTCGGATTCATGTCTTTGAAGTCGGCGATCCAGGATCGAAGGGTGTCTTCCGGCACGTCCGTTCGCACGTTATCCCCAAGGATATCGATCGTTTTGCCCCATTGGGCAATGCCCTTGAACGAAGCCAGCTTGTCGAGGACCTGGGTCAGCACCTGCTGCTGGCGGGCGTTGCGGGCGATGTCCGAGGATTCCTGCGTGCCTTCGTTGGACTTCCGGTAACGGACGAAATCCAGCGCGTTCTTGCCGTCGAGGTGCTGGACCCCCTTTTTTAAATTGATATCCGTGCCGTCTATCGAGTCCCGGTACCTCATGTCCATATCGACGTTTACCGTGATGCCGCCGACCGCATCCACGAGCTTGCGCAGCCCGTCAAAATTAATGATGGCCATGTAGTCGATCGGGAAATCGAACAGCTCGCTATAGAATCGCTTGGCGTTCGCCATTGCGGTCGGTTTGTCTTTCATATAATAATAGGCATAAAAGTAGTTCGCTTTGTGGGTCTCGATGTCCCTAGGCATCAGCTTTAGGTCTCGAGGCAAGGAGAGCAGATTGGCGGTCTGGGTATCCTTGTTGAGCGTTGCCAGCATCAGGACGTCCGTGTTGAGCGTGCCCCCGCTGCCTTCTCGGCTGTCCACCCCCGCGAGCAGGAAGGTGATCGTCTTCTCGTTCCGGGAGGGCGTTGCCATCGCCTCCTCCGTCTCCTGAGCGGGAGCGTTAGACGGCTGGCCGCCGGGAAGCGCGCTCGGAGAAGGGAGACCGGGATCGGCCATGCGATGGATGGCGGAGCTTCCTTTGTAATAAAGATAGCCCGCGAAAGCCGCGACGCTTATAAAAGCCAAGGAGAAAATCGAACAAGCGACAAGAATCGCGATGCGCCATTTCTTGGGGAGCTTTGCGAATCGTTTCACGAGACATACCTCCGGTTATCGAACTATCCCACAGAATAGACGAAGAAGGAAGAATTTAGTTGCGGATCCAATCGGGCAGCATTCGCGTCAAGCGACAATAAGATCATGAAGGAGTGTCGAACAATGAAGATCGATCTGAGCGGAAAAACAGCCTTGGTGACGGGAGCGTCGGGAGAGCTGGGAAGAGTCATCGCAAGAACGCTGGCGGAATGCGGCGCGGATGTCGCCTTGCATTACCACAGCAACGAAGCCAAGGCGGCCGAAGTGAAGAGCGCCGTCGAGGCGCTGGGACGGCGCGCCGTCGCGGTCAAAGCCGACGTGGCTAAGCAGGATTCGGTCGAAGCGATGAAGCAAGCGGTCGAAGCGACGCTGGGCAAGGTGGACATCGTCGTCGCCAATGCCGTCGTCCAATATCAATGGACCTCGGTGCTGGAGCAGCCGCCGGAGGATTATGTCAGCCAATTCGAATCGTGCGTGCTTCAGAGCGTTTTCCTGGCGAAGGCGTTCATCCCGTCGATGATCGAGCAAAAAGGCGGTCGCTTCATCGGCATCAACACGGAATGCTCGATGCAGAATTTCCCGACCCAATCGGCCTATGTCGCGGGCAAACGAGGCATGGACGGCGTCTATCGGGTTCTGGCGAAGGAAGTCGGCGAGCACCAGATCACCGTGAACCAGGTCGCTCCGGGATGGACCATCAGCGAGCGCGAACGCACGGCAGGCCTGCAGAACAGCGAAGACTACATAAAGAACGTGCCGATGAAGCGGCGCGGAACCGATCAGGAGATCGCGAACATGGTCGCGTTCCTGGCGTCCGACCTGGCCAGCTTCACGACGGGCGCCTATATCCCGGTCAACGGCGGCAGCGTCATGCCGTCGATCTAAGCCGATGATCTAAGTCGATGATCTAAGTCGATGATCTAAGTCGATGATCTAAGTCGAAAGATGGGCGGAAAGATTAAACGAACGGAGAATTTACTTTCTCCTTACAAGCGTTTTATTCCGGCTTAACACAAATCCCCGAGAATATAAATGACAAATGTCTTATATCTCGGGAGGCACATACGCACATGATGATCAGAAGGTCGGTTATGCTCGGCACAGCCCTATTCTTAGCGATTTCCCCTCTTGCGGGAGCGGCGACGACTAACGCGCAAGCCAGCGCGGTCAAGGCGGTTGCGAACGCTGCTATTAAGCAAGGCAGCTTCACGGAAGCTTCCGTCGTCCGTCAAGCGAACGGCAATCTTGTTATCAAGTGGAGAACCGACGCGAACCTGGGCGCGGCCAAGGTTTACTGGAGTAGCAAGCCGGACGGCGACTGGAAGCTGCTGGCCAGCACTTACGCGATGTTCAACGGCTTCGTAACGGCCGATCCGAACCCGGGCAGCCGCATCTACTTCAAGGTTAAGGGCGGCAACGGTGCGGCGATCACGACGGCCGAGCGCCTGCTTCCGCTGAAGGGAACGACGAACTTCCGCGATCTCGGCGGCTACAAGACGACGGACGGCAAGACCGTGAAGTGGGGCAAGCTGTTCCGCGCGGACGAGCTCGCCGGCCTGACGGCTGCCGACATCTCCTATCTGCAGAAGAGCGGCCTCAAGACGATCGTCGACTACCGCACGAAGAGCGAAGTCGCGGCGAAGCCGGACCCGACGATCGCCGGCGTCAACTATGTATACGATCCGGTCTTCGCGGAGACGGAAGGCTCCGGCGGCACGGATACCAGCACCCTCTTCGCGGCGCTTGCTTCCGGTAACTCGGACGCGCTCGGCGAGCCGGGAGAGATGCTGATCGAAGGCAACAAGGGCATGGTGGACAGCCCGGCTGCCTACGAGAAGCTGTTCGATCTGCTGCTCGATCCCGCCACGAACGCTCTCGTTCAGCATTGCACCGCAGGCAAGGACCGCACCGGACTCGGCTCCGCCCTGATCCTGCTGTCCCTCGGCGTTCCGAAGGAAACGGTCGTTCAGGACTTCCTGCTGAGCAACACTTACCGCGCGGCTTACAACAAGGCGTCGGTCGACGCGCTGGTAGCTCAGCTTCACTTAACGGATCCGAAGGCGATCGAGGTCGTTCAAGCGCTGATGGACGTTCATCCGGAATACATCAACGCGGCGTTCGACGAGATGGATGACAAGTACGGCTCCATCCAGGGCTTCTTGGAGAAGGGCATCGGCCTGAGCCAAGCCGACCAGAAGAAGCTGAAGAGCCTGTATCTGGAATAGGAATATCGAGGCATGCCAAGGCGGCGCGGGGAGAGATCCCTGCGCCGCTTTTGCTTCTGCCGCGAGGGGAACGGGGAACTGCCCGACTGCCCGCATTGGTATATCTATGGCGGAGTTATTGAACTATGCTCGATAACGGTTGCGAATCGGCCTCTCTGGGGCGGAGTTATTGGATTTTGATTTTGTTCAATAACGGTCCGTTCGTTGGGGGGAGTGGAGAAGAGCTATTGAATTTTGTTCAATAACGGATCGTGCGTTGAGGGTAGCGGAGCGGAGTTATTGGACTTTGTTCAATAACAGCCCGCACGTTGGGGTTAGCGGAGTTGAGTTATTGAATTTTGTTCAATAACGTAGGACGCCGGCCAACCATGCGGCTAAGATCAAAAATGCACTTATTTCAAGCGTAAGTTGAATAATACGCCGAAATAAGTGCATATCTGCACCTATCTCAAGAATTCTTGCGAGAATTCTTCGAAATAGGTGCACTATCGAGCTTAGTTGGTGGATGGATCGAATAAGCCCGGTAGACTGTCGGTGGATGGGATCGACTATTGGTCGGCTGCCGGTTCGTTTGCCGTTAGCGTGTGCGCCTGCTTACTCGGCCGAATGCGCCGCGCCGCCGACCCACACTTGCTTCAGCTCCAGCGACGAGTCTAGCAGGAGGACGTCGGCTCGCTTGCCGGCTGCGAGCGTTCCGGCGAAGGCGTCGATGCCGATCTGGCGCGCGGGATTGCCGCTGGCCATCTTGCTGGCGTCCTCGACGGAGACGCCGACGGCGCGCACCATGTGCTGGAAGGCGCCGATCATCGTCAGCGTGCTGCCGGCCAGGTTGCCCGATTCCTTCAAGCGGGCGACTCCGCACTTCATGACGACGGGCAAGCCGCCGAGGTCGTAGTCGTCGCCGTCCGGCATGCCCGCCGCCGCCATGGCGTCGGTCACGAGGATGACCTTGTCCGGGCCTTTGGCGCGGGTAATCAGCTTGATGGCGCCGGCATGGACATGATGCCCGTCCGAGATGACCTCGGCCGCGATGCGGTCGTCGGTCAGGACGGCGCCGACCGTGCCGGGCTCGCGATGATGCAGCGGCTTCATCGCGTTGAACGTATGGACCGCGTGACGGAGTCCGCGGTCGGCGGCGGCGATCACTTCGTCATAGGTCGCATCCGTGTGTCCGCAGGACGGCACGATGCCGTTCTCGACGAGCAGCTCGATGTAGTCCAGCGCGCCTTCGGATTCCGGCGAGAGCGTCTGGAGCTTGATCAGTCCCGGGAATTCCCGGACCCATTCCAGCAGCCATTCCTTCTGAAGAGGCAGAATGTAATCCGGATTCTGCGCTCCTTTCCACTTCTCGCTGATGAACGGGCCTTCGAAGTGAACGCCGACGATCTGGGCGTACGGCATCGGGCGGCTGCGATAGTCGCCGACCCGTCGAAGCACCTCGGTCAATTCCTCCCGCGAAGCGGTAAGAGAGGTCGCCAGGAGGCTGGTCGTTCCATGGCTGGCATGGAATCGGGCGATCGCGTCCAGGCCGGCCTGGTCCGCGTCCATAAAGTCGTGTCCGGCGCCGCCGTGCACATGGACATCCACGAAGCCGGGAATGACCCAGCCCCCTTCGGCGTCGATCCGATTAAGCGCGTCCGCCGTATCCGGCAGCGCGTCTTCCGCAAGGCCGATCCGCTCGATGCGTCCTTCCCTCATCCAGATCCAGCCGTTCTCGATTACTTGGTTCGCCGTTACGATGGATGCGTGCACGATTAGGGTGCTGCCTACACGGGCTTCCTCAGCGGTGTTGCTCATAGGTGCATTTTCTACGGTGCTGTTCATGCGGACTTCCCCTTCGGCGCTGCTCATTCCGGCTTCCTGAACGGTGCCGTTCATTCTGGTGTCCTCGCTCATGCCATCAATCTCCCGGCTTCTTGATCCAGAAGCACGACCAGATGCGGATGCGTCTGCAGCAGCGAAGCCGGGACGTCCGTCGTGATCGGACCGGTGAGGGCGCGATGCACGATCTCCGCCTTGTCCGCGCCGCGGACGATCAGCACGATCATCTTCGCTTTGAGGATCGTGCCGACGCCCATGGTCAGCGCCTGCTTCGGAACGTCGTCGACGCTGTCGAAGAAGCGGGCGTTCGCCTTCAGCGTTTCTTCGGCGAGATCGACGATGTGGGTTCCGCGGATGAGGGCGTGAGCCGGTTCGTTAAAGCCGATATGCCCATTATGCCCGAGACCGAGCAATTGCAGATCGATCTGCCCGGCGTCCGCGATCTTCTCGTCGTAGCCGCGGCATTCGGCCTCGAGATCGGCCGCGTTGCCGTTCGGAATATGAATCTGGCCGGCCGGAACGTTGACATGGCGGAACAGATGATGGTTCATATAGGAATGATAGCTTTCCGGATGATCCTCAGGCAGTCCGACATATTCGTCCAGGTTAAACGTCGTAACCCCTTTGAAGCTGACCAGGCCTCGGTCGTAATCCTTCACGACCTGCTCGTACACGCCCACGGGAGTGCCGCCGGTGGCTAGGCCGAGAACGGCTCGCGGGTTCGTCTGGATCAAGCTGGTCATGATATTCGCTCCGGCTTCGTTCAGTTTCTCGTTGGAGTCGAAGATGAGTACGTTCATTCGAAATCCCTCTCCTCTTTGCCTGTATATCTGGTAACCATATGGAACGAACGCTCCAACCGAGGCACATACTCGTCGAAGTGCTCGCTGACCAACCCCGTGAACAGGATGTCGACCACGTGGAGCTGGGCCATTCTCGAAGCCATGTCTCCCCGGCGCATGCCGGCTTCGGCCGAAGACGTAAACAAGCGAATGTTCGCCTGATTGGCGAGCGTGCTGTTGCCGAACTTCGTGATCGAGATGGCGGTGGCGCCTTGCTCGGCCGCGCAGCGAAGGGCGTTGATCGTCTCCAGCGTCTCTCCGGAATAGGAGATCCCCACGGCCACGTCTTGACTCGTGAGCGAAGCCGCAGAGGTAATCTGCAGATGCGGGTCCGAGAACGCGTTGGCCGCTTTGCCGATCCGAATCAGCTTGTGGAAAAAATCGTCGGCGATCATGCCGGACGTTCCGGAGCCGTACAGGTCGATCCTCTTGGCGGAATGCAGCGCGGAGATGGCGGCGCCGAGCTGCTGGATGTCCAGCAGGCGGGTGGTGTCCGTGATCGACCGCAGATGGTTCGCGGTAATCGCCGACACGATCTCGGATAACGGGTTGCCCGCCACGATATCCTGGTATTGCGTGGACGCCGGCTGCTGCGCCACTTCCGCGGCGAGCCTCATCTTGAAGTCCGCGAAGTTCTGGAAGTGGAAGGCGCGGCAGAATCGGGATACCGTCGCCGTGCTGCTTCCGGAGTGCTGCGCGATCTCGAGAATCGTCATCTGCACCGCGTCCTGCGGCTGAGCCAGCAGAAATTGCGCCAGCTCCCGTTCCTTGGGGTGCAAGCTGTCCATTCTTTCCTTGATGGCGTTCAGAATGCTCATCGTTCCCACAGCCTTTTGAGAAAATCTATTACATATAAACGATATAAAACAAGAAAATAATTTTCATACCATGCATCTTAAAGATAGCTCATCCTGGATCAAAAAACAATAATCGAATTCCTTATTCTTCAGGTTAAAAAAGCAGAAAAAGCGGGCAGGATTGGGTCTTGATGGAAACGAGGAATAAAGTAAGATGAAACAAAAGGAATAAAACGGTTTCAGAAGCCGTGGACAAGGGGAGGGGCAAAGCCGTGAAAGGAACTTACAAGGTAGAGATCGAGCTCGCCAAGCAGGAAAAGATCGTCAACCGGCTATTTGGCGTCTCGCTGGCAGAGTCGAGGGAACTGACGGACGGATGGGCGAACGCGGCTTACGAGATCAAGCTGACGGACGGAAGGAAGGTCGTTCTGAAAGCGGCGCCGCTGCCGGACGTGAAGATGATGAGGTACGAGAGGAATCTCATGAGGGCGGAGGTCGAAGTGATGCGAAGCGTGCGGGACCTTGGAACGGTTCCGGTGCCGGCCATCTACGGCCATGACGACTCGCGATCGCTCGTGCCCGTGGAGTACTTCGTCATGGAATTCATCGAAGGAGAGCCTTATTCCAAGCGGAAGAACGAGATGGAGCCCGAGCAGCGGGAAAAGGTGGAGCGGGAGCTGGGACGGTACAACCGGCGGATTAACGAGCTGAAGGGAAGCCGTTTCGGCCTATTCGCGGACGAGGCTTCGCAGTCGGACAGCTGGAAGGAAGCGTTCGGCCGTATGATCGAGAGCGTGCTGCTGGACGGGGAAGACGAAGGAGTCGAGCTTCCGGCGGATTACGACGAGATGCGAAGGCAGATCGCCAAAGCGCTCCCTGCCTTGGAGGATGTGAAGGAGCCGCGGCTCGCGCATTGGGATCTATGGGATGGCAACGTGTTCGTGAAGGACGGTCGGATCACGGGGATCATCGACTTCGAGAGGGCGATGTGGGCGGATCCGCTCATCGAGCATTATTTCAGCCATTTTAACGGCACGCAGGCTTTCAATGTAGGCTATGGCCAAGCCTCCCTTACGAGAGAAGAGAAGCTAAGAAGAAGCCTATACGACCTCCATCTGGATCTTATTCTCCGGATCGAATGCGCCTATCGCCAATATGAAGATCCGGTTCATATCGAGTGGACGAAGAAGAACTTGGCGGAAGGCTGGGAGCGGTTCCTAGCTGCCTTAAGCCCCGCCGAGTAACGGCCGCTGAGCAGCCGGAGAAAAGAGGATCGGGGCGAAGGGAGGCGCGTCAATGGGAGAGGCGAGGATGCGAGAAGGGACGGAGGCAGGCTCGCTTGGATTGTTTGCGGAACGCTCGCTCGCGGGAGAACGGCTGCGAGAGGCGCTTCTGGATTCGAATGTAAGCGGTCTCGCGCTGTACGGAATTCCGGAGGGCGAACGGGAAGCCTATTGGCGGAAAATCGCGGAATCGCCCGCCCATCAAGAGACGATAGCCGAAGTCCGCGAGGAGTTCGAGCGACTCAAGCATGAGAAGGCACCCGAGCTGCCGTATTCGCTGTTCATACTCTTCCGGAAGGAGGGAAGCCGGCGCGAATACGAGATCGCCTACTTCGAACGGAGAAGGAGGCTGAATACGTTCGCCCTGCTCGCTCTTCTGGAGCCGGAGCGGGAGGAATACGGCGAGCTGCTCGCCGATGCCGCTTGGGCGATCTGCGACGAATACACCTGGTGCCTGCCCGCCCATGCGCCGGAGTCGAACGCCCGCTTCCACGTCGACCTGTTCGCGGCGGAGACGGCTTTCACGCTCAGCGAGCTCGCCGTGCTGTTCGGCGAGAAGCTGCCTCCGCTCATCCGCGAGCGGATCGGCCAAGAGGTCGAGGAGCGCGTCTTCCGGCCCTATCTCCAAGGGCGGGGCTTCCCCTGGGAGACGGCCGAGCACAATTGGTCGGCCGTGTGCGCAGGCTCGATCGCCGGCGCGGCGCTGCTGACGATGCGAAGCGGCGACCCTCGGCTGGCGACGATCGTCGAGAAGACGGTCGGAAGCATGGAATGCTACCTCCGGGGCTTCGGGGAAGACGGCGTTTGCCTGGAGGGGATGAACTACTGGATCTATGGCTTCGGGTATTATTGCAGCTTCGCCGATCTCCTGTACCGCCGCACGGGAGGCCGAGCGGACCTGATGGCCCCGGAGAAGGTTCGCCGCATCGCGCTGTTCCCGCAGAAGGGCTATCTGGCGGGCGACGCGGCGGTCAACTTCTCCGATTCGGCTCCGCGCGTGAAGCTGCCGCCGGGGCTTATGCATTACCTTGCGGAGAGATACCCGGACGCGGAGCTGCCCCCCGCCGAGCTGCGCGCGGCGTATGCGGACGACCCATGCAGCCGCTGGGCGCCTATCCTGCGCGGCTTCCTCTGGGCCGATCCGGCGAAGCGCGGATCGGAATGGTCCGCGGCGGACTACTACCTGCCCGACGCGGAATGGCTCGTGTCCCGGCAGCGAACGGGAGCCGGGACGTTCGGCTTCGCCGCGAAAGGGGGCCATAACGACGAGCCCCACAACCACAACGACATCGGCCAGTTCATCCTGCACGCCGGGCGGGAGACGTTCGTCTCCGACCTCGGCAGCGGGGAATACACGGCCGATTACTTCGGCTCTCGTCGCTACGCCTACGACTGCAACGGCTCGCAAGGGCACGCGGTTCCGATCGTGAACGGAACCGGCCAAGCGGAAGGGCGAGAGAGCGCTGCGAAGGTGCTGGAATCCGTCTGCGGCGACGAGGAGGCCCGCTTCGCGATCGAGCTGAGCTCCGCCTACCGGCAGGAGGCGCTGATCTCTCTCGTCCGGAGCTTCGTCTGGCGGAAAGCGGAGCTTCCGTCGCTTGTGTTGACGGACGAGTATGCCTTCTCGCGCGCGCCGGACAGCGTCGAGGAGCGGATCATCACGCGACTCGTTCCGCGTCTGGATAGCGGCGGAAGCGTGTTGCTGCATGGCGATGCGGGCATCTCGCTGCGGATCCGCTACGACCCGGGCGAGCTGGAGGCGAGCGCGGAGCAGCGTAGTTTCCGCGGCCATTCGGGCGATGAGGAGACCTACTACGCGCTCGACTTCGCCAAGAAGAGCTGCGGGTTAAGCTTCCGGATCGAACTCAGATTCGAATTCGAGAGAACGGAGGGGACGAATTGACCGACGAACAGGACGTAAGGAAAGCCGGCTGGGTGAACGAAGCGTGGCAGGCGGCCGCGGATAAGGCGGCCCGAATCGGCGAGAGGATCGGCACCGGGTTCCCGCACGCCAGCGTGAACGGCGAGTACGCGCTGGAGGATCCGCACTGGTGGACCGCCGGCTTCTGGCCCGGCATGCTGTGGCAATTGTACGAAGGAACGGGAGAAGAGCGGTTCCGGACGCTGGCGGAAGGCTGCGAGGAGCGGCTGGACCAGGTGCTGCACCAATACGAGCGGCTGGACCACGACTTGGGGTTCATGTGGACGCTGACGAGCGTCGCTTCCCACCGGTTAACGGGAAGCGAGAACTCCCGCCGACGCGCGCTGCAAGCGGCGAATTATCTCGCGGGCCGCTTCAACTTGTCCGGCCGCTTCATTCGCGCCTGGAACCCGTGGTCGGAAGGGGAGGATAATTCCGGCATCGCCATCATCGACTGCTGCATGAACATGCCGCTGCTCTACTGGGCAAGCCGGGAGAGCGGAGACCCCAGGTACCGCCAGATCGCCGTCGCCCACATGGAGACGGTTCTGGAGCATTTTGTCCGGCCGGACGGCTCCGTCTATCATATCGTTCAATTCGATTCCGCCACGGGAGAGAGAATACGAGGCCTCGGCGGGCAAGGCTTCGCGGCGGAGTCCGCATGGTCGCGCGGAACCGCGTGGGCGATCTACGGGCTGGCGCTCTCCTATCACCATACCGGTCAGCCGCGCTTCCGGGATGCGGCCAAGCGCGTCGCCCATTACTTCCTCTCGCAGCTGCCGGAAGATTCGGTGCCGCATTGGGACTTCCGCCTTCCCGAGGGCGTCGCGAAGCACCGCGATTCCTCCGCCGCCTCCTGCGCCGCATGCGGCCTGCTGCTGATCGCCGATCTGGTCGGCGAGCGGGAAGCGGGCAGCTACCGCCGGGCGGCCGAACGGATTCTCGAATCTCTCTACCGCAATTACGGGGATTGGGACAATCCGAAGCAGGAAGGGCTTATCCTGCATGGCACCGACCACTTCCCGGAAGGCCGCAACATCGATGTGCCGCTCATCTACGGAGACTATTTCTTCGTCGAAGGACTGGCGCGGCTTCGGGGGACGGAAGCGATTTTCTGGCAATAAACTTCGAGAAGTTCGCGTATTCGACGGCCTTCGGCTTCAGCGTGCCGAAGGCCGAATGGGGAGTCTCCCAAGGCGCATTCGACTCGACCCTCGCCCTATGCGAGCAGGACAATCTCTACCGGGTGCGGAGACGGAACGAAGAGACCCGAATCGACGGAAGGGCGCTCTACTCGAGGTGGAAGCCGTGGGCGAACATGGAGGTACGGACGTGGATCGTTGCCGGCCTGCCCCGGCACCTGCGCTCGAGATAAGCTCCGACGAACGCGCCTGGAACGGATCTGACGGTTGAACGGCCCCTACGGCGAATGGATAACGACTTCTTGAGTTAGCGTCTCCGCCGCGGCGAATCGAAGCAGCCGAGAGCCTTCACGATGCAAAGCCTCCTTCTCCTCCGGGGATAGTTTAACGAAAGCTGCTACGTCCAGGACGGTTCTCCCCCGTTCTCGCTTCAAGCTCCACGTTCCTGCCACGTATCCGTCGATAAGAATCGTAGGGCGAATAATCCCGTTAACGGTAAATACCCGACTGCGGCAGTTGGCATCCATGACTCGGCTGCGGTCCGCGTAGGACAACAAGATATTGTCGAATTCGCCAAGCAATCGCGGCTCTGCCGGGGTATCCGCATCGGGTCTCGGAGCATCGGGGAGATCGAACAATTCCGTACCGGCTTCATCCCGGAAAGCAACCAGCTCGGGACGAAGCTTGTCGATGATCGAACGCAGCCCGGTAAGTCCCGACCATGCTTGAATATCTCGGACCGAAGCCGGACCGAAAGCCGCCAAATATCTTCTGATCAGGTTCTCCCCATTCGGCATGGGATCAAGAGGCCGGCCAAGCCAAATGTCCGCCGAAGTATGCGTCGCCTGGCCGCTCTCCCCCCATATTCCCCGAGGCGGAACTTGGACGAGCGGCACCAGGTTCCGCACGGCCGCCGCAACGGCTTCCGGATGGCAGTCGGGCCAGTGCTCCTGTAGACGCAGGCCTAATTCGCTGGACGTCATCGGCTTTTCCGCGAGTAACTTCCGTCCGAGAGCGACCAGTTGCATGCGATCCACCCCGTTAAGCTGCTTGCCGAAAGAGCCGTTTAAGCTCCTCTCCAGAACGCTCTGCAGCCATGGGCGAAGCTGCAAGGCGTCTGAGGAGGAGACCAAGTGAAGGGTGGAGCGCATCAGCGCCATGCGCACTGCTTTGCGATCAAGGATGAGCTGCGACAGTTGTTCCTGTTTGAAGTCTTCCATCCGCGACCAAAGAGCGAAGTAAGGCGCATTCGGGGACTGCGCTTGCAGGCCGATGACTTTCTCGAGAACGTCAAGGACAGGGAGCTTGACGCGGCAGAGCAGCATCTGCCTTGCCAGCATGGCACGATTCAACGCGCGGGATTTCAAGGTTCCGGTCGGTTGCATTCTATGCCCGACGATTAGGCAAGAAGCCCGCGGAAAAAATGACGGATATCGCCGATCATTAAATCGGGCGCGTCGATCGAAGCGAAATGAGTTCCCCTGTCGAACTCGCTCCAATGCACGATACGGTTGCTCTGTTCGGCGAACGCGCGAATCGCCACATCCGACCGCCGGAACACCGCTACGCCAACCGGCGTTGACGACATGGCTTTAGGCGCCCAGGCGGATGGGTCGTGAGCTCCTTCATAATACATTCGAGCCGAAGAGTTGGCCGTTCCCGTTAGCCAATACAGCATAAGATTGGTCAGGAACCGGTCGCGGTCGACGGCTTCTACCGCATCTCCGAAGCCGTAGAACAATTCGGAGGTCCAGGCGAGCAGGCCGACCGGAGAATCATGCAAACCGTAAGCCAATGTCTGAGGACGAGTCGATTGGATCATGTTGAATCCGAATCGCTCCTTCATGAATTGGTCGAGCCTGCCGAGCCGAATCTTCTCCGCATCCGAGAGGGAGTCGAATACGTCCTCTTCCACCCGGCCCATCGAAATGAACCCCATGGTGGCAGCGTTCACATGCACGCCGATAACCTTCTCGGGCGCTATGCGCCCAAGCTCCGGAGCAATCATCGCTCCCATATCCCCGCCTTGCACTCCATAGCGCTCATAGCCGAGTCGGTTCATCAGTTCGGCGAAAGCAAGGGCTGCGCGGCCGGAAGTCCACCCCGCCTCCGTCGTCGGACCGGACAGGCCGAAGCCCGGAATCGAAGGGATGACCAGATGGAAAGCATCGGCCGCATCTCCGCCGTAAGAGGAAGGATCGGTCAGAGGCCCGATCAGGTCGAGGAATTCGACGGGAGACCCCGGCCAGCCATGGATGAGCAGAAGCGGCGTCGCGTTCGGTTCCGGAGATTGGACATGGAAAAAGTGAACATGGGCTCCGTCAATCGTCGTTGTATACTGCGGAATCTCGTTCAGGCGCTGCTCGTGCTTGCGCCAGTCGAATGTGTTTTTCCAATACTCGGCCATCTCTTTTACGAAGTTCAGTGGAACGCCGTAGCTCCATCCCGATCCGGGGAGCTCATCGGGCCAACGAGTGAGCGCCAGCCGGTGTTGGAGATCGTCTAAACTCGCTTGGGAAGTCTCGATCCGATAGGGATAGATCGCATTCGGGCTTGCTGCTGCGGAAGTCGATGTTCTCATAAGAGGGTTCCTCCTAATATCGATTATCGTTTACGTTCTTATTGTAGCCGTCCCTTCCTGACAACAGTCTGTCAGGGAGAATTCGGAGAAAAACAGTTCGACTTCTTCTTTGTGGGAATGTAAATTAGTGGTAGGGGCGAACGGGGGGATCCATCTGAAAATACAGCGCCTGCTAGGCATTACGATGGTGCTATTGAGCCGGAGACGGGTCAACGCCCAGACGCTTGCCGATCAATTCGAGGTCTCTCTGCGGACCATCTATCGCGATCTGGAGACCATCAATGCGGCGGGCATCCCTATCGTTTCCTATACCGGAACGGACGGCGGCTACGAGATCATGGAGCAATTCCGCATCGACCGGCAGATCGTGACGTTCGAAGACCTGCAGTCGATTCTAATTGCGTTAAAAGGCGTTCAAGCTTCGCTGGACGATAAGGAAATGGACAGCTTGCTTACCAAGATTAAAGCGCTTGCGGCCAGATCGGAACAGAACCGCATGGAAGAGCTCGGCGAAACCTTGATGTTCGATACGAATCTGTGGCATAGCGGCGGATTAAAGGACAAGTCCATCCTGGCTTCGCTTCGTCAGGCAGCCCGCAATCAGTCCGTTGTCTCCTTCCTTTATACGAACACGGAAGGAGTCGGAGAGCTGAGGGAAGCGGAACCGATCGGATTGGCTTGGAAAGGCTACGCCTGGTATTTATATTCGTATTGCAGGCTTCGCAGCGACTTTCGAACCTTCCGGCTCTCCAGGATAAGCGAGTTGCGCGTGTTATCGGAGCGTTTCGCCAGCCGCGGGGTTCGTATGGAGGAGCTGGATGCAAGGTGGGGGAATCGGGAGACGGGACCGGCGATTCCTCTCTTGCTTCGGTTCCATTCGCGAATGAGGGTACGGGTAGAGGAGGCTTTCGGGTTGGACAAGATCGAAGTCCAAACGGATGGATCCCTGCTGGTCAAGGCCGGCTATCCGGATAACCATTGGATGTACGGAATGCTGCTGAGCTACGGGCCGGACGTTCAGGTATTGGAGCCTTCGTTCGTGGCGGAGAAGATAAAACGCATGGGGTTTCAAATCTACCGTAACTATCCGGATACGGTATGATAGATAGACAAGCAGCGGCAGTTGAGGACATCGTTGTCCCTTCTTGGCTGCCGCTGCTCCGTACTTTTCGCTAATATCGCTGCTCACGTATCCAACTAAAGTTTTCTTGCTTTAATCACAAAAGTTACAGGATACATCTTTGCTCTTTTGGCCAAATCGCTGTTATCGTCTCTCGATTGCATGATCTCATCATCCGTTTGCTCGATCATTCGCTCAACTGCGAATCCCGCTTTCGCCAACGCGTTCACATAGGTTGACAGCTTACGGTCCGCTAATAATAGCTCGCCTTCAGCAGCTATCGGATACCAAGCTTCATCGAAATAACTCTTTCTAAAAACAAACCTATCATTCTCTTCCGTTACGCATCTGTGTATGGGGTGAGACCAACTGAAGATGAATATACCGTCTTTTTTTAGGTATGAAGCGACGCGGCCAAAAGTAACCTCAAGATCGGTGGTCCAGCCTATGGCATAAATCGAATAAACAAAATCAAAATATTCCCTCGGTATGCCGCATTCTTCTTCCATGGGAGAACAAATCAATCTTGCTGAAAGACCGCATGACGTTAAGTGTTGTGCTGCCCTTTCGATTTGTTTTTCCGATAAATCGATGCCCCATAGTTCAGATGCTTCCCGGTCTCCGTGATACTGCAAGGACTTCCCGTTTCCGCAGCCTATCTCCAACATCTTTTTTCCTGAGACGTCGCCAAAAAGCCGGCATTTCTCTTCCGAGACGAATGCTCCGTAAAAAGGAAGCACAATGGCTCCTAAAAAGTCGTTTCCTTTTGTATCCCAATAGAAGCTATTCGTTTTATAAATAAGATCCTTGTTCATCTTCATAGACTTCCCTCCGATGGTATTCAGCCGAATACAAAAACCATATCATTTTCTGGAAGAAATGAAAAAGACGAAAAACAAGCGTTCGTATTTTGTTAGAAATTAAGGAATATAGGCACGGAATGCTTTCAAGACGTTTTCACAAATAAGGTTCTCTTTAATTCTCGCAATTACGTCAATATTCACCCATTCACAAGATTCGCCAATCGGCATTACTTTAAAGGGGAACGATAGATCAAAAATCGAAAAACAGCCATGGACGATGAACGCTCATCCATGGCTGTTTTTCGATTTTTTCCTAGTAACGCTGCTCGTAATCCACTCGATTCTTGGCAGGCGCGCCCTGGTGGAGATAGGCCCGCAGATTCTCCACGAACAAGTCCGCCATTCGTTCCTTGTACTTGTCCGTCATGCCTCCGATATGCGGCGTGACGATGACGTTATCGAGCGACCAGAGCGGGTGCCCCTCCGGGAGCGGTTCGGGATCGAAGACGTCGAGCCCGGCTCCGGCGATCCGGCCCTGCTGCAGCGCGGCGGTCAGGGCATCGGTATCGACGGATGTCCCTCTGCCGATGTTGATGAAGATCGCTTGGCTCTTCATCCGTTCGAACGCGCGGGCATCGAATAGGAGGTACGTCTCGTCCGTACCCGGCAGGATATTGACGACGACGTCGCTCTCGGCGAGCACCTCGTCCAGCTTGTCCATCGTCTTCATATGATCGAAGAACGGCGCCGCCTGCCCGGTACGGCGAATGCCGACGGTGTTCATGCCGAAGGCTTGGGCGATTCGCGCGATCTCGGCTCCGATCTGCCCGGCGCCGACGATCCCGATCGTCCGCCCCCGAAGCTCGGTGTAAGTCTCGGCCCGTTCCCACTTGCCGGCGGCTTGGTTCCTCACGGCATGATGAAGGTTGCGAGTGAACGACAGCATCATCGCGAAAGCCGTCTCCGCCATCTGGACCGGGTGCACCCCGCTGGCGGTCGTGAGCACGATTCCTCTATCGGCGAACCGATCCAAGGGGAGGTTGTCCACTCCGGCCGATCCGGCCTGCACCCACTTGAGCTTCGCCCCGTCCTCCAGCGCTCCGCCTTGAACGACGGCCGGATGCCAGCCGCAGACGATCTCCGCCTCGAGGAACCGTTCCTTCGGAATGTCCCGAGGCTTGCCGAATAAGACCTCCCAACCCGGCGCAGCCTCTTGAATCCTTCTCTCCTGATCTTCCGTGAACCCGAACATGCTGACGATCAGACCCATGCGAACAGCCTCCTTTTCCCGCTATCTTTCTATTGTAAGGGCAAAGAGGCTTTTTCCCAACCCGGCTTGGGCATTAGGCTTGCATGCTCCTTCCGACTTCTGGCAACCGTAACAGGGAATAGATCCCTGGAAGAGGTGAGTGCCGTGAGGAAGTCTATGATGGTTAGAATCCCGCTGCTGGCCGGCGTCCTCGTTCTCCTGCTTGGAAGCTTGACGGCAGGCGGCGTTCGGGCGGAGCCGAAGAAAGCGGCGCCTAAGAGCGAGCTGCAAGCGGCTTTCGTCCGGGACGGAGATTTATGGGTCGCGGCAGCGGAGAAGGAATCGAAGCTGGCGCAAGGACCGGACGTGCGTAATCCGAGGTGGTCGGCGGACGGACGCTGGATCGCCTATAGCAAGGGGGAGCAGGAGAAGGAGCTGTGGCTGCGGGAGGCAAAAAACGGGAGAGAGAGGAAGGTGTCCGACCAGGGCGGAATCAACTTTCAATGGTCGCCGACGGGCAGCAAGCTGGCTTACCTGGAGGATCGGGCGCTTCGCTGGGAGGAAGCGGAGGGGGGAAGGCCGGCGGGAACCGTGGAGGAAATCGGCAACTACGGCTGGCTGCCGGACGGAAGCGGGTTTATCGTCTCCTCGGTGCCGCACCGAATCAAGGATAATTGGGCGCCGATTCGGATCAGCACGGTTCGGTTGGACCAACCGAGCCGATTCCAACCGTTGCACACGATCCCCTCCACGATGGACAAGAACTTCGCGGTCGGCACGGGGCGGTTCAAGTGGTCGGCGGACGGGCGGTGGGTCGCGTTCCTGGCGGTGCCTACCGCTTCTTGGTCGGCGGATTCGAACTCTCTCTGCGTCCTGTCCGCCGACGGCGAACGCTTCCTGCGCCTCGGATTCATGGTTCATGACGAAGACTGGTTTCAGTGGTCTCCAGGCGAGGCGAAGCTGGCGTTTATCGAGGGAGAGGGGCGCGAGGGAACGGCGAACAAGCGGTTGACGGTCGTGAGGATCCCGGCTGTCAAGCCCGTCGTCTATACGCCGGCCGGCTATGTGGACCGCGACTTCGCTTGGGACGGGGATGATCGAATCGTCGTCTCCCGCGCCAAAGAGTCCGAATGGACGGCCGATCCGGCGAAGCGCCCTTTCCCGTTCCTGGTCGGAGTCGAGCTGAAAAAGCGGCGCCAGACCGAGCTGACCGAACGGTCTTCCGCTTATGGCGATTACGATCCCGTGATCGCGTCTCCAGGCAAGCTTGCTTGGGTGCGCTCGAACCGGACGGATCGCAATTCGGTTCTCTTGGGGAATTCGCGGGCCGAGCGGGCATCCGTATGGATCGACAAGCTGGATCCTCCCGCCGCCTACTACGAGCAGTTCTACTGGAGCACGGCGTTGGATGTTGATGGCCGGCCGATGGGGCGATAATGGCAACATATCTGTTAGGCAGAACGAAGGGGGCAGTCGTTAACGTCAAAATGACGATTGACTTGCCCCTTATTTTTTGGTTGCGTTATGCTCTCAGGCGATTATATATGAATAATCATACTTATTTTTCGCGGAACTGCCGATTTCGGCGATTGTATTCGAAATATCATACACAAATTGACCAGTAGGACGAGAAGTGATCGAATAGATATGATTTTTCATATACATTTTCTGTATTTGGGTTATCCTCGCAAAATATATTCGAAAAATCGAATCCAATAACGGATCGGACGGATTCAATGGAGCGAACCGATCGGACAATCCTATAACGGCTCGCAGCAACCGCAACATCCCTGGTGCCATCGCCGAAGCTTGATCGTTCCTCCAAACTATAATATGGTGAAGGTTGCAGGAAGTAAGATCGGAGGGACGGACCATGGCGGCACAGATGCCGATAGAGCAGGCGATACCGCGGCTTCGGGAGGCGCTTGGAGCGCGCAAGAGCGCGGTGCTGGTGGCGGAGCCGGGAGCGGGCAAGACGACGAGGGTGCCGATCGCGCTGCTGGACGAGCCTTGGCTCAATGGGAGAAAGATCGTGATGCTGGAGCCGAGGAAGCTCGCGGCCCGCAACGCGGCTCGATATATGGCATCAACCTTGGGGGAAAAGGTAGGGGAGACGGTCGGCTATCGGGTCCGGATGGATACGAGAGTCGGCCCGAAGACGCGGATCGAGGTCGTGACGGAGGGCGTGCTGACGAGAATGCTGCAGAGCGATCCGTCGCTGGAGGAAGCGGGGCTCGTCATCTTCGACGAGTACCACGAGCGAAGCCTGCAGGCGGATCTCGGGCTTGCCCTGGCGCTCCAGTGCCGAGCTCTGTTCCGCGAGGACCTGCGGATCGCGGTCATGTCCGCGACGCTGGAGGCGGAGCCGGTCGCGGACCTTCTGGACGGAGCTCCGATCGTGCGAAGCGAAGGCCGGATGTTCCCCGTCGAGACGAGGTACGCGTCGAGCAAGCGGGAAGGGACGATCGAGGCGGAGGCCGCCGCGGTCGTCGCGAGAGCCCTCGCGGAGCAGGCCGAGGGCGACGTGCTCGTGTTCTTGCCCGGAGCGGGGGAGATCCGCCGCACCGAGGCGAGGCTTCGCGCGGCGCTGGCGGGCCGCGCGGTGGACGTGGCGCCGCTGCACGGGAGCTTGCCGCAGGAGGCGCAGGACCGCGCGCTCGCTCCGAGCGAGCCGGGAAGGCGCAAGGTCGTGCTGAGCACGGCGGTGGCGGAATCGAGCCTGACCGTGGAAGGGATTCGGATCGTCGTCGACGGAGGGCTGATGCGCGTTCCGCGGTTCTCGCCGCGGACGGGAATGGCCCGCCTGGAGACGGTGCCCGTATCGCTCGCCTCGGCCGACCAGAGGCGGGGACGCGCCGGACGCTTGGCGCCGGGCGTCTGCTATCGGCTATGGACGGAAGAGGAGCATCGGCGCCTGGCGCCGGTCGGGACGCCGGAGATTCTCGCGGCCGATCTGGCGGGGCTTGCTTTGGATTTGGCGGTGTGGGGAGTCAACGATCCGCAGGAGCTGGCTTGGCTCGATCCGCCTTCGCCCGCGGCCTACGGCCAGGCGAGGGAATTGCTGACGGAGCTCGGCGCGCTGACGGATGGCGGCAAGCTGTCCGCGCACGGCGAGCGGATGGCTCGCTTCGGGGTACATCCGCGTCTTGCGCATATGCTGCTTCAATCGAGCGCGCTCGGGCTGGCCGAGGAAGCAAGCCGGCTGGCCGCGCTGCTCGGCGAGCGCGATCTGCTGCGCGGGGACGCCTACCGCAGCGTGGACGTGGCGCTTCGCGTGAAGGCGCTGCGGGAGGGAGGAGCGCACGTCGACGAGCGAGTCCGCGAGCGGCTTCTGTCCGAAGCCGCGGAGCTGCGGCGATCGCTCGCTCAATTGGGCGGAAGCGCGGAGAAGGGGTCGGCCGCGGGGACGAACTCGGGTGCGGTCACGGCCTCGGCTACGGGCGCGGGCTTGGGAGCGATAACCTCCGCGCCGGTGGCGGACGCCTTGGGCGTCCTGCTCGGCTTCGCCTACCCGGACCGCATCGGCCGCCGCCGCGGGCCCGGCCGCTACACGCTCAGCATCGGGCGCGGAGCCGAGCTGCCCGAGGGGCAGCTCCTCGCCCAAGCGGAATACCTGGTCGCCGCGGAGCTCGACGACCAAGGGCAGGAGGGCCGCGTGCAGCTCGCCGCGTCCCTGGCGGAGGCGGATCTCGAGCGGCATTTCTCCTCTCTGATCCGCCTGGAGGAGATCGTCCGCTGGGACGCCGAAGCCCAGGCGGTCCGGGCGCGGGAGACCCGGCGGCTCGGAGCGATCGTGCTCTCCGAGCGCCCCCTGGCGAAGCCGTCCCCCGAGAAGGTAACGGAGGCGCTCCTTCAGGGGCTTCGCCAGGAAGGCCTCGCTATGCTCCCTTGGAGCCGCGCCGCGAGACAGCTTCAGGAGCGCGGCATCTTCCTCGCGGGGAGCGATCCCGCTTGGCCGGATTGGTCCGACGCCGCGCTGCTGGACACCCTCGAGGAATGGCTCGCCCCTTACCTGGGAGGCATGAAGAGCCGAGGCGACCTGCAGCGCCTGAATCTCGTCCAGGCGTTGGAATCGTCGCTCAGCTGGGAGCAGCGTTCCGCTCTGGACCGGGAAGCTCCGACGCACATCGCGGTGCCGAGCGGCTCGCGCATCGCGGTCGACTATTCGAACCCGGAGGCGCCATTCATCGCGGTGCGCCTGCAGGAGATGTTCGGGCTGCCCGATACTCCGCGAATCGCGAGAGGCCGGGTGCCGCTGACGATCCATCTGCTGTCGCCGGCCCAGCGTCCGGTTCAGGTGACCCGCGATCTTGCCAGCTTCTGGTCGAATGCGTACTTCGAGGTTCGCAAGGACCTCAAGGGGCGGTACCCCAAGCATTATTGGCCGGACGATCCGATGGAGGCGTCCGCCACGCGCCGGGTCAGGCCGCCGGGCTCCTGATTCGATACGACTCAAGAGAGCGCAAATATGCTATCATGAGAAAAAAAGGGAGTTAAGGGATAAAGATCCTTTTGCTGCTCGTTGAAGGGGGAGGAGAGTTGAAGCTATTTTTCCTATTCGGATTGCTCTGGTGGCTGTTAGGCAACCCGTTCCTGGCGTTCCTCGTTCTCGTTATCATCCTCTATTTCCTGGAGAGACGGTTTATCGGCCTGACTCCGAGCTTGTTCCGGCCTTTTAAGAGAAGGAGCTCCATCAACAAGCAGAGAAGGCAGATCCAGCTCAATCCGCATGACGTGTCGGCGAAGTCGGAACTGGCGAGGCTTTACCTCGAAGGGAGAAAATACAAGGAAGCCAGAGAGGTGCTGACCGGAATCGAATCGCGGATGGAGCACTCGGCGGAATATTGGAGCGACCTTGGGCTCAGCGAGCTGGGGCTGGGACGACTGCCGGAAGGGGAACGGGCGCTTAAGCGGGCGCTGGAGATCAGCCCTCGCGTCAAGTACGGCATTCCCTATCTGCGCTTGGGGGAAGCATTCGCCCAGAGCGAGCCGCAGAAGGCGCTGGAATATCTCGAGGAGTTCAAGTCCATTCATTCCTCCTCGTGCGAGGCCTATTATCGGCTGGGGCTCGTCTATGAGAAGATGGACCGCAAGGAGGAAGCGAAGAGCGCTTACGGCGAGTGCCGGACGATCTATCGCTCGCTGCCGAAGTATATGAAGAGAAAAGAGCGCAAGTGGATGCTGAAGAGCCTCCTCAAGCGTTGATTCGAACATGGAAAAAGGGAGCCGCCGCAGGCTCCCTTCGGTATGATAAGAAGAATTAGTCCAGGGCAGCTTCGACTTCCGAATCGGACTCTTCGGCTTGCTCGTCCGACGCTTCGGCTGCTGGTTCTTCCGCTTGGTCTTCAAGAGCGGCTTCCTCGGAGCTCTCTTCCAAGCTCTCTTGGGCCTCAGCTTCCGCTTCTTCCGCTTGCGCTTCGGCAACGGGTTCGTCAGCTGCCTCTTCTACCGCTTGAGCGGCTTCTTCTTGCTCAATGGATGCTTCTTCCGACTCGGACTCGGATTGTGCATCCGCTTCCAAAACTTCTTCGACGACTACTTCTTCGTTCGTGTCCATCGTCCATCCTCCTGTCATTTTATATAGAAGGAATTTCCCTCTGTCATCAAATTACCATGTTATTCTTAAAGTGGAAACGGTGTTAATTTAGGGGAAAATGTAAGCTTTCCTCGAAAACCCCATTTGTAAAGAAACCGTAATATGTAAGGGCTTATCCGACATTTCACGCAGCTGACAACAACCCCGTTCGGCTGTCGATATCGAGGGATTGCCGCAGAGATTTGACATCGTCGGCCCGATCCCTTATATTGTGGGGCGAAGATGGAGAACGGAGTGGATCGACATGAGAGGAGCCGGACGGAATCGGCAGGATCACGGCGGAGCGCGCGGAAGCAGAAGCGGAGGCGGAGGCGCGCAAGGCGGCTCGCGGGGGAACGGCGGCGCGCAGCGCGGCGGCCAACGGAACGATGACAGACGGCGCGGAGACGGACGCGGGGAAGGACGCCGCGGCGAGGACAGAAGACCGGGCTCGTTCGGACGTCCGAGCGCCAAGGGCTCGCCGCGTTCGGGAGGCTTCGCGACGGGAAGAACGGAACGCGCATCGTCCCGGCCGCACGGGGCGAATGCGGCCGGCGGCCAGCGAAGAGGCGAGCCGGCGGCCAGAGGCACGAGCACGCAAGGCATGAGCGACCGCGACCTGGTGCGCTCTTACGCGGAGCCGCTAAAGCTCGGGCGCCGCAAGGGAGAATGGCTCGACGTCCGCCTGCCGGAGACGCTCGTCGGCGCGCCTGTCCAGAAGGTCATGCAGCAGACGCCGCTGGCGCCGAAGTTGGCGAACAAGCTGGCGCAATCCAAAGGAGTCATCCTCCAGGGCTCGATTCTGCGTTTGCAGCTATTCCCTTCGGAGGCCATCGATTTTCCCGCGGATTGGATGGAACTGAACGTGCTGTACGAGGACGACTTCACGCTCGTGGTTAACAAGCCGTCGGGCATCGAGGTTCATCCGAGCGAGCACGGGCAGCGGCGCACGCTGGCGCACGGGGTCGCCTCTTATTACGAGATGACGAACCAGCAGGTCCGTATCCGCCACATCCACCGCATCGATAAGGAAACGACAGGCCCCGTTCTTTATGCGAAGAACGAATTCGCCCACTATCAGTACGACAAGGCGATGCGGGAGAAGAAGATCGAGAGAATCTATCTTGCGCTGGCCGAAGGCGTTCTGGAGAAGGACAGAGGAACGATCAACAAGCCGATCGGACAGGACCGCCACCACTCGACGAAGCGGAGAGTCAGCGAGACCGGGGATCCGGCGGTGACGCATTACGAGGTCGTCGAGCGGTTCGCCGACCATACGCTTGTCCGCCTCCGCCTGGAGACCGGCCGAACGCACCAGATTCGCGTTCACCTGTCCGCCATCGGGCACCCGCTCGCCGGCGACGGCATGTACGGAGGCAAAAGGGGGCTGATCGCCAGGCAGGCGCTCCACGGGGAGAAGCTGATCTGGCATCATCCTTGGACGAACGAGCCGCTGTCGGCGAGGGCTCCTCTTCCGGACGACTTCGCGGAGGCTCTTGAGAAGCTGCGGGGATAGGATATAAATATAGGTAAGAGGCCGTCCTATAGGACGGCCTTATTCTTATCGCACTCACCGGCTTTCGCTTATCGCTTCGGGTTGCTTGGAATACCGAAGGTTCATCGCAAGCAAGAGCAATGCAATGGCGGCGAGAACGATCCCGAGAATTCGAAATCCCGCAAAGTCGAACTCCCCTCCCATAATGATGCCGGTCAATAAGGAAGACATCATGGTGCCGAAGTATCTCGACGTATTAAACAGACCGGATGCTACCCCCGCCATTTCTCTCGGAGAGCTTGCGAACAATGCCGCTTGCATTCCGACGGTATTCAGCCCGTTGCTAAACCCGAACGCAACCAACGCCAAGCCTATGCTGACGATCGGCGAAGACGGAGTCCATGTTACGATCCATACCGAACCCGCTGTCATCAGCAAGGCGGATACGATCAAGGCGGGTCTTGGTCCCGATCGGTCGACCCATTTGCCGGCAATCGGCGAAGCGGCGATTGAACTGAGCCCCAAAGCGAGCATAAGAATCCCCGTATGGAACTCGCTGAGATGGCGCACCATTTGCAGATAGGACGGGACCCCGAAGAAGAGCGCGTAATAAAGGAGATTCACAAGCAAGTATTGAACGTTGACCCGGGTCAGCTCGGGGTGATCGCCGAAAGTGCGCAACGGAATAAAGGGCGACGGCGAGCGTAACTCGTGCCGGGCGAAGATTCCTATCGCCGCGAGTCCAAACAACCCGACCGTCATATCCCATGCGGAGAGATGACCGGAAGCTTTCGCCGACAGCACGCCGACGAGCAGAGCGACCAGCCCCGCCGCGAAGAGCAGAATCCCCGCAATGTCCATAGCTCCCAGCCATCCTCTCAAGGACAGGCGGCGCGCAACCGAAGCAGACGGACCATCCATAGGGATCATCTTCCATGCAAGCAGGAAGCTTGCCGCCACGAACGGAATATTGACGATAAAGATAGCGGGCCAATCCCACCACTCAATCAAGGCTCCTCCCGCAAAAGGTCCTATAGCCGCCGCGCCGGATAAGAGGATGGATAAGCCTGCAAGCGCGGACGCTTGCTTTTCCGTTATATAGATGCGGATAATCGCCGTCCCGACCGCAATGAGCATGCTTGTTCCGATCGCTTGCACGATACGGAATACGATAAGCCATCCCAAACTCGGAGAAAAGGGAGCCAGCAAAGCAGCTGCCAAAGAGACGGCAAGACCGGCCAGAAATATTTTCCTCCGGCCTAATAGATCGCTTACCCTCCCCATAACGGGCTGTGCTATCGCGCTCGCGATGTAAAAAGAAAAAACAACCCAGGAAACGGAAGTGAAATCAACCCGATAGACTTCTTGTAATTTGGAGATAGCCACGGCAATCATCGAGGAGTTCAGCGGGTTTAATAGTATTCCTAAACCAACGGAGATCATCAGCCATCTGTCGCGAGTTTTCATCCCTAACCTCCATCATCGTAATTGCTTTTTATCATAATCAAAGACGTTCATTCGCTCCAACGCATTTTAAGTCATGTTATTATGGCTTTAAAGGAATGAGGACGTGGAGGAGGGCGGAAAATGGAGCTTCTGCAGTTGCGCTATTTTGTGGCGGTGGCCCGATTGGAGCATGTCACCGAAGCCGCAAGGAGTTTGCACGTCACGCAATCGTCGCTCAGCAAAACGATTCAACGCCTGGAAGAAGATTTGGGAGTTCCTCTCTTCGATAGATACGGGAGGAAGCTTCGGCTGAATGAGTTCGGAAGCCGCTTTCTTCGCAGGGCGGAGAGGGCTTTGTTCGAATTGGAGCAAGGGAGGGAGGAGCTTAGCGATCTATCCGGCGCGGAGAGCGGCACGTTAGAGCTAGCGGTATCCGCCGCCAGCATGCTGCCGCAAATTCTCCGGGAATTTCGCAAGAAGCGTCCGAATATCCAGTTCCATGTGCAAATGTTGACCACCGAGGAGATGTCCGCGCGCATGAACCGAGGCGAAGTCGACTTTTGCTTATCTTCGCCGCCTATCGCGGGAGAGGATATTGAAAGCCAGGTTGTCTTCATTGATCCCATTGTCGTAGCGGTTCCGACTGGACATCGCTTAGCGGAACGAAGCAGCGTATCCCTGGCGGATCTGAGAGGGGAAAGCTTTGTCGGCATGAAGAAAGGCTATGGCACTCGGGATCGATTGGATTCCCTGTGCCGTTCGGCTGGATTCGAATTTTATTACGTGTATGAGGGGGATGAGCCTACGCGGCTGAAAAGCCTCGTGGAAGCTGAGATTGGCATCGCCTTCCTTCCAAGCTCGGCAAGGATGCCCGGGGAGAAGATTAACTATCTGAAGGTGGAAAGTCATGACCTGTCGCGCGAAATCGCTTTGTCCCGGAACAAGAATCGTTACCTTTCGCAGGCGGCATTGGATTTCCGCGAGGTCGTTCTGAGTTACTTCGCAACGTTAGCGAAAGAGTCCATATAAACGTATGGCAACGTGGGTGTCAACCCGCGGTTGGAACGCCAAAAAGGCCGGCCTCTCCGTCATCAAGACTTCCGGGACGGCCCCGTATTTTTGCAACGATCAATGCTCCTGGAAGAACATTTCCTCGCGCTGCTTCTTGGCGTATTTCTTGAGCTCGTCCGTAATGATCTGCTGAAGCTCCTCTTCCTCTTCGAATTGAATGCCGTAATGCAAGGAGTGAGCTTTCTGCTCCTGCCATAGGATAGAGCCGCGAACGGTCATCGGCTGCGTCAGTTCGAAGGAGAGGATCAGCTTGCAGGAATGCTGGTTGGTTCTGAAGTTCAGCGGGGTATCCAGCTTGCAGCCCTTCGGGCTAAGATCGAGAAGCTCGGCTTGCCCCTGCTTGCTCTCCAGCTTGCTGCTGTCGATCTCGCAGAGTTGGATGAGGCAAGGGACGGCGGGGATAAAATCGTAACGGAACGGTTCGTTTCTTCTAGAGATGGTCATTGGGCCGGAACCTCCAGATCCTTTCGTATTCCCAAGCATGTAAGGAGTATTATAGATTCGGTTTCTGAACAATTACTGAAAACAATCTTGAAAATAGAAACGGCTTTTGCCGCTCTCCCGCTTGCGAAGTAAACTCCGTTGTGTTATTTTATTGTTCGAGAACGAAATGACCGGATTGTTATTTTGGTCAGTTTCTGAAGAGGGGAGTTGGAAGAGATCGCGGAGAGAAAGCAGACGGACCGCCGCAAGCTGATCGTGGAAGCCGCCGCCCGTTCTTTCGAGACGTTCGGCTACAAGGGCACGACGATGGATCAGGTCGCTAAGCTCGCCAAAGTAGGCAAAGGGACGATCTACACCTTTTACGCGAATAAAGAAGAGCTCTTCGAGGAGATCATGACCGGCCTCATTCAGGAGCTGAAGGTCGTCGCGGACGGAATTCTGGACGAGAATCTGCCCTTCGCGGACAATCTGATGAACGTTCTTCATAAGGTGTCCGATTACCGGGATCGTCATGCGCTGGCGGTGAAGCTCTCGCAGGAGGTTCGAGATATCGGAACTCCGATGGCGAAGGAAGGGCTCGAGAAAGTGGAGAAGGCGATCATCGCCTATATTGCCCGCCATGTGAAGGAAGCATCGGACAAGGGAGAGATCAGGCCCTGCAATCCGGAGCTGACCGCCTACATGATGCTTAAGATGTACTTGGCGCTCACCGCGCAGGGGCATCATCTGCACGAACCGCTGAGCAAAGAAGAGATCTTAAAGAGCTTCCGGTTCTATTGCTATGAAGGGTTGGCTACTCGCTGAACCTTCTTTTTTGTTCCGGATTGACCAAATGATTGAATTGGTCATTTAGTTTTACGGGGAGAGGATGTTGGAGATGGCAAGGAAAAAAGACCAGGAGATCGGGGTCGTAAGAGGAGAATTCAAGCGGCTTAAGAGCAGCAAGATGGCTATGTTGTCCATCGCGGGCCTTGCCGTAATCCCGCTGCTTTACAGCGGCATGCTGATCGGATCGTTCTGGGATCCTTACGGACGCCTTGGCGACATGCCGGTCGCCGTCGTCAACGAAGACAAGGGAGCCGTCATGGACGGCAAGAAGCTGCAGATCGGGGAGGATCTGGTTCGAGAGCTTCGGGACAACGACGATTTCGATTGGAAGACGGCGGACCGGGAGAAGGCGATGGACGGGCTGAAGGATCATAAGTACTCGCTCGTCTTCGTGATTCCGGAGGATTTCTCGGAGAAGGCGACGACGCTTAAGAATGAGTCGCCCCAGCCGGCCGAGCTCAGCTATTATGTCGATGACGGCTACAATTACCTGACCTCGACGATCGGCTCGAAGGCGGCGGAGAGCCTCAAGGAGCAAGTGTCCCGCGAGGTCACCAAAGCCTATGCCGAGACGGTGTTCGCCTCCATCGGCGACGCGGCGAGCGGCTTCGGAGATGCGGCGGACGGCGCGGCCCAATTGGCCGACGGCGCGAAGTCCGCCGAGGAAGGCGCGCAGCGGCTTCGCGACAACCTCGCCAAGCTGACCGGCGGAGCGACCGATCTGAAGACCGGAGTCGCGAAGCTGGCGAACGGCTCGGATCAACTGCTAAGCGGAGTGAAGAAAGCGGACAACGGAAGCGCCTCGCTCTCGCAAGGCCTGGCGCAGCTGCAAGCGGGCGGCGGCCAGCTGGCGGCGGGAGCCGCCCAAGCGGCGACGGGTGCCGACAGCGTCGCGTCGGGAGCGAAGCAGCTGGCGGAGAGCGGCAAGGCGCTGGCCGACGGAGCGAGCGGCGCGAAGCAGGGCAGCGAGACGCTGGCCGGCGGCGCGAGCGAGCTGGCGGCGGGGCTGAAGCAATACGCGGCGGCGCATAGCGAGCTGGCGAACGACGAAGGGCTGCAGAAGCTGATCGCGGCGGCGGAAGCGGTCTCCGCGGGAGCCGATCAGCTCAAGCAAGGCGTGAGCGGCGTGGCTTCCGGCGCGGCCCAGTTGAATGCCGGCCAACAGAGCTTAGCGGAAGGCGCGGGCAAGCTGCAGTCGGGTATCGGAACGCTGGATTCGGGGCTTGCTAAGTTCAACGAGAAGCTATCGGAGGCCGCTTCCGGAGCTTCGGAGCTGTCCGGAGGCTTGAAGCAGGTGCTCTCCGGTACGGAATCGCTTAGGAACGGACTTCATCAAGCGGGCAGCGGCCTGATCACGGTAAGCGACGGCTCGTTCTCTCTGGCGGAGGGCTCCAAAGAGCTCGAGGCCGGAATCTCCAAGCTGGAGAACGGTTCGGCGGAATTGTCCGGCAAGCTCGGCGACGCATCGAAGGAAGCGTCCTCGATCGACGGGAACGAGAACCAGGCGGAGATGTTCGCAAGTCCGGTATCGCTCTCCGAGAACAAGCTGGCCGGCATCCCGAACTACGGAACGGGAATGGCGCCGTACTTCCTGTCTCTCGGCTTGTACGTGGGCGTTCTCATGTCCACCGTCATCCTCCCGTTGCGGGACGCGGCCGGGCGGGTCAGAAGCGGCTGGAGATGGTATCTCTCCAAGCTCCTGCTATTCGCGCCTGTCGTCCTGCTCCAAGCGGCGCTGGTCGATACGGTCCTGATCCTCGGCGTCGGGCTCGACGTGCCGAACGTGCCGCTCTTCTACGCGATAAGCGCGGTGATCGGACTGACCTTTATGGCGATCGTGCAGTTCTTCGTCACGCTGGCGGATACGGTCGGCCGGTTTATCGCCGTCGTTCTGCTGACGCTTCAGCTCGCGTCCAGCGAAGGTACGTATCCGGGCGTTCTGCTGCCGCACTGGCTGCAGAAGATCAGCGACTGGATGCCGATGACCCACGCGATCAAGGCTCTGCGCCTCGCGTTGGCCGGAGGGAATGCATCGGCGATCGGAGAGCAGCTCCTGCTGCTGGCCGTTTACGCGGCGGTCTTCGTCGTTCTTGTGCTGCTTCTCTTCAAGTGGCGAAGCGGCAAAGCGGAGTCGTATCGGGCGGATTCCATCGACGCCCCCGCGCATGCCTGATCGGCTATATGGAACAAGCGGCAACCCCCATGAGGCATTGGGCCTTATGGGGGTTGCTGGCGTTAAATGAACATTTGTGTGACATTGGTCCTAATTCTGTTCATATTTCGCGGTTTTCCTTCATTTTCCGGGCTATTTTGCCGTTAAGAAGAGGTAGAGGTCTAAATACAGGACGATACCAGGAGGATTCAATGAAGTTGAAGAGAAGATCGAACCAATGGATATCGCTGATGTTGGCCGTGGTGCTGAGCGTAGTGTTCTCTGCGTCGGCCTATGGCGCATCTACCGCCACTTTGTCCAAGATTATCCTTTCCAACAACGAGATGACCCTGTCGGTTGGGGATTCCTACTCGCTAACCGCGACGGGACTCTACAGCGACAACTCGACGGCAAACCTGACGGTTTATTCCACTTGGAGCAGCTCGGATACGGCAGTCGCCTCCATATATAACGGCACGATTACGGCGAAGGCGGTCGGCACCGCTACGGTGTCCGCCACCTTCGACGGAGTGACGCAGACCGCTCAAGTGAAGGTCACGAAGAAGGTCAAGGCGCTGACGAAGGATACGCAGAGCCTCGATCTGCGCAAGGACGCGACCGCCACGATCAAGCTGACGGCGACCTACAGCGACAATACGACGGCCGACGTGACCGCGGAAGCCGACTGGACGTCGACGAACGATAACGTCGCGACCGTCGTGAACGGCAAAGTCACGGCGATCGGCGCCGGAACGGCGACGATTACCGCCGTTTACGGCGGCAAGACGGTGACCGTCGGCACGAAGGTCGAGGTTATCAGCCGCCTGGAAGCCAGCCAGAGCAAAGTGTCCATGCTGCTCGACGGAACCGCTCCGGAGATTACGCTGACGGCGACTTACGCCGATGGAACGACTTCCGACGTTACCTCCAAGGCAGTATGGTCGTCCAGCGACGAAGACATCGCTGCGGTGGTGAATGGTACGATCCGAGCTTACGGCGCCGGCACGGCCGTCCTGACGGCAACCTACGGCACGAAGAGCGCGAACATTACGGTGGACGTCGACAAGACCTCCATCCTGACGGTTGACGACGACAGCTTGTACCTGAGCGTCAAGGGAACGAAGCAGTTGAAGCTGACGGCAACGCTGGCGGCGGGCGGCAGCTCGGATGTCACGGGCAGCGCGGCCTGGAGCTCGAGCGATTCCTCGATCGTCTCCGTTGACGAAGGCTTGGTAACCGCCAATAAATCCGGCTCCGCCGTGATAACGGCAACCTACAACGACAAGTCGATCGCGATTGCGGTCGACGTCGATGTCGCCAAGTACCTGGACGTAACGCCTTCGAAGCTTTCCCTGTCGGCTGGCGCCACCTCCAACCTGACGGTCAAAGCGACTTACGCGGACGGAACGATGGATAACGTCGAAGCTTCGGCGTCGTACGCTTCGAGCAACGAGAACGCGGCATTCGCCACCAAAGGCAAGGTAACGGCAACGAAGTCGGGCACCGCCGTCATCACCGTCTCCTACGGCGGCAAGACGGCCGACGTGACGGTCTACGTCGACGTTCCGAGCAGCCTGTCGACTTCCAAGAGCGAAGTCTACCTAGAGCCGAAGGAAACCTTCGCCGCGGATGCGAAAGCCGTTTACGGGGATAACGCGCCGGAGAAGATCATTACCGGTTCGGCGACGTGGACGACAAGCGATTCTGCGGTTGCCACGGTTGACGCAGGCGTCATTACGGCGGTTGCGGCAGGCAACGCTACGATCACGGCGACTTATAACGGCAAGAGCGTATCGGTGACGGTCTACGTCTCTACCGCCAAGCGCATCGAGCTGGACAAGACGCAAGTGTCCGTCCTGCTGAAGGGTACCGATACGGTTACGCTGACCGCGACCTACGCGAACGGAGACCAGAAGCCGATCACGAACCTTGCGACTTGGACCTCCAGCAATGAGGACGTTGCCGACATTCAGAACGGCGTCATTACCGGATACAAGGCCGGAACGGCTACTTTGACGGCAACCTACGGTTCCAAGACCGCCAAGGTAACGGTCGATGTCGACGCGACTTCTATCCTGAAGGCAAACAGCACGAACGTGTTCTTGAAGAATGTCGGCGATACGTTCCCGGTAACGCTTAAAGCCGTTCTTGCGGTCGGCGGGGAATCCGACGTGACGGGCACGGCGGATTGGACGACGAGCAATTCGTCCGTCGTATCCGTTTCCGGCGGCGTTATCACCGCGCTGTCCACGGGGACGGCTACGGTAACCGGAACTTACAACGGCAAGTCGGTCAAGATCTCGGTCGATGTCGCTACCGCGAAGTACCTGGAGATCAGCGGCGACGAAGAGCTGGCGATGAGCGCCGGCGACGTCGATAGGCCGCTCACCCTGAAGGCGACCTTCGCGGACGGA
Organism: Cohnella sp. AR92; assembly: GCF_003990975.1. Lineage (GTDB taxonomy): Bacteria > Bacillota > Bacilli > Paenibacillales > Paenibacillaceae > Cohnella. The sequence goes on from NZ_RZJR01000012.1 coordinate 100,185, forward strand.
ACGGTCGGCGACGTAACGGACCTGGCGACCTGGTCGTCCAGCAACGAAGATGTAGCCACGGTAACGAACGGCGTGATCTCCACTTACAAGATGGGCAAGGCAGTTATTAGCGGATCCTACGGCGGGAAGACGGCGAAGGTTACGGTGTATGTCGATATCCCTTCGAAGCTGACGACCGCCTCGAAGACGATTCGGGTAGACGTCGACAAAGAAGTAACGGTAGATTTGACGGCTGTTCTCTCGACGGGGCCGAAGGACGTCCGCAAGGATGCGAAGTGGACCTCGTCCAATACGAAGATCGCGACCGTCGATAACGGCGTGATCACCGGGGTGGCGGAAGGCTCCGCGACGGTGAAGGCGGAATACGCCGATCTCTCCGTTACCTATACGGTCAAAGTCGGATTGATGGACGTCGTCGAAGTCGATACCCGCGTGCTCAGCCTCTCGGTCGGCGACGCGCAGCAGATCAGGCTGACGGCGGCAATTGACGATAGCAGCACCTCGAAAGATTACACGAACGAAGCAACCTGGAAGTCGAGCAAGCCTTCCGTCGCCGACGTCAAGAAAGGCCTCGTAACCGCCTATGCGAAGGGCAAAGCGACGATCACGGCAACCTATGGCGGACAATCGGTGACGATCTCGGTTGACGTCGATCAGGTAACCCGCATCGAGATCTCGGAAGCAAGCCTGTCGCTGAAGTCCGGAGATAGCTCGGAGCTGAAGGCCGTCGCGGTGTTCAGCAACGGAAGCACGAAGGATATCACGGATCTGGACACCACGGAATGGAAGTCGAGCAACGTGAAGATCGCAACCGTGAAGAAGGGCAAGGTTACGGCCGTCGGCTACGGCAAGACTTCGATTAGCGTCAAGTATGCAGGCAAGACGGCGAAGGTAGCCATCGATGTCGATACGCTTAAATACCTTGAGACGGACTACGTGAACGTCACGATCGCCCAAGGAGCGACCTTCCAGCTGACGGCTACGGCGACTTATGCCGACCAGTCGGAACAGAACGTCAGCAAGCAGGCTCTCTGGACAACCTCCAAAGCAGCGGTCGCTACCGCCAAGGACGGCTTGATCAAGGCGAACGGCAAAGGCAAAGCCACGCTGACCGTCTCGTATGCTGGCAAGAAAGTAAAAGTGTACGTTACGGTCAAATAAAGAAGGCAATACCGCAAAAACCAAGGGCTGCTTCGAAGGTCGGATGACCTGCGAAGCAGCCCTTGGTTCATTCTGGGAGGATCGGATATTTCCGCCGGTAACAGGCGATATTACGAATTAATAAAAGCGGTATTCAGATGAGAGCGATAGACCACTTGATATTGCAGCCCCGTCGCGATGGCGGCCAGCGGAACATACGTCTTGCTGACGCTCCCGACTTGCTGGGCATAGGCGGGAACCGCCAACGCTTTGGCGGCGCCGTTGACCTTCATCGTCTTCGAGCCCAGCGTGATGGAGACGGTATTGGCTCCCTTGACGAATGTAGCGGTCTTCGTCTTGTTGTCCCATTTGACTTGCGCGCCGGTTGCGTCGGCCACGTCGGTCAGAGCGAGGAACGTCGTGCTGCTGCGAAGCATCGGCTGATTTGGCGTTGTCAGCGCTTGGCCATTGATATAGATGGCCGGCGCAACCGGTTGTCCGTTCTTCAGCTTATCCTTGGCAGGAATGCGGGTGTACGATTGCCAGATGGCGTCCGAGAATTGCTCGGCAATGGCCGCATACCCCTGTTGATTCGGATGAACGTCCTTATCGTAGAAAATATGGGTCAGCGACATCTCCTTGCCGGCAAACAAAGAGCGGATAGGTACGACATCGACGGCGATGCCCTCGTCGTCAAGCTCCTTCGCCAGTTGGTCCAATCGATCCGCCAAGTTGTCCGTCACCTTGATGAATTGGTCATAGAGCGCGGCGTCATACTGAACGGGCATCGGCAGGTATTGATCGGTCAGCTTGATCGTCGCTTGAGGTGCCAATTCATGGATGAGCTGGATCGCTTTTTTAACCTGGTCTGTATAATTATTCAGTTTGCCGTCAATTTCTGCATTCAATTTAACAGCGGCGTCCTTGGGGTCGAGGTCAAGAAGGCTGCGTATGTAATCGAGGAAGTCGTTGCCGCCAATCGTCATGGCTACCAGATTCGAATCGGCGAGCGCGCTGTTCAGAGCGACGGTCTTGGCCCCGATCTCGTCCGCGAGGCCGATGATTCGATCGTCCGGGAATTTGGTGAAATCCTGGATTTGGCTGTGCGTTAGCTTCTTCTTATCCTTGGCGCCTTGCAGCAGATTCGTCAGTCCCTCGGAAGTCAGTCCGACGACCGCATAGTTGCTGAGCTCGGCCGGTCCATGAAGCAGCGCCTGCTCGTAGAGGCGATCCCCGTATCCATAGATGTCTGACCAGTCCTTTACGCCGGGCTCGTAGCCGACGCTGACGGAGTCGCCTAGAACGACGATTCGATAGGGTGAAGAGACGGACGTTTGAGTCTGGGTAGTTGTGGATTGTACGGTTCCAGCCGCATTTGCGGCAGGGATCCCGGCAGCTCCAACGGCGAAGGAAGAGATGGCGATTGCGCCCGCGAGCGCAGTAACGGATAGGGCTTTCAGCTTTTTCAAAGAATGATTCCTCCCAATCGTTTGTCGAAAGTTCATGAACAATACCGCTTATCGGCTGCATAAAAATATTAAATTGCCATTCTTGACAGGGTGATGTTAAAATAATATAACTACAAAATGAATAATTATAAGAAATAACGGGTTGTACGGCGAAATCGAACGCGGACGACAACGAATACGCCGCGTATCTGCGCCCGCTAAGCCGTTATGTTTATTATAATTGACACGGGTTATCATCGCCACAAGCGATTATTGAGGAGCCGCCTATCGCCACAAGCGCTGGAGGTTGAATCAAGATCCTTTCTTCCGTCTACAAGCCCCCGGAGTGCCACTCCGTTTCATGCATTCGTTTTTGGTTACATGCAGGCTTGAAATGTCGACGACCAGTTACACTCTCGCTTCTAGAAGTTCCCTCCACACTTCCTTACAGAAAGGTTGCGTTTAGATGAACCAATTCGTGAACGGGTTGCCTCCAAAGCAGGGACTCTATGATCCGCAATACGAGAAAGACGCCTGCGGCATGGGCTTCGTCGCCCATATCAAAGGGAACAAGTCCCATGAGATCGTCGAACAGGCGCTGTCGCTTCTTATTAATATGGAGCACCGCGGAGGTCAGGGAAGCGAACCGAACTCCGGGGACGGAGCCGGCATCCTGCTGCAGATTCCGCATGACTTTCTCGCGGAAGAAACCTCGAAGCTAGGGTTCACCCTTCCGGAAGCCGGGAAGTATGCGGTCGGCCTGGTCTTCTTCACGCAGAATGAAGCTCAGCGCGCGAAGCATGAAGAGATGTTCGCCTCCATCGTGGAGGAAGAAGGACTTTCGCTGATCGGCTGGCGCACCGTGCCGACTCGCGACGACATGCTCGGCATCTCCGCGAAGCGCGTGAAGCCGTTCGTTCGCCAAGCTTTCATCTCTCGCTCGGAAGGGCTGCAAGACGACCTGGCATACGAGCGCAAGCTCTACGTCATCCGCAAGAGAGCGGAGAAGGCGATCCGCTATTCCGGCATCGAAGGCGGAGAGTCGTTCTACTTCACCAGCTTGTCGAGCAAGAAGATCATTTACAAAGGGATGCTCACGACCGAGCAGGTCGGCCAGTTCTACCTGGAGCTGCACGATCCGCGCGTCGTAACGGCGATGGCGCTCGTTCACTCGCGCTTCTCGACCAACACGTTCCCGAGCTGGGAGCGCGCGCATCCGTTCCACTATATGATTCACAACGGCGAGATCAACACGCTGCGCGGCAACGAGAACTGGATGCATGCCCGCCAGACGCTGTTCGAAACCGAACTGTTCGGCGCGGACCTGGAGAAGGTAAAGCCGATCATCAACCATGACCTCTCCGACACCGGCAAGTTCGACAACACGTTCGAATTCCTGTATCTGGCCGGCCGTCCGCTCGCTCAAGTCGCCATGATGATGGTTCCTGAGCCTTGGCAGAACGACACCGAGATGGACGACGACAAGAAGGCGTTCTACGAATACCACAGCACGTTGATGGAGCCTTGGGACGGTCCCGCCGCTATGGGCTTCACCGACGGCGTTCAGATCGGCGCGATCCTGGACCGCAACGGCTTGCGTCCGGCGCGTTACTACGTGACGAAGGACGATCTGATCATCATGGCTTCCGAGGCGGGCGTCATCGAGCTTCCTCCGGAGGACATCGTGCTGAAGGATCGCCTGCGCCCGGGCCGCATGCTTCTCGTCGATACCAAGCAAGGCCGCATCGTCTCCGACGAAGAGCTGAAGAAAGCGATCGTTTCCGAGCATCCGTACCGCGAATGGCTGAACGATCATCTGATCGATCTGGAAGAGCTTCCGGAAGCTTCCGAGCTGCCGGTTCTGGATCACGATACGATCCAGCAGCGCCAGCAAGCGTTCGGCTACTCGTTCGAAGACGTTCGCAAGATCATCGAGCCGATGGGCAAGAGCGGCGCCGAGCCGCTTGCATCGATGGGCTACGACGCTCCGCTCGCGGTGCTCTCCGAGCGTCCGCAGCGCTTGTTCAACTACTTCAAGCAGCTGTTCGCGCAAGTAACGAACCCGCCGATCGACGCGATCCGCGAGGAGATCGTCACCTCGACCTATACGTCGATCGGTCCGGAGCGCAACCTGCTGAATCCGGAGCCGGAGAGCTGCCGCCACATCCGCCTGGCATCGCCGATCGTCTCCAACGAAGACTTCGCGAAGCTGCGCCACGTGCATCGTCCGGGCTTCAAGTCGATCACGCTGCCGATCTTCTTCGTCGCCAAGGATGGCGAGAATGGGCTCCGCGAAGCGATTCAGACCCTCTGCGAGGCGGCGGACCGCGTTATCTCGAAGGGACATAACATCCTGATCCTGTCGGACCGCGGCGTCGACGAAGAGAATGCGGCTATTCCTTCGCTGCTTGCCGTCTCGGCGCTGCATCACCACCTGATCCGCCAAGGCACCCGGACGAAGGTCAGCCTTCTGCTGGAATCCGGCGAACCGCGCGAAGTGCATCACTTCGCCCTGCTGCTCGGCTACGGAGTCAGCGCGGTGAACCCGTACCTGGCGTTCGAGACGCTCGACGATCTGATTCGCCAAGGCCTGCTGAACAACGTCTCTCACGAGAAGGCCGTCAAGAACTACCTGAAGGCCGCCAACAAGGGCGTCGTCAAGGTACTGTCGAAGATGGGGATCTCGACGATCCAATCGTATCGCGGCGCGCAGATCTTCGAAGCGATCGGCCTGAAGACGGACGTCATCGACCAGTACTTCACCTGGACGCCTTCGAGAATCGGCGGCATCGGCCTCGACGTGATCGCGGACGAGACGCTTAAGGCTCACTATCGCGCATTCTCCATCCAAGAAGGCGCCGAGCGCGAGCTGGATTCCGGCGGCGATTACCAATGGCGCAAGGACGGGGAAGACCATCTGTTCAATCCGAAGACGATTCATACGCTTCAGATGGCGACCCGCAAGAACGATTACGATCTTTACAAGAAGTATTCGGCGCTCGTTCAAGGCGAATACGAAGAGATTCGCACGCTGCGTTCCCTGTTCGACTTCAAGCTCGATCAGCCTCCGGTGCCGATCGAAGAGGTCGAGCCGGTCGAATCGATCTTCAAGCGCTTCAAGAGCGGCGCGATGTCGTTCGGTTCGATCAGCAAGGAAGCCCACGAATCGCTGGCAATCGCGATGAACCGCATCGGCGGCAAGTCGAACTCCGGCGAGGGCGGAGAAGACCCGGCGCGCTTCGTTCCGGACGCCAACGGCGATTCCCGCCGCAGCGCGATCAAGCAAGTCGCTTCCGGCCGATTCGGCGTCACGAGCCACTACCTGGCGAACGCGGAAGAGATCCAGATCAAGATGGCGCAAGGCGCGAAGCCGGGCGAAGGCGGACAGCTGATGGGCCGCAAGGTGTATCCTTGGGTCGCCGAAGTTCGCGGCACGACGCCGGGCGTCGGCCTCATCTCGCCGCCTCCTCACCACGATATTTATTCGATCGAGGATCTGGCCGAGCTGATTCACGACCTGAAGAACGCGAACCGCCATGCGCGCATCAACGTTAAGCTCGTCTCCGAGGTGGGCGTCGGCACGATCGCGGCAGGCGTCGCGAAGGCGCGCGCGGACGTTATCCTCGTCAGCGGCTACGACGGCGGAACCGGCGCATCTCCGATCGGCTCGATCCGCCATGCGGGCTTGCCGTGGGAGCTCGGCCTCGCCGAGACGCACCAGACGCTTATCCTGAACAACCTGCGCGACCGCGTTGTCGTCGAGACCGACGGCAAGATGATGACCGGACGCGATATCGCGATCGCCGCCTTCCTCGGCGCGGAAGAATACGGCTTCTCGACGGCTCCGCTTGTCGTGCTCGGCTGTATCATGATGCGCGTCTGCCAGCTGGATACTTGCCCGGTCGGCGTCGCTACGCAGAACCCTGAGCTGCGCAAGAAGTTCATGGGCGACCCGGAATACGTCGTCAACTACATGCGCTTCCTGGCGCAAGAGCTTCGCGAGATCATGGCTCAGCTTGGCTTCCGTACCATCGAAGAGATGGTCGGACGCACGGACCGCCTGGACATGAAGAAGGCGATCGGCCACTTCAAGGCGCAAGGCGTCGATCTGACCGATCTGCTCTATATGCCGGAGCTTCCGGAAGGCTCGTTCCGCACGAACCGCAAGACGCAGAACCACCTTCTCGACGAGTCCCTCGACATTCAAGAGCTGCTCGCGGCAGCCGCTCCTGCCCTCGAGAACAAGGCTCGCGTCGAAGGAACGTTCAAGATCAAGAACACGAACCGCGTCGTCGGCACGATCGTCGGCCACGAGGTCACGAAGCGTTACGGCAAGGAAGGCTTGCCGCAGGATACGATCAACTTCAGCTTCGTCGGAACGTCCGGCCTTAGCTTCGGCGCCTTCATCCCGAACGGGATGACGCTGACGCTGGAAGGCGACGCGAACGACTACGTCGGCAAGGGATTGTCCGGGGGCAAGATCATCGTTCATCCTTCGAAGAAGGCAACGTTCAAAGCCGAAGAGAACATCGTTGCGGGCAACACCGCGTTCTACGGAGCGACGAGCGGAGAAGCTTACGTCAACGGCGTCGCGGGCGAACGGTTCGCGGTGCGCAACAGCGGCGCGAACATCGTCGTCGAAGGCGTCGGCGACCATGGCTGCGAATACATGACGGGCGGTCACGTCGTCATCCTCGGCAAGACCGGACGCAACTTCGCGGCGGGCATGTCGGGCGGCGTCGCGTACGTCATCGATTGGGAACGCGACTTCCACAAGCGCTGCAACTTCGAGATGGTCGGGCTGGAGACGCTGGAGGATGAGCAAGAGATTGCACTTGTACGCGGAATGATCGAGAAGCACGTCGGCCATACGGGCAGCCAGCTCGGCAGACAGGTGCTGGATGAGTGGGAGGAGTTCCTGCCTCGCTTCATCAAGGTTATTCCGAAGGACTACAAGCGCATGCTTGAGCAGATTGCCAAGGTTCAGGAACAAGGCCTGAGTGGCGAGAAAGCCATGCTGGCCGCCTTCGAAGCGAACATGCGCGAGCTGGCGAGAGCCGGCGGGAACTAAATCGTAAAATACGCGAACGGCGTTCGGGAGACTATCCCGAACGCCGTTTTTTTGTGTTGTCAACAATGCTGGGAGTCAGGAATCGATAAGAAAGAGGGGGGTATATTGGAATTTGCTGTTTTTTTTAAGAATTGACAATCGCAAACAACAGAGCTACAATGACAAAAAAAGATGATACAAAATGTATCATAATGTTTGGAGGCTACTAGATGAGAAAACAGATTCCGAAAAGGTGGGTGATCGAGGGAAAGCTCTCTATCGTGCTTGATCTCATCCGCTGGACTGCTGCTGCTATCGTCGTGTTGTCTCATATTAAAGGCTTGTATTTTGTCAGCTACTCGGAGATCGATAATCCTTCCTGGTATTTAAAGATTGTCTATGCGATATCGAGCTTAGGGCATCAGGCGGTAATGGTCTTCTTCGTCTTAAGCGGCATGTTGATCTCGGCCAATGTAATGAAGGCAGTTGAGAAGGGGAGCTGGAGTTGGAGAACCTACCTGCTTCATCGTTTAACGCGTTTATACGTCGTGCTCGTTCCCGCTCTGCTTCTCGGCCTTCTGTGGGACTATGCGGGGAATTCCGCTTTCGGGGCAACGGGCATATATGATGGTTTGCCTGAGGATCAGTTTATCCTGAATTACTCAAGCGCAAGTTTGCTGACATCAAAGGAATTCATAGGTAATTTATTTTTTCTGCAAGGGGTATTTGTAAATCACTTCGGCTCGAACGGTCCTTTATGGAGCTTATCCTTTGAATTCTGGTACTATATTCTGTTCCCCTGCATGGTTCTCTCCATCAGTTCCAAAGCAAATAGCCTTAAGATTCTGTACACGCTAGTCGTGATAGCCTTAGCATTCATGTTAGGAGAACATATATTGCTATATTACCTCGTCTGGCTGCTAGGATTCGTGCTTCATTTGCTTCCGTCATCTCTGACAAGAAAAGGGGTTGTCTTTGCCCTACTATGGCCATTACTCGCCATTGCCGCCTTAGGAGGAGCCCGGTTTTTCCCGCTTCCGCTTAATGATTACTTACAGGATCTCCTGCTCGCCCTCGCTTTCTCCGGCTTTTTATATGGCATTAAGCTAGCCTATTACCGGAAGCCACACGTTTCTCCTTGGCTCCGGAGAACCTCTTCCCTCCTCGCCGGCTATTCCTATTCCTTGTATCTTGCCCATTTTCCAGTTCTCGTGTTCCTGCATGCTTTGACTTACGACCGCGAGCCTAGGAAGTGGCAGCCGGACACCCAAACTCTAGCGTACGGAGCCTTCTTGTTTATCGTCATAAGCGTTTATGCATGGATGCTAGCCCAACTGACAGAGAAGCAGACAACGAAGGCCAGACGACTAATCGAGCGTCTGTTCCTTCGCATTCCGTCTTCACGGAAAGAAACCTATTCTTCCTTTAGCAGATCAAAATGATAAGCGAGGTTATTCAATGTTAATTTCCTTCCTTCAAGAACTTTATAAACCACAACCAGAATTAAACATGAACGAAGATGATTTCATTGGCATTCAGGCAGAGATCGACTTATTCGGCATATCGGCTCAGGTGTACATGCTCCTTAAGGAGGAGGGGGAAGCGTATAAGCATCTCCCTATAGCGTTCTGGCAGCACCTCGTGAGCGGGTTCACCAGTACGTTACAATTCAATCTCTATATGAAGGTTCAAGAGGAAGCTATCTTTCGTGCCTTCGAACGCAATCGTATTCATAGTATGCCGCTCAAAGGTATTCAGTTCGCCTCCCGTTATTTCGGTCACTACGGAGCGAGATATACGTCCGATATTGATATTTATGTTCCCGAACCCGAGCTTAAGCGGGCTATCCGCTGCTTAGAGGAGGAGGGGTTCGAGTTCGAGGTTATCAAGGATCACCACGCGCGTCTGCATAAAGGGGATCTTACGGTCGAATTGCACATGACTTTTGATAAGCAATACTGGTCAAGGCTGGACCCAGCTCCGTTCTGGGAGGAATCGGAGCGATTTCAGGAATACCATTATATCCGGCAAATGTCCACGCAGCAGGCATTCTACTTTATCTGCTTGCACGGAGCTAGACACCACATGGATAACATGAGGTTCATACTGGACATTGTTCAGATGCTGTACCGAAGCGGGGCGGAGATCGACTTTGAGGCTCTATTCAGGCAAGCTAAACGGGATTTGACTTCGCGGAGAATCCGGACGGTTCTGACGATTGTTTATAGCCAATTTCCGCATCTTCAGGAGTGGAAGCCGCTTGATATGACATATATCGACTCGGGCTGGAGATACGATACGATTCGCAGTGCGATTCTTGGGAGGAAAGGAGTCCCTTATTACCGGTATAAGCTGCATTTTAAACATTTAATATTCGATTCGTGGAAATACGTCCTGCAATCTATCTCCAAGCCTTATTGATTCCCCAATATGTCCATTAACAATCTATTCCTTCCAGGTAAACGCTTTATTCAGACAGATCTCTATTTATGGCGATTATAGGACGAAAGTTTCAAAAATAGGCATTGACAAGTTACATACTGTATCTTATTATGAAAATGAAAATGATACAATTCGTATCTAATTTTGGCGAATGACTATTCTTTTCAGCCTATATTACGGACATCCGAAGCCAAAAGTCGTTCCTTACGAAGGTGATGTCTACTGTACCTTTATCATCGTAGGCAGCTCGGCCATGCTGTGGGTTATGTGCCTTAGACATTATTGTCAAGGGTGTGGCGTGAGGACGGGTTTAATGCCCGCTATTGATAAATAAGATCATGAGATTTAAGAACGTGGGGGCTGAATGGGATGAGATCAGCACTAATTACGGGAGTTACGGGACAGGACGGTTCCTACTTGGCAAAGTTTTTGTTAGATAAGGGGTATCGCGTATTTGGCCTTATCGCAAGGCGCAGTTCCAGAATGAATTGGAGATTAGAATACTTAGGAATTGAACAACAAATCGAGCTGATTGAAGGCGATCTAACGGATTTATCCTCTCTAATCCGCGCGCTGAGAATCGCAGAGCCGCATGAAGTGTATAATCTGGCGGCCCAGAGCTTTGTCGGAACTTCCTGGGACCAGCCTATCCTAACCGCGAATGTAACGGCGATAGGTGTCGTGAATATGCTAGAAGCGATACGCCTTACTAATAATGCAATACGATTCTACCAAGCTTCGACAAGCGAAATGTACGGCTTGGTACAGCAGCCTATGCAATCGGAATCCACTCCATTCTATCCCCGAAGCCCGTATGGCGTTGCCAAGCTCTACGGTCATTGGATCACTGTCAACTACCGAGAGAGCTTCAACTTATTCTCGTGCAGCGGAATTCTATTCAATCACGAGTCCCCCCTCCGAGGTATCGAATTCGTAACGCGCAAAGTCACCTACGCAGTAGCAAAAATTAAATACGGCCTGCAGAGCAAGCTCTATCTTGGCAACGTTGATGTTCAGAGAGATTGGGGCTTCGCAGGCGATTATGTAGAAGCGATGTGGCTTATGCTGCAGCAGAAGAACCCTGACGATTATGTGGTGGCTACGGGAAGAACGACAACCGTTCGAGAGATGTGCAGACTTGCCTTTGACTACGTTGGCTTAAACTACGAAGACTATTTGGTCATTGATCCAAAGCTATATCGACCGGCTGAAGTCGACGTGCTTCTAGGCAATCCGGAGAAAGCGATGAGACAGCTCGGATGGGAGCCGAGAACGAGCTTGCAAGAATTGATCGAGCTCATGGTCGATTCTGATCTGAAAAGAATAAAAGACGAGAGCCGCGGATCTCTCGTCAACATCTGAGGCTGCGAGGCGATGCGAGTTCTATTGACAGGAGCGGGAGGATTCGTCGGGCGGCATCTTGCCGAATACTTGGCGAAGCAGGGGCATGAGGTCACGGCAGGGTTAAGAAGCTCCAAATCCGGAGATTCATGCTTCATCCGGCATGTAAGGTTGGATATTCGAAGCCCAGAGGCGATACGCCATGCTTTACTCCTTGCTCAGCCGGAAACGGTCATTCACTTGGCGGCTCAGAGCAACGTCGCAGACTCCTGGCGAGACCCCTTGCATACGATGCAGCTCAATGCGATAGCTTCTCTTCATCTACTTGAAGCGATAAGAGAGATTTGCCCCGCTGCGAAGTTGATCTCCATCGGTTCCAGCGAAGAATATGGAGCGACTCCCGATCATGGCGAGCCTATCACGGAGTTGTCTCCTTGCATTCCTCAGAATCCTTACGCCGTCAGCAAGTTCGCAGCGGGTCAGCTGCTGATGCAGACAGCCCGAAGGGACGGATTGAACGTCATTCATGTTCGTCCTTTTAACCATTTCGGTCCAGGGCAGTCACCGGGTTTTGTCGTCGCGGATTTCGCCTCCCAGATCGCGATGATAGAGACAGGACGGATGGACCCGGTCATTCGAGTCGGCAATTTATCCGCCAAGAGAGACTTCACCGATGTTCGGGATGTTGTTCGCGCATACGCCAGCTTATCGGAGAACGAAGTCGAGCCGGGAATCTATAACGTGAGCTCAATGATTCCAAGAGAGATCGTCGGTATCTTACATACCTTGGTCCAATTCTCCCGCGTTCCGATCGAGATCGAGGTCGATACGGGCAAGTTCAGGCCGGTGGACATTCCCGTCTATGTTGGTTCCTCGGACAAGCTGAGGAAAGCAGTAGGCTGGTCTCCTCGATGGAGCTTTGAACAAAGCTTGCTCGAGACGCTTAATTGGTGGAGAGGACAGGTTCAAGATTCGTGAGAACAAGGCGGAGGTAATCGTCGATTCCGATGGGCGTTTCTGACATTGAGCGATCTCAGGAGGTCTCTAATGGAAATTAAACAGTATTTGAAGCTGCTAAAAAAGCGGCTGTGGCTCATCATTTTATGCGTAACGATCTCGATGGCGGTGACGGCTTATTTCAGCTACGAGAACTATCAGCCGGTCTATCAGGCATCGACCAAGTTGATAGTGAATAAGACCGATCAGGATCAGCAAGGATCGGAGACAATGGATTTCGGTGCGATTAACGTCAATATCGGCCTGGTAGAGACATACAAGGAGATTATCACGACCCCCGCCATTATGGACGTTGTGATCGAACGTTATCCCGAATTAAATCTCTCCGAGGAAGAGTTGGCATCTAAACTCCAAATATTCAACTACAACGGAACCCAAGTCATGACACTGCAGATTACGGACAACACCTATGAGAGGGCTGCAGACATCGTTAACGCTGTCGCGCAGGTAGTGAAGACTGAAATTCCTCGAATTATGAAGGTGAACAACGTTGAGTTGTTGAACACGGCGGATCCGAACGAGAACCCGGCCCCTATCAATCAAGATATCAGCCAGAAGATTGTGATCAGCTTCGCGGTCTCGCTTCTTTTTGCGGTGGGGATTACATTCTTGCTTGAATTCCTGGACGACAGCCTCAAAACCAAGAAGGATATCCGCACCGTCATGAACCTGCCTACATTAACGACGATTCCGACAATCAAGCGCAAGGCTACAAAGACGAAGAAGACATCTCATAAACAGGTGGGGGAAACGAAGTATGCCTCGATCCAACAATAGAGTGTACATCGCCCTGCATTCCAATCCGACTTCCGCCTTGGCTGAAGCTTACCGCAATTTAAGGATCAATATCGAATTCAACGCCGGACGCAAAGAGATGAAGACCATCGCTCTTCTCTCGGCCAATCCGGGGGAGGGAAAATCGACCACGGCGCTTAACCTGGCGGCAGCTTACGCCCAGATCGGGACGCGAACGCTGCTGATCGACGCCGATATGCGCAAGCCGTCGATTCATACGGCGTTTGGCATCTCGAATAATCAAGGTTTAACTCACATTCTCGCAATGGATCGCGAGTTCAGCGAAGTCATCCAAGATTCCGGCATTCCGTGTTTATCGGTTCTACCGTCGGGGCCGATCCCGGTCAATGCCTCGGAGCTATTAGCATCCAAGAGATTCGATCAACTGCTGCAAGACCTCAAGAAGGAGTACGATGTCGTGTTGATCGATACTCCGCCCGCGCTCAAGGTGATGGACGCATCGATCGTAGCATCCAAGACGGATGGCGTGGTTATCGTCGTCGAATATCACAAGGTGAAGAGCGACGATGCTAGAAGGCTTGTCGAGGAGATGGCGAGCGTGAACGCGCACGTGCTCGGCGTCGCCTTAAACAAGATAAACAATAGGGATGTGGCCGTGTATCCATAAAGAGAAGGAGTGGGAGATGGATGAAAAAGGTTAGAAAGGCGATTATCCCGGCAGCGGGCTTAGGAACGAGGTTTCTTCCGGCGACGAAGGTCATGCCCAAGGAGATGCTTCCCATCATCGACAAGCCTACTATTCAGTACATCGTGGAAGAGGCCATCGAGTCCGGCATTGAGGACATTCTTATCGTCACAGGCAAAGGCAAGCGCGCGATCGAGGATCACTTCGATCATGCCTTTGAGCTTGAGAATAATCTGGTAGAGAAAGGGAAGCTCAAGCTGCTAGAGGAAGTACGTCGCTCATCAAAGGTTGAGATCCATTACATCCGGCAGAAAGAACCCAAAGGACTTGGGCATGCCGTATGGTGTGCTCGAAAGTTCATCGGGGACGAGCCCTTTGCCGTTCTGCTCGGGGATGATATCGTCCAAGCGGAGGTTCCATGCCTGAAGCAAATGATTAATCAATATGAGTCAACAGGTTCGTCCATCATCGGAGTAAAACCGGTACCGGAAGAGGAGACCCATAGATATGGGATCATCGATCCGGTGAATAGGGAGGGGCGCCTCTATCATGTGCGTAAATTTGTCGAGAAGCCTCCTGAAGGGAAATCGCCTTCCAATCTTGCGATCATCGGTCGGTATATCCTGACTCCGGAAATTTTCTCCTTCTTGGAGCGAGAGGAGATCGGAGCTGGCGGCGAGATTCAATTGACGGACGCGATCGAGAAGCTGAACGAGATTCAGAGTGTATATGGCTATCAATTCAATGGAATCCGATACGATGTCGGCGAGAAGCTAGGCTTTATTCTGACGACCTTGGATTTCGCGTTGCGCAATGAAGAGCTGAGAGCGCCGCTTATGTATGAGATGGAGAAGCTGCTCGAGCTACAAAGGGAGCTTCGTGTAATCGGTTGACGCACGGATCTAGGACTAACGGAACGGATGTGAGCGAAGAGAATCAAGAAAGCCTTAGGCAAGGCGATCTTGATTTCTTTGTCGTTTGGCACCGTCCATGAAACAGAGGGAGATTCCTTATGAGATGGAGAATTCGCAAGACCACGAGCTGGCTTAAGCTTGCGGGGATCGTTACGCTGAGCGCGACGTTGCTGGTTGGCTGCTCTCTGAGAACGCCTGGAGAGAAGCAAACCGATAAGAGTTCGCCGTCAACGACTCTTCCTACGGTGAATGTGGCGAAAGTCGCAAAGCAGAGCATCGGAGATCCGGTTGAGATTCTGTCGGAGGTCCTCCCCTCGGTGGAGATGGAAGTGCAAGCTTCCAAGAGCGGTATCGTAAGCAAGCTATTCAAGAGCCGAGGAGACCTCGTGAATGAAGGAGACACTATCGTTCATATTGATTCGCAAGAGCTTCAGATGCAGCTGGACAATGCCAACATCGAGCTAAGCAAGGCCAAGGCAGAGTTGGCTAGGGTCAACCGTAACCATACGGCCTCCCTCTCGCAATTCAAGCAATCGGTTCAGCTTGCGACGAACAATTACAATCAGGTTCGCAATGCTTATGACGCGGGAACGGCGACCGATGCGGAGCTGGACGCGGCAAGCAAGCAGTTGACTTCCGCCAAGACTTCGCTGGAGGTGCTCAAGCAACAGCAGCTGTCCGAATCGAATGCGATGCAAAGCGGAATCGACTCGGCTGAGCTTCAAGTGACATCGGCGATGCAGGCGCTTAAAGAGATGGACGTTAAGGCACCAATCACCGGAATACTAACCGACCTGAGCTTGGAGCCTGGCGCCGTCGTCCAGTCAGGCGTCGCAATCGGCATCGTTCAGAAGCTGGATGCGGTTAAGCTGTCGGTCTCTCTCCCGCCTGCATACCTTGGATTCGTAAATGGGAAAAAGGAATTGGGCTATTTGCCGCAAGACGGGAGCCAGCCAAAGCCAGCCCCGATTACCTACCTTTCCCCGAATCCGGACGCGAAGACGGGGAATTACGTTCTGGAGCTTACGGCGCCCAACCCGGACAATAATCTTAAACCGGGCAACAAGCTGAAGGTAAGGTTGACGACGGAAGAGGAGCAGATCGTTCTCGCGATTCCTACGAAGAGCATCGTAAAGGATGGAGACCAATCCTATGTTTACGTTCTTTCGGGCGATACGGTCTCGAAGCGTCGGATCGAGCCGGGAAGAGTGAATGAACCGATTCAAGAGGTGCTATCCGGCATCGAAGTGGGGGAATCGATCGTCATCTCCGGAGTAAGCCAACTGCACGACAACGAGAAGGTTCAGCTGCCTTCCGCCAAGCCTTTTTAGAACAAATACGAAGGGGTAAAAGACATGAGAGCATTCTGGACAAAGCTACTTGCCGTATTCGCTTTAGTCGCCTTGCTTGTTACGACCGTATCTCCACCAGCCTCGAAGGTGAGTGCGGCGAATTCGGCGGCCGCGCTTCCCTCATACAAGCTGAACAGCCTAATCTCCGTGGAGGTCAAGAGCGTGTTGAACGAAAGAGTTGCCGCGGGAACTCGAATCGGGGTCGTTGTCCGATTGACGAACCAGTCTACTAAGGTTACTAGGGTACCGAGTTATGAGCTCAGGGTTAGGACCTCGGATGGGATCGAGTACACGCTTAAGCCTAGTTCAACGAATGCAGGGTCCATCCAACCGAAGGAGAAGGTCGTGTTAAGCTACATGATCATCGTCTCTCGCGAAGAAGCCTTCTCGCTTGCGAAACTTGTCTGGGTAGAAGTTAACAATAACGTCTACCCGAAGGTAGAGGCGGCGCGGCTTACGCTTTCTATCGCGGGCTTGGAATGGAGGGGAAGCAACTCCTCGTTCAGCAATCCGAATTCGGTGAAGGAATGGGGGCAATCCTTTACGTTGTCGACCCTATCGCCAACCCTTAGATTTACTCCAATCAGCGCGGTGAAGCAGAATACGCTGAAAGGGCCGGCGGTATTGGTTGTTTTTCAAGTAGAGAACACGGCGTTTCGCAAGACCTTCCTTCCGGAACTACTGATCGAAGGCAAGGCGTCGAATAAATCATTCGCCGGTCAATGGGTAGGTACGGGGGACAAAGCGATCGAACCCGGAGAGAAGCAGAGACTGTACTTCACGATTATAACGGATAGTTTCTCGAGCCTGAACAGCGTGAATCTGCTTACGACGGAATCCTTCTCCAGTCTGCAGGGAACCACGAATTCAGCTATTGCCTACAACGTAGGGCTCTTAAACGTGAAGCTTCCAAACAGCTTGAACGCCAATATGGCGGCAACCCCTTATACGCTAGACAACCCGATCTCGTTCAATCAACTGAACCAGATGATCACCCCGGATTTATCGGTATCGCTCGTCGAATTAAATCGCTTCAAGAGCGTCAATGGAGGCTTCGACACGATCGTGGCCAAGTTCAAATTGATGAATAAGAGCTTAACCCCGGTACTTCTGCCGCCATTCGGTACTCAGTTAAAGAGCGAGGACGGCAGTCAATATGAGGGAGTTTCTAAATCGACCTCGGACAAGCTCCTCCCTCCGAATTTAGGCTACGTCGTCAGTTACGCATTCACCGTGCCCCAGGAAGGGAGCGACAAGGAATGGATGCTTACCCTCTTCGACAATCAGACGGCTGCTCCATTGCAAATTCCGATCGCGGCACTTCAGGTGAAGACGACCGAAGCGGATCCGAACACGACATCCAAGCTCGCCTATCCGTACTCGTTAAGCTTCTCCAAGTGGAAGGTTGCAATGACGCCGGATCCCGTACTCGAGGTGAACTCGGAAATCTCTCACCTGGACAACGTGATCGTCGATTCGGAATTCAGCAGGCTCAAGTTCGAGTTGTTGGACGGAGACAATAACGTGGTTGCGGCTGAGTATCTTCCTTATTCGAGTACGATCCCTCTGAAGACGGGAACCCTGTCTCTTATGCTTCCTAGCTTAAAGAGCTCTGTTTATATTCAGCACGTACGAATTCTCGAAGCGATCGACACGGCGTATGGGGAAGCTACTCGTCTTCTTGTCGAGTTATGACCTTGAAGAGGAGACAGACGATCGTTCTTGTCGCGAACGACGTCGGAGGCAAGGGCGGGATGGAATCGCATCTCGAGGAAGTGATTACGAGGCTTAAGAGGGATTACAACGTGGTCGTGGTGGCAACCACAATGAATCTTCGAGATCCCGAGGGCGTCCGATTCGTCCGGGTGCCCGTCATTTCTCGGCCTGTCCCGATCATGCTCATCCTGTTCGCGATCGTCGCTTCTTTCCGCCTGTTGTTCATTAAACGGGATTTGCTGCATACGACAGGGGCTATTGTCTTCAATCGTGCGGACTTCTCGACCGTTCACTTCTGTATCGCGGGTTACCGGCAAGCGCTTGGAGGCAGAGAAGCAACGCAAGGAAGGCCTTGGCCGTATCGTCTCAATCAGAAGCTTACGACGGGGATCGCGCTTGCTATGGAGAAGCTTATCTACCGCCCCAGCCGGACAAAACGTCTTATCGCGGTCTCGAACCGGGTCAAATCGGAGATCATCAGCTTCTTCCCGTATGACTCCTCGATGGTAGAAGTCATTCCTAATGGCGTCGATGTCCAGACATTTCGGCCATATGACGAGCTTCGGAAGCGGGAGACGAGAATGCGTCTCGGACTTCCGGAGAAGGCCCTCCTTCTGCTCTTCATGGGCGGGGATTGGCAACGGAAAGGGCTCGATTACGTCATTGCGGCGTTCAATCAAGTGGCGGAGCAATTCCCGACTCTCGAGCTGCTCATCGTTGGTAGCGGAGACAGCGAAAGCAATAGGAAGCAGGTCGCAGCTGCCTATCGGCATCGAGTTCGCTTTGTAGGCAAGCAGTTGAATCCGGAGGAATGGCTTGGCTCGAGCGATCTCTTTATATGTCCGACTCTATACGAGACGTTCTCGCTAGCCGTGCATGAGGCTGCTGCAGCAGGGTTGACGATTATGGCGACGATGGTAGGCGGAGTGGAGGATTTGATCGACCACAAGGTGGACGGTTATTTCATCGAACGGGATGCGGACCAGATCGCAGATTCGCTTCGCGAGCTTCTCTTGCTTGAAGGCCGAAGTGAACTCGGTATAAAGGCTCATAACAAGGTGCAAGCACTGACATGGGATCATACTTATCGGTTGTTCTCCGAGCTGTACGATCGGGAGCTTGTCCCATAGCTATCCCTGATTATTGAATGATAGGTGATGCCATGTCCGAAATCTCCGTTATTATTCCGACGTACCGGAGGACGAGCGATCTTCGCAGATGCTTGCTTGCCCTGATGAATCAGATCCGTGGTCCGGACGAAATTCTCATCGTCGTTCGCGATACGGACGATGAGACTCGCCTGTTCCTTGAGCAAGAAGCGGCCCTTTGCGAACCGCTCCGAATCATAACGGTAATGGAACCGGGCCAAGTTGCGGCATTGAATGCCGGCCTCCGGTTCGCAAGAGGCGAGATCGTCTCTATCACGGATGACGATGCGGCTCCTAGGAATGATTGGTTGCTGCGGATCGAGAATCACTTCGCGCGTGATCCCTTGCTCGGAGGAATCGGCGGCCGCGACTGGATCCCGGGGGAGAGTTATTGTAACGACGGCCGAGTGTACACCGTCGGCAAGGTTCAATGGTTCGGGAGAGTCGTGGGCAATCATCATCTGGGAGAAGGCGAACCCCGAACCGTCGATTTTCTCAAGGGAGCCAATATGAGCTACCGAAGAGGTGCGATCGAGAATATATGGTTCCATTCGAGGTTGAGGGGGGCGGGCGCCCAAGTCAATAACGACATGGAATTCAGCATGGCGGTGAAGCGGGCCGGCTGGAAGCTGCTCTATGATCCGGCGGTGGCAATCGATCATTATCCGGCGTCGAGATTCGATGAGGATCAACGCAACACCTTCAACAAGAACGCGATGCATAACCGGGTTCATAACGAGACGTTTGTTCTTCTTTCCAACTTCGATAAGTTTCGGCGGATCGTATTCATGATTTGGATGCTGGCGATCGGAACGATATCATCGCCGGGGCTGCTTCAATGGATGAGGTTGCTCTTTATTGAGCCGAAGCTGGCGAATTGGAAGTGGATGGCCGCTCTAAGCGGAACTATGGACGGGTATCGTACTTGGAGAGCGTACGCAGAAGAACAACCGGTCAAGAAGAGAGGGGTAATCTCGTGAGAATTGCTTGGATCGGGCCGATGCCGAATGACGGAGGCGGGGCTACGGGAGTTGGACGTTCCATTCTGCTGGAGTTATCGAGAAAAGGAATTGAAGTAGATTGCTATTTCTCGGGCGACAGGAGAAACATACCGGAAGTTCTCCTTAAAGAGAAGAATCTGAATTATTTCTGCGAGGCGACCTCGTGGAGCTGGAACCGTTGGTACAGCCGCAACAACTATATGGCGTTCGTAACGGGACAATACGCGAACCTGCGCTGCGAGATGAAGCTCGCCAAGATCATGGCGGAGCAGCATCGGATCAAGCCATACGACCTTGTGTTCCAATTCTCGCATATCGAGCTGCATGCGCTCAAGAAATACAAGAAGCAGCTTCCACCTATTGTTCTCTACCCGACCGTTCATCATGCTGCCGAGCTCAGATGGCATCGGCGGGAGAAGCATTTGGCGAAGGGTTCGGAGAGCTGGGCGACCCGGATGCTGGTCCGGCTCATGCTGAACGTTCGAGCCAGCACGCAGAAGCGTCACGTGAAGTCAGTCGATTATATCGTCAGCTTAAGCCGCAACTTCGCGAAGGAACTGTGCGAGGATTACAAGTTGAGCCCGGATAAGGTCAATTTTTTTGTCCCCAACCCTATCGATGTGGATAAGTTCAGGCCGATGCCGGAGCTTCGGCAGAACCGCACGGACAATCGGGTTACCTTTCTATTTGTCTCCCGGATCTCGGTGCGCAAGGGTACCGAGATGATGGTAGAACTGTCTCGCCGTCTCTCCGACCTGGCGGGCCAAGCGAAAATCATCCTGGTTGGCAATCACTCCTTGTGGTCCGATTACCGGGGGCTGCTGAAGGGATTGAATCCGGAGGTCGCCACTTATATCAGCGAGATCTCGGGCAAGCAGCTGCAAGGCCTGTACCATGAAGTGGATTCGCTTGTCATTCCCAGCCATTACGAGCCTTTCGGCTTGGTGGTCGGAGAGGCGTTAGCCAGCGGTTTGCCTGTCGTTGCCAGCGACAAGATCGGCGCCGCCGAGGAAGTGAAAGAGCGGGTCTGCCGCATTTTCGCCGCCGGCGACATGGACGCGCTGGAGGCAGCCGTGCGCAAGCTTTACGAAGAGATTCGATCCGGACGCGGCAGCGAGCTGTCCGAGGTGGCCCGACATGAAGCGGTTCGATTGTTCTCGCGAGAGAAGGTCGGAGACGACATGGCGGAAATCTTCGAACGTCTGGTGCATAAAAAGCAAAGCGTTTCGGCTGGCAGAGGTGCGGTGTATGGGGTCTCGAACTAGGCCGGGCGGAGGAGCGTCCACTCTCTTTCGCCATACGCTGCAGACCTTCATGAGCATGTCCGGATTCATGTTCATCAACGTCTTCTCCGCTATCCTTCTGTCCAGAGGCTTATCGCCGGACGACCGCGGAATGTACCTTGGCATTACGATGTGGAACGGACTGATTCTGGGCTTCTGCGATGTCGGCATCTACATCACGACCGTCTATCTATGGAGCCGAAGCCGGGACAAGGACCGCAAGGACGTGTTCGCGACGCTGCTGGTCTGGGCAATCGGAACCGGTGCGGTCTGCGTGGGGGTGGTGGCGATCTTCGCCGACTGGATGCTGAAGCGTCATCTCAGCGCGGACGAGAAGCTGATGGCTTACCTGTACTTCGCTTCCTCCATCACGGGTCCGCTCTCCAGCCTCTTCTCGGGGATTCTCGCGGCGGAGCAGCGCTTCTCCACGATTAACCTTCTGAGGGTTGGCGTTCCTGCGGTGCTGACGGCCTGTTGGCTTGTCTACTTCACGGCGGACTCTCTCTCCATCGCCATGTGTCTCGCGACGAACAGCGCCATCTCCTTCCTCGGCCTGCTGCCCTATCTTTATCAACTGAGATCTAACCTAAGGTCGGGCGGAAGCTTCCGATGGAGGATCTTCAAGCAAGGCTTCTGGTATGGACTCAGGGGCCACGGCAGCAGCGTCGTGAACGTCGTCGGCAACAGCAGCTCCCAACTTTTGATCTTCGCTCTCACGCCGGCAGCGCTCGCCTATTACCAGACAGCGAGCAGCGCGCTTGGAATCCTTTGGGCACTGCCGGCGGCTATCGGAGTGACGAGCTTTCCGGATCTGGTGAAGGAGAACCCTAAGATGCTGCATGAGAGAACGAGCCGCTTCATTCGGCTTACGGCGCTAAGTACCTTCTTAGGAGGCATTCTGCTCGGTTTAGCCGAGCCCGTGCTCATTCCGTTATTGTTCGGCAAAGCTTATCTAGCCTCCGTTCTGCCGGGAATCATTCTGCTTCCGAGCGTTCTCTTTAGCGGATTGTCGAGCATTCTGGGCGGTGCGCTAAACAGCACGGGACGAACTTTGCATAATACGGTCGCCGACGCCGCGAATGTGGGAGCAACCCTGCTAAGCATGGTTCTCGTGCTAAGCGCATGGAGCATCAGCGGAGCGGCCTTCTCCGTCCTCATGGGCGCGGTAATGAGCTTTGCCGTTCGGTTCATTTGGTATGGAAGATGCATTAGGAGACTGAAGCCGATCGATTTCGTGCCGAATCTCGACGACCTGCGGGAGCTCGCCAGATCGACGATGGTCATACTGCGGAAGCTTAAGCCATTGAGGAAAAGCGATCTGTCCGCCAAGGGAGGAATCCTGCCATGAGAGTTTCGGTTTGCATCTGTACGAGGAATCGGCCACAAGAGTTGAAGCAAGCCCTTCTTTCTTTGAAGGAATCCAGCTACCCGATTCATGAAGTCATCGTATCGGATGACAGCACGGACTCCCTTACAGGCAAGCTGATCCGCCGTGAATTTTCGGAGGTGCGTTATTTACGCGGGCCTAAGCAAGGACTAGCTGCGAACCGGAATCATTGCCTCTCCGAGGTAACCGGTTCTCACGTTCTCTTTATGGATGACGACGTCGTGCTCTCAAAAACTTTCTTATGGGACATTCTCAAGGCGAGACAACAGGCGGGACGAACGGAGAAACCGGTAATCGTCACCGGACTGGAGAATAACAGAGGTAAGCTCGTCCATCCGAACGAGCAATCGTTCTTAGGCTTTCAGAGCCGGGCATATCGACAAGGAGAACCGCTAAGGACCATTGTCATCAATAGCACGGTGTTTCCGATCCAATTGTTCGGCGATCTGAAGTTCGACGAGAAGTTGATCTACGGGTATGAAGAGGTGGATATCGCGACTAGAGCGGCGAGTTGGGGATACCCCATTCTCCTAGCCCCCGGAGCGGTTAACGATCATTATCCGTCGATCGTTAACCGAGATTACTACGAACCATATGTCGAAGCCTCCAGGCTATACGCGACCTTCAAGAGATATCGGTTCACGGAGCGCAGAAGGATGAAGGCGATCTCCTTCTTAGCCGCGGCCTCGCTCCATGTCCTGCTTCATGGAATCAAGGAGAAGAAGCTTGAGCAGGCATGGCGCACGATCAACCATTCTTACTCGATGATCTCGAGATCGCAGAGCTAGTCGCTATCTTATCCAGTCATGGAGATGAAGAACTTTGGAACGTTACCCGAGCCTAGCGGCTGAAACAAAGATTGAAATAGTAGGCTTCGCCACTCAAGGGAGCGGCGGAGACGACGAGAATCGGCTAAAAGAGCTGCTCTCCGGCGTTGCCGCACAAATCTACCCCTTCGATCGGGGAAGAAAGCTGCGCAACATCTGGCGAATCGCCCGGTTGATGCGGAGGGAACGTCCGAGTGCTGTCGTTATGGAAGGGACGGGGATTGCCGGAGGGCTCGGCCTTCTGCTCGGTAACCTGTTATCCCAAGTGCCTTACATCGTGAGCAGCGGGGATGCCGTCGGGCCGTTTATCTCCAGCCATTATCGGTTCCTGGGGGTGCTGTTCCAGTTCTACGAGAAGCTGCTTTATCGAAGAGCAATCGGGTTTATCGGCTGGTCCCCTTATTTAACGGGACGAGCGTTGACTTATGGTACACGATTCGGCATGACGGCCGCCGGCTGGTCCCCTTACCCATTGAACGAACACGAGCGGCGGCAAGCAAGGCAGCGAATGAGGGAGCACCTTGGAATTCCGAAGGAGCAGATTGTCGTAGGCATTGTCGGCTCCTTGAATTGGAACAGCAAGGCTGGGTACTGTTACGGTTATGAATTAGTGATGGCGCTCCGCGAGCTTGAGCGCAAGGACATTACGGCGCTTATCGTCGGGGATGGAAGCGGCAAAGATAGACTTGCGAAGCTGGCCGAGGGCCATGACAACATCATGCTTGTCGGACGGGTACCGAGAGAGGAAGTATCGGCTTATTTATCGGCTATGGATCTGGCTAGTTTGCCGCAGAGCGTCGATCAAGTGGGGAGCTTCCGGTATACGACGAAAATCAGCGAATACATGGCAATGGGGTTGCCGATCGTGACGGGTAAGCTCCCGATGGCCTACGATCTTGGAGACGGGATGATTAGGCTGGATGGGCTTAAGCCGTGGGAGCGGCGTTACATCGAATCCATGCGTGGGCTGCTGCGGCGTTTGGAGCCGGAAGATCTTATTCGGTGGCAAGACGAAGTGCCCCGGGAGCTGCCTGCATTCAATAGAGGCAGGCAAGTCCAGATGACCTCGGAATTTATTCACGACATTCTGTCCGAGCAAAGACGAAGCGAGAGAGAAAGGGGGAGTGCCTATGCTTCAGAACCTTCCATCGGAGGGTAGGCAATCGCAAGACTCGATTCCCTTGGTCAGCGTCATTATTCCGACCTATAACGTCGAGCCATACATCGGACAAGCGATCGCTAGCGTTCTGGAGCAGACGATACAGAGCTTCGAGATTATCGTCGTGGACGATGGATCCACGGACGACACAGTCAAGATCGTCTGCGGGATTGACGACCCAAGAGTCCGGCTCTTCCGGAACGCCCAGAATCAAGGCGTAGCCCAAGCGAGGAACATCGCTATCCGGCAAAGCAAAGGGACTTGGATTGCCATTCTAGACTCCGACGACTGGTGGGCTCCTAATCGTCTTGAACGTCTTCTGGCGGCAGCCCAGCGTTATGACGCGGCGGTTATATGCGACGATTTGCAGCTCGTGAACGATGGAGAACGGCAGCCGTTCGCTACGTTCCTGACTTCACGAGTGAAGGTGTTCGGAGCCATAACGAAGGCGACAATCGTAACTCCGGAGGCGATGATCAAGAACGACTTCGGTTACCTTAAGCCGATTGTCAGAAGAGACGTGTTCTCAGGCGAAGCGCTTCTGTACGACCGGAATGCGAGAATCTCCGAAGATTTCAAGTGGTTGGTCGAGTGCCTCTGCGTTGGCCATCGGCTTGTCCTTTTGCCGGAGCCTTATTATTACTATCGCAGAAGAAGCGACTCTTTAAGCTCGCCCGACAACCTGGAGAAGGAGATCAGGGGAATCGGGGATCATATTCGGCTTTGCGAAGAGCTTATGACCAGATACGGGGACCGGCGACCTATCAAACAGGCGCTTAAGCTTCATATCTACGCCAAGAAGATAGACTTGGTTGAGCGAGTGGTCAAACGGAACTGGGGCAGCCAACGGTACATGAAGGCTATTTTTGTCATCGCCATTAAGCCAGGGGTGCTTCGCCCCCTGTTGCGGAATGTAAAGAACAGGCTATTCGCCTGATCCCTAACCAGCGCAAGGAGTAATCGCCATGAATATTGCCGCAAGACGCTTTAATAAGCACGTCCTCCAAAGGGGAATGGTCATCGGCGGGCTTCTTGCCGCTAGCGCGTTGTTGGGATGGGCAGTCCTGAATCCCGGAAGCGTACGATTGTTGATTACTGTCACGCTCGTCATCATGTTTGCAGCGATTCAGATCAAGAGCCCGAGGGCCGCCATTTTGTCCCTAATGGTCTTCCTGCCCTTCGTTGGGCACATCCGGCGCGTCTTGATCCCGGTTGCAGGCTGGAATACGCTGGACGCGCTCTTGGTCGTCAGTCCGATCGTCGTGCTTCTGCTTTCTTTAAACTGGCTTACCCGCAAATATATTCTAAGAGAAGAGATCGAGGGCGATACAAAGCTTTTCAAGATGGTTCGCATCATGCTCGTCATCGACCTTCTTCAGGTGTTTAATCCGCTGCAAGGCAGCCTGTTCGTCGGTCTGTCGGGCATCATCTATTACATCGTTCCGATTCTCATGATGATTCTCGGACGGGAATATCTGAATGAGAAAGCGATCCGGACGTTATTCAGTCTTGTTTTCTTGATAGGAATCCTCGCCGCGCTTTACGGATACAAGCAGTATTGGTTCGGCTTCTTTTCGTTCGAGGAAGAATGGATTCAGCTGTCTGGCTATGTAGCCCTGCAAGTGTACACGATGGTCCGTCCTATCGGCTTCTTCACGAACGCGGCTGAATATGCTCATTACCTAAGCATTGCGATCACCGTTGGATGGGGTTACTTCCTGAGAGGGTCGTCCGGGGTCAGGCTGTTCGCCGCGGCCGGCGTTGTTCTCATGTATACGGCGCTATTCATCGAATCTTCCCGTTCCGCAATTGTGACCTGCACGACAGCGCTCTTCCTGATGACCGTCGTCTGTTCCAAGAAAGCGAGCTCCAAGGTAATCCTGACCTTGGTTGCCGTTGGTGTTCTCATTGCCCTCTTTTTCGGCATGCAGAGGCTGGGCAACGACAACGGACTTATCACTCACTCTGTCTCGGGGCTGGCCGATCCTATGGGGGAAGATTCTACATTGCCGGGGCATATTGATTACATGTTCAAGGGGTTCAAGGAAGGCTTCAGCAACCCGTTGGGGTACGGTCTTGGAGTTACGACGATCGCATCCGGCAAGTTCGGCGGTAAGGCGCTTTCCTCGGAGATCGATTGGAGCAATCAGTTTATTGCGACGGGACTCTTCGGAGGAGCGATCTATCTTCTTGTCTTCTTCCGAACTCTGTTCCTTGGCATAGCTAAGGCGAACGGAGGCAACATGCTGCCTTTGATTATCATGGGGATGCTCGTATCGGAAGCAGGCCAATGGTTGACCGGCGGACATTATGCAGTCGTCGCCATCCTGTGGTTGGCAATCGGCTACTTGGACAGAAGCACCGCCGATTCGCCAATAACCCGTCAGGCTATTAACCGGGAAGGAGCGTACGAGAATGCCGATCTCACTGAATTCTCTTCGTCTAGGCAGCCCGGCTTCCCGTTACTTTGATCTGATTAGGGGACTTGCCGCCGTTTACGTGATGGTATTCCATCTGCGCCCCCAGCTGTTCGTCGATTCCGCTTCGGCGACGAGCAGCCCCCTGGCGGTCAAGGCTTTATATTTGTTCACTAGTCTTGGCTACCTACTCGTGATGGCCTTCTTCGTTCTCAGCGGCTTCTTGATGACGACGAGCATTCTGAAGTCGATGCAGACGGACCAGTGGTCTTGGCGCCTCTACGTATCCAGCCGCTTGATTCGCCTCTGGATCGTGCTGCTGCCCGCTCTGCTGCTGACGTATTTCTGGGATTCCCTAAGCATGTCCTTCTACCGGATGGAAGGGTTTTTCGCTGAGAGCCTTGACTGGAAGACCTTCTGGGGGAATCTCTTCTTCCTTCAACAGATCCATGTCGATAACTTCGGTCGAAATGTTCCTCTATGGAGTCTCAGTTACGAGTTCTGGTATTACATGCTGTTTCCTTGCTTAATTCAAGTATTCTTCGCCAATTCCAGTTGGAAGAAGGCGTTCAGTCTCGTCCTTGCGGCGGGCATTATTTGCTTTATCGGGATGTCTATTCTCGCTTATTTCGCGGTATGGCTGCTGGGAAGCCTGCTGGCGGTTGTCCCTTTGGTCAGAGTAAGGAGCAAATCGATCCGGACCATACTGTTAGCGGGCTCGATTCTGCTTGTTACCGCCATGCTGCTGTTCAGCAAATGGAAGGATCCCCACCTTCTGTCGGGAGAACTGGAGGCATTCCCGCTTTATTTCGGCGTCGGTGTGTCCTTCGCGATACTGCTCTACTTTCTATTAAGCTTCTACAACGTTTACGAACGAGTCACCCCGCTCCGAAGAGACAAGGGCTTCTCCAGATGGCTGGCTAGAATCTCCTATCCACTCTATTTAACGCACTGGCCTGTCCTCTTGTTCCTTACCAATGGGATAGGATATCAATCCTGGCAGCCGGACGCGTTGCATCTGATCTACGGAACGCTGATCGGGATCGGTCTCATCTTGTATGCGTGGCTTGTCGCAAGCATGACCGAAGCACATCTTCCGAGCATCAAAGCCAAGCTATTCAAGAATAGGCTTCAACCCGGAAGCAAACCGCAATGCTCCAAGCCAGTAGACGATATTACTCCCAAAGGAGGGGTGTGATGAAGCCCAAGCTGCACCGGATCCAATATTTGCGGGCCTTCGCGGTCGTGCTTGTCCTCTTGTTCCATGCGACCATCACGCTGAACGAACGGATAAATTACGAGTACGCCTCAGGAATCTTCGGATTCGGTTACATGGGGGTGGATCTATTCTTCGTCATCAGCGGCTTTATTATCTGCTATATTCATTACTCGGACTTCGGTGAGCGCAGGCGTCTTCGTTCCTACTACGTTCGAAGAATGACTCGTATCTACCCCGTCTATTGGATCGTGCTCGTTCCCGTTATCGCCTTTAATTTTCTCGTTCCAAGTTACGGAGACGGCTTCGAGCGAGAACTTCCGGAAATCCTGCAATCCTGGTTTCTCATTCCGCAGAGCCATCAGCCTATTCTTCGGGTAGCCTGGACACTATGGCATGAACTGTTTTTCTACTTTCTATTCGGGTTACTGTTCATTTGGAATCGCAACTTAAAGCTACTCATCGGAACGATCGCGGTTTGGGGCATTCTCTCGTCAGGCTCGATGTTTATCCACGATCATGGCGTCTGGCTATGGAGCGAGTACGTGTTCAGCCCTCACAATCTGGAATTCCTTGGCGGCTGCGGTATAGCGGTTCTGCTGCGCAGGAATAAGCTCAGTCCGAGAATGGCTTACTGGGCGCTCGGCATAGGAATCGTTCTGCTGTCAGGTGCATGGACGAATGAATATTGGCTGCATGTATCGATCCCGAGGGTCATTGCATGGGGAATCCCTTCTTTCTTCCTGGTTATATCCGTCTGCGCTTGGCCGGATAATGCCAAGGTTTCTAAGAATGGGTTGTTTGCCTATCTAGGAGACGCTTCCTACTCGATTTATCTCATCCACCTGTTAGGGATACATCTTTTCTATCAAGTATTTAATCGGCTGGACTTATTTAACCGGATTGGGAACTTCTCTATGGTTACGGCTTGCGCTATTGGAGCGTTGGTTGCCGGATGCATGTTCTATTCCATTGTCGAAGCTCCGGTCATGAAGAGAATAAGGAACTGGGCAGCCAAGAAGAAATCGATCAAGCTCAGTGCTTCAAGTCCGGCGGCGGAGGGGTGAAGCGGCAAGAATGGCGAAGAATTACGATTATCTGATTGTCGGAGCGGGAATCATCGGACTGACGATAGCAAGAGAGATCAAAAGAAGGCTGCCGGATTGCTCCGTCTGCATCATCGAGAAGGAGCGAGAGGTCGCCTTGCACGCCAGCGGAAGAAACAGCGGCGTTCTGCATGCGGGTTTCTATTATACGGCGGACAGCTTGAAGGCCAGATTCGCCCGCGAGGGCAATCTCGCGATGACGGCATATTGCGAGGAGAACGGTCTCAAGATCAACCGCTGCGGGAAGGTCGTTGTGACGACATGCGAAGAGGAACTCGAGAGTCTGGAAGAGCTTAAGAGAAGGGGAGACCGCAACGGGGTTGAGCTCGTCCCCATTGACGAGAAGCATCTATTTATGATCGAACCGAATGCACGCACCGTGGAGAAGGCGCTCTTCTCTCCGTTAACCTCTACTGTAGATCCTGTTGAGGTATGCCTCGCTCTTAAGCAGGAGATCGAACGGAAGGGGGTTGAGATCCTTTTCGAATGTCCCTTCGAAGGATGCCGCGAACAGACGGTCTTTGCGGGGAAAGAGACGATTCATGCCGGATTCCTCGTGAATTCTGCTGGCTTATACGCGGATTCGATCGCCAAGCAGTTCGGCTTCGGGTTCGATTATACGATCATTCCCTTCAAAGGGATCTATCTCAAATACGAGAAGAACAAGACGGATATCCGGACAAATATTTATCCGGTTCCTAACCTTAACAATCCGTTTCTCGGCGTTCACTTTACCAAGACGGTCGATGGTTCGATCAAGATCGGACCGACGGCAATCCCCACGCTGTGGCGAGAGAACTACAATGGCCTCCAGAACCTTAGCATGCCGGAGTTGGCCAACATTCTTTACTATGAATCGAAGCTGTTTCTAACCAATGCCTTCGGCTTCCGCTCCCTGGCGATGGAAGAGATGAAGAAGTACATCCGAAATCACTTCATCAATTTATCGCTTAAGCTAGCTCCCAATCTGGACAAGGATGGCTTCGGGGCGTTCTTAAGGCCGGGAATACGCGCTCAATTGCTAAATAAGAAAACAATGTCTCTCGTTCAGGACTTTATCGTAGAGGGAGACGATCGCTCGATCCATATTCTCAATTCCGTATCGCCGGCCTTTACGTGCTCGATACCGTTCGCGGAATATATCGTCAAGCTCATTCTCGAGAAGCAAGGCGGGGAACAGGTCGAGGCGGGGTAACCCGCTGATAAGGCTTGGTCACTTCCGAGAGAGAAATCATCCTTTTAATGGAACGGAGAATGAGGAATGGAGACGGTCTTAGTAACGGGAGCAGGCGGTTATATCGGAAGCGTATTGGTCCCCAAGCTGCTCAGGCAGGGCTACCGGGTGAAGGCGATCGATCGCTTTTTCTTCGGAGCGGATACGCTGGCTGAGCATCCGAACCTTACGCTTGTGAGGGAGGACACGAGAAGGTTGACGCTTGAGTTCTTCGAAGGCGTCGATGCCGTAATCGATCTGGTCGCAATCTCCAACGATCCGAGCGGAGAATGTTTCGTGGAGGAGACTTATCAGATCAACTATCTGTCCAGAGTCAACACAGCGAAGCTGGCAAAACTCGCCGGAGCCAAGCGCTATATCCTTCCATCCTCCTGCAGTCTATACGGCTATCAAGAGCAAGAGGTCATCGTGGACGAGCGCTCGCCGACGAACCCGCTAACCACTTATGCGAAAGCGAATGAAATGGCGGAACGGGGCGTTCTAGAGTTGGCTGATTGGGGATACACGGTCATTATCCTCCGTCAGGCGACAGTATATGGATACTCGCCGCGAATGCGGTTCGATCTAGCGGTAAACTCCATGACGATCGAAGCTTGGGAGAATGGCATCGTGCCTCTGAATCGAGACGGCCGACAATGGAGACCGTTCATTCATGTCCAGGATACCTCGGATGTCATGTGTCTTATGCTGAAGGCTGATCAAGAGTCGGTGAATGGAGAGATTTTCAATGTCGGTTCTGAGGCGAATAACTATCAACTGGGAAGGTTGGCTACGGAGGTCGCCTCCGCTTTTCCGGGAGAAGTACAGATCCAATGGGTCGGGGATGCCGATTTTCGCTCCTACCGTGTGAATTGCGACAAGATCTCTTCCGTTTTGAACTGGTCTCCAAGCCGGACGGTTACTGAGGGCGTTCGCGAGATCTATGACGCTCTCTTCACGGGCAAGATTGTTCGGAACGCGCAGACGATTACGCTTAAATGGTATCAAGAGCTATCCAAGTGGCACCGAATTATTAAGGATATCGAGCTTCATGGCGGCATTCTAAGATTGTGAGGGATGATATGAGGATTCTGGCGACAGGCATGGAGTGGCACGAGCATCATCCGGGAGGGCTCAATCAATACTTCGCAGATTACTTGAGAGCCATGGTCGAACAAGGACATTCCGTCGAAGGGCTTATTAGCGGGGAAGGCAAGCCGCTTTCAGCTCCTGATTATGTTCGCGATATTGCAGAAGCGCTCCCCGCGCTGACGACGATGAAGCGCGTGAGGTCGTTCTACCGGGGGATCATAAGCCAGAGCAGGGAGAACGAGCCGAATGTATTCAATCCGCACTTCGCGCTATACGCTGCCATGGTCGGCAGGAAATCACTCCCCCGGCATATCCCTATCGTGACCCACTTTCACGGCCCATGGTCGCTGGAATCGCTAGCGGAGGAACAAGGCCGTTCTTTATCCAAGCTTCTGCGAATCCGTATGAAGAAGAGCATCGAGCAGTCCATTTATCGAAGGTCCGACGCTTTCATCGTATTAAGCGACTATTTCCGAAGCTTGCTCTCCGAAGAGTTCGGGATCTCCGAGCAACGGATTCATGTGATTCCGGGCGCGGTTGATACGGAGCGATTCAAGCCCGCGCTGGATCGCGAAGCCTTGCGGAGACGGCTTCGAATCCGGCCCGAAGAGAAGCTTCTGGTCTGCGCGAGAAGGCTTGTTCGCCGCATGGGCATCGACAATCTGATCCGTGCGATGCCGGACCTTATACGGGAATCTTCTTCGCCGGTTAGGCTATGTATTATCGGGGAAGGACCTTTGCGCGGAGAGCTTCAGGGAGTCATTGATTCCTTGCAGCTCGGAAGCAGGGTGACGCTTCTCGGCAGGGTGAGCACGGAAGACCTCGTATCGTGGTACCAGGCGGCTGATCTAGCCGTCGTACCGACGATTACACTGGAGGGGTTCGGGCTCGTTACAGCAGAGGCGCTGGCTTGCGGAACTCCCGTGCTTGGGACACCTTACGGGGGGACAAAGGAGATCCTTACGCGCTTCTCGGAGAGACTTTTATTTGATGATGGGAGTCCGGAAGCGATCGCGAGGAAGGTATATTCTATCCTTAATGGTTCCGAGTCGATGATCGGGAGAGACGCATGCCGCGAACATGTTCTGCAGCATTATACATGGGGCAGGATTGCTGAGCGAATTACTGAAGTGTTTAATGAGGCTATTGAACATAGAAAGGAGTACTGCAGGTATGAAAGTAGCCTTCTATAATCATACGAGCACGGTCAGTGGCGGAGAGATCAACTTGCTCTCGATTGCGAGCAATCTGCAGGGTATCCATCCGATCATCTTCGCCCCAGAGGGTGACTTGATCGATCGGGCGCGCAAGGCGAAGATTCCTACGGTAACTCTCGATAGCTGCGAGGCTCGGCTGTCCCGCAATCCGATTCGCCTGGTTAAGGACAGCTTTGGCATGGCGGCGGCGGGCTTTCGATTCGCGAGGGCCATTCGCAATAAAGGCATAGACGTGATCCATGCTAATTCCCTTCGCGCGGGAATGATGGCGGCGACGTTCTCTTGGTGGCATCGCACGCCGACCGTCTGGCATTCTCAGGACATTCCTCCCGGCGGCTGGATAGGACGGGGAATGAGGCTGCTCGCACGTTTATCGGCCCGATCGATCTTATGCATCTCGCGCTCGGTCATGGAGGGCTTCGAGACACCCTCTCTGCAACAGAAGCTGGAGCTCATCCATAACGGAGTCGAGCCTAAATCGTTCTCGCCGGAGGAAAGGAGGCGAATCCGCAGCGCTCTGAGGGCAAAGTGGGAAACTCCGGACACCGCGAAGCTTGTCGTTATCGTCGGGCAGATTACCCCATGGAAACGCCAGGCCGATGCAATCCTTGCATTGGAGAAGCTGGTTCGCAGAGGACAGAACGCCTATCTGTGGATTATCGGGGAAGCGAAGTTCAGAGAGGAGAATCGTGTCTATCTGGCTTCCCTTCATGACCTTGTCAGGAAGGCAAACCTCATGGAACGGGTGCGCTTCACCGGGTTCCGGGACGATGTGATGGAGCACTGCTGCGCGGCTGACGTGCTCTGGCTTTGCTCGGAAAATGAGCCGTTCGGACGAGTCATCATCGAGGCGATGTCCCAGTCTGTCCCCGTCGTCGCAACGAACGGAGGGGGCGTTCCGGAGATTATTGAACCGGAACGCAGCGGGCTGCTTTATGCGACAGGGGACATTACGGCGCTTGCCGATCAGACCGAACGGCTGCTGTCGGACGACTGCTTCCGTCAGCGGATCGGCGAAGCTGCGTCGGACCGGGTCGCCTTGCAGTTTACGATTCGCAGCGCAGTGCAGAAAATAGAGAGCGTCTACCGCAAGATTCTCGCCGACTCCAAACAAGGGACACAACGACCGAAGGAAGGACAAACCTATGAGCAGTCCTTATAAAATTGCCATCGTTCACGATTACTTGAATCAGATGGGCGGTGCGGAGCGGGTTGTCGGCCTGCTTCACCAGATGTTCCCGGAGGCTCCTATTTATACGACCATTCTGGATCATGAGCGGCTATGGCCGGAGCTTGCGATGGCGGACATCCGAACTTCCTGGATGCAGCGAATTCCAGGCATTCTGAAGCACTCCAAGCACTTCTTCTGGCTGTACCCATTCGCCGTATCCACCATGAAGGTCAAAGGCTACGATCTGATCATCAGCTCAAGCAGCGCTTTCGCGAAGGGCGTCACCGCACGCGGTTCGACCCGCCATATCTGCTATTGCTACACCCCGATGAGATTCGCTTGGGACTTCTCTACGTACATGGAGTCGAACGAAGTGAGTTCCCTGCAGAAGGCGATCGCGCGATGGGCCATGCTTCCGCTCCGGCTCTGGGATAAGCGCAACTCCGGCAAGGTCGATCGGCTCGTGGCTATCTCATCCATTGTTCAACGTCGCATCGAGAGCTATTACGGCCTCCCTTCCGATCTGATCTTCCCGCCCGTGAACGTAGCCAGGTTCAAGCTATCGGAAATGCCGCCGGAAGATTATTATCTGGTCGTCTCTAGGCTCGTTTCCTATAAGCGGATCGATCTGGCTGTTGAAGCCTGCACGAGGGCAAAGAAGAAGCTAATCGTGATCGGAGACGGTCCGGATCGAGTTCGTCTGGAGTCGCTTGCAGGTCCGACCGTACGTTTTATGGGAAGGCTATCTGATGGTGAGATCGAACGATACATGCAGCATTGTCTCGCTTTTCTTTTCCCAGGACTCGAAGACTTCGGCATTACGCCGCTTGAGGTAAACGCTTGCGGTCGTCCGGTTATCGCCTTCCGCGGGGGAGGCGCTCTTGATACGATAGATCCTGCCGTCAACGGTCTCTTCTTCGATAGGCAGAGCGTACCCGACCTCATCATGGCCATGGAAGAAGCAAAGTCGCGGAACTGGGATTCTGCTTCAATCCGGCGTCACGCCGAGAAATTCGGAGAGCAGGAATTCCGGAATCGGCTGATTCAGCTTGTTCAATCCGTAATGGGGCTACAGCCTTCTATCAACGAAACAGGGCTTTCCCCGGAGTCGTATTTCGACAGGCGAGAAAGCCCACTGCGCTCTAATATCCGATAAAGATAATCGTTCCGGAATAGGACGTCTTGCTGTTCGGATTCAACTGAATCGCATTACCGTAATTTGTCTGGAGGATGGCGGAAGCCGGCATTCCGGTCGTGTTCTGGAGTAGCGTTGCCTGAGCCATATCGGTCAGAGGGAACTGGAATGGAATGCTCTGAGCGGTAGAGGTACTGTTGACGTAATTCTTAAGAGTAAGAGTGATTTGCCACATCTGATAATACCCGTTCACAAGTCTCATCGGGGCTTGGTCGATGAACACGTTGCCTCCCGAAGTTCCTTTATAGGCCTTGTCGCTTCGAGCCTGGCCATTGATTGTGAAGTAGCCTCCGAGAATGTTGAAGCTTGTGTTGTCGAAGGAGCCAACCCACTTGGCGGCATTGTCTCGAATGCGAATCCCCGGCAGCGTATCGGAGTTATAGTAGGTGAAGCCGCTTAGTCCGGGCTCATAAATGATCGTCCCTCGACATTGACCCACGATAACGGATTCGGCCGTCGGATACGCCGAAAGAGTGTTGGAAACATCGACATACCAGCCGAAGCCTGGATTGCGAATCGTCACGCCGATGAGTCCGCCCGCGCCAAGTCCGGGGTTGCTGTTCCATGATTCCGAATAGATGGCGGCGTTGCCGATTCCCTCGAAACGAACGCTGTCGAGCACCCATTCGATAAGAAAAGCTATCGGGTTCACTCCGCTTACCGGAGCCTCCTGATAGATGCCGAACGGGCAGACGGAGAGATGGCATCGGAGGAAGAACGTCTCCGGATGGCCGGAATGATCGGAGGCGACAGCGATTGCGGCGAAGGAAGCATGATCGAGTGTACAGTCGATAAAATTATGGTCGCCTTGGTCGTTCTTGAAATAAACGTTGTAGTAAGAGCCGCTGAAGTAACAATGCGTCATCGAGGAATGGCTTGCGCCGTTTATGACGAGACCATGTCCGAAGTCGGAGATATTAACCCGATTTAGGAAGGAGCGTTTCGTCATCTCCACGCCATTGTAAGCACGAGTTTTTACTCCAAGCGTCCAGGTTCCCGTTCCCCCTCGAAGCGTTACGTCCTCCATCCCGGTTGTAAACCCTGAACCGGGAGGGTTCATAAGGATGGCTGCGACACCGTCTCCAAGACTAGTATCTACCGTAATTAGACTAACTCCCGCCCCCATCCCTTTGATGATGATCTTATTCAGAACCAGTTGCTTCCTTAGGAAGTATTCCCCGGCCGGAATAACTAAGGTTCCGCCTCCTAAGGTGTTCAGCGTCGCGATCGCGTTCTGAAAAGCGGCTGTCGCATCCGTTCCGGCCGTCGCATTCAGAATGACTTGGCCTCGAATGCCAGCTCCCGTACCGATGACCGTCGTCGAGATTGTCACGTTCGAGGAACCGTCGAAGGTTGCTGAGCCCGACACGCCCCCCGTCAGGGAGATCGTGCGGGCAGTCTGCAGTTTGGCTGCCTGATCGACGATGCCATCGCCATTCGCGTCATAAACACTCTTCTTCATGTCGCCGAAATTCGGAGCGGAAGTGGTGATCGTCACGTCCCTGGAGCCGTCGAAGTTGGCGGATCCCGACACATCTCCTGCAAGGATAATGTTACGAGCGTTCTGCAGCTTGGCGGTCTGATCGACGACCCCGTCGCCGTTCGCGTCATAAACGTTCTTCTTCATGTCCCCGAAGCTTGGAGCGGAAGTGGTGATCGTCACGTCCTTGGAGCCGTCGAAATTGGCGGATCCCGAAACGTCTCCCGCAAGGATAATGTTGCGAGCGTTCTGCAGCTTGGAGGCTTGATCGACGATGCCGTCGCCGTTGGTGTCGTAAACGCTCTTCTTCATGTCGCCGGTGCTTGGAGCGGAAACGGTAATCGTTACGTCCTTGGAACCGTCGAAGCTGGCAGATCCCGACACATCTCCTGCAAGGATAATGTTGCGAGCGTTCTGCAGCTTGGCTGCCTGATCGACGATACCGTCGCCATTGGTATCGTAAGTACTTCTCGACATATCGCCTGATCCGCTTCCGCCGCCGCTAACGGCACTTATGGCAAATGCGGAAGCGGGTATTAAGGCAGCCATCAACGGATGTGCCGTACTGTTCGGGTGGATTCCATCGTTTGTATAGGAGGCCTTCCAAACGGGATCGCCGTTTGTCTTGCTTGTCGTAACGATTATGCCTGTGTCAAATACGGCATCGAGACCGATTGGAGCGGGAATTACTGATCCCGACACGGTTTGGACAGACGATCCGTGAAGCCACCGATTAAGGTCGCCCCATACTTCATTGCCACCGTTCGCTCTCAATTTGAAATTGGCGGCGGTAGGAGTTTGGTTGGCTACCGTGCTAAAGCTGTCAGTCGACGATGTGCTGACGCCGGGAACGCAGGAATAAACCTTAACGCCAGCATTCTTGATTCCGCTTATCAGCGTTTGATAGAGATTTGTAATAGACGAGATAGCGGTACTGCCCTGGTTATGAGGCGAATTAATGTCGTTTACCCCATACTCGATCATAGCATGCGTGCAATAGGGCAGGAAGCTAAAGCGATCGCTAACGTAAGTGGAGACATATCCGTTGTTCATAACGACGTCTTCCAGCGATTCTCCGTTTCCTCCGAGATCGATCCATGAGCCTCCGGCGGCATTAACAGCCATCTGCATGAAGCCGTAGGAGAGGCCATAGGTGCTGCTCCCCATTCCAACACCCTTAGAGATGGAATCGCCGAACAAAGCGACGACCGGATAAGGGGCGGAGCCGGGATTAGGCCTGCCTATGCATAGGATCGCACCATATCCGTTGCCCTCGCGTGGAGACAGCATGCTCCAGGTGGAGCTCTCGGTCGTCGCCCCGTTAACTATAGTCGTACCGTTATAGTATTGGGAATTGTTGAAGACACCGGCAGTTTGGTTGGTCAGATCCCCATCGATCCAACCGTCCCCCGCGCTAATGGACATCCGCCAGTTGAGCGGCCATTTGGTCTTGGCATAGATACGCAGGTATACCGTCTGCCCTTTCGTGAAGGCGCCGCGGAACTTGTCGGTGCGGACGGTTTGATCCGAGCCGACCGTAATGGTTCGAGAGGCGTTAACCGTCAAGGGGTAGAATGTGACATCTCCCGTCCCAGACGGCACTTCGAGCGTCACCTTCAATTCGAGAGAGGCCGTATTCCACGAGCTTGGATTTTGGAAGACCCACTGCACGTCCGAGCTGTTCACGGTAAAGATATGCTTCTGGCGGAACGTTACTCCTCCTTTGGTGCCTGTCACGCTGTCCTTGCCCGCATAGGTCTCGGCACCTGTGAAGCTTGCTTCGTTCCGCTTGCCGACAACGCGGATATTCGGAAGGTTATAGGCGACGATAGCGGAAGAGGCAGATCCCCCGGAGAGAGTCGTCGCGATCGACACGTTGGCAGAGCCGTCGAAGGCAGCCTTGCCGGTAACATCTCCAGTCAAGGCGATCGTTCTTGCCGTTTGGAGCTTTGCGGCTTGATCGACCACACCATTGTTGTCTTTGTCGTAGACACTTTTCTGCATGTCGCCGCTGGCCATGTTCGCATCATCTCCTAAACAATATTCTTTATATTTTGAAGATACGATTGGTATCCAAGTGGATTATGGGACGAAGGGCATGTCTTTCTATCAATTCAATCCAGCATGTACAGGTCTTCTTACCATAACGTATGCTGTCGAAAAAATTCGGATTGGATACTTAGTACCTATTTATTTTATCTAATGTTTAACAAAACTAGGATAAATACATTGACCAGATACATAATGTATCATAGTATGTAAATGTATGGAGTAAATGCAGCGGATCGTATAAAAAAACGTTGCGAGTTTAAGCCGTGTTAAAGGCCCCCGCATGCGACAAATGGGAGGGAAGACGGATATGACAAAGAACGGATCTGTCGGAGTCAGCGTGGTTATTCCCGTTCGAAACGGAGCTAAGTTCATTCTGCAAACGTTAGAATCGATTGCCCGGCAATCCTACCAAGGTATTGAAGTGATTGTCATCGATGACGGCTCGACAGATGAAACCGTTCGAATTGTTCAAGCCTTCGTGAATGCGGATCCGAGGTTCAGGATCTTTCCCAATGCCGGAGGCCAAGGAGTCGAAATTGCACGTAACTACGGTGTCTCGTTGTCAAGCGCGGACTGGATCGCGGAATGCGATGCGGATGACCTATGGCATGAAGATAAGCTGAGTCGGCAAATTCGATTTCGTGACAGCTGGAATCATGAGATTCCCCTTGTCATGCTAGGAACGGCAGCGCAGCTTATTAATGAAAAAGGAGATGTAGTCGGAACTCTGAGCGCCAGCCCGACAAGCTTTGAAGAATACTTGGAATGGATGGCCAGAGGCGACTATTTCTTAGTGAACCATTCGTCCGTCTTTTATGAGAAGCGCACTTTCCTGAATGTGGGGGGATATAAGCAAGGGTATACCGGCGCGGAGGATCCGGAGCTGAGCTCGCGAATGGCTGAACACGGAGCGGTCGTCAATATACCGGAACCCTTATTCAAATATCGCAAGCACTTAGGAAGCTTGATGCTGGCTACTACATCGACTCAGGATATCAATTTTCTTCGGATCAAGGAGAACATCATTCGCAGGCGAAAGGGC
This sequence comes from Cohnella sp. AR92, assembly GCF_003990975.1. Classification (GTDB taxonomy): domain Bacteria; phylum Bacillota; class Bacilli; order Paenibacillales; family Paenibacillaceae; genus Cohnella. The sequence continues at coordinate 140,052 of NZ_RZJR01000012.1, forward strand.
CAGGAAGAGCTTACTTACGATCAGTTTCTTGCTGAGTTTAAGCAGAAGATGACTGCGGAGGGAATGAGGCGTTTTAACCGCAACGTCAAAGGAACGTTTTATTACCGCAAAGGCTCGATCCATCTCGTCAACGGGCAACTGCTACAAGGGATGTTCTTTTTGTCCCTCGCTTCCTTCTATAATTCTAGAAGAGTGTGGAGCGGGCTGCGGAGAAATATGCGACACTACCGAACGAGTGGAGGATGAGCGAATATGGACATCCCTGATACGCCGATATTGTTGTACAGGCCTTTTCTTCCGCCGATGGAAGAATACATGAGAGAAATAGAAAGAATATGGTCGACCGTTACGCTAAGCAACAACGGCCCGATTCATCAAGAGTTCGAAGCTAAATTGACGGAACGCTTGCATGTGGAAAATGTATCGTTATTCGTAAATGGTCATATGGCTTTGGAGATTGCGATCAAAACGCTAGGGTTGCAAGGCGAGGTCATTACGACTCCCTTTACGTTTGCTTCGACTGTTCACGCAATCTCCAATTGCGGTCTGACTCCCGTCTTCTGCGATATCCGCCCGGAGGACTTCAATATCGACGCATCGAAGATCGAGGATTTGATTACCGACAAGACGTCCGCGATAATCCCGGTTCATGTATTCGGAACTCCGTGCGATGTGGTGTCCATCGATCGGATCGCCCAGAAGCATAAGCTGAAAGTAATCTATGACGCGGCGCATGCTTTTGGCGTAAGTGTAAATGGAACCGGAATCGGCAACTTTGGCGACATCTCCATGTTCAGTCTTCATGCGACAAAGGTATTCCATTCCATTGAAGGCGGAGCCTTGGCATATAATCATCGACCTTATAAACCGCTGATGAACAAGTTGAGAAACTTTGGGATTCACTCCCCGGAAGCGGTTGATTTGATCGGCACGAACGCGAAAATGAACGAATTCCAAGCTGCGATGGGCGTCATTAACTTGAGGTATATCGATGTCGAATTGGAGAAACGAAGGAAGCTGACGCTCCAATATCGCCAAAGGTTAAGTTCTATCAAGGGTTTGACTTTGATGCATGATAAACCCGGCGTGATTCCCAATTACGTTTACTTTCCCGTATTGATCGAATCCGACGAATTCGGGATGACAAGGGACGAGCTGCATGACCGGCTGAAACAAGTAAATGTGTTTACCAGAAAATACTTTTATCCGCTATGCAGCGACTTTGATAGCTACAGGCATCTGGGAAAGGCTGGACAACTTAGGTATGCAAGATCCATAGCTTCAAGAGTGCTCGTTCTACCTTTATATTCGACGCTTTCTGAAGAAACGGTGGATTATATTTGCGATTCGGTTCATTATATCTACGAATTTGGCGGGTTAACGGCCGAATCTCCTGTTAATTAATTCTTTATTTGACATGATACAATACGTATCATAAAATAAAAATTAGAAAGCGAGGTGATAGGAATGAAGAAATACGATGCTCCGCAAATCATCGTTCACCAAGCCGTGGTGTTCGAGCACTTCCCAAGCTACTCCGGCAGAGGGCCTCGCTAATTGGCTAATGACTAGCGGGGAGTCAGAACGGACGAAGAGAAGATTGAATTTTCAATCTTCTCTTTTCCTATATATGCACTAAAGTCAGCAAGAAGCTCCAATCGTCTATCGACCGAGAAGAAGATAAGACTTTCGGCCCTCCTCGACAAAAATAGAACCTGCGTGTTAGCTATCGAGCAGGAATTGCGACAGGCTCTACCGATCAATGCTTGTATAATGAGGGTAATAAAGGCTCATAACGTTCGGAACTGAACTTACTATGTCGGAAAGGTTAGTGTTGAAGGATGAGAGCCGATTCGTTGATAGAGATGGAGAGAGAGCAAATGGAGAGAGAAGAGACGGAGAAAGTCAGCGTTGACATTCGAACCATACTGGAGCAGCTCGGTCTGAACTACAACAATTGGCAGCTGGCGAACGCGGCCGAAGAGAACGGCGATTAGAAAGCGATTAGAAAGCAATTTAAGCGCCCCGCAGGACAAGAAAGGATTGAACCGCTCTTAATAGCGGCTCAATCCTTTCTTGTTGAATACCATGCCGCTGACATAGCGGTCTTCGGTTTATGGCTTCTATGGCTTCTCCGATGCATTGGAGGCTTGTCTCGGGGCTTCGGCCGCCGTTGCTCCCATCGCGCGCTCGGCCCGCACGAAGGCGATGAATCGTTTGGCCTCCTCCGTGCTTAGCTTGCGTCCATCCACCGTAAGGGTGAACTGCTCCAGGATCTCCTGTTCGGACAATTCCAGTTGATCGACGAAATCCCGAACGATGGGGTCGAGGGTAATCTCGGGACGTCTGGTTCTTCCGAGCATATAATCCACGGAGACTCCGAAGATGTCCGCGAGCTTAATAAGCGTGTCGAAATCAGGCTGCCGCCGGTTCTTCTCATAATGAGACAAAGCGGCGCGAGAGATTCCAAGGGAGGTAGATAATTGTTCCTGCGTAAGTCGCTTGGCATCACGTAGTTCTGCGATTCTATCACCGATATTCATCCTCTTAACGACTCCCCCCTCAGCTATAAATCCATCATAATACGTTTTGTTTCAAAAATTCTACAATGAAACAAAATGTCGCATAATAAAGCGCTTCCTCGAAAAATACACTTGACACGTTACGAATTGTATCGTACTCTTAGACTCATAAAGGATACGATATGTATCATATTAATTCCAGTATGTCCGTCTGGCCCCTCATTTATACCAGCGGAACACTGCGCGGAGGGGATTCCAACGGAGGAACTTCAACAAGAGGTCTCCACCAGCAATCGACGTTCTCATGTGCGGATTCAATTGCTGAGCGATACCCGAGCGACGATTCGGATCGTTCGAATCAACGGCAATATGGTCCGTTCCAGCCCCGGTCCGATTCTCCTGCTGAACATCAGTCCCGGCGGCTGCGGCTTCCGAACCGCGCTCGTGTTTCCCGTCTCAACGAGAATCTGGTTGGAGATCGAATGGAACTCCGGACATGGATCCTTGAGGCTTGCGGGCCATATCGTCTGGAGACAGCCCGTCGATACGGCCTACCGTTACGGAATGCAGTTCCGTCCGATGTCGCAGGCGGAGAAAAGAATGCTGAATCACGAGCTGAATCGGCTTCTTCTCGAGCTGTGTCCCGGCCAGTCCCGAATCCATCTTCTGTACAGAGCCCAGAATGAGCGACTTCGCTACTAAGCTTGGAGGAGCAGTGACTCATGATCGATATTCACTCTCATCTCTTGCCGGGGATCGATGACGGCTCGTCCGGGATGGAAGAGTCTCTCGAGATGGCGCGGGCAGCCGCCGGGCAAGGAATAACCAAGATTATCGCCACCCCGCATCATCGCAACGGCCGATATATGAATGCCGCTGCCGGCGTACGTGAGGCGGTGCTTCAATTGAATGACAGGCTGAAGCAAGAGGGCATCCCTCTCGAGGTGCTGGCCGGCCAAGAGATTCACCATACCCGGCACCTGCTGGAGGATTGGGAGAAGGGGCAACTGCTCACGCTCGCCGATACCCGCTATATTCTGATCGAGCTCTCGGCCGGCTTCGAGTTTGCCCGTCTGACCGATTTGATTCACGAGCTGAAGCTGCTCAAGCTGATTCCCGTCATCGCGCATCCCGAGCGCTATCCAGAGCTCATACGCCATCCGGACGGATTCGCGGAGCTGACCGAGCTTGGGGCTCTGGGGCAGGTGACCTCTCATTCGCTGCTGGGACGCTTCGGGAATGCCATTCGAAGAGCCGCTTTCCGAATGTGCCGGGAAGGAACGATTCATCTCTTGGCATCCGACGCCCATGATCCCCATAGGCGAGGCTTTGACCTGAAGGAAGCCTATCAAGTCGCCCGTCAGGAAGTCAGCCCTTCCTTCGCAGACCTCATGCTTGCCAACGCGGAAGCCCTGCTGCGGGACGAGCCGATCCAGGCGGCGGAGCAAACGAAGCGTTGGCGCAAAGCTTGGTTTTTCTAACTTATTCCTTCTACCAATCGGAGGTTCTAAAAGATGGAACTTAAAGAGAGCTTAAGCATCATTCGCAAAAAAATCTGGATGATCGCCGCGATCGTGCTGACCGCAACCGTTCTGTCCGGTATCTATACGCTCTTCTATGTAGCTCCGACCTATGAAGCATCCACTAAGCTGCTCGTGAACCACCAGGACCGCTACAGCGACGGCACGCCGATGCTGGATTGGAACGCGGTCAACACGAACATCATGCTGATGAACTCCTATAAGGAGATTATCCAATCCGAGGCCATCTTGAATGCCGTAGCCGCGGCGCATCCGGAGTTCGGTTTGACCGGCAAGGAGCTCATGTACTACATAACCGCTTCTTCCTCTACCGATTCCCAGATCATGACCGTCAGCGTGCGCGACGGAAGCTACGAGCGAGCCGTCAGCATCGCCAACTCGGTCGCCGAGGAATTCCGCAAGCAGATCCCCACGATCATGAAGGTCGACAATGTCGCTATCCTAACCGCCGCCAATCCCAACGACGAGCCCACCCAGGTCGCACCGAATCCCCCGTTGACCGTCATTCTGGCGTTCCTGCTCTCCTCTATGTTCGCCATCGGGCTCGTTTTCCTCTTAGATTATCTGGACGATACGTTCAAGTCGGAATCCGACGTCGAGAAATACCTGGAGCTTCCGACCTTAAGCCTGATTCACGCCATCCGCAAGGATGACCTGACCCCAAAGACATCCGCATCGGCTACGCCGCCTAATCAACAGCTTTCGAACGAATCCCACCCCATAGGAGAGAAGAGCTATGCCACGTTCAACTCATGATTCGAAGCCCAAGCTGGTCGCCCTCGCCAACCCCGCCTCTCCGCTGGCGGAAGCTTATCGAACCTTAAGGACGAACATTCAGTTCTCCGGCATCGATGAACGCGTTCAATTCCTCATGGTCGCATCCGCCCAATCCGGCGACGGCAAGTCCACCACGATCTCGAATCTCGCCATCACTTATGCCCAAGAGGGCAAGAAGACGCTGCTGATCGACGGGGATTTGCGCAAGCCATCCCTGCACCACATGTTCGGAATCTCGAACCGCCTCGGATTGACGAACGTGCTCGTGAACGAGCATCCGTGGAACTCGGCGCTGCGGGCTTCCGATATTCCCAATCTGTTCATTATGACGGCCGGCGCTCTTCCTCCGAACCCGTCGGAGATTCTCGCTTCCCAACGGATGAGGAACCTCATGGAGGAGCTGAGCGAGGAGTTCGACATGATCCTCTTCGATACCCCGCCGATCCTGGCGGTGACCGACGGACTCATCATCTCCTCCCTCTGCGACGGAGTCGTGATGGTCATCAAGTCGGGGAGAACGAAGCATGCTCTCGCCCGCAAGCTGAAGCAGAGCCTGGAGCATGCCAAGGCACGCATCTTCGGTGTTGTCCTGAACAACGTGAAGCGCAAGACAGGAGAAGGCTACTACGATTATTACCGCTACGGGTACGGTTACGGACAGAAGAAATCCTAGCATTCTCCACTTCTTCTCCCTCTCTCCGCTCTCTGGAATACCTTCCAACGCCTCTGTTTGTTCGTTCGGCTCCGTCCGAAGGTAAAGCCTGCTGTACCTTTATCACCGCAGGCACTCGGCCATGCTGTGGGTATGGATGCCTTAGACGTGGATCGTCGAGGGTGTGGCGTGAGGAGGGGTTGAATGCCCCATCCAGTTATACTTGTATCTTTCTGTTAAGGGGAGATTCACATGAACGAGATAGATATGCAAGCCTCATGGGTACCCGACGCCGCTTATTCGGCGCCCGTCAAGGCTATTGGATTGGAGAAGAGAGAGACCGGCAAGCGAATACTGGATGTGCTCGTTGCATCGGCAGGCCTTCTAGCGGTCTCGCCGATTATGCTTGTTGTCGCGCTGCTCATCAAGCTGGAGGACCCTCGCGGTCCCGTGTTTTTTGCCCAAGTAAGAGTCGGCAAGGATGCCAAGAGATTTCGCATGTTCAAGTTCCGTTCGATGGTCACCGACGCGGAAGCCCGTCTGGCGCAGCTGATGGAGAAGAACGAGATTAGCGGTGCCATGTTCAAGATGAAGGACGATCCGCGCGTCACCCGAATCGGGCGATTCATCCGCCGTACCAGCATCGACGAGCTGCCGCAGCTCTGGAACGTCCTGCGCGGCGATATGAGCATCGTCGGCCCCCGTCCTCCTCTGGAGTGGGAGGTCGCTTTGTACAGCGAATACGACTATCAGCGCCTGGCCGTCGTCCCCGGCTGCACCGGCCTCTGGCAAGTGAGCGGCAGGAATCAGCTGTCGTTCGAAGAGATGGTGGAGCTGGATTTGAGGTACATCGACCAACGAAGCATTATATTCGATATCAAGATTATGCTTCGAACAGTCGGGATGATCTTCGGGTCGAAGAATGCTTACTAGTACATAACCTATGACTATTGCGCATCCTAGATTGATGACCTGTTCTACATACTCCATGTAGAGCAGGTCATTTTCTATTAAATAAATAGATGGATAGGTGGAGGTAGAATGAATGGAATCAATTAATACTGTCCAAATGGAGACCGTAGTCCGCATTGAGCAGATCGACTGGGAGCCTCAGTACAAAACTAAATCAAGTTCTCTATCTGCATACTGGAGAATAGCTATCAAACGCTGCATTGATTTGGTCGGAGCTTTTGTCGGATTAATCTTGCTGAGCCCCTTCATGTGCCTAATTGCCCTCTTAATCAAGATAAACGATCCGAAAGGTCCTGTATTCTACCGACAGCGGCGTATCGGGCAATACTCGAGAACGTTCGAGATCATCAAGTTCAGATCGATGATTCACGACGCCGAGAATCATCTCAAGAAGACTCCCCATCTTTACGAGAAGTATGTGTCCAATAACTATAAGCTAGAGTCAGACGAAGATCCACGCATTACCCGATTCGGTCGATTCTTGCGTAAAACAAGCCTGGACGAACTCCCTCAATTGGTCAACGTATTGACTGGAGATATGAGCTTGGTCGGACCGCGTCCGGTCGTTCGGCAGGAACTCAAAGAATATGGTTACCGCTCGTTCCAACTATTGTCGGTCAAACCAGGTATCACTGGCTACTGGCAGGTATCGGGCCGCAGCAACGTCGGATACCCGGAACGCGTAGACCTAGAACTGTATTATGTTAATAATCAATCTCTATTATTCGATTTAAAGATTCTGTTAAGGACCGTATGGATTGTTCTTCTTCGACGTGGAGCTCATTGAGCAAAGAGGGGAGAAATGCATGATTAAGTCGCCTTTAGTTGGTGTGGTACTAGTTAATTTCAATGGACATAATGACACTATGGAATGCTTGAAATCACTTAAGAAGTTAACTTATCTAGCCGTGAAAATATATGTTGTTGATAATGGATCGAAGGAAACTCCAGAAGCCTTGTTTAGGAAAGCTAAGGGGTTATTTGACGAGCAAAATTTAGAACTAATGAGCTTGAAAGATAATTTGGGTTTCGCCGGGGGTAATAATATCGGGATTCGTAAAGCGATCTCTGATGGCGCCCAATATATTTGGTTACTAAATAACGATACCGTCGTAGATGAAGAGTCTCTTGGACACTTAGTTCTTATGTTAGAGAATAATGAACGTTGTGGAATAGTAGGTTCGAAAATTTACTTCTATGGAACGAATAAGATTTGGTTTGCTGGGGGGACAATCAATAGATTCGGTATTCCGCATCATAGAAGATACTGTGAAGTGGATTATCAATCTTCATTAGACGAAGAAAAGGTGCCAATTGATTATATTACCGGATGCAGCTTATTGGCACGTTCAGAAATGATTAACGAAATTGGTTTATTGGATGAGGATTTCTTTCTGTACTACGAAGATACAGAGTATTGTAGAAGGGCTGTTAGACTAGGGTGGGGGCTAGAGTACCAGCCGAAATCGCTTATATGGCATAAAGTTAACGCTTCAACTAAGAGTAAGCTTAGAGATCCAATACCACTGCTGGATTACTATGATATTCGTAATAGTATTTTGTTTGTTCGAAGAAGTTATCATACTACACAAAAAATTTTACCCTTCATAGGAATAGTTATCAAAATAATTAAAAAACACATTAGATTGATGATTCGACCTGAAACAAGGAAAATCAACAAAATAAAGATGATTTATCATGCTATTTATGATGCGATTCATAGTCGTTATGGAGTTTACAGAACATGAATCTATTGAAATTATGAAAGGTGATTAGTTATGGGGGAAAACTCCAAAGGGCAAGTAAGTTACTACTTGTTAGTGTTTTTTATTTTCATTGTTTTTTTTAGTGGTATTATCAATATTCCTTTAAGTAGCAGCAATGCATCGACGTACTTAATTGATGCAATGATTTTTTTGATGATTTTTTCATACATAATTTATTCCTTTAAAAGTAAACAAGTAATAGTAAATAATTTCAACACAATCTACTTATGTTTATTGATAATTTATCTTGCTATGTTTTTATGGGGAAACGAATCGATTTTTACCAAGATACTTTCACTTAGAGATAAAATACTTTATGTTTTCGTTGCTTTATTTATTTTCCGGTTTATTAAGTCTAGCTTCCAAGTAGACAAGCTTCTCCGAATTGTATATTTATTAGGTTTCATTTTTAGTGTGTTTGGCATTTTTCAATTCATCTTTCGTGACGTGTTACCTGTTTGGTTATTAACTCCGAATAATATCGACTTATTTGGTTTTTATGGAACGGATATTATTAGAAGTACGGGATTGCTTGGGAATACAATTATTTATGGAAATATAATGCTGCTTTTCTTATCTATATTCATAAATAAATCAATTTCGTCTTTGAAAGTTAAAGATATTATGTTTAGTGCAATTGTGCTTATATCTATTTTCACTACTTTTTCTAGAACAGCAATTGTTGGAGCGTTTATTGTTTTGCTTCTTTCAATGAGTCGAATCATTAAAGACAGTATCACACGAAATGCTACGAAAGGAAAAATTCTATTTCTATTCTTTGGTTTTATTTCAGCAATTATCATTGCATTAGTTATAATATTTAATTCAAGTCTTAACAATAGTATTAAAAATTCATTTATATACAGTGGACTGTTTTCACAAAACAACGCTTCAGTACAAAATTCAACTGAAATGCATAAGAACTTCATAACAGATGCAATAGTTTTATTAAAGGAACATATGTGGTTTGGATTAGGTATTGGATCTCAGAGACACGGGTCACTTTACTCTATGTCAAATGTATTTATTACGGATAGTGCATTTTTTGCTACTCTAACTGAGTTAGGTATTATTTTATTTATAATCTATTCGGCTTTTATAGTTTTAAGTATGTATTATGCTTTTAAAGTTAGAGCAATCAAAGAGTATAGATATCTTGCAAATGGATTTTTGATTTTTAGTCTCTATGAATATTCGTTCGCTAACATTGTGAATTCATCGTACTTCGGGAAAGTTTTTTACTTGCTTTATTGGATGTTGTTTGGATTTATTTTGACAATTTACCATATTAACTTTAAAACAAATAAACAAGAATATATTCTAACTTCTAATCAGTCTAAAATACACATGCGTGATAATCCAATTGCAACATAGTTTAGTAGCAAGGAGTTGCAATCAATGAAGAGCAAACTTTATATCTTACATGAAAGTGGAGCCCCAAGGCATTTCGAGGCTCTATTTTTTTTGAATAAGAACGATGTACATTACGATGAGATTATCTCCTCGGAGTTTTCAGTTACTAAACAACTAATAAAAAGTTTTCTAAAACAAAGACCTCGATTGTTCTTTCGCGCTTTACGAAATTTAAGAATAATACTGTATTTCTTATTTACACGTGATAAAGAAATCATTATTGGCGCAGCCCCTTATGACTGGTTCATATACTATCTTTGCATTATCAAGAGAAGGCATAAAGTAATCTATTATTCTTCGTGGCCATATTGGGACTTCTCTAAGTATCCTAAGAAAATATTTTTCCGTAGTCAGAAGAAAAAGTGGGAGCAGTTTCTAAAGGATATTAGAGTCGTTGCAGTAACTGAACATGTCAAAAAAGGTCTGCAGCAGTATACCAGGCATATAACAGTTATCCCTCACTGCATTAATGAACAGATATTCAAGCCTAGCACTCATAAGTCAAATGAGAGCCTTAGAATTTTGTACGTAGGTAGGCTTGTTGAGGAGAAGGGGCTTAATATCTTATTTAACTTGATCGGGAAATTTAAAGGAAGATCGGACATTGAATGGTGGTTTGTAGGAGATGGCCCATTAAGAAACCAAGTAGAGAGTTTATCAAGCGATTACTCGACAGTACGATATTTAGGACATACTTCTAAGCAGAATGAACTCGCTGTTATTTACAATCAATGTCATGTTCTTGTGTTGCCATCATTACAAAGTAAGACCTGGGAAGAGTTGTTTGGGATTGTGCTGATAGAAGCAATGGCATGTGGAACTGTTCCTATATCGACAGACTCCATTGGGCCAAAAAGCATTATAAAATCAGCAGAAGATGGATTCATTATCTCATCAAACGACATAGAGAGAATGTTAGGGAAATGCATAGAGTCATGTGCTAACGATAGAAAATTATTGAGTAACATGTCAATGAATGCTGTAAACAGTGTGAAAAGAAAGTATACGATAAGTGAGACAGCTAAGTTGTGGAAGAATGTTTTAAAGAAACAAAACGAGGTGATTGTTTCTGCTAACCATTGACCTGAGAATGATTGATCATTCAGGAATAGGTACTTACCTTACGAATATTGTCCCACTTGTCGTCGAGAAGCTGCCGGACATTCCAGTTTGCATATTGGGGAACCCGAAGAGAATTCAAGAAGTAATTAAGTTCAATAGTCGAGAAGTGATATGCAAGCCATTACAGGCCCCAATTTATTCACTTCAAGAGCAATGGGAAATGCTACGAACAATTCCTAAGGAGACGAGACTATTCTGGTCGCCGCACTTTAATATTCCAGTGTTGTATTTCGGTAAGCTCTTGGTTACCATTCATGATGTGTTTCATAAAGCAATGCCGCAATATGCTGGAGCGATACATAAGAAACTCTACGCTGAATTGATGTTTCAAGCAGTCAGGCGCAAGGCGGATCAAATCATAAGCGTATCCCAATTTACTAAAGATGAGTTCCATCGTTTGGTTGGAGAGGTACGGCAGCCGATTCAAACCGTATACAACGGAATTAATAATAATTGGTTCGTAATCGAAAGGCGGAGCAGTCAATTGGATGCTCCGTATTTTTTATTCGTGGGGAACGTGAAGCCAAATAAAAATCTTTCGAGGCTCATTAGGGCGTTCAAAAAAATTATGGGTCATATCCCCCACAAGCTTGTGGTCGTCGGGAAGAAGGATGGCTTCATCACCGGAGACCCTAAGGTGTGGAACGAGATCACTGAGCTTGGAGACCGAGTTGTCTTCACTGGCTATGTTGAAGACGAAGTTCTTCAACAATACTATGCCAACGCAACAGGTCTGGTGTTTCCTTCCTTATATGAGGGGTTCGGATTCCCACCGTTAGAGGCAATGGCAGTCGGAACGCCAGCCCTTGTCTCTAACGCGGCATCATTACCGGAAGTATGCGGTGATGCGGTTCTTTACTTTAATCCTAATGACGAGAATGAGATTTCCGCTTGCATGCTCCATCTCATAGAAAATGTTGATTTGCAGGAGCGACTACGGGAGATGGGGGCGGCTCAAGCACAGAGATTCCGCTGGCAAGCTTCTGCTGATCAGACGGTTACTTTAATCCATGAGGTGATGGGGGCATGAAAGTAGCTGTCGTGCATGAATGGCTGGACACATATGCGGGTTCGGAACGAGTATTGGAGGAGATATTGGCCTTATATCCTCAGGCAGACTTGTTTACAATCGTAGATTTTATTGGTCCTGAAGGAAGAGCATTTATTGGTTCCCGTACCGTAACCACTTCATTTATTCAGAAGCTGCCCTTCTCTCGCAAGAAATTCAGAAACTATTTGCCTCTGATGCCACTTGCTGTTGAACAGTTTGATTTATCCTCGTATGACTTAATCATCTCGAGCTCTCACGCCGTTGCAAAGGGAGTTATCACCGGGCCAGACCAAATGCATATCTCCTATGTCCATACCCCGATAAGATATGCATGGGATCTGCAGCATCAATATCTTAAAGAAACGGGAAACGACCGTGGAGTAAAAGGATGGGTGACTCGATGGTTGCTTCATCGAATTAGAATGTGGGATAGCAGAACAGCTAATGGAGTGGATCACTTCATTGCGAATTCGGGATACATCTCGAACCGTATCCAGAAAGTATACCGACGCGAATCCGAAGTCATATACCCGCCCGTACAGGTAGAGAAATTCGAAGTTCATTACGAGAAAGAGGACTTTTATTTGACCGCATCCAGAATGGTTCCCTATAAAAAAATTACCCTAATTGTGGAAGCTTTTAACCGTATGAAGGATAAGAAGCTTGTCGTTATAGGTCAGGGACCGGAGTACAAGAAAATCGCAGCCATTGCGGGGTCTAACATTGAACTTCTAGGGCATCAGCCCTTCGATGTGCTCAAGAGTTATATGCAACGGGCGAAAGCTTTCGTATTCGCTGCTGAAGAGGATTTCGGAATTATTCCCGTTGAAGCCCAAGCCTGTGGAACACCAATCATAGCATTCGGTAAGGGGGGGAGCCTGGAAACGGTCAGGAGCTATCCGGAGGTGCACCCTACAGGTCTGTTCTTCTGGAATCAGACGCAGGATGATATTATTGAGGCTGTAAAATGGTTTGAGAGTCATCAGGACGAGTTCTTGCCTATTCACTGCAGAAGCAATGCAGAGCAATTCTCAACGGAGCGATTCCGTAGTAAGTTCCAAAAATTCGTTAATAGGCAACTAAACTCTAGAAGCCGTTTTGCCATGGAGGATTACGATGTCGTTGCGACAGCAAGGCGCTAAAGCTACCAAGTGGACAGCATTGTCTATGATTTATACGACCGTTTTTCAATTTCTTCAGCTCATTGTCCTCTCCAGAATGTTAACGCCAGAGGATTATGGAATCATGGGAATGGTTATGGTCGTCGTTGGCGTTGCTGTCGCATTTGGCGATATGGGAGTTACGAATATTGTCTTTCATAAGCAGGATATTTCCAGAGACCAGTTGTCCGGCATTTATTTGGTTAATCTCATATCGGGTACTGGTGTATTTATTTTAATGTTATTGAGTAGTCCATTAATGGCAATGTTATTTCAGGAGTCAAGAGTGACTGCTCCCCTCTACTTGGTATCTGTCGTCTTTCTGCTCACTCCGATAGGTCAGTTGTATCAAGCCTTGCTGCAGAAAGAAGTTCGTTTCCGCACATTAGCTCTCTTCGATATCGCTTCTTCTACTTCGGCATTTATTACTGCGTTCATATTGGCAAGCTTGGGATATGGTGTATATGCGCTTGTTTGGAGTCAAATTATTAATTTGGGACTGAAATCTATTTGTTGCTTTATGGTTGGTGTACGTAAATGGAAGCTATCCTATTCTTACCGCAGGCAGGAACTTGTGGAGTATATTCGTTTCGGTTCCTATCAAATTGGTGAGAAACTAATTCATTTTTTAAGCTCGAACTTTGATTACATTCTAATTGGCCGTTTTTTCGGTGCGGAGATTCTTGGCATGTATTCGTTCGCTTACAATCTGGTCATTATGCCTGTTCTGAAGATCAATCCCGTTCTATCTCAAGTCGCGATGCCTTTATTAGCCAAGATTCAAAGCAGGAATGAACAATTAAAAGTAGCGTATTACCAAATGCTTCGAATACTCAGTATGGTGAACGCGCCGATCTACGCTGGTTTAATAGCGACGGCACCGTATTTGATCCCTCTTGTGTTTGGCGATAAATGGGAGTCCGCCATCGTGTACGTTCAAATCCTTGCTGTGATGGGTTACTTTAGATCCATGATAAGCCCAGTTAGCTCATTGCTCGTCGCAATTGGACGAGTCGATCTTGGCTTCAAGTGGACTTTAGTTCTTATGCTGGTTATGGTTCCCAGCATAGCAGGGGGAGCGTATTTAGGGGAGACACTGGGAGTTGCCATTGCATTCGTAGGCTTGCAATTTACCTTTTTTCTGTTGAAATATGCGTGGATAATGCGACATTTGTTCAACAGCACATTATTGGAGTACTTACTGATAGGTCTACCTGCTGTTACTATCAGTACTCTAATGGGCGGTACTGTAGCTCTGATTCCGATGATGAAGTTAGAACTGACTCCGATCGTTATTCTGGCACTTCAGATCCTTACAGGAACGGCCTTATATGCGTTAATGAATTGGCGGTTTAATCGATCAGCGGTTGATTACATCTTAGAATTAACAGTGTTAAGAGGAAGAAGATCAGGGATCAATGTTGCCGGATAAAAAGATATTGGAGGAGAGCGCAAGATGAAGCTCATATTGTTGTCTGGCGGTTCCGGGAAGAGACTTTGGCCATTATCGAACGACTCTAGATCCAAACAGTTCTTAAAGGTGCTTCGCAATCAAGATGGAGAGTTTGAATCCATGGTTCAGCGAGTATGGCGCCAACTTGGTAAAGCGAATTTGCAGCAGGATACTTATATCGCTACAAGCATGAATCAAACAGAAGTTCTGCGGAACCAATTAGGGGAACAAGTACCAATCATAACGGAACCAGAACGAAGGGATACGTTCCCTGCAATCGTGTTGGCAGCTTCTTATCTGGCCTCCGAAGTCAACGTGGATCCGGATGAAACGGTAGTTGTTCTCCCTGTAGATCCTTACGTTGAGTATGATTTCTATGAACGGGTGGAAGAGCTCTGCCGGGTTGTGGATAGATTCGAAGCAAATATTGCCTTGATGGGAGTGAGGCCAACTTATCCTTCGGAGAAGTACGGATATATCGTACCAGATCAGCAATTAAATAGGATAGATCGCGAAAGTGTTCTAAGAGTTAGCCACTTCCGTGAGAAACCCCGTCAAGATCAAGCGTCCGAACTGATAGAACAATCGGCGCTTTGGAATTGCGGGGTTTTTGCTTTTAAATTGCAATTTGCCATTCGTTTGCTCGAGCAACGAAATCTACCCGTCTCATTTCCGGAATTGGTTAAAGAGTATGGTCGATTAACGAAAAAAAGCTTCGATCACGAGGTCGTAGAGAAGACGAACAATATCGTTGCCTTGCCATACGAGGGGACGTGGAAGGACTTGGGTACCTGGAATACGTTGACCGAAGAGATGAACACCTCGCAGATCGGCATAGGAATTGTGAGCGAGGATTCACATAATACTCATCTAATTAATGAACTGAACATTCCTGTTACTATAACGGGCTTATCAGGAATCGTCGTCGCAACAAGCCCGGATGGAATTCTGGTAGCGGACAAGGCCAGTACGCCTCGATTGAAAGAGTTGGTTCATGGTTTGAATCAGCGTCCCATGCATGAAGAGCGTCGGTGGGGAGAATACAGTGTAGTCGATTACACCGAATTCCCAGATGGAAGAAAATCATTGACCAAAAAAATACGGATATTTGCAGGCAAGAACCTCAGTTATCACTTCCACTTCAAGAGAAGCGAGGTATGGACGATTATTGCGGGTTCGGGAGAGTTGGTTCTGGAAGAGGAACATCGACTTGTCAGAGAAGGAGATGTGATTCACATTCCTCCGAACTGCAAGCACAGTATTCTGGCGAGTGAAACGATGGATATTATTGAAGTTCAATTAGGTACCAGTCTTATCGAGGAGGATATCTATCGTTTGACCATGGACTGGACGGAGATACTCGGATTCTGGATCGCAAGCCAGAGAAACGAGGTGGAAGCATGAGAATAGCTGTAGTTGGAACGGGATTTGTAGGTCTTAGTAACCAGCGTCTGTTATGCGGAACTCGGTCACCAGGTTATTTGCGTCGATCAAGATGAAGACAAGATCGATATGCTAGGAATGGACAGATTCCTATTTATGAGCCGGGGCTAGAAGTCCTTTGTACGCATGAATATCATGGAGGAGCGCCTTGAATTCACTACGGATACCACCGTTGCTACTCAGTTATCAGACTTAATTATACTTGTGGTCGGAACACCCTCCTTGCCAACCGGCGAAGCCAATCTGACTTACATAGAGAAGGCTACAAGCGATGTTGCGATAGCAATGAACGACCACAAAGTAATTGCGATTATGGTTTCAGTCGAAACTAATCACCGAATTCAAGGCGTATTAAAACGTCCGATTCTGATTGACGGTCGAAACATGTTTTGTTCTGAGGAATGATGCAAGCAGGGATTCAATATTACTCTGTCGGTCGCTCTTATCGCAATTGCAGGAATAGACGGTTATCAAATAAAAGTTAAATCTATAGTGTTGGAGGCATTATCATGCTAAAGCTACTACTTCGCTCTACCTTATGCCTAATCATGCTGCTCTCCGTAATCGGAATAAACGCACTGGCTGCTGAAGGGCCTTCAACGGCCCCTCAGTCTCCTGCTTATAAAATATTATTGTTTACAAAAACCGAAGAATACCATCACGATTCCATTCCTGAAGCAGTGGCGGCAATTCGTCAACTTGGCAGACAAAATGGGTTCGCGGCGGACGTGACGGAAGATGCTTCTATGTTTACCGATTCCGGACTAGCTCCATATCATGCAGTGGTATTTCTACTTACGACAGGTGATGTACTAAACGCCCAACAAGAAGCGGCATTCGAGAGATACATTGAAGCAGGTAACGGTTATGTCGGGATCCATGCCGCTAGTGATACGGAATACGATTGGGCTTGGTACGGTGGATTAGTAGGAGCCTATTTGAAGAATCATCCGGACGTTCAATCAGCTAATATTCTCATAGACGATAATACCCATCCTTCCACTGCGGACCTACCTCAAACCTGGACCCGTTCGGACGAGTGGTATAACTTTAGGGTTAACCCTCGTGGTTCCGTTCATGTATTAGCCAGAATTGATGAGGGAACATATTCGGGCGGTAGTATGGGGGTGGATCATCCCGTCACTTGGTGTAATGCCTATGATGGAGGGCGTTCTTGGTACACGGCGGGCGGTCATGTGAAAGAGAGCTATAAAGATCCTCAGTTTTTAAAGCATATTTTAGGGGGAATTCAATATGCAGCTGGCGTCAAATTCGGAGACTGTTCTGCTTCGGTAGATCGCAACTATGAGAAAGTAATTCTAGATAGCAATTTGCAGGAACCTGTGGATCTTAGTGTAGCCCCTGATGGAAAGATTGTTTATGTTGAGCGTAATGGGAGTATTAAAATATACAACCCAACAACAGAAACAAGTTTATTGGCCGGGAATCTAAAAGTATCGGTAACTGGTGACGATGGCTTAATGAGCGCTGTGCTTGATCCGAATTACCCGTCTAAACCTTGGCTCTATCTGCTATATTCGCCGGAAGGAACAGAGTCGATCTATCGGGTCTCGAGGTTCAATCTTACATCTGATCGAGTCGATATGACTTCCGAAAAAATCCTTTTGAAGGTACCGATTCAACGTGATGATTGTTGCCACGGCGGAGGTGCAATGGAGTTTGATTCACAAGGCAATTTATATATCCCGATCGGTGACAATACTAATCCGTTCGAGTCCAACGGGTTCGCTCCGTTAGATGAAAGGGCAGGAAGAGCTTTTAAAGATTCACAAAGAACCGCTGGTAATAGTAACAATCTCGCCGGAAAAATTCTAAGAATACGCCCTTTAGATGACGGCTCCTATACTGTTCCTGATGGGAATTTATTCCCTAAGGACGGGTCAATGGGCAAACCTGAAATATATATCATGGGGGTTCGTAATCCGTTCCGAGTAACTGTGGATTCGAAGAACAATTGGATTTTCTTCTCAGATGTTGGTCCAGACGCTAATGTGGACGATCCATTAAGAGGCCCCAAAGGTTATGACGAGTGGAATTTGGCAAAGTCGCCAGGGAATTATGGATGGCCATATTGTATAGCTAATAATCAGCCCTATCGTGATTTTGATTTTGGGACTAAAACTAGTGGTGAGCTTTTTTCGTGTGAACAACCAGTCAATAGCTCGCCAAATAATACAGGAGTTCAAGCTTTACCGCCTGCTCAGAAAGCTTGGATCTGGTATCCGTATGGGAAGTCGACCGAGTTCCCCCAATTGGATGATGGTGGCGGAAGAACGGCAATGGTTGGCCCTATTTATACCTGGAAAAAGGAACTCATGTCCCAAATTAAATTCCCTAGCTACTACAATCAAAGCCTCTTAATATATGACTGGTCTCGGAATTGGATCAAAACAGTTAAGTACGATGAGAACGGAAAGATCATTTCGATCTTGCCATTCTTACCTACGTTCAAATGGGATCACCCAATCTCAATGAAATTTGGAGAAGACGGGGCCCTATATATGATTGAATATGGGGAAGGAACCAAGGAAAGTAACGGTAAGTTGGTACGCGTCCAATACAATGCAGGCGTTCATAACCCGGTGGCAGTTGCTAAAGCAGATAAGACAAATGGAGCAACACCGCTTGTTGTGCAATTTTCTAGCAAGGGGTCCTTCGACCCTAATGGAGAAGAACTAACTTACCTATGGAAATATGGTAGCTCTTCATCTACATTACCCAATCCGAAGTTCACTTTTACTAAGGCTGGTAATTATAACGCTACACTTACTGTTACGAATCGTTCTGGCAAAACTTCGAATGCAATTATTCCAATCACGGTTGGAAATAATGCTCCGGTGGTTACTGTAACGAATCCACCTGAAGGCGGATTCTTTTCATGGGGGGAAAAGGTCCATTACCAAGTGAAAGTTCTAGATGCTGAGGACGGGAGCACAGACAATGGCAAAATCAGTTGTAGTTTGATTACTGTACAATCAAAATTAGGACATAACGAACATAGCCATCAGACTGGGCAGCATACCGGCTGTTCCGGTGAATTCGACACGATACTCGGCGACTCTGAACTTGAAGACTTGTTCTACATTGCTACTTTTAGCTTTAGAGACAGTGGCGCCAAAAACGTATTGCCTATCAGAACAACAAAGGAAGTTATTCTTCAACCGAAGAGGAAACAAGCTGAATACTACACGAGCATGAGCGGAGTAACCGTTATGGAGCTCAAGGATAAATCTGGTGGCAAGAACCTAGGGAATATAGACGATGGGGATTGGATTGCATTCAAACCGATTAACCTTAAAAACATTAACTCCATAACATTTAGAGTTGCCTCTGGTGGGCTAGGGGGAAATATATCTGTCCGTTCAGATTCGTTATCTAACCCGGAATTGGCGAAGATAACTGTTTCTAAAACGGAGTCTTGGCAAGATTACCAAGAGATAACCGTTCCGATAAAAGATCCAGGGGGCACTCATGAACTTTTCTTTGTGTTCACCTTAAAGAACGGAGCGAAAGGTCTTTTCAATTTAGACTGGATTCAGTTCAATGGGCCGGGTATTTCGCATTCTTAACGCCCTACTTGACGAACCGTGTTTACGACTCTACTAGCACTAAGAAGAACCTTAACTTCATACGTAAAACGGTCTGAAGGACTGCGCCACTATCTAGGCGTACCGAATCAGACCGTTTTTGTATTTATATGCGAATCAAATTTGATCGCAATTCCTTCTAGGAGGACATCCGCAAGAGGACGTGTTTCGAGAACAGCCTTGGGGTAAAGTTCCAAATTACCATTAATAGTGACTGAACAGGAGAAGGAGGCGAGCCTGCTTGAAAGGAATTTTGCTGGCAGGAGGAAGCGGGACGAGGCTGTATCCGCTGACGATATCCGTATCGAAGCAACTGCTTCCGATCTACGATAAGCCGATGATTTACTACCCGTTGTCCGTTCTGATGCTGGCGGGCATAAGGGAGATTCTGATTATTTCGACTCCGTTGGATATTCCGAGATTCCAGCAACTGCTTGGAGACGGCTCCCAGTGGGGACTTTCTTTATCTTACGAGGTTCAGCCGTCGCCGGATGGAATCGCGCAAGCGTTTCGCATCGGCGAGACGTTCATCGGACAAGACGACGTTGCCCTCATCCTCGGCGACAATCTTTTCCACGGTCATGGGTTGACCGAGCTGCTCCACTCCGCCATGAAGCGCAACCGCGGAGCGACGGTATTCGGATATGCGGTGCAGGACCCGGAGAGGTTCGGAGTCGTGGACTTCGATGCCGACGGCCGCGTTCTCTCCATCGAGGAGAAGCCGAATCAGCCTGCGTCCGAATACGCGGTCACAGGGCTCTACTTCTATGACAATCGGGTAGTCGATATCGTCAGGAGCATGAAGCCTTCCGCTCGAGGAGAATTGGAGATTACCGACGTGAACAAAGCCTATCTGAAGGAGGGGCGGCTTCGGGTCGAACTCCTCGGCCGCGGCTTCACTTGGCTCGACTCCGGAACCCACGAATCGTTGATGATGGCTTCGCAATTCATCGCGACGATCGAGAAGCGGCAGAGCCTTAAGATCGCTTGTCTCGAAGAGATCGCTTATCGGTGCGGGTACATTAGCGCGGAGCAGGTACAGGAGCTTGCGAAGCCGATGGCCAAGAACGAGTACGGCCAATATTTGTTGAAGCTTGTGTCGCGACGTTCCCTCCAACCCAGGGCTTATGTGTGAGACCCTGAAGCGTAGGCTTGCATTGTATAGAGAGAACAGCCATTTACCAAGGGCGACGAAGGAGAATTGTACATGAAGCTGCTAGTGACCGGCGGCGCCGGTTTCATCGGAAGTCAGTTCATTCGCTATATGTCGGCTAAGTATCCGGAGTACCGCATCGTCAACCTCGACAAGCTGACGTACGCGGGCAACCTCGACAATCTGAAAGAGCTGGACGCGAAAGCGAATTACGAGTTCGTTCGAGGAGACATTGCCGACGGAGGAGAAGTCCGCAAGCTGATCGGCGAAGGCGGCTTCGACGCCGTCGTCAACTTCGCGGCGGAGTCCCATGTGGACCGCAGCATCGAGGACGCGTCGATCTTCGTGCGCACGAACGTGCTTGGCACGCAGACGCTGCTGGAGGCCGCACGCCAGGCGGGAGTGGGGAAGTTCGTTCAGATCTCGACCGATGAGGTGTACGGCACCTTGGGAGAGAACGGCTACTTCACGGAACGGACGCCGTTGGCCCCGAACAGTCCCTACTCCGCGAGCAAGGCTGGCGCCGACCTGCTGGTCCGCGCCTACTACGAGACTTACGGGATGAACGTCAACATCACCCGCTGCTCGAACAACTACGGCCCATACCATTTTCCCGAGAAGCTGATCCCTCTCCTTATCACGAACGCTCTTCAAGACAAGCCGATTCCGGTGTACGGCGACGGACTCAACGTGCGCGATTGGCTGCACGTCCGCGATCATGCGGCGGCCATCGACAGGGTGCTGCACGGCGGGAAGCCGGGCGAGGTCTATAATGTCGGCGGGCATAACGAGAGAACGAACCTCGATATCGTCCGCTTCGTTCTGACCCGCTTGGGCAAGCCGGACAGCCTAATCACGTTCGTCGCGGACCGCCTCGGCCATGATCGCCGTTATGCCATCGACGCGACGAAGATTCGCGAGGAGCTGGGTTGGGAGCCGTCGATCTTCCTCGAGCAGGGGCTTGCGGAGACGGTGGACTGGTTCGTGGACAATCGGGATTGGTGGACCAAATCCAGGATCGGAGAGAACAATCATGGCGCATAAATTCGGACGGGTTGCGGTGACGGGAGCGGGGGGCATGCTCGGCGTCGATATGTGCAAGGCGCTGGAGCCGCATGCGGAGCAAGTGCTGGCATGGGACCGGACCGCTCTGGACGTCACCGACCTGGAAGCGGTCTTGACCATGTTCCGAATCCACCAACCGGAAGCCGTCGTGCATTCGGCGGCTTATACGAAGGTCGATCAAGCGGAGGCAGAGCCGGATCTGGCGTTCCGGGTGAATGCGATCGGCGCGCGCAACGTGGCTCTCGCGGCGGAGGCGGCCGGAGCCAAGATGGTCTACGTGAGCACGGATTACGTGTTCCCCGGGACGAGCGAGAAGCCCTTGAACGAGTATCAGGACACAAGCCCGATCAACGTCTACGGCGAATCGAAGCGGGGTGGCGAGTGGCTCGCCAGCGGCTTGGTTTCGCGCCTCTTCATCGTTCGGACCTCTTGGCTGTACGGCGATCATGGGCCGAACTTCGTGAAGACGATGCTGAAGCTGGCGGAGAAGAAGGAGCCGATACGGGTAGTCGGCGATCAGATCGGCTGCCCGACGTACACCGTCGATCTCGCCAGGACGATCGTCCGGCTGCTGGAGACGGAGAAGTACGGAACCTATCATGTCTCCAACTCCGGAGCCTGCTCGTGGTATGAGTTCGCCGAACGAATCTTCGACCTTGCCGGGCTGTCCGTCGATCTATCGGCGGTGACCAGCGAGCAATTCAAACGCCCCGCTCCGAGACCGGCATATTCGGTCCTCGATCATATGGCCCTTAGGGTGAACGGCTTCCCGCCGATGAGGGATTGGGAGACCGCGCTTAAGGAATACCTGCGCCATAATCAACTGCTCAGGCAAGAATCGAGGCCTATCGAATGCTGACCATCGAGCTGCTGGAGCGATCGTACAACAAGCAATCTCCGCTTCTGGCATGCGAGCGGGACTATCGGGCCTCCTTGGAGGAGATCGGAAGTCAGGGGGTGGCCGGTCCGATCTATCAGATTCTGAAGGAGAACCAGTCGCTTACGAGCGTGCCGGCGTTCTTCAAGGAAGGGTTGGAACGGCAGCGGGAGCGTCATTCGTATCTAAACCTGTTGATCAAGAACGAAGCGGAGCGGATCGTCGCCGCTCTGGACAGCGAAGGGATTCCGGCCATCGTCCTGAAGGGGCTATGGCTTTCCCGCCGTCTCTATGGAAGCAGCGGCGTTCGCCAGACCGGGGACGTCGATCTGCTCATCCATAAGGAGCAATTGGAGGCTGCCTCCAAGGTTCTTCTATCGCTAGGGTACATAGACGTGGATATCGAGAGGCACAGCTCCTATCATCACCTGTTCGGCAAGTGGAACCCCAGCACCAAGATGCCGATTCATGTGGAGCTTCATTGGCATGTCGTGCAAACGGATTATTGCCGAATGGAATGCGACTCGTTATGGGAGCAATCCCAGCCGCTTCCTTCCCGCGATCGGATCCGGGAGCTGTCCATTCCGGACTTGTTCTACACGTTATGCTTGCACGGCGCCAAGCACAACATGGCTTCGCTGAAGCACGTCCTGGATATCGTGCGGACGATTCATCTCTACGGCGCCCAGATCAGCTATGAGAAGCTGCTCCGCAGGGCGAGAGAGGATCATCTTTACGGCATGGTCGTCATGGCCTTATCCGTCGTCTATCGTCTCATGCCGCACCTGATGCGGGTGAAGCCTTTCGGCGAGACGAAGACCTGGTTCCCTTGGAATCAGGAGCTGGCATGGAGGAAGGAAGAGGATTATCGGCTGTTCCGTTTCAAGGGACTGGCCTACTACCTTCATCAAGTGTTGTTCACGCTGGGGAAGCTGGATCTTCCGAGATACCGGATTCTATACCTCTGGCGAATGGTCTTCCCGCCTCCCGAGCTGATCCGAATCTACTTGGGGCGGCCGGCTACGGATTCGAGCTTTGGGCTGTACATGCGTTGGATTGGACGTTTCCGGCAGGCGGGCAGGAGGAAGGCGGCTCCCGCGCGCGCCGCCGATATCATCATTCAAGGGGAAGACCTTCGATGAAACTTGGTAGAAGAAGACGTTGGCTCTGGATTAGTTTATCGGTCGTTACGGTGCTTATAGTCGGAGCTTTGAGCTTGATCGGCTATCTCTACTGGTCGGTCAAAGAAACGGCAAGCGAGATTTACGAGCCGCTTCCCTCGGACCGTCCGAGGTACGTGAGCACGGACAAGGAGATACCGGCGTCGCCTGCTCCCGTGCAGACGGAACAATTGTCTCCGTTCTCCGTCCTGCTGCTCGGAGTAGATGAACGCGAGAACGACAGAGGGCGCTCGGATACGATCATCGTGATGACCGTCAACCCGAAGAGCAAGAAGATCCTGATGTACAACATCCCTCGCGATACGCGGACGGAGCTGGTGCTTCGGGGAACCCAGGATAAGATCAATCACGCCTATGCCTATAACGGAATCGAAGGGTCGCTGGCGACGGTCGAGAAGTTCGTCGACATGCCGATCGACTATTACGTCGAAGTGAACATGGAAGGCTTCAAGCTCATCGTGGATACGCTGAACGGCGTCGACGTGAACAATCCGTTCGCATTCGATTACGAGGGCGAGAAGTTCCCGGCCGGGCAGCAGCATCTGAACGGAGAACAGGCGCTTAAATTTTCCCGCATGAGGTACGACGATCCGAGAGGCGACTTCGGACGGAACGACCGCCAGAAGCAAGTCATTCAGGATGTCATCCACCGGGCGACGAAGTGGAACAACACGAGCGCGCTTCCGTCCATTCTGAACGCTATCGGGGACCACGTCCGTACGAACCTGACCTTCGGGGAACTGCAGGATCTGGTGCTGAAGTACAGGAAAAACCTGAACGACATCGAGACCACCTTCATCGAGGGGCAAGGGACGATGATCAACGGGATCTACTATTACGTGGTCGATCAGAAGGAAAGGGACCGGATACACGAGCTGATGAAGCAGCAGCTGGCCGCGACGTCCTGAGGAGGAGAGAGAATGAGAAGAACGTTTGCGTTCGGCGCCATTCTGGTTCTGCTCTGGACAGGCCTGATCTTCGTATTTTCCTCGGAGCCGTATAAGAAGCAGAGCATTCAGCCATTGCTGCATGAGCGGCTGTCCGGGAGCCCGCTGCTTCAAGACATTCCGGATATCTCCTTCACTTATGACGACAGTACGGTTTCTTCCCGGAAGGATCCGTTCGAATTCCTGGAATTCATTTTCCGCAAAAGCGCTCATCTGTTCATGTACGGCATGCTGGCGATATTCTGGAGCCTGCTTCTGGGCAAGATTTGGCGACTACGCGGCTGGCGGCTTCTGCTTCCCGTTCTGGCGGTCGTGGCGGCAACGGCCTCCCTGGACGAGTGGAATCAGTCTTTCGTAGAAGGCCGAACCTCCTTGCCGAGCGACGTGGGGATCGATCTTGCCGGAGGATTGTTGGGATTCCTGTCGTTACGTGCGATCGCAATGCTACATAATGTGTTGACTAGATACAGGTTGTATCATAGAATAAGGACAGAAAAGTGAGGTGATACAAATTGAAAACCTATGAGAAACCAGAGGTGTTGGTTCATCAGGCTGTCGTATTCGAAGGCCATTCGCAGCCTTCCGGTCATCCCGGTTGGCCATGGCCTGGAGGCGGTCATGGCGGCGGTGGCGGCCATGGCGGCGGTGGTCACGGAGGCGGTGGCGGCGGCCATGGCGGCTGGTAATCGGCACCGCGGCATGGCTAAAGCAAATCTTGCATGCACGCAGGGGAGAGAGAGCTTGCTCTCTCTTCCATGACGATCGACATAGGAGGAACTCCAGGTGATTGAGAGATGGCAGCGCTTCGGCAGCTTGCTGGTTCGGCTTAGGTTCGTTAGCGCCAATGCGGCTGCGTTCACGAAGCATACGATCGGCGATCAATATGTAGACGTAGCCCCGGGTACGGAGCCCGATTATTCGCTTACGCTTGAAGACGGCTACGGCGAGAACTACGACGAGGTGACACCCGTCGGCTACGAGAAGAACGAGCGGGGCGACTTCAGGGTGTCCCGGGCAGACTTCTTGGTGGAATCGACGGCGGACTTGCGGGAGGCGCACATCCGCTTCTATAACTACTTCGGGCTTCGGACGGCGCTGCTGAATTGGTACAGCCGGATCCTCTCCAGGCTGGATTGGGGGATGCTGATCCATTCCTCGTGCATCGTTCAGGACGGGCAGGCTTACCTCTTCTCCGGATATTCCGGAGCCGGCAAGTCGACGATCGCTTCGATGTCGCAGCCGAGACCGATTCTTGCCGATGAGACGACGGTGGTCGAGATTCGCAAGGATGGCCGGATCCTGATTCACGATTCGCCTTTCCGCAACGACTTTAAAGAGCCCTACCGCGAGGGCCCCGTTCCTCTGAAGGGAATCTACCTTATCAAGCAGTCTCTGAATATCGAGCAGCATCGAATGACGAAGAGCGACGCGATGTTCGCCTTGTTCGACAAGATTGTCCATTGGCGGCACGAGAACGCGGACACGATCGGGCTCATTCGCCTTAGCAAAACCTTGGTGGATCGGGTTCCCGTATACGAATTGGAATTTCAGAAAAACGATCGATTCTGGGAGGCAATCTCATGAGACTGGAAAGACTGCAAGCGGTAGAAGTGCTGAAGATGGACGGAGAAGTCATCATTCTTAACCAGGAGACCTTCGCGGTCACGAAGCTCAACGGCACGGCGGGCTGGATCTGGGAACAGCTCGATAGCGGTCTCACTCAGGAACAGCTGGTTGAGAAAATGGCGGCGGAGTACGAGGGAGCGGACACCGAGCAGATTCGCGCGGATCTCGACCGTTTTATCGATCAGATGTCGGGCATCGGGCTGATTCAGCGTGCGGGATGAGCTTCTCAGCACGTTCCACGGACTCATGAAGGCGAAGGGGGAAGTGATTCTTCCGGCCTCGGGTCTGAGCATGTACCCCTATATTCTGCCCCGGGATGAATGCCGATTCGTTCCCTTTGACGGACGAATGGCTCCCGGACAGATCGCTCTCTTCGTCAGCGAGGAAGGCGTGCTGATCTCCCATCGCCTGCACCTTGCGGAGCTGCACCTTGCGGAGCCCTGGAATAAGGAAGAACGATATTGGCTGCGCGGAGACGGCAACTTCAGCGGCGACCGCCCGGTCGGCCGGGCGCAGATGATCGGGATCTTGGTCGAGGTAACGCGCAACGGGAGGAAAATAGCCGAGAAGCGCTTCGACCGGAGATGGTGGGGACGGCTGGCGGTCCGGTACCCGCGGCTGCTGAAGCTATCGGCCCATGCCTCACGGTGGCGTGCGAAGCGAGAGTCGGCCTTCACGGACGAAGGAGGAGGACAAGATGGCGTCTCGAACCGCTTCCCTGAATCTCCCGCAAGAGGAGCAGCCTCCGGGAATCCATAAAGGAACGGACGAAGAAGCCGATCCGGAAGCATGGAGTTCCCCGCTCTCGGAGGAGGGGCGAATGGAACGAAGGACGGTCGTTCTTCGGGCCGCCGGACTCGAGATTCGCGATGCCCAGGGAAGGTGCCTCCGTTCGATCGAACGGCAATCGGTAGCCGGAGCCGTCGTGCGCGAGACGGGCGGCGGGGCTTGGCTCGAGCTGGAGCTGACGGACGGCGGCGTCGTTCGGGCGGCGATGAGCGCTCTTGCCGGGGCGAGCGGCTTGCAGGCATTCCGGGATAAGGTTGAACGATGGGCGAGTCAGACGAACGAAGGCTTCCGGGAAAAGGCTAATGGCGAGTCTACGCAAGAGGGAACCGAGACCAAGCTGACCTGGCGAAGAAGGCTTAAGGCGCTGTCCGGCCTGCTGGGCTACGCCGTTCCCCATCGCAAGGCGATTCTATTCTCCTGCGCAGTGCTGCTCGTCGGAGTCGGATTCGAAGCGCTGCCCCCTTATCTGATGAAGCTCATGGTCGACGAAGGCATTCTGCAAGGCTCGGTTACGAGATTCGTCGGCTTGATCGCGCTTCTTCTGTCGGTTTATTTTCTCCAGGCTGGATTCCAGGTTCTCCGCACCTCCATTACGATTCGAATCGGCAACCGAATGATGAGCCGTATTCGCAAGGATATGTTCGACAAGCTGATGAAGCTGTCCGTTCGCTATTATGAGAATCGAGCGACCGCGCCTTTTATCGGGCGCATTCAATATGACACCTCGTGGGTGCAGGGCTTCCTGAGCGAAGGAATCCCGCAGCTCGCTGCCCAGACGGTTATGGCATGCGCGATCTTCGCCATCCTGTTCGCGATCGATTGGCGGCTTACGCTCGGAGTCGCGGCGCTGCTTCCGATTTGCGCCTTGCTGGTGCTCTGGCTGTGGCCTAGGATGCGCTCGCGGATGAACCGCACCTGGAATACGCAATATTGGCTGCAGAAGTACATAGGGGAAGCCCTGCAAGGCATTCGGGTCATCAAGGCTTTCCGCCGCGAGGACGAAGAGAAGCGGCGTTTCAGCCAGTTCAACGAGGAAGCGGTTCGGAGGGCCATCGATCAGCAACGCATGCTTCAATGGCTCCAGCCGGGAATGAATCTGGCCATCTCCGCGGGAATCGCGCTCGTTTGGCTTATCGGCGGCCAGTACGCGATTCGAGGCTCGTCGAGCCTCGGGACGCTGATCGCCTTCACGACCTACCTGTCGATGTTCCTCGGCCAACTGCGTTGGAACATGAATCTGGCGAGCCAAGCGAACGCATCGATCGCTGCTGCCGACCGAATTTTCGATCTGCTTGGCACGGACGATGAACTGCAGGTGGAAGGCGAGGCGGTAAGAATGCCTGCGGCCAAGGGCGAGATCGCCTTCGAAGAAGTAACCTTCGGTTACGAGAAGGGGCGCGAGGTGCTAAGAGACTTCAGCCTGCGGATCCGGCCGGGGGAGAAGATCGGCATCACCGGCCATACGGGAGCCGGCAAGTCGACGCTCCTTCAATTGCTTGGCCGTTTCTACGATCCGGACGCCGGAGCCGTTCGGCTGGATGGAGTCGATCTTAAGCGGATCGATCCGGCGGATCTGCGGAAGAGCATCGGCATTGTCTTCCAAGACACGTTCCTGTTCGACGGAACGATCGCGGAGAACATCGCTTACGGCGTCGCGGATGCTTCGCCGGAACGGATCATGGAGGCGGCGCGCCTTGCCCGCGCCCATTCCTTCATCGAGCGCCTGCCCTTCGGGTACGACACCCGGGTAGGGGAGCGCGGAGTGAGATTGTCCGGGGGAGAGAAGCAGAGAATCTCCATCGCCCGAACGCTGCTGCTGAACCCTGCGATCCTGCTGCTGGACGAAGCGACTTCTTCCGTCGACCAGGAGACGGAGCGCGATATTCAGGAAGCGCTGGACGTCCTGAGCGCAGGAAGAACGACCATTGCGATCGCCCATCGCTTGTCCACCCTGCGGAACTCGGACCGGATCGTCGTGCTCGAGCAGGGAAGGCTCGCCGAGATCGGAACGCACGAGGAGCTGGTCCGTCGCGGCGGCATTTATCTCAAGCTGCTCGAAGCGAGGCGCGAGCTTCCGAGACAGGCCGCAACGGCGGGCTGAACGAAGACGGAGAGGAATCGTCCGTTTAGGGAATGGAGCGAGGAAGGAGGAGCGCGGTGAACATCGGCACGAACAGAAGCGAAGCGGACAGAATCGGTTCGGAGAGAAGCGGCGTGGAAAGTCGCGGCGTGGTGAGCGGCGGGGTGGATGTAATCGGCGTGGAGAGAAGCGGTGATAGAAGCAGCCTGGAAAGAAGCGCCGTGGAGTGCAGCTGGATCACCGCGGAGAGCATTCGTTTCCGCCGGGAAGAAGGCGGCTCCTTGCGGGCCGAATGGGGCTCGCGAGCCGGATATGTTCGGGTGCGCCGTTTGTTTCCGCTCTCGTCGCCGGACAGCGCCATCTGGATCGGGGATCGTTCCGGTTCCGAGTGGGGAGTGCTTCGATCCCTCGCCGGATTGGAGCCCGCAAGCCAAGCGGCGCTGGCCGAAGAGCTAAGGCTAAGCCCGTTCCTGCCGAGGATCGCCAGAGTCGTGTCGCTCCAGCGCCGCTTCGGAGAGTTTCGCTGGACGGCGGAGTCAGACGCCGGAGAGATTGTTTTCCATACGGGGCCCCTGTACGAATCGGTTACGGCCCTTCCGGGCGGCGAACGCGTGGTCATCGACCGTAACGAGCAGAGGTACGTGCTGCCGGAAGACCGTGTGCTAGACAGCAAGACTCGCAAGAAGCTTGCCAAGTGGTTATAGAAGAGGAGAGTTCCGAATGAAGGTACACGAATTCTATTGCTTAAGCTGCGAACAGATGAAGGAAATCGACCCGTCCGCGGCCGTATTCAAGACAGGCTTCTACCGCACCGAATATCCCCTGGGGTACTGCCGCGAATGCCAAGAGAAGGCGCTGCTGCCCGAGAAACGGCCGGTTCTCGCCCCGATCGGATCCTAAAGGGCATTAGCAAGGGCTAATCAGCACGTTCCCCCACATCCCACCGTACGCCCCATACACTCATTCTTCGTTTCTCCCAACCGCGGCGCCCCAAGAGAGCGAGGCGTTTTAATGCTCGAAGTATTGCCGCAGGACACTAACTCCGCCGCTCATAGGGTGCCAGCCCGCCGAGATGTTGCTGCAGGACACTAACAAAGCCGCGAAGAGTTGCGCCCCGCACAGAAGTTTCCTCTAACACTCTCGAACGCGTTCCCGATCTTCTTTCCTCCAATAAAGGGGGCGGGATTATATATGATATTTCATATACATTTTTGAGAAAAACTTGATTTTCAAAGATTATATATGATTTATCATATATATTTAGTCCTCTCACCGGAAAAGCGGCCGATTATAGCTGAAATATCATATACATTGCTTGATAACGGTTTTTGATCTGTAATATATATGAAATTTCATATATAATTTACTGTCTTTACCCCGCTGCAGCGAAATAGCGTGCCCTCCAACGTCCTAGCGAATCACCGCTTCCATGCCATTCGCGGGACGTGTTACCTCTGAGATTGTGCGAGTGGGGTAGCTTAGATTGCTTAGGTGGCTTAAGGTGGCACGGGTGGCGTGGCTTAGGTGGCATACGGCTTAAGGTGGCACGGTTGGCTTACGTTGCATGTGTAGCGTAAGATTAGTTATGTGAATACATTCACATACCTCTGCTCAAAAAAATAGCAGACAACACTGCGCCAATCCAAGATCGGCCTAACGTCATCTGCGAGAATCGAGCCATACCTCATCCGGCGGAGTATCATTGGGTGTTCCGGATGTTTTACTGTCACTGCCGCGACTCCCGTCACTCCCATCGCCCCTAGTGCTGTCGCACTCATCACCGCTCGCGTTATCGCTCCCATCGCCCCTAGTGCTGTCGCTCTCATCTCTGTTCGCGATGTCGCTCTCATCACCGCTCGCGTGATCGCTTCCATCGCCGATCCAATCGCTCTTGCCGCCCCAATAGCCGCTGCCGTCTTCTCCCGCCGCCAACTCCACGAACGCGCGATGAACCTCGCGAATCTGCTGCAGGCTGTGGAAGCCGACGATGACCTCGTCGATCTCCGGGATGCTTCGGATGAAGGAGAGAGAGCCTTCGAGCGGAGTTAAGCCTTGCTGCGACCACGTCCAGTGCAGTGCGGCAAGCGGCGCGCGCAGGCGATCGTGCGCGGGAGGTAGGCTTGAGGGGGCGAGGAGAAGCAGGCCGTGCAAGAGAACGGACCGAGCCTGAATCTCGATGCCGGCGTTGCGCAGCTGTCGAAGATGGCCGTTCGTAAGAAGCTTGCGATCCAAGGCGTTGATCGGAAGCTGTACGAGATCGGGCGTGTACCGCTCCATCAGCCGGTCGAGCTCGTCCGCTCCGTTAAAGACGGAGAAGCCGATCTTGTCCGTGCGTCCCTCTGCCTTCCAATCCGTCATCCGTTCCCAGATTCGCTCGCCGCCCGGCTTGAGCAGATCCTCTCCTTGGCGGACGACAACGGCATACACCGGCCGCCTTCTCATCGTTTTAAGGGATCGCTGAAAAGCCGCCTCCATGCGGCCGATCGGCTCCGGGCCGATCCATTCCTCGGGGAACTCGGGCGTCTTGGTAATAATGCGCGGGAACGCATATCCTTCCTTGATATGCCCGATAATCGACTCGCTGTCTCCGTATCCGGGCGCGGTATCGATCGTCTCGATTCCCGCTTGCCGGGCATAAGCCATGATGGCGGCGACTTCTTGAAACGGCACCCTGCCATGGTCAAGAACGCGGTTCCCTAGGCCGAAGGGGATGGTGCCAAGGGCCAGCTTCATCCGATCAGCTCCTCCCTGTACAAGCTTTGATCGCGTTCCGTCGGGGGGATGGGGGTGCCATCTCCTTGGAAAAGCATAACGTGAACGTTGCCGGACGAATCGCTGGCGGCAACCCCGATCCGGCTGAGCGACTCCGGCGGAATGGTGGTGGAATCGAACAAACAGAACCATTCGCGTTTATGGGAGAGCGGCTCGAAGCTTCCGTGGCGAAAGTGTCCGTCCTTCGTCTTGAGAGCCAGGAAGGGCTGGGCGCCGAAGGTGTCTTTGTTCGAGCGGACCCGGAGCAGCAGGCCGGAATCGTGCTTCTCGAACTCGGCTTCGAGCTCAAGCGGGCGGATGTCGCGCAGGCCGAGGCTCTGCCTGGCGGCATTAAGCGCTCCGGAATGCTCCCAACGCACGTTGGGATACTTGCGCTCGGCTTCCTTGAGCAGACTGTACACGTACTCGACAACGGGACTCAGTTCCATGCTGTCGCGGCTGTAGAAGGCGAGCACGGTCGGGTATCCTTCATCCGCGCGGCGGAACGCAAGCTCCGTCTCCGTCTGATTCAGTTGGCGATCGTGATTCTCGGTCGGCAAGCATTTGAAAATGGTGCGGTTGCAGGAGCCTTCCCGCTGAATATCGTCGTAGGAAGGGCGGTAGTGGGACCAGTCCCACACCGCTCTCCGCCACTCCATGGAAGCTCCGGTCTCCTGCTCTATCGAACGCTTGAGACCCCGATACCGGGAGACGGAGCGGTTCGCGAAGTCGAACGGGATCCACTGCTCAAGGAACCAGTGCGTGTCCGAACGCTCGGAGTAAGGACCGGGGTGGAAGCAGGCGGGGAACCAGCCCCGCTCGACGACTTGCCGCGTCAACCGGCCGATCATCTGCGGATAATGAAGAAAGGCAGCGTTGCGTTCGGAAGGAATTCCGGAAGCGAAGGAGGGCCGAAAGTGCCAATGAAGCTCGTCCTTCGAAGCATCCGCTTGCAGAAACCGGGAATAGCGATCCAGGATCTCGTGCGGATTAGGATCATCGTTCGGGTAGCCCGTCTCGGATAAGGAAGAATCGGCCGCGAACCAACTGAAGATCCAGCCATGACCGGTCGGATCGGCATGGCGTTCGCGGAATTCCGCGCTCGTCGCCTCCGAGATCATGGAGTCGATCCGATCCCAGGAGATCGCTTGCGCATCCGGCGAGTCGCGAAGAGGTCCTTCCGCATCGACGCAATGCACGACATAAACCGTAGGATTCGCCATGTTCCAAACCTCTTCCTCAACATTTTCAAACGACGAGATTGAATGGATGACCTGCAGCAATTGCAAGTCTTAAGCCCCTGTTACGGCTCTCAAGATACGAAGTGTAATGAATCTCGGTTAAATGATACAAAGAGTAACTATATGAGATAAATGTATAGGCAATCGATAGAGATGTCAACCCAATCGGGAGCTTCCGCGCTCGTCTCCGTTCCTTCTACCTATTTCAGTAGGCTCGAAGTCCCCTTTGTTAAATTTTTCGTAAATTTCCAGTAGGATCAAAGCTCGCAATGCTATAATGAGAAAGTTGTTTCTTATATTGGCCATGGAGGGGAATTCATGTCTCAGGTACCTGCTGCATGTCTGCAGGATGTGACGAAGAGCATCGGCGGTCGCAAGATAATCGATCGCGTGTCTCTTGAGATCTATCCGGGCGAGGTCTTCGGTTTTCTGGGACCGAACGGCTCGGGCAAAACAACGACGATACGCATGATGGTCGGCTTGATGGCGTTGTCTTCCGGGGACATCACCATCGGCGGACACAGCGTCAAGACTCACTACTCGCAATCGGCGGCGCAGGTCGGCGCGATTGTCGAGAACCCGGAGATGTACAAATACTTAACGGGCTATCAGAACCTTGTGCACTATGCCCGGATGAATCCTTCGATCACGAGAGAGCGGATCGACGAGGTCGTCAAGCTGGTCGGCCTGGAAGGAAGAATCCATGACAAGGTCAAGAAATATTCGCTCGGCATGCGCCAACGGCTCGGGGTTGCCCAAGCCATCATGCACCGCCCGAAGCTGCTCATTCTGGACGAGCCCACGAACGGCCTCGACCCGGCGGGGATTCGGGAGCTGAGAGATTACTTAAGACAGCTCGCGAAGGACGAAGGCACCGCGGTATTCGTCTCCAGTCACCTTCTCTCGGAGATGGAACTGATGTGCGACCGGGTCGCGATTCTGCAGAAGGGACAGATCATCGATATCCGCTCGATCCGCGGTACGGAAGCGAATGCGGACCAAGAGGAGATCGCCCTGTTCGACGTGGATCACCCGGAGAATGCGCTGGGCGTGCTGGAAGGCAGAGGGAACGGCAAGCTCGAGGACGGCCTGCTGCAGATTACCGCGAACCGGGAACTGATCGCCGAGACGAACCGCCGTCTGGTGGAAGCGGGAATCCGGGTCTACGGCATCCGCACGAAGACCAAGTCGCTTGAAGACCAATTCCTCGAGGTTACGGGAGGTGAGACGGTTGGCTAATTTCTGGAAGCTGGTCCAGAACGAGAATATGAAAATCTACCGTCGAATTCGAACGTGGATCATGCTGGGAATCATCGTTCTCGTGCCGGTGCTGATCTCCGTCATTTATATCATCGCTTCAGGCGACAACGACGCTAACAACTGGTGGATGATGAATCTGGAGACGACCATTCTCTACCAGCTCATCGCTATTTTCTCCGTCGTCATTGCGGCCGATTCCGTAGCAGGGGAGTTCTCGACCGGAACGATCAAGCTGCTGCTGATCCGCCCTTGGAGCCGGTCGATGATCCTGCTCTCCAAGTTCCTGTCGCTCGTTCTGTTCACCCTGTTGTTGATGGCGATATGCTTCGTCGTGACCTGGGGGTTGAACGCGGTGCTGTTCGGAATCAGCTCGGATACGAGCGATCTGATCCCGGCTGCTTCTCCCGTTGCGGGAGATTCCGCTTGGGCCTACATCTCCTTGTTCTACTTGTACTTGTTCATCGCTCAGATCATGATCGTGACCGTAGCCTTCCTGCTGTCTTCGGCATTCCGGAGCGGCGGTCTCGCCATCGGCTTGTCGATCTTCATGCTGTTCTCGGGCACCCTGATTACGGGAATGCTGAGCCTGACGGAGAAGCCTTGGGTGAAGTACGTGTTCTTCGCGAACATCGATCTGACCTCCTATCTGAACGGGGGAGTTCCGCTCCCCGATCAAGACATGACGTTGGGCTTCTCTCTCGGGGTGCTGCTCGTCTACTTTATCGTGTTTAATGCCATCTCCTGGACGGTATTCAGCCGAAGGGATGTAGCGGCTTAAGGAATGGATTTGTCGAGGGCTGTTTTCGCGGGTTCGCCGATGGCGATTCGCGAAACAGCCCTCTTTTTTTGCCGGACATGACTTGACTAAAATCCTAAATAGATACAAAATGTATCTATCCTTTGTTGAGGAGTGGAGATTCATGAAAGAACGTCTCGCTCAACTAGACTCCCTTCGCGGAATAGCCGCCGTTATCGTTGTTCTTACCCATTTAATCGCCAATGCCCTTATTGCGGTAATGCCCGGCTTCCTCCGCCAAGCGTTAACGGCGACGCTGTCCCCTTTTAGCGTGCTTACGAATGGGCGAGCGGCGGTGATCTCCTTTTTTATCCTCAGCGGATTCGTTCTCTCGCTTCCGATTCTTCAAGAAGGAAGAATCCATTATTCCTCTTATTTGGTTAGGCGCTTCTTCCGGCTTTACATTCCTTATCTTGCGGCGATAGCCCTGTCCTTGATATTCTACTCGTTATGCAGGCATCATCTTCCTATCGGCGCCCTTAGCGATGACGTTAATCATACGTGGCTTAGCATTCATCCAAGCGTCATCTGGGAGCATATTATCGCCGTCGGAAGCATCCACTCCAGCGAGATCGACGTCGTCATCTGGTCGCTCGTTCACGAGATGCGAATATCGATCGTTTTCCCCTTCGTCGTTTTGCTGCTGAAGGATGCGAGATGGTTTTATTCGATCGCAATCGGCATGGCGCTGTCGGCGCTCGGAATCGCGAACAGCTACTTCCATTGGCAGACCTACGAGGGGATGCCGACCACGTTGTTCGACAGCCTGCATTATTTGAATTTCTTTATCATCGGGATGCTGTTGGCGAAGCATAGAATGGCGATTATCCGTTTCTATACGAATCTCTCCAGGAGGATCCGAATAGGGGTCTTGGCCGGAGCGTTTATTTTCTACAATTACGCGATTGCCCCCGTAATCGTCCTCAAAGAGGTCGTCTCCAAGCATGCGGCGATCGAGTGGGCATCCTACATGATGCTGGGGGAATGGATAACCGCCATCGGCGTGATCGGATTTATCGTCATTGCCTTATCCTCCGCCGCGGCCAAGAAGCTTCTGACGAGAAGAGCGCCTTTATTCCTGGGGAATATCTCCTACAGTTTGTATCTCTATCATTTTCCCATTATGCTGCTGCTGATCTTTACCCTCTACGGCGCCGTTCCTCTAACCCTGCTGATGGGAATCTCCTTTACGCTGTCGATCGGGATTAGTTATATCAGCTATCGGTGGATCGAGAAGCCGTCGATCGCCTTGGGCAGGTTCTTAACCCGGGAACGGAAAAAGACGACGGAGGCCGGTTATCCGGCTGCGAACTGAATGGAGAGAATTTGAACGCCATGCCTCCCGTTGGAGAGCATGGCTTTTTTATTTGCGCAGTAATGTCGAGGACGGCAGAATGGCGCTGACGGATGCGCCGTCCCGAACCCCCGCCGACCTGTCGTCCGAGTCTAGAGCGAAGGTTGAGGGTACTTAGAGGATAATGAATTTATTCGTCGATCCCGTCCCCGGCGGCGGCGAGAGGGTATGAGGCTCCCCTTCTACGCCCAAGCTAGATTATTGGGGGCGGGAGAGGACGCAATCGAAGGGGTGTGCGCATGGGATGGATTATCGGCATTCTGCTTATCTTTATTTTTCAGGCGGCTACCATTCTGGTGGTGGAGCACCGGCGGCCGTCGCATGCGGTGGCGTGGCTGTTTATCCTGTTTGTCGTCCCCGTCGTCGGCTTCGCGCTCTATTACTTCCTGGCCAGGGATTATCGCAGGCGGAGACGCATCCGGCGAGCGGGGTCGCTGGAGGATCGCATCAGCGCCAGGCAGCTGGAGCAGGTCCGGATCGTGAAGAAGCCGTCCGAGCTGGCGAACCCGCAGTTCGCGGAGCAAGACCGATTGTTCCGGCTGCTGCAGCATTCCGGGGCGGCTCCGATTACCGGCTGCAACCGCTGCAAGGTGCTGACGAACGCCGCCGCGACCTATGAAGCGATGCTGGAGGCGATCCGGCAGGCGAAGCGCACGGTACATATCTCGTCCTATATCATCCGAGACGACATCACCGGCAAGGTATTCCGGGAGACGCTGATCGCATCGGCGCGCAGGGGGGTCAAGGTTCGTCTCATGTACGACGGAATCGGCAGCTATAAGCTGACGGAGAAGTACCTGGAGCCGCTCCGCGCGGCCGGAGTGAGCGTGGCTTGCTTTTTTCCGCTGCGGCCGTCCTTCATGAACAAGCGGATCAATTACCGCAACCATCGCAAGATCCTGGTCGTGGACGGGATCAAAGGCTTCGTTGGGGGCATCAACATCGGGGACGAGTATCTCGGAGGCAACCCTCGTCTCGGCTTCTGGCGGGATACCCATCTCATGCTCGAGGGGGATGCGGTGTTCAGCTTGCAGGAGATCTTCCTGAAGGACTGGGAGCTGGCGTCCGGAGGCGAACCGATATCGGCCGAAGCGGAGCTGCCTCTGCTGTTCCCCGAGCACGACTGCACGGGGGACGAGCCGGTTCAGATCGTGTCGGGCGGACCGGATCGCGGAACGGAGGCGATCCACGATACGCTGTTCGCGGCGATCTGCTCCGCCAAGAGACGAATCTGGATCACCACTCCGTATTTCATTCCGAGCCCGAGCCTTCGCACCGCGCTGAGAACCGCGGCGATGAGCGGGCTGGACGTGAGGATCATGATCCCCCTCGTCCCCGATACGAAGCTTGTCCATGCCTCTACGTTATCCTACATCGAGGAGATGCTGAGAGCCGGCGTACGGGTGTGGCAGTACGAGACGGGCTTCGTGCATGCCAAGGTCGTGATCGTCGACGAGCTGCTCGCGATCCTGGGAACGGCGAACATGGACCTAAGGAGCTTCTTCAACAACTTCGAGACGAACGCGATTCTGTTCCATCCTACTCTCATCGCCAGATTGGAGACGGACTTCGTGAAGGATCTGGCGGACGGGGTGGAGATGCAGCTGGAGACGTTCCGGCGCAGGCCGTTCAAACGGAGAATCGGCGAGGCGGTCGCCCGAATGCTGGCTCCTCTGCTATGACAAGCCGGGAAGCATCCGGATGACTTGAGCCAGGGGCTGCTTCGGATGATCGGCGATCAGATCGCCCATCCGGCGAAGCCGCTCTCCGATGTTGAGCAGGTTGAAGTCGGCCGGCTGCGCTCCGCGGCGCACCTCTTCCCGGGTAAGCGGGGTAGAGACGGGAGCGCCCGGCCGCGCTCGGGGGGAATAGGGAGCGATCAGCGTTCGCCCTGAATAGAACTGAAGGTAATCCAGGTAGATGAGCGAGCCCCGGTTCTTCTTCAGCCGTTCGACGGTGAACAATTGCGGGTTCTGGGCGGTCAAGTACTCGCTCACGAACTTGCCGAAGCCGCGAAGCTCGTCGAACGTCGGGCCTTTGACGATCGGCATGACGACCTGGACGCCTGTCGCTCCGGAAGTCTTCGGCACGGCGGAGAGGCCAAGGGAGTCCAGCAGCCCCATGACGATCTCGACCGCCTCCATCAGCCGCGGCTCCACCTCGAGAGTGGGATCGATGTCGAGGATCCAGCGGTCGGGAAGCGGATCGTCGATGCGGTCGCACGCCACATGGAACTCCAACGCGTACTGGCTTCCCAGCCAGAGCAGCGTAGGAAGGGAATCGAGCACGATGTAGCGAATCCCCTCGACATCGGCCGTGCGTACATAATCGGGGGCGGGCACGGGGCAATTTTTCTGGTAGAAGGACACTCCGTGAATGCCCTCGGGATAACGGATCGTGGTCAAGCTCCGCTGTGTCGCGTGAGTCAGGAGATAAGGGGCAAGCTCGGCCAGCTTCTGGATGTAATTCAGCTTCGTTACTCCGGCATCCGGCCAGATGAGCTTGTCGGGATGGGACACCTTCAGCTCCACATCGCCCAGCTTGATCATTGTCGTACCGGCGGCAGTCGGCATAAGGGGATCATCTTCCTTTTCTGCGATCGATTCGCCTTAGCATTCCCTATTTCCCCCTAAATCAAGGAGCTGTTGCCCATGGAACTGAAGCCGGTCATTCCGTTCGAGCCGATCTCGTCCGATCGCATTCCGGCTGGAGACAGATGGATCTACCAGATCAAGTGGGACGGCGTTCGCATGCTGATGTACCGGGACAGCTCTGGCATCCGGCTGATCAATCGCAAGCGCAACGTCCGAACCGCGCAATATCCGGAATTCCACCCATTTGACTTGGCCTGCGACGCCGACACATTTATCCTCGACGGGGAGATGATCGCCTTCGACGACAGCAAGCCTTCCTTCCACGAGGTCATGAAGCGGGACGGCTTGCGCAGGACGGGCAGCATAGAGGCGGCGGTCAAGCGGATTCCGGTCGTGTACATGGTATTCGACATTCTGTTCCATAACGGGGAATGGACGATAAACCGCACGCTGGAGGAGAGGCAGAAGCTGCTGCGCTCGGTGCTCAAGACAGGACCGCTCGTGCAGCTGACGGAATCGTTCCCCGACGGAGAGGCGCTGTTCGAGGCCATGAAGGCGAGGCAGATGGAGGGAATCGTCTGCAAGGATCTCGATAGCGCGTATGCGCTGGACGGGAAGGACGGGCGGTGGGTGAAGAGGAAAATCTCCCGGGATCTCTATGCGGCAATAGGAGGAGTCACGTACAAGGACGGGCGAGCGAATGCGCTGCTTCTCGGACTCTATGCGGAGGATGGCCGATTCGTCTATGTGGGGCATGCGGGTCCGGGAAAGCTGGCGCATGCCGAATGGACGCGGTTCGTTAGACGACTGCTTGAAGCGCCCTTGGAACGCATGCCGTTCGCGAATCGGCCGGAACGAATCAAAGACGCGGAATGGACGATTCCGCGTCTCGTCGTGAAGGTGCATTACTTGGAACGGACCCCGGGCGGGACGATGCGCCATCCGACCGTACAGGCGGTCATGGATGCCATGAGCCCCGGGGAGTGCCGATTGGATCAGCTGCTATAGTTCAGCTTGGCGAATAGACTCAGCTTATCCGGGTTCCGAACGATAAAGATGCGGCGAATGACGCCTTCGGCGGTTTGGATCATAGCGACGTTATCGACTCGTCCCTCCGAGAGAACAAGCATGCCGGGACCGCCGTTGATTTCGATCGGCTTGAATTGGAAGCCTTCTTCCGAAGCCCGGCTTTGGCGCATAAGCCCAAGAAGGAAACGGGAGACGAAGTCTGGGCCGACAATCGGCCGCACGGCCGCGCTCGCCTTGCCCCCGCCGTCGGAGATCAGGACGACATCCTTGGCGAGCAGGGACAGCACCTCATCCACTTTGTCTTGGCGAAGCAGTGCGAGAAAATCCCGAATCCATTCGGATTGTTCAGCCTCCGGCGAAGGAGCCCGCTCCGAGGGTTCCTGCAGGGGCAGCTCCTGCCCGATCTTCTGCTTGGCGCGGCTGTAGAGCTTGCGGCAGTTCGCCTCGTTCTTCTCCAGGATGCCCGCAATATCGGCGTACTCGAAGCCGAGCGCC
Organism: Cohnella sp. AR92; assembly: GCF_003990975.1. Lineage (GTDB taxonomy): Bacteria > Bacillota > Bacilli > Paenibacillales > Paenibacillaceae > Cohnella. The sequence continues at coordinate 180,770 of NZ_RZJR01000012.1, forward strand.
TCGCGCAGGACGAATACGGCCCTCTCCGCCGGGGACAGCCTCTCTAGAAGCACCATCGTGCCGTAGGAAAGCATCTCGTCGCGGGAGACGATCTCGAACACTTCGTCCTGCGAAGTCGGGAGCGGCTCCGGCAGCCATTCGCCGAAATAACTCTCCCTCCGCTTCCGGGCGGACTTGCCTAGATCCCGGCAGCGATTCGTAACCATCTTGCACAGATAGGCTTGCGGCGCCTGCTCCAGTCCTTGCGGCTTCGAGTCGTATGCTTTCAGGAAGACGTCCTGCACGACATCCTCCGCGTCGGCGAACGATCCCGTCAACTGATAAGCAAGCGACATCAGAAGCCTGCGATGTTGCGTAAACAAGTGCTCCACTTCCGCTGCTCCTTCCCTGTCTCCAAGCCTTTACTTCATCATGCTGGCCGCATTCCAAGTGAGCATCTTGATCCGATAACCCATCTTGCCGGCAACGACCATGTCGAGCCCCCATTTATGGACCCAGGTCAATCCTTTGTCGGGTCCGAGTCCGATGCAGAAGAGCTGCAAGAAGCCGGCATGACGGGGCGCCTGCTCTCCGGCGAGATCGGCCGCGATGACTTTGCCGAGTCTGACGGCTTGAGGCACGGCTTCCTTGCAAGTCATGCCGTCCGCGCGCCCGGTCAGAGGATCGACCACGCGCGCGCAATCTCCGATGCTGTAAACTCCCGGGGCTCCCGGAATCCGGTAGCTGGCGTCGACTTGAACGAAGCCCTCCTCCGTTACCGGCAGCCCCCACTGCTTAACCGCCGGATTCGGAATCAGACCCAACGTCCACACGCACAGGCCGACAGGCAGAAGCTTGCCGTTGGACAACGTCAGGCTTCCTTCCTCCTCCCGCAGCACCCGGCAGCCATGCTCCACCTTGACTCCGTTGTCGGCAAGAATCTGTTCCAGACGCGCGGCAACCTTCTCCGGGGCTTCCGGCAGAAGCCTCTCGTTAGCGTCGAACAAGACGATTCTCAACTCGTTCGGGTTTAGCCCCAACTGCTCGGCATCCCGCCGGGCATAGAACGCCAATTCGGCCGAGGTCTCCATTCCGGTGATGCCCGCTCCCGCGACGGCGATCGTCATCAGGCGCGATCGCTCGAGAGGGTCGTTCTCCGACGCCGCCCTCTTCAGATTTTCTTTCCAGCGCTTCCGAATCTCCAGCGCATCCTCCAGCGAAGCGAGCGGAAGTCCGCCCATGTGCGGTTCCGGCTTGCGGATCCTGCTGCCCGCGGCGACGACCAGAATGTCGTATTCCATCGTCTGCTCCGCGCCGGCGGCATCCCGCAACCGTACCTTTCGCTCGTCGGCATCGATCTCCGTTACGCTTGCTTGAACAAGCTCAACTCCTTCAGGAAACAAGCGGGTCAGCGGAACTCGAATATCTTCTTCGGTGACGGCCGGCTTGAACAGCAGAACCTTGCGCAGATGGTAGGGGTTTGGGTCGATCAGAAGCAGGCGTACAGGCTCTTTAAGGTTACCTTTCGAGATTTGCGAGCGAATCTCCTTCACCGCATGAATTCCGGCGTGTCCGGCTCCGATCACGATGCAAGTCAGCTGTCTCATATAGGGGTTCCTCCTCATGAAGGATCTCTTGGATCCTGTTTGACCGTATAACGATCGAAGGACGATTTCCGTGACAAGGAAGTGCCACCGGAAAGCCGCTATCCGCATAGAATAGCAAAGTCGGACCAAGTGCCATTACCTTAGTCGGGAGGAAGATCCATCATGGGCAGCCCTATGTCGGTTCCAGCGGCCATTCTGGCGTTGTTTCTCATCTTCTGGACCGGATCGTCCTGGTTCGTCGCCTTGCATCCGAAGCTGTTCCGGCGCGTGTTCCGGAGGGCGGCCGATGAGCGGGGCGGCCTCGCATTCGTGCGGGCGGCGGCTATCGTTTACGGGATCGCGGGCTTTATCCTTCTGCTGCTGCCGAATCTCTGACTCTTTTCAAACCGATTCCAGTTTGCTAACATAAAAACCAAAAAAGCAAAGGAACTGGCGCCGCATGTCCTCCTCCTTGGAAACCAGGGCTTATTACGAACTTCGACGCAGAATCATCTCTGCCGAATACTTGCCGGGAGCTCTGCTGTCCGAGAACGATCTGGCCGATCAGCTTCAGATGAGCCGCACGCCGATTCGGGCCGCGATCTCCCTTCTGATCACGGAAGGCTATGTGGAATCGCTTAGAGGCAGAGGGGTTCTGGTCAAGGACATCTCCTTCCGGGAATTCGGAGAGATGCTCGAGACGTTTATCTCCTTGCAGATCTACTCGCTGGACACGGCCGGCCGGAGAGGCCTCGACCTCGACCTGGAAGCCTTAAGAACGATATTGCGGCAGCAAGAAGAAGCGATGAAGGGCCCAGACATTCCCGCTTACTACGAGAACTCTTTCTCCTTCGGCAAGACCATCGTTCAGACGGTTCACAACGAGCATATGATGAAGATCCTGGAGCAGATGCAGGGCCGGTATATGTTCAAAATGGTCTCCTATCGCAAAATGTATCCGCAATACAAGCCCCATCAATCGCTGGCATCCAATAGGCTCATCCTCGAGGCGTTGGAGCGGGGCGACCTGGCGAGAGCCAAGACGGTCGTTCTGGAGATCTACACGAGCTCTTACGAACAGATGAAGCTGAACGGCATGATGTAATCCGGCGCCGCCCCGCGGCGGGACAGTTCCAAAGGCTATCGCCTGCGCGCAGGCGGCAGCCTTTTTCTAGTTCCTGCTTCCGTTTTCCTCACGATCCGCTCGTTTTCCTCTCGATCCACGCGTTTGCTTCTCCTCCCGAAGTTTTAACACAAATCAGGAAGATCGCTAATATTCAACTTACATACAACCTGCATACTGAATCTCGTGAAGCAGTTTTCTTACGAGAGGGGATAGCGGGATGAGCGTTCAAGTCGATCGCAAAGCATTCGAGATATTCGTTGATGAAGAGAGGTTCCAATCGGACAAGCGGCCGTGGTTCGGCCAGGTACCGGAGCGGCTGGGCAGAGATTACAAGTTCGCGGTCATGGGCGACCGCTGCGGAATGCAAATAAAGGGCGTGTTCGAGAAAGGGCTTGCGGTCCTGAAGGACTTGAAGCCGGACTTCGTTCTCTTCGTAGGGGACCTGATCGAAGGCTATTGGAACGACAAAGCGGAAGCCATCGAAGAATGGAACGAGATCGACGCCAAGATTCAAGAGACCGGTCTTCCGTTCTACCCGACGATCGGCAACCACGACTTCGGCACGCAAGCGGTCGTCGACGCTTGGGGCGAACGCAAAGGCCATGAATATTACGCCTTCCGCCTCGGAGACGAGCTGTATCTGTTCGTTAACACGGAAGACCCGTTCGATCCGCTTCCGGATGAATTCCGCGTCTTGGTCAAGCGGATTACGGAGAAGGTTCACGAGGATCCGGAGCATGCCGCCGACCATCTGCGAGATTTCTACGGCGAGATCATGGCCGGCCTGACTCCGGAGCAGCTGAAGGAGATGGGCAAGATCACGATGAAGATCGGCGACCGCCAGCTTGCGTTCTTCGAGAAGGTTCTGGCGGACAACGCGGACGCGAAGCATACGTTCGTGACCATGCACCGCCCGGGCTGGAAGACGGAAGATCCCGCCTTCGCCAAGCTGGAGCAGATGCTGAAGGGACGCGAATATACGATTTTCTCCGGCCACCTTCACAGCATGGAATACACGAAGCAGGACAACCGCCGCTACATTCAGCTAGGCCGCACGGGCGCGGCTCCGCACGGCACCGGACGAGGCGACGAGAACCTTGTGCTATGGGTAACCGTGGAAGACGGCATGCCCTCCTTCCGGGTCTTGCACCTGGACGGCGTGGGCGACATCGAGCACTACCCGCCTGTACAACACCGCTAATAGAAGGAGGAACCCCGCATGAAGGCAGTCTGCTTCGCTCATCTGACGGACATTCACCTCAACGCTCCGGAGAAGAACAACCCACTCTTCGGCCTCGACATGACGGCTAAGCTGAGAGCGGCATTCGCCGATCTCGCCAGCCTGAAGACGAAGCCGGCCTTCGTCCTTATCAGCGGAGATCTGACCCAGGACGGAGACTTGGAGGATTACAAGCATCTGAGAACGGTTCTGGACGAAGAATCGGCGAAGCTCGGCGTGCCGGTTCACGTGGGACTCGGCAATCACGATTTCCGTTCACCGTTCCGCCAAGGCTTCCTCGGCGAGGAGCCTTCGGAGAAGAACTACTACTATGCCTTCACGCATGAAGGACTGCGCATCGTGATGCTGAGCACCCAAATCCCGGGCTCCCATGACGGCAAGGTAGACGAAGATCAGCTTAAGTGGCTGGAGGACGTCCTGTCCGAGCCGGCGCCGCAAGGCACGATCGTCGTTCTGCACCATCCGATCACGGCAACGCCCAGCGCTTTGATGGACAGCCACCTGCTGCTCAATATCGACGAGCTGGCCGCAGTCTTGAAGGGTCGCGACGTGATCGGCGTTCTTTCCGGCCACATCCACTTCCACAACATCGGAAGCCTGCACGGCATTCCGTGCGCGGCCGCGACGGGCGTCGCCTTCGGCATGGATTCGACTTCCGCTTCGACGATGCGCTTCCTGGACAACTCCGGATACAACTTAGCTGCGGTCAAGAACGGGAAGCTCTCGATCCAGCCTCGTTACCTGCCGGGCGAGCATCGGATGTTATTCGAATGGGATCCGGCCAAGCAGCCGGCTCATGCTTAATCAGGCAAGCGATTCTGTAACGTATAGAAAAGGGAGAGAGTAAACCAAATGGCAAAATTCAAAGGATTGGCGGCATCCGCGCTTTCGTTGTCCCTGGTGGCACTGACGGCATGCGGCGGCAACGGCAGCAACAACTCGGCGTCGAACGCTAGCGCAAGCGACGCCGGAAGCTCGGCCGGAGCTTCCAGCTCCGCGTCCGCCTCGTCTTCGGACAAACCGGTCACCATCACGTTCTACAGCTACAACCTGGCGACGGCCGGACAGAAGGACGGCACTCAGCAGCTGATCGACGAGTTCGAAGCGGCCAATTCGAACATCACGGTCGAAGGCATCCCGGTCGCTTCTACCGACATTAACGCGAAGGTTCAAGCGGACCTCGCGGCCGGCACCGCTCCGGACGTCGCTCAGCTCGTCTTCGACGGCCTGGATTATATCGCGAACAACTTCGGCGCCAAGCCGCTCGAAGATATCGTTCCGGCCGACGAATTGGCGGAGACGTTCGAAGGCTTCAACCAGAACGGCTTGAAGCTCGGCCAACTGAACGGCATAACCTACGGCCTGCCGTTTACGTTCAGCACGCCGGTTCTGTTCTACAACGCCAGCCTGTTCGAGAAGGCGGGCCTCGATCCGAACTCGCCTCCGGCGACTTGGGAGCAAGTCAAGGCGGACGCGCTGGCCATCAACAAGGCGACGGGAGCGTCCGGCGTTCAGATCGGCGGCTCGGCCGGCAACGATTGGCTCGTGCAGGGCATTATCGGAAGCAACGGAGGCAAGGTGCTCTCCGACGACCGCAAGACGATCGAATTCGGTTCCCCGGAAGCGGTCGAAGCGATTCAAATGTGGCAAGACATGGTGCGCAGCGGCGCGAACAGCAAGATGAACGACGGCGAAGCGATGGAAGCGTTCAGCCAAGGCAAGCTCGGCATGTTCCTCTTCACGAGCGCTCTGCAAAGCTCGTTCCTTACCGCGTCGCAAGCCGGCGGCTGGGAGCTGAAGGCCGCCGCCATGCCAGCCTTCGGCGACAAGGCGACGACTCCGGTCAACTCCGGCAGCGCGCTGTTCATCCTCTCGAACGATAAAGCTAAGCAAGAGGCAGCTTGGAAGTTCCTGAAGTTCGTCACCGGCGAACGCGGCTACACCATCATCACCTCCAAGATCGGTTACCTGCCGCTCCGCCCGTCCACTCTGGAAGACTCCCAATACTTGAAGGATTGGGTCGAACAGAATCCGCTTATCAAGCCGAACCTGGCGCAGCTGGACCGTCTGTCCCCATGGCTGTCGTATCCGGGCTCGAACTGGAGCCAGATCGAGCAGATTCTGCTCGAAGCGGTGCAGAAGTCGATCCAATCGACCGATAACGTCGCGACGATCATGCAGGATGCGCAGAAGCGCGCTCAAGATCTCATGCCGTAACCGAATGGCTCGCTTGAAGACAGAGGGCGCTCGCAAGCCTTCTGTCTTCAAGCCCTGTTCAAGCTCGAAAGGAGGATTTTCCCCACAATGAATCTCGATACCGCAGCGACTAGCGCTCCGATCGGCAAGCGGCAGGCAGCGCCGCGAGTGAAGGTGCGCAAATCCTGGCCCGTCCGGCTTCGCGGACTAAAGCCCTACCTGTATCTTCTGCCCGTTATGCTGTCCATCGCTTATTGGATTTACCGTCCGCTCATTCAGACGTTCCGCCTTAGCTTCTACCAATGGAACCTGCTTCCGACCTCCCCGGAGAAGTTCGTGGGCTGGGAGAATTTCAGGAACATCGTCACGCTTCCCGAGATGGGCAAGGCTTTGCTCAATACGCTGTATTACACGATCGGCGTCATTCCGTTCTCGCTGATCATCCCGATCGCGATCGCGATCATGACCGACAGCATTGGCAAACGCTCGAAGAACGCTTACCGCGCCCTGATTTTCCTCCCCATGATCATGGCTCCCGTCGCGGTCTCCTCCGTCTGGCGCTGGATCATGCACCCGACGAACGGCATCCTGAACCGAACGCTGCAATCCTGGTTCGGACTCGGCGAGCCGATTCGGTTCTTCACGGATGAGCGTTGGGCCATCTGGTCCGTCACTTTCATCACGGGCTGGAAGCTGATCGGATTCAGCACGCTGATCTTCTCCGCGGCGATGACCGGCATCAACAAGGAATATTACGAGGCCGCCAAGATCGACCGCGCGACCCGCCTGCAGACCATTCGCTATATTACGCTTCCGCTCTTGTCGCCGACGATTCTGTTCATGGCGATGCTCAGCACGCTGTTCGCATCCGAATGGAGCTTCTCTTACGTGAACGTGCTCACGCAAGGCGGTCCATTGAACTCCACGACGAACATCTACTACTTGCTCTGGAAGTACGGCTTCCAAACGTTCTCCGTAGGTTGGAGCTCGGCTGCGGCTGTGCTTATTTTCCTCGGCTTCGGACTTATCGCCCTCGGCTTCATGAAGCTGACCCGAAAGCTGTCATTCTTCGACGATTAAGGAAGGAGATCCACCCATGCGTATTCGTTCCGCCAATGGCAAACTCAGCGCTTCGCTTATCGGCAAGCATGTCCTCCTGATTGCGCTAAGCTTCCTGGCCGTCTTCCCGCTGTACTGGATGATCATCACCTCCTTGAAGTCGGACGGCGAGATATTCAGCTCCAGCCTGCTGCCTCATCATTGGACTTTCGAGAATTACAGAATGGCTTGGGATGCCATCCCGATGGCGCGCATGCTCGGCAACTCGATCGGGGTCTCCTTGCTGCAGACGGTATGCCAGCTGTTTACCAGCGTCCTCGCCGCTTACGCGTTCACCCGTTGGGACTTCCGCGGGAGCAGCCTGATTTATGGCATCATCGGCCTTACCTGGCTGGTTCCGTTCCAGGTCATCATGATCCCGAACTACGTCGCGATCAGCGAATTCGGGTGGAGAGACACGTTGACCGGACTTATCGTTCCGAACATCGTGTCGGCGTTCGCGGTCATGCAGCTGTATAATGCTTTTAAAGGCTTTCCTAAGGCTCTCATCGAAGCGGCGCGTCTGGACGGCGCGGGCGATTGGAGCATCTCGATCGGGGTCTCCTTGCTGCAGACGGTATGCCAGCTGTTTACCAGCGTCCTCGCCGCTTACGCGTTCACCCGTTGGGACTTCCGCGGGAGCAGCCTGATTTATGGCATCATCGGCCTTACCTGGCTGGTTCCGTTCCAGGTCATCATGATCCCGAACTACGTCGCGATCAGCGAATTCGGGTGGAGAGACACGTTGACCGGACTTATCGTTCCGAACATCGTGTCGGCGTTCGCGGTCATGCAGCTGTATAATGCTTTTAAAGGCTTTCCTAAGGCTCTCATCGAAGCGGCGCGTCTGGACGGCGCGGGCGATTGGAGCATCCTATGGCGCACCGTGTACCCCAACCTGAAGGCATCCATCGCTTCGATCGGCATCCTGCTGTTCATCACGTCTTGGAACGACTATTTCTGGCCGCTCCTCGTCACGACGAAAATGGAGCATTCGACGATCCAGAAGGGGCTGCAGATGTTTATCTCCAGCGAGTCCAACCTGTGGGGAGAGCTCATGGCCGCGACGACGATCGCCAGCTTGCCTGTTCTTATCCTCTATCTGCTCCTGCAACGACAAATCATCGATTCCTTCGTGAAAGGCGGCTTGCGCTAATGACATCCTTTACTCCACCTATCGAACGCCGAATCCCGCTGGAAGGCGCATTTAACGTACGCGACCTCGGCGGTTATGAAGCCGGCAACGGCAAAACGACGCAATGGGGCCGGGTCTACCGCGCGGACGGCCTGCACAGGCTGACGGCGGAGGATCAGCGGGAGCTGCTGGACCGCGGCATCCGCACCGTCGTGGATCTGCGCCATGAGCATGAACTGGCCGAGTTCAAGAATGTGTTCGCGAATTCCGACGCGGTATCCTACCACAACATCAGTCTCGTCAACCCGGCCGCGACGACCCGCAGAGACATTCGCTGCCTGGGCGACATGTACATGGACATGCTCGACAACGTTCAACCTCTATTGAAGCAAGTGATGGAATTGGTGGCGGAAAAGGAGGGCGGAGTCCTCTTCCACTGCGCGGCTGGCAAGGACCGTACGGGCGTCGTAGCGGGGCTGCTGCTCGGACTGGCCGGCGTCTCCCGCGAGACGATCGTCGCCGACTATGAGCAGACCGGCCCGAATATCGAGCCGATCAAGGCAGACCTGCGCAAAGGCATTCCGGACATCGTGCCGGAAGAGATGGCGCAAGAGCTGCTCGGCTGCGCGCCGACCAACATGATCATGATGCTGGATCACCTGGAGAAGGAATACGGCGGCGCCGAAGCTTATCTTCGCGGAATCGGCCTGACGGAAGAGCAGCTGGAGAAGCTGCAGGCCAAGCTAGTAGGATAATTCGCGCTTTATGCAGAAACGGCAGCCCGGGAAGGGAAGAGACCCCTTCGAGTGGCTGCCGTTTCTGTACAATGTCTTTACTGGCATTCGCCCGGCGCGTTCTTTTTCGGCTTCTTCGGCGTTCTGCCGGGATTGGAGCTCAGCTTGTCCCCGAATTGCTCAAGCCGCGACGGCGAAGCGGCCGGCCCGTCATTGTCCGGCTTGCTGTTGCGTCCTGTCATTTTGTCTCACCTCTCCTCGATAGTATGCGACCCGCTTCGAAGTTCATGCGGAGCGGCAGATATCCAGATTTTGTTTTGGATTCCTCCAAACCTCGCCGAAGAGAGTAACCAGATTACTCTCATTGTCGGGAATGCGCGGCGGGGAGCGAAAGAGAGTAACCAGATTACTCACATTGGCGGAAGGCACGGAGGATAAGTTAGAAGTGTGGGACGTGAAGCCAATGAGTCGGCGAGCCTCAGAACGAAAAATCCCTTCCCGGTTCGACGGAACCGAGAAGGGATTTGATCAGTCGTGAGCTATTCAGCCCGTGAACTCCTGAACCCAGACGCCGTTGTAGTAGGCGACGCCGATGGAAGAGTAGTTGCCGCCGAGGATATTGGCCTTATGGCCGGAGCTGTTCATCCATGCGGTCATGACCGCTTGGGGATTCTGCTGGCCCTTGGCGATGTTCTCTCCGGCATAGCTGTAGCTGACGCCGAATTGCTTCATCATATCGAACGGCGAGCCGTACGTCGGGGAGTTGTGGTCGAAGTAGTTGTTGTTGTACATGTCTTTTGCTTTGGCAAGCGCGACTTGGGTCAGCTTGGAATCGGACTTCAGGGCGCTAAGGCCGGCTGCGGCGCGTTCCTTGTTCACCAGCGTAATGACTTGAGTCGCAAAGTCGGATTGGGTGGTGCCGGAGCCGCTGCCCGTGCTGCCCGAGGTAGAACCGGAACCGGAGCCCGCGTTGCCCGTCGAACCGGAGCCGCTGCCGGTATTGCCGGCCGAGCCGGAACCGATGTTGCCGCTGTTAGAACCGGAGTTCGTATTGCCGGTGTTACCCGAACCTGTGTTGCCCGAACCTGTATTGCCCGAACCTGTATTGCCCGAACCCGTGTTGCCCGAACCCGTGTTGCCCGTCCAACCGTTCGAACCGCCGGTGTACCAATTGCCGCCGTTCGAGTAGTTGTAGCCGCCATTCTGGATCTGCTTCAGGAGCGAGTTCAAGTCGATGGCGTAAAGACCGGATTTATTAGCAAGTTGGGACCAATTAAAGTTGCTGTTATAGGAAGTCGTCGCATTCGTCGTATTGGAGGCCGCCGATGCGGATGCTACGGCAGGAATAGACAATGCAAGGACCAGAGAGCCGGACAGGACATACTTGCCAAGACGTTTTTTCTTCAACAATGATGCATCCTCCCTTGGTTTAGCCTGCGAGGTTAGCTGTCGGGTTAGGGTCCCAAGTGTTCCCCGCCGCGCATAAGGCGGCTTCACCCCAGAACCTGGTTCCCCCGCGCCAGGCGCATGGCTTGGCTTCGGCTTGGAATGACTTCAGTCTACCAGTAACCCAAGGGGAATGCATTGCAAAAATATTGGCTTGGTGAAGATCCTCTCACTTTTAAGCTTCTCTTAAGCTTTATTGAGTCGGTCCCGTTTTGCCGTCCGTGGTTCGAGTCGTCCTTCGCTTAGGGGCAGCCGCCGTGCCCTTGGCCGCCGGCGATCCTCCGCTGCCCTCCGCTCCCGCGGCCGCCTTCCGGGAAGAGGCGCGCGCGGTCGGCTTCTTGCGCGCGGTTTCGCCGGTTCTGCCCGCGTCTTCCGCCTCGGCCGCCGGCGCTTCGGCGGCTCTCGCCCTGCCCGAGCGGCTGGCCCTGCCCGTTCTTCCCGTGCCCGCACTCGCACTCGCATCCGCACCCGCGCCCGCAGCCGACCCCGCCGCCGCCGCCCCGCCGCCGCCCGCGGCACCTGCGGCTCCAACGCCGCCAGCCGCCGCCCCGCCGGCTCCGGCGCCCGGCTTGACCGCTTCCAAGCTCGCCTGCAGCGCCGCCATCAGGTCGATGACGTTGGTCCGTTCGGCGGCCGGAGCGGTCACGACATCGATTCCTTCGCCGGCGATCTTCCGCTCGATCGCATTCAGCAGTGCCACGCGATAATCGTCCGTGTACTTCTCCGGATCGAACGGAGTGGACAGCTGATCGATCAGCATCTTCGCCATCGCGAGCTCGCGGTCGTTCACCTGCACCTCGCCCGACGGCAGGTTGGGCACGTTCTGGATCGGCCGAATCTCGTCCGGGTAGAACATCGTCTCCATGCAGATGCAATTGTCGACGGCGCGTATGGCGGCCAAGCTGCTTTTGCTGCGAATCGCGACTTTGGCGATGCCGATTCGGCCGCTTTGGCGCATCGCTTCGAGCAGCAGACCGTAAGCTCCGCCGCCGGCCTGGTCCGGCGAGAGATAATACGTCTTCTGATAATAGAGAGGATCGATCTCCTCCAGGGAGACGAAGTCCAGAATCTGAATCGTTCGCGTATTCTCCGGCTTGGCGGCTTCCAGCTCCTCTTCCTCAAACAGCACGAAGCGCCCTTTTTCATACTCGTAGCCCTTGGCGATCTCCTCCCACTCCACCTTCTTGTCGCAGTGCAGGCAGCTTCTCACATTCGAGATAGGGGTGCCGCACTCCCGGTGAATCATCCGAAGATGCACGTCTTTGTCTTCCGTAGCAGTAAACATCTTGACGGGCACATGAACCAGGCCGAAGCTGATGGCCCCCTTCCAGACGGTATGCATGGTTGAACCCTCCTTTTCCATCGCGGTCGCTGCCGTTAGACTTCCCCCGAATGAATGGCGTTAACCCGCATCGGGCATATTGTGCTTGGCATGACATTTCACCGGCAGAGAGGAGCCAGCGGGACGATGGCCGAAGACAGATCGAATCAGACGGAGAACCCGAGCGATACGGATGCTTTATACGAAGGCAAGGAACAGTTCGACATGGATATCGACAGGATGGTCAACGAAGGTCTTGGCGGCGGCCAGGTGACGATTCATAACGGCCATATCGGCGCAACGACGACGGATACGCTGGAAGGGGGGGTGCACGGTGGACATACAGAGGGCGAATGAGATTTACTCTTCCAAGGATACGATTGCGGTCAAGCTGGAGGGGGAACCCGTCTGGATCGAGAGCGTCGACACGGCGAACGGAATGGCGACGGTTCAGGTCGGAGCGAAGCCAACCAACACGCAGACCGTCTCGGTCGACCGGCTGACGGAGCATTGACGATCCGGAGCCCGGCCGTGAGGCTGGGCCCGTGACGGAAGCGCTTTAGCGCCCGCGATTGGAAAATGGTATAATTAAGCAGTTACCATCCAATCGAAGGGAGAGCACCAGCATGTATGATGTAGTCATTATCGGAGCGGGCCCTGCCGGCTCGAGCGCAGCGATCTTCACCTCCAAAGCCGGGAAGAAGACTCTTGTTATCGACAGCGACCAGAGCGTCACGAGACGCGCTTGGCTGGACAACCATTATGGAGCCCCTGGCATCTCGGGTCCCGATCTCGTCGAGACCGGCAAGCGGCAGGCGATCAAGTTCGGCGCGGAATACGTTCAAGCCAAAGCGACCAAAGTCGTGGCGGGCGAAGGCTCTCTAACCGTCGAGACGGAGAACGGATCTTACGAGGCGGGCCATGTCATCGTCGCAACGGGCATGTTCGCGGACTTCGCGGAAGCGAGCGGGATCCGAACGAAGCCGGGCACCGAGCCGAGAATCAAGACGATCGTCGATGCGACTTCGGAAGGCCGAACGAGTCTTGCCAACGTATGGGCGGCCGGCACCATTGCCGGGGTCAGCATGCATACGATCATAACGGCGGGCGACGGCGCCAAAGTGGCGATCAACCTGATCAGCGAACTGAACGGGACGCGTTACGTCGATCATGATGTGCTCAAGTCCTAATCGATCCTTTTCTAACAAAATGCTCCTTTAATCCGATTGTGCGGCCGTCCGGACTCCCTTAATATGTAACCAAAATGACGATGCGGGCTTGTCCCGCTCGTCTTTGTTTTATCAAGCTCCGGCTTCGACCGCGAAAAGCGAGGGCCGGATTCCAAGGAGCCATAAGCATGCATCATGACCATGGATCGTATAACGTGCTTCTTGTCGCTCTCTCCGTTCTGTTCTCCGTTATCTCCTCCTACATAGGCTGCGATCTCATCGTTCGGCTTCGTTCCCCGAGCTTCCGTTCCCGGCTCTTCCTGCCGCTTGCTTCCATCGTGATCGGTATCGGAATCTGGTCCATGCACTACTTGGGCATTCTGGCGCTGGATTCTCAGAGCAGCCCGCTGCGTTTCCGGTTGGCTCCGCTGTACCTGTCGGCGGTCATTCCGATCGTTCTGGTCTACTTCGGCCTTCTGCCTATCGCCGGCAAGAGAATCGGCAATAAACACGGTTCATTTCTCATCGGAGGCTCCTTGATCTCGGCGGCCATCGTCCTCATGCACTTTATGGGCATGTACGCGATGGGAATGTCGGATGCGACGGACTACGATCCTTCCTATACCGTTTTCTCGATTGCGATCGCCGTTGTCTTCACGCTCAGTTCCCTCTACGTTGCGTTCTACAGAACGATCGGCCGGGGCGGCAGGCGGGAGCTGATGCGCAAGACCGCGGGAGCGCTTCTGCTCGGCGCGGCGATGTCGGGCATGCATTACGTGGCGATGTCGGGAACGTATGTCGATCCGTCTGCCAGCATCATGGTGGAGAACGAAGCCGTGGAGACGTCGTACCTGGCGACTTTGATCGGGGGAGCCGCCATCTTCATCCTTGTCACGGTCTGGGTCGTCATGTACCTGGACAAGAGAAATGCCCTTCGATCCGCGCACTTTAACGAGCTTCGCTACTTCTCCTTGTTCGAGCATTACCCGGACATGGTCGTCTGCTACGACCCCACTCTCGAGAGGATAGTCAGCATCAACCCCGCGGTCCCGCGTTTGACCGGGTATATGGAGAGCGACTTGCCCGGTCTCGTGCTGGAGGATCTGATTCCGTACCGGGACGAGTTCCTTGCGGCGGAGGTTAGTCTTCATACGGTCATCCGGACGGCCGTTCCGCAGAATGCGGAGCTACATCTTCGGGTGCGATGCGGCGAGCTTCTGCTTCTGGAGGTCGCGATGTTCCCGCTGTTCGTCGATGCCAAGGAGTACGTCTACATGGTAGCCAAGGACATCACGGAGAAAAAAAGAGCGGAGCTGGAGCTGATCCGAGCCAAAGAGGAAGCCGAGAGCGCCAATCGGGCGAAGAGCAGCTTCCTCGCGACGATGAGCCATGAGATCCGCACGCCGCTGAACGGGATCGTCGGCGCCAATCAGCTCCTGCTTGAGGCGAATCCGACCTCCATCCAACGCGAGCTTCTGCTGCTCCAGGATAAGAGCAGCCATGCGCTGCTACGAATCATCAACGGGATCCTCGATTACACGCGGATCGAATCCGGGCATGTGCGGTTTAAGCCGGAATGGTTCAACCTCGCCGATTGCCTGACGGACAGCATGGAGCTGTTCTCGATCAATGCCGGCCAGAAGGACGTGCGGCTGGAGACGAGCCTCGATCACAAGCTGCCTAAGAAGCTCTACGGGGATCCGATTCGCTTAAAGCAGATCCTGATCAACCTGATCGGCAACGCGGTGAAATTCACTGATTCCGGCTTCGTTCGGCTGGAGGCTTACCCGGTCGAGGAGTCTTGCTTGGTTACCGGAAGCGTTCTGCTGGAATTCCAGGTCACCGATACCGGAATCGGCATCAAGCCGGAGGATATCCATCGCCTGTTCCTGCCATTCAACCAGATGGATTCGGACATGAATCGGCATTACGAAGGAACCGGACTCGGGCTGGCGATCTGCAAGAATCTGGTGGAGCTGCAGGGAGGGGAGATCTGGCTGGATGCGGACTGGACGGGAGGCTCCAGGTTCGTGTTCCGGATTCCTTACCGTTTGGAACCGGAAGCGGGCTGAAGAGGCGGAATTCGGCGCGAACCCTCCTTGCTTATTCTTTTGCAAGTTCGGGTTCGTGCCGATATAATTAAGGACACAACATGCCAGGCGGAACCCTCGCCGATGCTTCACTTTGCGAATGCGAATGCGCTCATCCGCGCTTGGACTTCATGATGTCCGTACGCGGATTTTCTGCATTCGCCGCGGGGGATTCGGCGGGATCGTCATCCCGTCGCCTGGCATCAGGATTCGGAGGAGTACGAGATGGCGGTCGATTATGAAGACCTGGAAGAGAAGGGGCGCGTCTTCGAATGGAAGGCGGAATGCGAGGCGGATACGGTGCGCTTCGCCCAACATTTAGCGAAGCTCGCCATGCCCGGAACGCTGCTTGCCTTGGACGGAGATCTGGGAGCGGGCAAGACGAGGTTCGCTCAAGCGTTCGCGGCGGGCCTCGGCATACCGGGCATCGTGAACAGCCCTACCTTCACTATCATTAAAGAATACGACGGAGGCCGATTGCCTCTCTATCATATGGACGTCTACCGTCTCTCCATGGAAGAGGCGGACGAGCTGGGCCTCGAGGAATACTTCGAAGGGGAGGGCGTCTCCCTGGTCGAGTGGGCTTCTCTCATCGTTCCTCTGCTGCCGCCGGAGAGGCTGCATCTGCGCATCGCCCATACCGGACCGGAATCGAGATTATTCGTCTGCGTTCCTCTGGGGGATAGATATGAAGAATGGTGTCGGAAGCTTGGCATGAAGGAGAGAGCGAAGGGGGAGATCGAATCATGAACGGAATCGAGACGAAGGGGCAAGCGGGAAGCTGCACGACGCTGGCTCTCGATACCTCGACGGCAACGCTGGCGACGGCGGTCACCCGGGACGGGGCCGTGCTCGGCAGCTCTCAGTCCTATGCCGAACGGAATCATTCCGTCTACGTGACGTCTCAGATGAAGGAGCTTCTTCAGAGCAGCCGTACGCCTGCCGGCGAGGTTGACGTCATTGCGGTCGGGCAAGGCCCCGGCTCCTACACGGGAGTCCGCATCGCCGTGACCGCGGCCAAGACGCTCGCCTGGATCTGGAAGAAGCCGCTGGTCGGCGTCTCCAGCCTCGAAGCGATGGCGTACGGTTTCTGGTTGAGGAAGCGGGAGGAAGCGGACGAACGGGACGGAAGAGAGGTCTGGGTCGTTCCGCTCATGGATGCCCGCAGAGGACAAGTTTACGTAGCTCGGTTCGCGATCCGCGAGGACGGCTCCTGGCATCGGGCGGAAGAAGACGGCATTCGCCTCTTTAAGGAATGGTTCGGCAGCTTGGAGCAACTGGCGCAAGCCGGGAAGCCGCCGGGCGAGGTGTGGTTCGTCAGCGAGAACGGCGAAGTTGCCGCCAAGCTGCTCGGAGAACCCGTCGGCCATGCCGCGGCTTCCGGGATCTATTCCGAAGCGGCTTACTCCATGGACGCGGGAGCCATCGGCTTGCTGGCGGAAGCTCGTTACCGGCAAGGCAAAGCTTCGGTCGTGCATGATTTCGTGCCGAACTACACCCAGCTGACGGAGGCGGAAGTGAAGCTGAACGCCGCGAGATCGGAGAGTGCGACATGAGCCTGCCGGCTATCCGCAAGGAAGCACTGGTGTTCCGCAGCATGCGGCTGGAGGATATCGACACGATCGTCGAGATCGAGAAGGAAGCGTTCACCGCCCCCTGGACGGCGGAAGCGTTCAACAACGAGCTGAAGCAGAACCTGTTCGCGAAGTACATGGTCATGGAGCAGGATGGAGCCATCCTCGGTTACGGCGGCATGTGGCTGATCGTGGACGAGGCCCACGTGACCAATATCGCGATCCGCGAACGCTATCAAGGGCAGGGGCTCGGCAAGCTCCTGCTCGGAGAGATGATGAAGACCGCCCACTGGCTCGGCGCCAAGCGCATGACGCTGGAGGTGCGGGTCACCAACGAGATCGCCCAGCGGCTCTATCGCCGATTCGGCTTCGAGCCCTCCGGCATTCGCCCCGGTTATTATTCGGATAATATGGAAGACGCTCTTATCATGTGGGCGGATCTCGACCCGGAGGTCTGGAACAAGCAAGATAACCCTGAGCCAAGAAGCCGGAGAACGCCTGGTGAGAAGGCGGAACGGGGAACGGCGGGCTCGTCGGCAAGAGCGTTAGAAGGAGAGCAGGCATGAACAATCCGTACTATCTGGCAGCCATCGAGACCAGCTGCGACGAGACCTCCGTGGCCATCGTCCGCAACGGTACCGAAGTGCTGGCCAATATCGTATCCAGCCAGATCGATACCCATCGCCGCTTCGGCGGCGTGGTTCCGGAGATCGCGTCCCGCAAGCACGTCGAGAGCATCACCGTCATTCTGGAGGAAGCGTTCGTTGCGGCCGGCGTCTCTCCGGAGCAGATCGATGCCGTAGCGGTAACGCAAGGCCCCGGCCTCGTGGGCGCGCTGCTCGTCGGGGTCGTCGCGGCCAAGAGTCTGGCCATGGCTCTCGACGTTCCATTGATCGGCACCCATCACATCGCCGGGCACATCTACGCGAACAGCCTGATCGGAGAGATTCAATATCCTTCTCTGGCGCTGGTCGTGTCCGGCGGCCATACCGAGCTCGTCCTGCTCGAATCGGAAGGCAGCTTCCGCATTATCGGCCGCACGCGGGACGACGCGGTCGGCGAAGCTTACGACAAAGTCGCGCGGGCGTTGTCCCTCCCCTACCCGGGAGGCCCTCACGTGGACCGGATGGCGCACGAAGCCGAAGAGGCCATCGAGCTGCCGCGGGCCTGGCTGGAGCCGGACTCGTACGACTTCAGCTTCAGCGGCCTCAAGTCCGCGGTGCTCGCGGAGATCAACCGCGCGAACATGAAGGGCGAGCCGATCCGGGCGCATGCGCTGGCGAGGGGATTCCAAGAGTCGGTCATCGACGTGGTGACCGCCAAGGCGATGAGAGCGGCGCAGCAATACGGGGTTCGCCAGCTTCTGCTGTGCGGCGGCGTTGCGGCGAACAAGGGGCTGCGCTCGCGGCTGACGGCTCTGTGCGCGGAAGCGGGCGTGCCGCTCCTGATTCCGCCGAATTCGCTCTGTACCGATAACGCGGCGATGATCGCGGCGGCGGCGGACCTGAAGTGGCGGCGCGGCGAGTTCGACTCGCTCGACCTTAAAGCCGAGGCTCAGCTGTCGCTGGAGGATTGGTCGGTCGGAGCCGAGGCCGATTCGAAAAAAACGATAGAAGCCTAAAGAAGCTTCGGCGGAGGGAGTGCGGAATGTCTATCTTATGGCAAGGCTTGGCGCTTGGCTTGTCCGTAGCGGCTCCGGTCGGGCCGATCGGCCTTCTGTGCATTCGCCGAACCCTTGCCCAAGGGCGTCTATACGGCTTGCTCTCCGGGCTGGGAGCGGCGACCGCGGACGCGATTTACGGAACGATCGCCGCGCTGGGCTTAACGGCGCTAACGTCGTTCCTGCTTCATCAGCAGGATTGGATTCGGGTCGCGGGAGGCGTCTTCCTGTGCTATCTGGCCTACAAGACTCTCATCGCCAAGCCGGAGAGCGCGGAAGGGCAAGGCCAATCGCCTGCCTCCGGACGCTGGATGGCGTACTTGTCCACTCTCCTGCTCACCTTGACGAATCCGATGACGATTATCTCCTTCGCGGGAATGTTCGCCGGGTTCTCGAGGGCATCGTCCGGAACGAGCGACGCTTTGCTTCTCGTCGCGGGAGTCTTCGCGGGCTCCGCTCTCTGGTGGCTGGCGCTTGCCTCCGCGGTCGGCGCGTTCAAGAAGCGGCTCTCCGCGCGGTGGTTAAGAGGCCTCAATATCGGATCGGGACTTATTCTTCTGATTTTCGGCATAACGATTATAGGGGGAACGGCGGCTGAGTTAGCATAAGCTCAGGGGCCGGGCTCCCTTTTTTAATTCGTTCGAGGTTGGAAAATCGAAACGTGCGGAAAGGGGCAAGCGGCAGCGGTTCTAAGAGGGACTTTGGACTAGCGCGAGAATGCGCGATTCGGATGCTTTCGACAACGGATTATGCCGCTTGGCCCAGCGGGCAGAGGCGGAAGTCTTGGATCATGGCGAAACCCGCCGGGTTCGTCTACAAAACCGCTCACCCTTCGACAGAAATAGGGCGAATTCATCAAATCGGGGTGTGGATACAGTTGTCCACACCCCATGTGCATATTGTGGACATCGAAAAAAAAGCCTTGCTGGAGTAAGCTTCATGGATTACATCGCAGGGGATAAATCGCGCTGTCGTTTTATGTGGATATTGTGGACAATTCGGTGGAAAAGTCAGAAATTTAATATTCAGATAATAAAAACAGCCTGTGAGAAGCGGGTTTTCCCGAGAAAAATCACATTTTCTGGGGATAACCCGCTACTCACAGACTGTGGACAAGGCTGTTCATAACCGCGTTGGGGCATCAGCGGCTCAATCCAGCAAAGATTCCCACCGTTCATACGCTTCGTCGAGCTCTTGTCGCCGTTTGTCGAGCTCTGCCTGTTTCTCGCGAAGCAGAACGTAATCCGAGAAGACTTCCTCCAGGGCCATCTCCTGTTCCAGAGCGGCCATCTCCTCTTCCAAGCGGGCAATATCGGCCTCCGCCTGCTCCTTCTTGCGCTGCTTGGCCCGTTCGTCCCGCTTGGCTTGCTTCTCCGCTTCGTAATCCTGCTGGGCAGGCGCGGGAGCCGAAGCCGGAGCCGGAGCGCCGGCTTTGGAAGAGGAGGCTTGAGCGGATTCCGCTTTCCACTGCTCCAACTCCTGCTTCTTCGCGATCATGTCGTCGTAATTGCCCAGGAAATGCTCCGCTCCCTCGGGATGGAGCTCGACGATCCGATCGGCAAGCCGATTCAGGAAGTAGCGGTCATGGGAGACGAACAAGAGCGTGCCTTCGTATTCCTCCAGAGCGGCCTCCAGCACCTCTCGGCTCCAAAGATCCAGGTGGTTGGTCGGTTCGTCCAGCACCAGGACGTTCGCTTTGCGCAGCATGAGCTTGGAGAGCGCCACGCGGGCTTTCTCGCCCCCGCTTAACGATCCGACCGTCTTCTTGACGTCTTCGCCGCTGAACAGGAAGTTGCCGAGAACCGTTCGGATCTCCGCTTCAGGCAGCATCTTGTATTCGCTCCATACTTCCTCGAGCACGGTATTCGCTTTGTTTAATTGCTTCTGCTCTTGATCGTAATAACCGAGCATGACGCCGGTTCCCCAGCGGATCGTTCCTTTCCTCAGCGGAAGGGTTCCGACCAGCGCCTTCAGCAGCGTCGTCTTGCCGACTCCGTTCGGTCCGAGCAGGGCGATGCGTTCCCCGCGCTTGGCGTCGAAGCTGACGTCCTTGAACAGCGGCGCGAGCTCCTCGGACGGAGATGCGGAAGCCTCCGACACCTGGAGCACATCCTTGCCGGTGCGCCTCTCGGTCGAGAAGGAGAAGCTCGCTTGCTTCAGCGTGCCCGGCTTCTCGAGCCGTTCGATCCGCTCCAGGGCGTTCCGCCGGCTCTGGGCTCTTCTCGTTGTCGTCGCCCGCACGAGATTGCGCTGAATGAAGTCCTCCATGCGCGCGATTTCTTTCTTCTGCTGCTCGTACAGCTTCGCCTTCTGGGCGAAGTCGGCTTCCTTCTGCTCCATGAAGCGGCTGTAGTTGCCGGTATAGCGGGTCGCGGAGTGGCGTTCGATCTCCACGATGGAAGTGACCGTCGCGTCCAGGAAGTAACGGTCGTGGGAGACGATGACCATGGCGCCGGAATACGTCCGCAGGTACTGCTCCAGCCAAGTGAGCGTCGCGATATCCAGGTGGTTGGTGGGCTCGTCGAGGAGCAGAAGCTCCGGTTGGACGACGAGGAGCCTCGCCAGGGCAAGGCGCGTCCGCTGGCCGCCGCTCAAGCTGGCCACCTGCGTCCCGGGAGGGAAGTCGCCGAAGCCCATTCCGTGAAGGACGCTGCGAATCCGGTTATCCATCTCGAAGCCGCCCGCGTCGCGGAAGCGGTCGTTCTTTTCGGCGTATTGGGTGAGCAGCGCCTCGTAACGGGCGGAATCCTGCTGCTCGGCCGGGTCGGCCATCCTCTCCTCCAGGCGCCGCAGCTCTCGCTCCTGTTCGAGCAGCGGTCCGAAGGCGTCGAACATGACCTCCTGCAGCGTCGATTGCCCGTTGAAGCTGCTGTTCTGCGCCAAGTAGCCGATTTTGAGTTCGCGAGGCTTCGAGATCGAGCCGGAATCGGCCGTCAGCTCTCCCGCTATGATGCGAAGGAACGTGGACTTGCCCGCGCCGTTCACGCCGACAAGGCCGATCCGGTCGCGTTCGTTAATGAGAAGGGACAGCCCTTCGAGTACCGGGGTAACCCCATAATGTTTCGTTATGCCAGATGCTTGCAACAGCAAGAGGAATCCCTCCGAGAAACTTGATTTTCGTAACGATACGGAATTCTAAGGACGCCGAAGACGTTTTATTGCTGAAACGAGGAATAAGTTCATGTCGCTTGGTTATCCGGAATTTAGGATATACAGGCTTCCGAATAACCTTCGCACAGCGGCTAAGGCGTGCGGAAGTCGCCGTAGGCGTTTATTGCTTGATAGGAGCTTCATTCCAGTGTAGCGCAAAACGGCGGTAACGTCCAAGCCGCGAACGATGGGGAAACGACAGGGAGGCGACCGATTTCTTGGCGAATTTGGGCAAAAAATGATAAACTGAAACTACCTATATCTTGCAACTGGACGGAGGGACGAATGATGGATTCCGCTAAGACGGAAGCTCTCAAGAAAGCTCTCCGGCAATCGGCGGCGCAAGCGAGAGACGCCGTTCCGGCGGAATGGAGAGCCAGCCTGTCTGAAGCGATCTGCGGTTCAATCGTCCGCGAGGTTCTGGAACCGCTTGAATCGCGGCGAGGAACGAAGCTTACGGTCTGTTTGTACGGGGCCTTCCGTTCCGAGGCAAGTCCGTTCCCTCTGGCGGAACGCTGCTGGGCGGACGGTCATGTCGTGGTGGCTACGCGGGTGAAGGACGATCGCCAAGGAATGGAGCTGCGCGTCCTGGACAATCCTTCCTCTTGGGGGACAGGTCCATGGGGGGTCCCCGAGCCGGATCCCGCTCGGACGGCCGAATACGAGGCGGAGGCGCCGATCGACCTGGTTCTGGTGCCGGGGCTGGCCTTCGACGAATTCGGCGGCAGGCTCGGTTACGGCGGCGGGTATTATGATCGATTATATGAAGCAAGAAGGAAGAACGCTCGTTCTGCCGAATCTACCTTATGGATCGGATTCGCCTACGGCGCGCAGCTCTCGAAGATGAGGCTGCCCAAGGAAGAACACGACCTCCCGCTCGACGGATTGGCGACGGAGGACGGAGTCCGATGGTACGACAGGAGGAGTAACGATGGATAAGCTGACTCACTTTAACGAGCAGGGACGCGCGGTCATGGTGGACGTCTCCGATAAGCCGGTAACGGCCCGTACGGCGGAGGCCGAGACGCGGGTGAAGATGAACGAAGAGACTCTAACGCGAATCCTCGAGGGATCGGTCGCCAAGGGAGACGTACTGGCCGTCGCGCAGGTCGCGGGGATTCAAGCGGCCAAGCGAACGTCGGACTGGATTCCGATGTGCCATCCGCTTCCGCTTACCGGCGTCAACATCTCCTTCTCCGATAACGGCAAGGATACGCTTTATATAACCGCATCCGTGAAGACGACCGGCAAGACGGGCGTCGAGATGGAAGCCCTCACCGCGGTTTCGGCGGCCGCGCTGACGGTATATGACATGTGCAAGGCGCTGCAGAAGGATATGGAGATCGGACCGACTCGCTTGCTCTCCAAGACCGGAGGCAAGAACGGAGACTACTCGCTTCCGAATCGGATCGAAGAGTAAGGCAGCAAGAAACGATGGGGGAGGGGAAAAGCATGTTCTGGAAGGTAGGCTTATTGTCGGCTAGCGATAAAGGGTCGCGCGGAGAGAGAGAGGATACCAGCGCCCAAGTCATTCGAGAGCTGGTGGAGGAAGAGCTGGAAGGCGAGATCGTCGAATATCGGATCGTTCCGGACGAGAAGGACGAGATCCAAGCGGCACTCATCGAGATGGCGGATTATTTCCAAGCGGATTTGATCCTGACGACGGGCGGTACCGGGCTGGGACTTCGGGATGTGACGCCGGAAGCGACGCTTATGGTATCGGAGAGAGTCGTGCCCGGCATGGCGGAAGCGATGCGATCCGCCGCCATGCAGCGGACCCGGCGGGCCATGCTGTTCCGAGGCGTCGTCGCGATTCGGGCGAATACGCTGATCATTAACCTCCCGGGAGATCCGAAGGGCGTTACCGAAGCGTTAATGGCGATCATGGATATGATTCCTTCCGCCCTGCTTCAAGTCAAGGGGCTGGGGAGGGACTTCGACGTATGACGGGAGAAGGCGCCGGCTTCGGGGAAGTCAAGAGAATCGGCAACACCTTGCTTCGCGAAGTGAAGGTGGAAGACGCTGTAGGCATGACCCTTGCGCACGATCTCACGCAGATTCTGCCGGGCCAATTCAAAGGCCGGCTTTTCCGCAAAGGGCATCGGGTTACCCTAGACGACATCCCGAAGCTGAAGGACATCGGCAAGGAGCATCTGTACGTGATGGAGCTTGCGGAGGGGGATCTGCACGAGGACGACGCGGCTCTTCGGATGGCGGTCGCCCTTGCGGGGGAGAATTTATCGTTCGGAGAACCCCACGAAGGCAAAGTGGCGCTCAAAGCTGCGATCTCCGGCTTGGCTTCGATTGCGAAGCCGGTCGTCGACCGGATCAACGCGCTGGGCGATATCGCGCTGGCGACCGTATTGAATCACCGCGTCGTGCGAGAGGGCGAATCGATCGCGGCCACGCGGGCGATTCCGCTTATCGTTCCGGAGGAGAAGGTCGCGGAAGTCGAGCGGATTGCCGCGGAGTACAAGGAGAAGGAAGGAAAGCTTCCGATGTCGGTTCGTCCGATGCGCAAGCTGCGCGCGGGGCTGCTGACGACCGGCAGCGAAGTGTATCACGGCCGCATCCAGGACAAGTTCGGACCTGCGGTCGTGCGCAAGCTGGCCGAGTACGGTTCCGAGGTCGCCGAACAACGCTTCGCTCCGGACGACCGGGAGACCATCGCCCTGCACATTCACTATTTTCTGGAGCAAGGGTATGATATGATATTGGTGACTGGAGGCATGTCCGTCGATCCGGACGACCGCACTCCGGGCGCGATCGCGGACGCGGGGACGGACATCGTCAGCTACGGCACGCCGATGCTTCCCGGCTCGATGCTGCTGTTCGGCTATCTAAGAGGCATCCCGATCTTCGGGCTGCCAGGCTGCGTCATGCATGATCCTTATACGTCCTTCGACGTCTTGCTGCCGCGGGTACTCGCCGGAGATATCCTCGTTCGGGAGGACATCGTCGGGATGGGATACGGCGGCTTGCATCGTTAGTAGACAGGGCTATAATAGTTACAGAAGCTAGCTATCACCAAGTGAGGGAACAGGAGGCGTTACGATGGGTGGCATCGGCGCTACAGGATTCATTCTGCTCGTGATTGTTGCATTGCTGTTGTTCGGACCTAACAAGCTGCCGGAGCTGGGCAAGGCGTTCGGCAAGACCCTTCGCGAATTCAAGAAGGGCGCGAACGGCATTATGGACGACGAACCCGCTGCGGCGCCTCGCCGCGTGGAAGTCGCCGCATCGGATGCCGGCGGTCATGAAGTCGTCGTCGAGCAGCCAAGAGCGGAGAGACGTCTTCCGGAATAAGATCAACGGTACGAAGAAGAGGGCGGCTTGCCTCAGAAGCCGCCCTGATTGCTTGTCAGGGAGGATTCGCACATATGGCGACAGAAGGCACGGGCTCGCGCGGCGCTTCTAAGGAAGGCGGCTGGATGCCGATAATGGCTCACATCGGTGAGCTTCGCAAGAGAGTGATCGTCGTGCTGATCGTGTTCGTGCTCGGAGTAGTAGGCGGCTTGTTCTGCGCGAAGCCGATCTTCGATTATCTGGTCGAGAATACGCCGGCAGGTCGCATCGAATTGCATGCTTTCTCGCCGTGGGATGCTATCGGCTTGTATATGAAACTAGCTTTCATCGTCTCCTTCGTAGTGGCGATTCCGTTCACGATCTTTCAGCTGTGGTCCTTCGTCAAGCCGGCGCTCGGAGAGAAGGAACAGCGGGCTACGCTTCGTTATGTCCCCGGAGCCTTGTTCATGTTCCTGGCGGGATTGGCATTCGCCTATTACATCGTGTTTCCGATGGCTTACGGCTTTACCGAAGGGTTGACGCACAAGATGGGCATCGATTCGATGTACGGGGTCAATCAATATTTCTCCTTTATGTTCAATATCGTCTTTCCGTTAGGCGTCTTGTTCGAACTGCCCGTCGTGATTCTTTTCTTAACCCGGATCGGCATCCTGAATCCGATCGTCCTGAAGAAAATCCGCAGGGTCGCATGGTTCCTCATGATCTTGGTCGGCGTAGTCATTACCCCGCCGGACGTCATCTCCGATCTGCTCGTGGCGCTTCCTCTTGTCGCGCTGTATGAAATCAGCGTGTTTCTCTCGAACATGGCCTTCAAGCAGCGTCAAGCGAAGCTGCGGGCGATGGAGCTGGAGGACGAAGAAGATTATCGAGGCGCTGCTCGAACATGAGCGAATAGCCGGAATGGCAAAGCCCGCAGGCGCGGCCCGATAAGGGGCGGCGCCTGCGGTTTTTTTTGAGGGATTCGGAATTTAGGGGTTCCAAGCTTTGGCGTTATCTTCGTCACCGCTCTGTAACGGAAATTTGAGACGCTTAGGTGAGCGATATCGCCGCTTTTGAATTTTAACGGAATTTAGAGACGCTTATTCGGCTTGTTTTTTGGTTTATGGGGACTTTTCTCCGTGTAAGGGTCTCGAATTTCCTTTAGAGAGAGAAAGGCGGTTTTCGAGGCCGATAAGGGTCGTAAATTTCCGTTACAGAAAATCAGAGTGCCGGAGTGTGGAGTGTCAGAGTGTCAGAGTATCGGTGTGCCAGCGTCGGTGTGCCGGAGTGTTGGAGCGTCGGAGTACCGGGAGTGCCGGAGTGTCTGTAGTGCCGGAGTGTCGGAGTGTCGGAGTGTCGGAGTGTCGGAGTGTCAGAGTGTCAAAGTATCGGTGTGCCAGCGTCGGTGTGCCGGAGTGTTGGAGTCGGAGTGTTGGAGTGCCGGAGTGCCGGAGTGTCTGTAGTGCCGGAGTATAGGAGCGTCGGAGGGAGCGCTAGGCGTTTCCGGCAACCGGAAAACGGAGCCGGGGGGAGAGGCGGGTAACGAGCGGGAATCGACCTAAATGCCTATTTTTCGATATTCCAAGGAATGGATTTATGGTACACTAGGAACACATGCATGACAGCGTTTACATAGTAAACCTCATAATTTCTTGCTGTTGTTCGAATGTCGAAGGGGGACGTTGGGATGGAGAAATCGGGAATGGGATTGGGAAGAAAGGCGCAGCTGCTGTTCCTGGGAGTCAGCTTGCTTCAATTGGTCAGCGCCGGACTTGTCATTACGGGCGTTAACATGTCGTCGAACAAGGCTCTTGTCATTCTGGTATCGGTTATAGCGGTTGCGAGCATCGCCGTCGTCGGGTGGGCGGTCCGGCATCTGAACAAGTCGGTCATCGATCAGATCGGCAACGTGACGGGAGCGCTGAAGAACATCTCGTCGCCGAACGGAGGAGACCTGACCAGGCGAATCGTCGTACAAACCAAGGACGAAGCGGGCGATCTGGCCAGCGCGGCCAACGTCATGCTGGACAGCCTTCAGAAGATGATGAAGGAACTGAGGGGAAGCACGGCGGAGCTGGCGGCAGCCGCCATCCAACTGAAGCAAGGGGCGGACGAGAACGCTCGCGTGAGCGGGGAAGTGTCCCGAGCGGTGGAGAAGGTGGCCTCGGGAACGGCTACCCAAGTGGCGAAGTCGCAGCAGATCTCGGCAGTCATGCAAGAGACAAGGGAAGGATTGGGCCAGGTCGCCGCCACGACGACGGGTGCCTCCGACGCAGCCGTCTCCACGCGCAGCCGGGCGGAGGGAGGAGCGGCGCAGCTTCAGACCGCTTCTAAGGATATCCGGGAGGTAGAGGCCTCCTTCCGTTTGCTGCAGGAGATGGTTAGAAGCTTGAACCAGAAGTCCGAGCAAGTGCTGGAGGTCATCGGTTATATCTCCGAGGTGTCCAATCAGACGCACTTGCTCGCCCTTAACGCGGCGATCGAGGCCGCCCGGGCCGGGGAGCATGGAAGAGGCTTCGCGGTGGTTGCCGGCGAGATCCGCAAGCTGGCCGACCAGACGCAGCAATCCGCCGTGCAGATCGGAGATACGCTTCAGTCCATGTCGCAGGATATCGCGGACGCGGCAATCAAGTTCGAAGCCAACTCGGAGCAGGTGTACGGAGCGGTATCCGGCATGAAGCAGGCGGAGGAATCGTTCAACGGAATCGTCGGAGAAGTCAGCACGCTGAGCAGCAACATTATCGAAGCGGCGGCATCCATCGAGCAGATGTCGGCCGGAAGCGAGTCGGTTGTGCTGTCCATCCAGGATATCGGACGGGTGACGGAGGAGACCGCTTCGTTCACGGAGCAGGTCGCATCCATGACCCTGCAGCAGACCAAGTCGAGCGGCGCGATGGCGGAGACGGCGGACAAGCTGAGCGAGATGGCTTCCCGGCTCAAGGCGATGGCCGGACACTTCCGGACGTGAATGTTTCGACGAAGCTTGGGATAGAATGGAAAACGAGCGCGACTGCGCAGACCCGGGATAACGATCGGGTCTGCTTTTTTTAACGGAAAAGGGCTTGAAAACCAAACGCAAAATCAGTATCATAAGAGATGGTTATTAGCACTTTACATCAACGAGTGCTAACAGGTGGCGAATCCCACCATATTAACAATGAACCTATTCACAAAGGAGGCTTTTTTCATGATCAAACCTTTGGGTGATCGCGTACTTGTTGAAGCGAGTGCCAAGGAAGAAAAAACCGCAAGCGGTATCGTCCTGCCGGACACGGCGAAGGAGAAGCCGCAAGAAGGAACTATCGTCGCGGTGGGCAGCGGCTCGCTGAACAAAGACGGAGCTCGCGTAGCGCTTGAAGTCAAAGTGGGAGACCGTGTATTGTTCTCCAAGTATGCAGGAACGGAAATCAAGTACGAAGGCAAAGAGTACTTGATTATGAAGGAAAGCGACATTCACGCCATCGTAGGCTAATCCCTGCGAAGGACGACATAAGTTCGATCTGATTACGTAACGCCAGGAAGATATTATCGAGGAGGGTTATTCGTAATGGCTAAGGAAATCAAATTCAGCGAAGACGCGCGCCGCGCGATGCTTCGCGGCGTAGACTCGCTTGCCAACGCGGTTAAAGTGACGCTTGGACCGAAGGGCCGCAACGTCGTTCTGGAGAAGAAGTTCGGATCTCCGCTGATCACGAACGACGGGGTTACGATCGCGAAGGAGATCGAACTCGAAGACGCATTCGAGAACATGGGCGCACAGCTCGTTAAGGAAGTCGCTACGAAGACGAACGACGTTGCCGGCGACGGTACGACGACGGCTACCGTTCTGGCTCAAGCGATGATCCGCGAAGGCCTGAAGAACGTGACCGCGGGCGCTAACCCGATGGTCGTTCGCAAGGGTATCGACAAGGCTGTCAAGGCAGCTGTCGAAGAGCTCAAGAAGATCTCCAAGCAAGTCGAAGGCAGCTCCAACATCGCGCAAGTCGCTGCGATCTCGGCTGCGGACGACGAAGTCGGCCAACTGATCGCGGACGCGATGGACAAAGTCGGCAAGGACGGCGTCATCACCGTCGAAGAGTCCAAGGGCTTCAACACGGAACTGGAAGTCGTTGAAGGCATGCAGTTCGACCGCGGTTATGTATCTCCATACATGATCACGGATACGGACAAGATGGAAGCCGTTCTGGACAACCCGTACATCCTGATCACCGACAAGAAGATCTCCAACATCCAAGAGATCCTTCCGGTTCTGGAGAAGGTCGTACAATCCGGCAAGCAGCTGCTGATCATCGCGGAAGACGTTGAAGGCGAAGCTCAAGCGACGCTGATCGTCAACCGTCTGCGCGGCACGTTCACTTGCGTAGCCGTCAAGGCTCCTGGCTTCGGCGATCGCCGCAAGGCTATGCTGGCTGACATCGCGGCTTTGACCGGCGGCCAAGTCATCACCGAAGAGCTCGGACTGGAACTGAAGTCTACTTCGATTGGGCAGCTCGGTACGGCTCGCCAAGTTCGCGTCAACAAGGAGAACACGATCATCGTTGACGGCGCCGGCGACACGAACGACATCCAAGCTCGCGTGAACCAAATCAAGGCTCAAATCGAAGAAACGACTTCCGACTTCGATCGCGAGAAGCTTCAAGAACGTCTGGCTAAGCTTGCTGGCGGCGTAGCTGTCATCAAGGTTGGCGCAGCGACCGAAACCGAACTCAAAGAGCGCAAGCTCCGCATCGAAGACGCCCTGAACGCAACCCGCGCTGCGGTTGAAGAAGGCATCGTCTCCGGCGGCGGTACCGCACTCGTGAACGTATACCATGCCGTTGCCGCCGTACAAGCGGAAGGCGACGAGAAGACGGGCGTGAACATCATCCTTCGCTCGCTGGAAGAGCCGATCCGCACGATCGCTGCCAACGCCGGCCAAGAAGGCTCCGTTATCGTCGAACGCCTGAAGAAGGAACCGGTTGGCGTAGGCTACAACGCGGCTTCCGGCGAATGGGTCAACATGTTCGAAGCCGGCATCATCGATCCGGTGAAGGTAACTCGCTCCGCGCTCCAGAACGCTGCTTCCGTAGCGGCTATGTTCCTGACGACCGAAGCGGTTATCGCCGACAAGCCTGAGCCGAAGGGCGCGGCTGCTGCCGGCATGCCTGGCGGCATGGGCGATATGGGCGGCATGGGCGGCTTCTAATCGAAGCTCCAAGGGCTTCAAACCGAAGTCCAAACAACATAGAGAGATGGACCGAGGGCGACCTCGGTTCATCTCTTTTTGTTTTGGAGGGAATGACCGATTCGGTCCTTAAACGAAGAAAATCGCCAGTCCATCGTCTAAGCTTCAGACGGAGGACTGGCGATTTCGTATTTCGTTTTTACAGCTTGAACTGGCTGACGGACGCCTTCAGGCTATTGACGACCGTCTGCAGCTGGTCGGCCGCGTGAGAGATGCTCTCGCCGAGAGCAAGCTGCTCTTCGGTTGCGGCGGCGACGGTCTGCGCCTTGCCCGCTACCTCGCGGGAAGAGTTGGTCGACTGCTCCATGCTGGCGGCAACCTCTTCCGAGCTGGCGGACATCTGCTCCGTGATGGCGGAGGTCTCGTGCACCTGCTCGACGACTCTCCGGACGGCTTCGTGGATGCTGGAGAAGTCTTCGGCGACGTCTTCCATCAGAGCGCTGCCCTTCTGAGCCTGGGTGACCGTTCCGGCCATGAAGGACGAGGCGCGGCTGATCTCGTCGCGGGTCTCGTTGATCAGGGTGCTGATGACCTCCGCGGACTCGAGCGAGCCGGCGGCCAGCTTGCGGATCTCTTGAGCGACGACGGCGAACCCTCTGCCGTGCTCGCCGGCCCTTGCCGCTTCGATGGAAGCGTTCAAGGAGAGAATGTTGGTTTGGTTGGCGAAGTCGGTGATATTCTCCGTAATCTCGCCGATCTTGTCCGACTTGTCGTTCAGGTTGGCGACGATGGCGGACAATGCTTGGATGGCTTGCATAATCTCATCGAGCTGCTGCTTCAGGCTTAGCATGTGCTCGTTGCCTTCGTCGACTTGACCGGCGGCCGTCATCGACAGATCGGAGATGGAATTCGTGTTCTCCGCGATTCGCTGGATGCCGGCGGACATCTCTTCGACAGCGCGGCTTGTCTCCTCCGCGATAGTCGCCTGCACCTCGACCTGCGAGGTCACTTCTTGAATGTTCTCGGCGACATGATTGGTCGTCGCGGCCGATTCCTTGGCGCTCACCGACAGCTCGACGGCGGACGCGGAAACGCTCTGGGTGTTGTTCGAGATCTTGGTGACCAGCTCGCGAATCCTCTCGATCATCGTATCCATCGAGCGGTTCAGCTCGCCGAATTCATCCTTGGCGTACTTGGGCATTCTCTCGAAGTGAAGATTGCCTCCGGCCACCATCTTCGTCTTGCTCTGAAGATTGCTGATCGTTTGATTCAGATGGCGAAGCGTGTAGAAGCCGACGGTAATGATCGCGATCCATTCGATGAAGAGCACGATGTACATGCTCCACGTATCCGTTTTCTTCTTGTCGTTAATGGCGATGGTCTCGGCCTGGATATATTGATCCAGCAGATCGCTTAGGATGTCGATCCCTTTGCGGCTATCGGAGAAGATCGCGCTAAGGGCGATCTCGTCTTCCGCCTTCACGGGAGAACGATTCTGGATATTGGCAGACGCTTGCTTGGACCAAGCCTCGAAGCCGTTCTCGTATTGAGTGAATGCATCCGCCGCGGTCTTCTGGCTTCCGCTTTCGACGAAGTCGAGCAGTCCGGCTTTGCCGAGGATCGTCTTGGCTTGCCCGATCCGTTCGTTCACTTGGCCGATGTTCTCGTTAAAATCATTGAGCTTCGCTTCGTAGTTCTCGTCCGAAAGCTCGGCCAAGCGAATAAGATCGTAATCGTCGATCGCCTGATAGAAGTCGCGGTCTGCGTTAACGATAAGATTGTTCGCCTTGTAAGAGACCTCATACAGACTATTGTTAAGCCGCTTGATGTTCGATGAGTTAAGGCTCAGCAGATAAAAAGCGGTTGCCACGAACAGAATGATAGGAACCAGGAACAGCAGCGCTAACCTTACTTTGACGGACAAGTACATGAATTTTCTCCCCTTAATGGCGATGATAGATCTATTCGTGATGCGGTAGATAATATATCGGTATTACGGAGCTTTTTGTAGAGCACTTTCCGAAAATAGGCTGCCGAAAAGGCCTATCCAAAAAAAGACAGGAGCTTCCCGCGGGAAGACTCCTGTTTGCCGTCTCTTATAGAATCGCATGCAAGCCCTCCGCGAGCCGGATGGCAGACTCCAGATCCCCGGCTCCGTCCTCCAGGAACCATGCCGCGGATAGAACGCGATGGCAGAACGTCCACTCGGCGATCCGCCTCGGGTTCAACCCCATCTCTTCCGAGAAGATCTCGATTCTCCGGCGGATAAGGGCAATGGATGCCGTTAGATCCTCGGGAAGGTTGTTCAGAAGAAAAGGCACCGTGCCGTAGGCGGCTTCCCCGATGATGCCCTTGGGGTCGATCGCCTTCCATTCGCCGCCGGAAGACAGAATGTTGTCGTGGTGTAGATCCCCGTGCAGCAGCAGAGGCTCCTCCAGCGTACGGTGCAGCTCCGCGAATCGGATCTCCGCTTCGGCGACAAGCCGTTCCGGGAGCGGCCCGGTCTCCCCGCCGTTCCGCGCCCGCAACCTCTGGAGTCCGAGGGACCACATCTCGGACGTCGGGAAGGCGAACTCGCCGGGCGAAGGTGCGGGGAGGCGAAGCGATAACAGCAGGCGCGCGGTAATCCGCGCGGCTTCCTCGTCGTCTCGAACGGACTTGAGAGTGCGGCCGGGCTCCAGCCGTTCGAGCAGAAGGATGCCTCGCGCCGGCTCGGCATCCAGCAGCCTCGCGCCTCCTAGGCCGGTGAACCTCCGAAGGGCTTCCGTCTCCATAGGCAGCTCGGGATCTTCGGGAACCCGAAGCTTCAGCACGGCCGCCTGCCCGTTCGGAAGAAGCGCGGGCGCGACATAATTGAAGCTAAGCGGATAATCCGAAGGCAGCAGCGTCAACCCCCATCTCCGCTCGCAATACCGAAGGAGTTCGCCGAAGCCGGCCAGCCACCGCTCTCCCTTTTCCCCGTGTACCTGTTTGATCGTAGACGCAAGCGTCTCCGGAAGTTTCGCCATCGGAACCATCCCTTCCTTAGGAAGTCAGTCATTCGAATCCCCAAATCCAACTAGATAAATGGAAGATTTCTACTATAATCAAATCATGGCGGATTTAATTGGAAAATGCAAAATCCCGTCGCAGGAGGAACGCATGTTTCGCAAGACGACAGAAGAGGATTACTACGAGCTGCAGCTTATCGCCCGAAACCGATTGCATCCAAGCGGATTACCCGTCTTTTTCCTAGGAGTCTTGTTCTTCGAAGCGAGCCTGTTCGGCGCTACCCTGTTCGGGATGAAGATGAGCGAGTATGTGACCGACCCGATCTGGCCCAAGATCAACGCCATGAACTGGTGGATCTTCGCCGTGCAGCTGATTCCGACGCTCGGATTCCTTAACAAAAGAATAAGATATCGGCATCAGACGCTGCAAGCCGTTCTCTTAGTCGTTACTGCGTTCGTCTTCTCTATCTCCGCTTATTCGTTTTTCTTTCTCATCTGCGAAGATTCGCGTTCCCCGGATTGGGTATCCCGCATGGGAGGAATCGCTCTGGCAACGGGGGGCGCCTTGCTGATCTACAGCGCAATCAGAGGCTTCTGGAGGGTACGGAGGGGCGAGTTCCGGAAGGGCGGCAAGCTTCTCTACGACTTCCAGAATAAGAAGAGCGCCGTCGCGGTGCC
Source organism: Cohnella sp. AR92 (assembly GCF_003990975.1). Classification (GTDB taxonomy): domain Bacteria; phylum Bacillota; class Bacilli; order Paenibacillales; family Paenibacillaceae; genus Cohnella. The sequence continues at coordinate 214,391 of NZ_RZJR01000012.1, forward strand.
GCTCATCTGCGCTTTTACGGTGCTTGCCCTATGTTTCGGCAGGTACGCGAATGCGGAGGGGGATATCGAATCGCTGAGCCCTCTAGGCATGCTCGTCATTTGCATCCTGCTGCAGTATGCGATCGCGTTGGTTCTGCCCGAGTTTATTCTGTTGGCTTATTGCAAAATGAGATTCAAGTCCTTCCGCATTGCCGCGCCGCCGGGATTGTTCACGGAAACGGAGCTTCGGCGGATGAACGAACCTGGGAAAATGAACGGCTGGTCCATGCCGATCCGAACCTTGAAGTTCTGGGCGGGCTGGAACATGCAGGGCAAGAAGGCATCGTTCGGTTCGTTATTCGCCGTATGGACCGAAGCCGCGGGGATCGTCCTGCTTCTGCTCCTCCTCTTATTTGTATCTTATGAAGACGGAAGGGCAACCCTGCTCGATGACTTCGGAGGCTTCTTGCTAGCTTCTGCCGTGATCAGCTATGGAGTTTCCCTAGCCTTGCTGTTACCGCTGCAGTTCGTTCTATGGATGGTCAAGCTGTTTTTCAAGAAATAGGAAAAGGCCAATCATGTTCATTCATCACATGATTGACCTTTTTGCGACCTGCAACTTCTTAACCCAAGCTCAGGAGCGGTTCTCCTTCTGGGCGGCGATCTTCTCCGCCAGTTCGTTCAGCTCCGTCCAGCGCTCCAGGAGCTTATCGAGCTTCTCCTCAAGCTGACGCTGCTCCTCCATCAATTCCTGAAGGCGTACCGAGTCGCTGCCGGACGCTTCCATCTGGGCGGCGATCCCGTTCAGCTTCTCTTCCGCTTCGGCGATCCAGCCGTCGATCTGCTCAAAGTCCTTCTGATCCTTGTAGGACATCTTCAAGGCGCGTTCCCGTTCGGCCGGCTTCGCTGAAGCAACAGGAGCAGAATCGTTCTTGATCTTCGCCCCCGCATCCCCCGGCGCAGCGCCGGAAGAACCCGAACGAGCCTGCCGTTCTTCGTAATCGGAATAATTGCCTTCATGCTTCGAGACGACGCCGTTGCCTTCGAAGGCCAGCAGACGGTCGACCGTCCGATCCAGGAAGTAGCGATCGTGAGAGACGACGAAGACGACGCCGGGGAAGTCGTCGAGATAATCCTCGAGGACGTTCAAGGTGGCGATGTCCAGGTCGTTGGTCGGTTCGTCCAGGAGCAGCACGTTCGGCGCTTCCGTCAGGACGCGGAGCAGCTGAAGGCGCCGCTTCTCGCCGCCGGACAGCTTCGAGATCTGCGTCCACTGCATGGCCGGCGGGAAAAGAAAGCGTTCGAGCATCTGGCCGGCGGAGATCGACTCGCCTTCCGCCGTGCGAATCTGCTCCGCTCCTTCGCGGATATACTCGATGACGCGCAGATTGCCGTCCATCTCCTCGTGCTCCTGCGAGAACCAGCCGAGCTTGACGGTCTCGCCGAGCTCCACCGCTCCGGAATCCGGCTGCAGGCGGCCCGCGATCATCTTGAGCAGCGTGGACTTGCCGCTGCCGTTGCGGCCGACGATGCCGACGCGATCTTCGGGTACGGCGATGTAGCTGAGGTTGCGGATCAGGGTCCGGTCTCCCATTCGCTTGGTCACATCGCTGAGTTCGACGATCTTCTTGCCCAGCCGGGTGGAGGCGACGGACACCTCCAGCTTGCCGTTTCCGCCCTTGGGCGCCTGCGCCTTCAGCGCTTCAAAGCGGTCGATCCGCGCCTTCTGCTTCGTCGAGCGCGCCTGAGCGCCGCGGCGAATCCAGGCAAGCTCGTTGCGGAGCAGGTTCTGCCGCTTGGCTTCGGATGCCGCTTCCCGCTGCTCGCGTTCCAGCTTCAGCTCGAGGAATCGGCTGTAGTTCGCTTCATAGAAGAACGCCCGGCCTTGGTCGAGCTCGATCACGCGGTTGCTGACGCGGTCCAGGAAGTAGCGGTCGTGGGTGATCATGAGCAGCGCGCCGCGGCGCTTCTGCAGCATGCCTTCCAGCCAGGCGACGGAATCGTTGTCGATATGGTTCGTCGGCTCGTCGAGGATAAGCACGTCGGAAGGCTGGAGAAGAGCAGCCGCCATCGCGACACGCTTGCGTTGGCCTCCGGACAGCGTATCCACGATCGCTTCCGGATCTTCGATGCCCAGCCGGCCGAGCGCGGTCTTGGCTTCGCTCTCCAACTGCCAGGCGTCCAGCTCGTCCATTCGCTGATTGGCTGCAATCAGCCGCTGTTGAAGTTTCTCGTCTTCGGGCTTCCGATTCAGCGCCTCGAGAGCCGCGGCGTATTCGCGCACGGCCGAGAGCTGCGGGGTGTTCCCGCCGAGAACATGCTCCAACGCGGTTTCGCCCGGAATAAACGCGGGATCCTGCGACAGCATGCGGACGCGAACCCGGCTGCCGACGCTGACCGCTCCCGAATCGGCCGGCTCCAGGCCGGCTATCACCTTCAGGAAGGTCGACTTGCCGGTGCCGTTCACGCCGATGATTCCGATCCGGTCGCCATCCTCGACTCCGAAGGTGACATCCTCGAACAGAAGCTTCTCCCCATGGGATTTCGTTATATGCTCAATGGACATTAAATGCATGATTCTACCTACTTTGCGAAAAAATTCGTTGCTCAACCTCTCTACTATACCATAATTCCTTCTTTTTATAGGGCATAACCGACCTCGGACGGATTGGCTAGAACGGGACAAGAGGATATAATACTACAGGGACTATTTCCGATTGCCGCAGCTTTCGCTACAATAGAAGTAACGGAAAGATCGGGGGATATGCAATGACAGAATACATATTCGGGGTGGACGGGATGATTGCCTTCTGGCTCATGCTCGTCTGGGGAATCGCGGTATACCGCGTCGGCAGGATTCCATACTCGACGAATTATGCCCATATGAGAAGACGAGCCTTCGGCGCGTTTCTGTTCGTGTTGCTGGGAGTGGCGCTGGTCGCGCTTCGCATCGCGACGGGATTGATGGAGTGGCCGTCGACCGGTTGGAGGGAGTGGCACAGCCGCTTCGTCGTTCAGCTGATTCCGATCGTGCCGATCTGCGTCTTCGTGATTCGAACCTCGGTACTCCGGCTGTGGACCTTGTTCGCGGGAGTCGAAGCGAAGGAAGAGGTCATCGTCCATCTGGACCAGCCGCTGGATGCGCCGGCCCGGAGAAAGGCAGCCGATCCGGCGCTTACGGTGCCGATTCAATTGATGGCGTTGGTCTCCTTCCTCGCGTTCTACCTAACCTGCGTAGCGGCGGAGCCGATCGGCTGGATCAGCGCGGCATGCATGGTGCTGCTTCCGGCGCTGTCCATCAGCACGCTGCAGAACCGCGCGAAGAAGAAGAGAAGAAGGATCGGAAGGGTCGACTGGGTGCTGCCCAGCTTCGTCTCCCGTACCTCGCGCGGCACCTTCGCTTTGGCGGTTATCGCGATAGGGCTTACGATCTGGATGGCGATGGTGTCCGACGACGAGCCGCTTCCGGGGCAGAACGAAGTCGGCGGCAAGAGCACGCGGATCGATTCGAATTCCGAGCTTGTCTTCGACGGGGCTAAGGTACCCAAGGTAGAGGATTCCCATTTTAACTTCGATGTCACCGATTAATCCGATTACCTGCGCAATGGACTGAAATCATTCGGCACTCGATCTCGGACGTTCCGGACAGGAGCGGCGGGAGACGGGTGCTTTCTGCATTCAAGGCAAGGAGGAGAAGTAAACAGCATGTTATCGGCTATGAGACGCACCCCTTTCTCGAACATCCGTTTGAATGTATTGGCTGGCTTAACGACTGTGCTTGCGCTGATTCCCGATTCCCTGGCCTTTGCTTTTATCGCGGGAGTCAACCCGATGGTGAGCTTGTATTCGACGATCTGCATCCTGATCTTGATCTCTATCTTCGGCGGCCGCCCCGGGATGGTGTCGTCGACGGCGGGTTCCATGGCGGTTCTGATGACCGCGCTCGTGGCGGACCGCGGGGTCGAATATTTATTCGCGGCGACGATTCTGACGGGGATCATTCAGTTCCTGATGGGCGTGTTCCGAATGGGCAAGCTGATGCGCTTCGTGCCTCATTCCGTTATCACGGGCTTCGTCAACTCGTTGGCGATTCTGATTTTCCTGTCGCAGCTTCGTTACTTCGACGGCCAATCGTGGCCGATGTATGCGATGGTCGCGGGAACGCTCGTCATCATCTACCTGCTGCCGCGCTGGTTCAAGGCCATTCCGTCTCCGCTAGTCGCGATCGTCGCCATGACGATCGTCTATGTTCTGCTGCCGGGCGGGCACTTCCAATCGGTCGGCGATCTGGCCGATATTAAGGCTTCGATTCCGCTGCCTCACTTCCCGGACCTGCCGCTGACGTGGGAGACGCTTGGTATTCTGCTGCCGATCTCCTTGTCGCTCGCGGTCGTCGGCTCCGCGGAGACGCTGCTGACCCAGACGATGATCGATGATCTGACCGGCGAGAAGACGAGCAAGGATCGCGAGCTTCGCGGCCAGGGCATCGCCAATACGGCGACCGGCTTCATCTGCGGCATGGCCGGCTGCGCGCTCGTTGCCGAGTCTACGATCAACGTCAAGAACGGCGGGAGAGGCCGCTTGTCGACGATCGTGGCGGGAATCGCGCTGTTCGTGCTGATCTTCGCGCTGACCGATGTCGTCGCCGCCATTCCGATCGCGGGTCTGGTCGGCGTGATGATGTACGTATGCGTAGAGATCTTCGATTGGAAGTCGGTCGCCAGCCTTAGGAAGGTCCCTCTGCTCGACGCGGTCATCATGGTGCTGACGGTGATCATCGTCGTGTCTACGGATAATCTGGCGATCGGCGTGATCGTCGGCGTTGCCTTGAATCTGCTCGCCAAGATCAAGCTGACGCAGAGCAAGGGCGAGGAGCTGGAAGGGTAGAAAGTCGATCGGCATAGGAAAGGGGGCTGCCCCTGAATCGCGCAACTTCGCGGAAGTTGCGGATTCGGGAGCAGCCCCTTTCTTGTTATCGTGCGTTTAGGCCGACGGCTTATCGTCCTCGGTGCTGACCTCGACGATGTCGAGCAGGAACATGAAGACCGGGATGCCGAGGATGAGGCCCCAGATTCCGAAGTAATGCTGCGAGAACACCAGAATCACGAACGTGTAGAACATCGGCAGCTTCGTTTTATGCGCCATCATGCGCGGATTCAGCACATACGTCTCGACGGCGTGAATGACGAGTATCATGACCACCGTCCATACGACCAGCATCCATCCGCCGGTCTGATAGGCGATGACGCTGATGGGGATGAACGAGATGACGACGCCGGCGACCGGGATCAGGCTCAACAGGAAGACCATCACGGTAAGAATGAACAAATACGGGAACCCGAGAATCCATAGTCCGATCATCGTCAGAATCGTGTTCACGATCGCGATGACGAGCTGAACCTCGATGACTTTGCCGAAGGAATCGATGAATTTCTTGCCGAAGTATTCCAGCTCTTTGTACATCCAGTCGAGCTTGCTCGTCTTGAACTTGCGGGTAAACTTCATGATCTGAGCCTTCTGTAGAATGAAGAAGAAGCTAAGCAGAATAACGACCAGAACGATCTCCAGCCATTCGCCGAGCTTGGAGATGTAATGGATCGCTTGATCCAGGTAGTCCTCGTACTTGAACTTGTTGATGGCCTCGGTCAGCTTCTGTGCGATCTCGTCGTCTTTGTTCGTATCCAGGAACTTGACGATGTTGTTGATCAATTCGGTTACCTGACTGATGATCCGCGGGACGTAATTCGTAATGCCGATGACGATGCCGGCTATGATCACGATGTAGAGCAGACTGGCGACGACATTCGGATGGATGGGGAACAAGCGGCTGATCTTCTTCGTCAGGAACCCGGTCAAGCTGTTCATGATATAGGTCACGAGGAAAAGGAGAAGAATCAGGTTCAGCATGTCTTGGAGACAATAAATGGCCAACAGAATGATGAGACAGATCGCGAATTTGCGAACAATCGGCGAGGAGAAAAACTCTCGAATCATACCCATGTAATACCCTCTTCTATATAGACTTCTGCATCAATAATTGTACGGGAGACGGCTCCCTTGGTTTCTTCTTTTTAACAAGTATATAACAAAACAACTCCGCCTAGACGAAGACAGATACTCATTCCCGAAGGAACGAATATCTGCCTCGAATGAAAGCATCCGTTTATGAATCCATGGATGCGGCCCGGGGCCGCTGTCGTTTAGACGAACTGCTGGGTGCTGTCCTTGCGGCTAAGCCGGAAGGCTGCGATTAAGGCGAAGGCGGCAGCGAAAGCGATCAGGATCGTCAGGTTCAGCGCGAAGCGGGAACCGCCATCTCCGCTCTGCAGCTTATTGAGGGAATCGAGCAGCCAGTGCTGAGGCAGGAAGGTCGAGATCTTACGAACCGTTTCCGGCATGATGTCCATCGGGAAGAAGCAGCCCGAGAGCAGGCAGGTCGGCGTGATGATGAGGTTCGACAGCGCCGCCGAGCTTCCGTTGCTATTGGAGAAAGAGATGATCAGCAGGCTAAGTCCGATCGCCGCCAAGGCGAAGAGGAACAAGATGAAGGCCAGCTCCCCGAAAGGCACGCCCGAATCGATGCCGAGCAAGTATTTCATGAACACCAGCGTGATGGCGATCTGAATGATCAAGACGATGGCGTTGACGACTACGTTGGAGAACACGTACGTCCGGGAGGACACCGGAGAAGCCATCATCCGGAGGAAGGTGCGATCCTGGCGTTCCTTCTGCATAAGCTCCGTCAAGGAATACGAGGAGGTCAGCATGAACAGCAGGAGGAATCCGATCGATTGGTACGTAACGTCCTTCTTGCCGGAGGCATCTTTGACGGTTCCTGCGCTTACCGAATAAGGATGGGAGACGAAGTCGCCATAGAGCCGATCGAATCGGCTTGCGTCTCCATTGGTCACTTGGGCGATTGCGGCAACGTTGCTCAGGTAGTTATTGAGCATAGCGCTAACGTAGGCCGTCACTTGCGCGCCTTTGACGGACAGGATATCGACAGTCGGCGACTGACCGCTTTGAAGTTTACCGGAGAACCCTTCGCTCAGGATGATGCCGCTGTCGATGGAGCCGTCCTGAATCCCGTCTCGCATCTTGCTCTCGTCCAGCAAGCTTATTTTGACCTTCTGAAGCTGCTCGATGTAACGAACCGTATCGGCGGCCAGGGGGGCGTTGGAGTCTTGATTGGCGATGCCGATATGAAGCGTCCCGCTGTTCGAGCTGCCGTAAATCAGCATGGAGAGCAGGACTCCCGCCAGAGGAAGCGCGAGGTGAAGGATCCAGCTGTTCTTGTTGCGCAGGATCAGATTCAAGTTTTTGCGAATGAGCCATAACAAGTCTTTCCACATGTTAGAGGGCCTCCTTTCGGCGCATGAACAGGATAGAGAGGGTCAGGAACACGATGGCGAACAGCACGTTAAGCAGCACGGCCGGCCAGAGAGCTTGAACGTCGTTCGAATAGATAATCTTCGTCAGCGCCTCGTTCGCCCAACGGAGCGGGGAGAGGTTCGCTAAAGCTCCGATCGCCCCCTTGATGTCGCCGATCGGGAAGTAGGCGCCGCCGACGAAGGAGGCGATCTGGGTGAACGTCATGACGGCGGCGGAGGCGCCTTCGCCCTTGAAGAGATAGCTGGCGCCGATTCCCACGCTGACCGCGAGAAGGACTTCGGTGAAGAGCACGATCAGGATAGCGCCGTAATGGTCGCCCCAATCGGCTCCGAATACCCACTTGCTGAAGGCGACGACGGCTACGACGAAGATAAAGTTGACGACCGTGCTGCCGACGACCTTGCCGGCGAACAGCTCTCCCTTGGAGATCGGAGCGGCCGACAGGCGAAGAGCCGTATTGCGAAGCCTCTCGCCGCGAATCAGCATGCTGGCCGACATGCAGGCGTAGAACGCGATCATCGTCGACATGGCCATGGCATAGTAGTCCATCGAGCCCGGAGCTCGATCCGCTTGCAGGGAGGTCTCATTGACGTAATCTCCGCTTCCGGCTTTCGCGAGCAGCGGGGCTAAGGATTCGGGTTCCGTTCTAGAGGCGGCAGCGGCGAGCGAATAGCGATTCGCGAACGAAGCCACCAAGCCCTGCAGAATGTCGCTCTCGACCGTCTGCTTGGTGCTTCCGAAGAACTCGACTCCGTCGGGCTTGATCTCCGCGTATGCGGCATATTCTCCGTCTTTCACCTTTTCCTTGCCGTCCTCATTCGCCGACAGCAGGCTTAAGGCAACCCCGTTCTGCTCGAGCGAACGGGCGAACTCGGTCCAATAGCCGCTTACCGGAGCATCCGCGTTCTCGATCTTATAAGCAAGCTTGAGATCTTCGAAGACCAAACTGGTCGTAAACGTGTTCGACAACGCCGTTCCGAGGATGAGCATCAGGACGATGGGGAAGGCCAGCATGAATATGAACGTGCGCGTCTCCCTCAGGCTTTGGATGATTTCCTTCCTGGCAATGCGAAGAATGTTCATCTCCTTCTCCTCCTCCTAGTCCCTCAGGTTCCGACCGGTAAGCGTCAGGAACACCGATTCCAGGTTCGGGGCCTGTTCTTCCACGGAGCGGATGTCTGCGTTTGCTTGTATAAGCAATTGGATGATCTCGTTCAGGTTGGTGACCTCCGCCTTCGACTGAAGCTTGATCAGGCCTTCCTCGATTCTCGCGGAGATCACGCCGGGAACCTTCTGGAGAAGCTCGACATCGATATTTCTCTCCGAACGGACGCCGATCCAGATTTCCTTCGTATCCGTAACGATCGACTTGAGCTGCTCCTTCGTTCCTTCCGCGATCACCTTGCCGTGATCGACGATGGCGATCCGCGTGCAGATCTCTTCGACTTCTTCCATGTAGTGGCTCGTGTAGATTATCGTGCAGCCCATCTGATTGAGCTTCAGCACGGATTGAAGGATATAGTTGCGGGAATGCGGATCGATGCCGACGGTCGGTTCATCCATGATGATGAGCTTGGGACGGTGAGCGATCGCGCAGGCGATGTTCAGCCTCCGCTTCATCCCGCCCGAGAAGCTCTTCGGCAGGCTCTTCGCCTTGTCGCCGAGACCGACGAATTCCAGCGCTTCCTCCGTTCTCTCCTTCAGCCGCGAACCCCGAAGTCCATACAATCCGGCGAAAAATTCCACATTCTCATAGGCGGTCAATTGTTCGTATATCGCGATGTCCTGCGGCACGATGCCGATATTCGACTTCGCGAACTTCGGATGCTTGGCGATGTTCTTGCCGAGCACCTCGATGTCTCCTCTGGTCGCCTTAAGCAAGGAAGAGACCATATGGATCGTCGTGCTCTTGCCGGCTCCGTTCGCTCCGAGGAAGCCGAAGATTTCTCCCTCCCGTACGCTTAAATTCATATTGTCCACGGCTGCGAAGTCTCCGAAAGTCTTGGTCACGTTGCGAATGCTCAGTACGTTCACTTGGATTCACTCCTCTTGGTTATCCGATCGATTGATTTCATTGTAAAAAAAAGGGTGATCTTATGTTAGTGCATAAGTTCACCCTTTGAGCATGAGGAATTTCATATGGCGAGCAGGAGGAACCTCATGCCTTCCCGTTAACCGGCAAGAGGGTCGTCACGCGGAACCCCTTCGTCCCGTCGACGACGACCGTTCCCCCGACCGAGGCGGCGCGCTCTTCCATGCCGACGATCCCGAGTCCCTTGATGACTTTGTCCGTGCCGATTCCGTTATCGGAGACGACGAACTTCACGAACCGGTTCAGAACGTTTAGTTCGACCGCGATGGCGGTCGCTTGCGAATATTTCATGGCATTGGTGATGCCTTCCACCATATTCTCCTGAATGATCTTCCATTGAATAGGCGTGACCGTGTCCAAGTCCCCTTCATGGGTCAGGGCGAACGAGAACGTATCGTTGTGCTTGGCGGACAGCTCGTCCAAGTACAAACGAAGCCGGTGAATGCCCAGCTCCTCGGACTTCGGCTTGATGTCCTTAAGGGCGCGGCGGATTCTCTCCAATCCTTCCTTGGAGATGGAGATCGCATTGCCGAGCAGCTCGGCCGCCTTGTCCCGGTCGGTATCGAACAGCCTGCGCGAAGCTTCCATCTGGATAAGGGCCCCGGCCATCGAGTGCCCGATCTCGTCATGGATCCGTTGGGAAAGCCGGTTACGTTCCTCCAGCTTGATGGTGTATTCGGACTGACGTAGATAAGCCTCGTTCTCGCCCAGCGTCCGCGACAGCTTATCGAGCTCCCGCCTGATTTTCTCATGGGATTGATCCAATCGGCGCAGCCTGTCCAATTGAAAGCGCAAGCCGACGTACAGCAGAACGCTAAGGAAAGTCGAGAGGATGTAAATCGGCATAAAGGAGTGCGGCAGGAACGGAATCGGAACAAGGACGAGAAGTATGACTCCTCCGCGAGGCTTGCGGTCCAGAACCTCCATGAGATCGAACAGGTGAACGGGAAGCAGCAGAAGGAAGTCGGGCGACAATCGGTCGGCGCACGCCACGATCAACGCGGAGGATAACGCCAGAAGGGACAGCTTCGCCGTGCGATGTTTGAAAAGAGGGATAGCCACGTTCAAGCATATGTAGAGGAGGAAAGCCAGCAGCTCATGGGAACCTCCCTCTCCGGACAGAAAATAAGTGGCGGCGATGACGTAGAAGAGCAGCGCTCCTTTGTTGCCGATCAACCAATATTCCATGCGTCGCGCTCCTCCTATTCGTCCTCGGATCTCAGGGATCCGGTCAGATAGTAGATCGCGATCTGGGTTCGGTGCTCCAGCGCCGTCTTGTTCAGGACCGACGTGATGTAATTGGCGACCGTTCCTTCCGAGATATAAAGCTTCTTCGAGATCTCTTTGTTGGACAGCCCTCTGGCGATCAGGGCCATGACCTCCAACTCCCGCTCGGTGAACAGGCTTCGGTCGATCTTGCTATCGGAATCGGCTTTGACGGAAGCCGGCGACGCCGTCTCTTCCGCCGGAATGGAAGACGATGCCGGTTTCTCCGCAGTCGAGGGGGCCGCACCCGGAGACTGCGTCAGCGTCGTCTTCAGCTTGTCGAGCACGACGTCTTGAAACACCCGATGCTCCGCGACCACGCTGCGGATCGCGTCGCGGATGCGGTCGGGCTCGTTGTTCTTGAGCAGGTAGCCGCGCGCTCCTGCCTGAATCGCGTCAAGAATATATTCATCGTCGTCGAAGGTGGTCAGGATGAACGGCTTCGTCTTCGTCTTCTCCGCGATGGAGCGGGTCGCTTCCACGCCGTTCATGACCGGCATGCGGATGTCGAGGAGGGCGATGTCCACCTCATGGGCGAGACAGTATTCCACCGCCTCGGCGCCGTTCTCCACCGTGGCCACGACCTCGAAGTCGCTGTAGCTGGATAGGATGATCTTCATCCCTTCCCGGATGAAGGAATTGTCGTCGGCGATCAGAATTCGGACGGGCATAGAGAAGCCTCCCAATATTTTCCCAGGGGATGTTGTGATTAGATTATAGCAGAGACCTGGGATTGCGCTAGGGGGAAGGTAACCGGACTACTCACTTGAGCGGGGACGTGCGGCGGAAGGCGGAAGAAGGTAACGAGACTACTCACTTGGGCGGGGACGAGCGGCGGAAGGCGGAAGAAGGTAATCAGACTACTCACTTGGGCGGGAACGAGCGGCGGAAGGCGGAAGAAGGTAACCAGTCTACTCACTTGAGCGGGGACGAGCGGCGGAAGGCGGAAGAAGGTAACCAGACTACTCACATGGGCGGAAACGTGCGGCGGAAGGCGGAAGAAGGTAATCAGACTACTCACTTGGGCGGGAACGAGCGGCGGAAGGCGGAAGAAGGTAACCAGTCTACTCACTTGGGCGGGGACGAGCGGCGGAGGGCGGAAGCCTGCTCTGCGAGCATAGGAAGATACAGCCGGTCGAAGCTGCGAGCGGAATTGGAATAGGCAAGTACCGGGCGGTTCGTTCGGGACTTGATTATTGGCAATGGTGAATGGTAAGGCCAATCGAAATCAGGCTTGCTAGAACGAATCAAAAGTCCAAGCCAAGGCTCGTCAATCTAGTCCGAATAATCGGCCAAGTCCCTTCATAGACATGAACCATGGAATAACCAATGTGCAGAGGGGTTGATCTCATGCGTCGTCGGATCCCATGGATCTTGTCCATGGTCGTGTTGTTCGCAGCGGTTCTGTCCGCTTGCGGGAACAAGAACGCGGATTCGGTCGTGAAGGATTTGAACAAGGTGGCAGGCAAGCTGGACAGCTATCAAGGCAGCGGCAAAATGATCCTTCATACGGGGCAGCAACCGCTGGAGTACAAGGTCGAGGTGTGGTATCAGAAGCCTCAATATTATCGGATCGCTCTTACGAACGAGCAGCGCGACATCACGCAGATCGTGCTTCGCAACGACGACGGGGTGTTCGTCCTCACGCCTCGGCTGAACAAAAGCTATCGCTTCCAAAGCGATTGGCCGGAGAACCAAGGGCAGGTCTACCTGTATCAGACGCTTCTCCAAAGCATCGCCATGGACAACTCCAGGCAGTTCACGACGGAGAAGGACGCCTACGTGTTCAACGTCATGGCGGGCAACTACCAGAACGGCTCCTTCGCGCGGCAGAAGATCTGGCTCGCGAAGTCCGACTACACGCCCCGCCAGGTTCAGGTAACCGACTCGAATTCGAACCTTATGGTGGAAGTGAAGTTCGACAGCTTCAAGTTCGGCGCGAAGTTCGACAAGTCGGCGTTCGATATGCAGAGCAACATGGGCAACGCTCCGGGCGCCGGTTCCTCCAGCGCTTCGGGCAACGGAGCTTCGAATCAGGGGAATTCCGATTCGTCCTCCGGCAATGTCGAAGGCATTACGGAAGGATCGAATTCCGGATCGGCCAACGGCAGCACGGACGGGGCTCAGACGAACGGAACCCAACCGGACGGAACGACCTCCGGACAGACGGATCCGACGTCCGGAGGCACGACGGACAACGGCGGAGCGACCCCGGTTCAAGGCTCGGACGACGAATTCAATTACGTCGAACCGGATCCGGATTCGCTGCCTGAAGGCGTCGAACTGAAGGATACCCGCGATCTGCAGCTTGCCGAGACGCAAGGCGTTATGCTTCGGTATTCCGGCAAGTATGACTTCACCATCGTGGAATCGAAGCCGAAGGATCAGGCGGTCTCGTCCAATGCGGGCATCATGCTGGATCTGGGCGCCACCTGGGGATTGCTGTCCGGCGACGAGACGTCGACGCTGACTTGGACCTACGACGGCATCGAATATCGCCTGACGACGAACAATCTGCCTCGCGAGGATATGGCCCGAATCGCGCAATCGCTCGCCGCTCAAGTCGCGGTCAAATAAGACGAGCAACAATATCGTTCTCCCGAGGAAGCCGGCCGTTATCGTGCCGGCTTCCCTTGCGACAACTGGCAAAGGTTGGCTTCCCCGCTTGCGTTGACAGTCCAGCACTCTCCCGTTAACATTACCTTATTGGGTTTATAGGCTGGGTTAGTTATGCGGCTTAAGCCAGCGCTGACTGAAATTTGCAGTGCTGCGGTACTTGCTGCTGACGTCGATTCAGTGCATCTTGGATAGAGAGCGGCGCTGAGCTGAATCGCGAACAAAAGTGGGTGGCGGATTTATGGAAAGTTATTACAGACCGACCGTGGCGGAGATCGATCTTGACGCTCTGGAGCATAATGTTCGAGCCTTTCGAAGCCGACTAGCAGACGGTACGAAGCTTCTAGCTTCGGTTAAAGCGAACGCTTATGGACACGGCGCGGTAGAATCGGCGAAGAGCGCGATTGCCGCCGGAGCCGATTATTTGGGGGTAGCCTTCCTGGACGAAGCCTTGCAGCTTCGCCAAGGAGGAGTGGAAGCCCCTATTCTCGTCTTGGGGTATACGCCGTCGGAGGCGTTCGGGATCGCGAGAGAGCAAGGAATTACTTTGGCCTTGTACCGGCAGGATCAACTGGACGCCATCGAGAAATTATCGGCTCACGGCCCCAAGCTCAAAGCCCATGTGAAGATCGACACCGGCATGGGGCGTCTTGGCGTGCTTCCGGGACCGGAGGCGGAACGCTTCCTGGATCGGGCCTGCTCGCTTCCTCAGCTAGACGTCGAAGGGATGTTCACGCATTATGCCAAGGCGGACGAGACGGATAAGACTCATTCGCTCATGCAGGCGGAGCGCTTCCGCGGCGTAGCGGAATACGTGCGCCGGAGCGGTCTTCCCATCTCCATCATTCATGCGGGCAACAGCGCGGCCGGGATCGATCTTCCCGAACAGATCGGCCAGATGCTCCGGCTGGGCATCGGCATGTACGGCTTGTATCCGAGCGACGAGGTGCGCAAGGAAGAGATCGAGCTGCAGCCGGTTCTCTCCTTGAAGACGAAGATCGTGCACGTCAAGACGGTTCCTCCCGGCGAAGGCATCAGCTACGGCGGCCGTTACGTGACGACCCGTTCGGAGCGAGTAGGCACGATTCCGATCGGTTATGCCGACGGTTTCAGTCGAATGCTGACGGGCAAAGCGGAAGTGCTCCTGCGCGGACAGCGCGTTCCGGTCCTTGGCGCGATCTGCATGGACCAATGCATGATCAGCCTCGACGCGGTCGAGAGTTCGTCGGGATCGACCGTTGAGCCGGGGGAAGAAGTCGTCCTTATCGGGCGGCAGGGAGATAAGGTCTTGACGGCGAATGAAGTCGCGGATAAGCTGGGGACGATCAACTATGAAGTCACTTGCATGCTTGCCTCGCGCGTTCCCCGCGTATACATGAGGAATGGAAATCCGACTTCGCTCTTGAATCCATTAATTATCGGTTGAAGTTCGGCTGTTTTTAGCGAAAATAGCAGGAATGCGCATGCTCGGCAGCGAATGTTTAGACAGAACTCGTATATTTATCACGCGGGACGGTATACTTGCAATTAGGCTGCGGTTTGGAAAATCTTTGGAGGTGCTTGTTCGGTGGCCAATATTCAGAACACGAAGCGGATTATGATTAGCCTTCCTGATCATCTGCTGCGAGAGGTCGACTTCGTCGTCGCTAAGGAGAACACGAACCGCAGCGAGATCGTTCGACAAGCGATGAAGCAATATCTCGTTGAACGGAAGAAGCGGATGATTCGCGATTCTATGCAACGCGGGTATTTGGAAATGGCGAAAATCAATCTGAATATGGCATCGGAAGCGTTCCAAGCGGAAGAGGATGCCGAAAGCACACTCGGGCGTCTCGTAAGCGGGGTGTAGCCTTTGATCGTCAAACGCGGGGATGTGTTCTATGCGGACCTATCGCCTGTAGTTGGCTCGGAGCAAGGGGGCGTACGGCCGGTTCTGGTCATTCAGAACGATATCGGCAACCGCTTCAGCCCGACCGTGATCGTGGCAGCCATCACGGCCCAGATTCAGAAAGCCAAGCTCCCTACGCATGTCGAGATCGATTCCAAGCTGCACGGTTTGGATCGCGATTCCGTTGTTCTGCTGGAGCAGATACGCACGATCGACAAGCAGCGGCTGACGGATAAGATCACCCATCTGGACGAGGAAATGATGCGCAAGGTCGATGACGCGCTGCTAATCAGCGTGGGTCTCATCGATTTTTGAATAACGGAAGAGCCGCGGATGCGGTTCTTTTTTTTGCGCCCAAAATGTTGTCATGATTCGCCGTTAACCGTAATGCAATAGAATGAAGGCTGGCGGAGACCTCTGGGAAAAAGAAGGGATTGACAGGAAAAGGATTCCCATGTATATTAAACAAACGATTTAAACGAATGTTTAAACGAGAGAGATAGAAAATAGGATGGAGAGATGAAATGAAGACGTTCAAGTTGTTTATGAAGCGGCCGACGACCGTCATCGGGATCGCGACCGCCTTCTTGTTCCAAGTGATTTTCTCTTTGGTATGGATGACGGGCTATAACGGCGTGACCGATCGGATGGACCAATTGAAGGTCGCTATCGTCAATGAAGACACGGGGTTCGGCACGAAGATCGTGGAGCAGCTCCAGAGCTCGCTTCCGGTGAAGACGTCCGTTCTGACCGATTATAAAGAAGCGGAGAAGCGATTGGATGAGCGAGATCTGCAGATGATCATCCATATCCCGGCCGATTTCTCGGCGGCAGCCTCTGATTCGGCGAAGACGGCTTCGATCGACTATGTCGTCAACGAATCGAACCCGGCGACGATCAAGTCCATGATGACGTCGATCGCGTCGCAAGTGACGGCCACCGTGAATAAGGCCGTTATCGGGCAAGGTACCGCTCAGGCGCTGGCGTCCGCGCAAGTGCCGGCCGACCAGGCATCGGCGATGGCGGCTTCCCTCTCCGAGAGAGTCGTCTCCAATACCGAGTCGATCAATCAAGTCAAAGGCATGAACAATCAGATGGTTCCGATGATGATGGTTCTGGCGTCTTACGTCGGAGCGATGATCATGGGGATGAACCTGGAGCAGTCGAACATGGCGGTGTCCGCGTCCGCAGGGCGCTGGCAGCGTTACGGGGCTCGCGTTCTGATCAACGTCGTGGCGGCATTCTTCGTCTCGCTGGTGGGCGTGTCTCTCGTAACGGCGCTTGGCGGACAGCTGGAGCATGGCTTCTTCGCTCTGTGGGGCACCGTGTTCGCGGTTCTGCTCGCCTTCATGTTCGTCAGCCAGATGTTCTTGATCCTGTTCGGAATGGGAGGCATGCTGTTCAACATCCTGATGCTCTCCATGCAATTGGTCTCTTCCGGCGCGATGGTGCCGAGAGAGCTGCTGCCTGCGTTCTATGTCGACCTGGGCAACGGGCTGCCGGCAACCTATGCGGTTAAGGCGCTTATGAACGTACTCTTCGGCGGCTCGGGAACGGGCAGCGCCTTCGGCATGCTGGCTTTGATTGCAGGCGTCGCGATCGCTGTCGGCGTTCTGGCGACGGCTTTGAAGCCTCAGCGCAAGCATGCGCCCGTTCCTGCGGGAGTCCAAGCGGCAGCGGGAGCAAGCGGTCCTTCTCGTTGAGTTGCCCGTTCGCCTAAGGGGTTGATCTTCTTGCTTCGAGCGGGAGCACCGTTCATAATAAGGAAGGACAACACTTTGGGCATGACGGCAAGTCAAGCGGAGAACGGAGGCAGCGATGGAGACGGCCGAGCACGATGTGAAGATGCGGCTCTTGTTGGCCGCGAAGAAGCTGTTCTCTCGGCAAGGCTTCGACGGAACGACCGTCAGGCAGATCTGCGAGGAAGCCGGAGCGAATGTCGCGCTTGTCTCGTATTATTTCGGAGGCAAAGAGAACATTTATCGGGCCTTATTCGATATGTCGTTCCCGCAAGGCCTTCTTCTCGAAGGAGAAGACGTGAAGAAGGAGCCGGTCAAAGCGATCAAGCTGCTCGTCCGGAAGGTCATCATTTATCAAGTGAACGACCCCGAACTGGTGCGGTTGATTCAGCAGGAGTCGGCTCAGGAGACGTCGAGGGTCGAGATCGTACAGCAATATCTGGTTCCGGTATGGCGGATGGCCAAAGAGATCTTGGAGGAAGGCAGGAAACAGGGAGTCTTCCACTTCCGTTCGCTGGACAATACGTTTCTCTATGTCTGGGGAGGAATCCTCTTCCCGAGAAGCTTCGGATTCTTTAATCCGATTCTCAGCGAACCTCTTCCGACGACGGAAGAGAAGATTGCCGACGTCACCGGCTTCGTGCTGGGGGCTCTCCGGTGCTCCGCGCATGCGGAGACGGAACCGGTATAAACCAATAAGCAGGACGCTTCCTTAGGGGGCGTCCTTCGGTCGTTTCAACTTATCGCAGCCCATTCGAAGGAGAGTTAACGGGAATGAGTGAAGCTACGCAGCAATTGAGCGCCAAACAAGCAGAGGAGAGAATGATTGCCCAGATCGCATCCGAGCTCGGGCTGAAGCCCGGGCAGGTTCGAACGGTGGCGGGGTTGTTCGACGAGGGGAATACAATCCCGTTCATCGCTCGGTACCGCAAGGAGATGACCGGAGAGCTGGATGAGAATCAGCTTCGGGCGATCGAAGAGCGCAGAGGCTATCTCAAGCAGCTGGAGGATCGCAAGGGCGAAGTGATCCGGCTGATCGAAGAACAGGGCAAGCTCACTTCCGAGCTGGAGGAAGCGATCCGCAAGTCCGTGAAGCTTCAAGAGGTCGAAGACCTGTATCGCCCTTATCGGCAGAAGCGCAAGACTCGCGCCAGCGTCGCGAAGGAGAAGGGGCTGGAGCCTCTGGCCGATTGGCTTCGCTCGCAGCCGAGGCAGGGGAACGCTCTTGCCGAGGCGGCACGGTATATCAGCGATGAGAAGGGCGTCGCCACCGCGGAAGAAGCGCTTCAGGGAGCGATGGATATCGTCGCGGAAACGATCGCGGACGACGCCGACATCCGCAAGCGGGTCCGCCGCTACACCTGGGATTACGGCGTGCTGCACAGCCGGGCGAAGGACGAGAAGGCGGAATCCGTGTACGAGATGTACTACCAGTATTCCGAGCCGCTGAAGCGTCTTCCTCCTCACCGCGTGCTGGCGATGAACCGCGGCGAGCGCGAAGAGATCCTGAACATCGGAATCGAGCTTCAGACGGATCGGCTGATGGAGGAATTGCGCCGCCGGATCCTTCGCGGACCGTCCGTTACCGCCGAGATTCTTGAGGCGACCCTAGAAGACGCATACAAACGGTTGATTGCGCCGTCTATTGAACGCGAGCTTCGAGGCGAGCTGACGGAGAAGGCGGAGGAGCATGCCATCGGCATTTTCTCCGAGAACCTTCGCAACCTGCTTCTTCAGGCCCCGGTCAAGGGCGCCGTCGTGCTCGGCGTCGACCCGGCCTACCGGACCGGCTGCAAGCTCGCCGTCGTCGACGAGACAGGCAAGCTGCTGGAGGTTGCGGTCACCTACCCGACGCCTCCGCACAATAAGAAGGCGGAAGCGGAAGCGACCTTCCGCAGGCTGATCGCCCAGTACGGCGTTACGCTAATCGTCGTGGGCAACGGGACGGCTTCGCGCGAGACGGAGCAGTTCGTCGTCAGCGTCATCAAGGGACTGCCGGAACGCAAGCTGCAGTACCTGATCGTCAATGAGGCGGGGGCGAGCGTCTACTCGGCGTCCAAGCTGGCGCAGGAAGAGTTCCCGGATCTCGACGTCGCCGAGAGAAGCGCCGTGTCCATCGCCAGGCGCCTGCAGGATCCGCTTGCGGAGCTCGTCAAGATCGAGCCGAAGGCGATCGGGGTCGGGCAATACCAGCACGACGTCACGCAGAAGCGGCTGGAAGAGAGTCTTGGCGGCGTCGTCGAATCGGCGGTTAACCACGTCGGCGTCGACGTCAATACGGCATCCCCGTCGCTGCTCTCCTATGTCTCGGGAATCAACGCGACCCTCGCGAAGAACATCGTGAAGGCGCGCGAGGAGAACGGCAAGTTTTCCGACCGCAAGCAGTTGCAGAAGGTGCCGCGCCTCGGCGCCAAGACGTACGAGCAGTGCGTCGGCTTCCTGCGGATCACCGACGGCGCGAATCCGCTCGACAAGACGCCGATTCACCCCGAATCCTATAAGGTGGTGGATCGTCTCTTCAAGGAGCTGAAGCTGAAGCCCGATACGATCGGAACTTCCGAGCTGAAGGATAAGCTTGGCTCGATCGGCATTGCGGAGACCGCGGCGAAGCTGGAGGTCGGAGAACCGACCCTGCGGGATATCGTAGACAGCCTGTTGCGTCCGGGAAGAGACCCGCGCGACGAGCTGCCGCAGCCGATCTTCCATACGGACGTTCTGGACATCGAGGACCTGAAGCCCGGAATGGAGCTGCAGGGCACGGTGCGCAACGTGGTCGACTTCGGCGCGTTCGTCGATATCGGCATCAAGAACGACGGACTCGTTCACGTGTCGCAGCTGAGCAACCGATTCGTGAAGCATCCAACGGAGGTCGTCGCGGTCGGCGACACGGTCAAAGTGTGGGTCATCGGAGTCGATCTGAAGAAGGGAAGAGTCAGCCTCACGATGAAGGGGCCCAACGAGGGGTAAGCACGCGGGCTTATAGGACGGAGATCGTCGAAAAAATCGACTGATGGAGCGCCGGAGCGGGCTACGAGAACGGAGATAGTCGAGAAAATCGACTAACGGAACGCCGTATGGAGCTGCGAGGACAGAGATAGTCGAATAAATCGACTAACAGAGCGCCGAATGGGGCTTTGAGGACGGGGATAGTCGACTAAATCGACTAACGGAGCGCCGAATGGGGCTTAGAAGACGGAGATAGTCGAAAAAATCGACTAACGGAACGCCGGAAAGAGCGATGAAAGGCACGCGCTCGCCCCCGCTGCCGCTCACCAAAAAGACCGCCATCCTTCAAGCAGGCGAGCATAAGCTCAGAGCTTGAAGCGTGAGGCGGTCTTTCTTCGCATGCTGCCTGGGCAGCCGTATGACAGCTGTTAATCTTACTGGGAACGCGGTACCGTTCCGTTCGTCCCCGCCGGGGACTGTCGCTGGTAAAAGAACCAGCAATCGTTCAGCATCTTGATCTGCCGGCGGTCCTTCTTGAGGTACGCCCGCATGAGCTGGTTGCACAGCCACTGCGGCATTGCCGTCGCCCTCCTCCCGTGTCTGCTGTTTCCTTAGCATATGGGAGAGGGCGCCTAACCGTGCAGGTCCGACAGCGGGAGACGCCGGAAGCGGCGAATTAAATCGAAAGCTCTTCTTCCTCTTCGTACCATTGTTCAAGCTGGGCTTGCAGCGCGCGGATCTCCGTGAGCAGCGAGACCAGCGGGTACGAGGATTCGCGAATGGAGGAGAAGGACTTCTCCAGCTCGTTGATGTAAGCGAGTCCGTTGACCGGAGAAGCGTTCTCGTCGAGCAGCTCCAGAGCCGCGCATTCCGCGACGGCCTTCGGCAGCTCCGGCACGTTGTCGGCGGTCAGCTTGTCCAGTTCCTTATGCAATCTAAGATTAAGTGCGCTCAATTGATAAGCATGCGATGCGGGCATCTCCACGAATTGGAGGCTGCCGTCCCGGTTCTGCAGAATAATGTAAGCCTTGTTCGACATTGCGGCATATAGCTCCCCTCAAGCAACTTCTACTTGACAGTGTAGCCCAATCCCTGTCTACAATTCAAGTAGGACAAGGGGCGGGATAGGCTGCCGAAAGCGTTATTGCCTTGGGAGGAACGGGATGGACGATCAGGAATTGCAGGCATGGGTGGAATCGGTATCGCTAACGTGGTTCGGCATCCCTTTCCGCCATCGCGCGACCTTTAACGGAAGGCTGAGCACGACGGGCGGGCGTTATTTTCTAAGAAGCCATAATATCGAGATCAGCCCGAAGCAGCTTGAGGTCTACGGCGCCGAGGAGACGGAGAAAATCATCAAGCACGAGCTGTGCCACTACCATCTTCATCTGGCGGGCAGAGGGTATCGGCATCAGGATCGGGACTTCAAGGTGCTGCTGAAGAAGGTCGGAGCGACCCTGCATTGCAAGACTCTTCCCGGAGCGCGCAGAAGCCTTCCGGTGAAGTACCTGCTGGTCTGCCGGGATTGCGGGATGGCTTATCCGCGCAAGCGCAAAGCCGATCCGCGCAAATACGCCTGCGGGAGATGCCGGGGCAAGCTGAAGCTGATCGAGGCTCCGCCGCAGGAGAAGGGCGCCGAATAAAGGGCTTTCGGACTCGAAGGACGGGGTTGTTAACGGGCGGAATTTTCCATTAAAAAACAGGCTCCGAAAGGCTTGACTTCTCTGTGGAGCCATGATAAATTAATACATGTCGCTTTTGGAAAAACATATTCCCTGATAGCTCAGTTGGTAGAGCACTCGACTGTTAATCGAGTTGTCACAGGTTCGAGTCCTGTTCGGGGAGCCATGGAGAAGTACCCAAGTGGCTCAAGGGGACCCTCTGCTAAGGGGTTAGACTGCGTAAGTGGTGCGAGGGTTCGAATCCCTCCTTCTCCGCCATAACTTCTAAAACGATAAAGGACCTTCTCGGTTAGCCGAGAGGTCCTTTTTGCATTTTGCGCGACGACGATCAGAGCCATTTCTTCTTCTTGTAATACCACCACAGCCCGAGGGACACGATAAGCATGACGATCCACACGGCGGCATAGCCGTAAGGCCAATCCAGCTCGGGCATCACCCGGAAGTTCATCCCGTACACTCCGACGAGGAACGTGAGCGGCAGGAAAATCGAACTGATGATGGTGAGCGTCTTCATAATCTCGTTCATGCGGTCCGACTTCATATTGATCTGCAGCTCCAGCAAGGACGTCATCGAATCGCGGAACGTTTCGATGGAATCGAGCACCTTGGACAGATGGTCGTAGATGTCGACGAAGTAAACGTCGGCTTCCTTGCGGCTATAGGGGAAATTCTGATGGCTCAATTGGCCGAGCGACAGTCTCTCCTCCGCGAAGATCCGGCTAAGGCCATGCAGCCGGCGCTTGAGGCGGAACAATTCTTCGGCGAACTTGATATGAGGATTGCGGAATATCGCCTGTTCATGCTCGTCCAGCTTGTCGTCGACCTCGTCGATCGCTTCCGCGTAATCGTCCACGCAGCGATCCAACAGCGCATACAGAATGCTGCCCGAATACTCCATCAGCTTCGTCGTTCGGCGGAATTCCTCTTCGGCTTCCCGGATCGACTGCACCTTCTCGGGTGCGACCGTAATGATATAATTCGGTCCGATGACATGCTCGATCTCGACGGTGGTCAGATCCTTGTTCACGTGGAAAAAAGTTAGAAGCATGTGCTTGTCGTACAAATCCAGCTTCGGGCGCTGGTTCAGCTTGATGCAATCCTCGACGATCAGAGGGTGGCACTGGAAGAGGCCGGACAGCACCCGTTCGATCTCTTCCGGCGATGCGGCGATCAGGGGAATCCAGGCCGCTTCGCCTTCTCCTGGCACCCGGATGGGCGTCTCTTCGACGGACTGGGAATCGGAATGATAAATCAGCATTTTCGACATGGAGACACCTCGTTTTCGTACCCTTAGAATAGCATATTTTTACATCAAAAAAACTTGAAGAATAGGCTTGCGTTTAACCAATGTTTCCGATATAATCATTTTTGTCGTCGAAACGGGACAAGGTTTCGAGGCACTGAAATAATAGGTTTGCGGCCCGTTGGTCAAGCGGTTAAGACACCTCCCTTTCACGGAGGTAACGGGGGTTCGATTCCCCCACGGGTCACCATTTTTATTCTCCAAGTTATAACATGCGGTCGTGGCGGAATGGCAGACGCACCAGCTTGAGGGGCTGGCGGGAGCAATCTCGTGGAGGTTCGAGTCCTCTCGACCGCACCATAACAATGATGATGGAATCCCTTGCGGCGCAAGGGATTTTTTGATTTTTAGCACGACTAGCCAAGTCAAGCATAATTACCCGATAAGATTCTTAGCGAACCGCTTCCCCTGGATGCGGTTTTTTTATTTAACGAGAAACGCCAACTTTTCCACATAAAAGGAGTATATACAAGGAGCGGATCATTAGGGGGTATCGCATGCAACGATTGGCACGCGCGCACGCCTTTTTCAGAAGAACGATCCTCGTCATTCTCATCCTGATCCTGATTCCGCATTATGTCCAGAGATGGACCGACGACAGGGATCGGGGGCTTGACGACACGATCAAAGCGCTTCAGGCGGATGGAACCGTTACTGCAATAAAGGTCGGCAGAAGCTTTCCCATAGACAAAGATACATTCACCGCCGAATCCGTCTATGTGACGCCGAAGCAGATCGCGATCGCTTTTACTTTTCATACGAAACAGAAGAAGGACGTCTGGTCGTTTCCGGCGGTGAGCCTGAAGCTCGTTATGCCGGACGGGCAAG
The DNA here is from genome assembly GCF_003990975.1 of Cohnella sp. AR92. Classification (GTDB taxonomy): domain Bacteria; phylum Bacillota; class Bacilli; order Paenibacillales; family Paenibacillaceae; genus Cohnella. Next base: position 238,122 of record NZ_RZJR01000012.1, read on the forward strand.
CATTAGACAGCCATGATGCGGGCGTAAACGGCACCTCTTGGGGATCGACCGGTATCGTTTCTTTCGAGCTGCCTGATAAAGCGGCGAATCACGCAACGCTCGTCTACGACCTGTACGATCGATATGGCCATGTCGAGATTCCCCTAACGAAGGCTGGTGAGGGGACATGAACAGAAACCGGATATTCGCGATCGTCGAATGGATATTCGTTCTGCTGCTGCTCTTGCTGGTCATACGCGAAGACATCTTTATGCCAGGAAGCGTCACTCCGGAGCAAGCGCATCGATTGTCGGAGAGCGGCTTTCATTATGGCCCCTCCACGATCGTACGCAAAGTTGAAGTTCCCTACGGCAAGCATCGGGTGATTTTCCTCGGGACCTATAAAGACTGGTTCTCTGCGGACACCGTAATTAAGAGAAAGGGCGGCTGGTTCGCGGGAGGTAGCGTTGCAGGGGTCAAGATCGATCGAAGCAAGGCGCTTTCCTACAGCTACGGAGGCAGCTCCGATTCTCATTCGCTCATGCTGTGGAGATTCTTCGGATACGTATCCGACGATCGAATCGCCACGGTGGAATTGCTCCTGACGGACAAGGAGACGGGCAAGCTTACGCCGATGCGCGAAACGATTACGAATGACCGCATGTTCCTCTTTATGTGGGAAGAGAAGAATGGAAGCCATGAATGGCAAGCTGTTCGCGGTCTGGATGAGCAAGGGAATGTTCTGTACGAGCAGAAGCTCGGCTGAGGAGACTTATTAGATGAGAATGTATACAGACCCTAAAGGCGAAGCCTACGAACAGGTAATCGATTTGGCGATACAGAACTCGGAATGTTTCGTCCTTGGGGAGAAAATTCCGGCTGAAGGGGGACGTCGCCGCGATTACGCAAGCGTGTTGGAAGCGTTGGAGCCTTACTTGATGAAGACCATTGTCCTTCATGGCAAGGATGATGTGATCCGAACGGGGAAAGCTTATCGCAGTCATGCCTTTTATGCCGAGGGAACCTATTATTTATATAGATGCTGCGAAGAAAGCGGGCAGCTGCTGAAGCAAACGGCAAGCTCCCTGTCGGATTGGACTTATCCCAGGCTGCCAGAAGACCTGTGTTTCTTGAGAGCAGGCGGCGGAGATTACCTTTATTCGGTTGTGCATGAACGGATCTACGGAATGGAAGTCACCGAAGAAGAAGCGAGCGAACTGATGGATCGAGTGACGGGGGTTTTTCTAGAGCTAAAGGCGCACCGGAACCTGGATCGTCTGCTGGATGACGCCATTAAGCATAAAACAGACTGGCTCTATATTAGCGGACATGGGCTGACGGAACTGCCTGAGAGAATCCGGGAGCTTACGGAGTTGCGCGAGCTGGAAATCTTCGAACAGGATTTATATCGCCTGCCGGAAGCGCTGTTCGAGTTAAGCAAGCTTGAACGCTTGAGAATCTTGACGGCCGATTTGGAGAGCATACCTGCATCCATAGCCAAGCTGAAGAGCCTGAGAGAGCTTTCCATCCAATGCGGGAGCTCGGATCGACCGACTCCCGGGTTTCGGGTCAAACCGAAGGAGGAGATCAGCCTGAACCGCATCCCTCCAGAGATTGGAGAGCTCGAACAGTTGGAGCGGCTTACGATTCAATATACCTCGATCCAAGAGCTGCCGCTTGAGTTGCAGAAGCTGACGCGCCTGAGAAGCTTGGACCTGGGGATTAATAGGGTCGATCGGAAGCCTGATTTTCTCGATGGCATGAAGCGGCTGAAGTACATCAATTTGTCGCAGGATTCGTTATGGGGAACGGTTGATGCCGAACATTAGCTTAGCGGATGGTTCATAACCAAAAGGGGAATACAGATGAGAAGAGGAATCCAGTTAGAGATACCGAACGAATGGGGCAACCATCTTGGCGAGGTACTGGAACCTTTCGATATAAGTCGTTTCGATTGGTACATTGGAGGAGAAGAAGCCTATCAAGACGTTGAGGGAGGCGAGATGGAACCTTTGTTCCAAGGCGAGACATACGGAATGAAGGGACGGGACCTCGACGAGATTCTGAATTCAAAGCGTTATTACATCATATTTGGGAATTTTAAGGCCTATCCGCAAGATGCAAGCATAGAAGATGTACTCACCTATGAAGAGTTCTTGAATAGTCGCTGCCAGTTAATTGTGTTAGTCGTGGATTGTTCCTATGTCGCTATTTATTGCAAGGATACCGTAATGCTTACTCATTTGTACCGGAATGCGCTAGAAAAGGGCTTTGAGAACGTTGTGTATATTACGGACGAGAATGACGCAAGAACTAGGCTCTCCGTTTGGTAAGAGCCGTTATTATTCCACTAATACAAGTTAAATGGGAACCTATTGGTCCAAAGCGATAGCCTGCCGGGACTTGATCTAAAGAGGATTCATCTCAGCCTACAGGCGGCAAAAACGACATGGATAATATTACCTGTTGCGTTACCCTGATTATCATGCTATTCTATAACTCCTGCCGCTGATACGGCGGGGCAAACAAACGAAACAAACTTGTTCCTTGAAAACTGAACATCGAGCGTAAATGGAAATAAATCGTCGAGCGGAACTTCGGTTCTGCGAGACAAACCAGCAGTACAGAACGAGCCTTCAAGGTTCTTCAAAAAGGTTTACCTTTATGGAGAGTTTGATCCTGGCTCAGGACGAACGCTGGCGGCGTGCCTAATACATGCAAGTCGAGCGGATCTTCTTGAGTAGCTTGCTACTCAAGAAGGTTAGCGGCGGACGGGTGAGTAACACGTAGGCAACCTGCCCATAAGACCGGGATAACATTCGGACACGAATGCTAAGACC
>NZ_RZJR01000004.1 GCF_003990975.1 Cohnella sp. AR92
ATGCCAGACTGCGCAACCTTAAAACCCGCCTACAAGATTCCGGCGCAACTAAGACGCAGATCGACGGAGCAAACAAGATGGACGTCATCGAGAGCGATCCACGGCTTAAAGAGATTTATACGAGTATCGTCAAGGAACTGGCGATCGGATCTTTAGCAGGGAAATGAAAAAGGCCCAAACTCGGGGTAGGAGCCGAGTCGGGCCGCGTCCAAAAAATGTTACCGCAATACTATCACGAAAGGAGCGGCTTTGACAATGCCTAATCTGGACCGCTTCTCGCAAGGGCTCCCTGACCCGCAGGACAAGCCGGCGGCACAAGTAGGTACATGCCATTATGCTTTCTGCGGGAAACCGATCTTTAACGGGGATCGCTGCTATGAAAGTGAAGACGGAGATTTGTACTGCGATGATACGTGCTTCTCGCAATGGAACGGCAAGTTCATCATCGCCGGGACGGACCAATTAACCTACTGAGGTGATTCGATTGAACGCATATCAACTGAACGAATTTGAAGGTATCCCAGCTCCGGAAGAGCGTGAGCAGTTCCGAATTGAAACGATCGATCAAGTGAATTGGGCGCTGCGCAAACTGGCGGCAATCGAGGCGAAGCAGAAGGAAGCCGAACGGCTGGCCGAAGCAGAATTGCACCGGATTCGCACTTGGCTTGAATGCGAGAAGTCTGCGCTAGAGTTGGACAAGCAGTTTTTTGAGTCGCAGCTCGGCTTGTATGCGCTCAATCAACGGGACGCGGACCCGAAATGGACGAAGGCTTCCACACCATACGGAACGGTGAAGTTCAGGAAGCAACAGCCGAAATGGCATTATGACGACGCCACTCTTGTTGAGAGCCTTAAGTCGGCAGGCCGAATCGATCTTATCCGGATCAAAGAGGAACCGAACAAGGTTGATCTTAAGAAATCCGTCAAGGTTGTTGGCGGACAGGTAGTTGACCCTGAATCTGGCGCTGTACTCGATGGAGTCAAGGTCGAGGAACAGGCGGATTCTGTAGTCGTCGAGGTGGGGTCATGAGCGCCCCATCTCTGTACAAAAAGATCAGCGCTGTCATGCAAGATGTATCTTACCTCTCCAAAGATGACAAGGTGGAGTTCGGGAACACGAAGTATAAGGCAATCTCCGAAGAGAAAGTAACCTCCACGGTTCGTGAAAGCCTTATAAAGAACGGGCTTGTCATCCTCCCAATTGAACAATCGCATCACCGTGACGGAACACTCTCCACCGTTGATACAAAGTACAAAATCATCGATATCGAAACGGGTGAATCGGAGATCATTGTGAGTTCCGGTACAGGTGCGGATACACAGGATAAGGGTGTTGGCAAGGCGATGACCTACAGCTACAAATACCTCTTGCTCCGAACATTCGCCATTCCAACCGGAGAGGATCCGGATAAGATCAGCAGCGCGGAATTGGACGCAAAGCAACAGCGCGAAGGGGATCAGAAACAGGATCAACAGAATAAACCGCCAGCCTCCCTTAAGGCTAAGTACAAACTCTATAAAGGGTCTGACGAAGGGTTCGATACGTGGGTAGCGGATCAATTGGGGAAAAAGCGTGATTATCCGAAAATGGAGCAAATATTGATCGAAGGCATCAAGAAGAAGGAGGAACAAGCTAATGCTTAATCGAGTTGTACTGATCGGAAGAACGACTAAGGACCCTGATCTCAAATATACCCCAAGCGGCGTTGCAGTTGGCCAAATGACGCTTGCGGTCGATCGTCCGTTTACCCGTGATGGCGAGAAGGAAGTTGACTTTCTCCCGGTCGTTATGTGGCGTCAGTTGGCCGAGACGGTTGCCAACTACGTTCGCAAAGGCAAACTCGTTGCCGTCGAGGGCCGCATTCAGGTACGCAACTACGAGAACAACGAGGGACGCCGCATCTACGTGACGGAGGTAATCGCCGACAACGTGCGCTTCCTGGAGCCGGCCAACCGCGAAGGTCACTCTAATCAAGATCCTTTTGCAAATGATAGCAAGCCTATCGACATTGATGACTCCGATCTACCCTTCTAACCTATGAATCTATTATCCCATCTTAACGAGATTACGAGACTTCGGCGGGAGGCGGACAGCCTCCCCGAAGATAACCCTGCTGCCCTAATACAGAAGATTGAACTATTGGCGAAATGCTTGGTGTATGTCGGCCGCGTCTCTAGCGTTCTGGACGGCGATTACAAGCGCGTGTACGCCGAACGTAAGCGCACCTATGCCGAAGCATATATCGCGGCTCCTAGACCGAAGGAAGCGCATGCTGAATTGGTTGTAAGCGAACTGAGAGAGCGCGAAGCCCAAGCATACGAGGATAGTCGGCGTTGGCGAAACGCACACGAGAGCATGATCGAAGAGATACACGCTCTAAAACTCAAGATGCGAATCGACTTCGCAGAGGCGGTGGTTGGCGATGGCGTTCGAGTTGCGACCCGTTCCGAAGCCCAAGCACAAGCGTAGGAGCAAGACAGCCAAGCAGCGGGGCCAAGTGACCAAGCCAGTCTATGCAATGGCGTGGGAACGCTCTGGCGGTCGCTGTGAACGCTGTGGCAAGGCTGAAGGACAAGCCTGGACTCTGGAAGCAGCTCACGTGGAACGGCGCTGGAGATACGGACAAGAGGGCGTAACGGCCGCAGATATTGTTATCCTCTGCGGTCCGTCCACTGACTCTCATACGTGTCATCATTGGGCGGATTATACCCGAGTGGGAAGAGAATGGCTGCTAAAGCAGCGTGAGGTGAACAAGCGGTGAAGGAGGCTTACTACTTCTCTCACGACGCGAATGCTCGGACTGATCCGAAGATATCGGCCATGAGAAGCGTCTACGGAGCGGAAGGCTACGGATGGTACTGGATTATCGTGGAGATGCTTCGCGAGGCTAACGACTTCAAGTTGGATATGCGTTCGAAATACGTTTACCATGCGTTCGCATCACAAATGCAATGCGACGCATCAAAAGCGCAAGAGTTTATCAATGATTGCGTATCCGAATTTGAGTTATTCGCATCGGACGGATCTTATTTTTGGAGCGATTCTCTGCTTCGAAGGATGCAGGAAAGGGAGTTGAAGTCCGAAAAGGCACGTCAGTCTGCTCGTGCTAGGTGGAGCCGAGAACCCGCGCCAAGTAAGGAATCTTCCGAATCTGAAGTGCAATCGGATTGCGTTGGCAATGCGAACGCATCGAAAAACGATGCTTTAAAGGAAAGTAAAGTAAAGGAAAGTAAAAGAAAAGAAATTAAAGATAAGACCTTCTCCGCTTACACGTCGAATGTTGGATTGATTGAATCTTTGGAATCCTTTGCCGAATTCCGGAAGAAGATCAAGAAGCCAATGACGGATAAAGCGATCACCTTGTTACTCGGCAACTTGGACAAGCTCGCTTCCAGCGACGAGGACAAGATAGCCATTCTTGAGCAGTCCATTTTGAACGGGTGGCAAAGTATCTACGAGTTAAAGGACAAGCGAGGTGGACGGAATGCAAGAACTGGGGGACGTCCTGAAGACCCTTATGCCGGAATTAACTTCGGCTTCTGAGATAGGACGGCATATCTGCGAAGGTTGCGGCAACGAAGTCATCACGGTCGAGGTGCCAATTATCGGCGGCCCGAACAAAGGGCAGATCATCAGGCAAAAGCGTGGTTGCGTCTGCTGGGAGAACGAGCAAGCACGTGAAGCCAAGCAACAGCAGCAGAGAGCGAAGGTTAATTACATGGTCGAGCGGTACAGCACGGTTAACCCAGACCTGGAAGAAGCGACCTTCGAAAGCTACCAAGCTAATAACGAAACCCTCCGTCAGGCGCTCGAATTGTCCAAGGAGTACGCAGAGACGTTTGAACTGGACAAGCCAAGAAATCTCTTATTCGCCGGCCTGTACGGTCTGGGTAAGTCTCACCTCTCATACGCCATATGCAAGCGCCTGAAAGAACGTGGGTTTATCGCCGTGTTCATCTCCGTACCGAAGCTGCTGACGATCATCAAGAGCACTTACCAGCGCAACAGCGAGTTCTCGGAGGCTGAACTGCTGGATGTGCTCTCGAAAGTGGACTTTCTCGCCTTGGACGATATCGGAGCTGAGAAGGTTCGGAAGGAAGAAGAGGGGGACAGTTGGGCGACCGAAAAACTGTTTGAAATCATCGACGGCAGAAGCGGCCGGCATACCCTCTACACCACAAACCTATCGTCGGAGGATCTTGGTCGGAAGGTAGGCCCTCGCAACTTCTCCCGGATGATGATGAACACCAAGTCGTTCAAGTTCGAAGGTAACGATTACCGGATTAACAATATGCGGTTCTGATCATGAAGATTCCGGATAGCATACACGAAGTCTGGGACAGTTGGGAACCTCTGCTGAAGAGCAAGCTCCAATCGCTCGATTACATGGCCCGGCAAATGTTCAGCGAGATGCGGTTAACAAACGCAGCAAACAGTGACTCGATACGGGCTTATATGCAAGAGCACTTTGCAATGCTTTGGGAGCAAGTAGCAGCAGAGGAAGAAGTGAAAACGAAACGGAGGGCAAGAGAATGAGCCAAGGAACCGGACTTAACATACGGGAGATTGAACGGCAGACTCGTCAGTCCATCGAAGGGGTGCAGAGCTTTTTCGGAACGATCGTTGAACTCTCATCCCTGGCGGTGAGGCTGGGGAAAGAGTATCAAATGGACCCGCGCATCGTAGCGACGATGATCAGCGCGAATATGAATCGAGGTGCTGGCAAATGAGATTCATAGGAATCGATCCAAGCACCAAAACCGGACTCGTCATCTTGGACAAGCACGGCGAAGTAATCGACACGATGGAGATCACCGCCAAGGGGACGGACCCGGGCCGGATGCTCGACATCATCGAGCAAGTGGACTTCCAACTGGATCACGGTGACCAAGCAGCTATCGAGGGCTTCGCATACGGCGCTAAGGGCAGAGCGGTAGACATCCAGTATGGCATCGGCTGGGGGCTCCGGATGAGATTGTTTGACGGCAATACGGATTACATCGAAGTCGCGCCGGCCGCGCTCAAGAAATTCGCTGGAGCAAAGGGAAACGCAAAGAAGGACGAGCTTGCGGTTCACATCTTCAAGCGGTGGGGATTCGAACATCCCTCTGACAACGTCCGTGACGCCTTCGTGCTGGCTCAAATCGCTCGGGCAGTGTACTTGGAGCGGAGCGCACGTCCAATCGATCTGACAGCCTTCCAGAGCGCTGTAGTAGCCGCCATTATTAATCCCCCAAGTAAGAAGAAACAAGGAGCGTAATAGATTGAGAGTTTTAGAACAGCTTCATGAACTACAGGAAGGCGAAGAAACGGTCATTGTCATCGGTGATAAAGCATTCGTCGTTACCCCGGCAACCGAGGACGACATCGAACGGATTGGCAGAGGATATTTTTGCATGGATTAGAGGTGTCCGGATGAACTGGAAACTAGCAAAACCATCCCAACTTTACGAGATCGCCTATTACGACCTAGGAGCCCCTTTAGAGCACCGGATCGCGGCGGAATCGCATTAAGCATGGACGGACCCAATACAAGATCAAGGAGGCTTACAGATGATCGGACCGGTTAAGGTTTGGAAGCTCCCGCCAGGGGAGTTTAATAGAGTCCTGCAAAATCCCGGGATGGAACTCGGGAAGCCGGACCGAGTGTATCAACCGCTATCCGAGTTAGCCAAGCCCCTACCGCCTGCCCTAGGAGGCCAGAAGCGCAAGAAGCTCGGCAAGGTCGGCGGGACCAAGAAGCCCAAGATCACCCGAGAGAAGTACCTGCAGTTTGTGAACGAGGGTCTGAACGAAGATCAGATATGCGAGCGAGTGAACATGACGCGAAACACTTTGCTGAAATACCTTCGCGAATGGAAGAAGGCAGAACGAGAGGTCGCGGCGGGCCTCCAATAACAGCGCATAGGCGCATAAAGGAGAAATGGGAATGAACCCAATCACTCAAGAAATGGCAGACGATTTAAACGCTGAACTGGTGAAGATCGGATCGGCATATCGCATCATCAAAAGTGAAGGTAACGATTACTCGTATGAGATCAACATCAACAAAGACCCGTTCGAAAGACATCGCCCGATGATCTATCCGAACCAAGAGTTCTTCGGAATCTTGGAACGACATTTTCGAAAATATGGAATCGTCATCACCTATAACAACACGAGGTCCACGTTTTGGACCGACGCACGATGAATTTGCGCTTGCGCCCCCGTACCGACCGAATAATCCCAGCCGAAGGCGGGGGCCGTATAAGGGTTTAATCCATTACTCCCAAGTAGGACGGACATCCTTCGGCCCCCACTTCGTTAAGCGGATTCGGTCGAGACGGAGAAAGGATGAAGAGCATGAAGGCCTTAAGCCTATTCAGCGGAATTGGTGGAATCGACCTCGCATGTGAATGGGCCGGCATAGAGACGGTGGCGTTCTGCGAGAGAGAGCCGTTCCCACAGCAAGTCCTCAAGAAGCATTGGCCTCACGTACCCATATACGACGATGTATGTACGCTCACGAAAGAGAGGTTAGAAGCGGATGGAATCGGAACAATTGACCTTATTCACGGAGGATACCCTTGCCAGCCTTACAGTCTCTATGGGGAGCGAGAAGGCGCGGAAGATGACCGTGCTCTCTGGCCAGAGGTATGCCGACTTATTGAAACYATCAGACCCAGTTGGTTCCTTGGTGAAAATGTTATTGGTCACGTCACATTGGGGCTCGACGAGACGTTATCTGACTTGGGAAACCTCGGGTACACCGCGCAACCGTTTGATATTCCGGCTGTCAGCGTCGGCGCCCTCGACGAAAGACGAAGAGTCTTCATTATTGCCTACTCTAACAGCGAGCAGTGGGAGACACCTTCGATTTTCCCAAGACTCAATACGAAAGGTTCACCAAAAGCGCCAAAAATCTGGAGTGAGTTTCAGTTTTACAATGGTGGAGCTAATGACTTTCTATTTCGGAAAGAGGATGAATCCTTGCTTTGCCGAGCAGATGATGGGGTTCCCAGAGAATTGGACGAACCTCGATTCAAAGCCCTCGGAAATGCCGTCAACCCATACCAAGTCTTCCCGTTCCTTGCCGGCATAAAGCAAATAGATAACATGATGAAGGAGATGCAAAAATGAGCAGCCACAACGGAAGTGATTACGATTATAAAGTCGGTCAAATCGTGCAAGACATGGTCGATGAAGGATGCAAAGAGATTCTAGTAAGAAAAGATCCAAATGGCGGATGGGATGTAAACGGGGATAGAAAACTGTTTTGGTTACTGGCGACTCCGAGCGACATTGAATCAATCAACGAGGTTAAGGAACTTAAAGCCAAGATCAAGAATCACATCGATGTTGTTCTGAAGATTCAAGATGAATTGATCGCCACTCGCAATGAACGGGATAAATACAAAGCGCTATATGAGCATGTTGAAAGGTCGTATGCCGAGCTATATAAGCTATCAGTCTCTTTCGAGAGACAGCTAAACATGTTGCGAGAACAAACGCCTTAACACTCCGAGACGACCGAACAACCTAGCGAAGCGGCAGCCGTACCAAGCCATTAACATCATCACCCCATAGAGGATGGATATAGAGTCCATCCCTCTAGATAAGGAGACAACCATATGGCACGTAAGTACACATGTCCATATTGCAAGGAGAAACATTACCCGAATGCTTGGAATGCTCGTACCCTCAAAACATACAAAAGAGAAATATTTTTCATTCAGGAAGAGGAAGATTATTCATCGTTCATCTGTCCGTCATGCGATAACGAGTCTGAATTGGTTAAGGGAGAACTTATCGAGGAGGCAACCAATCATGAGTGACGCTAAACGAGCCATCTGCCAAGAATGCGGCATGCAGTTAAGTCACCCGGCTGAGTATCATCCATACGATTTCTGCATTCTTGYAAAAGCCGGTCAGGATCCACGACGTTTGTATGCATCGATCGTTGAAAGAGTTGCATCTTCTCTCCCATCCCTCCCAGAGGGAGCAGCAGAGGGGCGGGTACTCAATGATGACAAGTATCAGTTCGCTCATAAGCTGCTGGACAAATGGAGCGTATATCACGATGACAAGCTCCTCGTTAAGTCAGTAGTCGATCGAGCGAGATACTTGGAGCAAGAAGTCGAGCGCTTATTGGCAGCAGAGGGACGGTATAGGGAGGCGCTGGAGAGAATCGCAACGATTCCTGACCGTCAATGGTGCATGGATGATCCGATTGTAATCGCCCGTGCAGCCATCTCCCATAGCGGTGAGCAGAAGGAGGAGACAGAATGATTAAACTGACGGAAGTTACATTGAACGGAAGAGACGACATCATCACGGAAAGCGCGGTATATATCCCCGAAAACGCCGTCGTTAAGCCTTGGAAGATTCGATACTCGCTCGTTACAGTACCAAATGCCGGCGCTTATGTAGTCAAGGAAGCTCCAAGTGAAGTAGTACGCAAGATCATGGAGTATAAGTTGGCAAAATGGCGGTATCCGAGTTCTGTTCTTCACGACTCGCAAGAAGGCCTAAATAAAAACGTCGATGAGTTAATTCGTCTCGCCGGACTGGAGGCCGATCATGCCTAACGATCCAAGGATAGAGATACAGAAGGCGCTAGAGGTAACGAAAGGTCAAGAATGGGATAACTTCGATGGTCATGTCGATTCAGCAAATGTATACGAAATTGACCGCATAACAGAGGAACACTGCAATGTAATTGCAGAATGCGAGACGGTTGAATTAGCTCATTTCATCGCCAACGCCCCCGAATGGCTCCGCTATCTCCTAACCCTTGTAGAACAGCAGCAGGGGGAGATAGAGAGGCTAATAAACGAACGCGATTATTGGCAGGGTTACGGCGAAGAAAGTATTCGAATTGAAGAGCAACTTCGCGATCAACTCCAAAAGGAACAGAAAGAGAACGAACGGCTGCGGGGAGAACTGGAACAGGTAGTTGAGAGCGTGAAATGTGCTCATTTGTCGCTGACATGGTGTAACACCGAGTATCAAGTTCCACACGCTGTCTGGCATTTAGACTCCATCCTATCCCGTTATACAGAGAAAGGAGATAGCCCGGATGATCAAATTCGAGATTAAGTGTACGTGCGGAGAGATTCATCCGGGACTGCTCTTCAAAGATTCCACCCATGACTCAATACATTGTCGGTGCGGTCTGATGTGGACGATCCCAAAGCCGGACAAAGAAGCAAACGTTACTCTGTCAATCGAGGACGTGAAGCCAGAAAGACAGTACGGAACAGGTGAGGGCGAAGTACATGTTCTCCCTGGTTACAAGGTGCTCACAATTACATTTCCCTCTTAAATCAAAAGGACTAAGGGATATATCATCGTCCGCCGCTAACGCTGAGTATTTCGGTCAAACGACGAATACACAAAGGACTCTCATTTACGAGAGTCCCGGTAATCAATTATTTGCTTTCTTAACCAGACCGGCCCACTTGCAAGACGCTGGATCGGGGAAGGGAATACGCCTCGACTCAGGTACGTGATTATGCGTTGCTTCGTCCATCCAAGGAGTTCGGCGGCTTCTGCTACGCCTGCAAGGGGCGGGATCAGTTTCCCTCCTGCCACTCCGAGTAGAAGCCGTAGGAACCGAATTGAGCAAGCACTTCGTCGTCTTCGCTCGGTTCTACGCCGTACCAATGGGATACGAGGATTTCAGCGCCATTCTCATTGAGGATTTTTACATCGGTTTGAGTATAGGCCATGCCTTCAAGTGCAGCAGTCTTTGCATCGTTCAGGTCACCTTCAACCGTATGGATAACGCCAGTACCGTAGTCAATCGTAAACATTAGAATCATCCTTTCGCCTCATCCGGTTTCTCCGGCTTGTCGGTGTTCCGCGTCTCTTGTTGTTAACTTTATAATACACCAATTGTATTACAAAGTAAACACGAACAAATGGCGAACAGAATAATTATTTTGCCGCAGGCCATCGCCACGACCGAATCCGCTTAGCGACAGCGGTAGCCGTATAAGGTCATCATTCAAGTAAGAGGGAGGTATTAACATGCTCAAGCTGCGCCAATATCTATGCCGCCATTATTTTAAAATAATCGCAAATCATAGAAGTGTATCGGAAAACCTTTGGCAGTGCAAAAAGTGCGGCGTTTACTGCATTCAACACTGGGGAATAGGAGTCAGTTACCTACACAAGACACCGCATATTGACGGATGGATCTACAAAAATCAATCCGAGGGAGGTAAATAGAATGAACACCAACGATCAGCCTGGTCATGAACTTAACATACTTGTAGCCGAGAAAGTATTCGGATACAAGGTATACAGAGGCGTTATCGGACGAAACACCGAACGGCAAGACGGAAAACTCATTTACCTCGATGATTACTCCACCACATGGGAAGGAATGCGTCTAGTAGTAGAGGAGATAGAGCGCCGAAGCTTCGAATGGGCGATACAAGGCAAGAGAGCAACTGTTTGGAATGACGACGAGGGAATTGACGAAGATGTAAAGGGAGAATCGTCTCCACATGCGTTATGTCTTGCTATTTTGGCCGCTCTGGGCGCTCTGGAGGGACAGAGAGATGAAACAGCCGCTAACTGATAAGCAGTTGAATGTCTTCCGGTACATCCGGGAGTACATCACCGACAAAGGATACTCTCCAACCGTCAGAGAGATCGCCAGAGGCGTCGGGCTGGCCTCTACAAGCTCAGTAGCTCGATACCTCACTGAACTTGAGGACAAGGGTTACATCGAGCGGAGAGAGGCAACCCCGAGGGCTATCGCGCTTAAAGGCGAAGGGAACACCGTCAGGGCCGTTGTGACAATCGTCAAAGCGAAAAAGGACATTCCCACGGTAATAGCCGTAAATGGGCATGAATATGTCCTGCGTCATCCGGACGAATACAAGGCGCCGAAGAGAGGTGAAGCATGAACGCCATGCAACTGGACTTCTTTCCCGARGCAACATCSGAAGAGTTTAAGCTAACCAARACGCTATTGTCCAAGTATCGTCGGCTGAAGTCGCTCGTAGGCGCGTTGGAGCAAGAAGGGGTAGACACGCTTGCTCCGAAACAGAGAAAGGCTTATACTGCCTACAAGGAAGCGACAGCTAGCATCGAGAGAGCCGTAAGACTGATTCTGGATGAGGAAGTCCGACGAATCATCGAGATGAGGTACATCAAGGGGCAGAAATACGTCGTAACGGTAGCGTACTTCGGGAATATGCACCCGGCTACTGTAGCGAGGAAGATCAACGAGGGAATTGAGTCCGTGGCTAACTCCCTAAAGTACATTGACTGAAAAATGCGACAAACATGCGAGTAAGGCGCGACAAATATGCGAGTTATATCGGGATACAGTTGGATCATAGAGCGAAAGCTCGGGTGATTCCCGCTGTATCCCTTATTATTTGCGGGACCCGGCCATGCGGTGGGTCTGAACGACCTTAGGCGCGAGTCGCCGAGCGTGTGGAGATGGGGACGGGTTTGAAACCCACTATTTTGTATTTTCTTCTGTGGATCGGAAAGTCCGGACTAGAGAAGAGAGTGCAAGCTCTCAAGAGCGGCTGTCAATCTCCAAGGAGGTTAGGCGGTCGCTTATTCCATTCTCGCAGAGCAAGATCAATATGTTGTGTGCAAACTCATACGGATCGAGGTGCATGCGAGAGATTCCTTTTCTTGCTCGTCTCTATCGGATCGGGATTCCCTGGTCGCCGCTAACGTGCCACGTTGACGGTCAAGTAGAGAGGGGCAATTGCTGAGTATGGGGACTAAGTACCGTAAGGTGTCCAATTAGATTGGAGACTGAGCGAGAACGGTTCCCTTTCTATTTTCCGGCCACGTCGCAAGGTTACGGGAACAGAGCCGTACCCTTCCTCCTACCGCGAATGGGCGGTGCGGCGTGGCTCCATATTATCATGATGCGGTGGCGGAATAGGTAGACGCTATATCTCGTAGGGTGAGGTGCAGACGAGAGAATAAGCCTTCGGTGCACACCATGAATGGTGCAAATCCATTCCCGCATCACCCGAAAAAAACAAAGACACCGCCGGATGCTTTCCGAACGGTGCAAGAAGATAATAGCACGACATGGAAGTGACTGGCAATTGAAAGTTTGGGCTAAATCATTCTATCGATCGAAAGCGTGGCGACAATGTCGTGACGCTTATTTTCATTTACGGCATGGATTATGTGAGAGATGTGGTGGAGCAGGAAAGATCGTGCATCACAAGGTATGGCTAACACCTCAGAACATCAATGACCCAAACATATCACTGAACCATAACAAGCTCGAGTTACTATGCCAGGAATGCCACAACAGAGAACACCATGGCAGTGGGACAGTAGGAGACGGGCTGATGTTTGATGAGCAAGGGAATCTGGTAGCGAGGTGAGAGACATGAGAGAGTTCGAAGAGTTCAACCAAGCATGGAATAGATTCCTGAATGAAATAGGTAAGGCGTTGAGGCTGAAGGAGCTTGGTGAGTGGTTGGTCTCGAGACTGAGCCGACACGTCTAGCCCCCCCTATGAAGAGAGTGGCAACCTCGCTCAGAGACCGATGTGTCCACATTCAAATAACACACAGGTCACACGCGTGAGGGGGTGTGGTCATTACGAAAGGAGGGAGTCCCGGTGGACGACGAAAAGGCAAAGCGAATAAACGCCGAGAAAGCGAAGATTAAGCGGCAGTTCGCCAAACTTGAGACAAGATCGAAGAAGATCGCGGAGTCCCTGATTGATAACGCAGCCTTTATGGTTGTTACGCTGCAGGACTTGCAGGAAACGATCAATAAGGAGGGCGCCGTCAGCACTTATCAGAATGGCGAGAACCAGTGGGGGACGAAGAAGTCTCCTGAAGTGGAGATATACAATGCCATGATCAAGAATCACATGGCTATTATGAAGCAACTCACCGACTTGCTCCCGATTGAGAAAAAGGCAGGTCCAGAGGAAGATGGATTCGATGAATTCGTGTATAGCCGATGAGTGCTCTTAAAAAGGTGTATCCACTCGCCTACAATCCGATCCTTGAATACTGGGATCAGATTGAGAGTGGCGCCGTCGTTGTTGGTGACAAGGTACGCCGGATTTACAAAAAGTTAGCCGCGGACGTCTATGATAAAGATTCCGAATACATCTATGACGCAAAGCGAGCCAATCATGCGATCGAGTTCATCGAGAACTTCTGTAAGCACTCGAAGGGCAAGTGGGGCGGCCGGCCGATTGATCTGGAGTTATGGCAGAAGGCTTTCCTTGCTGCCACGTTCGGATTCGTGCATGCAAT
This sequence comes from Cohnella sp. AR92, assembly GCF_003990975.1. Lineage (GTDB taxonomy): Bacteria > Bacillota > Bacilli > Paenibacillales > Paenibacillaceae > Cohnella. The sequence continues at coordinate 13,252 of NZ_RZJR01000004.1, forward strand.
CGAAGGAACGAGGAAATACCGCGAGGTCATGCTTGTTGTCGCCCGTAAAAACGGGAAATCGACGATCGCATCCGGGATTGGCCTTTACCTTCAGATTGCAGACGGAGAACCCGGCTCCGAGGTCTATGCGGTAGCGACAAAGAAGGACCAAGCGAAGCTCGTATGGCTCGAAGCAAAGCGCATGGTCAAGAAGTCTCCGGTCCTACTTCGACGCATTAAGCCGCTTGTCTCTGAGCTTGTCAGTGAGTGGAATGATAGCAGTTTTAAGCCGTTAGGGTCTGACTCCGACACGCTTGATGGTCTGAACGTTCACGGCGCCATGATGGACGAGATCCACGCCTGGAAGGACAAAAACCTCTATGATGTCATCGTGGACGGCACAAGCTCGCGGGAGCAGCCGCTGATCGTAATGATCACGACGGCCGGCACAGTGCGAGAATCTGTCTACGATATGAAGTATGACGAAGCGGAGATGTTGCTTAACGGCATCGATGATCCTAACGGTTACAAGGACCCGAGATTCCTTCCGGTCATCTACGAGCTCGACAACAGGCTTGAGTGGACGGATAAGGTGCATTGGCCTAAGGCAAACCCGGGATTAGGGACAATCAAGCGAGTCGACCAGGTCGAGACGAAGGTCAACAAGGCGAAAGCTAACCCTATGCTCGTGAAAAACTTACTCACGAAGGACTTCAATATTCGGGAGACATCGGCTGACGCTTGGCTGTCGTTCGAAGATATCGACAACCAAGAGACTTACGATATGGAGGAAATCCGAGATTGCTATGCGGTGGGGGGCGCGGACTTGTCGGCCACGACGGACCTGAGCTGCGCAACACTTCTGCTCATGAAGCCAGGGAGCTCGAAGAAATACGTCCTCCAGCAATACTTCCTGCCGGCCGAATTGCTCGAGTCACGAGTCAGAGAGGACAAAATCCCTTACGACCTATGGTCGGATCGTGGCTTGTTGACGCTCTGCGAAGGCAACAAGGTCAATTACAGCGACGTGACAAACTGGTTTATCCAAATGGTCGAAGAATATGATATGCGGCCTGTATGGGTCGGTTATGATCCATGGAACTCGAAATATTGGGTTGATGAGATGATCAGCCGCGGGTTCCAGATGGAAGTCGTTCGCCAGGGACCGCAAACGCTCAGCCAGCCAATGAAGGAGATGGGGGCGGATCTCGCTGCTAAGGAGATCAATTACAACAACAACCCTATCCTGAAATGGTGTCTTACAAACACGGTTGAAGAGCGAGACAAGAACGACAACATACGGCCAATAAAGGGAAAGAATCAGAGACGGCGCATCGATGGCGCGGTCTCTTTGCTTATCGCTTATACCATTCTCTTTAACCACATGGAAGACTATCAGGCGCTAATTTGAAGGAGGTGAGGAAGGGACATATGGCAGAGAAGAGATCGCTATTCAAAATCATCTTTGGCCGCGAACAGCCGGCGCCGCAGACAACGCAAGTCATGCAGATGCTCAACAGTTCGCCTGTATTCTATGATTTCTCCGGGGATGGTTACAATAGCGATGTTGTCCGATCTACAGTCGATGCTTTTGCTCGGAATGTTGGCAAATTGAAGCCGAAGCATATCAGACGAAAGCGAAACAAAGTCGAACCTGTGGGCGATTCCAACATCGAATGGTTGCTGCAGACAAGGCCAAATCCGCTGATGAACGCCTTTATCTTCTATTACCGGCTTGGAACTCAGTTTCTGATGACAAATAACGCATTCGTTTGGATCAAGCGCAATCCGGCGACAAACGCGGTTGAAGCGTTCTACCCGTTAACCTCTGCGGGAGTAGAATTGCACGATTACAAAGGCGGAATTGCAGTTAAGTTCCGGTTCTACGACGGCAAATGGTACACAGCGCCGTATGAGGACGTCATCCACCTGAGGCGCTTCTACTTCAATAATGATCTATTTGGCGAGTCGAACTTTGAGGCGCTAAGTCCGATGCTCAAACTCATCTCGACAACAGACCAAGGTATCGGAAATGCAGTCAAACAATCGGCTTTCATTCGCGGGATTCTTAAGTTCACAAGCATGCTAAAGCCTGAAGACATGAAGAAGCAAACGGAAGCCTTTAGGGACGATTACCTAACAGCAGCCAACAATGGCGGCATAGCGGCAACAGACGCGAAGGCAGAGTATCAGGAGCTTAAGAACGACCCTAAGATGATTGACGAAAAAACTATGAAGGCCTTGTCTTCCAAGGTACAGAGCTACTTCGGAAGCAATGAGAAGATCGTACAATCAAACTTCTCAGAGCAAGAGTGGGCCGCATTTTACGAGTCCATGATCGAACCGTTCGCGGTCCAGATGGGGCTTGAATTTACGAGCAAGGTGTTCAGCGATCGAGCGCAGGGTCATGGAAACGAGATCCTGTTCGAAGCAAATCGCCTGCAATACGCCAGCAACGATACCAAAATCAAGATCATTGAGACGTTGGTCGACCGCGGACTGATGAACAAGAACGAAGGCCGAGAAATCTTCAATATGGGACCCATCAAGGGAGGCGATAAGTACATCGTCTCCCTTAACTATGTTCAGGCGGATAAAGCAAACAAGTATCAACTTGGTGAAGACGATCCGGGGAAGGGAGGTGAGGAAGAAAATGACGACGGTGGAGATACGTGAGCTACCGGAATTTAGAGTCGAGTTGCGAGAAGAAGACGGCAAGAGGACCGTCACGGGTTACGCGGTCAAGTGGGAGCAGTTATCCCAGAAACTCGGCTACTGGCGAAGATTCCAAGAGAAATTCGTCCGAGGTGCCTTTACGAAGTCGCTCGAGTCGTTTGATCAGCGTGCTCTATGGAGTCATGACACCAACCAGGTGCTAGGTCGGACGAAGAACGGAACTTTAAGGCTGACAGAGGACGACATCGGGCTAAGGTTTGAGATTGACTTGCCGAACAGCCCGCTTGGAGACAACGCCTTTGAATCGATCAAACGCGGCGATGTTGATGGCGTAAGTTTTGGGTTCCAGCAGCGGATCGAAGAGTGGGACGACACAGACCCGGATAACATCGTTCGAACCATCAAAGAGGCTGACCTATATGAGATCAGCCCGACCGGCTTCCCTGCCTACCCTGATACCGAAGTTGCCGTTCGCAGTGTGGAGGACCCTTACAAGTCCTTCAGAGAAGACAAGCTTCGCCGCAAAAGACTTGCACTTAAAACCATGTGTTAATCGAGAGGAGCTATTATCCATGAATCGTATCCAACAAATCATTGCAAGACTTGCCGAGATCCGCTCTGCGCTGGACACAGCGAACGATGAGCAGATCACATCGTTTGAGACTGAGATCCGGGAACTGAATGCAGAGAAGTCCCTGATCGAGAAGCGCGAGGCACTTCGAAACGGCATTCCAGCCGGCAGCGCACCTTTCGAAAACCCGAATGCAAACCCTGCGGAGCAACGCGCTGATGAAGACGTGACAACCTCGCTGGAATACCGCCGCGCGTTCATGGAGTTCGCGAAGTCCGGCAAGCGTTCCGACCTTCTTGAATCCCGCGCCAATGCGGTAACCACGACGACGGATGCAGCGGCCGTGGTGCCATCGACCATCCTGAACGAAGTCATTCGCAAGATGACATCTTATGGTCAAATCTTCTCCCGCGTCCGCAAGCTTAACATCAAAGGCGGCGTATCGGTGCCGATTCTGTCGCTCAAGCCGGTCGCTACATGGATCGGTGAAACGGCTGTTTCTGACCGTCAGAAGGTGCAAGCCAATACTAGCGTCATCTTCAGCTACTACGGCCTCGAATGCCGCGTAGCAACGTCCCTGCTGGCTGAGACGGTCACGCTGGACATTTTCGAGACGCTTATCTCGGATCTGATTGCTGAGGCAATGATCAAGGCGCTCGACATCGCAATCATTAAGGGCAGCGGCACTGGCCAACCGGTCGGGGTCACGGTAGACACCCGCATCCCTGCTGCAAACAAGGTCGATCTGACGGAGGCGGAAGCCAAGACGTGGGCGGCATGGAAGAAGGAAGTCTTCGCGAAGATTCCTCTTGCCTACCGCGCTGGCGGTTCGTTTATCATGGCGGCCGGTACCTTCGAAACGTACATCGATGGCATGACGGACACGACGGGTCAACCGATTGGCCGCGTCGATCATGGCATCACGGATGGACCGCAAGAACGATTCAGCGGCCGCGAGGTTATCCTGGTCGAAGACGATGTAATCGCTCCGTTCGACGCTGCTGCAACTGGCGATGTCATCGCCGTCTTCTGCAAACTGTCCGACTATGCGATCAACAGCAACCTGAGCATGCAGCTCTTCCGCTGGATGGACCACGAAACAAATCAATGGGTCGACAAGGCGATTCTGATCGCTGACGGCAAGATCCTCGACCCTAACGGCGTCATCATCATCAAAAAGGCCGCAACGGTCTAAGGAGGCCTGACGAATGAAGAAGAAGGTCATTCTCGGCTTTGAAGAAACGGCGAGCAAAAAGCGCTATCGCGCCGGCGACGAGTATGAGTCCAAGGACGCCAAACGCATCAAAGAACTAACCGATCTCGGTCTCTTGGAAGGAGCTGCTGACGATGGCGATGATGGAATCGGTAAAGAAGGCACTCCGAATAAGCCCGAGTAATACGGCATTCGATGAAGAAGTCTCCGACTTGATCGCTGCAGCTAGGGACGACCTGAAACTATCAGGCGTCCTCGCTGCGAAGGCGGATCTCGATGAACCGGACCCACTGGTTAAGAGAGCGATCATTACCTATGCGAAGGCTAACTTCGGTTATGACAATCCTGACGCGGATCGGTTGCGGGATGCTTACAGCATGCTGAAGGCCCATCTAACGCTATCCCAGGAGTTCACGGTAGGTGATGACGCATGATGTGGCGAGATGTCATCTCTTTGATTCCCACTCTTGAAGGCCGGGATAGTTACGGCGATGAGACGGAGACAGACGGCGATCCGAGAGAAGTTTTCGCGAATAAGAAGTCCGTCCGTCAATCGGAGTTTTACCAGGCACTCGCCGCGGGACTGAAACCGGAAATCGTCTTTGAAGTCCGGGAGCAGGAATACCAGGACGAGAAGAAAGCTCGATACGGGGAAACGGATTATCACATCATTCGGACCTTCAGCCGAAACGGCGAGATTCTGGAGCTTGTCTGCAGCCGTTATCCGATGGAGGGCTAGCCGATGGCGAAGGGATTCAAGATTGAGGGGATGAAGGAACTGGAGCGATCTCTTAATAAGCTCGGGAAAGTTCCTATGTCGGTAGTTACGCCGGCCGCACGTGCAGGCGCTCAGATTGCCCTGAAGGCGGCTAAGGCAAATGCTCCGGTAGATACCGGGGCGCTTCGTGACGGAATCATCCTGAAGCCAGAGAGGCGGGTTAAGGCTGGAAAGAAGATGTACGACGTCATGATGGACCCAGCCAAGAACGACATTTTCGTCAAGATAACCGAGAGCGGGCATCGCTACTACTATCCGGCATCCCAAGAATATGGCTTCGTTACGGTTGACGGTGGATACGTTCCTGGTTATCACTTCCTTCGCCGATCGCTTACCGATAATGTTAGAGCGATTGAATCGAAGATCGTTTCCGTCGCTGGCAAAGCGGTAGACAAGGCGCTGAGGGGGTGAACGCGATGAACTTCGAAGAAGCATTAACCTACGAGCTCGAAACGATACCGGGGCTTTCCGGAAAGGTTTACCCAATCTCCACACCGGGGAAGGGAGCGCCATATGCGCAATATCAATCGAGTTTTGGCCGCCAAGACAAGGCTCTTGCCGGCCATCTGGTAAGCAAGTCAATCGAGGGAGAAATCAACCTCTTTGCAAAGTCATACGGTGAGCTGAAAGACTTGGAGAACGTCGCGATTGCTCTGATTGTGGGATTCGAACAAAGGACGATCGGAGACGATGGTCCTTTTGTTTATGAAATCACCTACGAGCAGCCGGTTGAGATGTTTGAATCCGCTCCGAAGCTTCATCGATGTGTGATCTCATTTAATGTTCATATTTGAAGGGGGTATGTACCTTGGCAGTACGCGCGGTTGGAACACAACTACTCTTTGGAACGACGCCTGTTGCGGAGCTGTCCTCGATTGGTGGACTCGAGCTATCGGCCGACACGATCGACGTGACGAGCCTGGACAGCGATGGCGGTTACCGTCAGTTCATCGGTGGATTCAAGGATGCTGGCGAAGTAAGCATTTCTGGATTCTTCAACCCAGAAGACGATGGACAAGCAGCCGTCTATGCTGCATTCGAAAGCGGGGAAACGCAATCTTGCAAAATCGTATTTCCGGCAGCGCTCGGCGCCTCCTGGGAGTTCAACGCGGTTGTAACGGGATTTTCGACGAGTGCCGAACTGGAAGACGCCGTAAGCTTCGAAGGAACGCTTAAGGTATCGGGCAAGCCGACACTGAAGCTTCCGACGACGCCGTAAGATAAGCAAGAACAAATCACAAGGCCGGGGGATAACCTCCGGTCTATTCCAATTTGGAGGGATTTACATGAGTAACGGAAATAACGATGTGGTCATGATCGATCTTGATCGTCCGCGGCAGCTTAGATTCGGTCATAAAGCCTTGAAGCAACTGGTTGCGCTGACGGGCATGAACATCGATGACCTCGACACGAGCAAACTCGATCTCGGTGAAATCGAGAAGTTCCTTTACTGTGGCCTGTTGTCCGATGCGAAATCGAACGGCGAGTTGCTGAGGCTCGAAGATATGGAGGATCTTCTTGACCAGGCTCCGTCATTCTCTCACATCGTAGAGAAGATGACAGAAGCCTTTAACGTATCGTTCGGTTCCTTCGGAGAGCAGGTCCCGGAGGGAAACTCGCAGGAGCTGGCGGTGAAGCCAGCTGCGGTAAGTGGGACTGGCAAGAAAGTTTAAAAGCGGCTATCCGAGTAGGCGTCACGATTACGGAATACAACGAGATTACGCCTCATGAACTGAATCTCTATATCCACGCTTACAATGAGCGAGCAAAGGCCGAGAACCGCGAGGGAATTACCCTAGCGTATCTGACGGCCTCTTTGAGTCGTGCCAAGAAGATACCGCAGCTCAAAAAGCTCATTGAAGATGACAAGCCTAAGCGACGAATTCAGACACCGGAACAGATGCTTGAGAACGTGAAGAAACTGAACGCCGCATTCGGCGGAACGAGCGGGTGAATATGTGGCAGTCGTAAAGAACCTAATGGTTCGTGCCGGAGCTGACTTCAGCGGGATGCGCCGGGAGATGGCAAAGGCAAATAAGAACCTGACCGACTTCAAATCCAACATCTCAAGAAGTTTGAAGGGTGTCGGTGCAGCTCTTGCAACTCTGAGCATTGGAGCRGGACTTAGTAGTGTAATCAAGAATGCCATGCAGGTMGAAGCGGCATTTGGCCAGCTCGAGCGAACGATGGGCGAAAGCGCTAAGGAGTTTAATCGTTGGGCAAGCAATACCGCATCAGCATTTGGTTTATCAAGAAGCGCGGCGATTCAATACGGGGCGACCTACGCACGGGTAATATCTGATTTCTCTAGCGGTTCGAAGGAGACGCTTAAACTAACGCAGGATACGTTGAAGGCAGCTTCGATGATTTCAGCGAGTACTGGCATGCGAATGACGGAAGTGGTCGATCGTATCCGTTCTGCACTTAACCAAGAAGCAGATGGAGCGGATGAATTGGGTGTGGACGTTCGTGTAGCTGCCATCACGGCTTCAAAAGCATTCAAGGAGTTATCTAATGGAAAACCTTGGGACCAATTAGGGACTGCACAGAAAAAGCAAATCCTGCTCATGCACGTCCTGATGGAAACTTCCCGTCGCTATGGCGACACGTTACAAAACAATACGATGGTCAAGCATAACCAGTTGATCGCACAACTCCAGAATGTGAAGGAAGCACTAGGACAAGCATTCTTACCGATTTACAACAGCATCCTACCTGCACTAACTCGAATGGCATCAGCGCTCGTTACTGCAATGCGGTTTGTATCCCAGTTTATGCAAGCATTATTCGGAGGCGGGAAGGCCAACGATCAAACAAAACAAACGTCGGCGCAAGTTGCGGCTGTGACTGATTTAGGCGACGCATATAAGACGGCTGGCAAGAAGGCAAAGCAATCCGTCGCTAGCTTCGATCAGGTCAACCTCATCGGAGATAAGAGCGGTGGAGCGGCTGGTGCTGCTGATACTGCCGCTGGAGTGGGCATCACGGACGACTCTCTGGTAGGTGGAGTCGGCAAGGGCATGGAGGAAGTCTCCAAGAAGGCTCAAGAGATGGCCGACAAGGTCAGTAAGGCATTCGGCAGAATGAAGGACTTTATCGTTAAGAACAAGGCTATCATTCTGTCGGCGCTGGCGGGACTAGCGGCAGGCTTCGCGACTTATATTGTTGCCTCGAAGTGGGCCGCGGGTGTAACGGCATTGACAACGGCATTCCAGAAACTTGGCGCCGCGATAAGAGTAGCATGGGCGGCTTTAACGGGTCCAATTGGACTGATCGCTGTCGCGGTTGCTGCTCTGGTTGCGGCCTTTGTTTACCTGTATCAGACTAACGAGAAGTTCAAGGCAGTCGTCGATAACGTTTGGGCGAAGCTGAAAGATCACCTATGGGAGATCCTTGCGATACTCGGAGGAGTCGGAACTTCTCTTCTGTACTTCTACAGCACAAACGAGAAGTTCCGGGATCTGGTAAACGGGATCTTCGAAAAAATTGGCGAGGCCGCAATGTGGTTGTGGAAGAACGTCATGGAACCGTTCGGAGCTTGGCTTTCTGATGTTATGCCGATCGCCTGGGATGCTGTTGCGAAGGCAGCGCAGTGGCTATGGCAAAACGTTCTCGTTCCATTCGGGGACTTCCTGCAGACATTATGGACAACCGTCCTTGTGCCAATTGGAAAGGTAATAGGTGAGGCATTAGCCATATCATTCAAAACAGTCGCTGCAGTTGCTAAGGACTTCTGGGAGCTTGTAATCGTTCCGCTAGGGAAAGCCCTTAAGGAAATGTTCGGGCCTGCGGTCGAAGCGGTGTCGGCGGTTCTGACATTCCTTTGGAAGAATGTCTTTTCTCCTTTTGGATCGTTTATCAAAATAACGATCATGCCGATCCTCCAAGGGTTAATCGACGTCATTAATTACTTATGGCAGAATGCTATGAAGCCGTTGGCAAACTTCATATCGGGAACCCTCGTTTCTACCTTCCGGACTGCGTTCACAACCATCGGTGATATTATCAACGGGGTTAAGACGACGTTCATTGGTCTCATGACCTTTATTACAGGAATCTTCACTGGAGACTGGAAGAAGGCTTGGGAAGGCGTTAAGACGATCTTCAAAGGTGTTTTCGATTCTCTATGGGGAATCGTGAAGTTTCCGCTTAACCAGATCATCGACGGAATCAATTCTTTAATTGATGGTCTCAATAGTATTAAGATCGACATCCCTGGTTGGGTGAAGGATCTTACTGGCTACAGTTCTTTTGGATTCTCGATTCCCAAGATTCCGAAGCTAGCCAAGGGCGGTCTTGCTTATGGTCCAACGCTTGCGATGGTCGGTGATAACCGCGGCGCTGCGAGTGACCCGGAAGTCATCTCCCCGCTTTCTAAACTGCAAGGAATGATCGAAGGAGGAAGCGACAACAGCGAGATGGTATCAGTCCTTCGAATGATCCTCCAGGCGGTCAAGGAGAGCAAGCCAGTCCAAGCAATTATTTCCGAGAGCGCCGTCGGATATGCGGCTGCTAACTGGAATAATACGCAAGTCAAGAGGACGGGTGTGAGTCCATTTGCATTTTAGGAGGCGATCTATATGTTGATGAAGATAAACGGCGTGGAGATCGCCGCTTACCCCGCTCAGATGAGTGTTACGGTGCTGGACCTGGACGACGCAGATTCCACAACTCGGACAGTCGATGGAACGATGAATCGAGACCGTGTGGCCGTCAAAAGGCAGATTGAGATGACGTTTACTGCTCTCCCCATGGAGAAGATATCGGCATTGCTCAAATCAATGCGGGGTGTCTTCTTCGAGGTTTACTATCCGGACCCCATGGACGGCGGTTATGCAACGCGGACGTTTTATGCGGGGAATCGGCCGGCGCCTGTTGCGATCGAGAAGAATGGCGTGGTCTGGTGGGATCAACTCCAAATCACGTTAACGGAGCAGTGAGGATATGTACCAATTAAGCGCGCTTTACGCTGACTACCTGCGCCGGATGGACCACCAGTTCATCGTTAAGGTCGACGTCGACGGGGTTGAATACGACAACACTGTAATCGTGGATTTCACAATCGAGAATGGGATTTCGCCTAACGATGAGTTCACGGTCGGCGCGGCGGTCGCGTCCAAGTTGACGATCAACCTTCGCATGCGCGGCGAGATACCGGTTAACGCACAGATGACGCCTTATCTGGCGATCGATACCGGAAACCTGACTTGGGCTTCCGCAAAGTACCCATGGAACGAGATGCACGTCGCGTGGGAGAGCGGCTCGACGGAATGGTTGCCACTTGGAGACTTCTACATCGACACACGCACGCGGGTGAACAATTACTGGACGTATACGTGCTATGACAAGCTGATCTGGGCTGATCAACCGTATACGTCTTTGCTGAGCTTCCCGGCGAGCCAGCGGGCTGTCTGGGATGATATCTGCAACTCACTCGGATACGAGTGCGAGGACGTCGTCATTGATCCGTCCTACTCGATCGAGACGGCGCCGACCAACCTCACCATGAGGCAGGTCATGGCGAACATCGCGGGGTGCAATGCGGCAAGCGTTTTTGTCTCTCTGGACGGTAAGATCAAGTTCAAGCGGTTCGCGGCCGCGGCACCGATTGACTTCGATATGACGTCTCGAGATTACATCCGCGCCAAGCTGACCAACCCCATCAAGACGTACACGCGCATCGTGGTAACGGCCAGTACGGAGGATGACATCATCTACGGTGCCGGTTCGGGGGACGAAGGGCATACGCTTAGCCTCGACAATACGTTCGCGACACAGCAGATCGTCAATGACCTGTATGCGCAGCTAAACGGATTTTCCTATCAGCCTGTTGAGATGGATACCCGCGGCTTCCCGCAGCTTGAGCCTGGGGATTCGATCGACTTTTCCCGGAATGAAGGTGCGACGTGGGCAGAGATGACATTGCAGTGGGCTAATGCCAATATCCCGTGGGATGGCATGGTCCATTATAAGTCGATCATCTTGCATCAGACGCTCTCCTTCAAGGGCGGGCTCAAGATGTCCATCAAGGCACCGAGCAAGTCCGAGCAGCGGTCTGAGTTTGTGACGAAGGGCCCGCTGACGCAGCAGGTTGAGACGATCGACAAGACGGCCGTTAAGCAAGGGAAATCCTATTACGGGGTCACGACGAGCAAAGAAGAAGGGCTTGTCATTGATCGAGATGACGGGAAGGCGAAGGCTGTCTTTAATGCGGACGAGCTGACCTTCTATAAGGGGAGCAGCAAGGCGCTCTGGTTTGACGTCGCGAATGACAAATACAAGTTCTCCGGCACGCTGGAAGGCGTGGACGGCATCTTCAGCGGCACAATCCAGGCAGGGACAATCATCGGCGGGACGATCTCGGGTTCGTCGATAAGCGCAGGGACAATCAGTGGAACCACGATTACCGGAGGAACGATAAACGGCACGACGATTACGGGATCACTGATTCGGACGGCGGCTAGCGGACAGAGAATTGAACTTAGCACAACCGGCAAACTGCTTGCTGCTTATTACAACGATTCTGACTATATCGCTTTGAATCCGCTACTCGGGAGCGGTCCAGCATTGGAAATGTTCAAGGGCGGAGCAAGGATCGGAAGCTTAGTGATGGACGGTACTAACGTATGGTTAAATGCCCAAAACTCTCTCGTTTTAAATGCTGGAGGGGGTATCTCAATTCAGGGAGGTTGGTCTAGCTTATCAGCTTCAGGACAAACGATGGAGGCTGCACTTGCAGCAAAGGCTTCAGCGTCGACAGCAATTGTCAATGTAGCGTTTGATAATTCTACTCGGAATCTTAAATTCTATAACGCGGCTGGAACGCAGGTTGCAACCGTAAATATTCCTGTCTCGTAACATGTGGTATACTGTCACCAAATGGAATAACATGGGAGGGTGCCACATGAAAAGGATTCCAACATTTCTTCTCGGCGCAGTGGTGGGCGTCGCTTTAACGGTTTCTGCCAGCACGTATGCCGCTTCTGCAGGTTTGATTGGAAAGAAAATTACATCTGAGGTGCCTATCGTTCTTGATGGAAAAAAGCTTTCCGAGAAGGGTTCGGTTGCAGAAGGAACGACGCTACTTCCGGTTCGTTCTCTGGCAGGAGCATTCCAAGCAGGCGTTGAATTCAAGGATGGAACGGTATATTTGACCACTTCAAGTGCGTCAACTGAAGGAGGCGCTTCGGCGTTGGATGACGAGGCGAAACAAGGGAAAATAGCGTTGCTCAATCAACAAATTCAAGAAATATCCGAGAGAATTGCTGCAGCTCAAGCCTCTTATGATGAAACTCAAAAAACAATTGAAAACGCAAAAGCATACCCGGAATTGGCAGATTTTGTTGAAATAACAACCAAGAATAATGAAAAAACAAAAGCAACAATTGATCAATTGGAAGCCGAAAAAGCCACTATCGAAGCCCAGCTTAAAGCCCTGCAGCAATAATCAAATAACATGCACACGGTCCGCCATTGGCGGGCCTTTTTGTTGTGCGAAGGAGAGTGTCCATTATGCCGAATATCGGAGAGCTTACGGTGAAGGTGAATGTGGAAATTGAGCCAAGTGTGGAAGAGAGTATTCGCCAGATCGTCCGCGAAGAAATAGCCGCCCACAAGGAGCGGCTGGAAGTGAAGAAAGAAACAGCCCCGTACTACGGGGTTCAAGTTAACCGATGAATCATTGTTTCAATACTGAGGCTGGTAAATACAACTCGACATACCCGCATGAATCGCAAATATGAGGGACGACAGGTAGAATCTTGTCTTCCGCCAATTCGAAGCCGTTGTCGGTTTGTTTGATTTCAACAAGACCGTTATAGACAGAATGTTCTTTTAGCGGTTTTCCGCATTGTCTACAATCCAAAATTTTCTCCATTGAGGATTCCTCCCTTCTCGGTAGATAGGCACAACATCCTATCCTTCGACATATTGGGAGGTTTTTCCTTGCAAACAAACGTTCGAAGGAGGTCATCCCATTGGCAAGAGTGGAACCCGTGATTCGTCTCGAGATCGACCCTCTGCAGCCGGTCCCTGAAATCTGCGCGGTCATTATGTCCGTCGTCCCTTATAATCCCGGACAAGAAGAGGCGATCCTTCAGGGGGTTAAAGAGGCCGTTGAGCAGAGGATAGCCCAATTGAAAGGAGCTGAGAAGCTTGGCTAATCCATATTGCAACCTTCCTGGCAATGAGAACATCAGTGACACATACCAGATGATCACCGAGGGGTTCGACGGCGTTGATACGGATCTCCAAGGCCACATCGGCAAAGGAGGCAATGCCCACGCCGTCGCTACGCCAACGAAAGCCGGTTTTCAGTCTGCAGAAGACTTCATCAAGCTGGACGGGATTGAGGCGGGAGCGGAGGTAAACCAGCCGGCATTCTCCAAGATCAATGGAATTCAAGCAGACGATCCGGAAGATGAACTGACATTCGAGGAAGGAACAGGCATTGCGATAACGACAGATCCTGCCTCGAAGAAAGTCAGGTTCACTGCAACAGGAGACGCAACACCGGGGCCTCACGCAACAAGCCACATCCCCGGGGGTAACGACGTCATCCCCGACGCGGTTGCGGGCGGAAGCTCGGGGCTTATGTCCGGAGCGGATAAGGCGCTATCCAATAACCGTAACGGATACGGCACGACAACCGGCACGGCAACTGTATTGGCGGTCACGCTGTCTCCTGTTCCGACAGGGCTGGTCGAAAGTCTCCGGATCGCCATTAAGCTTCATGTCGACGTTACTGCGGCTGCCACTCTTAATGTTAATAGTCTCGGAGCCAAGTCACTAAAGAAGGCTAATGGGAACGACTTCACGGGTAAGGCCGGTGGCATCTATACCTTCGTTTACAGCGGATCGGCTTTTATCTTACAGGGTGAAGGGGGGGAGTATGGGACAGCAGGCGCGGGTGATGTTCTTACTGGCAAGACGATCGGGACAGATACGGGCGTTGTCGAAGGTGCGATGCCTAATATCGGGGCAGTCACGATCACTCCAGGCGATGTCGAACAGACAATACCGCTAGGCTATCACAACGGGTCGGGCAAGGTTAAGGCGGTCACGCCGGTCACGGGGCAGACAGAAGAAACGTTCATCTTCGCAGAGTCGATCAACGTAAAGGATCCCGTTTATATCTCCCTAGTCGGGGGTGCGCCAACCAAGATCGCTGATCCTGATGTCATGCCGACCGGGAATCCATATACTGGACAAACAAATGCTTTCTCGCCAGACGGATTATACCTTGCTGTAGCCCATAACGGAACACCTTACATCACGATTTATAAGCGTTCAGGAGATAGCTTCACGAAGCTAGCTAACCCAAGCACGCTGCCCGCAGGTACGGGAGGGCGTTGTGCTGCGTTCTCTCCAGACGGAATTTATCTTGCTGTTGGATCTATTGCATCTCCTTATATCACGATTTACAAGCGTTCTGGAGATACGTTCACGAAATTATCTGATCCAGGTACATTACCAGCCTCAGCAGTAAACGGAGTGACATTCTCGCCAGATGGTCTTTATATGGTTGTTAGTCATGGGACTTCTCCGTACGTAACAATTTATAAACGTTCAGGAGACACCTTCACAAAACTAGCAAATCCAAGTAGTTTGCCTGCGTCAGCAGCGAATGGAGTTGCTTTTTCGCCAGATGGAAACTTTTTGGCGGTTGGTCATGCGAATTCGCCTTATGTAACAATTTACAAACGTTCAGATGATACATTCACGAAATTAGCTAACCCGAGCACACTGCCTACTGGTACCGTTATTGGAGTTGCATTCTCTCCAGATGGAAACTACTTGGTTGCTGCTCACGGGACGACCCCGTACATTACGATTTATAGCAAGGTAGGTGATGTGTTTACGAAATTGGCTAACCCAGCTACTCTGCCGACCGACAATTCGTATGCTGTTGCTTTCTCGCCAGATGGAAACTTTATGGTTATTGGTCACTCTACAGCTCCGTTCGTAACTATTTACAGTAAATCGCAAGACGTATTCACTAAATTGTCTGACCCATCCTCGTTACCAACGGGTCAGACCTATGCTGCCACCATTTCCCCAGATGGCGTCTATTTGGCCCTTAATTGTTACATTACTCCTTTTCTGATGTTATATAAATTCAACTTTAGCTGCTATCTATTTGACACAATGGCAGAGTGGAGGGCAGCGGCAGTAAGAAAGATTGGCTACGCCAAAGAATCGGGTGCGGCCGGAGAAAGCAAGAAGGTCATTATTACTCATAGATAAGGAGATGGGACAATGAGAACATTTTATTTTCAACTAGACGGCAATATCATCCGTGACGCGATCGAATATCCTTTTGACGGTTATACGGCTGTGCAGTTGGAGGTTACCCACCTGCCTGCAGGGATCAACGCTGGGTACTATCGTTGGAACGGAACGGCGTACCTGATCGATGAGGAGCTGCGAGCGCAGATCGAGCAAGCGTCGGTTGATCCGACCGTAGCCGAGAAGATGGCTCAGCTAGAAGAACGACAGAATCTAATGCAAGCGGCTCTTGACGATCTCATCCTTGGAGGTGGCTTGTAATGGCGGCATATATGGCTCAGAGGATTATCGACGGGGCCTTTGACGCTCAAGGCGGATACGCATACGTCATCAGTAAGCGGGCCGATCTAAAGGCGGGCATCGACGCTTACCTGACACAACAGGGACGAGAGGACTTGATCTTATAAAAGGGGCTGATCTGAGATGAATTGGCAATCCATAGTGAATGCAGGCGCCGGGATTCTCGGCGCTTTTATTACGTTTGCGTTCGGACACTGGACGGAGTCGCTGACGTTCCTGTTAACCGTCATCGCGATCGACATCGTTAGCGGCATGTATGCCTCGATCCGGGAGGGACGCGGCCTTAACTCAGCGGTTGGAGCTGCGGGACTGGCGAAGAAGGGCTTAATGCTCCTGGTCATCATCCTGAGCTATCGAGTGGATGTTCTACTCGGCAGCGAGGTGGTCATGGGCGGCGCGATCTATTTCTACATCGCGAATGAGCTCGTATCCGTGACGGAGAATTACGGCCGGATCGGGCTGCCGATGCCGGACAAGCTGAGGCAGATCATCGCGGTACTGAAGCAGAAGGGGGAAGCGTGATGGCTACCTATAAGAAATACGCCAAAGACGCCTTTATCGCGCTTATCGCTCCGATCGTAATGCAGGTCCACAAGGAGGGCGGCCGGCTGCTGCCTTCCGTCCGGATTGCTCAAGCATGGCTAGAGACAGGCGGCAGCGTGCCGAGCTGGAACAACCTCGGCGGCTACAAGGTCGGGAGCGGCAAGCCCACGGCATTCTGGGACGGCTCCAGCGTCAATACGGCGACCAAAGAGGTATACGGCGGCAAAACGGTCAACACGACGGCCAACTGGCGAGCCTATCCGTCCATCTACAACTATTTCAAGGATCAAGACCTGCTGTTCACCAAAGATCGCTATGCGGCTGTACGGGCGGCTACGACGCCGCTGACGCAATGCCAGGCGCTTAAGTCTTGCGGGTATGCAACCGATCCGGATTACGCCAGCAAACTCATGGCGATCGTCACGGCAAATGGTTTAACCAAATATGACGGCCTTGGGGCCGCGGGGGAGGAAGAGGAATTGAAGCTTTCCGAATATCAATGGGGAATTGTTGAGGCAAAGATAAAGGCATTGATCGACACCGGCACGGTTAAAGATGTGTCTTGGCTGGAGAAGGCCAAGAAGCGGACGCTGACGATATCTGATCTCGCATGGCTCACATTCGTTGTCGCTTAACGATCAGCCCGGGGGCTTCGGCTCTCGGGCTTTTTTTGTTTTCAAAGGCAGCGAGGCTACAATTCCTGCCCATCTTCGATATACGGGTGATGGTACTTTTCTTCAGCTTCAGCACGCAATGCGATTGCTTCCTCCTTGCTGATTCGGTACCCCAGATGAATAGTTTTTCCTTGGAACCCGATATAAGCTTTCCACTGCTGACGATCTTCTAGCCATATGACGCCTTTATGTCCGCTCTTATTGCCGCTATGCAGTTTGGCTTTAAGAGCGGTTTTGCGCGTTCCATCAACTTTATCCGATTCTATATGCTTTTTAGCTCCTAAATCGCGTTTAAGTGGTTGAATGCATCCGCAGCTTTTATAATAACCCGCTCTCAAACTTGTACCGGCCACATAAGTAATTTCTCCGCAGGCGTGACATTTACATTTCCACAATCTCGTTTTGTGTTCATTCCGTTCATTGCTTAATTCTATAACTTCAAGATCACCAAATCGTTGACCAGTGATGTCTATTCTTCTGCTCATCGATTGTTCCTCGAATCCCGATACTCATTAATCTGTTTCCTAAACCATATCGGCCCACTTGCAAGACGCTGGATCGGGGCAGGAAATACGCCTCGACCCAGGTACGTGATGATACGTTGCTTAGACCATCCGAGCAGCTCAGCGGCTTCCGCAACGCCTGCAAGGGGCGGAATCAGTTTCCCTCCTGCCACTCCGAGTAGAAGCCGTAGGAGCCGAACTGAGTTAATACTTCGTCGTCTTCGGCTGGTTCTACACCATACCAACGGGAGATCAGGATTTCAGCGCCGTTATCATCGAGGATTCTAACGTCTTGTTGCGTGTAAGCCATCCCTTCCAGCGCAGCAACTTTTGCTTCGTTCAGATCGCCTTCAACCGTATGTACAACACCAGTGCCGTAATCAATCGTTAACATCGCAATCATCCTTTCGCCTCATCCGGTTTCTCCGGCTTGTTGGTGTTCCGTGTATCTTGCTGTTAACTTTATAATACACTAATTGTATTACAAAGTAAACATCATTTTATCGTTAGATGGATGTTTTCTGTGGCTCCTTATTGTAACTTGATAAGAACGCTAGTTCGCATATATAATACAAAATATAACAAGAACACGTGTTCTTATATTTGGAGGCGAACGGGAATGTCCATCGAGAAGTTTATCGGGCGTCGCGTAGAAGTTATTTACCAAGATGGCAAAGGTGAGTTGTCGCAGCGGGTCGTCACCGTGCATTCCGTGAGAGACGGCAGCGCCCGCGTCTTTGATTGCGACAAGCAGGCGTTCCGGACACTTAACTTGGACCGTATCCTCGCCGTCATGCCAACTAGGAGGGCATCATGAGTAAAGTGCCAGTACCGGCCACAGGCCAGCTAACAGCAGACGAGATGTACCTGGTAAGAGAAGCTATCCTGCTTCCGTTGATCCTTCAGATGCTCGACAAGAAGCTAAAGGAAATGGAATGGTCATCCGACACGCTAAAGACGCTCTATAAACGTTCTATCGAGCTCGTGATAGATCGGGTGCTTCAGGATCACATTGGTGTACGTAAGGAGCTGCGGGCCAGAAGGATTAAAACATGGGACGGAGACAACACCGATTTCGCGCTATACATCAATTACAACTGTCGGGGATACGACGGGAATTTCTTCGTTACCCATGACCTGGCTAAGTCGGAGATAGGCGTGAGGCTAGGCAAGTACATCCAGGAGGCATTCTTGCCGATCTCTGGAGGCCTGACATGAGGGATATCTATGTCGTGATTCACGGCGGCGTCAATGTCCTTGTGACTCCCGTATTCATCGATGCCTTTAGACGATACATGGAGAGTTTTGAAGAGGGGATAAGGGTCGAGGTCTGGCGTAATGGAGAGTCGTCGACTTGCTGGGATATCTCTGATTTCATGGCAGTTGGTTTAGTAAGAAGGATGTAAAAAGTAACAGAAATGACAGGGATATAATTCCATATCATTGAAAGCTTAACGGATACATAGTTCGACAGCTTTCGACCATTTATTTGGTTTACAATTTATTTGGGAACGCCGGCGTTCCCAATGACCCAGGGGAGTGCGGTTTGTCCGCAATACCCGCTCATTCTGTCTGCCATTCGTACAATTCCTCCATGTTGCATCCAAGGATACGAGATGCTGTGTACATCGCCTCGACACTCATCAATCTAGTGCGATTGCAAAAGTGGGATACCATCCTCTTGGACCATCCGGAACGAATTGCAAAATCGGTTTGTGACAACCCACGAATGTCTAGCCAGTCTTGAAGCAGGCATCTCCCTCGGGAGTATGCCAATGTTTTATCTCCTTTCGCAGATTTCGCAGGTACATTATACCATCAAAGGTGGGAACAAGGTATGGGGGAGTTATGGCCAATCACTAAGATCACATTGAGATCAGCGAGGCTCCTTCGAAATTTAAGTCTGAATGAAGTTTCTATGCATGTTAAAATCTCTGCAAGGAAAATTAGTTATTACGAACGAAACGTTTGTGCAACTCCTCTAGATGTTGCTATCACCCTTCTTGACTTCTACGGAGTTCCATTTTATGCACTCGATTATTAAAGAAATTGTTGAGTCTAAAAATACAAAAGGCGATCCCATTGCCGATTTGTACGAGGATATAGCGGCAGAAGAAAAAGCGCGCGCAACTTATCAATGGCTGATCGATTATACGGATGATGTCGATATACAAGACGCCTTGAAATTCCTGAGGGAACGGGAGATCGTTCATTCGTTGCGCTTTAAGGAAGCGGTTGAGATCCTTAAAGCCGACCGGGAACAGAAGAAGGTTTTCTAAGCCGAGCTATAGCGGTTGCAGGAAGGAGATAGAAACGTTTGAGCGATTCCCCTCTGGAGGAGCATCGTTTCTGGCTGCAGATCATGGGCGACCATGGCCGATTCATCTTCTCCGCGTTGTCTCCGGCCGAGAAGACCGATATCCAAGCGGCAGAAGCCTTTAAACAGGCCTACGACAGCCTGTTGGAGCAGGCCCGCCGAATGACATCGGAGCAGGAGAGCGGAGCTATCGACCGACCGGCCTATGAGCTGACCTTGAATTTCAGGGAGTTCAAGCTTGATTTGCTTCGGAGAACGATTCTCGGACAAGTCGCGATCTCGTTTACCCCCACGTTCCTCAATCATATGGTCAACGAGCTCGAAGAGTATCTGCGCATCCTCTCCGCGTTAGTCGAAGGGAAGCCGGTTCCGCAGTTCGATGCGCTGCATCACGACTTTCTATGGCTGCCGGATGCGGCGGGCCACGCCGCTTCGATCGCGGGGGATCTGGATTTCATGGAGAAGCGGATGATCAAGGCGAGCCAGCAATTCGAGATGCACTTCGAGCAGCTCTACCTGAAGAGCATCGAAATGGCGGGCTACATGAGAACGAGGCTTAAGGATTTCCCCGCGTTCCGCAGGTTCCATACGGAGATCGATGTCGAGATGAAGCTGTTCGTCGCGTTCCTGGGCGAGCTGGAGGCGATGGAGCTTTCCGCCGAAGCGTTGGATAGGATCAGCCCGTTGATGCCGGATCATATGATGCGGGAGGAATGCTATTACTTAACCAAATTAGCCCGAATCGGTCTGGTTCCCGCTCCCGATTGCCGGCCGGATAAGCCGCGAATGGAAGCGTGAAGCCATCGGAAGCGGCAATAGACCGGGGAAGGGCCCCGTTCGCCATTAGGCGAGCGGGGCTTTTTTCTTTCGGTGTATTAGGAAATGATCTTATCGGCATCTAATGACGCCGAAAGCATTTTTTGCTTGCTGCATCGGGAATTGTCACAGACTTCCCATCGGGTCGTAACCGAATGGACGCAATTGATGCTCGAATAAGCCAACCGTTTGCCGTCATTTTTCGGTATGATGAGAAGGAGAATAGCAACGGGGCTCCTGTTGGCGGAAGGAGAAAAGCGCGAATGATTCAACATGGCGAAGACAGAAGAGGACGATGGCCGAGAAGGGCAGCGCTGCCGCTGCTCATGCTCGTTGCGATATTCTGGCTGGCGGGCTGCGGGAACGGAGAGAGCAAGCTCAGGTTCGACGAGGTCTCGCTTGCCAGCGAACCGGCCGCCGCGGCCGCAGGCGCGGAGACGAAGCTGATCGTCGAGGTCGATAACGATAAATACAAAGACAAGGAAGCGAAGGTTCAGATCCAGATCAATTCGAACAGCACGCTTCCGCAACTGCTCGACGCCGCCCGCGAGGAGGACAACTATGTCGTCTCCTACACGTTCCCGAAGGCGGAGCAATACACGATCACCATTCACATGTACTACGGGGAAGACGAGCATTACGCGTTCGGCAAGCCGTTTAAAGTATCTTGAGAGAACGGAACGAGACTATCAAGTATGGAATGGGGCTCCTGCTTAACGCGGGGGTCTTTTTCCATTCCCATCCGGTATTTTGGCAATACCCCCTCTTGTCGAGGCTAAAAATACGTTTAAGCGTCGCTCATCTCCGTAAGAATTCGTATTAGCCCCTTTTCGAGCGAAAAAGGGGCTGTCACTTCCGTTGCTATGAACGTTTTAGTCAAGCCCTTCGTATTTGTTCTGTTTTTACTCAAGCACTAGGCACAGGAGCAAATATGCGAGCGACGGTTGGCACGCTGCTATCCGTGGGTTGGTTACCACATTTTATGCCTTCGTCAGGGAGAGCAAGCGCTAGCTAGAAACGCACGTTCGACGAATCCTCGTCTAGTGCAAACGGAAAACGCGAATTCTCTCCTGAAACCTTCCATTTGCTCCTGGGCCTAATGCTCGAGCGGGAGCTTGTCAAGCGCATTCCTTGACAAGCGGTTCTCTATACGGAACACTGTCATTCCTTCCAACAGCTTGCTGTTGGAAGATGCGACACGGCGAGTGTGGGGGTGCAGGGGGCGACGTCCCCTGCGTATCCCCTTTAGGGGACGGAAGGGGGAATTACACGGCTGTTGGCTTCTCAACCGTTCGAGCTATTGCCCATATAAAGCCGGTCAATTCCCGTGCCACAGCCCCAATGGCTACATTTTTCTGCTTGTTCTTTCCGAATACCAGATGCCGATATTTACGGTGAAGCCGTTCCTGCGCTCTCCAAGACAACTGCTGTACTTCAGCAGATAATCCATCCAAACGCTTTACAAGCTCACCCTTAATCGCCGGACGGTGACGGTAACTCCAAGCCGATTCAATCAACGTGCGTCGCAAGTGTCCGTTGCCCGCCTTGGTCATGCCTCCCCGGCGTGTGCGCTGTCCAGTGGAATACTCGCGAGGAACCAGTCCCAAGTAAGCCATAAGCTGAACGGGAGAACGAAACCGAGCGAATGTGCCGATCTCTGCGGCGATGGTGATTGCCGTTAGAAGCCCTACCCCACGCAAAGACTGAAGCACTTGAATGATTGGCGCTTTCGCTCCTATGGTTGCCTGTTCGAAAAGCACTTTTTCAATCCGCGCTATGCGTTGTTCTACTTCTTCCAGTGCATGCAGCATTTCCGTAAAAGCAATTTGCAGGGCGATGTGCTCGAAGGTGAGCCGTGCCAGCCATTCCCGATACTTCTTGGTCCACCTGCGTTTGATTGTGGTTGGCGGATGGATTTGATGCCGAAGCAGGAACTTGAGCAACCGCTGCCTGGCCCTGTGAATATCTTCTCTTGCAGCTTCGCGAGTGCGAACAAGGTCGCGCAAAGCTTCATCTTCTCTCGATGGCACGTGAACGGCCGTCAGTTCGCCTGCACGGAAAAGACGTGCCAATTGCTCGGCGTCTCTGCGGTCTGTTTTCACATGATCTCCAGCGCGTTTTGGGATGAGAGAGGGAGCAATAACGGTGCAGCTAGCACCCATGGATTCAATCCAGCGATGCGTTTCAAAGCCAGTGGGTCCAGCCTCATAACAGAAGGTTAAACTATCCGCTGGCCCCAGTTCTTTAATGAGTTTACGAATCGCAGCAGGTGTGTGAGCGATGGTGCCGTAGTATCGCGGCGCCTCGCGCCCAGCATCCGCGATAGCAACGGAAATTTTTTCTTTGGAGACATCTAAACCGACGTATTTTGTGGCAGAATGCATAGTAGCAGCTCCTTTTGCTTGTAGCTCTGAAAATGGTGTGTTGATACTCTCCATTTTTAACCTACGACTTGAAGCAAATACGGGGCTGTTTTTGTTTTACGTTCATCATAGCTAGACGATAGCTGCATGCTGTAAGCGGATGCTGATAGGATGGGCCTTTTTCGCCCAGCAACTTTTTTCCAATTGTTCCGTCTTATTGGTTAATAAGATTGGAGGTATTTATCGGTGAAGAAGGCAGTGGGGGTGGCCGTTTTGCTTGGCGTGCTTCTAAGCGCGCTGCTTGCCGGATGCTCGAACGGCGAGATCGAAGCGGTAAAGGCCGATCCGGCCAGGCGGGTCGAGGAGGCCCCGATCCGAATCGTTCGGAATGGGAAAGAAGCCGGTCCCGGCCCTCTTACGAACGAGAACGTCTCGATAGCCGGTATCCGCATCGGCGACAGCCAAGACCAAGTCCGAGGGATCCTGGGCGAACCCTCGAGCTTTCAGAACGGGGGCGGAGGGAGCCCGGATATCTGGTGGACGTACGAGGAGAGAGACCTGTCCGTCAGTTTCTATCGCACAGGAGAAAAGGAGCCGGCTGGAGGAGTGGACGCCATTAAGCTAAACTCCGCCTCCAAGATGAGGAGCCGGAACAGCATCGGTATCGGCAGCACGAGGAAGGAGATCCTCGCCGCTTATCCGGAGGCGGTACAGAGCGAAAGTACAGCAGCCCAAGGTCTCTATACGCTATGGATAACAGGAATGACCGAGAGCGAGGGCTTCCATACCCCGACGCTTATTCTGAGCTTATCGGAAGACAAAGTAACGCATATGGAGCTGACGACTTTCCTGACCGATCCCGATAGATAAAGAAGAAGGTCCCCGCAGATTGGACGTTGCTTAAACGTCCAATCTGCGGGGACCTTTCTTGATGGGAAGGCGCTGTCCGAACCGGCCTTCGCCTTTATTGGAAGAACAAGAAATTCGTCGCGAGAGGGCGAAGCTGGCCGTCCGACGGACTGTTCACGACCCTTCCCTTGAACACAAGGGCGGAAGAGCCGCCGCCATCGAGGTTATAGCCGTCAATCGTCCCGTAACGGG
The DNA here is from genome assembly GCF_003990975.1 of Cohnella sp. AR92. Lineage (GTDB taxonomy): Bacteria > Bacillota > Bacilli > Paenibacillales > Paenibacillaceae > Cohnella. The sequence goes on from NZ_RZJR01000004.1 coordinate 37,373, forward strand.
TCAGCAGCATCTGTATCTCCGCCAGCGTAGCCCCCGAGCTTCCGTTCTCGTCGCGGCCGTCGATGACCAGGAAGAGCAGTTGGTCGTCCTTATAGTTAGCGACGATCGTGCGCGGAGCGCGATTCGGGCTCGTCTGCCACTTGAACGGAATCGCGAGATTCACGCCGTTCTTGCGCAGCATCGGCACGAAGGAGGCGCCGAATTTGGGGTTCAAACGGTCAAGCTGGGCTTGGCTGTTAAACACGCCGCCGATGAGTTCCATCCGATCGTTCAGCCCGACGAAGAACAGATCGTTGTAGCTCGCTTCGAAGCCGCTCACGTACTTGCCGTTCACGACCGTCGTGCTGAGCGGGTAACGCTTGCCCTTCGAGTCGGCGAAGCCTCCGGCGTTGACCCCGGCGACGGCGCCCGTACGCTTGACCGCTGCGAGCGTCGTCTCGGAGCCGCCGAACTTGTCCTTGCCCAGCGCCATGTTCATGGCTCCGTTGCTCTTCAGCTTGACCTTGAGCGCGTAACCGCTGAAGTTCTGGGCTTGGATCCGGAATAGCTGGGCGGTGAGCTTGTCCGAGGTGACGGAGTCGGCAACCGTACCCAACCGGCTCGTGATTCTCTTGTCGTAGATGAGAGCCGGCCTGTTCACTTGAGCCTTCGCCGTGGACATGATCGAGCTCATGCTGTTGTTCGTCTTGGCATAAAGCTCGGATACTTTCTTCATGGAAGACGATATTTCCTTGGCAATAATCTCGGCTTGATTCAGCTCGTCCAAGACGGGAGCGGCGCTCTCGGCCAGCGACGGCAGCTTGGCGGCCGAATCGTCCGTCCTCTCGATCTCCGGGGCCTGGACGGAGAATTGGACCGATAGAATCCAGATCAGCAGACCGATGAAGGGGGCGCAGGCAAGCAGCAGCGTCCGATTGAAGCGTTGGACCGTGCTTATCATTTGAGCACGTCCAGATTCTTCTTCAGGGCGTCGATCTGCTTCTTCAGCTCGGCGATCTGCGTATACAGCTTGTTGCTGTTGTCGGTCTTATCGTTCACGTTATCCTGATTGAAGGTCAGAAGCTCATTCAAGGATTCGACCTTCGATGACAGATCCGTCATCTCCTCCTTATAGCTGGCTTGCAGGCTGTCCAGGCGCTGCCGGTAGTCCTGCTGCATCGTCTCGATCTGCTTGGCGGTCTGCGCTTGCAGATCGCTGGAGATTTGTTCCTTCAAGTGCTCGGTATACAGGTAGGCTCCGGCGGCGCCGGCGCCGATCAGAACGATCCATAGTAGGAGGAAGGGAACGATCGATTTCTTGGGTGCGCGGCGCGGGGTCAACTGCTCGGAAGCATGGTCCGGGGCCGGCGCTAATCTGGGAAGGGAAGAAGAATTACTCATAACAACAAACCACCTCGTATTTCGGCAAAACCGATAATGAAAGTTTATTGTAGCACAACCTGGCGCAAATGGCCTGTCCGTTTGCCGGATTCGAGCGAACGAGAGCGAATCGCGGAGAATTCTGCCGAATCATGCCAGGCGGCAACACAGGGATAGACGATCCGAAGCGCCCGAAGGTTGCCTTTTTCGGTCCTTGTTCGTTATGATGGGAGGAAAATATAGGCGGCAGGAGAGGAAACAGCCATGACAAACGCCCACTCATTGAATAAGGATACTCTATACGTTCCCGAGGCGATGCTGTTCGATCTGGACGGCACGCTGTTCCAGACGGAATCGCTGCTCGCGACGGTTCATACCCGAGTCTTCGATACGCTTCGCGAAGAGAAGCTCTATACGAAGGAAGAACCGCCTCTTGAGAGACTGCTTGGAGCGCTCGGGATGCTTCTCGAGCATATCTGGCAGCGGGTCATGCCGGACGGATCGCCGGAGGCGCATGCCCGGGCGAACGAGCTGCTGCTTAAGTACGAGCTGGAGGATCTGGAAGCCGGCATCGGAGTGCTGTACGAAGGGGTAGAGGAGACGCTTCAAGCGTTGAAGAACAAAGGAATCCGTTTGTTCGTGGCGAGCAACGGGCTGGAGAGCTACGTGAAAGAAGTGCCGCGTCTGCGGGGAATCGGAACGTTGTTCGAAGGTTTCTACAGCGCGGGAGAATACCAGACGGCAACCAAGGCGGAATTGGTGCGGATTCTGCTGGATAAGCACGGGATTCGCTCCGCCTGGATGGTCGGAGACCGTTCTTCGGACGTGGACGCGGGCAAGCGCAATGGGCTGTTCGTCGTCGGCTGCGATTACGCGGGCTTCCGCAAAGACGGGGAGCTGGAAGGATCGGATGCGGTCATCGGGGACTTCCGGGAGCTGCTCCGGCTCGTCGAGTCGGCAGAAGCCAAGTAAGACTGCAAGCAATAGAAAGCCCGCGAGCCCGTTCCGGAATCGGAACGATGGCTTGCGGGCTTTCGTGGCGTTCTCGCGCCGTTTAATCGGTTCCGTCCAAGAGCTCGTCGTACCAGGAGCGCATATCCTGCTGCGAGACGTTCTCCGGGCTGCGCGACTCGTGGGAGGAGCGCGAGCGGGAGCGGGACTCGGAGCGGTTCTGGCGGTCCGCTTTTTTCTCCCGGTATAGCCAAAGGGCATATTCAAGGGGGCGGGTGATGGCGCGGCGGTAAACCTCGCGCTCGCCTGCCCGGATGAATACCTCGCGAGAGGGCTTGGGGTTGACCTCCAGCAGCCAGACTCGGCCGCTGCGGTCGATCGCGAGATCGAGGGCAAGCTCGCAAAGCGCGCTGTACGACGCTTCGAGATGCTTCGCGACGCGGATTCCGAAGGACTCGGCGGTCTCCCGAATCTGGGAGATCTTGGCGTCGTTGTCGATCCAGAGGCGAAGCAGGGAGTTCATCGGAGCGGCTCTTCCGCCGCCGTGCAGATTGGAGGTGATGCTGCGGGCCGGACCGACGCGGCCGGCGCAGCCGGTCACTTCCCATTCTCCGGAGCCGTTCTTCTGCACGAGCATGCGGTAATCGTGCACCCTGCCGCCCGGCAGCTTGATGTTCAGTCCTTGCTGCACGATATATTTATCCCCGTTCATATCCCATTCCGACAATTCGGCGGCAAGGCTCTGGCGGGACACCTGCCTGGGATTGACGATCTTCCTCTTGTGATCTCTTCCTTGAAGAAGATAAGTTCCGTTCTTCTGCTTCTCGATCCGCAGGATGCCGCGCCCTCCCGTGCCGTTGATCGGCTTCACGTAGAGGAGAGGGAACTTGACCAGCATGGCCGAGACGTCCTCGAACGATTGATAGAGCCGGGTGACGGGCAAGTGGTCGCGGAAGGAAGAGACCTTCGAGAGAGTGCGATAAACGGTCCACTTGTTGCGCAGCGGACGGTTCAAGAACGTAAGATGAGAATACTTCTTCCGGAAAGCGAGAAGCTGCTCGAACCGCCTGCTTCGCTGGATGCGGCAGCGGTCGTAAATCAGGTGAGGGAACCGCACCCAGCGCCGGCTCCAGCTCCGGGTGTCGGGTTGATAGACCATCGCGTGAATGCGGGCGCTCCGATCCTCCACGTCGTCGGGAGTGAAGACGAAGGCGTCCAGCCCCATCTTGGCGGCGGCCGCGATCATTTTCTCATAGACGCTCTTCTCTTCCAGAACCTTGTTATCGTTGAGATATAGGGTCAGAATGCCTAGCACAGGTTGCGTCAACCTTGTCACCTCTATGCCGAATACGGGCTGTAGGCAGATGCGTTACGTTGGCGTGCTGCCTTGCTGCTGAAGCGCGGTCGAATGAAGATATTGGCTGTAGTTGAAGATCTGCTCGAGAGACTTCTTGCGGATATGCGGCTCGTCGAACTTCATCGGCTTGGAATTGGCTTCGAAGAACCACACCTGGCCGGTGGCGTCCACGCCTAGGTCCATCGACATCTCGCCGGCCTTGTGCTTGGAGGATCTCTCGATCTGGCGAGCCAGGATCAAGGCGGTATTCTTGACCTTATTCAGAACCTTGCGGGCTTTGTCTTGGCCGAATACGGAGACGAGCAGCTTCTCCGGCTCTTCGATGTAGCCTCCCCGAGGCACATGAGTCGTAATGCTGGTATCGCCGGCAACCCTTGCTCCGATCCCCGTCAGTTCCCATTGGCCGAATTCGTTCTTCTGGATCAGCGCGCGAAGATCGAACGGTCTCTCGTTCACGGAAGCAAGGGCGATGCCTTGCTGGGCGATATAAGGCTCCCCGATGGAGTTGGACTGCTTCAGGATCCGGTTCCATAATCTAGACAACGTCGAGCTGCGGAACGTTCGGCTGCCCTTCTCTTCTTGAATCTGCAAAGTATAGGGAAGGTTTCTCTCCGGCTGAATCTTGAGAGACATGATGCCGACTCCGGCTTTGCCCCTTACGGGCTTCAGATAGAGGAGAGAATGGCGCTTCAGCAGGCTGGAGAGCACCGCGATCTCGGTCAGCTTCCTCGTCTCCGGGATGAAGGGGCGGGTCAGCTTGGAATCGTTCAGCCATTGAAACAAAGACCACTTATTGAAAAAACGTCGGTTGAAGAGCTGGACGTTCGGGTTCTTGGCGATCGAGATCAGCTTCTTGCGCACGCGGGGAAGCATCTCGTCTTCACGCAGAGGGATCCGGTTGTAAACCACGTCCGGGCGAGGATAATAAGCGCTGTTCCAGATGCCTTCGCTCTTGCTGTACGTGTAGCCAAGAACGATCGGCCTGCTTAATTTAAGGTGCTTCACGGTAACGACATAAGTCATGAAGCCCATTTTCTCCCCCGTGGCGATTAGATCCGCGAAGTTCTGCCGATTGCCTCGAAAATCCTGGACATCGTCATCGATCGTAAGAATGGCCAGAATCGGCTTCTCCCCGAAGCTATGGTTGGCATGGACAAGAATCTCCGGGGAGGGGAGAATCGGATTCATGACGACTCATCCTTCCTGCGGAATTTGCTCAGGTACAGGCAGTGGTCCAGAATATACTGCATGGACGCCTTGCCCTGCTCCTTCAACGCCGGATGCTTGAAGATGGAGCGTCCTGGCTTAGCGTTCGCTTCGAACATCCAGACGTCTCCGTCCCGGTCGATCCCGATGTCGAGCCCCAGCTCGCCGAGCGTATGGGAATAGTTGCGTTCGATCGCCTCCGACAGGCGGATCGCGACGGTCTTGGCGTTATCCAGAACCTCGCCCGCCCGATCGCCGAACGTCCTTCCTAGCGCTTGCTCCGGCGTCATGAGCGAGCCGCCGTTCTTGATATGGGTCGTCACGCTTCCGCGTCCGGCCTTCTTGGCTCCGATCCCGGCAACGACCCAATCGTTGTTGCCGTCCTTGTGCATATGAAACCGGAAGTCGATCGGACAATTGTCGATCTCCATCAGACGGATGCCCTGCTGGACGACATAGCCGCTCAGGGCGCTTCCGTGCCTTCCTCTAAGCATTCGCATCAAGCTGCCGAAGTTCGAGAACCGGAGCAGAACGTTCTGTCCGCTGCGCCGATACCGGGCGAAGTAGCCCCTGCGGGGATGGTAGGTCAACCGGTAGATCCCGTTGCCGAGACTGCCGCCCGTCGGCTTGTAATAGAGAAAATGATGCTTCTCCAGCAGCTCTTTGATTTGCTCCGGCTCCGGGTTGTTGATCGATTCCGGGAGATGACGAAGCGCCTCGGGATCTTTGTCCAGAAGGCTGTATACGTCCGATTTGTTGAAGAAGCTCCAGTTGAAGAACGGAATCTTCCGCCGAACGAACCGTTCCCTCAGCGTAGTGATCGCCGCGCCGGTCTCCGCCCTGCGGCTCGGCAGCCGGTTGTAGACGACATCGGGAAGAGGGACGACCTTGCGAATCCAGCCGCCTCCGCCGTCGAGGAACCAACCGTTCACCGTCTCTTCCTGCCAATCGATATCCCTCGGGGTGAAGGCGAAGAAGTAGGCTTTCTTCTGGCCCAGTTGGAGCAGTTGCTTCACGAAGGAGGTTCTCACGCCGAACGGGGCGCCGGCGGAACGAACGCTGCTATCGGTCAGAATGCCGATCAGCGGCCCGAGCTGGACCTCTTCGCTGTTGGCGTTGGCGATATAGATCTTGCCGGACTTCGGTATGCGGACGGAGCGGCGCAAGCCGGCGGAGAGGAAGACGTGGTGGCCGCTCCTCTTGACGGTCTTGACGGCTGCGGGAACGATGTCCCGCCCGAGCTTGACGTTGATCGATTTGCGCCCGTTAAGGTTGAGAAGCTTCGCAAGGGGGCTGGAGAACCATACGACTCGCTCCGCTTGTTGCGTGAAGTGAACGTTACATTGGGTCAAACTCATGAAATACCCTCCCAGGTGGTCGAAGCAGGATATATCGGGCGTAAGCAAGCGGACGATCGACGGCATCGGCAGCCGCGGATTCGCCTGCGCACGCCATGGAGGCGCGCCCGGGTTTGGTGTTCGCTTCCAAGAACCAGAGTCTTCCTGAACGTTCGATTCCGAAGTCGAGTCCAAGCTCGGAGAACCTTCCGTATTTGCTTTCAAGGCAATCGATCACGTCTCCCGACGCTTCGATCAGCTCTTCGTGCAAGCGATCGGCTTGCTCTCGGCCGAACAGAACGGTCAGATAATCCTTCGCGCGGCGAGCCTTGCCGCCGCCGTGAAGATTCGCCGTCACGCTATGCGCCCTGCCGCAGCGCGCCGCGATTCCCGCGACCGCCCATCGGCCGCTGCCGTTTCTCTGCATGAGCGCTCGGATGTCGAAGGGCTCTCCGCTCGTTCCTCTTAAATCAAGCATGGGCTGCATGAGATAAGCGCGAGACCCGATCGCCTTGTCGATGCGGCTAAAGGCTTCCTCTTCCGGGATTCTCGCGAGGTGAAAAGGGACATTGGCGGCATTGCGTCCTTGAATGCGCAGCATCTCCGGTTCTTCCGCATGCCGGGCCACGGCGATGACCCGGCGTCCTTTGGAGCCGTGAGAAGGCTTAAGAAAGGCGGCGCCGTGGTGCTCGGCAAGCCAGTCTCGCAGAGCGATCGTCCCTTCATAGGGTTTCGTCGGAGGCAATAGGCCGGCTAAACGAGACTCCTGCCTCAAGCTGCGGTAGACATCGAGCTTGCCGGGAAGCCGTCCGTTCATCAGCCGAACCTTAGGCCTGCTCCTCAGCAGCTGCCGAAGCCCCTCTCGATAGAGGCGGCGTTCTCTTGCGTCGCCGGGCCACGCCCGATCGTAGACGAGGCTTGGAGCGGGAAGAGTCTCCCGTCTCCATTCGGCGCCCCGGGAGCTCCAGGCGAATACGGTGCCTTGCTCCTCGTCGAGAGTCCATGGAGCGAATGCGAAAACGCGCAAGCCATGCTTAGGACCGGCGGCAACGAGCCGTCGGATGAAAGCCGCTTCCGCGAAAGGGGGATATCCTCCTCTCTCGCAAACGGCGATTCCAAGTGAGAGCGCGGGGCCGTCTCCTTCAGGAGGGGCCGGAACGTCCCGGAGCCGCTCTCTCGTCAAGAACGACCCTTTAGAAACCGGAGAGAAAACGGGCATATTGAATCATCATCCGCACCGACGGGCGGATTTTCCCTTCGTTTAGTGGGGTGTTATCGTTCTTGGACGGCTTGGAATTCACTTCGAGCAGCCAGACTCTGCCGGAGGTGTCGATCGCCAGGTCGATCCCGAGCTCGCCGAAATGCGCCTGGATATGCGTGTCGATCCCGCGGGAGATCTCAAGCGCCGCGCGGTTCAGCTTGCTGCCGGCGTCTCCCCGATGGATGGAGGGAAGATTCGATCTTGCGATCGACTCCCGCACCGTCGCGAGGGTGCCCCCGCGCGCCAGGTTCGACACATAATGCTGGTTGCCCGCCGTTCGGCCGACGATCGAAGTGACAACCCATTTGCCTGCCGAATTCTTCTGGGTCAATGCCCGGAAGTCGATCGGACGGCCGCCCGAATCGATCAGGGTCAAGCCTTGCTGGACCAGGTAACGGACCGTCTTCATCTTGCCGGAGATGACCGAGAAGAACTTGAGCAGATTCGGATAAGTGACCTTGCGGGTTCCGCCCGCCGTGGTGAACGAGGCCTGCCATCCCTCCGCTCCCGAACGGCTCAAGCGGATGATTCCTTTGCCGAGGCTGCCTCTTACCGGCTTCAGGAAGACGACCGGATAGCGCGAGCACATGCTCTTAAGCGTCGTGAAGTTGCGCAAAGAATAGGACTCGGGCAGATACCTCAGCAAGGAGGCATCGTGCTTAAGGGCCTCGAACACCTCCGACTTGTCAAGGAACTTCTCGTTGAAGATGATGGCGCCATAACGGTACTTGATCTCCGAAACGAATTGCTGGACGATGGGACGGTTCTCAAGCTTGCGGGAGGTCAACCGGTTGTTCACGACGTCCGGCGCGGGAAAATCGGATTGGCGCCAGCCGCCGGGGCCGAGCACCCATCCGCGTACGCCCTTCAGGTTCTCCTGAATGCCGGAGGGAGTGAAGAAGTACACGAAGGCGCCTTGGCTGCGGCAGGAATCAACCAGTTCCTGGCAGAACATCGTGATGGCTCCGAACGGCTTCTCGAGCTGGTCGGGATAATCGCGGCTAATCAACACGCCGATAAGAGGCCCTAGGGCGAGCGTGCGCGAAGCCGACCGATACTGCAGCCGAAGCGGAGTGCCGGAGGAGATCCCCATCCTGCGGGCCAGCGAGTGGCTGATCCGCAAGCCATCGTAGCGAGAGACGGACGAAACGGTAACGGTTTGCTTAAAGGAGCCGAATTGAAGCACAAGCTGCTGCTGGACCGGGATCTTGGCTTGCTTGATCACAGACTCCCCAAGCATGAGGACGTCCTCGGACAGGATTCCTGAGCTGATTACCTGGACGTCGATTTTCGGGGTGGACATGCGCGTTCTCCTTCCACCTTGTCGAATTCTGTGGCGTAAGCTCTCGTAGGCTTCCTTCCCGGGGGCATGCGAGAATACTCCATTGTATGAGGACGAATATCTATCGGTGATTGGCTACATCCGCCGAAAACGGCTATACTGGGGGAGGAATTGGAGAAAAGTGTCGGGTGGCGTTCGTTATGACGGAAGCAATGGAAACGATAACAAGATTGGCAAACGGCTATATTCAGGTCAAGGTGCCGCTTCCGTTCTCCCTGCGTTGGGTGAACGCCTATCTTCTGCCGCATGGGGGGAGCTGGACGCTCGTGGATCCCGGACTTCGCGCGGCGGAGACGCAAGCGTTCTGGGCGGATGCCTTGGCGGAGCTGGGAATCGCGTGGAAGGACATCGAATCGATCGTCCTGACCCATTATCATCCCGATCATTACGGATTATCCGGATGGTTCCAAGAGAAGACGGGCGCCCCGGTCTATATGTCCGATGTGGCCGCCGCTTACGCCGATCGGCTGTGGGGAGAGAACGAGACATTCTCGGAAGAGCTGATCGAAGCGTTCCGGCAGCATGGCTACCCGGAGGAGTTGATCCCGGGAATGAGGGAGCATCTGGCCGGCGTCAAGGATCAGGTGAGCCCGCCTCCGCGGGAGATTCGAATCCTTCCGGAGCCGGGCCAGAGCTTCGGGATGGCGGGGCAGGCTTGGAAGATTGTCGGAGGAGAAGGGCATGCGCCCGGTCATCGGGCCTTCTACCGGCCGGAATCGGGAGTCATCCTGTGCGGGGACCAGGTGCTGCCGAGAATAACGCCGAACATCGGCTGGCTTCCGGGAGGAGACCCCGATCCGCTCGGTTCGTATCTCGCCAGCTTGGAGAGCTTGCTGGCCTACGACGTGAGCCTGGCGCTTCCCGGCCATCGGGATCCGTTCCCAGAGTTTAGCGGCCGCGTGCGGGAATTGATTGCCCATCATGACAGAAGGCTAAAGCAGATAGAAGATCTTCTGGCGGAAGCGGAATCGTACAGCTCTCATGAACTGTGCGACGCGTTGTTCGGAGCTCGAATCAGCGGCAACTCCCATAACCACCGGTTCGCGATGTCGGAGACGATCGCCCATGCGGAACGGCTGGCTTTCTCCGGAGCGGCCCTCCGAACGTGCGAGCCGGATTCGGAGGCGGGACGGTCGGTCATCCGCTACCGCAAGGCATGAGGCCGGGCGCATGAACGGCTTATTGGCAGGACTATCGAGAATCAACCGGGCGCTGGAGAGAATCATGCCGCTGATTACTCCAACCGCCATCCTGATCGGAGTTTTGTTGGACTCTCGTTTGCACTCTTTCGAGCATTGGGTTCCGTGGATATTCGCTGTCATGACCTTGATCGGGAGCTTAAAAACGAGCTTCGGGGATTTGCTCCGCGTCTTGACGCATCCGAGCAAGCTGATCGTTCTAATGGTTATCCTGCATGTGGTCATGCCGTTGATAGGCTGGGGAGCGGGAAGCTTGTTCTTCCCGGACGATCCTTATCTCATCACGGGTTACGTGCTGCTGTTCGCCATTCCGACAGGAGTGGTGAGCGTCGTCTGGGTGACGATCTACAGCGGGAATCTCGCACTGACCCTTGCCCTTATCCTTATCGATACGCTGCTCTCGCCGCTCCTGGTCCCCGCCACGCTGCACGTTCTGATGGGCGCCAGCGTTCCGATCGAGACGTGGAGCATGATGAAGGGCCTGCTCCTGATGGTCGTTCTTCCGTCCCTGATCGGCATGCTGCTGAATCAATGGACGAGAGGACGGGTGAATCGGACCTGGGGGCCGCCGCTCGCCCCGCTCGTGAAGGTCGGCTTGTTCATCGTCGTCGCCATCAACGGCTCGACGATCGCGAACGATCTCAAGCATGCGGACGCCAAGCTGGCGGCCGTTATTCTCGTAACGCTCGCCACCGTCGTTCTCGGTTACTTGATCGGCTGGGGGATCTCCGCATGGAGACGCTGGAGCCTGGAGGATTCGATCGCCGTACAATTCAATTCGGGCATGCGCAATCTAAGCGCGGGGGCGGTGCTGGCGATTCAGTACTTTCCGGCAGCCGTATCGCTGCCGGTTATCTCCGGCATGCTGTTCCAGCAGCTGCTGGCCGCTACCTTCGGCTATCGAATCGGAAGAAGCAAGAGAAAAGCCGAGGCTGCGGAAGCGGAAGGCAGGCGGGGAGAGGAGTAAGGACCTTCGCCAACGGTTTCCCGAAGACGAAGAGGCTTTGGCCCGTCGCGCATAAGCTGCGCGCGGCCAAAGCCTCTTCTTTGTCGGAATGGAGAAGGAGGGGCGGACGGCTCCGCCCCTCCTTCCGTTTACTCATTGACGGATTCCTGGATGGCTTCCAGCTCGGCTTCCTTCTCCGCCTGCTTGCGGTGGGCGATGCGGCTGGAGGCCGCTGCGGCGATGGCGCCGACGATATCGTCAAGGAAGGTATGGCACTCCTTGCTGTTCTTATCGTTTAGCTTCTTGAGAATCCCCGGCTTGAACTTGTCGATATAGCCGAAGTTGGTGAAGCCGATGCTGCCATAGACATTCACGATGCTGAGCGCGAGCACTTCATCGCAGCCATACAATCCTTCATCGTTCTGAATCATCGCTTGCAGCGGGGGGAGCAGCTTGCCTTCCTCCGCGAGCATATCCAGCTGGATACCGGTCAGAATCGCATTCTGGACTTCGCGCTTGGACAGAACCCTCTCTACGTTCGCAATGCATTCGTCGAGAGTCAGGTCCGGGAAATAGTCCTTCTGCAGGAGCATGACCAGCTGGCCGATCTGGCCTTTGGATACTCCGCGCTTCGCCAGCCATTCCTCCGTTGCGTTAGCGACCTCTTTGCTGTTCAGACGATAGACGTTCGATTCGGGCATGAACGGCACCTCTTTCCGACCCTGTCAGTAACGGTTCTCCCCGCGAACGAGAATAAACTTGGCCTTCTCGAGGGACAAACCGTTCATACAATTCTCTAGGGTCTCGTATATATATTACTACAATTGGGGAAGCCGGTGATACCGGTGAGCCCTTCCTTGGGAGGAATTGGAATGAAGCCGATAACCGGCCGTAAGCACGTTCACAAGCTTCTAGCCGCTCTGCTGCTGCTGCCGCTCGCAGCAGGCTGCAGCTTGAGCAACAAGGAATCGCCCGATACCGCGGCCATAGATCCGCCGCCGTCGGATGTCGAGCAGCAGATGGTCGCGGCAGCCGCGGATCCCGCTATGGCGCCGCTCTCGGCGGACACCGACGGCCTCACGGTGTATCTGCAGGACCGCAATGGCTTCATCGCCCCGATGACCCTTCGTCTGACGGATGAGGAATCCGGCAAGCCGAAGGAACAGCAGGCCCTCTCTTGGATGACGGATGGCACGGCCGCGTCGGACCAGCTTCCGGCGGGCTTCAAGCCTATTCTGCCCAAGGGAGCGTCTATTCGCTCGGTCACGGAAGACGCGAAGACGTCGACGGTTACGATCGACTTCGAGTCGGCGTTCCCGAGCCTGTCGGCGAACCAAGAACGCAAGGCGGTCGAAGCGCTGGTATGGACGATGACGGAACTGCCGGGAGTGAAGCAGGTTCGATTCACCGTGGACGGCGTTCCGCTGAGAGAGCTGCCCGCCTCGAAGCTGCCGATCGACGAGAGCATGTCCCGCGCCATGGGGATCAACGTCGAACAAGCGTCCGACCTGAGACCGACCCGTTCCATGGCGGTCACCTTGTATTTCTCGGCCAAGACAACGGACGGCGAAGGGTACTTCGTGCCGGTCACCCGCTTGATCGAGCGTCAGCCGAACAAGAACAAGGCTGCTCTGCAGGAACTTATCAAAGGTCCCCTTCAATCCGGAAAGCTGCTGCCCGTCGTCGCGCCGAACATTACGCTCGGCGAGATCGCGGATTCGGACAACCTTCTTAGCGTCTCTTTGAAGGACGCTTCCTGGGAACCGGAGATGCAGGTTCCCGCCGATACGATCGAAGCTCTTGTCCTCACCATGACGGAGGTCAGCGGAGATCCGAAGGTCAAGCTCGCCATCAACGGCAGCGACTCCTTCACGGATACGAACGACCAATCCTACGCGGAGCCGATCAGCCGCCCGATCGCCATCAACGCTCTCGAACAATAACCGACGGCGGCCGCTTATCGGATGACGCCCGGTCCTCTCACGCGAACGTCGGTGACGACATTGAATTTCGCTTCGGGGTAAACGGACTGCCACCACTTGTAATCTTTTTCTTTGCCGAAGTAAGTCGACAGATACTTCAACCCGAAGCCGAGGGGATCGACGCCGGCATCCCGAATCTTGATTAGCAACTGCTCCATCTGTTCCGAGTAGCGATCCGCCATCCTCCTTTCCAGCCCATGCCAGTCTTTCTCAAGCAGGTTCGGAGGACTCTCTTCGAGGGTGCCGCCCATTCGGATCTTCACCGTGATGACCGGCACGGAGTCCCGCTTGATATGGACTTTTGCTTTGATATCGGATACGGTCATGACGACGCGCTTGCCGTCCTCCAGCGGCAGGACGAGCTCGGATTTGCCCGAATGCGAGCTTATCATCTTATAGAGCTGCGTTTCCCCCGGAGTCAGGGTGAGACGCGGCTTTTTTTTGTCCAGAAGCATCACCCTGTCGATCACGTACGTTTTTTCTTGGGTACGGATGATAGGAAGAACGGGATCGATTCCTTTCTCTAACAGTCTCCGGGAGTTGTCGAACAGATAGGAAGTGACCGTGTAAGGCGATTCGGTGCCCTCATTGCCGAAGCTTAAGAATAACGCGTTGCCTGGGTAACGTTCGGATTCCGGCGTGATCTTCAAGACGGAGAGGGCATCGGGTTCTCCGACCGCGAAATACGAGATCATCTGGATGTCCCGCCTTCTCGCGAACCAGCTCATCGCATCCGGCGAACTGCTCTCCAACAGGGATTTGCCCAGCACGAACACGCGGCAATGGCCGAATTCCAGCTCTTTGTCTACATAAGCCTTCAGATGCCGCACCCCTTCGGCGATCGAAGCGGCTTCGATCGTCTGAATCTCCGTGCGCGAGGAGCCGCTTTCTGCCTTAGCCGACGTGATGGCCAGCCGAAGCGAGATGCGGTATGGCTTCGCCGGGTTGTCGCTGAGGTCGACCCCGGTCGTCACGACATAGAAGCGCTTGTCGATGTCTTTCATCCCGCATCCGCTAACCAGCAAGCAGAGGAGGAGAGTAATCGCGATTCTCTTCAAGGGATCACCTCACTGACCGCTGGTTGCGGCGGGTTGTCCGGACTTGGAAGGCGCGGAGGAAGACCGGCGCTTGATCAGCACGGCGAAGATGATCATCTGGATCAGGTTGACGATCTCGAACAGGAATCGAATAATCAGCCAGATCTCCGTCGCCCAATGGCTTCGTCCTTCGTTCGCCCATAAGGAGAAGAGAAAGCAGAGGACGCCGAAGACGCCGCAGATGATCCAATTCGTCTTCGGAACCGGCAATTGCTCCGGCTGCGGCTTATGTCCGGGAACGCTTGCCTTGACGTATTCCATGCAGGCATGGAACACGTTCATCATGAACATCATCGACAGGAACGTGTACATGATGAGGAACAGGAACAGCACCCGTTGGATGAACCCGTACTTTAGGTACATGGAGTCGGCGGTGACGCTCCAGACATAGACGTATTGCTCGACCCCTACCGTGCCGTGGAATCCGATCGGAATGAAGAAGGAGACGAAGCCGAACATCGCGCCGAGAATGGGAATGGACCACACATGCTTGAGGCGGAAGTTGGCCGGATTCAACCGATTGAACAAAGTCAGGGAGAGGTATCCGGTAAAGAAGAAGGTGGAAGAGGCCATAACGCTGAGCGACGGCGTTCTTCCGAAATATCCGGCAACGATTCGAATGGCATCCCAGCTCAAATAAGGGTTGAAGAGCGCTTTGAACAGAATGAACAGGAGAAAAGGAACGCAGAGCCAGAACAGGATCTCGACCGAGAATTGAACGGTTCGCGTCGAACGGGAGCCGGAGAATATGCTAGCCACGATAATGAGAAGCAGGAAGTGATAATGGTTCATCTCGGGGTTGAAGAAGATTCCCATCGTCTGCGAGAACGTATAGGTAGCGAGCACTCCGCCCGCCAGCCACAGCAGGCAGGTGCTGTAGAGCATGGGGGCTGCGACCCAAGCGGGCACGAACATCTTGAGAATCTCGGGATAGCCTTGTTGAGGAAAAAAACGAAAGCAATAGATCGTTCCGATCGCGAGGATAGAGCCGACGACAATGCCCAGGAGGAGGCCGGACACGGCGCCGTCGAACCGATGCTTCAGCAGAATATGGGGAACGAAAAGCATGATGTTCATCATGCCGATGTAGAAGACGTGATAATAGAAGTAACGGTTCATGGCTAATCACCTCGGCTGGCTGGAATGCTTCTGGTCGCGCTTCAGATTGACCGCCAGATAAGGCTGGCCGAAGCTGCGCAGGTGGCACAGGTAAACGACGATGAGGAAGACCGCGACGATAATGCCGACCATTCCGTAGAAGGTGGCTACGATAACGAAAATATATTTCATGGCCCGAATGCTGTAGCTGAACGAGCTGTTCGGAATGAGGAAGTTGGAGATCGCCACGACGGAGGTCACGATGATCATGATGCTGCTGACCAACCCCGCTTGCTGGGCGGCTTGTCCGAGAATCAGGCCTCCTACCGTCGCGGCGGTGGAGCCGACGAACCGGGGCAGCCGTATGCTGGATTCGATCAGCGCCTCGATCATGAACAGCATGATGAACACCTCGACGAAAGACGGATAGGGAACGGCCGCCCGGCTGCCGTCGATGGAGAATGCCAATTGAACCCGGAATACTTCCGGGTTATAGGAGCAAGCGGCGATATATAGGGCGGGAAGCGTCATGGAGAGCATCATCCCGATATAGCGGAACAGGATCAGAATCCTTCCCATCCAATAAGGCTCGTAGTCGTCGTCCATCGCATGCATGAAGTCGAAGAAGCGGATCGGCAGCGTGACGGCGAAGCGGCTTCCGTCGAGCATCAAGGCGATCTTCCCGCGCTGCAGCAGCTGCGCGACCCGGTCCGGACGTTCGGTCTGGAGGGTGATCGGGAACATGCTGAAGCGGGCGTTGCCGATCAGCATGGCCAGTTGGCCGGCGGCCTGAATCAGCTTGGGATCGATCGACTCCAGCCGTTTTTTCACTTCGTCCAGGGAGCTCTTGTCGACGGTTACCCGGTCATAGACGATCATGATCCGGGTTCTGGAAAGCTTGCCCTTCGTCATCACGTCCGCATTCATGGTCGGGCTGTTGTAGCGAAGGCGGAGCAGGTTCATGTTCATGTCCAGATCTTCGGTAAAGGAAGATTGAGGCCCTTGCAGCGAAGCTTCGACTTCCGTGTTGCCCGGCTCCGTCAGCATTTTGCGAACGCAAGTAAAGCAGTAGACGACTCCCTCGTACTGCAGAAGCGCACATCCCTTCAGCAGCAGCTCGGGCCATTTCTGAGGCTCGTCCGACCGAATGAAGGAGATGTCCGATTTAAGCATCCGGCGGAATTCGTCCGGATCGAACCGGTAGGAGAACGGCACCAGAACGGCATCTTTGAGATGATCGATATCGCACATGCTGGGGAAGAAGCAGAGCTCCATGCTCGTATAGCCGTTATCCATCACTTCTGTGACCAAATCCTTCGGTTGGCCGAATACGGCTTCTATCCGCTCGAGCATCCGGGCTCCCCCCCTTTCTTCTCAATCATTCCCAACTCCGGTTATCTTGCCCTATCTTCCGGATATCATGCCGAGCATGCGAAGATCGCGAAGTGCTTTTGCCGAAGGACTTTGGTAAAATGGGATAGGTCTGACGATAGATCAGAGAGTTCAGGAGGAATCAAGATGCGATCCGACGGAAGGCAACCCCGCGATCTGCGGCCGTTCGCCATTACGCTTCATCCGAATAAATATGCGGAAGGCTCTGTGCTTATCGAGATGGGCGATACGAAGGTGCTTTGCACCGCCACGATTGAAGAGAAAGTGCCGCCATTCCTGAAGGGCCAGGGCAAGGGCTGGATCAACGCCGAATATTCCATGCTTCCTAGGGCGACCCAAACTCGCAACCCGCGCGAGTCGGTAAGGGGCAAGCTTGGCGGCCGTACCATGGAGATCCAGCGGCTTATCGGGCGGGCGCTGCGCTCGATCGTGAACCTGGAAGCGCTTGGGGAACGAACGATCATGCTGGATTGCGACGTGCTTCAGGCCGACGGCGGAACGCGCACGACCTCGATCACCGGCTCGTTCATCGCGTTGGCGCTAGCCTTACATAAGCTGGCGGAAGCCGGCAAGTTCAACAAATACCCGATCACGGATTATCTGGCGTCCGTCAGCGTCGGCTTGCTGGACGGACAAACTCTGCTGGATCTTAACTATGAGGAAGATTCCAAAGCGAAGGTGGACATGAACGTCGTCATGACGGGAGAAGGGGCCTTCGTCGAGCTGCAGGGCACGGGAGAGGATTCTCCGTTCACCCGGCAGGAGCTGGATTCGCTCCTCGAGATTGCCGAAGGCGGCATCGAGCGCTTGATCGCCTGGCAGCGGGAAGTGCTGGGAGAAGCGGGACGCCGTATCGGGGAGGGACGGGCATGATCGCTGCGGGAGATACCTTGCTGATCGCGACCCGCAACGCGGGGAAGACGAAGGAGTTCGCTCAAGCCTTCGCCGCGATCGGCGTGACCGTTAAGGATCTGAGAGAGGTCGATTCCATCCCGGAGATCGATGAGACGGGGACGACCTTCGCGGAGAACGCCCTGATCAAAGCGAAGACGGTCGCCGACCTAACCGGCTTGCCGGTGCTGGCGGACGATTCGGGGCTGTGCGTCGATGCGCTTGGGGGCGATCCGGGCGTTTATTCGGCTCGATATGCGGGAGAGAAAGCGACGGATTCGGAGAACAACGCCAAGCTGCTGAGGGAGCTTGGCGCGCTGTCTGAACGGCCCGCTGTCGAAGAGGAAGGGCCGGAGGGCAAGCGGCTGCTCAGCTCCGCCCGCTTCGTGGCTTCCCTCGTGCTGTACGAACCGGCTACGGGAGAGAAGACGGTCGCGGAAGGGGCTGTCTACGGCTTCATTATGGACAGCGCCAGCGGAGAGGGGGGCTTCGGCTACGATCCTCTGTTCTACGTTCCGGAGTTCCGCCAATCGATGGCCGAGATGAGCGTGGCCCAGAAGAACAAGATCAGCCATCGGGGACAAGCTTTGCGAGCGCTCCTGGAGAAGCTTCGTTAAATGACAAGTGGGGTTGCGCCAAGGCCATACGGGCCAGGCGGCAACCCCCATTTCGTTTCGTAAGGCGGGTTTTGCTCGGTCAGACGATCTTCACCTTGTAATGGCGAAGCCAGAAATCGAACTGCAGCAGGTACGCGAACAGCTGCGGCGCGGACATCAACTGACCGAACCAAGGCAGATGGGAGGACGTATCCGCGGTCACCGCCATCTCTCGGACCTTCTGCACGTTGATGAGCGGCAGAAGCGGCGAGGAGGAATCCTCCAGCTTCTCCAGCAGCATGCCGCGAACGGCATTCAGATAGCCGGGGTTGTGGGTCTTCGGATAAGGACTTTTCTTCCGGTACAGAACCTCTTCGGGAAGGGCTCCCGTCAGGGCTTTGCGGAGGATGCCTTTCTCCCGGCCTCCGGCCATCTTCAGCTCCCAAGGAATATTGAAGACGTAATCCACCAGCCGATGGTCGCAATAAGGGACCCTTACTTCCAAGCCGACCGCCATGCTCATCCGGTCCTTGCGATCAAGCAACGTCGGCATGAAGCGGCTGATGCTCAGGTAGGACATCGTTCTCATTCGGCGCTCCGCGTCGCTCTCCCCGGGAAGAAGGGGGACCTCCGCCAAGGCTTCCGAGTAACGATCGCCCAGATATTCCATCGGACGGGATTTCTCTCTCAGCTCGTCGGACATGACGCTCTCCCGGAGCTCGGGGAACAGGGACCATCCGAAGGTCTGGGCGTTCAATGCTTCCGGGCGATGGAACCAAGGGTAGCCCCCGAAGATCTCGTCGGCGGCTTCGCCCGAGAGGGCGACCGTGGCTCCTTTCTTGATCTCCCGGCAGAACAAATACAAGGATGCGTCGATATCCGCCATGCCGGGGGAATCCTTCGCCAGGACGGCCGCTTCCAACGCCGAGACGAGCTCCGGCGTATCGAACTTCACCTCATGATGCTCGGTGTCGAGGTACTCCTGCATCCTCTTGATCCAGGGGGCGTCGGAGTTCGGCTGATAAGCGTGCGCCGTGAAATATTTGTCGTTATCGACGTAATCGACGGAGTAGGTGTGAACCCGATCCTGGCCGGTCTGTGCGTAATATTGCACAGAATAGGACGTGAGGGCGCTGGAATCGAGTCCGCCGGAGAGGAGGGTGCAGATAGGAACATCGGACACCAACTGGCGTTCGACCGTATCGTAGAGCAGCTCCGCTACTCGCTCGGCCGTCTTCTCCTCGCTATCCTCGTGCGTCCGGCTCTCCAGTTGCCAGTACGGCGAGATTCTCATCCCGTCGCGGTTGTATACGAGACAATGCCCGGCTCTCAGCTCCGACATATCCTTCCAGATCCCTTGGCCGGGCGTTCGCGCCGGTCCGATGATGAAGAGCTCCGCGAGCCCTTCGCTGTCGATCTCCGCCGGCACGTCCGGATGGGCGAGGATCGCTTTCGGCTCGGAGCCGAACAGCAGGCGCCCTTCCTCGCGGCGGTAGAACAACGGCTTCACCCCAAGCCGGTCCCGCGCCATGAACAGCTGCTGCTTCTCCGTCTCCCAGATCGCGAAAGCGAAGATTCCATTGAATTTGTCGAGACAATCCGGTCCCCATTCCACATACGAGAGAAGAAGTACCTCCGTGTCGCAAGCGGTGCGGAACCGATGTCCCAGCGATTCAAGCTCCCTTCTCAGTTCGGGAGCGTTGTAGAGTTCTCCGTTGTAGACCAGCACGCAGTCGTGCTCTTCCGCATGCTTGGATGCCCTGACCATCGGCTGGGCGCCGCCGACAGGATCGATGACGCTTAATCGGCGATGGCCGAAGGCGGCATGGCGCGACAGCCATGTTCCGGATGCGTCCGGTCCGCGCAGCTCCATCGTCGTCGTCATTTTCTCAACCGTATCCTTGTGCCGCGTCAGATCCTCGTGCCAGTCAATCCAGCCCGTTATCCCGCACATTCATGCATTCCTCCCCAGAGATCGGCAACAGCCGACGTCAACCAAAAGAAACCGAGATAAACATCCCGCTTACACCATATTCCGATGAACGCCGTTTTGCCCCTCGAGTCATGAAAGTAGAGGTAGCAAGCGACATAAGTTCGCTGGAAATGGGACAAGATGAATGGGAGCAAGCTCACGATTCTGGAGTAGTCAGGGAGGGAGGATCGCCGAATTGGATTCTCAAACCGAGGAGAGAGTCTCGGGCTCAAGCGCCGCGGAAAGCCGCAAAACTTACTATGTGGCGGTCGGAGCCGGACAGATACAGCGGGATAAGGAAGCGGCTCCGTTCGAATTCGCGATCCGCGCGAACGAGGAAGAGTTGAACAAGCTTCAGGAGGCGTTCGAAGAGTTGGCCGGCTCCGACGAGCCTGCGATGCGATCGGCAAATGCCGAGACGAGCCAAGCTTCCGATCGTTCCTTCAAGAAGGTCTATCGAAAGCTTTACGAGCTGGGGACGGAAGAGACCAAGCGGCACATCGAGTCCAACGGCATTCTCGATTAAGCGGGCGGGGGAGGACTCGGATGATTACGATTCGGAACGCCGAATTCCGCCGCATTCTCGACAGAGGGGGCCAGCGCTTCGCCGAGATCGAGCTGGATACCGATCAGGCAAGCACTCCCCGCCTGCTCGCTTACTTCCGCAAGGAAGGGAACGGGCGCTACCAATTGGTGCGCATCATGGCCGACGATTCGGCCAGGGAGACGGAGAAGGAATCCTACGCGCATTCTTATGCGGACGGTTCGGATGTCACTTCACTGCTGTTCGCCGGTCCCAGCCATGGGGGGACGGAGGATCGCGTGCAGTTCGGCTATCAAATTCTAGATTTCGGAGATATTCGCAGGCAACTGGACAATCAGCTTCAATAAGCTCCTAGGAGGCGAAGAAATGGCGCAGAAACGCAAGAAGAACAAAGGCAACGAATACGCGGAACGCGGGGAAGAATTCGCCGAGAACGTCATCAAACAAACGAACAGCGGCACGCATCCCGCCCAGAACGCTCCGGCGACTCCGCACAACCGCTAGAACGGCAAACCGCCCGCGAACGAGGCTTCGCGGGCGGTTTTTTATGAGGAGCATAGAGTTTATGAATGCTCGGAAGAGCTCGTTGCGCTATAGAAGAGCCTGCCTATGTATCCGATCGCCTAAGCCTGCGAAGACGACAATCATGCCGTCTTGTCCTTCAACCATATCCGATAGCCTCCGTAGCCGGCCAAGAAGACAGCCGCATAAGCCCCGAGGAACAGCAGGAAGCTGCTCAGATCCGTGAACATGCTTTTCCCGATGTAGGAGAACAGCAGAATGGAAGGAATCTTGCCCAAGGCGGACGCGATCAGGTAAGGCCATAAGCGGATCGAAGTGAACGCCGGGTAAATATTGACCAGAGCCTGAGGGACAAGCGGAATAAGCCTCGCGGCCAGGACGGCCAGGAACGGACGGCTCTCCATCGCCTTCTCCAGCTTGGCCATCCCTTCGAATCGGTTCAGATGGCGTCTTGCCGGCTCTCGAAACAAGTAGCGGGACAGAACGAAGACGAGCACCGAAGCGGTAGAAGCGGCCAGCCAACTGATAAAGGCGCCCGTGAGCGGCCCGAGCACCATTCCGAGCGTTCCGATAACGACCTTATAAGGAATGACGGGGACAAGTACGAGAGCCAGGGCAATGAGATAGATGGTGCCGTATCCGGCCTCGGAGATAAAGGACAGAAGCTCGTTGCGATAAACGGCGATAGCCCCTATGAACAGCAGAGCAAGAAGAGCGGTTATCCATCTTCTCATCGGTCAGTTGAGCGCGGCCAGAATGGCTCCGACCGCGATAAGGCCGATGCCGATCCCGTTGACCAAGCTGATTTTCTCCCCGAGGAACACGAGCGCGAGCAGAACGGCGAAGACGACGCTAAGCTTATCGATCGGACCGACCTGCGAGACTTTCCCGTTCTTGAGGGCGATAAAGTAGAACAGCCAAGACAAAGCTCCCGCCATTCCGCTAAGGACGATAAAGAGCAGAGCGCGCCGATTGCCGAGAATCTCCCCGAGCTGGGCCGTTCGTCCCTGGAAGAAGACGACCGCCACCAGGAACACGGCCATGATGACGGAGCGGATCGCGGTGGCGGCGTTCGCATCCAAGCCTTTGAGGCCGATCTTGCCGAAGATCGCGACCAATGCCGCCATGACGGCGGACAGCAACGCATAAACGAGCCACATGGCTGTGCATTCCCTCCTGCTGGGGTCATTCTTTCGACCGGGGCTTGGGTTTGTCGGGCTGATCCTCGCTTGCCTTCGCCATCTTGGAATTCTTCTTAGCGGAGTCCTTCTCCTCCCTGGGATTCTTGGAGAAGTGGATTCCCCTCCCGACGAAGAAGATGACTCCGAAGACGATGCCGATTCCCGCCAGCGTATAAATCATCGTAAAGATCTTCCCGAAGGCCGTCTCGGGAGCCAGATCGCCCGCGCCGACCGTCGTTAAGGTCATGACGCTGAAGTAGAGGGCATCCAGGTAAGAGAAGTGCTCGACTTCATGGTAGAACAGCGTTCCGGACAGAAGCATCAGCAAGGTGGTCAGGAACAGATTGCGGAACCGCTTATCCTTGAAGGAATGCCATAGTCCCGTGAGCATGCGTTTGAGGGTCAAGATAAAGGAGACCATGACGCCTTCCTCCCCGCCGTATAAATAGGTTCTTTCGGATATGTTACCTTACTTTCCGAGAGCTAAGCAATCCAGCATGTTCCAATTGTCGGATTCGTTCTATTTCTGCCGCTTATGGTTCGCGTATTCGGCATTCAGGATGCCTCCGGTCAGCATGATGATGGAACTGATATAAAGCCAGATCAGCAGGACGATAACCCCGCCTAGGCTCCCGTAGGTTCGGCTGAAGCTGCCGAAGTTATTGACGTAGAAGGAGAACAGAAGCGAGGAGACGATCCAGCCGACCGAAGCGAAGACGGAACCCGGCATGACTTCGGACCAGGATAACCGGCGGTCGGGTGCCATTCGGTAGAGAAGGAGGAAGACGCAGAAAAGCACGACGACCGGCACGCATACCTGAAGGATGGACCATACTCGCGACCAGGACTCCGGAGCGTTCAGCCGGGTAAGGAGATCGTTCTCGATCGTCTTGCCGAAGACGAGCAGCGCCATGCTGACGAGAATGATCGCGGCCAGCACGAGGGTAGAGAGCATCGAGATTCCGCGCACTTTCCAGAGCGGGCGAGTTTCCTTCTCTCCATAGGCTTTGTTTAGACCCTTGATCATTGCGTTGATCGCGCCGGACGCCGTCCAGATCGTGCCGACCAGGCCGAAGGACAGCAGCGCGCCGCTCTGATTGGCGGTCACCTCTTGCACGACGTCCCGGACGGAACTCCCCGTGGCGCTGGGCAGCAAGCGGACCAGAATGTCCATCAGCGACTCGGCGGACAGCCGGAAGTAACCGATCAAGCTGAACAGGAAGATGAGGAATGGGAAGAAGGACAAGATAAGATAATAGCTTAGCTGCGCGCCCAGAGAGATGACATCCGTCTCGCGGAATTTCTCGATCAGGCTTCGGATCCGGCGCGGCAGCCGATTCAACAGCGATTTCATGACGACGCCTCCAGTCACCGGTAATGGGAGCGGCGAGATACTTGGCTTTAGCATAGTCTAACGGATGTCAATCTATGATGGGGCTCTTCGATGCTCCCTCAATCCGTGCGGCGTTCACCGCTCGAACGAATTCGCCCGGCTCGTCGACGGCGAGGTAGATCGCGCTCGCGGATCGAGGCAGGAACAGCAAGCCATTCGCTTGCAGAGGTTTGTCTAGCTCGATACTAACGTTAGGCACAGCCAGCGGAGGAGAGATCGCTCGGCGAAGCTCGGCTCCCGAGGGGCGATACTCCGCGGAACTCTCCGCATGGAGGATTAGATCCACAGGGACATCCGCCTGCAGACGCAAGCCATATCGAATTCGCAACACCCCGTCGCTTAGGACAATCGGCTGTAGAACGGACGCCCGATAATCCGCCCAGAGGAGGCCCAGAAGCCATAGATCCGCGACGGATAGAAACCACGCCGCCCATGCAGACCATTGCAGGAGCAGGAAATGCATGGCGACGCCTTCGAATACGATTAGATGGGTAATCCCGATGGCATACAGCGTTAGACCGGATTTACGGTGGTAAGTGTAGGAAGAAGCGGACGGTCCCCATTGCCTTTTTCCCCGTCCCCAGGAGAAAAACAAATAGTACAGCATGCTGATATCGTGCAGAAGCAAGCTGGCCGTCCGTCCGTTGCCGAAGCTTTCATACATGGCAGTACGCAGGGCTTCTCCCTTATTGGGCTCCCGCTTGGACACTTCTCGGAAGCGCTTTGCGAAACGATAGGCCAGACGGAGTTCGAAGCCGATAACGGCCAGCTCCAGGAGAATGAAGAAGGCTTCGAGGGGCCAAGCAGCTTTCCAGATTTCGCTTCTCATGGACGCAGGCACGGCGATCCAAGCGGCTGCGGCCCCTACGATCGCGAGCGGAGCGGCCTTCCGGATGGACTTGCCTTGTTTTCTCAAGAGGAGGAGCCAGCAAAGGAAAGGAACGACAAGCATATAATCGAACAAGACGGCGTAAAGAACGAGAGGATCGCCGTTTAGCGAAGGAGTTCTCGCCGCGAATGCGTCCACGGTCAGGATGACGAGAACCAATAGGCCCAATACGAAATAATTGGATCGTTGAAGCTTGATCGCGTTCATCGTATTCTCCCCTTCTCATGAATTCTAGCTATATTATAGTTCATTCTAGAGGCTAACCTGTAATCGGAAGCACGAAAAAACCTCGGAAACCCTTGCAGAACAAGGTGACCGAGGTTTTTGGTATGTTTAGCCGGCTTATTGAATCTGGATCAAATGGCGTCCCAGGAGGGATTCGAACCCCCGACAACTCGCTTAGAAGGCGAGTGCTCTATCCGACTGAGCTACTGGGACACAGCCAGATTATATTAACACAGCCCGCTCAGAAGCTCAAGTACAATTTTGGGAAAATCGGAACGTAAATCTACACGGGCTTTCGCATATGGCGGAATAAATGCTTATTGATGGTGATGTCTTTGTCCTGCTCATAGCCAAGCCTGCGGTAAAGCGCATGCGCCTTCTCGTTGTCGTAATCTACGTTTAAGGCGATTCGGTCGCAGCCCCTTTGGGCGGCCCAACGTTCGGCGGCGCGCAGCAGTTCGGTGCCGTAGCCTCTCCCTGCGTATTCCTCGAAGACGGCGACGGAATCGATGTAGAATTCGTCGGTGTCGGCCTCGACATCCAGAGCGATGTCGGGGTTGCCCGTTCGAAGTTTAAGCTCCTCCAGAAGGGGCTTGTCCAACGCGGCGGCGTCTTGGCCGCGGTAGCAGAGGATCATGCCGGCTACTTCGCCGTCCGCTTCTTTGACAAGGACGTTGCGGTAGCTGAAGCGGTTGCCTTCCATTCGATAGAATCGCTTCAGCTTGCCGGCGGCTTTCTCCTCCGTATCCTCGCCGGTCAATTGTTCGGCTATATCGTGTATGGCTCTAACGATGAGTTCGATTACGGGTTGTTCATCGCCTAACGCAGCCTGTCGAATCGTCATGAAGTCTGTCTCCCTTGGAATCGGATTGTTTCGCATAGATGGTTGTCCTTAGGCTCGGGCAAGAGAAGGGCGGAGCGGATTCGCGATCCGCGCCGCCCCGTCTTGAGCAGCTCAGGCGTTATTTTCTTCCGTCCGATGCCCGACACCGCCATGGAATCCAGGCCCTGGGCCGGGGAATCCGGGTCCTGGACCCGGACCGTGAAAGCCAGGACCCGGGAACGGACCCGGACCATGGAAGCCAGGACCCGGGAACGGACCCGGACCGTGAAAGCCCGGACCCGGGAAGAACGGTCCGACCGGACCTACCGGGAACGGAAGCAAGGCAGGCGAATAAGGGTACGGATAAGGATAGGGCGGGTAAGGCGGATAAGGATACGGCGGATAGGGGCCGAACGGACCTCCGAACGGACCGCCGAGCGGACCTCCGAACGGACCGCCGAGCGGACCCCCGATGGGGCCAAGTGGGCCGAGAGCCATAGCAACTCCTCCATTATCGTGATGATAACAGCCTATGCCTATCCCTGCCTCCGTGACACTAGCCGCTGTCTCGAAAGCCGAGTCCGAGTCCGGCCTTATTAGAACCAAGATATTATATAGTAAGAAATTCCTGACGGCATGGCGCTAAATGGGTTTATGCCCATGTACCGGCAATGGGCTGGAGCATACAATAGGTCGAAACCCATCCTGAAGGAGTGAACTTTTTGTATCATACGTTCGTAAACCCGGCGGCCCAGCAAGTTTCTCCGGCGCAAGTTTCTCCCGCGCAAGTTTCTCCCGCGCAAGTCTCCCCTGCCCAGAACGTCGTGCCGGTACAGACCGTGTCCCTGGTAGACCCGTATGTCGTGGAAACGTTGAGGCGCTTGATCGGGCACTGCGTTTATTTCGAGACGACAAGGGGAAGGATCGAAGGCACCATCCTGGATGTCAAGCCGGATCACGTCCTTCTGCAGCTATCGCATAATCGCCAGGCTTGCGTAAGAATCGCGGAGATCGTATGGACGATGCCGCTCTAATCCTACCGCTAGACAGGGCTGCCGGGGGCAGCCCCTTTTTCTCAACCGCAAGGGTTGTCCAAAATAAGAAAAAAGCCTTGCGGCGCAAGGCTTCTGGTCGATTATCGGATTGGAGCGGGTGATGGGAATCGAACCCACGCCTCAAGCTTGGGAAGCTGGCGTTCTGCCATTGAACTACACCCGCAAAAAACAGCTATGGATAATGTAACGTATTGCTTGAGAAAACTCAAGTCAGCCAACCGTTTTCGGAGACAAACACACTAGCCATTTGATGAACTTGGTCAAGATTATATAGCGTCTTACTCGGCTTGTCTAGTGTCTTTAAACGAAGAAAAAAGCTAGTGTCTTGATGGAACGGGGGAGGGGGGATTTCATCTCTAATCGTTGAAATGACGATTTTTATTCTGTCGCACCTCCACATACATATCAAACCTTCTTGAATGTATTATGCCAATTGGTGCCATAGAAGGGACTATTACATATGCGATGAAATAAGCTCTACCTCACAAAAAAAGTTTGACCCTAATGATATATTCAACTCGTTCGGAAAGGCGTCTATACGGCTCTGTGAGGCGCTTTAAGATATTTTGAAAGGAATTTGTGCAGGACATAACTTCGGCAGTTATTGTAGGGCTTACGGAGCGTTAATGAGGTGTTGTGTTTTTTTTGAAGCTAGGACGCTAACAGAAAACAAAAAAAGCCCCTGTTCAAGGCTTTGTTTTGGTTAAGGTTGTAGTTCTCGCTCGATAAGGTCACAATATCCTCTTAAGATTCCGTTGTCTTTTTCTGCTCTTGCCTTAATCAGCTTACGAACGACCTCAGAGCGTGAAATGCCATAACTCAATGCCAATAGCTTCAACATCTTATCGCTGTAGTCATCCAAGGTCAAATTAACATTTCTCATGACTTCTTCCCCCCGACTACAGAAATCATCTTCTTAACTGTTATAATTTCTCTTTGAGTGTCTAAGCCCGGATTCCTGCCTGAGTCGCGGAGTTTAACCAATATATCCGGCACTACCTCGGCAGAGATTAGAACTGTTCTTTCCGGCGTGAATCTCGTCTCCTTGATGTTCACGCTCATGGCTTCCTTGAATGTTAAGTTGCCCGCTGTAATCATATCCAACGACTCCTTCTCGATACCCCATTGAACAGCAAGAGCGGCATAGTCAAAGGCTAATGAGTCCCTTTTGCCCCCAAAGTCAATGAAGCCTTCCGGTTTGACTCTGTGCAATGTGTATTCTTCAAGCTGGTATGAATTTAATATTGTTACTTTATCCATTATTCTCCCCCTAATCGTAAATGTGCGAATGGCTTTCTTGACTGACTCGCAACTGATAAGAAAATAGCTTCCTTGTCGGCGGGATTAGCTACTACACCGACACCGCCAAATATGACTTCATTAAAGATTCGAGCAACACTCTTGCCCATGTATTGCTTACCCACATATGGAATGACACCTAGTTTTTCGGCTGTTGCATGGTCGAGTGTTTTGCCGCCGAGCGAATAGCTGGCGTTCTTGTAATAGCACTCCATCGACAGTTTTAAATCGCCGGAAGAAGCCTTTGCCTTTATCTCTTTGGCAAGGTTAGGATAGGTATACTTCCAGATGACGCCTGTTGCTTCAATATAGCCGACCCCGTTCGCGTATTCTTTATATACACTGTTGAGAATGGTTCCAATAACAGGTTGTCCGTGTTCCCAATTAATCGGTTTGTTTTTCGGCGTATACTGTGCTTGCTTAAGAACTTCGTTTGTGAATGTATCTCCATTTGCGTTCTGTTTCGCGTGACAGAGAATAAAGCGAATTATCATTAAATCGGGGTCATGAGACACTTCTTCATAGCCGCCTATTGCTAACTCAAACTTACAGTAATTGTTGTTCACTGTTTCACCGCCTTCATACGTTAAATAAATACGTTAGGAAAGGCTTACGCCTGTCCCTTGGAGGTCATAATGAAAGCTACGCAAAAATCTATGTCGCAAGGTCAGCCCTTACGTTCTGGAACCGGGAACCAGTCCGGTTCCTTTTTGGAAGGAGCCATTAACAAGGAGAACCAGTTTAACCCTTGTTAAATGACGTTTGCAAGGAGTGAATAAGGCTCCTTGCATTAGGAGATATATCAGGGATAGGCTCCCTCAAGCCCACTACTGATATGTGAAAGGATAAGTACTTCTTGTCCTAGAATCATAACTTCCTAATATTCTGTTTTTATGCGCTGTTGCGTATCCAATCGTGCATATTTACATGATTCATAACAAAAGGCAACCAGATTGAATGGTTGCCCGAGGATATTATTTATTTGTTGTAGAGGGCTAAATAGTCAACATTTTCATCACTATCGAGATGTGCAAGATATAAATCATAATCATCCTCAACATCAAATGTTTCCATTGGGACATCATTGAAGTATCCCGAATCAGGGTACGGTTCTTTAAAAAAGTCTCTGAATTGCTCATATGTATATTTATTATCTGCATTGTACTCTATGCCATTAACAATTCCGTTTACAAGGAGATATGATATATCTCCATACGTTATCTTTTCATCGTACTTTAAAAATGAAAACATATTATTAGGATTGGGCTTGCCAGGCTCGCCTAATGATTTGATTATTTCCTCACTTGTTGCACCGATTCCAAATCGGCTATCAAAAACTTTGCCAGAAGTAAAAGATTGGAATGAATTTCTATCACCGCTCTCATTGGCATTATTAATAAAATCAGTATTGTTTTCATCACTACCCTCAATTGCATCGCTTTTAGGAGTTTCGATATTATTGTTAAGTGATGAATGAGTCGGTTCTTGACTTTGTTCCTCAATAGCCTTGACAGCATCTATGTTTTTAGTTACTGATGGCTCGTTATTTAAAGTCATTTGATGAATTTCCAACCACTTTTTATAAATATCGCTGTTAACGTCATCAGGTGGGTACTTCCGTGCAGGGCATTTGTTGCACTTCATTACCCATTCTCCCATAGGCGAATCTTTGAGGTTTTTGTGCATTTCCACATCAATTTCAGAAACTCCAAGCCCATAGACCTCAACATAGCCTGTTAAATTGTATTTAATAAAATCATCAGTCTGGCTAATCTTCTCCACTTTGGCATCTGCAATTTCAATATCTTTAGGATATTCTATTAGCATTTCAGCAAAGTAGGGCTTGCTAGCATTGATAACTTCGTTGTCAATCTTACTAGAAGCCCAGTTAGTCGCAATGACGATGATGATTAATACGAACAATAGAACCCCGCCGATTATGAACTTCTTCTTCACCCAAAGTCACCTACCTTTTTTATCCATAATGTGATTTTAGCAAAAACATACACTGTTGACTATGGCCTTATCGAAACATAGCCTATTGTTTATGTAACTCTCTATTAGGCTTCCGTAACCTTGGATATAGCAAGGAGGTTAGCCGAATGGATGACTTTGGAAGGTTGCTTGGGGAACGGATTCGGTCATTTAGAAAACGCAAGGGTTTAAGTCAAGAGGAATTAGCTCACCGCGCTACATTTTCTACTTCTTTTATTAGTGATATTGAGCGAGGGATTAAATCACCAACAATGGAAAGTATGTATAAGATATCTACGGCACTGGACATATCTTTAGAAGAACTGTTCATCAAATTTCAACCGATAAAGAAAACGCCAGAGGGTGAATTGGTCGATTCAATTATTCGTAAGGTCAACAATCTACCAATGAAAGAACTCCAATCCGTAAATTCCATACTTGAATTGCTTGTTAATTTCAGAGCTAGATGAGAAGGAGCCTTTTAGTTTGGCTCCTTATTTTTTAGACCGGATTAGGCTATTACATTCATTTTAACAAATTATGTATTTATTTAAATCAATTTCTGCATTGGCTACTTTTCTTACAAATCTAGGATGAATATTAAACTTTTTCGCTAGTGCGTGTTGGTTATACTCTTCATCATGTGGAGTGTATACTTCGTAAATGTAAAGCACATCGTCAAGGGATAACTTGGTTCTACGCAGGCCCTTTCCCCATGAGTGACTTATGTTTTCCAAACTTGTCACCCAACATAGATTAGAAACTATATTATTGTTCTTCCTTCCATCAATATGATTAACTTGAGGTTTATCTTCTGGGTTCGGAATAAATGCTTGTGCAACAAGCCTATGAACCCGCTTTGATACTTTTGTTCCATGCTTAGATAAGCTAACAATTAAGTAACCATCCTTATCCTGTCGCAAAGAGCGTAGTTTGCCCTTTATAGGTATAGGTATTACAACTTTATTTCCCGACTGTTCTCGGTAAATAATTCTGTCAAGGCTTCTGACTCTGCCATAGCTACTTACTTCATACACTCCTTCATATCCAACAACTTCCTTCCATGATTCTTGTTCGTAAATGTCATTCATTATAGATACATCTCCTATTTTATATTCGCCAGCGTCTTGCTTGACGTGTTGTGTAACCCGCCGCGAATATCGGAGAATACTTTATTACATTACTGTAATGAAGGGTACTCATATCCATGTTTAACATTTCCGCTTTTACAATTCGTAGAACGTAGTAATGGTTGTTTTCCTGACTACATAGTCAATGTAATTTACGATTGCCTGAACGATATTTGATTGCTTTTTCTGATTTGCAAACGGGCTATAACAATACTCTGACTGACTATGTAAATAACTTTTAAGTCTTTTCTCCTGAATCTTACCGCACACTCAATTAAGCTTGACTCTTAACAGGCGGTAAGATGAACTCGACTTGTCAAAGTAATTACAATCAGCCCATTGGCAAGTCGAGCATTATAGATATTAAAATTATCAATTATCTTTATGTAATTTCTTCTACTTGACTGACAATGCCTTTTACTCGTCAATCACGAAATGGTGAACATGCTTGATATGATTGACGAGGCATATGCTTCGCATTTGCTGTGTTAAAATCTTTCTTTTTTTGTATTATAAAGTCAAATACTTTGACTAAGAGAATATAAGAACCCTATTTTAAGAATAAGAATAAAGTGAAGCCCCAAAAACATTAAAACCCTTGATATGACTGGGTTTTTTGCCATTTTTCGAGTCCGAGAAATTTTACCTTTTTGAGGTGTTCTGTCTGAGAAATTTTACTTTTTCGCATTATCAGAGCTAAATATGGATAGTAATGTTGCGTCTGGTTTGTATGGATTTAATTTTTCATCTAGCAAATCATCATTAGGAATCCCATCCATGCGATAGAATATCCAAGGATTAACTAAATATGATTTTTGTTGTCTCTTTTTTCTTATTTCAGCGAGTACAACCTTACCACCATATTCCATGTCTAAAAGACGGTTGAATGTAGGCTTACTAATTCCAAGCAATTCGCATACCTGCTTCTGATTTAGCTTCTTTAACTTTGTTGGGTCTGCTTCATATGGATTCTCACAGAGCGTATTAGTTTGCAAATGTATGTAAGGAATCAAATCATACAGCAACCCTAAATCTGCCCACTTAATTTTTCTCATCATATTCCTTACCTCCGTATTCCATATCTTTACAGTGTTATCGCCTTTGTTCTGTTTTCCTCTGAAATGGTACTTGCTGTTCAACTTATAGCTTTCGGTATCAGTCTTTATGATGATGTTGTTATCTAGGCAATTTTTCATAAAGTCCGAGAAAGTTTGCTTAGATATGCCTAAAGCTTCAATCATATCTTGATTGGTCATTGCCGTTTTATTTTGTTTTAGCCATGCAGGGTTTCTTAGGATACCTTCATAATCGACATATGTTTGAAGCACAAGGAACAGTCCGCGCTGTGGTCTAGTTAGCACGGCTTTAATTTCAGGTACTGCTTCCATTCTGGCAAAAACAAACTTTTCTTCGTGCTTGTTAGCCCATTTATAAGCATTAGCCGCTTTCTGCGCTTTTTGTTCGCGCTCGTACTGTGCGAGTGTTTTATCGTAAATTTCACCAGTTTTATTGTTAATTAAGCCGATATGTTCCTTTCTGATAGCTGAACTCAATCAACATTCACTCCTGTCTGTTCCTTATTCTTCTGAACCCATTCCGTCACTTCATCTAAGTAATATCTGACCATGTTGTAAGATAATTTAACCGATGGTAATCCTTCGTTTTTCCATCTGCATAGCGTTCTCTTAGAAATGCTGAACTTCTCACATACCACACTTGCTTTAACTAGGCTCTTGCTCATTCAAATTTCTCCTTTTGATTAGAGTTCTTAACACTATATAGGCTTCCTGAAAGTGAAAAATAATGCCCTAATGTGTCGTTACTTATATATTTAGGGAACTATTTCAAAAGTCGACACCATGCCGAAGAAAGATTTTAGCATTTTGGGAATTCTCGAAAGAAAGTGGGGGAGTTTAGGCAAGTACTACACAAATACTGCCAAGGTCGGAGGGAACAAAGAAAAAAACGACCTCCTGAAAAGGAAGTCGCCAAATAATCAAATATTAGACTGTTACTCTTAATATCTTTTCTCGCTCTGCTCTAAGCTGTCTAATTTCGTTTCTAATGGCTTCGCGCCTTTCAGAAGAGGTAAACCTGCCTGAATGCTCTAACGCTAATTTAACGTGCCTACGTGCGATTTCGGCAAGCTTGGCGGCGGCAACATCATCAAGTAAATATACAGTTCTGCTCATGGCTTCATTAAATACCAATCGAATTCAGCGGATTGAATTTCTCATTCTGCGTCTTTAACGCAGTTCCAAACATCCTAACGTAACGATTCGTCATGCTAATGTCATTGTGTCTAAGCAACCGTTGAAGCGTGAAAGCGTCCATGCCGTTTTGAATACAACGCACAGCAAAAGTTGAACGGAACGTATGGCAAGATAGACGAACATCCTTAAAGTTCATGATTCGTTTAAGACGCTTGAATATTGTTTTGACGGATTCCTCATGAAGCTGTGTATTCTTATCGGTGGGGAAAACATAAATACCAAGTTCCCCGAAATGCTGTTCGCAATAAAGACGGAACTCTGCAAGCTCCTTACATAAGCGCTCAGTAAGTGGCACAGACGATAGTTCCCGCTTCTTGCCCAAGATTGAAGCAGAACCGCTCTTAAGTTCAACGTCAGTCCATTTCAAGCCGATTAGTTCGCCAAGCCTGACACCTGTTCCAAGAAGGAAGACAATAATGGTGTAATCTCTGATTGCATAGTAACTCCGCTCACGTTGTTTTGTCCGGCGCAAGAAGCCCAACATCTGCTCTATGTGATAATCTGTGAATGGCTGGATAATGATTTCCTCTTTAGCATAGTTGACTTTCTTACATATGTTTTGCTTCTCGGTTATGATTTCATTTTCATACATCCAATTGAAGAAGTTTTTCAATACGCGCAGTTTGTTGTTTCGAGAAGTGGGGTTATTGCCTTTTTCATTTTGAAGCGTCATAAGGAAGGATTTTACTGTTTGAGCGGATACATCGTGAACACTGACAATTTCGTTCTTTGAACAATAAGCCTGAAACATGTCCAGAACCGAAACATAACCATCAATAGTCTTACTGGAGAGATTTTTGTAATTCTTGTCGGCAATGAAGTCCTTAACTGCAAACTTAATCAACATAACAAAAAACACACCTTTCCTATAGAGGTTTGTGTCCTCAAAGGTTAGTGTGTTACGGCTCTGATTTCCGGTTTTGAACTGACCACTAAACAATATTTGTTACAAATCCAATCGTGTCGCGGTTTATGTAGAGCGCCCTCGCCTCAAGCTTGGGAAGCTGGCGTTCTGCCATTGAACTACACCCGCAAACGAGAAGGATCATTCGATATAAATGTAGCATAAGCATGGGGAAAACTCAACAGCGGCGCCGGTTGAGGCGTTGTTTCCGCTGTATGCGCCAACCTAGTCTATCCCCGGGAGCGATATCGGATCACCAGAACGATAAGGGTCGATACCACGCAGAGCGAAAGGGTGTTCGTGATCAGGAAAGCGATGCCGACCCCGCTTGCCGCCAAGCGGATCGCATAGGCTTCCATAAGGCCGATGCCAAGCAGCATAAGCAGATAGGATTTGAGATTCAAATCCGAGACGGATTTGGACTTCCCTATTTGAACGATCTGGGGGATCCACCCAAGCGAGAGGATGATTCCTCCGGCAAGCTGCATAACGGAGAAGAGCATCGGAACACCTCTTCGGTTTATTTGTTACTGATATATTCGCCCGCATCCTCCGAGTAGACCTCTACCCGTTGTTCGCCGCTGCGCTTTTCCTATTTGGGGGAAGTTCATGGTATAATGCGGGAGAATCGGCAACCTAAAGGCCGGACGGCCGACAGGAAGGTGTTCGCCCCGTGACAGAATCGAAAGACAACTTGGTCTTGTTCCCCAAGACATTGGATTATTATCAGATACAATTGACTCGCATGCTGGAGACGGAGCGGTATGCCGAAGCCAGAAGCCTTCTGGAATTCCTGCTGCAATGCGGAGGGGAAGCGGAACGGCATCATACGGAGTGGCAAGCGCTCCTCGGATGGCTGGAAGCGGCGTTTCCGGAAGCGGAGGGCGGCGCTTACACCGGGGAAGCGTACACGGAAGACGAGGAGGACGCCGAAGAAACGCTTCGGCAGCGCTTGGCGGACCGCTCCGTGCAGGACTCCGAATACATACCCCGACTGATCGCGAATCTAAGCGAGACGGACGATCCGGAGCAGCAGCTGCTTATTCTCGGACAGTTGAATTACGCGGATCATCCCGAGCTGGAAGCCGGCTTGCGCAAGTGGCTCGCGGACGCCGAACGCCATGCGGTCGTGCAGTTTCGCGCCCTTCAGGTGCTACGCAGGCAAGGCGCCGCGGGAACGGTCTATTTCCTGCGAGGGGGAGAGCTCCTGTCGGTGGAAGCGGAGGCGACCCCGCTGCAGTTCGGCGAGTTCCCGCCGGCTGTCTTGGAAGTGCTTGACCGGGTGCGGCAGACGGCGGAGGTGTCCGACCCCACGCTGTCTTATTTCGCGGAAGAGATGTGGAAGGAATGCATTCAGGTGGCTTACGGGACGCCGATCTTCCGGTTCATGATGGAAGAGGAAGACGGCGCTTCGGATTTGTGGGCGGCGGCCCTCCACCAGTTCTTGACCGAGAAGCTGCATAATCACCAAGGAGACGACTGGGTCCGGGATCAGTACGGAATCACGGACGAATTGCGTTTCCGTTACGAGCAGGCGCTGCGTTGGCTGCGAATGTATGCGGGAGAATTGAATGCGAATGACTAGCTAATGCCTTCCGATCAGGAAGGTTGAGACAGATCTTGAAATGATGGTTGCGGTTGATTATAATAGAATGGTTTATGTTAAGCTGCCGCAAGGTCGGCAAGCTGTCTTCGGAGGGGAATGCAAATAATGAAAGCAACTTGGGAAAAAATAGAAAAGAACATCGGCCTCTTGGAGGTCGAAGTAGAAGCGGATCAAGTCGCAAGCGCATTGGACAAAGCCTTCAAGAAAGTCGTTCAGAAAGTGAACGTACCTGGCTTCCGCAAAGGCAAAGTGCCTCGCTCGATCTTCGAATCCCGCTTCGGAGTGGAAAGCCTGTATCAAGACGCGATCGACATCCTTCTGCCGGGCGCGTACAGCGACGCAGTAGAGCAAACGGGCATCGAGCCGGTCGACCGTCCGAGCGTCGACGTCGAGCAGTTCGAGAAGGGACAATCCTTCAAGTTCAAAGCTAAGGTTACGGTTAAGCCGGAAGTGAAGCTGGGCGAGTACAAGGGCCTGGAAGCTCCTGCCGCCGACGTGGAAGTTACCGAAGAAGAACTGAACGCCGAGCTGAACCGTCTGCAACAACGCCATGCCGAGCTGGTTGTCGTCGACGAAGGTCCCGCTCAGATGGGCGACATGACGGTCATCGACTTCGAAGGCTTCGAGAGCGGCGTTCCGTTCGAAGGCGGCAAGGGCGAGAAGTATTCCCTTGAGCTGGGCTCCGGTTCGTTCATCCCGGGCTTCGAAGAGCAAGTGGTCGGCCTGAACATCGCGGAAGAGAAGGACATCGAAGTCACCTTCCCTGAGAACTACCACGCCGAGAACCTGGCCGGCAAGCCGGTCGTGTTCAAGGTCAAGCTGCATGAGATCAAGCGCAAGAGCCTTCCGGCTCTGGACGATGAATTCGCTAAGGACATCAGCGAATTCGATACGCTGGATGAATACAAAGCGGACCTCTCGAGCAAGCTTAAGGAGCGCAAGGCAAAGGATGCCGAAGCAGCTCGCGAATCCGCGATCATCGAGAAGGCGTCCGCTAACGCCGAAGTCGAAGTTCCTGAAGTCATGGTCGACAGCGAAGTGGAGAACATGCTGCGCGACTTCGAAAGCCGC
This sequence comes from Cohnella sp. AR92, assembly GCF_003990975.1. Lineage (GTDB taxonomy): Bacteria > Bacillota > Bacilli > Paenibacillales > Paenibacillaceae > Cohnella. The sequence continues at coordinate 74,248 of NZ_RZJR01000004.1, forward strand.
CTGCGCCAGCAAGGAATGACTCTTGAACTGTACTACCAGTTCAGCGGCCAAGACGAAGCGGCACTGAAGGGTCAAATGAAGACCGACGCTGAGAAGCGCGTTCTGAACAACCTCGTCCTGGAAGAAGTGGCCAAAGCGGAGAACCTCGAAGTATCCGAAGAAGAGCTGAACGAGGAGCTGGACAACCTGGCGAAGATGTACGCTCGTTCCGCGGACGAGCTTCGCGACATCTTTACCTCCAATGGCTACATCAGCACCTTGAAAGCCGATCTGAAGGTTCGCAAAGCGGTAGCTTTCCTGGTTGAGAACAGCAAGAACGCGTAACACATAATCGGTTCAATCATAGGACAAGGCACGTGGCATTCCCGCGTGCCTTGTTTTTCACCCTACATATGCCTGATTCTTCTCACCGGCTGTCCCCCAACATGACATTGCTCTTTGAACGTGTTAGAATATTACCGATACTCGAAGTCCACCGTATTTAAGTCCATTAGAGAAAAGAGGTTGGATCACATGAACTTGGTGCCTATCGTCGTCGAACAGACGAATCGCGGGGAGCGTTCGTATGACATCTATTCCCGTCTGCTTAAGGACAGAATCATCTTTCTCGGAAGCGCAATTGATGACGATGTTGCCAATTCCATCATCGCCCAACTGCTTTTCTTGGCAGCGGATGATCCAGAGAAGGATATCAGCCTGTATATCAATTCTCCCGGCGGTTCGGTAACGGCCGGAATGGGAATATATGATACAATGCAATTCATCAAGCCGGATGTAAGCACGATCTGCGTCGGGATGGCCGCTAGCATGGGGTCTCTTCTCCTGACGGCTGGCGCGAAGGGCAAGCGGTTCGCTCTGCCGAACAGCGAGATCATGATTCACCAGCCGCTTGGTGGCGTTAGAGGGCAGGCAGCCGACATCAAGATTCACGCCGACTGGATCATCAAGACCAAAGAAAAGCTCAATCGTATTTATGTCGAGCGTACCGGCCAAACCTACGAGACCATCGAGAAGGATACCGATCGCGACAACTTCATGAGCGCGGAGGACGCTTGCGCTTACGGGCTTGTCGACAAGGTCATCGCCTCTCCAATCAACGGCTAAAGGAGTGATCCCATGGGATTCAAGTTTAATGACGAGAAGGGCCAATTGAAGTGCTCCTTCTGCGGCAAGTCTCAAGACCAAGTTCGCAAGCTGGTCGCCGGTCCAGGCGTCTATATATGCGATGAATGCATCGAGCTTTGCACCGAGATCGTGGAAGAAGAGCTCGGCCATGAAGAAGAGCTCGATCTGAAGGATATCCCGAAGCCTAAGGATATCCGCAACATCCTTGACCAATATGTCATCGGCCAAGAGCAAGCCAAGAAGTCCCTCTCCGTAGCGGTGTATAACCACTACAAGAGAATCAATTCCCAGAGCAAGATCGAAGATGTCGAGTTGCAGAAGAGCAATATCATGCTCGTCGGTCCTACGGGATCGGGCAAGACGCTTCTTGCTCAGACCATGGCCAAGATTCTGAATGTTCCGTTCGCCATCGCGGATGCGACTTCCCTGACGGAAGCCGGATACGTAGGCGAGGACGTCGAGAACATTCTTCTTAAGCTGATTCAAGCGGCGGATTACGACGTCGAGAAAGCCGAACGCGGCATCATCTATATCGACGAGATCGACAAGGTGGCTCGCAAGTCCGAGAACCCGTCGATTACGCGCGATGTATCCGGCGAAGGCGTTCAGCAGGCTCTGCTGAAGATTCTCGAAGGTACGGTTGCTTCCGTTCCACCGCAAGGCGGACGCAAGCACCCTCATCAAGAATTCATCCAGATCGATACGACGAATATCCTGTTCCTGTGCGGCGGCGCGTTCGACGGCCTGGAGCAAATCATCAAACGCCGGATCGGCAAGAAGGTTATCGGCTTCAACACCGGAGCGGAAGGCCAGAAGGATCTGAAGCCGGGAGAGTACCTCTCCCTCGTTCAACCGGAAGACCTGCTGAAGTTCGGTTTGATTCCGGAGTTCGTCGGCCGTCTGCCCGTCATCTCCTCGCTGGAGCCGCTCGATGAGCCAGCTCTCGTTCGGATTCTGTCCGAGCCGAAGAACGCTCTCGTCAAGCAGTACCAGAAGCTGCTGGAGATGGATAACGTCAAGCTCGAATTCGACCAGGGCGCGCTGGAAGAGATCGCTCGCGAAGCAATCAAGCGCAACACGGGCGCCCGCGGCCTTCGCGCCATCATCGAGAGCTTCTTGCTGGAAGTCATGTACGAGATTCCTTCCCGCGAAGACGTGACGAGCTGCGTCATTACCGAGAAGGTCGTCAAAGACAAGATCGCTCCGGAACTGACGACGAAGAAAGGCAAGAAAAAAGAAGAAAGCGCGTAAGCGGACATTCATTCGGCTTCCATTCATTCGATGAAGCCGAGCGGTGCGCTTGCCGCTTCCGAAGTCTGCCGGTTCCACCCCGAGCTCGTTACCATTGAGCGGAGGGTGGACTTGGCGTATACAGGGAGATTGGGAGATATGTATTTACGTACGGATACCGTTCCCGTTCGGGTGGGGAACCTGACGATCGGCGGGAACAACCAAGTGATTCTGCAGAGCATGTGTACGACCAAGACCGCCGACGTCAAGGCGACGGTCGCCGAGATCAAGCGCCTGGAGGAAGCGGGGTGCCAGATCGTACGGGTCACCGTCAACAACAAGGAAGCGGCGGAAGCGATCAAGGAGATCAAGAAGCAGATCTCGATTCCGCTCGTCGCCGACATTCATTTCGATTATCGCTTGGCGCTGCTGGCCATCGAGAACGGCATCGACAAAGTCCGGATCAATCCGGGGAACATCGGTCGCCGCGAGAAGGTCGAAGCCGTCGTCAAGGCATGCAAGGAGAAGGGGATTCCGATTCGGATCGGCGTCAATGCCGGCTCGCTCGAGAATCATTTGCTCGAGAAATACGGTTACCCGACGGCCGATGCCATGGTCGAGAGTGCTCTTTTCCATATTGGCATTCTAGAAGAGCTTGATTTCCACGACATTATCGTCTCGTTGAAGGCTTCCAACGTTCCGATGGCGATCGAAGCCTACACGAAGGCGGCCGAGGTCATCCGGTATCCTCTGCATCTCGGAATCACCGAAGCGGGAACGCTGTTCTCCGGGACGGTCAAGAGCGCGGCCGGTCTCGGCGTTCTGTTGAACGCGGGAATCGGCAATACGATGCGGATCTCCCTAAGCGCCGATCCGGTCGAAGAGATCAAAGTGGCCCGCGAATTGCTCAAGACGTTCGGCCTGATCACGGACGCTCCGACCTTGATCTCCTGTCCGACCTGCGGACGGCTGGATATCGACCTGTTCTCCGTGGCCAACGAGGTCGAAGAATACCTGTCCAATCTGAAGGTGCCGATCAAGGTATCGGTGCTCGGTTGTGCCGTTAACGGTCCGGGGGAAGCGAGAGAAGCGGATATCGGCATCGCCGGCGCCCGCGGGGAAGGAATGCTGTTCCGCTACGGCGAGATGGTTCGCAAGGTGCCGGAAGCCGAACTGCTGAACGAGCTGAAGAAAGAAATCGACCAGATCGCGAAGGCCTACGCCGAGACCGGCGTTATTCCGGGCCGCAAGCACTGAGGCGCACGGGGGAGACACTCGAATGAAGATCAGGCTGTTCTGGCTGCTGACCGGGTTGGCCCTGCTTCTCTTGCTTGCCGCATGCGGCGGCAAGGGGGGCGAGTCCGGAGCCTCCGAGCTCGGCGGCAACGCGCATCTCCACGAGAGCGGGGATCTCCAGGAAGAGACGGCTTCGTTGACGGACATGCCTTCGTTCCTCCAAGGACAGAGCGAGCTGGTGGGATTGGCGTACACGGCAGCCGCCAAGCTGAAAGATACGCTGCAATACATTCCCTGCTATTGCGGATGCGGCGAATCCGCCGGCCACACGAGCAATCTGGATTGCTTTATCGCCGGCGTTCGCGAAGACGGAACCGTCATCTGGGATGACCACGGCACCCGTTGCGGGGTCTGCCAGCATATCGCCATCCAATCCGCCCAATTAAAGCAGCAGGGCAAGACGGACTTGGAGATTCGCCAGTTTATCGATCAGAACTATTCGGAAGGATATGCCGCATCGACGGACACTTCGATGCCGCAAGCCTAATCGTATCGCAAGAGGATTCCTTATTCCGATAAGGAATCCTTTTTTTGTTTCGTTTCGCTTGCCGGGGCGCGGCAAATCAGGGGATTCATGACTATCCTTCGGCATTCGGGCAATACTAGCATGTAGTTGCCTTGGGGACGCACGGAAAGGATGGGATCGAATTGACTCTAAGCTCGCTTCTTATGTTGGTTCAAGTATTCTTTGCCGTGGTAATCGGCGTTTATTTCTGGAACCTGCTACGCAATCAGAAGAACAACCGTACGGCGGTTGACCGGGAATCGCGCAAAGAAATGGATAAGCTTCGCAAGCTTCGGTCCATCACGCTGACCAAGCCATTGTCCGAGAAAACCAGGCCTGCCTCCATGAACGACATCATCGGTCAGAAGGAAGGCTTAAGAGCGCTTAAAGCGGCTCTCTGCAGCGGCAATCCGCAGCATGTCATCGTCTACGGGCCACCCGGCGTCGGCAAGACGGCGGCAGCGCGCGTCGTTCTCGAGGAGGCGAAGAAGAATCCGGCCTCCCCGTTCCGTCTCGATGCCAAGTTCACGGAGATCGACGCCACCACCGCGCGGTTCGACGAACGCGGCATCGCCGACCCGCTGATCGGCTCGGTGCATGATCCGATCTATCAAGGGGCCGGGGCGATGGGAGTGGCGGGCATTCCCCAGCCGAAGCCGGGCGCGGTGACGAAGGCGCATGGAGGAATCCTCTTCATCGACGAGATCGGCGAACTCCATCCCATTCAGTTGAACAAGCTGCTGAAGGTATTGGAGGATCGCAAGGTATTCTTGGAGAGCGCATACTACCATGCGGAGGACCCGAACATTCCGCTCTATATCCATGATATTTTCCAGAATGGCTTGCCTGCGGATTTCCGGCTTGTCGGCGCCACGACGAGATCGCCTAACGAGCTGCCTCCGGCGCTTAGAAGCCGCTGCATGGAGATTTACTTCCGTCCGCTTCTCCCGTCCGAGATCGGCCAGATCGCCGAGAACGCCATCTCGAAGATCGGCTTCCCGCCGCAGCCGGAAGCGGTAGAGGTCGTGAAGCATTATGCGACCAACGGACGCGAAGCGGTCAACATCATTCAATTGGCGGCGGGTCTCGCGCTGTCCGAGAACCGTCAGGGACTCTCGGCATCCGACGTCGAGTGGGTGGTGAACAGCAGCCAACTGCCGCCGAGACCGGACCGGAAGATTCCAACCGAACCGCAAGTCGGGCTTGTCAACGGCCTGGCCGTGTACGGCCCGAGCATGGGCGCGCTGCTGGAGATCGAAGTAACCGCCATGCCTGCCATTGCCGGCAAAGGCCAATTCACGATCACCGGCGTCGTCGACGAAGAGGAGCTCGGGGGCGGCCATCGCACGCTGCGGCGGAAGAGCATGGCCAAGGGCTCCGTCGAGAACGTGCTCACAATCGTTCGCAAGTTCGGGCTTCGTCCCGAGAATTTCGATCTTCACGTGAATTTCCCCGGGGGGAGCCCGGTCGACGGACCGTCGGCCGGCATCGCGATGGCGGTGGCGATCGCGTCGGCCATCACGGGCCGCCCGGTGGACAACAAGCTGGCGATGACCGGCGAGATCAGCATCCATGGCCGCGTGAAGCCGGTAGGCGGCGTGATCGCCAAGGTAGAGGCGGCATTCCAGGCGGGGGCCGAGACAGTCATCATTCCCAAGGAGAACTGGCAGGCCATCTTCGAAGGGCTGGAAGGGGTCAAGGTCATTCCCGTCGATACGATCGAGGAAGTGTTCACCCGCATCTTCGGCGAGTCATTGGCTTCGAATGCAGGCAAGGAAGCGGAGAGGCCGCCGGCTCCGGACGCCTTCGCCGCCGTGCCGATCTCGGTTCTGCACGCGGGTGGCATGGCGACGCAGAGCGAGCTTGTGTCTCCTCCTATCTATCCGAGAGACAGCCATGGGAACGCTCCGGCGGGAAATCCCGCTCCCGGCTGATACGGAGCCAAGTTCGTCGCGCCGATCGACATTCGATTCGAATAACCGGAGGACAAGGGCCAAGTTGGGCTTTAAGCCGCTTGGCCTTTCCTGCGTCGAGGCGGTTGGAACAAGCCGTTTTGCGACGGGTAAGAACATTTGATACAATGTCTGAAGTACCTAATCTAGCCATTCATTACATCTTTGGAGGTGTCGGATCATGGGTTCGCCTAAATCCAAAAGCCGTACCCTGCCCCTGCTGCCCCTAAGAGGGCTCCTGGTCTACCCCAGCATGGTGCTGCATCTCGATGTTGGACGGGAGAAATCGGTCAAAGCCTTGGAGCAGTGTATGATCGACGATCACATGATCCTTCTCTGTTCTCAGTCCGAAGTGAACATCGAGGAACCGACTCAAGAAGATATTTACAAGGTCGGCACGATCGCTAAGGTCAGACAGATGTTGAAGCTGCCCAACGGAACCATTCGCGTCCTGGTTGAAGGGGTCATCCGCGCGGAGATTGAACAATATTTGCCGAACGATCAGTTCTACGAGGTCGTCGCCAAGGAATTGGCGGAGCAGAACGGCTCGGATTCGGAACTGGATGCGCTCATGCGAGCCGCCCTTAGCCAATTCGAGCACTACATCAACCTCTCGAAGAAAGTCACTCCCGAGACGCTGGCCGCCGTATCCGATATCGATCAGCCGGGGCGTCTCGCCGACGTGATCACCAGCCACCTCTCGCTAAAGATCAAAGACAAGCAGGAGATTCTGGAGACGATCGACGTCCATAAGCGTCTGGAGAAGCTTCTCGACTTCCTGGGCAACGAGCGCGAAGTGCTCGAGCTGGAACGCAAGATCAGCCAGCGAGTGAAGAAGCAGATGGAGAAGACGCAGAAGGAGTACTACCTTCGCGAGCAGATGAAGGCGATTCAGAAGGAGCTTGGCGAGAAGGAAGGCCGGGCCGGAGAGGTCGAGGAGCTGCGCAATCAGCTCGAGGAAGCGAATCTTCCGGAGAAGATCGCGGCCAAGGTAGAGAAAGAGATCGACCGTCTGGAGAAAATGCCCGCTTCTTCCGCGGAGGGCGGCGTCATCCGTACTTATGTGGAATGGCTGCTTGCCCTTCCGTGGAACAAGGAGACGGAGGACCATCTGGACATCGCGAATGCGGAGAAGCTTCTGGCGGAAGAGCATTACGGCCTCGACAAGCCGAAGGAGCGGGTGCTGGAATACTTGGCCGTACAGCAGCTGGTCAAGAAGCTCAAAGGCCCGATCCTGTGCTTCGTCGGTCCTCCTGGCGTCGGCAAGACGTCCCTTGGACGTTCCATCGCGAAGTCTCTCGGAAGGGAGTTCGTTCGAATCTCCCTCGGGGGCGTACGGGATGAAGCGGAGATCCGCGGCCACCGTCGCACCTATGTCGGAGCGATGCCGGGACGCGTTATTCAAGGCATGCGCACGGCGGGCACGATGAACCCCGTGTTCCTGCTCGACGAGATCGACAAGATGGCGATGGATTTCCGGGGCGATCCCGCCTCCGCTATGCTGGAGGTACTCGATCCGGAACAGAACGGGACTTTCAGCGACCATTACATCGAGGTTCCGTTTGATCTCTCGAAGGTTATGTTCATCACGACCGCCAACGCCGTCCATCAGATTCCCCGTCCGCTGCTGGACCGGATGGAGGTTCTCTACATCCCGGGCTACACCGAGCTGGAGAAGCTTGAGATCGGCCGGAATCATCTGCTTCAGAAGCAGGTCAAGGACCACGGTCTCCAGCCGGAGCAGCTTATCCTGGAATCGGATGTGCTGATGACGCTGATTCGCGACTATACACGCGAAGCCGGCGTACGTAACCTGGAGCAGCAGCTTGCGGCCATCTGCCGCAAAGCGGCGAAGGAGCTCGTGGCGAATCCGGAGTCCGGACCGATTACGGTCGACGAAGCGAAGCTCAGAGAGTACCTCGGCCCGTCCAAGTACCGCTATGGGATGGCGGAGCAGGAGGATCAGGTAGGCGCCGTTACGGGGCTGGCCTGGACGGAAGTCGGCGGAGACACGCTCGTCATCGAAGTGACGGTCATGCCGGGAAGCGGCAAGCTGACTCTGACGGGCAAGCTGGGCGATGTGATGAAGGAGTCCGCGCAAGCGGCCTTCAGCTACATTCGCAGCCGCGCGAAGGAGTGGGGCATCGACCCGCAATTCCACGAGAAGAACGATATTCATATTCATATTCCGGAAGGCGCGATTCCGAAGGACGGTCCATCCGCCGGGATTACGATGGCGACGGCGCTCGTCTCCGCATTGACGGGGCTGAGAGTGAACCGCGAGGTCGCGATGACCGGGGAGATTACGCTGCGGGGCCGGGTGCTTCCGATCGGCGGCCTGAAGGAGAAGTCGCTGGCCGCTCATCGCGCGGGCATCAAGAAGGTGCTCATTCCGAAGGACAACGAGCGCGACCTGCGCGATGTCCCGGACAGCATTAAGCAAGAGATGACCTTCGTTCCGGTCGCTCATCTGGACGAGGTCCTGCTTCATGCTCTGTCCGATCCGCTTCCGAACAAGCCGGAAGGCGAGGACGACGCTACCATCGCTGCGGAGAACGTAGCCCTTGGCACCGCAGGCGATTCGGAAGACGTGCCGCCTCTCGGAGCCCATTGACAGGAGACATGCATTCTTATGAAAATCAAATCCAGCGAATTTGTCATTAGCGCGGTAAGTCCGAAGCAATATCCGGATGGAGGCCTGCCGGAGATTGCTCTGGCCGGCCGGTCGAACGTGGGCAAATCGTCGCTGATCAACAAGCTGCTGCTGCGCAAGAACCTGGCTCGAACGAGCTCGCAGCCGGGGAAGACGCAGCAGCTCAACTACTACCTCATTAACGAAGAACTGCACTTCGTCGATGTTCCGGGCTACGGATACGCGAAGGTGTCCAAGTCGGAGAGAGAAGCGTGGGGACGCATGATCGAGAACTATCTGCGCGAACGCGAACCTCTTCGGCTTGTCCTTCATCTCGTCGATCTGAGGCATCCCCCGACCGCGCTTGACGTCTCGATGTACGAATGGCTGTCGCATTACGACATTCCGATCTGCGTCGTTGCGACCAAAGCGGACAAGCTGACGAAGAATCAGCTGCCGAAGCATGCCAAGATCGTTCGGGAGACCCTTGGAATGCCCAAAGGCCAGCCGCTCGTGCTCTTCTCCTCGGAGACGGGAATGGGAAGAGACGAATTATGGAGCGTCATCGAGCAAGCAGCCGGTTTAACGCAGGAATCCCCTCCGGAAACCGTAGAATGACCCGCGGGAAAGCGAGGTTGACGGGGAAATGCTCAAGGAAAGTCAGGGAGAAATCGATTTTTACGGGATTATCCTTCAAAATCGAGATTCAGGCGCAAGAAACGATCTCGGAATTATCGTATAATTAAAGGGATTCAAGCGTTAAAACCTGTAACAAATGGAATTGAGGAGATTTCAATGGCTGAGCGAGTAGCCACGGATTATGTCCATGCAACCCTGAAGCTAACGGAAGCCGAAATGCCTGCTCTCTTCGCCTTGAGCGAGACCCAGCAATTGCGCATGCAAGTGTTCGTATTGGATACGGGCAATCATGAACTGATGTTGGAAGACGCAGCAGCCGGAGAATCCGTCCGAATGAAGTTCGAGCGGGTGGACGGCATGTACGTCTGCACGTTGTCCTGCAAGGTCGTCATGCCGAAGCTGACCAACTTCCTGCGCAAGCTCGTATCGACCTTTAGGGGCGATGCGGTCGTCAATCGGATTTATCCCGGCTTCACGATGATTTATCATTATTTGAACGGCAAAGTGATCCGGATCGCGGAATGCAAGGGCGAAGAGGTTCATACCGTATTCGAATATCGCAATACTCTAGGCTTAATAGAAGAGCAATTCAAGCGACGCCATGTGGAGCAAGAGATCGGAATCGTCCGTCACGCCGTCAACGAGCTGCTGGATCTGCGGAACCGCTCCGATTCGGAATCGGAGATCCTTGAGATCGACGAGAGATTAAAGCATCACAGCCGATTGTTGTTCGCTTTAGAAGCCTAAGTCCCATAAAATGACGAATGCCTGCAGAACTCTGCAGGCATTTTTGCATGCAGCCCGACAACTTTAACCAATATTTAGAAACTTCTCCGAATTCCGCGTCGTATATCCCTTGGATCAAAGCATGAATTGGGGGATAAATATGAGGAAATTTTGGGGTCTGGCAATCATTCTGGCTTTATTCGCAAGCCTTCTGACCGCCTGCAGCGGCGGAGGAGGAGAGGGAGAGCTCAAGAAGCTGGGCAAGGACGAGAAGGCTACGATCAAAGTCATGTTCTGGGACGAGAACTACTTTTTCCAGCAATACGGCAGTCTCTTCATCAGCAAGTTCCCGAATATCGACGTGGAAGTAGTGAATCTGCAGACCTTGTACAGCCAAGGAATGACCGACGAATCGTTCGCGAAGTTCGTGAAGGACAACAAACCCGATGTTCTTATGCTAACGACGGATCAGTATGAGAAGTTCGCGGCGGACGGCAAGCTGTACGATCTTGGGCCCGTCATCGAGCAGGACAAATACAAGACGGACACCATCCATCCGGCCGTCTTGAGTCTGCTGAGGGGGAAAGCGAACGGCAAGCTGCTCGGACTGGCGCCGTCCTTCAATAGCCAAGCTCTCTTCTATAATGTCGATCTGTTCGACAAATACAAGATTGCGCATCCGACCGACTCCATGAGCTGGAGCGAAGTGCTGAACTTGGCGAAGCAATTCCCGACCGACGGCGACAAGGATAACCGAATCTATGGCTTCAGCACGAATAACAGCAGCTATTTCACGCCTTTTGACATGCTATATGCCATATCCGGAACGGAGAACCTCCGAATTCTGAGTCCGGACGGCTCGCAGGCGACGCTTGCCAGCGACTCCTGGAAGCGCGTCTACGAGACGGTCGTGGACGCGGTGAAATCCAAAGCCGTCTTTATTCCGGACGGACAAGGCAACCAAGGCGGACAGACGATGGAGGATTACCTCATGCAGGATCTGTTCGTGGCGGGCAAATCGGCCATGGAAGTGAATTACCCGTACATCGTCGACAATATCAAGCAAGCCCAGAGTTATATTCACAAAGACAAGCCTTTGAACTGGGGAATCGTCACGGTTCCCGTCGATCCGAACAACCGCGGCCAGAGCAGCAGCTTCAGCCTCAACAATATCTTCTCCGTAAGCGCGGATTCGCCAAATCCGCGGGCAGCTTGGGAGTTCGTCCAGTACGTAAGCGGAGAAGACTTCGCGCGAGTCAAAGCGAGATCGAACGGTTCCGGAGAATTATTGACCCGTACCTCCTTCATTAAAGAGCAGGATGGAAGAAGCCTTGAGCCATTCTATAAGCTGGAACCGCGCACGGATACTTCCAACGGGCTCGAGAAAGCCCCGGCTGCCTTTTACGGTTCGTTGACGCAGATCGTGAATGAAGAGCTAGGCGCGGTCATTGACGATAAGAAGTCGATCGACGAGGCAGCCGGCCAAATTCAGGAGCGGGCGCAAGACGCGTTGACGACCGCCAAGGAGCAGGAGAAGGCGGCCAAAGCCACGGCTCCGGCTTCGACCGAAGAGGCCTCGGCAAGTCCGGCCGCGGCGAACTGACAGCGCTGGAAAAGCCTATGAAACAGGCGGGGAATTGCCCCAAAATAACTGTTGCAATTAGGGCGGATAGGTGTTATTTTTATTGTCGTTGACAACACAATATAGGAACCAGGATTCACTCAGGAACGGATTGCGATGAGATGCAAATTCCCTCGAGAAGTGAATGACGTAGGTCCTAGCGGATGAAATCGGTAGCCTAATTTTATTCCTAGGAAGGGGGAACCGGAAGGTGGAATACTCTACTTTCGGACGACACGTTGCGGTTGACACATGGGGAGTCGAATTCGACGTTCTGAACAATGCGGAGGTTCTGCAGTCTCACATGATCGAAGCTGCGGAGAACTGCGGCGCAACCGTACTCTCGGTTCAGGCCAAGCAATTCGAGCCGCAAGGCGCGACGGTACTTGTTCTGTTGTCGGAGAGCCATCTCTCCATTCACACGTATCCTGAAAGAGGTTTTGCCGCGATCGATTGCTATACTTGCGGCGAGACGGTCGATCCCCAGCTTGCCATCGACTACTTGGTTAGCGTGCTCAAGCCAACGAGCGTATATGCCAAGAAGCTGGTTCGCGGATTAGGCGAGCTCCAGGTTGAAGATCCAGGGATGAAGCAGGTTGAACTGGTCTGATCGACGGATGGAATCAAACGAATCAATACCAAGCCATAGGGACTCCTATGGCTTTTTATATTGTCCTGCGCAGCCCGCAACCGGAATAGGATTTGCCTAACTCGACAACAATAGGTAAAATACGGGGGCGACTGTTCGCAAACTTTTCATAAAACCTTCATGACGCGAGCGGCAACTGTGCTATAATTAATAAAGTGAAATTGCTGCTGCGCCAGCTACTTCTTGCGGAAAGGCAGGTGAATGTCTGTGCATTTGATCGTGGTCGGCTTGAACTACCGGACGGCGCCCGTGGAAGTGCGGGAGAAGTTCGCGTTATCGGAGCAGGACCTTCCTCAAGCGCTGACGGCACTTAGACGCACGATGGGCATTCTCGAAGGAGTCATCGTGGCTACCTGCAACCGCACGGAGATTTATGCTGTCGTCGACAGACATACTTTGTGCGGACATTTTATTCGTTCCTTTATGGAGCACTGGTTCAACGTACCGCGGATGGAATTCAATCCGTATTTGTTCATGTACGAGGACGATCAAGCGATCGACCATCTTTTCAAGGTCGCTTGCGGCCTCGATTCCATGGTGATCGGAGAGACGCAGATTCTCGGACAAGTCCGGGATGCGTTCTTGTTCGCCCAACAGCAGGGCGCTACGGGCACTCTGTTCAACAAGCTGTTCAAGCAGGCGATCACGGTGGCCAAGCGTGCCCATAGCGAGACTTCGATCGGCGAGAGCGCCGTCTCCGTCAGCTATGCGGCGATTGAGCTCGGCAAGCGGATCTTCGGACGCTTCGACAATAAGAAGGTCATGATTCTCGGCGCGGGCAAGATGAGCGAGCTGACGGCCCGTCATCTGAGCTCCAACGGAGCGAAGGAAGTATGGGTGGTTAACCGCACGTATTCCAGAGCGGTCGAATTGGCGGATAAGTTCGAAGGCGTGGCCGTTCCCCTGGAAGAAGCGATGGAGAGGCTGTACGAAGCCGACATCGTCATCAGCAGCACCGGCGCGAATCGCTATGTTCTCGACAAGGACATTCTTGAGAAAGCGATGCAGAAGCGGAAGCGGAAGCCGATGTTCCTGATCGACATCGCCGTTCCCCGCGACATCGACCCGGCCTGCGCCGACTTGCCTAACGTATACCTCTACGATATCGACGATCTGGAGGGAATCGTGGAGATGAATATCTCCAAGCGCAAGCAGGAAGCGGAGCTGATCGAAGCCATGATCGGCGAAGAACACGAAGCTTACCGTCAATGGTACGCTACGCTCGGCGTGGCGCCGCTCATCCGCGGCTTGCAGGAGAAGACGGCGTCCGTGCACGACCGGACGATGGAGAGTCTGCTGCGCAAGCTGCCGGAGCTCGACGAGCACCAGATCAAGGTCATCAGCAAGCTGACCAAGAGCATGTTGAATCAAGTCATTCACGATCCGATTCTGAAGGTCAAGGAGATGTCGGCGGAGAAGCGCGGCGAGACGGTGATGGATACCTTCACCGAGCTGTTCGGCCTCGAGGAGGACGTGCAGCGCCTTCGCGCGGAGATGAACGCGCAGGACAAAGCCCGCATGGCCGGCCAAGCTTCGGGCAAAGAAGCCAAATCCGGCGACAAGACGACTGCCGGCGCGGCATCCTTGCTCTCCCAGTTAGCCGGAGCGCTTCGCTAATGAAGCGTCAGACATCCCGTGATGGGACGCGGGAGGAGCTCTCGAATGCTGACGAACGATTGGTTAACCGATGCCGTATTGTATATGTACGCCCTGAGCCTGCTGTTCTTCGTCTCCGATGTCGCCTACGGCAATCGGAGACGAAGGCGGATAGGAACAGGGCTGCTTGTTTTCGCGTGGATCCTTCAGACCTTCTTCCTGCTTGACCTTCTGTTATCGCATCTAAACGATCCGGACGTCACGTTCCAGGAATATTTCTTTTTCGTCTCCTGGATTCTCTTATCGGTCTCTTTCGTTATCGATCTGTTCGTCCGAGCCCAGATTCTCGTCCTGCTTGTCAATGTCGTCGGCTTCGCCGCCTTCGTCGTCAACCTGCTGGGAAGGCCGCAGAAAGGCGTTACGCTGGCGACGGGAGAGGTGGCCCACCGGCTGCTGATCGTTCATGTGTCCATGATAACGATCGCTTTCGTCATGCTGACGATCTCCGCGTTGCTGGCCGGAATGCACCTGTTCTTGAACGAGCGGCTTAAACGGAAGAAATTCGGTACGGTATTGATGAAAATGCCGAGTCTGGAAACGATCGACCGCTACTCCTTCCATTCGAGCATCGTCGGCGTCCCGCTGCTGCTGATCGCCTTGTCGACCGGCACGGCCGCCTTCTTGCTGGAAGAGAGATATTACCGCGTTCTCGATCTAAGGGTGCTCTTAGCGTTCGCAGCGGCCGTCATGTATATTCTATATCTCGTTCGCAAAGGGACGAATCGCAATGCCGGCACGAAGGGAGCCCGTTGGAATCTGTACGGCTACCTGCTGCTAGTCATCAGCTTCTTCGCAAGCTCGCTGTCCGAATTCCACAATTGGCTTTAGGAAGAAGGAGATGAGGGTATGGCATCCGGTTATCCTGTCCTGCTGAATCTAGCGAATCGCTTGTGCGTCGTGGCGGGGGGCGGCTCTGTAGCCGAGCGCAAGGCCGCAGGCCTGTTAGAGGCGGAAGCGGATATTCATGTCGTTGCCCCCAGGCACTCGGCAAGACTGAAGGAATGGGGAGCGGCCGGTCGAATCCGATTGTCGGAACGATCGATCGAACCGGGCGATCTGGAGGGGGCGGCGCTGCTGTTCGCGGCGACGGACAAGCCGGATATCAACCGCTGGATCGCCGAGGAAGCTAGGGCAAGAGGGATTCCGGTGAACGTGGCGGATCTCGGGGACGGCGGAGATTTCTCCGTTCCGGCTCTCGTGCGGAGAGGAAGACTCGTCTTCGCGGTGAGCGCCTCGGGAGCCGGCCCTGCCTTCGCTTCGCGTCTAGCGTCGGAATTGTCCGACAGTTATGGCGAGGAGTACGAGAATCTCGCGGAGATCCTTTATAAGCTTCGCCGGGAAGTGCTGGTCTCCATCCGCGAGCCGGAGGAGCGCCGCCGGCTGCTTCATGCCTCCGTCTCCGACAAGGCACTGGAGCTGTGGCGGGGAAGCGCCGCCGAAGCGACCGGAGAAGAGCTGCTGAATCGATTGAGGCAGTTGGAAGGCTTGGAAGGAATGCTGTAAAATCTTACTCATCAGCCAGATCAGGAGGACGCCATGCGCACCATTATCGTAGGAAGCCGCCAGAGCGCGCTAGCCTTGACCCAGACGGGACAGACGATTGACCGAATGAAAGAAGCCTGCGCGGCCGCAGGCCTGGATTATACGTTCGAAGTGAAGCCTATCGTCACGCGCGGAGACCGCATTCTGGACGTGACGTTGTCCAAAGTCGGCGGCAAAGGCTTGTTCGTCAAGGAGATCGAACAAGCGCTGCTCGACGGGGAAATCGACTGCGCCATCCATAGCATGAAGGACATGCCTTTCGATCTGCCGGAAGGACTGACGATAGGAGCGGTGCCCGTGCGGGAGGATCCGCGCGATTGCTTGGTCAGCTTAAGCTCTCGTTCGCTGAAGGACCTTCCTCAGGGCGCCAAAGTCGGAACGAGCAGCCTGCGACGCGGAGCGCAGCTCAAAGCCAGCCGGCCCGATCTGCAGATCGAGTCGCTGCGGGGCAATATCGATACCCGGCTGAAGAAGCTCGAGACCGAGGGCTTCGACGCGATTCTGCTGGCTGCGGCCGGCTTGCGCCGAATGGGCTGGGGGGACCGAATCACGGCTTATATCGAGCCGGAGGAATGCCTGCCCGCCGTCGGCCAAGGGGCGCTAGCCATCGAATGCCGGGAGAACGACGCCGAAGTAATGGCCATGCTAGCCCTGCTTAATGATCCGAAGACGGAGCGCGCCGTAAGGGCGGAGCGCCGATTCCTGGGCCTGCTTAACGGCGGCTGCCAGGTGCCGATCGGCGCTTACGCCGAAGCGGAATCCGGGGAAGAAGGCGCGACGGTCAAGCTGACGGCAATGGTCGCCGAACCGAACGGCCGGACCGTTCTGAAGGCGGTAGCGTCCGGAACCGATCCGCTTAAGGTGGGAGAGACGGCGGCCAAGGAGCTGCTCGCGCAAGGAGCGGACCGAATTCTGGACGAAGCGAGGGAATAGCCGATGCCGATGGGCAAAGTATATCTGGTAGGCGCGGGTCCCGGCGACCCGAAGCTGATCACGCTGCGGGGCCTCGAGGCTCTGCAGCGCGCGGATGCCGTGGTCTACGACCGATTGGCGGGTCCTCAGCTTCTCAGCCGGATTCCGGATCACGTGGAGAGAATCTATGTCGGCAAGCGCCCCGACCGCCACACGATGAAGCAGGAAGAGATCAATCAACTGCTTGTCGATCTTGCCTTGCAGGGCAAGACCGTCTGCCGCTTGAAGGGGGGGGACCCCACCGTCTTCGGGCGAGTAGGCGAGGAGGCGGGCCTGCTGAAGCAGAACGGGATCTCCTATGAGATCGTTCCCGGCATCACCTCGGCGATTGCCGTTCCGGCCTATGCCGGCATTCCCGTCACGCATCGCGAGCTCGCTTCCTCCTTCTCCGTGGTAACGGGCCACGAGAGCCCGGATAAGCTGGATCGTACCATTCATTGGGACAAGGTCACGAATGCGACGGGAACGCTGCTCTTCCTGATGGGAGTAGCGAAGATCGGCTACATCAGCGAGCAGTTGATCAAGCACGGCCGTTCTCCGAAGACCCCGGTCGCTCTCGTGCGGTGGGGAACGCGGGCCGAGCAGGCTACTTTGGTCGGCACGCTTGAGGATATCGAGCAGAAGGTACGGGAGGCGGACTTCCAGCCGCCTGCGGTTATAGTCGTCGGCGATGTCGTCAAGCAGCGCGAAGAACTGCAGTGGATCGAGAAGAAGCCGCTCTTCGGCCGGAGAATTCTCGTTACCCGTTCCCGCTCGCAGGCAAGCGAGCTGGCGGATCGCATCGACGAGCTCGGAGGAGAGCCATACGAGTTCCCGGTGATCGAGACGCGGCTTCCGGAAGGACCGGAGGCCGTAGCGGCGATCGAGTCCGCTTTGCAAGAAGCGGATTCGTACGATTGGGTCGTGCTGACCAGCGTCAATGGCGTCGAATTCTTCTTCCGCTGGTTGGAGACGACGGGGACCGATATTCGGCGCTTCCATCGAGCCGAGTTCGCGGCGGTCGGACCGAAGACGGCGGAAGCTCTCAAGAAAAGAGGTATCTCGGCTACCGCCCTTCCGGAGAAATTCTTGGCGGAAGGCTTGCTCGAATCGTTGGCCCAGCGCGTTCAAGCGGGCCAGAAGGCTCTGCTGCCTCGCGGAGATCTCGCCCGGGACGTGCTTCCTCGGGAACTGAATGCCCTTGGGCTAGAGACGGTATCGCTGGACGTCTATGAGACGGTTCCGGCTGGCCGGCACGACGAGTTCCTGCTGGAGCTGCTTCAAGACGGCGGGATTCATGCGGTCACTTTCACCAGCTCCTCAACGGTAACCAACCTCATGGAGGCGCTGCGCCGGATGGGGGCGGAGTCTCCCGCCGAGCTGCTTGCCGGAGCGGCTGTGGCCTGCATCGGGCCGATTACGGCAAAGACGGCGGAAGAGCACGGCCTTCGCGTGACGGCAGTCGCGGAGGAGTCGACGATCGAAGGACTAATCCAAAGTCTGATCGAAGCGACGAATGAACGCCGATAGCAGTTGGTCTAATCCCATATTGATTCTCGGAGTACGGAAACTAGTTGGATATAGGGTATCGGGAAGAAAAAGAATCGTACAAGGAACGAACCGGCGCTCGGCCTAGCTGAAACCCGACAAAATCGGGTTAGGGAGCCCGAGCATGAGCTAGGTCCAGCTGTAACCCGACAACATCGGGTTAGAGAGCCGGAACAAAATCAAGGAGATGAGTTTTATGGGATTCCCCATTAATCGCCATCGCAGGCTCCGCCGCACGGCTGCTCTTCGCAGCCTGGTGAGGGAGAATTATTTGCACGTCAACGATCTGATCGCGCCGATCTTCGTTATTTACGGCGAAGGAGTCAAGAACGAGATTCCGTCCATGCCGGGCGTCTATCAATGGTCGATCGACCGTCTGGAAGAAGAGGTTCGCGAGCTGGTCGACGCCGGCATCCAAGCGGTGCTGCTGTTCGGGATTCCCGAGCACAAGGACAGCGCGGGAACGGGCGCTTACGGGGAAGACGGAATCGTACAGCAGGCGACGAGGAGAATCAAGGAGATCGCTCCTGAACTGCTCGTCGTGGCGGATACTTGCCTGTGCGAGTTTACCGATCACGGACATTGCGGCGTCGTCCATCATACCAAGGCGGCGGCGGTTATCGATAACGACGAGTCGCTGGAGCTGCTCGTCCGCACGGCGGTCTCGCAAGCGGAGGCGGGCGCCGACATCATCGCGCCTTCCAATATGATGGACGGCTTCGTCGCCGCGATTCGCGCCGGACTGGATGCGGCGGGCTTCGAGGATATCCCGATCATGTCTTATGCGGTCAAGTACTCGTCCGCTTATTACGGACCGTTCCGCGAGGCCGCGCAATCGGCGCCTCAGTTCGGAGATCGCAAGACGTACCAGATGGATCCGGCGAATTCCCGCGAAGCGCTTCGCGAGGCTGAGTCCGACGTGGAAGAAGGCGCCGACATGCTGATGGTGAAGCCGGGGCTGGCATATCTGGACATCCTCCGGCTGCTCAAGGACCGATTCGATCTGCCGGTCGCCGTCTACAACGTAAGCGCGGAGTACTCGATGGTCAAAGCCGCCGCCATGCAGGGATGGATCGACGAACGCGCCATCGTTCTCGAGACGCTGACGGGCATGAAGCGCGCGGGAGCGGACGTGATCATTACCTATCACGCCAAGGACGCGGCAAGATGGCTGCGAGGCTAAGTAATATAAAGAATTCGATCGGCGAAGTACGGCGAAGAAATCGAAGAACCGATGAACCGAAACCGATAAACCGATGGCCTCAACCTCCTCGCGGAGTTTTCCAATACTGATAGCAGGGAAGTGTCGATAATGACAGATACTCGTCGAATTCGTTCCGATTCGCGTTCCAAAGAAGCTTTCGAGCGCGCCAAGCGCTTCATTCCCGGCGGAGTCAACAGCCCGGTTCGGGCCTTCAAGTCCGTCGGGCTCACTCCGCTTGTCATCGAACGCGGCGAAGGCAGCCGTATTTACGATATCGATGGGCAAAGCTATATCGATTACGTGCTGTCTTGGGGACCGCTTATTATCGGACACGCGCATCCGGAAGTCGTCGAGGCTCTGCAGCAGGCGGCCGCGAAGGGAACCAGCTTCGGGGCGCCTACCGAGCTCGAGACCAAGATGGCCGAGCTCGTATGCGAGCGCATGCCGTCCGTCGAGATCGTGCGCATGGTCAACTCCGGAACGGAGGCGACGATGAGCGCCCTGCGTCTGGCTCGCGGCTATACGGGCCGAAGCAAGATCCTGAAGTTCGAAGGCTCCTATCACGGCCATGCGGACAGCCTGTTGATCAAAGCCGGCTCCGGCGTGGCGACGCTCGGCCTTCCGGACAGCCCGGGGGTGCCGGAGAGCATCGCGACCCACACGATCGCGGTTCCTTACAACGACATCGAGTCGGCTAAGCTTGCTTTCGAGAAGTTCGGAGAAGAGATCGCGGCGGTCATCGTGGAGCCGGTCGCCGGCAACATGGGCGTCGTTCCTCCGCTGCCCGGCTTCTTGCAAGGCTTGCGCGACTTGACGACGAAGTACGGAGCGCTCTTGATCTTCGACGAAGTCATGACCGGCTTCCGCGTCGGCTATAACAGCGCTCAAGGCCTCTACGGCATCACCCCGGACCTTACCTGCATGGGCAAGGTCATCGGCGGGGGTCTGCCGGTTGGCGCCTACGGCGGACGCCGCGACATCATGGAGAAGATCGCGCCGGTCGGACCGATCTACCAAGCCGGAACGCTGTCGGGCAATCCGCTAGCGATGACGGCCGGATACACGACCTTGAGCAAGATGACGCCGGAAGCCTATCAAATGCTGGAACGCTTGGCGGTCCGGCTGCAAGCCGGCCTGGAGAAAGCGGCGGCCGAGTTCGGCGTTCCGCTGACCGTCAACCGAGTCGGGTCGATGGTATGCCCGTTCTTCACCGACAAGCAGGTTATCAACTTCGAGATCGCCCGCACGTCCAACACGGAACGGTTCAAGACCGTATTCGCCCGATTGCTGGATGAAGGGATCAACATTCCTCCTTCCCAGTTCGAGGGCTGGTTCCTGTCCACGTCGCATACGGAAGCGGATATCGACGCCTCGGTCGCCGCTTTCCGCACGGCCCTGTCCAAGTTCTGACAACGAGGCGCTCTTGCTATAGCTCCTGATGCCGTCCCTTCCCGGGACAGGCTCGGGAGCTGTTCTATTTCTATAGGCATGCCCGAGTTAGGACGGCATATAGATAAGTAGTAAGCTGTGCCACCCCTGAATTGGCAGAGATATCTCCCCGAAAGGAGGACTAGGCTTGACTGAGTCGTACAATGGGCTTCGCTTCGATATTTTCGAGAGAGTTCACCTCCCCGATGATGTCGCGGCCATCGAAGAATTGGAAGAGATTGAATTGGTTCCGCATATGCAGGCATTGACGGTAGATGACCAGATTCTCTTGCGCGGGCATCTGCTGCTGACAGGCTCCTATCGCTCCGAGGAAGAGCGTTCCGAAACCAGGCAGCTGGAGCATTGGATTCCCGTCGAGATCTCCCTGCCGCTCGGACGCGTAGAGAGATTGGAAGACCTGGCCGTGGAGATAGACAACTTCGACGTCGATCTGTTGTCTACTCGTTCGCTCAATGTAACGGGAGTCCTGGGGTTAAGAGGGCTGCAGGTGTCGGTTCCGCAAGCGCCGGTCTGGCAGGAGGACAGCTTCACGGTCGTCCATCAAGCGCCGCCGGAAGCAACGCAAGCCGAAGAGCAAGCTTCGGAGGACGACAGGAACGGGGCGGGGGGAAGCGGGTATCCCGGTTATCCTTCTCCCGATTACTCCTGGTACGAGTCTTATTCGCAGAGAGAGCAGAACCCTGCGCATGCTCCTCCGGCGGAGTACGCCGCGCCGCCCGTTTATCTGCCGCAGATCGAGGAGCCAGAACCGGAGCCGTACCCGTTCCCTCCGAATGCATTCGGATATGGACAATCCGCTCCTTATTCCTATCGGCCTCCGGAGCCGTCTCCCGCCCCGGCAGAACCGGCTTACGGCGCAAGTTATTCGCCGCAGCCTTGGGGCGATCTGTCGCAGGAGCGCGTGGAGCCGAAGGCGCAAGAGGATTCTTCCATTCCGGGAATCTCCTCGGTTCCGTCAGCGCCGTCCGTACCCGCCGTGCCCGGCATATCGGCGGCGCCTGAGGTACCCGCCGAGCCTGAAGCGCCTGCTGTTCCGGGAGCGTCCGCGGAATCGTACGTTCATGCGGAACCGGCGCCCGCGCAGCCGCCCGCGGAAGAGAAGCCGGAGCTCAAGGTCGGCTTGAACGCCAAGTCTTCCGCTTCGGCGGCTTCCTCTCCCCTCGGCGTCGGAATTCTGTCTCAGCTTGGCGAGAAGGGAGCGCGGCGGGAAGCCGAGCTAAGGATCGCCGAGGAGGCGAATCAGGCCGATCAGGCCGCCTTGGCCGCGCAAACGAACGCATCGCTGCAAGCGAACTCGTCTTCCGCCGATTCCTCCGGCGACGAGGTGGAGTGGACCCGGCTTTTCCTGGCGAAGAGCGGGGCCGTCAACACCTTCCGCAAGTTCAAGCTTTGCATCGTTCAGCGCGAGGATACGTTGGACGCCATCGCAACGCGCTACAATGTGCAGGTTCGAGAGCTCCAGCTGCATAACCGCCTGCTCGATCCTCACGTAACGGAAGGCCAGATTCTCTACATTCCATAAGAGCCATGCCGCGAATGGGCCGCCGGTTATCCGGCGGTCCTGTTCTCGTTGCCGCTCCGCCTACGCCGCCGCCTTAAACCCAGTGTTTTCTCAACTTTTCCGTCTTCTCTCCCGACACCATTTTCCGCTAGAACGACATTGACCTCGAACCTGTACGATTTAGGCGATAATCGGATTCCTCTTGTTGGAAAATGGGCCATATTGACTGTGACCCCGCAGAAAAGGTATCATAGGGGAATAAAGACGTGGAAAGGGAATAGTATGCAGTTCGCCCCTACAGAGAGCGGAATCGGTGCCTTAGGCATCGCTGTAAGGTTCCGCAGGCAGGCCGCTGCTGAAGTCGCCCTGGAGTCTCCCGTTTGAAGCTTGCCGTAGAACGGGGCGGTGGCAGCCGTTAACATGCGTTCAAGCGCCGATCAGCCGGACAAGAAGGGCGATCGGAATGAAGGTGGTACCACGGAAGCGAGCCTTTCGTCCTTTGTGACGGGAGGTTTTTGTATTTTTTGTCCCTATGGAGGTATGGTTCTCAATGAGCGAATCCCAAGAACGGAATTCGGCCTCGATGCCGACGACCTACGACCCGACGAATGCCGAGCGCAAATGGTATGACGCTTGGACGAAGGGCGGATATTTTCAAGCCGGCCGCCGGCCGGACGCACCTAAATACACGATCGTAATCCCGCCTCCTAACGTGACCGGGATGCTTCACATTGGCCATGCGCTCGACTTCACGCTGCAGGACATCCTCATCCGCTTCAAGCGGATGCAAGGGTTCGACGCGCTGTGGCTGCCGGGTACCGACCACGCCGGCATCGCCACGCAGACGAAGGTAGAGCAGAAGCTCCGCGAGGAAGGCAAATCCCGCTACGACTTGGGACGAGAGGCGTTCCTGGACAAGGTATGGGAATGGAAAGACCAATACGCGAACACCATCCGCAGCCAATGGTCGAAGATGGGCCTGAGCCTGGACTACTCCCGCGAGCGCTTCACGCTGGACGAGGGGCTGTCCCGCGCGGTTCGCGAAGTATTCGTCCGCCTGTACGAGAAGGGACTTATCTATCGCGGCAAGCGGATCATCAATTGGGATCCGGCGGCCCGCACGGCCCTGTCGGATATCGAGGTCGAATACAAGGAAGTAAACGGCCATCTCTACCACCTCCAGTATCCTCTGGCGGACGGAAGCGGCCATCTGACGGTAGCCACGACCCGTCCGGAGACGATGCTCGGGGATACCGCGGTCGCCGTCCATCCGGAAGACGAGCGCTACAAGCACCTGATCGGCAAGATGCTGAAGCTTCCGATCGTGAATCGCGAGATTCCGATTATCGGCGACGAATACGTCGAGAAGGAATTCGGCAGCGGTGCCGTCAAGATTACGCCGGCGCACGATCCGAACGACTTCGAGGTCGGCTCGCGCCATGACCTGCCGCAGATCATCGTCATGGACGAGAGCGGCAAGATGAACGAGAACGCGGGCCCGTACCAAGGAATGGATCGCGCGGACTGCCGCAAGCAGATCGTGAAGGACCTGCAGGAGCAAGGCGTCTGCATCAAGATCGAGGACCACGTTCACCAGGTCGGCCACAGCGAGCGCTCTGGCGCGGTCGTCGAGCCGTATCTGTCCACGCAATGGTTCGTGGCGATGAAGCCGCTGGCCGAGAAGGCGATCGGCTCGCAGAAGTCCGGCCAAGGCGTAAACTTCGTTCCGGACCGCTTCGAGAAGATCTATCTGCATTGGATCGAGAACGTGCGCGATTGGTGTATCTCCCGCCAGCTGTGGTGGGGCCATCGCATTCCGGCTTGGTACCATGAGGAGACCGGAGAGATTCACGTCGGCATCGACGCGCCGCAAGGGGCGGACGAACCGGGCTCGCCTTGGAGACAGGACGACGATGTCCTCGATACGTGGTTCAGCTCGGCGCTGTGGCCGTTCTCGACGCTCGGCTGGCCGGAGAACACGGAAGATTTGAAGCGTTACTATCCGACCGACGTTCTCGTGACCGGATACGATATCATCTACTTCTGGGTTGCCCGGATGATCTTCACCGCGCTCGAATTCACCGAGTCCATCCCGTTCAAGGACGTGCTGATCCACGGTCTCGTTCGCGACGCGGAAGGCCGGAAGATGTCCAAGTCCCTGGGCAACGGCGTCGACCCTCTCGAGGTTATCGAGAAGTACGGCGCGGACGCGATGCGCTACATGATCTCGACGGGCAGCACGCCGGGCCAAGACCTGCGCTTCCGTTGGGAGAAGGTCGAGCAGGCGCGCAACTTCGCCAACAAGATCTGGAACGCTTCCCGCTTCGCGCTGATGAATCTCGAAGGCTTCGGCGTGGAAGACATCGATCTCAAGGGCTCCTTATCTACCGCGGACCGCTGGATCCTGCATCGGTTCAACGAGACGACGCGGGATATCACCCGCCTGATGGAGAGCTACGAGTTCGGGGAGACCGGACGCCTGCTGTACAACTTCATCTGGGACGATCTGTGCGACTGGTACATCGAATTCGCCAAGCTGACGCTGTACGGAACGGACGAAGCTTCGAAGAAAAGCACTCAATCCGTGCTGGCCTACGTGCTCGATCGGACGCTCCGCTTGCTGCATCCGTTCATGCCGTACCTGTCCGAGGAAATCTGGCAGCATTTGCCGCATGAGCCGGGCGAGACGATTACGCTGGCATCCTGGCCGCAATACAACGAAGCCTTCGAAGCGCCGGAAGCCGTGGGCGAGATGAGCTTGCTCATGGACGCTATTCGCGCCGTGCGCAACGTGCGAGCCGAAGTGAACGTGACGCCGGGCAAGAAGATCGAGCTTCACATCAAGCCGACGAACGAGTCGTCCAGCGGCATTCTCAAGCGGAACGAAGAGTACGTGCGCCGCTTCTGCAACACGTCCTCGCTGCTCCTCGAAGAGACGCTGACGCCGCCGGACAAGGCGATGTCGGCGATGATCACCGGAGCGGAGCTGTATCTGCCGCTTGCCGGCCTGATCGACATCGGCCAAGAGATCGCCCGCCTCGAGAAGGAGCTGGCGAACTTGAACGCCGAGGTGGACCGCGTGGAGAAGAAGCTGTCGAACGAAGGCTATATCGCGAAGGCTCCCGCCCACGTCGTTGAGCAGGAGCGGGCCAAAGGCGAGGATTATCGGGATAAGCGGGACAAGGTGCTCGCCCGGATCGCAGAGCTTCGCGGCTAATGGAGGCGCAGCATCATGAATGATCAACAACAAGGGGAATTCAAGACGGCGCAGCAAGCGGTGGAATGGATTACCGGATTGATGCCGACGGTCGGCATCCGTCCGGGCCTGGAGCGCATGGAGCTTCTGATGGAGAAGCTGAACAATCCTCACCGGAGGCTGAAGTTCATCCATGTCGCGGGCACGAACGGCAAGGGCTCCGTCTGCTCCTACCTGGATAGAGTGTTAAGAAGCAACGGCTATGATGTGGGGATGTTCACATCCCCCTACATAACCTCTTTCTCCAATCGGTTCCAATACAACGGAGAGGACATTCCGGACGACGCGATTCTCAAGCTGGTCAACCGGCTGAAGCCGCTGGCGGAAGAGATCGCCCGGACGGAATGGGGCCCTCCGACGATGTTCGAGATCACGACGGCGCTCGCGATTCTCTACTACGCGACGGTGTCCTTCCCGGACTACGTCGTCTGGGAGACCGGGCTCGGCGGAAGATTGGACGTGACGAACGTCGTGACGCCTCTCATCAGCGTCATCACGAACATCGGCCACGATCATATGGACATTCTGGGCTCCACGATCGAAGAGATCGCCGGCGAGAAGGCGGGGATCATCAAGTCGGGGGTTCCCGTCGTCTCCGCCGCGACTCAGCCGGAAGCGGTCGAAGTCATTCGCCGGACGGCGGCGTCGAAGAACGCATCCTTGTATTTGCTTGGCGAGCAGTTCTTCTACGAGAGGCTGTTCGCTTCCGAGAGCGGGCAGTCGTTCTCCTTCGAGGGCACCTTCCGCAAGTACGACTCGCTGGATATCTCGCTGGCAGGCGCGCATCAAGTAACGAATGCCGCCGTGGCGGTCATGACGCTTGACGTCCTTCGCCAATATTACGCGACGATGGTCGACGAAGAGACCTTGTCGGAAGCGTTGAAGCAAACGGTTTGGCCAGGACGCTTGGAGCTGGTATCGAGTTCCCCGCGCATTCTCGTGGACGGGGCTCATAATCCGGAAGGAATGGAAGCCCTGGCGAATGCCCTGGAGGATGTCTATTCGTACGATTCGCTCAATGTCATGCTGGCGATGATGCCGAATAAGAATCACGAGCAAACACTTAAGCATATATTACCAATGGTGAATTCGTTGATCGTTACCGAGCCGGATTTCCATAGAAAAATGAGTGCCGCGGATTTGGCCGAGTTGACGAAGAGGCTGCAAAGCGAGCTGGGCGGCCCCCGGAATATCGTCGTAGAACCGGACTGGCGGCAGGCATTGGATCTCCTTGGCAAGATGGCCGAGCAAGAAGGCGAACGCACTCTGTCGGTCGTGACGGGTACCTTGTACCTCATCGCCGATGTCCGTTCGTGGCTGCTCCATCAATCGAAATCAGAAAAAGGCTGGTGAAACGTCGTTGCGAACGGAACAGCGCGTACATTTTATCGGCATTGGCGGCTACGGCATGAGCGCGATTGCCCGAGTCATGCTGGAGATGGGTTATGAAGTAACGGGATCGGACGTCGCGCGTCAGGAGCTTACGGAGAAGCTGGCGGCGAAGGGCGCCCGAATCTCGATCGGCCATGAGGCGAAGAACGTTCACGGGGCGAATCTGGTCGTCTATTCGACCGCATTGCCAAGAGACAACGTCGAGAGGAAGGAAGCGGAACAGCTTAACATTCCGACGCTGCATCGGGCGCAGATGCTGGCCCGTCTACTGAACGACCGCAAGGGCGTTGCGGTGGCGGGGGCGCACGGCAAGACGACGACCTCCTCGATGATCGCTCTCGTCATGGAGCTCGGCAAGATCGACCCGACTTTTATTATCGGAGGCGAGATCGTCAACGTCGGCACGAACGCCAAAGCGGGCAACGGCGAATACGTTGTCGCGGAAGCGGACGAGAGCGACGGCTCCTTCCTGCAATACAGCCCGGCGATCGCCGTGGTGACGAATATCGAGCCGGATCACTTGGAGAATTATGAGGGAGACTTCGGCAAGCTGAAGGAAGCGTACGTCAAGTTCTTGAACAACGTGCGCCAAGGCGGCAGCGCCGTCGTCTGCCTGGATGACGAGAACGTCAAAGAGATTCTGCCGCAAGCCTCGTCCACGCGGGCGATTACCTATGCGATCGACAACGAGCAAGCGGATTATCGCGCGACGGACATCGTGCTGGGCGACCGGTGCGCTTCGTTCCAGGTCGCTAAGAACGGACAAACGCTCGGCGTCATCGAGCTTTCCGTTCCGGGAAGACACAATGTCTACAATGCCTTGGCGACGGTCGTCGTCTGCCTGGAGGCGGGGCTTTCGTTCGAGCAGATCGCCGAAGCCATCGTCGAGTTCCGGGGAGCGAAGAGACGCTTCCACGTGCTCGGCGAAGTGAAGGACATGCTCATCATCGACGATTATGCCCATCACCCCACGGAGATCGAAGCGACGATCCTCGCGGCCAAAGCGACGGGCAAACGGATTATCGCGGTCTTCCAGCCTCAGCGCTACACGAGAACGTTCTTCCTGCTGGACGCGTTCAGCAGGGCGTTCAAGGAAGCGGACGAGGTAATTATCACCGATATCTATTCTCCGGCCGGGGAGCAGAGGATCGAAGGCGTGACGTCGCAGCGGCTCGTGGAGCTGATTGCGGCGAACAGCAATCCGAACGTCGCGTACGTGCCGACGAAGGAAGAGGTCAAGGCGCTGCTTGCTTCCCGCATCGCGCCGGGAGATTTGGTTCTCACGATGGGCGCGGGCGACATCTGGAAGGTCGCGGACAGCCTGGCGAGAGAGCTTCGGGAGCAAGAGGAAGCTTAACGTGGACTAGCGATTCGCCGAAAGGGCGAATAAGAAAGAGAGAGGCGGCCTTGTCAAAGGCACGCCTCTCTTTGCCGTTTCAAGCCCTATCGCTAGGGGCCCATGGGGGTTGTTAGCGGATGATCTTGTTTTCTTGGGTGAGCTTGAATTGTTTATGGGCCTTATACGCGAAGATCAGGTACAGCGCGAACGTGAGCGGCGGTATGGCCCACAAGCAGCCTCTGAGGATGGCGAAGGGCGTTTCGAATAGAAATGCCCTCCAGAAAGCGGCTCCTTCCATGTCCCATAACCCAGGCGTGTAATAGATGGATTTCGGATCCAGCAATACGCCGGGATCGATCGCTTTGGAAACGAGGAGCGCCGTGAGAATGGGGATGAAGGTAAGGGCCATCGTCTCCCACATATCCGCCAACCGCTTATATCTGCCCGCTTTGGAATCGATATCGGAGAAAATGTCGTCGCTTCCCCGCGGGTCGGCTTTCCTGAAATATTGATAGCCCGAGCTTTTGGACCCCGAGAGATGCGTCCAACCGCTGTCCTCGAATAAGAAGAGGTACTCTTCGAAATCCTCTTTCTTCTTAAAGGTGCGGTAATCCACTTTAATAATGGCGTTATCCGGCGCGTCGGCCGCGAATTCATAGCAGAACGACCTTTTTGCAACGAATCGGTAACCTTGCTTCGCCATGTCGTTTAACCATTTCTCTTCCTTGTCGAAGTTCGTGAAGTGCTTGTATTTTTTCATGCGCTGCTCCTCCATTCCGATTTAAATTCGATCTCCCGTCACGGCAATCATGTGCCGCATCCGTTCCATGTCGAGTCTCAGAATAGCCAGCCCTTGGTCGGTAATGGCATATACTTTGCGCCTGTTGTTCTCGTCCGTCGACACGGGCTGAATGAACTTCAGCTTCATCAGGTTCTCGATCGCGCCATACAGGGTTCCCGCAGCCATACGGACCTGTCCGTTGCTGAGCTCCTCCACCTTCTGAATAATGAGATAGCCGTGAGCCGGCTCGGTCAAGGCCAACAGGATGTAATAGACGGTCTCCGTCAACGGCAGGTGCTTATCTCTTCCCATGCAAACCCTCCTGCAACAATTCGTTATAACGCGCGACTTTATATCGTATGACTATATAGTTAGACTATATACAGTTTGACTTTATAATGCAACCATAAAATTCTAATGATCCCAATTGATGAATCCGGCCCGCAGGCGCTCGTCCATTTCTCTCACATAATCCCGGGGTCTCCTTCATAGGATTTAATAGATTAGGGACAAGGGGAGAGGCCGACTCATGCAGCCGAATAAAGCGCGAATGACCTTTCGATTCGATAACAAGACGCCGGCGTCCGCCGTGCCTAACGTTCTAGCGCAAGAAGATCCGAAACAAGAAGATACGAAGCCGACTATTACGCCGGAACCGGAAGATAGAACGGAATCCGCAGCTGCCAGGGCATTCGCGGAACAAGGGACGATTCAAACGCCGATGCAGGCGCAGCCGTCTGCCCCGCTCTCGCGGAACAAGGCGAAGTCCGACTATCAAGCATGGAACAGCCCTTATCAGGACGATATTCTCGCGCTTGAAGAGATGATTCGTACGACAGAACGGGAGCCGGCTTCAACGTTAAACCGTGAGCCGGCGGAGAAGCGTAAGCCTGATCTTGGTCAAGAACGAATAGATGAACGCAAATATGAGTTTAGGCATGAGTTCGAACTAGAGCAACCGGAGAAAAAGGCAGCAAAGGAGTACGGGAAGAAGCGCGATACGAACTCCAAACGCGGGGAGACGATTCCTTTTCCGGGCTATCGAGTTCAAGATTCTCGGCCTGCGGAACCAAGGGAATTCCCTCGCGGCCCGCTGCAGCCTGCTTCGGAAACTCCGTTCCAGCCGAACCGATATGAGAATCCGGAAGAGGAATGGGCGGGAGTGAACGGCTTGCGCGGGGGAGGGCATACGTACCGGGAGGATGGGCCTTCCTGGATGAGGGTGTTCCTGACGGTGTTCGGGGCCATCGCGACGGGGGGGCTGTTCGGCTATCTGCTCCTGACGCTGTTCACGGGCGAACCGCTGCTCCCGGATAAAGGTTCTCCGCTGCCCTCCACGGACGTGCCGGCGATGGCGGCATCCCAGAGCTCCGCGGGCAACGCCTCGGGTTCGGCCGCCGCCAAGCCGAACGGCTCGAAGCAAGGGACTGCCGTTCAAGCCCAAGGGCAGGGGGGAACGAAGGCGAATTCGCAATCTCAGAGCGCGGTCATTCCGAGCGTTGCCTTATATGTGCTTCAGCATGGAGTGTTCCGCACGGAAGACAGCATGTTGGAAGCGGCCAAGAAATTGAGAGAGCAGGGCATCGCGGCAGCGACGGACACGAAGGACGGATACCGGGTCTATGTCGGCCTGTCGCCGACCAAGGCGGAGGCGGATGGGCTGGTCTCGAAGCTTGCCGGCACGGAAGTGTACGTGAAAGCCCTGGAGAGCGGCAGCATTCAGATTGCGGGAGTGAAAGAAGTCGAAGACTATGCAGGCTTCCTGCGCGAGAGCGCCGATCTTGCCGGCAAGGTGGCCGGGTTCGCGTCGCAGGCGCTACTTGGCGAGTCTCCTTCCGAAAGCAACGCCATTCTCTCTATCCGGACGGCGCATCAGCAGTGGCTGGAGAAGACGAAGCCTGCCTCCTCATGGACCGGAACCGCGAAGACATCCGCTCAGAAGGAGATCGAGCAGTTGAATGCGGCCGTGAACGCGCTGAATTCCTATGCCGATAAGCCGGATGAAGCGCTTCTGTGGAAGGCTCAGGAGGCGGTCATGAACGCCGTCTTCGCGGATCGGGAATTAAGATCCTACATCGAGCTTCAAGCAGGAGGATGACGGAAAGCAAAGAATATAGGGCAAGTTCCCCGCAAAGCTGTTCCTTCGGTCTGTCCAAAGACCGGGAACGGCTTTGTTGTTCTTTCGCGGATTAAGCAGCGATGAGGGATTCGTCAGACATTCAAGATAATGTCAGGGATGTAACGGGCATGTTAGCTATTTCCGATCCATCATCCAAAAATAGCTTACATGGCGTTTACATATGCGCATTTTGCCGATTGACGAGCGCGATTTCGGCTGATAGTATCTAATTAATAACATTGTGTTAATAATTGATGGCGTTATCGAGGGTCCAAACGACCCTCAAGGGAGTATTTGTTGCTTATTATTTGTTATTTAAGTCAATAATCGTCTTCAAATAATAACACGATGTTATTAATGTGAAGGAGTGCCTTATGTCGGATTCCAAGCATACGGTCAAGCAAGATCAAGATGTGATCAAGCAGCATAATAAGCAATTGGTGCTGGATGTCATCCGCACCAGGCGGCCGATCTCCCGTTCGGAGATCTCGAAGATCACCGAGATGAGCGCAACCTCCGTCGGACGCATCGTCGGCGAACTGGCGGAAGAAGGACTGGTGAGGGAGACCTCGCTTACCTCTACGGGCGTGGGGCGCAAGGCGGTCATGCTCGACATCGAGCCCGGCGGACGGTACACGATCGGCATCGACATCCAGAAGAAGCGGATCGTAATCGGGCTAATGGATTTCTCGGAGCAGCTGATTACGGCGAAGGAGCTGAAGCACACTTCGCTCGAATCGAGTTCCGAAGAGACCATCGTTTTGATGGCGGGCACCGTGCTCGGCCTTCTGGAGGAACGCAAGATCCCGGCTTCGAAGGTCGCCGGCATCGGGATCGGAACGCCGGGGGTTATCGACTACGAAGGCGGAGTCGTGCAATTCTCTTCGACGTTAGGATGGCGCGAAGTCCCGTTGGCAGGCAAGATCGAGGAGTCGACGGGAATCCGCACGGTCATCGACAACGACCTTAAGGTGAAGATCCTCGGAGAGTACCTGTTCGGAGCGGCGAAGGGCTCGGACAAGACGGTTCTGATCAACGTCGGCACCGGTATCGGCTCCTCGCTTATCATCAACGGCGATATTTTCCGAGGCGGATCGAACAGCGCGGGCGAGCTCGGGCACATGACGATCAACCCGCACGGCAATCTGTGCGAGTGCGGCAAGCGCGGCTGCCTGCAAACGTATATCGACGAATCGGCGCTTCTTACCGAAGCGCGCAAGGTCAGAGGGATAGGAGAGATCGGCGAGCTGTTCGCGGCCGTTCGGGCGAATGAGCCTTGGGCGGTCGAGATCATCGATCGGGCGGCGCTTCATATCGCGGTTACGATCAACAACATCGTCTGTCTCTATAATCCGGATACCGTTATCCTCAGCGGGGATCTGGTTGAAGAGTTCGGCGAGATTCTCGAATGGCTGGACCGGCATTGCTCGGTCGTCGTCTGGGAGCCTTTCCGTGATTCCTTCCAAGTCATCGCTTCCCAGCTTCATGGAAGATCCATCGTGCTGGGTGCCGGCGCGCTTGCTCTTCATCAGGTCACACACAACTAGAAAGAAGGCTTTGGCAAGATGAACCTACAACCATTGGTTGAGCAGTACCGGGGCAACATCCTCGAGAACGTGCATTTAGGCTTGCTCTGCGGGGTGAACGACAAGAAGGAGCTGATCTCGGAGATCGGCAACGCGCAGCACGTCACCTTCCTTCGTTCGGCGGCCAAGCCGTTCCAGGCCATACCGGTCGTGAAGGCGGGCGTCCCGAAGAAGCTTGGGCTGACCAGCGGCGAAGCGGCGCTGTTCGCGGCTTCCCAGCGCGGCGAAGCTTATCAGATCGAAGCGCTCGAATCGATTCTGAAGAAAGCGGATATCGCGGAAGAGCTGCTGCTCCCGTGCCCGACCGTTCCTCTTAACGACGAACCGCGCGCGGATTTCTACGCGAAAGGATTGCCCAAGCGGCGAATCTATCATAACTGCTCCGGCAAGCATCTCGGCATTATCGCCCTGTGCAAGGAGCTGGGATATCCGGTAGACACCTATTGGAGCCTCGACAATCCCGTCCAACAGAGCATTCTGGATACGCTGTCCTACATGACGGAAGTTCCGCGGGACGAGATCAAGATCGCGGTGGACGGCTGCGGCTTCCCGGTCTTCGGCATTCCGCTTCAAGCCCTGGCGGTCGGTTACCTGAAGCTGGCTTGCCCGGATCTGATCGAGGACGAAGCGACGCGCGAGGCCGTCATCGAACTGACAGGGTACATGAATGCAAGCCCGAACATGATCGCAAGCCATGGATTCATCTGTTCCTCGTTGTTAGAAGATTCAAACATCGTGGCCAAAGGCGGAGCGAAGGGAGTCTATGCCTTCGGTTTGAAGAAAGAGAGAATGGCTTTCGCGCTTAAGGTCATCGATGGGGCCGAGCCGCCGTGGGCGACGATTGTCGCTTCCGTCCTGGAACAGATCGGCTACGACAACCAAGCGACCATCGATCGCATGTACGCCCTGACTCCGAAGGAGATCGTCAATGACAACCAAGCGGTCGTCGGCGAGAATCGCGCCGTGTTCCGACTGTTCGATCGATAAGCTTCACCCTGCCAACGGGTTATACCGACAGGCGATGGCAAGCGCTGGCATTGTTAAGTTTCAAGCCGGACAAGCTAACCGGAAGCTCTCGGTTCAACTATATGTTTTGTCTAGACCATAACAACATGAGGTGAACGATTGTGAAGAAAAAAGGGTCTCTATCACTGCTGGCGCTAATGCTCGTCTTCTCCGTAGTCCTGGCTGCTTGCGGCAACAACAACGATAACGCGGCGAACGGCTCCAGTCCTTCCGCATCCGCTGGCGCCAGCGGCGGCGCCGCACCATCCGGCAAGCCGATTAATCTGTATGTCGAGAACGAAATCAAGAACCTGAGCCAATGGGCGGCGTCGGACGATATCTCCTTCACTGTCCTTAACAACGTAAGCGAAGGCCTCTACCGCCTGGACGCGGACAACAACCCGCAGCCGGCTCTGGCGCAAGACGTTGCCATCTCGGATGACAAGCTGACTTATACCTTCAAGCTTCGCGACGGCATTCAATGGAGCAACGGCACGCCGGTTACCGCAGCCGACTTCAAGTATGCTTGGCTGGGCGAGATGAATCCGACCACTTCGACGAACGGCTACTCGTTCATCCTGACCGACTACATCGTCGGCGGCGCCGAGTATGCCGCCGGCACGGGCACGGCGGATCAAGTCGCGATCGAAGCCAAGGACGACAAGACTCTTGTCGTTAAGCTGAAGCAACCGACTCCGTACTTCCTTCGCCTGACTTCCTTGGTTCCTTACTTCCCGCTTAACGAAGCCTTCGTAACGTCGCAAGGCGACCAATACGGCCTGGCTGCGGACAAGCTGATCTATGCGGGCCCTTACGTTCTGAAGTCGTTCGACATCGCGGCAGGCGCGGTTCTCGAGAAGAACCCGACTTACTGGGATAACGCGAACGTCAAGACCGACACGATCAACCTGAAGGTCATCAAGGAGCAAAGCACGGCGCTTAACGCTTACAACGCCGGACAGATCGACCGCGTTACGCTGTCTTCTTCCGATGTCGACGCGAACAAGAGCAACCCGGAATTCGGAACGGGCATCAAGTTCCGCACGACTTACCTGCAATTCAACACGAAGGCGGATGGCCTGAGCAACGTCAACATCCGCAAGGCTCTGTCCCTGGCGTTCGACTCCAACATCCTGGCTTCCACGATCCTGAACAACGGTTCCGCCGGCGCTACCGGCCTGATCCCGGACCTGATGAGCGGCGACGGCGCGAAGACGTTCCGCGAGCTGCAAGGCAACGTCATTCAAGCGAACGTCGAGCAGGCGAAGGAGCTGTGGGCGCAAGGCGTCAAGGAACTCGGTTCCGCGCCTAAGCTGACCCTTCTGATCGCGGACACTTCCGAAGTGAAGGACGTCGCGACGTTCCTGCAAAGCGAATTCAAGAACAACCTCGGCATCGACGTCGCCATCGACACGAAGACGAGCAAGGCTCGCAACGAGCTGATGGACAACAACAACTATCAGATGGCCGTAACGGCTTGGGGCGCGGACTACGACGACGCTATGACGTACATGGATCTCTGGACGAACCACACGCCATACCGCGGCAACTACGACAACTCCCAGTACGACACTCTGATCGCCAACGCGAAGAAAGAAACGGATGACGCGAAGCGTGCCGACATGCTGCTGCAAGCCGAGAAGCTTCTGGTAGAGACGGACGCGGTTGTCGCTCCGATCTACTTCGGCGGCTACTCTTACCTGCAGAAGTCGAGCGTAACGGGCCTGATCTACCACCCTTACGGCAACCCGGTTGAATTCAAGAGCGCTGTCGCACAATAATCCCACCAGATAGTCGGGAAGGAGAGCGGGCAACTTCTCTCCTTCTTTCTTTTCACGCCAAAGAGGTGAAAGAATGAAAAGGTATATCGCCAAACGAGTCGTCTATCTAGTCATTACCCTATTTATTATCACGACAGCAACCTTCTTTCTGATGAAGAACCTGCCGGGCACTCCGTTCGACGAGGAGAAGCTCGCCTTGCTGACGCAAGACCAGCGGGACCAAATCTACGCAAGCTACGGGCTGGACAAGCCGGTGTTCGTTCAGTACGTCAACTATATAGGCAATATCGTCAAAGGGGACCTTGGGACCTCGATTTATTACACCGGGCAAGACGTGAAGGATATCATCGTCGATCGGATCTATCCATCCGCGTTGGTCGGCCTTCAAGCCATCCTGCTGGGAACCGTCATCGGGCTCATCCTAGGCGTGCTCGCGGCCTATCGGCATAACTCCGGCTGGGATTACGCCGCGATGATTATCTCGGTGCTGGGCGTGTCGATTCCGAACTTCGTTCTCGCCGCCTTGCTGCAATACTATATCGGGTTAAAATGGGGAATTCTTCCGGTCGCGTTCTGGGAAAGTTACGATAGCTCCGTGCTGCCTTCCATCGCTCTGTCGGTAGGGGTAATCGCCATAATCGCGCGGTTCGTCCGTACGGAGATGCTTGAGGTGCTGCAACAGGATTACATCGTGACCGCGAAGGCGAAGGGCCTCGGCCAGATGGCGATCCTGTCCCGTCACGCGGTGCGGAACTCGCTGATTCCGGTCATCACGATCCTGGGACCGATCATCGTCAATCTGCTTACCGGCTCGCTCGTTATCGAGAACATCTTCGGCATCCCGGGGATCGGCAGCCTGTTCGTCGACTCGATCAAGACGAACGATTACGCGACGATCATGGGCGTCACCATTTTCTACAGCGCGTTCTATGTCGTCGTCATGCTTCTCGTCGATATTCTGTACAGCTTGGTAGATCCGCGGATTCGTCTCGGATCGGGAAGGGAGTGAGCGGAGATGCAAGCACCATCGGATTCTTTAGACAACTTGTTCGTCCCCGTTCGCCAGGAGAGCGGCGAGCAGGAACGGATCTCCCGGCCTGCGCTTTCCGCTTTCCAAGATAGCTGGCGGAGGCTTCGTCAGAATAAGGCGGCGGTCATCAGCTTGATTCTGCTTGCCATCATGGTCATTCTGGCGATCATCGGGCCATGGCTGACGAAGTACTCGTATGCGCAGACCAATTATTCGGCCGTCTATCAATCTCCCAGCTCCGAGCATTGGTTCGGCACCGACAAATTCGGCCGCGACCAGTGGGCGCGGATCTGGCAAGGCACGCGCATCTCGCTTCTGATCGCCGTTCTGGCCGCGGCGCTGGACCTGGTGGTCGGCGTCGCTTATGGCGCGATCTCCGCGCTGAAGGGCGGCAAAGTCGATAACGCGATGCAGCGGATCATCGAGATTCTGATCGGCGTTCCGAGCCTTATCATTATCATCCTGCTGATGATGATCATGAAGGCCAACATCTTCACGATCATGGTCGCCATGTCGATTACCGGCTGGGTAGGCATGGCGCGGCTCGTTCGCGCCCAGATCCTGAAGCTGAAGCAGCAGGAGTTCGTTCTCGCGGCCCGGACGCTAGGGACTTCGAATACCCAGATTATCATGAAGCATTTGATACCGAACACGATCGGCATGATCGTCATCAATACGATGTTCACGATCCCGTCGGCGATCTTCACCGAAGCCTTCCTGAGCTTCATCGGGCTGGGCCTCCAATCGCCTCAGGCTTCCCTGGGCGTGCTGATCCACGACGGCTTCCAGACGCTCAATTCGCACTTCTATCTGCTGTTGTACCCAGCGCTTGTTATCGTCGTCATCATGGTAGCGTTCAATATTCTGGGCGACGGCCTGCGCGACGCGCTGGATCCGCGGATGCGCAAATAAGGTAGGACAGGGGGGAGAACGATGAGCCAAACATTGCTTCAGGTACGCGATCTGGAGGTTGCGTTCCGAACTTATATCGGAGAGGTTCAAGCGGTCCGGGGCGTCAGCTTCGACTTGAACAAAGGCGAGACGCTGGCGATCGTAGGAGAGTCCGGTTCGGGCAAGTCCGTGACTTCGAAGAGCATAATGCGCTTGCTTGCTAAGAACGCGAAGATTCGCGGAGGCGAGATTCTCTTCGAGGGAGAGAATCTCGCGAGCGTCTCCGAGCGGCGGATGCAGAACATTCGCGGCTCGGAGATCTCGATGATTTTCCAGGATCCGATGACCTCGCTCAATCCGACGATGACCGTGGGCAAGCAGATCATCGAAGTTCTGAAGAAGCACCGCAAGCTAGGCGGGGCGGAAGCGACGGCCAAGGCGATCGAACTGCTCGCGCTGGTCGGCATTCCGAGCCCGGAGAAGCGCGTCAAGCAGTATCCGCACCAGCTGTCCGGCGGAATGAGGCAGCGCGTCGTCATCGCGATGGCGCTGGCCTGCAGCCCGAAGGTGCTGATCGCGGACGAGCCGACGACCGCGCTCGACGTTACGATTCAGGCGCAGATTCTGGAGCTCATGAAGAAGATCCAGGAGGAGACGGGAACGTCGATCATCCTGATCACGCACGATCTCGGAGTGGTGGCCGAATCGGCGGCGAGGGTTGCCGTCATGTATGCGGGAATCATCGTCGAGACGGGAACGGTAGACGAGCTGTTCTACGACGCGAAGCATCCGTATACGTGGGGACTGCTCGCCTCCATGCCGAAGCTTCATGAGAAGAGCAGCGAGCTGACGGCGATTCCGGGCACTCCACCGGACCTGATGTTCCCGCCTGTCGGCTGCCCGTTCGCGGCCCGCTGCCCGCATGCGATGGAGGTATGCGTCGCGAAGATGCCGGCGTATACCTCTCACTCGGTTACGCACAGCGCCGCATGCTGGCTTCAGGATCCTAGAGCGCCCAAAGTCAACGCTCCTTCGGGAGTTCATGAAGGAGGCGAGCGTTAATGGCGAATCCGAAGAAGAAGCCGCTCGTTCAAGTGAATAACCTGAAGAGGCATTTTCAGGTGGGAAGCGGCAAGACGCTGAAGGCCGTCGACGGCGTCTCGTTCGAGATCTATCAGGGCGAGACGTTCGGCCTGGTCGGAGAATCGGGCTGCGGCAAGTCCACGCTCGGCCGTACGCTGATCCGTCTCTACGACGCGACGGAAGGTA
Organism: Cohnella sp. AR92; assembly: GCF_003990975.1. Lineage (GTDB taxonomy): Bacteria > Bacillota > Bacilli > Paenibacillales > Paenibacillaceae > Cohnella. The sequence goes on from NZ_RZJR01000004.1 coordinate 112,923, forward strand.
CCGTCCTGTTCGACGGCGAGCCGGTGCACGGAACGAAGTCGAAGGCGGAGCTGAAGAAGCTGACCCGCCAAATCCAGATGATTTTCCAAGACCCCTATGCATCCTTGAACCAACGGATGAACGTCGAAGACATTATCGCCGAAGGCATGGACGCGCACGGCTTGGCCAAGAACCGCGAAGAACGTTCGAAGCGCGTCGTGGAGCTGCTCGAGACCGTCGGCCTGAACGCCGAGCACGCGAAGCGGTTCCCGCACGAATTCTCCGGCGGCCAGAGGCAGCGGATCGGGATCGCCCGCGCCCTTGCGGTCGACCCGGAATTCATCATCGCGGACGAGCCGATCTCGGCGCTCGACGTATCGATTCAGGCTCAGGTCGTCAACCTGCTGCAGAAGCTCCAGCGAGAGCGCGGCCTGACCTACCTGTTCATTGCCCATGACCTGTCGATGGTCAAGCATATCAGCGACCGGATCGGCGTCATGTATCTCGGCGGCATGGTGGAGCTTGCGACGAGCGACGACCTGTTCGACGAGCCCCTTCATCCTTATACTCAGGCTCTGCTGACGGCGATCCCGATTCCCGACCCTCGTCTGGAGCGGGAGCGCAAGAGACAGCTGCTGCAAGGCGATCTGCCAAGCCCGATCGACCCGCCAAGCGGATGCCGCTTCCGGACCCGCTGTCCGTTCGCGACCGAGCATTGCAAGAACAAGGCTCCCGAGTGGCGGGAAGCTCGCCCGAACCACTGGGTGGCTTGCCACCTCTATGGCAGCGAGAGCGATCAGGCGGCGATGAAGGCATGAGGAACGGAGTGGAAGCCATGGATTGGAACAAAGAAGCAGAGAAGCGTAAGGATCGGCTGTTGGCCGATCTCTCGGATCGAAACGGAGTTATGGATTGGAATAAAGAAGCGGAGAAGCGTAAGGATCGGCTACTAGCCGATCTCTCGGATCGAAACGGAGTTATAGATTGGAACAAAGAAGCAGAGAAGCGGAAGGATCGGCTGTTGGCCGATCTCTTCGCGCTTCTGCGTATAAATAGCGTGAAGGATCTAGGCACCTCCGGACCCGGCAAGCCCATGGGCGAAGGGATCTCGGAGGCTTTGAATTATATGCTTCGGCTCGGGGAAGAAGCCGGATTCGAGACGAAGGATCTGCAAGGTTATGCGGGCTACGCGGAGTACGCTCCTTCGGAGTCGGGCGATTACGTGGCGGTGCTCTGCCATCTGGACGTCGTTCCGGCTAGCGGAGAATGGACCGCGCCTCCATTCGAGCCGGAGATTCGGGATGGCCAGCTATATGCCAGAGGAGCGATCGACGACAAGGGCCCGGCGATGGCGGCGTTCTATGCGCTGAAGATCGTGAAGGAGCTCGGCTTGCCGGCTAAGCATAACGTTCGCCTCATCTTCGGCACGGACGAGGAGCATGCCTGCGATTGCATGACGATGTACCGCAAGCTGGAGAAGCCCCCGATCTGCGGCTTCACGCCGGATGCGGAATTTCCGATCGTGCGCGCGGAGAAGGGGCAGATCAACGTCAAGGTGCTGCTGACCGCTTCGGGAGACTCGGACTCGGAAGGTAGGGCTGACGGCTCCGAGTTCTGCCTGAAGGCCTTCCATGGCGGCGGCACGGCCAACATGGTGCCGGAGAATGCGGTTGCCTTCCTCGAAGGGGAAGAGGCGAACCTGGAAGCGTTGGCGGCCGGCTTCACGCAATATTGCATGGACAAAGGGATGGAAGGAAGCGCCTCGCGGGAGGACAAAGCGCTGACGCTTCGCCTTAAGGGCGTATCCGCGCACGGCATGGAGCCGCATCTCGGCCGCAACGCGGCGCTTGAGCTTCTCCACTTCCTTCGCCGCTTGTCGCTGCAGCCGGATGCGGAACGATACGTGGCTTGCGTGAACGATCATCTGCACGGGGACTGCCTGGGGCATGCCTTCGGCGTGGCCATGAGCGACGACGTGACGGGCGCGCTTACGATCAACTGCGGCATTCTCGAGTATGCTCCCGGCGAGCCGTCGTTCTTCCATCTGAACCTGAGATACCCGGCATGCGGGACCTCCGACTTCATTCTGGACCATATCTCCAAGCGGGTCGCCTCATACGGCTTCCAGGTGGACACCCCGATCCTCAAAAATCCGCACCATGTGCCGGACGAATATCCGATGATTCGCATGCTTCAACGAGTGTATGAGGAAGAAACGGGGCGGGAGCCGGCGCTCTTGTCTACCGGAGGAGGAACATACGGGGCGCTGATCCCGAACGGGGTTGCCTTCGGCATGGAGTTCCCGGGTACGAAATCCACCGCCCATCAGGGGGATGAGACGGTAAGCGTCGAACAGTTGATCAAGGCGACGGCCATTTATGCCAGAGCGATCTACGAGCTGGCGAACCTGGATTTCGAGCCGAACGACGCGGGAGGCGAAGGGGGATGACGGAGCTTGCGATTACGTCGGGCCGTTCCAGCCTCGCCGGGGAGGAAGCGATCGTATATCCCTCGTTTGAAGGAGCGGCGGAAGCTTCCGGGCTTCCGTTCGAGCTTGTCCCATATATGGCTAAGAGAGGGGAAGCGACCTGGTTCTTCGGACGCCGGGGTGAACGTCACTATCTGGTCATCGGTCTTGGACGCCGGGAGGAGTTAACCCTGGAGCGGGTTCGCGAAGCGGCGGGGATCGCCGGGCGGGCACTCCGCAAGCCAGGCTTCCGTTCCGCTGCCGTGTCGCTGGCATTCGGTTCTTCGGAGGCGTTCGGCGAAGACGAGATCGTGTCCGCATGGACGGAAGGCTGGCTTCTCGGAACGTACGAGTTCAATGAATATCGGTCCAGCCGCACGTCTTCTCCAATGGAGAGCCTTCACTTCTTGACCTCCGAAGAGTATGGCAGCGAGATTGAGCGGGTCCGCGATCGAGTCGAAGCGGTCAAGCTGGCCCGCGACTTGGTGAACGAGCCCGGCGATCGGCTGAATCCGGACGTATTCGCGGAACGAATCGTCGAGCGGTTCATCGGCACTTCCGTGAAAATAAAGGTGTACAAGGGGCTCGAGTTAGCGGAGAGAGGCATGAACGGGCTTCTGACCGTCGGGCGGGGAAGCAGGTATTCGCCCGCTCTCGTCGAACTGGTGTACGATCCCGTGCCGGGTGAGGCGCCGATCGCGCTGGTCGGTAAGGGAGTTACCTTCGACATGGGCGGGATGAACGTCAAAACCGCGAATGACATCAGCGACGCCCGAATGGACATGGGCGGAGCGGCAGCGGTCGTCGGCGCGCTTGACCTGCTGGTTCGTACGAAGGCGCGGCGCAATGTCGTCGCCCTGATTCCGATCGCGGACAACGTTCCCGGTCCCGGCGCCTGCTTGCCTTCGGAGGTTGTCGCCTACCCGAACGGCTTGACCGTTCAGGTGAAGAACACCGACGCCGAAGGACGGTTGATCATGGCCGACGCGATGCTTCATGCGGCGAAGTTCGATCCGGCGGAGCTGATCGACGTGGCGACGTTGACCGGCAACGTGGGGCAGGCTCTCGGTCTTGGCATTGCCGGCATGTGGGGCGACGCGGGAATGACCGCGCGGCTTCATAAGGCCGGCGAAGCATGCGGCGACCGCATCTGGGCGATGCCGCTGATGGACGATTATGAAGAGCAACTGCGCAGCGACTATGCCGACCTATCGAACTGGGCGCCGACTCCTTACGGCGGAGCGATTCTTGCGGCTCTGTTCCTGCGCCGCTTCTCCGGCGGGGTGCCGTGGGTGCACATCGACATGGCCAACACTTCGCAAGCGAAGAGCGAGCGGAGCTACTATCCGGTCGGAGCATCGGGCTACGGGGTTCGGCTGCTCGCGGATTATATCCTAGGGAATTGAGCAGGGGGAGATAGAATGCTGCTGGAAGTGATAGCGACCAATCTGGCGGACGCGATCGCCGCGGAGAGAAGCGGAGCCCAACGTATCGAGCTGGTCACCGGAATGCTGGAAGGCGGGCTTACGCCGAGCATCGGCCTGATCGAAGAGACGATTCGTTCGGTCTCGATCCCGGTGAACGTCATGGTTCGCCCCCACAGCTTGTCCTTCGTGTACGGGGCGGAAGACATTCGCACGATGAGGGCGGATATCCGCGCCATTCGGAAGTCGGGAGCGGCGGGCATCGTCATCGGCGCGCTCACGGCGGATCGCAAGATCGATTCGGCGGTGCTGCGGGTGCTGATCGCGGAAGCGGAGCAGCTCGACATCACCTTCCACCGCGCTTTCGACGAGGCGGAGGACCAGTTCGAAGCGCTGGAGCTGCTGGCTTCGTTCCCGCAGATCAGCCGAGTGCTCACCTCGGGCGGACAGCCCTCCGCGCTTCGCGCGATGGGCCGAATCCGCTCGCTTGTCGAAGCGTCGGAAGGAACGAACCTGCGGATTCTCGCGGGGGCGGGCTTAACCGTCGAAGCGCTGAAAGAGTTTATTCGGCAGACAGGAGCGCCCGAGGTCCACTTCGGCTCTTCCGTGCGCCAAGAAGGCCACAGCCTGCTTCCGATCGTTCCGGAACGGATCGAGGCGATTCGCTCCATCTTCGAAGAGCTGGAGCAGGAACGCGGGAGCGAGGCGTAAGCAAGCGCGGACAGGCGGCAGAATCACGCGGATTGCGTCGGTTGCGAAGCGCCGCTGTCGCCTACCAGCTGTAACCCGATAAATTCGGGTTACGGAGCCCCAGGCCCGTGGGCCGGGGGCTCTGAATATGAAACTTTAAGCAGATTCTATCCGGCCGCAGGGTCCCGGAGCGCTGGAACTGCTGCTCCAATCATAGAGGGTTTGCGTTCTATCGCCGACGGCGGAGGGAGCGCAACCCTCTTTTGTTTGGCTTCCGGAACGAATTCTTTAGAGATTCCACTTTTCTTCGCCAATTCGCCAATTGGCAGCCGATGACGGAATGAGGTCCAATTACGCATTGAACAGGTTGCCCAGGCAACGTATAATGAATGGACAAGTGTCAAAAAATGGTGGGAGACGTTGAAACATGAAGAAAAGCGCTTGGGTTCTCGTGCTGCTTGTATTTATCGGCCTGCTGGCGGGAGCTATGGTCGCCAGGTGGCTCGAAGACGTTCCCGGGCTTGATTTTCTGACTCGGACCTTCAAGATCGATTGGTCGCCTTCCGCCGATCTCCTCGTCGTCAATTATTCGATTCATATTGGATTCGACCTCAGCCTGCTCAGCATAATCGGAGCGATTGTCTCCATCTGGGCTTATCGCAGAATGTAACGCAATAGAAAGGAAAGAAAACAGCAATGACTTCCAATCAGAATCAATCCCCTTCAACTCCGCCGGCGCCGGCGACATTGGTGCTGGCATCCTCTTCGCCTCGCCGCCAGGAGCTGATCGCCAAGCTCGGGCTTCCGGTGCTTATCCGGCCGAGCCACGCCGACGAAGACACTCCCGCGGGCTGGAGCCCGGCGAGAATCGTCGAAGAATTGTCCCTTCGCAAAGCCAAGGCCGTGATCGACGGCGCCGAGCCGTCCGACCTCAAAGGCGATGGAGCGGTCTCCATCGTGGTCGGCAGCGATACGATCGTCGCTCTCGGAGAAGAAGCGATGGGCAAGCCGAAGAACGCCGCCGATGCCGAAGCGATGCTGGAGAGGCTGCAAGGCCGAACCCACGAGGTGTATACCGGCGTCACTTGCCTGGAGCTGGAGTCAGGCCGGGCCGTGACGACGCATCGGGTCACGCGCGTTCGGATGAGAAAGCTGTCGAAGGAGCAGATAAGCCGATATGTCGAGACCGGAGAGCCGATGGACAAGGCAGGCGCTTACGGAATTCAAGACCGCGGCGCTTTGCTGGTCGAAGGCATCGAAGGAGACTTCTATAGCGTGATGGGGCTTCCGGTCTCGCTGCTCGCGGAGATGCTTGAGTCCTTCGGAATCGTTAAGCCGTAAGTCTTAAGTTGAACGGTAAAGCCAATTACCTCATGACCTCAGACGATACCCGCGGCCGACGCGGATAACGGAGAAGAGGAAGCGGAATGGAACAACGCGCTTATACGATGAGGGAATTGCCGGCGGACGATCGTCCGCGGGAGAGAATGCAGCGGCACGGATCGGAGTCGCTCAGCCACGCGGAGCTGCTCGCGATTCTGCTGCGGACGGGAACCCGGAACGAGTCGGCCGTGCACCTGGCCCAGCGGATTCTGAACGATTGCGGCGGGCTGCGCCGGTTCGCGGAACGGAGCTGGGAAGAGCTGACGCACATCCGCGGGATCGGACCGGCCAAGGCGCTGCAGCTGCAGGCGTCCATCGAGCTGGGCAGGAGAGTCGCGAGGTCCCGCCTGCCGGAGATGCCGCGCATCTCGAGGCCGCAGGATGCGGCCGATCTTCTGATGGAGGAATTGCGGCACTACCGGGAGGAGCACTTCGTCTGCCTGTTTCTCAACACGAAGAACCAAGTGATCGGAAGGCAGACGCTCTCGATCGGAAGCTTGAACGCCTCGATCGTCCATCCCCGAGAGGTATTCCGGGCGGCCATCCGGCGCAGCAGCGCGTCGATTCTATGCGCGCACAATCATCCGAGCGGGGACCCGACCCCGAGTCCCGAAGACATCCAACTGACGAAGAGGCTGGCGGAAGCGGGACAGCTGCTCGGGATCGAGCTGCTCGACCATCTGGTAATCGGTGACAATCGCTATATTAGTTTGAAGGAAAGTGGATGCTTGTAATATAATAAGAAGGATTGTCCCAACAGGAGGTAGCAGCATATGTTTGGTGGATTTACTCGAGATTTAGGGATTGACTTGGGAACGGCTAACACTCTGGTTTATGTTAAAGGCAAAGGAATTTCTGTGAGGGAGCCTTCCGTGGTTGCCCTGCGTACAGATACGAAGAAAATCGAAGCCGTAGGAGAGGCCGCGAAGAAGATGATCGGGCGCACGCCCGGCAACATTCGCGCCATTCGTCCGATGAAGGACGGCGTTATCGCCGACTTCGACACAACGGCTACGATGATCAAATATTTCATTCGCAGAGCCCAGAAGGAACGTTCTTTCCCGCCGCGCCATCCGAACGTGATGGTATGCGTGCCTTCCGGCATCACGGCTGTCGAGAAGCGCGCCGTGGAAGACGCGACCAAACAGGCGGGAGCTCGCGAGGCTTATACGATCGAAGAGCCGTTCGCGGCCGCGATCGGCGCCGATCTGCCGGTCTGGGAACCGACGGGCAGCATGGTCGTCGATATCGGCGGAGGAACGACGGAAGTCGCGGTCATCTCCCTCGGCGGCATCGTAACGAGCCGTTCGATTCGAGTGGCGGGCGACGAGATGGACGAATCGATTATGCAGTACATAAAGCGACTGTATAATCTGATGATCGGCGAGAGAACGAGCGAGCAGCTCAAGATGGAGATCGGTTCCGCGCTTCCGCTGGATAAGGTAGAATCGATCGAGATCCGCGGACGCGACCTCGTGACGGGTCTTCCGAAGACGCTCGCCATTACTTCCGACGAGATCACGGAAGCCCTGTCCGACACGGTCAACGCGATCGTGGAAGCGGTCAAGGTTACTCTCGAGAAGTGCCCGCCGGAGCTTTCCGCGGACATCATGGACCGCGGCATCGTGCTGACCGGAGGCGGTGCGCTGCTCCGCAATCTGGACAAGATGCTCGCGCGCGAGACGGGAATGCCGGTCATCGTCGCGGAGAATCCGCTGGACTGCGTGGCTATCGGAACAGGCAGGGCGCTCGAGAATATTCATCTGTTCAGGAACAAGGGCGGCTCGTCCTCCCGCAAGCGTTGATTAAGCAAAGGTAATTAGTTCGGATCGGAGCCCGGCGGCAGGGAAAGCAGGTGAATGGTTATTTTTAAATTCATGCGCAACAAACGGCTGTTCATTCTGATGATTGGGCTTATCTTGTTCATCTCTTTGCTGGGTTTCTCCTCTGGACGTACCGGATTGACTTGGCCTGAACGCTTCGTCAACGATGCTGTCGGAACTGTTCAAGAAGCGTTTTATCGGCCGGTCGGGGCGGTCTCGGAGTTCTTCCGAGACCTCGGCCGGCTTTCCGACGTGTATGAAGAGAACGAACAGCTTCGGCAGACGGTCGCTCGTTATACGCAGGACAAGATCCGCTACAATATGATCGAGAACGAGAATAAGAGACTGCAAGATGATCTCCATTTTACGGAAAGACAGAAGCAATTATACGATTATCGCTATTTGATCGCCCAAGTCATCGCAAGCAGCTCGAACCCTTACGACAAGACGATCAAGATCAACCTGGGCTCGCATGACGGAATCAAGCCGAAGATGGCGGTCACGACGGTCGACGGACTCGTCGGGCTGGTCAGCAAGGTATCGGAATTCACCTCGACGGTGACGCCTCTCTCGGAGCTGGACTCCACTTCGACGGACGCGATCTCGATCGCGGCGACCGTCCTCGGGCGCGAAGACCAATCCTTCGGCATCGTCGATTACGACAAGGAGAACAAGGTTCTTCAGATGAGCAAGATCGACGAGAACGACCAAGTGGTCGAGGGAGACCTGATCGTCACGTCGGGTCTAGGCAACGTTCTGCCTAAGGGAATCATCATCGGCACGGTTATCAGCAATCAAGTGGGAGACTTCGGTCTGACCCACACGGCCACGCTTGAGCCCGCAGCTAAATTCGATCACCTGACCGAGGTGTTCGTCGTGGTCACTTCGGATGTGGATGCGCCCTGAACATGAGAATGAATCGGACGATCCTGCTGACGATCCTGCTGCTGATCATTCAAACCGCTATTCTCCCGTGGCTGATTCCATCGGCTTGGAGCGACAGGCTTCTTCCGCACATGCCGTTCGTGATGACGGTATTCGTCGCCTTATTCGGCGGAAGATATAAAGCTTTCTTCTTCGGTCTGGGCTTCGGCTTGGCGGAAGACATTCTATTCTATGGCGAGCTGCTGGGCACTTACGGCTTCGCCTTGGCGTTGGTCGGGTATCTTATCGGCTTGGCCGGCGAGAGAAAAAACCACCTTCTCAGCTTTATGCTCCTGGCAGTCGGCGTGGGAAGCGTGGTCATGGATACGATCGTCTACTTCGTCTATAAGCTTTTCCAATTAACGAGCTTGACTTATGCGTTCGCCCTCTATTGGCAGATCGTTCCGACCCTGCTGCTTCATGTGGGCTTCGCCTTGCTGCTGTACCTGCCCGTTCGCAAGTGGCTTGCGAAGGCGGGTGCCGGCGAGGAGAGTTCTGCTTCATGAGTCCGATCCGTTCCCGCGGGGGACGGTGAAGGGGGCGTCAGACCGAATGGTTGTTACTGTAGGGAGGAGCGGGCTTGCGTGAGCGTCAAATCGGCCATAACGATTAAGGGTACCAAGGAAGGCCTTATCTTTCTTCTGGACGACCAGTGCGACTTCGTGTCGCTGCTGGATGAATTGCATGCGAAGCTGGACAAGCATGAGCAACAATTGAACGGCCCGATGGTTCACGTATTCGTTAAGCTCGGCTCCCGGGTGCTCGAGGAGGAAGACAAGGAGAAAATCCGCAGCGCCATTCGCAGGCAGGGCAATTTCCTCGTTCAGAGCATCGAGAGCGACCCGGAAGTCGCGGAGCAGAAGGAAGAGCCGCTTGGTCTCCAGACGATAACCGGAATCATCCGTTCCGGCCAGGTCGTCAGCCATGACGGACATCTTCTGCTGATCGGGGACGTGAATCCGGGAGGGACGATCCTGAGCACCGGAGACATCTTCATTATGGGAGCGCTCCGCGGGATGGCCCACGCCGGCTGCGAAGGCAACGAGAATTCGATCATAGCGGCTTCCTTGATGACTCCTACCCAGCTTCGAATCGCTGAGGTCATCAGCCGTCCGCCGGAGGAATGGGCGTCAGCCGATCCGTTGATGGAATACGCGTTCTTGCGCAACGGGGCGATGGAGATCGATAAACTGACTCATCTGCACCAGCATCGTAAAGAAGCCATTTTATTTAAAGGAGTGTAGAGCGATGGGAGAAGCGATTGTCGTTACATCCGGCAAAGGCGGGGTCGGGAAGACGACCACCTCGGCGAATTTGGGAACTGCACTGGCCTTGATCGGCAAAAAAGTGTGCATGGTCGATACGGATATCGGCTTGCGCAACCTGGATGTCGTCATGGGGCTGGAGAATCGGATCGTGTACGATCTTATCGACGTCGCGGAAGGCCGTTGCCGCCTGCCCCAAGCGCTGATCAAGGATAAGAGGTTCGAGGAGCTCTACATGCTTCCGGCCGCGCAGACAAAAGACAAGAACGACATCACTCCCGAGCAGGTGACCAAGATCATCGAGGAGCTGAAGCCGGATTTCGACTTCGTGATCATCGATTGTCCCGCCGGCATCGAGCAGGGCTTCGATAATGCCGTTACGGGCGCGGATCAGGCGATTGTCGTAACGACGCCGGAGAAAGCCGCCGTACGCGACGCGGATCGAGTGATCGGAATTCTGGATAAGCGCGGCATCCATTCGCCCAAGCTCCTGATCAACCGCATTCGTCCGAACCTCTTGAAGAACGGGGACATGCTGGAGATCGACGATATCTGCCAGGTTCTGGCGATTGACTTGATCGGCATTATCCCGGATGATGAACTTGTAATCCGGGCCGCTAATCACGGGGAACCGACCGTGATGAATCCGAATTCCCGCGCCGCGATCGCGTATCGCAACGTGGCGCGCCGAATTCTGGGAGAGACGGTTCCCCTGATGCAGTTAGAAGAGAAAACAGGGGTGTTCGGACGGGTCAAGAAGTTTCTTAGAATGGGATGAGCAAGCTTGCTGAACCGGTTAAAAAAGATCGATTGGCTCATGGTGTTGATTCTATGCGGGTTCATGGTCATCAGTACGCTGGTGGTTCGAAGCGCCACGCATAACAACCCTCAATATTATCACTTTGACGTCAAGACGCTTATCTATTACGGAGTAGGGTTCGGCGTTCTCTTCCTGATGACTCTTATCGATTACCGGCTGCTGCTAAAAGTCTGGTACGTCTGGTATATCATCGGGATTGGCTCGCTGATTGCGGTCTATCTCTTTGGGGGGGAGCTTAACGGAGCCAAAGGCTGGTTCAAGCTTCCTGGGAACCTGGGACTTACGATTCAGCCTGCCGAGATCATGAAGCTGTTTCTCATCATCGCGGTTGCGGCGGTGCTTGGACGAAGGCAAGGCGACCCGTTGCGAATGAGAACAGATGTCATGGCGATCGCGATGATCGCATTCGTTCCGTTCGTTCTCGTCATGATTCAGCCGGATTTGGGCAATGCGATCATCTATCTCTTCATCGTACTCGGGATGCTGTGGATCGGCAATATTCGATATACCTACGTGATGATCGGGCTCACTGTCGTTTTAGGGGGCTTGATGCTCTTCGTCAGCTTGTTCAATGCCTATAATGATGATATCAAGAACTACCTTGACGATCATAAAAAGATTCACTGGTACGAACGAATCAACACGTATATTCACCCGGACGAAGCTTCAGATGACCAAAGACGGCAATCCGAGAACGCGAAGATCGCGATCGGTTCCGGGGGGTTGTCCGGAGACGGCTACATGCAAGGCGAGTCCAAGAACCGCAAGTTCATTCCTTATCCGTATTCCGACTCCATCTTCGTCGTGATTGGGGAGGAATTCGGGTTCCAAGGAGCGGCGGTCCTGCTGCTGTTGTACTTCGTCTTTATCTATCGGATGATTATAACCGCGTATCAGTGTTACGACTTAAGGGGCTCCTTTATTATCATTGGGGTCGCCTCCATGATGGTGTTCCAGATCTTCCAGAATATCGGCATGATGATCGGATTGATGCCGATAACGGGGATTACGCTGCCGTTCATCAGTTATGGAGGCACCTCTCTTATCCTGAACATGCTCTCGATCGGGCTCGTGTTCAGCATCCGGGCTCATCAAGAGAAATACACGATGGATACGTAAACAAGCCGTAGGCCGATAGATGGCAGGCTTGGCGGGTTAGGTAGGTAAGGCTGGCGAGGCGGGTAAGGCGGGTAGTGCAGGTAATGTAGGCAGTGCAGGTAGTGCAGGTAATGTAGGCAGTGCAGGTAGTGCAGGTAATGTAGGCAGTGCAGGTAGTGCAGGTAATGTAGGCAGTGCAGCTAAGGCAGGCGGCGTACGGGGCAACCCGGCGCTGCTTTTTTGTTGTATCAGCCCCCAGTTTGACTGGGGAGGTTAAGATCATGGACTTAATTTTAACGGAAATTTGCGACCCTTAGAGGCGCAGATTGGTGTCTTTTGAATTTTAACGGAAATGACAGACCCTTACATGAACAACTCCCCCTAACGTCGAGGGTAAAATGCAATTTAAGCGTCGCGAATATCCATTAGAATTTTAACGGCTCTTTTTCGAGCATTTAAGGGGCTGAAATTTCCGTTAAGCGAATTGATAAAAGACCGACGCGGGGTGATAGAGATGGACGAAGCGGCAGCGGCAGCCTCAGTCTAAAGTCGATAGCGGCAGCCGAAAGTCGCAGCCGTAACCCGTAAGCCGCAAACGATAAGCGATAGGCAGATGCCACATCCGCAAGCGATAGGCAGATGCCACATCCGCAAGCGATAGGCCAAAGTGGTTAGAAGCAGCCGTAAGTCGATAGCGGCGGCCGTAGCCCGAATCCTAATCCGAATGCGGATAACTATAGATGAGCAGCTTAGGACACCTGCGATTGGATGAGTATCGTAGGTGAAGGATTTATTGGCGCTTGTTATAGTAACGCCCCTATGTGCGAATGCAAGCCCCGGCTAAGCCGCAGGTTACGGCGAGCGATCGCCTCTCTGTTTCCCCCTTGCTTCTAAATGCGGCGGACTTGCCATATCGTGATAGTAAGAAGCGGGACAAGGGAGGAACGGGCGATGCACGTACGGGATAACGTCCGCGAGAGAAGAAGGAATCGGATCCGGCAGCTGACGGGGGTTCGTTCGGAGAGCTGGAGTCCGGAGGAAGCCGCGGCGGATAAGGACAGCTACGGTGCCATTCCGGACATGGCAAGGCGGGATGCCCTTGCCGAGGCCATTCGAACAAGTCCGAACCTGCTCCCGAGCAAAGGGGCTAAACGCATGGTGGCCTCCGCGACTCCGGAGGCCGATGCCGAGCCTGCCGACAGCTTGGCGGCGTTGAACGCCTGGTTCGAAGCGACGTCCGCGGAAGCCGGAGGATCTTCCCGGTCCGCTACTTCGTTGGATACTTGGCTGGAATCGGCAGCTTCTTCGTCCGGAGGAAGCCAGTGGAACGGGGGGAGGCCGCAGGAACGTAACGATTCGACGATTCCGTCGGCCGGACGAGCAAGCGGAGCCGCTCCAGAGCCGATTTTATGGCCCGATGCGGGTCCTCCGCCTTATGCGCCCGAAACGCTGACGCCGTTGCCGATCGAGGCGCCTGATGAGGAACCGGATCCCGAGAAGTGGTGGAAGGAGAGGCAACGCCTGCAATTCTCGAACCGAGCGCCCTCCGGCGACGCGGGCCGGACGGCGCTCGGAACGGGGCCGATCAAGCGCCTAAGCGATTATCCGGGACTTGTTCGCGGACCCGCGGAGTGGAACGAGGGTCCGTCGAGCTCGCCGCCGGGAGGGGCGTTAAGGAGATTCCTGCGAGGCTTCGCGCTGCGCACCGCGGTCGCTCTTCTTCTGCTTGGGGGAGCTTGGGCCTGGTTCCGCTTCGAGCTGCCAGGAAGCGAAGCGGCGCAAGCTTGGACCGTTCAGGCTCTTACCAAAGACATCGATTATATCGCCGTCCAGGAATGGTATGAGAAGAAGTTCGGAAGCACGCCGGCTTTCCTGCATCTGCTCAACCGATCGGATAACACGCAGGCCGTCACCGCAAGCTGGAGCCGCGAGGACATCGCGGTGCCCCTGGCCGGGAAGATCGTTCGGACATTCGGGCAGGACGGCGAGGGGATCCGAATGAGCGCGCCAAGCGGAAGCCCGGTTAGAGCCGTTCATTCCGGTCGCGTAACCCGAGTCGCGAGAGACGACCAGGGCTTCGCGACCGTCGAGATCCAGCATCCGAACCGGGTCGTCTCGATCTACGGCAACGTCGATAACGCCGCCGTGAAGGAGAACGACTGGGTGGAGACAGGCGCCTCGCTGGGAGAGGCGGCGGCCGATGAATCCGGAGAGGGGGCTTTCTACTTCGCGCTTAAGCAGAACGGGAGATCGCTCGATCCGTCGGAAGTGATCCCGTTTGATTAATTGGCGAGGCATCTCGTTTAAACTCCACCCTCTGTTCGTTCTGCTTATGCTTCTGGCTCTGGCGATGGGCCAGTGGCTAGGGATCGTTACGCTGTTCGCCATCGTTCTTCTGCACGAGCTCGGTCACTTGTTCATGGCGCTTCGGTTCGGCTGGACGATTCGAGAGGTGAAGCTTCTTCCCTTCGGCGGAGTGCTGGAGGTAGAGGAAGCGGGGGCGGTGCCTGCCCGGGAAGAAGCCTGGGTCGCGATCGCCGGTCCTGCTCAGAACGCCTTGCTGGCGCTGATTGCATGGCTGGCCGGAAGCGTCGGCTGGGTGGAGACGGCATGGGCGCACGACTTTATCAAAGCCAATGCGCTAATCCTCCTCTTCAATCTGCTGCCGATCATGCCGCTGGACGGGGGCAAGCTCGCCCAAGTGTGGATGTGCCTGCGGATTCCGTATCATCGCGTCCTGTTGTGGAGTACCCGTCTCAGTCTTTTTTTTAGCGCGGCGGTCGTGCTCTATTCGTTCGTCCCTCTCCTCCAAGGAGGGGTCCTGCAGATGAATACGCTTGCCGTAGGCGTCTTCCTGTGCGCTTCGAATTGGACTTACAGGCGCAACGTTCCGTTCGTCTTCCTTCGCTTTCTCGTGCATCGGGCTCGCCGCTCGGAAGGCCGAATCAGCGGAGGAACGCTGGCTCAGCCGATCGTCGTCTCGGAGCAAAGGCAGCCATCGGAGGTGGTCAAGCTCCTGATGAAGGAGCGCTATCATCTCGTTTATGTGATGAAGCAAGGAAGAATCCAGAAGGTCGTTCCGGAAGGGCAGATGGTGGACCGGTTCCTGAATACTTTGACGAACGGGCATGCGGATTTGCGGTTTTTCATGTAAAATGGAGAAAAGGCCAGGCAACGGGAGGTAGGCATGAAGCAGCTGTTTGTCCATTGTACGCGCAACGCAACCCATTCGGCATTAATGGAAGACGGTAGGTTGGCGGAATTCAGCGTTGAGAAATCGGAAGGCACGTCGCTCGTCGGGAATCTGTACATAGGTCGTGTCGTAAACGTGCTTCCGGGCATGCAGGCGGCTTTCGTCGATATCGGCTTGCCGAAGAATGCGTTTCTGTACGTGGACGATGCTCTTCATCCCCATCTGGACAAGCAGCCGAAGGTGAAGCCTTCGATTACCGAGCTACTGAAGCCTGGCGACGAGAGAATCGTTCAAGTCATGAAAGAGCCGCTGGGCGGCAAGGGAGCGCGGGTGACCACGCATTATTCCCTGCCCGGCCGCTGGCTGGTCTATATGCCCGAAGCGGATTACGTGGGCGTGTCCAAGAAGATCGAGAACGATCAGGAGCGCAATCGGCTTAAGTCGCTGGCCGAGCAGCTGCGCGAGCCGGGGGAAGGAATGATCCTTCGAACGAACTCGGAGGGCGAGAGCGCGGAGGCCTTGCTGGAGGACCTCAAGGCGTTAAGGGGAGTGTGGCGCGACATCGTCTCGCGAGCCTCGCATCTAAGCGCGCCGATCGAGCTGCACCGCGACTTCGGACTCGTTCAGCGGATGGTTCGGGACGTCTTCACCCCGGATACCGAAGAGCTGGTCCTCGACGACGAGAACGCGTACCAGGAAGCGGCCGCTTACCTTAGGCAAACCGCGCCGTCGCTTGCCGACCGGGTTCATCTCTATAAGGAAAATACGCCATTATACGATAAGATGGGAATCAACGATCAGCTGGACAAAGCGTTTAAGCAAAG
Organism: Cohnella sp. AR92; assembly: GCF_003990975.1. Taxonomy (GTDB): domain Bacteria; phylum Bacillota; class Bacilli; order Paenibacillales; family Paenibacillaceae; genus Cohnella. Next base: position 128,813 of record NZ_RZJR01000004.1, read on the forward strand.
AATCTGGCTGGACAGCGGCGGCTACCTCGTGTGGGACCAGACGGAGGCGCTCACGGTCATCGACGTGAACACGGGCAAATACATCGGCAACGTCGATCTGGAGGAGACCGTCTTCCGCACGAACCTGGAGGCGGCCGCCGAGATCGCGAGATTGCTTCGGCTTCGGGACGTCGGCGGGATCATCATCGTCGATTTTATCGACATGGAGACGGAGGAGCACCGCCAGCTCGTCGTGCAGCAGCTCGAAGGAACGATGAAGCGCGACCGAACCAAGTGCCAGGTGCTGGGCTGGACAAGGCTTGGCCTTCTCGAGATCACGCGGAAGAAAGCGCGGGCGAACGTGGAAAGCTTCCTATATGAGACGTGCGCGGCTTGCAAGGGCAAAGGCAAAATCTATATTCGGTAACCGATCGGCGAAAGTCCGATTGCGGGTTGTATTCTGCCCGAAGATATGGTAGTATCTTAGGGTGCGTGCAAAGTGCTTAATAGTTACGGCATGCTACAACCGCTCTCCAACGGGTCGGAAGACCGATTTATCGGCCTTGCGCTGATTCGATCGGCACCCCTAGAGGCGAGTCTTAGATATGAGGAGGTGCACACACATGTACGCAATTATCGAAACAGGCGGCAAGCAATACAAGGTACAAGCCGGCGACGTTCTCTTCATCGAGAAGCTGAACGCGAACGAAGGCGAAAGCGTAACGTTCGACAAGGTCCTCGCTGTATCCAGCGACAAAGGCTTCGTAACCGGAGCTCCGCTCGTAGCCGGCGCATCCGTAACGGCTAAGGTCGAGAAGCACGTGAAGGGCGAGAAGATCATCGTCTTCAAGTATAAGCCTAAGAAGAACGAGCGCAAGAAGCAAGGTCATCGTCAACCGTACACGAAAGTGACGATCGAGAGCATCAAGGCGTAAGAAGGTGCCTGAATGGTTACGATCACGATCTATCGCGGAAGGGATGACCGGATCAAGCGATTCTCCGTCACGGGGCATGCTATGTACGACGATCCAGGCAAAGACATCGTATGCGCGGGCGTATCGGCTATTACGGTCGGTGCCGTCAATGCCATAGAGAAGCTGACGGGACTCGTTCCGGAGGCGGACATGAAGTCGGGCTGGTTGTCGGCAACGGCGCCTCAGAGCGAAGAAGCATACCGGAACGATCAAGTCCAATTGCTATTGGAAGGCATGATCGTCGGGCTTGAATCCATCGTAGAACAATACCGCAAGCACGTGAAGATAAAGCACGCATTAGCCAAAGAAGGAGGTTGACACTCATGTTGAAACTGAATCTTCAGTTGTTCGCTTCCAAGAAGGGCGTAGGCTCGACGAAGAACGGACGCGACTCCCGCTCGCAGCGCCTCGGCGCTAAGCGCGCGGACGGTCAAACGGTAACGGCTGGTTCGATTCTCGTTCGCCAACGCGGAACGAAGATCCATCCGGGCAACAACGTAGGCATCGGCAAGGACGATACGCTGTTCGCGCTTGTCGAAGGCGTAGTCAAGTTCGAACGTTGGGGACGCGATCGCAAGAAAGTGAGCGTATACCCGGTTGAGCTGGCACCCGTTGCGGCTGCCCTGGAAGTCTAATCGACTGCCATCCACGAACCCCGGCCATCAGTGAGGCCGGGGTTCGTTGCATGATGGCGGGAATAGCACTTTGACATATGTCTATTCCCGCCATCATGGTATACTAGAGTTCAGAGTAGGATTTTTCCAGCCGATTACGAAACGGAGAAGTCGCGCATGTCGAGAAGATTTATCGCCCGAGCGAGCGGCATCGGCCTATCTCTCCTCTTGCCCTGCTTGGCGCTGGTTTTCTGGCCTGACGAAGGATGGCTGCTCGCGTTGTTCGTCCTGTGGACGATCGCCGCCGCCGCCGTCATCATTGCGATGGCGCAACGGGAGACGAACCGAAGGAACGAATTCGCTGTCGAATCGATGCGGATGACGACGATCAATACGGTTCGCCATCATCGGCACGATCTGATGAACGAGGTCCAGATTCTGTATGGCTATCTAAAGCTGGGCAAGCCCGATAAAGCAATCGACGTTGTGGAGAGACTAAAGAAGCAGATGGAGCAGGACAGCCGGCTGTCGCGGCTTGCGGCCCCCAAGCTGATCGCTTACCTGCTGTCTTTCCGGACGATGTGCAGCACGATGAAGCTCGAGGTCGAGGTCGCCGACGACTTTAGCCTAGACTCTGGCGGAAGCTTGGAACGAGGCAAGTTCGCCGAAGCGGTGATCGGCCTGATCGACGCCATTCGCGTTCGATCGGACGTCTCCCCGGTTGGGGAAGAGAACCGGCTGCAGCTCGTTTTCTACAGGTCGGAGAACGGCATCGAGCTGGCAATGAACTACGACGGCATGCTCGCCGCAAGAGACAGCCTTCCCTTCGAGTTGGAGCGGGTGCTTAAGGGGATCGGGCAATGGTCGGAGGAGGATCGTGAGCCGAGCTCCGGATTGTCCGATTCCAGGCAGCGGATGATCGTCGCTTTTCCTCTCAAGGAGCAAGCCGGTTAACGGGACGTAAAGGGGATTGGATTCAACCTCATTGACTCCTTCCGGCTGCCTTCGCAAAGCTCAACAACGGCAAGGGACGCCGCGGGCGTCTAGGCTTGCATAACGGAGTGAATAAAGAATGTTTGTAGATAAAGCGAAAATATATGTCAAAGGCGGAGACGGCGGGGACGGCTTGGTGGCGTTCCGACGCGAGCTCTACGTGCCGGAAGGCGGACCTGCGGGCGGCGACGGCGGCAAGGGCGGAGACGTGGTCTTCCGCGTCGACGAAGGCTTGCGCACCCTGATGGACTTCCGTTACCAGAAGCACTTCAAGGCTCCGCGGGGAATCAAGGGCAAGAACAAGACGCAGCATGGCGCCAACGCGGAGGATCTGATCGTTCGCGTACCGCCGGGAACGATCGTCTACGACGACGACACCGGCGAGATGCTGGCCGATCTGACGAAGCATGATCAAGCCGTCGTCATCGCCAAGGGAGGCCGAGGCGGACGGGGCAATACCCGCTTCAAGAGCCCGGCGAACACGGCTCCGGCGATCGCCGAGAACGGCGAAGAAGGCCAGGAGCGTTGGGTGACGCTCGAGCTCAAGGTCATGGCGGATGTCGGCTTGGTCGGCTTCCCGAGCGTAGGCAAGTCGACGCTGCTCTCGGTCGTCTCCGGCGCGCAGCCGAAGATCGGAGCTTACCACTTCACGACGATCACGCCGAACCTCGGGGTTGTCCAAGTGTCCGACGATCGAAGCTTCGTGATGGCGGACTTGCCCGGATTGATCGAAGGAGCGCACACGGGCGTCGGGCTCGGACACGAATTCCTTCGCCACGTCGAGAGAACCCGGATCATCGTTCATGTCGTGGACATGTCCGGCATGGAAGGCCGGGATCCGTACGACGACTGGGTCAAGATCAACGATGAGCTTAAGCTCTATAACGCGAAGCTGACGGAACGCCCGCAGATCGTTGCCGCGAACAAGATGGACATGCCGGATTCCGAAGAGAATCTGGCCGCGTTCAAGGAGAAAGTTCAGGCGGAGCTTCCGGATCTGGAGATCCTGCCGATCTCCTCGCTGACGCGTCAAGGGATTCCGGAGCTGCTCTATCGCGTAGCCGATCTGCTCGATACGCTGCCTGATCCGATGGAAGTCGCCGCGGAAGAAGCCAGACTCGCCAAGGAAGCCGAAGGCGTCGTCTATCGCCTGGAGGACTCGTCGGATAACCACGAGTTCACCATCTCCCGCGACAACGAGGTTTATGTGGTGGAGAGCGAATCGATCGAGAAGCTGCTCAAGCGGACGCAGTTCGCTTCTTACGAGGCGGTTATGCGCTTCGGCCGGATTCTGCGCAACGCCGGCGTGGATGCCGAGCTTCGGAAGAGGGGCGCGAAGGACGGGGACACGATCCGAATCGGGGACTTCGAATTCGAGTTCTTCGAGGGCGGCACGGACTCCTATCTGTACGAGGAACGTTGATCCGGAGCAGCACGCCTGACGGCGACGATGACCAATCGGGGATAACCCCCCGGTTGGTTTTTTTGTAAACGGGCAGCCGTTGAGCGCGAATCGTCGGTTTACCTATTGCCGAGGTCACGTTCATCCGATATAATGTCCACTATACACAAACAATCGTCTTTCCTGGGAGGACGTAATATGGCAGAGCAATATTATGTCGTTCGCGAGGATTTACTGCCGGAAGGCATCCTGAAGACGGAGCAGGCCAAGGAGCTCCTCCGCAGGGGAGAAGCGGCTACCGTTCACGAGGCGGCGGAGAAGGTCGGGCTCAGCAGAAGCGCCTTCTATAAGTATAAAGACGGCGTCTATCCTCTGGAGCAGAATTCCAGAGAGCGCATGGTTACGCTATCCATGGATCTGGAGCATCGTTCGGGCGTCTTGTCCAAGGTTCTGGGGATGCTTGCGTTAAGCGAAGGGAACGTCTTGACGATCTCCCAGTCCATCCCCCTTCAAGGGTTGGCTAACGTCGTCTTGTCATTGGACATATCCGGCCTGTCCGGGCCGTTCTCGGACTTGATCGAGCAATTGAAGGCGATCGACGGAGTCAAGCGTACGCACATTGTCGGGCGCAGTTGAAGCATTCGCCATGGCGAGGCGGGAACGTCCGATGTCTTCATACTTACGAACCTAATTGATTTTATGCACCACCATGAGGAGGAGCTATCAAGATGAAGCCCGTTAAAGTAGGATTGCTTGGATTAGGCACGGTCGGCACGGGGGTCGTTCGCATCGTGGAAGGCCACCAGGAGGATCTCCAGAGCCAGGTGGGCTCTCCGATCTCCATCTCCAAGATTCTGGTGAAGGATCGCTCCAAATCCCGCAGCATCGCCGTGGACGCCTCCAAGCTGACGGAGGACCCATGGGAGATCGTCCGCGATCCGGAGATCGATATTATCGTCGAGGTGATGGGCGGCATCGGTTCGACGAAGGAATATATTCTGGAGGCGCTGGAGCGCGGCAAGCATGTCGTAACGGCAAACAAAGACCTGATGGCGCTGCATGGCCAGGAGATTCTGGCGAAGGCGAGCGAGAAGGGCTGCGACGTTCTGTACGAGGCGAGCGTTGCCGGCGGCATCCCGATCATCCGGACGCTGATCGAAGGGTTCTCCTCCGACCGGATCACGAAGATCATGGGGATCGTCAACGGCACGACCAACTACATCCTGACGAAGATGAGCCAGGAAGGCGCCGCTTATGCGGACGTGCTGAAGGAAGCCCAAGCGCTGGGCTACGCCGAAGCCGATCCGACCTCGGATGTCGAAGGGCTGGACGCCGCTCGCAAAATGACGATTCTAGCCACGCTCGGCTTCCGCTCGAACGTGGCTCTGGACGACGTCGACGTGAGAGGGATCAGCTCGGTGACGCAAGAGGACATTCAGTATGCCCAGCGCCTCGGCTATGAAGTGAAGCTGCTCGGCATCGCCGAGAGGCAGGACGACTTCATCAGCGTAAGCGTGCAGCCGACCATGATCAAGAAGAGCCATCCGATCGCTTCGGTAAACGGAGTGTTCAATGCGGTGTACGTATACGGAGAAGCGGTAGGAGAGACGATGTTCTACGGTCCGGGCGCAGGCGCGATGCCGACGGCGACGTCGGTCGTATCCGACCTGGTGGCCGTTATCAAGAACTCCAAGCTGGGCGTGAACGGACGCCAAGCGGCGCTGACTTACAAGGAGAAGAAGCTTAAATCCGACGAACAGATCGCTTCGAGGTACTTCCTTCTGCTTCATGTCGAAGACCGAGCAGGCGTGCTCGCGCAGATCGCGAACGTGTTCTCCCGCGTCGAGATGAGCATCGAATCGGTCATGCAGCCGGCCGCTCCGGATCAATACGGCGCCGAGCTGATCATTACGACGCATAACGCCTCCAAAGCTTCCCTGAATCAAGTGCTAGGCGAGTTCGAGAAGCTGTCGGCCATCCGCCGGGTCAAGAGCGTTTATCGGGTCGAAGGCTGATAAGCGGCAAGCCGGTCTCATACGATTCTTCCTATTCCTACAGAAGAGGTAGCAAAATGAAACTAGATCAGCACCAAACGTTAGGAGCCCCGTCCGTGAAGGATCGAGTCGTCGTTCGGGTTCCAGCCAGCACCGCTAATCTGGGGCCAGGCTTCGATTCGCTGGGCATGGCCTTGTCTTTGTTCTCTTGGGTCGATCTTCGCCCTTCGAATGCAGGGGAAGGCACCACCGTCACGCTCTTGGGCGATCAGACCCAAGGGCTGGCGACAGACAAATCCAATCTGGTGTACAACGTAGCCCAGAAGGTATTCGCCAGAGCCGGAGTGGAGCTGCCGGAGCTTCACATCACGCTTCGCAGCGACATTCCTCTTACCCGCGGCTTGGGCAGCAGCGCCTCCGCCATCGTCGGGGCGCTCGTCGCCGCCAACGAGCTGATCGGCTCTCCGCTCTCGCTCGACGAATTGTTCCAGATGGCAACCGCGCAGGAGAAGCATCCGGACAACGTGGGCGCTTCCTTGTATGGCGGCATCATCGCGGCCGCGTGGGACGGCACCCGGGCGGAGGCGGTTCGCCTGGAGCCGCCTCAAGGGCTGGAAGCTCTTGTCGTGATCCCGGAATTCGAGCTGTCGACGAAGAAGGCGAGGACGGTACTGCCTCAGCAGCTGTCCATGCAGGACGCCGTATTCAACGTCAGTCACAGCTCGCTTCTGACGGCGGCGCTGGCGACCGGCCGCTTGGATCTGCTGCGGCACGCGATGAGGGACAAGCTTCATCAGCCTTACCGGGCTGCGCTTGTTCCCGGCATGGACGTCATTCTCCGCGATGCCGCCGATCATGGCGCCCTTGGAGCGGTATTGTCCGGAGCGGGACCGACGCTTCTGCTGCTGGCGGATTCCGCCGTCTCGGACCGCGAAGAGATGATTCGCTTCGTCACGGAAGTCATGGCGGAGAAGGGGATCGAAGTCACGACCCGCTGGCTCCAGCCTTGGCCGCTAGGCCCGGAATCGGTCGTCCTTCGCTCGTCCGACGAGAATTTCGGCCTTGAGCTGTCGGAGATTCTGCCGGTTCCCGTCGGGACGGAGGTGCAGCCGTGACCAATGCCCCTCGAGTAGCCAGCCTCCCCCGAGGAACGTTCTCGGACGAAGCCGCCCGTTACTTTTTCCGCGATCGTGAGATCCATCAAACCTATTATAAAATCATCTCGGACGTCTTCCGTTCGACAGAGCGCGGAGACACGGACTGGAGCGTCATCCCGATCGAGAATACGATCGACGGTTCCGTCAGCCTGCATACGGATTGGCTCGTTCACGAAGTAGACCTGCCGATCCGCGCCGAATGGGTCTATCCTGCCGTGCAGAATCTGGTCGGCCGGAGAACCGAGCTTGCGAACGACAACGGAGAATGGCAGCCGGAGAGAATCACGAAGGTTCTGAGCCATCCGGTCGCCATGGCGCAATGCTACGATTTTCTCCGGGGGACGCTGCCGCATGCCGAGCAAGAGACGGTCAGCAGTACCTCCGAAGCGATCAAGCTCGTCTCGCAGAATCCGGACAAGGGCTGGGCCGCTATCGGCACCCGAACGGCTGCGGCGGATTACGGGCTTGACGTCCTTCAAGAGAAAGTCACCGACCATGACAACAACTATACCCGCTTCTTGCTCGTAGGGAACAAGGAGTACGAGAATCCCGCCGCTACCGTCTACAAGACCAGCATTCTCGTCACCTTGCCGGACGACTATCCGGGTGCTCTCCATCAGGTTCTCGCCGCGATGGCGTGGAGGAGGATCAACCTCTCGAAGATCGAATCCCGTCCGACGAAGAAGAAGCTCGGCGTCTACTACTTCTTCATCGACATCCTGATGTCGATGGATTCCGTGCTGCTTCCGGCGGCGATCGCCGAGATCGAAGCGATCGGCTGTCAGGTTCGCGTGTTGGGCTCCTATCCGAGCCTTCCGTATGAAGGGTAAAAATATAATGTTCGCAGATCCTAAGTCTCCGCTGCGGCCGTCACGGCTATGGCGGAGATTTTCTTTTGGGTCGGTCAGATTTTTCGCCGGATGGATGTCAAACGCCTACTTCCTGCATAGGATGTTCGATCCCGGGAATCCTTGATATTACGGGGTTCTGTTCGAAGCGAGAGCGGAGTTGTTGCAAATTTGTTGCAAAAAATGTTCAAATTGCACGCGAAGTGAAGACAATTCCTTGTAAGTATGCTTCGTGTTTGAGAGGTGCAGTTCATTGCTGTATAGCTGTTTTAGGATTGAAGATGAGCGCCTCCAGCTTATCCGCAGCGGATTGGTCAGCAGAACGGAGAGCGTGCCCATATATATTCATCGTCGTCGTTATGTTGCCGTGACCGAGCCGTTCGGAGATAATCTTCGCATGAACGCCCTGGCTAATCAGAAGCGTTGCAGACGTGTGTCGCAGATCGTGGAATCGGATTCGTCGGAGTCCATTACCTTCAAGGAACAGCCGGAACCACTGATTCGGACTATGATGGTGAAACGGTGTTCCGTCTGCATTGCTGAAAACGAAGTTCCATTCTCGGCCTAGCTTGTCCTTACCGTTCCATGCGTCGCCCAGCTTGTCCCGTTCCTTCGCTCGATAAGCGTAGTATTCACGCAACTCCTCAAGCACAGAGGCGGATAGCGCAAGTTTGCGTTTTCCGTTCTTTGTTTTTGGTTCTTTAATGATGATCTCGCCTTTGCTGGCGTGGACAAGCGTTTGGGAGACCTCAATAATACCGTTCTTCCAATCGATATGCTTCCATTCCAGGCCCAACAATTCGCCTCGTCTCATGCCTGTCATTAGCGCTATGGTTATCATCATGCGCCAGTGATACGGCTCGCTCTGGGCCGCTCTGAGCATACGGTGAACTTCGTGTTCATCGAAGGGGTGGAACTCTTGATGACTCACCTTGGGCTTTTTAATGGTGACGACAGGGCTGTTCTTGATGATCCGCCATTCCACGGCCCGATTAAAGATGTTCATTAGGATACGACGGTTCATATCGATCGTGCTCGAGGATAGGCCACCTGTTCCCTTTACCTTCTTTTCGCGCTCGAGTTTGTCCAGGTAATTGACGATGTTAAGAGGCTTGATGTCCTCTAACTTCATACCGCCGAACTCCGGTATGAGACGTGTCTTAAGCTGCGCATCGTAGGCTGCCAAAGACTTAAATGCCAGATGCTTCACTGCATATTTCTGCCGCCATTCCTCTATGAACGCTCCGAACGTCATTTTCTCCGGTTTGATGTATTCCCCAGATTCCACTTCTTCCCGGAACTTCACGTATTCGGCGTCTAAATAGTCCTGCAGCCGCTTCTTTGTCTTCAATAAGGCCGGATCATCAACTGTAACCGTCTTGAACCTACGGATGTATTTGCCGTTCGCGTCCTTGCCGGCCATAACTGTGAGCAACCATGAGTTTTCTCCACGCTGGCGTATGCTAGCCATACATCATCCCTCCTCGTGTTCGATCTGATCGTTGTACATCAAGTCTAGATAGGCAGCAATGAGTTTCTTTTCCTTTTCAGAAATACTTATTCCCTTATAATTTGGTTCGACTTCGGGGCTGAGCATAAGATCCAAGCTTTTATTAACGCTAATCTCCGCTTTTGCTATTTCGTGTAGGTTTTGTAACGCTTCAAAAACGACTTCTTTTACGGATTCATTTTCATCATTATCAGAGTTCCAATTAAGCATAGTTAGGAGTTTATAGAAGTTAATTGGATCTAGCTCAAAAACATCTCCAGTAAGAACATTTCTTATGCTGTCTCTAATTTCATCCATATCATCAGTGAATCTGGTATAAAACCGATCTTCATTAACCATTGCAATTTCGATTCCGCCCCATAACCTTAAAACTTCTGCATTTAGGTTTGAGGCGCCATATGCCATTTTAGCTAGCGTCAACCTTCCGATCATATCAGCATATCCCGCACGAAGTAGAAGTGTAGAGTTCGGCACCCCCAACGGGCCAGCTAATTTATTAAGAATCTCAATTGACGGAATACCCCTGTTTCCATTCTCAATGTTAGACAAATAAGGTTGCGATACATCCGATGCCTTTGCTAGCTCAACAAGCGTTAACTTCTGTTCCTTCCTCAACGATCGGACGTATTCTCCGAATTCAATAGCTTTATCGTTTTCCAATGCAACGCGCTCCTCCATAAAAAAATATCTCTATTGGAATAAATTTATCATACCCTATTGAATTTGAGAATATACCGTGGTAATATTTCGTTAGAAATATTTCTAAAGTAATAAACGAATATTGTGATATTTCAACAGAATATTTGGAAAGATCATCAATGGTCGTACTTATGTGAGCACTGTACGCGGGAACTGGATTTCATTGTCTTTACTAGCTAAGGAATGATCATCTAATCTTATGCTCCTTGAAAACTGAATCCGGCAAAGTGAATAAATCATCAAGAGGGGGATGTTGTATGAGCACACAATTTCATCAACTGGCTGCAAAAATGGATGAAGCAATAGTTGCTGTTGCTGCAAGGGTGGATGCACTGAAGGATATTGATGTGAAATTCTCGCAACTGAGAGTAGACATGGATTCAGCTGTTATAAAGGGCATGGAGAAATTCGCCTACCGTGAACATCACTTAGAAGTGCGGGTGCTATCGGAACTTATGTTTTATGTCATGAAGGAATTACAAAGGAATATTGAGGTCGCTGAGAAACTCAGCCAACAGTTCTTTAAAGATACGAGTGCAGAAGCATCATGAATGCTATGAACTTGACCAGAAAAGCGTTGTGGTCTGCTTCCAATGAGGTTGCAGACCACTTAGTACAAATAGCTCGGGAGCACACCAGAATCGCTCTTGAGATCAGCAATGGCCGTAAGCGTAGAACCTTATCGGTTGAAGAGTATTCGAAGCTCATGGACCGCTTATCCTCGCTTAGATCGGAGCGGGCTAGAATCATAATGAATCTTGAGGAGGATATAACGAATGGAAAAACCAATTAAGTTGACGATCTCTGTAAGTGAAGTAGCCGAAATGGTAGGCGTATCAACGGGGACTATTTATACGATGGCGAGGGAGAACCAGTTGCCTCATGTTCGAGTTCGTGGTCGTATCCTATTCTACCGGGACAACATCGAAAAATGGCTGCGCGGTGAACTCCAGACGGCTGTAAACTCTTAAACCCTCAAGGGGGTCATTTTAACTGATATCCTTCCTATTATGACCTCATTTCTAATGATCCCACAAGTGGTTGGTGACCTAGTTTCAATCGAGGGCATGCATCAAACGCTGTGGGTTGAAACCACAGCATCAAGTAAATCTGAGAACGCAATATTTCGTTTTCTAAAACTTTGGAAACCGACCAGTTAGGGGGTAGAGAAGTGAAAAGGAACGATATGTTTGGCGAGGCAAATATAAGAGTGGTGGAGATGAATGGAAGGGTGGATTAAGCTTCACCGGAAAATACGTGCTAATCCGATATTCAACGACATCGAGTTGCTTCGGCTTTGGATGATATGCCTTCTTGAGGCAACCCATAAGGAGCGGGACCAGCTCGTAGGGCGCCAGGTTGTCCGGCTGATGCCGGGAGAATTTGTGACGGGAAGATTCTCTCTTCAATCGATGTACAACAACGGATTAAGCCGTGAGCAACAAAAAAGCCCCACTACGGTGTGGAGGTGGCTTGAGACATTAGAAAACGGTGAATTTCTGAGCATCAAATCGAGCAACAAATTCTCAGTGGTATCAATACTTAACTGGCATAAATACCAAAATGATGAGCAGCAAAATGAGCAACAAGTGAGCAACAAACGAGCAGCAAGTGAGCAACAAGTGAGCACAAACAAGAATGTAAAGAATTATAAGAATGAAAAGAATGATGTTACTACTGCCGGTGACGACCTAGAAAAAGTTTTCCGATCCTATTGCGAGATCCATGGTAAAGCAGAGCACCATGTTGCTAATCAAATGTACGACATGGAACAAGTTCTCAATAAGGGGATACCGGCTGATTTTATCATCTCAGTCATGAGAATGAAATACGAAAAGAAAGTAAGCGAGGGCGGGACGGTTCACTCATTCAATTATTACAACGATGCTATCACCCGGGAGTGGGAAGGGAGGAACAAGATTGAAGAGCTTAAAGAGCGGACTCAAGGAATTCAATCTGGAGGATCTACGCCAACGCGCCCAGAGGATTCAATCACTGGAGGCCAACTCGGATGGATCAGAAGAGGAAAAGTCGTACCGATGCCAAACATGCAAGGACGAGATGGGTTACCTGGTTAGAGACGAGGAAGGCGTTGAGAAATGGCGTATGTGCGTGGACTGCCGGGACTGGAGGAAAGCCGAAACCGTAATGAAGCAAAGCAAGATCACGGAAGAGTTCATGAGCAAGACGTTTAAGGGATTCCAGCATGAGACTCGGCCGCAAATCGTTCAGGACGCTTATCAAGCTGCTTATGAGTACGCCAAAGAGTTTCCAAACATCCGTAACAACCGCTTCAACAGTCTCGCCCTTCTCGGGGACCCGGGATGTGGCAAAACACATCTTTGTATGGCCGTAGCTAATCACCTAATGCGTAAGGGCGTTCCGGTAATCTATTTTCCATGGGTTGAGGGATTCAATGAAATGAAGAACAATCTCGCAGATTTAGAGACCCGGATCGGACTTATGCAACGGATTGATGTTCTGTATATCGACGACATGTGGAAGGGCCGCAAGACGCCGACTGATTTCCAGATTGAGCAAACATTTGCGGTCGTTAACTACCGGTACATGAACAAGAAACCAATTCTCGTATCCTCCGAATTCGACGTTGATGCAATGTGTAAGTTTGACATGGCGATTGGATCACGCATATTCGAGATGGCTCGTGAATTCTGCGTTGTCGTCCACGGTGATGCAAAGCAGGTCAACTACAGGCTATAAACCAAGACAGGCGGTGCCTATGCGAAAGAAAAGAGAACCGAAGGTCCATACCATCAAAATGGCAGGCGAAGTCATATTGATTGAGAGCGAGTATACAAAGGCCGACAGCATCGAGTTACTGATTAAGTCGCTCGCCGTGCATTATCGGGACAAGAAGCCAGAGAGATTCGATAACTTGGTGCAAATATTGAATTTCATCAACGAAGATAAAAAGCAAGGCGCTCGCTCCTGAATTGATCGTCACAACCAAATCGCAAGAAAATCGATAAATTTACAACCAGACTGCATTTGCCGTGATTCCCAACAAGATGGGGAGAGTGTCAAAATCGACGCGGATTATTCCAAAAATTATTCCATGGAGAGGAGGAGCGGGGATGCAAGTGGTTACTTTAAATCATTTATATCCAACTCGGCATAGCAAACCAATGAAGGCATTGTTGCTCGAAGAGGATTTAGTCATTACAAGCGATGGGTTCTTAACGTCGTTGGTCAGAGTGAACCCAACCGAACAGGAAGGGGTATATGTCCAGGCGGAAGCGGGTAACTTCATCATCGTTGCAAAGGGTGGTCGTACCCTTGCTTCTCTGGAGAAAATTGTCCGACAGTTAAAGACTATGGACGCTTATACGTTGCTGTACAAGCACTATGACATCCAGGACAATGTATTCTTCATAAACTACCCATCAAAGCCAATATACTGACGGAGCGGTAGATGATGTAGTTTCAAACTACCCCATTGCTTTAGTTATAAGTACGCTCATCAAATCTGGCGAGCGTAACACCCTCGATTCAAACGAGGGTGAGAGGAGTACAAGGACTTCAATAGTTATAAACTATAAAAAATACAATGTAGATAGATACAAACTATTAATGATAAAATGAAATCAGTAGGAGTTGATAGGATGGCTGGATTATTAAGCCGAATCTTTGGACGAAGGCGAGAGCAGCAGATGACCAGTGTAGATGTCATGAGTGGCGGCCCCGCGATCTTCACGCCATTCAGTGGTGACGCTTATGAGAGCGACATCTATCGGGCAGCGGTGGATGCGATCGCCAGAAATGCGGCGAAGCTTCGAGGGACCCACGTTGTCTCTTCAGAGCAACGGAGGAAATCGGGGGAAAGCAGCTTGAATTATCTGCTGCAAATTCGACCGAATCCATACATGACGGCTTATGACCTGATCTATAAGCTTGTCACGCACTATTACCTTCATAGCAATGCATTCGCCTATCTCCAGAAGGACGAGCGCGGATATCTTGTCGGTATCTGGCCGATCCGGCCCCAGAGCATGGAATACGTCGTGGATGGCGCTGGAACACTCTATTGCGCATTCATTCTAGCTGGCGGGCAGAAGTTCACGCTTCCGTTCAGCGAAGTGTTAACCATTCGCCGGTTCTTCAACTCTAATGACTTACTAGGCGAAGCGAACACCGCAATCCTTCCGACTCTCGACCTGGCACATACGCAAAGCGAGGGCATGGAGAACGCTATCAAGGCAGGGGCGACGATTCGCGGGCTGCTGAAATTCAACCAGGTCATAGCACCGGACAAGCTTAAAGCCGAAAAGGAAGCGTTTATCAATGATTACCTGACGGTGAGCAACAGCGGGGGCATTGCCGCGATTGACACCAAGGCCGATTATATCCCGCTGGAAATGAATCCCGCTGCCATTGACGAGAAACAGCTCAGCGCGGTCAAGACCAAGATTTACGAATACTTGGGAATCAGCGAGAAGATCGTCAACAGCACCTATTCGGAAGACGAATGGGCCGCATTCTATGAGAGTGTGATCGAACCGCTGGCCGTGCAATTCTCTCTAGAGCTGACGGACAAGCTATTCACGCAGCGAGAGAAGGCGTTTGGTAACTCGATCATCTTCGAGGCTAACCGGCTCCAATTTGCTAGTAACACCACCAAGACGAACATCCTTAAGGAACTAATGCCGCTTGGGTTATTTACCATCAACCAGGCGTTAGACATATTGAACCTTCCACCGGTTGAGGACGGCGACCGAAGGCTACAGACCTTAAATGTGGTCAACGCGGACAAAGCCGATCAATATCAGCTCAAAGATGACATAACGGGTCGTGAGGGCACCGGCAATGAGTAAACTGGATGACATCATTCGAGAAATGGAAGCTGAGCTAAACGAAAGCGAGGAGATCCAAGATGAAAGAACTGCGAATAGCAGAACTGAGGGCCGCTGATCCGGCAGGAGAAAGCACCCTCATTCTCACTGGTAGGCCGATAGTGTACGATCAGCCGACCACGATAAAAGATGTTTTTGGGACGTACACGGAAATCATACGGGCCGGGGCTTTGGAAGGCGCGGACTTATCCGACATTCGGTTGTTGTACAACCACGACATGAGCAAAGTACCTCTGGCCCGTACCCCAAGAACAATGCAATTTCAGGCAGACCCGGCAGGGCTGACCATGACCGCAGATTTACCCGATACGGAGGAAGGCAGAAGCGTTTATACGGCAGTAAAGCGCGGCGACCTCTCCGGCATGTCATTCGCGTTCAAAGTTCCACAAGGCGGCAGCCACTTCGACGCGAAGGCGAACACTCGAACCATCACCAAAATCGAAAAAGTATATGAGTTCAGTATTACGCCATTCCCGGCCTATCCTCAAACGAGCATTGAGGCCAGAGCAGCCATTGAAGGGACTTGGGCAAAGCTTAAAGATCCCGAACGATCGGAAGCTCGAATCAAGATCAACCAAATTCTAAAGAGGAGCGTGTAACACGCCATGAAATTCAAAACCGTAGCAGAAGCATTTAACCATTATCGCAACCACAGCATTACCGACATCGAGAAGCGAGCAGCAGAGATTGGGCAACTCATCGATAGCGACCCGAACGCTGAAATTGCCTCTCTGAACATCGAACTGGACGGCCTAAAGGAAGCTAAGGCGAACGTCGAACAACGCAGCGCGGGAGCCGGTGCAGGATTTAACCCAATCACGGGGATGGGTTTTCAACAACAAGCTCAACAAGATCCGGAAGGTGATGTGTTCGCCTCCACTGAATACCGCAGCGCCTTCTTCAAGACGTTACTGGGTCAGAAGCTCTCCGATACCGAATCCCGCACGTACAAGCGCGCTATGGAGCTTGTAGGCACTGAGCGCCGTGCAGATGCGTTCAACACGACGACCGACAGTGCTGCGGTCCTACCGACAACTACGTTGAACGAGATCATTAGCAAGGCCCGTAAGATGGGCGGCCTGATCAGCGTCTGCCGCAACTTCAACATTCCAACGAATCTGCGCGTCCCGATCGGCACACCAACGAGTAAAGCTGCTTGGCACGTTGAGGGCGCGGCCGTCGATAGCGAGAAAGCAACGACAGCCTATGTCTCCTTCGCGGGTTACGAGCTGTTGAAGATCATGTCCATGAGCGCGACCGTTCGCCGCATGAGCATTTCGGCATTCGAAGCATACATCATCGACGAACTGAGCAACAGCGTCATGGAAGCAATCGCAGACGCTCTGGTAAACGGAAGCGGGAGTGGGCAAGGAACCGGCGTACTAACCGGCATCACGTGGGACGCGACCAACAGCTTCACGTATGCTAGCGGGCAGATCCCGAAGTATACGGACTTCACGAAGATGATGGGGTTGCTGAAGCGGGGATACGGCGCCGGGGCACGCTTTGCCATGAGCAACGCAACGCTCTATAACAATGTTTACAGCATTGTGGACGCCAACGACCGTCCGATCTTCATCACTGACCCGAAGAACGAGGAAATCGGCTACATTCTGGGCAAGGCGGTCACCATCGACGACAACATCGAAGATGGAGTCATTGTTCTGGGTAACTTCAGTTACATGGGATACAACATCCCACAAGGCATCCTAATCGAGATGTCCAGAGAATCGAGCTTTAAGAACGGCCTTATCGATTACCGCGCCTTGGCGATCGCAGATACTAAACCTTTAGTAAGCGAAGCGTTCATCAAGTTGTCGGAAGGCGCCTAATATCTAACCAAGCAAGGGGGATCAGCGGACACGCTGGTTCCCTTTTCATAAGGAGAAATCGACATGCTGATAACAATCGAGGAAGCCAGGGACGCTCTTAGGATCGACGGCACGGACAACGACAGCATAATTCAGGCGCTGCTCGATTCCATTCCGTCATACCTGGAAGTTAGCACTGGAAAGTCATGGGACACGGAACCGGTGCATCCGTTAGCTCAGACCATAACGAAATTCATTCTACAGCTATGGTTCGATCCTCAAGGACCAGATAGCGAGCGGTTAAGGCGAACGATAGAAAGTCTATTTGTAGGGCTGACAGCGATCGGCAGGGCGTTAGAATAATGGCCCAGGATTACGCGAAGGCATTCTACAAAAGCGCGGCATGGATAAAGTGCAGGAATGGATACATGGCAAGCAAGCACTATGTATGTGAGCGGTGTGGTGGGTTAGCAGAAATATGCCACCACAAAACGTACATCACTCCGCAGAACATCCATGATTCAAGCGTTACGTTAAGCTGGAGCAACCTCGAAGCGGTTTGCCGGACCTGTCACCAACATGAACACTATTCGAATACAGAGGTATGCGTTGAGGGGCTGACGTTTGATGCAAGCGGCAACTTTGTACGCATACCCCCGGGTGCACCATCATCGTGACATCCGCTGGAGACCGAGTAGCCCCCTTTTTAAGCCCCTCCATGAGATTTCCTATAAAGGGTGGGTTAGTGACTATAAAAAGTAAAGGAGTGATTCCATGAAATCGCATAATGTTGCGGACGTCTCCACGGAAATGAAGAAACTTAAAGCGAATATGAAGCAGATTCCGAAAGAACGCCAAGCGTTGGCGCAAAGTCTATTTAACGAGCTTGTATTCATGCAGAAGACCCTCTCGACGCTCAAGGAACAAGTCGAGGAAGAGGGGCCGACGGCCATGTTCAAGCAAGGGGCGCAAGAGTTCCTTCGGGAGCACCCGGCTTTGAAGGCGTACAACACGACCGTTCAACGTTTCAGCCTTCTCTCGAAGCAGTTAGCCGATCTATTACCACCCGCGAACGCATTACCCACTAAAGACCCGCTTCTTGACTTCATCAAATGAACTGGATAATAGCATATTGGGAAGAGATCGAGACGGGCGGGGTGACCGTCTCCAAGCGGGTACGAAGGCAATATCAGCGGCTAGTTGATGAGATCAAGAATCCAAGAAACTATGTCTTCGATGAAGCCAAGGCGAATAAGCCTATCGAGTTTATCGAATCGTTTTGCAAGCATAGCAAAGGAGAATGGGCGGGGCAGCCAGTTCTCCTCGAACTGTTCCAGAAGGCCTACATTGCTGCTTTGTTCGGATTCATTGATAAGGAAACGGGGTTGAGACGGTATCGGGAAAGCCTGTTCTACGTGGCTCGTAAGAACGGCAAATCTACCATGCTGGCGGGGATCGCCGCTTATATGATGGTAGCTGACGGAGAGGGCGGCGCGGAGGTTTACAGTACGGCTACAAAACGCGACCAAGCCCGGATCCTGTTCGACGAGACCCACAACATGATTAAGCAGAGTCCAGACCTCTCCAGGCATATCAAGAAGCGCAAGAGCGATCTATATTTCCCGCTCACCATGAGCAAGTTTCAGCCACTTGGGAAGAACAGCAACACTTTGGACGGCCTGAACGCCCACTGTGTCATTATGGACGAGCTTCACGGGGTTACGGACCGCAACCTATACGAAGTTATGAAGCAGAGCCAGAGCGCCCGCAGACAGCCAATGCTCATTATGATTACCACGGCCGGCACGATCCGGGAGTGCATCTTCGATGATATGTACGCCTATGCCGTCAATGTGGTGGATGGGAAGTTCCAGGATGATAGTTTCCTGCCGATCCTGTACGAGCTGGATGAGCGCGAGGAGTGGACGGACTTCAAGATGTGGGGCAAGGCCAATCCGGGACTTGGAACAATCAAGAAACTGGACGATCTATCTCGCAAGGTGGAGAAGGCCAAAAACAGCCCGAATGACATCAGCGGCGTTCTCACGAAGGACTTCAACATTCGGGATACGATCGCCAGCGCCTGGCTCACGTTCGACGACATCAACAACGAGGAAGCCTTCGACATTTCTAGATTCAAGAACTGCTATGCGATCGGCGGCGCCGACCTGTCCATAACAACCGACCTGACCGCAGCCACGCTCCTAATGATGGATAAGGAGACCCAGCAGCGATTCGTTCACCAGATGTACTGGCTGCCGCGTGAGAGCTTCGAGAAGCGCGTTCAGATGGACAAGATTCCATATGACAAGTGGTTGCAGCAGGGACTTCTAAGGCTCTGTAACGGCAACAGCATCAATTATGCGGACGTGACTGCATGGTTCCTTGAGATGGTCAATGAGCACGGCATAACCCCTCTGTGGATCTATTATGACAGCTACAGCGCAAAGTATTGGGTTGAGGAAATGGAGCAGCACGGCTTCAAGATGGAGCGATGTATCCAGGGAGCCAAGACGCTCAGCCTACCGATGCAGATGATGGGCGCCGACCTTCAGGCCAAGAAGATCAATTACAACAACAATCCAATCCTAAAATGGAATCTGACAAACACAGGCATTCAAACAGACCGTAACGGTAACATCGTCCCAGTCAAGAACCAGGCGGCAAAAATGCGGATTGATGGAATGGCCTCCATGTTAGACGCTTATGTCGGACTGTTCGAACACTATGAAGAGTTTGTAAGAGCATTGTAGAAGGAGGAAGCCTTATGACCGGATCAAGTAGATTGAAGTCTAAGAAGATTTCCATTCTTAAAAGAACAGACGAGAGTGATTCCTATGGCGATCCTCTTGATATATGGAATCCCATTCCGGAAGGTGAAAATATCTGGGCATATTATCGCCAAACCTCGGGAAGTGAATTCTATGCGGCCGCAGCCGTCAATTCGAGGGTAGAAGCAATATTCGAAATTCGCTGGCGTGACGACCTAGACGTGGCAATGCGGATTCAGTATCAGGGTGATCAATATAGCATTACACGCATTGACGACTATGAAGGCAACAAGAACGACCTTAGAATATCAGCCTACAAAATTAACTGAGGTGAACCATCTGAAAAGCGTTAATGAACTGGATAGCCGACTCAAAGAAGCCGTGCAATCTTTTAACCATGAAGTTCGGTTCATGTTGGACACGTTCGAGCAGAGCCATGAAGACGAGTGCCTAACGAAAAGGGACCTTGAGGAAATCGGGAGGCAAGTGTTCTACTGCCTGTCCGAGTTCCGCGAACACATCGTTGATTTTCTGAACAAGCAGAATGGAATACTAACAAATCAAAATTAACATTGGGGAGGTTTTAAACATGAGCTTATGTATTGCTTTGCAGACTGCTGATGTTATCATGCTATCCGGTGATTCCCGACTATCGGTAAATATCAATGGCGAACACTTCGCACTTAAGAAGGAGATTCCTAAAATTCGCCAAATTGGGAACAAGGTAATTTTTTCTGGCGGAAGTGCTGAAGTGGCAACTCGAATTCTTGATGATTTCTCGAGATCGGGTGACCAATCGATTGAATATCTGCAGCATCTGACAATCGAGCATAAAAATGCCCACATTCAAAAGCATGGACCGGACTATTTGGGGAAGACTGCTCATGCGATGTTCTTGGTCGGATACTTTGATAATGGAAGATCGGTATTGTGCGGGATCAACTCCAACGATGACTGTAAAATTAAGATGAATTATGGAACAAACCAATTGACTACCGCTATTGTGGGACCAGGAGCTTATACGACTAAGGCACACGAAATCAAGCAGGAATTTCAGCGCAATGGCTACGGTGTCGAAGATATGTATCGAGCGGTATATGATAATTTAGCAAATGAAGAGATCGGCGGCGGCTTAACCATGTATACGATCCGCTCAACCACGATTAGTAGAAAAGTGTTTCCGATTATGGACAACCGACCGATTAAGACCGTTGATATCGCCCCACATTTCAATGCGGATGAAATGTTTTGGGAAGTTGCCGGGGAAAAAGTCTTCTGGATTGACATTCCTAATATGAAATTAAAGTTCGGTGGTACGCTAGAGGCTGCTACAGGGACGTTCACTGGAGATCTATCAGCAGCCGGGGGGACATTCACTGGGACACTTGTCGGAGTTGATGGCGACTTCAGCGGAACGATTTCAGCAGCAACGATTAATGGCGGAAGTATCAACGGTTCGACAATTACAGGCGGTTCGATAACGGGTACGTCGATTCAAACGGCAGCTAGTGGAAGTTATGTTAGAATGCAAGCCGGCTTTGCTAACCTAGCAATCTTCAGCGATGATGCAAATGTATTTCAGATTAACGGTAGCGGTGCAAATTCGCTTATTTGGAACCCGAGCGCCGGAGGTATTGAAACGAATTCCAGTGATACATGGTGGTTTTACAGCAACAACTATTTTGAAGGCTATACTCGATTTGACGCGGGGGTTTATTTTTCTCCTTCAGCTGTTGTTTCTGGTCTATCGATTTCTAGCGTTAGCGGGTTACAGTCATCGTTAGACTCTAAGGGAGTAAATCTAGCCTACGACTCAGCTACAAAGAATTTGAAACTGTTTTCCGCAACAGGAGCAACCCTTGCAACCGTAAATCTCTCATGATCGTATTATGTGGTATACTGACGAAAATACCACATGTTGGGAGATGGTGTTGTGTTCCAATTCATGCATCGAGCAAGAAAGTATATCATCGGCGCCGTAGCTGGAATAGCTTTGACATTTGCATTTCAAGCCGGAGCATCTAATCTTCTTACCGGATCAAAGGTAGTCGCTACGAAGGATGTAACTTTGAACGGAAAGACAATTGGTCAAGCTGCAATTATCAATAATTACAGTTATCTTCCTGTTCGCGCGACCGCGGAGGCTCTAGGATTAAAAATTGATCTGACTGGAGGATCGATAAATTTGAACAGCGTTCAGCAGACTTCCCAATCATTAACTGAAGAGCAGATTAAGTCTAGGATCTCAGAGATCGCTAAGCAATTAACGGACAATGCAACACTTAAACAGCAGACTGAGGAGCAGATTGCATATTATACTAACCGGACGGACGGAGAGAAGTATCTTGCTCCTCTCCAAAGCACTTTAGACTATGTTAATGAGTTGATTGAGAAGCTAACCACAGAAAGATCCGACCTGGAGAGTCAACTTCAATCACTGCAAAACCAATAATTGCTCTCAATATTAGAGGGTCCACCAATTAGTGGACCCTCTTTTGATTTTTCTACATGGAGGCTTCTTATGCAACAATTAAAGGTTGAATTGATGATCAACGTTCCTTCCGAATATGTTCTCATCAGCAAGGTTGAACTTGAGCAATTGAAGAGTAACGAACTGATCGGCGTCTATTGGTCAATGAGAGATCTGGAGCGGAGAACGAGCCGTAAGTGTGAGTGGATCAAGGAGAACATCCTTTATCCCCCACGCTTCCGAAAGGTCCTTGATATCGAACATGGCGGTTTCGTATTTTACCCCAAATCAAAAGGACAGGCATGGAGCTTCCAGGCGTCCATGATGGCCGACTTTTTAGAGAAGCATTTTGCTCGTATATTTAAAGGTGATAAAAGGATCTAGGTGACGAGTTCTACCTACTGAACGGAAAATATCGCTCAGTGATTTAACCGACGGAGATTTCCGTTCGTAGCCTTATGGGGTGATTTCAAATCACCTCATCCGGCAATTGGTCGCATACTAAGTTTTTAGTAAACGAGTCGGCCGCCTCCTTGTTGCAAAACTGTTGCAAAAAATTGTTGCTAAAGGCAGATAAACGACAATATTTAATATGAAGAGAATCCGCCCGAATCTTAAAACCCTTGATATCATTGGATTCCTGACAAACCCTGAAAACCCCTAGGCACGTGTACCATATTTCCTGCATAGGATGTATGGACTATGCGGGGGCATTCGCCCGCATGCGAATTTGACCCGATCAGGGAGGGAACGGCTTGAAGATCCATATGGTCAAAAAAGGCGATAGCTTATACCAGATCGCCCAGAAGTATGGAATCACACTGGAAGAGCTGCTTCAGGCGAATCCGGATATCGCGAACCCGGACGTCATCGACGTCGGAATGAAGGTCAAGATTCCGATGCCTGCCACGCCCGCCTATGAAATCATGCATCAGCACACCGTTCAGCAAGGCGATACTTTGTGGAAGCTCTCCAAAGCCTGGGGCGTTCCGCTAGAGACGATGATCAAAGCGAATCCCCAGCTTAAGAATCCGAATGTTCTTCTGACCGGCGAGGTCGTCAACATTCCGAAGCTTGCCTCCGAAGGAGAGAGTGGCACGGGCGTTACCGTTGCGCCGGCTCCTTCCGCAGACGGAGGCGCGCAAGCCGGCTGGTGGCCGGGCGGCAAGGCGAATACGGGCGTCGTGCCGGGCATGGGACATAAGAAGGAAACCGGCGTCATGCCGCTACCGCAGCCTATCGCTCCGCTTCCTATCGCTCCGGCCCCGGCGCCTGCGCCAGCCCCGGCTCCAGCTCCGGAAACCTACCCGGTGCCGCAGCCTATCTACCACGAATCTCATCATCATCACCACCACCATCCATACGCTCCCGTTCATGTGGAGTACAACACGGTCGATCTGTTCCAGCAATACCCGGTTCCTGCGGTTGAAGCGGCGGCTCCGATCGCGACGGGGGCTTATCCAACGCATGAAGCGGCAGCCGAAACCTCGTATGGGCACGGTTATGGCAAGCCGGAAGCCGCTCATGAATACGGCAAAGGCCAGGAGACTTACGGACAATACGGCCATGAAGGGTATGGGCATGGGGGCTATGGCCATGAAAGCTATGGCCATCAATATGGTCAAGTCGGTCACGCTCATGAAGGTTATGGGCATGTGGGCTATGGGCATGTAGGCCACGCTCATGAAGGTTATGGGCATGTAGGTTATGGTCAAGTAGACTACGGGCATGAAGGCTATGGTCAAGTCGGTCACGGTCATGAAGGTTATGGGCAAGTAGGCTATGGGCATGAAAGCTACGGCCATGAGGGCCATAAGCATGAAGGATATGGTAACGAGGGTTACAAGACGGAGAGCTATGGTCATGAAGGTTATAAAGCCGACGGCTATGGACACGAAAGCTATGGTCAAGTAAGCCATGGGCAAGTCGGTTATGGTCATCAGAGCTACGGCCATGAAAGCCATGGTCATGAAAGCTACGGCCATGGCGGTTACGGGCAGCTTTACGGATATGGCCATGGCCATGAGCCGATTCCGGGAATCGGCGCGGCGCCTCACTTCCCGACCGAAGCGCTGGCAGGAACCTATGCCTCCACTCACGGACATGGCTGGACGGGGTCCTTCGACATGACGCCATACAGCGGTTATTTTCCGGGAAGCACGTCTCCCGTTGTTTCTCCAGTCTCCACGATTCCGACTGCCCAGGCTTATGAGCCTTCCACGATGGTAAGTCCGGCAGCGGTCTCGCCAACGGCTATCGCACCGACGGCTTGGCAGCCTCAGCCATGCAGCACGTGCACGGGCGGTACGGCGCCATGGCCCGGGGCCGTTAGCCCGGCAGCGGTCTCTCCCGCCGTCGCCACGCCTTACCCCTATCCGGGAGCCGTTGCGCCCACAGCCGTTTCTCCGGCCATGGTTTCTCCGCAAGCTTTTGCACCAAGCGGCCATTACGGAGTGCCGGGAATCTCGCCGACGATGGTATCGCCGGCCATGACCTCTCCGCAGCCGTTCGCTCCCGCAAGCCAATATGGCGTGCCCGGGTTATCGCCGACCATGGTCTCTCCGGCGATGACATCCCCGCAGCCATTCGCGGGCAGCCATTACGGAATGCCTGGAATTTCGCCGACAGCCGTGTCCCCCGCGATGAGTTATCCGGGAACTTTTCCAACCGTATCGTCGACTCCTTCACTCTCCCCGTTAGCCGCGACACCGCTCGTCGATACGGAAACCACTTACCCGGGAACTTATCCTTACGTTGGAGGAGTAAGCGATTTTCCTGCAATCCCGCCGCTCCCTCCGATGCCTCCATTGAGAGAGCCGGAAGATGCGAATGAACAAGAAGAATCTGCGGAACTGAGGCTGAATTCCAGCGAGAACAGCTCGGCGCCGGCGAAGAAGCCCGCCTCCAAAGCGAAAGTCAAAGCGAAGAAGTCTCCCCGGCCAAGCGCTCCTCGGCGCAAGCAAAGCCTTCCTTGGGTAAATTGGTAACAAATGAAGCATAATGCCGGAATCCCTGGGCAACAATAGGAAAAAAACAAAGAAGGGGATTCCGGTGTTTGGATTACGCATCAAGGGAATCAAGAAGCGGCTCAAGCGAACGCGGCGTCCGATCTGGACTTTGGGCATGTGGGCAGGGTTGGCTGTATCCTCCGCAATCGCGGGAACCTGGGTATCCGGCCATCTCGTCCACGGTATTCTTCGGCCAGCCTCTGTGGCGGTCGATTCCTCTGCTCTGGAAGCGGACAACCATCCCGTGACCTATGAGCAAGGAGGCTCGCAGCGCGGCATCGCGCTCGATAAGCTGTCCACCTGGCCGTCGGATGTATCAATCGTGCTTCATCGGGTTTATCTGTGCGGAGAAGAGACGCGGATGCTGGGCCTTCACTCCACCTCGGAGACGATGAACCTCATCAAGTCCCATCGGGACTGGATGCCTACCTTCCATAAGGAAGGGACGGTTCGAATCGAGGAGAAGGTAGACGATCTGTCGCCGGAATGCCGCAAGTCCGCGTACATCTCGCTGGACCAGGACGGAAATCTCTCCTTGTTCGACGGACCTCCGCGCAAAGAGAAGGTCATGAGAACCTTCTTCCAGCTGGACGTCAAAGCGTTGGAGAGCAGCATGTCCAAGGAGAAGCTGCGGGAGCTGGCGGACGGAATTCGGATCACCGACAGGGACGAATACAACAGCGTGCTCTCTTCCTTCAGCGATTACGCGAAGGAGCCCGCCAAAGATGTGATGAGGCCGTCTCCTTGACGGCCTTTTCTATTTTCCGACAACCAGTTGACGAAAAATGGAATATTTATCTATAATAGATAACAACCTGACAGAACAAAGTCGGAGCATAAGGAATAACGCGAGGAAGAACCCGCAGACGATCGTAACCGCGTCGCGTGTGCTTTCTTTTTTTTGTCTCTTTTTATCGGGGGAGGGAGAGGTGGAACAGAGGTGAGCGAGAAGACTTCGAAAAGATGACGGGAGGATTATAGATGATTTTTCATACATAATTTTTGGGAATTTGGCCGATTGATCGATTATATCTGAATTTTCATATATAATCGTCTGCTTTTCTCGAGAAGGGCCCCATTATAGCTGAAAAATCATACACAATCCTCGACTGATGGGCTTTTCGCCAAAATGAATTCGAAATTTCATATCCATAGCATTCTTTAACCAAGTTGAACTCTAAAAGGAGGAATTAATGATATGAGAAAGTCGCTTCTCGTTTCTTTGGTGATGTTGGTTGCTTTTGCGTCTTTGCCTTCTGCTTGGAGCTCTAGGGCATTGGGGGCAACAGCGGGGGTAGCGGTAGCGTTGGATGGCGTCAATCTGGCGTTTACGGATGCCAAACCGTTCGTGGACGCTCAGAAGCGCGTACTCGTTCCGCTGCGATTCGTTAGCGAGAAGCTGGGAACGACGGTGGATTACCAGGAAGCGCAAGGCACGGTGTCGATCAAGTCCGACTCGCTGGACATCACGCTAAAGCTCGGGTCGCAGAAAGCAACCGTTAATGGCGTCGAGAAAAATCTCGGTACTCAGCCGGTGCTTAAGAACAGCCGCGCCTACGTGCCTCTACGTTTCGTGAGCGAAGCTCTCGGCCGCCGCGTCGTCTGGGACGGCGCGAACAATACGGCTCATATCTGGAATTTGATTAGCGATAAGGTGTTGGAGGAACAGAGCGCTATCGACTGGATGGCTAGTGGAATTTCTATGCCTGCTCATGTGTCCTATCATTACTTCGACGCAAAGGACGGCAAGCTGACTTTCGAGGATTCTCTATGGGATGGCCCGATGGGGCCGTATAAGGGATATAGCGTCAGCGAGAAAATCACGCCGGACTTGAGCAAGAAAGCTTATCAGATGGTGAAGTATCTGGCGAACGATGAGCAGTATACGAGTGCGCATTATTGGCCGGAGACTTCAAACGGAACGTCTTCATCGTTAGCAATCGCTTATGCAGTCCAATCCAGAGCAGTAGATAATGACAACTATTATTTTAGGTTCTCTTTTCCTGAGAAAACATACTACTCTAGCTTCGCTAGTAAAAAGGTTACCATGCGGTTAATTGTTAATCGACTTTTCTGGAATGAAGAGAGCGGTCGGAATTTTAAAGTCGAAAACAAACTCAGAATGGCACTAGTTGCGTTGTATGGGGATTCCATTGGTATCAGTATGTTTAACTGGATAATGTGTTACTACAATTCTGCAATGGTTGATTTTGAAAAGCTGAGAACAGTTAAAACATCTAAGACGTTCGGTAATGTACAAATTGATTTAGACGGAACGGGAGTGCAATTATTGACCTTCAGCTTCTCCAGTAAATAGGAGGTGAACGCTGGATGCCAATGAGGAAGATGAAGAAGCTTATCTTAATACTGTTATCGATTTTACTTTTATTCGGAGGATGGCCATTCTCTATAAAAAAGACATTGGCTGATGCAACGACTGGAACATTTAATAGTCAAGCAGAATTTTATGCCTACTTAGCTGGAGTTGGAGTTCCAAATAAATCGGCTTACAATAAGTATGATGCCTCAATGGCTACTTATAATTTGTATGGTCTTATTGTTTATGGCGCTCCTTTTGGAGAATGGGGGAAAGGGACTGTTACGCAAGGAAAATGCGTAGCAGGTACATCCTATCAGCGTTATTTAGGATACGATGTAGCAAACAACCCGGTCACTAATAGCTGTTTTCCTAACGACGATGATGCAGGCGGGAATCTAGAGGATCGAAGTTGGATTAGCGTAAGTGGAGCATCTACATGGGGATCAATGTCTAATGCACAGGAGAACCAACTTCTGTATAGTTCTCTCACAGGAAATGGGGTAAGTTCTCCCAAGTTCACCGTGGCAAGTGTAGGTGGTAAAGATTACGCCAAGGTACTAGCCAAGCCCACCCTCTGCGCTCAAGGCTCCGTTCAAATGCAGCATCAGAGAAGTTCAGGAACATGGTACGCAACATTTTTTGTTCCTGCCTTTGGCTGTGATAAAGCCGTCACGACAACGATCACGACTGACAGCTCCGAATATACAATCCCGGTTGGGCAGGATTCGATCACGATTCCGGTGTCGGTAACAACGCGGGCGGTCTATAAAGACTACTTTAACTCCAAAGATTACATCGACAAAATCGTGTCGCAGTTCGTAAACAATGGGGCGGGTAATACGACGAATAGAGACGATCTATCCACCGTAAACACCTCCCTGACGATCAAACGTAGCGACTTCAACGGGACCGTGTCGATGACGAAGACGTTGACCGGCAAAGGAACGCTGTTCGCATTCGGAGGTTATGTGTCCTCGTCGGCCGAAAAAACCATCACGATCAAACTCGCCGTCGAATCCGGAACCCCAAACGCAAGCTGCTCCTGCAATCCTAGCGAGGTTACGTTCGACGGATCGGAAGTGACAACGGTTGTGACGGTCAATGCTGCGATCACGGGTGTCTCCGGCAGCTCGATCTCGAAGTGGATTTTCTATGGGCACGATGGCGATGGAGGGCAGCAGCAGACAACCACTGTGACGCCTAGCGGCGACAAGACGAAAGCATCAACCGCGTTTACCTACAAGACTCCAGCTTCGAAAATGACCGGAGACTCGTATGTCGCAAGGTTCGAGCAGCGGGTGGTACTTGTTTTCGCAGATGGAACACGCAAGGAGACCGGTCTTGCCGTATGTACCACGACAATCGTTAAGCCTGGGGCAACGCCTCCGCCTACGACTCCGCCGGAAACGGAGCCGCCCGAGGTCGTTGGTCCTTCCGGTCCCGTTGCGGTCATTAGCGGGCCGACCAAAGTAAAGGCCAATCAACCGCTGCCGTTCCCGATCACCGGCGAGAAATCGTTTGATTGGGATAGTGTTCCGATCGTTCAATACACGTGGGACCAGAAGTTGGTTCAGAAATCGCCCATCTACGATATCCGATACGATGAGCCCGGAACTTATACCGTCATTCTGTCCGTCAAGAACGGCAACGGCGTCTTATCCGAAGAAGATACGCATACGATTGAGGTCGTTCCGGACGAGCCGCCGGTGACGTCGATCGCCGTTCCTCCGGAAGAGACCCGCCTTGGGAACGTTCGGGTCCAGAGCAACGCTTATAGCCCGGACGGCGATACGATCGCAAGCCATACGTTTGAGATGAAGTACGATTCGAACAACAATGGCTTCGAGGACGAGAGCTGGAAGACCGTTCAAACGGGAGCGGAAGCGGCTTATATCTTTAAACCGGATCGAGTCGGCAGGTATCTATTCCGCGAGACCGCCTGCGAGACCTACGGAGCCTGCGCGAACACGGACAAACAGCCGGAGAACGAGAGGACGCTTATTGTCCATAATCTTGCTCCGACGATCGATGTCGTGACTTCCTCCAACCAGACGGACACCTCCAATCAGACTCTTTTGCCCATGTCCGCGCTTTATCACTCGGGAACGGTAACCTCGCTCGACACCGGAGTATCGGGTGACAAGTCCGGATGGACGCTTCAGAACGAGACGCTCTCCACGATGAATTACCGGACCGATATCGGCATGTTCAACATGAATATGGCCGTGGATAGCTATTACGGCGATGATTTTATCGACCGAACGCTCTATGCCAGCATGCAGAACACGCCTACATTAGAAGTAATGCCATTTACTTCGACGCAGCTCGACCCCTATTATGCGGACGAGAGGTATATTTATAAGATCACCGGCCTCCCGATAAAGAACACTGCTTCAAGATTAATTACACTTTACATTTATGATCACAGCATGCAGCTAGTCCGTACGGTTCCGGTCAATTTGGACGTGAGTATAACGCCTGGTCTAACGTATACCCGATTGATGGTTAAAGGCGATCTTGTTTTTATTTCGATGGCGGAAACGTATAGCGCCAATAATCCCTTTACAACCGTCATCAACCGAGAGACAGGAGAAATCCTGGTAAAGCAACTGGCAATAGCTTCTCCCATCATGAATGACACAGCACGCTGGTACAATTACCAAAACGGACTATATGCGGATTCTAAAGGCATTATCGGCACTGCGCGAAAAAAATCGGCTTACAATTACAATAACCAGCCCTATATAACCGGATTTGATAGCTCGGGTCTAATGCGAGTAGAAGATCTCAACGCCTTGACAACAACCGATTATTTCAAGACCCAAGATCATCTATTCTTCAAGTTTTTCCTGCCAAGATATATTTCGCAGAAGGGTCCTTCGCTCTACTTCACTGGACAATTCGATGACTCGGTTGCGGTCATCTACGATACGAATCTTGTCCAGACGGGTTCCTTGCAGCAACCTGCCGGTAACCAGCGCTATACTTGGCAATTGATCGGTGTCGACGATGCCTATAATTTCTATTCGTCAGGTAGAATCGGCGAATGGACCGGACCGCCGATCATGGCCGTGCATGACCGTACGGGGAAGCTGCTTCGAACGTTCCCCTATCCGACCGATTTGCAAGGCAGGGACTCTTACGTAGAGACATACTCCGATGGTTCAACGAGAACCGTTTACTTCCAGACGG
The DNA here is from genome assembly GCF_003990975.1 of Cohnella sp. AR92. Lineage (GTDB taxonomy): Bacteria > Bacillota > Bacilli > Paenibacillales > Paenibacillaceae > Cohnella. Next base: position 159,426 of record NZ_RZJR01000004.1, read on the forward strand.
AGGGCGATACTTTCCCTTACCACGTCGATGCCAAGGGCAATATGTGGTTCGGAGCCAAAGGAAAAGCTATCGCGGTAACGCCGACAGGCGAGGAGAAGTACGTCCACGCATTTAAACAACCGAATTCGACTTCGACTCCGGTTACGTTTAAGATCCTGGAGGGTTCTGACGGCCTTATCACCTTCTTCACGTACCAAGGTTCTTCATCCAAAATAAATCTGGAGGTAACCGTCATTGATCCCGCCACCTATAGCGTGGTTAGTGACACGGATCTCGGCCAGATTTGGTCGTATAAGACCAACGGAACTGAAACTAGCGGTCTAGCATCTACAACTGTTAACAAAACAACTCTTTATGCTTTTAACGTTATACCGACTGGCGATCAGACGTACCTTCTTCAAGCGATTACGGATCGATATAATGCCGCTCCATATGTCTATAAAATAAGCTCGACAGGTGAACTGAACCGCCCTAAGAAGTTCGAGATCGGGACGCCGACGAAGGATCTCTGGCTTGGAAGCAAGGTAGGGGAAGGACTTGTTCTCCAAGGCAGCCTTCAACCGAAGAACGATTCGGCGGCCGCTGCCGGTTACGTCTATCTCGCCCAGGATAAGGACAACTATTACAGCGCCGAATTCGAGGACGGAAAGCTGAAAGTCAAGAAGACCGTTGCCGGGGTAACCCAAACAGTGTTCTCCAAAGCCTACTCTTTCGTCGCCGGACAGACCTACACGCTGAAGTTCGTTCCGGAAGGGACCGGTTTCTCTCTTTACGTCAATCGCCTGAAGCAGACGACGATCGAAGACAGCGGATGGACAAGCGGCAAGTATGGGGTTATCAGCCGAGGTCAGCCTGGCGTCTCGTTCTTCGGCGCTTCGACAGCGGAGCCGAGAGGAGCGACTACGGGGAAAATCTATGGCGTGGTGCTCGTGAACGAGCCGCTGACTTATGACGTTACCTTCGACGATCCGGAATCGGACAAGCGGATTACGGCCGGCGAAGCCTGGATCTACTCGCATAACCCGAACGTCTTCCTGAATCCGCAGGGAGCCTGGAGTGACGCCGGCAAATCGTTCGACACGCCCGTCCCTTCATTTAGCTTGCCGGGAGAGTATCCGTTCCGCTTCAGAACGAAGGACGATCCGAACCCGGACTATCCGTATCCGAGCGATGTTTTCGATAGCTACCGCCAGGAGTCGAACGAAGTGAACGGAACGATCCGCGTTCATCGGCGGCCGATCGCGAGCTTCACGGCAGCGGCGGACGACAGCGGGAATGTCGTTTATACGAACAGCTCCTACGACCCGGATCGTTACAATCCAACAACCGGCGCGTATTCGACCGAGAATACTGGACTTGACTATCAGTCGACCAAAGGGATCTTCACGACGAGGTGGCGGTTGCTTACGCCGAAGGCGGCCGAATTCAAGTACGTCGATCATCCGCCGACGAAGGTCACGGAGAGCGGTCATTATGTCATCGAGCTGCAGGTTCAGGACGAATACGGAGCATGGGCGGAGGATTGGGCGCGGCAAGAATTCGATGTAGCAGCTGCAACGCCGATCGCTCCGCCGGTCGCAGGGTTTACGATCTCTCCGATCACCACCTTCCGCGGCGTGCCGGTGACGATAAACTCTACGGCGTTCGACCCGCAGGATGGCGATCGGACCATGATTGCTCACCAATACTACTTGAAGCCGTCCGGAGGCGCAGAGACGCTTGCAAGCACGTCGAGAACGTCTTGGGAGAAGGCGTTCAACAGCTTGGGGATCTTCACCCTTCGGCAGATCGTAACCAACAGCTACGGCCTGAAGGATGAGGCGACTGGACAGATTGCCATCGTCAATCGGAAACCAATGGCTCAGGTTACGAATCCGACAAGCTCGGACTCGCTCCACCCGACCGAATTGGACATTTTGCGGCCGACTTTCACATGGTCTTATCTGGATGAAGATCATGATCCGCAGTCGAAGTACCAGCTTCGGATCTACAAGTACGGCGGCTATTCTTATCTCGATACGGGCGAGATAAGCTCTAGCGCGAAGTCGTGGACGCCATCGTCCGATTTGCCGGAGGAGATAAACTTCTATGTCATGGTTCGCGTCTATGACGGCTATGACTGGAGCGGGTGGAGCGATCCGAAGTATTTTGTCATCGTCACCAACAAGGCGCCCGATGGGGACTTCGACTGGATTCCGAAACCGGCATATGAAGGCGATACGGTTCAGCTAAGCACTTTAGTGTCGGACCCGGATCAAGACATGCTGGATATCAGCTACGAGATCGTGTCTCCGACAGGGGAGAAGTCAAGCTACGCCTATCAGTTAAGCTTCCCCTATCCCACGACCGGTTCTGTTAAGAGATTCGCAGAACCCGGCCGTTGGACCGTTACGATGACCGTAAGCGACCGGAAGGCGCCTGCCGCAACGGTTACGCATTCCATCGAAGTTCTGCCTCTCGGCATTGTCGGCTATGTACGCCATACCGAGGCGTGGGAGAAGAATCGCCTCGCTTACAATGAGAAGAACCCGAAGGCGCCGCGGCCGGCGGAATGGTTCTGGGCGGGCGAAGCGTTCGTGCTGGACGCGGTGACGACGGATACGGGAAGCTCGTCAACCAAGCCGGTGGAGGTAACCGCTGCGGCCGGAGAGACGCTCAAGCATCGGCTGGCTCCCGTGAATCCGAGCCTTCCGGTGAATTGGAACGGACTACTGGGAAGCAAGGAAGCTGGCTTCCCGCTCAGCGAGCTTCCGGAAGGTTTGTATACCTTCGTCTTCACTGTTCGTTACAGCAACGGAACCGTGAAGACGGCCGCCGTGACGATCCGAATCGTCGACCAGGTCGGCAATTACGTGCAGGTCCACCGAATCACCTAATCTCTCAGAGGCTGCCGAGTAAGGGCGTTGACCCCTCGGCAGTCTCTTTGGCATGGAGTCGATAGACAAGCGATGTTCGTCCTTTTGTTCTCATTCGTGCGAACATTTGCTATAATCAAGTCTATAACTTCAAGTTAAGAGAGCGGGGATTCCTTATGCGGGTGCTTGGAATTGACCCCGGTATCGCGATCATGGGCTTCGGATTCGTGGACAAAATCGGCCACCGGATCGTTCCCGTTCAATACGGATGCATCCAGACGGAAGCGGGAACGCCGACGGAACAGCGTCTTGTGCAGATCTACGAAGCATCCTGCCAGCTGCTGGATCGGTATCAGCCGGAGACGATCGCGGTCGAGAAGCTATTTTTCAATAAGAACGTAACGAATGCGTTCAGCGTCGGCCAAGCGAGAGGCGTCTTGCTGCTGGCGGCGGCTCAGCGCAATATCCCGATCGGCGAATACACGCCGATGCAGGTGAAGCAATCGGTCGTCGGCTACGGCGGCGCCGAGAAGAAGCAAGTGCAAGAGATGGTGAAGCGGCTGTTGAAGCTGTCTGCCATTCCGAAACCGGATGACGTGGCGGATGCTCTGGCAGTCGCGATCTGTCATGCCCATTCCATCGTATTGAATGATAGAGTGAACGGAGTGACTCCGAGATGATCGATTTTCTAAGAGGCAAAGTGGTGCACTTCGAGACCGAATACGTCGTGCTTGACGTTCGCGACATCGGCTACCGGGTGTTTACGCCGAATCCGTATGCTTTCGCGAGATCGGAAGAGCCTATAATGATGTACATACACCACCACGTGAGGGAAGACGCCATTCAGCTGTTCGGCTTCGCTACGCGCGAGGAACAAGCGATGTTCCGCAAGCTGCTGGACGTATCGGGCATCGGACCGCGGGTCGCCCTAGGCGTGCTGGCGGGAGGGAAGCCGGAAGTGGTGGCGGCGGCCATTCAATCGGAGAACTTGACGTTCCTGACGAAGCTGCCCGGAATCGGCAAGAAGACGGCTCAACGCATGGTACTGGATCTCAAGGACAAGCTCGGGGCGGTAGACGACCGCTGGATGGCCGCGACCTCGATGCAGCTTACGATGGAGGCGGCGCCCGTCGCTTCGGAGGCGAATGCGGCTTGGGCGGGAGCCAAGGAAGCGCTCGGCGGACTCGGCTACCGCGAAGCGGAGCTGGATAAGGCTTGGAATGCGATGAAGGATAACCTAACCGGCAGCGAGACGACGGACGTATTGATGAAGAAGGCGCTGCAGCAACTTTTCCAAGGATAAGAACGTATAGCGTCTAGCGGCATTACAGAGAGGCGGGGAAGCGATGGAGGACCGGATCGTCACGGCGAACCTGATGATGGAAGACCAAGCGGCGGAGTTCAGTCTCCGTCCGCGTTACCTGACGGAATACATCGGGCAGGCTCAGGTCAAGGACAACCTGAAGATCTATATAGAAGCGGCCAAGATGCGCAACGAAGCGTTGGATCACGTGCTTCTGTACGGCCCGCCGGGCCTGGGCAAGACCACCTTGTCCAACATTATCGCCAACGAGCTTGGCGTCAGCATTCGGACGACGAGCGGGCCCGCGATCGAACGGCCGGGCGATCTGGCGGCGATTCTGACGAATCTGCAGGAGAACGACGTGCTGTTCATCGACGAGATCCATCGCCTGCACCGGACCGTCGAAGAGGTGCTGTACCCCGCGATGGAAGATTTCGCTTTGGACTTCATCATCGGCAAGGGCCCGAGCGCCCGCTCGGTTCGTCTCGATCTTCCGAAGTTCACCTTGATCGGCGCGACGACTCGCGCCGGCTTGCTGTCCGCGCCGCTTAGGGATCGCTTCGGCGTCGTCAGCCGGCTGGAGTTCTATACCGAGGAGGAGCTCTCCTATATCGTCTCGCGGACGGCCGATCTGCTCGACGTCGGCATTATCGGCGAAGCGTCGAGGGAGATCGCACGGCGTTCGCGCGGCACGCCGCGGATCGCGAATCGCCTGCTGAAGCGGGTGCGCGACTATGCGCAGGTCCGCGGAGACGGCATGATTACCGAAGATTTGGCCCAAGAGGCGCTAGAGCGAATTCAAGTGGACCCGATGGGCCTTGACGCCATCGACCATAAGATGCTTCAAGCGATGATCGCCAATTATAAGGGCGGACCGGTAGGCGTCGATACGATCGCGGCATCCATCGGCGAGGAGAGCCAGACGATCGAGGATGTCTACGAGCCCTATCTCTTGCAGATCGGATTCCTGCAGCGTACGCCGCGCGGCCGTGTCGTGACGGCGGCGGCGTACCGCCACTTGGGGCTTCCGATTCCGGAGCAGAGATGAGCGGGGGGCGCGTTCCGGTAGTCTCGGGTGAGTCGGCCTCGAAGCTGATCGCCCTTTATGACGGACACTGCAATCTCTGTCTCGCAACGGCCTCCAAGCTGCAGGAGCTGGAATCGCTCGTTCCGGTAGATTGGATCACGATCCAATCCTATCAGAGCGGAGAGCACGGGAGCTGGCCCGCCTTGGCGAATACGCCGACGGAACGGTTGTTGGCTCAGATGCATGTCATCGACGGAGATCGGCTGTACTCCGGTCCGGATGGGGTCATGAAGCTTCTGCGCAATGTCCCGTCGCTGAGATGGATAGGCATTCTGGGAACCTGGCCCGGCTTCAGAGGATTAAGCCGGCTGGTTTACAAGCTGGTGGCGCGATATCGTTATCGCTTGTTCGGGAAGAACGACTCCTGCGCAGACGGAGTGTGTTCGCTGCCCCAATCGAAATCAAACGGCGGAGGGAAAACAACATGATCAACCGGCAACAGCATTTTATCGGCAGAACGGCTATCATTGGAACTCTTCTTGCCGCAGTAGCTCTCGGTACCACTGGAACGGCCGCGAACGCGGTCACCGTGCCGGATACCATTCGGGTCGGACTGTTCCTGGACCTGGGCAGCAAGTACAAAGCGACGACCCCGACCGCGACTCTGTCGTCCGATGGGGGGCTATCGATCCTGCTCGACGGCGTCGCGATCACGAAGGCGGCTTCCGCGCAGACGATTCGTTTCGCCGTGGACGGCTATAAGGCGAAGGTGCTCGAGACGTCCGACCTGCTGACGGCAGTCGGCGTGCTGAAGAAGATTCAGGCCTCGTCGAACGCCGCCTACATCACCAAGCTGACGAAGAACGGCAATGCGGTTTATCAAGTAACGGAGGGCAACTACGCGACGGCCGCGGCCGCATCGACCGCGCTGGCGAAGTACAATACGCCTTCGGTTACGCTTGGAGCCCCATCCTTGACTCCTGCGTCGGTGGTCGGTCCGCTCGCCGTAGAGGCGGGCCCTTACGCAAGCGAAGCGGCTGCGGCGGAAGCGCTGACCAAGTTCGGCAACGCCGGGCTCGACGCTTTCCTTGCTTATAAGACCGCAGGCGGCAAAGCGGCTTATTACGTTCGGATCGGACAAGCCTCCGATCCGGCGGCCCTGACGGCTATCCAGGTCCAGGCAGCCGCCCAAGGCGCGAATGCGAAGGCGGCTTCCGCCTCCGATTCCTACGTGATCGTCCGCAACGATATGACATACAACGGTTCGCTGAACAAGCCCGTTCCCCTATACGCCACAAGCGCCGCTTCCGGGTCGGTGCTGCGCGCGAGCCCGGCGGGGGACGCGGGCATCGCGGTTGCGGAGCGCAGCAAGCAGACGTACCGCGGCAGCATCGAGGTCAGCGTGCTTAACGGCAGCCTCGCGGTCGTGAACGAGGTGGACCTCGAGAAGTATCTGTATTCCGTCGTCGGCTCCGAGATCTATACCTCTTGGCCGGCCGAATCCCAGAAGGCGCAAGCGGTCGCGGCCCGCACGTATGCCCTGTCGTCGGGGGTCGGCTTCCAGATCGCCAACGTGGTGGATACGACCTATAGCCAAGCCTACACGGGAATCAAGGGCGAGAACGCCCAATCCATCAGCGCGGTCAATGCGACTGCGGGCGAAGTGCTGACCTATGGCGGCAAACCGATCTCCGCGGTGTTCTCCTCGAATGCCGGCGGAATGACGGCGGACAACGCGACGGAGATCTGGAGGAACGTGACGAACTATTTGGCGAGCGCGGTAACCAGCCCCGATGCGGGACCGCAGGAAGGCAAGCTGAATTGGAACCGCGTGGCTCTGGACGATGGAACGACCGGGTACATAAGAAGCGACTTCCTGAGAGACAGCGGCAAAACGAACGAAGCGGGAATCAAGCTTTATGACGTAACGGGCGACGGAGTCGCCGTGCGTTCCAGCCCTCAGGTCCTGTCGAACGTCGAGCCTGTGGCGCGGGTGAATAAGGGCGATCAAGTGGTTACCTTGGAGATCGTTCCGGAATATACCGCCTTCAGCTGGGTGGAAGCGCCGATGACCCCGGACGAGCTTCTGACGGCTATCAACAAGAGGGCGAAGACGCCGATCCAAGGGCCTCTTCGAACGCTTGAAGTGTCTCAGCGCGGACCGTCCGGAAGAGCGATCGAGATCAAGGCGAACGGCCGGGTGGTCGACGTCGGCGTCCCCGATAACCTTCGCAGCGCGCTTGGAGGAATCAAGAGTACGCTGTTCGAGATCGAAGAGACGGGCAGATATACCGTTGTCGGCGTCAATGGCCAGACGAACGAGGTTACCTCATCCGCTGCCGTCAGAGTTCAAGGAGCCGACGGCGCCGAGAACGTGTCGGGCAATCTTCTCGTGATGGGGGCTAACGGCCAACTGCGGTCCGTCACGACGGATCCGAGCTTCGTCATCAGCGGGCAAGGCTACGGCCACGGGCTGGGCATGTCCCAATGGGGAGCGAAGGGGCTTGCCGATCAAGGGTATGACTACAAATCTATTCTGCTATACTACTACAAGGATGTTAAGATCGAGAAGGATGAGCATTAATGAACGTTAACGACTTTGATTTTGAACTGCCGGAGCGGCTTATCGCCCAGACACCGCTGGCGGACCGCACGGCCTCCAGGCTTCTGGTGCTGCATAAGGATACAGGGGAGACGGAGCATCGAACGTTTACCGATCTGAAGGAATACTTGAAGCCGGGGGACACGCTCGTCCTGAACGATACCCGAGTGCTGCCCGCCAGGCTGTACGGCGTTAAGCCGGATACCGGAGCCAAGGTAGAGCTTCTTCTGCTCAAGAGACTGGAAGGCGATACCTGGGAAGTGCTTGCTCGACCGGGCAAAAAAGTGCATGTGGGCACGGTGCTGCACTTCGGAGCGCAGGAAGAGGACGGCGAGCCTCTGCTGACGGCGGTTGTCGAAGCGGAAGGCGAGATGGGAGCCCGGCATGTTCGCTTCCAATACAAAGGCATCTTCAACGAGCTGCTGGACAAGCTGGGCACGATGCCTCTTCCTCCTTATATTAAGGAAAGGCTGGAGGACCGCGAACGTTACCAGACCGTCTACGCCAAGCATGAAGGCTCCGCTGCCGCTCCGACCGCAGGGCTTCATTTTACCGAAGCGTTCCTGCAGGAGCTTCAAGCTTCCGGCGTCCGGCTCTGCTGGATCACGCTGCATGTAGGGCTTGGCACTTTCCGTCCGGTATCGGTCGAGAACATCGACGAGCACGAGATGCATTCCGAGTGGTACTCGGTAAGCGGAGAGAGCGCGGAGCTGCTGAATCGCACAAAATCGGAGGGTGGACGGATCGTGACGGTCGGCACCACCTCGGCCCGGACGCTGGAGACGCTCGGGCAGCGCTTCGACGGTGGACCGGTGTCCGCCTGCAGCGGGTGGACCGATATCTTTATTTATCCCGGGTACGACTATCGCATGGTGGACGCTCTTCTGACCAACTTCCACCTGCCCAAGTCGACACTCGTCATGCTAGTCAGCGCTTTGGCCGGACGGGAAGCCGTACTGAATGCTTACCGGGAAGCCGTCGAGCGAGAATATCGCTTCTTCAGCTTCGGCGACGCCATGTTCATCGTGTAGTTAAATCCGCTAGGAGGCTATAGCATTCATGTCAGCCATTAGATACGAACTGATCAAGACGTGCGCCCAGACGGGCGCCCGCTTAGGCCGCGTTCATACCCCGCACGGCGTTATCGAGACGCCTACCTTCATGCCGGTCGGCACGCAAGCATCCGTGAAGGGCATAAGCCCGGAGGAACTGAAGGATCTGAACGCTCATATCATTCTCAGCAATACGTACCACTTGTTCCTCAGACCGGGCCATGAGCTCGTCCGGGAAGCGGGCGGCCTGCACAAGATGATGAATTGGGACCGTTCGATCCTGACCGACAGCGGCGGCTTCCAAGTGTTCTCGCTAAGCGAGAATCGCAAGATCACGGAGGAGGGCGTCCACTTCCGCTCCCATCTTAACGGAGACAAGCTGTTCCTCTCGCCGGAAGTGGCGACGGAGGTGCAGAACGCGCTCGGCGCCGACATCATGATGGCGTTCGACGAATGTCCGCCTTATCCGGCGACCTACGAGTACGTCAAGCAATCGACGGAGAGAACGTCCCGTTGGGCGGAGCGATGCCTCAAAGCGCACCAGCGTCCCCACGATCAAGGCCTGTTCGGCATCGTTCAGGGGGGGATGCATGCCGATTTGCGCAAGCAGAGCGCCCGAGATTTGACTTCCCTGGATTTCCCGGGGTATGCTATGGGTGGACTAAGCGTAGGCGAGCCTAAGCATATGATGTACGAGATGCTTGAGGAGACCGTTCCGCTGCTTCCGGCTAATAAACCCCGTTACCTGATGGGGGTTGGCTCGCCGGATGCCCTGGTAGAGGGCAGCATTCGCGGCATCGACATGTTCGATTGCGTGCTCCCTACGAGAATCGCAAGAAACGGAACGGCCATGACCAGCCAGGGAAGGCTGGTCGTCAAGAACGCCAAGTATGTCAGCGATTTCGGTCCGCTTGATCCGGAATGCTCCTGTTACGCGTGCCGCAACTACTCCCGAGCCTACATTCGCCATCTCATTCGGGCGGATGAGATGTTCGGCTTGCGGTTGACGACGATTCATAACCTGCACTTCCTCGTCCATCTGATGGAGCAAGTCAGGGAAGCGATTCGGCAGGACAGGCTGCGCGATTTCCGCGACGAGTTCTTCGAGAAATATGGTATGGCTAGCAACGAGAGCGGTTTCTAAACACAGAGAGGAGGGGACATGGAATGCAAGGATTACTCATGATAGTGGTCATGATCGCTATTTTCTACTTCCTGTTGATTCGACCGCAGCAGAAGAGAACGAAGACTCGCAACTCGATGCTTCGCGCCTTGAAGAAGGGCGACAAGATTACGACGATCGGAGGCCTTCACGGCACGATCGCCGAGCTTACAGACGATGTCGTGGTACTGAAGGTGAACGACGTCACCAAGCTGACGTTCGACCGGTCCGCCATCAACAACGTCGTCGAGGCTTCCCAAGCCAAGTCGGAGCCGGCGGAAGTCAAAGCCGAATCCTAATGGCCGCATACAAAGAACGGAGAAAAGCCCTTCCCGGGTTCGCGATAAGCGAACGGGAAGGGCTTTTTCTCTAATAAAATTACGGCACAACAGGCGAAATCTTGTTGTCAGCTAATTTGACGTAGAGGAACTGGTCGATCGCGACGCGGCTCGAGCCCATCTTCTCTGAGGTTCGGCCTTGCCGGCGGCCCTGGCCTTGGCGGGGCGTTCCGCCCAAGCTCCGACCTTCAAGCCAACGGCAACGGAGATAGCGGCGAGACCGAGCCCAAGGGTCATATCCGTCAACCAATGAATGCCCAGATAAAAAATGGAGAAAAGAATAATGGTCGCATTGATCCCGGCGAAGACCGCCCATCTTCGGATGCCGGAGCGCGCCGCCAGCAAAGCCATCGTGACCGAGATGGAGGTATGAAGGCTCGGCACGCAGTTGTCGAGCCCGGACAAGTGCCGGTATTCCTGCTCGAAGCGAGGAAACACGTCCAGCATCAGGAATTGGATGTGCGGCGAGGCCGACCAGGCTTCATCGACCGGGACGAACAGGAAGAACGGCAGAGCGATCAAATAATTCAGCAGCAAAGCGACGCAGAACGCGTAGAAAAGCCTGGAATTCCCTTTGTATGTATAAATCGCGATGGAAGCAATCATGACCGCTTGGAAGAAGACCAGGTAAAAAACGGAGCAGAGGACCGTCAGCCAATCGGCGCGAAGAACGGACTGAAGCGTTCCTTGCCAGTTGCCTTCCCAGCCGGTCAAAGCGGAGGTCAGATCGTAGTGCAGCGGCAGCAGCGCTTCCAGCTTCAGCTCGAATTTGTTGATCAGAAGGATGGCGAGCAGTGACAGGAAAAATAACATGCGTTTCGGCGAGGTGACCAGAATCCTGACGAAAGCCGCCGCCGCGGCCAAGGGCTGACGGCCTGTCCCGAACCAGAGAAGCGCGGCCACCGCGATCCCCGTATAGATCGAAATCGTCAGCATGGAATCAAACAAAACCAACCTTCTCCCCCGCATTCCGTAACCAAATTAGGACTTAGTATATCATACCCGGAGGGGGAAAAGGAAAACGGAAGCCGCGGAGGTTATTTCCTGCCTTTGGAGCCGGAACCCGTATTGACCCCCATCATGCCTCCGATCGCTCCGGCTGCGCAGGATACCCCGAGCAAGGAGAGGATGCGCACCGTCCAGCCGATGTCATGGGCGAGATAGCTGGAGACCAGGACGAGCAGCGCATAGATAAGACCGGTCGCGAAGCCGACGTACCAGCCTCTGCGCCCCGAACGCCGGGCGGACACGAATCCTCCGCACAGGGAGGCGAAGCCGTGAACGCCGAATACCCAAGGGACGATCTCGTCCTCGCCCATGGACGAGCTGTACAGCAGTACGGAGACAAGCAGCGTTCCCGCAGCGAGCCAAATAATGGCCCAGAGGATTCCGGAAACGACCGGAGAAGCAATGCGGAAGCCGGATACTTGCGGAATGGACTTCATGAGACACGCTCCTTCACAAGAGTGTTTTGTATCAGCCTATGGCCGCTAGCCGAATGCTAGTACAAGAAACCTTGATCCGGCGCGAGCGAATGCCATTATTTCCACAAGCCGGGCCGTATGAGCCTGAGCGGGGAGGGTGACAATAACAGGCGCCTGAGCGCGCGCATCGCGACGCGACTTCCGAAGAACGAGAGGAATCGGAGCATGATGAAGAAGCTTACGGCCGTTCCTGCTGCGTACCCGAAGTTCCGTTTCGAACCTCTTCCGACTCCCCTGATCCTGGACGGACACGTTCAGGACGACAATCTGGAGAAGCTTGGCAAAACCCGGTTCTGGCTCAAAAAAGAGCTGGGGCTGCGAGGAGTCGGAAGCTTCAAAAGCGTATACCTCTGCACCTGCAGCCAGCAAGGCAAGCTATATGTGAATCGCAAATAACCGTTTAAAAGCGTCTCATCGGAAAAATCGGCCGACAATCGGTACCCTGGCGGCGTCCAGGCGGTCGATGAGCTTGAGCCAGATCAGCAGCAGCACATAGACGACGACGGCAGCGAGCGAGGCGGCGGCTAAACGGGCCGCGTCGTTCGCCATTCCGTCCCAGTTCCATATCGCGAGAGCGCAGGCACCCGTTATGATCATCGCAAGCGCTACCTTAAGGAAGTCGATCGGCATGAGCCGGAAGCCGGTCAGACGGGCGACGCTGAACCAATGAAGCAGCGTGACCAGAACCATGTTGACTCCCGCCGCGATTATCGCCCCTTGAATGCCGAATTCGGGACGGCTGGCCAATTGAACGATAAGAGTAAGCTTCACGACGGCTCCGACGAAAGTGTTGACGAGCGCCGTGCCCGGACGGTTGAGCGCTTGAAGCGCAGCCTGGAGCGGCGATTGCATATAGATGAAGACGGCGACGGGAGCAAGCCACCGCAGCATGCCGGCCATCGAGTCGTCCCCGTACAGCAGAGAGCAGATCGGCCCGGCGAGAAGTCCCATGAGCACGATGAACGGGGCTGCCGTCACGACGGCGAGCCGCAACGATTGATGAAGCCGTTTCTGGATACCGGCCCAATCCCCTTGGGCGGCGGCGTCGGACAAGGCGGGAACGAGAGAGACCGCCAGCGAATAGGTAAGAGCGCCGGGGAGGGTCAGCAGCGGAATGACCATTCCCTGCAAGGATCCATATAGAGAGGTGGCCATCGAGACCGCGATACCGGCCGCGATCAGGCTTTTGGTCGTCAGGATCGACTCAAGCAGATAAGATAGAGAGCCGATCAGCCGGCTTCCGGTGACGGGAAGGGCAATCCCTAGCATTCTCCGCGTGATCGAACGCTCCTCCGCGCTGTCTACATCATTATTTTCCGTTTCGGTTGGTGCGGACTCGGCTGGAGATCGCTTCGACCGGACTTCGATTCTCAGCTGGCGCCATAGAACAAGCAGGCCCGCGAGCTCCCCCATGACCAATCCCGCCATCGCTCCGGCAGCAGCCGCTTGCAGCCCCCAAGGAAGCAGCAGGGAGGTCAGCAGGAGCGTCAGCACGATGCGTACGATGGTCTCGGTCGTTTGGGAGATCGCAGTGGGAATCATGTTCTGCTTGCCTTGAAAATAGCCTCTCCAGACGGAGGAGGCCGCGACGAGCGGAAGCGCAGGAATCATGGTGATGAAGGCCGTTCCGACGCGCGGGTCGGTCATGATCGTCGTCGAGATCCAATCGGACAAGGCCAGGCAAGCGGTAGCCGCGGCGAGACTGGTCGCCAGCGCCAGCCCCATGGCGGTTCGCAGAATTCGCCCGATCAGCTTCGATTTGCCTCTGGAATCGGCTTCGGCGACAAGCTTGGCAACGGCAAGAGGGAGTCCGCCGGTAATGATCGTAAGAATGACGATCATGAAGGGGTAGACGAGCTGAATGAGCCCTACCCCTTCCGCTCCGATAATGCGGGGAAGCGCGATGCGCGGAACGAAGCCGAGCAGCCGATTCACGAGACCGGCCGCCAGCAGGATCATGGCCCCTTGAATAAACGTTTGCTTGCGTTTGGACATGGCAACCCCTTCTTCTCGTCCAGGTAGGTAATAGTACATGCTTATGCTCCCTCGGCGCCGCTTGATGACAGGAGTTGTCCGATTAAGATTCGTCTCGAAGGAGGAATTCGCGACGGGGACATCGAAGTTAGGGTATGACGATGTTGGAGGGGTCATGGAAGATGCGAGGAGGGCAAAGGCATGAAGGATGGGGAAGAAGGGACAGGGGCCGCCGACATTCTGAACGAGGCGGAACGCAATCAGATGTTCGAGCAGCTCTGCCGGGACAAGGCGGAAGAGTTCAAGATGCTCGGGTACGATCAGGTGACGGGCCAGGATATCTGGGAATGCGTCAGTGACAAATATTACAAGACGGGCACTCCGCCGCTGCATGCCGTCGTTAACGATATCATGTCGCTTAAGGTGAATCAGTATATGAATTTCATTACTCTCAGCTTATATCGCGGAGAAAAGCGGTAGAGAGGATCATAATCGCAGGACAAAAGAAAGGCAGCCGGGCGGGTTCGACGCCGGGCTGCCTTTGCTTTTGGAAGAGACTGCCCTGTTTTCGACAAATTGACTTCCTTTTTGGCCCGTAGGTATAATAGGAACATTGAGAACTGAAAGGGGATCGCAACGCATAATGAAACGACTGCTCACCTTCGTGTTTGTCGTCGTAGTAGCGTTCGGGGCAATCGCATGGACAAGCCCTCACCTGCTCGATCAAACAAAGCTAGGTCTAGACCTGAAAGGCGGATTCGAGATTCTGTACGAAGCGCAACCGCTTAATGAAGGCGGTACCGTAACCAAGGAATCTCTCAAAGAAACCGCGAAGAGCTTGGAGAAACGCGCGAACAAGACCGGCGTTGCCGAGCCCGAAGTGACAACGGAAGGGAGCAACCGGATTCGCGTCAAGATCGCGGGAGTATCGAACGAACAAGAAATCCGCGACAAGATGAAGAAACCGGCCGAACTGGAATTCCGCAGCGCCAGCGGCTGCGCGGCCGATGCGGGATACTGCAAGGTCGAACTGGTCGGCAGCGACTTCGTGGAAGGCGCGGCTAAGGTCGAATACAACTCTCTGAACGAACCGCTGATTGCGATTCAAGTCAAAGACAAAGCCAAGTTCGCCGAGATCTCGACCCGGCTCGTCGGCAAGAACCTGGCGATCTTCCTGGATGACGACATGCTGTCCGATCCGGTCGTTCAACAGCCGTTGACGGACGGCAACGCGACGATCTCCGGCCAACGCACGATCGCGGAAGCCAAGGATCTTGCGGATACCATCAATCTGGGAGCCCTTCCCCTCAGCTTGACCGAGAAGTACACGCAGAGCGTGGGAGCGACGCTGGGACAGAAGTCTCTTGAGGATACGGCTCTGGCCGGCATTGTCGCTTCTATCGTTATTCTTCTGTTTATGCTTATTTTCTATCGTCTTCCCGGCTTCATCGCCTGCATCTGTCTGCTCGTCTTCGTCTGGGTGCTGCTCGCCGTCTTCTGGATGATGAACGCGACCTTGACGCTTCCGGGCATCGCGGCGTTCGTTCTCGGCATCGGGATCGCGGTGGATACCAATATCATTACGGCCGAACGGATCAAAGACGAGATTCGCAACGGCAAGAGCATCGCTTCGTCCCTTCGTTCGGGCAACAAGAACAGCTTCCGGACCGTTATCGACGCCCACATCACGAACATCATCGTCGGCGCCGTGCTTTACTTTATCGGGCAAGGCACCGTTCGCGGCTTCGCCGTCGTTCACTTGTCCAGCATTATCATCAACATCGCGACGAACCTCTTCCTGGCTCGCTTCCTGCTGCTGCTTGTCGTGAAGAGCGGACGTTTCAACAAACCGTCTTATTATGGCGTAAAGGAGAGTGAAATCCGTGCGCTATAAGTTCAGCAACCTCAACTTCGTCAAGATCGCCCGGCCGGTGTTTATCTCCGCGATCGTGCTTGTTCTCGCCGGAATCGTCTCGCTGTCCATCTTCGGATTGAATTACGGAATCGACTTCAAGTCCGGTTCCTCCGTCGATATCTCGGTAAGCAAGAACGTGGAGAAGGCGCAGGTCGAACCGTTCCTGAACTCCGAGGAATTCGGCAAGTACACCTTTACCTCGGGCGAATCCCGCATCTCGATCCGTTTCGAGGAAGCGTTGACGGATGTCCAGCAGAAGAAGCTCGAGTCCGACTTTAAGGAGAAGTTCGATGCGAAAGCATCGTTCGAGGTTAATATCGTTGACGTAGACATCGCGAAGGAACAGGAATGGAACGCCTTAAAAGGCATTCTGATCGCTTGTATCGGCATCGTCATCTACGTGGCGATCCGTTTCGAATGGCGCTTCGCGATCTCCGCGGTCGCATCGCTGATCTTCGTGGCCTTCATGGTCATCACGATCTTCTCGATCTTCCGTCTCGAGGTCAACCTGCCGTTCATTCTGGCGATTCTGACCATTATCGGGTACTCGATCAACGATACGGTCGTCATCTTCGACCGGATTCGCGAGAATCTGCGCTTCGCTAAGCTGAAGACGGATTCGGACCTGACCGATGTCGTCAACAAGAGCATATCCCAGACTCTGACGCGTTCGATCAATACGGTCGTTACGGTCGCGTTCGCGGCTGTTTGCTTGTTCGTGTTCGGCAGCGAATCGATCAAGATGTTCTCGCTCGCGATGATTCTGGGCCTCCTGATCGGCGCGGCATCTTCGATCTTCATCGCTAGCCCGCTGTGGCATCTGCTGCGCCGCAAGGCGAAGCCTCATCAGAAGGCGAAGCCTCAGAGCGCTTCTTAAGCAAGCGAATATCTTAATAGCAAGATCAAGGGAGGGCTCGATATGTCTCAAAGGCGGTTCGCTGGCGCGGAGCATGGAGCTGGAATGTCCGCATTAGGGCTGCTTGGGCTCTCCATTCTCAAAGGCGGAGTCGGATGGCTGACGGGCAGCCGGGCGCTGCTCGCGGATGCCTGCCATTCGGCTGCGGATACGGCGGCGGCAACGACGACGTATCTGGAGATGAGAAGAGTCGGCCATGCTCCTAGGACTCACCTGGATAAGCAGAAGCTCCCCGCGGAAGCCGTCGTCGGAATCGTATTCTCGGCGCTGCTGTTCGTCGGAGGAATCGAGATCGCCATCTCTTCGATTCGCAAGATGGCGAGAGGCGTTGACGAAGCGCCCGGATGGAGCGCCGTCGCGGTCATCGTGTTCGGGATCTTCGTTCGCGAAGGGCTGATTCGCTATCGCAGAAGATACGAATCCCGGCTGGGCATGAGGCCGGACTCCGTTCGGGGAGAGAGCCGCTCGGATATTTTCGCCTCTCTCACCGCCCTTGTCGGATCGGTAGGGGCGATGACCGGCGAGCTGTTCGACATCCCGTCGCTGTACTTCCTCGATCCGGCAGCGGGCATCGTCATCGGCGTCTTCGTCATGAAGTCGGGCTATCAGCTCGTTCAAGGGGTTATCCGTTCCGTGGACGACAGCTCCCTCGACGAGGTTGACGTCCAGTCGCTGCTCGAAGCGGTTCAAAGGGTGGACGGCGTCGTCGCCGTCGAAGGATTGAGGGCAAGAGAGCTGGGCCATTACGTCATCGTCGACCTGACGATTCGGGTGAACCCGAGAATCACCGTGTTCGAAGGGCAGGATATCGCGCTTCGAGTCCGGAGGCAGTTGACCAAGAGGTTCCTCCACGTGACGGATGCGAACGTTCAGGTTCAGCCTTTCGACCCCGGCTATCCGTACAAGTCCAATCATCAAGAAGAAGAGCTTGGAGCCTTCGTCCAATAATAGGCAAGCAGGCAGCTCCGCCGAATTGCGGCAGCTTCGCAGGGAATCGTCATCCAACCTTCGGAGCGCTCTACTCGGCGGAGTTGATCTGTTTATGCCGCCCATAAAGCTAGGATAAATAGAAAGGTGGATACCGGCATGAGAAGATCTTATCGTTGGCTGCTTCGAGAAACGGACGAACGCGAGACTGAAGCGCTCGTTCGGGAGTTGAAGCTGCCGCCGATGGTTGCCAGGCTGCTCGTATCCAGAGGTTATCGAACGCCGGGAGAGGCGAGAGCGCTGCTCAGCTCCGAAGCGGAGTCTTTCCATGATCCTTTTCGGATGAAG
Organism: Cohnella sp. AR92; assembly: GCF_003990975.1. Lineage (GTDB taxonomy): Bacteria > Bacillota > Bacilli > Paenibacillales > Paenibacillaceae > Cohnella. The sequence continues at coordinate 177,329 of NZ_RZJR01000004.1, forward strand.
GGCATGCAAGCGGCAACGGAGCGAATACATAAAGCGCTGCGGGACCGCGAGAAAATCAGGGTATACGGGGATTACGACGCGGACGGGGTCACATCCACGGCGCTCATGACCCGGCTCCTGATGCGCCTGGGAGCAAGCTTCGATACTTATATTCCCCATCGGAGCCTGGAAGGCTACGGCTTGAACCTGAAGGCGGTCGATCTGGCCGCGGAGGCCGGCATTGGGCTGATCATTACGGTCGACAATGGTATCAGCGCATCGGAGCAGATCGCTTACGCTCGCGAGAGAGGCATCGACGTGGTGGTGACCGACCACCACGAGCCGCCGGAGAAGCTGCCGGAAGCGGCGATCGCTCTGGTGAATCCGAAGCAGGAGGATTGTCCGTATCCGTTCAAGGGGCTGTCGGGAGCGGGGGTGGCCTTCAAGCTGGCTCACGCCATGCTCGGCACGATCGAGCCCGCATATGCGGACGTGGCGGCGATCGGAACGGTGGCCGATCTTATGCCTCTTACGGGAGAGAACCGCGCTATCGTGAAGCTAGGCCTGAGCCGTATGGTCAGCGATCCCGCGCCCGGGATTCGCGCGCTCGCCGAAGCGAGCGGAACGGATTATACGAAGCTGACGAGCGGCAGAATCGGGTTCGGCTTAGCCCCCCGGCTGAACGCAGGCGGAAGGCTGGAGCGGGCGGATGGAGCGGTTCGGCTGCTCGTGACCGAGGACGAGGAAGAAGCGAGAATGCTCAGCCTCAAGCTGGATGAATTGAACAAGGAGCGACAACAGCTTGTCGAGGATACGGTGGTGCAAGCCGAAGAGCTGTGGCAGGCGAAGATCGCGGAGCATGAAGGCCGGATGCCGGAAGCTATCGTGCTTGCCGGGGACGGCTGGAACGCGGGGATCGCGGGCCTTGTCGCCTCCAAGCTGGTGGAACGCTACTACCGGCCCGTGATTATTCTCGCCCACGATCCCGCCACCGGCAAGTGCAAAGGCTCCGCGCGCTCGATCGAAGGCTTCAACCTCTACGACGCGCTGACCGAATGCTCGGACCTGATGGATCATTTCGGGGGACATGAGGCGGCGGCCGGGATGACTCTTCCCTATTCGAACGTGCCGGAGCTCGGCGAACGGTTATCCGAGCTGGCGAAGGAGAGAATATCGGCGGAGGATTGGATTCCGAGCAAGAAGGCCGACCTGGTCTGCTCGATGAACGAACTGACCTTGGAAGCGGCCGATCAGCTGAACCAGCTGGAGCCGTTCGGCAACGGCAATCCGACTCCCCGCATCGTCATAAGAGGCGTCTCCATAGCCGAGAGCAAGACCCTGGGGAAGGAAGGCACCCATGTTCGCTTCGTCGCGGTGTCCCAGGGGCGGCGGCTGGAGACGGTCGGCTTCGGCATGGCGGATTCCCTTGAACTGTTCCGGTCGGGAGCCGAGCTGGACCTTCTAGGGGAGTTATCGGTGAACGAATGGAACGGCAGCCGGAGAGTGCAGTTCATGCTGCAGGACTTCAAGAAGAATCAACCTTCGGTCCGGGATTGCCGGCAAGAGAAGCTTGGGGATTCCGTGGCCGTTCGGCTTGCCGAAGAAGGACGGAAGGCGCTGTTTCTTTATTCCTCCGCCGCGGGAAGAATCGGCCTCGAGAATCTGGACGGCATATCCCCGGCCGGAATCAATGCCGCGGTCTACTCGGCTCTGGGCGATCGGGAAGATTCGGCGATATGGGAAAGGCTTGAGGCTTCCGCGTCCGCATCCTCGAACGCGGGCGCGGAAGAAGGATGGACGCTTGTGCTGGCAGGACTGCCTAGAACGACGGAAGAAGCGGAAGCGCTGCGGGCAGCGGTTGCGCGGAATTCCGACAAACTCGAGGAGATCCGCATCTATTTGGCGGAATCGGATCGCAGCTCCGAGAGGAAGCGATCTTTTCCCGACCGTACGCAATTCGGCAAGGTGTATACGATGTTCCGCAAGCAAGAGCGGTGGATCGACGCTCCCGACGGCTTCCTCAGGAAAGTATCGGAAGCTTCGGGCTGGCCGCTGGCGACGGTGCGCATGATGCAGGAAGTATTCCTCGAGCTTGGCTTCTTGACGGCGAACCGCTCCAACATCGATTGCGTGGCCTCGCCGCCGAAGCGCGAGCTGGATCGATCCGAGCGCTACCGCAAAGCCAAGGAACAGGCGGAGCTGTCGGAGCTAGCCGAGCTTCCGCTTCAACAATTCAAGAAATGGCTCTTCAAGCAAGGGGAAGGCTGACGGACGTGCCAAGATTAAGCAGTCATAGCCAGCCACCCTTCCGAAGTGTATAATTCTATTCGTGATCAGTACCGGAAAGGGGTATTCAGAAGGATGGATTTCAAGGATTACATTCGAGTGATTCCCGACTTCCCGCAACCGGGAATTCGTTTTAAAGACATTACGACTTTGCTGAAGGACGGCAAAGCTTACCAGGCGGCAATCGACGCGATGAAGGAGCTGGTCTCCGATCTTAAGATCGACGTGGTCGCCGGACCCGAGGCTCGAGGCTTCGTCGTCGGCGCTCCGCTTGCGCTTGCGCTTGGCGTCGGCTTCGTGCCGATTCGCAAGAGCGGCAAGCTGCCTTACGAGACGGTAGAAGCTTCTTACGATCTCGAGTACGGCAAAGACAAGCTTGCCGTCCATAAAGACGCCATTACGCCGGGACAGCGGGTGCTGATCGCGGACGATCTTCTCGCTACGGGCGGAACGATCGCCACGGCAACTCAATTGATCCGCCAGCTCGGCGGGGAGATCTCGGGCGCCGCGTTCCTGATCGAGCTGAGCTACTTGGACGGCCGCGACAAGCTGGCCGGCATCGAGACCCGCTCGCTCATTCAATATTGATGGTTTGATCCTGCATGCAAGAGGGCTGTCTTCTTGGTACACGAATTCGTGGCCATGAAGACAGCCTTTTTGCATTTTCGGCCGCAGCAGTCCGTGACAGAAAAGGAGATTCGTTTTCATCCTAGATTAAGGTCGAGTTCATCATCCGTTCATTTACGAGTGCTAGTATTCAGTTAATATTTGCTACATAGAAGGATCCGATATTGGGAGGCTCTCGCAGAATGAAGAAGAAACGCATAAAGAAAATCATTACCTGGGTAGTCATCGTGTGCATTCTCGGCGCGGCCGGCGGCACCGGTTATTGGTACTACACGAAGGACGACGCGGTCGCCGCGGCCCAGACCTTCCAGCAATCCCGGGTGACCAAGGGAACGATCACTCAAGGCGTGTCCGGTTCGGGATCGGTGGCCGTCAGCGAGACGGAGGACGCTCTCGTGTCCGAGGCGGGAACCGTGAGCACGGTCAAGGTGGAGGAAGGCGACGTCGTCAAGAAAGGAACCGTTCTGGCGACTTTCGAGGGCCAGGATGTCACCCTGTCGTTGAATAAATCCAAGCTCAGCCTGCAGCAGCAGCAGATGACGTTGGAGCAAGCCCAGGCGAAATGGAAGAACCTTCAGGTATCGGGGGGCAGCGAGGACGACATCGCGGCCGCGGAGATGAGCATCAAGTCGGCTCAGCTCAACATCGAGCAGACCAAGCTGGAGATCGAGGACTATGAGGAGAAGGCGAAGGCGCCGGATCCGATCGTGGCGCCGATCGACGGAACGGTGACGAAAGTGGACATCAAGGCGGGAGATGAAGTACAAGCCCGCTTGGCCGCTTTCACGCTGGTGAACTACGACAAGCTGGAAGTGACCATCTCCGCCGACGAGCTGGACGTTACCAAGCTTAAGGTCGGTCAGGAGGCGAACGTCTCCATCGAAGCCCTGAGCGGACAAGAGATTACCGGCAAGGTGACGGAGATCTCCAAGGACGGGACTTCCTCGAATGGCGTGGCGACCTTCCCGGTCATCGTCACGTTGAATGAGATCGAGAACGTGCTGCCGGGCATGTCGGCGGACGTGACCGTCGTCATCGAGCAGAAGAAGGAAGCTCTGATCGTGCCTGTCGACGCGGTCGAGTCGATCGCCGGCAAGTATTTCGTTCGCGTGCCGAATAACGGAACGAGCAGCTCGTCCGGCGCGAAATCCGGCAATGAAGAAGCGGCTTCGGGCGGCAAGACGGATGGAACGGCTGCGGGAGAAGCTCCGGCGGGCGGTGCCGTGCCGAGCGGCGCTCCGGAGGGCTTCGATCCCAACAATCCGCCGGAAGGCTTCGACCCGAGCCAGATGCAGGCGGGGGACAACGGCGGCCAAGCCGATCTAACGGGCAAAGCAAGTCAAGCGGGCCAGACGGGCCAGACAGGCCAGACAGCCCAAACGGACAAAGCGGGTCAAACCGGCCAAACTGGCCAAACGGGAGAAAACACGCAGCGCGGCCAAGGCTGGGGAAGCGGCAACCGCACAGGCGAGAATCGCCAAGGCGGCATGGCAAACTTCATGAACCAGATGAACTCCAGCAACGAGTTCAAGATGCAAGAGATCACGGTGGGCATCACGACCGATTCCCAAGTCGAAGTGCTGTCCGGCCTGACCGAAGGCCAAACGGTTCTGATTCCGGTCATCGTCAATACGTCTTCGACCAAGACCACCATAACAGGCTTCCCAGGGGGCATGGGCGGCGGCTTCCCTGGCGGCGCGGCCGGCTTCTCCGGAGGCGGGAACTTCGGCGGCGGCGGCTTCAGCGGCGGAGGCGGCACCAGAGGAGGAAGTCGCTAATGAGCAACAAAGAACAGGCTCCTCTGATCCGACTGGAGAACATCTACAAGCAGTATACGCTGGCAGGTGAGACCTTTAACGCGCTGGATGGCATCAACCTCACCGTGAATCATGGAGACTTCATGGCGATTATCGGCCCGTCGGGTTCGGGCAAGTCCACCCTGATGAACGTGCTCGGCTGCCTCGACCAGCCGTCGAGCGGCAAGTATTTCCTGGACGGGAACGAGGTCGAGGAGCTGAGCGAGCGGAAGCTGGCTACCATTCGCAACACGAAGATCGGCTTCATTTTCCAAAGCTTCCACTTGCTCCCCAAGCTTAAAGCCATCGACAATGTCGAGCTGCCGCTCGTCTATCGCGGGATGTCCTCCGGCGAGCGCCGCGCGAGAGCGAAGGAAGCCTTGACGAAGGTCGGCCTTGGCGAGAAGATGTTCCACGTCCCGAACCAGCTATCCGGCGGCCAGCAGCAGCGCGTCGCGATCGCGCGGGCATTGGCGGGGGTTCCTCCGCTTCTGCTCGCGGACGAACCGACGGGAGCGCTCGACAGCAAGACGAGCCGGGACGTGATGGGCCTGCTCAAGGAATTGAACGAAGAAGGCAACACGATCGTCATCATTACCCACGATCCGACCATCGCCGCCCAGGCGAAGCGGGTCGTAAGCATACAAGACGGCAAATTGACGGAAGAAAGGACTGAAGCATCGTGAAGTTATCCCAAGGTGTCAAGATGGCTTGGCACAGCGTAAGTTCTCAGAAGATGAGAACTTTGCTCACGGTGCTGGGAATCATGATCGGAATCGCCTCCGTTACGATCATGGTGGCGATCGGGAACGGGACGGCCGAACAGGTCAAGAGCCAGATGCAAGGGCTGGGCACGAACATGCTCACCGCCAACGTGGTCGGACGCGGTTCGGTCACCAGCATTACGCAAGCGGACGCGAAGACGCTGACGGATATCGACGGCGTGAAGGAATATGCGCCGGTCATCTCCGGCAACGTCACCGCGAAGTATAAGACGACGACGTATAGCGCTTCCGTCCAAGCGACCACGGCTTCGTTCGCCGATGTTCGCGACTACAAGGTAGCCCAGGGCCGCTTCATCAAGGATATCGACGGAGCGTTCTCGCAGAAAGTCGCCGTCATCGGCTCGGAGGTTGCTACGGAGCTGAACATCAGCAACCCGGTCGGCCAGAAAATCGGCTTGAACGGAAGCTCCTACAAAATCATCGGGGTACTGGAGTCGAAGGGTTCGACGACGAACGGCTCCAGCGACAACGTCGTCATAATCCCGGTCGAGACGGCGCGCGTCGCCTTGAAGACGGATGCGATCCGGACCATCTACGTTCAGGTCGAGAGCAGCGATAAAGTGGATTTCGTCCAGAAGATGCTCGAATTCAATCTTCAGACCTTCTTCCGCAACGACGAAGACGCTTATACCGTGTTCAACCAAGCGGACCTTCTGAAGACGATCACCGAGGTATCGACCTCCATGTCCACGATGCTCACGTACGTGGCCGCGATCTCGCTTCTGGTCGGCGGCATCGGGATCATGAACATGATGCTGACTTCCGTCTCCGAACGAACGAAGGAGATCGGCATTCGGAAGTCGCTGGGAGCGAAGCAGCGGGACATCCTGTTCCAATTCCTGGTGGAAGCCGCGATGATCGGCGGATTAGGGGGATTGATCGGGGTGATCGTCGGGGCGAGCGGTTCGTCCTTCGCGGGCAAGCTGATGGACTCGCCAGCGTCGCCTTCGGTTGATATTATGGTGTTAGCGCTGTTGTTCTCGATGGGAGTAGGCGTGCTGTTCGGCTTCCTGCCGGCAAGGCGCGCATCCCGTCTGAATCCGGTTGACGCATTGAGGCAATAATTCGTTACTTGACGGAAGGAGCCCGGCCCGATATGGCTATCGCCAACATCCTAATCATCGAAGACGATCCATATATCAGCGACCTTATCGGACTGTATCTCAGAAGGGAAGGCTTCGGCTTCGCCGTCGCGGTGAACGGGGAGGAAGGCATCGAGCTCTTCCTCTCCGAGACGCCCGATCTGGTCATCCTGGACCTGATGCTTCCGGGACTCGACGGGTTCGCGGTTTGCAAGAGGATTCGGTCCCAGCGGTCGACGCCGATCATCATGCTCACCGGCAAAGGCGAGAGCTACGACAAGCTCAAAGGCTTCGAGCTCGGAGCCGACGATTACCTGGTGAAGCCCTTCGACCCGAAGGAGCTGCTGGCCCGGATCAAAGCGGTGCTCAGACGGCTCAAGCCGGGCTATGCCCGCGAGCCGGTTCGTTACATGGATCTCGTCATCGATATGGACCGATACGTCGTTCAATGCGGAGGAGCCGAGATGACCCTGCCGCCCAAAGAGATGGAGCTGCTGCATGCGCTGGCTTCGATGCCGAATCGGGTGTTGACTCGCGAACAGCTGCTGGACCGGGTATGGGGCTACGATTTCGAAGGGGATCCGCGAACGGTGGACGTTCACATCAAGCGGATACGGGAGAAAATCGGGTCTTCGGAGCATTACCGGATCGAGACGATCCGGGGAGTCGGCTACAAGTTCGAGGTGAGCGGAGCATGATCCGGTGGAATGGCATCACCGCGAAGCTGCTGCTCGCCTTTTTTGCCGTTCTGGTCATCTCGTTCGCGTCGACATCGCTCTTCTCTTCCTGGTTCGTCCGAACGGAACTGAACGATCGGAATATCCGCTTCGAGAAAGACCAACTGAACGTCGCGGCGGCTCTCGTCCGCAGTTCCTACAGGGAGAGTTGGGATCCGGGGATGCTGCGCTCCGCGCTGTGGATGGCAACGGGACCGATGAACCGGACGCTCTTCTTGCTGGACGGGGAAGGCAGGAGGATTCTCAAGACAGGCCCGCAGGATTCTCTCGATTTATCCCAAGAGGATTTAAACGCGGCCATGAAGGCTCTCGGAGAGGGAACGGCTTATCTGGATGTTCCCTCTCTGACCAGCGCTCACGCGACGCTGTCCGCAACGCCGATTAACGGCACGGAGGACATGGCGGCAAAGTATCTCGTCATTCGCACCAAGGTCGAACCGCGGCCGATGTTCTTTTTCAACAAAACGTTCCGCTCCGTCATGGCGACCGCCTTCGTGCTCGGGTTCGTAATCGTGGCCTTCATCTCCGGCAGGCTGTCGCTCCGGATTCGCCGAATGAGCGACGCCGCGAGAAGGATCGCGAAGGGGAGATTCGATATTCGGCTGCAATCGAAGCCGAAGGATGAGCTTGGAGAACTGGCCGAATCGCTTAACCACATGTCGGAGGAGCTCGCCGGCTTGGACCGGATGCGCCGCGAGTTTCTCGCCAACGTGTCCCACGACCTTCGGTCTCCGCTAACCTCCATCGGCGGATACGTGGAAGCGATGATCGACGGAACGATTCCGCAGGAGAGGAACGGAACCTATCTGGGCCTGATCCGGGAACAGACCCGGCGGATGAACCGCTTGGTGGACGACCTCTTGGAGGTCGCCCGCATGGAAGCGGGACAAGTGGAGATCCATCCGGCGGATTATAACATCACCGAATGGGTTCGCCGGCTTCTGGCCGCCTTCGATCCGGATTTTACCCGACGGCAGCTGACGTTCTCGCTCCTCGGCGATCAGGACGACGTGTGGGTACGCGCCGATCCGCACCGAATCGATCAGGTTCTATCGAATCTGCTGCTGAACGCGATCCAATTCTCCCCCAACGGCAAGTCCGTCGAAGTGTCCATCGAACGGAGAGGAGACCGGGCCGTTATCGGCGTTCACGATCACGGAGTCGGAATCTCCGAGACCAACCTGGAGAAAATATGGCAGCGATTCTACAAATCCGACAAAGCGCGGTCGGTGCACTCCGGCAGCGGGCTGGGCTTGTCGATCGTTCAGCATATCCTGGAGAAGCATGGGACGCATGCATCGGCGGCGAGCCGATTGGGCGAGGGGTCCAGCTTCTGGTTCGAGCTGCCGACGGTCGAGCCGCCAAGCGGTCCTAGATCGCATACGCATCGCTAACGAATTCCGCGTCGCAGGCGTAGGCGCAAGGGAGGATTGCATAGCGTCGGTTGACGATTCCTGCCGCCAAGAGGCATAATGAAAGGAATACTTCAGGGTACAGTGGCGGCGCCTCCGGCCTGCGGAAAGGAACTTGCAATGGGCATGGAGCAATTGCTCGAGAAAGCATCGACTTATATGAAAGAGCAGGATTTGCAGCGAGTGAGAGAGGCGTTCGAATACGCCGACGAAGCCCATCGCGGGCAGATGCGCAAATCCGGTGAACCCTATATTCTGCATCCCGTTGCCGTTGCCGAAATTCTGGTCAATATGCAGATGGATGTCGTGACGGTTATAGCGGCTCTTCTTCACGACGTCGTCGAGGACACGACGGTCACTCTCGAGGATCTCAAAGAGTGCTACGGGGAGACGATAGCGGGACTTGTCGACGGCTTGACGAAGCTGGAGAAGATTCAGTTCCGCTCCAAGGAAGAGCAGCAGAACGAGAATTACCGCAAGATGTTCGTCGCGATGGCGAACGACATCCGGGTCATTCTGATCAAGCTGGCCGATCGCCTGCACAACATGCGCACGTTGAAATACCAATCCGAGGAGAGCCAGCGTCGCATCGCGCATGAGACGCTGGAGATTTATTGTCCGATCGCCCATCGTCTCGGTATCAGCGCGATCAAGTGGGAGATGGAGGATATCGCCCTCCGATTCCTGAATCCTCAGCAATATTACCGGATCGCGAATCTGATGAAGAAGAAGCGCACGGAGCGGGAAGAGTATATCTCCCATTTGATCAACAAGATCAAAGAGAAACTTGAAGAGATGGGCATTCAAGGAGATATCTCCGGCCGTCCCAAGCACATCTACAGCGTCTTCAAGAAGATGACGACCCGCAACAAGCAGTTCAACGAGATTTACGACCTGCTGGCGATCCGCATTCTCGTCGACAACGTCAAGGACTGCTATGCGACCCTCGGGATCATTCATACGCTATGGAAGCCGATGCCGGGACGCTTCAAGGATTATATCGCGATGCCCAAAGCGAACATGTACCAATCGCTGCATACGACCGTAGTCGGCCCGACCGGCGAACCGACGGAAGTGCAGATCCGCACTTGGGAGATGCATCGGACGAGCGAATTCGGTATCGCGGCGCACTGGGCGTACAAGGAAGGCAAGGAACAGGGGGTCGTCCAAGGCTCCTTCGGGGACAAAATGAATTGGTTCCGCGAGATCATCGAGCTGCAGCAGGAGACTCGGGACGCGGCCGAATTCATGGAATCGCTGAAGATGGACTTCTTCACCGATCTGGTCTTCGTCTTTACGCCGAAGGGCGAAGTCTTCGAGCTGCCGGCCGGTTCGGTTCCGCTCGATTTCGCTTATCGCGTCCATACCGAAGTCGGCAACCGCACGATCGGAGCGAAGGTGAACGGCCGCATCGTGCCGCTCGACCACAAGCTGAAGACCGGCGACATCGTGGAGATTCTCACCTCCAAGCACTCCTACGGCCCGAGCCAGGACTGGCTCAAGATCGCCCAATCCTCGCATGCCCGCAGCAAGATCCGGCAGTGGTTCAAGAAGGAGAAGCGCGAGGAGAACGTCGAGAAGGGCTGGGAGTCTCTCGAGCGCGAGCTGAAGCGCATCGGGCTTGAACCGTCGGAGTGGATGACCGACGACAAGCTGATCGAAGCCGCCCGCAAGTTCACGTTCAACGATATCGAAGACATGATGTCGGCGATCGGATTCGGAGGCATTACGGCCGCGCAGATCTGTACCAAGCTGACGGAGAAAATGCGCCGGGAGGCGGAAGAAGCCCAGCAGATCCAGCTCACGAACGAGGTCATCAAGGAATCGAAGCCCGTTCCGGCGGTTCGTCGGAATCGACCGTCTAACGGCGTTATTGTCAAGGGAGTCGAGAACCTTCTCGTTCGCTTCGCCCGCTGCTGCAACCCGGTTCCCGGCGACGATATCGTCGGTTACATCACGAGAGGCAGAGGCGTATCCGTTCACCGGACGGATTGCCCGAATCTGCCGCAAGCGACGGAGGGTGAAGAGGCCGCCCGCGTGATCGAGGTCGAGTGGGAGGAGTCTGTCGAGGCGAACTACAGCGTGGAGATCGAGGTGCTCGGCCACGATCGCCGCGGCCTGCTCAACGAAGTGCTCCAGGCGGTATCGGAGAGCAAGACCAACATGGCGGCCGTCTCCGGACGTTCGGATCGCAACAAGGTGGCCATCATGCATCTAACGATCCTGATCCGCAACAAAGACCATCTGCATACCGTCGTGGAGAAGATCAAGCGCGTCAAGGATATTTTCTCCGTGCAGCGGATGATGCAGTAGAGAATAGCAGAACGAGCATGACCCGGAGGTTGTCGTTAAAGTGAGAGTCGTATTGCAACGAGTATCGCAAGCGAGCGTTCGCGTCGAGGGCAAGACCGTGGGAGAGATCGGCAAGGGACTGCTGCTCCTCGTCGGAATCGCGCCGGGCGACGGCGATAAGGAGCTTGCCTGGATGGCGGACAAGGTCGCCGGCCTGCGGATCTTCGAGGACGAAGCGGGGAGAATGAATCTGTCCGCCAGTGACATTGGCGGAGAGATCCTATCGGTCTCGCAATTCACGCTGTACGGAGACTGCCGGAAGGGAAGGCGCCCGAACTTTATGGGGGCGGCGAAGCCGGAGCTCGCGTCCGTGCTGTACGACCGCTTCAACGGGCTGCTTCGCGAGAAGGGCTTCAACGTCGGAACGGGCGTGTTCGGAGCGATGATGGACGTGTCCCTCGTGAACGACGGACCGGTTACGCTGATCCTCGACAGTCCGGAATAAGCGAAGAGGATTGAGCCCCGTTGACTGAAGTTTCTATCGGATGGCAACACTACATGTCGATCCCTTGATTTGGAAAGGAAGTCGACAGCGGTGAGGCAATCCGCCAAAGAAGCGAAGCTGCAGCGTTTGATGCGCGAGGGCGAGCCCGTCGATCGCCGGGAAGCGATGGCGATTCAGACGGGAGTCGAGTTCGCGGGAGAGCTTGGAGAAGACGTTCGAAGCGGTGTCGGCTACAGCCGGAGACACCCTCCGATGTCGCGAGGATAAGGATGGAAGGACGCCGGCCTATGAATTAGGCTGGCGTCTTTTCTATTTATTTAGGACTTCGACCCGGCTGGCGAAGTGACCAAGGAGCAGCTTGCGACTTTCCTGATTCGGGGTCTTGGCGTTGATAGCAAAGCCCAGCCGACGGCTGGAACTCCAGACGGCACCGTCTCCGATTGGGCTAAAGGGTATGTCGCGCTATCTCTTGAACTCAAGTTGCTCTCGAATGGGTCGGACGGCAAATTCGGCGGGCAAGCCAATGCCACGCGGGATCTTCTTCTCACTGGAGCTTATGAGACGGCTAAATTGAGCGAGGCGAATAAGCCTTTGAACGTTTTGGGAGCCGACTTTACGGAGGGCAACACGCTGAAGCTGACGCTTTCCGCGGCGATCGACGAGAACTCGGTCGATCTGTCGAAGATCCTGGTCAACGGGGTTCCTCTCGATCCAAGCAAGGATAGCTTTACCTTGCCTGAAGACAAGAAGGGTCTCATCATCAAGCTGCATGATGGATTCACGATCGATCTGGCGAAGCAGCCGACGATCGGGGTCGAGGGGCTGAAGACGATTTTCGGCAATGAAGTGAAGAACGACGCGGAGAAGCCGTTTACGGTAACGGTGACCGCTCCGCCTGCCGGATCGACGTCTTCGGCAGCGGCTTCGTCGGGGTCTTCGGCGCCGCCTTCGTCTTCGGAATCTGTCCCGCCAGTGCTCCTTTACCCAAATGGGATTGAGGAAGGGCATGCTTACTACAACGTGTTCGGAACGTCAGCAGGCACCGTTTATTACGCGCTTTTCAAGGATAATGGATCTGCACCGAGCAAAAACCAGATTAAAACGGGCAGCGGCTCTTTATTTAAGGGGAATAAAATGCTCACTCCCGATGAGCAATTCGTCGCCAGCATCGATGTCCCAACGGCCGACTTGGAACCAGGATTCTATTTGTTATATACCGTCTTTCGCAGCGAGAACGGAGCTTATTCCGACATCAGTTCCGCATCGCTTGTGATCCAAGATGAAGGGGAGATCATTCCGCCCGACCCGATTGATGAAGGCGGAGCTGGGAATGGGGGAGGTCCAGAAGAAGATGGCGGTTCGAATGAAGAGGATAGCGGCGCAGGCGGAGAGGACACCGGTTTAACGCCATAATCCGGCTGCCTTCTCGTTGATGGTGTAGAGGTATGGCGGCGTGACGCATGCGCTCGTCGCCATCATGAACAAGCAACGGGTCGCTGGTGGATTATGTTAGCGTATAAGTCTCAATTCGAATAAATGCGATTTTTCGAGTATAATTGGCATTGAATAATGAAATTAAGGGATTGTATTCGAAAAATCATATAGAATCAGCCCTCTTTTCCCAAGAACCCACTATTGTGTATGAAATTTCATATATAATTAATCGATCATCCCATTGGCGGTTGATTATACTCGACTATTCGAATACATTCGCATTCGCCAACCTGACCGCGGCAAGATCAGGTTGCCGTTTCTCAAGTCCAACGTAACCGTTCAAGGTGAAGTCTAGAGCGACGCGACCATGCGCTTGACGCCTTTACTTTTCCATTCGCAACGAAGCGCTTCCAATCTTGTAATCAAACCGTAATCTCCGCAACATCGTTCTTTAAAACAAGTGCTTTATTATACAAGGTGACCCCCTTTTTTCAAAATAGATTCCATTGAACCTGCCCCTTGCGGCAGGTTATTTTCTTTGAAGCGGGGGTTCGCTTGACATGCCCTCCTTGGGCATATTAGAATAGAAGTCAATTGTATCTTGCCATTGATTCCATGACGGGAAGAAGTACTCCGGAACCAAGTCCCCAGAGAAGAGAGCCTTCGGCTGCAAGCTCTCCGACGATGACCGGACGAATGACCTCCCCGAGAACCGGATGGGAACGGCAGCTTATCGGCTGCTTAGTAGCATTGCGGCGTCGCCGGGCGTTAACCGGATCAAGCGCGAGCGCGGGCGGCTGACTCGGAAGAGGTTGGTTCGCTTCGTTCGAACGATGGGTGGTACCGCGGAAGAGAACCGAAGCTTCCGTCCCTGACAGGATTGTTCCTGCAGGGGCGGGAGCTTTTTTGATTCGCGCCCCAGTGGCAGATGGAAGAGGTAGAAAGGGAGGATCCAAAAGATGGCGTTCCAGAAACCTCCGGGCACGCAGGACGTGCTTCCCGGCAGCGTTGAGAACTGGCAATTCGTCGAGAAGACGGCAAGAGAGCTGTGCCGGAGATATCACTTCCGCGAGATCCGCACTCCGATCTTCGAGATGACCGAGCTGTTCAAGCGAGGCGTCGGCGAGACGACGGATATCGTGGAGAAAGAAATGTATACGTTCGAGGATCGCGGGGGCCGAAGCATGACCCTGCGTCCGGAAGGAACGGCGGGCGCGGTTCGCTCTTACGTGGAGAACAAGCTGTACGGCGAACCGGATCTGTCGAAGCTTTATTACATCGGACCGATGTTCCGGTATGAACGGGCTCAAGCGGGACGTTACCGCCAGTTCCATCAGTTCGGCGTGGAGGCGATCGGTTCCGACAGCCCGGCGCTGGATGCGGAAGTGATCGCGCTCGGCTTCAGCTTCTACAAGGAGCTTGGGCTGGAAGGAGTCACCGTCGAGATCAATTCCGTCGGAACTCCCGAAGTGAGAGCAACGTTCCGTTCCAAGCTGCTCGAATTCCTAACGCCGATGAAGGATAGCCTATGCAAGGATTGCCAGTCCCGCATGGAGCGCAATCCGCTGCGCGTTCTGGACTGCAAAGTGGATCAGGACAAGTTCGCGGACGCTCCTTCGATCCTGGACAGCTTGGATGAAGCGTGCGAGACTCACTTCTCCACGGTGCGCCAATGCTTGGACGCGATGAATATCCCTTACCGGATCAATCCTCAACTCGTGAGAGGACTCGATTACTACACGCACACCGCGTTCGAGTACAAGGCTCAAGGCATCGGCGCGATCGATACGGTCGGCGGAGGTGGCCGCTACAATGGTCTCGTGGCGGATATCGGCGGGGACGATCGTCCCGGCGTCGGCCTCGGAATCGGCTTGGAGCGCACGCTCATGCTGCTCGATAGCCAAGGAGTCAAGCCGGATAACGGCTCTCCGGTCGATGTCTTCTTCATTACGATGGGAGAGCGGGCGGAGCGCGAAGCGATCGGAATCGTACAGCGGCTGCGCAATGCGGGACTTGCCGTCGAGCAAGACTTCCAGGGCCGCAAGACGAAGAGCCTGTTCAAGGCCGCCGAACGCGCGGGAGCCGCATACGTCGCCATCCTTGGCGACGACGAGCTGGACCGCGGCGAGATTGCCCTCAAGAATCTGGCTGCGCAAGAACAGCGCCAAGTCAAGCTCGACGAGCTGGCAGCGGCGATTCGCGGGAACTAACCAACATACACCGCCTAATTTGGCAAAGGGGAACGATAACCATGATGCTCAAAAACCATGATTGCGGCACATTGACCAAACAGAACGTCGGGGAGACGGTCATTCTGAACGGCTGGGTGCAAGGCTGGCGCGACTTCGGCGGCCTGCTCTTCATCGACCTTCGGGACCGTTCCGGCATCGTGCAGATCGTCTTTAACCCGGACTTCAACAAAGACGCCCTCGAGATCGGCAGCCGAGCTCGGAATGAGTATGTACTTGCCGTCAAAGGCAAAGTCGTCGAGCGCGATCCGGAGACGTTCAACGCGAACCTGGCTACCGGCGAGATCGAGATTCAAGTTCAAGAAGTGGAAGTGGTGAACTCGGCGAAGACGCCTCCGTTCCCGATCGAAGACGGCGTTGAAGTGGATGAATCCCTTCGCTTGAAATATCGCTATCTCGACCTTCGCCGTCCGGAGATGCAGAAGACGCTGCGCCTTCGCTCCAAGGCAACCAAGGTCTTCCGCGATTATCTGGACGAGAACGGCTTCATCGACGTCGAGACGCCGATCCTGACGCTCAGCACGCCGGAAGGCGCGCGCGATTATCTCGTGCCGAGCCGCGTCCATCCGGGCGAGTTCTTCGCTCTGCCGCAATCTCCGCAGCTGTTCAAGCAGCTTCTCATGGTAGGCGGCCTCGAGCGCTATTATCAAGTCGCACGCTGCTTCCGCGACGAAGACCTCCGTGCGGACCGCCAGCCGGAGTTCACCCAAGTGGACATCGAGACCTCCTTCCTGTCCCAGGACCAATTGCTCTCCATGATGGAAGAGCTGATGGCGCGCCTGTTCCGCGAGACGATCGGCGTCGAGATTCCGACTCCGTTCCAGCGTCTCACATACCATGACGCCATTCATAAGTACGGCTCCGACAAGCCGGACCTCCGCTTCGACCTCGAGATCCAAGACGTTACCGACATCGTCAAGGGCAGCGACGTGAAGGTGTTCGCTTCCGTGGCCGCATCCGGAGGCGTCGTGAAGGCTCTCAACGCGAAGGGCTGCGCAAGCTGGAGCCGCAAGGAGCTTGACGATCTTCAGCCGTTCGCCGCCCGTTACGGCGGCAAGGGCATCGCTTGGATCACCGTGAAGGACGGCGAATGGAAGGG
This sequence comes from Cohnella sp. AR92, assembly GCF_003990975.1. Lineage (GTDB taxonomy): Bacteria > Bacillota > Bacilli > Paenibacillales > Paenibacillaceae > Cohnella. The sequence goes on from NZ_RZJR01000004.1 coordinate 193,612, forward strand.
GCCGATCGTCAAGTTCTTCAAGCCGGAAGAGATCGCCGCTCTGACCGAGCGCCTGAACGTCGAAGAAGGCGACCTGCTGACCTTCTCCGCCGACAAGCTGAAGACGGCGGCGGACGTCATGGGCAACTTGCGCCTGAAGGTAGGCCGCGAGCTCGGGCTGATCGACAACAGCAAGTTCAAGTTCCTGTGGGTCGTGGACTTCCCGCTGGTCGAGTGGGACGAAGAGGCGAAGCGCTACGTGGCGCTGCACCATCCGTTCACCCGTCCGCATGACGAGGATCTTCCGCTGTTCGACACCGATCCGGGCGCGATTCGCGCGCAAGCGTACGACATCGTCCTGAACGGCTACGAAGTGGGCGGCGGCTCGATGCGGATCTATCGCCGCGACGTTCAGGAGAAGATGTTCTCCGCGCTCGGCTTCACGATGGAAGAAGCGAAGGAGAAGTTCGGCTTCTTCATGGACGCCTTCGAATACGGCACGCCTCCGCACGGCGGCATCGCGTTCGGTCTCGACCGTCTGATCATGCTGCTCGCCGGCCGTACGAACCTGCGCGAGACGATCGCGTTCCCGAAGACGGCGAGCGCAACCGATCTTCTGTCGGACGCACCGTCCGCCGTTACCGATCGCCAACTCGAGGATCTGCACATTCGCCTGTCGGCCAAAGCGATTGCCGCTCAAGCGAAGGCGGCTGCTCCGGCAGCGGCTGACGAGTCGGAGAAGCAGGAAGCCTAATGGAATTCGCCGCGTTCCCGGCCACTGCCGGAACGCGGCTTTCGACTATCCTTAGAGGAGTTGAACGCCGAACCATGCTGCATCAATTCTCAAGAACGGAACTTGCCATCGGCCCGGAGGGCCTTGAGATTCTGAAGGGAAGCACGGTTGCCGTGCTCGGAATCGGCGGCGTCGGCTCCATCGCGGCCGAAGCGCTTGCCCGTTCGGGAGTCGGCCGCCTGATCCTTATCGACAAGGACGTTGTCGACATCACGAACATCAACCGTCAGATCCATGCGCTGACGACGACGGTAGGCCAGCCGAAGGCCGATCTCATGAGAGATCGCATTAAGCTGATCAACCCGGACTGCGACGCCGTCTCGCTTCGCATGTTCTACACCGAAGAGACTTACGAGGAGCTGTTCAAGTATCCGCTCGACTACGTCATCGACGCTTCGGATACGATCTCCTATAAGATCCACCTCATTAAACAGTGCCTGCAGAGGAAGATTCCGATCATCTCCAGCATGGGAGCTGCCAACAAGACGGATCCGTCCCGTTTCGAAGTAGCGGATATCTCCAAGACGAGCGTCGATCCGATCGCTCGCGTCATTCGGACGAAGCTGCGGAAGGAAGGGATCAAGAAGGGCGTAAAAGTCGTCTTCTCGAAGGAAGAGCCGCTCAAGCCGCTGGAGGACGTGACCCAGCGGATCGTTCCGGATACCGCCCCGAAGGAGATTCGGAAGGCGCAGCAGCCTCCGGCCAGCAATGCTTTCGTTCCGCCGGTTGCCGGTCTCATCATGGTCAGCGTCGTCTTCCGCGAGCTGGTCGAGAACGGCAAGAAGAAGCTGGCGCAAGGCAAGCCCGATAGCGAATAACGAAGAAAAAGCCTCCACCCGTGCCGGCATTCGGCGGGATGGGGGCTTTTTGCTTATATCAGTCGCGGGACATTAACCTTATTCGGCTTCTCCGGCGGGAGGAGTGAACGAGCGAGTCGCGAGGTCGGCATCCATCATATAGAGGGCGTTGCTGTCCACATCGATGCGGCGCAGCTTCTGGATGATGGAGTCGAACGTATCCTCTTCCTCGACTTGCTCGTCGATGAACCACTTCAGGAAGTTGATGGTTGCATGCTCCCGGTCTTCCCAAGCGGCGTCGGACAGCGCATAAATCCGCTTGGTCACGGTCTGCTCGTGAGCGTAGGAATGCTCGAAAGCGTCCAGCAGCGATTCGTATTCGACTTGCGGGTTCGGCATGCCGGTGACGACGGCGCGCTTGCCCATTTGGTTGATGAAATGGTAGATCTTCATGGCATGGAATTTCTCTTCTTCCGCTTGCACGACGAAGAAGTTTGCGAAGCCGTCGTAGCTCTCGGCGGAGCAATAGGCGGCCATAGCCAGATATACTTGCGAAGAGTAGAACTCATAGTTCATCTGATCGTTAAGCTTGTCCAATAGAGCCTGATTCAACATAGATGGACACCTCCTGTCCCCATTATATGACAAGGAAGGTACTGGAGTAAACCGCAGGACCCGGACGCGACAAACCCGCCCGAGCCGATTGCGCGTGGCTCCAGGCGGGTATCCGTCAAGGCTTATGAATCGTTTTGATGTGATCGAGGTGAATGAACGAGCTGCAGCCGTCTGCGGTGACAAGCTCGATCAGATTGCTGCGGACCGTTTTCAGGAGGCCGATTTTGTCCGGTTGTTCTCCCAGGTCCAGGACGACGAATTCGCCTTCGAACTTCTTCAGCTGCTGCTCGAACGTGCGCGCGAGCGAGGTAGGCGTAGGATTGATCGGGAATTTCTCTTGGTCCAGCGCATAGGGAGTCGTTAACGGATCATATGGGATGAGGCTCTTCAGATGGCGCATGGACACGAAGAGGGACCGATACATAGGCGAGTAGAAAACGAAGAAGTCGTTCATGATGCTTGTGATATAGCCGTGGACGGAGCTGTTGCCTCCGATGGACATCTCCGAGAACATGCCTTTGGCGTTAAGAAGGACCTTGCGGTAGGAAAGTTCCGTGGTCGGGTCGAGCGGCGGTTCCTGGGGCACTCCGAAATCGGTCGATTCAAGGGAATTAAGCCGCGTCAGCATCTGCAGGTGGAGGAGAGGGATATATAAGAATTGATAGCCGTTATGAATGACGAAAATGTCGCTGCCGATATCGATCAAAGTGCCCTTGATGGGTAGTTTCTTGCCGGACACGCTTACCGTGACCGACTGGTTCAAATAAGTTTCCATGGGGTTGGCAAGGGCACCTCCTTTATTGTGGGATTATCCGGATAGGTCAACCCCTCTCATTCAGATGAGTCAGGAGGCGCCTTAGGTCCTGCCGCTTCTCCGGTTGCCTCCGCTCCGGGAGCGGTTATTGCCGGTACGGGAGCGGTTTGCGCCGCTCTTGCCGCCGCTCTTGCCGCCGCTTTTGCCACCGCTTTTGCCGCCGCTCTTGCTTCCGCTCTTGCTTCCGCTTTTGCTTCCGCTCTTATTGCCGCCGCTTTTGTTGCCGCTCTTGTTGTTCCCGCCGCTTTTGCTGCCGCTCTTATTCCCACCGGTCGTAATATTCACCGTTTTGATGTGGAAGACAGGGATGCGAATATATTCGCGTCCGGCAATGAGAAGCAGGTATTGCGGGTGGACTTCGGCGAGGAAGCCTTCGATTTTCTCCGGTCCGCCGCGGTTGATCTGGATAAATTGATGGTTCATCTTGCCGAGCAGCGAATGGAAGCTGGAAGCCGTGATATAACGATGGGACCAGCTGCGCAAGTTGGACTTGGAGCCTTCCGTAATGCTCTTCACGTGGCTGCCGTTGACATAAATGATGCCGTCCGCGGAAGAAAGCACGAGGTAATCGGACGGAACGGCGACCAGAAGGCCTTCCACGACTTCGGGTCCGCCGCGGTTGATCTTGACATGACGGCCGATCAGGTTGACCGCTTGCTGGGTTTGAGCATTCGTGCTCGGAGGACGATTGTTATAAACGACTTGTTGCCCTTGTTGACCTTGTTGACCTTGAAATTGGTATCCAAAGTAACCCATATACATATGGTTCATTCTCCTTCCGGAATATGAGGTTCTTGCTTCTTGATGATTTGACAGAATAACGACTCCCCGCATGACCTGACGGCATGGCAACCTTGTATCGTTAGTTATGCTTCCGCGTGTGTTCTGCTTCGTTCTATCCCTCCTTTGAACTTGTGTGGGATGTGAATTTATACTCTATAACTATGTGTACCCTCGATGAAGAGATACGGTTGGTTGTCCGAGGTCATACGAAATTCCACGAAATGATAGGAGAAGAATGCCCCTTTTGCCGCTGATTCTGCGATTGTCTCTATCGATGTCGATCCTTGAATCATAGACTGAACCATCCTTAGATTTCAGGAGGTGTAATGTGGTGAGCTTAAATACTCGCACCGCTCTTGGGACAAGTTCCTTCGAAGATGTACAACCGATTGCAAGATCTGCGGACGAAACCTGGGGCGATTGGGGAGGCTTCATTAGCGCGCGTTCCGGCGGACGCAGCGGAGGGCCGCTCAGTCCCGGTCGCTCTGGCGGACGCAGCGGAGGTCGCACGGGTGGACGCACTGGCGGACGTACCGGCGGACGCACGGGTGGACGCACTGGAGGCCGTTCCGGGGGACGCAGCGGAGGCCCGCTAAGCCCTGGTCGCTCCGGCGGACGCACTGGCGGACGCACGGGAGGTCGCACGGGAGGTCGCACGGGAGGTCGCACGGGAGGTCGCACTGGCGGACGTACTGGGGGCCGCACTGGCGGACGCACGGGTGGACGTACCGGCGGGCGTACTGGAGACGAATAAGCAGCAGGGATGAAACGAAGGAGCCGCCAATCGCGATGCGATGGCGGCTTTATTTGCGACTATCAGAAAGCATAAGTTTGGGAATGCCTTATCCCTTCTGATGCAAACGCAAAGTTTCAGCAGCGTCAATGAAAGACGCCGCAGGCGTTTTTGCTTGAGCGTCGTCTGTGCCTGATAGCGTTGGAAGGGCTTGCAGCATTGGAGTAGACATCGAGTTATTGAACTTTGTTCAATAACGAAGCACAAATGGCGGTACGCGAGCCAGATTTATTAAACTTTGTTCAATAACGGCGAATGAGCGGCGGTAAGCGGCGTCGAATTATTGAACTTTGTTCAATAACGAAGCACAAATGGCGATTCGCAAGCCAGAGTTATTGAACTTTGTTCAATAACGGATCATGAATGGCGGTACGCAAGCCAGAGTTATTGAACTTGGTCGAAAGTAATGCCTTATCCCATCTGATCCCAACGTAAAGCGTCTGCAGCATCGTGAAAGACGCCGCAGGCGTTTTTGCTTGGCAGAGGGAGTCCCGCTTACAAATCTGTACCTGCTTCGCGCTCGAATTCGACTCCACTTAAATAATCATTGCTTGCTTGGACCTTTCTCGCATCGGAAATCGAAGAGAGCCGCGGTTACTCACATCGGCCGCCGAACATGCAAATCGAAGTAACAACGGCTCCTTCAGGGCTCTCGAGCTTGCAAAATTGAAGAGGTGCACGGAAAGGACCGTCAGGGCGAACTTCCCTGACGGTTCTGCTTGGTTATCCGCGCTAGGCGTTTGCGACTAGACGAATGCCGTTTCCGCTAATAACGGGTGTTCATACCTTATACAGGAACGATAGCCCTGCCCACAGAAAGGCGGAGAACGGCATGACCCTACCGGTGCGGAATCTTCTCATCTCGGAGACGGAAAGCCATGAGCTGGAACGCAATTTGTGGAACGACCGGTACGTGCCGGCGGTCATGAGAACAAACGGACAGAACGTGTCGGTGAAGGTCAGATATCGGGGCGGGCATACCAGAGGTTATCCCAAGCGTTCTTATGAAGTCGTGCGCGAGGGACAATCGTTTCATTATAATGCCGAGTTCGACGATCCTTCGATGATTCGCAACGCACTATCCTTTCATTTTCTCCCGACCATTGGGGTACCGAGCCCTCGAACGAAGCATGTTCTGCTCTATCGGAACGGCGAGCCGCTTGGCGTTTACCTGGAGATTGAAGGAGTCGAGAGGAAGTTCTTCCAACGTAGGAAAATCGGCTATTCCTCGTTATTCTATGCCATTAACAACAATGCCGACTTCGGGCTGAGGGTCCCCGAGACGAACCGCAACAAGTCCTCGCTGTTGTCCGGTTACGAGCGTCGTTCGGGAGGAGCGGCCGAGAAAAGCAGGCTGGTGTCTTTTATCCGAGGGGTTAACGAGAAAAGCGGCAAACCGCTTCGTTATCACCTGCGCACCAAGCTGGATACGCCGAACTATCTCCGTTGGCTTGCCGGCGCGGTATTGACCGGCAACTATGACGGGTTCGAGCAGAATTACGCGATCTACCGGCATGCGAAGACCGGCAAGTTCCGCATGATTCCATGGGACTACGAGGGCACCTGGGGCCGGAATTGCTACGGCAGAGCCGTGGACAGCGACCTGGTCGACGTCAAGGGGTACAACTATTTGACGGAGAAAGTGCTGGAGATTCCGGCGATGCGAAGCCGCTATCGAACGATTCTCGGGAATGCGATCAAGGGTCCGTTCACCGAGCAAGCGCTTATGCCGACCGTATATGGGATGCTGGAAGGAATATGGCCGGCTCTCCGAGAGGATCCTTACCGCAGATGGTCGAGATCCGAGTTCATGGGGGAAGCCGACGTCATTCGCCAATACATTCGGGAGAGGCGTTCGATCGTGTCTTCGGCCGTGCAGAAAATGTAGGCGGGCGATTATGGCGAACGTGCGTTCCTCGATTCTTTCGAATCCTCCGTCATTCTGGTATGATGAAGGAACAGAAAGGCGGGGAGCAAGGTGGATTTGTTCAGCTATCGTGCGGAAGCGGAGCCGCGTGCCCGGCTGTTGGCGGATCGGATGAGGCCGGAGACGCTAGAGGAATATATCGGACAGGAGGATATCGTCGGTCCTGGCAAGCTGTTGCGGCGGGCGATCGAAGGGGACGCGGTCACTTCGATTCTGCTATTCGGTCCGCCGGGATCGGGGAAGACCACGCTGGCGCATATTATCTCCAAGCGGACGCAAGGCGACTTCGTTCGACTGAATGCGGTAGACGCTTCGGTAAAGGACGTCCGTGAGGTGATCGAGCAGGCGGAGAGCAACAAGACGCTGTACGGGCGCAAGACCATTCTTTTCCTCGACGAGGTGCATCGCTTCAACAGCGCGAGACAGGACGCCTTGCTGCCGGCGGTGGAGAAAGGAATCATCGTCTTTATCGGAGCGACCACCGAGAATCCGTACCATTCGGTGAATGGGGCGCTTCTGTCGCGTTCAACGCTGTTCCGCCTTCATTCTCTCACCAAGGAGCATTCGCTGCAGGCGATGAGAAGGGCGCTTGCCGATCCGGTCAAAGGACTGGGCTTCATGAAGCTGAACGTGGACGAAGAGGCGCTGGAGCACATCGCTTCCATGTCGAACGGAGATATTCGCCGCGCGCTTACCGCGCTCGAGCTGGCTGCCATCACGACGCCGTCCGAGCTTGACGGTTCCGTACGCGTGACGCTCGAGATCGCGGAGGAGTCGATTCGCCAACCGACCGTGCAAGCCGATGAATCGACCCAGTACGACGTCCTCTCCGCTTTTCACAAGAGCGTTCGGGGCTCCAGCGACGCCGCCTTGTTCTGGTTCCTGTACGCCGTCGAGAAGCTAGGGATGGACCCGATGACGTTCTTGCGCAGGCTGACGGTCGCTTGCAGCGAGGATATCGGTCTTGCCAACCCGCAGGCGATGGTACAGGCGGTAAGCGCGATGGAAGCTTATCACCGCATCGGCTGGCCGGAGTCCAAATACATCGTCGCCCAGGCAATCCTGTTCGCGGTGGAGAGCCCGAAGTCGAATTCGATCGCCGTCGCGATCGGCACTATCATGAGTACGCTGGAGAACCTCAAATCCGCCGAGGTGCCGCTGCATCTCAGGGACGGCCATTATAGCGGAGCCAAGAAGCTCGGGCATGTCGGGTACCAATACCCGCATGATTTCCCCGGGCATTACGTGGAGCAGCAGTACTTGCCGGATGCGATCCGCGACCGGCACTTCTATTCGGCGTCCGATCAGGGGACCGAGAAGAAAATCAAGCATAATCAAGACCTAAGGAATGGACGAGCTTGATAGGGCGTTAGGCAGCTATGCAAGGACAAGCCGTTCGGCTAATGAATAGGAATTATAGGAAAAATTAGACAAGCAATCTGCTCTTAGAGCTTCTATGGCGGGTTAACGGCGGATATGGGGCGATTCTCGGCGGAAAATCGGCCTCAGATTCCGTTTCGCGCGCGTGCAAGGCGTTTCTACGGCTTTTTACGGGGGGGAACGAAGTTTGACGCTCGCGGAATGATCGTCTAAGCTAATGTAAAGACGTTTATTCACTTACCATAATTTAATTTTTTATCATATGAAGGAGGTGTACCTATCCTCTGACTCAGAGGATAGGGAGCATTTGGATCCTGACCCCTTTCCGCTAGCCGTGGACATTATTTTGATTTTTGCATTAGTCTTCCTCAACGGATTCTTCGTATCCATCGAATTCGCGATGGTCAAGGTGCGCGGAACCCGGATCGATACCCTCGTGCAAGAAGGGAATCAACGGGCTAAATTCGCATCGCGCCTGACCGGCAACCTGGACGCTTATTTATCCGCCTGCCAGCTTGGCATTACGCTTGCTTCGCTGGGCCTTGGCTGGATCGGCGAGCCTGCGGTTGCGCGCGCGCTTGATCCCGTGTTCAAGTGGTTCGGAATGTCGGAGAGTCTCGTTCATCCTCTCGCGTTCATCATCGGTTTCTCGGTGATTACCATTCTCCACATCGTACTAGGCGAGCTTGCCCCCAAGACGTTGGCCATTCGTCAGGCCGAGACCGTTACGTTATGGGCTTCCTTCCCGCTGATCCTTTTCAGCAAGATCATGCGTCCTTTTATCTGGCTTTTAAACGGTACGGCGAACGGCTTGCTGAAGCTGGTAGGAATCCAACCGGCGAATGAGAGCTCCTCGGCTCACACCGAAGAAGAAATCCGCATTCTGATGAAGGAAAGCCACAAGAGCGGCCTTATCGATAAGACCGAAATGACGCTGGTGGACAACATCTTCGAATTCGCGGAGACGAACGCCCGCGAGATCATGATTCCCCGCACGGAGATGATCTGCCTTTATGCGAACCATCCGTTCGAAGAGAACCGGGCAACCGTTCTGAAGGAGATGCATACGCGTTATCCGGTCTGCGAGAAGGATAAGGACAACATTATCGGATTCGTGCACATTCGGGACGTCCTAAGAACTTCCGCTGAAGCTTCCGTGCAAGATATAAGAACGCTGTTAAGGCCCCTCCTTACCGTGCCGGAGAGCATGCCGATCAGCAATCTTCTTAAGCTCATGCAGAAGAACAAATCGCAGATCGCGATCTTGATCGACGAATATGGCGGCACCTCCGGCTTGGTTACGCTCGAGGACATCATGGAAGAGATCGTCGGAGAGATCCAGGACGAATTCGACGAAGAACGTCCCGACTTGGAGAAGAAGGACGAACAGACGTATTCCGTCAGCGGGATGATGCTGATCGAAGAAGTGAACAGCTACTTCGGCTTGGACATTCCGACGGAGGACTACGACACGATCGGAGGCTGGATGTATTCTCAGATCGAGAATCCGCCCAAGAAGAATCAGACGGTCGAAGTGGAAGAAGGAATACGGTTTATCATTGAAGAGACCGATCACTTACGAATTTCCCGCATTTATATCATACGAGACGAAGCGGCAAGCTCGTGGGAGCCTCCCGAGTCCGTTACGGGTTAAGATAGCAAAAAAAAGAGCCTTATTATCTCGCTGTTTAGCGAATAATAAGGTTCTTTTTTTAAACCCTCGACCGACGGAAGTGAACGAACATGAAGCCGATGACGGCTGTCAGCGCGAAGGCTCCGCCAAGCCGGAAGACGGCGCTGTAATCGTAAGCGTCGTACAGCCAGCCGCCCAGCGTACCTGCGATAAGGCCGGCTAGGCCCGTCCATACCATGCCGAACAAAGCCTGCCCGGAAGACCGGTATTCGTCCGGAACGATAATCTGCAGGAATCGCAGGGCGGTAATGTAATAAATGCCGAAGGTGATGCTGTGCATCATCTGAATGCAGACGAATGCGATCGGCTCGTGCGAGATGCTGAGGAGCATCATCCTTACCGCATACATGAGACTGGCGAAAGCGAGCAGCGGCAGTTCCTTGAAGCGATGCCCGTACTTGGACAGCAGGAAGAACATCGGAATCTCGCTAAGCGACGATGCGAGAGATGCGGCGCCGATCATGGATTCGGATGCTCCGAAGTCCTTCATGGTGACGGCGAGAAAGCCGTCGTTCATGCGGTGAGAGACCGAAACGAGAACGACAAGGGAGAAGAAAGCCAGACTTTCTCTTCTCTTTAAGACGTTCCATAGGTTGACGAACCGGAACGGGGTGGACGACTTCTGGAAGTCGCCGAGGGCAAGCGAGAGAATCAAGGAGATGCAGACGGTGATCAGGCCGATCCCTATCGTCAGATCCGATCCGGTCGATTTGAGCAGGAAGCCGAAGAGAATGGCGCAGATCGCGTAGCCGAGCGAACCGAACATCCGAATGGCGGAGAAGGAACGGTTCAGCTTCTCGGCAGCCAGCATCGTGACGCTGTCCATCATGGAGTTGACCGGCGTCTGGAAAAAATAGAAAATGCCCATGATCACGGAGATGACGCCGAATTCTTTCTGCGGAAGCAGAAGGGCGAGAGCAAGGATCTGTCCGAGGAAGATCAGGTTCAACACCCGGCGCAGCGCTTTGGTTTTGTCGGCGGCGAACCCGGCCAGAAGGTTGGAGAAGATCGAGAGCAGGGGGCCGATCGAGAAGATCGTTCCGATCTGCAGCTTGGTGAAGCCGATGTCATAGAAATAAAGCGGGAAATAAGTGACGACAAGGACCATCGTTGCGTAATTGACAAAGTGAAGGCCGCGGAGAACCGTTAGCTGCCCCGAGCCGTTAAGCCATCTCATCATGCTTGCGTCTCCTTGCTAGGTAGTAGAGTCAGCTTCTCGGCTGTCGCGCTTCGGGAGTGGCGGCGGAATAGCCAGATCAGCACAAGAAGCTCGGCGATCATGCCTCCGGACTGGGATAAGGCGGCAAGAGCGCCGGCCCATTGAGGGAGAATTAGCGTCAAGGTTACGATTAGAACAATGGTCAAGGCCGCATTGGCCGTCTGAGAACCGAACATCAGCTTCGTTTGGCTTCTCGACAAGACGATTCCGTTAAGCGTGTCGAGAAGCGGGAAGATGAGAACGTAGGGCAAGAAAGCTCTAAGCGCATGCACGCTGGCCTCCAGTAGCTGATCCTTTACCCCGTAGACGGAGGAGAATACCCATTCTCCGACGGGAGTGAACGCGCAAGCTGCGACAATCAGGCCGGGAATGCCTGCCATGATGAGCACGAACCTTCCGACCAGCTCCGGGTGGGTCCGGTGGAACTGCAGCGCGATCTGGTGGAAGTAGGTGAAGAACCCCAGTATCATGCCCATAAAGCTGCTCGCGAGGGAGAAGGATGAGATCGACAGCGCTCCTTGCTCGGTATGGCCCAGCAAAGCGTTCAGGACAGGCGGGACCCACACGATAATGAAGGAGGAGAACAACAAAGGATTATAGAAGTTCAGGACCTGCTTCGGACGGCGAATCTCGCAGCCGGGCTCCGCCTCCGGAAGCTCTCGGGCCAGCTTGCGTCCTTCCAGCCAACTGACGGCCGCTTCGATGACCATCCCGAAGACGAAGATAACGGCGCCCTGCCGGGAGCTTGTCACGCCGATATGAAGGATGTACTGGGAGAGAGCGAACATGCCTCCCAGGCGGAAGACCATTCCGATCGTTAGCCACTTCGTTCGCATCCGATAGATGATGATGCCTTGATAGAGGCAGCGAATGCCGGAGAACACGCTAAGGAACATCAAGACCGAGTAAACGTCGATTGAAGCTTTCGTCGTTCCTTCGTCTGCGCCGTAAGCTCCCCCGAAGACCCAGGTTCCCGCGGGTGAATAGGCGATAAGGGCGCCGAAGACGAGAGAGGCGCCGAACACGATAAAGGCGACCTTGCGGATGGCGGCGAATGAACGGCGGTCGCGCGCAAGCGCGGAACAAGTCTCGCGGAAGAGCACCGCGGGCCGTTCGGTCACGGTCAGCAGGCTCATGGCGGTCGCATAGCCCGCGATGATCAATTCGGGATTGTCGGCGCGCGCAAGCGTGCCGTTGATAATGGCGTGGGACAGGTTGATCAACAAGGCGGAAAGGCCAAGCGGAATAAAGAAGAAGAAAAGCCGCTTTAGGTTGACTTGGTCGGGCTGCGCTGACAAAAGCTCCATCTCCTTATGAAACGATACAGAATAATAATGTCGTCTAGGGCGTTGCCTGTATCGTCTTCGCAGAACGCTTCTTCGAAGGCATTCGTTCGAGGAGAGCGCTTTGCTAGCATAACGGAGTTATTATAACAGGTTAGATCGGGGATAGGGGATGTTTAAGAGAGATTTTGACTGGATTTAGACTTTCTGAAATGATAAATTAGAGAATGACATGGGAACAGGAGATGAGCATGAGTTATAGGGTTAACCGGCGCGCGGGGACGGAAGCCCATTTCGCGCACGATGACCGCCTGGGCATTGCCGTTCCAAGCCTTGCCCTTCCGTGGGAACGGCTTAGCCGGAGCGAACGGATCGCCGTGCTGGAAGCATGGGAGTCGATACGCGGAACGATTCCAGATCGGATCTTCGAGTTGGAGGACCGAATTCGGGGTCTTCAGAACGCGCTCTTCGAGGAAGAGGATTTCGACAAGTCCTGCCGATTGAACGGAATGATCGCCGAGCTGGCCAGCCGAATCAACGATCTGAATATCTGGTATCGCACGGAGCAGGATTTCGAAGAAAAGACTTAGGCTGCGCAGCTTAGTCTTAAGGCAGCTGGAGGTACGCAATTGATCGATAACAACTTGCTCGCAGGCCGTTCTCCTCGCGGCCCGGTCGCCATGATGGCGCGGGTCTACAAGCACATTCTTCCGGACGTCAGGCGCGAGCTTGGCGAATGGAGGAAGATCGCCGAGGATATACCGGATCCGGAGCTTCGCAAACAAGCGATTGACAGTATGACGGCTAAGGAGTTTCACTGCATCGGCGGAGGAGTTTATGCCGCGGCCAATCTGGATGCCAAGGCGGTTCTGCTTCCCTTGATCGTAGCTCTGCAGACGATCAGCGATTACCTGGACAACTTGTGCGATCGAAGCACTTCCCTCGATCCCGACGACTTTCGTCTGCTGCATCAAAGCATGCTGGACGCGGTAACCCCGGGAGCGCTGCCCGTGAACTATTACGAGCTGCGAGAGGAACAGGAAGACGGCGGTTATTTGCGGAAGCTGGTGATGAAGTGCCAAGACTGCGTATCCCGCCTTCCTTCCTATAAGCTGGTTCAGGAGGATGTCCGCTATCTGGTTTCTCTCTACGGCGATTTACAGGTTTACAAGCATATCGCCGTCGATCAGAGAGAGACGAAGCTTCTGGAATGGTGGGGGCAGCATTCCAGCCGCTATCCCGAGCTGAAGTGGAACGAATTCGCGGCTGCCACCGGTTCGACTTTGGGGATGTTCATGCTTTTCCTCGCCGCCAGCGACGAGAACCTGAAGCCCTCCGACGGCCGGGGAATCCGGGAGCTTTATTTTCCATCCATTAACGGACTTCACATCCTGCTCGATTATTTGATCGATCAGGAAGAGGATGCCAAGGGCGGAGATTTGAACTTCTGCAGCTATTACGAGAACCAGGAAGATTTGAACGACAGGCTGCTGAGAATGGTCCGAGCCGCCAGGGCTTCGGCCGACCAGCTCCCGTTCTCCAGCTTCCACCGGATGATCGTGGAAGGGCTGATCGCCCTCTATCTGTCCGATCCCAAGGTTCGGGGACAAGCTGAAGTTCGCCGCACCGTCCGGCAAATCATGAAAGGAAGTCCTCTGACGAGAGTGTTCTTCTGGCTGAACAGCCATTTGATACGCAAGGCCATGTGAACAAGGAATAGCAAAGATTTGAAGGGAGATTTTTGACATGAGCGCAGTCCAGAAAATTGCCGTTCTCACGAGCGGCGGAGATTCCCAAGGCATGAATGCTGCCGTTCGTTCGGTAGTGAGAAGCGCATTGTTCCGGGGCTTGGAGGTTTACGGAGTGCAACGCGGCTATCAAGGGCTATTGAATGAGGATCTCCGTCCGATGGACCTACGCAGCGTAGGCGACATCATTCAGCGCGGGGGAACGATTCTCCAGACGGCACGGTGCAAGGAGTTCGTGACTCCGGAAGGCCAGCAGCGCGGAGCGGAAGTTCTTCGCAAGTTCGGCATCGACGGGCTTGTCGTCATCGGCGGCGACGGTTCCTACCAGGGCGCGAACAAGCTGAGCAAGCTCGGCATCAAGACGATGGGCTTGCCGGGAACGATCGACAACGATATTCCGTTCACGGACTTCACGATCGGCTTCGATACCGCGGTCAGCATCGTCGTTGACGCGATCAACAAGCTGCGCGACACGATGACTTCTCACGAGCGCTCTTCCGTTGTCGAAGTCATGGGCCGCCACTGCGGCGACATCGCGCTATACGCCGGCCTTGCGAGCGGGGCCGAATCGATTCTAGTGCCGGAGGTTCCTTTCGATATTCAGGAGATCTCCAAGCGGATGAAGGAGAATTTCCAGAACGGCAAGCGCCACAGTATCGTTGTCGTTGCCGAAGGCGCGGGACGCGGCGAAGACATCGCCAGCGAAATCACCGGCCATTGCGGAATCGAACCTCGCGTTACGGTGCTCGGTCACATTCAGCGCGGGGGCACGCCAACGCACAACGACCGCATTCTTGCCAGCCGCCTGGGAGACTTCGCCGTGCAGAAGCTGACTGAAGGGGATTCGGGGAAGGGCTGCGGCATTATCAAGGGCGAGCTCGTCACGACGGACATCGACAAGGTTGTCAGCACGAAGAAGGGCTTCGACATGAACTTATACAACCTCGCTATTCGTCTCGCTCAATAACGATCATCGCAATGATTGCTGCTATCCACAGCACAGGTCAACCGGAGCTCTCCGGTTGACCTGTTTTTTGCAGATAGCCCCCGATCACGCCGGCACGTAAAATAAATAGGCAGTTCCCGACGATAGACGCGGGAACTGCCTATTATGCTTATTTATATGTCGCGCCGGACGAATACCGGTTGCCTGCGTTCCAGAGAAGGAACTCCTCGACGCCGGAATCCTTCAACGCCTTCACTTGAGCGGATACCTCGGCGGCTCCGTACTTGATGTAATGGCCCTTGCCGAGCCAGCTTGCGGTGAAGTCCTGAATCCACGGACGAATGACGGGCTGGGCGTCGCCCAGCTCTTCCAGCTTCTTGTGGGTGTCGTCGAGCGCGCCCTTGATCGTTGCGTACGGAGCGGTGTCCGGGTTCTTCTGGCCGAACCAGCCTGTGCTGTAGTGGCTCGGGTAGATCATCGGGCTGATGACGTTCACCGCGTCGGAGATCTTCACGAAGTCCTGCCCGATTCCTTCGGCAGCCGGCACGGAAGCGGCATAACCGAAAATATCGACGGAGACGCGGACTCCGAGCGGAGCTAGCTGCTCGCGGGCATAATGGACGAAGTCGGAGACGATCTGCACGCGGGTCTCGTCCGTCTTGGCGAACTTGAGCGAGTCGGCTTTCTTCTCGAAGCCTTCCGGGAATCTCACGTAATCGAACTGGATCTCCTTGAAGCCAAGCTTGGCCGCTTCCTTCGCGATCTCGACGTTGTAATCCCAGACTTCCTTCCGGTAGGGATTCACGAAGCTGTCTCCCTTGCCGTTCTTCCATACGCTTCCGTCCGATGTAACGTAAGAAAGCTCCGGATGCTTCTTGGCCAGGATCGTATCCTTGAAGACGACCACTCTTGCAATCGGGTAAATGTCGTGCGCCTTAAGCGTATCCATGAGGCCGTGGATATCTTTGATGAAGGGCTGAGGAGTACCCAGCTTCTGGAGCTCCGGGTTGTCGGTCTTGTACGTGATGTAGCCGTTGTCGTCCTTGATGTCGATGACCATGGCATTCAGCTCGGTCTTGTCGACGAGATCCAGCAAGGTGGACATTCGGGCTCCGCCCGCGCTGTAAGCGGTGACATAAATGCCCTTGACTTTAGGAGCGTTCGGCTGAGGGTCGGAACCCGAAGCCTCTTGGGCGCCATCCTCGGAAGCCGCTCCGCCGGTACCCAAGCTGGATGCGGATTGGAGCGCTTGTTCGGTCTGATAGACGGCGTGAACGAATTTGCCCAGCGAGCTTTGTTGCGGATGTTCGGAGGACAAAGCGCCAGTTGCGGTGTGTAGTAGCAGGAACAAGGTCAGCAGAATGTCCATCGAATCTCTCTCCCTATGACTCTTTGTCCCGATTATATACGAGATTTGAGCAAGGAGACAGGGGTATTTTGTAGGAATATGGCGAATATGAGAAGATAGACCATAGGACTCTGGCAGCCTGCTGGCCGGGGCCTTGCAAGAAGAAGCCGTTAATATAACGGCTTCTTGCGGAATTCGCCGATCACATCGATCGTCTGGACGACATTGACGAACGCTTGAGGGTCGATATCGCTGATTAATTTGCGAAGCTCGGCCAGCTCGTACCGGGTCGTAACCGTCATGAGCATATCCTTCTCTTCGCTGGTGTAGGCGCCTTTCGTTCGAAGAACGGTCACCCCTCTAGGCCACTGGAGCAACTGGCTGGCGATCTCGTTGGATTTTTTCGAGACGATAAACGCGGTAACTTTGCGATGAGGGGTGTGAACCGCATCAATTACTTTTCCCGTCACGAAGATGGAGAGCATAGAATAGAAGGCGGCATCCCAATTCCCGTTGTATAACCCGAGCGCTAACACGACGGCGGTATTCAGAATAAAGATAAGTATCCCCACGGGAAGATCCCGTTTGCGGGAAATAATGGAAGCGACGATATCGAACCCGCCGGACGAACCTCCGTAGCGCAAGGCGACCGCGGTGCCGGCGCCGACCAGCACTCCCCCCATGACGGCCGAGAGAAGCGGCTCTTCCGTCAGATTGCCAAGCGGGATGATCTGCATGAACAGGGTGGTAAAGATAACGTTCACTACGCTGAGCAGGATGAATCTTCGGCCCAGATCGGTTAATCCCCACATCAAAACCGGGATGTTCAGGACAAAATATAGGATACCGATATTCCAATCGGTGATATACCCGATGATCATCGCGACGCCCGATAAGCCGCCGCTTAACAGTCCTTCAGGAATGATGAGCAAGCGGAAGCCGCTGGCGATAGCCGCCGAAGAGACGATCATGGCGACGATTCCGAAAAGCAGAGTCAATCTTTTGTGCATTTCAAACTGTTCCTCCCGAACCTAAGATGCCTAAAATCAAACCTTAGGTTACCACGGGCGGAGCAGGTCATACAAGCTGATGTTTGCCGGTCGCCGAATGGCCCCAGAGGAACGAATCGCAAAGGTAAAATTCGGAGAAAAGAAGGGGGAAAACAGTCCAAATTTTGCGTGAAAGAGAATGACTGGAGTTTCCAGCGGAGTTTGTGGTATAATTACCTGTATATTTTTTTGGAAGCCGTTTGTTTAAAGGCACCATTACAGAAGGAGTTTGAAAAAAATTTGAGCACATTCTCAGAATTCGGGTTGGAGCCGGATGTACTCCAAGCCATTACAGATTTGGGTTATGAAGAACCCACCCCGATTCAAGCACACGCGATTCCCGTCGCTCTGAGCGGCAGAGATATGATTGGTCAGGCCCAGACAGGAACCGGTAAAACCGCAGCCTTCGGGATTCCACTCGTTAGCAAAATCGCCCCCTCTGAAGACCGTATCGTAACTCTGATCATGACTCCGACTCGCGAGCTTGCTATTCAGGTAGCGGAAGAAATCGAGAAGCTGGGCCGTACGAAGGGCATTCGCTCCCTTCCTATCTATGGCGGTCAAGATATCGGACGCCAGATTCGCGGATTGAGACGCCGCCCGCAGATCATTATCGGCACGCCGGGTCGTCTACTCGACCATATCAACCGGAAGACGATTCGTCTGGACGACGTTCAGACCGTCGTGCTGGATGAAGCGGACGAGATGCTGGACATGGGCTTCATGGAAGACATCACTTCCATCTTGAGCCTTGTGCCGGAAGCGCGCCAAACCCTGTTGTTCTCCGCTACGATGCCGACGAACATTCAGAAGCTCGCGCAGCAATTCCTGAAGAATCCGGAGCACATCTCCATGATTCCGAAGACGCAAACGACGAACAAGAACATTCAACAGTTCTACATCGAAGTCCAAGAACGCATGAAGTTCGACGGTCTCTGCCGATTGCTGGACATGGAACCGCCTGAGCTCGCGATCATCTTCGGACGCACGAAGCGCCGCGTCGCCGAATTGTCCGAAGCGCTCATGAAGCGCGGCTATGCGGCAGACGGCTTGCACGGCGACCTGTCCCAGAACCAGCGCGACGCGGTCATGCGCAAGTTCCGCGACGGCAGCATCGACGTTCTCGTCGCAACGGACGTAGCGGCTCGCGGCCTGGATATCTCCGGCGTAACGCACGTCATCAACTTCGACCTTCCTCAAGACCCGGAAAGCTACGTTCACCGGATCGGCCGTACCGGCCGCGCAGGGAAGGAAGGAACTTCTTGGACGTTCGTGACACCGCGCGAGACCGATCACCTGCACTTCATCGAGAAGATCACGCGTCACCGCATCTCCAAGAAGCCTCTTCCTACCCTCAGCGAAGCGATGGAAGGCAAGCAACGCGTCATTGCCGAGAGAATCATCGAAGCGGTCGGGAACGAAGAAGACACCAATGCGTATAAGTGGGTAGCGGCTCAGCTGCTTGAGCAATACGATTCGGTGCAGCTGCTTGCGGCTGCGATGAAGCTTCTCACCGGAGACAAGAAGGACGTTTCGGTCGAATTGACGCCGGAAGATCCGATCCGCTCCAAAAAGCGCAAGTTCGACGGTCGCAGCGGCGGCGGTTACGGCGGTCAGCGCCGCAGCGGCGGCTACAACGGCGGCGGTCAAGGACGCGGCGGCTACGGCGGCCAAGGACGCGGCGGCTATAACGGCGGCGAACGCCGCAGCAGCTATAATGGCGGCGGCCAAGGCGGCAGCCAAGGCGGCGGATACCGCAAGCCGTATCGCGAAGGCGGCAATCGCAGAGAAGACGGCGGCGGGTATCGCAACGATCGCCGAGAAGAGACTCGCAGCTCCCGCAACGAGGATTTTGTAAACATCTAATCTGATGGCAACTTAGTTGGCAGCTAGGGAGGATTACCCATGGAAATGCGGGGCATGATGGGCGGCTTCTACAAGATCTCCGAGTGGATCATGAGATTGGCCGTTACGAACGTTCTTTGGGTTCTGTGTTCCATACCGGTATTCTTGGCGGCTTTCTCTGGTCTCGTGACAGCGGACCAGGAAGGCTCGCTGGTATGGCACACGATCGTTATCTCCATACTGTCCCCATTTACTCTGTTTCCGGCGACCTCGGCTATGTTCTCGGTCGCCCGGAAGTGGGTAATGGGAGATACGGACGTTCCGCTGTTTAAGACTTTCTTCCGGAACTACAAGCAAAACTATGTACAAGCTATGCTTGGCGGCATCATCTACGCTGTGCTGTTCGCCGTCCTGTTCATCGATTATCGGGTTTACCTGAAGGATCTCGATGGCTTCGGCGTTCTCGCTATCCTGTTCCTGGCGCTGATGGTTCTGCTGTTCGTCTCGGTGTTCCAATTCTTCTCGCTGCTCTCGCACTTCCATATGAAGACGATGCAGCTTATCAAGAATTCGGTCATCCTGACAATCGGCCGTCCGTTCCGTTCCTTGTCAACGGCGATTGTGAGCGGTTTCATTCTTTATATCAGCATCTTCACCAAGTTTACTTTCCTCATCCCTTTCTTTATGGGGAGCTTAATCGCTGTCTTTGCCTTCTTTAACTTCTATCAGACGATTCAGAAGATGCAAGCGAAGGCTGCCGCCAACGAGGCAGACGAAGATGCGCTTCCGATCGAAGAGTCCCCGACCAAAGACGATGAGAAGATCAAATAAGAGCAGGTAATTTTCACAGGTTTACTTTTGCGGTGGCTGTGATTATAATGTTCTTACTCCTGCGATGTGCGTCACGACGATATATTGTTTTGAACCAATGGCTGTTTCAACGGGAGTTCGACATTGTACGGCGGCTGACATGCCCCCGAAAGGGGAAGTCAAAAGCGCGGACTGAGGACACCCACCTGCGAGAGCGGGTTCAGAAACTTGCGCGTCGAACGGCAGAGCGGGTTTTTTCTTTTTATTGCCTTTAATCCCCGGGACAAGCGTGTTATTATTATGAGAAGCGCATATGGCACCCGGAGGGAGAGAATGTGTATTGCTTAAGCGAATGCTCATCGGATTATTCCGCAGCCAAGAGCATACGGGCGATAAGGCTAAAGATCCAAAGCTAAAGTCTCATTATTACCGTATGTCGAAGGACAAGGCATGGGAAGAAATCGCATCCATCCTTAAGAAGATGCAGGGCTACAAGATTCTCCATGAAGTGCCGAATATCGGCGAGATCGTCATGGAGAAGCGTACGATGTCCGGACGCACGATGGACATCACCATCCAGATCGTAGGGACGGGTCCCGGGCGATCGGCAGTGGACATCTATTCGGCCTCCAGGGGATCTCTCGGAGATCTGGGAGCCAACTATCGCGTGATCCAGGAGATCTACGCGGTACTGGACAAGAAACTGGCCGCTTACAAAGCATAATAGGATTGGACGAACATACAAAAGCAAAAAAGCGAGAAAGGCGGCTAGCCTTCACTCGCTTTTTTTGACGATCGCGGCCGGATAGCGTTGACTTCCGCCGCGCCTATCGCTGACAATCGGTTACAGCAGGCTCTTGACGGCAGCGATTGCCGCTTCATAGTCCGGGTGTTCGGTCATCTCGTTAAGCACTTGGACGTAGGCAAGCTTGTTGTCGGCGTCCAGGACGAAGATGGAGCGCATATCCAATTGAAACTCTTTGATCAATACGCCGTATGACTTACCGAAGGAATTATCCTTGTAGTCGGACAGGAGCACGACGCGATCGACGCCGGCCGCGCCGCACCAGCGGGCTTGGGCGAACGGAAGGTCGGCGCTGACGGTCAGGATGACGACGCCGTCTCCGAGCTTGGAGGCTTCCTCGTTGAAACGGCGGGTTTGGGCGTCGCATACGCCGGTATCGATCGAAGGCACGACGCTGATCAGCTTAACCTTGCCCGCGTAGTCCTGAAGCGAAGCGGTCTCCAGAAGATTCTTGCTCAATGCGAAGTCGGGAGCCTGATCGCCTACCTTAAGCTCCGGTCCTACCAAGGTTAGCGGGTTGCCTTTAAATGTCGCTGCATTCGAGCGTTCTTGACTCATGTTAGGAAAAACCTCCCTTATAAATATGGGCTTGCCGACTTTCATTATAAACTTTGGCAATAATCATTGTCCAATAATGGGAAAAGAATAAAATCACAGCGAGACTGGAGGGACATCATGATCTTCATCCGTTACGAGAACTGGAAACAGTACCTCCGTTCCTATCCGGTCAACTCCCTCATCCTGGCTGCGTGCGTCGTCATGTTCGCGGTCGAATTGCTCACCGGCGGATTCGCGGAAGTCAATCTTGTCCGGCTGGGCGGGATAACGAACTTGGAGGGCTATGACGGCGTTTGGCGATATGCGGCTGCGTTGTTCCTGCACGGCAACTGGCCGCACCTGATTTTTAACCTGTTCGCGATATTCGTCTTCGCGCCGCCGCTCGAGAGGATGTTCGGACACGTGCGTTATGCGTTGTTTTATTTGGCTTCGGGCATTCTGGGCAACGTGATCTCGGAATGGTTTCCCTTGTCGGGCTATTGGGTCGCGGTGGGGGCGTCCACGGCGATATACGGTCTTTATGGGGCTTACCTCTATATCAGCCTCTTCGAGCGTCAACGGCTGGATCCGGGCTCTCGAACGACGGTATACGGGATCCTGATTACGGGGCTGCTCTATTCCTTCTTCGTGCCGAACATCGGCATTGCGGCGCATCTCGGCGGTCTGGTGAGCGGATTCGTGCTTTATAAGGTGCTTGGAGGCCGGTTGGAGCGTCAATCGCGCTAGCTGTTAAACTAAGAGTCATCGTCCAATTCGGAAGGGGTATCGTCAGGTGGAGCTGCGTCAATTGCAATACTTCGTTCATGTGGCGCGCATGCAGCACGTCACCAAAGCGGCAGAGGAGCTTCACGTCGCCCAATCGGCCGTGAGCCGGCAAATACATCGGCTGGAGGAGGAGCTGGGGGTTCGGCTCTTCATGCAGCGCGGCCGGAACGTTCAGTTGACTCCGGTCGGACAGCTGTTCCTCAAGCGAGCGGAAGAGATCATTCAGGACCTGGATCGCGCCGTCAACGAGATACACGAGTTCCTGGATCCCGAGGTCGGCGAGATCCGGCTCGGTTTCCCTCACAGCTTGGGCACTCATCTGATTCCGAAGGTGATAGCGGCATTCCGCCAGAAGCATCCGAATGTGAAGTTCCGATTCCGTCAAGGCATGTATCCTTCCTTGATCAGGGATGTCATCGAAGCGGAAGTGGATCTGGCGTTCATCTCGCCGATGCCCGATAAGAACGATCGGGTAGAAGGAGAAGTGATCCTCACGGAGAACTTGTGCGCCATCCTTCCGTTGGATCACCCTCTCGCCGGCGAGGAGTATATCGATCTGAATCAGTTACGGGACGATACGTTCGTGCTCTTCAGCAGCGGCTATTCTCTGCGTCCGATCGTTTGGGAGGCGTGCCGGACGGCAGGCTTCCTGCCCAAGATCGGATTTGAAGGAGAGGAGACGGACACGATCCGCGGCTTCGTCGCCGCCGGCATGGGAGTGAGCCTGCTGCCCGAGATGGCGTTAAGCCTGCGAAGCTCGTTCATGCCGGCCATCGTCAAGATACGGGAGCCGAACGTGACAAGAACCATCGCTCTAATCCGAAGGGCGGGGGAGAAGCCTTCGACCGTGGTGAAGCTGTTCCACGAGTTTATTCTGGATTACTTCCGGAACGATTACCAACCGACCTGAGGGCCGATCGATCATGTAGTCTAAGCGAGCATAACAAACAAAGGAGCTGTCCCCTAAGTCAGATGACTTTCGGGACAGCTCCTTTTGCTTTCTTTCCTTGCTTATTCTTCCCTGCTGCTGGTGAAGATCATGATGTACTTGACCAGCTCAAGCAAGGAGATGAGCGCTGCGGCCACATAAGTAAGCGCGGCTGCGTTAAGCACTTTCGAGACTCCGCGTTCTTCGTCGTTGCGGATGAAGCCCTCGGCGACCATCAGCCTGCGCGCGCGGTTGCTGGCGTTGAACTCCACCGGCAGGGTGACAAGCTGGAAGGCGACGGCTGCCGAGAAGAAGATGATTCCCAGGCCGATCAGATTCGTTGCTTGGAACAAGAAGCCGGCGATCAGCAGGAACGGCGCGATGCCGGAAGCGAAGCGCACGACCGGGAACATCTTGTGGCGAAGCACGAGCATCGGATAATGCTCCTTATGTTGGATCACGTGTCCGATCTCGTGGCAGGCGACGGAGACGGCGGAGATGGAGCTTTCATAATAGACGGGCTCGGACAATCTTACGACGCGATTAACCGGGTCGTAGTGGTCGGACAGCTTGCCGGGGATCGGCTCGATCGGAACGTCATGCAAGCCGTTGCGATCCAGCAGCCGCCGCGCGGCTTCGTAACCGGTCATCCCGCTCGACGCGCTGACCTCGGACCACTTGTTGAAGGTGCCGCTTACCCGGAATTGCGCCCACAGCGAGAGCAGGAACGCAATGATGATGAGAAAGTCCATAGGGTGAAAAAACATATTGATTCCCTCCGTGTTCGGTCGAACCTCATCTGGTTTACATCAAGTTGCTCTTGCCTAACAGGAGCAGAAGCGCTTCAACGCAAGCGGCTGTCTGGGGCGTAATGACGCTGAACAGCTTCTTTGCTTGCTGAGGCTTAAGCGTATCGAGCACGGGCTCGAGCTCTTTGACTTGTCTCTCGATCTGAGTGAGGTTGTTCTGGAGCTCGGCAAGCTGCTTGGTGACCTGTCCGGATGGAGAGGCTCGATGCAAAACGGCGAAGTTCTCTTTGATCTCTTCAAGCGTAAATTTCTGCGCCTTCAACATTTCAATACGGCGAATCCGTTCCAAGGTTTCATCATCATACAAACGATAATTTCCGGAGGACCGTTGAACGGGACTGATGAGTCCGATTCCGGTGTAATAATCGATGGTGCGGGGGCTGATTCCGGTTATTTTGGATAATTCTCCGATTCGATACAGGCTGCGCGGGGTTTCCGAAGATGCTTGTCGCACGACTTCCACCTTCTTTCTTAGCTGATTGCTTATCATCATTGTCTTTCTAGGTTAAGGCTTAGCTCGACTATATCCCTTAATATACTCATCCTCAACCATACAGTCAAACGTGATGCTTTTGGAATAAGTTTAGGATACGTTTTGGATAAGTCGTGTTAGGTTTCCTCTGCAAATTCAGTCTGATGCCTCCGGAGTTGGGATTTATGAACATTTCCCAAAAAGGCGAAAGTATCCCTTGGACGGTAAGTTGACAAGGGTTAAGGGTAAAAAGGCCCAAAAGGACGCTAAAATCTTAACGTTCGGATGATTTTACATTTGCAATGTTAGATATTTGGTTCAAAACTCCCCGTTTTTTCATATTTTTGTATTGTCAAATCGTGAACATCTTACTATAATGACACTAAGCCTTTCTTAAAATGTTATGAAACATTACACGTAGGGAGTGGTCGGTAGTGGTCAAAAAGAGTTTGCTCGCAATTGGCGCAATGCTCATGCTTTTCCCAACTATGGCATTCGCAGCAGATGGTGATGGCCCTTCAGCGGCGACTTTGGACATGGGACTTAATGCCCTGTGGATCCTGGTTGCGGGAATTCTCGTCCTCTTGATGCAAGGCGGCTTCATTCTCCTGGAGACAGGTTCGACTCGCATGAAGAATGCCGGACACGTGGCAGGCAAGACGATCTTCACCGTAGGTCTTGTTTCTCTGGTCTATTGGGCGGTCGGCTACGGCTTCTCCTTCGGCGGGGACGCGGGCGAAAGCTTGAACAAATTCATCGGCCTCGGCAACTTCTTCTTCGATCCATCGATCGTAGCGGCAGAGGGCGACAGCTATCCTTCTACGATCTTCTTCGTATTCCAGCTTGCCTTCGCGGCGGTATCGCTGTCGATCGCATGGGGCGGCTTCGCGGAACGCGCCAAGCTGTCCGTATACCTCATCTTTACTCTGGTCTTCGGCTCGGTCATTTATCCGGTCATCGCTCACTGGATCTGGGGCGGCGGCTGGCTCGCGGAAGACGGCTCCCAAGACTATGCCGGATCGACGGTCGTTCACTTGACGGGCGCAATGGCGGCGTTCGCCGCTACGATCCTGCTCAAGCCGCGGATCGGCAAGTACAATAAGGATGGCTCCGCGAACGAGATTCTCGGCCACAACCAAGTATTCACTTCTCTTGCGGTTCTCCTTCTGTGGGTTGGCTGGTTCGGCTTCAACGCCGGTTCCGCAGTAGCGGTCGGCGACGGCTTCTTCGGCTATGTGGCCTTCACGACTCAGCTCGGCGCTGCAGGCGGCGCGGTTGCTGCGCTGCTGATCTCCTGGCTGGTCAAGGGCAAGGCGGATATCGGCGTCACGCTGAACGGCGCGCTTGCCGGTCTGGTTGCCATCACCGCATCTTGCGCATACGTAGAGCCTTGGGCTGCGGTCGTCATCGGCCTCGTTGCCGGCGTGCTCGTCTTCCTGAGCCAAATGTTCTTCGAGAAGATCAAAGCGGACGACCCGATCGCCGCCATGTCCGTACACGGCGCGGCCGGCGTATGGGGCACGCTCGCAAACGGCCTCTTCGCGGCACCTGCTCTCGTTACGCAAGTAGGCGTAGGTAAAGAAGGTCTCTTCTACGGCGGCGGCGGACATCAGCTGTGGGTCCAATTCGAATCCGTTGTCGTGTGCGGTGCTTACGCATTCGCGGCTTCCTTTATCGTTCTCTGGATCGTTAAGCAAATCATCGGCCTCCGCGTCACGGAAGAGCAAGAAATCATCGGTCTTGACCTTAGCGAGCACGGCAACTATGGTTATCCGGAAGCTCTTAAAAAATCCGGGACGGCTAGTGTATAATTAAAGAAATATCTAGTCGGCCGTTGATTTACTGGCGTCCGTTCAGGAGGGAAGAAGCCGCATGTCCACTCTCCAATGGGAGAAGCGGCTGCTTGACGTCACCGGCGCCGGAGATCCGGATAGCTTACGGAAGATAAGGGAAGAGGAGCAGATTCGTCTTCGAGCGAATCTCTCCTCTTCTCCGGTGATTGAACTGGTCGGAGATCTCAACGAGCTGCACGACTTCCTTATCGGAAAAGCGTTGAAGCTCGCCGAGATCGAAATGGCACGGTTGGGGCATGGCGCTCCTCCCGTGCCTTATGCTTATCTGCTCTTCGGAAGCGGCGGGCGGCGAGAGCAGACTTTCAGCAGCGATCAGGATAGCGGCCTTATTTATAACGATCCGCAGAATGAAGCAGAGGCATTGGCTTACGAGAATTACTTTCAGACGCTTGCGCAGATCGCGGTGGGCTACTTAATCGATATCGGCTATCCTCCTTGCGAAGGGAACGTGATCGCCTCCAATCCGGAATGGTGCTTGCCGATCTCGGCATGGGAGAGGAAGCTCGACGCTTGGTTTGAAGAGCCCACATGGGAGAACGTGCGCTACCTGCTCATCGTCGCGGACGGCCGTCTGGTCGGAGGAGACAAGGAGCTGGGGGCGAGATGGAACAACCGTTTCTATCGGGATTTCCTGGGCACTCCGGTCATTGCGAGAAGAATGATGGAGAATACGCTTCGTCATAAGGTGCTTGTCGGCGTGTTCGGCCAGCTGCTTACGGAGAGATACGGCGAATTGGCCGGCAGCTTGGACATCAAGTACGGAGCTTACATTCCGATGGTCAACGTGTTTCGCTTGCTGGCGGTGCACGCAGGTTTAAAGGAGACTAGCACGATCGGGCGGATTCGGGCTTTGGAGAAAGCGGAAATCCTGTCTCCCCGAGAAGCGAAGGAATCCGTAGAGGCATTCGAACTCATTCTGAAGCTGCGTTTGAAGGCCGTAACGAAGGATGAGAACGGCCAATGGGTTGGAACCGGCGTGCTTCCGGTTGCCGATCTGAAACGGGAATGGAAGGTCCCCTTGAAGAAGGCGCTGAAGCTCGGACGCAAGCTCCAACGCCAGGTGGAGAAGGAGATGCGATACCGCTTCGGCGGGAGGTGAACAGCGTGAAAGAGCCTAAGAGCCCGATGGGGCGCATGTGGCATTTGTACAAAATGGGAGGGATAACTCCCGCGATCGCTTCGATGCTTGGTTCTGCCAACGCTCAGCAGATGGCTTTTATTCGTTCAATGTCCCGCGATCAACGGAAGGAATCCGCTTTGGATACGCCCCTGACCGAGATGGATGCCGTCGTGTTCGATCTCGAGACGACGGGGTTCAACCCTTATAACGGCGATGAGATCATGTCGATCGGCGGCGTGCTAATCCGAGGCGGGGAGCTTCAGGAAGCTGAGCCTTTCTATACCTTGGTCAATCCCAGAAGGAAGATTCCTAAGCATATTACGGAATTGACCGGCATTACGAACGAGATGGCGGAGGAAGCTCCCGATCTCATGCAAGGGCTGCACGACTTCCTGGATTTCGCGGGAAAAAGGGTTCTGATCGCGCACGGAAGCGGCCACGACAAGCAATTCCTGAACGCAGCCCTATGGCGGACGTCTAAGATCAACCTGACTCACCGCGTGCTGGACACGATGATGGTTGCCAAGTGGCTGGAGCCGAAGCGGAAGAGCTATGGCCTGGATGAGCTCCTGGAGACCTACGGCGTCGACGTGACCGTTCGTCATCACGCCCTGCACGATTCGGTGATGACCGCGAAGCTATGGTTCCAATTCCTGCCCATCATCCAATCCAAGCAAGTGGTAACGATAGGCGATTTATATGCTTATTTAAGCAGGCATTAAACAGCGACCAGAGGAACGGGGTTCCACTCCGCGCCGCGCCTGCTGTAGACGCGCGCTTCCCGATGGTCCCCTTCGAGACCGATGATCCAATACGTTCCGCATCCATCCCACCCTTCGGCGTCCTGAGCGCTGGGAAGGGCGGGACCCCGTGGATGGGAATGCCACAAGCCGACGACTTCTCGTTGGTTTTTTTGCGCTTGGATACAGAAAGCAAGCCATTCGGACGGCTCGAAGCGGAAGGAAACCTGAGGTTCCGCTGCGATATTGCGCAGAAGCCGAAAGCCATCGACCCAAAGCTCCCCGGCTTTCCGAACGCCTGTCAACGCGCCGCAGCTTTCGTAGGGCAATCGAGCCTGGCATTGCCGATACAAGTCATTCAAGATCCGCTCTGGAATCCGGCATCGCTCCAAGTTCTCCATGATATCCTCCGTTTGGCTGAATGCATCCAGTATGAAGGATGGACACGCGTCCCGCAACGTTATTCGGTTCGGGCAATAAGCGATTATTTCACTTGCTTATCAGGCTTAACAAGGAAAAAGACCGCACACAACGTCACGAAAGCGAGAACCGTAACGGAGATGAATACCGTTCTCTGCGAGATGCCCATCATCCAGCCGAAGATCGGAGGACCTAAGGCAACTCCGAAAAAGCGGAGACTGCTGTATAACGAAGTAATCATGCCTCGTTCGGCTTTTTCGACTACTCCCGTAATCATCGTCGTCAAGCAAGGCAGGAGCATGCCCGTGCCGATGCTTCCCACGCTCAGCAGCCCGATAAAGACGTACAGATTCTGGTTCAGCCAGATGGCGCAGGCATAAGCAGCCACCGTCAGGATAAGGCCGATGTTGATGAACCAGCGAATCAGCACCCCGTTCTTGCGTACGATGATTCCCGTCAAATAGGCAGTCGTCACCATGAAGAAAAGAGGAATGGCCAACACGAAGCCCTTGGTTACGCCGACAATCTGATAGGGCTTGTCTTCCAGCATATTGGAGAGGAAAAACAGGACCCCGAACAGAGTAAACATGGACACGGCGCCGGCCCAGAACGAGACCAGCATCCACCGTCCGTTTTTGGCGAAGATCGTTTTGATTTTATGGAGGTATTCCTTTAATCGAATCGGTTCGGCTGTTTTCTTGGGCTCCTTGATCAAGAATAACAAGGCAAGGACCGCAAGGAGACAGAAGCCGGGGAAAGAGAAGAAAGCGGCATACCAGACGATCAGGGCGAACAGGGAACCCAGAATCGGACTCACGACTTTGCCCGTTCCGTTGGAGGCCTCGATTAAGCCGAGAGCCTTGCTCTCTTCCGCATCCTTATATAAGTCGCCGACGAACGCCATCGCGATCGGCGTCGTTCCGGCGGCGCCGATTCCCTGAATCGCCCTTGCGCCAAGCAAGAGGCCGTAGTTATGCCAGACGGCGGCGAACCCGGACAGAATTCCGGCTGCGCCGTAGAGGATCAAGGCGGGAATCATGACTTTCTTGCGGCTGAAGCGATCGGATAGATAACCGGCAATCGGAATGATAAGAGCTGCAGTAATCGAGAATAATGTCACGACAAGGCTGCTCTGAAAGGAGGAGATGCCCAGCTCGCGCCTCAGAGTCGGGAGAATCGGAACGATCATGGAATTGCCGAGCACAAGCACGAGAGGGACGGAAGCCAATGCGAGGTACTCCCATACTTTTCCTTTCCCCTTGGGCTTGGCTTGGTTGGCTTCGCCGCTTTGGTCCTGAGTACGGGAGGAAGACTCCATGTCGCTGGTGAAGGTGACCCTGAGTTTGCGTTTGGCTTGGGCCGATGACGAAGACATGCTGCTCCTCCTTCATGTCGATTTGAGATGCGCGAACAGGGGTAATGTACCCTTTAGGGAAAGGCGGCATGCACTTCATTCGGTTGAAAAGATGGAAGGTTGTTTCGAAATGGGGTAAGATAAGGATCAGAGTTCGAGGAAAGAAGGAACAGCGATGAAGCGCAATCAGATTATTATCATTCTAGCCTTCTTATGCATCATTGGAATCGTCCTGTGGAGTTCGCTAGGTAACGACAAGAAGGAAGCCCAAGCGGTCAACGAACAGAAGGCGGGATCGGAAGTCGGCCAGACGGAGCTGAGAACGGCGCCCGTGCAAGGCTCGCTCGCTCCGGCATTCCAATTGTCTTCCATCGATAAGAGTACCCAATATTCGGTCGGAGGCAAGAGAGACAAGCTTCTCATCGTCAACTTCTGGGCTTCTTGGTGCGGGCCTTGCGATATGGAAGCACCCGATCTGCAGAAGATCTATGAGAAATACGGCGACCGGGTAGACCTGTACGCCGTGAATGCCACGAAGTACGATACCGTCCACGGCGCGAAGGATTTCGTGAAGGAGAAGGAGATCGAATTCCCGGTCATGATGGACGTAGACGGCAAGGTCGGGGACGATTATAAGGTATTTTCTTATCCCATCAGCTTCATCGTGGATAAGGACGGCGTCGTTCGGGAACGGATCGAGGGCGTTCAACCGCTGGAGAAGTGGGAGAAGATGCTGGATGATCTGTTGGACGCATAAAAGGAGTTAAAGCAAAAGGCGACGTTAGGGGTTCCTAACGTCGCCTTCTTATTTGCGGCTAAGGGTGTGATCAGTGGTTGACCAGGCCGATCGATTCCGGCAATTCATCGACGATGTGGGTGCTCTTCTTGCCGATGAGAGCGTAGCGAATGCTGTCCACGAGAGCTTCCCAGCTGGCTTCGATGACGTTGGAAGAGACGCCGACCGTGTTCCAGGTGTCCTTGAAGTCGGACGATTCGATCAATACGCGAACTTTGGCCGCGGTGGCGTCCTTCTCGTCCAAGACACGAACCTTATAGTCCGTCAAGTGAACGTTGGCAATGCTCGGATAATATTGAACGAGCGCCTTGCGAAGCGCGTTATCCAGCGCGTTGACCGGTCCGTTGCCGTCCGCGATCGTATAAACTTGCTGGTTATTGACGCGAATCCGCACGATCGCTTCGGTCACCGTATTGGCTTCCGACTTCTCGTACAGGATCTTGAACGATTCGATCGCGAAAGCGGTCTCTTCGTTGCCGAAGGCATCGCGAAGAAGCAGCTCGAGGGAGGCGTCCGCGCCTTCGAACTGGTAGCCTTGATGCTCCAGTTCTTTGATACGGTCGATGATCTGGCGGGATTGCGCAATCTGCTCCGCATCAAGGCCAAGCTCTTGGGCCTTGGAGAGAATGTTGCTTTGTCCGGCCAGCTCGGATACGAGCACGCGCTGCTTGTTGCCGACGAGCTCCGGAGAGATGTGCTCGTACGTCTTGGAATCCTTCATGATCGCGGACACGTGAATGCCGCCTTTATGAGCGAATGCCGCGTTGCCGACGTACGGCTGATTGACGGGTTGAATCATATTGGCGATCTCGCTGACGTATCGGGAGACGCTCGTCAGCGATCGGAGCTGGTCGTCGCTCACGCAGCTGTAATTTTTCTTCAATTGCAGGGTAGGGATGATGGAGCACAGGTTCGCATTGCCGCAGCGTTCTCCGTATCCGTTGATCGTTCCTTGCACCTGACGGGCTCCGGCGTCGATAGCGGAAAGCGTATTGGCGACGGCCAGTTCGCAGTCGTTATGGGTATGAATCCCGATCGGAGCATCGATGATACGGCATACGTTCGACACGATCTCATGAATCTCGTTCGGGAGCGTGCCTCCGTTCGTATCGCACAGGACGATCCAATCGGCTCCGGCTTCTTTGGCTTTCGCCAAAGCGGCGATCGCGTATTCCGGGTTCGCCTTGTAGCCGTCGAAGAAGTGCTCGGAGTCGAAGATCGCTTCCATGTTGTTTCTCTTCAGATAGGCAATCGATTCGTAGATCATGGCCAGGTTCTCTTCGAGCGTCGTCTGGAGCGCGGTGTGAACATGGAAGTCCCAAGTCTTGCCGACGAGAGTTGCGGCCAGCGCCTTCGAATCGATCAATTGCTTCAGATTGATGTCTTGCTCGCAGATGCTGTTCTTGCGCCGCGTGCTGCCGAAAGCCGTCAATTTGGCCTTGAGGTTCATCTCTCGGGCGCGCTTGAAGAATTCAATGTCCTTGCTGTTGCTTCCGGGATTGCCGCCTTCGATATAATGAACGCCCAGCGCATCGAGCTTCAGAGCAATCTTGAGTTTATCCTCTGCGGTGAGACTGATTCCCTCTCCTTGGGTCCCGTCGCGGAGAGTGGTGTCGAAGATGCTGATTGAAGTGGTCATGAAGTACGTGATGCCTCCTACCCTGAGTCCTTATAACAAAACCATTCTAGATATTATAACATGCCTGCATGGAAAAGTAGAGGGACAAGGTGCTTTAAAAGTGCTTATTTGGCGCGGCCGGAACGGGGGGGAGCTTGCTCGATACGCTCATTTGTTCGTATAATGATTGCATATTGGATTAGATGGCGGAGAAGGAGGGACTGCCTTGGAGGGACAGCTGGAACCAATCGTGCTGCAAGGAAATAAGGCAGTTCTGAGAACCCTGACGATAGAAGATCTGGAGACGCTGTATCGTTTGAGATACAGGGAAGAAGATCCCGAATGGAAGAAGTGGGATGCTTCGGGAAGAGTGGGAGCAAGCGAATTCATGAGCAGAAGGAGGGAAGGCAGGCATGGACGGACGGCGCGGAAGAATCATTCTGCACATGGACATGAACGCCTTCTATTGCTCCGTGCACGCGGCGGAGGAACCAAACTTATACAAAGGCAAGGCGACTGCCGTGGCGGGAAGCGTCGAGCTTCGCAAAGGGATTGTCGTGACGAGTTCGTACGAAGCCAGGGCGAGGGGAGTCCGAACCGGCATGACGGTTCGCCAGGCGCAAAGAATCTGCCCGGAGCTGATCCTCATCCGCCCGGACTTCGATTTGTATCGCCGGTATTCCCGGGCATTCCTTCGGATCAGCAACAGCTATACTCCCCTCGTCGAGGCCGTGTCGATCGACGAGTGCTATATGGACATTACGGGAAGCGGGCAGTTCGGAACGCCGCTCGAGATTGCGGAGGCCATCCAGAGAAGGGTCCGCGAGGAATTGAACCTTCCTTGCTCGATCGGAGTAGCCCCGAACAAGCTGCTTGCCAAGATGGCATCGGATATGCGCAAGCCGAATGCCATAACGGTTCTCCGCCGAAGGGACGTTCCTGCCGTTCTCTGGGACAAACCTTGCCAGACCTTATTCGGAATAGGGAAGAAGACGGCGGAGAAGCTAACACGGATTAACGTTATGACCATAGGGCAGCTGGCGAACGCGGACGCGAAGCTGCTCCAAGATAAATTCGGGGTGTATGGGGAGTGGATGAAGCGGGCGGCACACGGTATCGACGAGGCGCCGGTGGAGCCGCAGCGTGAGGCGGCGAAGTCGATCGGGCATACGACGACGCTTCCGGCCGACCTTACCGAGGAAGAGCAATTCAAGCATGTCCTGCTGAATCTGGCGGACCAGACGACGAGACGTCTCCGGAAGCAAGGAATGGTATGCTCAACCGTATCCATCACGATCCGCGACCCGGACATGAAGACGATCACCCGCGCGGCCGCCTTGGACTCGCCGACGGAATCGACGGACGACGTGTATCGGGTAGCGTGCAAGCTGATGGAACGCAATTGGAAGAACGGGCAGCCGGTTCGCCTGCTCGGCATTACGCTGCAGAGCTTGACGGAGAAGAAGGAGACGCCTATCCAACTGGATCTGTTCAGCTTCGAAGAAGCGCCGCGCAAAGAAGAATTGAATAAGGTGATGGATCGATTAAGGGATAAGTACGGGGAATCCGCGGTCCTCACGGCCGGCATGTTGACCGACGATCCGTCTTCGCTTATCCGCAATAAGAAACTGCGCGGAACGTCGCTCCAGACCGATTTTTTGCGGGAACAGGATCCGCATGGAGAGAACGATTATTAAGCGTGGTTCAACATGGGTACAATCTTCAAATTCGTTTGATCTAATCAGGTTTTTATATTATATTGGACAACAGAAGTACTCTTTCTTATGTACTTGTGTTCGATTAAGGAGGATCTGCAATGGCTAAATTTACTTACGTGGATAAGGACACATGCATCGCATGCGGCGCATGCGGCGCGACGGCTCCGGACATCTACGACTATGATGACGAGGGCTTGGCCGAAGTTATCTTCCAAGGCGATGGCAATCATGGCAACACGGAGATTCCCGAAGATCTGTACGACGATCTGCAGGATGCTTGCGACGGATGCCCGACCGATTCCATCAAAGTGGCCGACACACCGTTCAATAATTAAGCGGATAGCAAGCGGCTCCAAGTGGAAGCTTGCAGAAGCGTGACCGACCTCCCACGGGCGTTTAGCCTAGGGAGGTTTTTATTGTTGCGGGGATTGCGGACTCCTAACGGAAATTTGGGACCTTTAGAGGCGCAGATCGGGGTCGTTTGGATTTTAAAGGAAGTAGCGGCCCTTATTTTGGCGATCCCCTCCCTATTTGAGGCTAAAATGTATTTTAAGCGTCGCATATTTCCGTAAGAGTTTAATTAGTTCTTTTTCGGGCCTGTAAGGGGCTGAAATTTCCGTTAGCCGTGAGCCGCAAGCCGAATGACGGTAGCGGACGGCTTTATACTGTAAGCTAAAGCCGCAAGCCGCAAACCGATAGCCGCAAACCGATAGCCATGAGTCTTAACCGATGTGGAAAATAGGGCGGCTGTCGATGGAATCGTTAAAGGGCGGCGATGATAGCGATCGGAACGTTTGCGGTATAATGTGGGGGAGATAAAACCGAGCCCATTAAGAAGGAGCATGGAATGTCGAACCGTATCTGGAATGTAACCCTCCTCCTTCTCGCCTGCGCTTTTCTAACCCTGCTTATTCTCTTCGCGTTCTCGGCTGGGCACACCCGGGATCTGGCCCTTCAGCTCCGGCCGGAGAGCGCGGCGGAGCATCCCCCTTTGCGCGTTGCGCTTATCTCGCAGGAGCTTAACAATCCGTTCTGGAGATCGATCGAGGAGGGAGCGCGCGCTTCCGCGCAGCGGAATGGCATGACGGTCGAGTATGCAGGGCCTTTAAGGAATAATGCCGAGGAGCAGATCCGCCTGATGGAGAAGGCAGTCGCTTCGGGAGCCGACGCGCTGATCCTACAAGGGCTGGGCGATCCGGCTTACGCGAAGCTGATCGACGAGGCTTCGGAACGCGGCATTCCGGTCGTCACCGTGGACGCGGATGAACCGACGAGCAGGCGCATTGCCTACGTGGGAACGAACAATCGGCTGGCGGGGGAAACGATGGGAGAGCTGGTCGTCGGGAACTCGGGGGAATCCGGCGGGATCGGCGTGCTGCTTGGAAGCGAAGCGACCAACCAGAAGCTTCGGCTCGAAGGATTCCGCTCGGTGGTCGGCCGGAATCCGAAGCTCTCCATCGTTGACGTTCGGATCTCCCATATCTCCCGTCTTCAAGCGGCGAAGCAGGCTCAAGAGATGCTGCTGGAGCATCCGGATCTGAAGGCGATCGTCGGCTTCAGCGCGCTGGACGGAGCGGGAATCGCGGAAGCGGCGGCTTTGACGGGCTCCTCGGACGTGCGCGTCTTCGCTTTCGACGATCTGGAGAACACGAGGCGAGCGATTAGGGAGGATCGAATCGAGGCGACGATCGTTCAGAGTCCTTATGGAATGGGAGCGAAAGCGATCGACATTCTTCATGACTTCCTTCAAGGCAAGAAGATAAACGAGATGAACTACTCGGCCATTCGCGTTCTGGATAAATCCGCCCTCCCGGCAGAAGAGGAAGGGGAAGAGCGATGACCATCCGTGCCAAGCTTCTGATCGTCATTCCCCTGCTCGTCCTGCTTGCGAGCGGAGATTATTTCTTCTTGTTCCGGAGCACGGCGGTCGTTCAACGCAGCTATAACCGGATGATGGACCGGGTGCTGGGCTACCAACAGTCCATACAGAGCGCCGAGCAATCTCTTGAATCGCTTTACGGCTTCCTGCTAGACCCGAGCTCCGCCAAGCGATCGGAAATCAGCTCGCGGCTGGATGAGCTGGTTCGTCAGCGCGAGGCGCTCGAGCAAGGAGGGTATACGCCTGCGATGGCTTCATCGGCTGTCGGATATGTCCAACTGCTGCATACGCTGACGGAACAGGAGGTTGCCGCACTCTCCGCAGCGGCATCTCCGGCGGACGCTCTCGCCCGTTACGAATTGGCGGAGAAGACCGTCGGTTACATTCGGGAGTCGGGGGAAGAGCTCGTCAAGCTGGAGCTCAGCTTCGATCGTCCGATCTTCCGCAGCATCCAGGGGGAGAATGCCAGAATGAACAAGCTCGGCGCATCCATACTCGCGGTTCAGACGCTACTCGGCGTCGCGCTGGCCTACTGGATCTCCCGCAGCGTCACGGTCCCGGTCGAGCAGCTCGTTCGGGCGGCGAAGCGCGTATCCGAAGGCAAGCCGCAAGAAGCGCTGCCCGTCCTTCCGTCGGCCGCCTCCAAGGACGAGCTCGGCGTATTGACGGGCGCCTTCCTGCAGATGCTGGCCGATCTGAAGAAGTCCGCGGAACGGGACCGCGAGCGGCTGGAGCAGAGCCGCTTGGTCAAGGAGCTGGAGCTGCGGGCGCTGCAGAGCCAGATCCATCCTCACTTTCTGTTCAATTCCTTGAACGTGCTGTCCAAGCTCGCGCTGATCGAAGGGGCGGAGAAGACGAGCGATTTGATCGTATCCATGTCGAAGATGATCCGTTACATTCTTCGCAACCCCGACGAGCCGGTTACGCTAAGGGAGGAGCTGGGGCACGTGGCCGACTACGCGGCCATCCAGCAGGCGCGATTCCGCAATCGCATCCGCTTCTCCATCCATGCGGACGAAGCGGCGCTTCCGACCCGCGTTCCTTCGCTCACGATTCAGCCTCTCGTCGAGAACGCGTACGTGCATGGCGTCGAACGGCTGGAGAACGGCGGAGTGATTCGCTTATCCGTGGAGACCGACGGCGCTTGCGCGATCGTCACGGTGTCGGACAACGGAGTCGGCATGGATGAAGCGACCAAGCAGGCCCTCCTGCGCATGGACTATGAAGAAGAAGCTTCATCGGATAGCTTGTCGACGGGTCTTGGCACCCGAAACGTTTTTCGCAGGCTGCATTTGTTCGGAGGCTTGAACGATGCGGTGTCGATCCGCAGCGCGCCGGGAGCCGGTACGACGGTAACGATCCGCATCCCCATGAATAAGGAGGACGAGAAGAACGATGTACCGCCTGTTGATCGCGGATGACGAAGCGCTGGAGAGAGAAGGCTTGGAGTGGATCGTCCGCCGCATGCTGCCGGATACGTTCGAGATCCTGCACGCCGAGAACGGCAGGCAGGCGATCGAGCTTGCCGACGAGAGGCGGCCGCATATCGTCTTCATGGACGTGCAGATGCCCGGGATTCAAGGACTGGACGCCTTGAAGGAGATTCGGGCGATGCTCCCCGAGGCCAAGTTCGTGCTGGTAACGGCCTACGATTCTTTCGCTTATGCCAAAGAGGCGATTCCCCTGGGGGTTCGGGACTATATCGTGAAGCCGGCCGGACGGGAACAGATCGCGGCTCTCTTGAACAAGCTGGTCGAAGAGCTGGAGAAGGAAAAAGGGCGCCGCGCGGAGCAGTTGGAGCTGAAAAACAGGGTATCGACGCTGCAGCCTCTTGTCGAGAACGAGCTTGCCCTCATGTTAATGGTGGATCAGGTGCTGGACGCGGACATCGGGCAGCTCTCGGAGTGGCTGGACTTTCCGCTCGAGGATTGCCGCTGCTTCGTCGCCGCTTTCCCTTCGCATGAGCCGGCTCCGGCAACCGATCGCCGGACGTTATTCGAGACGATCCGCCGCTTCGCGAAGTCGAACGGCCAGTGCCTCGTCAGTTCAATTCTGGAGCATCACCTCGCGATCTTCCTCAAGAGGCCTTCCCCGCAAGCGGGAGAATGGAAGGAGGAGGCCGTCCGGTTCGCGCAGCGGCTCGGAGAGACGGTTCGAGCCCAGACGGGATGGGATATCTCCGTCGGCATCGGGAGCCTTAGCAGCGGGGCGGAAGGACTTCGCAACTCGTATTTCGAAGCGGTATTCGCTTCAACCCTGTCCCGGAAGGAAGGGGGGGCGAGCCTCTTCGACGACCTGAGGCAAGGGAAGGCGGAAGGTCTCCCTCCCGGGAGCTTCTCGGAGGATCGGGGCTACGTTCTGTCTGCGCTCATCCGAATCCGCGAGATGAGAGAGGAGCAAACCTCCTCCGTCATCGACCGGTCCAAAGCGTACATCAAGCAGCGCTTCGCCGAGGAATTGTCTCTGGAGGAGGTGGCGAACCATGTCCATCTGAATCCGTTCTACTTCAGCAAGGTGTTCAAGCAGCATGTCGGCGAGACGTTCATCGACTTCTTGACCGGGGTGCGGATCGATAGGGCCAAGCAGCTTATCGAGGAGGATCGCCTCAGCTTTAAAGAAGTTTGCTACGAGGTCGGCTATAAGGACCCGAACTACTTCAGCCGGGTATTCAAGAAGGTAACCGGCGTCGCTCCGTCCGAATATCGGGTTCGCAATCCATGATTGCCCAGAAGTCCATGCCGCCGCGGCATGGACTTTGTTGTTCAGCCCCCTCAATAAAGTGCAGATCGGCAAGGCGAAGAAGAGGGGCAAAGGTCCTCGGGAAGATAAGTGCGGGTTCTGAGCAAAATAATGCTGATTCTCGCTGAGGTCGCGAACCGAAACGGGTGTTATACTGAAACCCGCTTCGCAAGAAAGCATCGGAAGGAGACTTACTTATGACCTCAAAAGCCAATCTTAACGGGCATTCCGACAAACCGAACATGCGGTATGTCACGCTCGTCTCGATAGCCGCGGCGCTGGGCGGCTTGCTGTTCGGTTTCGACACGGCGGTCGTGTCCGGGGCCATCGGCTTCTTGGAAGATAAATTCCAATTGAACGATTTTCAAGTCGGTTGGGCGGTGTCCAGCCTCATTATCGGGTGCATCGTAGGCGCCGCCGCCTCAGGTTGGCTTAGCGACGGCCTCGGGCGGAAGAAGGTTCTGATCGGCGCGGCGATCCTGTTCATCATCGCCTCCATCGGTTCGGCGGTGCCCGAGACCTTCACCGGCTATATTGTCGCCCGCATGATCGGAGGCCTCGGCATTGGCGTCATCTCTACGCTAAGCCCGCTGTACAATGCGGAAATCGCGCCGGCCCGTTACCGCGGACGGTTGGTCGCCTTTAATCAGTTCGCCATCGTCAGCGGCATCTTTCTGACCTACTTCGTCAATTCCTGGTTAGCGGGGTTCGGGGACGACGCTTGGGACGTCTCGACCGCTTGGCGCTGGATGTTCGGCATTGGCGCGGTACCGGGACTGTTCTACATGGCTATGCTGTTCATCGTGCCGGAGAGTCCCCGTTGGCTGATCAAGCAAGGCCGCGCGGAAGAGGCGCTGCCGGTTCTGATCCGGATCCACGGGGAAGAAGCGGCCAAGCAGGAAGTGCGCGAGATCAAGGAATCGTTCAAGGAGAAGAAGACGCCGCTGCGCGAGCTGTTCAAGCCGGGCTTGCGCTTCGCCCTCTTCGTC
This sequence comes from Cohnella sp. AR92, assembly GCF_003990975.1. Lineage (GTDB taxonomy): Bacteria > Bacillota > Bacilli > Paenibacillales > Paenibacillaceae > Cohnella. The sequence continues at coordinate 232,997 of NZ_RZJR01000004.1, forward strand.
GGGGTCGTCATCGCCGTGCTGCAGCAAGTGACGGGCATCAACGCGATTCTCTATTACGCTCCCGAGATTCTGAAGGAGACGGGGGCGGGGACGAACGCCGCCCTCATCCAAACCATTCTCGTCGGTTTCATCAACTGCGCGTTCACGATTCTGTCCATCTGGCTTATCGACAAGGTGGGACGTAAAGCGCTGCTGCTGGTCGGCACGTCGATCATGGCCGTAAGCTTGATCCTGATCGGCTTCGTCTTCCACACCGGGCACAGCTCGGGGTACCTGGTGTTGGGACTGATCCTGGTTTACGTCGCGGCATTCGCGATCTCACTCGGGCCGGTGGTCTGGGTGCTCTTATCCGAGATCTTCCCGAGCCGCGTGCGGGGAAGAGCGACCGCGATCGCTTCGATGGCGCTATGGGCGGCAGACTATGTCGTTTCCCAATCGTTCCCTCCGCTTCTTAAATCGGCGGGACCTGCCGGAACGTATTGGATCTTCGGAGCGCTCGCCCTGTTCACGGTGCTCTTCACCTGGAAGTTCGTGCCCGAGACGAAGGGCAAGTCGCTTGAAGAGATGGAAGAGATGTGGGCGAGCCGGGAATCCGGGAAAGCAGGAAAGGCAATGCGAGAAGCCAGCAATCCGTAACAGGCGATTGAACGACCCGAGAGACGTTGCCATTGGCCGCTTAGCCGAGGCAACGTCTTTTTGGCGTACCGCCGGACGATCTCCGCAGAAAATGACATTTTTCATCAATCTCCCGCCTTCATGCGTTATAATAGGAACGAATTGTCAGATTCTCATAGGGTGGGAAGCGGATTGAGAGAGAAAATCAAGAGGATCGCGATCGTGCTGAATGTTCTTCTGCTGATCGCGGTCTGTCTCGTCTATCAACAGAAATCGCTGCAGAAGATCGACAACCTGATCTTCGATTACGAGATGAAGCAAGCGGCCGGGCATCAAGCGAAGGACATCGTCGTCGTCGCGATCGACGACGAGTCGCTGCAGGAGCTTGGCCGATTCCCGTGGGACCGCGCCGTCTATGCGCCTTTTCTCGATGCGTTGAATCAGCCGGGGTACGAGCCCAAGGCGATCGCCTTCGATATCGTGTTCAACGAGGCGTCGGATCCCGATAGCGACGCCGCGTTCGCCGAGACGCTGGCCGCTTACGACAATATCATCCTTCCGGTCGTCGGAGTGACCGAAGGCGACTTTACGAACCGCACGACCTTGCATCGGGATGAATATATGAAAGCCGTTAGCATTCAGGGCCCGATTCCCTCCTTCGCCGAGCATGCGCGTCTCGCGAATATCAACCGGGTTGTCAGCGAGGACGGCGTCATTCGCCAGACCGTGCTCAAGATCGCTTCGGAGGAAGGAGAAGCCGTCCCTTCCCTTGGCTATGTCGCGGCGGAGATGGCGGGGGCGGATCTCGGCAAGTACGATCGGCTGACCGATCCCGACAAGCGCTTCGACCGGAACGTCGTGGCCAAGAATACGATGACGATCGATTATCAGCTGGTGCAGGACGACGTGATCACGGTGCCGTTCGTCCAGGTGCTGAACGGGGAGATCGACCCCTCCGTCTTCAAGGATTCGGTCGTGCTGGTCGGCTTCACGGCGGCGGGGTTGTCCGACGACAGCGGCCAGGATTCCGGAGTAACGCCGATCGACAAGCATATGAGACTGGTGTACGTTCATGCGAACATCATCAACCAATTGTTGAACGGGACGACGGTCGGCTTCGTGCCGGATTGGGCGACTCTGCTAGCGACGCTGGTCCTTTTCGGCCTCTTTATTCTGATTCCGTGGCGCCTTAAGAACATCTACTCGATCCTCTTGTTCTTGGTCGTCGCGGCGATCCTCTTATTCGGAGGACAGCAACTGTACGAGACGAGCGCCGTGCATGCGAATATCGTGTACGCGCTGTTGGCCATGACGCTGGCGTATCTGGCGAACGTCTCCATGAAGTCGTATCTGGAGAGCTCGCAGAAGAGCTTCGTCACCCGGCAATTCGGCCGCTACTTGTCTCCCGATCTGGTCAAGGAGATCGTCTCCAAGGATATGGACATCGAACTGGGCGGGGATTCGAAGGTCCTCACGATTCTGTTCCTCGACATCCGCGGGTTCACTCCGCTGTCGGAGAAGCTGACGCCGGCCGAGCTCGTCGATACGCTGAACACGATGTTCAATATGATCACCCAGACGGCGCTTAGCAACCGGGGAACGATCGACAAGTTTATCGGCGATGCCGCGATGATCCTGTTCAACGCTCCGCTAGACGTGGAGGACCATGAACGGCTGGCCGTGAAGACGGCATGGGAGATCCAGCGAGGCATGAACGCCATCCGAAGCCAGATCTCCGAGAAATACGGCTGCGAGGTTAATGTAGGAATCGGCATCCATACCGGCGTCGCGGTCGTGGGCAATATCGGATCCTATCTTCGGGTCGACTATACGGCGATCGGAGACAACGTCAATATCGCGGCGCGAATCGAATCGCAGACGAAGCCGGGTCAGATCCTCGTCTCGGAAGCGGTCTATGAGAAGACCAAAGAGCATTTCGATTACGGGGATTCGGAAGAGAGAATGTTCAAGGGCAAGTCCCAAGCCATCCGGGTCTATGAGGTTGTTCGTCCGGCGTAATCCTAGCGGCTATAAATTCCGGCTCTCCTGACCGATATAGGTGACAAGAGAACAACGAGAGGTGCCGGAAGGAGCGGAATCGTGAGTCGGGACGATCGACTGGAGAAGCAGATCAACGAATTCTATGAGCGAAGTCCGGAGTTGGCGGATTCTCTGCCGATGAAGGATTATTTATTGAAGCACGAGAACAATCAGATGGCGTGGTATCTGTTGGGCAAGCAGTATGCGGCCAAGGGCGAAGAAGGCAAAGCGAACTACTGCTTCGCTCAGGCGGGCTCGATCTATGAGGCTTTCGAAGCGAAAGAGAACCCGCTGCTGCAAGCGTCTTTGCCTTCGTCGTCCGCTGCCAAGGGCAGGGGGAAAAAGCGCAAATACTTGATCGCCGGCCTGCTTCTACTTCTGGCGGGAATGGGCGCCGGAGTTCTGATCGGAAGGGAGGCGGCCGCACCGGCGGCGGATTCTCCTTCGGCGGGAGCGTCCGTCCAGGGACAGGCTTCGGCGGAGCCAGGCGATTCCCGCGGAAAGCCAGCGACGGGCAAGCCTGCCGGCGGCAAAGGAACGGCGGCGGGCAAATCGAAGGCGGAGCTGGCTTATGTCGCGGGTGCGGCGGATTCCCAGTCGGACGGTCCGCTAACCCTTGGCGCCCTGCTGATGAAGAGCGCGGCGCCGTCGGCATCGCTGCTCGTTCAATCGCCGGTCCTGGACGGCAAGTGGACGGATTGGCAGAAGAGCGGCTTGCCGCTCGCCGAAGTGCGGCCGTCTTCTTCGGAAGAGAAAGCGGAGGTCGACTGGTTCGATTCGGGCTGGTGCCCGTGCGGAGTCGGCCAAGGGCAAGACAACGCCAAGGCCAGGCAGCAGGTCGCAGCCTGGAAGCCCCTTCAGGAAGGCAAGCTCGTGCTGAGATCCGCCGTCAATCAATACAAGGCGCGCACGGGCAACTGGCCCAAATCGGCGGAGCAGCTCGCGGCCGATTACCCGAACAACGCCATGTCCGGCTGGAACGAAGAGATGGGCGCTTGGTTCGAGGAATTGAGCGAGGAACTGACCAAGGTGGACGGCAAGCTTCCGTCCTCCGCGAGTTGGCCGAAGGCAAGCGGCCCGGAAGCGGGAAGCGGACAGCCGGCCGGCAAGCTCGCCGCGCTCGCCAGCCAGCCGCTTGAGATTATCGTCGACAAGTCGAACCACCGGCTTGCCGTCGTCAGCGGCCAGGTGCTGCTTCGCAATTATGAGGTAGGGCTCGGCGCCGGCCGAACGCCGGTTGGAACGTTCGTCATCTCCGAGAAGGTACGCAATCCGAACGGAAGCTCCACCGGCCCTTACGGGAGCCGCGGGATGGCGCTGTCGGACACGCTGTACGCCATCCATGGGACGGACGAGCCGGACAGCATCGGCAAGGATGAGTCCAAGGGCTGCATTCGGATGAACAAGGCGGACTTGGAGGAGTTATACGATCTGGTCTCGCTCGGAACGAAAGTGACCATCATGCAAAAGGGTCTGCCCCAAGAGCTGCGCGTGCCGACGGAGAGATTCCATCTGAAGCCTTCGCAGAACGAGACAAACCCCGATAAGAAATATGAATGGCTGGACTAGACTGTTAGACGTTAAACGTCAAAAATCATACGTTCAGGATCAAGAGGACGGCCACCGCGACGATGACGACGGCGACGATGCTTCCGATCCATATTAAAGCCCGTTTATTGACCTCTTCTTCTTGCTTGTGACGAGGGGTGACGGGCGGTTTTTTTTTGGCTGCGCTCACGATAATCAACCTTTCTATTATTATTGAAAGAAATGGCTTGTATTAATTGTAAACGGTTGCTACCCAAAAAGCCAGATGCGTTATGCAAGGGAATGGCCATTGTTCCCTTTTCTTTTCGCCAAGAAAAGGCTAAACTGATACCCGAAGGTTTTGTTTCTGCTAGGACAGCGGAAGACGCGCCATGACGGAAAGGATGTAAGACGTTCTCATGTACAAATTGGTCAAACCCTTGTTCTTCAAAATGGATGCCGAGGCTGCCCACCATCTGGTGGTAGACGGACTTGGAACGGCGGCCCGGGTCCCCGGGATGCCTTCCCTCTTATCCGCCATATGGGGAGTTCGCGAGCGCGCGGAGCTGGCGGTCGATCTATTCGGCATGCATTTCTCCCATCCCGTAGGACTGGCTGCCGGCCTGGACAAGAATGCGAAAGCCGTTAACGGCTTCTCGCGTATCGGACTCTCGTTCATGGAGGTCGGCACGGTGACGCCGAAGGGCCAGCCCGGCAACGAGCAGCCCCGTCTGTTCCGGCTTCCGCCGGATGAAGCGCTGGTCAATCGAATGGGCTTCAACAACGATGGGGCGGAAGCGATGGCCGAGCGGCTTGCGGGGCTCGCGCGCAGGCCGATTCCGATCGCGGTCAACATCGGGAAGAACAAGACGACTCCGAATGAGAATGCGGCGGACGATTACCGGGAGTGCATCCGCTTGCTCTACCCGCACGGGGATTTCTTCGTGGTCAATATCAGCTCGCCGAACACCCCGGATCTGCGCAAGCTGCAGCACGGGGACGAGCTTCGCCTGCTGCTGGATGCGGTCCGGGACGAGATGGGCAAGCAAGCCGCGGCGCTCGGAGGGAAGCCGAAGCCGATTCTCGTGAAGATCGCGCCGGATAACGACGAGACCCAGCTGGCCTATATGGCGGAAGCGATTCGGGCAAGCGGCATGTCCGGGATTATCGCGACGAATACGACGATCGGCCGCGACGGTCTCACGCATCCGAATGCGAAGGAGACCGGCGGGCTGAGCGGCCGTCCGCTTACCGAGCGTTCGACCGAGATCATTCGTTCGCTATACGCGCTGACAGAGGGCAAACTGCCCATTATTGGCTCGGGAGGAATCTTCTCCGCTCAGGATGCTTATGATAAAATCCGGGCAGGCGCGAGCTTGATCGAGGTCTATACGGCCATGATCTATAAAGGCCCGGGCGTTATTAAAGAGATCGCGGGCGGCTTGCGCCAGCTGCTGAAGCGGGACGGCTATGAACGAATCACCCAGGCGATCGGCGCCGATCATCGCAAATAACGATTATCGGGGACAGAGCTGCCTAAGCCCGAACGCTGCATCATTAGGCTTGTATGGAGCGGGGGCTGCGGCGCGGAAAGGAGTTGGCGGAATGGACGGCAGGGATTGGAACAAATTTTTGCTTCCTTACCAACAAGCGGTTGAGGAGCTTAAGATCAAATACAAGGGGCTCCGTACCGAGCTTAAGGCTCGCGACGAGTACGCGCCTATCGAATTCGTGACCGGCAGGGTCAAGAGGATCTCCAGCATTCTCGAGAAAGCGAAGCGGCTTAGCGTGCCGCTCGACCAGATCGAGACGGGGATCGAAGATATCGCGGGCATCCGGATCATGTGCCAATTCGTTGAAGACATTCATCGGGTGGCGGATTTGGTGCGCATGCGCAAGGATATGAAAGTCGTCTACGAGAAGGATTACATTACTCATTACAAGGACAGCGGCTATCGCAGCTATCATATTATCGTCGAATATCCAATCCAGACCTCCATCGGTTCGATGCCCGTGCTCGCCGAGATTCAGATTCGGACGCTTGCGATGAACTTCTGGGCGACGATCGAGCATTCGTTGAATTACAAGTACAAGGAAAAGCTGCCCGAAGACGTGAAGGAGCGGCTGTTCCGAGCGGCGGAGGCGGCGGCCAAGCTGGACGAGGAGATGTCCAGCATCCGGCAGGAGATCGTCGACGCCCAACAGGATTTCGAGGGCAAGAGCGGCATCGTCCGCAAGGTCCTTAACGATATTCAAGGCTTATACTTCTTCCGCCGGGTTCGCGAAGCGGCGCAGTTCCAGCTGCGATTCAACGAGCTGTGGGAGCAGGAAGACGTATGGGGCCTTACGGAGCTGTCCGGCGAGCTCCAGGAAGCTCTGCTGAGAGCCCGGAAGGGCGTATCGGATAGCTCGTCCGAATAGGCAAGGCGGGCAATCCGCCGCCTATATGAAGTTCAGCTAGCGGAAGCAACCGGGGCCGATGGGGCTTCGGTTGCTTTCTGTGTTAGAATGGAAGTCATCAGAAGTCGGGGTTGAACCTGCAAGGAGGCTTACGGGGCGAATGCGGCTTCCGGAAAAATTCGAGAGTACGATGAGATCGCTGCTGGGAGAGGAAGCGGAGGCTTTCTTCGCGACCTATTCGCAGCCAAGAACGTCCGGTCTTCGCTTTAACGGCTTGAAAATCGGATACGAGGAATACGACCGCAGGTTCGTTCAAGCCGGAGAAGGGAGCTTCGGGGACGGGAAGCGTCCGGCTGCCGCTATTCCATGGGTGCAAGGCGGCGTCTATACGGAGGAAGAGGATCGGCCCGGCAAGCACCTCCATTATTATCTGGGCTTGTATTACATACAGGAACCGAGCGCCATGCTTCCCGCCGAGCTGTTGGACGTTCGTCCGGGCCATAAGGTACTCGACCTGTGCGCGGCTCCGGGCGGCAAATCGACGCAGCTGGCGGCGAAGCTTCAAGGACGAGGGCTGCTTGTCGCGAACGACAACGCCGCGGAGCGCACGAAGGCGCTGGCGAAGAACGTGGAGCGGGCGGGAGCGGCGAATGCATTGGTCGCGAACGAGGAACCGGCAGCGCTGGCCGCTGCCTTCGGGGACTTCTTCGACCGGGTTCTGGTGGACGCCCCTTGCTCCGGGGAAGGCATGTTCCGCAAGGACGAGGAGATGATCCGCCAATGGGAGCGCCATTCGGTCGAACGATGCTCCCTCATGCAGGAGGAGATTCTGAGGGAAGCCGCGAAGCTGGTCGCGCCCGGAGGCAAGCTCCTGTATTCCACCTGCACGTTCTCCCCCGTGGAGAACGAGGCGTCGATCGCGAGATTCTTAAGCGAGAATCCGGAGTTCGAGGTCGTCCCGGTCGAAGCTCCGCCGGAATGGGGACTTGCCTCGGGACGGCCCGATTGGCTGATCGAAGAGAAGCGGTTCGGCCTTGGCGGCGACAGGCTTGCGTCGATCGCGGGAACGGTACGCGTCTGGCCGCATCGCGCGCGCGGCGAAGGGCATTATGCGGCGCTGCTCGTCCGCAAGCCGGGCGGCGACGCGGGGGCGGAGGTCTCGGCTGCCGGAGCCGCACCGGCAACTCAAGCCGAAACCGCAAGGGCAATGGGCGAGGCTAAGGCAATGGCGGCGGCAGAGGCAACGGCGGATGCGGCGGCTCGCCCGACAGGCGCGGGCCTTGGCGACGGATGGTCGTTTCCGCGGCTGGCGGAAGCCCCGGCGGCGGGCAAATCTCACCTGAAGGCGGCTGTAGACCGGAAGCGCTCCGGACGCGGCGACGCTCCGCGCGGACAAGGCTCGAAGGGCGCGCCGGCCGCCGAGGAAGACCCGAGAGAGAAGCTGCTGGCCTTCGCCCGGGAAATCCTGCCGGACTGGCGGCCCGAAGGCCGGCTCTACCGGAGAGGGGAGCAGCTTTATCTGCAGCCGAACGAGCTGCCGGAGCTGGGCCGCTTGAACCTTGTTCGGCCGGGTCTCTTGCTCGGATCGGCGACGAAGCACCGCTTCGAGCCCTCCCAGGCGCTGGCGATGGGCCTGCGGATGGAAGACGCTTCGCGGTCGCTTCGGCTGCGGAGCGGCGAGGACGAAGCGCTTAAATACATGAAGGGCGAGACGCTTCATCCGTCCCCGGAGCGAATCGTCGGACCGGCCGGGGCTCCGGCGCCCGGCAGAGGCTGGACGCTGGTGTGCATCGACGGATTTCCGGCAGGCTGGGGACGTTGGGACGGAACGATCTTGAAGAACGAGCTTCTGCCCGGCTGGAGATGGGTATGAGGCTTAAAGAGAAGCAGGTGAGGGCATGAAAAAAACAATTCGATTGGATAAGATGCTAGGCAACCTTGGCTATGGGACAAGAAGCGGCATCAAAGCTCTGGTCCGCCAGGGAGCGATTGCCGTGAACGGAGCGAGAGCGAAGGATCCCGGCATGCAGATCGATCCGGAAGCGGACGAGGTTGTCTTGGACGGGGAGAAGATCGTCTACCGCGATACCGTCTACGTGCTGCTGAACAAGCCGGCCGGCTACGTGTCGGCGACGGAGGATCGCCGGGACCGCGTCGTGCTGGAACTGCTGGATGAAGAAGTGAACGTGCTGTCTCCTTTTCCCGTCGGGCGGTTGGACAAGGATACCGAGGGGCTGCTGCTGCTCACCAATGACGGCAAGCTCTCGCATGAGCTGCTCTCTCCCCGCAAGCACGTCCCGAAGACGTACCAGGCTCTGGTGGAAGGCGCGGCCGGCGAGAACGACGTCGCTCTTTTCCAAGAAGGGGTCACCCTGGACGACGGCTACCGCACTCTTCCGGCCCTTCTGAGAATCGTATCGGTCGGACAAGCCGGGACGCTGCCGGATCATCCCGAAGCCGGGAAGGCGGCGGAGCGCATGAAGAAGGTGTCGGCGCTTCGAGGACCGGAGCTTCAAGCGGCGATCGACGCGGGAAGCCCTCTGAGCTGGATCGAGCTGACGATTCAGGAGGGCAAGTACCACCAGGTCAAGAGAATGTTCGAAGCCGTCGGCAAGAAAGTGCTGTACCTTCGCCGGGTGGCCATGGGGCCGCTCCCTCTGGACGAATCGCTGGAGGTCGGCGAGTGGCGGGAGTTAACGGAAGAAGAAGTGACCGCTTTGCGGGAATACCGGAAGGAGTCCGAGGGCCAATGAACTACCGGATTATCGCGCTTGACGTGGACGGAACGCTGATCGACGACCATCATGAATTGCGGCCAAGGGTGCGCGCGGCGGTGAGAGCCGCTGCCGAGCAAGGGGCGGAGATCGTCCTATGCACGGGAAGAGGGACCACGAGCACGCTGCCGATGCTGGAACAGCTGGGCTTGAACGGTACGGTCATCACGCACAACGGCGCATGCGTCGTCGACGGCCGGACGAGAGAGGTCCTGCACCAATCCGTCATTCCGGCTCAGGCGGTGGAGCGTTATCTCGCTTATTGCCGGGAGCGCGGCTATCATTTCGACATGAATACCGCCTTCGATCTGTATGTGGAGAGCTTGGACGAGACGATGGCGGCGGTGTATAAGCGAATTTTCGTGACGCCTATTCTCCGCGACGCTCTTGCCGAAGGGTTGCCGGAAGGAACTCTTAAGATTTCGATTTTTGCCCTGAAGGAACAATTGGACGAGTTGGAAAAGGATTGGGCGGAGTGGACGCACGACCTGCAGACGGTCAGAAGCGGAGACTTCTTCATGGACGTTCAGCCCCTGACGGCGTCGAAGGGGATCGCTCTTGAGAGGCTGGCCAAGCTTCGCGGGGTGCCCCGCGAGCAGATTCTCGCGATCGGCAATTATTTTAATGATATCGGAATGCTGACGTTCGCGGGCCACGGCGTGGCCGTCGCCAATTCTCCGGATGCCGTTAAGGAAGCGGCCGACGAGGTTACGGTATCGAATAATGAAGACGGAGTGGCGGTCGTGCTGGAGAGGCTGCTGGGGTAGCCGGAAATAGGTGGAAACGGCAGAAGGCTATTTCGGTTAAGGCGAATAACCGCAAAAAAATAAGCCAACCAGCTGACTGGTTGACCTCATTGCGATCCTGCGTATTTGGCGAAGGCTGCCCATAAGCGAGCTTATGGGACAGCCTTTTCTATTGGCACAAGTTCTGCTTCGTATCGGTTTCGTTCCGTGGGTTGCATCGAATAAGCATGGAACTTATTCGATGCGGCTAGAAATTAGTAGTACCCAGCTCTCAGAATGATGACAAGCAGGATGAACAGGACCAATACGAAAGCTGCGGATGCATAGGCGCCGCCGACAACACCGGACATGCAAACTCCTCCTTCATATGAAGTGTTGTTGGTTGCCGAAACGGGTGGCTAGCGTAGCTCGGAAGTAATGTCCCGTCATTCGGTCTACCCTATCATATGAGAATGCGGCACAGCGGATTGGACATTTGTCCCATGGCAGCTGATTTTGAGCAATTCGCCTAGTTGGGGCGGTGCCGCCGGTCGGACGGCCGACGGCGAGAGGCCCTTGCGGGCTGTTTGCCGGCAGCTGAAGATAACGATTAAGGCAACCGCAGCCCTTTGGGGAGGCGGTTTTTGAGTTGGCCGTCGCTCGCTTTAAACCAGCCGAGCGGCAGTCCCATGACCGTCAGCAAGCCCCAGCCTTTGACGGCGGGATCGGGAGCCGGGAGGCTCTCTCCGCGCAGGTAAGCCGCTGCCTCATGGCTGTCCGGAGCGTAATCCGCGCTTCTCGCGGCGTCCGTCGCGCAGGCGGCCATAGCGAGGGCGTGGCTGGGCTCGAAGCGTCCCTTGAGCACGTCGCCGAGATGAAGGCCCGGCCGAGGCGTGCGTAGCCCGGCTAGCGTATCGCTGCGGAGCGGACTGCCCGCGGGCGTGGGCAGCCAATAGAGCGCGTCGCCGAACAGAAGCGGCTCGCCGTCCGGGGAGAGGGCGAAGCCGGGCAGCGCTTCTCGCGCGAATTGCCGGAATAGCTCCATGGCCGCCGCTGGCGTTTGGGAGCTCGAAGCCGATGAATCGCTTCGCCGACCCTTCGAGGGTCGGCTCTTGGGCTTCGAACGCGATTCCTGAGCCTGAGGCCGGCTGGTTTCGTATTCGATATCGGTTGCGTTGACAGCCGTTGCCGCCCTCTCCAATACGGCGGCGTAGTGTCCTTCGCCTTCCAGTTGATGAGGCCACATGCGCTCTTCCTTCAGAAGAACGAAATCGGGATGCTCGCTCAAGAACCAGGCGATCGTCTCTTCGTTCTCCGCGCGATTGAACGTGCACGTCGAGTACACCAGCCTTCCTCCCCGCTTCAGCATCCGCGCGGCGTCGGGCAGGATCGAGCGCTGGCGGCCGACGCAGACGTCCACCGCTGCCGGCGACCATTCCGCGACGGCTCCGTCGTCCTTGCGGAACATACCTTCGCCCGAGCAGGGAGCGTCCAGCATGATGCGGTCGAACGCCTCCGGCCATCGCGTGGAGAGCTCGTCCGGCGCCGCATTCGTCACGACGGCGTTGCGGATGCCCATCCGCTCGACGTTCTCGGCCAGGATCTTCGCCCGACCCGCGTGAATCTCGTTCGCGACGAGCAGCCCTCGCCCGGCAAGCTTGCCGGCGATCTGGGTTGTTTTGCCGCCGGGGGCCGCAGCCAGGTCGAGCACGAGCTCGCCGGGCTGAGGATCGAGCAGCTCCGCGGCGATCATGGCCGACGGCTCTTGGATATAGAGGAGTCCCGCCGCATGGAAAGGATGCTTGCCCGGGCGAGTGCTCTCCTCGTAATAATATCCGGTTCCGCACCAGGGCACCGGCTTCAGCCGGAACAATTCCTTCGCAGCTTCTGCGGCAGGGTGAGCGCGCGTTCCATAGACGTTCGAGTCAGTGCGGCGGGAGTCGGCATCGGAATCGGCGTCGGCTTGCTGATTATCGGGAAAATGAGGAGCGGATGGGCTGTTTTCGGATGGAATGGCGGTTCCAAGAGGAAGGTCAGCCTCCGTCTCGCTCGTACAGTCGGTCTTCAACGGGTTCAGTCGCAGGCCGTACGTTCTCGGCGAATCATAGCTCCTTAGGAAAGCGTCGGCTTCCCCGCCCAACTGCTGCTTGATTCGTTCGACGTAGGCTGCAGGCAACGATGTCATGCGGACAATCTCCTCCGGTAAACTAAATAATGCTTACCAGTATACACGAAGCGGCTAGGCGGGGGAAATAAGCGGAGGCAACCGGTAGGAGTTCGATAAGGCGGGAGGCGACGTTATTGCGAAAATCGCATTAACTCGTCGCAGAAAGGCGCGGATAGATGGCCTATTGGGAAAATCATAAAAACTCGAGCTAGTAGGAGGATGTAGGTGGGCCGTTATTGAACAAAGTTCAATAACTAGGTCAAAGAGGAGCGAGAAACGGGGGCGTTATTGAACAAAGTTCAATAACTCGGTCAAAAAGGAGCGGGGAACGGGGGCGTTATTGAACAAAGTTCAATAACTCACATATGTAGCGCACGGAGAGGGAGATAGTCGAAAAAATCGACTACCGGAGCGCCGAACGGGCTGCAGAGGAGGGAGATAGTCGAAAAAATCGACTACCGGAGCGCCGAACGGGCTGTAGAGGAGGTAGATAGTCGAAAAAATCGACTACCGGAGCGCCGAACGGGCTGTAGAGGAGGTAGATAGTCGAAAAAATCGACTATCGGAGCGCCAAACGGGCTGCAGAGGAAGGAGATAGCCGAATAAATCGACTATCGGAGCGCCGAACGGGCTGCAGAGGAGGGAGATAGCCGAATAAATCGACTATCGGAGCGCCGAACGGGCTGCAGAGGAGGGAGATAGCGTCCCCAAACAAGAAAACCGTTCAAACTGTACCTCTGTCAAGAAAGTGGACACAACTTTACGCTCCCTGGAGTTGCTCGTAGTACTTTTTCTCGCAAGCATGTGGAGTTAAGTAGCTAATGGTCGAGTGGATGCGAATGCGGTTGTACTCTAACTCGATGTACTCGTAAATGGCATCATAGGCTTGTTTACGAGTTCTAAATTTGGTTTGGTAAATGAGCTCTTTCTTTATCACACTATGAAATGCCTCAATACAGGCATTGTCATAGCAATTCCCTTTTCGGCTCATGCTGCCTATCATGTTGTTTTTCGTTAACCGTTCCCGGTACTCTGCTGAGGCATACTGAGAGCCGCGATCCGAATGGTGGATAAGGCCTGCAGCTGGCTTTTGACGCTCACAGGCCTTATCGAAAGCTTCAAGTACAAGTTCCTTGGTCATCCGCTCTCCAAGCGCCCAGCCCACGATCTTTCGAGAGTAAAGATCCATTACGCTGGCAAGATAGACCCAACCTTGAAGAGTGGCAATGTAGGTAATATCCGTTACCCATACTTTGTTCGGCGCCTGCACCTTAAAGCCACGGTTCAGCACGTTCTCATAAACCGGTTGGTTATGGTTGGAGTTCGTGGTTGCTTTGTATTTCTTCACCGTGCAGGAACGTAGTCCCATTTCCTTCATCAGGTTGGCGACGGTCTTTGGCGCAACAACATCGCCCTCTTCACGCAATTTAGCCGCGATTTTATCGCTGCCATATCGTCTTTTAAAGGCGTAGAAGTGATGCTGAATTCGCTTCATACGCTTCTTGCGAAGCTTCTCTTGATCGCTTGGTTTACGATTTACCCACTTATAGTAGCCGCTTCGGGAAACACCCATGACAGCGCACATCTTCTCGACACGAAACTGGAAGCGGTATTTGCGAATGAACGCGTAAATCAGTTTCGGCTTTTGGTGAAGAAGTGCATCGCCTTTTTTAAGATCTCGAGTTCCTCCTGCAACTCGCGGTTTTGTTCTTCAAGCTTTTTCAGCTTTTCATAATCAACAAACACCTGCGATTTTTCTCCGGCATTAGCAAACTTTTTTCTCCATGCACGAATGCTGCTTACGGGAATGTCCAGCTCTTTAGAAACTTCAGCTGGTGTTTTACCGTTCTCTTGCATGTGTTTAATCGTTTGACGCTTAAACTCATCATCAAAATGCTGACGGATATCGCCCATGACACACCTCGACCTTTTTAGTGATTTTATTGTAGCAGGTCGCTGTTACAGCGTGTCTACTTTCTAGACTACATCCACTGCGCGCTCCGTTAGTCGATTTTTCCCACTATTTCGGCCTCCGGACACCCTCTGCGCACTCCGTTAGTCGATTTTTCCCACTATCTCGGCCTCCGGACACCCTCTGCGCGCTCCGTTAGTCGATTTTTCCCACTATCTCGGCCTCCGGACACCCTCTGCGCGCTCCGTTAGTCGATTTTTCCGACTATCTCGGACTCCGAACCCCCTCTGCGCGCTCCGTTAGTCGATTTTTTCGACTACTCGGACTCCGAACCCCCTCTGCGCACTCCGTTAGTCGATTTTTCCCACTATCTCGGCCTCCAAAGCCGCTATTTGCGTTCCGTTAGTCGATTTTTTGGACTATATGTTTAGAGCAGCGAGCTTCTCCCTCGCCAGACGGCTCCACTCCTCGGAGCTCTCGCTCTCGACTTCCCGCAGGAGCTGGGCCGCCTCCTCCTGCCTGCCGCGCAGCAGCATGGCGCTTGCCGCGTTATACTTGGCCGAGCTGAACAACGCTTGGTCCTTGTCGTCCCACGGGTTGCTCTTGCCCTTGTAGGTCGTGCGATATAGCTCGCGATACCCTTCGAACATGTCGATGGCAGCGTCGGCCGCGACGGCGGAGCGGTCGGTGCTGCCCGCCGCGGCGTAGCGCTCGGCCAAGACCGCCGTGCGCGCGATGGCGGCGTTCTGCGCCTCGCGGTCGAAGCGGTCGAGCCGCAGCGCTTCGCGCAAGTGCGCGGCCGCGGCCGCGGGCTCCGCCAGCTCGGCATAGGCCATGCCGAGCTGAAACTCCAGCGCCGGGTATTGCGGATCATACCGCAATCCCCGCGCCAACAGCTCTACCCTCTCCTGCGCCGGCAGGAGAGGGGCGAGCTCCAGCCGAACCCGGCTCCATGCCGGGTTCGATGCCAGAGCCGCGCGCAGCCCCGCCTCGCGCGCGGAAGGCGCCGCCGCGAGCGCGGAATCGCGCTCGCTCGCGGCGTCCAGGCTTCGCCACGCCGCAGGCAGCGCGGCGGCGGCGGCAACCAGCAGCAGCGCGGCGATCAGCGCGCTGGCTCCCCGCGCTTTGCGGCCGGATGAACCCGGCTGCGAAGCGCTTCCCTTGTTCGAGAAGGGCCACGATGGATCGGAGCGCGGTGAAGCATTTGACGGATCCGGGTCCGGCTCCGTGTTCAAAGGAGAATACGAATTTTCATCCTTCTTCAAGCTCGGGTCCCCTGCTTCCTCATCCGTACGAATCGTTTTCGCCTCTTCGCTCTCTCGCATCTGCAAAGCGAACCAGAACAGAAGCAAGAGCCAGACGAAGCCGAACGCCCAGTCGAAATCGACGGCGGAATGGGCGAGCAGCAGCGCGGCTGGCGGCCATGCGGCCGAAGGCCGAACCCGCAGCTTGAACAGGAAATAAAACAGCATGCCGAGCAGCAGCAGGATCCCGACCAGCCCCGTGTCGATCAGGATCTCCAGATAGCCGCTGTGGACTTCATTGCCGATATAGGGAACGTTCTTGTATTGTCCGACGAGCATTCGCCAGCTCTCTCCCCCGGCACCCACCCAAGGCCGATCGTTGAACATCCGCAGCGCGTCGGCATAATACAGCTGTCTGGCCGAGGCGGTCTCGTAATGCCCGTCCAGCCTGGCTCCGCCCGTCTCTCCCTGGGCTAGAAGCAGATAAGCTGCCGCGCAGCCAAGCGCCAGCAGGATCGCCCCCCACAGAGGCGACGCGAGCGAGAAACGCTTGTTTCTCGGAACCAGCCGAACCCTTCCGCTAGAGTCGAAGCTGTGCCAATAACGCTCCGCTTCCCGCCGAAGCGCCTCCAGCAGCAAGGCACCTAGGCAAGCGGCTCCAGCCAGCATCCAGATTCCGTTCCCGGGCTCTCCGCTTCGCATCGTTTGGAACGCCGTGCTAGCTGCAAGCGAAGCCAAGCCAAGGGAGATTCCCGCCGTTGCCAAGCCATAGCCGAGCTTCATTCTCCCTCCGAACAGCAAACCGAGCAGGAAAGCCCCCAGCAAAGCGATAGTCGCTCCTCTCGATTCGGTCAGGAGCAAGGCGGCAAGCGACGGGACAAGCAGCAGCGACGCCGTTCGGGATATCCGCCGATGGCTTGAAGTCAGAAGCTGCCACTCGATCACAACGATAAAAGCCGCGACGGCCCCGAAAGCATTCGGGTACTGCAGGAAGCCGGCGAGCCGCGCCCCAGTCGCAGCCAGCGCCGCCTGATCGGAACGGAACACCAGGCCGTCAACGTCGATCCAGCCGAACCAACCGATCCAGGAGCCGAGAATCAGAACGGAGAAGGTTGCCTGCAGGGCGATCCATGCAGCCTGCCGATTGCGGGCAGCAGACAGGTAGACCGCTAGCAGCACGGTCCAGGATCCATAAGCCGTCCAGCGAATGAAAGAGTCCATCGTTCCTTTCCAACTGACCGGATCCAGCAGGAGATGCAAGCCGTAAGCCGCTCCAATCGCGAAGGGGAGCAGCGCCCAACCCGGAATGATCCTCTGCCGTCGCCGCCATCCCAGGATAGCGCCGCCAATTCCGACGAGTGCCGCCAAGGCAAGCAGGAGGATCTCTACCGGGTAGATGTCCGCTTCGAAGTACATGCCTTGACGCAGCGCGGCGTCGATCAAGATCCATGCGACAGCCGCCCCTCCGGCCCATGCAACCGCTATGTTCCACGACTTGCTTCTCATAGACGCACACTTCTCCGATTCTTAGAATTCCAATTATTTTCCAAGCATATCCTCTAAGCTTAGACTGAACGGCAAAACAAGGCAAGAGGCGCCGCTCCTACCCGCCTATAAAGACAGTTCATTCCGGCATCTGGATGTTTGATTTCACGTTCATTAGTCCAAGCGCTTAACCCCGGCTCTAAGCCAAAAAAGCCCTCCATCCAACCGGACAGAGAGCGTTAATTGCGGATCGTTGGTGTTTGCCGTTCGTTATTACCGTTCTTCGTTCTGTTGCTGTCGTGATCGCCTATTGTTATTACCGTTCTTCGTTCTGTTGCCGTTCGTGATCGCCTTATGTTACGCCGTTCTTCGTTCTGTTGCCGTTCGCACCCTATTTGCCGTTCGCCCCGCGTTTGCGCCCCTCCGCGCTCCGGGCTTGGATATTGAGTTCCACCTGGTTCCGGAGAATAAAGGCTCTCAGCGGACGGAGCATCTCCGTATCAACCGCCTTCATGCGGAAGCCGTAATGAATCTCATCGAGAAGGCGTTCCCGGCGGACGACTTCAAGGTCGCAAGCGAACGGGAACCCGAGGTGGAGAACGGCGCCGATCCGGCTGACCTGCTTCATCTCCTCGTGCGGCGGCATGACGAGGCCCACGCCACCCAAGCTGATATCCCGCAATTTAGCCTCCAGCGGCGTACTCAGCGTTCGAACTTCCCCGTCGTCCCGGACCAACCGGATGATCTGGGCTTCTCCGGAAGCTTCCACGCGGAAAAACTCTCTTTTCTCCTGGAATCTCTGGCTGACGGCCGGAGGCTGAATGATGGCGATCGCCCCGTCGTACTTCGCGAAGACGATGGAGTGGAACGATTGAATGCCTGCGGGAGAGTATACCGTCAGCTTGACGCTCTCGCCAAGCTCGAACAGCTCGAACTCGTTAAGCTCGATCTCGAACAATTCCCCCTCCGCCCGCGTCATGATTCCCGTCGACACGAAGTTCTGCTTCTCCACGACCGTTCGGCAATGCAGCAGCGTTTTCAGAGAGATCGCATCCCTATCCGGGGCTAGCGCTGCCCTGCGATTGTTAGCTTCTTCTTGACCCATCGGGATCTACACCCTCTCCTTGGCCACTCGCCGCGAATAACCCGTAAGAAGCCATGAAAAAAGGCGGCCTCCACATGGAAGCAGCCCGGAACCGACTCTATAGCCTCTATGAAGAAGCGAAACCTTCGGCGGCCAGGCTGTCATTGTTCTCGCGAACGTTAGACCCTTTAGCTTTGCGTCCTTGCCTTTCGACAAGTTTGCCATTAACGTATTTCTTTGTCATTACGCTAACTATAGCATGTTTGGCCAAAATGAGGTAGATGAAGCTCGTCCATTCGATCGAGCGGATGCTAGGCGTTCATTCTCCGTGCAGGAGGAGCCGTCTCGACTTGCTTGATCGTGCTCTTGTTCTCGTACATCTTCCGATCGGCGCAAGCCACTAGTTGGGATAGCAGCTTGCCGTCGTCCGGGAAGACGGCGGAACCGATGGAGACCGACAATCGCTTGTTCTCCTGTTGGGAGAGCGCCTCGAGCTTGGCTTGGATCTCCAGGTGCAGGCTGCTCATCGCCCCGCGTTCCGCGTATGGACTCAAGAGGATGAACTCGTCGCCGCCCCATCGTCCGATAATCTCGCCGCGGTCCGTCCGTCCCTTAAGAACGTCGACGATCCTGTTCAGCACGTGATCCCCTGCGATATGACCGTATGTATCGTTGATGACTTTAAAGTCGTTCACGTCGATGAGAGTTACCGTCATCTTCTTGCTTCTGCCCAGAGCCTGTTCGGAGAGACGCGGGAAGCACTCTTCGATGAATCGCCGGTTATAGGCGCAGGTCAGGCTGTCCCGTACGGATCTCTCCTTGAGATGATCAAACTTCTGTCCCAAGTACCAGCCTAACGGAAGCAGGGTCAAGAGGAAGCCGATACCTGAGGAGGCGACGAAGAGCTCATGCCCGGTCCAACCCGAGCCAGCGGCGGCAAGCCCGACGGCAGCCGCGCTGATAAGAAGTCCAAGACTTAATCCCACGTAACGTCCCGATCGCTCCAACCTCGCCCCTCCTCTCCATGCAAACTTTTGTTAAGACACAGTATATCAATATTCGAACTAAGAGGCCACTACAATACAATTCCTGCCCTGGTTCTTCGCCTCATAGAGCGCCGTATCCACTTGAGAGAAGATAAACCTCAAATATTCCTTTACGTCCCTGATCGGAGTATCGAACGATTCCTCGGTGAACGTCCCCATGCTGATCGTGATTCCCGTCTTCTCCTTGCCGGTATCGACCTCGATCTCGGTCACGGCCCTCAGAATCCGCTCCGCTAGAACCTCCGCTTGCTCCCGGTTCGTATGAGGCAGGTAGATCGTGAACTCTTCTCCGCCGTATCGGGCCAGAATATCCGTCTTGCGAAGGGTGCCGCGCACGGTATCCACCGTCTTGCAGATCACTTCATCCCCGATGAGATGCCCGTATCGATCGTTGAAGAGCTTGAAGTGGTCGATGTCGAAAAGAAAGATGGAGAACGGCGTTTGGTAGCGATGGTTCAGCATGACCTCGTGCTCGAGCTGCTGCATAAGGAACCTGCGGTTGTAGCAGCCGGTCAGGCCGTCGGTGATCGCCATCTGCTCCAGCTTCTGGTTGACGCGGAAGAGCTCTTCCTGGATCAGGATCAGCTCCAGATTCCTCTCGTGCAGCGCTTCGTTCTTGCGGTTCATATCGTCCACATGCTTGCGCTGCTCGGTCACGTCCTGGAAGGTTATGACTTTCGCCAGCACGGACTTCATATCGTCGAGAACGGGCGAGATCTGAATCGATACGTACCTTCCGTCCCTCCATGAGATCTCCGTCTGCTGGCGAACGTACGGGGTGTTGCGGTAACGATATAGAAACTCGCGGACTTCTTCCTGATCCTCGACCGCGGAGAGGAACTTGTCCATCTCGAAGACGTCTTTCTTGGCGACCAGGGCGAACGGCTCGGTTCCCCGATTCACTTCGATCACCCGGTTGCTCTCGTCGACGACGATGATTCCCATGCTCATATGGTCGATGATGTCTTTCTGCGCCATGCTGAGCACGTCGAACATCCCGTAACGCGAGATCACCACCACAAAGCACAAATCCGAGAGCAGGATCCCGACCGACATCAATCCCGAAATAATCGGCAGCCTGTCCTGCAGAACCACGTTCAAGAGCATGTCCAGGACCGCGAACACGGTCAAGACGAGCATCCCGAACAAGGTAAGCATCATCTGCTTCCGCCTCTTGACGGAATGGTCGTTCCTCATGGTGTAGTACATGCTGAACAGGGTGACGGAGAGATAGATGAATTGGATCAAAGCCAGCAGCCAGAACATCGGCCCGTACTGGCGTTCGGCGAAGTGCTCGTTCTCCGATACGAAGAACAAACCGTTCGGATTCCAGACGACAGCGATTATGCTGATCAGAGAAGGAAGGAGGGCGCCCGCAATCCTTGGCTTCGTAAGCCAAGCGGTACGCTGCGTTAGGAACAAGACGAAGAACAGCCAACTGACGCCTATCAAAGCGATGGAGACGAAAGAAACCTTAACGAATATCCGTTGAACGTCCGTTCTCTCGGCGATGGATACGATGTACTGGCCAAGCGGCCAAAGCATCATAATAGAATGAAAAGCCAAATACACCTTGTGAGTCTTAGTGATTTGGCTAACAGAGATGACTATGATGAGTAGAAGAAGCAAGCAAAGGAAAATAAACAAGTCAGGTCGAAGTAGTCCCAAAGCATTCACCCTTCGATTCTATTCCCCCGGAAATATATGGGACTTAATTCCTTTATTCTAGCATACCGTTGTTTTTTTCGACAACAACTTTCTAGCATTTTCTTCCTATCCCGTTCGTCATGCCTTCGCTTTTCTTCCAAGCTCCCGCGGCGCCGTTCCCATTCGGTTGCGGCGAGCAAGCACGCTTTCCCCCATTCGATAGAACAGGACGGAAGACAAGGCGACGAAAGCCATCGATACGAACATGACCGTGCCGTTGTACCTACTCAGCAACAAACCGCCGACCCACGGTCCGATAAAATGGCCGAGGCTGCTGAACGATTGGGCTCCGTAGTAAGCTCCCCTCATTTTCTCCGGGGCGATCTTGTCCGTTAGCAAAGCCCCTGCCGGGAAGGTGAGAATCTCTCCGAACGTGAAGACGGCCATCGACAAGAGGAAGAACAACCAATTCTCGGATAAACCGAACCCGACGTTGCCCAGCGCGTACATGAGCGTGCCGACGGCGATCGCGGTAAGCGGCGTCCTCTTCTCGGCCCATCGGCTGAAGGGCACCTGCAGCACGACGACGATGATGGCGTTCACGCTGGTCATTACCGCGAAGAGAGTTACCCCATCCTCGAACTTGCCTCCTACGTATTGGGACAAGGTCGCCGTCATCTGGGAATAGCTGATCGCCGTCACGATTCCCCCAAGCAGATAATACCGAAGGACAAGATCGCTTCGGACGACGTTCCAGACCTTAAGGAAGGTCTGGTCCTTCTTCTTCTCGACTTCGATCTGGCGGATGCCGAACTTGTTCAGCAGCAAATAAAGTGAGAAGGCATAGGCAAAATAAGTGCCGCTCGTGATCGAGAAAGCCAGAGAGCTGTTCACCGCGGCGAAGAGCGCGCCGAGCAGCGGCCCTACCGTCACGCCGATATTGATGGCCAGATAACGAAGGGAGAACACCCGCATGCGCTTCTCCTTCCCCGTCAGATCCGCCATCAAGGCTTGGGACACCGGTTCATAGAAGGAGCGGCACAAGCCGTTAAGAAGGCTGAGGAGGAAAAAGAGCAGAACATTCTGGGCGGTCGCGAATCCCGCGAAGACGACGCCCCAGCCGAGCAAAGCTCCGAGCATGATCTTGCGGCGGCCGAATAGGTCCGACAGCGTCCCGCCGACGAAGCCTCCGAACGTTCCCGCAAGCGAGCCCGCGCCGATGATAAACCCGATCATGACCGCGCTGAGGTCGGTCGTCCGGGTCAAGTGGATCGCGAGGAACGGAAGGCTCATCGAAGACGCCATTCTCGCCAGAATCGTGCCGAGCAGCAAGGAATGAACGATCGGATGATAGGAACCGCGGAAATGAAGGAACTGCCTGTACAACGATTGAAGTCTCATGATCTCCCTCATCTCCTTTTTGAGTTGTTTCGTTAGATGAAACTAAGTTTCATTTTACACCAAATTTACACTTCCTATCATAGCGAATATCCGTTCGGATTACTAGTTAAAATTCCCTAAACGGAAAAAGAAAAAGATCCCTCTCCTAAAGGCAGGAGAGAGAACTTTGTAAGGGAGCGACAATTCGGTTTAAAGGCGAGCCAGGAGCTTCGCCAGATCGCCTTGGGCGTGCTTCTCCATATAAGGAGACAGATCCAGGAACGCCTTCAGCTCCTCGTACTCGCGCAGCGCTTCCGGCTTGGGAGGCTGACCGCTCCGCACGGCCCGGATGAGCAGGTTCTTGGGCGTATTCTCGAGATCGATGAACTCCAGCATCTGCACCTTGTAGCCGGCGAGCTCCAGAAGCTGGGCCCTTACCGCGTCCGTGACCAGCGCCGAGAACCTCTCCTTGAGAATGCCGTGCTTCAGCAGCGGCTTCAGAATCGGCTGCTTGATCTGCCCGAACAGCTCATGCTGGCAGCAAGGGACGGACAGCACGACCTCCGCTTCCCAGCCGATCGCCTGCAGCAGCGCCGCATCGGTTGCCGTATCGCACGCATGCAAGGTGACCACCATATCGACCTTGGTCGACTCCGCGTACTTGGAAATATCGCCGACCGCGAACGTCAAACGCTCCCAGCCCAGCCGCTTCGCAAGAGCGGAGCATGTCTCGATCACGTCCGTTTTCAGATCGAGGCCGAAGATGCGCACGTCCCGCTTCTCCTTGATCGCAAGGAGGTGATAAAGCGCAAAGGTAAGGTACGACTTCCCGCAGCCGAAATCGACGATCCGAAGCTCCCGTTCCCGCGGCAACGAATCCAGCGTGTCCGATACCATCTCGAGGAAGCGGTTGATCTGCCGGAACTTGTCGTACTTCGCTTTGACGACGCGCCCTTCGGGCGTCATGACGCCCAGCTCGATCAGGAACGGCACCGGCTCGCCCTCCGGCAAGACGTACGATTTCGTCTTGTTGTGGGAAGGCGCGGATGCGTTCTTGGCGGTAGGCGCATTGCGAAGCAGGGCGGGCTTGCCCTTCTTGCTGATCAGCACCTGCACGTCCGCTTCGGCCGTCTTGAACAGCGCTTGCCGGAATTCGCTCTCCAGCAGGCGGGCAATCTCCACGGCCGCTTCCTCCCGCGCGAGGTTGCTGTGCAGCGCCTTGGCGCCCACCAATCGTTCGAACTGGTAGCGCAGCCCTTCCTTCAGCTTCACGGGGCGCACCGTCACCTTGCGCGGAGCGTCCTCTCCCTTGTTCCTCTGCTGGCTGAACGTGGCTTGGAGGAGACGCTCCCCCGACACCGTCTCCCGGATGAACGCCGTCAGCTCTTCCCGCTTGTCCGCGCTCTCTTGATTAAGTCTATTCTCTTGATTCATCGTACCGTCTCTCCCGCTAGCAAATTCCATTGGGCCCTGCCTTCCAGGAGCTCTTCCCTCGGAAGGCCTCCGGCCTCCAGATCGCCATCCTCCAGCTCAGCCAGCCGGTCGTAGAAGGCCAAGCCCTCTTCTAAGCTAGCTCCTCCCGACTCCCGCAGCTCATAGAGCAAATCCTCCGCATCCGCAAGCTTAAGCTCGCTCTCGTACCACTGCCAGAGAGAGCGCTTGGTCTCCGCCATTCGTTCGTAGGGCTCCGTGCGTTCGATCAGCTCGGCCGCTCTGCGTTCCAGCTCGAAGCCTTTGATCGGCCCGTTCAACCGCAGGACGTATAAAATGAGCCGGAGCGCTTTCTCGTAGCGGGCCAGCGTATCGTGAACCTGGCCCTGCTGCTCGAGAATCTCGCCTTCCTCCTGGAGGAATACGGCGATCATGGCGACGGACTCCATGTTCGGCTGGCCGCCTACGCTGAGCATCTGCAGCAGATCCTCGTCCGAGAGGCCGAGCGCCAGCTTCGTCCGCATTCGCAGCTCCTTGTTCAGGAACTCGTCGATGAGAGCCAGAGCCTCGTCGTTCTTCCTCTGTTCCTTCAGCCCCATCAGCTGGCCCATCATCGTCGTCATCTGGGAGATGAGCCTCATCAAGTAGTCGCGGTTATACATGAGGCCCCTTGCCTCTCGCCTCCATCGCCCGGTCGACGTACTCCACGATAGTCTGCGCGAAGGCTAACGGTTTCTCCAGCATGCCCATATGGCCGGACTGGGGAAGCGTCACTTGGGTAATCAACGGGCCGCTTGCCGGGAACCTCTTCGCCGGTCCGATGACCTCGTCCGCTTCGCCCGCAAGCAGCAAGACCGGAACCGCCGTCTGCTCCAGCACGCTCGTGCGGTCGGGGCGTTCCTTCATGCCCAAGGCTCCTCCGATGGCGCCCAGGGGAGAAGTGCGATAGCCGATCTCGCGGGCGAAATCCAGCTTCTCCGGCATCGTGCTCCGATGCTCCGCCGCGAACAGCTTCGGGATCAGGTCGTTGATATGGCCCGTTATCCCTTCTTCGGCCACCCGCTTGGCGACCTTCTCGCGCCCGGCCCGTCCAGCCTCGTCGTCCGGATAAGAAGTGGAGTGCAGAAGCCCGAAGCCGAGCAGCCGGTTCGGATGCTTCTCCGCTAGAGCAAGCGCGGCATAGCCGCCCATGGAATGCCCGAGAACGAAGGCGCGTTCGATTCCCAGCTCGTCCAGCAGATCGACGACATCCTGGGCGAGCCGGTCCATCGAATACGCGCCTTCCGTCGCGCCCGATTCGCCGTGGCCCCGGCAATCCGGCGCGATGACCCGGAATCTCCAAGCCAGGAGCGGAATGACCTCATCGAAGTAACGGCTGTCTCCGCAGTATCCGTGCAGGAGGACAACCGGAATTCCTTGCCCTTCGTCGGCGTAAGAGATCTTGAGCTGATCCTTGCTCAATATGGATGGCATAAAGTCACGTCCCTTCCTATTGGTTGGTTCTATTGTAACGAATCGTCCTCCACGAACACAAATGATCGTTCATGCCCCAAGCGAGGGCCGCCGCGTCCGCGATCTCCTCCGCCATCCGGAGAACCCGGAGGAGCGGCGTCGTCTGCAGCGTCCAATGCGGCTTCGGCCCGTTGGCGTTCACTACCGCGGCGACGCTGAAGGAGCCGACGGGCGGAAAGCTTCCTCTCACCGATCTCGCCGGCTGAAGCGGCCCTTCGGCGAGCAGATAGCGGCCGACGCTCTCCGGCCTTCCGAGGCAGGCATCGATCGCGATAACCGGAGCTTCCGGAGGGAGCGACTTCAACGCTCTGGGCAAATAATCGGCGTCGCAGGGCTCTTCAAGCGTTCCGATCACGCGGCCGAAGCCTCTCTCCTGCAGCATCGTGCCGACCCAAGGGCCGAGGCTGTCCCCGGTCGACCGGTCGGTTCCGATACAGAGGAAGCGGATCTCGCCTGCGTCGTGCCGGGATGCCGCAAGGCGAAAGAAAGCCTCCAAGGAAGCGGCCTCTTCCGTCCGCCGGTAGTCGGAGTAATACGAGTTGGGCATGCGGGTTGCGGCTCCTTTCCAAGCGCTATGGCTTGCTCGATTCGTCTTGCATAAGGATGTCATTCAAAAAAAGGCCATTAGCCAGCCGATGGAAGCCCCACTCGCATGGACATGCGGCACATAGGATAAAGCTAGAGGACTGGTATGCACTCCGACTCCGACTCTTGAACGGGAGGTATGCGCCATGGGCGGTTGCTCCATCGGTCAGGTCTATATCGTCAACAACGGGGGCACGATTATTTTCGGCAATGTCCAGAATGCGGGCGGAAGCGGAACATCGTCGAGCTCCGCGAGCGAGACTGGCGGAAGCGGCGCGTCCGCCGAGGCTGGCGGCGCCAATGGACACGGCGAGTCCGCTCCGGGCGGCGCCGCTGCCGGCAGCGGCGCTTCGGGCAGGAGCACCGGCTCCGGCGCAAGGAACGGCGCGAATAGGAGCTATGGCGCCGGCGGGATCGACGGCGCGAACGGCAGCCATCGCTCGAGCAAAAGCCAAGGCTCGCACGGGAGCGGCGGCGTAAAATGGATCTGCAGCCCGAGCAGCTCTAAAGGCTCGGCGTCGGATTGATGCGGCAGTAGGATGCATCCTACGGCTTTCTTCTTCCCATGGCTACTACGATAACAAAAGATGCCCCATCCGCCAACTCGCCCCCTTCGCCAAGTTTCCTGGTTTCGAGCGATGCGGCGGTTATGGTACAATGGGCATCACTAAGCGTGATTAGCGAGAGGAAGATGTCCGATGGATTTATCCCAACCGACCCAAGAGAACGTCGAGTTCATGATAGAAGGAATCAAGGCTAAGCTGCGCATGGCTTCCGCCGCGGCCATGCAAGCCTCCCACTTCCAAGTCGACAAATACGAGGACATCAAGGACCTCTACGACATGGTGAGCTCCAAGGACCGGTTCAGCATCAGCGAGGTTGAAGCGCTCGTCTCCGAGCTCGGCAAGCTGCGCGGGTAAGCATTGAGCGGCCTTGAGGGCGGCTTCAACGATCCCGACGCCGAATTCTCGGCATTCGCAAACCAACAAACAGCCCCTGCGCATCGAATGCGCAGGGGCTGTTGCTTTACTCACCCGCCGAAGCCGACGGCCGCGAGGAAGCGTCCGATTGCGGCGCGGCCCGCTTCATTGTCCTTGTACACGCCCGCGTCGGCGAGCACGGCGCGGAACTTGTCGCCGACCGCCGAGCGGAGCAGGTTCAAGGCTTCCCATTCTCCGAGCGCGATGCCGTGCTCGGCAACGAGCTCCGCGATCCATGGCGCGTGCTTCGCCAGCGGATGGTCCGCCTTCGCCAGTTCGGCGGCGTCGTAAGGCGCGGCGCCGGTCAGGATCTGCGCGATCTCCGCGAGCTCCTCCTGAAGGCGTCCCGGCAGGACCGCGAGGCCCATGACCTCGATAAGGCCGATGTTCTCTTTCTTGATGTGGTGCAGCTCCTTGTGCGGATGGAAGATGCCGTCCGGATGCTCTTCGCTCGTGCGGTTGTTGCGCAGCACGAGATCGAGCTCGTATTCTCCCTTGTCCGTCATGCGGGCGATCGGCGTGATCGTGTTGTGCGGCGTCTCGCCCGTGAAGGCGGCGACTTCCGCCGCCGGATCGCTATAGCCGCGCCAAGCGTCGAGAATCGAGTTGCTGACGCGAAGAAGCGCTTCGCGGTCGGCGGAGCGAAGGCGCAGCACCGACATCGGCCAGCGGACGACGCCGACCGTAACGGCTCCTTCGGTCGCATGCTGGCGCCAGCGGTCGACGACGGCCGTCTCCATCGGGAACACGTGGCGCCCGGCCTGGAAGTGGTCGTGGTTCAGGATCGAGCCGCCGACGATCGGCAGGTCCGCGTTGGAGCCGATGAAGTAATGCGGGAAGCTCTCCACGAAGTCCAGCAAGCGCGGGAACGTCGCATGCGAGATCTTCATCGGAACATGCTCGCCGCTGAAAACAATGCTGTGCTCGTTATAGTAAACATAAGGAGAATATTGCAAGAACCAAGGCGCTCCCTGCAGCTCCAGCGGAATGGCGCGCAGGTTCTGGCGCGCCGGATGGTTCACTCGGCCGGCATAGCCGACGTTCTCCTTGCAGAGCAGGCACTTCGGATAGTTCGACTGAGGAAGCGTCTTAAGCAGCGCGATCTCCTTCGGGTCCTTCTCCGGCTTCGACAGGTTGATCGTGATCTCCAGCTCTCCGTATTCCGTCGCATGGCGCCAGTAGCCGTTCTTGCGGATGCGGTCCATGCGGATGTAGTTGGAGTCGACGCTGAGCTTGTAGAACCAGTCCGTCGCCTCCGAGATGCCCTTCGACTCCGCAAGCTGGCGGAAAATCGCGTTCGTCTCGGAAGGACGCGGCATCAAGAGGCCCATGATGCGGGCGTCGAACAGATCGCGGTACGTCGTCGTGTTCTCCGGGATCAAGCCCAGCTCGAATGCGGCGTCCAGCAGCGGCTCCAGGATCGGCATCGGGCCGTCCGGAAGCTCCGATGCTTCCGAAGGCTCCTCCGTCTCCGCCGGCTCCGACAGGTTGAAAAGATCAAGCAGCGAGTTGATCGCGTACTCCTTGTCGTGAGGAGCGATCATCCCGTTCGCCAGGGCGAATTCGACCAGCCGTTCGATGCCGGCGTAGAGATTGCGCGGCTCGGATGCCGCGGTGGACATAGATGAGGTTGCTGCGTTCATGATGGGTAAAGCCTCCGTCCTATTTCTCGTAACCGTTCGGATGGCTGCTGTGCCAAGCCCAAGCGCTTGAGATGATGTCCTTCAAATGCGCCCTGCGCGGGTTCCAGTCGAGTTCCCGGCGCGCGCGGTCCGAGGATGCGACGAGCACGGCAGGATCGCCGGCGCGGCGCGGCTCGACGCGAACCGGAATCTCGCGGCCGGTCACTTCGCGGGACAGGTCGATCACTTGCTTGACCGAGAAGCCCGAGCCGGTTCCGAGGTTGTAGATGGCGCTGTCCCCGCCGCGGCGAAGACGTTCAAGAGCCAGGATGTGCGCGTCGGCCAGGTCGCTGACGTGGATGTAGTCGCGCAGGCAAGTGCCGTCTTCCGTCGGGTAGTCGTCGCCGAACACCGAGATGAACTCGCGCTGGCCGAGCGCCACCTGCAGCACAAGAGGAATAAGATGCGTCTCCGGGCTGTGGTCCTCGCCGATGCGGCCGCTCTCGTGGGCGCCCGCCGCATTGAAGTAACGAAGCGACGTATACTTCACTCCATGCGCGTGGTCGAACCAACGGATCATTTTCTCCATGGCGAGCTTCGTCTCTCCATAAGCATTCGTCGGCAGAGTGCGGTCGTACTCGTCGATCGGCACCTTCTCCGGTTCGCCGTAAGTCGCCGCGGTCGAGGAGAAAATAATGCGTTTCACGTTCGCCTTGTTCATAGCTTCCAGCAAGCAGAGCGTTCCGTATACGTTGTTGTGGTAGTATTTGCCCGGATTCTGCATGCTCTCGCCGACAAGCGAATTCGCCGCGAAATGGATGACGCCGTCGATCTCGTTCTCCGCGAACACCTTATCCAAGAACGCTTCGTCCCTCAGATCCCCTTCGTAGAACTTGCCGCCGAGCAGCGCGTTCCGGTGCCCTTGATACAAATTGTCGATGACGACGACTTCCTCGCCCTTCTCCAGAAGGGCCGCTACCGCGTGGGAACCGACATAGCCGGCTCCTCCCGTTACCAATACCGCCATTTTAGTTTTCCCCCTTCCATTCCTTGACGCCATCGCCGATGTTGCAGACATAGAAGTCTGCCTTCAATCCGGTAGCCGCCAGGTACTTCTCACCGACCTCAGAGATGAAGCGCTCGACCGAATCCTGGTGGACAAGCGACACCGTGCAGCCGCCGAAGCCTGCGCCGGTCATACGGGAACCGAGCACGCCCGGAACGGCGCGAGCCGCGTCGACCATGGCGTCGAGTTCGGAGCCGGTGACTTCGTACAGATCGCGCAGCGAGTCATGGGATCCGTTCATGAGCAGTCCGAACGCCGCCAGGTCGTTCGCCGTAAGCGCCGCGATGGAGCGCTCCACGCGGTCGATCTCTTCCACCACGTGCTGAGCGCGGCGGCGGACCGTCTCGTCTTTGATCAGTCCCTTGCTCGCTTCGAACTGCTCGAGATTGATCTGGCCGAGAAGCGTCAGTTCAGGGAAAGCCGCCTTCAGGTCTTGAACCGCTTCTTCGCATTGCGCGCGGCGCTCGTTGTACTTGGAGTCGACCAGGCCGCGGCGCTTATTCGTATTGCCGATGACCAGCTTGTAATCGCCGGATTGGAAAGGCACGAGGTCGAATTTAAGCGTATCGCAGTCCAGATGGATCGCATGGTCCTTCTTCCCGTTCGCGACGGCGAATTGGTCCATGATGCCGCTCTTCACGCCGACGAATTCGTTCTCCACGTGCTGGGACCAGCGCGCGATCTCGACCGTATCGATTGGCTGCCCTTCCAGCGTGAGCAGGCCGAACATCGTCACGACTTCGATCGAAGCCGAAGAGGAGAGCCCCGCGCCGTTCGGAATCTCGCCGTGGAACAGCAGGTCGTAGCCGCTCGAAAGCTTGATTCCGCGCTGCTCCAGCTCCCAGACGACGCCCTTCGGGTAGTTCGTCCAATCGTCTTCTTCTTTGTAGCTGAGGCCGTCGGCCGGCACGTAGCGGGTCAGCTCGAAGTTCGTCGAAGCTAGCCCAAGCTGGCGATCGCCTCTCGGACGGATCAGCAGCGTCGTGCCGAACGTCAGAGCCGCCGGGAACACCGCGCCGCCATTGTAGTCGGTATGCTCGCCGATCAGGTTCACGCGCCCCGGCGCATGGAAGACGCGCAAGCCTTCCTCGCCGCCTCCGAAACGAGACAAAAATTGCTGGGTCAATTGTGGGATGTTCGGCATGGTATCGGATACTCTCCTTGTTAGAGACTTGTTTTTCTTGACTTCATTATAGCGAAACAAGCGATTATCGGAAAATGGCTGGATGTGTTATTCATATGGACAAATGTGACTTAATGTTGCTTTTGGCGCGGATCCGCATGGTACAATGGAGGTATTCCGGAAACGGTTAAAAACGATTCCGCGCCGCAAGGAGACCTGCCGATGAGCCTGCGTCCCACCTATCAAGTCGCCTCTCATCCTCTCATTCCCGCACCCGATGACCGTGCCGCTCTGCTGACTGTCCTGTTCGTCGGAGAGAGCCAGACCCGGCCCGAGCATAAGGTCGGTCCCAAGGTTGTCGATTACTACTTGCTTCATCACGTCATGTCCGGCCGAGGCGTGTTCGCCAGCGGAGACCTGAGGGTCGAGCTGCGGGCGGGGCAGAGCTTCCTTATCCATCCTCGCCAACTGGTCAGCTACGAATCGGATTCGAAGGAGCCTTGGCGATACCGCTGGATTGCCTTCTCCGGGCGAATCGCGGACGAGCTCGTTCTGGATGCCGGCCTGTCCGCGATGGCTCCGATCGCCGACACCGGCGACAGCCCCGGTCCCGGTTCCCGCTTCGAAGCGATCTTCGATGCGTTCCGGCAGAAGGCGAAGTCCGCCGCCTTGACGGCAAACGGACAGTTGCACCTGCTGCTCGCCGAGCTGAAGGAAGCGGCAGCCGACGGCAGTTCCGAGCCGCTTCGCCCGGACTCGCACAGCGAGGAGCTCGTCCAGCGTGTCGTCGGCTATCTCTCCGCGCAATACCCGGAGGTGGTCACGATCGAAGCGATGTCCGAGACGCTGGGCTACAACCGCGCGTACCTGTCCCGGATTTTCAAACAGCATACCGGCTTGACGCCGATCGCGTTCTTGACCCGAACCCGCATCGATCATGGACGCCGCCTGCTGCGGGAGCGCCACGAGCTCACCGTCGAGCAGATCGCCTCCTCCGTCGGCTACCCGGACGCTCTCTACTTCTCCAAGCTGTTCCGCAAGCACTACGGCCAGACGCCGACCGAATACCGCGCTTCCGTCGCCAAGCCGTGACATGCGTTCTCTCTTCCGGCTCGGGTTCATAAGCTAATCTATATGAAGCTATCGTCGAGAGGAGAGGGCGCGCCGTGGAACCTGGCCAATGGAGAATCGAAGCCGTAACGATCGAGAGAGACGCCGACGAGGTGTACGAATATGCGGCCAACCCGGCGAATTTCGCCGAATGGGCCACCTCCTTCTGCCTATCCGTCCGGGAGAACGAAGCCGGCTGGAGCATCGAGACGACGGAAGGCGAGATGACGCTGCGCTTCGCCGAACGCAATCCGTACGGGATCATGGACCATTACGTCGCAAGCGCCGACGGACCCGAACGCCCGAATCACGCCAGGGTCGTCCCGTTCGGCGGCGGCAGCCGGGTCATCTTCACCGTGTTCCAAGCGAAGGATCCTCTGGATCTCCCATTGGCGCTGGGCTGCCGCAATGTCAGGGAGGATCTGCAGAGGTTAAAAAGCGTGCTGGAGTCGGAGGTAAGCGAAGGGAGTCGGAGGATAGGCGAAGGGAAGCGGAGGAAGGCGGAGGATCGGAAAGGATAGCCGGTCGGCAAATCGTGGTAGAATAGGGGTAAACGTTGAACTGCCGCCTGCCGCGGGAGCTCAGAAGGACGACAGACATGAATTGGACCTCATTAACCGAAGAGCTTGCTCCTCTGGATCTGCGAAGCTGCTTGATTAGCAGGCGCGGAGAGCTTGTCTTCGAGAGATATCGGAATCCCGGCGACGGATCGGAGATCGCCGACACCCACTCCGTCACCAAGAGCTTCCTCTCCGCGCTCGTCTGCATCGCCATGGACCGTGAACTGCTGCCGGGTCCGGATACGCTTGCTTCCGAGTTTTTCCCTCGGCTGGGCGTGGACGAGGATCCCCGCAAGCGCAGCATCACGCTGGAGCATCTGCTCACGATGTCGGCCGGGTTCGAATGGACCGAATTCGGCGGCCGCAATTCATTTCCCAAGATGACGAGATCGCCTCGCTGGGCCGACTTCGTGCTGGAGCTGCCGCTGATGGACAAGCCCGGCGACCGGATGACCTACAATTCCGGCATCTCGCAGCTGCTGTCCAGCCTGCTCTCGCGAGCCGTCGGGATGACGGCCGCGCGCTTCGCGGAGGAAGAGCTTTTCGGTCCGCTCGGCATCGGAAGCTACGAGTGGGAGAGCGATCCGCAAGGCGTGAACACGGGCGGCTTCGGGCTACATCTCCGGCCGGCGGATCTGCTGAAGTTCGGGCAGCTTTACCTGCAGCAAGGACGCTGGGGCGACCGCCAGCTCGTATCCGCCGGGCTCGCCGAGCGTTCCGTGCGGC
Source organism: Cohnella sp. AR92 (assembly GCF_003990975.1). GTDB lineage: Bacteria > Bacillota > Bacilli > Paenibacillales > Paenibacillaceae > Cohnella. Next base: position 265,758 of record NZ_RZJR01000004.1, read on the forward strand.
CCGCTCTCCGCTCGCGGGACCATCGCGAGGGCTGGTACGGCTGGCACTGGTGGAGCGATCGCTATTCAGGGGAAGAGTCGTCCGCCTCGGTTGGCTCTAGCGCCGCCGCGATGGACTACTTCTTCGCTCGCGGCTATGGCGGCCAGTTTATCTACGTCGTGCCGAGCCGGGACGCCGTCGTCGTGTTGACCAACGACAAGCGGAAGAAGGACCGGATGCCGGTGTCCGTCTTCCGCGAGCTTATCGCCCCCCGGCTGTTTCCTGAGCCGTAACGGCGGGGTTCGGGGGCTCAACAGGCTGAGTTATTGCGATTTTGGCAATAACGGCGGTTGCTCGGGGGCTCAACCGGGCGAGTTATTGCGATTTTAGCAATAACGGCGGCTGCTCGGGGGCTCAATCGGCTGAGTTATTGCGATTTTGGCAATAACGGCTGCTTCTCGGGGGCTCAACCGGGCGAGTTATTGCGATTTTGGCAATAACGACGGCTGTTCCGGGGCTCAACCGGCGGAGTTATTGCGATTTTAGCAATAACGGCGGTTGCTCGGGGGCCAAGGGAGTGAACGTTTAATGTTTTTCCCCTTCCAAACGCCTTCAGTGTTCTCGGTTAAGCGGAGATGTTGCTTTGCGCGCTTAGGCGATCTTTGCGGAAGACTATACAGGCAAAGAAGCTGCTTTGGATGACGAACCCGCCACCTGGAGCAGCTTCTTTCTTTTACACTTTCTGTCCCTTCACCTCCACAATCCGGAAGCTCCCTGTCCCGAAGGCGAGAAGCTCTCCCTTCTCGTCGTGAACGTGGGCGATCGTATGCACCGATTTTCTCGTGCGCTGCACGATCTCGGCTCTTACGGTGATCCGCCCTTCTCGCGCCGAAGCGACGTAATGCAGGTTCAGGTTGGTCGTCACCGAACTCTCGCGGGGATTATCCCGCATGACGGCAAGCCCCATGACGGAGTCCATCAACGAGGCATGGACTCCGCCGTGCACGATGCCCATCAGGTTCAAATGTCTGGGCTCGATCTGCAAGGAGACGACGACCGATTTCTCCTCCAGCCTCTCGAACTCGCACCCCAGCAGCCCCCAGAACGTCGATTTTCCAAGCTCCTCCCATTCCTTCAGCTTCGCGGCCAGCTCCTCCGGTACCTCCCTCTCCATCTCGCACCTCCTTCTCTGTATGCTGCGCAATAACGCATAGCCTCTTATCCCTGTCGCTCAGAATGAATGGGCTGCCAGGAAGCCCTGAGGCAAGGGGATAGTGGTTCATCTTAACAAAATAGAAACAATCGCCTCGGCCCAGCCCTCCTGAATTCGACATTCTTCGATATATTTGAGTTGCTCAATTTTCAATCCGCCGCAGATCCCGTCAACCTACAGACCCTCCCTTGATTTTCTGCATCGCGCCAACTAAGAGCCTTCCCTCGACCCCGAAGTCCGCTCGTTCTCCTCCTCCACCAGCTTACGCCTCAGCACCTTGCCGGCCATCGTCTTCGGAAGCGCTTCCCTAAATTCGAACTGCTTCGGAATTTTATAAGCCGCGAGCTTATCCTTGCACCAGAACCTCAGCTCGTCGGGACTCAGCTTCGCCCCTTCGCGAAGGACGATATAGGCTTTGACCGTCTCCCCGCGATAAGCGTCCACCACCCCGGCGACCGCGACCTCCGCGATCAGAGGGTGCTCGTAGAGCACGTCTTCGACCTCGCGAGGATAGATGTTGTACCCGCCGGCGATGATGAGATCCTTGCGCCGATCGAGAATGTAGCAGAAGCCGTCGTCGTCCATCGTGCCCAAGTCGCCGGTCAGCAGCCAGCCATCCCGGAGCACTTTCTCCGTCTCGCCCGGCTTCTGCCAGTAGCCTTGCATCACTTGCGGCCCTCGGACGGCCAGCTCTCCGATCTCGCCCGGCGCCACGTCCTCCAGCGTATCGGGACGGACGATCCGAGCCTCCGTGTCCGGAACCGGAATGCCGATCGAACCGGCCTTGCGGCGTGCCCAGATGTTATTCACGTGGGTCACCGGGGACGCCTCCGTGAGACCGTAGCCCTCGATCAGCTTCCCGCCGCTTAAGGCCTCGAACTTCTCCTGCACCTGCTGGGGGAGCGGAGCCGCTCCGCTGACGCAGATTCGGATGGAGGACAGCCAGCCTTTTTTCCCCTCGGCATGGTTAATGATCGCGATATACATCGTCGGAGCTCCCGGCAGTATCGTCGGCCGCTTCTTGCGGATCGTGCTCAGAACCTGCTTGATCTCGAAGCGCGGCAGCAGGATCAGCGTCCCCGCCGTGTACACCCCAAGGTGAAGCAAGGTGGTCAGCCCGAACACGTGAAAAAAAGGAAGAGCGCACATGTACCGTTCCTTGCCCTCTTGAGCTTTGTAGAACCAGAGCCGGCACTGGATCGTATTGGCGACGAGATTGCGATGGGTCAGCATGACGCCCTTGGCAAGCCCCGTCGTACCCCCGGTATATTGCAGGAGGGCGAGATCCGTCGCGGGGTCGATCGGCACCTCGATGGGCGCATCGGAAGCTTCGGCCAGCAGCCTGCGGAAGCTCAGGATCCGGTTGTCGTAGGAGATCTTAAGCAGCGCGCTCTCTTTTTTTTGTTTGATGCGGAAGAGCACATTAAGCGGAAAAGGAAGATAATCGCGAATGGACGTTACGATGATTCGGTTAAGAGGTACGTTCTCGATGGCCTGCTCCACCCTCTTCAGCAGTTGGTCGAGAGTGACGATGACGGCGGCCCCCGAATCTCTCAGTTGGTGCTCGAGCTCCCTCTTCGAGTACATCGGGTTCGTCATGACCGCGATCGCTCCGGTCATGAGCGTCCCATAGTAAGCGATGATCATCTGCGGGCAATTCGGAAGCATGAGAGCGACGCGGTCGCCCTTGCGGATGCCGAGCCCGATCAAGGCGTTGGCGAATCGCCGGGCGGCGGCCAGCACCGCCCGGTACGTCATGCGCTTCCCCAGAAAATCGAGAGCCGTCGTCTTCGGATAACGGGCAGCGGCGTCGATCAGGAAGCGCGGGATCGGAATGTCCGGGTACGAATAGGAGTCGGGGACCTCGGCAGGATACTGGGACAACCAAGCATTATCCGGCATAGCCTGCACCTCTCTTGCATTGAAGTGGGTGACGGCAAAACGCTAGCGGACCCTGACGCGAAAGCCGAGCGGTCAGACCGTGTATCTCTCCCCGGCGATGACCCGGGCGGCGATCTGCCGCTTCAACTGCGTCAGGTTCACCGGCGACAGGCGGGTAAGCTTCTTGAGGATCGACAGCTGCGTGCGCAGCACGTCCCCTTCGGCCAGGCTCGCCAGCGACTCCTTCGCCAAGCCTTCGATGAGGCCGAACTGCTCATGGACGAAGACGGACGTCATCGCGATCGCTTGGCTCGCCTTCTCTTCTCCCGCGTTAGCGAGCAGCTTGCGGGTGCGGAGAAGGGCGCTCTCCATCGCGTAAACGGAGATCATCATGTCCGCCAGCTGGCTGAGCAGCTCCTGCTCCTGTTCCAGCTTCGTCTGGTAGCGCTGGACGGCTTGCGCTCCGATCATCAGGAATATTTTCTTCGCCATCGACAGAAGATGGAGCTCCTGCTCCAGCGTTCCTTCGAACGTACGCGATGGAATCGGCTCCATCAGCTCCGCCTGCAGCGCCGTCGCGCTCTGCAGCAGCGGCAGCTCGCCCTTCAAGCCGCGCTTGATAAGCGTGCCCGGAATCAGCAGCCGGTTGATCTCGTTCGTCCCTTCGAAAATCCGATTGATCCGCGAGTCCCGGTAGATGCGCTCGACCGCGTATTCTTGAATGTAGCCGTAGCCCCCGTGGATCTGCACCCCTTCGTCGGCGACGAAGTCGAGCGTCTCCGAGCCGAACACCTTGTTGATGGAGCACTCGAGCTGATACTCCGCGATAGCCTTGGCGGAAGCGAGACCGCTGCCGCCGCCCGCTCCTGCCTGCTCAAGCTCGGCGAGGCCCTCGTCGAACAGGCCCGCCGTGCGGTAGACCATGCTCTCCAGCGCATAGGTCCGAACGTTCATCTCCGCCAGCTTCTTGCCGATCAGCGGGAAGGAGGAGATCGGGCGGCCGAACTGCTGCCGCTCGTTCGCGTACTTCGCCGAGATGGCGATCGTCTCCTTGCAGGCGCCGAGCGTTCCCGCCGCCAGCTTGAAGCGGCCGATGTTCAGGATATTGAAGGCGATCAGATGGCCTTTGCCGACTTCCCACAGCAGGTTCTCGGCCGGCACCTTCACGTCCTCCAGGATGAGCGGGCAGGTCGAGGAGCCTTTGATGCCCATCTTCTTCTCTTCGGGCCCGATGCTGACCCCCGGCATCGTCCGCTCGACGATGAACGTGCTGAACTGCTCTCCGTTCACCTTCGCGTAGACAATGAAGATGTCCGCGAAGCCGGCGTTCGTAATGAACTGCTTCGAGCCGTTCAGCACATAATACCGGCCGTCTTCGGACGGCGTCGCCGTCGTCTTCGCTCCCTGGGCGTCCGAACCGGAAGAGGGTTCCGTCAGGCAGTACGCCGCCAGCTTCGCGCCGCTCGCGAGCTCCGGCAAGTATCTCCGCTTCTGCTCCGGCGTCCCGAAGTAGACGATCGGCAGCGTGCCGATGCCGACATGGGCGCCGACCGACAGGGCGAAGGAAGACGCCTTCGCCAGCCTCTCGTTGATCAAGGTCGAGCTCACCTTGTCGAGCCCGAGCCCTCCATACTCCTCCGGCACGTCCGCGCCGAGGAGGCCGAGTTCGCCGGCCGCGCGCAGCTTCTCGACGGTGAGCGCGTAGTCTAGCTTCTCGATCGCCTCGTCGTGCGGGGCGATCTCCTTCTCGACGAAATCCTCCGTCGTCTGCGCAATCATTCTCTGCTCCTCGCTGAAGTCCTCCGGGGTCACGATGCGGGACACATCCGGGTCGCCCGATCCTTCCAGAATGAAGCTGCCCCCGAGAATCTTGCCTTTGGTCGCCTGACTCATCGCCGCACTCTCCTTATCGATATGAGATGGTAATCGATTTCAATCCGACGAATTCCGTTTCTATCCGTCCTATTCCGCATGAACCTCGAACACCCCTGCCGCCCCCATGCCTCCGCCGATGCACATCGACACGACGCCGAAGCCTCCGCCCCTTCGCCTCAGCTCATGAATCAGGGTGGCCGAGAGCTTGCTTCCGGTGCAGCCGAGCGGATGGCCGAGCGCGATCGCTCCCCCGTTGACGTTAACTTTCTCCTCGTCCAGTCCCAGCTCGCGGATGACCGCGACGCACTGCGAGGCAAACGCCTCATTGAGCTCGAACAGCTTCACGTCTTCCAGGCCGATTCCGGCCATGCGCAACGCCTTCGGTATCGCCTTGATCGGCCCGATGCCCATCATCTCCGGCTCCACGCCGGCCAGGGCGAACGAGCGGAACGTCGCGAGCGGCTTGAGGCCGAGAGACTCCGCCTTCTCGCGGCTCATGACGACCGCGGCGGCCGCCCCGTCGCTCATCTGCGAGGAATTGCCCGCGGTGACCGAGCCGCCCGCCTTGAACGAAGGCTTCAGCTTCGCCAGCGCCTCCAACGACGTATCGGCCCGCACTCCTTCGTCCTTATCGAAGACGAAACGCTTCGTCGCGAAGCCGCCCCTGCCGTTCTCTTCGGTCCATTGCGCCGCGACGGGAATGATCTCTTCGCGGAATCGGTCCTCCGCGATCGCCCGCGCCGCCTTCTCGTGCGACCGCATAGCGAAGCGGTCCTGCTCCTCGCGCGACACGCCGTAGCGCGCAGCCACGTTCTCCGCCGTGTGCCCCATGCCGATATAGACCTCCGGCATGGCGGCTACGATGGCGGGATTCGGCGACATCTTGAAGCCGGTCATCGGAACGTGGCTCATGCTCTCGACGCCTCCGGCGATCACGGCGTCCGCGTGCCCGAGCAGGATGCGCTCGGCCGCGAAGGCGATGGATTGCAGGCCGGAAGCGCAGAAGCGGTTGACCGTCAGCGCCGGTACCGTGTTCGGGAATCCGGCGTACAGCGACATGATGCGGGCGAAGTTCAGCCCTTGCTCCCCTTCGGGCATCGCGCAGCCGATGATGACGTCCTCCACGTCTTCTTTGCCTAATCCGGGCGTCCGCTGCATGACTCCTTCCAGAACCGCCTTGCCCAGGTCGTCGGCCCGGGTCTGGGCAAGGCCGCCCTTCTTGGCCTTGCCGACCGGCGTCCGTCCAATCGTTACGATCACGGCTTCTCTCATGTCCGATTCCTCCTCTCTTCGCTTTAATTGCGAAGCGCTTTGCCCTTCGTCAGCATGTGCTGCATGCGCTGCTGCGTCAGAGGCTCGCCGCACAGGCTGAGGAACGCCTCCCGCTCCAGGTCGAGCATATACTGCTCGCTCACGAGCGTCCCCGCCGGCAGGTCCCCGCCGGCCAGCACGTGCGCCAGCTTCTTCGCGATCTTCAGGTCATGATCGCTGATATAGTTGCTCTCCCTCATGCCGATCGCGCCAAGCTGCATAAGCGCCTTGCCTTCCGACCCGGCGACGGCCAGCTTCCGCTCCGGCACGGGCTCCCAGCCGCCCCGCGCCATCCGGAGCACCGCCTGCTTCGCCTCGTAGATCTGAAAGTCCGGGTTGGCCGCCACCCGGTCCGTCTCCCTTAGATAGCCAAGCTTCTTCGCGTCATGCCCGCTAGACGACACCTTGGCCATCCCGATCGTCTCGAACGCGCGAATCACGTGGGGCTGCACGTCCGAGCCCGGAAGCAGCGCGGCGGCTTCGCTTGCCCGGAGCGCGAATTCCTTGCAGCCTCCGCCCGCCGGGATCAGCCCGACGCCGACCTCGACGAGGCCGTAATACGTCTCCGGCGAGGCGATCACCAGATCGGCGGGAAGGCAGGCCTCGACTCCTCCGCCGAGCGTCATCCGATGCGGCGCGGCGACGACCGGCTTCTCCAGCCGCTTCAGCTTCAGCATCGCGTTCTGGAACTGCCGGATGATGCCGTCGATCTCATCCCACTCCTCCTCCTGCGCCTCCATAAGCAGGAGCATAATGTTCGCTCCGACGCAGAAGTTCTTGCCTTCGTTGGCGATAACCAGCCCTTCGTAGTTGCGGCGAACCTCGTCCGCGCCTTGCGAGATCATGGACAGAATGTCCGCCCCGATCGCGTTGTTCGGGGAGTGGAACTCCAGGCACGCGACGCCGTCTCCCAGGTCGATCAGGCTCGCGCCGCCGTTGGCCTTGATCGTCTTCCCCTGCTCCTTCAAGCTCTTCAGGGAGACGATCTCCTCCCGCTCTTCCACCCGGCGCCAGCGTCCTTCATACGCGTAGCTGCGCGCGCCGCCGCTCTCTTGAGCATAGAAGGACGTATGGCCTTCCGCGATCCAGGAACGGACCCACTCCGGCAGGGCCTCTCCTTCCTTTTCCATTCTTTGAGCGGAAGCGACGAGGCCGATCGCGTCCCAGGTCTCGAACGGGCCGAGCTCCCAGTTGAACCCCCACTTCATCGCGTTGTCGATCTCCTCGATCGAGTCGGCGATCTCGCCTAACTTGGCCGCCGAGTAGAGCAGCGTCCGCTTTAGCACGTTCCATGCGAGCTCGGAATAGCGATCCCCGCCGCCGAGCAGCGCGCGCAGCTTCCCGCGCGCCCCCTTCGCCTGCTTAGCCGCCTCCAGAGATCCGGAGGACGGCTTCCTCTGCGGCCGATAGTCCATGACCGCCAAGTCCAGGGCCAAGATCTCGCTCGCTCCGCCGGCGCCTTTGCTTTTGCGGTAGAAGCCGGCTCCCGTTTTCTCCCCGAGCCTCCCGCCGCTCACGAGATCGCTGATCACGGCGGGCGTCGAGAATAGCGCCTGCTCCCGCGGATCCGAGACGTTGCTTCGCACGTTGTCCACGACGTGCTCGAACGTATCCAACCCGACCAGGTCGAGCGTCCGAAGCGAAGCGCTCTTGGGACGGCCCATCGCCGGTCCCGTCACCGCGTCGATCTCCTCGACGGTATAGCCTTTCTCCGCCATCTCCTGAAGAATGGCAAGCAAGCCGTACGTCCCGATCCGGTTCGCGATGAAGTTCGGGGTGTCCTTCGCCAGCACGACGCCTTTGCCCAGCTTCGTCTCGCACCATTCCTTCATGCGCAGGACGAGCCCGGGAGCCGTATCCCGGCCCGGAATGATCTCGATCAGCTTCATGTAGCGGGGCGGATTGAAGAAGTGGGTTCCCATGAAGTGGTTCCGGAACGCCTCGCTCCGCCCCTTCGCCATCTCATTGATCGAGATGCCCGACGTGTTCGAGCTGACGACGATGCCCGGCTTCCAATGCCTCTCGATCCTGCCGAGCAGCTCCTGCTTCGCCTCCAGCTTCTCGACGATGACTTCGATGATCCAATCCACGCCCGCGATCTTCGGAAGGTCGTCCTCGAGATTGCCCGGCGTGATCCGGTCCGCGAACTCCTCGACGTAGAGCGGCGCGGGGTTCGTCTTCTTCATCTTGGCGATCGCGGCCGTCGCCAGGCGATTCCTAACGCTCGGATGCTCCAGCGTCAGCCCCCGCTTCTCCTCCTCTTCGGTGAGCCGATCCGGCACGATATCGAGCAGCAGGCAAGGAATGCCGGAGTTGGCCAGATGGGCCGCGATGCCGGAGCCCATGATTCCGGAACCGATCACGGCCGCGCTTCTAATCGCCATGCTTCTATTCATCGTTTGAGTCATACGGAGCGAACCTCCTTGTCGGATGAATTATTGCCTGCTCCGGATCGGTCGCCGAAGACGGACAGCTCCAACAGCTCCGCCACGTCCAGCGTCTTCACCCGGTCCTGGACTTCCTTCATTCTCGTTCCGTCCTCCATCATCGCGAGGCAGTAAGGGCAGCCGCTGCTGATGACGGTCGGCCGCGCCTCAAGCGCCTGCTCCGTCCGGGCGAGATTGACGCGCTTGCCGCTCGTCTCTTCCATCCACATCCGCCCGCCGCCCGCCCCGCAGCACATGCCGTTCTCCCGGCTTCTCGCCATCTCCGCGAGCCTCACGCCGGGAATCGCCTCCAGCACGTTGCGCGGCGCCTCGTACTCGCCGTTGTAGCGGCCGAGGTAGCAGGAGTCGTGGTAGACGACTCGCTCCTTCAGCACATGCAGGGGACGCAGCCGCCCTTCCCGAAGCAGCCGGTCCAGCAATTGAGTATGGTGGAGCACCTCCACCCCTTCCAGCCCGAAGTCCGGGTACTCGTTCTTCAGCGTGTTGAACGTATGCGGGCACGCGGTCACGATCTTCCTCACGCCGTATCGCTGAAGGATCCCGATGTTCTCCGCCGCCAGCTGTTGGAACAGAAGCTCGTTGCCCATCCTTCTCGCCGTGTCGCCGGAGCTCTTCTCCTCGTTCCCGAGGATCGCGAAGGAGACGCCCGCTTCCTCCAGCAGCCGGACGAACGCCCGGGAGATTCGGCGGCTGCGCGGGTCATAGGAGCCCATCGAGCCGACGAAGAAAAGGTACTCGAAGTCCGGACGCTCCTTCACGGTCGGAACGCGAAGCCCTTCGACCTCGCCGGTCCACTGGGCGCGGTCGCCGCGGCTAAGCCCCCATGGGTTGCCCTGCCGCTCGATGTTCTGGAGCGCCCGCTGCCCTTCCTGCGGCAGGCTGCCCTGCATCAGGACGAGATGGCGCCGCAGGTCGACGATCTTATCCACGTGCTCGTTGCCGACCGGGCACTGGTCCTCGCAGTTGCGGCATGTCGTGCACGCCCAGATCTCCTCTTCCGCGATGACGTCCCCGATCAGTTCCAGCTCGGTCGGCGATCGCCCTTCCGCGGATTTCCACGTCGCCTTCTGCCAAGCCTGCGTCGGCCGGATGTCGGTAACGACTTCCTCCTCCCCCTGCCAATCGACTTCCGCCAAGGAGGAGGTGTCCATCGCATGAGCGCGCACGTTCTGCTTTCGCCCCGACATAGCCGCCGAACCGCTGGCCAACCTTTTGCCCGAACCATCCGCCGATCCGTTCGCCGACCTTTTCCCCGAGCCTTCCGCCAATCCGTTCGCCGGCTTTTTGCCCGAGCCCTCCGACGCCCTTCCGAACGCGAACTCGGGAACCCAGGGGGACTTGCCGCTGATAACCGCCCCTTTCTCCTGCAGATGGTCTCTCAGCTTCGTGATCAGGTGCATCGGGGACAGCGCCTTCCCCGTGCTGGACGCGGGACAAACGCTCGTGCAGCGGCCGCATTCGACGCAGGCGTAGAAGTCGAGCATCTGCTTGCGGGTGAAATCCTCGATCCTGCCCGCTCCGAACGACTCCGCGTTCTCGTCCTCCAGGTCGAGCTTCTGCAGCTTGCCGGGCGGCTCCCGTCGGCGAAACCACAGATTCACCGGGGCCGACAGAATGTGAAAGTGCTTCGACTGCGGAACGTAAACGAGAAACGACAAGAGGACAAGAAGATGAACCCACCAGCAAACGTAGAAAAGAACCTTCGCGGAAGACGTCGATAGCCCGGAGAATAGGGAGGCGAGCAGCGAGGAGAGCGGGGCCTGCCAGGATGCTTCCTCCCCCGCCCAGACCCGTTCGAATCCCAGGGAGAAGAGAACGGACAGCATCAGCAGCAGGATAAAGAACAGCACCGCGCTCGGCTTCCAGCCCCGCTTCAGCCGGGGGAGCTTCTCCCCGTAACGCCGATAAGCCGCGTAGCCCATCGCCGCCAATACGAGGAACACGGTTATTTCTTGAAGCAGGCCGAACGAGCCGTACGCCGGAAGCGGCAGGTGGCGGCCGTCCGTCAGGCCTTTGACGATCAGGTCCAGGGCGCCGAATTGAAGCAGGATGAAACCGTAGAAAATAACAACGTGCATCATGCCGCTGCGGAGGTCTTTGAGGAGCTTCTTCTGACCGAACAGCTGCGAGAGGAATTCGCCGGTCCGTCCGGGACCGCCTCCGCGGAACTCCGCCGGGCGTCCGAGCCGGACATAGAGATAGCGATGATAGACGGCGCGATAGAAGAGATAGAGAGCGTAGCCGGTCGCCGCCAGGAACAGCAATAAATTCGCGAGCTGCCATGCCATGCGCATCCTTCCTTTCCTATACCGACGTGAAGGAGGAACCGAACGGGCGTGCAATGAGCGCAAGCTTCCGGGCGAGGAATAGGGGTTGAAAAAGAGTGCGGTCGCGAGTGCGAATGAGAAGAGGAAGAAACCGGGTGCGGATGCCGAGAAAGAGCGAGTAAAAGATTTCGTAACAGACGGTTGATTAAGCTTTGATAACGGTTACAATTTTGCCTTCTATAACGAGTTTATGAGCGCTGACCCCCTTGACTTTCGTTTGATTTTTCCCTACGATGAAGAAAAAATGAATGAGCATTCATTCAGTAATTGATTCAAATTGTAGCACCGGGGTGCCTTCATGACAAGTAAAAAGAAAGAAAAATACAGCCTGATTCTCGACGCCGCGCAGAAGGTCATCGCCGAGAACGGCTACCACGGCGCGCAGGTGTCCCGCATCGCCAAGGAAGCCGGAGTCGCGGACGGAACGATCTATCTGTACTTCAAGAACAAGGAGGATATTCTCATCTCCCTGTTCCAGAGCCGGCTCGGGGAGCTCGTCGAGCAGTTCAACGCGAGGATAGGCGAAGCCGGTTCGGCCTCGGAAGCGCTGCGCCAGATCTGCGAGATCCACTTCACGCAGCTGGAGCGGAATATCGAGCTGGCCTACGTGACGCAGATCGAGCTGCGCCAAAGCTCGCTGGAGCTGCGCAAGGCGATCGGCCAGGCGGTGAAGCCCTATATCCAGCTCATCGAGCATATGGTTAGAAGAGGGATGGAGACCGGCGAGTTCCGGGCCGATCTGGATCCGAAGCTGACCCGCTTGCTGCTGTTCGGCGCGATGGACGAGGTCGTCACCTCCTGGCTGATCTCGGGCTGCAAGTATTCCCTGGCTCCGCTCGTGGAGCCGACCGTCGGGTTTTTCCTGCGAGGCTTGCGATAAGAAGGGCCTGTCCCTTATTTCCCTATGGGAGGAGACGTCGCTATGAACATCTATGTTCTGTTAAAGCAAACGTTCGACACCGAGGAGAAAATCGTGCTGAAAGACGGGCGTGTCTCGGAGGACGGCGTCAAGTTCGTCATCAATCCGTATGACGAGTACGCCGTGGAGGAGGCGCTGCTGCTCAAGGAATCGCTCGGAGGGACGGTGACCGTCGTCTCCGTCGGACCGCCGCGGGCAGCGGAAGCGCTGCGAACGGCCTTGGCCATGGGAGCCGACGAGGCCGTGCTCGTGGACGGCGAGTCCCGCGAGTACGACGAGGCCGCCGTCGCAAGGCTGCTTGAAGCGTATCTGCGGCAGCAAGCTTACGATATCGTTCTCGCCGGGAACTTCTCGACCGATACCGGCGGCGGACAGGTCGCTCTCCGGCTCGCCGAGCGGCTGGGCATTCCCCACGTCTCCTCGATCATCAATCTCGAGGTGAACGGGAGCCAAGCGACCGCCGTCCGCGACGCGGAGGGCGACGCCGAGACGCTGGAGGTCGCCCTGCCCGCGCTGTTCACCGCGCAGCAAGGGCTGAACGAGCCCCGATACCCGTCGCTTCCGGGAATTATGAAGGCCAAGAAGAAGCCGCTGAGACAGCTCGAAGCCGCAGACTTGGGCTTCGGCGAAGGGCAGCTCGCCTCTCTCTCCGTTCGCGGCAAGCTGGCTCTGCCCGCTGTCCGCCAAGCGGGCCGTCGGCTCGCCGGATCGCCTGCGGAGCAGGCTTCCGCCCTAGCGCAGCTTCTTCATAGCGAAGCCAAAGTTCTATAAAGTCGGCTAGGAATCGATTAGCGATCGGATAGGATACGAGAATCGAAGGAGGCCGTCCCATGGGTCAACCTATTCTGGTTATTGCGGAAGTTCGCAACGGGAAGCTGCGGCAGGTGACTCTGGAAGCGCTTTACGCGGCACGTGCCGCTCGGTCGGGGAGCGGCGAAGCCGTCTCCGCCCTGCTTATCGGGCACGGGCTTGCCGACGCGGCCGAGGAACTGAAGGCTTACGTGGAAGGAACCGTCCACGTCATCGATCACCCCCAGCTCGCCGCCTACAATCCCGAATCGTATGCCCTCGCCGTCGGAAGCTTGCTGGACACGCAGCAGCCCCGGCTGGTCGCGCTCGGCCATACGGCATTCGGGCGCGATCTGGCGCCGGTTATCGCCGCCAAGCTCCAAGCCGGCCAGATCTCCGATGTCGTCGCCCTCGAAGGGGAAGGCGACGATCTCGCTTACGTCCGGCCGCTCTACGCCGGCAAGCTGTTCGAGACGCGCCGCTTCGCTCCCGGCTCCGCTCAGGTCGTCACCGTCCGTCCGAGCAACCTGCCTCCAGCGGAACGAAGCGCCTCTTCCGGAACGATCGAGGCGCTCCCTTACCAGCCGCCGGCTTCGCTACGCACGATCGTCAAGGACGTGATCCGCCAGGCCGCCGGGAAGGTGGATCTGACCGAGGCCCGCATCGTCGTCTCCGGCGGCCGGGGCGTTCGGAGCGCCGAGGGCTTCAAGCCGCTGCAGGAGCTCGCCGCCGTGCTCGGAGCCGCGGTCGGCGCCTCGCGCGCCGCGTGCGATGCCGGCTACTGCGAATATTCGATGCAGATCGGCCAGACCGGCAAGGTCGTCACTCCCGAGCTGTACATCGCCTGCGGCATCAGCGGCGCCATCCAGCACCTCGCCGGCATGAGCCGCTCCCGCGTCATCGTCGCGATCAACAAGGACCCCGAGGCGCCTATCTTTAAGGTAGCGGATTACGGGATCGTCGGCGACTTGTTCGAGATCGTCCCGCTGCTGACCGAAGAATTCAAGAAACTGCTGGCTTCCGAGGCGTCCTGATCCCCATCCAAACGAACACGCGCTGCCAATCCCGCCTGCTCTCCGATTCGCCGGAGAGCGGGCGGGATTTTTTTGGTGGCGTTTCCATTGATTTTCTCGATAGTTGACATGCAAATCCTTCGCTAACTGCTTCCCGCTCTTCGATGGTAAGATGATCCTCAATCCAAGCCGATCGGGGGCGAAAAAGATGTTGATTCACGAGTATCAGGCTTTTACAATATGGAAAATGAGCGAGGCGGAGATCGAACGAAAAAGCGAGTTGGCGCGTATGATTCAGTCGGAGCAGAATGACCGCAAAATTCCCGCGTATCGTAAAAATCGAATCCAGCAATTCGTTTCGCTCCTTATCCGCAAGCTATCTTAGTAAGACGGGCGGTGATCGGCCATGGACCTTACCACTCTCAAAAGCTTTATGGAAGTCGCGCGTTGCCAGAGCTTCACCAAGGCCGCGGAGAATCTCGGTTACGTACAATCGAGCGTAACCACCCACATTCAGAAGCTGGAACAGGAATACGGCGTCATCCTGTTCGAGCGATACGGACGCGCGATGAGGCTGACGTCCGAGGGAGAGCATCTCCACCACATTTTCGCGCAGATCCTGACGCTATACGAGGATTCGAAGATTCTGATCTCCCGGCAAGTGAACGGGAACCTCAACATCGGATCGATCGAGTCGATGATCGCCTACTTCCTGCCTCCCGTGTTCAAGCAATTCCGCCAGGCCTTCCCTCAGGTCAGCCTGCACGTTCAAGCCTTGCATGAGCAGGAGATTCTGCAGATGGTCCGTTCGGGCGAGATCGACACGGGCATCATCCTGGACCGGATGGTGACGGACGACGACATCGAGACGATTCCGATCCGCGAAGAATCGCTGGTCCTCTTCGCCGAGCCCGGCCATCCTCTGTGCCGGCAATCCCGGATCACGATGAGCGACTTGAACGGTCACAGCTACGTCGCCACCGAGCAGACCTGCACCTATCGCAACGCCTTCGAGCGCTTGCTGGCCAGCAACGAGGTCTGCTACCAGATCCAGCACGAGTTCGAGAGCCTCGAAGCGATCAAGCAATTCGTCGGATACGGTCTCGGCGTCGGCCTGCTGCCGCGTATCGCGATCGAACGGGAATTAGCCGACGGCCGTCTGGTCGCCCTCCCCTTCGAGAATCCGGGGATCGTCCTCTACACCCAGATCGTGCTGCATCGCAAGAAGTGGCGGAATCCGGCCATACGCCATATGATCGAATTGCTCAAAGAAGCGGCTTGCGCCGATGAGATAGTCGCTTTGTAAAAAACGCCAAAAACCGGATGCCGCCCCCCTTCGTTCAAGACGGGAGAGCAGGCTCCGGTTTTTTGTTGTCTTTTCCGCCTCTCGGACGGGTTATTCGGATTTGGATTTGGATTCGGATTTGGATTTGCCTTTCGCCTTGGAGCTGTTGGCATTCGCCGTGCTCTTGGGCTCCTCCGCCTTCGCTTCCTGGGCGGCTGCCGGGATCACCTTCTCGTAATACAAGCGAAACATGAGGTCCTGCTTGTAATTGCCGAATCCGTTGCCGAACAGCGTAATGCCGCCGATGTGGCTCGAATCGTTCTCGATGGCGATGCGAAGCGTCCATTGCTTGTCCCAGACATTAATCTGCTCAAGCGTTACGTCGGACAGCGGATGGCCGTCCATTCGGGTGCCCTGGTTCGTCACGGTCAGATGCTTCAGCAGCCCGTACTGGTTGATGTCGTCCGGCCACCAGGAAGGGTTGTACTTGCCCCTCTTGTCTCCGAAGTCTCCCGGGCTCGTCCAGGTGCCGAGCTTGACGTTATTCATATAGAAAGTGATGTCAGAAGGCCAGTTGTTGTTCGTCAGCGGAGCCTCCGAGGAGATCTCCATCGAGATGACAAGCTCCTTCGGGTTCTCGGTCGAGAGCAGGAAGTTCGGGATTTTATATTCGATGAAGCCTTCGCTGAACCAGATCACCTTCGCGTGGAACCTCTCCGCGTCCAGGAACGAACGAGGATCGTCGACGATGCCGATGAACTTCTCGGTCGTCGCCAGTCCGCAAGTCGGCTCCACCTGGAAGTCGGTGAAGTGGCCGACGGAGATCTCGCTCTGGTGGTATTCGCGAATATGCTCCATTTTGTTAGGGAAGATGATCTCCGCCTGTTCGACTTGAAGGGAGCAGACCTTCTGCACCCCGCCCCGGCTCGGATGCATCTCGCTCTGGACGATGCCCGCCTTCTCCAGCTTCTTGATATGCATGGTCATGATGGCGCTGCTTAACCCTACCGCTTCGGACAGCTCCCGGATGTTCATCGGCTGCTTGGCCAACAGTTGGATGACCTTGAGCCGAACGCCGCTCGCCAGCGCTTCGTAGACCGGGAGCGATTTTTCGGATATATCCAGATTCATGTGAACGACCTCCATCGGGGACCGTCGTCGCTAATTGAGCAACGTCTTTATAAATAATATATATATTTATTAATGATATGGCAACCGATTGCCGATCGACAAACATTAATGTATTTATTAATGATAAATTTTTATATTAATTTATTTATTGACATGTAAACGCTTTTTTGATAACGTTAATGCCAAGCAAATATATTTGTAGATTCATTAATGTTTTACGCCGGCCTTTTTGACTTCCTTTTTGACTTCATGAATGGTGAGAGTGATGGCATGTTAGAAACAACCGAGCTGCAAAGTGCGTATCGGAACCCTGTCGTTCCCCAACGCGCCGATCCTTGGATCTACAAGCATACGGATGGCTTGTACTACTTCACGGCTTCGGTGCCGGAGTTCGACCGAATCGAGATTCGCCGTTCCGCTTCGATCCGGGAACTCGAGACGGCGCAGACCCGGGTCGTCTGGCGCAAGCGCGAGAGCGGCGAGCTGAGCTCGCATATCTGGGCGCCCGAGCTGCATTTTATCGACGGCAAGTGGTACATCTATTTCGCGGCCGCGAGAAGCGGAGCGAACGGAGAAGGCTTGTTCGACCATCGGATGTACGTGCTGGAATGCGATTCCGATCCGATGAGCGGCGAATGGGTCGAGAAAGGCAAGATCGAGACCGCCTGGGAATCCTTCTCGCTGGATCCGACCACGTTCGAGCTTAGGGGGATCCGTTACCTGGTCTGGGCCCAGCGCGATCCAGACATCGCCGGGAATTCCAATCTTTACATTGCCAGGATGAGCAATCCATGGACGATTCAGCAGCCTCAGGTTATGCTGACAAAACCGGAATACGATTGGGAAACGATCGGCTTCCTCGTCAACGAAGGCCCCGCGGTGCTGAAGCGCAACGGCCGCATCTTCCTGACGTACTCGGCAAGCGCGACCGACCATCATTATTGCCTGGGAATCTTGTCGGCTCCCGAGGACGCGGATCCGATGGATCCGGCTTCGTGGACGAAATCCCCTGTTCCGGTCTTCGGGACGGACGAATCCGCAAGCCAATTCGGTCCCGGGCACAACAGCTTTACCGTCTCGGAGGACGGCACGCAGGACCTTATCGTATATCACGCTAGGAACTACAAGGAGATTGTTGGAGATCCCTTGTACGATCCCAATCGACATACGAGAGTCCAGCCGATCCAATGGAACCAGGACGGAACGCCGAACTTCGGCAGCCCCGTTCCCGATTCTTCCAAGTAAGCAGGAGCAATAGCGCCGGCAGCGATTGTCGGCGGTTGCTCGGCGCGAATATGTATGCGGTTTCAATTGCTTTTGGGCTTGAATGATTGGACAACTTATTCATTCTATTCATTCGGAGGGGTCTTACAATGGCAAAGAAAACTTGGATTCCAGCAGTATCCCTGATCGTGGCGGCAGGCCTCACCCTTACCGCCTGCGGAGGCGGCGGCAACAACGGGAACGAGGGCGCGAGCCCGTCTAGCGGCGCATCCGGAAGCCCGGCGAGCACGCAGCCGGCCGCCAAGAAAGAGAAAGCGGAGCTGACGTTCATGTTCCGCGGCGGACCGGACGAGCAAGCCGCCTACAAGAAGGTTGTCGACAAATACGAAGCCGACCATCCGGGCGTCAAGGTTAAGGTTATCACCACGGCCGCCGACCAATACGCCACCAAGCTGAAGGCCGCCATCACCGGCAAGAGCACGCCCGACGTCTTCTACTACGACCCGGGCGATCTGAAGGCCTACGTTAACGGCGGCGTGCTTCTGAATCTTACTTCTTTCGTCGAGAATACCCAGAACGTCGATATCAGCAAGATCTGGCAGAAGGGCGTCGATCTGTACCGTTACGACGGCGACAAGGTCGGACAAGGCGACATCTACGGCCTGCCGAAGGACCTCGGCCCGTTCGCGATGGGCTACAACAAGACGATGTTCGAGAAGGCGAACATCCCGCTTCCGGACAAGGACAAGCCTTACACCTGGGATGAATTCGTCAAGGTCGCCCAAGATCTGACGAAGGACACGAACGGCGACGGCAAGCTGGACCAATGGGGTACCGGGCTCAACGTCAACTGGACGCTGCAATCCCTTGTCTGGAGCAACGGCGCCGACTGGATCGATTCCAGCCGCACGAAGGTGACGATCGATGATCCGAAGTTCGCCGAGGCGCTGCAGTTCTTCGCCGACATGCAGAACAAGTACAAGGTTACGCCTTCGATCTCCGAAGCTCAGACGCTGGATACGTATCAGCGCTGGATGCAAGGCCAGATCGGCTTCTTCCCGGTCGGCCCTTGGGATATGAGCACGTATGAGAAGCTGCCTTTCCAATATGACCTGATTCCGTATCCGGTAGGCTCCACCGGCCAGACGGCGACTTGGCTCGGCTCCCTCGGCATTGGAGTCTCCAGCCAGTCCAAGTATCCGGAGCAAGCCGCCGAGCTCGTCATGTACCTGACGGCTTCCGACGAAGGCATGAAGATGCTCTCCGACGCGAAGGTTCAGATGCCGAACCTGACCGACATGGCTCAGACTTGGGCCGCCGACACGTCGACGAAGCCGGAGAACAAGGAAGAATTCCTGCAGATCGTCAACGATTACGGCCGTCCGCTCCCTTCGCTTCTGACTTACAACGCGGAATGGTATAACCTGTTCTTCACCGACATCCAGCCGGTTATCGACGGCAAGATCAGCGCGGCCGACTACGTCAAGCAAGAACAACCGAAGATGCAGAAGCTGCTCGATAAGGCGATCGAACAAGAACAGAACTCCAAGAAGAAATAAGCTCGCGACCCTAAGAGCGAAACGAGCGGTGCCCGCCCAACCGGCTGCGCCGCTCGTCGCGCTCGCGGATTCCCGTACATTAGAGGTGAACCATGAGGACCAAATCGAGGCTGTATCGCAAAGAGGCATTTTACGGATACTTGTTCATTCTCGCGCCGGTGCTGGGGCTTCTCTGCTTCGCTCTATATCCCGCGCTTTATTCCATTTACGGATCGTTTACCGACTGGGACGGCCTCGGCCAGAGGAACTTCATCGGCCTGGACAACTTCAAGGACATTTTCCAGGACGAGCTGTTCTATAAAGCCATGTACAATACGTTCTTCATGATGCTGGCGATTCCGGTCGGAATCGTTCTTGCCCTTCTCATCGCGATGGGACTCAACCGGGGCATTCGCGGGACGACGACCTTCCGCGTCATCTACTACATTCCGGTTATCTCCTCTCTCGCCGCCATCTCGATTATGTGGAATCTGGCCTACAACGGAGACTTCGGCCTCGTGAACCAATTCCTCGACTTGATCGGGATCGACGGGCCGAACTGGCTTCAGGACACGTCCACGGTCAAGCCTGCGATCATGCTCATGATGGTATGGAAAGGGCTAGGCTATACGATGCTGCTTTACCTTGCCGCTCTTCAGAGCGTACCGAAGGATTATTACGAAGCAGCCGATTTGGACGGGGCGGGCGGCTTCAGCCGGTTCTGGCACATCACCTGGCCGATGGTTAAGCCGGTCACCTTCTTCGTCGTCGTGACGAACATCATCGGCGGCTCCCAGGTGTTCACCGAGATCAACATCATGACCTCGACGGGCGGTCCCGAGTACAGCTCGGCCTCGGTCGTGTTCTACGTCTGGCAGAAGGCTTTCGGCAACCTTCAGATGGGCTACGCCTCCGCGATGACGGTCATTCTGGGTCTCTTTATCTTTATCGTGACGCTTATTCAGTTCAAGCTGGACAAGTCGTCGGATATCAACGCATAACGGTCGCGGAGAAAGGAGGAACCGGAATTGGTTCTTCGCAGAAAATGGACGAATTCCCTCATCTTCGTTCTGCTCTTGATCGGAGCGATCTTCATGATCGCGCCGCTGCTCTGGATGTTCACAACCTCGGTCAAGGATCGGTTGGATGTCTTCGCCTTGCCGCCTGTCTGGATTCCGAGTCCGATGCATTTCGAGAAGTACCACGAGATCTGGACGAAAGGCCCTCTGCTTAGCGGAATCAAGAATAGCGCCATCGTCGCCGTCACCGTAACGGTCGTCGGAACGTTCACGTCCAGCCTTGCCGCGTTCGCATTCGCGAAGCTGCGATTCGCGGGCAAGAACGCGATCTTCATGGGCCTGATCGCTTCCCTCATGATTCCGTACCCATCGGTCATGATCCCTCAATTCATGATGTTCTCGAACGTCGGCTGGACGGATTCCCTGCTGCCGCTTATCGTGCCGGGCTTGTTCGGCAACGTCATGATGATCTTTTTCCTGAGGCAGTACCTCTCCAGCATCCCGAACGAGCTTATCGAAGCGGCCAAGATCGACGGCAGCTCGTACTTCGGCATCTTTTGGAAAATCATCTTCCCGCTCATCAAGCCGGCAGTCGCCGCGCAGCTGATCCTGTGGTTCATGGCGATCTGGAACGACTATCTGGCGCCGATCATCTACCTGAACTCCGAGAACAAGCTGACGCTCCAGCTCGTCATCGCGAACTTCAACGCGACCTACGCGATTCAGACCGACTATCCGCTCATCATGGCGGCTTCCGTCGTCGCGCTGCTGCCGATGCTGATCGTCTTCCTCGTCTTCCAGAAGCAGATCATCGAATCCGTCGCCATCTCCGGCGTCAAGGGCTAAGCCGATGCGGACGAGAATATGGGCGGGATTCGGCGCGGCGCTCCTCCTCGCGTTGAGCGGATGCGACACGGGAGGCTCGGGGGGATCCGGCGGAACCGCGTTAACCTATCCGTCGCCTCCTCCCGACGAGAAGCTCTTCGACGTCGCTTCCATGCAGGACGAATCCGCATGGACGACGACGAACGCGCACGACCCTTCGATTATCAAGACCGGCGACGGAACGTATTACGTCGTGTCTACCGACGTCAAGGTCGGCGGCGCTCCGACGCCGGGCGTCATGATTCGCAAGTCGAAGGACTTGATCCATTGGGAATGGGTCGGACGCGCGTTCGACGGCGTTCCGGAGGACGCCGGGGCTTGGACCGGCGGACCGACGCTGTGGGCGCCCGACGTCGAGAAGTTCGGCGACACCTATTACCTGTACTACTCTTCTTCCACGTTCGGGTCGAACACCTCGTACATCGGAGTCGCGACCAGCTCCTCGATGGAAGGGCCTTGGACCGACCGGGGCGAGGTCATCAAGACGGGGGCGGGAGATGCTCCGAACGCCATCGATCCGAACGTCGTCATCGACGCCGAGGGGGAACCTTGGTTCGTGTACGGCTCGTTCTTCGACGGCATTCATATCGCCCCGCTTGACCCGGCTACGGGCAAGCTGAAGGAGCCGGGCTTCGGCAAGCGGATAGCGGCGAGAGACTCGAAGACCGAGTCGGGCGCCGTCGAAGGCCCGTATTTGATCTACAAGCCGGAGCTTAAGAAGTATTACCTGTTCGTCTCTTACGACTCGCTTTCCTCGGATTACAATGTCCGGGTCGGCCGGTCCGACTCCATCGAGGGACCTTATCTCGATTACAACGGCCGCGATTTGACCGACACGGCATACGATCCGCCATTCGACGTCGGAACGAAGATTCTCGGAGGCTACAAGTTCGGCGATTCGGACGGCTGGGTCGCGCCCGGCCATAACTCGATTCTTCAGGACGGGGAGAACGACTACATCGTTCACCACGCCAGGCCGGAGAGCGACTCCAATTGGATGTACCTGCATGTCCGCAAGCTGCTGTGGACATCGGACGGCTGGCCGGTCGTATCCCCTGAGCGGTATGCGGGCGAGAGCGTGCAGAGAATCCCAGAGTCGGCTATCGCCGGAGACTGGGAACGGATCGTTCAGCTTCGCTGGATCGACGGCCAAGCGGAGTCGGAGCCTCTGAAGCTGCTGAAGGATGGCCGAATCGACTCGGAAGGCTTAAGCGGCGCGTGGACCTTCGACGGCGACCATACGCTCACGCTTAGCTGGGACGATCCGAACGGCACGTCAACCCAAGAGAAGGTGCTGCTCCTTCCCGCTTGGGATTGGGAGCTGAATCGTCCGACGATCGTGTTCACCGGCCTCGACGGAGACGGCCAGGCGGTCTGGGGCAAGAAGCTGCTTACTAATGTCCCAGCCGATTGATACGAAGCCGTACACAAAAAAACCGTTCCTTGAAAGTGGTGGCGAAGCCTCCCGCTTTACCAAAGAACGGTTTTTTGCTGTTGAGCGTTAAGACCGATGACCGGCTCCGATCGGCTCTTTGCTGACATTCTTCCCCTGCGCAGCCGCCGAAGGGCGAGCCTCTCTGCCGTCTTCGCCCGGATCATCCTCGAAGTTCAGCCTGTCCGCCACGAGATAAAGCGGCCTGCGCTTGGCTTCCTCGTAGGTCCGGCCGATATATTCGCCAAGTACCCCAAGCAGCATAAGCGTGATTCCGTGGAACAGCAGGCTGATGACGACCATCGAGGTCCAGCCCTTCAACGTCGTATTGGTGAAGATGTGCTGGAAAATGACGACGAGCAAGTAGATAAAGCCGATGGCGGACATCGCGAATCCCAGCACTCCGGCGAATTTGAGCGGCTTGGTCGAGAAGGAGGTAATCGCGTCCAGCGACAGACGGATCATCTTGCGCAGCGGGTACTTCGTCTCTCCCGCGAAGCGCTCCTCGCGCACGTACTCCAGGGCGGTTTGGCGGAAGCCCGCCCAACTGACCATCCCGCGAATGAAGCGGCTCTGCTCCCTCATGCTGCTGAGAGCGTCGCACACCTTCCGGTCCATTAAGCGGAAGTCGCCCGTGTCGACGGGAATGCTCACCGACGTCATCGAACGCAGAAGCCGATAGAACATCGCTGCCGTCCACTTCTTGAAGAAGGATTCGCCTTTTCTTGCGATCCGCTGCCCATAGATTACGTCGTAGCCTTCGCGCCACTTCGCGATCATCTCCGGGATGAGCTCCGGAGGATCCTGCAGATCGGCGTCGATCAGCGCGACGACCCGGCCGGAGGAATAATCCATGCCGGCCGTAACCGCGATTTGGTGGCCGAAATTGCGCGAGAAGTCGACCATTTTGACTCTCGGGTCCTCCGCGCCAATTCGACGGACGATCTTGGCGGTATTGTCTCTGCTGCCGTCGTTGACGAACACGAGCTCGTACGTCTCTCCGATGGGATCAAGCGCAGTCGTCAGCCTGCGATAAGTCGTCTCGATGACTTCTTCTTCGTTGTACATTGGAACCACGACCGATAGAAAAACAGGTCCGTTCATTGTCGCTCTCCTTTGCGATTTCGCATCATGCTTCCTTAGAAGCCCCAACTATCCAGCCATCGTATTCCGAAGTTCATCCATTCCCGGCTGATCGTAAGTCCCGTGTAGATCGGATAGAACCATACGCACAGGAAGGCGGCTCCTGCCAGCGTGAGGGCCGACAGAGCTTTCCCGAACCGCGGCCACTCTTGCTCCGCGAATCTCAATATCCAGACGATAGAGAGAATGAGCAGCGGAACCATCGGGAAGTAGTGATATAAGAAGGTAATGCTGCGAGGCGATACCATCCACGGCACGTAGAAGGAAAGATACATGACCGCGATGACCAGAACGATTCGGCTTCGTCTCAGCAGCCCGATGACCCAAGCCGCGAGCATGGCGGCAAGCCCTCCCCACCAGATCAGCGGATTGCCGATCGCGGCGATGCTCTGCGCGTCTCCCGGCGCCAGATCCTTGCCTCCGTAATACCAAACCGGACGCAGCATAAGCGGCCAAGTGTACCATTTCGAGGCGTATGGATGCTTCTCCTTAACCCCTTTATGGTACTCGTACATTCTTTTCTGCTCGTGCCACAAATCCTTGATGCCGTCGTGATCGGCGGTTGCCCTGAAGTAGGGAATGTATGAAGTGGCATAGGTCGCTACCGGAACCGCGACGAACAACACGAGGCAAGACATCAGCGTCAGGATCATTCTCTTCGCATAGCCGTCGTCGCCGTTCTCCCTTGCTTCTCGGGCTCTTCGGTACAGGTACCAGAAGAACAGGATCGCAAGCCCGGCTCCCCCGTAGAGGTAATTCCACTTGACCGCGGAAGCGCAGCCGAAGAAAAATCCGGACAGCCCCAGGTAGAGGAAGCTCTTGCCGAAGCCTCCGTTTCGCCATTTCGTTTCGCCGTATAAATACATGAAGTAGTACATCAGGATCGTGAAGGTTACCCCGAATATGTCCACGTTCGCCATGCGGGAATGAACGAGATGGAACCCTTCGAACAACAATAGAAGCGTAGCCATGAAGGCATACCGGGTTCTCTTGAACATGCCCCTGGCAGCCATGTAGAATACCGGAATCATGATCGTTCCGCCGACGGCCGCCATGAAGCGCCAGCCATAAGGCGTCATGCCGAACAGCTCAACCCCGATCGACAGGATGACCTTGCCCAGCGGCGGATGCGTATTCTCGTAGGGCTGCATCTTCTCGATGAACTCATACGCGGTCCGTCCATGGTAGATCTCGTCGAAGTACATGCTGTTGCGGTAGTCCGGGCGGTAAGGCGCTTCCGACTGCTCGTCGAACGCGAGGGCTCCGCTTCCTTCCGTCAGCGAGCCTTTCTTCTCATTGTCCTTGACGGATTCGATCGGAATCGGAGTCGTGCTGTCCGGCGAGAAGAACGCCGCCTCGTAGAGCGTGAAGCCGGCCGTCGTGGCCGTATACCTCATATACCTGGCTTCTACCAGCTTGTCCTCCGATTTCCATGTGAATACCCGACTCACCTTATGTTCGATCTCGGCGTACGTTTGCCAGTTGAAGCCGTCGAGAGAATATTCGATCTTGCTCTTGCCGGAGGCCCCGGGCCCTTCGTACAGATTGAGCCGGCTGACCGAGCGCGCTTCCCCGAAGTCAACCGTAAAGCCGTCCCCCGATACCCCCGGCTTCCAGAACGTTTGCGGCGCAGATCGGTCCCCCAGGTCATGGAAAGAAGCCAAAGCGGATACCAACATGAGTACTGCGACTAGAATCCAATCTATCCGTCTCCATCGACGGCTTCTCCGCTCCCCGGAGTCGGTCGATCCCCACCCATAAGGCGCCGATCGATCGAACAATCTTCCTTCCATTTCCGTCCTCGCCTTCCGTAACAGTCTGTTCCTATTGTAGACCAAACGGTAAGCGTCGGAAAGTCCCATACCGGGCGTCTGGTTCATCTTCTCCGTCCAAGGGTAAAGAAGAGTAGCCACCCGCCGCTCCATTACGGAGAGGCGAATCAAATCCCGAAGGGAGGAGATACCGATGCTGGGATTGTTGATAAGCATTCTGATGGCGATCCTGATCGGAATTATCGGCGACGCGCTCGTCCGTTCGAGAATGCCGGGAGGGGTATTCGGCTCCATGATCGCCGGCTTCGCCGGAGCTTGGCTAGGCGTTCTGCTGCTGGGCTCCTGGGGACCTGTCATTGCCGGATTTCCGGTCGTCCCTTCCATTATCGGCGCCGCGCTGTTCGTCTTCCTGCTCGGCCTGATCAGCCAAGCGCTTCGCAAAGCCGCTTAACTTATCTCAAACTTATCTTAAGGAGGAGTTGTCAATGTCCCAAACAAAAGGAATGGTCAAAGGCGTCATGATCGGAGGAGCCATCGGCGCGGCAGCCGCTCTGCTGCTCGCCCCCAAATCCGGCCAGGAGATGCGCAAGGACATCCGCTCCAAATACAGAAAAGCTTCCGACCGCACGGCTCAATGGGTGTCGGACGCCAACGCCAAGACGAAGGAGCTCGCGAGCCAAGTCGGCCAGCACGCCTCCGAACTGATGGACAAAACCCTTTCGGTCGTCCGCACCGCCAAGTCGGAAGCTGAAGACGCTGCCAAAGCCATCAAAGAAGAAGTTTCCTCTGTCTCGGCCTCCCGCTCCGACTCCGAACGCAGCTCGTGAACTGCCATTTGCCGCAACGCGCCTCCGGGCGCGTTTTTTCGTGTCGACCGTGTCGTTCTCCTACTCTCCCTTCTCTCTCCGCTCCTCTAAGCAGCTCCATTTCTCCATTCCTCCATACCCCAATTAGAACCGCTATCCCCTTCGCTCAGTCCCGCCCTTCCCTATCTCTCTCACTATCCCCTCCTTTTCCGCTCCTCCTTTTTCCACCCTCCTCCCTCCTGTCACCTCCCTCCTGTCTCCCCCCCTCCCTTTAGCAGCTCTGCATTCTCCGAACTTCCTCAAGAACCGATATCCCAATGCCTCAGGAACTCCTACCTCGATTAATTTTATGGAAATTTAATGTTATTTGTTATTGATATGAGAACATTTGTTCGTTATAATGGAGAAAATAAGGCGAGGGGGCGTTGGGAGTGACGGAACGGGCAGTGGATGCGGCTTTTTTGGAGTTGTTTTCTTCCGAGGAGAATTGCGCCAAAGCGCTTTATCATTCCCGTTGGCCCGACGGTTACCGTTGCCCGCTCTGCGGCTGCGCCGAGCACTACTTGATTCGAACCCGCCGACTTCCTCTGTTCGAATGCAAATCGTGCCGTTATCAAGCTTCGCTTACGGCCGGCACTATTCTGGAGGGCAGTTCGACTCCGCTCAACAAATGGTTTAAGGCCATCCACCTTCTGACTCTTCCCGGCGGAATCAGCGCGACTCGGCTAACCGGGATCCTCGAGGTCACCTACAAAACCGCATGGTTGATTGCCCACAAGATCCGCGAAGCCATGCATTCGGCGGACGAAGCCGGCAAGCTGTCGGACTTCGTTCAAGTGATGTCGTTCGGCTATGGAGCTTTTCATTATCCCGATTCCTGTCAGCCCGTTCTATTGGGCGCTTCCTTCGATGGCGAAGATGAGATCCGGCATATCAAGCTGCATCAGCCCGATCCCGATCATGTTCGCCTGCCGGAGCGCACGATTCTTAAGGAAGGCTACCGAGCTTTTATCTCCAATGAGGTTCGCAGTTCGGAGGTAAGCGAGATTCCTTTCTACGGCAAGGCGAATCCCAAGCTAAGCCCTATTCGTCATGAGTTGCGGAGTTGGCTGACCTTCACGTTCCGAGGAATCGGAGCGAAGCACCTGCAAGCTTACTTAACCGAATTTTGTTTCCGCAGCAACAGAAAGCTGAATAGCCAGGAAGACACCTCCTTTTCTTACCTATTGTCTTGGTGCGCTTCTACCGCCAGGATCACGTATCGATACCTTACGAGGCCTCGCCGCACTCTTCCCGTTGCTTGGAGAACTTTCGAGACCAAATCCAAATGGATCAACATGCATCGCAGATCGTGGGGCTAGAAGAACCTATCCGTAGGCGGCAAGCCAATCAACGCCGCTTTCTCGCAGTGGGATCTACACGCCCGTTCTCTCCGCGCCCACTTTATCTATGCCCTCTCTGACTATGCCCTCTCTCTACTCCGTCTATATCTGTCCGTCTATAACTGTCCCTATAACTCTACACACTATCTCTGCACTCTCTCTTAACTCTCTCTTAACTCTCTCTTAACTCTCTCTTAACTCTCTCTTAAATCTCCTTTAACTCTCTCTTACTCTCTCTGCACTTTATCTATACTCTCTCCACACTCTCTTTCCTGAGGCGAGGGGATAGTGGTTCTTAGATGGATTTGTGAATAGCACCCACAGGAAATATGGTTATTTATGGAAATTTTGAATCGGTAGGGGAAAAAGAAAAAAGGGAGATGAGCGGAAGCGAATCCGCTGCATCCCCGATGGAAGCTAAATCAGTTGGGTAGTGGAAGGTCATGGGAGCGAGCTTCTTGCCGAAGGAGCTTAAGGAGCTCCTCAGGGCTTGTACGGCTCTCCAGCAGCTGGATAACGGAGAACGAAGAGTGCTCTCCTCTGCGGAAGTAACTGCCCTGAAGGAAATAATCGTGTTCTCGAGCCAAAGAATAGAGCTGGCAGAATCGGTCGGCTGCCGCAACCGCTTCGGATTCCGTTCCGTAATCCGCAATAGGGTTGCCGCGGCCCAATGGGTTCGAGAGAGATTGAATGCTTACCTGATAAGAGTCTTCGTTCTGGCGAACCAGGATATCGCATTCGAAGCAACGGAGCTCGTATCGGACACTCATCCTTGCCACCGCCTTTACCTTAAGAGATGGTACTGCTTATCTCTTATTACCCCTTCCCGGAGGAATGAATCAACGAATCTCCTCGCCTAGCCAACTTTTAAGCTGTTCGATCGCTCGCCTCTGGATGCGGGAGATGCTCATCTGAGACACGCCTAGCTGCTCGGCGACGTCTCTCTGCGAATAACCGTCGTTATAGAGAAGCAGCACGACCTTGCGCTCCTCCGGCTTCAAACGGTTCATCGCTTCCAGAAGGTCCATCCGACGTTCAGAGGTTAGGTAATCGTCGGATGGAGAATGGAGCAATTCGCCGAGCGTCGAGGTATTCTCCTCTTGGGAGATAGGAGTGTCGAGGGAGACATAGTTGTACAGTTCTCTTCCGGTCAACACCTCAAGGGTCTCTTCCACCTCCATCTCCAGCCGAGAGGCGATCTCTTCCACGCTAGGAGACCTCTCCAATTCGACAGTCAGTTCATCGATCGCCTGTTGGACCGTCAGACCCTTTTCCTTGATTCTCCTTGGAACTTGAATATACCAGGACTTATCCCGCAAATAATTTTTCATCTGGCCGACGATGCTCTTCATCGCATACGGCTCGAACGGGATGCCAAGAGAAGGGTCGTATTGCTGCAGGAGACGGAAGATCGACATTCTCCCCACCTGGAACAAGTCTTCTTGAAGATCGGGTCGATTGCGCGAGATTTTGGCGGCGGCCATCTTGGCTAACGGTTCGTATTCGCGAACCAATTCGTCGGCCAGCTCCGTGCTGAGCGTGCGTTGGTATTCCAAGAGCTTGAACGGGGCGTCATCGGGCCGATGGACACCCTGATTCATTCTCATCCCCTTTGGGCAGAAGCCGCTCTTCGCTTGGTCATCGTAACGGCTGTTCCGTTCTCCGTATTCAACTCCACATGATCCATCAACGCCTGCATCAGATAAAGTCCTAATCCGCCCGACTGGATCTCCTCGATGGACTTCCCGTGCAGGTTCGAAGTCTGCGAAACCGATGGGGCCGCGAAGTTCTCCCCTCGATCTTGAACGGTAATTCTAAGCTCACCGTCGTCATTCCATTCGAATTCGATCTCGATATGGCCCTCCGGTCCTTCGTAAGCATGAAGAACCGCATTGTTGCAAGCCTCCGACACCGCCACCTTCATGTCTTCGATCTCCTCAAACGAGAAGTTCAGTTTAGAGGCGATTCCAAATAACGTCAAACGCACCAGATCGACGAATTCCGGATGAGCCGGAACCGTCAGCTTCACGTTTTTTTCTAGCACCATGGAGTGTTCATCCTCTACCTTTCCTTTTTAAGGTTCATGCTGCAGGAGCAGACTACGAGTAACGCGTATTCGCGGCTTCCAAGAAGGGAGATATTCCCGTCATATCGAATAGCTTGCGGATATGATCCGATGCACCCTCCACGGCGAAAGGAGCTTTGCGGGCATGGCGCGATTTGAGAATGCCGATGAGAATGCCGATTCCGGTGCTGTCGATATAGGTTAATTCCCTCAAGTTAAGGACAAGCTTGCGATCGGTTAGCTCCACTAGAGGTTCCATCATCGCTCTCATATGCGAGGCGACTTCCAGATCAAGCTCCCCGGACAAATAGATGACGGTAAGTCCCTCCAGGTTCTCCGAGCGAAAGGTCAATTTATCTGTCTTCATGAGTTGCCTCCTTCAAAACCATCCATATAAGTTCCTTTTTCTTTACCCTTATAACACTCCATTGAAACAGATGAACGCAGATCATTATCGATAGTTGCGCTGCCGGTAAAATCGGGTAATTAGAGAATACTTAAGAGGGGCCGCCTTCAGCTAGCGCGGCTTTGCTAAACGGATACATACTTTCGGATGGAGGAACTCTTGTGACGTTGCATTTCGGATCGCTCTATTGGCCTTCCACAAGGCCGGATAGCCCCGCTTACTCTCCGTTGCTTGAACCCGTTCGCTGCGATGCGCTTGTCGTCGGAGGGGGGATGACGGGGATCGCTTGCGGCTACACGCTGGCGAGAAGCGGCATCGATACGGTCCTGATCGAACAGAGCTCGATCTGTTCCGGGAGCACCTCGGCCAACACCGGGATCTTGCAATATTCGAACGACATCATGCTGTCCGACCTGGCGGACCAGATCGGCGAGTACGATGCCGCGGAATTCTACCGAGCCTGCAAATCGGCCGTGGAACAGCTCGTGCAGGTGGCGGCAGGTTTACCCCGCGACGTGGACGTTAAACGCCGCAACAGCTTCTACTATGCGAGCAACGATAGAGATCTGATCGCCTTGGAGAAAGAATTCGAGATGCTGAGCCGCCATGGATTCGGCGTGGAGTGGTGGGATGCGGAACGAATCGGGAGCGCCTTTCCTTTCCGCAAGAGCGGAGCCATCGTAACGCACGGAGATGCGGAATTGAATCCGTATCGTTTCGTTTCGACTCTCGCGGAATCCGCCGTCCAAGCCGGCCTTCGCGTCTACGAGAAGACCAAGTTCCTGTCCGTCGACGGCCGCAAAGGCAGCTTTGTCGTCCGAACGAATTCCGCCGAGATTCACGCGGAGCATGTCGTTTATGCCGTCGGATATACGCCGGAAGCGGCCGGCGGCAGCTGGATACGAGCAAAGTTAAATCGGTCGTACGCTATGGTAACGAAACCGCTCGATTCGATTGAGGATTGGCCCCAAAGATTCATGCTGTGGGAGACGGCCCGGCCTTACCTTTACCTTCGGACGACGGCGGATAATCGGATCGTGATCGGAGGGCTGGACGAGAGCTTCCGCCAGCCCGTTCTAAGCGAATCGGAGGTCGAGCATCGATCTCTTCGTCTGCTGTCCGAGCTGAAGCTGCTTTTTCCGAATATGCGGGTCGAGAAAGAGTACGAATGGTGCGGTACGTTCGGGGAGTCCGCCGATAATCTGCCCTGGATCGGGGAAGATCCGTCGCGCCCAGGCCAATATTATGCTCTCGGCTACGGAGGCAACGGCACCATCTACAGCGCGATAGCCGCGCGTTTGATCCGAGACGACATCATGGGGATCAAGCATCCGATCTCTTCGATCGTCGCGCCGGATCGTAAAACAAAGGTACCCTCCGCTTAAGGAGCCAAAGCGAAAACCGCTCTCCATCCGTCGAGGAGAGCGGTTTTCGCTTTGGCGTTTACTGCACCACGTCGGAGGCGCCGAAGCTGCGCATAAGGCGAGCGGCTTCCTCCAAGGAAGCGACGTCCGCAAGCAGCAGCAGCTTCCCTTCTTCGACCGACGGCGCGCAGGTTCGGGCGGCGGAGCTGGAAAGCCCGAGCCTCACAAGCCCTTCGGTCGTGCTGACCTCATCCGACTCCGATAACGCGTATGCCGCAAAAGCCGCGGCTTGCCCGTTCACTCCCGCACCTTGAACGGAGTTCAAATAAGCAACCGCGGGAATCTCCCGGTCCTCGTCCGGCCAGAAAGCGCCATTCGACTCATCCGCTGCGGCTTGGAGGCCGGCCACCCCTTCCAGAGGGATCTCATCCTGCGAGGATAGGAGCGGCGCGTTCTCTTCGTTATCGACAACCGCGATTAGAGAGCGGCTCTCTCCGGCGAGGGCCCTCAACTCTCTGGCGGCGTCCAATACTTGCTGTTCGCGTTCGAATATTCCGATCGTCCACGTCATCAAGACCACCTCCCGAGGAATCCGGCGACGGACGAACCGTTGCCCTTCATCCTTAGATATACCCTTGTGCGGCTCGTTTGAACCGAACGCCTTCAGCTTATTTTCCGATAGATCCGGTACTTCTCGCTCAACGCTTCGTATCGGGCTCCGTAGCTGGTGAATTCCAGAGATTCTTTGCCTCCCAGCACCAGGATTCCTCCCGGAGCCAGACTTTCGTGGAACAACCGATGAACCCTCTCCCGCAGGCTCGAATCGAAATAGATCATCACGTTCCGGCAGAAGATCATCTGGAACTCGTTAAAGGAACCGTCCGTCGCCAGGTTGTGCTCCGCAAAAACGATGCGCTTCTTCAAGCCAGCGGAGAGGCGGAGGCCATCCTCGTCCTCTTCGCAATGGCTTCTAAGTTCCGACTTTCCTCCCGCTTCCCTGTAGTTCGATTCGTACAGCGGCACACGGTCGCGGGAAAGCCGCCCTCCTCTCGCCCGATCGAGCGCGGCGCGATTAATATCGGTCGCGTAGATTCGGGATCGCTCCAGCATCTTCTCTTCCTCAAGCCAGATGGCGGAAGAGTACGCTTCTTCTCCCGTGGCGCATCCGGCATGCCAGATACGGAGGAATGCGGTTTCTCTCAGCTCCGTCGCGAGATGTTCCCGGATCCAACGAAATACCTCCGGGTTGCGAAACAGCTCCGTTACCGAAATAACGAGGTCCGCCAGCAGCCGGTCGAACGCCTCCCGGTCATGCAGGATAAGACTTTGCAGGGAGGAGATCGTATTTATGTTCTCCAGCATGACGCGACGGCGGATTCTTCTTCGGATCGACGGATAGGCGTATTCGCGAAAATCATATCCGTACTTGCGATAAACGGCTTCGAGAAGGAGTTCGATCTCCAATCGTTCCAGCTGTTGATCCTCGACGGGCAGCATCCGTTCCTCCATCATTGGGACAACCACACTTTCAGCAAAGAGAGCAGTTGATCGATCGAGACCGGCTTGGCCAAATAATCCGAAGCGCCCGCTTGCAGGCACTTGTCTCTCTCTCCCTTCATGGCTTTGGCGGTTAGGGCGATGATCGGCAAGGCCGTCCATTCGGCCTGGCCGCGAATCCTCTCGATCGCTTCGTAGCCGTCCATCTCCGGCATCATGATGTCCATCAGCACCAAGTCAATCGATCGGTTCGAATGCATCCGTTCCAGAGCCTCCTTGCCGTTCTCCGCGGAAAGCACGTTCATCCCATGGTGACTCAGAAGGCTCGTCAGGGAGAAGACGTTGCGTTCGTCATCGTCGACAAGCAGAATGGTCTTGCCTTCGTACGCGGGTATGCCATTAGCCTTCTTAATCGGCGTTGACTCCTCTAGCGTAACCGACTGCTCTTGGAAGGCGATCGACTTGCTTATCGGAAGGGGGGCGAACGGCTCCGCTCTCGCTTTCTCGGCTCTCTCCGGCAAGTAAAGCGTGAATTCGCTTCCGCTTCCGACCTCGCTGTCCAGCGTGATCCAGCCTCCGAGCAGACCGGCCAGCTCGCGGCTGATGGTCAGCCCAAGCCCCGTTCCGCCGAACTTGCGGCTGGTCGTTCCGTCCGCTTGGCGGAACGCTTCGAATATAATCTCCCTCTTCTCCTCCGCGATGCCCAGACCGGTATCCTTCACGGAGAAGGCTAGATAGCTCCCATGCCGATCCTGGATCTCATCCTGACTTGCCGTGCGTACCGTCAGGGAGACGGAGCCTTTCGGGGTAAACTTCATGGCGTTCGAGAGCAGATTGCGCAGAACCTGCTTCAGCCTATGACCGTCCGTCTGGAGAGCGGCTGGGACGTCGTGCCCGATCTCTACCGAGAAAGCAATTCCCTTGTCCTCGGCGATCGATCGGAAGGCATGCTCCAGATCGACGGTAATGTCCTCCAGCGGCGTCGTCTCGTGCTGAATCTCCATCCGTCCGGCGTCCACTTTGGCGAGATCGAGAATCTCGTCGATCATCTTAAGAAGATCCTCCCCGGAAGAATGAATCGTCCTGACGAACTCGAGCTGCTTCTCGTTCAAGTTGCCTTCCGAATTGTCCTCGAGGAACTGCGAGAGAATGATCAGGCTGTTCAGCGGCGTTCTTAGCTCGTGCGACATATTGGCAAGAAACTCGGACTTGTACTGGGAGGCTCTGGCGAGCTCCGCCGTCTGGCGCTCGAGCTCGAGGTTCGCGGCCGCCACTTCGCGATTCCGGCGCGCCGTCTGGCGGATCTGCTCCTCCAATTCCATCGTCTTCGCCATCAATTCCTGATTCGTATTCTCGAGCTCCTCCGATTGCCTCTGAAGTCTCTCCTCGGACTTCTTGAGACGGGTCGCGTGGACTTCGAGCCGCTCGTTCGAATCGCGGAGCTCCTCCTGCTGGGAGATCAGCTCCTCGGATTGAACCTGCAGCTCTTCGGCCATCGCCTGCGACTCGCGAAGCAGCTCCTCAACCCGGTATCGGGATTGAATGTTCATCACGATATACGCGAACTTCTCGGACAGCCGCTCGAGCAGCTCGCGCTCCAGATTGCCTATCGGCCTCAGGTAAGCGAGCTCCACCACGCCGACGGTCGTGCCGTCCGCCTCGATCGGCTGAAGCACCAATTGAACGGGCGGAGCCTCGCCAAGGCCGGACCGGATCGGAACGTAGCCCGGGGGAAGCGGCTCCACCACCATCGGTTCATCCTTAAGCGCGCATTGGCCGACAAGCCCTTCGCCTAACGCAAACGTCCTCTCCCGTTCGTCGGCCGATTCAAGCTCATCAAGGGCGTAGCTCCCGTACTTCGTCAATCTCTTGCCCGGGCTCCCGCCTTCCTCGATCAGATAGACGACGCTGTAAGCCGCCCCAAGCACTCCGGTAAACTCGTTCAGGAACGCTTGGGCGATGCTTCCGAGGCCCGAAACGTCCTTCAGCAGCTCGGTCGACTTCGCCATCTGGCCGTCGATCCAAGCTTGCTGAGCTTTCGATTCCGCGAATAACGCTTCTTTCTCGTTCTTCTCTTGGAGGTCATTGGCGATTTGTTGGAAAATTTTGCCCAATTGACCGAGCTCGTCCGTCGATTGAATCTCCAACCGTCCCAAGCTGCGAAGCCGGCCTTGAGAGAACTTCTTCGCCATCAACGAGAGCAGAGAGAAGCCTTTGGTGATAGTAGGCAGCACCCACATCATGACCCCTAGCCCGATGAACAGGCCGGCGACCGTCAATCCCGCGAACCAGCGGACGGCATCGCGGTACATCGCGCGAGAATCGCTCGTCTCCTGCTCCATCGCCTTCTGCTCGAAGGAGATCAAGGCGTTCAAGGAACCGACGGCGTTATCCTGCCGGGTTCTGCCCAGGCTCTTGAACAAATCCAGCGCTCCCTGCTTGTCTCCCTTCTCGATCAAAGCAACGAAACGGTTCAAGAAGTCCTCGTAACGTCCGATATCCCGGTTGACTTGGTCTAGGCTCTGCCTCTCCTCCGGGTTTGCGACTCGGGCGAGAATGGAGGCCATCCGGACATCGAGGCTGTTCCCGATTTGCTTCAAGTCCTCCAGGCTGAGCAAGTCGGATTCCAGCACGCTGAGCAGAAGGTCGTTCACCGCGCCGCTTGCTTGATTCACGGTACCTCTGAGGTCGATAACCTCCTTGACCGTCACGAACCTAGTATCGTAGAGGTTGTCCATCCTCTCATTCATGCGGCTCATTCTGTCGTAACCGAAGGAGGTGATGCCGACGAGCAGGACCATTAGGATAATGAAGCCGATTAGCAGCTTCGTCTTGATTCTCATTGCCGTTCCCTCCCGCGCACTTCAAGCCGAATCAGGCAGCGGTCGTCCGAATGGCGATCGAAGGAGTCTTGTTCGAGCAGCCGCTCCAAGCGCTCTTCGTCTCCCCCGACATGGGCCAGCGTGCGGGCAAGCGCTGCCGACTTCTCCTCCAGATCGCCGGGGAACAAGTCCAGCAAGCCGTCCGTGTACAAGTGCACGGCATCGCCGGGCTCCAGCGTCACCGTATGGGTCGCCATCTCCAAGGAATCGAACAAGCCGACCGGCGGCGAGCTGGACGGCATGGCTACCGCCGCTCCCGTCCTTCCGCGGATCAGCAATCCCGGCGGATGCCCGGCATTCACATACTCGAGGACGCCGTGCTCCAGATCGATCCACATGCAGATCCCCGTGCAATAATAGTGCACCAGCTCGTTCTCGTAATCGAGCTGAAGCAGCCTGCTGTTCAGCTCCTGCATGATCCGCTTCGGGGTTACGTGCGTCCTCATCGCTTCCTTGAGAACGGAAGCGGAGAACATGCTCACCAGCGAGGAGGAGATGCCGTGGCCCATCGCGTCGATCACCGCAACGAGAATCCGATTGCGGTCGAAAGCATGCCAAGCATAAAGGTCCCCGGCCAGCTCTTCGGAGGCCCTGAAATAGGCTCGAATGCGGTATCGGTCCTCTTCAATGGCGGCGGGCAGCACGGCTTGCTGCACCTGCCTCGCCAGCTCCAGCTCTTCTCTTACGCGTTGATCGCGTTCCTTGTGCCAGTCGAGCTCCTTCTTCAGCCGAAGAGCCGAGCGGATGCGGGCAAGCAGCTCCACCTTGTTGATCGGCTTCGTCACGTAATCGGTCGCCCCGGCATCCAGCGCCTCCGCAAGCTTGCGCGAATCGCCGATCGCCGTGACGATGATGACCGGAATATCCCTGAAGCGGTCATCCTGCTGAAGCATGCGGCACGCCTCCATTCCGTCGATCTCGGGCATCATGAGATCGAGGAGGATAAGGTCCACGGCCATGCGATCCGCCAGCCTCGTCGGAGAGTTCAACAAGGCGAACATCTCCTTGGCGGAATGGACGGCGAGAACGGAATCATAACCCGAACGCCTCAGCATCTCTTGCACGACCATCACATTCATCGGATTATCGTCGACTACCAATATATTCACGGAATAAGATCGCTCCTTCCTAAGCCGTTCCAACTCTATCCTACCAAAGCGCAAACGGCATACGGAAGCAAGGAATGAGGCTTCCGCCGTCATTCCTTGCTTTCGTACGCCTTCGGGCTCCTTCCTCTGCCGGCCTTATTTGCGGGCGAGCACGAGCACCTTGCCTCGATCCAGTTCGGCTTCATAGGTTAGCGCTTCTCCCTTGGTCAGCCCCATCGCTTCGATCTTGCCGCGAAGCTCGTCTCCGCGGTTGCGGAAGAAATTCGCGACCGTTTGAAGTACTCCTTCCTCTGCCGGGCCTATCGTATTCACGCGAGCCGCGTCCGCCAGCCTCTCGGTTCGATCCGGCTCATGCGCCAGAACGTAGATGTCGTCGCCTTCGTACCCTTGGGCTCTGAGGTTCTGCACCGTTTGGAACGCCTCAAGCCC
This sequence comes from Cohnella sp. AR92, assembly GCF_003990975.1. Taxonomy (GTDB): domain Bacteria; phylum Bacillota; class Bacilli; order Paenibacillales; family Paenibacillaceae; genus Cohnella. The sequence goes on from NZ_RZJR01000004.1 coordinate 302,881, forward strand.
GTTCTCTACCAGCTTCGTGTAGGATTGCATAAAGATCTCCTCCTTCTTGTCGTTGGCAGCGTGTTACGCTCTTTATTTACCCCGCTTGCGGGAATCGAAACACCTTCCTTAGGTCTCGGAACTCGACATTCTGCCGGAGGAAGCCTCCCGTTGGGAAGACTTGAAGCCGCTTCGTACGACCCCCGCCAGCCTAATGCCGGCCTGTATCCACTTCGTCCAGCTATCCTCCTGCACCTGTTCCTTAACGGCTCTGGACAGCTGCCCGGTGATCTCCTTCGCGGTATGGGCGGTCTCCTGAATCGTCGCTCCCGCGTCCCGGGCCGCTTCGAACAGAGCGTCCGCGGCGTGCAGCTTATCCTTCACGTTTAGGGAGATCTCGTTCACGTTCGCCGTCAGCTCCTCCACCTTGCCGCGAATGGATTCTACCTTATCGTTCGCTTCTCCGATGGCGGTCCGAAGCCGCTCCAGCGTCCGCCTCGCGCTGGTCAAAGTCCGAACGATAAAGACGCACAAGACGGAGAAGCTGATCGCGGCTATTAGGGCGCTCCCTCCATAGATCAGTTGCTCGTTCATCGGTACCTCCTCCTTCTTCCTATTTCTCTCGAAGTACCTTACCCGCTGCCGCTCTCGCCGAAACGGCAACCATACCAAAAATACGCCATCCCCCTTCTGGCCGGAGGGGAATGACGTTGCAAGGACTCGGCTTCTATTCAGCGAACGAGCTTCAGCAGCTCCCCTGAGACCGTCTCTGTCCGGAATGGCACAGCTAAGCGAGGAGTCTTATTCGTTGTTTGCATGGGGTTCAATCCGGCATGAAAAGGGTAAGTCTAAAGCAAGCGTACTTGAATAAACAGGTGCCCTGCCGTGCACTGCGGTAGCGGACAAACAAATCGGAATAAGCCGGATCAGGGGATGCAGTTGGATTGGAATTGAAGCGGATTGAGGAACAAGCGTTTCAAACGCAGGGGAATCGCCGAGCGGCGGTAAAGCTGCGGGACGGGGGATACGAGGGACAAGCGCCGCGACATCACGAAGGCAAACAGCAGCAGAAGCAGCAAAGAGTTAAGCAGCTTGAACTTGGACGAAAAAGAATACGGCTGGCCGAGCGAGGAATTGGACAGCATCAGCTGACCTACCGTAACCCGGCTGCTCTCGGCCGTATTCGCTTCCGACTCCGATATCGGGACAAAGACAAGGGACGTGAACAGCGAGACGAGCATCAGCATCCAATTCATATTCCCTTCCTCCGAACCGTATCCATGGATAGAGAGGCCTATCCAACAGGCGTCGGCCAGGCGATTCCGTTGCGATTTTTGCTGCCAAAATTACAAGAATTTCGTCAACTTGAGTATCTAGCGGCAAGAATGAGAACACTTCTATAAAGAAATCGGTTTGCAAGTACAAATAAGAAGCGGTCAATAGCCGCGATCTGGAGGTGCAGCGTCCTTGAGTTCACCCTCATTGCAAATAGCGTATGTAAGTACTTATGTACCGAAAAAATGCGGACTCGCGACGTACACCGAACATTTGAGGGAAGCGGTCATGGCGGTCAAGCCGGCAGGCATCCCGGATCCGGTCGTCGCCATGTGCAACCCGGATGAAATCGCGACCTACGGGGAGAGCTGGCACATTCCTCTGCTCAAGTCCGAGAAGGAAGATTACCGCAAGGTCGCGGAGACGTTAAACCGCAGCTCCGTCGATGTCGTCTCTCTCCAGCACGAATTCGGAATCTTCGGGGGCGAAGCCGGAAGCCACGTGCTGGAGCTGCTCGAACATCTCACGAAGCCGGTGGTCACCACGTTCCACACCGTGTTCGAGAAGCCGGCCGAGCCTTATGCTTCCGTACAAGCCGCCATTGCGGCAAAAAGCGATCACCTGCATGTCATGAACAGCAAAGCGATCGGGTATCTTCATGAGCATTTCGGCATCCCGCTGAACAAGATTTCTTTTATTCCTCACGGCGCCCCGGTCCCGGTTCGCCGCGAACGCAACCAGACGCGCAAGCAGTACGGCTGGGAGAACCGCAAGATCGTCTTTCAATTCGGCTTGCTTAGCCGAGGGAAGGGAATCGAATCGCTGCTCAAGGCGCTCGCGGCCGCGGTGCATGCCGTCCCCGATCTTCTCTATATCATCGCCGGCCAGACGCACCCCGAGGTTCGCAAGCACGAGGGGGAAGCTTATCGCGAAGAGCTGATGATGCTGGTCAAAGAGCTCGGCCTCGAAGCTCACGTGCGCATGATCAATCGCTACGTGCCGGAAGAAGAGCTCGTCTCTCTCATCTCGGCTTGCGACTTGTACGCGACCCCTTACCCGGGAATGCAGCAGATCACGAGCGGCACGCTCGCTTATGCGGCAGGGCTGGGCCGACCCATCCTGAGCACCCCGTACAGCTATGCGAAGGATCTGCTGCAGGGCAATGAGGAGCTGCTGCTTCCGTTCGGGGATACGGCGCAGTGGAGCTCCAAGATCATCGAGCTGTTCAGCTACCCCGAGCTGTTGGCCCGAATCGAGAGACGAATCGCGGAGATCGGCCGCAGCATGCAGTGGCCCCAAGTGGGAGCGCAGTACTTGGGATTGCTTGAGCGGGTAACCACGGGCAAAGCCTGGAGCATAGCCGATGTCGTCTGAACGCATGCGGCGTCATCCGAGCAGGCCGTCCTTCACCCATCTGCGCAGGCTGACGGACGATACGGGGCTGCTCGAGCATGCGCTAGGGCGCATCCCGCGACGCAGAGAAGGCTACACGACGGACGATAACGCGCGCGCGCTATGGGCGGTCACCGAGTGGCTCCGTCCCGAACGTTCCTCTTCCCTCGAGATGGAAGACAAGGCGCTGTTAAAGGAGCTGGCGGACATCTATCTCGCTTTCTTGCTCTGGACGCAGAAGGAGGACGGCTGGTTCCACAACAACGTCGCCTACGACCGCACGATGGAGCCCGAGGATATCTCCCACGACTGCCAAGGCCGCTCCATCTGGAGCTGCGCGGTCGCCTGGATCCATCTGGAGGGCAGCCGGCGGGAGACCGCGTTCGTGCTTATGCAGCAATCGATCGGAACGTTAGGCTCGATCCGTTCCCATCGGGGCCAAGCATTCGCGATGGCCGCCTGCGCCGCCCTGCTGTCCGCTCACGGCGAGGGGACAATCTCTCTTCCCGGCAGTTGGGAAGAGGAACTGACGAACCATCTCTATCGGCTGGAAGGCGTGCTGATCCGGGCTTACCGCCACTTCTCCGCAGACGGGTGGCGCTGGTTCGAGCCGGCGATGACTTACGGCAACGGCGTGCTGCCTTGGGCCCTGCTGCGGGCCTTCCGCAGGACGGAGAATCCGGAGGCGCTGGAGGTCGGGCTGGGCAGCCTCTCCTCGCTTCGATCGGCCATGAGCTCCGGCACCGGAGGCTTCCGTCCGATCGGCAACGAGAATTGGCGGACGAAGGACTCCGTCAGCCATTGGGATCAGCAGCCGCTCGAGATGTTCAAGCTGGCTCTTGCCTTCGAAGAAGCGGCCAAGGCGATCGAGCTTGCGCAAGACGAAGAAGTGTCCCGTCTCATCTCCGTTGCTTCCTCCTCCCAGCCCGAGCCGCGGGGGAACGCCGCGAACGGCTCGATAACATCGGACAGAACCGGCTCTTATTCCTCCCGCCCTTCCCGCCATTCCGAACCCGGCAGCCATGCGGCAGAGCTGCGGGGAGCCCGCGACCGCTGCCTGGATTGGTTCTATGGCGATAACGACCTCAAAGTATCGATGGTCGATCCCGAAGAAGGAGCGTGCTCTGACGGCCTGCAGAAGAATGGCCCCAACCTGAATTGCGGAGCGGAAGCGACGATATCCTTCCTCATGACGCAAGCTCTGTGCTGCCCTTGAAGCCAAGCCCTGCCGCACCGTCGCTTTAATGGCAGAGGCTGCTTTCCGTCGGTCGATCTCGACCGGGAAGACAGCCTCTGCCATTCTTCTTATGCTCGGTACTTATATTCCTTCGTCAACCCTTGCAGCTGCTCAAGGCTTCGCTCCGCCCAACGCTGCAATCGGGACAATCGCTCCGTCTCCGCCTCCGCGGCCGCCAGCAGCGACTCCCGGTAAGCCGGTACCGCGCCTTCATACGGCTTTACGGCTCCCGCCGGCACCCATACTTTCTCGCGGAAGTGCGAGGCCGGCCGCTCATGGAACAAAGGGACGTCCGGATCGTTCGGATGATGCAGGTCTCCCTGCTTCGGATGGGCCAGCACGGCCAGAACCTGCACCAGCACCCTTCTCCCGTCCGCCTCCATGATTTCTCCGATATATTCTCCGGTTTTGTATACCGCCCTGACGATCTGTCCCGGCTCTTCCTGCCGTTCTGCCATCGGCGTCATCCTCCTCGCGATTGCTTTCCTGTTTTCTACATCGAATTTTACCCTATCGGCACCGCTTTTGCCTATCCGGCCGCCCCGTACCTAAAGTCCTCCTAATTTCGGCGCTCCGCACTTGTCCCCGGAGGGGGAAGGAAGTAATATGGTAGGTAGGTAAAGTGGAGGATTGTATGCTATGCGCAAAAAAAGAGTGTTACTGCTATCGGAAGGATTCGGCACCGGCCATACCCAGGCCGCATACGCTCTATCCGTGGGGCTGCGACAATTATCCCCTCATCTTCAGGCGAGAGTGATCGAGCTCGGGACGTTCCTCAACCCGGTCATCGGCCCGCTCGTCCTGTCCGCCTATCGCAGAACCGTAAGCAAGCAGCCCAAGCTGGTAGGACGAATCTACCGCAGCTATTACGATAAAGGCCTTAACCGAGTAACCCGATTTGCGCTGCACCGGCTGTTCTACGGCCACGTGTCTAACGTGGTCCAGCAGCTGAAGCCGGACGTTATCGTCTGCACCCATCCGTTCCCTAACGCGGTCGTCAGCCGGCTCAAGCAGCTGGGGCTGAAGATTCCGCTGCTGACCGTCATCACGGACTACGACGCGCACGGAACATGGACGAATCCCGAGGTGGACAAATACCTGGTGAGCACGCAATCCGTACGGAACAAGCTCGTTGCCAGAGGAATCACCCCGGATCGGGTCGAAGTCACCGGCATTCCGGTGCATCCGAACTTCTGGTCGCCTCATAACCGGGCGGAGATTCTGGAGCAGTTCGAGCTGTCGGACATGCCGACCGTCCTCATCATGGGCGGAGGCTGGGGGCTCCTGTCCTCGGACCAGCTTCTCGATTATATGACGTCGTACGCCGATAACGTTCAACTCATCTTCTGCCTCGGAAGCAACGACAAGACTCGCGAGAAGCTGCTCGCCGACTCCCGGTTCCGGCACCCGAACATCAAGGTGATGGGCTTCACGAAGGAAGTCAGCAAGCTGATGGACGTCTCCGAGCTGCTCGTCACCAAGCCCGGCGGCATGACCTGCACGGAAGGAATGGCCAAGGGGATCCCGATGCTGTTCTACGAGCCGATTCCCGGGCAAGAGGAAGAGAACCTCGATTACTTCGTCACCCAAGGCTTCGGCGAGCTTCTCATGTCCACAGAGACGGTCGATCGCTGGTTCCGCCTGATTCAGGAGCCTTACAAAGCGAATCAGCATCGCGACAGCCTGCTGGCCATCCGCAATGCGGAGTACACGCCGGCCAAGTGCGCGGAGACGGTACTGGGGCTCTTGGAGAAAAATTGAAAAAACGAAGAGGCTGATCCTAAGTCATGGCATGGACTTAGGATCAGCCTCTTTTTTATGCGCGACGCTGCGGTTTTTTGTAATACATCTCCCAACGGTTATTCTAGAATCGAATTAAACAAGTCGCTTTTGACTGACCAAGAGAGGAGAAGTGCGGGATGACGATAGCCAAATCCGGAGTCTGGACGGATGAAAGCTCCCGGTTATGCCGACATAAGCCGGGCGAAGGAGGACAGAAGGTGGGATGCCGCCTATGAATCGTAGAGGAAGCGTTCCGCTCCTTTTGGCGCAAATCAAGAGGAATGGCATACGTAAGTTTCTGGGCAGAGGATCTCCATGCCGCAAAGGAATGGTACACGAAGCTTCTGGGCGCGGAGCGTACTTCCAAAGCCCGAATCCCGAGAATCCGGCTTATATCGAATACCGGATCGGCAACTTCCAAGCGGAGCTCGGCATCATCGATAAGAAATACAAACCTCAAACGGCCGACATGGCCGGGACGGGGGGAGCGACGCTATGCTGGCATGCAGAGGATGTTATCGGCATGCTTGAGGTATTAAAGGGACTGGGAGTCACCGAGTATGCACCGCTTACGGAACGAGGCGTCCAATGGACCACGGCTTCCGTTGTTGATCCTTTCGGGAATAACATCGGTCTGATCCACAGCCCGCATTATAAAGACATTTGGGCATCGACTCATCCATCTGAATCAAGGTTCGGGCGAAGCAATAAATAAGCAGCCCGTCCTAGGAAGGACGAGCCGCTTGAGAATGGCCGGCGAATGCGATCAGTGCACGGAAGATAGGCCCGAGTCCAGGCTGATCGCCGTACGGTACTGCCTTGGCGTGAATCCGGTCGCCTGCTTGAACGTTCGCGTGAAGTGCGAGGAATTGTAATAGCCGAGACGATGGACGATGTGGCCGACCTGCAGATCGGAATTCGCCAGCAGCAGCTTCGCTTTCTCGATCCGGCGGTTGACGATGTACTGCGACAGCGACGTGCCGGTGCGGCTCTTGAAGAACCGGGACAGGTACACGGGGTGAAAATGCACCAGCTCCGCGATCTCCTCCCGCTTCAGCTCGTCCAGCAGATGCTCGTCCACGTACGAGAAGATCCGCTCCAGCACCGCGTTATCCGAAGCGCTGAGGGCCTTGATCTTGGCCTGGACGTCCGGCTCCTCCGCCTCCGGAAAGCCTTCGGGCTCCATGCCGTCTACCGGATCGGCCGGAAGGGCAGCCAGTTCTCCCCAATGAATGTCCAGCTCCGCATAGAAGTGACGGCTGGCCGCGCGGGCCAGTTCCCCGCAGCTCCTCTTGATTCGGCTGGCCAACGCGGAGGAGGCGGGGACCCGTGCTTGCAGCAGCGCCACGAACCCGCTGGCCGAAGGAGCCATGGCAGCGGTCAAAGGATCGCAGACAAGCTCCTCCGCCGCATTGCGAAGCGCGAATTCCAGCAGCTGCCGCTCCTGAACGGCCAAGGGGATTCGCCACTCGCGGATTCGCACGTGAATGGCCAACAACCCTGCACCGTCCGCTCCGTCCGCTTCCTCCGAATCCTCATTCCTTCGATCCAACCGTACCTCCCGAGTCGTAAATCCCCTCCTCTCGTCTACTTTGCTCAGCAGCCGTTTCAGCATCGACCGCGCTTCCTCCGCATGTACGGGCTTGCGAACGCAGACATAGCCGTCCAGCCGGTCCTGCCATTCCTGGCTGGCCAACGACGGACAGAGCAGCAGCCATTTAATATCCGGCCTCCACTCCTTCGCCCATTCCAGCAGTGCCGTCCCTTCAGCAAGCCCGTAGTCCTCCAGATCCAGACAAACGCATTCGATGGACTCGCGCAGAAGCCGGGCACGCGCGCGATCAAGATCCGTTTCGGCCAGAAATCGCAATCGGCCGCGATCCTTGCCTGCCAATTCCCCGTCCCATTCCTGGCTTAGGGGCGACCGAGCGACAATCAGCACGTTAGGCATTCCGTCCTCCTCCTCTTCAGTGAATGATAAGGACCTCTTCTATTGTAAATAATTTCCTTCCGTTTGGAGTGAGAAAACGATCTTGTCTTGCGGGCAGCGGCGAGAGTTAAGGGAGGAATTTGGTCGGATCGTCCGATGGCGAACCGCCGGAATCGGCGATTCGGGCGAAGAAGCAGACGCCCGCCTCTCCTATGAGATCGGCGAACGTCCGCGCCCATGCTTCTTAAGGCTCGGTTCCCCAAACAAGGGATCCGCCCTGATATAAAGTCACCTTGCTCCAGTCGGCAAACGAGGTCTTCGTCGGGTCATAGGAATAATCCCCGACCTCGTTGAAGTTCGTCCAGTCGGTCTTCGCGACGCGGACTTGAATGTCTCCGCTCTGGCCCCCCGCCGCGATCGCACCGGCCCCCGCGCCGAACGAGAGCTCGAGGTACGTATCCGCTCCGTTCGCCGCCGAGTTGGCCGAACCGAACGATCCGCTGACGTTGGAGCTTCCGACGACCGCGTAATCGACCCATGAATTCAGCGATGCGGCGCTGTCCTTCGTGAAGTAATAGCGAAGCTTGAGTCCGCTCAGGCTGACCGCGCTCGTGCCGTTGTTCTTGATGTTGAACTGAGCGTAGATCTGGTTGTCGGCGGCGCTCGAATTCGTCGTGCGGTACTGAACGACCAGGCTGGAGGACGGCGTGACCGAAGCCGTCGGCGTCGCGCTCGCTTGCGCCGAGTTCAGGCTCTCGCCCGCCGCGTTCGCCGCGCTGACGACATAGTAATAGGTCGTGCCGTTCGTCAGCCCCGTGTCCGCGTAGCTCGTCGCAGTAACGCCCGTCGCGACCGTCGCATAGGGGCCGCCGCTTGTCGTCGCGCGCTTCACGTTGTAGCTTGTTGCGCCGCTCGAGGCGCTCCAGGTCAGCGTCGCTTGCGCGTCGCCTGCCGTCGCCGCCAGGCCGGTCGGCGCGGACGGAACGGTCGGCGTCACCGGAGCCGTAGGCGTCGCGCTCGCTTGGGCCGAATTCGCGCTCTGGCCCGCCGCGTTCACCGCGCTGACGACGTAATAATAGGTCGTGCCGTTTGTTAAGCCCGTGTCCGAGTAGCTCGTCGCGTTAACGCCCGTCGCGACCGTCGCATAGGGGCCGCCGCTAGTCGTCGCGCGCTTCACGTTGTAGCTCGCTGCGCCGCTCGAGGCGCTCCAGGTCAGCGCCGCTTGCGCGTCTCCTGCCGTCGCCCCCAAGCCGGCCGGCGCGGCCGGGACGGTCGGCGTAACGGCTCCGCCTGCCGGTTCGGTTCCCCAGACGAGAACGCCGCCGCGATACAGCGTGATTCGATCGGTGAGCGCGTAAGACGTTTGGGTGCCGATATACGAATAATCGTCGTTCTCGTTCAGGGCCGACCAATCGGCCAGGTTAATCCGGAGCTGAATCTCTCCCGTGTTGGCTCCGGCCGCCAGGCTTCCCGCACCGGCCGCGAAGGAGATCTCCGCGTACCGGTCGGCGCCGGTGACCGGCGTCGCCGGGGAAGAGAAAGCCGCGCTCAGGTTGCTGCAGCCGAGGATGGCATAATCGCAGCCGAACTGGTCCGCTTGGCCGGTCGAGCCCTTCGTGTACCAATAGCGGAGCTTATAGTCGCTTAGGGAGACGGCCGTCGTTCCCGTATTCACCAGGTGCAGGTACGGCTTGATGACGTTATCCGTCGCGCTCGTATCCCCGACGCGGTATTCGACCTTCACGAGGCCTTTCGGCGTCGCGGAGACCGCGTTCGAATCCCTCGTTCCCACCGGGTTGGAAGCCGTCACCACGTAATCGTACGTCTGGCCGTTCGCCAGCGGAGCATCGGAATACGCGGTTCCCGTCAGGCCGGAAGCCACCGTCGCGAACGACGTTGAACCCGGCGACTTTCTCTTCACCTCGTATGCCGATGCCCCCACGGCCGCCGACCAGGACAGCGAGACGCTGCCGTCCTTGGCAACGGCGGACAGCGTGAAAGCGTTCGGCGGCTGGGCCGTCGGCTGGGCCGTAACCTGCACGGAGTTCGGGCTTGCGCCGATAACGTTGACCGCGTTCACGACGTAGTAGTAAGTTGTCCCGTTGGTCAAGCCGGCGTCGGAGTAGCTCGTTCCGCTGACGCCGGTCGCCACCGCCGTGTAGGGGCCTCCGGAGACCGTCGCCCGCTTGATCGAGTACGACTGGGCTCCCGTCGCCGCGCTCCAGCTGACGAGAGCGGACTGATGGCCGGATTGGGCCGTCACCCCGGTCGGAGCCGCAGGCGCCGCGACCGGCAGCGATTTCGCGTTCATGACGGCGGCATGGTTCGAGACGACCGTCGCGGTCGTGCTCGGGTTCACGATCCGGAAGCCGTCGTAATCCGCGTACAGGCTGCCGTCATCGTTGATCCCGGTCAGGATCCAGAACTGATCCCCCGCTCCGCCGTACTGGTCGACCGCGTTCAGCCAAGTCGTATACACCGAATCGCGCGTCGCTTGGTCCTTGTATCCGTATTCCTCCAGCACGACCGGCTTGCCGATCCGGTTGCCGTCCTGGATGTGGTCAATGATCCACTGGGTCCCCCAGCTCGCCGTCTGGTTCCACCCGTCCGGATACAGATGGTAGGTGCCGTAATCGATGTTCGGCAGCGCGGTAAGCCTTTCCCAGTCCACTCCTTCGCTGCCTTGGTACGGATAGCTCGAGCTTGAGGGCTCGTTGTAGAAGCCCTCGTCCCCGACCGCCACCAGATGGTTGCCGTCCAGCGACTTCACGTAGGTGCTCATCTCGTCCGCCCAGTTCACAAGCGTATTGCCCGTCGTGTCGGATGGGTTCCTCGGCTCGTTGGCGAGCTCCCAGGACATGATGGCCGGATCGTTCTTGTAGGCGACGCCGGTGTAGGTATTCACCCGGTTCAACATGTAATGGATATAGTTCTTGTAGGCTTGCTTGATGCTGGCGTTAGTGTAGAAATCATCATGGGAGGAAGCCCCGAACCAGGTGACGTATTGCTTCATGCCTCCGAAGTCGTTCCAGTTGTTCGTGAACGGAATGACGAGTTTGATTCCCGTCTGATCGGCCTTATAAATAGCGTAGTCCAGCTTCGAGAAGCCTGATTCCTCGTAGACGCCGGGGCTCGATTGCAGGACCGCCCCGTCCGCCGTTTCCCCGTCCAGGAAGCCCCAGATTCGAATCACCTTCAGGTTCATCGCGGCAGCCCGAGCGAACACGTCGTCCACCATCTTCTGCGACTTATAGTGGAAGTAGTAGTTGTTCGTTCCCGCGAAGTAGAACTTGCTGCCGTTCAGCATGAATTCGGTACCGTTCGTCGTCACGAAACCGGGAGATGAGGCAGATGCCTCCGGAGAAGCCTGCGGCACCGCCGTCCAAACGAGCATTGCCGCCAGAACCGACGCGGCCGTCCGAAGCCAAGGCTTGCGCTTGCCCATGTCGAACTCCTCCATTCCCCTTATTGAGGTTCGATTCCCCATGCGAGCGTTCCGTTCTGATAAAGCGTCACCTTGCTCCAATCGGCGAACGAGCTCTTCGTCGGATCGTAGGAATAGTCCCCGACCTCGTTGAAGTTCGTCCAGTCGCTCTTCGCGATACGTACCTGAATTTCGCCGCTCTGTCCTCCTGCAGCGATCGAACCGGCTCCCGCTCCGAACGTAAGCTCGAGGTAAGAGTCCGCCCCGGATACCGCAGGGGTGATTGATCCAAACGAGCCGCTGACGTTGGAGCTTCCGACGACCGCGTAATCGACCCAAGAATTAAGCGAGGCGCTGCTGTCCTTCGTGAAGTAATAGCGAAGCTTGAGTCCGCTCAGGCTGACCGCGCTCGTGCCGTTGTTCTTGATGTTGAACTGAGCGTAGATCTGGTTGTCGGCGGCGTTCGAATTGGTCGTGCGATACTGCGCGACTAGGCTGGAGGACGGCGTGACCGGAGCCGTCGGCGACGCGCTCGCTTGGGCCGAGTTCAGGCTCTCGCCCGCCGCGTTCGCCGCGCTGACGACATAGTAATAGGTCGTGCCGTTCGTCAGCCCCGTGTCCGCGTAGCTCGTCGCAGTAACGCCCGTCGCGACCGTCGCATAGGGGCCGCCGCTTGTCGTCGCGCGCTTCACGTTGTAGCTTGTTGCGCCGCTCGAGGCGCTCCAGGTCAGCGTCGCTTGCGCGTCGCCTGCCGTCGCCGCCAGGCCGGTCGGCGCGGACGGAACGGTCGGCGTCACCGGAGCCGTAGGCGTCGCGCTCGCTTGGGCCGAATTCGCGCTCTGGCCCGCCGCGTTCACCGCGCTGACGACGTAGTAATACGTCGTGCCGTTCGTTAAGCCCGTATCCGCGTAGCTCGTCGCGTTAACGCCCGTCGCGACCGTCGCATAGGGGCCGCCGCTTGTCGTCGCGCGCTTCACGTTGTAGCTCGCTGCGCCGCTCGAGGCGCTCCAGGTCAGCGTCGCTTGCGCGTTGCCTGCCGTCGCCGCCAGGCCGGCCGGCGCGGCCGGGACGGTCGGCGTAACGGCTCCGCCGCCGAGCAAGCGGTCGTATTCCGCATAAGCGGTAGCGATATCGACCTGGGACCAGAATCGATGGTACTTGAAGGTCGGCGTGCCGTTATCCCAAGATTGGGTGGTCGCGTTCCAAGAGTTGTTATACAGGTTCGTCAGATTGGACCAAGCCGGATCCTGCGTGATCTTCGGGCGAAGCTGCGCATAGCTGATATAGGAGCCGTTGCCGCCCTTCGCCGGATCGGATGCGACGACGCCGCTTCCCGGGATCGTGTTGCCTTGCCCGAACAGCCCCGTCCAGCCGCTTGGAATGTAGATCTCCTTCGTGAAGTAACGGTAGTAATCGCCTCTTGGTTCGTCAATGGCGATGCCGATGCCGTCGTTGTGGCTCCAGGCGGCGCCGAGCAGCTGATCGGCGAGCGTCTTCGCCTGGTTGCCGAGAGTCGAGAAGCTTCCCGTCTCGGCCTTGGTGCCGGCCGCGAAGAACGACAAAGCCTTGATGTAGCTTCCGAGAACGCCGACGTCTTGCCCCGGATTCTTCGTGATCGTGTGATAAGCCGGATTGCCGGTAAACGCGGAATAGCCGTTCCATGTATCCGGCTGTCCGGACCATTCCAGCGTGGAAGGAATCCAGAATTCGCCGGGCGCGCTTGTCGTGGCGATGGACGGATTCGTTCCCCCGAGTACTCTCTGGCCGGAGGAATTTAGATAGTAGCCATCCGAGTCCGTTACCGGCTTCTGATCGACGAAGACGTAATCGATCGACCAGTCGATCCACTTCTGGATGATGTTCTTCGCCATCTGGAAGTTCTGGGAGCTCGTGTCCCCGCTCGATGCGAGAATGTAATAGAGCTCAGCCACCCGTTCCAGCGGCCAGGACTGGAAGCCGAACCAAGTGTTCGAATTCGGATCGTGGTAGACAGGCGCTTCCTGATAGGCGAGTCCGTAGAATTGGCTCACTCCAGACGGATAAGCGCTGTAGCTGCCGTTCCAGCTGTTCGTCGCGCCGCCGCCCATACCGCCTTCCGAGGACAGCAGCCAGGTGTAGAATTCAAGCTGTCTCGTCAGCGAGGTGTTCCAGTCGCTCTGAGCCGTCGCGGAGGCCGGTACGAGCCCGCCCGCCGCCGTCGACAGGGCGTAAGCCGTGACCGGATTCTGGTAGGCTTGATGCGCATGGCTGGAGCCGATTCTCCACGCCCAGTTGCCGCTTCCGTTCGAGCCGAGCCCGCCGCCCCATGCCGTATACCAGGACATCAGGTAGAGGCTGGAGTCCTTGCCCGTACCGGCCGTCGGAGTTCCGTTCTTGGCGCTGCCCGTCTTCTGGAAGTACTTATCGAACATGCCGTAGCGCAGGTAATCGCCCATTTTCTTCGCTTTGTTCAGGTAGGTCGCGTTATTGTAGCCGAGCTGCTTAGCCCAGTACATGACTTGGATCGCGCGTCCGTCCGCGTCCGTCGCGTCGGTGTAGCGCCACTGAGCCGAAGGAGCGGACGATTCCTTCGTGAAGAGGGACATGAAGCCCTCGCCGCTCTTGCCGAAGCTCTTGTCGTCCTGCGACGGATGGTCGATCGCTTCCCAGACCGACTCCTGCTCGCCGCGCTGGAACGTGTTGACGTAAGTCGCCGTATGGGACGGGTTCAGCAGATTGCCGTAACCGTACCAGTTGTCCACGTCGACCAGCCAGTGCATCAGATAGGTCTGGTTGTTGCCGTAGGTCGCCTTCAGCTCCGCGTCCAGCGGGTCCTTCCCCGCCGCGTATTGGCCGGACAGCTGCGAAGGATACTGGTCGGGATAAGGCTTCTCCGCCGCATAGGTCGCCGGGCTGTTCGGGTTGTAATAGCTCATCGTCGGCTGTTCTTCCTTGCCGTCGCCTTCGTTGATCGGAATGATATACTTCTCCATGCTGTCCCACGCCGCCTCCAGCTTGCTCCAATCGCCGGTGTAACGGCCGTACAGCGCCTCCAGCCAGAGCCAGTAGCTGTAGGCTTCGGACGTGGTCATATGGCCGTAGTCCGGCGCTTCGCTGATCAGCGTCTCGATGGAATGGTACGGGATTCCCTCCGGCGAGAAATAGCCGTTCGCCGGATCCTTGATCTGATCGTACAACTCGAGAAAACGAGTCTCGTAGACGGTCGCCGCCGCGGCCTTGGGCACCGCTCCCGTTCCCAGGCCGGCGTAAGCCGTCAGGATGATGGCGAAGGCGATCGTCAGAAGAAAGCTTCTCTTGGATAGAGTTCGGATCATCGCTTTCATTCCTCCTTCAGTGAGGATTAGAGATTAAGAGGGCTCGCTGCCCCATACGAGCGTGCCGTTCTGATAAAGCGTCACCTTGCTCCAGTCCGCGAACGAGCTCTTCGTCGCGTCGTAAGAGTAGTCGTCCGCCTCGTTGAAGTTCGCCCAATCGCTCTTGGCGATGCGGATCTGGATCTCACCGGATTGGCCGCCGGCCGCAATCGAGCCGGCTCCCGAGCCGAACGAGAGCTCCAGGTAAGTATCGGCTCCCGTCTTCGCCGGGCTGATCGATACGAAGGATCCGTTGACGTTGGAGCTGCCGACAACCGCGTAATCGACGTAAGAATTGACCGAAGCGGAGCTATCCTTCGTGAAGTAATAGCGAAGCTTCAGTCCGCTCAGGCTGACCGCGCTTGCTCCCGTGTTCTTGATGTTGAATTGGGCGTAGATCTGATTGTCGGTCGCATTGGCGTTCACCGTGCGGTACTGCGCGACCAGCGTCCCGGTCGACGGAACCGTCGGAATCGCGCTCGCTTGAGCCGAATTCGCGCTCTCTCCCGCCGCGTTCACCGCGCTGACGACATAGTAGTAGGTCGTTCCGTTCGTCAGGCCCGTATCCGCGTAGCTGGTCGCGGCCACTCCCGTCGCGACCGTCGTATACGCGCCGCCGCTCGTCGTCGACCGCTTCACGTTGTAGCTCGCCGCTCCGCTCGACGCGCTCCAGCTCAACGTCGCTAGCGCGTTGCCTGCCGTCGCCGTCAGGCTTGCCGGGGCCGCCGGAACGACCGGAGCCGCCGGGGTCACGCTCGCCTGAGCCGAGTTGGCGCTCTCGCCGACGCCGTTCACCGCGCTGACGACATAATAGTAAGTCGTTCCGTTCGTCAGGCCCGTGTTCGTATAGCTCGTTCCGGTCACTCCCGTCGCGACCGTCGTATAGGCTCCTCCGCTCGTTGTCGACCGCTTTACGTTGTAGCTCGCCGCTCCGGCAGACGCGCTCCAATTCAGCGTCGCTTGGGCTTTGCCTGCCGTCGCCGTCAGACTTGCCGGAGCTGCGGGCGCAACGGGCGTCACCGGTCCCGGCTCGTTCCCGAATACCTTCACTCCGTTGTCATACACCGGAATGTAGGCGGTCTTGACGGCTGCGGTACCCGTCAGCCCGGTTGCCGAGTAATCGTTCGCCGGGTTCCAGAACGTCGTCGCCTGCGGCGCGGACAGCCGGAATTGAATCTCCTTCTTGTACGCCGATTGACCGCCCGGATAGATCTTCGTGCCCGTGAAGTCTACGACGACGTAATAGAGATGGTTGGCCGCGTCGAAAGGCTTCAGCGCCGAGACGGTCGCGCCTTGGTTATAGTTCGTCGAGATCGCGATGTCGTTCGCCGTGTAGCCGGCGTTGTACACTTCCGTCAGATCCACGTAATAGCGGAAGCTCAGCTTATCCCCCATCCGGGCCGGCCAGCCCGAGCGGTTGTTCAGCAGCGCCTTGATCTCGGTGTAGTTCGGTCCCGTGCTGTTGAAGGACGCTTCCACGAACATCTCGTCCTCGCGAGTCTCCGGCGCGGGGAACGAGGCGAGAGGCTGCTGCCCGGCTCCGTACAGCAGGTTCATCTTGGCGAGCACGCCCGTGAAGCCGGCGTTGTAGTCGGTCGCCACTTCGTTGCTGACATAGTCGCTGATCGAATCCGTGTACTCGTCGCTGCTGTTCGGCCCGCCTACCAAGGCGCCGTAAAGGATATGCCGATGGTTCGTCGGCACGGATTGGCTGTCCGCCCAAGAGCCGTGCGAAGTGCGATGGTGAGGATGCTGCGGCGAATTCGTGCCGAATCCGATGACATAACTGCTGTTGCGCGGGTTGTCCCCGAGCGCGTACAGCGCTTGGCCGACGGCAAAGTTCTTGTACTTCTGCTTCTTCGCCGTATCCGTCACCCAATCCGAATAGACGAACGCGAGGAAGGAAGCATTCATCGAGTAGCGCAGAGACCCCCAGGTATCAAGCCACGCAAGACCGCCGGGCGTGTACGTGACCCGCTCGTTCGTGTCCGACGTGCCGGACGTCCAGAAGTCCAGATTCCTCTCCGTGGACATAATAAAGCTGGCGTCGTTCGTGATTCGGGCAAGCAGGAGCTGGGCGCCGTAATGCTTGTCGTCCCAGGACTGCGTCCACTTGTAGCCCCATTTCGTCGTCTGCCCTTCCTTGCCCCATTGGGCCGAAGCGGCGATCGCCTTGTTCAGGTATGCCGTGTCGT
The DNA here is from genome assembly GCF_003990975.1 of Cohnella sp. AR92. GTDB lineage: Bacteria > Bacillota > Bacilli > Paenibacillales > Paenibacillaceae > Cohnella. The sequence continues at coordinate 319,448 of NZ_RZJR01000004.1, forward strand.
TCGTCGCCAGATACAGCCACACCGCGCCCCAAGACAATTCGTCCCAATAGCCGGAGAAGGAGTTGTAATAGCTGGCGGCGTCGGTGACGCAATCGGTATACTTGCCTCGGTAAGTATCCGCGAAGGAATACAATTGCTTGGCGTGATTAAGCAGGGTAGCGGAATACGTCGGGTCCGTGTCCTTGAACACGATCGATGAGGCGGCCATCGCGGCAGCCGTCTCCCCGGCCACGTCGGAGCCCGGGCAAGAAGCCGTGATTTTGTACGAAGGGCGGCTCATCTGCATGACCTCCGCCGGCCCCCACCAGGCATGGTCCGTCCCCCCGTTGCCCACCTGAACGTACAATTCGTTCGGCGCCGTGTGCGCCTTGATAAAGTAATCGTTGACCCAGCGAAGGTTATCGAGAATCTCCTCGTACTGCCCCGCCTGCTTGTAACCGCTTGCATATTCATAGACGGACCAGGCCAGCATCGTCGCCGACGACGCCATCGGCAGTCCGAACTTGACATGGTCTCCCGCGTCGTACCAGCCTCCGGTCAGATCGACGCCGTTGTCCGCGCCGTCCGTCATTCCCGAATCCCCTCTCCACTCCACGCGATTGTTCGCCGGCAGGTCTCCGGAGCGCTGCGCTTCATAGAAGTAGATCGACTTCTGCAAGGCTTCCGCATAGTTGTAAGAGCCGGTGGACGCGTGAGCCGTCCGCGTTCCGGAGAACGCGCTTCCGAACAGGGAAGAGAACCCCGCAGATACGATTGCCGCATAGAGAACCGCCCTGCTCCACGCTTTTCTTGAACCCATCATTAAACATCCCTCCTGTCTTCGAATGAGTTGCCATGAGATCTACGCAACCCCCTCCCTTCTGCCAAAAGATGGAATGCAACATTATTATAAATCTTCAAATCTCGGGAAATTGTGCGGATTGTAACCTCTTATGAACGGTAATGTAACCACTTGGAAAACGATTTCCGAAGTCGCATCGCGTCGCCGGGCGACAAAAAACCGTCTCCCCTGAGGAAAGGGAAGACGGCTTGCGGGAACCTGTAAGTGCCAGCCGAGTCTCGGAAATCTTAGAGGGCGCTGCCTCCGTACAGGAAGCGATATTCCCAATGACGGCCTGCGATCGTATCGATTCGGACCCCTCCGGATTCCTTGGAGTAAGTCTGAAGGATTTTGCCGTCGCCGAGATAGATGCCGACATGGCCGATCTTCGTCTTGAACGGCGATTTGTTCGCGTACAGGGAGGCGCTTGTCCCCTTGTAGTCCATAAAGAACATCAGATCGCCGCGCTTCAGCTGCTTCCAGTCGGTCGTCACCGCGGAATGCTCGCGAACGTATGCGCCCTGCGAAGCGGAATCCGACGGAAGCGTAATGCCCAGAGCGTCCTTGAACGCCTGGCGCACGAAGTCGGAGCAATCGAACGTGGCAGTCGTATTGCGATCCGAGCCGTACTCATACGGCGTGCCGAGGTAAGCCATGCCGGCCGCGATGACCGCCTCCGCCTTGGCGGAGAGATCGGTAGAGGAGCTGGAGCCCGAGGAGCTCGATCCCGTCGATGAGCCGTTGCCCGTCGTGGAGCCGTTTCCGGTCGTCGAGCCATTTCCCGTCGTGGTGCCGTTGCCCGTCGCGGTGCCGTTGCCCGTCGCGGTGCCGGAGCCTGTCGAACTGGAAGAGCCGCCGCCCGCGACCGATCCCGTCAGCTTAATGTAAGACGAAGATGCGCTGACGTAGCCGGACACTCCCTTCGAGTCGGTTACCGCGTACCAGTAGCTGTTCACCTGCGAAGTCACGGTTACCTGCTCGCTTTTCTGCAAATATCGAATTTGGTCTGCCGACGCGGAAGGAGCCTTGCGGAAGTTGACGCTGGCTACGATCACGGCGTTCGCTGCGCTGTCCGCCGTCTCCGTCGGGGCGGTAATCAGCTTCAGGTAAGCCGACTGGGAAGAGACGTAACCGACCTGGCCGGAAGTGTCGCGCACCTTATACCAGTAGCTGTTCGTCTTCTCCAGCACCGCGACCTTCTCGCCTGTTTTCAAATAACGCATAACCTCGGATAAAGTGCTGGGGGCGGTACGGAAGCTGACCGAGGAGACGATCTGGGCCGAGCCCTCCTTGACGGCAGCGCTCGCTGCCGCCGGAATGGCCGTTGCCAGCATCGACGCCGCCACGGCGATCATCAAGCTTCTTCTCATGTTCTCGTCCTCCTGTAATCTCGTGAAGATGGGGCTATACCGTCTTGCCCACCTTCATTATAGGGAGACAAGCCCAGCTTTCCATGAGACGGAGTTCTTAGCACGTCCTGCATCTCTGGGCAATAAGAGCCACTTCTCAACTAGTTAAAAAGGACAAGAAGCGTTATGTGGCGGGGGTTCGGTTTCATCGTTTCCATAATTTGCATATCGCTTAAATCCGGATGGAGAACGTATCGTTCGTCTCATCCTTATTGGCCCCGCATGCCTTGAGACGGTATTCCTTCCCCTCATCCGTTGACGTTGCGCTCACTTCACCGCAGTAATCGATGAGCTTCCGCGGACTTCCGAACGCATCGTGAGTCGTATCGAGTTGATATCGGATGGCGTTGCCGTCGTAGGTCAAATCGTAGAAAATCGGATCTCCTTCGATCGTAAATTGAATCACTTGGACATCATCCGGCTTCTTCGCTTCCACGTTAGCTACGAATTGCGTCCATTTGTCCGCGTTCTTCGTCCCGCTAAGTCCAATCACTACATCGCCATTCTTTGCAGCCGCATCCGAAGTGTATTCGATCCCGTGAATAAGCCCGTAAAGCTTCGTCGTCGCTTCCTTCGTCAGGTTGTACCCGGTCCCCGTATTGTTAGCGTACATGAACATGCCATATGTATTCTCCGAGGCCGTCTGATCGATCCACAAGTGAATCGCGTTAGGAACGCCTGCTCGCTCGATCACGACATCGTAATCCGCGAACGCAACGTCCAGCAACCCCGGAATCGGTTCCGCTGTCGCAATTGCCTCCTCGAATGCCGTTATGGTTTGCGAATCGTTGAATGTCCCGTATACCTTCTTGTTAATCGATCCGAAATCGGCGAATCGGCTTACCGTCACTTTCGGCTCGGCATTCGTTGCCGGATAGGCGTCCTCCCGCACGGACTCCTTCGCGTCGCGGCCGCAAGCCGCTAGCAGCATCATTATGACCACGAAGATCAAACTCGTATGTTTCATGATGGCAATCCCTCCCTTTTGATACTAGACGACGGATTTTTCAGGAAAGTTTCAGTGATAGGGAAGGAGAATAGCAGACAAAAAGAGCCCCAGCCCTTCGCTTGAAGAGGGGCTGGGGTTCCAAATGCGAAATCCTGTTTAGCCTTCGAAGAAGAATTAAGCCGGAAGCATGCGAGCGCGAAGCTCCTTGATCTCCGGGTTCTCGAGGTACTCGTCGTAGGTCGTCATCCGGTCGATGACGCCGTTCGGGGTGATCTCGATGATGCGGTTCGCGATCGTCTGCAGGAACTGATGGTCATGCGACGTGAAGATCATCGTCTCTTCCGTGTCGACCAAGCCGTTGTTCAGCGCCGTGATCGATTCGAGGTCCAAGTGGTTGGTCGGCTCGTCGAGCAGCAGCATGTTCGCGCCGGTCAGCATCATCTTGGACAGCATGCAGCGAACCTTCTCGCCCCCGGACAGGACGGACGCTTTCTTCAGCGCTTCGTCGCCGGAGAACAGCATGCGGCCGAGGAAGCCGCGGATGAACGATTCGTCCGGATCCTTCGAATATTGGCGCAGCCAATCGACGATGGAGAGGTCGACGCCGTCGAAGTAGGCGCTGTTGTCCTTAGGGAAGTAAGCCGTGGTAATCGTTACGCCCCATGTAACCGAGCCGGAGTCCGGAACGATCTCGCCCGCGAGAACCTGGAACAGGGTCGTCTTCGCGATGCCGTTCGGGCCGACGAGGGCGATCTTGTCTCCCTTGTTCACGACGAAGGAGACGCCGTCCAGAATCTTCTCGCCGTCGATCGTGACCGAGACGTTGTCGACGGTTACGATCTGCTTGCCCGCTTCGCGCTCCGGCTTGAAGTTGATGAACGGATACTTGCGGTTCGACGGCTTGATGTCGTCCAGCGAGATCTTGTCGAGCATCTTGCGGCGGCTCGTCGCTTGCTTCGCCTTGGACTTGTTCGCGGAGAAGCGCTGGATGAACTCCTGCAGCTCCTTCATCTTGTCTTCCTTCTTCTTGTTCTGGTCGCGCATCAGCTTCAGGGCGAGCTGGCTCGACTCGTACCAGAAGTCGTAGTTGCCCACGTACATCTGAATCTTGCCGAAGTCGATATCCGCGATATGAGTACATACTTGGTTCAGGAAGTGGCGATCGTGGGAGACCACGATGACGGTGCCTTGATAGCCCGCAAGGAAATTCTCCAGCCATTCGATCGACTCAAGGTCCAAGTGGTTGGTAGGTTCGTCAAGCAGCAGGATGTTCGGGTTGCCGAACAGCGCTTGCGCCAGCAGGACGCGAACCTTCTCGTTGCCGCCCAGCTCGGCCATTTTCTTGTCGTGAAGCTCCGTCGTGATGCCCAAGCCGTTGAGCATTTCCGCCGCGTCGCTCTCCGCTTCCCAGCCGTTCATCTCGGCGAAATCCGCTTCCAGCTCGCCTGCGCGCATGCCGTCTTCGTCGGAGAAATCGGCCTTCGCGTAGATGGCGTCCTTCTCTTTCATGACCTTATACAGGCGTTCGTAGCCCATGATGACGGTCTCGAGAACTTGGAACTCGTCGTACTCGTAGTGGTTCTGCTTCAGGACCGCGAGGCGTTCCCCCGGGGTGATGTGAACCTCGCCGGAGGAAGGCTCGACTTCGCCGGAGAGAATCTTCAGGAACGTCGACTTGCCCGCTCCGTTCGCTCCGATCAAGCCATAGCAGTTGCCCGGCGTGAACTTGATGTTGACGTCCTCGAACAGAGGACGCTTGCCATATCTAAGACTGATATTACTCGTACTAATCATGTAATTCGATCCATCCTTTGCTATTGATTATCGCTTGCCTGCCGGCTATAAAATCTCATGGACTCGCCATGCTGAAGCACGAACATCTGATCCTGCGGGAGCGCCAGCCGCTGCCGCTCGGATTCCAGCCGGTCCAACGCCTCCTGAGGCGTGTCGTCCGCCAGCTTGAAGGAGCCGTAATGCATCGGCACGAAGTATTTGGCTCGAACGTCGAGGAACGCCTTCAGCGCTTCCTCCGGGCTCATATGCTCCTCGGACATGAACCATTCCGGATCGTAAGCTCCGATCGGAAGCAGGGCCACGTCGATATCGAAGCGGCGGCCGATCTCCTCGAACCCGCGGAAGTAGCCGCTGTCGCCGCCGAAGTAAATCGTCGGGCTATGGGCGGACTCGATCACCCAGCCTCCCCAGTGGGAATGATTCGTGTCCCATAGGTTGCGGCGAGCCCAGTGCTGGGCAGGAACGAAGGTGAACTTGACGCCGTGGAAAGAGACCTCTTCCCACCAGTTCAGTTCGTCGACCTGTCGGAAGCCCTTGCGCAGCATCTTCTTGCTCAATCCCGCCGGAACGTACAGCCGCTTGGCTCCGCTAAGCCGGCGCAAGGAAGAAACGTGAAGATGGTCATAGTGGGAATGAGAGACGAGAACGACGTCGATGGGCGGCATGTCCTCAAGCGCGATACCCGGAGGCGAGAGCCTCTTCTGCATAGCCATGCGTCTGGCCCAGACCGGGTCGGTCACGATATTAAGGCCGGACATCTGAATCAGAAAGGTAGAATGGCCGATCCAGGTAATGGACGGCTCGGTTCTATTCTGCTGCAGAAACGGCAGATCGGGATAAACGTTCGGAATGCAAGTCGAATAGTCTTTGGCATGTTGTCGAACCTGACGGACCATTCGTTCTTGTCCCCAGCGCATGATGCGGTGTCTGCCCGCTCGCACGGCCCCGTCGGAATCGAGGTTGCCGAAGCGATTTTTGCCCATGTAATCCCTCCGAAGATCTATTCATTCCTACTATATCAGGAAAGGAGCGAATGTACCAACGTAACAAGGGTATTCGACGGCAAGAAAATTGTTATTGTTATTAGAAAATTTGGTAGTGGAACGCGAATTGAGTTACTGTATAGAGGTGAAGATTAATTTTCGTTCGCAGGAGGGGTAACCATGAGATTGTTGTCCATCGAGCCGACGCCAAGCCCGAATTCCATGAAGCTTAACATAGACGAGAAGCTGCCGATGTCCGAACGGCATACGTACACGCTGGAACGCCGCGACCAAGTGCCGCCGTTCTTCCTCCGCTTGCTGCAGATCGACGGGGTCAAAAGCGTGTTCCGCGCCTCGGACTTCATTGCCGTGGATCGCCGGGCGAACAAGGACTGGGCCGTCATCCTCGGCGCCGTCCGCGAGCTGTTCGGAGCCGGCGGCGCCGACGCGGCGGCCGCTACCGCAGTGGAGGCGACCGGCTTCGGCGAAGCGTTCGTGCTCGTTCAGATGTACCGCGGCATCCCGATGCAGATCCGGGTGCGGTACGGCGGTCAGGAAGCGCGGGCGGCGCTGCCTGACAAGTTCGCGCAAGCGGTCGGCGAGGCTGCCGGATCGACGATGATCCGCGAGCGCAAGCTCGAGGAGTTCGGCGTTCGCTACGGCGAGCCGCAAGAGATCTTGGAAGAGGTGAAGCGCGAGCTGGACGCCGCGTATACCGACGAACGCCTGCGCAGCCTGATCGCGCAGGCGCAAGCCGCTTCGGCGGCGGGCGGCGCGGCGGAGGTCGCGCCGCCCGAGCCGCCGGCTCCGCTCTCGCGCGAGGAGCTCGCCGAGCGGCTGCGCGCGCCCGAGTGGCAAGACCGCTATGCGGCTCTTGCCCGCATGAAGCCCGACGCCGAGCAGCTTCCGCTGCTGGCGCAGGCCGTGCGCGACGCGCACATGTCGGTGCGCAGGCTCGCCGTGGTCTATCTCGGCGACCTGCGCACCCCGGAAGCGCTGCCGTACCTGTTCGGCACGCTAAAGGATTCGTCGGCGGCCGTTCGGCGGACCGCCGGCGACACCTTGTCCGATATCGGCGATCCCGCCGCGATCGGACCGATGGTTGCGGCGCTGTCGGACGCGAACAAGCTCGTCCGCTGGCGCGCCGCGCGCTTTCTCTACGAGGCCGGCGACGAGACGGCCTTGGAGGCTCTTAAGCGCGTAGCCGCCTCCGAGCCGGAATTCGAAGTTCGGCTTCAGGCCGAGATGGCCGTCGCGCGCATCGAGAACGGCGAGGAAGCCGCCGGATCCGTCTGGCAGCAGATGACGAGGATGCGCGAGCAGGAGCAGGAGTAAGCAGGTGTAAGTTAAGCTAGTGAAGAAGGCCGCGGAGAAGACGAGCGTCCGGCAGCCCCATGGACTGCCGGCGTTCTCCGACGGTCGGACGCAACGGGGTCATGCGTTTGATTAGAACAGTACTCATTCGCCTTGCCGATCCCATTAGGAGGCCGCGCTCATGCCGCGTTTTGTCGTCGTACCCGATTCATTCAAAGGAAGCCTGACATCCCTGCAAGCCGGCCATATTATTTCCGATTCGATCCGCAAGCATTTTCCGGACGCCGAGATCGACGTCATCCCCGTCGCCGACGGCGGAGAAGGAACCGTCGAAGCGCTCGTGACGGCCGCATCCGGCAAGCTCATCGACACGAAAGCCGCCGGTCCTCTCGGGGATGAGACCGATACTCAATTCGGTATCATCGGCGGAGACACGGCCGTATTCGAGCTGGCGAACGTCGCCGGACTTCCCATGGTTCCGAAGGAGAAGCGCAATCCGTACGATACCACGACGCGCGGCTTGGGCGAGCTGATAAAGCAAGCGCTGGACAAAGGCCTTAGGCGTCTTGTCGTCGGACTTGGCGGAAGCGCTACCAATGATGGCGGCATGGGCATGCTAAGCGAACTGGGCGTTCGGTTCCGCGATGCCGACGGCGATCTTCTTCCGGGCTATGGCAGGGATGTGGGACAAGCCGTCTCCGTAGACTTCGGCGGTCTCGATCCTCGTCTGGCCGAGTGCGAGCTGATCGCAGCCTGCGACGTCAAGAATCCTCTATGCGGTCCGGAAGGCGCTTCCGTCATCTTCGGGCCTCAGAAGGGAGCTACCCCGGAGCAAGCGGCAGAGCTGGACCGCGCACTTCTCGGGTATGCCGGTCTCGTCGAACGCGAGCTTGGGCGGCCTGCGCTGCATGAGGTTCCGGGAGCCGGAGCCGCCGGCGGCTTAGGCTTCGCTCTGCTGTCCCTCGGCTTTACTCTGGCCCCGGGAGCCGAGCTTATCGACCGAATGGCCGGCCTCGAGAGCAGGATAGCCGGCTCCGATTGGGTCATCACGGGAGAAGGCCGTACCGACGGGCAATCCGCCTACGGCAAGCTGCCCTATTATGCGGCCACGCTTGCCAAGAAACACGGAGCCAAGGCCATCCTGATCTCCGGAAGCCTGGGCGCGGATTACTTGGAGCTTAGAGAGCTGTTCGCCGGCTGCTTCGCCCTTATAACCGAGCCGTCCGATCTGCAGACGTGCATGGACCGCGCGGTTCCGGCGCTGGCCGCTTGCAGCGACAACGTGATGGGCTTCCTTCGGATCGCCCGGTCGCCATGGTAACCGTCCCAAAGGCATTTGCCATTGTCCCGGCCAACTTGTAATCAAACCGTAATCAGGCTTTCATGTACCCTTCATCTTCCGGCGTTATAGTAGATACATGACCCCCCTTTTCATTTATATATCTCCATTGGGCTTGCGGACCGTTTCCGCGAGCCCCCTTTTTTTGTCCGGATTCGCGGCTGGAGGGTTAATCCATCGTTTGTAATCAAATCGTAATAAGGCTTTCATGGTCCTTTCACATTCACGGGTTATGATACATACATGACCCCCCTTTTCATTAATATATCTCTTGAACGGGCTTGCGGACCGATCCGCAAGCCCCCTTTTTTTACCTTCCGAGGCTTCTCCCGACTCCGCACCTGCGGATGGGCAAACGCATATTGTGCAATAAAGGTGTGTTATGCCTACACAACGAAGAAGGGGGAGCCGAGATGCCGAAATCTCGCTCATTGACCGAGCGTTCGCTTCTGAGACGCTTAGGTATCGCCTCGAGCGCTAAGCCGTCTTCCCAAGGGCAGAAGAATGGATCTGCCAAGAGACGGCCCAGGGCCGCTAAGGTACGTCTTCATCTGAGCGGAAGCCCGGAGGAGCGGAAGCCTCCGGTTCGCCAGATTCCGTGGTGGGTTATTCCGGAGAACCAACGGATTCAGGCTCCGGGAGCCAAGCTGGGGGGAATGCTTGGCGGGCTGCTGAAGCCGGGCGGCGGCAAAGCAGGACCCGGACCTGAACCCGGCCCAGAGCCGGGACATGAACATAAACCGGAGCACGGGCCGGGACCCGGTCCGGATCCTAAACCTGGAACGCCTGGGCACGGGCCCGGGCCGGATCCTAAACCCGTAACGCCTGGGCATGGGCCCGGTCATGGACCCGGTCACGGACCTGGTCCTGGTGCCGGACCGACGCCTCCGCCGCCCAGACCGCCCGGACCTCCAGGGCCGCCTCCACCGCCGAGGCCGCCAGGACCTCCGGGACCTCCGCCGCCGCCAAGACCGCCGGGACCTCCCGGTCCTTTTCCGCCACCGCCAAGACCGCCGAGACCTCCGGTTCCGATCCCGCTTCCGATTCCCGTTCCGATCCCCGGCTTTCTGCCCGCGGCGACGCCGGTACAGACACCGGCTTATGTCATCGTTCAGGTCAACGGCGGCTTCGCTTACCCCGGAACGACAACGTCGACGTATGCCTTCTACTACCCCGGCCTAACGATCCGCCAAGCGCTCCAGTCGACCGGGCTTGTCACCATCGGCCCGAACGGCTTTATCGCCTCGGTGTCCGGGATTCCCGTCACGGGAGGCGTCGGCTTGCAGCTCCGCTATAACGGCCGGGTCATTCCGCAGACGCTGCTCGACCTGCCGGTCGATCCGTACGGCACGATCGGGATCGAGCTGTATACCCTTTAATAGCATAACAAAGGAGCCGATCTTCCGATTTCTCGGAGGACGGCTCCTTCGTTCTTGCTCTCATCTCGCTGCCTTCGCCCGCTTTCGGGCCGCCGGGGCGGCGGTTTCCCCTTCCACCTGCTTCTCCACGCGGGAACGGAAGAGCAGAGGAACGACCATCGCGACGGCGAACACGATCGCGGCGAGCGCGATTTCTCTCCAGCTTCCGTGCGTCAGGCTGGCGCCGAGGAAGGCGTAAGCGAACGTTCCCGGCAGCGCGCCGATGAACGTGGCGAGCGTATACGCGCGAAGGGGCACCCTCGCCAGTCCGGCCGAGTAGCTGACCAGATCGAACGGAACGAAAGGCGCCAGCCGAAGCAGCAGCACGATCGGGAAGCCTCGACGCTTCATCGCGTTCTCCAGCTTCTGCAGCCGCGGGTCGTCCTCCAGCCCACGCAGCAGGCCTCCGCCCATTCGTCGGGCAAGCAGATAGGACAGAATCGCGCCGGGGAGCTCGCCCACGATCGTGTAAACGACTCCCCAACCGGTGCCGAATGCCAGCCCGCCCGCTAGATTCAGGACGGACGCGGGGAACAGCGTGAAGGGACGAACGACGAACAACCCGATGTAGATGACCGGCGCGATCCACCCGAAGGAGAGCATCCAGTTCCTCAGCGATTCCGGCGTTATTTTCAGATAATGAAGATCGAACCAGAGCAGCGCGCCGACGACGACCGCCGCTCCGAGCAGCTTATACAGTCTAGAACGCCGCAATGGGGACGCTCCTCCTCACGCCGGCTCGGACGCCGGCTCGGATTTATGGGTGATCGCCACCACCGCCGGTATGAACAGCGGCAGGAAAATGAACGCGAGCAGCATCAAGGCGATGATGACCACCGTCGCCATCTGCACCAGCGTCAGCACGCCCGACGGGTACATCGCCGCGAACGTGCCGGAGAGGATGATGACCGCCGAGAGAATAATGCCCCCGGTATGCTTCATCGCCTCCAGAATCGCTCGCCGAGGACTCCGATCCCCATACTCCAGATATCTCATGATCAGGAAAATGCTGTAGTCGACGCCAAGGGCTACGATCATGATAAAGGAGAAAAACGGAATCGTCCAGGCAAGCTCGGCGTGCTCGGTGAACGCCGAGAAGATCCACTCCGTGGAAGTAAGCGCCGTGTAATAAGCCAGCACCAGCGAAGCGATCACCGCGACCGGCAGCCAGAACGCCCTGGAGATGAGGAGCAGCACGAGCAGAATGCCGGTCAGCATGATCGCGGCGGTGCGGGTAAAGTCGCCGCTTGAGACATCCTTCAGATCCAGGTTCTGCGATGCCACGCCTCCGATCCCGTATTCCTCGCCGGACAAGCCGCTCTCCTTGGCCAACTGCTCATACGCGACATGAATCCGGTCGACCGTGTCCATCGCAGCGGTCGAATAGGGGTCGTCCTTGAGCACGATCGACCATTTCGCCGTATGCCGGTCGTCCGACATGTACATGTTCAGCGATTGCGCGAATTCCGCTCCCGTCCGCACTTCCTCCGGTATAAAGAAGGTCTCCGCCTCGCCTGTGCCGGACATCTCGTCCAGATAATCCGTCGTGCTCGCCAGCCCGTCGGAGACCTTCCGCAGACCGGCCGCACTGTCCTTCAGCCCCTTCTCCAGAGAAGGCAGATTGGCGGAGAGCGTATCGAGGCCTTCGTTCAGCTTCGCCTGGCCCTGTTCGATAGCGGCCAGCCCTTCGGACAGGGCCGGCATCCGGCCGGTCACCGCCTTCTGGCCCGAGCTTGCCTGGCTCAGTCCGTCATGGAGCGAGCTCGCCCCGCTCTCCAGCTTCTTCGCGCCGAGCTCGAGCTGATCCTGGCCCGACTGGATCTGCTTCAGCCCTTGCTGGATTTGGGCCAGCTTGCCGTTCGCCGTGCTGAACTGGCCGTTCAGCGTCCCGATGCCCTCGCTCAGCTTGGCGAGCTGCGACGACAGCGTCGCCGCCGAGCTCTTGAGAGCCGCGAAATCGGCGTTGTCCGCCAGCCCGGATTCGGACTGTTCCAGCTTGGCAATCGAGCCGTTCATAGCCTCCGCCGCTTGAACCAGCGATTGGACCGACTTCTGAACGCCTCCGTATTGGCCGTACAAGGTGCTGTAGCCGCCGGAGATCGCCTGAAGGCCGGTCGCCAGCGTTCCGGTCGAGTCTCCGAGCTTCGAGAGGCCGGAGCGCAGGTCCGTCAGCCCCTTCTTCAGCTCTCCGGCCCCCGCCGTCCCCTGATCGATTCCCGCGGCGATCTTGTTCAGGGCAACGACGGACTGGTCGATTCCCGTCTGCACCTTCTTCGTGCCGGCGACCAGCTCATCCGCCTTGCCAAGCTCATCCAGCGGGATGGACCCGACCTGACTCGCGGCCTTCGAGAGGCCGTCCTGGATCGTTCCGATTCCGTCGTTCGCTTGCCGAATGCCTTCGCTCAGCTTCTGCGATTGGTTGGCCGTGTAGAGCTCCGGGATTTTCTCCCCCTTCGGCCTCGTCGCGCTGTACACTTTGTCCACGCCTTCCACCTTGGAGAGCCGTTCCGTCACCTTGTCGATAAAGGCGAGATTCCCGGCGGTATCCATCTCCTCGTCCGTCTTCAGGACAAGCGTCGCCGGCATCGCCTGGCCCGCGGAATAATGGTCGTAAATGACATGGATCCCTTTGACGGACGGATATGAATCGTTGACCTCGTCCAGCGAGTTATAGCTGAGCTGCCCAGAATAGAACAACGAGATCGGAACCGCGACGACCAGCGTGATGAGGATGCCCCAGATCGGCCGTTTGACCGCGAAGCCGGTGATCGCCGAGAGGACCCGATTCTCGGAGTGCCCTTCCATGGCCTTCGACGGCCAGAAAATCCGCCTGCCAAGCAGTCCCATAAGAACGGGAAGAAGCGTAAACAGGGAGATCAGCAGCACGCCGACCCCGATGCCGACCGCGGACGCGGACTTGAACAAGCCGAACTCCGCCAGCCCGAGCGCGCAGAACCCGATAAGCACCGCCGCCCCGCTGTAGAGCACCGTTTTCCCCGCCGTCCTGTACGTATGAACGATCGCTTCTACCTTGGATTCCCGATGGGCCATCTCTTCCTTAAACCGCATGAACAGCAGGATGTTGTAATCCGTGCCGATGCCGAAGAGCACCAGCACGAGGAAGATCTGGGTGAACCCGGAGAACGGAAAATCAAGCTTGTCGACGAGCTGAGTGACGATTCCAAGGGAGACGAGGAACGATAGCGCGACCGTGAGAAGCGAGATCAGAGGCGTCACCGGCGAGCGGAAAATAAGAATCAGCACGACGACGATGAAGATGACCGCCACGATCTCCGTTTTCTTGACGCCTTCCTGCGTCGTCTTGGTGAAGTCCTCGTTGATCAGCGCCGGTCCGGTCAGGTAATGAGCGACGGGAATGCTCTCCAGCGCATCGGACAAGCTGTTGCGAGCCTCTTCCTTGGTCCGGTCCTCCAGGCTCAGGGAACCGATCGCCATGACCGTCGTGCCGTCCGAGGAGAGCAATTGCTCCTTCGCCTCCGGGAAGTTCACGTGCGTCTGCAGGGACACGAGCCCGATCCGGTCCTTCTCGCTCTCCAGCTTCGCTAGCCCCTGCTCGATGTCGGCCATCTGCCGGTCCGTCAATTTATCTTTGGAATTGAACACGAGGATGACGGACATTCTTTTGTCTTCCTCCGTCTCCCCCATCGCCTTGAGCAATCGGCTGGCCTGGGTGGACGAATGGCCCTCCGGCACGCCGATCTGTCCTTTATCGCGCACAAGCTGGCCGATATTCGGCATGATGGAGAGAAGCACGATCGCGGCGACGATCCAGGCCGTGACGATCGGCCACTTCCATTTGAGCATGAATGTCATGATACCGACTCCTTTGCTTCGCTGCTCGCTTCTAAGCAATATTATCCAATGATGCCTCTCTCTATATTCCCCCGGCAATCGTTGCCATCTATTATATCGCGAGAAAATAAAATAACGATGAAAAGGGAGATTGGCGAGGCGGAAGATACGGAATATGTGGAAAGAGGCGGAAGTTCGGGCTGTGCTCCGGCAGTGGGTATCGGGCGCTTTGCGAATCAAGCTTCCGGCGAGGCGCTAGTCGATTTTTTCGACTATCGGCGCTCTCGACCGGGCTCCTGGCGGGGCGTTAGTCGATTTTTTCGACTATCGGCGCTCTCGCACGGGCTTCTGGCGGGACGTTAGTCGATTTTTTCGACTATCGGCGCTCTCGACCGGGCTCCTGGCGGGACGTTAGTCGATTTTTCCGACTATCGGCGCTCTCGCACGGGCTTCCGGCGAGGCGCTAGTCGATTTTTTCGACTATCGGCGCTCTCGCACGGGCTTTTGGCGGGACGTTAGTTGATTTTTTCGACTATCGGCGCTCCCGCACTGGCTTCCGGCGAGGCGCTAGTCGATTTTTTCGACTATCGGCGCTCTCGCACGGGTTTTAAGCAGGGCATTCGGTTAAAGAAAAAAGCCCGCCTCGCGAGTTGCGAGACAGGCTGTTCATTACAGCGAGCCAAGGAGCCGCTCAGGATTCTTGGTAGGCTCAAGTCTTAAACGTAATCGTCACCAAAGCGTCGTCCGCGTTGCCGATCGGGAACGAGCTCGTGCTCGTCTGGATGGAGGTTAGCTCCGGAACCGCGTCGAGCAGCTTCTGCAGATCCAGCTTCTTGCCCGCGCCGTGGACGTAACGGACCTTAACGGTCGTTTTCCCCGACTTGATGGCCGTCTTGATCCGCTTCGCGAACTCCTCGATCGTGGATGCCGAGTTCTCCGGCAGCAAGTAAATGTAGCCCAGCGCCGTCTCCAGATTGGCATAGAACGTCTGGCGGGAAGCATCCTTGGCCTTGAGCGCCTTCACCGTTTGCTGGTAAGAGGTCACGGCGGCGGGGTAAGTCAGCGTCCACTTGTGGTCCCGCTTGATCTGCGCATCGGTCAGCAGGTAGTACGAATAAGTCGTTCTTCCCTTCACGTCCGGTACCGGATCGTCGAACGTCGTGTCGAGATGGTACCACTTTCCGTCCAGCTTTACCAGGTTCCAGGCATGCGCCCCCGTCGAGACCGTGCCTTCCGCGATTCGCGTCTCTACCCCGGCGTCCTTCAGCAACCGATAGGCAAGCGAAGCATACCCCTGGCACACCGCCGTGCCTT
Source organism: Cohnella sp. AR92 (assembly GCF_003990975.1). Classification (GTDB taxonomy): domain Bacteria; phylum Bacillota; class Bacilli; order Paenibacillales; family Paenibacillaceae; genus Cohnella. The sequence continues at coordinate 334,601 of NZ_RZJR01000004.1, forward strand.
TCGCCAGAGCGTCGTACGCCGAATGCTTCTGCAGCGTGCGGTCATAGGCCACGTTCAGCAGAATCCAATCGTGCACCGCCTTCACCTTCTGGTGGGCGTTCATTCCCGGCTTGATGATCGCCGCGCGAATCTCCTGCGAGCGCTTCGTCACGTAGGCTGACTGGGATGCGCTCTCCCAATAATTCACTTTGATATTGACGGTAGCCGTCTTGCCGTTGGACTTCGAGCTGTAGCTGTATGATTTGATCGTATAGTTGACGTAATCGTCCAGCTTCATCGCCGACGAGAAAGCCTGATCGACCGTCTTCACCGAAGCGGACGCGCTTCCCGCCACCTGGACGGTGAAGGAGGTGCTGCGAGCGCTCAGCTTCTGCTGGATGACGGAGATTAGCGAAGTCGCTGTACTGCTGGCTGCCGCCTCTGCGGAAGGGGGAAACGGATCGAACGGACCAACCATCGCTATCCCTCCCGCCACAAGCATAGAGAGCGCGATTCCGGTCGCGGCCGTCCGCTTCCAGCCTTTCGTTCTCATTCTGCAACTCCCTCCCTGTTCCGTAATCTGCACGAATGATTCCATTCTAACAAATGGACGAGCTTGCGAGCTATCGGGCTTAAGGCGCAGGGTCGATTACAGCCTACAATCCGGCATTATCCGTCAATTATCATCCGACTATTTTACACAAGAATAGCAGTCAGTCGGCTGCCATCAGAGCGGCTTAACGATCGAATTCGCGGCCATGAAGGGCGGCATAGACAAGTTCCTCGAATCGACGGGCTAGTCCAAGGAGATGGCCTAGCCGATCGTCTTCCTGAACAGCCGTATGCCCTCTTACATCTCCTGCGTGCTCCTGGACGTCGACTTCGGCCTCGACATCCTGCCGGCAGCCGGACTCGCTCCCGACTAATCGAGTTTCAAACTATTCTCTCGTTAAACAAAATAGAAAAAATGTCTAGCCCCGATCCGATTTTTTGTCGAATCGGGGCTTTTTGCCACTTATTTTAAGTGTTTGTTTAGAAGGTGATGGTACTTTCGATAGAGGTTGCTTCTTAGAGAGGACGAAATGAATGAAGAATCAAATTCTTGTAGTGGAGGCCGGGAATTCATATACGCTGCAGAACGAGCCTGATTTAGAGGTGGCTGCCATCGTAGACGGCTCCAAAGCGGTTGAGTATATCCGGAGGCACCTGGTTCAACTAGTCCTGTTGGATCTGAGCTCATCGGCTCCGAACGGACTTGCCAACATCAAAGCCATAAGACGAGTAGCGCCCCGATTGCCCATTCTCGCCGTCTCTTCGCGTTACGACGAGGAATCGTTCGTTCAATGCTTGGCTTACGGTGTGAACGGGTACCTCGTAGAAGAGCCCCATTCGGCCGGCCTGCCGCAGATGATCCGGGACATCCTCAAGGGCCAGCATGTCTACCCCGACAAGGTAGCTGCGCTTCTGTCCCGTTTTTTGCGCAGGCAATTGGACGGGATGGCCCCCGAGCTCTCCCTTCCTCCCCAGTGGGAGAATCAACTGTCCCCAAGGGAGAAGCAGATTCTCGCCCTCGTTGCCCAGAGACTCAGCAACCACGAGATCGCCGAGACGTTAAGCCTGTCGGAAGGAACGGTCAAGAACCATCTGACCGTTATCTTCGGCAAGATAGAGGTCAAGAACCGCCGCGAAGCCATTCGCGCTCTGGCCCAAACGTCCTCCGAGAGCCAGTATTCAACCATTCGATAGCGACGTTATCCGACAATTGTCATGTTAATTCCCTAGATCGTGACCAAAAGTCACTTCTCGCTTCGCGATTTATCGCTTACATTTGAGATTATGTCGAATGTGATTATTTACCTATTACGTTTGATTTAATAGGGATAATAGTTCTATATTTTCGACATTTAACGACATGTACCCGATAAAATCAGAGAGGTGACAATGACAAATGAAGAAGAGTTGGTTCATTCTGCTCGCGGCCGTTATGCTGCTGACCGTCAATGCGCAAGCGGCGTTCGCCCTCGGCCCCGTAGCGGAGGTGTATTACAACCCCGGCACAAGCGCCTATGATTCCACTGCTTTTGAAGCCAAGTTGACCGAAGCTATCAAGAGCAAGCTGGAAGACGAGGGAATCAATCCGAAATACGCAACGATCATGGACGCCAGCGCCAATCGGGTAAGCGTAAAGGACATGACTTACGTTCACTCCGGCTATGACACTTGGTATGGAGTAGGCAGCGAAGATCCGGAGATCGTCACGCCCGACTTCAACCACGTTCAATTGACGAACGAGGGCAACACTCTCTCCTTCTATGGATACACATCCCCGGGTTATAAAGATTTCATGCTGACCGGCGGCAACCCGTCCGGCAAGAAGATCATCACCTTCGACATGGACGAGTCCAAGGCGACTTATCACAGCATGGAAGGCGGAGGCTTCCTCATCAACTCCGCGATCGACTCCGACGGCCTCTTGAGCGGATATGCGATCATTTACGCGGAAGACGGCATCAACGTCTTTAGCATCGACGGCGTGAATGCCGAAGACCTTCATGAAACAACCGATTCCGGCTTGGAAGGCCTGGATGGCGTCACGAACATCGGCAGCTACGCCAAAGGCAGCTCGACCGAGCATTCGATCAAGATCGTCGCCACGGATTCCCGCTTGGACATGTGGGACAACGGCGAATATCTGATTCAGAACCAAGACCTTCCGCAGGTTTACGGCAATGAGATCGGCCCTATCGTCAGCTACGCCCCTCACGATTGCGAGATCATCTCGATCTTCACGTACGACAACATGAAGCTTTACACGACCTCCGTCAAAACGACGACCGAAGCCGCGAAAGATATCAAATGGGAACCGACGTCCCCGTATCGGTACGTGGTCGACATTAATGACGACAATACCGGGTATCTGAACGACAGCTTGGCTAAGCTGCTCAATAAAAACTCCGCTCAATATGTTAGCGTAACGAGCTCGGACAACGAGACGGATACCCAAACGTTTATCGACGGATTGAATCCCCCAGGCGGACTCTTAGTCGACTCGAGCCTGAGCGAAGACGACATTATCGAGGCTATCGCTTCGCGCGTCGCGAACGAGATCCTCGGCAAGAAGGATGACATTCTCGCCATCGAAGCCGCGGAAGCGGTCACCGAGATTCAATTCGCGGATGGCGACAGCAAGAACTCCGTCTCGGACAACCTGACCTTCGTTCAAGACGACGAGAACGAGAACGTGATCACGACCTGGTCCTCCGATCAGCCTTCCATTATCGCCCCGGACGGAACGGTAACGAGACCGGTTACGGCAACTGGAGGCACATACGTGACCGTTAAGGCAACGATCAGGTCGAACGGCCTCACCAGCGAGAGAACGTTCCCGGTGTTCGTGGCAGCCGCGGATCCGGCTCCATTGTCGACGTTGTCGGCCGTAGCCGGAAACGCTAAAGCGACCTTGAATTTCCCTGCTCTCGTCGGAAACGGTGAGGGAGATATCGTCGTTGAAGTGTCGACGGACGGCACCACGTTCGCGCCGGCTGCGACGACGGAACCGCTGGATTCGTCTTCCACGAGCGCAACGGTTACCGGGCTCAAGAACGGCAAAACCTACTACTTCCGTTTGATTGTCGCGAACGGCTATTACGCCGGAGAATCCAACGTCGTGCAAGTGAAGCCGGCGGCGCCGGCGACCGGAGGTTCGTCTACTCCGGAGACGATGGACGCTCAGCCCATCGTGACCGACAAGTCGAACGGCAGCGTCGTGACCGACAAAATCACGAAGCTGGTCGGGGAAGACCTTAAGCTCACCGGCAAGATCCTGACGTCGGACGGCCAAGTACTTAATGTAACTTCCATCGAGATGAACTCGGATGGCACCTTCAAGCTTCCGAAGCTGCCAACCGGAGAATATACGCTTTCCTTGAACGTGATTGCTCCGAACGGCGAGAAGCTTGCAGGCCCGGCCGGCAAGCTGACGGTCGACGAGAATGGCGAGGCCAGCCTGCAGGTCGACCTGGTCGATCCGTTCGGCACCATTAAGGATCGTCTGACCGGCCAACCGCTCGCGGACGTGAAGATGAGCTTGTATTGGGCGGACACCGAAGAGAACCGTTCCAAAGGCAGAACGCCGGGAACGCTGGTCGATCTTCCGGAGCTTGCGAACTTCGCGCCTAACCTGAACCACAACCCGCAGATCAGCTCCAAGTCCGGCGAATACGGCTGGATGGTATACGCCGACGCGGATTATTACTTCACGGCCGAGAAGGATGGCTACGTTCTCTTCGACAGCCGCAAAGACAATCGCGACGAGAAGGTCGGAACGGACAGCTACGTGAAGGGCGGCGTGATCCACGTCGGCCAAACGATCGTGCAGTTCAGCTTCCCAATGCAAGCGGAAGTGAAGGAATCCGGCAACCATACCCCTTATATGGTCGGCTTCCCGGACGGCTCCTTCCATCCGGAATACGGCATTACCCGCGCAGAAGTAGCGGCGATTCTGTCGAGACTGTATACGTCGGCAGGAGAGAAGACGAAGGCTGCTTCCTATACCGATGTCAGCTCCAAGCACTGGGCGGCCAATGCCATTGCGGCGGTTACCCAGCACCACTGGATGGTCGGCAACGGCAACCAAGCGTTCCAGCCTAACCGCCAAGTGACGCGAGCCGAATTCGCCCAAATCCTTCTTAACCTGAAGGGCTGGAAGGCTTCGGGAACGAGCGGCTACGCCGATACCCAAGGACACTGGGCGGACCAAGCGATCGCCACGGTGAAGCAGGAAGGCCTTCTGTTCGACTTCACGGAAGACAACTTCCAACCGGACCAAGCGCTTACCCGCCTCGAAGCGGTGCGCATCTTCAACCAGCTGCTGAACCGTCAGCCGTGGGAAGTCGTCGTCTCCCCTCGTTGGAACGACGTTCGGCAAGGCAACCCGAATTACTCGGACATCATGGAAGCTTCCGTCCCGCATGCGTACGAGCTTTATACGAACGGATACGAGGCTTGGCAATAAGCTTAGCAAGATGACCAACAACGAATGCCCGCCGATTCGTCTGCCCATGATGGCAGACGCGATCGGCGGGCTTTTCTTCATTAATGGCAAAGAGGCCGGCCTGGTTATCCCAGGCCGGCCTTTCTAACCTTTATTTTATGCCTTCGACACTTCGTCCTTCAGAGCCTTAAGCCGCTTCATGACGTCGTTCGCGCCGCGGCCGAAGTAGTCGTGCAGCGTGCGGTATTCCTGGTACAGGCGCTCGTAGATCGCCACGTTCTCCGGAATCGGCTTGAACGTCTCCTCGCGCACGCGGGCCATCGCTTTCGCCGCGTCGACGACGCTGTCGTAGCCGCCCTTCGCGCTGCCCGCCGCGACCGCGCCGAACATCGCCGCGCCGATCGCCGGCGTCTGCTTCGAATCCGCGATCTTGATCTCGCGGTTCGTTACGTCCGCGTAGATCTGCATCAGCAGGCGGTTCTTCTGCGGCAAGCCGCCGCAGGCATAAACCTCGTGCACCGGAACGCCGTTGTTGTGGAACGCGTCGATGATCGTTCTCGTGCCGTAAGCCGTCGCTTCCAGCAGGGCGCGGTACATCTCTTCCGGCTTCGTCAGCAGCGTGTAGCCGACGACGACGCCCGTCAGGTTCGTGTCGACGAGCACGGAACGGTTGCCGTTCCACCAGTCGAGCGCTACCAAGCCGGACTGTCCCGGCTTATAAGCGCCGGCCTTCTCGGTCAGCCACTGATGTACGCCGACGCCTTCCTTCTCCGCCGCTTCCTTCACGTAAGCAGGGACCGCTTCGTCGACGAACCATTCGAAGATGTCGCCGACCGCGGATTGGCCCGCCTCGTAACCCTTGTAGCCAGGAATGATGCCGTCCTCGACGACTCCGCACATGCCTTCGACTTCCACTTCCTCGGTGCCGAGCAGCATATGGCAGATCGACGTGCCCATTGCCATGACGAGCTTGCCCTCGTCCACGACGCCGACCGCGGGAACGGCCGCATGCGCGTCGACGTTGCCGACCGCGACAGCCGTGCCCGCCACGAGGCCCGTCAGCTCCGCCATAGCCGGAGTGATCTCGCCCGCTTTCGTTCCGAGCGGCTTGATCTCGCCGCGCAGCTTCGTCTCCGTCAGGTTCTCCAAGCGGGGATCCAACGCGGCGAAGAACTCGCGGCTCGGGTAGCCCTCCTGCTTGTGCCAGATCGACTTGTAGCCCGCCGTGCAGCTGTTGCGCACGAACTCGCCCGTCAGCTGCGAGATAACCCAGTCCGTCGCTTCCGTGAACCGATCGGTTGCTTCATATACGTTCGGAGCCTCGTTCAGGATCTGCCATACCTTCGCGATCATCCACTCCGACGAGATCTTGCCGCCATAGCGGGGAAGGAACTTCTCCCCGCGCTCCGCCGCGATCGCATTAAGGCGATCCGCCTCGTCCTGCGCCGCATGGTGCTTCCACAGCTTCACCCAGCCGTGCGGGTTGTCCTTCCATTCCGGCTTCAGGCAGAGCGGCGTGCCCGCCTCGTCCACGGGCAGCATCGTGCAGGCCGTGAAATCGATGCCGAGGCCGATGACGTCCTCGGGAGCGACGCCCGATTCATTCAGCACGGCCGGAATCGACCGGCGCAGCACCTCGATATAATCATCCGGATGCTGAAGCGCCCAGTCGTGCCCGAGCGCGATGCCGGACACCGGCAGCTTCTCGTCGATGACGCCGTGCGGATACGGGGTTACGTGGTCGGCGACCTCGTGGCCGTTGGAGAGGTTCACCAGAACCGCGCGGCCGGATTGGGTGCCATAGTCGACGCCGATGGCGTACTTTGTGCTCATCGTTCATTCCTCCATCAAGGGATAAGGATAATTAACGGATCATTGCCGCCCGGCGCCAGCGCCGAGCCATAAACCTCAGATCATCTCATTGATCTGCCATACCGGACATATTCATCCATCTGCCATACCGGACATATTCATCCATCTGCCATATAGGACGTATTCATCCATCTGCTATTTCGGACCATCTCATCGTCTGTCAATCCGGATGCATCCGTCTGCCATTCCGAACCTTCCGCCGACCGCTCAGTGCTCCTTGCCCGGTTGGCCGTAGTAAGCGTTCGCTCCATGCTTGCGCAGGTAGTGCTTGTCGAGCAGCTCCTGCTGCATCGACGGAATGCCGCCGTTCAGCTGGCGGGTATGGTAAGCCATCTTCGCCACTTCCTCCAGGACGACCGCGTTGTGCAGCGCGTCCATCGGGTCCTTGCCCCATGCGAACGGAGCATGGCTGTAGACCAGTACGCCCGGAACCGCCTTCGGGTCGATGCCGCGGAACGTCTCGACGATGACGTTGCCCGTCTCGTGCTCGTACGCTCCCTTGATCTCCTCCGCCGTCATCGGGCGCGTGCACGGAATCGTGCCGTAGAAGTAATCGCCGTGCGTCGTTCCCAGCGCGGGAATGCCTTGCCCCGCTTGCGACCAGATCGTCGCCCAAGAGGAATGGGTATGAACGACCCCGCCAATGCCGGGAAAAGCCTTATAAAGAACGAGGTGAGTCGGAGTATCCGAGGACGGACGCAGATTGCCCTCGACAACGTTGCCGTCCAGATCGACGACGACCATCTGCTCCGGCGTCAATTCCTCGTAAGGAACCCCGCTCGGCTTGATGACCATAAGGCCCGACTCCCGGTCGAAGCCGCTGACGTTGCCCCAAGTGAACGTTACCAACCCATAAGCCGGCAATTCCGCGTTCGCCCGGCACACGCTCTCTTTCAACTTTTCCAACAACTCGTATCCATCCCTTCCCGTGTCGCGGGTCTTCCTCTGCCCTATCCTTCAAGGACGACGCGCGATGTATCGTTATCATAAGTACTCGATCGAATCCGCTTCCATTATACACTTGTACGTACATGTATGTCGAGGGGTCCCCCCAAAACAGGACGCCTGTTCAGACAAGAAGCGACTCCTTTCCGCAGAACTCGTCTGAACAAGCCTTGGCCTCCCGCCGCAAACCGTCTACAACCTTGGAGCCGTCGACTGACGAGCCGCCACCTGCGGAGCGAACACCCAGCCCTTGCCCTCCTGCTGCGAGCCTCCCTCGAGCATCGAGATGAGCAGCTGAGCCGCTTTCTCGCCCAGCTCCTCCTTCGGATGAACGACGCTCGTCAGCTTGATCTCCGTCGCCGTCGCCAGGAACGAATCGTCGTATCCGATTATCGAGAGGTCCTCGGGAACGCGAAGTCCCGCTTCCCGGACGACGTCCAGCAGCGCCACGGCCAGCTGATCGTTGTAGCAGACGATCGCGGTCGGCGGCTCCTGCCGGTTCAGCAGCTCGCGGAGCGCCGTTCCCGGCAGTTCTTCCCTCTGCTCGGTCTCATAGCGGATCACCAGCTCCGGATCGACCGGAATGCCATGCTCGCGGTGCGCGCGGACAAAGCCCTTCATCCGGTTGACTCCCTGCAGGTCGTCCGTCTTGAAGAATCCGGCGATCCGACGATGCCCCAGGCTCAGCAGATGATCGGTCGCCAGCCTCCCGCCCGCTTCGTCGTCCTGCTTCACGCAAGGGCAGTCCAGGTCCGGGTACTGCTCGTTGATCATCAGGATCGGCACGCCGTGGTACTGCATCGCCATGTACGCGTCGAAGTTCGGGTTGCCCTCGGCGCTTCGCGTCGGCTCGACGATGAGGCCGCTCACCCCTTGGCTGAGCATCATCTCCAGGCTCTCCCTCTCCCGGTCCTTGCGGTTGTCGGTGCTGGAGAGCAGCAGGCGATAGCCCTGCTCCTTCAGCGCGGCTTCCACCCCTCTAACGATCGAAGGGAAAATATAATCCGATATATAAGTCGTAATCATCCCGACCGTTCGGCTGCCCCCGGCCGGCCTTCTCTCTCCCGACAGGCGGGAGACGAACGTGCCCTTGCCCTGCTCGCGCGAGAGCCAGCCTTCCTGCACCAGCTCTCCGATCGATTGGCGCACCGTCTGGCGGCTGAGGCCGAATTGCTCGGACAGCTCGTTCTCCGAAGGGAGCTTGTCACCCGGACGGTAGCGCCCGCCGGCGATCCAGGAGACGATTTCTTCTTTGAGCCTCATGTATTTCGGGGATTGCGGATTCAAACCATTCACCTCAGACGAGTTAATAGGCTCATTATAGCACAGGCTTGAACTTGTACGTACCTTTAGTTGATTTTGCGCAGCGCGGTAGGGGGCACGCCTTTGTAGCTTTTGAACAGGCGGCTGAAGTAGTACACGTCGTGGAAGCCGTGCGTGAGGGCGATCTCGGTGATCGTCTTGTCCGTATGCCTCAAGTCGTACTCGCAGCGGTTGACGCGCACGAAGTTGATGTAATCGGTGACCGAGCGGTCGGTCAGCTCCTTGAACATGCGGCCGAAGTGATAGCGGCTCATCCGCGCGACGGCGGCCAACTCCTCGACGCTCAGCCGTCTGGAATAATTCTCTTCGATATGACGCAGGACCGGATCGATCCTCTCCAGCTTGCGAAGGCGGGACGAGTACTCCTCGGGGGAAAATTGGACGGCGACGTGGTGGCGGAGCAGCGCGGTCAGCAGACGGTAGATCCAGGACTTGACGGCCAGCTCGTACCCGAAAGCCTTGCCGAAAAATTCTTCGATCAGCGAAGACAAGCTCTCCCGGACGAGAGGATCGTCCGAGATTTTGTTCTCGAAGCGGATCCGGCTGCTCGCGATCGGGGCGATGTACTTCGCTTCCACCGCGTCGACCGTGCGGCTGTGAAGCAGGGACGGGTCGACGATCACCGCGTAATAGAACAACCGCTCGGACAGGGTGATCCCGTGGTGCAGATCGGCGCTGTTCAGGATAAAGATGTCTCCCGGCACCGCATCGTAGGTTTGGGAATTGCACGTAAACCTCGCCCGCCCTTCTACGACGTAGATAAATTCGAGATGGGCATGCCAATGGTTCGGGAAGGTCGTAAGGCCGGATTTCTCGTATAGGCAACGATGGATCTTCATCGGGAACAGCGGATCCGGCATATCCATCTCTTCTCGCAGCATCGACGGCTTCTCCATGTTCACCCGCTCCGATCGCACAATTTTACAAAACAATCGCATCGCCGTTCATGGCTCGATTCTTCCTTCTATTCTATATTACGAAGTGTGGGAAGCAAAGACAGAAGGAGCGATGAATCGTGGGCAATACCGTCAGAATCGGAGTGATCGGCACCGGCTCGATCTCTCAGGCGCACCTGGATTCCTATTCGAACCACCCGGACGTGCAACTCGTTGCCGTCGCCGACAAGAACGCGGAACGGGCAGCCGAAACCGCACGGAAATACAATGCTTTGCGCAGCTATTCGGACTTCGGCGAGCTGCTCGCCGATCCGGAGATCGATGCCGTCAGCATCTGCACCTGGAACAATACGCACGCCGCCATCGCGATGGACGCCATCCGCGCGGGCAAGCACGTTCTCGTCGAGAAGCCTCTCAGCTTGACCGTCGAGGAGGCTCTCCGGATTCAAGAGGCCGTCCGCGCCTCGGATCGCATTCTGCAGGTCGGATTCGTTCGGCGTTACGATCCGAACGCTCAGCTTCTGAAGCGCTTCGCGGAACTAGACGAGTTCGGAGAGATTTATTACGCGAAAGCCTCCATTCTCCGCAGATTGGGCAATCCCGGCGGCTGGTTCGCGGACGTGACCCGCTCCGGGGGCGGGCCGCTCATCGACATCGGCGTCCACGTCATCGACCTCGTCTGGTACCTGATGGGCAAGCCGAAGCCGGTCTCGGTCAGCGGCAACGCGTACAACAAGCTGGGCAACCGCTCCAACGTCCGCGGGCTCGACTTCTACAAGGCGGCGGACTACGACGCTTCGGTCAATACGGTCGAGGATATGGCGAACGCGTTGATCCGCTTCGAGAACGGGGCTTCGCTGCTGGTCGACGTCAGCTACACGCTGCACGCCTTCGCGAACGAGACGTCGGTCAAGCTGTTCGGCACGAAGGGCGGCTTCGAGGTCGATCCGGCGATAAAGATCGCGACGGAGAAGCACGACGTCATGCTGAACGTCGTTCCCCAGACGGACGACGCAGGGTTCAACTTCGTTCGCGCTTTTCAAGAGGAGATCAACCATTTCGTCGCCTGCGTGCAGAACGGAACGGAACCCGTTAGCCCCGTCGAGGACGGAGTCGCCATGATGCGGATGCTGCGCGCGGTTTACGAATCGGCGGAGAAGGGCGTCGAGATTCGTTTGGATTAGTTCGCCAGATAGAAGGGAGACATTTCAATGAAGCTTGGGTTAAGCACATACAGCTTGCAGGGAGCGATGAACGACGGCCGGATGACCGTGCTCGACGTCATCGACTGGATCGCCGATCACGAAGGCGAGCACGTCGAGATCGTGCCGATCGGGTTCAGCCTGATCGAGGATCCCTCGTTGATCGAACGGATCAAGGAGCGCGCTTCGGCCAGAGGGCTGGACGTCTCGAACTACGCGATCGGGGCCAACTTCGACTGCGAGGACGACGCCGAGTACGAAGCGGAGATCCAACGGGTAATGGCACACGTCGATGTCGCTCGCGCTCTAGGCGCGAAGAAGATGCGGCACGACGTCGCCTGGCGGGATCATCCGACGACCGAGCTGTTCCAGCAGGAGCTGCCGAAGCTGGCCGCGGCCTGCCGGCGCATCGCCGAGTACGCGGAGAAGCAAGGCGTCGTCACCAGCCTAGAGAATCACGGCTATTACCTTCAAGGCAGCGAGCGGGTGCTGGCCCTGATCCATGCGGCGAACCATCCGAACTTCAAGCTGACGCTCGATATCGGCAACTTCCTGTGCGCAGACGAGAATTCGGTCGCCGCGGCGAAGCGCACGATCGGCCAAGCGTCCATCGTGCACCTGAAGGACTTCTACGTTCGCGAAGAGAAGGTTCAGCCCGGCGAAGGCTGGTTCCGGACCGCGGCCGGGAACCATCTGCGGGGAGCGATCTTCGGGCACGGCGACATCGACACTCGCGAGGCGCTGCGGGTGATCAAGACGTCCGGCTACGACGGCTATCTGTCGCTTGAGTTCGAAGGCCTGGAGGACTGCCTTCTGGGGGCAAGACTCGGTTTGGAAAATGCCCGAAGGCTGTGGGAAGAAGTTTAGGAGAGGAGCGGTAACCATGATCAAAATAGCCAATCCGATCGGCGTCATCGTTGACAGCTTCCGCGTCGGCGTCAGCGAGGGGCTGCGCAAGGCGAAGGAAGTCGGAGCCGACGGCGTGCAGATCTACGCGGTCAGCGGCGAGATGGATCCCGCCGGATTAACCGCGGCGCGCCGCAAGGAGCTTCGCGACGAGCTGGACTCGCTCGGCCTGAAGATCTCGGCGCTCGTCGGCGATCTCGGCGGGCACGGCTTCCAGGATGCGCGAGAGAATGCTTGGAAGGTCGAGAAGTCGAAGCGTATCCTGGATCTTGCCGTCGAGCTCGGCACGAACGTGGTGACGACGCACATCGGCATCGTGCAGGAGGACCCGAACGGCGCCGTCTACGCGGCGATGCAGTCCGCCTGCGAGGAGCTCAGCCAGTACGCGAGCAGCCTGAACGCGTACTTCGCGATCGAGACGGGGCCGGAACCGGCGGCCCGGCTGAAGGGCTTCCTCGATACGCTTAGCTCCAAGGGCGTATCGGTCAACTATGACCCGGCGAACCTCGTTATGGTCACCGGGGATGACCCTGTCCAAGGCGTGTACACGCTGCGCGATTACATCGTGCACACCCACGCCAAGGACGGCATCCGCCTGCGCGAGACCGACCCGCGCAACATCTACGGCGCGCTCGGCTTCGAGCCGATGGACCACGAGAAGCTCGCGAAGGAGGTCGAGTCCGGAGCCTTCTTCCGCGAGGTGCCGCTCGGCGAAGGCTCCGTCGAATGGAACGCCTACCTGCAGGCGCTGAACGACATCGGCTACGGGGGCTACCTCACCATCGAACGCGAGGTCGGCACCGATCCCGCCCGCGACATCGCCAAGGCGGTTCAATTCCTGAAGGCTTATCGATGAAGTTTGGGACGCCGCTCCGGCGGCAGAGTTAGTGTCGTACGGCAACGTCTCGGCGCTCCAACGACGCTCCAGAGGCGGAGTTAGTGTCGTACAGCAACATCTCGGTGGACTCTAGATGCTCCGGCCGCTGAGTTAGTCTCATCCGAGACTAATTCCCGCCTCATGCGGGGCCGCGCTGCTGAGTTAGTCTCATCCGAGACTAATTCCCGCCCCATGTGGGGCCGCGCCGCTGAGTTAGTCTCATCCGAGACTAATTCCCGCCGCATGTGGGGCCGCGCTGCTGAGTTAGTCTCATCCGAGACTAATTCCCGCCCCATGTGGGGCCGCGCCGCTGAGTTAGTCTCATCCGAGACTAATTCCCGCCTCATGCGGGGCCGCGCTGCTGAGTTAGTCTCATCCGAGACTAATTCCCGCCGCATGCGGGGCCGCGCTGCTGAGTTAGTCTCATCCGAGACTAATTCCCGCCCCATGTGGGGCCGCGTCTCTGAGTTAGTCTCATCCGAGACTAATTCCCGCCCCATGCGGGGCCGCGCTGCTGAGTTAGTCTCATCCGAGACTAATCCCTGCCGCATGCGGGGCCGCGTCGTCGAAACAGCCACTGGCTCGGCCTCCCCGTAAAACACCAAAAAGGCGACACCGGGATAACCACCCGGTGTCGCCTTTTGCGCTTACTTCTTCACGATATCCTGGATCGCTTGCTCGAGCTTGTCGAACAGCTTATCCTTGTTGATCGAACCGCCTTGGTATTCTTGCATCGCGGCTCCCCATCCTTGGATGACGCCGTCCGGGTAGCGGCCCCAATGCCAGCCGCCCGCATCCTTCGCTTGCTCGGAGACGGCGGCGCCGAGTTGGCCGATGTCGTCCGCGGTCGCCGGAATCGTGACGAGCGCCGGGATGAATTGGAATTCCTTCGTCAGGTAAGATTTGCCGGTCTCCGAAGTAACGAGCCAGTTGAGGAACGCCTTCGCCTCTTCCGGATGCTTGGACTTGCTGTTGACGATCCAGAAGTTAGCCGGACCCGTATAGATATGGGCATTGCCGCTGTCGTCGATCGGAATCGGCAGAATGCCGAGGTTCAGCTTCGCGACCTTGTCGATGTCGCCTTGGATCCAGTTGCCTTGTTGGATCATCGCCGCCTTGCCCGTCGCGAACAGGGATACTTGCGTTGCATAGTCCGTCGTCAGCTTGTCTTTCTGGCTGTGTCCGAACACCAGGTCGACGTAGTTGATCCAATTCTCGAATACGGAATTGCCCTTGAACGCGGTCGCGCCCGTCTTCGTATCTTCGATGAACTTCACCGGATCCGGCTGCTCGGCCAGGCCGATGTTGATCGTGTGATGGCCGATGGACCACCATTCGTTCGTCGTCGAGAACGGCGTGATGCCGGCCGCTTCGAGCTTCGCCACGGCGTCCTTCAGCTGAGTCAGCGTTTTCGGAAGCTCGGTGATTCCCGCTTTGGTAAACAGATCCTTATTGTAGATAATGCCATACCCTTCGATGTTCATCGGCATGCCGAGCAGCTTGCCGTCCACCGTCGCCGGAGCCGAAGCGGCCGGAACGACGTCCTTCGCCCACGATTCGCCGGACAGGTCCGTCGCGCGGTCATAGTAAGGCTCGAGCGCCGCGAAGCCTTCGGAGTTGAAGATTTCCGGCTCGGAGCCGGATGCGATCTCCGCCTTGAGCAGGGCGTTGTAGTCCTCTCCGCCGCCGTGAGTCTCGATCTCGACCTTGACTCCCGTCTGCTTCTCGTACTCTTCCGCCAACTGGTTGAACTTGTCGGCGATCTCGACCTTGAAGTTGAAGATCTTGATCTTGACGTCCTTCTTCTCGACAGCCGGGCTTGCCGATTCGGTGGAAGCCGGGCTCGAGGATCCCGACGATGCGCTTGGGCTCGCCGCGTTGTTGCCGTTGTTGTTGCTTCCGCAACCGGCCAGTACCGTCACCAGCGCCGTAACCATGAATAAGGCAGACATGCGTTTCATGCGAAGAAGACCTCCCTGATTTTCGTTTATGATTTAGCCTTGCAACTCCATTGTAGAAAACGTTTGCACAGACCAGAACCGAAGATGTTGAACGATTAGGTGGAACATATTGATCTTGCCCATTATTACCCTTTTACGGAACCGGATGTAATCCCTTCGACGATATGCTTCTGCAGCAGCAGGAACATGATGACGATCGGCGTGACGCTCATCGCAAGCCCGGCAAGCGCCAGATCCCATTGCTTCGTATATTGCCCGAAGAATCTCGTAACCGCCAGCGGGATCGTGGTCAGGTCCTTATTGGAGCCGATGATAAGCACCGGAAGCAAGTAATCGTTCCAGATCCACAGCGTGTTTAGTATGAGGACGGTAACCGTGATCGGCTTGAGCAGCGGGAACACGATTCTCCAGAAGACGCCGTACGGCGAGCATCCGTCCACGACCGCGGCCTCTTCGATCTCGAGAGGCACGCCCTTGATGAACCCGTGGAACAAGACGACCGACAGGGCCAGGCCGAACCCGAGGTAACAGACGACGATGCCGATCAGGTTGCCGCGAAGCTCCAGCGTGCTCGTGACCCGCACCAATTGAAGCATAACCGATTGGAACGGGATCGTCATCGAGGCTATGAAGCAGAAAAATAGAATTTTGTTGAATTTTGTCGGCCGGCGAACGATCCGATAAGCCGTCATCGAGCTAAGAACGATCAGGCCAATGACGCTCAGCCCCGTAATCAGGAAGGAATGGTACAGCACGTGCGGGAATCGGATGATGTCCCATACCTTCGAGTAATTCGAGAACAGATACTTCTGCGGGAAGGACGCGGCGTCGACCATGATCTCGCCGAGAGCCTTGACCGAGTTGACGAGAACGAAATAGAAAGGCGACAGGAACAACAGGGCCAGCAGGATGGCGACCAGCTCGACGCCGATCAGCCTCTTGCTCCTCCGTTCCGCGGCTTGAGGCTTGCTCATCAGGCTTCGACCTCCTTGCGCTTGGTCAGCCAAACCTGAGTGATGGCGATCAGCGATACGAGAACGAAGAACAGCATCGCTTTGGCGGTTCCCAGCCCGTACCGGTTATTGACCAGAGCTTCGGCATAGATGTTGTAAGCGAGCGACTGGGTGGACGTTCCCGGTCCGCCCTTCGTCAGCGACAGGTTCAGGTCGAACATCTTGAACGCGTTCGAGGTCGTCAGGAACAAGCAGACCGTGACGGCCGGCATGATCAGCGGGATCGTCACCTTGCGGATTGTCTGCCAGTAGGAGGCTCCGTCGATGATCGCGGCCTCCTGCAGATCCTTCGGCACGCCGACGATCGCGGCGATGTAGATGACCATCATGTAGCCGGCGGATTGCCAGATGAACACGATGACGAGTCCCCAGAAGCCGGTCTGCGGCGTTCCAAGCCATGGAAGCTCGAAGAGCGGCCAGCCGGTGAACTCCCCGATCGTCTTGAAGCCCTTGGTAAAAATAAACTGCCAGATGTACCCGAGCAGAATGCCCCCGATGACGTTAGGCAGGAAGAAGATCGTCCGCAGCGCGTTGCGGGTCTTCAGCGCCCTGGATAACGCCAGCGCCAGCAGGAAGGCAAGGCCGTTCGTCAGAACGACCGTGACGACCGAGAACTTCAGAGTGAACACGAGCGACTTCCAGAACTTCTCGTCGTCCGTGAAGATTCGATGCAGATTGTCCATGCCGATCCACTTGGCCTTGTCCAGATCAAGCCCGTTCCATTCCGTGAAGGAATAATAGAATCCCAGCAAGAAAGGGATCAGCACGATGACGGAGAATGCAAGAAGCCCCGGACCCACGAACACCGTCTGCTGGATCCACTCTCCCGTTTTTTTGCGCAATGACATTGCCTTTCTCCCCTTTCTCCAAACTCTACCTTGACTATAAAGAGATATTGTCAGGCGAGCCACCGATAGATATGATGGGTTTGGTGTAATATATTGACCTCGGGGGGAGAGCGCAAGATGTTCCGCACTAGCATCCGCAACAAATTGATGGGCTTGCTGCTCGCAGCCACCATCATTCCGATCCTGATCTCCATGCTCGTCTCCAATCACTACATCAAGTCGGCGGTCACCGAGAAGTCGATTACCGAGAACCAGACGATGCTCTCTCTGGGCGCGAATAATATCCTGAATTACATGAACACGATCAACCGCGTCTCCCTAAACGCCTATAATTCCCTGAACAGCCCGACTTCCCTCTATGCCATTATCGAGAGAGGGAGCGCGGCCAACGTTGTCAGCGAGACCTTCGACGCGAATAACCGCATGACGATTTATACGCATCTGCTCAATATGTATCAGTCGCTGCCAGGGGCCCACCAGATCCAGCTCCAGATTCTCGGGCCGGACCGGATGACCTACCTGCTCGCCCGCGGCCTGTACCGGGGCGGCGCGAACGGCACGATCGAGTGGCCTTCCGGGCGCACGAACAATCCCCAGCCCTTCGTCGAGGCGACGCATTCCAGCCTTCATTACGCTTTCGACCCGAACCGAAGCGTCAAGGACGAAAGCGTATTCACGCTAAGGCGGCCGATCATCAAGACGCCAAGCGACCAGATCATCGGCTACCTCTCCATCGACATCAAGAGCGAGGAGCTTCAGGGCATCTGCAACAGCTTGGTCACCTCGAGCAAGGAGACGCTCTATCTGATGGATCGCGACGGGCAGTTTCTCTGCTCCGCCAACTCGGATAAAGGCGCGGACAAGCTTCCTTGGGCCGGCAAGGTTCTATCCTCAGGGGCCGAGAACGGGCATATCGGTTGGAAGGACGGAAGCTTCTCGGGGATCGTGATCTACGACACCCTGAAGACGAATTACATGGACTGGGTCGTCGTGAAGGAGCTGCCGTATTCGTACCTGTATGAAAATGCAAAGACAGTGCGGACGATCAACTCCCTGATCATCGCCCTGTTCCTCATCGTCGTCGTGCTGGCGACGCTGTTCATCTCCTTCCAGTTCACGAAGCCGATCAAACAGCTGATCCTGCATATCAACAAGGCCCAGATCGGCAACCTGAACGCCGCGGCCGTTCCCGTTCAGAGCAAGGACGAGATCGGTATTCTAGCGAGGAGATTCAATTCGATGCTGGGGACGATCAACGATCTCATCAACAAAGAATACAAACTGCAGCTCGCGAACAAGTCCAATCAGCTCCGGGCGATGCAAGCTCAGATCAACCCGCATTTTCTGAACAATTCCCTGCAGTCGATCGGCACGCTGGCGCTCCAGTCGAAGGCTCCGAAGGTCTATTCCCTGCTCAATTCCTTGGCCAAAATGATGCGGTACACCATGAATACGAGCGACGCCATCGTGCCCCTCGAGGCGGAGATCGCCCATGCCAAAGCGTTCCTGGAGCTTCAGCAGCAGCGGTTCTCGGACCAATTGGACGTCCGCTACGACATCGATCCCGCTTCCCTTCAGGTGCTCGTGCCGAAGATGCTGCTCCAGCCTCTCGTCGAGAATTATTTCAAGCACGGCTACGAGCCGCGCGGCGGGTCGGGAGCCTTATCGATCGGAACGCAGGTCACGGACGATTCCCGGCTGGTCGTGACGGTCGAGGACAACGGAATCGGGGTATCCGCGGCCCGTCTATCCGAGCTTCAGCAGCAGTTCGCGCGTCCTTCCTCCGCCATGCTGGAGGAACCGGAAGGCATCGGCCTTCGCAACGTCGCCGTGAGGCTGAAGCTTTATTACGGCGAAGAGGCTTCGCTGGACATAGACAGCCGCAACCCGCTCGGGTTCCGCGTCACGCTTAGAATTCCGCTTCATACCACATTGGAGGTCGAACCATGAAGGTACTGCTTGTAGACGATGAACAGCACGTGCGCGAAGCGATCAAGCTGCTGGTGGATTGGGAGACGCTCGGAATTCGGAAGATAGTCGAGGCGGATAACGGAGAAGAGGCGATGCGGATCATCGAGAGGGAGAAGCCCGAGATCGTGATCACCGACATGAGGATGCCGATACGGGACGGAGTGGATTTGCTCGCCTGGATGGAGGAGCAGGATTGCCCCGCCCGGCGCATCGTGGTCAGCGGGCACGACGACTTCCATCTGGTGCGCAGCACGATGAAGTACGGAGGCCAGGATTACCTGCTGAAGCCGGTCGATCCGGACCAGTTGCAGGAGGCTCTCGGCAAGGCGGTCGCCAGTTGGGAGCAGGAGAACAAGGAGCGCCGGCTGACCCAGAAGCGCAATATCGAGATGAATCAGCTGAAGCCGGTTTATTGGGACAAGATTTTCTCCAATCTCGTCTCCGAACCGGGCTCTTACGCCTTCGTGCGGGAGACGCTGGAGGAGGAATTCCGGCTCGACCGGGCGCGCCAAGCGCAGGTGGTCATCCTGAGTATGGACACGATCGGCCGCTCCGTCACGGACAAGTACAGCCGCAACCGCGACCTGCTCTTCTTCACGGTGACGAACATCTGCAACGAATTCCTGCGGCCCGATAACCGCGGATTCGCTTGCCGATTCTGGAGCAGCGAGCAGGAGGTCATCTTGGTCTTATGGGATCGATTGTCCCAGACGAAGGACACGCTGGCCAGAATCCAGCAAGGGTTCCAGTCCACGCTGAAGTGCCGTTTCGATCTGGGGATCGGAACGGTCGAGGCATTCCCGAACGGGCTTGCCTCCTCGTATTCCGCCGCCCGCGCGGCGCTGAAGCATCGGAACCTTCTTGCCCGGGTCTCGTGGTGCCATGAGTACGATCCGTCCGAGCGCACGGCCGCGAGCAAATTGAACTTATTCGACTTCGAAGAAAGCTTCCGGATGGCCGTGCTGAGCGGCAACGAGTCGGAGATCGGGATTGTCGTCGATCGTTGGCTTGGCGAGGTCGGTCGGCTGCCGGTCGTGACGATGGAGCAGATGGAGCTGTGGCGGCACGAGTTCCATGCGATGCTCGAGCGCTGGTCCGGAGACGGCGCTGCGGGGTCGGAAGAGACGGGGACCAAAGCGGCTGCGAGCGCGGGAACGGCTGCGGCCGCCATGCCGGCGCAGACGATTCCGCTGACCGAGGAGGGCGCGATCTCGCTCGAACAATGGCGCCGCGACTGGACGGAACGCCTCGTTCGCCTCGCCGCGAAGCAGAACAGCGAGCGCGGCCGCGAACGCAACGTCATGCTCGAGATCGCCAAGTACATCGAACAGAACTATAACCGCGAGCTTACCCTGCAGGACATCGCAAGCCAGTTCTACCTCAGCCGCGAGTATATCTCGCGCCGGTTCAAGCAGGAGTTCGGCGAGAATCTCTCCGACTTCCTCGGCCGAATTCGCATCGACAAGGCCAAGCTGCTGCTCGGCAATCCTCAGCTCCGAATCGCGGACATCGCCGAGATGGTCGGCTATGCGGACGAGAAATACTTCAGCAAGGTATTCAAGAAGCTGGAGGGCGTCTCGCCGAATCAGTACCGCAAGCCGTTCATGAGATGAGCTTGGCGACGAGGAAGGCGATTCCCGCCGCCACGCCGCCGACCAACGTCGTTTGAACGGCGCTTCTGAACGGTCTCGAACCCGTGAATTTACCTTTGACGTAACCGAAAATAAACAAGGCGATCAAGGTGGCGACGACGGAGACCAGCAGAGCCTCGGAGGCTCGATGGAAGAGCATATAAGGGATTAATGGAATAATCCCGCCCACGATGTAAGAGAGCCCGATCGTTAAGGAGCTGTTACGGGCTCTTTTGGGCTCGGGTTCTTCAAGCCCCAGCTCGTGTTTCATCATGAAAGCGACCCATCGATTCGGATCGCTGCTTATTTCGTTTACCGCCGATTGGACGTTTGGCTCCTGGAGTCCCCAGCCTCGGAGAACCTCGGCCACCTCTTCCTTCTCGCGCTCCGGGACCTCGATGATTTCCCGCCGTTCCCTCTCCAGTTCGTTCTCGTAATGCTCTCGGTCCGTTCTCGCCGCGAGATAGCCTCCGAGGCCCATGGCTATCGAACCTGCCGCGATCTCGGCAAGGCCGGCGATCACGACGATATTCGTACTGGAGACGGTTCCGGATAGACCGGCAGCCAGCGCGAACGGGACCGTCAGCCCGTCCGACATGCCGATCACGACGTCCCGAATCGTATCCGATGCGGTAAAGTGACGCTCAACATGCGTTTCTCTTGCCGAATGGTTCACCTGAATCCCCTTCTGCTATCCATCATGATTTCCCTTGGGCGGATTAACCGAAGTCCCGTTAACCTTCACGCCTACGCCGTTGTCGTATACCATTTTGCCGCCATAGTACCCCGTACCCAAGACCAAACCGCACGAGGCAACCGCAACGGCCAAATAAACGACGAGGGTCGTCCGGACAAGGGACTGCTTGCCCCGGAACAGCAGGAACAGCCTTGCGGCGACCAGAAGGGTGACGGCCCAAGCCGTGATATCCGCCAACGTACTGTGGATATCCAAGAATGACGTATTGCCGTGCGCATCCTCTTCCGGTCCCGTCGCCACGGACAGCCAAGCGGATAGAGCGGCCGCAAGCCAAATCCATATTCCCTGGCTAAGCGGCAGAGCGCGCCGCCGAATCGAGACGAACAGGTCATACAAGAGACCGACGGTAATCAGCACAATGGGAAAATGGACAAGAATAGGATGCGCGTGGTTTAGAATCTCATTCAACAATGGACTTTTCCCCTTTGAGAATCATTTATTCCCTAACGGGGTCATCGTAACAGGTTATTATTTATTTTTTATTAACTCATAAGCTGCAGCGAAAATCGATTCCGGGCCGGAGTTACTTAGATATTCGAAGTTACGGGGGCTGTCGGAGGGTAATTGGGCTGGAGTAGTGTATTGTAGTAATAACAGGAAAGCCAAAATGCGACACTTAATCCGGGTTTCCGGAGAGTGTCGCATTTTTCATGGGGCAGTCCTTATGCTCCGATATCTCTTCACCCGCGGGCGGGCTTCGGAGTTCCTTGCTTGTGAAGGCGGCTCATCCATTCGTCGAACGGCAGCTGCGCGAGCGAGGTCGGAATGGTCAGATCCGCCTCGGAGAAGTCCATGAAGGCGGTCAGCTCGTTCGGCACCGCGACGCCGAACAGGCCGGCCGACTTGGCGGCGCGCAGCCCGTTGACGGAATCCTCGATCGCAATCGCCTCTTCGGGGCGAACGTTCAGGGATTCGACGGCCAGCTTGTACAAAGCGGGATCCGGCTTGACCTTCTCCACCTCGTCCGCCGTATGGATGGCCTGGAAGTAGGGCAGCAGCCCCTTCTCCTCCAGATGAGGCAGAACGGAGCTTCTGTACGAGCTCGTCGCGATCGCGAGGCCGAAGCCCCGGCGCGACGCCTCCTCCAGCACGTGAAGGACGCCCGGCCGAACCTCCACGTTCTTCACTTTCTCGGCGAAGGACATCTCGTACTTCTGCTGGATCTCCTCGCGATTGAGCAGGAGCCCGGTCTGCTGCTCCAGATCTTTAAAGGGGTCGTAGGCTCCCCAAGTGCCGATGCCCTTGGCCCACTTGGCCAGCGAAAGCTCAAGGCCGTACTCGTTAAAAATCCCTCGGAAAGCATCGTAAGCGACCGACTCGGTATCCATTATCGTTCCATCAAAATCAAAGACGATAGCGCGTATCATGGTTTCCCATCTCCCCGGTACAAAAAAAGAATGCGAATGTATTCGTTCCCCGCCGTCCGTCAAACGTCGATTCGATAAGGAAGCTCCAGCTCGTCCGCCGGCATGCCGTTCATTCCCCAATTCAAACGCGGCGATTCCAGCAGGACGATCTCCAGATCGTTCGCCATCAGGCCGCAGGAGGCCGCTCTCTCGTAGATAAGATTGATCAATTCTTTCTTGGCCCGATCGGAACGCCCTTCGAAGATAAGAATCTCGATGATCGTGTAATGCTCCGAGCGGCCTGCAGGGTAAAGGAAATCATCTCTCTCCAGCCAGAAGAACCGTTGAAACTTATCCGTCTCCGGAATGTGGAACGCTTCTACCAAGCTCATATGAATCATGTCGGACAAGGTTAAGCGAATAGCGCCAAGCTTGTCCCGTATTCCGTATATTTTGACTTGCACCATGCAGGCTCGCCTCCTATCTATAAGTCATTCGTTTACCCATATGATATATACGAATCATCATAGCATTGTTTTCAATTTAATTTTCAGAACAATTTTCAAACTTTTTTGACCAAATTTCGTCTCATTGGCGCTTATCATAGCGGAATCGGGGAAAAAGGGATGTCAAAAGAGTCACAGAATGAAGTCTTCTTCCCTTATTTTGTCTGAAACGTGAACAACTCAAACACCCCGCCGACGCAGGTTCGGCAGGGCGGTCATTCGTTTATCGGGTTCACTTCCAGAAGCCGGCGGAGGAGCTCCCCGGGCAGCGGCGGGTCCATGTCTTCCGGCGGCTTGTTCACCCCAAGCTTCGGGACGACATCCGCCGATCCGCTCACTTCGATCTCCAGCAATCCCACATCAGTGAGGCCAGCCCACCCCTTCTCCAGCACCTCGGCCGCCGTCGCTCTCCTCGAGGGCAATCCGTAGGCTTCCGCCAGATGGACGAGATCCGGGCAGCCGTAGCCTTGAACCGTCGAGCCGAGCCTGCCTTCAAAATTCTGATCCTGGAATTGCCGCACCATCCCCAGCGAGCGATTGTTCAGAACGAGGAGGAGAAGGGGAAGACGCAAGCGGACCATCGTCTCCAGCTCCTGGATATTGACCTGGAGCCCGCCGTCTCCCGCGATCACGACAAGGCGGCGGCCCGGCGAAGCAAGCGCCGCCCCGATCGCCGCGGGCAGCGCGAAGCCCATCGCCCCCATGCCTCCGGCATTCAGCAGCCTCTGCCCTTCGCGCAGCCGCAGCGACTGGCTCGCCCACATCTGATGCTGGCCGACGTCCAGGCAGATCAGATCGTCCTCGCGAAGATGAGCTGCGAGCGACTTAAGCAATAGAGTCGGATGAGGAACCTCGCCCTCAAGCCGTTCCTTCAGCAAGCTCCGGTTCGCTTGCAGGTGAATTCGCCACGGCTCCCAGCATGCGGATGCCTTCTCGCCATCCGGCTCCGTCCAGCGCGCGGACAGCTGCTTCAGGAACCTTCCGACGTCCGCATGCACCGGCAGCTCCGTTCTCACCTTGCGGCCAAGCTCGTTCGCATCGATGTCGACATGGATGACTTTGGCTTCGCGGGCGAACCATTCCGGCCGGGTGCCGGTCTGCCTCGTATCCAGTCGCGAGCCGAGCACGAGCAGGAAGTCGCTGTTGGCAACCGCCAGATTCGCCTGCCGGTGGCCGTAGGTGCCGATAAGCCCTAGAAAATGCGGCCAATCCGCCGGAAGAGCATCCAATCCGAGCAGCGAGGCGACGCTGGGCAGCTTCGTCAGCTCCAGCCATTCGCGCAAAGCCTCGACGGCGCCGCCGCTCCGGACACCGCCGCCGATCAGCACAAGCGGTCGCTTCGCTGCAAGCAGCAGCTTCATCGCCTGCTCGGCCCCTTCCGCCGCCCCGCGACTAAGCTCCGCCTGCTCCTCCCGATAACGTTTGAACTCCTCGCCGGCCCAATAAGACCGAAGCCGCTCCGGCACTACCTCCGCTCGCTGCACGTCCATCGGCAGGTCCAGCAGAACTGGCCCCGGCCTTCCCGTACGCGCGAGATGCAGCGCGCGTTCTAATGCAAACCGAATGTCCTCCGCCTGCGTCACCAGCTCGGCGTGCTTCGTGATCGGCTTCGCGACGGATACGATGTCCGTCTCCTGGAACCCGTTCTGCCGCACGGGAGCGTCGAATTTGAACTCGTAGGTGTTCACTTGTCCTGTAATAAACAAAGCTGGAATCGAATCGAAGTAACAGCTCCCGATACCGGTGAGCAGGTTGAGAGCCCCCGGTCCGCTCGTCGCCATCGCGACCCCGATGCCGCCCGAGCCGGCGCGGGCGCGGGCGTAGCCTTCGGCGGCGAACGCCGCCGCCTGCTCGTGGTGCATGGACACCGCCTCGAGCCGAGGATGCTCGTGAACGGCGTCCAGCAGATGCGCGATGGCGCCGCCGGCCATCTCGAACACGTGCCCGACCCCCGCAGCCGCCAGAAAATCCGCCACATAACGCGCGACCTTCATGGGCTCCACCTTTTCCACGGCGCCTTCCCGTTTGCCCACATGGCCTCCAACAGCTTCTGGTCCCGGAGCGTGTCCATCGGCTGCCAGAAGCCGCGATGCGCATAAGCCTTCAGCTCCCCCGCCGCCGTCAACCGCCGCATCGGCTCCTGTTCGAATACCGTGTCGTCCCCCTCGATCCCATCCAAAGCCTCTGGCTGCAACAGGAAGAACCCCCCGTTCACCCAGCCCCCGTCCCCTCTCGGCTTCTCCGCGAACCCCGCGACCTCTCCATCCTCCAGCAGCTCCAGAGCTCCGAACCGCCCCGCGGGCTGAACCGCCGTCACCGTCGCCAGCTTGCCATGCGCTTGATGGAATTCGGCGAGCCGATTTAACTCGATATCCGCCAGCCCGTCCCCGTATGTCATAAGGAACGTCTCCCGCTCGTTCAGATATTTTCGGATCCGCTTCAATCTCCCGCCGGTCATCGTATCGCGCCCCGTATCCACCAAGGTGACCCTCCAATCGTCCGCGCACGGCTGATGAACGGTGATCCCGCCGCCCTCCGCGCCTCCCAGCCGAATGGTGACATCCGATTCCCGCAGCCAATAATTCGCGAAGTACTCTTTGATCATGAAGCCTTTGTAGCCGAGGGGGATGACGAAGTCGGTTATGCCTTGATGAGCGAGCAGCTTCATCAGATGCCAGAGAATCGGACGATCCCCGATCTCGACGAGCGGCTTGGGACGAATGGACGTCTCTTCGCTGAGTCGGGTGCCGTATCCCCCAGCCAGGATGACTGCTTTCATCCCGATCTCCCCTTCCCGAGCGCTTTGCGGATCGAACTTGCGGAGTGAGCGAGCATCTCTTCCGTCAAGCCCGGGTAGACGCCGATCCAGAACGTGCGGTTCAGGATGAGGTCGGATACGGGCAGCTCCCCGTGAATACGGTGAGGAATGGCGGCGTAAGCCGGATGGCGAAGCAGATTCCCTGCAAAAAGCAGCCGAGTGCCGATGCGGGCGCGATCGAGTTCGGTCAGCAGCCGGAGGCGGGTTGCGGGCGCGTTGTCTCTTAGGGTAATCGGGAAGCCGAACCAGCTCGGCTCGCTTCCCGGCGTGGGCTCCGGCAGGATCAGAGCGTCTTGAAGCGAAGATAAAGCTTCGTATAGGTAGGCGAAGTTGCGGCGCCGAGCTTCGATAAAGGACGGCAGCTTGGCTAACTGGGCAACGCCGATGGCCGCCTGCATGTCCGTCGCCTTGAGGTTGTAGCCGATGTGGCTGTAGATGTACTTGTGATCGTAGCCGTGCGGCAGGTCGCCGAGCTTCCAGTCCCAGCGGCGTCCGCAAGTGTTGTCCTCGCCGGGCTCGCACCAGCAATCCCTTCCCCAGTCGCGGTAGGACTCCACGATTTTGCGAAGCAGGGGGCTCGAGGTCAGCACGGCGCCGCCCTCTCCCATCGTCAGATGGTGCGCCGGGTAGAAGCTGAACGTCGCGAGATCGCCGAACGTGCCGACCGGCTTCCCTTCATAGAGCGAACCGACCGCATCGCAGCAGTCCTCGATCAGCCAGAGGCCATACTTGTCCGCCAAGCGGCGAATCTCCGTTAGGTTGAACGGATTGCCGAGCGTATGGGCGAGGATGATCGCTCGGGTGCGCGGGCCGATCGCCTGCTCCAGCCGTTCGGAAACGTCTATGTTGTAGGTGGGCAGGGAGACGTCGGCGAACACGGGAACGAGCCCGTTCTGCAGGATCGGATTCACCGTCGTGGGAAAACCCGCCGCAACCGTCAGCACCTCGTCTCCGGGAAGAAGCCTTTTTCCGCCCAGTCGCTCCGAAGTGAGAGCGGCGACCGCCAGCAGATTCGCGCTGGAGCCGGAGTTCGTGAGCAAGGCGAACCTCCGCTGCTGGAAGGCGGCGAACTCCTTCTCGAACCGGCGGGCGAAGCGCCCGGTCGTCAGGTGGAAGTCGAGCGAGGCCTCCAGGAGAGACGCGACCTCTGCGCGGTCGAACACTTTGCCGCTGACCGGAACCGGGTCGATGCCCGGGCGAAAGCTCCGCTTCGGCCAAGCCGCCGCCGAGTAAGCCCCCGCAAGCTGCACGATCTGCGCGCGAAGGGCATCCGCTTCCTTGGACATCGGCACAGCCCCCTTGTACACAGGTGTAAGTGCAATATTCATATGTTCCGGGAACGGCGATGGTGTGGGGGGGCGCCGGAGCTCGGGACGGGGCAGGCGAAGTTTCTGCGTCCGAGATCGTGCCGTACGGCAACATCTACGTAGGATCGCGGTCTTGCTGCGGCCGAGATAGTGCCGTACGGCAACATCTACGGGGGATCGCCGCCTCGCTGAGGCCGAGATCGTGCCGTACGGCAACATCTCCGCGGGATCACCGTCTCGCTACGGCCGAGATAGTGTCGTATGGCAACATCTACGGGGGATCGCCGCCTCGCTGAGGCCGAGATCGTGCCGTACGGCAACATCTCCGCGGGATCACCGTCTCGCTACGGCCGAGATAGTGCCGTATGGCAACATCTCCACGAGTTGGCGGTCATGACTCACCAGAAGGGGATATGTGCGTTTGCTGGGGGCAAGTTGGGTTGCTATTACTTGCCTAATGGGGATATGTGTATTTGCTGGGGGCAAGTTAGATTGCTACTACTCACCGGATGGGGATATGTGCGCTTTTTTGGGGGCAAGTTGGGTTGCTGTTACTCACCGGACAAGGATATGTACGTTTGTTGGGGGCAAGTTGGGTTTCCGCTACTCACCGAACGGGGATATGTGCGTTTGCTGGGGGCAAGTTGGGTTGCTGCTACTCACCTGATGGGGATATGTGCGTTTGCTGGGGGCAAGTTGGGTTGCTGCTACTCGCCTGATGGGGATATGTGCGTTTGCTGGGGGCAAGTAAAAGCAATAGCAAAGGCGCCCAAAAGGGCGCCACCTGCTAGGCTCGTACTTGTCAGCCTCGACCGACTCTCGCTTAAGAGATTTGCTATCTACTCTTGCCGTCTATTATCTCGTCATCTCGAGCGCGCGCGCCAGAGCGGCCTCCGTCGGTTCGCTTCCGAAATATTCGAGGCCGACATAGCCTTGGTAGCCCGTTTCCCGGATCGCCGCGAACACGTACGGGTAATTGATCTCCCCGTTGTGCAGCTCTCCGCGTCCGGGATGGCCCGCCGCATGGAAGTGGCCGATCCATTCGACGTTCGCGCGGATCGTCCGAATCAGATCGCCTTCCGTGATCTGCTGGTGATAGATGTCGTACAGCACTTTGACCTTCCGACTGCCGACCTCCCGCACGATCGAGAATGCCTCTTCCGCCGATGACAAATAATACCCGGGATGATCCACCGCCGTGTTCAGCGGTTCGACCAGCAAAGTAACTCCTGCCGCTTCCAACAGGGGAACGCACTCCCTGAGCCCGTCAATCATATGCTGACGTTGAAGCTCTCTGGAGACGCCGGGGCGATCGTCGCCTGTCTGAGTGATGAGCCGAACGCAGCCGACGCTCCGCGCAGCCTCGATCGACTGCTTCAAGCCCTCTATGTATTCACTACGGCAATCCGGATCGACCAAGCTGACGAAGCGAGTGCAGAACGTTGCGACCGTTACGCCATTCGCTTCTGCCGCCTCTCGAATAGAAGCCAGATCCTTGTCCCACCAAGACCAGAACTCGATGGCGTCATACTCGTTCTCGCGTGCCAGACGAACAGCTTCCGGAGTGGGAATGCCGCGATAAACAGCGTCCGTACAGATGGATAATTTCATGCTGAACTCTCCTCCTCCGCTAAGGCAAAACCGACAATATCGCTTTCTTTTCCCATTGTACTGCCTGGAGAAGACCATGGGAAGAAGGGCGCTTCGCTTGACACCCCCGTTCAATTGGCGTACCCTGATTTTATATCGACATGACAGCAGGTCAAAAAAAAGCCATCCGAAGGAGGTTCCCGTCCATGTCGCCAAGAACGAAAGAGCAGAACGATGTCATCCGGGAGCAGCGATTCCAGCAGATTCGCTCTGCCGCCGCAGACGTCTACCTGGCCATGGGGACCGCCTTCGAGATCCGGGACGTCGCCCTGAGAGCGGGTGTCGGGTACGGAACCGTCTATCATTATTACAACAATAAATTCACGCTGCTCGCAGACCTGCTCTGGGGCGCCTTCGAGACCTCGCGCGAGCTGACTCGCGCCAAGCTGTCCGGAGTGCCCTCGTGGAGCGTCCTGGAGCGGTTCTCCTCCAGCCTGCTCAAGCAATGGGAACGGGAACCGGCGACTTTTATCCTGTATAAAATGGCTTCCGAGAAGTTCCACCAGCTGCCTGCAAGCGTGATTGGCGAGCTGCCGCAGCGCTTCGAGAACGAGCTTTTCGTTCCGGTTGCCGAAGCTTTCGCGGGAGTCGCGGACTCCGGCATGGCCGAGGAATCGGCGAATGTGCTTATCGGCTCGCTGGTAGGATGCGCGGGCTTATGGCTCTACCATAACCATCCCGCCCTGGACGCGGAGCGAACGTCTCGCCTGCTGCTGGCCGGAATC
The DNA here is from genome assembly GCF_003990975.1 of Cohnella sp. AR92. Lineage (GTDB taxonomy): Bacteria > Bacillota > Bacilli > Paenibacillales > Paenibacillaceae > Cohnella. The sequence goes on from NZ_RZJR01000004.1 coordinate 364,127, forward strand.
AAGCAGACTGCGACAGCAAGAGAGGAGCAACAACCATGTTAACTTTAAAATCTCCAAGCGAGATTGAGCAAATGAAGCCGGCAGGAGCGATCGTCGCCGCCTGCCACCGCGAGATCGCCAAGATGATCCGTCCGGGCGTATCCACCTGGGATATCGAGGAGCTTGTCGACGATATCCTGCACCAAGCCGGCGCCCGCGCCTATACAAAGGGCTACAAGGGCTTTAAATACGCCACCTGCGCTTCGGTCAACGAGGTCATCGCTCATGGTTTTCCGAATAAGAATCCGTTGAAGGAAGGGGACATCGTCACGATCGACATCGTCTCCCAGCTCGATGGCTGGATCGGCGATTCCGCATGGACTTATGCGGTCGGCCAAGTGTCCGAGGAAGCCGAGAAGCTCATGCGCGTGACGAAGGAGTGCCTCTATATCGGGATCGAGAAAGCCGTCGTCGGCAACCGGATCGGCGATGCCATGCATCCGCTGCAGAAGCATGCGGAAGCGAACGGCTACTCCATGGTTCGCGACCTTGCCGCCCACGGGGTCGGCCGGGAACTTCACGAGGAGCCCAGCTTCATCCATGTCGGCAATCCGGGCAAGGGCTTCCGCTTTCAGGAAGGAATGGTCCTGACCATCGAGCCGATGGTGAACGCCGGCACCTGGCGCATGAAGATCGATGCCGACGGCTGGACGTGCCGCACGGCGGACGGCAAGCTGTCCGCCCAATATGAGCACACGATCGCCATCACGAAGGACGGTCCGGTCATTCTGACGGCGCAAGACTAATAGAGGCAAACAAGACTAAGCAAGCCCTCCCTCCTCCGTTCCGGAAGATAGGAGGGCTTTTCTCTGCTTGAATATTATCGGACGAGCAATCGAATCGCGATGCCGGCGGGATCCTTCACCCGAAGCTCCCCGTCTTTCCGCACATAAGGATAATCTGCCGCTTGCAACCTGGTCTCTACCTCGTCGAGAGCGTCCGGATTCGGCACGACGATCTCGTAATCCTTCAAGCCGACCGCCGCTTCCGGGGCGAGCTTCGCTCCTACGCCGGCCCAAGTATTGAGGCCGATGTGATGGTGATAGCCGCCTGCGGAGACAAAAAGCGCCGCATCGCCGTATTTCGTTATCAGATCGAAGCCAAGCAAGCCGCAATAGAACTGCTGGGCGGCAGGAATCTCCGACACGTGAAGGTGAATATGCCCCATCGTCGTTCCCGGGGGAAGCCCCTCCCATCGGGTCCGGCCAGCCAGCGCCAGAAGGCTCTCGACGTCTACCGGATCCGTGCCCATACGGATCGAACCGGAAGGCTCGTACTCCCACTGTTCTCTCGGACGATCCGCGTAGATCTCGATGCCATTGCCGTCCGGATCGTTCAAGTAGAACGCTTCGCTCACCAAATGATCGCCTTGGCCTAGGGGAACGCCGCTCTCGGCGAGATGCCGAACGGCAACGCCGAGCGACTTGCGGTCCGGCACGAGAATCGCGAAGTGATAGAGCCCGGCGTGCCTGCGGGTCAGTTGCGCCGGATTCGGCACCTCTTCAATCACCAGCAACGGTCGCTCTCCGTCCACGGACAATTCGGCGGCACGATTGCCCTTCTCCTGGACGAAAGTAAAACCGATGATCTCTTGATAATAACGAATCGAACGCTCCAGATTGCTGACCTTGAGGCGTACGAGTCCGATGTGCGTATCGGGATGTATACTCGTCGACATCGAAATGTCCTCCTTGCGTAGGCTAAACCCGCCTCCTAGGCCAATGTCAGCCCCGTCAGCGTAATTTAGTTACTTTTTGTAAGTATAATACCCCTATACGGAACCGCAGTCAACGCCAAGAGCTTATCATAAGAGGGATCGGCTCAGCCCGAAATAGCCGCATCCCAAATCAGCGAAAGGGCAAGAAACACTCCCATGCCGGTTCCGGCCCATCCGGACAGACGTCTGCCAGCTAAGACCGCCGGGGCGGCAAACGCGTCCGCCTCCGGAAGGCCGGATGCCATTTTCCTGGCGAGAAGGGATCTTGCATACATAACGGTGCCGATGACGACAAGAACAAGCTCCAGGGCGATGCTCGCCTCTCGCCGGGTCCAGAGCCCGAGACCGAGGAGCGGCAGATCTCCGGCGTTGCCGGGTAGCAGCGGAAGATCCTCCCGATGAACGACGAGGTCCAGAACCCAGTGGCTCATCGTTACCCCCGCAATGATCGTTCCGGACTTGAGCCCCCATCTCCATCCCGCCAAACACCCGGCCAAGAGGGCAAGAAGAAGCGCTCCGACGAGCGAGTGCGTATAGGCTGCATGAATGAGGCTGCTGCCGTAGCCATGCGTTCCTTCGACCGTCTCTATCGTTTCATGCCCGGACAGGAGAAGCGGCACGAACGCGACATCCAACAATTGGGTGCTAAGCATCAACGCCCACAGCGGTGTTTGGCGGGTGCCAGACTTCACGGCGGCAGCGAGCGCGAAATGACCTGCGAACATTCCGTTCACATCCCTTTCTTGTTAAAAATGGGTTTCGCGGGCTCTGGCATCCAGCCACCCGCATCCGACGGTGAACAGCAGCATGAACACGATAAAGCTCATGTCGGCACTCCTTCCGAAGCCTCGTTCCTTCTCGCCTTTACACCGGCAATAAAGGTCTCCACCATAAGACGAAACGTATCGTCCAGATCAAGTTTTATGCCGAAGCCTCCTTGCCTCTCCAAGGAGGCAAAGCCGTGCAGGAAGCTGCGGACGGCGCGAACGGCGTGAATGGCTGCATCCCCTTGCAGCCCATAGGCCCCGATCGCCTGGACGGCGCGATCGACTACGAGAGCCGCCGCCTGCTTCAATTCCGTATCGTCGGGCTCCGGAGCCCGCTGAAAGGCTTCATATAGTCCCGGATGCTCACGGGAGAAAGACAGATAAGCTCGGCAGAAGGCCATTAGCGCTTCGTCCCCCAAGAGATTTGCCGCCGCGCCGTCCAGCTTGGTCAGAAGCAGCTCCAATCCCTTAAGTGCCAAGAGACGCCGCAGCTCGGGAAGGCCGTTCACGTGATTGTAGAGGGACGGTGAGCGAATGTTCAACTGGCTAGCTAGCGAGGCAAGCGTAACGGACTCCAGTCCTTGCTGGTCCGCCAGTTCCGTGGCCGCTTCTAGAAGGGTAGGCAGATCAAGTCCGATTCTGGGTGACATTCGAATTCGAGCTCCTTTTGATTTGCAGATTGCGTTCCGCTTCCTCAACGGCGCGAGCGATCGCATCTGCCGGATTCGCAAGCATCCGGCCGTGGCCGACCGCGAGCAGAGACGGGTTCAGCTGCCGCAGCTTCTTGACGCTGGCCAGACTGTCTTCCTTGCTCCAGGTAGCCATCGCCGGGAATGGGAACAACGCCTTGACCTGGCCGGAGACGGCGATGCCGCCTCGCACTTGCATAGCGTCTCCCGCTATCAAGCTTAGGGAGCGAACGTCGAGGTAGGACATCGAGCCCGGCGTATGCCCGGGAGTCGAGAACGCCTGGAGCGAGCCGATGCGGTCGCCTTCCTTCAGCAGAACGTCCGGCTTCGTCCGGATCTTGCCAGGCTTCGGAACCGCCCCTTTGATCGGTCCCGCGAACTCGCCGGGATCGAGCGAGCTGTCTCCAACCAGCAAGCGCGCGTCCCGCGCCGGAACGTACACCGTCGCTTCCGGCAAAGCAGCCTTCAGAGCATCGAGCGCGCCGATATGGTCTCCGTGCGCGTGAGTCAGCACGATCCGCGCGATCGGCTTGCCGATGTCTCGAGCAGCCTGCAGAATGCCCTTGGCGCTAAAAGGCATCGCCGTATCGATCAGCGTCAGGCTGTCTTCTTCTTCGACGAAATAAGCATTCACCGGAAAGAAACGAGGCATAAACGCCAATTGGTAAACCTTTTGCTCACGGGTGATTTTCACGAAGACCACTCCCTTAATCATTAACTAACTGGATTAGTTTTATAATAACTAATTCCATTAGTTTTGGCAAGGGGTTATTCGTCGAAACCGAAAATGGAGAACTCCTCCTGCTCGCCATCGCACCCGGATAGCTGCACTCTTCGAGAATCCGGGTCCTCCGTCCAACCGATCTCGTCGCAGACGAGCTGCATTCGTTGGATGTCCGGGCTTGCATAGACGTCTCGCGTATTGTCGATCGTCAGATAGATGCGGCCGTCCTGCTGGTCCGAGCGCAAGTCGTAGATGATTTTGCCGCCTTCGAGGGTGTTGCTCACGGCTAGTATGTAATCGAATTTGTTTAGCTTGCCTTGCGTGACGAAGCGTTCCATGCGTTCGCGGTCTTGCTTGTCGAAGCGAATCAGCACGTTGGAGTTCATTCTCGAGCTCTCCGTCTTATAGTTTGAGCAGCCTGCCAGGAAAATGACCATTGAGATCAAACCGACGAGCGTCGTAAGGAATCGGGTTCTCATTGACGTTCTCTTACCTCCTCTATCGTTTGCAGACTTGATCTTCTTTTTACGCCATTTCCTCCCATAAGTTCCTTATAGTCACTTTGAGCTTCTTCGCCCGATCCGATACGATAGGAGTATACGTTAAAAGGCAGGCTGCCTGCGGCTGTCGCGCCAGAGGAGGCATTAGGATGCGCATCGTCGTGCTGGATGGATACGTGCTGAACCCCGGGGATCTGAGCTGGGAGGAACTGAATAGGCTTGGCGACGAGGTCGTCGTGTACGACCGAACGCCTCCGGAGCTCGTCGTGGAGAGAAGCCGGGGAGCGGCCATTCTGCTTACCAACAAAACGCCGCTTCGGGCGGACACGATCGAGCAATTGCCGGGCCTTGCCTATATCGGAGTGCTCGCCACCGGGTACGATATCGTCGACGTCGCCGCCGCCGGGGCTCATGGAATTACCGTCACCAACGTTCCATCGTACGGGACGGAATCGGTCGCGCAGTTCGTGTTCGCGCTGCTGCTGGAACTCTGCCACCATGTCGGGTCGCACAGCGAATCGGCTCGCTCCGGAGAATGGGCAGCCAGCACCGACTTCTGCTATTGGCGCTCCCCTCTCGTCGAGTTGAGCGGCAGAACGCTCGGCATCGTCGGCATGGGCCGCATCGGCGAGAGCGTGGCGCGCATCGCGGAGGCGTTCGGCATGCGGGTCATCGCCTCGGGACGGCAGGGCTCTGCGGCGCAGCCGAACGGCATCGCGCCGCAGGTGCCGCGCGTGGAGCTGGACACGCTGCTCCGCGAGTCGGATGTCGTCAGCCTGCATTGCCCGCTGACGCCGAAGACCGAGCGGCTCATCAACCGCGACACCCTCGCCAAGATGAAGCCCGGCGCGCTGCTGATCAACACCGCGCGCGGCAAGCTGATCGCGGAGGCGGACCTCGCCGCCGCGTTGAACGAAGGGCGGATCGCGGGCGCTGCCGTCGACGTGCTGTCGACCGAGCCGCCGGCGCCGGACAATCCGCTGCTCTCCGCCCGCAACTGCATCGTGACGCCGCACATCGCCTGGGCGTCTTCGGAAGCCCGCAAGCGGCTGCTCGGCATCGCCGTCTCCAACGTAAGAGCCTTCCTTGACGGTACGCCAACGAATGTAGTCTCCAAGTAAAACGAAGGAGCAGGGATCGAATCCCTGCTCCTTCGTCTGTTTAATCGATGAGTCCGGCGTATTGAAGCATCCGCTTCAGGATCGTCGCCGCTTCCGCGCGGGAAGCTTGCGCGGAAGGCGCGAATCGGCCGTCCTCCGTCCCTTGGACGATTCCCGCGGACGTCGCTTGCGCGGTCGCCGCCTGCGCCCAATCCGAGATGCCGTCGCGATCCTTGAACTTCGCGAGAGCTTGATCCGTTGCCGCCCGGAGGTTCTCTCCCTTCGCCAGTTCGACAATCCTGGCGATCATGACGGCCATCTGCTCGCGGGTAATGCTGTCGCCCGGATGGAAGGATCCGTCCGCCATGCCCTGCACGATGCCGTACTCGGCCGCGACAGACACATCTTCCGCATACCAGGAGCCGGCTGCCACATCGGAGAAGGAGCGACCGGATGCTCCGTCTTGATGGCGCAAGCCAAGCGCCCGAACGAGCAGCGAAGCGAATTCGGCGCGGTTGATCGGACGGTCCGGAGCGAACTGCTGCTCGGAGATTCCCTTCACGATGAGCTTGGAAGCAAGCAGCTCGATGTCCTTCTTCGCCCAATGGGACGCGATATCCGAATACGTCTTCGGATGCTTCGCCACGACATAGAGGCTGTTCGTCGTGCTGCGGATCGCTGCCGTCGTCTTGCCTCCCGCGAAGGAGAACGTCGCCGGTACGAAGCGGAAGCTGCCGCCCGCCGGGTCGAAGACGAGAACGGTGCTGGCGCTTGCCGGCCATTCTCCTTCGACGGTGATCGTGCGCCCAACGAAGGTCGTGCCGAAGCCGCCGATCTCTTGAGCGACTCCATTCGCCGTCAACTGGATACTGAACTCGACCGGGTCGCCGGCCAGCTCGATTCCTTGTTCGCCGGCCGCTTTCTTCGCCGCGGCAGCCTTATCCGCGTCCGCCGGACGAACGATAATGCTCCAGATCGCCTCTTCGGGATTGGCGATCGTTCTGCCTTCTAACAGCTTCGAGATAACGCTTAGCGGCAAGGTATAGGTTGCCGACCCGTTCCTCACCTCGATAACGCCTTGAGGATGAGCGGCGAACGCCGCTTGCAAGCCGGACACGGAGAAGCGGACACTGCCATTCAAGCCCGGTGCCCCCGCATCGAATACGACGGTCGATTCCTTCGATTCGATCAGGAGCCGGTCGTTCGCTTCCGTCCCGCTCTCGCTCTCCGGCTGGCTTCCGCCGCCTGGGCCTCCGGACGAAGGTGCGCTGGCGACCGTTACGCGATAGCCTCTCGTCTCATCGCCCAGCGTAACCAGAAGATAGGTCGCTCCCCGCTGCTTGGCGGTCAGCTTTCCGTCCGCGCCGATGCTCGCCACTTGATCGTCCAGGACGGCGAAGCTCGCTTGCGAGACGACATTCTCTTCGGTCGAATCGACGACCTTTAGGACCGTCGCGCTTCCCGGTGTCACCGACAAGCTAGTTATTGCCGCAGCGCTGTCTCCAGCCTGTAGTACGAAAGGCAGCTTCGAGCTGGCGAAGCCTCGGCCAAGCTCGCTGACCGTAAGCGAAGACGCGTTCGAGACGTCGGCGATCCGGGCTCCCCGGATGATGACGTTATCGATCTTCAGTCCGCCCTTCACGGTCGAGGACATCTCGATTCCTTGCGTGCCCGCTCCGTCGACGACGATATTCTTCAGCAGCACGTCCTGCAGGGAGAAGTCTCCTTGCACCGCGATTCCCAGGTACGTGCTGTCCAGGGCGACATTATCGCGGACGATAATCTCTCCGTCCATGTCCTTGTCGCTCGCGAACACCCAGAGAGCGCCGAGGTCTCTCTGATAGCCCGTATCGTAGCTGCCGGTCCGGATCATCGTGTTGCGTTCGACGATCGTCGTACCGCCGAAAGGAACCGGATTGAAGCGCGTCGATACCGCGATGCCCGCTCCGTTCGCGATCGTATCGGAGACGATGTTGTCCTGCACCTTGTTGCCGATCCCCCCGAACACGACGATATTATCCGCCAGCCAAGGCAGCGAGACGTTGTTGAACCGCGCGACATTGTCGATGCTGGCGCGCCCTTCCGCCGACCAGATCGCGATGCCGTCGTCTCCCGGATAACGAACATCCGATTGCTCCATCATGCTGCCCGTCGTTCCCACGCAGAAGTTGATGCCGTCCGCCATCAGATCGCGGATGCGCAGGCCCGCCATGTAGAGACCGTGAGTGTACTCGTCGCTTTCCTTCAGCTTGGTCAGCCACAGGCCGGCCTTCGTGTGCTCGATCCACACGTTCTGGATGACCGATCCGGGACCGAAGCCGCCGTGAAAAGCATTCGTGATCGCTTCGTCGTCGCGGACGTTGATGCCCCCGTCGATGAGCAGATCGTATACTTGTATGTTGCTGCCCTTGCCGACGAATTTCGCTCCGTTCAGCTGGGTGTACCACATGCCCGCCCCTCGAATCGCGACTTGATCCAGGTAGAGCAGACCGTCGCCCAGCTCGAATTGTCCCGCCGGGAACCAGACTCCGGTATGAGCTTCCTGCGCGGCGGCCATCGCTTGCTTGAAGGCCGACGTGTCGTCCTGGCCGTCGTTCGCCGCTGCTCCGTAATCCGTGACGGACACGAAGCCCTGCGGCTTAGCCAGCGGATCCGCGACTTGCTCCAGATCGGCCAGGTCCACGATGTAATAGTCCGCATGGCTGTCCGCATCCTTCATCAGCCGGATCGTCGACCCTGCCGGAACGTCTTCAATCAAGGCATGCATCTCGTCGAAAAAGCGGTGCGCGCTTCCTTGGTTCGGATCGTTCGACCAAGGGTAGCTGCCGTATTCCCATGCGTACTTGGACGTGAGCTCCAGCTTCTTGCGGAATTGCCCGTTGACGTAAAGGCCCAGCGTCTCCGTCTGCCCCTGACCGTCTTCGCTGTCCGGAATGGAATAGCGAAGCACGATCGAGTTGGCGGCCTTCGCCGTCTTGAACTCCACGTATTGGCCCGTCTCGGACAGCTTCACCGCTTGCCGTCCCGAGGCTTCGGAGGCGACTTCGCGGTATACTCGCGACGGTCCGATCAACGTTCCGTTCGTCGTTCCTTGCTCCGCCTCATACGTGGTATACGGCAAGGTAGCGCCGCGCGCCGCCTTGTTCACGCTGTCTTTGACGGTGAGGGAGTCGATCGACACCTCTCCCGCGTCCGCCGAATCCAGTTCCAGCGTGACCGAGTTGATTCCCGCGCGAAGCTGCAAAGCAAGCTCCGCGTCCGTCCATTCGGATGCGACCGGAAGCGAAATCGCTTGGGCGAACAACCCGTTCACGTAAACGTTCAGGCTCTTCGCGCCAGCCTCTCTATTTACGTAACGAATCGAGGTGTTATACCCTCCTGCGGATTGGGCGTTGACGGCCCAGATCAGCTTATCTCCGATGGCGGCGAATCCTTCCGCGTAGCCATTGCCGGAATAACCCGTAACGGCTGTCGATGCCGCGACTTCGCCGCTGGCGAACGCATCTTCGGCTTCGTAAACGACATCGGCCGTAACCGGATTGAACGACCAGCGAACGGCGTCGGGGGAGCTCTTCGCCGCCAGCTTAACGGCTGCCGCCGTATGAGTAAGATACAGCGCCGGACTCGCCGCGTTGCGGACGGTTCGATAGCCGAGGTTCTCCTCGATCGTCCATTGCGCTTCGTTCAGAATCTTCGCCGTGCCTGTCGCCGCGATCAGCTCACCGTCAGCATCAAGGACGAGCAGACGTCCGGATGCTTTGTTCTTGATGAGCTTGCGGCCGTTGAAGTCCTGCAGCAGCCATTCCGACGCCGCGTTGCTGGTCTCCGTCAGAACGATCGAGCCGTTCGTGTCGGACAGCTTCTTCGAGCCGAACGAAATTTCGACGTACCGGGAGTCGTCCTGCGTCGGCGTGCTTGTTTGGTCGTTGCGGATGCCGCCGTCAGACGGCTTCTCGAACTGGGCGGGAGCCGCGACGAATTGCCACGACAGCGACCCGTACGAGACCGGGAGAAGGCCTCTCTCCGCATAGCCGGCTGAACTGTTCACGTGAATGTACTCGTCGTTCATGCTGCCGTCCAAGCTGCGAATGCGTACGCTCGCGCCGTCGGCGGCCGCTTCGAGCGCCCACTGCGCGGCCGGGTTCGACGCGCTTGCCGCAACGCTCTCCACGTAGCGGTAATCCCCGTTCACCGCGAGGTAATGGCCGGTTACCCGGTTCTTCACGCGGGTCTTGCCGTCCGTCGTCTCCAGAATCCAATGGGAGTAGCCGTTAGAGGCCTCCACATTGCCGTATAAAACAACGCCGGAAGCATTCTCATAGAGAGATTGACCGTTTAACGAGCTGCGGATCTGAATATAGCCGGTCGGCCACTGCGGGACTGCCGCGTCCGCCGCTTCCAGTTTGAATTCCGCCGAAGGCAAGAGCTTGCCGTCCTCGCCCTTGACCGTCTTGCTAACCTTCACCGCGCCGTCGGCATCCTCCGTCTTGATATAGTGGGAGGCCCATGCGCTCCGGAACGCGACGTACCCTTCGTCCGAAGCGTTCTCGAGAACCCACTTGGCGCTGCCCCAAGACGGATAGATCGTCTTCAGCGTCTGCAGCGGTTCCGGCGGATCCGGCAGCTCGACGTCCGCGCCGACGTTCTCCATCGCGACGTAGTTCCCTGTCGCGGAGTTTCTCAGGCGAAGCGAGCCGTCTCCGGCGTCCTCCAGCCCCCAGACGGACGAAGCGTCGGTCGCCGGCTTTTCCCCGTATTTCACCAGACCCGTCTCGCCGTTCTCCGCATTCGCTTCTTCATACAGAGCCTTGCCGGTCTGCTTATTGATTAGCCTTGCGTAAGCCGGGAGATCGTCCGATACCGGGAGGAACGTCCATCTCGGGCTGCTCCAGCCTCGGTTGATTACGGCATACTCGGCGTACTTCGTCAGGTTCTGAAGGTTGATCAGCCGATCCGTATCCCCTCCGGTGGCAGGGTCGTTCACGCTGCGGATCAGCTTCGATCCGCCGACCGTCTCGATGACCCAGATGGCGCTGGTCCAATCGTCTTGAACCTCCGTCACCCGGATGCGGCCGTTCTTCATCGATTCCAGGTTCACGTAGTGGCCGGTCGCCCGATTCTGGATCCTCTTGCGTCCATGATATTTCTGGATCAGCCATTGATCGCGGCGGTCCGTTCTCGGGTTGCCGTACTTCAGATCGCCGTTGTCGTCCTCGTACAGCACGTACGGCTGCCAAACGTTCTGGATCCGAACGTACTGCGCCGTCCCGTCGACCGGAACGGACGGATCCTCCAGCAGCCACTGGGCTCCGTTCGAATTAGGATCGACGGCGGCGGATTGCGCGTTCGCGTCGCCTTCCGCCAGGCTGAGATACTCTCCTGCGTTCGCTGCGTTCTCGATCGTCATGTAGTCGTCGTACTGCGCGGACGCCTGGATTCGCCATTGATCCGCGCCGTCCGATGCTCCCGCCGACTGGGCGGTCAGCGGAACGCCCGCCGTCGCGTAATGCCCGGTCGCCGCGTTGCGAATGCGTTTCGCCCCGTCGTAGTCCTCGATCACCCACTGATACACCGGGTTGTAGGCATTCGCTGTCCCCAGCGCGCCATGTTTGACGACACCGTTCTCCTCATAGAGATAATCCGTTCCGACGTCGCCTTCCGTGAAGTTGACGATGCGCACCGGCTTCTCGCCCACCGGCTCGATTCGCCAATGGGCATTGGCCAATGTCTCATTGGACCAAGAGTTCGACCTCACATTCGCGTCACCCGGAAATTGCGAATTCAGCACGAAGGTCGAGTCGGTCGCACTCTTGAACGTCACGTAGCCGACAACGGGAGAACCCGCACCGTCGATGGACTCGCCCATGTCCCATTCTAATGCGGCTGGATCCGCTACATTATCGGGGACATTCGTCTCGAGTGCGCGCCAATCCTCCGCCTGAACGATATATTGGCCGGTTGCCGCATTGCGAAGCTTGACCTTGCCATCCTCGCCCTGCTCAAGCAACCACTGGGCATGCGCGTCGCCCAGATCGACCTTGCCGAAGGCGACCACGTCGTTAGGCCGCGTCGGCGCTTCCGGATTGCCCTTTACGTACAAATATTGGCCCGCGCGATCCTGATTTCGAATGAGCACGGGAACCGGGTCCGAGACCGGAATCAGCTTCCATTGCGGACTCTCGAACGTCACGTTGATGTCGGTGCTCGCTTCCGCGAAGCCCAGTTGGTCTTCTTCATGAATAACCAGGTTGCTCGCCGAAGGGACCGTCGCGCTCTTGATGAGCGAGTAACCCGCGCGGCTCGCCGGCTCGATCAGCCAGCGGGTGTCCGGGCCGCTTGCGTCCGCCGTCGTCAAGGCGTCCCGGCGCTGCTTCACGTCCCCGATCGTTATGTAATGGCCGGTTCTGCGATTCTTGATCCGCTTCGCCCCGTCGGTGTCGTCCTCCAGCTGCCAATGAGAGGACTCGTCGCTTGGCGCGGTCAATCCGTAACGGACGATTCCGTTCGAAGATTCATACAGGTAATTGTTCTGCCATTTGTTCTTGATCCGAACGTATCCGTCGATAGAATCGGCAACCGGCTCTAGATCGGACTCTGTCTGCAGAGCTGCCGGGCCGTTCGGATCGATAGACGGATCCGTCGCCGGTTCGGTCGATGGATCGGTCGTCGGATCGGCCGGCTGTTCCGTAGTCTGTTCGATCGCCGCCGGTCCCCCGTCACCGTCCGCGCCTGTTCCTTCCGCGAACACGGGAGCCGCGGTAAGCAGCAGCGCAAGCACTAGGAAGCCGGATAGCCATGCTCGTAACCTGGCCATGAAGTACCCTCCTCTATATAAATGAATTCCCTCCAATCCTAGTAGAAAAGCGCTTCCAATTCGAGGTGCATTCCTCTAATGTTTAGGTGCTATTTTACGATCTCGCAACCTCATGTGAAAAGGCAGCCCTTCAAGCGTCCGAGCACCCGAAGAAGCTGCCTTTCTCTTAATTTTTGATGGTTAGGAGAAAATCGCCTTCCGCGTCGATCGATAGGATCAGACGTCGATTCTTCCCGTCATAGGTCCAGTTTACCTGCTCCTTGCCGCCCGAGAGAGCGACGGAAGCCGGAGCTTCATCAACCTGCTCGACGACGATCTCCAACTCCGCGCCCCTCTCGGAATAGCCGTTGCTTCGAACGCTTGATGTTAGAACCTTCCCGGTCGGGGATTCGCGCCATTCGAACTCTCTCAGCCGGAAGGCTCCGCTCTCATAGGCGTATGTCAGCCCGTCATCCTCATACAAGGAGAAGCTTCCCGTACCGCCGGAGTACACTCTCAGCTTCGTCGAGCCTTCCGGCCGCTCGTTCGCATGCTGCGTCAACGATTGTTCGGGGATGATCGCCCCGGCGCGAACGTAGACCGGCATCGTCTCAAGCGGAGTCTCGGCAAGGATCGAGCGCCCTCCCTCATGCTTCTCGCCGGTCCAGTAGTCGTACCAGACGCCTTCCGGCAGATAGACCGAGCGAGCCGGCGCTCCCGGACGAAGCACCGGAGCCACGAGCAGGTCCCTGCCCAGCAGGAACTGGTCGCAGAGGTTCGAGACGTTGCGGTCCTGCGGGTATTCAAGCAGCAGCGGGCGAACGAGCGGCAATCCTGTCGAAGTCGCCTCATAGAAGAGCGAATACAGGTAGGGCATGAGCTTATACCGAAGGCTCAGGTAGTCGCGACAGATCGCCTCCACCCGTTCGCCGAACAGCCACGGTTCTTGATGGATCGTGTCGATGGCGCTGTGGTTGCGGCAGAACGGATACAAGGCGCCAAGCTGCGTCCAGCGAGCAAGCAGCTCGCCCGTCGTGTTGTGCGAGAAGCCTCCGATGTCCGGTCCCGCGAAGGCGACTCCGGATAGGCCCAGGTTGAGCACCATCGGGATGCTCATCGCCATGTGCTCCCAGTAGCTGCGATTGTCTCCCGTCCATACGGTCGCGTAGCGCTGGATGCCCGCATAACCGGCTCTCGTCAGCACGAAGGGGCGTTCGCCGTTCAGGTTGCGGACCATGCCCTCGTACGTCGCTTTGGACATCAGCATTCCGTACAGGTTGTGCCATTCTCCGTGGGTTTTCGGATTGCCTCCATTGCGGTGAACGACGTCGAGGTCCATGGTCTTGGACGGAACGCCGAAAACAGACGGTTCGTTCATGTCGTTCCAGATGCCGCGAATGCCTTGGTCGATGTAGAACCGGTGAAGATCTCCCCACCACTTGGAGGCAGCCTCGTCCGTATAATCCGTGAAGGCGCTCGGCCCCGGCCATACGTCGCCGACGAACAGATCCCCCTCCAGCTTGGCGCAGAAGTGTCCGTTCCGTACCCCCTCCGCATATACCGGATACCTCGGATCTTTTTTGACCCCGGGATCGACGATCGGAACGACCTTGAACCCCATCTCCGCCAGCTCTGCGATCATGCCGCGAGGGTCGGGGAAGCGCTCGGTGTCCCAGGTGAACACCTTATACTCCTCCATATAATGAATATCCAGATACAGCACGTCGCACGGAATCCGCTTCTCGCGCATCGTCCGGGCAACCGTCAGGAGCTCCTCCTGGCTCATGTAACTGTAGCGGGATTGCTGATAGCCGATCGCCCAGCGAGGGGGCATCGGAGGCCGGCCAGTCAGCGCGGCGTAGCGCTGCACGACATCCTTAAGCCCCGGTCCACTCATCACGTAGAGGTCGAGGTTGCCGTTCTCGGAGCGGATCGTTGCTTGGCTGGAACCGTTAGCGCCGTTGCCGTTGCCATTGCCTTTGCCGCCCATGTCGAACGTGGTCCGGCCCGGGTCGTCGAGCAGGATGCCGGCCGCCGGGCGGTCGTACCGATAGTGGATCAGAAAAGGAATCGACTGGTACAGCGCGTCGATATCCGGAACGTGAGGCTCGTAGACGTCGCTGTTCCACATGTCGTACCTCTCGCCTTTTTTGTCGAGGAAGCCGGTTTTCTCGCCTAGGCCGTAGTAGTGGGAGTCCTCGTGCGCTTCGATCGTGCAGGTCGTCTGGCGCTTGCCCGTCCATTCGATCGAGGAGATGGCGAGGAAGGGTTCTTGTTTGGGGTCCGGGCGGTTGTCCAGTTGGTGAATGCCGGGTTGGTTGCCTCCGGGTTGGTTACTGTCTGCTTGGTTGTCGCCGTTTCCGTAGACTTCGATTCGGCCGGAATCCTTGCGGACGGTGACGATGAGATTCGCGAGCCGCAAGGTATAAGAGGAGTCGTCCTCGGAGATCGCGACGTCGGAGTTGTGCGTGTCGGCTTCGCTGCCCGATGACCCGCCAGCGAGTGGGCCGTTGCTGGGCATGTCGTTAGTCGGCAGGACGTTGCTGGGCAAAGCGTCAGTCGGCGGGGCGTTGCTGAGCAAAGCGTTAGTCGACAGGGCGTTGATTGATGAGCTAGGAGCAGAACGGACGTTGCCCAGAATGGCGGGCGTCGTTCTAAGGTCGGGCATTGCCGCGGCGCCGGATTGGCCGTGCGCCAGCTTCAGCCGGACGATGCCGTCGGCGACCGCCACGACCGCGAGACTGGCTTGGGCTCCGCGCAGGACGAAGCCTTGCTCGCCTGCCGCAAGCGGTTCCGCGGAATGGATTGCGCTATAACGGTGAAGCCTTCGGGAGCCGCCGCTCTCGGAGACGTCGCCTGAATTCGCGTTGTCGGGATGAATCTCTTCGCTGGTCAACATGAGTGATTAGCCACCTCAATCTATCAAGATGGCCTAATCATATCGAAGCGCGCCATCGATGGACATTGGCATCGTTACGCATCTTGTGCGCGATTTTACGGAGGTTGGGTAGAAGGGGGGTCTGTCAATAATTTTGTGTAAACTCATTTATAGAGAATCTCCCCCGAGGGGGAGATCGGCCCTCACGGTAAATGCTGACCGATCCGCTCCGGAAAGAAGACGGAGAGCTGAAGCAGCATTTGCCCCCAGTTTTGGACTCGGCCTGTCCATTTGCGGGTGACGTCCATTGTGACTAGATACAGCATTTTGAGCAGCGCTTCATCCGTCGGAAAGATGCTCTTACCCTTGGTCACCTTGCGAAGCTGCCTGTGGTAGCTCTCGATCATATTCGTCGTGTAAATGAGCTTACGGATTTCTGGTGGATACTTGAAGAACGTCGCCAGTTCGTCCCAATTGGTGCGCCAAGAGCGAACGATAAGCGGGTATTTGGTTCCCCACGTTTCTTCGAAGCGGTCCAGCTCGACAAGCGCCATCTCTTCTGAAACAGCCTTGTAGATGGGCTTTAGATCCGCCGTTACTTTCTTGAGGTCCTTGTATGACACGTAGCGCGTCGAGTTACGGATTTGGTGGATAATACACTTTTGGATCTCGGTCTTCGGATAACAGGCTGCGATCGCTTGAGAGAAGCCGGACAAGTTGTCTACACAGGTGATGAGGATATCCTGAACGCCGCGGTTCTTCAGGTCGTTGAGAACAGCGAGCCAGAACTTTGCCGATTCGTTCTCGCCGATCCACATCCCCAGCACGTCCTTGTTACCATCCAGATCGATGCCAATAACCATGTAGGCGGCTTTATTCACGATGGCGCCGTCTTGTTTCACTTTGAAGTGAATGGCGTCCAGGAATACGACCGCGTAGACGGTTTGCAGCGGTCGATTCTGCCACTCTTTGATGATTGGAACGATCTTGTTCGTTACGTTCGAGACTGTCTCTTATAACTATCTGACG
>NZ_RZJR01000030.1 GCF_003990975.1 Cohnella sp. AR92
GAGCTACCACAGGCAGCTTCGCAAGGTGACCAAGGGTAAGAGCATCTTTCCGACGGATGAAGCGCTGCTCAAAATGCTGTATCTAGTCACAATGGACGTCACCCGCAAATGGACAGGCCGAGTCCAAAACTGGGGGCAAATGCTGCTTCAGCTCTCCGTCTTCTTTCCGGAGCGGATCGGTCAGCATTTACCGTGAGGGCCGATCTCCCCCTCGGGGGAGATTCTCTATAAATGAGTTTACACAAAATTATTGACAGACCCCTGTTCCGTTAGTAACAATTCCAATTCGGTATTTCGTAGAAACCGATTCAAGCATCTTGGTTATCTGTATATCAGGTTTTATGAATAATTTGCTAATTTGTTTATATTGATTATGAAAAAGATCAATTTCGGAATCGTCTACTTGAAGGTTAAATTCTGATAATGTCTCGCTAACTTGAAATTTTCGATATTCTTCCATTGTGATTTCCTGATTATGATATTTCTGCACTAAGCTTATTTCTTTGACCTTAAGAATATTAAACAAATCATCAATATTCAGATTGCTTGTTAAAGGGTATGTCCTAAATGTTTCTTTTGTGCTTTGTTCCCAATAATCATCAAAGTATAAAAGAGTATCATCAAGATCAAACAAGATCAGCTTGAAATTCATTGTTTTTTTAGTCCCTTCCAATTATTTTGTACTTCATATTATTTCATCTAACGTTATTGTATTCACGACATCCATTCCCCTTAGATAGCTCCTATCTTAGGGGAATGGATGTGTCTGGCTGATTATACTTCCTCGAGATTGAACTGCCTCATCTAGTCCACTTCTAACTTCTGCTGGACCGAGGGCCGAATGGTCCGAAGCGTTAATTTCGTGTAAGCTAAAGTTCGTTCACATCTTGTTCAGAGCTGCCATGGATGGCAGCCTTTCAATTTATTGTTGCCTGACTTTATTCTTTCATCCAATCACTTCTTAATAACAATATGTTTGTTCCTGTAAGTTTCTCGAATTCACTGTACATATCATCCCATGTAGATGGATATTTATTCGATCCTTCAATTTCGTGTTTCCTTCCATTACTAAATGTAATAATTATTCCCCATTGATGTCCATCTTCTATCTGATTATCTATATATTTTTCTTTCCAATCTAAAAAATCATATTTATTAGCTTTCTTTAAAAAATTTTGTATCTTTTCATCTGAAAGATTAATAACATTATCATACCCATCATTTTTGAGAGAACTATCTCTTTCTATAGGATTATCAAAATTCAGAGTATATTTATAAAATTTTCTTTCTACAAAATCTATATTATATTCAGTATCACGAATCCCTTCACTACTGTGATAAACATAGATTTGACTAACCCCATTCATTTTTAATGCATCTTCACATGAAGTGAAAATAAAGATAAGTAAAAATAGTAAAATAATATTTCGTATTAAACTCATTCGTGCTTCTCCTTTATCATAACTATCACAATAGCAATCAATTTGAACATTTTTTTATCTTTTATTTAATGTTGCCAAGGATGGCCGAAACACAGGACGATAGGCAGAGCCATCCGATCGAACTGGCTGCGCGAAGCGCAGTTAGCCACGCAAATGTGTCCGCCTGAACCAACTCCACTGCTATCTCATCAGGTGGACCGAGGGCCGAATGAACTGATACGTGAATACTGTGTTAGGTGATGTTTAGACCTTCATCTTCATCGATAAAATTACAAACTAAATTGTTGCATACCAAAAATCTCTTGTTGAAAATCTGTTTCTATTCACTGCTTCCTCAGCTGCATGCCAGGGGACAGATGGGAACTTTAGGTTATATTCTTCGATGTTTAATTTCCAAATACATTCATGAAAATCAATGATCTCTTCTATGATGTATTGATCTTTCAATTTATTATCAATAACCAGTTTGTCTTTGAAGTGAACAAAAATTATTGGAATTTCAATTCCAATAATCGCAACTATAGTCCCGTTTCTATAGACTGTGGCCCACGCTTCCCCAGCAGCTTCATCCCAATCTATATGTAATTTCATAGATTCGAAGTTTATAAGAGTTTTATGTATATTTTGGTTTTTTTCATTTGATTTATTTGTTATTAGCATTACTTCTAATAAGTCTCGCATTACATCACCTATCTTTCATAGCCTCAATTTCACCTAACGTTCCCGTATCCACGACGTCCCACCGACTTAAGGCTCCGACAGGAGCCGGCCGCGATGCGGTTAGTCGGTGCGGATGTTAGCTTCTTCTTCTGTCATTACAATTTCCTGCCCATTTATTGCGTTTAGATATATTAACATCTTATTCCCTGCAGGATAATTTGCAGTGACTACCCAGACTGTGTACTTTTCATTCTTGTTATTTATTTCAATTTCTTTATCTTCTTCAAACTTTGTCTCCCATTTAACATCCTGATTTCTTTCATACTTTTTAGCAATTTCTAATGATTTATCCTTTGTTATGTATATCGACGAAGTAGAGTTATTGTTTTCTGAACAACCTGACAATATAACTGTCAAAGAAATAATCAAGAGTAATACAGTTTTTTTCATTTGTTTGCCTCCTTATTATATATTTGATTGTTAAGTACAGTCACTTTAAATTATGATTTATTGAATTTGGGATCTTGAAATTCTTAGCATCTGTTGATCTTTCGGGTTCTGTCGTAGAACGTTCCCGTATCCACGACGTCCAACCGACTTAAGGCGACGAAGTCGCCGGGCGCGATGCGGTTAGTCGGTGCGGATGTGTCCGGCTGATCCAACTTCACCGCTGCTGAAATGCCTCTTCGATTCCACATCAAGCTTCTGCCGGACCGAGGGCGAATGCCCGATGCGTGAATATGGTGTTAGGCGACACCTCTGACTTCCTGAATTTACTCACAAATCAATATTACTCTTTATATATTTGATATTCATCCGCCGTTATTCTTCATATCCGTCAATGATCTTTCAATACTTTTACTTTTCGTTTTGGCAAAATAAATATTGTTGTTGAATCTAAGGCTTATCAGCGACAGAGCTCTACTCTACAAAATTTGATTTACCATGAGCCACTAACATATTTCCGCTAGGGTCATAAAAATCGAAATCAATTCCAAGGATCTCAGTTTCTTCCGATTCGGTAAGAATAGCCCCTCTGTCTTTTCTTATCTCGCCAATTTGTACCTCTTTACTCTTTAGGTCGGACAGCAACTTTACGATATCCGTCGCTTCAAATCCGATGATTATAGACATCGTTCCCTGGGGCAATTCTCTTTCACACAGAAAGATCGATGGCCCCGAAGGAAGAGCAACGATTGCCATTTTATTGTCCTGTCGTTTAAAATGCAGCTCGAATCCTAATTTACTGATGTACCAATCTATAGATTCCTCAAGATTTTTAACTGGAATTTGTAGAAATGAGACACTGTTTAAAATTGTTTCTGCCATCTTAAATAGCCTCCTATAAAATTGATTGATCCCTCAAAACGTTTTTATGATCTTTCCAATGCTCTTACAGCACTCAGAGGTTTCGCCTAACGTTACTGTATCCACGACGTCCCACCGACTTAAGGCTGCGCCAGCAGCCGGCCGCGATGCGGTTAGTCGGTCGGATGTGTCCGCTTGATTCCACTCCCCTGCCAATCCTCTTCGGGCGGACCGAGGAGCCGTCAAGCTCCGATGCGTTGATGTTAGATGAAGTTCTACTCTTCTTCGAATAACTTTCTAAATTCATTATGTGCTGGTTCAAAAACCTTTAGCTCTTCAAGTGTTGAATCAATTACCTCTTCTTGATTACCATAGATTCCTTGAAAAGCTAAATAATATCGATCTTCTATAAAGTCTAATAACTTTAGTGTTTCATTATCATCTCCAATAGCGCTTCCTTGAATAAGCAAACTAGATATGTAAGAGAATAATTGTACTTTCGTGATCTCTTCATTAATATACTGCAACCTTATTTCATAGAGAATTATCGACAATGGTGTTCTAAGTTCAAATCTTTTATAGATTAATTTCAATAAAGAAAGTACTACTTCAAGATCTTTCTCTTTCGACAAAGACAGTTCAACAAACTCATAAGGCACTTCATATTTTTCAATACATTGATCAGCCCAGCTGATTACTTGTTCTCTTTTAAATAATCCAATTCCAAGGCCAAGATAATAGTAACCTGCAATTAATCTTAACTTGTTTATTTTCAAGAATTTCATCGTCCTTAGTAGAATTTAATCTAACGTTCCTGTATCCACGACGTCCCACCGACTTAGACCCCGCCAGGGGCGGCCGCGATGCGGTTAGTCGGTGCGGATGTGTCCGCTGAATTTACTTCCCTGCCGTTCGCATCTAGCGGACCGAGGAGCCGCCAGGCTCCGAAGCGTGGATATGATGTTATGTGAAGGTCCCTCTTCAATGAATAAGGTATAAAAAAGAAGGAGATTTCTCTCCCTCATTCAGATTCACCATGTTTCTCTTCCATATGTTCTATAATCATGTGGAATTACTTTGAAAAATTCTTCTTTATCAACATTGATCTTGAATCTTCTTCTAAATTTCCTTTGAACCTTTTTCCTTGCTAGTTTACTTTCATGTCTAAACCAATAACTCGTAGACCTATGGTTTCGGTAATCTTTCAAGTTTTCAGATCTAGGACATTTAAATTCTTTGCTCGTCTTAAAAATCATTTTTGCAATTGTCTCTTTTAAAGCCTGTTCCCAACTATCAATTTCTTTCGAATCAAACAATTATTATCCCTGGTACTTACATTAGATTTACCATAAGGTATTTAGTAAAGTACCTAGAGATCAACAATATAAGGTGCTAACATTAGTATTCCTCCGTACTCATCATCTGTTTAATACATTTATCTTACAATAAAATCAGGAACTTGAAAAATGGCTTTGCATCTTTTATTAATCTTTGGGACTTTCACATAACGTTCGTATATCCACGACGTCCCACCGACTTAAGGCTCCGCTAGGAGCCGGCCGCGATGCGGTTAGTCGGTGCGGATGTGTCCGCTGTATCTACTTCTCTGCTGAACGCTTCTAGCGGACCGAGGGCTGTCAAGCCCGATGCGTGGATATATTGATAGTGTTATCAGAAGGATCAGCCTTCCTCGTTATTACCCTCAAGATGTTTTGTGCAGTTATGTAGTTCACAAATCCATTTATTATCTATTTTCTTTAATATAGTTATTGATGTGTTGCCGAAGTGTTTAGTAGGAATTTCAGGTAATAAATTAATAAAATTAAATTGAATTAAAGCTCCATGTGAAACAACCAGCACATTTTCATCATGGTGTTTTAATAGGAGCTCTTCTAAAAATTCTTTTCCTCTCTTTTGAACTGCTTCAATTGGCTCAAGCCCGAGATCTAATTCTCTCCAGCCTGTTCCCCATTTTTCTACTCTTTCCTCCTCTGTAGTTCCTTCGATTAATCCGCCTGCCCTTTCTCTAAGACGATCATCAAGATTAATATCAATTCCGATAGTACTTCCTATAATAGAAGCCGTTTGCTTTGCTCTTTCTAAAGTACTTGAATAAATATGATTCCAGTTTTCTGAACTTAATCTCTTAGCTAAACGTTCTGCTTGATTAATCCCATCTTGATCCAGCGGGATATCCGAGTTGCCTTGAGCTCTGCCTTCCTTATTCCAACTTGTGCTGCCATGCCTTATCAATGCGATGGTCGCCATATAGGACTCCTTTTTGATTTATTTAGATCTGCTGATCTTTCTGATAACGTTCCTGTATCCACGACGTCCCACCGACTTAAGCGACCAACGGGAGCGGCCGCGATGCGGTTAGTCGGTGCGGATGTGTCCGCTGATTCCGCTCCCTTGCCAATCCCCTTCGGGCGGACCGAGGAGCCGCCAGGCTCCGAAGCGTGGATATGATGTTATAAGATGTCCCCGCCTTCGAAGCACTACTCAATAAATAAGATCCTCACATACTTCTATTCCCGTCTTATTGCAGTAATCTCTATACTTTTTCAATACTGTATATATGTCATCTTGACCAATGATTGAATTATTATTATCGAAATATTGAAGTGATCCTC
The DNA here is from genome assembly GCF_003990975.1 of Cohnella sp. AR92. Taxonomy (GTDB): domain Bacteria; phylum Bacillota; class Bacilli; order Paenibacillales; family Paenibacillaceae; genus Cohnella. The sequence continues at coordinate 6,044 of NZ_RZJR01000030.1, forward strand.
CTAAAATAAATAAGGTTACAACCTCTTCATCTTCAGTTATCAGTGTATGGATATCTCCTGGAGGTTCAAAAATAAAAGTTCCTGGTTTCGCAATCCAGTTACGTCCTTCATATCTCCATTGTCCTTGTATATTGTAACCTATGACGGAACCGCCAGTATGACGATGACGAGCCAACACTTTATTGCTCTTTATCTTAAAAAGGTACGTCCATGTTCCAGTAGATAGATCAAATCTAAGAGGCTTAAAATAACAATTCACTTCCCCTTCATCGAAGGGGACCCAAGGTAATTCATCAATGTTAAATACTCTTTCAGGTAATTGCATACTTTCTGCTAGTTTTATAACAGTATCATTAATCAATTGGTTCATATATGATCTCCTCATGTTTGGTTTGCGGGGATTTCTTATAACGTTCATGTGTTCACGACGTCCCACCGACTTAAGCCACGAAGTGGCGGCCGCGATGCGGTTAGTCGGTGCGGATGTGTCCGGCTGAATCTGCTTCTCTGCCTCTGCCAATTACTTCTCCGAATTAACTTCTGACTCCTGCCGGACCGAGGGCCGAATGGCCTGAAGCGTGAACATGGAGTTAGTAATTGCCTTCCCCGAATAACCTACAAAGCAATCTATATTTATTTAGCCTTCAATGCTTCATCAAGAATCAATAATGATAATTCATGATCATTAATTACAAATGGTATTTCCCCGGGCTCAACCCATATTCTAGTTAGTGTTTCATTCTTACGATCAAAAGGTAATATTGATGTTATATTCATTCTATAAAATAATTGATAGCCTATATACGGATATTTTCCATTCGGATCGAATTTAGTATTATGTTCATTACTTATCTCAATCATACCTAAATAAATAGCATTTCCTCTTATACAGCCTTCTTCTAATGCTTCTCGATGAAATGCTTGCTCTGGTGTTTCTCCTTCTTCAACATGCCCACCAGGGATATTAAATCCTCTTCCATCAACTTTAACTAATAATATCCTGTCATTATCAAAACAATATCCATGGACACTGGTTACCTTCTTTGAATCAGGTTGTTTATCAGTCGGAATCCAAGTCAATTTAACATTGTGACCATTCCAGTCAACATTTATTGATTTATTCATTCATCTATCAACCTCTTCTTTGGTTATGATGTATGTGATGTATTTTAGTATTTCCGAATTGCAATTATTTCAGATAACGTTACTGTATCCGCGACGTCCCACCGACTTAAGCGACCATCGGGAGCGGCCGCGATGCGGTTAGTCGGTGCGGATGTGTCCGCTGAATCCTCTTCCATGCCGATCGCTTCCCGCGGACCGAGGAGCCGCCAGGCTCCGATGCGTGGATATGATGTTATGCGTAGTTACTGACTCCAAGAGCAACTCTCAAAAAATACTTACTTCTCTAAATATCAATTCCCTGGATTCATTAATTTCAAAATCATAATTTTTGAATTGAATAGTTTTATTGTGTGGAAATTCAAAGTTAAAATCTGTATTTAGCTTTTCCTGGATTTCTGCAAATGTCATTCCATTTATTATTTGATCTCTAATATTCTCTATATTCAGTAATTCTCTATTTGCGTTAAATCCAATATTATGTAGTGAAACTATTGGAGGAATTATGTAGTCATTGAATCTCTTTTCAAATTTCTTATCTTCAATAAACTTCTTCTCAATAATATTATGTGCATCACCGCTAATTCTTTTACATAAAGATAATGCACAACTATCAAAACCCAAAGAGGCTTTAAGGTTGGTATTAAATCCTTTCTTCAGAACTACAATAGGATCCTCTATCTCTTCCCCTATATGATTACTTCCGAGGAATCCACCACTATGCGATACGTCATAATATCTTTTAATGATTCGTTCAATTCGAAAATATCCTTTACTATATGAAGTTACCCAATCCCCAACATCCATGAATATCCCCCTAACATTGTTCATTTCAGTAATTACGCATAACGTTCCTGTATCCACGACGTCCCACCGACTTAAGCCCCGCCAGGGGCGGCCGCGATGCGGTTAGTCGGTGCGGATGTGTCCGCCTGATCCAACTTCCCTGCCAATCCGCTTCGGGCGGACCGAGGAGCCGTAAGGCTCCGATGCGTGGATATGATGTTAGATGAAGTCTTGGAATTCCTTGAAATACAATCTAGAATTTAAAAACCTATTTGTAATATGAAATTCCTAGTTCCTGCTTCAGTGCATTTCTTAATTGATTTGTAATGTTATCTAATTCCGCATGTAATTCAAATCTATTATTATGTGTGCCAGGTTCAGGATACTCAGAATAAATAAGTAGATCACCTAAAGCTTTAAGAAACCTTTCAGCCAGATCTGTTACGACTTCGGTTAGATATAATTCTGAGAGAATATAAAAGTTCTTGGCTTCATAAAAACTCTTTCGTGCCTCGCTAAATTCTATTACTCGAAGATATTCATTCATCTCTTTTATTGCTTCTTCTTTATTTACACTCCAAGCTATTAATACTGTTTCAATCTTACCTTGTGGAACTTGATGTTCTAGCAAATACTTTTCAATATCTTTTCTATTGAACTCTTGGAATGTTAAACTACGTCTTCCTCCGAATAGCCCTCTTATCTTTGAATCCGCAATCAATAGAAGCCTGAATAGTTCTGGCAACTTTTCATGTCTCTTATTTGTATACAAACTAAAATCCTGAATTCTTCTTTGTAAATCAAATTTTAAGTTTTCTGTCAGTTGAGACAACGACTGTTTATATTGTTCAAGATTCTTATCAGCTTTAAATTTGTAATAAGCTTGAAATAATGAAACGACAATACCGGCTACAATTGTTGAAGTTAGAATTGAAGTTAAGATTTCCATGTGTTGAACCTCTTTCCAAGATTTCATCTAACGTTACTGTATCCACGACGTCCCACCGACTTAAGGCTGCGCCAGCAGCCGGCCGCGATGCGGTTAGTCGGTGCGGATGTGTCCGCCTGATCCACTTCTCTGTCTATCGCTCCGGGCGGACCGAGGAGCCATCAGGCTACGATGCGTGGATATGATGTTAGGTGAAGTATGACGCATCATTGAGTAACAGTAATAATTTTTTTAGGTGTATTTCCATTCTCATCTGGATAGCCAAGAGAAGCATTGATAAATCTGCAGCCATAATTCAAATAATCAAACCTTTTATGAATATGTCCAGAACACCACATTCGACCATTAATATTATTGAAAAATTCCTGTCCGTTAAAATAATAATAAGAGTTTGTTATATCATCTTTATTATTGTGAGCAATAGACGACCAGTCTGGCGAAACATGGGTCACAATAACATCTGCATTAATTATTGCCTTCTGTAGTTTTGATTTCTCTTCTAGAAACATGTCCGTAGCCAATCTTGGAAACCCTTCAATCAATACAGAATCATTAGATTTTAATTTCCAGTTATTATAAATTTGATCCTTATCATTATTCAGAACCTGTAGGCCGTATTCAAAGTCATACCACATTCCGCAACCACCAAAAATAATATCATCTAATTCGACTCGATCCCCATCAAGAAAATATACGCTTGTTATTTGATTAGTCATCAACTTCATTTCATTTAATCTATTTAGTGAATTATATTTATATTTGTTTTTTAATGATTTTGAAATTAAGTAATAGTCATGATTTCCTGGTACTAAAACAATATTTTTGTAATGCTTTCTTAGTTTCTCTAGCAGTTTGATATTTTGAATATTATAGTGCCCTAAGTCTCCGGCAATCACTAGAGTATTCGAAGGATCCTCAGGGAGAATATCGATTATAAAAGCATTTAATTTCTTATCCTGTTTTAAATGATTACTAGTATTTTCAACCCAAAAATCAAGATGAATATCAGATATTAGATCGAAACGAATTGTCTTCACCTGCCTTGTCATATTTCACCTAACGTTCCCGTATTCACGAACCCGAGAACCTTAAGCCCCAACGGGGCGGCCGCGACTGCGGTTAGGTTCACAGGGTTGTTCGCCTGATTCCACGTCAATGCTGATCGCATCGGGCGAATCAAGGAGCCGATAGGCTCCGCCGCGTGAATATAGTGTTAACTGATGTCTCCGACTTCTTGAGCTGCTTACACAATTAGCCCTTAAACAAGCTCTTAAACAAGCTCTTAAACAAGCTCTTAAACAAGCTCTTAATTGGAATTGTATCCCATTCCATTTCTTATTTCACTAATTCTTTCAAACAAAAAATGCTCTTGATCTTTTTTTTTCGACCAAGGGCATTTATTCAAATCCTTTGAATTCAAAGCTCGTAGATACTAGATAACCCTATGCATTCAATTCGGATCTAGATACCGTCGAACACTTATTCAAAACTAACTTCTTTCTTTATAACAATGCTTTAACCAATTATTGTACTTATCGATCTTTAAATGCTCTTATATCCGGAGATTTCAGTTAACGTTCCCGTATCAACGACGTCCCACCGACTTAAGGCTGCGCAAGCAGCCGGCCGCGATGCGGTTAGTCGGTGCGGATGTGTCCGCTGAATATGCTCACCCTGCCGATCGCTTCTCGCGGACCGAGAAGCCGTTAGGCTCCGATGCGTGGATATGATGTTACGCGATAGTTCTCGACCTCTTGATATACCTACACTCATACGCGAAGCAATTGAATTACTCCTTGGCATCCAAATTATAAGTTCTTAATAGAATCATCTTCGTGCTACTTTCAAAACTAATGCCCTTATTAGACACTTCCTCGAGCTGCCTCCGAAAATAAACGCTCTTATCGAATCCTTCGTCGAGCTACTTTCAATAAATGCTCTTTTAGCCCCTTCAGCGAGTTGATTCCTAAAAAAACGCCCTTGTCAACGAGGCACAGTGTAACTAGATAACCCTTTGCATTCAATTAATAGCTAAGTCCCATTTATCTATAAGAAATATCAAATCAAGTACTTAATAATCGCGTCAACGCAATGATCTATTGATCTTGATCTTAACCAGTTCTCGAGAATTTCGCGTAACGTTACTGTATCCACGACGCCCCACCGACTTAAGCGACCAACGGGAGCGGCCGCGATGCGGTTAGTCGGTGCGGATGTGTCCGCCTGAATTCACTTCCCTGCCTCCCCCTTCGGGCGGACCGAGGAGCCGCCAGGCTCCGAAGCGTGGATATGATGTTATACGAAGCTGCAGACGTCCTGAGACAACTGATGCAACTTCATTCTACTTTCCTTATAAATACGGCTTGATTCATTAAATCTGTTTCACCTGTATGTATTTCATAATTATTAATCACTATAGTAGCCATTCCATCACCATCTCCAAAAAACGGTGAATGTTTCAACAAAAATGAGTTATTATGAATTCCGTCATAAATTGATTTAGGTAGTTGCGTTTCCTCACTTGTGTTAAAAATCACTCCCCGACCAGAATAGTAATAGCCCGTAATTTCAATTTCGCCCTCAAAATAAGCATTTACTGTTTTTGTTTCTTTATCAAAATCAATTGATTTCAATATTAGTCCTGCAACACGATCTCCAACTTTTATCTTAGATGGATCAAACGAGATGTAGTTATTGTCAATGCTACAACCACTTACCATAATTAGTGCAGAGATACATAATAATCGAGTTATTTTCCTCATTGGGATCACTCACGATCTTGTTTTCTGCAGTTTCGTATAACGTGTCTGTATCCACGACGTCCCACCGACTTAAGGCTGCGCCAGCAGCCGGCCGCGATGCGGTTAGTCGGTGCGGATGTGTCCGCTGAATATGCTTACCCTGCCGATCCCTTCTCGCGGACCGAGGAGCCGCTAGGCTCCAAAGCGTGGATATGATGTTATATGATGCCGGACACTTCGAAGGATTCAATAATATGCACTTCAAAAAAGCACTCCAGTGGTCTTGGAAAATTGATTTTCTTCTTTCACTTGATCTATATATCCTTTGATTTCAAGATAACATTCATTAATTAATATTTTTTTATTGCCTTCATATTCTTCCTTTGGAGTAAAGACACTTAATATAACTTCTTCATTCGGCTTTATATCAAGTTTATTGTTCTTGGCTTCTACCATAAATTCATTTCCTTTTGATCCACTATCGGTTTTGAATGGATAACTAAAAAATACGTTATTTTGCTTTATAATATGGTTCGATTTATTAGATAACTTTATTGTGTAAAAGACTCCATTTAGATCTTCTGCTCTATTAATTACTTCTAGAGTAATCTTGTCACTTTCTTCTGGAGTGAACGGTAGTGATTTATCCGATCTACAAGCTGTAAGAATAAGAAATAGTAATAAAATAGCAACTAGAGGTTTAAACCGATTTTTCATTGTTCTTCCCTCGTTTCCTTTGCATTTGTCCGGTTTCATATAACGTTCCTATATCCACGACGTCCCACCGACTTAAGGCACCGTCAGGTGCCGGCTGCGCTTGCGCAGTTAGTCGGTGCGGATGTGTCCGCCAGATTTCACATCCTTGCCAATCCTCATCTGGCGGACCGAGGAGCCGCAAGGCTCTGATGCGTGGATATGATGTTAGATGTAGTCGGGTCTGTCAATAATTTTGTGTAAACTCATTTATAGAGAATCTCCCCCGAGGGGGAGATCGGCCCTCACGGTAAATGCTGACCGATCCGCTCCGGAAAGAAGACGGAGAGCTGAAGCAGCATTTGCCCCCAGTTTTGGACTCGGCCTGTCCATTTGCGGGTGACGTCCATTGTGACTAGATACAGCATTTTGAGCAGCGCTTCATCCGTCGGAAAGATGCTCTTACCCTTGGTCACCTTGCGAAGCTGCCTGTGGTAGCTCTCGATCATATTCGTCGTGTAAATGAGCTTA
>NZ_RZJR01000011.1 GCF_003990975.1 Cohnella sp. AR92
CACACGCAACGTAGACTTGGAAAACAGGTAACGAAACACGACTTCATATGCCGGGCAAACTTGATCCAATAACGCTCTCGCGTTCAATTTCGACTGCACGAATTGAGCCGTCATAAACTCATGCTGCCTCGTCAAGTGTTGCATCTCTGTTATTCGATCTTCCCAACTTCGGTGAGGCTTTACATCGCCACGATAGTACATCTCAGCCAAATGCCAGGCGTCTGCCGCATCCGTTTTAACTTTGCGTAACTGTGCGCTTTTTGAGCGTTTGGACAACAAGGGATTTAGGATAAAATACTCAATATTCATCTGCTGCAAATAGGCTACAACCACCCGATGGTAATGTCCGGTTGCTTCCAAAATAACAACGGGCTTGATATCTGTTTGCTCTTCTAACTGACGAATGATATGGTCTAGCCTTTCAAGTCCACCGGCATGTCGAATGGTTTCCGGTTTCCCGTACGCCTCACCACGCTTCGTGAACGCTTGTAATACGCTAAATCCTTTCGCAACATCCAATCCGATAACCGGTTCCATGTCAGCTCCTCCTGATGTAAATCTAGCCGGCAATCCCACGATGGTTCCAAACCCATAGCTTCGCTTGTGATACGAGGTCAATTGCCCCAACCAGCTCAAACATGGTCATTGGAGGTAGTGGGAGAACAGTTTTTAGTACGGGATCGATGTCCCTAAAAGCCCGACGTTCTCCCGGCTACCGCCATCATAGAACGACCACAAAAATAGGCCAACCAGAAATCTCTGGCTGACCTAATAATACGAAAAGCCCGCCGCGCCGGGATGGCGCGAGGGGCCGAGGGGAAAACCTGGCTTATCTGCGGGAATTAATAGCCTGCTCTAAGGATGATGACCAGAAGAATAAACAGAACGAGCGCGAAAGTTGCCGTTCCAAGATAGCCTCCTCCGCAGCTGCCAACACCGTAACCCATGCGTATCACCACCGTGAGAGTATAGGATTGTGTATCACCATGTCATGTTATGTCGGGGGACAGATGGATGACCGAGGCAAACGTCCAGATCCCTCAAGGTTCCGCGCTTGCCCGGCCGGAACCGCGATTTCGACAGGATCTACCCGTTCCCCAGGCTCATTGACTGCGCTTTCAGAACGACCTCATACTGATAGTGGCAATTGCCATACTGTCCTTTGGAGGGGATTGAATGTCCAAGCGCGTGCTGATTCTGACCGGAGACGGAGCGGAAGTTCTCGAGGTTTATTATCCTTTGTATCGGGTGAAGGAAGAAGGCTACGAGGCTGTCGTCGCGGCCCCGAGGCGCAAGGTGCTGAACACGGTCTGCCATGATTTTATCGACGGGTGGGATACTTTCACGGAGAAGCCGGCTCATCTGCTCGCGGCCGATATCTCCTTCGCTGACGTCGATCCTTCGCAGTTCGACGCGGTGCTCATCCCGGGAGGCCGGGCACCCGAATTCATTCGCAACGACGCGGAGCTACCGCGAATCCTTCAGCACTTCCTTGACGCCGACAAGCCGATCGGGGCGATCTGCCACGGAGCTCAGGTATTCCTGTCGCTGAAGGACCGCACGTACTTCCGAGGCAGAACGATGACGGCTTATAACGCCTGCAAGCTGGAAGTGGAATCGCTCGGCGCGGAATACGCAAGCGAGACGCTCCACGTCGACGGCAATCTGGTGTCCGGACACGCCTGGCCCGATCTGCCCGGCTTCATGCGCGAGTTCCTCAGCCTGCTTGGACGTACCTCGGATAAGGAAGCGGCTTCCTCCGTCCAATAACGGCGAAGGCTCCCCAGGAAGAAGAATCCTTCTTCTCAGGGAGCCTTTCGTATTCCGTGCCGAGCTTATTTGGCTTCGTTCAGGTAATGCAGAATGAACTTCGTCGCCTGTTCCGGCCTGGCAGCCGTAACTTTGATCCCCGCGATGAACTCCTTGCTTCCGTTCACGCCGAGCTGCCGGCCGAGCGGGGTATTCGATAGGTCGATTCCGTATACGTGCTCCGCGTCCCCGTCTTCGGTCTTCATGCTTAAGGCTCGAGGATCTCCGGCCTTCGGCAATTCGCCGGCTCCCGCACCCGCATACGTATCCAGCGGCAGGAAGAAATCCTGCGCGGCCAGCTTTTCGAAGTTGGCCTTGTCCACCAGGAACAGATCCGACTTGTTGTCGATCAGGATGATGACGCTCTTCTCGAGCAGCGCCGTATCCTGCGAGCTCCTGATCTCGCTCGGAACGTAGTTCAAGTCGGCCTTGACCCGCTTCCAGTCGGGGAATTGGCTCAGGATCGCTTCCCCCAGAGGATCGGTGTCGCTGCCGAAGCCTTCCCCGTAGTAATATTCCCCGTAGAACATGACGGACAGGTCGATCGGCGGCAGCTTCGCCAGCCGCTCCTGCTCCTCCCGGTGGTCCACGTAAGCCTTGATCCCGAACCCGATCGCGACGAGAACGACAATCCCGATAAGAAGGTGGAATTTATAATAGTGGAAGAAGTGATCCCACTTCTGGGCCTTCTCCGCCATTCCTTTGAACTTGCCGTATTCCTGCGCGGTGAATTCCGCCTTGGCTTGATTCTCCTCGTAGTCGCGAATGAATCGATAGGCTTCGCTGATCTTGTCGATATCCACGGCCGTCTCGGCCGCGGAGTCCGGATTCTCCCGCATCTTCTGGGAGCGTGCTCTGCGCATAAGCAAATAATAGCGATTCTCTAATTCTTCCTTGGTAGCGGTCTCAGGAAGACCAAGCGATTCGTAAGCCTGTTTTAAATCTTCCAATTCGGTCACCCTCTGTCGTCGTCTTCAACACAATCTCTAGTATACGTGATTCCGAGAAGCCGTTCCACCGGGGCTTCTTGTCATGGACTGCGATCGGTTAGAATGATAAGAAACCCGAATAAAGGAGAACGGCATGGCGAGCGGCAAGAAAAGCAGAAGCCTGTTTCCCGCGGAGTGGCTCGAAGGAGACTATCGCCCTCGAGTCCACGCGTATTACTTCAAGCAGTGGAGCCGGTTCGAGATGGCGTTCCATTGCCATGATTCGACGGAGATCATGTACGTCATGTCCGGCAACTGCCGGGTCGAGCTTAAGGCGAGCCGTTCGGACAAGCCGGATTCGATCGCGCTGAAGAAAGGCGAATTCATCGTTCTGAACGCGAACACGGACCATCGGCTCCTTGTCGAAGACAAGTGCCGGATGCTCAACATCGAATTCAACCAGGCGGACCGTATCGAGCAGCTTCCATCCTTGAAGAAGCTGTCCGAAGAGGATAAAGCGCTGCGCGGCTTGCTATCCGAGCCGAAGCCCTACGTGGTGCTCAGGGATCCGGAGGATGTCTACTACAACATGAGGAGCCTCGTGCTGGAGCTCGACAGGAACGGAGGGGAGGGCGAGACGATGGCCCAGCTTCTGCTCTCCCAGCTGCTCATTCGCATCGGGCGCCTGCGCTCGGAGGCGGCCGGAAGAGAAGCGCTTCCGATGGAGCCGTATGTCCGGCAGGCGATCGAGTACTTGCATCAGAATTACGACCGGGACATTCAGGTGAAGGACGTCGCTGCATCGGTCAATCTGCATCCGGGGTATCTCCAGCGAATCTTCAAAGCCCGGTCCGGAAGGACGTTGAGCGAGTATCTGACGGAGCTGCGAATCAAGAAAGCCAAGATGCTGCTTCATCAGACGGACATCCCGGTGTCCGACATCTCCGAATATGTCGGGGTGGGAAGCCGGCAATACTTCCACGCGCTATTCAAGAAATATACGGGACTCACTCCGGTGGAGTTTCGCGGCTTGCGGGACACCCATCGCTGGGATATCGATAAAAGTTCGGATTTCTGACAGCAATCCGGCCAGGAAGTCACGATATTGATAACGCTTGTCCGCCGTCGCCGCTACAATAGAGGAGTAGCGATACAGGGAAGACGAGACACGTAGGAGGCGTATTCTATCATGGCATTCAAGATCGCTTTTATCGGCGCGGGAAGCATCGGCTTCACGCGGGGACTGCTGCGGGACCTGCTCAGCGTTCCGGAGTTCCATAACATTGAAGTTGCTTTTACAGACATCAATGCCCATAACCTGGAGATGGTCACGGAGCTGTGCCAGCGGGACATCGAGGAGAACGGGTTGTCCATTCGGATCCAGGCTTCCACCGATCGCCGGGAAGCGTTGAAGGACGCGAAGTACGTCATCTGCACGATCCGCGTCGGCGGGCTCGAAGCGTTCGCGTCCGACGTGGACATTCCTCTGAAGTACGGCGTCGACCAGTGCGTCGGCGATACGCTCTGCGCGGGCGGCATCATGTACGGACAGCGCGGCATCCACGAGATGCTGAATATCTGCAAGGATATCCGCGAGGTAGCGGCGAAGGACGCGCTGCTGCTTAACTACGCCAATCCGATGGCCATGCTCACTTGGGCGTGCAACAAGTACGGCGGCGTGCGGACGATCGGCTTGTGCCACGGCGTCCAAGGCGGCCACTGGCAGATCGCCCAGGCGTTCGGCCTGGAGATGGAAGACGTCGACATCATCTGCGCCGGCATCAACCATCAGACCTGGTATATCCAGGTCAAGCATAACGGCGAGGACCTGACCGGCAAGCTGCTCGAAGCGTTCGAGAAGCACGAGGACTTCAGCCGCACCGAGAAGGTCCGCATTGACATGCTGCGCCGTTTCGGCTATTACAGCACGGAGTCGAACGGACACCTCAGCGAGTACGTTCCTTGGTACCGCAAGCGTCCGGACGAGATCAAGGATTGGATCGATCTCGGGAGCTGGATCAACGGGGAGACGGGCGGTTACCTGCGCGTCTGCACTGAAGGCCGCAATTGGTTCGAGACCGACTTCCCGAACTGGATGAAGGACCCGGCGCTGGAGTACAAGTCGTCCGAGCGCAGCCATGAGCACGGCTCCTTTATCATCGAAGGGCTCGAGACGGGTCGCGTATACCGCGGGCACTTCAACGTCATCAACAACGGCGTCATCCGCAATCTGCCGGAGGACGCGGTGATCGAAGCCCCGGGCTACGTCGACCGCAACGGCATCTCGATGCCGCAGGTCGGCGACCTGCCGCTCGGGCCGGCCGCGGTGTGCAGCGCCAGCATCTCCGTGCAGCGCCTCGCGGTCGAAGCCGCGGTCAGCGGCGACGACAAGCTGCTGCGCCAAGCTTTCATGATGGATCCGCTCGTCGGAGCCGTCTGCAACCCGAAGGAGATCTGGCAGATGGTGGACGAGATGCTCGTCGCCCAGGAGAAATGGCTGCCGCAATACGCCGCCGCCATCGCCGAAGCCAAGGACCGCCTTGCCTCCGGCAATCTGGTGCCGACTCGAGAAGGCTATAAGGGCGCCGCTCGCCAAGCGGTCAAGACGGTCGAGCAGATGCAGCTGGATCGGGAAGAAGCCAACCGCAACGCCGGCGAGTCCGACAAGGGCAAGAATCGCCACAAGCTCCCGACCGACATCTAAGACGAAGCAAGCCGTTCCCGCGCGCAGAGCCGCCGGGTTCGGCTTGCTGGCGTTGCCCTGGCGGAGCTGCCCGGGAACGCCTCAGGCTTGTCGGCATGTGAGCAAGATCGCACCAAGAAATCACAGGATAAGGAAGCGAAATCGCCCGGCAATCGGACTATAATCGGCATGTACCTCTAAGATGCTGGAAACGAAGGGAGAAGCGGGATGAGTAACCATCGGGTAATCGTCGTCGGATGCGGCGGCATGGCAAGAGTATGGACGGAATACGCGCTTGAGCGGCAGGATACGGAGATCGTCGGCTTGGTTGACGTCAACCCGGAAGCCGCAGCCAAGATGGCCTCCCAATATAACCTGGATTGCGGCGCGTACGCCGATCTGCGCACGGCTATCGGGGAGACGGGGGCGAACCTGGTGTTCGACGTGACCGTTCCGGCGACCCACTATGCCATCGCCTCGACGGCGATGGAAGCGGGCTGCGACGTCTTCGGAGAGAAGCCGATGGCGGCCGCAATGAAGGAAGCGCTCGACCTGATCCGAATCTCGGATCGAACCGGGCGAGCGATGGCCGTCATGCAGAATCGCCGGTATGACGCGAACATTCGGGCTTTGCGCGGCCTTATCGACCAAGGAACCATCGGACGCGTCGGCTTTATCGGCGCGGACTTCTTTATCGGGGCGCACTTCGGCGGCTTCCGCGATGCGATGGAGAGCCCCCTTATTCTGGATATGGCGATCCATACGTTCGATCAAGCGAGATTCCTGGCGGGTGCGGATCCGGTATCCGTCTACTGCCAGGAGTTCAACCCTCCGGGGTCCTGGTACCGGGGCAACGCCGCGGCCGTCTGTTTATTCGAGATGTCGGACGGTTCCGTGTTCAGCTACCGGGGATCCTGGTGCGCGGAAGGAGCGCCGACCTCGTGGGAGGCTTCCTGGCGTATCAACGGCGAACGCGGAACCGCCATGTGGGATGGCGACCAAGCTCCGTATGCCGAGGTCGTCGCGGACGGCGATCAGGAAGGCCGGTTTATTCGCGAATACGAACGGGTCGAAGCCGCCTTCGATTGGACGGGCCGCAAGGGACATGCCGGCTGCTTGGACGAGATGTTCGCCGCCTTGAAGGAAGGCCGCCGCGCCGAGACGGATTGCCGGGACAACCTCTACAGCATCGCGATGGTGCTCGGCTCGATCGAGAGCGCCCGCACGGGCCGCAAGGTGCGGATAGAGGAGCTGCTGGAATCCTGATTGCCAGCCATTCTTAAGTACTAGTCTTCTATTAGCCCCGGATAGCGGGGCTTTTTCTTTTGTGGAATGATCTAGGGCGCAAGTACGTATATATGCCTAGGATGAATCGTAGACAAGATATTCGATAGATGTGATATAATGGCAGAAAAGGCGGTGAACACCAATGAGCGCGCCAATTATTTGGTTAATCGTCGGATTCGTGCTTCTCATCGCGGAGATTTTGTCGCTGACGTTTTTCCTGCTGTGGCTGGCCTTGGGGGCTTTCGCCGGCGCATTGGCCGCATGGCTGGCTCCGGACTCTTTCTTTGTTCAAGCGCTGGCGGCCGTGATCGTCGCGGCGGCGCTGACCGGATTCACGAGGCCGCTGACGCGCAAGTTTCGCCGATCCGGCAAGGGCTACGAGGATGCGATCGACCATCTGGTCGGCAAGCAAGGGATCGTCGTCGAGGCCATCGAAGAGGGCAAGCCCGGTATCGTCAAAGTGGGAAGCGAGATGTGGAGCGCGGTCTCCGACGAGACGCTGGACCGCAATGATACCGTTATCATTATTCGCAGGGGAACGGCGCAGGTAGAGGTGCAAAAATGGGGAGGGAATCGCTAGGTGGCTATTGTCATTATCGTTCTGATTCTATTGCTGGCGGTCGTGTTCATCGGCTTCTCGATCAAGATCGTGCCTCAACAGCGGGTCGGCGTCGTCGAGCGGCTCGGCAAGTTCAACCGGCTGCTCACCCCGGGAGTCAACATCCTGGTACCGTTCATCGATTACGTTCGCGTCACCCACGATCTGCGGATTCAGCAAGCGCATGTGCCCCCGCAGTCCGTCATTACGAAGGATAACGTTCAGGTCCAGATCGATACGATTATTTTCTATCAGGTGGTCGCGCCTGAGCAGGCTACATACGGCATCTCGGATTACGTATCGGGCGTAAGCAACATCACGACCGCCACGATGCGGCAGATCCTGGGCAAGATGGAGCTCGACGAGACGCTGTCCGGACGGGAGAAAATCTCGATCGACATCCGGCTGGCGCTGGACGAAGCGACGGAGAAGTGGGGCGTGCGGATCGAGCGAGTCGAGGTCATCGACATCAAGCCACCCGCCGACATCCAGGAAGCGATGGATAAGCAGATGAAGGCCGAGCGGAGCAAGCGCGCCATCGTGCTGGAAGCCGAAGCGGCGAAGCAGGACATGATCCTGCGCGCGGAAGGCGACAAGCAGAGCAAGATCCTGAAGGCCGAAGGCGACAAGGAAGCCCGCATCCGCGAGGCGGAAGGTCTCCGGCAGGCCCAGGAGCTGGAGGCTCTCGGCCGCGCGAAGGCGATTCAAGCCGTGGCGGAAGCGGAGAAAACGCGGGTCGAGCTGCTCGTTGCGGCGGGGCTGGACGAGAACGTGCTGGCGTACAAATCGTTCGAAGCGCTCACCGAGATCTCGAAAGGGCCGGCGAACAAGATCTTCCTTCCTTCGAGCGCCGTGGAGGCGCTTGGCAGCGTCGGCGCGATCGGCGAAGTGTTCAAGCAAGCGAAGGACGCCAAATAAAGCGCAAGAAAGCAAGGCAAGCGCAAGAAGCCCATCTCCGGATCGCCGGGAGATGGGCTTCTTCGCGTTCATTTGGGGGTCAGGTCGTCCCACTTTCGGCCGCCGTCCGTCGTTCCGAGAAGCAGGCTGGCATTCGGGTTCTGCGGGTTGAGCGCCACGACCCATCCGTTCCGCGGGGTGAGGAAGCTCGTATCCTCGACGCTCACGAGGCGAGGGTCGTCGAGTTTCGCGAACGAGCTGCCTCCGTCCATCGTGCGGAGCAGTCCGCCTTCGACCGGCCCCGCGCCTACGCTGAGCGGGATATAGCCGAACTTGTGGTTGACGAAGTCCAGCTTCACCGGGTAAGGCCGGATGCCCGGAATTTTGCTGTTCCGAAGCTTCCAGGACTCGCCGCCGTTGACGGTCGCGTAGAGCATCGATCCGTGGGTGTTGGGATTGACGAGCAGCAGGAAGCCGTTGCGCGGATTGGTGAACTGGATGTCGGCGGGATACCATTCGCCGTTCAGCCGAGGCGCGCTGGAGAGCAGCGTCCAGCGGTGCCCGCCATCCTTCGTCTTCCAGACCGCCGTTCGGCAGTCGGCATTCGTGTCGGAGGGGACAAGGCCTTTGCCGGGGCACGCCGTGCCGAGTCGGCCGGCCGCATAGCCGATGAGGTCGTCCGGGAACGAGATCCGGTAAGGGGAAGCCTCGGAGCTTGGGAGCGAGATATCCGTCCATTCCCGGCCGCCGTTCGTGGTCCGCCAGATGTTCGTTCCCAGGCGAACGAAGGCGTGGCTGTCATCCACGGCGGCTACCTGATTGTCGGAGCTGGCCTTCGCGTCGTCTTTGGTCCATTGGACGGACCAGCTCTTGCCGCCGTTGCGGGTATTCAGAATGGACAGCTTGGAGCAGACGGTCTGCCCGGATTCCTCCTTGCACTTCCCCGGGCCCGCCGCCCAGCCTCTTTTGGCATCGGCCATCTCGAACGCGGCATCGCGCACGTCGTCATGGAGAAGATCCGAAGTCCACCTTTTGCCCGCATTCGTGGTTCGCCAAACCCGGGTTCGGGAGTCGTTCCCGCTTGTTCCGAGGGTCCAGCCGTGCTCGGAGTCGACGAATTGGACCCGGTTCAGCTTCGGCGCGGAGGCCGTCGCTTGCGGAGCCGCCGAAGGCGCGGGCGCGGCGGAAGGACTCGGATTCGGATTCGCGGACGGGCTTGGAGACGGACTTGGGCTTGCGGCAGGGCTTGGAGCGGGACTCGGGCTGACGGTCGGACTCGGGGTTGGGGCTGACGCGGCAGAAGCGGTTGCGGCCTCTCCCGTCAGGACAGCAATAGCCAGCAGGATCGCCGGCAGATGCGCATATTTTCTCATCGGGATCTCTCCTCATCGGTTGGTCTTGCGCCAGCCATTAGGTTTTCCCTTCTTTTCCCATTCCTAATCAAAGATCCGTAAAATTTGCCGCGACGATCTTCCGAAAGCGATTGCAAAACCGTATAATTACGCTTGTATCGACGAAGAGACGAGGAGGATATCGCATGGAGTATAGACGGCTTGGCCGAAGCGGCCTCAAAGTAAGCGAGATCTCGCTGGGAAGCTGGCTGACCTACGGCACGGCGGCGGAGCAGGAAGCGGCGGACGCCTGCGTTCGGGCGGCCTTCGAGAACGGAATCAATTTTTTCGATACGGCGAATGCCTACAACCGGGGCGAAGGGGAGAAGGCGCTGGGCGCCGCGCTTCGTTCGTACGCCCGTTCCAGCTACGTTCTGTCGACGAAGGTTTTCTTCCCGATGGGGGAGGGGCCGAACGATCGGGGACTGTCCCGCAAGCACATCATGGAGCAATGCGAGGCAAGCTTGAAGCGTCTCGGCACCGATTATATCGACGTCTACTTCTGCCATCGGTTCGATCCGACGGCTCCGGTGGACGAAACGCTGCGAGCGCTCGACGACCTGACGGCCCAAGGCAAAATCCTCTACGCGGGCATCAGCGAATGGACGCCGGCCCAGATCGCCGAAGCGGCGGGCATCGGGCGCCGGTTGAACCTTCGTCCGCTCATCGCGAGCCAGCCGATCTACAATCTGTTCGAGAGGTATATCGAGAAGGAAGTCCTGCCGCTGTCGGAAGCGGAGGGGATCGGGCAAGTGGTCTTCTCGCCTCTGGCGCAAGGGGTGCTTACGGGCAAGTACAAGCCGGGACAAGGGCTTCCGGAAGGCAGCCGGGCAGCTAACGATAGCGTAAACGGGGTCATCCGCAGCTACATTCGGGACGATGTGCTCACGGTCGTATCGGAACTGGAGGCTTTGGCGGCAGAGCAAGGCTGGAAGCTGTCCCAGCTCGCTCTGGCGTGGGTGCTGCGTCAGCCCGGGGTCAGCTCGGCCATTATCGGGGCGACGAAGCCCAGCCAGATCGAGGAGAACGTCAAGGCGGCGGAGATTAAGCTGGATGACGGCTTGCTTGCTCAAGTGGATGCCATCCTTAAGAAAGTCGAAGGGTTCGCTCCCAGCCGCTAAGGCGAATAATCAGGCGAAAAAAACGGGTTGACGGAATTTCCTCAAAATGGTATCTTATCCATACATTCAAATCGGCTTGCGGAAGCACCGCAATTTCCGGCGCGAGAGCGTCTCGGAGATTGCGGTGCTTTTTTGCGTTCCGGGGATGACGTTCAAGTTATCCGGAGGCAGCAGGCTCAAGGAGGGAGAGGGGCCAAGTGAAACGATTGTTATTGGCGGCGCCGGAATCGCAGTATACGGCGAAGCTTGCCCGGTACATGAACGAGAAGCTGCCTCAGTGGGAGGTAAAGGCGTTCACGCAGGAGCTTGCCTTGGCGCACTGCCTGGCTTCCGGAACCATGGCCGATGCGGCGCTCGTTCACGAATCGATGTTGGGTGCCGCGCAGGATGCCGCGAAGCGGGGAGGCTTTATCGGGAAGCTGATCGTTCTTCGGGAATCGGGAGAGGCCCCGGGAGGGGAGGAAGCGAAGACGGCGTCTCTTCCCATGTATCAGCCTCTTTCCGCCCTATTGGCATCGTTAAACGAAGAGCTTCTCGGCGCCAAAGGAAACGGCGGAGACGGCGGCGGCAGCGGAAGGGCGAGGGTCTGGACGGTGTTCTCGGCATCCGGCGGGGCGGGCAAGACGACGGTTGCGCTTAATCTCGTTCGTCAATTGGGGGAGAGAGGCTACCGGGCGCTTTACTTGAACCTGGAGCCGCTGAACGCGACGGACCTTCTGTTCGGTATAGGCGATCCGGACAGCCTGTCCGGCTTGCTGTACGAGATGCAGGCGCGTCCGGACAAAGCGGAGGAGGAATGGAAGAAGCGGCGAAGGCAGCATTCGATCCTGCTCGGCGATTACCTGGACGCTCCGGAGCATCCCGCGGAGCGCTTGGGCATGAGCGGCTCGCGACTGAAGGAGCTGCTGGATATCGCAACCCGCAGCGGACGCTACGAGGCGGTGGTGATCGATCCGGACAGCGGAAGCGGGGAGTGGCATCAGGAGCTTCTGGCGATGAGCGATCGGGTGGCTTGGCTCGTTACTCCCGAGGCGATGTGCGTTCGCAAGACGGAGAAGCTGCTGAGGCATTGGCAGGGAAGAACGGACGGCGTGCTGGAGAAGGTGTCGTGGCTGATCAACAAAGCATCGGGCAACGAGGAACTGCGAGAGCGACTGCCTCAGGCTCGGGTGCTGGAGAAGCTCCCCTACATGCCCCAGTGGAAGGGATTGGAGGAGACGGACAAGCTTCTGAAGGCGCCCGCCTTCAGCGCCGCGGTGGAACGAATTCTGGATGAATGGGGATGCCAGGTGAAGGAGGATCGTCCATCAAGGGCGAGCAGAAGGAGAGGTGTAGCGAGTGGGCACGCCGGCGCTGTCTCCAGCCGAATTAGCTGATCTGCGGGAGGCGGTCAAGTCGAGGCTCTCGTGGGAGACGGACCTGACGGACGAAGAGCTTCGCAGGGTCATCGAGAGCGAGCTGTTCGGAAGCAGGGAGGTTCGCTCGATGACCGCGGCCGAGAGGCAGGCGGCGGTGAGCCGGCTGTTCCACTCCTTCCGCGGGCTGGACGCGCTGCAGCCGCTGCTCGACGATCCTCACGTAACCGAGATCATGATCAACGGGCATCGGGAGATTTTCTACGAGCGAAGGGGGGAGCTGTTCGAATCGACGATCCGCTTCGAGAGCCGGGAGAGGCTGGAGGACCTCATTCAATCGATGGTCGGCCAGGTGAATCGGATGGTGAACGAGGCTTCCCCGATCGTAGACGCGAGGCTGCCGGACGGATCGAGGCTCCATGTCGTGCTGCCCCCGGTCGCGTTGAAAGGACCGACGGTAACGATCCGACGGTTCCCCGTTCAGCCGCTGCTGATGGAAGGTTTGATCGAACGCGGATCTCTGACCCGCGAAGCGGCGGAGTTCCTGCAGCGGCTCGTCAAAGCCAGATACAACCTGTTCATCAGCGGGGGAACCGGCTCCGGGAAGACGACCTTTCTCAACGCCTTGTCCCAATGGATTCCGCGGGATGAACGGATCATCACGATCGAGGATGCGGCGGAGCTTCAATTGCGAAGCATACCGAACCTGGTCTCGCTGGAGACCCGCAACGCGAACTCGGAGGGCAAAGGCCGCATCGCCATGCGCGAGCTTATCCGAGCATCTCTGCGGATGAGACCGGATCGCATTATCGTCGGCGAGGTGCGGGGCGAGGAGGCGTTGGACATGCTGCAGGCGATGAACACCGGGCATGAGGGAAGCCTGTCCACCGGCCATTCCAACGGCCCTCGGGACATGATCTCGCGCTTGGAGACGATGGTGCTTGGCGGAGCCGATCTTCCGATCGAAGTCGTCCGGCAGCAGATCGCTTCCGCCGTCGATATCGTCGTTCATCTCAGCCGGTTCAGGGACCGGAGCCGCAAGGTATCCGAGATCTGCGAGGTGACGGGCTGCCGTAACGGCGAGGTGGAGCTGCGCACCTTGTATCGGTTCAAGGAGACGGGGGAGAAAGACGGAATGGTGTTGGGGGAATTGGTCAAGCGCGAGGATCTGGCGAATACCGAGAAGCTGAGATTCGCGGGCTTCGGGAGGGAGACGGAGCCATGACGAATTATGCCGAGTACGAGCTCAGCCGTAAGCAGCGGATCGGATCTATCGCGGCGGCAGCCGTCATGTCCTGCTTCGTCATGTGGATGATGTACCGTCAGCCGGTGGCGGCGCTGCTGGCGGCGCCGTTCGGCTTGCTCGGTCCAAGATGGCTCCGGAACCGGTTAAAGCGGAAGCGCCAGGAGAGGCTTCGCCTTCACTTCAAGAGCATGCTTCAGGCCCTCGGATCCTTGCTGGCCGCCGGCCGCTCCGTCGAGAATGCCTTTGACGCCTTGGAAGGAGATCTGATCCTGCTCTTCGGAGACCCGAACGCCGACTTGATCCGGGAGATCCGGGCGGTCAAGATTCGGGCGCGAAGCGGCGAGCCCGTCGAAGCCCAATGGATGGACTTCGCGGTACGAAGCGGATTGGAGGAGGTGAGGAGCTTCGCGGAAGTATTCGCTATCTGCAAGAGATCGGGCGGAGACCTGATCGAGGTCGTTCGAAGAAGCTCGGGGATGATCGGGGAGAAGATGGAGGTCGAGCAGGAGCTCGGCGTGCTGATGGCGCAGAAGCGGCTGGAATCGCGCTTGATGATGGGAATGCCGTTCGCCTTCGTCGGACTCCTCGGATTCTTCGCGGGAGATTACATGGAAGGGCTGCATCAGGGCGCGGGCTGGCTGGTTCTGACGCTTTGCCTGCTGCTGCTGGCGGGATGCTGCTGGTGGATGTATCGGATCATGGAGATTCGCCTATGAGCGCCGTTGTCTGCTGGTTGGCGTTGCTGGCGCTGCTCTTGCTGTTCTATGCATGGGCGCTATGGAAGACAGGAAGCTGGAGATCGTTGAGGAGACGGGATAGAGGAGGAAAGGGGAAGATCAGCCTGCATCCTCTGGCGGAGCCGTTCCTGGCTTTGCTCGAGCTTCCCGGCGTCTATCGAACCGTGTTCCCTTGGCTTCAGAAGCCGCAGGCGCAGCTGGCTCAGCTACACGGAGGGATCTGCTCCAAGGAACGGCTGCTGGGCTGGGCGGCTCACGCGATTAGCCTGTCCTATCTGACCTTGCTTCTGACCGGGTTGCTGGGAGCGGTTGCGAACAGCGGTTCATCGTTGGCGCTCTTGGGAGGGGTTGTTGCCCTGCTGCTGCCTCCGCTGCGGGCGAGAGAGTTAAGCAAGCGGGCCGAGAACAGGAGAAGGAGGATCGTGCTGGAGCTCCCGGAGCTTCTGAGCCGTCTGCTGCTCCTCGTGAATGCGGGAGAGAACGTGATGAGGGCGCTGGAGAAGTGCCTGCGTCGCAGGAACGGAATCGAGCGGGACCACCCGCTTTACTTGGAGCTGGAGTTCGCTCTGGAATCGATGAAGCGGGGGGAGACTTACGCCGGAGCGCTGGAGGAATTCGGCCGCCGCTGCGCGGTGCCGGAAGCGAAGCTGTTCGCGACGACGGTTATCCTGAATTCCCGGCGCGGCGGCGAGACCTTCGTGGCTTCCCTGCAGGAGCTGGCGCGAACGCTGTGGGAGCGAAGGAAAGCCATGGCACGTACGCTGGGGGAGCAGGCATCCTCGAAGATGGCTTTCCCTCTGGCTGTTATTTTTCTGCTGATTCTGGTGCTGGTCGGCGCCCCGACGCTGCTGATGATGTCTACTTAACGATACGAGGAGGAAGGTACATGCTGGAGAGAAGCAAGCGGCTCCAACGCTGGAGCGCAAGAGGGCTGACGATGTTATGGAAGGACAAGAGCGGGCTAGGGACGCTGGAGATCGTTCTGATCGCGGCCGTTATCATCGCGATAGCGATTCTGTTCAAGGACTGGATTATCGATTTCCTGCAGAGCCTGTTCGGCAAAGTCGAGAGCAGTTCGGATGAGGTGTTCAACTGAACGCGGGACGGATTCCGGACGGGATGAAGAAGCGGCTGCGGAGAGGCTGGCGGGATGCCGGAGGCTCCTTCACGCTCGAAGCAACCATGGTGTTCCCCGTCATTCTGATGGTCACGTTCCTGGTGATTCTCTTCGCCTTGTATGTCGCGCAGAAGGCAATCGTCTACTACGAGGCTTCGGCCGCAGCGGAGAGAGCGGCCTTCTCCTGGTCGAATTCGGCCAAGGAGCTGCGCACGGGCGCCTATCCGAGCGGCCGATACGAGGGTCTCTATTGGCGGCTGACGGAAGATCGGATGCTGGCCGGATTATTCGGGCTGGAGACGAAGGCTCTAGTCTCCGTTCCGGGGAACGGCGGCGGGAAGGCGGACGGCGGAGGGCTGGCCGAACGCAAGCTGGCCGCGGCTGCGAACAGCTTGAAGGCTTCGGCGGCCGGAGAATGGAGCTATTCGAATTCGGTTCTCGTGCGCAGGCTTGCCGGCGAAGCGTCGAACGACTCGGTGCCGGAGGCGCTCAGGATCCTGTGGCCCGCGGCGGAGATCCGAACCGAGGCGGCGGCGGTCGTCGTGGAGCCGGCGGAATTCATCCGTACGGTCGATCTGGTTCGCTATTATACGCTCAAGATTCGAGGCTCGTCAGAGGGAGAGGAACCCTACCGTTCGAAGGCGCTGGCCGTTCTGAAGGCCAGGCAGCCATCCTAGACGGCTTGCAAGGAAAAGGAGGTGCGGCGGGTTTGAACAACCGGCGGGAACTAGGCTCGGTATCGATCTTCTTCATAACGGCGACGGCGGGGTTCGTTCTGCTGACGGGACTGCTCATCGACTACGCCAGGGTCGCGGCTTTCCGCAAGCAGGCGGAGCTGGCGGTCATGTCCGGCACGCGCTCCGTCCTGGCTGCCTACGATCCCTATCTCTATTCCAGGTATGGCTTGTTCGCCAGAGGCGGCGACTCGGCGGACGAATTGTTCCTGCGGGCGCTGGAAGGGAATCAGCCTCAACCGGGAGGTCAAGCTTTCTCCATGCTGGACATGCAGTTGACGGCGTCCGCCGCGATCGAGAGCCGTCCTCTTGCGACGAAGGAAGTGCTGCAGCGCCAGGTGTTGGAGGAGATGAAGTACAAAGCCCCGATCGATCTGACGATCGAACTGGTCACCCGATGGAAGGGCGTCGCCTCCGTCATGAAGGACGCCGAGACGACGGTGGACCGGCTGGAGCGCATGAAGCAGGCTTACGTGCGCAGGGAAGCTTCGCTTGACGAAGCGATTAGCGAGCTCGGCGAGGCCGGGAACGGAATCGTCCATGCGATGGATCCTATTCTTCCTTCGCCGCCCGCTGAGCTAGGCGGATCGAGGAGCGCGGGAGGAGCGGCGACCGTTCCGGACGTCGTTCTGATGTACGGGGATTACGTGAACAAGAGAATCCAAGACGAGCAGCGGGCGGAGGCGCAGAGAGCGGCCTATCAAGCCTGGGAAGAGAGGAAGAAAGCGGCGGAACGCTCCGGAGCCAAATTCGAAGAACCGCCGCCGGCCTCTTCTCCTCCTCTGTACGCTCAACAGATCAGCGCTTATCTGGAGGGGGCGGAGAAGGTGCGAAAGGCGTTGTTGGAGATCGAGGCGGCCGCGGGCAAGGCGGATTCCCGATTGGAGAAAGCGGCTCGATCGCTTGAGACGGCTAGGCTTGCGGATCGGGAGATGCAGAGCATCGCGGAAGAAGAGAGCGACAGCGGTGACACGGCCGACGATAACGATGGAGCTTCCTTCTCTTCGGACGAGACTTCTCTCCGGGAAGAAGCAGGCCAGACCTTCGCGGATCTTAACCGACCCTTGAACGAACTTGTATTAGGCGATGACTGGTTTGACTCTTCGAAGCAAGAGATCGAGCAGCAGAGACTGGCTGGACAGAACGTTAGGGATTCCACCTTGCTGCTCGCCGGAACCGTTGGAACGATTCCGGGATCCTCCGGCTTAACGGCCCGGCTTGCTTCCGAAGGGGGCCAGCTCCAATCTCATGCCGAAAGCTATCGAGCCCGATATAGCGAATCCGGTACCGTTATGGTCGCTTGGAAGGAGCGAGTCGAGGAGCATCGTTCCGCCGATAAGGAGCGCAAGCAGCTTGAACAAGAAGCAGACAAGGAGTGGAAGAAGGCTGTCGGCGGCATGAGCAAGCTGTCGGGGGGAGCGGAAGAGTCGGAGGCGGAAGCGTTCCGGGAGCTGGAGACATTATACCGGGCGAATCTGGAGTGGAACAAGGCGATGGATGAGGCTCAAGTTACCGAAGATTCCGCGGATAACGGGGAACCCGTAGATACCGATGAATCGGCGGGTTCGTCAACCTCTTTGGGAACAGGCCGGCAGGAAGCTCTCGAGAAATCCAGCGGCTGGATGTCCGCTCTGTCCGACGCCGCGCTAGGGACTCGGGATCGGCTTTACGGATCGGAGTATATCATCGATCGTTTCGTGCACAGCGAGCCGTCCGAGGTCAAGGAGTTCCTGGAAGGAAGCGGCGAGCTGCCCGCCTCTCCGGCTTCTCAGCAAGTGGAATACATCCTATACGGCTTCGCGAATCCGAAGAGCAATCTTGCGGCTGCTTATTCCGAGATCTTCGCGGCGCGATTCTCCATTCGGATGGTAGAAGGTCTGATAGAGAGCAGCAAGTATGGCCATCCGTTGGTCGTGCTCGCGGCCGCGACCCTTTATGCCGTACGCGCGACAGTCCAGGACATGCAGAATTTACTCTCGAAGGGTACGGTCGAGTTCTCCAAGTACGTTGCATTTTCCACGACCTATGCCGACTATATGAGGCTCTTTCTGCTTCTGCACGGGGGCTCATCGAAGAATTGGTCGCGAATGACGGCGGTGATGGAACAGGAGAGCGGTCTGAGCTTCGAGCGATTATACACGTACATGAGCGGGCAAGGCACGGCTTCTGTCTCGCTCTGGTTCTTCCCCGGGCTGGTCAAGGTGCTCGGGTTATCCGGCCAATGGGGCGGGACGGTGAACGGGAATCGATACGAGGCGACCTATCAAGCGGACGATGCTTATCAATAAAAGATTCCGAGAGGTGAAGAGAGCCGGACGAAGGCCGTTCCATGGCAAACGAAGGAGGGAAGAAGGCTCCGTCACGCTGGAGGCTGCTCTGGTGATGCCTGTATTCCTTCTGTTCGTCCTTTTCCTCGTCTTCCTCATACAGGCCTCCGTAACGACGATGGCGCTTCACGGGACGTTATCCCAGACGGTGCGCCAAGCGGCTTCGATGTGGTATCCCGTGTCCATGGCCGAGGAGTCGTTCTCGAAGACGGATGCGGGGCAAGCCGTCGAGCGGATCAATCAGAAGCTGGCTGACATCCAAGACTTCCTTCGGGATCATGCCGACTTCCTCCCCTCCCCTCTGTCCGAGTGGGCTAGCGAAGCCGCAAGCCGGTCCTGGTCGCTCGAAGAGAACGCGGCTATTCCGTTGTTCGAGACTCTAGCCGGGGAGGTCGCCGATCGAAGGGCTCTGGATATGAACCGATTCTCTATCGTCTCGGTAGAGCTGCCCGGCAGTACGGACAGCGATAGTTACCTGACTGTTGAGGCGGAGTATCGTCTGCCGATGAAAGTGCCTTTTGTGGGCCGCAGCTTGGTTCTTCGCTCTTCCGCCCGGGAACGGGCCTGGATCGGAGGAAGCCCTTCTACGGCTCTGCTGGAGAGCGGCGAAGAAGGGAATTCGATCCCGTTAAGCTTCGTCTCGATGGAGCCGAGTCCGGCAAGGCCCGGAAGGAGGGTCACTCTGACGCTCAAGACGGTGCCGGGAGAGACGGTTGATCTATCTGTTTTCTACAAGAGCGGGGAGAGCGCGGCCAAGCATCTGGGACAAGCGACGGCGGATTCCGACGGTCTCGTATCCTGGACCTGGCTCGTGTCCGGCAACACGACGTCGGGGACTTGGAATTGGGAAGCCAAGACGAGCGACGGAAGCGCTTGGAACCAGTCCTTCCTCGTCTCAAGAAGCTGACTTGATAAGGAGATTAGCCGGTTATGGATGTCATTCTAATGATTGCCTTGATCTCGTTGACCGGGTCTGCTTGTTGGACCGATCTTCGCCGGAGGCTGATTCCTAACGCGCTGACGGTTGCTTACGCTAGCGCTGGCTTTCTTTATCAGGGAGTCGCCCACGGTTGGAGCGGACTTACGCAGGCTTTGCTTGGAGGGGCGGCTGCGATGGCGCCTCTATTGATCATGTATGTTCTGCGGGGGATTGGGGGAGGGGACGTCAAGTGGTTCTTTGCTTTCGGCGTATGGGCGGGAGCGCAGCTGGCCTTGCAGCTCGTCGTTCATTCGATTCTGGCGGCCGGCGTCATTGCTCTGGGGCTGCTGCTGTTCCGAAGGCTTAAGCGGCAAGAGGCGGGACGAGGAGAAATCATTGGCAAGATCCATTCCGAGAACCTAGATGAGGGACAAGCCGAGAGGACAACCGACGCCGTCGCTGGCGTCGCCGTATCGGCAGCTGCCGCCGGCATCGCTAGAACGGCCAGCACAACCAAGGGGGCTATGAAGGCGACATTCCCTTTTATGGCAGCGGTCGCCCCTGCTTTCGTTTACGTGTTCTACGGACAATGGTGATGGGGAAGGAGCGGGAAAAGCATGCAAGGTTATCGCACCCGGTTCGAACAAGGAAGGGGGCATCAGATGGTGCTTGTCGGGGAGCCGCCGGTCCAATCGGACGAATTGGATCGGCTTCAATACCGGATGCTGTCGCGGCAGGAGGGAGTTCCCGGTCTTCTGCCGGTTCAGGCGGAAGAAATCGATGGCAGCGTCTCTCTTCGTTATACGTTAACGGGTTATCGAATGCTCGCTCAATCGTTCCGCGTCGAACGATGGACGATGGAAGAGGCGCTGGAAGCGCTCGGCCAGATGGCGGATACGCTGGAGCAAGCGAACGAATACATGTTGGATCTTGAACGTTTCTCGCTCGAGGACGAATTTATTTTTGTCGGCAGCGGCTGGGGAGAGCTGGCTCTGACCTATGTGCCCGTGGCGAGAAAGGCAGGGACGATGGACTTCGGGGCTCAACTGGAGAGGCTGATCGTGCGTTGGATGATGAACGTCGAGCGGCCGGATGGGCCGACTCTGCAGAAGCTGCTGAGACAGGCGGGGAGCATGGACTTCTCCCCCTCCAAGTTAAGAAGACTGGTGAGGCATCTGCTGGCGAATTCGGGCGAGAAGGAGCAGGAAGTCGACTCGGGGCTGCATCTCGCCGCCGGACATGGGAGGCCTGCTTCCCTTGCCGCGGCGTCCCATCGCTCTCATCCGACTCCCGGGAATGAAGCGGCGAGCTCCGTTGCAAGCCTCAACTTACGGCAGGCGCCTGCATTCTATCGGAACAGGGAGGCGGGGAATGGACAATCGGCCGGAGGCCGCTTCTCCCAAGAAGATCCGTCTGCTGGGACTGAACGTTCGGTTTACCCTGAATTTCCTGCAGATGAGAGGTCGTTCAAGACGGAGAACCAAACCGTTATTCCTCCGATTGAGCCTCAAGCCAAGCCGCAGCAATCGTTCCAGGATCGCGGATACGCAGGGGAGCCTCAGAGCTTATCCGGCTTGCTTGGACGGGAGCCCGGAGAGTGGGATCCATCCGAGGAGGAAGGCAAAGAGAAGGCAAGCCCTGGCCGATGGCGGACGTGGTTGTTGTCCGGTGCGGGGGCAGCGACGGCAATTGCCTGGAGGTTTATTTATCTGCCGCATCCCGGCCGAAGAGAGTTCATTCTCTCCATAGGGGTCACGCTGCTGGCGCTTGGAGCCTGCGTCTTTCTCTGGAATGGCTGGAAGAGCAGAAGGCCGAAGCGGACGGCAGGGATAACCAGCAGCAATAGCGGCAGCGGAGGGCCATGGGAGGCAGACGAAGAAGGCTGGAGTACGTCCGATCGGGAACCGTCATCGGGCAACGGAAGATTCGGCCTTCCTATTGCCGCCGCTCAGGCGGGGTCCATTCCTTCTCGTGGGCCTGCGCCATTAGCATTCTCGAATGGGCGGGAAGAGGCAGAAGGGCGCGCTACCGCTTGGCTGCATGCGGATGAGGGCACGATGCTGCTCGCGGAGCCGGAGTCTCTCTTGGATCGGGGAACGGATTGCTACCTGGAATGGGAGCAGGACGGGGGCCGGCAGAGAATCCGGCTGACGGGCAAATCCCTCGTTATCGGCAGATCCAGCGAAGCCGCCCAGCACGTGGATGAGACGCCGGGCGTCTCTCGCGCGCATCTTGAGCTTCTGCAAGAGGAAGAAAGCTGGCGGGCCAAAGACTTGGGCTCTCGGAATGGCAGCTGGCTGAACGGGGTTCCGATGGCCCCTTATGAAGCGTATCCGCTGACCAAGGGAGACAGTCTGCAGATCGCCTCGTCCCTATATCGATTCCAAGAAGGGGCCAAGCTGGATCGTTTATAAGCCGGCGAATTGTTTTGACAATGGCCAAGCGCCTGCTAGAATGGCAATTAGTAGTTTGCCAAGCGGCGGAAGGCGGTAGATGCCATGTTATCGAACGAGCAATTGCAAGACATTCAACGATTGCAGCAAGAATGCGAAACTTATGATGATATACAGCTGAAGCTGAATTGGGAGATGCTGAGAACGCGGAAAAGCAATCAACTGGATTTTCTTCTCTATGAGGACGGAGAGTTGATCGGATTCCTGGGGTTGTACGATCTTGCTCCTAATGTTGAAGTGTGCGGCATGGTGAAGCCGAACCGTCGCAGGAAGGGGCATTTTACGAGCTTGTTTCGACAGGGAATCGAGCGGAGCAGGCAGTTGGGCTTCCAACAGATTCTGCTGAATGCGCCTGCAGGGTCGCAAGCGGCTCGAGCCTTCTTAAGTCGGACGGGTGCGGCCTATGCGTTCACCGAGCACCAGATGAAGTGGGAGAAGCAGCCGCTCCAGCAGGCGAGCGGGGTTCGCCTTCGTCCGGCGGAGGCGGCGGATGAAGGGATTAGGCTGCGCTTGAACGTGGAAGCATTCGGCATGGAAGAAGAGGACGCTCTTGCCATGGAGAAGGAGATCGATCAGAGAGGCGACAGCAAGGTCTTCATGATCGAGGCGAACGGGGAGACCGTCGGCAAGATCCGGGTCAGCAAGGAAGAGAACGAAGCCTGGATCTATGGGTTCTGCGTTCTGCCCGAGAAGCAAGGGCAGCGAATCGGCAGGCGAGCGCTCAGCCTTATTGTGGAGGAGCTTAGCTCCGAGGGGCATTCGGTACACCTGGAGGTCGAAGCCATGAACGATAACGCTCTCGGCCTCTATGAATCCGTCGGATTCAGAAGGGTGCATTCGCAGGACTATTATTCATACGACTAAAACAAAGGACGCCGATCGATCCCGGCGTCCTTTGTTACTATTCTATCGGTGCAATAAATCCCTAAGCGCATCTTCCAGCCTAGGATAAGAGAATACGAATCCGTGCTCCAGAGCTTTGCGAGGGTAGGCATGCTGTCCGGTAAGCAGCAAGGCCGACTGTTCGCCGAGCACTTTCTCGACGAGCGAGGCTGGGGCATGGAACCAATAAGGCCTCTTCGCGACATGCGCCAGCGTGCGACCGAATTCGTCGCTGTTGACGGGATCGGGAGCGACCGCATTCACGGCGCCGGAAATCCCGGGATGATCGAGACAGAACAGAATGAGTCCGACCATGTCATCGATATGGATCCAAGGGAACCCTTGCATCCCGGAGCCGATCCGTCCTCCCGCGAACAGCTTGTGAGGCAGCCGCAGCAGCGGGAACGTCCCTCCATCGCGTCCCATGACCAAGCTGATGCGAAGCTTGACGATCCGCTCCACCGGGATCCGGTCGACCGCCTCTTCCCAGGCGACGACGACCTGGCCGAGATAATCTTCCGGATTCGCCGGAGAGGATTCGTCGAATAGAGTCATCGTCTCGGAAGAATGCCGGTTCCCGGAGAGGGGAGCTTCGTCGTCTTCCGGTTCGAACTCTTCTTCCGTTCCGGACGAGGAACGCAGCTTAGCTAGCAGCTCCATAAGATCTTCGTCGGTTCCGTCCACGGAGTCGTTCCTATCGGAGCGGCCTGTCGCCGCCGCTTCTTCTTCGGTCTGCTCATTGTCCTCGATGGCAAACCGATTCTCCGCCCGGTAAGCGCGCTCTTCCCGTTCGATCGGCGCTGGCCGCTCGTCGAGGTCCAGCCGCGGAGCCGGTTGGCTCTCTCTTCCCTCCAGATCGTCGGGAGGAGTGAAGCCGCGGATGCCTACGCTTTCTGCCGTAACCGGCGCCTTAGCCTGCGCCGACGCGGGAGCGCTGGCGATCGAGCTCTCAAGGGGCTGCTCTTCCTCTTCTTGGCGGGAAGGCTTCTTAAAACCGGAGAACAAGCTTCGCTTGCGGGACAGCCTGGACGAGGCAGCCCGGCCTTTTCTCTTCAGGAGCGGGGAATAGGAATGGCCGTAAATCGAGATTCCCGAGGCGTTGATAAGCACCTTGGGCGGCTGATCCATTCTTCGCACGATATCTTCGATGCGCAAGGCGGTCAGCGTGCGGGAGACAAGGATCTCCCTTTTCCTCTCCGGGGTCCACTTCTTCCCGACGCTCTCCCCGACGAGAGAGACGATCGCGTCGATGCCGTTCCACTGCCAAGGCTTCTGGGACCATTCTTCCCAGGTGACATAATGCAAGCCCGCGACGGGAGCCGCGGGCAAATGGCGCGTGACAATCCAGACTTCATCTCCGCGTTGCTGCAATTCTCGCGCGAGAGCGTTCCCGATAAAACCTGTTCCGCCGCACAGCATAAGGCGCATGGGCACGCACTCCTTCATTTATCTATTGCTTGTCGATGGTAACGATCGTGTATTGCTTGAACGTCTGGCCTCCGGAATCGATATTGGATTCCGTATATTCGAATTTGATCTTGATTCCTTCATTCCAATTCGAGATTCGATCCGAGACGTCGGAGCCGATCTGGAAAACCGTCGGTTCGCCATTGAATTCGATCTCGATCGAATGATTGTCCACTTGACCGTTATAGACGCCGGTTCCTTCCAGCTTCTTCTGCTCGTTAGAGGAAGAAGCAGGGGCGGATGGGGAAGCGGATGGGCTCGGTTCGGACGGGCTGCTCGCTTCAGGCGACGCGCTGGCCGTTGCCGCGGGCGGCGAACTCGCGCTAGGCGACGCGCTCGCGTTCTTCGAATCGTTGTCGTTGCTGCAAGCGCTGGCCAGAAGTAGCATGGAAAGCACGCCGACCGTCCAAGCGGTATTTTTGCCAAGTCTTTTCATAGGTGAACACCTCCAGGAGTTATCTGTCAATCTAGGCTGATGTAGAGTTCCCTCAAGAGGTTAGACGGCAAGATGGACCAAAGGTTTCGAAATTCGCGGCGAATGCCGAAGTTCGCTCCCGCCGTCAACTGCCGAAAACTTCAGCGCCAGCCCGTTAACCCAGCAAGTGGCGATAGGAAGAATAGTCGATCTTGTTCTCCTCCAGGAAGCTGATCAGGAAGCTGTGATCGCGCTTCGGCGTCGCCAAGATGTAGCCTTCGATGCAGTGTGCCTCCGTTACCTCTTGCGCTCCGCTTTCCACGGCCAACTGCCCTATTTTCGCCGCGATGGAATGCTTGGCAATGTCCCGGAAGGCCGATGGAACAGGAGAAGCCAGCTTGTCCAGCAGCTTCTTGGAATGATCCGTCCAGAGCGGGCGACTGCGTTCGACCCAGTAATTCTGCCAATCGAGCTTGGACTTGCCGTCCTGCTTAGGAAGCACCTTGAGAAATTTGCGGAACATGAAGAAGCCGCCGATGCACATGAAGACGACCATCACGATCGTCCAGAAACCTATAATGTAGAGAAACCAATCCGGCGTACCGTTCACCAAAGATCACCTCATTTTCAAATTATATCTGATTTCTAGATTTATTTCGATCTTCAAGTTACAATAAGGACGGATTATTCGGGCGATCTCGGGACAAGCGTTCGGGAGGCCTATCGAGAGGAGCCAGCCATGCTTAAAATCGGGTCTCACGTGTCGTTCTCAGGCGAAGGATTGCTGACGGCAACCAAAGAAGCTTTAACTTACGGATCCAGTACTTTCATGATTTACACGGGTGCTCCGCAGAATACCCGTCGTAAGCCGATCGAGGATCTCTTCATAGACGAAGGCAAACAATTGATGGCTCAGAACGGAATCGGGGAGATCGTCGTTCACGCTCCTTACATTGTCAATCTGGGCTCTTATAAGGCATCGACGTTCGATCTGGCCGTGAACTTCCTGCAAGAGGAGATTCACCGGACCCACAAGATCGGCGTTCGCAACATCGTGCTGCACCCCGGCGCTTATACGGAGAAGGATCCCGAGTATGGAATCGAACGGATCGCCGAAGGCTTGAACGAGGTGCTCTCCGGGACGAAGGAGACGGAAGTCAATATCGCTCTCGAGACGATGGCCGGCAAAGGAACGGAGATCGGCCGCAGCTTCGAGGAGATTGCTTCCATTATCGAGAAGGTGCAGGACAACCACCGTTTGACCGTCTGCATGGATACGTGCCACATGCACGACGCCGGTTATGCGATCGTGGACGATATCGACGGCGTGCTGCGAAAGTTCGACGATATCGTCGGGCTGGACCGCGTGGCGGTCGTTCACGTCAACGACAGCAAGAACCCGCAGGGCGCGGCCAAGGACCGTCACTCCCCGATCGGTTCGGGGTGGATCGGCTTCGAAGGCATTCATCGCGTCGTGCACCATGATGCGCTGCAGGGACGTCCGTTCATTCTCGAGACCCCATGGATCGGCAAAAACGAAAGGCCGATGTACGAGGCGGAGATCGCGCTTCTTCGCGGGGACGTGGAAGAGAGATTCGGCGGCGAGTTCCTGGAAGACGTCGAACGCATTCACTTCCTTCTGGAGAAGGAGAATATCGAACCCCGCCTGTACGTGCTGAACACTTGGGAGCTGCTCAAGTCCGACGCCAAGGCGAAGAAAGCCGACCCGCGCGAGCCGATGGAGCGCCTGTACGATCTGATTTTGGAGAACTCGATTCTGTCCGGAGAGTATTCGGAGGAGCAAGTGAACCAGCGTCTGACCGTCGCGCTTGCCGGCAAAGAATGGCTCGCCAAGCTTTAATCTGACCTAACGGGTATAGCTGAGAGGAAGAAGATCAAGAATGAGTTCGAATCCATCTTTTAACGCGCGCGACTTCGCCGATAAGGCGAACCGCGCTCGAATGCTGATCTCCTGCCCGGATCGCGCGGGGATCGTATCGACGGTATCGCAATTCCTGTTCGACCAAGGAACCAATATCGTTTCTTCGGACCAATATACGATCGACCCGGAAGGCGGCATGTTCTTCATGCGGGTCGAATTCGACTTGGAGGATCTGGAGAGCAAGCTGGCGACGCTGCAGGAGGACTTCACCCGGGTAGCCGACCGCTTCGACATGAGGTGGAGCGTCTACCGGGCAAGCCGGCGCAAGAGGATCGCGATCTTCGTATCCAAGGAAGATCACTGTCTTTTGGAGCTGTTGTGGCAATGGCAATCCGGAGATCTCGACGCCGATATCGCGATGGTCATCAGCAACCACGAGAACAGCCGTCCGTTCGTGGAATCGATCGGCATTCCGTTCCATTACATACCGGTTACGCCGGAGACGAAGGCGGAAGCGGAGCGCAAGCAGCTGGAGCTGACGGAAGGCAAGGTCGACCTGATCGTGCTCGCCAGGTACATGCAGATCGTGACTCCGAAGTTCATCGAGCGATTCCCCAATCGGATCATCAACATCCACCATTCCTTCCTTCCCGCTTTCGTCGGGGCGAAGCCCTATGACCGTGCTTACGATCGCGGCGTCAAGCTGATCGGAGCGACCGCTCATTACGTGACCGAGGAATTGGATGCAGGACCGATCATCGAGCAGGACGTTCAGCGGGTCAGCCATCGCGACAACGCGGTCGAGCTGAAGCGCATCGGGCGCCACATCGAACGGATCGTTCTGGCCCGCGCCGTTCGTTGGCACGTCGAAGATCGATTGGTCGTTTTCCGCAATAAGACGGTTGTCTTCGATTAATGGGGTCGCTTGGGCCCCTGTCGCTTGTCCGTACAAGTTATGGCAAAGGCGGGGGTGTCGTGGTACAATAGGCAAGATCCCGAAGGCTCGATATAAGGCATCCCCTGCCGGATCTCCGGCATGGCCGAGATGTTTTATCATATAAGTTTTTGTTTAAAGAGATCAGCTTGGGAAAAGGATTCCTTAAACCCTCGTTGCAAAAGTATGGAGGAGGAAAAGATTCATGACTGCCAGCTCGAAAACGATTGAACAATTATCCGTAACGACGATCCGTACCCTCGCGATCGACGCCATCGAGAAAGCGAAGTCCGGCCACCCGGGCATGCCGATGGGCGCCGCTCCGATGGGCTACCAGCTCTTCGCGAAGTCGATGACTCACAACCCGTCGAATCCGTCCTGGATCAACCGCGACCGCTTCGTTCTGTCCGCGGGACACGGATCCATGCTGCTGTACGCTCTGCTGCACCTGAGCGGATACGATCTTCCGATCGAAGAGATCAAGAACTTCCGCCAATGGGGCTCCCTGACCCCGGGACATCCGGAGTTCGGCCACACGGCAGGCGTCGACGCAACGACGGGACCGCTCGGACAAGGCTTCGGCATGGCGGTCGGCATGGCGATGGCGGAAGCTCATCTCGGAGCTACCTACAATCGCGAAGGCTACGATCTGATCAACCACTATACGTACGGAATCTGCGGCGACGGCGACCTGTCCGAAGGGATCTCCAACGAAGCGGCTTCGATGGCGGGCCACTTGCAGCTCGGCAAGCTGATCATGCTGTACGACTCGAACGACATCTCGCTGGACGGCGAGCTGAACCTGTCGTTCTCCGAGAACGTAGCTAAGCGCTTCGAAGGCTACAACTGGCAAGTTCTGCGCGTCGAAGACGGCAACGACCTGAACGCTCTGGCGAAGGCGATCGCGGAAGCGCAAGCCGAGAAGAGCAAGCCGACCCTGATCGAAGTGAAGACGGTCATCGGCTACGGCTCTCCGAACAAGGGCGGCAAGGGCGGCCATGCCGGTCCTCACGGCTCCCCGCTCGGCGGAGAAGAAGCGAAGCTGACGAAGAGCTTCTACGAATGGGAAGGCGAAGACTTCTTCGTACCGGAAGAGGTTCGCGCTCACTTCGCGGAAGTGAAGAAGCAAGGCGAAGCGGCAAACGCGGCTTGGGACGAGCTGTTCGCCAAGTACAAAGCGGCTTATCCTGAACTGGCAACGCAATTCGACAACGCTGTCGGCTCGAAGCTTCCGGCCGGCTGGGATGCCGATCTTCCTTCCTACTCGACGGAAGACAAGCCGCTGTCCACTCGCGTCGCTTCCGGCAACGCGCTGAACGGTCTGGCGAAGAACGTGCCTCACCTGCTGGGCGGCTCCGCCGACCTGGAAAGCTCGACGATGACTCACCTGAAGGGCCTGCCTCAGTTCAAGCCCGGCCAATACGAAGGCCGCAACGTTTACTACGGCATCCGCGAGTTCGGAATGGCGGCTGCGATGAACGGCGCGTCCTTGCATGGCGGCGTGAAGATCTTCGGCGGCACGTTCTTCGTCTTCACGGACTACCTGCGTCCGGCCGTTCGTCTGGCCGCGCTGATGAAGCAGCCGGTCGTCTACGTCCTGACTCACGACTCCATCGCGGTCGGCGAAGACGGCCCGACTCACGAGCCGATCGAGCAGCTGGCTTCGATCCGCGTCATTCCGGGCCTGACGGTCATCCGTCCGGCAGATGCGAACGAGACCTCCGCAGCATGGGCTTATGCGGTAGAGAACAACTCTAACCCGGTTGCCCTGGTGCTGACCCGTCAGAACCTGCCGGTTCTGCCAGGCACGCAAGAGAACGCTCGCGAAGCGATCAAGAAGGGCGGCTACGTCATCTCCGAAGCGGCGAACGGCGCGCCGCAAGGCATCCTGATCGCGACCGGCTCCGAGGTTCAACTCGCTGTCGCTTCGCAGAAGGCTCTCGCCGAGCAAGGCATCCACGTTCGCGTTGTCAGCCTGCCGAGCTGGGATCTGTTCGACAAGCAATCCAAGGAGTACAAGGAGAGCGTTCTGCCGAAGTCCGTCAAGGCTCGTCTGGCGATCGAGATGGCTCATCCGTTCGGCTGGGATCGCTTCGTCGGCGACGAGGGCGCGATCCTCGGCATCGACACGTTCGGCGCTTCCGCTCCTGGCGACCGCGTAATCAAGGAGTACGGCTTTACCGTTGAGAACGTTATCGAGCAATTCAAGAAGCTGATCTAAATCGACCTGGGGAGGAAGCAACCGCGTATGTCGCAACAATTCGATCAAGTATCCGTCGTTAAGCAAGCCAACATCTACTTCGACGGCAAGGTAACCAGCCGCACGGTGCTGTTCGCGGACGGCACCCGCAAGACCCTCGGAATCATGCTTCCGGGCGAATACGAATTCGGCACCGGCCAAGCGGAGCTCATGGAGATTCTCGCCGGCGAGCTGACGGTTCAACTGCCGGGCAGCGAAGAATGGATCGCGATCTCCGGAACGGGCGAGTTCACGGTTCCCGGCGATTCCAAGTTCAAGCTGAAGATCACTCAAACGACCGACTACGTTTGCTCCTACCTGTAAGAATGTTGGCGGAACGGTCCGGCGGTAAGCGTACCGGCCGGCGTTCCTCCTCGATTAAGCCTCACCTAAGCCTCACCTGTAGGTCTGC
Organism: Cohnella sp. AR92; assembly: GCF_003990975.1. Lineage (GTDB taxonomy): Bacteria > Bacillota > Bacilli > Paenibacillales > Paenibacillaceae > Cohnella. The sequence goes on from NZ_RZJR01000011.1 coordinate 29,835, forward strand.
CGACCTCTGGGTGAGGCTTTTTTTTGTTGGGCTGACGCCGAGCTGGGCCGGAGTTATTGAATGGAGTTCAATAACTCGAGCTTGGAGGCGGCAGATTGGCGGGAGTTGTTAAATAGAGTTCAATAACTCGGGCTGGGAGACGGCAGAATGGTGGGAGTTATTGAATAGAGTTCAATAACTCGGGCTGGGAGACGGCAGAATGGCGGGAGTTATTGAATAGAGTTCAATAACTCGGGCTGGGAGACGGCAGAATGGCGGGAGTTATTGAATGGAGTTCAATAACTTGGTCTGGGAGTCGGCAGTTTGGCGGGAGTTATTGAATGTAGTTCAATAACTAGAGCATGGCGGCGGCAGAATGGCGGGAGTTATTGAATAGAGTTCAATAACTCGGGCTTGGGGGCGGCAGAATGGCGGGAGTTATTGAATAGAGTTCAATAACTCGGGCTTGGAGGCGGCAGAATGGCGGGAGTTATTGAATAGAGTGCAATAACGGAAGCTTTGTTTGTTGGCTGGTCGTGCTTCGTCATTTCGGCGCTTCGTTTAACCTATTAGCAGGCCTGGCTTCCATCGGAGGTAATGGAGAGAGTAACGGGACTACTCGCAAGATGGAAATGCGCTGCAATCGGGTTAGGGAGTAACCAATCTACTCATATTGGCGGCAAAGGGTGACAGTGAGCGGAAGAAGGTAACTAGACTACTCACATTGGCGGCAAAGAGTGGCCGTGATCGGAAGAAGGCAACCAGACTACTCACATTGGCAGGAAAGAGTAACAGTGGGCGGAGGAAGGTAACCAGACTACTCACATTGGAGGTAAAGAGTGACAGTGGGCGGAGGAAGGTAACCAAATTACTCACATTGGAGGGAAAGAGTGACAGTGGGCGGAAGAAGGCAATCAGACTACTCACATTGGCAGGAAAGAGTAACAGTTGGAGGAAGAAGGTAACTAGACTACTCACATTGGCGGGAAAGAGTGACAGTGGGCGGAGGAAGGTAACCAGACTACTCACATTGGCGGGAAAGAGTGACAGTGGGCGGAAGAAGGTAACCAGACTACTCACATTGGCGGGAAAGAGTGACAGTGGGCGGAAGAAGGTAACCAGACTACTCACATTTGGCGGTAAAGAGTGACAGTGTGCGGAGGAAGGTAACAAGATTACTCACATTGGAGGGAAAGAGTGACAGTGTGCGGAAGAAGGTAACCAGACTACTCAAATTGAAATGCTCAACAGGTGGGACAAGAGTTACCTATCTTCGCGTTAGCAGAATTTCGCTGCAGCTGAGCCAACGGCATGCCCCGAGCCGAGATTGTCGAAAGAATCGACTATTGGAGCCAAAAGGCATGCCAAAAGCCGAGATGATCGAAAGAATCGACTAACGAAGCCCGAACAGGCATGCAGCGAGCCGAGATAGTCGAGAGAATCGACTAACGAAGCCCGAACAGGCATGCCAAAAGCCGAGATGATCGAAAGAATCGACTAACGGAGTCCGAATGGGCATCCCCCGAGGGTCTGTCAATAATTTTGTGTAAACTCATTTATAGAGAATCTCCCCCGAGGGGGAGATCGGCCCTCACGGTAAATGCTGACCGATCCGCTCCGGAAAGAAGACGGAGAGCTGAAGCAGCATTTGCCCCCAGTTTTGGACTCGGCCTGTCCATTTGCGGGTGACGTCCATTGTGACTAGATACAGCATTTTGAGCAGCGCTTCATCCGTCGGAAAGATGCTCTTACCCTTGGTCACCTTGCGAAGCTGCCTGTGGTAGCTCTCGATCATATTCGTCGTGTAAATGAGCTTACGGATTTCTGGTGGATACTTGAAGAACGTCGCCAGTTCGTCCCAATTGGTGCGCCAAGAGCGAACGATAAGCGGGTATTTGGTTCCCCACGTTTCTTCGAAGCGGTCCAGCTCGACAAGCGCCATCTCTTCTGAAACAGCCTTGTAGATGGGCTTTAGATCCGCCGTTACTTTCTTGAGGTCCTTGTATGACACGTAGCGCGTCGAGTTACGGATTTGGTGGATAATACACTTTTGGATCTCGGTCTTCGGATAACAGGCTGCGATCGCTTGAGAGAAGCCGGACAAGTTGTCTACACAGGTGATGAGGATATCCTGAACGCCGCGGTTCTTCAGGTCGTTGAGAACAGCGAGCCAGAACTTTGCCGATTCGTTCTCGCCGATCCACATCCCCAGCACGTCCTTGTTACCATCCAGATCGATGCCAATAACCATGTAGGCGGCTTTATTCACGATGGCGCCGTCTTGTTTCACTTTGAAGTGAATGGCGTCCAGGAATACGACCGCGTAGACGGTTTGCAGCGGTCGATTCTGCCACTCTTTGATGATTGGAACGATCTTGTTCGTTACGTTCGAGATCATGGTCGGCGAGACATCGATGCCATACAGGTTGTTTAGATGATCTTGAATTTCTCGCGTGCTAACGCCTTTAGCGTAGAGCGCAATGATCTGGTCCTCGATGCCCGTTACGTTCGATTGATGCTTCCGAACAACGACTGGATCGAACTCGCCCAGACGGTCTCTAGGGACTGCAATCTCCTGCTCGCCGTACTCGCTCATGATCTTCTTCTTGCTTTTCCCGTTACGGCTGTTGCTCGTCTGCTTGTTCTGCATGTCATGCTTCTCGTAGCCAAGATGGGTGTCCATCTCGGCCTCAAGCATCTCCTGCAGCGTTTCTGCAAACAAGTCCTTCAAGGCATTCTGTGCGTCCTGAGCGGTAACCAGATTATTCTCCTTGATAAACGATCTGAGCTGCTCCTTTGACCATAATCCCATGTGTGCTCCCAACCTTTCTAGTAATTCCATTTTAGTAGGTTTGAGAGTTTACACAAAGTATTTTACAGACTCTCCCCCGAGCCGAGATAGTCGAGAGAATCGACTAACGGAGTCCAAATGGGCATGCCCCGAGCCGAGATAGTCGAGAGAATCGACTAACTAAGAGCGCCCGTTTTGGCATGCGGCCTGTTGCGCTCTCCCTAGCGCATCGCTAATCTATATCGATTGGAAGGAATATCGTACCCGATGTTTAATCTTTTATAGAGAAAAGAAAACGCTTTATTCGAGGGGATTCGACTCCGATGGCTGAGAGCAGCTTCAGTCAGACGGATGACTAACGATAGGTGGAGGAGATCGAGGTGGAGCAGGATGTCATCGTGGTAGGCGCGGGGCTGGCCGGGCTGGTTGCGGCGGCCGAGATCGCGGACGGGGGGCGGAAGGTGCTGCTGGTGGACCAAGAACCGGAGGCTTCGCTTGGCGGGCAGGCTTGGTGGTCCTTCGGCGGCTTGTTCCTTGTCGATTCGCCAGAGCAACGCAGGCTCCGAATCAAGGACTCGCGCGAGCTCGCTTGGCAGGATTGGCTCGGTTCGGCAGGCTTCGACAGGGAGGAAGACAGCTGGGGACGGCGCTGGGCGGAAGCTTACGTCGACTTCGCCGCCGGCGAGAAACGCGCTTGGCTGCGCGGCATGGGCGTCCGCTTCTTCCCCGTCGTCGGCTGGGCGGAGCGGGGGGGCTATCTGGCGGATGGACACGGGAATTCGGTCCCGCGCTTCCACATCGTGTGGGGAACGGGACCGGCCATCGTAGCGCCATTCGAGCAGAGGGTTCAAGAACATCGGAGAAAGGGAACGTTGACCTATCTTCCGCGCCATCGGGTCGATCGTCTTCTGACCGAGAACGGCGCAGTGGTCGGGATCAGCGGGGCCGTTCTCGCTCCGAGCTCGGCGGCAAGAGGGGAACCCAGCTCGCGCGACGCGGTCGGCACGTTCGAGTATCGGGCGCAGGCGGTACTCGTGTCCAGCGGAGGCATCGGCGGCAACCCGGAACTGATTCGGCAGAATTGGCCGGCGCGCCTGGGGGCGCCGCCGGAGCATATGCTGGCCGGCGTTCCCGCCCATGTGGACGGCCGCATGCTGGGCATTACGGAGGAGGCTGGCGGACGGATCGTGAACCGAGACCGCATGTGGCATTACACCGAAGGGCTCAAGAACTGGAACCCCATCTGGGAGAATCATGGAATCCGCATTCTTCCCGGCCCGTCGTCCGTATGGCTGGATGCCGAGGGACGGCGGTTTCCGGCTCCCGTATTCCCGGGCTACGATACGCTCGGGACGCTTGAGGCAATCCAGAAGACGGGCTACGATTACTCGTGGTTCATCCTAACGAAGAAAATCATCAAGAAAGAGTTCGCTCTATCCGGCTCCGAGCAGAATCCCGACCTGACGGGCAAGAGCATTCGCAAGGTTCTAAGCCGGGTGCTTCCCGGAGCCCCCGGGCCGGTTCAGGCGTTCATGGATCATGGGGAAGACTTCGTCATCGCGGACAATCTGCCGGAACTGGTGGAAGGAATGAATCGCCTGACGGGCGCAAATCTGCTGAAGCTGGAGGAGATCGAGAGACAGCTGGTCGCCCGGGACCGGGAGATCGTCAACAAGTTCGCGAAAGATCTCCAGATTACCGCACTGCGCGGAGCTCGGCAATACCTGGGAGACAAGCTCATTCGCGCCGCTTCCCCGCATGCCGTCCTAGACCCGAAGAACGGGCCGTTGATCGCGGTCAAGCTTCATCTGGTCAGCCGCAAGACGCTGGGAGGCTTGCAGACGGACCTGTCCGGCAGAGTGCTAAGCGACAGCGGCTCGCCGGTGCCGGGTCTCTATGCGGCCGGAGAAGCATCGGGCTTCGGCGGCGGAGGCTTGCATGGCTATCGGGCTCTGGAGGGAACGTTCCTGGGAGGCTGTCTTTTCACGGGAAGGACGACGGGTCAAGCGATCGTGAAGGATCTCGAATAGAATCAGCTTTCTTGAACCTGATAGAGTACCCGAACGAGGAGGTCTTGGCTGTAGTTGCCGAAATGCCGGCCGAAGATGGTCAGGCCTCTCTTGTTCACGCTGCGTTCACCGACTTCGATACGAAACGCAATCTCGCTTTGATAGTTGAGACGAATGTCGTCGAGCGTAACGTTCGAGATCCGGCAGCCGTCGATGAAGCTTCCTTCGCGAGTCACGCGGATCAGCTTCAAGGTACCGTATTGGTTCAAGTGGGGCGGCCACCAATCGGGATTAAACGTTCCGCGGATATCTCCGAAGTCGCCCGGGCTCGTCCAGGAGCCGATCTCGGTGCCGTTGATGTAGAAGAAGATGTCGGAAGGGTAGCTGTTGTTGTAGCCGGGCGCCTCGGAGCTCAGTTCCATGGAGAATTGGATTTCTTCGAAGCTCTGGTTGGCCTTCAGGTAATTCGGGATCTTGTACTCGAGGAACCCTTCGGACAGCCAGATGATCTCGGAATCGATGCGGAGCGGATCGGCAAAAAAACGCGGATCGTCGAAGTCGCCGATAATGCTGTCCTTCGTTGCGAGTCCGCAGGTAGGAGAGGCGGAATAGTCGCTGTAGTGACCGACTTTAATCTCGACCTCGTAGCGGTTGGCGATCTCCTTGCTGCGCAGATCGATGACCAGCTTCTCCTCGTTGAGGTAGCAAATCTTCTGGATTCCATGCTTGCCGACCGCCGTATTGATATCGATCAGCCCGCTCTCTTCCAGCTTTTTGATATGCATGGTGATGACGCTGTTGCTGAGGTTCAGCCTAGTGGCGATATCGTTCAAGTTCAGGCTTTGATTGTTCGCCAAGAGCTCCAGGATCTGAATCCGGATCTCGGAGCTTAGCGCCTTGTAAATATGGATTCCTGATTTGAGATCCTTGATATAGATCATGGCGCGCTCCTCGCTTGAACGTAATAGTTTATTTCGCTTAATTATAAATGAAACCGCTTCAATTGGAAACGAGCAGTTGGCTTCATCCGAGAAAATATACGCAGAATGTTATTTGATTCAGTCAAATACGAAACGATTAATGAAAACTAAAAATAGCGCTTGATAAAAATTGTAAGCGCTTATATAATAGCGCTAACAAGCGTGATAAGCGTTTGCGCCTCTACCTCTTCACTTGAATCTCCCGCTTTGTTTCGTGAACGTTCGCAAGGAACGGACGACTTCCCAACTCAGAATTCCGCCTTCATAGGTGTTAAATCCGAATGAACTTCAACTGACATTTATTTCGCAATAATGTGAAGTAAACCCAAAACGAAGCTCGGCTTTTACCCGAACAGGGTTAAAGTATAGATTTACATCTCGATATGAGGGGGCACTCTTCATTTATGAAATCGCTTAAATTAGTAATCCTGTTAATGATTTCTGCAACGTTGGTTCTGGCTGGCTGCAGCGACAACAAGAACAAAGAATCGTCTTCCTCCGGCGGCGGTTCCAAGTCGGGAACGACCAAGCTCGTCTTCTGGACCTTCAATGAGCTTCATCAGAAATTTTTCGAGAAGATGGCCGGCAACTGGAATAAAGAGCATCCGGACATGCAGATCAAGCTGGAAGCGACGACTTTTCCTTATGAAGATACGCATAGCAAGCTTCTGGTCGCTCTTCAATCGGGGAAGGGCGCGCCCGACATGGCCGACATCGAAATCAGCAAGATCGGCAACTTCCTGAAGGGAGAGCCGCAGCTCGTTCCGCTCAACGACATCGTGGAGCCGGAGATGGCGAACCTGGTCAAATCCCGTCTCGATAATTATGCCAAGGACGGCAAGTATTACGGAATCGACTATCACGTCGGCGCGGAAGTGATCTATTACAACAAAGAGATCCTTGACCAAGCGGGCGTCAATGCCGACGACATCAAGACTTGGGCCGACTTCGAGAAGGCAGGCAAGCAGGTGCTGGAGAAGACCGGCAAGCCGATGACGACGCTGGAGACGACGGATCAATGGTCGTACTGGCCGCTTGTGGCTCAGCACGGGTCCGATTTCCTGGACAAAGACGGCAACGTGACGATCAACGATGCCGTTAACGTAGAAGTGCTTACTTATCTGCAGAATCTAGTGAAGGAAAAGGTGGCCGTCGTCGCTCCGGGCGGAGGACATCACGCCGAAGAATATTACGGGTTCATGAACCAAGGCGGAGCGGCCGCCGTCTGGATGCCGATGTGGTACATGGGCCGCTTCACCGACTACATGCCCGATCTGAAGGGCAAGATCATCATTCGTCCGACGCCGGTATTCAAGGAAGGCGAGATGCGCTCTTCCGGGATGGGCGGTACGGGTACGGTCATTACCAACCAGTCCAAGAACCAAGAGCTTGCGAAGAAGTTCCTGGAGTACGCCAAGATCTCCAAAGAAGGCAATATCGAGATCTGGAGAGACCTCGGCTTCGATCCGATCCGTACGGATGTCTGGGGCGACCCGGCGATGAAGGAAGCGAACAAGTTCACCGATTACTTCGGAACGCAGATCTTCGAAGATCTTCTGAAGCTGAAGGACGAGATCGCTCCGGTCAACATCAAGGAGAAAACGCCGGCCGCTTCCGATGTCGTCAAGACCAAGGTCGTCTTCCAAGTCTTCAATGACTTGAAGGATCCGAAGACCGTGCTGGACGATGCCGCGAAGAGCATTCAATAGCAGATAGAACGCGAACGCAAGAGCCGAAGCCTGCTCTGCCGAACCCGCAAGGGCACGGCAGAGCAGGCGACGAACGTTTGAAGGCGAAGGAAGGAGACTCCCGATGAAGACGGAGATGACACCGCTCATTCAACCACGTCCGAAGCGGCAGGGCGGAGCGCTCAGGCAATTGTTTTATTCGCAGAGGGTTGCCCCTTACGTATTCGTGCTCCCGTTTATCCTGTCTTTTCTCATCTTTTTCATTTATCCGGTCATCAACACGATCCTGATGAGTTTCCAGGAGGTGCTGCCGGGGCAGACGCACTTCATCGGCTTCGACAATTATAAGAATCTCTGGAACGATTCGTTCTTCACGGCCATGAAGAACAACACCCGGTATACGATCTGGACGCTGCTGATCCTGATTCCCCTGCCGCTTGTTCTGGCCGTGTTCCTGAATTCCAAGGCGATGCGCTGGAGCGGATTTTTCCGTTCGGCCTTGTTCATTCCGACGCTGACATCGGTTGTCGTCGCAGGCACCATCTTCCGCCTGATCTTCGGACAGACGGACGTGGCGGTCATGAACATGCTGCGCCATGCCTTCGGCTTCGAGACGATTAATTGGCTTGCGAGCTCGTCGACGGGAATGTTCGTGCTGGTGGTGCTGGCGACATGGAGGTATGCGGGGATCAACCTGATCTATTTCCTGTCCGGCTTGCAGAATATCCCGCACGACCTTTACGAATCCGCCGCGATCGACGGGGCGAACCGCTGGAATCAATTCTGGAGGATCACCGTTCCGCTGCTGAAGCCGGTCACCATCTACGTGATCACCATCAGCATCTACGGCGGCTATGCGATGTTCACGGAGAGCTATATGCTGTGGAGCGGCAACCATTCGCCTAACGATATCGGCCTTACGATGCTAGGCTATATTTACCGTTCGGGGATCGAGAAGAACGAGCTTGGCTTCGGCTCTTCGATCGGACTGACCTTGCTGGCCATCATGATGATCATCAATATCATCCAGCTGAAGTTCTTCGGCATGTTCAAGAAGGAGGAGGATTAACGAATGGCGCTCAAATCTTCCTCGGCGTGGGAACGGATCCTCCTGCTTCTGTTGTTTATCGTGTTGGCGGCATTGGCCTTATTCCCGTTCTATTGCCTGTTTCTCGGTTCGCTTAAACCCTCGAAGGAACTGCTTCGGCTCGGCCTCAATGTCAAGCTTCAGCCGGATCTGATCTCGCTGCACAATTACAAGTTCCTGTTCTCGGAATCGGCCCGAAAGTACCTGCTCTGGTACCGGAACAGCGTTATCGTAACGATCGTCTATACGGCTGGCTGCTTGCTGCTCTCCTCCATGGTAGGGTACGGATTGGCCGTGTACCGCTTCGTCGGCCGCAACCTGCTGTTCGTGGCGGTCCTCTTCGTCATGATGGTACCCGTAGAGATCATCATGCTGCCGCTCTACAAGCTGATGATCAACCTGCATATGATCGATACGTTCCGCGGCATCATTCTTCCGTTTATCGTGGCTCCGCTGCCGATTTTCTTCTTCCGGCAATATGCTTCCGGGCTTCCGAAGGACTTCCTCGATGCGGGCCGAATCGATGGCTGCTCCGAGTACGGCATTTTCTTCCGAATCATGGTGCCGCTCATGACGCCGGCGTTCGGGGCGATGGCGATTCTTCAAGCTCTAGCCAGCTGGAACAGCTTCGTCTGGCCGATGATCGTGCTGAAGACGAACGAGATGCTGACGCTGCCGATCGGCCTCGCCAGCCTGCTGACCCCTTACGGCAATAACTATGACATCCTCATCGCGGGCTCGGTTCTGGCAATCGTTCCGATTCTGATCATCTTCGTATTCTTCCAGCGTTACTTCGTGTCGGGCTTGACCGTCGGCGGAGTGAAAGGCTAAGCCAGACGCCAAACCAGAATCGCAAAAAAAGCACCGGCCAGGTTCATGATCGGACCTGCTGCTCGGGGCTTTTTTCGTTTTGCTGGGATAAAGGGGAACGTTTCTTTGTTTACCCGACAAACTTACCTCCCGGCGATTTGTCCCCTCGGAGGATTCGCGCAGAAGGGTCAATGCCTTTCGCAACCATCTATCATCCCTAGCTAAGTATAAAGGAGAGCGAATCGTGGGTATTGCAGCGAATGAGGACAAAGTGGAGCGCAGGCTGGCTTGCGGGAACATACATTGCAAGTGTAAGGACAAGACAAATCAAGAGGAGAGGTGAGTAATAGGAGAGCACTTGCGCATTCCAACGTTAATAGCATCGATTCCCGCAATGCTAGATTTCTTAATGGAGGGTGAAAAGAGGTAGAACAACAATGTTGGACGCATCGGCTTGGATCACGATTGCGGCCTTCCTGGGGACGATCGGCTTCATCTTCTGGCGTCCTCGCGTGAATGAAGCGATTCCGGCCTCAATAGGGGCAGCAATTGTGCTGTTAAGCGGTACCGTATCGTTCTCCCAGCTGGGCACCATTGCGGAGACGATTGGCGGCGCCGCCATTACCATTATCGCTACTATCGTGATGGCGATCGTGCTGGAGAGCTTCGGCTTCTTCCAGTGGGCCGCCGAGAAAGTGATGGAAGCCTCCAAGGGCTCGGGGATCCGGTTATTCTGGATGACGAATCTGCTCTGTTTCCTGATGACGCTGTTCGTCAACAATGACGGAAGCATCCTGATCACGACGCCTATCCTGCTTATGCTGCTAAGGCGGCTTCGACTGAAGAACCATCAGAAAATTCCGTATCTGCTGTCGGGAGCCCTCATCGCGACGGCGTCCAGCGCGCCGATCGGCGTCAGCAACATCGTGAATCTGATCGCGCTGAAGATCGTTCATATGTCGCTCTATATGCACACGGCCATGATGTTCGTTCCCGCCACCCTAGGGCTGGTACTCCTCTCGTTTCTTCTTTTCCTCGTATTCTATCGGACTCTTCCCCGCCGAATCCCGACCGTCTCTATGTACCCGGTGAAATCTCCTGTCCCCGGACGGAGAGAGCATCCCTTGATGGAGCTCGACGCTCCGCTTCCCGTGAAAAGGGGCAAAGGCTTCATCCGCAACATTCTCATCTTCGTGTTTCTTGTCCGTGTCAGCCTGTTCGTCGCATCCTATTTTCATTTTCCCGTTTCGCTTATGGCGGTTATCGGCTCGGTCTGCTTGCTGGCCTGGCGCTGGCATTATCTTCGCATCTCCCCGAAGGACATGATCCGCAAGACGCCTTGGTATATTCTCGCCTTCGCTTTCTCGATGTACGTCATTATCTACGGACTCAAAAACATCGGCTTAACGGAGCAGCTGATTCATTATCTGCAGCCGATCGCCTCGGGCGGACTGCTCGAAGCAAGCCTATCGATGGGTTTCCTGATCAGCTTGCTCTCGAATATCTTCAACAATCACCCGGCGTTGATGGTAGGGACCCTTACCCTGACGAATATGGGCCTCGATCCCCTGACGATCAAGATCTCCTACCTTGCCAGCGTCATCGGAAGCGACATGGGCTCGCTGCTGCTGCCGATCGGCACTCTGGCGACGCTGATGTGGATGCATATCGTCCGGAAGGACAAGGTCAGGATCGGCTGGGGCGATTACGTCAAGGTGACGGTCACCGTCGTTCCGCTCACGGTTCTGTTTACGCTGGTGGTGCTTGCGGCGTGGGTATCGTGGATATTCTAGATAGAACGCAAAAAAAAAGACCTTCAAAGGAAGGCCAGAGGGAATGTGGATTTAAGATGTACACCAAAAGAGTATGCGGAAGAAGGCTCGAAGGCTTGTGCTCGTATCCCCTGCCATTCATTTAGCGGCTCTTGTCCCGCAGGGTCCAGCTTGCTTGCCTTGCCCGAGACTGCTTAAGAAGGGCTGACCATCGGTCGCGAAGACCGGCGGCCAGCCCTATTCTACGTCGGAAGCGATTAGATCTTCTTCCCGATCCATTCCTCGTATACTTTCGCCAGCGCGGCCAGGTCTTCCTCGCCGTAGCCCTTCGTCTGACCGGCTTGGAACAGGCTCTTGGCCGCTTCCAGCATCGGAGTCGGAACGCTCATGCCGTCGGACAGCACGGAGCCGAGCTTCAGGTCCTTCAGCATCAGGGCAAGGGAGAACTGGACGGAATAGTCGCCTCCGATGACCTTGACTCCCTTGAGGTCCGCTTGCTTGCTCGCGGCGCCTCCGCCTTGAACGACCCGCAGGAACGACTCCATGTTCAGGCCGCCCTTGGCGGCGATCGCCATTCCTTCGATCAGGCCGGCGGCGTTGATGCCGACGATCGAGTTATGGCACAGCTTGGCGGTTGCGCCGCTTCCGCTCGGGCCCATATAGACGATCTCCCTGCCCATGGAGAGGAAGATGTCGCGATTCGCTTCGACGACGGCCGGATCGCCGCCGACCATGAAGAGCAGCGTTCCGGCGGTTGCGCCGTCCTTGCTGCCCGTAACGGGCGCGTCCAGGAACGAAGCTCCCTTGGCGGCCGTATCCGCAGCGAGCCGGACAGCCAGACCGCTGGAGATGGTGCTGCTGTCGATCACGGTCGCTCCGGGCTTGATCCCGGCGAGAATTCCTTGTTCGCCATAGAACACTTCCTCCACGGCGCTGTCATTGCTGATAATCGTTATAATCGTGTCCGCGCTCTGGGCGAGCTGAAGCGGGGAAGAGGCTTCGGCGGCCCCCAGCTTGACCAGCTCGTCCGCCTTGCCGGGCGTGCGGTTATAGACGGTGACGGCGTAATTCTTGCGAAGCAGGTTGGCGGCCATAGGCGCGCCCATCGTTCCCAGGCCGATGAATCCGATAGTAGGCATTCGAGTCTCTCTCCTTCATTTATCTATGTTGCTTCCATTATAGATGACCGGGATTCGTTAATAAAGGTTAGCCGGCGCTTTGCCCGGGGAACGGGGGGCTGCTTCGGGGCCGCCTCCGCTTGTACCCGACACCCCGCATGGAGTATTCTAGTTCTAAGCCACTATCGGTGAAAAAATTGGCAATTCGGAAGGGAGCACATGAAAGTGAGTCAAAGCATTCGTCTCGACTATTCCAAAGCCCTGAAGTTCGTCGGCCAGCATGAGATCGACAACCTTGCGCCTGCCGTCAAGCTCGCGCATGAGCAATTACATAACGGAACGGGAGCGGGCTCCGATTACCTGGGCTGGATCAACCTGCCGTTCGATTACGACAAGGAAGAATTCGCTCGTATCCAGCAAGCGGCGAAGCGGATCCAATCCGACTCCGACGTCCTCGTCGTCATCGGCATCGGCGGCTCCTACCTAGGCGCCCGCGCGGCGATCGAGATGCTGTCCCATTCGTTCTACAATACGCTGTCCAAAGAGCAGCGCAAGACTCCGCAAGTGTTCTTCGCGGGCAACAACATCAGCTCCACGTACATGACTCACCTGCTGCAGGCTCTGGAAGGCAAGGACTGGTCGATCAACGTCATCTCCAAGTCGGGAACGACGACCGAGCCGGCCGTGGCGTTCCGGATCTTCCGCGAAGCCCTGGAGAGCAAGTACGGCAAGGAAGCGGCGAAGAAACGCATCTACGCGACGACGGACAAGGCCCGCGGCGCGCTCAAGAAGCTCTCCGACGAGGAAGGCTACGAGACGTTCGTCATTCCGGACGACGTCGGCGGCCGTTACTCCGTGCTGACGGCGGTCGGCTTGCTTCCGATCGCGACGGCCGGCATCGACATCGAAGCGATCATGAAGGGCGCGCAGGACGCGGCGGCTCTCTACAATAACGGCAATCTGGCGGATAACCCGGCTTACCAGTACGCGGCGATCCGCAACGCGCTCTACCGCAAGGGCAAGACGGTCGAGATTCTCGTGAACTACGAGCCGGGTCTGCACTTCGTGTCGGAGTGGTGGAAGCAATTGTACGGCGAGAGCGAAGGCAAGGACTTCAAGGGAATCTACCCGGCCTCCGTCGACTTCTCGACCGACCTGCACTCCATGGGGCAGTTCATCCAGGAAGGCAACCGCATCATCTTCGAGACCGTCATTCAGGTCGGCGAAGTGAAGGACCAGATCACGATCAAGAGCGACCCGGACGATCTGGACGGCCTCAACTTCCTCGCGGGCAAGACGATCGACTTCGTCAACAAGAAGGCGTTCGAAGGAACGATTCTCGCGCATACGGACGGCAACGTGCCGAACCTCGTCGTGAACATTCCGGACCTGTCGCCGCATTCCTTCGGACAGCTCGTCTACTTCTTCGAGATCGCCTGCGGCGTCAGCGGTTACCTGCTCGGCGTCAATCCGTTCGATCAGCCGGGCGTGGAGGCCTACAAGGTGAACATGTTCGCGCTGCTCGGCAAGCCGGGGTTCGAAGAGAAGAAGAAGGAGCTTGAAGCTCGCTTGTAATTCAACGATCGCATAAGCTGCGCAATCGCGTACGGTCCGGCCTTCCGAGGCTCGGGCCGTATTCTTTTCCCCGCGGGAAGGGTCATGTTAAGATAGGCAGAAGGAAGTATTCGGGAGAGGCAGGAAAAGGGATGTTACCGAAGTATGCAACCGTGAGGCAGTATGGCGAAGCGGAGATCGTGATCAAGAAGTCGAGGTTCATCGGCCATGCCAAGCCGGTGGAGAGCGAGGAGGAAGCGGTCGCCTTCGTCGAGGAGATCAAGAAGAAGCATTGGAACGCCACGCACAATTGCTCCGCCTACGTGGTCGGGGAGAGGGACCAGTTCCAGAAGGCGCTTGACGACGGGGAGCCAAGCGGAACGGCCGGCAAGCCGATCCTGGAGGTCATCAAGAACCGCGGGCTCAAGAATACGGTCGTCGTCGTGACCCGGTATTTCGGAGGAATCATGCTGGGAGCGGGCGGACTTGTACGAGCCTACACGGACGGAGCGGTCGTCGGAACCGATGCCGCCGGCCTTATCGTCAACGTGCTCCATCGCGAGGTGATCGTCGATGCCGATTACACGTGGTACGGCAAGATCGAGAACGAGCTGCGGAATCGGGCCGTCCGGGTCGGAGATGTCGGCTTCACGGACCGGGTGCGCGTCGTTTGCCTTCCGGAAGCGGGAGACGCGGAGCGGTTCGCCGCTTGGATGACGGATTTAACTCAAGGCCAGACGGTTATCGAGCTGGGAGAAGAGAAGTACTTTATCGAAGGAGAATGAAGGGGGCAAGGCCCCTTTTGTTCTCCTTCCTTTCGTTTGTTGGCTGGATAAGGAAGGTTCCCGCCCAGCCCCTACGGCCATAACATGACATTAATAGGCAAATATTTCGGCATTTCCTCATTGACGGAAAAGTTGGCATCTGCTAAAGTATTAATACCAACTAAGTTAATAGGAATTATAACATTGTCCCACAACTCGGGAGGTTCGCATACGTGACCAACATGCTGCGGAGCCGATGGTGGAGCTGGGGATTTCGCAGCGCCGTCATGCTTTATTTCGTTGTCCTAATCGTTTTCCCTATTCTCGGAATCTACGGCCAATCCTTCTCGGACGGCTGGACTTCGTTCATCGACAACATAACGGAGCCTCTTGCCTGGAAGGCTGTCCTGCTGACGGTCAAGCTCGCGATCGTCGCCACGGCGATCAATATCCTGATCGGCACGATGTCGGGCTGGGTCCTGACGCGCTACCGCTTCCCCGGGAGGAAGCTGCTGAACAGCTTGGTCGACCTTCCGTTCGCCTTGCCGACCGCCGTCGTCGGATTGATGATCCTGCTGCTGCTCGGCCCTCGGAGTTCGGTCGGCCATTGGGCGGACTCGCTCGGATTCTCGATCCTGTTCCATGAGCCGGCGATCGTCATCGCGATGGTGTTCGTCACCTTCCCCTTCGTCATCCGGGCGGTACAGCCCCTGCTGGAGGAGATCGACGCTTCCGAGGAGGAGGCCGCCTACACGATGGGGGCGACGAAGGCGAAGACGTTCTTCCGGGTCCTTCTGCCGAACATGATGCCTGGCATCGTGAGCGGCGCGATGCTGGCGTTCTCCAGAGCGCTGGCCGAATTCGGGGCCGTCGTGCTGGTCGCCGGCAACATTCCGGGAAGAACGCAGGTCGCTTCGGTGTATATCTTCGGCCAGATCGAGAGCGATCATCCGGCCGCCGCGGCCGCCGTGTCCGTTCTGCTGCTTACCTTCTCGTTCCTCATTCTCTGGCTCGTGAACTACGTGCAGACGAGGAGGACGGGAAGATGACGATAAGAAGGCTATGGATCGGTTTAACCTTTGTTTTATTCGCCCTGCTGCTCGGCATTCCGGTCATTCGAATCGCGATCGGCGCGTTCGATGACGGCTGGAGCGGATTCGCGGACGGAATCGGAAGGCCGGAGGCGCAGCATGCGCTGATGATGACGGGAATCATCGTGGTGATCGTCACGGCGATCAACGCCGTGTTCGGCGTCATGCTGGCCCTGTATCTGGTACGGGCCAACTGGCTAGGAAAGCAGCTGAAGCGGCTGCTCAACAGCGTCGTGGATCTTCCGTTCGCCGTGTCCCCGATTATCGGCGGCCTTATGATCGTGCTCCTGCTAGGTCCCGATGCCGCTCTCGGCGCCCTGCTGAACAAGGCGGGAATCGATATCGTTTATGCGCTTCCCGGAATGGTCATCGCGACGCTGTTTGTGACCTTCCCTCTGATCATCCGCGAGGTCATGCCCGTGCTGCAGGAGATCGGAGCCTCTCAGGAGGAAGCTGCCCATATGCTAGGCGCCTATCCATGGACGACGTTCTGGAGGGTGACTTGGCCTTCCATTCGCTGGAGCGTCGTGTACGGGGTCGTCCTGACGGTCGCCCGTACGCTCGGCGAATTCGGAGCCGTGCTCGTCGTCTCGGGCAACATCCTTTTCAAGACGCAGACCGCTACGACCTTGGTCTACCAGGACGTAGAGAACTTCAACGTGACGGCCGCCAATTCGGTCGCGCTGGTGCTTGCCGCTTGCTCCATCGGTCTTCTTCTGTTCATGGAATGGATCAAATCCCGCAAAGAGAGCTAAGGATCGATCATTATCGATAAGGGGTGCGTGTATATGCATGTGGAAGTAACCGGCTTAAACAAGAGGTTCGGAGAATTTCAAGCGGTCTCGGACGTGAGCTTCTCCATTGCCAAGGGTCAGCTCATCGGGCTGCTCGGTCCGAGCGGCGGAGGCAAAACGTCGATTCTGCGCATGCTCGCCGGCCTGGAGACTCCGGACGGCGGCGATATCGTTTTCCACGGGCAGCGGGTGAACGATCTGCCTCCCCAAGAGCGAGGAATCGGCTTCGTGTTCCAGAACTACGCGCTCTTCAAGCACATGACCGTCGCCGACAACATCGCGTTCGGACTGGAGGTCAAGAAGTGGAGCAAGGCCCGCATCAAGGAGAGGGTGGCGGAGCTCGTCGAGCTGACCGGCTTGTCCGGCTTCGAGAAGCGATATCCGCATCAGCTCTCCGGCGGGCAGCGCCAGCGCGTCGCGTTCGCGAGAGCGCTCGCTCCCGAGCCTCAGCTGCTGCTGCTTGACGAACCGTTCGCGGCGATCGACGCGAAGATCCGTCACGAGCTCCGCTCTTGGCTACGCGAGATGATCGACCGCCTCGGCATCACGTCGATCTTCGTCACTCACGACCAGGACGAAGCGATCGAAGTGGCGGACGAGATCATGATCATCAACAAAGGCGTACTGGAGCAGAAGGGCTCCCCTTGGGAAATCTATAAGGATCCCAAGACGCCGTTCGTCGCAGGCTTCATCGGCGAATCGACTCTGGTTGAAGACATCTCCGCCCTGAAGGGCTTTAAGGAAGCGGCGAATTGGCCGGGCACGAAGGGGCTTATTCGTCCCGAGTATATCGAAGTGGGCAAGGATAACGAGTTCACCTTGCTGTCGGCGACGGAGAAGGGCAAGGTCAGCCACATCCACTTCCGCGGCAGCGAATGGCTCGTCGAGATTCAGATCGGAGACATCAAGCTGGTCACTTACCGTTCGCTCGAGAAGCGGGTCCTGCAGGTCGGCGACGAAGTGCACGTTCTGATTCATCGCGCTTATCTATTCAACAGCAAAGACAATTGGGTCATGGAGAATTCGCTCAAGGTGGATCCTCTTCCGGTCCATATCTAAGGATAGGCCGCCGGAGCTGTCGGAATAAGGACGGCTCCGGCGGTTTGCCGAACAAGGCAACGAGAGTAGGAGCCTACGGAGGCACTACGGGGAGGGCATACGCAATGCGACTCGCAAGTGAGCAATCGCCTCGGCGCCGCAGAACCGGATTAGCCGGATGGGTGCCATTCTTGCTTCTGGCCGGACTTCTGGCCGGCTGCGGGAATCAAGCGGCGGGCGTGCCGGCGGATTCGTCGGAAGCCGCGCCGGAAGGCAAAACGATCACGCTCGTCATCGGCGCCTATTCCGTGGCGAAGGACGCGCTGCAGCAGATTCTTCCGAAGTTCCGCGAGGAGTGGAAGGAGAAGACCGGCCAGGACGTTCGATTCCAGGAATCCTACGAGGCGTCCGGAACGCAGGCTAGGGCGATCGCAGGCGGCTTCGAGGCGGACGTCGCGGTCTTGTCGATGGAAGGAGACATGGACAAGATCACGAAAGCCGGCCTCATGGGCACGGAGTGGAGGGACGGGGAGAACGGGGGCATGGTAACCCGATCCATCGTCGTAATGGGGACGAGGAAGGGCAATCCTCTCGGGATCAAGGATTTCGGCGATCTGGCCAAGCCGGGAGTCAAGGTGCTCTATCCGAATCCGCAGACGTCCGGCGGGGCGCAATGGGATATCAACGCGCTCTACGGCGCGGGGCTGATGCAGGCGGAGGAAGCGACGGGCAAGAAGGATGAAGCGGCGGCGAAGCAGTTCCTCGTCGACATTCATAAGAACATCGAATCGATGGACAAGAGCGGCCGGGCGTCGATGGCCGCCTTCGAATACGGAGTCGGCGACGTCATCGTCACCTATGAGAACGAGCTGCTCGCGAGGATCGCGCAGGGAGTCGACTACGAAGTGATCACGCCAAGCCATACGATTCGGATCGAGAACCCGGCTGCCGTCATCACGGCGAACGCCGACAAGCATGGCGTTCGCCAGGCCGCGGATGCGTTCGTGGAGTATCTGCACGGAGACGAAGCGCAGGAGATCTTCGCGGAGAACGGCTTCCGTCCGGTCTCGGACAACGTGGCGGCGAAGTGGGCGGACAAGTTCGCGGTGCCGGAGAAGCTGTTCGACATCGGCTACCTGGGCGGATGGAGCGAGGTTCGCAAGAAGCTGTACTCCGACAAGGGCGTCTGGTACCAGGTGCTCGCCGGAATCTGATCGGGATCGGACCGGACCGGACCGGACCGCAAGAGAAGCCTTCGGGCTTCTTTTTTTTGGCCGCTAAACTGGAACGCGATACCGCTTCATTCGTATTAACAGATCGGGTTCTTCCGCCTAAGAAGAGGAACAGTCGATTTTCCCCGGAAGGATAAGCTATAATGAATGGTAACATCAACCGCCCAGGAGGTCCTCACTTGTCGAAACCGAGCAGTATTAGAACAGCTACTTTTCTGTTGTATATTGATTTGCTTTACATCATGTTCAATGTGGTGATGTCGATAAGCAACAATTCGGATGATTTTAACGCCGGAGTCATCCCGTTGCTTATCGTTCGTTTCATTCTTCCGATCGCTTTGGCCTTGTTCTTCCTCAACAAGCGCAAATATTGGCCTACGTTGATCATGGGTTTCTTTGTATTATGGTTAAGCTCGATCGACTTGGTCACGATGGTGCTGTCGTTCGCGTCGCTGCTGTTCCTGTTCAATCGCAAGAGCCGCGATTACCTGCGGAACGTATCGGACAGGCTCGGCGAGGAAGCGCAAGCGATCGATATCGACGCAACCGTCGATCCGGTCGAGGCGGAAGCGACCGTCGAGCCGGACGAGGCCGCAGCCGAGCCTTCCTCCGGGAAGGAAGCTCTGCCTGGAGGCGAGAAACGCGAAGGGGAGGCAACGGCTGCCGTCTCGGCCGCCAAAAAGCCGAAGCCGAGCGCCGACCCGGTTATCGAGATCAGAGAGGCGGCTCCGGGGGATGCCGAGGTCATTCACTCGCTGATGATGGAAGCGTTCGAGGAGTTCCGCAAGGCGGTGCCGCCTTCCAGCGCTCTTAACGAGACGGCGGAAGGCATTCGCGAAGCGCTCGAATCCGGCAAGGAATCGGCCGCGATTCTCTACGAAGACAACCTTCCGTCCGCTATGATTCGCTACAAGCTTGACGGAGACGCGATTTACTTCTTCCGCCTGTCGGTCGTTCCGGCAAGACGGAAGCGCGGTCTCGCCCGCATGCTGGTCGAATGGATCGAGCAGAAGGGGCGCAGCAAGGGCATGTCCCGCAGCACCTGCATGGTGCGCCAGACGGTTCACCGCAACCTGGTCATGTACGAGAACATGGGCTACGAAGTGACGGGACAGGAGCTGTTCGTCCGCCCGGAAGGCTCGGTAACGTCGCTTAAGCTGGAGAAGTACATCGGGCTGTGACGCGATGTTGTCGGGTTGCAACACCGAACGGCCGCCTGGTGAACCCTGTAACCCGATTTTGTCGGGTTACAGCTTCACCTCCGCTGAAGTAGAAACATTAAGCGAATGAAAAAAACAGGGGTTGCCCATAAGATTTTACTTATGGTGCAACCCCTGTTTGGCGTGAGCTGAAATCTTACGCCTGAAGCACGAACTTCTCCAGGACGTGAGCCACGCCGTCGTCGTTATTGCTCAAGGTGACGTAGTTCGCGATGTTCTTCAGCTCCGGGATGGCGTTGGCCATCGCGACGCCGAGTCCCGCGGCTTCGATCATCTCGTGGTCGTTCCAGGCGTCGCCGATCGCGATCGTCTCCTCCATCGGGAACCCATAGTGGGCCGCCAGGAACCGGAGCGCATGCCCTTTCGTTCCTTCGGGATGCAGGAATTCGAGATAGTTCGCTTTGGACTTCGTGAGGTGGACGCCTTCGCCGAGCAGGGGGCGAAGAACCGGAATCAGAGCGTCCAGCTTGGCCGGATCGTCGATAATGATGAGCTTCGTATGATTGCCTTCGGGAAGACGGTCCAGCTCGGGCTCGACGATATAAGGAATGCCGGATTGCTTCGCGTAGGCGGCAAGCTTGTCGCCGTTATCGAAGGAATAAAGCTGGTCGTTGATGTAGGTCTGCAGGTGAAGGTTATGCTTGCGCGTGTATTCATACAGGAAACGAACCTTCTCGTAAGGGACGGAGCGCTCGTAGAGCACTTCCTCGTCAAGCAGGTTGCGAATGAGAGAGCCTTGGTACGTAATGATCGGGACGTTGAGCCCGACTTGGGCGGCTACCCGCTTCGCCGAAGCGAACATGCGGCCCGTCGCGATCGTCAGATGCGCACCTTGCGCGATCGCCTCCGCCATGGCGCTTCGAGTCTTCTCCGAGACGGTCAGATCGTCCGTCAGAAGGGTGTCGTCCAGGTCCATCGCAATCAAACGGTATTTCGTCATGGTGATCTCTCCTTATCCGATAGCTTCTATCTGATCTTCAAGAATTGTATAGCATTCGCTTGCCGTCCGACAAGCGCGAACAAGCCGCCTAGCCGGTCGAGGCAACGTCCTCGGCCGGTTGGCGGCTTCATATTCAAGCGCGATGGGAGGCTTCGACCTTCTCGCTCAGCCACTTCCGTATGACGGCGAACACGGCGCCGCGCTCCGTCTCGTTGTGAAGCTCGTGACGGTACCCCGGCCATTCGATCAGCTTGCAGTTCGCCCCGGCGTTCTCGGCGAACTGCCGGCTCGCCTGAAGCGAGGTGACCTTGTCGTCGCCGCCGTGCATGAGCAGAACGGGAACGGATAGCCGGCTCGCATTGGCAATCGCCCACTGGCCGGCGCGGCTGACCCCGAAGAAGAAGCGAGCGGTAATATAGCCATGGCCTTCGGGGTCTTCGGCGATTCGCCGGATCATCGCGGGATCCGAGGTCAGCCTCTCGGCGACGAGCGGGCGATGGTTCGTATAATGAGGGTAGATGCGTTCGACGAAGCGTCCCAGCATAGCCTGAAGAGGCGGCGGATTGAACGCGAGCTTCAGCCACGGGCTCGAGACGATGGCGCCGGCGATGTTCGGCTGATGACGAAGCAGGTAGTTCAGCGTCAAGTTGCCGCCCATGCTGTGGCCGTAAAGGAAGGCAGGCAAGCGGGGATAGCGGCGAGCGGCCTCCGCGAGCAGATACTCGGGACCTTCAAGCAAAGCGTCGTAGCTGGGAGCATGGCCTCGCTTGCCGGGAGTCCTTCCGTGGCCGTACTGGTCGAAGGCCCAGACGACATAACCTTTCTGGACAAGCATCTCGGCGACATGCCTGTAGCGTCCGGTATGCTCGCCCATTCCATGAACCAGACCGATGAAGGCTTTGGCTTGCGCGGGATCCTCCGGCAGCCACTCGCAGGCGAACATCGGGGTATTGTCCCGCGTTCGCCATTCCGTCTCCCTATAGCTCATCCTTCCCTGCACCTCTCTTCCTTTGTTCCGTATTCCTCTATTCTTTGTAGCCCAAAAAACGAACAATTGCAATCCCGAGGCATCTCGGCATGCGATAGCAACCTTCCGCCGCGGGGCATCGTCTGTTTAGGACAGAGGAGGTTAGGTCAAATGAAAAAGAACAGAAGCAAGACCAAGCTGCTGGCCGTCGTCATGGCTTCGTCGCTTATCGCGGCCGGACTGTCCGCCTGCGGGAATAACAACGATACGGCGGCTACGGCGTCCGGCTCGCCTTCGGCTACGGCGCCTGTCCCTACGTCTTCGGGCCCTGCCCCTTCCGAGAAATCGGAGGACGCCGCGATCCTGGAAGCTTTTAAAGCAAAGATAGCCCAGAAGGCTGCCCTTGCGGATCTGAACGCTCAACTCGACAGCGATCTGCCGAAGGTATCCGACGGGACGGCGGAAGAGTTGCTGCGGGAGCTTCTCTCCTATTACGAAGCGCAGCTGCCGGAACTGCAGAAGCAGTTCGAATCGGATACGCTGCAGCAGCAGCTTCAGAAGCTTCAGTGGCCGCTGCCGATTGGCGATTTGACCGCCATAACGGGCGCGATCGAAGACGAAGCCGCCCGCAAGCAGGTTCAAGAGGCTCTGGACGGAGGCTTCAAGCTGGAGACGGCGGAAGGCTTTGTTTTCCCCGTGGTGGACTACGGCAAGCTGAATAAATACGATTCTTACGCGACTCCGGCCATGAAGGATTATATCGCTCTGCTGGCCGTCGAGTCGAATCAGAAGACGGCTTCCGACGGAGGGCTTGTCATCTCCTGGGAGGAGCTGGCGAACCGTACGCTGGCCGCCGAGCGGTATGTGAAGGATTATCCGGATTCGCCGGAGAGAGAAGCGGCAGCCCAGAGATACATGCAATACCTGACCGATCTGCTCTACGGGTTGGATAATACGCCGATCTTCGACTTCGATACCTATAAAGCGAAGCCGGAAATCACCGAACTTTATAAGAAGATCGTCAGCGAGCATCCGGACACCGTAACGGCGAAGCTGGCCGGGCAGTTCCTGGACGTTCTCGACAAGACGGACGGCTACGTGTTCCGCAAAGGCAAAGACGGAAGCCAGACGAACCTTCCGGAAGTGCAGGCTTTCCGCGAGCAATTGGAGTCGCAAGCCAAGTCGTTGATCGGTTAAACGAGCCGCTCCGCAGGAACGGCCAAATATGAATAAAGACTCGCCAACTTTGCACACCTTTACCGTATGCCTTTTGCGACGAAATGAATTACAATGAAGCAAGGAAAACGTTTTATATGCAGCAATTCATTTTATCGCGCGGAGGGGTTCAAGTTGGCTAAATTAAATTTCCCGTCTGACTTCCTGTGGGGCACGGCAACGGCTTCTTATCAGATCGAGGGCGCCTACCAAGAAGACGGAAGAGGTCTGTCGATCTGGGATACGTTCTCCCATACGCCGGGCAAGGTCGTCAATAACGATAACGGCGATGTCGCGTGCGACAGCTACCATCGCTACGAGGAAGACGTCGCTCTGCTGAAGAAGCTGGGCGTCAAGGCATACCGCTTCTCGATCGCATGGCCGCGGATCTTCCCGCAAGGAACGGGCGAAGTGAACGAGAAGGGGCTCGATTATTATCGCCGCGTCGTCGACGCGCTGCTCGAAGCGGGCATTGAGCCAGCGGTAACGCTCTATCACTGGGATCTTCCGCAAGCGCTCCAAGACAAGGGCGGCTGGGCGAATCGCGATTCGATCGATGCGTTCGTGAAGTATGCGGAAGTCATTTTCAAAGCGTTCAACGGGAAAATCAAGCAGTGGATCACGTTCAACGAGACCTGGTGCGTATCGTTCCTGTCGAACTACATCGGCGCGCACGCTCCGGGCAACACCGATCTGCAGCTCGCCGTAACCGTCGCCCACAACTGCATGGTCGCCCACGGGGAAGCGGTTAAGAAGTTCCGCGAGCTCGGCATCGACGGCAAGATCGGTACCACTCACAACCTGTACTGGTATGAGCCGCTGACCACCAAGCCGGAGGACGTGGAAGCCGCTCGCCGCAGCCGCGCTTACTACAACGAGTGGTTCATGCAGCCTACGCTCAAGGGCTCGTACCCGGACTTCCTGGTCGACTGGTACCGCTCGAAGGGCGCCGAAGTGCCGATCCAAGAGGGAGACATGGAGACGATCTCGCAGCCGATCGACTTCATCGGCGTCAACTTCTACAGCGGCGGCTTCACCCGCTATAAGAAGGACGAAGGCCTGTTCGACAGCGAGGACGTCCAAGTCGGCTTCGACAAGACGTTCATGGACTGGAACGTCTATCCGGACGGCCTGTACAAGGTCCTGTCCTGGGTACACGACGAGTACGGCGACATTCCGATCTACATCACCGAGAACGGCGCTTGCTACGAAGACGAACTGACGGCAGACAAGCGCGTGCATGACGCGCTCCGCGCCGAGTACTACAAGAAGCACTTCATCCAGTGCCACCGCCTGATCGAGTCCGGCGTGCCGTTGAAGGGCTACTTCGCTTGGTCGCTGCTCGACAACTTCGAGTGGGCGGAAGGCTACAAGAAGCGCTTCGGCATCGTGTACACGAACTACGAGACGCTCGAGCGTCACCCGAAGGACAGCTACTACTTCATCCAGAAGGTCATCGCCGACGGCGGATTAGAAGCATAAGAGTTGATAAAGCCGGCTCCTCGGATCATTACGATCCGGGGGCCGTTTTGTTATTTTTAAGAGTTAATCCCATTCCTGATTCCTCTAGAATGTTCTTACGGAACTGAGAGACGTTATATTGATGAATTCCAAGCTTTTTTTATTTTAACGGAACTGAGGGCCTCTATTTCCCGCAATATGCCAATCTAAAGGAGGATTCTCTAAGAATAAGATCCTCCAATTCCGTTAGAATTTGCATCGTCTTATATAAGGCATTTAAGGGTCTGATACTTCCGTTAGAGGCAAACGGCGCGGGGAAGGCATTTCTTGAGGCGTTTAGACACGCTCCCGCAAATCCATTACAATAAATAGAAGCTTACTAAATGGAAAGAAGGAACTATGCATATGAACGTCGTCGTCGCGACGCTGAACGCCAAGTTCATCCACACCTCGCTCGCCCTTCGCTGCCTCAAAGCGTTCGCCGAGCCGGAGTTCCGGGTGGATATGGCGGAATATACGATCAAGGATCCGGCGATGAACATCGTCTCGGATCTGTACAAGCGTAAGCCGGACGTCGTCGGCTTCTCGTGCTACATCTGGAACATCGAAGAGACCATCACGGTCATCGACATGCTCCGCAAGGTGCTGCCCGGGACGACGATCGTGCTCGGAGGCCCGGAAGTCTCCTATGATACCGAATACTGGATGAAGCGGCTCCCTTCGGTAGATCATATCGTCGTGGGAGAAGGCGAGGAGACGTTCCGCGATCTGCTGCGGGAGCTGGCGGGAGACCGGAAGTTCCACTTCGTGTTCGGTCTTGCCTACCGCAAGAACGGGGAAGTCGTCGTGAACCCGGGACGCCCGAAGCTGGACCTGAACGAGATTCCCTCGCCTTATCGTTTCGAGGAGGATGTGCCTACGCTGGCCAATCGGGTCGTCTACTTCGAGACGAGCCGAGGCTGCCCGTTCAGCTGCCAGTTCTGCTTGTCCAGCATCGAGGTCGGGGTTCGATATTTCGATATGGAGCGGGTGAAGGCGGACCTAACCTATCTCATCGACAGCGGGGCCAAGCTGATCAAGTTCGTCGACCGTACCTTTAACATCAAGCGGGAATATGCGCTGGAGATCTTCCAATTCCTCATCGACAACCACCGCGGCTGCGTGTTCCAGTTCGAGATTACCGCGGATATCATGCGCCCGGAGGTGCTTGATTTTCTGGCGGAGAAGGCGCCTCCCGGCATCTTCCGCTTCGAGATCGGCGTGCAGTCCACGAACGACGAGACCAACCTGGCCGTCAAGCGGCGCCAGAATTGGAGCAAGCTGACCCGAACGGTAAACAAGGTGAAGGCGAGCGGCAAGATCGATCAGCATCTAGACCTGATTGCCGGATTGCCGCATGAAGATTACGATACGTTCCGCAAGACGTTCAACGACGTGTTCGCGCTTCGTCCGGAGGAGCTTCAGCTCGGCTTCCTCAAGATGCTGCGGGGAACGGGACTGCGCTTGGAAGCGGAGAAGCACGGCTACGTCTTCATGGATCGGGCTCCGTACGAGATGCTCAGCAACGATCTCATGCCGTTCTCGGATATCGTGAGAATCAAGCGGGTAGAGGATATCCTGGAGAAATATTGGAACGCGCACCGCATGGATCGGACAATCGAGTATTTGGTGGAGAAGGCTTATCCGTCTCCGTACGACTTTTTCCAGAGGTTCGGCGATTATTGGGAGGATCAAGGCTGGCAGCGTATCGGCCATCAATTGGAGGACCTGTTCGCTCGATTGTGGATGTTCCTGCAGGCGGACGCCAACCCCGCGCTTAACCCGGAGCTTGCCCTTGGTTTGCTAAAGGCGGATTACTTCCTCCAACATAAATACAAGCCGAGGAAGAGATGGTGGGAGGACGGCGGGTTGGACAAAGCGGACC
Organism: Cohnella sp. AR92; assembly: GCF_003990975.1. GTDB lineage: Bacteria > Bacillota > Bacilli > Paenibacillales > Paenibacillaceae > Cohnella. The sequence continues at coordinate 56,269 of NZ_RZJR01000011.1, forward strand.
GGTCGGCGGACCTGAAGGTCGCGGCTCTGGCGCTTGGGATGGAGGAGCGGGATGCGGCGAAGAAAATTGGCGTGGAGCGTCTCCCCTTCGACTTCGAAGCTTGGACCGACAGGGGAGAATACACAACCGGGAAGCCGACGCTGCTCGCCGTTGTTTATGGCGGGGAGGAGGAACCGACGAAGCTTATTTCTCTTCCTCTTTCGTTTGCGGCAACGCCGTGACCGTCTTTTCCTCCCGATCGAACAGCTTCTGGTTAATCAGCATTTGCAGGTATTGGTCGATCTGAGCGGCGGATTCCTGCTGTCCGTTGTCGACCCACCACGCGATCAGGGAGATTCTCGCTCCGGTATAGAAGGAAGCGATAACCTCCAACGGGAGAGGAAAACGCGTGCCTTGGCTCTCGATCTCCCGCAGATCCTTAAGGAGACCGTCCATCCCTTGCTTGTACATGAGGCGCGAGATGACGCCGTTCGATTCGCAGGCCATCAGGGACTGAAGGTTATGCTCCCGCATGATCGACTCCGCCGTCTGGATCGGATACAGGATTCGTTCCCTGACGGACCTCTTGGCGAATAGATCATTGATCATGTTCAGTCCATGCTGGAGCAGATGATCCTTATCCTCGAAGTGGTTGTAAAAGGTCGTTCGATGAACCATCGCTTTGTCGCAAATCTCCTGAACGGTGATGGATTCATACGGATGATCCTTCAATAAGGCGAGCAAGGCTTCCCATAACAGTTTATGAGTGCGGCGCACCCTCAAATCTGTTGAAGACGAAGTTTGTAATTTTTTCGACATATAATTCCTTTCTGTAGATTACTCTACATCTTGGTCTATTTTGAATCTTGAGCGAAGGGCGCGCTAACTTGTATATTAGACACTATACATTTGTGGAGATAGGCATACAAGTGTAGAAAAAGTAAATAGAGAGGGAGAGGCAACCACTCACCATGAATGCTTCAAGCACTGCCAAAGGCGGCTCCGGAATCGATCTTAGCCGCATCAAGAGAGGGCCAATCGTCGTCGCTCTGATCATCGGAGCTTTCGTCTCCATTCTTAACGAAACGTTGCTCGGGAACGCGCTTCCCGATCTTATGAGGGAATTCGCGGTATCCGCATCCACGATCCAGTGGCTGACGACCGCTTACATGCTCGTCATCGGCGTTCTCGTTCCCGTAACGGCCATTCTGCAGCAATGGTTTACGACAAGACAGATGTTCTTGTCCGCGATGATCCTGTTCCTCATCGGCAGCATCGTTGCCGCCGCAGCGCCCGAATTCGGCGTGCTGCTGATCGGACGCGTCATCCAGGCGGCCGGAACCGGACTCATGCTCCCGGTCATGATGAATACGATCCTCGTCATCTTCCCGCCGGAGAAGCGGGGCGGGGCGATGGGGCTCATCGGTCTGGTCATCATGTTCGCGCCCGCGATCGGGCCGACGATCTCCGGTCTGATCCTGGACTCGCTGTCCTGGCGCTGGCTGTTCTACCTGGTTATCCCGCTTGCCGCTTTCTCGGTCGCTTTCGCGGCCGTATACCTGAAGAACGTGTCGGAAGTAACGAAGCCGAAGGTCGATATCCTGTCCATCCTGCTCTCGACGATCGGCTTCGGCGGCATCGTCTACGGATTCAGCAAGTCCGGCGAGATCGGCTGGTCCGATCCCGAGGTCTATTGGTCGATTATCGCAGGCGGAATCGGGTTGCTCCTGTTCGTCTGGCGGCAGTTGATCGTCAAGTCGCCGGTCATGGACCTGCGCGCGTTCAAGTATCCGATGTTCTCGCTCGTCGCGGTGCTTATGCTCGTCTTGATGATGACGCTGTTCTCCACGATGACGCTGCTTCCGATGTTCCTGCAGTTCGCCTTGTTCATGACCCCCTTCAAGTCGGGTCTCACGATGCTTCCCGGCGGCGTGGTCAACGGAATCATGGCCCCGATCTCGGGCAAGCTCTTCGACAAGTTCGGACCGCGAGTGCTCGTTATTCCCGGCCTGGTCATCACGGTTCTGTCGGTATTCTTGTTCACGACGCTTGACGAAACGTCCAGCATGGGTTATCTGATCTTCATCCACATCGTCATGATGATCGGTCTGTCGATGGTCATGATGCCCGCGCAGACGACCGGCCTCAACCAACTGCCGCGGAATCTGTATCCGCACGGAACGGCAATCCTGAACACGCTGCAGCAGGTGTCCGGAGCGATCGGAACGGCGCTGTTCATCAGCATCATGTCGAACGGGCAGAAGGATTACCTGAATACGTCCAGCGACCCATCCTCCCCGCTGGAACAAGCCAAGGCATTGGTATCGGGAGTCAACAACGCTTTCTGGATCGGCTTGGTGATCGGCATCGTCGCGCTCGTCGTCGGCCTCTTCATCCGCAGGACGAAGGCGCCGGAGGGCGAGAATTACGGCGGAATGGGTCACTGATCCGAAGCCGCGACAATCGCAAAGGGACCAAAAGGAGTTACTCCTTTTGGTCCCTTTTTTTGATTTGAAATCAGTTTGCTTGGCCGATCGTTTCGATTCTTGCCATTCCGCCGTTCCCGCTCCAAGACTTCTTCCAGCTTCTCTGTACGGCCGTAAGCATGAGCAAGGAGAGCAGGACGATTCCGCTAAGGATGAGGAAGCCGGGGGTGTAGGAGTTCGTCGACTTGTACAAGCTGCCCAGGATCAGCGGCAGCGCGTAGCCACCGAGGCCGCCGGCGGCTCCGACGATCCCCGTCACGATACCGATTTCGTTGCCGAACCGTTGGGGCACGAGCTGGAACACCGCTCCGTTGCCGGCTCCGAGGCACATCATGCCGATAAAGAGCAGGACGATGACGAGAGAGAGCGGAGGGATAGAAGAGACGCAGGCAAGCATGATCATAGCCCCTCCATACAGAAGCGATAGCATTCGCACCCCGCCGAGCTTGTCGGACAGAACCCCGCCGACCGGTCGGAAGAAGCTGCCGGCGATCACGCAGACAGTCGTGAAGTCGGCGGCTCTGACGGCGGAGAGGTCATACTGGGTGTTGAAGAAGATCGTGAGGTAGTTGGATAAGCCGACGAACCCGCCGAACGTTACGCTATACAGGATGCAGAACAGCCACGCATCTCTCTGGCTCAATACTTTGCCGTAATGGGACAGCTTCTTGGGGGCAGGTCGGTTCGGGCTGTTCTTGGCGAAGATCGTGAAGAGAACGAACACGGTCAGAATGGGGATGAGCGCAAGGCCGAACACCACTTCCCAGCTCCCGAAATGCTGGGCGATCCGGTTGGCGAACAAGGTGGAGAAGACGGTTCCGCTGTTGCCGGCTCCCGCGATTCCCATGGCAAGCCCTTGGTGCTGCTTCGGGTACCACTGGCTGGCGAGGGGCAGGGCGGCGGCGAACGATGCGCCGGCAATGCCGAGCAGCAGGGCGACGATATACAGCTGATCCAGCGAGCTGACGAATTGCCAGCCCCAGATAAGAGGAATCGTCGTCAGCAGCATGCCGAGCTGCCCCGTTCGCTTCGCTCCGATATAGTCGGTCAGGAAGCCGAGAACCAGCCGGAGAATGGAGCCGCCGAGAACGGGCAGGGCGACGAGATTGGCCTTCTGCACCGGGTCCATCGGATAGTCCTTCATAATAATGACGCTTAACGGGCCGATAAGAACCCAGATCATGAAGCTCATATCGAAGTAGAGGAAGGCGCTGAACAGGGTGGGCTTATGCCCGCTTTTCCAGAAGCTTTGTTTTTCCATCGATCCAATCTCCCCTTTCATCTTATCCCAGAGCCATGAAGGCCGGGTCTCACCGAACGCGCGATGGCGATCGGAACACGAAGAGGCCGCACTCCTCCCCGTAGGAGAAGTCGCGGCCCCATTGCCTAACGACGGCACGCCTCTGTGCTCGCCGGTCATCTTTCGGTCACATCATTGTGAACCCAAGCTGAATTATAGAAAATCGTCATTTTAATGTCAATATACATAACATAAAATTTATCGAGTAAATGGCTGTTGAAGGGATAAACTCCGAAATTGATATATTTTGTGTCATGAATTATTACATAAGTATTGACTTTGCCGTAAATTGCCCTTACTCTGATCTCAATGGAATAGCGAGCGGCACAATGACGTGCCCGACCTTGGCGATGAAGCCCGTACCCTTGCTGCAAGGGACGGGCTTTTATGCGTTTTTTGGAATTCGAATAAGGGGGAGATCGAGTGATCGGAGCGGGAGAGAGAACAAGGGAAGGCGTCGTATCCGTAGAGGAAGCGGAGAAGCTGCTGGGGTTGCGGCCGATCCCGCCGGGAAGGGAAGAAGTGGAACTGGCTCAGGCGCTGGGTCGGGTGCTGGCGGAAGCGTGCGTCAGCCCCTTCTCCATGCCGCCGTTCCGCAGAGCGGCCATGGATGGGTACGCGGTAAGGGCGATCGATACGCGGAGCGCATCCGCGGAGAACCCGATTCTTCTGTTCGTCGAGTCGGAGCGGAAGGCGGGCCAGCTTGCGAACGACAGTCTGGAGCCTCTAAGCGCACGTTCAGCCATCCGCGTGTTTACGGGCGCTCCCGTTCCGATGCCCTACGATTCGATCATCATCCAGGAGAGAGTGACGCAAGTCGCCGGGAACGACGGAATCGGCGTCGTTCAGATCGACCGTCCGGCCGAGGCCCGCCAGCATATCGCCGAAGCGGGCGAGGATATCCCGGAATGCAGCCTTCTATTGAAGCAAGGGACGAGGATAGGGGCGAAGGAGCTGGCCTTGCTGGCTTCCTTCGGGTTCGAGCGGGTCGGCGTTCTTGCCAGGCCTGCCGTCGTCGTGCTTCCCATCGGCGATGAGCTAGCGCTGCCGGGAGAGCCTCTTCCTCCAGGGCGAATCTACGATTCCAACGGCTTTATGGTGGAGGCGAGTCTTAAGGAGATGGGCGCGACCGTCTATCGCTTGCCTCCTTGCGCGGATTCGGCCGAGACGATCGCTTCCCGCATCGAACAGGCATGGGACCGCGCGGACCTCGTCGTGACGACCGGAGGCGTAAGCGTCGGTTTATACGATTACGCGAAGAAGGCCGCGGAGACGGTGGGTGCCGAGCCATTGTTCACCAAGGTGCTGATGCGGCCGGGAACGCCGACATCGGCATACGCCAGGGGGACGAAGACGTTGATTGCCTTGTCGGGCAATCCTTCGGCCTGCTTCGCGGGATTGGAATTGTTGGTAAAGCCGTATGCGCGAGCGGCGCTTGGCTGCGCCAAGTACCGGAACGAATGGGAGACGGGAGTGCTCGAGGATGGAGTCGGCAAGCCGTGCCCGTATCCGAGGTACATTCGCTCCCGCGTTCGCTGCGCCGCCGACGGTTGGAGGCTGACGCCGCTGCCCAACGACCGGTCCGGCAACATTGCCGCATTCTCCGAAGCGAACGCCTTGGCCGTCGTTCCGGCCGGCGGGCAAGGAGCGGCTGCGGGACAGAGCGTCCGCTGGATTCGGTTGGCATAAGCTTGGTTAGGGGGAATTCGCTTCATGAACAGAAGGAAGCTGGTTGTCGTCGGCAACGGAATGGCGGGCGTTCGTTGCGTGGAGGAGATCTGCGAGCTGGATCCCGATCGGTACGAGATCACCATCGTCGGCAGCGAGCCGCATCCGAATTACAACCGGATCATGCTGTCGAAGGTGCTTCAAGGAGACGCCTCGATGGAGGATATCATTCTGAATCCGCGGCAATGGTATTCCGACCGGGGAATCCGGTTGTTGACCGGTCAGAAGGTCGTGCGGGTCGATACCGCAGGCAAGAACGTCGAGACGAGTGCCGGCGCGTCGCTGCCCTATGACCGTTTAATTCTAGCCACGGGCTCTTCGGCGTTCATTCCTCAGCTGCCCGGCATCGGCAAGCCGGGGGTGATCGCCTTCCGGAGCATGGACGATTGCAGAAGCATGGTGGAGGCGGCGGGGCAGTACCGGCAGGCAGCCGTCATCGGCGGCGGGCTGCTCGGCTTGGAAGCGGCGAGGGGGCTGCTGAATCTGGGGATGGAGGTCCATGTCGTTCACAACGCTTCGCACTTGATGAATCGCCAGCTCGACCGGACGTCTGCCGAGATGCTGCGCCGGGAGCTGGAGAGTCAAGGCATGCGGTTCCTGATGGGCAAAAAAACCGAGAGAGTCCTGGGCCGCAAGCGAGCGGAGGGCATCCAATTCTCGGACGGGACGAAGCAGCGGGCGGACCTGATCGTCATGGCGGTTGGCGTCCGGCCGAACGTCGAGCTGGGCAAGTCAAGCGGCATCCAGGTGAGCCGGGCTTTCGTCGTCGACGATTACCTGCAGACGAGCGTGCCGGACGTGTATGCCGTCGGCGAATGCGCGGAGCATAGAGGCGTCGTATACGGACTGGTCGCGCCGCTATACGAGCAAGGCAAAGTGCTCGCCAGGAAGCTTTGCGACGTCGAGACGGAGCCCTATCGGGGCTCGATCCCATACGCCCAATTGAAGGTATCCGGCGTCGACGTCTATTCCGTCGGGCAGATTGCCGAGACCGACGGCGAGGTCGCCTATCAGAGCTTCGACGGAATCCGGGGAACGTACAAGAAGATCATGACGAGCGGCGGGAAAATCTCCGGAGCCATCCTGTACGGCGACATCGCGGACGGCAGCAAGCTGCTGCAGCATCTGAAGCGCGGGACGGATGCGTCCGCGCTAGGCCGTCTCTTCTCGAGCGAGGGAGGAGACCGCGGCGAGGAAGCCGCCGCCTCCATGCCGGATCCGGAGATTGTCTGCAATTGCAATAGCGTGAGCAAGGCTGCGATCGTTCGGGCCGTACAAGAGGGAGGCCTCAAGACGGTAGAGGAGGTCAAGCAGCGCACGAAGGCGTCCGGTTCTTGCGGCGGCTGCAAGCCGATGGTCGCGGCCGTCTTAAAGCTGGCGATGAGCGGAGCGGTCAAGGCGCCTGCCGAAGCGGAACCGGCGGTGTGCGGCTGCACCGATCTTAGCCATGCGCGGCTGAAGTCGCTTCTGGCGGAAGGGAGCTTCGAGCGATTCTCTCAAGCGATAGAGTCGCTTGGCTGGCGCACTCCGAACGGCTGCTCGGGTTGCAGGCCGGCCGTTCTCTATTACTTAGGAAACAAGGAGAGCCGGTTGGAAGAGGAGGCCGGGGAGCGGCATGCGGTGAGGATCTCCTACGGGCTTGGAGGAGATTTCGAACAAGCATCCAGTATCGGGCTGACGCTGGAGCATTCGATGAACGAATTGCGCATGCCGACGCCTTTTACGATTGCCGTGGATGTCGATTCCAAGGGGAGAGGCGGACTGCTCGTCCGGGAATTGGGCATCTCCAAAGCCCCTGCCGGTTGGGAGATCTATGCGGGCGGGAGCGAGACCCATCCGGTCCGGCAAGCGCAATTGCTTGCGGTGGAGCCGACGCTCGCCGGCGCCATGGACATCATCCTGGCCTGCTCCGTCTGGTACAGGGACAGCGCTGATTACGGAGAAACGATGTGGAGATGGCTGGAGAGAATCGGACTGATCGAAGTTAGAGAGAGATTGCTCGATCCGGAAGCGAGGATCGAGCTGCTGCTGGAGAAAGCGGCGATCGCGAAGGAGACGCGTATCGCCATCGGAGCGGGATGGGGGGAAGATCATGCAGGAGGCTAAGGTGGAACGCAAGGCGCTGCCGGTTCTGGCCGCGATGAGCACGCAATGTCCGTTCTGCAGCGTGCAGTGCAAGATGAACGTGATTCCGGAGACGCTGCCTTCCGGACGTTTAAGCTATCGAGCGGAAGGCAAGAAGAATGCCGCATCCGAAGGCCGGCTGTGCGTGAAGGGAATGAACGCCCATCAGCACGCCTTGTCGAGGGAGAGGATCCTGTATCCTTTGGCGAAGAAGGACGGAGAGTTTGTCCGTATCAGTTGGGAGGAGGCGGTCGATACGATCGCCGAACGTCTGGGGACGATTCAGCGCGAGCATGGCCGCGATGCGGTCGGCGTCTACGGCGGGGGCTCCTTGACGAACGAATCGGCGTATCTGCTCGGCAAGTTCGCCCGAGTGGCGCTTGGCACGAGATATATCGATTACAACGGCCGCTTCTGCATGTCCGCGGCGGCTTCCGCGGGAGTCAAGGCTTTCGGCATCGACCGGGGCTTGACGAATCGGCTCTCGGAGATTCCCGAGACGGATTGCCTCCTCCTGGTAGGGACGAACATCGCGGAATGCCAGCCGACTCTCATGCCTTATTTTAATAAAGCCAAAGAGAACGGAACGTATATTATCGTCGTCGACCCTCGGGAGACCGGGACGACCGCCATCGCCGACCTTCATCTGAAGGTTCGTCCGGGCACCGACGCGGCGCTGGCGAACGGGCTGCTTAAGGTTCTGCTGGAGGAACGGCTGGAGGATCGCCTCTTCCTTAGAGAGAGGACGAACGGATTCGAGGACGTAGAGGCGCATCTGGAGCGAGTCCGGCTGGAGGACATCTCGGAGCTGACAGGGATCGACGAGGTCAGCATTCGCAAGGCGGCGATCGCTTACGGTCGCGCGGCGACGGGAATGATCTTCACGGCTCGCGGAGTCGAGCAGCATCGGGACGGCCATATGGCGGTTCGCGCTTACCTGAATCTGGTGCTGGCAACGGGCAAGATCGGCCGTCCGGGCTGCGGCTACGGAGCCGTTACCGGACAGGGGAACGGCCAGGGAGGAAGGGAGCACGGACAGAAGGCGGATCAGCTTCCGGGCTACCGGCTGATCGAGAATCCGGCGGATCGGGAATACGTGGCCGGCGTCTGGGGAGTCGATCCCGCCGAGCTTCCCGGCAAGGGGGTGTCGGCTTACGAGATGATGGAGCTGACAATCAGCCGCGACATTCGCGGAATGCTGGTCATGGGCTCGAACCCAATCGTCTCCAATCCGAATGCGGGTGCGGTCGAGGAAGGGCTCAAGAGCTTGGAATTCCTCGCGGTGGCCGACATGTTCCTGTCGGAGACGGCCGAGCTCGCCGATATCGTGCTTCCGGTTACTTCCTACCTGGAGAACGAGGGCACGCTTACGAATCTGGAAGGGAGAGTGCTGCTCCGGGAAGCGGCGAGGCCTGTCCCTGGAGAAGCGAGGCACGATTGGCAATGGCTTTGCGATCTGGCGGAACGATGGGGCCGGAAGGAGAAGTTCTCCTATTTCCATGCGGAAGAGATTTTCGAAGAGCTTCGGATCGCGAGCCGGGGAGGCGTCGCCGATTATTACGGAATCACGTACGAACGCCTGAGGAAGGAAGAAGGCATCTATTGGCCGTGCCCTGACCTCGATCATCCCGGGATGAAAAGGCTGTTCGAGGAACGGTTCGCGCATTCGGACGGCAAGGCTCAGCTGATAGCCGTCGGGAGCTTGTCCCCGGGCGAAGAGGCGGACGGGGACTATCCGCTGCTGATGACGAACGGCCGTCTGCTGCCTCATTACTTGACGGGGGTCCAGACGAGAAGAAGCCCGGCGCTCTCCGCTCGGGCCATCGAGAACGTCGTCGAGATCCACCCGTCCACCGCCCGCAGGTACCGTGTCGAGGATGGAGCGCTTGTCCGGATTCACTCCCGCAGAGGAACGGCGGTTCTCCGCAGCAAAGTGACGAACGGCATTCGCGAGGATACTTTGTTTATTCCGATGCATTGGGGAGGCGTTCAGAACGTGAACCTTCTGACGAATCCGCTGCTCGATCCGGTATGCCGCATGCCCGACTTCAAGGTCAGCGCCGTCCGCATCGAGCCTTGGTCGTGAACAACGGAGGGATTCGGATGGAGGGAGCTATTCTGGCGGGAGGGCTGGGAAGACGGATGGAAGGAAGGAACAAAAGCCTTCTGCCCTTCCATGGCTCGACCTTGATCGCCGCGATCTCGAACCGGATGGCTTCCTGCTGCGAGCGCGTCTCTATCGTGGTCGCGGCGGAGGAGCAAGCGAGGGGATTTGCTTCCCTTAAGCTTCCGATCGGACTGGACGCCGTTCCGGGAAGCGGCCCTCTCTCGGGACTTCATTCCGCGCTTGCGAGTGCGTCTGAGCCCTTCGTATGGGTGTCGGCGTGCGACATGCCCTATGTCAGCCCGCATGCGGCGATGTGGATGGCCTCCAGGCTGGAAGAGAGCGGCGCAGGCGCGGTCGCGCCGTTCATCGATGGACGCTTGCATCCCCTGCAAGCGATCTATCGGACGGAATGCTCCTTCTATACGCAGGACTGCCTATCGCGCGGGATTCGAAGAATGATGGACCTGCTGGAGGCGATCCGGCCGCTGGTCGTGGAAGAAGCGGAATTCAAGGAAGCGGGAATCGACCCGAGGTTCGTCGCCAATATCAACACGGCGGAGGATTACCTCCGAATCGTATCGCGAGCTGGAGAGGATGATGGATGTGGCGGCTAAGGCGTACCAGGTTGTCGGTTACAAGAACAGCGGCAAAACGACCCTGATCTGCAAGCTGCTCCCCCTTCTTACGGAGCAGGGGCTGCGCGTCGGCACCGTCAAGCATGATGCGCATGGGTTCGAAGCGGACGTTCCGGATACCGACACGTGGAAGCATCGGAATTCCGGCTCCGTCTTCACGGCGATCACCTCCGGGGATCGAACCGCGATCATGATGGAGCGCCCGTCTCCTCTGCGCGAGCTTATTCGGGAGGCGGAGAAGCATTGCGATCTTGTCCTCGTCGAAGGCTTCAAGAACGAGGACTATCCGAAGCTGCTGCTGATTCGCCATCCGAACGAAGCGGAGGAACTGCTGAAGCTGAGCCATGTCGATGCGATCGCCTGGTGGCCGGAGGCGGAGAAGCTGGCCGCGTTCCTCCCTCTCCCACGCCGAACAGCCCTCTTCTCCATCGGGGATGAAGAGGGCCTTCTTCGTCATCTGCTCCGCTTCGCCAACGATTAGCTCTCTCGGCGCGGCGAGTCCTTGTACAACTCTCGCATCACATGGCGAAGCTCCGGGAGGATCAGCCGCGTCATCGCAAGCTTGACGGCGCCCGTCGAGCCCGGCATGGAGAACACGGCCGTCGTGCCGATCGTTCCGGCGATGGCCCGGGACAGAATCGCAGCAGAGCCGATATCCTCGGTGAAGCTCAGCATCCGGAAAATCTCCCCGAAGCCGGGCATCTCCTTCTGAAGGACATCGCGAACGGCTTCGTAGGTCGTATCCCGACCCGCTATGCCGGTGCCGCCGTTTAACAGCACCGCCTCGACGGCAGGATCGGCCGCGGCATCCTGCAGCAGCTTACGAATGTTCTCGTACTCGTCCGGAACGATTCTCCGGGCGACGACGCGGTACCCGTTCTCCAGCAGAAGAGTCTCGGCGAGCTGGCCGCTCTTATCGGTCTCCATCGTGCGGGTATCCGATACGGTAAGGATGAGGCAGGCGGCGGAAGCGGGCGCCTCTCGCCTATGCTGCTCGGTTGAAGGCAGGTCGGACATCTCGTTCTCTCCTCGGGGCTTCCTTTGCGGAAGGCTTTTTTTTCGTCGATAGGGTCAGTTTAACAAAATTTGAGGTTCGCCGCATTCCCCGAGCAGCGCAACTATTGGTTCGTTCGCCTCGTTAAATAGGGGGAGCGGTTTTTGTATATTTCTACTAGTTCTGGAGGAATGTTCGTGAAGATAGGCTATAAGAAGCTGGCCGCAGGTCTGCTTGCAGGAATGATAATGGCCGCGGGTTATCCTCAGGCCGCTCCTTTCGGGGGCGAACTCAAGGCTTCGGCCGCTGCGGCGACGGTTCCCGCAAGCTCGGAACAAAGCCTGTATCCGTCAGGATGGTCATCATACGATCCTCGTACGATGGGAGACACCGTCTTTATCAAGAACGGGATTGCCTACATGAATCTGGACACTTTGAGGCTGATCTATCCCGATTACCTCTGGACCATCGGTGACGGCGGCATTCTGACCGTGTCGGGTCCGAATCATAGGCTGACGTGGAAACCCGGCTCCAAGGTCGCGAAGACGAATGCCGGCAACCGAACGATGGCGGCCGCCCCGGTGAAGAAGAACGGCGCATGGTTCTACCCGTTGAAGTCCATGGTCGCCTGGGCCGGCGGAGAGATGAAGCTTGGCGCCAAGGGAGAAGTTCTCGTCAATTATTCTCCTCTCAGCGTCAGGGCCAGCGACGGGAAGAACTGGTACTGGGTGCGCAGGGACAACGGAATCGTCTATGAGGCGAGAGGATATGACTTGCCTCATACGATCGGATGGTCGATCGCGCGTGCCGAGATGTACTACAACTTGACAGCCGTCCCGATGGGCGACACGGGCAACGTGCTGCTGACGGTTACTCACACTTACGGCGAACCGTCGATGGGGACGGATATCTACAAGCTCGTTATCGAGAACGGCAAGCTGGGGCGTCAGTCCAAAGCGTCCTACTATGGCATCGGTTCGGCGAAGAGCATCGATAAGTCCGAAGACGGCTATCTTGTCCTGGTGAACGGAACCGAGCTCCTGCTGTTGGACGATAGCGCCAAGGTGGCGAGCCGGGCCAATGCCGCTTCGCTTCTAGGCAAGGACACCAATTTTACCGTGGAATACGCATCGGTCGAGGCGGGAGTCGCGTTGATACGTCCGTATACGAATGGGATGCTGCTGTTGGTCGATCTGAAGAAAGGAACGGCGGTGTCCCTCTATAAGGAGCTACTCTCCAAAGAGGAACAGGCTTGGCTGGACAGCTGGGAAGGGAGCTTTAACGAATACAAGACGGATAATCTCGTTCTAGTGAAGAGAGAGGGGAACGTCTTCACCTTCGAGCATAAGGCGCTCCAAGGGACGGGGAAAACGACGCTTACTTACACTTGGAACCGGGCATAACGAGGGGGCGGCATTCGGATGATCACTTATTTCATTTTTGCGCTGGGTTGCCTATTTGCCCTGCTTGCGCTGTTACTCAACTCAGATGAACGTGGCCAGGATTTCTTGTTATCGTTTGTCGTATTTGCCGTTCTGTACTGCGTGAATCGAGTGAATAACGCGCTTGGGGTTTGGGAGAATTTCAACCGAACGCCTATTAACGTCATGGTCTCGTTGTCGGTTATCGCCTACGTGATCTACTTGTTCCGCAAGAGAGACGATCGCTGGAATTAACAAGGACAGGAGAAATAGCAAATGAAAAGAATCTCGGTGGTTGTGCTCGTCGTTTGCTTCTTGCTAAGCGGATGCCTATCAGATAAGCCGGATCGTCTAAGCGAAGAGCGGATCAAGGAGCTGGCCTGGAGTTCTCTCGAACAGGGAATTAGAGACGATGTCGTCGGGGCCAAGGTGGATATCGGGCATAGGCTTGAGCCTTCTGGCGTGACGTTGATCTACAATAAGGCTCCGGCTGACGTTTGGAAGCAAGCGGAGGTAAGCGATCTGAGCAAAGCCGAGATTGGAGCCATCGTTCACGCCGGACATCTGCAAGCGGATTCGCTTCCGAAGGAGATTGTCGCCGTTGGCTTTAAGCTGATGCTTCAGGAGGATTCGAATCTATCCTACCAACCGTACCGCGTGTATATCGAACCTGTCTCCGGCGAAGTTCTGGGCAAGCAGCCGGGAAGCTTAGGGAATCCGTCGCAAATCGTCCTGGATTACCCATCTCCGCCTTAATGCCATTAGGAAAAGAAGGGAAGCATGCATATGATCGAATGTCCTTATTGTTCGAGCGAGATCGAGATTACGAACGGCAGATGCCCGGAATGCAAGCGGCGATTGGCCGAGGTAGGCGAAGAGGACTTCGACGAGACGTCCGAAGAAGCCTCCATGAGCGCGGAGGATATGATTATCGCCAGATTCCGCTGCTCCAAGTGCCAAGGCGAGGAATGCGAGACCAAGGAAGTCGCGATGACGGGCACGGGCCTCAGCAAGCTGTTCGATATCGAGCACAATCATTTTCTGTTCGTCTCGTGCACGAATTGCGGATTCGTCGAGGTGTACAATCCGGATATCCTGAACGGATACAAGTCGGGACGGTTGGGCACGGTGATGGACATCTTGTTTGGGGTTTAGCCTCAGGGAGGGGCGATTGGGGATCCTCTATCTTCTATGGGCGGAGATCGGGGAGAACTCCGAGCATATCAAGAGAAACTATCGGAAGATGCAGGAGAACTGGAATCAGCCGGGTGGACAATTCTTTATCCGAGAAGAAGAGGAAGAGGACAAAAAACCATGATTCCGAGGATTTTCTAAACGTTATTTCAATAGAGGCAAGCAGAACGCTAACAACCCCAACTCAAGGAGAAGGTGCAATGAATTCGAATTTCGGCCAATCCAATGGCTTCTTTGATTTGTTAGATGATATTCCTGTCTTTTTCAAGATTTTCGGGGGTCTGGTTTTTGCATTGGTCTTCGGCGGATTTCTGTACATCATCATTCGCGGGCTAACGATGTGGATCTCGAACAACGCGGCCGAGCTTGCCCGGAGAACATGCAAGGTCATCGATAAGCGCACCGAGGTATGGGGGGGCTCCGGCGATTCCAGCGCCAATACGAACTATTACATCACATTCGAATTCGAGGACAGAACCCGGATCGAGCTGTATGTTCGGCCGCAGCAATTCGGCTTGATCACGATCGGGGATACCGGAGATCTTACCTACCAAGGCAAGCGATTCAAGCAATTCAATCGAGATCTTTAGGAGATTGCGGAATGGGATCGAGAACATTCAAGCTGTGGAATCCGGAGCTGGGAGACGAAGAGGCGAATCGCTGGGTGCGGGAAGAGAAGGCGAGCGCCTCCTACCGGCTTATGCTGGTACTGAGTCTCGTGAGCAGCGTCATGATGGCGGCTTTCCAACTCTATCGCTGGACGCTGGCGGATCAGGTGACGGCATTCGTCGCCGCGGCTTTTCAGATGTTTATTTATGTCCTGTTCTATGGAATACTTACTCTTTCCTTGCTGTACGCGCTATTCTCTTGGACCAAGGGCAGGCGGATGCGGAACGCGATTCCTGCGCTGATCGGGGTCGCCGTTCTCTTAATGGCGAACGTCCTTCCGCTTCCCGCCTATATGATCGATTACGATTACCGCTCCAACAATAAGGAGCGCAATGCAGCGGTCGAATACCTGGAAGCGAACGAATGGATAGGTAACGGACTTCAATCAACCGTGCTGCTGCCAAGCGAATATCGGCATTTGTCCAAAGGCGGCGGGGAGGTGACGGTTCGGGGGCAAGGGGAGAAGCTTGAGATCTTGTTCTATACCTTCCGCGGAATCTTGGATAATTACTCCGGATTCGTCTACACGAAGGACGGCTCGTTCCCGGATTCATTGGGGAAGGAATTTATCGAATCCAAGAAGTATTCGTCGCATTGGTATTGGGTGAAATCCGCTTGATCGATATAAGAAATCGGATGTTCGAGGGGGAAACGCGATGTACGAATATTTCTTCGTGGAGTCGAAGTTCGGCGCCTTCTTCTCGCCGGATGCGCATCAAGAGATCATCGTCAAGTACGCGAAGCAAGGCTGGAGGCTTGTTCAGGTTCTTCCGACGAACTACAATGAACAGGGCAAACCGGGCAAATGCGAGATCATCTTCGAGAGACCGATCCCGGAGAACCGTACATAACGAACCGGCCTATCGCTTCTGGAGAAGCAAAGGGTTCAAGGAAGCGGCCGTCAAGCCATGGGGCCATAAACAAGTGATCGTCTATGAGCGAAAGGTGCCTCCAGCCGTCTAATCGGACGTTGGAGACACCTTTTTCGTTAAGAGTATAATGCGGTCTGATAGTTGTCGCTTATGACGGCTATTTTCTTCAAATGCACGAGAATCGTTTTCAAGAACTCGTTCTCGTTCATAATGGCATAACCGCTCATACGATACGAGTCCTCCTTCAATCGCGGTTCCTGCAAGGCTTCGTTAACATAATGGCGAAGTTTATCGAGATCCTTGTCCATCAGACGAATTTCCTTGGCCATAAGTCCGAGATGATACAGCGCCAGCTCGCTCAGCTCTTTCGGGTCGCTTTTCCAATATTGAAAGCTAAGACTGGTAACCACGCTTAACGGATTCCCGCCATAGGCTAGGGATAGGGCGGCATTGCGTTCTTCCATCCGCTTGTCAGGATCGCTTTCGCCGCTCCCTGTACGGCTTATAAGAACGGAGAGCTCTTCTTCCATCTCGAAGGAAGAAGCCTTGACTTGCTCGATAAGCTTGACGACTCGGGTCGGGCTCTGGCCGTTCGGCACATTCCTCAGATCGTCTATCTGCTCAGCCAATGGGAGAAAGGATGGCGATCTCTCAAGGAGCCGTAGGAAGCTCTCGCCGTTCAAAGCCTGAAGCTCCTGAATCTCATCGTTCATCTTGGAATTCTTGTCTAAATACTCCGATCTGTCGTGGAGGAAAAGGGAGAGGATGATCAGGAGCGCAGCTCCGAGGAGCCATCTACCGATTTTTTTCTTCCCGTTATGCGTTGACTGCGCCTGGTCCATGGTCGATGAGGCTCCCACCTTAGCTTTTCAAGTAACCTATTCATTGTATAAGGCAGAAAGTGTTTCGGCTATTGGCAAAAGGTGGGCGAAGGGTGGAGCGAGGGGAGGTCATTGTAAACGTTCTTTGATGGAAAAAATAACCAAAAAATGGTTACCTCTATTGCGATAAAGTGCTATACTGACGGCAGAAGGGTACAAGCCCTACCTTGCGGCACTCCAACATTCATTAATTCGAATACCCTTCTCCATTCCATGTGCGAAAGGAGGGATATTAATGAAATCGAAGAAGCTGGTCGCATTCATGCTGTCCGTCGTGATGCTGCTCATGTTCGCTTCGGCCGCAAGCGCCGATCCGACTCCGCTGTCCTCCACGGATACGATTACGGGACAGGGCCATCTGACGATTGCCGGAACGGCGTACTTCAGCGGTTCGATGGGCGCCGGAGTCATCTTCGCGGACGTCTATCGCGTCGAGAACGGCGTGCAGACGCTGGTCGAGAGCAGCCGTTCCAACATCTTCAGCAATCCGACGACGGTCAACTACAGCATTAACTTCAACACGTCGTTTACCCAAGGCACTTATCTGATCAAATATTCGTATGGCGGCTCGCTGAGCTACTTGAGCAGCTATCCGCACTTCTCTTAAAGAATCGATAGAAGTCATCCCTGTGCAAAGCCAAAAACGACACCTTCCCGATGCTCGGGAGGTGTCGTTTTTGTATGCTTGTACCCATTTGTTTACTCAACCGTTTCGGTATCCAGCACCGGATCCTCGGAAGTGGGCGCGATCTCGTTAGATGGAACCGGCTCGTCCTTGGTGCGGATCAGGCGATCCGTGATCGCCGGCACGATAAGGAAGAAGGCGTAGGCGAGCGTCATCCAGACCGTATAGGCGTGGTGTTGTCCTTCGTCGAACTTCGTGAACACGCTGTCCCGGTTCCATACGATGATCGTGTTGAGCAGCAGGCCGATGAACGTGCTGATGAAGCCGAGGCGAGTCGCCGAGCCGGACACGCGGAACATCCGCAGGCGAACGACAAGCGAGATTCCGATCAGCACGAGCACGGTCAGCACTTCGAGGAGGAACAAGGAGGAGCCGAAGTGGTCGTCCTCCGTGCTCACCAGCAGCCAGTCTCCGAAGAGCAGGAAGAACAGAAGGGCGACCGCCCACATGGCAAGGCCGAGTCCGGTTAAGATCAAATTTTGACGCAGCATCGTACGACTCCCTTTCGCGCCTAGGCGCATCCTAGTGATGGGACAATTCCATGCAGAGCAAGATTACTTCGAGCTAGGAACGCGGCTGCGGAGTACCGTCAGGCTGCCTTCCAGCGTATAAGCTCCGAGCGGAGCCGGAAGCAGGAAGCAGTCACCCGCCTTCGCGCCGATCCGATCCGATCCCCAGCCGATAGAGCCGGTGCCTTCGGCCACGATCACGATGTCGAAGCTCTCCGGGGAAGTCTCTTGCTTCCAAGAGCCGTTCACGACCCCTTTATCGGTGATGAAGTAAGGGGATTCCGCAAGCGTCAGCCATTCGTTCGGCTTGGCTCCGTCCGTCTTCATGCGGGTCGCCCCGGCGCCTTCGTAGGCGGTCACGTTCAAGGAATCCTCGATGTGAAGCTCGCGAGGCTTGCCGTCCAGACCCGGACGGTCGTAGTCGTACAGGCGGTAAGTCGTGTCGGAGTTCTGTTGGATCTCCGCGACGAGCACGCCCGCGCAGAGGGCATGGACCGTTCCGGCCGGGATATAGAACGTGTCTCCCGCTTGAACGGATACTTCTTGGAGCGTATCCATGATGCGATTCTCCTCGATCGCCGCCGCGAACGATTCGCGGGTGACGCCGGGTTGAAGGCCGTAGATGATCTTGGCTCCCGGCTTCGCATCGAGCACGTACCACATCTCGGTCTTGCCAAGCTCGCCCTTCGGCAATCCGGCGTAGCTGTCGTTCGGGTGAACCTGGACGGACAGGTCGTCGTTGCAATCCAGCAGCTTGATCAGAAGCGGGAAACGTCCGTTGCCGGACTTGCTTCCGGCGGACCCGAACCAGTCGTCGCCGAGCTTCTCGCGGATCTGGTCGAGGCCTTGGCCGGCGAGCTCGCCGTTCAGGACGTGGGAGACGCCGTTCGCGTGGTCGGCGATCATCCAGCCTTCGCCGATGTGGCCTTCCGGAACGTCGAACCCGAATTGCTCGAGGGCGCGTCCGCCCCATACTCTTTCTTTGAACTCCGGCTTGAAGTGCAGCGGATAAGGTTTGATTGTCATTGTACATGTCCTCCTCTTGTTGATTGGAAAAATTCAATGGATTCTCCGTCGGGGCCGTGGAAGAAGAAGTAGCGGCTTCCGTTCGGCAGACGGGTGATCTCGGGATCGATCGCGTCGACGCCCAGCTTGGATAGGCGAGCGTATTCCTCCTCGATATCGTCCACGGCGAAAGCGACATGATGCACCAGGCCCTCCGGATGCACGTCGCCGTCGTAGCCTTGGATCAGCTCGATCTCGGTGTCTCGGGAACCGGGGAACGACAGGAAAGCCAGCTTGATCACGCCGTTCGTATGATCGAGCGTCTCGAGGTACTCGAGCCCGATTACTTGCGTATAGAACTCGATGGACGCTTCCAGGTTGCTCGAATGAATGCCGACATGCTCGATTTTGCGTACAGCCATGGCATCTCCAACTCCTTCTTATCGTTATCTCTTCTGGATGGCAACGAGGTACGGGGCATTCGGCTTCTGCTGGAACCGATAAACGACCGATTGCGCGGCAGAGGCCGGAAGGGCCGCGCTCCAATCGGCCACGGCCGCCGCTTCCTCGCCGCCTCCTTCGTGGCCGGGATAGAGTACGATCGTAATAATTCCTCCTGGGGAGAGGAGATCGAGAGCAGCCGTAAGCGCGGCAAGCGTCGTCTCGGTCAACGTAATCAGCTTGCGGCCTTCCTCGCTTGCGGCCGGGAAGTAGCCGAGATTGAACATGACCGCCCTAACCTTGCCCTTATGCTCGGTGGCGACCAGCTCGCCCATTCGCTCGTGGCCGGCATGCAGCAGTTGGACAGGAGCGAGGCCGGCGCGGCGATAAGGCTTCCCGCGAGGATCGCGGACGCCGCCTTCCGTTTGCTCGGTCTCCGTCGACTTGTCTGCCGCCGAAGCGTCGAGCAACCGCTGTCGGGTCGCGTCCAGCGCTTCCTTCTGGACATCGAAGGCATAGACATGACCGGCGGAGCCGACCGTTCGGGCGAGAAACAGCGTGTCCACGCCGCCTCCGGCCGTCGCGTCGATGACGACCGAGCCGGGCGGGGCTTGCTCGGCCGCCCAACGCTGGGCCATGGTCAGTACGGAGAGGAAGCCCATCTTAGCGTCCCTCCCAAAGCTTGCCTTGCCAGCTGTTGCGGCGTATGAGCTCGGCGTCGATTCCGTTCAGGACGGGCCACTTATCAAGGCTCCACATGGGGCCGATCAGCAGGTCGCGCGGAGCATCGCCCGTCAGCCGATGAACGATGATCTCCGGCGGCAGCATCTCCAGCGTGTCGACGACGAGGCCGATGTACTCGTCCCTCTCGAGGAAGCGCAGCAGCCCTTTCTTCCACTGGCGGACCATCGGCGTCTTGCGCATCAGATGGAGGAGGTGAATCTTGATGCCCTGAATGTCCATGCGAGCCGTTTGCCGTCCGGTCTCCAGCATCATCTCCCGATCCTCGCCCGGCAGTCCGTAGATGATATGGGCGCAGACGCGAATGCCGCGAGCTCTCAGCCGCCTAACCGCGTCCAGGTAACAGGCGGTGTCGTGGGCGCGGTTGATCAGCGCCGAGGTCGATTCGTGGACGGTCTGCAGCCCCATCTCGACCCACAGATAGGTGCGCTCGTTCAGCTCGGCCAGATAATCGACGACATCGTCGGGAAGGCAGTCCGGACGGGTCGCGATGGACAGGCCGACGACGCCGGGCAAAGCGAGAATCGTCTCGTAATACTCCTTGAGCGTCGCCAGAGGGGCGTATGTATTCGTGTAAGCCTGGAAGTACCCGATGTACTTGGCGTTCGGCCACTTCAGGTGCTGCCGGTCGCGGATCTTGTTGAACTGAACGGCAAGGTCGTCCCGCCGGCTCCCGGCGAAATCGCCGGACCCCCTCGCGCTGCAGAACGTGCAGCCGCCGGCCGCGATCGATCCGTCCCGATTCGGACAAGTAAAGCCGGCATCCAGCGTAACCTTGAAGACCTTCGCGCCGAACTGTTCTCGCATCTCGTGGTTCCACGTATGAAACCTTTTGTTATCGCTCCACGTCAGAAGCTCCCCTCCCCGGGGTTTTTCCGCGATTGGCATTGTTCATAACCGCTCCTTGCTTGTTCCTACCGTACCCCCATTGTACCGAAAAAAAGGTGGATTGGCGAGAAGAGGGCGGCAGCCCGATAAAAGCTCCTTGGTGCCCGGAGGGGAATCGATAAAGAGGTTTTTACCTGGGAACCAGTGGAAAATAGCGCTTTCAACTTGAAAAAGCTAACATGATGTGTTATTTTAAAAGTGCGCCAAATCAACAAACAAAGCTGACATCGCTCGATAAATTCAGCAATTTAATTTCCAGCTGCTCCGCGAAGAAGGGAACCCGTTCCCACAATCATTTTATCAGGAGAAAGCGAGAGGTGAGGATCATGACTTCTATCGTTAAGATCCCGCAAGGAGACGATACGATGAAGGTAGAGCTGACCATCAAGGAAGTGATGGCGCTCGCAGGCATCAAGTTCCACAACAACAATGTCGAAGTTTCCGCGAAGAAGAAGCTGCAAGAGGCCCTGGACGCTCAGTATCATATTGAAGAATCCCGTCCGCTGAACTAAGCGGCCGTTGACGGAATGGAATAGAGCCCTTTGAGACCGCCTGCTCTCCGCTTGGAGCGTACGGCGGTCTTCGTTGTCTGGAAGGCGAACGCGAATCCCTTTACTTTTCCGGCGAGATTCGGCACAATAGGTGTCGGTTGTTCAGAACGGATATTCGTCCCGTGGAGGGGCGACAGGAGGGTAATCGATGCGTTTGCGCGGCAAGAAAAACAGAGTTAGCTTGGAGACCCAGACGGATCTGGTCGTGCTGGAGCCGAAGCGGTACAAGGGCAAGTGGCATGAGCTCTTCGGCAACGACCATCCGATACATATCGAGCTCGGAATGGGCAAGGGGCAGTTCATCAGCCGGATGAGCGCGAACAATCCGGAGATCAACTATCTCGGCATGGACATGTTCGACGAGCTGCTCCGAATCGGCAGCCGGAAGGCCCGTACTTTATGGAAGGAAGAAAAGAACTCGGACGAGGTGCCGAATCTGTTCCTCGTTCGAGGCAACGTGGAGCATCTGGAGGAGATGTTCGAGCCGGGGGAGCTGGAGCGGATCTATCTGAACTTTAGCGATCCGTGGCCGAAGTCCAAGCACGCGAAGCGGCGCTTGACGTATCACCGTTTCCTGAGCATGTACAAGAACGTGCTCAACGAGCGGGGAGAGATTCACTTCAAGACGGACTCGCTGAGCCTATTCGAGTTCTCGCTCAACAGCTTCTCGGATTCGTTGCTTCAGATGAAGAACATCTCGCTTGATCTCCATCGCAACGGACTGCGGGAAGACCTGGTCCTGACGGAATACGAGACGAAGTTCTCCAGCCAAGGGATGCCGATCTATCGCCTGGAAGCCGTCATCGGCAGCGAGGCGATCGAGAAGCACCGGCAGCGGGTCGCCGAGTCGATGAAGCCCTCCGCAAGGCGCGGTCCGTCCGATGGCGGAGACGATGCGGACGAGCCGGACGAGTCGGATGCGGAAGGCGGATCCGAGCAATAAGCGGATCTGATTACGATAGCGAAGATCATCTATAGAAGAGAGACCTCATCCTAGCCCATTTACGGGCTTGGGTGAGGTCTTTTTTTGGTGCGTTAAGGGCATAGGTGCTGCTTTTTAGGTCGATAGACGATTTTCTCGACTATCTGGCGTGTTTTAGGTCGCTTGGGGTGCACGATAGTCGATTTTTTCGACTACCGGGTGTGTTCTAGATCGCTTTCGGAGCTCGATAGTCGATTTTATCGACTATCTGGCTCGTTCTAGGTCGCTTGCGGTGCGCTATAGTCGATTTTTTCGACTATCTGCTTGCGAGGCTTGCGGGGGCGGTGCTAAATCGCGCGTATATCGTGTCGTACGGCAACATCTCGAGGAGTTAAGGCGCTGAGCGGCATGGAGATAGTGTCGTAGGGCAACATCTGGACTCGCGAATACACTCCGCTCTTAAATAGATCAAGCTTTGCGAGTTGACCGCATAGACTAGAATAGGCCAGGTTGCCACGGCCGGCCGGAGAGGAGCGGACAAGATGAAGCTCGCCCATCGCGAATTCTGGACGAATCCTATGATTGCTTTCATAACGGGGGTCGGAGTCGGCATGCTGGCGATATCGATCGCCGGTTACAGGGGGATGCCCAGCGTTATCTGTTTGCTTGGAGGCGCGGCCGTGTACGCGATCTTCGAGTACCTCGTCCATCGTTTCCTGCTGCATCAGCTCCCGCGCATTGCCCCGGCGATGCACCGAGGGCACGCGGAGCATCATCGCCATCCGACGGAGATGGAGCACCTTTTCAGCCCCCTTCGTTATGATCTGATCCTGTACTTGGGCTATTCCCTGTTCAACCTGGCGGTGTTCCGCGATTGGCGGCTGGCAAGCGCGGTCGTCGCCGGATCGGCGTTGTTCCAGCTTTACTACCAATGGATGCACTATTCCTCCCACCGCCCCATTAAGCTCATCACTCCGTGGGGGAGATGGATGAGAAAAAAGCATCTGCTGCATCATTATCTGGATGAACATGCCTGGTATGGGGTGTCCCATCCCGTCATGGATTACCTGCTCGGCACGAGCAAGCCGCAGCCGAAGAACCGCGGGGAGCAAGGCAAGCAGCCGCCCGCTGTCCGCTGAACCCTCTTTTCCCCGAATGATCGGATATCGGATTATCCACACTAACCAAGAAATCGGAGATGCCACAGGAAGAAGGAAGGAGCTGTCGAGATGAGAGATCTCATTAACAGGGCCGTATCGCTGGGACTTGGAATCGCGGTCGCGAGCAAGGAGCAGGTCGAGAAGCTGGTCGACGAGCTGGTCAAGAAGGGAGAGATGAGCCGCGCGGATTCGTTCGCCTTCATCGACGATCTGCTCAAGAAGGGAGAGGAAGCCCAACGTAAGGTGGAGGCTCTCATTCAGGAGAAGGTCCAGAAGGCGGTGGGCGACAGGAAGTGGGCGACCAAAGAGGATCTGGAGCGGATCGAACGCCGGCTGGATCAGCTTCTGGATCGGCTGGAGAAGAGCTGACGACCGGTTGTTTCGTTGAAAAAAGCAAGCTAGGGGGGCGGCAGAATGGACGTGGGGCGGAGATTTCGTCATCTTCACCGGTATCGGGAGATCGCGTCGGCGTTCGTTCGCTACGGCTTCGGCTACCTGATCAAGGATCTCGGGCTGGCCGAGCTGGTTCCCTATCGGGCGGCATGGAGCGGGAAGAAGAAGGGAGTCGACAAGAAGTCGCTCGGCATCCGCATCCGGATGTTCCTGGAGGAGCTCGGACCGACCTTCGTGAAGCTAGGCCAGATGGCGGGCTCGCGTTCCGATCTGCTTCCGGAGGACATCGCGGCCGAGCTAAAGTCGCTGCAGGATAACGTTGCCCCCTTCCCTTTCGAAGAGGCGGTCGCGATCATCGAGGCCGAGCTCGGAGACCGAATGGATGCCCTCTTCTCCGAATTCGCCGACCGCCCGGTGGCGGCGGCTTCCATCGGACAAGTCTATCTGGCCGTTCTGAGCACCGGAGAACCCGTCGCCGTGAAGGTGCAAAGGCCGAACATCCGGACGATCGTGGAGACGGATCTCGAGATTCTCGACGAGCTTGCGAGGATGGCGGAGAGACGAATGGAGTGGGCCAAGCGCTATCGGATCCGGGAGATGGCGGAAGAGCTCGGGAGATCGCTGCTGGCCGAGCTGGATTACGGGCAAGAGAGACGCAACGCGGAGAAATTCGCCGTCCTTGGGGCGTCGATTCCTCATCTGTATATTCCCGAAGTGTATTCGCAGCGGTCCAGCGCCAAGATTCTGACGATGGAGCGAATCGACGGCATCAAGCTTTCCGACAAGCAAGGACTGACGCTGGCCGGGCATTCCCCGACGGATGTCGCGGACCGCTTCGTCTCGATTATTCTGCATCAGGTGCTGTTCGACGGTTTTTTTCATGGGGATCCGCATCCGGGGAACGCGATTGTCCTGGAAGACGGCCGAATCGCGCTTCTTGACTTCGGGATGGTCGGCAAGCTGAGCACCACGACGAAGCTCTACTTCTCTTCGCTGGTCATCGCCCTTCGAGGCCAGAATACCCAGGGGATCGTGCGCTCGATATCCAGGCTGGGCCTTATTCCCGAGAACGTGAATAGGGAATCGCTGTACCAAGACGTGGACGAGCTTAGAGAGATCTATTATGGAGTCCCGCTGAGCAAGATCAGCATAGGGGATTCGATTCGCCGGATGATGGACGTCGCGCGCAAGCACGATATTCGTTTTCCTTCCGAATTAACGCTGCTGGCCAAGACGCTGCTGACGACGGAAGGAGTCGCATCGGAGCTCGATCCGACCTTCAGCATTCTGAAGGTGGCCGAGCCTTTCGGAAGGCGGCTGCTGAAGCATAAGATCAATCCGGCTCGGGTGTTGAAGCAGGCGGGGGAGAGGCTGCCGGAGCTGCTTGACTGGCTGACGGATACGCCGGGCAAGCTGAAGGAGCTGCTGACGCTCGCCAAGCAGGGCAAGATCAAGCTGGAGCTTACCGTGCCGGAGACGGAGGCGTTCATGAGGAAGCTGGATCGGATCGGCAACAGGCTGTCCATCAGCATCGTTCTGCTGGCGTTCAGCATTCTGATGGTCGGAATCATGATCGGTTCTTCTATTAATAGCGAAAGCATCACCATCGGCCGAATCCCGGCGATCGAGATCGGGTTCGCGGCAGCGGGCGCGATGCTTCTCTGGCTCTTATTCTCGATCTTCCGTTCCGGCCGTTAGACGATCCAGAGGGAGACCAGCATTGCCGTTGCGCTTCCCAGAAGCGCGCCTGCCAGCGTATCGCTTGGAAAATGCAGGCCGAAGTAGATGCGCGACAGGCCGATACCGACCGCGATCGGCAGCAGCAGCGGGATGAGCAGCGGTTCCGCGATCATCCACGGCGTGAGCATGGCGAAGCCCGCCGTCGTATGGCCGGAAGGGAAGGAGGGGTCCTTCAGCGGGCTCCTGCCCGTGGTCGCTTGGGGATAAATCTGATAGGGCCGCTTGCGGGGAGCGCTCCGCTTCGCGAGGAAGACGGGCACGTGGCTCAGCGCGACGGCCGCAAGCGCTTGCCAGCCCGCCGTACTCCAATGCCCGGGAGCGAAGAAGCCGATCGCGGCAGAGACCAGCAGGCTGAAGGTAGCCCCTCCCATAAGGGTAAGAAGAGCGAACAACCGATTCAAAGCCGCGCGGTTCCACCTCTGGTTCACATGCAGGAAGATCGGGCCTTCCACCTGATCGAGAAGGCGGTAAATTTGGCTCACGTCCTCACTCTCCTTCGCCATCATCCGACGATTATCAACTTCCCCTCCATCCTAACGCAGCTTTGTTCTGAGGAGATCAACGGAAAAGCAGCGGATTGTTAACCTTCCGGGAACCATTGCGGAACCGTCGGCCTTATACTCGCTTGACATTCGCGTGACACGCCGATAACTTCTCTCCTCTACGATGGAGATAAGATTAGGAGGCGATGAGCGTATGGAAGAGCTTCGAATCGCGCTGTTCACCGACACGTACACCCCGGAGGTTAACGGCGTCGCCAAGACGCTGGAACGGTGGACCGCGTATTTGCGCAAGCAAGGGATAGCCATTCAGGTGTTCGCCCCCTCTAGGCCGCGAAGGGAGGCCGCCTCTCCAGGATCCGCCGAGCGGCTTGCGAGCATTCCATTCTTCCTGTACCCGGAGCTGCGCTTGTCGGTCCCCGTCTCTCCGGCGGCTGAACGCAAGCTGCTGAAATTCCGACCGACCGTCATTCATGCGGCGACCCCGTTCGGAACCGGCATGGCCGGAAGGCATCTTGCCCTGAAGCATGGAATTCCCCTTATCGCCTCTCACCACACTCACTTTGTCCGATACCTTCCGTATTACAACCTTCAGTGGATGGGTACACTGTTATGGAGATATTTGTATTGGTTTCACCGTCCGTGCGAACGGATTCTGGTTCCTTCGCCTTCCGTTCTGGAGGAATGCCGCAAGAAAGGCTGGAGCGGGCTGGAGGTATGGAGCCGGGCGATCGACACTTCCGTTTTCCATCCGGAGACGGATCGGAATCGCTTGCTGGAGCAGGCGGGAATTCCCGCGTCGAGGTTCCTTGTGCTAAGCGCGGGCAGGCTGGCGCCGGAGAAACAGACGGAGGTATCCGTCGAAGCCGTCGCCCGCTTCGCTTCGCTTACCGGCGCGGACGTCGAGCTTGTTCTGGCGGGGGAAGGCCCCGCCGAAGCGAGCCTTCGGTCTCTGGCGGCCAAGCGGAACGTCAACGCTCGCTTCCTGGGCTCCGTTCCGCAATCGGAGCTGCAGAAGTGGATGGCGGCGGCGGACGTCATGCTGTTTCCTTCGGCAACCGAGACGTTCGGCAACGTCGTCCTGGAAGCGATGGCGTGCGGACTTCCCGTCATCGGCGCCAACGGAGGGGCCGTGCCCGACACGCTCAAGCACGGAGTCAACGGCCTTCTCTGCGCGCCGGGGCAAGCGGACGAGTTCGCGGCCGCTTTAGCCGAGCTGCACGCAGAGCCCCGGCTTCGGGAGAAGCTGTCCGGAGCCGCTCTGGACACCGCGCGCTCGAAGTCATGGGATGAAGTGTTCGGCGGCCTGCTTGCCTGCATAGCCCAAGTCTCCTCCCGTAAGGCAAAGGAACAAACCGTTATTTCCGTTTAATCGGCAACACAATTAGAAAGCGGCGCCGGGAACCTTCAAACGACAAAAAAACGAAGGTCATGGCAGAAGCCGCGAAGAAAAAGGGGTTCAGGGGGTTAAAAACTGAATATGTGGAATCAAGCGTTTCTCGCTCTGCAGCTGATCTTCTTCCTGATCGGCGCCTACCAGGTGGTTCTGTCGCTGTTCGGTTGGCATCGCCAGAAGGAGAAGATCACGCGACCGCCGACGAAAACATTCGCTATTCTTGTGGCCGCTCACAATGAAGAGGCGGTTATCGGAGCTCTTGTGGAGAACCTGCTGAAGCAGGAGTATCCGCGGGAGCTGTACGATCTATTCGTGATCTGCGATAACTGCAGCGACCGTACGGCGGAGGTCGTCAGAAGCTATCCTGGCGTTTATGTGTACGAACGCGCGATGCCCGGCAAGAGAGGCAAGGGCTTCGCCATCGAATGGATGCTGAAGGAGCTGTGGAAGCGGCCGAGGAGTTACGATGCCGTGGTCATGTTCGACGCCGACAATCTGGCGGCGACGAACTTCCTGGAATACATGAACGAGGATCTGTGCAACGGATACCGAGTCATCCAGGGCTATCTGGACACGAAGAATCCTCACGATTCGTGGGTGAGCGCCGCCAACGGAATTAATTACTGGTTCTGCAACCGGCTGTGGCAGTTGCCTCGGCATAACGTCGGGCTGGCGAATTACCTGGGGGGCACGGGTATGTGCTTCGACGCCGCCCTGCTCAAGGAGATGGGGTGGGGAGCGACGAGCCTGGTGGAGGATCTCGAGTTTACGATCCGCTGCATCCAGCGGAACGTGTATCCGAAGTTCAATTTCGACGCCAGGGTATACGACGAGAAGCCGATAACCTTCGCGGCTTCCTCCCGCCAGCGGCTGCGCTGGATGCAAGGCCACTTCGACGTCGCCCGCCGATACTTGCCGTCCATGCTGTGGCAAGGCTTGAAGGAACGCAGCTGGATCAAGCTGGACGCGGCGTTGTATATCTTCAACGCGTACAACTTTCTGATCGGTTTCCTGGT
Source organism: Cohnella sp. AR92 (assembly GCF_003990975.1). Taxonomy (GTDB): domain Bacteria; phylum Bacillota; class Bacilli; order Paenibacillales; family Paenibacillaceae; genus Cohnella. Next base: position 84,606 of record NZ_RZJR01000011.1, read on the forward strand.
CACTTCTGTCTTGTGGATCGACGCTTTCCTGCCGGGAGATCCCCACTTCCAGTCGATTTACGCATTGATGCCTAACTGGCTCGCGGTACCGATCTCCCTGTACATCTATCTGCAATGCCCTCTGGCCATGCTGCTCGAGAAGGTGAACTGGAGAAGCTACCTGCGGCTCGCGACCTTCCCCGTGTTCTTCCTGTCGTGGTGGCCCGTGACTGTCTGGGCGTTCTTCACCCAGAACAACAAAACCTGGAGCCATACGAAGCATTCCCGGGTGCTTCGCTTGGAAGAGGTTCAGGGCAAGCGAATGGGCGCGGAAGGGACGAATACGGCATAAGCAAAGCAAGTTGACACGTTATCGGCAGCGTGATATAGTAATCGAGTGACTGTTCTAATCATCAGCACGCACAAGCAGAAGCACCCGCTTCTCACCTGCCCGGCAAGCGTCGGCTGGTTTTTGCGTAGCCGACGTACCGGCAGCGACGGAGCGATTCCTCGCGAGCCAACCTAACGTTTGCGACGGAATGCGGGTCTTCAACGACTCGCATTTTTTTTGTTTGTTTGTGTAAGAGAAGAACAAGGCAACTCAGTCCTATATGGAGGTGGAACATTATCAGCAAGGATCATCAAATCAACGAGGAAATCCGGGCGAAGGAAGTCCGTCTCGTCGGACCGGAAGGCGAGCAGCTCGGCATTAAGCCGTTCCGCGAAGCTATGCAGATGGCTATTGATGCGAACATGGATCTGGTGAACGTGGCGCCGCAGGCGAAGCCGCCGGTATGCCGCATCATGGACTACGGCAAATTCCGTTACGAGTCGCAGAAGAAAGAAAAGGAAGCCCGGAAGAATCAGAAGATCGTCGACCTGAAGGAAGTTTGGTTCCGTTCGAATATCGAGGAGCACGACTACCAGACGAAATTTCGCAACGTCGTGAAGTTTCTGAATGAAGGCGATAAGGTCAAATGTTCCGTTCGCTTCCGCGGTCGTGAGATTGCCCACGCGAACATCGGCCTTAAGATTCTGGAACGCGTCGCCAGCGAAGTGGCAGACATCTGCACCGTTGAGCGGGTTCCGAAGCTGGAAGGCCGCAGCATGATCATGATTCTGGCTCCTAAGAGCCACTAATGACAGGAGGAAAAACAGATGCCTAAGATGAAGACCCACAGCAGCCTGAAGGATCGTTTCAAAGTTACCGGAACGGGTAAAGTGAAGCGTTTCAAGGCTTACAAGAACCACTTGCTGTCCCACAAGTCCGGCCGCCAGAAGCGCGTTCTGTCTTCGCAGCCGAACCTTGCGCAAGGCGACTACCGTCGTCTGCAACAACAAATCGCAAACCTGAAATAATCGACTACAAGATCGCGCAAGCGATATTCATATTCCGGGAGGTAATGAGCAATGGCAAGAGTTAAAGGCGGATTCGTAACCCGCCGCCGTCGCAATCGAGTTCTTAAGCTCGCCAAAGGTTACTGGGGCGCGAAACACCGCCTGTTCAAGAAAGCTAACGAGCAAGTCCTGAAGTCCCTGACGTACGCATACCGCGACCGTCGTCAAACGAAGCGCAACTTCCGCAAGCTGTGGATCGTGCGCATCAACGCGGCTGCTCGTCAGAACGGCCTGTCCTACAGCAAGCTGATGCACGGCCTGAAGCTGGCCGGCATCGAAGTCAACCGCAAGATCCTGGCCGACCTGGCTGTGAACGACATCGCTGCGTTCAACACGCTGGCTGGCACTGCTAAAGAGAAGATCAACGCGTAATTCGCGTTAGTCATCGAAGGCCGTCTTTTTCCGTATGCGGAAGAAGGCGGCTTTTTGCATTTCCGAATGCGATTTTGCGGCCCTAGCCCCTTTTGAATGCCACGGACAAGGGTGCAGTCGGCGGCTCGAACGGCTTCATATGTTATAGGACAACGGGGACGGACTCTCGAGGCCTTCAGCGGCCATCAAGAGTGGCGCTCCGTGAGGGGAGGAGGGGGAAAATGTCACGAGTTTCTCGCGATCAGGTCTCTAAGCTGGTTGGCAAATCGATCTATGCGAAGCTGAAGGACGGCAGCGTCGTCAGCGGCAAGCTGGTTCGGGTTAGCGGCGATCAGCTGATCCTTGAAGCACCGAAAGCATCCAAAGGCAAGAAGGTCCAGACGAAAGCGATCCTTCCGCTCGCGCTATTCGATCTTCTCGCCATCGGCACGGCTCCTTTCGCATATGGCGGCTACTACGGTGGAGGGTACGGCTATGGATATGACGGCTTCTATGGCGGCTGGTGGTAATCTCCTTCCGACAGCTCCATGATTAAACGAATAGCCTCCAAGCTTCGAAGGCGCGCTAGCGCGCCTCGGGCCTGGAGGCTAATTTGTTAAAGGGGGCGATAAAGCCAGTCGTCGCCGGCCGCGCTCGGTCCGTTGCCGTAACCGGACTTGTGCGATTCACGGAAGGACCTGTTCCCGCGAGTTTCTTGAAGCTGGTTCTCCTCGTTGCCAATGGCGAAATGCCAGATCCAGCCCGGATCGATATCGAGCTTCTTCTCCATTCGATAGCAGACCAGGGCTTCCACGTATTGCGCGTTCGAGTAGCCTAGCTTGGAGTAGAAGCGCTGGGCTTTGGCGTTGTCCTTGTCGACATAGAGGATACTCTTGATGCAGCCTTTCTTGCGTCCGTACTCTTCCGCGCGGCTCATCAGCTCCGTGCCCCATCTGCGATTCTGATGGGTCGGATCGACGGCAAGAAGATCGATGAACAGGACTTTGTCCTGAACGATCAGATGGAGGAATCCGAACGGCTCTTCGCTTCGGCTGCGAGAAGCGACAAGCGTGGCGCCTTTTCTAAGGCGATCGACAATCTCGCTGTGCAGCCTGCCGTCGCGAGGATGCTGCCACGGCGATTTCGGCACCAGTTGGGTGCGGACGAGCTTGACGATTCCTTTGATATCCCGGGGCTGCTTCCAGCGAATCATGATGTCACCTCCAGGAGAGATCGATGCGGGGACAGGGCGGCGGATTGCTATATGGTATGTATACGTCCTCGCGGTTGCTCTCCACGAATGGCCGATGTCTCTGTTGGAGAAATGGAGACGTGCGGGGATTCCCAATAAGAATTAGCTCGGTTGTATTGACGAATGCGATGGGGAAGCATATAATTAAGCTTATTCAACCGAACATTCAACAGCAATGATAAGGAAGAAGCGAGAGGGCTCTTGAGCTCAGAGAGCGTCGGATATGCTGAGACCGATGCCTTAATCCCTGTACGCTGGGTCTCCTTGGAGCTGTTCGCCTGAACCGCCGGAATCGGCATTGTAGGGTGAAACGGATTGGCGCTCGTTAACGTGCCTAAGGTATGCGATTGCCTCTTGAGCGCTCAAGCTTGCAGCCATACTTTATGAGACCGTCACCGCGAGGTGCACGGTGAATCCGGGTGGTACCGCGGAAGGAACAGCCTTTCGTCCCAGAACATCGAGACTGATGTTCGGGATGGAAGGCTTTTTGGTTTTTTTACGATCGTAAACGACAACCTTAACATTTTACATTCCGGAAGGAGGATGACGGATGAGCGCACAAAGTGCCACGCTGAAATCCAAAGAAGAATTGATTGAGAAGTGGAGCAAACCGGAGGTCATATCGGGATCGGAAATGCTTCTGCGCAGCCTGTTGTTGGAGGGTGTGGATTGCGTCTTCGGTTATCCGGGCGGGGCGGTTCTTTATATTTACGACGCCATGTATGGCTTCAGCGATTTTAACCACTTGCTCACCCGCCACGAGCAGGGGGCCATTCACGCGGCAGACGGCTATGCCCGCAGCACGGGCAAAGTCGGCGTCTGCATCGCCACTTCGGGTCCGGGAGCGACCAACCTGGTAACGGGTATCGCAACCGCCTATATGGACTCGGTGCCGCTCGTCGTCATCACCGGCAACGTCATCTCCTCGCTGATCGGCACGGACGCGTTCCAAGAAGCCGACATCGTCGGCATCACGATGCCGATCACGAAGCACAGCTACATGGTTCGCGACGTCAAGGAGCTGCCTCGCGTCATTCACGAAGCGTTCCATATCGCGAATACGGGCCGCAAGGGACCGGTGCTTATCGACATCCCGAAGGATGTCTCCGCAGCCAAAGCCTTGTTCCAGCCCTCGAACGAGATCGATCTTCGCGGTTACCATCCGACGGTCAACCCGAATCGCAACCAAGTCGACAAGATGATCCGCGCCATCGAGAAGTCCGAGCGCCCGGTTCTGCTCGTAGGCGGCGGAGCGGTTTACTCGGGAGCGCACGAAGAACTTTACGAATTCGTCACGAAGACGCAAATTCCGATTACGACGACTCTGCTCGGACTCGGCGCATTCCCGACCGGCCATGAGCTTCATATGGGCTTCCCGGGCATGCACGGCACCTGGACGGCGAACACGGCGATCCAGAACGCGGACCTTCTGATCAATATCGGCGCTCGCTTCGACGACCGCGTAACGGGCAAACTCTCGGGCTTCGCACCGAAGGCGAAGATCGTCCACATCGACATCGATCCGGCGGAGATCGGCAAGAACGTGCCGACGGACATTCCGATCGTCGGCGACGTGAAGGCCGTTCTGCAGCTGGCCAACACGCTGGTGAAGAAGACCGAACATGCGGACGCATGGCGCGGCCAGATTGCGGAATGGAAGGCAAGCAAGCCGTTCAAGTACATCGATTCCGAGACGGAATTGAAGCCGCAATGGGTCGTCGAGCTGATTCACGACACGACGAACGGCGACGCGATCGTCACGACGGACGTCGGACAGCACCAGATGTGGGCCGCGCAGTACTATCCGTTCAATAAGCCTCGTTCGCTGGTTACCTCCGGCGGCCTGGGAACGATGGGCTTCGGCTTCCCGTCCGCGATCGGAGCTCAGATGGGCAACCCGGACCGCACGGTCGTCTCGATCAACGGCGATGGCGGCATGCAGATGTGCGCCCAAGAGCTCGCGATCTGCGCGATCAACAACATCCCGGTCAAGGTCGCGATCCTGAACAACCAGGTACTCGGCATGGTTCGCCAATGGCAGGAGCTGATTCACGAGAATCGTTACAGCCACATCGATCTGGCCGGCAGCCCGGACTTCGTGAAGCTGGGCGAAGCTTACGGCGTCAAGTCGTTCCGCGCAACGAACAAGGAAGAAGCTCGCCGCGCTTGGGAAGAGGCGCTTAATCATCCAGGGCCTGCTCTCGTCGAATTCGTCGTACGCAAGGAAGAGAACGTCTACCCGATGGTTACGCAAGGCAGCACCATCGATCAAATGCTCATGGGGGATTCCGAATGAACCGCAAACATACCATTGCCATTCTCGTGAACGACCAGCCGGGCGTTCTGCAACGGGTGTCTGGGCTGTTCGGACGCAGAGGCTTCAACATCGAGAGCATTACGGTTGGAGCCTCCGAAGAGCCCGGCCTGTCCCGGATGGTTATCGTAACCACCGGAGACGACCATACTTTAGAACAGATACAGAAGCAGCTCTACAAGATCATTGACGTCATCAAAGTCATCGACATCGGATCTAGCCCGATGGTCGGAAGAGAGCTTGGCCTGATCAAGGTCAACGCCGAGCCCTCTTCCCGTCCGGAGATTCTCGGCGTCGTCGAGACCTTCCGCGCGGCCGTCGTCGACATCAGCCCGAACAGCCTGATCGTTCAGGTGGTCGGGGATTCGGACAAGCTGGACGCCATGATCGAGCTGCTGAAGCCATACGGCATTCGCGAGCTGTCCCGTACCGGCGTCACCGCGATGATTCGCGGGGCCCGCTAAACTAAAGTTTATCCAGACGCTTTAGCGCTTCGCATCAAGTAGGCATTATTTTCCGAACGCTGCCCGCTGGAGCGGGTGTTCGAGGAGAGGAGCGGCAGGCTGCGAACCTGGCTTGTCCTGCTCTTCTCTCTTGGAACGCCCGTTCCATGAGGGTTGCCAATATTGCTCTATCTATTAAGGAGGAACACATCCAATGGCAGTCAAGTTATTCCATGAGAAAGACGCCGATCTCGGCGCCCTGAAAGGCAAGACAATCGCGGTCATCGGCTACGGCAGCCAAGGCCATGCTCAAGCTCAAAACCTGCGTGACAGCGGACTTTCCGTTATCATCGGCCTTCGCGAAGGCAAATCTGCCGAAGCGGCTCGCAACGACGGCTTCGAAGTTCTGAACGTCGCCGACGCTACCCGCAAAGCGGATGTCGTTCAAATCCTTATGCCGGACGAGACGCAAGCTGCGGTCTACAAGAACGAGATCGAGCCTAACCTCAAGAAGGGCGCTGCTCTCATGTTCTCCCACGGCTTCAACGTTCACTTCGGACAGATCGTTGCTCCGGCAGACGCTGACGTTCTGCTCGTAGCTCCGAAGTCCCCGGGCCACATGGTTCGCCGCACGTATGTCGAAGGCTTCGGCGTACCGGGACTGATCGCCGTTCACCAGAACGGAACCGGCAAGGCATTCGAGATCGGCATGGCTTATGCCAAGGGCATCGGCTGTACCCGCGCAGGGGTTATCGAGACTTCCTTCCGCGAAGAAACCGAAACCGACCTGTTCGGCGAGCAAGCCGTACTTTGCGGCGGCGCTAGCGCCCTCGTCAAAGCTGGCTTCGAGACTCTGGTTGAAGCAGGCTACGCTCCTGAGATGGCTTACTTCGAGTGCTTGCACGAGCTGAAGCTGATCGTCGACCTGATGTACGAAGGCGGCCTCGCTTCCATGCGCAATTCGATCTCCAACACGGCTGAGTACGGCGACTACGTCACCGGACCTCGCATCGTAACGGACGAGACGAAGAAGGCGATGAAGGCTGTTCTGTCCGACATCCAACAAGGCAAGTTCGCTCGCGACTTCATCCTCGAGAACCAATCCGGACGCGCGTTCCTGACGGCTACCCGCCGCAACGAAGCCGAGCATCCGATCGAAGTGGTCGGCGGCCAGCTCCGCGGCCTGATGCACTGGATCAAGAAATAAGATAGCTTGAAGGCACCGGCTGTCCCGGGGGCAGGCTCTGCTCCTAGGACAGCCTTTGTTATATCCAAGACTCTGCTTCATGTGTGCTATAATTCAAGTATTAAACTGTCAGCTTCAGGAGGTGCGGGTAAACCCCTGCCATGAGGAAAATTTATATTTTCGACACGACCCTGCGTGACGGAGAGCAATCTCCCGGCGTTAACCTGAATACCCAAGAGAAAGTTGAAATCGCTCTCCAGCTGGAGAAGCTCGGCGTCGACCGGATGGAAGCCGGCTTCCCGGCCGCCTCTCCGGGCGACCTGGCCGCCGTCAACGCGGTAGCCCGCGCGGTCAAGAACGCCTCCGTCATGGGGCTGGCCCGCTCGGTCGAGAAGGACATCGATGCCGTGAAGGAAGCGCTGAAGGGCGCGGCCGATCCGGCGATTCACATTTTCCTCGCCACTTCTCCTATTCACCGCAAGCACAAGCTTCGCATGGAGAAGGAGCAGGTGCTGGAAACGGCGGAACGCGCGATCCGCTACGCGAAGAAGTACTTCTCCCGCGTCGAGTTCTCCGCCGAGGATGCCGGACGCACGGAGCTGGACTTCCTGTGCCAAGTCACGGAATTGGCCGTACGCGAAGGCGTCTCGGTCGTCAACATTCCGGATACGGTCGGCTACCTCAATCCTCAGGAATTCGGCAATATTTTCAAGACGCTTAAAGAAACGGTACCGGGTATCGAGCGAATCCAGCTGTCCGCGCACTGCCACGACGACCTCGGAATGGCGACCGCGAACTCGCTGGCTGCGATTCTGAACGGCGCCGACCAAGTGGAAGGCACGATCAATGGAATCGGGGAACGCGCCGGCAATACGGCTCTCGAAGAAGTCGCTCTCGCCCTGGCAACCCGCGCCGACTTCTTCCAAGCCCACACGACGCTGAACCTTAAGGAGATCGCGAAGACCAGCCGTCTGGTCAGCAAGCTGACCGGCATGCCCGTTCCTGGCAACAAAGCGATCGTCGGGGCGAACGCCTTCGCCCACGAATCCGGCATTCACCAGGACGGCATGCTGAAGGAGAAGACGACGTACGAGATCATCTCGCCGGACACGATCGGCCTGAAGGACAGCAAGCTCGTGCTCGGCAAGCACTCCGGACGCCATGCGTTCCGCGAGAAGCTCGTCGATCTCGGCTTCGACGACCTTACCGAGGACCAGATCAATGCGGCATTCGGCAAGTTCAAGGACCTGGCCGACCGCAAGAAGGACGTCAGCAACGAGGATATTATCGCGATGCTGGAAGAGAAGATGGTCGAGACTCCGGAGGTGTTCGCGCTCGAGCAGCTCGTCGTCTCGTTCGACAGCCACGCGACTCCTAGCGCGACCGTTCGCTTGAAGACGCCTCAGGGCGTGCAGACGACCACTTCGGAAGGCAACGGTTCGATCGATGCGGTCTACCGCGCGATCGACGCGCTGTCCAAGGAAGAAGTCGTTCTTGACGATTACACGATCAAGTCGGTAACCGACGGCACGGACGCGCTCGGCGACGTTCACGTCGTGCTGAAGCAAGGCGACGAGAGCGCGCAAGGCCGCGGCGTGAGCACCGACATTCTCGAAGCCAGCGCCCGCGCTTACGTGGATGCGCTGAACCGCCTGATCGACAAGAAGAACGCTCCGAGACGCAGCCGCCGCGACCGTGACAACGTCACATTGATCTAATAGGAAGATAAGCTCCGCCGCCCCATGGACGACGGCAATATAGGAAGCAGAGGCCATATCGGCCCTCGCTGCAAAGAAATGGGGAACTCTCTATGAATTATCGATATTCCGAACGTCTCGGGACTTTCTCTTCGTCTGCCGTTCGCGAGATCCTGAAGCTGACGCAAGGCGATTCGATTCTCTCGTTCGCAGGCGGCCTGCCCGCGGAGGAACACTTCCCGGTGCAAGCGATCTCGGATGCGTTCGCGCGCGTCATGGAGCAAGGCACCAAAGCGCTTCAATACGGCTTGACGGAAGGCTACCTGCCGCTTCGGCAGGCGCTCTGCCGCCGTATGGAGAAGAAGCATGTCCGCGTTACGCCGGACGACATGCTGATCACGACGGGATCGCAGCAAGCGATCGACCTGCTCACCCGCATCTATATCGATCCGGGCGACATCATCCTGGTCGAGCGTCCGACGTACCTGTCCGCTCTGCAGGTCTTCCGTTCGTACGGCGCGGTTCCGATCTCCGTTAACGGAGACAAGGACGGCCTCGATCTGGCGGATCTGGAAGCGAAGCTGAAGCAGTACAATCCGAAGATGATCTACGTCATTCCGACGTTCTCGAACCCGGCCGGCAGGGCTTGGAGCGAGGAACGCCGCCGCGGCGTATTGGAGCTGTGCCACCGCCACAATACGCTCATTCTGGAAGACGACCCGTACGGAGAGCTCAAGTTCGGCGACGCATCCGTGGAGTACCGTTCGCTGTTCTCGCTCGACAAGCATCCGCAAGGCTCTTGCGTGGTGTACACGAGCACGTTCTCCAAGACGGTCGCTCCGGGGCTTCGTACCGGCTGGGTGCTCGCCGATCCGGGGATTATCGCGGGCATGGCTCGCGCGAAGCAGGCGGCCGACCTGCAGTCGAGCTCGCTCGACCAGCAGACGCTGCATCAGCTCCTGGAGCACTTCGACCTGGACGCGCACATCGAATTCGTGCGCAAGGAATACGAAGAGCGCAAGAACCTGCTGATCTCCTTGCTTGAGCAATATGCTTGGCCGGGCGTCACTTGGGAGGAGCCGAAGGGCGGCATGTTCATCTGGCTGCATCTTCCCGAGGGCATCGATTCGGGAGCTCTGCTCAAGATCGCGGTCGCGGAAGGCGCGGCGTTCGTTCCGGGCGTCTCCTTCTTCGCGGAGGAGCCCGAGCTCAACACGCTGCGCATGAACTTCACCTACAACGACACCGAGACGACGATCGAAGGCATGAAGCGCCTCGACCGGGCTCTTCAGAGCGTTCTGGTGAAGGGGTAAGATTGGTTGTAAGTTCGCCGGCAGGCTGTTGTCCTGCCGGCTATTTTCATTATTAGGGCACCGTTTGGCCAACATTGGCTCACATTAGCTCGTTAACTCCAGTAACCAAAAAAGTAGTGCACCCAGTACCCTGCATTGGCGTCACCCCCCGGCCAGAAAATATTACAAAGTATTGCAACTAGCTAACACCCCGCATCAGCTCACCCAGAACCCCGCATCACCCGCAAGCCTCCCCGCTATCCGCCTTCTTTTGAATTATTCTCCGAGGAAAGTCCCTGCTTAACCCCATTCATGTGTTATATAGAACAAAGACGCAAGAGAGGTGATCGCACACGGAACAACTGTCGATTCAAGCAGCGATAGAAGCCGTGAGGAACGGCAACGCGGAGGAGTACGGGCACATCGTCCGGCAATTCCAACGACCCATCTACATTTACTGCAGCAGGCTGTTGGGGAGCGATTCGGAGGGAGAGGACGCGGCTCAAGACATCTTCGTCAAGGCTTATCAGTCCATCGGACGGTACAAGCCAACGGGGAGCTTCTCCTCTTGGCTTTACAGCATCGCTTACCACCACTGCCTGAACCTTCTTCGCAGGCGCAAGCTTCACTTGAAGCTCCAGAGTTTGTTGAAACGAGAAGAACAAACTCCGGGACCGGAGACGATCGTGGACAATCGAACGTTAAGCCCGAACATAGAAGCTGCGCTGGGTCGATTGTCGGCTTCAGAGCGAAGTCTGCTCATTCTTAACATTCTCGAAGAGAGGACAAGCCAAGAGATCGCGGCCATCGTGGGCAAGAACCCGGAAGCGGTAAAAAAACGGATCGGACGAGCCAAACGCAAGCTGAGAACGATGTTGGTAGAAGAAAGGGAGGTTGGAATATGGAGCGCACAGCAGGACACTTTAATGCAGACGAGAAGCTGAGGGCGACCTTGGGCAAAACGGAACCGTTCCGCGAGATCGACATCGTGGACGCTGTAATGGACAGAGTGCGGGCAATGAATAGGGGCCAGCGAAGGACTGTTCCTCCTCGACGCCTGACGAAGGCGGCGGTATTGGCGGCAACGGGAAGCATCCTGCTGTTCGGATCAGTGGTGGGCTACGCCGCAACGGAGTACGCGAAGCTGAAGGATTCAAAGGGCAAAGTCGTATTCGAGACGGTCCCAGCTTCCGGATACACATTGCCGAACAAGATAAGCGAGAGGATACTCGAGTATCGAAACCGGGTGCATGACAAGCTGAAACAGGACGAGATGGCGGCGTATTACGTCAAGGACGACAAGGTCAGCGCGTATGCCGCGATGGAACAGATCGATTTTGAGTCGAAGCTGGAGTACGATGTGTACGGAGACTATGAGGAGAAGATGAAGAAGACGAAGGCTCCTTATTTGACCGTGCCAAGCTATCTGCCGGAGGGCTATTCGTTCGAGAGAGGCGAACTGACACCGAGACCGCCCTTGCGGGGAGAGGCAGGAGGAGAATTCGAGAAGATACGGGGGCGTCTCCTGACGGCGGCACAGAACGCCAAGAATAACGAAGTGCTGTTTATGGAGATCGTCCAATGGAAGAAGATCTTGAATTCCAAGCTCGTATTCAGCAAGCAGAATGCCAAGCTTTCGCTTCTTGCGACGACTGGAGCGGAGAATGGAGAGGCCAAATCAACGTTCTCGCAGCGGGGGGCGGATCGATCAGAAACGGTAACTCTGAGTAACACTCAGCAAGCCATTTACGTTCGAGATAACGGTCAAGGAGGGGCGTCTTCCAATTCGCTTGGCTGGTATGACGAGACCTCCAACACTTTTTATTCCATCTACGCGGACAACACGGTTACCAGGGAAGAGATGTTGAAAATCGGGAAGAGCCTGGTTCAAGCGGCGGAGAAGCGATAGACGCTTATCCCCGTATCCCCGTATCCCCCTCTATAGTCTCCACCTATGAAGCAAATAGCTTTTATCTATTTTGCCTACACCCCCAAGTATGCTACAACTGTTATAGGACACTAATTGGACTATCAGATGGGGTATGGGGGGAAAGTCCTTACTCCCATCAGATACCGACGCAAAAACTTCTTTGGCTTCTATTGCCGCTCAAGTCGTTTTTGCTCGGACAAACGCAAACGGGAGTGAATTTATACCATGTCAGAAGTGAAGAAGATCGCCGTCATCGCCGGCGACGGAATCGGACCGGAAGTCGTAGGAGAAGCCATCAAAGTTCTGAGAAAGACCGAGGAGCTGTTCGGCTACAAGTTCGAGCTTGAGCACGGCTTGTTCGGCGGAATCGCCATCGACGAGAAGGGCACGCCGCTTCCGCAAGAGACGCTTGAGATCTGCAAGAACGCGGATGCCGTGCTTCTCGGCGCGGTCGGCGGCCCGAAGTGGGACAGCAATCCGAAGGAGCTTCGTCCGGAGACGGGGCTGCTCGGAATCCGCAAGGCGCTCGGCCTGTTCTCCAACATCCGTCCGGCTGTCGTATTCGATTGCCTGAAGGATGCATCCACGCTGAAGCCTGAAGTGCTGGAAGGCACGGACCTGATCGTCGTCCGCGAGCTGACGGGCGGCATCTACTTCGGCGACAAGTTCCGCCGCGAAGGCGCGAACGGCCAAGAAGCCGTGGACACTTGCGTCTACAACGTCGTAGAAGTAGAGCGCATCGTGCGCCAAGCGTTCGAGATCGCCCAGACCCGCAGCAAGCGTCTGGCTTCGGTCGACAAGGCGAACGTTCTCGAGACGTCCCGCCTGTGGCGCGAGACGGTTATCCGCATCGCTCCGGAATATCCGGACGTCGAGCTGGAGCACGTGCTCGTCGACAACTGCGCGATGCAGCTGCTTCGCCGTCCTTCGAGCTTCGACGTCATCGTGACGGAGAACATGTTCGGCGATATCCTGAGCGACGAAGCCGCCATGCTGACCGGTTCGATCGGCATGCTGTCGTCGGCATCGCTCGGTGAAGGCAGCTTCGGCCTGTACGAGCCGGTTCACGGCTCGGCGCCGGACATCGCGGGCCAAGGCATCGCGAACCCGATCGCGACGATCCTGTCGGTCGCACTCATGTTCAAGCTGACGTTCGGCTACCAAGAAGCCGGCGACGTGATCGAGCGCGCGGTGAAGGAAGTTCTGGACGCGGGTCACCGCACCGGAGACATCGCCGTGGATAAGAGCAAGGCGATCGGAACGACGGCGATGGGCGATCTGATCGTTGCCGCCATGGCTCGTTAATCCTCTTTGTTCCAGTCTATCGAATCATTGGCAATAGGCGCATGTTTCCGCATGCGTCTTTGCTTTTTTCGTCAAAATGCGTCAAAATCAATGCTAGAGGGGAATAAAGCAAGCGGCAGGAATTCGAACGGATCGAAGAGAATATAGTGAATAACGCATTGGCGATAGCGTGACGTAAGGTTCTAAGGAGGGAAGACGATGAGTTTCTGCTGCGGCGCAAGCATGATCGGAACCAAAGGAACATTGAAGCATTACCGGACACGGATCCATAATGTGCCCATCCTGTTCTGTCCGGTGTGCCACCGGGTGGAAGTCCATTACCTGGTGGAGAACGAGTACGAGATTCTGGCCGAGTACGCCCATGGAGACGGCGCGTCCGAAGTCGACTTCCACGATTACGTTGACGAATCGGACAAAGCCCTGCACGAGAACTGCGTGAACAATGAAGACGAGGACCCGATGCACATCGTCCAAAGTCAGATCGATATGGCTCTCGATCTTCTATCCTTCTCGAAGCAATTGAAGGATTCGGAGTGGGAGCAGCAGCTGAAGCGGAGACTCGGCGTGCTGGCTCAGAGGAAGCACAAGCTGAAGACGAAGCGGATGACCGGAGGCGCCTTCTGAAGGGCGTCCTGGAGGATATGCTGCGGAACGAACGCCATCTCTGCGTTGGAATCCGGATACCCGACCATCTGACCTGATAAGCGATGCGCATGCGTCGACGCGGTCCGGACGGAAGGGATATGGGGCAACGGCGCAGAGATGGCTTTTTTTGCTTCTACCCCCTAAACGATGGAAGAGCTGCGAATGTTATTAACGTGGGGTGAGCGCTTGCTTCTCTTATTGTGGAGAAAATGGACAGGACGTGGCAGCACGGCGGCCGTTCCCGAGACGGAGGCACTCAATCCGGAGGAGACGGTCGAAGCGATTCAGCAAGGCCGTGAGGAGCTGCGCAACGATCTGATTAAACAATATCGACCCTTCATCGTAACGACGGCGAGCCGCTTCAGCAAGCGGTACATCGATCCGGATCGCGACGATGAGTTTAGTGTCGCCTTATTAGCCTTTGACGAAGCGATCACGCGCTACTCGCCCGAGGCGGGAAGCCGCTTCATCGGCTTCGCCGCTCAAGTGATGAACCGCCGGCTGATCGATTACGCCCGCAAGGAACAGCGTCATCTCAGCTCGGTTCCCTATAGCTCGCTTCAATCGGATTCGGAAGACGAAGGATCCGTGTTAAGCAAGATCGAAGCGAGAGAAGCGATATCGGTATACTCCAGAGAGCAGGTGGCGCAGGATCGAAGGGACGAGATCCGGGCGCTGACGGAAGAGCTTGAGCCTTACGGCATTTCTTTCTTCGAGCTAAGCGAGCAGTCCCCGAAGCACCAGGACTCCAGAGACGCTCTGCTGGAGATCGGCTGGCGGCTGGCCAATCGGGCGCCTCTTCTTGCTCTGCTTAAGGATAAAAAGAAACTCCCATTGAAGGAGCTGGGCGAACTGGAGAACGTATCGCGCAAGACGCTGGAGCGGCATCGCAAATACTTGATCACGATTGCATTGATCGCAGCGGGAACGTATCCCCTGCTTCAACAATACATAGCCGGAGCACCCGCGGACATGAAGGAGGAACGGATATGAGCAAGGCGATTGTCATGTCGATCGAAGGAAAACGCGCGGTCGTCCTTGCTCCGGGAGGGCGCTTCGTAAGGGTTCCGCGAGAGCAGCATTACCAAGTCGGAGACGAGATCGAATTGGAGTCCGAGGAAGGACGCTCCCTCCCCCGAACGGCGAGCCGGAGGCGTACTCGCTGGATGGCGGGAGCGGGAACCGCGGCCTTGCTGTGCCTCCTGCTGTTCGGGGGAATGTGGCTGCATACGCCGTCCGTCGTGGCGTACGTGACGATGGACGTGAATCCGAGCGTAGAGCTCGGCATCGACGGCAAGGAACGCGTTCAGAAGCTTCGCGCCGTCAATCCGGATGCCGTCCCGATCATTGAAGGCATCGACTATAAGGGCAAGTCGCTGAAGAAAGTGACGGACCAGCTTGTCGATAAGCTCGCTTCGCTGCACCTGCTCGATGGCGAGGATACCGAAGTCGTCCTGACGACCGTTCCGGTCGGCAAGGTCGACGCGAGTTGGGAGGGAGAGGTCTCTTCCATGATGAAGCAATCCATCGAGGAAGCGGGAGCCTCCTCCGAAGAGGCGTCTTCGGGAACGGCGGAAGCGTCGGCTCCGGTTGTGACGACGGTCTCGGTGCCCAAGGAGGTTCGCGAGGAAGCGAACGCCAAGGGAGTCTCCGCGGGCAAGATGGCATTCTGGCTTAAGGCCGAGAGCCAGGGACACCGCGTCCCTCTGCAGAAGCTGCAGAAGGAGTCGATGAATAAGATCTCCTCCTCTTGGGGCGGCGTCCACGAGGTGCTGAAGGATGCGGAAGCGAAGGATAAGAAGCAATCCGACGAAGAATGGAAAGAGCTTGTCGCCAAGGCGAAGGCCAAGGAAGACAAGATCAAGAAAGCCAAGCAGCAGAAGAAGGACGAAGCGAATAGGGCGGGGCAGCCTCATGCGAGCGGCTCCAAGCATAATCCCGATTCCGACGACGATAAGACGGCAACCCCGGCCAAATCCGCTCCGGGCGCGTCCGCTGGCCCGGCCTCCTCGAAGGACTCGGGGAAGGCCAAACTCGAGGACGGACGGAAACCTATCGGAAGCGGCCATGCCCAGAACAATAGCCATGCCAACAACGGCAACAACGGCGATTCGAATAAGAACGCCAATGCCAACAAGAACGGCAATGCCAGCTACGACGGCAACGGCAGGAACAACGGCAACAACAGCGGAAACGGCCAAGATTCATCCTCCCATGGCAATCGTTGGGGACAAGAGGATGGCGGCAAGGACGACAACGGGAAGAACGGCAAGAAGGACGACAAGGAGAAGGAAGACAAGGAGTCCGGCCGCGAAGATCGCGAGGGCGGCGATCGACTGAACGGCCGGACAAGCGGCGACAGGGACCGGTAAAACGACAAGCGGCAGGCTTCTCCGACAACAAGCGATATACCCGCCTTGAATCGACAAGATCTCTCATTGACAGGGCGATCTTGTCGCGTCTATGATAGATGTGAAATTTTGCATAAACGCCCTTCATCTAACATTCCGGAAGGGGTTCTCTTATGTACCGTTGGGAGACTCGCTACTTCGCCACTCTTGTAGCTTTCGTTATGGGGAATGAAGAAGCAAACGATAGAAAAATGGCGGAACTTCAAACTTGGCTGCAGAACACCTCCACCGAGGATATGTTGAAGTATCACGAGGACAGCGTCAGGATGCTGCTCTCCAACGCCGAAGATGAAGACCGGATGTCGATTATGCACCGGTCTCTTTTGTTTCTAATGGAAGTGATCTCCGCCCTGAAGCAGTCCGAAGGGGCTGCGACGGTCGAGGATCGGGACTCGGATCGGTTAAAAGAGGCCGTCATCGATTCCATTCCGATCGAGCACGGGCCGCCCAGCAAGTTCGAGACCGTTCTGCAGCACATGGATACCGGAGTTGCCCTGTTCGGTTCCGACGGGCATCTGCGTTTCTTGAACGTGCAGATGGCCAGGCTGCTGCAGATGCCCAGGCGCTCGCTGATCGGCCAATCGTTCCGGCAGCTGTTGTATCACCCCGCGCTTCGCCGTTCGCTCCGGCTTATTTTCCTGCGCATGTACAAGGAATTCGCTTATTATCGCCGTTACCACCGCGAATTCGAAGATGAGAACGGAAGAATCATGCTTATCAGCGTCTCCCGGATCGAAGAGCTGGAAGGGGATTATCTCGTCAGCGTGAAGGACGTGTCGGAATACAAGCAGATCGAGCAAACCGCCTTCCAGAATGATAAACTGGCGATGCTGGGGAAGATTGCGGCTTCTATCGCCCACGAGATACGCAATCCTCTCACTTCCATTCGGGGGTTCATTCAATTATTGAAGCCCTATCTGGAATCCATAGGCAAGCAGGAATACGTTCGCATTATTCTCTCCGAGATCGATCGCGCCAACGAGATCATTTACGAGTTTCTGAATTCCTCCAAGCCGTCGGCTCCGATGAAGAAGAAGCTCACCGTAGCGGAACTGCTGAAAGAAACGAATCTCCTGACCCAGAGCGAAGCTCACATGAAGGGCTGCGAGATGCAGACGGAAATTTTCGACGAAGAGATCATGATCGCGATCGACGTGAAGCAGATCAAGCAGGTTCTCCTCAACATGGTTAAGAATGCGATCGACGCCATCCAAGCCGCGGGGGATAACCGCAAGGGGCTAATCGAGCTTTCTTCGCGCAAGGAAGGTCGTTACGCGGTCATCCGGATCCGGGACAACGGCAAGGGAATGGATCGTTCGACGTTAAGCAGGCTGTTCGATCCGTTCTTCACGACCAAAGAAGAAGGCACCGGCTTAGGATTATCGGTAAGCTATCGGATCATTCGCAACCATGGGGGAATGATAGAAGTGAAGAGTACCCCGGGAGAAGGGACCGAATTCATCATTTATTTGCCTTTGGCGGAGGAGAGAGAGTAGAGTCCGCTGCACCGGTCTGATCCGAAGTCGTGGATAATAAAAGATCGAGGAAGAGGGATCTAAACGATCTCTCTTTTTTTTGTTAGTTTATTTTATGCAATTAATTAAAAATTAGTTTAAATAATAGGCAATCAAATGAAATTTGGTTGTTACCTAAAATGATAATATTTTTTAATAACATTATTGAGTTAGGTTGATATTTATACGATAAATTTAAATAACGGGCCATTATTTTTGCTATTGACAAAGATAAAACCAAAAATTAGAATGTAAGCGATAACATTAATAAGTGTTAGGGCATTAGAATTAGGTTTTGTTTGGCGACAAACTACAAGTGTTTTGTTTTGTTAGGGGGATGGAAATGAGAGTTGGGCAGTAGGTTTATCATTATTCGGAATCTTCAAAAAAATCAAACGAAGATTGAGGAGGATTTCCCAAGAATGAATAAGAAGAATGCGATTTCGGCTCTCGTCCTATCGGCGGCTCTGCTCTCTACGGCCGCTTGTTCAAACAACAACAATTCCGGCAATTCGGCGCCCGACAGCGGCAGCGCCAGTACGGCGTCCGCTTCGAACGGCGGAAGCGACAAGTCCGGCACCAAATCCGGCGGCGACAGCAACGGCGCTCAAACGGCGGTCAAAAATGCAAACGCTTCCGATCCGACCATCAAGGCCGGAAGCTCGGTAACGGTCATTAACCCGAAGATCCCGACGCTGGATCCGACGCAGTGGCAAGGCCAGATTCTTGTTCAGCAAGGAACGCTGCTGGAAGGGCTTTACGGCTATAACCAAGACCATCAGATCGTTCCGAAGATCGCAACGGGTTATAAGGTATCCGAAGACCAACTGACGTGGACCTTCTCCCTGAGGAAGGACGCGAAGTGGTCGAACGGCGACCCGGTCACGGCCCATGATTTCTATAACGCTTATATGTACCAGTTGGATCCGAAGAATACGACCGCGCAGCTCTGGCTTAGCGTTCTTAACTACGTGAAGAACTCGTACGCCTACCACGCGGGCTCGGTGGCCAAGGAAGAGGTCGGCTTGAAGGTCGTCGACGATTATACGTTTGAGATTACGACTTCCCTGCCGCACGCCATTCTTGGCAGTCTGGTTCTGGCCGGCGCGATGCCGATCAACTCCAAGAACCTTGAAGCGCATCCGACGGATTGGTTCGAGCCTCAGAACTTCGTAAGCAACGGCCCGTACACGGTGAAGTCGTTCACGCCGAACGGAGAGCTCGTCATGGTGGCGAACCCTAATTACGTAGGCGCGGCGGGACAACTGAACCACGGCAATGTCGAAACCATCCATATCCTTCCGGAGTCGAGCGTGCCGGTTGAAGTGTATATGGCAGGCAAGACGGATGTCTCTCTCGTTCAGAGCACGTCCGACCTGCAATACGTGAAGACGCATGATCTTAAATCTCAGCTGTACACGGCGCCGAACTATTCGATTCGTTATCTGGAATGGAGCAATCCGCCGTCGGAATCCCCGTACGACAAGAAGGAAGTGCGCCAAGCGATCGCCAAAGCGATCCAGCGCTCGCCGATCGTCGATTCGGTTCTGAACGGCATGGGCGGCGCCACCAACATCTTCGCATCCACCGGATGGCCGACGGAGAAGCTGGAGAAAGGGATCGACGAGAACGTAGAGGAAGCCAAGAAGATGCTCAAGGATGCCGGCTACGAGAACGGCAAGGGCCTGCCTAAATTAATGCTGTATATCGGCATTAAGGATAAGGATCCTCAAGGCGAATCCATCGCATTGGCTCTTGGACAGGAACTGCAGCAGAACCTGGGCATTCAAACGGAGATCAAGCAGCTCAGCGAGACGGAGTGGAACAACTACCAGTACGCAGGTCCGCAAGCGGGTTCGGCGCCGGGCTTTATCCTGGCATCCGGAGCGACGAACTGGAGCGAGCCCGGAAGCCTCGATATGGGCGCAACCCAACAGCTTTATTCGATGGGAACGCTTGACGCCCCATTGGAAGCGACGCAGAAGTTCATCGACTGGGGCAAAGAAACTTATTACAAGCCTGCCATCGATAAATACGGCAACCCGGACAATTCGAAAGCCGGCGTGGAATGGAGCGATTGGGCCGCGCTCGAGCAAGCGGCCAAGGACGACATCGCCAAGCTGGAAGCATGGAATGCCAAGCAGCCGCAAGAATGGCAGATCTATCTGAATCCTCCGGGGAGCAAGACAACCGCCGAGCAATGGCAGGAGATCGTCGACTCCTGGAAGAACGCGAAGAGCAACGAAGAGAAGCACACTGCGTTCGTTAACGCGTTCACGTTCATCGCGCCGAACGCGCCTGGCGGCAAGGTGAATCAGAATGCGTTGGACGTTAAAGTGTACTACAACGAGTACACCTCGGATAATCTTCGGGATCTGAGAATGTGGAAGGATCAGTTCGTCAATGCCCTGACGGTCGAAGATGCGGCTCCGTACGCCGCCAAGGTCGTCAACAGCCTCCTGGACGATGCCTATGCCATTCCTCTCTTCTATCAGAAGCAATATTTCCTGGTGAAGCCGAACGTAACGGGAGTCATGTCCAACCCTTGGGCATGGGGCAACTTCTATGAGTTCCAATACCTGAATGTCGAGTAAGCGGTAATCATTCGGAAATCAATAAATCGATCATCGAGGGGCACCGATCCAGGTGCCCCCCTATGATTGGCTTAGGAGGATGGATCATGGCTGTCGTCAAGTTTATCGCAAAGCGCCTCATTCAAATCATCATCACCTTGATCCTGGTCATGACGGTCAGTTACATGCTGATGTACTATTCGCCGGGCGGCTTCATGCATACGACCGTGATGGCTTCGGTGCTGGCGCCTCTCCAGAGCCAGAACCCTATCCTTTATCAGCAAGTCATGGATCAATTCAACAGCCGCTACGGGCTTAATCTGCCGCTGTGGCAGCAAATCGCCAAGTACGTGTGGCACGAATTGTCGTTCGATTTCGGCAATTCGATGCAGAATCCGTCGCTGTCCATCATGTCGCAGTTGAAGCAAACGCTGCCGGTCAGCGTCGACCTGGCTGTCGGTTCGGTTGTTTTGTCGGTTATCGTAGGGGTTCCCCTCGGCATCGTTGCCGCTTTGAAAAGAAACACTTGGATCGACTATGTCGTAGGTACCGTGTCCTTAGCTGGCCAAGCGATTCCGGCCTTCGTGCTTGCCGTTATTATGGTTCTTCTGTTCGGCGTCGTGTTCCCGGGCATCCTGCCCATTGCCGGCTGGGGAGCCTGGAAGGATGCCATTCTGCCGGTCATCTGCTTGTCCGCCGCCAATATCGGCGTGGTAGCCCGCTATATGCGCGGAAGCTTGATCGAAACGCTCCGGCTCGATTACATTCGGACAGCCAAAGCAAAAGGCGTCAAATATTGGCCGATGGTCATGAACCACGGCGTGAAGAACTCGCTGACGGCGATGATTACCGTCATCGGCCCCCAATTCGCCTTTACGGTAATGGGGACGATCTGGGTGGAGCAAATCTTCGGAATACCGGGACTCGGCAAGGTCATGCAGACGGCCTTCACCAGCTTCGATTACCCGCTGGCCATTACTTCCGTCTTCCTGCTCGGTTCCATGATCATGATCATGAATTTATTGGTTGACATCATATATGCCTTTATCGATCCTCGCGTGAAATTATAACAACCCGCACTTTCGCAAACATAGGAGGGGGAGCTATTGGCTGGAACAGTAGCGGCAGCTCGATCGGACGCATTAAATCAGAAAATAAAGAACAGGCACCGGTCCTCTTGGTATCAAGGCTGGAAGCGCTTCAAGAGAAATCGACTTGCCGTCGTCGGCCTTGTCTGGGTGGTCTTGTTCTTCCTGGCGGGCATCATCGGCCCGTGGGTGGCCCCATACGATTATCGGGTCGGCGACTTCCTCGCGATTAACCAAGGCCCGTCTTGGCAGCACATCTTCGGCACCGACAACGTGGGCCACGATATGTTCAGCCAGATCCTGTACAGCGTTCGAAGCGCTCTGATTATCGCCCTGGGAGCGACGCTGGTCAGCTTCGTTATCGGGGTCATTCTGGGATTGTGGGCAGGCTTGCGAGGCGGTCTCGCGGACGTGATCATCATGCGCGGCGTCGACTTCATGATGACGCTCCCGGGCTTCCTGTTCGCCTTGATCCTGGTCGTTCTCTTAGGTCGCGGCTATTGGTCGTTAATCCTGGCTATCGGAATTCCGGGCTGGGCGGGCTATGCGAGATTGATCCGAAGCTTGGTCCTTGGCATGCGCAACGGCGAGATGGTCGAAGCGGCCACGGCGCTCGGCGCCTCGCAAGCGCATATCGCCAGGCGCTATATGCTGCCTAACGTCGTCGGCAGCATGGCGGTGTCCCTTGCTTTCGGCATTCCCGGCGACCTTGCGCAGATCGCGGGCCTCAGCATCTTCGGCATGGGCCTTCAGCCGCCGATTCCTTCGTTCGGCAACATGCTGGCCGCGGCCGGCGACAATATCCTCGGGTTCCCGTGGCTGCTTTATTTCCCGGCGGGAATCTTCGCGATCACTTTGCTTGCTTTCTTATTCGTAGCGGACGGACTCCAAGAAGCATTCAGCCCGAAGGGAGGCAACTAACATGAGCCAGCCGTTGCTTTCCATCGATAACCTCCATGTGAGATTCGCCAGAAGCGAAGACGAGGTCTACGCCGTTAACGGCATCAGCTTCGACGTCTACGAGAACGAAGCGCTGGGCATCGTCGGGGAGAGCGGGTCCGGCAAGTCCGTCACGCTGATGTCCTCGATCGGATTGCTCCGCGAGAACGGCAAGATCTCTTCGGGGACAGCCCATTTTCAAGGAAAAGATCTGCTGAAGCTGAAGCCGAGGCAGCTGGAGGACATTCGCGGCCGCGACATCGGCGTTATTTTCCAAGATCCCATGACCAGCCTTAACCCGATCATGCGCATCGGCGACCAGATCATGGAGGCCATGCTGACGCATCGCTACGCAAGCCGCAAGGAAGCGTTCGAGCGTACGCTTCAGCTCATGCACGAGATCGGAATCCCCGATCCGAAGTCCCGGTTCAAGAATTACCCGCATGAATTCTCCGGGGGCATGCGCCAACGCATCATGATCGCCATCGCGCTGGCCTGCGAGCCGCAGCTTCTGATCGCCGACGAGCCGACGACGGCGCTGGATGTCACGGTACAGATGCAGATTCTTGCCCTGCTGCAGGATCTGCGCCGCAAACGCGGAATGAGCGTCGTCATGGTCACGCACGACTTCGGGGTCGCCACGAACTTCTGCGACAAGATCATCGTCATGTACGGCGGGCAGATCATGGAGATGGCCCGAACCGATCAATTCATCCGCCGGACGGCACATCCTTATTCGATCGGACTCAAGCGCTCGATTATCGAGGTCGGCCACAGGGGCAAGGAGATCCTGCCGATCCCGGGAGCTTCGAAGGCATTAACGGAGGAGCCGGTCGGCTGTCCGTTCGCCGCTCGCTGCTCGTTCGCCACCGAACGCTGCTTCCAAGAGACGCCGGCGCTTCGCATTTACGGAGAAGATCATCATATCGCCTGCCATCATGCCGAGGAGGTCGCCCGCCATGCCGTCTAATTCGTTGCTTCAAGTAGAGAATGTTTCCAAGACGTTTCGCGTGCGGGGCAAGAAGCTGCATGCCGTCGAGAATGTATCGTTCGCCCTGGAAGCGGGGAAAACGCTGGGGCTGGTCGGCGAGAGCGGCTCGGGCAAGTCGACCCTGGGACGGCTGGTGTTGAGGCTTCTGGATTCCGACAAGGGAAGAGTCGTCTTCGACGGGACGGATATTACCAAGTTCAAGAAGAAGGACCTGCGCGCTCTGCGCAGGGACATGCAGATTATTTTCCAGGATCCAAGCGCCAGCTTGAACCCGAGAATGACGGTGGGAGAAGCCATCGAGGATGCGATGGCGATCCATCAGATCGGAACCAAGGCAAGCCGGCAGCAACGGGTGAGCGAATTGCTGGAGAAGGTCGGCCTGCCGGAAGAGGTCAAGTACGCTTACCCTCACGAGTTGTCGGGCGGGCAATTGCAGCGCGTCGGCATCGCCAGGGCGTTGTCGCTGAATCCGAAGCTGCTCATCTGCGATGAACCGGTATCCGCTCTGGACGTATCGATACAGGTTCAAGTCATTCAACTGCTGCGCGACCTGCAGAAAGAGTTCAACCTGACGTACATCTTCATCTCGCACAACCTTGCGGTCGTCGAATACCTGAGCGACGAGATTGCCGTGCTGTATCTGGGAGAAGTCGTTGAGCAGGCTCCCGCCGACGAGCTGTTCCGGAAGCCCAGCCATCCGTATACGCAGGTGCTGCTCAATTCGATTCTGAAGATCCCGAACAGTCCGGAGCAAAGACAGAAGATGTTGTCCATCCAGGGAGAGATCCCGTCGCCGCTTAACCCGCCGAGCGGCTGCGCCTTCCATCCGCGTTGCTCCTTCGCGACGGACGCCTGCAAAACCGTCAAGCCGGAGCGCCGCCAAGTCTCGGAAGGGCATTATGCCGCTTGCCATCTCGTCGAATAAGTCAGGAGAGGGAGTAACCGATTTGTTTATCAAAGGCATGACTTACGGCTGGAACAGCAAGCGCGGCTCTTATCGGCAGCCTTATGCCGTGGAATCGCTCCGGAAGCTGAAGGACACCGGAAGCGAGTGGATCGCTCTTGCTTTCTACACGCTTCAACCTAGCATTCATTCTACCGTGATCCCCTTCGACTATGGAACGACGATGACGGACCGGGATATCGAATATGCCGTCAGGCAAGCGCATGCCCTGGGATTGAAGGTGTGCTTGAAGCCGGTCGTCAATTCGGCGGACGGCATCTGGCGAGCCCACATCGGGTTTCCGGAGGAGGAGGGGGCGCAGCCGTATTGGGATGCATGGTTCCGTTCCTATGAGAATTTCCTGTGCCACTATGCCGAACTGGCGGAGGAATTAGGCTGCGAGATGTTCTGCATCGGCTGCGAGATGGTCGCAACGGAGAAGAAGACCAGCCATTGGACCGCTCTGATCGGGCGAGTACGTCAGCTTTATGGCGGTCCGATTACCTATAATGCGAATCACGGCTCGGAAGAGGGAATCGCTTGGTTCGACCAGGTCGATCTTATCGGGACCAGCGCTTATTATCCGATCGCGAACAGGCCCGGCGACAGCGAGGAAGCGATGATCCGGAACTGGCTTCCGGTAAGGGACAAGTTGAAGCGGCTGCATGCCAAATTCGGCAAGCCGATCGCTTTCATGGAGATCGGCTGCCGCAGCGCTCTGGGATGCGCGACGATGCCGTGGGATTTCACGCACACGGAGCTGCCGGCCAGCGAAGAGGAGCAGGCGAACTTCTACGGCTCCGTCATCCGAACGTTCTGGGAGGAGCCCTGGTTCGCGGGATTCTTCTGGTGGGATTGGAGCGTCGAGCTCTATCCGCCGGAGGAAGCAAGGACGAATACCGGCTTCGACATTTACGGCAAGCAGGCGGAACGGGTGCTGAAGGAATGGTACGCGAGACCGAGGTGAGTTCGACATTCTAGTCTCATTCGCCTACCATTAACCCTATTTTTGATCGCAAACGGCTATTCAAACCTATTTTTTTTGCTACAATGGTAGAAGTTGATCAAACGGGGTGAACCTCGATTGAAGAAAGTGACCATGCAGCAAATCGCCGACCAAGTCGGCGTATCCAAGTTTGCCGTATCGCAAGCGTTGTCCGGCAAGCCTGGAGTCGCCGAAGAGACTAGGATGCGGATCGTTCAAGCGGCGAATGAACTGGGGTACTCCTGGAAGACCAAGGCTGCCAAGAAAGAGAAGAACGGCGGAGCCGAACCGCGCGGGAAGGCTTCCGTGGCGAAGAGCACCGTTATCATTCTGATGCCGAATGTCCGGTTCCAGAGCCGGGAATCGTTGTTCTGGGGCAAAATTATCGACGGCGTCGTCGCCGCGCTGGCCGAGCGTGAGGTCGGCGTCTTGATGGTAACCGAGAGCTTCTCGGAGCGCACGCTTAAGAGCATCAATCCGGAAGGCGTTCTCGGCCTTATCGGAATCGGATATATCGCGACGCAGCTGCTTCTTGAGATTCGCTATTCCGGAATCCCGTTCGTGCTTGTCGATCATGAGGACGCCATGATTCCGTCCGACACGGTGTTCATGAACAATTACGACATTATGAAGCAGCTGACGTCCCTCGTCCTTCAGTCGGGCAGACGGGATCTCCGGTTCGCCGGAAGCCCTAGCTATTCCCGCAGCTTCCACGATCGTTGGCTCGGCTTCCGGATGGCGATGGAGGAAGCGGGGGAGAGAGCTCCCCTGCTGGGAGAAGACCCGTTGCTGGAGATGGAGGACGAGGCCTATCGGATCGTCGACCGGGAGATCCCGCAGCTTGTCGCCCAGCGGAAGCTGCCTTCCGCCTTTGTCTGCGCGAACGACTTCTTCGCTTACCTGGTGCTCAAATCTCTCGTTGCCAACGGCGTTAAGGTGCCTGAAGAAGTGGCGGTTACGGGCTTCGACCACACCGACGAAGAATTGGCCGAGGATCTGCCTAAGCTGAGCACGGTGCATGTCCCGAACGCGATCCTGGGAAGGCGAGCGGTCGAGATGCTGTTCGCCCGGCTGGACGATCGGAATCGCCCTTACGAGAAGACTCTGCTTCACGGCGAGTTGCTGATTCGCGAATCGTTCGCCAAGGAATACGAGAGGCTGCCGGTTGAATCGGCGGAATAAACGATCCCCCGCTTCGTCCGTTAGGGACGAGAGGGGGGCGTTTTTTTTATGCGGTTATCGTTTCGTCATTCCGACAAAATCTTACCGATAAGATACACAGGAATCCGTCGGGTGCTATAATGGGAAAATCAATTGAAAATCAACTGTTCGACTCAAGGAAAGGAATTGGCTTCATGACGTTTTCGGATGCCCCTGCAAGCCCCCGCTTGTCCAAGAAACTTCTACTGACGATGGCCTTCTCGGCCGGAATGACCGTCGCCAATCTCTATTACAGCCAGCCCCTGCTCGCGGATATCTCCCGTTCCTTCGGCGTTAGTCCGGATGCGGCGGGGCTGATCTCGACCTGCACCCAGATCGGCTATGCCCTGGGGATGCTTCTATTTGTCCCTCTCGGGGACATCAAGGAGCGTCGCATGCTCATCACGACGCTGCTTGCGCTCGTTTCGTTGTCTCTTATCGGCGTAGCGACCGCCCAGAGCTTGGCCTGGATTTACGCGGCAAGCTTCGCCGTCGGGATGACGACGATCGTGCCGCAGATCATGATCCCGCTGTCGGCCGAGCTCGCATCGCCGGAGGAGAGAGGCAAAGCGATAGGAACGGTATCGAGCGGCCTTCTGCTCGGCATCCTGTCGGCTCGAACGGTATCCGGGCTGATCGGCGGCACCTGGGGGTGGCGCATCATGTTCTGGATAGCGGCGGCCGCGATGCTTGCCCTTCTTATCCTGCTGAGGTCGCTGCTGCCGAAGAGCCGGCCGGTATCGCAGCTTCGCTATGGCCAATTGCTGAGATCGCTGGGAACGCTGGTTCGCAAGTATTCCACCCTGAGGGAATCCGCTCTTATCGGAGCGGCGAACTTCATTGGCTTCAGCGCGTTCTGGACGACTTTATCCTTCTATCTGGAAGGAGAGCCTTACCATTACAGCAGCCAGATCGCGGGATTATTCGGCTTGATCGGCGTAGCCGGAGCGGCGGGAGCGCCGCTCATCGGCCGGATGGTCGACCGAGTCTCTCCGAAGCGGATGATCGGCGGCTTGACCGTCCTGTCCCTGCTCTCCTACCTCGGCTTCGGGTTGATGGGAACTTCTCTATGGGTTCTTTTCGTCGGGATTATCTTAATGGACCTAGGCGTTCAAGGGACGCAGGTATCGAACCAGACCCGGATTTACGCATTGGAGCCGACCGCGAGAAGCCGGCTGAATACCGTTCAGATGGTAACGACGTTCCTCGGCGGGGCGATCGGGTCTTCGCTTGGCAGCTTTGCTTGGAAGGAGTGGGGCTGGACCGGAGTGTGCCTGACGGGCGGCAGCGCTATCGTTCTTACTTTGTTGATCTGGCTTGTCCACCGTAAGCCCTCGGCTGTCCGTTCCGTCCAGGCCGGGAACGATGCGGCCGGGAGCGAAGCCGTGTAGAACCGCTTTATAGCAGGTATCTTCTCTCTCGCCGGATCGCCGGGCCGTCGGCTTGTCGGCTCGTCGGGAGAACTGCTATTATTAAGGAATCGAAGATTATCGGCTGGGCTTGCCGGCGTCATGCCGGATAAAGTCCCATCCCGGTAGGGAGGAGATCAAGATGTCTGAACATCACCTAATGAAGGCGCAGGATATGCTTGGCGTGATGTCGCGCAACGGCTGGAGAATCACCGATCAACGCCGGACCCTCGCGACGATTTTCTCGTCTACCGAACAATATTTGTCTCCGAAGGATGTGTACGACCAGCTTACGGAGAAGTATCCGAGCGTCAGCTTCGATACGGTCTACCGCAACCTCCGGATGTTAAGCGAGATGGGCGTGCTGGAGCAGTTCTACTTCATGGAAGGCGGACTCAAGTTCAAATCCTCATGCCTCGATCATCATCATCACCATCTGATCTGCACGAACTGCGAGAAGACGCTGACGTTCGATTTTTGCCCGATGCAGGATACGCTTAACCTTCCGGGGAACTATAGAATCATGAGCCATCGCTTTGAGATCTACGGAATTTGCGAGGAATGCCAGAAAGAAATGGACGCCGGCTCGGGGGCGCAAACGGAATAGGTGAGGGCTGAACAGCCTGCTATTCCACGGTTAATAATCGTAATAATTACTGTCCAAACTCTGCTTTCCGGAATCAAGTCAATAAAAAGAGACCTGCAGTTCTCCTGCAAGTCTCTTTCCTGGTCAGCGCAGTCAGCGCAGCAAAGACAAATCAAAGGCCGGGACAAGCCCCTCTTCGGCAGCCCGCCCGAGCAACGCTTCAACCGCGGCGTATCCGTCCTGGCCGAGGTTCTCCGTGAACTCGTTCACGTACAGCTCGATATGCTGCTTCGTCACTTCCGGAGCCATCTCTTGCGCGTGGCCGGCCACGTAAGCCTGCGATTGTTCCGGATGCGCCCAAGCATACTGCACGGACGCGCGCGTCCAGTTCTCGATCGCTTTGAGGTCCAGGTGCCGGCGGGCGATAATGGCGCCGAGAGGAATCGGCAGGCCCGTATCTTCTTCCCACCAGCTGCCCATGTCGGCGACCAGGTTCAGGCCATAATTCGGATACGTGAAGCGGGCTTCATGAATGACGAGCCCCGCGTCGATACGTCCGTCGCGCACGGCGGGCATGATCTCATGGAACGGCATCACGACGATCTCGCCGACGCCGCCCGGAATCTTCTGAGCCACCCAGAGGCGGAACAGCAGATAGGCGGTCGAACGCTCGCTCGGCACGGCGATCCGCTTGCCGGACAGGGAAGCGGGATCGACCTGCTCGGACTTGGTCAGAACGAGCGGACCGCAGCCTCGGCCAAGAGCCCCGCCGCAAGGAATGAGGGCATAATCGTTAAGAACCCAGGGCAAGGCGGCGTATGAGATCTTCATGACTTCGGGACCGGCGACATCGGCAGCCCAATGGTTCGTCAGATCGATGTCGGCGTAAGTCACGTTCAGCTCGGGAGCGCCCGGAATCAGGCCATGAACCCAGGCATGGAATACGAAAGTGTCGTTCGGACAAGGGGAAAAGGCTATATTCATCTCAGTACCTCCGAAAGAATGGTAGAAGCTTTCTCCAGCGACTGAAGGGCTTCCGGGATACGCCACGCCGAGCGGTCGCGCGGCCCGACGGGGTTCGAGACCGCTCGCAGCTCGAGCGCCGGAATGCCGAGATGCCGGGCGGCGGCGGCAACGCCGAAGCCTTCCATTCCCTCGGATGCTGCTCCAGGGTACAGAGCGGCTAATCTCTCGGCGGTTGCGGCCGATCCCGTCACCGTAGACAGGGTCAGAGCCGGCGCCTGAACGGCGACGATCCCGGCTCTCCGCAGCTCGTCCGCCAACCGTACGGCAAGCTCCGGATCCGAGTCTATCGTGGCGGACCCGAACCCGAGCTCGTCCACGCTGGCGAAGCCGTCCGGCGTCTCCGCTCCGAGGTCGGCGGCCACGATCTTGCTCGAGACGACGATGGAGCCGATCTCGGCATGGTTCGGATAGCCGCCGCCGATTCCGGCGCTGATCACGAGGTCGTATGGATGGTTGGCCAATTCGAACGCCGTGCTGGCGGCGGCGGCAGCCGGGCCGACACCGGCCACCCGAACGGTGAATCCTTCCGCGTTCGCGAGCTCAAGGCCTCGCTGCACCGCATCGCGCTCCATGGAGACGGCGGTCATAATTAGAATGTTCTTGTAGGGAACGGTCTGGCTCATCGGAATCTGTTCATCTCCAATCACTCGATATTCTAACTTTAACAAACGGAATGTCGAATGACAAAAGGTTTGCGTAGATTGGGGTTTTCGGGTACAATTAGATTAGAATTATTCTAAACAAGCGAATCGCTTTACCGGGACGATAGCTCCGTAACTGCGGTCAGAGAGGTGGACCCATGACGATAACGGAACAGATTGAGAAGATCAACCGGCAGATGATAGATAAAGGCTACAAATTAACGCCGCAACGCGAAGCGACGGTCCGGGTTCTGTTGGAGAACGAGAAGGACCATCTGACAGCGGAAGACGTATACATGCTGATCAAGCCGAATTATCCGAACATCGGGCTTGCTACCGTTTACCGCTCGCTCGAGCTGCTTGCCGAGCTTCATGTCGTCGAGAAGGTGAACTTCGGCGACGGCGGGGCGAGGTTCGACCTGCGCAGCGACGATCAGCCGCACATGCACCATCATTTGATCTGCACTCGCTGCGGGACGGTGGAAGAGATCAAGGAAGACTGGCTGCTTCCGATGGAGAATCGGATCGAGAAGGAGCTGGGCTTCCGGGTTACGGATCACCGCCTCGACTTCCATGGCATCTGCCGGGAGTGCAACGCGAAGGAGAAGGCGAAGAAGGACAACGGGCAAGAGGGAGACTGCGGCAAGGCGGTATCCTGAAGGGAATGACGGCTCGATCCCCGTACGGGATCGGGTCGTTATTGTTATAACCGGGGGATTTGTTCTCCATCCTAGTGGTAAAATATAACTCGGTTCGCTTCGACATCATACGGGAAGGCAACATCGATTGTCTTGGAAAAGAGGTTCGGGAAATGGGCGGTCATCGCGCTAAGAAGACATGGAAGAGGTACCCCCTTGAAGCGGCGGCCATCGTGCTGCTGGCGGTTTCTTTATCCGCATGCTCGGAGAATAAGAGCGAAGGCGGTTCGGAAGCGGCGGGCTCCCCTGCCGCAACGGCAGCCTCCGCGTCCGCGGCGGGCAATTCGTCGCAAGAGGAGCAAGGCGAGCATTACGAGCTGCAAGCGGAAAGCTTCGAGCAGACTCCGGAGGGGACGAAGCCGGATCCGCTTGCGAAGGATAGCCCGATCTATGTGGCGTCCGGAGGCAAGGAGGCAAGCGTAAGCTTGAACCTGAGCTTGGACAAGCGAGGGGATTTTCTGCTGGCGCAAGGGACCGGCGAGCTGAAGAACGGACAAGGCTCCACCGTTCCGTTCAAGATCGACCAGGTCTCGGTCATGCATTCGGATCCGTTAAGCGAGGGCAAGACGCTCGTGTACGGGGGATTAACGGTCAATGCAACCGATCCGAAAATGACGTTTATTCTCGGCATTCGATATATTCCGGAGACGAACGAGCTGGAGCTTCGGCTGTCGAACGGGGAAGGGCTTGTCGTATTCGGCAAGGGCGATACGCTGGATACGAGCAAGGAACGGATCGAGGAGCTGGAAGCGGACCATCGGCCGCGCAACGCGGAGTAGAGATCAGGGGCGCTCGGAGCCAAGCCGGCTCCGAGCGCCCCTGATCGGTTTATCGCGGATGTTAAAGCTTGCTTACGGCTCGACTCCCCATGCAAGCGATCCGGACAGGTAGGCCGGGGCCTTGGTCCAATCGACATAGGCCGTATCGGCAGAGTCGTAGGAGTAGTCGTCCGATTGCGAATAGTTGGTCCAGTCCGTCTTGGAGAAGCGAATCTGCAGATCGGTGCTGGCTCCTGCCGCAAGAGAACCGGCACCGCTCGCGAAGCCGATCTCCAGGTAGTAGTCCGCGCCGGTCTTGGCGGTCGTCAGCTTGGTGAAGGCGCCGGTCACATTGGCGCTGCCTGCCGTCGCCCAATCGCAGAAGAAGCTCTGGGCTTTGTCTCCGTCGATCGTGTAGTAGTACCGGATCTTGACATTGCTTAGCGAGACGGCTGTCGTTCCCGTATTGACCAGCCTTATCCGAGGGTTGATGGATTGGGTGGACGCTGCCGTGGTGCCGTTAAACATCTGGACCTTCAGGGCTCCGCCCGAGGAGGGCGTCGTATCCGCAATGGAGATGGCCAATGCCGCGTTCGAGCCCGCGCTGAAGGCGAAGGTCAGCGTCGTGGTGCCGACCGGCTGAGCGGCGAGGTACGCCTTCTTTATCGTCACCGTCGTACCGGAGACGGCGTAATCCGTGCCGGAGACGAGAGTCGCCGAGCCGTTCTTGATAGAGGACAGCGTGTTGCCGTTCAAGGTGAGCGTGACGCCGACGTCGGCTTGATTGGCCGCGTTCTTATCGAACGTTGCCGTCGTCGGGCTGATCGTCGAGTTCGCGACGGAGGTGTTGACGACCGTCACGGCAAGCGAAGCGTTCGAGCCTGCGCTGAAGGCGAAGGTCAGCGTCGTGGTGCCGACCGGTTGAGCGGCGAGATACGCCTTCTTGATCGTGACCGTCGTACCGGAGACGGCGTAATCCGTGCCGGAGACGAGAGTCGCCGAGCCGTTCTTGATAGAGGACAGCGTATTGCCGTTCAAGGTGAGCGCGACGCTGACGTCGGCTTGATTGGCCGCGTTCTTATCGAACGTTGCCGTCGTCGGGCTGATCGTCGAGTTCGCGACGGAGGTGTTGACGACCGTCACGGCAAGCGAAGCGTTCGAGCCTGCGCTGAAGGCGAAGGTCAGCGTCGTGGTGCCGACCGGCTGAGCGGCGAGGTACGCCTTCTTTATCGTCACCGTCGTACCGGAGACGGCGTAATCCGTGTCGGAGACGAGAGTCGCCGAGCCGTTCTTGATAGAGGACAGCGTATTGCCGTTCAAGGTGAGCGTGACGCCGACGTCGGCTTGATTGGCCGCGTTCTTATCGAACGTTGCCGTCGTCGGGCTGATGCTGGAGCCGGTAACCGGCGCGTTAACCGGGTCGGCGACCAGAATGCCGCGGCCGTTCGTTCCCAGATACACGCGGCCGTAAACCCTCGGATCCCCCGTGATCGCCATATTGATCCGCGCATATTGATGCTGGTCGTCGTTGATGCGAACCCAGCTTGCGCCGGCGTCGTCGGAGCGGAACACGCCGCGCACTCCGTCGATTTTCGCTACCGTATAGAGAGCCATATAGGTTTGGCCGGGAGCGGCCTTGCCCAAGCCGATCAGATCCGCTTCCTGCACGTTGCTCAGCTTGGTGAAGGAGGAGCCGGAGTTCGTCGAGTGCCAAAGGCCGTAGATCCCTTCGGTCTCGTTGCCGCCTGCGAACCAGATGTCGCCTTCGATGCCGGGGACGGTCTTGAGGCTGATCTGCGCTTCGTTCGGCAGCAGGCCGGCGACGTTATTCGTAGGCAAGCCGGTAGCGCCGGTAGCCGCGAAGGTGGCGCCGCCGTCCGTGCTGATGTAGAACGTGCCCTCATAGAACGCATAGAATTTGTTCTTGTTCACGCGGTCCGAGGCGATCTTCGCCAGAGCCGGTACGCCCGTGCTGGCCGTCCACGAATTGCCGTTCGTCTTCGAATAATAGACGCCTTTATCCGAGGTGCTCCAGAGGATCGAGCTTCCGTCAGCCGCAACGGCGACCGTCCCGCCTCCGGCCGTGCCGGAAGGCTCGGAGTTGGCCTTGTACCAGGTGGTGCCTCCATCGGTGGAGATGCCGATGGACCTCGGATTGTATTCCGTCGTGTCCTGGTAATCCGCCATCCCGACGCGGACGACGAAGCTCGGATTCGATTCCGCGAAGTCGATGCCGTAGGTGGTCGCCCATCTCGGGTTCGTCTGGTACGCGGTCGGTGCCGTCGTCAGATCGTCATGCCGGAAGCCCGAGACGTCGCCGATCGCGCTGAGCAGGTGAGCGCCCGAAGGAGGGCTGACGAGGCCGAGCACGGCCATCTCCTCGATGCCCTTGGCCATGACGGAGATGTTCACGGTTCCTCCGCTGTCCCATGCGGCGAGGTTGTTCGTGCCGTAGATCGTCGCTCCGGTGCCGTACATCATCCGGCTCGAATTGAACGGGTCGATCTCCAGGTCGCCGATCATCCAGCCCAGCTTCAGGCCCGGCTCCGGCGGATTGTCCGCTTTGCCGAACGTCAGCCACGGCGCGGCGGAGATATCCTGCGCGTAACGCAGCGTCCGGCTCGGATAGCCGTTCCATTCCCAGATGCCGGTCCAGGTCGTTCCGCCGTCGGTGCTGCGGAAGATGTTCGCGTCCGGCCACCAGGAATTCAGTGTAGCGACCATGATCGTATTCGGGTGCTGCTTGTCGACGGCGAGTCCGCCGTAGCCGTAATAGTTGTCGGTGCTTGAGCTCGGCACGGGGCTGATCTTCGTCCATGCCCCCGTCGCCGTATTGAGCTTCCAGACGTCGCCTTTGGCGCCGTCATAGGGCCCGACTCCGTCGCTGTAAGAGATATAGAGATAGCCCGTGGAAGCCAGGACGCCGTGGTGAGGGAGGTAGCCGGTCGGCTGTCCGGGTACGGCCGCCCAGGTCGCTCCGCCGTCCGTGCTCTTGTACACGCTGTTGCCCGTATCGGCGACGCCGACGTATATTGTCTGAGTCGCATTGCCCGCGCTGCCCGTCGACTTGTCGAAGGTGATCCACGCCAATCCGACGGGATCGTTGCCGTACTCCAGATCGGGGTTCTGGATATACGTGCCCGGATTCGGGAAGCTGGTCACTTTGCTCCAGGTGACTCCATAATCGGTGCTCTTCCAGAGGCCGTTGCCGCTGCGGGTTCCGAAGAAGAGGACGCTGTTCTTGTTAGGGTCGATGACGAGCCGCTCGCCCATCGAACGTCCCGGCATGTTGCCGCCGACCTTGAAGGGAAGGGGCGTTACCTGCCAGGTGTTGCCCTGATCGGTAGAACGCATGATTTGGCCGTTCGTGTCCCAATCGTTCGTATAGGTACCCGTTGCCATGTAGACACGGTTCGGGTCCACCGGGTCGGTCGCCAGCGCGTCGACGCCGTTCTTATTCCAATCTACCCAGCCTACGGAATCGGAGATCGACACCCAGCTGCTCGTCGATTGATTCCAGCGGTAGGCTCCGCCGATGTCCGTCCTTGCGTAGATCAGGTTGGGCTGCGTCTCGTTGAAGATAATGCCGGGAACGAAGCCCCCGCCCGCGCCGGTGACGACATTCCGCCAATTATAAGCTTCGGTTCCCGCCGCTTGCGCTTTGGATCCCCCGAAGAGAGGGACTCCGGTCAGAACGAGAGCCGCCGCAAGGCATAACGAAACAGCGCGATTCCAACGTTTGTTGATCACGGTTAAGACCTCCGGGATATTAAGATAAATGCAGAGTGGGAAAATAACCGATCGTACGATTAGACTACTTCCGCTCCAGACTCCCGGCCCGCCGCCGAGATCGTCTCATTCGAGACTAATTCCGCAACAGACACTCGGCTGATCGACGAGATCGTCTCATTCGAGACTAATTCCGCACCAGCCTCTCGGCTCACCGTCGAGATAGTCTCAAACGAGACTAATTCTGCTCCACCCCCCCCGTCCCACCGCCGAGATAGTCTCAACCGAGACTAATTCCGCACCAGACACTCGGCTGCTCGCCGAGATAGTCTCATTCGAGACGAATTCTGCTCCAATCCCCCGTCCCACCGCCGAGATAGTCTCATTCGAGACTAACTCCGCTCCAACCACTCGGGCCACCGTCGAGATCGTCTCATTCGAGACTAATTCCGCTCCAGCCTCCCGGTAATCGACGAAATAGTCTCAACCGAGACTAACTCCGCACCAGACACTCGGGCCATCGCCGAAATAGTCTCAACCGAGACTAACTCCGCACCAGACACTCGGGCTATCGCCGAGATCGTCTCATTCGAGACTAATTCCGCTCCAGACTCTCGGGCCATCGCCGAGATCGTCTCATTCGAGACTAACTCTGCTCCAGCCTCCTGGCTCACCGCAGATATCGTCCCAACCGAGACTAAATCATCTCCAAGTCCCCGGTCCTCGACAGGACTAACGGGCCCTCGCAAGCGCCGACGGGCGGGAGATCGTCGACAATATCGACTAACGAGCCCTCGCAAGCGCCGGACAGGCGGGAGATCGTCGAAAATATCGACTATCGAGCCCTCATGAGCGCCGAATGAGCGGGAGATCGTCGAAAATATCGACTATCGGGCCCTCGCAAGCGCCGACGGGCGGGAGATCGTCGACAATATCGACTAACGAGCCCTCGCAATCGCCAGAAGGGTTGGAGATAGTCGACAATATCGACTATCGAGCCCTCGCAAGCGCCGGACGAGCGAGAGATCGTCGACAAAATCGACTAACGAGCCTTCATGAGCGCCGAATGAGCGGGAGATCGTCGACAATATCGACTATCGGGCCCAAAAAGGCGCCGTGAGGATGATAGATAGCCGATAGAATCGACTAACGGCTTGCCGGGTCTTGCTTCCTCGCGATTTCACCTCCTTTCATCGTCATCGATTAGTGGCTGCCGACGACAGCCTGAACTTCCCGGGTGATCTGGTCGCCTCCTTGCCGCTTCCATTCCTGCGCGAAGCCGTCGAACGCGTCGATCGGCTGGTCTCCGACCACGATGTTCAAGAACGTTTCGTTCTCCAGCCTCTCGAGATCCGCCCAGCGCTTCTCCATCGTCCTCGTCGTGCCGTAGAACACGCTTTTGACCTTCTCCATCGGCCTGGACAGCAGCGCGCTTCCTCCGTATTCATAAGCCTTGGCGGCTTTCCAGCCGTCCATGTCCTTCTTCGGGCTGGCTTGCTCGGCCAGCCAATAATCGTAAATCTTGCGGGTATCGGGATCGAGGGAGGCGACCGTTCGTTTGCCGTCCAACGCGTCCTTGACCCCGAGATACCGCTGCTCGATCGCGTCGGTATAATCGAGCAGCAGGTCGAACGGATAGTACTGCCTCGGCTGAACGCCGGTCTTCGCCGCGAACTCGTCGATCTGCTTGACGGCCGCTTCGTTGGGATCTTGCCTGCGCTCGAGCCGGGTGAAGGCGTTCAGCAGCTTGATCGCCGCTTCGGGATGTTCATAGCCCTTCCGTACGACCAAGTAGCGGTCGGTGACCGGCGCCATATGCGTCACGTATTGGCCGTCAGCATCCAGAGGGGCCGCGTAAGCCCGCCATTCCGCCTTCGTATCGGAGGCGACCGCTTCGGAGAGGGGCCAATACGGCATCCACCAAGGACCGAAGAAAATGCCGGTCCGATTGGAGGTAATCGGCTCTTGAGCCTCCTTGTACAGGGCGAACTGCGGATCGATCAAGCCAAGCTTGTACCATTCCGCCAGCTTCTCCAGGGCAAGCTTGTTCTCGGGCATGATCGATCCGTACACGACGTTGCCCGAAGCGTCCCGGACCCAGTTCTTGGGGAAGGCATGGAAGCTGCTGAAGACGGCGTCGAAGCCGCTGACATTCAGCTTCTGTCCGTAGACGAGAGACTTATAGCCGGCAAGGCCGACCGTATCCCTCTTGCCGTTGCCGTCGGGATCCCTCTCGATGAACGACTTCGCGATGGCGGCGATGTCGTCAAGGGTTCGAGGCGGCTTCAGGTTCAGCCGGTCAAGCCAGTCCTGGCGGACCCACAGCAGCGAGGTCGCGTCGGCTTCGATTGCGATGTTCGGCAAGCCGTAGAGCTTGCCGCCGAAGCGCGCTTCCTCCAGCGCGGCTCCCTCGGTCGCGTCGTACATTCCCTTGACGAGGCTGGAGCCGTAGTCCTCGTAAGCGTCGGTCAGATCCTGAATCATGCCGTACTCGATCAGCTTGCGAAGTTGAGAGCGGTCCACGACCATCGCGTCCGGAATGTCGCTGCTCGCGATGGCGAGACTTACCTTCTGCCCGAAGGCTTCGTCGCCCTTGGCTTCCCACGAATGAACGACCTTGATGTTCGTCAGCTCCTCGAAATAGCGCGACATCGGGTTGTTGTCGTTGGTGTCTCCCGTGGTCAGCCGGGCATCCGGGATCTTGAAGCCGATCCGCAGCGTTACGGGAGCGTCATAGCTCGAGAACGCGGGGGCGGTCTCCTTGACCAGAGCGGTCGCATCGGACGGGGACGCATGCCCCGCGCAAGAGCTGAGAAGCACGGGGGCGAGCAGCAGGGGGAGCGCGAGCTTGGTGGTGGACAAGGTGGACATGGGCAACCTCCGTTGAACAGCGCCATCGGATGATCGCGCTTTCATTTTAATCCGTCTAGTCTCGGAGAAGAGAGTGAAATTCGCCTTGCATTCGGGATATTCCGCCCGCTGATTGCGCACCGTTCTCGTACCGCTTCGAACGGATTTCCTCCCTGTCCGCGCGATATTCGGTCGGAAGCTTGCCGACC
This sequence comes from Cohnella sp. AR92, assembly GCF_003990975.1. Lineage (GTDB taxonomy): Bacteria > Bacillota > Bacilli > Paenibacillales > Paenibacillaceae > Cohnella. Next base: position 122,948 of record NZ_RZJR01000011.1, read on the forward strand.
CGCTCGCGGAACAACTTGCTGAAGTACTTGTCGTCTTCGAAGCCGGCGGCGGCGGCGATCTCGTAGACGGGGGAGGCGGTGTTCAACAGCAGCCACTTGGCCCGCTCGATGCGGATATTGCGCAGAATCTCCCCGAACGGCTGCCCCGCGAACCGGGCGAAGCATTGGCTGAAGTAGCTTCGGCTCATATTGATGTGGGCGGCGACGTCGTTCTGGTTGATCTTGTCTCCGGCATTCCTCGTCATGAAGCGGATCGCCCGGATCAGGCAGGCCATCACTTCCCGGGAGAGAGATAAGTCGATCATTCGGTTGCGGACTCGATCGGAGAAATGGCGCAGCCAGCTCTCCCAGTCCTTCCAGCTCGAACTGCCGGCCGCGGCGGCAGCGAGCTTATCGGCGTCCCTCGGCTCCAGCAGGACATCCGCCCAAATTCGGCACAGCTCATGCGCGAAATCCCGAAGCTTCGGCGGAGCGATGCGATGGCGAACGATTCCTCGGGTGAACTCCTCCCATTCCCGGTTGTAGAGCGTCCAGCGCAGCTCCTGGCCGGCTTCCAGCCAATCGGCAGCCGCTCGGTCTCCTCCGGGTCCGGCATCCCGCACGCAACGGATCAAGTCTTCATAAGAAAGTCTGGATATTCCGCCGTCTTCGTCCTCCGAATAGAAGAGGGTGCCGCCGAGTCCGGCCTCCAACGTCTCTTGAAGATCCTGCAGTCGCTCATTCGAGATGCCGTTCAACTGGATGGTGCGCCATCGCCCATGGGAGGCGCCGCGCATCTCCTTGAACAATTCCTCCGACGAGGGGGAGCCTTGAAGAGGAGCCAGTCGGTATTTACCCAGCCGGATCAAGCGGCTTCTCGTGACCGAAGGCAGCCGAAGCAGCTCCGCGTCGATGTCCTCTTCCAAGAGCGGAACGAACAATAAGCCGGAGGAAGAAGGGAAAGGCTGATTCGCCTCCTCCTGGACTTGGGAGGGGCGGTTCATGTTCTCCCAGCCGATTCTCTCGACGATTCGGCCCATGACCTCGTCGGCATTCTCGACTTCGAGCAGCGTCTTTACGATATAGTCGATCGCGCCCAGCCGAAGCGCTTCCTGGATGTAGTCGAATTCGTGGTGGCAGGTCAGGATAACGGAACGAATATGCGGGTGCCGCTGGCGGACCGCCTTGATCAGCTCGAAGCCGGACATGCCCGGCATGGTGATGTCGGTGAAGAGAAGATCGGCTTCGGTCCGTTCGAGCAGATCCAGCGCGGTTCTTCCGTCGCCAGCTTCGCCGACGATCGAGATTCCGAAGGACGGCCAATCGAACATCGAGATGAACCCTTTGCGAACCAATTTCTCGTCGTCCACCACGACGGCTCTTAACATGATTAATCCCCCGCTTTCATCGCAAAAAGATTAAGAGAGATCCGAGAGGCATTCCGAGCTGCCGCGTTACTGTCACTTTAAGGGAATTTTACCACAAAACGATCGCTTGATGGCGCCAATCTATTGACTCCAACTTGCGAACCGGAACGAGAGGGTCGTCGCAAGAGAGTAGACTTAAACCTCCCCAACCGGCGCGTACGCGCGGGCTGAGGAGGCTTGTGAGAGACCAATGACCTATGCAGGCCGATTGACCAGACCTTCTAGAAGCTCGTTATTGGGATACGCTCTTGCGGGCTTCGAACAGCTCCTCCGCTTTCTTGATCGAGAAGTCCATGATCTCGTCGTAGTAGCCGAGACCCTTGACCTTCTTGAGCATCTCGTCTTTAAGCTTGTTGTATTCCGCTTCGTTCTTCGCGAAGACCATCTTCCAGGAGTATTGCTGGATGATCGTGCCGATCTGCTTGTTCTTCTGCAGCAGCGATTGGTCCATCTGCAGCGGCTCCTTGCCGGTGAAGCCTTGAGGAGCGACGGCGATCTGATTGTTCTTGACGAAGTATTCCTTCTCGGTCAGCACGCCCATCTTCTCGCGCCAGTCGCTCTCGAGCTTGGACGGGTTGCGCTTGAGCGACGTCTCCCACAGGTTATGGTCATAAGCTTCGCCGGTCTCCGGATTCACTTCGGCCGGAACGATAAAGGAGAAGTTGATCTGATTGTTGCCGTCGGAGAAGTTGCCGCCGCCGTATTCGTCCGGGATAGCGGTGCCCTTCTGGTCGGCATAAGCCTGCCAGCCGAGGTCGGTGACATATACCTTGCCCTCGCTGTTGATATCCCAGAGAAGTCCCTTCGGTCCGTTCGGAACGGCCGTTCCGCTGCCCGCCGAGATCATCGCGCCTTCCGGCGTGTACATCCAGTTCAGGAACTCCATGATTCTCTCCGGATCCTTGGCCTTGGAGCCGATCGAGATGACTCCGTTGCCTCCATAGATGTTGAAGCCGGTCGAGTACATCACTTCGCCTTTGAAAGGAACGGTCGCGAAGCCCTTGCCTTCCGCCGTTCTCTCCGGCGTATTGTAGTTGGCGGCTCCGAGCCACGGGAACCAGGAGAACAGCAATCGGCCGTCCTTGTACTTGCCGGTGACGTCGTCGAACTTCTGCGTCGGGGAATCCGGGTCGACGAGCCCCATCTGATTGGCGTCAAAATAAAGCTTGAGGGACTTCATGTACCAGCTGTCTTCGGAGAGGAAGTCGTAGTACTTGTCTTCATCGGCCTTCACGTAGACCGCCGTGTCGGGGATCTCGTCGTAGCCGTACATGTTGGCGAATTGCTTCGCAAGCGTCATCTTATAGCTGCCGTCCCAGTCCGACCAGAGCGAGAACGCGTACGTCTTCTTGCCTTGGTCGTTCGTCGGCTCCTGCTCTTGCATCTTCTTGAGGACCGGCAGATAGTCTTCGACGGAATTGATCTCGGGAGCGCCGATCTTCTGGTATAGATCCCAGCGCAGGTCCGGGCCCCATGTCATATCCTTGCCTTCGGAAGGTCCGTTCGGGTTGGAGGCGACGTTGTTGCCGATACCGTAAACGGCGCTGCCTCCTCCGAAGGAGATCTTCGCCTTCTCGATCGCCTTCGGGTACTTGGCGACGAGGTCCTTGCCGTACTTGTTCAGCAGATCGTTCTTCGTCCAGTCGAGCAAGAGGCCTGCCTTGATGGCGTTCGGGTAGTTGCCCTTGTCATCGCCCCAGACGATAATGTCGCCCATGTTGCCGGAAGCCATCATCGCGGCGATCTTCGCGTCTCCGCCATCCAGGTTGGAGGCGATAATGTTCAGCTTGATGTTGAACTTGTCCTTGAGAATCTTGGCGAACCAGCCGGTTTGTTCTCCCGCGTAGTTAGCCGTCGTCGAGAAGACGGTGAGCGTCAGCTCCTTGGAGTGGTCGAGCCCGGATTCCGAGGACGGTTCCGCGCTAGGCGACGAAGTGTCCGCGGATGACGACGGCGACGCCGCAGCGCTCTTGGACGGGCTGCTGCTGGGAGAAGAGCTGTTGCCAGAGTTGTTGCCGTTGCAAGCGGCCAGCACGACGAGCAGCGCCGCTGCCAGAATCCCGGCCGTGAAACGTTTGACCTTCCGAATGCCTTTCATTGAAGATTGCCTCCCTTTGTTCCGTTAATGGAGTATCTATAGTTTCGCTCCGCCCGGTAAACGGAGTTAAACCCAAGTGGGGGAATCGCCGAGGCTCAGCCTTTGACCGCGCCGATCAGAATGCCCTTGACGAAGTAACGCTGGAAGAACGGATAAACGAACAGAATCGGAAGCACGACGATCATCGTGACGGTCATGCGCACCGAAGTCGGCGTCTGCATGTTCTGCAGGTTCAGCGAGTTGAAGTCCTGCGTGCTCTTGATCAAGGCGGCGAGCGAGTTGGCTTCGTTCAGGTACCGGTAGAGCAAGTACTGAAGGGTATAGTATTTCGGATCGGTCATGAGGAAGGCGGTATCGACGAAGGCGTTCCATTGGTAGACCGCCGAGAAGATCGTAATCGTCGCCAGGATCGGAACGCTCAGCGGCAGGACGATGCTCCAGAAGATCCTCGCGTACCCGGCGCCGTCGATAGAGGCGGATTCCTCCAGGGCGGGCGGCAGCGACTCGACGAACGTTTTGACCAAGATGATGTTGAAAGGGGAGATGATGGACGGAAGCACGTACGCCAGATAATTGTTCGTCAGATGGAGGTTGTGCATCGTGAGGTACCACGGAATGAGGCCGGCGCTAAAGTACATGGTGACGACGACGTACCGGTAGGCGAATTTTCTGCCCCACATCTCCTTCTTCGTGAACAGATACCCGAGGAAAGCCGAGGCGCCTACGGTCAGGAAAGTTCCGACCGCGGTACGGTACAGGCTGACGACCGCCGCATGTCCGAGACCTTTGATCTTGAGAACGTCCAGGTAGTTATCGAAGTGGATGCCTCTCGGGTAGAAGGTTATATATCCCGTAGAGGACAGGTTGTTGTCGCTGATCGTATTAATGAACAGGTAGTAGAAGGGGAATACGCAGCTGATCGTGAACAGGCCTAGGAAAAGGTAGTTCAGCACCTGAAAGCTGATTCCGCCGATGCTTTGTTTGCGAGATCTCATGGATACTCTTCCTCTCAGATAATGGATTCGCCGCGGACCCATTTGGACAGGCGATTCGCCAGGAACAGAAGCGTCACGCTTATGATCGATTTCAGCATGCTCACGACGGTGGCGAACGGGAAGTTGTTGGCGAAGGCGATGTTGTAGACGTACAGGTCGAGAACCTCGATCGTGTCTTTGTTCATGGCGTTCTGGAAGGCGAAGTACTGCTCGATCCCGTTGTTGACCAGGTTGCCGATCGAGAGCAAGAGCAGGACGAAGAACGTCGGGACGAGGCCGGGAACGGTGATGTGCCAGATTTTGCGGAAGCGGCTGGCGCCGTCGACTTCGGCGGCTTCGTAGAGCTCTTGGTCGATGCCGGTGATCGCGGCCAGGTAGATGATCGCGCTCCAGCCGAGCGATTTCCACCAATACCATAGAATCATCGGTATCCAGACGTTGTTGCCGCTGGCGAGAAAATTAATGCCTTGATCGATGATTCCAAGCTTGATCAGAATCGTATTGACGAGCCCGCCGTCCACCGAGAAGAGGACGAAGGCGATGGCGTAGACGAGAATCCAGCTGATGAAGTTCGGGATGGTCGTCAGCGTCTGGACGATCCGCCGGTACCAGCCGGTCCGCACCTCGGTGAGCAGGATCGCGAACACGATCGGGAAGAAGGAGGTCACGATGCCGAGGCCGCTCATCGCGATCGTATTCTTCATGACCCGTATGACTTCTTCGGTCTGAACGGGGTTCGAGGCGATCGACTTGAACCACTTGAACCCGACGAAGGGGGTTTGCGAGAGCGGGATGCCGGGGAAGTAGTCATAGAACGCGTAAATCCATCCATAGATGGGAAGGTAGAAAAAGATGAAGGTGACGATCAGAAGAGGAAGCGCCATCAGGAACAGCTTGTACTTGTTGGCCAACCCTTTGCGCCGGGTCGGCAGGGAAGGTTGCAGAGCGGCGTTCGTGCCGGTAGTCGGTGACATATCGAAGTCCCCAATCGCTATTGGAATCGGTTTCGCGCTCTCATTGTAAGCGATGGGCGCTCTCCCCCGAGAGCGAAAAAAGCCCTCCTTCCCAGGAGGGCTGTCTGCACTTCGCGCACCGAATTCGTACCGTTCCGAACCAAATTCACCCTATAAAGCGATGGGGAGATAAAAGGCGAGGAGACTGGGAATAGGGAGCGGGGGAGGCGAAAAGGGGAGAAGAGAAGAAGAGAAGAAGAGAAGCGGGCCTATTCTTCCAACTCCTCGATCGTTCGCCGCGGGATGACGATGGACACCTTCGTTCCTACTCCCGGCTCGCTCTCGATGGCGAAGCTCATATCGGATCCGTAGAAGCGGCGCAGCATCCGTTTGACATAGGAGAGGCCGATGCCCATGCCCTTGCGCTTCGATTCGGCGTCGTCCTCCGACAGCAGCCGCTCGATATCCTTCGCTTCGAGACCGGCACCGTTGTCTTCGACCTGAAACAGCGCGCGCTCCGTTCCGCTTGCCGCAATCGTAATCTCGATGCGTCCTTTCCGCTCGCTCATGCCGTGATAGATCGCGTTCTCGACGAGCGGCTGCAGCAGGAAGCGAGGCACCGCGACGTCGAGGATCTCCTGCTCGGCGTTCAGGTGGAACTCGAACTCGTAGTCGTAGCGGATCCGCTGCAGCTCCATGTAATTGCGCATCGCTTCGATCTCGTCCCGCGCCGTCACGATCAGGCTTTGCTTGCCCAGATTGTAATGAAGCACCTTGACGAGCAGGGTCACCAGCTTGTCGATCTCCTTCTGCCCGTTCATGCGGGCCAGCCACTGGACGGTATTGAGCGTGTTATGGAGAAAATGCGGATTGATCTGGCTGAGCAGCTTCTCGATCTCGAACCGGCCCTTCTGCTTCTCCTTGTCCTCCACTTCAAGAATCAGCTCGTTGACCTTGTCCTTCATCTCCTGGAAGTTGCTGAGCACGAAGTCGAATTCCTCGACCTTCGTGTAAGATACCGGAGTCGTCCGATTCTCGGCCATCCGCACGATCTCGACGTTAACCTTCCGCAGCGGACGGTACACCTGCTTCCAGATAAGGAATGCCAGGCCCCCGGCGAAGGCTAGCGTGGCGAGCCCCAACGCGATCATCTTGTAGAACCAGACCCGGATCTCGCTGTCAAAGTCGGACTTCTTCACGGCGGCCAGCAGCTGCCAGCCCTGAGGGCTCGAATAGCGGAACAAATGGTACCCTTCCGCTACGAAGTGCGTTCTTGCGTCGTCGGGCCGGATGGCGCCCTTCACCTTATCGGGAAGACGGACATCTTCGATAAAGGATATGCCGCCTTGCTCGTTAACGAGAAGATGCGCCACCTTCATGCCGTACGCCTGCTGCCCCAATATTTTGCGGAAGAGATCGTAATTGGACTCCAGATAGATATAGACCGTCTCGTCGCCATTCACGTGAACGATTCGCTGTTCGGAGAAAACCATGTTGCTGCTGTTGGTATAAAGGGTGCGATGAGGCCCGTAATAAGCGGCTCCGTTATATTCGATGAAGCGAGGGAGAGCGGAGCTGTCGAAGCGGCTGTCCATCGTCAGGTTGGAGAATAGGATCGGATCGGACGCGCCGGGCAGAATATACGCGGTCAGCCCGAGATAGGGGTTCGTGAAGTTGACGAGATTGATCTTCTCGTTGATGGAGTCCATGATCTGGGACTTGGCGTAAATCTTCGGCTCCTCGAGGAACGCGGACACCTCGTTGGCGATCTGCCCGTCCAGGGCGAACTGCTTGGAGGCGAAATCGAGATTATTGATCGTGTTCTCCAGACTGTCGGCCTCCTGCGTCAAGCTGGAGAGGATGCCGCTCTGAATCTTGCCCGAGAGGATGGAGTAGATGGACGAGTACGTGAGCGCGAACATAAAAACGAGAGGAAGCAGGCAGGCGATCATCAGATAGACGACAAGGATGCGACGAAGGGAACGAACCTCGAAGCGGCGGCGCACGGAGGGAATCGCGGACATGGAATCGGGTCTCCCTTGAGATTGGAACCGTTTGCACCGTATTATAGCATAAAAGTAAAACTCGTCCAGTGCGGCAAAGGGCTTGCCATAAGGAATGGAGTTCCGGACACGGATAGTCGGATGCTTGACGGCTTCCGCGGAAGAAGCATATAATGGGAATAATTCCGAGTGTATGAATCGGATATTTTCCGAGTCCATAGGTTGGTTATATTGATCCCGATAGCAAAGGAACGTGATTCGATATGGCGAAAGTAGTTATTCTCATCGGCAGCCCTTCGGTGAAGTCCAGACTGAACGGCGTCGTCGACCGCATTGCGCAGCGTCTTGGAACGACGTCCGACGTGGAGGTATCGACCATCTCCGTTCGCGATCTTCCGGCGGAGGATCTTCTTCGCGCCAACTTCGCCAGCGAGGCGATCCAAGCCGCGAACCAGGTGTTCGCGGAGGCGGACGCGGTCATCATCGCGACTCCCGTCTACAAGGCTTCATTCCCGGGCGTGCTCAAGGCGTACATCGACCTGCTCCCGCAGAAAGGGCTGGAGAACAAGATCGTCCTTCCGATCGCGATCGGCGGAACGATCGCCCACCTGCTCTCGATCGACTTCGCGATGAAGCCGGTGCTCTCCACGATGGCGCCGCGCAACATTCTAGGCGGCGTGTTCGTCATCGACAGCCAGGTGACCTGGAACGACGACGGGTCGGCAACGCTCGCGGACGAGATCGCCTCGCGGCTGGATGACGCGGTCGACCTCCTCGTCGAAGAAGCCCGCTGGCAGACGAGCAAGCTGAAGGCATAAGAGCTCCGGTTCATCGCAATATCGACAGCCTGCGCGGTCGCTTGATCGGCAGGCTGCCTTTTTTTGCCGGCAAAGCTCCTCACGTCATGCTGAAAGTGGTAGAATTTAGAGGAACGTATCGCCGGTCCGCTAACTAGAATCTCGCGTCGTTGGGCGATGATATTCAAGAGGGAAGTGGACGCAGATGATCAATCAAGGCGATATTAGCGTAGCGGTTCCGACTCGCCGGAGACCCGACTATTTGAGGGCTTGCCTGCAATCGATCTTTGACCAGACGCTGCTGCCGAGCGAAGTCATCGTCAGCGAGGACGGAGAAGACGACGAGACCAAGCAGGTCGTCGAACGATTCCGCGAGAGGCACGGACGCGACGTTCAGATCGTTCACGTCGTCAACGAAACGCCGATCGGGCAGCTAGCCAACCGGAACCAAGCCTTCTCCCTGGCCACCCGCGAATACGTCGCCATGCTGGACGACGACGACGCCTGGGGGAGAGAATTCCTGGAGAAGACGTTCGCCGCGCTATCCGCCCGCGAAGACTGCGGCTTCTGTTCGAGCAACCATGGCTTCATGAATTCATCCGGCGAGCCTCTCGAAGAGCAATCGCGGCAATTCTTGATCTACAGCGGCAGAGACCGGCTGGTATCCGGAGCTGTCGATCGCGAAGTCTTCTTGACGACGCTGGAGAACAAAGCCTGCATTTACTCCTTGCAATTCACCCTGTTTCGCAGAGAAGTCCTGAAGCGGGCAGGGTTTTTCGCGAGCTTCGGAGGCCTAGTTCCGGACTATACGCTCATGCTCGTACTGGGCGCGAGGCGCGAGAAGGCGATTTTTATCGGGGATGATCTCGGATACGCCAGAGTGCACGAGGGACAGCAGACCAAGAGAAGGCTCGAGAATTCGCTGAGCAAGGTCGAATGCCTCGCAGAGATCCATATGATCTATCGGCATTCTCTGGTCGAGAGCGAGAGCCGGACGCTCAAGAAGCAATACATCATAGCCTCGGTCATCGAGTGCGCGATCGCGTACGGTCACGAGAAGAGAAGAAGAGAAGCGGTTCGGTGCGCGGCGCAGGCGTTCCGTCTCGGCTTCGGATTCCCCCCGCCGAGAAGATTGGCCGTTCTGGCGGCTCTATTAATCGGGATGACAGCCGGAAAGCCGATTGCCGGAGGGCAAGCTCAGCCGGCAGCGGAATGAGCCGACACCCCAACGGCAGGACGGCAGAAAACGCAGTTTCCTCCCCTACTGCACCGCGTCGAAGCGTTCCCGCTTGATAAAATAGTCGTTTTCGTTATAAACTATGTACTATGTACCTCCCATTCGACGGAGAAGAGCAAAGGAGCTTGCGCAAGATGACCGCACAAAGCAAAAACCGCCATTGCCAGATCGTGGATTGCACGATTCGCGACGGCGGACTCGTCAACAACTGGGACTTCAGCGTGGAATTCGTGCAAGACTTGTACGAGTCGCTTAATGAGGCCGGCGTCGAGTATATAGAGATCGGCTATAAGAATTCTCCTCGCCTGCTGAAGGGATCCGAGGATGCCGGCCCATGGCGCTTCCTGAACGACGACTTCCTTCGCAAGGTAATCCCAGAGAAGAAGCGCACCAAGCTTTCCGCGCTTGTCGATATCGGCCGCGTCGACCCGGACGACATCCTTCCGCGCAGCGAATCGATGCTCGACTTGATCCGCGTTGCCTGCTATGCCCGCGATACCGAGAAAGCGATCGAGCTGGTGAACCTGTTCCACGAACGCGGCTATGAGACGACGATCAACATCATGGCTCTGTCCAACGTCATGGACAACGAGCTGATCGAAGCGCTGACGCTGATCAACGAGAGCCCGGTTGACTACGTGTACGTCGTCGATTCCTACGGCAGCCTCGACCCGGATAACTTCCGTTACCTGATCAAGAAGTTCCAAAGCGTCCTTAAGGACAAGCGCCTAGGCGTGCATACGCACAACAACATGCAGCTGGCCCTGGCGAATACGCTTGTCGCTGTCGAGATGGGCGTCGAACTGCTAGACTCCTCCGTATATGGGATGGGGCGCGCGGCAGGCAACTGTCATACCGAACTGCTGCTGGCTAAGCTCGCCAAGCCGGAATACAGCCTTCGTCCGCTGCTCGGCATGATCGAGAAGCATATGGTAACGCTCCGCGAGAAGGAAGAGTGGGGCTACCTGATTCCTTACATGGTGACAGGCGTGCTGGATGAGCATCCTCGCTCGGCCATGGCATGGCGCGCTTCCGACGAGAAGGACGAATACTTGAAATTTTATGACAAGCTGACGACGCCCGAGGTCTTCCACAAGTAAATCGTGCGTCCGAAGTTGGATAGGCAAGACAACGGCTCTTTACAGAGCCGTTTTTTTGTACACGGTACCGGACGATGAGTTCTGCGCTTATCGTTGCCCGTATCGTCGTTATGGATTGAAACTCGATATTGTTCATGGTAGGGGCATCTTGGCGAATGCAGAAAATTCAAACGGATCTTGAGCCAGAAGAATAAAGTCAGAGGGGAAACTGACATGAATCGAGCGGATAAGAAATTGCTGACCAGGCAGCGGATCATGGAGTCGGCCGTCGAGTTGTTCGAAGAGCGGGGATTCGTATCGACGTCGGTCCAGCAGATCACGGATCGGGCGGAAGTGGCGAAGGGAACTTTCTTTAATTATTTCGCGTCCAAGGAAGATATGATTCTGGAGCTGGAATCCGATACGATGATTCAAGTGATCGGGAAGCGGCTGGGTTCGGAGGGACCGTTCCTCGCCCAATTGTTCGAGGGGATGCTCGACTACGCGAGGAAATATCCGATGTACAAATCGACGACCCGGGCCGTGCTTCAAGGGATGTTCGGAAGCGCCAAGATCGGCGACGTTCAACGCAAACGCAGCACCCAATTCATCGATTATCTCGTTCCATTGATCAAGAGGGCGCAAGAGAACGGAGAGGTGGACAAGGAGCTGTCGGCCGAACAGATCGCGAGAACCGCCGTCGAAGCGCATTACGGCGTCCTGATGATCTGGTCGCTGGATTTGGACGATACGCCGCTCCTTGAGCGAATGAATTCGGTGTATACGACGTTCATCGAAGGCATTCGCTGCAGAGAGCAGCGTCCGTAACACTCCTCTACCGGGAAGTTCCGGGGACGTAACCCTCGAGCTCTCCTTGTCCTCGGATGGCCGCCGCCCGATGCTTGGGATTCGGATGGAAGAAACCGCTTCCCTTCAGCGTCCTGCCTCCAATGGTAACCGCCTCGACCGTGACGTCGATATCCACCGTATGGGCGAAGCGGTCCAGCAGGGCGGCGTCCGGTATTCCTTCCACATCGATAAACCACGAGCGAGTTCCGTATTCGTCCATGACCATCAGCTTGGCGGTATCGAACAGAATCGTCCAGGCGTTGTCCGCTTGCCGCATTCGAAGGGTTGCCAAATCGTAATTTTCCATGATAAGGGATCAGCTCCTGTGATGATTTCTCGGTTCGCAGCATGCGAGACGCTAATGTCAAGATTGTAGCCGCTGCCGGCTTTGGAATGCAACCCGAAGAAGTCTGGAGGGGGTAAAATGGGAAGTTGGAGCACGATGCCGCTGGGGGAGAAAGCGATCCTTCTGACTCTGCGGGATGCAGCCTCCAAGGCGGAAGGCAGCGGCCTTCCCGCAGCGGCCGCGAAACGAATCGCCGGCGCGGGGCTGCCCTGGGTGACGGAGACGGTGCCGGCTTACGAGTCGGTAGCCGTCTATCTGAATAGGAAGGATCTGTTCGGGGACGTAGCGGATGATGAGGCGGAATTCCGCTTCGGGCAAGCCTCGTCGATTCTTGCAGGGCTGGCCGAAGCGGAGCGGGATGAAGCCGTGACGTCCGGGCGGGAGATCCGAATCCCCGTCGTCTACGGCGGGGAAGCCGGGCCCGATCTTGTGTTGGCCGCGCGGCGCAGCGGAATGACGGAAGCCGCGTTTAAGGATAGGCATTCATCCGCGAGCTACGAGGTCGCGATGATCGGCTTCACTCCGGGATTCCCGTATCTGCGCGGCTTGCCGCCGGAGCTGGCGCAGCCCCGCCGCGACGCGCCGCGTCTGCGGGTGGCGGCCGGCTCGGTCGGCATCGCGGGGACGCAGACCGGTATCTATCCGGTGGCATCGCCGGGAGGCTGGCAGCTGATCGGCCGAACGCCGACGCGCCTGTTCCGGCCGGAGTCGGACGAGCCGTTCCCGATTCTTCCGGGCGACCGGGTGAGGTTCGTGCCTATCGAAGAAGGCGACGCCTCTTGGCAGGAAGCGAAAGGGGCAGCAGCCGTTGTTGGTGCCGGACGAAGGAACGCGGGCGAAGACGGCGCAATCGAAGAAGCGAGATCGGCTCAAGAAGCGTTCGGAGAGGAACGGCCGGCGATGACCGTCGTTCGCCCGGGCCTGCAGACGACCGTCCAGGATCTGGGGAGAACGGGAGGCTGGCAGGCGTTCGGCGTCTCCGTCGGCGGAGCGATGGACGCCGATCGTCTTCGAGCGGCGAATTGGCTTGTCGGCAATGCGGATAACGCGGCAGGCCTGGAGCTCACGTTGTCCGGCGGAGAATATCGCATCGAGAAGGAGCTTCTCGTTGCTTTAACGGGTGCGGATTTCGGAGCCGAGATCGATGGCGAGCCGTTCCCCCTGGATCGGCCGGTGCTGCTGCGCCGCGGAGCCGTCGTCCGCTTCCGCGGAGCGGCCAGCGGCTGCCGCGCCTATCTGGCGGTCGCTGGCGGCGTTGAGGCGTGGCCGACGCTCGGCAGCCGGAGCACGGACCTGCGTGCCGGAATCGGCGGGATCGAAGGCAGGGCTCTCGCGGCAGGGGATAGGCTCCGGACAGGGGAACCTTCTCTTGCTGCGCGGCGGCTGATCGAGCGGCTGCGGAGGAGCGGGCAGCCAGAAGATAATTGGAGTGCGGGCAAGGAGTATTTAGCCGCCGGAACGCGGGCTGGAGCAAGCGGAAGCGTCGGGGAGAGCCGGTCATTCACCTTGCGGGTGCTGGAAGGCTCCGGCTGGAGCCGGTTCACGGAGAAGTCCCGCAGGGATTTCTTCCGAGGAGGTTATCGGATCGAACCGAATTCGGATCGGATGGGCCTGCGGTTGAGCGGCGAGCCGTTGAAGCTTGCCCGTCAGGAGGAGCTTCTGTCTCACGGCGTTTGCCCGGGGGCGATTCAGGTGCCGGCATCCGGCCAGCCGATCGTGCTCGGGCAAGGCTGCCAGCCGACGGGAGGCTATCCGATCATCGCCCATGTCGCGGCGGCGGATCTCGGCGTTCTCGCTCAGCTTCGGCCGGGCGACGAGGCGAGCTTCGAAGCCGTCAGCCTCGGCGAGGCGCTGCAGGCTTCCCGGGAGCAAGAAATTCGGCTGTCCCGATTAAAGCAAGGAATTCGGCTTAAGTGGTTCCTATAGGCCGGTGTCAGTAAGAGGAGGGAAAGAGCTATGAACGATTCGAAGACGGAGCCGGAGGAGCTTCGTTCGATCGACCTGAATGTCGACGCGGGAGAGCAGGCGGACTCTTCCCGCATGGAGAGCGAACGCGACCTCCTCTCCCGCGTAAGCTCGGCCAACATCGCCTGCGGCTACCACGCGGGCAACGCCCAAGTCATGCGCCGCGCGGTCGAATGGTGCGCCGAGCTGGGCGTTGCCGTCGGAGCGCATCCGGGTCTTCCCGACCCGCAGGGATTCGGCAGAAGGGAACTGGCGGTGACGGCCCGAGAGCTCGAAGCGGACACGATCTATCAGATCGGGGCGCTGCATGCTTTCGCGACGGCGGCGGGAGTGCCTCTCGTTCACGTGAAGCCGCACGGCGCCTTGTACCATATGGCTTCGCGCCGCCGCGAGCTGGCGGAAGCGATCGTTCGCGCGGCGCAAGCCGTCGACCCGAAGCTGGCGATCGTCGGACCGGCGGGAAGCGAGCTGCTGAACGCGGCGAGCGAAGCCGGGCTGCGCGTTATCGAGGAGGGCTTCGTCGACCGTGCTTACCTGGCGGACGGAAGCTTGGCGCCGCGATCGCTCGATGGAGCGGTTCACTCAAGCGAACGCGAAGCGATCGAGCAAGCTCTCTCGATCGTGGAGCGCGGCACGGTTAAGGCGTTGGACGGCGGTACGGCGGCCGTTCGCGCCCAGACGCTTTGCTTGCACGGAGATACGCCGGGAGCGGCCTCCTTCGCGGCGGCTTTGAATCGGAGCCTGAGGGAGCGCGGGTATCTGATTCGTTCGCCGGGAACACGTTGACTTGTCTTAGGATGGAGGCGGGCGAGCGCATGAGACTGTTCGTTTACGGAACGCTGCTGCCGCAGTTCCAGGCTTCCCGAATGATCTCGGCTTATGTGTCCGACGCGTACGAGGGACGGGTGAGAGGCAAGCTCGTCGATGCCGGGAGCTATCCCGCTTTGATTCCCGCTTGTTGGGAGGATACGAAGGAGAAGAACATCTTGATTCCTGAGTGCGGAGGGGGATCGGAGGCTGCGAGCGTCTTGATTCCTGCATACGGGGAGAGATCGAAGGACGAGAGCGCCTTCGTTCGCGGCCTTTGGGTGGAGATCACCCGGGAAGGGCTTGCCGTCGCGGATCGTTACGAAGAGTTCTACGGAATTGAGGAGCTCAACGACTACGAGAGGATCTGGATCTCGGACGCCGACCGGCCCGAAGTCTCCGGTTGGGTTTATGCCTGGCCGAACGCCAGAGGATACCCGGATGCGGGAACCGATTGGTGGCCGAACAAGCAGGGCATGCAGGACATGGTGGACAAGCTGGACAAGAAGAAGGATAAGCAGGACATGGTGGACAAGCTGGATTAGTAGGACAAGTAGAATAAGTAGAACAAGCCGGATAAGCAGGATGAGTACGATAACCAGGATAAGCAGGATATGCGGGATAAGCAGGATAAGCAGGATGAGTACGATAATCAGCATAGCGCGAGCTTCGACTGACCGCATGGATCATGCCTTATCTAACGGAAATTTGAGACCCTTAGAAGCCCGGAATGGCGCCATTTGGATTTTAAGGGAAATTTCAGACCCTTATATGAGTAATACCCCTCTCCTCGAGGCAAATACACAATCTAAGCGTCGCTAATTTCCGTAAGAATTTAAACAGTTCTTTTTTGGTCGTGTAAGGGGCTGAAATTTCCGTTAGCCGAGAGTAGAAAGCCGAGCAGCGAGCACCGAGTGCCGAGAGCCGAGAGCCGATGTGCCGATGTGCCGATGTGCCGAGTAGCGAGCACCGAGAGCCGAGAGCCGAGAGCCGAGAGCCGAGAGCAAAGCCGAGCACTTGAAAGTCGAGCAGCAGAAAGCCATATGCCCTGAGCGATAAGCTCTAACCAGTTAGCAATAAGCTGTAAGCCGCGAGAAATAAGCCGTGAGCTGTAATCCGACAGCCGAACAACTCTCGATGACCCGTAAACGCTCCGTTTACGGGTCAGTTGGTTATGAAGGCATCTAGAAAAGCCCCTTCGCAGGGGCCGGGAATAACTCGCAATTGGCAGAAGTTCTATGCGCCTTGGAGGCGCTAGCTTGCACTAGAATGCATCTTCCATGTGCCAAGGAGACGATAGCTTGCGCGTACTTGCGCAAGCCCTCCTACTTGGGTGGACGCGAACCACCTGGGTAGCTATGGACTCTGGTGCTCTCGCTTACGGCTTACTTGCCGGCCGCCAGCTCTTGACGGGCCAGCACCGCGGCTTCCGTCATGTTTCGGAGCGCGGCCAGCGCTTCGGTCTCGCCGCGGGTTTTGAGGCCGCAGTCCGGATTGACCCAGAGACGGTCGGACGGAACGACGGAGAGCGCGGAACGGATAACGCCCAGCATCTCCTGCGTGTCCGGGACGACCGGGCTGTGGATGTCGTAAACGCCGAGACCGATGCCGTTGGCGTAAGGCTCTTCGCGAAGAGCTTCGACGAGGGCGCCGTGGCTGCGGGACGTCTCCAGCGAGATGACGTCGGCGTCCATCGCTTCGATAGCCGGAAGAATCTCGTGGAAGTCGCAGTAGCACATATGCGTATGAATCTGCGTCTCGTTCTTCACGCCGCCGACGCTCTCGCGGAACGCGCCGACCGCCCAGTCCAGGTACTCCTTCCATTCGCCGCGGCGAAGCGGAGCGATCTCGCGAAGCGCAGGCTCGTCGACCTGGATCATGCCGATTCCGGCTTCTTCGAGGCGGAGCACTTCTACGTTGAGGGCTCGTGCGATCTGGAAGGCGATCTCCGCCTTCGACAGGTCATCGCGGCTGAACGACCAGGCGAGCATCGTGATCGGGCCGGTCAACATGCCCTTAACCGGACGGGAGGTCAAGGATTGGGCGTACAAGGTGTCGGCGACAGTCATGGCGTCGCGGGCGACGACGTCGCCGTAGATGACCGGAGGCTTCACGCAGCGGGAACCGTATGATTGCACCCAACCGTTGCCGGTGAAGTGATAGCCGTCCAGCAGATGGCCGAAATGCTCGACCATGTCGGTGCGTTCGAATTCGCCGTGAACGAGAACGTCGATGTTCAGCTCTTCCTGCCGGCGGATCCATAGAGCGGTCTTCTCGCGAAGAATCTCTTCATATTTCGCTTGGTCGATATGGCCCTTGCGCCATTCGACGCGGGCGCGGCGGATATCGGCCGTCTGCGGAAGGCTTCCGATCGTCGTCGTCGGCAGCGGCGGCAGGTTGAATTTCTTCTGCTGCAGGACGCGGCGCTCTTCGAATGAAGCGCGGGGCGCGCGAACGGATTCCGAAGCGACGGAAGAGACGCGGTTGCGGGCGGGATGAGCCTGCAGCGCGGCGAGCGCTTGGCGGTTCTCTTCCAAGCGAGGCGACTTGGTTCCGTTCTCCAAGTCCTTCGCCAGAGCGACCAGCTCCTCCAGTTTCTCGTCCGCGAAAGCGAAGGCATGGCGGACGACTTCATCGCCGGACGTCTCGAGCCTCGAGCTGACCGGTACGTGGAGCAGGCTGCTGGAAGGCTGAACGATCAGGCGGCCGGGCGCCGTTCGGGCCGCCAAACGATTCAGCTTGCCAAGGGCAAGGTCGGGATCGACGCGCCAGATTCCTCTTCCGTCGACGACGCCGGCGCCAAGAACCTTGTCCGCCGGCCAGCCGGTCCGCTCGATAACCTCCGCGTTCGCGCCGCCGTCCCGCACGAAGTCCAGTCCGATTCCGTCTACGGGCAGCAGCTTTATTTTCTCCAGGCGGGCAACCGGTCCGAAATACGTTTGAACCAGAAGCTTGGCGGCCGGAACGGAAGCCTTAAGCTGCCCGTATACCGATTGAAGCCATTCGGCATGCTCCTCCGGAACGTCGGTGACCAGGGAAGGCTCGTCGATCTGGATCCACTCCGCTCCCGCATTCGTCAGCTCCGTAATCGCTTGGATGTAAGCCGGAAGTAGCGACTTCAACTTGCCTTGGAGCTCGCCGGGAGCGATTCCCTTCGACAAGCGCACGAACGTGTAAGGGCCGATCAGAACCGGACGACCGACGATGCCGAGCTCCTGCTTCGCTTCGCTGAACGCTTCGAGCCAAGGATTACGGACCAGTGAGGGCGCGCTCTTCGCGGTCCATTCCGGGACGAGATAATGATAGTTCGTATCGAACCACTTGGTCATCTCGCTTGCGGGAGCGCCCGTCGCGCCTCGCGCCATCGCGAAGTAGACATCCAGGGCATCTCTCGAAGGGAGGCTCGCGAAGCGCTCCGGGATAAGGCCGAACGCGGTCGAATGATCGAGCATGCTGTCGTATAGAGTGAAGTCGCCGACCGGAACGTAGTCGATCCCGCTTGCTTGCAGCCGCCGAAGCCGGCGAATGCGGAGCTCCTTCATCTGATTTAGGAACTCTTCGCGCTCCGTCTTGCCGCTCCAATAGCTTTCGAGCAGGAGCTTCCATTCGCGCTTTTCCCCGATTCGGGGGTAGCCGAGACCTGCTGTTTTTACCGTTGCCATCGCTTCCCACACCTTTCCTCTTGTCCTGTTCAACGACTCGAACGCGGCCGAGCCGTTTTCTTGAGATGAGCTTACCACGCCGAAAACTCTTATCGATAATCCCAAAAAGTTATATCTGGATATAGCTAGAAGCTATAGCGACTTCGGCCATGGACTTCGCCCTTGCCGCTCTGCAGGTCGTCGAACGCTGCCTGTGTCTTTCGGCCAGTTGAACAACAGTCGACTTTTCGTTACGATTAGTTAGTTAAGAGTGTTCGTAGGAGGGGGCAGTGTCGTGTTTGCCATTGGAGTCCATCATAGAAAGTCATCTTATTCCCCATTGAATAGAGCGCTTAAGAGAATTTGCTTCGCGTTTTTCGCCGCGCTTCTGATCATCAGCCTGATTCCGGGGAGGGCATCCGCCCATGCCGTGCTGGAGAAAGCGACGCCGGCGCAGGACGAGAAGCTGGGGACTAGCCCGAGCTTCGTAGAACTGCTGTTCAACGAAAGGCTGGATGCCTCTTCAAAGCCGAAAATCATTGTCTTGAACAGTTCTTCGGAGACCGTCGCGGACGGCAAAGCGGAGAGATTCTCGGAAGGCAAGGGGATCCGGCTGAAGCTGCCCGCCTTGAAGGAAGATCATTACACCGTCAGCTACGACGTCATCTCGGCGGACGGCCATCCGGTATCCGGAGCTTACGTGTTCACGGTGGGCAACCCGCCGCCGCTCCCGGATTCGAGCAGCCTGGACCCGCATGCCCAAGTCGGACATGCCCATAACCACGGAGGCTCGGGGAATCTGACGATTCTGGACTTCCTGCTCTATGCGGCGAGGATCGCTTACTATGCGGGCTTGCTGGGCTTGGCCGGTCTCCTGCTCTGGAGCCTGCAGCGTTCCGCATCGCCCGTTGTCCGGGACGTTCGCGAGTCCGTGACGCGCTTCGGCGGCAAGTTCGTCCTGTGCGCGACTTTAGTCTACGTGGTCTTAAGCTTGAACAACCTGACGCAAGGCGAACCGTTATCGGAATGGTGGAGGGTCCTGTCGGAGACGACGGTCGGCCAGCTGTACTCGGCTGGGCTGCTTCTGGCCCTGGCCGCGCCTCTGGTGACTAGCCTAACCGCTCCGGGCCGCTTGTTCTGGGTAGCGGTCGCGCTCTTCGTGGAAGCCTGGAACGGCCACGCCGCCGCGTTCGATCCGCTCAGCTACTCGATCGTCCTGGATTATGCCCACCTGTTGGCGGCTTCCCTATGGACCGGCGGACTCGTGCTGCTCCTGCTCGTCTGGCGCAAGGAGCGACCGGAAGCGGGGCGGTTCGCTCTGCTGTTCTCGAAGTGGGCGCTGCTCTCTTTCCTCGTTCTGTGGCTGACCGGTGTGCTGAGCACCCTGCATTTTCTGCCGTCGTGGAAGTACATCCTCTACACGAATTGGGGCACGTGGCTGATCGTCAAAGCGGCGATCTCCCTGCTTGTCGTCGTGGTCGCCTTCTTCATTCGTTTGAGGCTGCGCAAAGGGAACCTCCCGCAGAAAAGCCTGCTGTTGTCGGATATCGGCCTGCTCTCGGCGATCCTCGTCGTCGTCGGCATTCTGACCTATCAGAACCCGCTGCCGGCGAATGAATCTCTCCATTATCATGACATGGGAGAGGACATGCACGTGACGCTGCGGATCTCGCCGAACGCGCCGGGAGACAATTCGGTTCAGCTCAAGGTCTGGCTGCCGGAGAATCTGGGCCAGCCGAAG
The DNA here is from genome assembly GCF_003990975.1 of Cohnella sp. AR92. Taxonomy (GTDB): domain Bacteria; phylum Bacillota; class Bacilli; order Paenibacillales; family Paenibacillaceae; genus Cohnella. The sequence goes on from NZ_RZJR01000011.1 coordinate 142,865, forward strand.
GCGACGGTGCTTCGCTTGCAGCCGGTCGACCGGAAGGATGTCGCTTACATCGACGTTCCCCTTCAAGCTTACGAGGACAGCGAACTGGACGATTTCCCGGGCTTCGTCAAAGCGACCTTCGAGGCGGAAGGGCCGTACCTGCCGTTCGCGGGCAAGTGGGAAGCCCAGATTCGCGTCACGACGTCGGAGGATAACGAGCTGGTCAGAAGCACGACCTTCCGCATCTATTGAACGGGCAAGGAGCGTGGTCTCAATGAGCGACCAGAGAATCAAATGGCTCATCCTGCTGATCCCGACGTTGACGATCGGCTTATGGGAATATATCCGGCATGCGTTCCTGCTGCCGTACCTATCGATGGAGCTGGGAAATTTCCTGGCTCCCTTCATTGTGCTCGCCGTCACGCTTACGCTCGTTCTCGGGTTGTTCCGGAGGCTGGAGCAGTCGCAGCGGGCACTGCGCCGGCAGCAGTCCGCCACGGCCGCGCTCGAGGAGCGGGAAAGTCTGGCCAGGGAGCTTCATGACGGGATCGCCCAGTCTCTGTTCCTGCTCGCCGTCAAGCTCGACCAGTTGGATCGGGTAGCGAAGGAGGAGCCGGTTCGGGAGCTCGCGGGACAGCTTCGCGAGACGATCCGAAGCGTACATGACGACGTTAGGCAAGCGATCGCGAATCTGCAGCAGCCGCCTTCTCCGGCGGGAGACGCTTGGGTCGTTCCGCTGCGCGAGCTGCTAGGCGATACGGCGGGAGTAATCGAAGCGAAGGCGGAGTTCCGCTGGAACATCCCCGAATCCAGCTTGACCGATAAGGAGAAGGTGGAGCTGCATGCCTGCCTCCGCGAAGCGCTCATCAACGTGCGCAAGCATGCCCGGGCCAGCGAGGTGCTCGTCGTCGGCGAGACGGAACAGGGCGGCGGCTTCCGATGCTCGGTCGAAGATGACGGGGTTGGGTTCAACGGTGATCCCATGCAGGCGAAGGACCGGTTCGGTCTCAAGATGATACGGGAGCGAGCGGGCAAAATGGGCTGGAGCTTCACGGCGGAGAGAAGAGGAGCGAGGACCGTGGTGGAACTGAGGAAGGCGGGTGCTGCGGCATGAGCGAGACGTTCCGAATTCTTATCGTCGACGATAACAAGTACGCGCGGCAGGGGATGAGAGAGATCGTATCCGAGGAAGGCGAATTCGTCGTTGCAGGAGAAGCGGCAAGCGGCGAGGAGGCGTTATCGCTTATGAAGACGGCGGCTCCGGACATCGTGCTGATGGATATCCAGATGCCGGGAATCGGCGGGCTGGAAGCGGCCAAGGCCATCAAGGGAGCTCATCCGTCCGTCAAGATCGTCATGGTCACCGTGTCCGACGACCCGGCTCATCTGTTCGAAGCGCTGAAGAAGGGGGCGCAGGGGTTCCTGCTGAAGAACCTCAATCCGTCATCCTGGAGAGAGTATCTGCGAGCGATCGCGTATGACGAGGCGCCGCTTAATCCCGAGCTTGCCCTGTCGATCCTGAGAGAATTCGCTGCCAGGCCGGAGCGGAATTCCGCTTCATGGAACGGCAGAGAGACGTTTGCCTCTTCGCAGCCGCAGGATCGTCATTCGCAAGAGGACGAATACCGGGAAGAACTGACCCCCCGGGAGAAGGAGATTCTCCAAGAGGTGGCGCGAGGGCAGAAGAACCGGGAGGTTGCCTTGGTTCTTAACCTGTCGGAGCATACGGTGAAGAATCATCTGAAGAACATCCTGCAGAAGCTGCATCTCGATAACCGCGTTCAGCTGACGAGGTATGCCTACGAGCGCGGCTTGGTTGACCCGCGGGAAGATTTCGGAGGAAAAACATAAATTCGTGACTCGAATAGCCCTTTCTAGTCATGTCCGTCCAAGCGGGCGGTACTATACTAGGATTATCCGAGAAGTCCCATAGGGATCCTAGAGAGGTTGAGGTTAGAATGAAAAAAAGCATATCCATCCTGCTTGCGTTATTCCTGACGGTGAGCTTCGCGTCCATCGCGAGCGCTCACGTTACCGTGCAGCCGGGTTCGGTCGCGGCGGGCTCGTACCAAGTGTTCACGCTTCGCGTGCCGACGGAATCGGACACGCTGACAACGACGCAAGTTAAGGTTGAAGTTCCCGACGCGGTCGACATCTCGCGCTTCGAGCCGAAGGCGGGCTGGACCTACGAAGCGGAGAAGAACGCCGACGGCAAGATCACTTCCTTCACCTGGACGGCAGCCGACGGAGTCGGCCTGAAGGGTACGGAATTCGCGCAGTTCAACTTCCAGGGCAAGGTAGCGGACGACGCGACCGAGCTGAACTGGAAGTCCCATCAGATCATGTCCGATGGCAGCACGGTCGATTGGATCGGCGCGGCTGACGCGGATAAGCCGGCTTCCGTAACGGCCGTCACGCCTAAGGTCGAGGGAGACGACCATGGTCATGGAACGGGCGCGGCCGAATCTGGAGAACAATCCGACGACAATAACGGCCTGGCCTTGGGCCTTGGAATCGCAGGCGTCGTGCTGGGCGCTCTCGCGCTGATCGTCGCGCTGACTCGCCGCCGCAAGGCATAAGGATAATGGAAAAAGCCGATCCCGCGTCGATGGACGCTGGGGTCGGCTTTTTCCTTTTAGCTTAGTATTGGGGCATGTTACAAGTGTTCGAGTATCGCTGCAGGGACTGTAAGCTCTGGAGAACTGTGAGTTCTGTGGGCACCGTGAGCCCTGTGGGAACGGGGACTAAGCGCGAAAATGCACTTAATTTCGTCCTTATTCAGGTAATATTAGAAAACAAGGGTATTCATGCACTTAGTTTCGTTGAAATTCGATTTTTAATGAAAAACAAGTGCATTTTCGCGCTTATTTTGGAATGGATAGTGCTTAGCCTAAATCATTGCAAGATAGTCATCATGCGGATCCCAGCTGGGCTAACCGCTCCATCACGTTATCCCGGAAGAGACCTCCGTGGTAACAAACGACTCTCTCGATCGGGAAGCTTGCGAAACGGGCGATCGACGCATGAGCCATTTCCAGGTCGAGAGTCGTTGCCGGATCCGGCCCTTGAAGACGGCCGTCCAACACGACGAGCGCGTCTCCGGCGAGGAGCGTGCGCGAAGGCTCGTGATAAAGGCTGATATGGCCGGGCGTGTGCCCCGGAGTGTCGATCGCGACAAGGCCGCCGCACCAGGGGAGGCGCTCGCCTCCGGCAACGACGCGCTTGACCGGCGCCTTCGGAGGATGAAGCATAAGCCTCTTCAGCCCGTTCCGGAAAGCTTCCGGCACGCTCTCGGGCATGCGATCGATGCTGGCTATCGCTTCGTCCGTGAACTTGAGCAGCCTTCGCTCTCCTTCGATGTAAGGCTTCTCCAGCGCGTGAGAGGCAACCTCGATCGGAACTTGGGAGCCCTCCATCCAAGCTTGCAAGTTGCCGATATGGTCGATATCTTGATGGGTGACCAGGATTCGGGTTATCTTGTCGTGCGGTACTCCGACGGATTCCAGCGCGTCGCGCAGCTGGCTCAACTGACCGGGATAGCCGGTATCCACGAGCACGGCATTATGCTCGTCCCAGAGGACGACGGGGTAGACGGTATCCATGCGTCCGAGCACCGGAGCGCTGATCGGGAGCAGGGCGATTCCTTGGTCGATTAGCAAAAGGGATTCACACTCCTTATAATAAAGGAACCCGGCCGGGGTCTGTGTGAACATCTTATCGAAGAATATATTACATGTAAATAAGTAAATATTTTATTATAACACAAAAATATTTATTTGTCAATGAGTAAAAAACTTACCACATGCGCCCTAACCGGCAGGATAACGAGAACAGTTCAGCTGTTGCATCAGGTACATCAACTGAGCGGCAGGCGAGGAGTTTACGAGGATTTGTTGCACCAGGCGCACCTCTTAAACACCCGATAAACCTCTTATCCGCCGAGAATCTCCCGATTTCTTTTCCGACAATTCCATTCAAGTTCCCGGCGGCGTCTGCCGCACTTGCGATCGCACAGCCGTTCCCCTATAATATAAGCTAACATTCATTCAAATGCTTTGATGGAGACAAGTAAGCAGCGCCTTCTTAACAGGGAGGGAACGCCGGAGACTGGAAGCGTTCCTAAGAAATCAGGCTGCCCAAATTCACTCCGGAGCAGTGCCTTGAACCCGCGCGATCCCGTACAGGAGACGCGGCACTAGAGGATACCGGCAGCGGCCCGTTACGCCGTAAGAGTGGGATCGTCTCCGTTCGTGCGCTTAGCGGCGGTGTGGACGATCCAACAAGGGTGGTAACACGGTCCTTCGTCCCTTTCTAGGGGGAGAAGGGCCTTTTTTATTTCTGACGAGAAGGAGCGAGCAAGATGAAGGAACGTCTGGAAGGGCTGCGCGGCGAAGCGCTTGAGCGGCTGAAGGAAGTTAGCGATCCGAATCAATTGAATGAGCTTAAGGTTCATTATCTGGGCAAAAAAGGCCAGTTGACGGAGATTCTGCGCGGAATGGGAGCGTTAAGCGCGGAGGAGCGTCCGTTGATCGGCCAGGTGGCGAACGACGTTCGCGCGGCTATCGAGGCCGTTATCGCCGAGAAGCAGGAGGCGTTCGACCGCGAGGAGACGGCCCGCCGTCTGCGTTCGGAGACGATCGACGTCACGCTGCCCGGCAAGAAGCCCAGCGAAGGGCTTATTCATCCTCTGACGAAGGTGACCCAGGAGATCGAGGATATTTTCATCGGGATGGGGTATCAGGTGGCGGAAGGTCCGGAGGTCGAGACCGACTTCTACAACTTCGAAGCGCTGAACCTGCCTAAGAACCATCCGGCCCGCGACATGCAGGATTCCTTCTATCTGACGGACGACATTCTGCTTCGCACGCATACGTCGCCGGTTCAGATCCGCGCGATGCGCGCCGCGAACGGCCAAACCCCGCTGAAGGTCATCTGCCCGGGCAAGGTTTATCGCCGCGACGACGACGACGCGACGCACTCGTTCATGTTCCATCAGATCGAGGGCATCGTCGTCGGCCCGAACATCCGCATGAGCGACCTGAAGGGAACTCTGCTGCAGTTCGTTCAAGCGATGTACGGTCCGGAGACGCAGATCCGCCTGCGTCCGAGCTTCTTCCCGTTCACCGAGCCGAGCGCCGAGGTCGACGTGACCTGCGCGCAATGCGGCGGACACGGCTGCAGAATGTGCAAGCACACCGGCTGGATCGAGATTCTCGGCTGCGGCATGGTGCATCCGAAGGTGCTGGAATACGGCGGCTACGATCCGAAGGAAGTGACCGGCTTCGCGTTCGGCATGGGCGTCGAGCGGATCGCGCTTCTGAAGTACGACATCGACGATATTCGCCATTTCTATAACAACGATATTAGATTCCTCGGGCAGTTCGCTCGAATGTAACGGGAAAGGAGACGACCATCCATCATGAACGTATCATATAAATGGCTGCAAGATTATATCGATCTCAGCGGGATCGAACCGGCTAAGCTCGCCGAGATGATGACGCGCGGAGGCATCGAGATCGACTCGGTTCCTTCCCGCAACCTGGGCGTCACGCAAGTCGTGGCCGGCCTCGTGAAGACGAAGGAGAAGCACCCGGACGCCGATAAGCTGAGCGTCTGTACCGTTGACGCCGGCACCGGCGAAGACCTGCAGATCGTCTGCGGCGCGCCGAACGTGGCGGCAGGCCTGAAGGTTCCGGTCGCGATCATCGGCGCTGAGCTTCCTGGAGGCTTCAAGATCAAGCGTGCGAAGCTGAGAGGCGTGGAATCCCAAGGGATGCTCTGCTCGGCGAAGGAGCTTGGCATCAACGACAAGCTGCTGCCGAAGGAGCAGCAGGAAGGCCTCTACATTCTGCCGGCGGATACGGAGATCGGACGCGACATTCTGGAGGTCCTCGCGCTGGACGATTCCATCCTGGAGCTGGACCTGACCCCCAACCGTTCCGATTGCCTCAGCATGCTAGGCGTCGCTTACGAGACGTCCGCTCTGACCGGCCGTCCGCTGACGCTGCCGAATCCGGCGATGGAGCTTGTCTCCTCCGGCGAATGGGCCGCGGATCGCTTGAAGGTGTCGATCGGCAATCCGGAGCTGTGCGCGCATTATTCGGCTCGCTATATCCGCGGCGTCAAGATCGGCCCTTCACCGTTATGGATGCAGAACCGTTTGATCGCCGCCGGCGTTCGCCCGATCAGCAACATCGTCGACATCACGAACTACGTCATGCTCGAATACGGTCAACCTCTTCATGCGTTCGACGCGGCCAAAGTAGCAGGAGGCGCCATCCATGTCCGCCCGGCTCGCGAAGGCGAGATTCTGGTGACGTTGGACGGCAAGGAACGCAATCTGGAGCCGCACATGCTGCTGATCACGGATGCGGAGAAGCCGATCGCGCTTGCGGGCGTCATGGGCGGCCTGAACTCCGAAGTGACGGACGACACGGTCGACATTATCCTCGAATCCGCTCGATTCGACGGAGGTTCGGTACGCCGCACGTCGAGACAGCTTGGGCTTCGCTCCGAAGCTTCGGCACGGTTCGAGAAGGAAGTCGATCCGGGTCGGGTGCTGGAAGCGCTGGACCGCGCCGCCGTTCTGATGGCGAAATATGCCGGAGGAGAAGTGCTGGACGGCGTCGTCGAAGCGGGTGCCGCTAATGTCGAGCCCGTCGTCCTGAAGATCGGCCTCGAACGGATCAACAAGTTCCTCGGAACCGAGATTTCGTTGTCCGAAGTGGAGACGATCTGGTCCCGCCTTGGGTTCCACACGGTGAAGACGGCGGACGAGGAATGGCAGGTCACCGTGCCGTCCCGACGCAACGGCTTTAACCATGACGTCGATCTGATCGAGGAAGTCGCCCGCCTGCACGGCTACGACGAGATTCCGACGACACTGATCGAAGGGCCGACGACGATCGGCGCGCTGACGAAGTCGCAGACGATCCGCAGAGAACTGCGCAAGCTGCTCTCGAGCGCAGGCGTGTACGAAGCGATCTGCTACAACGTCGTTTCGCCGGCGAGAGCCGCGTTGTTCCCTAACCTGAACGGAAGCCTGGAAGGCGCGAAGCCGATCCCGCTCGCCATGCCGATGAGCGAGGAGCGCAGCGTGCTTCGCACGGTGCTGCTGCCAAGCTTGCTGGAGGCGGCGGCCTACAACCAAGCCCGCAAGACGAACGATGTCGCGCTCTTCGAGATCGCGAACGTGTTCCATTCCGCGGAGACGACGCTGACGAAGCTTCCGAGCGAGAAGACCCGTCTCGCCCTGCTGCTTACCGGCAACCGCGCGGCTTCCGCTTGGAACCGCGCCGCCGTGAAAGCCGACTTCTACGATGCGAAGGGCATTCTGGACCTGCTCTTCGAACGGTTCGGACTGACGGATCGGATCTCTTACAAGGCAGCGCAGCCGGAGAACTTCCATCCGGGACGCACCGCCGAGCTGACGTTGGAGCTGGCGAACGGCTCCCGTTCCATCGGCTACGTCGGCCAGCTTCATCCGGACCTGCAGCGCGAGTTCGATCTCGGAGATACGTTCGTAGCCGAGCTTGAACTGGCCGAGCTCTATGAAGCGGTCGACGCAACGATCAAGTACCGCACGCTTCCGCGTTATCCGTCGGTTGCGCGCGATTTGGCCGTCGTCGTCGGCACCGAGGTTGCGGGAGGAGCGTTGGTGGCGGCGATCAAGGAAGCGGCCGGAGAACTGCTCGAGTCAGCCGAAGTGTTCGACGTGTACACCGGCGAGCGTCTTGGCGCCGATAAGAAGAGCGTCGCTCTCTCGACGGTTTACCGTCATCCGGAGCGGACGCTGACGGACGAAGAAGTCACGGAAGCCCACAACCGCGTATTGACAAAATTGGAACAATCTTTCGGAGCCGAACTTAGAAAATAAGCAGGAAACTTTCTGAACCGCAGCGAATACATCATGACGCAAGCGATGGAGCGTTCCGATTTTCGCGGATCGCAAGCTGCGCGTGGTCGATTCGCTGCGATTTTTCTTATATAGACTGGGAGGAACAAGCCGTGAATGCTGATGATCGTGCTCGCGTAACGGTTGACATATATGGGACGGAATATACGCTCTCGGGCCACTCTAACCCGGATCACATGCGCCGTGTCGCCTCGCTGGTGAACGAGAAGATGCTGCAGATCGCCAACGGCTCGCCGCGCCTGGACCTGTCCAAGCTCGGCGTGTTGGCTTCCGTCAATATTACGGACGAGCTGCTGCGGCTTCGCAGGGAGAACGAACGTCTGCTGCGCGAAGAAGCCGAGAGAATTCGGCTGACCGGCGAGCTGAACCGGATGAACGCCGAACTGGCGGCCATCAAGCTGCTTGGCGAGCAAGAGCTGGAAGCGCTCGCCGAAGCCAATCGGATCGCGCTGGATACGGAGAAGATGCAGGCCGAGGAGAGCCTGAGGAAGGCCGCGGAGCGTCATGCGGCCGAGCTGGAAGCAATCCGCAGGCAAAGCGCCGCCGGATTGGAGAAGCTGGAGGCCGAGAACGCGTCGCTTACTTTGGAATACAACGAGCTGCTGGAAGAAGAGCGAGCCGACAAGGAAGCGCGGCTCGAGCAAGCGAAGCTGGCTTACGAGGCGGAGATTGCCGAGCTGCGCGAGAAGGCCGAGCAGCGCATGCAGCAGCTTCGGGAAGAAAGCGAATTGAAGCAGAAGCAGCTTCGCGAGAAGGCTGAGCTCGCCGTGCGGGAGCTCAGCGAGCAGGCGCAGAAGGAGCAAGAAGAGCTGCTGATCGTTGCGGAGAACGAGCTGTCGAGCGTTCGCGCGGAGCTGGAAAGCGAGCTGTCGAGCGTTCGAACGGAGCTGGAGGGCAAGCTGGAGGCGGTTCGGACCGAGCTGTCGCAGAGCTTGTCCGAAGCTAGCGAACTGAAGAATAAGCTTCAGCAATCGGAAACGGATTACCGTCGGCAAGTTGAGGAGCTTCAGTTCGAGATGGAGCAGGCGAGAGAAGCGCATGAAGCGGAGCGGAAAGCGATCGCTGCCGCCTCGGACGCGAAGCTGGCCGAATTGGCCAAGGCTCACGAGCAGGAGGTCTCGGCTCTTATCTCCGAGCATGACGACTTCGTGCATCTGCTGACCTCTTCCCGCGAGGAAGAGCTGAACGCGGCGAGGTCGGAGTACGAGTCTAAGCTGCAAGAGCTTCAGACTTCTCATGAAGCCGCGCTGCTGCAGCTTCGGTCCGACCTGGAAGCGGCGCTTGCCGAGAAAGAAGCTTCTCTGCAGGCTGTTCTCGCCGACAAGGAAGAAGCTATCAAGGCAGTTCAAGCCGAGAAGGATGCAGCCGTTCATTCGGCGCATGCCGAGAAGGAAGAAGCCATTCGATCCGCTCTCGCAGAGAAGGCTGCCGCGCTGAGCTCGATTCAAGCGGAGAAGGAAGAAGCGATAAAGGCGGCGCATGCCGAGAAAGAAGCGGCGATTCAAGCGGCTCAAGCGGAGAAGAATGCAGCCGTTCAGTCGGCGCATGCCGAGAAGGAAGCCGCCGTTCGAGCCTCTCACGCGGAGAAGGAAGAAGCGATCTTGAACGTTCAAGTCGAGCTGGAGTCGGTACAGGCCGAATTGGAGTCGCTTCAAGCTGAGTTGGAGGCTGTCCGAGCCGAGAAGGAAGCGGCACTGGAGGCGGCTAACGCCGAGCAGGACGCTTCTCTGCAAGCATTCCGCGCCGAGAAAGAAGAGGCTCTTCGCGTTGTCCGCGCCGAGAAGGAAGCCGCTCTTCAAACGGCCCGCGAAGAGATGGAGAAGAAGCTCGCGGATCTCTCCGCCGAATACGAGACCAAGCTGGACGAGGAACGCACGATCCTAAGCGCTCGCGCGGAAGCGCTGCTGACGGAATACTCGGCGCTGCTGGAGAAGACGCGCCGGGAGCACGCGGACGCGCTGGAGCTTCTGGAGCTGCAGCGGCTTGAAGAGCTCGAGGCGTTGAAGCGAGCCCATCTTCGAGCCGAAGAAGAGTCCCGCCGAGAGCTGGAAGAGCGGATCGCATCCCTCCAAGCCGAACAGGAAGCGGCTTTGTACGAGCAGCTAGAACAGCAAGAGTCCGTCTTGCATGCTCTTCGTTCGGAGCATCAAGCCGCCGTCGAGGCGCTTACGCAGACTCGGCTCGCGGAACGGGACGAATGGCAGCTGTCCGTCGAGAAGCTGGAATTCCGGAGCGTGGAGCTTCAGCAGCTGGCCGAAGAGACAGAGCAGGCTCTCCGGGAGCGCGAGTCGCGCCTTCTGGAGGAGCGCGCGGCACGCGAGGCCGCTGAGAAGCAGTTGGCCGAGATGAATGGACTGTTCGACGAGATCGCGGTTCAGGAGCAGGGCGCGCAAGAGCAGCGCCAAGCCCTTGAAGCGAAGCTTCACGAGCTGAGACGCAAGCTGGACGAACAAGAAGCGGGCCTGGACGCTGCGGTTGCCGGACGGCAAGCGGCCGAGCGGTTGCTCGAGGAGAAAGAGGCGCTGCTCGCCGAACAGCTCCGACAGGAGCAGGAAGCGCGGAGATCGGCTCTTGGCCTGGCCGCCCAGCTTCCAGAGCTGGAGAGCCAGATCGAGGAGCTGCTGCTCGAACTGGATCGCCAGAAGGAAGCGGCGGTTCATGCGGAGCGCGAGCTCGAGATCGCGAGAGCGCAAGCGGCCGCCGTCGAATCGCTCGAAGGCCAGCGGGCTGCGGAGCTGGAGCAGCTCCAAGCGGAGAATGCTTTGGCCCTGGCCCAGCTGCGCGACCGGCATCAGGAAGAGCTTGAGGCGCTGCGTTCCCGGCTCGACGAGGAGCTTGCCCTTCGTTTGGCGGAAGCTGCCGAGGAGTCGGCGAACAGCGGCGGCGAGGAGATCGAACGGTTGAGCGCCGAGCTGCAATCCATCCGCAGGGAGCATGAAGCGCTGCTCGAGGAATACTCGAAGCTCCAGAGCGAGTATAACGAGTGGATCGGCATGCTGGAAGAAGAAATGTGACGAAGCAACGCCCCTTTCGTTATCGCGGAAGCGGGCGTTCTTATGCTTGGACCGGCAATGACATCGCCAAGCGCGACGAGGGGGTAAGGATCAAGATGAAGAGAACGCCGTTCGTACGTCCGACGGACCATTACGAGGAGCGTCTCCACGCGATCGACGAGCAGCTCTGCAGGCTGCTGAAGCAGCGCAAGGAGCTCTCTAACGGCAACCCGGGCTTTCCACCGTCGGAAGCTATCGCAAGATGGGCAGCCGAGAACAATCTGTACGAGGACTTCCTGAACAGCATGTTCGGGATGTTGAGGAACGAATCGTTCTTCAAGCCTCAGGTGGAGCCGACCGGCTTCCGCATGCACATCCCCGTCTTGAAATCCTGCGAGCAAGGATCGTTTTATTTTACTTTGACGTCCGTCCGTCAATATCGCAACGCAAGCGTCGTTACTTTGTATATCGATTGGGATGTGAACGACGGCGAAGAACCAATGATAGCTTCGAGAAAAAGGCAGCATTACGAGCTGACGATCGGCGAACCCTACGACTGCCGATTCGATACGGGAGGCAGCGGAGCGGGGAGCGGGCATTACAATTACGTGATTTCTCCTCCTTTGCCCGATAACCTCGAAGGAATCGAGTTCATTTTCACCGAGTTCGGCAGGCCATTCGCGGAGCAAGGCACCGGCAACGAGATTCGAATAAAAGCCTAACAAAAGACTAAAGGATGAAGATCGGCGATCGCCGCTTCGTCCTTTTTTTATTCTATTTTGAATATTGTGATGTAAATTAGTCGTTTTGTTAGTGTTGTTAGATCATCTCGTTAATAATATAATAATAGAAAATAATAACAAAGGAGACGCGCCAATGAAGCTAAGCAAGCGTTTACAAACCTTCCGGATATGGAGCGTCGGCAGCAAGCTGTTTCTGACCTTCTTCGCGGGAATCGTCACTTTTGTCGCGATTGTAGGGGGATTGTCTTACCTGATCTCCAAATCGATTATTACGGATCAAGCGCAGAGCTCCTTCGGCCAGACGATCGAGAAGACCGGCGAGATGGTGAGCTTGTCCTTGGACAACGTTGCGAACGCTTCCAAGAAACTCGCGGTCAACGCGACGCTTATCGATCGAGTACAATCCTTAGCGCAATCCTCCGACATTGCGGCCCGAACGGAGTGGATGACCAAGATCATGGAAGAGTTTCGCGGCATCAAGGCGGAGTCCTCCATGATCGCAAGGGTATCGATCGTTTACGAAGGCGGTGGAGTCCATAGTGATGGCAAAGGGATATCGGCGGACGCATACAAGGCGGAATGGTACGAGAAGGCCAAGCAAGCGAACGGCCAGCCGATTTGGCTCGCTCCAGAAGCGGGCGGACAAGCTTTCGTCAAGACGAATGATAATTACAAGCAGCCCCCATCGATCGCGCTCGCAAGGCTGATCCGCAACACGAAGAGCGGAGCCGACGTCGGCGTCGCGATCTTCGAGGTGAAGATGGACTCCCTCGCGGAGAAGCTTCAAGGAGTGAAGGGAGCGAACCTGTTCATTGCGGACGGGAGCAATCGGTACGTTTACAGCGGCGATGAGCAAGACATTGGCCAGCCAACGGGCCATGACGCTCTCGTCTCCGGCAAGACCGGCAGTATGCTGCTGTCGTCCTATGGCTTAGAGGCTTCCGGATGGACGCTTGCCGGGGAGATTCCTTTGAAGGAATTGACGAAGGATACCGGCCGAATCGCGCTGGTCACCGTTCTATGCGCGATCGGGGCAGCGGTCTTCGCGGCCTTCATCGGTTGGCTGATCATTCGGGACGTCGCGAAGCCGGTGCTTGCCATCACCCGATTGCTGCAGGCTGCGGCGAACGGGGATTTGACCGGCCGCGCGAAGGTGACGAAGCGCCGTGACGAGATCGGCCAGCTTAATCTTCTGTATAACGAGATGGTCTCGAAAATGGGGCAGTTGATCAGCGAAACGGTCGACTCGGCGGGTGCGGTGCTGGAGACGGCGACCTCGTTGGAGAAGGCTTCCCGGGGCAACTCGACTTCGACCAGCCATATCATGCATTCCACCAAAGAAATCGAAGGCGGAGCGCTTCAACTGGCAGCCGACGCGGAGCGGGGGATGGGACTTGCCGAAGCGATCGAGGGCAATGTGCGCCAGGTCATCGACTCCAATGCGGAGATGGAGATGCGTGCCGGCGAAGTGCGGAGAGCGGGCTCCGAGGGCAGGGAGCATCTGACCCGCCTGACGAACACGACCGGCAAAGTCGAACAATCGACGCAAGCGTTGAATGCGAAGCTGAAGCAGCTCGAGTCTCAGACTTCGACGATCGCGGAGATCGTCCAACAGCTTGAGAGGCAATCCAAGCAGACCAATATTCTGGCGCTGAACGCTTCCATCGAAGCGAGCCGAGCGGGGGCCGCGGGCAAAGGGTTCCAGGTCATCGCTTCCGAGATGAGCGGGCTCGCGAACGAATCGATCGCCCAGCTCGTCAAGATCGGCGATTGGATGCGCTCCATGACCGAAGATATCCGCGGCGCGGCGGCGGAGATGAATCGGGCGGCTCCGCTGTTCCAAGAGCAGTTCCAAGCCATTGCGACAACGGAGAGCCTCTTCGGCGAAGTGAATGACCGGATGGAGGCGTTCTCAGGGAGCCTGGAGACGGCAACCGAGCGAATCCGGGAGATGACGACGGCGCAGCATTCCTTGCAGCAGACGATCTTGAATGTCGTCTCCGTCTCGGAGCAATCCTCGGCGTCGGTCCAGGAGGTTGCTTCCATGACGGCGGAACAGGCGGAGATCAGCGACAAGCTCGTCGGCTTGGCCCAAGGCCTGGAGAAGCTGGCCGAGAAGCTCAACAACCTGTTGGTGCGATTCCGGATTTGATCGGCGCGGAGAACAAAAAGGATGAAGCGGGCGTAAGCCCTCTTCATCCTTTTTGCGTTGCGGTTCATTATTCGACGATTAGCTTGGCCGACATGTTTAGATGGCCGGTACCGCAGACGACGTTGCACTTGATCTCGTAGGTGCCCGCGTCAAGGCTGACGACCTTGGAAGTCTTCGCCGCGTTCAGCTTGACTCCCGCCCCCTTGATTTGAATGCCATGAGCGCCTTGTTCGTTCACGAGCTTGATCTCGACCGGCGTGTTCTTCGGAATCGTGTATTCCGGCTGATCGAATTGCCAATTGGATGCCTTGATGACGAGATTCTGTTCAGCGACCAATGGAGTTTCTCCCGCCGATTCTTCGTTGCCGTTGCCATTGCCTCCGCAAGCTGACAGCGCCAGAACCAGCGCCGCGGCGCATAGAATGGCTGCGAGTTTCTTATGGATGACAATCCCCTCCCGCTCCTTGTTTTTGCCCCGGGCGGCGACTCCCGCCCATCTCCTTCCTATCATATCATACGCTTATCCAGCGTACACGGAGATCGGCCGGAGTCATGAGATTGTCAAATTCAAACATAAAGGGAAAGCCGCCACGAGGTCGGTTAAGACCGTCGCGGCGGCTTGCAAGGGAATCATTCGGTCATTCAGTCGTGATCTCTGCCGCCCCGGTTTGTCGCCGCGCGGAATGGGCTGGCGACCGGAATGAACAGGTCGACGATCCCGATCACGATCGCGGCGAGGATGGCTCCCAGCCAAGTAACCGATACCCCGCCGACGATGAATTGCGCTACCCAGATGACGACGGCGCTGGCGATGAAGCCGACGATCCCGCGCCCGAAGGGAGTGACCCTTTTGCCGAAGATGCCTTCAATGACCCAGCCCAGCGCGGCGATGACAAGAGCGAGCAGAAGGGCGCTCCAGAAGCCGCCTACCGAGAAGTGAGGAACAAGGAAACCGACGATCATTAGAACCACAGCAGAGACGATAAACCGGACGACGTGACCCAGGAATGACATGTGCGGACCTCCTGTGTGTTCAGAGTGGATGCCAGCGCTCACCGCTGGTATTGGCATTAGTGTAACCACATGGGGTGCCGCTATGTCTGGAAGGTTTCGCAAGCGGCTCCGGCTGAGCTATAATAGAAGCGAGAGGAGTTGGACCTCGCCGTGAACGACAAGGCGCTCTATACGTTAGAATATGACAAAATCATTCTCCGGCTGACGGAGCTGGCCGCCACCTCGCTTGGCAAGGAAGAAGCCGGCAAGCTGAGACCGTCCTCCGACAGCACAGAGGTCAAGCGGCGGCTGGCGGCGACCGACGAAGCCGTAAGATCCGCTTCGCTGAAGGGAGCTCCTCCCTTCGGAGGAGTGACCGACGTTCGTCCCGCGCTGGGACGGGCGAAGCTGGGAGGCGTCCTCGGCCCCTCGGAGCTGATGGACATTGCGGGGCTCATCATGGGCTCCCGGAGAATCCGCAAATATATCCAGACGGTAGCGGGCGAAGCCGAGGTTCCGATTCTGGAGGATCTGGTCGAACCGCTGATCGACGCCAAGGCGATCGAAGACGACATTCGCCGTTGCATCGACGAGCAAGGGGACGTCATGGACTCCGCCAGTCCCGAGCTCGGATCGATTCGCCGCGACATCCGCATCAACGAGAGCAGGGCGCGGGAGAAGCTGGACAGCCTGATCCGTTCCACTTCCGTGCAGAAGATGCTGCAGGACGTGTTGATTACGATTCGGAACGACCGCTATGTCATTCCGGTCAAGGCCGAATACCGCTCGCACTTCGGCGGCATCGTGCACGACCAGTCCGGAAGCGGCGCGACTCTGTTCATCGAGCCGGAAGCGGCGCTGCAGGCCAACAATAAGCTCCGCGAGCTGAAGCTTAAGGAGCAGAAAGAGATCGAGCGCATTCTGAGGAGGCTCAGCGAGCTCGTCGGCACGAAGGCGGAGCTGCTGATCTCCGACGCGGAATCGCTTGGCTATCTCGATTTTATTTTTGCCAAAGCGTCTCTTGCGGATTCGATGTTCGGCACGCTGCCGTCCATCAACGACGAAGGAGAACTGCGCTTGAAGCGGGCCCGGCATCCGCTGATTCCGTCCAAGCAAGTGGTCCCGATCGACATCGACATGGGCGAGCAATATTCGGCGATCATCGTGACCGGACCGAACACGGGGGGCAAGACGGTGTCGCTGAAGACCGTCGGCCTGCTCAGCCTGATGGCGATGTCCGGCTTGTTCATCCCCGCGGACGACGGCAGCCGCATGTGCGTCTTCGACGGCGTGTTCGCCGACATCGGCGACGAGCAGAGCATCGAGCAGAGCTTGAGTACGTTCTCCAGCCACATGACGAACCTGATCGGCATGCTGGGCCAAGTGACATCCCGCAGTCTGGTGCTGCTCGATGAATTGGGAGCGGGAACGGACCCGGCGGAGGGCTCGGCGCTGGCGATCGCGATCCTCGAGCACTTGCACCGGATCGGCTGCCGGCTGCTGGCCACGACGCACTACAGCGAGCTCAAAGCGTACGCTTACAACCGGGACGGCATTATTAACGCCAGCATGGAGTTCGACGTGGCGACCTTGCGTCCGACGTATCGGCTCCTGGTCGGCGTCCCAGGCCGAAGCAACGCGTTCGCCATCGCTTCCCGTCTCGGCCTTCCGAAGGAGATCATCGAGCATGCTCGCGGGGAAGTCAGCGAGGAAGAGCTGAAGGTCGACACGATGATCGCTTCGCTCGAGCAGGATCGCCGGCGCGCAGAGTCGGAACGGCAGGTTGCCGAGCGGCTGCGCAAGGAAGTGGAGACGCTTCGTCAGCAGATCGAAGACGAGCGCTTCAAATTCCAAGAGCAGAAGGCAAAGCTGCTGGCGGACGCGAGGGAGGAAGCTCGGCAGGCGGTCGTCAAGGCGAAGCGCGAAGCCGAGGAGATCATCTCCGATCTCCGTCGGATGGCACTGGAAGAGGGCGCGTCGGTCAAGGAGCATAAGCTGATCGAAGCAAAGCGCAGGCTGGAGGATTCCGTGCCGGATCCGGTTCAGCAGCCGCGGCGCAATCAAGGCGGCAAGACCGTCAAGATCGAGCCGGGAGACGAAGTCAAGGTGCATAGCCTCGGCGGCCAGAAAGGGCACGTCGTGGAGCTGGCCGGGACTTCCGAAGCTCTCGTGCAGCTCGGCATCATGAAGATGAAGGTAGCGCTGGCGGATCTGGAACTGGCGAATAAGACTTCCTCCGCTCCGAAGAAGCAGGTGCCGGTGACGACCGTCCAGAGATCCCGCGACGAGAACACGAGCAGCGAACTGGATCTGAGAGGCGCCACGCTTGACGAGGCCTTGATCGAGACCGACCGCTTCCTGGATGAAGCGTTCCTCGCGAATCTCGGCAGCGTCTACATTATTCATGGCAAGGGCACCGGGGCTCTCCGCGCCGGCATTCAGGAATTTCTTCGCAAGCATAAGCATGTGAAAAGCTACAGGCTCGGCAATTATGGCGAAGGCGGAGCCGGAGTTACGGTGGCCGAGCTGAAGTAGCGCGATAGAACGTTCATCGGTCTGAGAGGGAGGCGATCAAGCGTGCCGAATAACGAGGATAGCCATGCGGTAGAAACGTTAATGTCTAATCCGATCGCAGCGACGCTGGCATACTTCTCCGTAGGAATCCTGCTGCTGATCGTTTGTCTGGCGTGCTTCGAATGGGTGACTCGCTATAACTGCTGGACGGAGATCCGCAAAGGCAATGTCGCCGTCGCCCTTGCGACCGGTGGGAAGATCGTCGGTATCTGCAATGTGTTCCGCTATGCGATCCAGGCCCAGAGCGCCATCTACGAGAGCATCGGTTGGGCCGTGCTCGGATTCGTGCTGCTTCTGGCGGGTTATTTCCTATTTGAATTCCTGACTCCGGTCCTCCGCGTCGACGACGAGATCGCGAAGGACAACCGGGCAGTGGGGCTGATATCGTTCTTGGTATCGATATCGCTGTCATTTATCATCGGGTCGTCGATTACTTACGGATAATGAGGATATTGGGAGGATACGGATGAAGTATCTATGGGGCACGTTGTTCGCGGTCGCCGCGTTATTTTTAGTATGCGGGATTATCTATATGGTGAGGGAGGGGTAACATGTCTGTCGTCGTATGCCCATGGTGTCAAAGCGAGATTCCCCAAGAAGAGGGACAAGAGCCGGAGAAGTACTGCCCGGTCTGCGAGAACGAACTGGACGGCTACCGCACCCTGCGGATCGGCCTTGGAGACGAAGACGATTCGGATGAGGATTTCGAGGAGGACGACGACGATTCGTCTTCCTATGGCGCAATCCTGACGGATGAAGAGGATATCTCGTTCGAACAGGACGAGGACCTTCAGGTGAAGAACGAAGCGCTTATGCAATACGAGGAGACGGTGGAGAAACTCCTGGACGAGCAAGAGACCGTTCCCGAATGCCCTCAATGCCGGGAATACATGCTGGAAGCGGGCGAGACGACGGTTCCGGCAGCGGGCTTCCTGGCTCGCGTTCCGGAGTCGTTGGGAGCTCCGATCCTGGAAGCTCCTTACTCGATGAAGGTATACGTATGCCCTTCTTGTTTCCAGGTTCAGCATTCGCTGTCGGACGAGCATCGAACGATTCTGATTCAGAAGCTTGCGGCGAATCGGGCAAGATGACCCCAAAGAGAGGAAGTAGATCGCATGAGCAGAATGGTTCAGTCGGTTACCGAATTGATTGGAGATACGCCCGCCGTCAGGCTGAATCGCCTCGTGGATGAGCGGGATGCCGAAGTGCTCGTGAAGCTGGAGAAAATGAACCCGAGCGGAAGCGTGAAGGATCGTGCGGCTTGGGCTCTTATTGCCGATGCGGAGGAGCGCGGCGTTCTTCGCCCCGGCTCGCTGATCGTCGAGCCGACGAGCGGCAACACGGGCATCGGCTTGGCGATGAACGCGGCAGCCAAGGGGTACAAGCTGATCCTCGTCATGCCGGACAATATGACGCAGGAGCGCATCTCCCTGGTCCGCGGCTACGGCGCGGAGGTCGTGCTCACCCCGGCGGCCGAACGGATGCCGGGGGCTATCGCCAAAGCCAAAGAGATTCTCGCGGCGAATCCCGGCAGCTTCATGCCGAACCAATTCGAGAATCAGGCGAACCCGAACATTCACCGGGTCACCACCGCGCTGGAGATTATCGAGCAGACGGAAGGGCGTCTCGACGCCTTCGTCGCGACTTCCGGCACCGGAGGCACGGTAACCGGCACCGGCGAGACGCTGAAGGCGAAGCTGCCCGGCCTCCACGTCGCGGTCGTGGAGCCGGATGGCTCGCCGGTTCTGTCCGGAGGCCAGCCCGGCCCGCACAAGCTGGTCGGTACGAGCCCGGGCTTCGTCCCGGACATCCTCAACACTTCCGTCTACGACGAGATCATTCGCGTAACGGACGAGGACGCGCTCGAGACGACCCGCCGCCTCGCCCGCTTGGAAGGGCTGCTCGTCGGCCCGTCCTCCGGCGCCTCCGTTTGGGCGGCGCTGCAGATCGCCCGCCGACTCGGGCCGGGCAAGCGCGTGCTCTGCATCGCCCCGGATACCGGCGAGCGTTACTTGAGCATGGGGATTTTCTAAGCAGAATTAGCTGGATGGATTGGATGAGTCGCAAAGCATGCGCCTCTCCGGGGAATGGCAGGATCGATCGGCTTTCGGGCCGAGAAATCCATGATCGGTCGATCGTATTCGTATGATCGGAAGGTCGCCGCTCCTTGGGGCGGCGTTTTTTTTGTTCGTGTAACACCATCGTACAGAAGCTCATCTTGACGTTGCATTTTTGCGACCAACCAATTGGGATACGATTCACCGCCCCTACCGGGCTTTACATAGAGGTCCTAAGATAGAGAAGGAGATGATGACAATGGATATGGCCAAGCGCAGCGCGGAAGACGAGTTGGAAGATTTCTTGAAGGAGATCATGGCTAAAGCGAACAAAGAGCTCAAAAGAAGAATCGAAGATCCTCAATCGCACGCATGGAAGGAAGCGCTCAAACGACTCTGGCATCCGGCTATCGGACACTTTAAGAATTTACACCCGGAATATGAAGTGACGGATTTTCTGGATGGGAAACGATACATCGACCTCGCTTACATTCGCCCGCCATACCGCATCGCCTTCGAAATCGACGGGCGGAGTCCCCCATCTGAAGGATGCATCCCAGCGGGATTTCTGCAATGAGCGCTTGCGTGCGTTCCATCTCGTCATGGACGGATGGATCGTCATCCGGATCGTGTACGCCGACTTGAAGGAGCGCCCGCGGATGTGGCAGCAGAATCTCCAACAGCTAATCGGCAAGCTCTACGGTCACGAGGAACAAGCGGAGAAGCATCAACTTTACAGCCGCGAGGAGGAAATATTGCGGTTGTGCCATAGGCTGGAGCGTCCGGTGAGGTTGGCGGAAGTTGAGAATTTTCTCAAATGCGGGCACAGAAAGGCTCGCCGCTTACTTGACGGGCTGACGGAGCGTAATCTGATGGAAAGAGTCGGTGGAGGGCCATCCCGTGCGCATGCCTGGAGATACATAGGGAGGATTTAGTCTCGGATGAGACTAAATCGGCGGCGGGCGGAGGATTTGGGGAGGAGTTAGTCTCGGATGAGACTAACTCGGCGGCGGGCGGAGGATTTGGGGAGGAGTTAGTCTCGGATGAGACTAAATCGGCGGTGAGAGAAGGGTTAGGGGAGGAGTTAGTCTCGGATGAGACTAAATCGGCGGTGAGCGGAGGGTTAGGGGAGGAGTTAGTCTCGGATGAGACTAAATCGGCGGTGAGCGGAGGGTTAGGGGAGGAGTTAGTCTCGGATGAGACTAAATCGGCGGTCAGCGGGAGGGGGAAGAGGTGTACAGTGAATCCCCCGAATAATCCATTCCGGCAACAGCCACAATAGCCGTGTTGCCTACGAATGGACACTTACGGAGGAGGGGACCGACACCATGAACATGAAGCCGATATCGGCCAAGGAACTCGAATATCTTGCCGATTCGATGTCCAATGAGGATCTGCTGATCAAGCAATGCACGGCCGGCGCCATGAGCTGCACGAATTCGCAGATTCAGCAGGTGCTGCTGCATCAAGCTCAAGTCCATCAGCAGCACTATCAGTCGCTGTTGAACTGCCTGCAGCAGCATCAGTCGATCGCGCCGACGCAGCCGCAAGGCTAAGCTGCCCAATCGCTCAGCCGCAACTAACGCCCAACCCCATTTTCCCGACAAGGAGGCAATAACGTCATGTACCCGCAGAACCAACAGTTTATGCCCGATGAGGATCTGGCGTATACGGTACTCTCCGACTTGAAGCGAGTGACGAGGGAGTATGCGACCGCGGCGACGGAATCGGTCTGCCCGACGGTCCGTCAGCATTTTACCCAATTGCTGAATACGACCTTGATCATGCAAGGCGAGCTCTATAACGCGATGAGCCAGCAGAACATGTACAACACGGCTTCGCCGGCGCTGCGCCAGGAGATCGACAAGCAGCTCAAGGAGTATCAGCAAACGCAGCAGAAGACGAACCAGTTCGTCCAGCAGCGCAGAAGCGCGTCCCAGCCGTCCCAGCAGCAATGGGGCTATCAGCAGGCGCCTCCATGGCCGATCCCGAACTACGTTCCGCAGAGCGCGGGCCATCAGGGTCAGCACCCGAATACGCAACCGTCTACGGGCTACTTTATGTAAGAGGGGTCCCTCGTCCGAGCAAGAAAGCTTGGCGGGGGACTTCTTTGCATAACGCGGATGCGAAGCATGCAACGATCAAGCGCCAGGCTTCTCCAAGGCTCGGGCGTTTTTGTTCGTTTGCCCAACCCTTCGAATTCAACCTTTCCATTAAGCCTGTATTTGATGTAATATGAGAGGTATTCAGGAGGGATCTCAATGAACGAACTAAAGGCCAAAATCTTGGATCTTCTCAAGGAAGACGCACGTTTGTCTCCGGCCACCATCGCAACGATGCTAGGAACAGCCGAAGCGGAGGTCTCCCAGGCCATCGACGAGATGGAGAAGGATCACGTTATTGTCAAATACGCGGCGGTCGTTAACTGGAGCAAGGTCGACGACGAGAAGGTAACCGCCCTTATCGAAGTGGAATGTTCCCCGGAGAGAGGACGCGGCTTCGAGAGCATCGCGGAGCGGATTTACTTGTATCCGGAAGTCAAATCGGTCTACCTGATGTCCGGCGCATACGACCTCTGCGTGGAGATCGACGGGAAGAACCTGAAGGAGGTCGCTTCGTTCGTCTCGAACAAGTTGTCCACCATCGAATCCGTTATCTCGACCAAGACCTTTTTCATCCTTAAAAAATACAAACAGGACGGCATCATTTTCGAGGAATTCGAAGACGATCATCGTCTCCCAATCTCGCCGTAAACCTACTGAAAGAAGGATCGTATTCCGATGATCAGAAATGTGGAACAGCCCGAGTCGATGAACCGGTCGCCGCGCAGCCGCATGCAGGATTACTTGGCAGCCAGCGCACGCGCCATCCCTCCATCCGGGATCCGGCGCTTCTTCGACTTGGTGAGCGCAAGCAAGGACAGCAGCATCATCTCTCTTGGCGTAGGCGAGCCCGACTTCGTCACGCCGTGGCGTTACCGGGATGCCGCCGTTTACTCCCTGGAGAAGGGCAAGACCCAATATACGTCGAACGCCGGCATGCCGGAGCTACGCGAAGCGATCGGGCAATACCTGAATGACCGCTTCGAGCTGAACTATAACCCCGCCGACGAAATTCTCGTTACGGTAGGAGGCAGCGAAGCGATCGATCTCGCGATCCGCGCCCTTATCGAGCCGGGAGACGAGATCCTCATTCCCGAGCCGACCTATTTGCCTTACAATCCGATCGCGTCTTTAAGCGGCGGCGTGCCTGTCGGAATCGAGACGTTCGCCAAGGATCAGTTCAAGCTGACGGCCGAAAGCCTCAGAGCGGTACTAACCCCGCGTTCCAAGGTTCTCGTCCTTTGCTATCCGAGCAATCCGACCGGAGCGATCATGAGCTACGAGGATCTGCTGCCGATCGCCAAGCTCGTCGAAGAGAATGACCTGATCGTCATCTCCGACGAGATTTACGCCGAGCTGACGTATGGATCAAAGCACGTAAGCTTCGCGTCGCTGCCGGGCATGAAGGATCGCACCATCGTCGTCAGCGGCTTCTCCAAGGCGTTCGCGATGACCGGCTGGCGCATGGGTTACGCTTGCGGGCACCCGGAGCTGATCAGCGCGATGCTCAAGATTCACCAGTATACCGTGATGTGCGCTCCGATCATGGGGCAGGTGGCGGCGCTCGAAGCGCTGACGAACGGAATGGAAGAGATGGCGAAGATGATCGAGTCCTACAATCAACGCCGCCGGCTTGTCGTTCAAGGCTTCCGCCAGATCGGGCTGGAGTGCCACGAGCCGCAAGGAGCCTTCTATGCGTTCCCTTCGATCGCATCGACGGGCTTGAGCTCGGAGGAGTTCGCGTCCAGGCTTCTCTTGGAGGCGAAAGTAGCCGCCGTACCGGGCTACGTGTTCGGACGCGGAGGCGAAGGATTCATTCGTTGTTCATATGCCACATCCGTGACACAGTTAACGGAGGCGTTGGATAGAATCGGCGAATTTTTGAACAAATTGCGATAATCTTGCAAAAACCTCCAAAATAGTTAGGCTTTTTCTCTATGTTCTGCTATAATTACCCTTGTTTTTTATCCCGCTTGATGTTGATTCATCATGTGAAAGGGGAGAGAGCATGGCGATGGCGGAACAGCAATCATCCATTACGAGTCAGAATGCCGCGGTCCATCTTATCTCGACCAATTCAGAAGAAGAGAAAGACATCGCACCGGCATATGCCGCATATCTCGGGAATCTCGCAGATGAGATCGATGATCTTCGAGGCCGGATGACGGAGGCTTTTCTTAAGGAAGAGTCCTTCCTATCCGAATCTGTTATCGAAATTAGTAGATTGCTGGATACGAAAATTATCGAATACATGAAGCTTGTGTCTTCTGCCCGATAAGCCAGGTCATTCCCGTGACCGGGCTTTTTCTTTTGTGCTATAGTAAATCTCAGGAAAGGGTCCGAGGAGGGGATCGCGCATGCTGGGGATGGTCACCGGGGGTGTTGGCTGCGGAAAATCGGCGTATGCCGAGAGGTGGGCGGCGTCACTTGGACGGGAGGCAATCCTGCTCAGCTGCCCCGCTTGGCCCTATGAGAATCATAAGGCATCGGAAGCGGACAAGCGATCTTCAATCAGGCCGAGCGCCGTCCAGGCTGCTTGGCAGGAATGGGAAGCCGACGAGAGCCTATCCGATCGGCTGGATCAAATCAACCTGAGATCGAATCCGTTCCGGGCGGACCATCGGGTCATCGTGCTCGACAGCTTGTCCGGCTGGCTTAGGAGATCGATTCTTGAAGCGAGAAAAGAAGCCTACATGGCGCCGCCGGAGGAACCTCCGCGCCGAGGGCGCCGCAAGAGGCTTCCCGAGACGGAAGAGGTATTCGCCTTGCGAGCCGGCAAGGTCGCAAGGGATTTTCAGGCCGTGGTCGACGCGCTGCTGCGTTTTCACGGCAGGAGGATCGTCGTCACGGAGCAGCCGGCGCTCGGGCTTGCGGACGACCCATGGGAGCGATGGTACGCGCGAGAGCTTGCGGCCGCGAACCTCCGGCTGGCGGAGCGCTGCACGGAGATGAGGATGATCGTCTCCGGTACGGCGATGGAGATAAAGAGCGCACGAACGAAACGGGGGAACCATGACGATGAGAATTTATACCCGAACCGGCGATAAAGGCACGACCTCCGTAATCGGAGCGCGCGTGTCCAAGGACGATGCCAGGGTCGAGGCTTACGGAACGATAGATGAACTGAACAGCTTGGTCGGACAAGCGGCGGCTTGGCTGGCGGAGCGGGAGATCAACGGAAGCGGCGAGCTGCTTGAGCAGCTTTACCAAATTCAACATGAGCTGTTCGATTGCGGCTCCGATCTCTCCTACGCCGATCCGAAGCCGGAACAGCTGAAAGTCGAAGCTTCCATGGCCGCAAGGCTGGAGGAGTGGATCGATCGGCATGAAGAAGGATTGCCGCCGCTCCAGCGATTCATTCTGCCCGGCGGCAGTCCGCTTGCCGCCCAGCTTCACGTCTGTCGCACCGTCTGCCGCAGAGCGGAACGGAGAACGGTGACGATGGCTTCTTCTCAAGCTTGTCCCGAAGAGGTCGTTCGCTACTTGAATCGATTGTCGGACTATTTCTTCACGGCAGCCCGCAAGGCGAACGTTCTTCTGTCGGTTCCCGACGTGGAATACGCGCGGGGCGCCAACGTATTCTCCCGGAGGTCGCAGACGGAATGAAGGAAAGCTATTACGCCCCGGTCGTCCACATCGCAGACGAGAAAGACGAAGGGAAGATGCTTCGGGACGTGCTTCGCAACCGGCTTGGCGTCTCCAGAAGGCTGTTCGTCAAGCTGAAGCAATCGGAGGAAGGCCTCACCATCAACGGCGAGAAGGCCTACCCCAGCTTCCGGCTGGCGGTTGGCGACGTCGTCGAATTCCGGATGGAGCAGGAGATGTCGGACGACATCCTTCCGCAACCAATTCCGCTGAACATCGTATTTGAAGATGAGCATCTATTGGTATTGAATAAACCGGCCGGCATCATCGTGCACCCGACGACCGGCCATTACGCGAATACTCTCGCGAACGGCGTCGTTCATTATTGGCGGGAGAAAGGCGAGAACTGCCGTTTCCGCCCGGTGCACCGCCTGGACCAGGATACGTCGGGACTTGTCGTCATCGCGAAGCACCCGTACGCGCATCAGCAGCTCTCCGTGCAGATGATGGAGGGGACGATCGAGAAGCGCTACCGGGCTTACGCGTACGGCCGTCCTCCGCAGGAATCGGGGGAAGTGAACGAGCCGATCGGCCGGGTCCCGACGGACCCTCATCGAAGGGCCGTTCTGGAAGACGGCGCGCCGTCCCTCACCTATTACACGGTCGCCGAAGCCTACCCTTGCGGAGCTTCGGCTCTCGACATCAAGCTCGGAACCGGTCGAACTCATCAGATTCGCGTGCATATGGGCTGGATCGGATGCCCCCTCATCGGAGACACGTATTATGCCGATCCGAAGTGGGAGGCGACGGAGCTCGCCTCAAGACTGGCCGGAGCGATCGACAGGCAGGCGCTGCACGCGTCCCTGCTCGCGTTCCGGCATCCGATTACGGAAGAGAGATTAGAGCTCAGAGCCGAGCTTCCGCCCGATCTGCGGGAGCTGGAACGCACTCTTGAAGAGCTTCCGCCTTTGTAACATTGGAGCCGTCCACGCCTTTTTTTTGAAAACAAGTATCGGAGGAACTTACAGCATGAGCAAGCCGCTCGTCGTCTATCATTATCCAACCTGCGGAACGTGCCGCAAAGCCGTGCAATGGCTGCGTTCGAGAGGGCATGAACTGGAGCTTCGCCATATCGTGGAGACGCCCCCAAGCGCGGAAGAACTGAGCAAGCTGATCCCGCTTAGCGGATTGCCGATCCAGAAGTGGTTTAACGTGTCCGGCGAAGTCTACAAGGAGCTTAGCCTTAAAGACAAACTGCCTTCGATGACGGAAGAGGAGAAAATCAAGCTGTTGGCCTCGAACGGCAAGCTGATCAAGCGTCCCGTTATTTATAACGACGAGCAAGCGACGGTCGGCTTCCGCGAGGAAGAGCTGTCCAAAGTATGGTGAACGAGCCTAAAGAGCCGGACGATAAACGTTCGGACCCAAGGAATGTGCACGAGGAGGGGGAACGCCCGGTGTCGCTGGAAGTCAAGGAAGAGACGCAGCCGGAGACCAAGCGAGGCCGAGGCTCATGGGCATGGGGAGCCGGATTGATGGTTCTGCTGTCCAAAGGCAAGACGCTGCTGCTGCTCCTGCTTAAATTCGGCAAGCCGCTGCTCTCGATGGCGGTCACGGTCGGCGCTTACGCTCTTCTGTATCCATGGACGTTCGCGCTCGGCTTCGTCGCTCTTCTCTTCGTTCACGAGATGGGCCACGTATGGGCGGCGAAAAGGCGGGGCTTGCCGGTATCCTCTCCGCTATTCATTCCTTTCTTGGGAGCCCTTATCACGATGAAAAGGCATCCGAAGGACGCGGAGACGGAGGCGTACGTTGCGATAGGCGGCCCGATTCTGGGAACGGTCGGAGCGTTATTCTGCTTCCTGCTCGCGGAATGGACCGGCAGCGAGGTGTGGTATGCCCTGGCTTACGTTGGATTCTTCCTTAATCTATTAAATCTGCTTCCGATTCATCCTCTCGACGGAGGACGAATCACCAAGGCGGTCAGCCGCTGGCTGTGGGTCGCGGGGGCGGTACTCGCGCCTCTCGTCATCTGGTATACGCATAGCATCCTGTTCGCTTTCATATGGGTCTGGTTCCTGTGGCAGATGTACCGGGAGTTCTTCCGCAAGAAAGCCGAGCGGCCGGTGTACGTGGAAGGAATCTATGAAGCGGACGTGGATCCGGATCTGCCCGATTGGTACCTCTCCGGCCAATCCCATCGGCGGGAGCTGCCCTTCACGGCGTACTGCCGGATGGACGGCCAGCATGTGGCGGAGTTCCGGTGGGAGCCGTTGTCGTTCCGCGGCGAGCTGGAGATCGATACGCCTTGCACGATTCATAGCGTTCGCATCGTACAGGTGGAGAACCAAAGCGAGGATAACCGGGTGCGGTTCAAGGTACGGCTGGAGGGCGAGGCTTATCAATCCGACCACTATTACGAAGTGCCGTTAAGCGTTCGCTGGCGCTTCGGCTTGACGTACGGAGGCTTGGCCGCTTTCCTCGGGTATATGATGTGGGCGATTCACGAGATGGGGCTTACGAATCCTTAAGCTCTTGAGCAAGGGCATAACCAGATAGACAGAAACGGAAGGAAGACGTTAACGGGATGAGTTCTAGCGCAAGCAAGTGGCGTTCAAGCCGATTGGACAAATTGGGATCGTCGATCTTCGCGGAGATCTCAAGAGGGAAGAGCGAGGCGCGGCAGAGGGGGATCGACGTGATCTCGCTGGATATCGGGACTCCGGCGCTTCCTCCGGCCGAGGAGGTTCGCTCCGCTCTGGCTTCGGCCAGCATGGACGAGAGGAATTACGGGTATCCGGGAACGCAGGGCTCCGAACGCTTCCGGACAACGGTGGCGACCTGGTTCGAGCATCGCTTCGGCGTGAAGCTGGATCCCGACAAGGAGATTCTGTCCCTGATGGGAACGCAGGACGGCCTGGCGCATCTTGCGCTGGCCGTGACCGATCCGGGAGACGGCGCGCTGCTGCCCGATCCGGGTTATCCGGTATACCAGGCAGGCTTGGCCGTCGCGGGCGTCGAGACGATTCCGCTGCCGCTGCTGGAGGAGAACGGCTATCTGCCGGACTTTGATTCGGTGCCGGATGAGGCGTGGAGAAAGGCGAAGTTCATGCTGCTCAACTATCCGAGCAATCCTTTGTCGGCGGTGGCGGACCTGGCGTTCTATGAGAAAGCGGTTCGGGTGGCGAAGGAACGGGGCGTGCTGCTGGTAAGCGACAATGCCTACAGCGAGATGGCTTTCGACGGGTTCCGTCCGCCCAGCGTCCTGGAGGTGCCGGGTGCGATGGACGTGGCGATCGAGTTCCACTCGATGTCGAAGTCGTTCCATCTGGCCGGAGCGCGCATCGGCTTCGCCGTCGGCAATCGGGAAGTGCTGGAGACGCTGGCCAGCCTCAAAGGCAACATCGACTTCGGCGTGTTCCAGGCGGTTCAAGAAGCGGCGGTTGCCGCGCTTGAGAAGGACATGACCGATCCGGCTCCAGCCTTCGAGCTGTACGAGTGCCGCCGGGACCTGTTCTTGGCTGAGCTGGACAAGCACGGCTGGAGCATTCCGCGCTCCAAGGCGACGATGTTCGTCTGGGCGCCGGTTCCTTCGGGCTGGACGTCGCGGGACTTCGCCGAGCAGCTGCTGGAGAGCACGGGCGTCGCCGTCATTCCCGGCAACGCGTTCGGCTCGCGCGGCGAAGGCTATGTGCGCCTCGCACTCGTCGAGCCGGAGGAACGGCTGCTCGAGGCGGCCGCTAGGATCGGCCGGTTCCTGAGGGAAGCCGGAGAGGTCTGAGAGGGCTGAGAGGTCTGAGATCCGGATGCGCGGGAGATTCCGGGGATGCTGGAGATGCTTGTAGAGGTTGAAGAGGCCGTAGAGGCCTGCTGACGAGGGCAGGCTCCAGATGGAGGATTCATGAGCGAGGGACAATCCCTCGCTTTTTTATTGGATTCACCGCCCCGAAATGTAACGGAAATTTGAGACCCTTAGAGGCTTGTATCGGCGTATTTTGCATTCTAAAGGAAATTACAGACCCTTATATGGACAACACCCCTCTTTTCGAGGCAAATAGACAGTCTAAGCGTCGCGTATTTCCGTTAGAATTTTTTCTGGTCAATTTCTGGCGTGTAAGGGTCTGATATTTCCGTTAGCCGAGAATCAAAGCTAATCGACCGATTGCTAGTGCCGATGAAGTAGGGCAAGCGTTAAGGGGCTTCTTTTCAGGCTCAGTATAGGACAACGTGCGATTGTAGACTTTTCGGCGTGCTTGTTGGCAACATACAGAAGTGTCTTTACAGGGCTAACGCAATCCACTGGTAAGCCGATAGTCATCAATTTGGTGACGATCCCGCCGCCTTACACAATTCACCATCCCCGGGACATTGTCACCGCTGCGGCTCTCCTTTAAGATAGAGAGTGACGATAGAAACGACTGCCCGCAAAACCTATGGAGATTGGACGGTACCCATTCGATGAATAACAACAAAATTTTGATCGTAGACGGCATGGCCCTGCTGTTCCGGGCGTTCTTCGCCCAATCCTACAGCGCAAGAAGGACCCCGGACGGAACGCCGACCAACGCTATCTTCGGGTTCCTGCAATACCTGTTCGACGCGGTCAATACGTTCCGGCCGACGCATGTTCTCTGCTGCTGGGATATGGGGAGCAAGACGTTCCGCACGGAGATGTACACCGAATACAAGGCAAACCGTCCGGAAGCCCCGGAGGACCTCGTGCCTCAATTTTCTCTCGTGAAGGATGTCGTTGCCGCTCTTGGCATTCCGAATCTCGGGATCGAGGGATATGAAGCGGACGACTGCATCGGGACGCTGGCGACCCGGTTGTGCGAGCAAGGCCACGTCTACGTGCTTACCGGCGACCAGGACATGCTTCAGCTCGTGTCGGAGCGGGTTCACGTCGTTATCATGAAGAAGGGCAGGCAGAATTACGCGGTTTATGATCTGGATCTGCTTAAGGAAGACAAGGGCATTCAGCCGTTCCAGATCGTCGAGCTCAAAGGCTTGACCGGCGATACGAGCGACAACTACCCCGGCGTCAAAGGCATCGGCGAGAAAACGGCGCTTAAGCTCTTGCTGGAGTACGAGACGATCGACGGCATCCTGGCCAATCTGTCTTCGCTCTCGGCTAGCATCAAGACGAAGATCGAGAACGATCTGGACATGCTGCATCTCTCCCGGACGCTGGCGCGGATCAATGTCGACAGTCCGATCGACTGCGTGCTGGACGATTGCCTGTGGAACGTCTCGATCGAGCAGGCGAAGCCTCTATTCGACCAGTACCGCCTGACGACTCTGCTGCAGATGATCGATTCCGCGAGTTGAACGGCTAACGAACGACCCTCTTTTTTCCGACAATAAGGTAGACAATCGGATAAAAGAAAGGGTCGTTTTTTTTGCGTTTATTTTCAGCGTTCGTACGTCGGCTTCTGGTTATTGCGCTCGTCGTTTCGCTTGGGGGCGTCAGCGTCCCTGCGGTTTCTAGAGGAGAGGGAACGGCCGGCTCGTCGATCCCATCGACTTTCTGCCAACCGGCTTCGATGGGCTTATCCGTCGGGACTCGAATTTTCATGAAGGAGCTTCTGCAGATTCCCGACAACTCGTTTTACTCGTACTACGAGACCGGCAATCCCCAAGTGGCGCGTATCTCGTCCACCGGATTGCTCATCCCCGTCTCGGCGGGCAAGACGAATCTGCGAGCCGTATACGCGGAAGAGGACGGGAAGCCGGTAACCTGCGTCGTACCTCTTACGGTAACGGCCGCTCAGCCTCTCAAACTTGCTTTTCAACCCAAAGCGGAGTCTAAGCAAATAACCGCCGCGGGCAAGAAGTTCGCCGTCCGCACGGTTGCCATTCCCAAGGGAATGCCCGTCGACGTCGGGCTTGGAGGAGGTCGAATCGGGGGAACGGAGCCGCTGGCGGCGATCGTCAAACGCAAGAATGCATCCGTCGCGATCAACGGGACGTTCTTCGAAGCCTATGGCGGCATTCCGGAGCCTTGGGGCACGGTAATCGCGGACGGCGAGATTGCTCATTCGGGCAACTATGGCACGACGATCGGCTTTACTTGGGACGGGAAGGCGCTCATGGACTCGCTGAGAATCTCCGTCTCGGGGCAATCGGTGAACCCGGACGGAAGACAGCGCGGCTGGTACGCTTACTTTATCAACCGGACGCCGGCGGAGAAGAGCAGCTCTGCGGTGCTGTTCACGTCTAAGCGCGGAGAGCGAATCGGCTTCGCCTGGGGAACCGCCGTCGTAGTCGAACGTGGGATCGTGACGCGAATCGCGAAGAACGAGAACGTGCAAATTCCGAAGACCGGCTTCGTCGTCGTGTATACGGGCACCTTGCAATCGCAAGCGGACAGCTTCGGCGTCGGCCGGCCGGCAAGCTACAAGACGGAATTCAAGGATATGAACGGCAAAGCGGTCGATTGGAGCGAAGTCGCGACGGCGATCGGAGCGGGGCCGAGGGTCGTTAAGGATGGAAAAGTGGAGGTAGACGCGGTCAAGGAAGGGTTCTCGGAAACGAAGATTCTGAGCTTAAGCGCAGCCAGAAGCGGAATCGGCATCAAGGCGGATGGAAGCCTTGTTCTGGCAACGGTAAACGGCGCGACGGTGAAGGAGCTTGGCGCGATCATGCAGAAGCTCGGAGCCGTGCAGGCGATGAACCTGGACGGCGGAGCTTCCTCGGGATTAGCGGCGGACGGCAAGATGATCACGACGCCGGGAAGGAACCTGAGCAACGCGCTCGTGTTCGGAACCAAGCTGAGCTACAGGTAGCTAGCCGACTCGCGAGCCGCTCTGGATTAGTGCATCTCGGGATCGGCTTCGTCGTCGGGCTTGTGGTCGCCCGGATAGTCGCGGTCGAGTCCGGCGTGCAGCTCGCGGTTCTCCCAGGCGAACGCGCTGGCGGAGCGCTGGCCTTCTCCCCATGGCGTGCTTTTGCCAAGGCTTGGCGACTCCAGGCTCATCCCGTACGGTCCTTCGGG
Organism: Cohnella sp. AR92; assembly: GCF_003990975.1. Classification (GTDB taxonomy): domain Bacteria; phylum Bacillota; class Bacilli; order Paenibacillales; family Paenibacillaceae; genus Cohnella. Next base: position 174,952 of record NZ_RZJR01000011.1, read on the forward strand.
GAATTCCTCGGGAATAATCTCGTTGCGCTGGGATTCGACGGTCGCCAGTTCGGCAAGCGGCTGCGGTTTCTTTCCGGAGCGGAACAGGGGCATGGTCAACCTCCTTCCTTATACGGATTCCGGTAGGTTGCCCAGCGGAAGTCGGTCTCAATCGTCGTAGCCGGGAACGCCAAAAAGAGCCGGCTTGCAGTCGACTCGGGAGCGAGTACTGGTTACTCAAAATGCCCGCCAATCGCCGCATGAGGCCGCCAAATGAGTACTGGTTACTCAAAATGCCTGCCAACTGTCGCATGAGGGCAACAAATGAGTAATGGTTACTCAAAATGTCTGCCAACCGCCGCATGAGGGCAACAAACGAGTAATGGTTACCCTAATTGCCCGCCAATCGTCGAATAAGGCCGCCAAATGAGTACTGGTTACTCAAAGTTTGGTGTCTATGCAGACAACAAAAAAGCATCCGGTCAATCCGTAAAATGGACCTCTCCCAGAACCATGTGCAGGAACTGGGCAAGCTCCTTCGCCTGCTCCTCGTCGATGCGATAAGCGGCTTCGAGGACGCCCTCTTCTTCCAGGTCGTCGGCCGCGAGGACGCCGCTGCGTCCGGATTGCAGGTCGATGACCAGCTTCTTGCCGTAGAAGCGATTCGTCGTCACGATCGCGAGATCGAAGCGGTGGAAGCCCGGGGTGATGAAGGTGACGAATCGGGTGGACGTCTGCTCGGTGCTGTCGGACAGAAAATCGAAATCCTTCAGTTGCATGGTCTGTACCTCCCTGATCGAATGATCTTATTCATAAGGCCGCTTCTGGGCGAGGAAGCCCGGCATCACCGTTTTATCCTCGAAGCTGCTGTGGAACACGTGCGTCAGCGCGGGGGAGAGAGGCGGGATCAGCCAGGACCACCGTCCGGTCACTTCTCGGCCATCTTTCTCCTCGTTGCGCTGGAACATCTTGAATTGCTGGGCGGCGGTATGGTGGTCGACGATGCTGACGCCCGCTTGGCGGAAGGAGTGCAGAACGGCGACGTTCAGCTCCAAGAGCGCCCGATCCTTCCAGAGAGTCGAGTTGCTGCTCATATCCAATCCCAATTGCCGGGCGACGAGCGGAATCAAGTTGTAACGGAACTCGTCGGCAAGATTGCGCGCGCCGATCTCGGTCTCCATGTACCAGCCGTTGAACGGCGCGGCCGGATAGCGGATGCCGCCGATCTCCAGCGCCATGTCCGAGATGATCGGAACCGCGTACCACTTCGCCCGGAACGATCCGAACAGGTCCGCGGACGGATGGGTCAGCGGCACCTCGAGCACAAGCTCGGGCGGAATGGGGAACCAGCGGGGAGTCCGTCCTCTGACTTGGATGACCAGCGGAAGCACGTCGAAGTCGGTTCCCTCGCCGCACCAACCCAACTCCATGCAGGCTTTGGTGAAGGAGAGAGAAGCGGGGTCGCCGACGATCCCGTTCTCCGTCTCGTAACCGGCATAGCGGATCAATTGGTGGTTCCAGATGCGGATCGGCTCGCCGCCGTCTGAATCCTCCGGCTTAAAGAGCGTGATCGCCGGCCGGATCTCCCCGCCGTTCGTCGCGAATTCGATATGCCTCAGAAGCGCTTCGTATACTTGCCCTTCCGTCTCGCACCCTCTCTCGTCGAAAACGTGCATCCGGTTCCAGAACAGCCTTCCGATGCAGCGGTTCGCGTTCCTCCAAGCCATTCGGGCTCCATGGGCAAGCTCCTCGGTCGAATGAGCGTAGTTCCCTTCTTGCCGAATGGCGGCCTCTATTTGCCCTAGCCTTCTTGCGACTTCCGCTTCCGGCGTTCCGAGCTCGCCGTGCCCGGTCCGGACGAAAGCTTCCGCCTCCTTATAAAGCGCCCCCGAGAACGGGCACCTTTTCTCCGTATGCTGAACCATGAAGTGCCTTCAACTTCCTCTCCGTCCGAACCCGTCCGAACGTCCATTCTCAGTCGTTAAGTTAACAGTATCATACAGCCTTCCATTCAGCAAAAGAAGAACATGTGACAAGCACGGCTATTCTCTATTGCCAAAATAAGGGCGATCTGCTAATCTGTTCTTACATTGTTCGGGTAGCCGTGATGAGGAAGCACCTCACCGCCAAGTGCGGAGGGGTGCTTCTTTGTTATTCTGCCGTCTTCATCCCTCGCCTCGGAGGCTCCGGAACGTGGAATACGCGCAGGCATGCGCCAAGGAGGAATCAGGATGGAGATTGTTTTTCTGAATCGGTTCGAACAGGCAGTGGGCAGAGCGGAACCGGAACGCGGTCAAGTGTTTATCGGGGAGCATCAGGGGATCTGGAGCGCCGGCTGGCACCCCATCCCGGAACAAGGGCCCGATAACCAGGAGATCTGGTATGAGGGGACGAGCTGGGAGGAGCTGCTTGCATCCTTCCGTCACGGCGTGGCCGGGAAGATGAAGGTTGGCTTCCGTCCGCTGCTGGACGGAATGCTGGAGGACTCCCCGTTCTGGGAGAGGCGCCAGCAGCTGGCCTCCGTGCTGCAATGCTACGCCGATCACCACGGCTCGGAAGAGAAAGTGGCGCCGCTTCGCCAGTGGCGGCGGGCGAAAGCGACGGAAGAGAAGCGCTCCGCCTATCTGATTGCGACCAATCGCGAGCTTCAACTGGTGGCCGTCTTCGTTCCGAGAACGCCGGAAGAGCTGGCCCAGCTTCCGGGATTCGGCAAGACGAAGCTGGAGAAGTACGGCGCGGAGCTGCTGGAGCTTGTCTCCTCTCTGCCTCGAGAGCATGAGTTCCCCCTTCAATGGGTGGAGAACGCGGTGTCCGAGGAACAGCTGGAGGAATGGCTCTTCCTGCAGAAGGAGGAGAAGTACGGCAAGAGCGTCTCACTCGTTCAGGAGAAGAAGAAGCTGTTGACCGGCATACGCCAAGGAAGCTCGTTGGCGGATCTGGAGCAGGAGCTCGGTCTCTCGCGCAGGATGCTCGTGGAGCGTATCGATCGGCTGGACGAAGAAGGTTACGATGTCCTGCCGATCGTCGACCAGGAGCTTGCCTCCGTGGCCGAGGGAGAGATCGAGCAGGCGGAGATCGCGATGAAGGAGCTTGGCGACCGCTACCTGAAGCCGCTGTACCAGCGACTGTACTCCTCCGAGGCAGCGGGCGGCGGGCAAGCCGAACAGCATTACGAGCGCCTGCGGATGATCCGCATCCGGTACCGCCGCAAGCGCACGACCGCGGCCGTCTAAAACAAAGACGCCCCCTGGCTCGCCGAATCGGGCCGAGCAGGGGGCGTCATAGCCATATGGGATCGTTCATAGCCAATCCTTCTTGCGGAAGATATAGAACATGCCGAAGCCGAGGGCGGCCATGATGAAGAGAAGAACGATGGATCCGCTTCGGTCGTGCATGCCGGGAATATAATCGAAGTTCATCCCGTAGATCCCGGTAATGAACGTCAATGGCATGAAGATCGTGGTCAGCGCGGTGAAGACGCGCATGATTTCGTTCGCGCGGTTCGCGACGCTGGATTGATAAGCTTCTCGCAAGTTCGCCATCAGATCCCGGTAAGTCTCGAAGGTTTCCGTGATCTTCACGGCGTTCTCGTAAATATCCCCGAAGTATTTCTGCAGCTGCACGTCGAACAGCTTAAGCTCTTTCTTGTTCAGAGCGCCGATGACGTCGCGCTGCGGGCCGAGCACCTTCTTCAGCCACAGGATTTCGCTTCGAAGTCCGATGATCTCGGTCAGGTGGGATTTCTTCGTGTGCATGAGAATGTCTTCTTCCAGGCTCTCGATCCGAGCTTCGATCCGATCGCCGACGAGGAAGTAGTTGTCGACGACGTTATCGACGAGGTGGTATAGAAGCCGGTCGGCGCTGTCTACTTCTTGCTCCCATAGGATCGGCTTGATCGTGCGGAGCTCGTTGATCTTCTGGCGGGTGACCGTTATCAGATAATGACGGCCGAGAAACATGTTAAGAGCCCGAAGGAAGATCTCCTCGTCGTCGAACCGGATGCTGTTGATAACGATAAAATAATGGCTTTCGTACACTTCAAGCTTCGGACGCTGCTCTTCTTCCGTCAAGCAGTCCTCTACGGCAAGATCGTGAATGCCGAACAGCGGCTGCAGCGACAGCAGGTCGTCTACGTCCGCGTCAATCCAGTAGAAACCCTGCTCCGGCGGGAGAAGGGTTTCTTCAATGTTCTCGATCGGCGTGAATACGCCTTTGTTAACCAGCCGAATTTTCAATGGAATCCGCTCCTTTGCATGACAGGTGAATCATGCAGGGCGAACGTCCGCTCAGCGAGTTCAGTCTATAAGTCGGCGGAGCCGGCTTCGCCCGAGCGCCAAACGGCAACCTGTCGTCCTGCCTCAATCCCGGATAAGCTGCAACTTGGCCCAGGTTGATCTCCTTCCATGACCGGCTCCCCCCTTTATCGATGTCCTTGTTGAATAAGCGCAATTCGTGTTAAGTATAATCTTCTCTTAAGTCCCATACAAGGACAATTTAAGGACAATTCCGCTCCTTGACGGTAAAGCCCTTTTGGTTTACATTAGAAGGAGTTTCAACGATGGATTACAACTGAATAAGATTTGCCATCCTTATCAAGAGCAGGCGGAGGGACTAGCCCGATGAAGCCCGGCAACCGGCGTCGATCACAGACGCACGGTGCTAATTCTTGCGGTTCGCGATGAACGTTCGCGACACTGGGAGATGAGAGAGGCGACGTAAGAATACCTGCGGCGACCCTTCTCATCAGAAGGGTCTTTTTAGGTTATTCGGACGGACTAAGCTCATGTCGATCCGATTCCGAACAACCCGCGCTAAGCTTCCTTAGCGCCCGTAAATCGCCGAACCGAGAGCGTTTGAGGCTTGCATCATTCGCGCACGGTTCCGGATGGCCAAAGACAGAAGGGGGTTATAGGCATGCCGATTAAAGTGCCGGATTCGTTGCCTGCCAGGGAAATACTGGCGGAAGAAAATATATTCGTCATGGATGAGAGTGTGGCCTATCGTCAGGATATTCGGCCGCTACGCATCGCGATCTTAAATTTGATGCCGACGAAGGAGACGACGGAGACGCAGCTGCTTCGCCTGATCGGGAATACGCCTCTGCAGGTGGAAGTGGTGCTCATCCATCCCAAGACGCACACTTCGAAGAATACGTCCGTGGAGCATCTCGAGGCATTCTATAAGACGTTCGACGAGATCGCCCATCAGCGATATGACGGAATGATCATTACCGGCGCGCCCGTCGAGCAGCTGCCGTTCGAGGAAGTCAACTATTGGGATGAGCTTCAGACGATCATGAACTGGAGCAAGAAGAACGTCACTTCGACTTTCCATATTTGTTGGGGGGCTCAAGCCGGGCTGTTCCATCATTTCGGAATTCCGAAGGTCGACCTCGACAGCAAGCTGTTCGGAGTGTTCCCTCATACGATCGAGAAGCGGAACGTTCCTCTTCTCAGGGGCTTCGACGAAATGTTCTACGTGCCGCAATCCCGACATACCGAGGTGCGCCGCGAAGATATCGAGAAGGTGCCTGAGCTTGAGATTCTGTCCGAATCGGAGGAGGCCGGCGTCTATCTTGCGGCAACCAAGGACGGGCGGCAAATCTTCGTTACGGGCCATTCGGAATACGATCCCCTTACCCTCAAGTGGGAGTATGACCGGGATAAAGCCAAGGGCTTGCGTATCGACGTTCCCAAGAATTATTTTCCGGGAAATGATCCGAGCAAAATGCCGCTGTCGAGCTGGAGGGCGCACGCCAATCTGCTGTTCTCCAACTGGCTGAATTATTATGTGTACCAAGCGACGCCATATGATCTGGATATGGGAGCAGGCATCTAACCAAGCGAGTATTTGATATTCCTTATAAAGCCGAGTGCAGGAGGACAACCACCCATGAACATTGAAAGCCGCTTAGCCCAAATCGGGTCCCAAGAGGATCCTAATACGGGAGCCGTCAACTTCCCGGTCTATCACTCGACGGCGTTCCGCCACCCGCGTCTCGGCCAGAGCACGGGATTCGATTATTCCAGGACAAAGAGCCCGACCCGTTCGGTGTTGGAGAAAGCCGCAGCCGATCTCGAGAATGCGGACGGAGGCTTCGCCTGCAGCTCCGGCATGGCCGCGCTCACGACGATCTTCGCGCTGTTCGGCCAAGGCGATCACTTGATCGTCTCGCTGGACCTGTACGGCGGCACTTACCGTCTGCTGGAGCAGATTCTGTCCCGCTACGGGATAACCGCTTCTTATGTGGATACCAACGATATCGAAGCGATGGAAGAACTTTGTCAAGGCGGCACCAAGGCGGTTCTGATCGAGACGCCGACGAATCCGCTGATGATGATCACGGACATCGAGAAGGTGGCATCTTGGGCCAAGGCCAAGGGTTACCTGACCATCGTGGACAACACGCTACTGACGCCGTTCCTGCAACGGCCGCTGGATCTCGGGGCGGACATCGTCATCCATAGCGCGACGAAGTACTTGGGCGGGCATAACGACGTTCTCGCGGGGTTGATCATGACCAAGGGCGAAGAGCTGACCAAGCAAGTGGCCTTCCTGCATAATTCCTTGGGAGCGGTACTCGGGCCTCAGGATTCTTACCTGTTAATGAGAGGAATGAAGACGCTCGCGCTGCGCATGGAGCGGCATGAATACAACTCCATCAAGGTGGCCGAGTGGCTGAAGGCACACCCGGCCGTTGAAGAAGTCTATCATCCCGGATTGCCTCATCACCCGGGCTATGAGATCCAGAAGCGCCAGGCTTCCGGCAACACGGGGATCTTCTCCTTCCGCATGAAGGACGCCCGCACGGTTGAGCCGATCCTGCGCCACCTGAAGCTGATCGCCTTCGCCGAGAGCTTGGGCGGCGTCGAATCCTTGCTGACCTACCCTGCGGTTCAGACGCATGCGGACATTCCGATCGAGATTCGCAAGAAGGTCGGCGTAGACGACCGCCTGCTGCGGTTCTCCGTCGGCATCGAGCACATCGAAGATTTGATCGCAGACCTGGGCGCAGCCATTGACGCGGCTCTGCAAGAAATCAAGGAGGCGTAACCCCATGGCCCATGAAGACAAGCAATTCTCGACCAAGCTGATCCACTTCGGAGGCGAGATCGACAAGGCGACCGGCGCTTCGAGCGTTCCGATCTACCAGGCGTCGACCTTCCATCACTTCGATCTGGACAACCCTCCGGCGCACGACTACAGCCGCTCGGGCAACCCGACGCGCGAAGCGTTGGAGAACTATATCGCCCTCCTGGAGGGAGGCGCGCGCGGCTTCGCGTTCGCTTCCGGCATGGCGGCGATCTCGACGTCGTTCCTGCTGCTGTCGGCGGGCGACCATGTGATCGTGACCGAAGACGTATACGGCGGAACCTATCGTCTCCTGACGACGGTGCTTAATCGACTGAACATCGATTCGACCTTCGTGGACATGACGGACTTCGAGCAAGTGAAGCAGGCTCTTCAACCGAATACGAAGGCCGTATTCATGGAGACCCCTTCCAACCCGACGCTCAAGATCACGGACATCGCCGAGATCGCGTCTTGGGCGAAGGAGCATGGCCTGCTGACCATGCTGGACAATACGTTCATGACCCCTTATCATCAACGTCCGATCGAGCTTGGCGTCGATATCGTCATCCATAGCGCCACCAAGTTCCTCGGCGGGCACAGCGACGTGCTCGCGGGCCTCGTCGTCACGGCGGACGAAGCGTTGGGCCGCCGCGTGAAGCAGCTCCAGAACGGCCTCGGCACCGTGCTGAGCGCGCAGGAGAGCTGGCTGCTCATGAGAGGCATGAAGACGCTGCAAGTGCGCATGGAAGGAAGCGAGAAGAGCGCCGCGAAGCTGGCCGCTTGGCTGCAAGATCACCCCGGCGTCGAGAAAGTTTATTATCCCGGACTCGACGATCACCCGCGCCGCGAAATCCATGCGAAGCAGTCCAAAGGCTTCGGAGCCGTCGTATCCTTCGATGTGGGCAGCGGAGAACGCGCCCGCAAGCTGCTGGGCAAAGTGAAGCTGCCGATCGTGGCCGTAAGCCTAGGCGCGGTCGAGAGCATTCTCTCTTACCCGGCGATGATGTCCCATGCCGCCATGCCGCGCGAGGTGAGGCTGGCGCGAGGCATTACGGACGGACTCGTCCGGTATTCGGTCGGATTGGAAGATGTTGACGATTTGATTCGCGATTTAGCCCAAGCTCTCGACATTTAATTCGCCGCAAATTGTCAAGATATTCTATTCAGATCTCTTTCATTCATGTTACAATGACGGTGCGGTTACATGACGAGGGTGGCTGATCTGTTGTGAGAGTACGCGGTTTCTTGGATCGACTTCTTATCGGTGCCAAACTGTTGATGACCGACCGTTCGCTCCGAATATTCCCGCCCGACTTCACTCTCCGCAAGCCAATCGAGGCTATGCTGGACAAACATCTGAATCGCGGCGATTTATGTTATCTTGCGTTATTTCGATGGGACTGCCCGGAATCGCATCACGTTCCGTTCAAGGCGCTTCAGCCTTATCTGAAGCTGGAGACGAGAAGAAGCTTGTCTTCCTTGGCCGGCGCGCAATGGGACGATTCCGAGATCATCGGGATGGATCAATTCGGCCCGCAAGAATTCGTTATGATTATCAAGGGGGAGCGCCATGCCGGCACGGAATTCATTCCGGCCGCGCTCTACCATAGATTGGAGTCTCTCCGGCTCTCCGTCGAATCGAAAGTCAGCTGCGTCAAAGGAATGAACGCGAACATTCCTTTAACCGGAAGCTACGTTCCGCTGTCGGCTTCCTATCAGGAAGGAATGACGAACGGAGAGCTGCTGCAGGAGTCCTACCGTTTCGCCCTGGCTCTTGCGACCCGCCAATTATCTCCGCAGGTCATCGCGGCGAGACGCCTGCTGGAGCAGATCCTTCAGAATCGCGACATCTCGGTGCTCGCTCAGCCGATCATGAACTTGAAGAACGGGGACGTCTTCGGCTGGGAGATTCTGACGCGAGGCCCCGTAGGGAGCATCTTCCACCGTCCGGACGAGCTGTTCCAGTTCGCCAGCCAGAGCAAGCAGCTTGGCCGACTGGAATTCATGGTCGTGAAGCTTGCGTTGGAGGAAGTGGCCACGCGGAAGATTCAGGAGCCCGTCTTCCTGAACATCACAGCGGTAACGCTTAACAATCCGGCCTTCCTCGAGCATGTTCTGGAATGCCTGTCGCGTCATCCTTCGCTTTCTCCACGGCAGATTATCTTCGAGATTACCGAGAGGCATGCCGTGGAGGACTTCGAGAAGATGCTGGCCATTCTTAAATCCTTCCGCAGCCACGGATTCCGCTTCGCGGTGGACGATATGGGAGCAGGTTATTCGAGCCTCCAGTGGATCGGCGAGATGGCTCCCGAACTGATCAAGATCGATCGTTCCGTCATCCAACACGTCGATCGGATCTCGGTCAAGGAAAGCCTATTGAAGGCGATCGTGACGGCGGCCGGAGAGATGAGCTGCGAGGTCGTGGCGGAGGGCGTCGAACGCGAGGAGGAAGCGGACGTGCTGTTCCGATTGAACGTCGGTATGGGGCAGGGCTATTACTTCGCCAGACCGAACGTGCTTCTGCATGAGCATGAACGCCATGTCTTCCAAGAAACCAAACAACGTATCCAGTACCGCCGCGATCAAGTCGCCTCCTAGGTGACTGCGGCGGTCTTTTTATGCTACCATAAGCAATGACAGGTTTAACGATACATAACTGGGCAACCGGAGAGGAGCAAGACGATGAGTGGAATCGATCGTATTTTGGAACAGGCGCTGCGCGGCGAACGCCTCGGGCAAGAGGAGATAATCGCCTTGTTCGAGAGCGACGAGATCGAGAAGATGGGCAGGACCGCCAACGAGATCATGAAGAAGTGGCATCCGGAGCCGATCACGACCTTCGTGGTGGGGCGCAACGTGAACTATACGAATATCTGCGACGTCTATTGCCGGTTCTGCGCTTTCTACCGCGCGCCGGGCTCGGAGCAGGGCTACGTGCTTCCCGACGAAGCGATCCTGCAGAAGATTCAAGAGACGGTAGACGTGGGCGGCACGGAGATTCTCATGCAAGGCGGAACGAATCCGAACCTGCCGTTCTCCTATTACACGGACCTGCTGAGGAAGATCAAAGCCAGGTTCCCGAACATCACGATGCATTCGTTCTCCCCGGCGGAGATTCGCAAGATGGTCGACGTCTCCGACGGCTTGACGCTGGAGGAAGTCGTGCGCCAGATTCACGAGGCGGGCCTCGATTCCCTGCCCGGCGGCGGAGCGGAGATTCTGGACGACCGCACGCGCAAGAAGATCAGCCGGCTTAAAGGCTCTTGGCGCGATTGGATGGACGTCATGACGGCGGCTCACAAGGAAGGCATGACGACGACCGGTACGATGGTGATCGGGTTCGGGGAATCGATGGAGGAACGCGCGCTGCATCTCCTGCGGATCCGCGAGGCGCAGGACGAGTGCATTCAGAACGGTTATCCGTCCAAAGGCTTCCTTGCCTTTATTCCTTGGACATTCCAGCCGGATAATACCAACATGAAGCGCGAGAAAGCGACGCCGGAGGAATACCTGAAGACGCTGGCGATCAGCCGGATCGCTCTCGATAACATTCCGAACTTCCAATCCAGCTGGGTAACCATGGGACCGGAGATCGGCAAGCTGTCTCTGACATACGGCGCGAACGACTTCGGGAGCACGATGATGGAGGAGAACGTCGTCTCCGCGGCGGGCACGACGCACAAGGTCAATATCGAGCTGTGTCTGAAGCTGATTCGCGAAGCGGGACGCATTCCTGCCCAGCGCGATACGCAGTATAACATTCTCAAGGTGTTTGACGACGAGAACGAGAAGATCGCCAAGGATTTCGTCATGCAGAACTAATCTATATCTCAATAAAGGCGGCATCGGGATGCAGTTTCAATCCACCCGATGCCGCCTTTTTATTATGCATATTAACCTTACCATCATCATTTAGACATCCATTGCGTGCAGCGAAGACGAGATCGCGGTTCGGTTCTTGCCCTTGGACTTCGCCTCGGCCAAAGCTCGGTCGGCATTGCCGATCAGCTCGGTCTTGCCCAGACCGGCGGCGTAGGGGATGAGGCCGATGCTGATCGTAACTTTCCCTTCGTCCATACCGGGAAGGCGAAGCTTCTCGATCCTCTTGCGGAGGTTCTCCATTGAGTCGAACGCTTCTTGGCTGGATGGCCGAAGGAATTGGATCGCGAATTTATCGCCTTCGTACCGGGCTGCCGTATCATGAGGTCCGAGACGCGAAGCGAGGATATTCGAGATCGAGCGGAGAACCTCGTCCCCTTGCCTATGCCCGTAGCATTCGTTGATTCCCGAGAAGTTATCGATATCGATAAAGGCCAGGTAGAGCGGCATGAGTCCCGAGTCGCTCTGACGGACCATCTGTTCCAGGTGAAGGTGGAAGGCGGTATGGTTGCAGGCGCCGGTCAACGGATCGGTCTTGCTGCGCAGATCCTCCAGATAATTTTCCAGAAGTCTCGAACCTTCGCGGTTCTTGTCGTCGATGTAGTAATCATATAGCGCTCTGGCCCTTCTGAGGACCGCAATGGCGACGATATTGAAGATGAGAAGAGTAATGAGGATTCCGAGAAGAGTGTCCGAACGAATATGCTGCCGAATATCGGAATTGAAGATCAGAAGAACGACCAGGGAGACGGCGGAGTTGAGAATGGCATAAAGCAGTTTGGGAAGATGGTAATAGATCAGACTGAGCAGAACGGGCAAGTGAAGGGAGATTAACAGGAAAGGAACGGGGGTGTGGCTGACGATCAGAATGTCGATCATCAAGGTCGCGGAAGAGAGGAGGATAAACTCCTGATTCTTCTGCAGCTTGTAAACGGCAAGCGCGGCGACGAAGAGCACGGCGGAGAGCAAGGCGGTCGGCTTCAGCACTTCCTGTATCAGGAAAGAGACGGAATCCTCGATGTAGAAGATCAGGATGTAAATCTCGATGGCAAGAGAGAGGAGCATGACGGAACCGAGTACGGACAAGACATATCGGTTCAGCTGGTTCTGATCCTGTTCGACATGGGGAAATGCCATCATTGGTTGGCCTCGCATTCCTCAAATGAATGAGCAGAATTTGCCTGGAGTACCATTGGCGCTTGTTGTCGATTTATAAAATATACCATATCGAATTGTCGATCGTATATCCCTTTTTCGGTCACCATATAGTAAGTAAAGGAGACGCCGGGGGTGATCAGGTGAAGAAGGATGAGTGGACGATCGATACGGGTTCCTGCCGCGATTCATCCGAACGATTGGCTGCCATGCTGAACCAATCTTTCGCGGGATTGTCCGGGAGCCGGGGAGAAGGTCCTTGGGAAGTATCGCCGGAGGATAACCGCGTTCGCTGCAGCTTGACCATCGAGAAGGGAAGAGAGGATTTCTGCGCCAGAACGGGCATTGCGCTGGCCGAGTTTATCGTGTCTGAGAGGGAACCTTGCCTGCTGCGGCAATGGATGCATAAGAAGTACGGCCCGCGCGGCGATCAGGTGGAGGCCGACGTCATGATCTCGGAAGCGATCGCTTTGCTTGACGGGGAGACGGATTTCGAACCCGACTTGGCTGGATGGGGGCGGTCGCGCAGAATCAAGCGCTGGGGGCAGCCTTTCGCCGACTTCATGTTGGAGAACGGCTTTATCCATCTCGACGGCTTCCTTCGGTTCCGTATGAAGGAGTATCAGGACGAGGTCAAGGAAGCGGCGGAGACGACGATCGAAGAGCGAATCATGGAGCGCCAATACCAGGAATTCATGTCGTTGCTTCAAAGCATGGTGGAGTGGCAGGAAGTCCGGGTGCCGGCCGTCCACGTTCTCCACTCCGGAGGACATGCCTTTAAGCTGCTTGACGAGAAGATGCGTCCTTTGGAGAAGGAAGCGGAGGCGGCGGGCGATCCGGCGCTGGAAGAGGAGCCGCCGACAGAGCGTGACGATCAGGAAGAGGAAAGCCTGCTTGTCAGTCGGCTGCTTGCCGCTTCTCCGCGATATCTCTACATTCACACGACCGATCCGGAAGCTCAGGTTATTCGCACCATTCTGGGCATTTTCGGAGAGAGGGCCGCTTTATGTCCGGATATGCCGACTTGACGATTCAGTCAAGCAAGCGTTATAATGCCGTTAATTAACCTTGATTGAACCTGGAGCATGCTCCGGGGATATAACCAACAGCGATGAGAAAGACAACGATGCTCGTTATGGACGGCCCAGAGAGAGGAACCCCGGCTGCAAGTTCCTTCCGATACCGACCTGCATCTACCCCTTTCGAGCTGCAAGGCCGAACGCGATTCCGCTTGTCGGATCAGTAAGCCTTGCCGGGTCATGACCGTTACTCATGCCTGAGAATCGGAACTTCTTTCTTCCATGCGGAGATTGAGCCGTATCCGATTGAATAAGGGTGGAACCACGAGATGCGATCAATCCAAGCGCTCGTCCCTGCGGGGACGGGTGCTTTTTTGCGTTATAAGGCCCGCGCTCGTCCCTTGCCGATTGTCCTTCCCGATCAAGGTAAACCATTCAAGGAGGCCAAACAGCATGGCACTGCAAATCAAATTCCCCGATGGAGCCGTTCGAGAGTTCCCGCAAGGATCGACGGTAGAAGATATCGCGGGCTCCATCAGCAGCGGACTGAAGAAGAACGCCGTCGCAGGCAAGGTAAACGGCAAGGTCGTCGATCTGAACACGGCTATCGAAGAAGACAGCTCCCTCGAGATCCTGACGCTCGATTCGCCGGAAGGTCTCGAAGTAATGCGCCACAGCTCGGCCCACTTGATGGCTCAGGCGATCAAGCGTCTGTTCGGCGGCAGCAAGGTGAAGCTGGGCATCGGTCCGGTCATCGAGGACGGCTTCTACTACGACATCGATCTGGAGCAATCGATCACTCCGGAAGATCTGGCAAGCATCGAGAAAGAGATGGAGAAGATCGTCAAGGAAGATCTTCCGATCGTGCGCCGCGTCGTCAGCCGCGAAGAAGCCATCCGGATCTTCGAGGAAGTAGGAGATCCGCTGAAGCTGGAGCTGATCGAAGGATTGCCGGAAGGCTCGACGATCACGATCTACGACCAAGGCGAGTTCTTCGATCTGTGCCGCGGGCCGCACCTTCCTTCCACGGGCCGCATCAAGGCGTTCAAACTGCTGAGCGTCGCGGGGGCTTACTGGCGCGGGGACAGCAAGAACAAGATGCTGCAGCGGATTTACGGCACGGCGTTCGCGAAGAAGGCTCAGTTGGATGAGCACCTTCACTTCCTCGAGGAAGCGAAGAAGCGCGACCACCGCAAGCTGGGCAAGGAACTGAACATGTTCGCGTTCTCCCGCGAAGTCGGCCAAGGCCTTCCGCTCTGGCTGCCGAACGGAGCCAAGGTACGCCGCACCCTCGAACGTTACATCGTCGATCTCGAGGAGAAGCTGGGTTACCTGCACGTCTACACGCCGGTACTCGCTAACGTCGAGCTTTACAAAACTTCAGGCCATTGGGAGCATTACCAGGAAGACATGTTCCCGCCGATGCAGATGGATAACGAAGAGCTTGTGCTTCGTCCGATGAACTGTCCTCACCACATGATGGTGTACAAGAGCGAGATGCGCAGCTACCGCGACCTGCCGATCCGAATCGCCGAGCTCGGCATGATGCATCGCTACGAGATGTCCGGCGCCCTGACGGGCTTGCACCGCGTTCGCGCGATGACGCTCAACGATTCCCACATCTTCTGCCGTCTGGATCAGATCAAGGAAGAATTCAAGCGGGTCGTTCAACTGATCCAACAAGTATACGAGGACTTCGGCATCAAGGAATACCGCTTCCGCTTGTCTTATCGCGATCCGCAGGACAAGGAGAAGTACTGGCCGGACGACAACATGTGGGAGACTTCCCAGCGCATGCTGCGCGAGGTTGTCGAGGAGCTGGGACTTCCGTTCTTCGAAGCGGAAGGCGAAGCGGCCTTCTACGGTCCGAAGCTGGACGTTCAAGTCAAGACGGCTCTCGGCAAGGAAGAAACGCTCTCCACGGCGCAGATCGACGTGCTCCTGCCGGAACGCTTCGAGCTGGAATATGTCGGAGACGACGGCAAGAAGCATCGTCCGGTCGTTATCCACCGCGGCATCATCAGCACGATGGAGCGCTTCACGGCCTTCCTGCTGGAGAACTTCGCCGGCGCTCTTCCGGTTTGGCTGTCCCCGCTGCAAGCGAAGGTTATTCCGGTCAGCCTGGCATACGAAGATTACGCTCGCGAGCTGAACGACAAGCTCCTCGCGGCCGGAGTTCGCGCGGAAGCCGACCTTCGCAACGAGAAGATGGGCTATAAGATTCGCGAAGCCCAGCTGGAGAAGATCCCTTACATGCTGGTCGTCGGCGAGAACGAGGCCGCTAACGGCACCGTCTCCGTCCGCCGGCGCGGCGAAGGAGACCTGGGCGCGCAAGCGGCCTCGGACTTCATCGCCCGCATCACGGGAGAGATCGCTTCGAAGCGCGTAGACTAACGGACAGCTTATTCCGTTCCGCATAAAGCTTGTTGGCTCTGGGTACCCTTCCTCTCAGGGGAGTGTGCTAAGATGCCAGCAAGCTTTTTGCCTTTTTCCAGCCGATACGTTCGAGGAATGATGCTCCTGTCCGCCATGCTCGCGCTGGTCGGCCCGGCGGAAGCGCAGGCCTATGCCGCGGGGACGCCGGACGGCAAGCATCCGCCTCGGGAGATCCATGCGCAAGCGCAGAAGAAGGAATCGGAGCGTTCGAAGCAAGCGCCCAAAGCTGCCGAGAGGCGAGGGGCTTCTGCGAGCCGGGAGAAGCGGCAGGAGGAGATTATCCGGGTCGTGGCAACGGGCTACACGGCGGGAGTGGAATCCACGGGCAAGCGTCCGGGCCATCCGCAATACGGGATCACTTATTCGGGAGTCAAGGTGAGGCGCGGCAAGTTGTCGACGATCGCAGCCGATCCGAAGCTTTTTCCCATCGGTACGATTTTGTTTATCCCGGGGTACGGTTACGGCGTCGTTGCCGACACGGGTTCCAAGATCAAAGGCAGGAAGATCGATCTGTATTTCCCCTCCAAGCGCCAAGTGTTCCAGGAGTGGGGCAAGAAGACCGTCGACGTTAGGGTCATCAAGAAGGGCAGCGGCAAGATCACGGAATCGATGCTGGACAGCATAAGCGAGGTCATTGTCCCGAATTCGGAGAACCCGACATCCGGTTGAGACGAGTCTGTCGATATATTCCTATTATATGTCAAATATTCTCTTTTTATTGAGACTATGCTACAATTGTGGAAGATTAATATGTTACTCCGAGGAGTGACCTCTCCGAATGAAGTTCTTCCTTCGAGATTTAGATTCTTCCGGCAGCATGGACTCTGAAGAGGAGCTCCTTCAGGAGCTCTACAAGCAGATGCTGCGAGTCGCCAGGCACAAGCTCATCCGCAAGAACGACGCCGTGGATATCGTTCAAGAAGCTTGGGTGCGCATCCTGGAGAAGAAGGACACGCTAAGAGACGAGGACAAGCTCATTCCTTGGGCGAAGACTATCGTGTCCAACTTGGCTTCCAATGCCAATCGGGCGGGGAGAAGCCGCTCGACTAGGCATGCCCCATACGATGACAGCGTACCGGAACGGCCGGCCAAGGGACGGATCGATGACGATCCCGAACTGCTCACGGAATTGTCGGATCTGCTCGGGCGATTGGATCCGGTCTCCCGTACCTTGCTCTTATACAAATTCTATTACGGGTTCCGGGACGCCGAGATTGCCGCAGCCTTCGAGATGCCGGTAGGAACGATCAAGTCTCGGATTCACCGGGAGAAGGAGAGAATAAAAGAGCAGCTTAAGGAAGACAACGGGCCTACATAACGATTTTTCTCCCTGCGAATGCGATCGGCGAGGAATAAGAATAAACCGAATAAACGCGGATTCGGCCATCGATCAACCGGATATCTTTACGGATGGATCGCGCCCCTGCGAGAACGAGAGGAACCCCGCGGTTCCTCTTTTATTTTGCAGATGTTGGGCTTATAATGAGAAAATATGACAAAAAACGGGTAATTCAGACGATCTGGAGGTGCCTTATGGCGCAATGGCAGAAGTGGATTCGAGACCGCGGCAACGTCATTCGGATTCAAGCGTCGGACGCTGCGGTCCCCGCATCCGAATCGGGGGAAGAGAGTTCCCTCAAGCACATGGTTGAGGAAGCTTCGGTCATCTCCGATCGCCTGCAGGCCGCCGTTGCCGAGGTCGATTCCAGCATGGGGCAGCTCGAGCTGATCGCCAGCCGTTCCGCCGAGCAGGAAGAGCGGCTTCGGGACAAGAGCCGCTTGGCTTCCGGGCAGCTGGAGGAAGCGTTCTCGGCTCTGCAGGAGGTATCGGCTTCCTCCGAAGAGATTCGCGTGATCTCGGAAGAGATGAGCGCCCAGAGCCGGGAAGCCCGGGACGTCGTTATCGAGGTGGCGCGCTCGTTAACTCATACGGACGAAGTGATGAACGACTTGTCCGTTCATCACGGGACGATGGAAGAGACGGTACGCAGCCTGATCGACCAAGCTTCCAGAATCAACGAGATCAACTCGCTGATTCAGGAGATCGTCTCCCAGACCTCGCTGCTTGCTCTTAACGCTGCGATAGAAGCGGCTCATGCGGGCGAATACGGCCTAGGCTTCTCGGTAGTCGCCCAGGAGATTCGCAAGCTGGCCGAGCAGAGCGGCAGCGCGGTCAAGCGCTCGACGACGATCGTGAAGGATATCGAGAACGGCATCCGTCAAGTGGTTGCGTCCGTCGATCAGGAGAAGAGCTCCGTCTCCAAAGGTCTGGAGGAGATGAAGCTTACCCGGGACCGGATGGACTCGATCTTCAACCATATCGTGAAGGTGGACGCCCAAGTCGGCAAGACGCTTGCGGCGGCTGTCGAACAGACGGACCGGACAAGCTCGGCGAACGAAATGCTGAAGGAAGTCGTGGAATCCGTCGGGCAGATGGTGCGAGGCGTGGACGATACCCTGCAGCAGAACGAACAGCAGCGCAAGGCGATCGCGAAGCTTGGCCGCGTCTCCGTCTCGGTCAAGCAGTCCGCCGATGAGCTGGCTGCCTCCGTGCAGAAGGCCGGCGGGCGAGTTCTGGCGGCGGAGGGAGAGGTCGATACGGCTCCTTGGACGTCCTTGCTCACCGGACTGCTGGAACGGAATCCATCCTTGGCGGAGCTTCTGGAGGAGGAGCATCGGCTGACGTTAGGTTCCCTGCTAAGGAAGACGGAAGGGCTGGAAGCGATCTGGTCGAATCGGGAGGACGGCAGCTTCGTCTTCTCGCAGCCGGAGGCCGGGCTTCTTAACGCCAAGGGCAGGGATTGGTGGAAACGAGCGATGAACGGGGAGGTCTTCATCTCCGATGTGTACTTATCTGCCATAACGAAGAAGCCTTGCTTGACGGTTTCGGTGCCGATTAAGGACCAAATGGGCCGGATCAACGGGGTAATCGGGATCGATATCGCAATTTCATGAAAATAACCTGACATAGCCATTCTCAATCCTATTTTTATCCTGTACAATATGTGTAGTTGTCACAAATGCTAACAAGGATAGATAGGTGATCGTTCATGAATGAGCCGGTAAGTTCAACAGTCGCGACTCCGTCTTCCAAACGGAAGAACGCGGAGGTCTTCTCCTTCCTGGAATCCCTGATCGAGAAGAAGGAGGCGGAGATCGGCGAGATCGAGCAGATGGTTGACCGGTACGAGCGGCGCGTTCAGAGAGAAGAGCAAGCCTATCGGACGATGTCTCCGCTTCGCCGGATGCTGACGGGACGCAAGCCGGATCACCACCTTGCCGTAGAGTACATTCATTACGTCAAGAAACCGAAGGAGAGAGTGCGTTTGCTTCGCGAAGAGGTCGAGCGTCTCCAAGCGATGATAGAGGGAACGCTGCCGGTCACCCTGTCGGAATAACGGACCGGACATATAAAGAAGCCTGAGATCGAAGACTCGTTAAGAGCGCTTGGATCCCAGGCTTTTTCTTTTGAGTATTCGCCTTTAAGAAGAAGGATTGCGAAGCTCGTCCACATCGATAAAATCCTTGTCCTTGCTGTAAGCCGGAACGCCGTGAAGGGCGACGTCGAGGCCGATCCGCTCCTCGTCCGCCGTCACGCGGACCGGGCGCCACGCGTTGATCAGGCGAAGGGCGAGCCAGGTCAGGCCGAAACCCCAGGCGGCGACGACCATAAGTCCGAGTGCCTGGGCGCCCAGGAGATGCCAGCCGCCTCCGTGGAACAGCCCGGCGCGAGCGGTAGTTCCCGGCAGAGCGAAGAGGCCGACGGCCAGCGTTCCGATGCTCCCGCTGACGCCGTGAACGGCGAACGCGCCTACGGGGTCGTCCACCTTGCGCTTCTCCAGCCATTCGGAAGCCAGAACCATGGCGATCCCGGAGAAGGCTCCGATGCCGATGGCAGCCGCGTCGGAGACGAAGGCGCAGCCGGCCGTAATGCCGACGAGACCGGCCAGCGCTCCGTTGATCACCATCGGAGGGTCGGCTTTCTGGTAACGGAGAATGGTGAATAGGATGCACGCGGCGCATCCGGCCGCCGACGCTAGCATGGTAGTGACGGCGATATGACCGATTCCCGGGTTCGTCGCGCTGAGGGTACTGCCGGAGTTGAAGCCGAACCAGCCGAACCAGAGGATAAAAGCTCCCACGGATGCGAGAGGAAGGTTGGACGGGGGGACGATGTTGATCTTGCCGTCGGAGCCGAAGCGGCCGAGGCGCGGCCCAAGGAAGAGGGTGGCGGCAAGCGCGGCGAAGCCTCCAAGAGCGTGGATGGCCGCGGAGCCGGCGAAATCGATCATGCCCAGCTTGGCCAACCAGCCTTCCCCGGACCAGATCCAATGGCCCGAGATCGGATAAATCAAGCCTGTCATGACGATGGTGTACAGGATATAGGCGCGAAAATGAATCCGTTCGGCGGCCGCGCCGGAAACGATGGAGATAACGGCGATAACGAAGGCGCATTGAAACAGCCAGAAGGTATCGGATGTAATGTTTGTTGGCAAATGATCCAAGCTGCCCTTCATGAGGAAGCCGGACGATCCCATAAAGCTGCCGAGATCGCGGCCGTGCATAAGGCCGAAGCCGATCAGATAGAAGACAAGGGCGCCGAAGGCAATGTCGACGAACACCTTCATGATGATGCTTACGGCGTTCTTCTGTCGGACGAAGCCCGCTTCAAGCAAGGCGAAGCCGCCTTCCATCAGCAGAATCATCGCGGCTGTCAGCACAACCCACACCGTATCCAAACCATTGGAGACCTCTATTAGCTTCATGCGCTCAACTCCGAGAGGAAAATGTAGAAACCTAACATGAGAACTCGTAAACCGGACTCATTATATAGTGGGAAGTTAACGATGTCAACGAAGATTGTTAGTATACGTTACATCTGACATGTATAGCGGTTCCTCGGTCTCGAGACGGAAGCGTGCATCCAACCCGCGCCGCTAGGTCAATGGTGACAAAGCCGCTATAATGTAGATATTAGAAGAGAACTAACGCGACTAAGTTTGCTTACGGAGGAATCATTATGCAATCCTTGCTGCATCGGGTATTCTGGGGAATCGTGCTCGTCGGAATCGGGTGCGTCTTCTTGCTTAACCAGGCAGGAGTCATCTCGATCGATATCGGAGAGCTGTTCTCGACCTATTGGCCGGTCATCCTTATATTGGTAGGGTTCCAGGGAATGCTCCTGCAGAGAAAAGGGGGCTACTGTTGGAATCCGCTGCTTATTTTGCTAGCCTTGTTTTTCCTTGCCCGCAATCTGGAGTGGATCGACTGGGAGCTGCATGACCTGCTTCGCTTTATCGGTCCCGTCGTCCTTATTCTTGTCGGCCTCAATCTGATAGCCCGCGGAGCGCGCCCGAAGAAGAAGCAAGAGGCCGAGCCGCAATGGAACACCGTGAATCCGCCGCCGGCGCCGCCTTCGGAGCCTCCGATCGACAGAGGCCCGCCGCCGGCTCCGGAACCGCCGGAATGGGAGAAAGCGTTCGGGCAACCGGAGAAGCCGAAATTCGAAGAACCGGAAGAGCTGAAGTTCGAAGAGTCCGGAGAGCCCCGATTCAAAGAGCCGAGAGGGTCTAAGCACGAGCAGCCGAGAGGAACGAAGTTCGAAGAGGTTCCGTTCGACGCGCCGGGTTCCCGATACGACTCGAATTTGAAGCACAGGTATTGGAAGGAACATCACCATGGCCACCATTGGCATGGCCATTGGGACGGTTCGAACCGCCGCGGGAGCCATTCCCGGTTTATCGGCGACTTCGACATCGGAAGCGATTACTTCGAGCTGCGTCCGATGAGCATCTCTCACTTTATCGGAGACACGAAGCTAGACCTGACTCGGGCCCAGATTCCGGTCGGAGAAACGAGAATCTACGTTTCGTCGTTTATCGGAGACGTGAAGGTGTTCGTTCCGAACGACTTCTCCGTCGGGGTCCGTGTCGTATCGAGCAGCTTGATCGGAGACGTGACGGTGATGGAGCAGAAGCGAGGCGGATTTTTTAACCAAATCAACCTGCAGTCCCCTCAATTCGAAGACACGGCGAAACGGATCGTCATCATTGTCAGCACCTTTATCGGCGACGTTCGAATCAAGAAGGTAGGGTAACCAGATGATGCGTCTCATGCGCAACAGCAAGTGGGAGTGGGCGGTATACGCCGGCGTGTCTACGGCATTCATGATCGGGTTGGTTTATGCGGCATGGACGACGATCCGCGGCAGCGTCCCGAACATCGATTGGTGGGGAGGCTGGGCGGCCGCTCTCTGGGTTGCCGATGTCGCCGTTGCTTATATGTTGGGAAGGAGAATCCATCGCAGGCTGGATCAGCTGCAGCTCGCCATGAAGGAAGCCGCGTCCAGCAATTGGAGCGTGCGGCTGCCGGATTTATCGAGGGATGCGTTCGGCGAGACCTTCCAGGAATTCAATTACATGCTCGATAAGCTGGAGACGAGGATGAAGCTTCTTCAGCAGTTGGGAGAGAAGAAGGTATTGGAGGAAGCTCCTCCGCTCGAGGCGGCCGTTCAAGAGGAACGCAAGAGACTGGCGAGAGACCTGCACGACACGGTCAGCCAGCAGCTCTTCGCTCTCCATATGGCGGCGTCCGCCCTGCCGAAGCTGGTCGAGCGGAACCCGGAGCACGGCGGCAAGGTCATGGAGCAGCTCATCGAGATGTCCTCCTCCGCGCAGAAGCAGATGCGGGGGCTAATCGCGCAGCTTCGGCCGATGGAGCTCCAAGGCCGCTCCCTGACGGAAGCTCTCGATCGCTGGTTCCCGGATTTCTGCCGGCAGAACGGCCTCCAGGGAACGCTCGACATTCAGGTGAATCGACCGATCTCGGAAGCCAAGGAGCATCAGCTCTTCCTTATCATGCAGGAGGCGATGGCGAACGTCGTCAAGCATGCCAAGGCGAGCGAGGTTCGGCTTATCCTTGGCGAGACGGAGAGCCAGATCGTCCTTCAGATCGAAGATGACGGATCGGGCTTCACTTCGGAGCAGGTGAGGGCAGGATCATATGGGCTGACCAGCATGCGCGAGAGAGCGGAGAAGCTTGGCGGAGAGGCGGAGATCGTAACGAAGCCGGGCACGGGCACAAGGGTGCGGGTTCGTTTTCCGAATTTCTAATCGGATTCATGGAGGAGATAGAAGCAATGAACGCGGAATCGACAACGTGCAAGGTGCTTATCGTAGACGATCACGAGATGGTGAGGACCGGGCTGCGCACTTATCTGATGCTAGATTCGAGATTCGAGATCATCGGGGAAGCGGGCAGCGGAGCGGAAGCGGTATCGAAGCTGGCGAACGGAGGCTTTGGCGGCCAGATGCCGCAGCTGATCCTGATGGATCTGATGATGCCCGAGATGAACGGCGTTGAAGCGACCAAGGCGCTGCTGGCCAAACACCCCGAGCTGAGAATCATCATCCTGACGAGCTTCCTCGAGGATGACAAGGTTCTTGAAGCGATGGAAGCCGGGGCCGTCAGCTACGTGCTTAAGACCGTATCGGCGGATGAATTGATCTATGCGATGCAAGGCGCCTTGCGCAGCATGCCGGTCATGAGCTCGGAGGTGTCCCAGGCGCTGACGAGAGGCTTGCGCCAGCGCTCCTTGAACCATGAGGAAGAAGGGCTGACGGACCGGGAGCGGGAGGTGCTGCTCTTGATCGCGGAAGGAAAGTCCAACAAGGAGATCGGCGACGAGCTTCATATCAGCATCAAGACCGTCAAGACGCACGTCAGCAATCTATTAATGAAGTGCGACGCGGAGGACCGGACGCAGCTGGCGATTTATGCCCACCGGAAGGGCTGGGCCCGCTAAGAGATGGATAAAAGCGGAGGAATCCGGCAACGATAAGGAATAAAAGGGGGATTCCCCATGATTCCATTGACTTCGCGTTTAACCTCCCATGTGCAGGATTTCGTTCAGGCGCAGAGCGCTCTAGCGGAGAAGGGCTTCTCTCTCGGCGGTTCTTGGGATTACGATCGCGGCTCCTTCGATTGCGCGCTCGATGAAGCGAACAAAGTGTGGCTTCGGCTTCCTTTTCGCGTGACGAGCGGCAGCGTGGACAGCGAGACCGAAGACAACCACGCGAGAATACGCTTCGAAGAACCCTATGTATTGAAGCACTTGTACAACGAAGGACTTGACTCGGAAGCGCAGCCCAGAACTTTAGGGGCGATGTTCGACCAGTTCCAGGATCCGGTCGATCCGGACGCGAGCATCGAGCCGAGATGGGTGGAAGCGGCCCAGGCACGGCTGCGAGAGGTCGAGCGGATTTATCCGGCGTAAAGCATGCGAAGTTTGAGTTCGCCCTCCGGGCCCTCCGGAGGGTTCTGTTATTTAAGCTTGTACGAGCGTCCGCTTGAGAGCGATTGTTCATCTTCCGTTCATCTTTTAGATATTGTTCACTTTGGATTAATCTTGTTTTAAGGTTGAGAGGCGATTATAGGATCAAGAAGAAGTTGACGCACGCTAGGCGATTCCGAAGCCGCGTGGATAACGAGGAGGACTGGACGATGGATAACAACGACAAGAAACCGGAAGATCTATACGGATTCAGATATGCCGGCGACGGCCACGACAATAAGGAAGCGGATGCGGAGAAGGCGGATTTCGCGGTGAACGTATCCGGTCAAGACGAAGGAGAGACGATCTATACCCCGTATTCCTCCCAGACGGATAACCAACCGAGAACGGCGGAATCGAGCTCGAACGGCTCCGGCTATTCGAACTCGTCGAATAGCTCGTACACGTACGGCCCGTTCTCGGGCGGAAACGGCTCTTCCGGAGGTTCCGATTCGGGCAACGGAAGCGCGCGGCCGGAGCTGGTCCCCGCGAACAGGGAACCGAGACCGTTCACCGTCTCCGGCGGCGGACGTAACTGGGAAGCGCCGCCTCGGCGCAAGGGCACCTCGCTTCGCGCGGTATTCGCCTCCTTCATGGTAGGCGTCGTCGCGGTAGGCGGCCTGATGTTCGCGGCGGACCGGGGCAACTGGTTCTCGGGTGTGAACTCGGTCACGAGCTCCGCTGCTTCGGCGACTCAATCGCCGGCGACCAAAGCGAATACGGTAAGCAACTCGACGGACCTGGTAAGGCCGAACAACATCTCCAAGATCTTCGAGCAAGCCAGCCCGGCGGTCGTCAAGATCGAGACGTACACTTCGGTCCAATCGCGGTCTTCCGGCGGCAGCAGCCTGTTCGACGACCCGTTCTTCCGCCAATTCTTCGGCGATGATCAGGGAGGACAAGGCGGACAGGGCGGCAACAATAACAACGGCGGCTCCAACGGAAGCGACGGTTCGCTCCAAGAGTCGGGCATGGGCTCCGGATTCATCTTCGATTCGACGGGTTACATCCTGACGAACGAGCACGTCATCGACGGAGCGAGCAAGGTAACCGTAACGGTCAACGGCTACGATCAGCCGTTCACGGCCAAGGTGCTCGGCTCCAGCTACGATCTTGACCTTGCCGTGCTGAAGATCGAAGGCAGCGGCTTCCCGACCCTGAAGCTAGGCGATTCCAACGCCTCGAACATGGGCGACTGGGTCGTGGCGATCGGCAACCCATACGGCTTCGACCATACCGTTACCGTCGGCGTCCTGAGCTCGAACGAGCGCGAGATCAGCATTCAGGATACGAACGGCACGCGCAACTACGAGCATCTGCTGCAGACGGACGCTTCGATCAACCCGGGCAACTCCGGCGGCCCGCTGCTCAACCTGAACGGCGAAGTTATCGGCATCAACACGGCCGTCAGCTCCGAAGCGCAGGGCATCGGCTTCGCGATTCCGACAAGCACGATCAGCGAGGTGCTCGATAACCTGAAGACGAACACGAAGATTCCTTCGAAGCCGGCTCCGTTCATCGGCGCGACGCTGCAGGATCTGTCCGCATCGATGGCCAGACAGCTCGGCCTCAGCGACACCAACGGCGCAGCCGTCTATAACGTCCTGTACAATTCTCCGGCTTACAAGGGAGACCTTCGCCAATACGACGTCATTACCGGCATCGACGGCAAGAGCTACAAGAACACCGAAGAGCTGATCGCCGCCATTCAGAAGAAGAACGTGGGCGACAAGATCACGCTGAACGTCATTCGAGCCGGCAAGAAGATCGACATCTCCGTCGAGATCGGCGACAAGAACGAGTTCGAACAGCAGCAGGAAGCTACCCAATCCCAGAAATAATGAACGGCTAAACAGTCAGAAGGGCAGTCTTTCAAGGCTGCCCTTCTTTCTATACAATAAAAGATATCATTCTTCCAAATAGAAGGAGAGAATCATGAGATCCCATATCGTAGTCATAGATGACGATGAGAAAATCACTTCCATGCTGAGAAGAAGCCTGGCCTTCGAAGGGTACGAGGTGACGACGGCCCCGAACGGGGCGGAAGGCTTGCGCATTCTGCAGGGGAGGCACGCCGATCTGGTGGTGCTTGACGTGATGATGCCGCAGCTGGACGGTTGGGAAGTGTGCCGGCGCCTGCGGGCAGCGGGCATTCAATCGCCCGTACTGATGCTGACGGCGAAGGACGATGTGCAGGACCGCGTGAAAGGGCTCGATATCGGCGCAGACGATTATCTGGTCAAGCCGTTCGCCCTGGAGGAGCTGATGGCGCGGATTCGCGCGCTGCTTCGGCGCCGTCCCGAGCAAGCGGAGGACAATAACCAGCTTCGCTTCGAGGACCTGATCATGGACGTGGACGGAAGAGAGACGATCCGCGGCGACAAGCGCGTCGAACTGACCGCCAAGGAGTTCGACCTGCTCCACCTGTTCATGCAGAACCCGAAGCGCGTGCTCTCCCGCGACCAGATCATGGAGCGGATCTGGGGGTACGATTACAGCGGGGAATCCAACGTATTGGAGGTATACGTAGCGATGCTGCGCCAGAAGCTGGAGGAGCATGGCGGCAAGCGCCTGATCCAGACGGTACGCGGCGCGGGCTACGTTCTGAAAGGGGACAGCTAATCCATCATGTCGATCCGCCTCCGGCTCACCTTATGGTATTCGGGACTGCTGGCCGTTACTCTGGTGGCGTTCAGTTTGTTTGTCTATTACATTGTCGCCCATAATGCGTTCTCCGAACTTAAATCCAAACTGTCTCAGGAGGCCAGAGGAATCAAGGCGGACTCCATCGGTTCGCAGCTCATCATTCAGACTTCCAATCGGTTCGACCGGTACTCGATCTATGCTCAACTGATCAGCTACCGCAATAATGCGGACGGGATCGTCAGCGACGGAACCACCAACCTGCTCGGATGGGAGTTCTCCCACCCTCCGTTGGATGCCGTAAACTTTGATTACCGTTATATTCAGAGGTCCATCGGAGACGAGCCCATCTACGTGCTTGAGATACCGGTTGCGCAGATCAGCACGGGGAAGATTGTCGGCTTGATGCAGATCGCAACGCTGATGAATAAGGAAGTCGACATGCTAGCCAAGCTTCGCCAGATTCTCGTCATGACTTCGTTCGCCGGATTGGTCGTCGCGTTCCTTCTCGGAATGTTCCTGTCCCGCAAGGCGCTTCGGCCGATCGAGCAGGTGACGGAGGCGGCGGAACGGATTCAGAGCGGTTCGGACCTCAGCACCCGGATTCCGGGAGACAGCGAGGATGAGATCGGAAGGCTGCGGCAGACGCTGAACCACATGCTGGAGCGGATCGAGGGAGCCTATCGAGGACTCGAGGAGACGAACATTGCCCAGAGGCGATTCGTGTCCGACGCTTCCCACGAATTGCGGACCCCTCTAACGACGATCCGCGGGAACGTGGATTTCTTGGAGAAAATATGGCAAAGTCCCGTTATTGCGAGTACGAACGAACCAAGCGAACCAAGCGGACCAAGAGAGGAAGAGAACATCCGCATGGCCAGCTCGCCGCGGCTGACGGCGGAGGAGAAGGAGCAGCTGTCCAAGGAAGCCATTAAGGACATTGCGGACGAATCCCGCCGGATGAGCCGATTGGTGAACGACATGCTGTCTCTGGCTCGGGCGGATGCCGGGTACGTCATGGAGAAAGAGCGGATCGAGCTGAAGCCGCTCGCGGAAGAAGCCGCCCGAAGAGCGGTGTTCCTCCCTCGCCAAGCGGAATGGAAGGTGGGCTCGCTGGATGCGCTTAATGGCGTATGGGTGCAGGGCAACCGGGATTATCTCGTCCAGCTCCTATTTATTTTCATAGAGAACGGATTCAAGTACACGCCGGCTGGCGAAGTCCGCCTGGAGGCGCTTCGCAAGGACGACAAGGTGGCGCTCGTGATCGCGGATACCGGGATCGGAATCAGCCGGGAAGAGGTCCCGCATATCTTCGACCGCTTCTACCGGGTCGACGTCTCGCGCGGGCAAACGCCGGGAACCGGCCTCGGCCTGTCCATCGCGAAGTGGATTGCCGACATGCACCACGCGACATTGGAAGTGCGCACGAAGGTGGGAGAAGGCACCAAGTTTATCGTCTGGCTTCCTGTCGACTTTTCCGAACCGGTTGAATACGATATAATAGAGCCATCAGCACGCCCGACGGAGTCGGAATGATGGCTCCAGCTTCTCACTTCATGGGCGGGAAAGCAGGCATTAAACGAAAATGGAAGTCGTAAAAATATCTCCTAGAGGTTATTGTTACGGCGTGGTGGATGCCATGGTCTTGGCGCTTCAGACGGCGCGCAACCAGGACCTGCCGCGCCCCATCTATATACTCGGCATGATCGTTCATAACAGCCACGTGACGGATTCGTTCAAGAATGAGGGCATTATTACGCTGGATGGGCCGAACCGCCTCGAGATTCTGGACCAAGTCGAATCCGGCACGGTTATTTTCACGGCTCACGGAGTTTCGCCGGAAGTGCGGCGCCGCGCCAAGGACAAAGGGCTGACGGTCATCGATGCAACCTGTCCGGACGTAACGAAGACGCATGACCTGATCCGGGAGAAGGTGGCGGAGGGGTACGACGTCATCTACATCGGGAAGAAGGGTCATCCGGAGCCGGAAGGCGCGATCGGCATCGCTCCCGAGCGTGTCCATCTGATCGAGCGCGAGGAAGAGATTGCTTCCCTGAAGCTGGATTCGGATAAGATCATTATCACGAACCAGACGACGATGTCTCAATGGGATATCAAGAATCTGATGGCTCGGCTGCTCGAGGCGTACCCGAACGCGGAGATCCACAATGAGATTTGCCTGGCTACCCAGGTGAGGCAAGAGGCTGTCGCCGGTCACGCCGGCGAGGCGCAGCTGTGCATCGTCGTCGGCGATCCGCGAAGCAACAATTCGAACCGTCTGGCGCAGGTGTCGTCCGAGATCGCGGGAGTTCCCGCCTACCGGGTATCGGACGTCTCGGAGATCAAGCAAGAGTGGCTTGAAGGAATCGAACGGGTGGCCGTAACGTCCGGCGCGTCGACTCCGACTCCGCTTACGAAGGAAGTCATTCAGTATCTGGAGCAATATGATCCCGCCAATCCCGATACTTGGGAGATTCGCAGGACGGTTAATATGAACAAGTTGCTGCCGACCGTAAGGGAGAAGTCCGTATAAGAGTGGTGGTCATTCAAGCCGGAATCTGTCGGTGTCCAGCGACGCTGCAGAGATTCCGGCCTTGCTTGTCTTATGCTCCGGTCGTGGAATCCGCCGCGGGGCAATCGAAATCGAACGGATAGAAAGGGACCTCCCATGAACCCCAAGAATCGTTTTCGCAAGTTGTGGCGTTATATGAAATTCCAATACTACAAGCTGCTCCGGGCGCCGGGAGGCGCGGCGGTCATCGCGATGGGATTCGCCGTCGGCCTGTTCGTGGAGATGTTCAATCTTCCGACGTACGGCACTTCCTTCCTGCTGATCTTCCCGCTGAATTTCGTGCTCCGGGGCAGCCTGGCGGCCGCGCTTGTCGGCTTCGTCTTCGGCAAGATCATCTACGTGCCGATGTCGTTCTTGAACGCCTACGTAGCCGGAGCGGTGCTGCCGAGCAACTTCTCGGTGCAGCTCTCTTTCCTGCCGGGCTGGATCAATCGCGCGCTGCTGCTGAACCTGAAGCTGATCGTCGGCGGCGTGATCGACGGCGCCCTCCTGGCGCTGCTGCTGTACTTCCCGATCCGTTACAGCGTCAATGCCTTCAAGAGAAAGCGCAAGGAGAACCGCAAGCTGCGCCGGATGTCGGTGGGCGGATAAGGTTTGCATGCGGGAGAGAGGCTTTCCCAGGGGGCGTCCCATCAGCAATGTTTGGATCGGGACTGGGGAACAGGGCGCGATTAGTTCTAACGGAAGTTAGAGACCTTTAGCGGCTTCCAAAGACGGACTTCAAATTGTAACGGAAATTAGAGACGCTTATTCGGGGGTTTATCGCCCGATTAGGCGGTTGACGATAAAATAAGGGCCTCTGGTTCCGTTAGATTTTCTAAAAGCCGATTTTCGGGAAAATAAGGGCTGTTATTTCCCTTAGAGCTTCGAATGGGGGTTGCGCAGCACCTTCCGATAAATCGGCGGGCGGATATCAATTGGAGCGCAACAGCTTCAGCAGGAAGGATCAAGAGGCGATCCTCGTGCGTATGAAATTGTCATTCCTCCGAGCTGCCCGACATAAGATAGAGCAGGCATTGACAGCCTGCATTTTTTTCGCTATATTTACTTTAGCACTTAAAAGCGTATAAGCGTCGAAGCGTATAAGCATTAAAATATAGAATCGCCAAATACAGGAGGATGAACTTATTATGATCGTCGTAACCTCTCCCAGCATCTCCGATGAGCGCATCGCCGAGATCGTTCGCCAGATTGAAGCCGGCGGCGTGCAAGCTCACGTCTCTCGCGGCACGGATCGCACCGTTATCGGAATCATCGGCAAGGCGGACCCTCATCTGGCGGAGCATATCCGTTCGATGAAGGGCGTCGAGAACGTCATCAAGATCTCCAAGTCTTACAAGCTCGCGAGCCGGGACTTCCACCCGGACGACACGATTATCGAGGTGAAGGGCGTCAAGATCGGCGGCGACAACCTCGTCGTCATGGGCGGCCCTTGCGCGGTCGAGACGCCGGAACAGATCGATGAGATCGCTCGCCTGGTGAAGGCGGCGGGCGGCCATGTTCTGCGCGGAGGCGCCTTCAAGCCTCGCACGGGACCGTACAGCTTCCAGGGCATCGGCATCGAAGGCTTGAAGTGGATGAAGGAAGCCGGCGACAAGTACGGCCTCATCACCATCACCGAGGTCATGGCGCCGGAGTTCGTCGATATCTGCGCGGAGTATGCGGACATCATGCAGGTCGGCACGCGCAACATGCAGAACTTCGATCTGCTACGCAAGCTAGGCACGATCAAGAACCCGGTGCTGCTGAAGCGCGGTTTCAGCGCAACCTACGACGAATGGCTGAACGCGGCCGAGTACATCCTGGCCGGCGGCAATCCGAACGTCATGCTGTGCGAACGCGGAATCCGCACGTTCGAGACGTACACCCGCAATACGTTCGACCTGACGGCCATTCCGGTCATTCAGCAGCTGTCCCACTTGCCGGTTATCGCGGACCCTAGCCATGCGACCGGCCGCCGCGAGCTGGTCGAGACGATGACGAAGGCATCCGTCGCCGCGGGCGCGAACGGCCTGATCATCGAGATGCATACGGACCCGGACAACTCGGCGACGGGCGACGGCGTGCAATCGCTGTTCCCGGATCAATTCGCGAACCTGCTGAAGGAGCTTGAACAGCTGGCTCCGCTTCTCGGCAAGCGGTTCGATACGGCGAAGGAGCCGGCAGGGGCATTCGCCAGCTGGAAGATCTAATCACTTATCCAATCGAAATAGGGCTGCTCGAGAACCTTCTTTGTTAAGGGGTTCTTGGGCAGCTTTGTTGCTTGCGGGCGCCGCTCATGGATTGCCGAATGCCCGAGTATGCTAAAGAATGGGCATACCATGGAGGGGGCGGTCTTCTTGCTGAAGCTGGGAATACTGGATCAATCGCCGATCGGACCGGGGGAATCGGCGTCTATCGCTCTGCGGCACACGATCGAGCTGGCTCGGTTCGCGGATCGGCTCGGGTACAGCCGGTTCTGGGTATCCGAGCATCATGATTCCCGAAGCCTGGCCGGTTCGTCGCCGGAGGTGCTGCTCTCGGCGATCGGCGCTCACACGTCTCGGATTCGGATCGGCTCCGGAGGGGTTCTGCTGCCTCACTACAGCCCCTATAAAGTGGCGGAGAACTTCCGCGTCCTAGAAGGGCTGTATCCGGGGAGAGTCGATCTGGGAATCGGAAGGGCGCCGGGAGGAATGCCGCTTGCTTCTCTTGCCTTGCGCGGGGATCCCGCCCCGCTGCGGGACGATCAGTTGCAGGAGAAGCTGGAGGAGCTGGGAGCATATCTCGGAACCGGAGGGCAGATGCGCAAGGATCATCCGCTTGCCGGCCTGACGGCATCGCCGATGGTGGAGACGGCGCCCGAGCTCTGGCTGCTCGGGTCAAGCGGCTTCAGCGCGGCGATGGCGGCAAGAATGGGGGCGAGGTTCTCCTTCGCGCATTTTATCAACGGCTCCGGCGGGCAGAGCGCGGCTGCGGACTATCGGCGAAGCTTTCGTTCAGGGCCGCTGGGAAGCACGCCGCAGGTGAACGTGTGCGTGTTCGTGATCTGCGCGGATACCGATGAGGTCGCGGAGCGGGAAGCGAGAGCGATGGATCTGCGATTGCTGTCCCAAGAAGCGGGGGAGCGCCGCCGATCCTTCCCGACCCCGGAAGAGGCGGCAGCCTATCCGTACACGGCTTGGGAACGCGCAAGGGTTGCCGAGAACCGGCAGCGGATGATCGTCGGAGGGCCGGCCAAGGTGCATGCCGCCTTGTCGTCGCTGGCGGACAGCTACCGAACGGACGAGGTCCTGGCCGTATGCATGATGTCCGACTTCCGGCTCAAGCTTCGTTCCTACGAGCTTCTGGCCCAACTCTTCCATCGCCGCTGAGCGGGAATGGGCGCGATTCCGGGGAGGAGGACTCGTCTATCGAATCGAGAAACACGAAAGACGAATAATTCGCCTTTTTGATTTCTTTTGTTAAGTATGACAAGGAAGAACGGTCGAATGGCGAGATTGTCATGTAAGCCTTTTCTTTTTGACGTCCAAACCTGACATGAGCGAACCAAAACCCGCGCCGCTATTGAGTTTCTCAAATCACTAATACGCCGTAACCACGGGGATAATCCGCATTTGTCAAAGTGTAAGAATAGCTCACACTTCCACAAAAAATACCTTACATAACTATTGACGCTCCCTATATCGAGAATTATAATAGCTTCAGTGAGTTGGGGTAAAACTTGAACGTTCTTCTTGATTTACACTCATAATGTTCGGGAATGGGGAGGAAATTCTAAAATGTCCGTACAAAAAGTTTTGGAACTGATCAAGGAAAAAAACATCGAGTTCGTAGATTTCCGTTTCGTTGATTTGGCTGGTCGCGCTCACCACATCACGCTTCCGTCTACCGAGGTGGATGCTGATACTTTCGTTAACGGCGTAGCATTCGACGGCTCCTCGATCACGGGCTTCCGCGGCATTGAAGAATCCGACATGGTCATGATGCCGGATCCGGAATCCGTATACGTAGATCCATTTACTGCGCATGCGACTTTGATCGTCATGAGCAATATCCACACCCCGGACGGCGAACGCTATGAACGCGACCCGCGCTCGATCGCGCACAAAGCAGAAGAATATCTGCAAGCTGCCGGCGTAGGTACGGATGCATTCTTCGCCCCAGAATCCGAATTCTTCATTTTCGACGACGTTCGTTATGAATCGACCATGAACTCTTCTTCCTTCTTCGTTGACTCCGAAGAAGCGGCTTGGAACTCCAACCGCAAGGAAGAGGGCGGCAACCTTGGCTTCAAGGTTGGCGTTAAGGGCGGCTACGTTCCGGTAGCGCCGGTTGACTCCCAACAAGATATCCGCAGCGAGATGGTCCGCCTGATGCAAGAATCCGGCCTTCGCGTTGAACGTCATCACCACGAAGTCGCAACGGCAGGTCAAGCCGAGATCAACTTCCGCTTCGACACGCTGACGAAGACGGCCGACAACCTGCTCAAGTACAAATACATCGTTCACAACGTAGCTCGCCAATACGGCAAGACGGCTACTTTCATGCCTAAGCCGCTCTTCGGCGACAACGGCAGCGGCATGCACGTTCATATGTCCATCTTCAATGAAGGAACTCCTCTCTTCTGGGAGAAGGGCGCATACGCGAACCTTAGCGAAGTGGCTCTGAACTACATCGGCGGTATCCTTTACCATGCTCCTGCTCTGATCGCTATCACGAACCCGTCCACGAACTCGTTCAAGCGTCTGGTTCCTGGTTACGAAGCGCCGGTTAACCTGGTTTATTCCAAGGGCAACCGTTCCGCAGCCGTTCGTATCCCGGTTGCTGCGGTTACTCCGAAGGGCTGCCGCATCGAGTTCCGTACTCCGGACTCCACGGCTAACCCGTACCTGGCCTTCGCAGCTATGCTGATGGCCGGTCTGGACGGCATCAAGCGCAAGATCAACCCTAGCGCTCTTGGCTATGGTCCTTTCGATAAGAACATCTACGAGCTCTCCGACGAAGAGAAGAAGGAAATCCGCAGCGTTCCAGGAACGCTTGACGAAGCGCTCGACGCTCTGGAAGCGGACTTCGAATTCTTGACGCAAGGCGATGTCTTCACGAAGGAATTCATCGAGAACTATGTAGCCGTTAAGCGCTCTGAAGCGAAAGCCGTCTCCATCCGCGTTCATCCGCACGAATACAGCCTCTACTACGATTGCTAAGATCGAGCGGCTGTTAGACAACAGGGCTGTCCCGAGAGTCGTCATGACTCCAGGGCGGCCCTGTTTTTTTGCTTTCTCCTATCCACCAAAGACGAAAATTATTCATGCATAATATCGATTTTGTTCGGATATTCAATCAATTGCCACCTTTTTAGGCCGAATATTTGTTGCTTGCTTAGCCATAGCTTTGATATGATAAGCCTATCATGATTCTCAGACAAGGTGGGTATAAGATGACGAACCGAGCTTATAACTTCAATGCCGGTCCTGCGGCGCTGCCTCTGGAAGTTCTGCAGCAAGCGCAGGAGCAATTCGTTAATTACGAACAATCGGGAATGTCCCTGATGGAGATGTCTCACCGCGGCGCGATTTATGAAGGCGTGCACCAAGAGGCGCAAGCCCTCCTCCAAGAACTCCTGAACATTCCGCAAGGCTACAAGGTCTTGTTCGTTCAGGGCGGAGCAAGCACCCAATTCGCGATGGTTCCGATGAACCTGCTCCAACCGGGCAAGACGGCAAGCTTCGTCGCAACGGGCAGCTGGGCGACCAAAGCCATTCAGGAAGCGAAGCTGTTCGGGGATACCGCGATTGCCGCATCCTCCGAAGCGGACAAGTATAACCGGATTCCTTCCCTTAACGAGATTGCCATTCCGGCTAACTCGGCCTACCTGCATGTCACTTCCAACGAGACGATCGAAGGAACCCAATGGGCGCAATACCCGGATACCGGCTCCATCCCTCTCGTTGCGGACATGTCGAGCGATATTCTGTGCCGCCCTCTCGAGATCTCCCAGTTCGGACTCATTTATGCCGGCGCCCAGAAGAACCTCGGTCCTTCCGGCGTGACGATCGTCATTATTCGCGAAGACCTGATCGGCACCCCGTCGATGACGGTTCCGACGATGCTTCGCTACAGCACTCATGCCAAGAACGATTCCCTCTACAACACGCCTCCGACCTTCGCCATCTACATGACGAACCTGGTTCTCAAGTGGGTCAAGGAGCAAGGCGGAGTAGCGGCGGTCGAGAAGACGAACCGCGAGAAGGCCGATCTGCTGTACCGCGCGATCGACGAGAGCGGAGACTTCTACCGCGGGTTCGCTCAGAAGGACAGCCGTTCGATCATGAACGTCACGTTCCGCCTCGGCAGCGAGGAGCTCGAGAAGAAGTTCGCCAAAGAATCGGAAGCTGAAGGCTTCGTCGGCCTGAAGGGCCATCGCAGCGTCGGCGGGCTTCGCGCATCGATCTACAACGCGGTGCCGCTCGCGAGCGTTAAGGCTCTGGTCGAATTTATGGAGGACTTCAAGCGTCGCAACGGGTAATCGGCACCAGGCGAGATCTACCGACGAGAAAAAGCGGCATTCGCCGCTTTTTTTTGCTCTGGTCCGTTAATCCTAGTTCTAATCACCATGCCAGGTCAGGAGGATACATATGGCGTTTCATATCGTACTCGTGGAACCGGAGATTCCGGCGAACACGGGCAATATCGCTCGAACTTGCGCGGCAACCGGCACTCATCTTCATCTGGTTCGTCCATTGGGCTTCTCCACGGACGACAAGCAGCTGAAGAGAGCCGGGCTCGATTATTGGCCATCGGTTCAGATCGCTTATCACGATTCGTTCGCCGAGCTGCAAGCGCAATATCCGGAGGCCCGCTTCTTCTTCGCCAGCACGAGAGTGAGCAGGCGTTACAGCGACTTCGACTATCGCGACGGGGATTTCTTCGTCTTCGGCAAGGAGACGAAGGGGCTTCCCCAGGAGCTGCTGGACGCGAATCCGGACACCGGTATCCGCATGCCGATGACGGACAAGGTCCGTTCGCTGAATCTGGCGAACTCGGCGGCCATCGTGATCTACGAGGCGCTCCGTCAAACCGGATTCCCCGG
Source organism: Cohnella sp. AR92 (assembly GCF_003990975.1). Classification (GTDB taxonomy): domain Bacteria; phylum Bacillota; class Bacilli; order Paenibacillales; family Paenibacillaceae; genus Cohnella. The sequence continues at coordinate 211,113 of NZ_RZJR01000011.1, forward strand.
GCTTGAAGACTGATTCCATTTTGCAACCATGGCAGCAGAATGTGAATTCGACTAATTTCCGCATTTTCCGACCAATCTTTACACAATTTTAAGCAAATCGACTAACTATAGAGGATATGCTCGGATGATGGCGAAGTTAGTACGAGTACAACGGTTTCTATTAGGAAAACCAACTTAGATTATTGCTTGAAAAACGAGGAGGAACTGTTTTGAAGCCCGCTGGTGTTGTCCGTAAAGTAGACCAACTTGGTCGAATCGTATTGCCTAAGTCTCTGCGCAAGAGATATCAAATGAACGAAGGAGATCCTGTCGAAATTCTCGTGCAGGGTGACCATATCATCTTGGAGCGCTATCGTCCGCGTTGCGTCTTCTGCACTTCCATGGACAACGTATCGGAGTTTAAGGATCGCTATGTCTGCGGAGTCTGCATGAACGAGATGCAAGGCATGCTCTAATCGATATAAGGCAAAAATAACACCGCCCCTTTCGTCGGATCGACGGGAAGGGGCGGTGTTTGTTGTACGAAGGAGGAGCATTCAAAGCTGAATTACATCCCTGCGGTCTTGTCCTCGTTATAAGCGGCGGTCAAGATGGCCGTCAGGAGGATAACGAACACGAGAATAACGATCCAGAAATTATGTGTTAATCCCAGAAACATTTTCCACACCTCCACTTAACTTCCTTTATTATACCCAAGACAAGCCAAAAAGAAAACGCAAAATGTTGACGCCGCCTCGCATAGACTACTAACGGAGCCAGATGTCGCTGCCGCTGGAAGATGAGGAGGGCATGACAATGGGCGAAACGATTAATTGGATGGGCGGATGGCCGAAGGAGGGCGTGGTGTCGGCCGCCGAATGGGAAGAGCGCTCGGGCAGGTACGCAGAACGGTCCCGAGAGCTGCTGGAGCAGGACGCCGAGAGCCTGAAGGAAGCGCTGGCCGGAACGGAGTTGCTGCCTACTTGGGGAACCCGGACGGAGCGGATGATGCTTGCGCCCGGCGCGGATGCGGCAATCGACTGGATCATTAAGCGTTGGCTTCAGCCGGGCGACGCCGTGCTGGTCGAGAGGCCGACGAGCCGCTTCGCGCTTCAGGCATTCCGCAGGGCTGGCATCATTCCCCATGCGGTGCCGGGAGACGGACTGGGCCTCGATCCCGACGAGCTGGCGGAATCGATCCGGCAGCTTCACCCGCGGCTCGTGTATGCGGCCCCGGATTGCACCGATCCGGAAGGGCGGGTGTGGGGCGAGGCAAGAAAGGAATTGCTCTTGCAGATCTGCCGGGAGGAAGACGTCGCCGTTCTGCTGGATGAGCGCCAAGCGCTGCTATGCGAAGCGCCGCCTCGCGGTAAATACGCTTCGGGGAGTGCGAATGCCGGCCTGGAAGGAGTCGTGTTTAGAGTAGGCGAATTCCCGCCGGGAATGGTCGCGGGGCTGCGGCTCGGCTGGATCTGCGCGCACGGCGAGGACGAGAAGATCCGGGAGCTGCTTCCGACGCCGGCGGTTCGGCCGGAAGCGATCCCTCCAACCGATCTGGCTGCCGTTCTTGGGCTTCTGCAGGAAGGAATCGAGCCCATCGTGAAGACGATGAAGTTCATTTATCGGGCTAGGACGGGGGCGCTGGTCGAATGCCTCAAGAGACAGCAGCTGGAAGGGGTTGGCTGGAACGAGCCTCAGAACGGAATGCATCTGTGGATCTCCCTGCCCGAAGGGCTGGACGCGGACGCTCTGCTTCGCGCCGCTTGGATGAACGGTTTGCTGTTCCAGCCGGGCGGGGCCTTCTACGCGTCGGATCCGGATCGCTTCAAGCTGAGGGCGACGGCGGTCCATACCGAAGAGAGGCTGATCCGGCTCGGCGTTCAGAAGCTGGGGGATACGATGGCGGATTTCCTTGGCCGTTGGGGATAAGGCTTGTCTTGCCCAAGAAGGCTGCCGGATTCAATAGGCATCCCCGATCGCATAGAGAATGCCTTCTTGGAGCTCGACATCCTTGCGCACCAATCGCTCGTCCCGAATGTTCAGGCAGTCTCCGGACTGCTTGTCGAAGGTCCAGAAGTGCAGCGGGCAGAAGAAGAGCTCGCCCGTCCATCGGACTTCCCCTCCCGCATGGGGACACAGCGCCATGAGCAGCTTGTACCGATTCTCCTCCCCGCGGACAAGCCAATAAGGAATTCCGTCCACGAGCACCTCGGCGGGGAAGGTCTTAAAATCGTCGATCGGGCCAAGCGCAAAGCGGGTCATGGTCATGGTTGGTCAGCTCCTCCTGTCGTTATCCCGTCGTCCGAGTGGGCGGCGGCTTCGTCTCTTGCCGTCCAGCCCGAGGCCCATTCGAATCGGGCGGTCCAGACCTGAGTCACCTCGGCGAATTGAGCCAATCCGGAGACGCCTTCCGGGGCGATCGAATAGACGCCTCGTTCCACTCGGCGAAACCATCCGTAGTAGTTGTCGCGAAGCATGGACGCCGCATTCGGGCAGCCGGTCAGCTCGCGAACCCGCTTGGGCGACATCGGTCCCCCGCAAGCCAAAGCCAGCGCGCATTGAATCGAGCGCTCGCGATACGCGGTTACGAGCTTGCGCTTGGAGCTGCCGCCGACGTTGTAGTCGCCGCTGCGGGCTTCGAATTCCTGCAGAAGCTTCTTCGCTCCCCGGCGGGTGCGCCCGCCTTCCTTAACGACGTAGGAGCCTGCTGCGGTCGCCTCTGCGACCAGGAGCTCCTCGGATCGAAGCGGAGCCGACGCGGGAAGAAGCTCGGCGCCGTCCCGGGGCTGGCGCCAGATCTCGATGACCGGCTTCTTGGTCTTGTAGAACGTAACGGTCATAAACCCGAGCTTCAGCCTTCCGCATAGGGAGGAGAGCTCATGGAACCGCTGGTTATGGGCGCCCTTCTTCGTCCGGTTCCGCTCGACGGCGAGCCACACCTCGGCGCCCGTGCGCTGGCGTTCCAATCCCTGCAGCAGCAGAGGGAGCGTGAACGTCTTCTTCATCTCCACGATGATCAGCTTGGAATCGGCCGGACGAAGGGCGACGAGGTCGCACCCGCGAACCTCCGCCTTCACCTCGTAGCCGAGAGAAACGAAGTGGGCTTTGAGCGGAGGGTACAGCTCGGTCTCGCGTTCGATAGCCAACGTGCTTCTCTCCCTCCATTACATTTTCTTATTATCGAATTATATCATGGAACGCACCAAACGTAAGCGAGGCGCGGCTTCCAACCTGACACGCCGTTGCCATGGGACGTCCTGTGGCGTTTTCATGGGCTTTTCCGGGCAATTTCGTCCTCTGCTCCGCATAGGTATGTAGTACGTTTCGTAACGGGAAGGGACTAGGGTAGAGGAGGTAGCGGCATGGATCTATTCAGACGTCTCGCGGAGTATCGGACAGAGAGCGAGAAACTAGCTTGGTCCGGAACTTTCAGGGATTATATCGCTTTGCTGCGCCGCGATCCGGCTCCGGCGATGACCGCGCATGCCCGGGTTTACGACATGATCGTATCGCACGGCGTAGAGGAGATCGGCGGCCACAAAAGATATAAGTTTTTCGAGAGGGACATTTACGGGCTTGACCGAACGATGGAGAAGCTGGTGGAGGAGTACTTCCATTCGGCGGCTCGCAGGCTTGACGTGCGCAAGCGGATCCTGCTGCTCATGGGGCCGGTCAGCGGCGGCAAGTCGACGATCGTCACGATCCTGAAGAGAGGCCTCGAGCAGTTCGCCCGAACCGAGCGGGGTGCCGTTTATGCGATTGATGGCTGCCCGATGCACGAGGATCCGCTGCATCTGATCCCCCACGAGCTGCGTCCCGACTTCGAGAAAGAACTGGGCATCCGCATCGAGGGCAACCTATGCCCGTCTTGCCAGATGAGGCTTCGCACGGAATTCAACGACGATATCGAGAATGTCCCGGTCGCGCGCGTGCTTCTCTCCGAGGAGAACCGGGTCGGCATCGGCACCTTCAGCCCGTCCGATCCGAAATCGCAGGATATCGCCGATCTGACCGGCAGCATCGACTTCTCGACGATCACGGAATTCGGCTCCGAATCCGATCCGCGCGCCTACCGCTTCGACGGGGAACTGAACAAGGCCAACCGGGGATTGATGGAGTTCCAGGAGATGCTCAAGTGCGACGAGAAGTTCCTGTGGAACTTGCTCTCGCTGACGCAGGAAGGGAACTTCAAGGCGGGAAGGTTCGCGCTCATATCCGCCGACGAGCTGATCATCGCCCACACGAACGAATCCGAGTACAAAGCGTTCATCTCCAACAAGAAGAACGAAGCGCTGCAATCGCGGATGATCGTCATGCCGGTTCCTTATAATCTGAAAGTGTCGGACGAAGAGAAAATCTACTCCAAGCTGATCGGCCAATCGGATATGAGCCATGTCCACATCGCGCCTCACGCGCTTCGTTCCGCCGCCATTTTCTCCATTCTCACCCGCTTGAAGGAGTCCAAGAAGCAAGGCATGGACCTCGTCAAGAAGATGAGGCTCTACGATGGGGAAGAGGTCGAGGGCTTCAAGGAAGCCGACCTGAAGGAGCTGCAGAACGAGCACACGGACGAAGGGATGTCGGGCATCGATCCGCGCTACGTCATCAACCGGATCTCCAGCGCCTTGATCAAGCACGATCTTCCGTGCATCAATGCCCTCGACGTGCTGCGCGCGCTGAAGGACGGGTTGGATCAGCATCCTTCGATCACGAAGGAAGAGCGGGAGAAGTACTTAAACTTTATCGCCGTCGCTCGCAAAGAATACGACAGCCTGGCCAAGAAAGAAGTGCAGAAGGCGTTCGTTTATTCGTTCGAGGAGTCGGCACGCACGCTGTTCGAGAACTACCTGGACAATATCGAGGCGTACTGCAATTGGGCGAAAATGAAGGACCCGCTGACGGGCGAGGAGATGGATCCGGACGAGAGGCTCATGCGCTCCATCGAGGAGCAGATCGGCGTCTCCGAGAACGCCAAGAAGGCGTTCCGCGAGGAGATTCTCATCCGTATCTCCGCCTACTCCCGCAAGGGCAAGAAGTTCGACTACAGCACCCACGAGCGGCTTCGCGAGGCGATCGAGAAGAAGCTGTTCACCGACCTGAAGGATATCGTGAAGATCACGACCTCGACGAAGACGCCGGACGAGAACCAGCTCAAGAGAATCAACGAGGTCACCAAGCGACTGATCGACGAGCACGGCTACTGCCCGGTCTGCTCCAACGAGCTGATGCGGTACGTGGGGAGCTTGTTGAATCGGTGAGGGTAGGGGAAAACAAAACGGCGAACGCCTTGACCATAGGTCGAGGCGTTGGTTGTCTTGTTATGATTTAGAACAGTTTAAGGAATTACCAATATTAGTTATACTGTGAAGTGTTGGTAATTGTAATGAGAATGGTAATAGGAAAGTTAGAGGTGTAATATGTTAAACTCATTAATAAAAATAATCTCTACATGTAGCTTCGATGATATTTATTTAAGCGGTTTTATTGATCCTGAAGAGGAAGATGTTGTAGAGTTTACTCCTTGGAGTCATTGTTTATTTTTTGAGTTTGCAGCACAATTAATAAAAATTGAATCTGTTGATCAATATTCTAAGCTTCGCATCACATATTCCACTAATTTACTGACCGATGTTGATATGGATGATTTTGTTCCGTCTAAGGCAAGAATAAGTTACCTTATTTTTAAAAATCCATTAGCTAAAAACAAGATAATCAGAATGGAATTTTATGAGCTAGAGGAGCAGATAGATCAACTAATATGTGACGCTTTAAAAATACAATTACAGAACAACCAAGTCCTTTTTTTGGACCCTTCTTACTTGGCAATAAACATTGGAGGGTTAGAGGTGGAAGAGGAATGGCTTCATAATTCGAAAGAAGAATACCAACCAAAATCCACTGTAATAGAAGTATAGTTAAAACTATTTGCCACATGCGAGTAAAACAACTCCATGTGGTTTTTTGTTTCCTTCGTTTAAGCAGGCGGTTCATACAAAGGAATAATTCTACAAAATCCCCCTCAAGAATAAAGTGTTAAATAACGGTAAACGAAGGAGCTGTAAAGGCACCGACAACGAAGACGAAGGTGAGATGAGCTTCTATGAGTCCGCGAGAAGATGCGATGGAGACGACGGATCGGCTGGGCGCTCGCAATTATCATCCTTTGCCGATCGTGATCGCGAGAGCGGAAGGAGCCTGGGTGGAGGATCCGGACGGTCAGCGTTACCTGGATATGCTTAGCGGCTACTCGGCCTTGAATCAGGGGCATCGGCATCCTCGGATCATCGAGGCGCTCAAGGCTCAGGCGGATCTGGTGACGATGACGTCCCGAGCCTTCTATAATGAGCCGCTCGCCGAGCTGATGAAGGCGCTGACCCGCTATTGCGGCAAGAACATGATGCTGCCGATGAACACCGGGGCGGAAGCGGTCGAAACGGCGGTGAAGGCGGCGCGCAGATGGGGCTATCGGAAAAAGGGGATCCCGGAGGGAAGTGCGGAGATTATCGTTTGCGAGGGTAATTTTCACGGTCGGACGCTGCTTGCGACATCCTTCTCCACGGAGCCGGCCTATCGGGATCGCTTCGGGCCCTTCGTGCCGGGAATCACGGCGATTCCGTACGGCGATCTGAAGGCGCTGGAGCGGGCCATTACGACGAACACGGCTGCCCTGCTGGTCGAGCCGATCCAGGGGGAGGCGGGAATCGTCATTCCGCCGGACGGCTACCTTCGGGGGGCGGCCGAACTGTGCAAGCGCAGCCGGGTGCTGCTGCTGGCGGACGAGATACAGACCGGCTTCGGCCGAACCGGCAAGCGCTTCGCCTGCGATTGGGAGGGCGTCGCTCCGGATGTCTATATCCTCGGCAAGGCGCTTGGCGGGGGAGTGCTGCCGGTATCGGCGGTCGTCGCCGACCGGGACATTCTCGACGTGTTCGAGCCCGGTTCGCACGGCTCTACCTTCGGGGGGAACCCCCTAGCCAGCGCGGTCGCGGTCGCGGCCATCAAGGTGACGAAGGAAGAGAGGCTGGCCGAACGTTCTCTAGCTCTAGGGGAGAGACTTCTCCGGCAGTTGCAAGGCATTCGGCATCCGGATATCGCGGAGGTTCGGGGCAGGGGCCTCTTCATCGGCATCGAGCTCAACTGCCAAGCTCGGCCCTATTGCGAGATGCTGAAGCAGATCGGGCTGCTCTGCAAGGAGACTCATGACAGGGTCATTCGGCTGGCTCCCCCGCTTGTCGTCTCGGAAGCCGATCTGGACTGGGCGGTGGAACGGATCAAGCATGTGTTCGCTTCGTAAAATTGGATTTGCTTCTGATTTTCTGTGATTATTCGTAAACAGGGCCGCAGACTCTCGAAAGACTCGAGAACTGCGGCTATTCTTATTTCTGTGACCCATCCCGTCGAATTTGCACCATACCGTTAACGCAACTTGCTTAGGTCCGAAGTCGTATTTTATCGAATTATGGGCTAAATAGGGATGAGAAATGCCATTTTCAGGCCTGTTGGTCAGAAATAATGATATGAAAAATGTTGCATCATTGGTAAAATGGGACTATCAACTGTAGGTTGCGAGGGATCGTATGTCGTTCATCATGTTTATTGCTGCCTCCATGCTCGAGTATATTTCGTTTTTTATTTTTGTAATGGTTTTGTTCCGTTTTTCTGTGAAGGAAAATATTTTTAAATTCGTACTTGGTGCATTGATTCTTGCTTTCGTGTCGAATACGATTCAAACTGAGTCTTTGCAAGATATATCGCCAGTAGTTAACGTTTTTATCTTAATTTTTTTAACAATTATCATTCTTAGAGTAAGGTTGTTTCACTCCTTCATCATGGTCGTAATCGTTTACGTAGCTGTGGCTCTAGTTCAATGGTTGTTGTATGCGATTTTGATCTATTTTAAAGTGTTTAATGATTTTGTTCCTTATACGAAATCAGGCTATGTACTTCAAATCATTTCATCATTGTTTGTTTGCTTAATTTCTGGATTTATCTATTTGAGTAAAGGCGGATTCAGCTACATTCAATCAAGCAGCCGATTTTATAAAGATTCGATCAAAGGTAATAAATTGTTTTTTATATTCTTGGTATTAGGCTTAATAATCCTGTTCATTGTCAATATTTTGTATATGACATCTTTTAAATTGATCGATTCGGTTTCAATCGTTGCTATTTCTATCATTGCGGTTTTGTTTATTCTAGTCTATTTCTCAATAAGGAAGGAACGATAATATGATCGAGAAATTAGCTCTTTCTATCGCTACTTCTATTAAGAAAGTTGAAGCAGAACAGACCCCAAGCATAGATGTAATGAAGTTCTCTCTTATTACAATCTTGCACACGTTGTTTACTATGATAATTATCGTAATTGTAAGCTTTATATTAGGTGAACCTTGGGTTACTTTCTATGGTCTTCTTTACTTTATGATATTACGCTTTTTCTCTGGAGGATATCATTTACATTCTTCCTTATTATGTACATTGCTTTCTGTATTTTTAATGTGTACCGCTCCATTTATTCCTTTGAACAATCAACTAATTATATTCGGAAATGTCTTTAACATTATCATGATGGCGGTTTTTGCGCCATCGAATATCAAGGGCTATGCCCGAATCCCGGAGAAATATTTTCCTATTCTCAAGTTGGTTTCGATTGTGATAGTAGGGGTTAACCTCTTTATTTTGAACCCAACACTCACAATTGTTTCCATATTCCAATCAGTACTTCTTTTATTTAAAAATGGAAAGGAGGTTGAGCAATCATGAAAAAGCAAATGGCATTGGGGATTGGCAAGGTTCTTGGTTTGGTTGCGGTTGTAGTTGCAAGCACGGCATGCCTGTGGATCATGCACCGTCCGGAGATCCCTGCTGAACTGAAGCGCGCATAAGAAGTGGAGGGAGCGTAATGTCTACCTTTCACCTGTTGGATGCGAAAGGTCAACCGGCCGAAGTGAATCTCGATGAAGTACTCTACATTCGTCCGACCTCTAACGGCCCGGAATTCCACACCAAGCAGGGGGTATTTTTCTACCCGACGACGCTTGAAGAATTTCAGGCTCTGCTGGGCGAATCCGGCTTCGAGAGATTGGACCGCGGCAATCTCGTCAACATGACGCATGCCAAGTCATTCGACAAGAAGTCGCGCAAAGTGTACTTCGAAGAAGCTTGGACTTCTGGCAGTTTCTTCGCAACCGTATCCGAAGCCAACATGCACAAGGTTATGCACCTGGTCAAAGAGGATTCGTCCGAATACCAAGCATCACCGAAGTCGTCTCTGTTCTGGTCGAGGAGTAGAACATAACAACACAGACGTCCGGCATCTATGTTTAGACGTGTACTTATCGGAAAGAACCCCTCAAGCCTTTACCTTAGGCTGAGGGGTTCTTTTCCTTTGACTGCTGGTTATCCGTTCACGATCTCTCCGCCGTTGACATGAAGGACTTGCCCGCATACGTAAGACGAATCCTCGCTCGCCAGATAGACGTAGGCGGGAGCCAGCTCGTCCGGCTGTCCGGCTCGTTTCATCGGCGTCTCCGTGCCGAACTTGGACACCTGCGTCTCGTTGAAAGTAGAAGGGATGAGAGGTGTCCAGATCGGGCCGGGGGCGACGGCGTTCACTCGTATTCCCTTGCCGATCAGATTAAGGGCGAGAGAACGGGTGAAGGAGACGACCGCTCCCTTGGAGGCCGAATAGTCGAGCAAGATCGGGTTGCCTTTGTAGGCCGTAATCGAAGCCGTATTGATGATCGTTGCGCCGGACTTTAGATGCGGAAGCGCCGCTTGGGTCAGGTAGAACATGCCGAACACATTCGTGGCGAACGTCTTGGTCAGCTGCTCCGGCTTGATAAGTTCCAGGCCGTCGACCGGATGCTGCTCGGCCGCGTTGTTCACGACGATGTCCAAACGGCCGAGATATTGAACGGACCGGTTAAGCGCATCCTGGCAGAACGCCGGGTCTCCGATGTCTCCGGCCATCACGATGCACTTTCTGCCCTCCTGCTCGACCTGACGCTGCGTCTCCTTCGCATCGGTGTATTCGCTGAGATAGACGATGGCGACGTCCGCGCCCTCCTTGGCGAAGGCAATGGCGATGGCGCGGCCGATTCCGCTGTCGCCCCCGGTAATGATGGCGGCTTTCCCAGACAGCTTGCCGGCAGCCCGGTAGACCGGAGACTCCGATTCGGGGGTCGGATACATATCGCTCTCCAGTCCCGGCTGATGATCCTGATGCTGCGGCGGGAAGTGATCCGGTCTGGCCGGGGAAGCCCATCCCGGTTGGTCGTTCGGAATAAACATAGGTCGTAATCCACTCCTTTCCTACGGAGTAGATTACGACCATATGGCCATTTTTAAACATTCTTGCGAGTGGTCTTCTTGCCGTCGCAGCTGAAGAGAACGGGTTTGCCCTCGACGCTGGTCTCCAGATGGACCGGTTTGCCCCAGAGCTGAACGACGAATGGCATCGTGCGCTCGATGTACTTGAGGTCCAGCTCCGAGCCTTCGTAGCGATGGGTCAGGTACAGCTCCCCGTTGCGCTGATAATCGCCGTCGGTCACGACGAGGTAGGGGAAGCCGCCGTTCACCCTCGAATACACAAGCTGATCGCGAATGCTCTCCCACGTCTTATCGGTGATCGTCCAGTCCGGTCCCTTTTTCTCGAAAACATACAGATCCAGCTCGCCCGTCAGTTCCTTGGTCAAGTAATTGCGCAGGAAGGACGGGTCCGAATCGAGCTCCCGAACCTCGAAGATCTTCTCGCGTCCCCATCTCCTCTCGATGTCCTCGAAGATCTTGACTCCCAGATAATACGGGTTCAGCGAGCTGCGGGAAGGCTGAACGACCGCCGAGTTGAGCTTAGCGTACTCGATCGTCTCCTCGCTCGTCAGATTCAGCTCCCGGATGATCCGCTGATGCCAGAAGGTAGCCCAGCCTTCGTTCATGATCTTCGTCTCGATCTGCGGCCAGAAGTAGAGCATCTCTTCGCGCAGCATGGACATGATGTCCCGCTGCCAATCGGTCATATAGGGAGAATACTCCTGGATGAACCAGATGAGGTCCTTCTCCGGCTCGGGAGGGAAGCGGCGGGCTTCGGAAGGGGCGGTCTCCGCTTTCTTCTCCGAGTTCTCTTCTCCCAGGGACCACAGGTCGTCATAAGGAGTCGATTGGCCGCTCTTGTTTCGGCGTTCCTTCTCCGCGCGGCTCTGCATCTCCATGTATCTTCTTTTGTCCAGCCCCTGAGGCCTTACGATTCCGGGATCGACATGCTCCTGAATGGCCATGACCGCATCGAGGAACTTCTCGACTTCGTCGCTGCCGTATTCGAGCTCGTATTGGCGCACCCGTTCGGCCGTGGCGGACATGCTCTCGACCATGTTGCGATTGGACGCGGAGAAACGGGCGTTATTCTTGAAGAAGTCGCAGTGGGCGAGCACGTGGGCGACGATCAGCTTATTCTGGACGAGCGAGTTGCCGTCGAGCAGGAAGGCGTAGCAGGGGTTGGAGTTGATGACGAGCTCGTAAATCTTGCTGAGGCCGAGATCGTATTGCATCTTCATTCTATTGAAGGTTTTGCCGAAGCTCCAATGGCTGTAGCGGGTCGGCATCCCGTAAGCGCCGAACGTATAGATGATATCGGACGGACAGATCTCGTACCTCATCGGATAGAAATCCAGTCCGAAGCCTTGAGCGATCTCGGTGATCTCCGCAATCGCCGATTCCAGCTCGTGTTGGTCGTCTAGATGCGACATGTACATGGCCGTTCCCCCTCGCAGATGGCAATAGTACTACCACGCTATGTATATGCGGGAACCGGATAAGTCGTGACAGGTGGACGAGGGGGAACGCTTCAACTTATCCCGGCGACGAACTTGCGTTCCGGAGAGAGGTCGGGGGCATACGTCAACCGAAGTTCTTTTGGGAATGTAATTGATTTTTCGAGTTTAATTGACGAAGAAGGACGGGAATTAAGATTCTATTCGAAAAATCATATATAAACAGGCCGCATAACGAAAAATACCAGTAATGTATGCGATTTTTCATATACAATGAGCCAATTTATCGGTTTCTAGAGAACTGGACAGTGAAAAGTTCTCGCTAAAAATGGTCGCATAGCAAAATAACCCAATCAGCGATTCTGTGGTATCCTTAAGGTTCTCAGGCCAGAAAGGAGAGCAGATCGCTAGATCGGGTTACTCTGTTAGTTTACCCGATTTCGTCGCGACCGACCATACTATGTTGAAATTTATCAATGAAATTTTATCTGCCTTTCGTGCTTGTTTCTCACGCGCCGCCGCCTTCGAGTGGTTCGTTGTCATCGTTGTCGGTTTGATGGTCCGTGCCGATCATCTCGGCGTCACTTCCATTGTCCGGGATTTGGCGCTGAATCCGCGTCATTACGAATCGATGCTTCATTTCTTCCGTTCTTCCGCATGGTCGCTGGAATCACTGCGACTGGCCTGGCAGAGGGTCGTTCACCGTTTCGCTCCGCTTCTGCGTGTGCGCGGACGAGTGGTGTTCGTCGGCGACGGCGTGAAGCAGGCCAAGGAAGGACGGCATATGCCGGGCGTGAAGAAGCTGCACCAGGAATCCGAAAATGTCGCCAAGGGCGAATACATCTTCGGTCATCTGTTCGGTGCCATCGGCATACTGGCGGGCACGCGGCACAAGTGGTTCTGCCTGCCCTTGTTCCTCAACTTGCAGGACGGCGTGAAAGCCATCTTCAAGTGGACGGGTGAACCCGAGGAGCGCCAGGGCTCCCATGTTGTGCAGATGATCGAGCAAGCTTTCGTCGCCGCGCGTACCTTTGGGGAAGCGCTGCTCCTGCTGGATCGGTATTTCCTGTCCATTCCCGCGCTGCAGCGGCTGGCCGAAGGCGATGGATCGATGCACATCGTCACGAAAGCCAAAATGAATGCCGTCGCCTACGAAAAGCCTGCACCGAAGAAGCCGGGGCGCGGACGTCCGCCGAAGAGAGGCAAGATGCTGAAACTGGCCGAGTTGTTCCAAACACGCGCAGCCGATTTTCAAACCGCCGCCGTGACGCTCTACGGCAAGGAAGAGACCGTATCTTTCCTGTCCCTGGATTTGTTATGGGGGCTGGGCCTTTACCAGGAACTGCGCTTTGTACTCGTTCGACACGGTGATCGCCTTGCCATTCTCGTCAGTACCGATCTGTCGCTTACGGCGGCGGAGATCGTCGAATTGTATGGCTACCGGTTCAAGATCGAATGTACGTTTCGGGAAATGAAGCAAGTGATCGGCGCGTTCGGCTATCGCTTCTGGAGTACGTCGATGCCCAAGGTGAATCGTTTCCGCCGCAAAGGCGAAAGCGATCCGCTGGAGCAAGTGACGAGCGAGTCGGATCGGCAGCGGATTCGGTTGACCCTTCAGGCGATCGAAGGCTTCGTCATGTGCAGCGTCATCGCCACGGGCATCGTACAGTTGATCGCTCTACGCTTTTCCGGTCAAACGCCTGCACTGTTCTTCCGTTATTTGCGTACGCCGTCCAAGTCCATCGTCTCGGAGGCGACGGTAACGGCATACTTGCGCAAGTCGATTTTTCGCCTGTTTGCCCAAAATCCACAGTTATCCATAACGAAAATAATCCGTTCCAAGCAAAATTCGTCCGATTTTGACGCCAATTCAATGGCTTCTTAAGCTTTAGAACTTTTTACTGTCCAGTAATTTTAATGATTATGATTATAGTCCCTTAGTTAGATGGATAGAAAAAGATAAAGTTATAATAGGAAGAGAAAAATTAATTATTTCAACTAAGCAAACATTTGATTTTCGAAAGGCAAAAGTTAAATTTAGAGAGATGCCACCTCAATCATAAAAATACATTATTCGACAAATATGATGGTTTTCATGCAAATTTTTATTACTTTTCACCCAGATGTTGCAGGGCCATTACGCATACTACGGGATGGCGGGAAACATGAGGTGTCTGAACAAAGTCTATGCCGCCGCTGTTACCTATTGGCGTAAAGTGCTGAGCAGGCGAAGTCAGAAAAGCTATGTAACTTGGGAAGAATACCGCCACATTCGTACATTATTTCCCCTTAAGCGACCGAAACTCTTCATTCCCTACAATCGATTGAAGACCTACGCTATGCTGTGAATCCATTTCTGAAGAGCCCGGTGCGGGAAATCTGCACGCCGGGTTCTGTGGGGGTTCGGGCCACCAGTTGGGTGGCCCTTCTACCCAGAGGGGCTGAAAAAAATTCAGCCCTTTACTCTAGCAAAAGTCCAAAGTTAAGATATCATCAGGTTCGACACCTCATGTCATAAATAATTACATGAATATCGATTTTTTTGTCGATTCCTTCTTGTGCTTGATAAGACAGGCCTACTATAATATAGATAAAATTTATTAGGAATCCATAAATATTAATGGAAAATTATGTATATAACTTACAATATAATAACTTGGAGTTGAAGCGGATGAAGAGCAAAGAGATCAATGCTAAAGAGCTGGAACTGTCTAATTTTATCGCGCGCTTCTACAAGGACAACATTGGCAAAGGGCCACGCAACGTCGAGATCAAATTCACCGACAATATCATGATTTACTTCGTAGAGGGGCTCCTTACCCCGCTTGAGAAAAGCATTCTGCAAACGAACGGAGGCAAGGAAGTCGTCACTTCGGGGCGACTTCTTATCGTAAATAACTGGAAGCCGAAGCGGTTGGAAGCATTCGAGAAGATTGTCGAGAAGAAAATCGTCGATGAATATATCTCGCTGGATATCGATAAGGATCTTGCTATCGGGCTCGTGGTTTTGCAGAAGTAAGCAGAAGTGATGGTTAACTATCGATGTTATTGTTGTGTTAATTATTTGTAAAAATATGAGTGTTGACAGAGAATTAAATGTAATTTATATTGACATTACAACTTCATATCATCAAAGAACAAGGGTGATGAGCCCATGTTTGATATAAGATAACACGGGTGGTACTGATTGAACGATCGAGGACAAACCGTGACTAAATAGGTCCCTATTTAGACACGGTTTGTCCTTTTCTTTTTCACTTAGCCGCTCGCGATTATCTCCGATGTGAAGTCAATCTTGGAATGGGGGTTGAAGGAGAAACAAATGGAGACGACCTTGCAGGACATTCTGAAGCAAATCGATCTTAGACAGCAGGAGATGATCGATCTACTATGCGATTTGATCTCCTTCCGAACGCCAGCTCCGCCGGCCCGTAATACGCAGGACATTCAGCAATATATCGCTCAGTACCTCGAGCGGATCGGCTTCTCGATCGATCAATGGGACGTGTATCCGAACGATCCCAACGTCGTGGGCGTTCTGAAAGGAACCCGGCCCGACCGATACAATAGCCTCATCGTGAACGGCCATGTGGATGTAGCCGAGGTGAATGAGAAGGAAGAAGTGTGGGAGAGAGGACCTTTCACTCCGATTGTTAGGGACGGCGTCGTGATCGGGCGCGGAGCGGCAGACATGAAGGGCGGAGTCGCCGGCGCGCTGTTCGCGATCAAGCTTCTCCGCGAGAGCGGGCTGGAGCTTCCGGGAGATCTGATCTTCGAGTCCGTTATCGGGGAGGAAGTCGGAGAAGCGGGTACGCTGCAGTGCTGCAACCGGGGCTATGCGGCGGACTTCGCGGTCGTCGTGGACACCTCCGATCTGCACATCCAGGGGCAAGGCGGGGTGTTCACCGGATGGATTACCGTCAAGAGCGACCAGACGTTCCACGATGCGAACCGAAGAAGCATGATTCACGCGGGAGGCCAACTTGTCGGGGCTAGCGCCATCGAGAAGATGATGAAGATCGTGCAAGGGCTGCAGGAGCTGGAACGGCATTGGGCGGTGACGAAGAGCTATCCCGGCTGTCCTCCGGGCATGACGACCATCAATCCGGCCGTTATCGAGGGAGGAAGGCATGCCGCCTTTATCGCGGATGAATGCAGGCTCTGGATTACCGTTCATACCTATCCGAACGAGTCCTTCGAGCAAGTATCCGCAGATATTGAACGGCACATCCGGAATGTCGCGCTGGGAGACGTCTGGCTGAAGGATCACCCTCCGAGCTTTGTCTGGGGAGGCTCCTCCATGATCGAGGATCGGGGAGAGGTATTCCCGGCGCTGGAGGTGGACCCCGATCATCCGGGAGTCGCGATTCTGGCTGCCAAGCACGAATGCGTAACGGCCGAGGCGGCTTCCGTCGATGTCTCGCCAACGGTGACGGATGGAGGGTGGCTCGGTAATGCGGGCATTCCGACCGTGATCTACGGTCCCGGGGATCTGCGTCATGCCCATGCGGTGAACGAGCAAGTGTCGATCGGCCAATTAGTCGAATATTCGAAGGTTATGGTTTCCTTCATCTACGAATGGTTGAACACGCGGAAATAGAAACGGATAGCGGGGAGAGATGGATATGGCAGGATCGGCTCGAACTCTGGAATTGGGAGTGTTTATCCCGGTGGGCAACGGTGGATGGATTACGTCCACGAACTCGCCGCAGCTCCCGGCAACCTACGAATACAACAAGCAAGTAACGTTGCTTGCGGAGAAGCTGGGTCTCGACTTCGCGCTCAGCATGGCGAAGTGGCGAGGCTACGGCGGAGAGACGAACCATTGGGATGTGACGCTGGAATCGATAACGACCATGGCCGGTCTTGCCGAAGCGACGCAACGCATCAAAATTTGGGGAACCGTCCACATGATGATTTTCCCGCCGGCGATCGTAGCCAAGATGTCCGCAACGCTGGATCAAATATCGGGCGGCCGGTTCGGATTGAATCTCGTCTCCGGCTCGAACCCGTACGATTTGAGCCAGATGGGGCTCTGGAAGGACCTCAACCATGGACAGAGATACGATCTCGGGGAGGAGTGGATCAAGGTCGTTCGCCGGCTATGGACGGAAGATCGGGTGGATCACAAAGGGACTTACTTCGAGCTGAACGATTGCATGTCGTATCCCAAGCCGAGCCGACACCCGACGATCATCTGCGCAGGCCAATCGGATCGCGGCTTCCGCTTCACGGTTGAGAATTGCGATGTCGCGTTCTTCTGGGGCAGCGACGATCCCGCCAGCATCAAGCGGGCTCTAAGGGCTAAGGAAATCGCGAGGGAGATGAACAAGCCGGACTTCAAGACGAATGCGCTCGTAACGCTCATTCCCGGGCGAACCGACGAAGAAGCCCAGGCGCGGCTGGATCACTATAACGCCGGAGTCGACAAGATCGCCTTGGCTACTCAAGCGGTGGAGTACTCCACGGACGTAAGCGTCACCATCAACCAGGCCGCGCAGAATTTCCTTAAGCAGAACGAGACGTTCAGCGCCGTGCTGCCGGGAACGATGGCGGGATCGCCGGAGACGTTGGCGAAGCGGCTGGCTTACCTGGTGAACGAAGGCGATATCGATTCCGTTACGCTGATCGTGCCGGACTTTATCGGCGACCTGGAGACGGTCGGTCGCGAAGTTACGCCTCTGCTTCGGAAGTACGGCATCGAGACGTTCGCCGCCTCGAAGGCCGCTTCGGTCGAGGAAGAGGCTGCGAGATGAGGAACGATCATATTGTCACCTTCCCGCCGGAGTGGGAATGGGAGAGGAGCATGCCTCCCGCTTCAATTGTCCGCACGGGCAACACTCTTTATCTCTCCGGTCAGATCGCGTTGGGGCCGGACGGAACGATCGTCGGCGGGGACGATCTTAAGGCTCAATCCTTCCAGTGCTTCAGCAATATCCAGGCGGTTCTGGCGAGGGCCGGCGCGTCCATGAGGGATATCGTCAAGCTGGTCACCTATTACGCCTGCGATATGACGCCTGAAGCGGTGAAGGCTTATTGGGAAGTTCGAGGACAGTTCTTCGGCGACTACAGTCCGGCAAGCACGGGAGTGAGGGTGCATTCGCTTATCTATCCCGATTGCCTGATCGAGGTCGAAGCGATAGCCGTACTTCCATCCGAGTAATAACTTCAACAGGTAGAAGGGGGGATTTCCATGCCCAAGATCGCGATCGTATCCGGATGTTCTGCCAAAAGCTCAAGGCTGACGGGGCTCACGGATTATTGCTTGAACTACTTGCAGAGTCGTGGGATCGAGACCGAGGTTTTGTATCCGATCGATCTGCCGGCCGAGAGGTTGCTTCGCGCCGACTTCGCGGATCCTTCGATTAAGGAAGCCGTTGCCCTGGTTGAACGGGCTGACGCGGTCATTCTCGCCAGCCCGGTGTATAAAGCGGCTTACTCGGGGGTGCTTAAGCTGTTCATCGATATGCTTCCTCAGAAGGGCTTGCAGAACAAGAAGGTATTTCCTCTCTTCATTGGAGGCACCATCGCCCATCTGCTGTCGATCGACTATGCGCTCAAGCCGGTAATATCCGCGTTGGGGGGCACACATATTCTCCAAGGCGTATACGCGGTGGATCAATGGGTGAATCGGCTTGAGGCTGGCGGCTTCGAGCTGAAGGAGGAAGTTGTGCCTCGTCTGCGGGAAGCGCTGCAGAGCCTGCTTCAGGAGCTGGGCGAATCTCCGAGCCTGCAGCCCCAATAGGGAACGAAGAACGAGAATCACCTGAAGGCTTCGATGGATTGTCACGATTAAATACGAGGTGAGCTTATATGAATATGTTGGATAAATTCCGGACGAGCGGCTTCACCGGCAGATTGCATGCCGCGGCATCCCCGATCTGGAATGGAAGCCTGGACCATCCGTTCCTGAAGGAGCTGAAGGAAGGGACGCTGGATGAGCGCAAGTTCGCGTTCTTCCTGAAGCAGGATTACGTGTATCTGATTTACTACGCGAAGCTTTTCGCTCTCGGGGTTCAGAAGGCGGACGACCTGCCGACGATGGAGAAGTTCGCGGAGCTCGTCCATTCGACCTTGAACATGGAGATGGAACTGCACCGCAGGCTTTCGGAGAAATTCGGGGTGTCTCGGGAGGAGCTCGAGAACACGAAGCCGTCCTCGGTGACGCTGGCTTACACCCATTATATGTACGGAGTCGCCCAGAACGGCTCGCTCGCTGATCTGACGGCCGCACTTCTTCCCTGCACGTGGAGCTATTACGAGTACGGACTTCGGTTCTCGGCGATCGAGCAATCCCTCGAGCATCCGTTGTACCGCGATTGGATAATGACGTATGCGTCGAGCGAATTCGGAGAGCTGGCCGAGTGGCTCATCTCGCTTATGGAGAGGCTGGGCTCCGGGCTGCCGGAGGACCGCCAGAAGAAGCTGGAGGAGCACTTTGTTTACGCCTCGCGGTTCGAGCATATGTTCTGGGACATGGCTTACAACGAAATGATGTGGCTCGAGTAAGCCGAACGGGCCAATGGGCAGCGGCAAGAGTGAAGGAGGAGAACACGCTCATGAACATATCCCATCCTGCAGCAGCGGACAAGGGCGATTCCGCCGGAGCGACAGGCACGAAGGCGCCGCCCGCGCTGCTTGAGGTCGATGGAATGACCTTTGGCTACAATGTCGAACGAACCTTGCTTGATAACGTCAGCTTCCGCATTCAACCCGGAGAATTTGTATCGTTGCTAGCTCCGAGCGGCTCTGGCAAGAGTACCATATTCCGTTTGATCGCGGGGCTCCTCGAACCGCAGAGCGGCAGCGTTACGATTCGTTCCGGCCGTCCGGGGAAGGGCGGGAAGAACTCCCGTCTCGGCCAGGTCGGCTACATGCCGCAGAAGGATTGCTTGATGCCCTGGAGATCCGTTCTGGATAACGCCGTGCTCGGCATGGAGCTGCAAGGCGTACCCAGACGCCAAGCCATTGAGAAGGTGCGGGAGATGATGCCTTCGTTCGGACTTGCAGGCACGGAGAAGAAATATCCGCACGAACTGTCGGGAGGCATGCGTCAGCGCGTATCGTTTCTTCGTTCCGTCGTATGCGGAACCGAGATCATGCTGCTTGACGAGCCGTTCAGCGCCCTTGACGCGATGACTCGGGTCGATATGCAGGAATGGCTGCTCAGCGTCTGGGAGCAATACCGAAGCTCGATTCTGTTCATCACGCACGATGTAGACGAAGCGCTGCTATTGTCCGATCGCGTGCTCGTCGCCACCGAGTCGCCCATTCGAGAGCTTCACGAGATCGTGATCGACATGCCGCGCCCTCGCAGCTACGGCGATACGGTGGGCGAGATCTTCGCTGCGCGCAAGAAAAAGGTTCTGGAGCTGCTGCACTTCGGACAGACGTCCTCCTCCAATGCCAACCGGAGCAGCGCTCCCGTTCGGACGCAGCCTTCCCGAGAGGAGGGGATCGGATGATTCGGACATACGGACCGGTCGTACTGCTGATAATCGTTCTCGCTTTGCTCTGGGAGTACGGCGTTCAATGGTTTGACGTTCCCCACTACATTATTCCAACACTGTCCAGCGTCGCAACCGCCCTGTGGGAGAATAGGGGATCGCTGACTCACCACTTCGGCGTCACGCTCGGGGAAGCACTCATCGGCTTGGCCTTGTCCGTCGTGACGGGCTGTGCGCTTGCGATCTGGATGCACATGTCGAAGCTGGCACAGAGGCTGGTATATCCGCTGCTGGTCGCCTCGCAGACCATTCCGGTCATCGCGCTGTCCCCGATCCTGGTCATGTGGTTCGGCTACGAGATGGGAAGCAAGATCGCGATCGCCGTCCTGTTCTGCTTCTTCCCGATCGCCGTGGGAGCGAACGACGGCTTCAAGGCGGTCAACCGGGATATTCTCGAGCTGATGCAGACAATGGGCGGGAGCAAGATCGCGATTTTCTTCAAATTGTACGTCCCCAGCGCCCTGCCTTCCTTCTTCAGCGGCCTCAAAGTCGCGGCAACCTTCAGCGTCGCGGGAGCGACGATCGGGGAGTGGTTGGGTGCCGAATCCGGACTTGGCGTCTTTAGCAAGCGGGCTTCCGGCATGATGCGGGCGGATTCCGTGTTCGCGGCCGTCATTCTGCTATCCGTAATGGGCATTCTGCTATTCCTGTTCGTGAAGTGGTTGGAGAGCGTACTCGTTAAACCAAACAAGATTTAAGAATGAGGGGGAAGCCAGATGAAGACAAACAGACGGGCGCATTTTGGCAAAATGGGATTGGTATTGGCGGGAGCCGTGTTGGCCTTGAGTGCCTGCGGATCAAACGAGAGCAGCGAAGGCAGCGCGACGACGGAGCTTACCGTGTTGCTCGATTGGTATCCGAACGCGCTTCATACGTTTTTGTACGCGGCCGAGCAGCAAGGCTACTTCGAGGAAGCCGGCCTTAAGGTCGATATGAAGGTTCCCGCCGGAACGGACGATGCTCTGAAGCTTGTCGCGACCGGCAAGGCCGATCTCGCGCTGAACTATCAGATGCAAGTGGCGATCGCCCGCGCGGAGGATGTCCCCGTCAAGTCGGTAGCGGCGGTAGTGCGGCATCCGCTTAACCAATTGTTCGTGTCCGCTGATTCAGGCATCGCTTCCCCGAAGGATCTGGAGGGCAAGAAGATAGGCTTCCCATCGCTGCCGCTGGACCAAGCGATTGTGGACTCCATGGTGAAGAGCGATGGAGGAGATGCTTCCAAGCTGAACTATATCGATATCGGCTACGATTTGATTCCGGCGCTGACGATGAAGCGTGTGGACGCCATTATCGGCGGCTATATCAACCACGAGAAGCTTCTGATGGAGCGGGACGGAATGAAGCTGACGACCTTCGATCCTTCCCAATTCGGCGTGCCGGATTATAACGAGTCGGTTCTCGTTACCGGCGACGATACGTTCAAGAAGAAGGAGAAGGCGATCCGCGCTTTCTGGGCGGCAGCCGCCAAAGGCCAAGAGTATGTGGAGCAGCATCCCGAAGAGGCTTTGACCAACCTGCTAAACGAGCAGAACGCAGACTTCCCACTGGAGGAAGACGTCGAGAAGCAAAGCCTGGAGATGCTCATTCCGCTCATGAACGACGGCACGAACAAGTTCGGCTCGCAGTCGGAGGAGTCATGGCAGTCGATCATCGATTGGCTCAAGGAGACGGGAACCATTACCAAGGACCTGAACGTCAACGACGTATTCGTAGACCTGACGAAATAAGAGGGAGGCGGAACAGATGTCACGATTAATCATTCGCAACGGACTCGTTCTGACGATGGACGACGCGGGAACCTATTACGAATCGGGAACGGTCGTCGTTGAGAAGGACCGAATCGTCTCCGTCGCGGCGGGTTGCGAAGGCTATGAGCCGCGAGAGGGAGATCGGGTGATCGACGCGTCCGACAAGATCGTCATGCCGGGTCTGGTCGACCTTCATTACCACACGGCTATCGGCAAGGGGTATAACGATCATCTGCCTCTGTGGGAGTATCTGGATGAATGCTGGTACCCGCTCGTCCGGGCGGTCGACCCGGAGGCCGCCTATTGGTCCGCCTTGGCCAGCTATACCGAATCGATTAAGTCGGGCTGCACGACCGTCAACGATATGTACAGACAGCTGGACTCTCTGGCGTTGGCGGCGGAGCATATCGGCATACGAGCGGTATTGTCCAACGACGTAGCTCTGGAGGAGCATAACCTGGACACGCTGGAGGACAACCATAAGGCGTACGTGGCCAACCATGGCAAGGCAAACGGAAGGATCGAGGTTCTGATCGGAATCGAATGGCTGCCTCTCGCTTCCCCGGAATTGCTGAGAGAAGCCCGTGCGCTCGCCGATCAGCTCGGGACGGGCATTCACGTCCATCTTAATGAATCCCGCACGGAGGTTGATTTCTGCCTCGAGAAATTCGGAAGAAGGCCGACCGAGCTCGCTTACGAGACCGGCTTGTTGGGTCCCGATACGATAGCCGCTCATTGCGTCTGGCTCGACGATCGCGAGATCTCGCTCATGGCCGAGACCAGGACGCATATCTCCCACAATCCGAACTCTAACGCCAAGCTAGGGAACGGGATCGCGCGAATTCCGGAGATGCTCGCGGCCGGACTGAACATCGGTTTAGGGCACGATGCGGTCGAATGCAACAATAGCGCCGACATGTTCGAGGTCATGAAGTACGCATCGCTCCTGCAGCGCGCCAGTCGGATCGACGCCAGTCTGATGCCTGCCGACGATGTGTTGAGGATGGCGACCAGGAACGGGGCGAAAGCGCTTGGACACATGACGGGCCAACTGACCGCGGGGTACAAGGCCGACATCATTCTGATAGATACGAATAACGCCATGTTCACTCCGATGCTCCGCGACAATGCGGTCCATCTGAGCAGCCATCTCGTGTTCGCAGCCAATGGCAGCGTCGTGGATACGTCCATCATTGATGGCGAGATCGTCATGCAGGGGCGCATTCTGACCCGAATGAACGAGGAACAGATCGTCCGTGAGGCGAACGCCGCCTTCCGACGCATCAAGGATAAAATGGTCGTTGTCAAACGTTAATGGCCGTAGAATCCCCTCTCGCAATAGCGTCCGCCCTGCGGGAGGGGATATTATTCTCAAGTTTCGCCGATCCGCCCGCAAGCGAATTTTAAGGGCATGATTGTCCTGGGCGTCTTGATCTAGCAGCGAATGAAAGCGCTTACAGTAAGGAGGAATTACGATGGATCGCCTTTGGTCGAAGAGGTTTGTTCTACTGACGACAGGCATGCTGTTCCTCTATACGGGTTTCTATTCCTTGATCCCCGTCATGCCTTTATATATTCGGCACCAAGGCGGCAACGAGTGGGATGTAGGATTAATTATCGGAATGTTTACCCTGTCCGCCGTTCTGTTCCGTCCCTTCGTCGGAGGTCTCATCGATCGATTAGGAAGGCGTCCTTTTATTATCGGGGGGATCGTTTTCTTTGTCTTGTTTATGCTCATGTACAACTGGATAGCCGGAATCGCCGGACTTATCGTATTGCGATTCCTGCACGGAGCCAGTTGGGCCTTCTCGAATTCCGCGCTGGGAACGGCCATTACGGATGAGATCCCTTCCTCGCGCCGGGGAGAAGGGATGGGGTGGTACGGGATATCGATGACTTTGGCGATGGCGGTAGGCCCGCTGATCGGTTCCTTATTCGTTAAGAATCAATCCTTCTCTCTCATGTTCCATGTTGCGGCGCTTATTTCCTTCGGCTCCTTGCTGCTCGTAGCCTTCTCCCCGACTCCGTACCAGCCTCGGAAGGGCAAGGCGATCTTGCCGGATGAGAAGCCGAAGTGGTCCGTCATGTTCACCATATTTCTCATGTCGATCTCGTTCGGAGGCATCACGACCTTCCTCCCGTTATTCGCCGAATCGCTCGACATCAGTTCGAGCGCGTTCTTCCTCGTTTATGCGATTACGCTGACGCTGATAAGGCCGATTGCCGGGAAAATAACGGATCGAAAAGGGGAGCCGTTCGTCATCGTTCCCGCACTCCTGTTCATCGTGTTGGCTTTGATTAATTTGAGCGTTGTTCACGGCTTGGCGGGAATCTTGTGTTCCGCTGTCCTGTATGCCGTCGGCTTCGGCTCCGCCCAGCCCGCTTTGCAGGCGGCAGCGCTGAGGGTCACGCATCCGGATCGCAAAGGAGCGGCCAATGCTCTGTTTTTCACCTCATTCGATCTCGGCATCGGATTAGGATCGATTGCCCTCGGTTGGATTTCTCAGAGTATGGGATATCGAACGTTATTTCTCTCGAGCGCCTTATCCGTCGGAATCTCCGCCCTCGTATTCACGATATTCGTTCGTCGGTTACTGCGGACGGAAGAGATCGTTCGAAGTCTATCGACTTGATTCGTGGGGGGCCTTCGTATTGGGCTAAATAGGGGCAACCCCATCATCGTCGAAGCTGACGGTTGGGGTTGCTTCTTGTGCGCTTGGCAGCGCAATCGACTAACGGGTGAAAGTCCCGAGTATACCGCGAGGTGGCGGAAGTACATAGCAGACGCCTAGTGCCTAGTCCAAGAGGAGAGGTGCGGAGGAGGCGAAGGCAAAACCCGGAACAGGCGGCATCAACCATGTTGGCTGACGGAGGCGGATAACCCTGCAAGAGAAGGGCAGTCCAATACCACCAAGAGGCTCCGGAAGTGAAGAGGACTGGATTCGGGGGAAAGTCGGCTGGCGTGACCCAAGGAGATCTTATCGTCTCCGCCGCAAGGCGGTAACCAATGTGCAAAGCTGTGAGAGCTAAGACAGGAAGTATGGATGGTAAGAAGTCAGACGTAGGGATAGTAGTGAACAAGCTTGCCAGAAAGGCCGCAAAGGCAAGTGAATTGACGCCAAGTCGTCAATGTAAGCACCGACCCAAAAGGCGGAGACTTGTGCGAAGCCCGAAACCGTGAAAGAGGAGAGATTGAGGGAAGCCATGTGCCAGACAGGAGCCGGGGAGCTAGGATGTGCGTAGATCCGGGGAATGGACATAAGGAGAAGCCGTCTGGGGCGAGTACCGACAGGGGAGCGGAGATTGCCTAAAAAAAAATGGCTACAAGCCGCTAAGCTGGAAGGGAAGCCCAGCGGTGCAATGTCAAGTGAGTAAATGAGCGGAATTGGAAAAAAGGTAGCGTAAAGCGCCATCTGAGCAGAAAAATGAGAACACCAAGCTAGACCCACCGTATTGCCGGAATTTTCAGACGACGTCTAAGCGTGGGCGAACTGTAAAAAAAGGTAGAATCCGGTAGGCTTACGGATTCCTCCTCTCAGGTGGTGTGTACAGGGTGTTGGTCTTCAGTAGCATGAAAACCAACCGTACCAATTTTCGTGCAGAAAGGACGAGTGCGCGTTTATGCTTGTGCTTCGGAACTTCGTCGTACTTTTTCTGATAGAAGGCCGCATACTCGGCATCATGTTTACGAACGGAATCCGCCGCTTGAACCAAGTAATAACGCAGATACTTGTTTCCGGTTCGCATACGCGACGTTTCGTCGGCTTCGAATTCGCCGGATTGGTGCTGGCTCCAGACTAGACCGGCGTACTTGGCTAAATCGTTGTGATCATGAAAACGGTCAATTCCGCCAATTTCAGCGAGAATGCCGGCGGCGAAGACAGGGCCGATCCCCTTAACGGATACGAGCGTCTGGGGGATGCCTTTCATGATCTTGGCGATCTCCTTATCCAGCTTCTTGACCTCGGATTCGAGGTGTTGGATGACGCTGAGTGTCGTCGCCATCGAGATGTTGACCGGGTCGGCCATGGCCTTGTCAAGCCGGTAGGAGGAGCGAGCAATCTTCTTGAGATAAGCGGCGATCTCCTCGGGTTTTTCAAAGCGGTTTTTGCCCTTATCCTGCAAGAAGGAGATGAGTTCCTCGATCGACATGTTCATGATCTGCTCCGGCTCCAGCTCTTGAATGACCGCGAGCGATGTGTTGCCGAACGTATCGGAGAACGGGTTGTCCTGCCGCATGCCGCTGAACTTCAAAAAGACCTGATTCAGAAAAAAGGTCTGGTCTCGTTTGATGTTGTTCATCAGGAAAAAACGTGTACGGGTGAGGCGCTGCAAGGCTTCATATTGGATGATGTCTTTCATCTCATGGGGCAGTCGTCCAAATCGCAGATGGTCTGCAATCACCCAGGCGTCCACGCGGTCATTCTTGGGAAGGGCTTCATACCCCTTCTTGAAACGAGCCACTTTCCTTGCATTTAAGACGTAAATCTGAGACTGAACGCGAGGCTCATAGCCTTGCAATTCAGCCTTCAGGTAGTGAGCCAGATGCCAGCCGAGATTAGAGGTGGCCTCCATCCCGATGCGAAGCTCCTGCAATTGCTCCTTCGTGGCCGTATCCAACATCTTTTGAATGAGGGTGTCAGCCCCCGTTTGATCATTAGGCACGGCGAAGGAAGCGAGCGAAGTACCGGTCCCATCCATGAATTGTACATGGTGAGACTTTAAGCTTACGTCTATTCCAATCAGCATTGGTGACATAGAATCACCTCCCGTTGTAAAGAGAATCTAGCAAAACTCAGACCTGGGTGCCCGTGGAAACCACCGACTTCAGCCTCGTCATTAGCACTCATCCGCAAACGTCCGACAATAATGGGTGCTACGCTCCGGACGAAAGCAGCGGCGCATCCAGCGGTTAGAACATGAATGGTGGATCACGGGTAGCAGGCTTTCACAGCAGTGCCTTACGGCCCGCAAGGAGGATAAGAAATCACCTGAGAGGTGCTAGTTGATCCCATTGTTCCACAAGCAGGTCTGAGAAGTCCATAGTGAACCGAGAGCGACGGGGACAAGGCCCGTCCGGTGACTAAGGTATGGAGTTGTCAAAGAGCGCATGACAAAGAAATGCAGACGACAAAAGCCTACAGCTAATCGAGGTAGAGTCCGGCTCCCTCATTCGAGGTGAAACGGGTGGCGCAGGTAAAGCGGGCCAAGCAGAATGAGGGAGCCGGAGCGCTTATCCAGAAGGAAGGTGACTCCAACCAAGGTCCGGTCCTTGATGGGAATGCGGTGGCGTATAGAAGCTTGAAAAAACGTGCCCCGACTTCCGTTCCTCGCCCTTCGGGCTGTGGTACGGGTTCGGCTACGCCCTTAACCCCTGAACCATCTGGAAATTCACTTTGCTTCTTTTCAGCCGTCCGGATCGACTGGAAAAAGAACAAAATGATCTTACAAATACGATTATACGAGGAGAACAGGCATGGGGGAACACAAGCAAGACAATCGCTCACGTGAAGGAGTAAAGCCTGAAGCAAGACGAAAATGGTACAGCCTAATCGACAAGATCTGGGCGAGGCCAAACCTGGAGGAAGCCTTCCGAGAGGTCAAGCGCAACCGTGGGGCGGCAGGGATCGATCGAGTGACCATCAAGGCATTCGAAACGGAGTTGGAACACCATCTAGAAGTGCTTCAACAGACGCTAAAAAGCAAGACATACCGGGCGAAGCCGGTAAGGCGCGTCTATATCCCGAAAGCAGACGGGACGCAAAGACCACTGGGCATTCCTACCGTAGGAGACCGAGTGGTGCAGGCGGCGGCGAGGCGAATCCTAGAGCCTATCTTTGAGGAACAGTTTGAGGACTGCAGCTTTGGCTTTCGTCCGGGAAGAAGCGCGCATATGGCGCTAACGAAGATCAGGCAGGATTTGAATGACGGTTACCGCTATGTCATTGACGCCGATTTGAAAACGTATTTCGACACCATCCCGCATGAGAAGCTTATCGAGAAGGTACGGGAGACAGTTGTGGACGGAAGCGTGCTACGGCTGCTGGAAAGCTTCTTGAAAGCAGGCGTTATGGAGGGAGGCAGCTATCACCTAAGCGAGCAAGGGACGCCGCAAGGCGGAGTCATCAGTCCGTTGCTCGCCAACATCTACCTCCATCCACTGGACAAAGCCATGACGGAACGAGACCACCGACTGACGAGGTATGCAGATGACTTTGTCATCTGCTGCCGAAGCCAGAAGGGAGCCGAGCGGGTACTCAAATCCGTCGTACGGTTACTGGAGAAAGAAATGGGCCTTACGGTACACCCGGAGAAGACGAAAATCGTGAACAGCAAGAGGGAGTCATTTGTTTTTCTGGGACATGAGTTCAAGCGGGGAAAACGAATGACCCCTTCGAAGAAAGCGGAAACGAAATTCAAAGAACGGGTCAAAGAAATCACGAGAAGGAACCAAACGGTAAACGTGGAGCGACTGGTGAAGAAGGTGCTAAACCCCTATCTGCGAGGATGGGGAAGGTACTATGGAACTGGGGATGTGAAGAAGCGATTTAAAGAATGGGATAGCTGGATACAGAGAAGGCTGCGAGCTGTACAACTCAGAAGCTGGAAGAAGGTAAGGAAGCTTCACCGAGAGATGAGAAAACGCGGCTGGGACAACAAAGAACTGCCCGGAATACGAATGACCGCATGGAGGAGTTCCCACTCCACTTATGCGCATTACGCCATGCCCAATGAATACTTTCGAGAAATCGGTCTGAATCGTCTGCTTGAGATTTACAATGAACTTCATCCCCAACGGGGATAAACACGGAAGAGCCGGATGCGTCGACCCGCACGTCCGGATCTGTGAGAGGCCCATGCAAATGCGCATGGGCCTACTCGATTCTCTTATTGAACATGAAGCTCGGCCCTCACCGCCCTGCTTCTGCTTGAAGTAGCCGAGAACTGAACCAATACCATCAGCACGACCAGGACCATCATGCCCGAGAGAGCGGTAGCGAAGCTGCCGGGGGCGAGCTTCAATCCGTCTCTGTTCCGATTCGTCAAGGCCAGTACAACCCGGCGCATTTTTTCGATGTGAGATTTAATGCAACGCTCCTGTACTGGTCACGAGAACCTCGGCAGCCTCAGGGCTCAAGCTCGGTACGGACGGCCGCTGCTAGCTGCGATAATGTGGGGAGCGGCAATAGCGCAACGAGTGAGAAGAACCAGAACGATGCCGGCTAACCGTCTGATAGCTCAACTCTTCAAAGCCTCTTCAAGCTCGCCTCGCAAGGAGATGGCTTAAGCCGGCGGCATCTAATTATCCTTTCACCGCTTCGACCCCGTTCGCGGTAACCTTCCAGTTGTCGTTCACGCTCGCTTGGATCGTGCCTTTCGCCATAAATTTGACCGGCTGGGTCAGGTCGCATCCCACAAGAATACGTGGATTTAATTCTGGATACTTATCGAGCTTCACCTTGATCTCCCCCCCCCCCCCACGGATGCGTAGATTAAAATGCATGTAAATCAGAGAAAGGCTTTCCCAAGATCAGCTGCAGCTTGCAGCGTGTTCGGGGAAAGCCTTCTTAGCGCGGTCGGGGTCTATTCAGTGATTGTTGCCGGAGCCGTTGCTCTTCTTGTCCGAGGTGCGCGTCTTCGTGTTCTTGTTCGCGTGTCCCTGCTGTTTCGCCAAGTTCGGTCGCCTCCTTCTTAGCCGGATGAATCTATTGTGTCAGCCGGATGGGAAGATATGCAGGAACATGGGAATTGACCAGAGGAAGCGGCTATTCTATTCCGTGACGATCTCGACTCCGTTCGCTGTGATCTTCCAGTTGCGATTCACGGAAGCTTGGATCGTGCCCTTCTCCATGATGTGATTGGCCAGCAGCTCCGAGACGTCCACCGTGATGTCGCGAACGACCGGCTTGTCCTTGAACATCGGGTATTCTCCGCCGCCGACGGCCCGGTAATTGTTCATCGCCACGTCGTACTCGCCGGCCGGGTCGATCGGCTTCCCGTTCTTCTCCAGCTTCACGACCCGGTCGCCGCGAGGCCGGGCGATGTCGAGCTCGTACTCGATGCCCTCCCACATGTCGTAGTTGTAATGCTGGGGCTTCGGGTTGGAGAACGCGGCGCTGACCTGGGCGACTCCATCCGCATATTCAAAGTACGTCGCGGCGCGCTCGAGCGCGTCCTTGATGTCCTGCCCGGATACCCGGAGCACCTTGAGCGTGTTCGGGTAAATGTAGTTGGCGACGATCTCCCGCATCGTGATCCGGCTGCCGAAGCCCGGCGACCAATTGTCGAACAGGGAGGTGCAGGAGATGTCCGCTTCCGCCGCTTCCATCTGGACGCGGTTCAGGAACTCGATATAAGGGTGCTCCCGAAGGCGAGCTATCATCGGGTCGGTAATCGTCATGTCGCCTTCGACGAAGCCGATCGGCTGGTCAAGCCAGCGCTGCGTGCCTTCCTCGATCCCGGAGACGATCTTCACGATCGCCGGATCGGGAACGAACTCGCCTTGATGCAGCATTCTCGAATCCTTCGCTGCTACTCTCCAGGCCCCATTTTCCCACTCCAGGGTCGCTTGAGCCATTCCGAGATCCATGCCCATGCCTCCGGCCTGGATGACTCTTACGCCGTTAATGTCCGCTCCGTCGATCTCGCGATGCTGGTGGCCCGTCAGCAGAAGGTCGATGCCCGGCACCTCCATGCAGATCCGGTACCCTTGATTCTCTCCGGTCTCGTTCTCGGTGAGCTCGCCCGTCTCCAGGCTTCTCTCGAACCCGCCGTGGTAGGAGACGATCATCAGATCGACGCGCTCCTCCTCGCGAAGACGCTTGACCCAGAGCTTGGCCGTCTCGCAGGCGTCCCTGAAGGCGAGACCCTTCACGTTGCGCGGATGCTCCCAGTTCGGGATGTAGTGGGTGGTCAAGCCAAGCACGCCGACCCGCACGCCTCCCGGGTATTCCTTGACCAAGTAAGGCCGGCCGAAGTAAGGCTCTCCCGTGTTCTCATCCACGATGTTCGCCGCCATCCAAGGGAAGCTCGACTCCCGGACCGCCTTGTTCAGAAGGTCCATGCCGTAATTGAACTCGTGATTGCCCAAGACGGCGGCGTCGTAGCCGAGCTCGTTCAGGATCTGGATCATCGGGTGGGGAGCTTCGTTGGCGAACCGGGAATAGTAGTAGGTAAAAGGAGTGCCTTGAATCAGATCCCCATTGTCGAGGAGAAGAGTATGTTCATGCCGTGCTCGTTGTGCGCGAATCAGCGGAGCGAGCCGCGCGAAGCCGGTCGGGCTCGGCTCGTTGTTGGCATAATGGTGCGGCAGCACGTTGCCGTGCACGTCGGTCGTGT
Organism: Cohnella sp. AR92; assembly: GCF_003990975.1. Lineage (GTDB taxonomy): Bacteria > Bacillota > Bacilli > Paenibacillales > Paenibacillaceae > Cohnella. The sequence goes on from NZ_RZJR01000011.1 coordinate 242,454, forward strand.
AGAGAACGGTCAGTGTAAAGGGGGACTTCTCTCCGTTAGAATTCATCTCTCTGCTCCTTATCCGCCGAATTGGCATCCATCTCTATTTTCGATCATACAATACGTCCCGCACCGAAGACCAGAAGAATGATAATTGAAGCAAACTCTGCTAAACTGTGTATAGGAACAAAGTAGTTAAGACCGAGGAGGTTGATTATACATGAGTGAACAGGCGATTTTCGCGGGTGGATGCTTCTGGTGCATGGTGACTCCGTTCGAGGAGATGCCCGGCATCCTAAAGGTGGAATCCGGCTATACGGGGGGCCACGTCCCGAATCCGACCTATGAGCAGGTGTGCTCGGAGACGACCGGCCATGCGGAAGCGGTACGGATCACGTACGATCCGGAGCTGATGCCGTACGAGAAGCTGCTGGGCATCTTCTGGCAGCAGATCGATCCGACGGATGCGGGCGGACAGTTCTTCGATCGCGGGGAATCCTATCGCACCGGCATCTTCTACACGACCGAGGAACAGCGCGCGAAGGCCGAGCAGTCGAAGCGGGAGCTGGAAGCAAGCGGCCGTTTCGACCGCCCGATCGCAACGGAGATTACGGCGGCGACCAAGTTCTATCCGGCGGAGGACTACCACCAGGATTACCATAAGAAAAATCCGCTGCGCTACAAGATGTACCGCAAGGGCTCGGGCCGGGATGCGTTCATCTCCAGCCATTGGAATACGGAGAAGGACAAAGCCAAGCTGAAGGAGAGATTGACCCCCCTTCAATACGAGGTCACTCAGAACAGCGCGACGGAGCAGCCGTTCCGCAACGAGTTCTGGGACCATCACGAGGAAGGCATCTACGTGGACATCGTCTCCGGCGAGCCGCTGTTCAGCTCCCTCGACAAGTATGATTCCGGCTGCGGCTGGCCAAGCTTCACGAGGCCGATCCAGACCGGCATCATCAAGGAGAAGGAAGACTACAGCCACTTCATGGTCCGTACCGAGGTTCGCAGCCGGGAAGCGGATTCCCACCTGGGGCATGTATTCCCGGACGGTCCGGGTCCCGAAGGCTTGCGCTACTGCATCAATTCGGCGGCGCTCCGCTTCGTTCCGGTCAGCAAGCTGGAGGAAGAAGGCTACGGGCGATTCAAGGCTTTGTTCGACAAGTAAAGGATTAAAATTCAACAAGACTGTCTGACGGGCTTCCGCCGATCGATCGGCTCGAGGAACCGGGGCGGTCTTTTTTTATCTCGAAATGAGATTGATATGTTCTCGATTCGACATCATTTAGACATAAATGTAATCACTTTTCGAACAATCGCTTTTGGATGTTGTAATTTTCAGACTACTGTCGTAACGTAGATCTCACTATTCATCGCACAAGACAGAGGGGATCGACTTCATGAAAAACACCAGGTACAAGTACAAAGTGTTTCGCGCGTTCGAGTTTATGATCGTGGCGTTGGTCCTGCTGACGATCCTGGTCACGTCGAAGGAGATCGTCTGGACGATCTTCGAGGATATGGAGTCCGGCGAGCTGCTGGCCAACTACAAGATCATCCTGTCGGAGATTCTGCTGCTGGCCGTGGGAGTCGAGCTGGCTATTCTCATCATTAAGAAGGATATTTATTTTGTCATCGATATTCTGATCCTGGCCATCGCGCGGAAAATGATCACCTACGAGAAAAGCGCGGACATCTTCGTCAGCATCGGCTGCATCGTCATTCTTCTGGCGGCGAGAATCATGAAGATGAGGCTGCTTCCGCCGAGCCCCAAGGAAGCCGCGAAGCAGAAGCAGCAAGAAGCGGAGACACACGGCGAGGCCGTGCTGAATAAGGAAGGAGCTTAAGCGATAATCGCTTTTGCTAGCACGCTGGTTGAGACGATCTCATTGATCGCATTCGTCTCTTGATACGTTCGTTTCCCGCTCGTCACGGTAAGATACGCTTTCATCTCGTCGCGATAGACGGCAGATCGATCTTCTTTTGCTTTGGAGATTTTCAGGGCGTACGCATGGCCCGCTTTGGTTTGGAATTCCCACATCGCTCCCGTCGTGTTCTCGATGACTACCCAGGCTGACGTCCGCTCGAACCGATACTGATGATTCCGGAGAGAAAATTCGCCGATAGCGTACGTATCCGGTTCCCGCTTAATGAGCACAATCGACTCCTCAGAGCGAAGGGCCAGTTCGAGAAGGTTGGCCTTCTCGGATTCTTCTTCCTTATAGTAGGCAACGGCTGCCTCTTTGGTATCTGCCCAGAATTGTTTCGCCTCCAAGCCGGACTCCTTCGGTTGCTGGCAACCGGAGATCCCAATGAGAACAATCATCAGAATGAAAATGCGGTTTCGTGCTGGACGCCAGCCTGACAGAGCCATCTTTTTCATGAGGTCCTCCTCTTGCCCATTCCATTAATATGGTAATTATAACAAAAATAGATAAAGAAGAACCATACCCGGCGGATCACCGGCATGGTTCTTCTTTTGGCAAGTTATTTATTCTCGATCTCGAAGCACATGACCAGGTTGCCTGCGACCGCAACGAAGGTCGTCGGGGTTAGCGGGAGAATCTGGGTTGACGTGTCATGGTCGATGGTCAGCTTAAATCGCATCTGTCCTTCCGGATCCAGGGCATGAATGGTACCGCCGTTGGTGGAGATAAAGGAGTTGCCTTGGCCGTCGACAACGAGCGTGTAAGCTGAAAGGCTGTATCCGCGCTGCTTCTCCTCCGCCGCTTGCTTATAGGTCCATAACGTCTGGCCGGTCGTCGGATCGAGTCTTGCGACCGAATTCTCCTTGTCGGAGCTTGCATAGGTTCCTGCGCTTCCGTCGTTGTAATAAGGGGAGGCGAGAAGTTTAAGCTTGTCGTCCACGAGGCGGTAGGAGCTTCCTTCCATGAGCAAGGTGTCATCGGACATGATGGAGGGAGAGGAGTATCCTTCGCCGGACAGAATCACTCTGCCTTGAGGATCCAGTACCGCGTAGCTTCCGAAGGTTTGAATGAATACATGATTGGCCGAGTCGACTTGTACCTCCGGGTAATAGATGAACGAGAGGAGGGGATCGTCGCTCGGCATCTCAAACGGATAATTCCACAGCTGCTCTCCCTTAGCGTTGAACGCGGATACCCCTTTTTCCGTTAGGGTGATCAAGTTCCCTTGCTTATCGATGACGCCATTCAGGATGCGATAGCTGTCCACGGCTTCGCCTCCATAGAGACGAAGGGGATAAGAGAAACTCATATCGAAGAGGGGAATCTGGCTCCAGCTGTAGCTTTTGCCGTCCCGTTCCGCTGCTATGTTGTACTTTCCGGTGGCCGAATCGAGCTTAACGTCGAATGACGTTTCTTCCGCGTCTTCGTATGTCTCCCTCGAGAGAACTTTCCCTTCTTTATCGGTCGTGATGAATTCGTCGAAGGACTTGAAGATCAACTTCCCGTCCGGGCCGACGAACCCTTGGTAATGCTGGTAAGGGCTCTCGTCCTGGAACCACCACTTCAGCTTGACGTTGCCCGCGTGCTTCAGTTGGATGGTCATAGAGACGGGGAGCTTCTCCGTAACGGTCAGCTCCATCTCGGCCGTGCGGATATTGATCGTCTTGGCGGAAGCGTCGACTTCTACTTCGGCGCCAAGCGCTTCGCTCACGAATCGCAGGGGCACATAGACGTTGCTGCCCACCGTCATCGGAGCTTGCTGTAGAGTAATGGCGGACTTGTCAAGGTAAGCCTTCGTAGAGCCGACGGTCAATGCGACGGAACGGTTGCCTCTCTGCCCGGACACGCGTTTTGTTTGGCTGTCATAGGACACCTTGGCGCCGAGCGCTTCGAAGATCGCGCGCATGGGAACGAAGGTAGCTCCGTTCTTGAACTGCGGGGCCAGCGGGGAATTCAGCTTCTTATCGTCGACGGTCAGCGTGTACGAAGCCGTTGCCGCTCCGGCGGTTAGGGGGATGGCAGCCCAAAACAGTCCGAAAGCAAGCACAACCCAAAGCACGGATTTAAACTTCATCTATCTTTTCCTCCTTGAATGCGTTCTCGCTATAAGCATGGAAAAATTATATACCGCATGGTTATTTATGTCATTAAAGAAAATATCGTTGAGACCTTTAGCAGTTACAGATGGCAAGCTCTACGAGCGGTCAATAACCTCCATTATCCTGTATAAAGACTTCGTGCTGTGCTACAATGCATGTATGGTGAGGTGACTGCATTGGAACAAGTGCAAATTCCGACTATCTGCCCGAGGTTTGAGAAAGCGATGCAAATCCTCAGCAAACGCTGGGCTGGGCTGATCATCTTTCAACTTCTGCCGGGACCGCAGCGATTCTGCACGATAGAGACGTCGCTTCCGAACATCAGCGGACGGCTTCTGTCGGAACGGCTGAAGGATCTGGAGCAGGAGGGCATCGTCCGACGCGACGTCTACCCGGAAACTCCGGTTCGGATCGAATATTCGCTTACCGATAAGGGGAGAGCGTTGGAGAGCATCTTCACGGAGATTGCAGCCTGGTCCCAGGAATGGCTGCCTGAGCAGAGTTAGGGATTCATCCTGCTTCCCTCGCGGAAGCGGGATTTTTTAAGTTGCGTTGAAAAAATTCGGCAAGAGGTGCATACAGTGTCCATTCAATATGATCAGAGCACGCGAACGTACCACCTTCAGTCCCGCAATGTCAGCTATGTGATGCAAGTCGTCAAAGACGGCTACCTGGCTCACCTGTACTGGGGACGGAAAATCCGAGGGACGGCGATTCCCGACATGATGCCGAAGTCGTACCGTCCTTCCTTCAACCCGAACCCGTTCCCGGAGGACGAGACGTTCTCTCTCGATACGCTGCCACAGGAGTACCCGGGCTACGGCACGAGCGACTTCCGTTCCCCGGCCTATCAGGTTCGTCTCGCGAACGGAACGTCGGTTACCGAGTTCAAGGTCGTCAGCCATCGCATCGTTGCGGGCAAGCCCGCACTCGAAGGGCTTCCTTCGGTTTATGCCGAGTCGGAGCAGGAGGCGGAGACGCTGGAGGTCGTTCTGGAGGATGAGGCGGCCAAGCTGCGCTTAATCGCCGGCTATACCGTATTCCGGGACAGCGACGCTATCGCGCGGAACGTCCGCATCGAGAACTTCGGAGAGGCTACGGTGCGCGTTCAGCGCCTGCTTAGCGCAAGCGTGGACCTGCCGCATGCCAATTACGAGGCCGTTCACCTGTGGGGAACCTGGGCGCGCGAGCGTCATGTGGCGCGCCGCGCCCTGATGCCCGGCGTGCAGGCGATCGAGAGCCGACGCGGTTCCAGCAGCCATATGCACAACCCGTTCTATGCGCTCGTAACGCCAAGCACGACCGAAGACAGCGGCGAGGTGTACGCGATGAACCTCGTGTACAGCGGGAACTTCCTGGCTCAAGCGGAAGTGGATCAATTCAGCTCGACCCGCCTGTCGATCGGACTCAATCCGTTCGATTTCGAGTGGCAGCTCGGCGGCGGGGAATCGTTCCAATCGCCGGAAGCGATCCTCGTGTTCTCCGGCGAGGGCTTAGGCGCCATGTCGCGCACCTTCCACAAGCTCTATCGCACGCGCCTCTGCCGCGGAACGTTCCGCGATAAGGAACGTCCGATCCTCATCAATAACTGGGAAGCGACTTACTTCGACTTCGATTCGGAGAAGCTCATGAAGATCGTCCGCGCGGCGAAGGAGCTGGGCCTGGAGCTGTTCGTGCTCGACGACGGCTGGTTCGGCAAGCGCAACGACGACAAGCGCTCGCTCGGCGACTGGTTCGTCAACACGGACAAGCTGCCGGAAGGACTCGACGGCTTGGCGGCCCGCGTGAACGCGGAAGGCTTGTCGTTCGGCCTCTGGGTCGAGCCGGAGATGATCTCCCCGGACAGCGACCTGTACCGCGCCCATCCGGATTGGTGCCTGCACGTGCCGGACCATCGCCGGACTCTCGCGCGGACGCAGCTTATCCTCGATTTCTCGCGCCAGGACGTGCGCGATTATATCGTCGAGCGTTTGACGGATATTTTCTCCAGCGCGCCTCTGACGTACGTGAAGTGGGACATGAACCGCAACATGACGGAGATCGGCTCGGCGCAGCTTCCTCCGGAGCGCCAACGCGAGACGGCTCACCGCTACATGCTCGGCCTGTATGAGGTGATGGAGAAGATCACCTCCCGATTCCCGAACATCCTGTTCGAGAGCTGCTCCGGCGGCGGCGGCCGCTTCGACGCGGGCATGCTCCACTACATGCCGCAGACATGGACGAGCGACGACACGGATGCGATCGAGCGCCTGAAGATCCAATACGGCACGAGTCTCGTGTATCCGATCAGCTCGATGGGCAGCCACGTATCGGAAGTGCCGAACCACCAGGTTCATCGCGTCACTTCGCTGACGACCCGCGGGCATGTCGCGATGTCGGGCAACTTCGGCTACGAGCTCGATCTGTCCAAGATGAGCGCCGAAGAGAAGGCGGAAGTCGCTCGCCAGGTGCAAGAGTACAAGGAGCTTCGCGGCCTCGTTCAGCAAGGCGACTTCTATCGCCTGCTCAGCCCGTTCGAGGGCAACGAGACGGCTTGGCAGTTCGTCTCCGAGGATCGTTCCGAAGCGTATGCGATCTTCGTCCGTACCTTGGCGGTGCCGAACGAGCCGCTTGCGCGCCTGCGCCTTAAGGGCTTGGACCCTGAGAAAAACTACGAGCTGAAGGGAACGGGACGCGTCTACGGCGGCGATGAGCTGATGTACGTGGGCTTGCCGGTTCCGAAGATCGAAGGCGACTTCGGCAGCCTGGCGTTCTACTTCTCGGAAGCGAAATAAGGTCCTCGTATAAATGGAAGAACGGCTGATTGGCTCAGCCGTTCTTTCTTTTTTGGTACAATTAGAGATATTGGAAAAAGACAGCGAAATGCTATTTATCGTAATTGTCATCATTATCGGATATGCCGGCCTGATCGGCAACCAGTACTCTTCCCTTAAGAGAATGGACGGCCTTCAGAAGTCCTTGGACGAGATCAACCAAAGCCTGCGGGAAATAAAGGAAACGAATCGGCGCACGGAAAACTGATGGATTCTCGGGCAGACAGGCATTGTGCATTTGGCCATCTCCTCGGAGGAGATTGGGTGCCATTATTGAACAAAGTTCAATAACTCGGTCTCGGAGAAGAATGATCGGGTGCCGTTATTGAACAAAGTTCAATAACTCAACCTCGGAGGAGAATGATTGGGTGCCGTTATTGAACAAAGTTCAATAACTCTGCCTCGGAGGAGAATGATCGGGTGCCGTTATTGAACAAAGTTCAATAACTCAACCTCGGAGGAGAATGATTGGGTGCCGTTATTGAACAAAGTTCAATAACTCTGCCTCGAAGGAGAATGATCGGGTGCCGTTATTGAACTAGAGAATAAGGAACGCTAAATAGGCTGAGGATGAGAGATAGTCGAAAAAATCGACTAACGGAGCCCGAACTGGGGTTCCTGAAGCTGAGATAGTCGAAAAAATCGACTAACGGAGCTCGGCCGGGGGTTTGTGAAGCTGAGATAGTCGATAAAATCGACTAACGGAGCCCGACCGGGGGTTCCTAGAGCCGAGATAGTCGATAAAATCGACTAACGGAGCCCGAGCGGGGGCATGCTGGTTGAGGTTGCAAATAGAGATCGACAGCCAGCGGCTTGCGATACGGATCTGACCTGGAACCATTCGAGAAAGCGATTCCATTTGACAAGCCGACGTCCAAATCCTATAATTTAATCGTACAATTGTCTAATAAATTAATGATTTTGGAGGGATACTCGATGCGTTTGGAAGGCAAAGTAGCGATCGTAACCGGAGCGGCTTCGGGCATGGGCAAGGCAATCGCGGAGCTGTATGCGAAGGAAGGCGCGAAGGTCGTGGCATCCGACTTGAACCTGGAAGGCGTGCAAGCCGTCGTTGAAGGCATCAAGGCAAACGGCGGCACGGCTGTCGCGATCAAGACGAACGTCGGCAACCTGGACGACGTCAACGCAATGATCGACACGGCTGTGAGCGAGTTCGGAACCCTCGATATTCTCGTTAACAACGCGGGCATCATGGACAACATGGCGCCTGTAGGCGACGTCGACGACGCTCGTTGGGACTTGATCTTCGACGTCAATACGAAGGGCGTTATGCGCGCGATCCGCAAGGCTATTCCGATCTTCCTCGAGAAGGGCAAGGGGACCATCGTCAACACCGCTTCTACCGGCGGCTTCAGCGGCGCTCACGCCGGCGCGGCTTATGTCGCTTCCAAGCATGCCGTCGTCGGCCTGACGAAGAACACCGCGTTCATGTACGCTCAGAAGGGCATCCGCTGCAACGCGATCGCTCCGGGCGGCGTGGCGACCAACATTGTGTCGCAAGAAGCAATGGCCAAATTCGACCAATTCGGCGCTTCCCGCACGATGCTTGCATCGGGCGTCATGCCGCGCGTCGGCACACCGGAAGAGATCGCGCAAGTGGCTCTGTTCCTGGGCTCCGACGAGTCGAGCTTCGTGAACGGCGCCATCGTGACGGCGGACGCGGGCTGGACGGCAGCGTTCTAAGCCGCGAACGAATCATAGGCAAACTCGACACCACCAAGAGGCAACAGGCGGCCGCGCTGCTTGTTGCCTCTTGCTATTCATAGGTATACATTTTCCAGATTGCGTTATATAATACTCTTCAATTTCATTTATCGGACAGTTTGGCGGGAAAACGTTCATTAAGTTGGATTGAGGAGAGAAACAGTTGAACGAGAATGATCTGCGAGTCATCAAAACAAAGAAAGCCCTGCATACGGCGCTGCTGGCCTTGTTGAAGAAGCAGTCTCTCGAGTCGATCTCCGTGTCGGCCCTATGCAGCCAAGCCTCCGTCACGAGAGGAACGTTCTACTTGCATTACAAGGATGTCGCGGGGCTGTTCGACGAGCATCTGAGCTCGCTGCTCCAGGACCTGGAAGAGTCGTACATGGAGCCCTATCGGCACGGTTTGCGCAACCTTCCTCTTCAGTTGGACCCGTCGACGATCCGCATTTTCCACCATGTGAAGAAGTACCAGCCGTTCTACGAGATCGTGTTCGACAAGAAGTCCCCGTTGTCCTACTACTATTCGCTGTTTGAGAAAATAAAGAGGTTAATGCTCGACAACACGGAGGAGTACTCCGATCTCTTGCGGGACCATGCCATGCTCACTTCCTATCAGGCGAACGCGATCATGGGCTTGCTTATCCAGTGGTATGAGGAAGGCTTCGAACGCAGTCCGGAAGCGATGAACGACGAGCTTAGCTTCCTTGTGAAGAATCGGTTGACCGAGTAGGAAAAGAGGGCGTGCGGATGAGCGAATCATTTGTTCGGACTAAAGTGACCGCGAGCGAATACAGGGGCTGGCCCTCCATCGTGCTGGAAACGGAGCTCATGCGGGTCGAGCTTATTCCCGGCCTTGGAGCGAAGCTTGTTTCCCTGCGTTACAAGGCGACAGGCAAGGAATGGCTTGTCGATGCAGGAAGCCGCGCGCTTAGGCAGCCGGCTTACGGATCGTCTTTCGGGCAGGCGGACATGAGCGGCTGGGACGAATGTTTTCCTACGATTGATCCTTGCACGGTCGGCGCGGACAATATCTTCCTTCCCGATCATGGGGAGTTATGGGCGCTGCCTTGGACGGCGGAAGCGAATGAAGAGTCGGTGACCTGCTCCGTTCAGGGCGTCGCCCTGCCTTATTTATTCTCCCGAAACCTGCGCTTCTCATCCGCGGATACGCTGCGAATGAATTATCGCGTCGCCAATCTTGGCGACCGGCCTTTCCCCTACCTATGGGTTCCTCACCCGCAGTTCGCCGTAACGGAGCCGACCCGGATCGAGCTGCCTCCATCCGAGCGGGAAGCGGAAGCGGTGTGCGTGTTCGGAGGACTTCATCATGTAACCGGCGAGCGTTATCGATGGGATGAGCTGACGCTCGTAGGCGAGCGGCAGAATGGCGACGGACGCAAGTATTACGCCCCTGGCCGGTGGGAAGAGGGCTGGTGCGGACTGTCCGCTCCCATAAGCGGGAACTGGCTTCGCCTGCAGGTAGATCCTCGGGAGGTCCCCTACTTCGGGGTCTGGATCGACGAAGGAATGGGCAACGACCGCAATGCGATCGCTTTGGAGCCTTCGATCGGCTATTACGATTCGCTGGAACGGGCGGCGGAGAACGGGAGCGCGCCGTCGGTCGCGCCCGGATCATCGCATGAATGGAGTCTGGAGCTTCGGCTTGGGGTAAAGTAACTAACTCCTTCAGCACCGTAGCCAAGCGGAAACGCCGAGTTAGTCTCACAGGAGACTAACTCCGCAACGTAGCCGAGCAGAATCGTTGGGTTGGTCTCATCGGAGACTAACTCTGCACCAAAGATGAGCAAAAACGCCAAGTTAGTCTCACAGGAGACTAACTCCGCCCCGTAGCCGAGCGGAAGCGCCGAAATCTGCATCTGTAAGAGTGAATATACTCGATTTTTCGAATTCATTTTGCGAGGTAATCCAAAAACAGGAGAATGGATATGATTTTTCATATCCATTCTCCTGTTTTATGGGGGTTCGAGCGATTTATATCTGAAATATCGAATACAATCGTCGAAATCGCCGGGCATTCGATGAATAAGCTTGATATTTCATATCCATTCACAGGTGCGGCTAGTTCCATCGGAAGGTGCTTGCTTATATCGCACAAGAAAAAGGGGCGTCCCAATCGGTCAATAAGATCTGGGACGCCCCAAGGCGTTTTAGCTGCAAGCGCAGTTAAGAACCGGCTTGCGGGCGGCGGTCGTCTCGTCGAGGCGGCGCACGACGGTGTCGTACGGAGCGTTCAAGACGATCTCCGGATTCGTGCGGGCTTCTTCGGCGATCTGGATCATCGTATCGATGAAGCCGTCGAGCGTCTCCTTGCTCTCCGTCTCGGTCGGCTCGATCATGATGCACTCCTCCACGTTAAGCGGGAAGTAGATGGTCGGCGGGTGATACCCGAAGTCGAGCAATCGCTTGGCGACGTCGAGCGTGCGAACGCCGTATTGCTTCAGCCCGCGGCCGGACATGACGAACTCGTGCTTGCACACGCCCGGATACGGGATCTCGTAGTGCGGAGCGAGGCGAGCCATCATGTAGTTGGCGTTCAGGACCGCGCATTCCGAGACGTGGCGGAGTCCTTCCGGACCATAGGTACGGATGTAGGTGTACGCGCGAACGAGAATGCCGAAGTTGCCGTAGTACGCCTTCACGCGGCCGATCGATTGCGGGCGGTCGTAGTCGAAGTAGTACGTGCCGTCTTCGCGGCGGGCGACGATCGGCTTCGGCAGGAACGGGATCAGCTTGGCTTTGACGCCGACCGGGCCCGCGCCTGGGCCGCCGCCGCCGTGAGGCGTGCTCATCGTCTTGTGCAGGTTAAGGTGAACGACGTCGAAGCCCATGTCGCCCGGGCGGGTAATGCCCATGATGGCGTTGGAGTTCGCTCCGTCATAGTAGAGCAGGCCGCCTGCTTCGTGCACGATCTCGGCGATCTCGACGATCTGCTCCTCGAACAGGCCGAGCGTGCTCGGGTTCGTGAGCATGAGCGCCGCGGTGTCGCTGCCGACGGCTGCGCGAAGCGCGTCCAGGTCGACCAAGCCGCGGTCGTTGGACTTGATCGTGATCGTCTCGAAGCCGGCGACGGTCGCGCTCGCCGGGTTCGTTCCGTGCGAGGAGTCCGGCACGATCACCTTCGTCCGTGTCTCGCCGCGGCTCTCGTGGTACGCGCGGATCATCATCAGGCCGGTCCATTCGCCATGGGCGCCTGCTGCCGGCTGCAAAGTCACTTGATCCATGCCGGTCAGAGCGGCGAGGTCGTTCTGCAGGGTGTAGAGCAGCTCGAGCGCGCCTTGGATGCTCTCTTCCGGCTGGTACGGATGGATCTTCGCGAAGCCGGCGAAGCGAGCGGTGTCTTCGTTGATCTTCGGGTTGTACTTCATCGTACAGGAACCGAGCGGGTAGAAGCCGTTGTCGACGCCGAAGTTGCGGCGGGACAGCTCCGTGTAGTGGCGGATCACGTCGACCTCATACACTTCCGGCAGTTGGGCAGGCGTCTCGCGCAGCATGGAAGCCGGAATCAGCTTGGATGCCGGTACCTCCGGAACATCGAGAGGAGGCAGCGAGTAGGCGACGCGGCCCGGCTTGCTCAGTTCGAAAATCAGGGATTTCTCCGGCTTGACGGAGATATTCTTAAATCCGCCCAAAGTCGTGGTTTCTTCGGTAACCGTCGTGCTCTCGTTCATCGTGGTCATGCTACCACTTCCCCCAATCTGCTAACGAAGCTGTCGATTTCGCTGCGCGTACGTTTCTCGGTCACGGCGATCAGCATATGGCCGGCAAGCTCCGGATAAGCGACGCCCAGGTCGTAGCCGCCAAGGTAGCCGGCTTCGAGCAGCTTCAGGTTCGTCTCCTTGACGGAGACGCCTTCCGGCAGCTTCACGACGAACTCGTTGAAGAACGGAGCTCCGAATGGAAGCTCGAAGCCTTGCTTCTTCAGCTCGCCGGCTGCATAGTGCGCCTTCTGCAGGTTCAGGCTCGAGGCGTCGATCAAGCCTTGCTTGCCCATCGTCGAGAGATAGATCGAAGCGCAGAGAGCGAGCAGCGCTTGGTTGGAGCAGATGTTCGACGTCGCTTTCTCGCGGCGGATATGCTGCTCGCGGGCTTGCAGCGTCAGCACGAAGCCGCGCTTGCCGTCGATGTCGGTGGTCTGGCCGACGATCCGGCCCGGCATGCGGCGCATGAGCGGCTCGGCGACGGCGAAGAAGCCGCAGGTCGGTCCGCCGAGCGATTGCGAGATGCCGAGCGGCTGCGCATCGCCGACGCAGATGTCGGCGCCGAGCTTGCCCGGCGTCTCCAGCAGGCCGAGCGCCATCGGGTTGGCGCTGACGACGAACAGGCCCTTCACGCCGTGGATGATCGGCTCGATGGCGGCGAGGTCCTCGACCGCGCCGAAGAAGTTCGGCGATTGCACGAGCACGGCGGCCGTGTCGGTTGAGACGGCGGCGCGCAGAGCGTCCAGGTCCGTCGAGCCGTTCGCGCAGCCGACTTCCACGATCTCCAGGTTGAGTCCGTGAGCCATCGTCAGGAGCGCTTCGCGCGCTTCCGGATGAACGGCGCGGGAGACGACCAGCTGCTTGCGCCGCGTCGCTCCCGCCGCGAGGGCGCCTGCTTCGGAGAGCGCCGTCACGCCGTCGTACATGCTCGCGTTGGCGACCTTCATGCCGGTGAGCTCGCAGATGTAGGACTGGAACTCGAAGATCGCCTGCAGCTCGCCCTGGCTGATCTCCGGCTGATACGGAGTGTAGGCGGTATAGAACTCGGAACGGGAGATCATATGGTTGATGACGACCGGAAGGTGATGATCGTAGATGCCGGCGCCGAGGAAGCTCTTGTAGCGGTCGGTGTCGGCGTTGCGTCCGGCCAGCTCCTTCATGTGCTCCAGCAAGGAGAATTCGTCGAGCGCCGAGGACATCGGCATCGTGCCCTTATAACGAATGGCTTCCGGAATGTCGCGGAACAGGTCCTCCGTGGAGGAGACGCCGATCGTGGCCAGCATGTCGGCCTGGTCTTGCTCGGTCATCGGAATGTAGCGATGGAGATTAGGCATGTCGGTGGATCACTCCTTAGGAAGTCTTCTGTAGAATGGGGACTTGATAACCTCGGCTTTGAGCCGTTTGCCGCGAATCTCGACTTCCACTTCGGTGCCGAGAGCGGAGTAATCCGATTGGAGGAGGGCGAGCCCCAGATTGCGCTTCAGCGTCGGGGATTGGGTTCCCGTCGTCACTTCGCCGATCTGGACGGCGCCGGCATAGACCGGATAATGGGAACGCGGGATGCCGCGGTCGATCATCTCGATGCCGACCAGCTTGCGCGTCAAGCCTTCTTCCTTCTGCTTGACCAACGCTTCCTTGCCGATGAAGTCTTCCTTGCCCAGCTTGACGAAGAATCCGACTCCGGCTTCCAGAGGGGAGATCGTGCTCGACAGTTCTTGGCCGTAGAGCGGGAGACGGGCTTCGAAGCGAAGCGTGTCGCGCGCGCCGAGTCCGGCGGGAATCAGGCCGAACGGTTCGCCGGCAGCGAGCAGCGCGTTCCAGACGGCGCCGGCTTGCTCGGACGCGACATAGATCTCGAAGCCGTCCTCGCCGGTATACCCCGTCCGGGAGATGATCGAAGGAACGCCCGCCAGGACGGTATCCTTCTTGAAGTGGAACGAAGGCAGCTCCAGCACGTCGGATTCCGCTCCCGCCGCCTTCAGGATGGCAGCCGCTTCCGGGCCTTGCAGCGCGAGCAAGGCATAGCTGTCGGAGACATTTTCCAACGACACGTCACCGCTCAAATGCTGTTGCATCCAGTCGAAGTCCTTATCTATGTTGGACGCGTTCACGACGACCATATAATGGTCCGCCGAGATCCGATAGACGAGCAGATCGTCCACGACTCCGCCGTCCGGGTAGCACATCAGCGTGTATTGCGCTTGGCCGTCCGCGAGCTTGGCAACGTCGTTGGTCGTGACTTGCTGCAGGAAGTTCTCCGCGAATTTGCCTGTCACCAGAAACTCTCCCATGTGGGAGACGTCGAACAGTCCGGCCTGGCGGCGCACCGCATCATGTTCTTTCTGAATGCCGGAGAATTGGACGGGAAGCTCCCAGCCGCCGAAGTCGATGCAGCGGACGCCGGGTAGCTCGGCATAGAGAGGGTAGAGAGGGGTTCTCTTGAGTTCGGTCATTCTTGCGACTGCCTCCTCGGGATATCGATCGGGTTATTATGCAGCAATGTGCGCACGCAAAAAAGGACAGTTGCCAAAAGCAAACGCCTCCTTCGGCCGAAGCCGATGCTGCGTTCTCTTCCAGCTCTGTCCTTTGTACCTGAGAGTTACCTTATTCCCGCTTGGCAATAAGTTTCCCCGTGGGTGATTCCGCCCGATGATCGAATGCAAGACGGAATGCTCTCCAGAGTCGCGTCCGACAAAGGTCCTTTTGCCTGAGAGATTCGCCTCTTCCCGAGGGTTACTCCTTCGGCGCCGCCTCCAACACCATCATGGGCGGTCTCTCCCGTTGCCATCATCCGCACGTATTCATTTATCATAGTCTATTCTTACACGAGACCGGGAGGGAGTGTCAATGACAAAATGCGCGATTTTTTATTTTTTGTCAGGTATCTTGACACTGCCCGTGTTTCTGAATTAATCTAAGCACGTTGCATCAATCGAATAAAGCGGATGACGATAGTAGGGAGAGACCGCTGGGGCGTTAGGCTCCGGAGGCACCGAAGGAGCAAGTCCGAGGCCGGCCGGCCGACGATTAATCTCTCAGGTAAAAGTACCGCTATCCGACGCGACTCTGGAGAGAGCGAACAGCCACCAAAGGGGTAACAACGGTCTGAACGATCGTTTTAAACTCTCAGGTACCCGGGACAGAGAACACGGCGAATGCCGGTTCACTGTCCCTTTTTGCATATAATGATGGTTAGAATGGATTAGATTTGGGAGGATGCTGACAAGATGAGCGAAGTAAAAGCGGGATTGGGTTATACGGAAGAGCACGAGTGGGCGGGGGCGCAAGGATCTTCCGTCGTTCGCATCGGCATCACGGATTTCGCGCAGCACCAGCTTGGAGACATCGTATTCGTCGAGCTGCCGGAAGTGGGCGCGGCGCTTGAAGCGAACGAGACGATGGGCACGATCGAATCGGTCAAGACCGTATCCGACCTGTTCAGCCCGGTCAGCGGCACGGTCGTTAAAGTGAACGAGCTGCTGGTGGACTCCCCGGAGAAGGTAAACGAGGATCCGTACGGCGAAGGCTGGATCGTCGAAGTGGAAGTCCAAGGCGACGCAGCTGAAGCGCTGGCCGGCCTGCTCAGCTCCGACAAGTACGCGGAATTTATCGCATCGAAGTAAGGCGGCACGGCGGAAAAGGAGGCGGGATCGGGAGGCTCGGATTGGATCGGGGGCGGATCATCGAACGGAAGCGTTCATGGGCGTTCATGGTCCCGGCGAGAATCCGCTCCGCGCCTCTTCTCTTTCGCCGCGATAAGCTTGGGCCATCGGAATTAGGGGGAATCGGGAATGCGGTTTAAACACGTCTTCTCTATTATCGGACCGGTGATGGTCGGCCCGTCCAGCTCCCACACGGCGGGAGCGGTTCGAATCGGACGCGTTGCCCGGCAGTTGCTGGGCTGCCAGCCGGAAGAGGCGGAGATTACGCTCTACGGTTCTTTTGCCGAGACGTATTCCGGACACGGTACCGACCTCGCGTTGGTCGGAGGATTGCTGGACTTCGATACGGATGACGAGAGAATTCCCGAGGCTTTCGAAGAGGCGCGGAAGCGCGGGCTTCGGTTCTCCATCAAGCCGGGTACGGGCGTCATGCCGCATCCGAACTTCGCGGAGATTACGGCGCGAGCGGGAGGACGGGAAGCTTCCGTTCAAGGGGCGTCCATCGGCGGCGGCAATATCGAGATCTATTCGCTGAACGGCTTCGATACGGGCTGCTCGGGGTACTATCCGACGATCGCGATCTCGCATGAGGATCGGGTCGGCGTGCTGGCGTCCATCACGGCAACGGTAAGCGGAGCGGGCCTTAATATAGGGTTTATGAACGTATCTCGAAAAGAGAGAAGCGGAGATGCGATGACGGTGGTCGAGAGCGATCGGCGGCCGGACGACGAGCTGCTGAGCGCGCTGCGCGGGCTGCCTCATATCAAGTCGGTGTCGGTGATTGACGTCACTTGAGCGGGCTTTGGATCGCTAACGGCCGATGGTAATCGGCAATACGGCTAATTCGGCCCCGAAACCCGGCCCGATATCCGGCCTCAAAACCCGGCGTCATATAACTTGTCAGAAAATTGTAATTATTCATCTGGATTAGGAGCTGATTCGATGCGATTCCGCACTCTTAACGACATAGCGGAGATATGCAAGCGGGAATCGCTGACGATCTCCGAGCTCATGATCGCCGAGCAGGCGAAGGAGACCGGCCAGCCGGAGGAGGACATCGTTCGGCAGATGGCCGGCTATTACGGGGTCATGAAGGAAGCGGTTCGCAAAGGGCTGGAGGGCGATACGCGCTCCAGCAGCGGCTTGACCGGCGGCGATGGGCGCAGGGTGAACGAGTATGCGTCGTCGATGGAGCCGTCCGTCGGCGATTGGGCGGGCAAGGCGATGGCGTACGCGCTCTCGGTCTCCGAGGTTAACGCTTCGATGGGGCGCATCGTGGCGACGCCGACGGCGGGGTCCTGCGGCATCCTTCCCGGCGTGTTCGTCAGCTCCCAGGAGCGATTCGGCTGGGAGGACGAGAAGCTGACGGCCGGGCTGTTCGCAGCGGGAGCGATCGGCTACGTCATCGCGAACAATTCCTTTATCTCCGGAGCCGAAGGCGGCTGCCAGGCGGAGGTCGGCTCCGCGATCGGAATGGCCGCCGGCGCGCTCGTCGAGCTGCGCGGAGGAACGCCGGAGCAGGCGGTGCACGCGGTCGGATTGGCGCTCAAGAACACGCTCGGCCTGATCTGCGACCCGGTCGCGGGGCTGGTCGAGGTTCCTTGCATCGTGCGCAACGGGCTGGGCGCGGTGAATGCGCTCGCGGCGGCCGACATGGCGCTGGCCGGCGTGCGCAGCGTCATTCCCTCCGACGAGGTCATCGGCGTGATGCTCGAGATCGGCACGAAGATGCCGATGGAGCATCGCGAGACAGCTCTCGGAGGGCTGGCCCAGACGCCGACGGGGCGCAAGCTGACCGAGCAAGTCAAGGCGGGCAACGGCGCGTCGGCGGGGCGACCAGGATAAGAGCAAAGAACCCGGGAGATCCGTCGTACGCCTTCCGGGTTCGGAGAATTCGCTTCACCGGCCGTCTTCGCGGATGTTACAATGATCTCATTCGCATTCATAGAGGAAAACAAATCCCGGGAGGATGAGAGTCTTGTTGAAGTGGGACGGCCATACGCACAGCAAGTTCTGTTATCACGGCAATCCGGCCGAGCAGAAGGAATACCTGGAGCGGGCGATCGAGCTCGGCTTCGAGCGATACAGCGTGACCGAGCATCCGCCGCTGCCGGACAAGCTGGTGGACAATCCGCAGCTGATGCTGGAGCTGGCGATGCCGGCCGGCGAGCTTGCGGATTATTTTGCCTACATGAAGGATGTAAAAGCGAGCTACGAAGGGCGTATCGAAGTGGCTGTCGGGCTGGAGATGGACTATCTCTTTAAACGGACGGACTTCTCCGATCGCATTATCGACAATTGGGCGAAGCAGATGGAAGACGCGGTCGTCTCGGTGCATTATCTTCCGAGCCGCGGCGGAGCGATGCGCTGTATCGACTATACGGCGGATGACTTCAGGGATGCCTTCCTCGGCTATTACGGCTCGATCGACAAAGTGGTGGAAGAGTACTTCAACCACGTGGAGATGGAGATCGAATGGGCGGCGCAGCTGCCGATGCGCAAGCGGATCGGCCATGTGAACCTCATTCGCAAGTTCCATAAGGAGCTGCCGGAGATGGACCCGGACCTCGTTCGCCGCCGGCTGGAAGGCCTGCTGCCGAAGCTGAAAGCTTCCGGCATCGGGGTGGACGTGAACGTGGCGGGGTTCCGGGTGGCGACGTGCGAGGAAGCGTACGTGCCGGAGTGGTTTATGCAAGCATGCCGCGAGAACGGCATTGAATTGGTTTACGGCTCCGACAGCCATAAGCCCGAGCAAGTCGGCTTCAGCTACGACTGGTTCGCCGAGCGCGCGGGGAAATAAGTTCGCGGATCGGAAGTAACTGCAAGAAACAGCCCTGGATGGCCGAATCGGCCATCCAGGGCTGTTTTTTGCTTGTGCGGCGCGTGAAACAAAGTATCGGCAATTCCGAGCGTGGAGTTGTTGAACAAAAGCGAATAACTCCGCCGCGGGAAGGGGTGCGAGCGAGGAGTTATTGAACAAAAGCCAATAACTCCGTCACGGAAAGGGATGCGAGCGAGGAGTTATTGAACAAAAGCGAATAACTCCGGCGCGGGAAGGGGTGCGAGCCGGGAGTTATAGAACAAAAGCGAATAACTCCGCCACGGGAAGGGGTACGAGCGTGGAGTTGTTGAACAAAAGCGAATAACTCCGCTGCGGGAAGGGGTGCGAGCGTGGAGTTATTAAACAAAAGCCAATAACTCCGCAGCGGGAAGAGGTACGATCGAGGAGTTATTGAACAAAAGCGAATAACTCCGCCGCGGGAAGGGGTGCGAGCGAGGAGTTATTGAACAAAAGCGAATAACTCCGCCGCGGGAAGGGGGGCGAGCGAGCGCGGGGATCCGCACAACCGCTCGCGGCACCCTCTCGGTCGAAGAGAGGCGCATATTGCCAATTCGCCCGGCAGCAAGTACGATGGGCTCAGAAGCGTCTACACGCGTGAGCGAACGAGAAATGAGGGAGCAAGAACGATGAGCAGCCCTAAGAGCAATCCTACGATCAGCGGCGATTCGAATTCGATTAAGACCTCCTTCGACTCGAATCAGGAGGAGACCTCGAACAAGCCGAATCCGGTCGAGACCTCCTTAGACCCGACTCCGGTCGAATCGACCTTCGATCCGTCCGTATGTCCCTCCTGCGGGAGGGCGAACGGCTGCGCGGTGACGGCGGGGAGGCCGCCGGAGACCTGCTGGTGCAACAAGGCGGTTTTCTCGGAAGAAGCGCTGCGCCGAATCCCGCCCGAACTCCGGATGAAGGCCTGCCTATGCATTGAGTGCGCGAGCAAGGAATGAGGAATCTCCCGCCGAGCAGTCTCCAACAAGATGGGATCCGAGTTTTACAGGGAATCGGCGCAACTACTCTTCCTTTCTCCCGTGTGCGATTCCACGGAGATGGGGAGTATTCTTACGATTCGTTATGACAACGCTTACCCTTGCGAGAATTCGCTTTATACTAATAGGGCTTTAGCAGAGTAGGAGGAGCCGGTGTGTCCAAGCGTCACTTCCATAATCCGCTGACGAGAATGAAGGTCAAGCAGCAGCTTATCCTGCTGTTCGTTATCCTCGTGAGTCCGGTCTTTATTCTGAACTGGTACGCGAACGTGAAGACGGAGCAGATTCTGAAGCGCCACGTCACGAACGCGTATGCCGAGCTGAACAAGCAGAACCATCTGCTCATCAATCGGGATATCGATACCGTACACCGGGTGATGACGACGATCATCCAGAACCCGCAGGTGCAGCAGATGCAAGCCAGCCAGGAGGATGAGCTGACGCGCGTGAAGCTGTACGAGACGACGGATAAGCTGATCTCGACGTTCACGATGGGGATCAGCGGCGGCATCGCCAACTATTATTATCTGTTTGTTTACGATCCTCTGAACCAATACAACTTCGCCCCGGTGTCGAGCTCCAAGTACAAGAGCGGCGGCGTGTTCTTCTATTCGGACATGTCGAAGCCGTCCTGGGCGGACGAGGCCATCTCCCGCAGAGGCAGAGGCTATCTCAAAATCATCGACGGAATCGGAAGCGGCTCGGACAAGAAGACGCTCGCTTACATCCGGGCGGTGAACAGCGTCACGAGCGGAAGGGCCATCGTCGGCGTGCTCGTCGCGACGAACATGGACAAGAGAATCGAGCAATCCCTTCGGACGGTCTCGCTTCCGGATAACGGAGAGCTCTTCTTGACCGACTCGAATAACATCGTGCTCGCGTCCACGACGGGCATCCCGCTTGGCGAGACGCTGACGCTTCCGGCCCAGCTGGGGGCGACGCCGGACAGCGAAGGCATCGTCGACGCGATCGAGGAAGGCTTTATCTATGTCGTGCATTCCAGCTCGGAGATTAACCAGAAGCTCGTTTACCGCATCTCTACGTCGGCGCTGCTGAAGCAGCAGAGCGAAGTGAAGAGGGCGATCCAGTGGATCTCGATTGCTTATTCGCTGTTCGCGATCGTCGTCATGGCTTATTTCTGGCGTTCCTTGCTGACGCCGCTGCAGCGGCTGGCCGGGTTCGTGAGGAGCTATGAGCCGGGGAAAAAAGTGCCGGTGCAAGAGAGAGAGGAGAGGAACGACGAGGTCGGGGTGCTGATTCATTCGGTTCACAGTCTCGCTCATCGCCTCAATACCTTGATCGAGGAACAATATGTGATGGATATCAAGCAGAAGGAAGCGCAACTGAGGCTTCTGTATCAGCAGATCAATCCGCATCTTCTATACAACACGCTGGAGAGCATCTATTGGAAAAGCACCCTGGAGGGCAATTCCGACTCGGCGGAAATGATCAAGGAGCTGTCCAAGCTGATGAGGATCAGCCTTAGCCGCGGACGGGAGCTGATTACGATTCAGGAAGAGGTCGAGCATGCGATGGCCTATACGAATCTGCAATCGAAGCGGTACGAGTACGAGTTCCGCGTGGGGTG
The DNA here is from genome assembly GCF_003990975.1 of Cohnella sp. AR92. Taxonomy (GTDB): domain Bacteria; phylum Bacillota; class Bacilli; order Paenibacillales; family Paenibacillaceae; genus Cohnella. The sequence goes on from NZ_RZJR01000011.1 coordinate 263,798, forward strand.
GAACGTGGATCCGGCCATCGCGGGCTCGCTCATCCCGAAGATCACGATCCAGCCGCTGATCGAGAATGCGATCCTGCACGGCGTCCGCAACATGGGGGAAGACGGGCTCCTTCAAGTGAACGCAAGGCAAGAAGGGGATCGTGTCCTTATCGAAGTCATCGACAACGGCTACCAGAAGGTCGATTACGATTGGCTGAACCGAATCATCCGGGAATCGCGAACGGAATCCACGACGGGCTACGGCATTCATAATGTTTTCGAGAGAATCCAACTGCACTACGGTTCCGAGTATGGGATCTCGTATTCCGAGACTCCGGGCGGAGGGACGACGGCAACGATCTCGCTTCCGTATGTGCGGCAAGACTGACCGCATGGATCAACAAAGGAGGAATCCGTTCATGTACACGATTCTGCTGGTGGACGACGAGCCGCTGATTTGCCGGGGACTGAGCAGCCTGCTTCAATCCTCCGGCTTAAATATAGGAACCATTCTCACGGCGGGCAACGGACAGGAGGCGCTCGACTATCTGCGGATGGAGGACGTCGATCTGATCGTCACCGACATTCAGATGGGAACGATGAACGGCATCGAACTGATGCATCAGGCGAAGATCATGAAGCCTTGGGTAGAGACGATCGTCATCTCCGCCCATGAGACGTTCCAATACGCCCAGACGGCGATGAGGCTCGGCGCCAAGGATTATCTTATCAAGCCGCTCAACAACGAGCAGTTCCTCGATACGGTTCGCAACGTCCTTCTGCAGATGGAGAAACCGGAGAAGCAGAGCGACGAGCTGCTGTCGAACCTGCGGGCAAACTTCCAGATGGAACTGCCGAACGAGCGAAAGGGCGAGTGGCTCAATCGGCTTGTAAGAGGGGAGCCGCAAGAGGCCAACCGGCTTGCCGAAGAGCTGCGGAGCGGGTTCGGCGTCTCGATCGCCGGCCCGTACTTCGCCGTCTTCCGCATCAAGCTGGAGCTTGGCGGAGTGGGAGTTAAGGATTGGGGGCTGCTTCGTTACGCGGCCCTGAACATCGTGAACGAGCTGATGAGCCAGGAGTGGCAGCACCAGGCGTTCTACTCCGGAGCCGACGAGCTGTGCCTGCTGATCGAGTGGAGCGAGCAGGCTTACAACGAATCGAACATGAACAAGATCGACCAGTTGGAGTACATCGGCCGCAGCCTCCATTTTCACATCGAGAAGTATTTGCAGCGCCAAGTGTTCGTCGGGATCAGCCAGATCCTGAAGGAGATCGCGTTCATTCCGACCCTCGGCCTGCAGGCCGCGAGGGCGTTGCGCTGGAGGGAAGAGCATCCGGATCACCATGTGTTCTACTACGGCGATTACAAGTGGGGCAGCCGGGAAGACAGCTCGACCGAGGAGGAAGGGCTCGCGCAGAGCAACGGGATCGTCGAGCAGGCGAAGAAATATATCGACGAGAACTACATGAAGAAGGGGATCACGCTCAACGAGGTCGCTCATCACAACCATGTCAGCCCCAACTACCTCAGCTATCTTTTCAAAAAATACATGAACGCCAACCTGTGGGAATACGTCATTCGGCTGCGCATGGAAGAGAGCAAGCGCCTGCTGGAGACGACGGACCTGCGCCGCTACGAGATCGCGGACCGCGTCGGATACGAGTCCCCGGAGCACTTCAGCAAGATCTTCAAGAAATACTACGGCATCAGCCCGAGCGATTGGAAGAAGTAAGATTGAGCACGATCCTCATAGAATTGCACATTTTCCCTCGGCGGGCCTTTTTCTACAATACAAATAGACCTATAGAAAAAGGAATGAGGGAGTGCCATGGATCAGACTGCGGCCATTGACGTCCAGTCGACAAAGAACGCCAAGAGGAAAAGGTTCGCTCCTTACAGGAAAAATATCTCGGGGTATTTGTTTCTCGTTCCCGCAGCCGTATTGTTCATCCTGTTCCTCTGGGTGCCGATTATCAAAGGGGTTATTTTCAGCTTCTATCACATCGACTTCGTAAAAGGCGATACGTTCGTCGGCTTGGACAACTACAGGACGGTCTTCCACGACCCCGAGATCGGGGTCGCCGTCAAGAATACGCTGTACTATATGCTATTGTGTCTTCTTATCGGCTTCTGGGTCCCGGTTCTGTTCGCGATCGCGATCTCCGAGATCAGGCGGTTCCAGGGGCTCTTCCGGGTGGCGGCTTACTTGCCGAACGTGATCCCGGTCGTCGTTCTCTACGGACTGTGGCGCTGGATCTACGATCCGGTAGGACCGATCAACGCCTTCCTGGGCAAGCTCGGGGCCGACCAGATTCTGTTCATGACGGATACCCGTTGGTCGATGATCTCGCTCGTCATCATGGAGACCTGGCAGCAGTTCGGCTCGGCGATGCTGATCTACCTGGCGGCGGTGCTGAGCATTCCGAAGGATTGGTACGAAGCCGCCGAGATCGACGGAGCGGGAATCTGGGCAAGGGTACGCCATATTACGCTTCCTTCGATCAAGGGCTTGATCATGCTGATGCTCATCCTTCAATTGATCGGCACCTCTCAAGGCTATCAGTCGCAGCTCGCCATGCTGGACGGCGGACCGCTTAACGCGACGATGACCTACGGCCTGAAGATCGTGAAGTACGCCTTCACCCGGCTGGACTACGGGGTAGCCTCCGCCCTGGGCGTTCTGATGTTCCTGGTGCTGGGCGGACTCGCCGTCGTGCAATTCCGGATGACGAATCGGGAGGGGAACTAATCTTGAAAGCTACCGAGAGGGGAATCCTGTCTTCCCACGATTATCGCAGGCCGTCGACCATCGCCGTCATGATCCTCATGTCGATCGTCATTCTGTTCATGGTGTTCACGATGCTGTATCCGATCGGCGTCACGTTCACGAACTCGCTGAAGACCGTCATCGAGGTTAACTCCTTCCCGCCGAAGTTCCTGCCCTCCGGGCTCGAATGGGGCAATTACAAGGAAGGCTGGCACTACATGGACCTTCCGCTGTTCCTGAGGAATACGCTGATTCTCTTCGCGGGCAACCTGCTCGTTACGGTATTGGTGCTCGGATTGGCGGCGTTTACCTTGTCGAAGCTTAAGATCCCGCATCGGAAGCTGATCTACTTCTTCTTCCTGATGACGCTGTTCATTCCGCCTTCTACGTATATCGTTCCGAACTTCGTCAATCTCAAGGACCTGCACCTGCTTAATACTTATTGGGCATTCTGGTTGCCCGCGGGGGCTTCGGCGTTCAACCTGCTGCTGCTCAAAAGCTTCTTCGACGATATCAGCGACGAGATCTTCGAGGCATCGCGCATCGACGGAGCTTCGAACTGGTACGGCTTCTCCCGCATCGCGCTTCCCCTGTCCATCCCGATCATTTCGACGCTCGCCATTTTCCTCTTCTCGGCGACTTGGAACGATTGGTTCTGGCCTTCGCTCGTCATGCACGGAGATCCGAAATACCCGCTCGCCACGGCTATTTACAAGAAGGTCATCCAAGCGACGGGACTTAAGCAAAACGTCAAATTCGCCATTTTATCCATGGTGGCTCTGCCTCCGATCGTTGTCTTCCTGCTGTTCCAGAAGTTCATCCTGAGAGGGCTTCATTTGGGAGGAGTCAAAGGATAGCAAGGGATTGCGGATTCGTAGAGTTGCACATGATCGGAATAAAAATACACATCGCCTCCGGAAACCGCCTCCATTATGATGAGTGCGTACCACAAAATTCCATACGGATAAGGGGAATATCCATGCAGAAGAAAAAATGGTCCACGCTTCTGTTAAGTCTCGCAATGGTCAGTGCCGTAGCTACCGCGTGCGGCAGCAACAACAACAATGGGGAGTCCAGCCCGTCCGCCAGTTCTTCTCCAAGCGCGGCTTCGGAGAGCCCGTCTCCTTCCGCTTCGCAGGAATCGGCTTCTCCTTCCAGCGAAGCTCCGGCAGAGAAGGTTACGATCAAGATCTACTACCCGACGGCCGACAAGACCGAGCTCCGCGCCCTGGAAGACGACAAGATCAAGCGCTTCACCGAGAAGTATCCGAACGTCACGGTCGTTCCGGACGACTGGCAGTACAACGTCAACGAGATCGGCATCAAGATGGCGGCCAACGAAGCTCCGACCTTCTTCAACACCTTCGCGACGGAAGCGAAGATGCTCGTGGAGAAGGGATGGGCGGCTGACATCACCGACCTGTGGAACAACTACGAGTACAAGGATCAGATCAACCCGGTTCTGCAAAGCCAGTTCAACCTGGACGGCAAGGTTTACGGCGTAACCCAGAAGGGCTATGTGACGACGACGATCGTAAACAAGAAGATGCTGGACGATAAGGGAGTTCCGGTACCGTCGTACGACTGGACTTGGGACGACATGCTGAACACGGCCAAGGCGGTAGCCGATCCGAAGAAGGGCATCGCGGGTATCGCTCCGATGGGCAAGGGCAACGAAGCCGGCTGGAACTGGACCAACTTCCTGTTCGAAGCGGGCGGCGATATCCAAACGGTCGCGGACGGCAAGGTAACGGCTGCGTTCAATTCCGACGCCGGCGCCAAGGCGCTGGACTTCTACAAGAAGCTCCGTTGGGAAGCCAATGCGATTCCGCAAGACTGGGCGCTTGACTGGGGCGCCGCTACCGGAGCCTTCGCCCAAGGCCGCTCCGCCATGGTCATCGCAGGCGCAGAAGGCCCGCTGCAGCAAGCTCTGCAAGCCGGCTTCAAGCCGGAAGACATTCTCGTTTATCCGATGCCTGCGGCCCAAGCCGGCGGCAAGCACACCGGGGTTCTCGGCGGCGACTACCTCGTCATCAACCCGAACGCTTCCCCTGCCGAGCAGAAAGCGGCCTTCGACTATATCACGTTCGACTACTTCTCCGACAGCTACCTGACGTCGCTCGAGAAGAACATCCAAGACTTCAAGGCGAAGGGCCAATACTTCGTGCCGGCTCACCTGGACTACTACAAAGCCGATTCCGAGTACGGCAAGAAGGTTCAAGCGATCCTCGCGAAGTACGACAACGTCTACAAGTACGCCGACGAATCGAACGCTCTGCTCGACGGCAAGCCGGAAGCTCAATACAGCACGCAAGACTACTACGGCACGATGACGACGGTCATCCAGGAGTCCTTCACGAAGAAGGGCACCGACTCGAAGAAGCAGCTCGACGTCGCAGCCAAGTCGATGCAGGATAAGTTCTACAACGCGATTAAGGTTCAGTAAGGGATGAATAATTAGGCGAAGCCCCCGGTGAGAGATGTCTCTTGTCGGGGGCTTTTCTTTAATGCTGCTTATTCTTCGAAGCCGTCGCGGCGGCTGCGTTAAAAACCTTCCGCGCAAGTCGATGACTACGCAAACGGATGGGTACCCAGCAAAAACGAAAATGCTGCGCAAACCGACGCAGATTTGCAGGCTGAAGACTCCCCACAACTCACAACTCGACAATAGGTGAGTGGTATGGTAATTTATAGAAGTTCCCAGGTGGCAGGCAGTTCGCTGTTTCAAAGTTAGTTCGAAGTTGCTCATTGCGCCAAGTAATCAATCATTAACCGTCGGAAGAAGCGAGAAGTGCCTAGCAGCTCCGGAGAACGCTCGAAGGTGCTCCTTGCTCCAAGTAACCCATCTCTATCAGCCTGGGAGTTCACCGGTCAAAGGGCTAGCCGCCAATCGAACAGTGCGTATGAATAATTGAGTTAGCGAGTTTCTCGCATGAAGCACATCTCGAATGAGCAAGTTTGATGCATGAAGCACATGCCGTTTATCCCCCATCGGGGATAAACGGCTTTTCTATTATGTTCATGATTGAGAATGGGGGCGGATTCAATGACGAACGAGAAGTTAGTTGAGGCGTTTATTGAAGAGCAGAAGCGAGGAGCGACGGGGCAGAGGCTGGAGCTGCTGAACAAAGATTTAACGGGAACCAAGAAATTGCTATCTTCCATTTTGCTGCCGGTGCTGAAGTCGTTGGACGGTTTGATTCTGGAGCATGAGATGGTCAGCAATAGCGGTGTTCGAATGTATGTGGATGCATTCTACGTGCCGCTTGGCATCGGATTTGAAGCCGAAGGTTATATCGCTCACGAGGAAAAGCTAACGCGTGAAAGGTTTAGCTTTGAACGGGTGAGAATCCGAACCATCGGCAACCGTCGGTTTGTCTTCTATCCATTCAGTTGGGACGAGATGGATAAGAGAGCCGAAGCCTGCCGCCGGGATGTCTACGAGCTGCTGGGCAGCATGGGGAGTTTGTCTTCTTCGAGGTTGCTTAGCCTGCCGGCCTATGAGCGCGAGGTTCTGCGGTTCGCGGTCATGCGATTGGGAGCGTTCGGGTTGCAGGAGGTACAGGAGCTGTTGCAGTTGGGATACAAGTCGAGCAGGAGAGCGGTAAATAGTTTGCTTGAGAAGGGACATCTGCTAACCAAAGGCGGCGGGGATAGAAGGTGCTTTGAATTTATCATCTCCCAGAGTGGACGCGATTTGTTCTTGGATAGATGAGGATAGTGGAAGGTAATGGGTGATGAGATGGGCCGAGTTATTGAACAAAGTTCAATAACGGAGGGTGATGGGAGAGGAGAAGGTGCGAGTTATTAAACAAAGTTCAATAACGGAGGGTGATGGGAGAGGAGATGGGTCGAGTTATTGAACAATATTCAATAACGGAGGGTGATGGGAGAGGAGAAGGTGCGAGTTATTGAACAAAGTTCAATAACGGAGGGTGATGGGAGAAGAGATGGGTCGAGTTATTGAACAATATTCAATAACGGAGGGTGATGGGAGAAGAGAAGGTGCGAGTTATTGAACAATATTCAATAACGGAAGGTGATGGGAGAGGAGATGGTGCGAGTTATTGAACAATATTCAATAACGGAGGGTGATGGGAGAGGAGATGGTGCGAGTTATTGAACAAAGTTCAATAACGGAGGGTGATAGGAGAGGTGATGGGCCGAGTTATTGAACAATATTCAATAACGGAGGGTGATGGGAGAAGAGATGGTGCGAGTTATTGAACAAAGTTCAATAACGGAGGGTGACGGGAGAGGAGAAGGTGCGAGTTATTGAACAAAATTCAATAACGGCGGCGTAGGATAAATAAGTCAGTTCAGCTTGTCCTCCCTTCTAGAGTCTGTAAAATACTTTGTGTAAACTCTCAAACCTACTAAAATGGAATTACTAGAAAGGTTGGGAGCACACATGGGATTATGGTCAAAGGAGCAGCTCAGATCGTTTATCAAGGAGAATAATCTGGTTACCGCTCAGGACGCACAGAATGCCTTGAAGGACTTGTTTGCAGAAACGCTGCAGGAGATGCTTGAGGCCGAGATGGACACCCATCTTGGCTACGAGAAGCATGACATGCAGAACAAGCAGACGAGCAACAGCCGTAACGGGAAAAGCAAGAAGAAGATCATGAGCGAGTACGGCGAGCAGGAGATTGCAGTCCCTAGAGACCGTCTGGGCGAGTTCGATCCAGTCGTTGTTCGGAAGCATCAATCGAACGTAACGGGCATCGAGGACCAGATCATTGCGCTCTACGCTAAAGG
>NZ_RZJR01000016.1:0-32500 GCF_003990975.1 Cohnella sp. AR92
ATATTCATCTGCTGCAAATAGGCTACAACCACCCGATGGTAATGTCCGGTTGCTTCCAAAATAACAACGGGCTTGATATCTGTTTGCTCTTCTAACTGACGAATGATATGGTCTAGCCTTTCAAGTCCACCGGCATGTCGAATGGTTTCCGGTTTCCCGTACGCCTCACCACGCTTCGTGAACGCTTGTAATACGCTAAATCCTTTCGCAACATCCAATCCGATAACCGGTTCCATGTCAGCTCCTCCTGATGTAAATCTAGCCGGCAATCCCACGATGGTTCCAAACCCATAGCTTCGCTTGTGATACGAGGTCAATTGCCCCAACCAGCTCAAACATGGTCATTGGAGGTAGTGGGAGAACAGTTTTTAGTACGGGATCGATGTCCCTAAAAGCCCGACGTTCTCCCGGCTACCGCCATCATAGAACGACCACAAAAATAGGCCAACCAGAAATCTCTGGCTGACCTAATAATACGAAAAGCCCCGCCGGACGAGGGCGGGGTTGTCGGGGGCCGGGATCGGTTAACTTATGTCAAGCTTCGGAAGTTTGTTTCCAGATCATCGCTTTTCCAAGCGTTTTTCGCTAAAATGTGTCTATGGAACAGAATGGAGGTTCAGTCGCATGGACAACGAACAACAACAGCAACCGGCGCCGGAGAAGAAGAAGCTGTCTCTGAACGTCGTCAGCAATAAGCAGCACAAGGGCTTCGGGGCGGGAAGCATCGACCTGAGCCAGGTCGCCTGCATCATCATCGACCAAGGCGAGGCCTACATCGACGTCGGCGCGATGCATGCGAAGAGCAAGATCGAGAGAGGCATCAAGTTCTCGGCGAACAAGGAAGACGTTCCGAACGGCCGCCCGGCCTGGATCGTCTGGGTCGCGGTCGACCGCGACGAGCAGGGGAGCTACTACGCGGGGGCCGCATCCTGCGAGATGCTGATCGACACGGAAGCGCGCCGCGGCTGGAAAATCCTCGCCGACCACGTGAACCGTCTCGACCGCGCGATCAAGCGCAAGTACATCCTCGACAACATCGGTCCGGAGGAGAAAGCCGCGCTCGTCAAGCTCCTGAAGGAGCATAACCAGGAGTGGTGGGACCATTCGCCGCAAGAGTTCAAGGATCTTCTCGCTTAAGGCTCGCTTCTTAAGAGCAAGATAGAAAGCCCATGCATCGCCCGGAGGCGGTTCATGGGCTTTTTTCTATCGGGGGTCCCGCGCCGGCTAGTTCTTCCACCAGATGCGCAGCTTCTTCCACCAGCGGCTTGGGCCTTTCTCTTCCTCCATGCGGACGCTGCCTGCGGGAGCGCAGCTCTCGGTCGGCTCCGTGCCCGCGAGGAACGGCTCCAGCACCCGATGCTCCGGACAGTCGGCCGTCGCCAGCAGCCCCGTCGAGGAGTCGACGTAGGTCTGCACGACGCCTTCCGGCGGGAGGAAGGGATGGGGAGCGACGTTCGACAGCGCCTTCTCCATGAACTCGGCGAAGATCGGCGCCGCGCGGTGAGCTTCGCTCTGCGTGATGGTTCTGCCCCGGTCGTAGCCGACCCAGACGGAGGTCGCCAGCTCCGTCGTATAGCCGACGAACCACGCGTCGGAAGGCGTGGTGCCCGATTTGGCCGCGACGGGGCGGTTCAGCAGGTGGGCGACCCGATGCGCGGTGCCGCCGGTGTCGAACACGCTTCTCATCAGGTCGCTCAGCACGTAAGCCAGTGCGGGAGACATGACCTGCTCCCGGCGAGGCTTCGCCGAGTAGAGAATGCGTCCGTTCCGGTCCGCGATGCGCAGAATGGCGACCGGCTCCGTGCGGCTGCCCCCACCCGCGAAAGCGGAGTAGGCGGACGCCATCTCGAACGGGCTTACCGGGAAGGTTCCCAGGGCGAGAGAGGGAACGGCGTTCAGCCGGGAGGTGATGCCCAGCCTGCGGGCCATGCGGATGACCTCTTCCGGACCGACCTGCATGATCGTGTTGACCGCATAGATGTTGTCCGACGAGCGAATGGCCTGCCTCAGGCCGATCTCCCCGTTGAAGTAGCGGTCGTTGAAGTTGCTCGGCCGATACACCTTCCGGTAGTCGTCGTAATAGAATTGGGTCGGCTCGCTGCGGAAGCGGGTCGCGGCGGTGACGGTTTTCTCCCCGAGGGCCGCCGCGTATAGGATAGGCTTGAAGGAAGAGCCCGGCTGGCGGGTCGTGGCGAAGACGCGGTTGAATTGATTCTGGCCGTAATTCCGTCCTCCGACCATCGCCTTGATGTATCCGGTGGCGGGGTCTATCGACACCAGTGCCGCCTGCAGCTCGCCGTTCTCCGGAAGCTGACGGCCGATTGCCGCCTCCGCCGCCTTCTGAACGCGGCTGTCCAGCGTGGTGACGATCTGCAGGCCTCCTTCGCTCAGGAGCTTCTCGTCGGTCCCGAGATATTGCGCCGTGAGCTTCCTCACGTAATCGACGAAGTAAGGGGCGAGCTGCCCTTTGTCCTTCGGAAGAGGTTGAATGACGACTTCTTCCCGTTTGGTCTTCGAGGCAAGCGCGGGACTGATGTAACGGGTCTCCTGCATCGTCTGGAGCACGGTCGCTTGACGGGCTTTGGCTTGCTCGTAATGAAGATGCGGCGAATAATAGCGCGGGCCCTTCGGAATGCCAGCCAGCATGGCGCTCTCCGCGAGATTCAGCTCGCTGGCGTGCTTGCCGAAGTAGAGCAAAGACGCCGCTTCCGCGCCATAAGCTCCGTGGCCGTAATAGATCTGATTCAAGTACATCTCGAGAATCTCGTCCTTGGAGAAGCTCTGCTCCAGCTTGGCGGCGTACCAGGCTTCCTTCAGCTTGCGGTTCCAGGTGCGTTCGTGCGAGAGATAGAGGTTGCGGGCAAGCTGCTGCGTCAAGGTGCTGGCACCCTGTTCCTTGGAGAGATGCCGCACGTCCACCGCGGCCGCGCGGAGCAAGCCCCGCACGTCAAGCCCGGCATGCTCGTAGAAGCGGCGGTCCTCCGTCGCGATCGTCGCTTTGATCAGCCACGGCGAGATCTGGCGCAGGGCGACGGTCCTTCGATTGACGCCGCCCTGCAGGGCGGCCAGCACGTTGCCTTCCGAGTCGAGAATCGTGGTCGATTGCGGAATAGAGGCGACGGGGAGCGGAACGAACTGGATGAAGGCGGCCAATGAGGCGGCGGCAAGGACGAAGAGCGAGAAGGCGGTGGCGAGCAGCCAGAGCCAACGGCTGGCCCGGGCGGACAAGCTTCGCTTGACGACGGTTCCGGTCATTTCCCGGGACATGTCGACAATCTCTTCGTTAAGCTGCGCCTGCAGGTTAGGGAAGTTATCGGTCTCCGTATGCGGTCCGCTCATGGTGGACTCCTCCTTTTCCTCCAGTTGACAGGGAATTGTCTTACACCCCTTATTATGGAAGAGCGGAGCTTCGCTTATTCCCCTCTCGGCGCGACGGCGATCCGGTTGCAATTCATGAGCGATAACATATAATACAACTTGTTTGGTCCATTAGGCAGATCTCACGCGCGAACGCGCACTCCTTCCGCCCGGCGGGGCGGTTCATTCTTATGCGAGAGAAGGGTTGCATTCATGTCCTCGATGGAACTGTGGTACACGGAGAAGCAAACCGAGAATTTCGGCATCACGGCGAAAATCAAGCAGACCTACGTTCATGAGCAGACGGACTTCCAGGAGCTCGCCATGATCGAGACGGAAGAGTGGGGCAACATGCTCGTGCTGGACGGCATGGTCATGACGACGGTTCGCGACGAATTCGTCTATCACGAGATGGTCACGCATCCGGCGCTGTTCACGCACCCGAATCCGGAGAAAGTCCTCGTCGTCGGAGGCGGAGACGGAGGGGTCATCCGCGAGGTGCTGAAGCATCCGAAGGTCAAGCAAGCCGTTCTCGTCGACATCGACGGCAAGGTGATCGAATACTCGAAGCAATACCTTCCTTCCATCGCCGGCAAGCTGGAGGACCCGCGCGTGTCGGTGCAAGTGGATGACGGCTTCAAGCACATTCACGATCACAAGAATACGTACGACGTCATTCTGGCGGATACGACGGAGCCGGTGGGGCCCGCGGTTCACCTGTTCACCCGCGGCTTCTATCAAGGCATCTTCGAATCGCTGAAGGAAGACGGGCTGTTCGTCGCGCAGACGGACAATCCTTGGTTCAAGGCCGAGCTGATCCGGAGCGTCAACCGCGACGTCAAGGAAGTGTTCCCGATCGTCCGCGTGTATGCGGCTAACATTCCGACCTACCCGAGCGGCCTGTGGACGTTCACGATGGGAAGCAAGAAGCATGACCCGCTGAACGTGAAGATCGAGGATATTCCCGAGCTGGACACGAAGTATTACACGCCTCGCGTGCACCATGCGGCCTTCGCGCTGCCCAAGTTCGTCGAGGATCTAACGAAGTAAGTTCGGACGATCGGCTCCGGTACTGCCCCCTGTCGGGCGGTCCGGGGCTTTTTTGTCTTTTGCGGAAAATAGGGCTTGGAGGCATGTGAGGTTTTCTGTGAGAATGGTCGCATTTTTTGCACGGATGAACCGGAGGGGTGGGGATAATGTTCGGTTATTTCACGTTTTCAACGTCGAAAAGTTACTAGAATGACCCAAAATATCGCAATATCACAAACAAAAGTCGAATTTTCACCCACTTTTTTCATATTTATGAGACAAAACGACTAATTCTTATGATACAATAGCTGACAAACTTAGACATCGCAGTGGTGGGGGGAAACGTCATGTTTGACTGGCTGGGATGGAGAAAAGGGTTGCCGCTATGGTGGTCGTATCGTCTAAACGCTTCGACCAAGCAGGACGTAGAGGACATCTTCGAAGGGATAGCCGAGACCCGGATGGACATTCTCAAGGATTGGACAAGCGAGTATTGGCGCTATCTGGAGAGATTGCGCGATCAGCTCCAGTCCATTGGAGGAGCGTCCGTCTTGGACGGGGCCGAGAACAAAGAAGAATGGAACCGGTTATTCGGGGACGCGTACGCGAGAGGCTCCGACTTCACCGAGCTGTTCCTGCTTGATCGGACAGGCTTGGTGATCTACTCGACTCACCTCCCGCACAAGGGGATGAGCTACGGAGCGGACTCTATCCTGTCTTCGGGCTTGCAATATTCGGCCGGAGACGGTAAGAAGCCGCGGCCTTGCCTGTTCGGTCCCTATGCGGACAATCTGACGAAGGAGATCGGTTCGCGCTCCTCTTCCTTCCATGACAAGATGACGCTTCTTTTCTTGCTTCCGATAGCCGGAGCGAACGGGGAGCCGCTCGGAACCTTGTGCGGACGCGTTCCGAACGACGTGATCGGAGACCTGATCCAACGGGAATCCGGGCATGTCTACCCCGATTCCGGCGACAACTACCTGTTCATGGCCAAGCCCGTTCTGAACGCTCACATCGCGCCGGGAACGGCTTTGTCGAGAAGCCGCTTTGAGGACAGGACCTTCACCCACGGAGAGAATCTGAAGGACGGGGTCAAGACGGACTGGGGAGCGGTGTCGGTCAAGGAGCATACCGAACTGGAGATCATGTTCACCGACCCGGCGACGGGAGAGCTTCATCCCGGGGTTGCGAATACGATCCGCAACGGCAGCAATCTGTTCGTCGAGTTTCCGGGCTATTCCGATTACCGCCATATTCCCGTCATCGGGAAGGGCGTTACCTTCCAGCTTCCGCATTGCCCGGATGTATGGGGCATGATGTGCGAAGGCGATCTCGAGGAGGTCTACCGCCTTCGCAGCGTCTCGCTGCGGCAAGCGCGGCCTCAGTTGGCGCAATGGAGCCTGTTCGGGATCGTTGCGGCAGCGGCTGTTTATTTCGCGGCCGATAAGCTGTCTCCGTTCCTGACGGCGCTGATGACCCTTCTTCTGAGCGTTATCGGCGGCGCCGTTTCCGCCAGCCTGCTTCGAAGACGGAGCCGCAAGCATATTGTCGAGCCGCTAAGAAGCCTCAACCGCTTTATCCGCATCAACGCGGAAGGCAAGGGCGATCTGACCCAGCGGATCGACGCCGGAGCGTTCGGCAACGACGAGACCCGCGAGCTGGCGAAGTGGATCAACAATATGATCGATTCCCTCGAGGGGATCATGCTGCGGGTCAAGTCCGCTTCGACCGACGTATCCTCCAGCCAGCGCCAGTTGAACGAATCGACGGCGACGACCGCCGTGACGACCGAGAAGGTAAGCGGCCGGGTCCACGATATGATCCGAAGCATCCGAAGGCAGCTCAAGGACATCGACGTCGCCAAGGATGTCACGGGCGGGATGCGCCAGACGCTGCTCATGCTGGAAGAGAAGGCGTCCGCCCAGATCGCGATCGCGCAAGGGGAGGTCGAGCGCATCGGGGACAAGATGTCCCATATCTCGTCCCGGGTCGCGCAGACGAACGAATCGATCCGGATCTTCATGGACACCGCGAACGAGATACGCGGCGTTCTTCAGGTCATCGAGGAGATCTCCGCCCAGACGAACCTGCTCGCCCTGAACGCTTCGATCGAGGCGGCCCGGGTCGGCGAGCATGGCCGAGGCTTCGCCGTCGTCGCTGCCGAGATCCGCAAGCTGGCGGATATGACCCGCAGGTCGACGGAAGAGGTGCACGGCATCGTGGGGAAAATCTACGATCACGCTCAGAATGCGTACGAGTCGATGGAAGAGGGGACGAAAGTGGTCGCGGAAGGCACGGAGCTCGTGGCCGTTGCCTCGGAGACGCTCGGGTCCGCGAAGGCGGAGGATTCCCTCAAGACGCAGGTCGTCGACGAGGTCGTCGCTCTGATGGAGAAGATCGCGGCCGTCAGCATGGAGAACCGGGCGATCTCGACCGAGGTCGAAGCCAAGCTGCAGGAGCTCACGGGAGACATCCACGGAGTCCGGCATACTTCGAATACGGTGGAAGGGATTACCTCCTTCCTGCAGCAGCTGGTGGGGCAATTCCATCTGACGGAGACTCGCCAGAGATAGCTTCAAGCTATTGCGAGTATAAACCAAGAGCCCTGCCATCGAAGGCAGGGCTCTTGGTTTGCGGCGGTCAAGTGGAGGGGCGGGAGCGGTATTCGGTCGGCGTCATCTCGAATTTCTTCCGGAACACCTGCGTGAAGTGCCGGACGTCCTGATAGCCGATACGTTCGGCGATGTCGGCCAGCTTCAGGTTCGGATTGCCGAGCAGCTTCTTCGCCTGCTCCATGCGCAGGGAGATGACGTACTCCTTATACCCTTGCCCCGTCTTCTGCTTGAAGAGCTGGCTGAAGTAGATCGGGTTCAGGAAGACGGTCGAGGCGACCTTCTCCAGCGACAAATCCTCGTGAAAATGGGCGTTGATAAAGTGAAGGGCGACCTCGATGGAGGTATCCCGTCCTCCCTCCAGCGCAACGTAGGTGCCGGACGCGGAAGCCTGGCGGAACTGGCCTACGACCTGAGGGACCCGCTTGAAGTCCGTCAGCTCGTCGGAGAGGAGCACCTGGAACGGGATCTTCAGATAATGCTTCAAGTGATCCTTCAGCTCCCCGACCAAAGCGTCCGCCTCGCTCTCGGGGCGCAGGGTGACGAGGCCGAGGAGGCTCTGCCGGTCGAAGCTGGAGACGAAGCCGGTCCCGTGGAGTCCGATCAGCTCGGTGAGCACGTTGTCGATAATGAAGTGCTCCAGGTGCACGTTCTTGCTTCCCGCATCCATGGTGACCATGACGAGGCGGAACCGCGGATGCGCCTCCATGAACGGGCTGAGGTCGAGCTTGCCGATGTCGAGGCCTGCCGCCAGTCTCTGGAAGACGGCTTCGCGGAGGTATTTGAGGCTTGTGCGCATGAATTCCTCTTCGCGAGTGAACGCCCGTTCCTTCCCGATCTCCTCCGTTAAGGAACGGATGAGCTTCAGCAGGTTTTTCTTGCCGATGGGCTTCAGGATGTAGTCGCGCGCTCCGAGTTTGACCGCTTTCTGGGCGTAAGCGAACTCGGAGTGCGCGGAGATAACGACCCAGCGGACGAAGGGGTGCTTGCCCTGGGACACCTTCATGAACTCCAAACCGTTCATGCCCGGCAGCAGAATGTCGGTGAGCACGATGTCGATCGGCTCCCGTTCCATGATTTTGGCCGCTTCATCCGCGGAAGCTGCGACATAGATGCCAAACCCGCCCTGGCTCTGTTCGAGAGTCCGCTTGATGCCTTCCCGAATGACGCTCTCGTCGTCCACGATCAGGATATTCATTGATTATCTCCTTTCAGGGGAAGGGGGAGCTCGAGGATGACGGTCGTTCCTTCTCCTTCCGAGCTCTCCACCCGAATGCCGTAGGCTTCGCCGTACATATGCTGCAAGCGGCGTTGAAGGTTCGTAACTCCGATTCCGCCGACGCTTTCGCCGTCGTCTTGCCTGCGCTGCACGGCGTTGATAAGACGCTGCAGATCGGCTTCGGTCATGCCGACGCCGTTGTCCTTGACGATCAGGCGCCATTGGCGCGCGCTTTCTTCCGCGTATACGCGCAGCTCGCCCGGCCGGTTCAGCGGCTCCAACGGCTCCAGGCCGTGCTTCACGGCATTCTCGATGATCGGCTGCAGCGTCATTTTGGGCAGCTTGAATTCCTTCCAACGTTCGTCGATCTCGATGGCGACCGTCAAGCGGCCGCCTAACCGGGTCTTGATAATCGTCAGGTAATTGTCGATCTGCTCCAGCTCTTCCCGCAAGGTGACCTCCATGCCGTCATCCCAATGGCTGCTGTACCGGAACATCCGCGACAAGGCGAGCACGACCTCGCCAAGCCTCTCGTCGCCTTTCTCGTCCAGCATCCAATAGATCATGTCCAGCGTGTTGTAGAGGAAGTGCGGGTTCACCTGAGTCTGCAGAGCGTGCAGCTCCGCGTTCTTCTCGCTGACCGACGATTCCTTCACTCGCTCGATCAACTCCGAGATCCGCAAGACCATCCGGTTGAAGGAGGCTGCCAATTGATTGATCTCCCGGTAGGAGGTCAGCTTGAGCATGCTGTCGAAGTCGCCGCTCTCCACCTTCTTCATCTCCCGGATCATCCGCTTGAGCGGCGAGGAGATCGTACGGGAGATGAGCGAAGCGATCAAGGCGGAGACGACGATGAGCGCCGGCACGGCTATGAACAAGAAGCGCTTCGTGCGGTTCAATTCGACGTCGAGATCCGCGTTCGGCGTCAGGCTCCAGATCGTCCAACCGCCGAACGGAAGCTTGGAGGCGACTAGGAGATTGCGGCCCACATTGCGGGTGACGACGTCCTGCTCGCTCTTCGGAGCGGGCTGGCTGAGGATCGGTTGCGGAATCTCCAACACTTCCGGAACCGAAGAGGCAAGCAGGTTGCCTTGGTCCGATTGCAGGTAAATCTCGCTGTGCTCGCCCAGCTTGAGGTTATCCATGGCGTCAAGAATGGGCTGCGGCTGCACTTCGATCAGGACGATGCCGATAGGGGTGTGCTCATTGAAGTCGTAAATAAGCCGCCCGAAGGCGAATACGGGCCGCTCCTCGTTGTTGTCGATAATCGAAGATTCGGATACGCCGATCCAGGAGAGCTTGCCGGCGGCCGCTACGATCTTGGCATAAGGGGCGGACTTCTGGAAGCCCGGGGAGACGACGCTCATGGCGTTTCCGTAGCTATAGGTCCTCCCGCTGGAGCTCATGACGTGGATGCCGATCACGTCCTGTCTAGAATAGTAAATAGCGCCGATCATATTGGTGATCGAGCGCTCGTTAATGATGTCGATGGTCGGATTGGTCGGCTTCTCCTGCAGAAGGCGAATCAAGTCCATATTAGAGCTGATGGATTTCGACAAGCTGTCGTAGCCCCGAAGCAGAAGGTCGAACAGGGCGTCGGTCTGCGAGACGTTCTTCTGCGTAAGGGTGGTCAGCTTCTCGTGGTATTGAATAATCGTACGATTATAGAATAGGAAGCTGATGATGAGCAGGATGGCCGTCATGCAGAAAACGAATAACAGGAACAGCCTAAAGCTGATGGAATGCTGGCTTCTTGCCACGACGGCCTTCTTCTCCTTCCGCGGCTGAGCCGCCCGGCCCGCAGGGGGCCGGCGCCTTCTTGCCTACCCGCCGGCGAAGCGGAATTATCCTTTGACGGCTCCGGCGACCATTCCTTTGGTGATCCGGTTGGATAACACAAAGTATAGCAGAATGACCGGTGCCGCGCCCATGACCATGAAGGCCCCGATGTTGCCGTAGTTGACGCTGTATTGGCTGACGAACGAGTAGATCCCGAACGGCAGCGTCTTCAGCCTATCGGACGAGATGAACGTGGCGGCCATGACGTATTCGTTCCAGATCGTGATGAATGTCAGGATGCAGACGGTCATGACGGGAGGAACCGTAATCGGCAGAATGATCGAGCGAAAGATGCGGTACACGCTCGCTCCGTCGATGAAGGCGGATTCCTCGATCTCGGTCGGGATGGATCTCATGAACCCGCTCAGGATAAAGATCGCGATCGGCAGCTGGAAGGCGATATAAGGGATAATCAGCGACCAATGCGTATTCAGCATGTGAAGCGGGCTGAAGATCTTCATCAGAGGCAGCAGCGTCGATTGGAGCGGGATCATCATGCCGACCACGAAGATGAGCATGATGACTTGGCCGCCGCGCATCTTGAAGCGGGAGATGGCGTAGGCGACCATCGAGCTGAGCAGAATGACCAGAATGAGCGTGATGGCGGTTACCTTGACGCTGTTGACGAGATATTTGAGATAATGGCCGGCCTGATAGGCGGCCTCGTAGTTGTGCCATTGCCAAACCTTCGGCAAAGCGAAGAACTTGCCGCTTAGGATCTCGTCGTTCGTCTTCAAGGAATACAGGAACAGCCAGATCAGCGGATACAGCTGCGTGACGACCAGGATGCCGATCAGCAGGAAGACGAGTCCTTTGCCAAGAGTGAATTTCATGTCGTTCGTCCTCCTTAACTGAACTTCTTATCGACTTTATTCAAGACGGTATTGATGACGACGGTGATGACCAAGCAGAGAACGACAAGAAGCGATGCGAGCGCGCTTCCGTAGCCGAACTTCTGGGACAGGAACGAGCTGGTGTACATGTAGGTGGCGATGGTGTCCGTCGCATGCGCGGGTCCGCCGCCGGTCATGACCCAGATCATGTCGAACGATTGCAGCGATCCGATAAAGGCAAGCACGATCGATATTTTAAAGATCGGGACGATCATCGGGAGCGTGATGTAGCGGTCTGCCTTGAAGCCGTCCGCTCCGTCGATCTTAGCCGCTTCATAGATTTCGTTGGGAATGTTTTGAACGCCGGTGAATTGAATCAGCAGGTGGTAGCCGAAATACTGCCACAGCGATACGAAGTAGATGCAATAGATCGCGATGTTCGTCTCGGAGAGCCAGGTGTGAGTCCAACTGTCAAGGCCGATGTTGATCAGGAATTGGTTAAGCATGCCGCCCATGGAGGTCGGGTTGTAAATCGTCTTCCACAGCTGTCCGATAACGACGACGGACAGAATGACCGGAGTGAAGTAGATGGAGACCAGCGTATTCGCTTTGCGAACATACCGATTAAGAAGAACGGCCATCATCAAGCAGAAAGGAATTTCGATCATCGATGCGACGGCGTAGAGCAGCGTTCGGCGCGCGGCCGGCCAGAACAGGTTGTCGTTGAATAGAATGTCCTTGTAATTCTCGAAACCGACAAACTTCGATTCGCCGATCCCGTTCCAATTGAGCATCCCCGTATAGAAAGAGACCAGGATCGGGACGAATACGATTCCGACATACAGGATCAAGGCCGGCAGAATGAAGATGCCGATCGCCGTTTTGGATACTTTGAGTACGTTCAAGGTCGTCGCCTCCGTTGCTTCCGGAAGCCGAAAGGCGAAGGAGCTCATCGCTCCTCCGCATCCCGGTTACCGATTGTGCTGAATTTTACTGGTCTTTGTTCGCTTCATAAGCGGCTTGATGTTCCTTGGCTACCTGCGCAGGATCGACCTTCTGCACGAACATGTTCTGCAGGCTGTTCAGGTGAACTTGGGAGACGGCAGGGTTCATCGTGTTGTCGAAGGAGATGTCGCCGCCGTTGACTTTGCCGAACAGATCCGCAACGCTGATGGCGAGATCGGAGTAGCCGGCCGCCTTCATGTCGCCGTCCACCTTCTGCGGAAGGCCGACCGCGTTCTTCAGCTCGAACTGCACTTTCGGGAAGTTAAGAGTGAAGTAGTTCAGGAAGTCCTTAGCTTCTTCGATGTGCTTGCTGTTAGCCGCGATAGCGAAGGCCGTTCCCGGCGCGAGCATGAATTGGTTCGGGTCGCCCTTGCCGCCGACGGTCGGGAATTGGAACGCCGCGACCTTCGGGCCGACTTCGGAAGCGTCGATCGTTCCCGTCTCCCAGGAACCGAGCATGTACATGGCGGCCTTGCCGGAAGTGAAGAGCGAGCGGCCGGTGTCGACGTCGAGCGAAGTTGCGCCTTCTTCGAATGCGCCGGCTTGAATCAGGTCTTGGAACTTCGAAACGGCATCGACGAATGCCGGATCTTCGAACGTCTTCTTGCCGTCAACGACGTCTTTCAAGAAGCCAGGGCCGCCGTTCGTGCGGAGCAGGATGTTCATGAAGATGAAGGAGCCGGTCCAGGTATCCTTCTCGCCGATGGCCATCGGGATGATTCCCTTCTCTTTAAGCGCCTTCACGTCGGCAAGCAGCTCGTCGAACGTCGCCGGAGGGTTGGAGATGCCGGCTTGCGCGAACAAGTCCTTGTTGTAGTAGACGACTTCGATGTTGTTGCCGTCCGGCAGCGCGTACACGTTGCCGTTGAAGCTATAATAATCGAGAAGGCCGGATTGATAAGTGTCCTTCAGGCCATTCTTCTCTACCACGTCGTTCAGCGGAACGAAAAGGTTGGCGTCGACGAACGGCTTCATCTGAGCAGCCGGGTTCACCATGGTGATGTCCGGGATCTCCTTGGCGTTCGCCTGCGTCTTCAGCTTCTGTTTCTGTTGGTCCGTATTGAGCGAGTCGAACTCGATCTTGATATTCGGATGATCCTTCTGGTATTGATCGACGATTTGATGAGCCGTCTTGTAAGTCGGAGTGTTCGGGTCGACGTAGATGTTCTGGAACGTCAACGTTACCTTCTCGCCGGAGCTGGCGCTCGCGGAAGGAGCGGAGCTTGCCGAGGAGGATGGGCTTGCCGCGGCGTCGCCGCCGTTCTTGCTCGAATTGTCGTTGTTGCCGCAGGCGGCGAGGCTCAAGGTCAGCGCTCCGGCTGCTGCGATTGAAAGTGCTTTCTTCAATTTGTTATCCAATTGAATATCCCCCTTGTTTCGGATGTATCCTCATTATTCATCAGCTTTCACCAACCAACAATGAGTCTAATTTTATATTTGAGGTTTGCTTTTTCAAGATTTTATTCTCCAAGTTTCTCCTGTCGGAGGCGCTTTGGGCGGAGCTCGCCTTTTCTTTTTCCTAATGATGGCCTATAATGGTGGAATAACATACCCCATCTGCATGGATCGGGAGAGTACCTTACGAAAGCGTCGTTGCAGCGAGCCGGGGCGGTGGAAGCCGGTACGATATCGTAAGGGAAGCGCACCCGGGAGTTGATTCCCAGAGCTCGGCGTCCGCCGAAGTAGGGGAATCCGGTTAAAGCCGTTATCCGATCGAGAGAATGCCGCTTAAGATCAGGCTAGCCTGCATCAGGTTTGCTAGCGATTAAAGCGACATTCAGAAGAGTGGCACCGCGGATCCCATCCGTCTCTTTAGAAGAGACGGATTTTTTGTTGTCTTCTAAGGAGACTCCGAGGGCGAGCGTTGCCATGCCGCGTCTCCATGCGAGGGCTTGCGAAGGAAGGAGTTGAATCCATGCGATGAACGGATCGGAACCGAAGCGGGTCCGGATCGAGCTGCATAGCCGCCGCCCGGAAGGCGCCAGCGTCGCCGAATATCGCGGAATGCTGTATCCGAAATCCAATTCTTACTATATTAAGTACGATGAGATCGACGAGGACAGAGGACGATGCTCGGTAACCTTCAAGCTGGAGGAGACGGGCTTGACCCTGCTGCGGCACGGAGAGGTCGAGGCCGAGCAGCGCTTCCGGCTGGGGCAGCGAACGATCGGTTGGTATTCTTCTCCCGCGGGCAGGCTTTACCTGGAGATGGAGACCTCCGAGCTGAAGTGGGAGATGAGGGGCGGAGAAGGGCCGGCGCTGTCGATTGAATGGCAATACGAACTATGGGTAAACGATGAGCAAGCAGACCGCTTCGATCTGCGGCTGCTCCTATGGGAGGATAAAGATTCATGAGCGAATATGTATTGGAACGCCTGTACAAGCAAGTGAAGGAAGCGATCGGAGACGCGGCGGTTGCCGCCGGTTTCGTCGCCAGGGAGGAATTGCCGGAATTCGTCATCGAGGTGCCGAAGGATAAGTCGCACGGAGACCTGGCGACGAACGCGGCGATGCAGCTGACGAAGCTCGCGAAGAAGAATCCGCGTCAGATCGCGGAAGGGATCCTGGAGAACCTGAATCGCGAGAAAGCCTCGATTCTCTCGGCCGAGATCGCCGGTCCCGGCTTCATTAACTTCCGTCTCGACAAAGGCTATCTGTACCCGGTCATCGGGGAGGTGCTCGCGAAGGGCGACCGCTACGGCGCCGTTCCTGACGGCCAAGGCCGCAAGGTTCAGCTTGAGTTCGTGAGCGCGAATCCGACGGGAAGCCTGCACCTGGGCCATGCGCGCGGAGCCGCGGTCGGCGACGCGCTCGCCAACATCCTGGATTTCGCCGGATATGAAGTGACCCGCGAGTACTACATCAACGACGCGGGCAACCAAGTCGCCAACCTCGCACGCTCCATCGAGGCTCGTTACCGCCAGGCTCTGGGCCAGCAAGCGGAGATGCCGGAAGACGGCTACCACGGAGAGGATATCGTCGGCTTCGCGAAGGAGCTGGCCGAGCAGCAAGGCGATAAGCTGCTGGAACTGCCGGAAGAGGAACGGTTCCAATACTTCCGCAGCTACGGGCTGGAGAAGGAACTGGATAAGATCAAGCGCGATCTCGGGCGTTTCGGCGTCAGCTTCGACGTCTGGTTCAGCGAGACTTCCCTCTATGAGAAGGGCCTCGTTATCGAAGCTCTGGATGCCTTGAAAGCGCAAGGAGCCGTATACGAGCAAGACGGCGCCGTCTGGCTGGAGACGACGAAGCACGGGGACGACAAGGACCGCGTTCTCGTCAAGAACGACGGCAGCTACACTTATCTGACGCCGGACATCGCTTATCATATGAATAAGTACGGACGCGGCTTCGATCAGATGATCAACATCTGGGGAGCGGACCATCACGGCTACATTCCGCGGGTGAAGGCGGCGATGGCTTCGCTCGGCAACGACCCGGAGAAGCTCAAGGTGTTGATCGCCCAGATGGTCAGCCTGTTCCAGAACGGCGAGAAGGTGAAGATGTCCAAGCGGACCGGCAAGGCTATCACGATCGAGGACCTGATGGACGAAGTCGGAGTCGACGCCATCCGCTACTTCTTCACGATGCGCAGCATGGATTCCCACTTGGACTTCGACATGGACCTCGCGGTATCGACTTCGAACGAGAACCCTGTTTTCTACGTCCAATATGCCTATGCCCGGATCTGCAGCATCTTCCGCCAAGCCGAAGAGCAGGGAATCGCGCTGGCTCCCCTGTCCGAGGCGCCGCTTGAGAAGCTCGCCGCCGAGCATGAATACGAGCTGCTCCGCAAGATGGGCGAACTGCGGGACGTTATCTCGGACGCGGCGAGAGGCTATGCTCCGCACCATATGATCCGTTACATCTACGAGCTGGCTTCGATGTTCCACAGCTATTACCGCGCGGAGCGCGTGATCACCGAGGACGCCGAGCAGAGCCAAGCGCGCCTGCAGCTGCTCGCCGCTCTCAAGATCGTGCTTGGCAACGGCCTGCGACTGGTCGGCGTATCCGCTCCGGAGAAGATGTAATCGGTCCTTCCGAACCGGAAAGACAAGCAACGGACAAGTAACGAGCAAGTGACAAGCAATAAACGAGCAAGTGACGAGCAAGAAACAAGCAAGTGACAAGCAAGTGACGAGCAAGTGACAAGCAATAAACGAGCACAAGGGCTGACCGGCGTCAGCCCTTTGTTTTGTTCGCGTTGCGAAGGAGCCTCATAATATCCAATTCCCCGCTCGTGCGGGGGGACTTGGTGTTGCGCAGCGGACGCGTCGATCGGCGCAGCAGGCTCTTCACCTGCTCGGGGCTTAGGCCCGGCCGATGGGCCAGAAGCAGCGCGATCGCGCCCGTGACGTGAGAGGTCGCCATCGAAGTGCCGCTCATGTTCCTCCGCACGCCTCGCAGCCAGCAGGAATCGATCTTTTCTCCGGGGGCATACACGTCGATTCGGCTGCTGCGGTTGGTGAACTCCGCGATTCGGCCGTCCCGATCGGTCGCACCGACCGCAACGGTGCTCAAGTAGCGGGCCGGATAATCGATCTCCCCGCGCTTGCCGTCGTTGCCGGAGGAGGCGACGATGAGCACGCCGGAATGATAGGCGTTCGTCACGGCATTCAGCAGGGCTCTGCTTCGGGTGCGCATGCCGAAGCTCATGTTCACGACGTCCATCCGGTTCCGGACGCACCAATCGATCCCGAGGATGATGTCGGATACGTAGGCGGTACCGTTCTGGTCGAACGCTTTGACGGGATAGATGGAAGCTCTCGGTGAGACCCCGATCATTCCATGAAGCTGATTGGCGGCGGCGATCGTTCCGGCAATATGCGTCCCGTGCCCGTTGTCGTCATGCGGGGGCATCGTCCGCTGCAGCAGGTTGATCCCCCGTTCGATCGAGTGGCGAAGATCGGGATGCTGGAAGTCGATCCCGGTGTCGATCACGCCTACCTTGACCTTGTGGCCGGTCGTGAGTCCCCAAGCCTCGGGAGCCCGAACCCTTCGGACTCCCCAGGGAATTCCCTTGTCCGTCCCGGCGCGGCTCTTGTTGGCCTGGGGAAGGGCGTGGGTCGTCACTTGGATGTCGTCCTCCCAGGCGATGGAGTTGGAGAACGCTTTGGGAAGCTCGAAGCTGGGAAGAGCGCAGGTATAGGCGCGAATGATGCCAAGCCGCTTGACGGCTTGGAGAGATTGACTGTGTTTGCGTTGGGCGCGCAATTCCTGAAGGAAGAGCTTCTCCTCTTCGGGGTGAAGAAACCGTAGGATTCTGCGGGCGCGATTCTCTGAGGAAGAGAGGGAGCCTTTAAGCCATTCCAGCAAGCCGCTCATGTCCACTGCGGTGATCCCTCCCGGCGAATGTGCTTCCCTATTGTATGAGGCCGTCCTTCCGCATGTATGGGAGAACGGCCTGATTCCATGCGAAATGGGCGGGAGGCAGTGTCAAAACCGGAGACGCCTCATAGGATGAAGGGAGAGTTTCCGGCGAGACTCTTAGCCACGTCGGTCTATCCTTTAAGGAGCGGCCGGGGGGTACAGTCGAGAAACGAAGGCGCCGTCTTGCGGACCCGTCTTCGTTTTTTCGTTGTTCTTGCCCGGAAGAAGCGGCGGGAAGCTTGCATTTTTACAGAAAATGCGGTTAACTAAAGGTTGACACAGATGCCTGCAGCAGGAACTA
The DNA here is from genome assembly GCF_003990975.1 of Cohnella sp. AR92. Lineage (GTDB taxonomy): Bacteria > Bacillota > Bacilli > Paenibacillales > Paenibacillaceae > Cohnella. The sequence continues at coordinate 17,566 of NZ_RZJR01000016.1, forward strand.
ATGACGCCGAGGGCGTTTTTACTTACATAAAGAGAGGATGAGCAGTAGCGTGGCGGAATACGTCCTGAAATTCGACGACGAGAAAATTCGGGAGATGCCGATGGTCGACCTCGCTTTCGAGGTGCTCAAAGCATCGAATACCCCGTTCTATTACCGCGATCTTATGATGGAGGTGGCCAAGCTTAGAGGCCTCAGCCAGGAGCAGATCGACGAAGTGATCGCTCAGCTCTACACGGAGATCAACATCGACGGCCGTTTCGCTTGCGTCGGGAGCAACGTATGGGGCCTGAAGCGCTGGTACCCTGTCGAGCGTTCCGATGACGCCGTGGCGGGAACCGGCAAGCGTCCGCGGATCATCAACGACGACGACGATCTGGACGACGACGATCTGTACGGCGAGGACGAAGAGGAGAGCTTCACCACGGACGAGGAAGGCTTCGATCTGTTCGACGAGGACCGCGAGGAGATCTTCGACGAGGGCGAAGAAGCCGCTGAAGTCGACGAGGAAGTAGCCATCGACGAGGAAGAAGAGGCCGAGATCGACGAGGATCTGGAAGAGGAATCGGGAGAAGAGGAAGACCTCGAGGACGACGAATTCGACGATTCGGACGACGAAGAGGATGACAAATAGAACCTCTCGTAATGGCTTGACACCCGCAGGATCTGAAGTTAAACTTATGCTTGGGCTTTAAGAGCATGCTTTTCCATAGATCCATTAAGATTAAAAAGTGCCCCCATTTATATGGGTGACACTTTTTTGTTTTGTTGGGCCATTCGTTTCCTTAAATATGGAAGAGTTTGAACGGATCTAATATGGCTTCATGTTTGTTGGAATTGCGGGTACGCTAAAGATAATGCCGCTGGGCATGTGGTGGGAGGTTTCGTACAGAGTGACCAAATACATTTTCGTAACAGGCGGTGTCGTATCGTCTCTGGGGAAGGGAATCACTGCCGCTTCTCTTGGTCGTTTGTTGAAGAATCGAGGACTGAAGGTAACGATTCAGAAGTTCGACCCTTATATTAACGTAGACCCGGGCACGATGAGCCCTTATCAGCACGGGGAAGTATTCGTAACGGATGACGGCGCGGAGACCGACCTCGACTTGGGTCATTACGAGCGCTTCATCGACATCAATCTGTCGAAGAACAGCAACGTGACGACGGGCAAGATCTACTCCAACGTCATCAGCAAGGAACGCCGCGGCGAATATCTGGGCGGCACCGTTCAAGTCATTCCGCATATTACGAACGAGATCAAGGATCGGGTGTTCCGCGCGGGACGCGAGACCGGCTCGGACGTCGTTATTACCGAGATCGGCGGTACCGTCGGCGACATCGAGAGCTTGCCGTTCCTCGAAGCGATTCGCCAGATCAAGTCGGATATCGGCCGCGAGAACGTCATGTATATCCACGTTACTTTGATTCCTTTCATCAAAGCGGCGGGAGAAGTGAAGACGAAGCCGACGCAGCACAGCGTCAAGGAGCTCCGCAGCATCGGCATTCAGCCGAACGTCATCGTCTGCCGCACCGAATATCCGTTGGCGGAAGACCTGAAGCGCAAGATCGCCTTGTTCTGCGACATCGATGCCAATGCCGTCGTGGAATGCCGCGATGCTTCCACCCTGTACGAAGTGCCTCTGATGCTGCGCGAGGAAGGGCTGGACGATTATGTCGTTCGCCATCTGGGTCTGACCCAAGCGGCGCCTGCTCCTGATATGGCGGAGTGGGAAGCGCTCGTGCGCAAGGTCAAGTCTCTCAGCAAGACGACGGAGATCGCTATCGTAGGCAAGTACGTCGCGCTTCACGACGCTTACCTGAGTATCGTGGAATCCCTTGGACATGCCGGCTTCGCATCCGATGCGGAAGTCAATATCCGTTGGGTCAACGCCGAAGACGTTACGCCTCAGAACGTGGACGAGCTGCTCGGCGGCGTGAACGGCATTCTGGTCCCTGGCGGTTTCGGAGATCGGGGCATCGAAGGAAAAGTCACGGCTATCCGTTATGCGAGAGAGCGCGAGATTCCGTTCTTCGGCATTTGCCTCGGCATGCAAGTGGCGGTTATCGAGTACGCCCGCAATATGGTAGGCCTTGACGGGGCGAACAGCTCGGAGATTCATCCGGCGACTCCGTTCCCGGTTATCGATCTTCTTCCGGAGCAGAAGGATATCGAGGATCTGGGCGGTACGATGCGCCTCGGCCTGTATCCTTGCAAGCTGGTTCCGGGCAGCCTCGCCGCCGAATGCTACGGAGACGAGCTCGTCTACGAACGCCATCGCCATCGTTATGAATTCAACAATGAATACCGGGACCGCATCGAAGCGGCCGGCCTTCGCATCTCGGGAACGTCCCCGGACGGCCGTCTGGTCGAGATGGTCGAGCTTCCCGGCCATCCTTGGTTCCTCGCCGTTCAATTCCACCCGGAATTCACCTCGAGGCCGAATCGTCCGCAGCCCCTGTTCCGCGATTTCGTCCGCGCGTCGCTGGTTCATTCGGAAGGCTAATGGGATGGAGAAGAACGCTCTGGTTAAATCCAGGGCGTTCTTTACTTTTTTTCCATAGAAATAAAGGATTTCCATGAAGGCATCTCGAATACGGGTTAGATATCCGAATTGGAGAAACGGAGGCTACACCGAATGGGAAGAAAGAAATTGCTTATCGTTGATGACCAGATCGGAATTCGGATCCTGTTGCTAGAGGTGTTCGCGACGGAAGGGTACGAGACTTTCCAGGCGGCTAACGGACGGACCGCCCTGGATATTGTTCGCAACCATGCTCCGGATCTGGTGCTTCTGGATATGAAGATTCCCGGAATGGACGGGCTCGAGATCTTGAAGAAGATCAAAGAGATGAACAAGGATATCAAAGTGATCATGATGACCGCCTATGGCGAGCTGGACATGATCAAGGAAGCGACGGACCTCGGAGCGCTTATGCACTTCACCAAGCCTTTCGATATCGACGAGATGCGGCTTGCGGTGAACCTGCAGCTCGGAGAGGGCGGCTCCCGCTCGAAGTTCGCATCCGGAACGTAAGTCGGACCGGCCTTGGGGCAGTTTACAATAAAAAGTTTTTTTGTGTTATAATAGTCCGGTGTACGAGTCGTTCGACTTAAGCAGGTGCAGGCAAGAGCAAGTCATCACGAAGAACCTTGCGGCGTGCACGGCTATTATTCGTGAAGTCCTCGCTTACCGATGCTCATGTTTATCGACCCTCGCATCTCTCTGATTCCTGCCCGAACGGCTGATAAGGAAGAAGAATCGATTATTTCGGCGACAACGCCCTGCCTGATTATTAATAAGAAGCTGACGAAATCCGCGAGCAGACTCCGACCATTCGCACCCGCTCGCGAAGTAGGTATGCCTTCTGATATGGGAAAACGTCTTGCGCGTTTTCCCTTTCCTTCATTGTATCGGTCGGGCTTGTGCCCGTCGCCGATGCAGGAGCAGCAGACTAGGAGGACCATGCATTCATGGAGAAACTGATGATACGCGGAGGCCGCCCCCTACGAGGTACGGTTGGCATCAGCGGCGCCAAGAACAGCGCGATCGCGCTCCTTCCCGCAGCAATTCTTGCGGAGTCGGAAGTTAGAATCGATAATCTGCCGCATCTTAGCGATGTAGCTATCTATACCGAATTGCTTGAGGAGTTGGGAGGCAAGGTTAGCTGGAACTCGGATTCCATGTCCATCGATCCTTCCAACATGAGATCGGTGCCCATGCCGAATGGGCGCGTCAAGATGCTTAGAGCCTCTTATTATCTAATGGGCGCGCTTCTGGGGCGCTTCGGCGAAGCGACGATCGGCTTGCCGGGAGGCTGCAACTTCGAACCGCGTCCCATCGACCAGCACATCAAAGGATTCGAAGCGCTGGGAGCCGTCGTCTCCAACGAGCACGGAGCCATTCGCATCAAGGCCAAGGAGCTGCGCGGAGCGAAGATCTACCTGGACGTCGTGAGCGTCGGCGCCACGATCAATATCATGCTGGCGGCGTCCCGCGCCAAAGGATCCACCGTGATCGAGAACGCGGCCAAGGAGCCGGAGATCATCGACGTGGCCACTCTGCTTAATGCCATGGGGGCCAAGATCAAGGGAGCCGGTACCGAGACCATCCGCATTGAAGGCGTCAGCAGCATGCATGGCTGCCGCCATTCCATTATTCCCGACCGTATTCAAGCAGGCACTTATATGTTGGCTGCCGCGGCTACTCGCGGCGACGTCCTTATCGATAATATTATTCCCAAGCATCTGGAAGCCCTGACGGCCAAGCTGCAGGAGATGGGCGTGCATGTCTATGAGATGGATGAAGCGATTCGAGTGATCGGACAGCCTCATTATGAAGCGGTCGACGTGAAGGCCTTGGTGTATCCGGGCTTCGCGACGGATCTTCAGTCTCCGATGACGAGCCTGCTGACGCAAGCCAGAGGGGTTAGCATCCTGTCGGATTACGTTTACAGCAATCGTTTCAAGCACGTGCCGGAGCTGATGCGCATGGGCGCCAATATCCGGGTGGAAGGCCGTTCCGCCATCATCGAAGGCAGCCGCCTGAACGCCGCCAAGGTAAGGGCTACGGATCTGCGGGCCGGGGCTGCGCTTGCCGTCGCCGCTTTGACCGTGGAAGAAGGCACGACGGAGATTACCGGAGTGGAATACATCGACCGCGGCTACGAGCGGCTGGTGGAGCACTTGAGCAATTTGGGCGCCGAGGTATGGCGCGAAGGGTGATCCGGATCCGGATCGCCTCATTCGGATAAAAAAGTGGGGATCATATTGACGGAATTTATGATGGCTGACCTGGAGGGCATGTCGCTGAACGATCTGACGAAGCTGGCCCGCAATTACCAGGTTGCCGGTTATAATCAGATGAGGAAAAAGGAACTCATCGTCGCCATTCTAAGAGCGCAAGCGGAACACAGCGGCTTGATGTTCATGGAAGGCGTGCTCGAGGTTCTGCCGGAAGGCTACGGGTTCCTTAGACCGATTAACTACCTGCCGAGCGCGGAAGATATCTATATCTCGGCCTCCCAAATCCGCAAATTCGATCTTCGCACAGGAGATCTCGTATCCGGCAAGTGCCGGGCTCCGAAGGAGAGCGAGCGTTACTTCGGCTTGCTGCAAGTGAACGCCGTCAACGGAGTTACCCCCGAAGCGGCCGCCGAACGCCTTCATTTTCCCGCCCTTACCCCTCTATTTCCAGAGCAGAAGCTCGTTCTTGAGACGACTCCCACCCGTTTGTCATCCCGTATTATCGACTTGCTCGCTCCGGTTGGCCTTGGCCAGCGTGGCTTGATCGTCGCGCCTCCCAAGGCGGGGAAGACGCTGCTCTTGAAAGAGATCGCGAACAGCATCTCGACGAACCGGCCGGACATCGACCTGTTCGTGCTGCTGATCGACGAGCGTCCGGAGGAAGTCACGGACATGCAACGCTCGGTCAAAGGGGAAGTCGTGGCATCGACGTTCGACGAAGTTCCGGAACACCATATCAAGGTCGCGGAGCTCGTGCTGGAGAGAGCGCTTCGCCTGGTCGAGCACAAGAAGGACGTCGTGATCCTGCTCGACAGCATCACGCGTCTGGCTCGCGCCTACAACCTGGTCATTCCTCCTTCCGGCCGCACGCTGTCCGGGGGTATCGACCCGGCTGCCTTCCACCGTCCGAAGAGATTCTTCGGCGCGGCCCGGAACGTGGAAGAGGGCGGAAGCCTGACTATTCTCGCGACAGCCCTTATCGAGACGGGCTCGCGGATGGATGACGTCATCTATGAAGAATTCAAAGGGACGGGCAACATGGAGCTCCATCTGGACCGGAAGCTGGCCGAGCGGCGCATCTTCCCGGCACTGGATATTCGCCGTTCCGGCACCCGACGCGAAGAGATGCTTCTCACGAAGGAAGAGCTGGATAAGGTATGGGCTATCCGCAAGGGCATGAACGACTCCATTGAATTCGTTGATCAGTTTCTGCGCAAGCTGTCGAATACGAAGACCAATCAAGAGTTTCTCGATTCGCTCGAAGGAGCGTCCGGCCAATCGGGAAGCAGCCATGCTTCCGGAGGAAGCGGCTCCTCTTCGAACGCCTCGAACGTCTCGAGCGGTTCTTCCGGTTCGAATGCGTCGGGAACTCCGTCTTCGAACGGCTTAGGAACAGGCGCCGGCGCCATGAACCGCGGACGCACGGGAAGCTATAACCCGAATCCGTCCGCTCGATCGGGCTCGACCGGCATGGGAATGCGTACTAATTCCGGACCGCGCAACGGGCAAGGCGCTTATCCGAATTCCTACAACAACAACGGCTCGAGGACGACGAACGGTTATTCCGCTTCTTCCAACGGATATTCGCGGCCGTCTTCCCCGGCGACGGGGAATAGCTCGGCCGGCTCCGCCGGAACGGCAGCTTCCTCTTATAACGGCGGAGCCGCAAGCGTGAACCACGTTCCTTCGCCCGCGGGAAGCTCCGCTGCCGCTCCGGCAAACGCGGCGCCGTCGTCCGCTTCCGTATCCGCTGCCGCATCGGCTTCGGCTCCAAGAACGCCAAGCGTGCAGAAGCTGCCGGGAGAAGTGATCGGCGGTCAGGCATCCGTTCCGAGAACGGCGGCGGTCTCCCCGGAGACGCCAAGTCCGGTACCGACAGCAGCCAAGGCGCCGACGGTATCCGCGGCATCCGCTTCTCCGGCGACGGGGACTGTGACGGGGACGGCCGCAACGACGGCGGCTTCTGCCTCCGACAAGGCAGAAGGAACGGCAAGCGCCAAGAAGACGACAAGATCGTCTTCGACGTCTCGCGCTTCCGCGGCATCCGCATCGGCGGCTTCTGCATCCGTAGCGCCGAGAACGTCCGCGGCGAGGACCGCGAGATCGGCATCCGCATCGGCGAAGGAGACAGCCGGAGTCTCTGCTGCGGCAGAGAGTCCTTCGGCATCCGTCTCTGCAACGCCGGCTCCGGCAGCGCCGGGCGCCGTGGAAGAGAAGAAGACTCGCGCGACCGGCAGCCGCACGTCGGCGAAGAGCAAAGCCGCGGCGACGGCCGCGAGCGCAACGGAAGCAACAACCTCCGAAGCGGCCTTGGGAGCGTCGTCCGAAGGAAGCCCGGCTCCGGCCAAGCGGACGGGGACGAAGCGCGCGCCTCGGAGCAGCTCGACCTGATTCGTCGAGCGGGCAAGAGAGAGGGGCAATGAACCATGCATCTGGTATACGCAGATGAGAAAGATAATGTATTTGACCATTCCGAGCTTTACGGAGTGGCGAGAAGCGGGGACAGTCTGGTCGAACTGTTGGAGGACGACCTGATTCCGCTGCCCCCGGGGGCGACCCTTGTCGGGCTGCCGAACACCCGCGCCGTCGGCATGGATCCGAAGACGGGCCGAATGATGCCGTTGCCGGGCAATTACCATGCCGTCGGCGCGCTGCTGCCGCAAGGCTATACCCGCTATTACGTTCCGGGCTACGCGAAGACGGACAAGTCGTACGCTTTCCCGCTCTTCGGCTATACGGCGGTCGTCTGGAAGGACGGCGGCTTCTACGTGGCAGCCGGACAGACGGACAACCCGGAGAGATGGAATCCCGAGAATTGCGATCGCGGCGAAGTTCGGCGCGGGGTGGAAAGGCTGCTGGACAAGTACCCGGACAACCGGCTTTATCAGCATCTGTCCAACTGCGCGCTCGGCTACGAGTGCCTGACTTCGTCGAATACCTTCCTTCAGAGATGGGAAGGCGGCGTTCCGGTCTCCTTCGCCTGCAACGCGGGCTGCTTCGGCTGCATCTCCGAGCAGCCGGACGACAGCGGCTTCGTCTCGCCGCAGACGCGGCTTCAATTCAAGCCGACGGCGGACGAGGTCGTGGAGATCATGCTCGAGCATCTGCGCGAGCCGGATTCCATCATCAGCTTCGGGCAAGGCTGCGAAGGCGAGCCTTCGACGCAGGCCAAGACGATCATCGAAGCGATCAAGCGCGTACGCGCCCAGACGTCGATGGGCTACATCAACATCAATACGAACGCCGGACTGACCGACCACATTCGCGGAATCGTGGACGCCGGGCTCGACCTGATGCGCGTCAGCACGATCAGCGCTTTGGACGACCATTATAACGCGTATTACCGACCGCGCGGCTATACGCTCGCCAACGTCGAGAAATCTCTGAAGTACGCGACCGACAAGGGGGTTTATACCTCCATTAACTACCTGGTATTCCCGGGTGTGACGGATCGCGAAGAAGAGATCGAGGCGATGATCGGGTTCGCCAAGCGCACGGGGCTTAAGCTGATTCAGATGCGCAATCTGAACATCGACCCGGAAGCTTATTTGAACCTTATCCCGAAGGCTCGGGGAGAGATCTATGGCATGAAGACGCTGATCGATATTTTCCGCGAGGAGCTGCCGGATGTGGTCGTCGGTTCCTTCACGCACGTGCCGCCGGTGACTCGTCAACAGCGTTGATTTTCCATGCTGTTAATGAGATACCCGCTGAACCGCCGATTCCCGGAAGGGGATCCGGAGGAGATTCTCTTAGCGAACGGCAGATTAAGATCAGGAAGACAAAATTTAACGTCCTCGACCTGTTGTTAATCCGGCGAGGAACGTGCTATAATCCGTTTATGTGTCTAATACTCTGGATCCGCATGAGTTCCAGGGCAGAAAGAAGGTGAACGCATTGAAAGAGTCCATTCAACCGAAGTACCATGTGACGACGGCTACGTGCGCTTGCGGCAATACGTTCGAGACGGGTTCGGTTCGCCCGAACATCCGCGTCGAAATTTGCTCCGCTTGCCATCCGTTCTTCACGGGCAAACAGAAGTTCCTGGATGCCGGTGGACGTATCGACCGCTTCAAGAAAAAATACGGCATCTAAGATTCGGCCGTATAGAAATAGACCTCCCTTTACATCCTACGGGATAAAGGGAGGTTTTTTTCATGTTTCCACGCATGGCGAGCAAACGAGGGATTATCCTGACATTGGCGTTGTCCGTGGCGCTCGTCGGTCTTCTGGCCGGCTGCGGCTCCAAGAAGACCAACGAGTCAAGCGGATATACGGCGCAAAGCTACGGGAACGACGGCTATCTGGGCCGCACGAACAGCTATCCGAGCATTCCCGGCAGGCATATGGCGCTTAGCTACAAGAACGACGCCAGGCTTATTCAGCAATCGATCAAGGACGTGCCCGGAGTCGCCGGAAGCAGAGTTACCTTCAACGGGGCGGACGCTTACGTGAAGATCAAGCTGGATCGAAGCTTGGCGGATAGAGAAGTCGCTACGGTAGAGCGTCAAGCCGCTTCCGTCCTGCGCTTCAACTTCCCGAGGTACACGATCCATGTCAGCTCGACGCGGTAACGAAAAATTGCCATCGGAAGGGAATCGCTTCCGTCGGTTGCGTTAACGGCCGGAATTCGTTATACTAGGTCATGCCGTGCTAGACGGGGAGGTAGCGGTGCCCTGTAACTCGCAATCCGCTATAGCGAGGTTGAATTCCTGTTTGAGGTCTTGTCACGCAGGTTCCGGCATGATTGGCATTGTGTTGATAGCAAGGTCCTTCGCAAGGGACGCCCATGAACCCGGTCAGGTCCGGAAGGAAGCAGCCGTAAGTGGTCACGTTCTTGTGTTGAAGGGTAGCCTTGAAGGAGCAGTGCCATCATGTCCGGCTGGATGGCAATGATCAGGAGCAGGTGCACGGTCCTAATCGATTACTAAATAATGACGCGCAACTTAATCCTCAACTACTTCAGATAAAGCATCTCAGCGTAGATTATCTACTGCGCGGGGGTGCTTTTTTTGCGTTTCTTTCTTTTTAATAGATACGATACCTGCGATCGGCTGCCGGGCTATTCGATCGGGTTCAGTTCATAGCGCAGACTGGGGGTTGACATGGGGCATGCATGAATCAAACAGCATCGATCGAAGCAGAAGCAAGAACAGATGGAATCTAGGTGCAAAGGAGGGAATTGACGAATCGCGAATCGCGGAGCGGCTTCTGGAGAGCATTCTGGACGACGAGAACACGGGGGTTCTGCTTCTGGATTCCGGGCTTCGCATCAAGGAAGCCTCTTCGGTCGTCTGTTGGATTCTGCGTCGCAAGCGGAGCCAGCTTCTAAATGTTTCTTTGGAGAAGGCGGCCGAGGAGGCGGGAGTCATCCGCCTGCCGATCGACGGGACCTTGCTGGACGGCGCCGCATTCCGCGGCCGGAGCTATTCTTCGGGTACCGGAGAGAAGCGAAGGGAATGGCTGCTGGACGGCACCCCCCTATGGGAAGGCGGCAACGTCATCGGGGCGCACGTGATGTTCCGGGACGTCACGCAAGTCCTGCGGCTAGAGGAACAGATTCGCCATTCGGATCGTCTGAAGATGATTGGCGAGGTGGCGGCGGGGACGGCCCACGAGATCCGCAATCCGCTGACCGCGATCAAAGGGTTCATGCAGCTGCTCGGCAAGTCCCTCGCCGACCGCGAGATGCATCGCGAGTTGGATTACGTGAAGATCGTGGCTTCGGAGCTGGAGAGAATAAACAGCCTCGTGAACGATATTCTTCTGCTCAGCAAGCCGAAGGAAGTGAAGCTGGTCGCCACGCGAATCGGAAGCATCATCAAAGAGATGCTGCCCATGCTTCGCAATGAAGCCGTAATGCGAGGAACGCTGCTTCATTATGAATCCTGGCCGGAAGGGCCGGTTATTATGGCGGATAAGGAGATGCTGAAGCAGGTCCTTCTGAATATGGGCAAAAATGCGATCGAGGCCATGGGGACGGGAGGAGTTCTGACGATCCGGGAGCGCAGGACGGAGGTATCGGCGATGGAGGTCGCTGTCGATATTATCGACACAGGCCCCGGAATCGACCGGGAGCACCTGGACAGAATCTTCGATCCGTTCTTTACGACGAAGGAGCAAGGAACCGGACTCGGCCTCTCGATCTGCCGTCGGATCGTCCATGAGATGGGGGGGACCATCCAGGTCTCGACGGGACCGGAGGGAACGATCTTCTCGATCATTCTCCCTACTTTAAGCCGATCGGGAGAATTGGGGACAGGACTTGGTGGAGCGCTTCCGTTCGATGTTGTATAATGATTAGAAAGCCATGATACGACGGGAGCGGGACAGAGTGGCCCACATCGCATTATACCGGGCCTGGCGCCCGCAAACCTTCCACGATATGATCGGTCAGCAGCACATCGTTCAGACTCTTCAGAACGCGATACGCGAAGACCGGCTCTCCCATGCTTATCTCTTCAGCGGCCCGAGAGGGACCGGGAAGACGAGCGCGGCTCGGCTGCTGGCCAAAGCGGTCAACTGCGAGCGCGGACCGACGCCGGAGCCGTGCAACGAATGCGAAGCATGCCGGAGAATCGCCGCGGGCGCGGTTATGGACGTGGTCGAGATCGACGCCGCCTCCAACCGCGGCGTCGAAGAAATTCGGGATATAAGGGATAAAGTCAAATACGCTCCGACGGAAGTGCGGCGCAAGGTGTACATCATCGACGAAGTGCACATGCTGACGACGGAAGCGTTCAACGCGTTGCTTAAGACGCTCGAGGAGCCGCCGGCGCACGTGATGTTCATGCTGGCGACGACCGAGCCGCATCGCCTTCCTCCGACGATCATCTCGCGCTGCCAGCGCTTTGAATTCCGAAGGGTGTCGTTGGAGGAACAGACGGAATGGCTCAAGGGAATCTGCGAGCAAGAAGGAATGACCGCCGAGACGGAGGCGCTTGTCTATATCGCCCGCTTATCCGACGGGGGAATGCGCGATGCGCTCAGCTTGCTGGATCAGATTGCTTCCTTCTCGGACGGGAAGGTAACGCTCCAGGAAGCGGTAGAGGCGACGGGAGGCTTGCCTTCCGAACAGTTCTCCCGCTTGGCGGCAGCGGTCCGCGATTCCAATGCGGCAGCGGTGCTGGGCGAGGTCGACGAGATGATGCGGGCTGGCAAGAGCGCGGATAAGTGCCTGGAACAGCTGATGCATTATTTCCGGGACTTGCTCTTGGCCCAGCTCGCTCCTTCCGCTTCGGCGTCGGCCGGAAGAATCGCTTCTCCGGCCGAGCTTAGAAGCATGGCCGAAGGATTCCCGAGAGAGCGACTGTTTGCTATTATTGATGTGTTGAATCGTTATCAGACGGAGATGAAGTACGCTGCCCATCCGCAGACGATGTTCGAGATCGCTCTGCTGAAGCTGTGTACCGATCTCCCGGCGACCGAAGGCGAGTCCTCGGGAACGCCTGCCACCCGGGCTCCGGCCGGAGCCGGCGCGGCCGAGGTTCAACAGCTGCAGCGCCAATTAACGGCGCTGGAGCGCAAACTGGATGAGCTGCAGCGTTCCGGCGTCGCGGCGCCTGCGGAAGGAGACGCGGCCGGCGGCGGACGCTCCGGAGGCTCCGCGGTCCGCGGCGGAGGCAACGGCTGGGGCGGCCGCGGAGGAGCGGCGAGCTCCGGCTCGGCGCCGAAGTCGCCAAGACAGCGGATCAAGCTGGATCCGTTCGTCGCCGCCAGAGGCGAGCCGCTGGCTATGCAAGCGCTCGGCAAGTGGCCGCAGGTGCTTGCCAGGGTGAGGGAGGAACGGGTAACCGTTCACGCTTGGCTAGTGGACGGCGAGCCTGTCGCTTATGCCAACGATACGGTGCTCGTGGCGTTCCGGAACTCGATTCACCGTGAGACCACGGAGAAGCCGGCTAACAAGCAGGTGATCGAGAAGGTGCTTGAAGCCGTCCTCGGCCATCCGACCGAGCTAGCCACCACGCTCCAGAAGGAGTGGCAGGAGGCGCTTGCGGACGAATCGAAGACGCCATCGGATCAACCGGAAGAGCTTCAGCTGGGAGGAGAAGACGGAGCGTCATCTCCCGGAGAACCGTTGGTCGACGATGCGTATAAGCTTTTTGGAGAAGAACTGGTAGTCATTAGAGACGAATAAGGAGGCTTCACCGCTATGAACAACATGAACCAAATGATGAAGCAAGTGAAGAAGATGCAGGAGCAAATGCTCAAGGCGCAAGAGGAGCTCGGAACCAAGACGATCGAAGGCTCCGCAGGCGGCGGAGTAGTGACCGTGCAAGTGAATGGCCACAAGAAGATTCTCAGCATCAACATCAAGCCGGAAGCCGTTGATCCGGAAGACGTCGAGATGCTGCAGGACCTCGTGATGACGGCCGTGAACGACGCGCTGACCAAGGCCGACGATCTGGCGAACAACGACATGGGCAAGTTCACGGGCGGCATGAAGATCCCGGGATTGTTCTAAATTCATCGAGTTGAATAAGTAAAGAATCGATTCGGCCCACGCGCTTCTTGAGTAGTGCGTGGGCCGAATGGGATTAGAGGAGTTTGAAGCCTGTGTTCTACCCAGAACCGATAGCCAAGCTGATCGATTCCTTCTCGCGGCTGCCGGGGATCGGGCCGAAGACGGCCGCCCGGCTTGCCTTCCATGTCCTTCGGATGAAGGAGGAGGATACGATCGATTTCGCCAAGGCGCTCGTGAACGTCAAGCGTAAGCTGACCTATTGCTCGGTCTGCTGCAACATTACCGATACCGATCCTTGCCGAATCTGTTCGGACAAAACAAGGGACCATTCGGTCATCTGCGTCGTGCAGGAGCCGAAGGACTTGGTTGCGATGGAGAGGACCCGGGAATTCACCGGGCAGTATCATGTCCTGCACGGGGCGATCTCCCCGATGGACGGAGTCGGACCGGAGGAGATCCGAATCGCCGAGCTCCTTCAGAGATTAAGCGACGAACGGGTCCAGGAGCTGATTCTGGCGACGAATCCGAATATCGAAGGAGAAGCGACGGCGATGTACCTGTCCCGTCTGGTGAAGCCCTTCGGGATCAAAGTAACGAGAATCGCTCACGGACTCCCGGTAGGAGGAGACCTGGAGTACGCGGACGAAGTGACGTTGTCCAAGGCGTTGGAAGGCCGGCGCGAACTGAATTGATCGATTGGAGGGGCGGAGATATTCTCCGCTCCTTTCTTTATATGCCGCCATTCTAAGCCCTCTCTCTCAAACATACATCTAGTAACAGGTTGTCTGCGTGGACCAACCGTTCATGGAGAGGGAGGCTTGCTTTATGCTGAGGATCGGCCGCAAGAAAATCCGGACGGAGATGGACGAGGCGGAGCTTCAATTGGCGGAAGACATTCGCAGGGCGAAGAGGGAGCGCGAGGCGGCCCAGAACTTGTTCGAGAATGCCGTCGATTTGGATCGAATCGATCACGCCATTTATACGCTTGAGGCGGCGGAGAAGAGGCTGGATATTCTCCTTCGCGAAGCCAAGGGGCTGTGGGGGCGTTCCGGAGAAGGCGCCAATCCGAAGAGGAGGATCATCCTATGAAAAGCTTGTGGCTGGCGCTCTTGCTGCTCTCCTCGGGATCGCTTATGTTCCTTCTAATCCGAAGGCAGCTGCCGAAAGGGTGGTTCGTTCGCTTCGGCACTCATCTTGTATTAGCGGCGTTAGCGATTTATGCGATTAACTTCTCCGGCTTAGCGGCAGGGTGGTATATGCCCATCAATCCGGCTACGGTCGGAGCCGTAGCGCTGCTTGGCATCCCCGGCATCGGCCTGGTCTACGGCATGCAGCAGCTGGTTTTGTCGTAAAGGTCGTCGAAAATGCGAAAAAACCGATTGACGACACGTGGCGGAATGTGATACATTAAATCCCGCGCCTGTTAGGCGCAACGGTATCGAGAGCAAGCGAGAAGGAAAATGGAATAAATTACTTCTTGCAAAGAGTTGGCTCGATGTGATACATTATAAAAGTCGCCGCTGAAAAGCGAACGACAAAGAGAAACGAAAAAAGCAACAAAAACTTGTTCCTTGAAAACTGAACATCGAGCGTAATTGGAAATAAATCGTCGAGCGGAACTTCGGTTCTGCGAGACAAACCAGCAGTACAGAACGAGCCTTCAAGGTTCTTCAAAAAGGTTTACCTTTATGGAGAGTTTGATCCTGGCTCAGGACGAACGCTGGCGGCGT
>NZ_RZJR01000016.1:35000-119532 GCF_003990975.1 Cohnella sp. AR92
ACGTGGGGGTAGGGGAGAAATTCCAATCGAACTCGGAGATAGCTGGTTCTCCCCGAAATAGCTTTAGGGCTAGCCTCGAGGTTTAGCATCATGGAGGTAGAGCACTGATTGGGTGCGGGGCCCGCCAAGGGTTACCAAGTCCAGTCAAACTCCGAATGCCATGCATGTATACTCGGGAGTCAGACAGCGAGTGCTAAGATCCGTTGTCAAGAGGGAAAGAGCCCAGATCATCAGCTAAGGTCCCTAAGTGTGTGTTAAGTGGGAAAGGATGTGGAGTTGCGAAGACAACCAGGATGTTGGCTTAGAAGCAGCCACCATTTAAAGAGTGCGTAATAGCTCACTGGTCGAGTGACTCTGCGCCGAAAATGTAACGGGGCTAAACACACCACCGAAGCTATGGCATGTCGTAGTCTTCTCTTTGTCATCGAGCCGTGTGCGGCACCGGGCATTCATCGAAATCAACCTTTAACGGTTATTCAAGGATTTCGATCAAATGCCCAAGCTAAGCACACCGCCACTCGAAGGCGTAGAGAAGACTACGACTTGGGTAGGGGAGCGTTGAATGCGGGTTGAAGTCAGACCGRRAGGACTGGTGGACTGCATTCAAGTGAGAATGCCGGTATGAGTAACGAAAAGACAAGTGAGAATCTTGTCCGCCGAAAGCCTAAGGGTTCCTGAGGAAGGTTCGTCCGCTCAGGGTAAGTCGGGACCTAAGGCGAGGCCGAAAGGCGTAGTCGAAGGACAACAGGTTGAAATTCCTGTACCACCGTAAGCCGTTATGAGCGATGGGGGGACGCAGGAGGGCAAGAACGCGAGCTGATGGAATAGCTCGTCCAAGCAGCAAGACTTGTGTGTAGGCAAATCCGCACACTTTAAGGTCAAGCTGTGATGGGGAGGGAAAATTAYAGTACCGAAGGTTCCGTGCTCACGCTGCCGAGAAAAGCCTCTAGCCAGGTGATGGTGCCCGTACCGCAAACCGACACAGGTAGGCGAGAAGAGAATTCTAAGGCGCGCGGAAGAACTCTCGTTAAGGAACTCGGCAAAATGACCCCGTAACTTCGGGAGAAGGGGTGCCTCGGTAGGGTGAATAGCCCGAGGGGGCCGCAGTGAATAGGCCCAAGCGRCTGTTTAGCAAAAACACAGGTCTGTGCGAAGCCGTAAGGCGAAGTATACGGGCTGACGCCTGCCCGGTGCTGGAAGGGTAAGAGGAGCGGTTAGGGGYAACCCGAAGCTGTGAATTGAAGCCCCAGTCAACGGCGGCCGTAACTATAACGGTCCTAAGGTAGCGAAATTCCTTGTCAGGTAAATTCTGACCCGCACGAATGGCGTAACGACTTGGGCGCTGTCTCAACGAGAGATCCGGTGAAATTTTAGTACCTGTGAAGATGCAGGTTACCCGCGACGTGACGGAAAGACCCCATGGAGCTTTACTGTAGCTTGATATTGAACTTTGGTACGGTCTGTACAGGATAGGTGGGAGCCTTTGAAGCCGGAGCGCCAGCTTCGGTGGAGGCGACGTTGGGATACCACCCTGATCGTATCGGAGTTCTAACCTGTCGCCATGAAACTGGCGAAGGGACCGTGTCAGGCGGACAGTTTGACTGGGGCGGTCGCCTCCTAAAGCGTAACGGAGGCGCCCTAAGGTTCCCTCAGAATGGTTGGAAATCATTCGAAGAGTGCAAAGGCATAAGGGAGCTTGACTGCGAGACCTACAAGTCGAGCAGGGACGAAAGTCGGGCTTAGTGATCCGGTGGTACCGAATGGAAGGGCCATCGCTCAACGGATAAAAGCTACCCTGGGGATAACAGGCTTATCTCCCCCAAGAGTCCACATCGACGGGGAGGTTTGGCACCTCGATGTCGGCTCATCGCATCCTGGGGCTGAAGTAGGTCCCAAGGGTTGGGCTGTTCGCCCATTAAAGCGGTACGCGAGCTGGGTTCAGAACGTCGTGAGACAGTTCGGTCCCTATCTGTCGCGGGCGTAGGAAATTTGAGAGGGGCTGTCCTTAGTACGAGAGGACCGGGATGGACGCACCGCTGGTGTACCAGTTGTTCCGCCAGGAGCATCGCTGGGTAGCCAAGTGCGGGAGGGATAAGCGCTGAAAGCATCTAAGCGCGAAGCCCGCCTCAAGATGAGATTTCCCAATTMGTAAGACCCCTTGGAGAACACGAGGTTGATAGGCTCGGGGTGTAAGCACRGCAAYGTGTGYAGCTGACGAGTACTAATCGGTCGAGGGCTTATCCTAATAAGCCACACAGGCAGTAAGATTCTAATGAACGCTAATTCGTTTCGTATCCGGTTATCAAGGCGCAAGCCTTGAATAGCAAACTGGTTTGGTGATGATGGCAGAGGGGTTCCACGCGTACCCATCTCGAACACGACCGTTAAGCCCTCTAACGCCGATGGTACTTGGACCGCAGGGTCCTGGGAGAGTAGGAAGTTGCCAAGCCAAGTAGAAGAGCACCCAGCGATGGGTGCTTTTTTTGCGTTATCGGGAATTCAGGATACGGGTAATTAGAAGTTCAGGTCGAGCAGCGAGATCTGTTTTTTTGCAGGCGCGGGGCGCTTGCCCATGCCCTCCTTCCCGGTCGACATAGAATGATCGGAGCGAGAAGTCTAGAGGGAATGTTGGTGAGGCCGTGAACATTGCCTTCGATATGTTTTTTGCCCGGACCGAAGCCAGGCGAAGGGGCATCGGAAGATACTCGCACAATCTCATGCACGCCATGATCACTTCGGACACCGAGCATTCTTATTTTTATTTTTACCCCGATCTGACCAAAGGACTTGCGGCGTTGAAGCAGCAGCTGCAGCAATTCCTGCACCGCAACCGCATCGATGTCTACCACATCATGAGTCCTTTCTACCTGTTCCATCTGTCGCCAAGCCAATTCGAGACGTATAAGAACATGATGCCGGAGCGCTCGTGGTTCGGTACCGTACGGGTTGCGGTTACTCTCTACGATGTCATTCCCCTTGTATACGAGCAGCAGTTCTTGAATGACCGGATTCGCCCGGTCTACTGGGAAGCGATCAAGCTGATTCGTTCATGCGACGCGATCTTCGCGATCTCGGAGACGACCAAGCAGGATGCGGCAAGGCTTGCCGGCATCGATCCTGACAAGATCACCGTGATTATGGCGGGCTTGGATCCCGGGTTCGAGGCAGCGGCTGCTTCCCCAAGCAAAGGCGCGGCGAACTATTATGGGATTATGCGCCCCTATGTGATGTGTACGGGAGGAAGCGACCCCCGTAAGAATACGGCAGCGTTGATCGACGCCTTCCTGTCGGTAAATAAGCGCCTGAAGAATACGTATCAGCTTGTCGTCGCATGCTCCATGTCGGAAGAGGAAAAGGCGATTTATCGTGGAAGAGCATCCGTCGGAGGGGATCCGAACGCATTGGTTCTGACCGGCTATGTGCCGGATTCCGAGCTGATCGAGCTTTATAAAGGAGCGAAGCTGTTTGCTTTTCCTTCGCTTTACGAAGGTTTTGGCTTGCCGGTGCTGGAGGCGATGGCTTGCGGGACTCCGGTTCTGACATCCAACAGCTCGTCGCTTCGGGAGATCAGCGGGGACGCAGCCTGCCTGGTCCATCCGGAATCGACGGAGGATATCGCGGAGAAAATGGTGCTGCTGCTGTCTCAGCCGGAGCTCTTGAAGAAGCTGTCCCAACGAGGGTTGAAGCAAGCGGCGAGGTTCACTTGGAGTAAGGCAAGCCGATTGGTGCTTGATACTTATGAGGCGATCGTTCGCCGGAAGCTGGCCGTCGTCGCGCCTGCGGCCGCGCCGTACCCATCTCCTATCGGTCTGCTTCTTCAAGCGGCTCCTTATCTGGTGAACGATTTCGATGTCGATGTTTACATGATAGGAGAGAACGCGCCGGCGGAACGGGACGAAACCGAGGAATGGGAAGACGTTAGGCGTTGCGAGCTCGGGCAGTTCGAACAGCGGGCCTTGTCCTACGATCATATTCTTTATGAGTTCGGCAACGATACCCGATACTTGGCCGCCGTTCCGCTGATGCGCCGATTCCCGGGAGTTGTCGTGCTGGGGAGCAACGACCTGCACGACCTTGCGATCAAGAGTACCTTGGAACGCAATCGATTGGATTTGTATTATCAAGTGTTGGAGAGCGAGTATGGCCGTACGGCTCATCAGAGGTTGGACGATTTACTGAGCGGAAGGACGAAACGGTCCGAGGTTACCGTGAACCGGCATTATATCGGCGGAGCTTATGGGATCGTTGCCTATAGCGAAGCGCAGAGCAGAAGCTTGCTCGCTCAAGGCTATCGGAACGTCATTGCGGCGCCGGTTCCGTTGCCGGAGACGGAATTAACCCGCTGCGACCATAGGGGAGACTTCGTCTTCACCAGCTTCGGTCCCCATTCGAACGCGGAGGATTTATTCCCGATGCTGGATGCGCTGAAGCCGTTGATCGGCTTGAGCGGCAGGAGGCCGATCAAATGCCGGATCGTCGGACCCTTCGCGGAAGGCGTTGAAGAACGTCTTGCCGATCGGATTCGTCTGCTCTCGCTCGCCGGGTCGGCAGAGCTGAGGGAAGCCCCGGCCGACTCGCAGGCGGCGGCATTATTATGGAAGCAGACGAATGCGGCCGTGCAGCTGGAGCAAATCTCCGGCAGCGGATTGAGCTATGCCCCCTACCTGGCGCTTAGCTATGGGGTCCCGCTTATCGCGCGCGAGAACGTCGTTGAGCTGAACGGTCCCGGAGAGCGAATGGCTGCTTATCTGATTCGGGACGATGCCAATAACGACACCCTCGTTCTTAACGCTATGCTGTCATTATACCGCAATGAATCGCTCTGCCAGGAGCTGTCCAGAGAAGCTCAGGCCTACGCCAGAAGAACGTTTACCCCCGCCGCCTACGCGGATGCCATTCGTCAGTCCTTGGTCCGAATGGGCATCGCGGCGCCGGAGCGTTCGGTCGTCTGGCAGTTCAGCATGGCGCAGAACGGAGTTCCTCGAATTACGAAGATTCAAACCGTTTAGCGAAGAAAGGGGGAAGGCTGTTATGCTCATATCCAAGCTATGCGGGGAGAAGGATTTTCTGGAGCCGTGGTTTAGCCGGGGCTGCGGCGAGCTGCGGGAAAGCTTCCGCTATCATCGAAAGCTCTGGGAATGGTGCTACATCTTCGAGGCCTTGAGGGAGAGATCCATGCTTTACCCCTTCCGCAGGGGGCTGGGCTTCGGGGTCGGCAAAGAGCCGTTGACCTCCGTCTTCGCATCTCACGGCTGCGAGATCGTGGCCACCGACCTGGATGTCGCCAAGGCGAAGGAGCAGGGCTGGGTCGATACGAATCAGCATGCTTTGAATGTCGCCGATTTGAACGAGAAGGGCTTATGCGATCCAGCCCTAATGGAGCAATTGGTCACCTACGAGACGGTCGACATGAACCGGATTCCAAGCCGCTACCACGGCAAATTCGATTTTACCTGGTCCTCTTGCAGCTTCGAGCACCTCGGTTCTATCGAGAAGGGCAAGCGCTTCTTGCTCGAGCAGATGAAGTGCCTCCGTTCCGGAGGGGTGGCCGTTCACACGACCGAATACAATCTGTCCTCGAACGAGGACACGCTGGAGATGGAAGTGCTCGTCATCTTCCGGAGAAAGG
The DNA here is from genome assembly GCF_003990975.1 of Cohnella sp. AR92. Lineage (GTDB taxonomy): Bacteria > Bacillota > Bacilli > Paenibacillales > Paenibacillaceae > Cohnella. The sequence continues at coordinate 40,630 of NZ_RZJR01000016.1, forward strand.
ATATCGAGGAGATGGTCGATTCCCTTCGTCGGGACGGGTATCGGGTGGAGATCGATTATACGGCGGGCAACGGACAGCTGGAGTCGGTCGTCGATATTCCTCCTTTTCACTTCAATCCTCATCTGCGCTTGCAGCTCGGCCAATACGTTTCCACCTCCATCGGCCTTATCATCCAGAAACCGTAGCAGCTTCGTCCTCGTCTACCATCATTTTCGACATGATTCGAACTTAATTGGTTTAATGAACAAACTAAGTTTACAGCAAAAAACAGACCTCCAAGCGGGCTTGGGGGTCTGTTTCCGTGTTCCGGGCTTATCGAACGAGCAGCAGATCGAGATGGACGACGCCATTGAACTTGGCAAGCTCGTCGGGAGTCGTCGGCTCGACCGGGCCGGTACGGGGCACGTTGAACAGCTTGAACCCGCGCTCGACGAACTTCCTCATATAAGGGACCGGGTCGGTCTGGCCCCACAGGATGGGAAGGTACTCCATGAAGATGACCATATTCCCGTTGCGATCGATGATCTCGAACAAGCTGTCCATGATATACGGCTCGCCGCCGTCGATATCGATCTTGATGACATCGGCTTTGAGAGTCGGTCCGAGGTAATCGGTCAGCAGGGCCAAGGGAACCCGGTTCTCGGTGACTCCGTTCAGCTCCGCGAGATCGGGATAGAAGATGCTCGTTCCGCCTTCGCCCATCGTCCGAAGCAGCTTCTCTCCTCGCTTGTTGGATACCATCACCCGGTGGAGCTTGACGTTGCCGAACCCGTTGAGCGTAGCGCTTTTGAGCAGATTGCGGTGGTGGAAAGGATTCGGCTCGAAGGCGTGAACGGTGCCGGTCGGTCCGGTTCGCATCGCGGCAAGAAGAGAGAAGTAGCCGCTGTGGGCGCCGATATCCAGCACGGTCATTCCCGGCTTGACGACCGTAAGGAAGAAGCCGGACAGCCAGGGCTCCCATTCGCCCTCCAGCAGGATCGACAAGCAGACGGGATCGCGCAGGTCGAGCAGCATCGCCGGGCCGTGATTCAGGTTGGTCAACACCGTATGATCGCCCACATAAACATGGGGCCGGCTTAAATTCAACATGGGAAGCTCCTCCTAGGTTCAGATGGCGAGAGGCTCGGCGGCGGTCAACAGCAGCTTGGGCGCCCGAATCTGGCAGACGGAATCGTTGTGCTTGTAGAGGCGCAGCTCGACTTCCTTCTCGGGAGACGCCAGGGTGATCCGGTCTTGGATGCTCCCGCTCTGCACGACGGGACGACTCCACAGCACTTTGTGGCCGGAATCGGCGGTCAGCTCGAAGGTGAAGCGCCCATGCCCGTCCATGACAAGCTCGGCTTCCAGCAGATATGTCCGCGCAGGGAGGGTCAAATAGGGACCGTAGAAAACATAGCCGGACGAATGCGCGGTGAGCTTGCCTTCGACGTTGTAGCCGTTCGGGCGGATAAAAGGGAGTGTGTATAGGCTCCCGACGGTGACGGGCGGGTAATAGTCCAGCCGGGCGTCGCTCTTCGTCGATTCGGGACGGCCCGCACGCCTCAGCTTCTTCATTCGAATCGCGGCGATCCCGTTGGCGAAGACGAAGGGATTATCGAATCGGGTCTCGGCAAGCTCCTCCCGTTCGCATTGAACCCAAGCTTGCTTCGGAGCGTCGAAATGCATCTCCATGTCCAGCTTGCGGAAGTAGGAGACCTTCATCGCGTCCTCGGGGATTCCGTAACGGCACGCCGCCAGATCCAGGTAATCCCCGCTGAATTGAATGAGCCAGCCCAAGTCCATCAGCTTGCCGAAGGGGACGGTAACGAGCGCTTCGCCTCCTTCTTCGAGAAGGTCGTAAATATGGCGCAGCGCCCTCAGGGGGGCTTCGCGGTCCCCGCGTTTCTGCTCCCCGTATGCATGCTGCCCCACGTGCTCGATGGTGGAGATGCAGACGATGGTCGAATGCTTGGCGGAATAGTCGAACAGGTCGACGTTGACGACGCCTGCGGCCTGCTCGAACTTGTCGATGACGATCCGGTTGAGAAGAGAAGAGTTGGCCGCAAGCAGCGGCTTGTAATAGTTCAGGACGTTGCCGATCTCCAGGAACGAGACCTGCTGGCCCGCATTCCGTTCCTCAAGAAAGTCGATGGCCAACGGCAGCTCGATGGCTCTCTCCGAACAATTGTTGTACGGAATCCGATTGTACGGGAGCGCTTTGCGATCGTGCAGAAAATAATTAAACAGCTCCATTCCCGCTATGCCCATAAGTCCGCCCCATTCTGTTTGATGAGAAGTTCGTTCTACCGAAGAGAGCCCTGCCTCGGGAGGCGATTCCGCTCTTGGCAGACTCCAGTAATGAAGTATATGCGGACGGGATGGAAGCGCATGGACGAATATCGGCAGTTCGCGAACCGGGCACGGTCGTTTGTCTCAAACGAGCCGGGACTTCGCCCCATATACTGGATCAATCGGCGCGAAGGAGGAGAGGCCTTGAACTGCACCGGAGTGCATTGGCTCGGTCCCGTATACGACATGGGAGGCTACGGGAACGTCTCCCGCAATTACTTGCGCGTCCTGGAATCGATCGGCGTTCCCGTGCTGATCGAGTCCCATGGGGGCGAGCTTCACCGATCGGAGATCGGAGAGGATACTTACCAATGGATCCAGAGACTCTCGACGACCAGTATCGGGGATCGCGTCGTAAGCGTCCGTCACGGCGTGCCCTCCCAATTCGAAGTGGCGAACGAGCGGGTAAGGCCGCGCAAGAGGGTCGGCTTGACGCTGTTCGAGACCGATCGTCTGCCGCATGGCTGGGCGGAGCTCTGCAACCGGATGGATGAGGTATGGGTGCCGACCCGCTTCAACGAGCACACCTTCGCGGCAAGCGGGGTGGCGCCGTCCAAGCTCCGCGTGCTCCCCTACGCCTTGGAGGCGACAAGCTTCTATCCGGGCATCGCCTCGAACAAGGTGAGCTTTTCTCCCCCGCTGCGGGGATTCTCCTTCCTCTACGTATTCGGATTCGATTACCGGAAGGGCTTCGATCTCCTGATCGATGCGTTCTGCCGCGAGTTCGACCGGAACGAGAACGTGTCTCTCGTCCTCAAGGTGTACGTGCACAGCGGCTACCGGGAGGAGAGGGTCATGAAGGAGCTGAGGCAGTGCGTCCCGACGGATCGGCTGTTCGGGCAGATCTTTATCATTCTGGAGCCCTTCGACGGGAAGCAGCTCCTCGACCTGTATCAAGCCTGCGATGCTTACGTCTCGGTCGACCGGGCCGGTTGGGGCATGCCGGCCATGGAGATGATGGCGCTCGGCAAGCCGGTCATCGGGTTGAACTGGGGCGGGTACACGGAATTCATGGATGAGACGAACGGCATTCTGATCGAGCCGGAGCCGGAATTGGTTGCCGTGGACGCTCGCCTTCAGAGAGATCGGCCCGAATATTACCTTCACCACCGCTGGGCCGAGATCACTCCCGCCAAGGTGGGAGCCGCGATGCGGCGAGTTTATGAGGATGAGCCGCTGCGAGCCCGGATCGCGCGGAAAGCCGCATTCGACATTCACATGGGGTTCTCCATCGAAGCGGTCGGGGTGCGAATGCGAGAGCTGCTTGAACGAAACTAGGCTTCGGGCAGGGGGTGATCGTCCATGCCGGCTGGATGGGCCGTCCATACAATAGGAGTGCAGTTGCACGAGCGGATCGATCGATCCCGATTCGGAGGAGAGCGGAATGAAATTCGTGATCATGGCGGGAGGCAGGGGGAATCGGCTATGGCCGCAGAGCGCGGAAGGACGGCCGAAGCAATTCCACGCCTTGCTGTCGGATGAAACGATGCTCCAGACGACCTATCGCAAACTGGCTTCCCGAGTATCCGAACAGCGGATATACGTGGCGACGGCCGCCCTTTATCGCAGCTTGGTCCGAGAGCAGCTGCCGGAGCTCGCGGAGAATCGAATGATCATCGAGCCGACGCAGAGGGATACCGGTCCATGCGTCGCTTTGTCCGCCTTGCATTTTCTTCAGAGACAAGACGACGAGGTCATGGTCTGCCTGCCGTCGGACCAGAATATTCCGGATGTGGACGCCTTATTGGAAGCTTTGACCCTTGGGGAGGAATTCGCGGGGGCTTCGGGCCATATCGTCACTCTCGGAGTCGTACCGAGCCGCGGAGAAACCAGCTACGGCTACATTCAGTCGGAGCTCGGCTCCGCTCCGGGGCATATCTCCAAAGTAAAGGCGTTCATCGAGAAGCCGGGCGAGGAACGGGCCGGACGGCTGGCAGACACGCCCGATGTGTACTGGAACAGCGGAATCTTCGTCTGGAAGCCGTCGGCGATCATGCGAGAGATGAAGCTCCATCAGCCCGAGATGTGGAAGGCTCTGGCCGATGCAGGCGGCAAGCTGGAGGAAGTCTACGCGAGCTTGCCGAGAATCTCGGTCGATTACGCCATTCTGGAGAAGAGCGACCAGCTCTACACGATACCGGTGTCCTTCGCCTGGGACGATATGGGACGATGGACTTCCCTCGCGAGAATCAAGGAAAAGGATGCCGAAGGCAATATCGTTCAAGGAGATATTGCGGCGAGCGAGAGCTCGGGCAATATCCTTATCTCGGACCGTACGGCCATCGTGATCGGGGTTCAGGATCTGATCATCGTATCCTCCCCTCAAGGGCTGCTCGTCTGCGCCAAGTCCAAGGAGTCGTCCCTGAAGGCCATCGTTCAGCAACTCGAGAATCGCAAGGAGGGATCGCGGGAATGAAGGCGCTGATCACCGGAATCACGGGGTTCGTCGGCAGCCATCTGGCGGAGTACCTGCTGAGTCGCAAGATTGAGGTCGTCGGAACCGTGCGCAACCGCAGCCGCATGGATCATATTCGTTCCATCGAGAGAGAAATCAAGCTGGCGGAATGCGAATTGAGAGACCCGTTCTCCGTCGATTCGCTGATCCGGAGCGAGAAGCCGGACCTGCTGTTCCATCTGGCCGCCCAGAGCTTCGTGCCGACTTCCTGGAATTCGCCGATGGATACGATTCACAACAATATAGCCGGCCAACTGAATCTGATGGAGGCAATCCGTAGACACGGGCTCGGCACGAGAATCCAAATTGCGTGCTCAAGCGAGGAGTACGGACACGTCAATCCGGAGGAGACCCCGATCAAGGAGACGAATCCGCTCCGCCCGCTCAGTCCCTATGCGGTGAGCAAGGTCGCCCAAGACTACATGGGCTATCAATATTACCGCAGCTACGGTCTGCATGTCGTGCGGACGAGAACCTTCAATCATACGGGTCCCAGGCGGGGAGAAAACTTCGTTACGTCCAACTTCGCCAAGCAGATCGCGGATATCGAGAAGGGCAAGAAGCCGCCGATCCTGTACGTGGGCAACCTGGAGGCGAAGCGGGACTTCACCGACGTCCGGGACGTCGTGCGCGCATATTGGCTGGCGCTCGAACACGGGATTCCCGGAGAGGATTACAATATCGCCTCCGGCGAATGCCATACGATCTCGGATATGCTGTCGCTGCTCCTGTCGCTGAGCACGGCCGAGATCGAGGTTCGCACGGATCCGGAACGCCTGCGTCCCTCCGATGTCGAGATCCTGCTCGGCGATTATCGGAAGTTCCACGAGGCGACGGGCTGGAAGCCGGAGATTCCGTTCCGGCAGACGATGACGGACCTTCTCCAATACTGGCGGGAACAGCCTTAACGAATAAGGAGGGGGCGCAGGCGACATGCATGCGATGTGCACCATCATAGCGAAAAATTATTTGGCCCATGCGCGGACCTTGGCGCAATCGTTCCTCCAGCATCATCCTTCGGGCAAGGCTTTCGTTCTTCTGACCGACGAGGGGGAAGGGCATGTCAACGACCAGGGAGAACCGTTCGAGTGGATCTCCGTTCGGGACATCGGCTTGCCCGACGCGAATGCGCTTCGGTTTCGATACACTCTTCTGGAGTTCAACACCGCGGTTAAGCCTTTTCTCATGGACTACTTGATTCGCCAGCGCGGAGCCGACAAGCTGGTCTACTTCGACCCCGACATTCTCATCCTCCAGAGAATGGATGAGCTGTTCCGCCTTATGGATCGGACGTCGATCGTCCTAACCCCTCACATACTCGCGCCGATGCCGGATGATCGCCTGTATCCGTCCGAGAAGGACGTGCTGCAGGCCGGCGTCTATAATCTCGGGTTTATCGCCGTCACGAACACTCCCGAAACGCTCCGCATGCTCGCTTGGTGGAAGGAGAGGCTGCTCGTCTATTGCCTGGCCGAGCCGGAGAACGGCTACTTTGTCGACCAGCGATGGATGGATATGGCGCCGGCGTTGTTCGAGGGCGTTCATATCGAGAAGTCGCCCGGCTACAACGCGGCTTATTGGAATTTGCACGAACGGGCGATCGCCTATGAGGACGGAATGTTCCTCGCGAACGGCAAGCCCTTGTCGTTCTATCACTTCAGCGGCTTCACGGCCGATCTGAGCCGGATCTCCAGGCACTCGAACCGCTACGAATGGCCGGCCTTTCCGAACCTGCGGGCCTTGTTTCAGCTCTATGCCAACCGTCTGGCGGCGAATGGGCACGCACGCTTCTCTCAGCTGCGCTATACGTACGGCTTCTTCGACAACCAGGTGAGGATCCCGCCGATCGCCCGCTCGATCTACCGCCAGCTCGGACACGGCGCGCAGCGCTTCGGCAACCCCTTCTCTACTTTAACTCCCGACGGCTTCTACCAATGGCTGTTCTTCCCGCAGCAGACGCCGACCTTCCTGCCTCGCCTTCTGAATGAGATCTACGAGAGCAGGCCGGATATCCGCCGGGTCTTCCCCGATCCCGCCGGGACCCAGAGGAAGCCGTTCCTGAAGTGGGCGAAGGAGTTCATTCCGATCGAATACGGAGTGGATTCCGCCGTATGGAATCCGGTCATGGATGCCGCCGCAACCCGCTAAAGGGCGGGAAGCCGTCAGGCAAGGAAGGAGGTCGAACAGTTATGGGGACGACGAACGCCGCTGCGGGCTACAAGCTTCCGGGGACGAATCTGATCGGCTATGCGCGCTATGAGATGGGGATCGGGGAATCGTGCCGCCTCGCCGCGCGTTCGCTCGAACGCGCCGGCATTCCGTTCGGCGTGTATCCTTTCTCCGGAGGCTGCACCTCCCGCGATGCGGACGTCTCGCTGGAGGCTGCCGAGATCTTCGCTCCCGAATTCGCCTTTAACCTCATGCACGTCAACGCGGACCAGATGCCCGTCGCCTACGACGAGTTGGGACCGGGCTGGTTCAAAGGGCGGTACACGATCGGCTATTGGCACTGGGAGCTTCCGGAATTCCCGGACGAGTATGCGGCGGGCTTCCGTTACGTGAACGAGGTATGGGTGCCCTCCGAATTCGTTGCCCGAAGCATAGCGGCGAAATCCCCGGTTCCCGTCGTTCGCATTCCGCACGGCGTCGAAGTGAACGTCGCTCCGGGAATGACGAGAGGCTGGTTCGGCCTTCCGGAGCGGCGCTTTCTGTTCCTGATGATGTACGACACCTTCAGCTACAGCCCGCGCAAAAATCCGGATTCCGTCATTCAGGCTTTCAAGCAGGCGGTTCTTCAATTCGGGCTTCCGGCCGACCTGGTCATCAAGATGAATAATCCGCAGCCGGGAGAGCTCGGGAGGATCCGCCGGGTAACGGAAGGGATTCCCGGCATTCACCTGATCCACAGAACCCTCAGCCGCGCGGAGACGAACGCGCTTCTGGCCAGCGCCGACTGCCTGGTCTCCCTGCACCGGGCGGAAGGCTTCGGTCTGCCGATCGCGGAGGCGATGGAGCTGGGCAAGCCGGTCATCGCGACGAATTGGTCGGGCAACGAGGACTTTATGACGGAAGACAACTCCGCGCCGGTCCGGTACCGACTAACCCGGATCGGCCGCGATTACGGTCCTTACCGCGCCCATCAGATGTGGGCCGAACCGGATCTGGAGCACGCCGTCTACCTGATGAGGCGGGTCGTCTATGACGAGGAGTGGAGGCGCCGCATCTCCGGGGAAGGGAGAAGAACGATTCGCGGCTTCTTCTCCCCGGAGGCTTCCGGCCGGGCGATGGCGGACCGCCTCGCGCGAATTACGGGCTGAAGGCGGAGGCCAAGCCGAGCGGGGAAACATAGGATGTTAGAGCCGAATCGACGAGCAAGGCGGGGATGTTATCTGCCGCCTGCTTGTTCGTTGCGCCGGATTGGTACGAGCCATCCGCCGCGGCAATCGGAGAGGGTAGCGGGAAGGAGCAAACGGGATGACGTTGGGGGAGCGGTTTAAGAAGCTGCTTCGGCTGGAAGGAGTTCTGTTTATCGAAGAGGCGTACCGCCAGCTTCTGAATCGGGAATGCAACGCCGTCGGCCTGGAGCACCACTTGGCGTTGCTGGGCCAAGGCAAATCCAAATCGGCGATTCTGATCGGCATGCTGATGAGCGAGGAAGCGAAGAGCCGGTTAACTCCGTCCGGCCCCAATAAATAACCGGGCAGTTCGTCTTGAACAAGATGAGGGAGAGGGGGAAGCAGCATGGGCGAGATCGGTCCCGTCGAGCTCGAGATGAGGATGGCCGCCGTTGCCAATCAAGCGTCCAAGCTTCGGGGCGTTCTGTCGGAGGAGGCCGGACGATTCCTGTATCGATGCATTCGGGAACGCGTTCCGGCGGCTATTGCGGTGGAGCTCGGCGGCGGACCGGGAAGGTTCGCCTTATGGGCGGCGCATGCGGTTCGGGACAAGGGGGAAGGAATGGTTTATTCGATCGACCTTGGCGGGGGAGCGGGATCGGCCTCCGTCAAGGGGCGCGTTCTTCGCCTGCTTGATCAAGAGGGCTTGAACCGCTTCGCGATGTCGTTGGAAGGAACCAAGGCGGACCTGGCGGGCCAGTGGCCGGCGGGAATCGGAATCGGAGTCCTGTACTTAGGCGAAGAGCTGGATGAGCGGGCAGTTCGGGAGGCGGTCTCCCGCTGGGGAGAGCACGTGGCGAACGGCGGCTATATCGTATTCGCCCGGGACGCGGGGCCGAAGGAATTAGTGGGAAGTTGCTCTTACGTACGGGAGGAGGAAGTTCCGGCTGAAGCGGGAGGAGCCGCGCTGTCCGTGCTGCGCAAATGCATGCCCGCTGAGTCGACTCTGCAGGATCGGATCGCGGATCTGCTTGCGCTGGAGGGCGAGAGCTTCCTATCGGAGCTGTACCGGCAATTTCTCGGCAGAGAACCGGACCCCGCCGGTCTCGCGTACCACCTGCACCGGCTGCGGATCTCCGGGTCCAAGCTGGATAGCCTTCTGACGATCCTTATGAGCAAGGAAGCGGGAATCATGAGCATGGGCTAAGCTTCGGCGAGCCAGGTGCAGATGGGGACGAATTGAGATAAGATAGGGGGAAAATGGAAAGCAGGTGTCCCGATGATCATCCGACAGCTCGAAGCGAGCGACTTTGAACGGCAAACGGAATTATCCGAATTCGCCTTCCAATACAAGACCCTTCCCGAGGAACTGGAAGCCCGGAGGCAATCGTTCCGGCCGGAAGAGAGCTGGGGCGCTTTCGACGAGCGGGATCGTCTCCTCTCCAAGATGATTCTCCTCCCCCTCGAATGCTGGGTGGGCGGCAAGCCGCTGAAGATGGGCGGAGTCGCCGGAGTGGCGACCTGGCCGGAAGCTCGCCGCTCGAATTGCGTCGCCAAGCTGCTGACTCATTCGCTTGAATATATGAAGGACCAGGGACAGACGATCAGCATGCTCCATCCTTTCTCGATCCCGTTCTATCGGAAGTTCGGCTGGGAATTCACCATCGAGCAGAAGAAGTACGAGATCGATATGGCGCAGCTTCCTAAGCGCAAAGATTCGCCGGGCCGCATGGAGACGATCCCGAAGAAAGGCGAGCTGCTGAACGAGCTGTATGAAGCGTTCGCTTCTGCCTACAACGGTGCCTTGAAGAGGTCGCCGGATTGGTGGGCGAACCGAATGCTCTCGAAGCCGGGGCGGGTATCCGTCTGGTCGAACGAAAGCGGATCCACTGAGGCGTACGTTTTATATGAAGTCAAGGAAGGCGTTCTGACCGTATTCGATTGGGCCGCGTTGAACGAAGAGGCCCGCAACGCGCTATGGGCATTCCTCGCCAACCACGACTCGATGGCGAAGACGATCCGCATCTGCGTTCCGGCGGACGACGCGCTTCCTTTCCTGCTGCCGGATCCCCGTTGCGTCAAGCAGGAGACTCATCCCTACTTCATGTCCCGCGTGGTCGACGCCGAGGGGCTGATCGGGCAATATGCCTTCAACGAGTCCGAGGCTCGCGACGAGTTGACGCTTCGGGTAAGCGATGAATACGCTCCGTGGAACGACCGAACGTTCCGGATCGCGTTCGAGAAGGACGGGACGGCCGGCATGACGCCGACGGAAGACGACGCCGAAGCGAGCTGCCATATCCGGACGCTGACGGCCATGCTGCTGGGCGGGCGCAGGCCGGAATGGCTGCTTCGCGGCGGGCAGCTCTCGGGAAGCCGGGAAGCGGCAAGGAAGCTCGAACGGCGGATTCCCGTCATCACGCCGTATTTGCCGGATTTCTTCTAAACGAAGCGGCAGGGGAGGACACCGGTCCTTCCCTGCCGCTTTTTTTTTGGAGTTTCGCGGCAAAAATCCGAATCGGAGACCTTCGGTGCGGTTAACTCTGCCGGCTTGCTCGCATATAAAGTGTTACCCTGCGAATAAGAGGTCGAGGAGGGTTGCGTACCCTATAAAATGCGCGTCATTGGTCTATACTTGTACTGTCGGCAGCGGCGATCCAGCTGCGGCGGCAATGATACTTCCTGTCATAGGAGAGGTCGTTCGCGGCTTGGATTCGACCACTTGGCAATTCGTGAGAAAGTGTTTATAATGGGGATATAGTCAAAGAAAGTCAAAGTCAAAATCAGAGCCGATCATACGGTCACAGCCGCGCTCGGGAAGGGAGGTCGGTCGATGCGCAACATTTCGGATCTGATTGAACAATATCTAAAGCAAATTCTGTCGGGAAGCCCGGGAGGGGCGATCGAGATTCAACGCAGCGATCTCGCGGAGAAGTTCTCCTGCGTCCCGTCCCAGATCAATTACGTGATCAGCACCCGCTTCACTCTCGAGAAAGGGTATTACGTCGAGAGCAAACGGGGCGGCGGCGGCTATATTCGCATACAGCGCGTCGATCTGCCGAACCTGGCTGCCGTACAGCGGCACATCCAGATGTCCGTCGGCGAGCAGATCGATCAGACCGCCGCGGAAGGCTTGATCTATCAACTGGAGGAAGCCCGATACTTGACGGCCCGCGAGGCCAACCTGCTCAAGGCGGCCATGTCGAGGGATACGCTCCAGCTCAAGCTGCCGCTGCGGGATGAGATAAGGGCGAAGCTGCTCAGGGCCATGCTGGTGGCCTTGTTGGCCAGGTAGCGTCAGCGAGGAGAGAGGAGGGTTCACGATGCTTTGTCAAGAATGCGGCAAGAGGCAAGCGACGCTTCATTTTACGAAGATCGTCAATGGAGAAAAGGCGGAGCTGCATATTTGCGAATCGTGCGCGCGGGAGAGAGGGGAGTTGATCCCCGGGACCTCGAGCGGGTTCTCGATCCACAATCTGCTGTCCGGCCTGCTCGACTTCGAGAATCCGAACGCGGGGACCAAAGCCCCCGTTCTCCGCTGCGAGACGTGCGGGATGACCTATACGCAATTCAGCAAGGTGGGCCGATTCGGCTGCAGCCAATGCTACAAGAACTTCGCCGATCGCTTGGATCCTCTGCTGAAGAGGGTCCACGGCAACACCGTCCACGTCGGGAAGGTTCCGAAGCGGGCGGGAGGCCAGTTCAAGACGAAGCGGGAGATCGAGCGCTTGAAGAAGGATATGCTCGGGCGAATCGAACGCGAAGACTTCGAGACGGCCGCCCAGCTTCGGGATCGCATCCGGGATCTCGAGAAAGAGATCGGCGGCTGACGGAAGAAGCGGCGACGCTTCATTGAGAAAGGAGGAGGATACCCGATGACCAAGCCGGATTTCGCCGAACACGCGCTCAGCCCGTGGATGAGAAAAGAAGGCCCGGACAGCGATGTCGTGCTAAGCAGCCGGATCCGGATTGCCCGCAATCTTCGTTCGTTCCCGTTCCCTATGCTGGCAACGCCCGCCCAATCGGAGGGGGTCGTCGAACAGCTGCTGGGCATCGCGGAGAGCGGCAGGCTTAACGGGCTAGGCCCGATTCATACCTATCATTTAAGCGACCTGACGGAGCTGGATAAGCTGGTCCTGGTCGAGAAGCATCTGATCAGCCCGGCCCTTGCGAGCGAATCCCGCAACGGCGCCCTGATCCTCACCCGGAACGAAGACGTCAGCATCATGATCAACGAAGAGGATCACCTTCGAATCCAATGCTTGTATCCGGGCTTTCAGATCAAGGAAGCGTGGGAATACGCCAGCAAGATCGACGACATCTTCGAAGAGGGCGTCGACTTCGCCTTCGACGAGAAGCATGGCTACCTGACCAGCTGCCCGACCAACGTGGGCACCGGCATTCGCGCCTCGGTCATGATGCATCTGCCGGCGCTGGTGCTGACGGGACAGATCAACCGGATTCTCTCCGCCGTCACGCAAGTCGGCTTGGCCGTTCGCGGCATTTACGGGGAGGGCAGCGAAGCGACGGGCAACCTGTTCCAGGTGTCGAACCAGATTACGCTCGGCCAATCCGAGAACGAGATCCTCGACAACCTCTACGCGGTAGCCCGGCAGATGATCGGCCACGAGAAGGCGGCCAGGGAACGCCTGATGGCGGAATCCCGGCCGCGGCTCGAGGACCGGGTGGAGCGCTCCTACGGCATTCTATCGCATGCGAGGATCATGGATTCCAAGGAAGCCGCCCAGCGGCTGTCAGACATTCGGCTCGGCATGAATCTGGGCCTGCTGCCCGGCCTCGATCAGCCGACGCTGAACGAATTGATCGTCTCGACGCAGCCCGGGTTCCTGCAGCAGGCGTTCGGAGAACCGCTCAACCCGGAGCAGCGGGACATGACGAGAGCGGAGATTATTCGTTCACGACTGGCAACCTGAGCTCAAATGTTCTATTCTATCTCTATAGGGGAGGTGTTGTCTCATGATGTTCGGAAGATTCACCGAACGGGCACAGAAAGTGCTTGCTTTGGCTCAAGAAGAAGCAGTGAGACTGGGACACAATAATATCGGCACGGAGCACATTCTGCTCGGATTAATTCGAGAAGGCGAGAGCATCGCCGCCAAGGCTCTTATCGCTTTGGGCCTTGGGCTTGAGAAGATTCAAGACGAGGTGGAATCGTTGATCGGCCGCGGTCAAGAGCAGCCGACCAATATTGCTTATACCCCTCGCGCCAAGAAGGTCATCGAACTGTCGATGGACGAAGCGCGCAAGCTTGGACACACTTATGTCGGTACCGAACACATCCTTCTCGGCCTGATCCGCGAAGGAGAGGGCGTCGCCGCCCGCGTTCTGAATAACCTGGGCATCAGCCTGAATAAAGCGCGCCAGCAAGTGCTTCAATTGCTGGGGAGCAGCGAGAGCGTGTCGCCGAACCACGGTCCTTCCGCCAACGTCAGCACGCCGACGCTGGACGGCCTGGCGCGCGACCTGACCGCGAGCGCCAGAGACAACCATATCGATCCGGTTATCGGCCGTCAGAAGGAGATCGAGCGCGTCATTCAGGTTCTGTCTCGCCGGACGAAGAACAACCCGGTGCTGATCGGGGAACCGGGCGTCGGCAAGACGGCTATCGCCGAAGGCCTGGCGCAGAAGATCGTCAACAACGAGATTCCGGAGACGCTTCGCGACAAGCGCGTCATGACGCTCGATATGGGCTCCGTCGTCGCCGGCACGAAGTACCGCGGCGAATTCGAAGACCGCCTGAAGAAGATCATGGATGAGATCCGCCAAGCGGGCAACGTCATCCTGTTCATCGACGAGCTGCATACGCTCATCGGAGCGGGCGGCGCCGAAGGCGCAATCGACGCTTCGAACATCTTGAAGCCGGCGCTTGCCCGCGGCGAGCTGCAGTGCATCGGCGCGACGACGCTGGACGAATACCGTAAGTACATCGAGAAGGACGCCGCGCTCGAGCGCCGCTTCCAGCCGATTACGGTCGATCAGCCGTCCCCCGAAGAAGCGGTTCAGATCCTTCACGGGCTTCGCGACCGCTATGAGGCTCACCATCGCGTGAAAATCACGGACGAATCGATCGAAGCGGCCGTCAAGCTGTCCGATCGCTACATTACCGACCGCTTCCTTCCGGATAAGGCGATCGACCTGATCGACGAGGCAAGCTCGAAGGTGCGCTTGCGCTCCTACACGATTCCGCCGAACCTGAAGCAGCTGGAGCAACGCCTCGAGGATATCCGCAAGGAGAAGGATGCTTCGGTTCAGAGCCAAGAGTTCGAGAAGGCCGCGGCGCTGCGCGATACGGAGCAGAAGATCCGCGAAGAGCTCGATGCGACGAAGAACCAGTGGAAGGAAAAGCAAGGCCGCACCGATTCGGAAGTCACGCCGGAGGATATCGCCCAAGTCGTCGCAAGCTGGACGGGAATTCCGGTCAGCAAGCTGGCGGAGGAAGAAACCGAACGCCTGCTGAAGATGGAAGAAATCCTGCACGACCGCGTCATCGGGCAAGAAGAAGCCGTCAAGGCCGTTGCCCGCGCAGTCCGCCGCTCCCGCGCCGGACTGAAGGATCCGAAGCGTCCGATCGGCTCGTTCATCTTCCTCGGCCCGACCGGCGTCGGCAAGACGGAGCTGGCCCGCGCCCTGGCGGAAGCGATGTTCGGAGACGAGAACGCGGTGATCCGCATCGACATGTCGGAATACATGGAGAAGCATTCCACCTCCCGCCTCGTCGGAGCGCCTCCGGGATACGTCGGCTACGACGAAGGCGGCCAGTTGACGGAGAAGGTTCGCCGCAAGCCGTACTCGGTCGTTCTGCTGGATGAGATCGAGAAGGCGCATCCGGAAGTGTTCAACGTTCTGCTGCAGGTGCTCGAAGACGGCCGCCTGACCGATTCGAAGGGCCGCACCGTCGACTTCCGGAACACGCTGATCATCATGACGTCGAACGTCGGCGCGGATCAAATCAAGCGCAATTCGACGCTGGGCTTCACGGCCGCACAGGATGCGGGACGCGATTACGCCGTCATGAAGGAGAAGGTGCTGGCGGAACTGAAGAAGTCGTTCCGTCCGGAGTTCCTGAACCGGATCGACGAGATGATCGTCTTCCATCCGCTCGAGCAAGAGCACATTGCCCGGATCGTCACGCTGATGGCCGACGAGCTGCGCAAGAGACTCGCCGAACACGAAGTCGAGTTCGAGCTCACCGATTCGGCGAAAGCGTTCCTCGCGAAGGAAGGCTTCGATCCTCAGTACGGAGCGCGTCCGCTGCGCCGCGCCATCCAGAAGCACATCGAGGATCGCCTGTCCGAGGAGCTGCTGCTGGGCAAGATCCAGAAGGGCCACAAGCTGGTGATCGACGAGCAGGACGGCGCCCTCGTCGTCAAGATGAAGGACGAAGTCGGCACGACCACAGCTTGATAAGAGTTAACCGAAGGGGTGGCGCGAGCATTCGCGCCATCCCTTCGCATGTTCACCAAACGGGAGGGCGGGCCATACCCTATAGCAAATCCGATGGCTGAGAGGGGAAGTCCGATGTACGGTAGGCGCCGCAAGTACATTCCCTGGAGACAGCCCTTCTTGCTTCTGATAAGCGGGATCGGATTCGTTCTCTTGCTGCTCATCCTGAGCAAAATCCTGTTCGTGCTGTTCTACTTGTTCGGAGGCGTCCTGCTCATTGCCATCATCCTATGGTTTCTGTGGAGATGGTGGCTGTGGTATCGATAGCTTCCGCCACGGGGATTGTCTCATTAAGAGGCGATCCCCGTTTTTTTGAGCCAATCGACAATCCTCCCATCGGAGCATTTTACCCTGTTAGCCGAACATGGTACACTTTTAGTAATGAATTCTCGAGGGGACCGATATGGCCAAAATCAAGATTAAATTCGTATGCAACGATTGCGGAACCGAATCTCCCAAGTGGATGGGCAAGTGTCCGGGCTGCGGAGCCTGGAACACCATGACGGAGGAGACGGAGACCGTCACCAAAGCTCCCGTGGGACGAAGCGAGATGCTTCGCACGAAAGAAAAGCCCGCATCGATCATAGATATTGATAGCGCGCGCGAACCGCGGATTTCTACCGGTCTTGACGAATTGAACCGGGTGCTCGGAGGCGGGCTCGTTCCCGGCTCGCTCATGCTCGTCGGAGGGGATCCGGGAATCGGGAAGTCGACCCTGCTGCTGCAGACCTCGAATTCCCTCGCGCGGCAAGGACTGAAGGTTCTGTACGTATCCGGGGAAGAATCGGTTCGCCAGACGAAGCTTCGGGCCGACCGATTGGGCACTCTAAGCGATAAGCTGTTCGTGCTGTGCGAGACGAACCTGGACTTCATCGAGGAGGCGATCACCTCCGTGGATCCGGACTTCCTGGTCATCGATTCCATCCAGACGGTTTATCGCCCGGACGTTCCCTCGGCCCCGGGCAGCGTCGCCCAAGTAAGGGAATGCACGACGCAATTCATGCGCATCTCCAAGATCAACGGCGTGGCTACCGTGCTCGTCGGCCATGTAACCAAGGAGGGCGCCATCGCGGGACCGCGCATGCTCGAGCATATGGTCGACTGCGTGCTGTATTTCGAAGGAGAACGGCATCATACTTATCGATTGCTTAGGGCCGTTAAGAACCGTTTCGGATCGACGAACGAGATCGGAATCTTCGACATGACCGAGGACGGCCTTCGGGAGGTAACGAACCCTTCCGAGCTGTTCCTGTCCGAGCGCCCTCTTGGCGTGTCGGGGTCCTGCGTCGTCGCCAGCATCGAGGGAACCCGTCCGGTGCTTGTCGAGATGCAGGCTCTGGTCGCGCCGACCAGCTTCCCGTCGCCGCGGCGGATGAGCTCGGGGCTTGACCATCAGCGGATCTCGCTGGTGATCGCGGTATTGGAGAAACGGATGGGCATGTTCCTGTCCAATCAGGATGCCTATGTGAACGTGGCCGGCGGCGTCCGGCTGGATGAGCCGGCGGCCGATCTCGCGGCCGCGGTCAGCATCGCGTCAAGCTTCCGCGATCTGCCGACGAAGCCGTACGACGTTATCTTCGGAGAGGTCGGCTTGACCGGGGAAGTACGCGCGGTATCGCGCGCGGAGACGCGGGTGAAGGAAGCGCTGAAGCTTGGCTTCAAGAGGGTCATCCTGCCGGAGCAGAGCATCAAGGGCTGGCAGCCGCCGGCCGGGATCGAATTGATTCCGGTGAAGAGCGTGGCGGAAGCGCTGAAGGCAGCGTTGGAATGAGGGGGTGCAGCAGAGAGATGAAAGAGAACAAAGACAAAGAGCAACAAGCTCAAACCATGAACCAATTGTTGCAGATGGTTGCGCCTGGCACGCCGTTTCGAGACGGATTGGAGAACGTTCTGCGCGCCAAGACGGGCGCATTGATCGTAGTCGGATGCACTCCGGAGATCATGGAGGTCGTAGACGGAGGCTTCGGCATCAACTGCGACTTCAGCCCGAACTATCTTTACGAATTGGCCAAGATGGACGGAGCCATCATTCTCAGCGAGGATGCGAAACGCATTCTCTACGCCAATACCCAGCTGATTCCGGATTCTTCGATCTCCTCGATCGAGACCGGGATCCGGCACCGCACGGCGGAGCGGGTGGCGAAGCAGACGGGCAAGCTCGTCGTCTCCATCTCGCAGCGGCGCAATATCATTACCTTGTATCAAGGCAATCTGCGTTACTCGCTCAAGGAGACCGGCGCCATCCTGACGAAGGCCAATCAGGCGATCCAGACTCTGGAGCGATATCGCGCTGTCTATAATCAAGCTCTTACGAACCTGGCGGCCCTCGAGTTCGAGGAGCTCGTCACGATGCATGAGGTCGCTTACGTGATCCAGCGTTCGGAGATGGTGCTCCGCTTCAAGATGGAAATCAATCGCTACGTGCTGGAGCTGGGCAACGAAGGACGCCTCATCAACATGCAGATGGTCGAATTGGTCGGATCGGCGGAAGAAGAAGCGCGGCTCATGCTGAAGGATTACGCGAGGGATCCAAGCGACGACAAGATCAAAGAGATCCAAGCGACGCTGCGGAAGCTGACGTCGGAGGAACTGCTGGACACGAATTACCTCATCCGCCTGCTGGGCTATACCTCGATCAGCTCGCTCGCGGAAGACGGCTTCCATCCGCGCGGTTATCGGCTGCTGAGCAAGATCCCGAGATTGCCGAGCGTCATCATCCACAACCTTGTGGAGCGCTTCGGTTCTTTCCCTCACATGATGATGGCTTCCATCGAAGAGCTGGACGAAGTGGACGGAATCGGGGAAGTACGGGCGCGGTCGATCAAGGAAGGGCTCAAAAGAATCCAAGATCAGGTGTTTATTGACAGACAGATTTAACGGGTCTAGAATGAATGAATGACATTTTGCGCCTAGGACTTCGTGAGCATAAGACGAATACGCATTGAAATTCTTTTTTTTATTTTGCTTCGGATGGGCATAGTAAAGTCGAGGTGGATCTATGATCACAAAATCCATACCGAACTTATTTACGGTGGGCAACCTGTTTCTCGGCGTTCTCTCCATCATTTTGGCGTTTAACGACCGGGCGGATGGCGCTGCGCTGCTGGTGATCATCGCCATGCTCCTGGACGGCCTGGACGGCCGAGTCGCGCGCGCTTTGAACGTACAGAGCGAATTCGGCAAGGAACTGGATTCGTTGTCGGACGTCATCTCGTTCGGCGTCGCTCCCGCATTCATCATGTATCAAGCTGCGTTCTCGACGGACGTCAGCGAACCGCTCGCCTGGATCATAACGGCGATCTTCCCGATCTGCGGCGCTCTGCGGCTTGCCAGATTCAACGTCATCGAGGGAATACCCGGATACTTCATCGGCCTGCCGATTCCGGCCGCCGGCGGCGTGCTCGCCACGCTTGCGCTCTTCGACAAGGACGTGAACGTTTACCTTCTGCTCCTTGCCACGCTGTCGCTGTCGTATCTGATGGTCAGCAATATCAAGTACCCGAACTTCAAGAAGCTGGGCTTGCCTCGCGCGGCGATCTGGGCGGTGCCTCTCGTGGTGGCGGCGGCCGTTATCCTGGCGTTCATGTTCCCGAGGGCCATTCCGAAGTTCATTCTTGGGCTTCTGCTCCTCTATGCGCTGTGGGGGCTAAAAAAAAACGTTGACCGTCTGGTCGTCATTCGCCGCAAGAAGCGGTCGCGGGAAGAGAACCCGCGTTCCAAGCATAGCGCGTAGCAACGCAGCAACACGAAGGGCTGTCTCTTTGGAGACAGCCCTTCGTCGCGTATTAGAGAAGCTTGACGACGATTCGAATGGAATGGTCGTTCGGGCGTTCGGTTTCCGATTCGTAGCCGAGCAGCTCGGCCAATGAACGAAGAGGAACCATCAGAACGTTACCGACGAGCTTCGGCGGGGCGTCCAGCTCGAAGGACCGTCCATCGGCCTCGGCGGTCTTCTCTCCCAGCTTCAGCGAATATTTCCGATGCTCTCGTCCCAAATACAGGCTCTTCGTCTCGTGATCCCACTGCAGGCTTGCTCCCAGCGCGATAGCCGCTTCCTTGGCGGGCACGAGCAGGTCCTTCTCGCCGGCTGCCGCGACCGCGGTGAAGCTTGGCTTCTGTTCGGTATCCCCTTTCCTCAGGAGGAATTCCGCGTTCAGCACGCGATTGTCCGGCGTGATGAGCAGGGAGGCCAACTGCGATTCCAACGTATCCGGGAACGATCGGACGTTGTCCTCGGTGACGCGGTACCGCTCGTCGTCGCTGCCGATTCTTTCCGCGATCCAAGTGTTGATGTCCTGGCTGTAATGGGACAAATCCTTGTACAGGTCCAGATCGAAGGTCCAATCGGCTTCCGTCTGGAAGTTGTACACCTTCGCGTTGGGCAGCCTGTTCAGCTGCTCGAACATCCACACGCTCATCTCCAGCTGATTGCCGTAGCGCACCTCGTTCGTTTTTTTCCAAACCTCGTGTCTTAATATGCTGTACGGCGGATAGAAGAAGATGAATTGCGTCTCCGGGTGAAGCTTAACCAGAGAAAGGATATTCGTCGTAAAATTCTCCTTCACGACTTCGATCGGTTCCTCGTTCAATCCGAAATACTGCTCGTTCACTTGGGCCAGCTGGTAATCGCGCATGACCTTGGCCGCCGAGAAGCCCCCGGTCACGCTCCAGTTGTCCAGGTACTCCAGGCTGCGGTTGTTCCCCGTCGTGCTCGCGTGGAGAATGCTCTTGAACAGCATGGAGTAAACCGACAGGTTGAACCAATACTTGTAGTCGTTCTTCCAATCGGAATCGTAGAGGTAGTCGGGAAAATCGGCCGCCAGCTCCGGATCCTGCTCCTTGAGGGCGAAGTAGTCGAGTCCCCAGAGCACCTGCTTGACCTTCCCCGTGTCCAGCGCCAGCTTGGCGATCTTGTATTGCTCGTCCGCCATCGAGCCGCGCATCGAGAGCTTCATCGCCTTGCCGTGAAGGGCTTGTCCCACGACGGAAGGCAGGAAGTTCTCGGTCATCGAGGTCCCGACGATAATCGTGTCGTAGTCGAAGTTTCGGGCGAGGCCGGGGTTCTGGTAGCGTTCTTCGGTAGAGAAGACCATCGGAATGACGGAAGCCTTGCGATAGAACTGAAGAGGATCCAATGAGACCGTAATCAAGCAAATCGAGACGGCTAAGGCGACGGCAGTTATCGCGAAACTGCGAACCCAGGAACGGTAGACCGCTTTGGAGCTTCTCTTGGTCCGGGGACGGGGAGAGGCAACGGGTGAAGCGGCGGGGATAGGTGCTTGCGTTTGCACGGAGACGCCCCTCTCTGGTCAGGTCGATTGCAGGCTATTTTTACTAATTACTATAACGGTTAACCAGGTTAAATGCCAAGATCAATATCAGGTGGAAGCCGCAAGGCGCTAATAAAAAGACCGTCCATGCCCGGCAAGGGACAGTGGACGGTCTTCTTCCATCATGGCCGGCCTGGCCGGAAGACGGCGCCGGGGATCAGGTCATGTTGAACAAACCGAGGGTGGAGCACTTGTCGGATTCCTTGGCTACCGCATCCTCCAGGTTGATGCCGAGGGCGTTGCCCAGCGCCGACATGTAGAACAGGTTCTTGCCGAGTTCCGAGCGGACGGCGTCCTTGCAATTCTCGCACAATTCTCCGTCCATATGGGACTTGGACTGCCGCATCGCGATGTCGAGCGGCATCTCCTCGGAGAAGCCTTGATGCTTGGCGTTGAGCTCGATGCAGCCGCACTCCGTTATAGCCTTGGATACGGCCCTGTTGACTGAAGCGTTGGACTGGCTGAACTTGGTGACGACATCCAGCAGACTGCGGTGACGAAGCAAGAGTTCCGAGACCTGCTGCTGAAACTCTTGCAGCGTATGTGCGCTCATCCGTTCCACCTCGGTTACCGTGATTTTACTCTTCAAGCCCTATTATAGAGCAAGGCGCCCGGCATTTCAAAAGGAGATAAATGCTCGGGAGGAGAGATTAGCGACGAAGAAATTGGAACATACTAGTAAACAAGCACGATGGAGTTTTTGCGTAGGTATTGGACAAGCATAGGAGAGTTATCGAAAATTCTAGGGAGTGATAATCATGATGATGAAGCGCATCATCCAGGCGGTCGGCGTGCTGCTTGGAGCGATGATGGGACAAAGCCTATTCGCCGCGCGCCTCACGGGCGGCTCGGAGTGGATGAATCCGCTGACGGGAGCCTCGTCGGCATCGAACGGAGGATACTTGGGCGCCGCCGTAGGCGCCGTGATCGGCTTGTTCGCCGCTTCGGCGTTGGCCGGGCCGCTGGCCAAGGCATTGAACGGAGCGATCGAACGAATGTCCGGCCTGCCCCCGGCGACGCTGCTGTCGGGCTTGTTCGGAGCGGGAACGGGGCTTGTGCTCGCGGCTCTATTATATCCGTATTTGGGAGAGCTTCCCCGGGTGGGAGGAATCGCGGCCGCTCTTGCGGCATTGACTTTGTGCTATGCGGGCGTTCGCATCGGAACGAACAAGAAAGACGACTTGACCGCCCTCCTGCAGAGCCGCCAGAAACCGGCCGTGCAAGAAGAAGAGGAGCCTCGCCGCGAGGAACATAAAATTCTGGATACCAGCGTCATTATCGATGGCCGAATCGCCGATATCTGCAAGACCGGATTTATCGAAGGAACGCTCGTCATTCCCGAATTCGTCCTGGAGGAGCTTCAGCATATCGCGGATTCGTCCGATCTGCTCAAGCGCAATCGCGGCCGGAGGGGACTGGACATCCTGAACAAGATTCAGAAGGAGCTGGACGTTCGGGTCCTTATTTACGAGGAGATGAACGACGAGCCCGGCGAAGTGGACAGCAAGCTGGTCAAGCTGGCCAAAGCGATGCACGGCAAGGTGGTCACCAACGACTTCAACCTGAACAAGGTGTGCGAGCTTCAAGGCGTATCCGTTCTGAACATCAACGATCTGGCGAACGCGGTCAAGCCGGTCGTGCTTCCCGGCGAGGAGATCGTCGTCCAGGTCATCAAGGACGGCAAGGAGCACGGACAAGGCGTCGCCTATCTGGATGACGGAACGATGATCGTCGTCGAGGGAGGAAGGGACTTCATCGGGACCACGATGGAGGTTCTGGTGACCAGCGTGCTACAGACTTCCGCCGGACGAATGATCTTCGCGAAGCCGAAGCTATTGGAAAAAGCGCTCTGAACGAGTATGCCGCGGGCCAAACGACTTTCGCGAAGCCTTAAGCTATTGGAAAAAGCGCTTCGAACGAGTATGATAGAGGGAAAACGGGCGGGACGCGCTCTTGGGTGTCCCGTTTTTTCTTATGTTCCAGGGAATGATGCGAAGGCAGGGAGAGGGGAATCCGCATGGAATGGGGAGCGGTCATCGTCGCGGCCGGAAGGGGAACCCGGATGGCGGCCGCGGACAACAAGCCCTATCTGCCGCTTGACGGCAGGCCGGTTCTGGCGCATACGCTGGAAGCGTTCGAGCGCTGTTCTGCCGTCAGCAGCATCGTGCTGGTCACGGCGCCGGGCGAGGAGGCGCGGGCGAGAGCCGTCGCGTTCGAAGCGAGCGCGCTGAAGGTGAGCGCGATCGTGCCGGGCGGAGCCGAGCGCCAGGACAGCGTGTACGCGGGACTCGAGGCGCTGGGAACCGAAGGCGTGCTCGTGCACGACGCGGCCCGGCCGCTGATCACGCCGGCGCAGATCGAAGCTTGCTGCCGCGAGGCGGAACGCCATGGATCCGCGGCGCTTGCCGTGCCGGTCAAGGACACGATCAAGATAGAAGGCGAGAAGGGCTTCATGACGGAGACGCCGGACCGCAGCACCCTGTGGTCGGTGCAGACCCCGCAGGCGTTCGTTCGCGAGGAATTGATGCGCGCGCATCGGCTCGCCAAGGAAGCAGGAGCGTTCGCCACCGACGATACGATGCTGCTGGAGCTGCTAGGACGCAAGGTCGCCATCGTTCAAGGAGATTATCGCAATCTTAAAATCACGACGCCCGAGGATCTTCCCGTTGCGGAGCTGTTCTTGGCCAGGCGTCATCGGGAGGAGTCGATCTAGGATGATCAGAATCGGACAAGGGTTTGACGTTCATCAATTGACGGAAGGCAGAGATTGCATTATCGGGGGCGTAAAGATCCCTTACGAGAAAGGGCTTCTCGGCCACTCGGACGCGGACGTGCTGCTGCACGCGATCAGCGACGCGGTGCTTGGAGCCCTCGCCCTGGGCGACATCGGGAAGCACTTCCCCGACACGGATCCCGAGTTCAAGGACGCGGACAGCGTGAAGCTGCTCGAGCACGTATGGAAGCTGGCGACGGACAGAGGCTACAAGCTCGGCAACGCGGACGCGACGATTATCGCCCAAGCGCCGAAGATGGCGCCGCATATCCCGGCGATGGTCGACGTGATCGCCCGTTCGCTGGGCGCCGAAGCATCCCAGGTCAACGTGAAGGCGACGACCTCCGAGCGGCTCGGCTTCACCGGCCGCGGGGAAGGGATCGCGGCTCAGGCGGTTGTTTGCCTTGTCCGCGATGTGTGATATGATTTCGGCATAGCTGCTGTACCGATGCTAGGCTATCGGGATTGGCAAGCGGCACAACGAGGAGGAAGTTTCGCCATGTCTGACAAAGTACGCGTAAGGTATGCCCCGAGCCCGACCGGCCACCTGCATATCGGCAATGCGCGAACCGCTATTTTCAATTACTTGTTCGCCCGCCATCACGGCGGAGAATTCATCATACGCATCGAAGACACCGACGTGAAGCGCAATGTCGCCGGCGGCGAAGAAAGCCAGCTTAAGTACCTCAAGTGGCTCGGCGTCGACTGGGACGAAAGCGTCGACAAGGTCGGCAAGTACGGCCCCTATCGCCAGACCGAACGGCTCGATATCTACAATCGTTATTGGCAGGAGCTGATCGACGCCGGACGAGCCTACCGCTGCTATTGCACCGAAGAAGAGCTGGAGAAGGAGCGGGAGGAACAGTCCGCCCGCGGCGAGACTCCCCGCTATTCCGGCAAGTGCCGCCACCTGAGCGATGCCGACCGCGCGCGCCTCGAAGCGGAAGGCCGAGCGGCCAGCGTCCGTTTCCTCGTTCCGGAGGGCAAGACTTATACGTTCGACGATATGGTCAAAGGCGAGATCTCCTTCAAGTCCGAGGAGTTCGGGGATTTCGTCATCGTGAAGAAGGACGGGATTCCGACCTATAACTACGCGGTGGCGTTGGACGATCACCTGATGGAGATCAGCCACGTGCTTCGCGGAGAAGACCACATCACGAATACGCCTCGCCAATTGATGGTTTACGAAGCGCACGGCTGGGAACCGCCGATCTTCGGCCATATGACGCTGATCGTCAACGAGAACCGCAAGAAGCTGTCGAAGCGCGACGAATCGATCATTCAGTTCATCGAGCAGTACGACAAGCTGGGCTTCTCGTCCGAAGCGCTCTTCAACTTCATCACCTTGCTCGGCTGGTCGCCGGAAGGCGAGGAAGAGATCTTCACGCGCGAGCGCTTGATCGAGATCTTCGACGCTAACCGCCTGTCCAAGAGCCCGGCGGTGTTCGACACCGTCAAGCTGAACTGGATCAACCAGCATTATCTGAAGGCTCTTCCGGCGGAAGCGCTCGTCGATCTCTGCATCCCTCATCTGAAGGAAGCGGGGCTTCTCCCTGCTGAGCCGAACGAGAAGGAACTGGAATGGGCGACGGCTCTCGTGACGCTGTACCGCGATCACCTGCGCTACGGCGCGGAGATCGTGACGCTGTCGGAGCTGTTCTTCCGCGACGAAGTCGTTCTGGAAGACGAAGGGCGCGAGATCCTTGCCGAAGAGAGCGTTCCGGCCGTGCTCGCCGCCTTCGCCCGCCAATTGGAGTCGGCAGGAGAAGCGGCCTTCACCGAGGAAACGATCAAAGCATCGGTCAAGGCGGTCCAGAAAGAAACCGGCGCGAAGGGCAAGGGGCTGTTCATGCCGATCCGCGTCGCCCTGACCGGCCAAACCCACGGTCCCGACCTCAATGGAAGCATCTGGCTTCTCGGCTACGGGAAGGTGCTGAAGCGTCTGGAATCGGCGGCGGCGGGCAAGCTGGCGTAGGTCTCGGCGAGCGAATCGCTTGGTTAGGCAGGACTTATCCGATTATTCGGATGGGAAATGGTGACCCTTGTCACTTCATAGGGTTCGGATTATACTGGCGTTAACGAGCTTCATAATGAGATCCGCGTCGAACAGGTAGAGTAAGTTCCAGAGCCGGAAGCACAGAGAGGATTGCGCAAGCTGCGAGCAATCCCTTCCGCGGGAGCCGAAGTGCGCCTGGGAGCCGCATCGCCGAGCGAGTGCTTACGCACAGCGGGTAGGCGATGCCGGTTGGCCTCCGTTAAGGGCCTAACGAGTTGGACAGAAGCCTGCGCCGGGAAGCCGGGAAGCCGGAGCTGTTCAAGCAGAGTGGGACCGCGTAACGATCGACGCCTCTGCAGCGAGATGCTGCGGGGGCGTTTTTTTTGATCTTCCTTACCGGCCGCGGAATCCGTTCGAAGGCAGCGAGGAGGTAAGAATATGGGGGCATGGAGCAACATCCGTTCGGATATCGAGGCGGTCTTCGAGAACGACCCTGCGGCGCGCAGCAAGTTCGAAGTCATTTTCACGTATTCCGGCTTGCACGCTATCTGGGCTCATCGGGTCGCTCATTTCTTTTTTCGGCATCGGTGGTACACGGTTGCCCGGGTGATCTCTCAGATCAGCCGATTCATGACGGGCATCGAGATTCACCCCGGAGCCAAGATCGGCCGCAAGCTGTTCATCGACCACGGCATGGGCGTCGTGATCGGGGAGACCTGCGAGATCGGAGACGAGGTCGTCATCTATCAGGGGGTTACCCTTGGGGGGACGGGCAAGGAGAAAGGCAAGCGTCATCCGACGATCGGCAATCGGGTGGTCATCGCTTCGGGCGCCAAAGTACTAGGTTCGTTCACGGTTGGAGATAACTCCAATATCGGAGCGAATTCGGTCGTGCTGAAGCCGGTTCCGGCGGACAGCACCGTCGTCGGCATTCCGGGCCGCGTCGTGAAGCGCAACGGCGAGCGCGTCGGCGACCGTCTCGACCACACGAACCTGCCCGATCCGCTGATCGAGACCTTCCGCTTCATGCAGAAGGAGATCAACGAATTGAAGGCGGAGGTCGAACGTTTGAAGGGCAAGGAGAATAAAGAACAAGAGGCGGCCGAACCGGAGAAAGTCGGAGCCGCTGCCCAGGAATCGTAAACCGTTATCGCAAAGGAGAGCATAATCGTGACCTTGATGATCTACAACAGTCTCACCAGGGAGAAGGAGACGTTCGTTCCGCTTACTCCGGGAGAGGTCAACATGTACGTGTGCGGGCCAACCGTATACGACTATATTCATATCGGGAACGCGCGTCCGGTTATCTTCTTCGACGTCGTGCGCCGCTATCTGGAGTTCTCCGGCTACAAGGTTCGCTACGTGGTCAACTTCACGGACGTGGACGATAAGATGATCCGCCGCGCGAACGAGCTCGGCATGACCGTGCCGGAGCTGGCGGAGAAGTACATCGCGGGCTTCAACGAGGACCGGGAGGGGCTCGGCGCCCGTCCGGCGACGATCAACCCGCGGGTAACCGAGAATATTCCGGAGATTGTCTCGTTTATCGAGGAGCTCGTGGACAAAGGCTATGCGTACGAGAGCGGCGGAGACGTGTACTACCGGACCTCCCGGTTCCCGGAATACGGCAAGCTGTCGCACAAGAACCTCGACGAGCTGCAATACGGCATCCGCGTCGAAGTCGACGAGCGCAAGGAGAATCCGCAGGACTTCGTTCTCTGGAAGGGAGCGAAGCCGGGCGAGATCTTCTGGCCCAGCCCTTGGGGAGACGGCCGTCCGGGCTGGCACATCGAGTGCTCCGCGATGGCTCGCACCTACGCGGGGGATACGCTCGATATCCACGGCGGAGGCCACGACCTTCAGTTCCCGCACCACGAGTGCGAGATCGCCCAGTCCGAAGCGCTGACCGGCAAGCCGCTGGCGCGCTACTGGATGCATAACGGCTTCGTCAACATCAACAACGAGAAGATGTCCAAGTCGCTCGGCAACGGGGTCAACCCTCGCGAGCTGCTCAAGCGCACCAGCGCGCAAGCGATCCGCTACATCATGCTGACGACGCATTACCGCAGCCCGCTGAACTTCAGCGAGGAGATCATTCGCCAAGCCGAGAACAGCGTCGCCCGGCTGTCCACCAGCCGCGACAACGTCAAGCACCGGCTGGGCAGCGTCCACTCGGAGCTGCCGGCGGGTCCGGACGCGGAGCTGGCGGCCCGCATCGAAGCGATGATGAGCGAATTCCGCGCCAAGATGGACGACGACTTCAACACGGCGGATGCCGTGACGGTATGGTTCCAGCTCGTGTCCGAGACCAACGCCTACCTGCAGCGCGACATCGTGGACTCGGCCAGCCTGAACCTGCTGCTGAAGACGATGGGCGAGCTGGACGACGTACTGGGGCTGCTGCTGCCGGAAGACGGGGGATCGGATCTGCTGGACGACGAGGTGGATCGTCTGATCGCCGAGCGCTCCGAAGCGCGAAAGACCCGCAATTTCGCCCGCGCGGACCAGATTCGCGACCTGCTCGCGGAGAAGGGAATCCTGCTGGAGGACACTCCGCAAGGGATTCGTTGGCGGCGCAAATGACGGGGACGAACAAGAAGGGATTCGCCATGCTCGACCCGGTCGTCGCTCCGATCATTCCGGGCGACACTCCGGTGAACCTGCTGCCGCCGATCGTGCTCGCCTATATCGGAGATGCCGTCTTCGAGGTATACGTCCGGCAGAAGCTGATCCTGGACGCGGCGATCCGCAAGCCGAATCAGCTCCACCGCGCGGCTTCGAAGCACGTGTCGGCCGCCGCGCAGGCGCGGCTGCTCGAGAAGTGGCAGCCGCTCCTGACGGAAGAGGAAGCGGATATCGCGAGGCGCGGCCGGAATTCGAAGTCCGGCCAGCCGCCGAAGAACGCCGATCCGGGCGAGTATCGGCACGCGACCGGGCTGGAATGCCTGGTCGGGTATTTGTATTACCGCGGAGAGCGGGCAAGGCTGGAACAGCTGATCGGTCTAGCGTTCGAAGAAGACCGGACGAAAGCGTGAGAGAGGAAGATCGAAGATGAATAATCGTAACAAGCCGCGCCCGTCGTCAGGCGATCCGAGAAGGCAGGCCGGAGGCGGACAGGCTCCCCGCGGCCGAGGAGAACGGACAGGCGGCCCCCGCGGACAGTTCGCGGGAACCCGCGAGCCCGAGCTGCTCGAGAATGGCAGCCCCTTAGTCGAAGAAGAACAGGCCGGGGAGAGCTACCTGGCCGGCAAGCACCCCGTGCTTGAAGCGCTGAAGGCAGGCCGCGCGCTGAACAAGATTTGGTTGTCCAACCAGGCGCAGCGCAACCTGGTCCAGCCGATTCTTGAGGAAGCGAAGTCGCGCGGCGTCGTCGTTCAGTTCGCGGACAAGAAGAAGCTCGATTCGCTCGTTCCGAACATGCAGCATCAGGGCGTCGTGGCGCAAGCCGCCGCCGTCTCGTACGCGGAAGTGGACGACCTGCTCGCCCGGGCGAAGGAGCGCGGCGAGGCTCCGTTCCTGATTCTGCTCGACGAGGTGGAGGATCCGCACAACCTCGGATCGATCCTTCGCTCCGTGGACTGCACGGGAGCGCACGGCGTCATCGTGCCGAAGCGGCGGAGCGCCAGCTTGACGGCCGTCGTCGCCAAGACTTCCGCGGGCGCGGTCGAATACGTTCCCGTCGCGCGGGTGGCCAATCTCGCCCAGACGATCGACCGCCTCAAGGAAGAAGGGGTATGGGTCGCCGGAACGGATGCCTCGGCCGAACAGGACGTATACAAAGCCAACCTTAGCGGACCGCTCGCCATCGTGATCGGCAGCGAAGGCAAGGGGATCTCCCGGCTCATTCGCGAGAAGTGCGACTTCCTCGTCTCGCTGCCGATGTTCGGCCACGTCAACTCGCTGAACGCTTCCGTCGCGGCCGGCGTCATCCTCTACGAGGCGGTGCGCCAGCGTCGAGCCCTGCAGGAGAAAGCGGCGGCGCCATCGTCTGCGACGGCTCTTCGGGGAGACGGACATGCTTCGCCGTGAAGACGTCCTGATCGTCGACGGGTACAACATGATCGGCGCCTGGCCGGAGCTGGAGAAGCTCCGCGCGGACAGGCTGGAGGACGCGAGGGATCGTCTGCTCGATCTTCTCGCGAACTACCAGAGCTATGCCGGGATGACCGTTTACGTCGTGTTCGACGCCTTCCGGGTTCCGGGCCTCGGCTCGGAATTCAAGCAGCATCGGTTGAATATCGTCTATACCCGGGAGAAGGAAACGGCGGACGAATGCATCGAGCGGCTGGTCGGCGAGATGATGTCCGTGAAGCGCACTCTCTACGTGGCGACGTCGGATCAGACCGAGCAGAGAGTCGCCTTCGGGCGAGGGGCGCTGCGCATCTCCGCCCGCGAACTGAGGATCGCGGTCCAAGACGGGAAGCGGGAGATCGAGTCCGCTCTCCGCAAGGAGCCGCCTCCCAAGCGGAATCCTCTGGGGGGAGTCCTGAAGCCGGACGTTCAGCTTCGGCTTGAGCGCTTGAGGAGAGGACAGCCTCTCCAAGGGGACGGCGACGGGGACGAGTGAAGATTCGGCCGTGTCGAATCCTCGGAATCCGCGTCAAATAAGGTCGCATCGGTTGACGCTATGGGAATCATCAAGTATATTGTTAGTAGTTTGATAGTTTCCAAGTGAAACCTAATTTTGGCCTTGCTGGTCGGAGGGATGATTCGTGAGCGTTGACGTGAATGATCTAATAGCACACGAATACGACTTCAAGACCGACGAGGATATCGTGGAAGCGGTCCGGCTTGGAGATTCCAACGCCCTCGAATACTTGATCAATAAGTACCGCAATTTCGTCCGGGCCAAAGCCCGCTCTTATTTTCTAATCGGCGCGGAACGCGAAGATATCGTCCAAGAAGGGATGATCGGCCTCTATAAGTCTATTCGCGACTTCAAAGGGGACAAGCTCGCATCGTTCAAGGCGTTCGCCGAGCTGTGCGTGACCCGCCAGATCATTACCGCGATCAAGACCGCTACCCGCCAGAAGCACATTCCTCTTAACTCGTACGTTTCCTTGGACAAGCCTATCTACGACGAGGATTCCGACCGCACCCTGCTGGACGTCATTTGCGGTTCGCGGGTTTGCGACCCCGAAGAGATGATCATCAACCAGGAAGAGTTCTTCGGTCTCGAGGACAAGATGTCCGAGATTCTAAGCGATCTGGAACGCCGCGTGCTGATGCTGTATCTGGACGGCCGCTCCTATCAGGAGATCGCGGTCGACCTCGACCGGCACGTCAAGTCCATCGACAACGCCCTGCAGCGCGTGAAGCGCAAGCTGGAGAAGTACCTGGAAGACCGCGATATCGGTCTCTAAGGCCGGGGAATCTATTTTCTATCAAGGACAAGCAGTTTCCTAAGCGGACTGCTTTTTTTGATGCCTTAAGAGCGGAATAACTGGCGGAACGATTAAAGAGAGAATAAACTAGAAAGAATGGGAATAGCTCTGTTGCCAGATGAAGGTCCTTTGTTCCTCTAGCTCCCAATTCACTTTTCGTTGACATCGTATAGTCCCTGTGATAAATTATTTTAGTAACCTTAAGGTGGAGTTTTATGCACAGGCCCTGAATCTTGGGCGGAACGCCAGGTTTCGTTGTCGTGCAACGGCGAAACGGAGTTCACGCTTGGATTCAATATGTTTATGAAGTTGGCAAGCCCGGGAGGTGGAACACATGCGGGTTATTATTACGCTCGCCTGCACACAGTGCAAGCAACGGAATTACACGACAAGCAAGAACAAACGGACGCACTCCGATCGCATTGAGCTGAAGAAGTTCTGCAAGTTCTGCAATGCGCATCTTCCTCATCGCGAAACTCGGTAAGTCGTAGGAGGTTTGGACGTGACTTTCCTGGCCAAAATGAAACAGAGCTTTGGGTCCTTTTTTGCGTTCTTCGGCGACAGTTGGAGTGAGTTGAAGAAAGTTAAATGGCCTAAGCGCAAGGAATTGATCAGCTATACGATCGTCGTTATCGTCACCGTATTGCTGATTGCTCTCTACTTCTGGGCGCTGGACATCGGCATTTCTCAGCTCGTCGACCTCGTCATTTGACACAGGAGCCAATGGTGACATCGATGGAGAAAAGATGGTATGTTGTTCACACGTACTCCGGTTATGAGAACAAGGTAAAGACCAACTTGGAGAAACGCGTGGAGTCGATGGGCATGCAGGATAAGATTTTCCGCGTGCTCGTGCCTATGGAAGAGGAGATTGTCAACAAGGATGGCAAGAAGAAGACGGTGATGCGCAAGGTGTATCCCGGCTATGTCCTTGTTGAAATGATCCAGACAGACGATTCTTGGTATGTGGTTCGCAATACGCCTGGGGTAACCGGGTTCGTTGGCTCCACAGGCTCGGGATCGAAGCCGACCCCTCTCCTGCCCGAAGAAGTGGAACAAATTCTGCGTCATATGGGCATGGAAGAGCCAAAGCCGGTTATCGACTTCGAGGTCAAGGAGAATGTTCGCGTCATGGTTGGTCCTTTCGCCAATTTTGTCGGCTCGGTCGAAGAGATCTTGCATGACAAGAATAAGCTTAAGGTGCACGTGAACATGTTTGGCAGGGAAACCCCGCTCGAGTTGGATTACACTCAGGTGGAGAAGATATAATTTATCCGGTTTCTAGGAAAGAGCGGGAGGAGCTAGAGGCTCCGTCTAACCGCATTATGGGGCAAGGAGGTGTGCAACATGGCAAAGAAAGTCATCAAATTGGTGAAGCTGCAAGTCCCTGCTGGTAAAGCAAATCCAGCGCCGCCTATCGGTCCTGCACTGGGTCAAGCGGGTGTTAACATCATGGCTTTCTGTAAGGAATTCAATGCTCGTACCGCTGATCAAGCCGGTCTGATCATTCCGGTTGTTATCACGGTATTCGAGGATCGTTCCTTCACGTTCGAGACGAAGACTCCGCCTGCGGCTGTATTGCTGCGCGTAGCTGCTGGTATCCAGAAGGGTTCCGGCGAACCGAACAAGAAGAAAGTCGCTACGGTAAAACGTGCGAAGGTACGCGAGATCGCCGAGCAGAAGCTCGTCGACCTGAACGCTGCTTCCGTTGAAGCTGCAATGCGTATGATCGAAGGTACCGCTCGTTCCATGGGCGTTGTCATCGAAGACTAATTCCGGGGCGGACAGCTTTCCGTAACCGGGTGTCTCGGGCTTCCGTCCGTGACATGTGGGAGGACACTTCCGTTAAAACCACACAAGGAGGAGAACAACATGGCTAAACACGGCAAGAAATATGCTGAAGCCGCTAAGCTGATCGACCGCGACGCTGTCTATGAGTCGCTCGAAGCGATCGAGCTTGTGAAGAAAGCTGCTACGGCCAAGTTCGACGAGTCCGTCGAAGTTGCTGTACGTCTCGGCGTTGACCCGAGAAAGCAAGACCAGAACGTTCGTGGCGTCGTTGTCCTGCCGCACGGCACAGGCAAAACGCAACGCGTCCTCGTATTCGCCAAGGGCGACAAGCTCAAAGAAGCTGAAGCTGCTGGTGCGGACTACGTCGGCGATACGGACCTCATCAACAAGATCCAACAAGGATGGTTCGAGTTCGACGTCTGCGTCGCTACTCCGGACATGATGAGCGAAGTAGGTAAGCTCGGTCGTATTCTCGGCGGTAAGGGCCTCATGCCTAACCCGAAAGCCGGCACGGTAACGACTGACGTTGCCAAGGCCGTTCAAGAGATCAAGGCCGGTAAGATCGAATACCGTCTGGACAAGGCAGGTCAAATCCATGCTCCGATCGGCAAGGTATCGTTCGACGCTGAGAAGCTGAACGACAACCTGAAGGCTCTGGTCGACGCATTGAACCGCGCTAAGCCGGCGGCTGCTAAGGGCGTATACCTGAAGAACATCTCGATCTCTTCGACGATGGGACCTGGCGCTCGCCTGAACGTTGCTTCTTACCGTTAATCGACAGGCAAAACCTGCCGATTGACAGGCTTTGTACGATCGTGTTAAGCTATCAAAGTTGAATATCGATACCGTAGACCGTAGGTGCCGCAAGGCTTAATTTCCTACCGAGGTGTGTGTATAGAATCTTGCCTGCTTCTCGAAGCAGAACGATAGATCGAACACGTCATGCCTCCGTAGAATCTGCGGAGGCATTATTTATGCCCCGCCGATTCTGCGCGATACCGATACGGTTGAATCAAAGAACCAGGAGGTGTACGAAATGGCAAATGCGAAAATCATCGAAGCGAAGCAACAGGAAGTGGCTGAGATCGCGACGAAGCTGCGCGAGAGCGCAAGCACCGTTGTGGCCGACTACCGCGGACTGAACGTTGCGCAAGTGACCGAACTGCGCAAGCAGCTTCGCGAAGCTGGCGTCGAATTCCAGGTTCTCAAGAACTCCCTGGTAAGCCGTGCTGCCGCTAGCGTTGAGCTTTCCGATCTGGATTCCGTTCTGTCGGGTCCTACGGCAGTCGCATTCAGCAAGACGGATGCTGTCGTT
Source organism: Cohnella sp. AR92 (assembly GCF_003990975.1). GTDB lineage: Bacteria > Bacillota > Bacilli > Paenibacillales > Paenibacillaceae > Cohnella. The sequence goes on from NZ_RZJR01000016.1 coordinate 74,801, forward strand.
GCAGCTAAGATCCTTAACGACTTCTCTAAGAAGAACGAAGCTCTTAAGCTGAAGGGCGGCGTTGTCGAAGGACGTTTCATCGACGTGGCTCAAGTTAAGGCTCTCGCCGACCTGCCGTCCCGCGAAGGCTTGCTGTCCATGTTGCTCAGCGTCCTTCAAGCTCCGATCCGCAACTTCGCGCTCGCTGTCAAGGCTGTCGCGGAGAAGAACGAAGCAAGCGCATAATCTGCGCCCGTAATACCCGTCGCCGTCACAGGCACAACCAACAAACCCAAATCAAATTATATTGGAGGTTCTATTTCCATGAGCAAAGAGCAAATCTTGGAAGCCATTAAGGGCATGAGCGTTCTGGAACTGAACGATCTCGTTAAAGCAATCGAAGAAGAATTCGGCGTAACGGCTGCTGCACCGGTTGCAGTTGTAGCTGGCGGCGCTGCTGCAGAAGTTGCAGAACAATCCGAGTTCGACGTAGTACTTGTTGATGCTGGCGCATCCAAGATCAACGTAATCAAGGTTGTTCGCGAAATCACGGGCCTCGGCCTGAAGGAAGCTAAGGACGTTGTTGACAACGCTCCTAAGGCTATCAAAGAGAAGGTTGCCAAGGAAGAAGCTGAAGCTGTTAAGGCTAAGCTTGAAGAAGCTGGCGCTAAGGTCGAAGTTAAGTAATTCAACTTCTCTTCGAATATACGAACCCCTTGAAGATTCCGATCTTCGAGGGGTTTGTTCATGAGAGGAGGCAGGAGGCGGATAGGATGAGCGAGCATTATTATACCGAGAAGCCGAAGACGGCAAGCGACCGGAAGGCGTTCGCCGCCGAGCTCAGAGGCTTTAAGCTTCAGCTCACCTCCGATACCGGCGTGTTCTCGCGGGACGGGGTGGACTTCGGAAGCCGGGTTCTCATTGATCGGATGGAGATTCCGATCGATGCGAGCGTCTTGGATCTGGGCTGCGGCTACGGTCCGATTGGCCTTACCGCGGCCCGCCTTGCGCCGCGAGGACATGTCGTCATGGTGGACATCAACGAGAGAGCCGTTGCGCTCGCGCGAGAGAATGCGGAGCGGAACGGAATCGCCAACATCAGCGCGATGCAAAGCGATATTTATGCCGCGGTCGAAGGGCGGCGATTCGATGTGATTCTGTCCAATCCCCCGATACGCGCAGGCAAGATTGTCGTGCATCGGATCCTGACGGAAGCGAAGGACCACCTGAACCCGGGCGGATCCCTGTGGATCGTCATTCAGAACAAGCAGGGGGCGCCGTCGGCCAAAGCGAAGCTCCAGGAAGTGTTCGGAGAGGACGCAGTCGAGGAGGTTGGCAAGGATAAAGGGTATCGGATATATCGCGCAAAATTGGTTTGACTTTACTTCGACGATGTGATACTATTGAAAAATGTCAGTATTAAGATGGGCTTATTGTCTTTAGCTCGCTAAAATGTCAAGCCCTTTTGCGATTTCAGGAATAGTTTTTTGCCGCAAGGCGTATAATGGGTTTGTTTTGGGCAAATGACTGGATAATGATTGCCATTGTGCCGCCTACCGGCGCATAAGGGCTTTTCTTTATTTAAGCAATCCGGTCGTTTGTCCCTCGATTTAGCTTGCTTTTGCGCGTACGCCCGCGGAACGGCTGCCTCTGCTACTGCTGGAGAGAGGATCTCGTTCTCGCTTGTGTTGAAGTAGACTGAAGGGGTGAGGTTAACTTGGCAGGACATCTTGTTCAGTATGGCCGCCGAACGCGGCGCAGCTACGCCCGTATCAACGAAGTATTGGAAATTCCCAACCTGATCGAAATCCAGCAGCAATCGTACCAGAAGTTTCTGGACGAGGGTCTGCGCGAGATTTTCCAGGACATTTCGCCAATCACCGACTTCACGGGCAATCTCGTACTCGAGTTCATCGACTACAGCCTGGGTGAACCGAAGTATTCCGTCGACGAATCGAAGGAACGGGACGTTACGTTCGCAGCTCCGCTTCGCGTAAAGGTTCGCCTTCTCAATAAAGAGACGGGCGAAGTAAAGGAGCAGGAAGTGTTCATGGGCGATTTCCCGCTTATGACCGAGACCGGCACCTTTATTATCAACGGCGCGGAACGGGTTATTGTCAGCCAGCTGGTTCGCTCTCCGAGCGTTTATTACAGCACGAAGGTTGACAAGAACGGGAAGAAGACGTTTACCGCTACCGTTATCCCTAACCGCGGCGCTTGGCTCGAGCTCGAGACGGACGCCAAGGATATCGTTTATGTGCGCATCGACCGTACCCGCAAGATTCCGGTAACGGTTCTGCTGCGTTCCCTTGGCTTCGGCACCGATGCCGAGATCCTGGACCTTCTGGGCCATGACGAGTTCATCCGCAACACGCTGGAGAAGGACAACACGGATTCCACGGAGAAGGCTCTGATCGAGATTTACGAGCGTCTTCGCCCGGGCGAGCCTCCGACTCTTGAGAATGCCCGCAGCCTCTTGATCGCCCGCTTCTTCGATCCGAAGCGTTACGATCTTGCGAATGTCGGCCGCTATAAAATCAACAAGAAACTTCATATTAAGAACCGCTTGTTCAATCAACGTCTCGCCGAGACGCTGGTCGATCCTTCTACGGGCGAGATCATCGCCGAAGCCGGCCAATTGATCGATCGCCGCTTGCTGGATCAAATCCTTCCGGCCCTGGAGAGCAACGTCGGCTTCAAGACGTATCGCGTAACGGGCGGCGTCAACGAAGCGGAAGATATTCCGCTCCAAAGCATCAACGTTTACTCTTCGGTAGAAGACGGCAAGGTCGTGAAGATCATCTCGAACGGCCTGATCGACAAGTCCGTTAAGCATATTACTCCGGCCGACATCATCTCGGCGATCAATTACTTTATGAATCTGCTTCATGAGATCGGCAACACGGACGACATCGACCACTTGGGCAACCGCCGTCTTCGTTCCGTCGGCGAGCTGCTGCAGAATCAGTTCCGCATCGGCCTCTCCCGTATGGAGCGCGTCGTACGCGAACGGATGTCGATTCAAGATCAGAACGCGATCACTCCGCAGGCGCTTATCAATATTCGCCCTGTTATCGCGGCAATCAAAGAATTCTTCGGCTCCTCGCAGCTCTCGCAGTTCATGGATCAGACGAACCCGCTGGCGGAATTGACGCATAAGCGCCGTCTGTCCGCGCTCGGTCCGGGCGGTCTGACGCGCGAACGCGCGGGCATGGAAGTGCGCGACGTACACCCGTCCCACTATGGACGGATGTGCCCGATCGAGACGCCGGAAGGTCCGAACATCGGCCTGATCAACTCGCTGTCCACGTTCGCGCGGATCAACGAGTACGGCTTCATCGAAGCGCCTTACCGCAAGATCGATCACTCGACAGGCAAGGTTACCAAAGAAGTCGTTTATATGACGGCGGACGAAGAAGATAACTATATCATCGCTCAGGCGAACGTTGCCCTTAACGAAGACAACTCGTTCGCGGAAGACATGGTTATCGTTCGCTACAACAAGCAAGCCGACAATATCGTTACGATGCCGTCGGACCGCGTTGACTTCATGGACGTTTCTCCGAAGCAGGTTGTGTCCGTCGCTACCGCGATGATCCCGTTCCTCGAGAACGATGACTCCAACCGCGCGCTGATGGGATCGAACATGCAGCGCCAGGCGGTGCCGCTGCTCGTTCCGGACGCGCCGTTCGTCGGCACGGGCATGGAACACAAAGCCGCGAAGGATTCCGGAGTATGTATCGTTTCCAAATACGACGGAATTATTGAACGGGTAACCGCTAACGAGATTTGGCTTCGCCGCACGGAAGTCATCGAAGGCAAGGAAGTCAAAGGCGACATCGTTAAATATAAACTGCAGAAGTTTATGCGCTCTAACCAAGGCACATGCATCAATCAGCGACCGCTGAGCCGCAAGGGCGATATCGTCAAGAAAGGCGATATTCTCGCCGACGGACCATCGACGGATACGGGCGAATTGGCGCTCGGCCGCAACGTCGTCGTTGCGTTCATGACTTGGGAAGGCTACAACTACGAGGATGCGATCCTTCTCTCCGAGAAGCTCGTCCGCGAAGACGTCTATACTTCGATCCACATCGAAGAATACGAGTCCGAAGCGCGCGATACGAAGCTCGGGCCGGAAGAAATCACGCGCGATATCCCGAACGTCGGGGAAGACGCGCTGCGCAACCTTGACGAGCGCGGCATTATCCGCGTAGGGGCCGAGATCGGCGCCGGCGATATCCTCGTAGGCAAGGTAACTCCTAAGGGCGTTACCGAACTGACGGCGGAAGAGCGCCTGCTGCACGCTATCTTCGGCGAGAAGGCTCGCGAGGTTCGCGACACTTCGCTGCGCGTGCCTCACGGTACGGACGGTATCGTCGTCGACGTCAAGGTATTCACCCGCGAGAACGGCGACGAGCTGCCTCCTGGCGTGAACCAGCTCGTTCGCGTTTATATCGCTCAGAAGCGTAAGATCTCCGAAGGCGATAAGATGGCAGGACGCCACGGTAACAAGGGTGTCGTTGCCCGTATCCTTCCGGAAGAAGATATGCCGTTCCTGCCGGACGGCACGCCGGTACAGGTCGTTCTGAACCCGCTGGGCGTACCGTCGCGGATGAACATCGGTCAGGTACTGGAAGTTCACCTTGGCATGGCATGCCGTTACCTCGGCATCCGCGCCGCCACTCCGGTATTCGACGGAGCGCGCGAGAACGACGTGTTCGACACGATGGAAGAAGCCGGCATGCAGCGCAACGGCAAGACGAAGCTGTATGACGGACGCACGGGCGAAATGTTCGAGCGCGAGATCACGGTCGGCGTCATGTACATGATCAAGCTCGCGCACATGGTCGACGACAAGATCCACGCCCGTTCGACGGGTCCATACTCTCTCGTTACGCAGCAGCCTCTGGGCGGTAAAGCTCAGTTCGGCGGCCAGCGCTTCGGGGAGATGGAAGTGTGGGCGCTGGAAGCTTACGGCGCCGCTTATACCCTGCAGGAAATCTTGACCGTGAAGTCCGACGATGTCGTCGGCCGCGTCAAGACGTACGAATCGATCGTCAAGGGTGAGAACGTGCCGGAGCCAGGCGTTCCGGAATCGTTCAAGGTCTTGATCAAAGAGCTCCAGAGTCTCGGTATGGACGTCAAGATTCTTGCCGGCGACGAGCGGGAGATCGAGATGAAAGAGTCCGACGATGAAGATGATGCAACCGGCGATAAGCTTAACCTGAACCTGGAAGGCTCTGAGCTCGGCGTAGAGTCCTAAGATCAGGAAGGCGGGCGGCGCAGCGCGCCGCCGATCGCCTTCATACGAAATATCGTTCCAATCGATTGTCGTTCCCGCTTTCGAAATCCGCAGCAACGATGAAGGAGGGTTTGCTCCTTGTTAGACGTCAACAATTTTGAGTTTATGAAGATTGGTTTAGCTTCCCCGGACAAAATTCGTTCGTGGTCAAGAGGCGAAGTCAAGAAGCCTGAAACGATCAACTATCGTACGCTCAAGCCGGAGAAGGAAGGCTTGTTCTGCGAGAAGATCTTCGGACCGACCAAGGACTGGGAGTGTCATTGCGGCAAGTACAAGCGCGTGCGCTATAAGGGCGTCGTGTGCGATCGATGCGGAGTGGAAGTAACCCGCGCGAAGGTTCGCCGCGAACGGATGGGCCATATTGAATTGGCCGCTCCGGTCTCTCACATCTGGTACTTCAAGGGTATTCCGAGCCGTATGGGTCTTGCGCTGGATATGTCTCCTCGTTCGCTCGAAGAGATCATCTACTTCGCATCCTACGTCGTAACGGATCCGGGCGATACTCCTCTGGAGAAGAAACAGCTTCTCTCCGAGAAGGAATACCGCAGCTATCGCGAGAAGTACGGTTATGCGTTCCAAGCCGGCATGGGCGCGGAAGCGGTCAAGAAGCTGCTTCAGGACATCGACCTCGACCGCGAGCTGGATATGCTCAAGGAAGAGCTTCGCACGGCGCAAGGCCAACGCCGGAACCGCGCGATCAAGCGTCTAGAGGTCATCGAGTCGTTCCGCAACTCCGGCAACCTGCCGGACTGGATGATCCTCGACGTGCTTCCGGTTATTCCTCCGGAATTGCGTCCGATGGTACAGCTCGACGGCGGCCGCTTCGCGACAAGCGACTTGAACGACCTGTACCGCCGCGTCATCAACCGGAATAACCGTCTGAAGCGCCTGCTCGATCTCGGCGCTCCGGACATTATCGTGCAGAACGAGAAGCGCATGCTGCAAGAAGCGGTAGACGCCCTGATCGACAACGGCCGCCGTGGCCGTCCGGTAACGGGCCCGGGCAACCGTCCGCTGAAGTCCCTCAGCCACATGCTGAAGGGTAAGCAAGGCCGCTTCCGTCAGAACCTGCTCGGCAAGCGCGTCGACTACTCCGGCCGTTCGGTTATCGTAGTCGGTCCGGACCTGAAGATGTACCAATGCGGGCTTCCTAAAGAAATGGCGCTTGAGCTCTTCAAGCCGTTCGTCATGAAGGAACTCGTTCAGAAGGGCCTTGCCCACAATATCAAGAGCGCGAAGCGCAAAGTAGAACGCGTCAGCGCGGAAGTATGGGATGTTCTCGAAGACGTCATCAAGGAGCATCCGGTTCTGCTGAACCGCGCGCCGACGCTTCACCGTCTCGGTATTCAAGCGTTCGAGCCTATCCTGGTCGAAGGCCGCGCGATCAAGCTTCATCCGCTCGTATGTACGGCCTACAACGCCGACTTCGACGGTGACCAGATGGCTGTTCACGTACCGTTGTCCTCGGAAGCGCAAGCGGAAGCTCGCCTTCTCATGCTCGCTTCGGGCAACATCCTGAACCCGAAGGACGGCAAGCCGGTCGTTACTCCGTCTCAGGATATGGTACTCGGCTGCTACTACCTGACGATGGACAACAAGGAAGCGCATGGCTCCGGCCTGCGCCTGTCCGAAGTGAACGAAGCCGTGTCCGCGTACCAACGCGGAGCCGCTCACCTTCACGCTCGCGTCGTTATTCCGGTTAAGGCGCTGAACAAGAAGTCCTTTACCGACAAGCAGCAAGACGCTTTGCTCGTCACGACGATCGGCAAGATCATCTTCAACGAGATCTTCCCGGATACGTTCCCGTACATCAATGAGGCGACGAAGGACAACTTGCTTAAGGGTACGCCAGAGAAGTACTTTATCTACGATAAGGGCGCTAACCTGGATGAGATCATGGCATCGATTCCGACTCCTGGCGCCGTAGGCAAAGAATATCTCGGCCACCTAATCGGTGAATGCTTCAACCTGTATCACACGATGCAAACTTCGGTCATTCTCGACAACATCAAGAAGCTCGGTTTCACGTACTCGACGCGTGCGGGCATCAGCGTTGCGGTTGCCGACGTTATCGTGCCGCAAGAGAAGATCGACATTCTTCACAAGTCGGATGACGCCGTTAAGCTGATTACGACTCAATACCGTCGCGGTCTGATCACGGACGAAGAGCGGTATGACCGGATTATCGAAATCTGGTCGAAGACGAAGGACGAAATTACCGAAGTTCTGATGAAGTCGATGGACCGTTACAACAGCATCATGCTGATGGTCGACTCCAAAGCGCGGGGTAACAAGTCGCAGATCACCCAGCTGGGCGGTATGCGCGGTCTGATGGCGACGCCATCCGGCCGAATCTTCGAATTGCCGATCAAATCGAACTTCCGCGAAGGCCTTACCGTCTTGGAGTACTTCATCTCCACGCACGGAGCGCGTAAAGGTCTGGCCGATACCGCTCTTCGTACCGCCGACTCGGGTTACCTGACCCGCCGTCTGGTCGACGTAGCGCAAGACGTGATCGTTCGCGAAGAAGATTGCGGCACCGACAAGGGCATCATGGTTTCCCGCATCGAGGACGGCAAGGAAATCATCGAGGATCTGTACGACCGCATCGAAGGTCGCTACGCATTCGAGACGGTTCGCCATCCGGAGACGGGCGAGATCATCGTCGGACGCAACGACCTGATCGACGCCAACAAGGCGGAACAAATCGTCGGCGCCGGCGTTAAGAAGCTGCAGATCCGTTCGGTTCTGAGCTGCCGCGCTCGTCACGGCGTATGTAAGATGTGCTATGGACGCAACCTGGCAACGGGCAAGAAGGTCGAGATCGGGGAAGCGGTCGGTATTATCGCGGCTCAATCCATCGGCGAACCGGGTACCCAGCTGACGATGCGTACGTTCCACACCGGCGGCGTTGCCGGAGACGATATCACCCAAGGTCTTCCGCGTATCCAGGAGCTCTTCGAAGCCCGGAATCCGAAGGGCCAAGCGGTTATCTCCGAGATCGACGGCGTCATCAAGGAGATCCGCGAGACGAAGGATCGCCGCGAGATCGAAGTGCAAGGCGATGCGGAGACGAAGGTATACGCAGTCACTTACGGCTCGCGCATCCGCGTCTACGAAGGCCTGCACATCGAAGCCGGCGACGAACTGACCGACGGTTCCATCGACCCGAAGGAAATCCTTCGCATCAAGGGCGTACGCGGCGTGCAGAACTACATTCTGCAAGAAGTACAACGCGTATATCGGAACCAAGGCGTAGAAATCAACGACAAGCACGTCGAAGTCATGATCAAGCAAATGCTTCGCAAGATCCGGATCGTCGATCCGGGCGACACGAAGCTGCTGCCTGGCTCCTTCGTCGATGTGCATGAATACGAAGCGGCGAACCGCGAAGCGATCATGGCGGATCAAGAGCCTGCCGTTGCTCGGCCGGTCCTTCTCGGTATCACCAAGGCATCGCTCGAGACGGATTCCTTCCTCTCGGCAGCCTCGTTCCAAGAGACGACTCGCGTACTGACCGACGCTGCCATCAAGGGCAAGGTCGACCGCCTGCTCGGACTCAAAGAGAACGTTATTATCGGGAAGCTCATTCCGGCCGGTACCGGAATGTCCCGCTACCGCAACATCAAGGTGGTCTCGCCGCTGGATGAACCAGAAGACGAGCAAGCCGATCTTGAGGCGGTTACGGTCGAATAATAGTAATCCCTCTGGCGGCCCCTTCGGGGGTCGCTTTTTTATTTCCTTCAACCGGATGATCCTTCACGCCTAAGGTCCTCTTCCGTCACCCCGCGCCAATCCACGCCAATCCGCGTTCCATATAAGTCGTGGCTTCTCACCTTATCCCGCCATACACCCGCTTGGCCCGTCTACCTCTTTTTCAAAACGTTATTCCCGCGATATCCCCGGTGTCCTCCGCCATCCCACCTTCCGGATTCACTCTGTCCACATGTGCCTATCTCCGAATGAATGGTTTAAGGCCTTAATCTTTAACCTCATCGCTATCCACATGTTCGTAACCCGATCGCGGCTTCTTAATCGCATGAATGATTCACGTGATTATTCACATCATTCGGCGTTATCCACCCTTTGTCTGTTGATAGGCGGGCTTATGCTGAACAACTCCGTCTTGGGGTCCATTCATTCTTGTGGATAGGGGCTGAAATTCCCGATATCCACATGTGGACAGCCGCTCTGCTCCGACCTCATCGGGATGGAAGAGAACAGAGACGGACGGTTGCCCACAGGTGACTAACGCGAACGATCCGCAGCATTTGCGTTTTCGAAACGAAACCTTTTCCCAGATTGCAGGTAATTAATACGGTAGAGCGGAGGAGGAACGGAATGGAGACGGAGAGGCACGCCGATGGCGGTATCGTAGAGTTGGATCGCATTCACAAGCGTTACTCGAAGGAATTCGTGCTGCGAGGCGTCAGTATAACCATTCGAAGCGGAGAGATTCTGGCTGTCATGGGAAGGAACGGTTCTGGCAAAAGCACGCTGCTCCGAATAGCTGCCGGCCTGACGGTGCCAAGCCGGGGGGATCGAAAGGTTCGAGGGGAGCCGGGGATGGTGATCGCCTATGCCCCAGACAGGCTGCCGAAGCTTAGGTTTACTCCGAGAGAATATCTGAGGCACATGGTCGAGATAGACAGCCGGACCGTTTCGTCAAGCCATGCGAATTCCTCGGATTCCATCGAGAGTTACCTGGAGCGCTTCGGAATGGCGAATACGGGGAAGACGCTGATGAAGGACTTCTCGAAGGGCATGCTGCAGAAGATCAATCTCATTCAGGCGTTCCTGCGCGATCCCCATGTCCTGCTGCTGGACGAGCCTTTCTCCGGATTGGACGACGCCTCCAGGAAGCTGCTGGCCGATGAATTGACGGAACAGAAGAGCCGGGGGAAGGCGGTCGTCGTTGCCAGCCATGACGGAGAATGGGTCTCCCAGACGGCGGATCGGATCGTCGTTTTGAATGGCGGCGAGATCTCCTCGGAACGAAAGGCGGATACGCAGAAAAAAGTGCCGCGGAAGGTGATCGAGTGTTTGCTGCCGGATGGGCGGGGGGCGGACAGGGAACCTGGGGCGGAAGGTATCGTCCGTGCCGAGCGAAGCGGTCGACGGGCCCGGTATGAAGTGGAGGCTCCGTCAGCGGATCGGCTACTGATGAGTCTTCTGGAGCAGGGAGCTTCGATCGTCAGCGTGCAGGAGAAGGGAGACGGCTTATGATCGCTCTAATAAGGTACTTCTCCGCTTATTATCTTCGTTCCTATCGTCATCTTTTGCCCGTATGCGCGTATGTCGGAATCATCGTATGGGTTTATTCGGTTGTTCCGAATCCGGTGATGGACAGCTATGCCTTCACTTCTTTGTTATTATTCTTCGTGTCGGCCTGGATCGGCTATGGCTTCGTCGATCTGGAGCATGAAGCCCAGCGGCTTGTTACGTATTCCCGAGCCGGCAGCATGGCGCGCTACTGCGGAGCGCAGTACTTGTTCATGATGATGATCGCGGCTGCGTTCAGCCTTCTGGCAACGGTTTATCCGATTTTATTCGATAAGTTCGACCGAACGCCTACCTTAGAGGAAGCTTTGGTCGCCGCCGGCGCCCATCTCGTGCTAGCATCTCTCGGAATCGCGTGCGCGATGTGGTTCTCGGAGAAAATGGTCGCGAGCCGGATGACGGCCATCTTGGGGCTGTTGCTCACCTTGGCGATCTCGGCCGGCGCCATGGGGATTGCCGAACAGCTTCCAAGCGGAGCGAAGGGAATTCTGTGGCTGCTTCCGCCCGTTAGCCGCGTGACGGATGTATTTATCAATTATGAGGATAGCTCCTCGATTTGGATCGTTTTTGTTCTGCTGCTTCCGGCGCTTTATTCGGGCGTCCTGTTGTGGGGTTATATACGAGTTGCCAAGGCGAAAATGTACTAGGAATCGACCTTGGTCAGGGCTTCAGGCGAGCGGCTGGGAGCGCTGCGCGCTAACAAAAATAATCCTTTAACCGTATCGGTTGAATCCTTGACACGGGCTATATCGGATGATAAGATGTTCTAGTGTGTGCCCGACGTGCTGAAACTTATGCTACTGGAGGTCGAATGTCCATGGATGACGTGGAACGTTTGGAACCGGGAACCATCAAGGTAGGCACAAAGCAGACGATCAAGACGGTCGAACAACACAAAGCCTCCTTGGTCTATGTAGCGCAAGATGCAGATTCGCGCCTATTGAATCGTATCGTGCAGATTTGCAAACAGCACTCCGTCAAGGTTGTGTTTGTAGATACGATGCGCAATTTAGGCAAAACATGCGGAATTGAGATCGGCACGGCTTGCGCCGCTGTCGTAGAGGAATAGGAATTACGGGTTTAGCCGTTCTGGAATTGTCACTTTGGCGAGGAGAGAAGCGGTCGAACCCTTTCGCATTTCTCAAAATGAACCGCCTGGGTCTGTGGACTTCGCTCCGCTAGGGCAGGATGCCGTTATTCTTTGTTCTCTAACATTATGGGAAGGGGGTGGCAATACCATGCCAACAATCAACCAACTCGTACGCAAAGGCCGCGAAGCTAAGGTCGTCAAGTCGAAGTCCCCTGCTCTGCAGAAGGGCTACAACGCTCTGAAGCGCGTTGAAACCGATCTGAGCGCTCCTCAGAAGCGCGGTGTATGTACTCGTGTAGGTACGATGACTCCGAAGAAGCCAAACTCCGCACTTCGTAAGTATGCCCGTGTTCGTCTGACGAACCGCGTAGAAGTTACGGCTTACATTCCGGGTATCGGTCACAACCTGCAAGAGCACAGCGTCGTGCTGATTCGTGGCGGTCGTGTAAAGGACCTTCCGGGTGTCCGTTATCACATCGTTCGCGGCGCTCTGGATACCGCAGGCGTAAACAACCGCAAGCAAGCTCGTTCCAAGTACGGAACGAAGCGCGCAAAGGCCAAAAAATAAGATCGGGCGCCTAGGTTTAAACTAGAGCTCGTTCATGAAGAATGAGAAAGGAGGAATTACTCGATGCCACGTAAAGGACCAGTACCGAAGCGGGACGTTCTCCCGGATCCGGTATACAATAGCAAGCTGGTTACTCGTCTCGTAAACCGGATCATGATCGACGGGAAGAAGGGCGTTGCGCAACAACTGTTGTACAATGCGTTCAACCTGATTCAAGAGCGTTCCGGCAAGGACCCAATGGAAGTCTTCGAAGCGGCTATCAAGAACATCATGCCGGTACTCGAAGTTAAGGCTCGTCGCGTAGGTGGTGCAAACTACCAAGTTCCGATTGAAGTGAAGCCGGAGCGCCGTACGTCCCTTGGACTTCGTTGGCTCGTCAACTACTCCCGCAACCGCGGCGAGAAGACGATGGAAGAACGTCTTGCAGCTGAGATCATGGACGCAGCCAATAACACTGGCGCAGCCGTGAAGAAGCGCGAAGACACGCACAAAATGGCTGAGGCCAACAAAGCATTCGCCCACTACCGCTGGTAAGCCAGAGGAGTTACGGAAGCGAAAGGAGACCAAAGTATGTCAAGAGAGTTCTCCTTACAGAATACGCGTAATATCGGGATCATGGCGCATATTGACGCGGGCAAGACAACGACCACGGAACGGATTCTGTTCTACACCGGACGCGTTCATAAGATCGGCGAAGTGCACGAAGGCGCCGCTACGATGGACTGGATGGAGCAAGAACAAGAGCGCGGCATCACGATTACGTCTGCTGCGACGACCGCTCAGTGGAAGGGTCACCGCATCAATATTATCGACACCCCAGGGCACGTTGACTTCACGGTTGAAGTTGAACGCTCCCTGCGCGTATTGGACGGAGCCGTTGGCGTATTCAGCGCCAAGGAAGGCGTAGAACCGCAATCCGAGACGGTATGGCGTCAAGCTGACCGTTACGGAGTACCGCGTATCGCCTATGTAAACAAGATGGACATCATCGGCGCAGACTTCCTGCGTGTCGTTCAAGACATGCGCGCTCGTCTGCAAGCCAATGCTGTCGCTATCCAATTGCCGATCGGCGCCGAGAACGACTTCAAGGGCATGATCGACCTGATTGACCGGGTCGCTTATGTTTACCAAGACGATCTGGGCAAAGATCCGGTGAAGTCCGAGATTCCTGCCGAGCTGGCCGACCAAGTCGAAGAGCTTCGCATGGAATTGGTAGAGAAGGTTGCCGAGCTTGACGAAGAGCTGATGATGAAGTACCTCGAAGGCGAAGAGCTGACGGTTGCTGAGATCAAGAAAGCTCTCCGCAAGGGCGTCGTGGAAGTTAAGATCTTCCCGGTTGTCTGCGGATCTTCCTACCGCAACAAAGGCGTACAGCCTATGCTGGACGCAGTCGTTGACTTCCTGCCGGCTCCTATCGACGTTCCGGATATCAAGGGACATCTCGAAGACGGCACGGAGACGACGCGCAAATCCGCGGACGATCAACCGTTCTCGGCACTCGCGTTCAAGATCATGACCGACCCTTACGTCGGTAAGCTGACGTTCTTCCGCGTGTACTCCGGCGTACTGGCTTCCGGTTCGTACGTACTGAATGCAACGAAGAACAAGCGCGAGCGTATCGGCCGTATCCTGCAGATGCATGCGAACAGCCGTCAAGAAATCAGCGAAGTATACTCCGGCGACATCGCCGCTGCCGTCGGTCTTAAGGACACGACGACGGGCGACACGCTGTGCGACGAGAAGAATCCGGTTATTCTCGAGTCCATGAACTTCCCAGAGCCTGTTATCCAGCTTGCGGTTGAGCCTAAGACCAAGGCCGACCAAGACAAGATGGGTATCGCCCTGCAGAAGCTGGCCGAAGAAGATCCGACCTTCCGCGCGCATACCGACGAAGAAACGGGTCAAACGATCATCGCCGGTATGGGTGAGCTTCACCTTGAGATCCTGATCGACCGCATGCTTCGCGAGTTCAAGGTCGAGACGAACGTCGGTAACCCGCAAGTTGCTTACCGCGAAACGTTCAAGCAAGCGGCTAAGGTTGAAGGCAAGTTCGTACGTCAGTCCGGCGGTCGCGGTCAATACGGCCATTGCTGGATCGAGTTCGAGCCTCTTGAGCCGGGCCAAGGCTTCATCTTCGAGAACAAGGTTGTCGGCGGCGCCGTACCGCGCGAATATATCGCTCCGGTACAAGCCGGTATCGAAGAGTCGATGAAGAATGGCGTCCTGGCGGGCTTCCCGCTGGTTGACATCAAAGCCACGATCTTCGACGGTTCGTACCATGACGTCGACTCCAACGAAATGGCGTTTAAGATCGCCGGTTCGATGGCGCTTAAAGCAGCTAAGGACAAATGCGCTCCTGTCCTGCTTGAGCCGATCATGAAGGTTGAAGTTACCGTTCCTGAAGAGTACATGGGCGATGTCATGGGCATGCTCAGCTCCCGTCGCGGACGCATTGAAGGCAGCGATACCCGTCACGGTGCGCTGATCGTCAGAGCGAAAGTGCCGTTGGCTGAAATGTTCGGCTACTCCACGGTTCTTCGTTCCGGTACGCAAGGCCGCGGCGTGTTCTCCATGGAACTGTCGCACTACGAAGAAGTGCCGAGATCCATTTCCGAAGCGATCATCGCTAAGAACAAAGGCGCTTAATTTTATGTAATCGGACGGGCTAGGGAATGCTTCGGCATATCCCTTCCCGCCACCCTATAAATTTCCTTTACTTATAAGGAGGAGAACTTTCAATGGCAAAGGCTAAATTCGAACGTACGAAACCGCACGTTAACATCGGCACGATCGGTCACGTTGACCATGGCAAAACGACGACGACTGCTGCAATCACGACGGTACTGTCCAAGCGTTATGGCGGTGCTGCCGTAGCATTCGACCAAATCGACAAGGCTCCGGAAGAGCGCGAGCGCGGTATCACGATCTCGACGGCTCACGTTGAGTACGAAACTCCTAACCGTCACTATGCACACGTTGACTGCCCTGGACACGCCGACTATGTTAAAAACATGATCACCGGCGCTGCTCAAATGGACGGAGCTATCCTGGTTGTATCCGCTGCTGACGGCCCAATGCCGCAAACGCGCGAGCACATCCTGCTCTCCCGCCAAGTAGGCGTTCCTTACATCGTCGTATTCCTGAACAAGTGCGACATGGTTGAAGACGAAGAGCTGCTTGAACTGGTTGAGATGGAAGTTCGCGACCTGCTGACCGAGTATGAGTTCCCAGGCGACGACACTCCGATCATCCGCGGCGCTGCTCGTGAAGCTTTGTCCAACCCAGAAGGTCCTTGGGCTGACAAGATCATCGAACTGTTCGACGCTATCGACTCCTACATCCCAACTCCTGAGCGCGACACGGCTAAGCCTTTCCTTATGCCAGTCGAAGACGTGTTCACGATCACGGGCCGCGGTACGGTTGCTACGGGCCGCGTAGAACGTGGTACGGTTAAGGTTGGCGAAGAAATCGAGATCATCGGTCTGCACGAAGATACTCGTAAGTCCGTTGTAACGGGCGTTGAAATGTTCCGTAAGCTGCTTGACTCCGCTCAAGCCGGCGACAACATCGGCGCACTGCTTCGCGGTGTTGACCGTAAGGACATCGAGCGCGGCCAAGTACTGGCTAAGCCGGGTTCCGTTAAGCCGCACACGAACTTCACGGCTTCCATCTACGTCCTGACCAAAGAAGAAGGCGGCCGTCATAAGCCTTTCTTCACGGGCTACCG
This sequence comes from Cohnella sp. AR92, assembly GCF_003990975.1. Classification (GTDB taxonomy): domain Bacteria; phylum Bacillota; class Bacilli; order Paenibacillales; family Paenibacillaceae; genus Cohnella. Next base: position 90,750 of record NZ_RZJR01000016.1, read on the forward strand.
TCCGCAGTTCTACTTCCGTACGACTGACGTTACGGGCATCATCAACCTGCCAGAAGGCACTGAGATGGTTATGCCTGGCGATAACGTTACCGTTACCGTTGAACTGATCGCTCCGATCGCTGTTGAAGAAGGAACTCGCTTCTCCATCCGCGAAGGCGGCCGTACGGTTGGCGCTGGCGCTGTTGCAACGATCCAAAAATAATCGCTTAACCGCGATAAGAAAGACCGCTTCGGACTTGTCCGGGCGGTCTTTTTTTTTATCTTTTGATCCTACATAATCACCCGGCATTTATGGAAAAGTTAATGAGGAGGAAAGGCAGACTAGGAGGTGCAGTTTGTACATGAGGAGATCCGTCGCACCTATCATACTCGTTGTCCTTATCCTTGCTGCTTCCTTAGGATGCCAGAGACAAAGCACCGATAGCGGTGAGCAAGACTTAATGCAGATTAAATCGAACAACGGGAAGAGTTCGACGAAGGTCATCCTACTATTGATTGATTCCTTAATGGCGCAGCAGATTGACCATGGGATTCTACAGAAAGAGCTTCCTGCGTTTAAGAAGCTGATAGAGCAAGGGCATTATTATAAGGATATGGTCAGTTCGTTTCCGACCATGTCCGTATCGATTGACAGCTCGCTGATGACCGGAGCTTATCCGAACGAGCATCGAATTCCGGGACTTACCTGGTATTCCTGGGAAGATAAGAAAGTCATTAATTACGGGACCGGACCGATGGAGGTCGCTAAGCAAGGAGTAGGCGAGACAATGGTCGATGCGGTGATGAACTTAAACGGAAGCCATCTGAATTCCCATTTGACGACGATATATGAGGATTTAGCGAGAAGGGGCAAGACCTCAGGATCAATTAACGGCCTTATTTACCGCGGCTCTACCGAACATCAGCTAACGATTCCGGCATGGCTTCAAGCAATAACGAAGCTTCCTCATGAGGTTCAAGTCAAAGGACCGGACTTATTGGCGTTGGGCACTCTTGCGAATCCGTTCGAGGAGGTCCGCTCTATGCCGGATGGAGTCGCCGATCGCTTCGGAATCAACAATTCCTATTCGCTCAAAGCGTTGAATTATTTGATTGATGCGGATAAGCTGCCTGATTTTCTCTACGTGTATTTGCCTGATCTGGATCAGAAAATACATAAGAAAGGCCTTTCGGATCTGGGTGGAATTAAGGACGTCGATCAGCAGCTGCAGCCGCTATTGGACAAACTTGATTCTAGGAAAAAGAGTATGGACAAGGTTGTGCTTATGATTGCAGGGGATAGCGGGATGACTCAAATTTTGCCTGCCGCGAGCAATTCGAAAATTGACTTGCCTTCGATTTTAAAGGATTATCAGGTACTCCCGACAGGCGAAAAGGTGAGCGGTGATACGGATATCGTACTTGCGGTGAATGAGACGATGGCTTATCTCTATAACCTTGATCCGAATAAGGGTCTTGGTAAGATCGCTCAGACCATTGCTGCCGATTCCCGAATCGGTATCGTCTCATGGAGAGAGGGGGACTGGATTCGAGTCGTTCAAGGAGAAACCGGCCGCGAGCTGAAGTATAAGCAGGGTGGTAGTACGATCGATCCTTATGAGCAGAAATGGACGATTGTTGGTGATTTAGCGGTGTTGGATCTCAAGATCGATGAGAGCAAGCAAGCATTGAGCTTTGGCCAATACCCTGATGCGTTAATGCGGCTCTCCGGATCGCTTCATTCGCATGAGGGGGAATATCTTGTGATAACGGCCAAGCCAGGCTACGAGCTTGCGGACCGAAGCTCCCCGACACACGCAGGAGGAGGGGGCCATGGTTCTCTCCATCGGCAGGAATCGCTTGTCCCTCTTATCCTGTATGGGACCGATCAAACGCCTCAATACTTAAGAATTATCGACTTGAAGCCGTTTATTCTTAACCTGCTGGACAGCAAGACCCGCGTATCGTCAAGGGATCTCACTTAGAGGGATCGACGATGATACGCGGGTTCTTTTAATCAAAAACGTTCTTATTTAATTTTCTCCGGTTCCGGATAATCGATGCCTAATGTTTCGACCGTAACCTTCTTCATGACGGGCGGATTCTCGGGGGTGGACTGTTCTCCGCTTCCGTTGTCGTAAGTCGGCAGCGCGACGAGCTCGTCGACGACGTCCATTCCTTCCGTTACTTTGCCGAATGCGGCGTACATTCCGTCAAGGAAGTCGGCTTTGTCCACCATGATGAAGAATTGGGATCCAGCGCTGTTCGGACTATCCGATCTTGCCATGGAGAGAACTCCGCGTTCATGAAGCAGCTTGTTCATGACGCCGTTGTTCTCGAATTCGCCTTTAATCGAATATCCCGGATTGCCGCGGCCATTGCCTTTGGGATCGCCGCCTTGAATCATGAATCCGGGCACCAGGCGATGGAAGGTTAATCCGTCATAGAAGCCGCTCTTTACAAGCGAGATGAAATTATTGACGGTGTTCGGCGCGACTTCGGGATAAAGCTCGGCTTTGATGATTTTGCCGCTGTCCATCTCGATCGTCACGACCGGGTGGCTTGCTTTCGGGTCAACCTTGCCGGTGGCCGCGGCGGGTTCTTTGTTCTTGTTGCCGCATCCCGCCAATACGGACAGCAGGGCGATTCCCGCCAGCAGAAGCAAGAACGACTTGCGCGAGTAAGATCTCATGAATGGGTAAGGCCTCCTTATGCTTGTTCAAGCTGAATCATAGCACAAGAAGGATAGCTTATCCAATGCTCAGACTGGAGCCGTAGGAAAGCATTAGACAGTGTTTCTTCTATATATATGTGTTAGGATTAGCATGTCCAAACGAACGGAAAGCAAGCGGGCGCGCAGTTATGAAAATGAATAAAATTTTGTTGCATTTGACTGGGCAGATCGCTATAATAGTGAATGTTGGTCTGTGACTGTGCGATGATGCGAGAGGTTGCCGACACACCCGGCCCCTTTGCCATAGGGTGGCTAGAGGGAGCTTGTCGGGTTATTCTCGCGGAGTATGTCCGATTCCAAAATTGGGCGAATGAAGGAGGGAATTTCTATGGCAAAGCAAAAAATCCGTATCCGTTTGAAGGCTTACGATCACCGCATTCTTGATCAATCCGCGGAGAAGATCGTTGAAACGGCAAAGCGCACGGGTGCCGGCGTATCCGGTCCGATCCCGCTGCCGACCGAGAAGCAAGTCATTACGATCTTGCGCGCGGTCCACAAGTACAAGGATTCGCGTGAGCAGTTCGAAATGCGCACGCACAAGCGCTTGATTGACATCGTCAATCCTACGCCGCAAACGGTAGACGCGCTGATGCGCCTTGACCTGCCGTCCGGCGTGGATATCGAAATCAAGCTTTAATAATTATCAACAGATCATTTGAAGAAGGAAAAGAGGTGTCAACATGAAAGGAATCTTGGGACGTAAGATCGGAATGACTCAAGTGTTCGCCGCAGACGGAAGCGTCGTGCCGGTAACCGTAGTCGAAGCAACTCCGAACGTCGTTCTGCAGGTTAAGACTGCGGAGAACGATGCATACGAAGCGGTTCAGCTTGGTTTCGCAGACAAGCGCGAGAAGCTCTCGAACAAGCCTGCTATCGGCCATGCCAAAAAAGCCAACACTGGCCCCAAGCGCTTCATTCGCGAAATCAGCGGTTCGCAAGACCTCGAGGTCGGTGCGGAAGTCAAAGTTGACGTATTTGCTGAGGGAGAGTTTGTTGACGTTACGGGTATTTCTAAGGGTAAGGGAACGGCTGGCGCCATCAAGCGTTGGGGCTTCCAACGCGGTAAGATGACGCACGGTTCCAAGTACCACCGCGGTAACGGTTCGCTCGCAACGATCCGCGACGCTAACCGCGTACCGAAGGGCAAGAAGATGCACGGCCGTCTTGGCAGCGAAACGATCACGGTTCAAAACCTGGAGATCGTCAAGGTTGACCTTGAGCGCAACGTGCTTCTGATCAAGGGCTCCGTACCAGGCGCTCGCAACAGCTACCTCAAAATCCGCGCAGCGGTAAAGAAATAAGAACTGCTTAAGAAAGGAGGACCACTCTCATGCCAAAAGTGTCTGTATATAACGTAAGCGGCAGCCAAGTAGGCGAGCTCGAACTGGCAGAGAACATTTTCGGCGTTAACCCGAATACTCATGTTCTTCACAGCGCGATCGTTCTGCAACAAGCTTCCGTACGTCAAGGTACGCACAAAACGAAAGGCCGTTCCGAAGTTCGCGGTGGCGGTCGTAAACCATGGAAACAAAAGGGCACAGGACGCGCTCGTCAAGGCTCGATCCGTTCCCCGCAATGGAAGGGCGGCGGTGTCGTCTTCGGACCAACTCCGCGCAGCTACGGCTTCAAGCTTCCTCGTAAAGTTCGCCGTCTGGCGATCAAGTCGGCTCTGTCCAGCAAGGTAATCGGGAACGAAATCATCGTTCTGGATCAACTGAACCTGGCTGCTCCGAAGACGAAGGAATTCGCGAAGATCCTGAACAACCTCAAGGTAGAACGTAAGGCTCTGGTCGTTACGGCTGACTACGAGGATAATGTGGCGCTGTCCGCACGCAACATTCCTGGAGTGAAGTTCGTCTCCGCTACAGGTATCAACGTGCTTGACATCATGGTGCATGATAAGCTTATCATCACCAAAGATGCGGTCGCCAAAGTCGAGGAGGTGTTCGCGTAATGAAAAACCCTCGCGATATTATCAAGCGTCCGGTCATTACCGAGCGCACGAGTGAATTCATCGAACAACTGAAATACGTGTTCGAAGTGGATCTCAGAGCTAACAAGACCGAAATCAAGCTTGCTATCGAAGCCATCTTCGGCGTTAAGGTCGCAAGCGTAAATACGCTTCGCATGCCGGCTAAGCCTCGTCGCTACGGCCGTCACAACGGCTACACTTCCGAATGGAAGAAAGCGATCGTTCAACTGGCCGAAGGCAGCAAGCCGCTCGAATTCTTCGAAGCATCCGTATAACAAGTCTCTAAAGTAAGGAGGGAAACCAAGTGGCAGTTAAAAAGTTTAACCCGACATCGCCAAGCCGTCGTCAAATGACGATGTCCACGTTCGAGGAAGTAACGACTTCGACTCCCGAGAAATCGCTTCTCGCCCCTCTGCCTAAGCGCGGCGGACGTAACCACCAAGGTAAGATTACGGTTCGTCACCAAGGCGGCGGTCACAAGCGTAAGTACCGGATCATCGACTTCAAGCGTAACAAGGACGGCGTTCCTGGACGCGTTGCGTCGATCGAATACGATCCAAACCGTACTTCTTACATCGCACTGATCAACTACCTGGACGGAGAGAAGCGTTACATCATCGCTCCTAAGGGACTGAAGGTCGGCGACGAAATCGTGTCCGGCGCAGAAGCCGACATCAAGGTGGGCAACGCCCTTCCGCTGGAGAACATTCCGGTCGGTACGGTTATCCACAACATCGAGCTGAAGCCAGGTAAGGGCGGACAATTGGTTCGCGCAGCCGGTACGGAAGCTCAATTGCTCGGTAAGGAAGACGTTTATGTAACGATTCGTCTGACTTCCGGCGAAATCCGCAAGGTCCTGAAGCAATGCCGCGCTACCGTTGGTTCCGTAGGCAACCAAGACCACGAACTGATCAACATCGGTAAAGCAGGACGCAATCGTAACCTGGGCAAACGTCCAGTCGTTCGCGGTGTCGTCATGAACCCGGTAGATCACCCTCACGGTGGTGGCGAAGGCCGCGCTCCGATCGGCCGCAAATCCCCGATGTCTCCTTGGGGCAAGCCGACGCTCGGTTACAAGACCCGCAAGAAGAAGAAAGCATCCAGCCAATATATCGTACGTCGCCGCAAGTAAAGGCCGTACGCCGGGTGGCGATAACGGCCAACCCTCACTCTGGGTTGAAGGGAGGATTTTACCATGGGTCGCAGCTTAAAAAAAGGGCCTTTTATCGACGACTACCTGCTTAAGAAGGTAGACGCGCTTAACGAAGGCAGCAAGAAGGTTGTAATCAAAACGTGGTCCCGCCGCTCTACGATTTTCCCGCAGTTCGTCGGACACACGTTCGCTGTATACGACGGCCGCAAGCATGTTCCGGTTTACGTATCGGAAGACATGGTCGGTCACAAGCTCGGTGAGTTCGCTCCGACGCGTACTTACAAGGGACACACCGACGACGACAAGAAGACAGGCAAGCGATAAGAACTCTATGTCCGGGCAACCGGTGCACGTAACGCAAGAGAGGAGGTACATCGATGTCTCAAGAAGCGAAAGCCGTAGCGAGCTACATTCGCATTCCGGCACGTAAGGTTCGACTGGTTGTCGACCTGATTCGCGGCAAGAAGGTTGGCGAAGCGATCGCCATCCTGCGCCACACTCCGCGCTCCGCATCTCCTGTTCTGGAGAAGTTGCTGAACTCTGCCGTGGCGAACGCTGAGCACAACTACCAACTGGACGTGAACAAGCTGGTGATCAGCCAAGCTTATGTCAATGAAGGCCCGACCCTGAAGCGGTTCCAGCCTCGTTCGCAAGGTCGCGCGTTCAGTATCTTCAAGCGGTCCAGCCACATCACGCTGGTCGTATCCGAAAAATAAGGGAGGGAAAACGTGTGGGTCAAAAAGTAAATCCCGTTGGTCTTCGCATCGGCGTCATCCGCGATTGGGAATCCAAGTGGTACGCTGACAAAGATTTCGGCACCCTTCTGATGGAGGATGTCAAAATCCGCGAATTCCTCAAAAATAAACTTAAAGACGCAGCTGTATCTCGCTTCGAGATCGAGCGCGCAGCTAACCGCGTGAACGTAACTATCCACACTGCCAAGCCGGGTATGGTTATCGGTAAGGGCGGTTCGGAAGTGGAAGTTATCCGCGGCGAACTGACGAAGCTTACGAACGGCAAGAAGGTACACATCAACATCTCCGAGATCAAGAATCCGGAATTGGATGCAACTCTCGTTGCTGAAGGCATTGCTCAACAGCTCGAGAAGCGCACTTCGTTCCGCCGCGCGATGAAGCAAGCGATCCAACGCACGATTCGTCAAGGCGCGAAGGGAATCAAAACGTCGGTCAGCGGACGTCTGGGCGGCGCGGAAATCGCACGTACGGAAGGCTACAGCGAAGGAACGGTTCCGCTGCATACACTGCGCGCGGACATCGACTATGGAACGGCAGAAGCGCACACGACTTACGGTCGTATCGGCGTCAAAGTCTGGATCTATCGCGGCGAAGTCCTTCCTGCTAAGAAGAAGAGAGCAGTTCAGGAAGGAGGCAACTGATCATGTTGGTCCCTAAACGCGTCAAACACCGCAAGCAGCACCGCGGTAAGATGAAAGGCCAAGCCAAAGGCGGCCAAACGGTAGCGTTCGGCGAATACGGCCTTCAAGCTCAAGAGCCTTCTTGGGTAACGAACCGTCAGATCGAAGCCGCTCGTATTGCCATGACCCGTTACATCAAGCGTGGCGGTAAGGTTTGGATCAAGGTATTCCCTGACAAGCCGATCACCCAGAAGCCTCTCGAAGTCCGGATGGGTAGCGGTAAAGGTAACGTCGAGAAGTGGGTAGCCGTCGTTAAGCCGGGCAAGGTCATGTTCGAACTGGCTGGCGTATCCGAGGAAGTTGCACGTGAAGCGATGCGTCTTGCAGCGCACAAGCTGCCGATCAAGACGAAGTTTGTGAAACGTGAAGAACTGGGTGGTGAAACGAATGAAGGGCAGTGAGTTCCGTAACTTGACGTCCGTCGAGATCGAACAGAAGGTCGCCGGCTTCAAGGAAGAGCTGTTTAACCTCCGTTTCCAACTGGCAACAGGCCAACTGGACAACCCGCACCGCATCAGCGAGCTGCGCAAAGAGATTGCCCGGGCCAAAACAATTCTGCGCGAGCGTGAACTCGGCATCGGCTAAACCCCGACTATAAACCCCGAAGACGCTTCCGGGAAGGAGGATTTCAATGAGCGACCGCAATAACCGCAAGGTGCAGATCGGCAAAGTCGTATCCGACAAGATGGACAAAACGATCGTAGTGGCTGTCGAAACGTACAAGAAACACAGCCTCTATCACAAGCGCATCAAGTACACGAAGAAATTCAAGGCTCACGACGAGAACAACGACGCGAAGATCGGCGATACCGTGAAGATCATGGAGACCCGCCCGCTTTCGAAGGATAAGAACTGGCGCCTTGTTGAAATTACTGAGAAAGCCGTTATTCTGTAACGCGACCTCACCGTTTACTGAAAGGAGGACCTAACGATGATTCAACCGTTTACGAGATTGGCTGTTGCCGACAACTCCGGTGCCAAAGAACTGATGTGCATCCGCGTGCTTGGCGGTACAGGACGTCGTGTCGGCCACATCGGCGATCTGATCGTTGCTTCCGTAAAACAAGCAACACCAGGCGGCGTTGTCAAGAAAGGCGATGTCGTGAAGTGTGTTATCGTCCGTACGAAGCGTTCTGTACGCCGTAAAGATGGTTCCTATATCGCGTTCGACGAGAACGCAGCCGTAATCGTCAAAGAAGACAAGAGCCCGCGCGGCACTCGTATCTTTGGACCAGTCGCTCGCGAACTTCGCGACCGCGACTTCATGAAAATCATTTCCCTGGCTCCGGAAGTTCTGTAATCCGGCTGATGCTCATGGAGAAACACTCAAGGAGGTGTACCCATGCCCCGTTTGAAAAAAGTGCTTGAATCGCACAACAATAAGCTGCACGTGAAGAAGGATGATACGGTCATCGTCATCACCGGCAAAGACAAGGGTAAGAAAGGCCGAGTAATCGCCGCTTATCCACGCGAGAACCGCGTTTTGGTCGAAGGCGTGAATATGGTCAAGAAGCATACCCGCCCGAGCATGAACAACCAACAAGGCGGTATCATCGAGCAAGAAGCTCCGATCCACGTATCCAACGTCATGATCGCGGATCCGAAGGACGGCAAGCCGACCCGTATCGGCTACAAGGTGCTTGAGAACGGCAAGAAAGTCCGTATCGCTAAGCGCTCCGGTCAAGAAATCGATTAATCCAAGTACAGACGGAAAGGAGGTCACTGTGACAAATGGCAGCAAGAATGAAAGAACGTTTCCAGAATGAAGTAACTCCTGCTCTTATGCAGAAGTTCAGCTACAAGTCGGTCATGCAAGTGCCGAAGGTAGAGAAGGTTGTCATTAACATGGGCGTAGGCGACGCGGTTCAAAACTCCAAGGTTCTGGATTCCGCCGTTGAAGATCTTCAGAAGATCGCTGGTCAGAAGCCGGTAATCACCCGTGCCAAGAAGTCCATCGCAGGCTTCCGCCTTCGTGAGAACGCGCCGATCGGTGCAAAGGTCACGCTGCGCGGCGACCGCATGTACTACTTCCTTGACAAGCTGTTCAACATCTCTCTTCCTCGCGTACGCGACTTCCACGGTGTGTCGAGCAAGGCGTTCGACGGTCGCGGCAACTATACGCTTGGTTTGAAGGAACAGCTGATCTTCCCGGAAATCGAGTACGACAAAGTCGACAAGATTCGCGGGATGGATATTGTTATCGTAACGACGGCTAATTCGGACGAAGAAGCGCGTGAACTGCTGACCCAACTGGGCATGCCGTTCACGAAGTGACGTCGCCCACCTGGCCTTGAGCCAAGGGACCCATTGGGAGGTGTGAAAGCAAGTGGCAAAAACGTCGATGAAGATTAAGCAACAACGCCCGCCGAAGTTCCAAGTCCGTGCTTACACGCGGTGCGAGCGTTGCGGACGTCCGCACTCCGTATTGCAAAAGTTCAAGATTTGCCGGATTTGTTTCCGTGAGTTGGCATACAAAGGCCAGATTCCTGGCGTTAAAAAAGCGAGCTGGTAATCAGCCTAGTTCGGGAAGGAGGTTTACCCCATGGTTATGTCTGATCCCATTGCAGATATGCTTACGCGCATTCGCAACGCGAATCTGGTGCGTCACGAGACGGTTGAACTGCCAGCCTCTACCGTGAAAAAGCAAATCGCAGAAATCCTCAAGCGTGAAGGCTTCATCCGTGATGCTGAATACGTTGAGGACAACAAGCAAGGGTTGATCCGTATTTTCTTGAAGTACGGACCTAACAACGAGCGTGTTATTACGGGCCTGAAGCGCATTAGTAAGCCTGGCCTGCGCGTATACACGAAGTCGAACGAAGTACCTCGCGTACTGGGCGGCCTCGGCATCGCGATCATCTCTACATCCAAAGGCATCGTAACCGATAAGGAAGCCCGTCAAGGGAAGTCCGGCGGCGAAGTGCTCTGCTACGTTTGGTAATAGAACCCGCACAAGATAGGAGGTGTACCCATGTCCCGTATCGGACGTAAACCGATCCAGGTGCCTAACGGCGTGGACGTGAACCTGGATAACAATACGATTACGGTCAAAGGCCCTAAGGGAACTTTGTCCCGTGAATTGCACAAAGATATGAAGGTAACGGTCGAATCGAACGTTATCAACGTTGAGAGACCTTCCGATCAGAAGCTTCACCGCTCTCTGCACGGTACGACGCGCAGCGTCGTCGCTAACATGGTTAGCGGTGTAACGGATGGCTTCTCGAAGAGCCTTGAGCTGGTTGGCGTAGGTTACCGTGCAAGTAAGTCGGGCGAGAAGCTCGTACTGAACGTTGGTTACTCTCATCCGGTCGAGTTCGTTCCTGAGAAAGGCATCGAATTCGAAGTTCCTGCTCAGAACAAGATCATCATCAAGGGCATCGACAAGGAAGCTGTCGGCTCTATCGCTGCCAAGGTGCGCGACGTTCGTCCGCCAGAGCCTTACAAAGGCAAAGGCATCAAGTACGAAGGCGAGCGCATTATCCGCAAGGAAGGCAAGGCAGGTAAGAAGAAATAATAAAACGAAGTTGCGGGTGGCTTGAGAAGCGAATCATAAGCTGCCCAGATGCAACCGTTAAGGAGAGCTCTAAATGATTACCAAAGGCGATAAGAACAAAGCCCGTCTGAAGCGCCACCTTCGCGTGCGCAAGAAGATCAGCGGCACCAACGAACGTCCGCGTCTGTCCGTGTTCCGTTCCTCGAAGCACATCTACGCGCAACTGATCGACGATATCAAGGGCGTAACCCTGGCTTCCGCTTCGACGGTTGACAAGGAGATCGCAAGCGAGATCAAGAACGGCGGCAACGTCGAGTCCGCAAGCAAGGTTGGCGAACTGATCGCCAAGCGTGCTCTGGCTAAGGGATATAACAACGTCGTGTTCGATCGCGGCGGCTACCTGTACCATGGACGTATTCAAGCTCTGGCGAACGCAGCTCGCGAAGCTGGTCTCCAGTTCTAAAAATCAAATTTTGACACAAGGAGGGTAAACGACTTGCGTGTAGATCCAAACACATTGGAACTGACTGAAAAGATGGTTCAGATCAACCGCGTTGCCAAGGTCGTCAAGGGCGGTCGCCGTTTCAGCTTTAGCGCACTCGTCGTTGTCGGAGACGGCAAAGGCTGGGTTGGCGCAGGAATCGGCAAAGCAGGCGAAGTTCCTGACGCGATTCGCAAAGGCATCGAAGATGCCAAGAAAAATCTGATTTACATTCCGCTGGTCGGCACGACGATTCCGCACGCTGTTACGGGACACTTCGGCGCCGGCAAAGTGCTGCTGAAACCGGCATCGGAAGGTACGGGCGTTATCGCGGGCGGCCCTGTCCGCGCAGTGCTCGAACTCGCCGGAGTCGGCGACATTTTGACGAAATCGCTCGGCTCTTCCAACTCCATGAACATGGTTAATGCAACGTTGGAAGGACTTTCCCGACTGAAGCGCGCTGAAGATGTAGCGAAACTCCGCGGTAAGACCGTGGAAGAGCTGTTGGGTTAAGGAGGGGTACGAAATGGCAAAACTGCAAATCACCCTCAAGCGCAGTCTCATTGGCCGTCCTGAGGTTCAACGCCAGACGGTTCAATCTCTGGGTCTCCGTAAGGTGAACTCTACCGTCGTTAAAGAAGACAACGTGGCCATTCGCGGCATGGTTAATGCCGTTAGCCACCTGGTTGAAGTTAAAGAAGTTTAAGATATTCCTGCAAGGGCAAATCACTCAAGGAGGTGCGACGAACGATGAAATTGCATGAACTTTCTCCTGCTGAAGGATCCAAGTTCAGCCGCAAGCGCGTCGGTCGCGGCATCGGCAGCGGTATGGGCAAAACGTCCACTCGCGGTCACAAAGGTCAAAACGCTCGTTCCGGCGGCGGTGTTCGTCCCGGATTCGAAGGCGGCCAGAACCCTCTGTACCGTCGCTTGCCGAAGCGCGGCTTCAACAATGATCGCTTCGCTACTGAACATGCGATCGTTAACCTGGAACAACTGAACGTATTCGCGGCTGGAACTGAAGTAACGCCAGAGCTTCTTCTCGCTCAAGGGATCGTCAAGAACCCGAAAGACGGTATCAAGATTCTGGGCGCCGGCGAACTGAACGTTAAGCTGACGGTTAAGGCTCACAAGTTCTCTCAAACCGCAGTTGCTAAGATTCAAGCCGCCGGCGGTACAACCGAGGTGATCTAATGTTCGCGACCGTCTCCAACATTTGGAAAGTAGAGGACCTTCGCAAGAGGATCCTGTTTACCCTTTTCATCCTGCTTGTCTATCGCGTAGGTTCTTTCATTCCGGTTCCGAACATCGACAAAAGCGTACTTGAGGCTGCCAACGAGCAAGGCAACGAGCTCTTCGGTCTCCTCAATACGTTCTCCGGCGGCGCGCTGTTCCACTTCTCCATTTTTGCGCTGGGGATTATGCCTTACATCACGGCTTCGATCATCGTGCAGCTTCTGTCGATGGACGTCATTCCCAAGTTCGCGGAATGGGCTAAAGAAGGCGAGAACGGCAAGCGTAAGCTGGCGCAGGTCACACGATACGGGACGGTCATCCTGGGTCTGATCCAGGCATTCGCAACAGCGATCGGGTTCAACCGAATCTACAATAGCGATATGGTTATCGATCCATCTTGGGCTACCTACATCATGATTGCGATCGTGTTGACGGCTGGTACTGCATTCCTGATGTGGCTCGGAGAGCAAATCAATGAGAAGGGGATCGGCAACGGGATCTCGATCCTGATGTTCGCCGCTATCGTATCGCGGGTACCGCAATACGCGCAGGACATCTACCGGGATCAATTCGCTAACAATGACGGAGAGCTCTTCTGGGCGATCATCAAAGTAGCGATTCTTGCCGTTATCGTGCTTTTCATTATCGTTGGTGTTATCTTCATTCAGCAAGGGATGCGTAAAATCCCGGTTCAATACGCCAAGCGTGTTGTCGGGCAGAAGATGTACGGCGGACAGTCGACGCACATTCCTCTCAAGGTGAATGGCGCCGGCGTTATCCCGGTCATCTTCGCTTCCTCGCTGCTTATGTTCCCGGTTACGATCGCCCAATTCGCGGCGGGTCATAGCTGGGCGAACTGGATCATCAGCAACTTGTACTACGACAAACCGCTTGGTATGGTCCTGTACATCCTTCTGATCGTCGGATTCACCTTCTTCTACACGTTCGTTCAGTTCAATCCTCAACAATTGGCTGACAACATGAAGAAGAACGGCGGCTACATCCCAGGCATCCGCCCGGGCAAGCCGACTTCCGGTTACCTGATGAAGGTTATCACGCGTATCACCTTGGCAGGCGCATTGTTCCTTGCGGTGATCTCGATTCTGCCGGTTATCTTCGGTTCGGCCTTCGGCCTTCCGAGAACGGTGCAATTAGGCGGCACCTCGCTGCTCATCCTCGTCGGCGTTGCCCTCGAGACGATGAAGCAGATCGAGAGCCAACTGATCAAGAGACATTACAAAGGATTCATCAACAAGTAACATGCCTTAGGAGGAACAACAATGAACATTTTGTTTATGGGGCCTCCTGGCGCCGGGAAAGGCACGCAGGCCGAACGAATCGTCGAAGAGTTCGGCGTGCCGCACATCTCGACCGGCGACGCTTTCCGCTTGGCGATGAAAGAAGGCACTCCGATCGGACTTGAAGCCAAGAAGTTTATCGACCAAGGGCTTCTCGTTCCGGACGAAGTTACGAATGGAATCGTTCGTGATCGTCTGACTTTGGATGACTGCAAGCCGGGGTTCCTGCTCGACGGGTTCCCCCGCACGCTTGCCCAAGCCGAAGCGCTCGATCAGATGCTCGCCGATATGGGACGCAAGATCGATCATGTCGTTAACCTGAACGTGGACCGCGGCTTGCTGCTGGCCCGCTTGACGGGAAGACGGATCTGCAAATCCTGCGGATCGACCTATCACGTATTGAATAACCCGCCGAAGCAAGAAGGCATTTGCGACAAGTGCGGTGGAGAGCTGTATCAGCGCTCCGACGATACGGAAGAGAAAGTCGGAACCAGGCTTGACGAGTATACAAGCAAGACTGCACCGCTGCTCGAGTATTACGGCAACAAAGGCTTGCTCCGAGAAGTGGACGGGGAGAAGGATATCGACGCGGTTACGGCCGAAATCGGTTCTCTCCTGAGAGGGTAACCAGCCATGATCGTGTGCAAATCCGAATCGGAATTGATCTTGATGCGAGAAGCCGGCCGAATCGTAGCCGATACGCATCGCTTGCTCAAGCAGGCGATCGTGCCCGGCATTACGACGGGGGAGTTGGATCGGATCGCCGACGACTACATTCGCAGTCAAGGCGCAACCCCTTCCTTCAAAGGCTATAACGGGTTCCCCTCCAGCATATGCGCTTCCGTGAACGAGGAACTCGTCCATGGGTTCCCCGGCAAGCGGAAGCTCGTAGAGGGCGATATCATCAGTATCGACATCGGCGCTCAGTACAAGGGCTATCACGGAGATTCCGCGTGGACCTACGGCGTCGGGACGATTAGCGAAGAAGCGCAGAGGCTGCTTGACGTGACGGAAGCGTCACTGTACGCCGGCTTGGAGCTCGTTCGGCCTGACGTTCGTCTGTTCACGATCTCTCACGCCATTCAGAAAGTTATCGAAGAGGCGGGCTTCTCGGTCGTTCGCGAGTACGTCGGACACGGCGTAGGAACTGAGCTGCACGAGGAACCGCAGATTCCGAACTACGGACCTCCCGATCGGGGACCGAGGCTGAAGCCGGGCATGGTACTGGCGATCGAGCCGATGGTCAACGTCGGAGAACGATATGTACGGACCCTCTCGGATAACTGGACGGTCGTGACGGTGGACGGCTCCTTATGCGCGCACTTCGAACATACGGTTGCCGTAACGGAGTCCGGGTACGAGATCCTTACTCGTACGGAAGCTTAGGTGATTCGTAGTGACGGAACACGCAAGGTTGTCGCCCGGAGATATCGTGAGAATCCGGCGGGGGAAAGACGAGGGCGATTGGTCGGTCGTCATCGCTCTCGAAGATGAGCGAATCGCACTCGTGGCCGACGGCGACAAGCGTCGTTTCGATCGGCCCAAACGCAAAAATGTGCTGCATCTCGAACCGATCGGGGCGGCAAGCGAGGAAGTCTTAAGAAGTCTTCAAGAAACCGGACGCGTCACCAACGGCAAGCTCCGGTTCGCCATCGCGAATGCCCGAAGATCGATCGAAGCGCATGCTGAAGAGAAAGGAGAATGACCGTGGCCAAAGAGGACGTCATTGAGGTGGAAGGAACGGTCATCGAACCGCTGCCGAATGCGATGTTCCGAGTGGAACTCGAGAATGGGCACCAAATTCTGGCTCACGTCTCCGGCAAGCTGCGGATGCATTTTATCCGTATTCTGACGGGAGATAAAGTGGTTATCCAATTGTCGCCTTACGATTTGACGCGAGGCCGGATTACCTACCGCAAATAGTTCGTCCGATCTGCCGTACCATACGTGCCGATCGAACGCGGCGCCGAGGGCGCACACTACTACGATGGCACATTGAAGGAGGTTATTATCATGAAGGTGAGACCTTCGGTCAAGCCTATTTGCGAGAAATGCAAAGTCATTCGCCGCAAAGGCAACGTGATGGTTATCTGCGAGAATCCGAAACACAAACAAAAACAAGGCTAAGAGGAGGTGCTGTAAAGCATGGCACGTATTGCTGGTGTTGACCTTCCGCGCGACAAGCGCGTTGAAATCGCCCTGACGTACATCTTCGGAATCGGTAAAACGACTTCCCAGAAGATTCTGGCGGGCGCCGGTATCAACCCTAACACTCGCGTTCGCGACCTGACGGAAGATGAGCTTGCTCTTATCCGTGAAGGCATCGACAAGAACGTGAAGGTTGAGGGCGACCTTCGTCGTGATATCGCACTAAACATCAAGCGTCTGATCGAAATCGGATGCTATCGCGGTGTACGTCACCGTCGCGGCCTTCCGGTTCGCGGTCAACGTACGAAGACTAATGCCCGCACACGCAAAGGTCCGCGTCGTACGGTAGCTAACAAGAAGAAGTAAGAAGGGGGGATAACAAGCATGGCACCAAAAGGAAAGAAAGTCGTTCGTACCAAGCGTCGTGACCGTAAGAATATCGATTCGGGCGTTGCACACATCCGTTCGACGTTCAACAACACGATCGTAACGATCACGGATCCGCACGGAAACGCGATCTCTTGGGCGAGCTCCGGTAACCTTGGTTTCAAAGGCTCGCGTAAGAGCACTCCGTTCGCGGCGCAGATGGCAGCTGAATCTGCAGCTCGCGCAGCGATGGAGCATGGCATGCGCGTCGTTGAAGTCATGGTTAAGGGTCCTGGCGCTGGCCGTGAAGCGGCTATCCGTTCCCTGCAAGCAGCTGGCCTTGAAGTCAGCATGATCAAAGACGTTACGCCGATCCCTCACAACGGCTGCCGTCCTCCGAAGCGTCGCCGCGTATAACGCGTGCCTGTGTGGTATCAAACAACAGCAACTTGTGAATAATGGTTGTATTGCTTAGACATACTACATGGTTTACCCTTATGGCTTGACTCGTAAGTGCGATTAACAAGGTACCTTGGGACCGTCGGCTTTAGAGGGTAAACAATCGGCAACGTCAGCGCAGCAAGCGACGTTTTGAAGGAGGGTTATGGTTGTGATTGTGATCGAGAAGCCGAAAATCGAGTCCGTTGAGATTCAAGAAGATAAGAAGTACGGTCGTTTTGTCGTGGAGCCGCTGGAGCGTGGATACGGCATGACGCTGGGGAACTCCCTCCGCCGTATTCTGCTGTCGTCCCTTCCGGGCGCGGCCGTCATATCGGTTCAGATTGACGGTGTTCTTCATGAATTCTCCACCATTCCCGGTGTCATTGAGGATGTAACGGAAATTATCCTCAATCTGAAACGACTTTCGCTGAAGATTCATTCGGACGAGGAGAAAGTGCTCGAGATTGATGCCGAAGGCGAAGGGATCGTTACGGCCGGCGACATTCGGGCGGACAGCGACGTGGAGATCCTCAATCCGGATCTGCACATCGCAACCCTGGCTTCCGGTGCGCGCCTTCACATGCGCATTTTTGCCAGACAGGGACGTGGTTATGTCCCGGCGGATCGCAACAAGAAGGAAGATCAGCCGATTGGAGTCATTCCGGTCGACTCGATCTACACGCCTATTACCCGCGTCAACTATAAAGTCGAAAACACCCGCGTCGGCCAAGTTACCAACTATGACAAGCTAACGCTCGAAGTGTGGACCGACGGAAGTATTCGACCGGAAGAAGCGGTCAGTCTGGGCGCGAAGATCCTCACGGATCACTTGTCGTTGTTCGTCGGACTAACGGACGAAGCCAAGGACACCGAGACGATGAAGGAGAAGGAAGAGGACAAGAAGGAGAAGGTGCTCGAGATGACCATCGAAGAGCTCGATCTCTCCGTCCGTTCCTACAACTGCCTCAAGCGCGCCGGTATCAATACCGTGCAAGAGCTGATCACGAAGTCCGAAGAGGACATGATGAAGGTCCGCAACCTGGGCCGCAAGTCCTTGGAAGAAGTTCAAGAGAAGCTCGAGGAGCTCGGACTCGGTTTACGTATTGAAGAATAAGCGTAATGGAATAAACAGCAAGGAGGGAAAACGATGGCATATCAAAAACTGAGTCGCGATTCCAGCGCTCGGAAGGCTCTCTTCCGCGACCTGGTAACCGACCTGTTCCTGTACGAGCGCATCCAAACGACCGAGGCTAAGGCTAAGGAAGTTCGCTCGATCGCCGAGAAGCTGATCACGCTCGCGAAGCGCGGTGATCTTCACGCTCGTCGCCAAGTAGCAGCATTCGTACGTCGGGAAACCCTGAACGGCGATCAAGACGCCATCCAGAAGTTGTTCTCCGATTTGGCGCCGCGCTACGCGGAACGTCCGGGCGGATACACTCGCATCTTGAAGCTTGGACCTCGTCGCGGCGACTCCGCGCCGATGGTTTACCTCGAGCTCGTAGATCGCGCGTAAGACCGGAACAAGAAAGGATGGGCCGAATTCGTCTTCGGGTCATCCTTTTTTTGTTCAATGTCTTTCGGGGGTGAAAGGATGCGGAATATCGCCCTGCTCGTCAGCTATGACGGCACCTCCTATTATGGCTATCAGAGCCAGCCTGGAGGCAACACCGTTCAGGATTGCCTGGAGGAAGCCATAAGGGCGTTGACGGGGGAGACCATCAAGATCCACGGGTCCGGACGCACGGACGCCGGCGTTCATGCGCTGGGACAAGTGGTGCACTTCCATACGGAATCGAAGATCCCGGCCCAGCGTTGGGCGCTAGCGCTGAACACGAGGCTTCCGGACGACATTGTCGTCCGCGCGGCCATCGAGGTTCCGTTGTCGTTCCATTCCCGCAGATCGGCTATTCGCAAGACCTACAAGTATGCGATAACGAGCTGCCGCTTCCCGGATGTCTTCGACCGGAAGTATGTGTTCCATCATCCGGCTCCGCTTCGCTTCGAAGCCATGCAGGAAGGACTCGCTTATCTGCTTGGAGAGCACGACTTCTCGTCGTTCACATCGCCGCTCTCGACGAAGCCCCATCACGTTCGCACTCTGTACGAGGCTAAGCTCGTGGTGGAGCCGGGGGGAGACGGATCGCTCGAGCAAGGCAGAGGCAAAGCGAGCCTTATCGTATCCGGCAACGGATTTCTTTATAACATGGTAAGAATCATCGCCGGCACTTTAATGCAGGTTGGCGAGGGCAAGCGCAAGCCGGAGGACATCGGAATCATACTGGCGGCGAAGAACCGCGCCAAAGCCGGTCCTACGGCGGTTCCGTACGGCTTGACGCTCATGAGCGTCGAATACGGATCCGAGTGGGAACTCGATTGGCAGGAAGCCATGAATCGCAAATATTGATCTTGCGAAAGTGGGTATTATGATGTACAATAGTCATTGTGTGTTCTTCATGGCTACCCACGGCCCCCAATGAAGACCACCGTTCAGAATGGAACGTCCAATAAATCATCGTTTCCCGAAGATTCGATCGATTCTAGACTATTGGCCGTCATACATTCTTTCTACCAAACAATGATGAATGATGATGTCTTGAGACATACAACGTAACATAGCTAATTCAGAAGGAGGACCTCCTATGCGTACCACTTATATCGCGAAGCCGAACGAAGTCGAGCGCAAATGGCATGTCATCGACGCTGCAGGCAAGACCCTCGGCCGTCTGGCAACCGAAGCAGCTGCTCTGATCCGCGGCAAGCATAAACCAGAATTTACTCCTCATGTTGATACGGGTGACTTCGTTGTCATCATCAACGCTGAGAAGATTGTCCTTACGGGCAAGAAGCTCCAACAGAAGAAGTACTACACTCACTCGCACTATCCGGGCGGCCTTAAGACAACGACGGCTGGCGAGATGATCGCCAAGAAGCCTGCTCGCATTATCGAGCTCGCCGTATTCGGCATGCTCCCTAAGAACAAGCTCGGTCACCAACTGCAAACGAAGCTTAAAGTATACGCTGGTTCGGAACATCCGCACCAAGCCCAACAACCTGAAGTTTACGAACTTCGCGGTTAATCGAAAGGGAGGACCTACCAATGGCTCAAGCGAATTATATTGGAACAGGCCGCCGCAAGCATTCGGTTGCGCGCGTACGTCTCGTACCGGGTGAAGGCCAAATCACCATTAACAAGCGTTCTATCGACGAATACTTCGGTCTGGAAACGTTGAAGCTGATCGTTAAGCAACCGCTGGTTCTGACGGAAACAGCTGGCAAATACGACATTATCGTTCTTGCTAACGGCGGCGGCATGTCCGGTCAAGCCGGCGCTATCCGCCACGGCATCTCCCGCGCTCTGCTGAAGGCAGATCCGGAACTTCGCTCCTCTCTGAAGAGAGCTGGATTCCTGACTCGCGATCCGCGCATGAAGGAACGTAAGAAGTACGGTCTCAAAGCAGCCCGTCGCGCTCCGCAATTCTCGAAGCGCTAATCGTTACCCTCAGAGCCTTCTCGTCTGCCATTGGCAGCGAGAAGGCTTTTTTGCATTATCGACGCACGATGATTAAAAAACTTTATGCCAAAACGAAAAAAAGTGGCCTTTATTTCATTGTATAATCATATTAGATCACGTATAATTCAGGGTAAATTAGTAAGCTTACTTGTCTACAGGGGGTATTCGGATGAACCTGTTCGAGAAAGAAGCTCTGATCCGCGTCCAAGCGGAAGAGCTGGAGAACTCTTCGCCTGAAGAGGTGATTCGTTTCGCGGTCGAGACATTCCCATCCATTACGTTCGCCTGCAGCTTCGGCGCCGAAGACGTCGTTCTTGTCGATATGCTCCAGAAGATCAGCCCGACTACGGATATTTTCTATTTGGACACGGATTTTCACTTCAAGGAAACGTACGAGACCCGGGATCGCATGGCCGCGAAATACGGTCTCGAGTTCATCCAAGTGAAGCCGAAGTTGACTCCGGAAGAGCAAGCGGCGGAGCACGGCGAAGAGCTCTGGAAGAGCGATCAGAACGGCTGCTGCAATATTCGCAAGGTTGAGCCGCTCACTCGCGTTCTTGGCCAATATGAAGCATGGATCACCGGAATTCGCCGCGACCAAGCCTATACACGCGCCAATGCGAAGAAGATCGAATACGATACGAAGTTCGGACTGGTGAAGTTTAATCCGCTGGCCGCTTGGACTTCCGAAGACGTATGGAACTACATCCGCGCCAACGATATCATTTATAATCCGCTGCACGA
The DNA here is from genome assembly GCF_003990975.1 of Cohnella sp. AR92. GTDB lineage: Bacteria > Bacillota > Bacilli > Paenibacillales > Paenibacillaceae > Cohnella. Next base: position 111,741 of record NZ_RZJR01000016.1, read on the forward strand.
TCTGAATTATCCGAGCATAGGCTGTGAGCATTGCACTCGCCCCGTCATGCCTGGCGAAGATCCTCGAGCGGGAAGATGGTCCGGTACCGAGAAGACGGAGTGCGGCTTGCACAAATAAGTCTTTTGAGAAGAGGAGCGGACGAATGACAGCTGTTCTGCCTCATGGCGGTACTTTGATCAACCGTGTCGTCGAAGGACAAGAACGTGAAGCTCTGCTTGCCGAAGCGGAGAAGCTGGTATCCATTCCCGTAAGCGCGTGGACGATCTCCGATCTCGATCTGATCGGCGTCGGCGCTTATAGTCCCCTCACCGGCTTTATGAGAGAAGAGGATTACAGGTCCGTCGTGAACTCGATGAGACTAGCGAACGGCACCGTGTGGAGCATTCCGATAACGCTGGCGATCACGAGCGGCCTAGCGGCGCGGTTGTCGCTCGGTGAACGCGCTGCGCTGATCGGCGAGAGCGATGGCCTTATCTATGGCATAATCGACGTCGAGAGCATCTACAAGGTCGACAAGAAGCACGAAGCCTTGCAGGTGTTCAAGACGGATGCCCGGGAGCATCCGGGAGTCGCGAAGCTGTTCGATCGTCCCGACTACTATCTCGGAGGGTCCGTGCTCGTCCTGAATCGCCCGAAGCCCGAGAAGTTCAAGGAATATTACTTCGACCCGGCGGAGACGCGGCGCTTCTTCGCGGAGAAGGGGTGGCGAACGGTCGTCGGCTTCCAGACGCGCAATCCGGTGCACCGCGCCCATGAATACATTCAGAAGTCGGCAATGGAGATTGTCGATGCGCTGTTCCTGAATCCTCTCGTCGGCGAGACGAAGTCGGATGACGTTCCGGCGAACGTGCGGATGAAGAGCTATGAAGCGCTCCTGGACCATTATTACCCGAAGGATCATGTGTTCCTGGGCGTATTCCCCGCCGCCATGCGCTATGCAGGTCCGCGCGAAGGCATCTTCCACGCGATCGTACGCAAGAACTACGGCTGCACGCACTTCATCGTCGGGCGCGACCATGCCGGAGTCGGCGATTATTACGGAACGTACGAAGCGCAGGATCTGCTCCGTGCGTTCGCTCCGGAGGAGCTGGGGATTACGCCTTTGTTCTTCGAGCATAGCTTCTTCTGCGCGAAGTGCGGCAGCATGGCATCCCGCAAAACTTGCCCGCATGGCAAGGAGGATCACCTGACGCTGTCCGGTACGAAGGTCCGCGCATTGCTGCGCGAAGGCGTCTGCCCGCCGCCGGAATTCACTCGCCCGGAAGTCGCCGAGATCCTGATCGAAGGAATGTCCGAGGCGAGTAAGTCTTATTCTATCTAAAGGTATAATATACTGCCTCGTCCCATAAGATGTAGCGTTACATCGCTGGGACGAGGTGGTTTTGTTATGTCTAATCAATCGAATCAACCCAATCAACCGAATCAACCGAAGAGCGGGGATAAGCGCCGATTAGGATGGCCGAGATTCGTCTTCTGGATAACGAGACGCGGCTGGTTGAGGCTCTCCGCCGCGGCCGCTCTGCTCGTTATTGCCGTTACGGTCCTTTATTCGGAGATACCCACCGCCAAGACATGGACGTTCTGGACCACTCCGCTTTCCGGCAAGGTGATTGCCCTGGATGCCGGGCATGGAGGCCCGGACGGGGGAGCGGAGAGCCAATCCGGTATCATCGAGAAGGATATCAACATGGCGATCGTCCACTATCTGCGCGATTATCTCCAGCAAGCGGGAGCGTTGGTCATTCTGACCCGAGAGGGCGACTATGATCTGGCGGGCAAAGACGTCAAAGGCTATTCCAAGCGCAAGACGCAAGACCTATTGTCGAGGGTGGAGCTCATCCAGAGTCGCAAGGCAGACCTCGCATTAAGCATTCACATGAACAGCGTGCCTTCTCCCAATTGGTCCGGAGCCCAGTCGTTCTATTTTTCGGGCCGACAGGAAAGCATTCGCCTGGCGACCGTGATCCAGAGCGAGATCCGGGAGACCCTTGGCAATACGAACCGAACGGCCATCAAGAACGACAAAGTTTATCTGCTCAGAACGCTGACCATGCCGACGGCGCTCATCGAGATCGGTTTTCTCTCGCACCCCCAAGAGGCGCGCCTGTTGGCGGATGAAGATTATCAGAAGAAGGTAGCGGCCGCCCTTTACCGGGGAATCCTTCGCTACAGCTCCGGAGAGGGAAGCGGAGCAAAGCCTTAAGATGAGGAATCGAATATGTTATAATAGGATCAATTGAGCAGATGAAGCGAGGCGCTATAGATGATTACGAGAGATTCGATATTGGATACATTGAAGTCGATTGACGAGCCCACGCTTCGCGTATCTCTGGTTCAACTTAACCTGATCAGAGACATCGTCGTGAAGGAAGAGAAGGTATCGCTTACCGCGGTGCTTCACCCCGATAGCGTAAGCCAATCGGCCAAGCTGGAGTTCGAGATCCGTGCGGCATTGAAGCCGGCCGGCGCGGAAGTGGCAAAGTTCCGCGTTCGCGTCATGACCGAACATGAGCAGTCCGAAGCCGCAGCCCGATCGGCTGCCGGCGGACAAGCCGCTCCGGAGCCGGCTTCGGCTGCCAAGAGCGCTGCGCCGGCTGGCGGCGATAAGGGAGCGGCCCCGGTCAAGGGGCACGGTACCGGGTTGGAATCCAGCCCGTTGCTCGATCCGAACAGCAAGGTGCAATTCATCGCCGTCGCCAGCGGCAAGGGCGGCGTCGGCAAGTCGACCGTCACGGTGAACCTTGCCGTGGCGTTGGCGAGAAGCGGCAAGCGGGTCGGTATCATGGATTGCGATATCTATGGGTTCAGCATCCCGGATATGATGGGAATCGAAGAGCGGCCGGAGCAGGTCGGCAACAAGATCCGGCCGATCGAACGCTTCGGAGTCAAGGTCATCTCGATGGGCTTCTTCGTCGAAGACAACAGCCCGGTCGTCTGGCGCGGTCCGATGCTGGGCCGGATGATTCGCAACTTCTTCGCCGAGATCGACTGGGGCGAGCTGGACTTCGTTCTGCTGGACTTGCCCCCGGGCACGGGCGACGTGGCCTTGGATGTCCACCAGATCATTCCGCATAGCAAGGAAATCATCGTGACGACGCCTCATGCGACGGCCGCGTTCGTAGCGGCGCGCGCGGGCTCCATGGCCATCAAGACCAACCATGAGATCCTCGGAGTCGTCGAGAATATGTCCTATTACGAGTGCAGCTCTTGCGGCAAGCGCGATTACGTCTTCGGCAGGGGAGGCGGCGGCATGCTGGCGGATACTCTGCATACCGATCTGCTCGCCCAATTCGCGCTGGGGGCGCCGGATAACCATCCGTCCGAGCCTGACTTCTCGCCGTCCGTCTACAAGGCGGAGACGCAGACCGGTCGGGAATACCTGCAGCTCGCCGAGCAAATCATTCGCCGTTGCGAAGCTTAATGAAGGCAACCGTTAGCAGGATTAACAAAGAGGCTGAGAGCAAGCATAGCGCTTGCCTTCAGCCTCTTTTGCCGTTCATTCGGGTGCGGTCTTATCCTCCGCCGCTGTCGCCGCCACCGCCACCGCCGCCGCCGCCGCTATCTCCTTCTCCTTGCCCGCCACCGCCGCCGCCTTCCTTGGATTTGCTCGTGGAAGGACTTAGCTGTTCTTTGACGACATCCTGCAATATTTTCATCAGTTCAAGCTTGAAAATCGGATTCTGAACGGCCTCCTGAACGGCGCTCATCATCTGCGTGCGGTATTCGGTCGTCTTCATCGCTTCGAACATGACGGCTTGCATGTCTTTGCCCTTAAGGACGTTAACGAGCTCCTTCTGATAAGAAGGATCCTTGAGGAGCTCCTTCTGAAGGTCCTTGTTGTTCTTGCTGACCGCCTTGGCGAATTCTCCGGCGAACTTCGTATCGGTCATGATGCCTTGCAAGACCTTATCGTACTCCGGCGAGGTAAGGATGTCCTTCACGGCCGTCCGTACCTCTTCCTGATCTTGAGGAGTCAACGATTGCATATGAAGGCCGCTAGATCCGTATTTGGCGACGGAAGCTTTCTGCAACGCTTCCTGGCCTTCGGAAGAACCGAGAATATCGACCACCATCGATTTGACGTCTTTGTAGCTCATTTGCTCGCCGCCGCCGCCGCCGCTGCTTTCGGCTCCGCAGCCGCTTAGGCTTACCGTGACCCCGATCAATGCGATGACCAAAGGCGCGCGATAACGCATACCGACCTACTCCCTTCATGGGGCTTCTTGGACCATAGTATGCGACGCATCAAGGACGAATATAACGGGGGCTAAATGGCTTTTTGCAAGGAACGTGGTAAAATAAGTGTTATCTGACAGAGGAGGAATTCGAGTTGAATCTGCGCAAATGGATGACCCTGTTCGGGACATCGATACTTCTGGGAGGGGCCGTCTCGCTCGTAACGGGCTTGATCATGCTTCTGGGAGATTCGTCGTTCCGCGTAGTCAAGACCGAGGATTGGTTGTTTAACGTTCTCATGATGTTCCTGGCTGGACTCAGCTTGGGGGCATTCGCCCATATGGGGTTTTTCGCCTACATGATGTTGAACTACATTGCTAGAAGCATCTTCAAACGGCCGTACCTATGGGTCGCTCTCCAAGGGTTTATCGCCGTCTTCGTTCTAATTGAGATCGCTTACTGGACCTACGACAGCGACTTCCAGGCCGATATTTTCTGGGCGGTACCGCTTGTCCTCGCCGCCGCCTCCGCATTGGTTGCCTGGCGCAAAACCTATGAGACGACGACAGGGGCCTGGGTTCCGACCCTGTTCTATATGATAGCCGTAACGACGATCGAAGCTCAGCCTGGCTTCCAATCGGGCAAGGCCACCTCGCTAATCTTCACCATGGTCCCGTTGTTCGTGTGCAACAGCTACCATATCCTTAGGCTGCACCGCATCCTGAACAGCTCCAAGAACAAGAGAGAAGCCCCCGCGATCGCAGCGGAGGCTAGATAATCGTTCGCCGGGTCAAGCGTATTGGTTCCACACCTTCGGATCTTCGACCGTCTTGCCTTTGCTGTCCGTCTGGCTGATCAGTTGGGAGACGGTGACGAACTCGTACCCTTGAGCGCGCAATCGGTCGATAATCGTCGGCAGCGCCAGATGAGTCTCCTTGCAGGAATCGCTGGCATGAAGAAGAATGATGTCTCCGGGATGGGCCTTATCCATGACCCTCTGCACGATCGTGTCCACGCCGGGGTTTTTCCAATCGAGCGAATCCGTATCCCATTGAATGACCTTATAATTCAGCTCTTCCGCGATTCTAAGAACCCGCTTGTCGAAGTCTCCGTTGGGCAGGCGGATCAGATTGGGAGTTTGACCCGTCATCTCGGATAGAATGCCATGAGCGGCGGTAATCTGCTTGCGGATCTCATCGTCGCTGTATTGGCTGTAGTTATCGTGCTTGTGTCCGTGGCTTCCGATCTCGTAACCTCCGTCGACGATCTTCTTGACGATCTCCGGATGAGTTTTGCTCCATGGAGAAGACAGGAAGAAGGTGGCGTTCGTCACGCCTTTGCTCTTGAGGATGTCCAAGATAGGCTCGGCACGCTTGTCCCCCCAGCTGATATCGAAGGTGAGGGCGATAACCTTGCGGTCCGTCGGGACGCTGTAGATCGCTGCCGGCGGGTGGGGAGAGAAGACGCTGATATTGTCCTTCTCCGCCCATATGACGCCCGCCGAGAAGACGGCCGCCAAGAGCAGAAGGGAAAATCTTTTGATGCGTTTGCCATTGAATACGAAGAAGTGATTCATGGGTGTAATCCGCCCCTTTCTTAATTTCATATCGATAAGGCAAGCATGGATGGACAGGTTCCGGGCTTGGTCAATACAATGTATGCTTGACCATAGGGGAGATATTCGCGAGGAATGGGGGAAAAGCAAGAGTGTTCAGCAAGCAAGCTTTGAAGCAGTATTGGCGCCATACGAAGCCGTATTTTATTTTTGCGATCATGATTTTCTTCGCCGGCGTCGTCGTCGGGGCCGCTAGCCATGGGCCAGTCGGTTGGCTGGACAACCAGCTTCAAAAGCTTCAGGAGATGGCGGATAAAGCGGACGCGTCAAGCCATCCCCAGCAGGCGATGTTTACCGCGATTCTGTGGAACAATATTTACGCATCGTTAATGTCCATGGTTATGGGATTGATGGCCGGGATCATGCCGATCGTCACTTTGGTGCTGAACGGCATGATCATGGGGTATTTGTTCGGGGGGATCGCGGATGAAGGGGTCAACGTCTGGCCTTTGATCGCCAAGGGAATCCTGCCTCACGGGGTTCTGGAGATTCCGGCGATTCTTCTAGCCTGCGGATACGGCGTACAATTAGGCATTACGCTGATCAGAGGGATATTCGGTTCGCTGATCGGCCGAACGGAACCTTGGGCGAAGTTCAAGACGGCCATTCGCGGAGCCATCCCGGCGGCGATCCTGATCGTCGTTCTGCTGGTTGGCGCGGCGGTCGTCGAGAGTACCTTGACTTACTGGCTTGTTCGGGGTTGAAGCGGGAAATGTTCGCGGAACCCATCATAAAGCTGACAGATTTGGAGCATAACAGTAGAACCATCCGGCGAAGGCCTGCGGTCAGCGCCGGGTAAGCTAAGCTCTGAATCGACGGGAGGTCAGCTGATTATGGCCATGCTGGGGATGATGTTTACAGACAAAGAATGCAAGGAGTTCGACTACTTGCTTCGCAAAGAGATGGACGAGATGCTTCTCGACATGAGCGACCGCCGCTTGGACGGTCCGGTTAAGGAAGCCATCTCGAAGCGATACAAAACGATCTTCCGGATGTATGCCCGAATAGCGCCGCCGAGAGAGCTGTCCCGCTATTCTCTGGGATTGAAGACGACACGTTAGAACATAAGAGGCGTAGACTAGTGTGAGCAGACACGGGGAAAACGCCTCTTTCGTGCATCTAACCCCAGGTTGACGACGTTCTTCGAAAAAAGCCCGAAAAAAATGAACGAAAGCCTTGACTGGGCTCATGTCTATATGATAAATTAATTTCCGCCCCTCCGAGAGGGCAAGCGCGAAGCGAGCCGCTGAACAAGCGGAATCGATAAGGAAGCAATAAAGTAAGAAATTACCTGTTGCAAAAGCCTAACGCGCTGTGATATATTATAAAAGTCGCCGCTGAAAAGCGAACGACAAAGAGAAACAAAAAAGCAACAAAAACTTGTTCCTTGAAAACTGAACATCGAGCGTAAATGGAAATAAATCGTCGAGCGGAACTTCGGTTCTGCGAGACAAACCAGCAGTACAGAACGAGCCTTCAAGGTTCTTCAAAAAGGTTTACCTTTATGGAGAGTTTGATCCTGGCTCAGGACGAACGCTGGCGGCGTGCCTAATACATGCAAGTCGAGCGGATCTTCTTGAGTAGCTTGCTACTCAAGAAGGTTAGCGGCGGACGGGTGAGTAACACGTAGGCAACCTGCCCATAAGACCGGGATAACATTCGGAAACGAATGCTAAGACCGGATACGCAAGAAGGCGGCATCGCTTTCTTGGGAAACACGGTGCAAGCTGTGGCTTATGGATGGGCCTGCGGCGCATTAGCTAGTTGGTGGGGTAACGGCCTACCAAGGCGACGATGCGTAGCCGACCTGAGAGGGTGAACGGCCACACTGGGACTGAGACACGGCCCAGACTCCTACGGGAGGCAGCAGTAGGGAATCTTCCACAATGGGCGCAAGCCTGATGGAGCAACGCCGCGGGAGGGAGGAAGGCTTGCGGGTCGTAAAGCTATGTTGCCAGGGAAGAAAAAGGGCCAGTTAAGTGCTGGTCCGATGACGGTAC
>NZ_RZJR01000025.1 GCF_003990975.1 Cohnella sp. AR92
AGTGGGTCCAGCCTCATAACAGAAGGTTAAACTATCCGCTGGCCCCAGTTCTTTAATGAGTTTACGAATCGCAGCAGGTGTGTGAGCGATGGTGCCGTAGTATCGCGGCGCCTCGCGCCCAGCATCCGCGATAGCAACGGAAATTTTTTCTTTGGAGACATCTAAACCGACGTATTTTGTGGCAGAATGCATAGTAGCAGCTCCTTTTGCTTGTAGCTCTGAAAATGGTGTGTTGATACTCTCCATTTTTAACCTACGACTTGAAGCAAATACGGGGCTGTTTTTGTTTTACGTTCATCATAGCTAGAAATTCAAAGCCGCTCTTTTCGAGCGAATAAGGGGCTGAAATTTCCGTTAGCCGTAAAACGATAGTTCAATGCTGTACCCGAAAGCTTTAACCGGTTTGCCATAGGCCGAGAGCGATAGGCTGTACCCGAAAGCCGTAACTTGTTAGCTGATCTGACGAGCGGCTGCCGATGAATGGCGAATCGTCTCGACTGTATACGGGGTTGTTCGCGAAGGAGGACAAGCAAAAAAGCCCCTTATCAGGGGCAGGCCGAGTCAAAGCGCGATTGACAGACTTTTAGCAACGCGATGGAGGCGTGCGCTCGCTAGTAGCGTGCCTTATAGGGGAAGGGAGCTGCCGGCTAAGCCGGCGGCTTTTTTACTTTTATAACATTCAGGATCGCGCTTGCTTCTCGCGTTCGCGCAATTCGATCCGGCGGATCTTGCCCGAGCTGGTCTTCGGCAGATCGCTTACGAACTCGATTCGGCGCGGGTACTTGTAAGGAGCCGTCCACGATTTGACGTGATCCTGAAGCTCTTTGACGAGCTCGTCCGTGCCTGCGGCATCGTCCTTAAGCACGATGAACGCCTTGACGACATGGCCGCGAATCTCGTCCGGGCTCGCGACGGCCGCGCATTCCTTCACGGCCGGATGGCGGAGCAGCGCTTCCTCGACCTCGAACGGCCCGATCGTGTAACCGGCGCTGATGATGATATCGTCGCCTCGCCCCTCGAACCAGAGATATCCGTCTTCGTCTTGGCTTGCCCGGTCTCCGGTGATGAAGTAAGAGCCTGCCGTGTTCGCGGCCTTTCGTTCCGGATCTCGATAATAAGAGCGGAACAAAGCCGGCATCTCGCCATGAACCGCGATGTTGCCTACTTCCCCGACGGGCAGAAGATGGCCGTTCTCGTCGATGATCTCCACGAGTCCGGGAACGATGGATTTGCCCATCGAGCCAAGCTTCACGGGGGAATCCTTCAGATTGCCGATCAGCAGCGTGCTCTCGGTCTGCCCGTAGCCGTCGCGAATCGTGAAGGAGAACAAGTCCTTGAACCGTTGGATAACCGCTTGATTCAGCGGTTCGCCGGCCGAGACCGCGCTTCGCAGGGAGCTCAGATCGAAGTCGGCCAGGGAATCGGACTTCGCCATGATCCGGTATTCGGTCGGCGTGCAGCAGAGCACCTGGATGCGCTGGGTCTGGATCAGCTCCAGATACTTCTCCGCCTTGAACGAGCCGTTGTAGACGAATCCGGTTGCGCCGTTGCCGAGCACGGAGAGGAACGGAGTCCAGATCCACTTCTGCCAGCCCGGAGCGGCGGTTGCCCAGACCAGATCTCCTTCACGGATGTCCAGCCAAGAGGAAGTGATGCGCAGATGCGCGTAGCCCCAGCCGTGGCTATGAACGACGCCCTTCGGATTGCCCGTCGTTCCGGAAGTATAGGTCAATATCGCCGTGTCATCGCGATGCGTCGGAACGGCTTCGCGTTTCTCCGGCTGTCCGTCCATGAGCGAACGCAGCGATCTCCAACGTCCTTCTGCGGGAGCCTGGCCGCTGGCGTCGATCCGATGCTTCAGGGCGGGAAGCTCCTCGGCAATGCCGTCGACCTCCGCGGCGCCTTCGCCCCAAGCGATAACCGCGCGAGCTTCGGAATGGACCAGACGATAGGAGAGGTCCTTGGCGCGAAGCATCTCGGACGAAGGAATAATCACAAGCCCGAGCTTCAGGCAAGCGATGTAAATGATATACGCTTCGATTCTTCTCGGCACCATGATGAGAACGGGATCGCCTTTGGCAAGACCTAAGCCGTTCAATCCGCCGGCAAGACGATCGACTTGCTCCAGCAGCTCCGCATAGGTGATTTCGACGGTGACGCCCAGCTCGTCCTGCCATCGGAGCGCGGTCTTATCCGAGCGGTGGCGCTCGATCTCCGAGGTGATGTTGTAGTGCTCCGGGGCAATCCATTGATCAAACTTCAAGATGACATTCTCCTTTTGCGATGCGATCACTTGTTGGATTTTAGGCTAAGTATAGCACAATCGCCCCGACGTACAGACACCCCCAAGAGAGAGTTCAATGGATTTGCCCTTGGGGGTCCATGAATCTTCTTGAGGGTGCGTATCATGCTTAACGGAAGTTGATGCTTCTTCTCTTAGAAAGCCCAATTGCCCTGGCGGAACACGGGCTCGATCTTGCCGTCCGCAGTGATTCCGTCGATGTCCATCTCGGCGGAGCCGACCATGAAGTCGACGTGCAGAATGCTCTGATTCAAGCCGGCTTCGATCAGCTCCTCGCGGGTCATGGCCGGGCCGCCCTCGACGCAGGTCGGGTATGCGTTGCCCAAGGCCAAATGATTGGATGCATTCTCGTCGAACAGCGTATTGAAGAAAATAATGTTCGATTCCGAGATCGGCGACTGGTGCGGAACCAGAGCGGCTTCTCCCAGATAACGCGAGTTGTTGTCCAGATCGAGCATGGCTTTCAGCGTTTCGTAGCCTTTCGCCGCTTGGAAGTCCACGACCAGGCCGTTCTCGAACGTCAGGCTGAAGTTCTCGATCAGGTTCCCTTGATAGCTTAGCGGCTTCGTGCTGCGAACCGTTCCGTTCGTGCCTTCGCGATGCGGAGCGGTATAGACCTCTTCGGTCGGTACGTTGGGGTTGAAGGTCGTGCCGCGCTCGTTGGTGGAGATCCCTCCGTTCCAGAGGTGATTCTCCGGCAGCCCGATGACCAGATCCGTGCCCGGAGCCCGGTAGTGCAGCTTCTTGTATTGCTTGGCATTGAGGTAAGCGCGCTTGGCGAGCAAGGTACGGTTATGCTCGGCCCAAGCCGCGACCGGATCGTCGGTCTTGACGCGAACGGCGCGGAAGATGGCTTCCCATAGCGCTTCGACGGCAGCATCCGAGTCCAGATCGGGGAAGACCAGCTTAGCCCAATTGGCCGACGGAGCCGCTACGATGGACCAGGTCACTCGCTTCGACGACATGTACTTCCGCCAAGTGGAGAGAGCGGCGGAGGAGACGCGCGAATAGTCGGAGATCCGCTTCGGATCGATTCCCTTGAGCATCTCGGGGTCATCGGACTTGATGAGCAGATAGGCATCGCCGTTCTCCGCCAATTCCGTCATGGCCTGAGCCCGCCAAGCCGGATATTCTTGGAACGCTTCGTCCGGCGCAAGGCTGTACGTCAGCTTCGTAATCTCCTCGTCCCGCCATTCGACGTGAACCTGCTTGGCGCCTACTTCATAGGCGCGCTTCACGACGAGACGCACGAGCTCCGGAATATGAATAGGGGCGTTGACCCACAGGGTTTGCCCTTGCTGGATTTGAACGGCCGTTCTCACGATAAGATCGGCGTACTTCTCTAAGTCTACGGTAGTTGGCATCTAGAATTCCTCCTGTTCATATGAAGAGTGTAGCACTTTGAGGCGGGTTTATCGAATCGGGCATTCGGCGTTCACACCTTGAATTTCCCGACCCTCTCTTGCAGAGCCTCGGACATCTCGTTCAGCTTCAGCGATGCTTGGCGCATCTCTTCGCTTGTCGCGGTCTGCTCTTCGGTCATGGCAGCGACTTCTTCCGAGAAGGAGGCGGTCTCTTCCGTAATCTTGGTAACCTCTTGGATCGCGGTTTCGACGGACTTGCTGCCGGCAGACATCTGTTCGACGGCGGAGGCGACCTCCAGCATCTGATTGCTCAGGGTGTCGATCTCCTCCATGATGGTCTGGAAGGACGCTCCCGCGCTCTTCATCGCCTCGACGCCGTTCTTGACGTCGGCTCCGTTCTCTTGAACCTTCTTCGCGAGACCGGCGATGCCGCCAAGCATGACCTCGATCGTATGGTTGATCTCGACGGTGGACTTCGCCGCCTGGTCCGAGAGCACGCGAATCTCGTCCGCGACGACGGCGAAGCCGCGGCCATGCTCGCCGGCGCGCGCCGCTTCGATCGCGGCGTTCAAGGAGAGCAGGTTGGTCTGCTTGGAGATCTCCTTGATGCGCGCGACGACCTCCCGAACCTGTTCGGACAGTTTGGACAAATCTTGAGCAGAAGCATGAATCTCGGCGAAGGTAACTTCGATCCGGCCGATCTTGCTCGCATTCTGCTTCATGGCCTCCGCGTTCTGAAGGGCGACGGACTGCGTGCGCTGCGCGAGTTGAGAGACGCCGCTCGTTGTTGCTGCGACTTGCTCTAGGCCGGATACGGTTTCTTCGATGATGGCGTTGATCTCTTGGGACTGGGATACCTGCTGCTCGGTCCCTTCGGCTACGCGTCCCACGGACTTGGCGATCTGATCCGCCGCCCGGGCGCTCTCCTCTGATCCGTTCAGCAGCAGAGCGGAGGATTGCTTGAGCTCTTCGGTGCTTGCCTGGATACCGGCTACCATGCCCTGCAGGCTGGACAGCAGCAGATTCGCTTGATCGGCCAGATCCTTGGTCTCGTCTTTGGTCTTGACCTGGATGCGCCTGGTCAGGTCTCCGCCGGACGAGGCGATCTCGGCGATGGCGCGGCCTACCTTGCGCACGTTCCTTGAGATCGTCCTTCCCGTTACGAAGGCCGAGATGCTTGAGATCGCCAGAATGAGAACGAGAGCCGCGATTAATTCGTAACGGAGCTGCCGGTTGTCCTTATTCAGCTTCTCCACTCTCGAAGCGGTTAGCTCGTCTTGCGTTTTGATGAAGTTGCCGATATAAACGGTCAGGGCGGACGAATACTTTTTGCCGGGGTCGTCATGGAAGAATTGCGCAAGCCCTGCGGTATCGTTCGCTTTCTTCAAGGCTATGGCGGCGTCTCCGGCTTCTTTGACCCAGTTATCCAGATTCTGCTGCATGAGCCCCATTCTCTTCTGGAGTTCGGAGTTGTTGTCGATAAGCTCATCTAATGCGGCATAATCCGTCTTCCAGGCGGCTTTCCCGAATTCGTAGGGATCAAGAGCGTCCTTCTCCCCCGTAATGACGTAGCCGCGCAGCCCCATCTCCATCTGAACCAAGTCCTTCTCCAGGGACTGGGCCAGGCTGTGGATCTTCATATCATGGTTCGTTATGTAATCATTCTGTTCCTGATACTTCGACAGCTGGCTGTTCACGAGCAGGATGACCACGACAAAGCAGGCGGCCACAATGAGAAAACCAAAAGCGATTTTGTTAGGAATGCGGTTGAATCGGATTCGTGACGGCTTCATTTGTATTCCCCTTTACGCGACTAGTGTTAGCTAATCTAACAATCCGTGTTTTTCCCAATGATGGTTATTATATTACATTACAAAAGTAAAATATAGAATGAAAGTAATTTTATTAAAGTTCACAGAGAGTTGCGTTTTGACTGCTTATCGGGATTATGGTCCTATCGGAAACCCTGGCGTGCATGCATTTTTTGTAAAATAAAATGACATCTCTTTTGAGATGTAGGTTATGTAGAGGAAGGTAGATTATGTTTATAGGAAAAAAGTTGACTTATCGCTCGAAGTGATGTTATGTTATATGACATAAACAACAGCTTCGGTTTCCCGGGTAGCCCAGTCGTCCCCCCCCATACGATTCGGGTTATCCGAGAGAAGCCGACTCCGCAAGGAGAAATACGGAAGAAGATAGTCTTGGACGATATCACAGGGATGCATTCCTTTGTGGTATCTTTTTTATATATTTATGTCTGAACAACAACAATCAGAAGGAAGGTCCGACGATGGCCAAGCTGTATCCGTACTTCTACTCCAAGGATGCCAAGAGGCAAGCCGAGTTCTATGTCAACGCGCTTGGGGGAGAGATCCTCTCCCGGATGACTTATGGACAAGCGCCGGGTACCGAAGAATCGATGAAGGACAAAATCATCCATATGGCCTTTACGGCGGCGGGAGTGAACTTCTTTATCGCCGATAGCATGCACGGTCCCTCCGGATACGGAGAAGGCATGGATCTGACCCTCGAATTCGCGACGGAAGAAGAAGCGAGGCTGGCGTTCGCCAACCTGTCGGAAGGCGGCCGGGTCATTATGGCGCTCGAGAAGCAGTTCTGGGGAACGCTCTTCGGCCGTTTGGAGGACCCCTTCGGCGTCAAATGGCAGGTCACGACGAGCGCCTAGCTTCTCCCGATAACCGTACTCGCGCAATCCGCAAGCCCCGCCTCCCTTCGCGGCAAGAGGCGGGGCTTTGCTTCGTTACGGATTCTTGACCGGCTGGCCTTGGAAAGGCATCGGTTGAGTCGGCTGCGGCTGCATGGAGCCCGGCACTTCCATGTAATGCTTCTGGCAGATCATGTGGGAGATCCGGGGAATATAAACCGTTTCTCCCGGGCTCAGCTGTCCAGGGTTCTTCAGATGCGGATTCGCCTCTTCCAGGATGGAATGAGGAATGTTGTACTTGTGGCACAGCATGGCAAGCGACTCGCCGGATTGGCACTGATGCTTCGCGAAGATTTCGTCCTCGGCCTGTTCCTCTCTCACGAACGGGAAGAAGAACGGGGAGAAGAAGAAGAAGGGAAACAGGAAACGGTTAGGGAAGAAAGGGTGCGGAAACGGGCGGAAAAAGGGACGGCCGAAACCGCCAGGGAAAAACCCACGATTCATTGCGATACCTCCGCTGAAAAGATAGTCATTCGTCTACAGCATATTTTCCCCGCCCAGATTGGTGACAACTTTATTCCCCTCGAATGGTTTGCTCTTCTCCGATTCTCGCATACCGGTTCTCCGGCACCGGAAGGCCGAGATGCTCTCTCAGCGTTGACCCCTCGTATTCCGTGCGGAACAAGCCTCGCTGCTGCAGGATCGGGACGACCTGATCGACGAAGTCCTCCAGCCCGTCCGGCAGCGATGGAGCCATCAGCATGAACCCGTCCGCGGCGCGGCCTCGGAACCAGGTCTCCAGCGTATCGGCGATCCGCTCCGGCGTGCCGACCAGTTCATCGCCGCTGAACGATCCGGTCAGCAGGGAGTAGACTTCGCGGAGGGTCGGATTTTCCCGGGCAATAATCGGCTGATGCTTCCGATAGTCCGTCTTGGCCATCTCCAGCCGGTCGAGGCCGGCATCCTTGGCTCTATCCTCCAAACGGAGCCCGTCGAAATCCGCGTAGCCGCGGAAATAATCGGCTAGGAAGCCGAGGCCGGTCTCTTCGGGAATAAGCGATTCGAGCCGGGCTTTTTTGTCCCGCGCTTCCTGTTCGGTGGACCCGATAATCGGCATGATGCCTTGAAGGATATGGACTTGATCCGGATTCCTTCCGGCAGCGGCGACCTTGCTCTTGTAAGAGCGATAGAAGTCTCTCGCTTCGTCGAAATCGTACTTGATAGAGAAGATCACTTCCCCTACTCTAGCGGAGAATTCCTGGCCCGAATCGGAGACGCCGGCCTGCACGAGAACCGGGCGGCCTTGAGGGGAACGTCCGATATTCAGCGGCCCTTCGACCGAGAAGAACTCCCCTTTGTGATGAAGGCGGTGGAGCTTGGAACGATCGAAGAAGATGCCGTTCTCCTTGTCCAGAAGGAACGCGTCGTCCTCCCAGCTGTCCCACAGCCCGAGCACCACGTCGACGAATTCCGAAGCTCTCCGATAGCGGTATCCGTGCTCGAGGTGCTCCTCGGCGCCGAAATTCCGGGCGGTGTTGCCGGACAGGTCGCGGGTCGTGACGATATTCCAGCCGGCTCGGCCTTTGCTGATGTGATCGACGGACATGAGCAGGCGGGCCATGTTGAACGGCTCGATGTAGGAGGTGGAGGCGGTGGCGACGATGCCGATCCGCTCCGTTGCACCGGCGAGGGCGGCGATCAGCGTGATCGGTTCGTAACGGTTCAGAATATTCGGATGGGAGAATTCGTTGATGGCGAGGCTGTCAGCCAGGAAGGCGATGTCGAATTTGCCGCGTTCGGCCGTTCTGGCAAGCTTCTTGTAATAGTCGATGTCAATGCTGGCTCCTGCCGACGCTAGCGGCAGCCGCCAGGACGCGACGTGCATGCCGGTTCCGACCAGGTATGCCGAGAGCTTGATCTGCCGATTTACCGTGCTCATAGAAATTCCTCCTAAATTCGAGTAGGCTTATTGGAATAGTATTATAAAAGACCATTTTTGTTTTGGGAAGAGATTGACAGTCGAAGCGAATTGGATTAAATTAAGTAAAGTCAATCGGAATAATATGATATATGGATTGACCCATAAGTTGACCAGTCGACTGGAAACTAAGTAACCGTCCTGAAGATAGGGCGAGGGGCTTAGTTTTTTTGTTTTTCTGCACTCGGGAGGAGATGCCGGATTGATTCTTGTCGAGCAACTGAGCAAGACCTATCAGACGACGAAGGGCAGCATCCTGGCGTTGGACCGCATCGATCTGAAAGTTCGCAAAGGGGAGATATTCGGCGTTATCGGATTCAGCGGGGCGGGCAAGTCCACGCTCATCCGCTGCCTGAATCGGCTCGAGGAGCCGGACTCCGGCCGAATCCGGATCGGCGAAGACGAGATTACGCAGCTAAAAGGCAAGAGGCTTCGGCAGGCGAGGCAGAAGATCGGAATGATCTTTCAGCACTTTAATCTGCTGGACGGCAAGACGGTGTACCACAATGTCGCGTTTCCGCTCGCGGTGGCGGGACACCCGCGGGACCGAATCCGGAGCCGCGTCCGGGAGATCCTCGACCTGGTCAACCTGTCCGATAAGGAAGGTGCCTATCCCGCTCAACTAAGCGGTGGACAGAAGCAGAGGGTCGGCATAGCCCGTGCGCTGGCCAATGACCCGGACGTTCTGCTCAGCGATGAAGCGACTTCGGCCCTCGACCCGCAGACGACCTTCTCCATTCTGGAGCTGCTTCGGGACATCAACCGACAGCTGAACCTGACGATCGTGCTGATCACCCATGAACTGGAGGTCCTGCAGCATATTTGCGACCGCATGGCCGTCATCGAGAGCGGGCGAATCGTGGAGACCGGCCCGGTCGAGAAGCTGTTCTTGAATCCGGAGAGCGAGACGGCCCGAAGGTTCGTCGGCGTCCTGGACCAGTACAGGGCGCGGCGAGGGATTATCGAAGGGATGGGAGCGGGAATATGAGGGACGATCTGTTCGATCTGCTCTGGGAAGGACTTCGCGAAACTCTGTTTATGCTGGTCTGGTCGTCCTTTTTCGCGGTGGCGCTGGGACTGGCGTTAGGGATCGTCCTGGTCGTCACCGACAAAGGGCATATTCTTCAAGCCGCGGCGATCAATAAAGCGTTCAGCTTGCTCATCGGCGGCGTTCGTTCGATTCCCTTCATTATCTTGATCGTGCTGCTGCTGCCCGTGGCGCGAATGATTGTCGGGACCTCGCTGGGCCCTACGGCGGCGATCGTCGCTCTCTCGATCGGCGCGACGCCGTTCCTGGGACGAATCGTCGAAAGCTCTCTGAAGGAAGTAAGCGGAGGCAAGATCGAGGCGGCAATCGCGGTCGGTGCCTCTCCGCTCGCCATCATTTTCCGCGTGTTGATTCCGGAGGCTCTGCCGGCGCTCGTGCGAGGGGTGACGATCGCCATCATCAGCATTACCGAACTCACCGCGGTAGCGGGGGCCATCGGGGCCGGGGGTCTCGGCAGCCTAGCCATTCGTTTCGGTTATCAACGGTTTCGAGAGGATATTATGTTCGCCACCGTCTTGGTCATCATCCTTCTCGTTCAGACGATTCAGTGGACGGGAGACTTCATCGCGAAGACCATTCACAACAGGCGCTTCAAACTCGAATGAGACCGCCCGTCTCCCGACGCGTCTGCCTTGTCTGCCGCAATCCACGAGCCTTGCCCGACCTTAGGTTACATAGCTTCGCCATATAAAAAAACAAAAGAAAGCGGGAGAGAACATGTCCAAGATGTCCAAGAAAAGTTCGCTGGTCCTGATCGCATTGCTGTTCGTCATAAGTTTGGTTGTGTCCGGCTGCGGCTCCAACAACAACAAAGAAGCTTCGTCTTCCAGCCCAAGCCCGTCCCCATCGGCCTCAAGCCCAAGCGCATCCCCGAGCGACAGCGCGAGCCCGTCGCCTTCGGCCTCCGAGCCGGCGAAGGAAGTCACGCTTAAAGTCGGCGCCGCGGCCGTGCCTCATGCCGAGATCCTGGAGTTTATCAAGCCGAAGCTCAAGGAAGAAGGCGTTAACCTGGAGGTCGTCGTGCTCGACGACGAAGGGCAGCTGAACCCGGCTCTGCAGGAGAAGCAGATCGACGCGAATTATTTCCAGCACGTTCCGTACCTGGATTCCGTGAAGGACGAGAAAGGCTACAACTTCGTCGTCACGACGAAGGTGCACGTCGAGCCGATCGGCTTCTATTCGAATAAGCTCAAGTCCAAGGATGACATTAAAGAAGGAGCCAAGATCGGCATTCCGAACAACCCGTCCAACGAATACCGGGCGCTCGTGCTTCTGCAGCAGCAAGGCTTGATCAAGCTGAAGGACGGACTGACGACTTACGAGGCGACTCCGAAGGATATCGTCGACAACCCGAAGAAGCTTAAGTTCGTCGAGGCCGACTCGGCTACGCTGCCCAGATCCCTGCCGGACCTGGATGGGGCGATCATCAACACGAATCTGGTCCTCGAAGCGAAGATCGACCCGAAGAGCGCGCTGTTCCGGGAGGATGCGAACTCTCCTTACGCCAACGTGATCGTGGTCCGCCAAGGGGACGAGAACCGGGAGGAGATCAAGAAGCTGGATGCCGCTCTGACGACTCCGGAAGTGAAGAAGTTCATTCAGGACAAATACGGAGTAGCGGTCGTGCCCGCTTTCTAAGCATTGCATAGCAGAAAAGAGCGTCTCTTGAGCCGGTTAACGGCTCGGGAGACGCTTTTTCGTTCTTTCGTTTTTTCATGCTTTCTTTATCGGCCGCTGCCCGTCGTTCGTCGCCTCGCAGGATTGTTCGCAAATTGCTCAATTTTAGGCTTGGGATTCGACCGCCAATAGCTCCTTCGAGGCATATGGCAATCGAATCCGATTCGATACAATGGTGCCGAACCAGTCAACCGGGGGATTCGCGGCCCTGCATGAGGGGACTGGGATTTGGCTAAGCTTGGTTAATATCATGCTTGCGGGGGGCAGGTGAACGATGAAGACAAAGAACAATCTAGCGATCGTTAAGGCCTTGGCGGTCGGTCTCCTGTTAGCGTCTGCCGCATCGCTCGCAGCTGAGAATTCCGACGTCGCCGCCGCCTCGGCCGCAAGCTCGTCGGCGGAGGCGACAGACCTGCAGCCTCTGATCGATGCGACGCCGGCCGGAGAGACGCTAACGCTTGAGAAAGGCCGAACCTATGCGGGACCGGCCGTGATCGCGAAGGCGATCACGCTTCGCTCGGACGGGACGGCGACGTTGACGAACGAAAGCGACGACCCGGTCCTTACGGTTGCCGCCGACGGGGTCGTCTTGAGGGATCTGCTCGTTCGGGATTCCAAGAAGGATGCCAAGAAGCCCGCCATCCTTCTTCAATCCGATCGCAACCGGATCGAAGGGGTCGATATCGTTACGCAAGCCGGGGGCATCTTCCTCAGGGATGCCGATGACAACGTGCTCCGAAACAATCGCATTCAGGGAGCGAGCGCCGGAGGATCGCGGAAGGCAGCCTATTCGAAGAGAGGCAATGGAATCGATCTGTTCGCGTCTTCCGGCAACGTCATCGAAGGCAATACGCTCATTCGCGTGCACGACGGCGTCTATGCGGAGAGCAGCGAAGGGACGAAGGTTCGCGGCAATAAGGCGGTGGACTCCCGTTACGGCTTCCACTTCATGTTCTCCGGTAAGCCGGAGCTCAAGGGCAACGTCGGCGAGGGCAACGTTACCGGGGGCATGGTCATGGGCGTGGAAGGCGCGGTCGTGACGGACAATCGATTCGCCAAGCAGACGGAGAACGTGAACTCGCAGGGAATTCTGCTTTTCGACGTTCATCGTTCGGAGATCAGCCGCAACCGGGTCGAAGGCAACCGGGTCGGCTTCTATGTCGAGAATTCCACGGAGAACGAACTCGCGGGCAACGAGATCGCAAGCAATTTTATCGGCCTGCAGATGATTCGTTCCGAATCGAACTCGTTCAAGAACAGCGCTTTTCTGTCGAACGTTATTCAAGCCCAAGCGAGCGAGAGCAAAGACAACTTGCTGCACGGCAATTACTGGGACGATAACGGTGGGATAGACGCGAACGGCGACGGCTACAGCGATATGAGCTACGACATCGATCCGTTTTTCCTTCAACTAACCAAAGACGTCGAAGCCTTTCAAGTTTTCTTCCAATCGCCGGGGCTGCCCTTTCTCGCCCAGATGTTCCATTCCGACACGTCCAATTGGCTGAGGGACAGGGAGCCTCTGATGTCTCCTCCCGACTGGCAGGCTAGGGCGGGGAGCGACGACGGACTATGGCTTACTTTCGCGGCAGGCATTCTGCTTTTATTCGCATCCATTTTTACATTCTATCGATGGGGGTATCGAAAATCATGAGAAAAACCATAGCTGTTCTGCTCGCGGCGGCGTTCGCCTTGTCGGCGTTATCCGGATGCGGCAAGACGAAGTACGAGCCCGTGGCAATCGACGAATCGCTGGACAAGTGTACGGTGTGCAACATGGGGGTTGCGGACAATTCGTTCGCGACGGAGATCATCCTGAAGAGCAAGAAGGCGCTCAAATTCGATGATCTGGGCGACTTGTTCATCTGGAAACAACAGAACGGGACGAAGGACATCGGGGAACAATTCGTACGCGATTACAACACCAAAGAGTGGGTCAAGCTGAGCGACGCCACTTATGTGTACGATAAGACGATTCGGACGCCGATGGCTTATAACGTGATCTCCTTCAAGGAGAAAAGCGACGCGGAAGCGTTCGTCTCCAAGGAAGGCATCGGTCAGATCCTGACCGCCAAGGACTTGGATGACCGCAAGTGGGAGATGAACGAGGACATGAAGAAGGACATGATGTCCGAGCATGCCGATAAGATGAAAGCCCACGGCTCCTCCGTAGAAGGCGGCGGCGACACGGGCATGACCGAGTCCAAGTAAGGGGCTGAGGCGGATGCTCCACTTGCGCGCCATCGCATTAAGAGAGATCAAGCTCGGATTCCGCAACCCTTGGGCCTACTCGTTCATGGCTTTGTTCGCCCTGTTCAGCCTGGCTCTGCTGCTTATTCAGTCGCAAGCCGGCATGTCGGGGTATACGAGCACGACAGGGACGATGATCAATCTGATCCTCTACCTGCTGCCTCTAATGACCCTGCTGCTGGGATCCTTCTCGCTCACATCGGAGAAAGAGGAAGGGGGATGGCGTCTGCTCTCCTCCTTCTCGCTGCGTACGCATTCGTATATCTGGGGCAAATACGTCGGTTTGGCCGTCGTTCTGCTCGTTATCGTATCGATCGGATTCGGCTTGTCCGGCGCAGCGGGCGCTCTCTTCGGCCGGGGATTCGAGCTCCAAGCTTATGGCCGGTTCCTGCTGTTCTCCGCTCTCATCATCTTCTTGTTTCTCGGAATCTCCGTCTTGCTCGGAGCCTTCTGCCGCAACCGCTGGCAGGCTTTGACTTACGGAGTGGGCGTGTGGTTCTTCTTCATCCTGGGTTGGCCGACGATCCTCATCGCGGTCCTCGGATTTCTTCCTTACCTGTGGATCAAGCCTGCTCTTGTCGCCCTTATCTTCTTCAATCCGGCGGAATTGAATCGATTGTTTCTCATTGTCAAAATGGGGGGCGGCTCCATCCTGGGGCCCGAGTATTATCAATGGGTGGAATGGATACGGCAGCCGTCCGGGAGCTTTGTCTTCGCCGGGGTATGCGGTCTCTGGGTTCTGGCTTATGTCGAACTGGCCACTTGGATTTGGGAACGGGGGCGAAGGCGTGAGTAATCATCTTCTTCAAGTTAAGGACGCGACCAAGACAATAGGCAAGGCGACGCTGCTGCACCCTTGCACGCTCACGGCGGGCAAGGGCGAGATCGTCGCCTTATGCGGCGGCAACGGGGCGGGCAAGAGTACGCTTATTCGCATGATTGCCGGAATCTCGAGTCTCTCCGGGGGTTCGGTAAGCCTGGACGGAATCCGCTGGACGGAGAACCGCCTCGCCTACGCGGAACGGATCGGCTATATGCCCGACGAATTCCAATTCGGTTCCGCGCTGACGGCCTATGAGACGTTAAGCTTCTATGCCGCCCTTCGGAGAATCGGACGCGATCGGGTGTTCGAGCTGCTGGAGACGGTCGGTTTGCTCGAGGTTCGCGACCGCAAGGTGTCCACCTTCTCCAAAGGAATGCGCCAACGGCTTCTGTTCGCGCAGGCGATGCTGGCGAAGCCTCCCCTCCTGCTCCTGGACGAGCCGACCAACGGGCTCGATCCTTATTGGATGGAATCGTTCGGGCGATTGATCCGGCAAGCGGCGAGCGACGGGCAGGCCGTCGTCTTCTCCACCCACCAATTGAACATCGCGGAATCCTACGCGGACCGCGCGTTGTTCATGTCCTCCGGCCATGTCCGATACTCGGGGGACATCGAGAGCCTGAAGAAGGAATACCTTTCCGAGGGCGGACTTTACGGCGCATTCCGTTCTCTTGTGACGGACAAGGAAGAGCGCATAAGGAAAGAGGGATAAAAGATGCCATTGCGAATTCTTACTCTCCGCCTAAGGCGGATCGCGATTGCGATCTGCCTCCTGATTCTCGCGACAGGCTGCGCGTCGACGAGCAAACAGGGCTTGATTTACTCCGAGGTCTCACTGGCCAGCGAACCGGCTGCTCCCGCCGCCAAGATGAACTCGAAGCTGATCGTGAAGGTCGACAACCCGGTATACTCGGAACAAGAGGCCGAGGTTCAATTGCAAATCAATTCGAAAAAGTCTCTGCCGAGCCTTATCGACGCGACGCGCGAAGGGGATGTTTATACGGCGGAATATGCGTTTCCGTCTGCCGGAGAGTACACGGTAACGATTCATATGAACTATGAGGACGAGCATTTCGCTTTCGCGAAGAAGCTGACCGTCCAGGAATAACGTCCGTTCGGAGGTCGGGAATCGTCGGAAGAACGTTCGGCAGAAGCCGCACATGCTCAATCTTGCTTAATCGTTCTCCAGAAGCTCCAGGATGAGCTTCAGCGGACCTTCGGCGTCCAGATAGGCGTAGCGGCCGCCTTCATATTCGCCCTTCTGAAGCAGGGGCATTCCGGCCCCTTCGAGAACGGCGATCTTCTCCTTCATGCCCTTCACGACGAAGGCGATATGGTGGAAGCCCTCGCCGTTCCGATCGAGCGATTCCCGCCAGGTGCTCGGATGCTGGTCGGGCTCGATCAGTTCGAGCTGCAGCGAGCCCATATCGAAGAAGGCAAGCTTGGCCCGCGCCTCGGAAGGGGAACCGCGGTATTCCGTCCGGGCTTTATCCGGCGTATCCGTCCAGAACCACGACGGCTTCTCGATGCCGAAGAAGTCCGCATAGGCTTGAGAGGTCTTCTCGATGTCGTGCACGAGCAGTCCGATCTGCGTAATCACGTTATTGCCAAGCAGTCCATGTTCCATATAAGATGAAGCCCTCCTTTTGTGAACGCGCGTTTACGGTGTGAGCATAACACACGATTGAAAACGCTGTCAACAAGCTCGGCACAGGAGAATATAGATTGGCCAAAATGGGCGATGAGCGCAGGAAGCGTAGATGATACAATAGACATAAAACGTTTTCTGAGGAAGGGAATTCACTATGGCTGCCAAAACGGAAAAAGAAAAGATGATCGCCGGCGAGCTGTACCTGGCGTTCGATCCGGAATTGACGAAGGATCGGCTGAATGCGCGCCGGTTGACCCGGTTGTACAACCAGACGCTTGAGACGGACGATGACGCGAGAAAACAGCTCCTTAAAGAACTGTTCGGGTCAACGGGCAATAACTATTATGTAGAACCGACGTTTCGCTGCGATTACGGCTACAACATCCATGTCGGGGACAATTTCTACGCCAACTTCGATTGCGTGTTCCTCGACGTGTGCGAGATCCGGATCGGCGACAACTGCTTCCTCGCTCCCGGCGTGCACATCTATACCGCGACGCATCCTCTGGAAGCCAAGGAGAGAATATCCGGGGCGGAATTCGGCAAGCCGGTCACGATCGGCGACAACGTATGGATCGGCGGCCGGGCGGTCATCAATCCGGGCGTCAAGATCGGGAACAATTCGGTCATCGCTTCGGGCGCCGTCGTCACGAAGGACGTTCCCGACAATGTCGTCGTCGGCGGGAACCCTGCGAGGGTCATCAAGACGATCGACAACGGCTAAGGGAGACGCGAACCAGCTCATTTGTGAGAAACTTGGCTTTGCAAAGCGCTAGCGTGGAGCTGTAACCCGACAAAATCGGGTTGCAGGGAGCGCGCGAGGTAAGTTTGAGGCTGTAATCCGACAAAATCGGTTTACAGGGAAAGCGGGAAGCCCGTAAATAAGGGAGCATACGTCATCCGACGAATGCTCCCTTTTCTTTACGACCAGATCCGCTCCCGGGTGATCTGCAACGCCTTGCCCTTAAGCTCCCCGACCTCGTCGATCAGCTCGCGAAGCTTATGCTCGTAGTGCAGCTTGAGTTCCGCATCCTTGAACGAAGCCAGGTTGATCTCCACCGTCAGCAAGGCGGACTGGGCGGCGGCTTCGAACAGGATCGCGCCGATGCCGAGGTCGGAGATGACGTTCTTGTTGCACGAAGCTGCGATGCCGTGCGTGCACACGAGTCCGTCCCGGCACAGCTCGACGATGCGCAGCGGCACTTCGATGGCTTGGATCGTCGCCTCATGCAGGGCGCCTCTTCGCGCGAACTTCTCCTCGTCCGTTCCCTTCGGAAGCTTGAGGGCATCCATGTATCGGTTAAACGAAGCAATGTCCGCCTGAAGCAGCTCTTCGCACCTTGCGATGAGCGAGTTCATTTTGAATACGGCCTCGTCGATCTGAGGCTGGATCAAGGCGAATTTCTCGCCCTGCGACAGATTGCCGACCATGGAAGTCATGGACGCACCCAGCGCGGCCGCCACCGCGGCAACGCTGCCGCCGCCGGGAGTCGGGCTTGAGCTGCCCGCTTGCTGCAGGAATTCCCGAAGCGAATGGTCCCAGGATACGCTGCTGCTCATGCCAGGTTTCCCTCCTTGAAATGAATGTCGATGGCCTTCATCAAGTTCTCGTACAGGATCGCCGTCGTCAACGTGCCGACTCCTCCCGGAACGGGGGACAGTGCCGCCGCCTTCTCGCGGACGTCGAAGGAGACGTCGCCGACGATTTTGCCATCGTCGGCTTCGTTGATTCCCGCGTCGACGATCGCAAGTCCCGAATGAACCATCTCCGCGCGAACCGTATCGGGACGGCCGACGGCGACGAACGCGATCTCGGCATGCGCCAGATGCGACGCCAGATCCGGCGTGCGGGAATGGCAGACGGTGACGGTAGCGTTCTCCCGCTGGAGCAGATGGAACAGAGGAAGTCCGACCGTCTGTCCCCTTCCCACGAGGGTCACGTTCTTGCCTTCCAGCTTATAACCGTAATGCTTCGCCAGCTTGATGCAGGCTTGAGGAGTAGCCGGATACAGACCCAGCTCTCCCGTTACCGTCGCCAGCTTGTTCGCGGGAGTGACCCCGTCGACGTCCTTCGCCGGCGAGATCGCTTTCTCGATGACGCTTGCCGACAAGTGCTTGGGCAGCGGCAGCTCCAGCATGATACCGTGGACGGACGCGTCTTCGTTCAGCCGCCCGATCAACCCGAGCAGCTCCGCTTCGGAGACGTCCTCCGGGAATGAGTGCAGCGCGAATTCTACCCCGATCCTCTGGGCGATCTTCTGCTTGGCCTGCGCGTAATAAGCGGATGCGGGATCCCCCTCGACGAGGATCGTCGCGATCCGGGGAGTTACCCCTTGCCGCTTCCAATCCTCCACCTTCGTTCGAATCGCCTCGTACACCTGGTCTGCCGCCTCTTTGGCTTTCATGAGCATCGTCAATCCGTTTTCCCTCCGTCGATTAAGGATCCAAGAACGAAAAAAAGCACCCGCGGAAGCTCGTTGTGACGAGTCTACTCGCAGATACTTTTCCCCAGGCGAACGGTTCGTTCCGGCTGCATGCTCCCTCGTGGTTCATTCCACATCTCTTCGCCAGTCACATGCAACTTTTATTTCCTTCATCATAGCACGTGAGGGGGCAGGCGACCAAGCCCAAAAGCAAATCAGATAAAAGTATCCCTCCAGTAGACATTTGTATCCCTATTCGGTTCCCGAGCTTTCGATATGATGAGAGTAACGTTGACATTGACGCAACGGAAGGGGGAACAGGCCGTGTACAAAGTGATCATCGTGGACGACGAATCGGTCGTCAGGGACGGTCTTCGCAGGACGATTCAGTGGAACGAGCACGGCTTTGAGCTGATCGGAGACTACGAGAACGGACGGGATGCCTGGGAGGCGATCGAGGCTTCCAAGCCGGACCTCATTCTCTCGGATATCAGCATGCCATTCATGGACGGGCTGGAGCTGGCGCGGCTTGTTTCTTCCAATTACCCATATATGAAAATGATCATTCTGACCGGATACGACCAGTTCGAGTATGCGCAGCAGGCGCTAAGGCTCAAGGTATCGGACTTCATCCTGAAGCCGATTACGGCCAGCGAGATGAGGGAGCTGCTCGGCAAGTTTCGGCTTGAGATGGACGAGGAAGCGAAGCGTCGGGAAGATCTCGGACGGCTGCACAACCAGCTCCATCAGAGCCTGCCGCTGCTGAGGGAGCGATTCCTGGAGCGGCTTGTCGTGCTCGGGCTCGGAAGGCCGGAGATCGAGGAGCGCGTCGATTACTTCGGCCTGCCCGCGCTTACGCCTCCATTCATCGTCATGCTGGTCGACATCGACGATTTCGGCGATCGGGAGGAGTGGATGGACGACGTCCACGACGCGGAGTTCCTTCGGTTCGCCGTCTTTAATATATTCGAAGAGATTGCCTCGGAGAGGCAGAACGCGCTCTTGTTCCGCACGCGGGAAGAGAAGCTTGTCGTTATCCTGCACGGGACCGAAGGAGAGGACGAGCTGTACGTTCGGGCATACGGCATGGCGGAGGAAGCGCGGCACCATGTCGAGAAGTACCTGAGATTCACGGTCACGATCGGCATCGGACGTGCCTGCTCTTCGCCCGAGCAGCTTCCATCCTCCTACAAAAGCGCGCAGTCGGCGCTCGATTACCGCTTCCAGCTCGGCAAGAACCGGATTCTCAGCATCAACGATCTGGAGGGAAGCTCCGCGCCGGCGCTGCCGGTCTCGCTGCAAGCCGATTGGGACCGCAAGCTGTCCGCATCGGTCAAGACGGGAGCCGGGGACGAGGCGCATCGCCAGATCGGTTGCCTGATCGAAGAGCTCAAGAGCTCGCGGATTCCGATCGAGGCGGCGTTCCTGCAGGTGCAGAAGATCGTGCTGGCGCTCATGAACGCCATGCAGGAGCTGGGTGCCCATGATGCGGAAGAGCTGAGGGAACGGCAGCTGTGGCTGACGGAGGTATACCGCTTCAAGACGCTGGACGAGATCGAGGGCTGGCTGAAGCGAATCGCCGGGGAGCTGGTGGCGAGCGTCACGGACAAACGCCAGCTGGTCGCGAGGACTCAGATCGCCAAGGCGACCGAATATATCGAAGAGCATTATGCCGAAGAGAAGCTGTCGCTTCAGGACCTGTGCCGGCACACGCTGATGAGTACGAGCTATTTCAGCCTTGTTTTCAAACAAGCGACCGGAGAGACCTTCATCGAATACTTGACCCGCGTCCGCCTGGAGAAAGCGAAGGAGATGCTCCTGACGACGACTCTTAAGTTCTACGAGATCGCCGCCAAGGTCGGCTACGCCGATCCGAATTACTTCAGCATCCTATTCAAGAAGCATACCGGCTCGTCCCCGCGGGATTATCGGGAGAAGCAGGCAAAGGAGAGCATCCGCTGACATGTTCCGAGACCGCCGGCCTTTTTTTCCGCTATTTCCGCTGAAGAGCATCCAATCGAGCATCGCATTCGCCTTCTCCGTCCTGATTCTGCTCACCATAGCGGCGACGAGCCTGATCGCTTACCGGCTCTCCGTGAACTCGGTCGAGAGCAACTCGAAGGGCTACATCAAGGAAGTCATCAACCAGGTGAACACCAACATCCAGTCCTACGTCGACAACATGGAGAACATCTCCCTGCTCGCGATGACGAACAAGGACGTCAAATACTACATCTCCAGCAACAGCTTCATCGGCGACGACGAGCGTCGGCCGTACGAGAAGCGAATCTCCGACCTGTTCCAGGCGATCCTCTATACGCGCAAGGATATCGCTTCGATCATGGTGTTCGGCTATAACGGACGGTTCGTCTCCGACCGGCGGATCACGACGCTGAACCCGAACGCGAAGGTGGAGGAGCAAGCCTGGTACAAGGACGCCCAGAGGGAAGGCGGCAAGTCGGTCATCTCCGCGCCCCATGTGCAGAACATCATTCAGGACGAATACCGCTGGGTCGTGTCGCTGAGCCGGGAGCTGAAGAACTCGGACGGCCTGACGGCGGACGGCATTTTCCTCGTGGACTTGAACATGAGCGTCATCAACGACCTGCTGAGCCAGATCAATCTAGGCAAGAAAGGCTACGTGTTCATCGTCGACCAGAGCGGCAACATCGTCTACCATCCGCAGCAGCAGCTGATCTACAGCAACCTGCGCTCCGAGAAGATCGCCGAAGTGGAACAGGCCCAGAGCGGCACGACGTTCAAGGTGGAGGACGACGAAGGCAAGCGGTTCTATACCGTGCAAGACACCAGCTTCGGGTGGAAAATCGTTGGGGTCGCCTATGCGGGAGACTTGATCGGGTACAAAAGCACGCTGATCAACTTCCTGCTCATCACGCTAGGAGGCGTCGCGATCTCGCTCGTCATCTCCGTCATGCTGTCGCACCGGCTGTCTCGGCCGATCCGCAACCTGCAGAGGAACATGCGGAAGGTGGAGAAGGGCAACTTCGACGTTCAAGCCGAAGTGACGCAGATGAACGAGATCGGCCAGCTTGCGCGGACGTTCAACATGATGGTCGGGCAGATCAAGAACCTGATGCAGGAGATCGTCGACACGCACGAGAACAAGAGGAAAAGCGAGCTGCAGCTCCTTCAGGCCCAGATCAATCCGCACTTTCTCTACAATACTCTCGACTCGATCGTCTGGATGGCGGAGACGAAGCAGCATGAGGAGGTCGTGCTCATGACTTCCGCGCTGGCCAAGCTGTTCCGGGCGAGCATCACGAAGGATCAGGAGCTGGTGCCGATCCGCATCGAGGCCGAGCACATCACGAACTACCTGCTGATTCAGAAAATGAGGTACAGCAGCAAGCTCGACTACCGGCTCGAGATCCCGGACTCGATCATGGGCTACAAGACGTTGAAGATTCTGCTTCAGCCTTTCGTCGAGAATGCGATCTATCACGGAATCCGGAACAAGCCGGGTATCGGAACGATCGTCGTTCGCGGCATGGACACCGAGGACGGAATCGTCTTCGAGGTGGAAGACGACGGGCTCGGCATGACCGAGGAGCAGCTCGAGAAAATCTGGCAAGCTCCGGATAACGGCGAATGGCGAGGCGGGGGAATCGGCATCAGCAACGTGAACGAGAGGATTCAGCTGTACTTCGGGCAAGCTTACGGCATCTCGATTCGCAGCGAGCTGGCGGAAGGCACTGTCGTGACCATCCGGATCCCCAAGATCGAGGGAACGGGAGGTGCGGTCTGATGCGAGTGCAGAAGTTTACGATCGTGCTGGCGCTGGTGCTCCTCGCCGCCGCTTTGTTCACCGTGTTCTACTTCCAGCTGTACCGGGTCGGCTCGCCGAACGACCGGACGATCGCGGTCATGCTGAAGTCCAGCAACGTCCGTTCGGACTTCTGGCAGACGGTCAGCGAGGGCGCGAAGGCGGCGGCCAAGGAGAGCGGCGTTCGGCTCGAGGTCATGGGCTCGCTGCAGGATACGGATGCGGCGACTCAGGTTCGGCTGCTGGAGGACGTGCTGCTTCGCAAGCCGGAAGCGCTCGTCGTCGCGCCGATCGAGGACGCCGGAGTGGCGGAGGTGCTGGACCGCATCCGCGAGGCCGGGATCAAGCTCGTCGCGATGGATACGCCGATGCAGCTGGACTTCGATCCGGTCACGGTATCCAGCGACCATTCGGAAGCGGGCCGGCAGGCGGGGGAGGTTGCCGTGCGGGAGACCGGGGAGTCTCCGCACTTGGCGGTTCTGAGCGACTTCGGCACTTCCGGCGTGTCGGGCGAGAGGGTGAAGGGGATTCGCGAAGCGACCGATCCCTATGTGAACAGCTTCATTGGAACGTATCCTTGCGAGAACTCGGAAGACCTGGCTTATGAGACGACGCTCGATCTGCTGTCCTCCAACCCGGAGATGAACGCCATTATCGCGCTTAGCGAGTCTGCGGCGCTCGGCGCGGCCAAAGCGCTGGAGGATAGGGGCAAGCGGGGCGAAGTGAAGCTGATCGCGTTCGACAGCTCGCTTTACGAGATCAAGCTGCTGGAAGAAGGCAGCTTGAGCGCGATAATCGTCCAAAGGCCCTTTAACATGGGGTATCTCGGAGTCCGTACCGCATTGAAGCTGATCGATAACCGAACGGTGAGCCGGATGACGTATATCGATTCCATCGTCGTAACGAGAGACAACATGTATTCGCCGGAGAACCAGAAGCTCCTGTTCCCGTTCCGGTGAGGATAGTGAAGAAGCGTGCGATTCGCCCCTTTTATTGCAAACGCGCTAACCCCCATTTTGCCGGCTGGCTGTTCAGATGTTTACTTACTTGGGTTGGAGGAGGGACGGGAATGAAGCGGAGGATGGGTTGGACGGCGGGAATGCCGTTGGCGGGCGTGCTGTTTGTGGGGATGTCCGGCATGCTGCTCGGGGCTTGCTCTAACGACGAGGCGGCGCCGATCGTCTCCGAGGAGGAGAAGCAATCGGTCATCCGGTTCGTCGCCGCCGAGTACAGCACGGAGAGCAAGCCGTTCCTGGAGAATCTCGTCCGGGAATTCGAGATGCGCAATCCGGAGATCATCGTCGATCTCCAGGTAGCCAATTGGAACGTGCTGGACGGCATTTACACGTCGATGTTGAGCAAGAACCAGCCTCCTGACTTGCTCATCACGAACGTGTACGCCCACTTCGCGAAGGCGGGCAAGCTGAACGATCTCAACGGGATCCTCTCGACGGACCTTAAGAGCAAGCTATATCCCAATCTGATGGAGATGGACCGGATCGGGGACAAGCAGTATGCCTTGCCTTACGTGTCCTCGATTCGGAATCTTTATTACAACAAATCGCTGTTCGAAGGCGCCGGAATCAAGTCGCCTCCTAAGACGTGGAGCGAGCTCGCGGATGACGCCCGCAAGATCAAGGAGACGAGTAAAGCGCACGGCTTCGGGGTGGACTTGACCGACGACGAGATTCAGGCCTATTTATCGTACTTTTTCTTCGGCTCCGGAGGCGGCTGGATCAAGGACGGGAAATGGGTCATCAACTCTCCGGAGAACGTGGAGGGACTCACCTATCTCAAGGAATTGTACGATCAAGGGCTCACCGATTCGGAGCCGACCGTAACCACGCGCGACGAGAAGCAGCGGGTCATGGGCGACGGCAAGCTCGGCATGATGATCTCGGGCAACTACTTCGGCTCCGTCGTTCCTCGCGAGTCGCCTAGCCTGCGCTGGGGAAGCGGCCCGATCCCGGTGAAGGACGGAACCCCGTCGATCTCCTTCGGCGTGCAGGACGTACTGGTCTCGTTCCAGACCGACCACACGGACAAGGAAGCCCTTTCGAAATTCCTGGATTTTCTCTATGACGACAAGAACTATGAGGACATGATCAGCAGGGAGGGCTTCATCCCGGTGACGTCTACCGTCGGCGGCAAGCTGTCCCAATCCGATCCGACCATGAAGCGGTTCCTTCAAGAGCTTGGAACCGCGAAGTTCTATCCGATCCAGGAGCCGGCCTGGCAGGCCGTCATGGACACAAGCCGCAAGATGGGCGACGCCGTGCTGTACGACAACCTGTCGCCGAAGGATGCGCTCGACCAGCTCCAGGAGTTCGCCGAGACGCGGAGCGGGCAGTAAAGCGGGTTGAGGGAGAGGAGAGCGAGATTGCGTTTCTCGTTCCCGCTCTCCTGCCTATCCGCGATATGTTGCGCCTAGTACCACGCTTTAGCTCGTTCCCCTGCAATTCTGGTGATTTGTTGAACTTGTTGCGCTTAGTACCACACTTTTGCTCGTTCCCCTGCAGTTTTGCTGATTTGTTGCGTCTAGCACCACACTTTGGCTCATTCCCCTGCAACGCCGCTGGTTTGTTGCGCCAAGTACCACACTTTAGCTCGTTCCCCTGCAACTCTGCTGATTTGTTGCGCCTAGTACCACGCTTTAGCTCGTTTCCCTGCAACTCTGCTGATTTGTTTGTTGCGCTTAGTACCACACTTTAGCTCGTTCCTCTGCAATTTTGCTGATTTGTTGCGTCTAGTACCACACTTTAGCTCGTTCCCCTGCAACTCCGCTGATTTGTTGCGCCTGCGACCGCACCTTGGGCTCGTATCCCCAGTAGTCCCGCCAAGCGAACGGTTTCATTGCACATTTACACGGCTGTACGGCGAGATAGTCGAACAAATCGACTAACGGAGCACCCCGGGGCACCGAAACGGGCGAGATAGTCGAACAAATCGACTAACGGAGCACCTCGGGGCACCGAAGCGGGCGAGATAGTCGAAGAAATCGACTAACGGAGCGCATCTAAGCATCGCAGCGAGCGAAATAGTCGAAGAAATCGACTACCGGAGCACTTCGAGGCACCGTAGAACCTCGACACGTCATCTCGCTCCTCTGCTGGCCCTCCGCATCCCCCACGAAAAACAATTAGAAAATACTAAAGATTGTTTGGAAGATATTCGATAGAGACCGCGAGCCCT
This sequence comes from Cohnella sp. AR92, assembly GCF_003990975.1. Classification (GTDB taxonomy): domain Bacteria; phylum Bacillota; class Bacilli; order Paenibacillales; family Paenibacillaceae; genus Cohnella. The sequence continues at coordinate 25,161 of NZ_RZJR01000025.1, forward strand.
CCCTTCTATGATGGTTACAGGCGCCGGATACGGCGCGAACCAGCATATATGGGGAGGGTTTTGCAGTATGGTGATAAACAAGAAAATGGCGGCGCTAGGCTTGGCCGCCGCAATGACCATCGTCCCGCTAGCAGGCTGCGGCTCGAACAATAACAGTTCGGGCGCGTCCGAATCGCCCAGTACGAGCCCGTCTCCGTCCGCGAGCGCTCCGGCCAGCGAATCCGCAAGCCCGAGCCCTAGCGAATCCGCGGTCAAGCTGACCGGCGACTTCGAGATCCAGTACTTCGTCGGCGGCTACGGCGACAAGTGGTGGAAGAAGGTTATCGCCGACTTCGCGGCAGCCAACCCAGGCCTGAACGTCAAGGAAAGCGGCGGCCCGAAGATCAACGAACAGAACAAGCCGCGCTGGATCGGGGGCAACCCGCCCGACTTCGTGTACATCGACGGCCCGAACCTGAACGACCGCCAGATGGTCGAAGACGGCCAACTCGAAGACCTGACCGACTGGCTGAAGGACGCCAAGAACATCGATGGCGACAAGATCCTCGATATCCTGGCTCAACAGCCGCAGCAATATGACGGCAAGATCTACAACATCCCGCTCGTTCTGAACTCTTGGGGCGTGTTCTGGGACAAGGCGCTCTTCTCGGAGAAGGGCTACGGAGAGCCGACGGACTTCCAATCGTTCCTCGGTACCGCCGAGAAGGTCAAGGCGGACGGCATCACGCCGTTTATCCACACCGGCAAATATCCTTATTACATCAACGGCGCCATCCTGTATCCGGCGATCGTCTCGAACAACAACGACGATTACACGGTCCTGCAAGACATGGCGGCCAACAAGGTCGAGGCTTACCAGAGCCCAGCCGTTCTCGCCGCTCTGAACCAAATCGTCGAGCTGCGCGACAAGGGATTCATCGACAAGGCGTCCATCCAGATCAACCATACCGATTCGCAGATGCTGTTCCTGCAGCACAAGGACGCGTTCATTCCGAACGGCCTCTGGCTGCCGAACGAGATGGCGAAGGACGTTCCGAACGGCTTCGACTTCGGCTTCATCCCGTCGATCACGCAGAAGCCGGGCGGCAAGGTCGTCGCGAACACGTCCACCGCAACCGTCGCCATCGCGAAGAACGGCAAGAACAAGGAAGCGGCCAAGGCGTTCCTGCAGTTCGTCTTCTCCAAGGCTCAAGCTTCCCAGTGGGCAGAGCTGAGCGGCGCTCCTTCCAACATCAAGGGAGACATCAGCAGCTCCAACGCGCCTAGCTTCGTTAAGGACGCGGCGAAGTACCTGACGGATCCGAACACGATCGTAATCCCGACGATCACGTTCAATGCCGACGTCGATACCGAGATGCAGAACGCGACCGACGCTCTGACGATCGGCAAAATCACTCCGGAAGAGTGGGTCAAGCGCGTCGTGGCCGTCGTGGAGAAGGTTAAGTAACTTTAGCCTTGTCTCCTCCATAATCGATTGAAGTCTCAGAAGCGGAGGCGGTCCGGGGCGCAAGCCCGGGGTTGCCTCCGCGAATTTACTTGAAAGGGAGGCGGGTCCGAATGAAGGCGGTATCGGAAAAGTGGCAGCGCAACCTGTTCATCGGCACGTTCATCGTTCCCACGTTGGTCTTTTTCTGCATCTTCACGATTTATCCGGTCATTCAAGCCCTGTACTACTCGATGTTCGATTGGTCGGGAATGTCGGACAAGAAGGAATTCATCGGCTTCGACAATTTTAAGGACATGTTCAAGGACCCGATCATCTGGCGGGCTATCGGCAACGATTACTTCCTCGTCGCGGGCAAGATCGTCGGCATCATGCTTCTGGCCACCTTCTTCGCCGTCGCGCTGACGCGCTTCAACTTCAAGCTCGCCGGCTTCTTCCGGTCGATCTTCTTCATTCCGAACGTCATCTCCGTCGTCGTTATCGGCGTCCTGTGGAACTTTATCTACAATCCGCAGATCGGCTTCCTGAACGCGTTCCTGTCGCTGTTCACGGAAGACAAAGTGACGATTACTTGGCTCGGATTCACCTCGCATACGATCTGGATGCTGCTTCCTCCGGCTGTCTGGGCGGGGATCGGCTTCTATATGATTCTCCTGATCGCGGCGATTCAGAATATACCGGACTCCTACTTCGAAGCGGCCGAACTGGAAGGCGCGAATCAGTGGACGCAGTTCAAGAGCATTACCGTTCCTCTTATCTGGGAGCAGATGAAGGTCTCCATCATCAACATCATGATGACGACGCTCAACGGCTCGTTCGTCATCGTCTGGATCATGACCGAAGGCGGTCCGGACAATTCCACGCAGGTCATGGGCTCGTACTTGTACCAGATGGCGTTCCGGCAATATCACTTCGGCTTCGCGGCGGCGATCGGAGTGCTGATTCTGGTTCTGTCCCTGGTCACGACGGTCATCATGCAGCGGCTGCTCCATCAAGAAACCGTCGAGATGAGCTAATAGGCCAAAGGGGGATAACAGAATGAACCTGGGGATCAAAAATCCGTTTGTCAAAGTCGTTTTCTACGCCATTCTGGCGATATGGGGCATCTCGGTCCTTTACCCGCTGCTGTGGACGCTGCTTGACGCCCTGAAGGACAACCAGCAGTTCTTCTTCCACGCTCCGTGGGCGCTGCCGGATTTTCCGCTCCTGTGGTCGAACTTCTCGTATGTATGGAATAAATACAACTTCGATTCGTACTTCATCAACTCGATCGTCGTGACCGGCGGCTCCACGTTCCTAGGCTTGCTGCTGTCCGCTTCGACCGCTTACGTGCTGGCCCGCTACAAGTTCAAGGGCAGCAACGCGCTGTACCTGCTCTACATCTCGTCGATGATGGTCCCGTTCATCCTGGCGCTCATCCCGCTGTTCTTCCTGATGAACTCCATGCACCTGATCAACACCAAGATCGGCTTGATCTTCGTGTATGCATCCAGCGTCATCGCCTTCGGCGTGTTCGTGCTGGTCGGCTTCTTCAAGTCGCTGCCGAAGGAGCTGGAGGAAGCTTCGATCATGGACGGCGCGTCTTTGTACGGAACGTTCTTCCGCGTCATGCTGCCGTTGTCGCAGCCGGGCCTTGTCACCGTCGGGATCGTGAACGTCCTGAACATCTGGAACGAATACATCGTCGGGACTATCCTGATCAACGATCCGAAGCAATACACGCTGCCGGTCGAGATCGGGGTCATGCAGGCGGAGATGCAATATCGTACGGAGTGGGGACCATTGTTCGCCGCTCTGCTTATGACCATCATTCCGGTGCTGATCGTGTATATCGTTTTCCAACGGAGAATCGCTAGCGGTATTACGGCCGGGGCTGTTAAGTAGAAAAAGTAGGTGATAAACGCAACATGTCGGCGGAAATGCGAAAGCTTCTGGTTATGAACGCGATGACGTCTATCGTTACCGTCTACATCGGGATTTTCGTCAATCTGTACATCTGGCAGGATGGGCGGAAAATCTCGGAAGTGTCCCTGTACAACATGGCGATGTTCCTCAGTTGGGGGCTTGCGTTCTTCACGGCGGCGAAGCTGCTGTCCCGCTGGAGCATACGCGTGCCGCTCGGGATCTCCGCGATCTGCGGCGCGGCGGCATTCGCTTATCTGATGACCGTGGAGCTGGACAACCGAGTGCTGTGGATCGTCCTTCTCGGCATCCCCGTCGGTTTCCTGTTCGGCTTCGCCCAGGCGGCGCAGAGCCTCGGAATCGCCCAACGCGGCAAAAGCAGCGAATTCGCTCCTTATTTCGCGGCCGTCAACATCGTCGGACAGGTTCTGTCCATCGTCATTCCGGTCGTGTCCGCGCAGGTCATCGACGGCTTCGGCTATGGCGGCTCCTTCGCCATGATGCTCGTCTGCTTGGCGCTAATGCTATTCTTCTCGCTGCGAATGCCGCGAATCCAGCTCGTTAAGCCCGACGATCCGCAGGAGGCGGAGACGTTCGGGCGCTTCGGCTTCCGTCAGGCGTTCGGCCATCCGGGATCGAGATGGATCGGCTTGTCGCTTCTGGCGGCGGGGGTGTTCATGCAATTCCAGAACTTGTTCGCGCTGTTGTTCACGTTCTCCATCACGCAGAACAAGCTCTGGATCGCGCTGCTTAACGTGATTTATACGATCTGCTCCTTGATCGGCTTGTGGCTTTATCGCCGAATCCGTTCAAGCGAGATGCGCTGGCTGTGGCTCGGGAACGGCCTGCTTGCCGTCGGCTTCCTTCTCGCGCTGCTTCGAGTGCCGGCCGCGCTCATCGCTTCGAACGTGCTGACGACGGTCGGCATGCTCTACTTCCTGACCGTCTGGAGCGTCCAGCAGTTCCGATTCGTCCAGCAACTAGGAGTATCCTCGCAGACTTCCTTCCTCGTATGGCGGGAATGCACGCTTGTCGCCACCCGATGCATTCTGCTTCTGCTGACGATGTCGCTGACCAAGCTCAGCGGCGTATGGTTCGTCTCGATTATCGCCATCACCATTGTCTGCATGCTGCTGGTTCCTTGGTTCCAGCACAAGGCGATGAAGGTCCTGGACTCTCTCGAACAGGAACGGAATAAAAGCAAGATCAAAGAGACTCCCTACCCGGTCAAGTCGTGAACCGGGCGAGGGAGTCTTGCAGTTCGACGGATAAATCTCGCAGCTTCGCCGAGAGGCCGACGAGGTCCGCGCATACGTCCAATTGATCTTGGCTTCTGGCGTCCACCTGCTGGGCGGCCGCAAGCGATTCCTCCGAGACGGAGCTGACGTCGACCATCGCCTGCGAGAGCGATTGCTGCGAGGCTTCCAACGTTCGAATGGCTTCGCTCACGACTCCCAGCGTTTGAACGAATCCGTCCATCTGGCCGCCGACTTCTCCGAACAGGGCGTCCGCTTCTTCGACCTCGGCAAGCTGCCCGGCGAAGATCGGTCCGGCCTCCGCGATCGTTCGGACCGCTTCGTCGACGCCGGCTTCGATCGTGCGCGTCAGCTCTGCGACCGTGCCGATCGATCGGTTCGATTGCTCCGCCAGCAAGCGGATTTCCCCGGCGACGACCATGAAGCCTTTGCCCGCCGCGCCGGCTCGCGAGGCTTCGATCGTCGCGTTCAGCGACAGGATGTTCGTTTGCTTCGAGAGGCCCGTCAGAATGTCGAGAACCCGCCGGATCGAGCGGGCGCAGTCCTGCAGGCGGCCGACGCGGTCGTTCATCGCCTCGACAAGCCGCTTCGCTTCGCCGGTCTTGTCGCCGAGCAGCTTCATCTTGCCAATGCCCAGCTCGCTAGACTCCTGAACGCGCCGCATTCTCGCTTCCATCTCGCGGCTGGAGCCGACGAGAGCCGCCGCTTGCTCGCTGGAATGAGAGGTGAGCCGAATCCCTCTCTCGGCTTCGTTCGCCAAGCCTTCGCCGCCCCTGGCGATATCCGAGGTCGCGGCGGCAATCTCGCGGGCGGCAAGGTCCGTGCGCGAGGACGCCTCGGACAGGTCGGAAGCGGTCGCGAGCACGCTATTGGCCGATAAAGACACTTGGCCGATCAGTCTGGAGACGTTCTCCATCATCTCGTCGAAGCTGGCGCCAAGCTGGCTGATCTCGTCGCCGCCGCGCTTGGCATCAGCGCGAACCCGCAGATCCCCTTGGGCTCCGAGCCGCATCAAATCCCGCAGCCTGCCGAGCCTTCGCCCGAGCGTGCGGGCGACCGCCATCCCGACGATCACCGCGAACAGGAGAGCCGCGCCAATAATAGTCAGGGTGGCTCGAGTGATGGCTTTGGCATCCTTGTAGAGTTCGCCGACCGGGATCGAAGCGACCGTATACCAGCCGGTCTGCGCCGAACGGGCGAAGACGACCTGCCGGCCGCCGTCTTCCGAACGGAAGCTTCCGGCGTCTTTGGACGCGTCCTGATTCTCTTCGGCGGTTATCGCCGGGAGGGAGAGTCCCGATGGCTCGCCGATCCGGTTCTCATCCGGGCTATAGACGATATGGCCGGACGCTCCGACGATTTCTACGTCTCCCGAGCCCATGGTCACCGTCGATACTTGCTCGGCAAGCGCGGATAGGGAGAGATCGATCAGGACGACGCAATAGCCTTCCTTGCTTCCTTCCCCATGGATGACGCGGCTGAGGGTGAACGTGCGGTTCGTATTCCGGTTTTCCTCCAGATTGCCCTCGATCCATACCGAACGGCCGTCGTTCGCCAACGCGTTCTTGAACCATTCGTCCTTGGCGTAACTGCGGTTAGCGAGAAGGCCGGAGGTGGTCGGAATGACTTGTCCGTCCATGCGCAGCACCTCGATGGAGGCGATCGCGGAATTCGAGAATTGGTAGAATTGCATGCGTTCATCGAGCTTCCTTGCGAGCTCGGCGTATTCCCCCGTATCGGCGGGGATCCCTTCCATGGAGGTCAGGGTGGTTCGAAGCTCGGAATCGACCATCATCTGCAGGACGATTTTCTCGAAGGAGCCATAGAGGAAGTCCAGCTTCCCGCTCGTCTGGGAGGCGGTCTCCTCATAAGCGTCGGACACGTTGTTCGCCAGCGCTTTCTTCGAGATCGACCAGGACAGGAAGCCCGTCGCGGAGACAAACAGCACAATGCTGACTACGATCAACAGGCCGAGTTGCATTCCAATGGATTTGATGCGCATAAGAGCCCCTCCTAGATTGAATACCCCGCGATTACTGGGAGCGTTCGGTTACTATTCAATATAGAGGGCATCCCACTCGGTCACTATCGAGGATTTTCTGTAAAATCTTGAGATTATTCCGATTCTCCGGCCGCGGCTAGGCTCCAGGGCGAATCCCTTCTAGCAGAAGGGGGAATAAACGATATAATAGGACAAAAGCCTAAGCGAGGGGGAATAGGGATGGATGCATCCAAGCCCGAGTACGCGAGCGTCGACGAGTATATCGCCGCTTATCCCGCCGGAGTTCGGGAGAGCCTGCAGTCTCTGAGAAGAACGATTCTGGAGGCGGCGCCGGGAACGAAGGAGAAAATCAGCTACCAAATGCCGGCGTATGAGCTGCAGGGGATGCTGGTTTACTTCGCCGGCTACAAGAAGCATATCGGCTTTTATCCCGGAGCCGGAGCGGTCGAAGCCTTTCAGCCGGAGCTCGCGGGCTACAAGGTTTCCAAGGGAACGATCCAGTTCCCGGTCGGCGAGCCGCTGCCGTACGAGCTGATCGGCCGCATCGTGCGGTTCCGGATCGAGGAGAACAAGGAGCGGGCGCAGGCTAAAGCGAAAAAGAAGGCGGCGAAGAAACAAGCGGGCCGCGGGGAATGAGAGGGAATTGATAGAAGGCCGGCTGGAGCCGTAACCCGACAAAGTCGGGTTACAGGGCGGGGGGCGCAAAGCTGAGGCAGAATCCTGCATGAACGCGCGCAAGATAGGCGAAGAGCAGAGCAAGCTTTCACTTCATTGACGGCGTTCTCCCTTTTTCTCTATGGTGTTCCCATCGTTCCGGGCGAACGCAAATTATCGTATTCGCTCCTACAATGGTATACTAGCTAAGAACGAATCGATGGCTTTTTACTTTTCATAAGGAGGGAGTCTCTATGCAGCCTATAGATATAACGGACATCCAGCGCAGACTCGACGCGTTGGTCGGCCAAGAGCTATATATTCATATGGAGATGACCATGGGAGCCTACTCGGCTCATCACGATACGACGAAGCATCCGGCGGCGAACTTCATCTCCAACGCGAAGATCCGCTTCACTCACGGATCGATATCGGGAGTCGGACCTTATCGGGTCGGGTTGAAGCTGGAGAAGGGCTGGGTGTACACGGAAGGCCTGACGCACTATGACGGCGGCGAAGAGGAGCGGTTGATCATGGCCGGGCATGACAGCTCGGGCAAGCTGGTCGTTTCCCTGTTGCTTGGCCGGGAACCCTTCTAATCGCAGCAGAGGAGCGTGAATCTATTATGCACAAAAGAATACTAGTGGTGCTGCCGCATCCGGACGATGAATGCTTCGGCCTGTCGGGGACGCTCGCCAAGTCGATCGCCGAGGGAGCGACGGTCACCTATGCGTGCTTGACGCTGGGACAGATGGGGCGGAACATGGGCGGAGAGCCTTACGCCAGCCGGGTTACGCTGCCGTCCGTCCGCAAGGTGGAGCTGGAGAAGTCGTGCCAGGCGATCGGCATTCAGGATTTAAGGCTGCTTGGCTTCCATGACAAAACGATCGAGTTCGAGGATCGGACGCTGCTGGACGGGAAGATCGAGGAGATCGTGCAAGAGGTTCGCCCGGACGTGATCTATACGTTCTACCCAGGCTACGCCGTCCATGCCGACCATGATGCGACCGGGGAAGCCGTCGTTCGCGTCGTCGGCCGCATGCCTCGCGAAGACCGTCCGCCGGTACGCTGCATGGCGTTCTCTCGGGATCACGAGAAGGACATCGGCCAGCCCGACGTCAAGGTGGACGTGAGCGGATACCTGAAGCAGAAGATCGCATCCGTCCTGTCGCACCGCACGCAATTCCAGGTGCCTGGACTGGACGCCGAGAACAGCCACAAGTCCAAGGAAGTGCAGGAGCGCTTCGGAACCGAGCGGTTCTGGACGTATAAGATCAAGTAAGAACAACGACAAAAGGCGTCTCCGCGGATCGTAACCGCGGAGACGCCTTTGCCTTATTTACTCCAAAGTCTTTGCAGGATGACAACCGCTTCGGCGCCGGTGAGGACGCCGTTAGGGGCCAGCTTGCCGTTCGCGCCCTGCACGATTCCGGCTTTGACCAGCGACGCGACGCTGTCCCGCGCGTACTCGGCAACCGACGCGGCGTCTTCGAACGTATCCAGGGAACCGTTCGAAGGCAACGTTTTGCCTGCGGCTTTGGCCGCGCGTGCCACGAGGACCATCATCTCTTGACGGGTAATCGGGCTGTCCGGGAGGAACAGGTCGTTGCTCGTTCCTTGAATGATGCCGAGCTGCTTGGCGGTCTTCACGGCATCGTAATAGCTGGCCGAGGCTTTAACATCTGAGAACATCTCGGTTGCATCGTTCGTGCCGTGAAGCTCCAATGCGCGCACCAGCAACGACAGGAATTCCGATTTGTTCATGGCAGCATTCGGCTCGAAAGCCTTGTCGGAAGTGCCGAGATGGATGCCGCGGGCCGTCATCGCTTCGATCGCCCCTTTCGCCCAAGCGAAGGGAGCCGTGCCGGTGAGCGTGAGCACACCGAATACCGATGGGTCCTGATAGCCCTGGCCTGTCGTATCGTTCCATGCCGCTACGCTTTGACGGGCGCCGTTCTTGGCATCGTTGATCTGGACGTCGAAGCCGACTTTTGTCCCGTCCGCCGGCTTGATCGACTTCAACGGAATCTTCATCTCGATCGTGTAGTTCGTACCCGATACCTGGGTCGCGGATACGAAGCCGTCGGCAATGCTTGCCGGATTGAAGGATGTCGCGTTATCGTATCGTACCCTGTATTGACCGTCGTCTTCTTCATAGGCGGCTGTTTTGCCATTGTTCTGGTCTACGAACACCTCGACGGAATCCTGCTCCCATGGGTTCGGGCTTGTTTTGTCGAGTTCATGGTCGTTGACTTGAACCAGAACGTATAGGAACTGATCGTCCCATAGCGCTTTGGCCCATCCGCTCGCTCCCGTCCATGCCGTCTGATAACGGTTGATCGGAAGTTCCGCCGCTTGTTTCCATGCGGAGTCGATCTTTCCGTCAATGACGGGAGTCGCGAACTTGGCGTTTGCTTGGTTAGCGGTCGTGGATGCGGGAGGATGCTCCGACATGAACTTGGCAGGATCGATGACGCCGTAATAAGCCGGCTTCGCTTGCAGATTCTTATCGAACGCGAGCGGCGATTGATCTTTTCTCCAGCTCGTCTCATCGCTTAATCCCCAGAAGGTGACGCGAGCGATGTGAGCGGCGTGTTCATGATAGAGAGCGAATAGCTGGGCGTACAAATAAGCTTGAGCATTCGCTTCCTTCTCGGTAAGCGCCCCGTTGCTTCCGCCGGTAATATCCAACTCGGAGACGCTGATCTCAACGCCGAGGGAGATGAATTTCTCCAGGGAGCTTCTCACGTTGTCCACCTTGGTGCCGGCATTGTAGTGCGCTTGCATTCCGATGCCGTCGATCAGCAATTTGCCGGAATGCGTCTTCGCGTAATTCTCGTTAAGCTCTTTGACCATGCTGTAGATGGCCGTCGCCTTATTCTGATTATCATCGTTGTAATCGTTGTAGTATAGCTTGATGTTCCAATCCGGATGAGCGTCAAGCACTTCTCTTGCGGCGAGGAACGCCTGTTCGACGTAATCGTCCCCGATCGCGGTTTTCCACGGAGCCGTGCGCAAGGCCGCTTTCCAATCCGTCGGATTAGAAGGGTTGTCGTTCATCGCTTCGTTGACGACGTCCCACGAGATGACTCTGTTCCCGTAATGCTCCATGACCGTTCGGATGTGCGTTCTCATGTTATCGAGCGCTTCCTCGCGGCTCAGCGGGACCGTTTTGTCCTGCGCATCTTTCTTCGTGTTCATCCAATCGGGAGTTTGCGCATGCCATACGAGCACGTGCCCATGGACTTTCAGTCCGGAAGCGATCGCTTTGTCCACGAAATTGTCCGCCCACGTGAAGTTGCCTTTCGTCGGTTGCGTAGCATCCGGCTTCATGGCGTTCTCCGCGGTGATGACATTGTAATGCTTCTTGAGGAGTTCGAACGGCAAGCCTTCGAAATCTCTAGCGGATCCTGCGTTGCCGATCAGGAAGTCGTTCTGATAGACGTCCTTGATCGAAGGGATATTGGTTTGAATAGACGTCGGCCCCGACACTTTTCCTACGTATTCGAGCTTGAAGTCATCCAAATAAAACGTTCTCGGCTCGCCATTCTGATCGGCGGTTTCGATGTAAGCCTTCAGCAGGGAAGGCGTGCTCGTTTGCGTATATTTGCCCGTTAATTGGACCCATGCGCTATCCGTTACGGTTGCGTTCTGGGAGACGTTGGCATAAGAGCCCTCGCCGTTCTGAACGCTGATGCGGAGAACCGTCGGAGCCTGGCCGGGCGCCATTTTGACCCAAGCGGAAAGCTGGTATTGAGAGTTTTTGTGCATCTTCCCCAGTACATCCAGGAGAGCTGCGTCATACTGGCCCGGAGCGGTCACTTTCAAGCTCTTGGAGCCGTTTGGCGAATGGTTGTCTTCCGAAGCGATGGCAACGGTCTCGCTGCCGTTTCTAGCCACCCAGCCTTGCAAGCCGTTCTCGAAGTCGGATTGGACACCCGTTTGATCAAGAGTGCTGGAATCCGGCTCGTCGGCCGAGCTCGGCGTTACGTCTTTGACCAATACCTCGTCGATGAAAAGGTCGGCCTTATCGCCCGAAGCGGGCTCGATCCAGATGCGGACTTCCTTGGTTTGATCCGGAATCTCGTAACCGCTGAGCGCGAAAGTCGTCCATTCGGTAGAGGAGACCGACTTATTGCCGATCAGCCAAGGATACTGATTGCTCAGCAGCGGCGAATCGACCTTGGAAGCCACGTGATACTCCGCTTTTCCGCTGCCCAATCTGACCTTCAGGGAGAGGTCGTATGTGTGCCCAGGCAACATCTTGCCGGTCAAATCAAGGCTGGGCGTGCTCGCGGTAACGTTGCCTTTATCGTCTGTCGTACTCTCGCGATCCTTGAATTGCAGGGACTTGCTTCCTTCGGAAGCGTTTGCGGAAGAAACGACCGCAACTCCGTTGGGACCCCATGGAAGCTTGCCCCAACCGCCGAGATCGCCGTCTTCGAAGCTTTGTTGCAGCGTAACGGACGGGTCTGCGGCCGCCGAGGATTTCGGCACATGTGCGAAAGCGGGCGCCAACAAGGCGGCTGCCAGAAGAGATATTCCTATTTTTTTAAAACGTTCTCTCATTGTTGCTTCCCTCCATATTAGTAGTTCTAATAAAAAAGCGCTTACAATTATGGTTGGACAGGTCCCCTCCTTCTCATAGTTTCCATCATAATAAGCGAGTCGGCGACGCGGCACCTAGAGAATTAGGGATTATACTTAGAAAAGTAAAGATGTTCCAAATAGAAGAGGGGGACAAGGAATCGAAGCTTAACATCAAAAGGACCTCCATTCCTCCGCAATGAGAAGGTTGAGGTCCTTTTGCCGTTGGATAATCCTCCTATCCAGTTAACGCGGATCGCCCTGCCGTTCGGCCAAATAGAACATGTAATCGGTCGGGACTCCCGCATATCCTTGCTGACGCAAGATGGCCGTCGCATTCCCCCGATGATACGTTCCGTGATTAACCACGTGCATGAGGATATCGGAGAAACGAGTATCGAGGCGGCCGTATATGGGATGCGAGATCGTCATGGCCTTGTCCGGCTCGGGGGTACGGCTAAGCAGCTCCCGGTACGATTCGGTTAAGCCGGCGAACAGCCGCCTCATCTCGTCCACCGTTGCGACTTTCGCTTCTTCTTTCCAGCCCGGGAGTTTAGGGAAAATGTCTTCATTCGGAATCTCCGCAAGCACCGATCGAAAGAGCTTCTCGTACAGGTACATATGCCCTAACGTGTGCGCCACGGAAGGGAAAACGCTGGTCACTTCCGAAAGGAACGCCTCATTCGGCAACTGCTCCAGGCGGGTGAACAGCCTGTCGTTCGCCCAAACATGATAGTCGTACATTTGATAGGTTTGTTGAGGCATGGGGGAATCTCCTTCTCATTCCAGAGTCGTTTGGCTGCGCAGCCTTGCCTCTATCATAGGCCGAGTTCGTTGACAACCGCTGTCAGCGAAGTTCATTCGGGTTCTCTTCCTTGTAGTGGTCGGCGATTCCGGCGGCCATCTCCCGAACCTTGTTCTTCAGCTCCAGCGGCTCCCGAATGCGAATGGCCGTGCCGAACGTTATCAGGTACACCGGAAGGTATTTGTTCATCGTCGGGACATCGAGCCGGAAGCGAGCCTCGCGATCGGTCCGCTCCGTCAGATAGTGGCGCAGATGCCAGTGCCCGCAAACCGCGTTAAGCGCCTCGGGTTCGCCCTCGATGCGAATGACCGTCAGCGGTCCGGCCGCCTCCCGGTTCCGTTCCGATTGGTCGCGAAGATAAGCGGAAGCGGAGAATCCCTGCGGCTTCCCGAACCGGGCTTCGGTCGGCTCCACCCGTTCGATGCGATCCGCGCGGAACGTTCTCACTGCCTGGGACCGGTGGCAGAACGCGACGGCGTACCATACGTTACAGTCGTAAGCGAGCCCGTACGGATCGACTTCGCGTTCGTCCGTTTGCTCCGCATTCGCTTTGCGATAGGCGATGCGCAGCGTCAGCCCTTCTTGCGCCGCCCGCTCGAGCTCCCTCAGCAGCGGAACGAGGGAAGGGGGATAACTGGGAATGACCACGTCCAAGCCGCTTGACTGAACGGACAGCTCGAGCCGCTGCTCCTCGTGCAGTCCGTTCTCCACTTTCTTCAATGCGCTTTCCAGCTCCCCCGCGTACGGATAGCCTGCTCCTTGAACGAACTTGAACGCATCGGCAAGAGCCTTTAACTCCATCGGGTTGAAGAACAAAGGAGTCTCCTCGAAGCTGTCCAGGATGCGAATGCCGCCATCATGGCCCGATTCCGCGACAATCGGCACGCCGCTGGCGCATAGGGCGTCGATATACCGGTAGACGGTTCGGACGCTGGTCTCCAGTTGGTCCGCGATCTGCGCGGCGGTAAGCTTCCTTCCGGATCGAAGCATCCAGAGCATGGACAGCATGTTGTCCCATTTCGCCATGAGGATCGCCCTCCTTTCTCTGCGGGAAGGTTAATTCGGCTCGGTCGTCGAGAGCCTTCTCAACAATCCGCGTTCACCGCTCGAACCGAGTACCCCGCCGTTCGATAGACCTCCAGCTCATCCTCGTCCAAGCCGCTGTCGGTGATGATCTCGTCGAAAGCGTCCAGACTCGCGAATATCGCCAGAGAGTTGTAGCTGAACTTGGCGGAATCGGCCAGGAGAATGTTGACGCCGGCCGCGTTCATCGCCGTCTGCCGGGCTCCGACCAGCACGGGCGACCAAGCCATCGCCCCTTTGGCGTGCGATACGGCCTCGCAGGTAAGGAATGCCGCGTCGACCGTCAAGGAGCCCAGCATCTTCTCCGCGTAGATTCCGTCGAGGCTGTAAGCCCACTTGCTGAGCCGGCCGCCGGTGCAGTAGACGTCGAAGCTGCCGAAACGCTCCTCATCCGAGAGAAGCAGCGCCGTGTGAAGATCGCGCGTGATGATCTTCAGGTCCTTGAACTTCTCCAGCTCGCCTACCATAGCGGCGACGGTCGTGCCCGCGTCCAGAATGATGCTCATTCCGTCCTGAATATGCTTGACGGCTTCCCTGGCGATGGCCAGCTTCTCCGCCTTGCGCTCGCTGGCGCGCTGATCGTAGTTGGCGCCCATGAATCTCTTGACCTTGACGGCGCCGCCATGGGACCGTTGAATTTTGCCTTCGGATTGCAGTTGATCGAGATCGCGCCGAATGGTCATCTGCGAGACGTTGAACTTCTCGGCCAGGTCCGCGATCGTCATCTGCTGGTTAAGCTCCAGCAGCTTCAGGATTTCATGCTGCCGCGTCCCCATGAGCATGCGGAAGTCCTCCTTGGATTCGGTTGTTCCAGCTTTTACCGGAGATGTTATTTTTGCCATTATACCGTTGCTTGGCTTCTCTTGTCAGCAAGAATATGTTCAAAAATGTTCATTTCGTGTGAAAAATAGCTATGCAAGCTTTCGTTTGTGTGATATAAGTGTGACAAGGGTGTAATTTACATGGCATAAAAGTTGACTCAATATTCAGAAAAAACGGTTAAACGACGATTGGATTACCTGTATTGGCTTCTCTCTAGGTAACGTATGTTATATAAAATGACATAAATATCATTCGAACGAGGTGACGCGTTTGGGATTCCGTTACACCGGCAACGCCTACGACCGCCGTTTTCTTCCGCGCTTGACGACCAAGGAGATCGAAGCCCTTCCGAAAGAGGACATTCTCGTTGTCCTGCCCGTCGGAGCGATCGAGCAGCATGGCCCCCATATGCCGGTCTATACCGACACCCTCCTCGGAGAAGCTCTCATGGCCGAAGCCTTCGAGCATCTGCCGGAGGACGCTCCGATCTGGCTGCTTCCCTCTCTCTCCTATGGCAAGAGCACCGAGCATCTCGAGTTCCCCGGTACCTTCACGTTATCCGCCCAAACCTTAATGATGGTTCTCCAAGACGTCTCCGCATCTCTTGCGCGCAGCGGCTTCAAGAAATTGCTTCTCTTCAATACCCATGGCGGCAACGCCGATCTGCTCGGCATGATGGCCAGAGAGATTCGGATTGCGACGGGATTGGCCGTCTATCGGCTGGATCCGGGAGCGGTAGGCTACAGCGATTCGTTCACGGACGATGCCGAGAGAGCGAGCGGCATTCATGCCGGGGACGTAGAGACCTCTCTCGTCATGGCCGTATGCCCGGAATGGGTGCATCCGGAGCTCGCGGTCAGGGAGATGCCGCGATTCCCGCAGGAAAGCTTCTTCTCCTTCCGCTCCAGATCCTTCGCTTGGGTAACGAAGGATATCTCCGCCAGCGGAATCGCGGGAGACCCGACCAAGGCGTCGCCGGAGAGGGGAGAAGCCATGCTGAGGAAAGCCGGACCGCTGCTCGCGGAGGCCCTGCAGCATATCGCTTCGTTCCGCATGGAGTCGTTGAAAGAGTAGAACCGAAGGAGGCGTTAGGCTTATGGAAGCCGCAACGAGCGCGAAAGAATGGGTTCGAATGGATCGTCTGTCCAAAGTGTATCCGAACGGCACCGTCGCCGTTCAGGACGTCAACCTCTCGATCAGCGAGGGAGAATTCCTCTGCTTCGTCGGCCCCTCGGGCTGCGGCAAGTCGACGATCTTCAAGATGATCACCGGCTTGTCCGGGCAGACGGGCGGCACCTTGGAGGTCATGGGCACCTCCGCCAAGCAGGCCCGCAAGCAGAGCGATACCGCCTTCGTTTTCCAGGATCATACGCTTCTGCCTTGGAGCTCCGTCATCGACAACGTGGCGCTTCCCCTGGCGCTGCGCGGCGTCTCCCGAAGGGAGCGCAAGGAAGAAGCGGAGCGCGTGCTGGAGATCGTCGGCCTGAAGGATTATACGAGGGCGATGCCCAGGGAATTGTCCGGCGGAATGAAGATGCGCGCCTCGATCGCCCGGGCACTCGTGTCCAAGCCGAAGCTGCTGCTGATGGATGAGCCGTTCGGCGCCCTGGACGAGATTACGAGACAGACGCTGCAGCTGGAGCTTCTCGATATCTGGAATCGCAACAAGGAGATGACGGTGCTGTTCGTGACGCACAACGTCTTCGAGGCCGTCTTTCTGTCCACCCGCGTCGCCGTCATGACCCCTCGCCCCGGCAAGGTCGCCGCGATGATCGACGTACCCGTTCCTTTTCCCCGCGATGAATCGTTCCGTACCACCCCGCAGTTCGGACAGCTCGTGCGTGCCGTGTCGGAGGCCCTTAAGCATTGAAGAATGGTTAAGAAAGAGAAGGATGGAGAGGAGAAAAGCCTATGCAAACGAATTGGCAGAGAGGAATGACGGAGATCGTAGGCGAAGGGGGGCTGCTTCTCGGCGACGAGCAGCGGGAGAAGCTGTCCAAGGATTATTACTGGTACTCCCCCGTGCTGGAGCCCTTGCTTCGCGACAAGCGCGCGGACGGCATCGTCGTTCCGGAATCCGAGGAACAATTGGCCGAGGTGCTCGCCATTGCCTATCGGCAGTCCATCCCGGTTACGACCCGGGGAGCGGGCACGGGCAACTACGGCCAGGCGGTGCCGCTTCACGGCGGAATCGTGCTCGATATGAGCCGTCTCGACGCCGTGCTGGAAGTGACGGACGATTACGCGAGAGTGCAGGCGGGAGTGCGGCTCGGAGCTTTGGAGAAAAAGCTTCGCGAAGAGGGCAGGGAGCTGCGAATTTATCCCAGTACCTACATGAAAGCGACGGCAGGCGGCTTCGTCTGCGGGGGCTCCGGAGGCATCGGCTCCATCACATGGGGCAATCTTTGGGACGGCAACGTGCGGGAAGCGGTCGTCTATACGTTGGAAGAGAAGCCGAGAAGGCTTGTCGTCGGCGGTTCCGAGCTCCTCGCTTATATTCATAATTACGGCACGAACGGAATTCTGGCCGAATTGACCCTCCCGATCTCCCCCAAGGTCGAATGGCGGCAGACGGTCGTCCAGTTCGACGATATCGAATCCGCCTGCTCGTTCGCCCACTCCGTCGCGATGGACGATTCGATTCGCAAGCGCCTGGTCACCCCGGTCGAATGGCCGATTCCTTCCTATTTCAAGCCGATCCTGAAGCAGCTCGAAGAGGGAGCCAGCGCGTGCCTGCTCGAGACGGAAGAAGGAACTCACGGCAAGCTTGCCGAGCACGCGGCCTTGTTCGGCGGACGCATCGGCCACGT
Source organism: Cohnella sp. AR92 (assembly GCF_003990975.1). Taxonomy (GTDB): domain Bacteria; phylum Bacillota; class Bacilli; order Paenibacillales; family Paenibacillaceae; genus Cohnella. The sequence goes on from NZ_RZJR01000025.1 coordinate 42,526, forward strand.
CATTCCTTCCGCTCAGTACCACCGAACCGTAGGCCTCTCCGATTTTGCCTGGAATCACACGACGCTCTGGGCGCTTAAGGCAGACCCTTCGCTAACGTATCTGCAAGCCGGCTTCCACCCGGCCGAATTCCTCTCGCAGATCAAGAAGATCAAGCAGGCCTTCGGAGACGAGGTGCTGATCCATCTCGAGTTCATCCGGTCGGCCGGCGTCGTCACTCCCGCCTCGCTGCCCATCGTTCGCTATACGAGTCACGAGCGTCTCTACGAGATCATCGCTTACTTCCGATCCATCGGCGTCGGAATTAACGATCCGCACACCTGGATGCTGGAGATGGGGGGGAGAGGCGAGCTGGAAGCGATGCTGGAAGCCAAGAGATCGAACGATCCGCGGGAGCTCCTTAACCCGGGCAAGCTGAACGTTCCGGTGCGGGAAGCGGCGGCAAGGGGGGATGAGCGATGAGCGAGAAGGCGTTGACGGACCTCGCCGCGGGTCATGGAGCGAGAACGGCGCCGAGCGCTCCGGCGGTTCCGAGCCGAATGCTGCGCAAGGCAGGCTCGCAGATTCGCAGGGCGATGCCCCCCGTCGCGGCGTTTATCCTCTTCATCGGAGGGTGGGAGCTGTTCTGCCGGCTGGCGGATATGAAGCCGTACTTGCTGCCGAAGCCGTCCGATATCGTCCGGGCGGCCACGGAGAACGCTTCGAACCTGTGGGTGTCGGTCTATACGACGATCTCGGAAGCGGTCGTCGGCTTCCTGCTCAGCATCGTGCTCGGGGTCGGGCTCGCGATTATCCTGGCCAGCTCCAAGCTGATGGAACGCAGCATCTATCCGTACGCGATCATCATGCAGACGATTCCGATCGTCGCCGTCGCTCCGATCATCGTGATCTGGTTCGGCGCCGGCATGAACGCGATCGTGATCATCGCTTTTCTTATCGGATTTTTCCCCATGTTATCCAATACGCTTATCGGCCTCAATTCCACCGACCACAACATGAAAAATCTCTTCTATCTTTATAACGCCTCGCCGATTCAGTCCATGTTCCGCCTCCGGCTGCCCGCGGCCCTTCCTTATATCGTAGCCGGGCTCAAAATCTCCTGTACGCTGGCGGTCATCGGGGCCATCGTCGGGGAATACATCGCCGGGATCGGCGGAGGCAAGGGAGGCCTCGGCTACGCGATTACGGTAGCCGCGTCTAGGCTTCAGACCGCCTATCTGTTCGCCTGCGGCTTGTCGGCTTCCCTGCTTGGAATCGGATTTTTCCTTCTTGTCAATGCGTTCTCCAAGTGGATGCTCAGCTCCTGGCATGAATCCGAGATGGGTTCTTCGGAAGGCTAGAAGATCAAGTTCGTATCGGGGAGAAAAGGGACGGTGGCGAGATGAAAAAAAACGCGGATGAGTTAACGATCCTTAACGCGAGATTGCCTCTGCACGGAGACGGCGAGCTTCATACGCTCCGGATCGCGGGCGGCCGCTGGGCGGCGATCGAGCCTCAGGAAGGAACGGAGCGCGATTCGGAAGGCGGCGTCCCGATCGCCGGGCTCGGGATCGACGAGCTTGGAACGGTTCCCCGGATCGATCTTCAGGGACGCGCGCTGCTGCCGGGCTTCGTCGATGCCCATATGCACCTGGATAAGGCCTACACCGTGTCCCGGGTTCGGAACGTATCGGGAACGCTGCTGGAGGCGATCGAGAATTATCGTTCGTTCGCTCCATCGATCACCAAGGAGAATATCCGGGAGAGAATCGTTCGGGCCGCGCTAAGCGCCGCATCCTATGGAAGCTTAACCCTGCGAAGCCATCTCGATGTCGCCTTCCATCTGGGGAGGGACATCGCGATGCGCACGGTCGAGGCGGCGCTGGAAGCGAGGGAGCAGGTGAAGGACTTCGTCGACATTCAATACTTCCCGATGTTCTACTACGATCCCGAGCGGGAACGGGAGCTGACCGAATTCGCCGAAGAGACGCTGCGGATGGGGATCGACGGAGTCGGAGGAGCGCCTCATCTGACGCCGGATCCCGCCGCGAACATCGATTGGGCATTCCGCCTGGCCGCGAAGTTCGATCGCCCGATCGATCTTCATACGGACGAGACGGACGATCCCTCGATGAAGACGATCGACGTCTATTGCGATTACGCGCTGCGGCATCAGTATCGGGGGAGGGCGACGGCGGGCCATCTCTGCTCCTTGTCGGCGATGGACCAAGCGGAAGCGGATCGCCTGATCGCCAAGATGGCGGAGGCGGGAATCGGCGCGGTGACGCTGCCTCCGGTCAATCTCTACCTGCAGGGCAGAGGCGACCGCGGCAACGTTCGGCGCGGCGTGACCCGGGTGAGAGAGCTTGCCGCGGCAGGCGTTCCGGTCGCCGCCGCCTCCGACAACATCCAGGATCCGTTCCATCCCTTCGGACGCGGCGACCTGCTCCAGATCGGATTGACGACGGCCTATGCGGCTCACCTGGCGAAGGAAGAGGATATCCCCGTGCTCTTGCGCATGCTGACGTCCGTTCCCGCGCTCCTTACCGGCGCCAACGAATACGGCATCGCCGCGAACCGGCCGGCAAGCTTCGTCGTTGCCGACGCTTTCTCGGGGGAGGAGCTGTTCCAGGAGCTGCCTGCGACAAGGTGGGTGTACAACAAGTCGAGGTGGATCTTCGCTTCCAGGCTTCAGCGCCAGTGGGCGCAGCCCTTGGGAACCGAGCCCGCCGTTCCGATCCGGTAACGGCTGCCGTTCTAACGGTGATTATCCGCACAGAAGCGGATACACATAAAGATCTTAAAGGGATAAGGGAGGAAGAAAACATGGTGGCAGAGAGAGTGGAGAGAGCGGTTGGCAAGAGGTTCAAGCTGGGAGCATTGGCATTCCTGACCGCCGGGGTGCTGGCATTATCCGGCTGCGGATCGAACGACAAGGAGGGGGCGTCCTCCGGCAGCCCATCGGCAAGCGAATCGCCGTCCGCAAGCGCGTCGTCGTCCCCTTCAGCGTCTCCGTCGGCATCCCCGTCGGCTTCGCCGGCGGAGGTTAAGCTCGCCAAGGTCACGCAAGTCACGAACTGGTTCGCGGAGCCGGAGCATGGAGGCCAATACGCCGCTCTCTCCAAGGGCTTCTACAAGGAGGCCGGCCTTGATATGACGATCCAGTCGGGAGGCCCCGGCATCTCCTCCACGCAGATCGTCGCCTCGGGCAAAGCCGAATTCGGCATGGGCCAAGCGGATGAGATTCTGCTGGCCCGCGAGAGCGGCATTCCTCTCGTTGCGATCGCGGCGATTTTCCAGAAGAACCCCCAAGGGATCATGTACCACAAAGGCAAGTACAAGGAACTCTCCGAGCTGAACGGCCACAAGGTGTACGTCGGCAGCGGCTCGGCTTTCTGGGAATACCTGAAGAAGGCGTATAAGCTCGACAAGGTCGAAGAAATGAAGTATACCGGCTCGCTCGCGAACTTCGTCGCGGATCCCGATTCCGCTACCCAGATCTACGTCACCTCCGAGCCGTTCACGATGCAGCAGGAAGGCGTAGACGTCGATTACTTCCTGAACTACGACCTCGGCTACAAGCAATACGGCAATATTCTGTACACGACGGAGGATTACCTGAAGAAGCATCCGGACATCGTGAAGGCCTACGTCGAAGCGTCGATCAAAGGATGGAACTACTACAAAGACAACAGCGAAGAGATCAACAAGGTCATGCAGGAGAGCAACCCGGACCTGAAGCTGGAATCCATGGCCTACGGCGCGAAGGCGCAGGAGCCGCTGATCTATGGAGGAGACGCGGAGGCGAACGGAGTCGGCTACATGAGCAAGGAGATCTGGGAAGGGCTGCAGAAACAGTTGGTCGACATCGGAATCCTGAAGTCCGCGGAGCCGATCGATCAGGCGTTCACCAACGAGTTCTTGCCTGCCAAGTAAGGCGGCGGAAGCACAGAACCGGAAGAAGGGCGGGGGGCTGCCGGCGCGAAGCGCGGGCCGGAGCTCTCCCTCCATTCCGGGCTTAAGGAAGGGAAGGACGATGAGATGGCGAAGCTGCTGGTGGTTTACTTCAGCGCGTACGGACATATGTACCGAATGGCGGAAGCGGCCGCGAAGGGGGCGAATGACGAAGGACACGAGGGGAGGCTTGCGCGAATCCCGGAGTTTCGCTCCCCCGATAACGTAACCGCTCTGCTCGATCATCCGAGCCGCAGGCAGGACCGCGACGAGGAGGCTTTATCCGGTACGTTCCGGATCGGGGCGCGCTGGGAGAAGTATGAAGCCGCGTTGGCGCTGCAGCGGCACGTGCCCGAAGCGACGGCGGACGATCTGAGGTGGGCGGACGGAATCGTATGGGGGTATCCCACTTATTACGGATCCATGCCCGCGCAGGTCAAATCGTTCCTCGATCTGTCGGGAAGCCTGTGCTCGAGCGGAGAACTGGAAGGCAAGCCGACGGGGGTGATGACGAGCGCCGGCTCGATTCACACGGGACACGAGGCGACGATCCTGACGTCGATCGTGCCGCTCCTGCACTTCGGGCTGATCTATGTCGGCCTTCCTTATTCCCAGAATCCCGAGTATCTGACCGCGGACGCGATCGGAGGCTCGCCTTACGGGCCCTCGACGCTGGCCGGACCGGACAGCTCGAGGAGTCCGGACGAACGGGAGCTGATCATGGCGGGAAGGCTGGGCGCCCGGGTGGCGCGATTCGCCGAGGCGACCAAAGGCATCAAATGACGAGAGGGGGAGAGCGATGGCCATTCCGTATGATCTGATCGTGAAGAACGCTCGACTCGCAAGCAGCGGCGAGAGAACCGATATCGGCATCAAAGAGGGCAAGCTTGCCGGAATAGGGCCGCTGGCCGTCTCCTCCGGCGCCAGGACGTTCGATGCCGAGGGAAGGCTGTTGGTGCCTCCCTTCGTCGAATCCCACGTTCATCTGGATACGGCGATGACGGCGGGCAATCCCGTCTGGAACGAGAGCGGGACCCTGGCCGAGGGAATCGGGATATGGGCTTCGCGCAAGCAAGCTCTTACGAAGGAAGACGTGCTTGAACGGGCGGAACGAACGATTCGGCGCTTCATCGGCTACGGCGTCCTTTATCTGCGCACGATGGTCGATATCGGCGACCCTCGATTGACGGCGCTGAAGGCCGTTCTGGAGTTGAAGGAGAAGTACCGCGACAAGCTTGACATGCAAGTGACGGCGTTCCCGCAGGACGGCATCGTCTCCTGCCCCGAGAACGCGGAACGAATGAGGGAAGCGCTTCGGCTGGGGGCGGACGGCGTCTCGGCCGTCCCTCATCTGGAGCGGACCCGCGAGGACGGCGTGCGATCGCTTCAGATCGCGTTCGATCTGGCCCGGGCTAACGGAGCGTACGTTCACGTCTTCTGCGATGAGACGGATGACGGGGCTTCCCGCTACCTGGAGGTGTGCGCTTCCTTGGCGATCTCGACCGGGCTGAGGGCCAGAGCGGCGGCGGCGCACGCGAATGCGGCGGCTTATTATAACGAACCGTATTTTCGGAAAATCGTCGGGCTCGTCCGGGAAGCGGGACTCTCCGTCGTTGCTTGTCCGCTCATCAGCAGCGTTGCGCAGGGGCGCTACGACTCTTTTCCCAAAGGCAGGGGAATTACCCGGATCAAGGAGTTCGCGGAAGCGGGGGTGAATGTCGCGCTGGCTCACGACGACATTCTCAGCCCGTTCTATCCGCTTGGGACGGGCAATCCGCTGGATGCCGCCCATATGGCCGCCCATCTGGCCCATATGAGCGGCCGCGCGGAGCTCAAAGCCCTTCTCGGCATGATTACGGAAGGAGGAGCGGCCGCGATGAATCTGGGGGAACGGTATCCGCACGGGGAAGGCGGCTTGCGAATAGGAGCTCCCGCCTCGTTCCTTCTGTTCGACGCCGCCGACGCCGGCGAGCTGATCCGCTTGCGGGCCGCGCCGCGGTTCGTCTTCCGGAACGGGAGGCTGGCGGCGGAGACGCCGCCGGTCCGCACGCTTCTCCCGCTGGAGACCGAGGTTCCCCTTCCTTGACAATAGGATAGAGTCTCTCTTCCAACGATAAGCCCCGGTGCTTCGGTCCGGGGCTTTCTTGCCGTTCGCCGGCGAACTCGGGAGTGCGAAATCTCTCAACTTTTGTCATAATGCATTTGAGAGAGTTTTGGGAGCGGCTTCGGATAAGATGACGGAATGGATGATTCCCGGTAGAGAGGCGCGGAGAGGCGAATGGGCGCACAGACAGCCAAGGAAAGCTTAAAGACCAGGGGAAGCTGGCGGAGGTTGGGCTTGCGGGCGATCGGGATGATGCTGATTCCGCTCGTTTCGTTTATTCTGTTGGCGGCGATCAACGAATACACGGTGCCGGACAAGTCGGCCCCGAAGGCCGAGCGCGGAGTCGCCGACCTGAGCGGCTGGGCGTTCGGCCCGATGAGAACGGTGCTGCTGGACGGGGAGTGGGCCTTCTATCCGCGCAAGCTTTATACTCCGAAAGACTTCGCGGACGGCCGGGTTCCGTCGCCGAATGCCCCGTACGCGAGCATTCCGAACGCTTGGTACGGATCGGGTCCGGCGGACGAAGCGAGCGGAACCGAATACGGAACCTACCGATTGACCGTGAAGCTGAAGGACGAGGATATCGGCTACGGCATCCGCCTGCCGAACGTGAACGGGGCTCATCGGCTCTACGTGAACGGCCGCCTGGTCGGAGAGGAAGGCGTCGTCGCCGATAACGAACGGGAGTACGAAGGGGAGAACAAGCCTTATCTAACGTTCGTTCGGGCGGAAGGCGGCCGGTTGGATATCGTTCTGCAATCCGCGAATCTGGCCAAGCCCATGCTCTGGGGCGGCTTCGAGGATGTGCAGCTCGGATTGCAGTCGGACATGCTGCTGATCGAGAGAATTCACTTCGCGATCGAGTTCTCCGGCGTGTTTATCCTGCTGCTGTTCGCGGGTTACCACATGACGATATTCGCGCTGAGAACCAAGGACAAGGCATATCTGTACAGCTCGCTTTATTTTCTGACGATGCTCGTGCTTATGGTGACCGGCGGGGAAAAGCTCACTCTGCAGCTGGTGCCGGGGCTCTCCTACGGGGCTTCCGTCAAACTGTACGATCTCGGCGGCTTCTCCAATATCGTCCTGCTCGGGGTGTTCCTCCACACGCTGGACGACAAGCTGCTCGGCCGCAGGCAGCTGCTCGTCGGGATCTCGCCCGTCGTGGTTTATCTGGCGGCGATTGCCGTATTTCCTTACCCCAGCTATCGCTTGCTCGGCAATTTGCCTTGGTATTACGTCACCTTCCTGGTCGCCTACTTCCTCTACCGCGGCATTCGTTCGTTCTGGAAGCGGGGAGGCAGGCTCGGACGCCAGGAGACCGCCCTGCTCATCGGGGTGCTCGTCTCGATCGCCTCGATCCTGTTGTTCGGAATGCTCTATTCGCTGAATCTCGTTCAGACGGAGCTCGGGAGGCGGATCTCGTTCCTCGCGGTGCTCGCGTTCATGAACGCGCTGCTCGCGCTGAGGCTCGCGAACGCGACGGAACGGACCGAGCAGCTGACGGAACAGCTTCTGCTGCGAGACAAGCTGAAGGACGAGTTCCTCGCGAATACGTCCCATGAGCTGAAGACGCCGCTGCACGGCATCCAGAATATCGCCTCCTTCCTGCTGGACGGGAAAGCCGGCTCGTTGACGGACCGGCAGAGGAGCGAGCTGTCGCTCATCCAGGATACGACGACGAAGCTGTCGGCGCTCGTGAACGACCTGCTCGACGTCGTCCGGTTGAAGCACGGCGACCTGCGCTTGTCGGAGACGGCGCTAGACGCTCGGGTCGCGGCCGGAACGGCCTTCCAGGTGCTTGAATTCGAAACGGCCGGCAAGGACGTGCGCATGGAGAATCGGATTCCGGCGGGCACCTTCGTTAGGGCGGATGAGAACCGGCTGCGCCAGGTGCTGTACAACCTGATCCACAATGCGATCAAGCATACGAAGTCGGGTACGATAACGGCCGGGGCGGCGACGTCGAACGGCAGGACGACGCTCTGGGTGGAGGACACCGGAATCGGGATACCGGAAGAGAGCCACGAGGCGATCTTCGGTTACTTCGAGCAGGCGGACCGGGAGCTGCCGCAGAACGAGAACGGTTATGCCGGAATGGGGCTGGGGCTGTATATCAGCCGGCAGCTGATCGAACGGATGGGCGGACGAATCTGGGTGGACCGTTCCGCGCCCGGCCAGGGCACGAGAATCGCGTTTACGCTTCCGGCGGCGGAGCCGTTCGATCAAGCAAGCTCGGAAGCCTTTATCGCTGCCGCATCGGAGCCGGAGAGCCGCGGATTTCCTTCCGAACTGGAATCCGTCGACGGAAACCGGACGCATACGATCCTCATCGTCGACGACGAAGCGTCCAATATACGAATTCTGCTTAATCTGCTCGGAGACGAATATAACGTGCTGACGGCGTTCTCCGCGAAGGAAGCGCTCCTTAAATTGGAGAATAGCCCCCGGATCGGCCTGCTTATTCTCGACGTCATGATGCCGGAGATGTCCGGCATCGACCTGTGCCGCGCGGTGAGGGAGAAGCGGTCGGTGCTGGAGCTGCCGATTCTGTTCGCGACGGCCAAGGACTCGCTGCATGACATCGAGCTCTGCTTCCGGGCGGGAGGGAACGACTTCATCGCGAAGCCGTTCGACTCGAAGACGCTGGCTGCGAGGGTGCGGACGCTGCTCGCCATGAAATCGTCCATGGAACAAGCGGTCCAGAGCGAGCGGGCGTTCCTTCAGGCGCAGATCAAGCCGCACTTTCTCTATAATGCGATCAGCAGCATCGTCTCCTTCTGCTATACCGATTCGAATCGGGCCGCCTATCTTCTGACGATGCTGAGCCGTTACCTGCGGATGATATTCGAGCGGGACGGAAGGACTTCGACGGTTCCTCTCAAGCAAGAGCTGGAGCTCATTCGGGCCTACGTGGAGATCGAGAAGGCGCGTTTCGGCAGCCGGCTCGAGTATCGGCAGCACGTCGATCCGAATCTGGAACTTCTGGGTATCCCGTCCCTCTCGATTCAGCCGTTCATCGAGAATGCGATCCGGCACGGCCTATTCGAGAAAGAAGGCGTCGGAACCGTCTCGCTCGTCGTCTCGGACGGCGACGGCTTTCTTCGGTTCGATATCGAAGACGACGGCGTCGGAATGCCGGACGACGTGTTATACCGGATCCGCTCCGGCGAGCGTCCGGAGAAGTCCGGCATCGGGATGACCAACGTCCGGAAGAGGCTGGCGACGCTTCCCGGGGCAAGCTTGACGATCGAATCGGAGCTGGAGCGCGGCACCAGGATTATCGTTTACTTGCCGAAGCATGAGAGTGAGGCTTGACCGGCGCCTCTAACGGAAGAACGGAACTTAATGGGACGGAAGGAGGAGAAGCATGCTGCGAGCGATGATCGTGGAGGACGAGCTTCCGACACTGGAGCTCATGGAGAGATTGATCCGGCAGCATCCTTCGCTGGAGCTTGCGGGAGCGTTCGCGAGTCCGATCGCGGCGCTCTCCCAGTTCGCGGAGCTGAAGCCGGACGTCGCTTTTCTGGACGTGGAGATGCCCAAGATGGGCGGGCTGGAGCTGGCGGACAAGCTTCTGGCTGTCGACGAGGAGCTGCAGATCGTGTTCACGACGGCTTACCCCGGCTATGCGGTGGATGCGTTCCGGGTGAACGCGGCGGATTATCTGGTGAAGCCCGTGCTCATGGAGGACATCGAGAGAGTCGTTCCCCGCGTCGCCAAGAACCGGAGGATGCATGCCGCGCTTCGGTTGCCTGTCGCGGCAAGCGAACCGGCGGTGCGCTGCCTGGGCACGTTCGAGACGCGCGCGGCGGACGGCAGCCTGGTCCGCTGGCCGACGCGGAAGACGGAAGAGCTGTTCGCCTATTTGCTGGTCCATCCGAATCGGCTGATCGGCAAGTGGCATCTGGCGGATCTGCTATGGCCGGACGTCGAGGAGAGCCGTTCGCTCCCCAACCTGCACAACACGATCCACCGACTGAAGAGAACGCTCAAGGATGCCGGCGTCGAAGCGGAGCTCAGCCATACGAACGAAGGCTACCTCTTCTCGATGGCTGCGGACTGCTCGGATCTGGGCAGGCTTCGCGCCTTCCAGTCTAACGTACCGCGCGTGGACGGGACGAACGCTTCGGAAGCGGAATCGAGATTTCGCTCTTATCAAGGCGCGTTGTTCGACGGGAAGGACTATGCTTGGAGCGCGGGAGCCGCCTCGGAGGCCGAGGCGCTGTACGGGGAGACGACCCGCAAGCTTGTCTCCTGGTATCTGGAACAGGCGGATGAAGCCGCCGCGAAGTCAATTCTCAAGGCTTATCTGGAGCTGTCTCCGTTGGACGAAGAGATGGTGAGAGAGCTGCTTCGTTTGCATGAGGAGACGGAAGAGATGATCCCATTCCTTCGCCAGTACGAGAGCTATGAACGCATTCTGGCGGACGAGCTCGGCATCGAGCCGCCGGCTCCGATGAAGGAATGGGCCGAGAGGATCAGGGGAATCTCGAATCGGCAGCGGCAAGGAGACTCTTAGGAGAGTCTCCTTTTTGATTTTGAGAGAGTTTTGGGAGAGGGGCCTGTTACTCTACGGCATAGAAGATGCGACTATGTCGAAGGAGAGTTGAGTCATGAAGGCAACCGGCAGGACAAACAACCGAAGGAGATCGTTAGGCGAACGAATGCTGCTGATGGCGGCCGCATGGGCGATGGCGGTCGCTCTTGCGTTCTATGCAGGTCCATCCCGGGCGAACGCCGCCGTGGGCAACGCGGCATGGGGCGGCTCGAGCCCGGCCGACGGCTCCGTCATTAACCAATTCACGGGCCTGAGCGTTGTCTGGAACGACCCCGATGGCGACCAATTCCAAAACGGCGGCTACAAGGTGAGAAGATTAAGCGACGGCAAATATCTTCAATACAGCAACGATCCGGGGCAGGTCTGGACCGGCGACGGCAGCTCGTGGTCCGTCATGATGAATGACGGATCGGGGGCTTATCATCTCCCATTTGACGCCTTTCTGCAGGAATCGCTGCAGGAGGAAGGAGAATACGAGTTCAGCTTCTTCGCGAACGAATATGACGGTACGACTACAAATTCCAACTACCATTACGGGGTTCGAATCACCCTGGACAAGACGCCTCCCCATCTCTCGAACGCGGTCGTCAGCAAGAATTATTTGACGTTCGACCTGACGGAGCAACCCGTTGGCTCCAGTTGGCAGACGACCGACTTCGACGTTCAGGTGAACGGCGTATCCGTACCGCTTGATTTCGTTGCGCCGGTTGTCGGTTCGGATACCCTGCTCGTCCAGTTAAGCTCGCCTGTCTCGAGCGGGGATGAGGTTACGGTCTCGTATGCCGGCACGTCCTTCGCGGACGCGGCGGGCAATGCGGTGAGCGTGGCTCCCGTTGCGGCTGACAACGGAACGCCGGGCCGCTTCGAAGGGAATCCGGCTTTGCTGTTCCGGATGCAAGCGGGTTATACCTTGAAGGCGGGCGAGCCGATCATTCGGTTCACTCCGTCCAAGAGCGGGGCGACCTTCATTCAATTCGATCCGCCGAACGCGGCCTCGAACCCGCCCGGGATCAACGCGGGAGCGATAAAGAAAACGGACTTCGTGATTAAGGATCTGACCGACGATTCCGTTATTCAGCCCGCGGCCGCGTCAGGCACGAGCGATCCGGACTTTAACGTCTATCGGATGTATTGGGTTCTGCCCTCCTCCCTTCAGGAGGGGCATGCGTACGAATTGGCATTGTCGGATACCGCAGGTGGAGACGAGTTGACGCTGCCGGCGGTTCCGACGAGCGAAGCGACGGCTTCTCTTCTGCTGCAGCAATCGGCCTTGACCCTGGATGAGTACGAATTCGCTTCGTTGGAGCTCCCCGAAGTGTATTTGGCAGGACTTGCAGCAGCAGTCTCCGAGGCTCAGGACGAGCTGGACGCTGCGGTGGAAGGCACGGCCAACGGTCAGTACGCCGCCGGAGCGAAGGCGGCGCTGCAGGCGGCCATCGATGAAGCGGCCGCCTGGCTGGACTCGCCCGGGGCGACGCAGGCGGAGATCGATCAAGCGTTGGAGGTCCTGGAAGACGCTCTCGTCGCATTCGACTCCAAGCGGGTATTCGTCAATTCCCTCGCTCTGAGAGAGGCTATCGAGACAGCCCAGGACTTATACGATTCGGCGGTAGAAGGCACTTCCAACGGTCAGTACGCCGCCGGAGCGAAGGCGGCGCTGCAGGCGGCCATCGATGAAGCGGCCGCCTGGCTGGACTCGCCCGGGGCGACGCAGGCGGAGATCGACCAAGCGTTGGAGGACCTGGAAGATGCTCTCGAAGCATTCGACTCCAAGCGGGTATTCGTCAATTACTTCCCTCTGAGGGGGGCTATCGAGGCAGCCCAGGACTTATACGATTCAGCGGTAGAAGGCACTTCCAACGGTCAGTACGCCGCCGGAGCGAAGGCGGCGCTGCAGGCGGCCATCGATGAAGCGGCCGCCTGGCTGGACTCGCCCGGGGCGACGCAGGCGGAGATCGACCAAGCGCTCGGGGACCTGGAAGACGCTCTCGTCGCATTCGACTCCAAGCGGGTATTCGTCAATTCCCTCGCTCTCAGGGAGGCTATCGAGACAGCCCAGGACTTATACGATTCAGCGGTAGAAGGCACTTCCAACGGTCAGTACGCCGCCGGAGCGAAGGCGGCGCTGCAGGCGGCCATCGATGAAGCGGCCGCCTGGCTGGACTCGCCCGGGGCGACGCAGGCGGAGATCGACCAAGCGTTGGAGGACCTGGAAGATGCTCTCGAAGCATTCGACTCCAAGCGGGTATTCGTCAATTACTTCGCTCTGAGGGGGGCTATCGAGACAGCCCAGGACTTATACTGTCCCTTGTACACATCTG
>NZ_RZJR01000015.1 GCF_003990975.1 Cohnella sp. AR92
CGCTTAGGCACACACATACATCCCTGTTGGCCGAAGCTAGGGTAGAGCTTCCTGCAATAATGGAAAGGCTCGGACATGAAGATGACGCCACAACAAAGAAGATCTACCTTCACGTTACTAAAGCGATTAAACGGGAAGCTTCTCAAAGATTCTCTGAATTGATGAGGAGCATTTAAAAATGAGTCGATGTGGTCAATTTGTGGTCATGCACCAGTTTCACATGCGTTCGCGCCTTATTTTATGCGGGGTTTGACAAAAGACTCTTTATCGAAGGTATAAAGGTTCTTTTGTCAAGCCCTGCGGAATGGTAGAATAGTTCCTAACTGGTATCGGCATTCCCTGCTGAGACGGTCTGTCGATCGCCCTATAGAGGCGTCATCATATGCTTGATCCACAAGAGGAGGCGCCATTGCTTTGAACAACAACCCGGTTACCGGAATGATCGATATCGGTTCCAATACCGTTCGGCTTGCAGTCTATCAGATTACGGACCACGGAGCTTTCCGCGTCATCGATCAAGGCCGATGGCCTGCCCGGCTTAGCCAGAAACTGAATGCCGACGGGGAACTCCCGCCGGATGCGGTGAACGAGCTCGCGGAGGTTCTCCTGCACTTCAAGCGCATCTGCAAGATGCACGGAACGACAAGCATCAAAGCGGTGGCGACCGCCGCCGTCCGCCAAGCGACGAATCGCGAGCAGGTGCTCATGCAGCTCTCGTCCGAGACCGGGCTGCGCATCGAGCTTCTGTCGGGGCAGGATGAAGCGCGATACGGAAGCATCGCCATGCTGCGCACGATGGACGTGGAGGACGGCTTCGTCGTCGACATCGGCGGAGGAAGCACGGAGGTTACCCTCCTTCAAGGAAGAAGAATCGTCGCTTCCGTCTCGTTCCCGTTCGGCTGCGTCAACACGGCCAGAAGATACGGGCTGAAGGAGGAAGCCATTCCTCTTGCCCTTGCGGAACAGATCGTGTCCGAGCTTCAATCCCAGATCCGCGCGGAGCCTTGGATTCGGGAGCATGCCGGTCTCCCGCTGATCGGGCTGGGCGGAACGATCCGCTCGTTCGCCAAGGTATCCCAGCGCAACACCGATTATCCGCTCTCGAACCTGCACGGTTACGAATTCCCGGCGCACGCCCTGGAGCATACGCTTGAGGTGCTGGCTCCCTTGAACGTGGACAAGCGCCGGAAGATTCCCGGCTTGTCCAAGGACAGGGCCGACGTTATCGTACCCGGCCTGTTGATTCTGCGGGCGGTCTTTAACGAATGCCGCGCCTCCCGGATCGTCGTTTGCGGCGCCGGCTTGCGCGACGGCATTTTCTTCGAGAATTGTCTTCCTTCGCAGGAAGCGACCCTCACCTCCCGCCAAGTCCTGGAAGACAGCATACGCAATTTGACCTCATTATATCCAACCGTCCCGCAAGTTCATCTGGATCAGGTGAACAAGCTCGCTCTGAGGCTGTACGACAGCCTCGCCGAGGACGCGGGACTCCCGGCATCCTTCCGGACGCTGATCGATTCCGCCTCCCGGCTGTTCCGGATCGGGTCGATCATCGATGTCGGCGATAATTCCGACCATACGTTCTATATCCTCATGCACGCCCATTGGAACGGCTTGGGGCACCGCGAGATGCTGCTCACGGCGGCGATCGCTTCCTACAAGGGGCCCGGCGCGATGAGGAACAAGCTCGCTCCCTATCGTTCCCTTCTGCGGGAAGGCGACTTCGAACGGATCGCGAAGCTGGGCATGCTGCTCCAACTTGCCGCGGCGCTGGACCGAAGCGAATCCCAAGGCATCTCGGCGCTGGATATCTCGATCCAGAAGGGCAAGCATCTGCACCTTCGGGCGACGGCGAGCCATCCGCTGCAAGTCGAGAAGATGGAAGTGGAGACGCTGGCGAAGGATTTCAAGAAGAACTGGGGATTGACCCCGGTCGTAACCATCGCGAAGTTCGTCTAGACAAGTCCCTTCGTTCAACCTGCCATCGCTGCCCTTTCGGTCCACGACCGGGAGGGCAGCATTGTTTATAAAAAAAGATAAGGCGCACGATTGACGCCTTATCTAGTAAACCATTCTTCTCCTTACTTGCACCTTGAAGCCGTACTTCCGCTTGAGACTTCCCATCAACCCGCCGTTCAGAAGCTCGTAAATGTCTCTCAGCTTCTGCGTCTTCGGGCGGATCGTCTCCTGAACCTTGCCGTCCACGATCACGTCGAATTCGACCACTTCGCGCCCTCCCCTCACCTTGGCTCTTGCTATCATTCTATACCCCAATGATTAGCCGAAGATTAGGAAAGGATCAATTACGTGTGAAAATGATAGGAAAACGATGCCGCCGAAGCCTATACCCGCGGAAGGAAATGACTTAAGGTTCCGGATGACTTAAGGTTACGGATGGCTTAGGTTACGGATGATCCATCGAGGCGGCAACGGTCTTCCACAACGGAATGTCGGCCGCGCCGAATTGGCTGCGCAGCGGCTGCTCGCCGTTCGAAACCCTCTTGTAGCTGCCGCCCGATTCCAGCTCCCTCGCCTTAACGTTATCGAGCAGGTTCATTTGCAGCAGGTTAAGCAGCATCTGACGAAGCGATGCGTCATAGACCGGGCAGAGCAGCTCGACTCGCCGGCTCAGGTTGCGCGTCATCCAGTCCGCGCTCGAGATGTAGACCTCTTCCTCTCCGCCTCCCGAGACGGCCAGAATGCGGGAGTGCTCCAGGAAGCGGTCGACGATGCTGATGACCCTGACATTCTCGCTAAGCCCGGGAACGCCGGGACGGAGGCAGCAGACGCCGCGGACGATCAGATGGATCGAGACTCCCGCCTGCGACGCCTCGTACAGCTTGTCGATCATCGATTGGTTGGACAGCGAGTTCATCTTCGCGACGATTCGGGCGGGCTTGCCTTCCTTGGCGAACTCGATCTCCCGGTCGATCAGATCGAACAGCTTCGGCTTGAGCCCCGCCGGAGCGACCGCGAACGCCTTCCAATCATGCGGAGTGGAATAGCCCGTCATCTCGTTGAACAGCGCGGAAGCATCCGTGCCGATATCCGGATGGCAGGTGAACAGGCCGGCATCCGTGTACACCTTGGAGGTATTCTCGTTGTAATTCCCCGTGCCCACATGGACGTATCTCCGCAGCGAGCCCTCTTCCCTCCGAACGACCAGCGTGATTTTCGCATGCGTTTTGAGCCCGACCAAGCCATAGACGACGTGACAGCCCGCCTTCTCCAGCTGTCTCGCCCAAGCGATGTTGCGCTCCTCGTCGAACCGGGCCTTGAGCTCCACGACGACGGTGACCTGCTTGCCGGATTCCGCCGCCTGCGCAAGAGCCTTCACCAGCGCGGAATTCACGTTGACCCGGTACAGAGTCATCTTGATCGCCAGCACGTCCGGGTCGACGGCCGCCTCGTAGAGGAAGTCGTTCACCGCTTCGAACGATTCGTACGGATGGTAGACCAGCACGTCCCGCTCGCGGATGACGGACATCATCTGCTCCGTCTCCTCGAACTCGATCGGATAGACCGGGTCGATCGGCGGGTAACGGAGATGATCCGAGTTCAGAAGCGAGGAAGCGAACTTCGATAGGAACGTCAGATCAAGAGGGCCTTCGATCTCGAAAATATCGTCCTCCGTCACTTCGAGCTCGTCCTTCAGCAGCTCCAGCGCGTGCTCATGCATGCCGTTCTCGACCTCGAGCCGTACCGGGAACCCGCGCCTGCGGCGGCGAAGCTCCTTCTCGATCTCCTGCAGCAGGTCCTCCGCTCCCTCTTCGTTGAGCGCCAGATCGGAGTTGCGCGTGACGCGGAACGCCTGGACGCCTTCGATCACGTAGCCGCTGAACAGCTTGCCGATATGTACCTTGATGAGATCCTCCAGCAGCAGATAGGTCGTCTTGCGGGAATTGCGGCGCCCCGGCACCTCCAGCGTTCTCGACAGGATCGAAGGCACTTGAACGATGGCGCTGAACGTCTGGTCCTTCAGCTTCTCGTCGGCGGGATCCCCGCTCAGCACGACGGCCAGATACAGCTCTTTGCTGTGAAGCAGGGGGAAGGGGCGGCTGCTGTCGACCGCCATCGGCGTCAGCACCGGATAGACGATCTCGTGGAAGTACTCCGTCATCGCCTCCGCCTGCTCGCGGTTCAGCTCTTCCCAAGCCGTGATGACCGTGCCTTCCTTCGCCAGCCCCCGCATCAAGTCCCGATAATTCCGGTATTGCCTGCGCACCATCTGGCTAGTCCTCTTCATAACCCGCTTAAGCAAGCCGTGCGGCGTATATCCGGTAAAGTCGGCCTTCAGGAACCCGGCCTTCAACTGGTCCTTCAGCCCGGCGACTCGGACGCTCATGAACTCGTCCAGGTTGCTGGAGCAGATGGACAGGAATTGAAGCCTCTCCAGCAGAGGCGTCGTCGCATCCTCCGCTTCCTCAAGCACTCGACTATTGAACTCGATCCAACTAAGATCTCTATTGATGTACTTTTTGGATACTGTCACGCATGGTCCCCCTAGTTTTCGCTGGCTGAATCTATGTCCTCTCATTATGCCGGAGAATTGTTAACTCTGTGTAAAACAGGGCGATTGGACTTCCAGCCGAAGTCGAAATTGCTCGTTGAAATGGGAAGCTAGCCATGAGCGAAGCCCGCCGCCGATCCACTACAATGGATTCATCGTCCAAAGGGACTTCCGGAGGTGACTCTCGCGTGAATCGTCGGATCGGAGGCCAATGGCTTCGCCTGCTCGGTTTGCTTGCTGCCGCGGTCGGCATCGTGTTCGTCCTGGGATGGGCCCTGCCTCTCGTCTATCCCTTCCTGCTGGGCTGGCTGCTGGCCTATGCTTTGAATCCTATCGTCGACGGCCTTCATCTCAAGCTGCATCTTCCCCGTTGGCTGTCCGTCGTGCTGACGCTGCTTCTGTTTACCGCTTCTATGCTGACGATCGTCTCCGCGCTCGTCGTCCGGCTTGTCGGGGAGATCATGAATCTGTCCGGCTCCCTGCAGCAGCTCCTGGACTGGGCCGAGCAGACGATCGAGAACATCCTGGCCAGTCCGGATATCCAGAGGCTGATCGAGAGAATCAACTCCTTCTATCAGAACAATCCGAATTATCAGGAGACGATCAACAACCGCATCTCCGATACCGCCAAAGCCGTCGCCGAGGCGGGCACCAATCTGGCCAGCAGCTTCCTCAACGGCGTCGTCGACGTCCTCTCCTCGCTGCCGCAGGTCGCCGCCATCGCCGTCATCGTGCTTCTCGCGTCCTTTTTTATCAGCAAGGATTGGGGCCGTTACCTCGGACGGCTGACGACCTGGTTCCCGCCGAGAACCAGGCAGCGAGCCTCCGACGTCTGGAGAGATCTTCGCCACGCCCTGTTCGGTTACGTTCGCGCTCAATTCATCCTGGTCTCGATAACGGCCATTGCGGTCCTCATCGGTCTCATGATCATCGGGGTCAAGAATGCTTTGTCGATCGCCCTTCTGATCGGATTCGTCGACCTTATCCCCTATCTCGGAGTCGGCGCCGCGATGGTTCCGTGGATCGCTTACCAATTCATGATCGGCGATTGGGGATTGGGCGGGGCATTAGCGATCCTGTACGGGATCGTCGTGATTGCGAGACAGGTGATCGAGCCCAAGGTGCTCTCCTCCAGCGTAGGACTCGAACCGCTGCCGACCATGGTCGCCATGTTCGCCGGAGTGAAACTGTTCGGCTTCCTCGGCCTCATCGTCGGTCCGGTCGCCATCATTCTCTTGACCACCTTCAAGCGTGCGGGCATCTTCCGAGATATCGGCCGATTTATCATCTACGGCGGCAAAGCGATGTAACTTAAGCTTATTATACAATAAGAAAAACCTCCGTAAGCTAGTCGTAAACGACTAAACCGGAGGTCTTAAGGTCATGAGTTGCCTCGTCGTAAGGAGGCTTACCGTCCGAACGGGCCGCGAAACACGCGAATCGAGCCCGAGCGGAACTTGCGTTCCAGCCATAGGTACAGATAAGTCTTGTAGAGCGGCCGGGTAAAAGGGAGCAGCAGCGTAATCCCGACGATGTCCGAGATAAACCCGGGGATCGCGAGCAGAACGCCTCCGGCGACGACGCACACCCCATTGAGCACCGCCGGTCCCGGAGGGGAACCTTCTTGCATCAAACGCCGCGCTTCTATCCAACTCTTGCGTCCTTCCGTTTGGATGAGCAGGCCCCCCAGAGCCGCTCCGATCAGCAGGAGTCCGAAGGTCGGCCAGCCGCCGATCCAGCTGCCCATGAGTATGATCCCGGTCAGTTCAGCCAGAATCGCAATCAGAATAAACAAGCCTGCCTTGCGAATCCACATCTCCTACCCCTCCTCGTTTCTCTTTCTACGGACGAGCAGGGGCATCGTTTCGCGAATATTGCCGTTTCCGCTAATTGCCAACCCCTGATCCTTGAATCCCCGCCGCGGCTTCGACGCCGGCAGCTATTCGAGCAATCCCTTCAGCAGCGCGTACAGCTCCGGCGCTTTCTTGTCCAGGGCGACGACCTTCCAGTCCGCATTGATCCAGCCATGCAGCGAGCTTCCGCTTGTCAGCAGCGTCGCTTCCGGCAGCTCCTCGCGAAGCGTCCCTTCCAGCGCGTGGTCCCCGAGCAGCACCTTATATTCGAAGCGCAGGCGAACCTTGGTGAATTCCGTCACCCTGACGCAGATCGTGATCCAATCGTCGTACTTCGCCGGCTTCAGGTAAGACGCCTCCAGATGAACGACCGGGAACATCAAGCCCTTCTCCTCGATGTCGCGGAAGGAGAGTCCCGTCTGGCGAATCCATTCCGTTCGGCCGATCTCGAACCAATTGATGTAGTTCGCATGGTAGACGACCGCCATCTTGTCCGTCTCCTGATAGCGTACCCGGATCGGATGCATAAACCACTTGCTCATGTTCCTCCACTCCTTACTCTCTCGCAGAAACAAGAAGTAGCGGCCGCTTCGCCGCTACTTCCCGTTTTGATTATAGGGAGGCCCCTCGATTAAAGAACCTTCGCTTGACCCGAGTAAATGACGCCCTTCTCGGCGTAAAGAGTCACTTCCGTGCCGTCGCTCAACAGCTCCAGCGCGTCCGCAACGCCGACGATGACCGGAATGCCCAGGTTCAGGCCTACGACAGCCGCGTGGCAGGTGATGCCGCCGCTCTCCGTAATGACGGCAGAAGCCTTCTGGATCGCAGGCATGTACTCCTTGTCCGTCGAAGGAGCGACCAGGATGCCGCCGTCCGTCATTTTGCTGACGGCTTCTTCCGGCGTGCGTGCCGTCACGACCTTGCCCGTCGCGCTCTGCGAGCCGATGCCTTGGCCTTGGGCGATCAATTCGCCGATATGGTGAATCTTGATCAGGTTCGTCGTGCCGGAACGTCCTACCGGCACCCCTGCCGTAATGACGACCGTGTCGCCCAGGCGAACCAGGTCCGTCTTCAGCGCGCCTTCAACGGCAACGTCGATCATCTCGTCCGTCGTGCCGACGAGCGTGCCTTGAACCGGTACGACGCCCCATACGAGCTGGAGGCGGCGAAGCACTTGCTCTTCCGGCGTTACGGCGATGATCGGGGACTTCGGACGATACTTCGAAACCATGCGAGCCGTGTAGCCGCTCTCCGTGGAAGTGACGATCGCCTTCGCGTCAAGCTCGAGCGACGAGCTGGCCACCGCTTGGCTGATCGCTTCCGTTACCGATACCTGTTGGGCTTGAGCTTGCTTCTGGAAGATCTCGCGGTAATTCAGAGCGGATTCCGCGCGCACGGCAATCGCCGCCATCGTCTGTACGGACTCGGACGGGTACTTCCCTGCTGCCGTCTCGCCGGAGAGCATGATGGCATCCGTGCCGTCAAAAATCGCGTTAGCGACGTCCGAAGCTTCGGCGCGGGTCGGACGAGGGTTGCGCTGCATCGAATCGAGCATCTGGGTCGCCGTGATAACCGGCTTGCCCGCGCGGTTGCACTTCTCGATCATTTGCTTCTGAACGAGCGGCACTTCTTCCGCCGGGATCTCGACGCCGAGGTCGCCGCGGGCTACCATCAGGCCGTCGGATACTTCGAGAATCTCGTCGAGGTTGTCGACGCCCTGCTGGTTCTCGATCTTGGAGATGATCTGGATATGGCGGCCGTCATGACGTTCGAGCAGCTCGCGGATCTCCAGCACGTCGCTTGCGCGGCGAACGAAGGAAGCCGCGATGAAGTCCACGCCTTGTTCGATGCCGAAGCGGATGTCGCTGGCGTCCTTCTCCGTGATACCAGGCATGGAGATGGCCACTCCCGGCACGTTGACGCCCTTCTTGCTCTTGATCTGACCGCTGTTGACGATCTCGCACTTGATCTCGGTTCCCGCAACCTCAAGGACGGTCAGGCCGATCAAGCCGTCGTCGATCAGAATGGTGGAGCCGACGCTCACGTCTCCCGGAAGCTCCTTATAAGTAACCGGAATGCGGTTGATATCGCCCAGAATCTCTTCCGTGGTCAGGGTGATCTGCTCCCCTTGAACGAGCTCGATCGGTTCAGACGCCAGCTTACCCAGACGAATCTCCGGTCCCTTGGTATCCAGCAGGATTGCGACCGTCTTGCCCAGCTCCTTGCAAGCTTGGCGAATCGCCTTGATGCGGTTGCCGTGCTCCTCGTAATCGCCGTGGGAGAAGTTCAAGCGAGCGACGTTCATCCCCGCTTGGATCAGCTTCTTCGTGTTCTCCAGGGATTCGCTTGCCGGACCGATCGTACATACGATTTTTGTTTTACGCTTCATTTTGTTCTTCCTCCGTTTTTACATTCCGTTTACACGCCTATTGACATGAATGAAGCCCGAAGCCGCGTTGTCGTTGGACAACCCATCACTTCGGGAGAAAATAAGCACTTCCGTTATGGAGTCTCGGTCAGAACCGCCGGCTCCAGCTCGGCGAATCGGCCGATCGAGCGGAACTTGTTGTACCGATCCTCGACCAGCTGCTCCGGCGTCAGAGCGGACAATTCCTGCAGATGCTTCCACAGGACGTCCCGGATCGCTTCCGCTTGAGCGGCCGGATCCCGCTGGGCGCCGCCCTTCGGCTCGGGGATAATCTCCTCGATTACGCCGAATTCCTTCAGGTCCTTGGCCGTGATCTTCATGGCTTCCGCCGCTTGATCGGCCTTCGAAGCGTCCTTCCACAGAATCGACGCCGCGCCGTTCGGAGAAATAACCGAGTAGATGGCGTTCTCCAGCATCAGAACGCGATTGCCGACCCCGAGGGCGAGCGCTCCGCCGCTGCCGCCTTCGCCGATGACCACGCAGATGACCGGAACTTCGAAGAGCGCCATCTCGAGAAGGTTGCGGGCGATCGCTTCCGATTGGTTGCGCGCTTCCGCCGTATCCCCCGGATAAGCTCCCTTCGTGTCGATGAAGGTGACGATCGGGCGTCCGAACTTGTTCGCTTGCTGCATGAAGCGAAGCGCCTTGCGGAATCCTTCCGGGTGCGGACTGCCGAAGAAGCGTTGAATGTTGTCCTTCGTGTCCTTCCCGCGCTGATGACCGACAACCGTCACCGGCACGCCGTTGAGCTTGGCCAGTCCGCCGACAATGGCCAGGTCGTCCGCGAAGACGCGGTCGCCGTGCAATTCGATGAAGTCGGTAAATACCAGGTTGATATAATCAAGAGTCGTCGGCCGTTGATGAAGGCGGGCAAGATGCATAATATCGGCCGGTCTCAGATTGGTGTAGATCTCCTGCTCAAGCTCTTTGTAGCGTTGCTCCAGCCGATTCAGCTCTTCCGTGAAGTCGATCTGCTGGTCCAAGCCAACCTGCCGCAAGTGGTCGATCTTTTTTCTCAGCTCGTCCAGCGGCTTCTCGAATGGCAATTCAACGGACATCCGTGCCCACTCCTTTCACGGCATGCATATCCAGCAGCTTCCCTAGGAAGGTCTTCATGTCCTTGCGGTGAACGACCTTGTCCAGTTGGCCGTGCTTCAGGTTGAATTCGGCCGTCTGGAAGTTATCCGGCAGCTTCTGTCGAATCGTCTGCTCGATAACGAGGCGTCCCGCGAAGCCGACCACGGCTCCCGGCTCCGCCAGATTGTAATCGCCGAGGCTCGCGAAGCTGGCCGAGACGCCGCCCATCGTCGGGTCGGTGAAGACCGAGATGAACAGGCCGCCGCGATCCTGGAACTTCGCCAGCGCCGCGCTTGTCTTGGCCATCTGCATAAGGCTCAGGATGCTCTCTTGCATGCGCGCTCCGCCCGAGGTCGAGAACACGAGCAAGGGCAGCCCTTTCTCGTCCGCAAGCTCGATGGCGCGGGCGATCTTCTCGCCGACGACCGATCCCATGCTCCCCGAGAAGAAATCGAAGCTCATGACCCCGATCACGACGGGATACCCGGCGATCTCTCCCGTGCCCGTCACGATCGCGTCCTTCAGTCCGGAATTGTCGGTCTGCTGCTTCAGCTTCTTCTTGTACCCCGGGAAATCCAGCGGATCCTCGGAGACGAGATTGGCGTCGACCTCGGCGAAGGTTCCTTCGTCGATCGTCATCGCGATGCGCTCCCAAGCGTTCAGTCGAAAATGATGGCCGCAAGTGGAGCAAACCTTAAGGTTCTTCTCCAACTCTTTGGTGAATTGAATATTGCCGCACTTGGAGCATCGATTCATGAGCCCTTCGGGAATCTCCCGCTTGGGCCTGTCCTCGGTTCCGTTCTCGGCCTTATTAGGGGCGGTATTCGCCCCCATAGGAACAACCGCATATTTCTTCTTCTGGAAAAAATCCTTAAACACAGCGACACCTCACAAGGCACAAAAATGGCGGTCCGTCCGAATGTTTCGTAACGGTCCGCAGCGTTCAGGCGTGACGTGCGCAGGGTCCGCATGTTAGCCGTTCTCAAGCGGATACCCTATCGTCCGATCAACGATTTCGCGGCCCTGGATCAGGGCTTGACACTTAATCGGATCCCCAAGATAACGCCTTCGCGTCCTTGGACATCGATGAAGCTTGCGCACACGATTCAGGCTGTGTAAGCACGAAGCTTACCCTTCCGTACCGTGATCAAAGGGAAAGCTTCATCGCGTTGCTCCCCTTGCGGATCGGCTAGAGATGCAGAATGCTGCCGAGTACTTCTTGCACTTCCTGAACTTCGCCGGACGGGACCAAAATCTCGTATTGAGGCTTGGTCAGATTGATGGGGCGTATCCGAACGAGGAATCCTTCCTCTGTCAATCGCTTCTGGATCCGCTCCGCCATCTTCGCGGTCGGCGCGATGTAAATGACCGTCCACATGAAGCGGAACCCCCAATGGATGGCTTAGACTTCGACTTCGCAGTCGTCTTGATTGTAAGAATTCGCACTCGCCTGAACAGGCAGCTGATTCTCCGGCGATCCAGGCTTTCCAATCGCGTTGGCGCCGTTATGGCGTGTCCTAATCGGTGGAAGTCATGTGCCTCCACATTAATGAAATGATAGCACACATGGCTTGAGACTAGCAACCAAGCATTGCGGCCGCCGCCCTGACCATCGCCCTCCGCGGCTGAGCCGATGGCGAATGGCACAGCTCAGGGGCGTCTCTACTTCGTGCCGGCGGAGCGCCGCTACTCGCCGAGTTAGTCTCCGTTGAGACTAATTCCGCCGGCGGAGTGCCGCGATTTGTTGCACGGTGTACCACAAACTCGCTCGTCCTTCCACAACACCGTCTTCTTGTTGCACCACGTACCACAAACTCGTTCGTCCTTCCGCAAAGCTGCCTACTTGCTGCACCACGTACCACAGATTAGCTCGTTCTTCCGCAACACCGTCTTCTTGTTGCACCACGTATCACAAACTCGTTCGTTCTCCCATAATTCCGCCTACTTGTTGCACCACGTACCACAAATTCGCTCGTTCCCCCGCAATTCCGCCTACTTGCTGCACCACGTACCACAGATTAGCTCATTCTCCATCAACTCCGCCAATTTGTTGCACCACGTAACACAAATTTGGAGCATCACATATGTGGTTAGCGCTTTAGTTGAGTAACCATTACTCATCTCGAGCCATCATGCGGCGGTTCGATGGGCTAGTTGGGTCGCTATTACTCATCTGGAGCCATCATACTTTGGTTGGCGCTTTAGTTGAGTAACCATTACTCATCTCGAGCCATCATGCGGCGGTTCGATGGGCTAATTGGGTCGCTATTACTCATCTGGAGCCATCATACTTCGGTTAGCGCTTTAGTTGAGTAACCATTACTCATCTCGAGCCATCATGCGGCGGTTCGATGGGCTAATTGGGTCGCCATTACTCATCTGGAGGCATCATAATACGGTTGACGCGTTAGTTAAGTAACCATTACTCATCTCGAGCCATCATGCGGCGGTTCGATGGGCTAGTTGGGTCGCTATTACTCATCTGGAGCCATCATGCGGCGGTTCGGCGAGCTATATGGGTTACCATTACTCATCTGAAGTTCTCTATTCCTCTGCTGAACTGAGGATTTCTTATGCAAAGGCTTAGAAAATAGAAAAAGACCTCCATCCAAGCAAGACTGCTTGATTGGAGGTCTTCTTCTATCTTCTTCTATTTCACGCGGACGCTGTCCGGGCCGAGGAGAGTCTCGATGCGCCGGAACAGCTCCGGCGAAGGCTTGACGTTAAGCTCTTCGGACAGGGCGACCGTCCGATGCTCCTTCTCGTAGAAGAGCAGCGTCGGCGAATGGCCCGGATGCTCGGCAAGCAGCGCCTTCAAGCGGTTCATCGTCGTCGGCGTCTCGCTCTGGGCGTCGATTCGGATGTAGACGCGCGGAGAGCTGCCGGCACTCTTGCCGCCCGCCGAGGCCGCGGCACCCGCCGGCCCGGACGCTCCCGCCTGGGCCGCCGGCGTTCGCCCGGCCTGCGGCGGCCGCGCATCCGCGGGAGCTGCCCGGCGCTTCTCCGGCGCCTTCGCGACGGCCCCTTCGCGAGGCCGGCCGTAGCCCGCGCCGCCCCCGCCCGAGCTCGGCTCGCTTGTTCGCGCCGAGCCGGTCCTCGGCTCGCTTGGCCGCGACGAGCCGGTTCGTCTCATTCGCGCCGCCTGAGCCGGCAAATCCGGCACGGTCAACGGCACCAGCTCGTCGGCCAGCAGCTTGAAGTCCTCGTCTCCCAGCTGCAGCTTCGCCTTCACGAGGAGCAGCGAGCCTTTGCGCACGTGGGAAGCCGCGCTCTTCCAGACCGTGGGGAAGGCGACCAGCTCGACGCCCATGATGCGGTCCTCCAGCTCCAGGAAGGCCATCGCCTGCCCCTTGCGGGTCATGATCGGCTTCACCGACACGACCATTCCCGCCGTGACGACGGAAGCACCTTCAGCCGCGTCGGCCAGATCGACCAGCCGATCGAGCCCGTACGATTCCCAGATCGGCTCGTATTCGTCGAGCGGATGGCCGGACAAGTAGAGGCCCAGCAGCTCCCGCTCCAGCTCCAGCGTCTGCGACTGCGTGAATGGAGGAATGTCCGGGAGATCGACATTCCAGTTCGGGGAATCCCCCAGCTCCTGCAGCTCCAGGTCCAATTCCAGCTGCAGCTCGGCTTTCTCCTTGCGCCATGCGGCCGCCGCTTCCACCGTCTCGTCAAGCGCCGCCAGCTGCTGGGCGCGATGTCCGGGCAGAGAGCCGAGCGCTCCGGACAGGAGCAGCGACTCCAGCACCCGCTTGTTGCAGACGCGCGGGTCTACCCGGCGGCACAGGTCGGTCAAGCTCTCGAAGCGGCCGCTCGAACGGGCTTCCAGAATGCTCTCGATCGCTTGGGTGCCGACATTCTTGACGGCCGCCAGGCCGTAGCGAATGGAAGGCGACTCGCCCGGAACGGGCGTGAACAGCACGCCGCTCTCGTTGACGTCGGGAGACAGCACTTCGATGCCCATTCTGCGGCACTCGTCCACGTACTCGGCGGTTTTGCGCTGGTTCCCGATGACAGCCGTCAACATCGAAGCCATGAAGAACACCGGGTAGTGCGCCTTCAGGTAAGCGGTCTGGAAGGCAAGCACCGCGTAAGCGGCGGCGTGCGCCCGAGGGAATCCGTAATCGGCGAACCTGACGATCATATCGTAGACGCGGTTCGCCTCCTCCTCGCTGTAGCCTTGCCCCAAGCTCCCCTTCACAAAATGCGCACGCTGCTCGTCCAGCACCTCGCGCTTTTTTTTGCCGACTGCTCGCCTTAGAAGATCCGCTTCCCCGAGGGAGAATCCGGCCATTGACGACGCGATCTGCATGATCTGCTCCTGGTAGACGATGATGCCGTGGGTATCCTTCAGGATCGGTTCGAGATCGGGATGCGGGTACTCCGCCGCGGCCTCGCCGTGCTTGGTCCGGATGAATTGGGGAATGAACTCCATCGGCCCCGGCCGGTACAGCGCGAGCACCGACACGATGTCCTCGAACGAGGATGGCTTCAGATCCTTTAACACCCGCCGAACCCCCGCGGATTCCAGCTGGAAGATCCCCATCGTATCTCCCTTGCCCATCAGCGCGTACGTCGCCGGATCGTCATAAGGAATCGTCTCCCAGCGGAGCGCTTGTCCCTCGCTTTGCTCCACCCACGCCATCGCTCTCTCGATGATGGACAAGGTGCGCAGCCCGAGGAAGTCCATCTTCAGCAGGCCGACTGCTTCCAAGTGCTCCATCGAGTACTGCGTGAGCGGTACGCCCCCCGTTCCCTCCTGCAAGGGGACGTAATCGGTCAACGGATCCGAGGAGATGACAACGCCCGCCGCATGCGTCGATGCATGCCGTGGAAAACCTTCCGCCCGCCGAGCCATCGCGATCATCTCGCCGACCCGGTCATCCTTCTCGGCGATCGCCTTGAAGTCGGCGTTCTCCTTCATCGCGCGCTCGATGGACATGCCGGGGGCTCCGGGAATGAGCTTGGCCGCCTTGTCCACGTCGCCGTAAGGCAGATTCATGACGCGCCCGACGTCCCGCACGGCCGCCCGCGCCGCCAGCGTACCGAACGTGATGATCTGCGCCACGTGGCCGCTGCCGTACTTGTCCGAGACGTAGCGAATGACCTCGTCCCGCCGCTCGTCGCTGAAGTCGATGTCGATATCGGGCATCGTCACCCGCTCGGGATTCAGGAAGCGCTCGAACAGCAGCTTGTGCTCGATCGGGTCGACGTTCGTGATGCGCAGCGTATACGCCACGAGGCTGCCCGCCGAAGAGCCCCGCCCCGGCCCGACCGCGATTCCGTTGTCATGGGCGAACCGGATGAAGTCCCACACGATGAGAAAATAATCGTCGAACCCCATGCGGCCGATGACGCCCAGCTCATAACGAAGCCGTTCCTCCGCTTGCTGCCGGAACGATCGCTCTGCATCCTGTTCCGCTTGGCTGTCATTCCAATCGGGCCGATGCCCGTATCTCTCCTGCAAGCCCGCCTGGCATAACGACTCCAGGTAGGCGCCGGCGGTCATTCCTTCCGGCAGCGGATGGTACTCCGGCAGGATGTGGCGTCCGAGATCAAGCTCCAGCTCGCAGCGGTCGGCGATGAGGGCCGAATTGGCGATGGCCTCCGGGAGATGGGGGAACAGCTTCCGCATCTCTTCCTCGCTTTTGAGGTAGAGCTGGGTCGTCTCCATCTTGAGCCGGTCCTGGTCCTCAAGCGTCTTGCCGGTTCCGATGCAGATGAGCACATCCTGAAGCGAGGAGTCCTCTTCGTTCAAGTAGTGGGAATCGTTCGTCGCGACAAGCGGAATGCCGGTCTCCTCCGACAGTCGAATCAAGCCCGCAGCCTGCTTCTTCTGTTCCAGCACGCCATGGTCCTGGATTTCGAGGAAGTAGTCCTCCCCGAACAATTCATGGTAGCGAAGCGCCGTCTCCTTGGCTTCCTCGTAGCGGTCGTTCACGAGATGCTGGGACAATTCGCTTGCCAAACAGCCGCTGAGGCAGATCAACCCCTCCGCATGCTGCTTCAGCGCCTCGAAGTCGATGCGGGGCTTATAATAGAAACCTTCCAGATGGCCGATCGTGCTCAGCCTCATCAGGTTCCGATAGCCTGTCTCGTTCTTCGCGAGCAAGGTCAGATGATAGATGGGCTGCTCCTTGCGGGAGACCCTCTCCAGCCGGGAGCCGGACGCCACGTAGGCTTCCATGCCGATGATCGGCTTCACTCCGCGCTCGCGGCAAGCTTTATAGAAAGGAATAGCGCCGTACATGACGCCGTGATCGGTCAGCGCGAGCGCCTTCATCCCGAGGTCGGCCGCCTTGCCCGCCATCTCCTTGATGCGGGAAGCCCCGTCCAGCAGACTATACTCGCTATGAACATGCAAATGAACGAAACCGCACATCGTTATCCCTTCTTTTCGAACCGATTAACATACGATCATATGTTTGTTTCTTTAATTGTATCATATGTCGCGAAGCCCGTCCCATATAGATGTTAATAGATGTTTCGGGAGGGGATCGGAATGGGCGAGCTGAACAATGTGAATCGATTCTTTACGCAGGCGACCCTGGACTTCTTCGTCGCTTTCGGAGTCGTGCTGGGCGCTTCGATGCTGGCGGGGCTGGTGTCGCTGTTTATCTGGCTGCCGCCGCAGACCACGATGCTGGATATCGCCTCGCGCATCAAAATCTGGGCCGTCGTCGTCGCCATCGGAGGCTCGATCGATCCCATCCGGGTCATCGAATCGCATGTGATGGAAGGCTACCTGTCCCCAGCGCTGATCCAGATCGCTTATATTTTGTTTGCTTTCCTGGGGGCTCACTTGGCAACCGAGCTGATCCAATGGATGTGCCGGAGCGCGGGGTGATCGACGGTGAGAGTACCGGACTTCAAGCGCTATCGCAAGGGAATGAACTCGATCGCGTTCTTCTTGTGCGGGATTATCGTGGGAGCGGCGATCTTCAACAGCATGATCATGGATCAATCGAATCGGATCATGGAGCAGAATTTCGAGCTTCATGAGCAGCTCAAACTAACGGAATCCCAATTGCAGGCGAACAAAAAGGTGAGCGAGACGCGGAGCATCGTCGTATTCGTGCTGGAACCCAAGGGCAAGCCCCCGATCGACAAGGTCGCCGAGGCGGAGATCAAACGCAGGCTGGAGAAGGATCTCTCCATTCTGATCGGCCGCAACGTCTACGACATCGGTTCGGATGCGGCTCTCGTACGCAACCTGATCGACAGCAAGCTCTACGGCGACATCATGGACAAGGACTTCACCGTCACGATCCGGACGATGCTGCTCGCCGATTCCGTGCTGCAGGTGTGGGTGGAGGCGAAGCAGGCGACGGTTAAAAAATAGAATAGCCGTACGAGGATGCGGCAAGCGATGAACGACGGCTGGCTAGCGATTGGCGGCAGGCGGATGGAAGCGGATTATCTTCGATTATGCTACACGATTATGCTACAATAAAGGACAAATTCGCCAATCGAAGGAGCTGCAACTGTTCTATGGAATCCGCTCTGCAATGGACCTTCGGCGCGCTCGTCATCGTGACGTCCGTCTTGTCCGTCTTCTACAGCTATCGTTCGCGAAGGAACAGCGATGCGGTCATGCGCGGCTTGTACGGGGCCAAGATGAACATCTGCCTCGGCCTGACGCTTATACTGCTGGCTCTGATTCAGATGCTGCTGTTCAGCGGCTCTACTCTTCGCGTCATTGTCGGCTCTATTTTCTTCGTGATGGGCTTGTTCAACCTGTTCGCGGGAATGCGGAACCATTCGCACTTCACGAAGCATCGATCGTCTGCGCGGTAAGCAGCGCCCTCGCCATGACGTCTCCGTCCTGCAGCACCGTCACTTCCATCATGAGGTGGCGGCGGCTCACCTCGATGATGCTGGGCAGGATGGAGAGCGAAGCTTCGATCGGAACCGTCCGCAGAAAATAAGTCGTCATGTTCTGCAGAACGTGATCGCGCCTATGCAGGTCGTTCGCGGCTCTGGCGGCCGCCTGCTGCATCAGCATCGTCAGCACGCCCTCCGATACGGTGCCGAAGGGACCGATCATCTGCGGCGTGGCAAGCCCGGTGAACACAAGCCGGTTCTCCTCGTCCCTTCTCTCCGAGAATCCTCCCCAGATCAACGCATCGAACGTCTCTCCTTGATGCTGGTTGTTCGACGCGAACTGCATCGCCCTAAGCACTTCCGCGCGGCTGACGACTCCGATCAGCTTCCTCTGGCGGTCGACGACCGGCAGCAGATCGATGCCTTCCGAGACCATGCGATGAGCGGCGGAAGCGATCGGCGTCGCCATCGTTACCGTCATCGGCCTGCGCGTCATCAGCTTGTCCAGCGACTGCGTTCCCGGCGAGCTTACGACATCCTTCGAGGTCACGATCCCCACCACCCGATTCCAGTCGTCCGTAATCGGGAATCTGGAGTAGCCCGCCTCCTCGCTTGCCTTCAAGAATTCGGCGACCGTAGCGGTCTGCTTCAAGGCCCCCGTCTTCGCTTGCGGCTCGATGAGATCGGCTATCGTCATGATTTTGCGCTTGATCAGACGGTCGTACATCGCGCGGTTGATCATCGACGCCACGGTGAACGTATCGTACTTGCAGCTCAGAATCGGCAGCTCCCGCTCGTTCGCGTAAGAGCGTACCTCCTCGCTCGCTCCGAAGCCCCCCGTCACGAGAACGCCCGCTCCCTGCTCAAGCGCCAGCCGCTGCGCGTTCGCGCGGTTGCCGACGATCAAGAGGCTGCCCGCATCGATGTAGCCCATCATCTCGCCCAGCTCCATCGCGCCGATAACGAACTTATGGAGCGTCTTGTCGAGCCCGTCCCTGCCTCCGAGCAGCTCCCCTTGCACGATCTCCAGCACTTCGGCGAACGTCAGCTGCTCCGGCTGGTTGCGCCTTTTGCGGTCTACCCGCACCGTGCCGATCCGTTCCTTCGTATTGACGTAGCCTAGCTGCTCCGCTTCCTTAAGAGCGCGGTAAGCCGTCCCTTCCGACACGTCACGCTCCTTGGCGATCTGCCGCACGGAGATCCGCGTCCCGACCGGCAGCTCCTTGATGTAGTGAAGCAGCTGCTCGTGCTTGGTCAACTCGCCGCTCGTTTCCTCGATCCCTTTGCCGGACATCGTTCCGCCCCCTGTAATTCTTCTACTATTATCATACTACAAAAGAAGGGGGAGGCTCCAGAACGGGCGGCCGCTCTAACGCGTAAGCGAGACTAGGAGCTAGGAGGCGGCTGCGGGGCGAATTAGTCTCAGGCGAGACTAACTCTACTCCCATGTGTCGGGTACGCGCTGAATTAGTCTCCGATGAGACTAACTCTTCTCCAGAGTGACGTGTACACGTTGAATTAGTCTCAGGCGAGACTAATTCTTCTCCCGAGTGTCGGGTACGCGCCGAATTAGTCTCCGATGAGACTAACTCTTCTCCAGAGTGACGTGTACACGTTGAATTAGTCTCAGACGAGACTAACTCTTCTCCCATGTGTCGGGTACGCGCCGAATTAGTCTCCGATGAGACTAACTCTACTCCCAAGTGACGAGTACGCGCTGAATTAGTCTCCGATGAGACTAACTCTACTCCCAAGTGACGAGTACGCGCTGAATTAGTCTCGCGTGAGACTAGCTCTTCACCCTAGTGCCGGGTACGCCATCTTCGACTCGGGTGGCTGCGAAGACGTGAGTTAGTGTCGTACGGCAACATCTCGGCGAGTCGAGGAGCTGTAGCTGCGCGTTGTGGCCCGCTGCAACAAAAGAGGGCGACCCCAAAGGGTCGCCCTCTTTCCATCCTACGCTTGGAGCTGCTTCAACTGATAGAACTCGCCTTTGCGAGCCATCAGCTCCTCGTAAGTGCCGATCTCGACGCACTTGCCTTGCTTCATAACGACGATGCGGTCGGCGTCCCGGATCGTGGAGAGCCGGTGCGCGACGATGAACGTCGTGCGGTTCTTGATCAGCTTCTGCATCGCCAACTGGACGTAATACTCCGATTCGTTGTCGAGCGCCGAGGTCGCTTCGTCGAGCAGGATGACGGACGGGTTGCGGATCAGCGCCCGCGCGATGGCGATCCGCTGCCGCTGGCCGCCGGACAGCTTGCCGCCATGCTCGCCGACCGGAGTGTCCAGCCCTTGCGGAAGCATCGCGATCACGTCCTCGAGATGCGTCATGCGGATGACTTCCTCCAGCTGCTCCTCGCTCACCGTCGGCAGTCCGTACGTAATATTTTCCCGAATGGTACCCGAGAACAGCACCGTGCTCTGATGGACGACCGCGATATGCTGGCGGTAATCGCTCATCGCGAGCTCATCCATCGGAGTGCCGTCGAGCAGCACCCTTCCTTGGGTCGGCCGGTTGAACCCGATCGCGAGATTCAGCACCGTGGACTTGCCCGCTCCCGACGCCCCGACGAGGGCGATGCATTCGCCGGCTCTGACATCCAGGTTGAAGTCGCTCAGCACGTGCCGATCCGAATTCGGATAGCCGAAGTGCACCGATTCGAACTTGAAGCCGCCGGTCACCTTCTCCAGCTTCTTCTTGCCCTTGTATTCCTCTTCGTCCTTGGAGAACAGGATCTCCGTGACCGAGTAGATCGACTCGAAGCCCTTCGCGATGTTCGGGTACACGTTGAGCAGCTGGCTGACCGAGTTCAGGATCATCGTGAAGAAGGATTGGTACAGCACGACGTCGCCGACCGGAATCGTTCCCCGATACGCGAGCAGAATCGTGAACGCCAGGCAGAGCACCTGGAACACCTGGAAGGTGACCCATGCCGAGGAGCCGAAGTAGGCTTCCACGATATCCAGCCGGTAACCCTTGTGGCGAAGATGGCCGAGCGTCGAATCGATCTTGTTGATCTCCGTTTTCTCCAAGCCGTGCGCGCGGGTGACCGGCATCATGCCGACCATCTCGGATACTTGCCCGGACATCGATTCGATCTGTTTGCGGAACTCCTTGTTCGTTCTCTGGATTTTCTTGCGGAAGAAAGAAATGACCACGAGGGCCGCCGGAATCGTCAGGGCAAAGAAGCCCGTGACGAGCCAGCTGCGCGATGCCGTGATGCAGATGGCCACGATGACGCTCACGATGGCGGGAATAACCGACAGCATCATCTGACGGGACAGGAATTCGATCGCCTCGACGTCCCGCAGCACCTTCGCTTGCAGCTTCCCGGAAGCCAGTTCCCCGTGAGCCGCCATGGACAGACGCTGCAGCTTGCGCACCAGAGTGCTTCTAAGGCCCGCCTCGACGAAGCGAATGGCTTTGCTCATATACGATACGTGCAGCACCTGGGTCGGAATATTCTGGACGATAACGACAAACAACAGGATAAAATTCCACCAAAGGTCCATCCGGCTGTACTGATCCGGCTTGGTCGCCATATTGATCAGGTTGGCCGTGACGATCGGGAGAACATAGACGGGAGAATGCTTGATCAGGAAAAAGAAGACCGATATCGCCAGCTTCGTCCAATGTTCCTTGTACAACAGGGACAGGAACCTCGCCGGTCGACGATCCGTCAGCGATTCATTCTCGAATAGATGGTCCATGCCATAAGAGGCGCCGGCTGACTGCGAATCGGGGTTCAGGTTCGGCGCTTCCGGTGCGGTTGCCGCCGCAGCAGCAGTATTCATGTTGATCCTCCTCAATAAACGCGCGTTCACAAAAATCCAACCTCATCATTGTCGGGCATATCGACTCCCGTGTAAACCGACAAAATCGCGTGACGATCCCTCGATTCGGCGGTAATCGGCCTTCCCCGTTAATCTATTCGGCATAATAGCAGGATATCTCTCGAATCGTCCGTTATCCTCCTCTATCCTTGCAGGACAACCATGAACGCCAAAAAAAGCCCTTCCCTCGCCGCTAGACGAAGAAAAGGCCAAAAACGTAGATTTAAGCAGATTGCCTGGCCTGCAGGAATTGCGACAGCACCTTGGACGCTTCCCCCCGCGTCAGATAATCCCCGGGGCGGAATTCGCCGCGATCGTTGCCGCTCACGATGCCGGCATTCGCCAGAGCCCGAATGGCCTGTTGATCGCTTTCGCGCAGCGAGCTTACGTCCTTCAAGCCGGCAGCGCCGTCCGCCGGGCGAGGCGTGAAGGAAGGCATCGCGGCCGCCAGAACCCGGGCCATCTCGAGACGGGTGATAGACCGCGACGGTAGGAACTGTCCCGTGCCGTCCGTCTCGATGATTCCGATCTCGTAAGCGAGAGCGATCTCCTTGCTCGCCCAATGATTGGCCGGAACGTCGGAGTAGACGACGGCCGGCGGAGCGAGCGGCTCGACCTGAAGCGCCCTGACCAGCATGGCGACGAATTCGGCCCGCGACAGCTTGCGATTGGGCTGCACCGTGCCGTCCGGAAATCCCTTTAGGATCGTTTTGCCCATCAGATCGAGCACATAGGGCTCGCTCCAATGGCCGCCTAGATCGGAGGGAATCGCCGCAACGGGTTCGTTCGGCAACGTCTTCGGCAGCGGAGCTTCCGGCGTCAGTTGGGCGGGAATATCCGGCAACGCCTTCACTTGACGGGATGCCGCGGAGAAGACGATCGAGCCGTCGTGCGGCAGAATGCCGTAGACGTCGATAAAGCCGTCTGCCGGCAGCGGAGCAATTCCTCTGGCCTGCGCCTCCGCGTCCGTCGGCAGATCCGCCCACGGGTACGTCTCCGCGCCCGCCAGATTCCGGAAGTCCTTCTGGCTGGGCGCGTCGAAGTAAGTTTTGTTCACCCGGGCGTAATTGACCAGCACCTGAGACACGGCTCCCTGCTCGGAGATGCCGAGCACGTCCCATTCCGTCATCAGGGCGCTGCCTTCCCGAACCGCTGTCCCTCTCCAGATCTGAAGCTGGTACTTAAGTTCCGAAGACGTTCCGCCGACGCTGCTCACGACGGCATAGGGCTTATGCGAGAGCACTTGGCCGGCCGTCCAATGGGACGGGTCGAATCGGAGCTCCATCAAGGCCGAGCTTCGCTTGGAGTCCTCCCAATAGAGGAGCTGCCGCAGCGTCGGCGAGGCTTGTCCATGAACGACGGCGGCCGGGATCAAGCTCAGCGCGACCAAGAAGGCGATAACGCGATAGGCGATAAAAGATCGAATAACGGGATCGCGGCTTCGCTTCATCGTTCCGCCGGCCCCTAAGCGCCGATCAGCTTCAGAATTAGCGAGGCCTTGGAGTTCACTTGAAGCTTCAGGTTAATGCGGGAGATATGCACCTTGACGGTGTGACGGCTGATTCCGAGCAGAATGCCGATATGCTTGTAATCGTAGTCTCTCATCCAATAAGCGAGAATTTCTTTCTCCCTCTGGGTCAAACGATGCTTTTCGGCCAGTCTCTCAAAATTCGTCTCGATATTCACGTTTTCCATGGCCAATCCCTCCATTTGCATTTTGTAGAGCAATTAAGCGGATTTTCCATCATTATAGACACCATCCACTGCGGATGCTGTCAGTTCGTCGTGTCGGATGCCGCCAAGAATAAATATTTTGTCCCGGAATAGCAAACGGCCCGTCCCGCAAGGGACGAGCCATTAAAAAAAACATAAGGTTCCCGTATTCGGGCCGCTGGATTACACTCGAAATCCTGCCTGTCGAAGGAGAATGGAGTCGATTTTCTTCGCAGGCCGTTCGAATAAAGTCGAATATCCTCCTTGGGCGGCCGGGACTTTTCTCACTTGATATAAACGCTCCCGAAAGGAAGAAGCTCCCGAAGCAGCCGTTTGACGAATCCGTCCCCTTTGAGATGGTCGCTTAGCCCGTTATCGACGGCCCCGCACTGGACAAGAATCGGACCGCTGCCCGACAGCTGCCATTGAACGCCCATATGCTGGCTCGCCAACGTGTTGCCGTAGACGGACAATTGCACGCTCGCTTTCTCCGGGTAAGCGACCAGCGAACCGGCTTCCGCGAATGTCGGAACGTCCGGACTAAGCGGCATCGAGGCAAGCGCTCCCGAAGTCACCAAGCCCAGCTTGCCCGGTCCCGTGAAGCGCATCCGCACCCATTCCCTCGTTATCCAAGCCGTCTTGATTTTCTGAATGCGGCTCTTCATCTGAAGCCCGTCCGTGTAGAACAGAACGTGCCGGAAGTTAAACAAGAGATCGCTGTCCGCTTCGATGTCCACGACCGTGAGCGAGCAATCCGCGGGAAGGCCGAGTACCGCTTCCGAAGGACCCGTCAGCTTGGAGCGAACCCATTTTTTCTTGCGATAGGCATTCGACAGGTCCATGACCTTGTCTTCCCGATGGTTAGGCGAGCCTTGAAAGGCTACGATCGCTTTCGGATGCAGCACGTGCATCGCTTCGCCTTCCTGAAGCTCGATGCGAACGTGGTCCTGCGGCAGAGGCGCCGTAATCTTCATTGGCTATGCCCTCCCGTTACCCGGTGATGCCGCCGCCACGCCAAGAATCGCCAGAAGCGAATCGACAGGAAGTAAGCGAGTCCCATCGACAGTAACGTGCCCGCGGTCAGCAGGATTTTCCTCATCCGCTCCGCCTTCTTCTCCTTCTCCCGTTCCGCCTTATCGAGCCTGTCTAACAAGGCGGCATTCTGAGATGCTAGAGATTCATTATGAGAGGCCAGAGTTTCGTTCTGCGCCGACAGCGCATCCGTCCGCTTCTGCAGCTCCTCGCGTTCGAGAGCGAATTGCTCGGCTTGGCGATCCAGCTCATCCTTCGTCTTGTTATATTCGGTCTGGATATCCTCCAGCTTGTCCGGCGCGCGATAAATATCTTGCAGACGATCGATGAGCCCCGCCTTCGCTGCCGGCGCCGCAAGGACAAACGAGCCGATCACAGCTGTTAGTATGACAATGAATCTCTTCCATCCCGAGGGGATTCCCGCCTGTTCTCGAATGGGCTTCATTCGCTTCACCGTCCCTTGATTGCAATATGTAATAGGGCGTCAAGCCTCATACCCTATCAAACGAGATAACAGGTTCGAAGGTTCCAAATTAATCGCCATGCAACGACAGCAATCGTTCCTCGTTCGTAGGCTTGTCCTTCCATATTCTCTGGGAAAGGCAAAGAGCCTCCTCTCCCGCCGCTCGTTCCAAGCCGCGAAAAAGAAGGCCGGCTGCACCCGCGTATCCGCATCGCATGCCCCGGTTAGATCTTGAGCTCCCCGAGCTTGATAAGCTCGACAACCGCTTGCGAACGACCTTTGACGTTCAGTTTCTGCATCACATTTGTAATATGTATTGAAGCACACAACAAAAGAATGGCTTAGATATAGGATTTTATATCGATAACACCGTCAGCATGAACGTCTATTCGCTGCACACAATCCATCAACAACGGGCGTAACTTCTCTGTATCGTCGTATGATGACATGTCAGAGAGTTTTTTTATAGCCGTACGAACTTCCTTCTTAATACGCTCAAGATCAATTACTCGTCGTTCATTAGCCGAGATCACAGCCAATCTTTTTTCGGCTGCTTCGATCTCCTTTTCGTACTCCTCGCGTTCAAATTCGTATTGCGCTTTGTTCAGTTCACCTTGCATATTCTGACGACGAATTTCAAATAGTAATTTACGGTTATCAGTAATTCGCTTCTCTAACTGTTTCTTTTCTTTATCATTATCTCCGCTGATTGGTAAAGCTGCATTGATATCATTCGAATCAATTAAAGATAATCTAGACTTAAGCCTTCTGAGGATCTCTCCAACAAGCTCATCACGCATTGAATAATACGGAATCCACTTACCATTTTTGCATCCAGCATCGCCTGACCTTCGCCGTTTTGAGCACAACAAATATCGATATTCGTCAGTTCCATTTCGAGATTTGCTTTTCATAGTCACCATAGCTGATCCACATTCGGCGCAGAAAATCATCTTGGCAAACGCATTAACAAATTCGCGCCTACCACCGCGCTCTCCTCCGCCGCGCTTTAATCTCATATCCTGCGCCGCGTCAAACAACTCCTTGGAGATGATCGCTTCATGAGTCTGAAACTTTGTTTTTTTCCATTCTGACTTATGTTTTTGGACGAGTTTTCTTCTTCTGTCCATCAGATTATCAATGTTATGTTTAACCTCATTAGTGTGCCTACCGTAAACGCTATACCCCGTATACACCTCGTTCTGTAAGATACGCTGAACACTCGTTAAACCCCATACACCTCCTTTGTATGAAGGTATCGGCTCACCATTCTCATTATCTCCATTGAGATAGTTCACAATAGACTTTTCACCCATACCGTGATTTACGTAAAGGTCGAATATTTTTCGAATGATCTCGGCTTTGTCGGGAATCACTTCGAGTGTCTTGCGCTTACCGCTTTTCATTCTTGGGTCATCTACAGTGACTTTCTTGTAACCAAAAGGAGGTATAGACCCGATGTAGTTTCCCTTCTCAGCCGATTGTTCAATCCCCCGCCGCGAAGACCTGCTAATGTCGCCACTAGTATTCTGATTGATCGCAGCCTTGATATTGAACAGAAGCTCGTTATCTTCTTTTGCAGAGTCGTAAGCATCCTCAATCGATACAACTCTAATTTTGAGTGCATTAACAAGCATCCGCTTTAATGAAATTGCATCAATCACATCTCGACTGAAACGGGAAAGAGAGGCAAACCAGATTGAACTGATTTTGCCCCTCTTTGCATCTTCGATCATGCGTTGCACATCTTCACGTTCAACTATAGAAGTTGCTGTGTCTTTATCTTCGTAAAAATCATCATCCTTCAATATGATACCTTCGTTAGAAGCGCTCTTTTTGATGAATTCCATTTGGTGCTCAGGGCTATCTTTCTGAGAGTCGTGCATAGTAGATACCCGAACATACCCCTTATTTCTTCTCTCCATAACACATTACCCCTGTAATAGATTTGGACAAAACCTCGTCCAAATTATCACTCACTGCACCATGCTTTGCAAGTACTGTTTGTATTTCTCTCCTGGCAAGTTTAGTTATGATAGCATCACTGCGGTCTTCAGCTACGACAAAGTTAAGTGTAAACGACTTTTCCTTCTTGACGATCATGGTAGCATCACCCGTTGACATTCTATGCTCGAGGGCTTTTCCGACTTTACTACCCGTCTTAACTTTTCCCTTTGCACTTTTTTGACTTTCAATAAGCTCCTCAACTACAGTAGACATGTTTGTCAACCCCGCATCGGTGAATTTGGAGTTTGACCTCCATGCCTTGAGGGCGGGCACCTCTTGACTACTTATATCTCAACACCAAAACGACAATCTCCAACTCCCCCAAACTACATTCCATATCACCCAATGTTGTTCATGTCTTGAAATGAGTTTGTAAAAAACCAATCACATTCGTGCTTCTTTGAGTAACACGAAAAAGAGGTGCCGATTTTATCGACACCTTGAGCGATGAACCCCATACAGGCAAAAACTAAGAAGGTTTTGCTATAATGGAGTCATGTTGATACTGCAATGAGCTATTCAACAGGCTCTGTCATAAGGGGAATACACAATGTCCATACATATAAATGACCTGCTACCAGAAGGGGTCAAGCTTAAGGAATTCAAAACCGGATCGGAGCTGCTACTGGCATACGAGTTGGGCAAGTATACGAAGTTATTGTTAGAGGAAGGCTTGTCAGTGGATAACGTCGGTATCGATACGGAGCTTGTACAGACAGCACACTTCGGCTTTATAGTGGATTGTGAACTCATCGAAGGTATAGAACCCGTTGCGGAGACTGATCTGCCTGATTATGACATTGCCGACTTTTTCTTGCCGAGTCAAAATGTATCTAAAGTTGACTTACTGTTTGAAGAAGGCTGTGTGATTTTCAACTTTAACTCCAACAAACGAGCAAACAGTGCCCTAAATACCAAGAACCGTTCGACAGCATACGTGAGCCTAATGGCTTTTGTCTTAGTTAAGAACTACATCGACCAAACACCAAATCGCAAGCTAATTATTGACCATGAAGAATATGAGCAACAGAATGGCGAATATGACGATCTCATCAAGTTGCAGAGAAGCGGAATTCTACTTGAATCCATAC
The DNA here is from genome assembly GCF_003990975.1 of Cohnella sp. AR92. Lineage (GTDB taxonomy): Bacteria > Bacillota > Bacilli > Paenibacillales > Paenibacillaceae > Cohnella. Next base: position 27,839 of record NZ_RZJR01000015.1, read on the forward strand.
TCAAAATCAAATATAAAACTCAGGGCGTAATTCAACTACCCTGGCAAGATGTTGTGAAAGAGTATCGGGAAAAGGAATTAATGAATAGGGTATATTCATCAAATGAGAAGTATGCTTTTCTGTTGAAGGAAGGGCTAGAGATTGGGGATGTTGTTCTTCGGTATTCTAGAACCTTCGATCAAAAAGTCGAGGATACAATAGGGACTTTAAAGTCTTGTTACCCTGCAGTAATTAGGGATTACAACGAGGAAGTTATTGTTCTTGAGTACTACAGAACGGTCGAGACAAGATTGACACAACAGACAAGGATTGAAGGACTATGCGCCAAAGTCGATGGTCTCAAGGAAGCATTGACCCCTGATGATCTCGTTCGTGCAACCAGTAGAGAAGAATCCATATTCCTGGATGCAGTCGGGATCGGAACATGCACCTACTTGGAGGATACCTTCATATTTGAACCAGTTGAATCAGATGAAACTGAGCAGACATTTAAGGACAAGGACGGTTCACTTATCAAAGTAGAACTAAATACCTTGGATACAATCTTCGCTGTCTTTGAGGATCGTGGTGTGCCTTTCAATAGGGACAAGTTTTTGAATAAATACTTTCTGTCTAAAGGAAAGCAACCGAAATATTACGATTATGTGTAAAAGAGCCGATTCTCGGCTCTTCTTTGCGTTCCTTACTTAGCTCGTTTATCTTCTGGAATAAGCTCAAGGAACCGGGTTATATATCCATCATCTTTGAACTCCTCGCTTATTCTCCATTTATCAGCCACCTGCTCGTCAATAGCAATTATATTATTATCGCGAATTGAACCAAAGTTGATTACTTTGCCCCGCTTGCCCTTTACCTTGACAAAGGTAATCGTTGGGGTTGGGAGTTTAATCCTGTAGTAACCTTTAGGATTATTATCACCTTCACGCACCTTAAAGCTCCCATCCTCATTCATATACTCTAAGAACTCAGCTGTCTTGGTGGAAAGACATACAGCCTTATAACCGTTATAGCTAACAAAAGCAGCATACTCATCACGTAACACTAAGAACATAAACTCATAATAAGAAAGGGCGAACTCTTCTCCGGCATTAGCCTTTCTGTACTTGATATCTTTTTCAATGTCTATTCCTGTATCCTTGTCTAATTTAACATCAATATCGGGAACATCATCAATATCAATGTCGGACTGCAGGATGACTCCGACTGGCTTCATGCCTGTGCCGCCATTATTTCTTGTTACCTGAATAGACTCCAAACCTAAAAGGGTCTTAAAGTGTAACGTACTCCACTTGCTCCCGAGTGACTCACGTTCATCCTCTGACATAGCCTTCCTTAGTTGCTTACCATATGTCTCAATATTTTTCTTTATATCAGATTTTCCATACTGTGTCTGATTTTCTCTGCTCATGTTGCCACCTCGCTGAATTAGTTTACAAATCTTATCTTTCAATAAATATCGGTAATCGAGACCCTCAATTTTACCGAAAAAAAGCACCCATCCCGTTCGGCAGACGATAAGCAGTCATGCTTTACAGAATTAGTGCTATTTTTGATTGTTCTTTTTGTTATTATAAAAATAACCTAACCGTTCTAAAGATGTCGGAACATTTATAATACCTAGTCCACTAGCAAAAATGACTTTCTCCAAAGAAAAGACGCCACGATTTGGCCGCGGCGCCTTCTATTACCCCTGGGACAACCATTGGGATTGAGCGGGGTCTTGGTCTAAAACGTAAATCCTTACCTGACCTCCGATTGTCTCTACCTTCGAACTGACTTCCTCATAACACCGTTTAAAGTGCTGAATCGTCTCCTCGAATGTCATACTGTTAACAAGGTCTTCATTAAAGTACGGTACTATAATTGGATTCATTGGCGGATCTCCGACCGCTCCACCGAACGATGTCCAATTAACTTGACGGCCGATCGATTCACAGGTGTAAATCATCGGTTTTGAGCCATTCTCCCACCTAGCCAACATAAAACAGACAGGATGATCCTCGGGCTTGATCCCCATCTTCTCCTTCAAGGTGTTATTCCACGTATCGACTAAAGCCCCAATGATTACCTTTCCCGGCTGAGTGGACAACCTTCCCTTGTTGATACTGAAAAAATGGGTGATAAGCTGCTCCACTTCAAGGATCTTGCCTGTGTCACCGTTTCTGATCATTGCCTTAGCCATTCCAGAATTCCCGATAACCAGCTGCTCTGACGGATGGATCTTTACCCGATCATCAATATGCTCGAAGTTACCATCCTTGTCATACCTCGACATCCGACTGTCCGCCATCATGACAATCTTGTCCTGCCATACATAAGATAAAACCATAGTCATAAAGCCAACGCCTCCTAACCCACTTATTATATCAAGATGGGAGCCTCTGCCAAAGCCTTCGGCGTTATAAAGCGTTGACCTCGTTCTAAAGTTTCAATGCTTTTATAAAACTACTCAACAACTGCGTAGGTGCTTGATAACGTCTACACCATAGACCACACCAAGGGTAGAGCCGCTGTCCCAGTTTACAAAGATCGTTCCCGCATCGTCCACAAAGTTCACTGTGCCCTGGTCACCTGCCTTAAGCGTGGTGTAGGGATCGGACATCGACACCAACTCGACCCTCGTGCCTTTCGGGTTCGATTCCCGCACCTGCTTGACCTGATCATTATGCTGAAACATTATTGCTGCCCCCCATAGTCGACAGCGCTCCCTGTAGATCATGGAACGTCCCAAGGTAGTCGGCGTTACCATCGAAGCTGCGGAAGAAGGTCACTTTATCAACATGGTTGTTGATTCTGGTTACCGAAAAGCCAGTCTCGGCGTTTAGGTGTACCTCAGTGAAAGACGCGGGGAAATCGTTATCCTTCAAGTGCTGCTCCTGACCTGACTGCTTGCAGTCCGAGCAAATTAGAGAGTGACGGACATATTGATGATTAACATGTTCACAAAGCTCATAGTTCATTAAATTTGACCCCTCAATACGGCGAAAGCTCGTAAACGACTATTGCTTCTTCGATACTGGATTGGTCAAATTCACTGTTTATGGCTCTTATCAATTCCTTTATCTGAGTCTGACTAAAATTAAGACGGTTCATTCCCAATATAGCATAGCCCAGGCATGCGCTATTGCTCCACCGGCTTTCGGGAACCTGAACATGCGGGGATAACAGTTTGAATCGGCAGTCAACGCATAACACCAGCCGTTCGGTTCCATTATTGAATTCGGTTACGTCATTATGACTATTACAATTTTGACAGATCATCGAATGCCCCCCATTAAAGGTTATCGGTAGAATGAAAACCTCATACATTGGTTGTTGACATTAGCGTAACCTCACCAAACTTGCAACCCCTTTATGGCGGGGAGGGCATAGCGATTTGACGCCATAAACGGGCGATATTGAGGGCATCAGAACTGCATTAAACCTCTTAAGCACAAGCAGCATCTAGCCCCTGCCAGTGAGCCGTTAAAAGCTGCAGGAACGAAACTAGAATCAAACTTAAACTCGTAGAATTTTAGAAGATACCTGTGTATATAGATAAAAACCCAATAAGGAGTTGACTTAGGTGGGAAAAATCTTTGACTTTCTCTCGCACAAAGCTCAGTTTGAACTTATTAACCATAATTTCAAACATAATGATGAGATTGTCGAAAAACATGGGAAATACATCGGTGTGTTGACCAAGCAGAGGACTGAGTCGCTTCGGCAAACGATTGATATGATGGAGTTTATGAAGAAGCAGGTTGAACAGCTTATGTCAGAGTATGAGGAATTACGTTGCGGGTATGAAGAAATGGTTATGGAAGCCGTGAACTTTCTTGGGGCAAAGGATAACATAGTAGAGTACGATCCTGAGGGGTGGGATTTCTATGTTGATGTTAAAGGGCATTGTTGGGTGATAAAAAAGGCAGAAGGCAACAGGAGCTAAACACCTGTTGCCTTTAGGACATATCAAATGAACATTTCCTGCATAAATCCCAGCTTCTGTGAGACAAGGAGATCCAATTTTAATTTTTCAGCTGTGATCTTCTTGTCTAAGGCATCAAAAATTCTTACTATTTTCTCCTGTTCCTTGATGGACGGAATATACAGTGACATATTAAAAAATTCCTCGTCTTTGATACTTACACGGTCATGCCTCGCGCCTGAATCTCCCTTTTCGTATATATGTCTGTGCCACATCGAGGACTTGAAATAATATGAAAGAAATGTCTTATTGACTCCCTCTACTCTAAAACAAAGGTACAGAGGTGAAACTATACCTGCCTCAGGAGAATTAAAAATATTAATCGGTCCGTAAGGTGAATCGTTCGAAACCCTCGGATTATAAACAAAGTCACCATTCTCGATTACATAATATCCATCGATATTTTCAGTATTTGCAATATCCTTATCAAAATAGTCCCGCTGAGATACTAAACCATGCTTTGAGGAGTTTGATATGACATTTAATATTGAGAAGTCCGTATTTTTCTTAGTGATCTTTTGGGAAACGCCCCTCAACGTAGTTTTTACCCAATCCGGGAACTCTTGACCATCATCATCCTTAAACCGTAGCTCCTGTGAGAAGATCTTCCGCAGCATGCCCTTTTTGAAGAGTCCCAATTGCTCGATCTTCTCCTGTTGCTTCTCGATTTTTTTGTCTAAGAGTGAGAAAAACTTACCGATTTTCTTTTGCTCAACTAAAGAGGGTATAGGGTGCCTCAATTTAACAAATTGAGAAAAATGAACTCTTTGTTTTTCGATTAATGAGCCAGTTGCAATGGACTTATATCGTAAAATCAATCTTCCTGATCTTAGGAGCCTTTCAAAGAACTCGCAATCATATGCTTCTCTAGTTCTAAAAACGTTATAATAGCCAGATACTGAAATATCTTGACTGCCGTTATATTTAGCTACTGCGCCCAACGTTAAGTTCATCGGATTATAAACAAAATCATTATCTTTAACTAATTTGTAGTTATCCTCTTCTTTTTTCAAAAGGAACGAACGATCATATCTTTCACTTTTAGGTGTGACACCTCTTTCAAGAGTTAAACTATACAATGGATACTTCTCCGTATCACTTGTCCTCTCATTTACTTCATCAAATATCTCATCGAACAATGTTTCGTTCCAGTCACCGTCAAATTCCTTGAACCGAACTCTTGGAATATTTCTACCCAAGCTTCACACCCCCAATTCTTCAAAATATGAGTAAAGTTCATTGTCAATCTCATTAATCTCGTTTTCAATCTGCTGTAATCTGGCTTTTAGACCAATAATATCTATCTCTTCTTCTTCCTCAAAAGTGTCCACATATCGTGGAATGTTCAGGTTATACTCGTTGGCTTTAATCTTGTCCAGACTTGCTGCATAGGAGTATTTATCGAGGGTTTGGCGATTTTTGTAGGTTGCAATGATCTTCTCAACATCTTCTTCCCGTAAGCGGTTTTGGTTCTTACCTTTTTCATAGTCGCTTGAAGCATCAATGAAAAGAATATTATCATCTTCTTTTCGGCACTTTTTTAGCACCAAAATGCATGTAGGAATATTTGTGCCAAAGAAAATGTTTGCCGGTAGACCGATCACGGCGTCTAAATAGTTCTTTTCCTCGATAAGATATTTGCGAATAGTTCCTTCTGCCGCACCGCGGAATAATACCCCGTGTGGAAGAACTACTGCCATTGTGCCGTTATCATCAAGATGATGGATCATGTGTTGGATAAAAGCATAGTCAGCTTTGGACGCAGGAGCCAGTTTGCCGTATGCACTAAACCGCTCATCTTGCTCGAACTTCTTATCTGAAGACCATTTTGCTGAATACGGCGGGTTGGCTACAACTGCCTCAAATCTCAAATCAATGTGACGGGGATCGTCCAAACTGTCAGCATTTTCAATTTCGAAGTTTTGATATGAGACGTTATGCAAAAGCATGTTCATGCGAGCTAGGTTGTAGGTTGTAGAAACCTTTTCCTGACCGTAGAACTTACCAACTTTCGCTTCCTTTGCTACTCGCAACAGAAGGGAACCGGAGCCACAGGTCGGATCGTAAACCGATTTAATGCTACTTTTACCCGCTGTTACAATTTTGGCAAGGATTTTCGAAACCTGTGGCGGAGTATAGAACTCGCCGGCTTTCTTACCTGCATTAGCTGCGAATTGACCGATCATGTATTCATAGGCGTCACCTAGGACATCAATCTCAATATCATCATGTTTGAATGGAATGTTGCTGATGTTTGCCATGATCTTGGCGATCAGCTTGGAACGGGACTTTACATCTCGACCGAGTCTCGAGGAAGAAAGATCCATATCGTCAAACAGGTGTTGGAAGTCCTCTTGACTGTCTGCACCTAGAGTGGATTCAGTTACAGCATTGACCGCCTTTTGAAGCATTTCGACGTCAAACTTACCTTGGTCACCTTTCTGAATTTCTTCGATCATATTGGAGAAGAGGTATTCTGGCTCAATAACATAACCAATCTGCTGAATTAGCTCCTCCTGCAAAGCTTTTCGGAGCTCTTCGTTCTTCCAAGCCTCTTTGTAAGAAATCTGGTCTTCCTTAAGCAAGCTGTTAGCCCGATCCTCGATTTTCTCCGACAGGTAGCGGTAAAAGATTAAGCCAAGTATGTAGTTCTTGAACTCATAAGCCTCCATTTGACCACGCAGATCGTTAGCCATAGCCCATAGTTTCTTGTGCAGCTCTTCCTGTTGCTGACGTTGTGCTTCAGATGTCGTCATTTCATTTCCTCCTTGATATACCCCGTTAAAATATGCTTCGCATACTGCTGTTCCAGAACCATACGCTCCTGAATCAAGCGATTTTTCCTATGTAACAATCGATGGACACTACCAACCTTAAGCTGATCCTTTAAAGGTGGCAAAATCATCTCTAAGGTCCTGAGCATCTGAATTGATAGTGACGAGACAATTGAACCTTGGGTTGCAACCTTTAGCTGCCGTTTGCAGTCTGGATGCTCGTTGATAAACCATTCTAGATAATCGGGATTAAGTGATTCCGATGTCTCTATGATGGCAAAGTTAGATGGTATTAGCTTACCGGAATGCACTTTCTGCAGAGCGATGGCACGTTGTCCAGTAAGGCTGATGAGCACTAGTCCCTCCCTTGCAATCGGGAGTGAAGCCACCCGGTCCATAGGTACATGAACAACTTGTGGATCTTCCGTAGTAGTGTCAGGCTCGGAGCTAAGCCACTGGTTCATTTCCTTCAACGTGAATAAGGATAATGTTACCGAATCTGACGAAGGCAAAGTCTGAACACGTGAGAGAAATACCCCTTGCGAAACTGAAGCGCACTGTTCGAGATTCAATACACCCTCCTCCTCATTAATTGCTATTTGACAAAGTAGCATTAACTGATGTCCTTATAATAATAAAAAGTAGCAGAAAAGGCAACACCTTTTCTGCTACTTTTCGAAATAGCATGTAACTGGGCGATATATCTCAGCTAAAGCGCTTGGTGTGCTCATCTATAAAAGCAATAATGCGTTGCATTAGGGTTCGTTTCTTGAGAAGAGGTAGTTGAATCGAATCGCTGATCTCCTGTTGGTTGACGATTCCACTAAACTCGTATTCCTCTACAAAGTTTTGCACCTTATCGGCAGGAAGGTTAACCTCCTCGGCAAACGACTCCAGCTCCTTAACGCGTTCTTCTAGCTCAAAGGCATTATAGGCATCGTCGACGGAATCCTCGTTAGTCAGGGACGGCACTACATTGTGTAAGAAGGACTTGAGCAGGCGAGCCTTTAAGCGTAGCTCTTCGTTGTCGGCACGATCAATTTCATCGATAATATCGTCCACCGACTTTTTGCGTTGCTCCTCATTGTTGAAGTCAATGTTACGAATGAGGTTCATGATGTAGCTGACATTGATACGGTCAGTCTGCATCAGCTCAATCATGAAGTCAACATCCGAGAGCGAAGTTCCGCCTTCACCACCGCCGCCGTTTCCTCCGCCACCACCGCCACCGGTGCCGCCACCGTTTTTAACTTCATCATGGATACGGAAGTATTTGCTCTTGAAGTCTTGGTAAACTTGTTCGCCAATACCCAAGTGCTCTTCGGTGAATACGAATTCTGTGAAAGTCTGGAGCCTTGTAAGGTGACCAGTCATTTCGCGAAAGGCAACAACGAATCTAAACTTGTCTTCTTCACGCCTTAAATCATCCACTGACTCCGGTGTTGGAGTTATTGAGAATACCCGAACTAAGGATTCTCGGAACTTCTTAAGGGTCTCTTCATAGCTAGGTGACAAAATTGTGTCAATGTCGTCCGTTTGCGAGAAGAGCCTTAATGCCTCGTCAGTATCAGCCTTCATGTTCCTGAAGCAGACAATGTTGCCGAAAGGCTTGGTCTCCTTTTGGGTTCGATTAGTCCTCGAGAAGGCTTGAATCAAATTGTGATATTTCAAGTAGCGGTCAATGTAAAGAATATTAAGTGTCTTGCTGTCAAATCCCGTGAGGAAGATGTTGACCACTAAAAGAATATCGATTTGGGCAGTCTTCACCTTTTTAGACACATCCGCAAAGTAACCCTCATAATTGTCGGTATTAAAGTTGGTTCCAAACATTTTGTTGTAATCAGCCATGATGCGATCTAAGGCATCACGAGAATGCTCGGAGTCATGCCCATCGCTCTCCTCATTCTGACCGTAAGTGTATATGGCAGCGATCTTAAAGTTATGGTTAAGCGACTTCATGGTGTCGTAATATTTGAGCAACATTGGGATGCCATCCACCGTGAATATACCGGTATACCCCTTGGAGCGCGATTTGCGATGATGATTATCAAGGATCTGACTGGAAACCAATTTAATCCGATCATCATGCATCCAATCATCATCCGTCAAGGATAACTCCATTTTAGGGTCTTCAACTGTACTATAGTACTCCACCGAAAACCCTAAGACGTTTCGATCATGGATCGCATCCTTTATTAGATACGTGTGTAGACACTTCTCGAATAGATCGGCGGTGGTTCTTCCATCTGAACTCATATTTTGAGGGAAGCGCGGCGTTCCTGTAAAACCAAAGAATTGAGCCTCTTCAAAGAACTCCGTTATAAGAGTTCTCATCTTCCCAAACTGGCTACGATGGCACTCATCCATGATGAAGATAACGCGTTCCTGCTTATAAGGTGCCATGATGTGCGCGTACTTTTTATTTTTTATGGCATTCGCCATCTTCTGAATCGTGGTTACTATTAACGGCTTATTAATGTCCGCAATTTGTGTGACAAGTGTGTCAGTAGCGTCGGTCATGTCTACGCAGTCATGCTCGAATTTGTTAAATTCCTGCAGAGTTTGGCTATCTAAGTCCTTCCGGTCAATAAGGAAGAACACCTTCTTGATATGCTGCTCACTAGCGAGAATTTGGCTCGCCTTAAAGGATGTCAATGTCTTTCCACTACCGGTTGTGTGCCAAATGTAGCCGTTATTCTTCGTCTCCAAAGCACGTTTAACTAAAGCTTCAACTGCAAAGACCTGATAAGGGCGCATCACCATGAGTTGCTTCTCGGTCTCATTCAAGACCATATATCGAGCGACCATCTTTGCCATGTGGCACTTCTCTAAGAAGTTACTTGCGAAATCACTCAGATTTGTGATGCGGTTATTTTCTGCATCCGACCAAAAGAAAGTGTGCGAGAACAAGATATCGCCATCTGAGTTGGCGAAATACTTAGTATCTACCCCGTTACTGACTATGAAGATCTGCAGGTAGCGATATAACCCTCGGAACGAGTGTTTTCGATAGCGTTGGATCTGGTTGAATGCCTCTTTGAAGTCAAGACCGCGGCGCTTTAACTCAACTTGAATGACAGGCAGTCCATTGATGAGTAAAGTTACATCATAACGATTCTTATATTTTCCCTGGACAGTAGTCTGGTTGGTGACTTGAAAGTGGTTTTTGCACCAGTCTCGAGTGTTCATCAACTCCAGATAAACCTCTGTGCCATCGTCCCTATCTAAGACTTGCTTATCCCGAAGAATCTTTGCCGAGTCGAAGATGCTCTTGCCATCTATTTGGGTAAGAAAACGGCTAAACTCGCTGTCCGTAAGCGGTTGATCGTTTAGTTTCTTCTCGTTGAACTTATTTAATTGACGTCTGAAGTTTGCTATCAGCGAATCAACATCATTTATAGTAACTTGCTCGTATCCTTGATGAACAAGTTGTTCGATCAAATTTTTCTCTAGTTGCGCTTCCGATTGGTACGACAACTGCATAACCCCTCTCAAATAACATCACCATAGTCATACACAGGCTTTTTACATTATTCTACAAGCCCTTCCTTTATCCTTCTAAAACCACCGGAATCAACGCATTATCTGAGTTCCATCTTGACCAAACCCATTACTACCCGTCCAAATAAAAAAAGGTGCCCTTTTTCAGAACACCTCTGTCACATACTCTATAATTGATCATTCATCCCAAACGTCATCCATAAGCTTTTTTATTTCTTGACTTCTTCTCACCGTTTCAGTTGCATTCTTGATCCACACATTTTCTAGGAGTTCAACTACATCTCCAGCCTTAACATCTTTATCAACGGAATGTCTGGGAAAATCTCGGGGCTGCCCATCGATCTCAATAACAACTATATCGCCTTCGAACCGATCAACGATTCCTTTCAAATTAATCACTCCTAGTTATTGCGGGGTAAATGAGACTTTCGCGTTACTGGATTTTCCACCAAAGGTTACGGTAATATCTCCGTCAACCGTAAATCCTTTAGACGCCCTGCCGATCTTAAAGGGCAAAGTCGATACCCCATCCGAATTAGTTTTTCCTTCGTATGTTGTAACGGTGGACTTGTAGTGTAGCTTTAAGGTCACATTGGCATTACTAACCGGATTCCCCTTGCCATCAATAACTTTTATCGTCACTGTTACAGTGGCGTTCTGGGCGGGAGCTTTATTGTCGATATTTGCACTGATCGACAGAGTTCCTAAATCGTCCTTGTTTGACTGTGAAACAGCCGGTGCAACATCTTCATTCGGAGGGGATTGTCCATTGTTCACATCAGCCGAATATTTTGAAGGGTTGTTTGATACTGTAATGTCATTACCGTTCGAAGTAAAAATGATGTTGCCTTGCTCATCGTTACGGTAGACTTTAACCCCTTTATCGTTAAGACGTTTCAAGATTTCCTGCGTTGGGTGACCGTAATTGTTGCCCTTGCCTACTTGGATAACCGCATAGGTGGGGTTTACCTTATCCAAAAACTTCTGACTTGTAGAGGATTTGGAACCATGATGCCCCACAAGTAAGACGTCCGACTTTAGATCAACTCCTGAGCTAATCATATCTTGCTCGCTTTTCACTTCCGCATCACCAGTAAAAAGGAAAGATGTTTGACCGAAGGTAAGATGGACAACGGCACTCATATCATTATCGTCGTTATATGTTTTGCCTGGGGCAATCATCTTTACGTCAATTCCTGGCTCCCAGTCTAATGTTAGACCGGCTTTTGCTGTTGTCACCTTTAAATTCTTATTCTGAATTGAAAGCAATACCGATTCGAACGTCTTCGTATTTGACTGCACCTTCGGCATGTAGATCTTGCCGATGTCAAAGTTATCGATCACTTTATCTAATCCGCCAATATGGTCGGCGTCCGGATGTGTTCCAATAAGTATATCGATCTTGCTTATTTTCTGGTATTGTAGATACCCGACAACTGTCTTTTCCATGTTGTTGTCTCCGGCGTCGATTAACATCGTCTTCCCAGTAGGTCCTATAATCAACTGTGATGCACCTTGACCAACGTCGATGAAATGAACCTTTAGTTCGCCTTCGGGTTGCTTATTTTCTGGGACAACGGGCTTAACATCTACCTTCGTATCAATAGTTGACGTATCAGACTTCGAACTTCCTTCCTTCGATTGAACATTCTGTTCATCAGGAGAAGAAGGTGTCCGATTTTCAATACTTGCTCCTGTAGAACTTTTTATGTCTTGGGGCGCTGTGGTGCATCCTGCTAATGCAAAAATGAATATCGATAGAAATATGAGCGAAAATCTTGCGAACCGTTCTATCAAATCCACTTTCACGTTACACGCTTGATTCATTGTAACCTCCACAATCAATTATCCTTAGGTTCTTTAACACAATAATATTTCGGCAGCAAGCACGAGTATCCTGCCCCTATACTCGCGAGACTCCATTAAAACGACATTTCTCACCAATTTTCTGGGAAATATGATACAATGTTAATAAACTTTGTATTGATGTTAGGGGGGTTCATATGTCGGAAAAGCATGCTGACAAATTACTTCATGTTCAGAATGGTGTGATCCGTCACCTGTTATATTCGAAGGTCGACGAGAAAGAACTGATTAACCGCTATAGGGTTATCACCAAGAGCGAAGTTAAAAAAAAGATTCAAGATGCGCTAATGCGATTGGAAAAACAAAAACTCGTTGATATAGTTTCTATTTCTCCCGAGATTACAGAAGCTGATATCGAAGAATGCTTTGAGGATAACCGCTATAGCCGCCGCCCAAATTTTCGCCTCTTCATGCTGCGCCCACATAACCCCCAATTGAACTCATCAACGTTTATTTCAAGTAATAAAGGCGAATCCGCAGTAAACAAAATGAACGAATTGCTTAAGCAAATAACATACCCAAATGACACCATTTCCGGATTACTTGCTATTGATCAGACCATTGTTAATCCCGAAACGTTAGAGATAGCCTTTAAGTATCAAGAAAGGTATAACTTTATTAATCCCGAATCGGAACAATCGGACTTCATCTACGAGTTAAAGTTCGGGTTCCTTTGGATAAACTTTGATCAGCGTTTTGTAAGCATCAGTATCCCAACAGAATCGTTGGTCGGGAATATAGCAAAGACACTTGAGAGAGCATTCGACTGTTTTGTTTCACCTGTCAACATTACAAAGAAAACGGTGGAAAGCGTCTTTAGCAAAGAATCCATGAAGCGCACCACGCTTAGTAATCCAGACCCTTCTTCCGGTAAACCGGATAAAGTTACGATTACAGATAGTAATCTCGGTAATAAAGTTGACCAATTAAAGGAATTTGAAGGATACGACTCGCCCAGTTCCGTTTACCAAGAAGCCATCGATGAAGATGGAGACTTCTTTTCCACACTCGGTGTAAATTGCGACAAAGGGAAAATCTACCTTACGCGTCAATTGAAGGCGTCTGAAATGAGACGGTGGGGAATATGGCGAATTGGACAAATCATTGGACATATCAACTCCATACAGGAGAACGGTGAGATCGATGAAAAGTTCAGCTCCTTCGGACTTGAGGAAGATCCCGACTTGACCGCTTTCGCCACTTCAAGTGATGAGAAAAAAGTCATACTAGAAGTGACTAAAGCAATTGTTACATGCAAAGTTAAAAAAATTGATAGCTTTAAGCTCCTTGATTTGAATACAGATAAAATTGTCAACGCGTTAAAGAAACATACACTTACCCGATTCTACCCTTACTGCGAGAAGTGCGACCATTATTCTGATATTGTATGCAATCATTGCGGCAATGTGGACCTGCTCGAGATCTCCACAAAGAGGGGACAAGCTCCAAAGGTTATATGTTCGTTCTGCCACAATGAACTTCAGCAGGATCAAGTTCGTTGCTTGATGGATCATAAGATTAGAATCGATACTTGGTATGATGGTGTGCTTGTTAATCCCAAATCCACCTTAATCGCTTTGGTACAAAAAATTATCAACAAGTACTTTCCTAACGAAGGTTTCACTCAAGAAGAAGAATACTTTTACTTGCAAAATAACGTGGTTCACTTCTCGTCAAAAGTAGCTTCCAAAGTCATGTTCAAAGTTAGGGAACTTGAGCAATTCAAGCCAGTATGGGATCGAACTATTGCCCCGAAAAGGCGGGAAGAATTAGGCGAAGTTTTACAGCTGCTTAAAGAGAAATGTTCGAAGCACAGTGTAGATGCTTGCCAAGCCTGTCAACACGAAAAAAGTGTCCGTTGCATCATGAAGCCCTTTGTAACCTTTACTGATCACACTTTACATCCACATCATGGACAGGAATTTGGAGATATTAGCTTTACAATACAGATACTTGGCATGGATGATGCTGTTTTTGTTGGTATCGCCAAAAGTTACGAGAAAAAGCCGATCAACCCCACAAATAAGAAGGCATACGAAATGCTTCAACAGTTTGTCTACAAGTGTAAGGAATCAAGTGCTAACGTACTCGGGATCGTAGTAGCGGGTGAGTTAGAACAAGGGTTTGTCGCTACGCTTCAAGACCTGGCAAGAAGATACGGCAAGAAAGTTGTTATGTGGACATACGAGGAACTTATCCTAGTGGTCGATTATGCAATCAGAAAGTATGGGTTAACTATCGATGAAGTAGTTGCTGAATTGAAGGCGGATTCAAGTAAGCGAAAGAAAGCCGCAAGCTAACCTAACTTATTATACGCGCCCAAGAACCCTTCACAAGGTACTTGGGCTATATTTTTCGCGTTGGCGTAAGTAAAATCATAATTCAAGAATACTTCTCAATCCAATCGTAAACTCTCATCACCGTGCTCATTTCCGTAGCGTCGTTGTTATTCACAAAACTATATAGGATAGTTTTCACCTTTGGTTTCACATCCTCAACTATGTATTCCTCTTTATCATTTTCGTGGGACTGATTACTTTCAGACTCATCATCGTCGCATTCTTCTTCATCGTTTTCGTCATCTTCGGTTGAAACAAACTCTTGATCAAAGTAATCCGTTTCTTCAACGAAAACGTTCAGATCTGCTGCAGGATTATATGTATCGAGGGCACGTTTATAATGCTCCTCACGCACATAGAAGAACAATGCTTTTTCGTATGTGCTTTTGAACTCTTTGTTAATAATCGACCAGAATTCAAGCTTTTGTTCATGGACTCGAGCATACAATTTTTCACGCAGCTCATCTTCAAAATATTCGAGTATATCCTTAAAGTCTGTGCTTGTAATTTCAGTTAGATCATTCTCAGTCATATATGTATTAATCATATCTAACGAAACACCAATTCCTTCACTCTCAACACATTCATCAACATCTAATCCGCATTCTTCAAAGAGATCATACATTGGTGGTGCTGATTCATCAGAAGTTATTTGGCAAAATACTGCGTATATATAACTGAGCACAACGTCCCACAGGGTAATATGATGATAACTTTTATGCTTTTGTAATAGTCGAACCATCTTTTCATACCACTCGTCTTCAGATGGGCAATCATACCAAATACTATACATTCTCGAAATACACATCCTTTGGGACTATTAAATTGGGCTATTTCGTAAGAACAAAATATATTTTGCCTAATAAAAAAAACTCCCCATGTTGAATTCTAAGATACAGAATTCAACATGGGGAGTTTTACTACCTTCCTAAAAATGGATGAAGCTCGAAATATTTATATCTCCATAGGCTCAACAACCTTCTCGGGCTTGCTACCGCTTCGGAAAGCGCTGTTACCTTCGAGCTTGTCTAACAAAACCTTTCGGGCAATCTTGTACTCATCTCCAACCATTCCGAGACGAATCAAGAACAAGCGGAAAGTAAACTTGTCGTTATCCGTCTCTTTAGACTTGGACGAAGCATACTTCAATTTCTTTGCCGTATGGTTCAGCAAGGCAACGAACTGTGTGTATGCTTGAACTGTTTCAGTGGTTTGCTCACCTAAAAAGAACTTAAAGGCGAGCATCTGTTTGTCAAAGTCAAAAGTGATGCCTGGGCAGAGGTATTGCAATTCCGCTATTTTCGACATTTGCTTCTCATCTGTATCGAGACTCGGATCTTGGATTGCCGTTATGAAGCCTTCATCGATAATATTGCCGTTGAAGCCGACCGCTTTAGCAATGAGTACTTGGCGGCTGAAAATCAGGTTTACCAAGTTCCTTAAAGTTTGCGCCGTATGCCCCTCCAGTGGAACGGTGACTTCTAGGTCAGTGATACCTGAATGAGTTTGTTCCGAAGGTGCTGCCGGTTCTGCGAGAGCTTCTGGCGGAGCTTCATGTTCAGCGTCAGGTTCAACAGGAGCTTCAGACTCTACCGAAGCATCAGGTGGTTTAGGGTCGGAAGGAACCTCCGCATCTACAGAGCCTTCCTGCGCGGGTGGGTGATCGGGTGACTCTCGATCATTCGAAGCCACAGGATCGGAAGGAGCTTCCGACTCAGAAGGATTAGCAGAGGCGTCAGGATCACCTGTAGCGGCAGGAGCAGAAGGATCGGAGGGAGTTGCTACCCCATTGAAGGGAGAGCCGCTCAATAGGCTTTGAAGCTCGATTTCGACACCTTCGGCATTGGTTACCGTTCCTTCCTTATCTACCGAATAGATCCCGTTCGGCGTATCGAATTGATACCCAAAGCTCGGTGCGCCCATATACTGCGGCTTGATACCGAAGTGGTCGCCCAACGCTTTAACAACAGCTTTCTTGTCCATAACAACCTCCAATTATTTGGCTTGATCAATGGAAGGGCAGACAAAGCCTCGCATTGAGGTTGTTGTAAGTTATAACTTGGAGTAAGGGCTGAACGCCAGTTAAATGTTGAGTTTTAACCAATAAATATAGGGCGAGCTAATAGAAGACCTGTACTTATCCGTGACCATAAAAATAGCTGTCGATTTTCTCGACAGCTTGACCAACTCATATTTCAACTATTTAGACGCAATTTAGTCTGATCTCTCGCTTCAAAAATCGTTGAGCAAGTAAACAAGGTGTCTAACATACACCACACTCTGCCGTTAGGGTATATGTTTCCAGTCTTTACATCCTTACTCGGTGCAAACGGCGCTCCTAAGTGATAAACGAAGCTCGGCTCCCACTCTTCATCCTTTGCTTCAGAAAATACCTTAGACATATTCGTTACAATCTCATAACCTTCTATATGATGAATAGACTGTAGCTTACCATCGTAACGAAATGCGATGTAGTTCGGTGGTTCCTTTACCCAACCATTACCCCCGACAGGATGAAAGTATCTCTTCCTCTCATTAATGATGTCTCTCCATGAAATCGTCCAACCTTCAGGAGATCCACCACCAACAGATACTACATACACCATATTCGAGTCTTGCTTTTGCATGGTCATCAAACTCCCCAAGTAAACATTCAATTCCTGTAGTAACCACTTCTCGGCATGTGTCCCGCTTACGTGAGCCAGCTTTGAGTATTGGTAGAAATCCTTCCAAGACAACACCTCTACTGGAAACCCATTTACTTGATCTGGAACACGATGCTTGGCGTAATCCTTGCTGCACTCGCTCAATACTATCAATCGTTTATCGGGGCAAGGGCTTTGTATGAAGGATGTTCGTGTCGCATATTTTTGAAGCTGAGCGATGCCTGGGAGGTTCCAACCTCGCTTCGCTTCAATGATTAGATGGAACTGCTGAGTTAGCTCAATCTCAATATCCGTAAAGCCTTTACCTTTTTCATATTCCTGCATTCGAATTTCGACTTCGTCGACAGTACCATTCCATTGGAGAACACTTTGGAGAAAGACCTTAAGGAATGAAGGACACTGCGTCAATCCCCAAGCCACGCTGTAGCTGATATCGTTCTCATGCTCACCCAACAGCTGAAATACGCTCTTCATTTCACGACTATGTAAAAACAGTTTTGTCATGCCATTACCTCAACTCGTTATGATGTCAGTCGTTCAGGTACTGCTTGAAACTTCTCCGAGCGACCCCTTACCTGAATGTTATTTCCCCAAATGTAAAACTTCCAATGCTCACCTTCATTAAGGTTCACAATCTGAAGGTCGAGTGTCATCATTTTACGAAGTTCTTTGAAGTCTACATAATAGATGTTTCCGTCTTCTAATCGAACTGCTAAAACAGCTATATCTGCTTCGTCCAGAAGTTCGACCTGTCTTGTCGTAAGGTCGAACCAACCCTTACCGATCGTATGGATCTTGGAGTACGGAGTGCAAACAACAATCCGCTTTCCGCCGCTCACTCCTTGAAACATAATTTGCTTCCCCTTGATCGTAGAGAGGGAACAACCGTACTTTTGCGTCAACTTGTTAACGACGATTTTCTTGTCAGGAGCAGACATTTCACAACCTCCATATGTCGTATTTTTCCACATCATAACATATGGTTTTGCAGCCTGCTGATGATTTTGCATGGTTAACAACCATGCTTGATCGTCGCCGATTAAGCATGGTTGCAGCTGTCACTTACATTTACGCACCGGCTTTTGAAGCCGAAGGTTTATTGTCATTTCTCGCATCAATAAGGACAATGTTCTTTGATTGATGTAGGTTGAGCTCATTCAATATCTTGTTTACCCTTAAATACTCACTTTCTGAAAAGTACATTATTACCTTAATAGACTTATTCGTTTCATTAGCTTCTTCATATATCGCAACTTGGTTTTGCAGGTTCTTTTTTAACTGTGAATTACTAGCAAGTTTAAACTCAATTAAAGTCTTATCCTTATTACCCCTTGAGACCTTATAATCTACTGGACCTCTTCCGTTATTAACTTCCCTATTCACATCCGAAACCGAAGCGAACCAAGTCAGTCGATATAGCAGTTGTAAATCCTCTTCCTTTTTGATTGCGATGCCGTTAGAGTAAAAAATTCTGTAACCATCGTTTTTCTCAATTACATTCTTCATAAATATTACTCTAGACATGGATTCCTCGAATGTATCTATTGATGTGTTATAGAACTCTGTCTCTTCTTTAAGCAAATGTATAAATTGCTTGAATTGTTCTACGTATAACGTAGCAGATTCCCTGACCTTCTCAATGCTACTGGCTTCTGCTTTTTCACCATTCTGTTCCTTATATTTGATGTAGTAATCAATAAACTCAGGAAATTGAGTGACCACTTTGCTAACTGCATGACTACGATCTTTTGCTGAAGCATTCTCTGGTAACGCTGAATAAAAATAATTGTTTATTTGAGCACGAAGCTGATCATTATCAATGCAGTCAGGAATAGATGAAAAATCTTTTACAATATCCGTTTTATTAATCCATGTGTCGTCTTTGGTCAAAATGTCAACAGGAGTTAATAATACATAATCTCCATTTATAAATGGCAGAGTGAAACTACCGCTTTCCCAAGTTTCGGTTATATAGTTAAACTTTACGTTTTGGACTGCCACTGCCTTTGTTAAACCAGGCTTTAAATGCGTAACTGCAAACGTTTGTGTATAGGTTAGAAGAAACTCATGAATTAGCCTAGTTGTAAAGTCACTGATATTGTCTCGACCAACTTTATCTTTTATGATACAAAGTTTCTCTAGGTGACTACTGTCCGTAATCTGCTCCTGACCAAAACTTGAAAAAAGATTCCCCAAATTTTCATGCAAGGCGATTGCAAAATCCCTTCCTAAACCGCTACCTCCATTACCGTTTTTGCAGAACCCAAACCAGTTTTGTTTTATCTCAGGGAACATATACCACGCCTTTAACAGTCCGTCCGATATTCGTCCTCCTTGTGCTTTGTCCCTCAAAAATCTTAGATACTTAAGAATCCCGTTATGTAAAAGTTGATATTCCTTTTTATCACTGTTGAACAAGAGGAAGGGATCAATAAATAAAGGCAAGTCGTTAATTAACGAAACGTCGAATGCCCCGTATTCCTCAAGAATCATCGGATCAACTTCAAAAAAGTCTGAGAAATACACATTAAGTTGCATTTTATCGTCAAACCCCTTCCCAAAGACAACTTATTATTATGGAATAATTCGCTAGAAATCGACGCAATCCTCTCTTTATTCTCCGCCTATCGAAAGAAAAAGCTGTCGAAGGATCGACAGCCGAAGAAGTATTCGAATGAAAAATGAAACTCTGAAAATCTATTTGATTGTCGACCCCAACTGTATACGTCTAACTTCAATTTCATGTCTACGCTCAGCTAGTATCTGCTCGACCGTTGCATCCTTCTGTACTAATGAAAGACCTTTCTGCTGCTTACGTTTTCGAGTCTCGTTGATATTGAATAACTTGTATTTAGTTTTCTGCTCTGGATAGACAACATATGCAATTGGATCAGCGGTTGGCGTGAGTCCCATACGACTTAATCTGCTCTGTGTAAATAAGTGATCAGGTACTTCCTCCGGTAGATAATCAAGAATTTCATTTTCAGACACGTACATTTTCCTTCACTAACTAAAATTGTTCACCATATCAGAGTGGTAATCTGCATAATAGTTCCACCCTAAGGCATCTAAGACCACTTCTCGCGCTAAGTTTTTGGATAGGTCGTTTGAGATCCCACATCCAACATGAAGATTCGAAAAGCAAGACACTACCCCTGGGTGGGGGCTTTCTTCTTCATAGTGGAAAGCTTGGTTTCTTGCCTGACGAATCACGTTTGCCAGTGGCTCTCCACCAATGTTCCTTCCCCGTGACCATCCCGAACCACGATGGACAGTCGATATACCTTGCTTCGCTGATTGAAGGATTAGACCGCATATCTGATTGATACCATATTCATGCTGCTCAAGCTCCTGAAGCTTTATTTTAGCTTCGACACTTGCTTGATGCGCGGAGAGCATTCTTTGATAATGGCTCCATAAATCCCTTGATGTGTAGATTTCATCGGGATCAGCTTCGGCTTCTGCTAACTCAATCGCTCGATCGGTTGCCCTTTGCCCTGCAAAAGTTGAACTCCGCAAAGCAACTGCAAATCGCTCTTGATACTCTTCAAGAATTTCAAATTGCTTCTCGATGGCAAAGCGGTGATACTCTAAGTACTGACTGATATCCATCTAAATAACTCCTCTATTTACGGCTACCTGCTTTCCTTGCCCCTGGCACAAAATCATTTCGACACCATCTGACAAAGTTGTTAGAGTGTAGAAGGTACGTCTTAACTGTCTTCTCCTCAAGAATACTTTTATGCACCTCTTTCTCATACTGCTCGAACAATAACTCCAACTGCTTGATAAAATCGGGCGATGCCTTCATTGATTCGAACCCCCTCGGGACATGTATAAGGCTCATTATACTTATCTGGAACAATTTGTATAGATAAGACCGTGTTATGATTCACTGTTGTGATTTGAGTTTGTGAGTCGATGAGTGTGATTAGAGAAATACCGTTTATTGGTCATCTGCTACAGGAAATGTCGCTTGCAAAAGAAATAGCTGCCGATTTTCGCGGCAGCTGTGGAACTCCTATGTAACTCAGTTTTTATCTTTTAACATCTTCTCTAGTGAATTATACTGATCCTCCGTCAGCGGGAAGAAGCTCATATCTTTATGTGGCTGAAATAATGGAACAATACTCTGTATCTCTTTAATATGAAGACCTTGTCCCTCTTTAGAGACTTCATAGTCCATAACTACTGGCAACTTAATTGGGTAGCCCGGTCTGGACTCAAAGACCTCGCCGTCTTTCCAAGTCCCCTTAACTGTATTTATGCCCATGATCAACTGCTGCTCTGTTAAATAAACAAGCATCTTAGCTCCAATTGGAAAACGATAGTTTTTGTACTTGCCACTGAACCCCATTCGTTTATCCCTTAGTCCATCAATTACCCAGTCTGGATAGACAAGCTTAATTGTGTAGTCGAGATTCGACAAAGTTGACACCATCCAAAACGAAGTTAAATTCCCATACTGCTATTCTATCTGCAGTGACTACACTCTATTAATACTAACTTGTCCTTATGACTGATTTGATAAATATCTAACGCTTCTTCTTTTGAGCGAAACAGCTTCCAACCTCCAGTTCCTTGCTGCTTCTTCCATCCCTGATTAGACTTTTGTTTCATATCAGCTACATATGGACAAGCGTCATGATCAAGATGGACTGTATACGTTTTTAACGGAGTATCGAAATTAACCCATGCATTCATTATTCCACCTCATCTTCTATAGAGAGATCAAATGCTCGTGGGACTATTCGAAGACATGCATCGACATCAACTCGGACTAATCCGAGTAAGTTACAATACGATGGATGTGGTGGGTTTAATCGCTTGGTCAAATGATACTCTGCCTTAGAATTTTTAACTCTGAATACAAAAATCTCCTTAGTTGAATCAATAACTTCTTCGAGAACTTTTCCTGCCAGTTTATAATACAACGGCAGAGGGAATTCATCCGGCATCCCCCACGCTAATACAACGTAATCTGACGCTTTTATTGTCTTGATGGCTAACTGCATATTGGACTCAAGCAGTGATTGTAATTTCTTATCCGACTTCTCACTGATAATAATATCAAGATCGTTATTTAACCCCTTAGACTTAGGGTTATAAATAGGCAATAAGTTCAAGATATTCAAGTGCTTAATATCAGTTATCTCTCTGTCCCGTTCATTTAATGGGTTATGAGACGGTTTGACAAAAAACTCAATAACTTTGTTCACCGTTCCATCAGATTTATCCGAATCTGCTTCTGACGGATTCATCATTATTACGGAAGCAGTTTTGTTACCTGGCTTGTTCAAAACAATCTCCAATATTTCACGCTTCTCAATCTTTTTATCATTTGTCTGGACGACTTCGTCCCGCTTGCAGACTGGTTTCCCTTTGATGTATCTTGCTGTGTACTTCGCCAAGTATTTCACTCCTACAATCAGTTGTCAGTATGTAAATATTCACCAGAAGAGTGCCTTCTTCCTGCTACAAAAGTAGCCTTCAAAGGTATTAAAAGAAAATGCGGCTACCCCTGATTGGAGCAACCGCATCTTCACTTATACCATCTACTTCTTATACAGCGGGAGCCTCGCCTCGACATACTCCTTGATCGGGGGAAGTAAAGCCTTCAACCTCTCTATATCTTCTGGATCAGGGTCTAACTCATAACAGAATTGATCGCAAACATACAGAACTTCAACGAAGTCGAACCCCTCATACGACCTCAGGTCATTGTCCTCCAACCGAAGCAATCGGCTGAACCACCAACTGATCCCCTCGGCAAGGTTGATGCACGCCCAAATTGTTAGTTCTGATTCTCCAAGGTCGGTCTTATCGTAATAATCCCTGAACAGCTTGTTCAGCATGTAGAAGTAAATCCTACTCGACTTCGGGGAGGTCGTGTATTCCTTACCGACTTCCAAAGTCATTATATCCACAGGGTCATTGTCAATTTGTGGATGAAAAACATCGGGTATGTTTCTGGAATCGACGATACTTACTCGGCGGTCGAAAACTAACTCCAATAAATCCGCAAGCTCAGCGGCTTCGCCCAACTTGAAAGGATGGGTCTGATCGAAAACAGCTAGAAAATCAATATCCGAGTCAGGCTTCTCGGTTCTGTTCAAAACCGATCCGTAAAGCTTCAAAGCGGTCACCCCATATGGCGCGGCGATAGCCATAATCCTTGACCGATGCTCAATGATCGTGTCGATTACGTTCATACTGTTCAGCTCCTCTTAATCCATTTCTTCATAAGGATCGAAGCTTCTGATTCCTACCCATACTCGGGTAAACTTGTTCAACTCTTCATTCTCAGGTGGACACTGTCGGTGGACGTAATCCCTTACCTTAGGATATAGCTGCTTAAAACGGATGACGTCTTCCTCAGACTGGTTTTCGAGAACTTCGAGCTTGTCACAGAGATAAAGGACTTCTACAAATAAGAACCCATCGAAGGAACGAAGGTCGTTATCTTTGAGAAAAAGCAACTTCCTGAACCACCAGTTTATCCTTTTGGCTAGATACCTGATTAGAGCACCTTTTTGTTCGGACTCAAGCAGAAAATACGGCTTAGACTCAGGATCGAAGTGTTTTAGGTAACTGTCGAGTACAACATAATAAAACTGGCTCGACTTCGGGATGATGTCGTATTGAATCGTGGCATCTAGCTGAAGGATGTCGACTGGATCAGTTGGTTTATAGGCTTCGGGTACGTCACTCCAGTTGATGACCGTTACTTTTCTGTCGAAGAATGTTTCTAGTTCCGACTGGACGTCTAAGTGTGCGCCCCATGTAAATTGGTTTGGGTCAAACACAGCGACAAAGTCGATATTTGAGAAAGGCTTTTCGGTTCTGTTGAGAACAGAGCCGAAAAGCCTTAATGAGGTAACCCCGTATGGAGCAACGAGCTGCATAATCTGCGTCCGTTGAGCGATGATCTTATCGAGTACGTTCATATTAGGACTCTTCCTCATCGCATGGTGTATTGAGGATTAGACTCTACACATTCATCGCATAAAGTCTGAAATACTCCAGTACGTCTCTCAAGTTTGCCTTCCTTACCGCACTGCTCACAAATAGAAGTCGAGACTTTTTGCTTTTCAGATATAATATCGTTTACCTCAGGAAAGACGTCATAGATGTAAACTCGCAATTCACCGAACTTTTGCTTTATCTGACCGACACTCGACCTATTTTCTGTTCCAGACGACTTCGCGTAGGCGGCTTCGATCTCTAAAAACATATCATACAGAAGCTGATACCAACCGTCTCCACAGGAGAAACCATCCTCTGCAAAACGACTTCCGTGAACTGACTTAATCCAAGGGAACTGTTCAAACAGCTTCGTTTGCAATTTGGCTTTCATACCGTTCACCTCTACTAGTTTAGTCATCTGAACTTATCGGTAAAAGCTTGGTTCCCAATCCCAAACCAATGGAAATACTTGTACTAGTTGTTCAAGTTTAGCGTAAAACCAAACTAAATTGAACCCCTAAAATTTACAGTTTCAGCTAATTATCTCGCTGTTCATAAAATCAAAAACTCCTAACTCAGCGTGGATCACAAGTTGGCTCGATGGGGAGGAAAAAAGGTTCAGAGGTTGGGTGAACGGGTGAATATCCTGTGAGATGAAGCTAACTCCTATTTTTCCTAATGGCGCGCTTCAGAGTTCCAGACTGAACCCCTTCGACGATCTCAACTACCCCAAATAAAGAAAAACTGCCGAGGGTATCAGCAGCTTAATCGATTTCATTATTTCTCTAACCTAGTTGCCATAGTACAGACCTCAAGTTAGGCTACAGCATCAACAAAATACTTGGTTCATTATATATCATCGTAAACAGCATCGGCTTCACACCATGGGTTATTGTTTTCATCAACAATAATACCGTCGAATTCATTATCATCAATTCTTGTATCAATGGAGTTAACCATAAGCCCCGCGATGAACTGCATAACGACAGGACGATAAGCGCCGCGAAACTTCCTCGGATGGTTATGGAAGTAGTCGCTCGACATCTCGCTTTGGTCGATATACGCCTTAGCTTTAATGTAGAGAGGATCATTCCTGCTTACGTTTTCCTCTAAGTAGGACAGTATCTGATCCTTCTGAGCATCCGTGAGAAAGGTTTCTTCCTTGAACCCCATCCTAAAGACAAAGGTATCGAACCCCTTAGCATTTTTAATTACATACGATGCGGATTGTAACGAGTCAGCGAGTTCTACCTCTTTGAACATGAAAACCATCTCCTTCGGTCAATTTGGTACTGTAATAGAATCTGGCTCGTTCAAAATACGGTGGAGTGTCTCTCGCTGCTGCTGCGAGAGATCATCGATCTGCTTACCCTCCATAGTCATTGCCCACCATAAACTTCCTGCTATTGAGCAGGAGCCGCAGGTGCGGGGAGATACCACTTGGAATTTTGTCATCCTTGGTGGGTAGTCCCATCCTTGATTGTAAGCTTGGTCGGGAGACAGGATCGCTTCCTTGTTGCAGACCTCGCAAATATGACGATAGAGCATATTTGATCCCCCTCTCTAGGACTCCAACAAATCTCATTCACTTAGGAGCATATGTATAAGAAAGATGGTGCCAAGTAAGAACACCATCTCCGCTTGCTCGCAATTAAGTTAACTGAACAAGATTTACGGCTCCATCTGGATATTCCCATACTTCTCCGGCGACTTCGTTCAAGTGACCGCATTGAGGGCAAGGAACTTCTTCTGTAAAGCTGTACTGAGTCTCTTCGCCCATACCTCTTTCATCGCTGCTCTCATACTCAAGATCTTGGATAGTGAAAGTATGGCTGATTTTAGCGCCACAACCTTCACACTCGAATTTGTCTTTATGACTGATCGGCAACTCTAAACTCATTTGACAAGCCCCTTCCTTTATAGGAGATGACCCAATTGTATTACGAGGAATAGGGCAGTGAGCATAAAGTCAAGCAAATATAAAAAGCCTTTACTTTATTCCACTGGTGTTCATGAAGTTTATAAGGACTTGACCTACAAAGTGATCCACTACCGGTTTCAATTTTTCTGAATCTTGATTTGCCTTCTCACAGTACGCCACATACTCTCTTTGCATCTCCGCCATGAAACTGTCTACGAAGTCATCTTGTGATGCGCTATCTTCTTCCTCTAATTTGGCTAATTCAGCTTGCATTTCTTGTATACGAACTTTTAGAATTTCCTTCTTCTCGTCAACGCTCATAACGCCTGGCTCACGAAAGCTCTTGTCTTTAATCTGATCAATGATTGATTTTCTCTTTAAGATTTTTTCTCTATACCCCTCTAATACTGATTCAGCAATTTCGACTCTTCCTTGGTTTACCTCTTTGGACAACTTGTGATAAAAAAGAGTTCGCTCAGTCAAATGACTTTCCTGACCATCCGAGTTGCTTTCATCTACTGGAACTACGTCTAACCCCAATAGGTGGAGCAATGGTTTATTACCGAGGTCTAGAAACTCTGATCCTTCTCCTTCATACAGTTCATCTGTAGCTTGCATGATATGTTTTATTAGCAAAGAAACCGTATAGTCGATACTATTGTTTGTCGCTACCATTCGTCTTTCTATATCATCAACATTCTCATTCTTAGGTCCGTATAATTTCTCAATAATCTCTTTATGGTGCTCATTACTGTAAGCTTCATTGGATCTTTGAGCCATCTCAGAAAAGTAATTACCCCTGAATAGATTGTAATTCGCTTTATCTAATTCTCTACACAGCCAGTCAACTGTATCGCCCATTGCTTGATGTTCCAATTTTGTGATATTCACAATAAATAACGACAAGCGCTCCACCAAAACTGAAGTCAAATCTCCAAGCTTAACAGACTGAAGGTGAGAGGGCATGGTGTAGATCAAATCTCGAAATACTGAGGGTAGCTCATTATCAATACTTTCGCACATCAGTCGATTGTACTCCTGTATTTGCGATGCATTAACCTTCTTTTCGTCATAGTTTGCTCTACTAAAGGGGTGGTTACTGCTCTTCCTCAAGATTAAAGCAAGAAGCTCTGCAAAATCAGCAGGGAAGTAATAGTCCGTGTTCTTTTCTTTACCCATTCTGAAGTCAGTTTCTTCAAAACCATATAGAGCATAAAATTTCTCCATATATTCTTTGAATGTCCGTTTTGTTTTAATTGCACTTAGCTCTCTCATCTCTACTCCGCCATAATCAATACGTCTTACTTTCTTTCCCCTCGGCATCCTATATAACCTCCGTTATTTTCAGAAGCAACCCTAATCTTAACTTACTCTAACTCACTGATATTTTACAGTAACTTCTAGGAAGAGGTAAATTAGACAGGAAGAATTGAAAAAGGAGCTGATTTTGTCAGCACCTTTTGGTACAACCATTCATGTGAACTAGAGCTTAACAAGCTGCTTTCCCCCGTCCTCAAAGATAAAACCATGGTGCCTTGATTTTATGTGTTATCTATTCTACTTTGCTGATCTTCAAGTCGTATTACCTCATCCATAGCTGCCTGAAATGAAAGCTTAACTTTCTCCAGATACTCAAATAATTCATTGACCGGCTCTTCAGCCGCAACTGACAAATCATAATGGTGCTCAGATGCCCGATCAACAGCATCTTGAGAAGCATCATCCATATCTTCGTTGTGCACCATTTGTTTAGAGAGTATGTCTGATGCATACTCTACTGAGTCAAACTCTGCAAGTTCATGTATTGGCGTATTATAATTACATAGTTCATGGATTTGATTAATTGATTCAAAATCAATCAAATCCGCAATATGTGCCAAACCTGCAACGTCACGAAACCCCGTGTCTATTTCACTTTCAATCTCACTTAATACCTCAAGTAGAGTATCTAAATCCCTTTCCCTCAAATATGAGTCGTGAACGTTATATACCTCTTGATCTTCGCGCGGATGACCCACAAACGTGAACAATCCATCACGTATAGTAGATGATATCCCCTCTAATTTTGACAACAGGAAAGCAAGGAGAATCTTCTTATCGTCCAACATACTTCCAAAGTATGGGATGCTTTCACCAATTAGTATCGGAACAAGATTCTCCCTAATAACACTGACCAAAGCTTGTCCTCGAATAAGGAACCCCGACTCTCTGCTTTGTTTACTCTCTTCGGAATAATTGGCTGAACCAATATATGCGATATTATCCGTCATAATCACTTTGGAGTGATTACTGAAATTGAAGGATGTAGCAAAATTCTCGATATTCGTAGGATCAAGTCGTTGAGTGTAGCGCTCAATACTTTCTGATGCACGCTCTCTTGGTCCGCTTCCATAGTACGTCTCATACCGATCAGGTATATTAGTAATGATGTGAACCTCTGCATGAGCAGTCGCATCTTCAAGTTCACGTATTAAATCCTTACGACGTGCTGAAATGTTGTACGTGGTTACGAATATTGACTCAGCATTGGGGAAGTCATCTAATACTTCTTGAAAATTATATTCCCCCTTCGAGGTAACGATATCAATTTGACCTGGGATTAGAGGGATTATCGTAATGTCACTCATTCATTTCCAACTCCTAACAAATTTATTAAGAAAAAAGTAACCTTTACGATCAAATTGGTCAAGCAATTATTTCCTTACTGTAACAAATCCTTCGATACCTTCTCATGATCTTCCTTGGTTTTCACCAACTTCTCGTTCAACCACAAGATCATGCCGAACCCCTCATAGCAGAATGAGACAGATGGATACTCAATGATTCAATAATCCATCTCCGAATACCTTCCATAAAGTCGGCTGCTTACAACATAAATAAATACAACGAATAAGCATCGTATCCTGATCACCCTACACAGCAAGCAAGATCGCGAGGATCGCTTTGCGTCTGATACTCAACCGCATCATCAACGAACAAAGCAATCTATTGGTAACCAGATTTGATACCGCCATCAATACCAGACACATAAAGAAAAGTGCTGATTTTGTCAGCACCTTTGTTCTTAAACATTACAATGCAGAATGGATCAATCGATGACCTTGATACTGTCGGGCTCGTTCAGGATACGTTCAAGCGTTTGGTGCTGCTTTTCCGATAAATCCTCTCCAATCTGGATCGCCCACCAGAGAGTGCGGTCGATTGGACAGCTTCCACACGTTCTTGGAGAAATCATCTTGAATTGTCCCATCATCGGTGGGTAGTCCCATCCTTGTTCATGAGCTTGATCGGGAGTTAGAATCTCTTCCTTGCCGCAGACTTCACAGATATGTCGTAGTAGCATCTTAATACACCTCTTTTGGTTGGATTGGTTGGGATTGGTGGTACTGGTTGGGTGGTCGGGTAAATGGGTAGTTGCGGGCTACTCCTTGCTATAGGTGCAGTTGGGTTCGAGATCCCTGATGTCGATCGCTCGGAGGTTTGCGCCCTGTTCTGCGGAAAATAGCCGGGGAATCGACGATTGATACCATCCTGCCCAAGAGTGGCTTAAGGTCGCGCTCTAGGGCGAAGAAGGAGTCGACGATCTCTGTTGTCTGGTCGCACTTGGCTAGGAATGTGATTGGTTCATTGTTGTCCATTTCGCCGTATAGCGCCGATCCGTAGAGCCACAAGGACTGGATTCCGTATGCGGCAGACTCGCGGAGGATGCGGGTGCGCTTAAGGCAGATGGATAAAGGGATGGTACGCATAAGAAAAGGCTCCTTTACAATTGAATGTTGGTGTTGGTTGAACTGGTTGTTTGTATTCAGTAGTATCCCTGTACTTATGTTTGGTCTCAGTAGCTATCTGCTGAAATCGAATCACACTCGAGCGAGTAGAGAAAATTCCTCTAACGAAAATACTCAAGCAAAGAGGATAAATAATAAAAAACCACTCTGAGATTCACTCAACCTAAAAAGACTCAGCGGCAAAATAAAAAGTGCCGATTTCTCGGCACTCTGCGGTGTAGCTATATGACGAACTCAACGAAGCTCGGTGTTCTGAGCAAGTTATGTTTCGTGTAGCATTGAAACTTTACTTTGCAATTTATATGAGGATGAAGGTAAATCCAGTTCTTGTCCTCGCCCCGAACGAGCTTCTGCGCGAAATTAGCAAAAGCTCTGCGTTCAGCAGGAGGAACGAACTCCGTAACCCCCACATAGCGACCATCCTTTAGAAGCGACCAACCAAACTCAGATTTACGGATCGCGCCGATCTGAACGACATCGAACAGGTAGTTCTTTACCTTAATCCAATTGGAGCTGCGGGTATCGAGCTGATATCGCGAGTCCTTGGACTTCGACACTATTCCCTCAAGTCCAAGCTGCTTA
Source organism: Cohnella sp. AR92 (assembly GCF_003990975.1). Classification (GTDB taxonomy): domain Bacteria; phylum Bacillota; class Bacilli; order Paenibacillales; family Paenibacillaceae; genus Cohnella. The sequence continues at coordinate 58,209 of NZ_RZJR01000015.1, forward strand.
ACAGAGTTGAATAGCCGAACCCCATCCTCGAATGAATCGCAGACCGTTATCACACTAGATGGAGTAACAACCTTTTTCAGAATGTCGAGCCTGTCGATTAGTTTTAGCTTGGTTAAATCCTTACCGTTCAGGTAGAGGATATCGAATGCTGCGAAAGATACCGGCTTTGAGCCAGCAAGACGGTCGACGGACTTTCGAGCTTGGAACCGCTCCATCAAAGTCTCAAAGCAAGGCTTCCCATCTACGATGGCGACAAGCTCTCCATCTAAGACAACCTCGTCAGCGTCCAAATCGACGCTGCTGATTTCAGGGTACTGCCTTGTGCAATCATTTTGATGCCTGGTATACAAGCGAAGTCCCTTTAACTTACTGTACGAAAGAATGCAACGATGACCGTCGAGCTTAAGCTGATGTATATAGCCATCCCCTGAAGGGACGGTATCTGACTTGTGAAGCAACATTGGTTTTATTGGAGTGTGTATCATGGAGTATCACCATTTTAAGCATATCATCCATGCTGCACCCACGATATAAGCAGATGATGGTAAGTTTCATTCTGCTTGGGTGAGTGGGTGCGTAGTAGCCTTTTGTTACCACAATCCGACCTTAGGATGACCAGTTATTTGCGGAAATACGCTTAGTGAGTTTACATAACCCCGTGATGCCAATATTGTGCTCATCAAAGACGATACTGTATTCGAAAGGGATATAGCGCGGCTCCTCACCAAAGACGGTCGCACCAATCGATATGAAATCCTCTTCGCCGTTAGCAAGGAAAAACACCACGCCGCCTTCACCTAAACTTACTTCTGAGATCGGGATTGCATACCCCGTTGGGATCTTTATTATAATGTCTCCAAAGTCGACAATGACAGCATTACCATCAGCTCGGACTGTTATCATTACGCACCTCTACGTTTTCTGAGTTCTCTTTTTAGAGTGCTCTCGCTGATACCAGTCAGGTTCGTAACTTGCTTGATGGTGTTGGTTTCGAGCAAACTGATCGCATGGTTGAGTTGAACCTTCGTGAATTTATTAGGGCGACCCTCGCGAAAGCCCTCCTTCTGCTTGGCAATCTCTTTCCCCTCACCAGTGCGCTCAACGATCATATCGCGCTCAAATTCCGAAAAAGCGAAGAAAATATTTCTGATTAATTTTGAGGTCGGTGTGTTATCTAAAATGCCGATGTTAAGGATATGAACCCGAACCCCTCGACCGATCAGTTCATTTACGATCTGTGCGCCTTGGATCATACTTCTTGCGAAGCGATCTAATTTAGTAACGACCAGAGTATCGCCTTCCTTTAATAACGAGCAGAGCTTTGTAAATTCAGGGCGATCCATCTTTGTCCCTGTGTACGTATCCGAAAAAATATTATCGCGGTCGACCCCCTCAGCAAGCAGAGCATTAATTTGACTTTCTAAGCTGTTACCATGCTTGGACTGCCCGACCGTTGAAACGCGAATATAACCCCGTCTTACTACCATTACGACCACCATCCCCGATTATTTAGCATCCGATTATGACCCTAAGTTTTGACACCGATTGAATGCCCATCCTACCGTCCGAAAATCGAGCAGAATTGGAGGGGCAAAACTTAAGAGTTTTGATCTGTCATGATACCTTGGTTCAGAGGTATTGGCGAGTCTTTCTTTTGGTCCGGTAGTTGAGGGCTTACATGCAGATACAAACGCCGTGCGGCGATCCATCGATAGCTGACAAAGCTAAGGGCGAAAGTGTTCTTTTAACGACCGGTTACGCTGCAGATTAGTTCCTTTTATTGTAATGAAAACAGGTACCCCCGATTGGAGAAGAGAAGGTGGGGAATGGCGTGTAACGGCTTGTTAGCGAACAAGAATCAGTATTAAAGCCACCAGTACCATTGAATCGATTTGAGAGCCTTTTTAAAGCTGTGTCTTAAACCATAGATATTTTAACGGCTACAGAAATAAAGACAGCATAAGACTCGATTAGCGAGTTTTATACTGTCCGATTTTCGTAGATATCAAGCAAGATAAGATGGATTTTACTAAATCATTTCGATATTAACTAACGTTGAACTCCCTGTTTAAGAATACTATAAACTTTGTTTTTAATATCTGTGTCTTCAATTACTTGCGTTGCGAAAGCATACCATTTCCTTAGATCGATATCCTTATCTTTAACCCTGTCTCCTAACACAAAATACGAACCGTCTTCTCTGTAGTTAAGTTCAAAAACTATGTAACGTATGCTCTGACTCGAATGTTTCTGACCGCTAAAAATGCCGAGGTTTATGAGTTTGATTTTGTTTTCATTTGAACTCCACTCTAAGACATGTCTGTACTCAGAAATTATCATAGCTCTTTCGCTGTCTAGGCATACTCCGCTCTTACGATAAATAGGCTCTTTATCTGAGTTAAGAACAGAGATATCTTGAATTTCTATTTCAAATCTAAGGTCTGGGTTGAGTATGTTATCCATATCAAGGAGAAAGTACTCATCTCCAAAACAATTGTCTTTTGTGAATTGGCTACGTAACCTTTCAATGTTAGATCGCAAGTGCGTTTCGGCTCTGCTTCTTAAAGCTACCATCTCGGATGAAAGCGATTCTCTTAACAGCTTTCTCTTTTCATCACTAAAATGATATTGCATCCACAATGGAATTATATCCGCACTTTTTGCTGTAAAATCAATAATTACTGACTCGGTTTCGCCATGGAATGTTACACGGTGCAAATGGCGAGGCAAGTCAAATTTCACATGTTCATTATATTCTGTAGTATGTATTGGCTTTATAAACTCCATAATATAGGAGAGACTGGTGTTAATAAATTTGATCTCCATCTAGATCCTCCCTCAACAAACATTTCAATATCTGAACCACTTCCTCAAAGTAAGTGCAACCAAGCTGCCACAAGTGATATACCCCAATACCTGCTCTATTATCACCAACAATTTTGCCCAAGCATTATTAGGTGAAATATCCCCGTAGACACTTGTAAGTAATGTAGTGCTATTGAAATATAAAGTTGAAACCATCTTGCTCCAGATCGGATCATCCGGTAGTATCCCTTTTAGTTCAATCGGACTCCAACTATAAGGGTACATTAAGATGAAGAATATGACTTGCACGGTTAAATACAATTTAAGAAGTCGGAAGGGCTTCTCACCGAAACCAGTATAATAATCCATAACCTTATGCCAGTATAGATTTGCTCCTCTAATTTGGTTAGCTTTGTACTTCATGAAAAGATAAATCGTATCACTCATTTTATCTAACTCACCAATGTTTCTAAATACCGCTATCCTTCCAAGCATGACATATCTAAAAAAGGCATCATAATTTCTATCCGTATAGCGGGGAAGGTTCTCGTAAAAATAATAGATACAACCACTATACTTCAAGAAAAGAGCCGGCACTTCTGTCTTTAGCTTTTCAAAATCACTATCGTAGTTATTGTAAAGGGTCTCAAGATGATGCAATTCGGTTTCTGTAGTCCCAATTCCCATAAATGGATAATAATAATCCCCTTTATATGTATACCAGTCAACTATTTCCTCTACAACAACTCTAAATTCTATTGTCTTGAACTTAGACCTAAATCGTCCTTCGAATAAGTCTATTAGCTGGCTGTCAAGTTCTCCTTTCTTTTCTTTAGCTATCCCTGATATTGTTGAAAGCCTTGTTAGAATTGACAAAATTGACTTGATCTCATCTAATCTCTTGTACGAAGAAAATAGATCAAAGAACTTCTTCCAAAGGTCTATAATCTCCTGTTGGTATTCATTTAAATTTTCTTTGCAATCCCAGTAATACATTACTTCAAACTCAAAATTGTTAATGGCTATTTTATCTGGAGCAGTGGCTTCCTCATCAGAAAATGCATAAAAAAATGATGCCAGCTTGCTTTTTCCATATTTCTCATAGTGAATATATTCTTCAAGTGTCTTATTTTTTAATTCATCCTTAACCGCAGGTCGTTTGTAATTGATATAAAAGAGCTCCTTGTCTCTCAGTGCGGATCTTTTAGCCTCTAGTTTTCTATAAGACAGGTACGCAATGATTAATAAAATAATTATGACAAGGAAAATTGAAAAGCCAATCTTAACTGATTCCATCTAAAGCTCCTCCTGCATCTGCTTCTCACAATCATCTCTGGTTGCCCCAAGCTCATCATTCAACTAGAGGATTTTGCCATCCCCCTTAAACAGCTCAACTTCAAAACCAAACTAACGATTAAAATGAGCCGACCGATCAACATGGTCCAAATCTACACCTACTAGCCTACCGCTAATGAACTTGATCTCTTTGCCAGCTTCAAGATCTCTCCCATGACAAGGAAACCGTATCCCTGTTTTATGTGATTACCTTCGATTTGAATATCGGCTATAGGGTCAGGGATCATCCCCTCCCCCCCCTTATTGGAAATAATACGAATCCGAAAAGTAATATTAATATTGTCTTGATCGTCGCCATAATACAAGCGATATATGATGACTCGTTCAATATGCTTGTTGGTCGAGAGTTGAGGATTCGATGCCCTTCAATTCTATCTTGGACGTTTGCCACCCTACCTCGTATTCGATATCACCTTTTCTCTGTAAAGGAAAAGTTTTATAATTGCGCTTTAGCTTCAGATCTTCGAGCGGGTCGCTGTCACCGAAAATCCCTTTCAGGACATCCATGAGCTTTAACTTCTCGTCGTCATTCGGTTGACCCACCTTTCAAAGGCAGGAACCCCCTTATAGCCCGAAGCCACGTCCTACTCCATAATTCAACGAGCTACCTCCCAATACCTTCCACCAATACGACGTAATTCAACATAAAAAGAGACAGCACTAATACGCTGTCTCCAACTGTTATCATTTAAAAAAAATTCCATATTTAGAAAATCGTTACCTTATCCTTCAAATCAACCGATAAATTCTTGATTATATGCTGCGCGGCGGATAAAGTATGGTCGCCAAAGTCACAGATCACCGAAAAGCCTCAGTTGGGTTTATCGACTTCACCTTGGACTTGCCTTCAAGGTGACCTTGCAAACTCTAATGTTTCTCAGTTAATACCCCAGATAAAAACAAACAAAAAGACGGTGCCGTTGGACACCATCTCCATTGGTCTCTTTAATTCACCACTATTCAACGCTCACTTCTTTGCCAACCACTCTTGATTTGATGAACTGGTACCTGGGTATGCTGAAGAACTCATTCGCCCATGTTCTAAAGCTGTCAAGATCTTTTAAAACTATTGGTGGATTCCCGTTGGCTCTAGTGAAAATGATCTTGTTCCCGTTCTTGAGACATTCAATAGAAGCTTGTATAAACGATCTAATCTCATTCAGGGCAACTTCCGAATCATTTACCTGATAACTTCTTTTATCGAAATCCTTTTCGATCTCTTCTTCCTGACAATTGGCTGCATTATCACAGAACCTATTAAAGTCAATCGTTACATTTCCGTCAATGATTTGGTACTGCGTGATCGTAACCACTAGTTGTCACCTCCGGAGGTCTACTTATTCCAGTCTATGAAAAAAACTGATTTATAGAATATGATTCGATTTTCTCTCTCAACAGAAACTGTATGCATCTCCCATTTTACTTGCTTCTCGTTGTTGGGACAAGTGGGTAGACTGGGTGGGTGGAGGGATGGGGATGATCGAGGAGAATGAGCCTAATTGCTTAAGTTGTTGAGTTCAGGTGACCTACCCGAAATCGACATCTTTCTCTTGTTTTGATCTCGTGATTCTTTGCATTCTCTGTCTTGTTTATATATTTTATCTTCGGAATTGGGTGTTGAAGTTTAATCCTTCTGCACCATTGCTGTAGAAATGAACCGAATAATCTCCCTTACCCCCGAAACTACTAACATCCCTAGACCAAGAAGCGAAGTACTTATCTGTACTCTTCGTTCCGTCAGCACTTCTTAAATCGACTGGATGCGCCCCGAAGCATGCCCTGATCTGCGCAAAAAACACATCATCTGGAACTATCTCATTAAATACCGAATGATCTTTCTTTAATTGGTACTCCAGCTCAAATACAGGATAGATCTGCACGATAGCTTGGATGGCAAGATCGTAAGTCATAATCAACTGAAGAACATTTAGTGACCGGACATCGTCATGAGAATGGTGCAAATCGATGTATGGCAACCCGTTCAGATAGCCAGTCCTTTACTGAGCAAATCAGATAGGGTTCTTGCCGTTGTAGTCACTGTATGTGTTAATCAAGAAATCGTCATGATCGCTTATGGCTTGCTTGAACTCCTCAAGCAAGGAGCTGTCAAGAATATACGGATTCATGCTTTACCCCCATTCAACAATGTGTACATAATCAATTTTAGCTCTCAAGCACCTTCTGCTTGGGTGGTCGGGTGCTGCCACATATGGGCAAGCCTCATGTCCAAGTGTACGGTGTAGTTTTTTAACGGAGTATCAATTTAGCCCCTGCGTTCTTTTTCATATCACCTTATCTATACGAAAAAAATCAGCCGCTCCTGAAGGAGTGGCTGATGCGCCTATACGAAAGCAATGCCGTGTACCATCTTAAACTCTGATTTAAGTGCTTGGAAATGCACTTGCGCCAACGTTATGCTTTTTGATTTATCACTGATCTCCGATTCGAAGTATGCTTTTGAAAATATCGTATCCAGCAACTTAATTTTGGGCACATTGACAAGAATATTCCGGTCCACCATTCGGAAATCATAACCAGCCGCTTGTAATGCTTCTTCGTAATGCGACAGACTACCAGGAACAAAAAACTCTTGTTCCATCGTATGAACTGACACGTATTTCTTATCGTGCTGTAGGAAAAGAACATCTTCAATCGGAAGGTTACTTACTTCAATCTTCCCAACATCCCGATCCCGAGTTACGAACAGTTTCATTCGACCATCTCCGATTATTGTTTCAGCAATTCTTTCGGAGTCTCATCTTGATGAATGTAAGACCAACTTGCAGTGCAAACGATCGTGACAGCGATCATGCCTAATACTGTTGCCAGTGTCCCGAACAATTTTCGCTTCATTCGTTTCACCCCCTTCTCCTAATCAGTGTTAACCCCTGAACAAGAAAAGCTGTGCTCAAAACAGGGAAATGTAGGGCAAAATTTGTTGAAACAATCAGGATTGAAAGCAATTTGAGGATCGGAAAGTACTTTGCCGGGATTCTAGTTTGCTTCTCGATCCGTGACGGTGCAAATATTAAGGCGAGTATTAACGCAATTACCGTAATCCGACTCGACACAGCTTGTCCGAAATCAGCGAATGAAATTAAGGTAATGCCAAGAGTTGATACGATAATGCACCAGGTTCCAGATTTAAGGTGAAACCCACCGGATACCTGCCTTAGTAATGCAAACCCAATTAATACAATAATAACCTCTGACAATTTTCCAGTAAAGAGGCTGACTATCAAAGAAAAGCCAATAATAAAAAAGGTATTTAAGATCGCAGAGAGCGCGTACTTTAATACCTCAACACTTTGCGGAGAATCTGGAGCAGCCTTCTTAATCCTAACTGCGAAGTTTCGAGAGAGCTTATTGATCACTTAACTGTTTCCTTTCGGAAGGAATAGTATAGAAAAACCATTAGTACCCCAGCTAAGATCAAAAGATTTGTAAAAACTACCCTCAGCATCATCATCATTACGAGCAACACCAAAAAGATGATGACGAACGATACAATAAATGTTTTTTCCCACCTGAATCGAATTTTCTCGAATTTAAAAGAGAATCCAAAACCGAACTTGTATAGTAACCATCCTATACTTGTTCCAATTAATCCAGTCATTAACTGAACAATGTAACCCATATAGACATCAAGTTGAACCTCGGCAACCGAAAATCCAGACATGATAATTAGGGTTTGAATCAACATATATCCTGTGAATCCCACAATCAACATAGCCAAAGCACCTAATACAGGGATTCGGATAAAAATCATAAAAAATAGAGCTGTAAGAACCAGATTAAATATTGGGGATAAAGATGTTAGTGAAAGTTCATCCCTAATAAAGTAACTTTGAAGATTTATTGCAACGTTCATTATCAAACAAGACCAAAAATAAGCAAAAAAATTATAACGATAAATGAACAAACTAAGCGCAAATACTGCAAAGCCTTCAAAAGTAGAGAAGGTAATATACCCAAAAAAGTCCCATAATTTTGTCATATTATCTCCTCAATATGTATTGCTCATCAAGTACAATATTAAGGTAAAAAATACTATTACACAATAAAAATTAGCCTCACTATTTCAATTTGCCTCTCAATAAGAAAGGCAGAATAGAACTCATAAACGAGTTATATTCTGCCCATTTTTTCTACTCCCAAGATGTTTTTATTCGCCTGATTTAATTCCAAGATCGACCATAGATATAACCTTACCTTCAAAGTTTAAGTGATAAGCAAAGCCTGTACTATGTTGACGAAAGTATATCCCGCTTGGCAGAACATGAATGGAATCCACGTAAGATTCAGACATAGTTTCTTCTATGTTTAGTTCTTTAGGAGCTATACTCGATCCTATATTATATCGAAGAATGTTCTTTCCGTCTGTATAATAGACGTAATCACCATTTACGTTATACGACTTCTCTAATGGTAAGTCCATAACCTTCTCTTCATTGGCATTTTCGATATTCAACCTTAACAAAGAACCATTCTTATTATAATATATCCAGCCTCCGGAGATTTGGTAAGAACTTATTGATTCGGTTAGTTTTTGAGGATTACTGCCATCAAGGTTTGCCTTAAATAGACCTTTATTCAATGTATAGAAAATTGCATTCTTATCAACCCATACGTTTTGAATAGCTTTATTAATATCATTTGTAATAACTCGCTTACCATCTAAATCTGTTAAATAGATGTCCTCTTTTGTTGAAGTGGAAAGGTTGGGTTCCAATCGATTAATCCAGTATGTTTTATCCTTAAGGACGTTCAAGCCTCTATCAGTGCTATCATTTCCGACGTTTATTGTATCTACCGGATATTGCCGTATATACCCCACGCGATCTCCAGTTGAGTTACTATTGAGAGCATTAATATAAGTAACGTGGTCTCCAATTACATTAATATCGTAAGCGTAAAACCCTACACACCTTCAAGAACTCAAATTTTATGTGAGAGAATGAGAGTAGCTTAATCCAATCGGAGGTTGCCCTATGACAACTAAAGAACAGCGTCGCCAAGAATGGACAGCCCGTATCGCGGACTACAAAGCAAGTGGGCTTACAATGTCAGCGTGGTGCGATGCCCATCATGTTACAAAAGAGCAGTTGAAGTATTGGCTCCGCAAACTTAAAGTAGTTCCTTCTGAGGTCGTAACTACCCCTACACACTGGGTGCCGCTAACAGTTGCTGATTCCATCCAATTTACCAACCATGCTTCCCTTGTCGTTTACATCGGTCCAGCCCGTATTGAGATCCGCTCTGGCTTCGACCCAAGGTTGCTAAGAGAAGTCGTGCAAGCTCTGGAAGCGCCATGCTAACATTATCCGGTGTCCAGCACGTCTATCTTGCGTCTGGATCAACAGATCTGCGCAAGTCCATCGACGGATTAGCCGCCATCGTGCAGGAAGGCTTCGGGCTCAATCCCTTTTCGCCATGCTTGTTCGTGTTCTGCAATCGCGAGCGAAACAAACTCAAAATTTTGCACTGGGAACACAACGGGTTCTGGCTGTTTTACCGCCGCCTTGAACGCGGCACGTTTCAGTGGCCACGCGCAAGCACGGACACGGCAACAACCATCTCTTCCCGCGAGCTTCGTTGGCTGCTGGATGGACTTTCGCTTAGTCAGCGGCAGGCACACCCGAAAGTCACGGCCGAAACGGTCGTTTAACTCGAATTCGATTTATCGCCATACCCTGCAGCAGGGATAAAGCGACATTCACTGAATCTATACGGTATGGAAAATCGAGCGGATACCTTAACGACAATCAAACAACTGGAACAGCAAAACGCGAAGCAGGAGCAACAAATTGCAGAGCTTACTGCTAAGCTCAAATGGTACGAGGAGCAGTTCCGTCTTGCGCAACAAAAACGCTTCGGTGCATCAAGCGAGAAGACGAGCCCCGATCAATTGGAGCTGAATCTGTTCAACGAAGCCGAGGTACTCGCAACGCCTAAAGGGCAAGAGCCGCCGACGGAGCAAGTAACTTACGAGCGCCGAAAATCGACCGGTAAGCGCGAAGCGGATCTGGAACGTTTGCCGATTGAGACCGTGACCTATGAACTCAGTGAAACGGATCAGCTCTGCTCGTGCTGTGGCGGCGCGCTCCATGAGATGAGTACCGAGACACGCAGCGAGATCGCCATTGTGCCGCCTCAAGTCAAGGTCATCCGACATGTGCGTCAGGTCTATTCCTGTCGACATTGTGAGCGCGAAGACATTCAGACGCCTATCGTCACGGCGCCGATGCCGAGGCCAGTCTATCCGGGGAGCCTCGCTTCTCCGTCGATTCTGGCGCATATCATGTGCCAGAAGTACGTGGACAGCTTGCCGCTTTATCGACAGGAGCAGCAGTTCGCCCGTTTGGGCTTTCCATTGTCCCGGCAAACGATGGCGAACTGGATGATTTATGGCGCGGAGCAGTGGTTGTCCCTCATGGTCGATGCCATAAAGGCGTATTTGCTCCGGCAGGAGACATTACATGCAGATGAGACGACACTGCAGGTGCTGCGCGAACCGGGAAGATCGGCTGAATCCACATCGTATCTGTGGCTCTACCGGACTGGCCGAGGCGTATCGCCGGCTGTGCTCTATGACTACCAGATGACACGGGGCGGTGAACACCCCCGGGACTTCTTAACCGGCTTTAAGGGGTATCTGCATGTGGACGGCTATCCAGGCTACCATAAAGTCGCTGGTGTTACACTAGTCGGATGCTGGGCACATGCCCGGCGCAAATATGACGAAGCGTTAAAAGCGTCGCCAGAGAAGAAGGGGCAATCGGACACGGCGGCGGGACAGGGGCTGACGTATTGCAATGCGCTCTTCGCCATTGAACGCGACTTGAAGGATGCCACGCCGGAAGAACGGCATGCAGTAAGACAAGAACGAAGCCTTCCGGTATTGGAGGCTTATTCGAAATGGCTCCATCAGCAGCGATCGCGAACGCTTCCGAAAAGTTTGGTTGGACAAGCAATCACCTACAGTCTGAATCAGTGGGAGAAGCTCACCGCTTTTTTGAAGGACGGAAGGCTTGAGATCGATAACAATCGCAGCGAGAGGTCGATCAAGCCGTTTGTCATTGGGAGAAAAAATTGGCTATTTGCTAACACGCCAAGAGGCGCGAAGGCCAGTGCAGCGATATACAGTATCATCGAGACGGCGAAGGAGAATGGACTGCATCCGTTTAAGTACCTCATGCATCTTTTTGAGAAATTGCCGCAGCTCGAGGATCCCCGTGATCCGAAGTCGCTGGAGCCGTTTTTGCCTTGGTCATCGTCTATTCCACTGATGTGCCGTGCCTTTATTTCGTGATAAATCTATAACAGCCCCAGTCAATGATAGGCCTGGGGCTATTGACGTTTACCTTTAAAAAAACTTGAGCTAGTTGTTATTTCTTTTGTAAATAAAAAAATTCGAAACCCACATCCAGGGAACAAGATGTGGGCGATTTACAAGCGAGTGACGGACCTGGCAGCGGAGGGGTTCGTTTACGTTGTAACCGTTACGGTGGAGGTAGGGGCGAAGTTTAAAACCTCCAACACAATCGGCGAGTCAGCAGGAATCGGGTCTCCGCCTGCAGGGACGGCAATCGCGAGCGATCCGACGCCCGTAGCGCCGGCGGTATACGTCGAAATATCTTCCATCTGCATAACACCGTTGACATAAACGTTGAACAAGCTGTTATTCGCGCTCAATGCAGGCAGCGCTGTAACTGCTGCACCGGAATCGTCGAAGAAAGAGGCTGCATCAATCGTTAAAGTTGCACCCGCTGCGGTTGAACCTGTCGTGACATTGAAAAACCTCGTGGGGGTAGGTACGGTATTAACAGTAGACGTTGCGGTTACGAGCAGTTTCATAAGCTGTAATGCCATATTTCATAACCTCCTTACGTTAATTAATTATATTACATTATCACTTTATTCACCCCTGAGGAAAGGGACAGGGCTAAGCTTCCGTTACAAAAATCTAATTATGGCTCAACTCCATTTTAAAACCGACTGACTCAATGATGATAGTGCTTCCTGCCGCGATTTGCTGGTCTGCCGCTGCGAATAAAAGCCCATTGGCATCCACGTGGTACATTTCCCCTTCTTGCATGATCCCATTGACGAATAGATTTACATAACCTTCCTGATTGATATTGGAGAACTCCTGGACGGCCTCCCCGTTATCCCCTACAAATAGACTGGCTTCCAAAACCTGTCCGCTTGCTAAGTCTAGGTCAGAAGAAGCGATATGGAAATAGCGCCTTACGATTGGTCTGACACGAATAAGAAGAAGAATAAGCCGAACCTCGCGGGCTTTCGGGCAAAAGCGATGCTTTCGTGGCCAGCAGCTTCGTTTGCTGCGTTGGTTCTTCCGTCGTTTAATCTGCCGCTGTAAGCAGCATTTCTTTTTCCGGGAACGAGCCACACAGGCCCTTAGCAGCCTCCGGAGTGTTTTGCTCGGTACGCGGATCGTGCAGGGCATGTCGACACCTTCTCCCGTTATGTTGAATCGGAATAATATATGCAGCAGCGATAACTGCAGCTATGGACATCTACCCGAACTTCCTCCATTTAATTCTTGATGGGATTACTTCTAGCTACAGCAGGCAAACCCCTTATTTGAAATAATTATCACCTTGCTTATTCATATCAAATAGTCCTGCTAATTTAGCGTAAACAGAAATATTACCATGTTAAAACGGAATGAAGGTGCCGGATGACCTAAAAAAATTGGTCCTATTTTTGAAGATGATTTTGTGCTTCTGACCATTTATGCGTTATCACGTACAATACAATATCTGAATAAGCACGGGGTAAAAAATAAAATCAGCTTATTGGTTGGAGGGGGATTTAATACGCCAGGTGAATGTTTAAAGGCGTTGGCTTTGGGAGCGGATGCCGTGTATATGGGCACGGCATTTATCTGGGCGATGACGCACGATCAAATTTGCAAAACCATTCCTTGGGAACCGCCCACACAACTCGTTTTCTATTCAGGTAAGAAGAAAAATAAATTTGCTGAACAGGCAGTTGCGCATTATTTGGAGAATTTTATAAAATCTTGTACTGAGGAAATGAAAGAGGCCGTTCGTACGCTTGGAAAGCGTTCCATACAGGAAGTAAACAGAGAGGATTTGGTGGCCACGATGAATTAACAAGTAACATAACAAAAGTACGTCTTGCTTATGAGAATGATTAGATGAAACAATGATTTGGCTAAAGATAATTGCATAAAATCTTTTTGCGTTAGAACAATGCGCATATCACCGTAGCTAATGTAAGGGTTCTCGTCGCGAAGCATTTGACGCTTACTTAATATCTGAAACTGGACCCTTCTCTCTCTTTAGATTTTCAAACTGCGCTTTTTCAGGAGTATACTTACTAAGACCCCACATAGATAAATAAACTGTATCTCCGCTCTGAGTAAAGTATCCGCCATTTGCATAGTTTCCTGAACTATTCCCGCGTGAAGAATCCCACACGATATCTTCTTTCTTATAAGTGTACGGGCTTAGAGCTTCCTCATTCACTGTGATGGTCTGGTCTTTGTCATTACGACTAACAACTAAGCTAATACCGTCTTGACCAATTTCGAAAGATTTGGGAAATGCCCCTTTTAGATTAAATTTTGTTGGTTTCAAAAAGCCATCTCTACCCCAAACATAGAATCCGTCCTTAGCAATCGCCGCAGCTCTAAAATAACCATCTTTAAGATCGAATTTATCGATATTCTTCAAAATTAAGAATGGAGTTGTAATCGTATCTCCAGAGGAACCGTTACCGACTTCGCCGTTTGGGTTCTTTCCCAAACCATAAAGGTCTTTGGATCCATCTTGATCAGCCGTCGAGAACAAAATGGTTTCACCAAGAACTCGAATAAGATCCACATGATCCTGAAGCTGATCGTAATCTCCCCTTTTTAACTCTCCGTCTCTAGCAGAATTATTTCTAGTTAGCAACGTTTGAGCATTGGTGAGAAGATATTTTCCTCCGAAGAGGACTTCTCTTACTCCGTCACCGTTGAAATCGATATAGTCCTTATCGTCATAATTATGAAAGCTTCCATCCTTATCTAACCAGTACTTCATTCCTGCTATTTCGACAGTTTTCCAATCCTTCGTTACATCATCTTTAGACTGCGATGACGTTGTAGTTAGTGTTTTTGTTGACGTTGTCTGACTACCTTCTCTACTATTTTTACAGCCAGATATAGCGATAGTTGCAATCATAGTCAAAGATAAAAATAGTATGTAATGTCTTTTCAAAGCAATTACTCCCCTCAGCTACAAAATGGTTTTAACTAACGGATAGTCCCAATGAAGAATTCAATTCTGTCAACTAGTCAGTATTTTCCAAAGTTTTTTTGTCACACTTTCTCACTCCTGACCTAATCATCAAGTCATAAATAAGTATATTACACGTATTATATTTCGCCAATTATAATTAGTTATTTTAATTTCGCGTATTCGCTACCATTGGGGAAACAAAGCAAGGGGCTGTTTCCTCAAGTGAAAATGAAAGAAATTCGCGAGCAAAGAGGGCTTAGTCAAGAAAAGATCAGTCGCGCCGTTAACATATCTTTGAAGCATTATCAGAACATTGAACATGGAATAACCATGCCTACGGTTAATATAGCTCTTCATATTTGTGAGGTTCTAAAAGTCGATCCTCGAAAAATTGATGAATGGAAGGATCGACGCCCTTCTGTTTAGGGATCTTAATGGGCATAATCTCGGCAAGTCTCAGGAAATGTTGGCTTACAGGGCGGAACTGAACCGGACATATGAGGCGTGGAGCGAGCGCTTAATGTATCTTTCTCGGATACCCCTGCATATCAGTATGAGGATTTTATAGTACTAACACTTACTTGAAGTACCGTTCTACCATCCTCTCTTTACATGAACGTGATCTGGAACTGACTCGAGAAGGTGTGTAAAAAAAGAAATGGCAGTTCAAACCCGAAAAGGCTTCGAACTGCCATGTTTGTTCTCATAACCCTTTAATACTCCTCGGGCAACAGGAACGTGTAGTATTTTGAGTTACCATCATCGC
The DNA here is from genome assembly GCF_003990975.1 of Cohnella sp. AR92. GTDB lineage: Bacteria > Bacillota > Bacilli > Paenibacillales > Paenibacillaceae > Cohnella. The sequence goes on from NZ_RZJR01000015.1 coordinate 73,410, forward strand.
CGTAGATAGCCCATACCTTCACATATGGAGGGAATATTAACTTATCTATAGTACAAAGGTGGTTCTCATTACCATCTGTTACGACCGTATTTCCAGTTTTCGCTTCGAAAGACAGGAAGTATTCATTGTCCTGATACAACCTTGTGACGATGGTAATGATAAGGTTCCAATCCCTGGAGCCAAGCCGCTCAACCCCAGGAGTCGTAACAAATTGCATTGATATCACTCCCCTTCTCATTAATTTAATGGAGAATTTTTATGGCTTTATATTGATCAACCATCTAGCAACTAGGATGCTGCAAACTAACTCGGGATTTTCTTCTTTTAGTCCGTGCATTAATTCTTGCTGCCGCTCATACTTTGCAAACTCGTACTTCTGATATCGGGTATTAGCCTTGAGTGCTGCTCTAACCAGAATGTCTGTGTCGAAGTGATGCTGCTCAGTGTAAGCTTGGAAGAGGATATTATAGGTGGTCAAAGGAATCTTCACGTTGGGTTCGAAATTGGATATCCTTGATGTGTAAACTAAAGCCTTAATTTCATTGCGGGGCATATTGACTTTGATTACCTGATCGGTGATGGCTTCTAGTTTGACGTTAAGATACTCCTTATTAAAATCACCGATATTGATAAATTCGTCATAATCAAGTTTTGATTGAGCCTTCCCTGGTAACTGCCAAACGACCACAGGAACTTTCATATTGGGGTAGGGTTTCATGATTGGGAAACCATAAAAATCAAGATCAAAACCTTCCAAATACCCCTTTCCGACTAGATGGGCGTTAAACTTTCGCTTCATTTCTACTGTATTGATATTGATACCGTATGCAGCATAATAGATCGAACTCATATACAATCACCCTTTTCAAATAGTTGAGGAATTATTAGTTGTTAATTAGATACGGCTCTTTATCAACCTTTGGGTGACGTCTACCGGAGTCACCATCGAGATGCTTTAAGAGCATAAGGCGCATTTCGCGGAATTCCTCTCCTGTCGCTTTAGCCTTCAACAAGAAAACCCGAAATGTAAATTTGTTGTTATTGGACATAGCTATTCGGGTTGTGGCTTTCTTCTGCCGTAGGGCTTGCGCTGTGATAATTAGAGATAGCTGTATGTATGACTTGATCTTAACGGCATCTAGGGAACTGTTAAATAACCTATACTCAATGGCAGTAAACCTTTTACTTAGCAGGTTATGGAGATTCAACACCCGATAACGTGACTCATTCCTTCGCAGGGTTCGGGTCGCCGCGAGTGCGTTAAAGCCGGAATACCACACGTTTGCAAACTCCTCGAATGTCTTCGGTTTGGCTCGGTTTAAAACCTCAATGAACTCCTCCGACAGATCGTTACAGTATTGCTTCTTACGTGACTCACTTACGCGAAGGGCGTTGGTCAGGAGGTGCTGTTTGCTGTAGACCAAGTTGCATAATATACGTAAGGACTTCGGTGTGAATCTCGATGCATCAATGTGGACGTGGATTCCGCAGTTAGCACCGGTTATCGCTCCAGCTGCTTTTAATGCTGAGACAACCCCAAAAAGCATCGGTAGATCGTGATACTGCAGGATCGACGTGACCATTTCGCATTTGTACTCTTCTGTAGCTGGGATAACCGTGTTGCCCTCTTTCTTTTGTGCATCTACGGAATCGTCCCTATCGATCTTCCAAATGCGACCATGCCAATCCGGTATATGATATTCATCATTGTTCCAACCACCAAACATTGCGTAAGTCGTTCCAAAATACTCCACTAATACTTTGGCGGCTTCGAATCGGGTGATACCCGAAAATTCTAATTCAACTCCAAAATCCAAATCATCGAACCCCACTTGCAATGAAAGCCCTCCTAACTTAGCCATGATAAAAGAAGAAAACCACCCTGAGTCGGCGCTCGGGTGGTTGGGTTAGGTTAAACCCCTGACGGTATGGTCAGTTACCAGAGGTTGCGGCTTCTGTAAGTGCACAATACTTATATATCCATCAATAAACTGCATACCAAAGCACCTTATATCCATCGCATTCACCACCCCAAGAAATTACCAATATATTGATCGTTGTGATTCTACCATTATTGTTTTATTGTGACCAGTTTCTCGACCCGCTCAACTCCGAGGGAGTTCAAAAATGTTCAAACCGTTTTTGTGAGAGCTTAGTGGATAAAGAAAAACCACCCTACGAGGGTGGGTGGTTAAGTGCTGCAATATTGAATTAGTCCTGCATTGCTTTTCTGACAGCAAACTCATTCACTTTGTCTTGGCATTCAAAAACCGAATCGATCAACCCCTGAAGCTCTTCAACCAAATCATCTAAGCCTTGAAGAAACAGTGAGCACCCCTGTGAGGTATTTTTATAAACATGACAGTTACCTTGATGAAAGTAAAGTAAAAGCTGACGGATTTGCCCTTTAGATCAAGTCTCTTACCACAACACTTACCTTAGTCAGGTCGAAGTAGTAATCAAACTCGTCTCTATTCAGTCTCATCAACTTATTAATCCGACTTCGTCTTAGGAAGATCAGCTTTCCAAGCCCCATAACGTAAACTCCCTCAGTTATTTCATAGCTGCCGCCTTTTTAAGCTGCATCGCATTACTTTCTTGCATCGACATATCTAAATTGTGTCTGTTAAAAACCGTTGACTTAGTAGGATTATACCCCTGCATCGAAGCTAAAGCATGAATACCGTAGAATAGTGGCAATTTCCGAACATAAAGCGAACCCTGCTCAGTTGTGACATTGACTATTTCCTCATACTTTGTCTGCATGTCAGTTACATCAGGTGTAACGGCATTATTTTGTATGCGACTAGGGATATACTCACACACTGTACTCTCTATTGAGTTCAGCTTTTCATCTAGGTTAAGATGAGTGGTTCCATGTGTCCTACAAACCATTGGGCGTTTGTTGTAGACCGAACATCTTCCAGTCTCCTTGTTAAGAAGCGGACAGGGGAAGCTCGTTCTAGTTTTACCCCCTTTGAAGGATGAGTACTTATATAAATCGCCCTCATAATCAAGCTGCGTCTGAATTGCATTATCTACATCTGGATGTTCAACTTGGAAGGCACGGACGTTATTCATCACCTTTTTATATAGGTTGGCAATTTCCTGTTCAGTCCACGTATTATGAATTTCATCCAAGATTATCTCAAGCTCAACTTCCGAGACAGCGAAGAAGTCGCTACAGCAATTATTGCACCCCGAGAAACACTGAGGCTTACTCTCCTTATCCATAAAATAATCCTCGACTGTATGTTCTACTTGCTCAAATAACTTAAATAGGTGAGCTGCTCGGCTGTCAGATGCAACCCGGTGACAGTTTTTCGAAGCTTTACCGCTTCCACAAAAGCATCGTTCTTTCTTAGCCATTTTCTACCTCCAAAATCTCATGATTTTCTATGTCGACTGATATAAAGTGAATCAGTACTAAACCATCTCGATGCTTGTAAATATTCGCCAAATTGCGACCAACTTCCTTCTTTCTCCTTAGTGATTAAGACCTAATCCTCGAACATGTCGGAGAACTCACTTCGGATCGAATCGTAGCAGTGATCGCAGACTACAATGTTCTTGTCGCCCATACCGATGAACTTTGCATTTACTCTAAAATCGACTTCGGGCAGAACCTCGGGCGGCAGGAAGCTCTTGCTACATATACCACAAGAGCAGTGGAGCTTCATGTAATCATCAAGGCAAAGCGACCCCATATCGTGGGTGAAATGATTGAACAGCACTTCCTCTTCCTTCTGACAAAATACACAGCAACTCATCTACAACGCCTCCTGATTTGTTATTGAATGCAAAAAGACCGCAGACTTCGCCCGTCATAGGCAATGTCTGCGGTTCTTCCGCATTGAAGTTATGTAATTATTACCAATATACCCCAATTGGGTGAAGTAAGCAAATGAATTTTTCCTTGTCAGATCATAATAAGTTAAGACTCGTGGCGGAAAATGAAAGTCAGTCCCTTCTTAGTTCTGTTGATGTTCTACAAGCAACCTTGTAAATTCATCAGCAAATTTCCTTACGAAGTCTCTATCCAGTGCAGTTGCCCAAGTTTCATTATTGTTTATTGCATTATTGCTCCAATTATAGGTACCGTGCATGACATATTCAAAATCTATAATGCAAAATTTATCATGAACTCTATTGGATAAATTCTTACCCCAAAGTTTTACTTTCATTACTTCAAAATTCCGTTCTAAATCGGGAAGTAAATATTTATTTGAGTCTTCGGCTGATGTGATAATACGGATGTTAACCCCTACTTGTTTTCTTAACAGCAATTCCTTAAAAATGTCTCTATCCGTAAACCAAGCAACCGCTATCCATATCGTATATTTCGCACCACGAATACCTTGAATGATTACTTCTTTTATTTCGTCAAAAACCACATCATGTTCTTTGTGTAAATCTTCTTCAAGATCTACAGGTTTTGGCTTTATTTGGATTCCTGCATACTCATAGTCGATCATAGTATCAGTCGGTTTCATATAAACTTCAGATGCGACTCTTTCGAAGTCATCTTCTAGAAATCTCGCCATTTCTAACATTGGGATTGGTACTCTTAAACAAACATACTCCCGAAAATGGTCCTGTTTACGACCATAAGTACCAGTTCTTTCATAGGTAAGCACGGAATACCTTAAAATCCCAAGTAATTCGCTTTTATTATTATACTTCTTGTCATACTTTATTGCTTCTATCATGGTTTTCAAAAATTGTTCTTCCTTCATTCATGCTCCTCCTAAAAATCCCATTAACCATAACATACCATATATCATTGATTATCTCGATTAGTTTCATCCTTCCTCGAAATTCAAGTACTGCAAACTACTTGTAATAGCTCATATCTCCAACTAAAGTAACTAATGTATTAAATGGAATATGTTGTACCTCGTTTAAGTTCTTATTAACGATGAGTGAGGAAATAAAATCAGCCGGTTCAAACAAAGCAAATCTTACGGTCGCAGAGTTATTTTCCGTATATTTATGAACTTGGATCTGCCCGAGGGCTAGTTTCCAACTTCTATCGGGTTGTACTATTGCAACCATCAGTCTTAAACACAAGTTAAGGGATTCTAGGCTGTATTGTGCGACCTTACCGAGAATTGACTTCTGGGATTGATCACCGAAACCGAACTTTGAACTGATCGAGTATACCCCGATTCCCCCTAGGAAGTTTGTCTCTTTTACGTATTTGAATTCTTGCGCTACGTATAACGGTGATTGAAATGCGTCAAAGACCAGGCATCTAACCGGCTGCTCGCAGGGTAAAGCAGCCTCTGGACAAACGTTACTAAAACCCCTGGTCTCAACTGGTACAGTTTCAATAAAGGAAACAAAGAACTCATCAGAATAAGTACGAAGTTGGCTTTTGGAAACAGAATACACCAATCTTGAGTAGCCCTCTTCTGTGTACTTAGATTTAGCAATATCGATTAACTGCGAAGGGTCCGCAACTGATACCCCGATAATACGAGCGGTGTACGGATTGGGTGGGCTGTACTCATGGAATGATAATCGGCGGTGAATTCTTGGCAATGCCAATGCCCCCTATCTTAAGTTTCTTACCTCTATATAAAGACTTCAAAGCTTCTTCTGAAAACTCGGGTAGGTCATAAGGATTGATTACTGACTTTCTAATGTCACCAAATTCTGATAGTGCCTGCCGAACAACTTTGATATCTTCAGCATCTTTAATTCGATTTATCTGAATGCCGATCAAACTGACCAAGTTTTTTGATGCATAATGGACGTTACCTGCGACCACTTTAACAGAAACCTTAAAACGATCTGCAACTTTCTGGTAATTCAAGTTGCCTTCGGACAAATAATAATAAAGTCGATCACCTACATCACTGAAAGTCTGATGATTAGTATAAGTGATGTATTCCTTGGCGAAGTCCAAGATCTCTTCAAGAGCGATGACTTTTTCCTGAATTAACTCTTTCTTTGCTACATCCCGACAAAATCGCCTCTCTGCATTGAGGAAACCAATTGACTGCCTCATTTGTACGAATATGTTTGCCATGATCCTCTCCTCCACCTCATGCGTTATATGGGTTTTGGTTTTGAAGCCATTGTTGTAACTGTTCAATCTGTTCTCCAATTTTGAAGTACTTCCCGGTGTCCGACTCGCTGAACTCTCCGTTAAAGAAAAGTTTGAGCACTTCTCGATCATACTTCGAACCATTCAGGGAGCTTACCAACGAAAGCAAATGAGCTAACTTGTCCTGATCGCACTCTTGGGTCAAGACATACTTGGCATAATGAGCAAATACCCCGATGCGGGAAATTTCCTTAGTACAGTCGGCTAAACTGAACTTGGGATTGTACTTCGGCTTTGGTAAGTAAGGTTCTATTCCCGAAAGAAAGTAGCCATAAGATGGTACCCCGGAAGCAACCACCTTACGGAACTCATCTAGTCCCGTCTCAATAGTTGATATATCCTGTGCTTGCTCAATTACGCTAAGTGGCTTGCCGATCAACGATCTGACCTTGTCCGATACATATTTCAGACTTACCTCTATTGCATTTACTGACACATTAAAAGTAGCTGCGGTCTTCTTAGCATTCAAGTCTGCTTTTTTCAGGTAATGTTCCATACGTTCTCTGGTTTTTTGATGTGAAACCCACGAAAGTGATCCGAGATAACGTAGTACTTCATAGACAGCCTCTAACCTCTTATGCTCTATTTCAAGTTTTTCATTGTAGACATCATCACTTATACGGGATTGAACAGTTTCTATCCAGTCTCTTACTTCACGAAAAATATTAGGTTTGTGCTTCATATCGTTCACCCCTTGCAGAAGACTTAAGGTATCTACGTCCCAACTCCTGATTTTCGAAAACAGTTCGGTACCATGCGACTACATCCTCAACGTCTTCCTGCGACCTACTCTTTAAAAGAGCTTCAATCTTATCACTCCTGAATAAAGTCGCTGCCAATAGAAATCGAAATTCATTTCTTGCTGCCCTCAGTGAATTGACACTCATAAATTGACGATTCACATACTTTTTTGAGCACTTTTCGCCACTAAGACACAAGCCTAACAGGACTTTATTTCTTTCAGAACTTTCCTCTATCAATTTCAGTACTGAACTGATACTTTCAATAATTACCTGCTTAAGCTTGATTAAGTATCGTTCTTCATCGGTCAGAAACGCTGATTCCAACCGCACTTTCATTTCGCCATACCCCTCTATTAGAGAATGGAACTCATCTGCAACAAGTGGTAATGCCTTTTCAATGTCATTCGCCATGTCAAACATTCCTCCTTTATGAATATGTAGTCACTACAACTGCCGACATTCATATTGAAGTCAGCTAAAAACAACAAAAACGATTCCGCAGTTTATTTCTGACCCCTACTTAGGATTAGGGGAGCCGCATACCACTTTTTCGAGATCAAAGCATCCTTTAGATCTGAGCCGAACGTGCAACCCAAGCCTTCCAAGGAGCTGCGGGTGAGGGGAAATTGGGTTGTAGTTTTCCGTCAGTAGGAGTGTTAAGTAGAATAAAATACACTTGATCAAAATCTGTTGAAAACGAAAATATCTGCAGAGCAGGCGACAAACGGGGATATAGGTTGCTTGGGATGAGCAGTATCAGAGGTTATTGCGGCTAACTAAGGAGTTGTTTGAGCTAATCACCTGCAATCATCATAATTAAGGTCAATTAAGTCAAATACGGCTTTGAATTCACCCATCATTTCTATTCAGCATTTAATGTTCTGTCTTCTCACAACAAAGTAGAATCAATCGGATCGAAAACACAGGAAAACAACATAATTAGGGGTATTATTCCTTATCGTAATTCCATAAGGGTTTATTTTCAGGCCTGAGATCGACTTACCGTATACTGTCACAAAGATAGATAAAATCATAGTGGGTCTTCAATTTATAAAATGGACTTCGGTTTGTTATAAAATTCTCTGGACTTTTATAAAATCAACTTCGTTGGGTTATAAAATTCTCTTCAATTTTATAAATCGAACTTCGCCTCGTTATAAAATCTCCTGACTTACTAAACTGACTTCATCTGATAATTTGTTCTTGCTTCGAGACATTGTGTGAATAAATGGTCTTAAATCTTGATAATTAGCTTTTCACGCAAGAAACTTATCCACCGTAACGCCAGTTGATCATCATTTTCTTAAAGTATCTGATTTACGATTGTGAGAATACTCACTGTTGTCGTTCTGTCGGAAACTTTGCACAAGATTGCTTGTGTGGGACGGGTACGCATGGTAGAACATCTGGGACGTATTTTAGTTTCAAATCAGGAGTCGATTTTATCAACTTTATCGGGTATGATTGGGGCTTATAAGGGTAGAAATACCCCGGATCAGCAAATGAAGGAGGGATAAAAAGTGGATACAGGCTTTACTGTTTTTCTAGACTTTGACGGAGTTTTGGTAACCAAATACTCAACTGAAAGTTTAGGTAACTCCGAGCCACGCTTCGATCCCGAATGCGTTGAGAACTTTAAACATATTATCGAACGGCTTAAAGCGAAGTACGGAGAAATCACCATAATCGTGGCTTCTAACTGGAGGTTCAATCTGAACGAGGGGACCATTACTGAACTGCTACTTGAACAATACGAACTAGATAATTATCTAACTGCTGCAAATATTACCTTTCTTGATAGGCTGCACAGCAAGATTGAAGGAATAATGAGCGTTATCAACGAGAAGCGATTAACCCCTTCACAGAGTGTTATCCTCGATGATGAATACCTTGGAGAAGAATTGGCTGCTTATCAAATACGGACACGAAGTGAGGATGGGATTCGAGACTTGGAATCATTAGAACTTATCATCCTGAACCGGTAATATAACTATCGCCTTGTATACACCTTTAACATTTAGACAGAACGAATGACCACCACCGACGTAACACGGATAGGAGCCGCCGTGGCGAATGAAACAGGGCGAGGGCGAGGGGTAAACCAGACAAGGGCATAAGCGGGCTCGTTGGGCGATTTAGAGGGCAACAGAGGGACAAGCCTTAGAGGGCTACCCCGAAGGGATTGAAAAGAAACACTAAAGGCGACATTTACTGAGTTTTAGCTCAACGGCTAATCGAATACTCACTGTCGAGTTGGTTAGGTCGGGAAATCTTCTCAATCTGCCTGGGTGGGCGGGTGCGTGTGGAACGGAGATACCCTGCTCATCCTAAGAGACTTTCTCAGAATACGAAAAGAGAGCAACTATGAACGTTGCTCTCTTACTGCACTTACTATTGATTGCCTCGATTGATACTTACTGTCGACATTTCAACAGAATCGCCGCACTGTTACAGGGGCTATGTGTTCCTTTACGAAAAGGATGACAATATTTTGGACATAGATGTGGTTATGATAGGCGATGCGTTCTTCTAAGATTTTAATTTCGCACGTTCGGACATATACTTCCAGATACTATGATCGAAGTGGGAACGTGAAACCCGCAAAGCATCTGCGGCTCCGTTTATCGTGTCTTGAACATCTTGGTAGCCGTCGAACCTAATACCAGCTTCCTGTAGAAAATTCATCAGGTGTCGATCAACTGCGTTCGTATCATACCCCGCAAGGATCATAAAGTAGTCCGCAGTTTTGTCCTTGATACCACTTATCCTCTTGAGCTTAGTTGATCGAGACTTACTGACATTTCGACAATACTGTGGAAATGCCACACTGTTAAAGCGATGATGTGTTCCTTTACGATACTGTAAGACAATAACGGCTAACGGAGATCGGGGATCTTCGGGAGTGATCAGTTACTGTGCTTGCAAAAGTAGGCTCATTCTTGGCTAGGTGTCTCCGAAGTGCGCTCATCTTTTATCCATTGCCAAAGCGACTTGTCTTTGTAAACTACCCCAAATAGCTCAGTGAGGGTGTTCTGTTCCAAGTAAAGTATCACTTCATCGGTTAGTGCTGTTCCGTCAGGTTCAACTTGGATATTAGCTAAACATTTGTTGAATTTAGTGACGAACTCAAGAGCTGCCTTCTGGTAAGGGACAAAACTCCTCGACAATCTCGGGGTAAGGACAACCTTCTTGGTTTGTACTATCGTTGCATCGACTAGCGGATCGATGACCTCGAACAGAGAAAGCCCTAACTCATTGAGATGTGCTTCCACGATACCAAACACCTTGAAGTGGATCTCGCGATCTTCATTAGCCGCTGCCTCGTCTTCAGGTAATGCGTTACGGTCAGCTAATTCGATACCCCGTCTAGACCTAGTAGGTTCATCTAGCCTTAAGTCAGCTACTTTCTCGTCCCCGATCTGCTTTCTCGACTTACCTATAACCTCATCATTACTGATCTTTTCACCATATCTGCTGTAGCTCTGAATATTTTCCTTTATCTCGCCATTCAAGCAGTCCATGATCAGCTTACTTATAGCAACTCTTTTATAATCATCACAATGGGGATCTTTAAGCTCTTTTAGCAGGTGAACAATTTTCTCATAGTCTTCCTCATGGAACCGTTTCTCGTTGACGCTGAACGTAATCACGACTTTCTCACACCCCTTACCCCAATAATATCGAACGGAGCGATGAACTGCTAGAGGGGAATAAACATTCGATGGGGATGACCTTTCGGTCGGGTGTTGGTTACCGAAATGGCTAATTAAGAGCAAAATAATAGCGAAAACCTCTTAAGCGGGGATAGGGCGAGACCACCGAATCACTTGTAAGGGACATGTACGGCGATTTGAGAGGGGTTTGGGGGCTTCCGAATACCGATGGAAGCCCGAGGGAAATTGAAGCGGCGTAAAGGGCATTTTTGAAGGGCGGTTACCGTACATGCGAAATGCAACATACCTGAAGCATAAAGCAGTGATACTGTAACCCTATCAACCCATTGTAGATTAGCAGATTTTTATCCGTTCAAACACGCGATCCTTCTTGTGCCTCCTCGAGCGAAAGATACTTCCTGAAGCCCTATCCTGTAACTGAACTGCATGGGATAACGTAGTGTATTCATTCGAGTTGAATCCCAATACGTAGATTTGTCCGTTAACTACATATGCGGTTTTGATATAAAGGTGTTGTTTGATCATTTTCAGTATCCTCCTACGGTATAAAGCCGTTAATTTGTTGTTGGGGCTTCGATACCCCGATAAGGATGCATAGTATGCTTTATAGGTCTGTGATTTAGTTACATCTCAAGTGGAACCAATGGTTGTTGACGTTCAAATGCTTCCTGGCTTCCAATTGCTACCCCTGACAAACATCAGCTGCTCAAGTAATACTGATAATCGTGCGGGATCGGGGGAAGCACGTACTGCGGAAGTTCAACATTAGTGAAGATAAACTCAGGGCGCTTTCGACCAATTCCAGAGCTATTCACATGGACGATCCCTACAAAGTAGCAGTAGAGAAGCCCTTTCCTCACGTAGTCGTAGTAAAGCTCGTTGAAGTAGTTACTTATAATGACCTTTGCCTTGCAGGACCTGGATACTACTCGGTCTAGCATGGCGATGTGGTCGGCTGCATCAAACTTATCATCGTAACCCTCAGTCTCCTCGGTGATGCCAGCTGTATCTGTTAAGTACGGAGGGTCGAGGTAGATCAGGGCATCTTCTCGGAACATGAGCTTTTCAAAAGGCTCGTGATACCCCTGATTTAAAAACTGAACATCTCTGTAAATCTTCGTGAGCGGAGTCAACTTCCTATGTAGGTTACCGATGTTGATACCTTCACTGGCTTTCAGATGGTTAAAGTCCTGTCTGTTGGCGGCGCGGCTGTACTTGCTTACCAAGTAGGTCAGGATCGCTGCGTCTATTGCGTCCGTACTCGGGTCACGTCTCCACTCTACGAAGTTCTCGAAGTCCGCTTTAGTCACAAGTCCAGGTCTGCTTAAAGATCCGATACCTCTAATTAGATAATCGAACTGGTTGGGGTCTTGGATTGCCTTGTAGAAACTTAGAAGACCTCTGTCTTTTTCGTTACCGATTCGGTCGATACGATAGTTCTTGTAGTGCGTATGGAATCTGTTACCTCCGAGAAAGAGGTCGCCCATGATGGTCAGGTCGTACTCATATATACAGTGGTCAAATATGCGAATGAGAGTCTTTAGTAAAGCACTCTTACCACCGAGGGTGGGAATGGGGTCTTGAACCCCATTCAGGAGAGCTTTGATCTGTTCTGAATACATTGTGAGATTAAGCGGCGACATACTGCTTCATCTCCTCGAGAAGTTCTTGGGTAAAGTGCATGATGTAGAACTTTACGCCGACCTTGTCTTCGGTTACACTCCGCTGTTTATCTAGGCGATGGGATTTCTTCTTTTTCGTTTTCTGGCTGTACTCTGCTACCTCTTCATCATTCATTTTACGAACCTTCCCGTTTTCGATAACGAAGCCATCTTCGGTGTAGGTTTTACCCCCAATTACTACAGAACCGCCATACACCTCTTCCGCTTCATCATCGTCATATTCGGCAATCTCTGCGTCCAATACCCCAAGATGGGCAAGACCTCCGAGGATTTCGCGGCGATACTGTTGAGATTGCATACGTCCGAGTGGGTTCAAAACCGCTTGCAAGGCAGAACCCTTGAAGCCTACCGCGATTACTCCCTCTGGAAGATCAGCTTCCTTATCAAGAACTACCCCAAGATGCTTAGAACTGGCGTAGTTCATCTCGGATTGGAGCGCGAATCGGAACTGGTTACGCAAGAAATTCCTCACGACCAACTTTGCATTCTTCATCGCTACCTGCTGATCCCATTCGAGCCGCTGAGTGCTATTCTGCGAATAGCCCCCTCCAACTACAAACTTCTCGTTATCAATTAGGTCATGAATGTGATAAATAAGGGCTGTGTAGGTGCTTGAATCGATATTACCGATCTGATTCAGCTTACTCTGAACTTTGTTCGCATTTCTTGGTGACTCGAAAAAGCTCTTTGTGAAAGTGACTCGCTTATTGGTGACTTTACTGGTCAACTCAACATAGAAAATCTCATCCGCTTCGCTGTCGCTCCAGTCCAAGAAAACCTTCACATCGAAACGCTTTAAAGCTTTCTCGAGCGACTTGCCCTTCGCGTTACTCATAAATACCTCAACTTCTTGTGCTTCATTGTTTTGAACTGTCATGTTTGTGGCCTCCTGCGGTTGTTGTAGTTGATTGCTTATACCTAAATGGCTGATACCTCTTGCGGTGTTTTTTCTTCAACTCCGTCAGAATTGGTTCATGTCTTGTAGTAGACCAATGTCCGTTCGGGGCTGTTCAGTTTTCAAGGATCGATTATGTTGCTTGCCTACACTCATAGGTCTGCTACCTCTTGCGGTGTTTTTTCTTCAACTCCGTCAGAATTGGTTCATGTCTTGCATCAGTTTTCTAACTCCGTCTGGGAAGGCTCATGACTTTTTTGTGATTGTGGTAGGCTGGGGTGGGAGGGTAGTAGGGCGAGCAGGGTGGATCTGCGAATCAGGGCGGGAGACTGGGTGAGCGGGTGGGAATAAAGAAACTCAACCCTGAGTTAGAGTTGAGTTGTATTAGATTTTTATTGAGGTTGGACTTAGGTTGTTTTTTGAGCATATCTCTGCTAATAACTATGTTTAGGATCTTAATTTAACTGTTAAAGTTGGGAGAACTGCGAATGAAGTATTCGGGATTTCATAAAGGGGCAAGAAAAAGTGGACTTCTGTTTGTCGGCGGCATGAAATAATCTGGACATAAAAAGAAGCTAGCAATTTTATTGACCGCTCCCCTACCCCATCATGCGAAGTATTCCTTCGACAACTCGCTATACTTATGAAAGATGGCGGTGACTTCCGAATGCGGGGTTATGCTCGATATATCCAGATGCCCAAAGACCTCCTTAATTTCGAAGATCGTCACCTCTATATGCAAGCTTCTCGACTTAAAGAAATCCTCAACCTCGTTGAACATTTGCTCGATCAGTTCAAGCACTTGTTCGGCGAATTGCCAGGGTATGAGCTGAGCAAAATACGGATCGGCTACATCAGGAACAACAGGGACTGCCCACGGATGTGCATTATAAAGGCTCAATTCGGACAATTTTGGCATACAAGAACCCCTTCCAAGAAAAGTTGGTATGTATTCTACCTTGGAAGTCTAAATTGTGGAAGCTTGTTTAAGCGAATAGGGAAGGCCCCCATTTAAAGGAATATTCTCTTTGCTTCACCTTCATTTTACTGAACTGTGCCAAGTGTAACGAGGACAGATGAGCCTGCGGCTATGAACTGCGGAGATTGCTCAACATCGATTTGACCCGTTGAGCTATCGTAAGTCAACTGAGCATTACGGCTTTAAGTTGGGCAATTACTCCAGAACTGTGAAACTTGATTTTATCCACTTTTGCTGCAAGGTCAGGAGTCAATTCAAGTGGAAGCTTGTCCTAATATTGATAGCTCGGGAGTTCGAAAGTCGTTACATATTCCCTTACGACAAGTAAGTTGCTGTCCTACGTTGTTCCGGCATTCAATTGATGCGTGTTTTAAAACACATATCATTGGAGATGTGGTTGCGGACCGTTTTCTCGCTTATAAACAATTGCTGGGCGATGTCGCGTGTGGTTTTATCCTGCACGAGCAGTTCAAAAACCTCGCGTTCCCGATTGGTCAGAAGGAATTTGCTTTTGTGGTCGTTGCCTTTCAAGTGTGTCACCCCTCCTTGCCCGGGAATGGAATGATTACAAGGTTAAGGGATACAGTCAACTTTATCATATGAATAGCTCTAGATGCTGGTGCGATAACCCGGTAATTTTGGGCGTACGACCATGTCTGATTTTGACCAGCCATGGCGTCCTATAGCTGACTATTGCCTGTCATTAATTTCCGGGACTCAACATAATATATGCAACCGCATCCTACGCGCGCAACCGGGCAGGAGCCTGTTTGCCCGTAGAGAATCGCCTATTTCCCGCGCAAGGCAATTCCCCGTCAGACGATGTCCAGCTTCAGCAGCCAGCTCGACGTTCTATCCAGCGTCCTGGCATTGGCAGCCGAATTGAATACGGCGACGTTCAGGAAAATGCGGACGGTGTCTCCCGTCGTATTGTTGAACAACACCTTATTCGGAGCCAGGTCGCCAGCGCCTCCTCTCGCCCGAAACACCCCCGTGCCGGGAAGAGCTTCGACGATAAAGACGAATGCGTCGTTGGAGAGCAGAAAATTCAACTTCTTCAGAACGAGCTTCTTGCGGTTGGGGACATCGATCACGGTCAATTGCATATCCCTTCTCCGTCTGGCCGCGAGTCGTATCGGCGCATTGCCGCCGACGATCCCGTTTAACTGCAACATAACCTTCACCCCCTCTGTCGGACATGCCACAGCATATTCCGAAGAAATCCGGGAGCGTCGGTTAAACATAGCGGTTATCCGAAAATGTGCTTCTCACTCTGCAGCGCCGTCGGCGCGTACTCCTACTGCATCTTGCCGAAATTCCGGATTCGGACCCGAACCTCGACCCCGATCTCCGCCCGGGAGAACGTCTCCGGCCAGTCCAGCTTCTTCCATGCGGCGTAGGGCATGGCGTTGCGGACGTGCTGCCCGATGCCGATCGCGTCCGAGCGGGCATCCTGCAGCTGACGAATCAACGTCTCGCATCTCTCCTTAACGTACTTGGCGATCTCCGCCTCCAGCTTGACCTGCTCTTCTCTGTCGCTGACATGCATAGGACCGTTGTATTCGAGCAGCGAGCCGATGATATTGAGCTTCACGACTACCTTAGGGGCCCTGCCCCCGGATTCGGAAGGGATCGACAACACCTTGACCTTGCGCTTGCTGGAGAAAAAGATCATCGACGAATAGTCGCTGGCATATTGCTTCCCTTTAAAATCGGTGAACAAGTCTCCGGATTTGACCCTGCCGTGGAGCGCTCCGAAATAGGGCAAGTCTTCGGCTGATACCTTCCCGACCATCTTGTCCTGCCGAAAAAGCGCGATTCCGTTAAACAGGATGCTGTAGGAATTGTCTTTGATGATCGAGGCGACGGGTTCGATGCCGTCGTCGTAATAATCCCTGAGGAACGTATGAATCGACGTATCCGCCACGTCCAACGAGCTTTTCTCGATGCGGATCAGATTGTCGATATACTCTCCCGCGGTTCCGCTTTGGAGATAGTTTCGTTTCAAGAGCTGCTCGGCAGAGCCTTCGACGACGAGGACGTGAGCTCGATTGCCAATGGTCGGATCCCGGAGCAAAGAATCGATATGGGGCCACAAGCCTTCTTGGGCAAGCGTCTCGCCGAAAAGAACTTGGCGCAGCTGGCCGTTCACGATATGGCGTTCGTTCTGGCGGTCGAAGAGGATTCTTGCTTCCCGCGCCGTCACGGAGACAGCCGTATAATGAATCGCTTCGGTATTATTCGTCTTCGGAATGCTGATGGTCACTTTGATCTTGCCTTCATTGCCTTCGCCGCCGGACTCGTATGCGATCGTGCGAACGAAGCCCAGCTTCTCGATGACTCGCTGATCGGAGCAGCCTACGACCGTCGAAGCGATCAGCGGAATGGACAGAAGCAGGAGACAGGCGCGTCGTTTAACCGGACTCATGGGCAGCAGCCTTTCCCTTTCTTTTTAAGACCATTGCGATTGGAATCAAGACGATTGGCATCGCGAATGCGAGCGCCATCTCGATATAGAACCCTCGTTCCAGCCAAGCCTCGGTCTGGCGGAGAATACGGAAGAAGCAGCCGACCGCAAAGACGAGCAAGATGATCGCGAAGACGAGAACCTTGTCGGGCAGCTTCGGCACGATCCGCTTTAGCGTAACCTGACCCATGTAGCCGAACGTGACGGTGGATACGATATTCGCGAAGAGGAAAAACGTGAAGATCAAATTTTCCAGCCGGTTAATGAACGGAAGCTCGATATATTCCATCGTATTGATGACCGGATACGGCAACGCCTGAACCTCCTGAAAGCTGAAGAAGCCGAAGGATACGATCGCGACCAGGAGCAGAGCAAACGTAAAGAACGCGTGCCCTATGTAGATGCCTTTGAACACTTTCTGGCGGCGCTCGAAATTCGGGAACAGGAACAGGATGAACTCGAATCCGACGAACACTAAGCTTGCCTCCAGCCAGCCATGTATCGTCTGCCCGCTCTCCGTGCCTTGAAAGAAGGAAGTCGTGAAGCGAACCAGGCTCCAGTTATCGAAGAAGAAAGGGACGAGCAGATTCATCGAGCAGGTAAGCAGGAAAAAGATCGTGATCGCTTTAACGATGCTGTAGATGTCCTTCGATAACAGCGCATAGACAATGAGACAAAAGAGAAGGAAGATCATCTCGGGACTCGTCGTCTGAAACGCGAGAATCTGATAAAGCAGGATAAAATTTTTGCCGACGACCGCCCCAAGGGCGATCCAAAAGATCGAAAGCGTCAAATAGAACGGCGCGAGGATCCCCTTCGGGATGACTCCCTCCAGAAGTTCGAACGCCGAGCGGCCTTCCCCCACCCGGAACAAGATCTGATAGAGAAAAATATTGAAGGCAAAGACGGCGGACAACAGGAAGATCGCGACCCAGCCGTTGGTACCGATATTTTTGGCCAAGACGTGGGGGAGGCTGAAGACCGTGACGTCGACCTCGCACATGTAAACCAATAAAGCGACATGGAATCCGTTAAGCTTCTCTTTCACAGGCTTCACCGTCGCTTATTTTCGCATTTTTTGCCTGGTTTTATTGGGCGACCGGCTGATGGTCGGCCGCTTCGTCAAGGCCCAGAAAGGTCCTCTCACGAAGGTGTCCAGCATATCCTTGAAGCTAGCGGGAGCGATCGGAGTCAGGTAGGAAGCGCCCAAATTCGTGATGCCGGACAATTGGATGATGATCAAACCGATCCCCATCAGCAGACCCAGATTGCCGTACATTCCCGCCAGGATGATCAAGCCGAACCGGATCAGGCGCAGGGACGCGCTCATCACGTAACTGGGTATGACGAACGAGGCGATGGCCGAGGTGGCGACCGCGATGATCAGGATATTGCTCGTGAAGCCGGCTTGAACGGCGGCCTGCCCGATGACGATACCGCCGACGATGCCGATGGTCTGGCCGATCTTCGTCGGAAGCCGCGCTCCCGCTTCCCTCAGCAGCTCGATCGTCGTCTCCATGAGGAGCGCTTCGAACAAAGGGGGAAAAGGCACCTTGCTCCGGGATTCCGTCAGGTTGAGAAGCATCGTGTGGGGAATCATCTCGTAATGAAAGGTCGTCACCGACACGTAGAACGCCGTGAAGCCGATCGTGATGAGGAAGCCGATGATCCGAAGCAGCCTCAGAGCGGAACCAAGAAGCCAACGCTGATAATAATCGTCGGGAGAAGTGAAGAAATCGAAGAACGCAGTCGGGCAAGAGAATACGGAGGGGCTGCCTTCAAGAATGCCGATGATTTTCCCTCCCAGAAGCTTGGACGCCGCCGCGTCCGGCCGTTCGGTCGTCATGAACTGGGGGAAAACGGAGTTCGGGTTCTCGTCGATGAACTGGACGAGCATATTCGTCTCGAAAACCGCATCGATCTCGATATTCTCGATTCTCTGCACAAGTCGGTTCAGATTGTCCGGATTCACGAGACCGTCTATGTACAGGATCATGAGCGGAGTTCTCGAAATCTCGCCGACCGACAGAAGCAGCGTCTTCAGCCTCGGGCTTCTTATTCTCTTGCGCATGACGGCGATGTTCATGAATATATTCTCGACGAAGCCGTCGTGGGGGCCGGCAATGACCGTTTCCGTCTCGGATTGCTCGATATTGCGGCCGAGCTGCTCGCTTAGATCGATCAGCCAAGCCTGGTCGTTCAGGAGAATGGCCGCGCAGCCCTCCAGGATCCCGTTCATACAGTCTCTTGCGTTCTCGGCCAATCGATAAGGAGGTCGGCGAAGAATGGCCAGAGCCTCCTCCTTGCCGGCGTCGGAGAAGGGCAGGACGATATCCCGCATAAGGGAGTCGTTGCCTACGATGCAGACGAGATAGAAGACGCTGATGCCGCTCGGCTCGTAATCCCGCCGCTCAAAGTCGGCGCAGTCCTGGAACAGCCCTTCTATGCGCTTTACGGTCGGCTTGCCGAATAAATCTTCTTCGGTTTGTACATGCCCCATGGTGTCGCCCCTTAGGATGAATAAGGAAGATATGGGTCAGCCTTCCCTAGAAGACGTTCGATCATACGCTTAAGCAGGACCACGCGGTTTTGGTTGGGGTTGCGGATTACGGACTGCGGCTGGCGCCTAACGGAGGTGATTGACCTATACCGCTTAAGGGGCTGTCGCTTCCGTTAAGATCCGATAGCCGTAAATATACGCCCCTGATCCTCCGGATGAACGTTGGATTGGGGGCTTATACAAAATAAGAGCAAGCGCGTAGGTAGCCGCCTGCTCCTTCCGATGTTAATTTCCCGCTTCCGCCAGCAAACGGCGCAGCGATTCCGACAGCATGCTCGGCTGATACGGCTTTACCAGATAGCCCCTTGCCCCCAGCTCTAGAGCCCGCTCCTTCTCCTCGAACGCGCTGGAGACAAGGACCGGAGTATCGGCGAATCGTTCATCCGCCTTCATGCGCTCCAGGAACTCCAGTCCGGACATGCCCTTGCTGAGCAGAAGATCGAGAACGACGGCATCCGGCCGGTGCTCCGAGATCCATGCGAGCGCCCCCTCTCCGCTATCGCAGGAGATGACGCTGTATCCGTTCTCCCGCAGCTCTTCGGCGAGCAGCTCGGACAAGCTCGCATCATCCTCCACGAGCAGAATTTGCATTTGCTCCTCTCCGCGTTCCCAAGCCTTCTTCGGGCCGCGATCGTCCGTTGCGCAGGCCTTAGCAAGAGGGAAAGCGAGGGTCACCGTCGTACCTTGCCCGTAGGCCGAAGCGACCTCTACCTCTCCTTCGTGCATCGTCATGATCTCTTTGACGATAGAGAGGCCCAGGCCCGTTCCCCCGATCGCCCTTCGGTCGCCGTTGTCCACCCGGTAGAACTTCTCGAACAGCTTCGGAAGCGATTCCTCCGGAATGCCGAGACCTTGGTCCTCGATGGCGACCCTTAGCTGATTCCCCTGAAGCAAGCAGGAGACCTTGATGTCTCCTCCGCCCGGGGAATATTTGACGGCGTTGCCGATCACGTTCAAGAGAACCTGCTCGATCTTGTCCTTATCCGCCAGGACGACGGCAGCCTCCGACGCGTCCTCGAACAAGAACCGATGCCCGTCCGATTGCATGGCGTGGAGCTCCATCGTTTCCTTCACGAGCGATCCTAGTTCGAGCTCCCGAAGCTCGTAGGTCATTCTTCCGGATTCCATCCGCTGCAGGTCCAGGAAGTCGTTGATCAGCGCCGTCAGGCGGGTGGCCTCCTGATGAATCGTCGAGATATATTTGGTCTGGCGTTCGGGGGCGAGCTTCTTATAGAGAAGCAATTCCGCGAACCCGAGAACGCTGGCCAGAGGCGTTCGCAGCTCATGGCTGACGGTGCTGACGAATTCGGACTTGAGCTGGTCCGCCTCGTACTCCTTCGTGATATCCTGATGGACAAGCAGATAGCCCTTCCGCTCCTTGCTTCTCATCATCGGCTCGTAATACATTCGGATGATTCTTGGCTGCGGCTGCCTCATCTTATAGACGATTTCGGCTCCGACGTCTTCCCGGCCATCCGCAATGGAAGAGAGAAAGGCCAGCAGCGGCTCCGGCTCATCGACGAGAGAAGACAGCAAAGCGCGGCATTCCTCCCGGCCGGCCGCAATCTCTCCGGCGGCAGGCAGCCCCATCATCTCGCGCCACGTCCGGTTCACCTGAATCGTCGTCCCTTGCGCGTTCAGCAATTGAATGCCTTCTTGAATGGTATCAAGCATGTCCTGCGTCAAGATTCTCTGATGTTCCGCCGTCTCGTACATCCGAAGCTTCTCAAGAGAAAGCGAGACTTGAAGGGCGAAGGAGACCATCTCCTCTTCATCCTCCGAAGTAAATCTTCTTCCCACGCTTGTGAGGCCAATGACGGCGACAGGCACTCCGTCGGATCCGAGAACGGGCACATACATGTCGCTGGCGGGAATCTCCTCGGTCACATAGCCCTTCTCGGACTCGTTGGCCGGGCGCTTGATCGTATAGGGCCTTCGGCTGCTAAGCACTCTAGCAAAAATACCTTCATCCCAAGACCGGATAAGCTGCGAGATTCCCTCCTCCGACAGTCCGAACGAGGCATGGTCGCGACTCCCATCCAGCAATATCGCCATCCCCTTGTCCGACTCCGTAAGCATGACCAGATTGTAAATGATGCTATCCAGCAGCTCTTGACGGTCCAGCGTATTCGCTAGAGCTTGGACAAGGCCGTTCCGGCGCTGCAGAAACCGCTCGTTCGCTTCCATCTTGACGATTGCGCCCGTCAGCTCTTCCTGCTGCATTTGAAGCTCGTCCTGCTGGGCGAGGAGCTCCTCGTTCTGCGCGAGCAGCTCCTCTTCCTTGCTCTGAATCTGATTCATCATGGAATGCAAGGAGCGCGCCAATTCGCCGATCTCGTCGATACGTCCGGTATCGCGAGGTTGCTCGAGCCTTCCGCTGGCGAAGTTCTTGGCGGTCAGAGAAAGCCTGCGAATCGGGAAGCTCAAATCCCTGACCATGCGGTAATACAAGAACAAAGCAAGCGGCAGCACGGCGAGGCCGTACAACACGAAACGGGCCGTCTGCCCCGACAGCCTTCTATCCAGCTTCTGCTGGGCCTCCGCCAGCGCCGATTGGTTGCTCTCCATGACCTGGTAAGCGTTCACGAGCACCTCGTTCGAAAGCTCGTTCAGCTGCCCCTCCAAAAGACGCGGATTGCTTCCATCCTTCTCGGCCTGCTTCCGGGCTTCCGGAAGCTGCCGATCGAAGAAAGATTCGAAGAAAGCATCCAGGGAGCCCAGCCATTTCTGTTCCTCCTGGCTCAGCTCAAGCTTGCGATATTGCTCAATCGAGGCTTCGAGTTGTGCTTGTTCGCTCATGATCCGGTTATAGGCTCCGCTGTCCGGACCCTGGCGCTCGACGAATTCGCGGGAATTATAGAAAATGACGTTCATGTGCCGGGTAATCTCGGTAAGCATGCGTTCCTTGCCGGACAGCTCGTCCGCCCGATGCTGGAAGCTGCTCATAGCCCGATGTTCGTCCGCGTTCATCGCCGCCACTCCGATAAGTAGAAGGACGAAGAAGCTGAGCTGCAGCCCGGATACCCTCCACAGCATGCTGCGTTGAAAACGCCGATAGAGCCTATGCATGCAGCATTTCCTCGATCTTGGCCGAGAGCGCCAGCGGACTGAACGGCTTGGACATGAAGTCGTCCGCTCCCGCGGCCGCCGTTTTCTCCTTGTCCGTCAACTGGTTCTTGGCTGATAGCATGAGGATCTTGAATCGGTCTCCTCCGGGCAGCGCCCTTGCCCGAACAAGGACGTCAAGACCCGATAGGCGGGGCATCATATAATCGAGAATAAGCAGATCGTAGCTCGTCAGCTTGATCTTCTCCATGGCTTCTTCTCCGTCGCAAGCGACATCGATCTCATAGCCTTCATCCTCGAGAGTATCGCATACGAGCATTCTAAGAACGGGCTCGTCTTCCGCGAGCAGCAGTCTGGGCATGGGTCGTCCTCCGTCTCCGTCACCGGAATCTTCTAAGAAGTCTTCGAATTCGGATATCCAGCTCCTGAATTCGGAATGGCTTGGTTAAATAATCGTCCGCTCCCAGCTTAAGCGCCCGGTTGATATCGTCCGATCCCGCCCTTCCCGTCAGCATGATGACGGAGTAGCGGTCGGAATCCGGGTTGGCGCGCAGTTCGGCGAGCACCTCGAGACCATCCAGATCCGGCATCATTCCGTCGAGAATGACCAGATAAGGATTGCGATCGGAGTGCCGCTTATCCGCCAGGAAGCTTCTCCCGTCCCGGAAAGCTTTAATGTCGGCGCAGACCGAGCCGTCGAGCGACTTGCTCAGCAGCTCGGCGAGAAGGGTCCGAATGATTACGTCGTCATCTACGACGGCAACATTCAATTTCTTGCTTCTCTCCAGCGTCAGGTACCCGATCGAGCCGATCTCGATGCGGCTGCGCCCGTCTTCCTTCGCCCGATAGAGCGCCCGGTCCGCCGCCTCGATCCAGTCCTCGTACCGGTCGGGATTCGTATCCGACACTTCGACCACTCCGGCGGAGAACGTCACCCGCAGCGGGCATTCCTCCGAGCCGAACTCGACTTGGCCGAACTGCTCCAGGATTCGTTCGAGCAGATGAACCGCCTCGTTCTCTCTCGTATGCGGCAGAAGAAGCACGAACTCTTCCCCGCCGAATCGGAACAGATCGTCCGAAGCTCGCGTATGCTCCCGCACGTAATCCGCGAAACGCGACAGCACCTTATCCCCCGTCGAATGCCCGTGCTTGTCGTTCACTTGCTTGAAGCGGTCCAGGTCGATGACGGCAAGCGTGAAGTTCGCCTCCGTACGCTGCTTCTCGACGCAAAGCCGGCGATAAGCGCCCGCGAACGACTTACGGTTGAGCGCGCCGGTCAGTTCGTCGACGAACAGCAGACGATCCACCTGCTCCTTGCGGCGCAGCTGCCGCCCCAAGCGAACGAGCAGTTCCTCCATATCGAGGGGCTTGCTGAGGAAGTCATCCGCTCCCATGCGGAAAGCCTTCAAACGAGTTTCTTTGTCGTCGTTCACGCTGATGACCGTTGTCGGAACGAAGCGGCTTCTCATACGGCTGCCGAGCGTCTCCATGACCTGGAAGCCGTCGATGTCCGGGATCATGAGATCAAGGATGAAGCAATCAGGCATCAGGTCGTGAAAATAATGAATGGCGTGATCCGGTCGGACGGTGGCAATGACAAAAAAGCCGTTCGCCTCCAGCTCCTCCTTCAGATAACGAAGCATGGTCACGTCGTCATCCAGGATCAGCACCAACGGCTGGTCCATCGGAATATCCAGGTCGCTTGCGATCGGATGTGCTTGCATGCCGTCCTTCCCCTGAGAGAATTCGTAGCAGATTCTCATTAGCGGGTACAAGTACGCTCCCAGCTTTTCGGCGGGCCATTCCCCTGCCATCTCCGTCAATTCGGTTTCTTCCATGAGCAAAGCAGCCGTCTCCGACAGCTCCGGCATTCCGATCGTTCCTGCCGTTCCCTTTACGGTATGCAAGAACCTTGCCACTTCTTCCGCAGCGATGGATGGCCGATCCTCGATATCCTCGAACCAAGTCTCGAACTGCTTATGTAACGTTTCGATCAAAGCGGTTTGATATTTGCTCAATATAGGTTCCCTCGCATTGCCATTCCTTGCCTTCATTATATCACCCGGCGCAATCCGCCCTTTTGTCCTATAAGAGCCTTTGCGCAAAGAGACCTTGAGCATGTTCGCTCAAGGTCGATTGGAGAAAAAATGTTTTATCGGTTGACCGTCCCGCTATAACGGTTCGAAGGAACGGTAGACGGGGAATAATACGATGGCGCCAACTTCGTCGGAGCGGTCGAACCCGCCGCTTGCGGGAAGATCCGTTCAATCAGAGTGCTGAATTCGGCGGCAAACCCTCGGATGGGATGCCCGGCCCGAACGTCGTTAGCGTAGGTTTCAAGCCGTCCGTACAAATCCGGGTTGGCGGAGACGAATACGTTCTGGACATGAGGAGACATGCCCTTCACGATATCGGCAACCTGATTCTTCAACGCGTCGGACAATTCTCCGCTGGCATATCCAGTACCTGGCGTAGTTCCGGTTCCGGTCGTTCCGGTGGTGCCCGTTGTTCCAGCAGTTCCGGTTCCGGTCGTTCCGGTTCCGGTCGGCCCGTTCATCCCCGGATGGGTTCCGAACGGCGTCGGAGCCGTACTCATCGTTCCCATGCCCCGATGAGTCGAACCGGTCATGCCGGTGCGAGGAACGGCCGTCCCCGGAGTAGAACCGTATCCCGAACGAAGGTTGTTGGAACTTAGCTCGCGACCGGTCCAGCTGTATGGCGTAATGGTATGAGTACGTGCGGAATGAGCCGTCACCCCGCCTCTGCCGGTTCCGCCAGTTCTGTCTTCGACAACCGCAACATAAGCATTCCTGCCTGACAATGCGACATGGGCCGATTTGATCCCGGGAACCGAAGCGAGCTTATCCGCAATCTCCTGGCTCATCTCTACATTCGAATTCCCATGCAGTCCCGTGACATTGCCGTCCATGACTTGCGTACCGCGGTAACGGTTCGCTTCGAGGGCTCCGTCATGAGCGAACCTTGGTCCGTCCGCCGCCTTCATCCGGTACGAATGCGACCGAACGTTCTTGGTGCTCATCTCTCCCTGCTTGGTGGCACAACCCGTCGACGTTACGGCCAAAGCGGTCGAGAGGACAAGCGTCGAGAAAATCAAGCCCTTATTCAATTGTTTACTCCTCCTTCATGCGATGTGGGCGTTGCGGCGCCATGAGTTAGTTTGCCCCCTCCATACGGGGCTATGCCCGGAGAAGGTCATCTTGACAGTAGCAATTAATGCTCGTAAGATAAATTTAGTACCTGGTTCTAGTATCTAACCATATTCGACCCCATAAGGAGGACGCACTTCATGTTAACGCCCGCTATCACGTCCCAGGCTTCCATTACCGCGATAGGCAGCTTCGTTCCGGAACGCCGCCTGACGAATGACGATCTATCCGCCATGGTGGATACGAACAACGAGTGGATCGTCCGCCGCACCGGCATCAGGGAGCGTCGCATAGCCTCGCCCGGCGAATTCGCCAGCCATCTCGCGATTGGCGCCGTCCGGGATCTGCTTGACCGATATCCGCTGGATTCCGGAAGCATCGATGGCATAATCGTCGCGACGACGACCCCCGACTCGCCATTTCCATCCGTCGCTTCCCGCGTGCAGGAAGCGTTCGGGATGAACGGCTGCCTTGCCTTCGATATGAACTCGGCTTGCGCCGGCTTCGTATCCGCTCTTCAGACGGCCAACGGACTCGTGCTTACCGGAGCGTACCGCCGAATTCTGGTTATCGGCGTCGAGACGCTTAGCCGTATCACGGACTATACGGACCGCTCCACCTGCATTCTGTTCGGTGACGGGGCGGGAGCCGTTCTGGTCGAGCATGCCGCCCAAGGTGCTTTCCTGGCATCGGATGCCGACACGATCGGAGCCGGGGGGCCTTTGGTATACGCGTCCGGACTGTCCGATGAGTGGAACGGCCAACCGCTTGCCGGCGAAGGCAAGATCGTTCAGAACGGCCGGGAGGTGTACAAGTGGGCGGTAACTCAAGTTCCCCTTGCCGTTCGAAGAATGCTTGAAGCCGCCGGCGCCGACATGGAGGAGCTCGACTGGTTTGTCCCCCATAGCGCCAACATGAGAATGGTGGAAGCGATGTGCGAACGGATGGACCTCCCGCTTAGCCGAGCTCTCACGAGCATGGAATGGTTCGGCAACACTTCCGCCGCTTCGATTCCGCTTGCCCTTGACCTCGCCGTGCGGGAAGGCAAGCTTCAAGCCGGGAATCTCGTCGCGCTCTATGGGTTCGGCTCCGGTCTGTCGCAATCGGGTCTTCTCCTGAGATGGACGATCCAATCCAAAACAGGCCGATGATGGGGGTTCAACTGTCGTGACGGCAGCTATCCTGTCCTCATAAACTGATACCATTCAGGAACAGGAGGCTGGCCATGACATCCGTAACGACGGCTCCCCTTGTCAGCATTGTCATTCCTTTCTACAACGACGCCTTTATCGACCAAGCGGTCGCGAGCGCGCTTGCCCAGACATACTCTCCCATCGAGATCATCGTCGTCGATGACGGGTCCACCATGCATCAGGAGCGGCTTACCCCCTATCTGCGCCATATTCACTATCTGGGCAAAGGGAACGGCGGTACGGCCAGCGCCTTGAATCATGGGATTCGTATGGCATCCGGAGAATACATCGCCTGGCTGAGCTCGGACGACCGCTTCTACCCCCACAAGATCGCCAGGCAAGTCGCTTACATGAAGCAGCACAATGCGCTGATCAGCTGCACGGACTTCGATCTGATCGGCGCCTACAATGAAGTGCTCAAGTCGAACCTCGCCGTCAAATTCCCTTCCGTCAAAGATTTTATCCGCGCCATGTTCACCTTCTGTCCGATTAACGGATGCACCGTCATGATGCACAAATCCCTCCCTCTCCGGTTAGGCCCTTTCAATGAAGGACTGACCTGCACGCAGGACTACGAATTCTGGCTGCGCGTGTTTATCTCCGGAATCGACTTCCACTTTATCAACGAGACGCTGACCGCTTACCGTTGGCATGAAGCAATGGGCTCCAGGCAGCGCAGTCAGACGGTGGACGCCGAATTCAACTTCGTCCGGGACCAATATGCCCCTTATTTGAATGCGCTTCTGGAGAGGTTATGAACTCGCCTCTCGCCCCATCGCAGATTAACCGACAGGGGAGATGACCGATGAAAGTTCTGTTCGTGTTCGTGCTCCCCAGCGGCGGAGTCGATACGTTAAATCGCATGAGAGTCAAAGCGCTTGCCGGCAAAGGAATCGACGCCCATCTCCTGTATTTCCAATCGGGAAGCGGAGCCTCCAACAACGAAGGGCTGACGGTCTTCTATACGAGCAATCCGGAATCGTTGCGTTCGATCCTCCATAAGGAGAACTACTCGGCCATCGTTGTCGTGTCCTTTTTCTTGGAGCTGTCTCTATTTCGTCAATTGGGCTATAAAGGACCGCTTATCTTCGAAATTCAGGGCTTCGGCCCTCAGCCGGTCGCCAGAGAAGCCCTGACCGGAGCCAAGCCTTATCTCGACTCCCATGCCGATGCTATTCTCTTCCCGCACACTCCCCATATTGGCGAGATTCTTCTCGAGCATTACCCCCACAAACGCCGGTATGCCTTCCATAACCCTTTCGATGCATCGCAGTTCCATTATCGGCAGATAACCGATTATCCGCGGCCCGTGATGGCGTGGATCGGACGATTGGACCCCAACAAGAATTGGAGCGATTTTCTGATCATTGCCGCCAAGGTGCTCCCGAGCGTTCCTAACCTGGAGGTCTGGATGTTCAGCGATCCTTGGCTCGCCGAGGCCGGAGAACAGGAGAAAATGCAAACGAAGCTCAACGTCCTGGGACTCACCGGCCGGGTTTACCAGGTTCATCACATCCCGCATGCCAAGATGGCCGACTTCTACTCCGTGATCGGGGATTCCGGCGGGGTGCTCTGCATGACTTCCAAAGCGGAGGGAGCCCCTTATGCCGCGCTTGAAGCGTTGATCTGCCGTTGCCCGGTCGTCACTAGCGATTCGGATGGGGTACGATCCTCCCTGATCGACGGAGTTACCGCACTCTATTACGATCATGGGGATACGGACGGCGCAAGCCGCCAAGCGATCCGCCTCATGACCGATAAGAAGCTGCGCCAGGCGTTGGTTCGCAGAGGCGAAAACCACGTCCGGGACAATTTTACGCTCGAGCGTTACGCCGATCATTTCACCAGTATGCTGAAGGAGTTGGGGGTGGAAAATTGCTGACCAGCATTATTCTTCTTACTCTGAACAACATGGATCAAACGATTCGGTGCGTGAACAGCATCCGTGCTTTCACCCATGTTCCGTATGAGTTGATCGTCATCGACAACGGCTCTGCGGACGGGACGATAGGCTGGCTGCACGAGCAGCCGGACATCCGCTTCTTCTGCAACGGAAGCAATGCGGGCTTCGCCGCATCCTGCAACCAAGGAGTCTCCATGGCGCGCGGGGAGCTTATTCTGCTGCTGAACAACGATACTTTGGTCTCTCCCCGCTGGCTTCCGCAGCTTCAAGCCGCCCTTCTGTCGCACGAGTCCGTCGCCATCGCCGGGCCGGTGTCCAACTTTGTTCTGCCGATGCAGAAACGCGCTTTTACGTATTTGAACGACGCCCAATTTTTCCAATTCGCCGATGGCTTTAATCATCACGACCCTGCCCGCTGGCGGGACGTCACTTCCTTGAGCGGGTTCTGCATGCTGATGCGCCGCAGCACCTGGGATCGGATCGGCGCCTTGGACGAACAGTTCGTTCTGGGCGGCTATGAGGATATCGATTACGGCTACCGGGCGCTCAAGCAAGGACTGGCGCTCCGGATCGCCGGCGATACGTTCATCTATCACGAAGGGAACAAGAGCTTCGATCGCAATCATCTGGATATGTACGCGATTGCCAGGGTCAATCGCCGCCGATTCCTCCGCAAGTGGGGGTTCAATCCGGAACGGCTCATTCTGCAGCTCGACCCCGGCTTCCTGCCCGGCATCCCGATGCAGGCGCATCCTCACCATTCGCCAAGCGGCAATCTGGTGCCCAGCGGCTGGTATGGCATGGATGCTTCCGGCTGCGTCTATCGCGTAGAGAGGGGAACGAAGCGCCCCATCGCTTCCTACGAGTCCTTCCTTCGCCTGAACCTCTCGATGGACCGGGTCGCGCACGGAGCGGACGGCATGCTCGCGGGCTTGCCGACGGGTTCTCCCATCCATCCGCTGACCGGCTTGATGTGGGACTTCCCGGACAGCTTTCTCGCGAGGGATCCGGGCGGCGGCGCGCATATGATCGCTTACGGAATCCGCTACCCGATCCGCGACGAGCTCTCCTGCAGCCAGTTGGGATTAAGGCTTGCCGAAGCTGCCGGCATCAGCTACGAGCAGCTGCTCTCGCTCCCCGAAGGCTGGCCGATCCAGCAGGACCCTTGGGAGGAGCACGAGCTGCTGGACAACCGCGTCTATTCGGGGCCCGACGGCCGTCTTTTCTACGGAGAAGGCCAGCGGCTGCGCCCGATCCGCAACGAAGAAACGATGCGCCGCTTCGGCTGGAGCCGCGATCGCGCCGTGCCGCTTCCGCCTCACGTGTTCTACCGCACGGCTATCGGCTATGATATCTACTGACTAGAAAGCTGCTCCCTCTCTGCCGGCTAAATCGCCCGGCAATGTTGGGGCAGCTTTTGCCGTCTTGCTTATTGTCGCGGGGCGGCGGCGCGGAGTTAGTCTCGTCTGAGACTAATTCGAGCGATGCGCGGGGCGGCGGCGCGGAGTTAGTCTCGTCTGAGACTAATTCGAGCGATGCGCGGGGGGGCGGCACGGAGTTAGTCTCGTCTGAGACTAATTCGAGCGATGCGCGGGGCGGCGGCACGGAGTTAGTCTCGTCTGGGACTAATTCGGGAGATGCGCGGGGTGGCGGCACGGAATTAGTCTCGTCTGAGACTAATTCGGGAGATGCGCGGGGCAGGTGGCGCGGAGTTAGTCTCGTCTGAGACTAATTCGGGAGATGCGCGGGGCAGGTGGCACGGAGTTAGTCTCGTCTGAGACTAATTCGGGAGATACGCGGGGCGGCGGCACGGAATTAGTCTCGTCTGAGACTAATTCGGGAGATGCGCGAGGTGGCGGCGCGGAGTTAGTCTCGTCTGAGACTAATTCGGGAGATGCGCGAGGTGGCGGCGGGGGAGATAGTGTCGTACGGCAACATCTCGGCGCGTGCTCGATTCTGCAACGGGTGAATTAGCGACGTACGGCAACAACACAAAGAGAGATCGTGTCTCTTTAACACGATCCCTCCGAGGCTTCGCGACCTCAAAGCTGCTCCTTCACCCGCGCTTCTGGCGCCTGTCCGCGGTCGGCGGCGCTAGCGCCGAGAGCAGCGTCTCGACCCGCTCCCGATAGCCGGCCGATACTTGCTGGAACTCTTTCTCGATATCGCCGCGATGCTTGACCGTGCCCATGTTGACGTGGTGGCGGTATTCGGTCAGCGGCTCCTTCAGATACGTAAGCGGATAGCCCGCAAGAATCGACCTTAGCCAGAAATCGTAATCATGGGTGAAGGGAAGGTTCTCGTTGAAGCCGCCAAGCCGATCGAACAGCGACTTTCTCATCATCACGGTACATCCGTTAACGGCATTGCCTTTCAAGAAAGATTCGTAGAAGCTGTACATCGATTCGAAGCGAAGGTGAACGGGCTTCTCCTTCCGTATTCCCTTCTCGTCGATCACCCGAAAAGCCGTATGGCTGATCGAGGAACCCATCTTCTCCATAAAGTCGAGCTGCTTCTCGATTTTGCCGGGCAGGTAGCGGTCGTCCGAGCTCAGCCACGCCACGTACTCTCCGGAAGCCATGCGGATGCCGTAATTCAGAGCGCTTGCCGTCCCTCCGTTCGCCTTCCCCAGGATGTGAGCTCTTGCGCCGTAGGGAACAAGACGCTCCGCTTCTCTCGTGGAACCGTCGTTTACGATGATAAGCTCGACATCCTTATAGGTTTGGGCAAGGACGCTCTCAATGGCTTCCGTTACGTAAGGATCATTGTAGAAAGGAATGACAACCGTCACTCTAGGCCGACCCATCCGCTCGATCACCCTTTCCGATTAGATTCTCCCAACCGATGCCTTTCGTCCTCCAAGGCATCCTCGATAGACTGAGTGAACGGGATAAGCGGCCTCCAGCCGAGAGAGAGAATATCGGATAAATCCCTAGGCTGAGGAGACGGCCCCCCTTGATCGCGGATTTGCCAGGCCAGCTTCACCTTGGCCGCGGCATCGAACGCTTCCTTCACTTCGCCTAACGTCCTCATAACGCCGGAGCCCAAGGAATACAGACGCCCCGCCTGACCCCGCAGCAGCAAAGCTTCATAAGCGCTCACCGCATCCCGGACATCCAAGTAATCCCGCTCCTCTGCCAACGAAGAGAGAACAAACGGGTTTGACCCAATGGGATCCCCCATCGGGCTTGGCCTGCTTGCTTCTCTCTCTCCTTCGGGGTTCTCCTGCCCATCGCGCCCAGGCCGGGCCGCTTCCACGGCAGCGACCCAACGCGCGAGCTTGCCGCATAGTCCCTGGCTGCCCCCTGGCCCGATCAGGTTCGAAGGCTCGACAGCCAGAGCCTCGATCCCGTACCAGTTGTGCCAGTTAAGCGCCGCCGCTACCTGAACTGCCTTGCTGAAGCCATACGGATGAGCGGCCGTCTCCAGAGAAGCGTTCGTCAGCATGGATCCGACGACCAGGATGCGTCCCCGTTCGCCCCTCCCGCTTGCCCGCATGCCCTCAAGCAGATGAACGGTAGACCATACGTTTACGGCCAGAGTCTCGTCGGGCCGCTGCCAGGATCGATCGACGGCATTCTGTCCGGCAAGGTGCAGAACGGCGTCCGGTTGAAGTTCGCGGCAAAGCTCAAATACCGCTTGCTTCTCCGTCAGGTCGCAGCCCACGATTGGGGGGACGTACTCCCGCCATTCCCCGCGCGGCTCGCCTGTTCCTTCGCTTACCCCCGACTTCCACTGATCCTCTCGGCTTACCCCAGGCTTCCACTGATCCTCTTCGCATACCCCCGACTTCCAATGAACCTCTCCGCATACTCCCGACTCCCGCAGAGCTTCGCCGCCTGCGTTCGACTTTCGCAGCGCTTCGCCGCTTCCCCACGTCTTCTGCGGAGCTGCCCCGCGCGGCTCGCCCGTTCCGCCGCTTCGTCCGGATGAGACCCCGATGACCTCCCATCCGGTCGCGGCGAAGAGACGACAAGCGTGTCGCCCCGTGAAGCCCGTCGCTCCCGTTATGAGTATTCTCCTCATAGCCGATCCGTTCGTTCCCATTCCGCTAATTCTTCGAGCATCGCGGAATAGCCTGGCGGCTTGTGGCCGAAGCCGCTCTTCGTCGGCTGCAGCGTCCGATCGATCGCCGGCTCCGGAACCGGTCGAAGCTCCAGATCCGTTCTCCCGTAGGCATGCCGAACGAGCTCCAGCAGCCGGTGCTTGCTAATCGGCTCGGGCGCCGTAAGATGAACGAGCCCTCCGACCTGCGGATGCTCGATGGCCCACGCCGCCGCCTTCGCCAGCTCCAGCGTCGTCACCCCGTTCCAAGGAACGTTCACGTATCCGGGAACGATTCCCTTCCGGGACAGGAACCACTTCAAGAGGCCGATCCCGTCCTCTCGGATCTCGGGTCCGATAATCGAGGTTCGGATCGTTAGATGCCGAGGATCGCGTATCTCCCCGAGTGCCTTGCTCTTGGCATACACCGTATAGCCGTCCGGAAGCTCCTCTTCCCCGTAGGAGCCGCGCGCCCCGGAGAAAACGCAATCGGAGCTGATATGAATCAGCCGGGCCCCGATCTCGCCCGCGGCATGGGCAAGCCAATGGGGCAGCAGGCCGTTCACCGTATAAGCGAGGAGCGGCTGCTCCTCCGCATGGCGATTCAGAATGCCGATCGCATTCACGATGATATCGGGCCGTACCCGCTCTACCGTCTGCCTGACCGCCGGCAAATCCTCGGCATCCAGCTCATGAAGCGGTACTCCGGAAAGCCTCGGAAGGGACGGTATCCCCGTACCCGTCCCGAAGCTTTTTCCAACATGGGGCCGTATCGTTGCTTCCACCTCGTACCCGGATTGACGGCTCAGATAGGCAGCCAGGATGTGGCCCGCCATCCCGTTGCCGCCGAGCAGCAGGATCCTCATGTCAGGAAGCCTCCCCGAACGAGCATCTGGCGAATCTCTTCCTTCGACATCAAGGATTGGCTGGAGCTGAAGCTGTCAAAATGAACCGGAGGGTATGCCGAGTAATGCTCGGACAGTCCGGGAATGTCGAGGGTCGGCAGAATTACGAGGTACTGATCGTCGTAGACGACGGTATTCAGGCTCTCGTATTCCGTTAAGAGAATCTCGTGGATTTTCTCCCCCGGTCGCACTCCCGTCTCCACCATATCGACATGCTTGCCCATCGCCTCCATCAGCACGTCCGCCAGATCGACGATCCGGCAAGTCGGCATCGTCAGGACGAATATCTCCCCTCCCACGCTCTCTTTGGTCGCCTTGAACAGCAAGCGGATGGCGTCCTCCAGCGTCAGGAAGAAGCGGGTCATGTTGCGATGCGTCAGACTGATCTCGTTCTTGTGAGCGATCTGGTTCATGAAGAGGTGAATGACGCTGCCGTTCGTTCCCAGCACGTTGCCTCCCCGGACGCAGACGAACTTCGTATCGCTGCCGAGAAGGTTGGCGTAGACGATGAGCTTCTCCCCGATCGCCTTCGTCATCCCGTAGAAGTTCGACGGATTGGCTGCCTTGTCGGTGGAAATATTGATAACCCGCTCGACCTTGTTCTCGATAGCGGCCTCGATGACGTTCTGCGTGCCGATAACATTCGTCTTGAGCGCTTCATACGGCTGGTCCTCGCACACGGGAACGTGCTTGAGCGCCGCGAGATGAAAGATCAGATCCACTCCCGAGCAGGCCCGGACGAGCGCTTCCCGATCCCGGATATCGCCGATGCAGAAGCTGATGCGCTTATCCTCGAACGCCCGCTGCATCGCTACCTGACTGGATTCGTTGCGGGAGTAGACGATAATTTTCTCCGGATTCTGAGGCAGCAGCTGGCGAACCAGCTCGTATCCCCAGGATCCCGTGCCTCCGGTAATCAGAATTCGTCGTCCTTCAAACATCCATGTTCCCTCCAAGAAGATATTTGGCTACCTTCCGAGCGACGCCGAGCTCCATATAGCCCTGCGGCGGCGTCCAGCTCCCTTGCACGGAGATCATTGCGTTCACGGAGTCGGCGATTCTTCCCGCATGAAGACCCGTCACGACATTGCTTCCGCAATCCACCGTCTCCGGCCGTTCCGTCGTACGGCGGATCGTGACCGTGGGCACTTGGTAAATGCAGCATTCTTCCTGCACCGTCCCGCTGTCGGTCAACACCAGGCGGGCGTGCTTCTCTAGGTGAACGAAGTCGAAGAAACCGAATGGCTCGTGGAACTCGAGAAGAGGATGTTCAAGCTCGGGCTCCAACTGGCTTAGCCGCGAGCGGGTGCGGGGATGCGTGCTGCAGATCAGGCGGAGCCCTTGCTGCTCGACCGTCGCGCGAAGGCCTTGCATGATGGCGATGAGATGCTCCCGGTTGTCGACGTTCTCCGCCCGGTGAAGGGTGGCCAGCAGATACCGGCCGGGTTCGAGCCCGAGCTTCTCCAGGATGGAGCTTGATTCGATCCGGGGCGCGTAATGCTCCAGCACTTCCCTTATCGGATTGCCGGAGAGAACGATCCTTTGCACGGGAAAGCCTTCGCGAAGAAGGTTGTTCTTGCTGTTCTCCGTATAAGGCAGATTGATCGTGGATACCGCATCGATCACCCGGCGGTTTTTCTCTTCCGGCACGGAGAGATCGAAGCAGCGGTTACCGGCCTCCATATGAGCGACGGGAATTCCCATGCGTTCGGCGACGAGAGCGCAGAGCGCGCTGTTGGTATCCCCGAGCACGAGAACCCGGTCGGGCTTCTCGCGGCGCAGCACATCCTCGATTGCCCCGAACGTGCTGGCAAGCTGCCTTCCGACCGTTTCTTCCCGGTGATCCAGTTGAACGTCGGGCAGCCTAAGCCCTAATTGATCGTAGAAAATGCCGTTTAAGCTCCATGCGAAGTTCTGTCCGGTATGCACGATGGTATGCTTGGACGCCCAATCGTCCAACAATCGGGTCAGCAGGCTTAAACGAATGACTTCGGGCCTCGTGCCCAATATGGTAACGATTCGCACGAGCTCACCTCCTGTTCCGTCTGGATCGCCTGGCGGAGCTGCGCCGTCTCGAACGCCGGCCCGTTCTTCTTGCGTTTGCCGATCGTTTATGTCTTCTGCGGCCGCGCCGGGAAGCACGCGCCCGGCGAACCGCGGCGCCGGGAAGAGCCATCGGCAAGCCTTCGGGAACGAGGGACAATCGGCCGTCCTCTACGGTCTGGACATCCTCGAAGCGGTATCCGAGACCGAGGAAGACCCGCTCGGAAGGGAACGATCTCTTGCGGCCGTGCTCGATCCGATACACCGTCGGTCCCCCGCCTCGGACCAATCCGTGCAGCATGGAATTCCGGCTGGGAAGATCCGACAGCATTGCCTTGAGCCGAACGCGGAAGGCTTCCCTGCCGAACTCGGCTTCCGCCGCCTTCGCGTTCTGGGAGCCGATTCGAGCCCGCAGCTTCTCGTCCTGCAGCAAGGTGGCGATTGCCGTCGTCAATCCCTCCACATCCCCGGGCTTCACCAGATAATTGGCATTGCCGGTAGCTTGCAGAATCTCCGTCAACCCTCCCGAGGAGAAAGCGACGACGGGCTTGCCGAAGATCATCCCTTCCAGCGCCGTCATTCCGAAGCCTTCGACCATCAAGCTGGGAACGACCACGACATCCATCATCGGGTAGACGTACTCGATACGGTCCGCGAAGCGAATCCACGAGACGCGATCGGCAAGCCCGGATTTCTGCACGATGTCGCGGCAAGCACGAACGTATTCCTCATCCTCCTCCGGATTGCCGATCACGAGCATGCGCACGCGCGTGTCGCCCGCCGCAAGAGGCAGCATCGCCTGGAGGAATTCCTTGAGTCCCTTGTTGGGATAAAGCGCCGACGCGATGTAGCCGGCTACGACGTGATGCTCGCCCCACCCCTGGTTTCGGCGCTGGCGTACCCGATTGAACGACCAACTGTCCGGCAGGAGCTCATCCCGATTCAGGAATGGCGAGAGAACCGTCGCCTTGGTACGTACGATCTCCGGGGAGAACGGGGTCAGCACCGTCTGGGAGATCCCGGCGATCCGGTCGCTGTAGACGGCGACGGTCCTGGCCGCCTCGTCCCGGTGGGAGCCGTCGTTGATCGTCTCCATCAGGGACCAGATCGTGGGTATACCCAGCGCTTTCGCCGCCATCGCGGGAAGCGGATGAACGCAGGTATTCACCCATACGTAAGCGGGATTCTCCCTTTGAAGGAGGGCGATAAGCTGCTCCCATATCGGGTGCCTGCGGAAATTATCCAGCTCCGCGTTCAGATGAGGAGCCGCGATATACATGGCGATGCTTAGGGGAATATCCAGCACGACGACACCGATGCCGTGGCGCCTGGATGCCTCGGCGATCGCTCCTTCCCTGGGGACGACCAGCACGCAATCGTACAAACGATGAAGCTCCTTGGCGAAGGACAAGAGAAGCTTCTCCGCCCCGGTAATATACTCCGGGCTGCAGATATGCGAGAATATCATCATTTTCGATCTGACTTCCGCGTTCATGCTGCGACGCTTCCGGCAATGCTCACGGCGCTACTCGCCTCCTCCCCGCAATGTTCGGACGGTCGGTTCCCTTCCGCTCAAGGCTGCATGGCGAGATCCAGCAGCTGCGTAAGCCGATTGGCGAAGGAATGGTCCCTCATCGTCCGGTACAGAGCACGCAAGGCAATCTGTTCCCGCTCCTGCTCGTGCGTCAAATAATAATCGATTAAGCCGGACAGCTGATCGACCGTATCGTAGGTGACAATCTCAAGGCCGGGAACGAAGTACTGCGTCAGATCATCCCGCCGGTCCACGATCTGCAGCGTTCCGCATGCGGCGATCTCGAATGCTCGCGGATTCGGGGATACGGCCGTGATTCCGGCCGCGTTCTTGTTGAAGGTCTCATCGTCATGAGCGCGATGCACGTTGATGACGATTCGATGCGCGTTGTAATATTCGGCGGTCTCTACAGGCGTCATCCACTTGCCTAGCTCGATGCGGTTTTTCCATCTGTGATATTCCGGAAGGCGGTCCCACCACAGGCCCGAGATTCGGAACACCTTGGATTCCAGGCGCGGAAGCAGCTCATGGAACAGATACACTCGGTTCCAATAAGCCGTTCCGATGAAGCAAACGTCTCCCCGAAGCGACATCCGGGGATTGCGCGGCCGGAAGTAGCCGGGGTACACCGCAAGAGGAAGATTGTAAACCCGAGTGCAGCCTAACTGCTGATAGTAAGAAACGCAATTCTTCTCCAAGGTGAACACCAAGTCGTAATAAGGGGCCAGGCCCGACGTGATATCGGTATAGTAAGGATCGTCGGTGAACCAGATCGCGGTCCGAATGCCCATCTGGCTAATTCGTCTGACCTGTTCGACAGGGAAGTCCATTCCGTCCAACGCCAGTACGAGGTCAGGCCGCTGAACCGCCGCGACGGCAGCGACATCCTCCTTCGGGGAAGCCACCAAGACCGAACCGACAACCTCGAGCAGCGATTGGTGAATGGCCTCATCCAGCGGACTGTAAGGGTAACCTTTGCCCGAGGTGACATACAGAACCTTGATCGGGCGCTTCTCATGAACGACGCTCGCCTTGACGATAGCCGCTTCGCACAATCCCTGCCAGTGTCCGTGCTTGTAACCTAGAGCGAATCCGTTTCTTCTTCCGTCCAGGTACTCGGACGGGTTGCCCGAAGCCGTGCGGCTAACCCGCCATCCTGACCGTTTGGAGACCGATTTCCGTTGCCGAACCGCCATCGCCTCTTCTGCCTCCTCTCCTGCACGGCGTTGCCGTCGTTATGTCTCCAGCCACTGCAGCAGCGTCATGACCCGGTGAACGAAGGTATGCTCTTGGCGAGTCCGCCTGAAGCCTCTGGCCGCAACGTGCAGCCTTTCTTCGTCATGCTTCAAGTAATGATCGATCTTCGACATCAACTCGGCAGCATTCCGGAAAGCGACGATCTCCTGGCCGATCTCGTACTGCGAGGAGAGCTCCTTGCGTTCGTCGGTCAGCTGGAGAGCGCCGCAAGACGCGATCTCATAGGTACGGGGGTTGATCGATTCCGCTCCCCAGTTCATTGAATTCCGATTGTCCTTCCCTGCCTCGGTCGTACGGTGGATGTTGATGACAATCTTGGCTCCGTTGTAATATTTGACGGTCTCCGGTACGGGAATCCATCCGTCGTGCACGAAGCGGGAGAGCTCGGGGTAACGCTTCATCCGTTCCCACAGCTTGCCGGAGATCATCACCTTCTTGTCTTGCAGGAAGTCGGCCAGCTCGTCGAACAGCTGAACTCGGTTCTCGAAGGCGATGCCGATAAAGCAAATATCGGAGCGATACTCCGGAGGGACATACATCTGTTGGAAAAGCCGGGGGTTCACGGCAAGCGGAAGGTGTCTCACTTGCAGGCATCCGGATGCGATATAGAGAGGAACGCAGGATCTCTCGTGGGTCAGCACCTTGTCGTAATGCTTCGCGATACCGGGCGTCTCGTCCGTGACGTAGGGATCGTCGACGAACCATATCGCCGTGCGGATTCCCATGGCCCGTATGGCGTCGATCTGCTCCAGGTGGTCCGGAGGAAACACATGGAGGCCATTCATGACAAGCACGTAATCCGGTTTCATCTGAGCCGCAAGTTCTCTCATGCGGTCGGCAGGCGCCACGAGCAGTTGGCCCGCGCATTGCTGAAGCGCGGAGATCATTCCTTCGTCGATAGCCTCGAAGCCTTGAGGCACATACATGATTCGCAAGCGGCTTCGATTCGCCGGCGGTTCAGGCACGCGATTCGCGATTCCCTGGCAGGCCCCGATGCGCCAGCCTTCCGACCAGCCCATGCTATAGCCCTCCGTCCGAGCGCCGGAGAGCTGCCTCTCCCTGCTCCTGTACCCCATCATCATCACCCAGATTCAATATATGCGCCCCTGGTCTGATGGACATGGATACTTACCCGTACGCAAGAGCGTATAATGCAAGTCTCCATCCCTAGCCAATAGAGCTTGTTAAACACGCAAAGAGCGCCTGCCCGGTCTCCAAGGCAGGCGCTCCCGTATTCGAGCGCTTCTATTACACGACGAATGCTTGCCCGTCCTGAATCCCTTTCGCGAAGCCGTCGTTGAACCCGGCATCATAGGCCTGATCGAATACCTGGTTGTACGCAAGTCCCGGCGCCGAAGCGGCGGGGAGGTTCGCCGTACGGGTTCCGGACCCGCTTGCTTTGCGGCGCCTTGCTCTTGAGGTACCGCGGGCGGACGACGTCAGCCTTCTTGCGCCGCGTTTGATGATACGGGAGCGGCCCCTGCGAGCGCGAACGCTCCTGGAGCTCTTCAACCGATTAGAACGCCTGAGCCGTCGCTTGCTTCGCATCCCTGATCCCAGCCTTTCGGTTACGCTTGCTGCTCGTATGCCGCTTGATGTCCATCCTCGAAGCCCTTCGCGAACCCTGTGTTGTACCCTTCGTTATAAGCGACGCGGAAGCCTTGGTCATAGCTGGAAGGCTGGCGCTTGACTGAAGGCTTCCTTGCCCGCGCCGTCGATCTTCGCGCCGTACGAACCGGTTTGGCTTTCAGGTTCGTTTGGCTGCGGAGCTTACCCGTCCTCGTTCGGTTCGGCTTCTTCGTCCGCCTTACGAACGCTTTCCTGCCGGCCATCCGCTTCTTCTTCACTTGGCTCCCCCTCTTCGAAGCTTTCCCGTCCCGGCTGCGACCCTTAGCTTCCGGGACAGCCAGGGAGGCGACGCCCGCCCGATGCGAGGCGCCTTCCAGCGCTGACCCGTAACGGCTTCCACGAGCGCAGCCTGAAGATTGGAAAGCTCGCGTACGTGCTCGCGCATGACGACCGCGGAAGGCTCGCTATGAACGGCCACATCCGCCACGCTCTCCAAGATCCGCGCGAGAGCTTCCTGGCTTCGCGCGATGGATTGGAGAAGCGTCAGCTTCACTTCCCATTCCTTGCCCAGCCGGCTCATCCGTCGTTATCGCCTTCTCCGAAGCCGCCGCCGAACATGCCTCCCATTCCTCCCATTCCGCCTATCCCTTCCGAGTCTTCCCCTTCCGGCTGAAGAACCGCCTTCATGTTCCGGTTAAGGCCATGGCAGAGCTTGGTCAAGCCTTCGATCAGCTCCACGTTATGCTCGTGGAATTGAAGCGAGGTACTCAGTCTCTCGGGATGCGTGACATAGGTGTCGCCGGTAATATGAGTCAGAAGCCAATTCCGGACCTTCTCCGCTTCGATCGCCTTGGCTTCCAGAATCATGGCGGTGTTCCATTGCAGCTTGGCTAACGCATCAAGCGTCAACTGATAAGCCTGCTCCCTATTCATCCCCATCCCTCCTCTCGCGTCAAGTCCGGGCGCCGGCCGCTATTCCTCATCCGTATCGGCAAGCGCCTTGACGATCTGCGTCAAGCTGTCGGCCATCGCTTCTTGGAGATCCGCCAACCCGTTCACGTAGGAGATCACGCTCTTCGTTACCTGGGAAGAGCTCTCCAGCAACCCCTCCAGTCCGTTCAACTGGGGGTGTTCGTCCGGCAGGGTCTGTATCATCTGCGCCATGCGAACGGCAACGTGCCGTTTGGCATCCAGTATCCGCGCCATCTGTTGATGCGAATGCGATAAGTGGACGACGATCTCTGTCATCAGCTCTTGCATCGCGGCCTTCTGCCTCCATTCATGACGAGAATCGGCGCCGCGAAGGCGCCTGCCATATCTTCTACAGCATATGCCGCCTGACGGCGCTTGCCACAATAAAGCGGTCAAGTGGGGGAGGCGCCTTATCCGGATCGAAAGGTCCTAAACAAGACGAATGGCGGCTCGGGACTCCTCCCCGATGCCGCCATTCGTCTTGAAGATAGGAAAGTGATCAAGTCCCGCCTCCCTCCGAATTCCGCCTAAAGAACCTGCTTCAGTTGGGGCGGCGCGATGATCGGTAAGCCTTCCGTACACCGAATAAGCTCTTCCGGCTCGAGCAGACGGACAGGGCGATGATCGAGATTCCATGCCCGAACCGCGGAACGGCTGATGATCTTCCGCGCCACGCTGCCTTCCAGCCGGTAGTACGTGTCGTCTTGGAGCTTCGCGAAGCCGGCTTTGTCCTGAAGAGATAGGCTGTAATACCGAAGCTCGACCTCCGCCGCCGAGATCGGCTCGCGGATCGGCCAGCGCAGCAGATCGATCTGGGACAGACGGGTGATCGGCAAGGCCAACGCGCCCTCCACCGGCCTTCTCCCTCCATCCTCGATCCAATACGGCGTCGCTCCCAAGCCTTGAACCAGAACTCCGTTCGGGAACAAGGCCGACGAATCGAGCGAGGTCTGCCCCGTTTCTTGGAGCGACTTCAACACCTGATGAATGCTCTCGTAGGGATTGGGCCATTTGTCCATATAGTAATGCTCGTTCTTATCGTTCACCTGCTTGAAACGGTCCCCCAACGCCTTCATGCTGACGCTGCCATAATGGTGAATGAACGTATCCTCGGCGACGACCAGGCTTCTACCGGTCATCCGGACGCGAATGTTGAAGTCGTCGTCCTCGAAGTTGCCGAGTTCGAAGCCCTCGTCGAAATAACCGACCTCCTGGAAGAGCGAGCGCCGGAACAGAAGGCAGAAGCCGACCAGGCGGTCGGTTCTTCTCCACTTGGCCGAATTCGGCGTGTTGTATTCCCGGGCGAAGGCAGGCATATCCTTGATGTCCGTGTACGGAACCTTAATCTGCTGATCGCCGCTGATGTAGTTCGTGACCGGTCCCACCATGCCGATCCTCTCGTCGCTTCTCAAGCAGTCGAGCAAATTATCCAGCCAGCGTTCGGTCGCCAAGGTGTCGTTATTAAGCAGAAGCACCGTGTCTCCCTTGGCCATCATCATTCCCCTGTTGATAGCTCCGGAGAAGCCTTTATTGCTCTCCAGCACCCGATAGCGCACCTGCCCGCCGAGCCCTCTCAGATATCCTTCGGTCCCGTCGGTAGAAGCGTTGTCGACGACGATAATCTCGTAAGGAAGATCGGTATTGTCCATGATGCTCTCCACGCACTGCTTCAACATATCCACCTGGTTGAAGGTGGGAATGATGATGCTCGTGCCTTCGAAGCCCGCCGGGAAACTGCCGATGCCCGACTGGACCCCTTCCCGATACCCCTCCGCGAACCCCTGATCGTAGGCGGAAGCCTTCTTGGGCTTCGCCAACCCGTTCGGGCCGGGAGCAGCCTTGACGGGATGCGCCCGCCTCGACCGAGGCGATCTGCGGACCATCCTTTGCCTTCCGGCTCGCCTGGACAATGCCGAAGCTGCACTCATCATGCTCACCCCCTATCCTTGTGCATTCGGGCCAAAGGCGCTATTGCGGCCTGGATGCCCGGCCAGGCCGGTAATCAGATTGGCCAGATGGCCGAAGTCGACCGCAACCTTGCCGGTGCGGTTAGCGAGATGCACGCAGATCGGGACGGCGGCGACTCCCGCGGAGACTAGAGCGAGATCGAAGTCGACCTTCGACGCCTCCTCGACCGCTCTCTTGTAGTCTGCGATTCCGCGAACCGGACTGACGGTTCCCGCGATCTGGGCTCCCCAGCTAAGGAGCGATTGCGCCAGAGGCACTGCCAGATTCCCGATGGTCACCACTCTCCGTCCCGCCAGCAGCCGATGAAGGTATCCTTCATCCTTCAGCGAGTAGTTAACGGTGGAGGAAGTGAACCTCAGCGACTCGGGCTGAACGCCGTAAGCTCGCCAAATGGCGAACAACAGCGGTTGGAATAAAGGGCGCCTCGAGAGCGGAACCCCGACCATCGAAGCCGAGCGAATGCAAGACGCAAGCTCGTCGCGTCCTTGATAATCGGGAATGTCGACTCCGGCATAGCTTAGAAAATTCCCCTCTCGCCGGACTTCGTCCAAGGACAGCACCGTATCTTGAGCCAGCGTAAGCAATTCTCCGTCTCCAAGCCGAACGAGCGAATACGGCTGCTTCTCGGTCAGCGCTCTCTCCAGCTCCTCATAAACCGCTTGCGTTCCTAACAGAGGGATTCCTCTATGACGAAGAGCGGCGATTCCCGCCGCCAGAAATTCCTCAAGCGAGACGTTCGGAAACAGCAGATCGGGAGGCAAGTGTCCTTCCAGCAGACTCTCCCCTCCGACGAATATGCCATCCTTGTAGCCTTCCGCGTAGCGATCCCGTTCTTCTGCCGGAGCTTCGGCCTTCGCCTGCTTCTCGGAGATCTCCGGCGAGCGAGAGCGGCGAGGCGTCTTCCGGTAAGAGCGGCGTTTGTGCCCACGGGTTCCTCGCGAAGAGCCTCTTCCCTTCAAGCTTTTTCTCGCGGCTTCCGCCGGCTTCGTTCGCAAAGGATTCGACGCCGTTCGCCTTGCCGGCCCAAGCGCAGCCTCCGCTCCGGGGGCCGCTGCCTGCTTCCGATCCGTTGCCGCCTGCGCGGCTGTTCCGCTTCTGCTCATGGCAGCGACCCCTTCAGTCTGCGGCTTGCCTCCTCCAGCGATTCGAACGTTCCCGCGTCCGTCCACCAGCCGTCAAGAACCTTATAATGCAGCTTGTTCGCGGCGGCGTAGGCATTATTGACGTCCGTAATCTCGAGCTCTCCTCTTCGGGAAGGCCGAACCTGATCAATGACTTGGAATACGTCCGACTGATAGAAATACAGGCCGGTTACGCAATAGGAGGACAAGGGGTGCTCCGGCTTCTCCTCGATGAACTCGATTTTCCCCGTTGCGCTGTCCAGCTTCGGTACGCCGTAACGTCTTGGATCGAGCACTTCCTTCAGAACGACCATGGCTCCATCCGATTGCTTCTCGAAAGCATCCACGAACGGAGCGAGCGACGGCTCGAAGAGATTGTCCCCCAGGAGAACCACCAGCTTCTCGCCCGGACGGACGATCGGTCTTGCCAGCTCGAGAGCTTGAGCAATCCCTCCCGCTTCTTCCTGAACCCGGTAGATCAAGGAGACTCCCCAATCCCTTCCGCTTCCCAGCACCTCGACGAACCGGCCGATCGAGACCCTTCCCGTTACGATAACAATATCTCGAATCCCCGCCTCCCGAAGCTTTGCCACCCCGTAACAGATCATGGGGTAAGACGCCACCGGAAGCAGATGCTTGTTGTTCCAGTAAGTTAACGGCTTGAGTCGCGTTCCCGTGCCTCCTGCCAGTATGACTGCCTTCAACGAATACCCTCCCCATGTCGTGCTGTCTGTCCGTCCCGCCCTACTTAGGGCGTTATCAGATAAAATTGCGAGGGTCCAAATTCCACTTCTCCATGAAAAGGCGGTAGTTCCTCTCCACAAGCTGCTGTTGGGCTGCCGTTCCCGCTTGCTGGAAGCTCGCGCTGCCATCATGATGAATCACGACATCCTGG
This sequence comes from Cohnella sp. AR92, assembly GCF_003990975.1. Classification (GTDB taxonomy): domain Bacteria; phylum Bacillota; class Bacilli; order Paenibacillales; family Paenibacillaceae; genus Cohnella. Next base: position 118,159 of record NZ_RZJR01000015.1, read on the forward strand.
CAGATCAAGAGACCGTAGCCATGCAGCCGCGCTCTCAAGCAGTAATCGTCGTCCTCGTAATGGCCGGGGCTGAATCTCTCATCCAGAAGGCCGATTCTCTCCATCAGCTCCCTGCGCAGAACGAGGCAGAACCCGACGAGCCGTTCCGCTCTTCTCCACTTCGCCGGATTGGATTGATTGACTCCCTCCGCAATTCGCTGGAACTCGTCGAGATCGGCGTAAGGATACTGGACCTGCTGCTTCCCGCTCACCTGATTGGACATGGGACCTACCATTCCGACGTCCGGGGAGCTGTACAAGGCCGTGTTCAAATTGTCCAGCCAGTTCGCCGAGACAACCGTATCGTTGTTCAGCAGAACAAGAGTATCGCCCGAGGCGAGCCGCATCCCTTTGTTGCAAGCGACCGGAAACCCCTCGTTGCGGGCGAGTGAGATGAAGGGGATCCGCTCGCTCAGGCACCAGGTTGTCGTTCCGTCTGACGAGCCGTTGTCCGCGATGATAATCTCATAATCCGATTTCGTGTGCTTGCGTATCGATTGCACGCAGCGCGCCAACAGATCAAGTCGGTTGTAACTAGGGATGATGATGGACGTCCGCATCGTAGACCACCCCTCCCACAGCCTTGCGGTTACGTACCGAATCCCCGAAGTAGAGCCGCTTGCCTCTTGCCTCCATCGCCGTGCGCCAAGCCTCCAGATGATCGCCTGCGGCTTGCCGCGTCAAGATTCTCAGGGCCGCAGAAGCTTGCGAGGGGTACTTCCAATCCACATTCGCGACCGTGCCGATCCTAAGCCCCTTGAGCACCGCAGCGGCATGGGCTTTGACCGGAACGGACAGCGTATTCGGCCCCAATATGTCCAGCGCCGCACGGGATAAAGCGAAAGGCAGGGCCGCCATCGTATTCATCTTAAGATCCGCCCGGCCTAGCGACACGTTCAGAAATTCATGGAAACGATCGATCGTGCCGCGATGTTGGAACAGGTTCCCAGGCGTCGAGCGGTCATTCAAGGCGACGTCAAGACGAGTATCGCATTCCCAGAGATATCGGGCGAGCGTCTCCGCAGGCACCGCCTGATCGGCATCCGCGAAGACGACGATGTCTGCTCCGGTAAGCTTGGCGCCCAGCGCCCTGCCAATGCTCGGATCCATTCCGGTTGGAAAATGCGCGATCGTCGCTCGCGGGTGTCTCCTCAGTTCGTTCATCCTTTGCTCTTGAGCGTCCCCGCAGACAAGAATGATCTCTTGGAACGGAAGCGCATCAAGCGCTTGAAGCAGAACGCTCGGCGAACGGGAATCGGGGCCGACATAAACCACGGCGGCGGCTGTTCCTCCGATCCCGATCGGAATGTAAGTATGAATCGAGCCGGCCCCTTTCATGGCCCCGTCGCCGAATGCCTTCGCGCCGCTCCAGTTGGCTTGCCATTCCTTCGTTCTCTGCCCGTTCAGCCTGCTTGGCCGTTGCTCATTCCACTTTTGCTGAACGTACGCTTTGAGCTCCTCCGTCGAGCCGCCGGGGAACGAGCTTCTCCAGGATCTGCCGACGGCTTCCCCTTCCCTCTGCAGTTGCTGAAGCACCGGAGTCCATGGAATCCGCCGATCCGGCCCGCGCCTCCCTCTCCGGGCGGCGGAACGGCCCGAGCGCGGGACGGAAGTTCGCTTTCGGGCAGAACCCGAGCGGCTTCGCTTCGCCTTTGCCGGTCTGCTGGCGCGTCCCATCGCTTCACCTCACCATCCATCTTTGTCGGCTTCCGTCTTCGTATCCGCCCCGATTATCGGTATGGCTCACCAGCCATTGAATGGCTTCCAGATGATCCCCGACGATGAGAGGCTCCAGCGAATGGTGCCTTTCTCTCCGGGTTCGGAGCGGGTTAAGGGTTCCTACGTCTACATGCTTTACTCTCTGGACGACCAATCTCGAATGAATCGCCATCGTGTGGGCAAGCGGAGGGACCGATAGAGAAGCGGCCCCTATCGTTTCCAATGCCTTTCGGCTGATCGCATGGGGGACCGCGGTCATGGAGGCCCCCATCAGATCGGAACGGTCAAGCAACGAATTCAAGGCGTGCTTAGCCAGCACGACTCCATGAACGCTCTCTTGCCTCGTCGGTCCCGAATAATCGTTCAATGCCACGTCGGTGCCGTTCTTCACGGCGTCGACGAAAGGCCTCAATTGCGAAGCCGGGATTACCATATCGGCGTCGATAAATAATAGAATCTGGCCGAGCGCTTCCCTCGCCCCTACGGATCTTCCCACGTCATGGCCGAGGGGACGATCGAACACCAACACTCTCGCCCCGCTGTCCCGGGCGATCTGCAGGGAGCCGTCGGATGAACCGTTCACGACGACGATCACTTCCGTTCCCGGATGCACCCGCTTCGCTTCGCGAATGACCCTGGCCAGCGTCCTTCTCTCGTTCATAACCGGGATAATAACCGAGATGAGCGGGGAGGACCAGGGCGAGGCGTCGACCGCCGAACGCTTCATACTTGCTGCCGCTATTTCCTGTCTTAAGGGAGCACGCCCGCGACGGGACGAGACAGGAACTCGGGCTGCCTTCTTCGTCCTGCCTGTTTTGCCAGCCAAACCAATCCACCCCCTTATTCGGGCAACGGTTTACATGACATTGTATGTGTAACGTGTCCATGCGCAACGGCACCTGTACGCCTCGGCAGCCGCACACGCCAAGGAATCGAATCCAAACATGAGCGAAAGTATCCGCTTATGTACCAGGAGTTTGTCTTCCATTGCTAAAAAAGCCAAACAGCGGCCCAGAAAAGATGCTCTTTGGCCGCTGTTTGTTTCGTTAACCTCTATTCCCAACCGCAATCCATTGAATCCACCCTTGAGGCTCCGGAGCGAATCTTGTGCGAACGATCTCGATTACCGCGCAATCGGGTTCCTTCCGCTTCAAGACGCATGCGCAGGAAGGATGATCCGCCATGGCCAGGATGACATACGAAGCGTTCGGGTAGGGCTGCTCGAACGCAACCGTCAATTCAAGACTCTCCGTCGCGCCTTGGAACGTGTAAGGCTGATTGCCGAACAGCAAGGATACGTTAGGCTGTGAAGCGATCACCGGCATGAAGGCCAAGTGGGCGCTCGTTACCGAGCCGCCGGCCAGTTGGTCCGCACCGACGCTTCCCGCGCTCAGCTTGGAGCTGGTGACGCTGCCGTCCGCCAGATGGCTGCTCGTGATGTTGCCTTCGGAAGGGGCCAACCGGTTGATTTCGTTCTTCTGTTGAACGACATTCTGTTGAAGATCCAACAGAAAATCAATCAAGTGGTCCGACAACTTGTCGCCAGTCACGCTGCCGTCAGCTAGTTGCTCGCTTCCTACCGCGCCCGCTTGCAGCTTCGCGCTGCTCACGCTGCCGTCCGCCAGTTGCTCGCTTCCTACCGCGCCCGCTTGCAGCTTCGCGATGCTCACGCTGGCGTCCGCCAACTGTTCGCTTCCTACCGCGCTCGCTTGCAGCTTCGCGCTGCTCACGCTGCCGTCCGCCAACTGCTCGCTTCCTACTGAGCTTGCTTGCAGTTTCTCGCTGCTCACGCTGCCATCCGCCAGTTGCTCGCTTCCTACCGCGCTCGCTTGCAGCTTCGCGCTGCTTACGCTGCCGTCTGCCAACTGCTCGCTTCCTACCGAGCTTGCTTGCAGCTTCGCACTGCTCACGCTGCCGTCCGCCAGTTGCTCGCTTCCTACCGAGCTTGCTTGCAGCTTCGCGCTGCTCACGCTGCCGTCCGCCAGTTGCTCGCTTCCTACCGAGCTTGCTTGCAGCTTCGCGCTGCTCACGCTGCCGTCCGCCAGTTGCTCGCTTCCTACCGCGCCCGCTTGTAGTTTCTCGCTGCTCACGCTGCCGTCCGCCAGTTGCTCGCTTCCTACYGAGCTTGCTTGCAGCTTCGCGCTGTTCACGCTGCCGTCCGCCAGTTGCTCGCTTCCTACTGAGCTTGCTTGCAGCTTCGCACTGTTCACGCTGCCGTCCACCAGTTGCTCGCTTCCTACTGAGCTTGCTTGCAGCTTCGCACTGTTCACGCTGCCGTCCGCCAACTGCTCGCTTCCTACTGAGCTTGCCTGCAGCTTCGCGATGCTCACGCTGCCGTCTGCGAGCTGCGCTTCCCCAACGCTTCCGCTTGCGAGATGCACAGACGAAATGCTGTTCTCGCTAATGTGGTGCGAGAGAATGGAACGGGCAATCACATGGGACGAGCTAATGCTTCCGGGTGCGATTTTCTCGATTGTTACGGAAGCAGCCTTGAGATGGTCCTTCCCGATGCTGAATTCCTTCAACTTTTCCGCACCGATGGAGGCGTTGGCGATCTGCTCATCTCCAATGCTTCTGGAAGCAATCTTATCCGCCGTGATGCTGCCGCTCGAGAGCCGGTCCTCGACGATAGGCGTAGCCGCCTTGGCAAAGAATTCGATCACGCTCGTAGAGAGCTTCTGAACGGAAATGCTGTTGTCGGCCAGCTGTTCTTCGCCTACGGATCCGCCTGCCAGTTTCGCGCCTGTTACCGAGCCGTCCGCCAACTGGTCGCTTCCTACGCTGCCCGACTGAAGCTTCTCGCCGCCAATGCTGTCATTTGCCAACTGCTCGTAACCGACCGAGCCGAACGCCAGCTTTGCCGAGGTCACAGAGCCATCCAGCAGTTGGTCGCTTCCTACGCTGCCTGCTTGAAGTTTCGCTCCGCTCACGCTGCCATCCTGCAGTTGGTCGCTTCCCACGCTGCCTGCTTGGAGCTTCGCTCCGCTGACGCTGCCGTCCGCCAACTGCTCTATACCGATCGAGCCGTATGCCAGCTTAGCCGAGGTCACCGATCCATCCTGCAGTTGTTCAGCGCTTACGCTGCCTGTTTGGAGCTTCTCCCCGCTGACGCTGCCGTCCGCCAACTGCTCAATACCGATCGAGCCGTGTGCCAGCTTAGCCGAGGTGACCGATCCGTCCTGCAGTTGTTCAGCGCTTACGCTGCCTGCCTGAAGCTTCGCGCCGCTGACGCTGCCGTCCGCCAACTGCTCAAAACCGACCGAGCCGTATGCAAGCTTTGCCGAAGTTACCGATCCATCCAGCAGTTGGTCGCTTCCTACGCTGCCCAACTGAAGCTTCGCGCTGCTCACGCTGCCGTCCGCCAACTGATCCGAACTTACGCTGCCCGAACGAAGCTTTTCGCCGCCAATGCTGTCATTTGCCAGCTGTCCGTACCCGACCGAGCCGAGCGCCAGCTTTGCCGAGGTCACCGAGCCATCCAGCAGTTGGTCGCTTCCTACGCTGCCTGCTTGAAGTTTCGCTCCGCTCACGCTGCCGTCCTGCAGTTGGTCAGCGCCCACGCTGCCTGCTTGCAGTTTCGCCACGCCGACACTGCCGTCCGCCAACTGATCCGAACTTACGCTGCCCGAACGAAGCTTTTCGCCGCCAATGCTGTCATTTGCCAGCTGTCCGTAACCGACCGAGCCGAGCGCCAGCTTTGCCGAGGTTACTGATCCGTCCTGCAGTTGATCGCTTCCTACGCTGCCCAACTGAAGCTTCGCTCCGCTCACGCTGCCATCCGCCAACTGCTCATAACCGATCGAGCCGTATGCCAGCTTAGCTGAAGTTACTGATCCATCCTGCAGTTGGTCGCTTCCTACGCTGCCCAACTGAAGCTTCGCTCCGCTCACGCTGCCATCCGCCAACTGCTCATAACCGATCGAACCGTATGCCAGCTTAGCCGATGTCACCGATCCGTCCTGCAGTTGTTCTGCGCCCACGCTGCCTGCTTGAAGCTTCGCAATGCTGACGCTGCCATCCGCCAACTGATCCGTACTTACGCTGCCCGACCGAAGCTTTTCGCCGCCAATGCCGTCATTTGCCAACTGCTCGTAACCGACCGAGCCGAGCGCCAGCTTTGCCGAAGTCACCGATCCGTCCTGCAACTGGTCGCTACCCACGCTGCCTGCTTGAAGCTTCGCGCCGCTGACGCTGCCATCGGCTAATTGCTCTGCGCCTACGCTGCCCGCTTGCAGCTTGGTGCCGTCCACGCTATTCGCCGCAAGATGCTTGGAGAGAATGGAGCCGGAGATCACATGGGAGGAACTTACGCTGTTGATCGAGATTTTCTCCGCCGTGACGGCCCCTGCCGCCAGATGCTCCTGGCCAATGCTGAACACCTGGATGTTCTTCGAGGAGACGCTCCGGGTCGCAAGCTTCTCGTTCGTCACGCTCTGATTCGCCAGCGCTTCCGAAGTGACGACCGCCTCCGTGAGCACGATCGCAGAGTCGACCGTACCGGAGATAAGATCAAGCAGCTCGGGAGAAAGCTTCTCCGCAGTAACGCTGCCGTTCCCCAACTGCTCCGCTTGCACCGAGCCCTTGGCCAGCTTCTCCGCGGATATCGCGCCGTTAGCCAGAGCCGCTTCTCCGACAATCCCTTCTCCCAGATGCCAGCCGCTCACGCTGCCAGCCGCCAGCTTCGCACCGTTCACGCTGCCGTCCGCCAGCTGCTGCGACTCGATCGTACCGTCGACCAGATGCCAGCCGCTCACGCTTCCCGCCGCTATTTTCAACCCGTTCACGCTGCCGTCCGCCAATTGCTGCGAGCTGATGCTGCCATCCCCCAGATGCCAGCCGCTCACGCTTCCCGCGGCCAGCTTCGCTCCGTCCACGCTTCCGTCCGCCAATTGCCGCGAGCCGACGCTGCCTTCATCGAGATGCCAGCCGTTCACGCTGCCAGCCGCCAGCTTTGCTCCGTTCACGCTGCCGTCCGCCAACTGTTGCGACCCGATACTGCCATCCTGCAGATGCCAGCCGCTTACGCTGCCAGCCGCCAGCTTCGTTCCGTCCACGCTGCCTTCCGCCAACTGACGCGAGCCGACGCTGCCTTCGCCCAAGTGCCTATTGCTTACGCTGCCCTCGGCAAGTTTAGCCCCGTCCACGCTGCCTTCCGCCAGTTGATGCGCGCTGATGCTGCCTTCTGCGAGATGCCAGAAGTTGACGCTTCGATCGGCAAGCTGAAGGGCCCCGATGCTGCCCGGGCTCAGCTTCGACCCGTCCACGCTGCCTTCCGCCAAGTGCCAAGCTTGAACGCTGCCGTCCGCCAGCTGCGCAGAACCCACCGAACCGGCTGCTAACCTGGAGGCATCGATGCCGCCTTCAGCCAGATGCCAAGCCTGCACGCTTCCATCCGCGAGAAGCGCGGCGCCGATGCTGCCGTCCTTCAGCTTGGATCCGTCGATGCTGCCGTCCGCAAGCTTCCGTCCCTCGATGCTGCCATCGGCCAGATGCGCCGAGCCAACGCTGCCTTCCGCCAGCTTCGAACCGTCGACGCTTCCATTCGCGAGAATTCGGGCATCCACGCTGCCTTCCGCCAGCTTATTCCCTTCGATGCTGTAATCCTGCAGGTGTTCGGTCCTAACGCTGCCCAACGCAAGCTTCGCGCCGTTCACGCTGCCGTCCGCCAGCTTCTCCGTCATTACGCTGCCGTCCGCCAGGTTCGCGGACACGACTTCTTGCTCGCCGATGTGATGCGATTCGATAGAACCCGCTAGCAGATGGGAGGAGCTCACGCTGCGAACGGCAAGCTTCTCGGCCGTGACGGCTCCCGCGGCCAATTGCTCCGTGCCGACCGACTGTTCGGCCAGCTTGCCGGAAGTCACCGCCCCTTCCGCCAGCGCTTCGGAGCCTACGCTATTCGCGGCAAGCTTCTCGGCCGTTACGCTTGCCTTAGCCAATCTCTCTTCCGTAACGGGGCTCCCCGCGAAAGTAATATAGTGCATCAGGCTCGTCGACAGCTTGCCGAGAGACACGCTGCCATCCTGCAGCTGCTGCTCGGTCACCGCTCCTTCGGCGAGCTTATCCGTCGTCACCGATTCGGCCGCAAGCTTGCTCTCCGTTATCGCTCCGTCCGCCAGCTTGCGCTCGGAGACCGCCCCATCCGCCAGCTTCCGCTCCGTTACGGCTCCGTCCGCCAGTTTCCGCTCCGTCACGCCCAGATCGGCTAGCTTCGTCTCGATCACCGACATCTCCGCGATCTGTACGGTATTGACCGCTCCGTAGGCAAGGGCGTCTTCCGTCACGCTGCCATGAGCCAGCTTCGACGCCGTTACGCTGCTGTCCGCGAGCTTCTCCGCCGTAACCGCGCCGTCCGCGAGCTTCCGCTCCGTCACGATGCTGTCTTCCAGCTTCGGCTCGGTCACCGCTCCGTCCGCCAGAGCCCGGGAGGAGACGGCTTCGTCGGCCAGCCTTCCTTCGGAGACCGCTCCGTTTGCCAGTTTCTCTTCGGTCACGGATGCATCCGCCAGCTTCGAGACGGTTACCGAAGCATAACCGAGCTTCGCTTCCGTCACTTGACCGTCTGCCAGCTTGCCGCTCGTGACAGCCCCTTCGGCGAGGGCCGACTCGGTAACGCTGCCGTCCGCCAGCTTATCGCCGGTGACCGAGTTCTGCCCGAGCTTCGAGGCAATGACGCTGCCGTCCGCCAGCTTATCGGGCGTTACGCTGCTTGCCGCCAGCTTGGATTCCGTCACGGCTCCTTCCGCGAGGGCTCTCTCGGCAACCGCACCCATGCCCAGCTTGCTCTCCGTTACGCTGCCGTCCGCCAGCTTGTCGCTGGAGACCGACTCGTCTCTGAGCTTCTGTTCCGTCACGCTGCGATCCGCCAGCTTGTCGGTGACTACCGCCCCGGTCGCCAGCTTGTCGTCGCTGATGCTGCCCGAAGCCAGCTTATCCTCGGTGATCGATTCATCACGAATGTGTACGGTCGAGACCGCCGCCGGCTCGATTCGTTCCGAATCGATTCTACGCTCAGCCAGCTTGGCGAGGGCGAACATATCCGGGGCCAGATGGGAGATCGACACCGAACCCTTGCGAATGTGATAGCCCTGCACCGAATCCGGCTTGAGGTGCTTGCCGCCAACCGATTCCAGCAGAAGATGTTCGCTTCCTACGCTGCCCGCGGACAGCTTCTGGAGAGTGACGCTTCCGTCCATCAGATGCCGCTCGCCGACCGCTCCGTCCGCCAGGGCGGACTCGTTCACGCTCTGGTCCGCCAGGTGCTGCTGTCCGATCGCTCCGTCCTTCACATGCTCCGAGCCTACGCTGAGCTCTTGAAGCTGCGAGGAAGAGACCGAATCGGCCGCAAGGTGCTTCTCGCCGACGGAACGAGGCTGCAGGTTGCGTTCGCCGACGCTCAAATCCGTCAGCTTGGCATGGCTGACCGAGCCGCTCGTCAGATGCGGTTCGCGTATGCTGTCCTCGGACAGATGGAAGCCTAGCACGGATTGGGCGGTCAGATGCCGGCTCTCTACGGATTCGACGGCCAGATGCTTATTCGTTACGGCGCCTTCCTGGATGGCTTCCGAGGCGATCGCGTTCTTCGCGATAGCATCGGTATGAACGCTGTCCGCCGCCAGATGGTCCGACTTCACGGCGCCTCTCTTCAGCTGCTTGGCGCCGACGGCTCCTTCGGACAGCGTATCCTCCGTGACCGAGTTGGGGGCCAATGCGCTCCGCCCGACCGAACCTGCGCCAAGCTTGGAAGCCGTCACGCTCTGATCCGCCAGCTTCACGGTCGTAACGGATTGGTCTGCCAGCTTATCCGTCGATACGCTCTCCGGAGACAGCTTAAGGGAAGTAATCAAGTGGTCCGTCAGGTGATGGGAGAAAACAGACCTCACGCCCAGCTGCCGCTCGCCGACCGAGCCCGGCGCCAGAATCTCCGAAGTGACCGACTCCCCTTGCAGAGCGGAAGTGCCGACGGACGATTCCGCCAGATGGGCCGGCGTGATCGCGCCGGGCCGAATATGCCGGCTCTCGATCGCCTGTCTGGCGATCGCCTCTCCCTTGACCGAATCCTCTCCGAAGTGAACCGGTCTCAGGCTGCCCGCCGCCAGCTTGTCATGGGTCACGCTGTCCTCGGCAAGATGCGGGGTCCGAACCGAACCGTTCGCCAGATGGCGGGTCAGGATGGATCCGTCCGCGATCTGGGCGGACTTGACCGCTCCCTGCGCCAGTTGGCCCGAGCCGATCGCCCCTTCGACGATCTGCTTGCGCGTCACCGACTCGGGGGCCAGCTGGCCGGTCCCGATGATGCCGTCTTGCAGGTGTTCCCTGGAGATGGAACGATTCGTCAGGTGCCTGCCTTCGAGGAGCCCTTCCGTCAGATGGCGCCGTTCGATCGAATGGTCGGCCAGCTTGTCGTTCAGGATGCTACCCTTCGCCAGGTGTCTGGCTTGGATCGCCTCGTCTCCGATCTTGCCGGAGACGACGCTCTGGTCCGCTATCTTGGAGGAGGTAACGGCATGCTCCACCAGATTGATCGTCGTAACGGACTGCTCCGCCAGCTTGCTCGCCGTTATCGATCCGGCCGTCAGATGGCGGCTGTCAACGGAATCGTCGGCGAGATGGTCTCCTCGAATGGCCGATGGGCGCAGATGCTCCGTGTCGACGGATTCCCGCGCCAGCTTGCTTCCGGTGACCGCGCGTTCGGCCAGCTCGGTCGTTCCTATCGCGCCATCGGCTATATTTTCGGAGAGAACGGCTTGCGGAGCGAGATGCTTTCCCTGCAAGGAACCTATCGCCACATGGTCGGCAAGAATGATGCCTTGCTTCAAGTGAGTCGAATCGATCGCTTCCGGAGCCAGCTTCTGCGACTGGATGGAACCGTCCCGCAGTTTCGAAGTCGTGACCGCTTCATCCGCCAGCTTGGAGGTGTCGATGACTTCGTTGGACAGATTCTCTCTGCGGATCGTTCCGCTGCGGATTTTGTCCGAGGTCACGGACTGATCCTTGAGTAGGTCGGAAGTGATAATGGATAAACTAAGATGCTTGGCTTGGATAGAGCCTTCGGCAATCTTGTCGGCGCTGATCGTCCGGTCCGCCAGCTTCTCGGAGGACACGCTGCCGTCTCTCAGCTTCTCTCCGGTAATGGAACGATCTCGGATCTTCTGGCCGGAGATCGAGTTCTTGGTCAAGTGTTCTCCCGTAATCGATTCGGGAGCGTACTTGGAGGAAGTGATAGAACCGTCGGCCAGCTTGATAGAGGTAACCGAGAAATCCGCAAGAGCCTCCGTCGTAACCGATTCGGCCGCCAGATTGTTGGGACCTACGGCGAAAGGCGCCAACTTGTCGATCGTGACCGATTCGTCGGCGAGATCGTCGGTATAGACAATGGGAGCAGGGCGGGTCGGAATGCGCTTCTCCGCCAGCTTCTGGTGCCGCCAATGCCGCTCTTCTCTCTCGTCCGCCCATTGCGATTCCGCCGTCCGTTCCGCGTTCTCGGCCTCGGCGACAGCAGGCTCGGACGCCTGTTCAAGCTTCCGTTCCGGCTGCTGCTCAGGCTGCGGTTCCGCTTTCTGAGCGGGTTGGGGTTCCGGTTCGCGCGTTGGCGAACGGGTAGGCTCGATGATCTCCGCCAATGCCTCGGTGTACTCCGCGATTTGCTTGTCTGCCGCATCGACAACGGCAACGATCTCTTCGGCGCTTGCAAGCGCTTCGGCCAGCCTCTCCTCGCCGGATGACGGTTGCGGCTCCTCCGTTGCGACGGATTCCGCGCGCGGTTCCGAGACGTTCTCGTTCCCGATGTCCGCCGCTCCCTGGGCCGAATCCGCCTCATGCCCCGCCTTGTCGGCGCTGCGAGCCGTCTTGCCCGACGGAGACTCGGCGACGGCAGCTCCGTGTACGCTGATCGGCTTGGATTGCTTCTTCGATATATCGTCCAGCCATTGCAGCTCCATGCGATTCGGATCGTCTACGATGTACAGCGGCCGCCTAGTGTTCGAGGACTTTTTCGTTTTGCCCTTTTTCATGTTCCTCTCCTTCCCAGCATGAAAATCTAACGTATCATATGCACATTCACCCATGGGCGCGACACGGATGGAATTTCTCGAAATTGTGGTTTACTTTTCAGAGGGTCGGGCGTATAGTAATACCAACCAGATGTTTTGCCCTAAGGAAACTTTATGGCACACATGCCAAATTGATTGATAAGAACAACTTTTTAATAACACCGAGGTGATTCCCATGCAAGATGATCTCATGGTTACGGGCACCAACTCGTCAGGCTGGCGGCAAAAACAGCATCAGCCTTCGCTGCCCGAGTCTCACCGCTCGCTCCGGATACCGAAGAACGGTTCTACGTTCCGCAAATTCCTGGCTTTCGTCGGTCCCGGCTACATGGTGGCCGTCGGATACATGGATCCGGGCAACTGGGCGACCGATATCGCGGGAGGCTCCAAGTTCGGCTATACCCTTCTCTCCGTCATTCTCTTATCTAACCTGATGGCTATCGTGCTGCAGGCTCTCGCCGGCAAGCTGGGCATCGTGACGGGCCGGGACTTGGCGCAAGCGTGCCGCGACCACTACAGCAAGCCCGTATCGTTCGTCCTGTGGATTCTGTGCGAGCTGGCCATCGCCGCTTGCGATCTGGCCGAGGTTATCGGAGCCGCTATCGCGCTCAACCTTCTGTTCGGGATACCGCTTATCTACGGCGTCATCCTAACCTCAATCGATGTTCTGCTTATCCTGTTCCTGCAGAACAAAGGCTTCCGGTACCTGGAAGCTTTCGTCATCGCTCTTATCGCCATTATCGGCTTCTGCTTCGCGGCCGAACTCATCATGTCCCAGCCGGCTGTCGGCGACGTCATGAAGGGATTCATTCCCAAAGCCGAAATCGTCAGCAATCCGGCGATGCTGTATATCGCCATCGGAATTCTGGGCGCGACCGTCATGCCGCATAACCTTTATCTGCACTCTTCCATCGTTCAAACGAGACAATTCGAGCAGACCGCTCTCGGGAAGAGGCAAGCGATCCGCTTCGCTACTTGGGATTCCACGATCGCCTTATTCTTCGCACTCTTCATTAATGCGGCGATTCTGATTATTTCGGCAGCCGCCTTCCACCAGACGGGACATACGAACGTCGAAGACATCGGGGAAGCCTACGATCTGCTCACTCCGCTGCTTGGCACGACGCTGGCTTCCATCTTCTTCGGAGTCGCGCTGCTCGCCTCCGGGCAGAACTCGACCTTGACCGGAACGCTGGCGGGGCAGATCGTCATGGAAGGCTTCCTGAATATTCGCTTGCCGTCCTGGCTTCGCCGATTGATCACCCGGATGATCGCCATCATTCCGGCGGTCATTGTCATCGCGCTCTCCGGCGACAAAGGCGCCACCGATCTGCTCATCCTCAGCCAGGTTATCCTGTCCATGCAGCTCAGCTTCGCCGTCGTGCCTCTGGTGAAGTTCACTTCCAGCAAGAAGAAGATGGGCGAGTTCGTGAACCCTCCTTGGCTGAAGGCGATCGCTTGGACCGTTACCGTCGCTATCGTCATCCTCAACGTTTATCTGCTGTACTCCACTTTCGCCGGACTGTAAAAATAAAAAAGCAAGAGACCTGCCGTAACGAAGCAGGTCTCTTGCTTTTTTTGCTCTGTTATTGAACCGTCACGTTGTCCACATAAACCGCGCTCTGGCCGCTGCTGCCCGACGGGGCAAGGAATTGAATGCCGATCTCCTTGACGTCGTTTAAGTTTGCTATCGACGATAACGAGAGAGTCAGGGCCGTACCGGACGAAGAATTGATGTTGACGGTGCCTCCGTCCGACCAGGCATAGGAGGAACCGGTCTTGACGTACAGCTTGGCTTGCAAACCGCTGCCCGCATTTCCCCATGCCGCATGCTTGACCGTGGCCTTCAAGGTCGTCTTGCCGCTGAGGTTGCTCGAACCGGCATAGGCCAGATAGTAAGGACCGCCGCCCAGCATGACGTCCGCCTTTAGCGATTGGCTCCCGTTGGCCGACCACTCGTTTGTCGTCCATGGACCGCCGGAGACGCCGATGCCCGTCCATCCTTGCGTGCCCGATTCGAAGCTGTACAGGACGGTGGATGAACCCGTTCCCGCGCTTGAGCCGTACACGGATGCGGCTTGGCTTGTCGAAGCGATTCCGTTCGTACCGTAGAAGACGAGGTTGCCCCACGAGGTCAATGTTTTCCAGTCGGAGCTGCTCGCCAGATCCAGCCAGGCATTCGAGGAATCATTGCCCGTCCATGACCACGCCAGATACCCGATTCCCTTGGATTGGGCCTGGTTCATGACCTCCTGCGCGTTAACCGTGGTGCCGAGATTGTTGTTGCCGTTGTTGTAGTTGTAGCCGAATTCTCCGATCATGACGGCAAGGCCCAGATTCTGGATGGCTTGAAGCTCGGTTCCGATTCGGCTGGCATCGTTCCATGACCCGTACATATGGAGCGAGAACATTATATTATGATCGGGATCGTGGCTGAGCAAAGCGCTGCCGTAGGCCTTGATGGGGGAGGCGTTCTGTCCCCATCCCGAAGCGTCGACGACGATCGTGTTGTTCACGCCCGCGTTCCGCAAAGTCGAGATCGCGGTCTTGTATGCGTCTCTCCAAGCCGTATCGGACAAGTCGTTGCCGCCCCACTCGTTGGCGATGTTCACGAGCGCGTATTTGGTGTTGTTGTTGATAACCGTCTTCACGGCGCTTTGGGTGAAGTAGGCTGCCATATCGTTTAAGCGGCTGGCATCGTTGCTTCCGGTCACGTCGTGAAGCTCCACGATGGCGACCATATGCAGTTCCTTGCAGCGGTCGATGATCTGCTGCAGCCGGCTAGCGGTTCCGCTCGTCGACCACACGATCCGCACCGCGTTCGCGCCCTTCGCCGCAATGTCGGCAAGCGCGGAATAGGATTGGGAGTCGTACCAGATATGCGGATTGTTGACGCCTCGCATGACGAAGTTGTTGCCGTTGGCGTCTTTTAATTTGGTACCGCTTACATAGAAGCCCGTGGTTGCAGCTCCCGCTGATTTGGCATAAGGAAAAGCATACGCGGCTAGCATCAAACAAAGCAGCAGTAACGCCGTTCGGTTCGCTAATACGTGGGTTCTCAAGTTCAATCTCTCCTCCGTTTGGGGTATCGAAAGTCGAAAATCCAACAGCAGACTAACAAAACCGAAACTTTATACCTGTAAACGATCCTCCTTTTTATTGGAATGCGCTTACATTTGGGATTATAAGCCAAAGCAATCGTAATGTCACTTATTTGTTTTCTATTTACTATTATTAGTTATCTAACATATATGTTAAATAACTAACATTATGAGATTGCACAAATAAAAAAAACCGGGGAACGGAGACCCCGGATTCTGCTAACTATCATGTCCTGCCAAGAATTCGCTCCATTCCTTCAGCCAGCTAGCCGCCGAATGCTCCCAGGTGAACTGCTCCCGTACCCGCTCCTGCCCTCTTCTCCCCATCTCCTGCCTTAGTTCCTCCTGGTTCAGAAGCAGCGACAGCCGGTCGGCCAGCTCGATAGGAGCGCGCTCGACAGGGATGAGGAAACCCGTAATTCCGTCCTGTATGATCTCCGGCATCCCGCCGATTCGGGTGGCCACGACCGGCAATCCGGCCGCCATCGCCTCGACGTTCACCAATCCGAACGCTTCGCGCCGAACCGACGGCACGACCGTGACGTCCGCCAGAGAATACCAAAGCGGAACCTCATCGTAAGGCACGTACGGATGAAAATGCACATAGGACGAGTACCGCTTCGCCATTCGGCGCAGCTCCCGGCTGTAGGCCGTCGTGCGGGAAGAACCGTAGAAGGGGCTTCCCACGATGACGACAAGCACGTTCGGAACCCGCCGAATGAGTTCGGGAAGCGCCGCAAGCAAGTGATGGACTCCCTTCAGCGGAATCAGCCTGCCCATGTAGAGCACGATCCGGCGGTCGCACCATCCGCGCGCTTCTCTCTCCAAGTCTCCGTAGGGCAAGCAGAAGCGGCCGGGATCCACCCCTGGATTCACGATGCCGATCTTGTCGGCCGCTTGCGGAGCTTTGCGAATCACGAAATCCCGAAGAAAACGGCTGTTCACGATAATCCGGTCCGCCGCCTTTACGCTGGCCGTCAGCGTCCGGCTATCCTTCATATAGGGTTTAATAAGGAACGTATTGGAGTGAAGATTCATCCAGATCCTCGCTCGGGGGAATTCTTTTCTCATCCTTAACACCATGCGAGGCCGATTCTCGACCTGGATCAGGTCCGGCCGATAATCGCGGATGCGTTCCGTAACCCGGCTCCAGTATCCTGCCGGGGACCGTACGGGGAAGCGTTCGCAGACGACGCCGTGCAGAAGCCCTCTCGACGAAAGGCCGAGCCCCTTCCTCCCGTAGATTCTCGCCTCGATGGATGGCTGAAGCAGCGGCACGATTTTCTCCACGACCCGTTCGACCGATCCGCCGCTTGGCGAAGGAACCGGATAGGCTCCCGGAGTGACGAAGACGACTTTGTGCAACCCGGTTCTCTCCTCTGCGCGGATTTCTATGCTAGGATACACGAAAGAAGGACGAACGCTCACGGCTTCTATCCTGATATTGAACTTTTGCTTCCGATGTGTCACACTTAGGGACGATCGTATGGCTATAATGACGTACGACGGATTAGAAAGAAGGAGTGGCCAGGCGCATGAATCGTTGGCTAATGCGCTCCATGACCGAGCTGTCTTCGCGCAAGTTCGTCTCCCGCATGACGGGACGGCTTGCCAAGTCCTCGTTCAGTCGGCGCTTCATCCCCAGGTTCGCGACGCTTTACCGCATTCCCGTCGAAGAAGCGGAGAAGGGCCTGCAGGAATACGCGTCCTTGAATGACTTCTTCACAAGGCGCTTGAAGCCCGGAGCCCGTCCGATCGATCGGACGGAGAGTGCTTTGATCAGTCCCGTCGATGCGCTGATCACCGCCTGCGGCGTGATCAAAGACGGCGTGCTGCTCCGCGTGAAGGGGCAGGATTATACGCTGGACGAATTGCTGAACAACTCTCCGCGCAGCGGCCATTATGAACAGGGATATTTCTGGGTGCTGTACCTCAGCCCCACGGATTATCATCGCATTCATTCCCCCTGTTCCGGCACGATCGTCGAGAGCGAGCATATTCCCGGCCGCGTGTATCCCGTCAACGAGTTCGGGCTCACCTGCTTGAGAAGGGTGCTCTCCCGCAACGAGAGGATGATCACCTATATCCGCCACGAGGAAGGCGAGATCGCCGTCGTGAAGGTCGGAGCCCTCAACGTGAGCAGCATTCAGTACGTTCAACCGCTGCCCAAGCAGCTGGAACCCGGCCAAGAGCTCGCGTACTTCGAGTTCGGCTCCACGGTCGTTCTTCTGGCGGAGAACGGCACTTGCAAGGAGTATGAAGGGCTCGGAATCGGCGACAAGGTGCGGATGGGACAGAGGCTAGGCGTGCTAAGATCGACGGAAGCCGAATAAGGCTGTACAACTTACGAACGACATCCATTGTTAAACAAACGAGCGCAAAAACCCATTATCCCCTTCGATCAGAGCAGTCGCGATCAAGCTTCAAGCGACAGTCCTGAGACGCTGGGATAATGGGTTCTTTAATGTGCGCGAATAATGTGAGCTTAAATACAATCGAGTTGCTCGCCGGGTCAGCGAAGCTCGGACGGACTTTTCCCCGTATATTGCTTGAACTGCCGGCTGAAGAAGAAGATGTCCCGATAGCCGAGCGTATCGGCCACCTCGGTTACGTTCATCCCCGCGTGAAGCAGCAGGTGCTGCGCCCGCTCGATCCGGGTTCGGATCATGTAGGTCTGCACCGACGTGCCGATCAGCTCCTTGAACTTGATCGAGAAGTAGCGGGAGCTTAAGCCCGCCCGGGCGGCCAGATCGTCTACCCGATGCTGGATGCCCGGATGCTGGCGAATGTAATTGGCAACCTCGTGGATGCTCTCGGTCAGCTGGTTGCTCGCTTTGCGTTCAATGGGCTCGTTGCGGTCGCCCCGGAGCAGATGGATCATCGCCTGCTTCAGAATCAGCCTCGCCTCGATATCCGCCGCGAACGTCTCCACCAAGTACAGCCTAATGTAGCGAGATAGAAGATTCTCGAATTCGATCGAGTCGCCAAGCATCCGGTAGCGTTCCGGAATCGTCTCGACCGGCTCCGTCACATCGAAGTGAATATAGGTCAGAACGAGCGGCTTCTGGGGATTGTGCGTCGCGCTCGTGTGGTCTCCCGGCCTGAACAGGAAGCAGCTGCCCTTGCCGACGTCGTAAGAGATGCCGTTCAAGATGACCTCTCCTTCGCCGCTCCATACATAGAAGAGATCGTAGTTGGCCAGCGGCTTCTCGCGTTTCTGCCACTTCCAGCCGGGTTCGCAGACGGTCTTGGCGAAGTAGGGAAGTAGATGGAACGATTCCGGCGTTACGTTAAGCATGGTTGCTGCCTCCTTGATCATTGTGAGGGATAAGGCCAAGCTCTCCGGCTGCCGCCCCGATTCGGGCGATGCCCAGATCGATCTCCTTCTCGTCCAGATGAGCGAATCCGAACAGTGCGGACGGACGCCGCTTGCCGTCCGCCATGGCGTATTTCTTCCCGTCCTGCCAGACGGCTCCAAGCTGCTTGCTCTTCTCTTGCAGAAGCTTATAGCTCTCCTCATTGCCTCTCCAATAAGCAAAAAGGGTCAAGCCCGCATCCGAAGGAACGATCTCGAAAAGTTCCGCAAGCCGCTCTCCCAGCCCTAGCCGCAGGCGCTCCTGCAGTTTATGGAAGACCCGCCTCATCCGCCTCAGGTGACGATCGTACCCGCCGTCCGCGATCCAATCGGCCAGCGCGTTCTGTTCCGCGATGCCCTCCGGATAAGGATCGTAAAGCCGCTTCGCCTGGATAAAGCAAGCGCGCAGGGCTTCCGGAAGCACCGCGTACCCGATTCGGACCTCGGAGCGCATCGTTCGGGAGAAGCTGCCCACATAGACGACTCTCCCCTCCTTATCCAGCGACTTCAGCGGCTCGATCGGGCGCCCGCCCCAGCGAAAATCGCTGTCGTAATCGTCCTCCACGATCCAAGTGCCCCGCCTTGCCGCCCATTGCAGCAGCTCCAGGCGGCGCTCCAGCCGAAGCACCGCGCCGGTCGGGAACTGCCGGGTCGGCGTCACGAAGAGCAGCTGCGCATCCCAGTCCTGCGGGATGATTCCTTCCTCGTCCACCTCGGCGGGATGAAGCGCCGCGCCGGTCGCGTAGACGGCGGAACGGATCCCATGGTATCCCGGATTCTCTACGACGGCCGTCCGCCCCTCCTCCAGGAGCAACTGGGACAGGATGGCGATCGCCTGCATGGACCCGCCCGTAATGACGATATCGTCGGAAGAGCAGCGAATGCCCCTCTCTCTTCCCAGCCTGTCGGCGATCACCCGTCTGAGCCGGTCGCTGCCCTCGGTTGTCCAGCCGTTGTCCGCGATGGAACCCAGCTTCCTCCATTGCGCCGAGACGGCGGACTTCCACTCCATCCAGGGGAACCCTTTCTCCCCGATTCCCCGAGGCACGAACGAGACGCCTTCGTTTCCGGAAACAGCCTTCGCAGCTTTCGAAGCCGCCGCTCCGCTTCGCCCCGTGCCCTGAGTGACCCGCCTGCCCCATGCGGATAAAGCCGGCTTCGGAGGGCCGGACTCCGATTGTTCCGGCTGGGCTTTCCTCTCTTCCGATCCGGTGAGAGAGGATTGGCCCTGCCGTCCGGCGACGAACGTTCCCTGACCGATTCCCGTGCGCACGTACCCCTCCGCCGCCAGCATCTCGTAGGCGAGACTGACGCTGCCGCGAGACAGGTGGTACAGCTCGGCCAGCTGCCGCGTCGAAGGCAGCCGCGCGCCCGGCTGAAGCAGACCGGACGAGATGCCGTCCCTAAGCGATAGGTATAGAGCCAGGTGCTTGCTGCCGCATTCCTTTAAGCGCGTCTCGTACGGAATTTGAAACACATTCGATGACTCCCTTGAATGGCCTATTAATTTTAATCATAATTGGATCTTTTTGTTTGTCAATTAACCCTCTAAACTGATAAAAAAATTTACTTCAACCAGGGGGAGTTTCCTATGCGCAGAAAAGAATTCGAGGTGCCGATCGAAGAGGACTGCGAGCCGTTCCTGCGGGAGCGGCACGACGGGGTGCTGACGTTCACCGGAGAGGACGGCTGGCCGAAGGCCGTTCCCTTGAATTATGCCTATCTCGATGGTTCGGCTTACTTCCACGGAAGCAAGCACGGGGAGAAAATGAAAGGAATCGCGGCCGACCCGAGAGCGGAATTCGTCGTCTATGAATCCCATGCTTTTATCCCCTCTTACTTCAGCGATCCGTATCTGGCTTGCCCGGCAACCGTCTTTTTCCGCTCCGTCCGGATGAGGGGCCGAATCGAGCAGGTGGAGGATCCCGGCGAGAAGGCGAAAGCTCTCGGAGCTCTGCTTCGTTCCATGCAGCCGGAGGGAGGGCATGCCCCGATCGACGCGGAAGATCCCAAATACGTTGCTTCTTTAAAAGGAGTGGCGGTGATGCGGCTGGACATCGAGGAGATGAGCGGGAAGTTCAAGTTCGGCCAGCACTTGCCCGACCGCCGGCTGAAGCAAGTGTTGGACGGTCTGACCGAGCGTAATCTTCCCGGCGATCCGAGAACGATCGAGGAGATGATCGCCCGCCACCCTTCTTCGAAGCGGCAAGAAGAATGAACCGCCCATCGGAAATTCTGATCGTGAAAAAGCCCACAATCCGGTGACGCTCCTTCCCCAATAGTGTATAATAACTCCGAACGAACGGCGTATCCCATTCAAGCGCCATAACATGATCTGGTGGAAGGAAGCGACAGTAATGAATTCCCTGGCACAGCAGTTGAACGACACCATCCAGCGGGAGAACCCGCGTATCGCCGAGATGTTGTCCGGTATCGGGCGTCAGATTTATTTCCCTAAGGACGGCATTCTGAGCCAAAGCGCCGAAGCCAAACAGAAGGCGAAAGTGTACAACGCAACTATCGGAATCGCGACCGAGAACGGAACGCCGATGCACCTGCGCGTCATTCAGGATAATCTGTCCGCCTACAATCCTAAGGACATTTACGAATATGCGCCCCCTGCGGGCAAACCCGAATTGCGCACGGTATGGCGCGACAAGATGCTGAAGGAGAACCCTTCCGTCGTCGGCAAGGCCATCAGCCTTCCGATCGTGACCAACGCCCTGACCCACGGCCTTAGCGTCGTGGCCGACCTGTTCGCCGACGCCGGAGATTCCGTCGTGCTTCCGGAGAAGAACTGGGAGAACTACGAGCTGACCTTCGGCATTCGCCGCGGCACCGTCATGGTCGAATACCCGCTCTACAACGAACAGAATCGCTTCAACGCCGCCGGCCTGCGCGACGCCCTGCTCGCTCAGAAGAGCAAGGGCAAAGCGATCGTGCTGCTCAACTTCCCGAACAACCCGACGGGCTACACGCCGAACGCGGAAGACGGCCGCGCGATCGTCGCCGCCATCCAGGAAGCCGCGGAAGCCGGCATCAACGTCGTCGCCGTCACCGACGATGCCTACTTCGGCCTGTTCTTCGAAGATTCGCTGAAGGAGTCGCTCTTCGGCCAGCTGTGCGGCCTGCACGAGCGCATCCTGCCGGTCAAGGTCGACGGCGCCACCAAGGAAGAATACGTATGGGGCTTCCGCGTCGGCTTCATCACCTACGGCGGCCAATCCGCCGGCACGCTTGCGGCTCTTGAGCAGAAGACGATGGGCATCATCCGCGCGACGATCTCCAGCGGCCCGCATCCGTCGCAGACCTTCGTACTCGAAGCGCTTAAGTCGCCGGAGTTCGAAGCTCAGAAAGCCGAGAAGTTCCAGATCATGAAGGGACGGGCCAACCGCGTGAAGGAGCTGCTCGACAGCGGCAAGTACGGCAGCGAATGGAGCTATTATCCGTTCAACTCCGGTTACTTCATGTGCCTGAGGCTAGAGACCGTGGACGCGGAGGCCGTTCGCCAGCGCCTGCTCGAAGAGTACGGAGTCGGGACGATCGCCCTCGGCCAGACCGATCTTCGCGTCGCCTTCTCCTGCATGGAGGAAGAGCAGCTGGAAGATCTGTTCGACCGAATCCACAGCGCCGTGCTGGACGTGAAGAACGGCAAGGCTGCGGTAACGAAATAAAGGTGTGAAGATTGAGCCGCTCCGGGGGTCCGGGGCGGCTCTTTTTCCATTGGCAGAAAAGGGCTGACGATTTCATTCCGCCGCAGGCCGGAGCACGCTGAGTTTGAGTTGGTCCCCTTGGAGTCGAATCTAATAATTCGACTAACGAAGCGCGATAGCTCGGCTGGGGCGGCCAGTTAGTCGAAAATAATCTGAATAGGAGCGATACTCGGAGATAATGCCGTACGGCAACACCTTGTCACTCTAGCTATGATGAACGTAAAACAAAAACAGCCCCGTATTTGCTTCAAGTCGTAGGTTAAAAATGGAGAGTATCAACACACCATTTTCAGAGCTACAAGCAAAAGGAGCTGCTACTATGCATTCTGCCACAAAATACGTCGGTTTAGATGTCTCCAAAGAAAAAATTTCCGTTGCTATCGCGGATGCTGGGCGCGAGGCGCCGCGATACTACGGCACCATCGCTCACACACCTGCTGCGATTCGTAAACTCATTAAAGAACTGGGGCCAGCGGATAGTTTAACCTTCTGTTATGATGCTGGACC
>NZ_RZJR01000002.1 GCF_003990975.1 Cohnella sp. AR92
TTGTGGAAGATTCCCTACTGCTGCCTCCCGTAGGAGTCTGGGCCGTGTCTCAGTCCCAGTGTGGCCGTTCACCCTCTCAGGTCGGCTACGCATCGTCGCCTTGGTAGGCCGTTACCCCACCAACTAGCTAATGCGCCGCAGGCCCATCCATAAGCCACAGCTTGCACCGTGTTTCCCAGAACCGGGATGCCCCAGTTCTGCGTATCCGGTCTTAGCATTCGTTTCCGAATGTTATCCCGGTCTTATGGGCAGGTTGCCTACGTGTTACTCACCCGTCCGCCGCTAACCTTCTTGAGTAGCAAGCTACTCAAGAAGATCCGCTCGACTTGCATGTATTAGGCACGCCGCCAGCGTTCGTCCTGAGCCAGGATCAAACTCTCCATAAAGGTAAACCTTTTTGAAGAACCTTGAAGGCTCGTTCTGTACTGCTGGTTTGTCTCGCAGAACCGAAGTTCCGCTCGACGATTTATTTCCATTTACGCTCGATGTTCAGTTTTCAAGGAACAAGTTTGTTTCGTTTCTTTCGCGGCCACCGCTCAGCGGCGACTCAAATAATATACCATAGACATTCGACTAAGCGCAACCCCTTTTCGGAAACTTTTTTATCTCTTTTTACTCACTATAAGAAAAGAGCATATATAGCGAAACCGGCCGCCGCCCTGAAAGGCGACAGCCGGTCTCCGATACCGCTGTTACTCAGCGGCGGAATCGCGCATATGCGGGAACAGCAGCACGTCGCGGATGGACGGCGCGTCCGTCAGGAGCATGATCAGACGGTCGATGCCGATGCCAAGGCCGCCGGTCGGCGGCAAGCCGTATTCGAGCGAGCGAATGAAGTCCTCGTCAAGGTCTTGCGCTTCGTCGTTGCCTGCAGCCTTCTCCACCATCTGGGCTTCGAAGCGCTCGCGTTGGTCGATCGGATCGTTCAGCTCGGAGAACGCGTTGGCATGCTCGCGCGCCACGATAAACAGCTCGAACCGATCGGTGAAGCGAGGATCCTCGCTGCTCTTCTTCGCCAACGGAGAGATATCGACAGGATGTCCCGTGACGAATGTCGGCTGAATCAGCGTATGTTCGACGAAAGTCTCGAAGAACGCATTCACGACGTGGCCATAAGTCATGTGCGGCTCGATCGGAACCTTGTGCTCCTTCGCCAGTTGACGGGCTTCCTCGTCGGAAGTCACCTTCGTGAAGTCGACTCCGACCGCCTTCTCGACGAGCGAAGTCATCGATTCGCGGCGCCATGGCGTCGACAGGTCGACCTCTTGGCCTTGGTAGGTAATCTTCGTCGTGCCGAGTACCTCTTGGGCCAGATGGACGATCAGGTTCTCGGTCAACTGCATGATATCCTTGTAATCCGCATAAGCCTCATACAGTTCAAGCAGCGTGAACTCCGGGTTGTGACGAGTCGAGATGCCTTCGTTCCGATAAACGCGGCCGATCTCGTACACCTTCTCCATTCCGCCGACGATCAAGCGCTTCAGGTGAAGCTCGATCGCGATACGCATGTACAGCTGCATGTCCAGAGCGTTGTGGTGCGTGATGAACGGCTTGGCGGCCGCGCCGCCCGCAATCGCATGAAGGGTAGGCGTCTCGACTTCCAGGTAGCCGAGCCCGTCCAAGTAACGGCGCATCGATTGAATGATCTTCGAGCGCGTGATGAACGTCTTCTGAACTTCCGGATTGACGATCAGGTCGACATACCGCTGACGGTAGCGAGTCTCGACGTCCTTGAGTCCATGGAACTTGTCCGGCAGCGGAAGCAGCGACTTGGTCAGAACCTCGAGATCGTCCACCTTAATGGAAGTCTCGCCGGTCCTCGTCTTGAATACGACTCCGGTAACCCCGATGATGTCGCCGATATCCAGAATGCCGAACGCCTTGTACTTATCCTCCGGAACGGAGTCCGCGCGAACGTAGATTTGAATTCTGCCGGTAAGATCCTGAATATGCGCGAACGAAGCCTTGCCCATCGAGCGCTTCTGCATGATACGGCCGGCCATGCGAACCGGAATCGGATTCTCGTCCAGTTCCTCGGCGGACAGCTCCGAGTATTGGGCCAGAATCGGGCCCGCTTCGTGCGTACGCTCGAACTTGGTGCCGAACGGATCGATGCCCAGCTTGCGGAGCTCGTCCAGTTTGTTGCGGCGAATCTGCAGCAGTTCGCTGAGTTCGGCCGTTTCGGTCTGATTCACTTGATCCATGATGGTGATTCCCTCCAACCTAAATAACCTAGCCATGCTTCCATTGTACTACGGATAACCCTGCTTGATCGTGCAAAAAAGCTTCCGGAGGAAGCTTTTTTAATCATCTCGAATTATAAGTTGCCTTCTTATTCGTTCCTAGATGATCCTTGCACGTCACTCGAAGGTGCAGCCGGGGAGTCGGCGCCGCTCCGTATTACTTCTTAATATCGACGATTTTGTATTGAATGATGCCCGCTGGAACGTTGACTTCGACAACTGCGCCCTTCTTCTTGCCGATGATCGTTTTACCTACCGGGCTCTCATTGGAGATTTTATTCTGAAGGGGATCGGATTCCGCCGTGCCGACGATGGTATACTCCACCACGTCACCGAATTCCAGGTCCTCCACGACGACGGTAGACCCGATGCTTACCGTATCCAGGTCGATCTCGTCGTTATTAATGATTCTGGCGTTGCGCAGCATCTTCTCGAGAGTGATGATGCGGCCCTCGATGAAGGCTTGTTCGTTCTTCGCGTCCTCGTATTCCGAGTTCTCGCTGATATCTCCATAGCCGATCGCAACTTTAATCCGTTCGGCTACCTCGCGGCGCTTCACCGATTTAAGATTCTCCAGCTCTTCTTCGAGCCGTTTAAGACCATCTGGTGTCAAAAGGACTTCTTTGTCGCTCATCTCACCGATCTCCTGTCAAAGGTATGATTTCCGTGCGGGAGCACGGATTGGCTGCAACTCCTATTGCGTAGAGGCTGCTGCCGCAACCATGCAATCCGTTGCTACTCAATATATGGCGCTTAACCGTTGACATGACACTTGATTGTACGGACAACAATAAGTCGCGGGTCGCGAATATTGTTAACGATTATATTTCAACCCCACTAAAATGTCAATTAGCGGAAAAGCCGCCAAACGCGGATTTAAGTAGTCTTAATGGACTACGGCTTCCCCTTGCTCAAGGCCATTGGCCGCTTCCGCCGCCAGCGCCTCCACATACTCGTCGAGTCTCTTCGAGACAGCCGCGCGGGTCGTCATCTCCATGATCTCGTTCTTGACTTTGACCGCGTCCGGCAACCCCTTCATGTACCAGGCCAGATGCTTGCGCATCTCGCGCACGGCTTGGCCTTCGCCCTTCAGGTCAATCAAGCGGTCCATGTGCAGCATGGCGATCCGCATCTTCTCGCCGGCATCCGGCTCCGGCAGCATCTCGCCCGTGGTCAGGTAATGAACGGTCCGGTAGAGCATCCACGGATTGCCGAGCGCGCCGCGGCCGATCATGACGCCGTCCACTCCCGTATGCTTGAGCATGCGCTCCGCATCCTCCGGAGAGAAGACGTCGCCGTTGCCGATAACCGGAATCGATACCGACTCCTTGACTTCTTTGATAATATCCCAGTTCGCTTTGCCGGTGTACAGCTGCTCTCGGGTTCTGCCGTGCACGCTGACGGCGGATCCGCCTGCCCGCTCGACGGCGCGGGCATTCTTGATTGCATAGATATGCTCGTCGTCCCAACCGATTCTCATCTTCACGGTGACAGGCTTCTTCGCGGCATCGACCGCATAGGAGACCATCTCATAGATCTTGTTCGGATCCAGCAGCCATCTCGCGCCGGCGTCGCATTTCGTGACTTTAGGCACGGGGCAGCCCATGTTGATGTCGATAATATCGGCATTCGTGTTCTTGTCCACGAATTTGACGGCTTCGACCAAGGATTCCTTATCCCCGCCGAAAATCTGCAAGCTAAGCGGCTTCTCCCGTTCGTCGACGAAGAGCATCTCCAGCGTACGTTTGTTCCCGTGGAGAATCGCCTTGTCGCTGACCATCTCCGCGCACACAAGCCCGCAGCCGAATTCCTTGGCAATTAATCGGAAAGCCGGGTTGCAGACGCCGGCCATAGGCGCCAGTACCACGTTATTCTTCATCTCGATGTCGCCGATCTTCAGCATGGCGGCAACTCCTTCCTCATGGAGCCTCCGTATCCCAGAGCTTCCATGATCGTATTCCATCTTTCCGTCTAGCCTCGTCCGTCACGAGCGCTTCCCAAGGGAAGGCTCCGCTCTCCGGAAGCCAGACATCTTGAAGAGGGACAAGCACGAACGAGCGTTCATGCATGCGAGGATGCGGAAGCGTCAGCTCTCCGGAATCCATCTCCACCCCTTCGTACCGCAACAGGTCCAGATCGACTGCCCTCGGCCCCCATCGGATCGTTCGGACTCGCCCGAGCTCGTTCTCGATCTCCAGCAGCCGATGCAACAACTGCAGGGGGGAGAGCTTTGTTCGGAGCGAGACGGCCATATTCAGGAACGCAGGCTGATCCGTGTACCCGACGGGATCGGTCTCATAGAAGTCGGATACCCGGACGAGCTCGGTCCCATCGGAATTCCCAAGTCGACGGATCGCTTCCCTGAGCGTCGCTTCTCTATCTCCAAGATTGGCGCCAAGCGCCGCATAAGCCACCTGTCTCACGAGCTCAACCCTCTGCGGGAACGACGTTGCCGTCCGCATCCCGAGTTCTTCGAAGCTCCACCGTCACCCCGTCGAAGGTAATCGCGAAGGGCGGGTTCGGCTTTGTTACCGAGACGGTCGCTTCAACGATACTAGTATACGTAGCGAGAACCGCGCTTGCAATGTTTCCGGCAAGAGCCTCGATGAGCTTTACTGGCTGGCCTTCCACAATCTTCTTCACGAGCGCGTAAATGTCGACGTAGCTGACCGTATCCTCCACGTCGTCGCTGGCTGCCGCGCGTGATAGATCCATGCGCAGATCGAGGTCGACGTAGAACTTCTGTCCGAGCTTATTCTCCTCCGGGAATACCCCGTGGTACCCGAAGAACTCCATCCTCTTGAGAATCATCCGATCCATTCTATTCGTCCTCCTTCGCCGCTTGCCTATACGCGATGGCATCGGTCATTCGAGCGGTTCGAACCGCTTGCTTCACGTCATGGACCCGCACGATCTGGCAGCCCTGCATGATGCCGATAGCCGTCGTCGCGTTTGTCCCTTCCACGACATCGTCCGCGGGAAGCCCCAGAGCCGTGCGGATAAAAAGCTTCCGAGAAGTCGCGAGGAGCACCGGATAGCCGAGAGCGGAGATCTTGTCGAGGTGTCCCATCAGTTCCAGGTTCTCCTCATAATCCTTGGCGAAGCCCATGCCGGGATCGAGCCAGATATTCTCGGGCGCTACGCCCGCCGCCCTCGCCCGATCCAAGCTGCCTCGCAGATCGGACAGCACGTCCGACACGTAATCCGTATAATCCCGTTCGCGGCGATTGTGCATCAGGATGACCGGACAGCCGTATTCCGCAGCAACGTCCGCCATCCGGGAATCGTTCTTGAAGCCCCAGATATCGTTCAGGATATGCGCTCCCGCTTCCAGCGCCGCGCGCGCCGTCTCCGGCTTGTACGTGTCGACGCTGATCGGCAGCTTCACGCTCTCCCGAACGGCGCGGATCACCGGAACGATGCGGCGGATCTCCTCTTCGGCCGACACCGGCTCATGGCCCGGACGGGTCGATTCTCCGCCGATGTCGATCAGATCGGCGCCTTCGTCCGCCATCTGTTTGGCCCGTTCGACGGCCGCGTCCAGATTCATGTAGCTGCCCCCGTCGGAGAAGGAATCCGGCGTGATGTTCAGAATCCCCATGACGAGCGTGCGCTTGCCTAGCTCCAGCTTCAAATCTGCGGCAAGATGATACGTTCTCTTGTGAAAAGCAGGTCTCATGCTTCAATCGTTCCTTTCCTTGCGGCCAATCGGTATTCCATCATTAGCTTAGAGGTCCATTTGCCCGGCTTTTCCTCCGTACCTCCGGACAGTCTTCCCCCATCCGCTGCCTCCAGACGGGAGACCGGAACGATCTCCTGTATGGAGCTGGTGACGAAGACCTCCTCCGCCAGCAGAAGTTCATCCCAGGCATAAGCCCCTTCCTCTACGCTCAGACCATACTCAGCGGCCAAGCCCATCACGTATCTTCTCGTTATTCCCGCGAGCGGACCGCAAGCCAAGGAGGGCGTATACAGGGTATCGTTCCGAATCCAGAACACGTTGCTGACCATCCCCTCCACGATATAGCCGGCCGTATTCAGGAATAACCCTTCCGTGCCGGGTTCCGCTCCGCCCGCCGACAGCTCCCGCTTCGCGAGAATATTATTCATATAATGGAAGGATTTCAATCGGGCGTCCGCCTCCGGCTCGCTCCTGCGCAGGGTAAGCAAGCGCAGGGCCTTGCCGCGGCGCGCTTCCGGCTCGTCCGCCGCCTGAGGCTTCGCGTACACGATCTCCCGCGGCTTCGAATAAGGCTCCGTCGGCAGTCCAACCGCGCCGTTGCCCGCGGAGACGGACCAACGAATATAAGCGTCCTGCTCTTGCAGGCCATTCGCTTCGATCAGCCTCTCAACCGAACGCTTCATATGAGAGAGATCCGGCCGATATTCGATTCCGAGAGAGGCGCAGCCTTCCGCCAATCTCTCGGCATGCCATTCCAGCAGCCACGGCTTCCCGCCGTAGGTACGGAAGGTTTCGAACAGGCCCATTCCATAGAGGAAGCCGTGATCGTAGACGGAGATCACGGCTTCCTCGCTGTTCATCAGTTGTCCATCGAGCAGCAGCTTCATGCTCTCATGCCCGATTTGTAGGCCAGGAAGTTGCGAAGGAGGGCGAGTCCGTTATCCGTCATGATCGATTCGGGATGGAATTGGACGCCTTCGACGACATACTCCTTATGCCGAAGCCCCATGATCTCCCCGTCTTCGCTCTCCGCGCTGATCTCCAGGCAATCCGGCAGCGTCTCTCTCTTAACGACGAGAGAGTGGTATCTCGTCGCGGTAAACGGAGATTCGATTCCCGCGAATACCGACTTGCCATCATGCGCGATCTCCGAGGTCTTGCCGTGCATCAGGCGCTCGGCGCGCACGACGTCGCCTCCGAACGCTTGTCCGATCGATTGGTGGCCCAGGCAGACGCCGAAGATGGGGATCTCCCCTTTGAACCGATCGATAAGGCTGAGGCTTACTCCCGCCTCGTTCGGCGTGCACGGTCCGGGGGAGATCAGAATATGATCCGGCTTAAGCGCGGCAATCCCATCCAGATCAATCTCGTCGTTGCGGTACACCTTGATCTCTTCACCAAGCTCCCCCAGGTATTGCACCAGGTTATAGGTGAACGAATCATAGTTATCAATAACCAGAATCATGACGAATCCTCCTCGCGAATCAACCGGGTTCGGCGCTTCCCGCCTCTTCTTGCCTTTTCTCTCCGTACTGCACAGCCTTCCAGAGCGCCTTCGCCTTGTTCAGGCATTCATGGAACTCCCGCTCCGGATCCGAATCGATGACGATGCCTGCTCCTGCTTGAATATGACAGACGCCATCCTGGACAGCTATGGTTCTAATAATAATATTAAATTCCATATTCCCGGCATAGTCAATCCATCCGAGAGAACCGGTGTAAGGCCCTCTCCGAACCGGCTCCAGCTCTTCGATGATCTCCATCGTTCGAATCTTAGGCGCCCCCGTGATCGTTCCTCCCGGGAAGGTCGCCCCGATCAGGTCGAACGCATCCTTGCCGGGAGCCAGGGTCCCTTCGACTTGCGACACCAGATGCATCACATGGGAATAGCGTTCGATCGTAAGGAGTTCGGGGACATGGACGGTGCCGTATTCCGCCACCCTGCCCAGATCGTTGCGCTCCAAGTCCACGAGCATGATGTGCTCGGCTCGTTCCTTCTCGCTGGCCAACAGCTCTTCCGCGAGCCCCCGGTCTTCGTCTTCGGACCTCCCGCGCCTTCTTGTCCCGGCGATCGGCCTGGCGCTCATCTTGTTCCCGTCCAGCTTCACGAGCAGCTCCGGCGAAGCCGACACCAGTTGAAAATCGGGAAAATGCAAGTAGCCCATATAGGGAGAAGGATTGACGAGCCTCAGCCACTCATACAGCTCGGCAGGCTTCGTGCGTACCGGGCGGCTCTGGCGAAGCGAGAGATTCACCTGGAAGACGTCGCCTTGCGAGATATACCTCTGCACGGCGCGGACCGCTTCCTTGAACTGCTCCTTGGTCATCGCCGTCCGGATACCCGCATACGCCTCGATATCCATCTGCAGATCGTCTTCGGCCAGCATTTTCCTCATCGACGCTCTCTCGTCTTGGGCTCCCTCTTCCTTAGCTATCGCATGGAAGGCATCCCACTCCGCCTTCATCTTATCCACAAGCGAGGAGGCTTCCTCATAGAGCTTGTCCAGCTCCGGAGGATAACTCCATGCCGTTTCGGGGATAGGAAGATGAATGGCGCAGAAGAGCTCCGACCGCTCATGGTCGAGGATCCACACCTCGTTCAAGAGGAGGAAGGCATAGTCGGGAAGCCGCAGGTCGTCCGAAGCCAGCTCCGGCAAGCGCTCCAGGGAACGCGCGACATCGTAGCCGAGGAAGCCGGCCGCCCCGCCCGCGAACGGCGGAGCGCCCTCCGCCTTGGGAGCCCGATGATCTCCGATCCAATGACGAAGAACCGAGAGAGGCTTGCCGTTCAGGTTCTCCGTCCTCGCGGCTTCCCGCTTGGGGTAGAACGCCACGCCTGCCTCTCCGCGCCCCCTCACGATGGAATCGGGCCGAATGGCCAGGTAGGTGTATCTTCCTCCCTTGCCGCTCTCCAGAACGATAGCGTGCTCGTCCGCCGCCTCCCAAGCCCGACGCCAGAGAAGAATGCGATCCTCTCCGCGCTCAAGCGGATAACGCTTGATCATCGGAAGGCATGTATATGCCTGATTCCGCGGGACGCTGCGATTATGCTCTCCCCAGCTTCGCCAATGCTCCAACAATGTGACCCTGTATTCCACGCTCGTCCTCCGCTCCATGCCTTTGCCGTTCATAAGGATTGAACTCATTATACCTTATCTTGCCTAGAGCACAACGCCGGGAAAAGGAGCTTTCAGCGATCAGCCCACATTGTCCCCATAGTTATCCACAACTTGTTCACATTATTCACAACCGATTGTTCACATTCTCCTAACAGCGCAAAAATCCCGGTCCGCATCAGCTGCGTACCGGGATTCGGCAGAGTAGTGCACTTATTAGAAAAGATTAGTTCTCGAAATTGAACAGCGGGGTGCTCAGGTAGCGTTCGCCGTTGGACGGAACGATAGCGACAACGCGCTTGCCCGCGCCCAGTTCCTTGGCAACCTTCAGCGCCGCGTAGATAGCCGCGCCGGAGGAGATGCCGACCAGAAGGCCTTCCTTCTTGGCGACCGTGCGAGCGGTCTCGAAGGCTTCTTCGTTCTCGACCGTAAGGACTTGGTCATAGACCTCTCGGTTCAGGATGTCCGGTACGAAGTTCGCGCCGATCCCTTGAATCTTGTGAGGTCCTGGCTTGCCGCCGGACAGAATCGGGGATGCAGCCGGTTCGACCGCAACGATCTTGATGTTCGGGAAGTTCTTCTTCAGAACTTCGCCGGCGCCGGAGATCGTACCGCCCGTGCCGATGCCGGCAACGAACGCGTCCAGCTTGCCGTCGAACGAATTGATCGCTTCCACGATCTCCGGACCCGTCGTCTCGCGGTGGATCTTCAGGTTCGCAGGGTTCTTGAATTGCTGCGGCAGGAAGTAGCCAGGGTTCTCCGCGGCCAGTTCTTCCGCTTTCTTGACGGCGCCGTTCATGCCTTCGGATCCCGGAGTCAGAACGAGTTCCGCGCCGTAAGCGCGAAGCAGGTTGCGACGCTCCAAGCTCATCGTCTCCGGCATGACGAGAATCGCGCGGTAGCCCTTCGCCGCCGCGACGAGCGCCAGGCCGATGCCCGTGTTGCCGCTGGTCGGTTCAACGATCGTATCGCCAGGCTTAAGCTTGCCTTCTTGCTCGGCTACCTCGATCATGCTGATGGCGATCCGGTCCTTTACGCTGGAGCCCGGGTTCTGGTATTCAAGCTTAACGTAGATCTCGGCGCTGCCTTCCGGAACGATGCGGTTCAACCGCACAAGCGGCGTATCGCCGATCAGATCCGTGACGTTCTGCACAATTCTTGCCATGACAGAATTCCCTCCCAGATATGGTGCGGCCAGACGCCGCCCCGCTGCATTATTCCGACTAATTCCCTCGGTATTTATACTACGTTCATCTTAACAAACGCATGGATGGATTGTCAATAGCTGGTCATGCCATTTCGGCCGATTTTGAAGAGGATTCCACCATTCTGGAAAAAAGAGATCAGAAACATCGCTGTTCCTGATCTCCCTAAATTATGACTTCAAGCTCGAGTCCAGAATCTGCGCTCCGTACTTGGCCAGAAGCTGGTTCTCCAGGTCGGACAACGAGATGGAATTCCCCAGCGCCAGCTCGCGATGCGCTTGCTTGCGAGCCTCCTCGGAATCCATCGCCTGAACGACGTTCTTGCCGGTCAACTGAATGAGCTCGATCCCGTTCTCCGTCTCGATCGGCCCGGCGGACTGGCCGATCTCCAGGTTCTCAGCCGTTTGAATCACTTCGGGAGCCACGAACGGATCGTTCGTCTGAACCCAGCCGAGATCGCCCCCGGCGTCCGACGTGAACTCATCGGTGGAATATTCCATCGCGAGCGACTTGAACTCTTCGCCGGCTTCAAGCTTGCCCAGAATACGCTTGGCAAGCTCGCTGTTCGGCACCGCGATGTGAGAGATTCTCAGCTCCGTTCGAGGCCCGAATTCCTCTTCGTGCTCTTCGATATACCGGCTGATCTCTTCGTCGGATACCTTCACCGGCAGAATGGCCAACTGCTCCAGCTTCAGCCGATAGACGACGTCGCCGCGAACCTCCTCCGGGCTCATGCCCAGCTGCTCCCGCATGGAATCGTAGAACTGATCTTCGCTGTCGTACCCTTGGCTCATTCGGCGAAGCTCTGCGGCAATATCGTCTTCCGTAACCTCGATCCCCTGGTCAGCCGCTTCTTGTTCCACCGCTATTCGCAGCATAAGCGTGCGAAGAGTCTGCGCACCGTAGTTGGCCAGCAGTCGATCGATCAGTTGCTGTCGCGTGATCGATGTGCCGCCTATGGCGGCAACCGCTTGATCCAGCCCGTCCGACCCGCCGGAAGCCGCCGTGTTCGTCGCGGCGGGATCCGACGGGGCGGAAGAAGCGTTCCCCTCCGTACAGCCGGCCACTAAGCACATCAGTGTCCAGGAGAGCGCCAGCAGAACGATCGGTCCCATGCGCCGATTCGTCCACCGCATCGTTAGAACATCGCTTTCTTCAGAAGCTCTTCCAGTTCGGCAGCCTCGAAGCGATAATCCTCATTGCAGAAGTGACACTTCACTTCCGCTTGCCCATCCTCGTCGATCAGCTTCTGAAGCTCCTCTTGTCCAAGGCTGATCAGCGTTCTCTCTACTCTGTCCCGAGTGCAGAAGCACTCGAATACCGGTTCAATCGTCTCGTGAATCGTCAGATCGTCTCCGACCAGAAGCTTCAGGATACCGACGGCATCCTTCCCTTGATCCAGCAGCGTCGTTACGTGAGGCATCGATCCTACCGCTTGCTCCAGACGAGCCACTTGGTCGTCCTCGATGCCCGGCATCACCTGAACGATAAAGCCTCCGGCATGCAGAACCGAGTTGTCGGTATCGACCAGGACGCCTAGACCGACGGCAGACGGAGTCTGCTCGGACGCGGCGAAGTAATAGGTGAAATCCTCGGCCAATTCTCCCGAGACGAGAGGGATGCTTCCGCGGTACGGCTCCTTAAGCCCAAGATCCTTCGTGATGTTCAGGTAACCCGTCGTGCCTACAGCCCCGGCTACATCCAGCTTGCCTTGGGCATTGCTTGGCAGATGAACGTGAGGATAATCCACGTATCCTCTCACTTGTCCGCCCGCCGTCGCGTTCACGACGATCTGACCGATCGGCCCGTCTCCTTTGACCTGGACGGTCAGCTTCTCTTCTCCTTTAAGCATGGCCCCCATCATGGCGGCAGCAGTAGCCGTTCTTCCGAGAGCGGCCGTCGCCGTCGGATAGGTGTCGTGGCGGCGCTGCAGCTCGCTGACAAGCGCGGTCGTGCGAGCGGCGAATACCCGAATCGTTCCGTTCCATGCTGTGCCTCGCACCAATTCGTCCTTCAATGCCCTCGGACTCCTTCCATCTTCTATTTTATTTAGGCTTCCTCCGAAGCGCGTACGTTCCGTTCATAGATAATCCGAAGGCCTTCAAGCGTCAGCATCGGATCGACCGCGTCGATTCTCTCCGTCTCCGAAGCAATCATCTCCGCCAGGCCGCCTGTTGCCACCACCTTAGGCGTTATTCCGTATTCCTTGCGGATGCGATTGACGATCCCGTCCACTTGGCCCGCATAGCCGAAAATAATGCCCGACTGCATCGCGGCGACCGTATTTTTGCCAATGACGTGACGCGGTTTCGAAAGTTCGATTCTCGGCAGCTTGGACGCTCTCTGATAGAGAGCTTCGGCGGAGATTCCGATTCCCGGCATGATGACTCCGCCTTGATAGGTGCCCGTCGGATCGATGTAATCGAAGGTCGTCGCCGTGCCGAAGTCAACCACGACAAGCGGGGAGCCGTACTTCTCGATCCCGGCCACCGCGTTGACGATGCGGTCCGCGCCGATCTCCTTCGGATTCTCGTAGCGGATGTTCAGGCCCGTCTTGATTCCCGGCCCGACGACTAGAGCCTCTTGTCCCGCGTATTTCTGGAACAACCGTTCAAGCGTCGGCATCAGAGGCGGCACGACGCAAGACAGGATGACGCCTTCTATCTCCTCGGAAGACACGCCGGCGATCCGGAACAGATTGGTCAGCATGATGCCGTACTCGTCCACCGTGGATGACCGGTTCGTGCTGAGCCTCCAATGCTCCTTCAACGTTCGGCCTTCATACAAGCCGAGCACGATATTGGTATTGCCGACATCGACAACAAGAATCACTGGGCTGCCCCCTTCTTCTCGTTTAGATCCAGACTGATATCGAGCGCCTGGAACGAATGAGTCAAGCCGCCGACGGAGATGACGTTCACGCCGCTCGCCGCGATCTCGCGAACCTTCTCCGCGCGCACGCCTCCGGATGCTTCCAAGAGGACATGCGGAACGAGCTCCCGCACTCGAACCGCCGCGTCCTTCATCGCAGCCGGGCTCATATTATCGAACATAATAATATCCGCGCCGGCTCTCGCCGCCTCCAAAGCTTGCCCGAGAGATTCGGCTTCTACCTCTACCTTCATCGTATGAGGCACTCGGGCTTTGGCTGCCGCAACCGCCTGGGGAATTCCCCCCGCCGCCTTAATGTGATTATCCTTGATCATGACGGCGTCATACAGGCCGAACCGGTGGTTATAGCCTCCCCCGATTCTTACCGCATACTTCTCCAAAGCGCGATGCCCCGGAGTCGTCTTGCGGGTATCCACGATGCGAACCGGGAAGCCTTCCGCCGCATCGACGTAGACGCGGGTCACGGAAGCGATCCCCGAGAGGCGCTGCAGCAGGTTGAGCGCAAGCCGTTCTCCCGTCAGGATGCTGTGCGAGGAGCCTTCCACGACGGCCAGAACCGTTCCTTGCTCCGCCTTATCCCCGTCGCTTACCTTGGCGTCGAAGGTCAGGGTCGGATCCACGGTCTCGAACACCATTCGGGCCAATGGAATGCCGGCGATGATTCCGGATGCCTTCGCATGAATGATCGCTTTGGACTGCTGGCCCTCCGGCACGGTCGCCATCGTCGTGACGTCTCCGTTGCCGATATCCTCCGCGAGCCAGGCTCGAATCTGCCCGCGCACCGCTTCTTTGGCCGGACCGCCGATTCTCCAATCGCTCTCCCGTTCAAACATTGCCCAGCACCTCCTCGCTGATCTCTTTATCTCGTTCCAATATCGTATGCTTCTGCCAGTTGGCGTCATCGCGGTTCGGGAAGTCCTCCCGGTAGTGAGCTCCGCGGCTCTCTTCTCTCGATAACGCGGCCGACGTTGTCAGCAAGGCGCAGGTCAGAAGATTGGCGAATTCCAGCTCCTCCCGGATCTGCAGGGCGGACCGGAATACCGGAACCTGTCGCTTAAGCTCTTCCAGCCCTTTCTCGAGCCCCTTGGCATCCCGGCGGAGTCCGGCATAACGCACCATGACCTTCTGAAGCTTCAAGCGGCGCTCGATGAACGTTCCCATCGGAGGAACGCTGCGGCTCCCTGCGGCATCGATATGCAGTTCTTTCTTAAGAGGAGGCAATTCGTTAATTCTATCCACAATCCGGTGTCCGAATACGAGCGCCTCCGACAAGGAATTGCTCGCCAGACGGTTCGCCCCGTGCACGCCGGTAGACGACACCTCTCCGCAGGCGAACAAGCGCTTGATATTGGTCTCCCCATGAAGGTCGGTTCTTACGCCGCCCATCGTATAGTGAGCTGCCGGAGCAACGGGAATCCAGTCCGTCGTCATGTCCAAGCCATAGCTTAAGCAGGTCTCGTATATCGTCGGAAAACGATGCTTGATCAGCTCGGGGGTCTCATGAGTAATGTCGATGTAAACGAAAGTCGAATTGGTCTCTTCCATCTCGTCGACGATCGCCCTGGCGACCACATCGCGCGGAGCGAGCTCCAGCTGAGGATGGTACTTCTCCATGAAGCGTTCACCGCGTATATTCCGCAGGTAAGCCCCTTCCCCGCGAACGGCCTCGGAGACGAGAAACCGCGGAGCGCCCGGATAACAGAGCGCGGTCGGGTGGAACTGGATGAATTCCATGTCCCGGATGACCGCTCCGGCGCGGTATGCCATGGCGATCCCGTCCCCGGTCGCGACATCGGGATTGGTCGTATACCGATACAGCTGGCCGGTTCCGCCGCTGCATAGAATGACCGCTTTGCCTCGAACCACGACCCTCGAGCCGTCCGGCTTCTGAACGAGCGCGCCGCAGCATTCGCCGTCTTCCGTCAGCAGATCCAGTACGAAATGATCCTCCCACAGCTCGATCTCCGGGGCAGCCTTCGCTTTCATCGCGAGAGCCCGCACGATCTCATAACCGGTTGCGTCGCCATTGGCATGCAGAATCCGGCGCTGGCTGTGCGCCCCTTCCTTCGTGAGAGCAAGCTGGCCGTCTTCCTCATCGAAGATCGTCCCCAGGTTGATCAGCTCTTGCACGCCGTTGGGACCTTCGTGCACTAGCACGTCGACCGACTCCGGATCGCAAAGTCCCACTCCCGCGATCAGAGTGTCCTGGCGATGGAACTCCGGAGAATCGTCCTCCGAGATGACGGCCGCGATGCCGCCCTGGGCATAACGGGTGTTGCTGTCGAACAGCGACTTCTTCGTGATCATGAGAACGCGATTGTTCTTGCTGGCCTTAATCGCGGTGTACAAGCCGGCGATGCCGGCGCCGATAACGACGACGTCTGTCTCTACGGTAGGCAATTCGTCGATATTAAAATCGACAATATAACGTGGAATCATAATAAGGACTCCTAATCAAGCAAAAACGCCTACGGCGTCTTGCATGACGCCGTAGAAGCTTTGCGTTGGTATCAGATGGGATAAGGCGTTCCTAAATGCTACTTTACTAGCAGCATCCGCTCGAGCGACAGTCGGGCTTTATCGGCTACGTCCTGCGGCACGTGAATCTGAGGCTGCATCGTTTCGAGCGCGCGGACGACCTTCTTCAAGTTGTTCACCTTCATGTTCGGGCAGACCAGGAACTTGGACGCGAAGTGGAACGTCTTGTCCGGGCTGTCGAGACGAAGCTGGTAGCCGGTGCCGTCCTCGGTGCCGACGATGAATTCCTTCTGCTTTGATTCGCGGCAATACTTGAGAATTCCCGTCGTGCTTCCGACGAAGTCGGCCATGGCGACGACGTCCGGGCGGCATTCGGGATGAACGACGAATTCCGCGTTCGGGTGCTTGGCGCGCATCTCGACGACGTC
Organism: Cohnella sp. AR92; assembly: GCF_003990975.1. GTDB lineage: Bacteria > Bacillota > Bacilli > Paenibacillales > Paenibacillaceae > Cohnella. The sequence goes on from NZ_RZJR01000002.1 coordinate 16,045, forward strand.
CTTCACCGTGAGCATGTCGTGCGTGTTGCAATACCCTTCCCAGATGATCATCTTCTTGTCGGTCTGCTGCTGAACATAGTGACCGAGATTCTTGTCCGGGCACCAGATAATCTCATCCGCGTCCACGGAGTTAACGACCTGTACCGCGTTCGCCGACGTGCAGCAGATATCGGTCTCGGCCTTCACATCCGCCGAAGAGTTGATGTAAGTGACGACCTTCGCATTCGGATGCTTGGCCTTGAGCTCGCGAAGGCCGATCGGGTTCACCATGTCGGCCATCGGACAGCCGGCGCGCTCATCCGGCACGAGCACGGTCTTGTTCGGAGCCAGAATCTTGGCGCTCTCCCCCATGAAGTGCACACCGCAGAACACGATTACGTCCGCATCCGTCGCCGCCGCCTTCTGCGCGAGCAGGAACGAGTCCCCTCGGAAGTCGGCTACCTCTTGAATTTCGTCTCTCTGATAGTAGTGAGCGAGAATGATGGCATTGCGTTCTTTCTTGAGCTGCAGCAACCGCTCCTTCAGCTCGCGGTTCTGCTCTGCTTTTCTTTCCAGAGCCAGTGCTTCCATGTGTGTTAACCCCTCTCCCAAGGCCTATTGGCAATCTCTTGCCCTCTGGTACCCCAATATCGTTACGCTGCAACTTGCGTCAACTTTGTGAATATATGCACAAATAAAGTGGCAAAACGGGCGTCAGACAGCGTTGTTTATCACTAAATTTACACTTGCGCAGAGACGGTGTCAATTGATCTTGTCTAAAAAAAGCGGCGTTATCTCATTCCTCTATCTGCTAGCGCAAAGGAACGCGCAAAGGAAAAACCCCCCGTTCCTTCTGCAAGGAACGGAGGGCTGTGTTGTGAGTCATGATTAGGTCTCGTCGGACCCTTCCCCATCGCGGCGTTGATCCGGTACCGGAGGAACCGGTTCGTCGTCCCGCGTCTGGATGCGGACCCGAACATTGCCAAGCGTATCGACGGTCGGTTCCAGCGTCGTCGGCTCGGAGGAATCGGAGTTCGAACCCTCGCCGCCGCCTTCGATGGAGCCCTTGTCGAGCAGGCGCTTGATTTGTTCCAGCTCGAGGGTCTCTTCCTCGAGCAAGGTCTTCGCGATCAAGTGAACCTCTTCGGTCTTCTCGATCAGAAGCTTCTTAGCTCTGTCGTAGCAGTCGTTGATAATGCGCTGCATCTCTTGATCGATCTCGTAAGCGATCGTATCGGAGTAGTTCTGCTCGTGGCCGAGATCGCGGCCGAGGAACACTTGTCCTTGCGAGCTGCCGAACTGCATCGGTCCGAGCTTGTCGCTCATTCCGTATTCCATGATCATGCTGCGAACGATCCCCGTCGCTTGCTTGAAGTCGCTGTAAGCGCCGGTGCCGATCTCGCCGATGAAGAGCTCTTCCGCTACGCGGCCGGCGAGCAATCCCGTTACCTTGTCGAGAAGCTCTTGCTTCGTCACGAGGGTGCGGTCTTCCTTCGGCAGCATGATGACATATCCGCCGGCGCGGCCGCGCGGAATGATCGTGACCTTATGCACCATGTCGGCATGCTCCAGGAAGTAGCCGACGATCGTATGACCGGTCTCGTGGTAAGCGACGATTCTCTTCTCTCGATCGCTGATCACGCGGCTCTTCTTCTCGGTACCGACGATGACGCGGTCGATCGCTTCGTCGACTTCCTGCATCGCGATATCCTTCTTGTTCTTGCGGGCTGCCAGCAGCGCCGCCTCGTTCAGAAGGTTCTCCAGATCGGCGCCGGTGAAGCCGGTCGTGCGTCTGGCGATCGTATCGAGCTTGACGTCCTTGTTGATCGGCTTGTTGCGAGCATGAACCTTCAGCACCGCTTCGCGGCCCTTCACGTCCGGACGGTCGACCGTGATCTGACGGTCGAAGCGGCCCGGGCGAAGGAGCGCAGGGTCGAGAATGTCCGGGCGGTTCGTTGCGGCAACGATGATGATGCCTTCGTTCGCGCCGAAGCCGTCCATCTCGACGAGCAATTGGTTCAGCGTCTGCTCGCGCTCGTCGTGTCCGCCGCCGAGGCCTGCGCCCCGTTGACGGCCGACCGCGTCGATCTCATCGATGAAGATAATGCAAGGAGCGTTCTTCTTCGCGTTCTCGAACAAGTCGCGAACGCGGGAAGCGCCCACCCCGACGAACATCTCGACGAAGTCCGAGCCGGAGATGCTGAAGAACGGTACGCCTGCTTCGCCGGCTACGGCGCGAGCGAGCAGCGTCTTACCGGTACCCGGAGGACCGACAAGCAGAACGCCCTTCGGAATGCGTGCTCCAAGAGCGGCGAACTTGCGAGGATCCTTGAGGAACTCGACCACCTCGACCAGTTCCTGCTTCTCCTCGTCCGCCCCGGCCACGTCCTCGAACGTAACCCGTTTTTTCTCTTCATTATAAAGTCTCGCTTTGCTCTTGCCGAAGTTCATGACCTTGCCGCCGCCGCCCTGCGCCTGATTGATCAGGAAGAAGAACAGGATGAACATGATCACGAACGGAATGATCGAAGTCAGGAACGTCAGCCAGAAGCTCTGGCCTTTCATCTTCTGGAACTTCACTTGGGCGCCGTGATCAACGGCCGTACTCGTCAGATCCTGAATCGCATAGTCAGCCAGAGGGAACCGTCCGCCAAACGAAGAGCTGTTAGAGTCGGCAGGTTTTTCTTTATAATGACCTGTGATCAGGTAAGAACCGTTGTCGACACGAAGAGTCAGGTCCTTAACGTTGTCTTGGCGCACGATGGCTACAAGCTGGTTGTAATTCAATTCCTCCGTTGTCTCGCCTTTGCTGATAAAGAGCTGTACGAGACCTACGGTCACCAAGAATATGAGCAAATAAAAGCCTGTGTTGCGGATGATCCGATTCATCCCTGACCTCCTCTCGACACGCTTACATCATTTTACCATAGCCTGTCTTGGCACCACAATAGAAGCGGCCGACGTTCAGAATCCTGTCACGGCCGAATCAATTCGTGTAAATCTCTGGCTTAAGAACGCCGACAAACGGAAGATTGCGGTACTTCTCCGAGTAATCAAGGCCGTAGCCGACCACGAACGCGTCCGGAATGGTGAAGCCGGTATAGTCCGCGTTCAGGTCGACCGTTCTGCGGCCCGGCTTATCGAACAGGGCGACGACATGCACGGATTTCGCGTTTCTGCGCTCCAGTACGTCGATCAGATAGCTCAGCGTCAGTCCGCTGTCGATGATGTCCTCGACGATAAGAACGTCGCGCCCTTCGACCGAAGTGTCCAGATCCTTGACGATTCTCACCTCTCCGGAAGAGCGGGTGGAGTTGCCATAGCTCGAGACGGCCATGAAGTCCAGGGCGATCGGCACGGAGATATTCTTAGCCAAGTCCGCCATAAAAATAAAGGCGCCTTTCAGTACGCAAATAACAAGGGGGTTGCGCCCTTGGTAATCGCGGCTGATGGCGGCACCCAATTCCTTTACTTTCGCTTGAATCGTTTCTTCCGAGTAGAGCACTTCTTGAATGTCATTCAGCAATGCGAGGACCTCCCGATCCGATTAATACACGGTATGATAGCAAATCTTCGTTCATGTCGCCATACGGGCGATTAATTCTCCATCTCGATGGAGATCCGCAGCAGCTTCGATTCCTTCCCCTTCTCCGGAAGGGCATGCCTGGAGCGCCTGACCCCCGGGATCCACAGGATGTTCCCCCGGGCATCGGCCAAGAGCGGCACCGCATCCCGCAGGGATCTTGGAATCTTAGCGTCAACGAACATATCTTGCACTTTTTTGGAGCCGTTTAATCCGCTTGGCTCGAATCGGTCTCCCGGCCTCCGGTTGCGCACGGTTAAGGGCAGAAGAAGCTCCGATTCGTCAAAATAGGCTTCTCCGAGGTACTCCGACGGAGAACGGCATGCCGCGATCTCCCGGTGAAAACGAAGCACGGCTCGCGCTTCGGGAATCCGCAACGGCGAATCCGGCTCGCGAACCTGATATTCGAAGTCTCCGGGCGCCTGCGGCCGCGGCCCCATGTAGACTCGGTCGTATTCCCGGACGAGAACCCAGCCGTTCCCCATATCGAGCCTGCCGGTCGCCGCTTGCTCCGAGGCTATCGCGGCAACGGCCTCTGTCACCCCGTCGTAATCGAGGATCTGGGCCTGCGGCTTAGCGTAGTTTAATATTAGTTTAATCAATCTGCGTTGTAAAGCAACGTGGAGGCCGCAGAACCGCCTCCGGTCAAGCGTCCAGCCCTCCCCTGCGCGAGTGACCGACTCCGCGAAAGCCTGTAGGGCTTCCCTCTCCATATAATCGTTATCGACGGCCGCCGTCTCGGACAAGCGAAGCAGAGCTTCCTTGATCTTCGGGTTATACCCTTCGAGAAAGGGCAGCACATCCAGACGAACGGCGTTGCGAAAGTACTTCTTCTTCAGGTTGCTGCTATCCACCGCATATAGAATGCCATTGCGAGACGCATACTTGAGAAGTTCACATTTGGGTATACGCAAGAGCGGCCGAATCAGTTCCAATTCCTTTTCGCTGCGCGAATAGGCAATTCCTGCCAGCCCCTGCAGACCCGTGCCCCTAAGGATTCTCATCAGCACGGTCTCCGCCTGGTCGTCGGCGTGATGGGCGAGCGCGATATAAGCGGCTTCGTGCTTGCGCGCGGCCTCGACCAAGAACCCGTACCTGCGTTCCCGGGACGCTTCCTGCGGATTCATCCCCGACTGCTCGATGTAAGCCGGCATATCGATCGCCGACGATTCGAAGGGGATTCCCCAATCCCGCGCCGTTCGCCGGACAAGCTCCTCCTCCGCATCGGATTCTTCTCCGCGGAACCGGTGATTCACGTGAACGGCAATGACGGAGAAGCCTTCCTTCTCCGAGAGGAGCTTCAAGAGATGAAGCAGGGCCATGGAGTCGGGGCCTCCCGACACGGCCGCCGCGACGGCCGCTCCCGGGCTTCGCCACTTCTCTCCCCGCGTCCAAGCCTCGAACCGGAGCAGAAGCTCATCCATTGTCACCATAGCCCCTTTCCATTACTTTCAATTAAATAACCAAATCGCCATCAAGGACAGGCATAACAGGATAGAAAGCGCGAAGACGCCGGCCATCCACCTCGGTACCAGAGGCGGGGAGGGCGCCTTCGCGCTCTGCACGCCATGCACGGCCGTTCGCCAGGCTTCCGCCGCTTCTTGGGTCGACTCGAACCGGCCGTGCAGCGCTCTCTCGAACCACCCCGTCATCGGCTTCAGGTTCGGATTCGTCTTGACCAGCGCCATCAACTCGCCGGGATCCCGATTCTGCGGCAGCAGCGTTCGGGTCAGATGAAGGAGACGCTTCTCGTCCAGCACGTGGATCCAGAGCACCGCCACGCTGAACCAATCGTAAGACGGATCGGCCGTCCGGCTTCCCGCCGTCCAATAGCCGCGGTCGTAGATCTCGGTGAATTGCCTGACGGCGCGTCCGCTAGCGGTCATCCCGCCGTAATCCACCAGAGCGATCTTCCCATAATCGCTGACGAGGATGTTGTCGTTCTTGACGTCTCCGAAGATCCATCCCGCATCGTGAAGCTCGGCCAGTCTCTTCAGCAGCCGATAGCCGACAATCCCGTACCATTCGGCCCCATGCTTGCGCAAGTAAGTTCGAACGGGGGTTCCCGGCACATACTGCATGACATAGAAAGGCAGCGTGGTTCCGTTCAGAACCGCGTCGTCCACGTCCAGCAAGAACGGAGGCCGCTTCTCGCGATGGTCGAGCGACGCGAGAACGTTGGCCTCCGCCTGCAGATCGGATGCATCCCTGCCTAGCTTGACCGCGCAGAACGACCGGCCGAACGAGGCCAAGTACACCTGTCCGTTCGACCCGACTCCCAGCAGCCTCTCCAGCCTATATTTTCGTCCATTCCATTTGCCCTTCAGGATTGTTCCCGGCGACAGCTGCTTCTCAGACGACGTAGTCACTCCGCATCCCGTCCGTATCCTCTAGCTTCATAAGCGAAGCTGGTTGTCCATCTTCTGTCCTGATCTTACCACAAGTCTCGCGGAAATACTCGATTACGCGCACGAGCGCCGGCCCCGTAGGAGTCGTTCCCTTCATGCGCAGACGGCCGAAGAGCGAGCCGATACGATCGGTCGAAGCCGTCCATGGCGAATCCAGCACGCACATCTCCTGGTCCCCCGGGAAGTGGAATACGGCCGCAAGGCTGTCCCCGGAGCGAGCCTGAAGGCTGAGCGACAAATCCCGGATCGCTTCTTCTACGGCAAGCAGCTTAGGCTTCATGCTGGCGCTCGCATCGATCAATAGAGCGACGCGAAGCGGCGCCGTCTCTCCCATCTCTTCCATAACCTGAACAACTTCCGCGCGCTTAGGCGGCGGGAGCGATTCGACGGAAGAGACCCCGAATACCTCCCTCAGCTCTTGATTGACCGCTTGGCGAATCGTGCCGACGACGGTCTGGCGCGTCATCATCTGCACCGTCTGGGACAGCTGCTTCGAAGAGACGATCCGGCTCATCCCGCCTCCGGCTCTAGCAATCTCCGCGATCTCCGAAGCTCCATATTCGCCAATGCTGCCGTCGTCGATCACTCCCGCCACGTTCACGATAATTCCTTCCTCGTACGCCTGAGCCGCCGCCACGACAGGGCTCGCCCCAACATTGGAGCCTCCGTCGGTAATCAGCAGAATCTGATTCATCAGCCAACACCTCTTTCTCTCCTTTTCTATTAAATCAGTGTCGCCAAGAGAGAAGAGAATTAACCATGATGTCCGCCGAGACCTCTTTTTCCAAGCCGTTGTCACAAAACTTTCGCGTCCGTTGTCTCTATTATCGAACGTTAAAATTCATCCGCGCAGGAGGTATTCGATATGAATACGAGAATGAACCATATGGAAGTCAAACCGGGAGCGTTCAAGACGCTTCTCGCGCTCGAGAGCTTCGCCCATGGCCAAGGAATCGCGCCGGAGCTTTACGAATTGATCAAGATTCGGGCTTCGGAGATCAACGGCTGCGCCTATTGCCTGAACATGCACGTCAAAGACATGATGAAGCTGTCCGGCAGCCTGGAGAGAACGACGCTCGTCTCCGTGTGGAGAGAGGCAACCTGCTATACCGATGCGGAAAAGGCGGCTCTGGAGCTGACCGAGGCGGTTACGAGGATTAGCGAAGCCGGAGTTCCCGACGACCTTTACTCCCGCGTCCGGGAATACTATGACGAGGCGGAGTACATCGATCTGATCATGGCGATCAACGCGATCAATTGCTGGAATCGGATCGCCGTGTCGACGGCAATGTATCCGGAGTGCTTCTGATTTAGAGAATATTTTTATTCGGAAGGGACGAATCGAGAATGGAGAGGCTGGAAGCAAGCATGGCAGACGAAGGGCGCGAGGCGCGGATCGTCAGGTGGTACGGAACGCTGCGCGCGTATTTGTTCTCCATCGCCTATCGAATGCTCGGCTCGGCGACCGACGCCGAGGACGCCATCCAGGACGTATTCGTCAAGCTGCAGAGAATGGAGGACGTGGAGCTCGGGCAGATTCGGCAAGAGAGAGCCTATCTGGCGAAGCTTCTCGTCAACCGCTGCCTGAACTTCCTCAAGTCGGCGGGAAGAAGAAAAGAGGATTACGTGGGAGAATGGCTGCCGCTTCCGATCGTCGATCGGACGGCGCCTTCTCCCGAGGATGCAGCGGAGCGCAAGGAGGACATCTCCTATGCGCTCCTTGTGCTGCTCGAGAAGCTGAACCCGGTCGAGAGGGCGGCGTTCGTCCTGCGGGAGACGATGGACTGCGATTACGCGGAGATCGCCGCCCTGCTCGACAAGAGCGAAGCCAACTGCCGCCAGCTCGTCAGCCGCTCGAAGCGCAAGCTCGAGGCGGAACGCAGGCTGGAAGCGGAGCGCTGCGGAGCGCGCGGGAACGGGAATCAAGAGCTCCCCGCCCCGATTCGCGCGAATCGGCCGCAAGAGCTGGAGCTTGTCCGGCGCTTCCTCGACGCCTTCTCGCGCGGTCAGCCTGAAGAGCTTGCCTCCCTGCTGATGGAGGACACGGTCCTGCTGATGGACGGAGGCGGCCGGGTCCATGCCGCCATCAACCCGATCTATGGCAGGAAGCGCGCCCTCGCCCTGCTCAAAGCCATGTATTCGGTCTCGCTGGCCGGCGCCCGCTTCGAATTCGTCGAAACAAGGGAAGCCGGTCCCGCCATTGCCGCATGGCAGGGAGACCGGTTCGCCGCGATCCTTATGTTCGAATGGGCGCAGGAAGCGCCGAAGACGGGCGAAGAACCGCAGCTTCGCCATCTCTATACCATCTATAACCCCGATAAGCTGAAGCTCCTTCGGCCCGATGTCGCGCCTAAAGCATCCGAAGCACCCGATTCATCGGATACTTCCGGCGTTCAGTCGTAGAACCCCTTTTCCTTGGCATACCGGCCCCAATGAGGTCGCCTTCCGTCGATGTCGGAGAAGCCGTACTCCTCGGACAGGTCCCAGGAGGTCAGAGCTTTCCCGGACTTCTCCGACACGGACGGATCGACGGCGAGCGAAGCGATCGCGCGGCCGACCAGATAAGGCGTCTCCGACATGATAAAGTTCGGATCGAGCTTCGCGCCATCCTCCCAATTCGCCTCGGTCACGCCGAAGTGATCCAGCATCGCTTCGGACCTCAGGAATCCCGGCGTCACGGCGACCGCGGACACTCCGGTGCCCTTCAGGTCGGCCGCCATCGCTTCGGCCAGATGGATGGCCGATACCTTCGCCAGGCTATAGTAGAGATTGCCTCGATACCGGTAATCCCAGCCGTCCGTGACTTCCACGATGAGTCCGCTGCCCTTCGCGATCAGAAGAGGCGCGGCATAGTAGCTCGTGATCATGTGCGTGCTTACGGAACGGTTCTGAATCAGAAGCCCGTTGTTCAAGTCGTGCTCCCAGAACTTCTTGTCCCAGTCCGACAGAGGATCGCCGCCCCAGATATCGTTCACCAGAAGATCGAGGCGGCCTTCCTGTTCCTTCGCTACCCGCCCGAACAGCCGCTTCACCTGCGCTTCGTCCGTATGGTCGACCCGGACCGCGATTCCGACGCCTCCCTTGGCCGTAACCCGCTCCGCCGTCTCCTCGATCGTCTCGGATCTTCCCATGTCGGACAAGCTTCCTCTTATGCTCCGCCCCGTGCAATAGACCGTCGCCCCCGCTTCGCCCAGCGATTCGGCAATCGCGCGGCCCGCTCCGCGAGTCGCTCCCGCCACCACGGCCACTCGCCCTTCCAATGCTCTCGTCTTCATCTCGCATCTCCTTCCGTGATTCAACTCTATAGAATGAATCCAATCTTCATTCAGCATAACCTCTCAAATACGACATCCACTGTCCTATTCGGAATGCTACAATGAGGGAAAGATTCGGATTAAGACCGGAATCAGGGGGAATAAGAGATGAGAGCCGACCGTCTTCTGTCTATCCTGCTTGTCCTTCAGACAAAGGGACGCGCGACGGCGCGCGAGCTCGCTCGGCAGCTGGAGGTATCGGAGCGCACGATCCAGAGGGACATGGATGCCCTCTGCGTCAGCGGGATTCCGCTCCTTGCGGAACGCGGCGCCGGAGGCGGATGGTCGCTGCCGGACGGCTATCGGACTCGGCTGACGGGTCTTACCTCGGAGGAGATCCAAGCGCTGCTGCTGCTGCAGTCGTCCAGCGCCGTCCGGGAGCTGGCTCTGGAGGGACCGAGCAGCTCGGCCCTGGCCAAGCTGTTGTCCGCGCTGCCAGCCGCCAAACGATCGGAAGCGGAGATTATTCGCGAGAGGCTCCATATCGATCTTCAGGGCTGGCATGAGCCGCGCGCCCTTACCCCGCTGCTGCCGATCGTTCAGCAAGCCGTCTGGGAAGGGAGAGCGCTGCGGATCCGGTATGATTCCTCGATGGATAGCAAGCGGGAACGGGATCGGACTGTCTTCCCTTGGGGGCTCGTAGCGAAGCGGAATACCTGGTACTTCGTCGCCGCGGAGGAGGCCGACAGCTCCGCGAAGGAGCTGCGCACCTTCCGCGTCTCCCGCCTCTTGGAGGCGGAGCTCCTCTCTGAGCGGTTCGAAGTCCCCTCCGGCTTCGACCTAGCGGACTGGTGGGGGCGCTCGACCGCAAGCTTCAAGGAGTCTCTGCCGTGGGTCCCTGCCGTCGTCCGAATCGGCAAGGAGAAGTGGAAACGATTCTCCGAGGAAAGGTACGTGCGGGTGAAGAGCATCGCGAACGCGGAAGAGGAGTGGATAGAAGCCGAGGTCGACTTCCACACGCTTGATTCCGCTCATGACCTCCTGCTTGGATACGGGTCCTCAGCCATCGCCCTCCAGCCGCCGGAGCTGAGGGAAGCCATTCAGATCACCCTTGCCGCGCTCGTTCGAACGTATAAGGATCTGCAAACAGACTGAACAGACCGCGAATGGGCGGTCTGTCGGCCAGATCTATTCTTGAAGCAGGCAGAGACGCCCGAGTTGCCGCCTCTTCATCAGACGGCCGCTTCCTGACCCTCTCCTCTCTACTTACGAGCCGTTATGCCGGCTCCTCGTCGCCGATCGGCTGCAGCCGGCCGAATGCCGGGCGCCAATACTCGATTAGCGGACCGTCCGCTCCGTGCACCGGGTCGGTGTCCGGCAGAGGCACTTGCGCGATCTCCGCTATCGCAAGCTTCCTCTCTCCGCTCTCGGACGTCCATAAATTCCATTTCGCTCCGCAAGGATACGCCCCGACCACCCGGAAGTCGGCGCTCGCCGAGATCCTCTTATGGCCTGTTCCCGCAGGGAGCGCCAGCACGTCGCCGGCCCTGATCTCCACGTCGTGCCCGCTCTCGCCGCCAAGCCGCAGGATTGCGGACCCTTGGACGACTCCGAGCGCTTCGTGAACGTTCGTGTGAAAATGATGGTAGTCGTATACGCCTCCGGTCCAGCTATTGCGCCATTCATGCCGATTGAATACGCCCTCTATTCGACTCGTATTGCGCTTGAAGGCTCCCTCGTACAAGATCACCGGCAGCACAGGGTTGTTCGGTGCCGTTATATCCTCTTTAAAACTCATAATAATAACATCCCTCATGCTCATCGGATCTCCCTCCTGTGCGCTAACGCCCTCCTTATATGGAAAATAGGCGGCTCCGCTTGCCTTGATGCGGATAAATAAGGATTCCTCCCTGACAAAATTGTATTACGGCCCTCGGGTCAGAATGCTTCCTTGCCGGCTTTTTATCCCAAGAAACTGTTGCTGCCTGTTCCAAGGCAATCGGCGCCTATGAATCCGCTCTCCGGCCTGTCGTTCGATCCAAGGATGCCTCCGTTCCGCGATACCCGCGATTCCCCGCACTCCCCGTCCGCCGTCCCGAATCCCTGTGAGAGGGCTATGAGAAGACCGTTGATCCCAACTCGATAAAAGACTTCTCCAGCGCTCGTCCATATGCAAGCCCCGCGGCTTGTACACGTTCCTTACCCTAAGCCCGTCCGCCCGCTTTCTCCATGGCTGCATCTTAGCTCACCGTCCTTGGCCGCTCTTGGCGATTGATGCCCGGCCAGCGGAAGGATGCCCATTCCGGCTGGTGACGGGTAATGCGGGTGGCGATCACGGTCATATCGTCGCGGATTCCGCCCCCCGGGTATTGGCGAAGCGCCGTATCCAGCAACCGGTCGGCCAGCTCTTGTGGGTCGTCGGTCGCGATCTCCTGTAGCACTCTCTTGACCCACAGCTCCTTATTGATGGCATGTCCCGGCGCGTCCAGGATTCCGTCCGTCATCATGATCAAGGTGTCGCCCGGCTGCAGGTCCACCTGCAGCACGTCGATCTCGATGTCCTGCAGAATGCCGATCGGCAGATTGCCGGCAGTGACCGGAATAATCTCCTTGCCGCGCTTGATGAAGCTCGGCGATGACCCGATCTTGAGCATCGTCGCTTGGGCAGTGTGAAGATCGATGAGCGCCAGGTCTACCGTCGCGAACATCTCTTCGGGAGAACGCAGCAGCAGAACGGAATTCACCGACTTCACCGCCAATCGTTCGTTGATGCCGGATTGCAGAAGCTGCTCCAGCATATGAAGCGCCGCGCTGCTCTCCATCCTCGCCCTCGAACCGTTCCCCATGCCGTCGCTCAGCGACACGGCGAACTTGCCGCTGCCGAGCTCGATCATGCTGAAGCTGTCTCCCGATAGCCAGCCCCCGTCTTTGGCCGCTCCGGCCACGCCCGTCTCCACCTCGAACGCCTTCGCCGAAGCGAACGTCACCGTTGTCCGGCTGCCTCCAGAAGGGTCGGTCCGTTCGCTCGTCACGGAGATGCTCTCCCCCAAGATGTCGCTGAGCAGCGGAGCGATGATCTTGCGGCTCTCGTCATAGCCGGGCCGGAACGAATGGACGAGCTCGATCTCGATATGTCCCTCCTCCAGGCTGATAATGTCGACGCTGATAATGTTAAGGCCCAGCCGGTCCAGCTCTTCCCGAATCTGCTCGTCATGGCGGACCAGCTCCTTCGCCTCCCGGCGAATCTCCTTGACCAGATCGTCCATGACCTGCGACACGCCGGACAACTGCTCGGCCACGAGCAGTCGGCTGTCCTGCAGCTGCTTGTGCCAATGCAGATCGTGACGGTACAGGTCATACTGCCGCTTCAACACCTCCAATACCTGCGGAGTCTTCACGCAGTGCCGGGTCCAGGATTTCGGAATCTTCGAGGGCGACATATCCGGTTCGGCCTCGATCGCGCCCATCATATCGGTCATGAGCTTGTACGTCTGGAAGAACTGGTTGTCCCAGCATTGGCCGAACCGGTGGCAGTTCTTGCAGTTGTTCTCGTGCACCGCGCTGACGAAGTGATCGAAATCCTGATCCTGGCGGGCCGCGTCTCCGGCGAAGGTGATCTGCCGGAAGCTTCGGGAGAGCTGCCGGAAGACCTCCGAGAACCGCTCGACCCGCTCGGCGGTCAGGTCCCGCACTTTCTTCGCGTAATCCTGCTGATTGCTTGCATAATCTGCGGTACCCGGTACATATCTTGCTATATATTGAACGAGCATGCGCGGAGTCGCGAGCAGCAGGGCGGACGCGGCGACGGTCGCCCATACCGATAACATGGTGTCCTCCGCTCGGCCCGAGTATAGCGCGAGCATGGATGTGCCCAGCAGCATGCCGAACACGGTTGCGGCCTTGCCCCCTTCCCGGATCAGGCCGGCCAGCAAGCCTCCGAAGGCGAGCAGCCCGATCTGTCCGACAAGGCTGAGGTCGGAGAGGCTCAAGACGATTCCCGCCACGACCCCGGTTACGCAGCCCATGAGCGGACCCCCGGCCAGGGCGAACACGAGCACGATGTACCGGGAGAAAACCTGATCGACCCCGACGCCGTAAGCCGTCCAGCCGACGAGTCCCGTCATGGCGGAGGCAAGCAGGATTAGGGCGCCGACCCATTCCTCATGCCGCAGGCCGTTCCGCCGGTTCTTCTTGGAGAAGGCCGGTATGGCGTGCAGCAGCAGCAGGGTCAGCACGGCCGACAGAGCCGCCTCCACCGCCGTCAGCGCGTATGGAAGCCATTCCTTCGAGCCGATCATGACGGTGTGGAACAAGCGGACAAGCAAGGTGGCGGTGAACACCACGACCGGAGCATGGGTGATCTCGGCCCGCTCATACGCTTCCAACCCTCGATAGAGCAAATACACGATGGCCAGCTCCGCGCAGATGACGGCCGTCGACGGATCGGTCGACCAGAAGCTTCCCGCTATCGCGGCCAGCGCCGCCCAAGATGCGTACTCCCTTCGCTTATAGAGGACGACGGCGTAGAAAGCGACGGCGAAGGGAGCCATTCCTTCCAGCATGACGGCTCTTCCCAGCAGGAAGCCGATCAACATGACGCCCAGAAGCCATCTCTTCTGGCTGAACCATTCCATCCAAGCAGCCCCGGTGCCTCTCCAACCCCTTGCTTCGGGGATCTCTCTTCTCTGATTCACCGGTTCTCGTTTTTTTATCCCGAACCAGCTTCTTCTTCTCCTGCCTTTCCCTTCGGCAGGATCTGGCTGCGGACGGGGGACAAACGGAACCACGGACGGCTTGACCATGAAAGCGCACCTCTTCTTCCTTGTTTTGAGTGTGCCTCTTATTATAGGAGCGCCCTTTATGAAAGTTTGTCAGAAGACGTTGGCTGTCCATAAGTTTTTTCCGACAGGTCCCGGCGGATCCGGACGACGCTATTCGGGATCGGCCGCGAACCCTTGCCCGCCAAGGGATAGCCACTCTTTTGCCCTCGTTCGGGGCGGCCTGCCTGACGATTAATCCGCCCGCATTATGTCCGATTCCGACAGCAGAACCCGCACCGCCCCGTTCCCGCGCGCCGATTACGATGCCGGAAGAGCGCGAATGCTCGTCCCCTCCGAATGATCTATTTTTATAAACATGGCGTTCCCAAGCCCCGGCAGGCACAAAAAAAATCCGAGCCCCGCAATGGGCCCGGATGGTGAATCGATCTATATCGAAGGGATACGCGGATTAGGAACGGCGTCCGCCGCGTCCACCCCTCTTGGATTCGGTATTCTTCTTATAGCTGGACAATCTCTCTTCGCTGTCCTTAAGGAACCTGGATAGCTTGTCGTCGAAGGTCGCTCGACCGGCGCCACTCGGTTTGAATGGACGACCGCCTCGATCTCCGCGCGGTCCACGTGGGGGCTGCTGCTGCTGCAGTTCCGGAGGCTTATCCACCGCTTGACGAATGGATAGACCGATCTTGCCGTCCTTGTCCACGTTAATTACTTTGACAGTGACGACGTCATTAATCTTCAGATGCTCATGAACGTCCTTGACATAGCTGTCGGCGATTTCGGAGATATGAACGAGACCAGTAACGCCTCCCGATAAATCTACGAATGCCCCGAAATGCGTAATGCCAGTGACCTTACCCTCCAATTTGGAGCCCACTTCAATGGCCATAAAAACCGATGTTCCTCCCTGAACATAAGTGTGCCGAGCAGATTATAAGTCCGGCTATGCCGATTATAACCGATCGAGAAAAGCAAGGTCAACAGACGTTAGCCCCGGTAAACCTTGACTAGCCGCCCTAATCCGGCCTTACGGCGAGGAATCGCCCATCTGGATCGATTTCTCTCCGGGCAGCCCCATCCCTTGTTCCTTGCGCGCGATCTGACCGATGTACTCCGGGTCTTTGAGCCGCACGATCTCTTGCTTGAGGGCCGTGTTCTTCGCTTGCGTGTCGGACAGCTGCTTCTTCGCTTGGTTCAGCTGCGCATTCCGATCGGAAGCTTGGTTGTATTGCATGAATAACGTGTAGACCGCCCAGCTCATGAACAAGACGACCACGATCAAGAGAAGCTTGAGCCTTCGACGCGCGCCTGCGGATACATTCGATGCGGAAGCCGCTGCCGTATTCGATGCCACTATCCAAGCTACCCCCTCTTGTCCATGTCTGTTCCACGTTATGCTCAGATGCCTATTTTCCGATGTTAGTGCTCCTAGTATAGCATAATTTACTAGTCGAAAATATCCTTCTTGCGTCGCAGTTCCCGGACGAATGTTGTCGATATTAGGGCTTGCGCTTGAACACTTCCCGAATCTGCCTCCATTTGTCGCCCGCTCTGCGCGCTAACCGTACGACAGGCTCCAGCTTCTTGCGGATAGGATTCCATGCGCGGCCCCCCAGTTTGGCGAAGGGCTTGCCGAGCAGCTTGCCCGCCAACCGGAAGATCCACAAGAGCAGCGCGGCAATCACGATAAAGAGCGTCTCCAGAATGCGGGCCAGCAGACGGACGATCCACAGGAACGGCACGATGAGGAGGATGCGGACGGTACGCCATATCGCTTGCAGCACGTTCTGTCCTACGCGGAACAGGAGACGGATCGCCTTGATCACGGTCGAACTGAACAGCCCGAAGTATCCGGTTACTCCGATTCCCAGCCCAAGAAAGACATAGAGCCGAACCTCTCCGTGGTTGCGCTGCAGAAGCTCGTGGAACACGAAGAGAGTAGCCAGGAACCAGTAAACGACATCGAAGCCGGGAATCATCCATCGGCTTACCGAGAACCGGTGGCAGGCTACCCGGTACGCATCGAAGAACACGCCCATGGCGAGTCCGCATAGAAGCATGGCGCCGATCGTATTCCAATGGACAGCCGCATTCACTTGAACAACTTCCCGAACAGCCCCTTGGACTTCACGGCCGTATTCCCGTCCAAGTAAGCCAAGGAGTGAATGAGCCCTTCGATCGTAACCATTCCCTGCTCCAGGCTCAGATTCTTCATGTGGAGGTTCTGCCCTCTCACCGTCAGGAATCCGCATTCGGTCTCCAGCAGAAACTCTTCGTTGTCGAAGCTCTCGACGTTGCTCACGCCGGTAATATCCATAATCTTGCGGTTAAGCATCCGGATCTCCTGCCGCTTCGCGTTCTTCCCTTGCTCCATGGCACGTCCCCTCCTTATGAGACTAGCTTATGGACAGGAACCGCGAATTAGAACGAGAGAGTTGCCGGGAGAGGAAGCCGCCAGTCGCCGGCCGGCAGAACGGCCCTATTCGGCACTGCCGATATGCTTCAACGCCTCTCTGGCGCTTAACCCGGACAGCGTCGTCCCCGCGACGAAGCTCCGAACCGCCGCCGCGTCGGTCTTCGCGTACTCCCGCAGCGCCCAGCCGATCGCCTTGCGAATGAAGAACTCCTTCTCGTGCGCGCACTCGCGGATGAGAGCGAAGAGCCATTCGGCGTCCGTTCTCTCTTTGTAGGTTAATTGGAAGAGAAGGGCCGTTCTCCGGAGCCACTTATTGTCCGATGAGATCCAGGACGGAACGGTTCGCCGCGCCAGCTCCGGATCGTTCCGAAACAGCTGGCCGACCAGCTTGGAGGCGATTATATCCACCGTATCCCACCAGGACTTCGACACGATCAGCTTCTCATAGAGAGAGAGAAACTCGGGAACGGCCTGCTTCCTCTTTTTCTCAAGCAGGACGATCGCCGTATACTGGAATTCCCTCTCGGGAAGCTCCCAAAGCTCGGACGAGACTCGGATCAGCTCGTTGCCGGACGGAGCGCCATTCTCGGATAGAAAGTCGCGGGTGAGGGCCATCCGGACCGGCTGCTTCAAGCCGAGGAAAGGATATTGGTCTCTCATATAGGCTTCCATCGCAGAAGCAGCCTCGGGGTTGGCATGACCCCGGAAGCATTGTTGAAGCCGGTCAACGTATAAGGATGTCTCTGCAGCGTCGACGGCGAAAAGGTTGTTGTTGGCGGCGTTGGCGGTGGTGTTGCTGGTGCTAGTTTCGGTGGTGCTGGCGGCGGTGGCGCTGGGCTCGATGGATTCGGATGCATTCGGCTTCCTTCTCGGCATGGCGTTCTCCTCCTAAGCGTTGAAGACACTTAGCCCCGGCCCGTCTACAAATTCCGATCCTTAGCCGGGTTGCGGCTCCTTCATACGACGCGCGTATCGAACCAAGTCCTCTTTTTGAATATAGGCGATTTTTCGAGTTTAATGAGCTCAGATTTATGAAAATCAGAGATTGTATTCGAAAAATCATATAGAAAAAGACTACTAATCCAAAAAGAGCATGATTGTATGTGATATTTCATATACAATGCTTCAACTAGCCGATTTCTGATGAATTGTATTCGAAAAATCGAATACATTCCCCTGCTAGCCGCTTGCCCCCCTCGCTCCTAGTCTAAAGAGGTTGCCGCCGCCCGTCCCGATAAAAAACCAGCTAATGTTTGTCAAGCTTTGACGTCTTGGTCTTAGGAAAAAACCTTGTTATAATTCTGTACATGCCAAATAACCTCCGTTGGCTCGGAGGATGTTGGTTAAATATGGATTATGCGGTGTAGGGCGTGCCCTTCTTCAAGATGGCGTATATGTGATGCAATAGCTTGTTGGCGCAAGCAATCACCGTCACCTTGTAGGGCTTGCCCTCTTGTCTTTTCTTATCGTAGTACGCTCGTAGCCTTTCGTTCGTACTTCCTCTTATACCGCATTGTACAGCCAAATACAGTGCGCGTCGTAGCCGTTTAGAGCCGCGTTTGGTGATGCGAGTGCTGGACGCTACGAATTGACCTGAACTATGCACACTCGGATCCAGCCCTGCGTAGGCAACTAACTGTTTTGGATCTTCAAACTGCTTTGCATCCCCAATCTCCGCTATTAGCGAAGCAGCTAGCTTATCCCCGATGCCTGGAATCGTCTTTAGCAACTCCACTTCCGGAATCTCCTTCGCCTCTTCTTGGATTCTCATCTCCAGTCGGGTCAACTGTTCTTGTTGAGCAAGCAGGATCTCCACCATAAACAACAATGCTGCCCTTTGAGCGGCGCTTTGCTTCTGAGGGAGCCGCAGGTTTTGGATTTGCCCTACTTTCGATTGAATCCATGCTTTCCCGTGCGAACTGCCTGCTGTTTCGCGCACTACTTCCTCCGTTACGACAGCCCCCTGAAGCATATGAAGGAGCACACGCAACGAAGTCTTGGAAAACAGGTCATGAAACACGCCTTCATATGCCGGGCAAACTTGATCCAATAACGCTCTCGCGTTCAATTTCGACTGCACGAATTGAGCCGTCATAAACTCATGCTGCCTCGTCAAGTGTTGCATCTCTGTTATTCGATCTTCCCAACTTCGGTGAGGCTTTACATCGCCACGATAGT
The DNA here is from genome assembly GCF_003990975.1 of Cohnella sp. AR92. Taxonomy (GTDB): domain Bacteria; phylum Bacillota; class Bacilli; order Paenibacillales; family Paenibacillaceae; genus Cohnella. The sequence continues at coordinate 34,641 of NZ_RZJR01000002.1, forward strand.
ACATCTCAGCCAAATGCCAGGCGTCTGCCGCATCCGTTTTAACTTTGCGTAACTGTGCGCTTTTTGAGCGTTTGGACAACAAGGGATTTAGGATAAAATRCTCAATATTCATCTGCTGCAAATAGGCTACAACCACCCGATGGTAATGTCCGGTTGCTTCCAAAATAACAACGGGCTTGATATCTGTTTGCTCTTCTAACTGACGAATGATATGGTCTAGCCTTTCAAGTCCACCGGCATGTCGAATGGTTTCCGGTTTCCCGTACGCCTCACCACGCTTCGTGAACGCTTGTAATACGCTAAATCCTTTAGCAACATCCAATCCGATAACCGGTTCCATGTCAGCTCCTCCTGATGTGAATCTAGCCGGCAATCCCACGATGGTTCCAAACCCATAGCTTCGCTTGTGATACGAGGTCAATTGCCCCAACCAGCTCAAACATGGTCATTGGAGGTAGTGGGAGAACAGTTTTTAGTACGGGATCGATGTCCCTAAAAGCCCGACGTTCTCCCGGCTACCGCCATCATAGAACGACCACAAAAATAGGCCAACCAGAAATCTCTGGCTGACCTAATAATACGAAAAAGCATGCCAGCAAGGCATGCTTGTCCAATCGAAATCATCGCCCGAGTGTAACGAGCCTATCTTCTCTTGCGGTTATTCTTGATTAGGGTCATTCTCCGGGAATGCCTCAGCCAAGAATAATAGGTCTTCAGGTCCCTAAGCTCCATCGTCTCCGACATCCGGCCCAGGAACGTCACGACGATCATCTTATGGAGAGGATTGCCGAGCAGGTCGACATCTTTCTCCGACACAGCGAACTCGGCGACAAAAATCAGGTCGTCGTCGATCGTGTAGACGTCTTGCTCATTGCGGTAGTAGGAGACGATTCTTCCTTCCTTCAAGCAATCCCACAAATATTGGGCGATATCCGCATAGCCCGTCTTCATGGATTCCACCCGGTCCAGCCATCGGGAGCGAGCATGGTTCGTAATAATGATGTCAACAATCTTCTTGTCGCCTAGAGGAATGTGGAATGGTTCATATGTACCCCAACGCTCCGTTTGCTTGTCTTTCACCGGGTCCCCTCCCTCCCGAGAATAAGCCTAAAGGACTATGTCGATTGTACAAATATAGGAATATAAGAACATTCTACATCACTTTTTCCCGTCGATTCAACAAAAAAATAAATAGCGACCATTCAAGTAATATTCTGGAAATTCATCGTATTCTTGTGTTCCCAGGTAGTAGCCTCCAGCAGTTCCTCGAGCGCGATTCGCAGCTTCCCGAAGCCCGGCTCCCACTCCGCCGAATCCTTCCCCAGCTCTCGAATATTCTCGATTAAAGTCGATTCCAGCTCCTTGGCGGCCGCGAATACCGAGTTCGCCGACAGATTCCCCGAGATCCCCTTAAGCGTATGAAGCATTCGAAGCGCATCTTCCCACTGCCGCTCCTCCAGCTTGCTTCCCAGCCGTTCGGAGAACCCACTATATTCCATGCTAAAGGAACGCAACATATGTCTTAAAATTTGTTCTTTGCCATTGACCCGGATCAAAGCGTCGTCCCAATCGATCTGTCTGGCATGCCTTGTCCAGCGGTCTACCATCGCGAACAGGGCGTCGGACTCGATAGGCTTGGTCAGGAAATCGTTCATTCCGACGCTCAGGCATCGCTGGCGATCCTCCGCGCGGGTATTGGCCGTCATCGCGATAATCGGCAGTCTCCACGTATTCAGCGTGCTGCGAAGCCTCATCGTTGCTTCGTAGCCGTCCAAGCCCGGCATATGAATATCCATGAGCACGAGATCGTAGTTGATCTCTCCCACCATAGCGATAGCCGACAAGCCGTTCGAAGCCACATCCACCTCATAGCCGGCCCCGCTTAACAGCTCATAGGCGATCTGCTGATTGATCAGATGATCCTCGACAAGAAGGATCTTGGGCTTGTCCCCGGGCTCGCGCTTTCTCGGCGCCGACTTATAGGAGTCTTCGGCCTGCTTGCGTTCGGCTTCGATCTCCCTCTTGAAGCTGTCCATGACATCGCGGAGCGCGCGGCGATTGATCGGCTTGATCAGCGTCCGCTCCGGACGGTCGGTCTCGTCCATCCGCAGCCATTCGTTGTGCCCGAGCGGCGTCGTCATCGAGACGATCCGGGCGGTGCCGGCGAGCCGTCTCAGCCGCAGCCAAGTCTCTTCCCCGTACATGTCCGGCATCTCCATGTTGCAGAAAATATAATCGTAGGACGGATTCGCTGTCAAGTCTCTGCTTAATGCCTCAAGCGCGATTTTCCAACTGTCCGCGAACTCCACTTCGGCTTGATAGGAATGCAGCATGCTGCGCAAGGAATCCTGCATCAAGCCGGGCCTCTCGATGCATAGGATTCGCACGGATTCGGCAAGGATCGGCCGGGCCGGTTCTTCCGCCTGCCCGTCGTCTTCTTCCTTCGCGAGCGGGAAGGACAGAACGAAGGAGAATCGGCTTCCTTCCCCTATCCGGCTCTCGACCTCCAAGCGGCCGCCCATCAGCGTAATGATCTCGTCGGAGATTACGAGGCCAAGACCGGTTCCCCCGTACTTGCGGCTGATCGAGCCGTCCGCCTGGACGAAAGGCTGGAACAGATTGGAGAGCTGTTCCTCCGTGATGCCGATTCCCGTGTCCGTAACGGCGAACTCCAACATGACTCGACGATCCTGCAGCTCAAGAAGTTCGACTCGAAAATGAATATATCCTTTGTTCGTGAACTTTATCGCGTTGTTAAGCAGATTGAGCAGCACCTGTTCCAGCCGGAACGGGTCGCCGACGATCCTCCGCGGGAGGGTCTCCGGGATGTCGAAGATCATCTCCAGCTGCCTTGTTCCCAAGAAGTAGCTCAGGGTATCCCCAAGCTTGCGGAACAGCTCGTCCGGCTCGAAGGCGATTCGATCCAGCTCGAACTTGCCCGCTTCGATCTTGGAATAATCGAGAATATCGTTGACGATCCCGAGCAGCACCTCGGAGGAGCTGATGATCTTCTCCATATAATCAAGCTGGTCTTCCGTAAGGGAGGTGCGCTTCATTAATTGGGACAAGCCGACGATTCCGTTGATCGGGGTGCGAATCTCGTGCGTCATCCGGGCGAGGAACAAGCTCTTGAACGCATTCGCTTCCTCGGCCTGCTCCTTCGCCTTGAGCATCTCCGTTTGAATTCTCTTCTCGTTGGTAATATCGCGGAAAAGGCCGATGTAGCCGGTGACGCTTCCCGAGTTGTCCATGATCTTGCTAATGCTGATCAAGACCGGCAGGTTACTGCCGTTCTTGTGACGGTAGATCCTCTCGTCCGTATAGAAATTTCGTCCGCCGATCATGGCGTCTAACAGTTCGGTGGTGGGAGGCACCGTCCTGCCCAGCCTCCCCGAGATCCTCTTGGCTTTCGCCTCGAGATCTTCGACGGAAGAAAGGGTAAGCGGGGTTGCCTTGCCCACGACTTCTTCGGCGGAATAGCCGAGCAGACGCTCCGCGGTCGCGTTGAATTGGGTGATCACGTACTTCGTGTCCGTCACGATGACCCCGTATTCATTCTGCAGGGTGATCGCCTTCAGCGGATCGAAAGAATTGCGGAGCTGCGCCACCATCGTGTTCACGGATTCCGACAGCGCTCCGATCTCGTCTTCCACTTCGATCGGCAGAGGAGCAACGTGGAGATTGCCGGCGGCGACCTCCTCCGTCGTCTTCAGGATATCCTGGATTCGCCGGAAAGGAGGCGAGATCATCAAGAACAGCAAGAAGGACAGAGCCAGCTCCGTCACGAGAGTGATCGCGATAGTGCGAAGGAGCAGATCGTGCAGCGGCTTGAACAGCTTGTCCGTCGACACGTGGTGCGTCAAGCTCCAGTCCGTCCCCGGAACCTTATAGGCGAATACCATGCCCGAGGGAACGTCTAGGCGGGCGCTGTTCTTGCCGCTCAGCAGCGCGACGACCCGCTGCCGCTGCTCGGGCGTCAACGAATCCGACTTCATAGGGGCGTTAATCGTTTCCCCGGACGCATCGAGCAAGGCATACTCGGCGAAGGGAGCGCCGCCTGCATCCGCGATCAGACTGTCCCTCGTGATCTCCGCCAGTAGGTCGTCCAAGCGGAAGGACAGCCATAGAACGCCCTGCACCTTATTCCTGGAATCCTTAACCGGCTGGAACACGTTGATCCGCTTGCTGCCGTCCGCCGCGGGAGGTGCCTTCGATTCCATGAAGCCCGTTAGCCCGAGCTGTGCCTTGCGGAAGAGGGGGTCATCCGACACGTCGAGCGTCCTTCCGTCCGACAGCTTCATTCGCCCGGACAAGTCGCCGTACCCGATGGAATCGATGAGGCCGCCCATTCGGTTCCGCTCCTCGCGGAGGAAGAGCATCCGTTCGAATTCTCCACCGAATCGAACGGTATTGTTCTGCGCGTCGGCTTCGATCAGCTTCAGGAACGAGCGAAGGAGGAGTCCGAGCGCGTCCGCCCGCGTCGCCACCCGAATGCCGGCATTCTCTACCTGGTTGGAGCGGATCGTGGATTCCGCGGATTGATAATAGACCAAACCGCTGGCAAGCGAGGTGACGAGCGTCGTCGCGAGGAGCAGGAGCCAGGTTCGCAGACGCAAAGATTGCAGCATGATCGGCTCTCCCTTCATATAACGTAGCGGCAGGACATGAACAAAGCCCCCTCCGGCCCGACGCGGCCGCTTCCGGGCAGCGATCGAACGATGACGAGGGGGTTAACGGTATCTTATTCCAAATTAAGCTTATAGCCGACTCCCCAGACCGTCTTGATGAACTGGGGTTCCTTCGGGTTCGCTTCCAGCTTCTTGCGCAGATTCGTGATGTGCACGTCGATGGCCCGATCGTTCACGTAGGAATCGATTCCCCGGAGTGTATTGATCAGCTCGTCCCGCGTAAAGACCCTTCCGGGGTATTGGAACAGCAGCCTCATGAGCTCGAACTCCGAGAAAGTCGTATCGATAGGCTGCCCCTGTACGAGAAGAAGTCTCTTCTGCAGGTCCAGGGCGATTCCGTGATCCGGTCTTGCCGGTTCCGCGGCGACGGCAGCCGCAACGGACGCGCGGGCATCGCGGATTTCCGACTCCGCCGCGGTTCCCATGGAAGGCTTGTACCGTCTGACGGCCACTCCGATTCTCGCTTTGAGCTCTTGCATGCTGAACGGCTTGACCATATAATCGTCCGCCCCCGCGTTCAGAGCCCGAACTCTCTCGTTTACCTTCGAATTCATGGAGATTATGATGATCGGCGTATCCGAATAAGCCCTTACTTGCTCGCATAAATCTATTCCATCCATATCGGGAAGCATCAAATCCAACAAGATGACATCGGGGTCGAAGCTTTCGATCGCTTCTATGCCCTCTTGGCCTGTCTCAACTCGGCATACGGAGAACTCCTCATCTGTCAAATACATGGATATCATCTCTCCGATGATCTTCTCATCCTCAATGACAAGAATCTTGGTCAAGAGCAGCACCTCATTAAGCGATTTGTTTCGATTCTTAAAAATTTGCTAACATTTCTCTCATATTTATTATATCGGCAGCGGAAAATGATGTCTACAATGCTCGTTTTATGTATTTCGCTGAGAATATCAGGCTTTAGTCCCATAATTGTTAACAAACTGTGAAGAAACTTCCCTAAAAGAAGCCAAGTATGGAAAGAGACCCTCGCCCGTGGTCAGGCGAGGGTCTCTCTTGTTGGCGTTCCCAGGTAGGAATGAGGCCGGCTTAGAGTCCGTAGAAGCGAGTCTTGTCCGGCACGTTGCGTTCGTATTCCGTCTTGATATCGTTGCGGTAGGAATGCTCGATCTTCTTGACATAGGGCAGCCGCTGAAGGTTCTTCAAGGTCTCCTCCGCCACGTCCGAGTTCACGTAGAGAACGGCGTAGTGCATCTTCCGCGACAGATAGTGAAGAGTGCCGTATTTATCCAGGCCTCTGGCCGCTTTCCAATCGCTGTACCAGACGATGTAGCCTGTCCGGTCGCCGAACATTCTCGTCACGCCGATCTCCGGCGCTTGAGCCGCTTCCTGCTGGACAGGCTCCGTCTCCTGCGCCAATTGAACGTTCTCCTCCGTCATCCGCATCCGCCTCCGCCGCAGGAGCAGGCTCCCCCGCTTCCGCAGCCTTTGGGATTCGGATCGTTGTCCGGCACCTTGATGCTGTCGGAAACGGAACGGGCAATCAATAAGGCTACGTCATGCAGCAGATTATCGACCGACTGCTCCGCTAATTTGAACTTCCTGACCGGTTCGATCTCGTCGAGCCTGGCCTGCACTTCGTAGACCCGCTCCAACGCTTCGTTGTAGCTCGGGTGGAACCGGCCGAACCGTTCGCATTCCGCGAACAGCTCCTTGGCCTTGGCGAATTCGCGAGAAAGCTCCTTTACTCGCTCATCGCTGTCCACCTGGTCTTTGTAATAATGGTATTCCGCCGTTAAAGCGGATTGCTTGATTAATTCTCCCAGCTCATAGGCGCGGGTGTAGAGCGTCGCCATGTCAGCGGCTTCGCTTTCCATAAAGCCATCTGGCGCCAAGGCTTCCGGGAGTTTGTCGGATATTCCGAGCATGGTTGCACCCCCACCTTCTTGCATTGATCGTCAAGGCCGTTCCAGCCTGCGATGCTCCATTTCATCATACCATAACAAGAGTTTCGGTCAACGGTCAAAAGTTGCTTCTACGCAAGCGGCAGCGGCAGCTCCAGACGAATCTCCTTTAAGGCGTCTAGGGAGAGGGAGATCATCTCGTCTCCATCTCCGGTTGGCCGGCCTGGCTCCCCCGCCTGCATCCGGATCCGGCCGGCGATGGTCCAGCTCCCATCTCCCTGCTCCACGCGTTCCGGAAGGAAGGAATAGCCCGGCGGCCCTTCGGGGCCGATCCTTAAGGAAGTTCGCCATGCGAGCGCCTGCTCCGCCATGTCCTTCCGGGTGGAGACGTGGTAGCTTCTGGAATGCGTCAACCAGGCGGCCGGAATAGATGCCAAGCCGGGGAACAATTCTTCCCGCCGGGGCAAGAAGCCGTCGAGCTCGTATTCATCGAGCGGATCGGTTCGATGGAGCCGAAGGAATGGCGGCTCTTCCGTTCGCTCGCCATGCTTGCTGACGCGCGCCGCCGCTCCCGGCTCTTCTACCGGATGAGAACGCCCGCTCAGCCAATCCTCCAGCGCGTTCCGGACGATGGAGGAGACCGGCTCTCCCGTCGCTTGCCCGAGCATCGACGCAAGCCGCTCCAGAGTATAGCCGAACCGCAGCGCCCGCTCGCATGAAGCTCGCGTCAGCCTGTACGTGCTTACCGTATCCAGCGAGATCCGCTCTCCCGTCTCCTCCAGACGCCATCGGATGCCAAAGCCGACCTCGGGAGGAACGATGATCTCCAGGTCGGACTGCAAGTAGACGGCCGCCGTCTCGTCGACAGGACGATCGGCCCGGCCCGGCCTCTTCGGCTGGAGAGAAGGATCGATTGTCCACCTCAGGGCGCGTTCCTCTCCGATCATGCCTTGCTCCAGCCAGCCAAGATCGGTTGCCGCTTGTACCCAGGCGTCCCAAGCCGGCTTGCCGGGATTCGGTCCCGGGATGCGGAAGGAGGAACGGACCTGATTCTCCGAGTACCATCGGAACGGTTCCAGACGGCTTAAACAGATGGCGGCATAATAAAGTTGAGAATCCGCCGACGCATACCGTTCGGCGATGATTCGGTGAAGAAGCGAATCCAGACTCTCCATGGAACCATCGAACCAGTCCAGGCCCGCTCCGTCTCCCGCTTCGATCGAAGACGGGGTTCGATATAGGATGCCCAATTCAAGCCCAAGCTCGATCGCCAGCGCCAACGGGGCCGGCAATAAACTTTCCGCTTCCGGCGGCAGATCGAAGAAAGAACGCAATTCGCCGGCATCGAGACTTATCTCTTCCGCCAACCTACTGGAATGCGTTTTATAAGGAAGACCCTTCGCCGTTAGAGGAAATCCTCGCAAGCGAATGTTCGACCACGTATGAAGCATCCTCCAGGACAGCGGCAGACGCCCCTCGCCCCGGGTAACCTTCAATCGTTCTTCTTCCTCCTGCGTGAACGGGATAAGCTCTTCGTTGAAGAGCAAGGAATGCCATAAGGCAATTCGGTCGGCGGGAATGAAAAGCAGGCGGTCCCCCCAGGATTTGACGGCCCCGAACAGAATCCCATCCGTCCGCAGACGCAGCAGGGCAATCCGAATCTCGGCCCCGGTCCATGCCGGATACAGCTCTTGGCCCGCGGCCGCTTCCGCTTCGGCCTCGCCGAACGGCCGCGCGGCGAACCGCCGCAGCAAGCACCGCAGCAACTCCAGGACGACGGGGGAGGCATTCGCGACCCAGCTTCCCGCCCAGACCTGATCGAAAGCGCTGGCCAAGGGACGCCCGTCCTCCAGTCGGCCGGCAACGAGAGGATGGCCCGAGAGGAGGCTGCGCAGGCCGTCCGGCAGCCTTGCCATAGTCTCGTCGAACTTCACCGATGAGCCTCCTCTTTCCCGTCCGGAGCTTGCTGCTCCATCCAATCGATCTCGTACTCGTATCCTTGCTCTAGTAGGAAACGCTGGCGGCGGCGGGCGAATTCCACTTCGTCCGTCTCGTCGCTGATCAGGGAATAGAAATAAACGCCGGTGCCTTCCCGCTTCGGGCGGAGAATTCGCCCGAGCCGCTGCGCTTCCTCCTGGCGGGAACCGAAGCTGCCCGAGATCTGGATGGCAATGGCCGCGTCGGGCAGATCGATCGCGAAGTTGGCCACCTTCGAAACGGCCAGGACGCTGATCTCTCCGCTGTTGAACCGATCGAACAGCCGCTGCCTCTCAGGCTGGGGAGTGCTCCCCGTGATGACGGGCAGGCTTAATCCCCGGGCTACCGAATTCAATTGGTTCAGGTACTGGCCGATGATAAGCGTAGGCTGCTCGGGATGCCGGTTCAGCAGCCTGCGTACCGCCTCCAGCTTGAGCGGATTCTCCCCGGCGATCCGATGCTTCTGCCGCTTAGGGGCTTCCCGATATTCGGCAACCGCTTCCGGCGCGAGAGGAACTCTGACTTCCAGACAGGACGGCTTCGCGATCCAGCCCTGCTGCTCCATGCTGCGCCACGGCGCGTCGTAGCGCTTCGGTCCGATCAGGGCGAATACGTCGCTTTCTCTCCCGTCCTCCCTCACCAGGGTAGCCGTCAGGCCCAATCGGCGAGTCGCCTGCAGATCGGCCGTCATCCGGAATACCGGAGCCGGAAGGAGATGAACCTCGTCATATATGATCAGGCCCCAATTCCGGTCGACGAACAGCTTCCAATGCGGATACGATCCGTTCTTCGTCTGGCGATGGGTCAGGATCTGATACGTTGCTACCGTAACGGGCTTAACCGCCTTCCTGTCGCCCGTATACTCGCCGATCTCCTCTTCCTTCAAGGAGGTATGGCGCAGCAGCTCGCGAATCCATTGGGACACCGATACCGCGTTCGAGGTCAGGATCAAAGTCTCGCATTGAAGCTTGGCCAAAGCCCCCATGCCCACCCAAGTCTTCCCCGCGCCGCAAGGAAGGACAACGACGCCGCTCCCTCCGGATTGGTTGTTATCCGAGGCGAACGCGTTCACCGCTTCGGCTTGATAGTCCCGCAGACAGACGGGACGGCCGGACTCGTCGCGCTCCAGAAGCGAGACGGGAAGCGCTTCGCCGCTGCGATAGCCCGCCTCGTCCACCACCGGATAGCCGAGCGCGATCAGCTCGCGCTTCAGCCATCCTCTCGCTTCTTGTTTTATCCGGACGGATTGAGGGTCCGGCTGCCCCAGCCAGCAAGCCACCAGGCTGCGATGGCGCATCAGCTCCTTCAGCAGAGCAGGATCGCTTGCGGATAGCTCGAGCTCCGTCCCGTTCGGCCTGAGCTTCAAGCTGCCGTAACGGTTCATGAACAGGCGGATCTCCTTCTCCAGAAGGGACGGGACGCCATAGCGGGCCAGCGAAGACAGCTGCTTCATGACGGAATCCGCCGTCCACCCCGAAGCGGCCGCGTTCCACAGCGAGACGGAAGTGACGCGATACGTGTGCCACTCGCCGGGGCGTTTTTTTAACTCGGCTATCTCTCTTAGCAATTCGCGTGCGGCTTCGCCTTCCGGATGATGATCCTGAAGCATGATCGTCCCGTCGGATTGAATGAGCAGGGGGCGGAATGCCGAAGGCAAGGGCATAGAGGGGATCCTCCTTCGAGAAAGGGTTGTTCTGTCCCCATGATGTCCATTTTCCGCTCGGTTAAGCCGTGCCGGCCGGGACGACGGACGAGACGATAAAAAATCCTCCCCCGAGGGCCCATAAGGCCCCCAAGGGAGGATCAACCGCCAGACGATGCTATTGGATAAACGGAGAAGACGGGGTCTCCGAGCTGGAGATGGAGCTTAACGCCTCTCCGGCTTCATGCACGAATATCTCCCTCATCGCGAGATCGCCCAGCGATACGATGCCGACCAGCTCGCCGTTCTCGACAACCGGAAGCCGGCGAATCTGCTCGGCCGCCATGATCGTTCCGGCCTCGTCTACGGACAGGTGCGGCGAGATCGTCTTCACGTCCTTCGACATCACCGTCGTCACGGACTCCGAACCCGGATTCTTCTCCGCGTAGCCCCGCAGGACCAAATCCCGGTCGGTAATGACTCCTATCAGCTTGCGCCCTTCCAGAACCGGAACGAAGCCGATGTCGTTGTCCCTCATCAGTACCGCGCATTCGAAGATGTTGTCTTTGGACGTGACGGTTTGGCAATCCTTGCTCATAATATCGGAAACTTTGCGCACGGTCGTCCGAGCCCCTTCCCTTATTAGAACGTAACTACGGCTCTAGTATGGCTGAAGGAGCGCGGAGGCATTCGAGTCCCTCTCAGGAATTCAGGTCCGCCGCCGAATCGTCCGCTACGGCGATCAGCATGCGGGCGGCATTCAGCATCGCGCGTTCGTCGATATCGAACTTCGGATGATGGTGCGGATAAGAACTTCCGTCCGCGGCGCCGGCCCCGACGAAGAAGTAACAGCCCGGTACCTTCTGCAGGTAATAGGAGAAGTCCTCTCCGGCCATGACCGGTTCCACCCTCTTCGCCTCTCCGGCGTTGCCCAGCGAATCGGCGACCCGCAGCACCCTCTCGGCTTCGCTGTCGGTATTGACGACCGGCGGATAGCCGAAGACGAATTGGAAGCTCGTCTCCGTCCCGTGCATATCGGAGATGTACCGCACGACTTCCTCCAGCCGGTTGCGCACGAACATCCGGGTCTCTTCGTTGAACGAGCGCACCGTTCCCGCGAGCAGGCAGCGTTCGGCGATCACGTTGTTCGCGGTACCCGCCTGCATGCGCCCGACGGAGATGACGGCGGATTGCAGCGGATCGACGTTGCGGGAGACGATCGTCTGGATCGCGGTTACCATATGCGCTCCGGCTACGACGGCGTCCACGCTCTGGTGCGGCAGCCCTCCATGGCCTCCCTTGCCTTTTACGACGATCTCGAATTCGTCCGGCGACGCCATGAACGGCCCCGGCCTGGTGGCGATTACGCCGTAAGGGAACGGCGACCAGAGATGGACGCCGTAGATCGCGTCGACGCCCTCGAGCGCTCCGTCTTCGATCATGCCGAGCGCGCCTCCCGGCAATACCTCTTCGGCCGGCTGGAACAGGAACACCCTCGTGCCGACCGTCTCTTCCTTGCGTTGGCTGTAATAATAGGCCACCGCCAGCATCTCCGCCATATGCCCGTCATGGCCGCAAGCATGCATCACGCCGGGAACGGTGGACGCGTACTCGACCGTCTTCTCGTCCTGGATCGCCAGCGCGTCGATATCCGTCCGCAGCGCGATCGTTCGGCCGGGACGCCCGCCTTCCAAGCGAGCGACGATTCCCGTTCCGGCGACTCCTCTTCTGACTTGTAAGCCCCATGCTTCGAGCTTCTCGGCGATCCAGTCGGATGTCCGATGCTCCTTGAACGACAATTCGGGGTGGCGATGCAAGTACCGGCGCCATTCAATCATCTCGCCATGCAGCGACTGCATCGTGTCTTCTCTGTTCATCACGGCGTCGCACCTCTCTCGCATTCCTATTTGCATCTATTGTAACAGAAAATCGCGCTCCCCTGAACTCCCGCACGAGGATTCTCCGCCGCTTCCTCCTTTCGATCGACAGAAGCGCTTGCAGAAGCCCATTAAACCGTCTATGATGGAGGGTACATAAGCTTGTTTGCATTTTCCAAAGGAGGAACCTTTATGATTCTCGAAAATACGGGATTGCCTGGAATGAAGAGCGACCTCGCTCATTTGGATCAATCTGGTGAGAAGCTGGGCTTCGTCCGCTGGCAGTGGGAATACCGCCGCGCGACGTATGACTTGAAGCTCGTGGATTCCGCCAGCAGCAATGAATACTTCCTTCGCATCAACACCCGCGCCGTCGAAGGCAAGCTTGAGAATCCGGACGCCATTCTGCAGATCGAGCATGTCTACATCGGCCGCGCGACGTTCCCGCACAGCCTTGAATACGAGAGCCCGGTACCTCCGGCGGTCCTTGACGTTGCCAGCAAGCGAGTTCAGGAATTGAAGCAATTGCTGAGCTAAGCGACCGGACACAGGCAATGAGAAATTCGACGGGAGGCTCCAAAGGCGCTCCAGACTTTTTGTTGTTGATCTTAACGCTACTGCTGGTCGGGTTCGGACTCGTCATGGTGTTCAGCGCCAGCTCCAGCATGACCGTCGTATCCAAGAAATTTGGGTACGACGCTTTGTATTTTACCAAGCGCCAATTCATGTGGGCCGGCTTGGGAACGCTTCTGATGCTCGTTCTCATGAACATTCCTTACACCAAGTACAAGAAGTGGTTCGCGCCGTTTCTTTTCCTGACGACCTTGATGCTGATGATCGTCCCCTTCGTCGCCTCGGATATCAACGGCGCGCACAGCTGGCTTGGCATCGGCGGGCTGGGCATCCAGCCGACCGAGTTCGCGAAGATCGCGGTCATTCTGTACCTGGCGGCGATCATTACCAAGAAAGACGACAAGTTCCGCGAGTTCAAGCGCGGCCTGCTTCCCGTCATGATCGTCATCGGCTTTCTCTGCGGCCTGATCATGCTCCAGCCCGATCTCGGCTCGTGCGTCATCCTTATCCTGTGCGCGGGCAGCATCATCGTGGCCGGCGGCGCCAACCTCAAGCAGCTTGCGATGTCCGCGGCGATCATAATCGGGATCTTCGCCTTGGGGTTCAGCGTGTATCTGCTTACGCATCCGAACTTCGAAGGCGGCTACCGCCTGGCGCGCTTCACCGCTTTCCGGGATCCGTTCGCGGCCAAGGAAGGCTACGGCCTGCAGCTGCTGCGGTCTTTGGAAGCGTTCGGGCACGGCGGACTGACCGGCGCGGGACTTGGCAACAGCGTCCAGAAGCTCTTTTACCTGCCTTATTCTTATAATGATTTTATTTTCTCCGTCATCGCCGAAGAGCTTGGATTTATCGGAACCTCATTATTCCTTCTCTTCTTCGTCCTGTTCCTGTGGCGGGCGCTGATCGTCGCCCTTCGCTGCCCGGACAACTTCGGAACCCTGGTCGGCATCGGCATGGTCTCGCTCATCGGCCTGCAAGCCCTTATCAACATGGGCGGCGTAAGCGGCGCCATCCCGATCACGGGCGTCACGCTTCCGTTCATCAGCTACGGCGGCTCCTCGCTCCTTGCGCTGATGATGGGCATGGGAGTCCTGCTCAGCATCTCCCGGGAATACAACCGCGAGACGCGCGAACCGGCAAGACAAGCCTCCGAACCCAGACAACCGACCCGTTACCAGACGGCTAGGCGATAACGAAAACAAGACGCCTACCCAGCCATTCGGCCGGGAGGCGTCTTGTTTCTGTTGCGCGATCAGCTTCACTCACTTGACCCGATGAACGTCTTCGGCTTCGGCTTCGTCCTTGAAGGCGACCCCTTCGACCTTGACGTTCACTTCGACCACCCGAAGTCCGGTCATATTCTGAACGGCTTCGCGCACGTTATCCTGAAGCCTCATGCCGACTTCGTGAATCGGAATGCCGTACTGGACAACGACTCGAAGATCGATCGCTGCCTCGACCTGTCCGACCTCGACCGAGACTCCCTTCTGGACGTTGCGGCCGCTCAGGCGCTTAGCCAAGCCTTCCGAGATTCCTCCCGACATGGCGGCTACCCCTGGAGTTTCCAGCGCGGCCAAGCCCGCTATCGTGGCGACGACATCGTCGGAGATTCGTACCAAACCTTGCTGCAGCTCATCTGTCATCGGCGGCTCACTCTCCCGAGTATAATATGTATTTATTGTAATGGAATAAGGTTCCGCAAGCAACTCTAGGACATTCCTAACTTGATAGACTTCTACATGTTTTTACTTGAGCATTCCGAATAGGATATAGTAATATTAACCAGAATAACATCAACTTAGGTGCAGTAGAGGTGTCGACAATTGAAGAAGCTTTTCTTTCCCCTGTTGGGGATCACGTTCGTCCTTAGCGCGGTCGCCCATTATGCGAATTGGAACACCACCTTCCAATTCATCGTCGCGGCGATCTGCGTCATTTTCGTCGCCGGTTTCCTCGGACAAGCGACCGAATCGGTCGCCCATTACGCCGGGCAGCGGCTCGGCGGCTTCCTGAATGCCACCTTCGGCAATGCGGCGGAGCTCATCATCGCTATCTTCCTTGTCAAAGAAGGCTTGTTCGATATGGTCAAAGCCAGCTTGACCGGCTCGATCATCGGCAATCTGCTGCTCGTCCTTGGCGCAAGCGCGCTTACGGGCGGATTGAAGTACAAAGAGCAGAAGTTCAACATTCATCTGGCCGGCCAGAATTCGACCCTGATGCTGCTGGCCGTCGTCGCGCTCTTCATTCCGGCCGTATTCGTGAAGTCCGAGCATCTGTCATCCCACGATACGATGACGCTTAGCCTGACGATCGCAGGAGTGCTGATCGTCGCTTACGTCGGTTGGCTGATCTATTCCATGATTACTCACAAGAGCATGCTGGAGGACCATTCCGATACGAGCACGGGCCATGGCGAAGAACCGAAGTGGTCCAAAGGCCGCGCCATTCTCTATCTGATTCTCGCTACGGTCATGGTAGCCTTCGTCAGCGAATGGCTGGTCGGGTCGGTCGAGGTATTCTCCGAGAAGTTCGGCTTCTCCGAGCTGTTCGTCGGCGCCTTCATCGTCGCCATCATCGGGAACGCCGCCGAGCATAGCGCGGCGATCATGCTGGCCATGAAGAACAAGATCGGCGCCGCCGTCGAGATCGCGGTCGGAAGCAGCCTGCAGATCGCCCTCTTCGTCGCCCCCGTGCTGATCTTCGTCAGCCTTTTCTTCGACCAGCACATGAACATCCTGTTCTCGACGATCGAGATCGCGGCGATCGCAGTCGCGGTATTGATTACCTCCTCCGTCTCCCGGGACGGACAGACGACCTGGTACGAAGGCAAGCTGCTGCTGCTCGTCTATGTCGTGCTGGGAGTGGCGTTCTTCTTCGTCTAAGCGAATAACGCCCTGCCGCAAAGCAAAAAGCCTTGGCCTGCAACCCGCAGCCAAGGCTTTATTCTTGTTCCGATCCGTTTCTGTATGTCCGAGAAAGACTTCGTACGATCTATTGCGCCATTGCCTCGTAGAGCAGCGCCAGGTTGCGCTCCAGCTGCATGACCAGCTGCTTGCCAGCGCCTTCATCTAAAAGTCCCGCCCGCACCGCAAAATCAACCGCTCTTGAGAAGCCGTACATCTGAGTGTCCAGTACTTCTTCATACAGCGGGCATTTGCGGGTCGCCAGATTCTCCATCTGAATGGCGATCAGTTTCTCGATTTTGTCCGCATCTTCCTGCAGGAGGCGAAGCGCCTTCTGGTTCAGGTGCACCATGACATCCGATGAAGCCATTCTAACTCCCCCTGTGCCCTAGCTTGCTAAGTATAGCTATCTCCTTCATATTAGACGAAAATAGCCCAGAGCACAAGGACAGGAACCTCTTTCTAGCCCGATCGCTTGCGATAATTGCAGGATTCCGGGAGAAAAACGCGGCATAAGCACCCAAGCTATCGCCGACTTACCATTTATTGGCGGAAACCGAACGTTTCCAAACTCTCCAGCCCAGGCCGGCCAGAAGGAAGAAGACGGCCGCCAATGCCGCATCCTTGTTCACCATGCCAGCGATATCCCGCCAATGCTCCCCGAGCAGTCTCCCGACGAGCAGGAACACGCTTGTCCATAACAAGGCGCCTACCGCCGTGTAGAAGAGGAACGTGCCGTAGGGCCTTTTGCCCGCGCCGTACAGCAATGCCGTCGCATGGCGTACCCCGGGGACGAAGAACCCTAACAACAAAAGCGGATCTCCCCACTTCTCCATCCGCAGGCGAAGCCGTTCCAGCCTGCCGCCGCCCAGCATTCGGCCGACAAAGCCGCCGAACAGGCTCGGCCCTACCTTGCGTCCGAGCCAATAGCTGATCGACATGCCGGTGACGCTTCCTCCGATCGCCGCGATCATCGTCAGGAACAGATGCATCTCCCCGGTAGAGATCAAATAGCCGGAAGCGGTGAGCAGCACTTCGTCCGGAAGCGGCACTCCGACGATGCCAAGCGACATGGCCAGAAACAAGCCTCCGTAAGAATATTGGAACACGAGATTGATCAATGGGTCGGTGATGGTCACGGATGGTTCCCCCGCTCGTGAGATCTGGTTGAAAATGGTAATCGTCAATGGGATAAAACCCCCGTCCATGGCGGACGGGGGCGTTCGTATCATGCCGCATCTTATGCGATTCCCGGCCTCTCAGCCCGTGGGCTGCCGGATCGTTCGTTAGTCTACGACCGTTACGTTAAGGTTGTGCTTAGCGAATACGGTAGACAGCTCCGCCTTGGCTTCTTCCGCATCCGGACCATGAACGTGAAGTTCATACGCATGTCCGCCGACCAAGGTCGTGAAGAGACCGAGAATGCTCTTCACATCGATATACTTGTTCTCGGCTTGAAGCACGATGGAGGAACGATATTTGTTGGCAGTTTGAGATAATTCCACGATTGCTGCGTTATTGTTGGACATGGAAATCCCTCCAGATAATAGGGTGGTCAATTACTTCCCTCATCATACCTTGACTTGCCCAGCCACGCAAGTAGGAAAACGCTTTATTTTAGCGCTTCCGGGTTCAATCCTTCAAGTTCCGGAATCACGAAGATGCCGTCCTTGCGAATCAGCACGTCGTCGAAATAAACTTCGCCGCCGCCGTATTCCGGGCGTTGAATGAGAACGAGGTCCCAGTGGACCGAAGAGCGGTTGCCGTTGTCGCAATCTTCATAGGCTTGGCCCGGCGTGAAGTGCAAGCTGCCCGCGATCTTCTCGTCGAATAGGATGTCCTTCATCGGATGAAGGATATGCGGATTGAAGCCGAGGCTGAACTCCCCGATGTAACGGGCGCCTTCATCGCTGTCCAGCACCGCGTTCAGGCGCTCGGTATCGTTCGCCGTCGCTTCCACGATCTTGCCGTTCTCGAAGCGGAACTTGATGTTCTCGAAGGTAAAGCCGTTATAGAGGCTCGGCGTGTTGTAAGCGATCGTGCCGTTCACGGAATCGCGAATCGGGCAGGAGTACACTTCGCCGTCCGGGATATTGCGTTCGCCGGAGCATTTCTTCGCGCCGATTCCCTTGATCGAGAAGGTCAGGTCGGTACCCGGCGCGACGATGCGCACCTTATCCGTCCGCTTCATCAGATCTTGGAGCGGATCCATGGCCTTGTCCATCTTGCCGTAATCCAGGTTGCATACGTCGAAGTAGAAGTCCTCGAACGCTTCGGTGCTCATGTTCGCCGATTGAGCCATCGAGTCGTTCGGATAGCGGAGAACGACCCACTTCGTGCGCTTGACGCGTTGTTCCATATGGACGGGATGGCGATAGACGCGGTCGTACAGCTTCAGCTTCTCGGCCGGAACGTCGCCCAGATCGTTGAGGTTGTTGCCCGCGCGGATGCCTATGTAGCCCTGCATGCGCTCCATGCGGTTCAGATCGTATTCCGCCATCGTCTTCAATTGCTCTTCCGTCGCGTTCTTCAGGAGAGTGCGGGTCACCGTCTTGTCTTCGATCTCGACGAACGGATGTCCGCCCCGCTTCGTAATTTCTTCGATGAGGCATTTGACAAGCTCTCTCTCCGAACCGATCATATCGATCAGGACATTGTCTCCCGGTTGGACGTTTACCGAATAGCCCGCCAGATTGGCGGCCAGTTTCTGCAAGCGCGAATCGCGCATGAGTCATTCCTCCTAGCATGGTTGTTGCCCGTTCAAGGCTTACTTGGTTGTGGAACCGTTCTTCATTGTATCACTGTCTCGGCCCGGTTGAAAATTCGTCTCCGAAATTCTCTTCTCCGTATAAGAGTTGCCGGATAACGTGTAGGTGAGCAACGACTCCTCGCTAAGCGACTTCGGGAACCAGGTGCGCGGATCGGCTTTCCATCGGCACACCGTGGATACGCTCAGCGTGCCCAACGCTTCGTCCAGTACCCGATTCGCTTGCTCTAGCTTGCTCTTGGCCTGCTCGCCGGCATCCTCGCGCCGTTCCGAGATCAAGCGGCCGGTCTCTAAGGCCACCGTGCTCATCTGGCTCCGCAGCTCCTTCTTGATGCGATCGCGCGCTACGTCCGGATCCAGCTTCATCTCGAGTTCCACCTCGTCGGAGCTTCTCGACACATACTTCAAGTCGGAGCTGCCGGCCTCGATCGCCGATACGAGAGTAAGCGGATGGTTCCAATATGAGGAGGAGGAGGCCGTCGCCGCGGTGCCTTCCCAAACGAGAGCGGACGGCTTATGGCCCGACACCTCGCCGCGGAAGCCGGTTTGGCTCTCCAATCGGCCGCTCGGGTCGTAGGCGGACAGTCGGCCGTCGAAGCCGAATCGGTCCGTGCCGGACAGCGCCGACGCGGACAAGGCGAAAGCCGCCGTAGGGGACAGATTCCCCGCGGCGCAGCCGTTCAAGGCAACGATTCCGATAGCGCATGCCGCCACGCCGACCAATCGGCGCGCAAGCTTCCCTAAATCGCTCATCCGCTTCAACTCCGTTTTCCCCATAGGCTCTTCCAACGGACGCGGACCTATTCAACTCTATCGCATCAAAAAAGCTCCCCCCGGGAAGCATCCTCGAGGAAAGCTTTATTAAACGATAGTTGGTCTTGTCAACCGACCGCCACATTGTTCCGGCCTTTATGCTTCGCCACGTAGAGCGCCATGTCCGCCCGATAGAACAGCGTCTCTACGCTGATCTTGTCATCGGAAGCCGTCCATTCCGAGAGGCCGCAGGAGACCGTCACCTTCGGATTGGTCTCTTCCTCGACCCTCGTTCGAATCCGCTCCGCTACTCTCATCGTCTGCTCCATCGTCAGCTTGGGAAGATAGATCGCGAGCTCCTCGCCGCCCCAGCGGGCCGCGATGTCGCTGTCGCGGATAGCCGAACGGATAATCGAGCTGACCTGGATCAGGATCGCGTCGCCGATCTGGTGACCGAACGTATCGTTTACTTTCTTGAAGTGATCGATGTCGACGAGGATCAGCGTCCCGTAGGCGTCCTGCAGCTGCTTGCGGTAGATCCGTTCGTTCAGGTAATGCCGCGCGTACAAGCCGGTTAAATTATCGGTAATGACCATCCGGCGGACTTCGGCGTGCAGCGACGAATTGGACACCGCAAGCCCGATGTGCGCGGAGAGCACCTGAAGCAGCTTGTAATTGTCATAGGAGAAGTGATTCGGTAGCGAGTGCGTCATCATGACCGCTCCGATCACTTCGCCGTTCAAGAGCAGCGGAGCCGCCAGGAGCGAACGGGAGTGCGTCGCGTCCAACAGATGAGAAGAGACCGGCGTGGCGGAATGGTAATCCGACAGAATGACCGGTTCCTTCGTCGTCAGCATGACACCGCAGAAGCCGTAATCCTTATCGAACAGTTCGTTCTTCAGGTTCGGCACGTTCGTCGACATCACGATGAAGCGGTCGTTGGCGCGATCGAGCTGCAGGATAAAGCAATAGTCCGCCTTAAAAATCGAGAGCAGCTCGGCCGTGGCGAATTGCATCGTGTCCGAAAGCCTCAAGCTGCTGTTAAGCCGATGGGTAAGCTCGTTGATCAGGCGAAGCTCCCCGATCAGCGTATTCGCCTGCTCGTGCAGCTTAGCCTTCTCGAATGCGCTGCCCGCTCCTTCGCTCAGCATCTGCACGAAGCTCAGATCGCTGTCGTCGAAGCTGCTCGCGGACACGTCCAGCAGGAGGACGCCGTAGACGCCTTGCTTGCCGGTGAGGGGAAGCGCCAGCCGCCTGCGCGAGCCTTCCGTCTCTTCCCGGATCTCGCCGTCCATGAACGCCTTCCAGCAGATGTCCATCTCCTGCTGGTGGAACGCCAGCGGCTTCACCTTCTCGTTCGTGCTGCTATAGTCCTGAGAGAGGAACAGGTCGGTCCGGCTCATCGGGTAGACCTTCTCCAGGATATCGATCACTTCCGAGAGCACGCTCTCGACATCGATGTGATCGTACATACGCCGAAGAGCGTCGGAGAGAATCTCCCGACGGTGTTCTTCCTTGTGCTGGGCGGCGTTCGTTTGAAGAAGATCCTTCACGAACAGCAATTCGAATCTATTATAGAGGCAGCTGCGGTAATGCAGCGCCGCCGCTTGCAGCAATTTGAGCTCTCCCGCCTGCGCTGCCCCCGCCGGAAGCAGACAAGCCATGATCGCGCAGGGCAGGCCGGTCGATCTCGTGAAGATCGGCACCGCCAGCGAATCGAAGCCTCGCAGCTGCGCCGATTCATGGTCTTCCGACTTCAGCAGCGTCGGCCGGCAGCTTCGGATCGCTTCGCTTACGGCGTTGACGCCCAGGGAAGGCTCCGTCCAATCGGACGGATAAGGGCTAGCGTTCTCGCTCCGCTGCTTCGCGACCTTCGTTCCATCCGGGTGAATCAAGGCAATCGGATATCCGGAATGCCATGGAAAACCTTCAATCTGACCCTGCCAATCGCTGAAGCTAATGGCGAGCAAGGAATGGATATAAGGGAGATCGGCCTCCGCCAGATCCTGCCTTTGTACCCAAAGCGGAAGCTCGTTAGGAGTTCGGGATGGGGGATTGACTGTATGATTTTGTCGAGTGGGAATTTGATTGTCATCGGTATGAACCATCCCTATCACCCTCCTACCAACTTCTCGCTGCTATATTTACCTTAACTATACAATGAAAGCAGGAATTTTGCACTATATCTGCACGAAAATAGAGGGTCTATAGACGGAATTAAGGTTTAGGCAGTAATGCTTCTTTCCTGAAAACGGTTTCCAGTTCTGGTTGCCGGACTCCCCCTATCCTTTCAACTCCATCTTGACTTCATCTTGTGGAATCGTATAATATAACTTGTTGAATATTGGGCAAACGGTTTGTGTCACCCTCACGGGTGCTCCACCGGCGGGCTGCGGCTGAACATCCCTGCCGGAACTACCTCGAGTGGTTCGGAGACACCCGGCGCAACGATCCCACTTTTCAAAATAACTTTCTTTTTGAAAAAGGAGTCTGCACACACATGGCACGTTATACAGGACCCAAGTTTAAGCTTTCCCGCCGTCTCGGCATTTCCCTTACCGGTAACGGCAAGGATCTGAAGCGTCCGTTCCCTCCGGGACAACACGGCGCTAACCAACGCCGCAAAGTCAGCGGCTACGGCCAACAGCTTCTCGAGAAGCAAAAGCTGCGCCACATGTACGGCATGAACGAGAAGCAATTCCGCAACTTGTTCGACCGCGCATCCAAGATCAAGGGTATCACAGGCGAGAACTTCATGTTCCTGCTCGAGAGCCGTCTTGACAACCTCGTTTACCGTCTTGGCTGGGCGAACTCCCGTCCGGGCGCTCGTCAGTTGGTCTCCCACGGCCACGTGACGGTCAACGGCCAGAAGGTCAACATCGCTTCTTACACGGTTCAACCGGGCGATGTCATCGGTCTGCGCGAACGCAGCCGCGGCCTCAAGGCAATCAAGGAAGCTTCCGAAGCTCGCCATCACATTCCGACGTACCTGGATTACAACGCTGCGTCCATGGAAGGCAAGTATGTTCGTCTTCCTAGCCGCGACGAGCTGTCCCAAGAGATCGACGAGAAGCAAATCGTCGAATTCTACAACCGCTAATCCCTTGTACGCGCAAAAACACCGGATCCGCCTCGCGGCGATCCGGTGTTTTTTGGTTTGCCATGCATTTCCCAAGATTATTCGTCGGTCGATTCCGTCTTCGCTGGAGTCGCGGGCGTCGGCTGCACGGCCGGAGCCGGCGGCTTCTCGATTGTCTGTACGGGGTGACCCTGAGGACGGGCGCGGTTCGTCAGCCCTTGAACGAGCTTGTTCAGGTCGATGCCGGATACGTTCTTCAGCATCTCCGGCGCAGTGGCCATCAGCGAGGTCACGTAGTTGCTGACGCGCGCGGCTCCTTCCCCGTGGCCCGTATCGACGACGGTCAGCTTGTCGATCGACGAGATCGGCCCCGCGACCTTGCCGGCCAGCTCAGGCAGCATCTTCGCGACGATGTCCAGAATGGCCGCTTCCCCGAAGCTCTCGAACGCTTCGGCCAGCTTCTCCTTCGCTTCCGCTTCCGCAAGACCCCTCAGACGGATGATATCCGCCTCGGCCGTCCCTTTGGCCCGCTCCGCGTCGGCGATCGCCAAGCCTTCCAGCCGCTTCTGCTCCGCACTGGCGCGGGCTTCCGCTTCGATCTTGTACTGCAGGGCGTCCGCCTCTAGAATGCGCCTTGCCTTGTCGGCTTCCGCCGCCTGCTCGACCGCATAGCGTTCCGCGTCCGCCTTCTTCTTCACCTCGGAGTCGTATTGCTTCTCCCGGCGAAGGATTTCCTTCGCTTCCAGATCGATCTCCCGTTCCTTCCGGACGAGTTCGACCTTCATCTGTTCTTCCACGACGCTCTGCTTGGAGCGGGCTTCCTGAATGGAGTAAGACTGGTCGGCTTCGGCCTTCGCCTTATCCTGCTCCTTCTTGAAGGACGCCACCTTCAGCTCCTTCTCCTTCGAAGCTTCGGCGATGTTCGTATCCCGCAGAAGCTCCGCTTTCTGCCCTTCTTCTTCCGCCAGCGCTTTCTGGATGCGGGAATCCCGAATCGCTTGCGCTTCGGCGATGTCCGCGTCTCTCTTCACCGCGGCGATCCGCGGCTTGCCGAGCGCTTCGAGGTAACCGTGCTTGTCGCGCACGTCCTTGATCGTGAAGGACACGATCAACAGCCCCATCTTCTTCAGGTCCCTAGCGGCGACGCCCTGGACTTCCTGGGCGAACTTATCGCGGTTCCGGTATACTTCCTCCACCGTCATCGTTCCGAGAATCGCCCGCAGGTGGCCTTCCAGTACTTCTTGGGCTTCGCTTTTGAGCGATTCCGTCGGCTTGCCGAGGAACTGCTCGGCGGCTGTCGCCACGTCCTCGACGGACCCGCCGATCTTGATGATGGCCACCGCGTCGGTCATGACGGGAACGCCTTGCTCGGTATAAACTTCCGGCGTCGTCACGTCCAGCTTGTGCGAGAGCAGCGACAGCTTCTCCGCCTGTTGGAAGATCGGCAGAATGAACGCTCCTCCGCCGCGCACGATCTTTATTTTCCGCCCGGTGTCGTCCACGGCGACGTTCTTGTTCCCCAGGAAGGATCCCGTTACGATCATCGCCTCGTCAGGGGATACGGTCTTGTAACGCGCCCAGAAAGCGAGACCGAGAATCACCAACACGGCCACGACGCCAATGGGTATGTACAAATATTCAGGAACGTTGCTCAAGCTTCTCCCTGCCCTTCTCTTCTATTAATAAGTGCAAAATCTCAATCCATGCGCGAGACGTAAAGCGTTCCTTCTTTGACCTCTACCACGACGACCCGCGTGCCCGCAGGCACTTCCTCCCGGTCGAAGCTGGCCGCTACGTGATTGGAGTAGCTTACTCCCGCCTTCACCAGCACTTCCCCGTAACCGGAGGACGGCAGCGGCGTCAACACCTCCGCGATCATCCCCGTCAGCTCCTGCATGGAATAGCCGGTGGAATTCTCGCTGTTTCTCATCGGTCTAACGTAGATAAAGTACATTCCGGTCGCGATTGCCGCGGCTCCCAGAATGGCCAAGACATAGATCCCCGCCCCGGAGAGCGAAGAGTAGTGATGAAGCAGCAGTCCCATCCCGCCGAAGACGGTAATTCCGCCCGACAGCACGACCGGCTGGAACAAGTGGTGGAAATCGATCGAGAACATGCCGCCGACCGCATCTCCCAAGCCGTCGCCGAAGATCAGCGTGATCAGAGCGACGAGCGCGCCGAACAGCAGACAACACCAGAATAAAACATCCACAGGACTTCCCTCCTTGTACGCAACTTTCTGGCGAAACTCGGCGTCTCATCAATAATACGCTTTCCGGCGGGTTGAAGTTTCTGCTTTACCGCCTAAAATTTAGGTCAATCCGATAAGATCATGCATCCCTTCCGAACCGGAGCAACGAATCGAGGAAGTCAAACGCTGGACAAATATGCTATAATGATTCTGTTTGTTTAAGGAGGCCTCATATGAACGAAACTCATCCAACCCCCAAGTCGCCCGGCGGCCGAGGGTCGGCCTGGTGGCTTGCAGCCCGGCTGTTTATCTATACGATCCTGTGGCTGCTGCTGTTCGGCTTGCTGTCGGGGCTCGTAGCGGTAGGCGCGGCAGGAGGTTATATAGCGGCACTGGTAAAGGACGATCCGGTCCGCTCGCAGAAGCTCATCGAAGAGAAAATCAACGAGAATGCCGTTACCGGCTTTGTGTATTTCCGGGATAACACGCTGGTCGGGCAGCTCCGGACGGAAGAAGACCGCCGTCCCGTCACGTACAACGAGATTCCCAAGTCGGTCATCAACGCCGTCGTGTCGATCGAGGACCGCAACTTCTTCACGCACCCCGGCGTGGATATGAACGGCTTGCTGCGCGCGGTCAAGCAGCAGGTGCTGAACGAGGACGTCCAGACGGGCGGCAGCACGCTGACCCAGCAGCTGGCGCGCCAGGTGTTCCTGACCTTGGACAAGACGACCAGCCGCAAGGCGAAGGAGATCTTCCTCTCCCTTAGGCTCGAGCAGTTCCTGAGCAAGGAAGAGATCATCACCGCGTACCTGAATAAGATCAACTACGGCAACGGATCCTCCGGCTACAACCTGTACGGGATCAAGTCCGCGGCCAAAGGAATTTTCGGGCTCGACCTGAGCCAGATCAATCTCGCTCAAGCGGCTTATCTGGCCGGCCTGCCGCAGCGGCCGTCCGCTTACTCCGCTTTCACCAGCAAAGGCGAATTCAACGAAGCCAACTTCAATCGCGCGTTAAACCGCCAGAAGCTGGTTCTCGAGAAGATGCTGGAGTACGGCAATATCACCCAGGCTGAGTATAACGAGGCATCGGCGTTCGACGTCTACGCATCGCTGGCCAAGCCGACGCAGAAGGCGTACAACACGTATCCTTATTTAATGCTCGAAGCCGAGAGACAGGCCGCTCGCCTCCTCGTTCTGAAGGAGAACCCGACGCTGACGGCGGCGGACCTGGACAAGAAAGAGAACAGCAACCTGATCGAAGACGCTCGTGCCCAGCTTCTCCGCGGAGGGTACAAGGTCACCACGACGATCGACAAGAAGGTTTACGACCTTATGCACGACGTCGCGGAGAACCCGGACAACTTCTCTCCGGACAGCTCCGTCAAGGGCGTGGAGCAGACCGCGGCCGTCATGATGGATCACAAGACCGGCGCCATTCTCGGAATGATCGAAGGCCGCGACTTCCACATCGAGCAGATGAACTTCGCGACTCAGATGACCCGTCAGCCGGGGTCGGCGATGAAGCCGATCGCCGCCTATCTTCCGGCCTTGGAGAAGGGCCTTATCCAGCCGGCTTCCGTGCTGGACGACGCTCCGATCATCCTGAACAACGGCGGCAAGAGCAAGCACATTCCGAAGAACTCGAACGACAAGTATGCCGGTCTCGTCACGGCGAGAACGGCGCTTAATAAGTCGCTTAACATCCCGGCGCTCAAGATCTTCCTGGATAAGGTAACCATCCCGGAAGCATGGAGCTTCGCTCGCGGGCTCGGAATCACCACGCTCGTCGATGCGGACAATCAAGCGCAGACCGGCGTCATCGGCGGCCTTACCTACGGCACGAGCGTCGAGGAGCTGACGAACGCTTACGGCGCCATCGCCAACAAAGGCGTCTTCAACGACGCTTACATGATCGAAGAGATTCGCGACGTGAACAACAATATCGTCTACAAGCATGAAGCGGCGCCTAAACGCGTCGTCAGCGAGCAATCCGCTTACCTGATGACCGACATGCTGCGCACCGTCGTCACGGAAGGAACCGCGACGATGGTCAAAGCGAACTTCAAGAATTACGGCAAGATCCCGATCGTCGGCAAGACGGGCACCACCTCGAACTATTCGGACGTGTGGTTCGAAGGCTTCACGCCGGACATTACGCTTGGCGTCTGGGTCGGTTACGAGAAGCCGATCTACACGTTGTCCGGAGACGGCAGGAACCGCGCGAAGAAGATCTGGGCCAGCGTCATGAACTCCGTCACGGAGGCCAAGCCGGAGCTGTTCCCGACCGCGAAGTTCGAGAAGCCGGACGGCCTCGTGTCCATGACCGTTTCCAGCGTCAGCGGCAAGCTTCCGACCGAGCTCACCCGGGCTGCCGGCAAGCTGACGACGGATCTCTTCAACAAGAAGTACCTTCCGAAGGAAGAGGACGACGCTCTGGTGAAGGTCAAGTACATTACCTACAACGGCGTGAATTATCTTCCTCAAGAAGGAACGCCGGAGGATCTGCTTCGCGAATCGATCATGATCAAGCGCGAGAAGCCTCTGGACGAACTGATGGAGCAAATCCAGCAAGCGCTCGGAAGCGTCGCCGCCGACAAGCGCAAGTCGCTCGCGTTCTATCTGCCGGCGGACTCGAAGGACAGCGCTCCTTCCAAGATCGATCCTCGCGTCGAGGACGGGGCGATTCCATCCGCTCCGGGCAACGTGATCGCGGAGACGCTGGATGGCGGCAAGGTGCGCATCACCTTCACGCCGAGCCCGCAAGCCGACGTCGCCGGATACCGCCTGTACCGTTCGGTCAACGGAGGCGCGTTCCAGAAGGTCGAAGCGTCGGTGTTCGCGGGAGACGAAGCGAAGTTCGTCAACTATGTCTCCGCAAGCAACTCGTATGAGTATTATGTGACGGCCGTCGACGTCGCCAGCAAGGAATCGCCGCGCAGCACGGTCGTATCGGGCGGATCGGATAACGGTTCCGGAGGCGGCATGGTGGATCCGAGCCTTCCGTTCCCAGGCGATAATTCCGGTACGGGCGGCGGATCTTCCGGAGAGACGTCCGGAGGCTCCAATGAGGGTAACCCTTCCGTTCCGGCCAGCCCAACCGCTCCTACGGGCCTTCAGGCCCAGAAGACGGATCTCGGCGTTACGCTGGACTGGTCGTCCAACCCGGCCGGAGAGAAAGTCACGAAGTATGAAGTCTGGTACGCCGCGAGCGAGAACGGGCGCTACAAGCTGCTCGCGACGACGGAGATGACGCACTTCGAGTACGTCACGCTTTCTCCGGGCGGTTGGTACCGCGTTACGGCCGTCAATGGCAGCGGTTCGTCCGATCCGTCTTCG
Organism: Cohnella sp. AR92; assembly: GCF_003990975.1. Classification (GTDB taxonomy): domain Bacteria; phylum Bacillota; class Bacilli; order Paenibacillales; family Paenibacillaceae; genus Cohnella. The sequence goes on from NZ_RZJR01000002.1 coordinate 62,300, forward strand.
ACCGTATCGATTCAATAGCAAAGCCCAAAAAGGCTGATGATCCGGAACAACTCCGTTCATCAGCCTTTTCTCCTGCCTATAAGGAAAGGGCGGAGCCGCGCTACCCGGCGGCTCCGCCCTCTTTCGTCCTTAATCTTCGATCGTCGACAGATCGCCTGTCGGGAGGTTGAGCTCCCATGCTTTGAGCACGCGTCTCATGATCTTGCCGCTTCGCGTCTTCGGCAGCTTGTCGCGGAACTCGATCTCGCGCGGCGCCGCGTGCGCGGATAAGCCGACCTTCACGAACTTGGAGATGTCCGCCTTCAGCTCGTCCGAAGGCTCAAAGCCTTCGCGAAGCGAGATGAACGCCTTGATGATCTCGCCGCGCAGCGGATCCGGCTTGCCGATGACGCCCGCTTCCGCGACGGCCGGATGCTCGACAAGCTTGCTCTCCACTTCGAACGGCCCGACGCGCTCGCCGGACGTGTTGATCACGTCGTCGATTCGGCCTTGGAACCAGAAGTAGCCCTCTTCATCCTTGTAAGCCGAGTCGCCGGACACGTACCAGCCCGGAATCCGGAAGTACTCTTCGTACTTCGCCGGGTTGTTCCAGATCTTGCGCATCATGGACGGCCAAGGAGTCTTCACCGCAAGGTTGCCCATCCGGAACGGAGGCAGCTCGTTGCCTTGATCGTCGATAATCGATGCCTCGATGCCGGGCACCGGACGCCCCATCGAACCCGGCTTGATCTCCATGCCGGGATAATTGCAGATCAGCTGGCCGCCGGTCTCGGTCATCCACCAGGTATCGTGGATGCGCTGGCCGTATACCTTAAGCCCCCACCGCACGACCTCCGGATTGAGCGGCTCGCCGACGCTGAGCACATGCCTGACGCTGGAGAGATCGAACGGCTTGACCGCATCGTCTCCGGCGCCCATCAGCATGCGGAACGCCGTCGGAGCGCTGTACCATACCGTTACCTTGTATTTCTGAAGGGTGTTGTACCAGTCTTGAGGACTGAAGCGGCCGCCGCGGACGACGTTCGTCACCCCGTTGAGCCAAGGGGCGAATACGCCGTACGACGTTCCCGTTACCCAGCCCGGATCGGCGGTACACCAGTATACGTCGCCTTCCTTCAGATCAAGGACGACTCTTCCCGTATAGTAATGTTGGATCATTGCATTCTGAACGTGATAGACGCCCTTCGGCTTGCCCGTCGAACCGGACGTGTAGTGCAGGATCAGCCCGTCCTCGCGCGTCAGCCATTCGATATTGGCTTCGCCCGAGGCATCCGCCATCGCCTTCTTGTAATCGACGATGCCGTTCCCCTCTTGAACATCGTCGCCAAAGACGATCAGATGCTTCAACTCCGGCAGCTCATCTCTCTGAATTCGCGGCAGAAGCACCGAGGACGTCAGGATCGCGACCGCTCCGCTGTCCTGCAGCCGATCCTTGACGGCCGTCTCCATGAACGCTTCGAACAAAGGACCGACGACGGCTCCGACCTTCAGCGCGCCGAGAAGGCCGAAGTACAGCTCCGGCGAACGAGCCATGAAGATGAAAATACGATCGCCTTTGCCCACGCCGAGCTTGCGCAGCACGTTCGCGAAGCGGTTGGACGCTTCCGCCATCTGCGCGTACGTATAGCTCTCATCGCGTTGGCTGTCGCTATAATGCAAGGCGATCCGGTCTCCCTTGCCGTTCTCGACGTGACGATCGATTGCCTCGTAGGCCATGTTGACCTTGCCTGTCTGAGACCAAGAGAAGTTCGCTTCTACGTCCTCCCACTTGAAGTTGCGAAGAGCCTCCTCGTAGGACCCCATGTTGGAAGAAGCAGCCGTTACCGCAAGTTTCTCCTCATGCTGCAATGTCATGTCCTTTCACCATCCCGTTCATTAGCCAGAATAATCATACAAGTATACGCTTACAAAGTTTCGAGAATCGCTCGACTACGTCATTATATCACAGGGATTCCCGATTGGGCACATCGAAACAAGGAGATTATCGGACGAAGAGGGGCATAATCGGCGAAATGGTGTATAATGGCATCATTCAAAGGAGCGATCGCCATGGAGCATATCAAGCGCTATCATCGCCATGTCCGCCAAGGCCGGCACGGTCCGATCGTCATCGAAGGCCCGATTCCTCCCGAACGGCTGCGCGGCTATCATCTCCATTCCGCCCTGGACGCCTTCCGGCGTCCGAAGGAGCAGCATGCGGCGCTGATCGAGATCTCGGAGCTTCCGGAAGGACGGATCATTGCGGCGGTAGACGGCGATACCGTCGTCGGTTACGTGACATTCCATTATCCGGACGAGCTCGAACGCTGGTCAGAAGGCGGCATGGACGACCTGATCGAGCTGGGAGCCATCGAAGTCGCGGACGATTATCGGGGACAAGGCCTCAGCAAAGCGTTGCTGGCAACGGCTTTCGAAGACCGCCAACTGGACAACGCCATCGTCTACACTACCGAGTATTACTGGCATTGGGACCTGGAGAACAGCGGCCTTAGCGTATGGCAGTACCGGGAGATGATGGAGAATCTGATGAAGACCGTCGGCATGGTCTGGTTCGCGACGGACGATCCGGAGATCTGCGCGCACCCCGCCAACTGCCTGATGGTCCGCGTCGGACCGGAGGTGCCTTTGTCGTCCGCGGAGAAGTTTGACAAGGTGCGGTTCCGGCAGCGGTTTATGTATTGATAGTCCCGTTAATTGACCGATTCCCGAAAGGAAGAGATTGCGTTGACATTGCACGCTTCCGGTCCGCTCTGGATCGATTGCTCCAGTTCAAAGCGTTACCGCTTTCATGATGATCATCCCTTCCATCCCATCCGGCTGCGACTGACGGAAGAGCTGCTGGCCGCTTGCGGCGCGCTGAACGAAAGCCACCTGCTCAAGCCCGGTCTTGCCGTTCCTATGGAGGAGCTCCGCGGAATCCACAGGGCCGATTACTTGCAGATCGTACAGGAGCTTAGCGAGGACGAGCCGTCGCAGGAAGCGATCGATCAAGCCGCCCGCTACGGCCTCGAGGCGGACGGCGACACGCCTTACTTCCCGGGGATGCACGAAGCTTCCGCAGCGGTCGTCCAAGGCTCTCTGGCCGCGGCAGAGGCCGTCATGTCCGGGCGGACGCAGCACGCCCTCCATCTCGGTGGAGGACTGCATCACGCTTTCCCGGACCGCGCCTCCGGTTTCTGCGTCTATAACGACGCGGCGGCGGCGATTCGCTGGATGAACAAGCGCTATGGAGCCAAGGTGCTTTATATAGACACCGACGTCCACCACGGCGACGGCGTTCAATGGTGCTTCTATACCGATCCCGACGTCTTCACCTTCTCGATCCACGAGACGGGCAAGTTCCTGTTCCCCGGCACCGGATTCGCAAGCGAGCGAGGCGCCAGCTCCGGCTACGGGACTTGCCTGAACGTCCCCCTGGAGCCTTATACCGAGGACGAATCCTGGCTGGCTTGCTTCTCCGAGTCGCTTGAGCGCATCCTGAAGTCGTTCAAGCCGGACGTTATCGTCAGCCAGCACGGGTGCGATGCTCACGCGCTGGATCCTCTCGCGCATATTCATTGCAGCATGAAAATCTATCGGGAGATCCCGAAGCTGATCCACCGCTTGGCGCATGAGTATACGGAGGGACGCTGGGTCGCGATCGGCGGCGGAGGCTATGAGCACTGGCAGGTCGTGCCCCGCGCATGGGCCCTGCTCTGGCTGGAGATGAGCGACCATCCCTTGCTCGCTCAGATCGACGCCTCTCCCCTGGGAGGCCCGCTTCCCGCCTCTTGGCCGCAGACTGCCTCGACTAGGCGCCCTTCTCCTTCCGAGCTGCCCGCCAATTGGTTGGACGATTCAAGCTCCTGGACGCCGATGCCGCGCCGATCGGAGATTACCGCGAAGAACAAGGAGGTGCTGGAGGTCGCTCTCCAGCACCTGGGTTAACGAGAACGGCCGACTCCGGATCTTCCCGGAATCGGCCGTTTTACATCGGATTATCGACTCCCTTAAGCCGAGAAAGAAAACCTCCGAGCGGAGGTTTAAGGTAGAGTGTAGAATCGGGAGAATGAATCGAGGGAGATTTGCGATCCTTAAATACGCTTTAACATCTCGTTCACGATCTTATAGGAATTGTTGGACGCCGCGACCGTGAATTCCGCGAAGTTGACGGAAGCCGATCCATCCGCCTTATCCGACATCGAGCGGATAATGACGAAGCCGACGCCGTTCATCGCGCACACCTGCGCGACCGCCGCTCCTTCCATCTCGGTGCACGCCCCGCCGAATGTCTCATACAGTTCCTTGACTTTCTCTCTGTCCGCGATGAATTGGTCGCCGGAGAGCACTTTGCCAAGCTTCACCCGTCCAGGCAGCACGGTCTCTCCCGCTTGCTCGGCGATCTCGCTCAGCTTCTCGTCCGACTTCCATTCCGACGTCTCCTGGTACGGAATGACCCCGCGCGGATAACCGAGGGCCGTCACGTCCACGTCGTGCTGCAAGCAGCTGGTGGAGATAACGATATCCCCGATGTTCAGCTCGGGATCGACCGCGCCGGCAACTCCGGTGAAAATGACCGACTTCACGCTGAAGCGGTCAATAAGCACCTGGGTATACACGGCCGCATTGACCTTGCCCACGCCGGATTTGCACAGGACCACCGGCTTATTGTTCAAGCTGCCGGAGAAAAAAACGATCCCCGAACGGTTCATTTCCACCCGGTCTTTCATCTGGCCGTAAAGCAAGTCGATCTCTTCCTGCATCGCGCCTATAATGCCAATCATGTCAAAACCTCCTTAATGGGGACAAAATGCCCTGACGCAGGCTGACAGTCCTCCTGCGCAGGGCATTCTCTCGTTATGGAATAGGTTGTCGCGCTTCGATTCCTTATACCGATGCGACGGACTGGCGAACGATCAACTCGTGAGGAAGAACAACCTTGGCATTCTCCACGGCTTCCTTCTTCATAAGCTTCGTCAGCAAACGCATCGCGACTGCGCCGATGTCGTACATGGGCTGAGCGACCGTCGTCAGCTGCGGGCGCACCATCGATGCCATGCGGATGTTGTCGACGGAGATCACGGAGATATCGGCCGGAACCTTCAGACCCGCATCCTGAACGGCGTGAATGGCGCCGATTGCCATCTCGTCGTTAGCGGCGAAGATCGCCGACGGGCGTTCGGAGAGCCCCAGGAAATATTGGGCTGCTTCCATGCCGGATTCATACTTGTAATTGCCGATGCGAACGAGCTCGTCGTCCACCGGCAGTCCAGCCTGCTCCAGCGCGCGCTTGTAGCCTTGGTAACGGGCATAGCCGTTGGCCGGATCCTGCAGCGTACCGCTGATCATCGCGATGCGGCGATGGCCTTCGGAGAGAAGCTGCTTCACGGCGTCGTACGCGGCGGCCTCATGGTCGATGTCGACGGAAGGGATCGTTCCCTTCTCGTCCGTCGTCGCGCACAGGACAATCGGCACATTCGACGTGTTGAACGCCTGGATGTGTTCGTCGGTCACCGCGCCGCCCATGAAGAGGAGTCCGTCCACTTGCTTCTCGAGCAAGGTGTTGATGACGCGAATCTCCTTGTCTTTGCGCTTGTCCGCGTTGCACAAAATAATATTGTAGTGGTACATGTTCGCGATGTCTTCGATCCCTCTCGCGACTTCCGCGAAGATGGCGTTGGAGATATCGGGAATGACCACGCCTACCGTCGTCGTCTTCTTGCTGGCCAGACCGCGCGCGACCGCATTCGGACGATAGCCGAGACGTTCGATGGCTTCGAACACTTTCTTTCTGGTCTGGGGCTTCACGTTCGGATTGTTGTTGACGACACGGGATACCGTTGCCATCGACACGCCGGCTTCGCGAGCCACATCATATATGGTTACCGTCACGTTACTCGCTCCAATGCTATGAACAACCATTACCCGGCTTGTCCATGGGATAATAAGGTAATAATACGACAATTCCGTAGGTTTCGCAACGCTTACAGCGCTTTAGAACCGAAATATCGACGTTAATTCCGCTCGGGAAGGCGACTTGCGGATCCTTCCGAAGAATCGAAACGATAATGCTGCTTTTCCGAAGGGCGGACTTTCGTTTCTCGATGCTTGCCAGTTGCGTGATTTCAGCCGGGTCCTCGCCTCCATGAAAATAAATTCGATTATTTTCATTGTAGCGGAAATGCCGTCGAATCGCAAAAGAAATAACGGGGCATCGGCCCCGTTTGGTAAAATTACGATATGTATTGTGCGCTAAGCTGAGACAACCGGCTTCTGAGCTCCATCTGCCACGTTTCGTCCCTCAAGGAAGAGGCCACGAGCAGCAGATCCAGAAGCTCATTCGTTCGCTCTTCGATCCTGCGCGCCACCGACGCGGCTTGGATCGGCTCCTTTTGGGCGATCAAGCCCGCAAGAACTCCAGCCCATTCGTGCTTCTCGTCGAAGAAGATCGTCTGCGGTTCGGGCGCGGCTCCCATCCGTCCGACAAGCTGCCCAAGGTCTTCTTTGACCCCGGGGAACACTTCGTTATGAGAGCAGTAATCGCAGGAAAAGACAGGCACGTTCGCAATGCTGACCTTGTGGACGTAAATCACGGTGCGCAAAATCAACTTCATGGTATGACCGCAAGTACAACGTTTCTGCAACAGCGCTCTCTCCTCAATCAACAGAAATGGAAGTTCGGGAAGGCGCCGATCGTAGGCGCCGCCTCGACCATTCTATTCGACCCCCTCGCCGCGGATTCCTTCTTTAGAAGCGACTGTAAATAATGGAACAAGCTCTTAGCGGCAGCGCTTGTCCGGCTGGCGTAGTGTCAAGAAGCGTCATTTGTTAAAATGGGAGAGCAAACAGGAATCGCATGCATGGGTAGAGGAGAAGGAGGTTCCCGTATATGGAACAAAAGAAGAACGTAGTTTGCCTCGTGGACGATGAATTCGAGGATCTGGAGCTCTGGTATCCTGTCTATCGCGCGCGGGAGGAAGGCGCCTCCGTCGTCTTCGCCGGTCCGGAGAAAGGACGCAAGCATATCGGCAAATACGGCGTGCCCGCCGTCGCCGACCTGTCTTACGAAGAGCTGGACGCGAACCGCTTCGACGGCTTGCTCGTGCCGGGTGGCTGGGCTCCCGACAAGATACGGCGCGACAGCCGCGTTCTGGAGTTCGTGCGCCGGATGGATGAAGCCGGCAAGCCGATCGGCCAGATCTGCCACGCCGGATGGGTGCTGATCTCGGCGAAGATTCTGAAGGGGCGCAAGGTGACCTCGACGCCGGGCATCCGGGACGACATGGAGAACGCGGGCGCGGAATGGTTCGACGAAGCCGTCGTCATCGACCGCAACCTGATCTCCTCCCGCCGTCCGCCCGATCTTCCCGAGTACGCCAAAGCGTTCTGCGACGCTCTTTATGAACGGCGATAAGCAGAAGCTGCAAGGAAAAAGAAGGGAACGAGCAGGCACAATCGTGTCCGCCGTTCCCTTCTTTTCTTGAATCAGATCCCCGGAACGATGTTGCCGTGAGCGATGGCTTCTTCCGCGTGGAACCTCTCCAGCCGATCCCGAATCTCCTTCGCGGTCCGATACCGGAAGATCTCTTCCATCAGGAATCGGCTCTCCTGCGCATTCGTCCGCAGCATCGTCTCCTTGACCGGCAGGATCGATTGCGCCGATATGCTGAGCTCGTGAATGCCAAGCCCGAGCCAGATCGGCATCGAGCGGACGTCCCCCGCCATCTCGCCGCAGATATTGACTTGAACGCCGTGCCGCTTCGCCGCGGCGACAACGGTCTTAAGCATTCTCAACACTGCCGGATGGAACGGATCGTACATGTGGCCGATATGCTCGTTCATGCGGTCGACTGCCAGCGTGAACTGGATCAGGTCGTTCGTGCCGATGCTGAAGAAGGACACTTCTTCGGCGAGCAGCTCGGCAATCGCCACCGCCGCGGGCACTTCGATCATGATTCCGGTACGGATGTTCTCCGCGCAAGCGACACCCTCCGCTCGCAGCTCTTTCTTCGCTTCCTGCAGAATGGCATTGGCCTCCCTCACTTCTTCGACGGAAGTAATGAGCGGATACATGACCTGCACGTTGCCGAAGGCCGAGGCCCGCAGAATGGCCCGAAGCTGTACCTTGAACAGGTCTTTGCGGTCCAAGCTGAAGCGAATCGCGCGATAGCCGAGAAACGGATTGTCTTCCTCGGGCATCTCGAAGTAATCAAGCTGTTTATCGCCGCCGATATCGAGCGTTCGGATGATCAGCGGTTTGCCTTGAAGCTTCTCCGCCGCTTGCCGGTAGACCTCGAACTGCTCCTCTTCGGTCGGGAAGCGGCTTCTGTCCATGTACAGGAATTCCGTGCGGAATAGTCCTACTCCTTGCGCGCCGTTACGGATGGCGGCATCGAGCTCCTTGATCGAGCTGATGTTGGCCGCGAGCTCGATCGACATCCCGTCCGGAGTCACCGACGGCACCAAGGCCAGCTGCTGCAGCCTCTCCCGCGTCTCAGTCTCCCTCTTGCGCAGCTCCGAGTAGCGGATAACGGTCTCCGCGTTCGGATTGATGTGAACGTAGCCCGCCCGTCCGTCCACGATGAGCAGGTCGCCCGTCTCGATCGGAGCCGGAAGCTTGCCTTCCACTCCCATGACCAGCGGAATGCCGAATGCCCGGGACATGATCGCGGAATGCGAGGACGGGCTTCCGGCCATCGTCACGATGCCGAGCACCATCTCCGGCTTCAGGTGGATCAGCTGGGAAGGCGTCAATTCCTTTGCCACCAGGATGAACGGCTGCGTGTCCGTCGGCAGCGAGATCTCCGGAACGCCAAGCAGATGCTTCAGCAGGCGATTGCCGACATCCTTGATATCGAGCGCCCGCTCTTTCATATATTCGTCATCCAACAGGTCGAACATCGTGACGAAGTGATCGATCGCTTCCTTGACCGCCACCTCCGCCGCTTTGTACTGCCTCTGGATGATCCCTTTGATCTCGTTCATGAACACGGGGTCGTCGAGAATGGCCAGATGCGCTTCGAAGATTCCCGATTCCCCCGCTCCCACCGTCTCATCCATCTCAAGTTTCAACTTGTGAATTTCGTACTTCGAGCGTTTGACCCCTTCGTACAGCCTTTCGAACTCCAGTGCCAGATCGCCGACGCCAATCATCTGTTCGGGCAGCTCCCACTCCCAGTTCGGAAGAACGAACGCTTTCCCGATTGCTATGCCGTCTGAAGCGGGCAATCCTTGAATCATTGTTCTCCCCCCTTGTCCTCTCTCTCTTTAACGACAACCGACATGACCGCGGCCTGCCCCTTCTTCACGGCGGTAAAAGGAGCAAAACGCCAAGACTTCACGATATCCGAATTGGTGATCACCATCGGGGTCGCGAGCGAACGCGCCTTGCTCTTGAGCGTCTGCAGGTGGAACCGGATAAGCGGCTGTCCCGGGCTGACCTCGTCGCCTTCTTGGACAAGCGCGGTGAACGTGTCCTTGAGCTGGGAGGTATCGATCCCGATATGGAGCAGAACCTCCAGCCCTTCCTTGGTCAGGATTCCGATCGCATGCTTGGTCGGATACAGGTGAATGATCTTCCCGCCCACGGGCGCCACCAATTCGCCTTTATCCGGGATGAAGGCCACCCCTCTGCCGACGAGACGCTGGGAGAAAATAGGGTCGTCCACTTCCTCCAGAGGCATCATTCGGCCTTGAACCGGAGAATGGAACTGAACCTGGTGAACGTCCAATTGCATGAGCTTGAAGATCTCTTCGCGGATGAGCTCCGAGAACGTGCCGAAGACGACCTGGACGTTGCCTCCGCCCAAGTGGATAACGCCGGCGGCGCCCAGATTCCGCAGCGAGTTCGCGTCGACTCGTCGGTCCTCCTCCAAAGTCAGCCGCAGTCTCGTGATGCAGGCTTCCAGCCGAACGATGTTCTCCTTGCCGCCGAGCGCTTGCAGGATAAGCGGAGCACGGTACGGAATGTCCCCCGCCCAATCGTCCAGCCTCGTCGAGTCCTCGCGTCCCGGCGTCGATAGCTGGAACTTGCGAATGCACCAGCGGAAAAGGATATAGTAGAGGACTCCTACCGCAAGGCCCAGCGGGATGATCATCCAGCCTTTCTGCGAAAGCGGGAGGTTGATGACGTATTCGAGCGCTCCCGCCGAGAAGCTGAAGCCGTCCCGGATGCCAAGCTCGTACGTCAGCCACATGACCCCGCCCGAGATGAGAGAATGAAGAATGAACAAGTAAGGGGCAACGAACAGAAACGCGAATTCTACCGGCTCCGTAACCCCCGTCAGGAAGGCGGTCAGCGCCGCTATCCTAAACTGCTTGCTGATCTTCGGCTTCAGATCCTCGCGAGCCTCGTGAATGATCGCGAACGCAATGGCGGGCAGCGCGAACATGATGATCGGGTACAGCCCCGCCATGTATGCCCCCGCCGTCGGATCCCCGGCGAAGAAGCGAGGAAGATCGCCGAAGTACACGTTCCCTTCCGGCGACTGGTATTCTCCTACTTGGAACCAGAAGATATGGTTAACCAAATGATGAAGGCCGAAGGCCACTAATATTCGATGGAGGAAGCCGTACAGGAACACGCCGAAGCCGCCGGCGGAGCCGACGACGGTGCCCGATTCGGCGATCAGGTCCGCGATCGAATGGCCGGCGCGGATCATGGCCCATGCGAATAGGAGCGAGAAGGCCGCCATGAAGATCGGAACGAAACGGGAGCCGCCGAAAAATTGCAGCGACTCCGGGAGCTTCAACGCCTTGAACTTCTCGCTCGCCCATCCGGACACGACGCCGATCACCGCTCCGGCGAACATGGACGGCTGAACCCCGTCCGGATCATACGTATTCGTAATCGCCGCGAATATGACCATTCCCGTCAGCGACGCCATGCCGGCGAACACCGATTGGTTCGACATGCTGAGCGCGATGCCGACCGCGAACACATAGGGAACGTATTGGAAAATCTGCATGCCGGCCGCCAGAAGCATATCGGAGGCTTCGCCCATGCCGAACGAATCCCATGGAAGCCGGGACAGAAGAATAAAGATGGCAGCTGCGGGCAGTACCGTCATCGGCAGCATGAATGCCCGGCCAAGCCTTTGAAGATAGCCCACACCGAACATGAGCCCGAACCCCTCCTTTCTCTTGATGGTACGTCTTAGGGGCTGTTTTTGTCAAAAGAAAACCGTTAGAGCCCTGCCTTACTTAAATGCGCAGAACACCGCGAAGTCGTAAAATTTATAAACGCAATCGGCTTCCGAATAACCCGCTTGCTTCAGCCATTTCACTTGATCCCAGGCATTCGCGTTCCGGTCCAGCTTTCTTCTTGCCCGCGATGCCTCGATGGCGGACTCGGCAAGCCCGCTCGCCGCGATGCTCGCTTCCCATCGGCTGCGATACAGCTCATCGAAGAAAACAGACTCTCCCGCCGCTTGATCCGCGTTTACGAAGCCGCCGCCGTCGTTCGTGATCCCGTGCAGCTTGGCGAACAAGTTCCGCTTCTCTTCGTCGGACAAATGGTGGATCGACAGCGAGGAGACGATCCAATCGAACTTCTCCTCGAACGGATGCTTCGAGTAGTCGCCCATCACGTAGCGGATATTCGCGTCCGTTCCCTTGAACCTCTCGCGAGCCTGTTCCAGCATTTTCTCGCTGAAATCAATCAGCGTGTAGGTCGCGTCCGGCAAGCGCGGAAGCAGGAAGGAGGTCAAGAGGCCGGTACCCGCTCCGACATCCAAGATGGAAAGCGGCTTGCCGGACGACGGGACCAAGGACGCCGCCGTCCCGTAGAAATCGTCGAAGCATGGGATCAGCTGCTTTCTCTCGCGATCGTAGTCTTTGGCTGCGGCATCGAATTGCGTTCTCACCTTATCGTTCATGGCTATTCTTCCCTTCCGTGAGGATTATTTCCCTCAGTGTAACAACCCGGCGGAAGAACGGGAAATATATAAAAACTAACTTCTTAATAGATGCAGACTATAGGAGGATTCAAGAAGAAACGCGGACGCCCCCTGTCCTAGCCGGGAAGCTCGCCGCGCTCTTCAAGTTCGATCTGTCTTACTTGCCGTTCGGCAGCAGAATCGAGTCTTCTACTTTGATGCAACGGTCCATGATAACCTTAAGGCCGCCTCGCCCCGCGATCTCGGCCGCTTCTTCGTTCTCGATGCCGAGCTGCAGCCACAGCGCCTTGGCGCCGATCTCGACCGCCGCTTCGGCGATGGGAGGCGTATGCTCCGGACGACGGAAAACATTGACGATGTCGACCTTCTCCGGAATATCCTGAAGCCTGGCGTAACACTTCTGCCCGAGAATGCTGGCTGCTTTCGGATTCACCGGGATGATCCGGTAGCCTTTCTTCTGCATGGCCTCGGAGACCATGTAAGAAACCTTGGAAGGATCGTCTGACAACCCGACGACCGCTATGATGCCGGCTTGCCGGAGAATCTCCTTGATCTCGTCCCTGGATGGATTCGTGAATGCCATTCGCTTCATCCTCCTATCGCCTAATTCGGCATGAGAGCTTATTTTACCCATTCGACCTGAGCGCCAAGCGACGCCAGATGATCGAAGAAGTTCGGGTAGGACTTCGCAACGTGATGAGCTTCCTTGATGCGGATCGGCTGCTTCGAGCGCAATCCTGCGATCGTCAGCGCCATAATGACCCGGTGATCGTAATGGGCGTCGATCTCGACTCCGCCTTCAAGACCTTCCGGCCGGCCGTGGACGATAATCTCGTCCCGCTTCTCTTCCACGTTCGCTCCGGCTTTGCGCAGCTCGTTCAAATAATCGGTGATGCGGTCGCATTCCTTGTATCGCAGATTCTCGACGTTATAGAAACGCGAGGTTCCTTCCGCGAACACGGCAGCCGCGACCATCGCGAGAACGCCGTCCGTGAACTCGTCTCCGTCGAATTCCCCCGCGACGAGCTTGCCGTTCCCTTGCACATGGACGATGCCGTTCTCGTGCGTCAGGTTCACGTTCATGCTGCGAAGCACGTCGACGACGGCGCGCTCGCCCTGCTTGCTGTCTTCGAGCAAGCGATGTACCGTCACGTCGGAATCGGTAACCGCGGCGGCGGCCAGAATAGCGGCCGAACCCGGATAGTCGCCTTGCACCGTGTAAGTCTGGGCCAGGTATTTCTGGCGTCCCGGTACCTTGTAATGCATGAGATCGTCGGAGGCCTCGACGACGATGCCCGCTTGGCGCATGACCTCGAGCGTCTGTCCGATGACGACCTTCGACTTCAGATCGTTCAGAACCTCGATCTCGCTGTCCTCATCCAGCAGCGGAGCCAGGAACAAGAGAGAGCTCAGGAACTGGGAGCTGACGCTTCCGGACACTTGAATCTTGCCGCCGCGCGGGTTGCCGCCGCGGATCGTGATCGGGAGGCGTCCGTTGTGGTGCTCGACTTCGACGCCCATGCTCTGCAGCGCGACGATCAGGTCGTCATGCGGCCGCTTGCCGAGCGACTGCGGATACGTATTGACGAAGGTGACTTCCGGAAGGAACGATGCAATGGACATCAGGAAACGAAGCACGGCGCCTGCATTGCCTACATTGAGTTGTTTGGCCGGGAAGGGATGTCGTCCGAAGCCCGTGATGACGATCTTCTCATCGTCTTCCTCGATCAGAGCTCCCAGATCGCGAATGCAACGGCGAATCGCATCGCTATCTTCGCTGTGAGCCGGATAGCGGATGGTGCTCGTGCCCTCTGCCAGCGCAGCGACGAGCAGGTAACGCGTCGTGTAATTTTTCGAAGACAATGCTTGAATCTCGCCTTGCAGCTTGCCTGTAGGAGTAACGATCATATCCATTGCGGTAAACGCTCCTTATCCTTGTATAAGAATATAAAGAATAGCTTTATCCATTAGCCGCCTTGCCTATTATCCATCCGAGAGCGAATGCCAGCCAGCCTCCCAGATAAGTCGCCGCCGCGTACTTCGCCAATGTTCGATAACGGCCTTCCGCTTTCATCGTCGCTTTCTGCACGTTCAGCGTCGAGTAGGTGGTCAAGCCGCCCATCACGCCGGGACCAAGCAGCGCGTACAGCTCAGGCCGCACCGCCTTCCATTCCGCGCCGGCCAGAATGCCGATGAAGAACGAACCGGCAAGATTCACCGTCAACGTTGCCGCATGCGGCTTGGCGCGGCGAGCGACCGCCCGCTTGCTTGCCCCGTATCGAAGAAGCGCGCCTACGCTTCCGCCCAGACCGGCCAGACATAGCGCCGTTAAGGAATTCAAGAGCCCCACCGCCTTCCGGCATGCAGGCCCGCCGAGGCGAGCAGCGCGCCTCCCAAAGAGCTGACGAGCAGATAAACAACCGCCGCCGCGTAAGCTTCATTCCTCCACAGCTCCCACAGCTGGGCATTAAAGGCGCTGAACGTCGTGAAGGCTCCCAGAAAACCGGTTCCGAGCGCTTCCCTCCACCATGGGGCAATCCGCTTGATCGCGCACCAGCCGAACAACGTTCCCAGCAGAAGGGAACCGACCAGATTGATCCCCATCGTGGCCCAAGGAAAGCTGGAGCCGCCTCCGTCCGGTATACCCAGCGTAATCCCGTAACGCGAGGCTGCTCCCAGGAAGCCGAAGAAGGCGACGACGAACCATTCTCCCATCTTGCTCAACCTCTCTATGCAGCCATTTGACAGTCGCGTCGGCGTTTCATTATGATTAATCCAGATAGCAGATGAAGGAGTGTTGCCGGAATGAGCTCATACGAAACGACGACAGTAGAACAATTGAAAGCGCGGCTCGAAGCCGGCGAGAAGCTTCACCTTATCGATGTCAGGGAAGACGATGAAGTCGCTTACGGCATGATCGAAGGCGCCCGTCATATCGCGATGGGAGAGATCCCCGACCGTCTAGGCGAGATCCCCCGCGACGAAGAAGTCATCTTCATCTGCCGCAGCGGCAACCGCAGCGGAAGAGTATGCGAATACTTGGCTGCTCAAGGCTTCACCAAGCAGGTCAACATGCTTGGCGGCATGCTGGCTTGGGACAATCAATAAAGCCAAGCTCGTTCGTCGGCCGGATTGCGAATCCCGCCGGCTTCTCCGAGAGGTGTCGATCGTCGCGTTAGCGAGCCCGCATGTCCGCTTTAACGCTCCTGGCAGCGCGTCGATACCCTCTTATTTACATCCCCTGACCCCGCATCCCGCTTTCCTCATTCGCTCCAATTATAATAGCACAATGACTTCCAGGTATAAATGCGGCTTTCTCTCCGTAAGGTGGTATCAGAACCTCTTTCGAAGCAGGTGATGGACAAGATGAAGACGCCTATTGCCGGGATACCCGATCCCCTAGCTGGCCCTCTTCCGTTAACGATCAGACGCATGCTCGACCCTTCGCATCCTCTCTGCCGGGAGGACATCATCTGGACGCTCGATTATATTAAAACAAAAGTGGCCGATGGAGCTCCCGAATGGACGGGGCTCGATCGGCCACGACTGCTTGCGCTATTCACCGCCTACGCCGGATTGGCCATGCATCTGCTGCACCGGCAAAGCTTAGGCGGCGAAGACGCAGAGCATCTGCGTGCCCTTCTTAGGGACACGCTCCCCTGAATTACGCTTCCATCCAGTTGTGGTGGAACGTGCCTTCCTTATCCAGGCGCTTGAACGTATGGGCGCCGAAGTAATCGCGTTGAGCTTGCAGCAGGTTAGCCGGCAGGCGCTCGGAGCGATAGCTGTCGTAATACGCGAGCGCGCTCGCGAACGAAGGCACCGGAATGCCGTAACGTACCGCCGTCGCCACAACGTCGCGCCATGCGTCTTGATAAGACTCGACAACGCCCTTGAAGTATTCGTCCAGAAGCAGGTTGCGAAGGCCCGGATCGCGATCGTAAGCATCCTTGATGTTCTGCAGGAAGCGAGCCCGGATGATGCAGCCGCCGCGGAAGATCATCGCGATGTTGCCGTATTGCAGGTTCCAGTTGTATTCGTCGGAAGCGGCGCGCATCTGCGCGAAGCCTTGCGCATAGGAGCAAATCTTGCTCGCGAACAGCGCCTTGCGCACCTTCTCGATGAATTCCTTCTTGTCCCCATCGAACGCCGTCGTCTTCGGTCCCTTGAGAACCTTGCTTGCCGCTACGCGCTCTTCCTTCATGGCGGACAGGAAGCGGGAGAAGACGGATTCGGTGATGATGGACAGCGGCACGCCCAGATCAAGAGCGCTTTGGCTCGTCCACTTGCCGGTGCCCTTCTGGCCGGCGGAGTCGAGGATAACGTCGACCATTGCCTTGCCCGTCTCCGGATCCTTCTTGGAGAAGATGTCGGTCGTGATCTCGATCAGGTAGCTGTCGAGCTCGCCCTTGTTCCATTCGCCGAAAATCTCGTGAAGCTCGTCCGTCGAAACGCCCAGGACGTCCTTCATCAGCTGGTACGCTTCGCAGATCAACTGCATATCGCCGTACTCGATGCCGTTATGAACCATCTTGACGTAGTGGCCGGCGCCGTCCGGTCCGATGTACGTGCAGCAAGGATCGCCGTTAACCTTCGCGGAGATGCCCGTCAGGATCGGCTCGACGAGCTTGTAAGCCGCTTCCGGACCGCCCGGCATGATCGAAGGTCCCTTAAGGGCTCCTTCTTCGCCGCCGGATACGCCCGTTCCGATAAAGTTGAACCCCTGCTCCGTCAGCTCGCGGCTGCGGCGTTGGGTGTCCGGGAAGTAGGCGTTGCCTCCGTCGATGATGATATCTCCCTTGTCCAGGTGCGGAATGAGCGATTGGATCGTCGCGTCCGTGCCGGAGCCGGCTTGAACCATGATCAGGATCTTGCGCGGCACTTCCAGGGATTGAACGAATTCTTCGACGGAGTAGGTAGGCACGAGGTTCTTGCCTTTGCCTTCCGTGTTGATCAGATCGTCCGTCTTCTCGCGGGAGCGGTTGAATACGGCTACCGTATATCCGCGGCTTTCAATGTTCAAGGCAAGGTTGCGTCCCATGACGGCCATGCCGACAACTCCAATGTTTGCTTTTGACATTTTTCGCTTCATCCTTTGGAACGAGTTTTTTAACGAGGCAGGATCGATTAGCTTTCGTCTAATATCCCCTGTATCGTCTACGCAAAAGCTTCCCCGCCGACGAGGGTCGTCGAAGTCGTTTTTGCTCGCAATATGCCTATTGTACTCTATTTTGCCAGCATAAGAAAACCTTCTTTTTCGATTAGTCGACTGTCGCGAACCGCGTCAGACCGGGCCGAAAAAGAAAAAGCGCTTTCTTTGCTTACCGGTCAAAGCCGATCCCTCTCAGGAATGCCCTGGCCAGCGTAACATGCCCTATCATGCTCGGATGGACGCGGTCCCATGCGATCGCGGCCGGATACAGATGCTCGAGCACCCGATCGAACTCCGCTTGCGTGTCCACGAACGCCGTCCCATGCTTTTCCGCGATGCTCTTGACCGCCTCTCCGTACAAGTCCATCGTCGCTCTCATCGCGTCGGATCGGTTCGGCTCCAGGTAGAAGGGAGTCATCAGCACGATACCTTTGACCTGCGGCTTCGTCGTCTCGACGAGCCGATCCAGCTTCCTCTTGTACTCGTCCAGATAAACGTGCGACTCCGTTATGTAAGGCTGGTCGAATTGTCTCCACACGTCGTTCGTCCCGATCATGATCGACAGCCAGTCCGGCTTCTGGTCCAGGACGTCCGTCTGCCAGCGCGCCTCCAGGTCTCGGACCGTGTTGCCGCTAATGCCCATATTGACGACCCGGATCCCCAGCTCCGGATACGCGGATTGCAGCAAACCGTCGACAACGGCGACATATCCTTTGCCGTATGGACTGAACAGTCCTTCCCCGACAGGCCTCTGGCGTTCGCAATCCGTGATCGAGTCTCCGATAAACAGCAGCTTTTCCCGTTGCTTAAGCTTCACTTGGGCTCTCCCCCTCCTCTTCCGGACAGCTTACATTATATCGAATCCGGTAGGTTCTTCAATAGATCCGGATCTTGCGTCTTCTCGGTCCCCGGAATGTTGTCCTTCGTAGAATGCTAATGGCACCCGATATCCCTTTCGCTCAGCCTCAAACCTCCCATTACATGTAGGGTTTCTAACTTTTATTCCCTTTCCGCCAGGGTGCCGCTATCCCCTTTGATCAGCAAAATTTTCTTGATCAGGAGGTGCCGATTTACCATTTTTTTTGTTGAAAATAGAACACGTGTTCGCTATAATTTGAGTAGAAACGAATGTTCGAACAGAGGCGGCGATCCCATGTCAGTTCCGGCATACGACTCCTTCAGTAAAGAATATTCCTCGGAAGAGACTTGCATCCAAGCGCTATTCGCTGCCAGATGGCCTTCGGGATTCCGTTGTCCGGCTTGCGGCTACAGCGAATTCTATACCGTTTCCACCCGCAGGCTGCCTTTGTATCAATGCGCATCTCCGTGCTGCCGCCATCAAACCTCGATTACAGCCGGTACGATCATGGAAGGGAGCCGTACCCCGCTCACGCGATGGTTTCAAGCACTATTCTGGCTCAGCCAGCCTTCCGGAATCAGTTCTCTCGGCCTGTCGCAGCTTCTTGACGTCACTTACAAAACCGCCTGGCTTATGACTCACAAGATCCGCCATGCGATGAAGCAGGAAGTCGAGCAGCAGCCTCTTACCGGCGAAGTCAGAGTGGAAAGATTCTATTACGGAACTCCGATGTACCTGGACGCGCAGCAGCCGCTTCTTCTTGGGGGCAGCCAAGACGATAGCGGCGATCCGATAGCCATCAAGATTCATCAACCGAACCCGGATCACGTTGACGTAAAGACTTTAAGCATTCAGAGAATAGGCGTGGAGGAGTTTATCGCCAACCATACCCATGCTCATTCTGTCGACGTTAAGAAGCTTTACGAGAAATCGCTGCCCGGCTTTAGCCGAATCAAATTCCGAGTATCGGCCTGGCTTAACCTAACGTTCCGCGGAATCGGCCCCAAGCATCTGCAAGCCTATTTGCATGAGTACGTTTTTCGTTGGAATAAGCAGGGATCCGGCCTCCGCTCCGTATTTGGTCAAACCCTTCAATGGTGCGTCTCGACGAAGGTTCTCATAGGCAAAGAACTGACTCGCCATAAACCGGTGCTTCCGAGGCCGTGGCACGCGTTCAAGAGCAAATCCGCCTGGAAAGGCCGGCATCTGTCCAATTGGTTCGACTCCTGAGGAGGACGCCTTCCGCTTCCCTGGTTTGCTGAGTGAAGGGGATAGCGGGTGCCTTAGCTCATTTCGGGAGAGAGCACTTCCATTCCTAGATTAAAAAAGCGCCCCGAAGGGCGCCGCGATTCACTCATCCAAGCGTTAAGGTGCCTAGAGCTCTAAGAGAAGCATCTCCTTGCGCATGCTCTCCAGCCGAATCTTGCTGTTCTCGACCTCTTCGGACTGGCCTAGCTGCAGCGCCTCATGGAGAACAGCGAGCTCATAATCGATCTCAAGACGAAGAACTCCTGCCCGCAGCTCGGCTCTCTTCGACTTGAAAGCTTGCACCATATCTTCAACGGTTATCTGAGGACGTTTCTGAAAAATGATTCGATGTTCCATGCCTGACACCTCCACGAGACGAATGATTTCTCCAAACATGATGTTCTCGATCAGAATCTGGCGGTCGCGAAATCTCTTGACGATAGCATGACCGCGCGAATCGTTGATCAGCTTCTCGATCCACGTCGCCAGCTTCTCGTCTCTGACGACATAGTCCCCGACCATCTTGTAACGGTTCAAGGAACGCTGGAATCGAAGCTTAAGCAGTTTGCGACCCGTCCGAACAGAGATGAGGAATTGATGCTCGTTCTCGTTCCAATACAAGGAGTACCCTTCCGAGATCAGTTCACGAATCAAATTCTGCAGTTGTCTGCGATCGAAACGAAGCTCCAGGTTGCAATATTCCACCTCATGGCTTCGATTCACGGCCATCCCCCCTCCTGCACAAATCGCATGGCTTGAGCGTTGACCGAATGTTCAGAATATTTAATCTTACCTTTATCTTATACTCCATCTTATGTTCTGGCAACTTGGTTTCTTGACTATTTTCCAGTATAGTGAGGGAAAGCTTTTTTTGAAAAACGAATGAGGTGATTCCATCATGGCAACAATCGCAACCGCCGGCTTCACAGGCTTCGGGGACACCGACTTCGATTCCATGTCGGTTCCCGGGCTCGAAGGTCGAATGGAGGCAATTATCGCGAACGTTAGGCCGAAGCTCCATGCCATCGGCGATTCGCTCACACCGGTGATCGGCAAACTGACCGGACAGGATACATATGCTCATGTGGCCAAACATGCCAGACGTTCGGTCAATCCTCCGGCCGACACTTGGGTAGCTTGGTCTCCCAGCGCAAGAGGCTACAAAGCGTTCCCGCACTTCCAGATTGGAATATGGTCTACCCATCTGTTCATGCAATTCGCCATTATCTATGAATGCCCGAATAAAACCGCTTTCGCCGAGAAAGCGAAAAGAGAGTTAGCTTCCATTCGGGCTTCGATACCGCCTTCTTATATCTGGTCCAAGGACCACATGGTTCCGACGGGCTCGGTTCATTCGGACCTGTCGGACGACGAGCTGGCCGCTCTGTTCGAGAGGCTCGGAAGCATGAAAGCCGCCGAGTTGACGTGCGGCATTCATATCCAGAGAGGCGATCCCCTGCTCTCGAACGGCGAGAAGCTCTTGAACAAAGCCGAATCCGTCTTCGAAACGCTGCTCCCCCTTTACAGAATGGCGCAAGCCTAGAAAGATACAAAGAAGCCCCCGGACCCTATCAGGTCCGGGGGCTTGCTTGTTAGGCCGCAACCGATTGAGACTTCTCTATCCGTTGCCGCTTGGACTTGCGGAAGAACAGAAGCTCGTAGATGCAAGGCACAAGAATCAAGGTGAGCAAGGTAGCGACGACCAGGCCGCCGATGACGACGATGGCGAGGCTCTGGGAGACGATGCTGCTCGATTCGGAGCTGCCGAACACGAGAGGAAGCATGGCGCATACCGTTGCGATAGCCGTCATCAGGATCGGCCGCATCCGGGTGCCGGCTGCCTCCAGAAGCGCTTCGCGAATCGTCATCTTCTCTTCGTTCTGCTTCACGCGGTCGATCAAGACGATCGCGTTGGTGACGACGATGCCGATGAGCATGACGACTCCGAAGATCGCCGTGAAGTCCGGCGAGACTCCCGTTACGATCAAGCCGAGCACGGCGCCGATCGGAACGAACAGAATCGAAGCCAGGATAGCGAGCGGCGCGCGCAGGGTCTTGAAGGTGAACACCATGATCAGGTAGACGATACCGATGGAGACGATCATCATCATGAACAGGCTGGCGAAATCATCCGATTGGTCGGCAGAAGCGCCGCCGATGTTCAGTTTGACTCCTTCCGGAGTCTTCAAGGCATTCAATTCTTTCTTGATGTTCGCGCCGACGGTCGAAAGCTGGCTCGGCTCTACGGTCGCGGTGACTCGGATATAGGTTTTGCCATCCTTGTGGAAGTATTTGGTCGGCGACTCCGCCTTCTCCCACTGAGCAACATCGGAGACCGGCTTCATCCCTCTGTCCGTCGCAACGCTGAGCTTGGAGAGATCGTCAGCGGAGTTCACCTTAAGAACGGGCTCCAGGATTACGTTTAGGGATTGACCTTCAGACTGAATGGCGCCGATCGGAACCGGATTGAGCATTCCTTGAAGCTGGTTGGAGATATCGGCGGACTTCGCCTCCGTCGGATTGACTCTCAGCGTATAAGAGGTCGTCTTCTCGTCTTGATTGCTCTCGACTTTGATAACGTCCTTAATCGGTTTGATCTTGGCGATCACATCGTTTGCGGTGGCCGCCAATTTTTCCTCGTTGTTCCCCGTAATATCCACGAACACCTGAGTTGAGCTTCCGCCGCCGAAGAACGAGCTTGCGCCCACCGTCAGCTCCGCTCCCGGATATTGATCCTTCTGGCCATTGACCGCCTCGATGATCTTGTCGGCGTACTTCCCATCTTTAAGCTTAACCATAAAGGATACCAACGTCGGCGAATTCACATCGCCAAATTGCACGGTGTCGGCGCTGTTGCCCATTCTCATGTAAACCCATTCGCGACCGTTCTGCTGAAGAAGGAACTGTTCAAGCTTCTTGCCGTTCTCCAACACTTGATCAATCGGGGTATCCGGCTTATATCCGAGCGACACATCCACGCTCAAGGCGCTCGAGTTGTCGACCGCTCCCTTCGGCAGGCTGATGTAGGTGCCAATGGAGCCGATTAGAAGAACAAACGCGATCAGCAACGGAATCCACTTGTGCTTTAGATTCCAGTGAAGGAACTTCATGAAACGCTCGGACGGCTTGTGCTCTTTGATTCTGGAGCCCTTCAGCACGCCAGAGCTCATCAGCGGGATAACCGTCAGAGCCACGGCAAGCGAAGACAGCAGCGAGTAAGTGACGGTTAAGGCGAACGGCAGCAGAAAATCTTGCATGGAGCCGCGAAGCAAGCCCATCGGCAGGAACACGGCGACGGTTGTAAGTGTCGATGCCGTAATCGCTCGCGACACCTCGCGAGTAGCGTCGATAATAAGGCCGACGGAGAACGATTCCTTCTGAAGTCTACGGAAGATGTTCTCGATAACGACGATGCTGTCATCCACGAGTCGGCCTACCGCAACGGCTACGCCGCCAAGCGTCAGCACGTTAAGGGAGATGCCGGACAGATCAAGCAGGTACAGAGTCAAGGCAAGCGACAGAGGGATCGATACGATCGTGACGAGGGTCGCTCGGATGTTCCGCATGAACAGCAGGATGACCAACGTCGCGAATAACGCGCCCATCAGCACCTCTCTCATCATGCTGTTTACCGAGTGGACGATCTCATCCGATGTATTCATCAGCATCTGGAGAGAAGCTTGCTTATTCTCTTTGTTCCAATCGTCGATGATCTTCTGGGCATCCTTGCCTACGCTGACGGCATTGGCATTCGCCGCCTTCGAGATAATGATGCTGAGAGCATCCTTGCCGTCAATTCGAGAGATGGTCTCCGTATCGTTAGCAAGTGTAACTTCGGCAACTTCGCCCAACGTAACGCCGTCAGCGACTGGAAGCTTCTTCAAAGTCTCGATGTCCGACAGGTTTGAAGCGACGCCGAGGTTGACGATGGTTCCATTCAATGTCGTCTGTCCGACCGACGAAGAGCCGCTGCGGCCTTGAAGGACCCCGTAAAGCGCTTGTAAAGGCACACCCTTCTCGGTTAGCTTAGCCGTATCCGGAACCACGTGGACAGACGATTTGGATTTGCCCCCCAGTTGCACAGTGCCGGCGCCATCGATCGAACGGAATCGATCCACGAGCTCGCTCTCGGTCGATTCACGGTCCGCGTTGCTCACTCCGTCCGCGAACGTCAGAGCAATATAAGTGACCGGAATCATTGAAGTGTTCAATTGAACGACATAGGGAGGAGAAACACGGTCCGGCAACGGCACAGCGTTAACCGCCTTCTCCACATCCGCTTTGGCCTCCTTCATGTTCGTCTTGGATTCTAAATCCAAGTTGATCTGAGAGAAGTTATCTCCGGATGTCGAGAAAATATTTTTCTTGCCCTTGATTCCCGCCAACGCTTGTTCCAACGGGGTCGTTACTTGGCTAGCCATAGTCGCCGCGTCATAGCCTTGCCCGGTGACGACGACCGTTACCTGAGGGTTATCCGCCTCCGGCATCAATTCCATCGGCAGCTTGAAGTAACTAAACACGCCGAGGCCTAGCACCATGACGACGAGAAGAATAATCGCCGCCTTGTTGCGAAACGCTCCTTGAATAATCGGTTTCACGGTCCGAAAACCCCTTCCACTCCATGTTCTGTATTGGTCATCCTAATCATAATTGGGAGCTGCCAAACTGAAAAACGTCTCCGGACCGGACTTCATCCTAGACTCAGGTCTGAGATGAAATCGGGCTGAAGACGTTCGATGACCGGATGCCTACCTCCTTTATTAGATCAAATTCACAACATACAGCGTCCCGTTCGCGCCTCCGAAGCCGCCTGCGGCCTGTCCGTCGCCCCCCCACTCGCTGCTTGGAACCTCCGTTCCGTACTCTTGAATCCAACGGGTCACTTCCGAGCTGCCGCCTCCGCGGCCGTTGGCGTTGATCAGGAAGTACTTCACTTGTCTGTCCTCGATAAGCTTCTTAAGTTTGTCTACCGTCAGAATCGGGTCGTTGCCCGAGAATCCTCCCATTGCCATCACCGCTTCGCCGGTTTGAAGGATATACGTCTCCGCCGTATCGACGGACGTCGTGCCGAACAGGAACTTCTCTCCTTCGTTGTTCTCTTGAAGATAGCGGACAAGCGCCTCGTTGGCGACGCTTATCCGGTCTCCTCCGCGAGAGCCCTCGATTCCCGCTTCCGGCAGATTGCTGCTCTGGCCGTAGATGATCGGGGTCGCGGACCAATAAAGCGGCGCCGCAAGAAGGACAACGAATGCCGCCAGAGATGCCCGGTAGGCGGCTCTCTCCCGAAGCAATCTGGCGCATAGAAACAAGGTCGGCACGAGTCCGCCCATTCCGAGAAGCACCGGCCAGATTCTTCCCAAGCGATCCGCGTAGGGATTCAGCATGTAGAATTGCAGCGCCGTCGTTCCGGCGATCGCGATCGGGAGAAGCCACTGTCTCCAGTCCGATCCGGATCGGTAGGACGTCCACAGCTCCGTCAAGCCCGCTCCGGCCAAGGCCGCAATCGGCGGGGTCAGCATCACGAGGTAATATTGATGGAAAAAGCCGGCGATGCTGAAGAAGCCCATCACCGGAAGCAGCCACGCCAACCAGAACACGGTTTCCTTGTGCTTAGCCGTGAACGGCTTGCGTCGACGAATGCCGGCGAGGATGCCGACCGCCGAGAGCCCGGCGAAGGGGATGAGCCAGCTCGCCTGCCCGGAGAGCTCGGTCTGGAACAAGCGGAACGGGCCTTTGTCCCCGGTGCCGAATAAACCGCCACCGCCGCCTCCCGGACCGCCGAAGCCGAACGCACCGCCGGGGGCGAATCCCCGCCCCCCGCCGATAGAGAAGCCGCCGGCGGATCCGCGGGCAAGGCGATTGTTGCCGTCCGTTCCCTGTCCGCTGCTCCTTGAATCGGAGAAGCTTGAATTGGAGGAAGTTCTGTCAGAGGCTCCGCTTCCGCTATCCGATGTTTGCCTGCTTAAGAATCCTGCGCCGGCCACTCCTCTCTCGCCGATGCCTCTGTCCCCGGTCAGCCTAGAAACCCCGTTGTAGCCGAATGCCAGCTCCAGCACGGAATTCGTCTGGCTGCTGCCGATATATGGCCGGCTATCCGCCGGAATGCTGTCCACGATGACCGCCCAGGATAAGGAGACGACCAGCAGCGCGACCGTCGCTCCCGACAGCACGGCCAGCTTCTGCTTTCGCTTCGCGCGGAAGGCGATCAGGTAATAGATATAGAAAGCGGGAAGCACCATGTAAGCTTCCATCATCTTCTCATTGAAGCCGACTCCGACGACGGCGAAGGCGCCGACCATCCAGCCCCAGCGGCCCGTGCGCGCTCCCTTGAACAGCATCCAGACGCCGGCCAACAGGGTGAACACGAGCATGCTGTCGATGTTGTTCGTGCGGGAGACGGAAGCCGCAACCGGCATGCACGCCATGGCCAAGGAGGCGATTCGTGCCGCGGTACGGCCGAAGGACGGCTTGACGAGCAGATAGACGAACCCTACCGAGCCCACTCCGGCTAGCGCTTGAGGCAAGATGACGCTCCAGCCGTGCAGGCCGAACAGCTTGGCGCTGAGCGTCTGGATCCAGAACGCGAACGGAGGCTTGTCGACGGTGACGAAGCCTCCCGGGTCCAGCGAAGCATAGAAAAAGTTATGCCAGCTCTGCAGCATGCTGGATACCGCCGCCGTGTAGTAGGCATTCCCATACTCGTCGTTCCAGATGCCGTAGCCATTCAAGAACGCGGCCAGCAGAGCCGCGATCGCCAGCGCCCAATCCGCTCCGATCTTGCGGCGACATTCCGCATTCCCGGGTTCTCCCGCCTGAACAACGTCCATCGCTTCTTTCGCCTCGGTCGAAGCCAACCCTCATCCCCTCCAGCCACTCGGTTCCAAGCTCTAAGGTTTTTCCCCAGCTTAACGACCGAATCTTAAAGCCACCTGAAAAAGCCATGAGGGATGAGTTAACTTTATCCAACATAGGCTACGTATGCGTAAGCGCAAAAAAGCAAGGAACCTGCCGAACGGCAGCACGGTTCCTTGCCTAATGTTTTACTTCTTGGCATCCTGGCCGAACGTTATCCTTGCGCTTGAATATGCGCGCGGTCCGCGCTACGGAAACGGGCCAGAAGGCCGAGCGCGGCGAGCGACAGCGCGCCCGAGAGGACGAACGGCATCCACTCCGTCACGTCGAGGAGAGCGGTTCCGAGAAGCGGCCCCACGATCCGTCCCAAGCTGTCCATCGAGGAGCTCAAGCCGGAGGCCACGCCTTGCTCGACCGTCGTCTTCTGAGTGATCAGCGACGTCACGCAAGGGCGAATGAGCGAGTTGCCGATGCCGAAGATGCACAGGTACACGGTAGCCATGCCCCAATTGTTCGCGGTCAGCAGCAGGAAAAAGCCGACGGCGGAGATCACGAGTCCCGCCGCGATGTAGAAGCTCTCCTGCCCCTTCTTGACCCGGCGTCGCACAACTCCGCCTTGAATAAGCGCTCCCGCCAAGCCGCAGAAGAAGAACATCATCCCGACCTGGCGCGGGGTAACGTCGAATCGGCTCATGCCGTACAACTGCATCGTCGATTCGAGAATGGCCAACGAGAAGGTAACGAAGAAAGCGAGCACGTACAGGTTCTTGAGCGGCCCTTGGAACGCGGTCCAGCGGGATACCCTGGGCCTGCTGCGAATCTCGGCGCGACGCTCGGGAGGAAGCGATTCCGTCAGCTTCGCCCATGCGGCCAGGAATGTGATGAAGGCCAAACCCGAAGCCGCGTAGAACGGAGCCGACAGCGAGACCTCGCTCAGCACGCCTCCGACGAACGGCCCGAAGGTGAAGCCGAGACCGATGCTCATGCCCACGACGGCCATTCCCTTCGTCCGTTCTTCGGCGGTCGTGATGTCCGCTACATAAGCCACGATGCAGGCGGTAACCGCCCCGGAGAACAAGCCGCCGAGGAGGCGGGAGACGTACATGAGAACCAGGTTATCGCCAGCCAAGCCGAACAGAAGGAAACTGAGGCAGAAGCCGAGAATGCCGGTCATGATGATCGGCCTGCGCCCGACCCTGCCCGACAAGCCGCCCCACACCGGAGACAAGAGGAACGAGACGAGCGAGTAGAGCGCGAGCATCAGGCCGGTGTGCCAATTGGCCGACTCCGGGGCGATGTCGGAGACGGCTTGCGGAAGCACGGGAATAATGATGCCGAAGCCGATAAACGTCGTAATGAGCATAAGGGATACGATCGCGAGTTTGCTGCGCAAGAATGATTCTCTCCTTATTAACCGTGAGTTGACATGGTTTACATTCAAATATGGTAGCATAATCCTGGACGCGTTCCAAATGGATGGAGGAGATTCGCCTCAGAACCCGTTATTGCATTCCCCCCCATTTTTGCTATACTCATGCTTGTTCAGTTTACCGTACGTTACGGCATGGAAAGGTAGGAGCTTATCATTGAATCATTCCCGCACTCCCTTATTCGACGCCCTGCGTCGCCATGCGGAGCAACATCCGATACAATTCCACATCCCCGGCCACAAGACAGGCTCAGGCATGGATCCGGAGTTCCGCGAATTCATCGGTCAGAACGTGCTCGATGTCGATCTCATCAACATCGCGCCGCTTGACGACCTTCACCAGCCGGTCAGCGTCATTCTCGAAGCGCAGAAGCTAGCCGCGGATGCGTTCGGCGCGGATGCGACCTTCTTCTCCGTTCAAGGAACGAGCACCGCGATCATGACGATGATCATGTCGGTGTGCGGCCAAGGCGATAAAATCATCGTCCCGCGCAACGTGCATAAGTCGATCCTATCCGCCATTATTTTCTCCGGGGCACGGCCCGTCTTCCTGTCCCCGGCCCGAGACCGCAATCTTGGCATCGACCACGGGATTACGACCCGATCGGTTCGCCGCGCCCTGGAGCGCCATCCGGATGCCGCCGCCGTGCTGGTCATCAACCCGACTTACTTCGGCGTGTGCGCGAACCTGAAGGAGATCGTCGATCTCGTGCACGAATACGACATTCCGGTGCTCGTGGATGAAGCGCACGGCGCGCTGATTCACTTCTCCGACAAGCTCCCGCTCTCCGCCATGAAAGCCGGCGCCGATATGGCCGCGACCAGCGTCCACAAGCTGGGCGGCTCGATGACGCAGAGCTCCATCCTGAACATTCGGTCCGGCCTGGTCAACATCCAACGGGCGCAGACGATCTTCAGCATGCTCACCACGACCTCGACCTCCTACCCGCTGCTCGCCTCGCTCGACACGGCGCGCAGGCAGCTGGCGCTGCACGGCGAGGAATTGGTCGACCGGGCGCTGGAGCTTGCCGAGAAGGCTCGTTCGGCGGTTAACCAGATCGAGGGCTTATACTGCTTCGGCGAAGAGCTTCTGGGCGAAGAAGCCACCTTCGACTACGACCCGACTAAGGTTACCATTCACGTCCGCCATCTGGGCATGACCGGCTACGACGCGGAGAACTGGCTGCGGGAGAAGTACAACATCGAAGTCGAGATGAGCGACATGTACAACATCCTCTGCCTGGTGACGCCGGGCGACGACGAGCAGTCGATCGGCGTGCTGATCGAAGCGCTCACTCGCATGGCCGACGAGTTCCTCCATACCCGCGAGGTGAAGGAATTGGACGTGCGCATTCCGGAGATTCCCCATCTCTCGCTGACTCCGCGGGACGCCTTCTACGGCGAGACGGAGATCGTGCCGCTGTCCGAATCGGCCGGGCGCATCATCGCCGAATTCATCTACGTCTACCCGCCGGGAATCCCGATTCTTCTGCCGGGAGAGGTCATCTCGCAGGAGAATATCGACTACATTGTCGAGCACCTGGAGGTCGGCCTGCCGGTCAAAGGCCCGGAGGATCGCACCGTTCGCAATATCAAGGTCATCGTAGAAGAAACCGCAATTTCGTAAAAAAGAGAACCTAGCAAAGCCCCCGCAGACGCAGCCGACTCGGCTCGTTCGATCGGGGGCTCTTCCGTTCTGGCATCCATTGCCAGGAGGAGCGCTTTAATGCTATCATCTGGATCAAGGGGTGAAGCCGATGAGCCAGAGCGCATTCATCAAGCTTGTCCAAGGATCCGCCGCTTCCACGGTAACCGTAGAAGACATCAAGAGCAGTCTTCGGCATTACCTGGAGCAGACCGAATTGACCGGCCAACAGCTTGGCTGGAGCTATGCGGAAGCCGCGTTCCCCTACACCTTCGAGAGCAGAGCAGGAGAAGAGGACCGCTGGTTCTATCTGAAGGGCAAGAATCCGAAGTACCGCTTTATTCTGTTCGGAACCGCTTCATCTCCGGAAGGGCCGGAAGCCGAAGCTCCCGCTTGCATCCAGGTCGTTCTGCCGGAACAATCCACCCATGGAGACAAGGCCAAGGCGAACGAATACTGCAAGTGGCTGGGCAAGAAGCTCCAGGCGGAGGTCAAGCTGTTCAACGGCCGCACGATCTACTACAACCCGCGCAAGGGCTAGATAAACGCAGCAAGGGCTGATCATCGTCCCTACGGACGTCGATCAGCCCTTCGCTTATTCGCGGGAAATTGCCCGAGAGGATTAGCCCTCTTCTTGAGCGACCAATTCCTCGTATACCTTCATGACTCGTTCCCATTCCGCATCGTCTTCGATGTTCACGAGAACTTCGTCTTCCCCGTCTTCTTCTATGCGGAAGATGACGCCGTCGTCTTCCGGATCATTGCGGTCAAGCAGAACCGCATAGGCTTGATCGCCGCTCTCGAAAGTATACACAAGCACCATCTCATGTTCGTTGCCGTCTTCGTCCGTTACGATAAATACGGCTTCTTCGTCGTGCTCGTGGTTGCAGTTTTCGTCATGAACATGATCGCTCATGGTGAAACCCCCGTTCAGTCAATTGATTTTGCCTACCTCCGTATCCTAACATTTCCTAGTCACCCGGTCAAACGAAAGCGCCCGCTCTGCAAGAGAGTAGGCGCCTGTTCGATTATTTGGCAATAACGGTCTTCTCCGATACGAGCTGCATCGACGAGCTGTCCGTCGGCTTCATCCAGAAACGAACGGTATACTTGCCGCTATATTTGAATTCGTAAGAAATCTCGTCGGAGGTGAACCAGAAGTTGTCCTTATCGCTCGGGAAGTCGTTGTCGCTGCTCGTGCGGCCGTCAATCCACGTGCTGTCGCCGTAAGGGTCGGTAATCGTCACCTTGAAGCTGGAGATGCTCGTCTGGAGATTGTCCACCTGAGCGAACACCTGGAAGTTGAAGCTCTTCTGCTTGGTCACCGAGCCGAACGGCTTGGAGCCCATCATCAGAAACATATGAACGTTAGGCTTATAAATGGATATCTTCTTCGTGCTGTCATCGTAGACAACAATGCCTTGAACCAGGTCTCCAAGCGACTTGGCGGAGACGTATGCGTCCTTGCCGACGATGGCCGTATCGGCATCGGTTACTTCTTGCTTGTTGAAAATGACTTTGACCTTCTGACTGATGGTGTCTGCGAACACGCCCGTGCCGAACGAAAAAGTCAGCACCACGGTCAGGATTAGAAACTTGCGGAAATTCATCCTCAATTCCCTCCGTCGCCCATTTCCTTGTATGCAATTGGTTATACCAAGGGCCGCGGGAAAAGTTGCGGGGAGTTTAAAAAAATTTTAATTTTTCACGAATGCGGCTACGGGCCTGGCCGCCGGAGGCAGCGAAAGGACGCAGGGCACCCCGCAGCCGATCGCTCCGGGAGTAGACATCCGCTTCAAATAATCCATCCCGCGGTGGCAAGGAGTCTTGCACGCGGCGCAGACGTCCGAAGTGACGATTCGCATCTGCGGCCGTTGGCTGTCCGCGGATGTTTTCTTTTTCTTAACGACTTTCTTGCCGGCCGCCGGCTTGTTCATATCGCATTCCCCTCGGTTGAACGAATCTTACTTCCACAGGGTATGCGAAGAGTAGCCCAGGGGTGCTTATTAAGGGCAGTTCTCTCCTGGATAAGGAAGGAATGCTTTTGCAAGGGCAAGAAATATGCTACATTTATGAATAATCATGTCAGGTTTCTACTATTGCGTCTTAGCGGAACCGGGAGGCTGCAGATGGATATTCAGATGATCGGGACAGGCAGCGCGTTCGCCAAAACGTATTACAACAACAACGCCCTTCTTCATTCCGAAGGCCGCACTTTGCTCATAGACTGCGGCATCACCGCCCCAATCGCTCTTCATGAGATGGGGATTCCTATGGATAAGATTGACGGGGTTCTCGTCTCCCATATCCACGGCGACCATATCGGAGGGCTCGAGGAGCTCGCTTTCCAGAACCTCTATGTCTACAATAGAAGGAGAATTCCGCTCTTCATCGCGGAGGACCTTGTCGATCCCTTGTGGAACCGCTCCCTTCGCGGCGCCATGGAGCAAGGCGAATTCCGCCGGCTGTCGGATTATTTCGACGTGAGGACGCTGTCCGCGGGCGTGCCGGAAGAGATCTTGCCCGGTCTTCAAGCCGAGCTGCTCCTGACCGATCATGTGCCGAATAAGAATAGCTATTCCTTCTTGTTTAACGATACGTTCTTCTATTCCGCGGATATGGTGTTCAGTCCCGAGCTGCTGGAACATCTCGTTCGGGATAAGGGCGTCGAGACGATCTTCCACGACTGCCAGCTGCACGAGCCGGGAATGGTTCACGCCTCGCTCCCCGAGCTGTTGACGCTTCCCGAAGACATTCAGTCCCGCATTCGCCTGATGCACTATGGGGACGACCGGAATCGTTTCGAGGGGAAAACCGGGCTGATGAGCTTCGTGGAGCAGCGCCGGGTCTATCCGCTTTGACAGCAATTCGATATGGCTCCTTCCTTCATCCGCGTATATAATGAGAGGACCGTGCTTGGAAAGGTGTTGAAACCGATTGGTCGCGACTTACGTCATTGCAGGCATCATTGCGGTACTATTGATTGTTATGATCTTCTGGGTTACCGGCAAAGCCTACTCCCGCAAATGGGATGAATAAACCGAACAAGCTCCGCGGCGGCGCTAACCGCTTGCGGAGCTTGTTCATGTTCCAGCGCTTTACCATCTGCCCGAATACGAGGGGGAGATCTGGACGTCGGAGGATCGGGAATAGACGTCCCCGATGACGCCATGAGAGCGGTTCCCATAAACATTGGCGATCACATTCTTCTCCCCCGTATCGGAGAAGCGCTGCTGACAAGCGCTAAGGCTAATCACCGCAACGACCGACAGCGCCGCAGCGCCAATTCTCAACCCGAAGCTTCCTTTTCCCGTCTGCATGCATTGGCGCTCCTTGGACATGTTGGAATACAGCCCCATGTTGCCCTTGAACGCGGTCGGTTATTCGCTCCTGCTCCCTCCTAATTCCCATTCTGCTCCCGCTCCTCTTCCCAATCCCGCTTCTGCCAGGTGATTCGCTTGTCGTATCCGATCGTATCCTTCGTTACCAGGGTCCTGACCACCGCGAGCACGATGCCGATCAGAACGAACAACCCGATGAGCCATATCAATAGATACACCGGTTCGTTTTTCATAACCGCTGCCTCCCGTACAGATGTCGTTGTTCATATGTACGCAGGCCATGTCTCTTTCATCCCTTCCAATGCGGAGTTCGGGCGAAAAATTTGGCGTCTATTGTGCAAAAAAAGAACGGCGTTATCTAGTTGACTTCAAGCCTCAGGCTTGGTATTATTCTACTTGTCCGCTTGAGACGTGATCTGGTAGCTCAGCTGGGAGAGCACTACCTTGACAGGGTAGGGGTCACAGGTTCGATCCCTGTCCAGATCACCATCCATCAAACGCAACGAGCCCTTGATCCTTCAAGGGCTCTTCTTTTTTTGCCTGCTCAACGTTTAGTTCGCGCTCCCTTGACCCACAATGGTTGTTGAAGGAGTGGATCAACATGAAACCAAGCAAATTCAACCTCATGAAGCGTCGCTTGCTGGCTGCCGCTCTCGTGATGGCGCTGCCCCTGTCCTCCGTCTCCGTCGCTGCAGCGGCCGACGATGCGGCCGTTCCGCCCGCCTCGCTCCACGAGCGCCATGCTCCGCATGATCTGGAGACGCTTGGCGCCCTTGGCCAGGACGGCAGCAACTCGCTTCTGAAGCTGCTCAAGCTGGATGAAGCGACCTTGCGTTCGCGCCTGAACGCCGGCGAATCGCTTGCCGATATCGCGAAATCGCAAGGCGTGGAGAAGCAGAAAGTCATCGACCTGCTGGTCAAGATGCAGAAAGAACGCGTCGCCGAAGCCGTCAAATCGGGACGCATTACCGCCGACCAGGCTAAGCAAATCAACGAGCGAATCGTTGAACACACGACCCGCATCGTCGAAAGCAACGGCGGAGCTTGGCATGGCCGAGGCCATCAGCATCACTCCAAGCGCCTGGACGAAACGGCCCAAGTGCTCGGCATGAGCTCGGATTCGCTGCTTCAAGAGCTGAAGAACGGCAAGACGATCGCGCAGATCGCCAAGGAAAAGGGAATCTCCGAGGATGCTCTGGTCACCAAGCTGCTCGACAAGGAACGCGCGCGCATCAAAGAGCGCATCCATCGGGTCTGGGGCAAGGCCAACCAAACCAAAAGCGAACAAAAATAAAAAGAGCAATAAATTTGCGAAAACCCTCTTTACTTCTCCGCGAACAGCCGCTATAATAGGTCAAGTCGTCACATTACTTGATCTGGTAGCTCAGCTGGGAGAGCACTACCTTGACAGGGTAGGGGTCACAGGTTCGATCCCTGTCCAGATCACCATCCATAACATCGATAAGCCCTTGGGATCCAAGGGCTTTTTTTATTGCATATGCGTCGTTATGCCGGAGTTCAGGATCGGAACCGAAATCCTTGAGCGCAGTCGTGCAACCTTTTCCGCCCTATCGCGTCTGAGAGGGTAATCGGTTGGATAAATAAAGGATAGAACCTGAAGGAGGAAGTAGAATGGCCATGAAACCTAGGAAGACGGCGAGCGCGATCGCGGCCGTCGCCCTCTCCTGCGTCCTGCTCAGCGGCTCCGCGTTCGCGTTTAGCGATATCGAGGGAGATCCGGGCTCCAAGCAGATCTTGGACCTCCGCGACCGCGGAATCGTGCAGGGAGTCGGCAACAACGCCTTCAAGCCGCAAGCTCCGGTAAACGGAGCGACGGCCTTGACGCTTATCGTCAAAGGATTGGGGCTTAATATCGACAACAAACGGTTCTTCAAAGAGCCGAAGGCCAGCGACTACTTCAGCATCGTGAAGGACAACGCGCCGTATGCCATGACGTTCATCATCGCCAAGGAGAACGGACTCGATATTCCCAAGGATATCGATCCGGCGAAGAAGATCACCCGGGAGCAATTCGCGCACTGGCTGTTCCAAGCGATCTCTACCAAGGGAGATTACGCCTACACCGAGCAATACATGCTCCGCGGGGATGAGGACAAGGTGACTCCGGCCTTCTCCGGCAGCATCCAGAAGCTGCTGATCGCCGGCATCGCCCAGTTGGATAAGAAGCAGAACTTCCGCCCGCAGGACACGATCACCCGCAGCGAAGCGGCGATTCTTCTCGACAACGCGATCCAATTCGTGGAGAAAACGCCGACGGTCGAAACGGAGACGCCTCCCGCTTCCGTGTTGAGCGATGTGAAACTGACTTCCGGCGCGTATTCCAGCGACATCACGAAAGTGACGCTGACCGCCACGGCCCCTCATCCCGGCTACGGCTTCGAGGTAGCCAGCATCGAGTTCCAGGGAGGCAACGCGATCGTGAATTACCGCGCGCTTCCTCCCGATCCCGATAAGATGTACGCCCAGGTGCTGACCGAAGTAACGGCCGTCGCGTACATTCCGGCAAGCTATAAGCCCGTGCTCGGAACGGATGAATGGAATTCGTCGGTCTCCTCCCCTCCATCGGAAGGCGGAGCGAGCGGCTCGACCGGCTTCCCGATCTACGAATAACCATCGAATATTCGCCAACGAGAAAGGCAGTCCCCAGAGCTAGGTAACCCGGCTCTTAGGACTGCCTTTTCTCATTATTCATCAGGAGAGCGCCGGAACGCTCCAATCGATCTCCTGCTGCCCGTTCTCGCGCAGGAACGCGTTCGCCTTCGAGAACGGCTTGCTTCCGAAGAAGCCGTTGTGCGCCGACAGCGGACTCGGATGCGCCGAAGCGAGCACCAGATGGCGGGAGCGGTCGATAAACGCCGCCTTCTCTTGCGCATTCCGCCCCCAAAGGATAAATACCAGCGGGCGTTCTCTCTCGTTGAGCGCGGCGATCACCGCGGTCGTGAACGTCTCCCAGCCAAGCTTCTTGTGGGAGTTGGGGAGTCCGTCCCGGACCGTCAGCACCGCGTTCAGCAGCAGCACGCCTTGCTTCGCCCAGTGCTCCAGGAAGCCGTGGTTCGGAATCGGGTGGCCCAGGTCGCTCAGAATCTCCTTATAGATGTTCTGAAGCGACGGCGGGGTGCGGACCCCCGGAAGCACCGAGAAGCTGAGCCCGTGGGCTTGTCCGGGTCCGTGGTACGGATCCTGCCCCAGGATGACGACCTTCGTCTCCTCGTAGGAGGTCAGGTGCAGCGCCTGGTAAATGTGGTTCATGTTCGGGTGAATCGTCTGTTCGCGGTATTCTTGGGCCAACTGGCTGCGAAGCTGCTTGTAGTAAGGCTTCTCCAGCTCCGGCTGCAGCAGCGGCTCCCAATCGTTACGGAAAATTGCAGTCATAAGGCGAGGTTCCTCCAGCGATAAAAAAGGTTTACAATAGCAATAGTTATCTTCATTATAACAATCAATAGGCAATCGATCATAGGGAGAAAAGAGGGAACCTCGAATGGGCAGCATTTATCTGTACAACAACCGTTTCTTGTCGGCGGAGGAAGTGGCGATCTCGCCGGAAGACAGGGGCTATTATTACGGCGACGGCATCTACGAGGTATTCCGCGTCTACAACGGCCGACTCTTCGAACCCGGTCTTCACTTCGACCGGCTTGAACGCACGGCGGCCGGCCTGCGTCTGAATCTTCCGATGGACCGCTCCGCTCTCCTGGAGAAGCTGGAGGAGCTTGTCCTCCGCAATCGCCTGAACGAAGGAACCCTCTATATTCAGTTCACTCGCGGAGCCGCTCCTCGTTCCCTTCCGTTCCCCAAGGAAGCCGAGCCTTCGCTCATGGCCTATACGACCGAGGTCGCGCGCCCCGTCGCCGCCATGGAAGCCGGCATCCGCGCCAAGACGGTCGAGGACATCCGGTGGCTGCACTGCGACTACAAGACGCTTAATCTGCTCCCTAACGTCCTCGCCAAGCAAGAGGCGGTCGAGGCGGGAACGGACGACGCCATCCTGCATCGCGGCGGCACCGTCACCGAATGCAGCGCCTCCAACATCATGATCGTCCGCGACGGAGTTATCCTGACGCATCCGGCCGACAACCTCATCCTGCACGGCGTCACGCGCGCCGTCGTGCTGCGCCTCGCCCATGCGGCCGAGCTCGCCGTCCTCGAGCGCCCCTTCACGCTCGAGGAGCTGCTCGGCGCGGATGAGGCGTTCATCACCGGCACGACGGTCGAGGTCACTCCCGTCGTCTCCGTCGATGGCCAAGCGATCGGCTCCGGCGCCGCCGGTCCCGTCACCCGCAGGCTGCAGCGGGACTTTGCCGCCGCCATCGGCCTCTAGAGTAGGCGCAACAAGCGAATCCCCCCTGACAGAGCGGTTGTCGTTAGCCGCTCTGTCAGGGGGGATTTTTCCACCTATTCGCGTTTACGGTCGGGGATTAGGATCAGTCCACTTCTATGCTGAACACGACGTAACGGTTGAGATTGTCTTTGTTCTTCTCTTCCTTATCGACCACCCGATAATCGTCCGGCGATTCATCATTCACAACGAAGTAAGAGCGCTCATTGTCGCGGTACAGTTTCTTGGCCAAATCGATCGCATATTGCTTCGTCATCGTGGTTCCCCCACCTTAATCAGGTTAACTTACGTTTTTCTAATTCCACGTAATGGGGACAAATTCCTCTCATTATTCTCATGCCAATATATGACATTGCTTCAGGTCTTAGCTTCAGGCCCACGTTCTCCGCTCGTTAATCTCCAGCTTCCGCTTGAAAGCCTGCTCCAGATCGATGTCCAGCTTGTTCGCCAGATCGAAAATATTCCAGACGACGTCGTACATCTCATAGCCCAGGTTGTCCCTCTTCTCCCTATCCGGATGGAAAGAGACCGTCAGGACTTCCTTCGCGAGCTCTCCGACCTCCGTCATCAAATACAGGACTCGCTGCTCGATCGTGCTGGTATCGAATCCTTTCTCCTTGCTGAATTCCCGTACATAACGTTGAAATTCCGCTGCGTTCATTCTCCCGATTCCTCGCTTTCGATAAGGCTAGCTCTCTTAGATTGTACAGTCGAGATTGCGAGGGTCAATACACTTATTGAATATCGGTCACTTCCCACGTGTTCCCGGCCTTCCTGACCCCCATCGTCAGCCTTCTGCCCAGATGAATATCAACCGGCGACGGGAAGCTGTCGACCCTCGGCTGCTGGTCCTCGTAGGTATAGACCCTGACCGCATATCGGGAGTCCGAATCCGCGCTCTGGATCTCCAGCGACACGACGATTTCGCCTTGCCGCAGAATGGGCTTGCCGATATAGGTATTCGCGTCCAGGAAGCTCTTCATCTCCTCCAGCACCTGGCGCTGCTCCTCATTCGAGAAGGTCATTACCGGCAGAACGGGCTTGAGCTGATTCAGCAATCCGTCGTATTCCTTCAGGTAATTCTCAAGGTTACTCTTCAGCCCGTCGATCACCTCAGCGGAATCGGTTGGCTCTGCAGTCGCTTGACTGAACTCATGAGCGCCGGTATTTCTCTCGTTCTCGTTCTTCTCATCGACGCACCACCGGACAATCCCGACGATCAGAACGGCGCACAGCAAATAGGCGGCGATTCTATAGCTCAAGCTTGTCACTCTCCTAGGTTATCTTCCCAAACGTTACTCTATGTCCGTCGGCTGGTTCTACCTTTCTTCCGAGCTTTCCCAGAAGGAACCTAGCAAGCCTTTCTCATACCCCTTGGCCACGGCCCCGATCCGCGACTTGACGCCGAGTTTCTGATGGATGGACGTCAGGTGGTACTCCACCGTCCTCTGGCTGATGAACAGCTCGGCCGCGATTTCCTTGTTCGTCTTCTCCTCCGCGACCCTTCGAAGGACTTCCCGCTCCATCCGCGTTAATGGCTCCGATTCCGCGCGCCACATCTTCTCCGCTACGAGCGCATGGCCCAGCATGCTCTGTTTGATTGCGTTAATAATCTGCGGGTAGGGGCTTTGCTTGGATAAATACGCATGAACGCCTATCTCATAAGCTTTCTTATAAAATTCGTCATACATGTAACCGGACAACGCGATTATTTTCAAAGAGTGCCCATGCTTCTCCTTTAGCGTCTTCCCCAATTCGAAACCGTTCATTCGCGGCATCGCGATATCCATAACGAGAACATCGGGCGGGTTGTTGTCGATCTCCGCAAGCAGCTCCAACGGATCCCCGAAAGTGCGCAGCACTTCGATATCCGGATCCTGCTCCAGCCGCCTCTTCAACCCATCCAGGACAAGAGGATGGTCATCGAGCAGAATAACGCTAATTCGGGACTGCATAAGCGCGTTCCTCCGTTTCTAGCGGCAGCATCAATTGGACGGATGTTCCCTGGCCGGGCAGCGAATCAATATCCGTCTCCCCGCCTAACTGTCGGATTTGACTATGCAAGGATTGGATTCCGAACCGCTTACCTCCTGTCGGCAATGGCTCGAGTACGCTCGAAACATCGAAGCCGCATCCATTATCCCGAACCCCGCAATAGAGATATCGTTCGTCGTTCCATAAGCGAATCGTCAATCGGGTCGCTCCGGAATGCTTATACGCATTGTTCACCAACTCCCGTACGGCCCGGAACAGGTTCGCCCGGATCAGCTCGTTGCGAGGCTCCCCCTGCCCCAGTTCATAGACGAGCTCGGCTTCGATCCCTACCTTCGCTCTCTGCTTCTCGCTGCGAATCAGCCACTCGATAGCCGGCTTCAAGTCCCCATGATCGAGGATCGGCGGATGAAGATCGTCGCAGAGAGAACGGATGTCGCTCTGAGATTCGTAGATGCATTTTAACCATAGCGCCACTCGTTCCTTGTCCGGCTTCCCGGTATCGATCAGCTCTTCCAAGTCCCGGGAGATAAAGATCAAGTTCTGCAGAAGCCGATCGTGCAGAAAATAAGAAGTTCGAACCCGTTCGGCCTCCTGAGCTTCAAGCAGCGACCTATCAATCCTTCTCTCACGGTAATCGCAAGTTCCGCCAATGCTCATCATATGGACGACGATCAACTCGGCGATTTCGCTCAATCCCTGCCTATCCGCCTCAGACAATTCGGAAGCGCCGGTCCCGATCCCGATATAGCCGAACGTCTCTCTGCCGTCCGATGGGTTCTTCAGCTCCAGTAAGCGATCGAAGCCATGGGAGGAGGCCCATTTCTTCCCTTCCCGCGGCGCCATAATGCCCGATTCTCGAAGCTCTTGTCCAATCGGCTTGTATTTGCCCGTCCCGTGAATAAGGGCAGCCGGGCCATCCTGCCAGATGAGGCATACGTCGCGATCGCCTAACCGCTTGCTGACCCCTTCCGCAAGAAGGGCAAGGAGCTTGCGAGCGTTCCGCTTATCCTCCAAGACAGCGAACAGCGCTCGTCTCTGCCGTTCCAGCTTCTCTCCATGGAGATCCGTCTTGCTCGGATAACGCAGCAAGCCTCTCCGATAGAGGAGCGTAATCGCAAGAAAACCAATAAACGGTAGGTAAAGCGGCAAAGGCCGGACTCTGGCCGATAGAACGAACAAGATGAACACAGCGATGCCGTATAAAACATGCACCGTCAGCCTTGGAAAAGAAAGGCGCATATCGAGCAAACTCCGTTTGACGAGGATATAGGTAAAGAACAGAGAGAGGGGAACAACGGCAATCAGAGCAACCTTCATTGGAAGAATAAATGGCTCATGGAGAAGGATAGGGATCGCATAGAGAAAGGTGTACGGAAGCAAGCTGAGAATCAGGCCCGCGAAGAGAAGGCGAAGCTGACTGCGCTCGATTCGGTCGATTATTCCCCAGCTTCGCCCGGTTATGCCCGCGAGCAGCAGAACGGTCCCCAGCAAAGCCATATTCAGCACATCGGATATCCACTTGGAAACCTCGACTTCAGCAAGAATTAAAGAGGCAATGATAATCGTAAAGGCGATTGTTCCGACCAAATAGACCCTCTTAAGCTTCTTAAACCGGAGAACGGAGGTTCGAAAGAGAAACTGCAAATAGAACGAGAGCAGCAGATACGGAAGCCAAATCGAGCAAAAGGTAAGCAGAAGCAGCGACAGACTGCCTCCCGGGGAATAAATACTGAGGATGACAAGGGCAAGAATATAATTCAAGTTGAAAAAGGAGCGGATGACGACGGACTCCGGCTGTTTTCTGAGGGCATAAATCGCTAAACCCAGAAGCGCAGCCTCCATGGCTAGCGAGAGCGCGGTCCCGGACGATCGGCTGAAGACAGGACGTAAATCGGCGAGCCGGCCGTCAGGCTTGGCGACCGATAAGGAGTCCGCTTTGCGCAGACGGTAGGCTTCGCCTTCAGAGGTCAATTCCGCTTTCGGATCAAGGGCTCGGATACGATCTCCGGGTTGAAGGCGCCAATCGGCGGCAAGACCGCCTTCATCCACCTCTTCTATCAACCAGCTGCCATCCGGCAAGGGCTGCAGGACAACCCCGATATACGGGGATAGAAAAGAATGAATATGGATATAAGCGGCAAGCAAGAAGTATAAAACGAGAGCCGCATAGATGCGCCATCCGTATTTACTCCTTGCGACAAGGCGGAAATCGATAGCCATCGCGTTAGATCACCCCGACCAAGTATAACATTCTTTTGACGGAAAATGGATATCGGCCATGCTCCGGAGAAGCACGGCCGAGCGATTGATAGTCAGAAAGAATGGTTAGGGATAACGGTACAGCATGGCGGCTGCCTCTTGCCGGAGCATGGGGCGCTTGGAGTGGTAATCGTATGCCCCGTCCGCATCCGGAACCACTTCCGGGCCGTAGTAACCGCTAGCCACAATATGGCGTACCCCCTCGAGAGCCCAAGAGTCGGTTTGGCCGATTAATTTAGCTTCGCCGGGCGTCGCTCCAAGCCCCAACCGCAGCAGCCGGGACAAGATGACCGCCGCCGCCTCCCGGGTGATGAAGCGATCCGGCTCGAATGTCCCGTGGGTAGTGCCCGTTATAACGCCCCCCTCGAGAGCGGTCTGAATCTCCGCTGCATAGGGGCTATTCGCGGAATCCTTAAAGATGACCGGTTCCTCCGACAATCGAACACCGAAGGTAGGAATCAGCCAGCCGACGAATTGCGCTCTCGTAATGGGCCGCTCTGGCCTGAAGTTCTCCTGATCCTCCCGTTCCAGCAAGCCCTGCTGCCGCAAATAGAGAATGGATCTCGCATAAGGAGAATCCTGAGGTACATCCGCATAGAGCTTGGCGTCCGGCAGCCTCTCCGACCAACTGTCCGCTTTGTTATATTGAAAGTAAACGATGCGCCCCCGATCGTCCCTTTTGAAAGCGGCCATTCTGCCCGTATCATCAACAAAGAGCAAGTCCTTCAGCTGTTTTAGTTCATGAACGCCATAGGAGTCCGTAACGATAAGCGCGCCGTCGGCCGCTTCGATATCGTAATGCCAGGCCGGCAGCCGCAGATCCCGGTAGATGCCTTCGAGCTCTTCCAATTCGCTCTTGGAGGGGTTCAAATAGACGGGGGCGGCCGCGTCCTGAACGGGGAAGTAATGGTCCATGAAGCTCTGGTACAACAAGCTTCTTATAAGGCGGGCATCCTTCGAGCTGTTCAAAGCGACGAACAATCCCGTTTTCCGCTCCGGCAGCAGCCACTGCTGGGATTGGAAGCCTGACGCCGCACCGCTTTTATCGATGACGTACTGCCCGTTATTGAATGCGGGAAAACTCGATTCGAAGCCGTAGCCTACTCCAGGGATATCCGGATGAATCGAAACGCTGTACCTCTCCATGGCTTGCATGGACGACTCCCGCAAGACTGCCCGGTCGCCAAGCCTGCCCCCATTAAGCTCGGCCAGCATAAACCGCGCCATATCCGCTCCCGTGGACATCAGCCCTCCGTCCGGAGAGTTATAGGGATAGGTCGTATATGGGGCTATTGGCTGCCCCGAGACATCATAAGGAGTCGCCAGTTCGTCCGACAAGTCCGGCGTATACACGAACCGGCTGTTCTCCATGCCAAGCGGCACAAAGATATGCTCCGCCACATAATCCTCGAACTTCTGCCCCGAAGCTTGCTCAACGATGTACCCAAGCAGGTTATAGCCGTAATTGTCATAACGGAACGCTTCTCCCGGCTTGCGAATAACGGTCGGCATGTAATCCTTAACGAAATCGTCAAGCCCGTAGGAAGGACCGGACGGATCGCCCTCATCTTCGGGAATGTCCGTAAAATCAAACCCGCTCGTATGCGTCATCAAGTCTCTTGCCGTTAACGGAGAGCCCGTTCGATTGACGATCTTCATCCCCTTCAGATAGTCGTTCACATCCCGATCCAGGTCCAGCTTCTTCTGCTCCGCCAGCTGCATGACCGCCATGGCGGTGAAGGTCTTGGAGATCGACGCAAGCCGGAATACCGTTCGTTCGGGGTCGACAGGCTTCTTTAAGGCCAGATTCGCATAGCCATAGCCTTTATTCAGCAGCACCTTGCCGTCTT
Organism: Cohnella sp. AR92; assembly: GCF_003990975.1. Taxonomy (GTDB): domain Bacteria; phylum Bacillota; class Bacilli; order Paenibacillales; family Paenibacillaceae; genus Cohnella. The sequence continues at coordinate 105,163 of NZ_RZJR01000002.1, forward strand.
TGACCACCGCGACGGAGGCTCCAGCCAGCGAAGCCTTCACTTCCGGACGCTCAAAGAAGCCGTCCATGAAGGAGGCGACCTCTAGAGGGTCAGAGGGTCCATTAGCTTGTGCGGCAATAGAAGCAGAGGCAGCGGCCGTTGGCGAGGACAAAGCGGATGGCGTTGCGGCATAGGCGCCCGGACCGGACAGACTTAGAGAGAAGAGAATGGCGGACGCCATGATTTTGCTAAGTCCCTTAATTAGCTTGAAGGTCATCGAAGGTCTCCTTTGTTAACCAATATAGAAAAGCTGCTTCCTTGCGAACAAATCGTACCAGATGGACCTTCAAGCTCGAATCCGTATTCGACTGCAGATTTGCGGTGCATGACCGCCAATAATATTGCGGCATCACGCAATCGCGGAACGAGGATCATCGGGATAAGAGATAGCCTTCAAGTCCCATTCCTCCACTAATTGACATTCCATTCCATTTAATGAAGTTTTATCAATGGTTGAAAGGTATAAATTGTTATAATATGTTGCTAGCTTTCATTTTTCGACAAGTATTGGGGGAATCGATTGTGTGGAAGAAGTCAAAGCAGCAGAACGACGCATCTACAAGAAGCAATGCAGCATCGGATTCGGGGCGTTCTCCTGCACTGGATAAATTCTTGACGAGCTTGAACGGTTCGGACAAAGTCGCAAAGCCAAGCCACAGCATTCAAGAACGATACGCGTATTTGAAATTCAACGACAAGTCGATGGCGATCAGCGCAGAGGCGCAAGCCGTTATTGCTCCGCACATGAAGGAGCTATTCGACAAAGTCTTTTTGGAAACGGAACACGAAGGCTTCAGGGGCTTCTATCAAAATCCCGACGGCAGCTGGCTTGCCGACCGTTCCGAAATCGAGGGCTATTTATTTACTAACTTCAGCAACAACTTGAGCGATGAAGTCACTGCCATAACGGAGCAAGCCGCACAAATGTACGTTTACACGAAAGTACAAATCGCTTGGTATACGGCCGTGTGGGATCGGCTTCTTATCGAGGTTCTGCCGATCCTGGCAACCAAGTTCACCGATGCGCAGGTGCTGGCAAGAGTAACGCAAGAGATCATTCGCTTCATAAGCATTCAACGCCAGCTCGTGCTAGAGAAGTTCAAAGCGGCTCTAGACGCGGATAAAGAGAAAGCTCAAGATCAGGTCAAAGAAGAGTTCAAAAACAGCCTCGGCGGAGCCATCGACAGCCTGGCGGCGATGAGCGAAGAAAGCGGCGCCAGCTCGCAGGAGATGCAGGCGCAGATGGAGCAAATTCGCATCAATGCCGACGAGGGCGCCAAGCTGTCCCAGCAATCGAACATCCTGTCGAACAAAGGCAAGGCCCAGCTCGACGATACGGTTGTCTCGATGAGAGAAATCTCCGAGAATACCGCTATGGTCGACGAGAGCGTGAACAACCTGCAGCGAACGGCCGGGAACATCATGGCCCTGTCCGCCACGATTACCGACATCGCGAACCAGACCAATCTGCTGGCGCTCAACGCATCGATCGAAGCGGCGCGAGCCGGCGAGCAGGGGCGCGGATTCGCCGTTGTCGCGCAAGAGGTTCGGAAGCTGGCCGAGGAATCGCGCGTTGCCGCCCAGCAGGTATCGGACCTCGCGACGAACACGTCCAATCAATTCCATGAGGTCGCTTCTCGCGTAAGCAGCATTCAATCTTCGGTGCAGACCTGCAACGAGAGCTTATCGCTCACCGAGGAAGTGTTCGAGAGCATTCTGACGGAAAGCTCCAAGTCGAACGAGCAAATCCAACTCATTCAGCAGGAAGTCGCTCAGATGACCATCGTCGTCGAAGAGATCGCCAAGGTCGCAAGCGAGGTGGCGGAGACGGCCGAGCAATTGAACGGGGCGGTTAAGACATTCTAATCGGAAATTAAAGCAAACAGCTGCCCGTTGGGCAGCTGTTTTAATTCGCGCAGTTAAAATTATCCCTTGCATTTAGAGGATATTTGCTGTAACGTAATCCTCCTGCAAAGATCAAAAACTAGCATAAAGAAAGAGGTATTCGAATGAAAGACATCTGCGAGACTCAGTACGGCGAAGTCATTGTGGTAACGACCCAGAAACCAAACTACACTTGGGAAGTTACCGTAAGTTCGAATGAAATTATTTATTCTCGCTTCTTTTTTGATCAGCATAGCGCCAACCTTGTTCACAAAAAGGTCAAGGAAGAACTTGGCCGCAACAAAACGGTAGCGGTTGAAGAAGAGTTGCGAGAAATTATGAAACGCAGCATTGGAATCAATTATTAAGTCAGCGGACGGAAAGGGACTTGCACTAAGTTGCAGGTTGCCTTTCCGTTTTTGCCTTAACACATCTGATTTTCGAGGTAAAATCTCCGGAAGAATGACTAGATCGCTGACAATTGCGGTTAGAGGCAAGCATACTCGTTTCCCGTTATAGCGCCAGATAATATGTCCTCAGACAAACACCCCGCCGCACAGCCCATTAGCAGCTCTGTTCCCCTGCCTTGCCTTGCGACACAGCCGAATAATAAGAAATAAAAGAAAGGCCGCCGCCCCAACAGTAGGACGACGGCCGATCTCAAACCTCACAAATTGGTGTCGCAAAAAATTTATTAGTTGAAAATGAACGTGTATGATTTGCTAGAGCTGAAATCACTTGCCGAATGGCCATGAACACGGAAATATAAGAGGTCATTCGGTCCAACACCCCAACCAATGTTGGAGCTACCCTCAATTCCTCCAGCACCGGCCTGATTGTAAGAATCCTTGTCTACAGTTCCATCCTTGTGGACCCAAAGCACGTCAATATCAAGATTAACCCCTGATGGGCAAACAAGTACAGGGTAAACAACAACACTCCCGCTGGCATTGGGATTGGCAACAACAAACCAATCACTGTCTGTGGAGGAGTCAATATACCCCGTGTAGACATTACCGGGTAACGAATTCTTTGCAGTAGCCGGACCATCATATACTCCAGTAGTAGCGAATGCCGATTGGGCACCGGCTAACATCATTACACTCAAGCAAACAAGCATCATAGTTCTAAACTTTTTCACTATCACACCTCCACTAGATTTTGTTAATCCGGCCGGATTTAAATATAATTTAGCATTAATTGGGATCTATAAGATACTTATTTTTGTATTATTTAGGGAATTTTTAGGAATATTAATACTCACAGTCTAAGCTGCGGATAACAGCGAGAATGGAAAAGGCGACTGCCGAACCTCCTTGGAGATTGTCAGTCGCCCTCTTGCAGCTATTACCAAATTATTACTAATGTGGTCTCACATCCCGCACCCTTTCCCCTCAGACAGCTCTAGCGAGGCTGATTCGAGCGGTAATAGCAAAGTAATATCACATAAGAAACTCTTTAAGCCGCTCTTAAATAGTCGGTTTTTCTTTTTAAGGAAGGATATAGGATTATTTCGTCGAATAAAGGGTCTTTATACCCATAAATTATACGAGGAGGATGTAAGGTGGAGATCGAAGCTGTACCCGCTCAGGAGTCCTTGCCGATCGTCAAACAGAAGGCGTTAATACAACAGCCGCTATTTATTATCACGCTTCTCCTAGCAATTGTCTCTGTGGCTGGCGTTGGGTTCTTATATCAAAAGAATGGGGATTTGAAAAAGCAATCAGACGCTCAACTGGCCTCATTAGATGACTTGTCTAAGAAAATCGAAGCCTACAGGGCTGACTCAAGCAAACTTTCCAATCTTCAAGAGAAATCAGATGCTCTTTCTAAGGTGGCGTTTCTTGTCTCAGAACAGCACGATATCGAGGGAGCGGTTGTTACTGACGACTTTACTGTCGATAAAGTTTACCTTGGTGTGCAGGATAGTGGGGAATTGAACATCACCATCGACATAAACACGCAACCGCAGATGGCGCTCCATTATACGGGCCAAGGTGCTTTTGACCTAAGTGACCGCGAACTACGTGCGAAAAGTCTTGCTATCATCAACGAGGTCAAGGACAGATATACATCAAATGCGACTGACCAAATGCCAAAGTGGGATGACTCCTCCGTTTACCTAACAATTAAAAATTACGCGATAGGAGATTCAACTTCCGGCGAGTTCAAACTTGTTGGCGAAAAGTAAACAAAACAAAAAAACGCCCACCGACGGAGGCTCCCCTAAGAGTTCCGCCAGTGGGCGGAAAGCCTGCTTATCGCAATAAAAGTCGCGGGCGCTGCCGTCCCTTACGGAATGAACCGTAACGATGCGCTGCGACAGTTCACCTTTGCCGTTTTGGTAAATAACTTCTACACGACGTCCGATAAACTTCTCGATGGTCATATCTGCCTATTCCAATAAGAACGTTCGTTCTTGCAGTATATGCGAACACAAGTTCTCGTTAATAAAAGTTTCCACAATTCCCCATTATGTTGTAAAATAATGTCGACCATGTAATAGCAAATACCCCAGCCGATGGGGAATATTTAGGAGTCTCTTATGAAAAAAAAAGTGTTGATTATGCTCGTTATTGGATCGCTCATGTTGCTATCCGCTGGGATCGGGGCTTATGCCGCATCGAAAATGACCCTAATTGTTAATGGTAAGGTTGCAAGCGCAGAACCAAAGGTCATAAATGGCACTACATACGTTCCTCTTAGAGCAGCGGCAGAATTGTTAAATGCAACTGTAGGGTACGACAAAGGGACAAACACTGTAACAATTACGTCTAAAGCTGATACTTCTAGAAATAACTCTACCGCAGGTGGACCTAATCAGCCGTCTCAATCAGCCAGTCAACTTGGCTTCTCTAGGAAGAATCCGGCGCCGATCGGCACGACTCTTTCTTTTGATCAAAGCGGAATCCTTGAAAAGTATTCAGGGGAAATGACGCTTGAAGAAGTAATTAGAGGTCAAGAAGCGAACGATCTTGTTGCTGATGCTAATATGTTCAATGATGAACCAGATGCTGGTTACGAATATTTGCTGGCTAAAATTCATGTAAAGATAACTAAAAATAATAAATCGGATGCAGCCGTAGACATCAATACAGCGCAATTTACTTTAGTTTCTTCGGATGGCAAAGATTATTCCAGAGGTCTAGTTGTTCCACCAGATCCCGATCTGAATGCAAATCTTTACGAAGGTGCATCTGCGAGCGGTTGGGTAGCGTTCCAAGTTAAAACCACAGATGCAAGTCCTCTAATCACTTTCGGTAGAAAGTATGATGGAACTGGCGGACTTTGGTTCAAACCATAGAGAGTTGATAAAACAAAAAGAGCAGTGAGGTTATCCCTCCTGCTCTTCTTCTTTATATTCGATTAATTCCGATGCATCCGTTATCCCGAGCTCTTTCGCTATCTTATTAAGGTTCTCCACCGACCATGCTTTCGACTTATTCTTCATCATATCGTCGATCGTGTTCCAGCGAATGCCGGTGGCCTCGCTTAACTGCCGGGCATTCAAGCCCTTGGTCCCCATTACCGCGCACAACTTTAATCTAATCATCCGAATCACCTCACCCTAAGTTTACGTGATACCTACAATCGATTCAACTATCTTCGTTGAAATTTAACGGTAATCGTTGTTTAATTATAAGTGTATGGGTGACGAGTTAAGATCTTCCGGAAAGGAGAACAGCGCATGAAGGAGTGGGTTGGGCTCCCAACGGCAATCATCCAACTTATAACAGCGGCCTTACTTTTGGGCCAAAGCCGACTTTTCCTTGCTCGGGAACCTTTAGACTGGTCTCAGGTAGGATGCACAACTCTAGATACAGCTTGAGAAATCGCTTAAGAGATCACTTGATCAATTCCAGTTGTAGCCTCTCCCATCCCGAGCGTCCCAAATTCCGCCCCCTATTTCTGATATTTCAGCCGATTATCCATATTAGTGTTTTATGCAACGCTACTAATATCGCATAAAAAATCTAAATCCTTTATATTAGTTTCCACAATTACCCATTGTGGTGTAAAATAATGTCGATCACGTGAGAGCAAACTCCCCAGCCGATGGGAACTACTTAGGAGAGAACTATGGAAAATTTCATTGATCAAATTAAATCACTGTCTCGCCGTGTTCAGAAGATGAAAGATAATATCCATACGGAGGAAGCAACTAAGACGTCAGTTATTATGCCTTTTTTCCAGTTACTCGGCTATGACATTTTTAACCCAGAGGAATTCGTTCCTGAATTTGTAGCTGATGTAGGCATAAAAAAAGGGGAAAAAGTGGATTACGCAATTCTTCAAAATAATAAACCCGTAATTCTTATCGAAGCGAAATCGATCCAAGAAGAACTTTCGAAACACGATTCTCAGTTATTCCGATATTTTGGTACGACTGTAGCAAAATTCGCAATCTTGACGAATGGCATTATTTATCGATTCTACACCGACCTTGATGAACAAAACAAAATGGATGCAACACCTTTTTTCGAATTTAATTTGTTTGATGTTAAGGACCATCAATTGGTTGAATTGAATAAGTTTCAAAAAGACCAATTTAATGTTGAAAGTATTAATTCAGCGGCAGCTGAACTTAAATATACAAATATGATTAAATCGTTTCTAAAAAAACAATGGGATGTTCCTTCCGATGAATTCGTATCCTTTATCCTCTCGGATGTTTACCCTGGGAAGAAAACCAAACAAGTTATTGAAAAGTTCAATGGGATTGTAAAAAAGTCGTTGAAAGAGTTTGTTAATGACCTATTAAACGATAAGTTGCAGTCAGCCTTAGCAAAAACAAACGATGAACCTGTAGCTGCACATGTAGAAGTGGCCTCAGCATCTGAAATAGCAACAGATCAACCAGAGGTCATCACAACGCCTGAAGAGATTGAAGGCTACATAACAATTAAAGTGTTATTGAAAGATGTCATCGCTCCAGAACGTATACAATATCGCGATAATCTTAGTTACTTCAATATTTTAATAGACAATAGCATCCGAAAGTGGGTTTGCAGACTACATTTGAACTCAGCGAACTGGTCAGCCACATTCAACGATGAGGCATCAACAACAGTAAAGATTTCATCAATTTCTGATCTCATCGACCATAAAGAAAAAATTATCGAAGTCGCAAAGAAGTTTGAATAATTATTGTTCCTTAAAATAAAGAGCAGTGAGATCATTCCTCCTGCTCTTTATTTGTGTATTATTGTTAAATGTTGTTTTAGAGCAAATAATAAACTTGAAACAACATTTCACTCATCTCACCTCTGTTTGTTCTTAACGTTCCACTTCCTCCATTTCCCAAATTTTCCCTTAAGTACTCCACCGTGCCAGTACTCCACTTTAAACTGATCCGCTTCCTTCTTCGCAGGACCTGTCAAATCTGAAGTTGTAATCAGCAAAGTCAACATGCAATTGTGATTCCGCTTGGCTGCCACGAGCTCCCGAACAGTCTGGACGGGGACCAAGTTATGGTCAGCGTAGCATTTTGCCTGCACTGCCGTTCGCTCGCCACGTTTGTCAACAATCACAAGATCCACTCCACCGTCATTCCCGCCAATTCCAACTTCATGAACGACGTAACCCTGATCCCGGAAGTACAGGGCCAGCAAACGCTCAAACTCAGCTCCATTCAGATCATCCAGTGGCCTAGATATAATGACCTCGTCTGGTCTGCATGTTTTCGAACTTCTACTAGTTTTCTGCTCCGATGTTCTAGCTTTCTGCTTAGTTGCATTTGTTGGACGCCGTGTTCTACTCCTTCTCTTCTTCTGCGGCTGTAGTAAGCCTGCAATAACACCAAGTGCTACAATTGCAATAAAAAACAAAATAATTCCCTTCATACACACCCTCACCCTAGCTGTTGTCTTTTCATCTTAAAACATTTGGGTAAATTTTCCTACAAAAAAATTTGTGATAGTTCTCTAACGACATTGAAGGACACCGAAAGGTGCCCTTAAGTAATGGGATATTCTCATTTGCCGTACTCTTAATCCTGTACTTGTTCATCAATTACTACACCAGCCTCTTGAAGAGGCTTGAGCAACGGAAAAAATGCTGGAATAGATGGCAGGCAAGTGCTAACAGAGCAAAAATGCCTCAACCCATATAAAAGTAAAGGGACAAAAAAAACAGGAGGGTGCAGCCCTTCCAGCCCAAAGAAACGTGACAAATCCGCACAGTAATTAGGATGAGTGGGTCAGTGACGAAGCCAGCGCATGTTGTTCCTTCAAATCACTTTCAGCAAAGTTTACAAAACATTTGGTCATTGTAAGGTCTGTATGACCTAAAGTGCGTTGTAGTGCTAAGGCGTTACCCCCGCCCTATAAGAAACCAAGAGCAAATGAGTGCCTAAGATCATAAGGTACGATCATTTTTCCGATTTTCTCAGTATACATTTCAATACGATCTCCCCATGTATGTCGTGTAAGGTCGCTCCCTTCATTCGTACTAAATATCGGTGTTGCCTTCTTCCACTCCTTTGGTCTACTCGCAATGAGCTCACTAATAGCCTCTGCCGTTTGTGGACTTAAATTAAGCGTCCTAGAGACTCCTAGTTTTGGCGCTCTCCGCTCTCACATACATTTATTAGCTCTTGCATTAAAATCATCTGGAATCAACGAGAAGGCCTCTTTTGGGCGGATTCCTGTATCAAGCGAAAGTGTAAGATTAAAGCATAGACCCGTAACCCTGCATAAGTTGACTACCAAAAGCATAAGAAAAATGATTAAAGAACCAACTCACACGTCACTTGTAATCGTCCAAGGTTTGATTACTTATCCCCTGTGCCTACTTCCAGGAAAAAACTGCTCTAATGTTTCTCCCCATATCGTGGGAATATACTCCCTGATCTTCTAAACTTTAGCTCTTGCTATCGTATTGAGTTATCTCGAATTGATAACCTTGACACCCTCTCTATCGCTGTGGGCAGGTACATCGTAGCGAAAGCAGCCGAAAAGTTATGAATACTATGTAATGAAAAAAAGCCCTAATGCGGCGATTAACCACACAGGACTCCTTATGTAACTTGGGTAGATGCTAAACAATACAAAGTACGTAAAAACTAATGGTGCCGAGGACGGGGGTCGAACCCGTACGTAGGTCACCCTACGCAGGATTTTAAGTCCTGTGCGTCTGCCAATTCCGCCACCCCGGCATGTTGATGGTAAAGCTGGACCAAGCTTGGCTCGTTTGGTCAACGAGGTACATAATACCATGAAGTAGCATGCCCCGTCAAACAAAAATAGAGGTTGTCGCTTAGCCGCAGGGCGAAACCGGATTACGCCGGTCCTACTCCGCATATATCCCCCAAAAACAAAAAAAGCCTTGACTCATCAAGGTTCTGGTGGTGGGCCCTGAGGGACTCGAACCCCCGACCAATCGGTTATGAGCCGACAGCTCTAACCACTGAGCTAAGGGCCCTCGTTCTTATGGGTCCTACGAGGAAGTTGGTTGCGGGGGCAGGATTTGAACCTGCGGCCTTCGGGTTATGAGCCCGACGAGCTACCGGGCTGCTCCACCCCGCGTCGTTGTAACTGTCGTTCTTATGGCGACAAGAATTAATATACAACATTGCCAACCTATTCGTCAAGGTATTTTGGCAAATTTCCAACATTAAAAGAGCCGCACCTGCATGGGCGGCTCTTTTTTATTCAATGGTGAGTATACGTTATTCCTTCTCCCGTGCTCCATCCTCGTTCTTCTCCGCCTGCATGGCAGCCTGCTCCGCCTTCGCCATCTCCGCCAGCTTCTGCATCAGGATATGCTGAGGCATATGCATCAGGTGCTCCAACGGCACGTTCAAGTGCTTCGCCAGCTTCACGGCCGTATCCGTGGACAACGGCATTCTTCTCATCCCGCATCGCTCCTTCTTTTAGAACGATACCACAGATGATGCCGCGCAGCCAAGAGCAATAAGGGCCAATGAACAAGCATGAACGCTGAGCGTTCCGTCGGTCTGCTAGTTGCCTCTATCGATGGCCTTCTATCGTTCAGGGGACGTAGCGGACCCCGTACTTGCCTTTGCGCGAACGGTAAACCTCGATCTCTCGCGGCATGTCGATGCCGAACAGCCAGCCGTCATTCTCCATTCGGCGCACGAGACATCCAGCCTGGAACTTGCTGTCGTATAGCCTGGACCAATACACCCATCTCATCTCGTTCCCTCCCCGGATCGTCAGTTGCCTACGGTCTTAGCATATACGGCGGACGAATCGCTTACTCGCTTTTCCTGCACGAATAGGAAAAACCGCCCGAGTCCGGGCGGTTCCTCCTGCCATTCTTATTCGCTTCGTTCCGTCATTCCATTGGCTCCCGATCAGCCGCCAACGGCCATGGAGCTCATAACTCCGTTATTCCCATTGTTCATGGATGGATCCATATACGGAGTCATGTCGATTTCGCCCTTCGGATTTGCCTTGATCTTCTGCAGCAGCTCGTCGCCCTTCTTTTGCCAATCCTCAAGGGCTTCCTTAACGGTCATGTCGCCGTTCAGCGCCTTACGGAATGCCTGATCGCTTAGGTTGTACATAAGATTCATGTTCGGCCGCTCCTTGTACAGCTTCTGCTCGGCTTCGTTGGACTCGTACGGGACCGGCTTCAGCTTGGTGAAGGCTTCCATATTGAACGTCGAGCCTTCTTTCGGCTTGATAAAGTCCTTTAGGGTACTCAGCTCATATTGGCTGCGAGCTTTGAACTTGGCGTTATCCTTGCCGTTCATGAACTTGATGAATTCCCAGGCGTCCTTCTCGTTCGGAGCCGTAGCATTGATTCCGACTAATTGGTTAAGGTACATATTAGCTCCAATGCCCGGCATCTGAGAAAGCTGAGGGTACGTCACGACATCCCAATCGATCGCCTTGTAGTCCTTCATTTTGCTCACGTTCTTATTGAAGGTACTCAGATCGTTCGTTAGATTGTAGTAGCCGATCGTCATCGCCACTCTTCCGGTGAAGAATGGCCTCTGCTCATAAGGATTGTAACGATAAGAGCCGTCCGTCGGCTGCTCGACCTGGAAGTCCTCTTGCTTCGGAATGACGCCGTCTTTATACAGCTTAATCGGCTCGGACCAAGCTTGCTCCCACTGAGGCGTGTTTACTGTCATCTTCTCGCCTTGGATGTCGAACGTCCTTAATTGCAGCGGAGCAACGATATTCTGAACATCATAATAATTAAGTCCATTGTTCCAGTCGTTGAAAGTCAATCCGAAGATCTTTTCCTTCCCTTCTCCGGAGGCGACCTGGCGGGCAAGCGAGAACACCTGCTCCCAAGTCATGTCATCTGTCGGCGGCGAGATTCCTTTATCGCTGAATATCTTCTTGTTGTAGAACAGGGCCGAAGAGGAGAAGGTCGGCGTAAGCCCATAGATCTGACCGTTGCCCCGTTCCCGAATGAAGTCGAGCACCGTCGGCAAGTATTGCTCCAGATCGATCTTGTCGTTCTTGATGAACGGATCCAGCGGCTTCAGCATGTTGTTATCGATGAGCTCTCCCATGTTGGACGTATCCAGCATGATGACATCCACCGGGTTCGAACCCGTCAAGAGCTTCTTGTAGAGCTCCATCGGTTCCGGCTGAGGATTGTTCTTGCGCTCCTCCTCCGTCGCGTATTGCATCTCGGAGTAGTCGTACGCATTCACGATCTCGATGTCGATATTGCTGTGGCCGAGCTCGAACATATCCGTATACTGCTGTCGGAAATAAGACTCTTGGTCGTCGCTCCCGTACAGCACGCCGATTCTCAGCGTGCGGCGATTGTTCGGGTCGTCGGAGTTATCCCCTCCGCTGCAGGCGGCTGCCAGCGGAACCAGCATAGCGGCGCTCAGCACGCCGGCGGTCATTCTTAGCTTCCTTGACTTCTCCATCCTTGACTTCTTCCCCCTCTAATCAATCGAGCATAGGCTTCACGTCGATTCCTCCGCCGCCATATGCGCCGTCGTTCACTCCGTCGATTTGCCCCTTCGGATTCAGCTTGATTTTCTGCAGGAGATCGTTGCCCTTCGTCTCGAACTCGGCAAGCGCCTCCTTGACGGTCTTCTCGTTCTGTATGACCTTGTTGAACTCCGTGCGGGCGAGATCTTGAATCATATACAGATTCGGCCGCTCGTTGTACAGCTGTTGTTCCTCATAGCTGTTCTGGTTCGGGATCGGCTTCGTCGTCGTGAACGCGTCGATGTTGTAGGACATGCCGTCCTTCACCTTGATGAATTCCTTCAGGGCCGGCATCTCGTAGCTGCTGCGGGACTTCAGCTTGCCCCACTCCTTGCCGTTCATGAACTTGACGAACTCCCAAGCGTCGTCCGGATTCGGAGCCTTGGCATTGATCGCGGACAGCGAGCTGAGGGAGGTATAGCCGCTGATTCCCGGGAATTCCGCGAAAGACGGCACCTGCACGACGTCCCAATCCAGCTGTTCCATGCCTTCGAACTTCTGATAGTTCTTGTTGTAGGTCGCGATGTCGTTGATCATGCCGTAGCTGCCGATAACCATCGCCACCTTGCCTCTGAAGAACGCTTGCTGCTGGTACGGGTTGTATCTCGTGTTGTTGTCCATTTGGCCCTGATCGACTTGAAGGTCCTCCGTCGTCGGCATGACATGGTCCTTGTACAGCTGGGTAATCGTCGTCCAAGCGTTCTCCCACTGAGGCGTGTTCACGGTCATCTTCTCGGCGTTGGTATCGTACATGCGCAGTTGCAGAGGCGCCGTGTAGGTCGTCAGCTCTCCATAAGGATCGCTGTAGCCCCACTGGTTGAACGTGAATCCGAAGGTCGCGTCCTTGCCTTCTCCGGACTTGAGCTGCCGGGCCAGGTTGAACACCTGGTCCCACGTCATGTCGGCCGTAGGCGGGCTTACGTTCAGCTTGCTGAACATTTTCTTGTTATAGAAGAGAGCGGAAGGAGAATAGGTCGGGGCGAGCGCGTACAGCTGTCCGTCGCCTTGACTCTTGATACCGTCGATGACGGCCGGAACATAATCGTTCGGGTCTATCTTGCTCTCCTTCATCTTGGCGTCCAGAGGCATCAGAAGGTTATCCCGAACCAAGCTGCCGAGCACCCCGGAATCCATGATCATGACGTCGATCGGATTCGGTCCGGTCATGATCGCTTTCACCTTCTCGATCGGATCGACCGGCTTCGCGTTGGGATCCGGCTCGTCGAACTGCGTCTCCGTATAATCGATCGCCGGAACGATCTCGATATCGATGTTCGGATGCGAGAATTCGAACATGTCGGTGAATTGCTGGCGGAAGTAGGATTCATCCTGGGAGCTTCCGTACATCGTCCCGATCCGCAGCGTTCGGCGGTTGTCCGGATCGTTCTTGTTGTCGCTGCTGCAAGCCGCGAGCACGGGCACGAGCATGGTCAGAGCCGCCCCCGCGGTCATCCATCTGCGTGCATTCGAAATCTTGATCGTCATGCGGTTTCCCCCTCCAATGGTTTCGGCGCGCGAATCCATATCTTCTCTCCATCGAATTCCATGCTTGCTTTGTCTTGAATGCCGAGGCTCTGCAGGTATTCCTTCGGAATCTGCAGCCGGCCGAAGCGGTCGACCACGACATACGCTTCATGCACTTCGCCGAGCTTGCCTCCCGATTCATGAGGCACTTTGGCGTCATCCAGGTTCGGGTTCCGCTTGATGAACTCGGTGCTGGTGAGTCCGTCCCGGATGGCCACGACGCGGTCTACCTTGCCCGCAAGAGACAGATCATGCGTGACGATGACGATCGTCAGCCCGAGCTCGCGGTTGAACCGGCGGAAAATGTCCATGATGATGTCCGATGTGCGAGTGTCGACCGATCCCGTCGGTTCGTCGGCGAGCAGCATCTGCGGCTTGTTCGCGAGCGAGATCGCGATGGCGACGCGCTGCTGTTCGCCGCCCGACAGCTGCGTCAGCTTGTTGTGCATGCGGTCCTTGAGGCCGACCCATTCCAGCAGCTGCTTGGCGTAAGCCCGGTCCGTCTTGCCGGAGAACATCATCGGCATCTCGACGTTCTCCAGAGCGGTCAGGAACGGCAGCAGATTGCGGGCGTTGTTCTGCCAGATGAAGCCGACCGTGTCGCGTTTGTACTTGACCAGGTCGTCTTCGGTCGCCTTGAGCAGGTCCCAAGGCCCGACCTTCACCTGCCCCGCGGAAGGGCGGTCCAAGCCGCCCAGAATGTTCAGCAGCGTCGACTTCCCGCTTCCGCTGTTGCCGATGATCGCCATCATCTCGCCCTGCTGGACCGATAGATTCAAACCTTGAAGGGCGACGACCTCCAGATCGTCCGTTTTGTAGATTTTGACAAGTCCTTCGCATAGGATCATGGGGTTAACGCTCCTCTCCGAGCTTGACGGCCTGATGGACCTTGAGGCGTCTGATGTGCGCGACCAGCATCGCGACTCCGATCGCCATCATGACGCCGACGACCACGTACAGCCGATTCGTATCGACGTTGTCGAAGACGACGCGGAACGGCGGAATCTGGCCGGTCGCGTTGTCGGTCGTCTGCAGGAACGGCAGGAACAGCAGGCTGGTCAGCTTGCCGATTCCGATCCCGAGGCCGATGGACAATCCGGCGGTGAAGAGCTGCTCGAGAAGCAGCATGCCGGTCAATTGCCTGCGCGACAATCCCATCGCTCTCAGGATACCGATCTGCACGATCCGCCCCGAGAGGTTGAAGAACCAGAACAGGATATAGCCCGACAGCGAGACGATGATCGTCACGAGGAATCCAAGGCTCAGAATGCCGAACACGCCGCCTCTGGCCGGGTGCTTGCTCTGCGTGATGAGCTCGCTTCTCGCGTCGCTGATCGAGGCGATCTCGATGCCTTTGTCCTGCAGGATCGGGACAATCGGAGCGATCTTCGCGTCCGGGTCCATCTTCAGCCATACGTCGTATGGAACCATCGGCGCTTCGTCGTAGATGTAATCCAGGTTAGCGATAAGGAACGGCGATTTATCCGGATATTGCGCCGGCCAATAAGGCAGCACCGCCGCGACGATGAAGCGGACCACCTGCTCCTGAACGACCGCCGCGATCTCGTCGCCCGGCTTCAGGTTGTACTTCTCCGCCAAATTGGAGGAGATCAGCGAGTATTCCGCGGACTTGCCCATTAACGCTAGATACTTGTAAGGATTGGCCGGATACAGATCGTCCCGGAACCAAGCGACTTGGGCGAAGTCGACGTTGTCGATGCCGACGATCGTCCCCTGCCCCGCCGTCCGGTCGTTGACCCGTAGGTCCACCTTCGTCTGCAGCACCCTCGCGGCATGCTCGACGCCGGGCAGCGTCCGGAACACCTCGAACGGAGGCTCGTTATACAGAATCTTGGTCGGCCGCGGAGAGCTTCCTCCTTGACCGCCCTGTCCTCCTCCTTGCCCTCCCTGACCGGACTGCCCCGAGGAGCTGAGCTCCGCGTCGCCTTCCCATGACGTCGTGACGACAACGTCGGTCCCGTGTTTGTACAGGATTCTCTCTTCCGAGTTCAGGCCGATCGTCCGCGCCGCCGAGGCGTTGTAGACCCCGAGGCCCAGCGTCAGAATGAGCAGAATCATCAATGGATAATAAGAGCGGGACGAACGGGACAGCTGCGTCAAGGTCAAATAAAGCGGCACGGGCAGGATCTTGCGCCAGAGCATGTTGAACAGCTTAAGCAGCAGCGGGAACAGCCTTAAGAAGAACAGGCCCGCCGCAAAAATGCTAAGCGCCGGCACGAAGAAAAGGAACGGCTGCACGTTGAGCTGGTCCGTCGTCATCCCCGTCTTGAAGGAGACCATCTGGCGCTCGTTGAACAGGTACCAGCCGTATGCCGCTACGCCGAGCAGGGCGAGGTCGACGAACCAGCGCTGCCACTTCGGGGCACGGTCGCTTCTCGCCATGCGGCGCTTGTGGTCGACGATCGTCGTCCGCGTATAGACGATGGCCGGAATGACGGCCGCCCCGATCGCGACCAGCACGGCCGCCGCTCCCGCGAGCATGCTGTCGGTGCTGAAGCCGACCGGGATCGCCTTGCGATTGACGAATTCCAGGAATCCGCTCGCCGAGCCGATGCTCTTCGCCATGAACCAGCCGATGAACGGCCCGGCGATCAGCGAGACGATTCCGAGAAGCACGCCTTCCAATAGGAAAATAAGAAGAATCTGCCGTTTGCCGGCACCCCGGCTTCGCATCACGGCGATGTCGGAGCGCTGCTTATCCAGCGCTTGGCGGGCGTTCATCGTGATGAAGTAGAATACCATCGCGATCATCGGAGCCGCCAGCGTGAACAGCATGGTTTGCAGCTGAAGGCTGTCTCTTCGGAAGTCGCCCAGCATCTTCTCGAAGGAGATGTCCAGATGCGTTCCTTTGAGCTTCTGGTAGACCTCTATGTCGATACGGCCGAGCGTATTCTCGAGCGGAGAGAGCTGGCTGGTCTTGATCTCCCGGAGATCGTAAGCCGCATACCAGCTGGCCATCTGCAACGGGATTCCCTGCTTCGTTATCAGATCCTCCTGCATCGCCGGCTCGGCGATGAACAGGGTCGACATCAAACTCTCCAAGCCTTGGAACCAGTAGTTCCCCGAATCTTCCTTCGGCTTGAAGGAGCCGACGATCTCCACCCTCAGGGTGATGTTCAATCCCCCGTAGATCGGATAGAGCAGCACGTCGCCAACGTGAAGGTCGTTGCGATACATCGCCTCCTCCATCATGACCGCTTGCAGCGTCCCGTCGCCTTCGGCCCGGTCCGCATACCATGCGCCTCCGGACTGCTCGACTTGCTCCTGAAGGCCGCTGAACGAAGCGATCGTCATCTTCCGCGTCCGGCTGGCGTCCACGGCGTTCGGATCCTCCGGCTGCACCTCGGCGCTGCGGAGGGTGAGGCTCTTCTGCGTCGCTTCCCGCGGGAAGCCGATATCCTTCGGGATGTCCTCGCTGATGTACTTGTCGACGTTCTTGAACCCTTCGGGATCGGTCTTGCCGTCCGTCGATTGGTATAGAATGCGCATGGCTCCGGCAGGGAGCCCCTCGCTGTTATCCTGGAGCGATTGAGCGACGACTCGTTTAAGCGCTCCGTCCGCGTACATGGGAATGCTTGTGGTGAACGCCACTGCCATCAACAGGCCGGCCAGCGTACTGAGGGTCAGCCAGCGCGTATTCCACATCTTGCGGAAGAGGAATCGGATAAGTGCCGTCATTCGTTATTGCCCTACGACTTTCATGCCGGGGGTAAGCCCCTGCAGCACTTCGGCGTCCGTGGAAGTCTGCTGGCCGACCTCGATATCCACCTCGCGCTTGCTTCCGTCCGCTTCGACGACTTGAACGTACGTGCGGGCGCCTATCGTATGGAGCGCGGACAGCGGAATGACGATCGCGTTCTCCTTGCGGCTAAGGACGACAGACACCGAGACCGATTGCCCGCGGGCCGCCGTCTTGGGCATATCCTTCACCTCGATCAGCAAGAGCTGATCCAGGTTCTGCGTATTCTGGCCATTTCCGTTCCCGTTCCCGTTGCCATTGCCGTTGCCGTTGTTGTTGCTGCTAGGCTGCGGCAGGCTCTTCACCTTGCCCGTCTTCACGACGCCGCCGTTGAAGTCGACTTGAACCTCCATGCCGATCGTAATCTTGTCGAGAGAGTCTTTGAGATTCGTTCCGACGACCAGCCGGCTCGGATCGACGATAACGCCTAGCGGCTTGTAGGCTTCGATCGAATCGCCTTCCTTCGCGGTGAGCGAGACGACCTGGCCGGAGAACGGCGCGGTCAGCACCGCGTCCGCGATATCCTGCTCCAGGTCGGCGATCGCCTGCTTCTGCTCTTCGAAGGCGATCTGAGCCTCTTCGAATTCGATCGGATTCATCTCATCCTTCTTGCGGAGCGTATCCTTCATGGAGAGCTCCGTCTTTCTCATCGAGAGGCGCTGGTTCCGCAAGGACTTCTTCATGTCCTCCACGTCCAGCTCGGCGATCACCTGACCGGCTTTGACCGTGCCTCCGTTCTCTATGTATAGCTTCTTAATGAACTTGCCGTTCAAGCTTTTCTGCGTCCAATAGATCGACTTCTCCTGAGTCGAATAAAGCCTGGCCGAATCGGATGCCTTCTTCTCGAGCGTCTTCGTCGTTACTTCGTATTCCGGCTTCTTCGAGATCTGAGGAAGCTGAATCGACGACAGATCCTCCTCCACCGGTTCGTTCGGCAGCAGGCCGCAGCCCGCCACCGCGATCGAGAGCGAGAGTACGGCAAGGAGGCCGCCTGCTTTGGTTGCGCCTGATCGTCTCTGGCTTCCCGCCTTACGCGAGAACGCCGTCCGCCATCTCATAGACATGGTCTGCTACCTCCATAATGGTCGTATCGTGTGTGGTCATGCATATCGTGATATTCTCCGCCTTGACGATCTCCTGGAACACCGCCATGACCTGCGCGGCCATCTGGGAATCGAGCTCCGCCGTCGGTTCGTCCGCGAGAAGGAGGCTGGGCCTGTGCGCGATCGCTTTGGCGATGGCGACCCGCTGCTGCTCTCCCCCGGACATCTCGGAAGGGCGGTGGTGCATTCTCTTGCCAAGGCCGACCAGCTCCAGGCAGGAGGTCACTCTAGCCTTCCATTCCGAGCGGGGAGTTCCGGCCATCCGCAGCGACAGCTCCACGTTCTCGTAAGCGGAGAGCAACGGCATCAAAGCGTACGCTTGGAAAATAAAGCCAATATCCTTTCTCCGGATGACGGTCCTCTGATCGTCGTTCCACTCGTGGAACGGCTTGCCGCGGAACCAGATCTGGCCCTCCGTCGGCGTATCGAGACCGCCCATCAGGTTCATAAGCGTCGTCTTGCCCGAGCCCGATCGGCCCTTCAGCATGATGAGCTGCTTCGGGTACAGCGTCAGGTCGATGCCCTTGAGCACCCTCAGCTTCTGATGGCCCACGTCGAAGGAACGCTCCACTCCGCTGACCACCAGCAGCGGTTCTTTGTCGTCTCCCCGCACCGGCTGGTCTTCCTTGCTTGTCCTTGTCTCTCCCAGGCTGCCGCCCGGCTCTTCCCGCTTCTTCGCGCGAGGCTTCCAAGCGAGCATCCGAATTCCCTCCCTTTACCAATTGCCGCTTCACCATTTATAACGAATGAAAGAATCAAAAAGTTACGGCTTTAGGTAGATTTTATGAGAATAATGAGAAGGATTTCGAAATACGCGTGCGAAGGGTCGTCAAACCTCGGATTATCGCCGCGCGGCGCCATCTTTTTTTCGCAGCCTCTTTATAAGGAGGGGTCATTTTGTGTATGATGAAGAAATACAAGTTACGCGTGAGAAAGGTTGGTCGGATTGGAGAACAAAACGGCATCATCTAACAACTTTATCAAGAACATCGTCATAGAAGATCTTGCGGCCGGCCGGGTAACCGAAGTCGTTACGCGCTTCCCTCCGGAACCGAACGGCTATCTTCATATCGGGCACGCCAAGTCGATCTGCCTCAACTTCGAGCTGGCCGACGAATTCAAAGGACGCACGAATCTTCGGTTCGACGACACGAATCCGGTTAAGGAGGATGTCGAATACGTCGAGTCGATCAAGCAGGACGTCAAGTGGCTCGGCTTCGATTGGGACGGCCTGTTCTTCGCTTCCGATTATTTCGGGGAGATGTACGACCGCGCCCTTCTGCTTATCCGCAAGGGACTGGCTTACGTGGACGACCAAACCGCCGATCAGATCCGCGAGACTCGCGGCACGCTGACGGAGCCGGGAACGAACAGCCCGTACCGCGACCGTTCGGCAGAAGAGAACCTTGAGCTGTTCGAACGGATGAAGAACGGGGAATTCGCGGGCGGGGAGAAGGTGCTTCGGGCGAAAATCGACATGTCCTCTCCGAACGTCAACATGCGCGACCCGGTCATCTACCGGATCGTTCACGCCCATCACCACAACACAGGCGACGCTTGGAAAATCTATCCGATGTACGCGTTCGCCCATCCGCTCGAGGACGCGATCGAAGGCGTCACCCACTCGATCTGCACGCTGGAGTTCGAAGACCAACGCCCGTTCTACGATTGGGTCGTCGAACAATGCGAGATGGAAGCGAAGCCTCGTCAGTATGAATTCAACCGCCTGAACATCACCAACACCGTGATGAGCAAGCGCAAGCTGAAGGCGCTTGTCGACGAGAAGGTCGTCGACGGCTGGGACGATCCGCGCATGCCGACGATCTCCGGCCTTCGACGCAAGGGCTACACGCCGGAAGCGATCCGCGCGTTCTGCCGCGAGATCGGCGTGGCGAAGAGCTACGGCGTCGTCGACGAGCGCATGCTCGAGCACTTTATCCGCGAGGACCTGAAGCTGAAGGCGCTGCGCACGATGGCCGTCCTTCGTCCGCTGAAGGTCGTCATCACGAACTACCCGGAAGGCCAAGTCGAGTGGCTGGACGCCGAGAACAATCCGGAGAACGAAGAGATGGGCGTTCGCCAAATCCCGTTCTCGCGCGAGATCTACATCGAGCAGGACGACTTCATGGAGACGCCGCCGCCGAAGTACTTCCGCCTGTTCCCGGGCAATGAAGTCCGCCTGAAGCACGCGTACTTCATCAAGTGCGAGGAGGTCGTGAAGAACGAAGCGGGCGAAGTCGTCGAGCTTCGCTGCACGTACGACCCCGAGACGAAGAGCGGCACCGGCTTCACCGGCCGCAAGGTCAAGGGAACGATCCACTGGGTCGAAGCTTCCCAAGCGGTGCCGACGGAATTCCGCCTGTTCGAGCCGCTGATCAACGACGAGGACGAGAACGAGGATTCCTCCTTCCTGGAGCGCATCAACCCGAACTCGCTTGAGACGCTGCAAGGATTCGTCGAACCCGGCATGAAGGAAGCGGCCGCCCAGGACAAGTTCCAGTTCTTCCGCCACGGCTACTTCAACGTCGATCCGAAGCTCAGCGAGCCCGGCCGTCCGGTGTTCAACCGGATCGTGTCGCTGAAGAGCTCGTTCGAAGTTTCCAAAGCCTAAATAAATAGACAAAAGCTCCATATCCTAACGGCAATGCCGGAGGACATGGAGCTTTTCTTTTCCTTCCAATGAACAATATCGAGCGTTTTGTCGTTATATCTATGTTCTGGCTCAGAACCATTTATCCGAATAAAGAGGTGCGCAAGCATGAAGAACCTGACGAACATTCGATTCCGTTGGCCGCTGCTGGCTCTGGGAGTTCTGCTGCTTATCGCGGGCTGCGGCAACAACGGAGGAGCGTTGCCGAGCACGGATACCTCCTCTCCATCGAATGCTTCTCCGTCGCCATCGCCGTCAACGTCTCCTATAGCCTCTACGGCGCCGTCCGCTTCTCCTTCGGCTTCTCCGGGCGGTTCGGTCCCTTCCGTTTCGCCCGCTCCCCCCGCTTCGCCCCCCGACGTCGACGATCCGGTCGAACGGCAGTTGAAGCGGATGACGCTGGAAGAGAAGATCGGACAGATGATCTTCGCCGGAGTCGACGGAACGACGCTCGGCAAGGACGACCGCGCGACCATCGCCGACGCGAAGGTCGGAGGCATCATCCTGTATTCGCGCAACGTCAGCGATGTCAAAGGCACCGTCTCTCTCCTCAACGCGATCAAGCAAGCCAATAAAGCAAACCCGGTCCCTCTCTTCTTGGGCGTCGATCAGGAAGGAGGCAAGGTCAGCCGCCTTCCTTCCGCTTACGAGAAGATCCCGGCCAACCAAGAGGTAGGAGCCGCCAAGGACGAAGGGCTTGCGGGCGAGATGGGAAGCCTGCTGGCTAGAGAGCTGCTCTCAGCCGGGTTCAATCTCGATTTTGCCCCCGTTCTGGACGTGAACAGCAACCCGAACAACCCCGTCATCGGCCCCCGCTCTTTCGGCAGCTCCGCTAAGCTCGTCTCGCAGCTTGGCATCGCCGAGATGGAAGGCCTACGCGGCGGCGGGGTCATCCCCGTCGCGAAGCATTTCCCGGGACACGGCGATACGTCCGTCGATTCCCACCTGGATTTGCCAGTCGTTAACAAGACGGCCGAGCAGCTCGCCAAGCTGGAATGGATTCCGTTCAAGCAAGCGATCGAGAATCGGGTCGAAGCGATCATGGTCGCCCATATTCTCTATCCGAAGCTGGATCCCGATAAGCCCGCTTCCCTCTCGAAGGAGCTCGTCGGCCATCAGCTTCGCCAGGTGTTGGGCTACGACGGGGTCGTCATGACCGACGATATCACGATGGGTGCTATCGTCAAGCACTACACGCTTCCCGCGGCCGCCGTGGACGCGATTCTGGCCGGCGACGATATCGTGCTTGTCGCCCATGGGCACGACAACATGAAGACGGTCCGCGACTCGCTGCTGGCCGCAGTCAAGGACGGCCGGCTTGACGAGAAGCGGATCGACGAGAGCGTCGTTCGCATTCTTCGGCTGAAGAACGATTATGCGCTCCGGGATAAGAACACGTCCGTGCCTAATCTGACCAAGCTCAATCAAGACATCAAGGCTTGGCGCTCCTCTCTGACGGACTAAGCCTTATTCGAAGCGGAACGATTCGTACTTGACCGCGTTGCGCACGCTCGGCCATACGTCCGGCGACTCGCCTCCGATGTACCAGTAAGCGAAGCCCGTCGCCCCCGACTGCAGCGACTCCCGGATCTTGGCGGTGAGAGAACGGCTCTCCTCCGTCCAGATCCGGTGAGTCGTTTGCCCTTTCTTGTAGGCGTAAACGTATTGCCCCAGCGCAGCATTCCACGACTTGTCTGCGGCGGCTAGCGAGCCGATCAAGGCGTTCTGCTCCGCGATCGTCATCTCCGTCGAAGACACGGCGGATCCGGTCGTCCAGTCGCGGGTGAAGAATGGCAGCGCCATGATCGTTTTACTGGACGGGATCGATTCCAGAAGCGTGTCTAAGCCCGACTTCATCCACGGCAGCGAGGAGACCGAGCCGGCGATTGGCGAACCGCCCCAATGCTCGTCGTATGCCATCAGAACGACATGATCCGCCGCCTCTCCGATGGCTTCGTAATCGAACGCATCCGTCCAATCCGTCCCCAGATCGGGAGAGACGTTGACCGACAGGACCATCTTCGCTTTATGAAGGGCGGTCGCCAACTCTTGGACGAACAAAGTCATGTAATAACGGTCGCCGGCGATCACGTTCTCGAAGTCCAGATTGACCCCGTCAATCCCGTACTTGTCCGCGAGCGCCGCCGTTTGAGCGACGACCTGCTGCCTATTGGCCGTGCTGCTCAGCATCGCGTGGGTCGTCTCCGCATTGAAGCGGTTCCCGAACATGCCCCACACTTTCTTGCCTTTGGACGCCGCCCAGGTCAGCAGGGCGGAGTCGGTATTGTCCGTAATGGAGCCGGCGGAATCGAGGAAAAAGACGCGGGGCGCGAGCGTATTGACCGCCGATTTGCCGATGCTTGCCTTGTATTCCGCCAGCGTCTGGCCGTATTGCCAGCCGATCTGAAGCATGGAGCCGGACGTTGCCGCGAACTGGCTCTCCCATGCCTTATTCAGAACGATCCGGTGGAAAAGAACGGCGATCTCCGCCCGGGTCAGCTTGGAGGTAGGCCGGAAAGCTCCATTCTCGTCTCCTTTGAACAAGCCGGCTTTGACGGCTGCTCCCACGGACGATTGCGCCCAGGAGGAGATGGAGGGAAAGTCGACGAACCCGGAAGCGGAAGAGCTCGCTCCGTTAAGCTTCAGGGCCCGCGCCAGGATGACCGCGGCCTGCTCGCGCGTGATCGTCACGAGAGGCTGATAAGCCGTCGCGCTCGTGCCGGAGACCAGCTCCAGATTCGATGCTGCCTGTACAGCCCCATAGAACCATTGGGAGGACTTCACGTCCTGGAACGCGGCGATCGCGTTATTCGTCTCTTCGAGTCCGAACGCGCGCACGAGAATAGCCGCGAATTCCGCTCGCGTCACCGTCTTGCCGGGCTCGAATAGGCGCTCGCTCGTGCCGCCTACGATTCCTTTGGCGGCTAGCGCCGTAATGTCGTCTCTCGCATAGCTGGAGGAAATATCGTCGAAGGGCAAGGAAGAAGCCGCGTTCGCGGCCGATGGGGCAAGCGGCAGGCTGCCGGCGCCAATAGAGAATGCCGCTAGGATGGGTAGCAGGATGCGGCGAGTACGAGCGAATCTCACGGATGGAACACCTCAATCTAATAGAATGCTGTTATTCTCATCCTATCAAATCGAAGTAGATAGAGTGACCCGCAAGTTTTGGTAATGCCCATAGAGAAGAGCCCCGCGGCGACTGCCGACGGGGCTCTTGCTGTTAGAACCTAGTTGAGGTATTCGCTGTAGTCGCCGCTAAGCATCGCGGTCAGCATGCGGTAGAACTCCCGATAGTCGCTCTCCAGGACGACCTCCGAACGCGAGGTCTCGCCCGCATAGGCCGGCGTATTCTCCGGAGCCGGCCTCGTATCGACCGCGCTGAATCCGCGATTCGCTTCGCTCTGGCATTCGATCTGCACGGGGTAATGCCCCGACTTCAAGATCAATTCGGGCCGAATGCACATCGCGATCGTCACGGAATCGGGATGCGTGACCCCTTCCAGCCCGTTCGCCATGTTGAATTCCAGCGCCTTGCGGTTGACCTGGTGATAGAACTTGGAGATCGGCGTGTCGATCCGCTTCAGCTTCTCCAGGTCCTCTCCCCCGATCAGGGCATAGCGGCAGCAGACGTCCCAGCCGACCATCACGATCGGGAAGCCGGCTTGGAACACCATCTGAGCCGCTTCCGGATCGACGTAGAAATTAAACTCCGCCGTAGAGGTGATGTTCCCCCGGAAGTGGCAGGAACCGCCCATCACCCATACTTTCTTCACCTTGCTGACGATCGTCGGATCCAGCATATAAGCAACGGCGAGGTTGGTCAGCGGGCCGTGCGCCACGATCTCCAGCTCTCCCGGATATTCGTTAAGCAGCCGCACGATCGCATTCGCCGCATGCTCCTTCTCGGCTTGCTGCTTCGGCAGCGGGAAGTTCGTCTCCCCCATTCCGTCCGCGCCATGTACGTAAGCCGCTTGAACAAGCGGACGCAAGAGCGGACGATCGCAGCCTTCGTAGACGGGTACCTCGCCGCTTCTTCCCGCATGCTCTACGGTCGTCAACGCGTTGATCGTGCATTGGCCGACCGGAATATTCCCCATCACCGTCGTGATCGCTTCAACCTTCACTCCAGGCCAGAGCAAGCCGAACAGAATCGACGTGACGTCGTCTCCCGCCGTATCCGTATCAATGATTAATCGCAGCTGTTTGTCCATGTCCATCCTCCGAGGTGCTGTTGTCATCGTTCGCATCTCATCCAGTATATCGGTTCCGACCATGGGCTCGTCAAGTTTCGGGGCGGCGAAACCGCAAAAAACGGCCTCGCCGGTCTGTAGAATCAGACCGTTCGAGACCGTCTCATGCGGTAAACAACAGATCCTCCATTACCGTCAGCAGCCGGGACCTCATCTCCTTGAGCTTCTCGACTTCGAGCGCGATCAGCTCCTCGTCGTCCGAGAATTTCAAGCCTTCTATTCGTCGAAGCTGCTCGTTCATCCGAAGGACTTCCTCGGAATAAGCAAGCTTGCGGTCATAGCTGCGGACGCGGTAGAGCAGATCCGAAGTGGCGTTCCATAGGGTTTCCAGCAGTTGGCTCATGTCGATCTTTCCTTTCCTTGCTTTGCCTGGCATGGCTATCCTTCTATTCTATTCTTCCTCCCGGCCATCGGTTCGAGTCTCGGCCAAAACGGGCGATAGGCCAGCCATAACAAAACAAAGACCGCCACGCCAGGCGGTCCTCGATAGCCTTCAGTATGCTTCTTGCTTAAGCGAGGCAACGAGCTGTTCGCGCAGCTTGCCGTAGTCGCGATGCTTGCGCAGGTCGGCCGCCGTCTCCTCCTCAGAGTACAGCGGATTCGGCATATCGACCGCCACTTTGCCAGGAGAGCCGCTAAGGACGACGATACGCGTCGCCAACAGCAGCGCTTCGTCCACGTCGTGGGTGATGAAGAACACCGCCTGCTGCGAAGCCAGCCAGAGCTGGCGAAGCTGCTGCTGCAGGTTCTCCCGAGTGATCGCGTCCAGCGCCCCGAACGGTTCATCCATCAGGATGAGCCGAGGCGATGCGGCAAGCGTTCGGGCGATGGCCGCCCGCTGCTTCATGCCTCCGGACAACTGGTAGGGCAGCCGATCCGCAGCGTCTCTTAACCCCACTTGACGGATGGCTTCCGCAGCCTTCATCGTTCGATCGGCACGTCCGACTCCCTGCATCCGCAAGCCGAACTCGACGTTCCGCTGAATGGACAGCCAAGGGAACAGATTCGCGTGCTGGAAGACGACCCCGACCTCGGAGTTCGGCGCCGCCTTCTCCTTCCCTAGCACGCGGACGAAGCCTGAAGTCGGCTGCTCGTAGCCCGCGATCAGGCGCAGCAGCGAAGTTTTGCCGCTGCCTGAGGCCCCGAGCACGCAGACGAATTCCCGCTCGCCCAGCTCTAGCTGGACGCCGCTAAGCACTTCTTTGGCTTTCTTGCCTCGTCCGTAGACGAGCGATAGATCCTCGATAGCGACAAGGCGCTCCCCCTCAAGCGAGGGGGAATCGCCGTACGACAGCGCAGGTACGATGGAGCTCATGGCTTCAACCCTATCCTATTCCGAGCGCTTACGGCTTAAGCGAATCTTGACGGATGGCGGCCTCATAATCCTTGAGCTCCGGCACCGACTCGACCAGCTTCTGGTCGGCGAGGAACTGGCCGGTCTCTTGGAGTACCTTCGCGAAGCCGCTGTCCTCCGGCTTGCTTCCGAGGTACTTGGCATCCTGCTGTTCCTTCGACGTCAGCCAGACGAGCTGCTTGGTCTGAGCCAGAGCGTCGGCTTCATCCGTGCTAAGAATCGGAGCGAGGGCCTTGGCCGCTTCCTCCGGCTTGTCGCGGTACAGCTGAACCGCCTCGTCAAGCACGCCGACGTACTGCTTCACGAAGTCGGGATACTCATCGGCGAATTTCGTGCGGACGACGCCGACATCGGCTGTTATGGCGCCCTTCTCGGACAGCTGTTGAGCGGTTACAAGAATGCTTCCGTCGTCGGCGGTCAGCTTCGCGAGCGTCGGGTTCCATACGAACGCGGCGTCGATGTCCTTGCGCTGCCAGGCGGCAAGGATGTCTTGCGGCTGCAAGTCGAGGATCGTCACTTGAGCCGGATCCACGCCTTCCAGCTTCAAAGCGGACAGAAGGCTGAAGTGGGAAGTGGAGCCGAAAGGCGTCGCGACATTCTTGCCGACCAGGTCCTTTACCGATTTGATGTTCGAGCTGTTGCGCACGGCGAGCGACTCGGCGTCGCCGATAATGTCATGCAAGAAGTATACCTGATAACCCAGCTTGTTGGAGATTCCGATCGAGACCGGCACCGAGCCGGCCAAGCCGAGATCGATGCTTCCGGCCGCTACCGCCGTGTTGACGTCGCGTCCGGAATCGAACGGCTTCCAGTTGATCTTGACGTCCGGGAATTTCTGCTCGGCCAGGCCCTTCGCCTTGACCAGCAGCTCGGCGTTCGGAATGACCTGATAGCCGATCGTCACTTCTTTCGGCAGGCTGCCGCTCTCCGACTTGTCTTTGCCGCAAGCCGTCAATGCCAACGTCAGCATAAGCGAGGTAATAATGGCGGTAATCGCGAATCTTTTTCTTTGCTTCATGTTTCGACCACACCCCTATAATGGATATTATTTATTCCTTGCCGTTCCAAGGAACCTGCGTCTTCGCCAGCCAGCGAATGAACAGATCCAGCAGAACCGCAATCAAACCCATAAGCAGAATTCCGACGAATATCACGTCGCTTCGCAGAAACTTGCTGGCGTCAAGCACCATCCAGCCCATGCCGGACACGGCGGCGACCATCTCCGCGGCGACCAGGGTCGTATAGGTCATCCCCATCGCCGTGCGAATGCCGGTGAAGATATCGGGCAGACATGACGGGAAGATCACGAAGAGAAACACTTGCCCGCGGCTCGCGCCGAGCGAACGCGCGGCCAGGATACGGTCCCGCGGAATGCGGGCGACGCCGGCCACGACGGCGATATAAAGCGGAGCGAAGGCCGCGAGGAAAAGCAAGGCGATCTTGGAGGAATCGCCGATGCCGAGCCAGAGGACAAGCAGCGTATAATAAGCCAACGGCGGCAAAGGACGGTAAAATTCGATGAGCGGGTCGATCAGCGCCCGCAGTTTAGGCGAATATCCGCTGGCGAGTCCGAGCGGGACGGCCGTGAACAGCGCTAGAACAAAAGCAAGCGCCAGGCGTTTCAGGCTCTCTCCGATATGCTTGGCGAGCGGACTGCCCTTGTAGCCTTCGCGGCAAATATCGACGAACGCGTCCCACACCCGGTGCGGGGAAGGCACGAACAGCGGATTGACCCAGCCCCAGGCGGTAGAGATCTCCCATAGAGCGAGCAGCAGGGCGACGGACAGCAGCGACAGCCAGCCATTCCAGGAACGGATTCGCATGAGCGGGGCTGCCTCAGTTCCCGCCGGACGGGATATGCTCGTAGGCGACGATCTCTCCGGACTTGCGGGCATAGGGTTTAGTCGATCCTGATTCCGCAGCCGCGCCGTTCCCGCGCTTCAAAGGCAGCAGCGGGAACAACAGCTCGGCGGTGCGGTATGCTTCCTCCAGGTGAGGATAACCGGACAAAATAAACTTCTCGATACCGAGGTTCGCATATTCCCGAAGCCGCTTCGCCACCGTCTCCGGGTCGCCGACCAGAGCCGTTCCGGCGCCGCCGCGAACGAGTCCGATTCCCGCCCACAGGTTCGGCGATACGACCAGGTTGCCTCGGCTTCCGCCATGAAGCTCGGTCATAAGCCGCTGCCCGTGCGAGTCCATCCGCGCGTACACCTGCTGCGCCTTCGCGATCGTGTCGTCGTCCAGATGCCGGATCAGATCGTCGGCGGCGGCCCAGGCTTCCTGCTCCGTCTCGCGGACGATCACGTGAAGCCGGATACCGAACTTGAGCTCACGGCCCTCGGCGGCGGCTCGCTTGCGCACGGCCTCCAGCTTCTTCTCGACTTGGGCCGGCGGTTCCCCCCAAGTCAGATACACATCGCAATGCTTCGCCGCGATGTCGATGCCCTTCGGCGAGGATCCGCCGAAGAAGAGAGGCGGATGCGGGGCTTGCGCGGGCGGGTAGAACACCCGGGCTCCGTTCACGCGCAGATGCTCTCCCTCGAGAGTCACCTCTTCCCCGCTCAGAACCCTTTTCCAAATATCGAGGAATTCATCGGTCAACCCATACCGTTCGTCATGCCCGAGGAAGACTCCGTCCGCTTCAAGCTCCTCGGGATCGCCGCCCGCGACGACGTTGATCAGAAGCCTTCCTTCCGATATCCGGTCGAACGTGGAGGCCATTCGCGCCGCCAGCGTCGGGCTCATCAGCCCGGGCCGCACCGCGACGAGAAACTTCAGCCTGCGGGTCGCCGGAATGAGAGTAGAAGCCGTTACCCAGGAGTCCTCGCAGGACCTCCCGGTCGGAAGCAGCACGCCTTCGTAGCCGAGATCGTCCGCCGCTAAGGCAACCTGGTGCAGATAGGCGGGCGATAATTGGCGTGCGCCTCGGCTCGTGCCGATATGGCGGCCATCGCCGTAGGTCGGAATGAACCAGAACAATTCCATGTCGTTCTCCCCTTTGATTGAATAAAAAAAGATCCAACGTCACGCCGAAGACGCCCATGGGGGAAAAGCGCCTTCGACGGTCGTTGAATCTCCGGTGATCCGGTCGATTCTCTCGATTCGGTTCTATGGACGATCCGTTCTGCAACGGATCTGCTCGGGACTAATCGTAACCAATTATTCCTAGTTTGTCAATCGGATTATTGTATTTTATTGTATGGTGTCCATCCGCCGAATGGCTTCATTAGCTCGCCTCTCCCCTTCGCTCAGGAGCGGAATAGGCTCAGGAACATTTCCTGCCCCGCTGCTTCCCGTCCTTCTGTTCTTCTGTTCTTCTGTTCTTCTGTTCTTCTGTTCTTCTGTTCTTCTGTTCTTCTGTTCTTCTGTTCTTCTGTTCTTCTGTTCCAATCCCATGCGTTTTCCAACTTTCTTACTCGACAGGCTCCTGAGCGAATGGGAGAGGCGGCCTAAGCCGACGAAAAGGCAAAAGCCGCTCTCTCGGAAGAGAACGGCTTCGCTAAGCGAAAATCGATTAAACGCCGAACGCGGAAGGATTCTCGCGCCACGATTGAAGCAAGGCTACGTCCTCTTCGCGGATCGCGCCTGACTCCACGGCTACCTTGATCAGCGCCGAGTAGTTGGACAGCGTGTCGAGCGGAATGTCCTCTGCCGCGAATGCGTCCAAGGCGTTCTGGAACTGGTAGGTGAAAATAGCGACGACGCCCTGCACCTCGCAGCCGGCCTCGCGAACGGCTACCGCTGCCTTCAGCGAGCTGCCTCCCGTGGAGATCAGGTCTTCGATGAGAACGACCTTCTGCCCCGGCGCGTAGTGGCCTTCGATCTGATTCGTCTTGCCATGGCCCTTAGCCTTGTCGCGCACGTACAGCATCGGAAGGTTAAGCTTGTGGGCGACCCATGCGGCGTGCGGAATGCCGCCCGTCGCGATGCCGGCAACGGCCTGGCAGTCCGGGTATTTCTCGCGGATGATCGCCGCGAAGCCTTCCGCGATCAAGTCGCGAATCGCCGGATAAGACATCGTGAGGCGGTTGTCGCAGTAGATCGGGGACTTGATGCCCGACGTCCAGGTGAACGGCTCATGCGGGCGAAGCGCGACGGCGTTAATGCTAAGCAAGCCTCTGGCAATCTCGGCTGGCAGCTGGGCAAGTTCGGTAGTGGACATTAAGAGCACATCTCCTCGATAATTTTATTCAAAGCGGCGGCTGGATCCGGCGCGCCCGTAATCGGGCGGCCGATGACGAGATAGTCCGTGCCGCCGATAACCGCGTCATGCGGAGTCGTGATGCGCTGCTGGTCGCCCGCGTCGGAGCCTTTCGGGCGAATACCCGGGGTAACGGTCAAGAAGTCCGTGCCGCAGGCCGACTTGATCGCGCCAACCTCCAGTGGAGAAGCAACCACGCCGTCGAGACCGGCTTCCTTCGTCAGTCCGGCATAACGGAGAACGGCTTCCTCTACCGTCCCCGGAATGCCGATCTCTCCGTTCAACGTCGCTTGATTCGTGCTGGTCAGCTGCGTGACCGCGATAATAAGCGGTCGGCTCGCGGCCTCTCCTGCGTCCAGCGCCTCCTGCACGCCTTGGGCCGCTCCGCGAAGCATGGCGATGCCTCCTGCCGCGTGGACGTTGAACATATCCACGCCAAGCTTGGCGATGCTGCGGGAGCCGCCTCTTACCGTATTGGGAATGTCGTGAAGCTTAAGATCCAGGAAAATCTTGAAGCCGCGTGCCTTCAGTTCGCGAACGACATCCGCGCCGGCCGCATAGAACAGCTCCAGGCCGACTTTGGCCCAGCAGCCCGCTCCTTGCAGTTGGTCGGCCAGCAGAAGAGCCGCCTTGGCGTCCGGCTTGTCCAGCGCCACCATTACTTTCGCCGCCGCTTGCTCCGGCGATAGCTTCGTCTTCGTCACTTCTTCCCTCTCCTTTGGCGCGCCAATTCGCGTTTGACGTTCTATTCATGCAGAAGCCCGGGCCCCCGCCGCTTTGTTGCAGGGGACCGGGCGTATTGCTCACCTTTACTGAAGAACCGGCATCGGTTCGCTGGAGAAGCGAAGCGTCTGCAGCATGTTGAGCAGAGCGCTCACCGTATCGAGCGAGGTCAAGCAGACCACGCCGTTCTCGACCGCTTCGCGGCGAATCCGGAAGCCGTCGCGCTCCGGAGTCTTGCCCTTCGTCAGCGTGTTGACGACGAATTGCGCTTGGCCGGTGCGGATCAGGTCGAGGATGTTCGGCGTACCTTCGGTCAGCTTGTTCACGCGCTTCACGCGCATGCCCGCTTGTTCAAGCGCGTCAGCCGTGCCGCCGGTTGCCATCAGCTTGAAACCGAGGTTGTAGAAGCCGCGGAGAATCTCGACCGCTTCTTCCTTGTCCTTGTCGGCAACCGTCGCTATGATCGTTCCGGATTGCGGAATTTTCATGCCGGAGCCGATGAGGCCCTTGAACAACGCCTTAGCGAACAGACGGTCGCGGCCCATGACTTCGCCGGTCGACTTCATCTCCGGCGTCAGCGTCGGGTCGACGCGGCGCAGCTTCGCGAAGGAGAACACCGGAACCTTGACGGAGACATGATCGTCTTCCGGCCACAGGCCGTCGTTGTAGCCCAGGTCCTTCAGCTTCACGCCGAGGATCGCTTGAGTAGCCAGGTTCGCCATCGGCACGTTCGTTACCTTGGACAGGAACGGAACCGTACGCGAGGAGCGCGGATTGACTTCGATGACATACACTTGGTCCTGCCAGACGACGAACTGGATGTTGACCAGGCCGATCGTCTTCAGTTCCTTCGCGATGCGCGTCGTGATGTCGATCGCTTGCTTCTTGATGTCATCCGACAGCGTCTGCGGCGGATATACCGCGATCGAGTCGCCGGAGTGAACGCCGGCGCGCTCGATGTGCTCCATGATTCCCGGGATCAGTACCGTTTCGCCGTCGCAGATGGCGTCGACTTCGATCTCCTTGCCCAGCATGTAACGGTCGATCAGAACCGGATGCTCCGGATTGATCTTGACGGCTACCTTCATGTAAGCCAGCAGCTCTTCGTCGGAGTAGACGATCTCCATCGCGCGGCCGCCCAGGACATAAGACGGACGTACAAGCACCGGATAGCCGAGCTCACTTGCCGTGCCGACCGCTTCGTCAACCGAAGTGACCGTGCTGCCCTTAGGCTGGCGGATATCCAGCCTGCGAAGAAGCGCTTCGAATCTCTTGCGGTCTTCGGCTTCGTCGATGCTGTCCAGCGAAGTGCCGAGGATGCGAACGCCTGCCTTGGCGAGCGGGCCGGCCAGGTTGATCGCCGTTTGGCCGCCGAACTGGACGATGACGCCGATCGGCTTCTCTTGCTCGATGACATTCATGACGTCTTCGAAGAAGAGCGGTTCGAAGTACAGGCGGTCCGACGTGTTGAAGTCGGTCGATACCGTCTCCGGGTTGTTGTTTATGATGACCGCTTCATAGCCTGCGTTGCGCAATGCCCATACCGCATGAACGGTCGAGTAGTCGAACTCGATGCCTTGCCCGATCCGGATCGGACCGGAGCCCAGAACGATGACTTTCTCCTTCTTGCTCGGAAGTACTTCATTCTCGGTCTCATAGGTCGAGTAGTAGTAAGGAGTGGAAGCTTCGAACTCGGCCGCGCAAGTGTCGACCATCTTATAGACCGGCTTCAGGCCTTGCTGCAGGCGAAGGGCGCGAACGTCCGCTTCCGCCGTATGAGCCGCGCTTGAACCTTGGCCTTCCTTGCGAAGCTCCGCGATCGCGCGGTCCGTGAAGCCCATGCGCTTCGCTTGGTACAGCGTCTCTTGCGTTAGGCCCGGCTCTCTGCGAATCGTGTCCTCGAAGGCGATGATGCGCTCGATCTTGTCGAGGAACCACCAGTCGATGTTCGTGACGTCCTGAATCTTCTGCAAGCCCCAGCCGCGGCGGAACGCTTCGGCAACGAGGAACAGGCGCTCGTCGTCCGGCTTCGCCAGGCGATTCGTCAGGGTCTCTTCGTCCAGCTCGTTCGCTCCCTTCAGAAGCAGACGGTGGACGCCGATCTCCAAGGAACGAATCGCTTTGTGGATCGATTCTTCGAACGTGCGGCCGATAGCCATGACTTCGCCGGTCGCTTTCATCTGGGTGCCCAGCTTGCGGTTGGCGTCCGTGAACTTATCGAACGGCCAGCGCGGAATCTTACTGACGATGTAGTCCAGCGTCGGCTCGAAGCAAGCGTACGTTTGGCCCGTGACCGGGTTCACGATCTCGTCGAGCGTGTAGCCGACGGCGATCTTCGCCGCCATCTTGGCGATCGGATAGCCCGTTGCCTTCGACGCAAGCGCCGAGGAGCGGCTGACGCGCGGGTTAACTTCGATAACGTAGTATTGGTAGCTCTGCGGATCGAGCGCGAACTGCACGTTGCAGCCGCCTTCGATGTTCAGGGCGCGGATGATCTTCAGGGATGCCGAACGGAGCATTTGGTACTCGCGGTCGGACAGCGTCTGGCTCGGGGCCACGACGATGCTGTCGCCCGTATGGACGCCGACAGGGTCGAGGTTCTCCATGTTGCAGACGACGATACAGTTGTCGTTCGCGTCGCGCATAACCTCGTACTCGACTTCCTTCATGCCGGCGATCGATTTCTCGATAAGGCACTGTCCGATCGGGCTGTAGCGGATGCCGTTCGCAACCGTCTCGCGGAGCTCTTCTTCGTTGCCGACGATGCCGCCGCCGGTTCCGCCCAGCGTGTAAGCCGGACGAACGATAACCGGATAGCCGATCGTGTTCGCGAAGTCGACGGCTCCTTGAACCGTCGTGACGATGTCGCTCTCCGGAACCGGTTGATCCAGCTCGCGCATGAGCTCGCGGAACAGGTCGCGGTCTTCCGCCTTCTCGATCGCGGTCAATTGCGTACCGAGCAGCTTGACTTTCTCTTTCTCGAGGACGCCGGCGCGGGCCAGCTCGACCGCCATGTTCAGACCCGTTTGGCCGCCCAGCGTCGGAAGCAAGCCGTCCGGACGTTCTTGGCGGATGATCTGGGAGACGAACTCCAGGTTGATCGGTTCGATGTAGACCTTGTCGGCCATGTTCGTGTCGGTCATGATCGTGGCCGGGTTGCTGTTGATCAGGACGACTTCAAGTCCTTCTTCCTTCAACGCTTGGCAAGCTTGAGTTCCTGCATAGTCGAATTCCGCCGCTTGTCCGATGACGATCGGGCCGGAGCCAATAACGAGAATCTTCTTGAGGTTTTTATTTTTGGGCATATTGCAGTTCTCCTCTCAGCGACTCTGCCAATTGCGCCTGACGCGGACGCTGCGGGTTGGCGGATTTATGTTCCCGAATCATAGTGATGAAGCGATCGAACAGATAGCTGTTGTCGAAAGGTCCCGGAGCGGCTTCCGGATGGTATTGCACCGTGAACGCCGGGTATTTCTTATGCTTCAGGCCTTCGATGGTCTTATCGTTGTTGTTGATATGCGTGACTTCCAGCTCCGTACCGGCGATCGTGTCTTCCTTAACGGTGTAGCCATGGTTCTGGGACGTGATGAAGCAGCGTCCGGATTCCAGCTCCTTCACCGGATGGTTGCCGCCGCGGTGGCCGAACTTCAGCTTGTCGGTGTCCGCGCCGCAGGCGAGGGCGAACAGCTGGTGGCCAAGGCAGATGCCGAAGATCGGGAATTCGCCGAGCAGCTGGCGGATCGTCTCGACCGCATGGGGAACATCCTTCGGATCCCCGGGGCCGTTCGACAGTTGGATGCCGTCCGGAGACAGGCGGCGAATCTCTTCAGCGGTCGTGTCGTGCGGAACGACGACGACGTCGCAGCCGCGTTGAGTCAGCTCGCGCAGAATGCCGCTCTTCGCGCCGTAGTCGATCAGGACGATGCGCTCGCGGTTGCCGGGGCTGGAGAAGATGCTCTTCGTCGAAGTGCGGGCTACTTGGTCGCGCAGCAACGAGGAGACGGACAGGCGCTCGGCCAGCTCTTCGACGCGTTCGTTGCCCGTCGTCAGAATGCCCTTCATCGTTCCGTGCTGGCGCAGGATTCTCGTCAGCATGCGGGTATCGATCTCGCTGATGCCGATAATGCCGTACTCTTTAAGCAGGTGATCAAGAGTGTATTGAGCGCGCCAGTTGCTTGGCACGTCTTCGTGACGGCGAACGACGAATCCGTGAATGTAAGGCCGGACGGATTCGAAGTCGTCCCGGTTGATTCCATAGTTGCCGATAAGCGGGAACGTCATCGTGACGATCTGTCCGCAATAGGAGGGGTCGGACAATACTTCCTGGTAGCCGGTAATCCCCGTGTTGAATACGACCTCGCCTGTGGAAGCTCCTTCTGCACCGAAACCTTTTCCCGTAAACAGGGTGCCGTCTTCCAACAACAATCTTGCTTGCATCCCGATTCCTCCTCAAGTATATGCGTAGGGCCTGCAGCCGTCCCTTGACTTTACCCTTGCGTAATGCCGTTCTCTTCCGTCCAGACCACTTGGCCGTTCACCATCGTAAGAGCCGGCCATCCATAAAGCTTCCAGCCGGCGAACGGAGTGTTCCGTCCTTGCGTCAGGAACGTCTCGGGATTCACTTCCCGTTCGTTCTCCAGGTCGAGCAGAACCAGATCCGCGGGAGCGCCCGGTTCGAGCTTGCCGCTCGCGAGCCGGAACACTCTCGCCGGATCGCTTGTCATTCGGCGCAGCAGGAATTCCAGCGTCCAGCGTCCCGTCTTGACGAACTTCGTGTAGAGCAGCGGGAACGCCGTCTCGAAGCCGACGATGCCGAACGGAGCGCGTTCCATTCCCTTTGCTTTCTCCTCGGCGCTGTGCGGAGCGTGGTCGGTGACGATGATGTCGATCGTTCCTTCCTCCAGCGCCTTGATGCAGGCTTCCACGTCGCGCGGCGTGCGCAGCGGCGGGTTCATCTTCCAGTTCGCGTCCATCGAATCCGGAATGTCTTCGTCGGAGAGAACCAGATGGTGCGGGCATACTTCCGCGGTAACGTTGACGCCGATCGACTTGCCCAGCTTGATCAGCCGAATCGATTGCTCCGTGCTGACGTGGCAGACATGGTAGTGGACTCCGGTCGCTTCCGACAGCAGAATGTCGCGGCCGACGTGGATCGCTTCGGATTCGTTCGGGATCCCCTTCAATCCGTGCTTGCGGGAGAAGGCCCCTTCCGTTACCGCCGCGCCTACAACGAGCGAGTCGTCTTCGCAGTGGGCAATGACCGGCATATCCAGCGACTTCGCGAGCGTCATCGCGTCCTTCATCATCTGCGCGTTCTGCACGCCGACTCCGTCATCCGTGAAGCCGATCGCGCCGGCTTCCTTGAGCGCGGCGAAATCCGTCAGCTCGCGGCCGAGCTCGTTCTTCGTAATGGCGGCGTAAGGGAGCACGTTGACGACCCCTTCTGTCTCCGCTTTATCCAGAATGAACTTGACCGTGTCGGGAGTGTCCGTCACCGGGCGCGTATTCGGCATGCAGGCGATCGTCGTGAATCCGCCCTTGGCCGCCGAGCGCGTGCCGGAGGCGATCGTTTCCTTGTGCTCGAAGCCGGGTTCTCTCAGATGGACGTGCATATCGATGAATCCCAGGGAGATCAGCTTGCCGGTTGCATCTATGATTTCGCATCCTGCCGTGTCGGGGCTTGCGCTCCCGTTAGCCAGCTCGGCGATTTTGCCGTCAACGACTTTGATGTGCTTGGTTTCGAGAGCGTCGTTCGTTCCACTCGCGAACAGCGCGTTCAGAATCCAGGTTGCCATTGCTTTTAAATCCTCCTCTGACGCATTTGCCTAGTTCGATAGCAGCTATGGCTCTTGTGCATCTTTATACATTTTATTGTATAACTATAACGGCGTTTTGTCACTAAACGAATGAAGAAATTCCGCTAGGAAATTCGAGCCCTCGTTCGCCCTCGCGCCTACCTCGTCCAAAGCAGGCTTCCCTTGTCAGGGATGAATGATGGTCACGCAGTCGGTGTCGTCGAAGTCCCGAAGGCCGACGGCAATCTGTTCCTGGCGGGAGGTCGGGACGTTCTTGCCGACGTAATCCGGCCGGATGGGCAGCTCCCGGTGCCCCCGGTCCACCAGTACCGCCAACTGGATGGCTTGCGGCCTGCCGCAGTCCATGATGGCGTCCATCGCGGCGCGTATCGTTCGTCCGGTGTATAGGACGTCGTCGCATAGAATGACGGTTTTGTCTTTAATGGGAACCGGCAGCTCGCAGCTGTCCGCCCCGATGGAAGCTTCATGCGGGCGATCGTCGCGATAGCGGGTGATGTCGACCACGCCGACCGGCACCGGCTGCCCTTCGATCTCGAGAATCCGTTCGGCGATGCGTTGCGCTACGTAAACGCCTCGCGTGCGAATTCCGGCCAGGATGCAGCCTTCGATTCCTTTATTTCTCTCCAGGATCTCATGAGCGATCCGCGTCAACGCCCGGCGAATGGCCGATTCGTCCATTATGACTCGGGTATCCTGCATCTGCGGGCCTCCTTCTTCGCGACGATATTGGCATAAAAAAAGCTCCCCCCGCGACAGAAGCGCAAGGAGAGCTTAGGTTGAATCCGAACGCAGCTTGGCCAGCTCCCCCTCCTTCCATCCGTTCGAAGGGTCGAGCGTCTTCCGCCAGCATGCGTATTCGAATTAGCCGCGCCACCTTGCCAGTCTCACGGGACTGTCTTAAAGGTACCGTTTCATCAGAAGAATTATCGCACTTTCGACAAGCTCTGTCAACCGCTTATCCTGCTATTCTCCGTTATTCTGCCCAACGGACAAGAAAACCTTGAGCCGCGATTAAACATCGCAGCCCAAGGCTTCCAAGGTTACCCAAATTCAATTTAGAATTCGAACTCGACGTCGGACAGACGGCGCTTGATCTCGTCGATGACGCGGATCTCGTCGGCTTGGTCCTTCGCGATGAACGTGACGGAGAAACGAACGTAGCTGCCCGCATCGTCCCATGGCACGGAGGAGATCAGCTTCTCGCGGATCATGAACTGCGAGAAGTCTTCGCCGGAGTTGAAGCGCTGGCCGCCCTTGATGCCCTTCGGAGCTTCTACGTACAGGAAGAAGGAGCCCTTCGGCTTCTCGGCCTTGAAGCCGAGCTCGTTCAGAGCGCCGACCAGCAGGTTGTGGCGGCGGGAATACTTCTCCGCGATCGCTTCGGTAATCGCCGGATTCGCCAGGCCGTATGCGGCAGCCTTCTGGATCGCGATGAATTGGCCGGAATCGTTGTTGTCCTTCACGTCGCCGAACGCCTTGACGATCAGCGGGTTGCCGGCGATGAAGCCGATCCGCCAGCCGGTCATGTTATACGACTTGGACAGGGAGTGCAGCTCGACGCCCACGTCCTTCGCTCCCGGAACGGACAGGAAGCTGAGCGGCTTTACGCCATCATAAGTCAGGGCAGCATAAGGCGCATCGTGGACGATAACGACATCGTGCTTCTTCGCCCAAGCGATGACTTCGACAAAGAATTCCTTGGTAGCCGTAGCGCCAGTTGGGTTATTCGGATAATTCAGGTAGAACAGCTTCGCGCGTTTCGCGATTTCTTCCGGAATGTCGTTCAGATCCGGCAGGAAGTTGTTCTCCTTCTTCAGCTCGACGTTGAACACTTCTCCGCCGAGGTACTTCGTGTGAGTGCCCATTACCGGATAGCCCGGAATGGTCATGATCGTTACGTCACCCGGATTGATGAAGACGGAAGGCAGCATGGCGAGCGCCGGCTTGGAGCCGATCGTATGCAGAACTTCCGTAGCGGCATCGATGCCGTCAACCGAGAATACTTCCTTCAAGTACTTGGCCGCCGCTTCCTTGAATTCCGGAATGCCGTTATCGGCATAGCCGCGGTTCTCCGGCTTGGACGCTTCTTCGGCAAGCTTAGCCACGATGCCGGCATCCGCCATCTCGTCCGGCTCGCCTACGCCCATGTCGATCAGCTCGACGCCGGGGTTCGCTTGCTTCGCGGCCGCCTTCGCGCGCTTGATTTTCTCGAATTTGTAGATGTTCGTATCCTTGCCGTAGTTCGCGCCGCCGATCCGGTTCGCGAATTGCTGCTGAATATAAGTGGATTGATATTGCTCGACACTCATGGTTCGACACTCCTTTGGAATGGATAATTCCGTTACTGGTACGATAACATTCTCCGTGTCGACAAAGTCCTCAAAACACGGGGGTACGCTATCTAATATGCCTGAACCCGAGTGCCTCCGCCATGTATTTTTCCACCGAATTTTTGCAGGATTTATTGGTCAAGCCGGCAGCGCCCTAGCGGCTGCGCAGCATCTGGAGAGCGAGCTCCATATCTTCCGGCAGCGGGGCTTCGAAGTCGTAGCGCTGTCCGGTGCGCGGATGGTCGAAGCCAAGCTCTCCGGCATGAAGGGCTTGTCCCGTCATTCCGAGCGTACGGCCGCCGCGGCCGCCGTACATCGGGTCTCCGACGAGCGGATGGCCGATATACTTCATGTGCACCCGAATCTGATGCGTTCTTCCCGTCTCCAGGCGAAGGCCCACAAGCGTATAATCCCCGAAGCGTTCCAGAACGTCGAAGTGCGTTACCGAGCGCTTCGAATTCTTGTCGGTTACGGCGAACATCTTGCGGTCGAGCTTGTCCCGGCCGATCGGAGCGTCGATCGTTCCTCTATCATGCGGCACGTTGCCGTACACGAGGGCGATATAGCGGCGCTTTACGCTGTGTTCCTTAAGCTGAGCGGCAAGCGAAGCGTGAGCCAGGTCGTTCTTCGCCGCCATCAGAAGGCCGGACGTATCCTTGTCGATGCGATGCACGATCCCCGGACGCATGACTCCGTTAATGCCGGACAAGTCCTGGCAATGATGAAGGAGCGCGTTCACGACCGTTCCGCTCGAGTGGCCGTACGCCGGGTGAACGACCATCCCCCGGGGCTTGTTGATGACGATGACGTCCGCATCCTCGAATACGATCTCCAGCGGAATGTCCTCCGGCAGAGCTTCAAGGGATTCGGGTTCGGGGAAAATAACCGTGATCTCGTCACCCGCGCTTACCTTGGAGTTAGGCTTCACCTTCACCGATCGTACGGTTACCAGACCGCTGCGGATCCAGTCCTGCACCTGCGAGCGAGAGATCGAAGGGTTGCCGATGGCGTCGGTCACATGCTTGTCAATTCGTTCGCCGGCTTGCTCCTCCTCGACGGTCCAGGTCATGCTCTCTTCCGTATTTTCTTCCGTATCGTTAAACGATTTGTTCTTCGGATTGTTCTCCGTGTTCATGTTTTTTCTTCTCCTGTCTAGCCGTCAAAAGCGAATCCAATATGATTAACCCTACGCCGACGCAGATCGCGACATCGGCCATGTTAAAGATTGGGAACGTGTACGAACCAAAGTTGAATTGCAGAAAATCGACTACCTCTCCGTGAATCGCGCGATCGAGGAAGTTGCCGACCGCTCCGCCAAGCACGGTGGAAAGCGCGTAAAGCATCAGTTTGTTGCCCGAACGGTAGGTACGATGGAGATACCATATAATTACCGCGGCGACTACGACGGTAATCAGAATGAAGAAAACCCGTTTCTCCTGCAGGATCCCGAACGCCGCCCCTCGGTTGCGGATCGAGGTAATGAGGAAGAAATTGCCGATGACGGAGATCTGCTCGTACATCTCGAGGGAATGCTCGATCAGTTTCTTCGTTGCGTAATCCAGAGCGAATACGAGGACTGCCCATAGATAAAAAAACCAAATGCCTACTCGTCTTGATTGCATGCTGTCGGGTCCGCCTTTCAACCTGTTATTCCATCCTGATGATTTTACCATATCGATGAACCGACCGTCCACGCGCATAGGCGCAATCCGCGGAACGGCGCGCTCTAATAATTCCGGCGGGTCCGAGTAAACTATGGGACAGTACTCACCGAAGGGAGCGGAACCGATGACACTCCACATGACGGACGGCAAGCTCCAGTCGCTTCGCCGGAGACTGATCCGGGACAAACAAGAGATCGAACGCAAAATTCGCGATAATTCGCATTTCGGCCTGGAGAATTCCTATCGGGAAGAAACAGGCGAGCTGTCCAGCAACGATAACCATCCGGCCGACGCGGGGACGGAAATGTTCGAGCGGGGCAAAGATATCGCTTTGCTCGAGAACGAAGCCTTCCGTCTAGACCGCATCGATGCCGCCCTTCGCCGCATGGAGACGGGAGAATACGGACGATGCGCGGCTTGCGGGCGGTTCATTCCGGACGAGCGGCTTGAGGCGATGCCGACGGCCATCTTCTGCGTCGATCACGAACCGAGGCAGCAAGAGAAAGAAGGGCGTCCGGTCGAAGAAGACTTCCTGCACCCTCCATTCGGGCGCACGAGCATGGACGATCAACCCGATCAGAACGGCTTCGACGGAGAAGACGCCTGGCAGATCGTCGAATCGTGGGGGAGCTCGAACAGTCCGGCAATGGCGGAAGGCAACAACATCGACGATTATGATTCCATGGCGATCGAATCCGACGAGAATGACGGCTTCGTGGAACCGTTGGAAAGCTTCCTATCCACGGACATCACCGGCCATGACGTGAGCATCGTCCGCAATCGCGCTTACAAGCGGTACCTGGCGGACCAGGAAGGCGACCCCCTGCTTGAGCCCGACGAGCTGGCGGACGATTGGAGATAAGGCGCGGGTCGCATATCGTGCATTAATAGGGATTGATCTCTAGCTGGCGTTGGACGATCCGAACGATATCCGCGATGTAATCGCCGACGACGGGCAGGTTCAGCGCGCCGAGAATCTGAAGCAGCCAGACGATCGTCGCCGCGAAGAAGGTGAACCCGAGCGCGATTCCGACTCCCCGCGACAATCCGGAGATGAAGTTGCGCCAGATCAAGCCCCAAGGGCGCCTCATGAGGTTGACGTATTCCTTCAGCTCCGCTTTCTCCATGTCGATGGCCAGC
Organism: Cohnella sp. AR92; assembly: GCF_003990975.1. GTDB lineage: Bacteria > Bacillota > Bacilli > Paenibacillales > Paenibacillaceae > Cohnella. Next base: position 147,533 of record NZ_RZJR01000002.1, read on the forward strand.
CGGTCGATGCGGTAAGCGAGCGTCTCCAGCGTTGCTTGAAGGGGAGCCGAGCGGTAGTTCGCCGTCATTCCCGGATCGCGTGAGTCCGATCCCGGATCGGGCGAGTCCGATCCTTGATCCCGTGAGTCCGATCCTTGATCCTGTGAGTCCGATCCCGGATACAGCGAGTTTGTTCCAGGAGCCCTCGAGACCGCCCCGGGACTGACCGCCGATGCCGATCCTACCGCTTGGCCGGGAGTGGAACGGCGGGGACGTCTGAGTTTGCTTCTCCTTCTGGCCAACGTTGCTCGCCTCTCTTCTCCGATGGGATGTATCAGCAATTTAGCCAACCGGAAGCCGATGCAAACCTGCTGAGATGGATAAGCGCGAAAGCGCCGAATATTTCGTTCCGAATAACGGACCGTACGCTAGCCGTCTTCTCCCATTCGCTCAGGAAGATTTGGCTAACCACGCAAAAATAGGACCGCCCTTGAAGCCGACGACGTCGACCCAAGGACGGTCCTGTTCCGTTTCATTCCCTATCCAATCGCGTTCCTCTTATCGGATCGCGATTCCGATCAGCTTATCGCCCGCTTGCACCGATTCGCTGCCTTCCACTTGGCCGAAGCTCACTTCGCTGACGAGCACGTTCTCTCGCAGCACGTTGTCGAACGCCTTCAGCGCCTCTTCCGTCTCGGCGTCGACGTCAAGCACGAGCGATACGCGCTGCTCGATCGGAAGATCGAGCTTCTTGCGAGTGTCCTGGACTGCGCGGATGACTTCGCGAACAAGCCCTTCCTGCTCCAGCTCCGGCGTAATGTCGGTGTTGAGCGCGACGGTCAAGCCGCTGCCCGAAGCCGACGCGAAGCCCGGCTTCGCTTGCTTCTCGACCAGCAGCTCCTCCAGCGTGACGTCGAGCGCCTCGCCTTCCGGAGACGTATAGTTCAAGACGCCGTTCGTTACCACTTCGCGAGCCTCGTCTGCGCTAAGGCCCTTCAGAACGCCTTGGATCGGGCCGACATGCTTGCCGTATTTCTTGCCGGCGACCTTCAGGTTGAGCTTCAGGCTGAAGTCGACGAAGCCGCTGTCGTCGGTGACGATTGTCAGCTGCTTGACGTTGATCTCGTCCTTGACGATCTCCTCGTAGCCGGGAACGTCGAACTCGCCGTTCAAGGACACGAGCAGCTCGGACAGAGGCTGGCGCGTCTTGATGCCGGACTCGTTCCGCACGTTGCGGGCCAGCTCGACGATGTTGCGGGCCGTCTCCATCTCGCGCTCCAGCTTCTCGTCGATCCTGGAAGCGTCGGCCTTCGGATATTCCGCCAGGTGAACGCTCTCGCCGCCGCCCAGGTTGCCGTAGATGTCTTCAGCAACGAACGGGGTGTACGGCGCGATCAGGCGGGAAAGCGTGAGCAGCACCTCGCGAAGCGTCTGGTACGCGAAGATCTTGTCTTCGGTCAGGCCGCTGCCCCAGAAGCGGTCGCGGGAGCGTCTGACGTACCAGTTCGACAGCTCGTCGACGTACTCCTCGATTCCCTTCGCCGGGTTCAGGAAGTCGTTCGCTTCCAGGCCGCGGTTGACGTTCGCGATCAGCGTATTCAGACGGGAGAGGATCCAGCGGTCCAGCTTGTTGGTCGACTCGCCGGCCTTGTGCTCGGAAGGGTCATAGCCGTCGATCGTCGCATACAGAGCGTAGAACGCATGCGTGTTGACGAGAGTATCAATGACCTTCGACTTCGCTTCGCCGACGATTCCCTTGGAGAAACGCTTGCTGTTCCAAGGTACGCTGTCCGCCAGAAGCGCCCAGCGCAGCGCGTCGGTGCCGGATTCGTTGATGATATCCCAGGGATCGACGACGTTGCCCTTGGACTTGCTCATCTTCTGCCCGTTCTCGTCCAGAACGTGTCCCGTCGAGATAACCGACTTGTACGGCGCCTTGCCGTTGTATAGGGTCGAGACGGCCAGCAAGCTGTAGAACCATCCGCGGGTCTGGTCGATGCCTTCGCTGATGAAGTCGGCCGGGTACTGCTCTTCGAACGTCTTCTCGTCGCCGAACGGATGATGATACTGCGCGAACGGCATCGAGCCGCTGTCGAACCAGACGTCGATCACTTCCGGCGTCCGGGTCATCGAGCCTCCGCATTCGCAGCGGAGATGCACTTCGTCCACGTAAGGCTTGTGCAGCTCCAGATCCTCCGGCACGCTGCCGATGGCGAGCGATCTTAGCTCGGCGTGGCTGTGCGGAGCCTTCTCCTTGCCGCAAGTCTCGCAGGTCCAGACGTTAAGCGGAGTTCCCCAATAGCGGTTGCGGCTGATGTTCCAGTCGACCAGGTCCTCCAGGAACTTGCCGAAACGGCCGTCGCGCAGATGCTCGGGGTACCATTTTACCGTTTGGTTGTTCGCGATCAATTGGTCCTTGACAGCGGTCGTGCGGATAAACCAGCTCTCCGTCGCGTAATAGATCAGCGGAGTTTTGCAGCGCCAGCAGAACGGATAGCTGTGCTCGTATTTCTCCTTGTGGTACAGCAGCCCGCGTTCGGACAGCTTCTTCACGATCTCGATATCGACTTCGGGGTCCTTCACGAAGCGGCCGGCCATGTCGGTGATCGCGTCGACGTAACGGCCTTCGCCGTTCACCACCATCAGCATCGGGATGCCGTGCTGGCGAGCGACGCGGTAGTCGTCTTCGCCGTGCGCCGGCGCGATGTGAACGATACCGGTACCGCTGGAGTCGCTGACGTATTCGGCGTCGATGATGCGATAGGCGTTCTCGACGACGATGTACGGGAACAGCGGCTCGTATTCAAGACCGACCAGCTCGCTGCCTTTGACCGTGCCGAGGGTCTCGTATTCGCCCTTGAGCACCTTGTCGGCAAGCGTTCCGGCAAGGATGTAGACTTCTCCGTCCTGCTTGACGCGCACGTATTCGATGTCCGGATGAACGGCAAGCGCCACGTTGCCCGGCAGCGTCCAAGGAGTCGTCGTCCAAGCGAGCGCGAATTCGCCGCTCTTCTTGAGCTTGAACTTCGCCGTTGCCGAGAGGTCCTTGACGTCCTCGTAGCCTTGCGCGACCTCGTGCGAGCTTAGCGTCGTCTGGCAATCCGGACAGTAAGGGCTGACGCGGTGTCCGCGGTACAGCAGGTCCTTGTCGTGGATCGTCGCGAGGATGTTCCATACGCTCTCGATATAGCGGTTGTCGAGCGTGATATAAGGATTGTCGAGATCCGTCCAATAGCCGATCGCAGAGGTCAGCTCTCTCCATTGACGCTCGTATTCGAACACGCTCTCTTTGCACTTTTGGATAAAAGGCTCGACGCCGTAGTTCTCGATCTCCTGCTTGCCGGAGATGCCAAGCTGCTTCTCGACTCCCAGCTCGACCGGCAGCCCGTGCGTGTCCCAGCCTGCCTTGCGGATGACCCGATAGCCGGACATTGTCTTGTAACGGCTCATGAAGTCCTTGATGACGCGTCCGAGCACATGCCCGATATGCGGCTTGCCGTTGGCCGTCGGAGGCCCCTCATAGAAAACGAAGTTCGGAGCTCCCGTGCGGTTCTCGATAGACTTCTTAAAGGTATCTTCCCGGTTCCATTTGTCCAGTACGCGGAGCTCGCGGGCTCGCGCTTTCTCTTTGACGTCTACGCGGTTCATGCTACAAACCATCCTCTCGAAAAAAAATAAAACCCCATCCCTGGCAAAGGGACGAGGTTCGCTCGTGGTACCACCCTTGTTCCGGAGCGCGAGAATCGTTCGATTCCGGGCAGCCGGCACTTGAGAGCGCGGTTCGTGAACCGCGCAGCCCCGTTAACGGAGGGGTAACCGTTCTCGCTTATTAGTCGGCGCCAATCAATCGCCATACTGTTCGGCGAGCCGTCTCGGGGAGGATATACCGCCTTCGCTTCACGCTGGCTCGCACCTTCCGCCAGCTCTCTGGGATCCGCTCATGGGGTACTTGTTCCCGTCAAGGACTTTCCTTATTGCTTGCTTCCCTTCTTTATAACTCGAATCAACCCGTTTGTCAATCGAACCCTGTCTACCATTGAAACCTGCCCCCATCGAACCCTGCCACCATCGAAACCTGTCCGCCTTTATTCGAAGCCTGTCGTTGTCCTGAGCGAATGGGAGAGGTGAGCTAGCGTTTAGTATCGGCAAGAACCTCGCGGAACAACCTCGTTACAGTATGTATCTATTTGCCTAAAAAAATACCGCATGCGGCATACATGCGGATAGAACAAGCGATGCGGATGGACTATTCGATCTCGCGCATGCGAGCGTCGCTGCTCTCAAGAGCTTCCCAGCCGTCTTGGCTTAGCAGCTCCATCTGCGACTCGATCAAAGCGCGGAATCTCGCGCGGTAGATGGCGGCTTGCTTCTTTAGCTCTTCCGCTTCCATGGCGATCTTGCGGGACTTGATCAACGAATCGTTGATGATTCGGTCCGCGTTCTTCTCCGCTTCTTTGACGATGAGCTGCGCTTCCTTCTTGGCGTTGTTCTTGAGCTCGTCCGCAGCCTCTTGGGCGACGATGATCGTCTTGCTCAAGGTCTCTTCGATGTTGGCGAAGTGACCGAGCTTGTCCTGCATGGCGCCAAGCTGGTTCTGCAGCTCTTTGTTCTCGCGGATAATGAGCTCGTAATCCTTGATGATCTGGTCTAGGAATTCATTTACTTCGTCTTCATCGTATCCCCGCAGACGCTTGCCGAATTCCTTGTTATGAATGTCTAATGGAGTAAGTGGCATGAGCGTACCTCCTGTTTCTTAGTCCGAGTGCGATCTTTTCACTCCTTAACGACCATTTCGACGGAAGATGTCAAATTCCTCCTTACTGTCGGACTCGTTTACACAAATTTCCCGATTCTTACCCGAATTCTTCCACTCTTGGAGATTCCCTCGACAGCAAGCACCTTGAACCTGCCGAATCCTTTCATCGAGACGATATCCCCTTCGCGCAGCGATGCCGACGGGTCCTCCGCCGGCTTCCAATTCACGCGGCAGCGCCCCGCCCGGATCGGATCGACGATCTTGGCCCGGCTAAGTCGGAAAGCGTCGCTCGCCACCCCGTCCAGCCGGAGGGACGCGACGGACAGCGACATTTCTTCCAGCTCCGGCTTCACGGCCCTAAGCTGCTCAAGATCGATGACCGAAGCGCGTACCTCGACGCGATGAGCCTGCCTCAGATGACCGGTCAAGAAATCCCCGATCTCCTCCGCGATCAGGACGTGGCATCCGTCCTCGCGGGGATGGATATCGCCGATCTTGTCCCGTTTTATACCAAGACCGAGCAGCGCGCCTAAATAATCGCCGTGGTCTAGCTCCTGAACGCGCCTATCGTCCGAAGCGATATCGAGCACTTTGATCCCCATCGGCTCGTCTTCGATCGGCCGGTAATCGGGGGCGACGACAGCCCGGCGCCGCTCGGCTTCTTCATATCCGCCATCGAGCCGGACAGCGGCATCGGGATGGCGGTTGGCCAAAGTAAATAAAATATGCGCCTGGCGCGGATCGAGAAAGTCGGTACGCCGAACTTGATGAAGTTCGGCAGCCCGCTCGACCCACTCCCAGGCGCGATCGACGAACGATTTCTCATCGGGATGGAAATGTTCGTATATCTCAGCATGCGGCATGCGCAATCGTTCCCTTTCGCTTGTGCATCCGCGTCGTTAGACGAACGCGTTAAGCACGGTCTTAAGCCCGCTGACCAGGAAATCCAAAGCAATCAGAGCAATGATCGGCGAGATATCCAGAATGCCGCCGATAGGCGGAATGAATCGGCGGAAGACCGAGAGATACGGCTCGACGATCTTGCCCAGCAGCTCGCCAACGAAACTATCCTTGACGCTTGGCACCCAAGACATCAGGACGTAGATCAGAATCATGTAGAACTAGATTTGGTACAGGATATCGATAATGCGAAATACTTCAGTCAAAAGGAGGTCACCTCATTTTGGAATAGTCGGCTTCCTCTCCCAGCATCTCCGATATGGTGCCCGAAATTTCCACGGAGTCAGGTGTGCAAAGGAAGATGTTCGGACCCAGCTTCGATATGTGCCCGCCTAGAGCATAGACGGTGCCGCTCAGAAAATCAACTATGCGGATCGCTTGGTCCCGTCTGACGCGCTGAAGGTTTACGACAACGCTTCTGCGGGTCTTCAAGTGATCGGCAATCTCCTGCGCCTCGTCATAAGTACGCGGTTCCGTCAGCACGACGCGGGCATTCTTCTGGGAATGAATACTGACAACATTGTTCCTACTTGATTGTTTACGGGTCTCGAAAGGAGTGGTTTCAACTTCTTGCTCATCCTCGATCCCGTATCTCTCGTCGCGATCGGCCGGGGCTTCGTCTTCTTGAAGTCCCAAATAGTTCAGAAACTTGTTCATTACGCTCATCTGCTGTCCCTCCCCTAATGGCCGATCCCGTTCGATTCGGAATCAGGCTTCTTCTTCCTTGCCAACCAATACGGTTCCCAACCGGACCCAGGTGGCTCCTTCTTCAATCGCGATCTCGAAATCTCCGGACATCCCCATCGACAGCTCGGTGAGCGGCTCCGCGAATGCCCGGCTTTCGTTAAGCTCGTCCCTCAGCAGTCGCAACGCTCGGAACACCGGGCGCGTCTGTTCCGCTTCCAGTTCAAGCGGCGCCATTGTCATCAGGCCGATCGGCCTTACGTGATTCAGCGGACGAATCGCCGCGGCGAATTCACGCACTTCTTCCGGCTGAAGCCCATGCTTGGATTCCTCTCCGGATACGTTCACCTGTATGAAGCAGGGAACGACGATGCCTAATGCGGACGCTCGCTTATGAATCTCCTCCGCCAGCGAGAGGCGGTCAAGCGAATGTATGTAATCGAATCGTCCGACGACATCCTTGACCTTCTTCGTTTGAAGCGAACCGATAAAATGGAAAACGGCTTGTCCATGAAGAAGATTCCACTTCTCCTCCGATGCCGGCCAGCGGTTCTCCCCCAGATGGGCGATTCCGTGAGCGACGGCATTCTGCGTCGTTGCGGCGGATACATACTTCGTAACGGCAACGACTTTTACGTCCTCCCGCTTCCGGCCGCTTCTCTCGCAAGCGTTCCCGATTCGGCTCTCCACCTCATCGATGCGGTCAGCCAACGCCATGGCGATATTCACCTCTTCTTCCCAGCCAGCTCATCATCCGTCCTGTTGCACCGTTCTCCTGGCGATGCGAGAAGAAAATATCGGTGCGGCAGCCAGTGCACCATGTTGTCATTTCGATGCGGCTCGGCAAAATTCCTGCTTTTATCATAAGGTGTCGGTTAAATTCTTTCAAGTTTAGCCTGGCATGCCCTTCTTTGGCATTCGTCACCAAAGGGGAAGCATCGGCTTGATAGATGTCTTCAAGCTCGGCCGCAAGCGGCCTGACGTGCTTCAGGACGGCTTCGTCGACCTCATAACAGCAGGCTCCGATGGATGGGCCGACCGCAGCCATCAAATCTTCCGGCTTGGTTCCGTAATGATTCCGCATGGCTTCGATAGTCGCAGCCGCCACGTTAGCGACCGTTCCCTTCCACCCCGCGTGAGCGAGGCCGAGAGCGTTCGTCGCCGGGTCGTAGAAATATAACGGAACGCAGTCCGCAAAGTACATGGCAAGCAGAATGTCCGGTTCGTTCGTGATCAGCGCGTCCGTGTCCGGAATGGCCGAATCCCGATCCAGCCGTCCTCTTCCGGCATCCGCGGACGTGACCGCATGAACTCGATTGCCGTGAACCTGCTCCGCGCAGGTCCATGCCGCGAAGTTCCACCCCAGCGCTTCCGCCACTAGCTTGCGATTGGCGATAACGTCAGACGCTTCGTCTCCCACATGCAGCGCCGTATTCAGCGCTTGTCGAGGCGGCGCGCTTACTCCGCCGTTCCGGGTAGAGAATCCCGCCGTTATTCCCTCGAACGCTTCCCACTTCGCGAGGTGCAGCAAGCCTGCGTCCGATCCAGGCTTCTCCGTTAGCATGAATGGTTCCATAAGGGATCCCACCTCCCGACACCAAGTGTATCATAGGAAACGCCCCCGCGAAAAGAAAGGAACCGAACGTCAACGTCCGATTCCTTCCATCTCCTCCGCCTTGTACGCTTTGGCGTCATCCAGTCTCACGAGCACGACGTCCGCCCCGATCTTCACGATATTGCGCCAAGGGATGACGACGTCGTTCCCGCCGCCGAACATTCCGAAGAAGCGGCTGACCGTCGGCACGACGATCGAATCGATCCTGCCTTGACGCAAGTCTAGCTCTAGATCGCTCACCTGACCCAACTTTTTGCCGTCCACGATATTGATGACGTCCTTGGTCTGAAAATCGGAAATTTTCATGAGCGTCCCTCGCCTTCCCCGTCGGCGCCTTCACCGGGCGAATGTCCGTATGATTCATTATATGTGCCAAGTCCCGAAAATGTACGGATAAATAAGAAACGAGGCCAGGCAGCTTCTTGCGCCGCTTAGCCCCGTCCTCTTTACGTTTTGACGTGCTTCTGCATTTGTTGGATCGCGGATTTCTCCAGCCTGGATACCTGGGCTTGCGAGATTCCGATCTCGTCCGCCACTTCCATCTGCGTCTTGCCTTCGAAGAATCTCATCGAGAGGATCATCTTCTCCCGTTCGTTAAGCTTCCTCATGGCTTCCCGCAGCGCGATCTCTTCGATCCACTGGATATCCTTGTTCCTCTCGTCGCTTATCTGATCCATGACGAAGATCGGATCGCCGCCATCGTGGTAGATGGGTTCGAATAAGGAGACCGGGTCTTGGATCGCGTCCAAAGCGAAAACGATATCTTCTTTAGGAACGTTCAGCACCTCGGAGATCTCCAGAATCGTCGGTTCCCTGGAATGCTGATTGGTTAGTTGGTCTCGGACCTGCAAAGCTTTGTATGCAATGTCCCTTAAGCTTCTGGATACGCGAATCGGATTGTTGTCGCGAAGGTAACGGCGAATCTCACCGATAATCATCGGTACCGCATACGTCGAGAATCGAACGTTCTGGCCGAGGTCGAAGTTGTCGATGGCTTTCATCAGCCCGATGCAGCCGACCTGGAACAGATCGTCGACGAATTCGCCGCGGTTGTTGAAGCGCTGGATAACGCTAAGCACTAAACGCAAATTGCCGTTGACCAGTTTTTCTCGGGCTTCCAATTCTCCTCGGGTCTGCAGAGCGAGAAACAACTCCCTCATTTCGGCGTTTGTGAGTACAGGCAGCTTGGAGGTGTCTACTCCACAAATCTCCACTTTGTTGCGGGTCAAGGCGATTCCTCCCGGGGAGCAGCGTTAATGTAAAGTATCTCCGCGGCAGGTGTTTTTATTCGATCCGGCTTTTTTATTCCGGTCACACCATTTTGTTGAATTCCTTGCGCAGCCGTTTGATGATTCGTTTCTCCAGCCTGGAGATGTAGGATTGCGAGATGCCGAGCAGATCGGCCACGTCTTTCTGCGTTTTCTCTTCTCCGTCCGCGAGGCCGAATCGTAATTCCATGATCGTTCGTTCGCGGTCGCTTAATTTGTCGAGCGCCTTATGAAGCAGTTTGCGGTCCACCTGCTCCTCTATATTGCGATAAATCGTATCGTTCTCCGTGCCGAGAACATCCGACAGCAGAAGTTCGTTGCCGTCCCAATCGATATTGAGCGGCTCGTCGAAAGAAACCTCCGTGCGGGTTTTGCTGTTGCGCCTTAAATACATAAGAATTTCGTTCTCGATGCAGCGGGATGCGTACGTGGCCAGCTTGATTTTTTTCTCGGGATCGAACGTGTTGACCGCCTTGATCAGCCCGATCGCGCCAATAGACACCAGATCCTCGATGTGAATGCCGGTGTTCTCGAACTTGCGGGCGATGTAGACGACCAAGCGAAGGTTCCGCTCGATCAGCATCGCCCGAATCGCCGCGTCCCCGCTCGGGAGGCGTTCCAGCAAATATTCTTCTTCCTCCCTCGTCAACGGGGGCGGAAGCGCTTCGCTGCCTCCAATATAATAGACTTCCTCGCTCTTCCATCCGAACCGGAATAACAGGCGATAGAACGTCAATTGGGACATCAGCTTCCATTTTACGAGCATTTCATCAGCCTCCTGTCACGCGGGTTGGGAAGGAATTGACGGAGTGGAATCCGTCATTCCCAGGTCAGGATGCACGATTGCGCGATAGGTTCCATCCGGCGAGATAGAGCCTCCATCCATTCCAATGAGTACCCGTCGGTATATTCGTTCCTCCGATGACCCGCTGACGATCGAGACAGAGTCCGGCTTGATCGCCAGCAGCAAGCGTGTCGTTCCGTTCAAGCTGCGATAGGGGACCAGGCGTATCCGCTCCCCCCAAGCAAATCCGTCTTCCCGAAGTCCGTCCAATTCCGCCAGCAATTGATCGGCCGGCTCCTGATGCAAGCGTTCCGCCCATCCGGAAGGAAGCTTATCCTTCCATAAGGAGGCTTCCATCATCATGACCGGTATCCTCGTCAAGGGGTCGTAGAGCCGGTTGCCGGTATCCACCAATCCCCTGCAGCTCCAGCTCTCTCCGTCCACCGTTACGACGACGTCTACGAGCAACGACTCGAGCCGCTGTTGGCGCTCCGTGCTCGCCGATGCTCCCCTGAACATCCAGACGGACAGGGCGAATGTTGCCGCGAAGAGCCCCAATTGCAGCTGCCAGCTGAGAAGCAGGCCTCCGTCCGCCGTAACCGTCATCGCCTTCCAAGGGCTGCCGGATTGTGTCAACAAGAAGGAAGTCCCGATGACGCCGCCAAGCGTCGCAAAATTAACGACATAGAAAGCGACGAACAGCCGTATGAATCGAAGCAAGCCTCCATACCCGAACGCGCATAACAGCATGAGAACGGACACCATAAGCTTTGCCGCGAACGAATAGAGATACGGCACGCTCGCCAGGAACATCATGGCGGCATAAGCCGCTCCCAGCCCCGCCGACAGAGCCACTCTCCGTCTCTTGGGCTGAAGCTTCCTCACCTTTGCCGTCAGAAGAAGAACCGTTCCGTCCACGGCAAGATTCGTGAAGAATACCAAATCCACATAAACAGTCACGAGGGATCGCCATCCTTTGTCGCCCCGGAACCGTGAGCGGTCAAGGCCGGGATGGATGAACCCAGTATAATCCGTTTGATTTTCGGTGTCTGTCTATTCGTGGCGTCCTGACCTTTGTTTTTTTGTCGGAGCATACCTAACAAGCAAAGCCCGAGACTTCCCAGGCGCCCGATTCTCTATTGGCTTCAAACCTATTCCGCGACCCTATTCCCCTCAGTACCCTATTCCCCCAATCCCCCATTTCATCCACTTCACCCACTTCACCCACTTCATCCCTTCTCCCTAATGACGCCCCTTCAGGCGCCTCTCCCCACTCTCACCACTCCCCCATCCCCCCCCACTTCACCCCTTCTCCCTAATGACGCCCCTTAAGGCGCCTCTCCCTTTCGCTCAGGAGTAGTCCAGGCATTCAACAATCACTAGAACCTATCAATAGCGGCTGGATTGCTAATTGGAAAATGATTGCAATTAAACTCGGAAAATGTTACACTTAATATAGGAACAAACGTTCGCTTTTGGGGTGATTCGTGTGGATGATACCTATGATGCTTTTCTTCTGGAATCGGGTGGCGAAGAGGCCTGCTACGACTATTTCTATCAATGCAGGTGGCCGTCTGGCTATCGCTGTCCTTCCTGCGGCCATAAGGACTGTTATATCATTTCTACTAGGAGATTGCCTCTATACGAATGCGTGCACTGCCGCTGCCAAACGTCCGTGACGTCGGGTACTGCATTGGAAGGGACTCGAACCCCCTTGTCGAAATGGCTGTATGCCATGAAGCTCCTAGGCCGCCCAGCCGCCGGCGTCAATGCCGTGCTATTGGGCAAGTTGCTGAAGGTCACTTATAAGACGGCTTACGCCATGCTGGATAAGATTCGACATTGCCTTAGCCTGTTGCCCCCGGAGAAGCTTTCAGGCGAGATTCAAGCTGGAATCTCGGTCATGGGCTGGACGATTGATTCCGGGTATGAATTGACCGAGAAACAGCATCCGATTGCCGTTGGAATCTCCTTGGATGAGAACGGAGAGCCGGATCGCCTCGCGATGATGGTCGTCCCTCGTACTCATATGATGAATTATTCCCTCAAGCCGAGCGGACGTGATCTGTTCCGTGAGACGCATTTCTCCGATGATGCGGACACACTTTCGAATACCATCTATCACAGTCAGTTGCTGACCATCAAGCGTTGTCGCAGCCTGGTCTCTATCTACAAAGCAAGCTACAAGCAAATTAACGGCATTTATCGCGGCGTCCATCCCCGTTCGTTGCCGAAATACCTGGCTGAGTTTACTTTTCGATGGAATGCTGCGGCTAGGAACGGTAACACCGGCAATTGCATCGGCACTAGCATCAGCACTATTACCGCTACTAGCTCTAGTTCCGTCCCCAACACCAGCTCCAGTAACAGCACTAGCTCCAGTACCAACACTAGCTCGAGTAAAAGAACTAGCGTTAGCTCAATTACCTCCGCTAGCATTAGCATCAGCCGGCAGATAGCCCAAGCCTGCATGGCCTATTCTCTGTCGCATCTGGCCGCCGCTTAACTTAGAAACTCGATTTAACGGATACCATCTCCGTTGTACTTGAAACGGAATGAAAATGTTGAAGTCGTACGTTTAGCCATCTCTAAGCAAATGGTGAATGGCAATCGAGGATCCTTCTCCTGAGCCAGCGGGAGAGGCGGCATAATGGGGCAAGTGTTGGATAGGGGGAGATAGTTATGTGTTTTGAAGATAGCGTTAAATAACGAGTCAGAAATGGATTAGGTGTACGTGTGTGGGCGATGTGTGTGGGTGCGGTGTGGGTGCGATGCGGGTGCGATGCGGGTGCGATGTGGGTGCGATGTGGGTGGTGGGTGCGGGTGCGGTGTAGGTGCGGAAGGAATGGAAAGTAAAGTCCGGATGGGTATAAAAAAGCCTACCCCGTAAAGGGATAGGCCCGCTGCTTGATCATTAGGATCAATGAGTTCCGTTCAAAACAAGACTTGGCTTGGCATTAGCGGTCGTTACGAGGACGGTTGCGCAGGAAAGCGGGAATGTCCAGTTGATCGCTGCCAAGGTTGTTGCTGCCGAATGGACGAAGGTTGCTGCCGTTGTTTGCGGTGCGGCCTTCGTGCGGATCCGCTTGAGGAGCCGCATGCTGTTGTCCATGCTGTTGTTGCGGTTGCTGTTGTTGAGGAGCGGCAAATCCGCGGCGAGCTTGGGCTCTGTGCTCGAAGCCGGTCGCGATGACCGTGACTTTGATCTCGTCCTTCAGGCTGTCGTCGATGCTTGCTCCGAAGATCATGTTCACTTCCGGATCGGAAGCGGAGATAACGATCTCGGCCGCTTCGTTGACTTCGAACAAGGACAGGTTCGATCCGCCGGTGATGTTCATGATGATGCCGCGAGCGCCTTCGATGGATGTCTCCAGCAGAGGGCTCATGATCGCTTTCTTGGCGGCTTCCATCGCGCGGTTCTCGCCGCTTGCAACGCCGATACCCATGAGAGCCGAGCCGCGCTCGGTCATGATCGTCTTCACGTCGGCGAAGTCGAGGTTGATCAGGCCAGGAACGGCGATCAGGTCGGAGATCCCTTGCACCGCTTGCTTCAGAACGTTGTCTGCTTCGCGGAATGCCTCCATCATCGGAGTTTTCTTGTCAACGATCTCAAGCAGGCGGTCGTTAGGAATAACGATAAGGGTGTCGACCTTCTCCTTCAGGGCTTCAATGCCTTGGTCGGCTTGCGAGGAACGCTTGCGGCCCTCGAAGGTGAACGGACGGGTTACGACGCCGACCGTCAAAGCTCCGCATTCTTTGGCCAATTCCGCGATAACCGGAGCGGCTCCCGTTCCCGTTCCGCCGCCCATGCCGGCGGTGACGAACACCATGTCGGAACCGCGTAGCGAGTTCATGATCGCTTCTCGGGATTCTTCCGCGGCCTTCTTGCCCACTTCCGGGTTCGCGCCCGCACCGAGACCGCGGGTAAGCTTGTCCCCGATCTGCAGCTTCTGTTCGGACTTCGTAAGGTGAAGAGCTTGAGCGTCGGTGTTGACGGTAATGAACTCGACGCCCTTGACCCCGTTCTCGATCATTCGGTTTACCGCGTTACTGCCGCCGCCACCAACACCGATTACTTTTATTTTAGCGAGCGGTTCCATCTCAAAATCAAATTCCAACATATTCGCATTTCCTCCTCGCATCGCTTTGTAGATCAACTATAAGCGGCGGCTTATATAAATTCCTTGAACATATTCTTGAACCATTCGAACACGCCGGGCTTGGACGACGCAGCTGGGCTGGCAGCCTTGCTCTTCGCGACGCGTTTCGGGCTTGCCGATCCTCCGCGGATGCGAACGTACTTCGTGACGTATTGAATCATGCCCACGCCGCTGCTGTAGGACGGATCGCGTACGCCAATAAAGTCAGGCACCGCGATGCGCACGCTGGACTCAAGCTCGATCTGAGCAAGCCCAAGCACGCCCGGCATCGTAACCGATCCTCCGGTCAAGACATAGCCGTTCACCTTGTCAAGGTAGCCGAGCCTTCTGACTTCTTGACGGATCATATGGAAGATCTCTTGCATGCGGGGCTCGATGATCGCGGACAGGTCCGCTTGGGAGAATTCCTTCTCCGCATTCGTTCCGACTCTCATTACCTTGAAGGTAACGTCGGAAGCGGCATCGTCAATCCTGGCGCATCCGTACTTGAGCTTGATCATCTCTGCGTGTTCGGTCTGAGTCTTTAGTCCATAGCAAATATCGCTCGTGACGTAATCTCCTCCGATAGGAAGAGTAGACACAGCCGCAAGGCTTCCGCCTTCGAAGATAGCGATTGTCGTCGCTCCGGCTCCGATATCGGCCAGAACGGTGCCCATCTGCTTCTCGTCCTTGGTCAACGCCATCATTCCGGAGGCGAGCGACATCAGGATAATGCCGGATGGAGCGATACGCAAGCCTGCTTTCTCTACGCAGCGCATCAAGTTATGTACGGCAGCCTTCGTACCCGTAATAATGGTACATTCAACTTCCAGACGAACTCCGATCATCCCTCGCGGGTCTTGAATTCCCGTCAGTCCGTCTACGAGAAATTGCTTCGGCAGCAGGCCGATGATTTCTCGTTCGGGAGGCAGCGCAACCACCTTGGCCGCTTGCAAAACTCGCTCGATGTCTTCTTCGCCGATCTCTCTGTCTTCGTTAGATACAGCGACGACACCGTGATTGCTCTGTAGCGCAATATGATTGCCGGCAATGCCGACGTAAACTTCATTGATCGTAATTCCGACCATGCGCTCCGCATGGTCAATGGCGCTTCGGATCGATTGAACGGTTTGGTCAATATCCACAATGGCGCCTTTGCGAATTCCGTCCGAATCCGCGGAACCGACGCCAATAATGTTAATGGCCCCGTTGCTGATTTCCCCGATAATCACCCGGACTTTCGACGTGCCGATGTCCAGGCTGACGATGAGGTCGTTGCTACTCAACCGGTGGCACCTCCAATTAGTCGATGAAAAAGCTGGGAAATGGGATGCTTCCTCTACATATTCAACATCTGTGAGGTTTTCCCTCTTTTTTCAACAAAAATTTTCATGTTTCTTGCCCATATTTTTTAAATCCCTCAAAAAGGGAAATGCTCGAAGCAGATACATGAAATTTTAACATTGATTAATCCTCTTGAGTAGGGCCCTTTTCCTTATGTTTACTCGCTTGTTTCGGATTGTGAAGCGGCTGAGGACGCATTTTCTGCCGAATAGGGCAGGTATGTGTCCGCCTCGAGCAGCACGACCCTTCCAGGCTCCCGATTCTCTACGATCTCGCTCAGCAGGGTCATCTTGTCCGCCAAGCGGGAGACGGTCGTAACCACCTCGAACTTCGACCTCGTATAGATCTTGATACGGTCGGGGTACGCATTAGAAGGATCGGGAGAGATCTGCGACAAATCCCTCAAAAGGCTTGACTGCATGCCGCCAAGCACGGCGCAAATGGCCTTCCGACTGGAATCCTCCGCCTTCCACCCCGTCAAGACGGGCTTGTCCGGAAGAACCTGCCCTGCCGGAAGAGGAACCGACAAACCGTTCGCCAAGACAAGAAGCGCGTTGCCTTGACCGTCCAGTTCAAGGGCTACCTCTTTGTACTCCTGCACCGTGATTTCGACCTTGCCGGGAAACTTCTTGACGACTCTCGCTTTCTCGATCGTCGGCAGTTCGCCGATTTTGCGTTCCGATTGTTTGGTATCCGTCGTAAAGAAGGAATCCTTTAGCTGGATTCCCGAGGCCTTAAGAATCTGCTCTTTGGTCGTATGCACGGAAGAGCCGACCTCGATATCGGTAATCTTCGAGAGATCCGAACGGAAGAAAAGAAAGATTCCTAGACATACGAACAGCGCGATGACAATCCAAAGAAGCTTGCGACCGCGCTTCTTCTCTGCGGGTCCCCGCTTCTCCGCGTTATTCAGCTTCAAGGCGGGAATCCGCTCCGACATGAACTGTTCTCCCTTCCATCTCTTAAGTTGCCTGGCTTGTCCGGTTCACCGGTAAAAAGAAACCCCGCCAAAGGAAGTTTCCGCTCCAGCGGGGACTCAATTACCGATGAGAGCCGGTTGTTACTCTTTCGAAGGGCAGGCGCATGATGTCTCCGCCAAGGCCGCTGAACATCTGTTCGATCCGATCGTAGCCGCGGTCGATATGATGAACCTGCTCCACGGTTGTCCGTCCGTCCGCAGCCAGGCCGGCGATGACCAGCGCCGCTCCCGCCCGGAGATCCGACGCTTCGACGGTCGTTCCGTATAGCTGCGGAACTCCCCGAATAAATGCCGTATTGAGATCGAGTCGAATATCCGCCCCCATGCGTCCCAATTCGTCCACATGCTTGAATCGGCCTTCAAAAACCGTTTCCTTGACGACGCTGACTCCATCCGCGATGGAGAGCAGAATCATCAATTGAGCTTGGAGATCGGTCGGAAAAGCCGGATAAGGCGAAGTGACAACCCGATCGACCGACTTGGGACGCGATCTCGCGATGACTCTCATTATATCATTCTCGACGTCGATATGAACACCGGCGCGGCGCATGACATGAATCAGGGATGTCAGGTGTCCCGGCCTTGTGCCCGTTAGCGTTACGTCCCCGCGGGTCGCCGCGGCGGCGACCATCACGGTTCCGGTTACGATGCGATCGGGAATGATCTCGAAGTCGCATCCGCTTAGGGATTCGACGCCTTCAATGCATACGGTATCGGTCCCGGCTCCCGTCACTTTCCCGCCCATGGCGTTCAGGAAACGCTCTAGGTCTTGAATCTCCGGCTCGCGCGCCGCACCGACGATCGTCGTGCGACCCGAAGCCAGAACGGCAGCCAACATAATGTTCTCGGTTGCTCCGACGCTTGGAAAATCGAGAATGATCTCGGCTCCGGTCAACCTTTCCGCCTTGCAAACGATGCGGCTTCCCGTCTCTTGAATCTCGGCTCCGAGCGCTTGAAGCCCGCGAAGATGAAGATCGATCTTGCGTTCTCCGATCGCGCATCCGCCCGGCTGATACACCTCCACTTCGCCGAATCGCGCGAGCAGCGGGCCCATCAGGAAGACGGAGGAGCGCATCAGCCTCATCAGGCTCTCCGGCACATGCGAGGAGAACGCGGCGTTGCTGTCTACGGTGACGACATCTCCGGTGTGATCGGTACGACAACCAAGGTCTTGCAAAATATTCAGCATCACTTCGATATCGAGCAAACGAGGTACGTTGCGAAGCGTTACCGCTCCTTCCGCCAGCATGCTGGCGGCAAGAATCGGCAGGGCGGCATTCTTGGCTCCGTGGATGCGAATGGTGCCCGAAAGCGGCTTACCGCCTTCAATCACCAATTTGTCCAAGGGTTTCACCTCCGGATTACCGCTCACCCATCAGGAGAACCTCCGGCACCAGTCGGATTCCGTATCGGTCTTCCACTGTGCTCTGAACCCGGTGTATGAGGGTGAGAACGTCCTCGGCCTTCGCACCGCCGTGGTTGACGATGAAGTTGGCATGCAGCAAGGATACTTCCGCCGCGCCCTCGCGGGCGCCCTTCAATCCTGCGGCTTCGATCAGCCTCGCGGCATGATCGTTCGGCGGGTTCCGGAACACGCTGCCCGCGCAAGCCATCTGCAACGGCTGCGTACGCCGCCGGCGATCCTTGTAGGTCGCCAGCGCGGCGGCGATCTCTTTGCGGTCGCCGCTCTTCAATTGAAATGAAGCTTCCGTTACGATCCCCCTGCGTTCTTGAAGCTTGGAATGGCGATAGGCGAAGCCCATCTCTTCCTTGCCGCATCTCTCCAACGTCCCGTCTTCCCAGACGATGTCCGCCGACTTAAGGATACATGACACATCCGAGCCGTGCGCGCCGGCGTTCATATAAACGGCTCCTCCGACCGAACCCGGAATTCCTCCCGCGAATTCCAAGCCGGTAAGGCCTTCCTTCCCAGCTACAACGGATAGCTTGACGAAGGAATACGACGCTCCCGCCCTTACAGTCTCTCCATCGAAAACGACGAAGTCGAAACCTCCTCCGAGCTTGATAACCGCTCCCCTCACGCCTTTATCGGAGACGAGAGTGTTGGAGCCGCGCCCGAGCGTCGTCCATGGAACGCCATGACGGTTCAGGATGCGAAGCGACGTCGCTAGCTCTTCCTGGGTTTCGGGAACGATGAAGAGATCCGCAGGTCCTCCGATTTTCCAAGTCGTATGCTTCGCCAGCGGTTCGCCCACTCTGACGTCGCCGACCTGGGCTT
This sequence comes from Cohnella sp. AR92, assembly GCF_003990975.1. Lineage (GTDB taxonomy): Bacteria > Bacillota > Bacilli > Paenibacillales > Paenibacillaceae > Cohnella. The sequence goes on from NZ_RZJR01000002.1 coordinate 166,280, forward strand.
GTTCCAGTTCCGCGGCTAACTGCTGCATGATTGCTCCCCCTACCCTAGATAATCCGGCTCGCCGCTGTCGTCCGCACCAGAACCTTAATAGCTCGACAGTCATGATCACGCTGTATCTTATGTCGATAGCCAACAGGTGGTGACAGTCGCCCAGCAGACAAGCATTCGGCTCTGCTATTCCTATGCTTTCTTATTTGACGATTCCTTTGATCTGTTCATAGATGGAAGAAGCGGCCTTCGGCATTCCGAGGCCTCTCGAGGCTTCGGCCATCGCCTGCCGGCGAACGCGGTCCTTCATAATCTCCGACACGTTCTTCAGCAGCTTCTCGCCGGTCAAATCCTTCTCCAGAATCATCACGCCCGCCCCCGCGTCGGCCAAGCTCTCCGCATTGGGCTGCTGGTGATTGTTCGTGACGTTCGGCGAAGGAATCAGGATCGACGGGATGCCAAGAGACGTGATCTCCGCCAACGACGATGCGCCTGCGCGGCTGACGACCAGCGAAGCGGCAGACAGCACCTCGGGCATGTTGTTGATGTAGTTCAGCGCATGCACCCTGCCCTTGACCGCTGCGGGGAGCTCTTCTAATCTAGCACGCGCTTCTTCATAATAACGCTCTCCGGTGACAAAAACAAAATGAACGTCCGGCAGATTGTCCAGCCCGGGCAGCATCTGCAGGATCGCTTCGTTAAGGGCTTTGGCCCCGCGGCTTCCCCCAACCGCCAGGACGAACGGCGTGTTCGCGGGCAGCCCGAGCGACTGGAAGCCGCGGCCGCGGTCCGCTTTGACGACCGTGGACGCGACCGGATTGCCGGCATGCACGACGTTGCGCTTGCCGGAGAAGTGCGGCAAGGAATCCGCGAAGCTGACGGCGACGCCATCGGCGTAACGGCTCAAGAACTTGTTCGTGAGGCCCGGCATGACGTTCTGTTCGTGAATGAGAGTCGGGATTCCCAGACGGGAAGCCGCGTAAACGACCGGACCGCATACATAACCGCCGGTACCGACGACGGCGTCCGGCTTGAATTGACGAAGCAATTGCTTGGATCGTCTCACTCCCTGGAGGAACCGCACGATGGTCTTCACGTTCTCCATCGACAGCGACCGGCGGAAGCCGGTAATGTCGATGCTCTCGAACGGAAGCCCCTGATTCGGAACGATTCGGCTCTCGAGCCCTTTGGTCGTTCCGATGTAAAGCAGCGAAGATCCCGGTTCTTGCTCGGCCACCTCTCGGCCGATCGCAAGCGCCGGATAAATATGTCCACCGGTTCCTCCCCCGGTAAGCACTAGACGCATTCCAAGTCACCTCGAATAACGGGATAAATTAAGCAGGATTCCGAGCGCCGTCAAGAGCAGCGTCAGAGAGGATCCCCCGTAGCTGACAAGCGGAAGGGTAATCCCCGTTACGGGCAGAAGGCCGATGACGACGCCGACATTCATCAGCACCTGGGTGCCGATGATGCCGACGATCCCTGCCGCCAGGAAGCTCCCGAACGGGTCGGAGATCGTAATCGCGGTTCTCATCCCCCGCCAAATCAACAATAAGAATAGGACAAGCAGAAGCGAGCCTCCGATGAAGCCAAGCTCTTCCGCAAGAATCGAGAAGATAAAGTCCGTCTGCGGCTCGGGCAGATAGTTGTACTTCTGACGGCTCATGCCGAGCCCCAGCCCGACGAGCCCGCCGGGCCCGATGGCAAACAGGGATTGAATCGCCTGATAGCCGTCTCCTCTCGGATCCTGCCATGGATCGAGGAACGCCGTGATCCGGGCAAGGCGATAGGGGGCCGAAGCGATGAGGCCGACGAAGCCGGCCAGGCCGATCGCGCCGAGTCCGGCCAGATGGGACACCTTCGCGCCAGCGACGTAGATGACGAGCAGCGAGGCTCCGATCATGACGGCGCCCGTGCCGAGGTCCGGCTGCAGCATGATGAGACCGAAGGCCGTCCCGAGAATCGCGAGCGGCGGAAGCAGTCCCTTCGTGAACGAACCCAGCTCGTTCTGCCGTTCGGACAGCATGCGGGCCAGGAAAAGAATCATGGCCAGCTTCATGAACTCGGACGGCTGGATGCCAAGGCTCCCGATTCCCAGCCAGCTTCGCGCTCCCCCGCGCACGACGCCGATTCCCGGAATCAGCACCATGACGAGAAACGCGAAGCAGACGATCAAACCCGCAGGCGCCCATTTTTTCCATCGGGTGTAGTCGATATTCATCGTGGCGAACATGGCGGCGACGCCGATGCCGGCGAAGATCAGCTGCCTCTTGACGTAGTAGAACTTGTCTCCATAGTCATGAAAGGCCGCGACCGCGCTGGCGCTGTAAACCATGACGACGCCGATGGCCAGAATGCCTAATGTTGCGACGATCATCCAAATGTCGGGGGTGGTGCGGGATTTGACCATGGTACCGGACACCTCACGTGGCGAAGAAGTGGGGACAAGCCCCCTTCTTACAGCGTATGCGCCGATTCCTTAAAAATGCGGCCGCGAACCTCGTACGATGGAAACATGTCCCAGCTTGCGCACGCGGGAGAGAGAAGCACGGTATCTCCCGGCGAAGCCATGGCGGCAGCTTCCTTTACGGCAAGTCGCAGCGTATCGGCGGCATCACCCACAGGTTCGACGACTTTGACCGCCGTTAAACCGGCGGCCTCCGCCACCTTGCGAATCTTCTCTCTCGTCTCGCCGAGAAGAACGATGCCTTGAAGCCGATCCCGGAAAAACGGAAGCAGCTCCATGTAGTCCGAACCGCGGTCCAGTCCGCCCGCGATCAAAATTAGCGGAGCCGGCAGCGAGGACACCGACATCGTCGTCGCGGTCGGGTTCGTCGCCTTCGAGTCGTTGTAATACTTCACGCCGCCGAAGGTGCCGACGAATTCCAGTCGGTGCTCGACGCCGCGGAAGCTCTCGAGCGGCTCCTTCAATCGTTCAGGCTGCGCGCCTGCCGCTAGAGCGATGGCGATCGCCGCGAGCGCGTTGGCTGCGTTATGCCTCCCGGGAATGCCCAGGCGCTCGACTTGAACGATGCGCCGCTCGCTGCCGTCTCCCGGCCGGTAGACGATCCAGCGCTCCGCGGAGGACGCCGCTTCGTTCTCCGACTCGCCGGAGCCCGGCAGCGGGTAAGCCGGAGAGACGAAAACACCCTTCTCCAGCCGGCTCGCGAGAGAGAACGGCAGCTTCGCCGCCCGGAACGTTTCCGACAGCTGGGCGCAGATCGGATCGTCCGCATTGTACACGGCCGTATCCTCCTCCGTCTGGTTGGCGAACAGCTTCGCCTTGGAAGCGACATAGTCGTCCATCGTTCCATGATAATCCAGATGCGTCTCCGCCAAGTTTAGCAAGCAGGCAATGCGCGGCTTGAAATCCGCCGTGCCCTTCAACTGGAAGCTGCTAAGCTCGGCGACGAGCCAGCCATTCGGTTCGATCTCCTCCGCCGCATCGCTAAGCGGCCTTCCGATGTTGCCCGCAACGATCGGGGACAAGCCGGCCGCGGCAAGCAGCTCGCCGGTCCAGGTCGTGGTGGTCGTCTTGCCGTTCGAGCCGGTGATCCCGATAATCGGGGCGCGGCTCAGCCTTCCGGCCACCTCGACCTCCGTGACGATCTCGACGCCCAGCTCGGCCGCGCGCACGAGCGGATCCGCCGAATACGGGATGCCCGGATTCTTGACGAGCAACGCGACATCCTTCGACACCAAATCGGCAGGATGACCCCCGCAAATAACAGAAATGCCCAAAGCCTCGAGTTCCTCGGCTTCGGGGCTTTGCTCCCGCGGCTTGCGATCGTTCACGACAACCTCCGAGCCGATCTTATGGAACAACTTGGCGGCAGCGACTCCGCTGCGCGCCAGTCCCAGGACGACGACTCGGCGGCCTCTGTAATCTTCTAATGGTCTCATGTCTTTATAGCCCCTTGTACAGAATGAAGCCGAGCGCGGCAAGCACCAAGCCGACCGTCCAGAACACCGTCACGACGCGCCACTCGGACCAGCCGGTCAGCTCGAAGTGATGGTGGATGGGGCTCATTTTGAACACCCGTTTGCCTCTCGTCTTGAACGATGCGACCTGAATGATGACGGACAGCATCTCGAGCACGAAGACTCCGCCGATGATGATGAGCAGAAGTTCCGTCTTCGTCAGGATCGCGACGGCCGCCAAGCCGCCGCCGATTCCGAGCGAGCCCGTATCCCCCATGAATACCTTCGCCGGATGCGCGTTGTAAACGAGGAAGCCGAGAACGGCCCCTATCATCGCGGCGGAGAAAATAGCGGATTGGGATTGGGCAGCCTCAAGCGCGATCAGCGTATAGGCCCCGAACGCCAGGGCGCTTGTCCCCGACAGCAAGCCATCCAGTCCGTCCGTAAAGTTAACGGCGTTGCTGGAAGCGAAGAAGATGATAATGACGAGCGCATAATAGCCCCAGCCCAGATCAAGCGAGCCGTCGATACCCGGGAAGCTGATCGCGGTGCTGTGCCCCATCCGATGAAGCAGCACGCAGAAAATAATCGAGAAGAGCAGCTGGCCGAACAGCTTTTGTTTTGCCGTGAGGCCTAGCGAACGTTTCAATACGACTTTGATGTAATCGTCCAAGAAGCCCACGAGCCCGAAGCCCAAGCAGGCGACCAGAATCGCCCAGAAGGCCAGTCCTCCGTCTGCGAACTTCAGGTACGCCAGCGTCAGCGCGAGCAGAATGATGATGCCGCCCATCGTCGGCGTACCGGTTTTCTTCAGATGCGATTGCGGCCCTTCCTCGCGAACGGTCTGCCCGAACTTCATCCGACGGAGAATGGGAATGCAGACCGGACCGAGCAAGACCGCTAGTACGAAGGATACTCCCAGCGTCCATAATGTAGAAGAATAGTCCATGATCTCACCCCACGGCTCCTTTGTGCAACGCGAATACGACTTGCTCCAGCTTCATCCCTCTGGAGGCTTTGACCAGCACCAGATCGTCCGGCTTCAGCTCGGCAAGCAAATCCGCTATCAATTGTTCTTTGTTGTCGTAATGCCTAACCGCGCCAGCGGGATACAGCGGCGATGCTTCCTCGGCGATGCGCCGAGACAACGGGCCGTAAGCTAGAACGGCTTCCGCCTTCCCGCCCGCATAACGCCCGATACCGGCGTGGAACTCCGCTTCGTCCGGGCCCAGCTCCAGCATGTCGCCGAGCACGAGCCAGCGACGGCCCGAGGGACGAAGGCTGCCTACGAGATCGATAGCCGCCCTCATCGAGGTCGGGCTCGCGTTGTAGGCGTCGTTCAGAACGGCCGCTCCGTTCCAGGCGTTCGATCTCTCGATGCGCATCCCCGTCATCGGAGCGGATCTCAGCCCCTCCGCGATGCGCTCGCTGGAGACGCCGAACAGACGGCCGACCGCGATCGCGGCAAGCGCGTTAAGCGCGTTGTGGCGTCCGGGCACCGGAATCGCGTAGACGTAGCCGGGTTCGTCCTGAACGGTGAACTCTCCCCCCGCCTCGCTTGCTTGGGCTTCGCCAAGCCGCAGCCGGCAGCCTTCCCCGGCGCCGAAGGTGATCCGCTGGATATCGCCGCGAACGGGCGATGCGGCCAGTTCCTCCGCCAACAGCGGTTCGTCTCCGTTATAGACGAGAGTGCCGCCGTCCCGCAGGCCCTCCGCGATCTCAAGCTTCGCCCGGGCAATGTTCCGCCGCGAGCCGAGCTGCAGGAGATGGGATTCGCCGATGTTCGTGATGACCGCCGCGTGAGGCTTCGCGATTCCCGTCAGCAGCGAGATCTCGCCGAGTCCGCTCATCCCCATCTCCAGGACGAGCGCCTCCGTATCCGCCGGAGCGCGAAGAATCGTCAGCGGCAGGCCGATATGATTATTGAAGTTGCCTTCCGTCTTCACCACCCGGTAGGTCGTGGCCAGAACGGAAGCAATCAGGTCCTTCGTCGTCGTCTTGCCGTTGCTGCCGGTCACTCCGACAACCTTGGCTCCCAGTCGGTCCAGATAGCCTTCCGCCAGCCGCTGCAGGGCAACGAGCGTGTCGGCAACGAGAATGAGAGGGAGCTTAGTCTCCGGAAGAGGCCGATCCTCCTGCCAGAGCGACGCAACGGCGCCGTCCGCTTCCGCGGCGGCCAAATGGTCGTGCCCGTCGAACCGCTCGCCGACAAGAGGCACGAATAATTGCCCCGGCTGCAGCGTTCTCGTGTCCGTCGACACTCCGCCGGCCAGCCGGTCTCCTGCTTCGAATATTTTCGGAAAGCTGCTAGAACCGCACCAGACGGATACTTCCCGAAGAGTAGCTTGCATCAATTCAATACGCTCCTTATCGCGGCTCCCGCCACGAGACGATCGTCGAAATCATAGGTGACGCCGCCAATCAATTGATAGGTCTCATGGCCTTTCCCCGCTATCAATACTACATCCCCCGGGCTTGCCATTTCAACCGCTTTGTGGATCGCTTTCTCGCGATCGGGCTCCAGCTCATAACGCGCCGGATCCACTCCCGCTTCCGTCAGCCCCGCCTTGATATCGCTCAGGATGGCCAGCGGATCCTCGGTCCTCGGATTGTCGCTCGTCACGAAGATATGGTCCGACCATTCGGCCGCGATCTTGCCCATGATCGGGCGCTTCGTGCGGTCCCGGTCCCCGCCGCAGCCGAACACGCAGATCACTCGTCCGGATGCGATCTCGCGAACCGTCCGCAGGACGTTGTCGAGCCCGTCGGGAGTGTGCGCGTAATCGACGATAGCGGCGAAGCTCTGGCCTTCGTCGACCGCCTCGACGCGTCCCGGAACGCCCGGGGTCGATTCGAGGCTCTTCACGATGTCCGCCAGCGCGATGCCTTCGCAGAGTCCCGCTGCCAGAGCGGCCAACGCGTTATAAACGTTGAACTTGCCGACCAGGCGAAGCTGAACGTCGCAATCTCCTCTAAAGGTATGTAGGCGGAAAGTGGTCCCGCGGGAGGTAATGCGTACATTAGAAGCTCGCACAAGCGCCTCGTTCTCGACGCCGTACGTGACGACTTCCGCCGAGGTCATCTTGGCGTAGCGCTTCGAAACGTCGTCGTCCGCGTTCAGGATCGCGAAGCTGCGGTCCTCCAGAGAATCGGCGTATGCGTTGCCCAGCCTGGAGAAGAACAGCCCCTTGGCGTCGGCATAGGCATCCATCGTTCCGTGATAGTCGAGATGGTCCTGGGTCAGGTTGGTGAAAATCGCCGTGCGGAAGCGCGTCCCTTTGACCCGTCCTTGCTCGAGCGCATGGGAGCTCACTTCCATCACGCAGCGCTCCGTGCCCGCGTCCAGCATGTCCCGGAACGTCTTCTGCAGCTCCAGGATATCCGGAGTCGTGCCGGACATCGGAAAGCTGCTGCCCGCGTACCTCTTCTCGATCGTGCCGATGACGCCGGGCTTCTTGCCCGCATCCGCCAGGATCTTCTCGATCAGGTAAGTCGTCGTCGTCTTGCCGTTCGTTCCCGTGACCCCGATCGGCTTCAGCTTCGCGGACGGATGTCCGAACCAGACATCGGCCAGAATGGCCAGCGCCTGCCTGACGTCCGGAACGATCACTTGGGGAACGTCCAGTTCCAGCCGGCGGGATACGACCAGGGCGATCGCCCCCTGGCTTACCGCTTGCGGCGCAAAGTCATGGCCGTCCACCGTGTGGCCCGGCAAGCAGAAGAACAGCTGCCCCGGCGCCGCCTTGCGGGAGTCAGCCTCGATTCCTTGAACAAGCAGATCATCGTCGCCGACGGTGCTAGATACAAGGAGGTGATTCGTCAATTCGCGCAATCTCATCTTCATTCCGCCTCCTTCGACGCACAAACATTATTCTCATTATCGTCCAACCATTCCCCCACTACAAGGGGAATCGCGCTCATTTCCTGAAAATGAACCTTTTTTAACAGGGGGCACGCTTTTATGAGAAAAGATAGGCGGCTTAATCGCCGCCTTCCGCTCCCAGATAGATTCGGATGACCGAGCCCTTCTCGACGCGGGCGCCCGCTGCCGGGGCCTGGCGGAGCACGGTCTGCCCCTTACCCGAAGAGGACAGCCGGAAGTTCGTGTTCATGTCTTCGTACAGATCGGACACCGTCTTGCCCACGAGATTCGGAACGGTGACGATGGGAGTATCGATATAAGGCTTGATCTCCTTCTCGATCTGTTCCTTTCTCGGCTCGATGCCAAGGTAAGGGAGCGCGTCCGCCATGATGCCCTTGACGACGGGCGCCGCCACGAGTCCGCCGAACTGGATTCCCTGCGGGTTGTCGATCGCCACGTACACGACCAGCTTCGGATCGTCGGCGGGCGCGAAGCCGATGAAGGAGACGATGTGCTCGTTCGGCGAATAGCGGCCGTTCACGACCTTCTGCGCCGTCCCCGTCTTGCCTCCGACCCGATAGCCGTCGAGGAAGGCCGGGCCGCCTGTGCCCTGCGCGACGACGCTTTCCAGCGCCTCCCGCACCTTCTTGGACGTCTCGGGCGAGATCACCTGCCTCACCAGCTCCGGTTGAACCTCTTCCAGCACCTTGTTGGTACCGGGCTGTATCCAATCCTTCGCGACGTGAGGCTTATAGAGCTTGCCTCCGTTGATCGCCGCCGCCACCGCCGTGATCTGCTGGATCGGCGTCACCGACACGCCTTGGCCGAAGGAGGTCGTCGCCAGCTCGACGGGGCCGACCTGGTTCAGCTTGAACAGAATCCCGTTCTCCTCGCCGCCCAGATCGATTCCGGTTCTTTTGCCGAAGCCGAAGTTTTTAATATACTCGAATAGCTTCTCTTTGCCAAGCCTCTGCCCGAGGGTCACGAAGCCCGGGTTGCACGAGTTCTCCACCACCTCGAGGAACGACTGGCTGCCGTGCCCGCCCTTCTTCCAGCAGCGGAGCTTGGCGCCCGCCACGTCGATGTAGCCCGGGTCGTAGAAATGCTCGTTCTTCAGGTCGACCTTGCCCTCCTGCAGCGCGGCGGAGAGCGTGATGATCTTGAAGGTGGACCCGGGCTCGTACGTCATCCAGATCGGCAGATTCCGGTTGTAGACTTCCGGCTTCGCCTCCTGGTACTTGTCCGGCTGGAAGGTCGGCCGGCTCGCCATCCCGAGAATCTCGCCCGTATTCGGATCCATCGCGATCGCCAGGGCGCTGTTCGGCTGGTATTTCAGCATCGCTTGATCGAGCTCCCGCTCGATCATCTGCTGGATCGGCTGGTCGATCGTCAACTGGAGCGTCAGACCGTCCTTCGGCGCCTGGTACTTCTCGGAGGAGCCCGGCATTCCCCTCCCCGCCGCATCCGCGAGATAAGAGATGTTGCCATCCAACCCTTTGAGCAGGCTGTCGTACTTGCTCTCCACGCCGGTAAGCCCGCCGTCGTAGCCGGTAATGCCGAGAATGCTGGACGCAAGCGGCCCGAACGGGTAATAGCGCTTGCTGTCCTCCGCCACCTCGATGCCCGGGAGATTCAGCGCGTTGATCTGCTTCGCCAGCTCGGTCGTGATTTTGCGCCCGCCCGGCGCCAAGCGGACGTTCATCTCTTTCTTGGAGAGAAGCGTGACCAGCTTCTCCTGCGTCATGCCCAATAGCGGAGCCAGCTTCTCCGCCGTGCCGGCCTTGTCCTTCACTTGAACGGGAATCGCGTAAACCGTCGGCGAGCTGATGTCATACGCCAGCCTCACGCCGTTGCGATCGACGATTTCCCCTCGCTTGGCCTCATAGACGATCTGCCGCCTCCAGGAGTCCTCCGCCTTGGCAGACAGCTCGCCGCCGATCCACAGCTGAACATACCCCAATCGGAACAAAAGCGCCGCGAATCCGATCACGATGCCGATCAGCACGATAAACAAGCGCCTGCGCACCGTCACTTGCGATATTTTCTTCAAGCTCTCCCTCCTCACCGGAACGCCCTGCCGCCGCATGGCACGGAATGGGTAGAACAAGCCCATTCCTATTCATTCCAAGCTATTCCGGGAATACAAGCGTTAGAACCTCGGGCCGATGGAAGAAGAGGCTAAGACGGGTGGCGGTCGCTAAGACATGGCGGTGCTATCGAAGATCCTGCTCCCGTCAAACGTTCGATTGTATCTCCTCGCCTCCGCGTCCCCGCTGCTCACTAGCCATTCGGGTAACCTCGCTCCTCTTCGGGGGGAGAGTTAGTCTCGTCTGAGACTATCTCGGCAGCGGGCGAGGCGTTTGCGGCGGAGTTAGTCTCATCTGAGACTATCTCGGCGGTAGGCGGGGTGCGTGAGGCGGAGTTAGTCTCACCTGAGACTATCTCGGCGGTTGGCGGGGTGCGTGAGGCGGAGTTAGTCTCACCTGAGACTATCTCGGCAACGGGCGAGGCGATTGTGGCGGAGTTAGTCTCACCTAAGACTATCTCGGCAACGGGCGAGGCGATTGTGGCGGAGTTAGTCTCATCTGAGACTATCTCGGCGGTTAGGCGCACAGAGCAGAGCAGCCAGCAGAGTTCCGCCCGCTGAGCAAGCGACGGAATACCCGCCCCCTACCAAAATAAATAGCCGCCCCGCAAAGTCGTTTCTGACTTTGCGGGGCGGCATTCACCCCACCTTATCCGGCGCCGGACGGCTCATCCGAGCCTTGGCCTCCGGTATCCTTCCCGGCGTCGCCGCTGCCCGGATCGGAGCCGGAATCGCCTTCCTCGCCGTCGCCTTCCTTCTCGTCCCGCTTGGCGGCAGCGGCCTGAAGCGCCGCGTCCTCTTGTCCCGGCGCCGCGAGCGTCAGCGTCAGCACAAGCTGGCCGTTCGCTTTGCCCGACTCTTGGGCGACCACGTAGCCGTCGCCGCTCGTCAGGCACTTGGCGCCGAGCAGCGAGCACATCTCGAGCGAGTCGCGCAACGACATTCCTTCGAGATTAGGCACGCTGCCGACATTCTTCTCGGTCGCGAGATAGATCCGCTGCGAGGTCGGAATCATGCTGTTCGCCTTCGGGAGCTGCTGAAGGACCTTGCCTCCTTTGCCTAGCACTTCGACATTAAAGCCGCGATTCGCCAGTTCGCTCTTCGCTTGGGCGACCGTCATGCCGGTCACGTCCGGCACATTGGCCGTGACGGCTGCAGGAGCGCCGTCTTCCTCGCCTTTCTTCGAATCTTTCTTGTCGGCCGCGTCATCCAGCTTAGGCTGCACGCCCAGATGGCGAAGCGATTGCTCCATGATCTGCTTGAAGATCGGAGCGGCGACCGAACTTCCTCCCGCCAGCGGAATATCCGGCTGATCGACCAGAACGTAGAGAACGATCTTCGGATCCTCTACCGGCGCGTATCCGATGAACGATACGACGTACTTGTCCGCCGCGTAGCCGCCTTTCGAGGCAACCTGCGCGGTGCCGGTCTTCCCCGCGATCCGGTATCCGGGAATGTACGCGTTGCGTCCGGTACCGATCTCCCGGTCGCTGACGACCTGCTCCAGGTATTGGCCGACGAGGCGGGACGTTTCCTCCGAGATGACCTGGCGGATCACCTTCGGCTCGGTCACCGTCTTCTCCCCCGTCTTCGGGTCGGTGATCGACTTGACCAGATGGGGCTGCATCAGCTTGCCGCCGTTCGCGACGGCCGCGACCGCGGCGACCTGCTGAATCGGCGTGACGGTTACCCCTTGTCCGAACGTGGCCGAAGCGTAGTCCCGGTTCCATGTCAACGTCGTCTTGCCCAGCACTTCGCCTTGAAGTTCGATGCCCGTCTTCGCGCCGAAGCCGAAGCTGTTGATGTATTCGGCGAACTTCTCCTTGCCCAGCATCTCGTAACCTAGCTTAACGAACGCGACGTTACTGGAGCGCTTCAAGCCTTCCAGATACGTGATGGGTCCCCAACCGACGCCGTTATGATCATGGATCGGCTTGTCCCGTTTCGAGATGCTGATGCTTCCCGACTGGTAAGAGGCGTTCGGATTGAATTTGCCTTCCTGAACCGCGGCCGCAAGCGTCATGATCTTGAACGTCGAGCCCGGCTCATAGACGGACTGGATCGCATTGTTCTTAAAGGCGGCCAGGTTGCTGCTGTAATCCCAATAGTTGTTCGGGTCGAACTCGGGCAAGCTCACCATGCCGAGGATATCCATCGTCTTCGGATCCGCCGCGATCGCGGTAACGGAGATCGGACGATCCTTCAAATATTCCTGGCGCAGCGCTTGTTCCATGTAGAATTGGATATCGCTGTCGAGCGTCAGCTGAACGTTCTTGCCGTCCACCGCTTGCTTGATGTCCAGCACTCCGTCTGCCAGCTGCGTGCGAATGCCGTCCTTCTCGTACGTGATATGCCCGGCTTCCCCCCGCAGCTCCTCGTCGAGCGTCTTCTCCAGCCCCATGACGGCCACGCCGTCCTTGTTCTCGTAGCCGAGGATTTGCGACGCGAGGGACCCGTTCGGGTAATAGCGCTTCTGCTCTTCCGTGAAGTAGATGCCGACATTCGACATGCCCGTCAACTCTCGCATCTCCTCGCGGAATGCCATCAAGCGGTCGGCGACCTCTTTATCCATCTTCCAGCCTTCCGGCCGAATCTCGCGCTGATCTAAATAGGTTCCGTCCTTCTTCTTGGCGTCGATAGCCGCGCGGATCTCCGTTTCGGGCTTATCCAGCACCAGATGAAGCTTCGAGACGATCTGGTCCTTCAGCCTCCAGGACGGATGCTTCTCCTCCAGAGCGTTGATCTGCTTCGGACTGACCGCCAGCGTATAAGCGACCGCGTCGGACGCCAGCACCTTACCATTGCGATCCGTCATCGTCCCCCGTTCCTGCGTCAAGGGCTTGCTCGTGATCCAGGTTTGTTTGGCCTGCGACAGCCAGAAATCGCCCTTCACGATCTGTACCCAGAAGATTCTACCGAATAAACCGAGAAAAAGGAGGGTCAGAAACCCTCCTAAAAGCAACGTGCGAATCTTGATTCTCTTGGTCATCCTAATCACCCTTACTCATGCTCACGGCTGCAGAGCCGTCGCGGTTTGACCGTTAGAGGAGGACAGGGTTTCTTGCTGGCTGATCGGCACCATGCCCAATGCCGTCGCCATTTCCCTAATGCGATTAGGGTCCTTCAGCGTGTTGATCTCTTGCTGCAGCACTTTGGTCTGCGCCGCTTCCTCCTCGTACGACGAGGTTGTCGTCTGAATCTCGCGATTCAATTCATAGAGTCCCGCGTAACGATAGACAACGAGACCCGCCACGGCGACGAAAACGACGACCGTCAGCAAGTAGAGAAGCTTCTCGCCCACCGGGATGGTGCGGCGGCGAGGCCGGTTGGAAGGCGGCGTCTTAGGACGCCGCTGGTTAGCCTGCTGCTCCTGTTTCTTGCGTTCCGGGCTAAGTGCCAGGTTGCCATAGTATTGCATCTTTATTTTCCCCCTTGCTTGATCCCGTCCGGGCATTCTCGACTCGCTCTATGTCTTGGTTCTTCTAAGTTCATCCCTAGTCCGCCGCTCGTCAGATCTTCTCGGCGATTCTCAGCTTCGCCGAACGGGCGCGGTTGTTCGCTTCGAGCTCCGCTTCGGAAGGAAGTATCGCTTTGCGAGGCGTGAGCCGCAGCCGGCCGTCTCCGCAGCCGCAGACGCAGACCGGAAAGTCCGGCGGGCAGCGGCAGGTCGCGACTTCCTTCTGGAAAATGGTCTTGCAGATTCGATCCTCCAGCGAGTGGAAGGTGATGACGGAGATCCGTCCTCCGGGCTTGACGCATTCGATCGCTTGCTTAAGCGCATCCTCGAATACTCCAAGCTCGTCGTTCACCGCGATTCGGAGCGCCTGGAAGGAACGCTTCGCCGGATGCGGCCCGGTCCTTCTTGTCGCGGCGGGAATGCCGGCTTTGATCAGCTCGACAAGCTCGCCCGTCTTCTCGATCGGGGCTTTGGCCCTCGCTTGCACGATCTGACGGGCAATCTTGCGGGCGAACTTCTCTTCGCCGTAGTCTCGCAGAATGTTCGCGATCTCCTGCTCGTCCCACTCGTTCACGATCTCCTTGGCCGTTAGGGTCTGGCTGCGATCCATGCGCATGTCCAGATCGGCGTCGTGCTGGTAGCTGAAGCCTCGATCGGCCTCGTCTAGCTGAGGGCTGGAGACGCCAAGATCGAACAGAATGCCGTCGACCTGGGGCACGCCGTTCGTCTCGGGCACCCCCGCTCCCCGCAGCGCTTCGGTCAGATGGCGGAAGTTGCTTCTCACCAAGGTGACGACTTCCTCGTATGGCTGAAGCCGTTGCCGCGCGTGGGTCAAAGCAATCTCGTCCTGATCCAGTCCGATCAGCCTTCCCGGAGGCCGGAGCTTGGAGGCGATCAACTCGCTGTGCCCGGCTCCTCCCAATGTGCAATCGACATAGATGCCGTCCGGCCGGACGCGCAGGCCTTCGACCGCTTCTTCCTTCAGCACGGTAATATGGTGAAAATTCATAGGATCCTCCCGCAACCTCTCGGGGTCGTTCTGATTTGTCTAATTTATAGGCAGCAATGTGTAAACGATGGTCAGCTCCGCCTGCATGGGCGGGGGTTAGAAGTTGAAGTCGAAATCGACCAGCTTCTCGGCAATCTCGTTGAAGGAAGCTTGGGAAGCGTCGTTATAGGCATCCCAAGTCGCCTTGTCCCAGATCTCCACGCGGGTGGAGACTCCGATGACGACGCAATCCTTCTCAAGCTTGGCATAATCTCGCAGGTGGCCGGGCACATTTACCCTTCCCTGTTTGTCCCACTCGCATTCCGAAGCGCCCGAGAAGAAGAAGCGCGTGAAGGCGCGGGCGTCGGACTTCATGAGTGGAAGCTGCTTAAGCTTCTGCTCGAGAGAGTTCCATTCTTCGCGGGGGTAGACGAACAAGCAGTTGTCCAATCCTCGGGTAACAACGAAGTCGGTTCCGAGAGCCTCGCGGAACTTCGCAGGAATGATGATTCTTCCTTTATCATCGATCGTGTGCTGAAATTCCCCTAAAAACATCGGCCCTCTTCACCCCCTCCATCTTCCACCACTTTCCCCCACTTTAAACCACATATGATGAATTATTCGCCCCATAAAATAAAAATCCTGCTTCTTGAGCAGGATTGTCAAAAAAATATTTAAAGGGATTAAAGAATCGAACTTCCGTTCGCCTTTTAGCTGTCTGAATCTGGAGAATCCTTCTGCGGCGCGGCTTCCGGGCTCTGCATATCCGCTTTGGAGTCGGCGTTCGGCTCGTTCAGCAGCTTCCTTCTGGCTTCCGCTCTCTCTTGTCTTCCGGCACGCGAGCGATGCACGCCCCACCAGATCGGCCCGCCGATCACGAGCAGCGCGAGCAGGATGGGCAGAATGGCGGCAAGGAAGGTCAGCAAGCCCTCTCCGATATCGCCCAACGCGTTCGTGCTAGCCTGCATGGCATCCGACAGCTTGTCGCCGAGGCCCTTCTTCTCTTTCTCTCCCGGAACGACGGCGTCCTCCCCGATCGTCTGATAGAGGCGGAGATTGACGGTGGAAAAGGCAACGTTCTGGTCGATATAGCGCATGCGGCCTTTGATCCGCTCGATCTCTTCCTGAACGCTGCCCAGCTCGTTGGAAAATTTCAGCAGATCGTCCGACTTCGTCGCCTTGTCCATAAATGCGAGCAGCCGGGTCTCCACCGCTTGCTTCGCTTCCAGCCGAGCCTGCAGATCCACGTATTCCTCGGACACGTCGTTCCCTTGCAATTTGCGTTCGAATCCGTCGTTCGGGATCTCCGCCAGCCGGTCGATAAAACGGCTGAGGCCGGAGGAAGGAATCTTGATGACGTAGGTGGAGCCGATCTCATGCTCGCTCTTCGTATCGGAGAATTGGACGATATAGCCCCCGCTCTGGAATAGAACGTTGGTGACTGCTTCTTCCGCCTTAGGGAAGCTTTCGGCTTTGAGGACGATGTTCGCCGAGTAGATCATCTTCCGGTTATAACCCGCGTTCGCATCCACGATCGCGCCGATCGACGCTCCCGACGAGAGGTCCGTACCTTGCGAAGAGGATGACGCCGCTTGGGAAGGCGCCGCAGATTCAGCCGGAGCAGCCGCCTGGCTGTCGCGATCCGAGGAGTAGGATGTGGAAGAAGACTTGGCCTCGCTGAATCTTACCGAAGTCGCGTCCTGCAGCGCCTCCCCTTCCCGAGGAGCCGCGCCGGCCATCGGCGCCGCTTGAGCTTGAGCCGACAAGGCTTCGCTCGAAACGGAATCCTTATTATCGGAGGAGCCGGAGCAGCCGGACAGAATGACTGCCCACACGCCTAAAGCCAATACGATTAACAACCCTTTTGCACCGCTGCTGACTCGTCTACTTTTTCTACGCATGAACAGATCCCCCTTATCGATTCTGACCCTTCAGACGAGAGGTTCTGGTTAAATGTTACAGATCTGTAACAAAAAAATCCCCCGGCTCCGGCAAAGGAACCGAGGGATTGCGGTATCGTCTATCAGTGGGAAGCCCAGCTGTCGAGATAAGCTTTCTGCTCATCGCTGAGGGTATCGATGGCGATCCCGAGAGAAGCCAGCTTCGTGCGGGCCACCTGCTCATCCAGTTCGAACGGAACGTTGACGACGCGGCTGCCGATCGCTTCATAGTTCTCGTTCACGTACTTCAAGGACAGGGCTTGCAGCGCGAACGTCATATCCATGATCTCGGCCGGGTGTCCGTCGCCGGCGGCCAGATTGACCAGGCGGCCTTCGGCCAGAACGTAAATCTTGCGGCCGTCCTTAAGCACGTACTCCTCGATGTTCCGGCGCACCGTGCGCTTCGATACCGAGAGAGCCGCCAGCTCGACCAGGTTCACCTCGACATCGAAGTGTCCGGCATTGGACAGGATCGCTCCGTCCTTCATCTGCGCGATATGCTCGCCGGTGATGACGTCCTTGTTGCCGGTCACGGTGACGAAGAATTCGCCGACCTTCGCCGCTTCCGCCATCGGCAGAACCGTGAAGCCGTCCATATAGGCTTCGACGGCTTTGATCGCGTCGACTTCCGTGACGACGACGTTGGCTCCGAGTCCCTTCGCCCGCATCGCAACGCCCTTGCCGCACCAGCCATAGCCGTTAACGACGACGGTCTTGCCCGCCACGACCAGATTGGTCGTCCGGTTGATGCCGTCCCAGACCGATTGGCCGGTGCCGTAACGGTTATCGAACAAATACTTGCAGTAAGCGTCGTTGACCGCGACCATCGGGAACTTCAGGGAGCCTTCCTTATCCATCGCTTTGAGGCGAAGGATGCCGGTGGTCGTCTCTTCGGCTCCGCCGCGAACGTTCGGCAGAAGGTCTTGGCGCTCCGTGTGAAGGATCGTGACCAAGTCGCCGCCGTCGTCGATGATCAGGTCCGGCTTCGTCTCCACCGTCTTCACGAGCAGCTCGTGGTACTCTTCCGGAGTCGGATTGTACTTGGCGAATACCGCGATGCCGTCCTCTACCAGCGCCGCGCAGACGTCGTCCTGCGTCGACAGAGGGTTGCTGCCGGTAATCGCCACTTCGGCGCCGCCGGCTTGAACGACCTTGGCGAGGTAGGCCGTCTTCGCTTCCAAATGAAGCGAGATGGCGACCTTCAGCCCCTTGAACGGCTGCTCGCGCTCGAATTGCTCGCGGATGCGGTTCAGAACCGGCATGTGGGCTTGCGCCCAGTCAATCTTCAGCTTGCCCTCCGGGGCGAGGGACGGATCTCGGATGACGCTCTTCAGGGTAGTCTTCAATCAGGTTGCCTCCTATGATTCGAACGATTAAGGATTGTTCGCTATTCGCTTGCCAGTCGATGTCCGCCCGTTACGTCGAAGGGGACTTCCAGCCAACCCTTCAGCCAATTCGGGCCGAAGCGGTTCAAGAAATGCAAGGTGCTGAGCGCGCGCTCCTGCGGCTTGTCGAGCGGCCAGAGGGAGTCGCGCATCCGGTCCCATTGCTTAAGCGATACGTCATGCTGCTTCGCTACCGTGTCCGCCGCCCGTTTCTCCAGGTAGGCGATCTGCTCGAGAACGCGGCCTTGGTTCGTCGTTCCCAACTCGCCCAAGGCCGGCTCCACTTCGCTCAACGTCTCGAGCAGAGGCGCGTAAAGTCCCATGACGCCGGCGCGGATCTCATCGAAGCGTTCTTCCAGGTTCCAACGATCCTGGTCTTGCAGCCATTCTTCCTTCAAGCGTTCTCCTCTGGTTATGATATCCTCCACGGTCACTCCGTACTTCGCGAGCAGCTTGTCGACTCCAGGCTCCAGGTACGTAAACGACTGTCTCGGGATCAGCAGCGGAAGCTGCAGGGAGAACCGTTCGAACGCCGGCTTCAGCTCGGCCCAGTACGCGATCTCGGAAGGTCCGAGAACGGTGGCCAGCACGGGAAGGGCATATTCCTGCATGAGCGGTCTCGTCAGAGCGTTGTTGCTCAGAAGCTCCGGCTCCTCCTCGGAGAGGTTCAAGAGCTCTTCGCGGGTGTAGGATACCGTCTTCTTCTTGTCGGCGAAGCCGCCCTCTTCCCGGAACAGCAGCAGCCGTCCTTCCTCGGAGTGGACGAACAGGTTAGCGCCATTCGTGGAGGAAGGCGCCTGAAGCGAATAGCCCAGCTCGATGACCGCTTCTTCGCCGTTCCGGAGAGCATGCTCCAGAGCTTCGTTGTCCTCGATCAGCCTGCGGAACATCGGGCCCTCCAGGCGGCGAAGCTGCGGATCGTCGGCGTCGAGCAGCACCAGCCCTTCCGGACCGAACCACTCGGACAGAAGCCTTGCGAAGGATACCGTAAGGGTTGGAGCGTCAGCCGAGAAGCTGCGGATCCGGTCCAGCAGGGCCGGCTTAAACTCCGAGTCCGGCAGCGCGGCCGACAACTGCTCGACCGCGGCGTTCCATTGCTCCCCGGTAAGGGAAGTCCGGCTGACGGAATGCCGCTGGCCCTCCGGACGTTCGAGCCGAACGCGGCGGGGCTTGCTGTCCACCGCGGATACATATAGATGATTCGCTTCGTCGAAGTCGTGATCTTCCCCCGCGATCCAAAACACGGGAACGACCTTGCGGCCGAGCATGCTCTCGGCATATCGCGCCGTCTGAATCACGGAGATCGCCTTATAGGCGATGAGAAGCGCTCCTCCGAAGAGGCCGGCCTGCTGGCCGCCGACAACGGCCAAGCTGCCCGGCTGCGCCAAAGCTTCAATCGAACGGTCAACCGCTTCGTTAGGAAGCAGCTTAGCTTGAAAGTCTCGAAGGACGGAACGGAGCCGGGACTTGTCGATGCGTCCCGCTTCCGTTCGATCCAGATGTTCTACGCGTTTCCGCCAGTCTTCGGCGATAGAGGGATGAGAGCCGAATAGATCTCGTAATCGTGCGTCTCCCTGCCGGTATCGTTCCGCCAGAGCTGGGGAAGACAACCCCTGTAAGGGAGTCAAGTTCATTGCGGAGTCCCCCCGTATAATGTCATGTCCACTAGATTGTACATGAATGGGTTCATTGGCGTCAAAGATAGGTTTGACGGAAGGGTCCGCTTCGCTTGTTATCCGAACTCGGGTGCTATCGCAAGGGATTCTCTCCACTATATACGCCCCCATGATCTTCAAGGTTCGGGCTCCTTCTAGCCTATGCCTGACGCATGCAAAAAAAAGCTATGCCGTATTGGAGGCGCGCCTCCGCTAACGGCATAGCTCTGAATAATCGGATTAGGCGTAATGGCAGCTTGCCCAGTGGCCGTCCGCGACTTGGCGGAACGGAGGAACCTCCGCGGCGCACTTCTCCGTCGCGTACGGGCAGCGCGTGCGGAACGGGCAGCCGCTCGGCGGGTTGATCGGGCTTGGGAGATCCCCCTGCAGCACGATCCGCTCCTTGGTCGCTTCCACTTCCGGATCCGGTACCGGAATCGCGGACAGGAGCGCTTGGGTATACGGATGCTTCGGATTCGCATAGAGCTCCGAGCTCTCCGCCAGCTCGACCATCTTGCCCAAGTACATAACGGCGACCCGGTCGCTGATATGCTTCACCATCGACAGGTCATGGGCGATGAACAGGTACGTGAGCCCCATCGAGCGCTGCAGCTCCTGCAGCAGATTCACGACCTGCGCCTGGATCGAGACGTCCAGCGCCGAGATCGGCTCGTCGCATACGATAAACTTCGGCCCGGCCGCCAGCGAGCGGGCGATCCCGATCCGTTGGCGCTGACCGCCGGAGAATTCGTGAGGATAACGGTTCGCATGCTCGGAACGCAGTCCGACCATCTCGAGCAGCTTCTCGACCTTCATCTTCCGCTCCTTGGAGCTTCCGGCGAGGCCGTGAATATCAAGCGGCTCGGCGATAATGTCCAGGATGCTGAAACGAGGATTCAAGGAAGCGTACGGATCCTGGAAGATCATCGCCATCTCCTGGCGAAGCTTCTTCAGCTCGGAGCCCCTCATCTTATAGATGTTCTTCCCCTGGTAGAGCGTCTCGCCTCCCGTCGGCTCGTAGAGGCGCATGATCGTGCGTCCGGCGGTCGACTTGCCGCAGCCGGATTCGCCGACGACGCCCAGCGTCTCGCCCGCTCCGATCGCCAGCGTCAGGTCGTTGACCGCCTTCAGCGTCTGCCCTCCCCCGACCGGGAAGAACTTGCTCAAGTTGTTGACTTCCACGATCGGCGTCGATTGCTTCTTGATTGCGCTCATGCTTGCACCTCCTTCGCATAAGGGTGATGCAGCCAGCACTTCGCCGTCTGCCCTTCTCCGCCGGCCGGAACGAGATCCGGATCGTGGTTCAGGCACACTTCCATCGCATAGTCGCAACGGGCGCAGAAGGCGCACCCGGCGGGGGGCTGCAGCATGTCCGGCGGCGATCCGTGAATCGGAATGAGCGGTTCGCCTTTCGGCAGATCCAGCCTCGGCATGGAACGAAGCAGGCCCTGGGTATACGGGTGCTGCGGATGACGGAAGATGTCCCACTTGGTCCCCGTCTCCACGACTTGGCCCGCATACATGACGATGACGCGGTCGCAGACGTCGGCTACGACGCCGAGGTCATGCGTAATAAGAATGATGGACGTATCGAATTTATCCTGCAGGCTCTTCATGAGCTGAAGAATTTGCGCTTGAATCGTCACGTCGAGCGCCGTCGTCGGCTCGTCCGCAATCAGCAGGGCCGGATTGCAGGAGAGCGCGATCGCGATCATCGCTCTCTGGCGCATGCCCCCGGAGAACGAGTGCGGATACTGCGAATAGCGGGTCTCCGGATTCGGAATGCCGACCATCCTTAGCAGCTCTAACGCTCGCTCCTTGGCATCCGAGCGGTTCATGCCTTGATGCTTGATCAAGCCTTCCGTAATCTGATGTCCGATCGTCATCGTCGGATTCAGGGACGTCATCGGATCCTGGAAGATCATGCCGATATCCTTGCCGCGGATCGATTCCATCTCTTCTTCGGACAGCTCCAGCAGATTGCGGCCCATGAATTCGATCGAGCCTTGCTTGACATAAGAAGGAGGGCTTGCCAGGAGCCGCATAATGCTCTGTGCCGTTACGCTCTTGCCCGAGCCGGATTCGCCGACGATGGCGATCGCTTCGCCTTTCTTCACCTCGAAGTTGACGCCGCGAACCGCCTGGACTTCTCCGCCCCGCGCCCGGAACGACACGTGCAGATCGTCAACGCGAAGGATAGTATCCATCTCTCCACCTCCCATGAGAATTTATTTTTTAAGCTTGGGGTCGAATGCGTCGCGCAAGCCGTCCCCGAACAGGTTGAAGGCCAGAATCGTCAAGCTGATCAGCGTGGCCGGAATGATCATCTGCCACGGATACAGCGTCCAGCTGGTCAAGGAATCGTTGATCATCGTTCCCCACGAAGCCGCCGGCGACTGCACCCCGAGACCGAGGAAGCTTAGGAAGGCTTCCGAGAAGATCGCGGAAGGAACCGTCAGCGTCAACGTGACGATAATCGGGCCGAGCGTGTTCGGAATCAAATGCTTGAACAGCATCCGGCTTCCGCTTGCTCCCATCGACTTCGCCGCGAGGACGTATTCCTGGTTCTTCAATTGAAGGATCTGCCCGCGGACGATCCAGCTCATATTGATCCAGCCGGTTACGGACAGGGCCAGGATGATGGTCCACATGCTCGGTTCCATGACGACCAGCAGAAGAATAACGACCAGCAGATAAGGAATAGCGTACAGGATCTCGGTAATCTTGTTCATGACCTCGTCGGTCTTGCCGCCGACGTAGCCCATGATGCCGCCGTAAACGACGCCGACGATAAGGTCGATCAGCGCGGCTACGACGCCTACCGTCAAGGAGATCCGCGCCCCCATCCAGATCCGCGAGAAAATATCACGGCCCAGATTATCGGTTCCGAACCAGTAATCCGAATTCGGAGCCTCGTTCGTCCGATCCAGGTTGTTCGTAAAATAATCATGAGGCGTCAGCCACGGACCGATGATCGCCATGATCGTCAGGAGCACGAGGAAGCCCGCTCCCGTCATCGCCACCTTGTTGGTGAGCAAGCGGCGCATGACATCCTTCCATTCCGGCACGCTCTCCCCCGCCAGCATCTCGCCCGGAGGGCGGAAGCTAAGGCGCTTGAACAGCTCGCGGGTCAGGCCGGGCTGCTTGCGTCCGTCGCGATGAGTCGTCATATCGGATGTTCCTTGTTTCTCCATCATGCAGCCCCCTTCCGCGAGCGAAGTCCGATTCGAGGATCAACGAGGCCGTAGACGATGTCCGTCAACAGACGGGCGACCATCAGAATAACCGCATAGAACAAGGTGATCCCCATGATAAGCGTGTAATCCCGGTTGGATACGCTGCCGACGAAGTACTGGCCGAGCCCCGGAATGCCGAAGATTTGCTCCACGACAACCGAGCCGGTGACGACGTTCGCCGTCATCGGTCCCAGATAGGTGACGACCGGGAGAATGCCGTTGCGAAGCGCATGCTTGAAAATAATGACCCGTTTGCGAATGCCCTTGGCTTTGGCCGTCTTGATGTATTCCGCGGACAGCACCTCCAGCATCGTGGAGCGGGTCAGGCGGGCGATATACGCGATCGGAAGAGAAGCGAGCGCGATGATCGGAAGCACGTAATCGAGCGGCCCGTTGAGGCCGGCAACGTGGAACCAGTTCAGCTTCACCCCGAACACGTATTGCAGAAGCGAAGCGACAACGAAGTTAGGTACGCTCACGCCTAGCACCGCCAGAATCATCGCAGCGCTGTCGAGCAGCTTTCTATGATACATGGCCGCAAGAATGCCGAGCCCCACGCCGACCACGACGGAGACGATAATCGAGAGAATCCCGAGGCGAAGGCTGTAGCCGAACGAATCCGCGATGATGCTGGATACGGTCTGGTATTGGCTCTTCATCGACATCCCCAAGTCGAAATGAACGAGGTTCTTCAAATAAGTCACATATTGATCCCATAGGGGTTTATCCAAGCCATAGAAGGACATCAGCTTGGCTTTGATCTCGGGAGGCACCGCCTTCTCCGCCGTGAAAGGATCGCCCGGGATCGCTTTCATCAGGAAGAAAGTCGCTGTCGCCAGGATAAACAACGAGACAAGGACGGAGAATAGTTTCCCGATCCAATAACGCACCACGTAAATTCACTCCTTCCCTTTATTTCTTGATGAACCGACGCGTGCCAAGGAAGCAAAATCGGGATATGACAGGGATTAGCCTGCATACCCCGATATGCGAACGATGGTCGATCGTTATTCCACGGATGCCCGGGTGTAGTCGATCATGCCTTGGTAATCCATGACGATTCCCTTGACGTTCTTCTTGACCATATGAACGCCCGTGTAGTAGTACAGCGGCAGGATGGCCATGTTGTCCTTGACGAGAATATTCTCCGCTTGGCTCATCAATTGCATACGCTCATGCTGATCGCTGGAAGCGTAGGCCTTCTTGACGAGTTCGTCGTATTGCGCGTTCTTGAAGCCGATGTCGTTGTTGCCGCCGGTCGAGGTGAACATATCGATGAACGTCATCGGATCGTTGTAGTCGGCGGACCAGCCGGCGCGCGCGATATCGTAGTTCAGGCTTTGGCGGTTCTTCAGGAACACCTTCCATTCCTGAGTCTCGATCTTGACCTCGACGCCGAGGTTCTTGCGCCACATGTCGACGATCGCTTCCGCGACTTGCTTGTGGCCCGTTCCTTCATTGACCGTCAGGGTAACGGTCGGCATGGAGGAGAGGCCCTTTTCCTTCAGGCCTTGCTCCAGCAGGGCCTTCGCTTGCGCGACATCCGGCTTCAACAGGTCGATATCCGGATATTCTTCGCGGAAGGACTTGTTCTCGCCGGTAATGCTAGGAGGAACGAAACCGAATGCCGGCTGCTGGCCGCCTTTCGTGACCTTCTCGACCAATTGCGTGCGGTCGATCGCCATCGCGAATGCCTTGCGGATGTTGGCGTTATCGAAAGGCGCTTTCGTCGTGTTGAAGTTGTAATAATAGGTGCTGGCCGTCGCTTGGTTGTTGAATTCGTCCGGATTGGAGCCCTTAAGCGTCGCGATTTGCTCCGTTGGGATTTCTCCCGTCGGCGCGCCGGAATAGCTCAGTTGGCCCGTCTTGTACATTTGAAGCTCCGTGGAGGAGTTCGATACCATGACGAAGTGAACCTTGGACAGCTTGATTTCGTCCTTCGCGTAGTAGTTCTCGTTCGGAACGAGGTCGATCTCGTTGCCGTGCTTCCAGGTCGTGATCTTGAACGGTCCGTTCGTGATCATCGTGTTCGCTTCCGCAGCCCATGCCGCGTTATCCTTGGCGGAGCTGTGGACCGGATACGTCGTCCAGAAGGAAGTGATGCTCAGGAAGTAAGGAGTCGGGTTCTCCAGCTGGACGACCAGCGTGTAGTCGTCGGTAGCTTTGACGCCGACCTGCTCCGGATCCGTGATATGGTTCGGGTTGTCGGCAGCGATGTTGTAGTTCTGCGCGTTCTTAACGTAATAGAGCTGGTAAGCGTAAGGGGAAGCCGGATTCTGGTTCGGATCGAGGACCCGCTTCCATGCATATTCGAAGTCGTGCGCGGTAACGGGATCGCCGTTCGACCACTTGGCATCCTTGCGAAGATGGAAGGTATACGTCTTCTGGTCGTCGGAGATATCCCAAGTCTCGGCAACGCCCGGAATGACCTTGCCGGTGGAATCCTTGCGAGTCAAGCCTTCATAGAGACCCGTCAGAACGGTGAACGACACGGAGTCCTGTGCCAGGGCCGGGTCCAGAGTCGGCGGTTCCGAGGACAAGTTCATGTTAAATACCTGATTGCCGGAAGAGCTGTTGTTAGAACCGCATCCAGCTAGCACGGTGCCGATGACAAGCAGCATGGCAAGCGTTAGAAACCAAGATTTGCGCATAGCTTTTTAACCCCTTCTGTCTGAAATGAATAGTAGCTTCCTGATTATATCGCCCGATATTTTTTTATACTACCGGTCATATTTGACTCTTTTAGCAAACCCTTGACTCGATTTCCAACTCTTATTCGCCGCTTCCATTCGCTGCCCGGCCGCCGGTTCCCAGCTTCTTCCTCCGGGCCATGCAAAAAAGCAACCTCCCCGTAGGATAGGTTGCTTCCGGCGTTTCCTTTTTATTCTTTTTGCCGATTTTCCGTGAACATTTGATGACAAGCTCAGGCGGACTTCCCTATGATTCTGCCGGCGATATCCACGATCGTTAGCAGCACGTAGAGGATCGTTGTCAGGAAGAACGTCAGCCGCCAGATCGCCCGTATCAGCTTGCGCGAATCGACGCTGCCTCGCGCCCGGTTCTGCGCATTGCCGAGCAAACCGCCCATGATCAGCATGAACAACAATAGAATGTAAGGGCCGAACGAGGTTCCCAGCCGGTTCAGCAGCATCGAGACGCATCCGATCAGGAAGACCGTCGTCACGTCCATCGACAGCTTGATCGCCTGGTTGCGCTCCTGCCCTCTCCACTTGGCGAAGAAGAAGACGATGAGGAACGGAATAATCGGAACCACAGCTATTGCAGCGTAAATGCTCACCAATGCATTCCAGATTGCGGACACTCATCTCATCTCCTTTTTTATCCGTTGATCGCTCCCACCAAGGCCGTCAGCTTCTCATTCCATGGAGCGCTTGCTCCCATGTCCGCGGCGAGACGGGATACGGCTCCGTTGATGGCTTCGATCTCCGTGAGCCTGCCGTTCCGAACATCCTGAAGCATGGAAGATTCGTTCCGCGCCGTGCGGACGCAGACGTCCACGACTTCCTCCCACAAGCCGTCCCCTGAAGAAAGGCCGTTCGCTTGAAGGATAGGCAATGTCTCCTCGAACAGCGCCCGCATAAGCGCCAGACGAGCTTCCGACTCCAGCAGCTCCCCGTTTCGAACCCGCAGCAAGGCGGTGAGAGGATTGATAACCGAATTGATCAGCAGCTTGCGCAAAATTCGCTCTGACATCTTATTCGACATAAAAATGGAGAATCCTGCCGTTTGGAAGAGGTTTTCTATATCCTTCAACCTATCTTCCGTAGGCATTTTGACATATTCCGTCGAACTTCCTTTGAAAATAGGAGCTTGACCCATCCAAATCTGCCCTTTGCCCGTATGCATCACTTCGGACGGACCCGTACGCAGCGCCCCTTCCGTCGTGACCGCGGCCAATTGGGAAGAACCCGGCAGCGTTGCCGTAAGCCGCTCCAGATGCCCGATTCCGTTGCAGAACGACACGATCTCCGCTCGTTCTCCCGCAGCCTCGCGCAGCTCCCGCAGGAATTCCTCCGTCAGTCCGGTCTGCTTCAGCGCCAGCAGCACGACGAGACTCTCGCGATTCGCGGCAGCTTGGCCGATCGAAACCGCTCGTACGGGGAAATTCCCCAATCGCTCCCCGTTCCCATCCAACAGCGTAATGCCTTGCTTCTCCAGCGTTCGAGCCTGCTCCTCGCTTCTTGTCCAGACAGTCGTCTCGCAGCCTGCGGCGCTCAGCCTGGCGGCCAGCAGCAGGCCCATGGATCCGCCGCCCGCTATGGCAGCCCGCATCCTCTTCGTCTCCATTCAACAAGATCCTCTCGATTTCCGATCGATACGATAGCTTTTGCCAACCATTGCCTACGTCGACCTGCTTTTACCCTATCATAGCTTAACCGATAAACGAAACAAAGACAGGGACCGTTCGCGGTTCCTTGCGGAACTCTTGCGGACTGTCCCTGTCTATGGAACATAAACGCGGCGTCTTGCGGCGTCTATTCGATGCGTTCGAGATTGCCGTTGGCATCCATCTTGAAGCGAGTTTTCTCTTCTTCGGTTTCTTCGGCCAGGAAGGCAAGCCTTCTTGCCCGGTCCATAATCTTGATAAGCGCTTTGTAATCGTCGTTCACGACGCGATAATCGGTCTGGACCTCGCTGACTTCCTTGGAGAGACGATTATTGACTTCCCGAAGCTCCGACAGCTGATCTTCTTTATCCCGCAATTCTTTCTCGAGCGCCTTCACCTGGCGGGACAAATCCTGAACCGAATTCTTCCATTGGCGCAGGTAGCGGATAACCGCTTCCATAGATAACGAATCCGCGGTAACCAATTCGGATTTGGATGAATCCGTGTCCTCTCCGGGGAGCCGGTCCGTGATGGTATTCGCCAGAGTAGAAGCGAGGCCTTGCTTCTTAAGATAATTACGCTTCTGCCGCTGTTGCTTCGCCATTCCGATCGCCTCGTCGTACCGCTTCCGGACGAAGCTGTTCCAACGGAATCCGCATGCCGCGGACGTGCGGGCGATTCGTTGGCCGACCTCTTCGAATGCCGCCAGCTGCGTGCTTCCTTCCCGAATATGTCGAAGCGTTACTTCGGCCAATATTAAATCGTCGTCTGGACTCCATGCGTCCTGTCTGACAGCCGTCATGCGCGCATTCCCTCCTCATCAAAGATGATCTTCAATCGAATTTTTTGGCTTTTTTATTCATTTCTATGCCCGTAGTAGAGTTCATAGAATCTAGCGGTTACTTCTATGTATATCCATTTTCTGTCGCGGTATACCTCCGCGGCGAGGACCTCGGCCGTTACGAATAAAAAGACGAAAAAAAAGGAACCTTGAAGTTATGGACGAAAAGTTTGCCAATTCGTCACTTCTTCCGGTTTACACTTTGCTGGGACAACAGGTATAATATGCATGCATAGGTAAAACGGGGTTAGACAGAGAGGAGATTGCACAATGGCACGCATGTTCCGGGTATTGGGACTCTTTACGCTGCTAATCGCTTTGATGTCCTTCGCGGGCGATATGTGGGAGATGGCTTTGCTTTTCTTCATTCAGTCGGCTGTGTTCTTCTTATTCGGCTACCTGAACTTTACGGAGAAGACCTATATCTATATGTTCTGGGCATATATGGTCATCGCCTTCCTTGGGTTCACTTATTGGAGTGTATTCAAGATGGGACTCCCCGCTTAAACAAGACAAGGCAGAACGCCGGAGCCAAGCGCTCCGGCGTTTTTTTATTGCCATTATTCATGGGTCCTGCGGAAGATTTGAACCTTGAACAGTTCGCTCATCCTATCGCTTAACAGCAGTTGGCGGATCGCGCGGTTCCTTCTTGCGTTCGGATGGAAAGGATCCGCGTTGGCCAGGGGGACCAGCCCATCCAGCAAGCCCGAGTCCGTCAGGAATCGCAGCTGGGTCCCGTACCACAGCTCCTCCCATCCGGCCTCCTTGCCCGCCCTTCGCATTCCCGTAAAGTTCACGTGAGCGGTGATATCCTGTTCGCCCGGAGCCTCGTAGGGGTCGTCGCAAGCCAGATGGTTGCGGTAGCAGACGAGCGTGCCGTTCATTCGATGCGCCGCCGACAGCTCCTCGGATTCATCGCCGTAATCGATGAAGACGGCTATCGCGTCGCCGAAGGAAGAAGACCGCGCGGCGAACCATTCCTCGGCGTCGCGTCCGATCTCGCAGGTCTGTCCTTCCCGCAAGCGGATCCGGTCCCTTTCCATGCTTAGCAGCAGCTCTTCATCCGGTTCCAGCAAGCAGGAGACGAAGCGTCCCGCTCTCAAGTCCCAAGCGACGCCCCATTCCCGCACCATGCCGGCTTTCCGGATAAGCCGATGAACCGGCATCGCATCCAGCAGCTCGTTACCAACCAGAATGACGTTCCGCTCTCTCCATTCGATAGCTTCGGCTTCTTCCGGACTAAGAACGCAAGCCTTCCCTTGCTCGATTGCTTGCTCGAGGCCGCGTTGCGCTTCCTGCCGATGGGCGGGGTTGCCGTCCACGACCGATACTCGCCAACGAGTTGCCCCCTCCCTCTCCCAAGCGGAGAGCAGCTGACCCGCAAGCCTGCCCGTTCCTCCTCCCCAATCCAGTACCTCGACCTCCGAGTCGGAGCCGAAATGCTCGTCCGCCAGCCGGGCCAGACGTGAAGCCAGGCAATCCGCGAATGCTTCTCCTATGTATGAACTCGTATAGAAATCGCCGCTTCTCCCTACCCGAACCTTATCGCTTGAATAATAACCGTATTCGGGCTCGTATAAGCAAGCGGCCATGAAATCCCGGAATCGGATGGCTTTCGCCGGCTTCCCGTTCTCCGTGATCCCCTGCCGCCGCGACGTCCGTATTTTCTCCTTCAGGATGCCGATCAGAGGTAAATCCAGCTTCATCCCTTGTCTCCCCTTCGACATAACAATTGGATAAAAGTGAAACGTATTCCTGCCGAATGATTTATAATAGATCAGAGACATGACCCGCTCCGCTTGTTCATAGAATGGGAGCAGTCTCAAGCATGTCCATTCATGTCCATTCATCGGAAGGAGGTGCCCGTCATGTTGCGCCGCCTCTCTCTCCTCCTCGCCATAGGGCTGATCTTAACCGGTCTATCGGCGCTTCCGGGCGCCAATTCGCCGGTCCGTCCGGCCTATGCGGCTCCCGCCCCTTCCGGCGGGTTCAACGAGGAGACCAAGAAACTGCTGGAGAAGGGGCTTACGGTCGTCGAGATCGACCGGGAGATCGATCGCATCGCCGGGCTGCGGGCCGCTGCGGAGAAGGGCATCGAGCAGACCTCTCAGAAGCTTGCCGAGCAAGAGATTGCGATCGTCGCAAAACGCGAACAGGCCGGACGCGTTCTAAGAACCTATTACATGGGACAGAAGGATGCGATGTGGTCGGCCCTTCTGAATTCCCGTTCTCTCAAGGAACTGCTGGCAACCTGGGAGTTGATGGATCTCTTGTTCCAATCCGACCACAAGACTCTCAAGAGCTATGAGGATGAGTACGAGGATCTGCAGAAAGGCTACCGGACGCTGGAGAGAAACAAGAATGAGCTCTCTCAGGTCGAACAGGAGCTTCGCGCTCAACGCGAACGGATCCAGGCCCTTCAGAGCGAGCTGGATTCCTTGCTGGCCGCGAGCGGCGACGAAGAAGGAATGCGCAAGATGATGGCCGAGATGCAGGCGTACTGGCAGAATGTCGGCTTGTACGAAGTCAAACAAGAGTTCCGAGCCCTGTCGAAAGCGATGTCGAAGCTCCCGGATTGGTTGAAGGAGCACCCGGATGCCCTGAAAACAAGCGGACTGAAAGCAAAACTGACGATAACGGACGCCGAGCTTAACGAATTCCTGCGCAAACAAGATGATCGGCTAAGCCAGATCGCGATCGCTTTCGCCTCGGGACAAATGATTCTCGAAGGAAGCAATGGGGATATCAAAGTGAGAATCGAAGGCCATTATACGATTGAGAACGATCCGAAGAACGCCATCCTTTTCCATGTCGATAAGCTGGTCTTCAACGATCTGGAACTGCCCGATACGACTCGCCAGGATCTCGAGCGGGAGTTCGACCTGGGCTTCTATCCGCAAGAATTCATGTCTTATATCAAGGCCGATTCGGTAGAGCTTACCGACGGCAAGCTAGTCGTCGGACTCAAGCTCGGCAAGTAATCCCGCGGAAGCCTCCCAGCGCGCTCTCCAATCGGGCAGCGTGATGCCGCCCGCGAGCCACTTGAACCATAAGCTCTTTAAGAGAGAGGCGCGGGATGGGATCCCCGGCTCGACGGAGACGGTCGCCTGGTTGGGGAATCGCTGGGCGACCGCCACGGAGACCGGAAGCATATCCTTGCTTCCCTCGTAGAGCGACCGATAAACCGGAAGACGGTCCGTCGCCAAATAATTCTGCCACTGATTGTCCTCGCTCGTCATCTCCGCGATCAAACCGATCGCGGCTTCTTTGTTGTTGGAACCCGAAGAAAGCCCGAAGCTCGTGCCGCCCGGCCAGACGAAAGCGGAATTCCAGGACTCCCGATCGATCTTGAGCGCCGCGGAGGAAGAATCCGGCAGCTCGCGGAACGCCTGCTCCGCCTCGGAGTTGCGAACGATCGCGGCGGCGTAGCGTCCGGCGGCGAAGGCCGGCCAGAAACCGGGGTCCTCGCTCGGCCCGGCCGAAGCGATCCCCGCCTGCTCCTGCGCCAGCAAGGTTAACGCGGCTTCAAGCGGCCGCTCCCCCCATGTCTTGGCATCCGCTTCGAACAGCACGTCTTCTCTCTCTCCCGTTACCGCGCCAAGCCATGCCAACAGAGCATAGGGATCCTTCCGGTCGATCGCGAGCCAATTGCTGACGAGCCCCGCGTCCCTAAGCTTCTGCGGCAGGCTTTGCCACTGTTCGGGCTTTAACGGCAGCTCCATGCCGTCCGTCTCGCTCCTCACCGCTTCCAGGACATTGCGGTTCCATACCAGGACATAAGGGTCGAAGTCCTTCGGCACTCCCCAGAGATACAAGTTCCACTTCACCTGGGAGATGAGGGCATCGAACTGCTCGGACTGGGCTTCGCCGACGAACGCGGTATCCACCGGACTCAGCTTGCCGGATACGGCAAGCAGCCGGATCCATTCGTTCGGAACGAGCACGACATCGGCCTGATCGGCTATGGCAAGCCATTCTTGGTCGGTATCCGCGTCCTCCGGCTCGATCCGGTTCCAATGAATCTCCAGTTCGGGATGACTCTCCTGGTATCTCGCTCCTTGCTTCATCAGCAGTCCATAGCCTTCTTCATCGATGACGGCGGAGACGGTCAATTCGGCCGGCAGAGAATCGGTATCCACCGGCTGGAACACCGGAACGGAATCCGGTTCTTCCGGAACCGCAGTCGGAACCGTACCCGAGGAAGGAGAGGACGCAAGCGGAGAAACGAACAGCACCATTAGGCCGAGCAGCAGGATGACGAGTATCGTTTTGGGGCGCGTATCCGCCTCCTCCCTTCTCTCCTAAAGGTAAAATCTCCGGTTTAAACATTGTCCTTCTAATGATAGCAGTAATGCACGGAATTGTCGCGCAATTCTTTGTAACCGCTTTATGGGGATCAGCCGGAAGCTCCGTCCTCTCTCCCCTCGCGCGGGGAGCTGAACGAGGTCCGAATTTGTTTGAATCCCAGTCGAACCATGGGTTCTCTTAATGACAAATAAACGGCACCAGGATCCCCCTGGTGCCGCTTCTCCCCCTGCTTCCGATCCACCTACAGCCGCTCCGCCGCCAACTGAGCCAGACGAGAACGCTCGCCCTTCTCCAGGGTGACGTGGCCGCTGACGCCCTCTCCCTTGAATTGCTCGATAAGATAAGTGAGTCCGTTGCTCATCGCGTCCAGATAAGGATGATCGATCTGTTCCGGATCCCCGAGCAGGACGATCTTGCTGTTCTCGCCGACGCGCGAGACGATCGTCTTCACCTCGTGCTTGCTCAGGTTCTGCGCTTCGTCGATGATGATGAATTGGCCCGGAATGGACCGCCCCCGAATGTAGGTGAGGGCTTCCACCTGAATGCTGCCGAGTCCCATCAGAATTTTGTCCAGGTCGCCCGACTTCTTCGTGTCGAACAGAAACTCCAGGTTGTCATAGATCGGCTGCATCCACGGCCTCAGCTTCTCTTCTTTCTCGCCGGGCAGATAGCCGATATCCTTGCCCATCGGCACGACCGGACGGGCGATCAGTAGCTTCTTGTACTTGTGCTCGTCTTCTACCTTCATTAATCCCGCCGCCAGCGTCAGCAGCGTCTTGCCGGTTCCCGCGCGCCCGGATAGGGTTACGAGGGGAATCTCGTCGTTAAGCAGCAATTCTAGTGCCATTCGTTGCTGGGCGTTCCTCGCGGTGATCCCCCACACCGGATCGTTGCTCAGATGCAGCGGCTCCAGTCGATGGCCGTCCGGGCTCACTTTGAGCAGCGCCGACTTGGAAGTACCGAGCTCATCCCTCAGGATGACGAACTCGTTCGGCATCAGCTTGACGTTCAAGCCGAGGTGGTTGATGCCAAGGAACCGATAGGTATAAAATTCGTCGATCACCGAAGGGTGCACGTGCAGCGTGAGATGCCCGGCGTACTGGTCGTCCGGGGACGCGGAGCGGTCCGACAAGTAGTCCTCGGTCAAGATGCCCAGAACGTCCGCCTTGACGCGAACGAGAACGTCCTTGCTGACGAGGATGACCGGGCGGGCTTCCGCTTCTTTCTCTTGCTCCTCCATATGATAATTGAGCGCTACCGCCAGGATTCGGTTATCGTTCGTCATCTCGCCGAACAATTCCTGAACCCGGACGAAGCGTCGATGATTCATCTCAACTTTCAACAAGCCGCCGTTCTCCAGAAAAACGCCATTGTGCAGATGGCCATTCTCCCGGATACGATCGAGTTCGCGGGATACGAACCGTGCGTTGCGGCCGATCTCGTCGGCCAGCCGCTTCTTGGAATCGATCTCCTCCAGGACGACGGAAGGAATGACGACCTCGTTGTCCTCGAACGAGAACATCGCATTCGGATCGTGAAGAAGCACGTTGGTATCGAGCACGTAAATTTTTTTCAACGGTGGTCCCTCCCGGGTTCGACGGATTTGGGCGTATGGAGAACTTCTTGAATCATTGACTGCCGACGGGGAACAATGAGATCAGGTCGCTCGATAGCTGTCGAAAGCTCGGATTGCGGTGTCCGTCGCTTTCCCGGCATCCCCTCCAGACAGAATTTACGATAGGACGGTGATTGGATATGAAGCTAACTGCGATTGGCGGCGGAATTGGAACCGGCCTGCTGCTCGCATCGCTAACTTTGGGCACGGCCGCTTGCGGTTCCGCGAAGCAATCGAGTCCGGCGCCGCTGGGCAATCGGGTCAACGTGCAGAGCACGACCAACGGGACTACGGCAGCGATTACCAAGGCGAATGCATCGGAGGTAGCCGCGCACCTGGAGAAGCTGGCGACAGGCGTCAAAGGCGTCAAGGGAGCGAACTGCGTCGTGTTCGGAAAGTACGCGGTCGTCGGCATCGACGTGGAGCCTACGCTTGAACGCTCCAGGGTCGGAACGATTAAATATGCCGTAGCCGAAGCGTTCCGCAAGGATCCTTACGGCATTGACGCCGTCGTTACGGCGGACATCGATATGGCGCAGCGCCTTCGCGAGATTCGAGCCGACGCGAAGAACGGAAGGCCGATCGCCGGTTTCTCCGAAGAGATGGCGGATATTGTCGGCCGTCTGATTCCTCAGATGCCGCGCAGCGTCGTCCCGCCCGCTTCTCCGGACGGAACCGGAACGATTCACAAGCTGCAAGCTCATACGGGAGGCCGTTCCTCCCCATCGAACACCTCCGGAAAATGACAAAAAAGCCCAGTGATCGCTCACTGGGCTTTCGTAATGGCCGCGGAAAGTTGTCCATTCGGACGCTCTGCGGCAATATCGTCATTGCTGATAGCCAAATCCGGATGCGCCGCAAGGCAGACGCCGAGAGTGTCGGCACCTCTCTTCTTGTACGCAAGAAGCTCGGCCGGTCCCTCCATGCTGGAGTTCTCCGGGTGTCGACAAGTCAGATGATAAGGAAGGATCTTCTCCGCTATCGTCATCCGCCAACCTCCCTCCGGACTGATTGGACTC
Source organism: Cohnella sp. AR92 (assembly GCF_003990975.1). Classification (GTDB taxonomy): domain Bacteria; phylum Bacillota; class Bacilli; order Paenibacillales; family Paenibacillaceae; genus Cohnella. The sequence continues at coordinate 200,929 of NZ_RZJR01000002.1, forward strand.
ATTATAGCATAGGAAAGTCCGGGATTCCAAGCGGCAATCCGCGGGTTCTCCCTATTCGGCCGCGGCGCTTGCGGAGGCCGCAGGCGCTGCCTTGCGTCCTTCCGGAGTCATTTCTTCGGCTAGAGCCTGTTTCGCTTCTTCCAGCTTCTCTTTGTTCAGATATACATAAGGGCTGTCCCATACTCCTTCGAGCGGGATAAAGCGAACGCTCTCCTTGTTGATATCGTAATACGCTTTGAGCATATTGATGATCTGGTCGCGCGGAATATCGGTCCGCATGTTGTCGCCTACCGCGCCGATGACGTTGCCAAGCTTGGTCACGCCGCCGACGGACTTCATCTTGTCGATAATCGCGGCGAGCACTCGGCTCTGGCGGTCGTTGCGGTCGAAATCGCTCGAAGCCGCCGTCCCGTGATTCGACTTGCGGTACCGCACGAAGCCGAGCGCATCCTCGCCTTTGAGCGTATGATCGCCCTTCTTCAGGTTGATGTCGGTGCCGTCGGCGCTGTCCGTATAACGCATGTCTTGATCGACGTACACCTTTACGCCGCCAAGCGCGTCGATGACGTCGACGAAGCCCTTGAAGTTGATCACCGCCGAGTAGTCGACTTTGATTCCGAACATTTTGCCCAGCATGTCTTTCATCTCGTCGCGGGCGTATGCGTTAGCGTCGTCGCCTTCCTTGCCCAACTCCGATGTCGCTTTATGATGGAACCGGGCATAGAACGCATTGATCTTCCGCGAGGAATAACCTTCAAGCTGAGGATTCGTATCGCGCGGAATCGAGACGACGGTAGCCGTATTCGAATTCGGATTCATGGCGATGACCATGACCACGTCCGTATTCATGCTGCCCGTCGCTTCGCGATAGTCCGTGCCGAGAAGCAGCATCGACAATGGTTTGACCTGCGCCCTTTCTTCGGAAGCGATCGGCTTGGCGCTGCCGGCCGGAAGCGCGACATCGGTCAAAGCTTTGTTCGTTTCGTTCCAGATATAGCCCGCATAAGCAGCCAAGCCTACGATAACGACAATCAAGAATGAGAACAGGAAGAGTAAGAAGCGGCGCGGGCGACGCTTCGGCTTTTTCGGTACGGCCTTCGGGTTGCTTCTGCTCCTAGGAGGCAGCGGTGCGGGATTGCTCATTCATTCACCTCGTGATCCTCGTCGACAGCTCCTTCGGCGGCGCCGTACAGATCGCGAACGAGCTGCTCGGCAGCTTCGCGATCGAACCAGACCGTCTTAGAAGCTTCATTGCGCAGGCGATAGTCGACATATATTTTCGCGGAATCCTTAGAAACGACGGCGAACTCGGCCAGTTCGTGATCTTCGGACAAAATTTGCGCAAAAAAGTGAAGCGACTCCCGTGCCGCCTCGTCTTCGGGGCGAGCCTCGGTCATCAGCTTCATCTGCAGCCAATAGAACAACGTGTCGGTAAGGCGCATGACGAATCCTCCTATTCGTTCCGCCGAAGTCTCCCGAGACTTCCGGCGGGAATACGAATCTGGCATTCCCTCTTGCTCCGATAACCTTTACTGCTGCTTGGACGACTCCTTGCCGGAGCTATCCGCTTGTCCGCCGCGCCATTTGTCATAAAGCTGCCGCATTCTAAGCATCAGCATCATAATGACGGCGACCCCCATGCACTGGATGATCGGCAGCTTGTCGATCTGCAGCACCAGCAGCACGAGGCAGCCGATCGCCATCACGATGTACACAAGAATCTCCTTCAGGATCGGGAGCCTCCCCATCCGGAACACCGCGTTAAAGATATAGATGGTAAATGCGAGAATGATGATGTAAGAGATTAGGCGATGATCCGCGAACCATGCTTGCACAACCAATCCCTCCAGTAGGTGCGGGAAAATCCGGCGTTAAACGCCGGATTCCGCCATTTTGCGTTGCTTCTCCGCCCGTTCGCGTTCGCTCTTGACCAAGATCTTCTTGCGCAAGCGAATCGACTTCGGCGTAATCTCGCAAAGCTCGTCGTCGTTCAGGTACTCAAGCGCTTCTTCCATCGACATCAGACGAGGAGTCTTCAGCTTGACGGTCTCTTCTTTATTTGCGGTACGAATATTGTTGAGCGCCTTTTCCTTACAGATGTTGACGATGATGTCGTTATCCCGGGTGTGCTCGCCAACGAGCATTCCTTCGTAGATTTCGGTACCCGGCTCCAAGAACAGAATGCCGCGGTCTTCAACGCCCATCATGCCATACATCGTCGTAGTTCCGGTCTCGCTCGCGACGAGCACGCCTTGGTGACGTCCGCCAACCTGTCCTCCGACAATTGGACCGTACTTCTCGAACCCGTGGTTCATGACCCCGTAACCGCGAGTCAACGTCAGGAAGTTCGTGCGATAGCCGATCAAACCGCGCGCGGGGATAAGGAATTCCAGGCGAATCTGTCCGTTGCCGTTGTTGATCATGTTGACCATCTCGGCTTTGCGCGTTCCAAGGCTTTCCATCACGTTGCCCATGCTCTCTTCCGGAACATCGATCAGCAGACGTTCGATCGGCTCGCACTTAACGCCGTCGATCTCGCGGATGATAACCTCAGGCTTCGACACTTGAAGCTCGTAGCCCTCGCGGCGCATGTTCTCGATCAGAATGCCAAGGTGAAGCTCGCCGCGGCCGCTGACAATGAAGGCATCCGGGCTGTCCGTCTCTTCGACGCGCAGAGATACGTCGGTCTCCAGTTCCTTGAACAGGCGCTCGCGCAGCTTGCGGGAGGTAACGAACTTGCCTTCGCGTCCGGCGAAAGGGCTGTTGTTAACGAGGAAGCGCATTTGCAGCGTCGGCTCGTCGATCTTCAGAACCGGAAGAGCTTCCGGATTCGCCGGGTCAGCGATCGTCTCGCCGATATTGACATCCTTGATCCCTGCGATGGCAATGATGTCGCCGGCAGCGGCTTCATCCATCTCGACGCGCTTCAGCCCTTGGAAGCCGAACAGCTTCTCGATCCGAGCTTGACGGATCTTGCCTTCGCGGTCCAAGACGGCAACCGGTTGCCCTTGGCGGATCTTGCCGCGATTAACGCGTCCGATCGGAATACGTCCGAGATATTCGTTGTAGTCGAGCAGTGTAACGAGGAACTGCAACGGCTCTTCCGTATTCTCGGTCGGATACGGGATCTTCTCGATGATGGTCTCGTAGAGCGGCTCCATCGTATCGGTCAGGTTGTCCGGCTCGAGGCCGGCGATCCCGTTCAAGCCGGATGCATAGACGACCGGGAATTCCAACTGCTCGTCGTTCGCTTCGAGCTCGATGAACAGCTCGAGCACTTCGTCGATAACTTCGGCGGGGCGCGCAGCAGGACGGTCGATCTTGTTGACGACAACGATCGGAGTCAGTCCCGCTTCCAACGCTTTGCGAAGCACGAACTTCGTCTGCGGCATGCAGCCTTCGAACGCATCGACGACGAGAAGAACGCCGTCAACCATCTTCATGATCCGTTCCACTTCGCCGCCGAAGTCGGCGTGTCCCGGCGTATCGACGATGTTGATCAGGCAATCCTTGTAGTGGACGGCCGTGTTCTTGGCGAGGATCGTAATGCCGCGTTCTCTTTCCAGATCATTCGAATCCATTGCCCGTTCTTGAACTTGCTCATTTTCCCGGAACGTTCCGGATTGGCGGAGCAATTGGTCCACCAGCGTTGTTTTGCCATGGTCAACGTGCGCGATGATGGCGATATTGCGAATGCGATCTCTTGGGTGCATAGTCCCACTCCTATCTTTATATAAAGGGTCGATTCCAAGGAATATCGGCGGTATATCGGCCCTTGGTTACGGAAACAAGAAAACGTCGACGCAAGGTCGACGCTCCACCTACATCCCTTCTATTATACGCCAAACCGCTTATTAATCAAGCGGGTCTCTTCCCGAGCCTTCGATTCAGCGAAAGCGCGGGCGTTTGAGAACCATCCAAGCGCCCGCCGCGATCAGGATCACGGCAAGCAGATAGGCTCCCCATCTCCAGAGCAGCGTCATGAAGAACAGCAGCACCGAGACCGCGATCAATCCGACGGAGACCGCCCACAGCGACTTCGTGCGATCCGGGCCGAACACGTAATATTCATACAGCCCGACTCCGACGCTCAGCACGAAGAACGGCCACAAATAATTCATCGAGTGCCATCCGAACCAATTCCCGATGACGAGCAGGACCGCGATAACCGTCAGAATGCCGGCCGGAATCAGCGTGACCGCCGGAAGCATACGACCGAAATAAAGAACATGCAATAAAATACCCGGGATTAGAATTAACAGCGGCCAGAATACGGAGCCAATGAAGGCGAATACCCCTAGCTTGCCGAGCAGAATGACCAACCCCGCAGCCAGTGCCAGCACCCCTACCGCGGCGGATTGCTTGTTCACGATGTTCCCCCACTTTGTTTGAAGACTGCGAAACGGCGCCTGTTGCCCGCGTAGATGGAACGAGACGGACAGGCTTCTTTTTATCCTTAAGTGTAAAGGAAAACATCTCAAAAAACCAGTTCTTATACCGAAAATTTAGCTGCGCGAAGAGAAGAAAATCGCCCCCCGCGGACAAGGCCTTTAGGACGCGCGTTTCCGGCGGAGCAGCAAGGCGGCCGCTAGCAGAACGGCGACGGCAAGGAAAGGCAGGCTCTCCGCGACGCCTTCCGCGGCTATGGGCAGAATCTTCTTCAGGCCGGGATCTTTGAGCATCATCTCGCCGGAAGCGTAGCCAAGCAGACCGCCTCCGATGTAAACTAAGAAAGGCGCCCGATCAAGCAGGTGAATAATGAAAGAGCTGCCCCAGATAATAATAGGGATGCTCAACGCGATTCCTATGACGAGCAGGACGACATCGCCTTTCGCTACGGCAGCTACGGCCAGTACGTTGTCCAGGCTCATGACGAAGTCCGCCGCGACGATCGTCCATACCGCGCCGCCTATCGTCGATGCCGCTTGCCTCTCTTCCTCATGGCCGCCATGATCAAGGAGCAGCTTAAGCGCGATCGCGAACAGGAAGACGGCTCCGACCGTCTGCATGAAGGGCACGTTAAGCAAAGCCACGGCGGCAAGCGTAAGCCCGACGCGCAGCAAGACGGCGGCGCCGGTTCCCCACCATACGGCCGCTTGCCTCTGGGCCGGCGGGAGCTTGCGCGCGGCCATCGCGATGACAATCGCGTTGTCCCCGCTGAGCAGGAGATTGATTAGCACGATCTCTACGAACACCATGAAGCTCTCGCCTAGTCCCATACTGCACCCCCTAGAATCAGGTGTATGTACAAGCTGCGGTCGTTATGACAATGCGTAATATTTTGAATCCAATTGACGGCGGCGCCGTATTAAACTTGGATAGAGGTATGTCAGAGGAGAGGTCATCATGGATATTTTTAGCTGGGAATTTCTTACGTCATTGCTTACGATCATCTTCATCGATCTCTTGCTTGCGGGCGATAACGCCATCGTCATCGGGCTGTCGGCGAGAAATCTGCCGAAGGAAACCCAGAAGAAAGCAATCTGGCTCGGAACCGGAGGAGCCATCATTATACGGATCGTCGCGACGCTGCTCGTCGTCTACCTCCTCAAGATTCCTTTCCTGCTTGCCATTGGCGGGGTCGTCCTCATGTGGATCGCCTACAAGCTCCTTATCCAGGAGGAGCACCATGAAGAGGTTAAGCCAGGCTCCTCTCTCTGGGTAGCGGTGCGCACGATCGTTATCGCCGACGCCGCCATGGGACTCGATAACGTGATCGCCGTCGCCGGCGCCGCTCACGGGGAGACGCTGCTCGTCGTGCTCGGCTTGCTGATCAGCATTCCCGTCGTCGTCTGGGGCAGCACGCTGTTCGTCGGCCTCCTTAACCGCTTCCCTTGGATCGTGTACATCGGCTCCGCCGTTCTGGCTTATACGGCTTCCAAGATGGTTACCCACGAGCCGAAGCTGCACGGCCTGTTCGACGACAATCCCGTTCTGAAGTATACGTTTATCACCGTCATGGTCGTGATCATCATCGTCGGCGGCCTGTGGACCAATTCGATCAAGGCTCACAAAGCCAAAGTCAAGGCGGCCTCGGCGGGCTCGCTGGCCGGATCGAAACGCAGATAAAGATAAAGTAGAAGGCCTTCCCTTCGTCCTCCGGGACGACAGGGAAGGCCTTCTATCATTTGGATTAGAACCAACGATCCTCGGCTGCCGGTTCGGGCTGCCTCTCCGACTTGCGTACGAGTCGGCCGGCCGGCGTCATGACGATCGTCTCGGTGTTGTTCACCGCTTCGTCGATCATTCGCTTAAGCTCATCTCCCCACGCGGCTTCCGCGCTTTCGACGACCCGCAGGTTCGGATTCGTCGCCGGGGATTTCGGAACGAACAGCGTGCAGCAATCCTCGAACGGAAGGATCGACGTCTCATAGGTTCCGATTTTCTCCGCATAGCGGATGATGTCCAGCTTGTCCATCATGACAAGCGGCCGCAGCAGCGGGATCGAGATCGTGCGGCCGATGACGTTCATGCTGCTCAGCGTCTGGCTGGCGACCTGCCCAAGGCTGTCGCCCGTGACGATCGCGAGCGCGCCGCTGCGTTCCGCCAGCTTCTCCGCGATTCGCAGCATCGCGCGCCGCATGAAGGTGATGATCAGATGTTCATGCCCGCTCTGCGCCATTCGGGTCTGCAGGTCCGTGAAAGGAACGAGATGGAGCTTGATCTTCCCTCCGTAATGGGCGAGCCGCTGCGTTAAGGTGATGACCTTCTCCGTCGCTTGCTCGCTCGTGAACGGGTAGCTGTGGAAGTGGATGGCTTCGATCTCCAGCCCTTTGCGCATGGCCATCCAGCCGGCCACCGGGCTGTCGATCCCTCCGGACAGCATCAGCATCGCCTTGCCGTTCATTCCCAGCGGGAATCCCCCCGCCCCCGGAATCATCGAGGAATACAGAAACACGCCTTGCGGCTGAATGTCGACCTTGAGCTCGACGTCCGGGTGACGGACGTCCACCTTCAGCTCGGGCGTATTGCGCAGCACGTGCGCGCCGACCAGATGGTTCATCTCCTGGGAATCGTGCGGATATTCCTTCCACGCCCGCTTTACCGTAACCTTGAACGTCTTCGGCACCGGCCGCTCCGATTGCATCAGTTGAAGAGCTTTGTCTCGGATATCCTCAAGCTCGTGGCTTGCCCGGAGAACGGGACTGAAGGAGTGCAGGCCGAAAATCTCCTGCAGCTTAGCCGCGACCTCGTCGTAGCTCTCCCCGTTCAATTGGATGTAGACCCGTCCGAAGTTTTTCTCGTACTGCACCGCCTCGAAGGTTCGAAGCGCTTGCTTCAGCTTGAGGAACATCAGGTCCTCGAATTTCTTGCGATTGCGCCCCTTCAGCGTCAATTCGCCATATCGCACCAAGATCAATTCGTAATCCATTACCGGCTCCTCTCCAGCGGCTTGAGCTTAGCGACCGTTGCCTTTAATCTGCGAACCAGCTCGTCCACGTCCTCCGCCTCATGCTCGTCTCCGAAGCTGATGCGCAGGCTGCCGGAAGCGCGATCCGCGTCCATTCCCATCGCCAGCAGCACGCGGCTCGGCTTGAGGCTCTTGGAGGAGCAGGCCGATTGCGTGGAGAGGAACACTCCGTTGCCCTCGAGCATATGAACGAGAACCTCCGGCCTCATCCCGGGATAGGACAGGTTAACGACCTGGGGCGAGACAAGCCGTTCCTCCTCCGGCACGTTAAGCAGGAGCTCCGGAATGCTCCTCGTCTGCTCGATCAATTGCCGCCTTAGAGCGAACATTCTCTCTCTCCTGCCAGCCATGGATTCCATCGTCAAGCGCAGAGCCTGCGACATCCCGACGATTCCCGGCAGGTTGTGCGTGCCTCCGCGGAAGCCGTCCTCTTGCCCGCCGCCTTCCTGCAGAGGCTCCAGTTCGATGCCTTCTCTCTTAAGCAGGAAGCCGACTCCCTTCGGACCGCGGAATTTGTGGGCGGAACCGGAATAGAGATCGATGCCCTTGGCTCCCCACTTCAGCGGAACCTTGCCTACGGCCTGAACGCCGTCAACGTGGAACCGGATCTGAGGATAGCCGGAGAGCAGCTCGGCAATCTCTTCGATCGGCTGGATGACGCCGGTCTCGTTGTTGACGTGCATCACGCTGACCAGCTGGGTATTCGGGCGGATTGCCGCTTCGACGTCCGCCACCGATACTCTGCCCGTTCGGTCGACCGGAAGGAACGTGACCTCGATGCCGAACCTCTCCAGCTGCTTGGCGGTATTGTAGACGGAGGAATGCTCGATCGACGTCGTAATCAGGTGTCTAGGAGCTTTTCTACCCCCGGAGAATAAGATCCCCTTTAGAGCCAGATTGTTGCTCTCGGTGCCTCCCGAAGTGAACAGCACCTCTTCCGGTTTCGCTCCGAGCGATTGCGCTGCCGATGCGCGGGCGCGCTCGACCAGCTTGGCCGCTTCTTGTCCCGACCGGTGGAGGGCTGTCGAATTGGCATAATGAAGCCCCATCAGCTCGCTCACCGTTTGAATGACCTGCTCGTAAGGAGGAGTGGAAGCGCAATGATCGAAATAATAGTTCTTCAAGTGGACTCTCTCCTCTCTGGACATTTATTATATACCCGTTTATGTATGCAAAAAAAGATCAAAGCCGGATTCGCATCCCGCTTTGATCTTATCACAGGTCATTCGCGAATGACCAAATGGGTAAATTTAGATGGACGAGCTCCACAGATTGCGATTGGAGAGCACTTTCCCGATATAGGCCTGCGTCTCGGCCGGCAGCTCGGATAATCGGGAGATCAGCTCCTCGTTCGAAGCGATTCCCAGCCGATCGACGCGTCCCGGTCCCGCGTTGTAGGCGGCCAGCGCGGTCGCTTCGCTGCCGTTGTACTTGCGGAGCAGGTACGAGAGATATCTCGTGCCGCCGTCAATGTTCTGGGCCGGATCGAAGGAATCCGTCACGCCCAGGCCTTGGGCGGTACCGTCCATCAATTGCATAAGTCCTTTCGCTCCGACGGACGATTCCGCATCCCAACGGAACGAAGATTCCGATTGAATGACTCCCTTGATCAGAGCAGGATCGACGCCGTACTGACTGGCTGCCTGCCGAATAAGGCCGTCGTACATCGAAGTGTAGCCCGTATCGTTGACAAGACCGCCTCCCGACAGACCGCCCATTAGCGAGGTCAGGTAGCTTCCGGAAGAGGAGCCGCCGAGTCCGCTTAGTCCAGCCAAGCCGGATAAGCCCGTATAGCCGGATAAGCCCGACAGACCGCCAAGTCCATAGCTGCCAAGACCGCTCAGAGAGCCTAAGCCGCTCAATCCCCCCAGCCCCAACGAGCTCCCCAGGCTGGAATAATCGGCTAACGCATCCGAGGACTCTCCGGAATCCGAAGACAGCATTTGATTCAGCAATTGCGCGAACAGGTCGTCTCCGGTTCCGGCGGAAGACGCATACGAAGTCTTCGTATCGAAAGGATTGACGCCGCTCATAAATTGCGTGAGCAGCAGTTCCTTCATCATCCGAGGGTCCATGGTCACTCTATCCGTCATCGTCGTCTCTCCCGAATCGTCGTTGTACAAGTCTTTCCAATATTGTACAACATTTTTCGGCAGAAAGGATAGCCGGACTTAATGCCTAGTTGTCGAACGATGCCGATCCATAGTCCCAATTATTGCGAATAAATTGGTATTAATTAGTAATTCCTTACTCTTTAGGCTTGAACGTCAAGCAGCATGTCGTCTTCGAGCTCCCGGCAACATCCTGATGCTCCGCGAACCCTTCTTCGGCGAATTCGGCGTCCTCGAACTTTCGCTTCGAATGGGCGTCGATCTCGATCGCGATTCGGCTGGCCGCGCATAAATTCCCTTCCCCCCAGAATGAACAATTGCTTACGCTGCAGGATACGCCATTCGGCATAAAAAACTCACCCCCCGATTCTAGTGTGCGCACCGCTTTGGCTGCGGTATGCGAATCGAGGGGTGGGGGTTGGAGGAAGCCGTCTGTCCCGGCAGGCTCCGTTATTAGGATTTGGCTTGCATTCGTTTGTGCGTCAGGTACTCGCTCTCGTAGTAAGCGAGCTCATCGCGAAGCTCCTCGTAGCTGCGGGAAATCCCGAGCACGACGTCGCGTTCGGCGCGGGACGGCTTGGCGCGGAAGCGAATCGCGTCTTGTCCCGTATAAGCGTAGCGCCCGTCTTCCGAGTAAGCTTCGTTCTTCGGATAGAAGTACGAATTGACGCAATGATGGTAAACCTCATATAGAACCCGCTCAGCGGCGTCGGTATCGAAGTTAGGGCGACGCAGCAGCGCTCCGAGCTTCTCGTAAGCGACTTCGGAGAACACGAGCAGATGGCGAAGATCGGACAGCAGTCCCGCATGCACGTTGACCGAGTCGTCGCTGGCGCCTTCCGTTAGCTGCGGCAGCGCAAAGTTATTAAGGAACGTCTCAAGCTGTTCGATCGCGAATTTTAATTTCTCCCGGCTGAATTCGGCAATCGCCTTCACATTGGCGGTTGGCATGATAAGCTTTCCCCTTTCATTCTCCACAAGCGCGTCATTCGGTTCGTATTCCTCGACTCAATCGAGGGTATGCAAAATGGTCGTCTTGTCCGAGAGACTCTGGGACATGTGACGAAAATCAAAATCATAGTACCACAAATCGCTGGGAAACGGTACTGCCAAGGAAGAAAATAGCCGTATATTTTTGCCCCCGAACTCCAAGCTAACCTTAAGAAGATCATCTTAAGCGATTGTGCAAAAGGAGGAAACGCCCTCGTGCGCCGCAACGCCCTCGTAGGCTTATTATTTACGGCAGGAGTAGCTTTGTTCGTCGTGCCGCTTATCGCGCCACCCAAGACTGTCAAATCCCCCGCTCCCAGCCCGGCGTCGTACCGGTCGGAGCAGCGCATGCTTACGCATTCGAATTCGCCGCAAACGTCGATTCCTAGGCGATTGACGGCTAGGGAGGAAGCCGCTTACAAGAAAACCAGCATCCAACGCGACATGGAAGCCTCGGAGAAGCTGTGCAGGCTGGATTGTACGAGGGACATGAGGAACTTCGTGGCCGAGCACGGGCGAGTTCCCGATTCCAACCGCTCTGCCCACTTGAAGCAGGTCGTTAAGGCCCATCCGCATATGGTTCAAGTGACGTGGGTGCGCAACGGAGTGCGCGTTCAGGAAGGCGAGACATCGGCTTCTCTGCTGAAGATCGCTTCCAAGGACCTTGCGCAAGCGAAGGCCTCCCTCAAGGAAGGCAAGGGCTACGAGTCGCCTTCGTTCCAATATGACGGAATGACTCATTTCGTTATGGCGCACCCGGACGGGGGCAAAAAAGGGGACGGCGTGATCGCGCTGGTCCGTACGGATATCGTGCAGGAGGTGGAACGGCATCAGCGCCGCAACTTGCGGGTCGTTCCGTATCCGGCGGAAGGCCGTTATCGCCTGGAATCGGTCGTTCCCGGCACCAACAAAGATATTACGGTACGGACGGGAGAAGACAACGGCAAGGCGAGCCACTACGCGGTGGACGAGGTCGTGGTCAAGTTCCGCAAGCCGCTTACCGATCGGGAGCTCCTCAAGATGCGCAAGGAACTTAAACTCACGGTCGTGCGCCATCGCGGCCAAACGTACCTGTTCCGTTCGAGCAGCCACAGCATGGACGAGCTGAAGCATTATTTCGCCAAGTGGAATCCGATCTTCGTGGAGCCTCACTACCTCTACCTGACGAACGAGAACGGCATCGCGGGATCGGACGCTGGCAAAGGCCCCGAGGTGATCCCGAACGACACCCTGTACTCGCAGTACCAATGGAATCTGCCGGAGATCGCGACGGAGAAGGGCTGGACCGTAACTCGCGGCAAGGATGATATTGTGGTGGCCGTCGTGGACACGGGCGTGCAGATGGATCATCCCGATCTGCAGGGACGCCTTGTCGAAGGCAAAAACATTATCGATCCCTCCGCGAAGCCGAACGACGACGTCGGACATGGCACCCACGTCGCCGGCATCATCGCCGCCAAGGTCAACAATAACGAAGGCATCGCCGGCATGACCTGGCAGACCAAGATCATGCCCGTCAAGGTACTGGACAGCTCGGGAGCCGGAACGGCCTACTCCGTGGCGGAAGGAATCATCTGGGCGGCCGATCACGGCGCGAACGTCATTAACATGAGCCTCGGCAACTACGCATCCGCCGAGTTCCTCCATGACGCCGTCAAGTACGCTCACGATAAAGGCGTCGTGCTGATCGCGGCCAGCGGCAACGACAATACGGATCAGCCCGGTTATCCGGCGGCCTATCCGGAAGTATTCGCCGTCGCGGCGACGAATCAGGACGAATCGAAAGCCGAATACTCCAACTTCGGGGACTACATCGATGTCGCCGCCCCAGGCACTTCGATCGCCAGCACCTACCCGGGGAGCCGTTATGCCGCTTTGTCGGGCACGTCGATGGCAAGCCCCCATGTCTCCGCTCTTGCCTCTCTTGTCCGGGCAGCCAATCCTTCCCTGACGAATGAGCAAGTCATGGAGCTGCTGCGAAGCACCGCGAAGGATCTCGGAGCCAAGGGCAAGGACGCGGACTTCGGGTATGGGCAGATCGACGTGAATGCGGCCGTGGCGGCCGCTAGCGGCGGAGGCGTCGGCGGAGGCATCGGAGCCGCGCCGAACGCGGAACCGGCCGCAAGCGCGGAAGCGGGAGCGGCCGCCGGATCGCTGCAGCTCTATCCTCAGCGGGTACGGCGCGAGGTGGAGGATCTGCTGCGAAGCCGCCCGTCTCCTTGATCGTGCGAGAACCTGAGAAGGCTGAATAGCCGACTCAGGTTTTTTGTCGTTTTTCATGCTTTTTTAAGCATTTGCTTGTACAATGATAAAAGCTATGTCCATGTGGCAATACATAGAAAGAAGGGAAGAGATCCTCCTTGCAGAAAGCGCAGAGAAAAGCAGAAGAAAGGCAACGAAAGGAACAGCAAAAGAAACAGAAGCAGCGCCAGATGAGAGTCATTATGTGGTCGACGGCCGCCGTTTTTGTCGCTTTAATAGCCATAGTCGTTATTTTCAAGCCGGATCCGAAGCCCGTCGCTTTGAATTATGAAGGAGCGCCGCTGCTCGGCTCCGAGGACGCTCCCGTTAAGCTGGCCGAATTCGGCGACTTCAAGTGCCCGGCTTGCCGTTACTTCACCCTTAGCGTTCTTCCGGAGATTCAAGAGAAATACATCGATACCGGCAAAGTCTCCCTGTCCTTCTTCAACTATCCGATCATCAGCGCCGATTCGACGACGGCTGCGCTCGCCGCCCAATCGGTTTATCATCAGAGCAACGAAGAGTTCTGGAAGTATTACGAGGAACTGTACAACAAGCAGCCCGATGAGAGTATTGCCTGGGCAACGACCGACTACCTGGTCGATCTGGCGAAGTCGCTCGACTTGAAGATCGATTACGACAAGCTGAGAAGCGACATCGAGAACAAAACGTACCAGAGCGAGATCGACGAACAGAACAAGCTTGCGCAGAAAGAACAATTCCCGGGAACTCCCGCCGTGCTGGTCGACGGCAAAAGACTGGACGACAGCGTCTCGCTCGATCCGAAGAAGTTCCTGGAGAGAATCGAGAAAGCCGTTAACGACGCAGCAAAAGAGAACGCTTGACGGAGGAATGGCGCGTGGTCTCCCTAATCCGCAATTATGGGCTCTACATGGCTTGGGTCGTCTCTCTCGCGGCGACCGGAGGAAGCTTGTTTCTCAGCGAAGTGATGCACTACATTCCTTGCGACTTATGCTGGTACCAGAGAATCCTCATGTATCCGCAGGTACTGCTGCTCGGAAGAGCCGCCCTCAAGGAGGATCGGCGAATCATCGGGTACGTCCTGCCGCTTAGCGTCATCGGAGGCTTGTTCTCCCTTTATCATTATGCGGAACAGAAGGTACCGGGCTTCGGCGGTGTCGTCCCTTGCCGATCCGGAGTTCCTTGCAGCAAGGACTACCTGGATTGGTTCGGCATCATCACGATTCCGCTGCTCGCTTTGATCGCTTTCGCGCTGATCACGGCCCTGCTCATCGCGCTGAAAGCGGTAAGCAAGCAAGCAACGCCGGATGAGGAAGAGCTTGAAGATTGATTCCATAAGCAAATGCAAGAACCCCCGCAAGGCCGATGCCTTGCGGGGGTTCTTGCATGCCGGAAAGTTTGCCGTAAGCCGGGTTCTGTACTTCCGGTGGTATCGCGGACCGGGCGGTCCTCCCACGGATGGAAGCGACAATCATCTTTCTAGGCGTACCGTTGCCGGCACGCTCAAGCGACCAACCCGAACGCGCCCCGGGCTAGGGCTGCAGTCTCGAAGACTGCTGCGTTCCTCTTCGGTCTTGCTCCAGATGGGGTTTACCAGGCGCATGGTCACCCATGCCCCTCGTGGTCTCTTACACCACGGTTCCACCCTTGCCTGTTCTCAATCCCCACAAAGTGACGGTAAGCTTCGAAGCTTATTCCGATTACTTTGCGGGGGCCCCAAAACCAGTTCGGGGATGAGTCATCGGCGGTCCATTTCTGTGGCACTATCCTTCGGCTCGCGCCGACTGGACGTTATCCAGCATCCTGCCCTATGGAGCCCGGACTTTCCTCTCGCGGCTCGCGCCGCCAGCGATTGTCTGTCAAACTTTCCGATGCGCAACGTCTAGTATACAAGGATTCGCCGGAGATTACAAACGGCAATGTATTCCGAAAACCCTTATTATCCGGATATTCCGCCTGATCCTTCCACTTTCACCTATCCAAGGAGTTATCTCAAGCGGAATGGCTCCGTGTGGATAGTCGACGCGATAACCTCGGTCTCGTATCCCTGTTCTTGAAGCTTGCCGCGAAGCCATTCCGCCGTCTTCGGCTTCATGATCTTCTCCGCGTTATGCCCCGGATCGACGATAGCGAGTCCCATCACCTCCGCGTCCTGGGCGGTGTGGTAGTCGATATCGCCCGTCACCAGTACGTCGGCTCCCGCGAACTTGGCGTGATGAATGTAACGCGAGCCGGAGCCTCCCAGCACGGCCACCTTGCGGATCGTACGGCTTCCGTCGCCGACTACGCGCACGAACGGTACGTCGAACGCCAGCTTGACCCGCTCGGCGAACTCGTCCAGGCTCTCGGAAGCCGGCAAGGCGCCTACGCGGCCGAGTCCGAAGGTTCTGCCCTTCAGGTCCATCGGGTACAGATCGTAGGCGACTTCCTCGTAAGGATGAGCTTTCAGCATCGCTTGAATAACCGCCTTGCGAACGCTGTCCGGAACGACGGTCTCGATTCTCACCTCTTCGACGGCTTCCCGTTTGCCTTGCTGGCCGATGAAAGGGTTCGTGCCTTCTCTAGGCAGGAACGTTCCCGTCCCCTCCACGTTAAAGCTGCAATCGCTGTAATGGCCGATCCAGCCCGCTCCCGCTCCGAACAAGGCCGCTCTCACCTTGTCGGCGTGATCTTTAGGCACGAATACGGCCAGCTTGGACAGCTTGTCGGTATGGACCTCCTCCAGCACCGCGCGCCCTTCCAGGCCAAGCGCCTCCGCCATCCAATCGTTCATGCCGCCGTCGGCGGTATCCAGATTCGTATGCGCCACGTACACCGCGATGTCGTTCTTCAGCAGGCTTGCCATCAACGCTCCGGCCGGCGTGTCCGTCTGCAGATGCTTGAGCGGACGATAGATCGGAGCGTGGTGGGCGATGATAAGTTCCGCTCCAAGGGAAGCCGCCTCTGCCGCAACCTCGGCATTCACGTCAAGGGCGATCAGTACCTTCTTCACTTCTTTGCGCAGCGAACCGATCTGCAGGCCGATCCGGTCGTCGGGAACGGCGTAATGCTTGGGCGCAAGCTTATCCATGTACTGGATTATCGTTTCTCCTCTGGCAAACATGCGAGCACCTCCCTGATCCTGGCGTTGAGCGTCTCCCATTCCTTCGCTTTCTCGGCCGCTTCCCGGGTGCTCGACTTCCGCAGTTGACCGATAATCTTCTCCCGTTTGGCGAGCTCTTGCTCCCACTTGCCCAGGAATTCCTCCGATGGCGAGCGCAGCAGCAGCGGACCCATCGCGAGCATCAGCTCTTCCGGAACTCGCGGGCAGCAAGGAGACAGATCCGTGCCTCGATAGAGATCCGCGATCCGTTCCGGTGCCTTGCCCTTCTCGGCCCGTTCCGCCAGCAGCAGCGTATAATATTCGCCGTCCTCATACAAGATTCGTTCCTTGGCAAGCACGAAATCATGCCGGTTCAACCAGTTTCTCACCTGATCTTCCGCCACGTGCGGGGAAAGTACCAGCGTCTGCACCGAATCCAGAAGCGAACCGGCATCTTCCAACAGCCGGATCATCAAGCTTCCTCCCATGCCGGCAATGCAGACCGTATCGACTTCTCCCGGTTGAAGCACGGAGAGGCCGTCCCCATTCCGCACGGAGATCGTGTCCTGCAGCCCGGCGGAAGCCACCTGCCTCCGGGCGGCTTCGACCGGCCCCAGATGCACGTCCCCGGCAACCGCGCTGCGGATTCGCCCTGAGCTCGCCAAGTAGACCGGAAGCAGCGCGTGATCGGTCCCGATATCGGCGAAACGGGCTCCGTCGGGAACCCATTCGGCGAGCGCCGTCAAGCGGCGGGATAACTTCAAATTCGATGCATTGGCCTTCGTATCCGTCATTCGTTAAACAACCCATTCCATCCATTTTTTTCTGAACCGATAGAGGATCACGCTAAGAAGCAGCGCCTTCGCAATCCATTCTCCGATAATAAAGCCGCCCTTTATTCCTAATAATGCCGAATAAAGTTCCGGCATAAACCACAGCACGAGAGCCGTCCCGAACAGGACGCCGCCGGCCGACTTGAACTTCGCGTGAGCGAACCAACTGAGCCAGCTGAACAGCAAGGAAGCCGGAAGCCAATAGAGCTGCACCTCGAACCGGGAAGGATCGGAGGTATGCTGCCAGAGCAGGCTTGCGTATAGCGCCACGACCGCCATCCAACCGGCCCAATGCAGCAGCCCGATGCGCAGGCCTATCCCGCATACGATCCAGACGAGAGCGCAGATTCCGGTCAAGATCAAAGGCCCCGGCCCGCCGGTCCATCCGTGAAGCTTAAGCAGGGCGACCCCTGAAGCCAGCAAATAAAGGACTCCGCCTAACGTCAGCAGATAGGCTCGTTTGGGAAGCCGTTCCCTCCACCAAGCGCTTCCTGCGACGAAACCGCTGGTTCCGAGGCCGACGATGGCGATTTGCAATAGGAGGGGAAACACGCTAAAATGAAGTACGATCAAACAAATGCTTACAAATAAACCAAAAACAAGGAACCACTCTTTGCGCGTCGCTTTATTTATTCTTTGAATGGCGGCTCCGACCATATTCTTCGGCTTATCTGCCAAATCATCCAAATATAAATTTTGCAAGAAGTCGCAATATTGCTCGGGAAGCATCTTCCCGCGCCGCCAAGCCTCAATCTCGTTAACGATCAGCTTCTTCTTATCCTCATCCAGCACGGACATCGGGATTGAACGCTCCTCTCGAACAAAAAGACCTCCAACCGTCTAGGTAGAAGGTCTCCAAAACAGGTTAATACCTGTATCGGCTTATTCGAGGAAATCCTTTAGTCGTTTGCTCCGGCTAGGGTGGCGAAGCTTCCGCAGCGCCTTCGCTTCGATCTGGCGAATCCGTTCGCGGGTAACGCCGAACACCTTGCCAACTTCCTCCAGCGTGCGAGTCCGCCCGTCATCGAGGCCGAATCTCAGCCTCAGCACGTTCTCTTCCCGCTCGGTCAACGTATCCAGCACATCTTCCAATTGTTCCTTCAACAGCTCATAAGCCGCGGCGTCAGCCGGCGCCAGCGCCTCTTGGTCTTCGATAAAATCGCCCAGGTGAGAATCGTCTTCTTCGCCGATCGGCGTCTCGAGAGAAACCGGTTCCTGCGCGATCTTCATGATCTCGCGGACCTTATCGACGCTAAGCTCCATTTGCTCGGCGATTTCTTCCGGGGTCGGCTCGCGTCCCAGCTCTTGGAGAAGCTGACGGGATACGCGAATCAGCTTGTTGATCGTCTCGACCATGTGGACCGGAATCCGGATCGTACGCGCTTGGTCGGCAATCGCGCGCGTGATCGCTTGCCGAATCCACCAGGTGGCATACGTACTGAACTTATAGCCCTTCGTATGGTCGAATTTCTCGACAGCCTTAAGAAGACCCATGTTGCCCTCTTGAATAAGGTCGAGGAAGAGCATGCCTCGTCCGACGTATCTCTTGGCGATGCTGACGACCAGGCGGAGGTTCGCTTCCGCCAGGCGCTTCTTGGCCTCTTCGCCGTCGAAGCCGCCGATCTCGATCTTCTTGGCGAGCTCGACTTCGTCGTCCGCCCCTAGCAGCGGAACTCGTCCGATTTCCTTGAGGTACATCCGGACCGGGTCATTGATCTTGATGCCCGGCGGCAACGACAAGTCATCGTCGAAGTTGAATTCATCGTGGCCTTCCTCGTCGCTGTTGCGGTCGTCGTGATCGTTCACGACCTCGATGCCGATATCGGCCAGCTGTTCGAAGAATTCGTCGATTTGATCTGTATCTTGATCGTAAGGAGAGAGCCTCTCCATGATGTCTTTATAGGTCAGGGAACCCTTCTTCTTCCCCTGTTCCATCAATTGGGCTTTAACCTGCTCAAGGGTAAGTTCCGTCTCAAGCCCAGTGTGTTGATCGTTCGCCATTACCGACTCCCTCCTCCCCGGAAAATAAGCAGCCAACTCCTACTTTAACTGTTTCTCCAGGGCGATAATCTCTGTTCCAATTTGTGCCGCAAGCATGATGTCTCCAGCTCGTTCCGCACGGAGCAGCTGTTCCTTAAGGCGGTCGATGTCCCGAGACTTCGATGCCTGGCCGATCGTGCGGATACAATCCTTTAGTACCCTCTCATCGAACGGAGTATCCTCCAACGCGATCGCGCTGGCCAATCTCTCCAATCGATCGTTCTGCAAGAATGCGGTAAACCTGCCGACATCCGGATCATTGCCTTGCGAATAAAAAGTATATAAATAAGCAGCAATTGCTGCGTGATCCTCGATATGAAACCGATCGCCGAGCTCTTCTTGCACGAGATACGCCGTTTCCGCGTCTTGCATCATCCAGGACAAGAGCTGTTTCTCCGCCTGAACGTAAGCAGGCTCAAGCGCCGGGTGCATGGACGAAGTTCTCCTGTCATTCCATACATTATTCCACGATCCGTCCGGAATATCCCCCGAGGTTCCTAATTTCTCTTGCCGACGCACTTCCGATACTTCTTGTTTAAGGGTATCGATCGAGACGTCGAATTCCTGGGCCAGCTCTTTAAGATACATCTCCCGCTCCGTCGGGGATTCGCGCCGTGCAATCAGCTTGACCGCGCTCCGCAGGTAGCGGATCTTCCCCTCTTCTTCTAGGAGTATATGGGATTTCCTTAAATAGATGAGCTGAAATTTAACCGTCGAAACGGCGCCCTCGATGATCTCCCGCATAAACATCTCCGGACCGTTCTCCGAGATGTATTCGTCGGGATCTTTCCCTTTGGGGAGCATTCCTATCCGTACCCGCAAACCCGCTTCCTCAAGGATCGGAATGCTCTTCTGGGCGGCGGCTTGACCGGCGTCGTCGCCGTCATAGCAGACGATCGCTTCGTCGGCGAATCGCCGCAGCACGGCGGCATGCTCGGCGGTAAGCGCCGTGCCCATTGTCGCCACTCCGTTGGCCACTCCGGCCGACCAAGCCTTGATCACATCCACGTAGCCTTCGAACAGCACCACCTGTCTGAGCTTGCGGATGGCCCCGCGCGCCTCGTGTAGCCGATACAAAGTTCGGCTCTTATTAAATATCGGCGTTTCCGGGGAATTCATGTACTTCGGTTGGCCGGCCGACATCAGCCTGCCCGCGAAAGCGATGATCTTGCCGTCCGAGCCGTGAATCGGGAACATGACCCGGTCCCGGAATCGGTCGACGTGACCGTCCCCCTCTTGGCGCTTCAGAAGCAAGCCGCCGCGCTCCATCTCGCCAGGCTCGAAGCCGTTGCGGGCGAGCGCCTGCGTCAGCGTATCCCAGCGCGTCGGCGCATAGCCTAAGCCGAATTCTTCGATCAGCTTGTCCGTAAAGCCGCGAGAGCGAAGATAGTCCATCGCCGGCGCGCCGGCGGCGGTATTGCGAAGAATATAATGATACAGCTTCGACGCGTAAGCGTTGGCTTCGAATAGAGTATCCTTCTCCCGTTGTCTGGGGGATATCTCCTCCGCTTCTTTAGAGAGCGTCCATGTCACCGGAAGACCGGCCTCTTCCGAGAGCCGCTTGACCGCCTCGGGGAATGTCTCGTTCTCCATCTCCATGATGAACTTGATGACATTTCCGCCTTTGCCGCAGCCGTAGCAATGATAGATCTGCTTCTCCGGCGTTACGGTGAAGGATGGCGTCTTCTCCGAATGGAACGGACACAGTCCCTTAAGATACTTCCCTTGCTTGGTCAAATGAACATAGCGACCGACCGTCTCCGCGATGTCGAAGCGTCTTAATACCTCGTCGATCGCCTCTTGCGGGATCATCCCGTTGTTCATTCTTGCCTCACCTTCTTAATACGCGATCCGATCGTGAAGGTGTCGTCTCCACTCCTTCTAACCGTCGGTGCCAAACGTGTTTCTCCTGACCGGCAGGGACAGCTTTTGACACGGCACGTAGTATAATTCGCTAACGATTCGAATTCTCCTGCATTCCTCCAAGGAGAAATGTCAGCTTTTGGCGAAAGCGGCCGCGATCCTCATCCGTGAACGCGCGCGGTCCTTTGGTCCGGGCGCCGCCGCGCCGCATCTTCGCCGACAAATGCCGCTGCGCAAGCAAGCCGTCGATATCCGCTTCGGTGATCTGCCTTCCCCGGGGCGTCAATACCGCCGCGCCGCGGGCCAAGCCGATAGCCGCCAGGCCGTAATCCCCGGTGACCAGAACATCCGTTCGCTTCATCGCGTTCGCGATGTAGAGGTCCGCCGACTGGTCGCTCGAATCGACCGTCACCACATCCACGGACGGCTCGCCGACCAGATGGTGCGCATAGGATGACACCAGAAGCGCCGTCGCCCCGCAACTCCGAACCGTCTCCGCGATCTCCGCCTTAACTGGGCACGCATCCGCGTCCACCACTACCCGATTGCGAAACGGGATCATCCGACATCACCACATATCTGAGCCAAAGTTTGCCGTAATATTATATACGCTAATCTGGATCAAAATCCTGCCTGCGTCCCATTAAATTTTCAAATGATATACCTAATACCCGCCGCTGTCAAGACTTCAGCCACAAATATGTCGAATTTTTGTAAAATGTTCCCTTAAGGCCTATTCAACGAAACAATCAGCCGCCCCGCGGAGGCGGAGGGCTGATTGTTCGAAATTCGCAGGAAACGACGAGAATGCCGATTGTAACCCAGATCGCTGAATTACCGCTGGAAGTGTTCGAGAATAAGGCTTGCCGTCTCTTCTACCGCTTTGTTCGAGACGTCGATGACGACGCAGCCGATCTTCTTCATGATCTGATCCGCGAACTCCAGCTCTTGCTCGATTCGAGCCATCGTCGCGTAAGACGCGGAGTCCGGAAGGCCAAGCGCCTTCAGCCGTTCCTTCCGAATGGCGTTGAGCGCGTCCGTTCGGATCGTCAGGCCGATCACCTTCTTCGGATTCACGAGGAACAGCTCCCTCGGCGGAACCAGCTCCGGAACGAGCGGAACGTTGGCTACCTTGAAGGTTTTGTGCGCCAGCACCATGGACAGAGGCGTCTTCGACGTGCGGGACACCCCGGTCAGCACGATGTCCGCCTTGCCGATGCCGGTGACGTCTCTCGCGTCATCGTACCGCACGGCGAATTCGACCGCTTCGACCTTGCGGAAGTATCCCGCGTCCAGAACGTGGTTCAAGCCGGGCTCGTGGCGGGAAGGCCGCTCGAAGATCCTCTCCATGTTCTCGATCAACGGACCGAGCAGATCGATCGCGGCGATATTCCTGCTCGCCGCTTGTTCGATCATGTAATTGCGCAGGTTCGGGATGACCAGCGTAAACAAGAGGATGCCTCGGTCGCCCGCGGCCATCTCCAGCACCGCGTCAATCGCTTCGCAGGATTGGATGAAGCCGATCCGGCGAATCTGAACGTTAAGCGGATGGAACTGGGCGGCCGCCGCTCGCACGGCAAGCTCCCCGGTATCGCCCGCAGAATCGGAAACCACATAGACGGTGAGGCTGTCCGCGCTCATCCGGCTCACCTCCTATCGATTCAACCTACCCACTTGGAGAAATCGGCGAACGAACGGACGTCGTCCGCGATCAATGCCAGCAGCGACAGCCGGTTGTTCCGGATCGCCTCGTCCTCCGCCATAACCATAACGGCTTCGAAGAAGGCGGAGATCGGGCCGGTCAACGCGGCAAGCGCCTGCAGGCCGTCTCCCAGTCTCGCCTCGACCAAGGCGAGAACGAAGTCGCCATGCGCCCGCTGCCATGCCTCGTACAACGAACCTTCCGCCTCGTTCTCGAACAGGCGAACGTCCACCTGGCGGGATTCCCCGGCCTTGGCTGCCAGATTGGATACCCGGTTGAACGCTTCGACCGTTGGCCGGAACGCTTCCCGGCGCGCTTCCTCCGTCTCCGCCTGAAGCGCCCCCGCTCTCAGAATCGTGCGGCGGACGTCCTCGCAGCCGGCGCTCAGCACGGCGTCGACGACGTCGTAACGAATGTGCTGCTCGGTCAAGACGTTCTTCACGCGAAGCGAGAAGAACTCATTCAGGTCCTTGAGAATATCGAACGCCTCGCGCTTAAGCGGACGAGCTTCCGCTTGCGCCTCGAGCGCCAGCCGGAACAGCTCCGTCAGCGTCAGGTCGAGATCGTGAGCCAGCATCGTCGATACGATGCCCGCCGCTTGACGGCGCAGGGCGTAAGGATCCTGCGAGCCGGTCGGCACGATTCCGATGGAGAAGCAGCCGACGATCGTATCGATCTTGTCGGCGATTCCGACGATCGCTCCCACCAGCGAAGCAGGAGGCGTGTCTCCCGCGTTGCGAGGCGAGTAGTGCTCGTTGATCGCCTTGGCGACCGCCGCGTTCTCTCCAGCCTTCAAGGCATAATCCTCGCCCATGATGCCTTGAAGCTCGGGGAATTCATAGACCATCTGGGTCACGAGGTCGAACTTGCACAGCTCGGCCGTGCGATTGACGTCCGCTTGCGCGGCCGCGTCCGCGCCCAGCCTGCGGGCCAGCTTGTTCGCCACGCTCGCGATCCTCCGTACCTTCTCGGCCACCGTTCCGAGTTCCTCATGATAGACGATATTCTCGAGCTTCGCGAGAAAGTCCGGAATTTGCACCTTTTGGTCCTCTTCATAGAAGAACTTGGCGTCCGACAACCGAGCGCGAAGAACCTTCTCGTTGCCGCGCGCGACCACTTCGATCGAAGCGGAATCGCCGTTGCGCACCGTTACGAAATAAGGCTGAAGCTTGCCCGCCTGGTCCAGGACCGGGAAGTAACGCTGATGCTCCCTCATCGAGGTGATCAGCACTTCCTGAGGAATGTTCAGGAAGGACGGGTCGAAGGAACCGGCAAGCACCGTCGGCGTCTCGACCAGGAAGAGCACTTCTTCAAGCAGGTCATCCTTCACCGCGATTGTCCAGCCGCGCGCTTCAGCCAGCTGGTTGATGCCGTCCAGAATCGCTTTGCGCCGTTCTTCGATGTCCGCGATAACGCTTTGCTCGCGGAGCTTCTCCACATATTGCGCAGGCTCGTCGATTTTTGCGTCCGTCCCGAGGAAGCGATGGCCGCGGGAGATATTGCCGGTCGTTACGCCCGTGATTTCGAACGGAACGACTTCGCTGCCGAACAGCGCCACGAGCCAGCGAATCGGCCGTACGTAGCGAAGCTCGTAAGCGCCCCAGCGCATGTTCTTCGGGAACGTCAGCGACGTGATCAGCGCCGGAAGAGCTTCCGGAAGCAAGCCGGCCGTCTCCACCCCGATGCTGGACTTGTTCGCGTAGACGTATTCCACGCCGGCAAGCTCCTTGAAGAATAGCGCTTCCGGTTCGACTCCCTGGCTTCTGGCGAAGCCGAGCGCCGCTTTGGTCCAGTCTCCGTTCGCGTCCTTCGCGATCTTGCGGGCCGGGCCCTTCACCTCTTCGCTGACGTCCGCTTGCTTCTCCGCAAGCCCCTTCACGAGCACCGCGAACCGGCGCGGAGTCGCATAGGCTTTGACTACCTCGTAACCGAGGCGGCTGTCGTTCAGCCACTTCTCCGTCTTCTCCTTCAATTGGTCGATCGCGCCGCGCACGAAACGGGCCGGCACCTCTTCCAAGCCGATCTCCAACAGCAGGTCCTTAGCCATGTTGCTCCTCTCCTTTCTTCAGCAGCGGGAATCCGAGGCGTTCGCGTTCCTGCAGGAACGTAGCGGCGACCGCGCGGGCCAGATTGCGCACGCGGCCGATGTAGCCGGTGCGTTCGGTGACGCTGATCGCGCCTCTGGCATCCAGAAGATTGAACGCGTGCGAGCATTTCAGCACGTAGTCGTAAGCCGGGAAGACGAGATTCTCGTCCATCGCCCTCTTCGCTTCCGCTTCATAGGTGGAGAACAGCTGGAACAGCATCGGGACGTCCGACACTTCGAACGTATATTTGGAATGCTCGTATTCCGGGTGCTTGAAGACGTCGCCGTAGTTAACCCCTTCGACCCACTCCAGATCGAATACATTCTCTTTATCTTGAATATAAGAAGCGAGACGCTCCATGCCGTAGGTGATCTCCACGGCGACCGGATGGCAGTCGATGCCTCCGACTTGCTGGAAGTAAGTGAACTGCGTGACCTCCATGCCGTCCAGCCACACTTCCCAGCCGAGGCCCCAAGCGCCGAGAGTCGGGGATTCCCAGTTGTCTTCGACGAAGCGGATGTCGTGGTCCAGCGGCTCGATGCCTAGGCGGCGCAGGCTCTCCAGGTAAAGCTCTTGAATGTTATCCGGAGACGGCTTCATGATCACCTGGAACTGGTGATGCTGGTACAGGCGGTTCGGGTTCTCGCCGTAGCGTCCGTCGGCGGGACGGCGGGACGGCTCGACGTACGCGACGTTCCACGGCTCCGGTCCGATCGTGCGCAGGAAGGTCATCGGGTTCATCGTCCCCGCGCCCTTCTCGACGTCGTAAGGCTGGACGACGATGCATTTCTGCTCCGCCCAGAACTGCTGCAGCGTCAAAGTCATTTGTTGAAAGTTCATGTTCCTATCGCTCCTTTTGTCCCTCGAACGGGCTGAATGGCGGGCCTGCGAGGGAGAAGGCGCAAAAAGCTCCCGTCCCTACGTCTGCCCCTGCAGACGTAGGGACGGGAGCATAACGTTCCCGCGGTTCCACCCTACTTGGCTTCGTCCGTCGCTGCCGCTCCTTGAGCAAGGGCGCGGCTGGCATTATGGATCTAAGCCCGCTTTTTCACACCGTATGGATGTCTCTCCGGAGTGCCTTTTCGCCGATCTGTCGCGCCGGGCTTGCACCATCCCCGACTCGCTGCAGCTGCCGACAGGCAACCGGCTACTCTCTCCATCTTCGAGCGCGATTCCATTTGTAAAGCTCATTGTAGCGTAAGCCCCTATGGCCTGTCAAACCCTCAGTCGCCCGCTTGTTCCCGAACGGTCACTTTGACCGGCGAGTATTCCGCGATAACCGTCTGGCCGTGAACCGATACGCTGCCTTCCGGAGAAAGGTCCTTCTCGGTCATGATGCCCAGCGCGATCGTAAAGCGGTTGAACTTGATCGGGACGTTCTTCTCGCGGCGAACCTCGCGGCCGTTCAGATAGAAGACCGCTTCGTCCTTCGCGCGGTTGTAGACGATCTTGTAATCGTTGAATTCGCGAGCCTTGAAGTCCGTATCTTCCTTGAAGACGCAGAAGAACCGGGTCTTATCGGACTTCGGCACTTCGACTCCCGGGAACGGCAGCACGGCGTAGACCGAGGCGTATTTGTCGTTGCCCGCGAAGAAATCGAGAGCGGCGCCCGTCGTGAAGTCGAGCAGGTTCCAGGAGACGTAGCCGTCGTACAGATCGCCGGGAGCCGTCCCCGTCGAGCGGGCGCGGATCGACATCTCGAACGTCACTTCGCCTTCCTCCGGCACTTCCACTTCCTCGACCGAGTAGTACATATGCTTCGCGTTGTCGAGAATCTGGATGCGATCGTGGCCGCGGCTCAGCGGAGCGCGAACATAAAGCGTATTGTTGCGAACGATAACGACGGCGTCGGGCTCGCGGTACTCCCAGATGGAGCCGTCCGGAAGCTGGAAGCCGCCCATTCTCCACACTTTGCCTTCGTCCAGAATCGTATGGAAATCGCCGAAAATTTTCTCCATGACTTTCATCTCCAGTTGTTTATAGAATCAAAGCGCTTAGATAAGCCCTTGGATGACCAGCGAAACGATCACGATAACGCCGAACCGGGAAGCCGTCTTGACCGAAGCTCCCATCAGCGGCGCGTAAGCGATGGACGGGTTCTTGTCTTTGAGCTTGCCGTACACCGAATACAGAGGAAGCGCCGTAAGCAGAGCGACGAGCGAATAGACCGGCACGATGCCCGTCGCGACGCAGGCGATGTGGCTCAAGATCGCCAGAAGCAGCAGCGCGCGCGAGAAACGAAGCGCCCTTTGTTCTCCCCAAACGACGACCAGCGTTCTTTTGCCCGCTTGCCGGTCGGCCTGCCAATGCAGGAAGTGGTGGTTGAACAGCACGAGCGTGGTCAGGATCCCGATCGGAAGCGACAGCAGCAGCGCCCGGTAATCCAGATGGGACGTCTGCACGTAATAAGCGCCGGTGACCGGAAGAACGCCGAATGACAGCAGAATCGCGATCTCGCTGTAGCCCTTGCCCCGATAACCGAAGCGAATCGGAGGCGCGACGTAGAAGTAGGCGATCAAGCCGCCTAGAGCCCCGAAGATAAAAGCCCACCAGCCGCTGATAAAGCTAAGGATAATGCCGCTGAGCGCAGCGACGGCGAACAGGGCCCAGGTAACGAACGCGAACTTCTTCAAGCTCCAAACCTCATTGGTCAGGAAGCCGGAATTCGTCGAGATCGCGTCCTGCATCTCGAAAGCTTCCTTATCCGTGCCGTTCTTGTAATCCCACAGATCGTTGATCATGTTGGAGAAAAGATGCGCGGCCCCGGAACCGAGCAGCGTGAGCAGAAGCAGCCAAACGTTGAATTCGCCGTCCCACACGTAGGCGCCCAAGGCACCCAGAGCGACAGGGATCAGCATCACCGGAATGACTTTGAACCGCGATGCCTTGCGGAATTGTTTTATTTTCTCTCTAATCGTGTCCATCCATTGACCCCTCCCCGATCATAAGATAAGCTTCCTCGGCGTCCGGCGGACGCGCGAAGAAGCTTGCGATTGTTCCTAGCCTAATCGATCCGTACCGTATTCGTGCCGTAACCAGCATAACATACATTCAAGCGGTTTATGTACTGGATATGTTGCGAAACGATGAATCATTCTGCCTGCTCCGGCGGCTCCTGCCTCTCGTTGTCGGACAAGACCGGGCTCTCTCCGGTTAGGCCGTCCGCGATCGACCTGGCTTGCCGCTCTTGCCGTTCGCTTGCCGCCCGCCGGACCGCTTCGGGAATCTCGTCCATCTTCTCCCATTGATCCAGAAAATGAACCGATTTCAGCTTCATGCCGAGATGGTGATCCATCCACCTTCTCATGGCGGTCTTTAACTGCGTTTTGACCGAACCTTTGACATCGGTCTGACCGAGCTGCCGGAGATCGATCGCCGCGAAGATCCGCAGCAGCTTCCACGTCTGCGGCAATAGCTCGAGAGCGCTCGGATCCTGATGCCGACATCGCTCGCACAGCGCGCCTCCCAAATGCGAGCTGAAACGGAAGGAGCCTTCCGTTCGCCCGCATAACGCGCATTCGTTCAAGACGGGCGCGTACCCGACCGCCTGAACGATCTTCATCTCGAAGATGCGAATGACGATCGCTCCGTCCTTCCCTTCGGCAAGCGCCGCTAGGCAAGCTTTGAACTGCTGGTACAGGTAGCCGCTGGCGTCCTCTTCCCCCACGATCCGGTCGCACATCTCGGCGGCGTAAGCCGCGTAAGCCGATCGATCGAGATTCTCTCGAAGCTCGCGGAAAGGCTCAATAATCTCCCCGCTGTTCAAGGACCCCAACTGTCCGGTTTTATAAAATGAAAAATCGCCGTACGTAAACAGCTGAGCGAGGGAGGCGTATCGGCTCTTGGGCTTGCGGGCCCCTTTGACGACGATTCCCTGCTTGCCGTGCGACGGCGTGAATATGGTGATGATCTTGTTGCCTTCCCCGTAATCCGTCCCGCGGATCACGATCCCTTCCATGCGATACAGCATCCGGCCTCTCCTCCGCCATCCCCGCCGTTCGTTCCGCAGAGCGGGGACTTATCAGAAAGGCTTCGCCTTAAGGCGAAGCCGGTTCGCCTTCGGTTTCGCCGAAGGCGGGATCGGGCGCCGCTTCCGATAGGAGGCCGCCTTCCCCAAGACGATTCATTTCTTTATACAGCAAGTACGCTTCGATATCGCCGGTCTGAGTAAACACGTGCCACGTAAAATCCCGCACAACGCCTCATCCTCTCCGCCGGAAATGACTTGCCCGTATTCCGACGTTAGGATGCCTCTATCTCCGCTCGCACATGCTTAACAACTTTAGCCAGCGCTCCTGGCCTACCGATAGCAGATCAGTCGTGGCGGAAACCGAGAGACTTCAGCACGGATTCCCGGTTGCGCCAGTCTTCCTTGACCTTGACCCACAGCTCCAGGAAGATCTTGGAGCCGAGCAGTCGTTCCATGTCTTGCCTTGCCAGCTTGCCGACCTGCTTCAGCATCGCGCCTTGCTTGCCGATCACGATTCCCTTCTGCGAGGGACGCTCGACGTAGATCACGGCCCCGATGTTGACGATTCCGTTGTCGCCCTTGCCCATGCTCTCGATCTCGACCGCGATCGAGTGGGGAATCTCTTCCCGGGTCAGCTGCAGAATCTTCTCGCGGATCAGCTCCGCGCAGACGAATTGCTCCGGGTGATCCGTAATCTGGTCCGCCGGATAGTACATCGGGCCTTCGCCCAGATAGCGGCCGATCTGCTCCAGCAGCGTCGTGACGTTGTTCCCTTGAAGCGCCGAGACCGGCACGATCTCCGTGAACGAATGCAGTTTGGAGTATTTCTCGATGATCGGCAGAAGAGCTTCCGGATGCACTTTGTCGATCTTGTTGAGCACCAGGAAAGTCGGGGTTTTGATTTTCTTAAGCTGCTCGATAATGTACCGGTCTCCGCCGCCAAGCTCTTCGGAGACGTCGGTCAGGAACAGCACCGCGTCGACTTCGCTTAGCGCTCCCTCCGCCGACTTGACCATGTAGTCGCCCAGCTTGGAGTTCGGCTTATGGATGCCCGGAGTATCGAGGAAGACGATCTGCATGTCGTCCGTCGTATAGACGCCGTGAATCTTGTTGCGCGTCGTTTGCGGCTTGTCGGACATAATCGCGATCTTCTGTCCGATTACTTGGTTCATCAGGGTGGACTTGCCGACGTTCGGCCGGCCCACGATGGCGACGAAGCCCGATTTGAACGGGGTCTTCTCATTCTTCTCTGTCATGTCAGTCCTTCTTTCCATATTCCACATCGCTCGGCGTGAAGGCTCCCGGCAGCAGCTCGGCCACCGTCATCACGCGGATGTCTCCATTCATATTGCCCATAATGACCGGCAGGTTCAGTCCTCCCAGCTCCGACAGCACCTGGCGGCAGACCCCGCAAGGGGCGATCGGCTCCGGCGTATCGCCAATGACGGCGATTGCCCGGAAGGAGCCGGCCGCATGGCCGTCCGCGACCGCGCGGAACAGCGCCGTTCTCTCCGCGCAGTTGGATGGGCTGTAAGCGGCATTCTCGATGTTGCAGCCGCGATGCACGTTCCCTTCCGAATCGAGCAAGGCCGCGCCTACTTTAAACTTGGAGTAAGGGACGTACGCTTTCTGCATGGCCGCCTTCGCTTCCTCCAACAATCTCTCTTCCGTCCAACCGTTCCAGCTCATTTTCCCCAATCCACTCCATCCGCTTCCTGATTACTTATGTAATTTAATTCCATTAACCGAACAGCTTCTCCCAGAGCGAAGGACCGAGAACGATGACTCCGATCGCCACGGCATAGACGGAAGAGACCAGCACCGCGCCGGCGGCGGTGTCCTTCGCGATCTTCGCCAGCTCGTTCGAATCCGGCGATGCCAGGTCGACCGTCCGCTCGATCGCGGTGTTGATCAGCTCCGTCACCCATACCGCCGCCGCGGCGGACAGCAGCCAGAGGCAATCCTCCGGCGGCAGCTTCAGCGCGATCGCAAGAAGGATAAGGATGACCGTGGCGATCGCGTGAACGCGCATATGGAATTCGTTCTTCATCGTATAGGCGATTCCCTCGATGGAATGCCGAAACGAATCTTTCTCGCTCTGATTCCACTTGCGTCTCCCGTTCAACGGGACAACCCCGCTTTCGACAAGACCGCCTCCTGCTTGGCGATCATCGTCTTCTCTTCTTCTTCGGTCATATGGTCATAACCCATCAGATGCAGGAAGCCGTGCACGAACAGGAAGCCCAGCTCTCGCTCGGGACTGTGGCCGTACTCCTCCGCTTGCTCGTACATTCTCGGCACCGAGATGACGATATCGCCCAGCATCTCCGCGAACGGGTCGAAGCCGTCCGCTTCCAGGCCGTCGTCTCCGTCGAGCTCGTCCTCTACCGTCTCGTATTCGTCGTCGTAATGAATCTCCGGGTCGCTTCCGCCCGGCTCTCTCATCGGGAAAGAGAGCACGTCGGTCGGCTTGTCGAGCCCGCGATGCTCGCGATTCAGCTCGCGAATGCCTTCGTTATCGGTCAGCGTAAGCGAGACGACCCCCGACTCCACGCCCTCGGCCTCTCCCGCCAGCCGAAGCAGCCGCTCCAGCAGCTCCGTCCAGCCGGCTTCCTTCGCGTCCTGCTCCTGTTCTCTCTCATCGTACCATTCCAAGGTTAAGGTCATGCCCGTTGCTCCTTTGCTTCATGGCGAGTTTTGAGCGCTTTGTCGTCCGGATATTCGATCCGCGAATGGAACATCCCGATCACCGTCTCTTTAAGCGTCTCCGCTATCTTATCCATCTCGCGAATGGTCAGATCGCATTCATTGAATTGCTGATCGTCCAGCCGATCCTTGATGATCTTGGCGATGATGTTCTCCACCTGCTCCACCGTCGGGTGATCCAGCGACCGGACGGCCGCCTCGACGCTGTCGGCGATGCCGACGATCGCCGCTTCCTTGGACTGGGCTTTCGGTCCGGGATAACGGAAGTCGTCCTCTGTCCATTGATTCTCCACTCCTTCGGCTTCCGCCTGCTTGACGGCCTTGAAGTAGAAAAATTTAAGGAAAGTCGTGCCGTGGTGCTGCTCGGCAATGTCGCGAATCGGCTTCGGAATCTTGTGCTGCCGCAGCATCTCCGCCCCGTCCTTCGCATGGGCGATGATGATCGAGGCGCTTACCTTCGGGTCCAGCTTATCATGCGGGTTCGCCCCGCCGTTCTGATTCTCGATGAAGTACATGGGACGCTTCGTCTTGCCGACATCATGATAGAACGAGCCGACCCGGCACAGCAAGCCGTTCGCGCCGACGGACTCCGCCGCCGCCTCGGACAGGTTCCCGACCATCAGGCTGTGGTGATACGTGCCGGGCGTCTCCGTCAGAAGCTTGCGGAGCAGCGGATGGTTCGGGTTCGACAGCTCGACGAGCTTGAGCGCCGACAGAATGCCGAAGCTTAGCTCGAAGAACGGCATCAGGCCGATGACTAGCACCGCGGTAAGCAACCCGCTGACGAGCATGAAGCCGACCGTCTGAAGCATCTGTCCCTGCTCGACATCGGACTCCACGAGCTGCAGGGCGACGACGGCGATGGAACCGAACAAGCCGGCCATCACTCCCGCCTTCAGGATCGAGGATCTCTGGCTGGCGCGATGAATCGCAAGCACCGCTGCGAACGAGACGACCGCCGTCACGAATCCGTAATGGAAGTCGAACACCGACTCTTGTCCCACGTTCAGAATAATGCTCGACAGGCAGGAGAACAGGATCGCGCTGACGATTCCCAAGTGCATGTCCAGAAGCAGCGTCACCAGCATGCTGCCAAGGGCGACGGGCGCCAGATAAGCGATGTACGGCCATCTCTCGCTGTGCGCAAGCGCGACAAGATGCATCATAAGCAGATTCAACGCGAAAATAAGCAGCAGCATCATCCACTGGACATTATTGCGTTTGTACGAGGAGGTCGAGGACGCCGCCGATGGAGCCAGCGATGCCATGAACTCCTGATAGCCTGCCAGTGCGGAAACGAAGAGAAGCGCAAGCAGGAGCACGCCAAGCTGCGGCAGGTAATTCTTCTCTTCCTTGAGCAGGCCTAAGCTGTTCAGCCGGTCGTACAGGTCCTGGGTGATCACCTCTCCGACCTTGACGATCGGATCGCCTTGCTTGATGACGACGGCCGGCGTGTTCTGCTTCGCCTGTACCTTCGCCTCTTCGGTGGCGTCCTTGTCGTAGAACCGGTTCGGAGTGATGACGAAGCGGGCAAGCTCCTGCACGATCTCCCGTTCCGCCCGTTCGGAGAGCGAGCTGGCGTTGACGAGCTCCGGAACGGTGATGCGGGCCGTCTCCGCGTCGGCGATCGTTTCCCCCGATACCTTGCGGACGATCTGCCGGCTTACCGTGCGCATCTCGGAGATCTGCTCGGAGGTCAGCTTCGGAATCTTGTAGAACGTTTCTTCCGGAATGCTGTATTGCTGTTCGGTAACGACGGACTTCATCTCGTCAAGCAGGTTCGCCGAATACATGCCTTGGTTCGAATTCGACTGGATGAAGCTGGAGATATACTCTCCCAGCCTCTCCGGAATCGTCCTGCGATAGATGTCGACCTTGTCCTGCGTCGTGACCTGGTCGTCCTGATTCAACTGGTCGATCCGGACGAGGATCTCGTCGATAAGCAGTTCGTTATGAAGGGCAACGGTGGAGTAGACGGAATCGACCTTCTCCGCCGCTTTCTCCTGCGCTTCCAGCGTAGCTTTCTCGTCGATGATTTGATGCGGCGCCTTGATCTCGTTCTCGCTCTTGCTGCCCAGGGCGATATCGTAAGTCTCCGGGACAAGGCGAGGAGACAGGCTTAGATAAAAAAGCAACACGAACAGAAGCAGCAAGATGATTCTCACTGCTCCGCTGTGTTTCCAGCCCCCTGCCGAAAAGGATGACGGTGTGCCCGCCGGGCCGTTTCGTTTCCGATTCATCCGGCGTTCCTCTCCTTTACGCGTGTTATTCTTGCTGATCCTCATTGTAGGCGAGAATAATCTTCTGAACGAGCGGGTGTCTGACGACGTCCTGCTCGGAGAAGGTCACGATGCCGATCTCCGGAATGTCGCGGAGAATGCGCTGCGCCTCGATCAGGCCGGACTTCTTGCCCTTGGGCAGGTCGATCTGCGTCACGTCGCCGGTAATGA
Organism: Cohnella sp. AR92; assembly: GCF_003990975.1. Classification (GTDB taxonomy): domain Bacteria; phylum Bacillota; class Bacilli; order Paenibacillales; family Paenibacillaceae; genus Cohnella. Next base: position 234,397 of record NZ_RZJR01000002.1, read on the forward strand.
CCATGTGCGAGCCGTAGCCCAGCCGGGTCAGGAACATCTTCATCTGCTCGGGCGTCGTGTTCTGCGCCTCGTCGAGAATGACGAACGAGTCGTCGAGCGTTCTGCCGCGCATGTAGGCGAGAGGAGCGATCTCGATCAAGCCCCGTTCCATCGACTTCGCGACCCCGTCCGCTCCGAGCACGTCGTTAAGCGCGTCGTACAGCGGCCTCAGATAAGGGTCGACCTTCTCCTGAAGATCGCCGGGAAGGAAGCCCAGATTCTCGCCGGCCTCGACGGCGGGACGGGTGAGCAGGATGCGCTTCACCTTGCCTGCCTTGAGCGAGGCGACCGCCGATACGACGGCCAGGTAGGTCTTCCCAGTGCCCGCCGGACCGATGCCGAAGACGATGTCCTTCTTGCGGATCGTCGTTACGTAGTGGCGCTGGCCTAGCGTCTTGGGGCTGATCGGCTTGCCTTTGAACGTTGAGGTGATCTCTCCGCCGTATAGGGAGAGCAGCTCGTCCGCCTTCATCTCGCGAGCGAGCTCATAAGCATACCTGACATCCCGCTCGCCGATCGGAAGGCCCGTTCGGATGAGCTGAAGGAGGGTGTCGAACAGCTGCTGAAGCGACCGGACCTCCGATTCAGGACCTTCGATCACGATCTCCGCTTCTCTAGAATGAATAAGCGACTCGGATTCCTCTTGAATGAGCCGCAGGAACTTGTCCTGAGGACCGAATAGAGCCAGCCCTTCCGCCGTATTGCGGAGTGGAATCGCGATGATTTGCTTGGTGTCCGACAAAAAGCCTCATTCCCCCTGCTCGATAGACGTCGGTGGTACGTTGTATTGGATTATTGGACGTTCGAGGGCGATGGATTGTTCCACCTCGAATAGAACATTTATCACCACTTTACCATTCTCCGTTTGTTCATGCAAAAGTTTTTCGGCCTTTATGACCGCTCCTTCGCCGCACTTCGCCAGCAGCTCCTGCCTCGCTTGCGCCAGTCCCGCGCTCTTCGCCTCGGCCTCGGTCATGCTTTCGCGCTGTATGACGACTTCCTTCTCTTTCTCGACGCCGTTCCCCAGCGGCAGCGTCCACCGCCACAGCTTCAGCCTCTTGTATTCCGCGCGGGTATCGGATAGTTCGTAGGTCGGAGCCTTGTACCCGGTTACCTGGAGCGCCCGGTTGCCGATTAGCCAGTATTTTCTCGTAATCTCCTCGCCGGTATAAGCCTTCACTTCCCTTTCGAGCGGAGACGCGATCTTGTATTCATACCACACCAAGCCGCGAACCTCCCCTTTGGAGATGACGGTCTGCGTGCGTTCTCCTTCGCCGACGATGCCGGAGATCAACACGTCGCCCTTGCGCACCCGATCGTTCCGCTTCACCTTGGGACGCCCGTTCTCGGCGACGATCCGCGTGATGACGGCATCCGCGCTCGCGATCAGATCGCGAGGTCCCTGCAGCTTCGAAGGCTCCGGGCGAGTCGATTCGATGACCGTGATGCCCAGCCTGGTGCCTTGCTTCTCGACGCCTACCCAAGTCGCGTTGGGCAGCCGCTGGGCGATGCGGCCGGCCAGATCGGACGTATCCGGCAGCCGGAACGACCATTGAAAAGGACGGACCCCTTCCGCTCGCGCCGCGGCCAGGATCTGTTCCTTCGTGATGGTTGCCGTCCCTTCGGCCTTAACGTCCCAGATCAGCGTGGACATCAGATAAAGCGCCAGAACGAAGCCCAGCATGCCGAACGCGAACGTCTTGCGCCTAGAGAGGCGCGCCATCTGGAAGGGCAGCCCGTGCCGCTCCAGGATGCGGGTTCGGCCTTTGACGGCGCGCAGAAGCGGACGAAGACGGAAATAGTCCGGGATCGCGACATAGAAGACCAGCTTGCGTTCCGCCGCGAAGGACAAGTTCCACAGCTCCAGCCGATTTTTAAGCGCCTCGTTCAAGAATTGTTCGGCGTCTCCCTTGGTCAGCTTGACGCGAACGAAGCCTTTCACATATTGGAACCAGCTGCCTTTCATCGTTCCCACATCCTTTATCGAGATCAGGTTAGGAGCTTGTCCGATAACGCGGCGGACTTCGGCCGCAAGGCCGTCCGGCAGCCTCCGTAGCCGCCCGGAATCCATGTCCGCCCGGCGAGAAGCGAACAAGCCGGCAAGCGGGCGCTTCCGGCGCTGGACTCTTCAACCTGCCGCATGCTTCTTGGCCGAGGTTCCGTCATGTAAACTCCCTTATGGAGACTTGCCGCTGCCCGCATTGAGCTTGACGCCGGTAATTCGCCCTTCTACAAAAACTTCTTCGGCGCCGATGTTGCGGATCACCAGCTCGTTGCCGGTCACTTCCAGCTCCCCCTTCTCCATCGCCAGAAGCAAGGATTCGGAGGAGAAATGGAGAACGCCCCGGTGGTTCTCCACGGTCAGCTGGAGCCCGCCGATCATCGTGATCCGCGGCAAGTCCAGCACGACGTCCTGCGGTAAGTCGAGGATGCGCGCGGTCCAATTGCGCAGCTTGCGGACAACTCGCGGCATGACGCGCCTCCCTCCTTTACCTTACACTTTATGCGGCGTTATTCCGGATCATGCTCCGGCAGGCAGGCGGAAATAGAGGTTCAGGGAGTCAACTTACGTCTTTTCCCACTACGGCTCGCACAAACCTTTCTAATTAATTTCTACGCACCTGGGTCCCTCCTCGCGCCTGTCGTCGCTTCAGTTGAGTCGCGGTTGCTCACCTGCGCCCATCATCCGTCCGTGTACCCGCCCATCTGAGTAATTTCTACGCACCTGGATCCCTCCTCGCGCTTATCGTCGCTTCAGTTGAGTCGCGGTTGCTCACCTGCGCCCATCATCCGTCCGTGTATGCACCAATCTGAGTAATTTTTACGCACCTGGGTCCCTCCTCGCGCCTTTCGTCGCATCAGTTGAGTCGCGGTTGCTCACCTGCGCCCATCATCCGTCCGTGTACCCGCCCATCTGAGTAATTTCTACGCACCTGGGTCCCTCATCGCGCCTTTCGTCGCATCAGTTGAGTCGCGGTTACTCATCTGCATCTACATGGGTATTCGTTTAACAAACGCAAAAAAACAGAGCTTCGTGACAAAGCTCTGTTCAAATGGGAAACACCTTATCAAGCTTGCTTATCTCCGAAAAGGCTTGCGGGCGCGCGGCGGTCCGAGGATCTCGGACCAGACGATCGCCCTAGCGAGGTCTTCGCGCGTCGGATTCAGCTCTCCCGAGGCAGCGGCGTAGACGGGGCCTGCGGGCGCGGCAGCGCCGCCTGCGGCTGCCGGCTGCATGATATCATATGCGCTTGGCTCAGCGCCTACCGGCTGCCTATCCGCATTCGCAGGTTCGCCATATGCGTCCAGCATTCCGCCTGCGGCTGGATAAGCTCCTTCAGGGGAAGATGCGGACGGCCGCGCTGCCTCCTGCCCCGCCGTCTGCTTAGCCGCCTGAGCTGCCGGCCGTTCAGCAGGCGCGGGCTGGCCGGGAAGACCGTATCGCGGCTCCTCGCGAGCGGGGCGAGCCGACTGCGGCCGATGGCCGGGCCGAGCTTCTCCTGGCCCGCGCGGTCGCGGGGAAGGCGTCTGCGGGTATCTCCGCCGTTCCTGCCCGCCTCCGAAATCCGGCATCTGATTCGGGCGTTTGCTTTCTCCGGAGCCTTTGCGGAAAAACATGCCGTAAAGCAAGCCGACGACCACGATCACGAAATAGAAGTTGCTCAGCAGAAACGAGATCAGCTTCTCCATCGCAATCAGCCTTCTTTGCCGTCACCGCGGGCCGGGTCGGACTTGCCGATCGAGCCTCTCATCTGGGTATCCGCCTCGATGTTCTTGAGGTTCATGTAATCCATGACGCCCAGATTGCCGCCCTTGAGCGCTTCCGCCATCGCCAGCGGCACTTCCGATTCGGCTTCGACGACCTTCGCCCTCATCTCGACGACGCGAGCCTTCATCTCCTGCTCTTGGGCAACGGCCATCGCGCGTCGTTCTTCGGCTTTCGCCTGGGCGATGCGCTTGTCGGCTTCGGCTTGCTCCGTCTGCAGATTCGCGCCGATGTTCTTGCCGATGTCTACGTCCATGATATCGATCGACAGAATCTCGAACGCCGTTCCGGCATCAAGCCCCTTGGCCAGAACCGTGCGGGAGATCAGGTCCGGATTCTCGAGCACGTCCTTATGGGAGTTCGCCGAACCGTTCGTGCTGACGATCCCTTCGCCGACGCGGGCGATGATCGTTTCTTCTCCGGCGCCGCCGACAAGCCGGTCGATATTGGCGCGCACCGTTACGCGAGCCTTGACCTTCACTTCGATGCCGTCCTTCGCCACGGCCGACACGACCGGAGTCTCGATGACCCGCGGGTTGACGCTCATCTGCACCGCTTGCAGCACGTCGCGCCCGGCCAGGTCGATCGCCGCGGCACGTTCGAACACCAGCGGAATATTCGCTCTCTGCGCCGCGATCAGCGCGTTTACGACCCGATCCACGTTGCCGCCGGCAAGGAAGTGGCTTTCCAATTGGTTAATGGACAGTCCCAGTCCCGCTTTGGTCGCTTTGATCAGCGGATTCACGATCCGCGAAGGAATGACTCGTCTAAGTCTCATGGCCACAAGCGTGATGATGCTGATTCGCACTCCCGACGCCAAAGCCGAAATCCACAGCATAATCGGGAAGAAGCTCAGGAATACGGTAAAGAGAATAAGCGCGATCGCGATAATGATAAGCAGTTCTACGTTCCAGTCCATCGAATCCCTCCGAATTTTCTATTTCCGTACTCGATAACCTTCGTTACTCCATAACCGAATTACTCCGCCGAATCCTTTTGGACCACGATTCTCGTTCCGTCCGTAGCCATCACCCGGATCCGGGTGCCGGTCTCGATGTAATCGCCGAAGCTGACGACGTCAAGCCGCGTCCCTTCCACTTCGGCCGTTCCCGCCGGACGCAGCGGAGTGAGAGCCACTCCCGTCTTCCCGATCCATTCCTCGCGGCCTTCGTTCGGAACGAACCCCTCTTCCTTCGTCAGCTGCTCGCGAAGCACGAACCGGTTCCAGATGCCCTTCTTGCGGAAAATATACGCGAACGCCGCCACGATAACGGCTGCGATCAATACCGCGATTCCAAGCGACTGCAGAGCATCCCCGGTATCGTAAGCGGCCATCCCGATTCCGCCCGCAATACCGGCGACTCCGAGAACGAAGAGAATGCCGAAGCTCGGCAGGAAGATCTCCAGCAAGAGGAACAGAATGCCTAACAGGAACAGAACGATCGATTCGATACCCGCGAAGCCCGCAATGTATTGTCCGAAGAAATACAAGGCGAAGGCGACGAGCCCCGTGATGCCCGGCGCGCCGAATCCGGGAACGAACACTTCGATGAAAATGCCGGCCAAACCGATGATCAGAAGGAGCGTGGAGATCCCGTCCGAGGTCAGCCAGCGCGACAGCCTTTCGGCGATGGTCGGCTTCACCTCCACCGTTGACCAATGCTCCATTCCCGCCCAGCGGATCGCTTCGTCCGTCGAGCTCAGCACGGCATCCGAATAGCCCACTTGAAGGGCCTCGTTCGCCGTAAGGGACAGAATTTGCCCCCTCTCCTTCGTCCGGCCAAGCTCCTTCAGCTCCACGACGAGATGCGGATCGACCATGCCGACCGCAATCTCCCCTTTGCGACCGTTCTTCTCCGCGGCGGATTGCATCTCGCTCGACCAGAACGACACGATCTTCGGACTCTCCACCGCCTCGCCCGCGGAGTCGACAACCATCGCCGCTCCGATGCTGGAGCCCGGGGTCATCACGATCCGATCCGCGTTCAAGGCGATATAGGCTCCTGCCGATGCCGCCTTCGCCTCGACATAAGCGACGGTAGGAATCTTGGCGGAAGCGATCCGGCTTCCGATCTCTCCGGCGCTCTGCAGGCTTCCTCCCGGCGTATCGATCTTAAGAAGCAGGAGCGCCGCTTTGGCTTCTTCCGCTTCGGTAATCGCGCGATCCAGGAATGCGGCTAGGCCTCTCTCGATCGTCGATTCGACGGGAACGATGTAGACGGTGCCCGAGCCGGAATCCGACGAGATCAGAGCAGGCTTCTGCGGGACCTGTTCCTCGGCGCTTGCCGCTTGCATGCCCCATCCGAAGACAGGCAGCAGGATCAGAAGCGCCAGCGGAAGAAGAAGCGCTTTCAGTCCTCCTCGACCGGGTTCGCCAACGATCGACCTTTTCTTCCGTAACAATCGCACCCCTCCCTCCATATGTAATTTTTCCAACTTTACAAAGTAATACGACTCCGACGCTTGACGGTTCCAACCAATTCAACGCGGATAAAATGGAAAAAGCACTTCCTATCGCTAGGAAGTGCTTCGTTGTTTTCGAGAAATCACTGCAGAAATTGCTGGACGAGCTGATTAACAAGCTTGCCGTCGGCGCGTCCTTTCACCTTCGGCATCAGCGCTCCCATCAACTTCCCCATATCTGCCTTGGAAGAAGCACCGGTCTCTTGAATGGTCTGCGTAACAATAGCTTTGATTTCTTCTTCGGTGAGCTGCTGAGGAAGATATTGAGCGATAATGTCGATTTCTGCGGCTAAGTCGGTGACCAAATCATCACGGCCGGCCTTCTGAAATTCCTGGAGGGAATCTTTGCGTTGTTTGACTTCGCGGCTCAATATGTCGAGCACTTCGTTATCCTCAAGCGGGCGGCGCAAATCGATTTCTTGATTCTTGACCGCCGCACGAACCATTCGAATCGTGGAGAGCCTGAATTTATCCTGTGCTCTCATCGCCTGCTTCATGTCTTCGTTCAAACGTTCCGCGAGACTCATGATGCGGATTCCTCCTAGAACTTGCGTTTGCGTGCGGCTTCGGACTTCTTCTTCCGCTTAACGCTTGGTTTCTCGTAGTGCTTGCGTTTTTTCAGTTCCGCGAGAACGCCATCCTTGGCGATAGAACGCTTGAAGCGGCGGAGTGCAGCGTCGAGTGTTTCATTTTTACGAACTTTTGTTTCGGACACCAGTTATCCCTCCCTCCGGAACAGACCACAACACACGGTAATCAAACTTCATTATAGGCGAAGGAAAGTAGGGGTGTCAACTTTCGCCCATTTCATTTTTCATTCTTCTTCAACTGCATAAGGTTCGAGCGCTCAAGGAAGCGATTCCCGCGGGGACGAAGACCCTTCGCGAAGGACGATTCAAGCGTTCAGAGGACCCAGCTTCTCGCCGCCGAGCACATGGAAGTGAATGTGGAAAACCACTTGTCCGCTGTCCCTGCCGATATTGTTGATCAGACGGTAGCCGTTCTCGGCAAGGCCCGCATCCTGCGCGACTTTCTTGGCCGCCAGCAGAACGCGCCCGAGCAGTTCGGCGTCCTCCGGTTCCGCTTCGTTCATCGAGGGAATGTGCTTCTTCGGGATGACGAGCAGATGGACGGGAGCTTGCGGCTGGATGTCCTTGAATGCGTACACGTATTCGTCCTCGTATACTTTGCTGGAAGGAATCGATCCTTCAATGATTTTGCAGAAAATGCAATCCATCGTCTTAACCTCCATCGGTAATCCATGCCTTCCCTCTTATCATAGCTCAGCGGCTGCAGCGAGTCCAACGTTGCAACGATCTTATGCGGACAGCGATCCGGCAATCGACTTAAGCTTCTGCGCCGCGTCAGCCGCCGGCTTCGTCCATTCGGCTCCGGCCGCCATCTGACGATATCGGTCGTCCTCCGTCGGAATCGAATACTGCTTCAGGATGCCGGATAAGCCGGCGCCGCCTTCCTGCAGCTTGGCCAGAGTCGCCTTCTCCTCCGCCGTCAACGGACCTTCGTGAACGCCGACGCCGGCCAGAGAAGACTGGAGGACAGCGAGCTGCGCTTGAAGCTCTTGCTTCGCCTGTTCCTCATCGTTAGCCGCGTTCACGGCTTTTGTAGACAGCGCGGCGGCGCAGCCGTCTTCGAGGGAGACGAGCTGTCCCGCTTGCGCCATGAGAGGCAGCCGCTCCACGGCCGTCGTCGTTGAGTCCAGCGCCTTGGCCGTGCTCTCCAGCGTATCCGCGAACGCTTGGCACGAAGCGTATTGCTCCGCGAGCCGCTTCCCCTTGTCGGTCGCGGAGGATTGATTGTTAAGCAGCACCTTGGACAACAACAGGACGATCAGGATCGCGAGCCCGGTTATCACGATTAATAGAATAGGAACGGTTAAACTTCTCTTGCCTGACATGTGGTTCTCCTTCCGGGCCGTCTCTCCGAAGCGGCTGGGTACTTTTGCTAGTAAGGATTATAGCGCGTCGCCGCCCGTTGTGCCACCCGTCTTCGCGCGTGATTTGCACAGGTTCCGGACGCTTACCTGACGCGAACGCTGACTCCGCCGTCCACGAAGACGACGTAGCCTTCCTTGACGGGCCGTCCGAGAATGCCTCCGATCGCTTCCGCGTACCGTTCGATCTGGAACCGATGCTTCTCCGCCGCTTCTTCCCAGGAGCCGTTCCACACCTTGTCCGTCTTGTAATCGATCAGGACAAGGCCGTCTTCTTCGGGGAAAAGACAGTCGATGACGCCCTGGATCAGCACCGTGTCGCCGAGTACGCCTTCCCCGGCCGACGGGTAAGCCTCGCGAGCCGGAAGGCCGTAGCTGAACGGCACTTCCCTCCACAGCTTGTCCGCCCGGCACATCCGATCGTAGAGCGGCGAACGGCAGAAGGAGGCGATCGATTCCGCATCGACGGCTTGGCTTTGCTCGGTCGTGATGATCCGCTTCTCGACCAGCTCCGCCAGCAAACGCTCGATATCCGCGGCATCCGTTCCGATCTTGACCGGCAGATGCTGCAGCACAAGGTGAACGACGGAGCCGCGTTCCGCGGCAGTAAGCGTTCGGTTGGACAGGAACTTGGGCCGTCGAAGGCGGTAGGTCATCGCCATCGCTTCCTGCGCGGACGGCTCGTCCGGATTGAGTCGCAGCTCCAGGAGAGCATCCTCTTCCGCCTCGACTCCCCTTCCAGGCTCGCTTGCCAGCGGCTTGCCGGAAGAGGGGTCGGGAATCTCTGCGCCGGTATTCCTGCTGCTGCTCCCGCTCTCGTCTCGTTGCCGCTTGAGAGCCGTGATCGACGTCTTGGCCGCAAGCTGCGTCGCCTCCAGGTGAGGGTCGACCCAAGATAGAGCTTCATAGGCTCGTTCCCCCGCTTCGGAAGCCTCCATGGGGACGGGCTTCAGCGCCAGAACGAGATTCCAAGCGGATTCCTCGCCGTCATCCGGTGCCAGCGGCGGCTCCGGAGACCTCATGAAGTCCGTTGCGGGCAGCACCCGGCAGCTCCATTCCGATGGGTCCGGCGCCCTGCTCGGTTCCTCGCCGCCGGGAAGCTTCCAGGAGCCGGCCGCGATCGTCGCCGCCGGTCCAAGCCAGTCGAGGTAGCGGTTCGCCGCGACGACCGCATGGTCGGGCAGCCCATTCTCCGAAGCCTCGGCCAGCTCGCGCCAGCGGTTCAGCTCTTTCTCGGCATCCTTGGCCGTTCCGATCAGGATCAGCTTCTCCTTCGGCCGCGTAAGCGCCACGTAAAGGACACGCATCTCCTCGGCGAGCATCTCCGCCTGAAGCCGTCGGCGAATCGCGAGCTGCGGGAAGGTCGGGTACGTCACGCGGGTCTCGGGCTCCACCCGCTTCGGACCGAAGCCGAGCTTCTTGTGCTTCAGGAACAGCCCGTTCAGGTCCTGCTTGTTGAAGCCGCGGCCCAAGCCGGCGACGAACACGACCGGGAATTCCAGCCCCTTGCTCTTGTGGATCGAGACGATCCGCACGACGTCCTCTTGCTCCCCGAGCGCGCGCGCGGCGCCGAGATCGGCCCCGGTGTCGCGCATTCTTCCTAGGAATCGGAGGAACCGGAACAAGCCTCTCGAGCTGGAGCTCTGCTCGAACTGCCGCGCCCTGTCGATCAGGGCCCTCAGGTTCGCCTGGCGCTGCACGCCGCCGGGAAGCCCGCCGACGAAGTCGTAATAGCCCGTCTCGCGGTACAGCAGCCAGAGCAGGTCGGCGAGCGCCTCTCTTCTGGCGAAGCTTCTCCACCGCTCGAGGGAGCCCAGAAAATCGCCCAACGCTTGCTTCAGCCGTTCGTCGAGCGATTCGGCCGCAGCCTCGTTGACCGCTGCCCAGAACGTGCCGCGGCGCTCTTGAATGCGGATCTGCGCCAGCAGCTCGGCGGACAGGCCGACGATCGGCGAACGGAGCACGCCGGCGAGCGGAATGTCCTGATCCGGGTTGTCGATCACCTGCAGCAACGAGAGCATGACATCCACTTCCGTCGCGGCGAAGTATCCGGTCGCCAGATCCGCGTAAGCGGGAATTCCCGCCGCCTTCAGTTCCTCCAGCATCGCCGGAGAAAGCGATGTCGCGGCGCGAAGCAGGATGACGATATCCCGGTAGGCGAGCGGGCGGTACAGCTTGTTCTTGCCGTCGTAGACGGCGAACGGTTTCTCGCCCGCGTGCCCCATCAATCGCTTGATCTCGGCCGCAATGCAGCGGGCTTCGAGCTGCACGGTCTCCAGCTCTTCCTCCGTTTGGGCGCTTCCTTCGGAGTCCGCTTCCGCGGGGGACGATTCGGGCGCGTCTTCCTCCGGCGACCCTGCCGATCCAGCCGCGCTCCCGGATTGGAGCAGGATCATCTCGACGGCATACGGAGAAGCGGATCGGGTCGCGCCGCTCTCCGCTTCCGGTTCCTCCAGCGGATACCCTTCGCCGTAGATCAGCTCGGCCCGGCGGTCGTAATCCATCTCCGCGACTTTCTCCCGCATGATGAGCCGGAACACGTGATTGACGGCGTCGACCACCCTTGTGCGGCTGCGGAAGTTGCGCGCCAGGTCGATTCGCAGCCCGCCGAGCTCCTTCTCTCGGTCTATCGCTTCGGGGAATGCGGAGGCGGGAGCATTCGCCTGTTCCGGAGCCGGAGCGTTGTCCGTCCTTGCCGTCCATACCTCGTACCGCTTGTACTTCGCCAGGAACAGCCCGGGCTCCGCGAGGCGGAAGCGGTAGATGCTCTGCTTCACGTCGCCGACCATGAACACGTTGCCGGGCTCTTCCTTCGCGATCAAGGAGACGATCGCTTCCTGCACTTCGTTCGTGTCCTGGTACTCGTCCAGCAGAATCTCCGCGAAGCGCGCTCGATAAGCCAGCGCCGCCGCGGAAGGCACCGTGCGCTCCGGCGTGGATTCCTCGCCTCGGAGCACTCGCAAGGCGTAATGCTCCAAGTCCCCGAAGTCGAGAAGTCCTTTCTCCCTCTTCGCCGCTTCGTACCGGCTTCCGAATTCGATAATGACCTCGGCGAGCTCCGCCATGTCCGGAGCGAGCGATTGCAGCTCCTCGGCATACTGCTCCGGCGTTCGCACGAACCATTCGTCCGCCAGCTTCGTGATCGCCTTCTTCGCCTCGTCCCGAAGTGCCTTGACCCGTTCTTGAAGCACCGGATCGTAACTGTCGCCGCGGCACGGCTTCAGCCGGCCGAAAGAGACCGCGCCGAAGGCCGAATTCCATTGCTCCCAGGGCAAGCCCCGTACCGTCTCCAGCAAGCCCGCCACGATGTCCATGTCGCCGGCCAGCGTCTCCGCGTAGGGAGCCGGTCCCGCCGGCCCCTCCGCGATGTCGCGTCCGCTTCGAAGCAAGGCGAACGCCCCTTCGAGCGATTGTTCGACCGCCTGCGCCATGCTGCGGGCCCAAGCGGAGGAGGCTAGCTCGGAAGCATCCGCGATCCGGAAGGAAGCGGCCGTCTCCCGAAGCCACCATTCCGGCCACGGATGGCTGCGCGCGAACTCATGCAGCTCCAGCACGAGGCCGTGAAGCGGCTCGTCGCTGCGCTCGCCGCCGAACTGATCGGCCAGCCTGGCCAGCGGGCCGCTCTCTCCTTCCCGCTCGTACCGCTCTTCGAATACCGCGTCGAGCGTGTCCATGCGCAGCAGCTCGGCTTCCGTCTCGTTGGCGATGCGGAAGCCGGGATCGAGTCCGATCAGCGGGGCATACTTCTCGATCACTTCCATGCAGAACGAGTGCAGCGTCGTGATCGACGCCCGCGGCAGCAGCGCCAGCTGCCTCTTCAGGTGCGCGGACTCGGGGGTCCGGTCCAGCGCTTCCTCGAGGGCGAGCCGGATCCGCTCCTTCATCTCCGCGGCGGCCGCTTTGGTAAAGGTCGCCACGAGAAGGGAGTCCACGTCGAGCGGACGCTCCTCGTCCGCGATGCGGGAGATGATCCTCTCGACGAGAACGGCCGTCTTGCCGGAACCGGCCGCAGCCGCGACGAGGACGTTCGTCCCGTCCGCCGCGATCGCCGCCCATTGCTCGTCCGTCCAGCGGCTGCCGGCCGGTTTGTTGTAGGTCGCTTCCAATGAAGCCGTTGCCGGACTCATCTCGCCGTCCCTCCTTCTTCTCCGCTTTGTTCAAGCCATTGCCATACCTGCTCCTTGCCGCTCGGCTTCGGCAGCTGCCGGAGCGCATTGCCTTCCATTTGGCCGTCGAATTGGCAGACCGGCCGGAATTCGCACATCTGGCAAGGACTTCGCTTGTCCAAGCGATAAGGAGCGATCGAGACGTCTCCTTCGACGATGCGCTTGCCGATCGTCTTGATGCTCTTCCGGACGGATCGGCGCAGCACTCCCCACTGGCGTTCGTCGGCCACCTGCGAACGGGAGGAGAAGCTCCCGTCCTTCTTGAACTCGACCGGGACGATCGAAGACTTCCCTCCGTCCGACAGGGATTCGTCCATCAGCGAGACGGCGTCTCCGTCGGCGAGCACGAGGCCCTGCATGCGGAACTCTTTCTTCATCGCGAGATCGGCGTCGGCGCGGGACATGCCGTTAAGCGTATGGATAAGCGGGTTGTGCACATGGAAGTAGAGCACTCCCGCCGGGCTTGCCTTAAGCCCAAGCCAATGCGGGGCATGCGTCACGACGACGTCCAGGTAAGTCAGCATCTGCAAGGAGAGCCCGTAGGCGACTTCGTCGAGCTTCAGCTTCACCGCTCCCGACTTGTAATCCATGACGCGCAGCAGCAAGCCGTCCGGGGATTCGGCCGCATCGACGCGGTCGATCCGTCCGGCGATATCCATCCAACGCCCGTCTCCCAGTTCCAGCGAGAGCGGCGGCAGCGGACCCGTCGGCCCGAAGTCGACCTCAAGCCCGACGGGCCGGAACGCCGACCATTTCGCCTGCTCGCCCAACATCGCGGACGCTCTCGAGACGATGTCTCTCAGCTTGCGGGCCATCGCCTGATGCCGATGAGAGGAGAGCAGGATCTGCGATTGCACCTTCGGCAGCAGCCGCTCGACGGCGGCCGCCGCTTCGATCTGCCAGCGAGCCATGTCCTGCGCCGCCGGCCCTTCCGCGAACAGCTTCTCGGTCGTCTGGCGCAGCGCGGCGTGGAACAGCTGCCCGATGTCGGGCGCGTCGACCCGGTACATCCTTCTCTCATGCAGCCGCAGCCCGTGAGAGGAGAAGTGCCGGAACGGACAAGAGACGAACCGTTCCATCCGGGACACGCTCGCCAGCAGCCGATCGCCGTACAGCAGGCGGCTCGTCTCCTTCGTCAGCGGCTCCTCGTCGTTCCGGTAGAGGAGCGACGAGACCAGCTTGCCGAGTCTCGGACGCCATTCGTCACGCTCCTGCAGCCAGCGGTACACCGACCACCAGCCCTGCGCAAGCTCCCCACCCTGCCGCCAGTGCCGTAGCGCGGCGACCAGGTAGGTGAGCGAGCGGCCGGGGTGGGCGGCATGCTCCAGCTGCGCGGCATCCTCTTCCCCGGGAGCCGGCTCGGCGGTCAGCGCCCCGACCGGCAAGCCGGGGAACCGCTTCTTCAGATGGCGGATGATCTCCGAAGGATGCAGCCCTTGGCCTTCCTCGTTCGCCAGCGGATAGCTGATCCATAGATGCCGGGTCGGCGTCGTCAGCGTCCAATAAGTGAGGAATCTCTCGTCCAGCAGCCTTCTCTTGGCTCCGGGGGCCATCTTGACGCCCGTTTCTCCTAACTGCTCTCTCTCTTCCTCCGAGAGCAGCCCGTTCTCGCGAATGGATTGGGGCATCACCCCGTCATTGACGCCGAGCAGATAGAGCACGGCGATCCGATCGGAGCGCGTGCGCTCCGGACTGCCGATCAGAACGCCGTCGAGAGCCGGGGGCACCGCTCCCAGCTTGAGCTGCTCCAGCCCCGCGTCCACCATTCCGACGAACAGCGGAAGGTCCGGGCTCTCGTCGCCCATCATCTCGACCAATTGGTCGAGCAGATCCATGACGCCGTCCCAGAGCGGGCGATGCATACGGGCTCTGCCCGGCTGGCCGGCCGCCTCGTCTTCCGCGCTCCAACGCTCCAAGCGATCGGCCGCCTCCGTCTCCTCCAGCAGCTCGAACAGCGCGGCGCACAGCTCCGTCACCGAAGCCGCCTGCTTGAACCGCTGCTCCATCCGGCGCAGCGGGCCGAGCAGCGCGTCGCGAATCCCGATCAGGCGCTCCAAGCCGGCAGCTCCCCGTCCGTTGTCCTCTTCTTCCAGGTCGGAGCCGCCCAGCGGCCTCCAGACCCGGTCGTCATGCCAGCGCCAGCCTTCGATGCCGGCTGCCAGCGCGTAATTCTCGAGCTTATCCACGTCTTCGCGGGAGACGCCTGCTCCTGCCTGCTGAAGAAGGTCCGTCTTCGCGCAGCGGAACAAGGGATCGGACTTCCAGCCCGACAGGACGGTCTCCAGCGCGGAGCGCACGAATTCGACGAGCGGATGATGGGCGGACGCCGCCTTGCCGTCGAGGAAGTAGGGAATCTCGTAATCGGAGAACACCTGCCCCAGCAGGTCCGCGTAATCCTCGATATTGCGGACGAACACCGCCATGTCCCGCCACCGGAATTCGCCGGACCTTCGGCGCCTCAGCATGTCCCGAGCGACAGCCTCGGCTTCCGCCCGCCGGTTCGCGGCCGCATGGACCGACAGCGCCCCATCCGGGCCGAGCAGCCGGCTGTCTCCGCTCCACTTCAGCCGCTCTTCGTAGCTCAGCTCGAGATGAGCCAGCACCGGGCTGCCCGCGAAACGCGGCAGAACGGGCGAATTCAAGACGACCGGCGGTTCGACCGCGATTCCCGATTGCGCCGCCAGCTCGCACAGGCGAGCGGACGTCGTCGCCGTCGGATGGAACAACTCCAGCTCGCCGGGCCGTTCTCCCGCTTCATATGGGCGATTAAGGCATAGGGCCGCGGATACCCGCTTCGTTCGCCCTAGCAGCGCGCCGATAACCGCATACTCGTTCTCCGTGAAGCCGTGGAAGCCGTCCAGCCATACCTCGGCCTCTTCCAGCATGGGAGCCTTCGCGGCTCCTTCTACCAGCCTCGCCAGCGCGTCCTCTCCGTCCATCCATTTGCCGGACAGCTCTTTCTCCACGTCTTCGTACAGCATCGTCAGGTCGTGAAGCTTGTCCTCCAGCAGGGGAGAATCGCCGCGGCCCGCGCTTTCGGCCGATTCCTGCAGGCGGTTGCTGTCGTTCCCGTATCTCTTCCATTCCGTGAACAGCTCGCCGAGCTTGGACACCAGCCCGTTCGCCGACGCTCCCCCGCGGAACAGCCTCAGCTCCGGCTTGCGGTGCTGCAGGGCCTTATGGATAAGCATCGCTTTGCCATTCTCGTTGATAGAGATATTCGCGAGTCCTCCGGTCTCCTGCATGACGCGAAAAGCCAGCCGGCGAAAGCTCAGCACCTGAACTCGCATGAAGCCACTTAGTCCCTCGGTCGTCGCCATGGCCGATTCCGCCTGGAACGTCGCTTGCTCGGGAACGATCAGAAGGAGAGGCGGCCCTTCCGGGCTCTTCTTCAATTGCGCGCGGATCTCGTCGAGAACGAACCGCGTCTTGCCGCTTCCCGAACGTCCCGTTATCAGCCGAAGCGTCATCTATCACTCTACCTCCCGGTCTCCTCAAAATAGCTGCTCCTATTGTATCACAAACAACCGAATACGCACGCACGTTCGTTTATTTTGGCAAATGCTCCTATCGGCAACATTCTCATGGATGGTTACGTTATTTATAAACCAGGGGCACGAGCGTAACAAATAATTGCGCTAAGAGCCATCCCATATGGAAGGGAAGCGTTTGATTGAAAAGAATAGCGCCTTTTCTCATTCTGTTTCTGGTTTTAACGGGATGTCATCAAGCAGACGATATTCAAAAGGAATTGTCCTTCCTTCCCATCTCGAAGGGGGATGTGTCGAAGGTCAAGCTCTGGGGGAGCGGAGTAGATGGAAGGGAAGCGACAGCGGGAGAAACCCGGAACATTCTTAAATGGCTAAACGGCGTAACCCATTTCGAGAAAGTACTAGATCTTCCAAGCGAAAGCCCAGCCCCGCTTGCATTCGAAGAGAAGGATTTGGAGAGGTTTATCGATGAGCTTGCAGGCCCCTCTTCGAAATAACTCGCATCAAAAAAAGCGGACGCTCTATGCGCCCGCCTTTGGCCCGATGCCGATCCGCTTAAGAAATGTTCAGATAAAACTTCGTTCCGTCCGAGAATTTGAAGATCGCCGCGTCCGACCACAGCTCGACGTTCGTCACGGTTTTCCACTTGCGCCTGAACTCCAGGTCGAGCGTCATTTCTTTCATGCGTTGTTGAAGGAGCTTGCGGCTCTCGAAGCGTTTGGCTCTATTCAACAACGGCACCGTGCGCTGGCCGAAATGCAAAATGTCCGTCATCTTAATTCCCCCTTGGCTGTTGTATCCATTGATACAAGACTACAAGAGAGTCATTAAGAAAGTTACAGGTTTTGGCACTAACATTTTCCTAACAATTGTCGACAAATCGCGCGGTGCCGCTTTTTCCATCCATAATTGTTAAATATTCTTACGGCTTCTCACTTCGAAAATGCCGAATTTCAGGTAGTGGCCTTCTTCTACGCCGCCCAGATGCGGATGGTCCTTGCCCGCTCCGCGCCACTCGATGCAGCGCAGCGTCTTGCCGGCATCCGCCGCCGCGTCGAGGATCGTCTCCATGAACAGATCCGGCCGAACATGGTAGGAGCAGCTAGCCGTTACCAGGTAGCCGCCTTCGTTGATCAGCTTCAGCGCCTGGAGATTGATCTCCTTGTAGCCGCGAATCGCTCCCGGCACCGCTCGCTTCGTCTTGGCGAAAGCCGGAGGGTCCAGAATGACGATATCCCACGTTCTAGCCTCGCCCGTAAGGGGCTTGGACGTATCCGCCTTGCCGCCGCTTCTCGCTTGGCGTTCCTCCTTGCCACTGACTTGCTGGCGCAAATACTCGAACGCGTCGGCCGTTACGAATTCGATGCGGTCGGTGAAGCCGTTGCGCTCCGCATTCCGCTTCGCGGTCTCGATGGCATGCGCCGATACGTCGAGGCAAGTGACCTTCTTGGCGCCGTATTTGCACGCATGCAGCGTGAAGCTGCCCGTATGGGCGAAGCATTCGAGAACGGTCGCCCCGTCCCAATAAGGGAAAGTGACCGGGTTGCCCTTCGAGTTGACGGGAACGAGGCTGACGCCGTTCTCGGTCTCCCTCTCCTCCAGCTTAATGCCGCTGCGCGAACCCCAGCCCTTCACCAGCGGAGCGATGGAGGCGCGGTTCTCCCTCTGGTCGAAGAAGTAGCCGGTTTTCTGGCCGCCTTCGATGTCGACCTCCACCTTCAGCCCGTTCTCCTCGATCACGATCAAACGCGGGCATTCGCCGTAAAGGACGCCCGTGCGTTCCTCCAAGCCTTCCAGCGTCCGCACGCCGACATCGCTGCGCTCGTAGACTCCTTGCGGCTTGAACGCTTCGATCAGCGCCGGAAGCCACTCCTCCCTCGCGACATCCATACCGAGCGTCAGCACCTGAACGACCAGGACATCCTCGAAGCGATCGACGACGAGACCGGGGAGGAAGTCCGCTTCGCCGTATACGACCCGGCACGACTTCTCGGAACCGACGAATCGTGCCCGGTAAGCCGCGCACTGCTCGAACTTCATCTTGAACCAGCCGGCGTCCATCTTCTGAAGCGGCTGATAGGATACGACTCTTACCGTGATCTGGGAGGACGGATTCCAGTATCCCGTCGCCAGGTAATGATTCTTGTGATCGTACACCTCGACGAGGCTGCCCGGAGCCGGTTCGCCTTCCGTCCGGTCGATCTCGTTGGCATAGATCCAGGGATGACCCTGCTCCAGCCGCGGACGGCGGGAACGGTTCAGGACGACGCGCGCCTGGGACAGCGCCGGGGTCGACGGTTGATTCGATGCTTGATCTTGTGATTGATTCGGAGCTTGATTCGGAGCTTGATTCGGAGCTTGATCTTGTGCTTGATTCTGTGCTTGATTAGAGCTCGCCATGGCTAGCTCCCACCTTTCGTATCATGACTTGTCCGTTCTGCTCATATATTTCTGGATAAAACGATCCGGACATGCCGGAACGCATCCTGTGGTGCATCGATTTGACTTATGTAAGCGAGCGTTAGTCGATGTTTTCGACTAATTCGTTCTCGTTCCTGCCTAAGGACAGGGAGTTAGTCGATTTCTTCGACTATTTCGCCCCTGTTCCTGCCTTCGGGCAGGGAGTTAGTCGATTTCTTCGACTATCTCGCCCCTGTTCCTGCCTTCGGGCAGGGAGTTAGTCGATTTCTTCGACTATCCCGCCCCTGTTCCTGCCTTCGGGCAGGGAGTTAGTCGATTTCTACGACTATCTTGCCCCTTCCTGCTTCCGGCGTAGAAAATCGAAGTATTGGGAAGCTCCTGAGGGCGCCCGAGGAGGCCCAAGGGCGAAGTTGCTTAGTAAATCTCGCGAACGCGATGCACTTAGAAAGGAGCTTGCCGCCTCATGCTTATGAATATCGTCGTCGCCTCCACGTTCGGGCTCGCGCTGCTGCTGTTCGGGATGAAGCTGATGGAATCCGCGCTGCGCCAGTGGGCGGGAAGCCGGCTTCCGGAAGTGCTGGGCCGCACGACATCGACGCCGCTGAAGGGCTTCGTCACGGGAACGGTCGCCTCGGCCATGCTGCAGAGCGGAACGGCCGTGACCGTTCTCTCGATCGGGCTCGTGAATGCCGGACTGCTGCCGCTTGGCAATACGCTCGGCATTATCCTCGGCACGAACGTCGGGACGTGCTTCACGACCGAGCTGATGAGTCTCCGCCTGCACGACTACGGATTGCCCGTGCTGCTCGCCGCTCTCGCGATCTGGGTATGGACGGCTCTGGCCGGCGAACTAGAGCTGCTTCCTCGGTTGCCGAGACGCTGGATCGGCCCGTTGCGCTTCGGCGCCGCCGCGTTGGCCGGGTTCGGCCTGCTGCTGATCGGCTTCGCCGTCCTGCAGTCCATCGGCCCGGAGCTTCTTCGCAGCGATACGTTCCTTCGGCTAACAGCCAAAGCGGAAGCCGAGCCGCTCTGGGGCGTGCTGGGCGGAGCCGCGCTGACCGCGGCGGTTCATTCCAGCGCCGCCGTCATCGGCATGTCGATGGGGCTGGCGAACACCGGCGCGCTCACTCCCGAGACGGGAATAGCAATCGTGCTTGGCGCGAACGTCGGGACGTGCTTCACGGGCCTGCTCGCTTCTCTCGGAGGCGGCCGAGGCGGCCGCTTCGTCGCCCTAGCCCAGATCGCCCTTAACATCACGGGAGCGGCCGTCTTCTATCCGTTCATGAAGGAGCTGTTGGAGGTCTCCGCCCGGCTCGCCCCCGGCGACCCGGCGGCGCAGATCGCCCACGGCCAGACAATCTTCAACGTCGCCTGCTCGCTGATCGTTCTGCCTTTCGCCCAGCTTATGTACCGCTATGCGCAATCCCGCTCCGGCAAATCGAGCCAAAGGCCGCCTGCCGCCTGATATAAAACAAATAAGGGGACGGTGGAATATGGAAACAGCCCGTTAGTGTGATATCCCTTTAGTAGGGTATCCCGTCCGTGCGACATCCCGTTCGTGCGATCCCCCGTTACCGACTCCCTATCTCCAGGCTCGACGCCGCCTCATCCCTTATCGGCTTCAATAGCCTTCCGACTCGCTCGCGGCGCCGGTAACGATCGCCGCTCCCGAGCTGGTACCGAGCCGGCTGGCTCCGGCCAGAAGCATCTGGCGCGCCTTGGCCGCGTCCCGAATGCCGCCCGAAGCCTTCACGCCCAAGCGGGAGGAGACGCTCCCCCTCATGAGGCGGATATCGTCCGCGGTCGCCCCGCCGGGCCCGAAGCCCGTCGACGTCTTCACGTAATCCGCTCCGGCGGCTTCGGCGATCCGGCACGCTTCGCGCTTCAGCTCGTCGTTCAGCAGGCCCGTCTCGAGAATCACCTTCACGAGCGCGCCCCCTTGAACGGCTTGCACGACCGCCGATATATCGCGCTCTACCGAGGCCATATCCGCTTCCAGCAGCTTCCCGACGGCCAGCACCATGTCGATCTCCGACGCCCCGTCCTCGACCGCCGCAGCCGCTTCGAACGCTTTCGCGCGCGTCGCGCCCGCTCCCAGCGGGAAGCCGACGACCGAGCAGACCTTCACGTTCGTCCCGCTGAGCTGCTCGCGGCACTGCCGGACCCAGCGGCCGTTGACGCAGACGCTGTAGAAGCCGTATTGCAGCGCTTCCTCGCACAGCTTGGAGAACTCCGCCGAGTTCGCCTCCGCCTTGAGCAGCGTATGGTCAATGAAGGGCGCCAGCGGCATGCCCGGCGTCCAGATCGGGAATCGGCCCGAAACCTCCCCGCGCGAATCGCCGGCGACACCGACTCCAAGTTTCTCCAGCGCCAGGCGGAGCACCTCTTCATTCGTCTCGTAGCCCTCCGCCAGCTGGAGCTGCCAGCTCTCCTGGGGACTGAACCAGTCGACGCCCGAGATCTCCTCTTCCTGGGCATGGAGCGTTCCCGCTTCCGCCTCGACCAAGTAATAATGGACTTCCTTCTGAACGGTCACCCGTTCGGAAGATTCGTATTCATAGCGAATGACGGACAACGGGGCCACGATCTTCCCCTGAATGCCCGTCTCTTCCTGCACTTCGCGAAGCGCCGCCTGCCGCTCGGTTTCCCTTGCTTCCAGCTTGCCCTTCGCCAGCGTAATCTTGCCGAATCGGTCCCGGATCAGCTGCAATTCCAGCTTCCCGTCCCGTTTGCGGTAGACGACGCCGCCCGCCGATATCTCCTTCACCGGCTCTCTCCTCCGATCGGTAGACAGCAGAAAGATTCCATCCCGCACGGAGCTTTATTCAGCATCTTCCGCCGTTATGAAATCTCTCGCCGACAACATGTCTTCTAAGCTTGCATAGCCATCGGCCGCACGTCGCTCAGCACGGCCAGAAGCTCTCCTTGGTTCTCGTTCACGCCGCTGGCGGTCACCCGAACGCTGCACCGCTTGCGGTACATGGATTCGTCGCCGGCGAACTCGACCGACAAATAATTGTCGGAATAGCCGGCGAGCCAGACCGAGCCGTCCTCGCGCTTCGTAACGCGCTCCGGAATGACCTCCAGCACTTGGCCGACCCAGTTGCGGCTGTATTCGGCCTGCAGCTTCTCCGACAGCTCGATCAGCGCATGGACGCGGGCATGCTTGACCTCTTCGTCGACCTGATCGTCCATGCGCGAAGCCGGCGTTCCGGTGCGCTTGGAGTAAGGGAATACATGCATCTCGGAGAAACCGATGCGTTCCATGAAGCGGTAGCCGTTCTCGTACTGCTCTTCCGTCTCACCCGGGAAGCCGACGATCACGTCGGTCGTGATCGCGACGCCCGGCATCGCTTCCTTGATCCGGGCGATCTTCTCTTCGAACTCCGCCGTCGTGTACTTGCGGCGCATTCTCTTCAGGATCGCGTCGTCGCCGGCCTGAAGCGGGATGTGCAGATGGCGGCACATTTTCTTCGAGCTGTTGAGCACCCGGATCATCTCGTCGTCGATCTGGCTCGCTTCGATGGAGCTGATGCGGATTCTCTCCAGCCCTTCGATCCGATCCAAGTCGGCCAGCAGGTTCGCAAGCCGGTACCCTTCCAGATCGTCGCCGTAGCCTCCGGTATGGATGCCGGTCAAGACGATCTCCTGATAGCCTGCCGCCACGAGCTGCCTCGCTTGTTCGAGCACGCTCTCGGGCGCTCGGCTGCGGGACAGGCCGCGGGACCAAGGAATGATGCAGAAGGTGCAGAAGTTGTTGCAGCCTTCCTGGATCTTCAGGAACGCCCTCGTCCGGTCGGCGAAAGCGGGAACGTCCAATTCCTCGAACTGACGCGTCTTCATGATGTTGCGCACCGCGTTGACCGGCTTCCGGTCCCGCTGAATCTCTTCGATGAAGGACATCAGCTTGTCGCGGTCCTGCGTGCCGACGACCAGGTCGACGCCGGGAATCGCCATGATCTCCGCCGGCGACGTCTGCGCATAGCAGCCCGTAACCGCGATAACGGCGTCCGGATTGCGGCGAACGGCCCTGCGGATGATCTGCCGGCTCTTCTTGTCGCCCGTGTTCGTGACGGTGCATGTGTTGATGACGTAAACGTCCGCGGTCGTCGTCTCGAAGTCGACCTGTTCGTAGCCGTCCTTCTTGAACAGCTGCCACATCGCTTCCGTATCGTAGAAGTTAACCTTGCAACCTAGTGTGTAAAATGCCACCGAAGGCATCGTTCTTCAACCTCCCAGTTCCCCGGATTCGTAAGCGATGCAAGCCAGCGCGACGAGCGCGGCGGTCTCCGTGCGCAGAATGCGCCGGCCCAAGCCGACGGCGACCGCTCCCGCTTCGGCAGCCTGCTCCACCTCGCGCGGATCGAAGCCGCCTTCCGGCCCTACGATCAGCAGGACGCTCGGAGCCTTGCCCGAATCCTTGGCGAATCGTTCTTGAAACGAGGCGAGCGCGGTTCGAAGTCCCGTCCCGCGCCTTCCCTCTTCTTCATAGCATATCAATGTCAGATCGAATCGAGCCATGCCGGCGACGAGCGACTTCCACGAGCAGACGGCGGCGACCTCCGGCACGATTCCCCGGTGAGCTTGTTCCGCCGCTTCCTTGGCGATCTTGCGCCACCGTTCCAGCCGTTTCGCTTCCTTGCGCTCGTCGTACTGGACGACCGTCCGCTGGGACAGGAACGGCTGGAAGGAAGCGGCTCCCGCCTCTGTCCCCTTCTGGATGACGGTCTCGAGCTTATCGCCTTTCGGCAGGCTCTGGGCGACCGTCACCCGCCAGCTCATCTCCGCGAGAGACGTCCTCCGTTCGACGATCGCGGCCGAGATTCTTCCTTGCTCGATCGTCTCGATCTTCGCCAGCACCTCGGTGCCCGAGCCGTCGCAGGCGATGAACTCCTCGCCCGGACGGGCTCTCATCACCGCAGCCAGATGGCGGGCGTCTTCTCCTTCGAGATAGACGCTATCCGAACCGACCTGCTCCGGACTGACAAAATAACGCTGCATACCCTTGCTCCTCCAGATGGACGTATCGTTTTCCTACTATTCTTATGAATGGCCTGCCAGCCTTCAGTAACGCCACCCGTACAAGCTCGGGATGATCGAATGGTCCGCATGATGGCCGAAAATCGAGCCCACAAGCTCGTGCATGCCCTCGACGATCGGCAGAGCGAGCGAGAACAGCGGATCGATCGTGACGTCGCGAAGCGGCGGAATGAAGCACAGCAGAATAAAGATGAAAATGCCCCATTGCTCGTTCTGCGCCATTCGAACCCTCAGCTTGACGGACGCGAACTCTTCGACGATTCGATAGCCGTCCAGCGGCGGCAGAGGGATCAAGTTGAACAGGAATAGAATGACGTTGATATGAATCCAGTAAGCCATAAAGATAGAGACGTTCTCCCGCACCGCGTCGGACGGATTCGTCAACGCGCCCATGCTGACGAGAGCATAGATGACGACAAGTCCGAGAAAAGCAAGCAGCAGGTTGCTGACCGGACCGGCCGCGGTGACGAGAACGCTCATCAGCCGCGGCTGGCGGAACCGGCTTCTGCGAACCGGGACGGGCTTCGCCCAACCGAAGCCGGCCAGCAGCAGGAAGATCACGCCGATCCAATCGATGTGGGCCGCCGGATTAAGCGTGACCCGACCCTGCTCGTAAGCGGTCGTGTCCCCGAACTTCCAGGCGGTCCAAGCATGCGCGAATTCGTGTATCGTAAAAGCGGCCAGCATCGTCACGATGACGAAGGGCATGTGCTCCAGAGGATAGGCGAGAAAGTTCATTCTCCATCACCCTTCGGCTTGCCGGATACGAAGGCGATCCAATCCTCCTGGCGGACCCGGTCGATAATCTCGAAGCCTGCGGCCTGCAAGGCGGCCGCTACGTCATCCTCTTTGTTCTTATAAATGCCGCTCGCGATATAGATGCCGCCGGGCTTCAGCACGTCATAGACGTCGCCGATGAACAGCAGGATGATCTCCGCGAGAATGTTCGCCACGACCAGATCGACCGGAGGACGAACGCTTCGCACCTCGCCGCCTTCCTTCGCGCTGTCCTGCAGCACGCCGAGCAGGTCGCTGAGGCGGACTTCGATTCGATCCGAAAGTCCGTTCAGCTTGACGTTCTCCGTCGCGCTCGATACCGCAACCGGATCTAGATCGAGCGCAAGAACTCGATCCGCGCCCAGCTTGATCGCGCCGATGGCCAGAATGCCGGAGCCCGTTCCCACGTCGATGACGTTGTCTCCCGGGTTGATGGCGCCTTCCAGCGTGCGCAAGCAGAGAGCGGTCGTCGGGTGAGTGCCCGTTCCGAACGCCATTCCCGGATCCAGCTCGATAATGAGCTCATCCGGTCTGGCTTCGTACTCCTCCCATGTCGGCTTGATGGTCAACCGCTCGGATACGGCGATCGGCTTGAAGTATTTTTTCCAAGCGTGGGCCCAATCTTCTTCGTCTACCGCGTCGTAGCTTACCTTGTAGTCCCCGGCGTCGTAGCCAAATTCCGGCAATCCCTTGAGGTGCTCGATCATCTCGGAGCTTATGAGCTCCATGTCGGCATCCTCCGAGAAATACCCTTTGATATAGGCATAGCCGGCGGGAATATCGTTCAAGGGCTTGTCGTACCATTGCCCAAGAGAGGTATCTCTCGGCTTGTCCGGAGACCACGATTCCTCGATCGATACCCCGGCCGCTCCCAGCTCGGTCAAATAATAAGCAACCATCTCTTGAGACGGCTCCGTCGCAAACACGGTCATTTCGAACCAACGCAACTTATGTTCCTCCCCGCAAACTCTAAAAAGCGCCTAACGCGCCTGTGATGACCTTCATTATACACGCAACGTTTCCCCGGACGCAAAAAAAAGACGCCGAACGAGGCGCCTGCTTAGGGTTGGGCTTCTATCGATTAGAAATGACTTGCCGTATCGTTCAAAGACTCCGCGGACGCCGCCACCTTGCCGGAAGCGTCTCCGATCTCCTCGATCGCGGCGACCAGCTCGTTCATCCGGGTTCTCGCGCCCGTAATCTCGCCGATGCTGAGCGCCATGGAGCGAACGATCGTCTCGAAGGCTCTCCTCGTCTCCGCGGACATCAGCGTTCCTTCCTCCATCATGCCCTTGATCTCGATAATCCCGTCGATGACCTCGCCGGTCTGGCGGACGGAATCCGTCACGCAAGCCGCGATCATTCGAACGGATTCCCTCGTCTCGTCGGCAAGCTTCTTCACTTCGCCGGCGACGACCGTGAAGCCGCGTCCGTGAACGCCTGCCCGCGCGGCTTCTATGGAAGCGTTCAAAGAGAGGATGTTCGTCTGATTGGCGATCTCCCGGACGAGATCCGTCATGCGGCTGATCGAAGCGGAGGAGCTGCTCAGCTTATTGAGGGCGGCTTCCATCCCCTCCAGCTTTCGATGGATCGCCGCGATGACGCCTTCCAGGTCTTGTATCCTTCGCTTCCCGTCCATCGACATCTCCATGGTCGACTCCGATTTGGAGGCGCTGGTTTCCACCGCTAGGTTCACCTCCTGACTGCTAGCCAGCAGCTCTTGTACGGAGGCGCTCGTTTGCTCGGTCAGAGCGGCGAGCTCCGTGCTGACGCCGAGAATCTGGGTCTTCACCTCGTGCTTGACTCTCTGGTATTGAAGCTCCTTCTGCTGCTGGTATTCTTTCTCGTAGGCCTCCAGCACGAGCTGCTGCTCCAGATTCAGAACTTTCGCGACGGCTCGGCTTGCGGCCGCGTATTCGCGAGGGGCTCCCGGATGCTCGGACAGAACGTCGAGGATAGCTTCCTGCAGCCTCTGGAAGGCGGCAATATACCATTTCGGTTCCAGTCCGATTCGCAGATGCACCTTGGCGATCATCGACCTTTTGCCGACGTAGCCCTCGTCGATCCGACCGTCGAAGATCTCCGCCACGTGCCGGACAAGCGTCGCTGTCAGCCGGTCCATCGTGCTGTGGGAATGAATGATGTCTTGCAGGCTCCCGACCTCCAAGACCGCCTTGTAGAACTCCCCGACGATGCGGGCCGCGTTCTTCTCCACGACCGGCTTCCACCTTCGAAGCGATTCGAGATCGGCAGCGCCGAGACCGATCATCGCCAATTGCTTCCGAAGAACGGGATCCTCAATCCCGATTGGAAGAGGCTCCTCCGGGATCCTGTCCGTTTCGGAGGAAGAGAGCGTATCCTGCGAATCCTCCGGCCTGCCTGCGAACCTCGTCCACCTGCGTTTGAAGCTCGGCATCGGCTTGCTCACTCTGATCTCCCTTTCCTTTTCCAATAGTGGCCTTCGATCGCCGCGGCCTCCAGAGGACGGCTGAACAGGAAGCCTTGCACGAGCTCGCAGCGAAGATTGTTCAAGAAGCCCAATTGGGTCTCGTTCTCGACTCCCTCGGCGACGACGCTCAGGTTCATCTCGTGCGCCAGCTTGACGATGGCGGTGACGATCGGCGATCGAGCGTTCTTGTCCAACAATTGAATGAACGATTTGTCGATCTTAAGCGTATCCACCGGCAAGCTGGCCAAGCGGCCCAGCGAGGAATAGCCGGTCCCGAAATCATCGATGGCGAGACCGATCCCGAGCTCCCTCAGCTCCAGAAGAACGGCAACGACGGAATCGATCTCTTGCATGACCGCGCTCTCCGTCACCTCGAGCTGCAGAAGCTTGGCCGGAACGCCTCTCCTCGCCAGAACGCCGCGGATTCGATCCGTTAGGCTGCTGCGCTGAAGGTGCAAGGCCGAGATGTTCACCGACACGGGGACGAGCTCATAGCCTAGCGCGCTCCATTCGGCCAATTGGGCGGCTACGCGTTCGATGACCCACTCGCCGATCGGAACGATTAGCCCGGTCTCTTCCGCGAGAGGGATGAATTGCCCCGGGGGAAGCAGGCCTCGCTTCGGATGGTTCCAGCGAATCAGCGCTTCGAAGCCTCCGAGCTGCCTGTCGGGAAGCTTGAACTTAGGCTGGTAGTGCAGCACGAATTGCGCTTGCTCCAACGCTTCGCGCAATTCTCCTTCCAACCGGGCTCGTTCCTGCATCGGTTCCAATGCGTCGTTCTCGTAGACGAACCATCGATCCCCTCCTCCCGCCTTGGCCTGATACATCGCATAGTCCGCCAGCTTGATCAAGGAATCCGCATCCGTCTCCGGCGGAGTATTCCGCAGAGGCTTGATTCCGATGCTGAGCGAGATAAGCATGTCCGAGCCCTTCGCCTCCAGAGGCTCCCGGAACGATTCCAGCAAGGCGTCCGCCCATTCGAGCAGCTCGCGCTCCTCCATCGGCTGCTCCAGCAGAACCGTGAATTCGTCTCCTCCGTAACGATAGACGGTTCCGAGCTCGCCGATCCGCTGCTTTAATCTCTCCGCCGCGCTCCTTAACAATTGATCCCCCATGGAATGTCCGTACCGGTCGTTTTTCCATTTAAAGCCGTCCAGGTCGATGAACAGCAAGTGCTTCCCCGCCCGCTCCTCTTCCGGTCGCATCATCAGATGGGAGAGCCGGGCCCGGAACAATCTCCGGTTAGGGAGTCCGGTCAGCATATCGTAATTGGCCAGCCATTCCAGCTTGCGCTCCGTCATCTTGCGGTCCGTAATATCGGAGAAGACGGCAACGTAATTCGTCGGCCGTTTCCGGTCATCCACGATTGCCGAGATCTTGATCCATTCCAGGAAAATCTCGCCGTTCTTCTTGCTGTTCCAGATCTCCCCTTCCCAGAACCCATTGTCCGTCAATTGACTCCACATCGTTCGGTAGAAGGTTTTGTCGTGCATGCCCGATTGCAGAACGTTCGGTTTTCTTCCGATGACATCCTTCTGCTCGTAGCCCGTCATTCGGGTGAAGGAGGAATTCACCCAGACGATGGACGCCTCCCGGTCGGTTACGATAACGCCCTCGCGGATGTTCTCGAGCGCCTTGGACGCCAGCTCCCATCCGCTCGCATCCGGATTTCTAGCCAAGGGATTCACCTCGATTATGGGCCTGCGGCAGAAGAGCGGGAGACGGCAACGCCAACTTCCGTCCGAACCCTTCTCCCCTTCTCCGCGGCGCGCTGGAGATGCGTTGTGAGTATAATCACAGACGCTCTTGTCGATCATTGTCATTATTTTACTAAATCGTGCATTACAGTATCGTTAACAGCCGAACAAGGAAAGGTTGACGCATCGATGAAGCAATCGAATACTTCCGACGGTTCCTCGCTCGACGGTTCTCGCCTCCGTCCCCCGTTTCCCCCGGTGCGCGAGACCGTCGCCCTGATCTCCGGCATGGACGGCGCGCCGAACGTCTGGAACGACTGCCTGCCCTTGCTCCGCGACCATTATCAGCTTCTGTTATTCGATAAGTTCTCCTTGAGCACCAAGCCGACGCCGGAACAGGAGTGGAACGAATGGGGCGCCGATCTGGCGAGCTTCCTGACCGCCTCGAATACCCCGTTAGCCCATCTGGTCGGCTTCGGGACCGGAGCGGAGCTTGCGATCCGGTTCTCCTTGCTTCATCCCGATAAAGTCGCATCCCTCGTGCTGATCTCTTGGGATCCGATTCATGACGCGATCGCAGGCGACCGTCAATCGGCCTTTCCCGTTTACCGGTTCAAGGAAGTGCGGCATCCCGTGCTGATTCTGGCGGGCGACGCCGATCCGACGATGCCGGTCGCGCATCATGGGCCGACGCTAAGCTTCCTTCCCGATTGCACGCTGTTCACGGTTCCGCGTTCCACGCGCAACGTCATCGCCGAGAGGCCCCGCCTGTCCGCGAGATTGATCCTTCACTTTCTCTCGACGCTGAAGGATCGAACTACGCGCGCGATCGAGCATAGGAATGCGCCCGATGCATGGAAAGAGCAGGTGCTTAGCGCGTTCAGGAATGCCGAGCTTAGAAGAGGCTCCAAGCACGAGTTAACCGTTCGGGTCATGGACAACTTCCACGTCTCGATCGACGGCGAACCGATCCGGGAGGGCCTCAGCCAGCGGAACGTCAAGCGGTTGCTGCTCTATCTCGTCTTCCATCGCT
This sequence comes from Cohnella sp. AR92, assembly GCF_003990975.1. Classification (GTDB taxonomy): domain Bacteria; phylum Bacillota; class Bacilli; order Paenibacillales; family Paenibacillaceae; genus Cohnella. Next base: position 263,690 of record NZ_RZJR01000002.1, read on the forward strand.
CTCCCATGAGGGAGCAGATCTGCGACGAGTTGTGGCCCGAAGCCTCGCCCGACAACGCGCGCAACCTTCTCAGGGTCAGCCTGTCCCACCTTCGCAAGCTGCTAGCCCGCTATTCCGACTATCCGTTCCTACAGACGGATCGCGACAGCATCCGATTGTGCGGGGCCGTTCGCTGCGACCTGCTTGAATACTCGGACCAAATGGCCGATACGCTGTCGGAACGGGATGAGGAGAGGAAGTGCGAGTCTATCGTTCGGCTGCTTCGGCAGACGCCTCGAACGCTGCTGCACGGATTCTATGACGAATGGGTCACCCATCTGAAAATGAAGCTGGAAAACGAGCTGTTGGAGCTGATCGAGTGGATCGACGGTTTTCTGGAGGAGAGAGGGGAATGGGATCGGGCGATTCGGGTGCTCGAGACCGTTGTCGGCTTGTACCCGGAGGAAGAGCGTTTCTATGACAAAGCCGTCGATTATTACGAACGGTTGAACAGGCCGAAGAAAGAGAAAGGCTTGGGCGACCCAATAAAAACGCTTCGCTGCAGCCCGTGAGGGCAGCAGCGAAGCGTTTATCCTTTAATGACACTGGCCTCCTGCTTGGGAGATAACCTTGCGAGCCTTCTCCATCGCTTCGGATGGCACGTCGACGGTTAGGTTGAACGCCGGGTTCTCTTCGCCGGTTGTCGTCCCGAGCTCGTTCGCCGCTTCCATTCGGGAATCGCCGAGCAGCGAGGCGGACAGCTCGCTCAAGCTGGAATCGGCGCCGGACAGCTTGGAGCCGAAGTCGATTCCTCCTGTCGCCCTCTCCATCCGGAAACGATTGGCCCGAAGGGAGGCGAGCTTGCGAACCGCTTCCTCGGCCTGCTCCTGCGTGCTGAAGCTCGCCTGAAGGGATAGCATGTCCACGGGTTAGTCCCCCTCGTAGCTGGCCGCGCGCTTGTCCGCTTCTGCGGCGCGCTTCTGGGCGACGCGGTCTTCCTCGTCCGCGAGCTCGCTGGAGAACTCCACGTCCTCCGCCTTTGCGGTCGGCAAGGAAGAAGAGGCTCCTGCCTCGCCGGAGCTTCCTTGCTGTCGATAAGTGCTTTCCTTCATTCCGATTAGCCTCCTCGAATAGCGGCAGTTCTAACGATGCCGATGATTCGTTAGGTTGCGCCGAAGGAGAGGAAATCATGCATGGAATGGAGAGGTGCGGCAACTTGGGAACTGTAAGCGCCCTGCCTAGCCGGCATGTCTGCATTGCCTGCCTTATAAGGGCATGGAATTTCATAATAAGCGCCTATAAAGAGCATGGAACGGCTGCTTATCGCGCGTAAACGTGGAGTTTAGCTATCATTGACAGTTGCTTTTCTTATCAGTTACTGCTCGGCTCTTGGCTACGACTTACAGCTGTGCCTGAGGCTGCGGCTTACGGCTTCGGCTCGCGGCTGCGGCTGTGACTTGCGGTTTACGGCTCGCGGCTGCGGGTTGCGACTGCATGCGGATTGCGGCTCTGTGTCGTGTCTACCGCTACGGCTTACAGCTGTGGCCTGAGGCTGCGGCTTACGGAACTGACAGCCCTTATTTGATCGAAAAAGGGTCGTTTTGAATTCTTACGGAACTGAGCGACGTTATTTTTATGTTTTAGCCTTGGCAAGTGGCATTATTATAAAAATAAGGGCTGTCAGATCCTTTAAAATCCAAAAGTCGCCAATCCGCGTCTCTAAAGGTCTCAAATATCCGTTACGAATTGTCGTGGAAAGACAGGCTCCGATAAAAAGCCGGATCGCGCCTCGGGCTTCCGCCTAAGGGTCGATCCGGCTTCGATGAGCGTTCGCTCTATTCGCCGCGGAACGCTTTCTTCATGCGATCGAAAATCGATTCATGATGCTCGTTGCTGGCTTCCTCGCCGCTCTTGGCGGCGAATTGGCGCAGCAGTTCCTTCTGCTCGTCGTTCAGCTGCGTCGGGGTAACGACCGTCACCTTGACGTGCTGATCCCCTTGGCCGTAGCCGCGAAGCTTCGGCACGCCTTTGCCCTTCAGGCGGAAGAACGTTCCGGTCTGCGTGCCGCTCGGAATCTTCAGCTTTACCTTCTCCGTCAAGGTCGGGATCTCGATCTCGTCGCCAAGCGCCGCTTGCGCGAACGTCAGCGGAACCTCGCAATAGATGTCGTCCCCTTCCCGTTCGAAGAAATCGTGAGCTTTGACGCGAAGCACCAGATAGAGGTCGCCGTTCGGACCGCCGCGCACGCCCGCTTCGCCCTCTCCGCTTACGCGCAGCTGCGAGCCGTCGTCCACGCCGGCCGGAATCTTCACGTGAATCTTCCGTTGGCGCTTCACTTGGCCGCTGCCGCTGCAGGTCGTGCAGCGCTCGCGGATGATCTTGCCGCGTCCGCCGCAGTTCGAGCAAGCCCGGCGGTTGACGATTCGGCCGAATGGCGTATTCTGCGCCACTTCCTGCTGGCCGGTGCCGTGGCAGACCGAGCAAGTATCGACCTTGGTGCCCGGCTTCGCTCCGTTGCCGTGACAGGTGTCGCACGTCTCGGTGCGCGGAATGGTGATGTCGGTCTCCTTGCCGAAGACGGCTTCCTTGAACTCGATCGTCATCGTGTACTGGAGGTCGTTCCCGCGCTGCGGCGCGTTCGGATCGCGGCGATTGCCGCCTCCCCCGAAGAACATGTCGAAGATGTCCCCGAACCCGCCTCCGAAGTCCGCTCCGCCTCCGCCGCCTCCGAAGCCGGCCATCGGATCCTCATGGCCGTACTGATCGTAACGCGCGCGCTTCTGGTCGTCGCTCAGGACGTCATAGGCTTCCTTGACTTCCTTGAATTTCTGTTCCGCGTCCGCTTCCTTGTTGACATCGGGATGGTATTTACGGGCCAAGCCCCGGTATGATTTCTTAATCTCTTCCGCAGAGGCGTTCCGGCCTACGCCTAGCACCTCGTAAAAATCTTTCTTGTCGGCCACTTCCCCACCTCCATGAGGAAAGTCAAAGCCGGCTTCCCGGCCGTCGAATGCGCCCCCGGTTCCTCATCTGCCTGCAGGCCCGCGGCTTGATCCCGAGCATCATTCGGAATGACAAGCGCGCCCTGCAAGGCTAACGGAAGAGGACCGAGACGGCAAACCGGCTTAAGAAGCTGCTTTGACTTTCGTTATCGATACAAACCGCTTATTTCTTGTCTTCGTCCACGACTTCGTAGTCGGCGTCGACGACATTGTCCTTCTTCGGCGCTGCTCCCGCGTCGGAAGCGGCTTCTGCGCCTGGGGCGCCTTGCGCGGCTTGCGCTTGCTCATAGAGCTTGACGGACAGCTGTTGCACGATCTCCGTCAGGGATTCGGTTGCCGACTTGATCTCGTCGAGGTTCTCGCCTTCCAGCGCCTTCTTGAGAGCTTCCTTGGCCGATTCCGCCTGGGAAATCTCGCCGGCGTCAACCTTGTCGCCGAGATCCTTAATCGTCTTCTCAACCGTATAGATTAGCTGGTCGCCGGAGTTCTTCGCTTCGATCAGCTCGCGGCGCTTCGCGTCTTCGTCGGCATGAAGTTCGGCTTCCTTCTGCATGCGCTCGATCTCTTCTTTGCTGAGGCCGCTGGAAGAAGTGATCGTAATCTTCTGGCTCTTACCCGTTCCTTTGTCGAGAGCGGATACGTTCACGATGCCGTTCGCGTCAAGGTCGAAGGAAACTTCGATCTGCGGAATGCCGCGAGGAGCCGGCGGAATGTCGCTCAGGATGAAGCGGCCGAGCGTCTTGTTGTCCTTCGCCATTGCGCGTTCGCCTTGCAGGACGTGAATCTCTACCTGCGTTTGGTTGTCCGCGTACGTGGAGAACACTTGGGACTTGCTAGTTGGGATCGTCGTGTTGCGGTCGATCATCTTCGTCATGACGCCGCCAGCCGTTTCGATACCGAGGGACAGCGGAGTGACGTCGAGAAGGACAACGTCCTTGACTTCGCCGGTCAGTACGCCCGCTTGGACAGCGGCGCCGAGAGCGACGACTTCGTCCGGGTTAACGCCCTTGTGCGGCTCTTTGCCCGTCAGCTTCTTGATCGCCTCTTGAACGGCAGGAATACGTGTGGAACCGCCGACCAGAACGATCTTGTCGATCTGCGAAGCGGACAAGCCTGCGTCGGACATCGCTTGGCGAGTCGGAGCCATCGTGCGTTCTACCAGGGAAGCGGTCAGTTCGTCGAACTTCGCGCGGGTCAGCGTCAGTTCCAAGTGCTGCGGAACGCCGTCGACCATCGTGATGAACGGAAGGGAGATCGTCGTGGAGACGACGCCGGACAGTTCCTTCTTCGCCTTCTCGGCCGCGTCCTTCAAGCGTTGAACAGCCGCTTTGTCCTTCAGCAGGTCAATGCCGTGTTCTTTCTTGAATTCGCCGGACAGCCATTCCATGATCGCTTGGTCGAAGTCGTCGCCGCCGAGGTGGTTATCGCCGCTCGTTGCTTTTACTTCGAAGAAGCCGTCGCCCAGCTCCAGAATGCTGACGTCGAACGTACCGCCGCCAAGGTCGAAGACGAGGATCGTTTGGTCTTCTTGCTTCTCAAAACCGTAAGCAAGCGCCGCAGCAGTCGGTTCGTTGACGATACGGAGAACCTCGAGACCGGCGATGCTTCCTGCATCCTTGGTCGCTTGGCGCTGGCTGTCGTTAAAGTATGCCGGAACCGTGATGACCGCTTGGGTAACCGGTTGGCCAAGATAAGCTTCAGCATCGGCTTTGAGCTTCTGCAGGATGATTGCGGAGATCTCTTGCGGCGTGTAGTCCTTGCCGTCGATGTGCTCTTTATGGTTCGTTCCCATGTGGCGCTTGATCGAGATGATCGTGCGGTCCGGGTTGGTGATCGCTTGGCGCTTCGCCGTCTCGCCGATCGTGCGCTCGCCGTCTTTCTTGAAGCCGACGACCGAAGGGGTCGTGCGGTTACCTTCCGGATTCGGAATAACGACGGCTTCGCCGCCCTCCATTACCGCTACGCATGAGTTCGTGGTGCCCAAGTCAATGCCGATTACCTTACTCATATTAAACAGCTCCTTCTCGCAATGTGAACGTGAATGTTGATGCTATCGTTACCCGCTGACTTTAACCATCGCGGGGCGAATGACTTTGTCCTTTAGAATGTAACCGGACTGCACGACCTCGACGACGGTGCCTTCCTCGTACTCGTCGGACTCGACTTGCATGATCGCTTGATGGTATTCCGGATCGAAAGGCTGACCGACAGGGTCCATCGCCTTCAGTCCTTCTCCATCCAGCACTTGCCATAGCTGGCGATAAATCATATCGACGCCCTTCGAGAACGATTGGCTGTCGGCGGACTCGCCGCTGGTCGCCAGCGCTCTTCCGAAATTATCGATAACTGGCAGAAGCGATTCGATCAGCTTGACCGAAGCGTATTGAGCCAGTTCTTCCTTTTCTTTAAGCGTACGGCGGCGATAGTTATCGAAGTCCGCCTGTGCGCGCAAATATCGACCGTTCGCTTCTTCCGCTTGCTTGCGGAGCTCCTCGAGGCGAGGATCTTCCTGAATGACGGCCTCAGTCTCGTTCTCTTGCGTAACTTCCGCTTGCTCCTCGGTCGCCTCTTGGACGATCTCCTCGGCAGCGTTCTCGCGTTCTTGTGCCATCTCTTCGTGCTCCTTCATTTCTGGACTGCTCACGCAGGGATCACCTCCTTACCGTACCACTGGACAAGTCGGGCTATACGGGCTTCACTTGTGGCGTTTGGCGTACCATAACGACATATCCTTGGACAAATAATCCAACAGGCTCATCACCTTCACGTAATCCATCCGGGTCGGTCCGAGAATGCCGATCGATCCAAGGGACTGCCCTTCAAAGGAGAAGGTCGCCGTAATCAAGCTGCACTGGTTAATAGCCTCAACCGCATTTTCCGTCCCGATTCTGACCTGAATGCCTTCTGGAACCGAGTTGAAAAGCTGAAGCAGCTTCGGCGTCTCATCCAGCATATCGAGAATATTCTTCACTTTGCCCGTGTCCTGGAACTCCGGCTGGGTCAGAATATTGGTGGCGCCGCTGAGGAACACCCTCGGCTCCGCCCCTTCGGCCAGCGCCGTCTCCAATACGTTGAGGATTTGCTCGCAGCTGTCGACGATTCGGCCAAGCTCCTTGCCGATCTCGCTGTGGAGCACCGACTTCACCTTAACGAACGGAACCCCGCTCAGCTTGTGGTTTAGCATGTTCACGATCTTCTGAATATCGTCCATGCCGATTCCTTCCGGAATGGTCACGGTTCGATGCTCGACGTGCCCGGTGCTCGTCACGATAATCGCGACGGCCGACGACTCGTTGATCGGTACCAGCTGGAAGTGCTTCAGCGTCGCCTGGAACGTCTCCGGTCCAAGGACGATGGAGGTGTAATTGGTCAACTGCGACAGGATCGTCGCGGTGTGGTCAATCACTTCTTCCCACAGGTTCATCTTCTCGGCGAAGAAGCCCCGGATCTTGCGCATGTCTTGCTCGCCGATCCCGCCCAATTGAATCAGGTGGTCGACGTAATAACGATAGCCTTTGATCGAGGGGACGCGGCCCGCGGACGTATGGGGCTGCTCCAGCAATCCCAGCTCCTCCAGGTCGGCCATCTCATTCCGAATCGTAGCCGGACTAAACGTGACATCCGCCCGCTTCGAGATGCTGCGAGAACCAACCGGCTCAGCAGAACGGATATAATCGTCAACGATTGCATTCAAGATCATTCTCTGGCGTTCGGTCAGCATTCTCGCTTTCCCTCCTTCGATTCGTTAGCACTCATACCTGACGAGTGCTAATCGCTACTACAAAAATACCAAACCGTTCCGGTCGTGTCAAGAACGATCCGTACGGTTTGGCTTTTGTCTGCGTAGATAGGGTCTATTATCGGTTAAGAAGCATTGGATTCGTCCAGCATGCGCACGACGGCGATCTCGTCGCAGCATTGCTGCTTGCTGCAGTGCACGCAATCCGTCCATACTTTCTCCGGGAAAATCTCCTTGTCAACCACTTTAAAATCGTTCTTAAGGAAGAAATCGACCGCATAGGTAAGCGCCATGATCTTCGGGATCTTCATCGCGCGCGCTTCCTCGATCAACGCGTTCACGATCATCGTTCCGAGGCCTTTGCCTTTGTAGCCTTCGGCCATGCCGAGCGAACGGATCTCGACCAGATCGGCGCCAAGGCGGAACAAGGAACCGCAGCCGATCAGCTTGCCGCCTTCCTCGGCGACAAAGAAAGAATCGATATGGCGCAGAAGCGCCTCTCTGGATCGCGGAAGCATGATCCCCTTGGCAGCGTATCCTTGGATGAGCTCGTGCAAGGCTTCAACGTCTGCGGGAAGAGCCTTGCGGCACGTTATGGTCATGTTCACGCCTATCCCTTCTTTCTGTCATTCCAAAAATTATCGATGTGAATAAATATACAACACACCGAATTAAAACTCAATAGTGTTTTTTATCAACTTTATTTGGAGGCTATAGCGGGCGTGCTCGTTCGGCTTCCGGAGCCAATTGACTGCACCTCTTTTATGCATAAATGCTTTACAGTAAGTGAGTATTTGTCTGTGGATCGCAAACCATCAGAGCGGATTGGCGCACACTTTACCGTTCCTCTGCACAGGCCACGTTGTCCAACCTTTAATAGAGAGAAAAGCAGCAGCCACTGCGAACGCGCGACGTTGCCGTACAACGTTATCTCGGGTTACCTCAGTGTTTTTGATCGCCGAATGATGACCTACGGCACGATCTCTGGGCACGACAGAACCTTTACTCGCCTTGATATTGCCGTACGGCACTATCCCATGCCTCCATAGCACCTTTACTCGCCTAGATGTTGCCGTACAGCACTATCTCAAGCCTCCGCAGAACCTTTACTCGCCTAGATGTTGCCGTACAGCACTATCTCAAACCTCCATAGGTCCTTTACTCGCCGAGATGTTGCCACACAGCACGATCTCATGCCACCATAGCACCTTTACTCGCCTTGATTTTGCTATGCAGCAATATCTCGGTCACCACACCTCTACCGTTGAATAAATTCGTTTCAACTGATGTCAGCAGACGAGGTACTGTAGCGACGGCGAAATGAGCCTTCATCTTGGCTGCGGTGCGAAGTTAGTCTCGGTTGAGACTATCTCGGCGCTTCAGCTCGGCTGCGGTGCGAAGTTAGTCCCGGTTGAGACTATCTCGGTGCGTCAACTCGGCTACGGTGCGAAGTTAGTCTCGGTTGAGACTATCTCGGCGCTTCAGCTCGGCTGCGGTGCGAAGTTAGTCCCGGTTGAGACTATCTCGGTGCGTCAACTCGGCTACGGTGCGAAGTTAGTCTCGGTTGAGACGATCTCGGCGCTTCAGCTCGGCTATGGTGCGTAGTTAGTCTCGGTTGAGACTATCTCGGCGCTTCAGCTCGGCGACAACTCGGAGTTAGTCTCCGATGAGACGATCTTTCCGCTGATGTGTCGACCCCTCCGCAATCAAGAGCATACCCAAACAGAAAGGCAGCGCAGGGAATCCCCCGCGCTGCCTATAGGCTACGCCAAGAAAGCGCCGAACACTTCGTTGCCCAGCGGAATGCCGCGCTCGGTCAGGCGCCAGCCTGCCGAGTCGCCTTCGCCGAACCGCTCGAGCAGCCCTTGGCCGCTCAGCTTCGCCAGTTCGGCGCCGAAGACGGCCTCCAGTTCCGCGCCGTCGAACTGGCGCTTGAAGTCGGCCTCCCGCACGCCATCCAGCAAGCGCAGGCCGACCATCATGAAGTCTTCCATCGCTTCGCGAACGCTGACTTCGTTCGCATCCTTGCGCGGAAGCCCGGCGGCCGCCGCGTCGATGTAGGCTTGCACGCCCTTGATGTTCATGTGCCGCGTTCCGAGCGCGTAGCCATGAGCGCCGGCGCCGAGACCGTAATACGGCTCGTTGTGCCAATAGGTCGAGTTATGCCGGCTTTCGTGCCCCGGCTTCGCGAAGTTGCTGATCTCATATTGCGTATAGCCCGCCGCGCCCAGCCTATCGCGCAGATGCTGGTACATCTCGACTTCGAGCTCCTCTTCCGGCAGCGGAAGCTCGCCCCGCTCGTACAGCCGATGGAAGAGGGTGTTCTCCTCGACCTTGAGGCTGTACAGCGAGTAATGCGGCAGGTCGAGCTGAAGCGCCGTCGTCACGCTGTCCGCCAGATGCTTAAGCGTCTGACGAGGCAATCCGAACATCAGGTCGATGGACAGATTCGAGAAGCCCGCCTTGCGGGCGTTCTCGATGCTGCGAATGACGTCGTCCGCCTCGTGAATTCGCCCGATCGCCTTCAGCAGCTCGTTGTCGAACGACTGCGCGCCGAAGCTTATCCGGTTGACTCCGCCTTCCCGCATGGCCGTCAGCTTCTCCAGATCGGTCGTTCCCGGGTTCGCCTCCATCGTGAATTCCGCATCCGCCGCAACTTGGAAGTGGCGGGCGACCGAGTCCAGGAATCGCTTCATCTGAACCGGGTTCAGCACCGTCGGCGTTCCGCCTCCGACGAACACCTTGCGGATCGTCTCGGGAGGCAGCGCCTTGACCGTCAGCTCCATCTCCCGTTCCAATGCGTCCAGATAGGCGTCTACAGGCTGCCCTTCTACGACATAAGAATTGAAGTCGCAGTAGAAGCACTTATTCGTGCAAAAGGGGATGTGGATATACAGCGCGCGAGGCGTCCATCCGTGAACCGCCGGCTTCTTAGCGGCGATAATCTCTTCGGACAATCTTTTCCCCTCCTCTCCTTATCGTTCTTCCTCCATATAACAGGGATGAACCGGTCGCCCGGTTCATCCTCGACTAATGCTGCTATTCGTCTATCTTCAGGACCGCCATGAAGGCTTCCTGCGGAACTTCGACGTTGCCGACCTGCTTCATGCGCTTCTTGCCTTCCTTCTGCTTCTCGAGCAGCTTGCGCTTACGCGAGATGTCGCCGCCGTAGCACTTCGCCAATACGTTCTTGCGCATCGCCTTGATCGTCTCGCGCGAGATGATCTTCTGTCCGACCGCCGCTTGAATCGGCACCTCGAACATCTGGCGGGGAATGAGATCCTTGAGCTTCTCGCAGATAATCCGTCCGCGGTTGTAGGCGCGGTCCCGGTGAACGATGAAGCTCAAGGCGTCGACCTGCTCGCCGTTCAGCAGAATGTCCATCTTCACGAGGTTGGACTGCCGGTAGCCGGAGAGCTCGTAGTCGAACGACGCGTAGCCCTTCGTGCTCGACTTCAATTGGTCGAAGAAGTCGTAGACGATCTCGGCGAGCGGAATATCGTACTTCAGCGTGACCCGGTTCGTGTCCAGGTACTGCATGTCGATGAATTCGCCGCGCTTGCCTTGGCAGAGCTCCATGATCGCTCCGACGTAATCCTTCGGCACGATGATCGAAGCCTTGACGTACGGCTCTTCGACGAAGTCCAGCTTGCTCGAATCCGGATACTCGGAAGGGTTCGAGATATCGTGCTGCTCTCCGTTCGTGAGCGTTACCTTATAGATAACGCTCGGTGCCGTCGTGATCAGCGGGATGTTGAACTCGCGTTCGATCCGCTCCTGAATGACGTCCATATGGAGCATGCCGAGGAAGCCGCAGCGGAAGCCGAAGCCGAGCGCCTGGGACGTCTCGGGCTCGAACCGCAAGGATGCGTCGTTCAGCTCCAGCTTCTCCAGAGCGTCGCGCAGGTCGTTGTAATCCGAAGAATCGATCGGATACAAGCCGCAGAACACCATCGGGTTGATCCGCTTGTAGCCGGACAGCGGCGTAGCGGTCGGATTCTTCGCGTTCGTGACGGTATCGCCCACCCGGGTGTCCTTCACGTTCTTGATCGAAGCGGTCACGTAGCCGACATCGCCCGGCCCGAGCATATCGACGGCGGTAGCCCGCGGCTTGAACGTGCCGACCTCGACCACGTCGAACGTGGCGCCCGTCGCCATGAACTTGATCGGCGTGCCGGGACGGATATGACCGTCGATGACCCGGATGTAGCAGACGACTCCCTTGTACGCGTCATAATGCGAGTCGAAGATCAGCGCCTTCAATGGCGCGTCGATATCTCCTTGAGGGGCGGGAATCTTGTGGACGACCTGCTCCAGAATCTCCTTGATCCCGATGCCGTTCTTGGCGGAAGCGAGCACCGCTTCGCTCGCGTCGAGGCCGATGACGTCCTCTACTTCTTGCTTTACCCGTTCCGGCTCCGCGCTCGGCAGGTCGATCTTGTTGATGACCGGCAGGATCTCCAGGTTGTTGTCCAGCGCCAGGTAGACGTTCGCCAGCGTCTGGGCTTCGATGCCTTGGGCGGCGTCGACGATCAGAAGAGCGCCTTCGCAGGCCGCAAGGCTTCGGGATACCTCGTACGTGAAGTCGACGTGTCCGGGCGTATCGATCAGGTGAAGCGTATACGTCTCGCCGTTATCGGCTTTGTATTGAAGCCGGACCGCCTGAAGCTTGATCGTGATGCCGCGCTCCCGTTCCAGATCCATCGAGTCCAGGATTTGATCCTGCATCTCGCGGGAGGTCAGCGTCCCCGTATATTCCAGAATGCGGTCGGCCAATGTTGATTTGCCATGGTCGATATGCGCGATAATGCAAAAATTACGAATATGGCTCTGCTTGCGTTCTGTATCTGCCATGAGTACCTCCACCGAAAACTCCATCATGTGGCTATCCAATCTATTATAGCAATGGATTCGCCGGTCATCAATCGGTGCTTCCGCATCTGCTGCCGCGTCGGCACCGGCTACGCTTCCGGAGGCGTCTCGATCCGCTGCCCTTGGATATGCCGCTTGCTCATCTTCTTGCGAAGCTTCCGGCGTTCCACCGACTCGAACACGATATCCAAATCGTATTGGTCCGGGTAGAGCTGAGCGCTGTCGATGTAAGGCTTGACGCGCTTCCGGTTGATCCGGATCTTCTGGCCGCGAACTTGGACGACCAGATGACCGCGTTCATCCGCCAGTTTGTAGACGACGCCGGAAGCGTTCAGGCTGGCGATCCAGACGACATCTCCAATCCTGAGAGTAGGTTCTTCGTTCCCCCGTTCAACATCGGCTTCCTTAACCTTGCTCTTCTTGACACGCGCCTCCCCCTCCGCAACGGAGAGATCGGCCCCTTCGAACAAGGCCTCCTCATCCGGCTTGCCTCTGCCGGACTGCAGCCTTTCCGCAATCTCGCGGGCCCGAAGGATAATGTTGTTCTCCACTCCGAGCTTCCTTGCGATGACGAACGCATAGCTGTCCCCCGCTTCCCCCATGTCGAGCCGATAAAGCGGGCGAAGCGTCTCCTCGTCGAACGCCATTCTTGCGTTGCGGAAGCCGGGCGTGACCTTGGCGAATTGCTTGATCTCGTTAAAATGAGTCGTGGCCAGCACGACGCTTCCCCGGCGATGGAGCTCTTCCAGCACCGCGATCGACAAGCCGACCCCTTCGCCCGGATCGGTCCCCGTCGCCAGCTCGTCGAGCAGAACGAGCGAAGAACGGGAAGCCGTCTTCAGGATGTCTATTAGGTTGGTCAGATGCGCCGAAAAGGTGCTGAGCGAGCGGTCCAGGTTCTGGTCGTCTCCGATATCCGCTTCGACCCGGCGGAAGACGGACAGCCTGCTGCCTTCTTCCGCCGGAACGAGCAGCCCCGTCTGGGCCATCAGGGTCAGCAGCCCGACCGTCTTCAGGGAAAGCGTCTTGCCCCCCGTATTCGGGCCGGTAATAAGCAGCGACCGATAGTCGGCTCCTACCGTCAACGTCAGCGGAACGGCATTCGCTCCGAGGAAAGGATGCCGGGCTCCTCTCAGCTCGATGATCCCTTCCTCATTCAGTTGAACGGGACGCCCGTCGATCGCCAGAGCCCACTTCGCTTTCGCGATCAACAGGTCGTAGTGGCCGACCGTCTCAATATTAATAGAAAGCTCTTGCCGGCAGCTCTCCGCCTCTTCCGTCAACGCGGCCAGAATGCGAAGCTCCTCTCGGTTCTCTTCCGAACGAAGCAGCCCGAGCTCTTGCTGCAGCACGCCGGCTTCTTCCGGCTCGACGAACACCGTCTGGCCGCTGGACGACTCGTCAAGCACCGTTCCCCGAATAAACTTGCGGTACTCCTTCTTAATCGGAAGCACGAATCTGCCGTTGCGCTGGCTGACCAGCCTCTCCTGCAGATGCGAGGAATGCTTCGTCATGATGGCCTCCAGCTTGCGATGCAGCTTGTCTTCCGCGATGCGGATCCGCTTGCGGATCTTGCCGAGCTCCGCGCTGGCCCCGTCGACGATGCGGCCGCGGTCGACGCTGGCCTCGATGGCGCGAAGCAGCTCCTTAAGCTCATACATGGAAGCCGAGTATGAAGCGACCGTAGACGCTTCATACGACTTCGACTCCATAAACTTCTTTAACTGGCCGCAGCTGCGAATGAATTGGGCGACGAAGCCCAACTGCTGTTCGGATAGAATATATCCGGTTCCGAGCAGCGCCATCGTCTCCTCCATGCCTTCCAGCGACGGCAGCGGCGGCTGCGCGCCTCTGGACAGCAGCTTTCTCGCTTCCTCTGTCTCCGCCATTCGGGCTTGGATCAGCGCCAGGTCGTCGGAAGGCTTCAGACGATCGGCAAGCTCCCTGCCGGGATAAGTCGCGATGTATTGCCTCACGGTCTCCAAAGCTCGGTGATACTCTAACTTCATTAGGGAATGCTCTCTCATGGGACGATCCTCCATCTTTTCCTCGGATTAAAAAGCAAAAAAGCCGCGGCATCGCCAGATCGGCGAAGCGCGCGGCCCTATCCGCAACCATCGGGAGATGCGCTCAAACAAGCCTCATACGGCCGTATGAAAGCGCAAAAAACCGTGTCCGAATGAGCACGGTTTCGTCCCGAACGTTGCCTTAACGGCAGGAGCGAGCTAGACCGGTTCTTCACTGGCAATCAGAACCGTCATCGCGGCATAGGAAATCAGACTGCGGGATGCAGACAAGAAATTCCTAATCGGATGAACGGTTTATCCAATTGATCAGTTCAGAACCAGTACCAACATCAAAATTGCCCCTTTAGTTAAGCAGATAAGGCTATTGTAGATATTCCCACCGCGAATGTCAATCCGCATAACGCCCGGGCATAACGCTCGGAGAGCTTTACTCCGTCGTCTTGCTGAACAGGTTCACGAGGAAGTGAATCCCGCCTCTGGAGACGCTCTGCAAGGCATCCGCGGTCTTCCCCGCCAATTGGTCGACCATCGGAGTGTGATCGAGCCTCGGAATCGCCGCCTCCGTCCCCTCTTGGCCGGCATCCGCTTTTTTCGCGTCATCCTTGCTCTCCTCATAGGAGATTCCCCGAGGCTCGTTGCCGTATCTTCCGCTCTCCGGATCGTCCCGGACGGTCCCGCTCACGGCGGAGCCGCCGTTATCGAGCGGACCGTATACCTCATGGATTCCGCTGCTCGCCAGCTCCATGCCGAACATGACGGCAAACAAAATCGCTCCCGCGACGACCAACAGCTTGATCAGATCCTTGCTCACCGCAAGCCCTCCTTTAGTTTGCCGCCTTATCGGCATGGCCGCTTACCTGAACCGCGTCCTGCTTCTCCCAATAAATCTCGGAGATGACCTTCGCCAGCGCGTCGGCCGTGCGATAGCATTCCTCCAGCGTGTTGTCCACGCCGCCGATCTCGATCAGCACGCTGTCCGGCGATACCGATTGGTTGTACTCCCCATTGACGCCGACGCCGGTCTTGCTGTTCTTGCCCAAGATCCCTCGGGAGAGCGTCGGATAATCCTTCTCCAGCGCCTCGTTAATCTTATTGGCGAATGCCTCGTTCTTCTTCCAATTCGGATTGCGCAGCCCAATGACGAAGAACACCTGCGCGTAGTCTTTGCCCTTGATCGTCGTCGTTGTCTTCCCGCGCTTCTGGTCGTCGCGATGGATATCGAAGAACATCTGCAGCCCCTTGTTAACGGCCATCGCTTCCTTCACGGTTGCTAGAGAGTATTTATAAGAAAAATTGTAATTGTAATCCTTCACGGCGGTCATGTAATCCGCTTCGGAGTGCGCGGCGCCTACTCCCAGCTTCTCCAGCTGGCTCGCGAGCCTCTCGCCGACCTTCGTGACGTTCGTCGTTCCCGATTCGGCCAGCTTGGCTCCGTCTTTGAGCTCTGGATAGTAGGATTCCCGATTGTGCGAATGATAGACAAAGACGACTTTGCGTTCGGCGGCGTTGTCCGTAACGGGGGTTTTTGTCCCTTCGTCCGGCGCTCCCGATTCGGCGGGGTTCGGGGAGGGCGTTGCCGGAGGATTCTCCTCGCTGGCAGCGGGAGCATCGGGATCGCCGCCCTCCTTCGGGTCCGATTCGACGCCCGGGGCGTCTTCTACCGCAATCTCGGGATCGTGATCGATCAGATCGTCATCGGCATGGCCTCCCGACCCCGGGCGCAGCAGCACCATTTTATCCTGGTCGATTCCCGGCATTCCCAGCTCCAGCAAGCTCTTCGGGTCGTCCGGATTCAGATCGGTCAGGAAACGGACCAGGAAGGAAGCCGTCCGCTGAGCGGAGAAAGAGGAGCCTTCTTCCTGTTTCGCCATGTGCGGCAGCTCCATGCCTAGCAGCGAGGAGAACAGATTGCTGGATAAGGAAGCCGCCAAGCCCTTCATGGACTGCACGGGGCTCGAAGCCAGAGAATTCTGGGCGATTCCGCCGAGCCCGAGGAGAAGGAAGACGATCATCGAACCGAAGCTTAGATAAAGGAAGGCTTTGCCGGTTGCAAGAATGCGGCGGGGACTGCGGCCAGGACGTTTGCGGCGGACGACGACGATTCTTCTCATGATTGCCTCCCCAGAATCCCGGTGACAGGAGTCTCTCTATCATTTCTCTTGCTAGTGAAGTGTATGAGAGAAAGCAATCTGATAGAACGGGATACGGGGACTTATGCCAAAAAACGCACCCCCTAAGCCGGATAAATCGGCTTAAGGGGTGCGCTATTCAGGTCATTCTATTCAGTCAAGCTATACGTTCGATCTTAGTAGCCCAGAGCCTTCTTGGCGTCTGCCCACTTCTTGTTCAGGCTGTCGAATGCCTTCTGAAGATCCTTGGCCGTGATCAGCTCTTGGTCGACGGAGCCGGTGCCGATCGCGATCTCAGCCTTGTTCATGATTTCGTTGTACTTAGGATCGGTAGCTTCGCTCTCGATATAAGTCGGGCTGAAGGAGTTGAACTCGGCCAGCTGAGAGCTTTCCGGAGTTTGGCTCTTCACGATCGGCATCATGCCGGAGTCTGCTTGGTAGCCGGATTCCTTCACGAAGAAATCAACCCAAGCCGTAGCCAGTTCCTTGTTCTTGCTGTCCTTGCTTACGCCGATGTAGTAGTCGCCGCCCAGCGGAGCGTTGTACTTGCCGCTGTTGTCGTAAGGAAGCGGGAAGAAGCCGATATCTTCGCTAGCCGCGCCAGCTCCGATAACCTGAGGGATAACCCAGTTGCCGAGGAAGTACATGCCGGCCTTGCCGGTTGCGACTTCGCCCTTGGACATCTCCCAGTTGTTCGTCGACAGGTCCTTCTCCACCCAGCCCTTCTCAACGAAGGTGCGAGCGATGCTGATCAGCTTGCCCCAAGGGCCGTCTACCGTGAACGGAGCGTCGCTGGACAGAAGCGTGTCGGTCCACTTCGCGTTGCCGGCTACATAAGCATAGGAGTTCTCGCCCCAGTTAGTTACAGGCCATTGTGCGCCGTAGTTCAGGTACAGAGGAGTGATGCCTGCATCCTTCAGCTTCTGAGCGTCTGCATACAGCTCATCGAGCGTCGTCGGCACTTTGTCGATGCCGGCCGCAGCGAACGCCTTCTTGTTGTACACGATCCCTTGCGTGTTGACTCCTGTCGTGATGCCGTAACGCTTGCCGCCGTTAGCCATGTAGTCCGGGAAGTATACGTCGTCGAACATCGAATCCGGAAGCGGCTCGTAGTACTTGGACAGCTCGCTAGTCGCAAGGCCGGAATCGATCAGGTTGACGTCGCCCGCTTCGCCGGTCGTCAAACGCAGCTTGATATCGGTCGCATAGTTGGTAAGGCCTTCGAACTCGACCTTCGCGTTCGGATACTTCTCTTTGAACTTAGCGGCATACTTATCCATCGTGCCGTCGTTAACAAGGTCCGTGCGGTGAGTCAGTACCTTGATCGTGCCTTTCAGGTCGGAAGCGGCTGCGCCGTCGGAAGATGCCGAAGCGGAAGCGGATGGAGATGCGGATTGGGATGCGGACGGAGATGCGGAACCACCGTTGTTATTGTTGTTGTTGCCGCAAGCCGCAAGAGCGGAAGACAGCAAAATCAGGGACATGACAGTTAAAGCACTCTTTTTCATCTTAAACTCTACCCCCAGAATGTATTGTGCGAATTCGTCGCTTTCACCCGTCAGGATGAAAGTTTGACATCGCTTACATTTCTCAATTATAAGCATTCTGATGTTACTTAACAGGCAACGGTTTTGTTTTTATTGTCATCAATTATGATAACAAACAATTAATTTTAGTTTACAACCCCCTGCAATCAAGCGAATTATCGCCTGCGCAGGGGGTTGTTAGCTGGTTTTACGATTGAATTAAAGGTAAATGGTGCAGATTGTTAGTTTAATTGCCAAACAAATCAATCAGCCTTGGCGCTTCAAGAACGCGTACTCGGGACGGTTCATGAGCTCGAGGTTGCTCGCGATCAGCTTCGAACGGGTCTCGACGCTCGCGCGGGAACGAAGGCCGTCTTCCGGCGTGTTCGTAACGTAATCGACGAGCTTGTCGACGGTCGTGGAAGCCACGTGAAGGCGAGTATCGGAAGAAGCATAATAAATATAGACTTCGCCGTTCTCGCGCGCGATCAGACCGTTGGTGAACACGACGTTCGACACGTCGCCGATTCGTTCGATTCCCTCCGGAGCGATCAGATGACCGGCAGGCGAGTGCGTGACCTTGCTCGGATCGTTCAGATCGGTCATGAACGCGTAGATGACGTAACGGAGGCCGGCCGCCGTATTGCGAACGCCGTGAGCGACATGGAGCCAACCCTTAGGCGTCTTGATCGGAGCGGCGCCTTGTCCGTTCTTGACTTCCTTGATCGTGTGGTAAACCTTCTCGTCGACGATGGATTCATGAGGCACGACAGCCGGGTTCATGCTCTCGGACAATCCCCAGCCGATGCCGCCGCCTGCGCCCGTATCGATGAAGCCGTCCTGCGGGCGAGTGTAGAACCCGTACTTGCCGTAGACGAACTCCGGATGAAGGACGACGTTGCGCTGCTGCGGGGACGGAGTCTTCAAGTCCGGGAGGCGTTCCCATGTCTTCAGGTCCTTCGTGCGAACGATCCCGCCTTGCGCGGTCGCGCTGGACGTATCGCCCTTCGGCGCGCTCGGATCCTTGCGTTCGGAGCAGAACAGGCCGTAGATATAGCCGTCCTCATGCTTGACGAGACGCATGTCGTAGACGTTGATGTCCGGGTCTTCCGTCTCCGGAAGAAGCACCGGATAGTCCCAGAAGCGGAAGCCTTCCGTCGGGGAGTCGCTCTCCGCCACGGCGAAGAAGGACTTGCGGTCGACGCCTTCCACCCGGACCATCAGGTAGAACTTGCCGTCCAGCTCGATGGCGCCCGCATTGAAAGCGGCGTTGACGCCGATTCGTTCCATCAGGTGCGGATTGGTCTCCGGGTTGAGATCATAGCGCCAGTACAGCGGCGCATGCTCGGCGGTGACGACAGGGTTCTCGTGACGATAATAGATTCCGTTGCCCGGCACGATCGCCGGATTCGGGCGGTTGATCAGTAGTTCTTGTTTCTCCGCAAGGCTCTTCAATTGCTCCATCCAGTTGCTCATCTCATTATCCCTCTTCTCTTAGAAATTAATCCGATCCAACGCTTCGAAGCAAGCGCGGCTATTATGATAAGGGCACTTCCACGCCCCGACCTTCGGCTGTTCGTCCGAGCGAACGGGCTCTCCCGTGCGCGTCACTTGCCAGTGCCACTCCCCGCCCTCGCGGTCGCTGACGAACTCGGTGATGAAGGACCAACTCTTCTTGGCGGCGTCCAGATAGATAGATTCGCCGGAGAGCTGATAGGCGTTCAGGAAGCCGACCATCGCTTCGGCTTGCGGCCACCAATCCTTCGTATCGTCCAAATGGCTGTCGCCGTCGTACTCGTTGAAGACGCCGCCGTCCTTGTCCACGCCTTGCTCCAGGGTCGCGCGCGCCATCTGCAGCGCGGCTTCCTTCACGCGTGGGAGAAGCGCCTCGTCGCCGAGCACTTCCGCCGCTTCCCAGAGCAGCCAGCTTCCCTCGATGTCGTGGCCGTACGAGACATGGGGCGCCTTGGAATGCCATTCGTCATCGAAGAAGAGCAGGAAGTGATTCGTGCCGGAATCGATGATTTTGTCCAAGTGAACTTCGATGAGCTCCTTCAGCTTCGCTCGCAAGCCTTCCGGCTTCCATACGCGATAGAGGTTGGTATAAGCCTCCAGGACGTGAAGATGCGTGTTCATCGATTTGCGTTCGTTCAAATCCTTGCCGCTGAGGGACAGCTCGCTCGTCTCGGTCCAGTCGCGCGCAAGCGCTTCGACGTACCCGAGATGAACCGGATCGTAGGCATGCTTCTCGAGCAGCTTATAGATCTCGCCGGCCCATGCCAGAGCCTCCTTGTCGCCCGTCGCGCGAACGAATTCGGCAAGGGCGTAGATGACGAAGGCTTGGCCGTAGACTTGCTTCTTGTCCGAGACGGCATGGCCCTTCACGTCGATCATCCAATAGAGGCCGCCGAACTTCTCGTCCCAGAATCTCGAGCGCAGCGTCTCGTAGGCGCGCTTCGCCATCTCCAGATAAGCTTCCTCTTTGTAGGTCCGGTAAGCGGAAGCGAACGTCCACAGAATGCGGGCATGAAGCACCAAGCCCTTATCCGCGTCTTCCAGCACCTCTCCGTTATGACGAATCTCGCCGACGAAGCCGAAGTGCTTGCGGTCGACCGTATTCTTCATCCAATAGCCAAGAATGTTGTCCTTGAGCTCGGACGTCAGCTGTTCGCGCCATTGCGCCGTAGTCAGGTCGCTCATTGTTTCCTCTCCTTACTTGCCTTGCAGGCTCAGATAATGGTCCCGAACGACGGCTGCCGCTTGCTTGCCGTACATGCAGTAATCGTCATTCGCCGCCGCGTCGGAGACGTCATACAGCTTCGCCGGCCAATCCCAGAGCATAAAGCCGCGCATCCAGTCGCGCTTGGCCGTCTCCGCGAACATGTCTTCGTAATATAGCTTCTGCGCTTCCTCGGACGGTCCGCCCGGCAGCGACCAGTCGTTCGGACGGTTCGGAGAGCCTTCGCGGCTCGGACAGCCGGCTTCCATGAAGAAGAACGGCTTGTTCCATCTCTTTACGACCTCTTCGATTCGGTCCAGCTGCTGCGGCCATTCTCCGATCGGATAGTATCCGCTCGAGGAGATGATATCAACCGCGTCCCACCAGCTAACGTAGCCTTCCTGGTATTTGTCGCAGTTATAAGTGACCAGGCCGCCGTAGATCGGGCGAACCTCGGAGATGAGCTGCCTCCATTCGGTCTCCCGCTTGTCCGTCTGTACCATCTCGCAGCCGACGCAGTACATCTCGCAGCCCTCTTCTTGGGCGATAACCGCATAGTGCTTGATGAATTCTCCGTAAGACGCGAACCATTCTCTCCAGCTCGGCTCCCCGGGAATCTCGTTATCGAAAAACCCGATATGAGCCCGCCAAGTGCCGTTCGCGCAGTTGACGACCGGCTTGAGGCATACCTTCAGCCCCAGCGACTTGGCCTTGCGAATCGCCGAACGGACTTCCTCATCCGTTACGGTCGGCTCCTCGCGAAACGGAATCGTCGTCGATTGAGGATGCTCCTGCTCGGCGGCAAGGGCGATCGCCACCCAGTTCACGCCGAGCTTCGCCATCTCCTCCATCGAATGATCGGCGGCTTCGCCCGTCCAGGTTCCGCGGACACCGGTCCAGCCCCAAGTCATTCCGCATACGGTCTCGTTCCACGTTTGCATGTGCTCACTCCTGTTCTCTGTATTCTGTAAACCTAAATAGTTGTTATTGTTATTAAATTGTTTCTTTAATTCAATAACATCTCACCTTTTGAATTGTATCACCCTAAGGAAAGAAGTCAATAACAAGGAATCCCGTTATGGCCGTTCCCGCATAAGAAAAAGCCCGAAGTTCCCGATATCGGGTATCTTCGAGCTTTGTACGTTCCATGGGCTTCCGCTGCAGGATGGGATTGCCTAACTTTTTTAGCAGCTCATTCGCCCTTCAAGCCGGACAACGTGACTCCCCTCACGAACAAATCCTGCGCCGCGAGGAAGACGATCAGGATCGGCAGTATCGTAATGACGGTTGCCGCCATCAGCGCCGGCCAGTCGGTGGAATACAGCCCCTGCATGTTCGCAAGCCCCAAAGTCAACGTCATCTTGTTCATCGAGCTTAGGAAGATGAGAGGATTCATGAAGTCGTTCCACGTTCCGAGCATGATGAAAATGCCGAGAGTCGCGAGAGCGGGCTTGGACAGGGGGACGAAAATTCGCCAGAAGATCCCGAACGGCGTGCAGCCGTCGATCTTCGCCGCTTCCTCCAGCGACACCGGGATCGTCGAGAAAAACTGCCGCAGCAGGAACGTCCCGAAAGCCGAGACGATTCCCGGAAGGATCAGCGACCAATGGGTATCCAGCAGGCCGTATTCCTTCATCAGCAGGAAGGTCGGGATCATCGTGACCTGCGCCGGAACCATGAGCGTCGCCAGATAGACTCCGAACAGCCCGTCGCGAAACTTGAAGCGGAGCCGCGCGAACACGAATCCGGCCATCGCGCTCGTCAACAGCTGCAGGACGACGACGATGACGGTAATCTTGAGGGTATTGAAGAAGAATCGGTAGAACGGGAATCTCTGCGTCATATGCTCGTAATTCGCGAACTTAAGCGATTCTCCCAGCCATTTCGGCGGATAAGTGAACACTTCGTTCATATCCTTGAGCGATGTGCTGATGGACCATAAGAAGGGAAAGAGCATTAAGAACGATCCGACGATCAGCACGATGTGCGCCGCCGGCTTCAACCAAATCCGCGGTTTCACGGTCTCTCGCCTCCTAGTAGATGCTCCATTTTCGCTGACGCCAGAACTGAATGAACGTCACGATCAGGACGATAAAGAACAGTACGTAAGCCATCGCGCTCGCATAGCCCATTCGGAAGTACTGGAACGCGTTCTGGAACACGTAATAGACGAGAACGGAGGTCGAACGCGCCGGTCCGCCTTGGGTCATCAGATAAGCCATATCGAACACCTGGAAGGAGTTGATGATGGACATGACCGTCACGAAAAAAGTAGTCGGGGACAGGAGCGGCACCGTGATGCGGGCGAACTTCGAGTACCACCGGGCTCCGTCGATATCGGCCGCCTCGTAGTAGCTCTCCGAGATGGACTGCAGCCCCGCGAGGAATAGGAGCATGTTGAAGCCGAGGCTCTTCCAGATGCTCGTTATGATGACGGCCGGCATCGCCCACTTCGGACTCGTCAGCCAGGCGGGCCCGTCGATGCCGAACCAGGATAAGGCATAGTTAAGCAAACCGAATTCCGGGTTGTAAATCCACTGCCAGATGACCGACACCGCCACCATGGAGGAGATGACCGGAATGAAGAACGCGGCCCGGTAGAAGCGGATGAACCTCAGCTTCTGGTTCAAGAACACCGCCAGAAGGAGCGAGAGGACGATGCCGATCGGCACGCTTACGAGCGTGAAGTAGAACGTGTTCCCGAGTACCTTATGGAACACCGGGTCGGACGCCAGCTCCTTGTAATTGTCGAAGCCGTTGAAGCGGAAATCGTCGGTCAGGTTCCAATCGGAGAAGCTGATCGCGAACGTGGCCAGAACAGGCGCAAGCAGGAACAGCAGGAAGCCCAGCACGTTGGGCAGAAGCATAAGGAAAGCCCAGAAGCCGTCCTTGTACGCTAATGACTTCAATGGTCTCATCGTCTCACCCCGGAAGTTGGGGCCTCGGAAGGGACGGCCGATCTTGCCCGCTTGCCTCCCGAGGCCGCCCTTGTCTATTTACTTAGGCAGATTGCTTAGGTCCTTGTTCACGGTCGTCTCGATGCTCGCGGCCGTCTCGTCCAGCGATTTGCTGCTCAGGAAGTATCCGTCCAGCGCCGCCGTCGTATCTTCTTGGATCTTCTGGCTGCTGAGCAGGGCGTAAGGATAGGTCTTGGAAGAAGTGAAGTAAGGGATCAGATCCTTGAAGCCTTCCGGATGGACGCCTTCGGTGAGCCACTTCGCGATGCCTTCGTCGGTGTACAGCGACTTGTGGTTCGGCAGCCAGAGGCCGGCCTTGACGTTCATCAGCTGATATTCCTCGGAGGACAGGAATTGAATGAGCTTCCAGGCTTCTTCCGGGTGCTTCGTGTTCGCCGAGGCCACGTGCAGGTGAGCTTGGCCGTGCGTAACCGCGTTCTTGAACTTAGGCAGCACGCCGACGCCGACCTTGAAGTTCATGTTGGCCAGCTCTTGCAGCGACCACGAGCCGTCGACGAGCATCGCGATCTTGCCGGTCTGGAGCATCTGCGTCGCGCTCATGCCGCTGTTCGTGAGCAGCTTGCCTTCCGGCGCGACGCCGTCGACCTTGCGGAGATCGGAGATCTTCTGCAGCACTTCCTTGACCTCCGGCGTATTCGCCGTCGACTTGGTCAGGTCGTCGGAGAACCAGTTGCCCCCGTTGCTCATGATCTCGGCGATCGTCATGTAGTAATTTTCCAACCCGTAAACGCCGTATTGGTCGACCTTGTCGCCGTTCTTGACCGTAAGCTTCTTGGCGACGTCGACGAATTCGTCCCACGTCCATGCCTTCGTCGGGTCGCTCGGCGGGTAGGCTACCTTGGCCTTGTCGAACAGGTCTTTGTTGTAATAGAGAACCGGGGCGACGATACAGGACTCGACGCCGTAATACTTGCCGTTCACCGTGCTGAGCTGAACCGCCGAATCGATCAGGTCGTCCGCAAGCCCGCTGGAATCCACCTTGCCCGTAATGTCGAGCAGGCTTTTGCGGGAGACGAAGTCATGATAGTAGTCGCTCTGGAGGAAGAAGACGTCCGGGGCTTCGTTGCCCAGCACGAGAGTCTGCATCTTGGCGACGTACTGCGTGCCGCCGGGAATCGTCGTGTATTCGACTTTGATATTCGGGTTCTCCCGCATGAACATGTCGAGACCCTTCTTGACGCTCTCGGTCTCCAGCGGACTGACTTCCCAGCCCATGAACTTCAGCGTCACCTGCTCCGCTTTCTTGTCTCCGCCGTTCGAGGCCGAAGACGACGAATCCGCCGGCTTGGAGCTTGACGCGTTGCTTCCGGAGCTGCCGCCATTGCTGCCGCAGGCCGAGACCAGCAAGGCCAGGCTAAGGGGAACCGCCAGTGTGGCCAACCTCTTCTGCATACCAAAGACCCTCCATTGATCGATATCGATGTCAGCGCCGAAAGCGCTTGATAAGAAGCGCTTTCATTCGCCGCAACATCACTATACCGAAACAAAGGAGGGCCGAAATTGAAGCCTTTTTGGATTCCTGGACTATTTTTGGACGAATAAACCGCTCACCTGCTTCGCGATGTCATCCAAAGCATCCTGCGCCGTCTTCTCCCCTTGCCAGACGGGAAGCAGCCCTTCCGTCACCGCCGGGTAGATGTCGGCCTGGTTGCGCAGGTAATAGCCGACTCCGGGCATGCCGTTCTCGAGCAGCTGCCTCATCATCGCGTCCTTGAACCCCGGGGGATGCGCGGCGGGATTCGCGTTTACCCATTCGGCCGCGAGTTCGGGGTCGGTATACCACTTCTTCAGCACCGGCATCCACAAGCCGTCGGCGTACAGGTTGATCGCTTTGCTCGGATCGGACAGCCACTTGTACAAGAGCCACGCCTCCTGCGGATGCTTCGAGGAGCTGAACAGCACGGTCGCCCCGCTGAGCCCGACCGTGATGCTCCTCTTCAGCTTCGGCAGGACGCCGATATCGTAGTCGACCTTGGCTTTGCCGAGGTCGAGGTTGGTCCATTGGCCGTCCACGATCATGGCGGCCAGTCCGGATTGCAGGGCGATGCTCATCGCCGGGAGGGACTTGGACTCATAGGGGGACGGAGCGACGTGATACACGTTGACGAGCTCCGCCAGCTTCTGGATCGCTTCCGCGGCTTCCGGCTCGTTCAGCGTGAAGCGGGTCCCGTCCGAGCTGACCCAATCGCCGCCGTTGCCGAAAATAAAATTGTTCAGAGGCTCCGACCACGTCTCGAACATCACGCCGTACCGCGCGATATGGTTCTTGTCGAAGCCCGGATCGAGCGCGTTCCGGCCGCTTCGGTCCAAGGTCAGCTTCCGGGCTTCATGGATGAATCGATCCCAATCCCAAGCTTCTTCCGCTCTCGCGGGCGGAGGCAATACTCCCGCTTCCTCCAGCAGATCCTTGCGGTAGTAGAGCCCGAAGCTCTCGGCCGCCGTGCTGATCCCCCACGCGAAGCCGGGGGAGGACTTGTACCAGAGGTAATCCAGGAAGTCTTCCTTCTTCAGCTCTTTGTCCCGCTCCAGCAGCTCGTAGAGATTCAGGAACTTGCCCTGCCGGGCGAACGCCTCGCCGAGCTCGGTCGTCATATACCCGATGTCGGGCTCCTCGTTGGAAGCGGACATCGCCATGATCTTCGTATTGTAGTCGGAGTTGGGCAACTGAATCGGGTCGACTGCGATCCACGGGTATTCCTTCGTGAAGCGCGCCAGCGCGTTCTCGATCGCTTTTTTCTCCTCGACCGATCCCCAGTACGTGAAGCGAAGCGTCACTCGATCCTGCTCGGCCTGCCGAGGCAGCGCTGCCGTCCGTCCGGCTTCCCATCTCCATAGGATCAGACCAAAGGCTAGTGCGACAACGGTTAGAAGGGCGATTCCTGCCCGGAATCGGTTACGCCGTCTCGCCATGTCCGGACACCTCCTTCGGGGACATAGGCGGGAGCAGGACGGTAACGGTCGTTCCCCGGTCCTTGGAGGAGCGGATGGCAATCCCGTAAGGCTCCCCGTACAGCAGCCTAATTCTTCGGTTCACGTTGGACACCCCTACATGATGCTTCCCGTTCATGATCGAATCCAGCTTGCTCTCTTCCATCCCTTGTCCATTGTCTTCAATCTGGAACAGGCGCCCATCATCCGTTCTCCGGCAGCGAATGAACAGCTTATTGCCGGAGCCGATCCGCTTAAACCCATGGACGAACGCATTCTCCACGAACGGCTGCAGGAAGAACTTGGGGACTTCATCTCCTAGTAAATCGTCTTCAATATCGTATTCCACTTGGAGCGTGCCGTCGTATCTTTTGCTCATGATCGTCACGTAACTCTGCAGATACGTCAGGTCATCGCTGAATCGGACGACGGCGGCATCGTTCTTAACCATGTACTTAAGCATGTTGGACAGGCTGATGACGATCTCGCTGATCTCTTCTTCCCCCTTCTCCAGCGACATCAAGCTGACCATATTCAGCGTGTTGTACATGAAGTGAGGATCCAATTGCAGGTTGAGCGCTTTGATCTGGGCTTCCTTCTCGCGGATCTGCGTCTCGTAATTTTCCTGAATGAGCTTGCGGATGTTCTCGTTCATGTCATTGAACTTCTTCATCAGCACCTTGAACTCATAGCTCCCGCTCTCCCGGAATCTCGTCTCGAACCGTCCTTCCCCCGTATTCACGATCGCCCGGATCATCCGCGTTATCGGCTGGGTGATGATCTGCGACAGGAACAGCGACAAAGAGATGAACAGCAGGGTGATAATCCCCGCCGAGATCGCCATGCTCTTGACGTATTGCTTGACGACCGGTCCCAGCAGCTCGCTGGGCGGAATGAGGGCGATGCTCATCCAACCGGTAATCTCCGAGCGCGAGAACGCCGCCACTTGCTTGCGGCCGCCGATCTCGAGCATCCGGACGCCGTTCTTCTGGCTCATGAGCTCGCCAAGCTGCGGCAGATCGACCTTCTCGGTCAGCTTCGAGCGATCCGTGTGGGACACGATCCGGCCTTGGCCGTCCACCACCATATAGGTGCCGCCGCTTACCGGAAGGCTGCCCTCGAACACCTTGGAGAAGAGCGTGTCCTTGAAGTTCAGAATCAGGACCGGCTTGTCCTGCAGATCCGAATAGGCTTTGAATTTGCCCTTGGAGTAGGTACCTTGAATCGTCGTCACCGCGGAGAAAAGATACCGATAATCGTAGTCCGCGCCCTGAAGATAAGAAACATGGTACATCTCGGCGAAGTCGTAAGTCGGCAGCCACTGGATCCGGCCTCCTTCCTGCCTGGCCAGACGGCTGATCTCGGTCTCGCCGAACGTGCCGATCGGGATGAAGTTCTTCGCGTGCTCGCTGTTCGCCGAAGAGGAGGTGCCGAAGACGAAGTACGAGGTCGCGACCTGCACGGAATACAAGTCCTGGGACTGGGCGAAGTACTTGTCCAGAATCCCCTTGATGCGCAGATCGGCGGCGAGCACCTCCGTCTTGTCGTCCGGGTTCAGATGGGAGAAAATCTCGTAGAAATCCGGGTCCTGCGTAAAGCCGTAGATCATCTCCCGAATGCGGGAGAACTTGGCGTCGATCAGCTCGTTGTTCTTCAGCACGATCGTATTGACGTCTTTCTTCGCCATCTCGAGCACCGTGTCCCGATTCAGGCGATAATCGCTGAAGCTTAGGATCAGGGCCGTGACGGCCAGCAGGAGGATATACGTAAGCAGCAGCTTCGTATGAAGCTTGCTGTCGGCGAATGAGCGAAGCAGCTTCTTCATCGTTCGGCGGCCTTCCCGCTCGACCGCATCTGGCGGTACGCATTCGGCGAGAAGCCGGTCATCCGCTTGAACATCCTGTTGAAGTAAGTGGAATTCCGGAAGCCGACGCGCTCCGAGATGTCCGAGATCTTATCGTCGGATCGCTCGAGCAGCCTCTCGGCCTGCCGGATTCTCAGATCGAGCAGGTAATCGGAGAAGTTGACCCCCGTCTTCTGTTTGAACAGCGTGCTGAAGTAGGACGGGTTAAAATGATACATCTGCGCGACGGCGTCCAGGGAGAGATCCTCCATGTAATGCTCCTGAAGATAGGATTGGCAGCGCAGAAGAAGCAAGCCGTTCTTGTCTTGCCTCGCTCTGGCCGAAAGCTCAAGCAGGCTCTCGATGAATTTCTTGAAGCGGGAGCGCAGCTCTTGATAACTGGCGCAGGTATCGAATTCCGCCCGAATGCTTGCGGCGTCGGACAACCGGTCGGCCTCCTCCGGCGCCAAGCGATGCAAGTCGTCCGCCACTTGGTCGGCGAGCCGGCTTAGCTGCTCGGAGAGCGAGGCCGGATCCGGATACGAGGCCGTCTCCTGCCGGTGGATTTGAAACAGCTCGTTCGCGATCGCCATCGCCTTCGCGCGCTCGATGGCGCGGACGGCCGTCGACAACGGCTCCGCCAGCTCGCGCAGCCTAGGGATTCCGCCGCTTGCGAAGGGGCGGATGTCGGTGCCCCAGACGATCGCTTCATGCTCCAGGTAGAAGCGGTGCTTCAACGCCAGAACCGAGTTCTCGTAGGCGCCGGCGAGCGAGGAACCAAGCTGCGGCTGCATGGCGCTGACGCCGAGGATGGCGTGCTCCATACCGCCGCCCCGCAGCTTCTCGAACAAGCGGCTGACGCGGCTGATCGTCTCCGAGGGGCGGGCGGCGAACGGCCGATCCAGCCAGACGAGCGAGACGATTCTTCGCTTCGACGAATCGAGGAAGCAGACCGTGTGCCCGAGCGACTTCGCGAGCAGGCTCCAGTTCTCCTTCGCTTCGAGGAGCTGCTGGTTGTCCGCGGCGTTCGTCCCGACGGTCCGGGCGGCTCCTTCTTGGGCCATTGGCACGTTCGATTGCGGAAGCTCGATGCTCATGACGAGGCCCGGACCGTCCGCGGGGACGGTCTTCATCAGCTCCCGCTTCTGGCTGTCGTCGATGGTCCCGCCGATCCAGGCATTCCAGAGCTGCTCCTGATAAACGGATTCGGAGAGGTGAAGCGTATGCTCCTTGGCGAACAGGTTCTCCAGCTTGCCGATGACCCGCTCGATATCGCCAAGGCCGATCGGCTTCACCAGGTACTCGACGACCTGAAGCTTGATGGCGCGCTGGGCATAGTCGAACTGGCCGTAGCCGCTAATCAGCACGGTCTTGATGCGGTTGCTCCGCTCCGCTATCCGCTCGATCAGCGTAAGCCCGTCGACGTCGGGCATCCGTATATCGGTCAGCACCGCGTCGACCGGCTCCCGCTTGATCAAGCCCCACGCCGATTCCGCATCCGTCGCTTCAAGCACGCGGTATTCCGGCCATCTCCTGTTAATGATGGCCGACAAAGACTTGACCTGGCGCGGCTCGTCGTCAACGATCAAAAGCGTCCTCAACTCTATCTCCCCCATCTCGGAAAGCGCTGTCAACTAATAATATAAGCGCAATTCCCTACGCTAGGGGATAACTATTTTTCGATTTCTGCACTATTTTTGGATTGTGCGGCGGCCACGTAGCGCCTCAACTCGCCCGGATGTTGCCGTACGGCACTATCTCCGCACCCCGCACCGCCTCTACTCGCCGAGATGTTGCCGTACGACACTATCCCGAGGTAACTCGGCAGCTCTTCCCTCTCTTCGGCAGGAATTAGTCTCCGATGAGACTTATTCAGCAGCGCGCCTCCTCCCGCGAAGGGAATTAGTCTCCAGCGAGTCTAACTCGGCAGCTCCTCCCTCTCTTCGGCAGGAATTAGTCTCCGATGAGACTTATTCAGCAGCGCGCCTCCCCCCGCGACCGGAATTAGTCTACACACCCCCAAAACCGCCGTTTTAAAAAGTAATATTGGTTAAGAAGCTGGTTCGGCAAGACTTCGGCGTACCCGAGTTCTTGCTGCCGCCTTACGCTTTGTTTAACAATGAGATGCTCACGACGTTTATCAAAAATCTTGGCCATGATTTGTTCAGCGGTTCGTGCTGCAATCCCGGGTATCGTATCGATCCGGTCCAGGTCATATGCCGAGCCTCTAGTTTTCCGAATAGCAACGAATCTCGTGAACGACGGCGGAAGGCGATCCGTTAATCGCCAGGAACGAGACGCGCAGCCGGTTCGTTCGCGCCTTCTTCGGAAGAACGTGCCGGACGTGCCGTTGATATTGGTCGTTTACTCGCAATGCTTCCCGCCACTTTCCTTCCTCCCAAATCTCGATTGCGTACTCCCCCGGACATTCCGGTTCACGGAAGAAAGCCGGGTACCGGTTGTAATCTTGAAGCAGATGCCCCGGGAAGGTCAGCTCGACGACGCCTACCGTTACGGGCTCGTTCCAGGCGAGCTCCAGCCACTGCTCCGACACGGGGAGTTCCGGATCGGATCGCCACATGTTCGCCGCGCGGTACGGCCGGGATGCCCCGCTTGCAGCGGAGGCGGCGGAATAGACGGACTGAGCGGGCTCGACGCGGAATGCGAAGGAGCGTCCGTCATCCCGGCTGCGCAGCTTTCCAGAATCGATCTCGTAAGCCGAAGGCTGGCCGGGCGCGAGCCGCTCGGACAGATGCCAACGGACCGACGACGACGAGGTTAAGTCCAACCGTACGTATCCTTCCGTCCGGCGTTCGTCTGCGGACACGTCGACCGGCCATTCGATCCAACCGGTATAGCCTGGCGGGACGATGAATTCCCCCCGGCGCAAAGGCGGTAAATCCTTCGGAGTCCGGTAATCCCAAATGTGGCCGACGGGCACCAGCTCCGCCATTACCGTCCATTCGATCCCCGAATCGTTCGACAAATAGACCTTTAATGAGCGAAGCTCTCCCTTCGTGGCGATCCATTGGCTCCTGCGCACGTGAAGAGAAACGGATTCGCTTCCGTCCGGTTCGCCCGATCCGTCCGACAACTGCTCGCTGCTCGCGGATAGGACGGCCTTCCTCGCCAAGTCCTTCTCGTCCCGATGCTCCACGTTCGGCAGGAAGCAGCCATCCCGCAGCAGAAGCTGCTGCACTTCGCCGATCGCGAGTTCCGGCACGTCCGGTACGGCGATCCCCCTTCTGAGGGCGACGGCCGCGGCGGTTCCCGCCGCTTGCCCCATGAGCGCGGTCGTCGCCATGACGCGAACCGTGCCGAGAGCCGCATGGGTGACGCTGACGTTGCGACCCGCCATCAGCAGGTTATCGATATCCTTGGCGATCAGAATACGCAGAGGAATGCCGTACGGCCCGCAGATCTCGCTCGCCCCGGGCAGCTCGCTCGTCGGAGCCAGCAGACCGCCCGCGACGTGCAAGTCGACGTACCAGCCGCCGAAGGCGACCTCGTCTGGGAATACGGTGCCTCGCAGCGGATCGTGCTCCGTCATGAGGTAACGGCCCACAATCCGACGGCTCTCCCGCTTGCCCGGCACTTGCCCGATCCAATCGAGCGCGTACGTGGAAGCGAGCTTCTTCGTATTCGGGTCTTTGTTCTTGATCCAATCCCAGATGCCGAACACATGCCTAGTCAGCTCGTGGCGAATAAGCTCTGCGTCGCGGATCGTGTCCCATGGGGCGCTCAGCTCGATCCACCAGTAACCGGCCCGAATATCGTAAGGCTTTCGGTTATGGGCATAAAAAAAAGCGGGATCGTCGTAGACCGCCGCCCATTCGGGCGCCCGATACGGCACGGGACGTCCCGTGTCCTTAGCGCGGAAATGAATCGTGCTTCCCATTGTCTCGCCGCTTGCCCGTTCCGGCGCGTGCGGCTCCCCGAACTCGTGCCTGCTCTCGGTTCCCATTCGCCATTCGTTGCCGGCGAGAGCGGCCACGATCCCGTCTCCCGTGCAATCGACGAACGTCTTCGCCCAGAATTCGAGCTCGGTCTCCGCTGCCCCGACCCGCCCGACGACGGCTTCGATCGTTCTTCCGGACGCGTCCATCTTAACGGAGAAGATCGTCGTGTTTAGGTACAGGCTGAGCCCTGGCGTCCGAACGGCCAGAGAGTACAGCGTCAAATCCCACAGGCTGTTCGTCCAGCCATTGTTGACGAACTGCTCGTGGTTGATCGCCCGATCCTCCGCCATCGCTTCGCTCAGAATGCCGGTCTCCCGGGCATACGCGTGGAAGCGCGCCGCCCCGTGGGGCGTCACCCTTACCTCGGAGGAGCTGTTCCCTCCGAGCACCGGCCGATCGTGGACAAGCGCCGTCCTCGCCCCGTGCCGGGCGGCCGCCACCGCGGCGCACAGACCGGCCAGTCCGCCGCCGCAGACGACCAGGTCGTATTCCAATCGTTCCTTCCTCATCTCGCTTCTTCCCCTTCTTCCCGACGGCCGAACCGGCTCTCTCGCCGAAGAACGGCTTCGGCCAGCTCGACCGATTGAACCGCCGAAGCGGCGTCGTGCTCCGGCCTCGTTCCCGCTCTCAGATGATCCAAGAATGATGCGTTCTCCGCGTAGAACCCGTTCACTATGTCGTCCTCCGCACCGTCCTCGTCGCCGAGCCATCTCTCGATCCGCTCGTTGCCGCGATACCGCTCCGCTTCCCCCGGCGAATCTCCCGATGTCCAGAAAGGCAGCCGCGCGAGCAGAGTCTCGTCCTCCGACATCAGAACGGCTCTCTCCATGACGGCTCCCGATACCGGAAAATAATTCAGGGCGAACGTTACGCCCCCTTCAAGCTCGCCAGCCAGAGACACGTTCACGACGTTGCCGCCAAGATGCGCAAGCGGTCGATAGGCGATGCGGACAGTGCGATAATCGGAGCCTGCCCAATATCGGATCGCGTCGATGCCGTGGATTAACGTAACGGACGCATCTTCCGAATCGGTTCGGCCGACCCGGTATATATCGTACTGAACATGGTGCAGACCACCCTCTCGGCGCCGCGCGCCCGACCACTCGCGAACCCGACGGGACAGCGGCATGAAGCGCCGGTTAAAGGCGACCTGGTTCGGAACGCTGCTTCCGTCCTCTCGCGAAGCGGCGCGGACGATGCCGAGCGTCTCCGTCCGCGACAAGCCGGGCGGCTTCTCCATCAGCACCGGGTATCCGCGCTCGAGGAGACCGATGGCAACCTTTGCGACCAGAGGAGCCGGGACGGCCAGAACGATCGCATCCGGCTGCTCCCGACGCAGCGCTTCCTCCAGGTCTCCATACGAGCGCCGGAAGCCGAACCGCTCCGCGAAGAGACCCGCTATTCCGGCGTCAAGGTCCGCGCAGGCGGCGAGCTCGACGTCGAGATGGGCGGCGGCGTATCGCCTGAGCGCGGGCCCATGGCCGCGGCGGGAGATGCCTCCGCACCCGACGAGCAGAACGCGCAGGCTCATGGCGCCGCACCACCCGTCTTCGCGAGCAAGCCGCTCAGCACGGGAAGCTCCCGCGGCAAGTGGACGTCCGCCGGCTCCCAGCCGTACCATTCGCCGCTTAGATAACCCTCGTAGGCGCCTGCGCGAAGCAGGTCGAGGATGCGGGAGTGGTCGACGACGCCCAAACCGATCGGGCGATAGTCCGGGTGGCGTCCCGAACCGTTGGACTCCGGCGCTCCCGGCGATCGGGGAGCCCCGTCATGCACGTGAACGTGCCGGATCCACGGTGCCAGAGCGGCGTATGCCGCATCGGGCGAAGCCCCGCCCTCCAGCTGCGTATGCAAGACATCCCATAGTACTCCGACATGGTCGTCGCTAATGGCCTCCAGAACGCCGGCCATCACGCGCGGATCCGACCAGTCGTCATGCGTCTCGAGCAGCAGAACGACGCCTGACCTTCGGGCGGACGGCGCGAGCGACCGCAGCGAATCGACGACGGAACGCTTCGATTCCGCCAAGCTTCCGCCGGGCGGTATTCGTCCGCAGAAGACGCGAACGCAGGGAATGCCGAGATCCTCGGCCAACCGGACGTAAGCTTCCGTCTCGGCGACATGCGTCTCCGCGTCGGCCGCGTCGGAGAAGCGGCAGGAAACGCTTAGGCAGCGCAGGGCGACTCCCGCCCGATCCGCCTGCTTCTTAAGTTGCTTTCTCCGTTCGAAGCCCGCGGCCAATTCGGCGCCATGGCCGTGGCCGATTCCGGCACGAAGTTCCAGTCCTTCGCAGCCGTAGCGGCGGGCGGCGACGAGAAGCTCTTCCAGCGTCCATTCGGGAGCGGATGCGGAATGCAGGGCGATTTTCATAACGAGGAACCTCCTTCAAGTAATCGTCTCCCCCTTCAAGTTCGCTTGCGGAACTGCTGGGGAGAGACGCCCGTCTTCTTCTTGAATTGATTGCAGAAGTACGCGCTGCTATTGAAGCCGCTTATTCTCGCGATCTGCGAGATCGGCATGTCCGTCGTCGTCAGCAGCAGGCATGCCTCGCGCACTCTTCGTGCCATCACGTATTGGGTAAGGGTGTTGCCCGTCTCTTCCTTGAACAGATGCGAGGCGTAGAAGGGGGACAGATGAAGGCTTCGAGCCAGCCGCTCGAGGGAGAAGTCCTCCCGGTAATGGTCTTCGATCCAACTCATCATCCTCTCGATATGCCGGCCTTCGCGCAGCGCGGAATTCCGTTCCTCTTCCCCTGCGCCTCTCGTTCCGAGCTTCCGAAGCTGGCGTAGCAGATCGAGCAGGAACAAGCCGAACTCCTCCTGCTGCGCGAAGACGGCCGCTCCGCGAAGCCTCTCGTCTAGTTCGCGGCACATCGCGTCGAACGCAGAGCGCCGCTCGGGATCCAGGACATAGATCGAAGCGTCCGCCGTTCCTCGCCACAACTGCTGGTAGAAGCCATGCAATGCGGGGAACGGGGAGACGAACCGCTCGAACGCGTACGGATCGAATACGATCGGCGTGCGGACGTACGTCGTCTCCATCTTGTAGTGATGCAACTGGTAAGGCTGGCAGACGACAAGCGTCCCCGGCCTGACCGCGTGCAATTTGCCCTCGACGATAACCTGGCCCGTTCCTTCCGCGACGAACACCATCTCGATCCCTTGGTGAGCGTTCACGATCTCCCATCCGTTCTCCTTCGTCACATGTTGGTATAAGAAAAGAAAGCCGCGCTCCTCGAACCGGGGAATCGGATTCACGAGGCGGCTCACGGCTCCTGCCCTCGTCCGCCGAGACGCTCTGCCAGCCAGTCGAACGACCGGGCGCCGGAGATCTCGTGCTTGCCTTCGAAGACGTGCGTATCGAAGCTCTCCCCGGCGCCATGCTCGCGATAGATGCGCCGCAGCCGGGTCTCCGCCGCCCGCACCCCTGCGAGCGGGAAGAGCGGGTCATCCCGACCCGCTTCGAGAAATACGGCCCGAGGCGCGATCAGCCCAATCAAGTCGGGCATATCGCCGAGCTCCGCGATGCCGGGAACGTAGTCGCATAGGCAGTGCTGGCGGGAGAAATAGTAGCTGTCGCCGTACGTGTTCGGATAGCCGCTTAGCACGCTGGCGCGCAGTCTCTCGTCCAGCGCGGCGGCCAGATAGCCGACGAACGCCCCGCCGGACAAGCCCATGGCGCCGACGCCGCCGGGCTTAACCTCGTCTCTCGACAATGCATAGTCGACCGCCCGAATCGCTTCGAACGTCCGAATGCCCGCCAGCGTCCCTCCGAGATGGATCAAGTAAGACGACAGCTTATAGCAGGACGACTTGCGCAGGTCCTCGGGGGTCTCGTCGAGCGAGGCGTCTTCCTCAAGACGCCGGTCGCCGAACCCGATCAGCTCCGGCACGATCGCGACGAAGCCCCTTCGCGCGAGCGAGAGGGCGAAGTGCTTGTGGATGCCCTCCCCCTCCTCGCGCTCCGAGCCGTCCGGACCGAGGCCGACCAGCTCCCGGCTGCCGTAGCCGTGGCCGTGTAAGGCGAGCACGGCGGGAAGCGGTCCTTGCGGCCGCTTCGGGATAAGAACGTAGACCGGCATCCGAAGACCGCCGAGCGTGCCGATCTCGACCCGCTCGCGGATGTGGTCGCCCCGGTCGATCCGCTCGAGCAGCTTCGGCACAAGCGCATCGGGCTTCGCCACGTCGATCCTAAGAATCTTGCTAAGCCTCGCTCTCCTGTCTTGAATGGCCTCTTCGTTCTCCCAATCCAGCGAATCCGAGATTCGCTTCGCCCGTTCCGCCCAATCGTTCACGAAGGCGTTAACCGAACCGCGCGTGCTCATCGCTCTCTCATCTCCTCGTCTCGTCCAAGTGAATTGCCCGGCTCCGCAAGCCGCCCGAAGGCGCCTTCTGCTTCTTCTACTGCCGCATTCTCGCCCTCGTCTTCGACTCTAGCTTCGGCCCTGGCTTCGGTCAGCCCAAGATGGCTTCGCAGCGTATCCGTCTCGTAATCGGCTCGGAACAGCCCTCTCGAGCGCAAGATCGGAAGGACGAGCTCGACGAAGTCGCTGAGACTGTTCGGATCGTCTCCGCCGACGACGAAGCCGTCCGCAGCCCCCGATTCGAAATAAATCTGCAGGGCGTCCGCGATCGCTTCCGGAGTGCCGACGAACGGCGTCGGCGGTGACATCCAACGGTAAGCCGCTTGCCTGAGCGTGAGCCTTAGCTCCCTCGCTTCCCGCTTAATCCGGTCCGTTGCGCTCTGGTAGCTCTTCCGGCCAAGATCGCCGAGATCCGGGAACGGAGCGTCGGGCGGGTACACGGTGAAGTCGTGATCGTCGAAAAACTGAGCCAAGTACCGAAGGGCGTGCTCGAGTCCGACGAGAGCGTCGAGCCGCTCGCGCTTCCGCACGGCCTCCTCCCGCGTCGGCGCGATCGTGACGTTGACCGCAGGGAAGACGAGCGGTCCCCCATCGGTTCTTCCCAGCTCGCCCGTCCGGGTATGGATGGCTTCGTACAGCCGCTTCGCTTCTTCGAGCGGACGGTACGCGGTCATGACGGCATCGGCGTGCAGGGCGGCGAAGGCGATGCCGTCTTCCGACGAGCCGGCCTGGAAGACGACGGGATGTGCGGTCCCGTCTTCCGTCCAACATCTCCGCGCCGCCCTCATGAATTCGCCGGCCAGCCGATAGCGCTCGCCGTGTTCGGGATGCTCGGGCGGGCGTCCGGCCCTGCCGAAGTTCGCCGCGGCTCCAGCCATGCCGGTCGTAACCGCGTTCCAGCCCGCCCGCTCGCCGCTCAGCCGCTGGAGCGAACCGAGCTGCCTCGCGGTCGCGCTCGGTTCGTTATACGTCGTCGACAGCGTCCCGACGAGACCGATGCGCTCCGTAACGGGTGCCAGAGCGGCCAGCAGCGTCACCGGCTCAAGATGATTGAGAAAATGCGGGGTCGACCGCTCGTGGATATGCAGCACGTCCGCGACGAATACGAAGTCCATCTTACCTTCCTCGGCCTTCTTCGCTTGTCGGGCGTACGCTTGAATATCGATGCTGGCGTCGGCGGGCATCTCGGGATGGCGCCAGCCTCCGTAACCGCCTCCGACTCCGTGGAGAAGGGCTCCCAGCCTCATCTGTCTTCTTCTGCCGTTCATGACGCTCCTCCTGTTCCGTTGCGCCCTGCAGCTCCTGACGGAATTTTCCGCCGAACTTCCCCACTGTCACGTCCCCGCGAGCGCCCGTTCGTTCCATGCCGTCTCCGCGAACCGTCCGAGGAATTGCCGCACGCGCTCGTTCCGGCAGGCGCCGAACATCTGCTCCGGCGTCCCCTGCTCCGCGATTTCTCCCCCTTCGAGAAACAGAATTCGATCCCCGACCTCGCGGGCGAACTTCATCTCGTGAGTCGCGACGACGAGAGTCATGCCTTGGCGGGTCAGCGCCTTCATGACTTGCAGCACTTCGCCAACCAGCTCGGGATCAAGCGCGGACGTCGGCTCGTCGAAAAGCAGTACTGCCGGGTCCATGGCGAGCGCGCGGGCGATGCCGACTCGCTGCT
Organism: Cohnella sp. AR92; assembly: GCF_003990975.1. Lineage (GTDB taxonomy): Bacteria > Bacillota > Bacilli > Paenibacillales > Paenibacillaceae > Cohnella. The sequence goes on from NZ_RZJR01000002.1 coordinate 301,423, forward strand.
GCTGCCCGCCGGACAGACGGCCCGGGTAACAGTCGAGGAACGCCCCCAGGCCGACTTGGCGAAGCAGTTGCTCCGCCCGGCTTCTCGCTTCCGCCTTGGGCATCCTTTTGACGACGACGAGCCCTTCCATGACGTTCTCCAGCGCCGTCCGGTGCGGGAACAGCTGATGGCTCTGGAACACCATCCCGGTCTGTCTGCGGTAAGCGATCCACTCCTTCTGGTTCCGCTTCGTAGCGGGGCCGAACGCCAGCCGGCGCTCGCCCAGCTCGATCGTCCCGGCGCTCGGAATCTCCAGCAGGTTCATGCAATTCAGCAGCGTCGACTTCCCCGAGCCCGACGGGCCGATCAGAATGGTCGTCGTTCCCCTTTCGATGGTTAGGTCGATGCCCTTTAGCACTTCGCGGCCCCCGAAAGACTTACCGATTCCGGCCAGCTTCAGCATGGACGCCACTCCCCTCTCATAGCTCATAGCGGCGGAAGCGCCGCTCCAGAACTCGTTGCCCGTACGCGAGAACGGTGCTTATGGCAAGGTAATACAGCCCTGCGCTCACATAGAGCAGCATCGGCTCGAACGTCGTGGCGGCGATCTGCTTCGCGACCCCGAACAGGTCTTGAAGCGTCACGAGAGCTGCCAGCGACGACGTCTTCAACAGGCCGATGAATTGATTGCCGAGAGGCGGCAAGCTGACCCGGACGGCCTGGGGCATAACGATCCGGCGGAACGCCTGCCACCCTGTCATGCCGAGCGAGTAGCCTGCTCTCCACTGTCCGCGCGGCACCGAGTCGATGGCCGATCGGACGATCTCCGAGCCGTACGCGCCTTCGGCGATCGTGAACGCGAGTACGACGGTCGGGAAGGCTGGAAGAACGATGCCGACATTGGGCAGCCCGTAGAAAATCAAGTAGAGCTGCACGAGCACCGGCGTTCCTCGGATGATCCAGACATAGAACCGCGCCGGGTAACGAAGCGTTCTTCGCCGCGAGCGGGCGGCCAAGGCGACCGCCAGCGCGACAGGAAGCGCGAGCGCGAAGGAGACGATCGTCAAGGGCAGCGTATATCTCAACGTCCCTTGCAGCATGGGCCACAGCGAATGCAGGAAGATCTCCCACAGCCTGGCCGCCCGATCCGGATTCATGAAGCTTCATTCTCCTTTACGAAGTCAAGTCTTGGCCGAACCATTCGACCGACAGCTTCTTGTACGTGCCGTCTTCCTTCGTCTCCTGCAGCGCCCGGTTGAACGCTTCGATCAACGTGCCGTCCCCTCCCTTAACGAGAGGAAGCGCGACCTGTTCCTGGTCCTTGAGCTGATCGACCGATTTGATCTTCAAGTCCGGCCGGTTCTTCTTCAGATCGAGATAATACAAGTTGTTGAAAATAATCGCGTCGACCCGCTTCGTCGTCAGAAGCTCCAGCGCTTCGCCCTCCGGCACGAGTACCGCGCCCTTCGATTCGGCCAGCTTGCCGTAGATGCTCGTATTCGAGCCGTACACCTTCTTGCCCTTCAGGTCGTTGAAGGAGCGAATGTCGTTCGTCCCTTCGAGCACGATCAGCGTCGGGTAGGAGATCAGGTAAGGGTTCGTAAAATCGTACTTCTTCTTCCGCTCTTCCGTAACCCCGATCTGGTGAATCGAATCGAACCGCCCCGCGTCGAGCCCGGCGAGCATGCCTTCCCATTCGGTCTCAACGAACTTCACGTTCACGCCGCCGATCCGCTTGAACACTTCCTTGAGAAGTTCAACGTCGAAGCCGGTCAAGTCGCGGCTCCCCGTCTCCGGGTGGAAGGCGTACGGCGGATACGTACCGGTCGTGGCGACGATGAACTCGCCCTTCTCCTTCAACCGATCCAGATCGCTCTTCGCGGAAGTCGAAGCGGCAGCCGAAACTCCGCCGCCCAAGCCCGTGCTGCTTCCCGAAGCACCGCCGCTGCCGGCGGCATCGTTCTTCCCATTGCCGCACGCCGTTACCGCGACGGCCAATATAATGGCCGCTAGGGCCGTTGTCCATTTCTTCATCGTGGATCTAACCTCCGTAGGATAAAAGTGTATGATATTGCGGTCCGATCCCGGTCGTGGCGATCGGTTTGAGCGTTCTCGGCGCGCCTTGCCGCGACGGAGGGCAGCCTTCGGAGGTCCGATGGTGCGGGATTCGCCATCCGTTTGAGCCATCATATTACCTGTTATCCAAGTTGTAAAGTAGGATATAATGAGATCGCAATATCGTTCAATTAGTTCACAATCCGCTGATACGAAGACGAGGTACATTGGATTAAACGCACGGTTATCTTCATCTTCTTCCAGTTAGGAGGGCATGCGAATGCAACACCCGCTCCCGCGAACAATCGGCGAAGCCGCGGCCGCTTACCGATCCCGGCAGCTGTCGCCGATTGAGCTTACCCGAACTCTGTTAAATCGCATCGAAGCGTTGGATCCGCTGCTTCATACGTTCCGGCACATCACGGCGGAGCTGGCGCTCCAAGCCGCCCGCCGGGCGGAAGAGGAGCTTCGAGGCGGCAAGGACCGCGGACCGCTTCACGGCATTCCCGTGACACTGAAGGACAATATGGCTTATGCGGGAACGGCGTTGACGAACGGCTCCTCGCTCGCGTTCTCCGGTCGCCCGGCGGCGCATTCGGACATCGCCCGCAAGCTGACGGACGCCGGAGCCGTCATCCTCGGCCTCACCCATATGCACGAATTCGCCTACGGGCCTCATCGCCCGGATATGGAGGCCGTGCGCAATCCATGGCGTCCGGACCGGATCCCCGGAGGCTCCAGCTCGGGCGCGGCGGCGGGGCTGGCCGCCGGCTTCGCGCTCGGAGCCGTCGGAACGGATACCGCGGGCTCGGTCCGGGTACCGGCCAGCTTCTGCGGCGTCGTCGGCTTCAAGCCGACGCAAGGCCTAATAAGCCTGCATGGAACGACGCCGCTCGCCCCTTCGCTCGACCATGCGGGCGTGCTCGCCCGGTTCGCCGCGGATGCGGAACTGTTGGTACAGGCGTTAGCCGTCGACCCGGGACGTCTGCCTTCCGCCGCAAGTCGCGCTCTCGCCGCCGCTTCGATCGCGGATGGCAAGACGCCGCTGGCCGGCCTTCGTGTCGGCGTGCTCGAAGACTTGTTCGGGGAACCGACAGAAGAGCGGACGGCCGCCGTAGCGCGGGAGGCGCTCGCCGTACTTGCGGAGGCGGGAGCCAAGCTCGTCCCCGTCCGCTTCGAATGGAGCGTATCCGAGATGAAGGAAGCGGCTTGGACGATTCTGCATGCCGAAGCGGCCCGGGAGCTAACGAAGCTCGGATCCGGCCGGCGCGCGATGTTCGGCCCCGGCTTGGCCGCCAATCTGGCACGCGCCGAAGCCTTGCCTCCGAAGAAGGTCGAAGAAGCGATGAGATGGAGGGGATGGATGTGTAAGAGAATGAAGGGAGCATGGAGCGAGACGGACGTTTGGGTTGGTCCGACGTGTCCTTGGCCCGCCAGGCGGATCGGCTCCCCTGCCCATCCGGGAGGAGCCGTGAACGGGGAATACGCGCCGTTCGCCAATCTGTGGGGGCTGCCTGCGCTCTCCTTCCCCGCGGGCTTCTCGGAAGACGGGCTTCCGATCGGCGTACAGATCGTCGGACCGCTGGGGGCGGATTCGCTCGTTTTGGCCGTCGGGAAATGGTATGAGAAGCTCACCGGGAGACAAGTCGCCGAACCGGACGACTCATTATGGGGGATGGAGCTCTCGCATCCTGACGGGAGGCAATAAGATGGATTGGATGGATCTCCACTCGCTGCTGGCCGTCGCCCGCGAGAAGAGCATTACCCGTGCGTCGGTGCGCGTTCACTTGACCCAATCGACGCTGACGACTAGAATCCGCAAGCTCGAAGACGAGCTGGGCGCCAAGCTTCTCGTGCGCAGTCCGAGCGGCGTCCGTCTCACCGATCTCGGAAGCCGAGTCCTCTACCATGCGATCCGAGCGAAGAGAGAGATGGGGGCGATGCTCGCGGGTACCGGCGAATCCGGCGAATCGGCTGAATCGCGCCAAGCTTCGACGGACGGGATGCCGACCGCCTTCAAGATCGGGGCGGCTTCTTTGATCTCGCCCGCTTTTCTCGATCCGCTGCTTCGGGAGCTGCGCTTGGCGTTCCCGGGCTTCAGATACGACCTTATGGCGGAGCAGCCCGAGCTAATTGCGGAATCGATCGTCTTGGACGACGTTCAGCTAGGAGTCGTCCCCCGTTCCTCCGCCGCCGTGCAGGGGGTCCTATCCGTTCCGCTCTATGAAGAAGAGATGGTCTTGGTCATCCCGTCCGGCGGCCCCCCGCTCGCTCCGGACGATCCGAAGACGCCGCGGGAGTTGCTCGGCCGAACCTTCGTCACCTTCTATGAGTGCGTATCGGTCCGCACTTCCATCGACGCTTTCGTTGCCGCCTGGCTGGGAGGAATGCCGGAGGACATACGGCGGACGAACGATGTTGGCTATTTGCTTCGAATGGTCGCATCCGGTACCGGCTTCGCCATCGTCCCCCGCTCCCTCGTTTACGGGCTTGAGACGCCGCCCGGTTGCCGTCTCTACCGGCTCTCCCGTCCCGGATCGCCTGAACAAGACGTCTGTCTTGTCTATGCGGAAGCCTCGCCTTATGCCGCCCGTCTGCGAGCCGTTGCCGAGCGGCTGACCGTCCGCTACCGTTCCGATCGGACTCCGGCGGCAGCGGTCAATTGACGTTCGTCCCTTCGGCTCGAACGGCGGATGAAGCACGGAACGATAACGCGACGAGCGGCAGAGCGGCCGCCACCACGGCGGCACCGATTCCTCCGAGCGCATTTAAGGGGGCCGCTTCGATGACGATTCCGCCGAGCGCGGCTCCCAACGCGATGCCCAGATGGATGACGGAGCTGTTCAGGCTGATGAGGAATCCGGACGAACGGGAATCAAGCGAGGCGAAGCGGACTTGAAGCACCGGAAGTGTCATCCACGCGGAGCATGCCCATGCGCCCGCGATGAGCGCGCTCCAAGGCCGCTGTCCCGCTACGGACAGCAACAGCAGAGCCGCGGCATGAAGCGCGATCGTCCACGTTAACGTTTTCGACGTTCCCCATCGATCCGCGGCGACGCCGCATACGCCGAACAGAAGCAGCACGGAGCCGATCTGTCCACCCGGGACTTGCGAGCGCGTCTGTAAAAACGGGGATATATACGTATAAACCGTCGAATAACCGGTAATCCAGAGCAGCGACGAGCCCAAGGCGGAGACGGCGCGGCCGTTCAGCGCCCTCGCCAGACGCTGTCCGCGCGGGAGCTCGTCCGCGCTTCCGACGGATGGCGTCGCTTCGCTCGCGGCCTTCGCCGTCATACGGACGGCCAGAGCGACGACGAGAGCCAGCGCCGCGAGCAAAGCGAAGTTCGCGCGCCAGCCGAACGCATGACCGACGGCGACGCCGAGCGGAACGCCCAGCACCATCGAGCCGCTCGTGCCCAGCAGAATCGTTCCGACGGCCCTCCCCTTCTTCTCCGGCGGGACGAGAGACGTCCCGACATGCAGCGAGACAACCGTGTAGATGCCGGCGCTCAGCGCCAGTACGATGCGGGAGAGCAGCAGCAGCGCATAATCATGGCTGACGAAGGCAACCAGGCAACCGGCGGCGAACGTTACGAGCGAGCCGGCCAGAAGCTTCGTCCGATTCACGCGCGCGGTCAGCGCGGTCAAGACGGGCGAGCCGATCGCGAAGGCGAATGAATAAACGGCGACGAGCTGTCCGGCGGCCGCTAAGGATACGTTGAGATCGGCGGCGAGCGTGTCGAGCAAGCCCGCGATGACGAGCTCCGACGTTCCGACCAGAAACGCCCCGGCCGCGATCCAGTAGATGGCAATGTTTTTCATAATAGAATGACTCCTCCTCGATCCCGACGGGCGGGTTCATTGACATCATCATAGAGGACGGAAGCTTGACACCCGTAATCGAAACTTTCAATGACATGCCTAATAACCCGCATAGAGCGGGGCTCTAACGGGACGATTCCGCGATTCAGCACGATTTAGTCTCCAATGAGGCTAACCCTGCGACGCTCCCCACCATACGGCACGCTGAGGGGAATAGTCTCCGACGAGACTAGCTCGGCAACGAGCGCTCCCGCCTACGCGACCAAAATTCCAATCCGAGTCATCGGAACAAAAAAAGCAACCCCATTAAGGAGTTGCTGATGTGCTTATGTTCCTGATGTGCTTATGTTCCTGATGTGCTTATGCTGCTGATGTGCTTATTTTGCCGTATTCGCCGCTTGGTCCGCAGCTGCCGCAGCCGGAGCGGTCGACTCCCGCATGATGAAATCCCCGGAGAGGAGAATCTTCTCCTTCGGGCTTTCCGGATGCTCGATGCGCCAGAGAAGCGTCTCGACGGCGCGCTGCCCTAGGGCTTCCTTGTTGACGTGGACCGTGCTCAGCGTCGGAGAAGACAGGGCGGCATCCTCGATGTTGTCGAAGCCCGTCACCGTGCAGTCCTCCGGAATGCGAACGCCCATCCTCATGAGCACCGTCATCACGCACAGGGCGATGGAGTCGTTCGCGCAGACGAAGGAGGTCGGGAGCTTATTCTCCTCCTTGAGCTTGGAGATAATCGCTTCCAGCGTCTCCGTCATCTCCGAGCGATTGTCGCCCTCGAAGCTCAGAAGCTCCGGCGATTGGTCCATCTCGACGTTCATCTCTTCCATCATCGAGCGGTAGCCGAGCCAGCGATCGGAGAAGCTCTTCGAGTAGCGCACGTTGCCGACGAATTGCAGCCGCTGGTGGCCGTTGCCTAACAAGTAGTTTGTCACCCGCCGCATGCATTCGAAGTTGTTCATGAACAGCGAATCGGAAGGAATAAGCGGATCCTCGTGATCCACCATGACGAACGGGATCCCCAGGTTGCGAAGCTCGAGCAGCAGCTGGTTCGAGATAAGCCCCACGCCGATCAAGCCCAGAACGCCGTCCGGATTGATGAGCTTGGCGAAATTGTCCGTGATATGCTCCGTCACGATCATGATGCCGAGCTGGTGCGCTTCGAGACCGTTCGAGATGCCGTCGATGATCCTTCCCCAGTAGAAGGAATGCCGATTCTGATACCTCACGTTAGGAATAAGAACGATGATCGTGTCCCGCTGGGACTGCTTGACGGATTCCGCTCCGGAGCGAGAGCCTCCCGCCTTCACCTTCTTCTGGACGAAATAGCCCAGCTGCGTGGCGGCTCCGATGATTCGCTCCCGCGTATCCGCGCTTACGCCGGATTTGCCCGCAAGCGCCTTGGATACGGCGAATTTGGAGACGCCGACATGATCCGCGATTTGCTGCATCGTAACTTTTCTGGACATAGAATGAGCCGGCCCTTTCCCTCGCGTGTCGATTATCGATAACAAATTATCTGTTATCATAACATAATCGAATCCGTTAGGGAATAGCCGGCTCGGCCGCGCCATGGAGCAAGCACTCATCGCTCATGGCGCCGCGTGCTGCTTATTTAACTGCGCCGTTCGTAACGCCCGCGAAAATAAAGCGCTGCATGAACAGGAAGATCAAAACGGTCGGGATGAAGATGATCAAGATGCCCGCCGAGATGACGTTCAACTGAGCGGCGTTCGGTCCGATGAAGGAGTAGATCGCCGTGGACACGACCTTCAATTCCTTGCTCGGCATATACAGATACGCCGTGTAGAAGTCGTTGTAGATGTTGATCGTCTTCATGATGATCAGCGTCGCCGTCGCCGGAGCGAGCAGCGGGAAGATGATCGAGCGGTAGATCTTGAACAGGGATGCCCCTTCGATCATGGCGCTCTCGTCGAGATCCCTCGGGATGCTGTTGACGAATTGCAGGTAGATGACGATCTGCAGAACGTCCGCGCCCAGATAGAGAAGGATCGGAGCCGCCATGGAGTCGTAAGCGCCGAGGTACTTGATGACGCTGAACGTTGCGACTTGGGTCGTGATCATCGGAATGATCTGCGCGACCAGGTACATGCCCAGGATCGGCTTCTTCAGCTTGAAGTCGAAGCGGCCCAGCGCATAAGCGACCATCGTTCCGAACATGACGTTGCCGGCAACGGAGATCAGGAGAATGATAAAGATGTTCTTGAAGCCCAGCCCCAGCTGTCCGACATCGAACACCCTCTTGAAGTTGTCGAAGTTAAACCAGTCGTTAGGCAAGCTCATGCCCGATTGATAATACTCGACTTGCGTCTTGAAGGCGCCGATCACGACGGAATAGATCGGGAAGAATACGATAAACGTTGCGAGCAATAGGAAGATATACTTGGCGACTGTCCAGGCTTTGTTCGTACGTTCCATCTTATTTGCCCTCCCGGAACAGCAGTTTGCGTTGAACGATGATGACGAGAGCGACGATGAGCAGCAGCGTGACGGACATAGCCGATGCGAGGCCGGCTTTCTGGAACTTGAACGCCATATCCACGGTCGTGGAGACGAACGTATTCGTTCCGTTCGCGCCTAGCATCATGATATAAGGAATGTCGAACGCTTCGAGCGCGCCGGTGAGCGTCAGGATCATCATCAGCTCGATAACGGAACGGATGCTTGGCACCGTGATGTAACGGAATGCTTGCCAGCCCGTCGCGCCGTCGATCTTGGCCGCTTCGTATACGTCGGCCGGAATCGATTGCAGGGCGCCGATGAAGATAACCATGCTCAGACCGAAGTATTTCCAGAGGGAAATAAACGCCAGCGCGAAGTTAACGATATGCGGATTGCCGAGCCAAGATTGTTCCAGGGAAGAAAGGCCGACGGCGTCCAGGAAAATGTTCAACGAGCCGTATTCGGCATGGTAAACGTTCTTGAACATGATGACGATGGCGACGCTGTGCAGAACGTACGGAAGGAACAGGATCGCGCGGAACACGTTCCGTCCCTTCAGCTTGCTCGACAGGATGACCGCGAAGAACAGAGCCAGCGCAGTCTGCAGCAAACCGCCGACGAAGTAGTAAGCGTTGTTCTTGAACGCCCCGAAGATATCCGGGCGCGTAAAGATTTCCTTGTAATTGTCGAAGCCTACCCAATTCATGTCCCAGCCGAGACCCGTCCAGTCCGTGAAGCTGTAGTACACGAGGGATAATGCCGGATAGTACGAGAACGTCAAAGAGAGCAGTACCGGAATGGTCAAGAAACCGAACAAGATCAGGTACCGTTGAGCTTTGTAACTTAGGTTGAACATAGACACCCCTGCTTCCGTTTCGGATAAATAATTTCTTGTAAAACACAGGAAATCGCTTACAGTAATTATATCCGAATTCGTTATTCATTTTAAGGTTCTATGTTTGTTTTAATTGTCTTCGATTTGGATAACTATAGCCTAACTCGATCTCTGTATTCTTTGGGAGTGAATCCGGTTACCTTTTTGAAAACCTTGTTGAAATAAGCGGGATCCGGGTATCCGACCTGCTCTCCTACCTCATAGGTCTTCATGGAAGGGTTGCGCGTCAGCACCTCTTTGGCCTTGTCGATGCGCACCGAAATGACGTAATCGGTAATCGTCTCCCCCGTCTCCGTCTTGAATAGTTTGCTCAGATAGCTCGGGGTTAAATAGACGATATCCGCCAGTCGCTGAAGCTCCATCTCTTCCGTATAGTGCTGCTGGATAAACGATTTGACCGTCTCGATCGCCCGATTCTCCTGGCGCACGTTCTTCAGCTCCTGGAGCTGCTCGCCGACCGCTTGCTGCAGAGCCGAGCGGTAGGACCTCCAATCCGCGAACAAGGACGGAGCCAGCTTGATCTGCTTCTCCGATAGGTCCACCGCTTCCGCTTGCCTCTCGCTCATCTCTTCCGCAATGAGCTGGAATAGACGGGAGCTTCCCTCCGACAAGGTTCTCCAAGACGGACGATTGCGGTGAAGCTCTTCGAGCCAATCTTCGACGACGGCTTCCGCGCGCGGGATGTCCAGCACCTGCAGCGCCGGTCTCATGTCCTTGTCCAGCAATTTAACCGGATTATAGCCGTCATCGCCGTCTTTTCTCATCGAAGCATGGTCCATGGCGGCGCGCGAGCCGTTCTCGTACCAGCCGAACTGAACGCATTCTTCCGCTTGGAGATAAGCATCCCTCAGCTTCATTGCGCCCTGATGGATGCCGCTAAGCCCAATCCTCACGAGCAGCGACGCCGGGAATTTGCGCATCAGCGTGAGCCCCAGTTCCTTCACCGTGTCGGAATGGTCGTGCTCCCCGATCGATGCCAGAATGACCGTTTGTTTGGGCTCCCAGGACATCAACCGATGCTCCCGGCTCCAATGGCCGAGATAGTTCTCCATCTGATCAACCGAAATTTCCGGCTCCGTGCGGACGACGAGCACGGCGAAATGCTGGCGAAACAAGCTGGTTTGCCCCAGATCCCGGGTCGCCCCCTGAATCATGTGCTCCGGAAGCTGGCTAACGTCGTTGCGCAGCAGAAGCCGGATATGCTCGTCGATCGCGACCGCTTTGCGGTATCTCTCCAGCTCCAAGTTCTTCATGACCCGATGAAGCAGATCGGCCAGTTCCTTCTGGTCGACCGGCTTCAGAAGATAATCTTCGACTCCTTGCCGGATAGCCTGTCTCGCGAAGCTAAAATCGTTAAATCCGCTGACGATGGCGAACTTGATCTTCGGCTTGCGCTGCTGCACCTTCTCGATCAGTTGAAGGCCGTCCATCTGCGGCATCTTGATATCCGTGACGATCAGGTCGATCGGCAATTGGCCGAGCTGATTGAGCAGCTCTTGGCCGCTCGAGAAGCAGCCGACCACTTGGAACGCTTCTCCCGTCTGCTCGATCAGCTTGGCCAGCCCAAGCCGTATTCTCTCCTCGTCGTCCACGACCGCGATATGCATCATCTTCCTTTTCCCCCTTCGTCCTTGCTCTCCCCCGGCATTCGAACGATTACCGTCGTCCCCGCTCCCTGTTCGCTCAAGATAGTCAAGCCGTATTTTTCCCCGTATCGGAGCTTTAATCTCTCGTTGATATTCCGCAGGCCGATCCCGCGACCGTCCCACTCCGTCGGCGGTTCGCGCAAGGAGCTCCTCAATTGCTGAAGCCGCTCCTCCGCCATTCCGACGCCGTCGTCATGGACCAGGAACTGCCGGTCCGGACCGTCCGCCCGGTACTCGATCCGGATGCTCATATGGCCTCTGCCCTCATCGTACCCGTGATAAATGGCGTTCTCGACGATCGGCTGGAAGAGAAGCTTCATGACCTGCATCGACTTGGTCTCCTCCTCCGGAGGAAGCTCGACGGTGAAGCGTTCGGCCCCATACCGGTAATTGAGAAGCTCGATGTACATCGTCAGGTGCTCCCATTCCTGAGCGATCGGAACGGTGTCCGACCCGGCATGGATGCTGTAGCGGAGCAGCTTGCCGAGCAATTGCGCCATATCCCCGACTTCGGCATCGTCGTTCAACACGGCGGTCATGCGAATCGATTCCAGCGTGTTGTAGATGAAGTGCGGATTGATCTGATGCTGCAGCGACAGCAGCTCCGCCTCCTTCTTGCGCTGTTCGATCGCGTAGATATCCGAGATCAGCGTTTTGATCCGGTCGATCATTCGGTTGAAGGCGCTGCCGACGAGCCCCACCTCATCCCGCCTGACGACGGGGAAGCTGACGTCCATGTTGCCGTTCTGCACCTCTTTCATCATCCTTACGAGCGACCTTAGCGGCCGAGTGATCGCGAAAACGATGACGAGCGAGATCAGCAGAGCGAAGCTCATGATGACAATGGCGGCGGCCAGGGTAAAGTTGCGGGTCCTTACCGCGTCCTTCTGAAGGTGGCTCTCCGGGATCGTAATGAGCACCCTCCAGCCCGTCGCTTCCGACTGCTTATATATAGTAAGAACATGTTCGCCGTTCAACGTGGCATGGAAGCTTCCTTGGTCTCCCCGCGCCATGGCCAGAAGATCGCTGCTCGGCAGCGTCTGCGCCAGGAATTTCATCTCGCTGTCATAGATGACCTTACCCTCTTGATCCACGATGAGCGTCGTTCCCAACGTCGTCTTGTCGAGGTCCTTGACGATATTCTCGATAACGCCGATGCTGGCGTCGACGGCGATCATGCCAAGCTTCTCGTAATTGGCGGAATCGATGATCTCCCTTACGACGGTGAACACGTACTCCTTGCCCACGACCGGCTGGGACACCTCTTGGGTGCTGACCAGGACGGGAGCTCCGTACGCGGCGTCCGCCCGCTTGTTCCATTCCGGATAGACCGACTTGAGATCGGGGCGAATGTTCAGGTTCTTCGCGGCGTAATAAGGATTGCCGTAGTTGTCGAACAGGTAAACCGTGTTGGTGCCGCTCTTGATATTGTTCAGAAAATAAATGCTGCTGCCGATCTTCTTCTGGATGTTGATAATTTGCTGCTGCTCGCTGGGGAGGATCGTCTCCGAGTCCACGTTCTTGGCGCTGACGCCCCCGTAGTACCGGTTCGACATCTTGAGTCCGTCTTTGATCTCCCCGATATAGGAAGGAATGATGGAGATCTTCTTCATGTCGAACAGATAATCGTCCAGCTTGTCCATCATCTTGTCCGTCAATTGGGACGCGTAGTTGATCGTATTGTCTTCAATCGAGCTCGAATAGCTCCGCGCGGAGAGGAAGCTGAGGCCGCCGATCGGGAGAATGATCAAGAATAGAAACACGATCAGGAGCTTGCCTTCCATTCGACTGGCGGGCCTAAGCTGCTTCGGCCAACGCATGTTCCATCTTCTCATCCCGTGGCTCCTTCTCTACCCCAATGGCAATAGACGGCCCGTTAGCCGCCTAAGCGATGATCTGCATAGTCAACATAGACAAACGTATTAGCTGCAAGTTTCATTATACTCACAACTAATTATCCTAACAAACAGTACTTTTAGTCTCCCTCATTAAGGTCTATTGGGAAAATCGAACAAAGCCCGCGGCGCGCAAGCAGCCTCCTTCCGGAAGGGAAGGAAGCTGCGCGATGCATTCATCGTGTTTGCTCAGTGGGTATATGCCGCGACATTGTCCGTATCGACCGCTTCGTGAAGGGCCGCGTTAAGTCCGCTGGCGATGACGTTCGCGGTATCTTCCATGAACTTGTCGATCTCCTTCGGCGTCACGAGCAGATTCTGGCCGAGCGGGTCGAGCACTTCCTTCACCAACTGCAGCCGCTCGGTGCCTTCCATCCCCCCGAACACGCCGAACAGCTTGTCGGTATTGGGCGTATGCTTCTTCATATGCTCGAACACCATGTCCATCGTGTTGTTGACGATCGTCGACGCGTACACGACCGTCGGAACGCCGATCGCGATGCAAGGGACTCCCAGAATCTCTTGGGTCAGCCCTTTGCGCTTGTTGCCGATGCCCGAGCCCGGATGAATGCCGGTATCGGCGATCTGAATCGTCGTATTCACTCTCTCGAGCGATCGGGCGGCCAAAGCGTCGATGGCGATGACGAGGGAGGGCTTCGCTTTCTCCACGATGCCTTGAACGATATCGCTTGATTCGATCCCCGTCGTTCCGAGCACTCCCGGCGCCACCGCGCTGACCGGCCGATAGCCTTCTCCGACCTGGTCCGGCATCAGCTCGAAGAACTGCCTCGTGACCATGATATTCTCCACGACAAGCGGACCCAGAGCATCCGGGGTGACGTTCCAGTTGCCCAGCCCGACGATGAACACGCTCGCCTTCTTGTCGATGCCCACGCGGCTCAGGAAGCTCTCGAACTCCTTCGCGAACGTGGTCGCCACCCGATCCTGGAGGTCGGAGTCGCCGTTGCGCAGCTGCGGAACCTCCAAGGTCACGTAATGGCCCTTCATCTTGCCGATGGCCTTCGCGCCCTCATCCGTCTGTATATGCATTCGGGTTACGGAGATGCCGCCGGACTTCTCGTTCTCCGACCAGACGCCCGGGATCTGGCTATCCGGAGAACCCGCAAGCTCCCGGGCCTCCACGGCCAAATCGATCTGCACTTCGTACTCGCTTAAATCCAATTCGTGCTCGCTCATCGTACCTCTCCTGTTCTGTCGCGGGATTCCTGCGGGAGCAAGCTTTTCGTCGCTGTCGCGCCCTTGAACCTGCCAGCTGTATAGCTTGCGTTTTGCCCCCCTCCATGATAGAATGTTACAAGTTGTTTGGAGAAATACTTGTTGCTTTGCCAGGAGGTGAAATCAATGCCGAACATTAAATCCGCTATCAAACGGACGAAGACGAACGACAAGCGTCGTCTGCGCAACGCTTCCCAGAAGTCCGCGCTTCGCACGGCTGTCAAGCAAGCTGACGTAGCTGTTGTAGGAACGGACGTAAACGTTGCTAAAGAAGCGCTTCAACTCGCTCAGAAGAAGCTGGACAAAGCGGTTACCAAAGGCCTTATTCATAAGAATGCGGCTGCCCGCAAGAAGTCCCGTCTGGCTAAGAAGTTGAACGCGTTGTCTTCCCAAGCCTAAGGCTTAATAACCGTCCAACCAAGCAAAAACGCCTTCGGCGTCCTTCCGGCGCTGAAGCAGCTTTGCGGAGGTTATTCACAAATGGATAAGCGTGAAACTTATAAATTTTGAATAACTGAATAAAGGGTTGACTATGGTTGCGAGTTCTCGTTCCCAGGGTCAACCTTTTTTTATTGTTTAGATGGGTGTTTCGCCGCGATGTTGCCTTACGGTACTATCTTCCTGCGCGCGCAGCATCGACAAAGGGCAAGCCGTCCGCTTGCCCCTAGTCCAGCCTTCATTCAATTCCCGCCCGCCGAGCCGGTCTTCAGCAGGAACAGCTCCAGCCCGAGCGTCTTCTCGACGCGGCCGGTCTTCATCTCGTAGTCGAGCTCCGCCAATCTCTCCAGAACGGACGACAGCCTCTCCATGGAGAAGCCCTTCGCTTGATCGGCCGTCACCTTCGCCGCGTACGGGTGCAGCCCCAGCTGTCCCGACATCTGCTGCGGCGTGTATCCCTGCTTGCCGAGCTCCTTCACGAACAGCATGTTCCTGAATTGCCGGACGAGCAGAGCGACCAGCTTGATCGGCTCTTCCTTCTGCTTGAGCAGATCGTAATACAGCGCCAACGCTCGGTCGGTGCGCAGCGCCGCGATCTCCTCGGTCAGCTTGAACACGCTCTGCTCCGTTCCGGCCGGCACCAGCGTCTCGACCGACTCCCGAGTCACGGTTCCGTATTCGCCGGCATACAGGCACAGCTTGTCCGCTTCCTTGGCGAGCGCGCCCATGTCGGGACCGATCCTTCGCAGCAGCTCCTCCACGGCAGCCGGCTCGGCCTTGCGCCCTTGGGCTTCCACCCGCTTCGCCAGCCATTGCATCAGCTCTTCGGCCGGCAGAGGCGAGAACGCGATGACCGACTCTTTCTCCTTCGCCAGCTTCACGAGCTTCTTCCGTTCATCCAGCTTCTCAGCCGGCACGATGAACACCAACACGGTGCTCTCCATCGGCTGCTTCATGTACTCCAGCAGCCTCTCGGTACGATGCTCGATCTTCGCCGACTCGCGGCCGGTTCCGAACACGACGCTGTCCCTGACCAGGACCAGCTTGCACGGCACGAGAAACGGCATCGTCTCCGACTCGTCGATAATCTCGTCCAGCGGGCTCTCCGCCGTGCTGAAGCGGATAACGCCCAGATCCCGATTCTCCGCTTCCATCAGCTTAGCGGTAAGCTTCTCCGTGAACTCCTGCACCAGGTAGGATTCCGTCCCGTAGCATATGTAATAAGGCTTGATCCTGCCTTCCTTGATCTCTCGCAGCGCTTTCCTGGCTTCCATCGTATGCTTCCCCCATCCTGCAAGCAAGCCGTTGCCTGCGTTATTCAAAGTCTATCAAATGTGCGGGCCGAGCCGCAACCGTCTTAACGCCAGGATTGCCTCCGCGGGGATAAAGCCGAAGAGACTGCCTCTTCCGGTTCGTTGGCGAACCCTCCGAGACAGTCTCTTCGCATGTGGACATCTATGTCAACGTCCGCCGGCCGGCCCATGGAACCGTGCGCGAACGACCGCGACCTTGCGTCCAAGAACAAGAACGTTCTGCCGAACGCCTTCTGCTTCATCGATGCATCATACGCGGCTTGCGCGAGAAACGTTCCTCGGCGCTTGTCGTCAACCGCGATTATCCCAATCCAATCGCGTCACTTCGGCGAATCGGCCGCCAAGCTCTCGATGTTCGTCGAGGCCTTCCACATCATGTCCGTGACCTTGCCCTCCGCATCCTTCCAGGAATAATGAAGAACGCTGGAATCCTCTTCCCAATAGATGCTGCTCAGCGTTTCGCTGCTGTGGACGGCGCTCTGGAAGATCAAGCTGCCATCCTCGTAAGAGTATACGCTCACTCTCTGTTCTCCCGCCGTCGCCTTGTACTTCTGGTCCGGCGAGATCCAAGATAGAGCGGAGCTCGGCATGACGAACGCGTTGGCGGCCGTATTCTGATCGTATTCAGAACCGCTCGCGATGGCGTCGCCGGTTCCCGCGATACCCTGGCTAATCTTCATGTCCTTGGCCTTATCATCGGCGGAAGGAACCGCATCGGCTGTCGGCGAAGATTCTTCGCCGGAATCTTCGGAAGAACGGGATGTAAGACTGAGCGAGTACTCCTGTTCCGTCGATTCCCCGCGACCGTCGCCGGACGAATCCGGAACTGGCGTCTCCCCTCCCGTCTCTCCGTTCTTCTTGGCTTCGGAGAAGGTGACATCGACCTTATTCGGAGCGACAAGCGGCGTCGTTGTCGGAGGTAGCTCGCTGGCCTTGTCGTTGGCCTTGTCGTCGGCCATACTCCGCGCGGCAGCCTCCGGCGACGATGCCGGAGCCGCCGATTCCATCGACTTCGAAGCCTGCGACATCAAGGACGGACTGGCCGAATCATGGTTATCCGAGGAACCGTTAAACAGCGAAGGCGCAGCCACGATCGCAATGCCGGCGACGAGGCCCGCCGCGATCGCTCCGGCCAGCTTCCGCAGCGGGCCCCGGTTCCGTCGCCGCGAAGATGCGGCTTCCGAAGGCGATCCATCCGAAGGGGCGACAGAGTCAGCTTCCGCTTGCGCGGCCCGCGCAGCCCGATTCTCGGAGTCGATCTCGTCCAATCTTGGCAGGATAGAATCGACCAGGCTGAAGGGAGGCGTCACTCTCGGCAGCTCGGCGAGATTCCTCGACAAGAGCGTCAGACGGTCGAACAGAGCCGCGCAGTCCGGGCATGTTCGAATGTGATCGTTCATTAGCATGGTCTCTTGCGAATCGAGATCGTTGTCGATCGAGCGCTGTATTAGTTCCATTCCTTCATCGCAAGTCATCCCCGGACACCTCCTTTCTGGTAATCTCGCAGCAGCGACTGAAGCTGCTGCCTGGCTCGGAATAAATAGGATTTGACGGTGTTTAGAGGCAAATTCAAGGAATCGGCGATCTCGTTGTAGGAGAAGTCCTGCATGTATCTAAGGATGATAACCGTCCGGTGGTGCTCCGGCAGCTTGCCGATCGCTTCGCGGATCTCCTCCGACGCGTAAGACGACATAACCTCCGCCTCGACGTTGTCGATCGACTCGAAGACGAGCTCGTGCTCGTCGATGGACACCGACGGACGAATGCGGCGGAACTTGTCGATGCACAGATTCGTGACGATCCGCTGAACCCACGTTCGGAATTGGGCCTTCTCTTCATAAGTATGAATCTTGGTATAAATTTTAATCAATGCTTCCTGAGAAGCATCAAGCGCATCTTGTTCGTTGCCCAGCAAATAATAGGCGGTGCGATACACCTGATTCTCGATTCCGCGGAGCAGCTCCACAAGGGCGTCGCGATCGCCGGCTTGCGCAGCTTTGATAAGTTCCAGCTCCACCACAGAAGATCCTCCCCTCTGCACTTCCCTTAACGCAAATGCGCGTCGAAAGGTTGCACCAAGCCCCTTGTTAACATAAGGAAATTTGGCGGCATGCTTGTTAATGCTCCTAACAGTCTAGCAAAAAAAGGAGCGTTTGTCTTTTCGCAAAATAGTCTCTCAACTTAGAGGCAGGCTACGGCTCCGCATCGGCTCGTTTGGTCCTGCGGCTAAGCTCCCCCTTGGGTGTCATGCGGTATTGTATCTCCCCGTTCCGATCCGTCCGAAAATACCGGATGCCCAGCGAATTCAAACGTTCCAGCACGACGGAATGCGGGTGTCCATACAGGTTGTTGCGCCCGGCGGAGATGATAGCCTCTTGCGGCCGCCATGCCCTTAGCCACGGTTCGGTGGTGGAAGATTTGCTTCCGTGATGCCCGGCCTTCAGCACGTCTACGGCCTTCGCCGATTCGGTCGATGCGAGCAGCTCCTCTTCCCCTTGCGCCTCCAGGTCGCCCGGAAGCAGGAAGGTTCTCCCGTACAGCGTCAACAACAGGACGATGCTTCGATCGTTCTGCTCCTTCACGTTCGGGATCGCAGCGTCCTCGCCCTGTCTTGGATAGAGCGCTTGAAGCGAAGCGGTGCGGTCCCAGCTCCAGCTCATGCCTTCGTGAATCGCGAAGATGGGGATTCCTTTATCGCTTGCAAGCTTGAAGAGCTTCCGAACGGTCTCATCCTGTTTGACCGAACCGTTGATCAGCAGCCGTCTGACCGGAAAAGCATCCAAGATCGCAGCGGCGCCCCCGATATGGTCCTGGTCCAAGTGGCTTAAGGCGAGCCAATCCAAGCTGCGGACCCCGCGCTGCTTGAGCAGCGGAACAAGCGTCTTCTGCCCGACCTCATAAGGGTCGCGCCTAAGCCGCCACTCTTCTTTCCGGCCGAACTGCACCGTTCCTCCGGCGTCGACAAGGCCGTATTTGCCCGTTCCCGAACGAATAAGAATGGAATCCCCCTGTCCGACGTCGAGAAACTGAACCCTAGCTTCTCCGTCCAGGAAGGCCGGCCGCATTCCCCAAACGATCCATAACCCCCATAGGATAACAAGCAGTGGCAGCACCCGGTATCGGCGAGAAGCCGAGCTCCCTTCAACCGCCGTCGGATGGGGATGTATGTCCGCTAACGGCAGGGTGTCTCCGTCGGTTCGCGGTCCGGAAGGAATGCCCAATCGTACGGCATCCGCCCGCATCGCGGCGATCAGTCCGGATGCTTCCTTCTTATATGTATATAAACGATGGAGAAGGCCGAAAGTCGCGCCGATCAGCGCATAAGCGGAGATTACCCAACCGATCGGCTGCTGCGGCCAGTAGGTTTGAAGCCGGTTGAAGCCCTCCGTCCAATCGATGGCAAGACTCGTCAGCGAGTTGCACCACGACGCGATCCCCGCCGCAGCCTTGCCAAGCGGATACCACATGCCGCCAAGCGCCAGAGAAGCCATTCCCAGGGGCATGACGACGAAGCTGATGAACGGGACGAGAATCAGGTTAGCCGGCAGCGAGAGAAGATGGAATTGATGAAAATAATACACGGAGATCGGAAAAGAAGTAACGGTAGCGGTCAGAGAAACGGCGAGACCCCCGCGCAGGGACTTCCAGCGGATCAGCGGCCCAAGCCAATCGTTCGCGACCGGAACGTACAGCAGCAAGCCCGCCGTGACCACGAAGCTGAGCTGGAAGCTGACGTTCTCGACGACCCGCGGCTCCAGCGCCATCATGGCCAGCGCCGCCGCGGACAGGATGTGCAAGCCGTCCTTGAGCCGGTTGCGCCTGGCCATATAAAGGGCCAGCATCGCCATCAAGCATGCTCTGACCGCGGAAGGCGACGCTCCCGTAAGCAGCATATAGAGAGGCAGCGCCGCGATAGCCAGCTCCTGCGCCCGTTCTCTCGGCAGCCTTAGCAGAGCCCCTAGCTGGAGCAGAAGATAAACCACGACGCCGACATGCAGTCCCGATATCGCCAGCACATGGGTGAGCCCCAGCCGGGAGAAGTCCGCGTATTGCTCGGGATCCAGATCGTCCTCGATGCCGAGCACCAGCCCTTTCATGTACCCTCGGTCCGTCCCCTCGTAGAGCCGGTCCATGATTCGGCCCAGCCCGCTCCTCCAATCATCCGCCCAGCGCTGGGGCAGCAGCCGCCAGGGAGGATCGGAAGGCAGCGTTCGTACCGAGGCCGCCCCCTCCGCCGATAACGTGTAAGCGATGCCCAGCCCGTTCAAGTAGTCCCGATAGTCGAAGCCGCCGAAGTTCCCGGCATCCGCCGGAAGCTTCAGCTCGCCGCTGATCTCCGCCTCGTCCCCTCTTCTCCAAGATGCGGCGACGCTTTGCTCCTCCTGCTCCTCCAGCCAGACGCGCACCAGAAGCTTCTCGCGAACCGGGATGGGCTGCGAGCGGTTCACCTCCGCCGCCTGATCCGTCTCCCGACCTTCCCTCCCGACTGTCCCTTCTTCCGCCGCTCCCTTCGATCCGAGGGACCGCTCCCCGACAGCCTCCCCGTTCGCGAGAACGATCGAGGCGGCTTTGAATTCGAACGTCACGACCTCGCCGTCTACGGACGCCGGCTCCGCCAGCCTTCCCCGCACGACGGCCTGCAGCCCGTCTTCGGCGTAAGGGCCGGCAAGCCGAGCGATCTCGGACCGGCTCCCCGCATCCGCCCATGCCCGCTCTCCGGCCGCCAACGACACCGCCGCCGCGCAAGCTGCGGCGACGCGCCATGCCGACGGAACCGCCAGCGCGTATGCCGCTAGAAGCAGCAACGCTCCGAGAACGGCCAAGACAACGGACCGCTCCGGAAACAGCGACAGCGTCGAAGCGCCGAAGGTCCAGCATGCCGTGAAGGCCACCAACGGCCGTCTGCTCATGAACAGCTCTCCTCTCGCCTAAGCTAACAAAAAAAGAACCCCGCCGCCCTAAGGCGACGAGGTTCTTCCTCATCCCGATCTTCTTCATTCCAACTAAGCTCAAACTGCCGTTAAATCCTGCACCTCGGTATCCGGAGGAGGCGCATAGCCGTCAATCTGGCGGAAGAGAATGCCTCGCTGCTGCATCAAAGCCGTTACCTTCCCCTGGTCCTTCGGATAGGCCCGATGGTAGACGATCTCTTTGATTCCGCTGTTCGCCAGCATGTTCGAGCACGTCCAGCAAGGCTGATCCGTGACATAGACCGTCGAGCCCTCCCGATCGATTCGATCGGTGAAGAGCAGCAGGTTCTGTTCCGCATGAATCGTACGAATGCAGCGCTGCTTCTTGATGAAGCCGGCCGCTTCGCCGCCTGCCGGAGGCGCCTCGTACTCTTCCACGATCATGCAGCCGTCCTCGGAGCAATCCGGCACACCCATCGGCGCGCCGTTATACGCCGTCCCGAGCAGCTTCTTGCCCTGCACGAGCACCGCGCCGACATGCCTGCGGGGACAGCGGGAACGAGTCGAAGCCATAAAGGCGATATCCATGAAGTAAGTATCCCAATCTTTGCGCAGGGTCTGTGCCATCGCCTTCCCAACCTCCAATTGCCGTCTAGATAGGCTGTCAAGCCCAGGGCGCGAGAGCGCGCCGTCTCCTCTAGGATACCGCGTTCCGTTACGCTTGGCTAGCCGCCAGCGCTTGACCCAGGTCGTACAGGATGTCGTCGATGCCTTCCGTGCCGATCGACAGGCGGATAAGGCCCGGCGTGACGCCGGCCGCTAGCTGCTCTTCCGCCGAGAGCTGTTGGTGAGTCGTGCTCGCCGGATGAATGACCAGAGACTTGGAATCGCCGACGTTCGCCAGATGCGAGAACAGCTCTACCGAGTTGATGAGCTTCTTGCCCGCTTCGATTCCGCCCTTGATCTCGAACGTCAGAATCGCGCCCTGCCCCTTCGGCAGATACTTGCGAGCCAGCTCGTAGGATGGATGGCTAGACAATCCGGGATAGCTTACCCACTCGACGGCAGGATGCTCCTCCAAGAACTTCGCGACCGCCAGCGCGTTGCTGCTGTGGCGCTCCATCCGCAGGTGCAGCGTCTCTAGCCCTTGCAGGAACAGGAACGAGTTGAACGGGGACAGCGCCGCGCCCATGTCGCGCAGCAATTGCACGCGCATCTTGATGATATAAGCGACCGGACCGACCGCGTCGGTATAGACGACCCCGTGGTAGCTCGGGTCGGGAGTCGTGAGGCCCGGGAACTTGCCGCTCGCCTTCCAGTCGAACTTGCCGCCGTCGACGACGACCCCGCCGATCGAGGTTCCATGTCCGCCGATGAACTTGGTGGCGGAGTGGACGACGATGTCGGCTCCGAAGTCGATCGGACGGGTCAGGTACGGAGTCGAGAAGGTGCTGTCGACGATCAGAGGAACCCCATGCTCGTGAGCGATGTCCGCGACGGCTTGAATGTCGAGAACGTCACCCTTCGGATTGCCGATCGTCTCGGCATAGAGAGCCTTGGTCTTGTCCGTAATCGCGGCGCGGAAGTTCTCCGGATTGGACGCATCGACGAACTTGACGGTGATGCCCAGCTTCTGAAGCGTAATCGCGAACAGGTTATAAGTACCGCCGTACAACGTGGAGGACGAGACGATCTCGTCGCCCGCTTGCGCGATATTAAGAATGGAATACGTAATGGCAGCTTGTCCCGAGGAGACGGCCAGAGCCGCGGCTCCGCCTTCCAGCGCGGCGATTCTTTGTTCGAATACGTCCGACGTCGGATTCATGATTCGAGTATAAATGTTGCCGAATTGCTTCAGAGCGAACAGATCGGCCGCATGGTCCGTGTCGCGGAATCCGTAGGAGCTCGTCTGGTAAATCGGAACCGCTCTCGATAGAGTCGTCGGATCAATCTGCTGACCCGCATGTACGGCAAGCGTTTCCAAAGATAATTCACGATCCTTAGCCATCGTTTGTATCCTCCCATACCTCACCCAAAATGTTAATTCTTACCCATTGTCTCACATTTTTATCCAAGTGAAAAGATAGGAATTAAAAAGTCGTCCTATATCGTCACTTGGTCGCGGATCGCGGCGAGCAATTTCGGCCCTATCCCCTTCACTTGCAGCAGCTCTTCCACGCTTCGGAAAGCCCCATGCTCGTTGCGGTAGGCAACGATCGCTTGCGCCTTGGAAGGACCGATTCCCTTGAGCGCGTCCAACTGATCCGCCGTCGCCGCGTTCAGATTCAGAAGTCCGCCGGAGGAAGCGACGGTCCCCGAAGTCGGATCATTGGCTGGCGACGGGGAAAAGGAGGCCGATGCATCGGCGGGTGCGGCAGATTCCGGAGGGACCGCCGGCGAAGCCGGGGAAGACTCCTTGCCTGCGGATTCCGACGGCAATGGGGACGGCAATGCAGCCCCATTCGCTCGTTCGAGCGCTTCGGCAACCTGCCCGTTCACGGGAGTCCAGCCGGGGACAGCCGCCTCCTTCTGCGGCTGCAAGAACGCCCAGCCTAACATCGCCGCTCCCGCCAACGCCAAAGCTCCTGCGGCTATTCCTCTTCGATTCCGAGTCGAATGCTTGCTCATTTTCTTTTTAACCCTCCTTAAGGATCCTTTTCCGGAAAAACGTCATGTCGGTCAAGCCATCCCTCATAGAATGTGAAGAAGTTGAAGCTTAAGGGGAGGGGACGAAGATGAGGGTCGGCTTCATCGGCGCTGGCAGCATGGGCAGCATGCTGACGGGTTCTTTCATCCGCTCCGGGGCGCTTCGCCCGTCGGACATTATCCTGTCTACCCGTACCTTGTCCAAAGCGAATGCGCTCGCGAACCGGTACCCCGGCATCCAGATCGCCCCTTCCAATGCGAGTGCGGTTCTAGGTTCGGATCTTGTTTTCCTGTGCGTGAAGCCCTTGGACTTCCGTTCCGTGCTGCAGGAGATCGCTCCTTCCTTGCAGCCATGGCAGATCGTCGTCTCGATTACGAGCCCGGTCCGGCTCGAAGCCCTGGAACGGCTCATTCCGTCCAAGGCGGCCAAGATCATTCCGAGCATCGTGAACGAGACGCTGGCGGGCTCCTCGCTCGTCATGTTCGGAAGCCGGCTGGAGGAGCGCGACCGCGCTCTGCTCTTCCGCTTGTTCTCGGCCATCAGCCGTCCCGTTCAGATCGCCGAGGAAGACGTGCGCGTCGCTTCGGACATCGCCAGCTGCGGACCCGCCTTCATGGCCAATCTGCTGGAGCAATTCATCGAAGCAGCCGTCTCCACGACGGGCGTCTCCCGCGAGACTGCGACCGTGCTGGCCCGAGACATGCTTCTCGGCACGGCCCGATTGCTGCAGAACGCCGGTTGTTCCCCGGCCGAGCTGCAGAAGCGGGTATCCGTCCCGGGAGGAATTACCGCGGTCGCTCTGGAAGAGCTGAAGGACGCCACGAACGGCGCCTTCCTGCGGGTGCTCCAAGCGACTCACGCCAAGTTCGCAGAGGATCTGGAGAAGGTCGACGCGTCTCTTAACGACAGTCAGGATCAACCGTAAAGATGACAAAAGGGGCGCGCCTCTCCATGAGAGAGGCCGCCCCTTATCAGTTAGTTGGCTACAATGTTGACGAGCTTGCCTTTGACGGCTATGACTTTGCGAATGGTCTTGCCGGAGATCAGCGATTGCACCTTCTCCAGGGAGAGGGCTTGCTCTTGCAGGCCCGCTTCATCGAGGTCGGCCGCAACCATCACGCGTTCGGCGATCTTGCCGTTCACCTGTACGACGATCTCGACTTCCGCGTCCACGGTCAGCGCCGGATCGTATTCCGGCCATGGAACGTAGCTGATCGAGCCCTTGTTCCCGAGACGCTCCCACAGCTCTTCCGCGATATGCGGGGCGGTAGGGGACAGCATCTGCACGAAGTGTTCCATCGCCTGCTTCGGAAGAACGTCGGTCTTGTAAGCTTCGTTGATGAAGATCATCATCTGGCTGATCGCCGTGTTGAAGCGCAAGCCTTCGTAATCCTCGGTAATCTTCTTGATCGTCTTGTGCCAAGTGCGGCGGAATGCCTCGTCGCCCGGCACGTCCTGGATCTTCTCGTTCAAGCTGCCGTTATCGTCCACGAACAATCTCCAGACGCGGCCGAGGAAGCGGTACATCCCTTCGACTCCGTTGGTGTTCCATGGCTTCGTCGCTTCCAGAGGACCCATGAACATCTCGTACAAGCGAAGCGTATCCGCGCCGAATTCGTTCACGATGTCGTCCGGGTTGATGACGTTGCCGCGGGACTTCGACATCTTCTCGTTGTTCGTGCCGAGAATCATCCCTTGGTTGACGAGCTTGTGGAACGGTTCCTTCGTCGAGACGACGCCGATATCGTACAGAACCTTGTGCCAGAAGCGGGCGTAGAGCAAGTGAAGCACCGCATGCTCGGCGCCGCCGATGTACAGGTCGACCGGCAGCCACTGCTTCTGCTTCTCGAAGGAGACGATCTCCTTGTCGTTCTTCGGATCGATGTACCGCAGGTAGTACCAAGAGCTTCCCGCCCATTGCGGCATGGTGTTCGTCTCGCGGCGAGCCTTGCGGCCGTCCTTGCCGACGTAGTTCACCCATTCGGTCGCGTTCGCGAGCGGGGACTCGCCCGTGCCCGACGGCTCGATTCTCTCCATCTCCGGCAGCAGGAGCGGAAGCTCCTCTTCCGGCACGGTCTCCATCGTGCCGTCCTCGAAGTGCAGCACCGGAATCGGCTCGCCCCAATACCGCTGGCGGCTGAACAGCCAGTCGCGCAGTCGGTAGGTTACCTTGCCTTGGCCCTTGCCGTTCTCTTCCAAGTAGGAGATCATCTTCGCGATCGCATCCGGAGTGGACAGGCCGTTCAGGAAGCCGGAATTGACATGCTCGCCGTCGCCGGTGAACGCCGCTTCCTTGACGTTGCCGCCGCTGACGACTTCGACGATGTTCAGGCCGAACTTCGTCGCGAACTCCCAGTCGCGCTCGTCATGCGCGGGGACCGCCATGATCGCGCCGGTGCCGTAGCCGCCGAGGACGTAGTCGGCGATCCAGATCGGCAGCTTCTCGCCGTTAACCGGGTTAACCGCATATGCGCCGGTGAAGACGCCGGTCTTCTCCTTGGCCAGCTCCGTACGCTCCAGGTCGCTCTTGCGCGACGCGAGCTCGATGTATTCCTCTACCGCCGCCTTCTGCCCGGCCGTCGTAATGGCGGATACCAGGTCATGCTCCGGCGCCAGTACGCAGTAGGTCGCACCGTACAGCGTATCCGGACGGGTCGTGAACACGGTCAGCGACTGGCCCGCATGGCCCTCGATGTCGAAGCGGACTTCCGCGCCCGTCGACTTGCCGATCCAGTTGCGCTGCATGTCCTTGATGCTCTCCGACCAGTCGAGCTCCTCCAGGTCGTTCAGCAGGCGCTCCGCGTACTCGGTGATCTTGAGCATCCATTGGCGCATCGGCCGGCGAACGACCGGATGGCCGCCGCGCTCGCTCTTGCCGTCGATGACTTCTTCGTTCGCCAGCGTCGTGCCGAGCGCTTCGCACCAGTTGACCGGCACTTCGGCGATGTAGGCGAGGCCCTTCTTATACAATTGGATAAAAATCCACTGCGTCCACTTGTAATAGTCAGGATCGGTCGTGCTGATCTCGTGGTCCCAATCGTACGAGAAGCCGAGCGACTTGATCTGGCGGCGGAAGTTGTCGATATTGATCTTCGTGAACTCGGCCGGATGACGCCCCGTCTGGATCGCGTATTGCTCGGCCGGCAGGCCGAACGCGTCCCAGCCCATCGGATGCAGCACGTTGAAGCCGCGCATCCGCTTGAAGCGGCTCACGATGTCCGTCGCCGTGTAGCCTTCCGGATGGCCGACGTGAAGACCCGCTCCGGACGGATACGGGAACATGTCGAGCGCGTAGAATTTCGGTTTGCCCGCATCGTCGGTCGTGCGGAAGGTCTTGTTCTCGTCCCAGTAGCCCTGCCACTTGGGTTCGATGCTCTGCGGCTTATAGCCGTGCGGATTGTCTTGCGCCATTGTCGTAAACCCCTCTCTAACAGTCGAAAAAACGTCTTAAGCGGCTCCGGGAGCCGCCAAAACTCGCATAGAAACAAAAAACCTCCCGCCCCAGCGCCGAATTCACGCTAGGGACGAGAGGATTATTCCCGTGGTACCACCCTAGTTGACGGCTGCCCTGCTTGGGCATCCCGTCCACTCTTCCTTCGTAACGAGAAGGCGACGCCGCGCTTGCCGCCGAATGCGGGTTACGCGCGGTGGCTCCAAGGCGAGTTCGCGGCTACCGCCAACCGGCTCGCACCGAAGCGCCGGCTCTCTGAATGACGGATAACGACTACTGTTCCTTTTCCCAGCCAAATAAATATGCCCTGATTATAGCCAAACGGTCCAAACGATGTCAAGCGCGCGGCCCGATTCCGTTCCAGAACAGGTCGACGATCAGCTTGGACAGCTCTTCGCCGTCCGTCTCCTCCGACAGGTCTTCTTCCCGGTTCCCCAGCATCAGCAGCGCGGCGAACGAATGGGCGAGCACCATCGGGCTGAGCGGAGACGCGATCTCCTTATCCCGAAGCGCCTGCTCGAAAAATTCCGCCAACGCCTGATGGATGCCGGATTCCGCCTCCCGAATCCGATCGTGCTGCTCCTGGGACAAGGAGGAGAGCGCCTCGCGCATCATGGTCTCGAATTCGACATGGGTGGACGACATCTTCACCCGCGCCAGGGTCGTCAGCCGGGTTCTATAATCGACCTCTTCCTTGAGAATCCTCGCCGTGCTGACTCGAATCCGTCCCATCATCTCCGAGATCGCTTCCGTAAACAGCTGGGCCTTGTTCGAGAAGTAATAGTAGACCGAAGCTTTGGTCACGCCCGCTTTCTCCGCGATCTGGTTGATCGAGACGGGCTCATAGCCGAATTCCAGGAACATTTGGGCCGCCGAGTTCAGCACCGTTTCCCGCATGGGGAAGGCTTGGTCGGCGACCTTGGGGCGTCCCGGGGATCTCTTGGGCTTCGTCTTGTTCATATTCCGAATATCCTCTCTAAGCAATCATCAAACCTTCCAAACATCATACCGCAAAAATTTTGTTCGAGCTACGTTTGATAATTAACCTTCCGGTATATATAATTAACGGTAACCGAGTCCATTATACACTAAAAAAAGAAGCGGGGAGAGAAAAACGATGCAAGAAAGCAGCTTTCTAGGAAGATGGGTCGCGGGCAAGAGGAGCCGATGGATCACGCTATTGGCGTGGATCGTCGCGGTGGCGCTTCTGAACGTCCTGCTGCCCGCGGTCGGCGGCCAAGAGAAGAATAACGCCCCCAATCTGAGCGATTCGAAGCCTTCCGTTCAAGCGGACGCGATCACGGAGAAGGAATTCCCGAGCGGCGCGGACATTCCGGCCTTGTTCGTCTGGCATCGGGAAGGCGGTCTGACGGACGACGATCTGGGGAAAATCCAACTATTATCCGAGAAGCTGACTTCGGAGCCGGCGCCTCACCAGACGACCGTCCCTCCGCTTCATCGGATGCCGCTGCAGGCGCTTAAAGCGCAGCTCTCGGAGGACGGCAGCACGCTCGTGTCTCCGGTCCTGTTCGACAAGACGGCCGATACGGACCAGTTAGGCGAAGGCTTGGACAAGATCAAAGCGGAGGCCGCATCCTTGTTCGGCGCCGATCCGTTCGAAGCCGCGACCGGCTCCTCCGATCTCAGCGCCAGAGTAAGCGGTCCGGTCGGCATTCAAGTCGATGCGACCGGGCTTTTCAAGAATGCGGACTTCGCCCTGATGGCGGCGACCGTCCTGCTAGTGCTCGTGCTTCTGCTGCTCATCTACCGCTCTCCGATCCTGGCCTTTATTCCGCTGATCGCCGTAGGCTTCGCTTATGGCGCGGTTAGCCCGATACTGGGCTGGATGGCCAGCGAAGGGTGGATCACCGTCGATTCCCAGGGGATCTCTATCATGACGGTATTGCTTTTCGGCGCGGGGACGGATTATTGCCTCTTCCTCATCGCCCGGTTCCGCCAGCTGCTGAAGACCGAACCGAACAAGTTCGCCGCGCTCCGCCGCGCCATTACGGATTCTTCCGGTGCGATCGCGATGAGCGGCTTCACGGTCGTGCTTGCCCTATTCGCGCTGCTGCTTGCGGAATATGGCGCCTATCATCGCTTCGCCGCCCCGTTCAGCATCGCGATTCTGATCATGGGCGTCGCATCTCTTACGCTGGTGCCGGCCCTGCTCGCCATTTTCGGACGCGCGTCCTTCTGGCCGATCATTCCGCGCACGAAGGAGCAGCAGGCCGAACGCGCCGCCAGCCGCGGCAAACCGGCTCCGGCCGCCGAGAAGGCTCCGCGCAACCGCGTCGGTTCGCTCGTCGTCCGCCGTCCGTGGACGATCGTCGTCGTGTGCGTGGTCGTGCTCGGCGTGCTGGCGGGAACGAGCTCGCAGGTCAAATTCACCTATGACATCCTCTCTTCGTTTCCGAAGGATATGGAGTCCCGCGAAGGCTTCGCGCTGATCGGCGAGAAGTTCAGCCCCGGGGAGCTCGCTCCCGCGAAGGTGATTGTCGATTCGCAGGGCAAAGACGTCTCCGGCCTGGCCGAATCGCTGAAGTCGCTCGATTATATCAGCTCGGTCGCAGAACCGCAGGTTGGCTCGAGCAACCCGAACATTCTGATGTATGAAGTGCAGTTCGCCATGAATCCTTACTCGCTCGAAGCGATGGGACATATCCCGGATCTTCGCGAGACGGCGCAGAGCGCGTTGACATCGGCGGGAGTCGCCGATGCGGCGGGCAGCGTCTGGATCGGCGGGCAAACGGCCGAGCAGCATGACAACAAGGTTACGGGGGATCGCGATACGAAGGTCATCATCCCCGTCGTCATCGGTCTCATCACCCTGCTGCTCCTGCTGTACCTGCGTTCGGTCGTGGCGACCGCGTACCTCGTGCTGACGGTTATCCTGTCCTACTTCTCGGCCCTCGGACTCGGCTGGCTCGTTCTCCATTACTTGATGGGAGCGGACGCCATCCAAGGAGCCATCCCGCTGTACGCGTTCGTCTTCCTCGTGGCGCTTGGGGAGGACTACAACATCTTCATGATCTCGAGCATCTGGCAGAAGCGCAAGGTCATGCCGCTGAAGCAGGCGATCAAGGAAGGCGTCGGCGAGACCGGCTCGGTCATCACGTCCGCCGGCTTGATCCTCGCGGGTACGTTCGCCGTGCTCGGCACGCTGCCGATCCAGGTGCTCGTGCAGTTCGGCACCGTGACCGCCATCGGCGTGCTGCTCGATACGTTCGTCGTGCGGCCGTTCCTCGTGCCGGCGATCACGACCCTGCTCGGCCGCCGCGCCTTCTGGCCGGGGCGGTATGAGCCGGTGGAAGAGCGCAAGAGTGCCCGCGCGGAATAAAAGGTGTAAGCAAAGGAGCACGCCCGGGGGGCGTGCTCCTTTTGTGCCTGCACCTTTTGCTTTGGCACCTCAACTAGCGATCAAGTGAGTAACCATTACCCATTTCCGAGCTCCATCCCGCGTTCGGCGAGATATTTGAGTAACTATTACCCATTTCCGAGCTCCATCCCGCATTCGGCGAGATATTTGAGTAACCATTACCCATTTCCGAGCTTCTTCCCGCGTTCGGCGAGATATTTGAGTAACCATTACCCATTTCCGAGCTTCTTCCCGCATCCGGCGAGATATTTGAGTAACCATTACCCAATTCCGAGCGCCCTCCCGCATGTAGCGAGATATTTGAGTAACCATTACCCATTTCGGGGCATCATCCGGCATGTAGCGAGATATTTGAGTAACCGTTACCCATTTCCGAGCTTCTTCCCGCATCTGGCGAGATATTTGAGTAACCGTTACCCATTTCCGAGCTTCTTCCCGCGTTCGGCGAGATATTTGAGTAACCGTTACCCTTTTCCGAGCTCCTCCATCCCGCATCTGGCGAGTTATTTGAGTAACCATTACCCATTTCCGAGCTTCTTCCCGCATCCGGCGAGATATTTGAGTAACCATTACCCAATTCCGAGCGCCCTCCCGCATGTAGCGAGATATTTGAGTAACCATTACCCATTTCGGGGCATCATCCGGCGTTTGGCGAGAAAAAGGAGTAACTAATCCTCAATAGGCTCCTTGCGACATACCTTCCTACGGCTTCCTCGCCACGAAGAACAGGCGCTCGGACTCTTCGGTCGGGGCGGCCCACTTGAAGTCCGCGAACCGGTGGAGCAGCTCGAAGCCCGCGGCGGTCAACTGCTCGGCGAGCCAATCGGGGTCGTACGCGCGCTGGACGTGGGACTCTTCGAAGCGGTAGTACAAGCCGGAGTTCGCGCTGCCCGGCGCCGATTCCTCGCGCACGAAGAAGGTCAGGTCGTGTTCGATCTCCATTCGCTCCGGATCGTAATCGCACACCCACAGGTAGGCGACGTCCTTCTCGTCCAGCACGAACGGCTGCTCCTCCGCGTAGCGCTCGAGCTGGGACGGAGCATGAACGTCGAACAGGAACAGCCCTCCCGGCGCCAGCCCTTCGTAGGTATGGCGGAACGCGGAGACGACATCTTCCGGCTCGGTCAAGTAGTTGATGCTGTCGCAGAAGCTGATGACCGCGTCGGCCGGCTCGGGCAGCTCCCAATCCCTCATGTCCTGCTGCAGCCAGCGGATGCCGCCTTTCTCTCCAATTAGTCCCCGTCCTCCCGCTTCCCACTTGTTGCGGGCGATGGACAGCATGTCCGAAGAGAGGTCGATTCCGAACACCTGGAACCCCGACTTCGCCAGAGGAATCGCCAAATTGCCCGTCCCGCAGCCCAAGTCCACGATCGTGGCCGGCATCCCGTACCGGTCCCAGCAGCGCCGGGCGAAGCTCAACCATTCCGGGTAAGGCATCTCTTCCATCAACCGATCGTATACCGCCGCGAATTGCCGGTAGGATCTCATCGCGTCTCCTCCTCCGTATGCGTTCTCTTCTTTATCCTCATAAAAAAAGCGTCCGAAGACGCTTGATTAGCCGATATTGCTCAACTTGCGCAATTGTCGATACATTCTTTAAACGGCCTTACGGCTTGTCCGATGCAGGCGCTGACGCCTTGTCATCCCCGGAAGAGCCGTCCGCCCCGACCAGCTTGGTCCAATTGCCCTGCTGGGTGACGAGCCCTTCCTTCATCAGCTTGCCCATGGCGCGCTTGAACGCCGACTTGCTGATGCCGAAGCGCCGCTGAATCGTCTCCGCCGGCGTCTCGTCGCTGTAAGGCATCGCGCCGCCCGGACGCTCCTTCAGGAACGCCAGCAGCTTGTCCGAATCCTCGATACGCCCTTTCTCCTTGGAGGAACGCATCGACAGCGTCACGCGGCCGTCGTCTTTGACTTGCGTGACCCTTGCGAGCACCTTCTCGCCGAGACGAAGCGGCCTCGTCATCGAAGCCGTCGGGATGTAACCGAGCGCGCCGAAGCCGATGACGCCGCCGTCCACGAGCACGAAGACGCCGTCGCGGAACGTGTCCGTCACCCAGACGATCTTCTCTTCGTGGTGCCAGGAGCTCGGAGCGCGGAAGACCGCCGCTTCGTAGTCTTCGATCCTCGCCAAGCGAGCGAGCATCCGGCCTTCCTTGTCGTGCTTCATCACGACATGAAGCTCGTCGCCTTCCTGCGGCCACAGTTCCTTCTTCTCCGGCAGCTCCTTGATGGGCAGCAGCAGCTGACGGCCGATTCCGATCTCAAGGAAGCAGCCGAATCGCGGATTAAAGTCCGCCATTTTCAGCCGGCCCATCTGGCCATACGTGAGAAACGGCTCTCTCGTCGTCGCGGTCAGCCTTCCCTTGTCATCGTGGAACAAGAAGACGGGCACCTCGTCCCCGGCTTCCGGCCTGGCGCCGAGAATCTCGCCGTACGGCAGCAGCACCTCGGGGCCTTCCGTATCCGGCTCCGCCAGGAACCAGCCGTATGGCGGCACTTCGCGGCGCGCGAGGAGCGACGTGATCGTTCCCGCAGCGAGCGTCATGCGAGCGACACAGCCTTCGCGTCGGACCAGAGACGCTCCAGATGGTAATACTCGCGTTCGTCGCGGTGGAAGACATGGGCGACAACGTCGCCCATGTCGATCAGCACCCAGCGGGCCGTGTCCATGCCTTCAAGGCGCACTCTGGCG
The DNA here is from genome assembly GCF_003990975.1 of Cohnella sp. AR92. Taxonomy (GTDB): domain Bacteria; phylum Bacillota; class Bacilli; order Paenibacillales; family Paenibacillaceae; genus Cohnella. Next base: position 334,247 of record NZ_RZJR01000002.1, read on the forward strand.
CCGAGCTCTTCCGCTTTCTTGCGGATCTCGTTGGCGATCGCCACCACCTGAGTATCCGAATTGCCGTGGCAGATCAGGAAATAATCGGCCACCAGCGAGATTCCTTGCAGATTCAAGCCAACCAGATCGTGCGCCTTCTTGTCTTCCGCGGCGAGCACGACGGCTTGCAATAATTTGTCGGACGATAATGCCATCTAATAGCCTCCTTAAACTTTAACCCTCTATCGTTCCATGCGCCGCTCGGCGGCCCTCCGGAGAGAACCCGATCCGGACGCTTCGTTTCGCTTTCGCGTCGTTCACTTTGATTACTTGCCCCGGACGGATAACAGCAGGTCGTTCCGGGCCAGTACCGTGAGCGGGAATATGCGCTTGCCCCGTTCAACGAGCAGTTGGATCGTTCCGTCGAACCCGGCGACCAGCGCCTCTTCCAGATTATTCTGCGCGAGCTCGCGAATTCGATTCACTCCCGGAAAATCGCGTCCGGGCTCGATGTAATCCGCCAGGCAAACGATCTTGTCGAGCAGCGTCATTCGTTCCCGGCCCGAGGTGTGATAGCGGATCGCGTCCAGAACCTCTTCGTCGTCGATCCCGTGCTCCCGCTGAACGACCCAGGCGCCGACATGGGCATGCCAGAGCTCCTTGTCGTGCTCCAGCAGCTCCTTCGGCAGCTCCTCTTCGCGAATGATTCGCTCCATCCGATCGATTGCCCAAGCCTTCGTATAATCGTGAAGAAGCGCCGCGAGCCATGCTTTGTCCTTGTCCCCGCCGAATCTCTCCGCCAGCTCGACGGCCGTATCGACGACTCCCTGAACGTGACGCCATCTCTTGTCCGGCATCTGGCTTCGGGTCGCCTCGATCAAAGCTTCACGATTCATACAACCCATTCCTCTCGATGTAATCTTGCACCGCGGAAGGGACGAGATAGCGAATCGATCTTCCGCTCCTCCTGCGCTCCCGGATGTCCGTCGAGGAGATGCCGATCGGCGGCATCGGCGCGGCCAGAAGCTTGCTCCGCAGAAACTCCGGAAGGCTCGATTCCTCGCTCTCCTCCCCTTGCCTGCTCAAGCAGACGAAGAAAATTCGTTCGGCGAGCTCCTCGATCCGGCGCCAATTCGGCAGATCGTTCATCATGTCGGTTCCGACGATCCAGTGGAACTCCCGCTCCGGGTCTCGCTCCTGAAGAGCGATGACGGTATCGATCGTATAAGAGACGCCGCCCCGCTCCAGCTCCTGGGCCTCGACCCGGAACCCCGGACGGCCCGCTATCGCGGCTTCCGCCATATCGCGGCGCTCGCGGGCGGCGGCTCCCGGCTGAGGCTTGTGGGGAGGAGTATTGGTCGGAATGAACCATACCTCCTCCAGCCCTGCCGCCTCCATCGCCGACTCCGCCGCGATCAGATGCCCGATGTGAATGGGATCGAACGTTCCTCCCATCAGACCCGTGCGAATCCTGCGGCCCCCTGAAGGTGTATTCATGTCGGAGTTCAACCTCGCAATCAGCGCGGAAGTTCGATCTGCTTGTTGTCCTTGGATTCCTTGTACAGCACGATCGTCTTGCCGATGACCTGAACCAGCTCGGCTCCGGAACGCTTCGAGAGCTCTTCGGCCACTTCGTAGCGATCGTCATCGTTATTGTTCAGGATATTCACCTTGATGAGCTCGCGGACTTCCAGAGCTTCCTCGATATGGCGGATCAGATGGTCGTTCGTTCCGCCTTTCCCTACCTGGAAGATCGGATCGAGATGATGCGCTTGCGAACGGAGAAATCTTTTTTGCTTGCCTGTTAGCATAAGTTGTACCTGCTTTCCTTATCGGTCTTCATGAACGGGCCGGCACGGCTTCGCCGAACGATTCCAATACGGCGCTGCGCATCGCGGCCGCCGGCGCGGGCTTCCCGGTCCAATATTCGAAGGCATACGCCCCTTGGTAAACAAACATGCCTAAGCCGCCGTGAATGCGGCAGCCTCTCTTCTCGGCTCCCTTCAGGAATGCCGTCGTGAGAGGATTGTAGATCAGGTCGCTGGCGACGGCCCCGGGGCGGAGCCACTCCGGATCGATCGGCGTCGCGTCCACGTTCGGCGACATGCCCACGGAGGTCGTGTTGATGACGACGTCCGCGCCGGCGCACAGCTGCTGGACCGATTCCCACGGAGCAGCCGACACGACGGAATCGGAACCGAACGAGTCCGCCAGCTCCTTCGCGCGTTCCGCCGTGCGGTTCGTCAGAAGAATCGCTTCCGGATTCTCGCGGGCGAGCGCCCAGACGATGCCGCGGGCGGCCCCGCCGCAGCCGAGCACGACGATTCTCTTGCCCGCGAGCTCCGGCTCCGCTTCTTCCTTCAGCGAACGGACGTAGCCGATGCCGTCGGTATTGTAGCCGATCAATCGGCCGGATTCGTTCACGATCGTATTGACCGCCCCGATGGCGCGGGCTCCCTCGTCGATCTCGTCCAGAAACTTCATGACTTCGATCTTGTGGGGAATCGTGACGTTCAGTCCGCGGAAGCCTAGCGCGCGAATGCCCGCGATCGCCTCTTCCAGACGATCCGGCGCGACGTGGAAGGCTCCGTAAGCGCCGTTGATTCCAGCTTCCTGCATCGCTCTATTCAGCATGACAGGGGATTTGGAGTGGCGAACCGGATCCCCGATCACCCCGTAGAGCACGGTATGACTGTCCATGGCTTCCATTCCCCTTTTTTACAGCATCGAATCCCTAAGCATAACCTTGACGCCCTTCGGCGCATGGACCTCAAGAAGGGCTCCGGACTTGCCGTTCACCTTGATCCAGCCCATGCCCGAGACGAAGACGTCGACCGCAGAGCCCGGTTGGACCCGCAGCGAATGCTTCGTCCAAGGAGGAACGCTCTCCAGTCCTTCCCGCGAAGGAGGGGCCAGCATAACGCCGCGATGCTCCTCGTAGAGCGCGTCCGCCTTCTCCAGCTTCGTCCGATGGATCGGAAGGCTGCTGGAGACGTAAGCGGTGAACGATTGGTGATCGCCTTCCACGAAGTCGAACCGAACGATGCCCCCGAAGAAAAGCGTCTGTTTGGCGTCAAGCTGATAAGTCGCCGGTTTGAGCGGCTTGTCCGGCATGACCGCGTGCAGGGTCTCTCTCGGAACGACCTCGGATAGACGGGTACGATAGACGATTCCCGGCGTGTCGATAATGCTGCGTCCGTCCTCGAGAGGAATATGGACGGCATCGAGAGTCGTGCCCGGGTAACGGGAAACGGTCAGCTCGCGCTCCAGGTCGCTGTAATCCGAGATCAACCGGTTGACCAGCGTGCTTTTGCCTACATTGGTCGCGCCGATGACATAGACGTCCCGTTTGCCCCGAAGATCCGCGATCGTCTCGACCACTCTCTCGAAACCGATGTTCCGTCTTGCGCTGCACAGAAGGACGCCGACGACCTTAAGTCCGTTCGCGCGAGCTTCCTTCTGCACCCAATTGCGGAGCCGGTTCCAGTTGGTCACCTTAGGCAGCAGGTCGATCTTGTTCACCACGAGCAGCACCGGATTCGAGCCTACGAATCTCTGAAGCCCGGATATCAGGCTGCCCTCGAAGTCGAACAGGTCGACGATATGCACGACAAGGCTGTCCGTCGAAGCGATTCCTCCGAGCAAACGTAAGAAATCGTCCTGGTCGATAGCGACGGACGATGCGTCATTGTAATTCTTGATGCGGAAGCAGCGTTGGCAGATGATCGGCTCGCGGCCTCTCGCCGATTCGGGCACAAATCCCGGGCGGCTGGGCTCGATGGTCTGCAGGGCGATCCCGCAGCCTGCGCAACGGCTGTTCTCCATTAACGATTCGGTCAAATTCAGCGTTCCTCCTTCTCCGGCCACAAGCCGCGCTTGCGAAGCCGGGACAGGGCGATTTTCTCGATCTTGCGGTTGATCTGGGTTCCAAATCCCTCTTCTGCCGGGGCGATCGGCGTCACGAGAATCGTATGCAGCCCCATGCGGCGGCCTCCGAGAATATCGGTCAGCATCTGGTCGCCTACGACGACCGCCTGCCCGGCATTCAGCTTAAGCAGCGAGAGCGCCTTGCGGAATGCCTTCCCGAACGGCTTGCGGGCGGCCGGGATAAACGGAATGCCGAGCGGCTTCGAGAAAACGGACACCCGGGATTCATTGTTATTGGATAGAACGACGACTCGGAAGCCCTCCCGCTTGACGAGTTCCAGCCAAGCAGTCAGCTCCGGGGTCGCATTCGCCGTCTTCGCGCTGACGAGCGTGTTGTCCAGATCCGTAATGATCCCGCTGACCCCTCGCTTCTTCAAAGCTTGCAAGTCGATATCGAACACGGTACTTACGATCTGATCCGGCAGCAATCGTTGGAACATTCCCGAATAATCCCCTGTCTCTTACGAAATGATGAACAAAATATACCACACCCCGTGAATCCTTGCAAAAAGCGGGAAAGCCGGCTTACGCAATCGGCTCTCCCGCAAGGGTTCAAATCATCCATTTTCTAGCTTCATTCGGTTGCGAATCATAGGGCCTTGCGAATTCTCTCCGTCAACCTCGAGAATTCCCGGTACGTTTCTTCCTCGCCTTGCCCGGATCCGTAGCGTGCGCCTTCGAACTGAATAAGCGCCCCTTCGAATTCCGGCTTCAGAGAGCCGAAGCGCCCTCCCCATTGGTGGAAGGTCTCCCGCAGCGTCTCGTGCTTGCTGCGCTTGAAGCCTCTGCGCTGCATGAAGCGCACCAGGCTCTCCATCTCCTTCACGATTCGCTGATTCGGCGTCGCGCCGAGATGCCGGAGCTGCCGAATGGCGCGGCCCACGCCTCCTCTGCGGCGCAGGATCAGATAGATAGCGGCTAGAAGGACAACGGCGACGACGGCGCCAACGCTCCAGAGGATGGCCGAGACATTCATGCCGCCTCCTTGCGCGTTCGGCTGCTCCAGCGGCTCCGCCGTTGCTTCGACCACCGTTTGGGTCGCTTCCGGCGTTACTTCCTTAGGCACGGGCACCGGGATCGAGAAGCCGGACGTCGGCTCGAAGGACACCCAGCCGTACCCTTCGAAATAAGCTTCCGCCCAGGAATGGGCATCGGCATTCCGAACCGTGTAGGTGCCCGCACCGTCCGGATTGAAATTGCGGTTCCCGTACCGCTCTTCCTGTTGAGCGGCCGGGTTCACGCCCGAGGTATATCCCTTTACCCAGCGGGTAGGTATGCCAAGCGTTCGGGCCATCACGACGAACGAGGTAGAATAATAATCGCAATAGCCTTCCTGGATCTCGAACAGGAACGCGTCGACCACGTCCTTGCTCTTCTGCTTCGACAGGTCCGGCGTATTGGTATACGGATAAGTCGTTCGCAGATACTGCTCCAGCGACTTCAGGCGATCGTAGTCGTTCGTCGCGGAAGCGGTCACCGATTGCGCCAGCTCCCGTACTCTCTGAGGCAAGGAATCCGGGAGTTGAAGATAGGCGTCCCGCGGAATACCCGACCCGGAGCCCGAGGCGGCGGAGAGCGTCCGCAGGCGTTCTTCGTCCAGCTCCTGCACCTCGGAGACGATCGTATAGCTCTCGACGGACGCCGGCCTCTGGAAGCGAAGCTCCCTCTCGTCCGGATTCCAGAACAGCTGCGCGTTCCGGGAGCTGTTCAATTCGACGAGCTGAGACGCGGGGGAGGCCGAGAAGAGAACCGCCAGCCTGTCCTTGCGCAGCATCGTGACCGTCTGCTCGATCTTGCGAGTCCCGGCTTCGCTTCCCAGCTCGGGAACGAGCGGCAGCTTAGCGGCGTTCTCGCCGGCGAAGACTTGTTCGCTCGTCTGCCCCTTGCGATCGGACCATCCTTTGCCCGTATAGACGGCTTTGGTCTCTCCGCGCAGGTAAGACTTCAGGTTGGTCGCCACCTCCATGACCGGAGAGTAGTCGTATTGGAAGCCTCCGCCGATCTGGGTGTCGTTGCGCCCGTAACCCGACTTCGAGGACATTTGCCCGCCGGAAGAGGAGATGAAGTTGCTGAGTTCTCCCCCTTCTCCCGCGAAGCTCGGAACCTCCTTGTCCTGCGACCGCAGCCACATCGAATACGGATCCTCCAGCAGCACCGGCGCCCTCGGCATCCAGCTCCCGACGACAACCAGGAGACCGATAACGAGCAGCGCGGGCAGCACCAGCTCGAACGGCCGCTCCGCCATGGCGGTCCAACTGTCGTAATGCTTCTCCCGAAGCATGCGAAGATGAAGGACGACCAGCCAGCCTAAGCCGGCCGCTACCGACCAAAGAATGCTGCGCCACAGCTCGAACGGAAAGAAGGAGTCGATGATGGCTAACGTCGTCACGGCCGCAACCATAACGATAATGGCTTTTCCTTTGGTGGCCGTCCAATAGGCCAAGACATGGCACATGAGCAAGGTAAGAGCCGCAAGCTCGATGACGGGATGCATCTGCTCGATATTAAACGTCAGGAAGCTTCGCAAGCTCTCCCAATCCCGCGTTGCCGGCCAGCTCTGCCAATCGGCGTCGGCAAACAGGAACGTCGAGCCCAGAGCTCCGACGGCTTGAATCAGAATGCGCACCCATAAGATGCGGGTGAAGAGCAGCTCCGTGACTCCGTAAATCCCGAGCGCCGCATAGATCACATGGAAGGTCTCCGGCCACCAATAGTCCTGGAAAGGCTGGATCAGCTGGAGGACCAGAATGAGCGCGAAGATCCGATGGAGCCTCTCCAGCACCAGCCTTCGCCAGAGAACGTTCTCCTTCGGCCGGGCTTCGGCCAAAGCTATGCTCATGCGGTTCCCACCTCCAGTGCCTGCTGAAGCTCTTCCAGATTCGTCACGTTGCTGAAGCTCCATCCTCTGGACTGGAACATCCGTCCCCAGCTATGCAAGCGATTCGCTTCATCGGATCCTTTGGGCGCGGGAGCGGATGCAATGCGGATATGGCTCGCCGCTTGCCGCCGCGCTGCCAGCGCGGTCAACGCCTTCGCCGAGCCGTCATCGGTCTCGGGCGAGATCAGGACGAGGCAGGCTCCCAGCTCGAATCTCTGAGACGCTTCATAGATCGCCTTGTCGTAACGCTCGGTACCGTCCGCTTCCGCATCGATAAGATGATTCGTTACTTCCATGCGGGTGACAACGGCATGGTTCGCACCATAGTAGACTCGTTCCGCTCCGGCCGAGACGAGACCGACCGGCATGTTCTTGCGGAAGGCAAAATCGAGAAGCGAAGCGGCTACGGATACCGCCAGCTCGAACTGCTCGTTCGAAGAGTACGATGCCGCTCGGCGATCAAGAACGACCACCAGGCGAGGCAGAGCCTCTCTCTCATACTCCTTGGACTTCCACTCTCCCGTGCGCGCCGTCGCGTTCCAATGAATGCGCGACATCCGGTCGCCGTGGATATATTCTCTCACCCCGTCGATCTGGGTGGTCTCGCGCGACCAAGCCGATGTGGCTCGCTGCTCCGCGGTTCCGGTTCTCGCGATCCGCACGAAGCGCCAGTCCCGGATGTTCGCGATTCGCGGACTGACCTGGATCTCCTGAGGCTCCAGGAACGAGCCCTTGTGCTCGAACAAGCCGAAGATGTCTCGGGTAGAGCATTCCGTGGAATGAAAATGATAGCGTCCTCGTTTAAGAGGGGCCGTCTCGTACACCAAAGCTCCCCTTCTCTTATAGTCGGGGACGAAGCTAAGCTCGTAATTCTGAAGCTCCTGGCTGGACTGCCTTGTCAATCGTTCCCTCACGATGACATAAGGAAGCGGCCAGAAGCCGGGAACGTGAACCGACAGCTTTAACCGAAGCCGGGAGCCGGCCGGAATGACGGCGCTCAGATCCGCCGCCGATTCCAGCGAACGGGTTCCCTGAACGTGCCCGATCCCGCTCCAGCGTCCCAGCAAGAGGTAAAGACCGAGGGCGTTAAGGATGACGAACAGCATCAAGGAAGTCTTGCCTCCCTGGAATAGAAGAAAGAGAAGAGAGGCCGCATACAGGGCGACGGCGAGCCCTCCGAACCGGGCCTTCGACATCTTCTTCATTCTTAACGCTCCATTCCGACGGGAACCGGAATCTGCCGGATGACGGCCTGAAGCACGCTTCCCGCGGTGGCGCCCTGCATCCGGGCCTCCGAGCGGAGATGCAGGCGATGTCCCAGCACGAGCGGAGCAACCGTCTTCACGTCGTCGGGAAGGACGAAGGTTCTGCGCTGCAGCAGCGCATAGGCTCTCGAGCACGCCGCCAGGGCGACGCCGGCGCGAGGGCTCGCTCCGAGCAGCACGGACGAGTGCGTCCTCGTCCCGCGCGTCAACGCGAGCAGGTAATCGACCACGCTCGAGTCCATATGCACGCCTTCGGCGACTCGTTGAATATCGACGATGTCTTCGACCGACGCCACGGCCTCCAGGCTGTCCGCGGAGCGATGGGCGCTCGGTTCCGTCAGCAGGCGCTTCTCGGACGCCTCGTCCGGATACCCGATCGAGATCTTCATGATGAACCGGTCCAGCTGCGCTTCGGGCAGCGAATAAGTTCCGTCGAATTCGATCGGGTTCTGCGTCGCGAAGAGCGAGAACGGCTTGGGAAGCGGATAGGTGACTCCGTCAACCGATACGTGCCGCTCCTCCATGGCTTCGAGCAGCGCGGACTGCGTCTTCGTCGTCGCGCGGTTGATCTCGTCCGCCAGCACGACATTGGCCATGATCGGCCCGGGACGGAAAATAAATTGCTCTTGCTTGGGATGATAGATAGAAACGCCGGTTATATCGGTAGGCAATAGATCCGGGTTGCACTGAATGCGATGAAAGTCTCCTCCGACCGACCTGGCGAGCGCTTTGACCATCTGGGTTTTGCCGGTGCCCGGCACGTCTTCGATCAGAACGTGGCCGCCAGCGGCAAGCGCGGTGAGTATCCATGTAATCTCGTCTTTCTTGCCGAAGATACAAGATTCCATATTACGTTTAATTAATTCCAAAATATTAATCGCTTGTTGATGCTCCATGCCTGTCTCCTCCTATGGAATCTTGAGACTGTAAAAGGCCAATATAACACAAAACGAACTTAACTTATTATACCTGATTTTGGAGAAGACCGTAAATTTTGAGTTCCTACAAATAATAATAGAGAAAAAGCCAAACCGCATAACGGCAGGCTTTTTCGGACCTTAAGGTAAATTTTAGGAATTTCGACAAGCCTGAAGTCATCCCTTCGGCTTCACGACCAAGGCGGCCAGGAAGGAGAAAATAATGGCTGCCGATATCCCCGCGCTCGTCACTTCGAAGATGCCGGTCAGCACCCCGATCCATCCGTCTTTCCGGAGCTCGGTCAGCGCGCCGTGCACGAGAGCGTTGCCGAAGCTCGTGATCGGAACGGTCGCTCCCGCTCCCGCGAAGTTGATCAGCGGCTCATATAAGCCGAGCCCGTCCAAGACCGCCCCCAAGACGACCAAGAGAGACATGGTATGCGCGGGAGTCAGCTTCGCGACATCGAACAGCAGCTGACCGATAATGCAGATTCCTCCTCCTACGAGGAATGCCCATAAGTATTGCATGTACGCCACTCCTTCTTGCTAATATCCTTACGCTTCAATGGAAACGGCATGCGCGATGCACGGGATGGATTCGCCTTGCTGGAACGACAAAGGGCTCAGCAGCGCCCCGGTCGCGGCGACGAGAATGCGCTTAAGCTCCCCCTTCTCCATCCGCTTCAGCAGATACCCGTACGTGACGACCGCCGAGCACGCGCAGCCGCTTCCGCCCGCTTGTACTTTCTGTTTCGCGACGTCGTAAACAAGCAGGCCGCAATCCCGGAACGTCGTCTGCTCAAGCGGAACGCCGTTGCGCATCAGGAGTTCCTTGGCGATCGGGCTTCCGACTCCGGCCAGATCCCCGGTCACGATCAAATCGTAGTAACCGGGCTCCCTTCCGGTATCCTGCAGATGAGCCTGTATCGTATCGACGGCGGCCGGAGCCATCGCCGCTCCCATATTGAACGGGTCCTTGATGCCCAGATCGATCACTTTGCCGATCGTGGCCGCCGTAACCCGCGGCCCCTCGCCGGTTCGGGCGACGACGGCCGCCCCCGCTCCGGTCACGGTATATTGGGCGGTCGGAGGCTTCTGCGAGCCGTACTCGGTCGGGTAGCGGAACTGCTTCTCTACGGTGCAGTTGTGGCTGCTCGTTGCCGCCAGCACCCGCTCTCCCGCCCCGGAGGCCACCATCAGCGAAGCCAGGGCCAGCGTCTCCATCGAGGTCGAGCAAGCGCCGAACACGCCGATGTACGGCGTTCCGAGCGTTCGCGCCGCGAACGTGCTGCTGATGATCTGGTTAAGCAGATCTCCGCCGACGAAGTATTCGATATCCTGCTTCTTCAGCTTGGCCTTGCTGACGGCAATGTCCGCCGCCTGCTCCAGAAGCAGGCGTTCGGCTTTCTCCCAGGACGGCTGCTGAAGCTCCATGTCGGGATGGACTAGATCGAAATCGGCCGCCAGCGGACCCTCTCCTTCGTCCGGGCCGACGACCGTGCCGGTGGCGAGTATGACGGGAGGGTTCGGGAACACCCAGGTGCGTTCTCCTTGCTTCATGCCCTCATCTCCCTACTCCGCCGAACAGCCAATGCGCGATCCCGATGAAGAAAGCCGCCACGACGCCGAACACGATAACCGAACCGGCGAGCTTGAACATATTCGTGCCTACGCCCAGCACAAGCCCCTCGCTTCGATGCTCGATCGCCGCGGAACACATCGAATTGGCGAAGCCGGTAACCGGTACGGCCGTTCCCGCCCCCGCCCACTGGGCGATTTTGTCATACACCCCGATCGAAGTCAGAATAACGGACAGCAGAATCATGATCGCCACCGTCGGGTTCCCCGCCCTAGTCGGCGACATGTTGAATGCCGCTTGGAAAAACGACTGCACCCCTTGGCCGATCAAGCAGATCACGCCCCCGACCAGGAATGCCCGCAGACAGTTCTTCAGGACCGATCGAGCCGGCTCCCGGTTCTTGGCGAATTGCTTGTACTCCTTGGCGGACATCGACATTGGTTTATAGGAAATGGATTTGCCGGCTTCCTTGGTAGCCATATGGACCATATCCCTCCTTCCGGAACAATAGGAGCAACAAGGATAGTATTTGCCGAGGGAAGAACGTCTATGATTGCCAAAAATGGCCTTTGAGGGGGTTCGGAAAAACAGGCGGACGGGTGGAGTTGGAGCTAAGCGCGCGGAAATAAGGTTCCATCCGAGTCCAAGCCGCAAAAATCAAAGCGCTTGCAGGCTTCCGGCCGCATATTATGTAGAAGGAAACGGTTAAATCCACCTGGGATTGGACACACTGGTAGCTAAGGAGGGGATTGACATGCTTGACCCGGAACTTCTTAGAGCCGAGGGCGAGAAGTATTTCTCCAAGGACTTGCTGCAGGAGCTGGCAGGCCTCAAAGATCGGCTTCAACTCACCGAGCTGGAGCTTGGACATATTCAGAACCTGGCCCAGTGGGCGTACCACAGCGGCTTCAACACGGGACTCAGCTGCGGACGACAGCTTTCTTTTAATGATAGAATGAAAGTTCAATAAAAACGATCGCTCGCGCTATCCGTTCTCTTAAGAGGACGGATTTTTGCTTATTGCGCGCGCTTCTCGACCTGCCAAGAACCGGCCAAGACAATAAGAAATGCTTGACACCGGGCGTACAGGCACGGATGGGCTCCTACCCACATAGAATGGTAATGTTTCCTCATGCGCTCGCGACCAACTAGCCGGAGGTGGCCTACCCGTGCCTGGATTTTTTACCGCCGTAGCCCTGTTCATCAAGCAGCTCAGCCTGCTCGTGTCGTACGTCAAGAACAATGCGTTCCCGCAGCCCCTGACCGACGAAGAGGAAGCCCTGCACCTGCAGCGGATGGCGGAAGGCAATCCTCATTCCCGCAACCTGCTGATCGAACACAATCTTCGTCTGGTTGCCCATATCGTCAAGAAATTCGACAACACCGGCGAAGACCTGGAGGATCTGATCAGCATCGGAACGATCGGCCTGATCAAGGCCATCGAGAGCTTCCAGCCGAACAAGGGAACGAAGCTGGCGACGTTCGCCGCCCGTTGTATCGAGAACGAGATCCTGATGCATCTGCGTTCTCTTAAGAAGACTCGCAAGGACGTATCTTTGCATGATCCCATTGGTACGGATAAGGAAGGCAACGAAATTACCCTGCAGGACATCCTCGGAACCGAGCCGGACGAAGTCGTCGAGAAGGTGCAGCTGAAGATCGAGAAAAGCAAAATTTATCGCAACCTCGACATTCTGGACGAACGGGAGCAAGAGGTGATCCGAGGCCGGTTCGGCCTGGACGGCGGCGGCGACGAACGGACTCAGCGCGAAATCGCGCGGGAGCTGGGGATCAGCCGCAGCTATGTGTCGCGGATCGAGAAGCGGGCTCTCATGAAGCTTTATCATGAGTTTTATAAGGCGAAGCGGTAGTGAAAAGGAGCCACCGGCTTAGCCGGTGGCTTTTATGCCAGTAAAAAACGGGCGGCATCAGCCGACCCGTCCTTCGTATTTCTCGATATAGGCGGCGATCTCGTCAAGCAGCGAAGCCTTTGCGTAGGTCATGGCGCGGGCGGCGCCATACTTCGGATAACCTTCTTCGGGGTCAGGTCGTCCGAATACGTACGAATCCAAGTCATGAACGATTCGGTGAGCGTAAATGAAACCTTGAACATCGTGCTTTTGCCGCGCAATCGTCAAAAGCGTCGCAACGTCGCGCAAGTCTTGAGCGGCTTTCTCGTCCCCTACTACGTCCGCCGCGTGAAGGTAGACATCGGGCATATACGCCAACGTTGCGCTATCAAGACCCTTCCACGTTCCTTCAACGTTGTACTTATTGAACGAATAGCCTTGTTGATACGAATTGACGACCTCGTTCAATTTAAGATGCGCTTTGCCTAACGCGATAACTGCTTCTTTCTTAGTCGAAATGGCGCTTGTAAGCGCCTTGTCGCGGTCAGCTTGCGGAAGCAAGGAAATATTCGTTTCCTTCCCGTCGTACATGACCCGTTGCGCGTTAATGCTCGATTCCGGACGAAGAAGTTCGAATTTGAAGCGGGTTAGTTCGAAGTTGTTCGCGGCATCCCTATCCACTTTTTCGACCGATTCCGCCTTCGTTTCCGCCTTTACGCTTTGCGTATTAAGAATGTTATCCAAGTACGAAATCCCCGAATAAACGACCGTTCCGAAAATGGCAAAGGCGGACGTTGCGCCGATCGCGATTGCTAGCCATTTCTTCATGTGAATTATTGCGCCCCCTTTGTCCGTCCTTGTTCATCAGGCGAGTCTTTTCGCTTCCGATAGAGCGATAATTCTAGTATATCGAGGTTTGTCCTGCAACGGAACCTAACATTTTTAAAAATTGCCTATAGCTTAATGCGTCCCCAAGGAGCGAATGCCTTAGGGGCTTATTTTGTTTATAATGATAGGGTGGCGTTAGAACGGGAGGATGAACCGATTGGCTCTGATTGCAGGGTTGTTGCGGAAGTACCAGAAGTGGATTAAGATCCTTATTCCATTCGCGATCTTTGCGGTGATCTATCTTCAAGCTCGCGACGTCATGCGCGGGATAAGGCCGGAAGTCGCGGCGCATCTTCTGCTTCGATTGAACGGGATGGATCACATCCGCCTTCTGGCCGCCAGCGTGATCGCAATCTCCCTGATGAGCGGTTACGATGTGATCCTGACCCGCATGGCCGGACATCGCTTTCGGTTCTCCACCTTATGGAGAGTAGGCTGGATCGCCAACAGCTTCAACAATATGATGGGCTTCGCCGGCCTGACCGGTTCGAGCCTACGCCTCATGCTCTATCGCAAGCGGGGACTGCCTTCGGAGAAGCTTGTGCCGAAGCTGATCTTCCTCTCGGCTTCCATGCTGACGGGACTGTCCGTATTGTCCGTATTCACCTTGCTCGATTCTTCTCCGGTTCGGAGCGAGTTCCCCTTGCTCCTTATTGCCTCGGTCGCCATAGTCTTCTACCTGCCGGTTCTTGCCGGAACCCTGCGGATTCCGTGGATCAGCCGGCGATTGGGACTGGACGAGAAAGTCGGCTGGCTGTACATCGGAGGTACCGTTCTCGTCTCGATCCTGGAGTGGACCGCGGCGGCCTGGGTGTTCTGGAACGTCTGCGGCATGCTGCATATAGGACTATCCTTGCGCGAACTGGCCGGACTGTTCGGGCTCGCGGCCGCGGCCGGAGTCATCAGCATGCTTCCGGGCGGGGCAGGCTCCTTCGATATCGTCATGCTGGCGGGATTGCAAACCTACGGCGTCGATGCCGACAGGGCGTTAGCCGTTCTTCTGCTGTACCGGATCTTCTATTACTTCATCCCCTTCCTCTTCGGCTTGATGCTGGCGTCCTTCGAATGGCTGCCTCAGCGGGAAGCCAAGCCGGAGGTGCTGCTTAAACCCGTCTGGAACAAGTGGAGGCTGTTCTGGAACTGGCCGGGCAAGCTGGTGTTGATGGGCGTGGCAGGCAATACGGCGCTCGCCGCCCTTGTTTTCAGCAGCGGATTCATCCTGCTCATGTCGGCGGCGCTCCCCTCCATCCTTGATCGTTCTCAATTCCTGCATCATTGGTTCACCCTGCATACGATGAAGGTGTCCCACCACTTCACCGTACTGGTCGGTCTTCTGCTGATCGTCCTGTCCAACGGCATCCGCAGGCAGGTCCGAAGAGCGTATTACGCCACTCTGGTGCTGCTCGCGGCCGGCGTTGCCTTCTCTCTGGCGAAGGGCTTGAACGTGGAGGAAGCGGCTTTTCTCGTCACGGTCTTTATCTTCTTATGGATGTCCAAAGATCGGTTCCGGAGAAAAGACATCGAGTTTACCCGCAAAACCCTCTACGGCCTGCTGTTCACCACGATTGCGATGACTTTCCTATACATCCTGGTAGGGTTGAATACGACGCCGGATTCCTCCCGCTGGTTTACTCATCACCATCTTCCTTACCGGTATCTGATCGATAAGCACGAGCATTGGCGCGCCGGGATTATCGCCCTGTTCACGACTTGGCTATCTATCTTCGCGTGGCTGCTTCTCCGTCCCGGCAAGCCCGTCGCACCGCTGCCCGACGGCCTTCAGATGCTTACGCTGCGGGAATGGCTGAACAAGCATCACGGGAATTTTGTCACGCATCTGTTGTTCCTTGGGGACAAAAGCCTGTTCTGGACTCAAGACGGCAAGGCGCTGATTGCATACCGCCGCACGGGAAGGACTCTCGTCGCGTTGGGCGATCCGATCGGGGAGCGGGATTCCGTCCGCCAAGCCGTTCTTGAATTCCGGCAATATGCCGACAGTCACGCTTGCAAGCCGGTCTTCTATCAAGTACGCCCGGAGAATCTGCCCCTCTATCACGAGAACGGGTTCCGATTCTTTAAGCTCGGGGAAGAAGGCGTTACGGACGTGCGGAGCTTCCAACTGACCGGCCGCAGCAAGTCGGATTTGAGGGCGGTCAAGAACCGCTACGAACGGGAGGGATATACGTTCGAGATTGCCGAGCCCCCGTTCTCTTCTCTGTTGATGGATCAGCTTCGGGGCATCTCGGACGAATGGCTCGAAGGAAGGCCGGAGAAAGGCTTCTCGTTGGGATGGTTTAAGGAGTCCTACCTGCAGTTGACGGGGATTGCCTTGCTTCGCGATCCGACCGGGCGAATCCTGGCGTTCGCGAATCTAATGCCAAGCTATGACGATCGGCAGTCCGTCTCCATCGACTTGATGCGATACCGGCACGATTCGCCTAACGGCATCATGGATTGCCTGTTCCTTCACCTGTTGGAGTGGTCGAAGTCGCAAGGGTTCTCCCGCTTCAACCTGGGAATGGCCCCCTTGGCGAACGTCGGCGAATCCGCCTTCTCCCACCGGTCGGAGCGCTTGGCCCACGAGATCTATCGAAGAGCCAACCGGTGGTATCGCTTCGCGGGCATCCGCCGGTATAAAGACAAATTCGACCCGCAGTGGGAGCCGCGATTCCTCGCGTATCCGGGAGGCGCCTCCCTTCCGTTCCTGATCTGGCGCATTACGCGAATGATCGCGAAGATCCCTTCTACTCGGGAATAACCCCATCCTCATGGATGAGGTCGAGGAATCAGCAGCACCCGGTTGTCCTGCCGAGCTTCGCGCTCCAGGCCGCCGGGTGTTTTGTTGGTCAGATGTTCGTCCATGAAGGCAGAGACGTAACTCAGCACGGTTCGGTGAATTTTCTGCGACCCCGGCGCTTTGGCTCGCCATTGCAGGATCGGCGTGAACAGATAAGAGTCCGAGAAGCTGGAGTGGCGCGCGTCTCGAACCAGCAAGGTCTGTCCGCCTTCGGCCATCGCTTCGTCCCTCCTCCGGCCGAACTTTTCCACCCAGCGTTCATAATCCGATCTCGATATTCCCTCGTCCGCCAACTGCCGATTATTCGGCTTGGGCAGACCCAGCCCCTTAAGATAAGCATCGGTACACATCCATAAGAAAGACTGGTCCGCAGACAGCGGCTTTGCCCCATCCCCGTAGAACGAACCGTCCAAGCTGATCCCCGCCTTGAACCTCTTGTCTTGGCGAAGCGCAGCCAGCGCGTTGTCTCCCCCGAAGGAATGGCCGATCACCCCCGCCTGCTCCAGATTGAGCCGATGACGGAACCGTCCTCCGGAGGCTCCCGCATTCAGCTTCCCGAGCTGGTCCAGAACGAAGCTGTCGTCCTTCGACCACACGTTATCGATGATCTCATCCCAAGCTGGAAGATTGAACTCCGGAGGAGAAGCTCCCATGGCCTCTACCCTTCCGTCGGGGAAGACGGCCGCAGGCGTGCCGTACGTATGTTCAACCGCAGCCACTACATACCCTCTGCTCGCCAGCCCCGTCTCCAGGTAGTGGTAAGCAAACCGGAGTCCGGGCCAGCCGTGGGACAGGACAATAACCGGGTATTCTCTAGTGCCTTCCGGCAGATCGGCGTCCTCGTAAGTGAATGTCTTCGCGAGATTCAGATAGCTGAGCAGGGTGGAAGGAAGATGCCAGCGTTGCTGCGCATATCGGCTTAGCTCGGGCAGCTCCGGAATGTAATCGGCCTGTTTCTTCGCTTGGCTTGCGCGCGCAGGGTACCAGAGCTGGACGTTGATCTCCCGGTACGGGTTCGTCTTCCCCGGGGTTTGCTCCATCCGGCTGCGGTCGACCCAGTGATAGATAACCGTTCCGACTGGATAGGGTCCGGGAGGAACCTCTAATTGCGGCACGGGCAGCAGGTAGGGCAGCATCCAGCTAGCCAGCAGGAAGACGATTACGAACACCCATCCCGCCCTACGATGTCTCCGAGAGGACAGAACGGGCGGCTTCGATTTGCCCAGGGCAGCGTCCAGTACGGCCCAGAGGACAAAAAGATACGCCGGCCCCATCTGCCAACGACCGCCTTCCACGGCCAGATGGATCGCCAGAGGAACCGGCAAGAGCCAGCAAACCGTGCGCAACAGCTTACTGCTGCGTCTTGGCAAGAAGCAAACGACCGTCTGCATCGCCAGAAGAACAACTTCCCATTCTCTCATGCCGCCTCCGGGAAACGAAGTCATGTCCTGCTACATCCACTATATGGCATTGCCCGCCGGCTATACCTGCCCTGTTCCTGCCGTGTCCTTACCGAATCGGAGTCCCGTTCGGAACATGAACGTCCGGCGCTAGCAGCACGACGTCGCCTTCGCCTGGTACGCCGCCCACGACAAGCACCTCGGATTTGAAGCCCGCGATTCGTCTCGGCGGGAAATTGACGACGGCGACGACCTGACGGCCGATGAGCTGATCGGGCGTGTAGCGCCGCGTTATTTGGGCTGAGGACATCTTAACGCCGATGTCCCCGAAGTCGATGCGAAGCTTGATCGCCGGCTTCCGCGCTTCGGGGAACGGCTCCGCCTCCAGAATGGTGCCGATCCGCATGTCCAGCTTCTCGAAATCTTCGATGGTAACCATTTATTGCATGCCTCCAGTTGAGTCATTAGGGAATTTTTAACGGGATCTAGCAGCGATAGGCCCTTTGTTCCCGTTATCTAAATAATAGATTTCAGGCTCATCTTTATCTAGCTATAATTTGGATCACAAGAGTGCGAATCTTGTCTGTTATTGTTACAATAGGAAGAAAAGATTCCCACTTCGAAAGGAGAGAAAGGTGACCTCACCGTTCTCATGAAATCGCCGACCAAAGGAATATTGCTTCTCCTTGCCGCCATTCTTATCCTGTCCGGACTGCCCGCGCCGGTCAAAGCCGCCCAAACTCCGTATTTGACGGGGATTTGGACGGACGGCGGCCGCCTGTTCCCGTCCTTCCAATCCGACGTTACGGAATACGATTTATTTCTGCCGAGCGGCAGAACCTCCTTCACTTCGGCAGGAATGTTCCCGGAGGAGGCCGGTTTCTCGTTGTCCTATTCGTTCAATAACGAAAACTATGTCGATGCCGCATGGTGGGTAGCGTTTGGCAATCTCCCGGTGAGCGTAGGTGAGAATAGCTTAAAGCTTAAAATAACGGCAACGGACAACTCGGAGACCGTCTATACGGTGCATGTTCATGTGCCGACAACGAGCGATTCGCGCCTGAGAGACTTGCAGGCTTCGGCGGGAACGCTGACTCCGGCATTCTCGGAAACGGAGAACTCCTATTCGTTGACCGTCCCCTACTCGACCTCCTCCACTACGTTTACGGCAAGCCTGTGGGACTCGCTGGCCAGCATGACGTTAGGGAATGCAAGCCTCCCCAACGACATGTCTTCCGACCCATTCCCTTTGGCAGTGGGTACCAATATCTTCACCCTTGCAACGACCTCTAAGGACGCGAGTTCGTACTCAATCTATATCGTAACCATCATCCGCACTTTGTCCAGCGATGCCTCGCTTAGCGACCTGTCGATCAACGGTTCGACCGTATCCGGCTTCGATCCCAATTCGCTCCATTACACCGTTAACGTTCCGTATCGGACGACCAGCGTCTCCGTCGCCGGCACGCCGGCCGATTCCAACGCGAATAACGTGGAAGTGACGGGCGGCGACGATCTTAAGGTCGGCTCCAACACCGTCACGGTTGTCGTTACGGCGCAGGATGGCAGCACAACCAAGACCTATACCGTAACCATCGTCCGAGCAGCGGCGGCGAGCGATGCCTCGCTTAGCGACCTGACGATTGACGGTTCTACCGTTGCCGACTTTGATTCGAACACCTTCGATTACAAGATTAGCGTTCCTTATCGGACGACCAGCGTCTCCGTCGCCGGCACTCCGGCCGATTCCAACGCGAAGAAGGTAGAGGTGACCGGAGGCGCTAATCTCCAGGTCGGCTCCAACACCGTCACGGTTGTCGTTACGGCGCAGGATGGTTCTACCCAGCTTACCTATACCGTACATGTAAACCGAGCCGGCCCTAGCTACTCGCCTAGCCCGGCTCCGCAGCCCGCTCCTCCCGCTGCTTCCCTTAGGATCGGCAATCAGTACATCCCCAATGTTCTATCCGCCTCATGGGAAGAGGGTACCGATGGGAAAATCCTGAATTTGCAGCTGCGCGGCGAACACCTCGCTTCTCTGCTGACTTCGCCGGGAACGACACTCGAGCTCGCTATCGAATCGCCGACGGACCGGATTCGCCTTCAGGTGGATCGGGAGGCCTTGCTGGCGCTTCGCAAATCGGAGAGCATTCTCCTTGTTCGCGGCGATGGAGGCGAGATTCGGCTTCCCATGAAGCTGATGATCATAGACGAGGAACAGGCGACAAGCTTTAACTTGTCGATCGCCGGTTTGAAGAAGCCCGCCTCGACGCCAGCCGGAATCGACCTCCTTGCCGATCCGATCGCTATCGAATTGACGCAGACCGTCGGGAAGGAGAACAAGAAGGTATCGTCCGCAGCCTATATCGAGATTGCTCTTCCAATTCCGGCAGGAATCTCTTCGGGTAAGCTTGTAACGGCCGTCGCTCTTGAGGAGGATGGTTCCTTCACCCCTCGTCCGACTCGAACCGTTGGCCCGTCGGTACGATTCAGCAGCTTGGGAACGGGAACGTTCGCCCTCGCTTCCGGGCAGACCGAATTCGGGGATACAGCCGGCCATTGGGCGGAGCCGGTCATAGAGGAGATGGCTTCCCGGCTCCTTATTAACGGTTACGATAACGGGAGCTTCGCTCCGAACGCCTCGGTCACCCGCGCGGAATTCGTCTCGATCCTGGCGAGAGGGTTAGGCCTGACCGCCACCCCATCCGTTCAGTCGTTCACCGATGTCGAGTCGACGGATTGGTATAGCAAATCCGTTCAGGCAGCGGTCGAACAAGGAATCGTTGACGGCTACGAAGACGGGAGATTCGGACCGACGGATGAGGTAACTAGAGAAGAAGCGTTCACGATGCTGGCTCGCGCTCTTCGGCTTACGGGTCTGACTTCCCGAGAATCGTCTGGATTATCCGTGTTGGACGCCTTCGCCGACCGGGATGAGCTATCGGCATGGTCTCGCGAATCCATCGCAACGCTAATCTCCGCCGGACTCGTGAAGGGTATCTCCGGTAGCCTTGAGCCTCATCAAACGATGACGCGAGCCGAGATGGCCGTTCTTATTCAACGTTTACTGCAGCAATCAGGCCTTATTTAATCCGATTATTCCAAATGGCGGTGCAGGGAAGCTTCCCTGCGCCGCCATTTTGCCTAACAAGGTCCAGTCCCCCGCTTGGACCCTAGTCCAGTTCAGAACCGTCCTCCCGTTCGATCCCTTCGCCTGCTAGATTTGTTACTCTTTGGTCAACAGCCGATGCGAGAAGCGCGGCGCCTTCCGAAGAGAGCGAGGGAACCCTCCATGAGTGGTCCATCCGTCCGATTGAACAAGGCACAACCCGATAAAAATCTATACGTCCTGCTGACCGACACCGGGACCTTATTCACCACATTGATCAAGAACGTGACATCCGCCCCTTACAACCATGCCTCGCTGGCGATGGACGCGGAGCTGAACCACCTGTTCAGCTTCGGCCGCCGGATCCCGACCAATCCGTTGTCGGCGGGCTTCGTCGAAGAGGACGTCTACGAGGGGACGTTCAGCCATTACCCGAACACGCGCTGCGCGCTGCTCAAGCTGCGAGTTAACGAAGATCAATGCGCCGAAGCTTGGCGGACGATCCGGTCCTTCCAACAGAACCGGCAAGCTTACCGGTATAACCTGCTCGGCTTGTTCGGTGTGATGTTCCAATACGAGCTTCGCCGCAAGAACGCTTTTTTCTGCTCCCAGTTCGTCGCCGAGGCCTTAACCCGCGCCGGCCTCGCGCTTTGGGACCGGCCATCGGCTCTCGTCACGCCCGACGACTTCCTGCGGCACGGCTCGTTCGAGCTGATCTACGAAGGAATGCTGTACGACTACCCCCTCCTTGACGGAGACCGCGTTCCCCTCGTCCCAAGCTTCGATCGTGCTTCGTTCGCCGGCGACAAGCGCTTGATTGTCTGACTCAACCTTTGTATCCTATCTGTAATATGGTTGAAAAGGAGATTCGCCAATGTCCCTCACGTTCGCCCCCATCCATACCGACGAGCAAATCGCTCTAGCCGCGAAGCTGGCAGACGAGATTTGGAACGAGCACTACTCCGTCCTACTGAGCAAGCAGCAGATCGACTACATGCTGGAACGCTTCCAGTCTCCCGACGCTATCGAGGAGCAGATACGACGCAAGGACTATTCTTATTACTTCATGGAATCCGGCGGCGAGCCCATCGGCTACCTGGCGGTCAAGCCCGAAGACGGCAAGCTGTTCCTGAGCAAGTTCTACCTGCTTAAGGCACATCGGGGCAAAGGGTTCGCTAGCCGAGCCATCGAGTTTCTGGAGATGCTGTGCGGCGAGGGCGGCCTTGAAGCGATCTGGCTGACGGTCAACCGCGACAACCAAGGGTCGATCGCCGTCTACGAGAAGAAGGGCTTCCGCACCGTCCGCACGCAGGTCGCCGACATCGGCAACGGCTTCGTCATGGACGATTACGTGATGGAGAAGGCCGTCGCTAACGCAAGCCCAAAAGCCCGCTAAGCGCGGGCGGGCTTCTGAGCATGATGAACTTCAAGCAGATCTATTCGAGCGTAAAGAATCCTCTCTGAATCGAATCCGGGAAAGCGAACTTCTTGACCGAGCCGCCGAAGGCCACGGTCATCAAGTCGCCGTCGATGGCGATCACCTTCCCCTCACCGAAAGCTTTGTGTACCAGGCGAGAGCCGACCTGCACGCCGGAGCAGTCGACTTCGGCGGCGGCAGCCGTCTCCGTTGCGGCCTCCGTCGCGCGGACGGCGGGGCTGGCCGTCGGCGCCGCTGCCTTCGGCGAAGGAACGGAAGCCGCAACCGGCGGCTTTGCCAGCTTCGCCGTCTCGGCTCCGCTTGCCGGCCGGGACTGCCTCGCCGCAGGCGCCGCGGACGTCGCCGCTCTCGGCGGAGATACCGGCGACGGCCTGCCGGAAGGGGCCGCCATCGAGCTCTGCTGCAGCGTATGCATGTAATCGTAGTTGCTGATGACCGTATTGAACAAGCCGATGTCTTCCCCTTCGTGCTTGTCGATGCCGGTATAGTTCAAGCTCGAATCCTCGTACCGCTTGAACTTGAAGATGGCGTCGTTCATGACCGACTCGTTGAACACTCCCAAGGAGACCAGCAGGTCGAAGTCCTTGACGTCGAGCCCCGTTACCGTCTTGAACAGCCCCGGCTCCAGCTGCGTGATGACGTCCTTGAGCGAACGCTCGCGGTAATCCGTAAGGTACATGAACACCGGCACGCGGGCCGCGAACTTGATGAGCTTCTCCTGGATCTGCTTCCGCTTGGACTTCATGTCCTTCTCGTCTTGGGTCAGCTGCTGCTTCTCCTTCGGAGTGAGCTCGTCCTTGTTCTCCTTCTTGGCCTTCTTCACCGCATCCGACTTGTTGATGATCGTCTCGATGTCGGCATTCAGGCTGCGGAAGCCTTCGATCTTCATTAGGGCATCCATCGCGTCCTCGTTGGCCATCAACCGGAGCAGGGTCTCATTGTTGACGTTGACCAGCAGCGCGGATTCCCAGCGGCGGGCGAGCAGCGTGGCGGACGTTCCGGCCAAGGCGATATCGAGCACGTCCCCGGCGCTGATCGAGGTCATCGCGCTGCCGTCGTAAGCCAGAACGGGCAGGAAGCTGATGAATTCCTCGACCTTAGCCTCCGGGTTGCTCTCGTTCACGTTCAGGCGGCAGCTGTAGTCGGCAATCTGCTTTAGCGCCCGGTCGAGCGCGAAGTCGAACACGTAGCATTCCCGCTTCATGATCTCCCGCTTGCCGGCTTCCGTTTCGACCTCCCAAGGGCTCTGCACGCGGAACGCCGCCTGGAAGTACGATTCCGGGCTGGACAGGTTGCGCAGCATGAAGATCCCCGTCCACGGCTTCACCGTCACGCCCGTCGTCAGCTTGCCGCAGGAGAGCGTGATCGTCTTGCTCTCCAGCGGGTCGTCCATCGAATCGAGGACGGGCTTCAGCGCGTCCAAGCCGATGCCGGCTCCCGCTCCCGCGCATACGTTGATTCGATAGTCGTGATAGAACGTATTCTGCTTCTGCAGCAGCAGATTGCGCATCGCGAAGCAGGAAGCCACGTTCGGCAGGAACCACAGCGTATGCGAGAGAATGTTCAGAAGCCGCGTATCGGAGAATGGCATCGCCGGCTTCTTCGCTCCCAGCTTAAGCTCATCCACCGTCGTCTCCAGATAAGAACCTCTAATGAGATCCAGCCACTTTTGAACTTCATTTTCATAGAGGAACCGCGCTTCGTCCCCTTTGCCCTTCGCCGAGAAAAAGACGTTCAGGTCGAACTCGTTGAACTCCCCCTGCACGGCGATCTCGCGAATGCTGTCCGGAATCTTGTACGTCATCATGACCATTCTCGGAAGCGACTCGTAAGGATTGTCCGGCCCCGTCCAATTCTCCTTGGCGCGCTGCTCGTCGGAGTACGTCCAGTTGTAGATCTGCTCCTCGATGAACTCGCCGGAATTCATCGCGCGGAACGGCGTGCCGGACAGGAACAGATAGTGCGCCGTCTTGATCGGAAGGAAGGTCTCGTTGTAGGCGTTCGGCTCCTCGTCCTTCTTGTACTTCTCGATATCGAGCGTATCGTACTCGTCCTCGTCCTCCGACTCGAACAGCTTCTTGGCGTTCTCCCGCCAGGCGCCGAAGTGATATTCGTCGAAGATCACGAGCTCCCAATCCGTCGAATGGACCCACTCGTTCTTCGCTTTGATGCCGCCGGTCTCCCGGTTCACGCCCAGGAAGTCCTGGAAGGAGCCGAAGCACACCATCGGCTTGCCCGGGTCGGCTTCCTCATGGGTTATCCCGCCGCGGCCGATAAACTGCCAGCCCTCGAAGTCCGCATGGGACAGCAGGTCCTCGCTCCAGGCGCTCTCCACGGCAGGCTTGAACGTGAGGATCAGCACTCTGGCCATTCCCATCCGCTTCGCCAGCTGATAGGACGCGAAGGTTTTGCCGAAGCGCATCTTGGCGTTCCACAGGAACTTCGGAGCGCGATCCGGGCTGTCGGCGCGGGCGGATTCGAAGTAGGCCATCGTTTTGCGGATGGCTTCCTCCTGTTCCGGACGCAAGCCGAAGCTGCGGGTGCGGTTCTCTTCATTGGCGCTTCTCCGCTTGACCGCCAGGTAGGCTGCCCGCAGATCCTCCACCGTGCATTGGAACCACTCGCCGTCCGGATTCCGGAAGCCTCTCTTGCGCAGAAAACGATGAACGTCGCGGTCGGTGAACGAGGAACCGTCCGAATGCATCGCGGATTCCTTGAACACGATGCGGTACGGCTTCGCCCCCGGACGAACCGTCGGGTACTGCTGGGCCACCCGCCTCTCCACGTCGACGGCCGTGTAGCCCACCTTCAGCAGCCCCTTGTACAAGGGATTGCTGTCCTCGTAGGCATAGATCATCGGCTTCGATTCCGGGCGCTGGGGGAAGAAGGACTCATTCACTTCGGTCACCCGCATTCATCGCGCGAATGGTGCTCTCGATCGTCTGTCGCTCTTCTTCGCTCAGTTGATATTTGTCGTATAGCTTCTCGTCCGTCCAGGCTTCCCGGAAGTCCTCGTTAGGCACGAAGCGGAAGCAGTCGCGGGTCACGTTCACGGACGAGATCGCCGCGCGCAGCAGGTACCGCGGGAACTTGAGGCGCATGAAGTCCGAGAAGTGCAGCGCCTCTTCCTCCGTATCGAACGCCGAGATGACCAGATAAGACTCCGTATTGACTTCCCCCGGGTAGATGATGCGGTTGTCGGTGATGACCTTATAGCCGTCCGCCGGGTTCACGTCCAGCTCCCCGTTGCTCGGAACAAGACGGCCGATGGTGATCTTGTACTTGTCGATCAAGTCGGCATTCCGCTTGACCTCGTCCCGTCTCACGTACCCCGTCCCCGCGCTGCTGATCAGGCTGATGGAGCCATGGAACGGAGCGTCCAGCCCGCGGTCCTTCGTGGAGAAGCCGAACGGATTCCGGGGATACGTGTGCTGCTCCAGGAAGTCGGTCGTGCTCGCCAGAATCTTATGAATGATGGAGATGGCCGTATTGTCGCGGACGAAGATCGGGAACTCGTTCAGCGGACGGGTCGCGGTGATCTCGTTGTTCGCGGACCGGTTCGTCACCGTGCAATCTCCCTCGTAGTTCTTGTCCCAAAGGAAGTAGCAGACTCCTCCCGCGATGTCTACGCCCGAGAAGCAGTCCTTACTGGAAGCGTAATCGACCAGATGGCTGATGTGATTATCGCTCAGCATCTCCGCCCGGAATTCGTCCAGCCCCTTGCCGCCCGCATACCAACGGGAAGGAATGATCATCGATAGGTATCGGGGATTCAGCTTCTTGGCCTGTTGAACGAAGTGATGGTACAGCGGCTTCGCGCTGACGCCGTTGCCCCCGTCGCTCAATTGGTAGGGGGGATTGCCGATAATCACGTCGAATTTCATCTGGAAAATCTCCTCTGGTCTAGTCGTATGGATAAATTCATAAGCGTGGGACTCGAGGCCGTCCGCTCGTTCGTATTCGGTCTGGGAAGCGCCGCAATAGACGCAAGTTCCGCCGCGCCACTCGTGGAGAGGCCGCTTGAACCGGATGTTGCCTTCCACATTGTCGAACTGCGCCACCGAGTAGATGCTGTTCGGGTACTTGGAGCAATAGACGCTTCGCCGCGAGAGCAGCGAGGTCAGCTCGGTGATCGCGATGCCGTACAGCTGCTTCTTGAAAATATGGTCGATCCGCTCCTGCAGATCCGGAATGGACTCTTCCAGGCCGACGAGCAGCCGCTTGGCGATCTCGCGCAGGAATACGCCCGACTTGCTTCCCGGGTCCAGGAAGGTGACGCTCTTGTCGCTCCACAGCTCGGCCGGCAGCATGTCCAGCATTTGGTTCACGACCTCCGGCGGCGTAAACACCTCGTCGTTGGACAGATTCGCCAGACAGCTCAGCACATCCGGATTGTACGCGATCGAATAGAAGGATTTACTCATTCTCCTGGAGTCTCCTGTAGTGGATTAATGGGAACTCTTGAATCGGCGTCGGGATAAAAGCGTTCGTCTCGTCGTCGTACACCATGTTGGAGTCATAGATCGAGATCAGGTCCGTCGGGTCGCCCATCAGCTCGTCCAGGCGGAAGTCCCGGCGCTTCATCATCGCTCCCGTGATCAACGACCATTCGGAGAAGATGATAGGCTCTCCGTCTGCCGCCTTCAGCGTCAGCGCATCCCCGCACAGAATATTGCGCTTCAGCAGGAACCGCACCGTCTCCCGGCAGCTCTCGTTCGCTTCTTTCTTGCATATGGCCGTATACTCTTTATCGAAAATCCCGAACAGCCGCTCGCGGCACTCGTTCACGTTGTCCTGCAGCAGATCCACCCCGTAGATGCTGGTGACGGCCACGACGGCGTATTTCTCGTATTCGGAAGGGCTTCTCTGGTAGCGTTCCTTGACCATCTTCAGCTTGCGGCGCAGAATCTCGGCAAGAAAATTGCCGTCCCCGCACGCCGGCTCCAGGAATCGGCTGTCGATCCGATCGGTCTCCTGCTTCATCAAATCCAGCATCGCGTTGACCTCTCGATCGGATGTGAAGACCTCTCCGTGCTCGACTACTCTCTTCTTGGACTTGATCTGTTTGTTGCTCACGATGTTCCTCCGGTAAAGATCCTATTTGTCTTCTATTGTAGCAGAATTCGGGGGAACATGCGGAGGAACGTCGACCGCTGAATCTATGGAAAAGATCTCGAGATCCATCCACAAATTCACTTTTCGCGCTCCCACAGAGACTTAGCCGCACGCAATCTTTTGATCAAATTGTCCCAAGCTTCATGTTCGTTATCAAAAACGACTTCCGAACCCGTCACGACGCTTGCTCTCTCGTCCGTAGCATAAACCGTCCACGAACCTTCTATCTCGATCATTCCGACTTCATATTCTCTATGATATCTTTTCTCGTTGAGATTATAGTTCCGCAAGCCTTCTTCTTGTATCAGGCGGATCGCTTCTTCTCTTGTCATTTTGCGACGATGCCTCCAATAGGCTTTTAATGGGATATTCTCCCTTATTATTTTGATTCGACAAATTGTGGGACTAATCCTGTTTGAATGCAAACCCTCTGTTTCGATGTGCTAAAGCATAGAATAGAGTAATAGTTACCTAAAATAAGTAAACAAAGGATAATCGATGTAAAAACATGTGCATTGTGATACATGTCGTAACCATCTAAAATGAAAGCGCAATCATAATTCGTTTGCGTGACAAGTCCCGAATACGATGCGGTTCAGCCGTGGGCGCACCGGATCGAAAAAAAGGAGGATTCTCATTGATGGCTAAACGATTTGGCAGAATGCTCGCGTTCCTCTGTTGCTTGGTAATGGTGGCTTCGCTAATGCCTGCCGGCTTTGCCGCCGCCACTGACAACATCGAGAGCGCAGTGGCGAATGAAACGCCGACCGCCATGTTCGGAACTCCCGAACTCGGGTCAGACGACCCCCTGTGGGCCTTGACAATGGAACATCTCATCAACAAAAGCACGGTGCCCAACGACCCCAGACCCCATGCCACGGGCACAGCCAGAATTCTTTGGGACAACGACTACCTGTATGCCCGCGTAGTTGTGAAGGACAGCAATCTATATCAGGGAGCCGGCGGAGATTACCAGTACGACAGCCTGGAGTTTTATGTCGGCAACGGATCCGGAGGCTCAAACCAATGGCGTGTCAGCGCGACGGGCGTGTTCTCAGGGCAGTCCGCTCCGGGCAGGGCCGCGTGGACCCAGATCACGGATACAGGATATATCGTGGAGATGAGAATACCCAAAGGAGCCTTGACCTTACAGGAAGGCAAGCTTACCTTTGAGGTCTATATCAATAATTCGACGGAAAAGGGCGGTGACCGCTATGAAGTCGTTTCCTCTTTCGGAGTTCCGGACGCGGCGTATTCCAGCGATGCTTCATTTAGAGACAGCCTGCGGCTCATATCTGCCAATGAAGTAGACACCAGATTCTCCATCACCGCCACGGCGGGACCGGGCGGCAAAATAACGCCGAACTCACCCGGCGATGTTCTGAGACTAGATAAGGGCTCAAGCAAAGAATTTACGTTTACGCCCGATCACGGCAAAATTGTGGATACCGTAACGGTAGACGGCGAGGCCGTGACTCTATCCGCTGACACTTATACCTTTCTAAACGTTGATGCTGATCATACCATTCACGTGACATTCAAGAACGATCCGGACGCGGAACTGTTTCCCTTTATCGTATGGAATGACAACTTTGCCCGTGGCGAGTACACGACGGCTGTCATCATTGACTTAGGCGAAGGGAAGGCGGCGTTAGGCTCCGAGCTTAATCCGGGCTTGTTTACCGTCTCGGCTAGGAACACGACCCTAAACGGCGACTCGGTGACCTTTGAAGGGACGCGCAAAATCACAAGGGTATACGCCAATGACGAACCGAAGGTACGCGGTTATCTGGGGACGGCAAGCCATTCACCGGATTATCAGGACGGACTGTCAAGCGGCCGTTACATCGTCGTTGAGTTTGAGTTTTATTCCGAGAGCGGCGGCAATACAACGCTGGATGGCAGCAGTAACTCGACAAAGCAGGTTTACAGCATCGTCCAGAACGGCGAGCTCGTACTAACAGATGGGAGTTCGCTTCGTAATGCGGTTTTTGAACAGGAGAAGGTTGTGAATCCGATCCTTGACCAGTTTACAACCTCCACGAGCGATTCGGTCAATCGCGCGCTCTACCTTCACAAGGATGAGAACGGTGAAGTGTCGCAAGGATTGCCGCTGTATGTCTATACCCACGGCAGGTCGCGCGGCGGCACAAACGCCGCAACGGACCCCAAGGCGGCCATGAAATCCGCCAACGGCTCGGTCGCTCTAATGAAGAAAATGGAGGAAAATCCCGAGAAATACGCCAGCCATATCCTGAATATCTCCTATAATGGCGTATCTACTCCCTCCACAGCCAATGTTAAGAAGGTTATAGACGACCTGGTTGCCAGCGGCGCAGTAGACCCTAACCGTATTTACGTTGCGGGCTTCTCATGGGGCGGCCTCTATACGAACAGCTTAGTTAACGACAACCCCGGCTTCTTCGCGGCCGCCGCACCTATGTCCCCGGTAAGCGGATCACCGAACGCGAGCACCAACGCCGCTCACACCGAACTGGCCTATTGGATGTTTATCAATGCTAATAACGTTGGCATATACCAGACTAACCTCACTAACTTCATAAACACCAATATGCCGAAAATGGTCAACGCGAGGGCTTCGCGCTTTGAGAGCAATGAGGCTCTTACGTGGCCCTACAATCAATTCGATCAACCGAGTCAGAGGCCGAATCCGGCCAACACACCTGCGATGCCTGATTATATAGCGCACGAGGTTGAAGCTGCGGTTCTTTACAACCAGATAACGATGGGGACTTGGAGCATAGCTCCCACGGCGCAGTCCTCTAACTTGCCGGCTTGGAACAATGACTACACAGACGTCTTTGATTGGATGTTCGCGCAGAGAAAAACACCTCCTGTAACGACGGATAACGCCCCAACCGGGTGGCAGACCCATCCCGTGAACGTAGTCCTCCAAGCGACCGATGCAGGCAGCGGAGTTGCTTCCACGTCTTACAGCTTGGACGGAGGAGACTATACCGCCGGAAATTCCGTGTCGATTACTTCGGAGGGGACCCACACTCTTCGTTACTACAGCGTGGACCGGGCAGGCAACAAGGAAGCGGTCAAGGAGAAGATCATTCGGATCGATCTGACAGCCCCCGTGATTACGTTGCCTGACATCTCAAAGCTTCTGATTAGTGATGCTCTGAACTATCCGATTGCGGCATCCGATGCAACTAGCGGCGTGGATTCGGTATCCGTCACTGTGGATGGAAAGCCTGCCCCCCAATTAATTACAGCAAAACCATTGAGTCTATCGATCGGTGTACATTCCATCGTCGTGACAGCAAGCGATAAGGCGGGAAATTCCGTTACGGTCACACGTCAGATAACCGTTTATATGGATATCGCGCACCTGGACTCGTTGTTCCAATCAGGCAGTGACAACGGCTTCATTACGAAACCTAATCTGCTAAACAGCCTTTTAGCGAAGGTGAAGCAGGTGCAAGCGGCCGGCAACGACGCCAAGAAAACAAGCAATGCCCTGAACGCCCTTAGCAATGAAGTAAGTGCCCAGATGGGGAAAGGACTGGAGTCCGGTTATGCGGCTTTAGTGCAAAGTATCCTTAAGTCCTTAGGCAACAAATAAGCTAGGGCAGCAGTGCCACGTTGCAGCAAAAGCCCGCATGCGGTAATCGCATACGGGCTTTTTTGCATAGATATTGAGAAGGGGAACGCAAATCTTTGGGTGCAGGATTTAGTCGAAATGGTTGTTGACCTGACGAACTGCTCCAGCGCCATGTACTCGAACGCTTCTGGGCATTACCGCATTCAGTACTAAACACATGACAGTAGCATAGGGCTTTGGTCTATGCCTGCTTCATTATCACTTGGACGCCACTGTGGCTTAAGACTCCGAAATCCAAATTCGAATGTAGATGAACGAAATCCGCCTCCGACGAGAAAAGATTTCGTATAATCGCAGGATGTGCAATTAACCTTGTACCCTACTCCCATAGCCTCGCCCTCCGTTTCCTGAGTTTTTTTGAAACTCGGTCGTAAGCTGAAAAAGCTCTAGTTCGCTCAATCCAATTCTCAGAAGAGGTTTACTATCTATTAGACAAGGTTAAAGGCAACCTAACGATTTACTATGCCTAATGGGAACTATGAAACGTTTGTCAAGAACAATTCAGAAATGAATAACAAAAACCTCATATACCAATTCCTTCAAGAAAGGTTTTGGTTATGAACCATCAATATGGCCGACTCCACATGCTCCGTATGAGGGGTACAGTGCATTTTTTATGGTCTGTTATAATGGATTAATCACGATAATTGCTCTTATTTGATGGTATCTTCTCAATAAGTATGACCTATCGTGTAGTATCTGCAATAACTATTACCTTCCCGTTATGAGTGCTGGTTCTTAATATCGCGTAGATTTTTTAACACCAAAATAGCACCATCGCAAATTAACATTACGGTCTATTATCAGTTAAAAATCTATTTCGAGTTCTTCCTCAACTTCAAGTTGGTTTTCTAAAGCCATCTGAGTATATATCTCAATTGTTGGATCATTTATAGCTTCAAATGATACAGCTAAAGCATACGGCACACTTGCATTAATATCCTTATTCCAACCTAAGTGGCCTATTACCGCTACACAAAATTTTTCTCCAAGATCATAAGACTTAACAATCGCCCAATCCTTTTGGACCGTTCCACTATTCCGATGAAACCCTTTTACTTCCCCATGATTTCCTTGCTTTCCAATAAACCATTTAATTTTAGAACTACTTTCTTCGAATTCATCTTCGTCTGAACCAACGTCAGCAGAAGCTATTTCCAGCATTCTTGAAGCAAAGGAAGTTGATGATTCATCCAGCTTTGAGTATTCCCACTCTAACCAAGTCGAAAGGTACCTTTGACGATTCCTTCTTGTGCGCCTTGGCTGTGCCTTGTAAGACAAAGTAACATCAATACGAATATCATGTGAATTTCCTGGTCTTCTTAACTCTTCAGGAATATTAACTTCATAAATATGCACTTGTTTTCCTTTAATTTGAATATCACCAGTAGTTATTAAAGTTATCCTGTTAGGGGAATTTTCAGTTGCACGTATAACGTCTGGAATACCATAACCAATGTGTCTAATTACATTATTTTTATCGCCCCTGCTACTCGCCCAACTAGGCCATCTCGCCGATTGTATTAATAATGCTCTGTAAAGTAATGTAGATTCATTTGGAAATGATTGTTGAATATGGGCTAGGATACTAGAAACTTTAGGAGTAGAAAACGATGTTCCTACTTTATCCTTTCTCACGGCAGCTCCCCCGTTTAATGTGGAGCTAATAAGTTCTGGACTTAAATCATCCCGCTGTAAAATGTTACTTGGGTTTCCATTATCGAAGGCGTAACATCCGCCAAATTCTACAACTTCTGGTTTAATTGAATTCCATATTCCCGGACCAGTACAAGAAAACGATGAGGGTTCTTTTTCTTTTGAAAAAGATGTGTACAACCCAACCAATTCAGATAAACCTATTGAACCAACTGTTATTGCCTGAAGACTTTGAGACGGACTTGCTATTCTACTCGATGGTTCAAGTAGATAATCAGGGTATATACGACCATTCTGAACATGTTCACTGATACTTAATCGTATTAATGATCTGTATTGAGAACTTTTTGGTAAATTTCCTGCTGAAACAACAAATAGTATATCTTTTTCCCAGGATAATTGATCGAGTTGTGCTGCCCAAGCACTCATATGGACTATTCTAGACGGATGGTTACTATTTATCGAATGATTATAAATTCTTGTATTTTTATCACCATAATAAAAGTGATCTACAATTTCTCTAACAACTTTTGGCGGAAATAACCTAGCAGGCATACTATTATTTCCATCCAGGATTCTCGCATTTTGTATCCAGCAATGCAATTCAACATTTCCTTGCTTTGGAACTTGTCTTGGATATAAAATTGCTCCAGCTACAGATGTACCATGACCCCCATTTTGAACGTAATCCGCTACATCTGTAGAACTACCAATCCAACTTCTAGACGTGCTATCATCCAACGCTGATTTAAGAAAAGGATGCCTTTCCTGAATTCCACTATCAATAACGCATACTGCCGGTGCATCTTCTAAGGGTTCTTTGAATGTTAAATTACCTGAGACTACTTCTTCTTGATAATTTTCCGAATTATCAAACTCAATACTGTCTGCTTCCGAAATATCAAAAACGTATGGGTAATTTTCGACTATATCAATCAAGCCTTTAGCGTTTATACGTATTTTTAGTGTAAAACAATCAGGTAAGCTTGACTCAGAATTATGTTCCCCTTCCATATACCCTGATAAATCCTCACCACCATAGAAATTAACTACTTTCATCAACTGAGAATATCTTATATCTGCCAAGTCATCCCATTTTTGATAAATGGCCTCCCTCTTTATAGCCCACTTTTCTACAGCTTTAAGATAATCCTCTTCTGCTTTATAACTCTTTTTACGTTTACTTGGATGTTCAGGGACATCATCCATCCCCATACATGCAACGCCAACTTCTACAACAAAAATTTGGTTCGGTTTAAACGGCCATTCTTTCCTTAATTCTTCTGATAATATTCTATCGAACCTCCAGGAAATACCGTTTATGATGTTCCACAGTCCTGCAACATCATGCTGACTTCCCGCAGCAAATTTATTTATTTTTTCTGCCAGAGTCCCTAAGGATATGTCAGAAGAGGAACCAATTATAAACCCATCTTCAAATTCACCAATAACCTCTATACCATAGGCCCTAAGTTTTTCTAATGAAAAATCTCTTGTATCTAATTGCAAAAAAATAGACAACGCACCAGGCATTTCTGGCAGGTTGTCTTGATGTCTCTTTTCTGTGCTGTGTAACCAATCCTGGGTGATTAAGTGTCGTGAATTTTCTAAGTTTATATAATGATTGTTCCTATTTAGAAGATTATCTGCTGTTTGCTGCTTTTTTGGTATTTTTCTAGGCTTCGCCTTCTTTTGAGGCGCATTTTTTACAAGTGATAATTTAATATGCTGGAATGGATTTGACATGTCTTCTTAGTTAACTCCTCTATTTTCTGTGATAGCTGACAGTAGCACTTTTTGAGTTACTAATTCGGATGAATCAAGTATTACTTTTTTTGCCGCATCACCTGCTGCTCTTACTATTTGAGCAGCTGAGAATCCTTCAGCTTCCTTCAATAAAATGCTCCAATCAAAGAATTCAGTTTTCATACCCGAAAGCGTTACAACAATAATCTGTTTCAATTCCTCAGGACCAGGCTTAGGAATTTCGATACTATCGTCAAATCGTCTCCATATCGCGGCGTCAATTTGATCATTCAAGTTGGTTGCAGCAACTAAAAGTCCGGGCGACTCATACTCATCCAGCAATTGCAAAAAACTGTTTACTACGCGCTTAATTTCTCCAACATCTTGGTCCATTGTTCTTGATTTCGCTATTGAATCGAATTCATCAAAAAACAAAATACAAGGAGAATGAGCAGTTGTATCAAAAATAGAACGAAGATTAGAAGCTGTTTCGCCGAGATATGAAGAAATTAAGGAATCGAATCTTACCTTTATCAATGGCAAGCCAGTTCTCCAAGCTAATCTTTGCGCCCCTAATGTCTTCCCACAGCCTGGAGGCCCAAAAAGCAATATTTTTTTCCTTGGAGTAAATCCATACAATGCTAAACGTTCTCTAGCCGCGTATTCTTTTTCAATTCTTATAAACTTCTCTTCAACCTTATTAGGCAATACCATGTCATGCTGAAGCTTATCACTTGGTATATATGTTGCAAGGGGAGTTTCATATCTCTTGCTTTTTGGTAATACTGACATTGAATTAGCATTCATTTCAAAAGTTGCTTCTGGCTTTATTGTTCGGCCGTTAGCTAGCATTGCGTTTGACAGTTCTTTAGCTAACTGTGTATGCCCTTTTTTTAGTTCGTCATCAATAATTGCTTGGGCTATCTTTTGAAGATCGTCGTTACTGCCGATGTTAATTGCTTTGAACAGACGTTTAAGCAATGTTCCGTTCAAGTACTCTCCTCCTTTCCAAAAAATATTCTAAATTTATAATATAATTTATATGATCACGCAACCTGGGGCAATCCCCTTTATTTACCTATTCGGGCGGTCTTAATTTAAGTTTGAACGTCACCTTCGTCAACCGTTACAATTCTAAACATAATACATATTCGACAGAAAACGCTTAATTCCTTGTATACACACTAGTTATTACCAGAAGTTAGTTCCTCAAACGCTTAACACAAAAAGCCTCACATTCCCCTAATACAGCCAGCAAGTAACGGCCCCAGGGGGCGCGCTACCAGGTTCGGGTACTTCCCCGGTAAATACCGCTGCGCTAGTACCCGGTCGATAATCAGAATAGCCTATAAGGCGCTGCGTAAGTGCTTCGTTTCCGTCTGCTGTCCTACCGGGCCAACCAGTTAGCCTACCAGGTTCGCAACTTCTAGCTGTATAAGCTGTACCACGAAGCGGTTGCCGCTTAACTTTCTGTCTTCCCATACTATCGTAGCGGCTTGGCCGCCTACTTGGCCCCCAGCTGTAAACCGCATTTGAACCGCCCCTTCTTTGTACCGCCATTTCGAAAATTACAGATAATGGGTATTCGAGATAAGTCTAGCGCCTTACGTTCGCCCTAATGTACGCTTATCTAAAAAGGGGTATTTGACAATGGACAACTATGAACTATTGTAGAAGAAAACAGGGTTTGAAATAAGTCGGCAAGAATTCGAAGCCGGGGTAACATTCATGAATGGTAAGATGGAAGGACACCCAGCTTTAATTACAGCTTTACGGGAAACAAGCCTGGGCGGTTGCAGCGCCCTATATAAAGAGAGCTACCGAAAGGCAGCTTATCCATAATACCAGTTCCATAAATTCCGAAGAACAGGACAAATAAGCAAAAGTCGCGTAGCGGGGCTGTATCCCGTTCTATGCGGCTTTGATTTTACCAGTTGCTACGTCGTTTGCATATGGTGAACATACATATCTACCGTATGAGAACAGGTGGAAGTTGGTCGGACTCTGTGCTGGTTGATCAAAACCCTTGATATATAAGGGTTTTGTCGATGACTTATTGTACTATCGGTTTGATTGTTATTGGTTGTTGACGATGATCGTCAATAAGCCGTAAAGGTTCTACACAAAACAAAAATCCTCCGTTGGCTTGTTAGAGCAAGTCACGAAAAAGAGTTTTACTATCTGAGTTTTGTGTGCCGATAAGATACTACAAGTAGATTTTTGTTATCCAACTCGCTCACTTCCCAACATTAAAAGACTCTTTTTTGGGATGACGTTTTTTTACAGGTTCACTTTCGTTAATCTTGTTATCCTAAGTTTCTATTAACAACTTCAACGAACTTCCTTCTGTGGGGTCATTAGTACCAAGTAGACCACGAAAGGCACGGGCAAGAATCGCTTTTTTCATCCCTTCGATTTGATCAATGACATCAACAAGCTCTTTTATTTCATGTTCCTTAGAAAATAACTTATCAAGAATTAGAACTACTTCTTGCTGTTCAGGTATTGTTGGAATTGGCACTTTTAGTCTGGAAAGCTCTTTTTGGTTTATTTTTGGAAGAACTGATCTTGAACCAGCGGAGGATGCTTGCTCTAAGAATGCATCAGATAACATATAGTACCATAAATATTTAGTATCCTCTTTTGCTTCTATGGGATACATATCTGCACTACACAATCCATCAAAATCTACAAGCACTACTTTTGATAAATAAGGTCGTATCTTTGAATATAAAATTTGACCCTTATAGAATTTATGTTTTCCACTAGTTACTCCATCTTCTTTTATGGTGCGGTATTCTAATAATCTACCTGTTCTGCGTTCAATATTGTCTGGTGCAATATGCGGGCTATCCATGAATTCACTTGGATCAACTAAATTGCTTTTAATATCTGCTACTTGATCAAATGTCTTTTCTGACCAAGTATCCTTTCCAATGCCATGCTCTTCCCGCCATTTCCCAGTGAGCTCACCTGTAAAGGCTTTGTGAAGGATAGCGGCTTTACGTGTTTCAAAGCTATCTAAAGCACTTTGTGCCAGTTCCTCTGCCTGATCGAGCTTTGTAAACAGGCTTTCAATTCGGTCAACGATACGTTGTTGTTCTACGATTGAAGGAACAGGGATTGGGATCTTATTCATATTGTCTTGTGTCATTTTGGGTTGAGCACTACCAGTAACATAAGGAATAAGATCAATTGAGTTAATGTAGTAACATAAATAATCTAAGCTCATAATACTGCTCATTCCTAATACGTGTGCATGGTTGTTTACCCAGTACTTACCTTCAGCAATAAACGCTATTGGCTTACTCCTAGTAACAAGATTTGCTCCATCTTCTCCAATTAAAAGAAGTCGTTCATCGAATATGAAATCTTCAACCTTGTCAATTACTCCAGAAGCGCCGTAATAATCATACTTCTTCTCCATAGTTCCTCTTTGTGTCGTAGAAAGTGGAACTCTCTTAGAATCATAGTTAATAGTTATAGCCTTTAGCCTCGTCCAAATCCAATTCTCGGGCACCCCATACGGCTGTTCATCCTCAGGCAACAATGCCTGTTTCAACAACTCATCTGCCGATAAACTTTGCTTCTTACCCCTAGTCATTAGCGAATAACCTCCAATGACTTAAGTTCCTTCACGACGCTGAGGATCAAATCGACGGCTTCTTCAAGTTGCGCTACGACTTCTTCTCCACTTTCGATTGGATCTGGAAGATCATTGTAGTCCAATACGCTTTCATCACGAATAAGCCCTAGATCAAGGCTGTTGTTCTTCTCACGAATTTGCTCACGTTTGAACACATTCCAACGCTCATCCTGTACCTTGTGACGGTCTTCCGCAGTGTAAGCCGAAACAAACGCATCAAAATGTTCTGTCTTAAGCGGATTTGTCTTACCGAATGAAGGCATGTTGGTGCGCAAATCATAGATCCATACTTCTTTTGTATTGTCCTTATCGGACTTGCCGCGCGTAAAGAAGAGCACATTGGTCTTAACGCCCTGTGCGTAGAAGATACCAGTAGGCAGACGCAAGATCGTATGCAAATTACACTTGTCCATCAAGTCGTTACGAATGGATGCGCCATCACCGTCAGCAAACAACACGTTATCTGGAAGCACGACCGCCGCGCGGGCTTCATTGTTTGCCTTCAAGCTGCGATAAATATGCTGCAAGAAGTTCAACTGCTTATTCGACGTAGGATAGGTGAAGTCATCACGCGTTGCACGTTCACCGCCTTTTTTCGTGCCGAATGGCGGATTCGTGAGGACAACATCAAAGTCCTTCATTGTCTTCCCTTGATTAGACAACGTATCTCCAAGAGTAATAGGGCCTTCGATATCGTGTAGCATCGCATTCATCAAGGCCAATCGATGGGTTTCATGGACAAGCTCTGAGCCAGAAAAAGCAAATAACCGTTGGAAATCCTGATCCTCGAGATTTAGATCAAACAGATTGTTTGTATTATCCTTCACAT
Source organism: Cohnella sp. AR92 (assembly GCF_003990975.1). Taxonomy (GTDB): domain Bacteria; phylum Bacillota; class Bacilli; order Paenibacillales; family Paenibacillaceae; genus Cohnella. The sequence continues at coordinate 372,897 of NZ_RZJR01000002.1, forward strand.
AGCGATCCGCTGCGATCATGAAACCGAATGTGCCGCATGCAGGGTCATTACAGCGTTCGCCTGGTTGTGGATTAACAAGCTTCGTCATCACGTCGATCAAGACGCGTGGAGTGAAGTACTGGCCAGCACCAGACTTTTTCTCGTTTGCATTTTTCTCAAGTAAGCCCTCATACAGGTTGCCAAGACCTTCTTCTTTAGCCGAATACCAATCGAGCGCGTCAATCGAAGTAATGAGCTTCTCCAGGTTCTTCGGCTCATCGATATTCGAAGAAGCACCTGCATAAATCTCACGTACTCGACCATTGGTATCCTCGCCTAAGTGGTTGAGCAGCTCCTTATAGAATTTCTTAAGCTCAATGCCCTTTGGCTTAAGGAGTTGATCCCAACGGTATTGCTCTGGGATTTGCTCTTCTGTCTCGGTTTCTTTGGCCATCTTCAAGAACAGGATATAGGTAAGCTCCGTTACATATTGATGATACGTGATGCCGTCATCTCGGAGAACGTTACATAAGTTCCATAGTTTAGAAACGATCTCTTGGTTGTTCAAGCTGATTGTCCCCCGTCTTCAAATAAGTACTGATTCAACTCTGTAATAATGGTATCGAGTTGATCGTGGAATATCTTATTCATGCGATTATAGCCGCCTTGATTCTTGAATGCACCCGTGTTAAATAGATCACAGTCCAACAACGGCTCGTGCAACAATACCGTTTCAATTCTTCCAAGCCAATCCAGCTCCATTTTACTAAAGGAGTGCTTCTGCTTCAGTTTGGTAATCGCATGTTTCGTGCGTTCTGCTCGGCTAACGAGTGCAGATCCTAGCGCTTCCTTGCGAATAAAGCTAATGATGTCTGCTGTAATGTCCTCATTAGACAGCTGCTTCCATGCAGAATTCAACTGCTGTTCTGAAAACCCTTCGCGGTCCAACTCCAATCGCAGGCTCTTCAAGCTTTCCCGCGTAAGATCGCTTGGCTTAGTACAAACCACTTGGAGAGCGGCGATTTTGTTCATGTTGTTTGTAATGAATGCTTTGAACTCATCCAAGTAATCCCTTGGTTTTAAGCCTTTTCCATAACCACGATCATGAGAGACAAGCTCATCCTCTTTATTCGAAATCACCACAGCTCTTGGCCTACCTTTGCCGCCTTCATTCATGATATCAAACACTTTCCGATGTTCAAGTACGTAGGCTTTGGCTTGCTCTACTGGCATGTGTTTGACTTTCTCGATGAACTGGTCAGGCGTATCACCTTGCGCAATGTCTCTGAAATGAGCCATTACATCTTTCGTCATGTTCCGCTTCTTACGCTGCAGCTTGGCCACAATGAGATCAATTTGGTTTTGCAGCTGCTTCTCGGTCGGCAGAACATCAAGTCCATCCAGCAAATCATCAAATGAGGTAGAAGGTTGGATCACGACCTGTTTCATCGTATTAACATCCTCAAGCGATTCATATACGCCAACAGGATCGTAAATTTCAAAATGCGTCTTGCCGATCTCAGAGCAGAGACGGGTAGCACGACCCATCATCTGTTCAAAAAGGATACGTGACTTGGCCCTCCGCATAAACACAAGGGTAGTAATTTTAGGTACATCAATGCCTGTCGTTAAGAGATCAACCGTAACGACGATATTGGGATAGCGTTCATTCTTAAAGCGTTTGATCGCTTCCATGACTTTCTTAGGATTCCCACCGCCGATACTGCCTGTGATCTTCATGACCGCATCGTTGTCTACATCGTATGGCTCATAAATCTCTTTAAGCAGCTTCACGATAACATCGGCATGGCTATCATCAACGGCAAAAATCAGCGTCTTCGCGTCGCCTTCAGGATTTATGTCCTGAGCAATCTCAGCCAATACAGTGCGATTGAAATTCTCCGTGATAACCTGGCGGTTAAACTTCTCCACATCGAATTTTAACTCATCATCTAGCTCGCCACTATTTGTAATTTCTCCCGTTACAGGATCGTAAATCGGGACGACTTCACCTTTCTGATAGGTGATTCCATTTTTACTTAGTTTGGTGACAATCGTATGCGGCGCTTCATGGTCAACAAGATAGCCTTCTACTACTGCACGACGATACGTGTAATTGAACACAGGCTGACCAAAAATCTTCGTCGTTTGAATCGCTGGCGTTGCCGTCAAGCCAATTTTGACCGCATTGAAGTAGTCGATTACCGCGCTATACTTACTCATGTAATCTTCCTGATTACGATATAGCAGCTCATCGTCACTCATGTCCTTGTCTAAGATGTAGCCGCGATGCGCTTCATCTACGATAATAAGGTCATAGTCAGAAACAGCAGGAATGGTTTCACCCTCATTATAGAGTACACGTTTGACCAAGCTTTGTACCGTAGCGACATGCACCTTGGTCTCTCTATCAATGTCTTTGTCGTTGAGCTCCTTGATGTTGTAAATGTTATCTAGTGTCAAGAGTTCTTCGATTTTGACTTCCTTGAACACATCCTGCGCCTGTTCTCCAAGTGAAGTGCGGTCAACAAGGAACAAGATGCGCTGGAAACGACCAGATTTCAAGAAACGATACAACATCCCCAAAATCGTTCGCGTCTTACCTGTTCCCGTAGCCATCGATAGAAGTACTTTGTCCTGTCCATTGATAATGGCTTTTTCAGCTGCATCAATCGCTTCAATCTGGTATTCCCGAAGGTTGAGGCCATCTGGGTCACGCAGCAAATCATAAGGTATTGCACTCAGGGATTGATCGGCCATATCCGTATCTTTATTCAACAACTCTACAATGCCATCTGGACTCATCCATCCTTGAAGGGCTTTGGAGATATTCGATTGTTTACGTACATCGAGGAACCAGATCCCCGATTTTGTCTCAAGCTGCTTCAAGTACTTCCGACCATTTGTTGCAAATACAAAAGGTACTTTATACTGACTCCAATTACCCACTTGATAAGCTGCATGTTCTTCACTTACGGATTGTGCATATTCCTTGCACTGGTTATCGATTACGGATGGAATATCGGTGTACTGACGCTTCGCTTCAATAATACCAACCATTTGAAGCCCAACGAATAAAGCGTAATCGGCATAACCAGATTTACCGTTGGAGTTGCGTGTCGGCCATTCAGCGATGGCAATGTTACGACCTTTTTGCGGTCGAGTGCCTTTCGAATATCGTAAATGAACCGTATCTGCTTCCCATCCAACCTTACGTAACTGCTCGTCGATAATGTATCTCGTCTGCTCCTCAGAAAGTTGAAGCTGCTGGGCTGCACGACTTCCTCTTGAGGTACGTTCCTCAATGGTCATAGTTTGGGCAACTTTGGCTTTTTCAGCAAGCTGCGTCAGCTCTTCAATCTTGGCCTCTTTCTCGCGAAGAATGGCTTCGTAATCAACCTTCGCTTGAGACTTCTCAAGAGGCAATACAAAACGTTCGGGACTATATTGCCAATCACCATACGTTTGCATAAACCAAATGCATAGCTCATGGGTCATGCCCATTAAAACTTTACATTGTTCAAGCGAATCGTAGTTCGCATGAACAGCTTTATTCCGAGCCATGCGTAAGCTGTATAAGATATCGTCAATCTCGCGTGGTAGCAGTCCATTCCCCTTTAAAAGCTTAATACGATTAGCATGCGTATTGTCGTAACTTGGAGGTTGGATGCCATCGAACTGCATCATGAGATTGACGATCGTTTCGCCCAGTAATCCCAATTTGATTAAGCATGAATTTGGGTCCGAATATAGATATTCTTCTGCGGTTGCACCGATTTGAGCCAGTATCGGAAAGGTGCGTTCTAAGAATATAAAATTGTATTCCACTCTGATCCTCCTCATGCACAGATAAGTTGCATTTATCGGTTATCACATAGAACTAGAGCGATATGTCTTAAGCACTATTCCTATTTCGCTATAATGACTACAAGTTCCTTCAAACAGGAGAAGTGGAAAGTTATTACACTAGAATTATCCGAATACTTCCATCCCCCCCTACCATTCGACAATCCCCATCCTTCCCCTTTATTCCGACTTCATTCCCCCTCCTTGACGCCCCCCGCCCCGCCCCTCACAATAGGTAGAACTATACTGCTAGAGTAGGTGCTTGCCCGTGAGAAAAATAGCCGTGCTGATGATAGACGATGAGATTCTGGCCATGGAGCACATGAAGCGACTGGTCGATTGGGAGGCGCTTGGCTTCGAGGTGGCGGATTGCGTCACCAATCCGAAGAAAGCGCTATCAATTGCGGCGGAGCTCAAGCCGCAGTTGATTATCGCGGATATCCGCATGCCGATCATGAACGGCCTGGAGCTCGCCAAGCTTGTCCTGAAGGCAGGCCTGAATCCGCGGATCGTGCTGCTGACCTCCCATAAAGAATTCGAGTACGCCAAGGAAGCGATGAAGCTCGGAATCTCCGATTATTGGGTGAAGCACGAGATCGATTCGGCCAGCCTGACGCAGGAGCTTCTCCGTCTGCGCGAGGAGATGCGCAGCGCGTCCGATCTTCAGGACGCCGTTCGCCGCCAGCTTCTCGGAGACCTGCTGACCCGGGGAACGATCTCTCCCGAGCAGTGGAAGACGATCGCCGGATCGAAGGCCGATGGCGAGACGCTAAGGCTTGTCGCGCTGCGCGCCGATAAGCCATTCCCCGTTCTTGCCGAAGCCAACTCGCAGAAGGCACTCCCCATTCCAACCGACTTGTACCCTCTCCTCGACTTCGAGGACGAGTTCCTCTCCCACATCGGTTTCGTCGCCATCGGCGAAACGCTCTGCGTCGTCCTGCAAGAAGGCGGCGTCAGCGCCGGGCGCAAGCGGGAGCGGCTGCTTGCGGCGACCGAGCAGCTTCGGGAACGATTCCAGCAAGCAAACAACCGCCCGGCATGCGCGGTCGTCTCTGCCGAGCTTCGGGATTGGAGATCGCTTCCCGAGCAGTACGCGGAAGCTTCCCGATGGCTGGAGCGATCCGTCTTCTTCGGCAAGCGGTACACGGTCTTCCTGGAGAACGAGCCCTTCCCCTCGGACGGCAATAAGCTCCTCTGGGAGCCTTCCGTTGCCGACTTGGAGCAAGCCGCCAGAGCGCGAGACAACGCCGCTATCGGCCCTATCCTAACGTCCTTATTCGCTCTGGCTATCCAAGAGCAGGACCCTGTCGGCCTTGCCGAGTGCTGCCGCCAGCTGGCGATTCTCTTGAATCGCCTACGCGCCGTTTCCGGACTCGACTCCTTGGACCGCATGCAGCGGAACGAGCGGCTCGCCGATCCTTCTTCTTGGACTCGCGTAGAAGGAATCCGCGATTGGTTCCTGCAGCAATTCGAGCAGATTCTAGCCGAACAAATGTCGTCTCCCTCCTATTCCCGCAAGGTCAGGCAAGCGCTGGATTACATTCGCGACCATTACGCCGAGGAATTGACGGCCGACGCGATCGCGGAGAAGCTTGGCATCAGCCGGGACCATCTGCGTCATCTGTTCAAGGAGGAGACCGGCCAGACCGTCCTCGACACGCTGACCCAAGTCCGCATGGAGCAAGCCAAGAAGCTCCTAAGGGACGGCAGTCTCAGAATCTACGAGATCGCGGAGCGAGTCGGCTACCGGAACAGCCAGTACTTCAGCCAGGTGTTCCGCAAGCAGGTCGGCATGACCCCGCTGGAATACGTCGAGAGGCGGGAATCGCGGCCATGAGAGTCAAGATTCGAACCAAGATCATCGCCAGCACGCTGCTCGTGATCTCCGTGTCGCTGCTCCTTAGCGGCTTCCTCACCTACGATTACGCGACGGGCATCATTCGCGACCAGTCGATCAAGGACAGCAAGACGAAGCTGGCACAGATCTCCTCCCAGCTGAAGAGATTGCAGGATCAGGTCATCAAGACGGCGGAATATATCGTCTCGGACGAGGAGATCCGCGGACTTGTCTACGATCCTCCCAACCGCAGCTATGAAGAGAACTACTTCCGCAAGGCGACGGTCCAGGAGAAGCTGAAGCGGTTCACCGCGCTGAACGACTTCATCCTGAACGCGATGATCGTCCGGCCGGACGGCGAGACGTTCTCCAACAACTCCGGCTATGAGGACTACTTCGCGGACTATCTGAAGCAGCCGTGGTTCGAGAAGCAGAAGACGATGCGAAGCGGCTTCTCGGAGCCCCACCCTTTCTTCTTCCTGAGCGGCAACCGGCAGACGGTCAGCTACGTGCTGAAGTACCGCCCGATCGGCATGAACGAGACGAGCGACAGCTACCTGATCCTCGACTTCGCTTATTCCGAGATCGACGAGGCGTTCGCGCAGAGCTCCGGCGACTTCGCGCAGATCGAGCTGATCTCCGGCTCGGGCGGCGTTCTATTCCGCTCGCCGGCGGAACGGTCGGCCGAGCAGGACGCCTTCCTGAAGCAGGCCGTCGACGAAGGCAATTACTACCTCGAGGACCGAGACCGGATCGTTCTCGTCAACGATTCGATGGCCCAAGGCTGGATGCAGATCGCGATGCTGTCCAAGTCCGCTTTGTTCGCCAAGATCGGCAATATTTTCTACTACTACATCGCCATGATCGGTATCGGCTTCCTGATCAGTCTCGTGATCATGCTGCCGATCATTCTCAACATGACCAAGCCGTTGTCCCGGCTGACGAACGCCATGAAGCGCGTCTCCGTCGGGGATCTTCAGACCAGCGTCGCGATTCGCAGCCGAGACGAGCTCGAGATTCTCGGGAACGGATTTAACCGAATGGTCGCAGATCTGCGCATGAACATGGAGAGCTCGATCCGCAGCGAGGAGCTGAAGCGGAGAATGCAGATCGACCTGCTGATGGCGCAGATCAATCCGCATTTTATCTACAACACGCTGAACACGGTCATTTACCTCTGCCATGCGGAACGCAACCGGCAGGCGATCGAGATGACCCAAGCGCTGATCGCCATCCTTCAGGACACGGTTAAAACCGGAGAAGGAGCCGTATTCGCCTCCTTGGAAGAAGAGCGCCGGATCGTCGATCGGTATGCGGACATCCAGCAGACGCGCTATCCCGGCACCTTCGAGCTTCACTGGCAGATCGAGGCGGGCTTGAGCGACGCCGTCATTCCGCGCATGATCCTTCAGCCGCTTGTCGAGAACGCGATTATTCACGGCCTCTTCCCGGCCGATCGCGAGGACGGCCGCATCACGATCCGTGCTTATCTGGGCACGCCCTATCTGCTGGTCCTCGAGGTCGAAGACAACGGCGCGGGCCTCCAAACGGCAGACGAGCACGATAACGAGCAAGAGGTCGGATCCAACGACGTTCCCGAACTCGACTCCGCATCGGACAAGACCGGCAACGGGGAACGCACCCGGGGGATCGGGCTTGCGAACGTTCGCGAGCGGATCCGTTACCATTACGGGGAGTCGTACGGGCTCGCGATCGGCAACGCGGACGCCCAAGGGGCTCTCGTCACGATCCGGATTCCGTACCGCCCCGGCAATCTTGCTTAGAATTCAAACGTCGACCGCCGGATTTTATACAAAATAACCGTTTTGGCTCGTTTTGCCCGCGCGAAAGCGCTGTTACGATTATAGATAGAAAGCGCTTTCCACATAGAAGAGGAGGGTTTCACTTGGCACAAGTCACCATGAAAAAATGGGTATCCGCCGCTTCCGCGACCGTCGTGCTCGCCGGTCTGCTCACCGCCTGCGGCGGCAATAACAACAACGGCAATTCGGCGGCTTCCCCGTCGTCGCCCGCGGCATCCGGAACGGCAAGCAGCTCCGCAAGCGCGAATCCGGCGGACCTGAAGGGAACCGTCAAGATCTGGGACTGGGATGAGACGTTCCAGAAGGGAATGATTCCGGAATTCAACAAGAAGTACCCGAACATCAAGGTCGAAGTGACGGTCGTCAACCCGAACGATTACCTGCAGAAGCTGCAGAGCGGCATCGCTTCCGGCTCGGACGTTCCGGATATCATCCTCGGCGAGATGGCCTACCGCGGCAAGCTGTTCGATCTCGACGTGCTCGATAATTTGGAAGCGGCTCCATACAACTTCAACCGCAGCGAGCTGCTCGACTACCTCCCTCCGCTGCTCAGCAACCCGAAGGGCGAGCTGGTCGGGGTCGACCAAGCGATTACGCCGGCAGGCTTGGCCTTCCGCCGCGACCTCGCGAAGGAATACCTCGGCACCGACGATCCGGCCGAGCTGGAGAAGCTGCTGTCGGATTGGAACGCCTTCATCGAGAAGGGCAAGGAAGTCAAGGACAAGAGCGGCGGCAAGGTGCTCATGTTCCCGGGACTCGGCGACGCCTTCCTCGTGCTGCGCGGCCAGAACGCGGACTCTTACATCGACGGCAAGAACATCAACCTGACCGGGAAAATGCAAAAACCGGTCGAGACGCTGTTCAAGATGCGCGACGCGGGCATTCTCGGCAAGAACGAGCTGTGGACGCCGGCCTGGGCTTCCTCGATGGCGAAGGGAGAGTTCCTGTTCTACCCGATGGCGCCGTGGGGACCGAAGTGGCACATCTCCGCCAACGACACGGAAGGCAAGGGCCGTTGGGGCCTCGTCAAGGCGCCGGAAGGCAGCTTCACGCGCGGCGGCACCTCGGTCAGCATCTACAAGGACAGCAAGGTGAAGGAAGCGGCTTGGGCGTACATTCAGTTCGCTTATCTGTCCGACGACGGCGGCCTGTTCAACTTCAAGACGTTCGGCAACATGCCGGGAGTCAAGTCGTTCTACGAGAAGAATCCGCAGGTGCTGACGGAAGCGGGAGCTTACGACGAGTTCTTCGGCGGCCAGAACCTAGCGAAGTACTTCATGGAGAACATCGCTCCGGGAGTCAAGGGCGAGCCGCAGACGAAGTACGACTCCATCGTGGACGGCGTGTTCAACTCCTTGTACCCGCTCTGGACGAAGGACACGTCGATCGACGCGAGCTCGGCGCTTAAGAAGTTCGTTACCGAAGTACAGAACAAGGCTTCCGACGCCACCGTGAAATAAAGCATAAAGAAGAGGGATGCCGATGCAAGCGAAGCAAACCGCCCGGACATCTTCCGGCGCATTCGGCGGACGGAGATGGGGGCCACGCGTGTGGCCCTATCTTTTCGCCCTGCCGTTCGTGCTGGCGTACGCGGCTTTTCAACTCTACCCTGTCGTCTATTCCTTTATCCTAAGCCTTCATGATTGGAACGGCATCGGGGCCAAGACGTATATCGGCTTCCGGAATTACGTCGACCTGGTGACGAAGGATCCGCTGTTCTTCAAGTCGCTCTCGAACACGCTGATCATGATGCTGATGTCCATTCCGGCCACCTTGATCATCGGGGTGCTGCTCGCCTACTGGACGTTCCAGCTGAACAAGGGGCGCAAGCTGTTCCAGACGGTCAACTTCCTCCCCTACATCACGACTCCCGTCGCGATCGGCTTTATTTTCTCCTACCTGTTCGATTGGCAGACCGGTCTCATCAACCTCGTGCTCGTCAAGTTCGGCTGGGTGAATGAGGGCATCTACTGGCTCCAAGGGGAATGGACGTCCCGCATGATCATCTCCCTGATGGTCGTCTGGCGCAATCTGGGCTACTTCATGGTCATCTACATCGCGGGCATGACGGCGATTCCGCAGGACGTATACGAAGCTGCGAAAATCGACGGCTCGACCGGCTTCCACACGTTTACCCGAATCACGATGCCGCTATTGCGCAACATTACCGTTTTCCTCGTGGTCACCTCCGTTATTAATGGGCTGCAGCTGTTCGACGAGCCTAAGCTGCTGTACGGCGGCTGGTCCGGCTCGGCGCAGGTCGGCGGTCCCGACAACACGGCGCTCACGGTCATCTGGAAGTTCGTCGACGATTCGTTCATCTCCAACACGAGATTCGGCTACTCGTCCGCGATCGCTTACTCGCTGTTCGTCCTGATCGTCCTGTTCTCCATCATCAGCTACAAAATCACCGCGCCGAAGGAGGACAGACGATGAGAGCGTTAAAGTGGATCTGCCTGATCGTCCTGTCGGTGCTGTCGCTCTTCCCGTTCTACATCATGCTGGTGATGGGAACGCATTACAACGAAGACCTGTTCAAGGGCATCCCGCTCCTCCCGGGCTCCTATGCCGCCGAGAACCTGAAGACGGTATTCGAATCCAACTTCGCCCGCGTCTACGGCAACAGCCTGCTCGTCTCGGTCGGCGGCGTCGTCCTCGCTCTATTAACGAGCACGATGATCGGCTACGCGGTCGCCAAGTTCGACTTCCGCGGCCGCCGGGCGCTGCAATGGTTCGTCGTCGTGACGATGATGGTTCCGACGCAGGTCGGCCTTATCGGGTACATCATCGAGATGCGCCAGCTCGGCTTCGGCAACACGCTGTGGCCGGTCATCCTGACCTGGGCGGCGTTCCCGTTCGGAGCGTTCTTCATGATCCAGTTCATGCGCGATTCCGTTCCGAACGACCTGCTCGAGTGTGCGCGGATCGACGGCTGCTCGGAGCCCGGCATCCTGCTGAGGGTCGTGCTGCCGATCATTAAGCCGGGGCTCGCCACGCTGTCCACGCTCGTTTTCATCTGGTCGTGGAACAACTACCTGCTCCCGCTCGTGACGATCAATAATTCGCACTGGTACACGCTGCCCGTGTTCATCTCGAACCTCGGCATCGTCCACCGCACGGACTACGCCGCCCGGATGGCCGCGCTCGCCATGACGACGGTCCCGCTGCTGATCCTGTTCCTGCTCGGCTCCCGCACCTTCATGAAGGGCATGACTGCAGGCGCGGTGAAAGGGTAAGAGTCATACGTTTAAAGGTTCTTGACGTCATCGACGGCAAGGAAAAGCCGATGAAGCTTCTGCTTAAGAGCAGCGGCCTCATCGGCTTTTTGGGTGTCTTCTTGGCCGGTCATAGCCCTTTATCGGCTTGCTTCTCCCGTTCTGTGCTCTTCTTTTGGATAAAATCCAAATCCTTCGTAAGATCCAACAGCTTCGCTCGTTCTCTCCTATTGAGTTCTTCCAATGTTAGACTCTCCGGCCGAAAGACAGCATGGAGCACGGATTTCTTCTTTTTCATCAAAATCACTCCATCTCTTCATTCTCCTATCTTGATCCTATTCCGGAACAAAAAGAAAAAGCCCACCGATTAGGTGGACTCCTTGTTTATTAGGAATTAGCTAACATTTTGTATGCTTTCTTAAGAGCGGCTTCTTCTTCTAGATTGCGGACGAGTTCTCTCTGCTTGGCCAATTGCGCTTTAACTTCAACGATTAACACTTCCGTATCTTCCGAATCGGTTTGTCGAATTACTAGGAAATCATGCTTCCACTTCTCTAACCGCGCTCGTTCCATTTCATTAAGTTGAAGCAGGGTTGTAAGTTCAGACTTCGGCATGATCATCGACTCCTTTCCGGGCAGGAAGATAATTCATTTGGAAGAGATGTTTTAATAGCGCTTCGATTAATCGCGAGAAATCTCTTGTCCTAATTATATCATGGATCCTATCGTCTTCAACATGCAGATTGAATATCCACCAGTGCCCCTGAATCCTCACACGGTATGCGGCGTCATAACAGGCTGGCCTGTCGCGAATGGGACTAACGATATTATTCTTGCTATCCTTGAATAGTCGGATCATTGAAGTTCCCGCAAAGCTTCTATCATATAAATCAACGATTTCGGGTGCCTCTCCTATTCCGCTCTTGCTGTCCAACAAGAACTTGCGATCGCCCGCTAACTTATAAAGACTATACCCGCTGCCCAAGAATCGAAGATCTCCCAGATCTAAGCTTACCGGAGACAAGGTTCCCTCGAGGAAACCCAGAGACCATAGAAAGCACTTCGTTAAGATCTCGTTGCGAGTTAGCGAACCATCAAGAGCGGCGACGATCTCCTGAATTCTATTCTGCAATTTTTCGTTATCGGTCTCCAAGGCAATCGTCTTCTCTACCAACCGTTCCGTCATATTTAAGGTTTCTTTGGATGTCATAATGCGGCCTTGTTCCACTAATAAATAATCCCGTTCTAACTTCTCGTAAAATTCTTGATGCGTAAATCCGCTATTCGTTATGTAAGTAAGAAAAGTATTGTACTCGATGGGGCGTTTATTCTGGTAGGCGTTAATATTAAAGAAAGGATCGCCCGGACTTATAAACCTGCTGCTGTAATTGATATAGCTATATAGAATGCCGATCAGCGGGAGCCCGATTGAAAAATAGATCTTTAATGCAGTCGATGCCGCGTCGCCTGGAATGAAGTGAATTCCTATCCCGGCTAGAGTACCCGTCAAACCGTTTAGAACAAACGTAAGTTTAGCGAGCAGCGCATCCTTCTTTTCATTAATAGGAGCCTTGAATTTGAGGATACCGCCGATAATTGATCGCCATACCAGCTTGCCTTTCCACTTCTTCTCCTTATCGGGGGCTGTTTGCATTCGGATATACTCGTCCCTCAGAGGCCTTAACAGCTTATCCAAATCGGCGGAAACCCTCTTATATGTACGCAAATCTTGGAAAGCTTCTAATTGCATCCGGTCCACCTTCTGTATCGATAGTTATTCCGTCTAACAATATTCGATTTTTTACAACAAATTCCTGCCCTTACGAGAAACTCCTTTTGCCACACGCAAAAAAAGAACAGCCCCGATTCGGAACCGTTCTCCCTTGTTTCGATAAGGAAACCATATTCACGCCTTACTTCTGAGAGTGAGCTTCTACCGAAGACAGAGCCTCATCCGTGATCCTCGCAATGTCGATCGGAGACTTGGACCCTTCGCTCACCATGTCGGGCAGGATACGGTCCAGAAAATAATCCACGCAGTGCAGCTTGATCCCCTTGATCTTGATGAGAGCCGTGCGATACATGATCACGAATTCCTTCTCGGCGTTGCCGCGCTGCAGCTCGCCGAACGCCTCGTAGATCTGGTCCAGCTTATCGGCGACCTCAAGGATAAGCCCTTCGACCGTATCGTCCTTCCCTTCGCGCAGCTGCCGGCGGAAGATGGCCTTGAACTCCTCCGGGATGTTCTCGTCGATGAAGTGGGCGACCATCCCCTCCTCCACCTGCTGAAGCATCGCCCGAAGCTCAAGCGAGTAATGCTTCACGGGCGTCTTGATGTCTCCGATGAAGATCTCTCCGTAATCATGGCTGCTCGTGATCTCGTACAGCTTCTTCCAATCCACGGCGACGCCGTTGCTCTCCTCGATATCCGCGAGCGTCTTCGCATATTGCACGACCTTCCACGAATGAGCCGAGACGCTGTGCTCTTGGAACTTGAACTTGCCCGGGCAGCGGATGATGCGCTCCAGATCGTTCAGCGATTGAAAGTACGTGTGGATGCCCATAAGCCGATTCCCTTTCTTCGTTGGAGTGGAAGTTGAATAAGTTGCCGTAAGAAAAGGATACGCTCCGATTGTTAAGGGACGATAAACAGATGCTGGCCGCGGACCCCCTGGATCACTTCGTTGCGTCGGCCCCGCCCTGCTTCGATTCCTTCAATTGATAATAGAGAGATCCATCCGGCTGAAGCTCGGCATAATAGACCTTCTCCGGGGCAACTCCCGACAACTTCTTGCTCAGCCACTGGCGGCTCAAGCCGAGCTCCCTCAGGTTCCTCTCGACGACTCTCCCGTCGCAGACGATCTCCGACGGCATATATTGGGACTTCAAGCTCGGAATAGCCAGGTCTTGCTTCGTCGGCGTCTCCAGTTCCGGCTTCTTCAGCACGCTAAGCTGGCCGTTCGGTTCGAGCACCGCATAATCGACGCCCGTGATCTTGAAGACTCCGTGCTCCCGCAGCAGCATGCTCAGATCGTCGAGATTCAGCCTCGTGCGCTTCATGGCCTCCTCCGACAGCCTCCCGTGCTTGATGATGACGGTCGGCTGGTCGTCGACCACGACTCGCACTTTCACGGATCGAAGGCTTAGATAACCGACGGCGATCGCAAGCAGAGACCACCAGACGATGCTGATCAATCCATTGAAGTACGGGACTTCCTTCTGACTGGCGATGTTGCCCGCGATGTTGCCGATCGTGACCCCCGTAATGTAATTAAAAAAAGTTAAATGGCTCATTTGCTTCTTACCCAGGATCCGCGTCATGATCAGCAAGACGGCGAACACTCCGGTGGTCCGCAGCGTAATCTCCAGCCAATCGACGTCTCCCATATTCCAACCTCCCTGCCGTCAATCGAAGTCTGGCCCATCTTGTTATCTCCACTTGGAGTTGCCATTATTCTCCTTGGGAATAACGGGGAATGGACGAGGAGAACTTAATCCTTCGATTTGGATTCCGATAAGAAGAGGTGCTGAATGAGTGCTGTAACCTATCAAGGACCGAATAAGGTTGAAGTGACGAAGGTGCCGGACGCTGCCATCGAGAAGAGAGATGATATCGTGGTCAGAATGACGAGCACGGCCATCTGCGGCTCGGATCTTCATCTGTATAAGGGGAATTTCCCTCTGCCGCACGGTTATGTGATCGGCCATGAGCCGATGGGAGGCGGAGCGGATGCGGTCATCGACTGCGTCGGGATGGACGGGAAGAAAACGCCGCTTGAATACATCGAGCAGAAGCTGAAGCTGCAAGGCGGGATGCTCGGTCCGATCCAGTTCTCGACCAAAGCCGTGCGCAAATTCGGAACCGTACAGCTAACGGGGGTATACGGCGGCAATTACAATCTTTTCCCGCTTGGGGCCTTCTTCTCCAGAAACATAACGCTGAGAATGGGACAAGCCCCGGTCATTCACTACATGCCGGAGCTGTTCCGCAAGATCATGGACGGCGAGTTCGACCCGAAGGCGATCGTCACCCACCGCCTTCCCCTTGGCGAAGCCAGTCACGCCTATTCGATCTTTAACGGGCGCGAGGACAATTGCATCAAGGTCGTATTGAAGCCCTGAACGCTTTGAACGCCCTGAACAACTTGAACTTGAACGTCTAACCCATACGATCCTTATCGGGCCAGAATGAATCGATTCCACTTCCGCTGCCATTCGACGTCGTTCCAGAACGGATGATGAGGCGCGCAGTTCGAGCACAGCGTCATCCCCCAGAAGCCGAGGGACATGCCCTTGCGGAGGCAATATTCCGCGATGTACTTACCCACCGGGCCTTCCTCGAACCCCGCATGGAGCGGCGTGTAGCCGACATAGCCTTCGCCGATGACGATCGGCAAACGCTGGCGGCGGTTCCAGACGGCCACTTCCTCGAAGCGGTCGTCCGCCTTCTGCAGCATGGCGAGCTTGTGGTCCGCATAGCGGTCATACAGGAACAGATCCCACTTGTCCGGATCCGCCCAATCGTGCAGGTAGATCAGCTTCATCCCGACCGGGTTGCCCTCCATCCGCCATTCCTGGCCCGGGGGCAGCGTCCATCGTTCGAACGGGGGAGCGTCTTCCCGAAGCAAGGATTGCACGAACGGGTTGGGAAAAGGAACGCTGTCGTCGTCGAGTCCCGCACTTGCCATCAGCTCATTGAGCACGCCCTTGATATAGAGGTGATAATGGCCGACCTGCAGGTTGCGGGCGACGAAAGCTTTCGGGTAAGCTTCGTTCAGCGTGTAACTCGCGGTCATGAGAATATCGGGATGGCTCTCCCTCAGGTACCCGACCGCTTCCTCGATATAGGGCTGCATGGCCTCGACCAGCCCAGGCGTGTCGTTCCCGGCAATGCCTTGGGCGGTTCCGACGGCCGTCAGCTGTCCGAACTCGACCTCGTTATGCAGCTCGGCGTAGACGATCCGATCGCCATGGCCGGCGGCTTTGACGAAGCGGATGAGCTGGTCCATCGACCTTGCGATCGCCATGAAACGCTCCTCTGGAGGAATCGCCGCCAACTCGTCGCGCAGCTTGGGCTCCGCGAGGAAGCTCGGGCTCTGCTGGTACTCCCAGGAGGAGAGCATGATGTAGCAACCATGCTCCTTCGCCTGGCGGAACAGCTCCAGCAGATGGGCGTGCCCGTCCAGCTCGGCGCCGCCTCGGCAGTTGTACCAGCGGGTGCGCTGGCCGACCTCGCCGAGATTGCCCAGCTTCAGCGGTCCCGGCCGCTTGCCTTCCGCCGTGAACAGCAGGTACGGCATCGCGCAGATCCGGATGGTGTTGTAGCCCCGGTCGACCGCTTCCCGGAATCGGGCGCCGAGATCGTGGTACGGCTCTCCCGGCAGCGTCATCGTGTACCAGGAGAAGTCCCACATGGTGATGGTCAGTTTGCGCGGCAGATGGTCGGGGATCCTCTCGCTCGCTTCCGTTGTCATACGCTATCCGTCCCTTCCCTATCGGCTTGATGTAGAATCGCTCCTTGATGGTTCGGCTCCAGCTCCAGCACCTGAGCGAAGCAGCCATCCGCTTCCTCCTGACGCTGCAGGCCGAGTAACCCGAGCGCCTTCATATAGAAGCAATGAATCCGGTTGCGCAGGTTGAGGTCGTCTTCGAACACGAGGAAGTCGGGCAGCGAGACGGCGAAGTAATCCACCTTCACGTCGTCGAACCGGTGTTTCTCCGCGTAATCGATCAGCTTGTTGAACCGGCGGCGCGCTTCCTTGATATTGCCGAGCTTGAGCCAGGCCAAGCCTTGGTAATAGATCATGTCCGGCGGCTGGTCGTTGTAGTACATCGCGCTGGCCGGTTCTTCCAGCCCTTGGGACGCTCGGCTGAACGCGCGGAACGCTTCATCCGTTCTTCCCAGCTTCTCATAAGCGCAGCCCAAATAGTACCAGATGTTGTTCTCCTGCGCGCCCTCCAGCTTGCCCTCGCCGAGATTCGCCGGATAGACGAGCGCTTCCTGCAGTCTCCGAACGGCTTCGTTCCACTCGCCATCCCCGAGAGCCGCCTTCGCCAGCTCCACTTGAGCGAGAACGTACTGTCCAGTCGCTTTGCCTTCGCCGCCCTCCCACGGGTGGAAAATCCGTCCCGCCAGCAGGCTCAGAGCCGACTCGTGCCGCTTAAGCGTGTTCTGAAGCGTGACATACTCAAGATAGAGATCGTCCCGCTTCTCCACGATCGGCCGATGACGCTCCAGGAACGCCAGCCGCCGTTCCGGCTGCACCCTTCTCTTCTTGTACAGCTGGTCCAATTCATAGAGAACCCGAGCATCGGCCGGGTTCAGCGCGAAGGCTTGCTCCAGGGACGCTTCCGCCCGTTCCGGCTGACCCAGCTTGTTGTAATAGGCGAGCGCGAGGTTGCGATGGACGACCGGCAGGCTGTCGTCGATCGTCCGGGAAACCTCCCAGCTCGCGACGGCGTCAAGCGGACGCTTCTTGTCGTACAGCAGATTGCCCAAGTAATAAGGCGCGCGCGAATCCGCAGGGTTGCGGCGAGCGGCAAACTCCAGCGCGTCCATCTCGAACAGGCGGTTCGGGAAGCAGTAATCCGGCGATGCCGCGGCCGCGTCGGCCCAAGCCGCCTTCGCTTCCTCCGCTTGCCCGGCCTTGTGCAAGCAATACGCCCTTGCATAATGAACCATCGGATAAGCCTTCGCCTTCGCCGGGGCTTCCTCAAGCAGGGTTGCGGCTTCCTCGTAGCGTCCAGCCGCCGCATAGTCCTCGGCCAGCGCCAAGTAATTATGCGCGTCTCCTCTAAGCAGAGCTTCCCATTGCTCGCGAGCCATCGAAGCTTCCGCTCCCCTGCCGAGCGCCTCCAGGGCCAGCGCCTTCTCCCGATGGGCGCCGAAGTCGGCGATATCCAGCGCGAGCGTCTCCTCGCACGCTCGCAGCGCCTCTTCGAGCCGCCCCAGCTTGCGAAGCAAGGTCGCCTTCAGGTGACGCGTCTTGTAATTGCGGGAGTTCCGCACCAGTGACCGTTCCGCCAGCTCCAGCGCCTCCGGATACTCTCCTCTTCCGGCAGCGATCTGCGCCAACGAAAGATAGCCCGCATCCTGCCATGCCGCCGACCAGACCGACTTGTAGAAGGCGGCGAACGCTTCCTCCAGCCGGTCCTGATGCTTCAGCGACAAGCCTAGCTGATAGTACGCCTCCCCGTCGTACGGGTTCGGATTGCGCCAGGTCACCCGCTTGACGGCGCGGCGGAAGTGCTTCTCGCTCTCCGCATACAAGCCTCGGCGAAGTAGCAGCGTGCCGTACGCCACATTGATGCGCGCGTCGTCCTCGTCCCTGAGCAGCCCTTCCAGATAGTAATCTTCCGGCTCGAAGGTCGCATGCCGATATTGCTCCAGATGCAGCCCGGCCAGGTACAGCTCCTCGTTCGTCTTCAATTCCTTCGGCTCCGGCAATGGGGAAGCGGCATCCGGAATCGGCTCCTCTACCGGCCGCTTCGGCTGATAGCCGATCAACTCCCGGCCGTCCGCATCCTTGACCGACAGCCTGAGCTCGTAGTCCTGAACCCCTTCCGGCAGCTTGACTTCGCACCGATAAGCTGCGTCCGGCGCCAGGTCGACACGCTCTTGCGCATAAACCGCGTTCGGCCCGCTTAATTCAATCGAAGCCCCCGCAACCCGCGAAGTCGCGTATACCGACACCCCCGCCGTTCCCGTCTCCCCGTTGATCTCCAGGTTGACCGCCGCGTCGACGGACGCGTTCTTGACGACGCCGATGTCCTTGTACGGCATGAAGTACTGCGTGAACGACTTCTCTTCGTATGGCTGAAGCCACGTAAAATCCGGCTGATTGTCGGTGAACACGCCGGTCATCAGCTCGATGTACGGCCCGTCCTCGTCCGTCAGGTTGCGGTCCCAAGCCTGGCCGAACTCCCCGTTGCCCCAGGTCCACTGCTTCTTGCCCGGCGAGACATGGTGGTTCGCCACGTGCAGAAGGCCGGCCTTCTTGGCATGGTCGTAGCCGCCGACGAAGTTGTAATCCGACTTGTACGCCATGTACGACGTCGGAACCGGGATGTTCTTGTAACGCGAGATGTCGACGCCCGCGGAATAATCCATCTTGTAATAAGTGCCCGTCGCGATCGGGAACCGCGACACGTCCCGCTTCCCGTGATCGAACACGGCCGTCACGTCCGGAGGGAACACCGATTGCGTATGGTCGTTCACCGCGACCGCCGGGTTCGCCCACCAGAGGAACGTCTGCGGCTCATCGGTGCGGTTGTACAATTGCGCGTTGATCTCCAGATAGGCCCGCCCCGGATATAGCGTGAACCCGGTCGTTACCTTCGTGCCGTACATCCGGTCGATCTCGCTCACCCACGCCGTCGCGCTTCCGTCGTCCTTTTCCGCGAATGTGCATTCAACCGGTCCGTACGTATTCGGGCGATGGTGCTGAGGCCAGTTGAACTCGATGCCGCCCGAGATCCAGGGCCCCGCCAGGCCGACGAGCGCCGGCTTGATCACCTGATTGTAGTAGACGAAGTCATAATCGTTCGTCTTGTCGACGGCCCGATAGATACGCCCGCCTAGCTCCGGCATGATCTCGATCCGCACGTACTCGTTCTCCAGATAGACGATCCGATAATCCTGAGGCTTCTTCTCGTCTTCGATCTTATCGATGACCGGATGCGGATACACCCGGCCCGAGCTTCCTTGATAGACGCGTTTCTCCAGGAACATCGGGTTCTTGTCCGGCTGGCCCACCCCGTAAGTCGGGATCGATACGACCGCTTCCCAGACGCGCGCTCTCTCCTTGCCGCTCATGCTCATCACTCCCAGGCTCTTGTAATCGCTTTAATCTATCTCCAGCTTACAAGTCCCAAAGGGCTCCGACAATTGACAATCAACGGATAATGATGGATTATATTCGTATTTCAATTCGATTTACAGGAGTCGGTCCCCATGGAGAAAAAAGCGACAGGATTCGCATCGGAGAAGCTGTACGTGCTGCCTTCCTACCTGGAGGATGAACGAAAGTCGCATCCGCTCACGTCCGACGCCTATATCACCGATATCGGGAGCTTCCCCGCGGCCCGCTATCATTATCGCGAGAGGCCGCAGGGCTGCGATTCGCATATCTTCATCTATTGCGCGAGCGGCCAAGGCTGGGTGCAAACGGAGGGCAACGCTGCGGAAAAGGTGGCGGCGGGGAGCTTCGCGTTCATTCCGATGGGGACGCCCCATGCGTACGGAGCGGACGAGGCGGATCCCTGGACGATCTACTGGTTCCACCTGAAGGGAGACGGGGCCCGGCACTTCGTCGAGCTGCTGAAGTCCTACCCCTCGCCGATCTCTCTTCCCGCTCCCGATGAACGCAAGCTGCTGGAGCTTTTCCATGAATGCTACGAGCTTCTCGTATCCCGGGCCTATTCCGCGGTCCATCAGGCTCAGGTGTCCCAATGCGTTCGGTACCTGCTCTGCTTGGTCGCCTCCGCCGCTTCCCGCCGAGAGGACGTCCGCTCGCAGGGCCATGTCGACCGGGCGATCCGGTACATGAACGACCGGTTGGAGGAATTCTTGACGCTCGACGAGCTCAGCCGCCAGGTTCGGCTCTCGAAGGCGCATCTGATCGCGATCTTCAAGCGGGAGACCGGGTGCGCCCCGATCGACTACTACCTGCGCCTCAAGATGCAGCGGGCCGGCCAATACCTGGACTTGACGGACAACACGATCAAGGAAGTCGGGGCCGCGGTCGGCTTCAAGGATCCGTATTACTTCTCCCGGCTGTTCAAGCGGATTATCGGACAAGCTCCTTCGGAGTATCGGAATCGGCTGAAGGGGTGATGTTCCCCATCCACACATTAAGGGATGAGCTTAACCGGCTCGCATCTTGAAAGCCTTGCTCGTACAAGGCGGTCAGCTTGACCGGATCGCGCTCCATGCGACCGACCGTGAGGGGCTGGCTCGGCCGGATGACGAAGACGCTGCCGCGCTTCTCCTGCTCGGCGATATAGTCGAGGGTGTCGTTATACGTCCGGTGCCGGTTCAGCATCGTCTCGACGAAGCGAGGATATCGCCGGTACGCGCGGCGCAGCAGCCAAGCGTTGCTCGCCGGCGACTTGCGGTAATCGGCGTTGCGCGTCAGGATGATGACGTTGCGGGCGTTGCCTTCGGCTTCCGACCGGCGAAGCGGAATCGGATCGGAGATGCCTCCGTCCAGAAGCTTCTTGCCCTCATACTCGACGATCGGTGCGATGAACGGCAGAGAGCTGGATGCCCGTAGCACCTTTAGCACATCGATTCCGGGGGAACTCTTGCGATAGTAGACCGGCTGCCCGGTCAGGCAGTCGGTCGTCCCGACGACAAGCTCCTCGGTGCTGCGCCCGAACGTCTCGAAGTCGAACGGAACGAGCGTATTCGGGATCTCGTCGAATATAAAATCCATCCCGAACAGCTGCCGCTTGCGGATCAGGTTCTTCCAGGACAGATAGCGCGGATCCGAGACGTAATCGATGTTCACGATCCGATTCCGCCCCCGCTGGCGGGACAGGTAGCTGGCCGCCATGCAAGCGCCGGCCGATACGCCGATCGTGTAGGGGAAGATCAAGTCCTGCTCCGCGAAATAATCCAGCACGCCGGCCGTATACACGCCGCGCATGCCTCCTCCTTCCAGCACCAACCCGATGGACGACATGGACTAAGCCTCCTTGTTCCGATTCTCGTTTATTCGACTATCGTCATTGTAGTCATTGTAGTCATCGTTCATCGGGCTCGTCAATTTTGCAGCCTTAAGATCGTCGTCGCGGCTCCCCCTGTCGTTTGACTTTCGGGCGGAAGAGTCGGATGATGATCGTAATATTCGCAACGCTTATCGAAAGGGTGATCCCCATGAGAATAGGAATTCTCGATCAAGCCCCGATCGCCAAGGGCAACACGGCGACCGGCGCGCTTCAGAACGCGGTAGAGACCGCCAAGCTGGCGGACGAACTGGGTTACCACCGCATGTGGATGGCCGAGCACCATAACCTTCGCACCCTCGCGAGCAGCGCTCCCGAGATCACCGCCTCGTTCCTGGCGGCGAAGACGAGCCGCCTTCGCATCGGCACCGGCGGCGTCATGATGATGCACTACGCTCCGTATAAAGTGGCGGAAGTGTTCAAGACGCTGAGCGCCCTCGCTCCCGGCCGCATCGACTTCGGCGCGGGGCGCGCGCCGGGCGGCGATCATCGCTCGACCCAAGCGCTGGCGGTCGGACGCCCTTACATCCCGACGGACCTCTATGATAAGTTCCATACGATCTTGTCTCTGATCGGCGAGTCGCCGATCGAAGATTCGCTGCACGACGACATCGTCGCGACGCCCGCCGACATCGTGCTGCCGGAGGCGTGGCTGCTGGGCTCGACCGGCAACAGCGCCATTCGGACCGGCCGGCTCGGCGTCGGATACTCGTTCGCGCAATTTTTCAACGGGGAGATGTCCAAGGAGATCTTCGACGCCTACCGGTCGAACTTCATGCCGTCGGCGTTCATGGAGAAGCCGGTCATCAGCGTCACGTACTCGGTCTCCGTCGCGGAGACGAGAGAGGAAGCCGAATACATCGCGCTGCCCGTCGACCTCGGGCGCCTCTTCCTGATGAAGGGCCGTATCCAGCAGCCTCTCGCTCCCGAGGAAGCCCGGGATTATCCGCTCAGCGAGGTCGACCGCTCGTTCATTGAGTCCAACCGGGAGCGCGGCCTCCATCTCGTCGGCACCGCTGCCGACATCGCCGATCAGCTGCGGGCCGATCAGGAGCAATACGGCTTCGACGAAGTCATGTTCTCCGCGTCGGCTCCGAGCCAGGAGATTCGCTTGAATCAGCTTCGCTTGCTGGCCAAAGAGCTTCTGTAATCCCGATTGGAGGTCTCCTACCATGTCGAACACAAAGCTGACAACCGCCATCCTTCTATCTCTATTGATCCTAAGCGGGTGTCAATCGAACACCCAAGCGAGCAACGCCAGCCCTGCCGCCGCGACGCCAGCAACCGAGACGCCTGCCGCCACGCCGTCCCCCGCCCCGAGCGAGGAAGCGCTCCCCTCCGATTCCAATTCATCCTCCGATGCCTACATGGGAATCAAGCGGGCCGATGTCCATCGCGCCGACGGCTTCACGGAACTCTTCGAGATTGAGGATACATCGTCCTCATCCTTCGAGCCCCTCCTCAAAACAATCGGAAGCGTCTATTTCGTCGCTCAGCGGGGCGGAGCCGGAATCAACGAATCCGGGGAGGATCGCCATATCGTAAAGGCAAGCGAGCTCCCGATCCTGTCGACGAGCAAGGAAGCGCAGTCGGACCTGAAGTCGGCTTACATCCGCTTGGAATGCGCTCCCTCTATTCCGGAAGCCGGAACAAACGACATGGGGCATAGGGATATCCTCCTCTATCAGGACCCGGACCGCTTGGACAACGCTTATCTGGCCGTGCAGAATCCGGAGAACGCGGACGTATGGACGCAATTCGACATGCCCGGTTACGGTACTTGGCTAAGCAAGGAGCTTGATCTTGTCCTTCGCGCGGGATTCGGCTTTTAACGGGCGCTTCGATGGCTACACTATTCCTATCCTGTCGCAGCCTATCTTGGCTCGTATTCACATTCCCAGAACCATTCGACAACCCATCAGGAGGAACCGGCCATGCGCCTCTTCACCGCCATCCCTATCCCGCAAGACGTCATCGTTCCGCTTAACCAGTGGGTTCAAGCCCGCAAGGATGAGCTGGCTTTTCGCAAGTGGACGCACCCGCAGGATTATCACATCACGCTTCAGTTCCTCGGCGAGGTTGCCGAGGAACGGGTAGACGAGCTGAATGCCGCGTTGGAGCATATCCTGTTCACTCCGCTGTCCCTTGGCTTGAACGGAGGAGGAACGTTCGGGGCTCCTCGGGCGCCGAGCGTGCTGTACGCCGGGCTGCGCGGCGAATTGGAGAGGCTGGCCATGCTGCAAGCGGCCATCGTCCGCGCGACGGAGCCGCTTGGCTTCGCCGCGGAGAAGCGCCCTTACTCTCCTCATCTCACGTTAGCACGCCGTTTCGCCTCCGAAGACGGATCCGCTTTTCCCCGCGGCCTGTTGGACACCATGCCATCCGATCTCGCCTGGACGGCGGACCGGTTCGTGCTGATGAAGACTCACCTGAATGCCTCGCCTATGTACGAGAGGATTCGCGAATATCAGTAGCACTCCCTGAACCAAAGGGATAAGGTACTGTTTCCTCGCGGAATCATTTACTTTTCTCGGCCAGCCCGATATAGTTCTGACTATAACGAATGGTTTGGTGGGATTAGAAATGGGCTTGTTGATCACCGTTTCTCTGTTTGTCCTAGCGGGACTGGCGGAGATCGGCGGCGGGTATTTGGTCTGGCTCTGGCTTCGCGAAGGCAAGCCTATGGGATATGGAATCATCGGCGCTGTCGTGCTGGTCGTATATGGAATCATCCCGACGTTCCAGAGCTTCCCGTCCTTCGGGCGGGTTTATGCGGCATACGGCGGCGTCTTCATCCTTCTCGCCGTGCTGTGGGGGTGGCTAGTCGATAAGCGGACGCCCGATCTGTACGATTGGGTCGGCACCGCCGTCTGCCTGATCGGAGTGGGGATTATCCTCTGGGCGCCTCGCAGTTAACGCGATGTCGTCCCTAACCACCGGCTTCAGCCGGCGATTTGCACGCTAACTGATGGCTGGCATAGCGGGCAGCTAGCTTATCAGGCGGCCGATACTAGCCTAATGAGTGTAGGTTAACGGCTAACGGAATTTTCAGCCGCTTAAAGCTCGAAATATAGCCTTTTTGAAATCTAACGGAAATATGCGACGCTTAGAATGTGCTTTTACCTCGACGAGCGTGATTTTTGTCTCCTAAGGGGCTGTAATTTCCTTTAGAATCCAGAAGCCGTCAATCAGCGCCTGTAAGGGTCTCAAATTTCCGTTAAAAATCAAGTGAGTTGAAGCGAAGGATCGCTGAATGCGCGCCGAATGGGAGTTTCATAAACTTTCCTGCCCCCAACCGCCTCCCCCCCTACCCTACCTTTAGGGGAACCTAAGCTTTCCTGCACCCTGCCCCCTACTCTGCCTTTTGGGGAACCTAATCTTTCCTGCACCCTGCCCCCTACTCTGCCTTTTGGGGAACCTAAGCTTTCCTGCCCCCTGCCCCCGCCGAATGGGGTTTCCATGGGAGTTTCCATGGGATTTAGGTTGGGGCTGCTCCTGCAAGAAGGACTCCTGCCGCAGAGACAGGAGTCCTTCCTACTTACCTACCTATTTTCCTCGATACTAATCCGCTTACTCCGCCAGGTCCCACTCGTTCACGTTGTTGAAGGTCCCGAGATTAAGCGGCTTCCCGACGAGCACGTTCTTGGATACCGCTTGAAGACGCTTCTCCGAATAGATGCTGATCGTCGGAAGATCGTCGTGCAGAATCTGCTGCAGCTGGTTGTAGATCTCGTGCCTCTTGGCGGTGTCCGGCTCGGTGGCGCCTTGCGCGATCAGCTCATCCGCCTTCGGGTTGTTATAGAGAAGGAAGTTGTTGGCATTGTCGCTCTTGAACAGCGAGAAGTAGTTGCTAGGCTCGACGTAGTAGTCGCGATTGAAGATCGTCAGGTCATACTCTCGTTTGTCTATCTTCTGGATAAGCGTGCCGAAGTCGAACTTCTGCACGTCTACCTTGAAGCCGACATCCTTCAGGTTCTGCACGAGAATATCGGCCGCTTGCTCGCGAACCTTGTTCCCGACCGGAATGAGGAAGCGAAGCGCCTTCTTCGTATCGTAGCCCGATTCCTTCAGAAGAGCCTTGGCTTTGTCCGGATCGTACGTAATTAGCTGAATGCCCTTATTGTAGTAAGGATTGTCGCTCGGAACGCTCCCGTCGATGACTTCCGCCTGTCCCTTGAGCAGCTGATCCACGATCAGTTGGCGATTGAGGGCATACGCGATCGCTTGCCTTACTTTGACGTCGGACAACGTCTTGTTGTTGAAGAAGAGCTCCGCCGGCTCGGACGGACCGCTGGAATCCACATTGACGTTCGACAGGGCCTTCACCTTGTCGTATTCCGTGATCGGAATCAAGCCGACAGGCAGCGAATTCAGCTGGATGCCCCCGGTCTGAAGCTCCGCCACCAGGTTGGTCGCCGGCAGCACCTTCACGTAAATTTTGTCTAGCTTCGCGACCGGACGGTAATAGTTATCGTTGCGTACGACCTCCGTATACTGGTCCTTGGCGAAATTCGCGAGCTTGAACGCCCCGATCGTCACCTCCGGCTTCTGGAAGTAGGGATTCGTGGCTAGCTGCTCGGGAGCAACGTCCTTAAGGACGTGTTCGGGCAGAAAATACACCTTTGTCGCGAAAGTCTCCTTAAAGATATTTGGATCGATCGGCGTTTTCGTCTTCACTTCGAATGTATGGTCATCCACGATTTTCAATCCGGAGATGTCGGTTTGGCCTTCCTCCAGCTTCCCGGCATCGTTCGTGCCCTCGATGAAGTTCAAGCGGAAGCTGCTCTCCACCTTCGGATTGAGCGCCGTCTTCAGCGTGAACAGCACGTCGGCCGTCGTGAACGGCTGGCCGTCGTTCCACTTGGCGTTCGCGTTCAGCTTCACGACGTAAGTCTGATTGTCCTGCGTCTCGACGGAGTCCGCCAGCTTGGGCAGGAATTCATAAGAGGTGTTGATATCCAGCAGCGAGTCGTTGATAAGCGCCAGTACCGTATCCGAGGCGGAATCGCCTTGGTCGTTGATCTGGTTGAGGGTAAGCGGGGAATTGACGATGCCGATCGTGACGACCTTCTCTTTGGCTGGCGACGTCTCCGGCGATGCGGACGGGGAGTTCGACGCCGAAGCCGTGCTTGCGCTCGGCGATGAGGTCGCTCCCTCTTGGCTGCCGTTCGAATTGTTGGAGCCGCATGCCGCCAAGATGACCAGCATGGACGCAAGCAGAGCCCCCAGAATAACGCGTAAGGATGATTTCATTTTTCTCCTCCTAGATTGTTTTTGTCGTTATGACGTTTTTGCTTCTATGAAAAGGTTGCAAGCAACCGTCTCATTCCTTCGGATCGAGCGCATCCCTTAACCCGTCCCCGACGAAGTTGATCGCCAGAACGGTAATCAGAAGCATGGAGCCTGCCGGAACCCAGAGCCACGGCTGATCGGTCAGCACGGTGAGGGATTGGGCGTCGGACAGCATGTTGCCCCAGCTGGCGGTTGGGGGAGGAACCCCCATGCCCAGGAAGCTTAGGCCGGCTTCGCTTAGAATGGCGTTGGCGATGCCGAACGTCGCGTTGACGATGATCGGCCCCATCGCGTTCGGCAGCAGGTGGCGGAAGACGATTCGCGGCGCGCTGAGGCCCAGCGCCCTGCCCGCCTTCACGTAATCCAACTGCTTGAGCGACAGCACGCTGCTTCGGACCAGCCTGGCGACGGTCGGCCATGAGAAAAGAGCGAGCACGCAGATGATGGTCTGAAGGCTGGCTCCCAGAGCGCTGACGACGACGAGTATCACCATCAGGAACGGGAATGCCATGAACATATCGGTTATTCGCATGACGATCATGTCCAGCCATCCGCCGACGTAGGCGGAGACAAGGCCGATAAGAGTCCCGAGCGAAACGTAGATCGCCACGGTCGAGAACCCGACAAGGAGGGAGACGCGAGACGCCATGATCAGCCGGCTCCATACGTCCCGCCCGACTTGATCCGTCCCCAGCCAATGCTCGCCGGACGGAGGAGCCGAGAAGAACGCGGTAACGGCGTAAGGGGAATGCGGGATCAACAGCGGCGCCAGCAGGGCGACCAGAATAAGGAACAGCGTTATGGCGAGGCCGATCACCGCCGGTTTGTTCCTGGCGAATCGTGCCGACACCTGCTTAAAGTAACTTTCCGCGGACTCCTGAACGACTTCCGCGTCCGGATCGGCGTTGTTGGCGGGACTAGGCCAGCTAAGCTCGGTTGCGTTCAACGGACCACCCCGTTTCAACTGTATTTGATTCGCGGATCGGCAATCGAATAGAGAATGTCGATGAGCAGGTTCGTCGCCAGAACGACCACGGCGGCAACGAGATTCAGAGCCATCAGGATCGGATAGTCTCTCGAGAGAATGGATTGCATCGTCAGCTGGCCAATGCCCGGCCATTGGAAAATCTGCTCGATGAGGATGCTTCCTCCCAAGAGCAGAGGGATCTCCATGCCGAATACCGTAATGATGGGCAGGAGCGCGTTGCGCAGGGCGTGCTTGTTCGTCACGATAAATTCGCGGACTCCCTTCGCCCTCGCCGTCCGGAGATAGTCCTGCTTCAGAACGTCGAGCATGCTCGCCCGGACGTATCGGATCTTCTTGCCGACGACCGCCACCGCGAGGACTCCGGCAGGCAGTACCAGATGATAGAGCGTATCCAGCGCTCCTCCGCTTCCGGTCAGATCCTTCATCCCGCCCGTAGGAAGCAGCTTAAGCTTCAGGGCGAACAAGTAGATCACCCCGAGTCCTAGGAAAAATTGGGGGATCGACGTTCCGATAAACGACAGGCCGGTCATCAGGTAATCGAATTTGCTGTTGTGCTTGACGGCGCTGAACACCCCGATCGGAATGGCGATCAGCAGCCCGGCGGCCAGCGCGGTGAAGGCGAGAAGCAGAGTCGGACCGAGCCGGTCCCCGATCATCTTCGACACCGGAGCATAGGAGCTGAAGGAATAGCCGAAGTCTCCGTGCAGCAGGTTCCTCAGCCATTGCCAGTATTGCTCGTAGAAGGGGCTGTTCAGGCCGAGCATCTCCTTCTTCGCTTCCAGCAGCTCCGGCGGCGTATTGGGATCGATGAACATGTCGACCGGGTTCCCCGGAGCAAGCTTGATGATGATAAAATTGATAACGGTCACGCCGAGCAACACCGGAATGGAGATCAGCAGGCGCCTTATGATATAGGGTAGAATATCGTTTCCTCCTTCCCGTCGTTTAATCGAGCGGATAGTGACAAGCGACGGAATGGGAACCGCCGGTCAATGGCGGCTCTTCTTGCCTGCATCTTGCCTGCGCGTATGGACAGCGCGTATGGAAGCGGCAGCCCGATGGCGGATTCGCCGGACTCGGCATCTCCCCTTCGATTACGATCCGATCCCGGGCGCGCTGCCTCGGATCCGGAATCGGGTTCGCGTTCAGCAGAATTCTCGTATACGGATGCTTCGGAGCTTCGAACAAGCTTCTCGTGTCCCCGAGTTCGACGATTTTCCCGAGATACATGACGGCGATCCGGTCGCTGATATAGCGAACGGCGTCCAGCCCGTGGGCGACGAACACGTACGTCAGCTTCAGTTCTTGCTGAAGATCCTTGAGCAGGTTCAGAATCTGCGCCTGAATCGACATGTCGAGCGCGGATACCGGCTCATCGCAGACGATCAGCTCCGGCTGCAGCGAGAGCGCCCGGGCGATGCCGATTCGCTGCCGCTGGCCCCCCGAGAATTCGTGGGGATACCTCGAACGGCTCGAGCGAGGCAGGCCGACCATGTCGAGCAGCCGATCCACCCTCTGAGGAACGGTCCTCCTGTCCGCGGCTCCATGAGCGAGCAGCGGTTCTGTCAGAATCTCATTCACCCTCATGCGAGGATTCAGCGAAGAATACGGATCTTGGAAAATCATCTGCAGCTTCCTGCGAAGCGGCCTCATCCGCCGCTCCGAATATCGGGTAATGTCCTCCTGCCCGAACCGGATTGTCCCTTCGCGCGGCTCCTCCAGCCGGATGATCGTTCTTCCGAACGAGGATTTGCCGCAGCCCGACTCCCCGACCAGCCCGATCGTTTCTCCCGGGTAGATATCGAGAGTGACATCGTCGACCGCCTTTACCTGGCCGACCGTCCGGCCTAGAACTCCCCGCCGAATCGGGTAATAGGTCTTCAAACGTTCGATCCTCAGCAGAGGAGCTCGCGCGGGTTCAGCGCCAATAGGGGTCAAGGTCTTCATCGTTCGGCCTCCTCGGCTCCTGCCGCTAACGGAAGATTTCCTCTGAATGCAACCGGACATCTCACTTTATGGCTTCCTCCTATGCTCTCCAGCTCCGGCTCGCCGCGCTTGCAAGCCTCTTCCGCATGAGGACAGCGGGGGTGGAACCGGCAGCCGGCCGGAAGGTGCCGCAAGGAAGGAACGCTTCCCGGAATGGCCTCTAATCTTCCCGGATGATCGGCCAGCGTCGATGGCAAGGAACGAAGCAGGCCTTGCGTATAAGGGTGCCGCGGATTCTCGAAGATTGAATAGACATCCGCCTCCTCCACGATCTGGCCCGCGTACATGACGATGACCCGGTCCGCCATCTCGGCGACGACGCCAAGATCGTGGGTGATGAGCAGGATCGCCATTCCGTTTCTCTCCTGCAATTGCTTAAGCAGCTCCAGAATTTGCGCCTGGATGGTCACATCCAGCGCCGTCGTCGGTTCGTCCGCGATGAGAAGGCTCGGCTGGCAAGCCAGCGCCATCGCGATAACGACCCGCTGCCGCATTCCTCCCGACAGCGCATGCGGATAATCGTTATAGACGGCTTCGGGACGGGCGATGCCGACGTCGCGAAGCACCTCGACCGCACGCGATTTAGCGGCTCTTCCTCTCAAGTCGGTATGCAGCTTGATCGCTTCGACCAGCTGGCTGCCGATCGGGAACACGGGATTAAGCGAAGTCATCGGTTCCTGGAAGATCATCGAGATCTCCTTGCCGCGAATCCGCCTTAGCCGCTCCTCGGACAGGGAAGCGAGGTTCTCGCCTTTAAGCCGGACATCCCCTTCCCTGATTCGGCCATTGTCTCCAAGCAGACGGAGAATGGATAAGGAGGTTACGCTCTTGCCGCTCCCCGATTCGCCGACGATGCAGACCGTCTCTCCGGCTTGAACGGCCAGAGAGATTCCATCGACGGGAACGACCTCCCCGTTCCGGGTCTGGAACGATACCGAGAGCCCCTCCACCTCGAGCAGCAGCCCGTCATCCGTTCGCTCTTGGATTCGACTCATCTCGTCACCGCAACGGGCTCGGGAGCATTCACTTCGGGCGGAATGGCTGCCGCGTAAGTTCTGCCTTTTCTCGCCTTATCGAACTCGTCTTTGGCCTGTCCCAATGCCTCTCCTCCGTCGGTGAGCAGCTCATACCCCGCCAAGGCGAGCAGCTTGGCGGCATAATGCATTCCTTTGAGCCCGATGGGGGAACCGAAAGCCGCCGTCGCTTGCCAAGTATGGAGCTGTACCCCGGCAGGCGCGCACGTCGTCATGATCGAGCCGGTCGGGACGATCCAGGAGACGTCGCCCAGATCGGTCGAGCCTCCCCCGGAAGAACCCGCGAGCTTGAAGAAGGCGGCGCCGGACGGAAGCCATCCCTCTTCGGCCAGACCGAGGTTCTCATGAAGCTGGACGGCTTGCTTGAGCGCCTCCGGATCAAGCGTCCGAACCAAGGCCTCGGCCCAGTCCCGTTCCTCGTCCGTGAACGCAAGGGCGCTTGCCTCTTCCGTTTGCTTCAACAGCAGCTTGCTCAGCGAATCGTTAGGCAGCACATCGTAGGCTCCGGCTTTGATCTCCCATTCGACCTCCGTCTCGGTCATCAGCGCCGCGCCCTGCGCGACCTTGGCCAATCGCCCGAATATTCCGTCTACTTGGTTCCGATCGGCCCCTCGAACGTAATACCAGACGCTTGCGCGTTCCGGCACGATGTTCGGCGCCACTCCGCCGTCGGTGATGGAGTAGTGAATCCGGACGCCGTCGGGGACATGCTCCCGCAAATAATTCGCGCCGATATTCGTGAGCTCTACCGCATCAAGGGCGCTTCTCCCCAAGTGAGGCGCGATTCCCGCGTGAGCCGTTCGCCCTTTGAACCGGAACTCGACGGAAGTAAGCGCCGAGGTGCTCGCCGACAGCGCCAGGTTTGCGGTGCCGGGATGCCAAGTCAACGCGCAATCGAGATCGTCGAACGCCCCATCTCGAGCCATGAATGTCTTGCCGGACAGCACTTCCTCCGCGGGGCAGCCATAATAACGAATCGTTCCCGGCAGCCCTTCCTCCCGCAGCCGGTTCTTTAGCGCGACAGCCGCTTCCACGCCGGCCGTGCCAAGAAGATGATGACCGCAGCCGTGCCCCGCTCCTTGGCCGGCGATCGGCTCCTGCCGCGTGCTGACCTTCTGCGAAAGCCCGGGAAGGGCATCGAATTCGCCCAGGATTCCGATGACGGGGCAGCCGGAGCCGAACTCCGCGATGAAGGCCGTCGCGATCCCGCCGACCTTCTCGCGAATGCGGAACCCCGCCTCCCTCAGCACCGCGGTTTGAGCCTTCGCCGCGAAGGTCTCCCGATAAGCCAGCTCCGGATTCTCCCATATGCTCTTAGCCAAGCTCTCGAACGCAGGCTTGTGCTCGTCGATCCAACGCTCCAAAATGGATTTGCTCATGTCCGCCCCCCAATACTTGATTTATCTTATCTAAATAATCGGAATAATGGTTGTGATCAATCTACCATTGCCAAATGATAACAGTCAATCCAGTCCGTGATAGATTATTTCTATTCTCTTATGCGGATTTTGAATAAGAAAGCCGCCCTAACGATAAGGCGGCAAAGTGAATC
Organism: Cohnella sp. AR92; assembly: GCF_003990975.1. Taxonomy (GTDB): domain Bacteria; phylum Bacillota; class Bacilli; order Paenibacillales; family Paenibacillaceae; genus Cohnella. Next base: position 405,177 of record NZ_RZJR01000002.1, read on the forward strand.
TATGTATGTTTAATATCAGGCTTTGACGACAGGGAATCTCAACACCGTTCTCTGCTTTGCCCGCTCGGTCTTCCGGGGATCCGACAAGTAGATCTCCCGATGAAGTTTACTCGTACGAAGATAGCCCTGCTCGGCGCAGAACGCTTCCATGCGAGCGAAGCTCGCCGGCTCCTCGTCAAAGCTTCCCTTATGCATCATCTGACAGCATAATCCCTCTTCGGCGTATTCAAACCGAATGGTCTCCAGGAACGGATTCGATTTTTTCCTTTTGGACTGGTCCAGAAATCGTTCGAAGATCTCTACCGTCACAAAATAGGGCTGGCGGATCATGATCGTATATTTAAAGTTGCTCTTGTCCGTTGCCGGCTTCGAACGGTCAACCAGGTCCCATTCGCCTTCGAGAGGAAACACCGTATATTCATAGTATCCTGCCGGCACGTTATCGCTTTTGTGAGACATTCTCACCGCATAGCTCATCGTGTACAACGCTTCTACAGCCATCGAGTATTCCTCGCCGTTCGGGTCCCCGGAACCGCTGACCATAAAGAAGGGGATCCTCGGCACTTCCACGATTTCCGGCACCGTCTTCGGCATATAAAGCTGCTTATAGTCTCTTTTATAATCTATCTTTTGACTCACAACTAACCTCCTCAGATACTAGGGCATTAACCCAATTTTAGAACATGCGTTCTTAATATACAACATTTTTTACTGCGATATCCAAAATAATAAGGGGCTGTCTCAAAAGTAAGTTCTATCTCACTTTTAGAACAGCTCGTTTAAGTAAAATGGGTTATTTTTGAAAAATAGCAGTGCCAGGGAGGCTATCCCTGCGCTGCTATTTTACGTTTTCGATTAATGGCTGCTTTCTTGAGCAGATTATGGGCAAGCGAAAGCCACCCGACCTCTAGGTTCACCTTCGGCAAGCCGCGAAGCAGGAAGCGCCGGAATCCCCGGTTGTTCTTGATCTGTCCAAACACACTCTCCGGCTCGATCATCCGCTTGACCGAGAGCGCATAGCCTTCCTCGCTTCGGAGCTTCTCTCGAACCCGTTGTTTGTATTCCTGATACTTCAGGCTTACGCTTATCTCACGATCTCCTTGAGCTTTCGTACAAGCACTCTTTAACGGACAGCCTTCGCAGCCCTCGCTGCGATAATGTCTCTTCCGGAGCTCATATCCACTATCCGTCGTCTCCTTGCTTTCGTAGCGGAAGTGTAGCTTCCGTCCCCCTGCACAACTCCAGTAATCTTCTTCTGCATGGTACTGCCAGTTATCCAGCTTGCTGATATCCTTCTGCCATGCTCTTGACTTCTCTTTATGGTAGGTGCCGTATTTGACCAACGCTTCGAGCTGTTCTTCTTCAAGGTAGGCGTAGTTCTCTTCTCCGCCGTATCCGGCATCCGCAATGATCGTTCCTGACAGTTTTCCAAGTGAGGCTTTGACCTTATCCAGGTGAGGCTTTAAGCAACGAGTATCCGTCGGACGTTGATGCAGGCTATAACCGATAATGAACTGCTCTTCCGTCCCGATTTGCACGTTGTAGCCCGGCTTGAGCTGGCCGTTTCGCATGTGATCCTCTTTCATGCGCATGAACGTCGCATCCGGATCGGTCTTGCTGAAGCTGTTTCGATCGCCGAGTATCTCTCGCTGCTTCTCMTATTTCTGGAGRCGCGGAAGGAGGTCTTTGCGGAGCACCCGTACCGTCTTCTTGAGGGGTTTGTTCTTTGGTTTATCTTGAAGCTTAGTCTCCAGCTTCTGAACAGCCGCGGCCAGCTTCTCGCTTGTCATCTGCGCCGCTTCACCTAGSTCGAGAAGATCTTCTCCCGCATGYTCTTGCTCGTCTTGGCGCTCGGACTCTGCAATAGCCTTGAATAAGGTTTGGACCTTCTCTTGAAGCTTCGCCTGTTGCTTGACGACAGCCTTGCCCCAGACAAACGTATAGCGATTTGCGTTAGCCTCGATCTTGGTGCCGTCAACGAAGTAATGGTCTAGCTTGACGTAGCCAGATTCGACAAGGAACTGAAGAACGGCGGTGAAGACGGTCTCGAGAACAGACTTCATGCGCTCAGAGCGGAACCGGTTAATGGTACGGAAATCTGGCCGTTGTCTGCCGGCGATCCACATGAACATGACGTTCTCGCGGACGGCTTTGGCGATTTGGCGAGAGGAGTARATACGCTGGGTGTAGGCGTAAATAATGACTTTGGTAAGCATCTTGGGGTGRTAGCTGTCTCGTCCGCCGCCAGGATATGCGGAAGCAAAGATCTTGTCGTCCAGACGATTRACCGCCTCGTTGACGACACGGACAAGGTGATGAGGAGGGATGTCTTCCTCGAGGTCCATTGGCAGGCAAAGTTGGTCCATGGTATARTGAATGTACAAAGAAACCGTTCCTTTCGTAAGTGGTTGGGTGGTACCTCCATTTTACCAAAGAACGGTTTCTTTGCGTTTTGAAGTTATGCATTTTCTTAAAAAAGCGATACAAAAAAGAGGGCATGTGTCTCCTGGAGGAGCGGAGCGTTTGCTTTTGCCGACGTGAAATCCCCTTGTAACGGGGTTACCAAATCCGATTTCACGGCGGCACCAGCAACCGGAAGGAGACACATCCCTCCAAATACTAAATCGCTAACTAAAAGACAAGGGCTGTCCCTAAGTTGGACTTTTGGGACAGCCCCTTCGTTTCGCCGCATATGCTTACTTCTTCACCGATAGCGCCTTCGCTTGCGTGAACTGGAGCAGGTAGTCGTGGCCTCCGGCCTTGGAATCGGTGCCCGACATGTTGAAGCCGCCGAACGGATGGGCGCCGACCAAGGCGCCGGTGCACTTGCGGTTCACGTACAGGTTGCCGCAGTGCATCGTGTCCAGGGCTTCCTCGATTCGGGCTTCATCCCTCGAGAAGAAAGAGCCGGTGAGGCCGAACTCCGTGTCGTTGTAGAGCGCGATCGCCTCGCGCCAATCCTTGGCCTTGCCGATCGCGAGCACCGGGCCGAAAATTTCTTCCTGCATGATGCGCGCCTTGCCGTCCACGTCGGCGAAGACGGTCGGCTGAATGTAGTAACCGTTGCCTTCCGCTTTGCCTCCGCCGACTAGAAGCCTTCCTTCGCTTTTGCCTATCTCGATATAATCAAGGATTCTGCGAAACGAGGTTTCGTCGATTACCGGTCCCGCCGCGTAATTCTCCTCCGGCAAGCCGATGGCGAGCCGCTTGGTCAGCGCCGCGACCTTCTCGACCACTTGGTCGTAGACGGCTTCGACGATGAACGCCCGGGAGCCCGCGGAGCACTTCTGCCCTTGGAAGCCGAACGCCGACGCAACGATCGCTTGCGCCGCCGCGTCCAGGTCGGCCGTCTCGTCGACGACGATGCCGTCCTTGCCGCCCATCTCCGCCACGAGCCGCTTGATCCAGATCTGGCCGGGAGCCGTCTCCGCCGCCAGCCGGCTGATATGAAGGCCCACTTCCTTCGAACCGGTGAAGCTGACGAAGCGGGTTCGCGGATGGCCCGTCAGATAATCCCCGACTTCGGCTCCGCTTCCGGGGAGGTAATTGATGACGCCGGGCGGCAGCCCGATCTCTTCCATCAGCTCGACGAACATGTGCGCGATGACCGGCGTCGTCGATGCCGGCTTCAGCACCACCGTATTGCCGGAGACGACCGCCGCGCTCGTCATGCCGACGCAGATCGCGAGCGGGAAATTCCAGGGCGGGATCACGATGCCGACGCCCAGCGGAATGTAGCGCAGCTTGTTATCTTCGCCGGCCACCGCCGTCAGCGGCTGCGCCTCGTTAATCCGGCTCAGGCGAATCATCTCTCGGGCATAGTATTCGAGGAAGTCGATCGCTTCCGCCGTATCGGCGTCCGCTTCGGCGTAGTTCTTGCCCGATTCCAGGATCATCGTTGCTGAGAATTCATGCTTGCGCTCGCGCAACCGCTTCGCGGCCTTGAACAGATATTCCGCGCGGTCGGCCGCCGGCACCTTCTTCCAAGTCTCGAATGCCGCCAGCGCCGCTTGCATCGCTTTCTCGGCCAACTCCCGGTTCGCCTTGCTGACGTAACCGACGACCTCGTCCAGATTGCCGGGATTCCGCGATTGGATCTTGGCTTCCGTGTAAATCTTCTCCGCTCCGATATGCAGCGGATATTCGGCGTTCAACGCTTCCTTCGCCTTGGCAATCGCCTTCTCCATCGCTATCCGGTTCTCTTCCAGCTTAAAATCGACGAACGGTTCGTTGGCAAAAGGACTTCTATTCGTAACTATGCTCATCCTCCGCATCTCCTCTCCCTATAAGCTTATTCGGGCGGATCGGCACAGTTGCTCAGCCGCGTTCCGATTTGCCGTCTCCCGCAGGTTTCGGGGAACCGGAAGCGGAGCGCCGTTGGCGGCCTGCGAAACCTGATGCTTGTAAAACGGAGGAAGAGGAGAATCGCCGATTGCGGTTAAACCCGTAACGGAACGGAGAGCCCTTATTTCGCCCAAAAAACGAGAATTCTATTTTTAACGGAACGGAGAGCCCTTATTTCGGGATTTCACCCTATAAAAGCGCGTAAAAACAGAAATAAAGGTCACCTAGTTCCGTTAGAAATCGGATAGCCGCTTTTTCGAGCTATTAAGGGCCGTGAGTTCCGTTAGAATCTTCAGACGAATAGAAACAGGGTCTGTCTCATAAGTCATGGACTTATGGAACAGACCCTGTTCTCCCCTTCGAATCAGCTCACCCGGAATCTCGTATAGCTGCAGCCCTCGGCCGATTTCTTGACCTCCAGAACGGCGGGGATCGCCTGCTTCAGCTCCTGGACGTGGGAGATGATGCCGATCATGCGTCCGGTCTGCTGAAGCTCGATCAGCGTGTCTATCGCTTTGTTCAGCGATTCCTCGTCGAGCGAGCCGAAGCCTTCGTCGATAAACATCGTCTCCAGCGAGATGCCGCCTTCGTAGGACTGGATAACGTCGGCCATGCCGAGCGCCAGGCAGAGGGAAGCGTTGAACTTCTCGCCCCCCGACAGCGTCTTCACGTCGCGATACTGCCCCGTGTAGTTGTCGAACACGTCGAGGCCGAGGCCGCTCTGCTTGCCGTGCTTCTCGCGCCGGTCGCTGCGGGCCAGGTAGAACTGGCCTCCCGAGATCGTCTCCAGCCGCAGATTCGCCGCCTGAAGGATCCGGTCCAGGAACTCGACCAGCAGGTACCGTTCGAAGGAGATCTTGAACTTGTTCTCCCCGCGGACGACGTCGTAGAGATCCTTCACGAGTTGGAACTCTTTCTCCGCCTGCCGGTACCCGCTTTCCGCCTGAACGATTCTCTCTTTGCCTTCAAGCGCTTTGTCGTGATGGTCCTGCGCCTGCGCCAGCGACTGCCGGGTGAGCTCCAGCTGCGCTTCCATCCGCTCGTTCTCTTCCGCGAGTGCCGCCAGATCGGCTCGCGCTTTATCCTTAAGCTGCGCTTCCAACTCCTCGACCTGCTTGCGGATCGCCGCCAGATCGGCATCGAAGCGCTCGATCTCGCGCTTCAGCTCCTCCCGGGCCGAGTCCGACAGCTTCGCCTGCCGGTACTCCTCCTCGGACGCGAAGCCCGCCGACCGCACCTCGGCGCGGAAGTCCGCGCTCGCCTGCTCCAGGCGCGTTCTCGCCTCGGCCAACTGCTTGTCCGCTCCGGCTTGATTCGCCGCCGCGGCGGCCTGCCGCTCCCGAGCCGCCTGGAACTGCTCTTGGGCCGCGCGCCAAGCCGCTTCCAGCTTGAGCTTCTCCGCTTCCGTCTCCGCCAGCTTCTTCTCCAGCGCCGCAAGCGAGCGGATCTCCTCCGGCACGCTGTTCAGCGCCTGCTCATAGAGCGCTTGCTCCGTCGCGAAGGCCGTAGCCAGCCGATGGTGAGCGGCCGCTTTCTCTTCCTTTTCTCTAACCGCGTTCTCTAGTGCCCGCTCCGTCTGCTCCAGCTGCCGCTTCAGCTCAAGCGCCGCGGCCTGATCCGCTCGCAGCCTCGCCACTTCGGCGCTGAGCTTCTTGCCCGCCTCGACCAGAGCCAGATAGTCGCGTTCGATGCCCTCGAGGCCGCTCGAGTAGCCCAGCTCGGCCGCCTCCCGCTCCTTCGCGCGCAGCTGCGCCTCCAGATGCTCCCGCTTCGCCTTGGCTGCCAGATAGGCCGTCTCCAACGCCGATCGCCGGCTCCTTTGCTCCTCTAGCCTTTCTCTTGAAGGCGTATCTTCGGCCACGACCGCCTTATGGGGATGCGCCGCGCTGCCGCAGACGGGACATGGCATGCCGTCGTGAAGATGTCCGGCCAGCAAGCCGGCCTGCCCTTCCAGCCATGCGGCTTCCAGCCGCGCGTACTCCCGAGCGGCGGCGTCGAACATCCCTTGCTGCTCCCGCTCCTCCTTGCCGGTCGCGCTCAGCTCTCTCGCCAATTGAAGATTCTCCTGGAGCACCTTGACGTCCGTCCGCATCCGGTTCAGCTGCTCGTCCAGCTCCGGAAGCGCGACGATCTGGCCGTCCAACGCCCGAACGCGTTCCGCCAATCCTCGCTTCTCTTCTTGCAGAGACGCGGCCCGAGAGTCTATCGCCTTCAGCTCGTCATGGGCTTGAAGCGCCATTCGGCTCGCCCGGTCCACCTGTGCCTTGCGAGTATCCAGCTCGCGAACGACCGGCAGATCCCGATTCATCCTCTCGAGTTCCCGAACGAGTCGCTCCCGCAGCTCCCCCTTGCTCTCTTCGGCGCGATAGGCCTCTTCCTTCCGGCGGTAATCCTCTTCCGCACTCTCCTTGGCGACTTTCGCTTCCTGCAGCTGAAGCTCCTTCGTCCGGGCCTCCTCCGCCGCGAACGCGACATGCTTCTCCTGCACCTGAAGCGGCAGCGTCTTCTCGGCGAGCTTCAGCCGTTCCCGCTTCCGCCCGACCTCGGGGATCTCCGTCTCCAGGCGGTCCCGTTCGGTCCTCTTCCGATCCAGCTCGTCGAACTGAGCATTCAGGGACGCCGCCAGGTGGAGCTTCTCCACCAGCTCCTTCTGCCGTTTGGTCTCCTCGTCCAGCTTCGCTCTGCGAGAGAGCTTCTCCTCCGCATAATAAGAGATCTCGCTCTCTAACGCTTCGAGCACCTGATAGGCGTTGTAATGCTCCTCGGCCAGCACCCGATGGAGCTCGGAGCCTTCCCTCTCTTCCAAGGCGAGCCGAAGGTTGACCGTCAGCATGTCCAAGTCGCGCTTGGCGAGCTCGCAGGCGGCCTGCGCCGTCCTTCTCCGGTCGTTGAGAATCTCGGCCACGTTCTTGAAGAGGTGCGTTCGGAAAATTTTCCGCAGAATCTCCTCTTTGTTCTCCGTGTCGGACGTGAGCAGCTTGCGGAATTCGCCCTGGGGAAGCATCACGATCTGGCTGAACTGCTCCTTCGTGAGCCCGATCAGGCTCTGCATTCTCTCGTTGATCTGCCGGACCATGTACCGGTCCACCATCATTTTCTCCTGGCCGCCGGTCGTCTCCACGAACTCGTACCTCTCGCCCGTCGCGTTCTTGTTGCCTTCCTTGACGTGGGACAGCTGCCTCAGAATGCGATAGGTACGCTTCTTCAGCTCGAACTCGAACTCGACCGCCGTATGGACGTCATCCTCCGCGAACTGGCTGCGCAGGTTCTTCGAATCGCTGCGGTCCTCCCCGCTCGCTTCTCCGTAGATCGCGAAGCAGATCGCGTCGAAGATCGAAGTTTTGCCCGCGCCGGTATTGCCGGAGACGAGGAACAGACGGTGGCCGTTCAGCTCGGAGAAATCGATCGTCTCCTTGTCCTTATACGGCCCGAACGCCGTCATGGTCAGCTTGATGGGCTTCATTCCGTTCACCGTCCTCTCGATCGATCTCCCTCAGCACCTGCAGGAACAGCTGCTCCGTCTCCTCGGAAGCTTCCGCGTCCTTGGCATCCCGATAGAAGGAGCGGAACAGCGACAGCATGTCCATGCCCGCTTTGCCGCCGCCGGAAGCCAGCTCCGCCTGCCCGTTCAGATGCTGCAGCACCGAGCTCTGGCCGACATGCATCGCATTCGGGTAGACGGCGCGCACTCGCTCCATCGGCGAGAGCACCGGCAGCTCGTCGAGCAGCTTCACGTAGACGTAATCCTCGTTTCTCTCATGCCGCTCGATCTCCGCCATATAGCCTTCGACGGTGCGCATGTCGCGGCGCGGCTCCAGCAGCCTTTTCTCCACCGTCGCCGTCCCGTTCGCGTCCAGCTCCACGATCAGGTATCCCTTGCGGTGCTTCTCCTCGGAGATCGAATATTTGAGCGGCGAGCCGGAATAGCGTATCGTCTCGTCGCCGACATGATGCGCCTGGTGCAGATGCCCAAGCGCCGTGTAGTTAAAATCCTTGAAATGCGCCGAGCTAACGTGCTCCGCTCCCCCGATCGCCAGCGGCCGCTCCGAATCGCTCGTGTTCGGCTCCGCCTCGCCGCCCTTCGTGACGAACGCATGGCCGACGAAGACGTTCCTCGTTCCCGGCTTTATCGTCTCTTTGATCTTCGCAATGACCGCACTCATCGCATCGTCGTAGGAGCCGATGTCCTCCTCTTGAAGCGCCTGGCGGACCGTCGCCGGGTCGGCGAACGGAACGAGATAGAACTGCACGGGACCATGCTCGTCGCTTAACGTGACCGGCTCGAACGGCGGCGCGAATTCCCCTGCGATATGTAAGCCCGCCGCCCGCATGATGCCGCTGCCGAAGTTCAGCCGGCTCGGGCTGTCATGGTTCCCGGAGACGGCCAGCACCGGCGTCTTCAGGTCGAGCACGATCGTCTTCAGCACCCTGTCGAGCAGCTGCACCGCGTCCGTCGGCGGCACGGCGCGGTCGTACAAGTCTCCGGCGACGATGACCGCGTCCGGCTTCTCCGTCTCGATGTCCCGCAGCAATTGCCGCAGGACATGCTCCTGGTCCTCCGTCATATAGACGTTCTGCACCAGCTTGCCCAAGTGCCAATCGGCCGTATGGAACAGCTTCAACCAACCCACTCCTTTTTTTTCCGACAACCTAGTATCTATTACGTTATTATAGCAAGTTTGAACGTCCGCCGCTTCTTCCGCTATTAGGCAATTAATAGATTCCCCATTCAAAAAAAAGCCCCCCTCGGGTCGCCCGCGGAATCCGCGAACGATGGCCGAAGCGAGGCTTGGCTGTGTTCCAAAATCGATCGTTACCCTATGGACATTAACGTTGAGTTACTTCTTATCGACCTGAAGCAGTGTGACCTGCTGGATCGAATACGTATCGCGGATCGATTCCTCGGTGATGACGTTCAGCTTGACCAGGCTGCCGATCTTGGACGAGTCCGGCTTGGAGAGCAGCCGCCACACCTCCGGATCGGGAAGCGCCTCGTACAGCTTGCCGCCGTCGTATTCCTTGCGTTCCTGCAGGACGAGCCTTGCTTGATACCCGCCCGCCTCGAACTCGGACAGGCTCTGCTCGCTGCAATAGTTCAGGATGGAAGCCCTCAGCTCGGACAGCTCTTGCTCGATCTCTTTATTCTTCTGCTTGAGTTGATAGTACCGCTTCAGAATCTTGTCCATACTCTTCACCCTCCTCGATACAACATGTGTATGTGGAAGAAGCGAGATTAAGACAAAGACAATAACCCTGCCGATGATAGGGCGGAATCGGGATTCGCCCCCGTACCGTCAAGCTAGCCAATGATCCTTGCGGAGGAACGCCCCATTTTGTTGACAATAAAATAAGGGGTCGCTATACTAGCTGTAATCTACTCATATCCTTGCGAGGATGGAGATCAGTAGCGGCGTTGTCCCTGTTCCAGAAAGTCAGGGGTCGATGGGACCTGACACACACAGCGGCCGCGAATTACGCCTCCGGAGCACTTGGGTAATGCCAAGCGGAAGAAGCGAACGATATCTCGCTGAAGCGGCACAAGCAGTCCGATAACGGCTGTCGGTGCAATCTGGGTGGTACCGCGGTTAAACAATCGTCCCTACGTCTACGATAGACGAGGGGCGTTTTTTTATTTTCTTAGGAAAAAGGGGATGCAAGCATGAACATTATCGACGAACTCGAGTGGCGCGACGCCATCAACCAGCAATCCGACGAGGAAGGGCTTCGCAAGCTGACTAACGAGAAGGCCGTGTCGCTCTATTGCGGCGTCGACCCGACCGGCGACAGCATGCATGTCGGGCACCTGATCCCGTTCATCGTGCTGAAGAGATTCCAGTTGGCGGGCCATCGCCCCGTCATCCTGATCGGCGGCGCGACCGGCACGATCGGCGATCCGAGCGGACGCACGACCGAGCGCTCGCTGCAGACGATGGAGCAGATTCAAGCGAACGTCGAAGCGCTCACGGCGCAGATGAAGAAGCTGTTCGTCACCGATAACGACGCCAGCCAGGTTCGCCTGGTCAACAACTACGACTGGACTCACAAGATCAACGTCATCGAGTTCCTGCGCGATTACGGCAAGAACTTCAGCATCAACACGATGCTCGCCAAGGACGTCGTGGCCAGCCGCCTCGACAGCGGCATCTCCTTCACCGAGTTCTCCTACCAGATCCTGCAGTCGCTCGACTACCTGCACCTGTTCCAGAACGAGGACGTCCAGCTTCAGATCGGAGGCTCCGACCAATGGGGCAACATCACGAGCGGCCTTGACCTCATTCGCAAGAAGGAAGGTCCGGAAGCCCAGGCGTTCGCCCTGACGATCCCGCTCATGCTGAAGGCGGACGGCACCAAGTTCGGCAAGTCGGCCGGCGGCGCCGTCTGGCTCGACCCGAACAAGACGACGCCTTACGAGTTCTACCAGTTCTGGGCGAACACGGACGACCGCGACGTCGTGAAGTACCTGAAGTACTTTACCTTCCTGAGCAAGGAAGAGATCGAAGCCCTGGCGGCGAAGGTGGAGACCGAGCCGCACAAGCGCGAAGCCCAGAAGGCCCTGGCCGAAGAGATGACCCGCTTCGTTCACGGCGAAGAAGCGCTTGAGCAAGCGAAGAGAATCACGGCCGCGCTGTTCAGCGGAGACATCCGCTCCCTCTCGGCGGACGAGATCGAGCAAGGCTTCAAGGAGATGCCGACCTTCACCGCAGGCACGGAGCCGAAGAACATCGTGGAATGGCTCGTCGATGTCGGCATCGTACCTTCGAAGCGCCAGGCCCGCGAAGACCTGACCGCCGGAGCGATCTACCTGAACGGCGACCGCGTCACCGATCTGGAGCTGGAAGTTACGCCGGAGCATGCGATCGGCGGGCGCTTCATCATCATCCGCAAAGGCAAGAAAAAATACAGCCTCGTCAAGCTCGGCTAAGCTGACAAAAATCGGGCAGAAGCTTATAATAACGAAAGCACGTTTTTATGCGGGCTTCGAGAAGCGTTGACGATAAGGTGTGACCGTCTTGACTTATATTGTTTATGACCTGGAAATGACCGTACGCCGCAAGAAAGGCCAAGTTGCCGAGATCATCGAGATCGGGGCGGCCAAGGTAAAAGTTCTGGAAGGCGTTCCGACGATCGTCGATACGTTCCAGACGTTCGTGCGGCCGGTCGTCGTCCCCCAGCTGTCCGAGGATACCACTTCCTTCACGGGCATTACGCAGGATGACGTTGCCGGCGCGAGCACGCTCCGCGATGCGATTCGCGGCTTCGTGGAATGGATTGGGCCGGAGGAATATTACCTGTGCGCCTGGGGGCCGGACGACCATCGCCAGCTTGTCCAGGAATGCCGGGAGCAGAAGATCGAGACCGGCTGGATCCTGAACCATAACAATCTGCAGAAAATGCTGTCCAAGACGTTCAAGCTGGAGAAGCACCAGCAGATGGGACTGAAGAACGCGCTGGAGATGCTGGAGATTCCGTTCGTCGGCTCCCATCACCGCGCGATGGACGACGCGGTCAATACGGCGCAGATTCTCGTAAAGCTGTTCGACCAGCTTCAATTCCGGCGCAACAAGCTGTCGGAGGAGCCCAAGCTGGAATCGGAGATCGTCTACAAGACCGATCACTACGAGAATTTGCCCTTCGCCGCGCTGGCCAAGCTTTTCCCGGACGAACGCAAAAGCTCCAAGCCCTGAATGGGCTTGGAGCTTTTTGGTTGTTGGGCACGACGGCTGAAGAGGTCATTGGTTCAACCGCCTTCCGTCGAACCGGTTTGCTATGAGCATGGATGCCGCTAAGAGGACGGTTCCGACCGCGAGCAGCCACCCCTTCTCGTCATAGCTTCCCTCCGACATCGAGAATAGCTTTAACGGCCCCAGATGCTTGCCCCCCGACATCAGATTATACGTGTAGTACATAAGAGGCAGCATATAACCGATAGCGATCTGTCCGGTCAAGCTATAGAAAAGCAGCCCTATCGCGCCCAAGCAATAAGCGCTGGCGAAGGTTCCTCCCGCATACGGAAGCCAAGGAAATTCACCGCCGGCTCGCAGCAGAAGGAGAACATAAACCGCGAGGAAAACAGCAAGCGACAGGACAGCCAGGAAGAGGCGGGTCAACCGGACCGCGGCGAGCGGCGTCTTCTTGGAAGCGAGAACTTCGCGCACGGCCGGATGCTGCTCCGCCTGGAACAGCGGAGTCAGCAGCGCGATGCCGATCAGCGAGACGAACTTCTCCAGCGGCTCGGCTGCTTCGGCGCCGACCCGATTGGCCATGCCGAACAGCATGGGGGATATCATCAGAAGCAGCGCCGCGATTCCAAGTGAAGGGGCTTGGTTATTGCGCAGATTGGCTCCGGCCAGGTAACCGTATTTTCTTATAAAAGCCGCGAACATTCAGCTTCCCCCTCCTTTTCCTCTCGTAGATCCATGCCGTTGCGAGTACCAGCAGTAGCGACAGGAGCGTGTACCCGATCCGGTTCGCGGCAAGCGTGCCGAGATGATCGAGGAATTGCTGCGAATTGCCCGCCGTATTATGCCGCAACGCGAGATCCCAGCCGTATCCGCCATCGATATGCTTGATGCCTTGGTTCAGCCCGACGAACCAGCCAATTCCTTGGACCGCCACCGCGATCGGCGTCTCGGTCAGCTCGGTCAGAAACATTCCGATCGCCGTTGTCGCCAGCAAGGTCGGCAGCAGCCAGCCGAAGGAGTATTTAAAGAATGCAAATCGATCGATCTCGCTCCAGCCATACTGCGTTCCGGACAAATAGGTCGCGTATGCAGCCAACAGAAGGACAGGCAGGAACAAGGCGATAATAAGAGCCAGATAGCGGCTTCCTACGATACGGATGGATGCGGCGCTTCGGACGTCGAGCAGCTCCTTCATGCCGGCGCGGCGATCTTTCATCCCGAACGCTACGGCTACGAACACAGGCACGAAGGCGAGCATAACGCCAAGGTAGTCGCTGAACAGCCGAGCATCGGCTCCGCTAAAGCGGTCCTTCTCCACAATCAGATTGTAGTCGGATAGCGCCTCTTCATAGGTTCTCGGAACGTTACCGAACGTGGACAGAGAGCCGCTTGCATAGGAAGTGCCGCCGCCGATCAGCTTGTCCGCTTGATCCATCCGCTGCTTGAAACGGGAGAAATCTTGAGCCTTTTGAGCTTTGGCAATCTCGGCAAGAAGCTCGCCAATCCGGTCCTGCTCCCGCTCGCTTAGCTTCACATTCTTGTAGAAGCCGAGCGGATAAGCGGCGTACGAGTTGGCCGCATATTCGGCTTCCAACGACTGACGGGCGCCCTGCATGATGATTGATGGTTCGTTCGAGCTTCTCATCCCGTAGCTGTCGGCTCCCGGCTTCGGCGGATCGATTCGATCGAATTGAGCGCCGACCTGCGAATAGAGGAAGCCGACCAAGAAAATCACGTAGAGGATATAAGTGACGCTGAACCATCCTTTCTTAAGCTCCAGTCGAAGCATCGTCACCGCACCTCCCCTGGCAAGTGAACCGAAGCGCCCTTTTCCCGCATGAGCAGCATGTACGCATCTTCCATATTCGGCACGCAGGGCACCGCTCCCGCGATCGGAGGGGCGTCTGCGACCAAGCGGACCTGGACCCGATTCCCGGATGCCAGCATCCCCGTCACGGTATGCTTCTTCTTCAAGCTGTCCAGCTCTTGACGGTCGACCTCCGCTATATAAACTTTCCCCTCCGCCGAAGCCGTAAGTTGGGCCGTGGTTCCCTGATACAGAAGCCTGCCGCTCTCCAATACGGCGATGTTCTCGCAGGCTGCTTCGATATCCCCGACGATATGGGTGGAGAGGATAACGATCCTCTCTTCCGCGAGCTCGGCCAGCAGATGACGGAACCGAATTCTCTCCTCCGGATCCAAGCCCGCCGTCGGCTCGTCTACGATAAGAACCTTCGGATCGTGAAGGATCGCCTGGGCGATGCCCAGCCTTCTTCTCATCCCTCCGGACAACGCTTTAACCTTGGTCCGGTGATGCCTGTCCAGATTCACCCGCTCCAGAAGGCGGGGAATTCTCTCCTTGCGCGCCGAACGATCCAGACCCGAGAGAGCGCCGAGGTAATCCATGGCGGCGTAGACGCTCATTCGAGGGTACATCGAGAAGTCTTGCGGAAGGTAACCGATCAACCCGCGGACCTCGCTTGCGTTCTCGATCGGAATGCCGCATACGTTAAGGCGCCCGCCGCTCTTCGGAAGCAGCGTCGCTAACGTTCTCATCAGCGTCGTTTTCCCCGCGCCGTTCGGGCCAAGCAGCCCAAACATGCCTTGCCCTATCGTTAAAGTGATCTCGCTTAGCGCTTTCTTGCGCCCGTAATGCTTGATTAATTCGAGAATCTCGATCGACAGCTTGTCCTTCATAAGAAAAACCCTCCTTTAAGCTTACAAGGAGAGTGTACCGAGAGAATATCAACTATCTATCTACTTCTCTGCTTCTAGGGGCTAGGAACGAGGCGACAACGATTGCTCCGCCCGTATCGGCATTAGCCAGCTGCAGCTTGCCGCCATGCTTCTCGCAGAGCAGCCTGGCGATATGCAAGCCCATTCCGAAGTGCCCTCCCTGCTCCCGTTCGCCCTGATAGAAAGGAGAAGCGGCCATCCTGAGCGCTTCCTCCGAGAACCCGTCGCCGTCATCCTGCACCTTCAAGGTCAATAGGCCTTGCTCCCAGCCCAGCTCCACGGCTATCTTCGCTCGGGCATATCGGATCGCATTGCCTATCAGATTGTCCGCGACGCGAAGGAGGACATCGAGATCCGCTTGGACCGATCGGGGAGCGTTGCCGGCATGCACGAAGACGGCGATCGAACGGTTATGGGCTTGCTCGAGCGCGTTCGAGACCGAGCGAAGCGCCTCTCCGATCTTCTCCAAGCTTTGGGTGGAGGGATGAATGGCGATATCCTCAAGCTTCTGAATGGCGCTCATGGAATCGACATAGCTCTGAATCCGCGCGGCATGGCCGGCGATCGATCCGATCACTTCGAGCAGTTTCTCTTCTTTTACTCTCCCCTGCGGCACGTATTTGTTCAGGAAGTCGGTATAGCCGCGAAGCACCGTAAGCGGGGTTCGAAGATCGTGGGAGAATGCGGCGTTGAGCTGCTTGCGCTCCTCCATCGTTCTCCACATCTCGCGATAATGCCCTTCAAGCGAATCGCGCATGCTGTCCAGCGAAGCGCACAATCTCCCCATCTCGTCTCGGGATTCGTAATCAAGCGAGAAGTCAAGCTCTCTATGCGCAATCTTCTCCGCCGACTTCTCGATGAGCTCGATCGGCTTCTTCAGTTTATGACGGTAGATGAGCATAGCGGCCAAAAGAATGAATCCTCCATAGAAAACGGGAATGACGAGCAGTTGAGCGACGTTGATTCCTTTGAGCAGCAGGCCGTCTTTTCTTGAGAATTCGACGCCTTCCTTCTGCTCCTGAAGGCCGATGAGGATTCTCCTGCCCTGCTCGTCGGTAAAGTAGCTCTCCTCCGCCGAGTAATAGTTCGAATAAATATGGGCCTGCCAATGCTCGAGACGGTTCATGGCGATCCCGCTCAGCAGAGTAGCAAGCAGCATGAACGCGACGGTATAGGCTGCTATCGTATGTCGGATCGACAGGTCCTTCCACTTCCGCTTCAGCCGACCCATTTGTACCCGACTCCCCATACGGTCGCGATATAAGTTCTGTCGCTAATAACGCCAAGCTTCGCGCGGATGCGGCGAATATGCTCGGCCACGACGGAGCTGTCCCCTTCGCTGTCGTAACCCCAGAGCCGCTCGTAAATCCGTTCCTTGTCGAAGATCTGGCCCGTGTTCGTCGAGAGAAGCTCGATAATATCGAACTCCTTCTTCGCCAAGGCAAGAAATTCGCCCTTCGCGGATACCGTCCTCTCGCTGTAATCGATGGTCAGATCGCCGGTAAAGCTTACTCTCGTTCGGCTTCGCTGGCGTTGCTCCCTTCTTAGATGGGCGTCTACTCGGGCTCCCAGCTCATCGAGGGAGAACGGCTTCACGATATAATCGTCCCCCCCTGCCCGCAATCCGTCGATCCTGTCGGCCTCTTCCACTTTGGCCGTAAGGAACAGAATCGGGCAGGCCACGTGATCGCGGATCGCCCCGCACACCGATAGGCCGTCCCGTCCCGGCAGGTTGATATCCAGAAGGATGAGATCCGGCTGGCGGGCCGCCTGCTTCATCGCTTCCTCGCCGTCCGCCGCGGTCATCACCGTATAACCGTTCATCTCGAAATAGTCCTTCAGAAGCCTGACGATATCGGCTTCGTCATCCACGATCAATAATTGGCCTCGCATGGCATTCACCTCTCAGATGAACCTATCGGACGCGGATCAACTTTTTATCAACTTTTTATCAACTTTTTATCAACTTTGTTCTAGGATTCCTTCCCGACTGCACAAAAAAACTTCTCGACCGAGCGCGAAGCTCGCATCGAGAAGTCGGGCAGGCTTATCCTCCCTTCAGCAGCCGAACGGGGGAAGCGCCGAATAAAACCAAGCGGGCGGCATCCCATACCTCTTGCATGGCGCGTTGAACCTGCCACGTGCGGTTACCGACCAGCATAGCGACCAGGCCGTGCCTTGCGGTTCTAGCGAGCGCCAGCTTAACCTCGCCGCGGTCGTCCGCCAGCAAGCCGCTCTCCTCAAGCTGTGCCGTCATCGCGGCGATCGCCGGTCCGTCCAAGCGATCCGAGAAGATCGATAGGGATCCTAGGTGCGTCTTTGTTCCGAAGCAGCCCGGAGCCTTCAAATCCATCTGACCGGGCAGCCATCGCTGTCGCTGATGATGGATCAGCTCGCCTTGATACCGTACGCTCAGGCTCGTCTCGCAGCGATCGAAGCCGAAGACCTCTCCTCTGGCTATACGCCCCGGGCAGAACAGGTCCGCAAGCATGCAGACGCTCTCCGGTTCAAGCTCGACCTGCGTATCGCAGCGATACTTCGCCCCCCGGAAGAGCATCACCGGTTCCGGTAGCCATTCCAGCACCGCTCCCCTCCCCAGACGGAAACGCTGCTCCGCCCGGGCATCGGAATCCGGGCATGGATGCACCCGCGTATAAGCTTGATTGGTCGCATAGAGACGGGCACCCGCTCCGACCGTCCAATCGTAGAAGTAACGGTCTCCGTCCAGAAGCCCGGGGGAGACATCCATCTGGACGACGGCTAGCTGCGGCCCCGCCTCGTCGCGAAGGGCGAACGTCTTCGCGATCTTGAGCGGAGCGGTATGGTAACGGCTCGTCAGCTCCGGCTTGCCGGCGACGAGCGAGACGGCCGCCGCCAGCTCCGCGCGAACCTTAAGAAGGCTCGTTTCTCCTGCCTCTGCCCGATCGGCTTCAACCGGCGGTCGCATGACGTCCCGCTTCGCGCTCTACCCAGGATACGACTTCTTCGAGACCGTCTCCCCCTTGCAGGTTCGTAAAGACGAACGGCTTCTCGCCGCGCATGCGGCGCGAATCCTGCTCCATGACCTGCAAGCTGGCGCCGACGAAGGGAGCCAGGTCGATCTTGTTGATGATTAGCAGGTCGGATCGGCTGATGCCGGGTCCGCCTTTGCGCGGAATCTTCTCGCCTTGAGCGACGTCGATGATATAGATGAAACGGTCCACGAGCTCCGGGCTGAACGCGGCCGCCAGGTTATCCCCGCCGCTCTCGATCAGGATGAGCTCCAGATGAGGGAATCTCAGCTCCAGCTCCTCCACCGCTTCGAAGTTCATGGACGCGTCCTCCCGAATCGCGGTGTGCGGGCAGCCTCCGGTTTCGACGCCGATAATCCGCTCCAGCGGCAGGCACCCGGTCGCGTTCAGGATGCGGGCGTCTTCTTTCGTATAGATGTCGTTGGTGATGACCGCCAGATCCAGTCGTTCCTTCAGCTCGAACGCCAGCCTCTCCACCAGCTTCGTCTTGCCGGAGCCGACCGGTCCGCCGATGCCGATCCGCATCGGGCGCCCGCCGGCGAATGCCGGGGTCTCCCACTCCGGATGCTCATGATCGTGGCCCGTGCGATGGAACCGAAGCTCTCGGCTCACCTCGCCGCATGTACCTCCGTTCACGCGGTCGATATGATGCAGGCGTTCCTGACGATTGAACATATTCATCGACTAATCCCTCCCATTGGATTAATTGAAGAGCATTCGAATATGGCCGGGCGGCTTGGGTTGCCTCGCTCCGGCGCTCCGTAACCCGACGATAACGGGTTACAGCCCAGCTAAGCGGCTATCCCGCCTACGGCGCTCTCCCTTACGACATAAATAATCGCGAATACAGCCGCTCATGGCGGATCATCGCCATCTCGGCGAGCGGCATGGCGCCGTAAGCCTCCTCCGGGTCCATCCCGCGCGCTTCTTGCCAAGCTTCCGCAATCGAAGGAAGCGTCCGGGACAGAATGCGCTGCGCTTCCTGCTGCCCCATCGCCATTAAGCGCAGGGCCGCATTGACGCAGGTCTGGGCGCACATGTACAAATAGCCTTCGGCTGCCCGATCGAGCGGCACTCCAAGCTTTAAGCAGATCCATCCGTACACGAGCGGATGCGTCCCTAGCGAACGCCTCTCGCTTACGGCCTGCCGCAAGTCCTCCAGCGGCAGCTCGGGCCACAAAGCCGGGGCCAGCTTGAGCAGCCGCCTGCCCGTCTTCTCGATCCCTTCCCGCGTCTCGATGCCGAGGCGCTGGAGGTGGACGAGCCGCTCGACTCGGCACGCGTACTCAAGGCTTTCGGCGAATTCGGCGCTCGCGGGAAGTTCCTGCCTTCCCGGCTTCTCCGGCTTGCCGTAAGCCGCCTTGATGACCATCGCGTCCGAGACGGCCCAGCTCTGCCGAAGCATCCCGGCCAGATAACGGTGCAAATCCGCGCCGGTCCGGATCTCCCCCTTCTGCACCAATGTCTCCAAGCCGTACGAATGGGCGAAGCTTCCGATCGGAAGCGCGGAATCCAGCATTTGCTGAAGGGATAACCACGAATAAGAGGATGTTGTCACCGTATATGCTGCCTCCCTCCCACGAGCATCCGCCCATTTCTCAGAATAGAAAATACCTCTGCGCCATCGGCAGCGTCTTGGCAGGCTCGCAAACCGCCGGCACTCCGTCTACCGTCACCTTATACGTCTCCGGATCGACCTCGATCTTCGGCGTCGCGTCGTTGTGAACCATATCCTTCTTGCCGATTCCTCGGCAGCGGCGCACCGGCTCGACCCTCTTGGCGAGGCCAAGTCGCTCCGCGATGCCGCCGTCGTAAGCCGCCTGGGAGACGAAGGTAATCGAGCTCTGGGAGAGCGAACGGCCGAAGGAAGCGAACATCGGCCTGCCGAACACCGGCTGCGGAGTCGGGATGGACGCGTTCGGGTCGCCCATCTGAGCGAAGGCGATACTGCCCCCTTTGAGCACCAGATCCGGCTTCACGCCGAAGAAGGCCGGGGACCAGACGGTCAAGTCCGCCCACTTGCCGGGCTCGACGGAGCCGACCAGATGGGAGATGCCGTGGGCGATGGCGGGGTTGATCGTATATTTCGCGATGTAACGCTTTATCCTAGCGTTATCGCCATCCTCGTCGTCGCCGGTCAGCGGTCCGCGCTGGGCTTTCATTTTGTCGGCCGTCTGCCAGGTGCGGAGGATGACTTCGCCGACCCTTCCCATCGCCTGGGAGTCCGAGCTGATGATGCTGAAAGCGCCGATATCGTGCAGGATGTCCTCGGCGGCGATCGTCTCGGGCCGGATGCGGGAGTCGGCGAACGCGACGTCCTCGGGGATGCGGCTGTCCAGGTGATGGCAAACCATAAGCATATCCAGATGTTCTTCGATGGTGTTGACCGTGAACGGCCGGGTAGGATTCGTGGAGGAAGGAATGACGTTCGGTTCGGAGGCCGCCTTGATGATGTCCGGAGCGTGTCCGCCCCCCGCGCCTTCCGTGTGGTAAGTATGGATGGTCCGGCCGCCGATCGCGCGGAGCGTATCTTCGACGAAGCCGGCTTCGTTAAGCGTATCGGTATGAATGGCGACTTGCACGTCGTATCGGTCTGCCGCCTGGAGGCAAGCGTCGATCGCGGCGGGAGTTGTGCCCCAATCCTCGTGCAGCTTCAAGCCGATCGCCCCCGCCTCGATCTGCTCGATCAGCGGAGGAAGGGAACTGGCGTTGCCCTTGCCGAGAAAACCGAGGTTCATGGGAAAAGCCTCCGCCGCCTCCAGCATCCGCCGAAGGTGCCAGGATCCCGGCGTGCAGGTCGTCGCGTTCGTGCCCGTCGCCGGCCCGGTGCCGCCTCCGATCATGGTCGTGACGCCCGAGGAGAGCGCCGTTTCGATCTGCTGGGGAGCGATGAAGTGAATGTGCGCGTCGATCCCGCCGGCCGTGACGATTCTGCCTTCGCCGGCGATAATCTCGGTGCTTGCGCCGATGATCAGGTTCGGGTCGACGCCGTCCATGATGTCGGGGTTGCCCGCTTTGCCGATTCCGGCGATACGGCCGTCCTTCAACCCGATGTCGGCTTTGACGATTCCCCAATGGTCGATGAGCAGCGCGTTCGTGATGAGCGTGTCCAGCACTCCATCGTCCCGGACCGCCCGGCTTGCCTGCCCCATTCCGTCCCGAACGACCTTGCCGCCGCCGAACTTGTTCTCGTCGCCGTAGACGGTGTAATCCTTCTCGACCTTCGCCCATAGGTCCGTATCCGCGAGCCGGACCGCGTCTCCGGTCGTCGGGCCGAACATGCCGGCATATCGGCTTCGTTCGATTCTCATGCCCGCGGCCTCCCTTCGAGGGATTGCCAGGCCCTTAGCCGTTCGATCGTTTCGGGCGAAGGCTTGCCCGCTTCCGCGAAGCCATCCGACAGCCCGTTCAAGCCGTAAGCCAGCTTCGCGCCGCCGAGCTCGGTCAGCCGCACCGGCTTCTCTTCTCCCGGCTCGAAGCGAACGGCGGTGCCCGCCGGAATGTCCAGCCGTCTGCCGTAAGCCGCTTCCCGATCGAAGATCAGCGCGCGATTCGCCTCGAAGAAGTGATAATGGGACCCGACCTGGATCGGACGGTCTCCCGTGTTGCTCACCGGCAGCTCGATGGATACGCGTCCCGCATTCAGTTCAATGTCTCCGGCCCTCGTTCGGTATTCCCCGGGTATCATAAGCGTCCCCCCTCAAGGTATCGGTTGGTGAACGGTGACCAGCTTCGTCCCATCCGGAAAAGTCGCCTCGACCTGTACCTCGTGAATCATCTCGGGAACGCCTTCCATGACCTGCTCGCGCTTCAGAAGCCTCGTCCCGTAAGCCATCAGCTCGGCGACGGTTCTGCCGTCCCTCGCTCCTTCGAGGATCTCCGACGTGATGAAGGCCACGCACTCGGGGTAGTTCAGCTTGACGCCGCGATCCAGCCGCCTGCGCGCCAAATCCGCGGCCACGGTGATCAGAAGCTTCTCTTTCTCTCTCTCCGTAAGGTTCATCCCACTCCTCCTTCTCCCATTTGCAACCATTATAGGTAACAAAAGTAGAGAAGTAAACGAAAGCTTTCCCCGCGATTCGGACCGTCCCGGAGCCGAAAATTTACTATTGCCAAAAAAATCACAGAATCGACGCGTTATCCGGAGTTTGACGCGGTTTCCGTCGTTTACAGCCGTCATTTCGTGCGGAATCCGCCCAAACTACCTGCTCATCCCATATGGCATGTACTCCTCATAATATGTTAGAATTATTCCTAAATATATCTGCGTCTCTACTCGATTGGAGGACTATCGTTATGCCCGCACCCAAAAAAATGCGATCCGATATGATCAAGAAGGGGTTTGACCGCGCCCCTCACCGCAGCTTGCTTCGCGCTGCCGGCGTCAAAGAAGAAGACTTCGGCAAGCCGTTCATCGCTGTCTGCAACTCGTACCTCGATATCGTTCCCGGACACGTCCACCTTCAAGAATTCGGCAAGATCGTCAAGGAAGCCATTCGCGAAGCCGGCGGCGTTCCGTTCGAATTCAACACGATCGGCGTAGACGACGGCATCGCAATGGGCCACATTGGCATGCGCTATTCCCTCGCCAGCCGCGAGATCATCGCCGACTCCGTCGAGACGATGGTTAACGCTCACTGGTTCGACGGCATGGTCTGTATCCCGAACTGCGACAAGATCACTCCCGGAATGATGATGGCCGCGCTTCGCATCAACATCCCGACGCTCTTCGTCAGCGGCGGCCCGATGAAGGCCGGACGCACGAAGGACGGCCGCGCCATCTCGCTGACTTCCGTCTTCGAAGGCGTCGGCGCCTACATGACCGGCAAGATCGACGAGCAAAGCCTGACCGAGCTTGAGCAATTCGGCTGTCCGACTTGCGGCTCCTGCTCCGGCATGTTCACCGCGAACTCCATGAACTGCCTGGCCGAAGTGCTCGGCCTCGCTCTCCCGGGCAACGGAACGATCCTTGCGGTCGCGCCGGAACGCCGCGAATTCGTTCGTCAATCGGCTAAGCAGCTGATGGAACTGATCAAAGCGGACATCAAGCCTCGCGACATCGTCACGAAGGCTTCGATCGACAATGCGTTCGCGCTCGACATGGCGATGGGCGGCTCGACGAACACCGTTCTCCACACGCTTGCTCTCGCTCACGAAGCGGACATCGAATACCCGATCGAACGCATCAACGAAGTGGCGAAGCGCGTTCCTTACCTGTCCAAGCTCGCTCCGGCCTCCGATCACCACATCGAGGACCTGCACCTGGCAGGCGGCGTCAGCGCCATCATCAACGAGCTGTTCAAGAAGGAAGGCGCGCTGAACGGCGACGTTCTGACCGTAACGGGCAAGACGCTCCGCGAGAACGTAGCCGGCTGCGAGATCCAAGATCACAGCGTCATCCGTCCGATCGACGATCCGCACTCCAAGGAAGGCGGCCTGTCCGTCCTGTTCGGCAACCTGGCTCCGGGCGGTTCGATCATCAAGGTCGGCGCGGTCGACAAGTCCGTCGGCGGCTACCACCGCGGACCGGCGATCTGCTTCGACTCCCAGGAGGAAGTGCTCCAAGGCCTCGCCGAAGGCAAGGTTAAGGAAGGCCACGTCGTCGTTATCCGCTACGAAGGACCGAAGGGCGGCCCCGGCATGCCGGAGATGCTCGCTCCTACGTCCCAGATCGTCGGCATGGGCCTCGGCACGAAGGTCGGCTTGATCACGGACGGCCGCTTCTCCGGCGCGTCCCGCGGCATCTCGATCGGCCACGTCTCCCCGGAAGCGGCCGAAGGCGGTCCGATCGCCTTCGTCGAAGACGGCGACATGATCGAGCTCGACATGAACAACCGCACGATCACCCTCGAAGTGAGCGACGAAGAACTGGAACGCCGTCGCGCCAACTGGAAGGGCTTCGAGCCGAAGATCAAGCGCGGCTACCTCGCCCGCTACTCCGCGATGGTGACCAACGCCAGCCGCGGCGGCGTCATGAAGATGTAAGCAGCCGCTTGCGACCGACCGGACAAATAGAATGGAACGACAAAAGGGACGAAGCCGAGATCATTCTCCGCTTCGTCCCTTTCTTTTTAAACGGCGATGCGCTTATTGCTCAAGCACCTTCTCAAACTGGCCGAACCATTCCCCCCAGCCATATCTGGCGCCTTCCAGCCCTTGAGTATGGGAGAAGCCCGATTGCTCGAGGTGAAGATTGACCTTCCCGTCCCCCAGAACCTGCAGCGTCCAAGTGACCGTTTGCTGTTCCCCTCCGCTCGCCCAGATATAGGACAACCGATTGGGTTCGTCCACGGTCAGCACTTCTCCGTCAACGATTCCGTCCCACCATTCGGACGGCTGATGGCGGAACTGGAAACGATGTCCTGCGACGGGCTTAAAGTCATTCACCGCGATCCACCCGGCAAGCTTGCCGGAATCGGTTAAGGCAGACCAGGCCTTCTCGATCGACGTCGCGAATGAGAAATCCATGGATAAAGTGAAACTCATTCTTCTTCCTCCTCTAATAGTTCGTTTAAGCGATGCAGATTCGTCTCCCAGAACTTGCTGTAAGACTCCGTCCACTCCAGAATTTCTCTGAGCGGTGAAGCATTCAGCCGAAATCGCGTTTCTCTGCCGGCTTTGCGGTCAAGCACCAGTCCCGCCTCTTTAAGGATGGTCAGATGCTTGGATAGCGCCGTACGGCCTATCGCAAACTGCGCGGTCAACTCATGCAGCGGGATCTCCTCGGCCTCTGCCAACAGACGGATCAGCCGACGCCGGGTCGGATCCGCGATCGCGTCGAACACATCCCGCAACGGGTTATCCTCGCCCATAACCCCCCTCCAAAAATTGAACTCCCATCCAAACCCCTTGCATCTGAGCCCGAACCAAGCTGAGCCAAACGCCAACTATGCGGGCCCAAATCCATCTAAACCCAATCCAGTCGAATCCATTTGGCCACCATATGGTGTCGGTTTGATTATATGACACCTTACGGTGTCCTGTCAATGCTGATAAGGAAGCATTACCGGCAAGATCAAGATCATCGCCATCGCTTTTCCGGACGCGCCGCACTATTCCTTGCCCTTATTCGCAGGCCCGCACGCCAACAACCGATTTGCTAATCATCAAGTCGCCGTCCTTTCCGCAATCCGTTATCCGCTGGCGGCTATCCTCCTTCCGCAATCGGCTAATCCGCTGATCGGCTTTATTCGCTATCGTCTATCACCGCTATTGTCTATCACCGCTATCGGCTGTTCTGCTATTGGCTATCCGCATCCGCTAATCCGTTGATCGGCTTGCCCTTTCTCAGCTGGCGGCTAACGGAAGTGAGAGCCCTTATTTGTTCGAAATTGAGGTGTTTTAAATTCTAACGGAAGTGAGCGACGCTTAAATTCGTCATTTGGCCTCGAAGTGAGGTTTATTGTCAGAATAAGGGCCGTGGCTTCCGTTAAAATCCAAAAGGCTTCAATCTGCGCCTCTAAGGGTCTCAGATTTCCGTTAAAAGTTTATCGCGAATAAGAAGCGGTTAGCCCATCATTGATTATGAGCAAGAATATTGATAAGCTTGCCGAACGGGTCGCGGACAAAGAATCGTCGAACGCCCCAAGGCTCGTCAGCAGGCCCATATTCGATGGGAAATCCGGCTTTCTTCATGCCTTCTAGAGCCGCGTCGGCATCATCGACTTCAATCGATAGATCGGGAGTAGGCGTTTCCGAGCCGCCTTGCGAGGCGAAGCTGATTTGAATATTCATCTCTTCGTTCAGACCATAAGTTCTAATCCACCCATGGTCCATCATCAATTCGAGGCCGAGCACATCTTGATAGAAGCTTTTAGCCGCCGTGATCTCTTTCGTATGGACATTGGCGACGATTCGTTTGACCTTCATTCCAATCCCCCCAGGCATAACCAGATTGTCCTTCAAGTTAGAAAACATTCGACGCCTAAGCGCGAATTCTTGCGTCCCCCTAACCGATCATAGAAAATAAAATCCGCCCATAAAAAAGAACCTCCAACATGACCAGACGGCCAAGGAGGTTCTCCATGCTCGTTCACCCTACTCGTTATCCTTACTCGTTAACCTTACTCGTTAACCTTACTCGTTAACCTTACTCATTCCCGTTACTCTTTTACCTTACTCGTTCACCTTACTCGTTCACCTTACTCATTCCCGTTACTCTTTCGCTTTACTCGTTCCCGTTACTCGTCCCCTGACTACCGCTATTCCCTTGCCGAGACGGCAGGCCTCTTGGAGTGATACGCTTCGGAGACCTCGGCGGGCTTGCCGTTCTCCCAAGCCAGAACCCTCTCCCGAGGCATGACGATGATGCGGGGCTCCAGCTTCTCCTCGTGCTTGCGGACCCTTCCGCCGCCTTCGGGATGGATGATCGACATGAGCAGTTTCAGATACCAGTTGGTCATCTTGGAGAAAAGGCCGTCCGGCAGCGCGAACGTCTCGAAGCCAAGCCCGTCGGCGCCGCGGTTGATCGTGGAGATGCCGTAGGTCCCTTTGATCTCCCCGGCCAGGTCGATCCTCTTGATCTCGCGAGCCACGTCCGGCAATGCTTTCTGCACTTCGCGAATAATCTTGATCGCGATCTGAACCGAGGACTTCGCGTTCATGCCGAGCTCGAACATTCTCTCGTTGTTGAAGTGCATCTCCAGCAGCTTATCCCCGCGCTTCAGGCGGCCGCCGTCCTGCAGCTGAAGCTCGTCGCCGTTATAGCGGATGATCCGATAGTGCATGAAGTCGCCGCTTGCGATCGGCTTCAAACGGAACACGAGGTGGAAGAGCTTCTCCCAGAGCATGAAGAGCGACACCACGATTTTCTTGAGAAAACCAAGCTTGCGCCCGTTCCCCTCTCCATGCTTCCCCTTCTCCTTCGCGCGTTGTTCCTTCTCCTCGTCCTTCATCGTCTCCGTGATCTCCATCAGTTCGCCGATTCCGACGTAACGGAGGCCCATGCGGTCTCCGTCCTCCAGAATGCGGGCGAGCGCGGCGATCATGTTAGCGGGGGCGTTCTCGTCGGCGCCGAAGGTCCGGCCGCAGTCGTGCAGCACGAACACTTCCCCGGGAGCAAGCTGCCTTCTCATCTTGTGATAAAGCTTGCCGACGCCGGCCTTCTCCTTCCAATCCCCGAACATCCCCGACCAGAGCACGATCTGGTAATGCCGCAGCTGCCGGTAGTCGAACAGGTTCAGGATCCCCCAAGGAGGCCGATAATAGATGGGACGCCGTCCCGTGATCTCGAAGAGGACGTCGGAGGTGCGCTGCACCTGCTTCTTCACCGTTCGCGGGCTCATGATCCAGTTGCTGCGGTGCACGTAATTGTGAATGCCGAGAGAATGCCCCTCCTCGTACATTCGGCGAATGATCTCCGGATTGTTCTCCGCGTTCTCTCCGACGACGAAGAAAGTTGCCTTGGCATCGTGTTTTTTCAGCAAATCAAGCAGTTGGGGCGTATAAACGGGATCGGGTCCGTCGTCGAAGGTGATGGCGATCTCCTTCTCGGCCTTCCCGCGGCGAAAGACGCGGAACCCGAACACTCGGCTGATAAATCCAGGAATAAAGTCGTAAAGAGTCACGAGCGACAAAAGCCACCAAATCAATCTGTCCATTTCTTCTCACCATTTAACCGTTCTTTATAATTAGCGAGCCCTTAGGTTCGACTCTTATTTTATCATAGGCGGCCGAAATAGACATGCCGGCGGGCATTCTTTTTTGGATTCGTGTACAATGGATGATGATTGATTGTTATTATGCGGCAAGGGTGGTTGTTTCCGGATGCTCTCTTTGTACAAAAAATATTGGCGGACGGCGTTCGACATCGGGGTTCTGGCGTTTACCGTCTGGCTCGTCATGTTCATCTTCAGTTACCTGTATCACCTCGCCACTCCCGTGTTCCTCTCTTTTGTCGTCTTTTTCTGCATCGAACCGTTGGCCAAGAGGCTTCATCGGATCGGAATCCGCAAGGCCATCGCATCGGGCATCAGCGTCCTGCTGTTTACATTGATTCTGCTTGGAGCGCTGGCCGGCATCGGCTTTATTTTCTATCACCAGGTCGATCAGTTGATCGACAAGCTGCCGCAATACCAGAAGGGAATCACCGAACAGATCGACTACCTGACGCAGGAGCTTCAGAAGCATACGGACAAGCTGCCGAGCGACATGACCGATAAGGCCAAGGAAGCGATCGATTGGGTCACGAAGTTCGGCACCGATATGGCCGTCGACTTCCTGACCTGGCTCGTGTCGTTCTTCAAGTCCTTCTCCTCGTTCCTAGTCAACTTCGGCATCGCGATCATTCTCGCCTATTTCCTAAGCGTAGAGATCGACAGCTGGCGCAAGTTCGCGAACGATCGCTTCCCGAAGACGCTGAAGACGGCTTTCTCTTTCCTGCGGTTCAATGTCTTCCGCGGGATCGGCGCTTACTTCTCCGCCCAAGCGAAGCTGATCTCCATCACGTTCATCGTGATCTTCCTGTCGCTCCTGCTGCTTCGCGTGAATAATGCGTTCGCGATCTCCCTGATCGCCGGGATCTTCGACGTGCTTCCTCTGCTCGGGGTGAGCACCCTGTTCATTCCGTGGATTATCTATCTGCTCGTGTTCGGCGACATGACGCTGGCCATCTGGCTGATCGTTCTGCTTCTCGCCGTGACGCTGACCCGGCAGTTCCTGGAACCGCGGATTACCGGCAACACCGTCGGCGTCTCCGCCTTCACGATGCTCGCCTTCATGATGGTCAGCTTATCCCTCTTCGGCGTGATCGGGCTCATCATCGCTCCGATCCTGATGATCCTGCTCAAGGCGCTGTACGACCAAGGCTACCTGCAGCGCTGGATTCATCTCCCGCACGAGGAATTTATCGTTTCCCCGCTGGACCCGCATTCCGGAGCCGACGGAGACGATCCGGCTCCGTCGCCGGATGAAGCTGCCGCCGCTCCCAAGAAGCGCTGGCGCCGGTCGGACAAGCCTTCGGACGAGTAAGCCGCTAATCGTACGCGCATAGCATAAGGGATGCCGACAAGTCGCTTAGACTTTGGAGGCATCCCTTTTGTCCTTCGGTTCGCGCAGCCGGTCCATGATCTCGCCGAACAGCTCGGAGGCGCGATTGCGCGCGCCCGCCGGCTGATTCTCGATCAGGACGGCGACCGCGTAGCGGGCCTTTCCCTCGGCGGGCCCATAGCCGACGAACCAATGATCGTTGTGCGAGGAGGCCGAGTCGCCCAGCTCGGCGGTCCCCGACTTCCCCGCCAGCGGCCATTCCTCGCCCGCGAGCGAGTGCTCGGCGGTGCCTTCCAGCACGACGGAGCGCATCGCATGCCGGAGTATCGAAGCCGTCTTCGCCTTGATCGTCCCGTAGGCGGACGGCGAGGCTTGCGTCGGAAGGGCCGCCAGCAGCCCCCCGTCCGCGTAGCGAAGCTCGCTTACGATCCGGGGAGCGAGCACCTGCCCTTCATGCAGCAGCGTGACGGCCAGGTTGGCGGCTTGCAGCGGGGTGATGCGCACGTCGCGCTGCCCAATGCCGGTTCCGGTGCGCACGCCCCCGTCCTTCCCCGCTTCAACATTCTTGAAGATGGTCCCCGCTTCTTCCTCGGGCAGCAGACGCAGCGCCCCTCCGTTCAGGAAGCTGTCGGCATGCCACCCGATCTGCCTGCCCAAGCCCAGCCGGTCGGCCGTCTTCTGCAGCATGGCCGGATGAAGACGCTCCGCGAGCGCTGCGAAGACGACATTGCACGACTCGGCATAAGCTTGCTCCAGCGTCAGCACGCCGTGCCCTTCTTCCCTCCAGCATTTGAGCCCATAGCGGCCGTAATGGCCCTGGCATCGGAAGCGCTCCGAGAGGTTCGTCACGCCCGCTTCCAGCGCCGCCGCCAGCGTTACCGTCTTGAACACCGAGCCCGGCGGAACGGCGATCAGCGCATGGTTCCGCTCGTCGCTTCCCTTCTCGCCGATCCTTGTCGGGTCGTAAGCGGGATAAGACAGCATGGCGAGCACGTCGGCGTTGCCGGCATCCAGCACGACGACCGCCCCTTGCCGAATCCCGTGCTTCTCCATGACCGCCTGCGCGGCTTGCTGTATGCGGGAATCGATCGTGGTCTTCACCTGCAGCGGATAATGCGGATTGTCCGGCGCCTGGACCCGCAGGCCGAGACCTTGAAGCGGCCTTCTCGCCGCGTCCGTCACCACGATCGCTTCCGTTCTGCCGACGCCCTGGATCCACCGATCAAGCGACAGCTCCAGCCCCGCTCCGCCGATCGAATCTCGCAGCCGCAGCTTGCGCTTGCTCAAGGCATCGCCGTAGAGCGCCTTCATCCTCTCCGGATTCTGCGACACGTAACCGATCGCATGGAGCGCCGACAGCGAGTCCGACGTCGGATAGCGGTTGCGGTAGGGCAGCACCATGACGCCGGTCAGCCTCAACTGCCCGGCTTCCTTCGCTTGAGCGTCCGTCAGCGCATAGGCGCGCTTGCCGTCCTTGCCGCGCCAGACGTCCGCGGCGCGGAGGCCGTTCAGCCACGCCTCCAGTTTCCCTTTATCCTGCTTGAGAATCGCCGCAAGCTTCCCAATCTCCTCTTCCGAGCCCCTCGGCATCCCGCCGGAGGGGAATGCCGCCAGCGCCCGGACCGTCTCCCCCGTCAGGAAGGCTCCGCCACGATCCAGGAACTGGGCCCGCCCCGTATCGAGCTCCAGGTTGTCCGCCCGCTGCAGCGCGGCGCTCCGCTCGAGCGCCGGCGCGGCCGGCTGT
The DNA here is from genome assembly GCF_003990975.1 of Cohnella sp. AR92. Lineage (GTDB taxonomy): Bacteria > Bacillota > Bacilli > Paenibacillales > Paenibacillaceae > Cohnella. The sequence continues at coordinate 435,680 of NZ_RZJR01000002.1, forward strand.
TCCCGGCCGGCGCGAAGTTGAATCCAAGCGAGACGCAGCTCCACCACGCAGAATGCAATGGAGATCGCCAGCAGAACATGAAGCAGCCGCACCGCAATCCGCCTATTCACGTTAGCCCTCTTTTCCGCAAGTCTGTTAATGGTCAGTATTTCCATATCCGGCTTCTCTTAGGCGATTGCTCGGGGTTAAACGCGCCAATAGATGCTTATTGCTAAATCCGTTTATCCACGGTAGAATTCTATAGGTTATTCCGCCGCCGCAACTAGACTCGTTCGACCGCAACACAGGAATACCAGGAAGGAAATTACCGTTGAAACCAGCCACACCCTCCGCGCCGCCTATCTCGCCTTGGATTCCGCTGCTGATCGGCATGATCGCCATCTCCTTCGCGCCCATCCTCGTCCGATACTCGGATGCCCCTGTCTCGGTGCAGGGAATGTACCGCATGCTGTTTACCGTCTTGATCATGCTGCCGTTCGGAGCGAAGCAGGGCAAAGCCTTGCGGGAGATCTCCCGCAAAGACTGGCTGCTGCTCATCCTGGCCGGCTTTTTCCTGGCGCTGCACTTTCTGCTCTGGATGGCTTCGCTGAACTATACCTCCATCGCCAGCTCGACGATCATTCTCTCTCTGGAGCCGGTTCTCGTCATGGTCGGCGCTTATTTTGTTTTCCGGGAGCGTTCCGCTAGGAGAGCGATGCTGGGCATGCTTCTGGCCATCATCGGCGTCGTCTTCGTCGGCTCCGGGGATTCCGGGGTATCCAGCGATGCTCTGCTCGGCGATCTGCTCTCGTTCCTCGGGACGCTGGCCATCGTCGTCAACATGCTTATCGCGAAGCGGCTCATGGCTCGAAACCCGTCTTATTTGTACAGCTTGATCGCCTTCGCGATCACGTTCCTGTTCTTCCTCGCCTATAATCTGGTCACGGACACGCCCATGCTGGACTATCCGGGCCGCGAATGGCTGCTGTTCGTGCTTCTGGCTATCGTTCCGACGGTGTTCGGGCATATGGTGTTCAACTGGCTGCTCCAATACGTGAAGACGACGACCATCTCGATGTCCGTGCTCGCCGAGCCGGTCGGCTCCTCGATCCTCGGAATCTTCCTCTTCAAGGAGTATCTCGGAACCGCCCAGCTGCTCGGCGGCTTCTGCGTCATCGTCGGGCTTGTTCTTTATATGCGTTCGGAGCAGAGCGCTTCGGCGTTGAAGGCGGAAGCGGCAGCTTCGGCATAACGGCTTCAAAGGAAAAGGCAAAGAAAAAGGGTGTCTCCTCGTCATCTTCGATGACGGTGGAGACACCCTTTCTGTTATGCGATTCGATATTTCGCGGGAACTAACTCCCTTATTCCGTCATCTCTTTACCCATTAAGCCACCGTGAACCGGGACAGCGATTCCTTAAGCTCCTTGGATACCTGCTCCAAGCGGTTCGAGAGCTGAACGAGACCTTCGCTCACGTTAAGCTGCTCGTTGCTAAGCGAAGCGACCTGCTCCGAGGTTGCCGAGGATTGCTGCGCCACGGCGCTCACGTTCGTCATGGCGAGCGACAGCGTCGTTTGAGACTCTTCCAGGTGGTTGATCGTCTCGGTGGCGGAATCCAGCTTCTCGACGAATCCGCTCATCTGGGACTGGACGTTGTGGAAGATCTGGTTCGCGTCGCGGACCGATTCGATCTGCGCCTGGAAGAGCGGGTACGCATCCGAGAGCACCGATACCGTCTCGTCGATCTCGCGCTGGATCGTCTGCACGACTTCTCCGACGACTCCGATGGAATGCCGGGACTGGTCGGCCAGCTTCCGGATCTCGTCGGCGACGACCATGAAGCCCTTGCCGGCCGCTCCCGCTCTCGCCGCTTCGATCGTCGCGTTGAGGGACAGGATGTTCGTCTGCTTCGTCAGGTTGCCCAGCACGTCCAGAATCTTGCGAATCGAGCCCGTGCTGTCCTTAAGCTTGTCGACCTTCTCGACCATGGAACGGGTCATTTCTTCGGTCTGGCTTGTCTTGTCCATTAGAGCCGACATATACTCCGTACCCTTGCGGCTTGCTTCTTCGACTTCCGCCGCGGAGCGGCCCATCTCGCTGTTCGCCTTGATGACGGATTGGACTCGCGCTCCGATCTGGCCGGTCATATCGCTTCCGCGCTCGGACTCGACCGCCAGGTTCGTCGCTCCCGAAGCGATCTCTTCGGTCGCGACCGCGATCTCCTTCGCGGAGCCGGCCGTCTTGTTCGAAGCGTCCGTCAGCGAAGCCGAGGTCGCCAGCACTTCCGCCGCGGATGACGTCGTCTGCACGACGAGGCCCGTGATCTGTTCCATCATCCGGTTGAAGCTGTCGGCCACCTGGCCGATCTCGTCCTTGCGCTTCAGGTCCGAGCGGACCGTCAGATTGCCGCGTTCCCCTTCGTTCATCAGGGTGCGAAGCTTGCCGAGCGGACGGCCGACCGACCAGACGATCAGCAAGCCGATCGCGACCGCGATCAAGCCGGATACGATACTCATGATGATCGTCAGCGTCCGGATGGCGCCTGCGGAGGCCACAAGCGTGCTCACCGGGATGTCCCCGACGATCTTCCAGTTGTTAACGGAACTGTCGGCGGCAACGGTCAGGTATTCCTTCTTGCCGATGCGGATTTTGTCCGAGCCTTTCTCTCCCGGGAGTTCGAACATATACGGCTGCCCGAGCTCGCTCTTGTCGGACGAATAGACGACGGTGCCGTCATCCGCGATAATATAAGCGTTGCTGTCTTGCCCGAATTTGACGGAATCGAGAATCTGCTTCATCGAGTTGAGGGAAATCTCCAGGACGAGCAAGTAAGGCTTCTTGCCGTTGCCGACGTTCAGCAAAGCCCGTCCGACGGCTATTGTCTCCGAAGTGAGGGATCCGGTAATCCCTTTGTTCATCGTCGGAACCCAGACCACCTTGCCGGAGGCTTCCAGCATCTTCTGCATGAAGGCGGGAGGGTTGTTCTTGACATCCGGAAGCCCGCCGGCAGAGGCGGCGCCGATGACATCCTGGTCCGCGCTCGTCGGGATCAGATAAATTCCCGTCAGCATGTTATCCGAGAGCAGGACGGAGGACAGCTTCTGGGAGATCGTCCTCTGGCTGTCGAACTTCTCGTAATCGTCCGTGGACGTGACGGCGTTGTTCAGCAACGAGAGAAACTCCGAGTCGGAGAGGAACTCCATCGTTTTGCGTTCGTAGCTGTTCAGCAGGAGGTCTACGCGCCCCGAGGTCTGAATCGCCGTCTCCAGGCTCGCCTCGGAGATCTTCGTCTGGATGACGGACTTGGACTTGTTGTACGAGAAGAGGCCAAGCGAGACCACGCAAAGCAAGATTCCGCAGAAAATAAGAATAAATAACTTCATTCCCACCGACCGAACGGGGTTGGAGAACTTCGTGTCTTTGATTTGTTCGTTCACGCGGCGAGCGAAACCGCTTACTTTTTGTGAATTGACATTCCTCTTCGCTGCGTTCATTCGATCTCGCCATGTTGTTTTCTTCATCTGTTGTAACCCCTCCGGCTCAAAATGACGAATAGACTGCAAATGCCGCTTCGGCGTCCTTGGACGTCAAAGAAGCTTTACGGAGACGATACAGACAAGGAAAAGCGATAACCTTATGTAATCCTGTACCGTTGCAAAAAAAAGACTTGTCAGATATTCCCTCTATAAAGATACAATCTTTGTCCCGATCTGACAACGATTAATCTTCTATTGGGAATTTCGACAAGTCCGATTCAATATCCTGTTAGGTTATTTCGGATTTTGTTATTTTAGAGAATCTTACGAAAGGGATTGGATTATTTTACAAAACGCGTTTGCGCATCAAATCCAAGCGTCTGACGGGCTGCTCCGTATGCAGCTTGATCGTCTGCAGCGGGTGGCGGGCCACCTCCAGCACATTGCCTTCTTCGTCCCTCAATTCGCCGAGCTTCTGCTTGAAGCTTCTTCCCCCCGGACCGAAGAACTCGATCTCCATTCCCGGACGGAACGGGCTTCTCTGCTGAATCGTCGCGATTCCCGTGCTTTCGTCGTAATCTAGCACGAGCGCCGCGAAATCATAAGGAGCCGGCTTCTCTTCCGGTTCGTAGATATGCTCCTCGGCCCCCGGAGTGGAATAGAAGAAGCCCGTGTTCAGCGGCCGGTTCGCCGCCTTGCCGATCTCCTCCGCCCAAGCGGGATCCAATACGTATTGCTCCGGATCGGCCATATAGCTGTCGATCGCTTGACGGTATGCGTTCACGACGGAAGCGACGTAATGGATGCTCTTCATGCGCCCTTCGATCTTGAAGCTGTCCACCCCGGCCTCGATCAGATCCGGAATGTGCTTGATCATGCACAAGTCCTTGCTTCCCATCGTGAACAGGTTGTTCCCCTCTTCCAGGACGGACTCTCCGCCTTCGTGCAAATCGTACTTCCAGCGGCACGACTGGCAGCAGCCTCCCCGGTTCGAATCCCGATCCGTGAAGTGATTGGACAGCACGCACCGTCCGGATACCGACGAGCACATCGCGCCATGGATAAACGCCTCGATCTCGATGTCGACCCGATCCTTCATCTCGCGGATCTCCGCAAGCGTCGCTTCGCGGGCCAGAACGACCCGCGGCAAGCCTTCTTCCTTCCAGAACTGGACAGCCTGCCAGTTCATCGTCGACTGCTGGGTGCTAAGGTGCACCTCCAGGCCCGGCGCCGCGCGCTGCGCCGTCTCGATGATGACGGGATCGGCCGCGATGATCGCCGAGATTCCGACCGATTCCAACTGGCGAAGGTATTCCTCGATACCTTCGAGATCTTCCTGATGCGCGTAGATGTTCGTCGCGACGAACACCTTCGCTCCATAGCGGGACGCGAACTCGACGCCCTCGCGCATCTCCTCCAAGCTGAAGTTGCCCGCATTCGAGCGAAGCCCATACTTCTGGCCGCCGATATAAACGGCATCCGCTCCGTAATGAACGGCGATCTTCAGCTTCTCCAGGCTTCCTGCCGGCGCAAGCAGCTCGGGCTTGTCCAGCCGGTATCTCCTGCCCGCTCCGCCCGTCGCCTTCTTCTCCAGCCCAACGCTCATTCCATTCGCTCCTCCTTTGCTTACTTAACCTCTTGCCGTTAACCGTTAATAGACCTGTTCCTTGTATAAGAAGCCGAAGCTCAGCTCGCGGTCCGACGGCTGCTGGTCCTGCAGCGCCTCCAGCCATTCCTCGCGGCACTCGTATCCTTCCGGATCCTGCTCCCAAGCTTCGATCGCCTGGCGATACGTCTTGATGGCCGTCAAGTTGTAATCTTCCGGCTTTAGCAGCGTCTCGATGTAGAAGCTGTCCACTCCCGCGTTCAACAGCTCCGCCAGCGGCTCCAGCAAGGCGATATCGTCCGCGCTCATGACATGGGTGCCGTTGCCGTCCTCATACACCGGCAGCTTCTCGTCCGGGCGCTCCGCCTCGACCAGATACCGGCCTTGGTCGGGACCTTGCTCGATACGCGCTTCTCTTCCCAGATGGTCCATATAGCTCTGCAGCAGATTGCGCTGCGAATGATAGATGTTCGTCATGCCGTGAACCTGCACTTGGATCTCCATCTCGGACTTGCCCTTAAGGTCCAGGATCTCCTCTTCGTTCAGCTCCCTGGCCAGCACGGACCGAACGGCTCCCCTCCGGCCCCAATAGGCGGAAGAAGCCGAATTCGTCCCGGTCATCTCCGCGTTCCAATGCAAGACAAGCTCCGGAGCCGCCTCCCTTACGTTCAACAGCACGGCGGGATCGCTGAAGACGACCGCGTCCGCCTTCGCTTCCGCAAGCGTCTTCAGGTAGCCTGGCAGAGCAGGGAGCTCCTCGTTGCGAAACAGCTTATTGACGGAGACGTATGCCTTGGCGCCAAGACGATGCGCGAAGGCGATCGCTTCGGCGATCTCCTCCTCCCGAATGTCCCCGGGGAGTCTCATGCCGAAGCGGGCTTCGCCGATCAGCACGGCATTCGCTCCCGCTTCGATATATCGTTCCATCTGCCCGATCGAGCCGGCTGCGACAAGCAATTCCTTTCTCATAGCGGTTATCGTCCACCTCCGTTAATCATGACGACCCGGCGACCGCTCCTGACGACTCCTGCTGGAGGTAGGATCACGTTCGCCGGGCCGCTGGCAGCGAGTCTTATTTCTTCGCGTTCTGCTCGCTGGCTTGAATGTTCTTCTGATGCTGTTTATAGGTGACGGCGAACAGATGCTGATTCGTGCCGTCCTTCTTCGTTACGTAATACAAGTAATCCGTATCGGCCGGGTAAAGCACCGCTTGGATCGACTTGACGCTCGGGCTCGCGATCGGGCCCGGCGGCAAGCCCGGATTGAGATAGGTATTATAAGGACTCTTGACCTTCAGATCGTCCGTGGTCAGCTTCTCCTTCTGCTTATCCAGCAAATACTGGATCGTCGCATCGATCTGGAGAGGCATCTTCTTGTCGAGACGATTCTTGATGACGCTGGCGACGATCGGTCTCTCCTCGTCGATGACGACCTCGCGTTCGACGAGCGACGCCATCGTCAGCAGCTGGTGAACCGTCAGGCCGCGCTCTTCCATCACCGACTGCCAATCCTCCGGCAGGCTGTCGAGCTTGCGGTCCAGCTCCGATGCCATGCGGTTGATGATATCCGCTGCCGTCGAGCCTTTCTTCATCTCGTAGGTCTCCGGGAACAGATAGCCTTCCAGCGGATAACGAAGGTCCGCATCGTTCGGAATCTGCTTGATGTACGTGGAGCCGGTAATCGCCTTCGGGTTCTTCAGCGCGTCGAGGAAAGCCTGCTTGTCCACGTAACCGTCCTTGGAGAGCCGATCCGCGATTTGCACGACGGTGAAGCCTTCCGGAATGGTGAACTTGATCGCGGCGGCCGCGACCGCGTCGCCCGAGTTGAGCTTCGCGACGATCTGCTCGCGAGTCATGCCTGGAGTCATGTCGTATTCCCCGGCTTGGAAGCGTGAGCCCTCGTTCTTATATTTAAGCCAAATGCTAAACAAGAATGAGTTCTTGATGAGGCCTTGATCCTTCAGTTCTTCGGACACTTCGCTCGCTCTCATCCCCTTCGCGATCGTCACCCGAACGGGCGTGTCGGAAGCGGACGGCGTGCGCAATCCGTTCCACAGGTAGAACAGGACGGAAGCTCCCGCGATCAGGACAAGGCCGAGCGCGATAAAGAACGACCACAAGAGCGGCCGCGGCTTTTTGCGCCTTCTTTGTCCTCCGGATTCCGGAGGAGCCTTCTTCCCCTTCTGCCCGTTCTCCCCGGTCTCCTCGCTATCCGCCGAATCGGACACGGAAGCGGCAGCCTTCGGCTTCCTCCCGCGCCCTTCCTCCTCCGCTGCGGACAAGAATTCCCGCGGGTAACCGACATCCGGGCGATTCGTCTCCGTTCCCGGAGAAGGAACCGATCGCTTCTCGAAGCTCCCCGTCGGGGACTCCTCGACCCTCGCGGTCTCCCGAAGAAGCTCGTTCGCCCGGTCGAGCCCGCCTCGAATCGGCTTCGTGTCCTCCGCATCGGGTTCCTTGTTATCCTGACGTTGGTCAGAGTAGACCGATCTCCAGCCTTCCGGAGCTCCGTCGTGCTCTTTGCTCATTCCCTTCCCTCCTGCCGCCTCTGTCGCGAAAAAGAGCGGTTGCCCGCTCTTCTTCTAACCTGTCGTGCATGCGCCCGGTGCTCGGGCATTCGGCTTGTCCGGCCCTAAGGCGGCGATCCCCTTGGAATCGCCGGCTTAAGGGCGGTCGTCGCTGCCGAATTGAAGATCGTCGTACGCTTCGGAGACGTTCTCCCATTCCTCGTCGTCCTCGACGGACTCCAATTGAGGCGCGTTATCGCTTCCATGAACGATACGGAGAATCTCGATGTCCCCGTCCTTGCGCATCGCTTCGGACTGAAGAACGGCGTAGCTTCGCCCTTCCAGGGCAAGCTCGGCCAGCAGCGTCCATTCGACGGACGCCCCATCCTCGCCTTCGAGTTCGATCTTGTTGCCGTAAATCTCCTTCAGCGAAGGTCCTCCTCCGCTCGGCGTCTTGGCCTCGCTCATTCCTTGACCTCCATCCGATCCCGCGTTCGCTTATCGGTCGTCTTCATCGCCGAATTCGGCCGTCAGCGTGTTGAACGTCTCTTCCACCATGTCCCATTCCTCTTGATCCTCGATCGGGAACAGCTGGATCTCGTCGTTCTCTTCCTCGTAGCGGAAAGCCAGAACTTCCTGCTCTTCGTCCTCGTCGTCTGCCGGAACGATCATCATGTACTTGCGGTTGGTGCCGTCATCCGGCTCGAACTTCATGATAACCTCGAACGCTTCGTCATTGCCGTCCTCGTCCGGGATATAGATAATTTCCGCTTCTTCCTCGCGGTTGTATTCGTCTGCCATTCGAAGCTCACCTCGTCTTGGAATCTAAATAATTCTGCAGCAGGATCGCCGCAGCCATCTTGTCGACGACCAGCTTGCGCTTGGCGCGGCTCACGTCCGCTTCCAACAGCGTTCGCGTGGCGGCGACGGTCGTCAGCCGCTCATCCCACATCACGACAGGGATGCCCAGCGTCTGACGCAGTTCCTCCGCGAAGGCCTGGCATATCTCCCCGCGGGGGCCTATCGTTCCGTTCATGTTCTTGGGCAAGCCGACGACGATCGTGTCGACCTCGTTCTCGCTTGCCAGATGGCGAATCCGGGCGATCTCGTCGCCTTCTTTCTTCCTGTCGATAACCTCGACGCCTTGGGCCGTCCATCCGAAGGCGTCGCTGACGGCAACCCCGATCCGCCTGTCCCCGTAATCCAATCCCATGATTCTCGGCATCAGCGGTGTTGCTCCAGGTAGAAACGAACCAGCTCTTCGATCAGCTCGTCTCTCTCTTTTTTCCGAATCAGGCTGCGTGCGTTGTTATGGCGGGGAATGTATGCCGGATCACCGGAGAGAAGATAGCCTACGATCTGGTTGATGGGATGGTACTCCTTCTCCACCAACGCGTCGTACACAGACAGAAAGATATCTTTGGAGGACACCTCTTCCGGGTCGGGAACGACGTCGAATTTCACCGTCTTATCCATATAATTCTTGTCCGATGAGCTCATCTCCAGCACCTCGCTTTCTCGATACAATCCATCATAACACATTCTCCGACGGACAGGAAATGGAAGCGCGAAAGCGGCCTGACCGATCCCAAAGCAGTACCCTCATAAATTGTTGAAAAAACGCGCAGCAAGGAGCAACGAAGGCGGAACGCAGCTGGAACGAGTATGCGCAGTCGATCGAGGCAAGTCAAGTCCTTCCCTCGCTAGCGTCTCATTGCCCACGGGACACAAGAGCCAGTGTTACTTCGATTTTCGAAGTAGCTTTGTACCCGGTGCCCCTCTGGAGCCGCTGTTACTTCGATTTTCTAAGTAACGCAATCGCCTCCGGCGTCCAAGGACGCCGAAGGCGATTCGCAACCATTCTTAGCCGTTCAATTGGCCGAGCACGAGCGAAGGCGCCGCTTCCAGCGCTTCTCCCAGCTTGGACGGGTCTTTGCCGCCCGCTTGAGCGAGCTCCGGCTTGCCTCCGCCTCCGCCGCCGCAGATCGCCGCGAGCTCCTTGATCAGCTTGCCCGCATGCAGGCCCTTGGACAGCAGATCGGGCGTCACGGCAACGACAAGCTGAACCTTGTCGCCGTCGACCGCGCCGAGCGCGAGCACCGCGGAGCCCAGCTTCGCCTTCAGCTCGTCGGCTACGCCGCGAAGCGCGTCCATGCCGGACGCGTTCACTTGCGCCGCCAGCAGCTTGACGCCGCCGACATCCTTCGCGGAGCCGGCCAGGTCGGCCGCTTCCAGGCGGCTCAGCTTGCCTTGCAGCGACTCGGCGTCGCGCTGCGCTTGGCGCAGCTCGCCTTGGAGCGATTCGACGCGCTTCGGCACGTCGGCGACGGTGCTCTTCAGCAGGGAAGCCGCGGAACGCAGCAGGCCCAGCTGGTCATCGAGATAAGCGTACGCATGGCGGCCGGTTACCGCTTCGATCCGGCGCACGCCGGAGCCGATGCCTCCTTCGCTTACGAGCTTGAACAGGCCGATCTGCGCGGTGTTCCGCACATGGCAGCCGCCGCACAGCTCCAGGCTGTAGTCGCCGACGCGCACGACGCGAACGATGTCGCCGTACTTCTCGCCGAACAGCGCCATCGCGCCCATCGCCTTCGCTTCCGCGATCGGCTTCAGGCTGATGTCCACGTCCGTTCCGAGCCAGATCTGCTCGTTGACGCGGCGCTCGATGTCGGCCAGCTCCTCCTGCGTAATGGAACCGAAATGAGAGAAGTCGAAGCGCAGGCGGTCCGGCTCGACGAGCGAACCCGCTTGGTTGACGTGCCCGCCGAGCACTTCCTTGAGCGCCTTGTGCAGCAAGTGGGTCGCCGTATGGTTTCGAATGATGTCTCCGCGGTCCGCCGCGTTGACGGTTGCCGTCACGACGTCGCCGACCTTCAGCGCGCCGGCCGTTACCGTCACGTGATGAACCGGCTGGCCGAGCGGAGCCTTGCTCATGCCGTTCACGGCGACAGTCGTGCCGCCTGCGCCGACGAGGACGCCGGTGTCGCTCACCTGGCCGCCGCTCTCGGAGTAGAACGGCGTGCGGTCCAGAACGACGGCGACGGTCTCGTCCGTGCCTGCCGCATCCACGAATTGCTCGCCCGATACGATCGCGACGACGCGAGCTTCCGCGGTCAGGCTGTCATAGCCGATGAATTCGCTCTTCTCGCTCAGCTCGGAGAGAGCGCCCCCTTGCACCTTCATGCTGTCCGTCTCCTGACGGGCGGCGCGGGCGCGTTCGCGCTGCTCTTCCATCGAAGCGTCGAAGCCTTCGCGGTCGACCGTCATGCCCTGTTCGGCCGCATAATCCTCCGTCAGATCGAACGGGAAGCCGTACGTGTCGTACAGCTTGAACGCGTCCGGGCCGGAGATCCGGTTGACGCCTTCCGCTCTTGCCTTGCCTACGAGATCGGCGAGAATCGTGAGACCGTCGCTCAGCGTCTCATGGAACCGCTCTTCTTCGGTGCGGATAACCTTCTCGATGAATTCGCGTTTCTCGACGACTTCCGGGTAGTACGTGCCCATGATGTCGCCGACCGTCGGGGTCAGCTCCCACAGGAACGGACGGTCGATGCCGATGACCTTGCCGTAACGAACGGCGCGGCGCAGCAGGCGGCGAATAATGTAGCCGCGGCCTTCGTTCGAAGGCAGAACGCCGTCGCCTACGGCGAACGCCACCGTGCGGATATGGTCGGCGATGACCTTTAGCGCCACGTCGTGCTCGGCGTTGTCCTTGTAGTTGATGCCGGCGATGCGGGCCGCATGGCCGATGATCGGCTGGAACAGGTCCGTGTCGAAGTTCGAATCGACGTCCTGGACGATCGACGCGAAGCGCTCCAGGCCGGCGCCGGTATCGATGTTCTTGTTCGGCAGCGGCGTGTAGCTGCCGTCCTTGTTATGGTTGAACTGCGAGAACACGAGGTTCCAAACTTCGAGGAAGCGCTCGTTCTCGCCGCCCGGCGTGCACTCGGGATCGGACAGATCGCCGTACTTGTCGCCGCGGTCGTAGAAGATCTCGGTGCAAGGGCCGCATGGGCCTTCGCCGATATCCCAGAAGTTGTCCTCCAGCTTCACGATGCGCTCGGCCGGAAGGCCGATCTTCTCGTTCCAGAAGCGGAAAGCTTCCTCGTCCTCCGGATACACCGTGACGGACAGACGATCCGGATCGAAGCCGATCCATTCCGGTCCGGTCAGGAACTCCCAAGCCCAGGTGATCGCTTCTTCCTTGAAGTAGTCGCCGATCGAGAAGTTGCCCAGCATCTCGAAGAACGTGTGGTGGCGGCGAGTCTTGCCCACGTTCTCGATGTCGTTCGTGCGGATGCACTTCTGCGAGTTGGTGATGCGCGGGTTCTCCGGCTTCACGCGCCCGTCGAAGTATGGCTTCAGCGGAGCCATGCCGGCATTGATCCACAGAAGGGACGGGTCATTGTGCGGCACGAGCGACGCGCTCGGCTCTACGTGATGTTGCTTGCTGGCAAAAAACTGAAGCCATTTCTCGCGGATTTCCGCGGCCTTCATCGGTTTCATTCGAGATAACCTCCACCTTATATCGGATAGAAAATAAAAAACGCCCCTGAAAATCAGGGACGAATCATTCGCGGTACCACCCTGGTTATTGCGCGCGTGCTATCGGCGCAATCGCCTTAGAAGGGCGTTAACGGGCCCACCCGTCGTTGTATCGAGCTCCAAGACCGGCTTCCCTCGTCCTTCGCAAGGAAGATTCTTGCAGCCACGTTTTTTCCCGGCCAGGATGGCCTCCAACGAAAAACCAAGGGAAAATAACGCCGAATCTTCTCTCTGTCTTGCGGTCTACGACGTACTCTTGTCTTGTCTTAGCTTTGGTCCTATAAACAAATCTGAATTGATTATAGACAAGCGGTTTCCCTAAAGTCAAACGTTTTTCTCCCATCCGGGTCAAACGGTTCTTCGCCTTACGTAATAAGCGAACAGATGCTGCACGATCACCTTCATCGCCGCATAGAACGGAACCGCCAGAATGAGGCCGACCACCCCCGCGAGCTCCCCGCCGACCAGCAGGACGAAAATAATCGTCAGCGGGTGCACGTGCATCGACCGGCCGACCACCTGCGGGCTGATGATGTTGCTCTCCACGAATTGGCACGCCGTATTCACGACCGCCGCAAGCAGCGCCATTTTCCAAGAGATCGTCAGAGCCATCAGGACCGCGGGCAAAGCGCCGAAGAACGGGCCCAGGTACGGAATGATATCGAACAGCGCCACGAAAAAAGCCATCAGAAGCGGATACGGCATCCCGATGAGCAGGTAGCCGACGTAAGCCAGAATCGCGATGCACACCGATACGAGCAGCTGACCGCGAATATAGCTTCCCAGCGCTTCGTCGATCTCCTTCAGCAAGCGGGACATCCCCTGCCGCTTCTCGCGAGGCACGTACTTGAAGACCGTCCGCTCGATCACCTGCATGTCCTTGAGAATGTAGAAAGCGAGGAAGGGAACGATCATCAGGATAAAAAAGACGTTGACCACCGCTCCGATATTGTTCGCGAAAGAGGCCGTCCGTTCGGAGATCCGCTTCTCTACGCCGGCAACCGCGCGGTTAATGCCGCTCCTGACGCTCTCGGGGAACGATTCGTTGTTGTTCAAGTGATCCATCATGCTCTGAGCCTTCATGGTGAGCTCGGGCACGTGCTCGTTCAGCTCTTGAACCTGGCTGGCGAACATCGGCGTTACGTTGACGAAGACGACCGTGACGGAACAGACGAATACCGTGTAGATGAGCAGCACCGCCGCCGTTCTCGGGACCTTGCGCCCGTGCAGAAGGCCGACGACCGGATTGAGCACGTAGGCAATGATCATGGCGATGAGGAACGGAGCGAGCACGGCTTTGAGAAAATCGTAAAGATGGACGAGCAGCGGACGGACGAGAATGAGCAGATAGAGTGCGACAAGCGCCAGGATGACGCAGACCAGCGCCGCGAACAGCCGGCTTTGGGCTAACCGGTTCAACAGTGTCCCCCCGAATCGTTCGGCCTCCGGCCTTTTTGCTATTCAGTATGGGTACTTGTTCCGGACCGTAAACCTGAGCAACGCGAAAAACGGGGACGAATAGCCGCGTATCGGCCTCGCCCCCGTTCTTGTTGCCCTGCTATTCCATGCTCGATCCCATTCAAGGATCAGGCTTGCAATCCGTTCGCTTGCACCTGGCTTGGGATGGACTCGCTGAAGAACAAGTCGTCAAGCGAGCTCAAGGTTCCGTCTTCTTCCACTTGGAAGACCGACATTTTATCTCCGTTCACCGTCAATTCAATAAAACAGCTCCAGCAATAGAACTGGTGCGAACCAATCTTGCCGATATCCTTGGAGTTGCAGTTCGGGCATCTCATCATCGATTATCACCTAATCTTTCCGTATTAGGGATCCCTCTCCAGGATCCGCTCACACGAAGCGGGAACCAGGATGGCGTCTTCGCCCAGAGTAACGCCCTCGGGTCCGTTCGGCAAAAGCAGCTTTCGCCGACCCTCGAACACATCCGCGAGAAATCCGTCCGTCAATTCGTAACCTATTATTTGTGTACCCTCAGTCTTGCGAAAATAAACATCCGACACGCGGCCGAGCTCTTGTCCATCATCCGTGTAAACGGGCAACTCTTTGAGTTGGACCACGCCGGTATGGAAGGAACGCAGCAGTTCTTTTGCTCTTATGGTTATAATCGCTTGCCGGCTGCGGATGAAGACGGCGTCTTCGCCGCATCTTGTCACGTCCGGCCAATTCACGATTCTTACGGCTCGTCTGAACCAAACCTGAGAGTCAAGTACGATGCAGGAGAGCTGCCAGAACTCGTCGAAACCGACATCCCGAATGCGCCCGGCTTTCTTGCCGTCAGCCAGAAACACGGGCAATCCGATCAGTTGTTGCACGTTTCTTATTGGAAGTCACCCCGCCTAACGAGGCGCCTGTTATCTTTTACGCAAACGCTTCGTAATGGTTGCAATGATTTTTGCGGTTTTTTCCGCTTCCGCACTATTATTGCCCATTCCAAAGCTAAATCGGATCGCCGATTGAGAAAAATGAGTCTCAAGACCCATGGCAAGCAGCACGTGCGAAGGCTGTAGGGAGCCGGCCGTGCAAGCCGAACCGGCAGATGCCGCCACCCCCGCCAGATCGAGGTTCATCAGCATCGTCTCGTTCGAGATTCCGGGGAAGCTCAAGTTGACGATATGAGGCAATCTTGCCCCCTCTTCCGTCGCGCCGTTGATCCGGAAGGAGTCCGCGCCCAGCTCTTCCTCCAGAGCGGAGAGAAGCTTCGACCGGATTCGCTCCAGTTCCCGCCCTCGTTCTTCCAGATCGGCATATGCGAGCTCGGCCGCCTTAGCGAATGCCGCGATGCCGGCGACGTTCTCCGTTCCCGCGCGGCGGCTCTTCTCCTGGGAGCCCCCGACGGCGGTCGGTTCGAACGGGGTGCCTCTGCGAACGTACAGGACTCCCACTCCCTGCGGCCCTCCGATCTTGTGGGCGGACAAGCTGAGGAGATCGATCGGCAGCTCTTGCAGGAAGAGGCGTTCGTGACCGAACGCTTGAACGGCATCGACGTGCATGACGGCTCCGCGCTCCCTCGCCAATCGGCCGATCTCTTCGATCGGCTGCAGCGTACCGACTTCGTTGTTGCCGTACATGACGCTGACGACGGCGGTGTCGGGACCGATCGCTTCTTCCGCGGCGGACAGCAGCACTCGCCCAGTGCCGTCGACGGGCAGAACCGTAAGCTTGAAGCCTTCGGCCTCAAGCTTGCTGCATGCGTTCAACACGGCGTGGTGCTCGATGGCGGACGTCACGATGCGGTCTCTCCCGGTGCGCTGGCGCTGGGCGTGAGCCGCTCCGTACAGGGCGGCGTTGTCGCTCTCCGTGCCGCCGCCGGTGAAGACGAGCTCTCCGGGATCGCAGCCCAGAAGGCGGGCGATCGAATCCCGCGAAGCGGTGAGCGCCGCTCTGGCCGCGCGCCCTTCGGCGTGCAGGCTCGAGGGATTGCGAGGTCCCTTCGCGGCCTCTTCCGCATAAGCCTTGATCGCTTCCGGATGCATCGGAGTCGTCGCGGCGTGATCGAAATAGATCATCGGCATCTTGCTTCTCTTCTTTCTTCTTGCAGCCTTCTAGGAGGATGACTTAGATGTAGAACATATAGCTGTCTTGAGTCTCTTCTTCCTTGTAGTTGATGAGATCGAACAGCGTCGTGGAATCCATGACGTTCGCGATGCTGTCGCGAATGCGCAGCCACAGGTCGCGCTTCGCCGGATCGTCTTCTTCCGTGAAGTCGACCGGGCTGATCGGCCCTTCCAGAATGCGGATGACATCGCCCGCGGTAATGCCTTCCGGCTCCTTGGACAGGATGTAGCCGCCGTAGGCTCCGCGAATGCTCTTCACCAAGCCGGCGTTGCGCAAAGGCGCGATCAATTGCTCCAGATAGTGTTCGGAGAGTCCGTTCTTCTCCGCGATGCTCTTCAGGGAGATGGGACCCTCGCCGAATTTGGCCGCAAGCTCCATCATGATCGTCAAGCCGTAACGGCCCTTCGTCGAAATTTTCATACCTCGCACCTCTTCTCGTCAACTGCGAATCGAAAGTTTAACGTGTTTATCTACGCTTATGCGGAATCATTCATCGGATGTAAGAAATGGGGGAGTATCCCCATATCAGATATATGTTATCATAACATTAAGCATTGTGGGCAGAAAAAGACAATGTATTCATGTCAATTGCATTACAAAACGGTTACTCGCCCCTCTCCGGATGAGAATAAAGCCGGATTATGCTACAATGTAGCTTGCCCGAGGGGAGCATTCCCGGGTTTTATGGCTCAAGGAGATGATCTTGCAGATGGATAATCGTTTCGCCGATCCCGCTTCGACTCGCGTCGTCGTCGGCATGTCGGGCGGCGTTGACTCCTCCGTGACGGCGCTCCTGCTGAAGCAGCAGGGCTTCGACGTCATCGGCGTATTTATGAAGAATTGGGACGATACCGACGAATTCGGCGTATGCACCGCCGACCAGGACGCCGAAGACGTCCGGCGCGTGTGCGACCAGATCGGAATCCCTTATTATACGGTTAATTTCGAGAACGAGTATTACGACAAAGTATTCGAATACTTCCTCGAGGAATACAGGCGCGGAAGAACGCCGAATCCCGATGTCATGTGCAACCGGGAGATCAAGTTCGGCGAATTCCTGCAGAAGGCGATGGATCTCGGGGCCGACGTGATCGCGACCGGCCATTACGCGCGCGTCGAGCTTGCGGACGGGGAATACCGCCTGCTGCGAGGAGTCGACGGCAATAAGGATCAGACTTACTTCCTTCATGCGCTCGACCAGTCCCAGCTGTCCAAGGCGATGTTCCCGATCGGCCATCTGCCGAAGCCAGAGGTTCGCCGCATCGCGGAGGAAGCCGGTCTCTACACCGCCAAGAAGAAGGACAGCACCGGAATCTGCTTCATCGGCGAGCGGAACTTCAAGGAGTTCCTCGGCAATTACCTGCCGGCCAAGTCCGGCAGCATGGTCGACATCCGCACCGGCGAGGTCAAAGGCAAGCACGACGGCCTCATGTATTACACCCTCGGCCAACGCCAAGGCCTCGGCATCGGCGGTTCCGGCACGGGCGAGCCTTGGTTCGTCGCCGACAAGGACCTGGAGAACAACATCCTCTACGTGGTGCAAGGCGACGCGCATCCGAGCCTCTATTCGGAAGGGCTGACGGCCGGCTCCGTCAACTGGATCGGAACCGACAAGCCTGCCCCCGGCCAGCCGGTCCGCTGCGCCGCGAAATTCCGCTACCGCCAGCCCGATCAAGGGGTGACGCTGATTCCCGAAGCGGACCGAACCACCTATAAGGTCGTGTTCGACGTCCCTCAGAAGGCCATCACCCCCGGGCAAGCCGTCGTCTTCTACGACGGGGACGCGTGCTTGGGGGGCGGCACGATCGAAGCGGTTCACCGCGCCGCCGCACCCGCAACGTCCTGATCTCGCCGAATCGCCCCGCTGCCTGATTGCAGCGGGGCGATTCCGCAGAGAAAGAGCGCAACGAAGAACCTCCGGCGGATGCCGGAGGTCTTGTGGCGCTCTTTCGTGATATGCGATAAGTCTTCGCTTAAAGCGAGACTTACAGTTTCACCACGTTCGATGCTTGCGGTCCACGGTTGCCTTGCGTGATTTCGAACTCAACCGCTTGACCCTCTTCCAAGGTCTTGAAGCCTTCGCCTTGGATGGCAGAGAAGTGAACGAATACGTCGTTGCCGTTGTCTACGGAGATGAAGCCGTAGCCTTTCTCTGCGTTAAACCACTTAACTGTTCCTCTCAAATGAAAAACCTCCTAAAATCTCGCCGTCGGTCGGCGAATGACATTATTATAACTGATTCATTGTCAAGACGCAATATGTGAACGTTTTGTTCCACGTTCGAATCCGCAAGTCCCGCGAGGACAAGAAATCGGCGTCGCGTAGCGAATTACAGCGCTTTCGGCAAGTTCTCCGAATGGCGTCGAACACCCCCGTTTTCTCCCAATATAATCCCTATTATTGGGTATATATCCCAATGTAAACGTTCTTTTGGCTGCCTCTCTCCGCTAGGTTCCGTCCGAAGAACCATAGTCCCTTTTTCCTACGCCAATGTCGGTCCCTCCCGGGCTTTGTTTGATTTCTGATGCCATCTCTTCTATGATTAAGGAAAAAACGCCCTGTGGCTGCCTATGGAGGCCGATCGATTCATGTTCGCCAAACACGTTATCTACAAGCACGACAACTACAATATGCTGACCGTCGAGGTTCAAGGCAAGACTCTCGTGGTCCGCGAGATCTCCGATCAATGGGGAGAAGAATGCCATAAGTTCCTCAGTCGTCCGGAGCTGATGAATTGGGCGGAGAGGCGCTTCACGGCCGGCGATTTCCCCGGAGGAGAAGCGCAGCTTCAGGAGACTCTTCAAGCCCTTCGTTCCATATAATAGTCCTGTATCCTTAGGAGGTCGCCTGTCGCTTGGAAGCCAATCTTATCTTCGCGCTAGCCTCGTTCGTGCTTGCCGCCGTCCTGATCTGGCAACGCGAGGTCATTCCTCAGAAGCTTAGACGCGGAATGGCGATTATCTCGCTCGCGCTCGTCGCTTTCGCCTTCTTCCTGATCGTTTATTCCTTCTTTACCGCGGGGAGTTAAGCTCTCCTCCTCCCTTATATTTGCAGACCGCAAGGACATACTAGAACGGCAACCTTTACCAATAACCGGGAGGGCCGTTCATGAAGCCGTATGTCCTGTCGTCCGCCGCCGCATTGGCGGCTTTGTCTTTATGGTGCACCGCCGCGGAGCCGAGCGCGAAGGCCCAGCCGCAGCTTATGCCTTCCGCTCATGCGAAGCCCCGCGATTCTATAATTCAGAGGAGGTCATCTGACATGAACCAACTACCTAAGCGAAGCGAGACGGACGCCGCCTATCATTGGCGCCTGGAGGATCTGTATGCTTCCCAAGCCGAATGGGATGCCGAGTACGAGAAGGCCCGCAAGCAGATCGGCGAGGTCGCCGCATTCGAAGGCCGATTGAAGGATGCCGCCTCCATCAACCGCTGCTTCGAGCTCGAAGACGCCATCTCCCTGTATGCGGAGCGTCTGTACGTTTACGCGAACATGCATCACCACGAGGACATGGCCGAAGGCAAGTACCAGTCTCTCGCCGAGAAGACGAAGCGGCTTAGCGTGGAAGTGAACGAGGCGCTCTCGTTTATCACTCCCGAGATCCTGTCCCTAAGCGAAGAGGAACTGAAGAAGCTGATTCAGGATCCTTCGTTGAAGCCTACATACAAGCGCACTCTCGAGGAGATGCTGCGCCAGAAGCCCCACGTTCTGTCCAAGAACGAGGAAGCCCTGCTCGCCCAAGTCGGCAACATCTCCCAGTCGGCAAGCACGATCTTCGGCATGCTGAACAACGCCGACCTGAAGTTCCCGAAGGTGAAGAACGAGAAAGGCGAAGAAGTCGAGCTGACTCACGGACGCTACATCCAGTTCCTGGAGAGCCGCAATCCGGAAGTGCGCCGCGACGCCTTCAAAGCGGTCTACGAAACGTACGGCAAGCTGCGCAACACTCTCGCCGCCACTCTCAACGCCAACGTCACCAAGAATATTTTCTACGCGAATGCCCGCAGCTACCCTTCGGCTCTGGAGATGTCGCTGTTCGGGGACAACATCCCGCAGAGCGTGTACGACAACCTGATCTCCACGATCCACGACCATCTGCCGCTGATGCATCGCTACATGGCGCTTCGCAAGAAGCTGCTGAAGGTCGACGAGCTTCATATGTACGACTTGTTCGCGCCGCTGGTCGACGAGTTCGATATGGACATCACCTACGATCAAGCGAAGAAGACCGTTTACGACAGCCTCGCTCCGCTGGGCGACGATTACCGCAACGTCCTGCAAGAGGGCTTCGACAAGGGCTGGATCGACGTCTACGAGAACGAAGGCAAGCGCAGCGGTGCCTACAGCTGGGGAGCCTTCGGCACGCATCCTTACGTGCTGCTGAACCATAAGGACAACCTGAACAGCATGTTCACCCTTGCGCATGAGATGGGCCATGCGATGCACTCCTACTATTCGGACGGCAACAACGAATACCGCGACGCTCAGTACCCGATCTTCCTAGCCGAAGTCGCTTCTACCTTGAACGAAGCGCTCCTGATGGATTATCTGCTGGCCAAGTCGACCGATCCGAAGGAGAAAATGTACCTGCTCACGTATTACGCGGATCAATTCCGGACGACGGTGTTCCGCCAAACGATGTTCGCGGAGTTCGAGAAGATCGTGCACGCGCGGACCGAGAGCGGCGAATCGCTTACTCCTCAGGACTTGTGCGATATCTATTACGACCTGAACGTGAAGTACTACGGGGACGGCATGGTCATCGACAAGGACATCGAGATGGAATGGGCGCGAATTCCTCACTTCTATACCAGCTTCTACGTATACAAGTACGCGACGGGCTTCTCCGCCGCGGCCAGCTTCTCCAAGCAGATCCTGGAGGAAGGCAAGCCGGCGGTCGATCGCTACCTCGGCTTCCTGAAGAGCGGCGGCAGCGACTACCCGATCAACATCCTGAAGAAAGCCGGCGTCGACATGTCCACTCCGGAGCCGGTCGCCCAGGCGATGAGCGTCTTCGAGGACTTGATCGAGCAGATGGAGAAGCTGACGGCTAACCAAAGCTGAACGACCATCGTTTAATCGAAACGCATCCTCCTCCGGTTGCCCTGGAGCGAGGATGCGTTTTTGATGTGCGATAAAATTTGATACGGAATGATAAAAATGGCAGGATTCATCCGCATTCCTAACGAATGATGTGTTTCAGTACGTTTGAAGGAGTGCATGGAGATTGCTCAAATCGGAATTGTCCTCGGATCAGCTGCTAACGATTATTTTCGATTATATGGCCAAAATCTCCAGCGAGAAATCATTGGATCGAGTACTAGTGCGGATGGCGGACATGGGGCGGGAGATGATCGTCGCGGACCGCTGCGCGGTCTGGCTTATCGACGAGAGCAAGCGGGAGCTGTATACGACCGTCGCCCACGGGGTACAGGAGATTCGGATCCCGATAGGCAGCGGCGTCGTCGGCCATGCGATCGCAACCGGGGAGCCGATCATCATCGATGACGCGTACGCCGATCCCCGGCACAACGCCGATAACGATCGTCTGACCGGCTACGCGACCAAGTCGATCATTACGATTCCCTTCCGCAACAACGACGGAAGCGTCATCGGAGCTTATCAAGCCGTCAACAAGCTGACGGAAGCCGGCATCTTCTCGGAACGGGATCTGGAACTGCTGTCTCTGGCGGCCTCCTACGCCGGCATGTCCCTGGAATCGGTCATGCTGCATCAGGAGATCGTCGACACGCAGAGGGAGATTATCTCGACGATGGGCGAGATCGGCGAGCTTCATTCCAGGGAGACCGCCAACCACGTGAGACGTGTCGCCGAGTATTCTTACGTTCTTGCGCTGCGACTCGGGCTGCCGGAGCAGGAAGCGGACAAGCTTCGAACCGTCTCCCCCATGCACGATATCGGCAAGATCGCGATTCCCGACTCGGTTCTGAACAAGCCGGGCCGCCTGACGGCAGAAGAGTACGAATTGATGAAGTCTCATACCAAGATCGGCCACCAGCTGCTGCGAGGGTCACGGCGCGAGCTTCTGCTTGCCGCCTCCATCGTCGCGGAGCAGCACCATGAGAAATGGGACGGCAGCGGCTACCCGAACGGGCTTAAGGGCGAACGGATCCACGTCTACGGCCGGATTACCGCCGTCGCCGACGTATTCGACGCGCTCAGCGTCGAGCGGGTGTACAAGCCGGCGTGGCCGCTTCACCGGATCGAGCAGCTGTTCCGGGAAGAACGGGGCCGTCACTTCGACCCCGCCGTCGTGGACGCCTTCTTCGACAGCCTGCCTCAATTGCTTGAGATTCGCCATCGCTTGGCGGACGACGAGCCAGGGGACCGGCGCTGACGCCGCTTCCTGTCCGCTTGATGCGGGGACGGCAAGATTTTCTCGCTATAATGAATGCTTAAGCCCTGGGCTATGTTAAAATAAGGTGTTCCCCTATTTTGAACTTAGGGTCAGAAATTATATCGAACGAATCGGAGGCAGATACAATGGCTATTACGGAGAAGCAATTGAATCAATACGCGGAGCTGATCGTAAGCATCGGGGTCAAGCTTCAGAAGGGCCAGAAGCTCGTCGTGAACGCGACGACGGAAGCGGTCGAGCTCGTGCGCGCCATCACCCGCAAGGCGTACGAAGCGGGAGCGTTCTCGGTCAAGGTGAACTGGAGCGACGACGTCGTCAGCCGCACGCGCTACGAGCTCGCCCCGGACGAAGCGTTCCTCGAAGAGCCGAAGTGGTACGCGGCGGAGATGGAAGAGCTCGCGGAGAACAACTTGGCGGTTGTCAGCGTCGTGTCCTCGGACCCCGATCTGCTCAAGGGAATCGCGCACGACCGCATCGTCAACCATCAGAAGACGTACGGGAAGACGCTTGCTAAATACCGCCAATACATGATGGCGAACAAGTTCAGCTGGTGCGTCGTCGCCGCGCCTTCGAAGGCCTGGGCCGCGAAGGTGTTCCCGGACGCTCCCGAAGCCGAGCAAGTCGACAAGTTGTGGGACGCGATCCTGAGCAGCGTTCGCGTGAACCTCGAGAATCCGGTCGCCGCTTGGGAGGAGCATATCCGCAAGCTGAACGAGAAGTCTCACTACTTGAACAAGAAGCAGTTCAAGAAGCTTCACTATGTCGCTCCGGGCACCGACCTGACGATCGAGCTGCCGGAAGGCCATCTCTGGCTTGCCGCGGACAGCGACAACGAAGCCGGAGTTCCCTTCGTCGCCAACCTTCCGACGGAAGAGGTGTTCACGGCTCCGCTGGCCAACGGCGTTAACGGCTACGTCTCCAGCACGAAGCCGCTCAGCTACGGAGGCAACCTGATCGACGGCTTCAAGCTTACGTTCGAGAACGGGCGCATCATCGGCGTGGAAGCCGAGACGGGCGAGGAGACGCTGAAGAACCTCGTCGAGATGGACGAAGGCTCCCATTACCTCGGCGAAGTGGCGCTCGTGCCCCACTTCTCTCCGATCTCCCAATCCGGCATTCTGTTCTACAACACGCTGTTCGACGAGAACGCTTCGAATCACCTGGCGATCGGCAGCGCCTACGCCTTCAACCTGCAAGGCGGCACGAAGATGTCCCAAGAGGAGCTCAAGGAGAAGGGGCTCAATCAGAGCATGACTCACGTCGACTTCATGATCGGCTCCGACAAGATGGACATCTACGGCGTCACCGTGGACGGCGAAGAGATTCAAATCTTCCGCCAAGGCGATTGGGCGATCTAATCAAGCTTAGGGGCGGATGGAATCAAAAAAGGCGACAGAATCTCGCGCCAGACCGCCAATCGATCCTCTAGGCCTCGGAATTTAGGAGTAGGTACCGGGCTGGAAGAAGGCAAGCGAAGCACCGTCCGGCTCCGAAGCTCCGGAGTGTCGCCGTATTGCTTCAACAGCTCGGTATGAGACTTGCTGCCGTTGCAGGCGATAACCTGAATGTTCGGGTAGCGGCGAAGCAAGCCCGGTACCTCGTTGGGCACCGCGTTGCGGATATCGCTGTCCAGGCTTCCCGGCCGATTGCAAGCCTCGATCACGTCCCACATGGCAATTCCATGGCGCCTGGCGAAAGCCAGGCGTTCTTCGTATTCGGTCTCGGCCGCCCGCTCCGCCCCTTCCCCCAACAGCTCGAACAGCAGCCTCCAGAAGAAGTTGCGGGGGTTGCCGTAATATTGGTTCATCTCGAGCGATCGGACGCCCGGCATGCTCCCCAAGAAGAGAATGCGGGACTGTTCATCCGCGATGGGCGGGAACGAATGGACGATCGGGGACTTCTCCATCGACTGAGCCTCCTGGGCGCGTTGTGGTTCCCTTATTGTCTCATTCCGCCGCCGTCAGAGCAAACGGTCAAGGCCATAACGGCTCCGTCCCGGAACCGTTATGGCCTTGACCGTTTGCTCCACTTAACCCTTCAAGCTGCCGGCCGTTAGTCCCTCGATGATTTTTCTCTGCAAGAAAGCGTACAGAATAAGCACCGGCACGACGCTGAATACGATTCCCGTGCAGACGAGAGCATAGTTCGTCTGGAACGCGTCGCGGAATTGCACCATTCCCGACGGCAGCGTCCGGAGCGCGTCTTTGCTGATAAAGAAGAAACTCAGAAGGTATTCGTTCCAATTGCCCAGGAAATTAACGATAAATACGGTAACCAGAGCCGGCACGGTCAGCGGCAGAATGATCTGGAAGAACATGCGGAATACGTTCATGCCGTCCACGACGGCCGCTTCTTCCAACTCCTGCGGAATGGACTTCATGAAAGCCGAGATCAGCAGAATGCTGAACGGCAACGCGCCGGCCGTGTAAGGCAGGAAGAGCGACCAGTGCGTATCCAGAATGCCAAGCTTCTGTACGAGGAGGTACTGGGCAATGAACAGAACGTTGCCCGGAATCAGCATTCCGATCAATACGAACTGGTAGATCCCGTTGCTCGTCCGTCGGAACTTCATGCGGGTGATCGCGTATGAAGTGGCCGCGGAGAGCAGAACCCCGACAACGGCGGCGGAGAACGCCAGGTACAAGCTATTGAAAAAGTAAACGTTGATCTTGGCTTTGACCCAGGCTTCCTTGTAATTTCCGAACTCCCAGGTTTTCGGCAGGCCGAACGGATGGGTCGCAATCTCCGTGTTGTTCACCTTGAGCGAAGAGAACAGAATGAACACGAACGGCAGGAGAATAATGACGACATAGGCGATCATGACGATATGAGGGATTGATTTGCGCAGGGTAACCGCCATCAGTATTCCACCTTTTCCTGTCTTCTTACGATAAGAATCTGATAGAGTGCCGTTAGAATGAGAGCGAATATGAAGATAATGATAGACAATGCGGTTCCGTAGCCGTAATCGCCGAACTTGATGGCCTTATTCACCATGTAGGACGCCATAACTTCCGTCGAGCCTACGGGGCCGCCACCCGTCATGACGAGGACGATATCGACGACTCTCAGAGCTCCGGCAATCGAAAGCATGATGACGACGTTAATAATCGGCTTGATCAGCGGCACCGTTAGGTACCAGGCCCGTTGCACTCCCGTTGCCCCGTCGATCATGGCCGCTTCGTCGATGTCTCTCGGAATGGACAGAATAGCCGCCAGAATAAGAACGATATAGAAGCCCATCCATTGCCAAGCGTTCGTAATCAGGATGGACACCAGAGCCCACTTCGTATCGGCAAGGAAGTAAATAGGATCCATACCGAACGTTTTCAGGATGTTATTGATAAGACCCACGTCGGGATCGTAAATATATCCCCACAGAATCCCGATGACCGAGGTCGATAGAATGGACGGCATGAAGACCGTCGTCTTGTAGAAGCCTTGGAATCTCTTCATTTGGCTGATTAGCAGCGAGAAAACGACGATCAGCGGAACTTGCACGCCGCAAGAGAAGAGGAGAATGTACACGTTGTTCAAGATCGAATTGCGGAAGTCGGCGTCTTTGAATGCGTTCACGAAGTTATCGAAGCCGATGTAATCCTTCGTGTTCAGTCCGTTCCAGTTCGTGAAGCCATAATAGACGGAAGTCAGCATTGGGTAGATAAAGAATAGAAAATACAACACGATAGTCGGAACGACGAAAAGCAAGTACACGTAGGGATTTTTCAGCGTTGTTTTCATGATTCCTCCCCCGCCGGCATCGGTAGTCGGCGAATCCCTTATTCATATGGAGAGGCACCCCCGCGCTTGGGCGGGCGGTGCCCCCTCTCTTAGGCTTTATTACTTGGCAGCCGCGTTCTCGGCTTCTTGAACCTTCTGAATCGCGTCGCCGACTTCTTGCGGCTTGGCTTTGCCCGCGATCAGCTTCTGCAGCTGATTCTCGGTTTCCGCATTGACCTTGGATTGAACGATCGAATCGAAGTGCGGGAAGGAAGCGCCGGCGTTCTTCAGTACGTCAAGCACTTGCTTCACGATCGGATCGGTCACCTTCGCGACGGAATCGTCGCTCAGCTTCATCGAAGGAAGCACGCCGTCTTCGAGCAGGCCGCGAAGCTGCATCTCGTCGCTGTACATGTTCTTGATAAACGCCTTTACCGCCTTCAGCTCGTTTTCGTTCAGATCGGCAGCGAAGCCGTAGCCTTCGCCGTAGTTCGCGTTTACGGACGTTTGGTTGGCCTTGCCGTTCGGTACGGCAGGCAGCGGTACGAATGCGACCTTGCCGGCGATCGCCTTGCCTACGGCATCATCCTTGAAGGCGGAGGAGCGCCAGGAACCGTCGAACATCATGCCCGCTTTGCCGGCAACGAAGTCGTTAAGCATGTCGGCGTACTCTTTGCCGAGCTCGCCCTTCGTGAAGTAGCCTTTGCTCTCCCAATCGGAGATGATTTGGTAAGCGGCAACGACGTCCGGGGAATTCCACTTCGTCTCGCCCGTGATAAAGCCCGAGCTCGTGCCTTCTCCGGCAACGCGGCCGATCAGCGTATTGACGAGCATGTTGCCGACCCATGCCGCTTTGTTGCCGGTCGCGAACGGAGTGATCTTCTTCGCCTTCAGCGTATCCGCGGCTTTGATCAGGTCATCCCAGGTAGTCGGCGGGTTAAGGCCGTTCTGCTGGAAGATCTCCGTGTTATAGAAGATGCCTTCCGTATTGCCGCCGATCGGCAAGCCGTACACTTTGCCGTCTACGGAGAACGGATCAAGAACGCCGCTCAGGAATTTGTCCTTTAAACCCAGATCTTCGAGAATCGGCGTCAGATCCAGCATTCGGCCGGCGCTTGCATACTTCTGCGTGTCGCCCGCTCCGCCGAATACGTCAAAGATAATAGGAGGGTTGCCCGCCGCCATCTCGGCCGGAAGCTTCGTAAAGCGGTTTACCGAGTCTTGCACGCCATCGAGCTCGATCTTGAGGCCCGGAACTTCTCCTTCCGTTTTCTTGACGACATCGTCAAGAATCGCCTTGCGGAACTTCTGAGCGTCTGTAATCTGGATGTGCCGAAGGGATACCGTGAAGTTCTCGACCTTCTCCGGGGAAGCCGATTCCGAAGCTGGGGCGGAAGCGGAAGCCGAAGGACTTGGACTAGCGCTTGCGCTCGGGCTCTCGCTAGCGGACGGAGACGACGTGTTGTTGTCGTTGTTGCCGCAAGCGGCGAGGAACGCGGACATTGCGACCGATAATGCCAAGACGGATACCAGTTTCTTTTGCACTCTTAAGACCCTCCTATTTGGTTGTCGTTGATTGGTTACACCCTTATTGTAAGGTCAAATTCTCTAGTCGTAAGGGCCTCATTCCCCTAAAATAGGGATACAATTATCTTGCAATTTCCGGAATTAAGCCCTATGTACGATGGGAAATAAAAAACGGACGCCCCATTCTTCGATTCAAGAATTGGGGCATCCGCATGGGATGATGGCTCGTATACGTCCGTTATTTCGACAGCACGACCTCGGCGCTTCCTACCTTTTGTTCATTCCAAGTCAGCGTAAGGACATCCCCGTTGCTGACCGCGCCGACACCGGCCGGCGTCCCCGTAAACAACAGGTCGCCTGCGCCGATCCCATAATTGGCGGCCACGAAGTCGGCGAGCTGGCGAATGCCGAACACCATGTCGCGGATATCCGCCCGTTGGACTTCCTTCCCGTTGATATCGAGGGCGAAAGGCTTCTCCGCGATGGCTTCCGTTCCCGGATAGGCCTTCCATTCGCCAAGGCCGGCGGAATTGCGGAAGCCCTTGGCCGGGAGCCAGGGGTAGCCCTTGGCCTTGATGACGTCTTGAACGTCCCGGAGCGTGAAGTCCAGGCCGATCGTGAAGTGGGATATCGCTTCGTCCAAGTCATCGCCGGGCTCGTACGACTTGGAGAACAATAGAACGAGCTCCGCTTCATAGTGAACCGAGCCTTGCGTGCCCGTCAGCTCCACTTGGTTCTTCCAGGAGACGGCCGCATGATTCGGCTTGGTGAAGATCATCGGGCTCTCCGGCACGGCGTTGCCAAGCTCGGCGGCGTGCAGGCGATAATTGCGTCCTACGCAGTAAATGTTGCGAATCTCGGGGATTGTCATGTTTCATTCCGTCCTTCCTTTACGGCTATCAGCCATCGATCGGGATAATTCGTACAGATATGCAACGGCTCGGGGAGCGTGACAAGCCGGTCGAACTCCGCGGGCTCATTGACGGTCCATGCCATCACTTGGATTCCGGCCGCGATCGCTTCCTTCAGATTGTCTATCTTGATGGAAGAGTACTCGACGGACAGGAACGATATCTTCAAGGTGCGGAGCTTCTCGATGAGCTTCCGGTTAAGCTTCTTCTTCGTGATCCAGCCCACGGGAAGCTCCGGAGCCGCCCTTCTCGAAGCTTCCAGGAGAGAAAGCTCGAAAGAGGTAATGATCGTATCCTTCTCGAGCCCGAGCCGGCGAACGACTTCCGCCGTCTTGCGGGCAAGAAGCTCCTCGTCGTTCGTTCCTTCCTTCAACTCGATATTCAGCTTGCAGCGGCCGCCAAGAAGAGACAACACCTGCTCCAGCGTAGGCACCGATTCTCCCGCGAAGGAAGGATGGAACCAGCTTCCCGCATCAAGCTTGGAGAGCTCGGCGGCGGTATAATCCCTGACGCGCCCCTTGCCGTTAGTCGTTCGCTTCAGCTTCGAGTCGTGTATGACGACGGGAATCTCGTCCTTGCTGAGGTGGACATCCATCTCGACGGTATGTACGAAAGGCTCGCCTGCGGCCATTCGGAAAGCCGCCAGCGTATTCTCGGGCGCATTGCCGGACCACCCTCTGTGCGCTACGCACGGGTGCAGACGCGCACGCTCGTTATTCGTCATGTTTCTCCCTCGCTTCGCGGGTCATTTAAGGAGAGGTCGTCCCGGCCGCCGGAACAAGGTTCCCATCCGCGTCAAGCGCTACCCCATAGGGAAGCGACAGATCCGACAGCCTGGCGAGCAGGTCGCTGCCTTCGTCAGCCGCCATCGGCGCCGGTTGAGCGTTGGTTGACAGCATAGGGTTGAATTTCAAGCGGCATTCCCCCTGCTTCGTGCACGCTGCCTGGAGCACTCCGGTCTCTTGCGTCAAGCGGTCTCCCGCCGTCGTGAAGACGAAGTTGCCCAGGCTGTAGGCAATCCACTTGCCCTTGTACGTCTCGAAGCCTTGAAGAACATGGGGATGGCTGCCGATGACCAGATCGGCTCCCGCGTCTATGAATTCGTGGCCTACCGAAGTTTGCAGGCCGATTGGCTTCTGCACCTTCTCTTTGCCCCAATGCACCATCACGACCACGATATCCGCCAGTTCCTTGGCATCCTTGATGGCTTGCACCGCCCGGGTCGTGCTATACGTCTCGGCCACTCCCGGGTGATTCTTGTCCGCCTTCCACTCGGTTACCGGAACGACATTCGTCACTCCGATGTATGCGACGCGGATTCCGTTATGCTCGAAATAGGCAGCCGTATAGGCCTCAGTAGCATCGTTGCCCGATCCGACGTGATCGATTCCCGCGTCGTCGAGGTAATCCATCGTATCGCTCAAGCCTTCCCAACCCTGGTCCAGACTATGATTGTTGGCAAGAGTCAGCAGATCGATACCGGCGTTCTTCACTCCTTGAAGCGAGTCCGGGTGCCCCTTGAATACGAAGCTCTTATTCTCGGCGGGAGTTCCCCGCAGCGTGATCGGGTTCTCCAGATTGCCGGCCGCGACATCCGCTGTCTGAAGCAGATCGGACGACTTAAGAAAAGGATACTCCGCTCCGTTCTTGACGATGTACTCTTCCACTCGGGCTCCCAGCAGGATATCCCCTACGAAGGCAAGATTAACGATTGGATCGTCGCTCCCCGTTTCCAAAGGAGCGGCCGCTTCTTCATCCCCCGGCTCCCCGCTCGGCGCCGGCGATGCCGGATCCGACGACTGCTCCGGATTCCGGGTCGCGGACGCCTCTGTTTCGACCGGCGATTGCAACGCCTGCTCCCCATCCTTGTCGTCCATCCAATGATAGACAAGAAGAGAGCCTGCCCCAAGGATCGCTGCAAGCATTACGACATTCAAACCGAGAAGAATGCGGGCGCGTTTGCGATTCTTTCGGCGGCTTTGCATGCGAGAATAGGTCATTGCGCGCGATCCCTCCCTATCCATTTCCTGCCCGTAATTATAGCATAAGCCAGCCTGGAACACATGCCGGAAATGTCGAAAGACCATTCCGCGGAACGACAATAACCGATATCCTCTTTAATCTCGAATGCCGCTCTCGACAGCTTCCTATTTTTACCACTTATGTCCGGTTAAAAAATCCTTTTCTTCATCGCCATTTACAGTACCTTATCCCAGGCGCTCAGGGCTGCGAAATCTAGTAATATCCATTTTCATATTGATACGAGAACATATGTTTGGTATAATTGGGAAAAGAGAACCAGTCGGAGGAGGTACGATAAATGCTCGATGACGCTGCGGCTTTCGAGGAGTTCAAGAAGCGATTCTCTTCCGAACAGGCCTGCGCGGAGGCGCTTTTCTTAGCTCGGTGGCCAACCGGGTTCCGCTGCCCGCAATGCGGCCACTCTCGTTGCTATGAGATTCGGACTCGCCGTCTCCCTCTTTACGAATGCAGCTCTTGCCGGCGCCAGACGTCTATCATTGCGGGCACGATCCTCGAGGGGAGCTCCACGTCTCTCTCCCGCTGGTTCCAAGCCATCTACCTGCTCTCGCAGCCGGCCGGCATCTCCTCCGTGGATCTTTGCCATCTGATCGGGGTTACCTACAAGACCGCCTGGCTGATGAGCCACAAGATTCGGCATGCCATGTCCGCTGAGATCGAAAGTCTCGTTCTGGCCGGCACGCTCCGGATCGAGCACTTCGAATATGGTTCCGTCTATTATCCGGATGCCTGTCACCCCCTACTTCTCGCTGGAGCAATAAACGAACAGAATGAGGCCGAGCAGATTCGCATCGTTCAACCTTCGCCCGAACATATCGACGACGCGTCCAGGCGAATCCTGAAAGAGGGCTGGCGCGCCTGCCAGCAAGCGTGCACGATTGGCGAGAACGTTACATACATTCAAAAAGCGGCCAGATCGCTTCCGTCCATGCACGCTCACAAAATCCGCAGCCGCAGGTGGCTTAACCGAACCTTTTGCGGAATTAGGGCGAAGCATCTTCAAGCATATCTCAACGAATACTGCTTCCGCGCGAATCGGATTTCCAGAGGCGTCTGCGATATCGATTCGTTATTTTGCCGCGTTTTTGCGCAGTGCGCAGCAGTCCAAACCATTCCCTATCCTGTTCTAACCCGTGACAAGCCCGTCCTTCAACCGCCATGGAGAAAACTCAGCAGCAAAGCCAAGTGGAGGGGGCGCTGGCTTACTTTGAGGTCTGCCTGATTCCCGCTCCCCTTACTTTGGCCTGCTCGTCCCGAAGATCAAATACGCAGTCCTCCAGAATAACACCTTTTGAGGCGAACAGCCTTCTCCGGGCCTAACAGCTCCCAATACGAACCTCCACTCTCTTCGTCAAGCTTCTCCCACTTTGCTTGATTCTGCTAAGTCTCAACCCCCCTTCTTGTTTCCGTCAAGCACCGTCAACCGTTCCTGAGCGGGAGGGATAAGGTACTGTATTTGGGCTTTGTTATAAGAGACTTTTTAACGGGGAGATGCGTCGCGAAGGAAAAACAAAAAAGCCGGACGACAAATGTCATCCGGCTAGGACATGCGCGCAAGAATGGAGATGGAAGCGATTGATTAGTTCGTGCGAGTATAAGACCCAACGGTGATCGGGAGCCGGCCTTGGGCGGGAAGCCTGCCCGACAGGACGCCGGCGAGAGCGTTCATCATGGTCGGCTTGTTCTCGTAGGTACAGATGTAGAGAGGAACATCCGGAACCTCCAGAAGGTCGTAAGGCGTCCGGGTTGCTACGAGACCGAAGATGCGGTTCGGAAGCTCGGACAAACGGCGGATCAGCTCCGTTTGAGGCTTGGAGAAACCGGCGTCATAGGAGGCGAAGAGGATGATATCCGCTTGCTCGGCAGCTTGCACGACCGACAAGCTCTCCTCCTCGTCCGGATACAGCCCCACTCGAAGCTCGTTAACGGAGTACCCCTCCGTCCGCAAGGCGGCGCCGAGAGTTCTCTCCTGCTCGATAACCTCTACTACCTCCGTGCCGACCCTGGCTTCGGCCCAGACGGTCAGCAAATTCGCGGATCGCGGCAAAGGAAGCCGTTCGCCGCCCTTGACGACCGTGACCGCCGCTTCGCTGATCCGCTTAGCGATCTCTTCCGCTTTCTCCCTGTTGGATGCGGCCGGAAGCTCATCCGTTAACAAGCCTCTTGCCTGCTTGAGCTTCCAGATTCGCTCAACCGCTTCGTTGATGCGGGATTCCGGAATTTCTCCGGCGAGAACGGCATCGTAGACCGCCTCGACGGCAGCGATCTGGCGATCCAATCGATGGCTGACCAGGATGAGGTCCGCTCCTCCTTTGACGGCTTTGACCGCGCCGCGGGCGACGCCGATCGTCTCGGAGATGGCATTCATCTCCAAGCAGTCGGTCACGACGACACCTTCGAAGCCAAGCTGCTCGCGAAGAAGCCCGGTCAGGATTCGCTTGGATAACGTAGCGGGAACATCGTCCGGTTCATAAGCCGGGAAGACGACGTGGGCCGTCATGATGGCATCTACGCCGGAGGCGATCGCCGCGCGGAAAGGAACCAGCTCGATGGAATCCAGGCGTTCGCGGCCGTGCGGAACGACCGGGAGCTCATGGTGGGAGTCGGCATCGGTATCGCCATGGCCGGGAAAATGCTTGGCGACGGCAGCGACGCCGCTAGCCTGGTAGCCCTTGAGCGCCGCGACGCCTAATGCGGCGACGCTCTCCGGATGCTCCCCGTAGGAGCGGACTCCGATGACCGGATTCGACGGATTGTTGTTCACGTCGAGGCATGGAGCGAAGTTCATGTTGAGGCCGATCTCGCGAAGCTCGGCACCGGACAGGCTCGCCGCTTCGTATGCCCATTCGGGCTGACCGGCCGCGCCGATCGCCATGGCGCCCGGCATGACCGTCACGCCTTCCTCCAGCCGGACAACCATCCCTCCCTCCTGATCGATGGAGATGAACAGGGGGTACTTGGCTAACCGCTGAAGGGAAGCAGACAGCTCCGCCACTTGCGCGGCATCGCGCATATTGCGGCGGAAATAAACGATGCCGCCTAACGAGAACTCTTCGATAAGTCTGCGAATGCCTTCCGTCGGTTCATGGCCGTCGAATCCGCAGATGAACAATTGACCTACTTTCTCTCGCAAGCTAAGGGTATTCCAAGCGACGTGCGTCATTCCAAGCTGCTCCTCTCCATTATGTCCCTATCGATTTAACGGTTCTATACGACCTCATTGGACGGCCGATGAGACTTCTCGCGATATTCCGAAGGCAGCATTCCCGTATACTTGCTGAACACCCGGGTGAAGTACCTTCGTTCCGCATAGCCGACCATCTGGCCGACCAGAGTTACGCTTTTGTCGCTCAAGGCCAGCAAGGATTTGGCCATCTCCATCCTCTGTCTCGTGACGTATTCGACGAACGTCTCGTTGAAATGCTGCTTGAAGAGCAGGCTGAAGTAGCTTCCGCTGATTCCCAAATAATCGGCAAGCATATCGATGCTCAGATCCGAGGACAGGTTCCTCTCGATGTAGTCCTTGGCCGACAGCATAAGAACGTCGCTCGTCTTCTTCTTCATGACATTATCGATCGATTGATCGACCAGCCGGTTGATGACTCCCAGGGTATCCCGAATTCCCGGGCTGTGATCGATTTGATTCCAATAATTCAATTCCTCGTTGCGCCCGATGACGTCCATCGCCCTCATCTCGCGGAGGAGGTGCAAGCAAATGTAATGAAGGATGGGCTCTACCCGTTCAAATGAAGATTCCGGAAGCCGCTTGAAGCTCTCGTTCAATTCTTTAAGCGCAGCTTCCGTCTTCTTCCGATCGCACCTCTTGAGCCCGGTTACCATCTCCTCGATACGATCCCACAGCCCGACGGTCTCGTCCGATTGGCCGCGGTTCTTCTCGGGGATGAGCACCGCCCCCCCATTCGTTCCGGCGTTGCCGAGATGCAGGGATCTCTGCAGCGATTTGTAGGTCTTCGCCAGCTTCTCCAGCTTGACCGGCGCAGGATGGAGAAGCACTCGGATATTCAGCTTCAGGTATTTGAGGACCGCTTCGCGGAGCTTGCTTCCCCATTCGAGGCACTGGTCGCGATCGAACGTCTCGACCGGAAGCCTCTCGATCAGCACGCACCACTCGCCGCTTCGCACCTGCAGGACCGAATGGGGGACTTCGAAGCTGTTGAGATTCTCCAGCAGGATGTTATGAATCGCGAAATTCCACAGCTTCCGTTCCTTGTCGTCCCAGATGCATTCCTTGCGGGAATACTCCTCGACGTCCACGAGCAGCATCGCGAACGTAAGGTCTTCCCCGGAAACCTCGTGAAACTTCAGGAACGGCTTGGATGCTCCGCTTCCGCCGACATCGATGAGCAGGTCGTATAGCACTTTCTCGTACGCCAGGCTGAACATCTGCCGCCATTCGGTCTGAATGACCTGTTGCTCGGCGCGAAGCTCCCGAATACCGTCCGCCAGCCGGCTGATCGTCTGGGCGAGTTCCTCGTAATCGATCGGTTTCAGAATATAATCCCGTACCTCATATCGAATAACCGACCGAACATAGCTGAAGTCCTGATAACCGGTCATCATGATGACCTCCGCGTCGGTATTGAATTCGCGCAGCGCGCCCAAGAATTCAATCCCGTCCATGACCGGCATGCGGATGTCGCACAGGATCAGGTCCGGCGAATGCTCCCGAACGATCTCCAGGGCAATCTCGCCGTTCTTCGCCGTTCCCACGATCTCGACGCCGAGCTCCTCCCATGGAACGACGGCTTGCAGGTTCTTGAGGATATTGATCTCGTCATCCACCAATAGAACCTTCAGCATCATGAGCCTCACCCCTTGTAGTCTTAGGTATGACACACTTGATAATCGTGCCTTGGCCCGGAGCGCTGCATAGAATCAACCCGTATCCCGCTCCGTAATGGATTCGGAGTCTGTCCGCTACGTTGCCCACTCCAAGCCCTCTTCGCTCGCCCGTCTCCGACGATTCCTCGTAGAGCTCCTCCAGCGTAGTGACTCCGCTTGCGGCGAATCGAGCAAGCTGCTCCTGCGAAATGCCGATGCCGTTGTCTTCGACGTAGAAGGCAATATTGCCCTCTTCTTCAACCCCTCGGACGACGATCCTGCCCAGATAGTCGATCCCTTCGAAGCCGTGCTGGATGCTGTTCTCGACGAGCGGTTGAAGCGTGAGCTTCAAGATGCTATGGGAGTACAATTCGGGCGGGACGTCGATCTCGTATTCGAACAGCTCCTCGAAGCGGAATTTCTGAATCTCCAAGTAG
Source organism: Cohnella sp. AR92 (assembly GCF_003990975.1). Taxonomy (GTDB): domain Bacteria; phylum Bacillota; class Bacilli; order Paenibacillales; family Paenibacillaceae; genus Cohnella. The sequence continues at coordinate 471,220 of NZ_RZJR01000002.1, forward strand.
CTTCTCAAATGCTCGAGTTCTTGATCGACTCGAATTTCCTCTTTCTGCTGAATGCTGATTCGGAATATATTCGCCAGTCGCTGCACCATTTTGCTCACCTTGCGCCCTTCGTTCTGGACCGCCAGGATGTTGATGGATTCCAGCGCGTTAAACAAAAAGTGCGGTTTGATCTGCGCTTGAAGCAGCATCATCTCGGCTTTGCGCTTGCGCTTCTGCTCCCGGGTGACGTCTTCCAGCAATTCGGATACCCTCTCGACCAGGCTGTTGAAGCCTTTGGCCAGGATGACGGTCTCGTCGTTGCCGGAGATCGACACTCTAGTGGCGAGGTCTCCCCGCTCCACTCTGCGCATGGCGCTTACGACGGTAACGATAAAACGGATGGTGCGCCTGACGAACATCAGATTAAACAACAAGGCGAAAGCGATCGACGCCAGCGTAATGCCGAGAAGCCAGCTGAGAATCTTCGACTGGCTGCCGGAAAGGTACTTCCAATCCGTTACGGTCACGAGGGACCAGTCTCCGACGCCAAGCCGTTTGATGTCTCCGAGGTTGTGCACGGAAACCATGCTTTTCTCGCCTAGGAACTTCATCTTGACGCTCTGGAAGTTGCTGGATAGATCTACCTCGCCTTCCGGGTCGGCCTGAAGTCTGAAGTTCTGCCCCTGCAAGCTCTCGTCGCTGTCGTAAACGACCGTGCCGCCTCGGCCGACGAGCAGATACCTGCGATTGCCGCTGGCAGCCGTATTGTAGAAATCGAACGTGTGATTCAGCTCATTCATCTGGAACCGAATAACAAGAATCCCTTTGCTCTTCAACGTATCGATATCGAGCAGAACCCGAATCTGGGTGAACAGGTTGTTCTGACCCGTCAGATCTTTATCTTCGTTCGGGCCGATCCATACCGGCGCTCCGTTCTTCTTCAGCACTTCCCGGTAAATCGGTTTCGCCTTGAGAACCTCCAGTTCGATGGGCGGATCCGGAATAAAACTGACGTTGACTACCCTTCCGTCGTTCGGGTACAGGGTAACGGACTTGATTCCGGGATAGGTGAGAAGCACTCGCTGGCTCAGCTTCTGCCTCTCCAGCATCTCCTCCATGTACTTGTCGTCTATCGAGGAATTGGAGGCCGCGTTCATGCCGCCGATGGACTGCTCGACGCTCTGGACGCTGTCCTTCGTCGTTACCCAGAAGTCGGAGAAATAATTCGCTTCCTTGATCATGTTATTGATGTTGCGCCCGATGGCGTTCATCGACAGCTCGAGCTGCTCCGTATATTTCTCTTCCGTGATGTGCTGGAAGACGAGATACGAGACGGATCCTAGCACGAATAATGGTACGATGATAAAAACAAAAAAAGCGGTAAAGACCCGTCTCCCCAAGCTCATCGGCTGAACGTCCTTCCTCTCATACTCGTTGCTCTGATTATATCAGGAAGTACACCGATTACACTTCCAATTATATATTGGCAATGCTTGAAACAATAAGAGCGTATTCGCATTATAAAGGGATAAAAATAGCCACTGAGCATCAAAAAAAACGGCAGGGGAACCCCCTGCCGTTCTTCGTTTATTCCAACGGTTCCGATGCCATCGCCAGTGCGTGAGGGTCCAGAAGCCATTGACCGTCTCTCTTCTCCGCGGCGTTCATCATGTAGATGCGTGCTTTCACCGTCTGCCCGGCCGCCTTCACTTCCGTGGTCGCTTCGAAAATAAAAGTCGCTTTATTTGAGCCGTAATAATCGACGACGACGAACTTTCCGATCGCGGTGTTGTTGTCAATGGCCTGGAATGTCTTCTGAACTTGCTCCCTGGCCAGCTTCTTGGTCGCCTCGTCATCGAAATACATCGTGTTCATATACGCATCGATGTCTTCGTCCAACGCAGCCTTCATCTGTTTATCGAGCAGATCGCGTAGCGCCTTTTCTTCTTCCTTAGGGATATCCGCGGGTTGGTTAAGCAGCTCCGGAATGTTCGTGAAGAGGTAATTGGACACCGAGAAGCTGTATATTCTCCAATCGCCGTTCGTATCCGCTCTAAGCGTATAGTCGAATGTCGCTTGATAATCCGGGGAGAAGCCTTCTCCTCCCGTCTTCTCGTTCTTCTCGACGGTTTCCAGTACGGCCTCTTGCGCCGAGTAAGAAACGATCTTCCTGTTCAATATCGTTGTCTTGGTTTGAACCCGGTCCCACTGTTCCGCAAGAGATTCTTCGATAGAGCTCCGAATCGGAGAGTCGCCGGTGAAGAGCGCCACTGTATCCCGGAGGCTCTGCTTAACTTCGGCGGCGGCTAACTTGTCCACGACGGCAAATACCGCCGTCGGCTCGTTGTCGACGATGACGACCGTATTCGCTGCCGCGTCCCACTTTACGTCCTTGCCGGACAGCGTCGCAATGAACCGGACGCCGACCAACGTGCGGTTATTTACGATTCGGAGCTGGTTATCGATCGGAACGGATTTGCCGTCGACCAGCGCGATATCCGCTCCGACCGCCATCTCGATCGTTCGGTCGCTTGAAACGGCGTTGATCTTCTTAAGCGCGTTATCGTACGAAACCTGATAACCCAAGGCCGCAAAAAGAGAACGGAATTCCACGAACGTTCTCCCGTCAATCGCCGTCGGCTGGACGGCGAACGAGACCGGTTCACCGTTTAGCAGCACTTGAATCGCCTTCTGCTGCTGAACTGCCGCCTCTGCCATACCGGTGCATACAAAAAAGAGTACCGCTGCCATCGCAACCAGCCAAGCTTTTCTCATCGATCCCATCCCGTTCCGCGTCTCCGCATAAGTAGGCAACGCGCGCCATCCCGTTCATGCTTGGACATGCTGCACGTTACTTGAATGATCTTAGCGTAAACGCTTCGAAAAGAATGTTGAACGACGCTGTCGGATCGGTAAAGAACGCAAAGAAATGCGCCGCCAATCCCAGAAACGAATTAAACCAATGTTCCAGGCGGAAGCGCCGAAGGCAAAGCTAAACGGCCCCAGTCCAATGGAATAGAGGACCAAGGCCGCCTAACTGACATTACTTTTATATACTGTCTACTTGACGGAGGGGCGGTTCACCTGCCGTTGGGCGATCGCCGTTTATAGTTGTTCGTTTGCCAATTGCACCGCCAATGGGTTGAGCAGCCACTTGCCTTCTCGTTTCTCGGCATCGTTCGAGATGGTCGCGCGAACTTTGATCGTATGCCCTTGCGCCTTCACTTCCGTTGTCACTTCGAACAGAATCGTCGCTTTGTCGGAGTCGTAATAGTCGACGACGGCGAATTTTTCGATGGTCATTTGGGAGTCGGTGGCATCGAAGATTTGTTGGATTTGCTCTCCGGACGCCTTCTTGGAGTTCTCGTTGTCGAAGTACATTGTTGCCAAATAAGCATCAAGATTTTCTTCGGAGGCTGCCTTGACTTGCTCGTCAAGTACGGCTCTTAAAGCCTGCGCATCCGCGGCAGGCACGTCGGCAACTGGCTCGAACAGATCCGCGACATTCAAGATTTTGTACTCGGTCATTTCCAGCATGTAAATTTTCCACTCGCCGTTCATGTCCGGTTGCAGCGTGTAAGTGAATTTGCCTTGGTAATTCGGGGAAAAGCCATTGCCTCCCGTCTTGACGTTCTCTTCTGTCGTCTCCAGTATCACTTGTTCGTTCGAATACGAAACGATCGCCTTCTGCAGGAACGTCGTCTTGGTCTGAACTCGTTCCCAAGTCGCGGCGAGTTGTTCGCCATAGGCTTCCTTAATCGGGGAGTCTTCGGAAAAGAGGGCGATCATCCCCTTCGCATCATGTGCAGCTTCAACCAATTGCATCTTGTCCAGCAACCGGTATACCGCAGCCTCTTGCTCCGGAGTCGGTCCTTTATCGACAATAACGACCGTTCTCGTCGCCGGATCCCACGTTACGTCTTTGCCGGACAACGTTGCGATGAAGCGTACTCCGACGAGCGTGCGGCTATTCAATACCTTCAATTGATCATCGACTTGAACGGCGCTGCCGTTCAAGAGCGCTTGGGTCGCCCCGACCCTCATTTCGATCGTGCGATCGCCGGATACCGCTTTAATTTTCTTGGTTGCGGCATCATAGTCAACGTTATAGCCAAGGGCGGCAAACAACGAGCGGAACTCCACGAACGTTTTGCCCTCGATTGCCGTCGGCTCGACGGCGAACGTGACGGGCGCTCCGTTCAGAAGCACCTGGATCGGTTTCTGCTGGGTTGCCGCCCCCGCCATTCCCGAATACGCGAAAAAGAGTGCTGCCGATACTACAAGAAGCCAGAATTTACGCATGTAATAATCCCTTCCTGTCCCAATTTGATAAATGCACACTTTTACGATTTTACCCTATTCCTCGCTGGAATTTTGTAGAAATTTGTAACATGAGTTGCTATTATTTTGAGAAGTTTAACAGAAAAGAAGGAGAGAAAAGAGAAAAACCTATCCCACGCCTCGACAATAGCCGAGGAAAGATAGGTTTAAACTTTATCGAGTACTAGCAACCGATTTATTCCTTATCGAACGATAGAATCTGCTCGGCGGATTCCTTGCCCCTGCGAACGCAATCGGGAAGGCCGACCGCGTCGAAGGAAACGCCGGTGGCGTAGACGCCGGGCAGCTTCTTCGCCAGGCTCGCGCGGAACGCCGCGACATGCTCGACATGCCCGACGCCGAATTGCGGCATGCCGCGGCGCAGCCTCGTGATCTCGACGAACTGCGGCTCGGCGGTCAAGCCCATTAGCGTCTGCAGATCGTGGCGCACCGCCTTGGTCATCTCCTCGTCGCTAAGCTCGACGTCCTTGTCGTTGCCGGCGTGGCCGACGTAGCAACGAATCAGCCGCTTGCCGGCGGGAGCGGTGTGGCCCCACTTCGAGGATGTCCAAGTGCTCGCCGTAATCGTCAGGCCTTCGGAGTGTGGGACTAGGAAGCCCGATCCGTCAAGCTTATGGTTGAAGCCGCGCTCGTCGTATGCGAAGACGACGTTGGCGACCGAGACGTACTCCATCTCGCCAATCGGTCCGACTTCCATATGCGGCGAGAGCAGCGGCATCGTTGCGTAAGCCGGAAGGGTGAACAACACCGCATCGGCTTCGACGGCGGCTCCGTCCCGCAGAAGCAGGCGGTAAGCCTGCGAGGAGCCTTCGGCTGCCGGAGCTTGCTCCAGCGCCGTCACTTCCCCGCCCAAGCGGATCTCGACGCCCAGCTCGCGAAGCTGCGACTCCAGCGCTTCGATCACGGTGGACAAGCCGTTCTTGAAGGTCAGGAACGCCGTCGGCGGGATCTTCGCGCCGCCGACCGCTTCGGATCTGGCCTTCGCCGCTTGAGCGCCGGCCACGGGAGCGAGCCGCTTCGCCTCGATCATGCCTTTAATGACGCTTCCGTACTTCCGTTCCATCTCCCGGAACTCGGGGAAGGTCGCCTTGAGGCTCAGCTTGTACAGATCGCCGGAGTGAATGCCCGCGAGCAGCGGCTCCGCGATGCGTTCCACCATCTCGCGGCCCAGCCTGCGCTCGAGGAAGCTCCCGACGCTCTCGTCCTCTTCCCCTACGCGCGGCGGGATTCTCATCTCGTCCAGCGCTCGGAGCTTGCCGTGCGGGGAGATCAGGCTTGTCCGCGCGAACAGCCCGAGGTTGTTCGGGATGCCCAGGTTGATTCCCTTGGGCATCGGCTTCAAGCCGTCGTGGGCCAGATACGTCTTCACCGCTTCCGGATTCGTGCCCGTCAGCTCGTCCAGCAGGCCCAGATCGCGGGCCAGATGCAGCATCGGCAGCTTCCGCCCCAGGAACGAATCCGGGCCGCGCTCGATGACGAACCCGTCTCTTCTTAACGTATTTATTTTGCCGCCGAGGCGATCGGAAGCTTCCAGCACGGTCACTTCGATCTCCCGGTTCTGTTCCTTAGCTTGCCGCTTCAAATAAAAAGCGGCGGTGAGGCCGGTAATGCCGCCTCCGAGTATCGCCACCCGTCTGACATTACGTCCCATTTCGCCACTCTCCATTCCTTATGATATTCAGCCTTGGGCTGCCTTCGCGATCGTATCCGCCAGCGCGTTCATGTACTGGGCGTCGTCGTTCAGCATGTCGATGCGCTCCAGATGGACTCCGCGTTCCGCGGCGAACTTGCTCGCCTCGATATCCAGGTCGTACAGGACTTCCAGATGGTCGGACACGAAGCCTACCGGCGCGACCAGCACGGCCTTGATGCCTTCGCTTGCCAGCTTCTCGATCGTCTCCAGAATATCCGGCCCGAGCCAAGGCTGGCCGGTCTGTCCCGCGCTCTGCCAGGTGAATTGCCAGCGTTCGACTCCCGCTTGCTCCGCGATCGCGCGGGACGTCTCGAGCAGCTGCTCCGGATACGGATCCTTCATCTCGACGATCTTCGCCGGAAGGCTGTGGGCGCTGAACAGCACGAGCGCGCCTTCCTTGTCGGAGCCAAGCTTGCCCAGCCCGTTCGTTACGCGCTTGGCCAGCGCCGAGATCAGCTCCGGATGCAGGTGGTAGCTCTCGACCTCCGCCAAACGAATGCCGTGCTTCTCCGCCTCTTCGCGCGCGCGCTTCATGTAGCCGCCGACGCTCATCGAAGAGAATTGCGGCGTCAGCACGATCGCGACGGCTTCCTTCACGCCGTCCGCCGCCATCGCCGCGACGCCGTCCTCGATGAACGGAGCAGCGTGCTTCAAGCCTTGGTAGCAGCGGTAACGGCCCGCTCCCGCCTGCTCGTCAAGCGTGCGCTGCAGCGCCTCGACCTGGCGGTTCGTATTCTCCCGCAGCGGGAACACTCCGCCGACGATCGCCTGGTAACGCGAGGTCAGATCGTCCAACTGCTCCGGGGTCGGGGGATGACCGCGGCGAATGTGCGTGTAATACGCCTCTACGCCTTCCAGACTCTCCGGAGTTCCATATGACATGACGAGTACGCCAATTGCGCTCATCCCGGCACCCTCTCTCTCAGCTTTTGCTCCGAATATTCATGGACGAATTGCGTCAGCTCTCTCAGCTTCTCCAGCGAGGCCTCGGGGAACAGTCCATGGCCCAGGTTGAAAATATACCCGGGTTCCTTGATGCCTTCATCGATCAAACGAGCGGCATGCTCATGAATGACGTTCTGCGGCGCGGTCAGCACGTACGGATCCAGGTTGCCCTGCACCGCGAATTTGCCGCCAAGGCGGCGACGGCCTTCGGCGATCGGCACGCGCCAGTCGAGTCCGACCACGTCGGTCCGCAGCTCGGTCAGATAAGGCAGCAGCTCGCCGGAGCTGACGCCCGGGAAGTAGATCTTCGGAACGTTCACGTCCGCCAGCTTCTCGAAGATGGCCTTCACGTGAGGCAGCACGAACTGCGCGAAGTCGTGCGGGGCCAGCGAGCCGACCCAGCTGTCGAACAGCTGCACCGCTTGCGCCCCGTTCTCAATCTGCGCGCGCAAATAAGAAGCCGCCATGTCGGACAGCTTGCTCATCAAGCGATGCCACACTTCCGGCTCCGAATACATCATCGTCTTCGTGCGTATGTAAGACTTCGACGGGCGTCCTTCAATAATATAGCTCGCGAGCGTAAACGGCGCTCCTCCGAAGGTGATGAGCGGAACTTTCAGCTCTCGGCGAAGGATTCGGATTGTCTCCATCACGTGAAGCAGGTCGCCATCGACATCGATCGGACGGAGTTTCTCGACGTCGGCAGCCGTTCGTACGGGATTGTGGATCACCGGACCGACATCCTTCACGATGTCGAAGTCGATGCCGATCGAAGCGACCGGGTTCATAATATCGGAATACAAAATAGCGGCGTCTACCCCTAGCTTGTTCACCGGCATGATCGTAACTTCCGCTGCCAGCTCGGGCTGACGGCAAATCTCTAGCAAGGAATAGTTCTCTTTGATCTTGCGGTAATCGGGGTCGTACCTTCCGGCTTGGCGCATGTACCATACCGGTACCCGGTCTACGGGCTCCCCTCGGCACGCGCTCAAGAAGCGGTCGTTCATCCTATTCGGTCCCCTTTTTCAAAGATGGAATGGGTTACATTGTCTCCATTATGCCCCTTTTGAGGGGTGGTCACAACCTTTCGCCGTCCTGCGTGTATGACAAAAATATGACAAAGAACGTCCAAACCTTCTAAAATGGTCTATACTATACTGGTCGTTGAAATTATCTTACCAGTAAGAGAAGGTGCCTGCATGCAGCGTTGGAAAGTCAACCTCTGGGTTCTATGGCTAGGCTGCTTCCTGGTCTCTGCCGGCATGACCATGATCACTCCCTTCCTCTCCCTGTACCTTCAGGAAGACCTCGGCCTGCAAGGGCAGCACGAGATCGGAGTATGGGCCGGCTTCATATTCGCTTCGAACTTTATCACTTCGTTCTTCTTCCAGCCGATCTGGGGCAAGCTGTCGGACCGTTACGGGCGGAAAATGATGCTGCTGCGTTCCGGCTTCGGGATGGCGATCGTCATGGCTCTGATGGGATTCGCGACGGCTCCGTGGCAATTGCTTCTCCTGCGGATGCTGAACGGCGTCATCTCCGGCTACATCCCGGCGGCCGTCTCTCTGGTTTCGGCGTCGACGCCGAAGAAGAAGATGGGCTTCGCCCTGGGAACCGTCCAATCCGGCTCGATCGCGGGTACAATTCTCGGACCGCTGATCGGCGGCCTTATGGCGGATCACTTCGGATTCCGCCCGATCTTCTACATAACCGGCGGCCTGCTGTTCCTGGCTTCGGTTCTGTCCTGGATCATGGTGAAGGAGAAGTTCGACAAGCAAGCCGCGGCGCTTGCTCCGAGAACGAGCATGATGGGCAATCTCCGGAAGCTGCTCCGAATCCGGCAGCTGCCCGCGCTCTTCTCCATCACGTTCCTGATTCAGTTCGCGATGCTCAGCCCGATGACGCTTATCCCGCTCTACATCGGCAACCTGAGCGGTCCGACAGACGACATCGCCTTCTGGGCCGGCTTCGTCAGCGCGGCGACCGGCCTGTCGAACATGATCGCCGCGCCGCTGCTCGGCAAGCTGAGCGACCGGATCGGCTCCTTCTGGATTCTCGTCATCTGCCTGGTCGGAGCCGGGCTCATGTTCATTCCCCAGTCGTTCGCCGGCTCGGTGCCGGAGCTGCTCGTCTACCGGTTCCTGCTCGGCTGCTTCATCGGCGGCCTGACGCCTACCGTCAACTCGCTTATCCGGCGCTACACCCCGGATAACAGCGTGAGCCAAGCATTCGGCTTCAACAGCAGCTCGCTCGCGCTCGGGAATATGGTCGGCCCGATCACGGGCGGAGCGCTCTCCGGCCCGATCGGCATCGAGGGCATCTTCCTCGTCTCGGCGGCCAGCCTGCTTCTTACGTCCGTATGGGCTTATATCTCCCTGAGACGGGCAGGCGTAGCACCCGCGCATCCTACCGGTTCTAAGTAAACGCCCATCATCGAAATCTAGCCGAACGAGCCGGACTCCTTCCTTAGGCGTTCGGCTCGTTGACCATGGCCAGCAGCAGGCCGTCATACGAAGGCAAGTGGACCGACGTCAAGCGCGGGTCGCGGGCGACGCTCCGGTTGAACTCGCGGATCGCGAGCACGGACGGGCCTTGCTTGTTCGGGTCGAGCGTGCGTCCGCGCAGCAGCGTGTTGTCCGCGGCGACGATCGCTCGCGGATTCGCCAGCCGGATCGCGAATTCCAGATAGACCGGATAGTTCTCCTTATCCGCGTCGATGAAGAAGAAGTCGAACCGGCGTCCCTCCGCTTCGAGCCTGGCAAGGCTGTCCGCCGCCGCGCCGACGAGCATCTCGCTGCGGTCTCCGAAGCCAGCCTCCTTTAAATTAGCGGAAGCCAGCTCCGCGAACTCGGGCTTCAGCTCCAGCGAGGTCAAACGGCCTTCGCCGGGCGGCAGCCCGCGGGCCAAGCATACGCCGCTGTAGCCGCCAAGCGCCCCGACCTCGAGCAGGCTCCGCGCGCCCGTCGCGCGTACGAGCAGCGTCAGCAGCCGGCCGTAGCCCGGCTCGACGGAGATCTCCGGCATGCCGCGCTCGCGAATCGAACGTTCGATCTTCTCCAGCTCCGCGTCGCTCTCATATAAGGAATCGAAATAACTCTCCGGGGTCGTCTCGCGATGAATCTCCTTGCTCATAACCACTCTTCCTCTCCTTGCCGCGGTCAGCGCCGCAGGACTCTTCTTCCATTGTAATCGATCTCTCGGCACAATCGCGAGAAACCTTCGTTCTCCCATGCAACTCCATGGGGTTTCCTGTCGTCTTTGTTTGAAAGAACGCCTTATTCGAAGTATACTAATTGGAGTTTTGTTTGTGATTCGTTAACAAATACCCGGATTGGGCAAAGCCAACGATGACGGGTCGAAAGGAAGCGTATTTTCCATGATGTCTACGCTGCAGACCGCAGCTCGAAGAGGGGTTCGGCTGTCCTGGGAAGGCATTCGCCTCTGGCCTTACTGGGGAGCGATGCTGCTGATCGCGTCCATGGCTTACAAGTTGAATTGGCTGGACCGTCAATTCGACGTCGGCGCGATGAACCACTGGAAGCGTACCGTTAACGTCGGCGCGATGGTGATCGCCACCTTCTGGACCGTATGGCTGGGCAGGCGGGCAAGGGCGATTGCTCTTACCGTTCTGGATCTTCTCTTATCCTTTATCATGTTCGCGGACCTGATCTATTTTCGTACCTTCAAAGACTTCATCTCGGTTCCCGTGCTGTTCCAGGCCGGCCAGGTCGGCGAGCTTGGCGACAGCATCAAGGACCTGATCAAGCCCGGGGATTGGATTCTCTTCGCGGATCTTCCCGTCGCCATCCTGCTTACCGCCCTCGTGTTCTGGCTTGTTCGGCGTTCGAGAAGGCAGCAGGTGCCGGGAATGTCCTTGCCGAAGCCGCCGATCTACGCGCGGAAGGCGCTATGGGCGCGTCTCGCCTTGGGACTCGTTCTTCTCTTCGCCGGGATCTACATGATCGCGAATCCGGTCAACGAACAGAAGAACGGATGGGCCCGGGGACTGTTCACCGGCAACTGGTGGAACATTCCGATCTATAACGTAACCGGGCTGTTCGGCTTCCACGGCTATGACGCCTATCGGTACGCCAAGGAGCATTGGGTCGGCAACGGACCGTCGGGAGCCGAGATCGAAGAAGCCGCCGGCTGGTTCAAGGATCGGGAGGCGCTGCAGAAGAGCGGCGAAACCGAGCCGATGTTCGGGGCTTACAAAGGGAAGAACGTGCTCGTCATCCAAGCGGAGGCGTTCCAGTCGTTCGTGATCGGGCAATCCGTCAACGGAGCCGAGATCACGCCGAACCTGAACAAGCTTCTCGGCCAGAGCTTGTACTTCCCTAACTTCTATCATATGACGGCCCAGGGACGAACGTCGGATGCGGATTTTCTGACGAGCTGCTCGCTCCATCCGATGACCTCCGGTTCGGTGTTCAGCCGCTTCGCCGATCATGAATTCGGATGCATTCCGCAGATCCTGAACGAAGAAGGCTACGACACGACCGTCCATCACGCCTACGACGGCAGCTTCTGGAACCGCACGAACATGTACCGCGGGATGGAATACCAGGAGTTCTACACCATCAACGAATACGAGAACGACGAGCCGCTCGGCTGGTCGCTCGGAGACAAGTCGTTCTTGCGGCAGACGATCGACCAGCTCAAGGAGAGAGGGAACAAGCCTTTCTATTCTCTCGCGATCACGATCTCCGGCCACCATCCGTTTAACCTGTCCTCCTCGGCCGTCGATTTCGATTCCGGGGAGTTCAAAGGGACGACGTTCGGCGATTACCTGGAGGACATCCACTACGTGGACGAAGCGATCGGAGAGCTCGTGGGCAAGATGAAGGAAGAAGGCCTGTGGGACAACACGATTCTGATGTTCTACGGGGATCATGACAATTCCCTGTACGACATGGACGTCTACGAGAAGTTCTACGGACGGAAGCTGTCGGACCAAGAGAAAGACGCGATCGTTCGCAAGGTGCCGTTCTTCATCCACTTCCCGAACGACGAGAACGCTGGCGTCAACGAGAAAGCCGTCGGCCAGATCGATACGACGCCGACGATCCTGCAGCTTCTCGGAATCTCGACGGAAGGCCATCCGCTCATGGGCGTCAGCATGGTATCGGCCGCCGAGAGCTCGATCGTCTTCCGGAACGGCGGCTTCACTACCGGCAGCCTCTACTACATTCCTTCCGGCGACGGAGTGACGGAGAACGGCTCCTGCTATGCGATGCCGGACGGGACGAAGACCGACATCGCGCTCTGCAAGCCGGGAGCCGAAGCGGCGAAGACCGAATTGCACGTGTCCGACCTCGTCGTCGAACACGACCTGATTCCGAAGATTCGCGAGATCGAGCAAGCAGAAGATCCGGAGCCATAAGCCATCGCTTGGCGGCGTCGCAAGCCTTCCCGCTTCGACGCCGCTTTGCTTTGCTGCCGGACCGCCGCTCGCCTTCTCCCAACTTCGGGGCTACATATTCCGTCTATTTTTAGGACAACTTAAGGGGACTTTAGGGATAGAGTGCAAATTTTGTATTTTAATCTCGCTTAAAGTCGAAGATAATAGTTTTTAGAGCAGCAAAACCATCGAAGGAAGAAAGAGGGACGTCATGCTATTTAATTCCTACCCATTCATCTTCTTGTTCCTGCCCGTTACGTTGATCGTCTATTTCGTCCTGAACCGGCTTCGCTGGACCGTCGCGGCCAAGACCTCGCTGGCCCTGGCTTCCTTGTTCTTCTACGGCTATTGGAACGTCAAATACTTGCCGCTTATGCTCGGTTCCATCGTTTTCAACTACTTTATCGGATGGTGGCTGTCCAAGTGGGCCGACCGCAGCGCCGGCAAGCGCCGGGCGGTGCTCATCTTCGGGCTTGTCGTCGACCTTGGCCTTCTCGGTTATTACAAGTACGCGAACTTCTTCCTGGAGAACATCGACAAGCTGACCGGCCATAGCTACTCGGCGCTGCAGATCATTCTTCCGCTCGGGATCAGCTTCTTCACCTTTACGCAGATCGCCTTCCTCGTCGACGCCTTCAAGGGCAAAGCGAAGGAATTCAATTTTATCAGCTATACGCTGTTCGTCACCTTCTTCCCTCACCTGATCGCGGGCCCGATCCTGCACCATGGCGAGATGATGCCGCAATTCGACCGCAAGCGCAATAAGATATGGAACTGGACCAACGTCGCGAAGGGCGTCTATATTTTCTGCATCGGCTTGTTCAAGAAGGTCGTTATCGCCGATACCTTCGCCCTGTACGCCAATGACGGCTTCGCCAAGGCTTCCTCCTTCACCGAATCCTGGGTAGCCTCGCTGTCCTATACGTTCCAGCTGTACTTCGACTTCAGCGGCTACACGGACATGGCGATCGGCATCGCGCTGCTGTTCAACATCCGCTTGCCGCAGAACTTCAACTCGCCGTATAAGGCGCTCAGCATCACCGACTTCTGGAGACGCTGGCACATGACGCTCAGCCGTTGGCTGCGCGACTACATCTATATCCCGCTCGGAGGCAACCGCAAAGGCTTCGCCAGAGCGAACGTCAACACGATCATCACGTTCCTGCTCGGCGGCCTGTGGCACGGAGCCGGCTGGACCTTCATTCTGTGGGGAGCCATGCACGGCGTCGGACAAGCCGTTCAGCGCATCTGGTCGCGAAGAGGGCATCCGATGCCGAAGTGGCTGGCTTGGTTCATCACGTTCATGTTCATCAATGCGACCTGGGTATTCTTCCGCGCGGAGGACTTCCATCAGGCGATGCGCATCCTGAAGGGCATGGTCGGCCTGAACGGCGTCGGAATCGATCACGTCCGCTCGCTCGCGACTCCTATTCTGCTTATCGTGATTTTCCTGCCGTTCGTCTTGTTCCTCAAGAACTCCTCGGAGAAGGAAGAATCGATGCGCCCGAGGCTTCGGATCGCTCTGTTCATCGCCGTGCTGTTCATTATCTCCCTGCTGTACCTGAACCGGATCAGTACGTTCCTGTACTTCAATTTCTAGAAAGGCGGTCGTGTGCTCATTATGACTTCGCTCTCCAACTCCGCTCCGCGTACAGGCCGCGGCTTATCGCTTAGAAAACGCTCCAAAAGGATGGTAGGCTGGTTCCTGCTCTGCGCCTTCCTCGCCGCCGGGGCGGTTGTCTCGATTACGGTCATTATCGACCCGCTCCAGTTCTACCACAAGGTTACCTGGTACACTCCGCGCTTCTCGACGGAAGAACGATACCAGAACCCGGGCCTGGCCAAGAACTGGGATTACGATACGATCGTCATCGGCACGTCCATGACCGAGAACTTCCTGCCCTCCGTCGTCGGCAAAGAGCTCGGCGGAACCGTGATGAAGCTCTCGATGGAAGGCTCCACCGCCGACGAGCATAACAAGATGGCCAAGGTCGCCTTGGGCACCGGCAAGGTCAAGAAGATTCTCTGGGGCCTCGACTACTTCTCCTTGAAGTCCAATTCGGCCGACGAGAGCTCCAAGTTCCCGGATTACATGTACGACGACAAGCTGTGGAACGACTATCCTTATCTCTTCAACTACTCGGTGTACGAGCAATTCATCAACGACATCAAGGCGAAGAGAAAAGGCATGAAGCAGCAGAACCTGGAGTATCTGTACAACTGGAACCGCATGGTGACGTACGGCAAAGCCAAAGTGGCGAAGACGTACGCGACGGCCAACGAAGGGGAAGTATACTTCGGCCTCAACGAAGAGCCGTTGGAAGTGGTCAAAAAAAGCTTCGAGAATAATATCCTGTCGCTCGTCAAAGCTCATCCGGAGGTGGAATTCAACTTCTACTATCCGCCGTACAGCGTGCTGAGACAGGTCGTCTGGTACAACACGAACCCCGGCCGCTTCGAGAATCAGATCGAGATGCGCAAGTGGATGTACGAGCAGTTCGCCCAGTACCCGAACGTCAAGCTGTATGACTTCCAGGCCGCGGGCGAATGGACGTACGACCTCGACCTCTACAAGGACTTGTCGCACCACAAGCAGGACGTCAACACCTGGATCGCCGAAGCGATCGGGCGAGACGATGCCGCTTACCGCGTAACGGACGCCAACATCGACGTCTTGAACGACCGGATCGAGAAGGACGCCGAGACCGCCATCCTGAACAAGGACAACGATGTGGTCAACGTGAGCGTCTCTCTGGACGGCCAATCGCTGGTCTTCACGAACCGCGTTCTCGCCGAAGGCGATAGCGGCAACGAGCTGCTCGTGCCGGTTAAGCAAGCGGCTGCCGCCCTTGGAGCCGAGCTCAGCTGGGATCAGCCGACCAAGACGGTGTCGCTGCGCAAGGACGGCCATGAGGTTCGGATGATCGTCGACGCGATGGTCGCCACCGTAGACGGTTCGAAGGTGGATATGGCTTATGCGCCGAAGCTAGTCGGAGGAACCGCGCTCGTGCCGGTCAGCTTCGTCTTCAAGCAGATGGGCTGGAACGTCGACGTCGCTCAGCCGGATGCGAAGACGACGGTCATCGCGATCGCTTCCTCTTCCGCTTCCGCGAAGTAAACAAAAAGGACAGTCAGGCTTTATGGCCTGACCGTCCTTTTTTGATGCGCGTTTTGATTCTATTTTTTGATATATGGTTTGATCTTCTCGAGCAGCTCGTCTTCGGTCGCGCCTTTGATATAGCGGCCGTTCACGAAGACGAAGCCTGTCCGCTTGCACGGCCCGCAATAGGATTTGCACGCGACCTTGATCTCGGTTCCCGGCGCCGCCGCTTGCAGCTTGCTCGTAAGCGACTTGATCCGAATATGCCTGCACTGGTCGCAGATCCGGATGTCGTTCACGGCCGAGCGGGGCTTAGCCTGTTCCTCAATGCTCGCCATGGTTGCCTTTGCTCGGATTCGTGATAACGAAGCCTTCTTGCGGGAAGTACAGGTAGTCGATGATGATGCCGTCGAGGAAGTCTTCTCCTTCCTTCAGAAGAACATCGATTCCCTTGTCGGTGGAGACGACGACGTCGCCTTCCTTCTGCTTGTCCAGGTCCATTCCGTAGTGGGCATGGTCGCCGTGGGCGTGGGTCACGAAAACGCGCAGCTTCAGCTCGGCGTTCTCCGGCTTGTCGATCTCGGTGCGCAGCACTTTCGCCGCGTTGCGTGTAATTTTGCACTTCATGTTCGGTCTCGCTCCTGTCTCGAATCTATTTAGTAGACCCGCCGCCGTTCCGGCTAGTCTCTTGATGCTCTCGTTCTATTGTAATAACTTCGGTTACGGAACTCAAGGGAGGATTCGAGCGAACGGGAACATCCTCGCGCATCCCCCTACCCGCAAGCCGCTTCCTTATGTCTTAAGACCGTACTTGCTCTCCATTCGCCCCGCGTACCATCCGGCTATCGCGATGGTTACCGCAATATCGTCGATAGGCATAAAAGGCATCAGATCCGGAAGAATCCAATAGAGAACGACCGGCACGATGAACAGCAGCTTGTCCCGAACGAGAACGCGGGGAGACTTGAGCACCCTCCATACCCTCGCGGGCAGTCGAATGCCAAGCCTAAGCCATGAGGCGCCGTTGCGTCTAGCCATGCTGTTTCCTCCCTTGTTGCGCCTGGGGCCCGCGCCGGGCCATGCCGGCATGAGCGGTCAGACGTGCTTCCCCCAAGTATAACAGACGCGAAGCGATGTCCAAACCGCGCCTATCTGTCGGAGGAGGGCCCAAGAGCCATCGCGGTCGTGAGGAGGCTGACCGTCTCGGGATATAGCTCGTCGAAGGACTCGAGCGGCAGAGGATTGCGGCCCCAGCCAAGCTCGATCGTGAAGCCGGGCCTGCGGAAACGCTGGATGAACCAATCCTTGAAGCCGGCATCGCTTCCTTCCAATCGAACAGGGCGATAGCCGGAGGCTTGCCCGAGCTGCTCCGCCCAGGCTTGCGAGCATGCGGGCTCCAAGCCGCGGTAGTTCCAATAGATCTCTTCCCCTTGAGTATGGAAGGAGAGAACGGCATGGAAGTCTGTTTCCTCCGTAAACCGGGCTAACGCCAATGCTTCCGGCTCGGACAACGGCGCCGAACCGGAATAGTCTCGCGGAGCCGGTCCGCGAATCCCCCTGCGCTTCTTCTCTTCGTCCCAATGAGCGGGGAACTGATCGTTCAGGTCGACTCCCCTTGCGTTGGCTTTCCAGCGAGTGAACCGCGTAGAGCCATGGTTCCACCGCAGCAGCTCCTTGTACAGCGGATGAGAAGGCTGCAGTTCTTCCAGAGTCAGGTCGACGCCGTCGGGATTTACCATCGGAACGATCCAAAGCGTACAATCCCGGTACAGCTCGGAAGCCGGCATGCCGCCGATCGGCGCATGTCGCTTGCAGGCTCTCGCATATTGCTCGGCGAAGCGCATCAACGCCAGAGAGGTGATCCACTCATTGGCATGTACCGAGCCATTCGCTTGAAGCCGGAACGGCCCGTCTCCGATCCGTAGCGCATGGATCGGCTTGCCGAGCACGCTCTGGCCGATGACGCTCGTTACGACGAATGGATATTCCCGGCGCAGCTTCTCGATATCCTTCGCCAGCTGGCCCGAGCCGTATTCCGCTTCGGACCGGACGATCCGATCCTCGCCTTGGGGAAGCGCCAGGATGCATTCCCCGCCGGAAATCAGCTCGGTCACGGACGCATTCAGCTCCCGAAGCCGAGCCGCCGTGCACCCCGCCTTGCGGGCGATGCTCTCCCAACTGTCCCCTTCTTGCACGGAATATCGGCGAATAGGGCCATCCGGGATCTGAAGGATTTCTCCCGGCAGCAGCCTTTCTCCCGACATGGAGTACGGGTTGGCGGCGCCTAGCGCCGTCAAGCTAATGCCGAAACGGGAAGCGATTCGGCGAGGCGTGTCTCCCTGCTGAACGACGTAGCTGCGAGTATCCACAAGGTCCACCGTCCTCTCTTGGATGAAGGTACGGAACGCGTCGTATCGCGCTCGTATTCACCCTATGAGCGGCCGAAAGCCAAAATGCCACCCCATGAAGATGTCCCAGGGATGGCATCGTTGCGCATTTTTATGATGTAGGACTCTTTGTTTCGATCACTCTCGAACCTCAAACGGAACGAAACGGCTTCTTAGGCGCCGATGTGCGGAACCTGCCAGACGACGGGAGTCAACCGAATCTGCTCGCCCAGCCATTCCTGCGCGATGAACTGGAATTTTCTCGAATCCCCGCTGCAGAAGAACTGGTGGATCGGAGATTCGTCGTTGCCGGCCAACTGATTGCTCTCATGCAGGATCGTGCTGATCTCCCTTGCGGTCTCCTCCGCCGAGCTGATAAGGGACACTCTCGGTCCCATGACCTCGGAGATGGAATCCGACAAGAACGGGTAGTGCGTGCATCCGAGAATGAGGCAATCGATGGGACTTGCCCGCAAGCTTAACAGAGAGCTGTTCACGGTCTCGTAAGTCTCGACCGAACGGAAATTGCCGTCTTCCACCAGCGTGACAAAATGAGGACAAGCCTTGCTCACGACTTCGATATGAGGAGACAACCTGCGCAATGCTTGTTCGTAAGCCCCGCTCTTGATCGTACCCTCGGTGCCGATGACCCCTATCTTGCCTGATTTCGTTCTTCCGATAGCCGCACGAGCCCCGGGATTGATAACGCCCACGACCGGGATGCGAACCCGGCTTCGAATGTCCTCAAGAGCGACCGCCGTTGCCGTGTTGCAGGCAATGACGATCATCTTCGGTTGGAATTGGGTCAGATAATCGACGATTTCTCGCGTGAAACGGACAATCTCTTCTGCGGGCCTGGGTCCATAGGGGGTTCGGGCCGTGTCGCCGAAGTATAGAATTTTCTCGCGGGGCAATTGGCGCATGACTTCTCTGACGACAGTCAGTCCTCCCACGCCGGAGTCCAAGACTGCGATCGCTTGCTGCACGGGAACACCGCTTTCTTCAGATGAGGTGATGTCGGAACATGATACATTATGAGACGTAGTTGCAAAAGGTACCTACATCTTAGCGTATATGCGGACAGGGTTCAAACAAACGCGCAGAAGCCGTCCGGCGGGAGCGGACGGCTTCCAAGCGAATGTCGCTTATTCGTTAAGAGAACGGCTCTCTTATTGCGCGATCGTCTCTTCTTCTTCGGTTGGAGCTTCGTCTTCTCCAGCCTTCCTGCCAAGCTTGGAACGAATGTCGACCGCCCAATTCGTCGACTTCTTCACGATGGATTGCGCGGTGGAACCCGCTTTCTTGCCGAGCTCAACCGTCTTCTCTCCTACCGTGTGCGCGGTATCCGCAATATCCTTGCGCAGCTCCTTGCCCGGCTTCGGCGCGAACAGCAGAGCGGTTACGGCACCCGTAACGGCCCCGGCAAGCGCTCCCCACAGAAAGGACTTCACTACTTTCTTCTCTGCCATCGATGATCTTCTCCTCTCCGGCGTGGCCGCGACCCGGCTTCGGCGCCGAGTCCTCGTTCCGGTCATCGCCGATGCTGTTCCGCATTCTCTCCCGACTTACGACCGTGTCCGTTCGGCGCGCTGCCGAAATGCTGATTCCAGGCATTCCACGCGAAGACTCCGAGCTCCATCCAATCGAGCGTCTCGCCGAGCCGCCGCGTCTGTTTGTCTTCCGTCGCGGCAAGCTGATCGGAGAGCTTCTGCGTCCAGCGTACCGCTGCGTCCGCTGCGACCCCGGCAGCGGCGCGAGCCGCCTCTCCAATCGCCCGCCCCCCTTGCGCGAGCGATTCCAATCCTTCCATCCCTTCCCGGCAAAGCCGGGCGGCGCCTGCCGCTTCACTGCCGAGCTGCCGCCATTCCGCTAGCGCGGCTTCCGCTTCGCGTCCTAGCCGAGCGGCCTCTTCCTCCCAACGGCTAAGCGATCGGCGCAGCGTGACAAAAGCGAAAACCAGCGTCACCGCCGCCGCCAAACATAACGCAGCCGCCGAATAGCCCAAGATCATCCATGCCATGCAGCGCACCTCCCTTCCTCTATCCTGAACGCATTCGGGACATTCGCCCATGCGGTTAATCCAGTATAAGAAGACTGGGCTTGTCTTGACACAGCGGACAGGTAAAATGGTTAAAATTATCAGGCGGACAGCCGCAGAACAAAAAAAGCGGCTCGCAGGCGTCTCCGCCGGCAAACCGCTCCTTCTCATTCCCGATTGCTACCCCTTCGCCGCGCGAATCAAGTACGTGCAGCGCATTCCGCCGTCCGCGAGGCATTCGGTCCGCTCCACGTCCGCGTCCAGCAGATCGCCGAACAGGCGCTTCTCGCAGCGGCACGCTTCCCGGTACCGATTCGCCACTTGGGCAATCGGGCAATTGTATTCATGAAGCCGATAACTGCCGTCCCCGGCGGCTTCCCATTCCGCCATATAGCCTCCGGCATTCTGGATGCCCGCGAGCTCGGCAACCTTCTCCTCGAGCCCCTTGTTCTCCATCCGGTCCTTATACTTGGCCTCCAGCTTACGCTTTCGACCCTCGAACAGCTGTCCGATGATCGCCTCCCCGGACACCTCTTCCAGCTCCCCTAGCAGCTCCAGCGTCAGATGGGGATAATTCTTGGGGAACAGCTCGTCCGCGCGTTCCGTTAATCGATATCGATAAGAAGGCCGTCCCATCGCCTGCTTGAGCAGCGACGAAGAGACAAGCCCATCCTTCTCCAGCGAATGAATATGGCGGCGTACGGCCATCTCGGTAATTCCGAGCGGTCTCGCCAGCTCGGCAATGCTGCTGCTTCCTCGCGTACGAAGCATTTGGACCAGTTGACTTCGCGTCGTCCCTTCTTCTGCTTGCGGCATGAGGCTCCCTCCCTTCACGGACATGAACGTTCCGTTTGAGAACGCGTCAACCCCTGATGATCTCTTTATTGTAACGGAAGATAGACAGGACGTAAATCGCGCCGAACAAATCCCCAAAGTTAACAAAAAAGCACCGCAGGCCGAACCGGGTTCGGCGAGCGATGCCATAGCGACTTAGAGAATCGCTGCTTACTTCTCCCAAGGATCAAGCTCCTTGCGCAGATATTCTCGGATATCCGCCTCGAAGCGAAGCAGCAGCTCGGACAGGCTTCCCGTGAGCGGATGCAGCTCGCCGCGCGGCCATCTGTCGTAATCCTGAACGAGCGGTCCGCGAAGATGCACCAGCGTCTTGATCGTCGCTTCATCCTCGGACGAGATAACGCCTTCTCCGGCGATCACTTCGATGATGTCCTCGTAGCTGCTGGCGTCCCTCATCATAAAACCGTCGATCAGGAAGTTCCCGACATCCGTCACGATCTCTAAGGCGAGATGCAGGGCCCGCTCTTGCGCCAGGCCCTCCAGCAGGGAGCCTGTCCAGGATTCGGCCAGGGCGTTAAGCGCATCGGCAACATCGGGTATGGAGCTGAGTCGTCGTTCGATGCCCTCGCGATTCACGTAGTACATAGATTTAACCTCCGTCGTTACGACGCTTGCGCTTCGCTTTGCGTTTTAACCAGGCGACCATGATGATCGCGCTGATAATGATGACGATGAGATACGTCATCATCTCGTACAGATCTCCGGCCCCGGAGTCGGTTGAGTTTGAGTTCATGTCGGCCCTCCTTGTTAGCTTTCGTAATCGACGCTAATGGAGGATTCCTTCGCCACGTTCATATGTTCGATAACCTTGACATGCTCGGGATGAACCTGATAAGCCCGAAGGCCATCCAGGGAATCGAACGTCGTCGTAAGGGCGATATCGTAGGACCGCTCGGAATGGAGCACGTCGATGCCGACTTCGATGGTTCGCAGGACGTCGATCTTGCCTTCCAGGTTGCGAAGAACCTGCGCCGTGCGCTCGATGCTCTCCGGACTGCGGTCTTTAAGCTTGAACAGGACAATGTGGGTTATCATTCGTCAATCTCTCCTTCTTCATTCGATTGGGATCGGCGGATGCCGCTGAGCCGCATGAGCCCCCATGTCTAAGCGCATACTACGGTCAATGAAGCCTGATCCGACGGGTAAATCCGTATTAAATGCATCTCTCAGGGGGACTACGCATGAACTATAAAGTGACATTGGTGCTAACGCTCTTCGCCGTGGCTTTGTGCTTGTTCAACTCCACCGGATACGATCCACACAACATCTTCTTATTCATGTTAAGCGTTCCAATCTGGTTCGTCGAGCTTTTTGGCGATATTCATCAGGTTAATGTGTATTTCATGTACGCGCTGACCATTGCCAGTTGGGCGTTGATCGGCTATTTCTGCGATGTGGGAATCGCCCGGGTTCAGAGAAAACGCCGGAGAGCCGCCTAGAAACGATTATCCCCCGTCTTTTAACGCATCGCTGCACTTACCGTTCGATCTCGCAACGCTAAAAAGGAGCCGGGAGGCTCCTTTTTTTGCGTTATTCTTCGCGGGGCGAGCTTTAAGCGGCGTCTACGATAATCTTAGCGATCATGTCCTTGTGGCCTTGTCCGCACATAATCGAACAATGGATCTCATAGGTCGCTCCCGGCTTGTCGAACGTATACTCCGCCTTCGGGCTGTCCTTGGTCAGGTTGATATTCAGATCGGCAATCGCGAAGCCGTGGTTCGTTCCGTTCAAGTTCGAGAAGCTAAGAACGTACGGAGTGTTCGGCTTCACGTGATATTCCGTTTCGTTAAAGTTGAAGTTCGTCGCCGTGATCTTAAGCAGCTCCGTGCCTTCGGCAACCTTCTCTTCCTTCGGTCTCTCGGGCAAACCGTCCGCAAGCAGATAGACGCCGAACAAGCAAGCGATGACAATCAATACAGGCATGGTCCACTTGTACATTGATGCTCCCCCTGATTCATTCAAATGTCTTTTCTTATTTTACCTAAAATACACAATTGAACTCAACTGTTCCAGTAGGGAGATCGTCAACTTTTTTTCACATATGACAAATTGATGAACATCTGCGGACGAAAATCGCTTATTTCTTAGAGTCTTTGTCTTTCTTCTCGTCAGCTTCCCCCGATTCAGGCTCGTCCGCCGCCTTCGGTTGGCCGCTTGAAGCGGTACCCGCCCGGTTCCTCAGGATCTGAATGGCCGAGCGAAGTTTGTCCGGCAGGGGAAGCCCCAGCCTCCCGTAATTCTCGATGACCGACAGCAGCTCGTTCACGATATAGAAATAAACGGCTCCGCTCATCGCCACATCGGCTCCCAGCACCTTGTCGATTCGATGCGCCACGATGACGATCAGCAGCATGAGCCCTTTTTTGGCCAAGCCCCAGAACCCGACGTTGCTGCTGAGCCCCTTCCCGTCGCGAAGCGAAGCTAACGTGCCGCTCACGTAATCGACGACCATGATCACGAGCAGGAAGCTTAACGATTCCGTCCAGTGGCCGAACGTGAACCCGACTATCGCTCCAAAGGTTACGCTTAGAATACCCAGATTAGGATGCATCCCCTCTCCCCCCTTAAACCTTTTGCTTCAATCACAATATATGAGAAGTGGACAAGATCGGTCTTGACGATTGCCAGGAATACTTGGCGGAGTCGACTATTTAAGCCAATTTTCAGATTGCGCTCAAGTGCCCCTAAGGTTCGGGCCTCATACTCGGATTAAGAGGTGAATACGATGGCCAATAAGAAAGGGATCAAATGGATCGTGGGCTTGTCCGGAGCGGCTTTGTACTCGGTCCTTGTCGGATATTTATCCCAGGGAACGGAAGACTCGGCGCACGCGACCGCGACCTCGAGCGTGAATCCTTCCCCCGAGCAATCCGATCAAGACAGCCTGATGCAGCAGTGGGGCAGCGATTCCGGAGGCCGGCACGGACGTGGCGGGTTCGGGAGTGAATTCGGGAGCGGCAACGACGGAGGCTTCACGGACAATTCCGACGGCGGCGGCCTGAGAACGAGAGGATCATAAAAAAACGCGCCTGAACGCGAAAGGATAAAGGAGACGCCGATATGCATACTTTCAAAGCCATGAGCACGACCTTCCATACGATCGGCCTGTCGTCCCTCTCCGAGCGCAAAGCCGAATCCTGGTTCGACTTCATCGAGAGAAACCTGAGCCGATTCCTGCCTTCCAGCGAGCTTTCGTCGCTGAATCGCAGCGAGGGACGGCCATTCCTTGCCTCCGCGCTGCTCTTCCAAGCGGTCAGCGCGGCCGAGAAGCAGTACCGGGAGACAGACGGCATGTTCAATCCCTATCTGGGCAAAGCGCTTATTGCGCATGGGTACTCCGACAGCATCGAGCATGTTCTCGCCGGTACCGGGAAGCCCGCGTTGGAAAAGGAAGACGCGCGGACGTTCGTCATGCCGGATGCGCCGGTCGTGCTGGACAAGCGAATGATGAGCATTCGCCTGCACCCTGACGTATCGTTGGATCTCGGCGGGATCGCGAAGGGATGGAGCGCCGAGCAGTTGGCCGCCATGCTTCGCCGGGAAGGAATCGCAGCGGGGGCCATCGACGCCGGCGGGGACATGGTCCTCTGGGGAATGCCGAAGCAAGGATGGGAGATCGGGATAGCCGATCCTCTGGACGACGCACGGAATACGGCGGCATTGAAGCTTGCGCGGCCGGCCGGCATCGCCACCAGCAGCATCATGAGAAGGCGTTGGGGGTCTCGGGAGAACTCGTACCATCATCTGATCGATCCCCGCACGATGCGGCCTGCTGAGACGGATCTCCTTCAGGTTACCGTGCTGGCTCCAACGCTGACGGAAGCGGAGGTTTATGCCAAGTGCCTGCTGATTCTAGGCTCCAAGGCCGGCATTCCGTGGCTGAAGGCTCGCAAGCCGGAGCTCGGGTTTATCGCCGTCGCCCGGGACGGACGGCTGCTTGGCGGCGACTCTCTCCGCGATTACGGCGAGCTGGCGGGAGGTGGCGCCCATGTCGCAGCTTTCTGAGCTGTTCTCGGTCTGGATCACGACTCGAGCCGGCGGACTAACCTCCTATCTGCTGCTTTTCGTCTCAACGGCCGCAGGTCTATTGATGAGCGGAAAGCTGAGCGGGAGAAAGAGTCAGGCGGCCATCCTCGCCGTCCATCAATGGGCGGGGTGGTTCGGCTTCCTGTTCGGGCTGATGCACGGCATGGTGCTGCTGTTCGACCGGTATGTCGGGTACTCCGCAGTCGAGCTGGCGGTTCCGTTCGCTTCCGACGATCATCGCTGGCTGAACGGGATCGGCACGCTGTCGCTTTATATCTCCGCGATTCTGATCGCCAGCTCCGACCTGATGAAGCGGCTTGGACGCAGGCTCTGGCGCGCCATTCACTTCCTGGCGTTCGCGGGCTACGGAATGGCTCTGGCCCACGGCATTCTGCTCGGAACCGACACCCGGAACGCCGGAATCGCCGCCATGTACGCCGCAACCGGCTTGATCGTCGTCGGGCTGCTCGTTTATCGCATTTATTCGGCGATGAAGAAACCGCTGGCTTCGCCGTCTCCTTCAAAGGGGGGCAAAGCGGATAGGCCTCCTCGCGATTATGGCGATGGGCGGACCGTCGCGATCGAGTATATTCCTCCGGCGGAGACGAACCGGATTCGATTGGAGAAGTAAGCAAGGGGACCCCTTGGTCGTCGGAGGCGGTAAGGAAGTTGATTTGGGTAGCTGCTACCCATTTGCGTGTTATCCTGCCGACATAAGACTGGATTTGGGTAGCTGCTACCCATTTGCGCGCGTTCTTGCCGGCATGAGGCCGGATTTGGGTAGCTGCTGCCCATTTGCGTGCGATCCGGCCGACATGAGGCTGAATTTGGGTAGCTGCTACCCATTTGCGCGCGATCCTGCCGGCACAAGGCTGAATTTGGGTAGCTGCTACCCATTTGCGCGCGTTCTTGCCAGCATGAGGCCGGATTTGGATAGCTGCTGCCCATTTGCGCGCGATCCTGCCGGCACAAGGCTGAATTTGGGTAGCTGCTACCCATTTGCGCGCGTTCTTGCCAGCATGAGGCCGGATTTGGATAGCTGCTGCCCATTTGCGTGCGATCCGGCCGACATGAGGCTGAATTTGGGTAGCTGCTGCCCATTTGCGCGCGAGGCTATTCCCACCCTTCAGTAGCAAGCTAGTTCACATTCCGTTTGCGCAAAAGCGGTACGAGATGGGATACTAGGAGTATTGACTTGCGAATTGGAGTGTGGAATCGACATGTTATTTTCTAGACCGCCTTTATCCGAATGTTTCGAGAGCCTTGTGTCTACCGCCAGGGGAGACAGCAAGGCTTCTCTTGTCGTACAGAACGGAACTCTCGTGAACGTCGTCTCCGGCGAATTGCTTCCCGGCATGTCCGTTGCCGTGCAAGGCTCTCGCATCGCCTACGTCGGCAAGGATGTCTCGCACCTCATCGGCCCCGAGACGAAGGTTATCGACGCCAAAGGCAAATTCATGGCGCCGGGGCTGCTCGACGGGCATGCCCATATCGAGAGCACGCAGCTTACCGTGACGGAGTTCGCGAGAGCGGTGCTGCCGCTCGGGACGACCGGCGGGTTCTTCGATCCGCACGAGATGGCGAACGTGTTCGGCATCGAAGGGATCAAGCTGATGCGAGAAGAAGGTCTTCAGACTCCTCTTGCCTCTTACATGCAGGTAGCTTCCTGCGTGCCGGCCGCCGGCTCCGAATTCGAGACGACCGGCTCCTCGGTCGAACCGGCGGACGTCGCCGAAGCGTTCGGCTGGGGGCCGGACATGATCGGCCTGGGCGAAGTAATGAACTTCCCGGGCGTCGTCTACGGGGATTCGAAGATGACGGCGATCCTGAAGGAGACGCTGAAGGCGGGCCGCATCGCAGACGGCCACTTCACATGGCCGTCGAGCGATTGGCGGCTCCCGGCGTACGCGGCCAGCGGCGTTAGCGGCGACCACGAATGCGTCACTCCCGAGGATGTCATCGAGCGCATTCGGCTCGGTATGTATGCCAAGATGCGCCGCGGCTCCGCTTGGCACGACGTGGCGAACACGATTCGCGCGCATACCGAGCACGGCATCGATACCCGGCGCATGATGCTCGTCACGGACGACCGTAGCTCGGAATCGATCCGCGACGAAGGGCATATGAACTTCGTCGTCAGAGACGCCATCCTTCAAGGCGTGAAGCCGATCGTCGCCATCCAGATGGCGACGATCAACACGGCGGAGCGCTTCGGCGTCGCGCGCGATGTCGGCTCGATCACGCCGGGCAGCTTCGCCGATATTCTGCTGCTCGACGGGCAGCTCGCCGACGTGAACGTCGCGATGACGATCGCGGCCGGACAGGTCGTCGCGGAGAACGGCAAGATGGCGATCGAATTGCCTCGGTACGCCTACCCGGAGAAGGTGCTCAATTCGGTGCGCCTGAAGCCGGATATCACGGCCTCGGCTTTCGAGATAGCGGCTCCCGTCGCATCGGGCGAAGCGCTCGTGCGCGTCATCCAAGTCGTGGAGAACCACGTCGAGACGCCGGAGCTCAAGCTCAAGGTGCCGGTCGCGAACTCGCTTCTCGCGCCGACGCCGGACAGCGGCTTGTGCAAGATCGCCGTCCTGGAGCGCCACAAGGAGACCGGCAACCGCTCGGTCGGCCTCGTAGCGAACATCGGCTTCACGAAGCCTGCCGCCATCGCGATGACGGTCGCGCACGACAGCCACAACGTTCTCATCATCGGCAATTCGGACGAGCTCATGGCGCAGGCCGCGAACGAGGTCATCCGCATGCAAGGCGGCACGGCCGTCGTCACGCGGGAGGAGACGACCTCCTTCCCGCTCCGCATCGCCGGACTCATGTCCGCGGAACCGTTCGAGGTTGCCGCCGAGCAATCGGCCTCCATTAGCCGTGCGCTCGTCTCCGCCGGATGCACGCTGAATTACGCCTTCATGACGCTGTCGCTGCTCGCGCTCGTCGTCATCCCGACTCTCCGCATCTCCGACAAGGGCCTTGTCCGCATCTCGGAGTCCGGAATCGAGTTCGTCTCGCTGTTCTGCGAGGAGTAAACGTGAAGAGGCGACACCCTCTCCGGAATTTCGCGGAGGGTGTCGCCTGTTTTATTCAGATTTGTTCCTCTCGTTACTTCTTGGCTAGAGAACGGTTACGGACACCGTGTAATTGGTTCCGGCTGTGCTTGTCTTGGCAATTCTCAGGATATGGGTAGTCGCGTCGAACGTGTAGTCCATGCCCGCTGTCAGCGTTGCGCCGTTGATCTTGACGTTAGCCAATGCGGCAGCGCCCGTATAAATATCCAGCTCCTCGAAGGACTGATCGAAGCCCATGCTCAACGTTCGTGAAGCCGCATTCCAGTTCATGCTCGTAAGATTGATATTCTGATAGCTATGACGCGAATTCGTGCCGATCAGAATAGGATATACTCCCCCGTAGTTTTGCTCGAGATCTCGGAACAGAAGCTCTCCCCACGCCTGGGATTCCCCCATTCCCGCGTACCCGAGCTCGTTGCGAATAACCAGCGCATCGTTCGTATCCCACTGTGGAAGCTGCAAGAAATGGCTTAATGCATTCAAGGCTTTGGGACTTTGCTTATTGTTATAGGCCAAGTAGGTCTTCGTCGTGTAGTAGCCTTTGTTATTGCTTTCATTAATGTCTTGCAGGTGCGTCTCATATTCGGCGGCCTTGGCATCGATCGCGCCTTTGAACTTCCGGATGCCGTATATGGCATTCCCCAGCCCGTCATTATCGTTCGCGAACAAGCTGGTCGCTGCCGCCGGGAATTTGTCATACACGAACTGAGCCAATTGCGCGTATGTCTTGCCGGCAATCGTCGTCGTGCTGTCCACATCGGCCATGACCGACAGACCATACAACAACGGACCGAATTCGCCGTAGTACAAGGAACCGTTCGTTATGTCTTCGTAGGAGGACCAATTATGATTCGTGTAATCGTTCATATTCCGGTACATGATGGCGATAGCGTTGTTTAAGACCGCTCTGGCATCGGTATCCGTCGGATGACTGGCACTCCAGGAGGCTAGCCCCATCACCGGATAGCCGTAGTTCATCAGTCTGCCGAATAGATAATTATCGTACTTCGCGGAATTGTACTCCGTCGGTTCATAGCTGTCCGCCGTCCCGCCAAGCATATGGGAGCCGAACCTTACCTTCTCCAGATACTCGCTCCACTTCGTTCCTTGAGTCAAGGTACCGTTATACTTGAAGTAAGAGCTGCCGTTCGATTGCAGGATTCCCTCGAAACGGCTGGGATTGTTCTTCGCCAGGTCTTCTCCCCGCACGAAGCCCTTGCCGTCGTCATACAGAAGCCACGCTTGGCTCCCCCATTGCTTGACTGAGCCGAAGAATGTCGGATTGCCAATTCCGTCGTTATTAACGGCCTTTACGATCAGCCTCGGGTTGGCGATCGAGCCGCTCGTTGGCGTAATCGAGCCTTCCACCTCGGCGACACCGCCGTGAATCGTCACTTTGAAGTACACGTGCACCCGGTTCTCGTCCTTGGTAAACTCGACAACCATCGAATTCGTAGCCGGATCGAAGGTAACGGACTTCGTCGTCGGATTCGAGACTTCTATCGGCGTAAGCCCGTCATAGCCATAGGCGAACCGAAGCGCGCCGAGCGGATTGGAGCCGTAAGTGCTCTCCTTGAATGTGATCCTAGGAACCGACAGGTCGCCGGTTACGAGGTAGATACCATTGTCGAACTTGAGCTGCGGGTCCACATAGACGCTCTGCCCTTGACCGTACCGGAAGTCCGACCATCGATGCGTGGGCAATCCCCTCGGCATGCTTTCTTTGACGAAGTTCGCCAGGTTCTGAGTCATGCCGAGCGCATACGTCTGAGGCAGCGCCTGCAGGCCCAACAGCATCTCCGCGGAATCGGTGCTCCATCTCATGCTGCTCTCGATATAACCCCGGGTCTCCGTATTGCGGTAATCTCCCAACTGCGGGTCGTAATAGATTCGTTGGCCTCTCTCCTGTGGCTTAACCAAGTAAGACGACACGTTCCGTACGTCCTACTGATTGGATCTCGCAACGGTGTTGCCGTTCGCGTCGACTACGTCGACCATGTAGACATAGGATTTCTCGGTTTCCAGCGTACTAGAATAAGTAAGCGCATTCACATTCGTGATCGTCGAATCCAGATAATAAGGATGCATCTGGGGAAGGTATTGGAAGTTCTTGCTCCAATCGCCGCCTGCGTACGTTCTTAAGGCCGGATACGTCTTCGGGAACTTGTAAACCTTGTACGAACCGAAGTTGCTCCCGGTATACTTCGCCCAACTCAGCGAGACCTGATTGGAAGAAACCGTGCCCGAAGTCAGAGCGAAGGAAGGATAGGGCACGACGTTCACGTCGAACCACAAACCCAGATTGTTCAGGAAGGTACCGTCTGCCTTGACGGGACGCAAGTACACCCGGCTTGTCCCGATCTCCTCCTGTCCGGTGAAGCTGAATTCGAATCTTCCCGTGCCGCCTGTCGCGATG
The DNA here is from genome assembly GCF_003990975.1 of Cohnella sp. AR92. Lineage (GTDB taxonomy): Bacteria > Bacillota > Bacilli > Paenibacillales > Paenibacillaceae > Cohnella. The sequence goes on from NZ_RZJR01000002.1 coordinate 501,475, forward strand.
CCGGAATAGTTGGGAGCGGCAGGACGGTTGTATTGAAGCCATTTGTCGTAGCCGGTGAAGATCGAGCCTGTCTCATTGGCGTAGGTGCTGTCCGTATTAGCCAGAACGACTTCGTTGCTCGGCCAGCCGAACAGCCACGCGTCGCTGCCCGTATTCTTCAGATCGACCCAGAAATGCCCCGTCTCGCCGGGATGAACGATAATTGAAGAATTACTCTCCGCCACATATTGCGCGCTGAAGTTCGCATATGCCGGAGCACTCGCCAAGAACACGGATAGCAGGCCGGTTAACAGGATAAATCGGTTCTTGCTCATGGAATGAATCGCCTCCTATTGGGTATTGACCATTATTAGACCGCCGATGATGCTGTAGGTAAAAAGCCCTCGATAAGAGGGCTTTCCAACTGGTATTCGTTACTTGCTACTAGTCTCGTTACTTGTTGGCTGCCAGGAACGCGTCCGCTTGTTTCTGGAACTCCCCGATAACCTTGTCGAGTCCGGCCTTCTTCAGTTCCTTGCTGTATTGCGGCACGGCCGTTTCCGGATCCAGTACCCCCGCCGCAATGCCGTACTTGTACTTATTCTCGATGGTGCTCATCGCGGCAAGCTCGGTTTTGACCGGAGTTTGATCGAAGTTAAAGCCCATGATCGGACTGAACAACTTCGTGTCTTTGTCGAAGTTCTGGAGCTGCTCCATGAAATCTGGAGCATCGGATGCCTTCGGTTTCAGGAACTTCGGATTCTGCCACATCCATTCCGGCGGCGCGTACCCGATCTTCGAAGCGTCTGCGCCTTCCGGCGTTACGATCTTGCCGTCCTTAACGTCGTAATGCGTTCCCTTCACGCCATTCGTCATCATATCGTAGTTCTCTTCGTTCTCCTGAATCCAGTTCAAGAACATGATCGCTCTGTCGATGTTCTTCGACGACGACGCGACGCTTTGGAAGTTCCAGGTCGTCGTAGGCATGTAAGGCTCCGTCGTGAGCGGAATCTTCACGAATTCGACTGCCGCGCCTTCTACGGCAATGTTGCGGTAATAGTTATTGTACTCGTACACGTCTCCCCCGCCGATAGCGGCCTTGCCGGAGTTAAAGTCTGCACGGATATCCCGGCCGACCATGACATCCTTGTCAATGTACCCTTTCTGGTACAGCATCCGGCTAAAACGGGCATCCTCCAACGTCTGAGGACGATCGTATTTCGCTTCCGCCTTAAGCGTGGCGTAATTGAATACGATGCCGTCAGAAACGGTGCTCTGAACGACTTCGCCTCGGCGGAATTCAGCCGGCGGTTCGTTAAAGACGATCATCTCCGGATTGTTCTTCTTCACCGCTTCCGCGTAGGCAAGCAGATCGTCCAGCGTTTTTACTTCCGGCAACCCGTACTTCTCGCGCAAGTCTTTGCGGAGCGTGGCCGTATAGTAGCCTTTCGTCGTCCCTAGCGCGCCAGCCGGAACGCCGTATTTCTTGCCGTTTACCGTAACCGGCGGCCAGTATTTCTCATCGAGAGCGGACGTGATGGCTTGACCATGCTTGGACAATGCCTCGTCCAGCGGGGCGATCGAGTTCGACTTGACCAACGTGCCCAGAAGAGCCGGCTCCGTCCACATGATGTCCACTTGTTCGCCGGCGGTCAGCATGACGGGCAGCTTCTGGAAGTAATCGCCCCACGGAATGTATTGATACTTCAGCTTCACGTTGACTCCGTCTTCCGCCAGCTTCTTCTCCAGTTCTGCCGTCACCCTGTCTTGATCGGGCTGAGCATCGCCAGGATAGACAATGTTCAGCGTCACGACCGGCAGCTTCTCGGAATCGTTCTTCCCGCTTGCTTGCGCCGAAGGCGAGCTGCTTCCGCTAGCTGCCGGCGAGCTCTCTTGGCCCTCCGACTGATCCTTGTTCGAACCGCAAGCGCTCGCCAACCCTACAAGCAGAAGGCTTGTGAGAGAGATCCCCATCGTTTTTCTAATCGAATTACGCATGCTTGTTCCTCCCTTTTTATGATAAGGCCTATTTATACAGATCTTTGCAGATTGTATACGAAGTTACGAAGTCGTCATCGAAGCTCTGCTCAACCCTTCACGCTGCCGAGCGTCAGCCCCTTAACGAAATAACGCTGCAAGAACGGATACAGCAGGATGATCGGGCCGATCGTAAGTACCGTCGTCGCCATCTTAACGCCTTCTTTGGGAATAGCCGCGGCGGCTATGGATGAATTCGCCGCATTGGACGCCGCGTAAGAGATATTGGATGTAATGCTCCGAATGACCATCTGGAGCGGATACAGGTCGCGGTCGCTCACGAGCATAAGCCCCAGCCACCAGTCGTTCCAATAACTGATCGCATAGAACAAACAGATCGTCGCGAGTCCGGGCAGTATTAGCGGCAATGCGATTCGGACCAACAACTGGGCATCGTTCGCCCCGTCGATCTTGGCGGCTTCGAATATCCCGTTGTCGACGGTGGAGATGAAGCTTCTCATGATCAGGAGATTAAACGCGTTAACCGCATAGGGAAGCATTAGCGCGAGCAACTGGTCGTACAGGTGCAAATACTTCGTCGTAACGATGTACCAAGGCACGAGACCCCCGTTGAACAGCATCGTAAAGTAGACGAGAAACGAGATCGGGCCGGCCATTCTCCATTCTTTTCTCGATAAAGCGAATGCCATCATCGTCGTTAACACCATGCTTATTAACGTTCCGACTACGGTCACGATTACCGTCACCCGATAAGCGTTCAGAATGGTCGAGCCTCTCCCCAGCACGAACTTGTAAGCCGCCAGCGACAAGTCGTGAGGGAATAGATCGAAGCCGTTCGCCCGAATGTACTGCTCGTTCGTCAACGATGTCGAGATGATCGTCATGAACGGAATGATGGCGACAATGACGAACACGAGCATGTAGACATAGGCAAAACCTACAACGAGTTTATCGGCTGTCGAATAGTGTTTCATCTGCTGGCAATCCTCCTTTCCCGTATTCGTCTTCTAGAACAGAGCGGAATCCTTGTCGTATCTCCGCACGGCTGCGTTAACCGAGAAGACGAGTACGAACCCGATGACGGACTGCATCAGCCCTGTCGCGGATGACATCCCTACGTCGTTCAAGGTGCGAAGCGCACGGAATACGTAGGTGTCGATAACGTCCGTCGTAGAGAACAGCAGGCTGTTGTCGCCGACAAGGCCGTAGATCATCCCGAAGTCCCCGTAGAAAATCCGGCCGATGGCCAGAAGAAGCAAGATGATAATCGTCTTGGAGATGCCGGGAATGGTAATGTGCCACATCTGCCGTATCTTGCTCGCGCCGTCTAACGAAGCGGATTCATATTGCTCCGGGTCGATTCCCGCGATCGCCGCAAGGTAGATGATGCTGTTAAACCCGACCGTCTTCCACACGTACAGTACGACCAGAATACCCGGCCACAATCCGGCCGAGTTGTACCAGTTGACCGGGCTGAAGCCCAGACCCTGCAACCAGCCGTTCAGAATGCCGGAGTCCGTGTTCAGGAAGTTGTAGGCGAATACGGAGACGATAATCCAGGAGATAAAATTCGGTAAAATAACGAGCGATTGCGTGATTTTCTTGAAGATAACCAGCCTGATTTCGTTCACCAGCACCGCGGTAAGGACCGCCAGAACGGTGCCGATGCCGATGAACAGCGCATTCAAGAATAACGTGTTGAAGATAACTCTCAGAACCGATGCCGTATCGACCGTCAGGAATCGAAAGTTGTCCAATCCGTTAAACGGACTGCCGAAGATCCCCAAGTCAAGGCGATATTCTTTGAACGCGACGATTACCCCCGTCATAGGCAAATAACAAAAGAGCACGAAATAAAGCAGTCCCGGCATGGCCAACAAATAAAGGAATTTGTTCTTGACGAGATCGGTCGCTATGAAGCGTACGGTTCTCCTCACGTTATGCCCCCCTTTCTTTTAGCTTCGTCTTCGTTGGCTTACGGACTCCAATGTAGCGCTTTCATAAATACCCGACAAGTTAGAAAAAGCAATATCGTTTCTATTTGCGTAGGTTCAAAGCCGCATAAAAGCTGCTCTGGCGCCGATCACAGCTTTTCAAACCTCTTAGCATTCCAGCACGAGAACGACGCCCCCGAATCAAAGGGCGCCGTCGCTCTTGCTCGCATGCTTCCGATACTCGGTCGGAGCCATGCCCATATGCTTCTTGTACCAGGTGACGAAGTAGGAAGCGTTCAGGAACCCCACCCTCTCCCCGATCTCCTTCACCGTAAGCTTCGTATTCGTCAGATAATCGTTCGCCTGTCGGAGACGAAGCTCCGTGACGTACTCCAGGAACGTCCGGTTAAACAATTCCTTGAACAATCGGCCAAAGTAAATGCCATTGTAATGGAACCGTTCGGCTACCCATTCGATCGACAACTCGGGATTCCCGCATTGCTCTTCCAGGAAGGAAGCGATCTCTTCCGCCAGGCCGGACTTCGGATTCTTCTTGTTCTCCTTCGATCTCTGTATCGTCTCCGTCACCTGCCTGGCGAACCATTCCTCCACGAGCTGCAGGGATTCCATTCTCTCTAGCGATCCTAATGTCTCGATAAAGTCAGCGGATGTCGCCGACATGGAAGAGCTGGGAGAGCTCGCGGCATAAACCGAGAACAGCAAGTACGAGATCGCGGACCGAATCGTCGTATAGGACGCATTCCGAATCTCGTTGAACACGTCGGCGACGGCCGCTTCCGCCTTCTCTTCCTTCGCCGCCTTGATCGCCTCCAGCAGAGCTTTCTGTTTATCATAAGGATAATCGAAGTCGTCGTTAACCTTCGACATGACCTCCTCATAGAAGAGAATCTGTCCCTTGCCGTGAACGAGCCGGTACAATGCAGCCTCCTTCGCGGTCAAATACGATTCGCCGATCTCATGTCCTCTGCAGGCCGGTTGGCCTAAGCCTATCGTGAGCGTGACGCCATAGGTGCGAGTCACCTCTTGCTGCAATAAGCGCAACGCCTCCAAGGTCGGGTCGGGAATCGATTGACCTCCATGGCTTCCTTCAAGCAAGGCGACGACTTCTTGGTCGACCTTAACGATATCGCAAGCCAGCCTCGTCCGCAGAACCTGCTCCGCAAAGTCGGATATAACGGCCGGAACCGTAGGGACGATCGAATCCGACTTCAATAATAACTCCTGAATGCCATCGAGCTTCAGAACCGCCACTCGCATTGGAGCTTCCCCGGCCGGATCTACGTTCAACCGGTAGTGCCTGGCATCTCCCGGCTCCGGTACCCGGATGCCATGCAGCAGCTCCTTCAGATACTCGTTCTTCACGGATAGATGGGAGCTTCGGTCCTTGGCTTCGAGCCTCTCGTATTTCTCCGTAATGCTGGCATAGAACCGAGCCAAGATCTCCATCTCGCTCAGATTCTTCTCCGGCGCGAATCCGGTATCGAGCTTGGAATCGAGCACTTTCCGAGCCAGCTTGTTTAGAGGCGAAGAGAGCATCCCGCTTAACACGGCGGAAACCCCAAGAGACAGGAGGAGCAGAATCAGACAGGTCCAGACAGCCGTTCGCCGGATGTGGGAGATTTGCTCATTGGCCACATTGTACGGAATCGCGGAGACAAAGTACCACCCAAGCTGCTCGGAATGGGTATAGGAGACCAGCATTTTCCTACCGTCGCTCGAATCCGTGAAGCTTCCGTTCGTATCGGAATGTAAGACTCTCTTGATGTAAGGCGTCTCGGCGAGATCGCTTAGAAATTCGCTTGGCTCGGGCGAGAAGACGACACGTCCTTGCTCGTCCAGAATGAGAACGCGGTCGCCGTTATTCTCTTCGTTCTGCCGGTTGGCGATGCTATCCAGCGTAATATTCAGGATGATGGCGCTAACGATCTCGCGGCTCTCGTAATTGCGGTCGTAGTAGAAGAACGTATAAACCCTCTTGCCCGCTTCCTCCGCTCCTTCCACTCGGAGCGTTCGAGGAACCGCGCGGCCCAAGTTCTGAACGGTCTCCTTCTCCGTTAACCACTGGATCGTATCCGCCTCGGCTCTCGCCTTGTCCCGGTCTGTTCCGACAAGAGCGCGGTCGTGACTGTTGTATAAGGTAATGGAATCGATATTCTTGTTCGTTAGCAACAGGTCGTTTAATTTCCTCAACGTCGCGTTGTAGAGAAAATAATCCCCTCTCGTATCCGGGCTATTCATGATCTGGATCAGATCGTTGTCCAGCGACAGCTGAAGCGTGAGCTGCCGGGCTTGGTCGAGCAGGATCTCGAACAGGCTTCTGCTCTGATCCAGTCTTTTCTCGGAGATCTCGTTAATCTGCTCGGCCGCTCCGTTGGAGAAAGCCTGGGATAGCAGCGCGGTGATCGTTAAGGCAACTACGGCAAGCAATACGACAAAAGATAAAAAGAACTTAGCGAACAAGGAATTCAACCGGATTTTATCTGTCCAACGCTTCATATTTCTCCCCCTGTGTCATCCCGCAAGAATAAAGCGTTTACATAAAACGGCTGCCTATTGAAAGGAAATCATACATTTAAGATTAAACGATTCTCCGCGTAAATGAAGTTCGATTCTTATAGATCGTTTTGAAAAATGAACTATTCTAGTAAAATGCCGAAAATCAATAGTACCATAGACTTCCCTAAACGATAAGAGCCGTATCGCATAATCGCGAAACGGCTTCTTGCGTCCTATGAATCGGGGCTGCCTGAGGCGGGGGGACCTATCCGTCGCGATCGGTTCTCAAACTGACGATCCCGGTTCCCATCATACGGCATTTGGCCAGTGCCTGATCGAGTTCGGGCCACTCGTTCCCCCATGCGACGGAATATTTAAATTCATAGAATCCTTCCAGGCTTGCTTTAAAGTTAGTCTCCCAGTAATTGGTCATTAACCACGTGTATAGGTTGGGCTGTCTCGACGCCAGTTCGGGATGCCCGCTAAGCAGCCTCTCTTCGTACTCCAGAGATCCGACTTGAACCAGCGGGGTATCGGGCATGGAGATGATGACGCTCTGGCTGGCGCCTTTAACGACAACGCCATGCTGAACGGTATAGAAGTCGGTTCCCGTCCCCCATATCTGATCTTCCCATGGCCTCATCGGTCGACAGCCTTTATCCAGCCACAGCTCGTTATGCTCCGAACGCTCGGCCTCGAACGGCAAAGAAATATACACATTCTCAGGATCCCAGACGCAATCCTTCTGAATTCGCAAGGCAACGTCTACGCGGCGCATATCCGCGTTGGCTGTCAGCATCGCCGAATAATATCTCATACCCGGCGTCTCGTAGACCAGCTCTACGCATGCGAGAACGTCTCCTTGAAAAAGCGGCTTCGCCTGGATCAATCGGCCGACGGATCTTCTTACGTTCATGCCTTTGCGATTGCGCCCCATGGCTCTGCGTATGTTCGCCTGAGCCTCGGGGGAGGCAGAAGGCGAGATCTCATATACCGGGGCGAATGCGGTATGTTCGGCTTCGGGGCGAATAAGCTCCCGGCCGTTCTCCTTGTCGAACCAGGATATAATGCCAACGCCCTGCTTCCACTTGATTCTCAAATACGGAGTTTCCAAAGAATGCTCCGTCAGAACGATTGACGGCCGCATGGCCTCTTCTTCGGGCAACGGTCGAACATCGGTCACCCCATCGCTGCCGCTGAACGTGAAGCTGGAGATCGTCCTAGGCCGAGTCCGTTCAACCGGCTCTATCGCCAATATGCGCTGTCCGTTCGCTTTAATGCGCAACGGAACCATGATGATTCGGCCTCTGCTTACGTGGATGAATTGATGCTTCAGCTCTTCTCCGGTAGCGGTATCGATAACTCGAATCCCTTTCTCCAACAGCCCGATCTCCCAGCTATCCACTAGCAGCTGAGCGAAGTCCTCCGCATCCTCCGGGTACGGATTGACGATTTTGTATCGAAGAGGTCTCCACGGGTAAAGCTCCGTTTCCCCCATACGCTCATACAAATCATCCAGCAGAATGCAGGACAGCCGCGCCCCTTCCGCAGCGTACGATTGTTTTCTTGCAAGCATCGCATTGGACAATTGACTGAACGGTTCTGCGACCGAGGCGGAGTGTCCCCACGTATGTTCCGCGTACATCATCAGTTGATAAGCCGCTTTGTCCCGCAATTCCCTATTGCCGCCGTCTTCCTCCTGAAGCAAGCCCGCTAACTGCAGGTTACGCTGACCCTGTCGGAACAACCGCGTCGATTCCGGCGTGCTGGCATAGCCGTCCGACCACCAATCCGGCCATTCCCCGCGGTAGACGGGAATTTCGCCGGCTTCGCTCCGAACGTTACCGAAGAAGGAATGCAGAGTCGCCATTTCCAGATGTATCCGTTCCCCGTGCTTATCGTTCCAGTCGCGGACCAAATCGACGATAGCTCCGTTCGGGGGCGCATTGTCCGTCACGAGCCCGGACAAGGGGATCGGTACAAAGTCGAAGGGGTACCCTTCCGCTTCCAGTTGGCCGAGATACCGGGTCACCCGTTCATATCTGATTTGCTCCTCGTTCTCCGTAATCATGGGCGGATTGTATTCGTCATCGATCAAATAAGACTGTATGCCTTTCGGAACGAGACCGAGATCGTTCCCCAGCATGTAATGCTCGGAATTCCAAACAAGCAGACGACGATGAGGCTCCGTCTCCCACCAGAACGGATATTGCTTGCGTCTGGCCGGGTACATGCCATGATGAGTGTGCACGCAGAAGAACAAATTCTCCACGCCGTTCTCCATCAACGCTTTGGCATTATCCAATCGAAACCCGTTGATATCCGCGGCCATGGCGCTTCTCATCTCAATGCCGAGGCTCCGGCCATAAGCGGCGGCTCGGCGCACGGCCGGAAGCATCAGTTCATAATCGGCGAGCTCGGTCAAATTCAAATAATTGGCCGTGAGCTCGATGTTCCCCGCTTGGACGGCCTCTTCGAAAGCCTCTACTTGTTCGGCGCTCGCCAGCTGCAAAAAACGTTCGACCGCCCAAAACGTCTCGCACACCCATTTGAACCCTTCCTTTTCCTTTTGCAGCTTAACGGCCTGATTCAAAAATTGGGCATGATACCGCTCGATCTTCTCCTGCCTGTCGGTATAGCCAATATCCGTATGCGTATGATGGATCAGATAGAGTTTCCATTTTTTCTTGATATCCATTAGCTGCCGCCCCTTATGCTGCTGGTTTATCCATTTACCCCAACGTTATTAGGAAGGTCTTGATCTCATATGGCTTTAGCTCGAAACGAATCTCGGGTTCTCTTCGCTCCTCTTCCAACGGTCGTTCCAGCAAATCGCATTCCTGCCAAGTCGCAATTCCGTAATCGCTCGTCAGGCGAACCTTGCTTCGCGCGCCCGTAAACTCATGGAGTCGGACAACGATCGCTTCGGCGTCTTCCGCTTTCTTCACCGCATCCACCATGGCGTTGCCGCAGTCGACCCGGAACAGCGATTTGCCCGATGCCGATGACGGTCCATGAGCGCAGTGCAACGGACTGTTTAACTCCCAAGCCTCTCGCACGGTTTGCGCCTTGACCCAATCTCCCGAATGCGGGTACAAGGAGTAGACGAATTCGTGCATGCCCAAATCGGCATTCGGATCCGGGTAGATGGCGGATTTAATCAAGGAAAGGCGCATGACATTGTCCTTGATATCGTAGCCGTATTTGCAATCGTTCAGGAGACTGACCCCGTACCCGTACTCGGACAGATCGGCCCATTGATGGCCAACCGTCTCGAACCGGGCGAAGTCCCAGCTTGTATTCCAATGCGTTGGACGTTTTACGTTGCCGAACTGGATATCGTAGGTAGCCTCGGTGGATCGGACGTCTACCGGGAAAGCCGCCTTCAGCAGCTGCTGCCTTTCTTGCCAATTGACTTTGGTCGCGAAGTCGATTCTGCGGCTATCCGCATACACGGTGAGATCCTGAACGATCGTGGAATCCATGTACGTCCAAGTAAATCTTGCCGTGGCCAATAGCGGACCGTTCGCGATCCATTCTACCGAAAGAAGGTCTTTCACTTCCCGTAATTTCTCTTGGTAATAAATGTCGATGTCCCATGCGTCGAACATCTTCGGCTTATCTTCAAACACCTGCAGCACGTTGCCCCGTTCGCCAACCGCAAGCACCTGCCGATCCGCAGCCTTGTCGTAGATGGACGTTAGTTGTCCTTCTTCGTTCCAGTCAATCTCGTAATGAGGCGTGGACACTCCTGCAGCCCGAACGTCAAAGCAGCTCTCCCGCGGCGCCTGCTCGCCCTGGCCGAAACGAATCGATCGGCAGCCGAATGCGGGAATCCCCTTGACCCGGACCTTCCACTCTCCTGCTGTCCGCTGAGCCGGCAGCTCTCTGCCCTCCTCGTCTAACCACGCGCCGTCAGCCCCGAACGCGCCCCCCGAAACCGTAACAAGATCCTCGCGCTCGTAGGAAGCTCCGTTGTAGACGGTAACGACGGACGAACCGTCTTTGACGGGAGAAGCCAAAGCGGATGCCGCTAGAGTTAGGTTGTTCTGGCCGCATCTCTCCGCTTCGTCGTATTCGGCGCGGGAATCCGCATAGACTTCCGCGATCGACGAGCCCGGAATAATATCGTGGAACTGATTGCGCAGCAGGATGCGCCAGCCTTCCGCCAAGCTGGAGACCGGATAAGCGTTCCAGCCGCCGGCAACGGCCGCATGCAAGACGCTCATCCACTCCGCCTCTCGGTAAAGCAGTTCTAACTTTCGGTTCATCCTCTTATTATGGGCTTGGCTCGTATACGTGCCCCGATGGAATTCCAAATACAATTCTCCATCCCACGTATGAACGTACTGATCCGTGCTTGCCACCGTTTCATGCAGCCGTTCGAAGTATTGATCCGCCCGGCCCGGTACGGCCCTCGGAATGCCCGGCATATCCTCCAGCCTTCGGCGCATTTCCAGCATGTCGCGATTAACGCCGCCTCCGCCGTCGCCGTATCCGTAGGCAAGCAGCAATTCTTGATTAAGCCCCTTATCCCGGTATGTATCCCATATTCCTTTCACCGCGAAAGGCTCCGTTAAGCCGTTATAAGTATAATACCAAGCCTGAGAGCCCGGCCCCTCCGGAGTCGTGATGAAGTGAGTAAGCACTTCGGATCCGTCGATGCCCCGCCAGCGGAACGTGTCATGCGGCATGCGATTATATTGATTCCAACTGATCTTGGTCGTCATCATCGTGTCGATGCCGGACTTAAGCAAGATTTGCGGCAACGCCCAGCTGTATCCGAACACATCCGGCAACCAGAGATAGCTGCATTCCACGCCGAATTCTTCCCGGAAGAATCGGGTTCCGTAGAGGATTTGACGAACCAGCGACTCCCCGCTCGTCAAGTTGCAGTCCGCCTCGAGCCACATCGCGCCGCCCGCTTCCCAACGCCCTTCAGCCACTCGCTCTTTGATTTGCCGATAGATCTCCGGATAATCCGACTTCATATAAGAATAGAGCTGGGGCTGCGATTGGAGGAAAACATACTCCGGATACAACTCCATCAGCCGCAGCACGGTCGAGAACGAGCGCGCCGCTTTCTCCCGGGTATGCGACAAGCGCCATAACCAGGCAACATCGATATGGGTATGGCCGATGCAGCTAACCGTTACCGGATGGGCATGCTCCCGCTTCAAACGCCGCATTTCATCCGAGAGCAGCGCTTCCGCCTGATAGACCGATTCGTAGAACGCCTCGGATCCCGCTCTCGACCAATCGATCAAACGGAAAGCGCGATCCAGAGCTTTCGTCAATTGCTGACGTTCCGGCCTATCCTCGGACAGCACTTTTACGCTCTCCAGTATGGCTTTGGCCGAATAGAATGCATGGTCCACCCGCATGTCCAGGCAGGCGAGAGCCGCTTGCTTGAATTCGTGCTCTTGCAGTACAGGCTCTCCGCCCCCTTCCAGACCCGACCAAAGCCGGAAAACAAGCTCAACCTCCGTCCCGGCAAGCCCCGCGTGGAGAAAGACTTCCTGATGGTTGGAATCTACGCCTTGATAGGGCTTGCCGTTGATAAACAGCAACGACTCGAATCCCGAGTTGTTTCCCGCTCCCGTCTTGCCGAAGTCGAACAGGCCGCAGATTGTCCGCCCGTCCCATTCTTGCGGGATTGCGACTTTACGGCTCAGCCAGATATACAAGTCCCTGCCTTTCCAGCGGTCTCCCCTCGAGACGAACCTATCCGCAGCGATAGCAGAAGGATAGGCGCCGATCCTCTGTTCTTTGTCCTCTGCAAAGGCCCATCCCCCCAGCTCCACCGTATCCCGATACCGGTATTTCTTCAATTCGTGGATGCGCTGCTCCAGTTTCTCCAATGTCCACAACATCTTGTCATCCCCCTCGTCTTTCGCCGTCAGGCGCTACATCCTGGATACGATCCGCCCATGTCCCTCGAAAGGATAATCGATCACGATTCTACCGGCTTCCGTATCTCCGATACCGCTGTACAGATCGCATTTTCCGTCATCGCGCATGACGATGCCGGAGGTGAATGCGCAATCGGTCAAATCCGTTTTCTTGGCCGGGCCATCCGGATAGCTGGAGCGAGTACCGATGATTCGCTGATCCAAAGCTTCATGCTTGTCCACGTCCAGAACGAAGGAAAGGTTCATGTAGACCTGCTTCAATAGGCCGTCCTTTCCGATGGTTTTATAGCAGATGTGGCCTATGACGCCTATCTTGCCGCTATCCAAATAGTAAGCTTGATTGCAGCCCCCCCATTCGTCTTTTCCGAACAGGTTCGGAATGTAGGGCGCATTCTCGACCGTCTCCGCCGTTAACTCGTCGAGGCTATCAATGATAGTAAAGCCGATCATGGATTCGCTCCCGTACCTTTTGCGCACGTCTTCGCCCCGCGGCCTGGAGAATACGCCGATACGTCCGCCATCCATCTCGACCAGCCGGATATCTTTCATATACTCGGGACCGGTCGTGAAATAATACAGGTCGTGCACGTTCGTGCCCCGATAGAAGTAACCGAAGTACGTGTCCACATGGCCCTGCTTGTATCTCACATGCGTACCGCCCATGACCAGCGTCTCTCCGATAATGCTTACATACGGGTCCTCCAATTGATAGATCATCGAGCCGGGCACAAGCGACCACTCATCCTGCCCGGTCTTCTCGAACAGCCGAACCCATGAACGCGCCCATTCCTCGCGCCGTTCTACCCGGCCGAAGATATAATCCTTCCCTTGCCAATGGAACGGAACGGATACGTTGTAGACGTCGAACCCGTCCACGCCGCGAAAAGCAAGCTTTGCGCTTTCGTAAACGCGCATGTTCAAATCGAATTGCTCTCTCTTCTGGACCAATAGCATAGATTTCATCCCCTTGGCAGTCATGGTTTGATAGCGCTTATTCTACCATTGACAAACCCTGCCATCTTCTCGTTTTTTCACATAGGACTACGCTATTTTTGCATCTCTTCTAAAAGCGAACGGATTTTTCTTGAAAATAATACGAATATTCTTCTATCGCCTTGCTTTGAAATATGGTATTTTGATGTCAAAGGGAGGCGAACCTTTCCAATGGATATCTCCTTGCTTAGAGCGGAGCTCGGAATCGACCCGGAAGCGGAAGGCCACTACCGGGATATCTCCGGCATTGGGAATACGTCGGGGATTCACACCCATGACTTCTATGAATTTTTCCTGATCGTGGAAGGTGCCGCTAACCACTGCGTAAACGGGAACAAGGAAACGATAAGGGAAGGCGCGCTCGTGTTCATGCGCCCCCATGATATTCATTATTACGAACAACTTCCGGGTAACGATTGCCGGCTGATCAATCTCTCTTTTTACGAGCATACGTTGACGGAACTATTCGCCTACCTCGGCGAGGGATTTCCTAAGGATGCGTTTCTCGATAGCCCGGATCCCATCACCGTTCAGCTGTCCCGTCAAGAAAAGCGGATGCTGCAAGAACGGCTGGAGAAACTGATTCGGATACCGCAACAGGAGAAACAACGTTTTCGTACGGAGCTGCGCTCGGTCCTCGCCGAAGTGTACAGTCGCTTCCTGATGCATTCCGTCGTGCCGGAGCATGACGCCAAGCCAAAGTGGTTCGCGAATCTTTGCGCGGAAATGAAGAACCCGGAACGCTTCCTCGAGGGTCTTCCGGCCATGGTTCGGCTATCCGGCAAATCCCATGCTCACTTGTGCCGTTTATTCAAGAAGTGGGAAAATCAAACTCCTCAAGCCTATTTGAACCTGGCGAAGCTGCAATACGCCGAGAACCTGCTGCTCCACTCGGACCGGAGCGTGCTCGACATCGCCTTGGAAGCGGGCTTTGGCAACCTGGGGCATTTTTACAAGTCTTTCAAAGCGTTATTCGGCAGTACGCCGCAGAAGCATCGCAAGCTCCATCAAGCGAGGCTTGCTCCGCTGGTGTGATCTTTCCCATGCGAAAAGACCGCCCCGAAGGGCGGCCTCCATGCCAATCCAATCCAAATCAAGCCAGTCCATATCGCCTATTCGTCATCCAACCTATCTATTCAAGCATTCAGATCGGGGCGGGAACCTGTGACCAAGTACACGGTGCTCTCGCCGATGTTCGTCGCGTGGTCGGCGATTCTCTCGTAGTAGCGGCCGACGAAGCTGAGCAGCGTCGCCTGCGGAATCGTCTTCGGGTTCTCGACCATGATCGTCAGCAGCTCGCGGATGATCTGGCTGTACAGCGCGTCGACCAGATCGTCGTCCTTGCCCATCTTGTACGCGAGATCGACGTTCTCGTCCGTGTACGATTGCACCGATTCGGAGATCATCATGCGAACCGTGTCCGCCATTCTCGGCAGATCGATCAACGGCTTGATCAACGTCTGGCCTTCCAGCCGAAGGACGACCTTCGCGACGTCGACGGACAGGTCTCCCATTCTTTCCAGGTCCGAGGAGATCTTGAAAGCCGCCAGAATGCGGCGCAGATCCTTCGCCACCGGCTGCTGGGTCGCGATCAGCCGGGAACCGAGCTCCGTCACCCGCTCCTCCAGCTGATTGAGCTCCAAGTCCTCCTTCACGATCCTTCTGGCCTTGATTGCGTTAAGGTTAACCAGCGCATCCGTCGCGTCGACCAGCGCTTTCTCTACGCGTCCGCCCATATCTCCCAGCAGAACTTGCATCTCCTGCAGGCCGCGATCGAACTCTCTTCTCACCGTCATGCCAAGTCCCCTCTCCCGTCCGGCCTTCGCTTAGCCGAACCTTCCGCTGATATAGTCTTCCGTCCGCTGATCCGACGGATCGGAGAACAGCTTCTCGGTCTCCGAATATTCAACGACTTCCCCGTTCAGGAAAAACACGGTCTGATGGGACACTCGGGCCGCTTGATGCATGTTGTGGGTCACCATGACGATCGTGTACTTGTCCTTGAGCTCCTGCGCAAGCTCCTCGATCTTAAGCGTGGAGATCGGATCGAGCGCCGAGGTCGCTTCGTCCATGAGCAGCACGTCCGGCTCGACCGCCAAGGCGCGGGCGATGCACAAACGCTGCTGCTGGCCGCCCGAGATGCTGAGCGCGGATCTCTTCAGATGATCCTTCACTTCATCCCACAGCGCCGCCGCCCGAAGGCTCGATTCGACGATCTCGTCCAGCTGCTTCTTCCCGCGAACGCCGTGCAGCCTCGGTCCGTAGGCCACGTTGTCATAGATCGACTTGGGAAAAGGATTCGGCTGCTGGAACACCATGCCTACCTTCTTGCGAAGCGTCTCCACGTGTACTTCGCCGGAGTAGATGTCCGTTCCTCCTACCGCGATCTTGCCTTCGATTCTCGTTCCCGGAATCATGTCGTTCATCCGGTTGAGCGTGCGCAGCAGAGTGGACTTCCCGCAGCCGGACGGGCCGATGAACGCCGTGATCGCGCGCTGCGGAATTTCCATCGATACATTCTTAAGTGCTTGAAACGTTCCGTAGAACAGGTTCAGCTTATCGATCTCAATAAGAGCCTTCAAAGAGATTCCTCCCGTGGTTGCTAGCTATTTGGTCTTGCGTGAATTCAGCCACAGCGGCACGCGGAACACCAGATTGATCATCAGCACGATGAAGATCAGCACGGAAGTCGCCTTCTGCGCGATCTCCTGGGCATCCGGCACGATCGCCTCGGATTGCACGTACCAGAGATGGACCGCAAGCGTCTCGCCCGGCGAGGTCAAGTTGAAGTCCCACATGACTCCGGAAGTCGTCACGCCGGCCGTCAGGATGATGACGGCGCTCTCGCCGAAGGCGCGTCCCGCGGTCAAGCAGATTCCTGTGATCAAGCCGTTTAGCGCGACGGGAACGAGCACCTTGCGGATCGTCTGGAGATGCGTAGAGCCCAACGCGAACGACGCGTTCTTCATCTCGACCGGGACCGCGCGGATCGATTCCTCCGTGATCCGGGTCAGCATCGGCAGATTGAGGAACGCAAGGCTGATCGCCCCGCCGATAATGGTGAGGCCGATGTGGAACGTCTCGACGAACAGCGCGATCCCGAACAGGCCGAAGATGATCGACGGCACCGAGGACAAGCCTTCCACGCAGATTCGAACGAAGCCGATCAGCTTGTTGTTCGGAGCGAATTCCGCCAGGTAGATGCCGGCGGCAAGGCCGATCGGAATCGAGATGATGAGCGAGATGGCAAGCAGATAGAAGGAATTGAACAGGGCCGGACCGATGCCGCCCCCTTCTTCGATCTCGCTCGGAATGCTGTAGAGGAAGCTCCAGGTCAGCTTAGGCAAGCCGTTCTTGAGCAGCATGAAGAGAAGGCCGACGATAAAAAGAATAACGAGGACGCCGATGCCCCAGACAAGAGCGGTGAAGATTCGGTCGAATACAGCCGAGGAGCCGTTTCTCTTCCCGAAGGAATAGGAAGCGTCGGAACGGGACGTATCGTTCATCATTCACGGACTCCTTTCTTCTGAAGGAAACGAACCGCCACGATCATAACCAAGGAAATGACGAGCAGCAGGAAGCCCATCATATAGAGCGCGTAGTTCCAGGTGGAATCGAACTCGACGCTGGAGATCTGCATGACGATGTTGCTCGTCAGCACGGCCGTAGGCTTGAATAGACCGTCGGCGATCTGCGCCGTGTTGCCGATGACCATGACCACGGCCATCGTCTCGCCGATCGCGCGGGCCATGCCCAGAATGACGGCGTACAGAATGCCCCGGCTGGCTGCAGGGAGCACGACGCGGAAGATCGTCTGGAAGCGGTTGGAGCCGAGCGCGTAGGAAGCGTCGCGATACTTCTTCGGGACGGCCGTGATGGCGTCGTCGCTGATGCGGCTGATCGTCGGAAGCACCATGATGGTCAGGACGATCGCGGCGGCGAGCAGCCCGTCGGCAAGGTCCCGGCCGGTGATCTCGCGAAGCCAAGGGATCAGTACCGTGAGGCCCAGATAACCGTAGACAACGGATGGAATGCCGACCAGAAGATCGAGCACGGGACGAAGCAGGTTGCGAAGCCACTTCGGGGTCACTTCGGCGAGGAAGATCGCGATCAGCACCGAGAACGGAACGGAGATCACGAGGGTCAACGCCGTAAGGGCAACGGTTCCGAAAATGAACAGCAGCGCGCCGTAGTGCCCGTTCTCCGGATCCCAGTCGGTCGAGAAGAAGAACTCCTTGAAGCTCACTTCCTGGAAAGTGAGAATGCCGGTGCGGAACATGAGGAAAAGAATGCCGAACAGCACCAGGCACACGAACACGGCGGCGGCGATGCAGGCGATCCGAAACGCGGAATTCGTCCATCTAAGCCGGGCTCTGCGGTCGAACGACGGCCCGGAGCCTGTCATAATGCTCTTGCCCAGTTCCGCGGAAGCGGACTGGACAGTCGAATTCATCTCGATCATCGAGAGATGATCTCCTCTCATAAGGAGAAGCCAGCTCTCTTCGCCGAGGCGCGGAAGCTGGCTGTCTCTTTGATTATTGGCTGCGCGAATCAGGGATTACTTCAGGTTCTTGACGGAAGCCAGCGGAATGAACTTCAGCTTCTTCAGGGAACCGTTCTGGAACGTGTTGCTTTGGATGTAATCGATGAACGCCTTCGTTGCTCCCGTCGGCTTGCCCTTCGTCATGAAGTAGCCGATGCCCCAAACCTTGTACTTGCCGTTCAGAACATTCGCTTCGGTCGGAGCTACGCCGTTGATGCTGAGCGCCTTCATCTTGCTCGTGACGTACGGAAGGTCGATATAGCCGATCGCGTTAGGCGTCGTTTCGATCGTCGTCTTCATGTCGCCGGAGGAGCCGACTTCCTTGTAGTTGTCGCCCTTGCTCATGAAGTCCTTGCCTTCCAGAGCCTTCAGCTGGAAGTTAACGCGCGTGCCGGAACCGAACTTGCGGTTGACGACGACGATGTCCGCGTCATCTCCGCCTACGTCCTTCCAGTTCGTGACTTTGCCGGAGAAGATGTCTTGGAGCTGCTTCGTCGTCAGGCTGTTCACCTTGACGTTCGTGTTGGCGATAGCCGTGAATACCGTAACCGCTACCGGGTTCGCCACTTGACCGTCGAACTTCTTAAAGCCCGGAACGTCCATGGAAGCATCCCAGTCGACGGCGCCGATGTCGGCGATGCCCTTGCGTACCGCTTGAGGACCCGTGATCGAGCCGGCTGCGGAAGCGGAGATTTTAACCTTCGGGTTGAGCCTCTTGAATTCGCTGGCCGCTTGAAGCGTCAGCGGAAGCAGAGCGGAAGAGCCGTTGATGACGATCTTGCCTTTGAGGGTGCTTGCCGCGGAAGCCGCCGAGCTGACCCCGCCGATAAGGGATACCGCAAGAGCGACTGCGGTAAGGGATTTGATCCATTTTTTCATGGAAAATAGACTCCTCTCATGTCGAGCGAATGAATAATTGCGAATGCTAGCTTACCGAACTCTTACTTGGTGACTGCCGTCCAGCCGTTGCCGTTTCTTACGAGAATCTGGCCGTCGCGTACGACCGCGATGCCGGATTCCGATACGACGATGGCGGAGACGTCTGCCGATACCGTGTACAGCTGCGTCGCGGCGCCAGTCGTGGACACCTCGTAGATTCCGTTCTCCGTATCGCTGTTCGCTGCCAGAACGTAGAGCTTGCCGCCGGACAGCACCGTGTCGATGACGTCATGCGCGTTGTACAGATTCTTGGACGCGCCGTCTGCCGCTACGCCTACCAGAACCGCGTTGGCATTCTCGTCCGCGATGCTGACATAAGCTGCGCTTGCTCCGTCGACGGAAGAGATGAACACTTTGTCGTCGGTTTCCTTCGTCAGTTGGACCGGCTTGGCATCCTTGACCGAGGAATCGAAGGAGAAGAGTTGGATTTGGTTCGCCGAGTAATCGATGTCGACTTTGTCTTCGTCCACATTCGTCGAATCCGCCGTTACCTTGCCGAGCGTCGTGACCGCATATACGAACTTCGATCCGTCTGCGGAGACGTTCAGGCTGGACTTATAATCCACCTTGTCGTCCAGGATCTTCGCGATCTCGCCGGTAGCGACGTTGATCTTGGCAATGACGGAGCCCTTGTCGCCCTGGAGGAAGTAGACCGTGCCGCTGTCCGGGGACCAGACAAGCTCGGGCTTGATGTTATTGTCACTGGAGAGCTTGCTGACGACCTTCGTCGAGAGATCGATCAGGTAGAGCAGGCCTTCGTTGTCGGAGAAGATCGCTTTCTTGCCGTTCGGAGCAACGACCAGATCCGACTTGTCGGTGGAGGTCAGCAGCACTTCGCTCTTGCCGTTCTTGGTGTCGACCAGGTAATCCGTGCGTCCGGATTCTTGAACCGTGGACACCAGCAGCTTGCTTGCGCTTACGAAGCGAGGGTTCTCTGCCCCTTCAACCAGCTTCACTGTGGACACGGAGATTTGGCCGTCGCTGAGAGCAACCGTTCCGCCCAGACCCGCGATGAAAGGACGAAGAGCGATGTAGGTCGAGCCGTTCACGAGCTGGATCGGCTGCTTCAGGCTTACTGACGCGCCGTCAGCCGTCAGCTGCTTCTCGTTCAGCTTCACGACGACCGTATGTCCGTTCAGCGTTACCGTAAGAGCGCCGTTATGTACCGCGATGTTCGCGCCGATCGATTGAGCCAGATCGCGAACCGATACGAGCGTCTCGCCGTTCTTCGTCACTACGCGGAATGCGACGGCGTTGCCGTTGACCGCGAAGGTCGACTGCGTCACTTGGACGGCTGCGACTGTCTTCGCGACAGGAGCTGCCGACGCTGCGCTGACGATCGACGTTCCCACGACTGCGGCTACTACGGATGCTGCTAATGCTTTTCTCATCACCATTGGCTCGGTCACCCTTCTTTGTCTCTCAAATTGGTCTATCCGCTTGCATTCCCAACCCTTGTCAAACGCTTTACATTCGTCATTATAAGAAGCATTTGTAAAGTCAATTTCCGCCGAATATTATCCAATTGTTAAAATTTTCTTTTGTTTGCAATTGAACGGAGTTTAAAGAGCGGAACAGATGAACAGAGCTTCGGAGTCGACTTTTGGAGGCGGGTTAGTCAAAAGACCGCCGCGCACAACGCGGGACGGTCTCACTGCGTAACAACGAGCTTGCCTGACCCGGATTGCCGGCTTGATCCCGGAGTCTTCTCCTTACCGCGTCTTTGTTTCGCGTTTTTTGACGCCTAATCCAAACGTACCGGACCCGGTCCGTTAAATAATAGAAAGGCCCGACTTCGCGAAGAGTCGGGCCTTTCTATTGATTAGCAGGCTATTTAACTTTAACCGATTAACCGTTGCTCGCGAACCCTTGCATTCTTAGCCAAGAAGCGCAAGCCGACGACCACTCGTTCGTATGCTCGATATCCGCGCCCAAGCCGACGCCGTGATGGCCCTTCTGATAGATATGCAGATCGAAAGGCACCTTGTGGCGGCTTAAGGCGGCCGCGAAGGCGAGGCTGTTCTCCGGAGGCACGTAACCGTCTTCCGCGGTATGCCACAGGAACGTCGGTGGCGTCTTCGCCGTGACCCGATTTTCCGTGCTTAAGAACTCGACCTGCTCCGGGTCCGGGTTCTCGCCCAGCAGGTGCAGACGCGAGCCTTCGTGCGTATACGGATCCTTCAGCGTGATGACCGGGTAGCACAGGATCGCGAGGTCCGGTCTGGCGGAGATCGTCCGGTCCAGCTCGTCCTTCGGCACGCCTAGCTCCTCTTCGAACAGGGTCGCCGCCGTTGATGCGAGATGGCCTCCGGCCGAGAACCCGAGAACGCCGATCCGGTTCGGATCGACGGAGAAGCGCTCCGCGTTCGCCCGTACCGTGCGGATCGCCCGCTGAACGTCCAGCAAGGCGCTCGGATATCGATAAGGAGAGACGCGATAGCGAAGCCTAAAAGCCGAGATGCCGATCGAATTCAGCCATCTGGCGATCGCATCCCCTTCGTGGTCTTCCGCCCGCATGACGTAGCCCCCGCCCGGAATCACGATAACGGCCGCGCGGGAATCTCCATCGAGAAGATAAGGGAAAAGCGCGGGGCAGTCCTCGTCCGTGCTTCCTTGCGCCAGCGGCGCTCCTTCCGGCCATAGCAACAATGGTTCCAATGTAATCCCTTCCTCTGCCCAGGATTTCGTTTGTCTCTGAAATCATATCATAGGCTCCTCTTACAGGGTAGCGTTTTCATAGGGCCGCAGAAGAGAAGGGCCATCTCGTCAGCCGACATCGGCTGATGAAATGGCCCTGTGCCGGGGGTCAGCTTCTCTCCGTCCATGACCGGCATCACGATTTCGGTCAAGACGTCACGTGAAGGTTATATACAACGCGAAGCGGCGGTTCTACAATTAAGGAAGGTATTGGGCAACTATTCCGTGCGGCAAAAGGGGAGTCCGAAGATGGCGATGAGGCTGGAGGAAGATCGGTTCTTGTTGGGCGTTTGTTATTATCCCGAGCAATGGAACGAGACCATGTGGGACGATGACTTTCGGAGAATGCGGGAAATGAACTTCTCCGTCGTGAGGATGGCGGAGTTCGCTTGGTCGATATTCGAACCGGAGGAAGGAAGCTTCCGGTTCGGCCTCTTCGATCGGGCGATGGACGCGGCGCATAGGCATGGACTCAAGGTCATTCTCGGGACGCCAACGGCGACCCCGCCGGCGTGGCTGACGGCTAAATATCCCGAGGTGCTGAACGTCACCTTCGAAGGCGTCGTGCTGCAGCACGGGTTAAGGCGACATTACAACTACAGCAGCCCGAAGTATCGGGAGCTCTGCTCCCGGATCACCCGCGAGATGGCTCTGCACTACAAGGATCATCCCGCCGTCATCGGCTGGCAGATCGACAACGAGTTCAACTGCGAGATCTCGGAGTTCTACTCCGAGGCGGATCATCTGGCTTTCCGAAGCTGGCTGCAGGAGAAATACGGATCCCTTGACCGTCTGAACGAAGCGTGGGGAGCCGTCTTCTGGAACCAGACCTATTCCGGCTGGGAACAGGTTCACCTGACGCGGCCGACTCCTTCTCCCCGGCAGCCGAACCCTCACCAGCTGCTGGACGAGAAACGGTTCATCTCCGACAACGCGATCTCCTTCGCCAAGGTTCAAGCCGACATCCTGCGCGAGCTGGCGCCGAAGCAGTTCGTGACGACAAACGGCCTGTTCGGCCATCTGGACAGCCACCGGATGACGGACGAGCTGCTGGATTTCTTCAGCTATGATTCCTACCCTCAGTTCTCGACGATCACCGAACGCGAGCAAGAGGAGTCTCCGCTGCTCGATCGAAGCTGGAGCCTGAACCTGAGCGCCGTGCGCTCGATCTCCCCCAACTTCTGCGTCATGGAGCAGCAGTCCGGTCCCGGAGGTTGGGTGAACCGGATGGACATGCCTTCCCCAAAGCCGGGCCAGATGCGGCTGTGGACGTATCAATCGATCGCCCATGGAGCCGACATGCTGCTCTACTTCCGCTGGAGAACGGCCGTCTTCGGCAATGAGATCTACTGGCATGGCATCAACGACTATCATAACCGGCCGAACCGCCGCGTTCGGGAAGCGGCGCAAGTCGGCGAGGAATTGTCGCGGGTAGGCAAGCGTTTCCTAGGAAGCCGTTTTCAAGCGGAGATCGCGATCGTTCGGGATTACGAGAACGAATGGGACGGCGAATACGACGTCTGGCACGGACCGTTCGGTTGGGAGAGCGGCACCGCCTGGTTCAAGGCGCTGACCCGCCGGCACCTTCCAAGCGACGTCCTCTACCTGCGCGAGACGACGCGGCTGGACGATCTTCGCCGTTATCGCATGCTCGTCTATCCTCATCCGGCGATCATGCGCCGGGAGACCGCGGAGCTGCTGGAGCAATACGTTGCGGAAGGCGGCGTCGTCATCTTCGGCTGCCGAACGGGGTACAAGGATGAGCGAGGCCATTGCTACATGGAGCCGTTCCCGGGCAAAGCGGCCAAGCTGTGCGGCATCTCCGTGGAGGAATTCACGATGGTTAAGGGAACACGCGCCCCGACGTTCCTGACGTGGAACGGCGATCCGGGCTCGCGAATCCCCGCCCTGCGATTTAACGACGTGCTTGCGGTAGAGTCGGACACCGCCGAAGTGATGGCCGTCTACGCGTCGGATTATTACGCCGGCAAGCCCGCCGTCACCCGCAACCGCTTCGGCGCGGGCGAGGCTTGGTATTACGGCGCGGTTTTCCACGAGCAGGCGGCGGCAAGGATCATCGAGCTGCTCGGCCTGCGCTCTCCCGCGAACGGATGGATGAAGCTTCCGGAGAGCGTCGAGCTGGCGATACGCGGCTCTGCCGAGGCGAATGGCAACGACTCGGATGGCCGGCCTGGAGCTCCCGCGACGGCCTTCTTGCTCAACTACGAGGAAAAGCCCGCCAAGCTGACGTTCCTCCGTCCGACGGAGGAGCTGCTTAGCGGGCAAGTGCTTCAAGGAGAGGTCGAGCTGGAAGGGTTCGGCGTGCTGCTTTTGCGCTCGCCGGAAGACGGCGAGTAAGAACGGCCGAAGCGGCGAGGAAGCTGCACGAGCGCTCCTTGCAGAAGCAGGACGCTGAGTGCCCCGACCAGAATCGAATTGGAGAACAGAGTCCCCCAGAAGCCGGACAGACCGGACAGGTTGCCGGGCAGCGCGACCGCCAAGAGGACCGAGACGCCGACGACCGTGAAGTTGGCCTCGGTCTTCTCCATTCTCATCAGCAGGGAGATGCCCGAGGTGAACAGCCCGGCCGCGGCGGGCAGGAACAGCCCTCCGATCACGGCTCCCGGCGTCAGCGCCAGAAGCGCTCCCGCTTTCGGAACGAAGCCCAGCACGAGAAGCAAGCCGCCCGCCCAGATGATCGGGTAGCGGGACCCCGAGCGGGTAAGCCGGAGCAAGCCCACGTTCTGCGCGTATGCGGTGGTCGGCAGGCCGCCTATTACCGCGGACAACAGCGAGCCGGAAGCTTCCCCGGCGAAGCCGCGCCGCAGCGTTCGGTCGTCGAGCTTGATATCCGCGATTTCCGCGGCGGCTTGATAGACGCCCATCGCTTCCATGATCGCGGCTAAGTAGGCAACCATGAATGCCAGGATGACGGCGCCGTGCCACTCCAATCCTCCGTAAGGCAGAAGCTCCGGCCAGCCGAACCAGTCCGCTTCGCGCACGCTGCCCCAATCGAGCCCGACCAGCAGCGATGCCGCCATGTCGCCGGCGAGCAGGCCGAAGAGGAAGGCGAACCTTCGCCACAGCCCTCGGCCGAACAAGGACAGAGCCAAGACGACGAGAGCCGTCCCGATCGACAGCGTCAGCGTCTGCGGTGCCAGATACGCGGCGTCTCCCTCGCCGCCGCCGAGAAATTCGAGCAGCGTGAACTGGGAGAGAACGATGCCGACGATGCAGATAACCGTGCCGGATACGGCGGGCGTGAACCACCTGCCGAGCTTGCCGATGACTCCCGTAATGGAGAGCAGCAGCGCGACGGCCGCGCTGACGAGAATGCCTCCGGAGGCGGCGGCCATCCCCTGCGTCTTCGCCGTCGAGATCATGAGGGCGTCGAAGGAAGCGGACGGCCCCTGCACGATCGGCAGCCTGGCAAGCCGAGTCGCCTGCAGCAGCGTCACGAAGCCCGCCGCCGCGAAGACGGCGTTGATGAGGTTCGATGCGGCAAGCGGAGCCATCCCGATCATCGCCGCGATGAAGAGCGGGTCCAGCCAGACGTTCGAGACGAAGACGTGTTGAAGGCCTAGCAGCAGTCCCTGACCGCCTCCTACCTTCTGTTCGACCTGAAGCTTATCGTCCATCGGCTTCGCTTCCCTTCTCGCCGGAAACCGGCGCGCTGGCGGCGGTTTCGCCTCTTAAGGCCGCTTCCACCGCCTCGCTCAAACGGTGTGCCGCTAGACGCGGAGATGGAGCCATCGAGATGGCCGTGATGACGGATACCCCGTCGGCCCCGGCTTGCACGACCTCGCCGGCGTTCGCTTCCGAGATGCCCCCGATGCCGACGATCGGCAGCCGGATGCCGTTCTCCCTCATCCGGCGAATCGCTTGCGGCCCGGAAGCCGCTTTGGCGTCCTCCTTCGTTCGGGTGGCGTAGAGCGGACCGACGCCCAGATAATCGGCTCCCGCGCGGACAGCCGCTTCGGCTTCTCTCTCGTCATAAGCGGATACGCCGAGCAGCCTGCTCCCGATCCTCGCCCGGACGGAGGAAGCGAGCTCGTCCTCCTGGCCGACATGTACGCCGTCGGCGTCCACTTCGAGCGCCAGGACGACGTCGTCGTTCACGAGGAACGGGACCCCCTTCTCCCGGCATAGGAGCCGCAGCTTCCAGGCAAGTTCCGTTCGCTCGGCGCCTTGAAGAGCGCCCGTCCCCTTCTCCCGGAATTGGAACATCGTCGCTCCTCCGCGAATCGCTTCTTGCAGAATCTCCTCCGGCTTGCCCCCTGCCGGGACATTGTTACTGCCCATTATGAAGTAGGCGCGCAGCGCGCGGCGCACGTTCTCCTCGTTCCAGCCGCTCGTCATCGTGCCGTCCTCCTCCTATCGCCGTATGCCCAGTGATTCGTTGGCCCATGCCCTTGACCGAGCTCCAGCGACTGCTCGATGGCGGCTTGAATGAACGCCTTGGCGACTTCGACCGCCTGCGGAACCGAGCTTCCCTTGGCGAGCTCCGCCGTCAAGGCGGCCGCGAACGTGCAGCCGGTGCCGTGCGTGTGGCGGGTCGTCACCCGAAGGCCTTCGAACTCGAAGAAGCCGGTTCCGTCGTACAGCAGGTCGACGGAGCGTCCTGCCTTCGACTCGTCATGCCCTCCCTTAAGCACGACATGCCGGACGCCGAGGTCGGCCAGCCGACGCGCCGCTTCCCGGCGCGAGTCCATGCCGCCGATTGCCAGGCCCGTCAGCTTCTCGGCCTCCGGCACGTTCGGCGTGACGACGATGGCGAGCGGCAGCAGCTCCCGCTTCAACGCTTGAACGGCCTGCTCCTGAAGCAAGGCGGATCCGCCCTTCGCGATCATGACCGGATCGACGACGACCCGGCTCCAGCCTTGCCGGCGAATCTCTTCCGCGACGGCAGCGATGATCTCGCCGCTGAACAGCATCCCGGTCTTCACGGCGTCAGCCCCCAGATCGTCGCCGACCGCCGCGATCTGGGAGCGAACGGCTTCCGCCGGCAGCGGGTAGATGTCTCGCACGCCGATCGTGTTCTGGGACGTCACGGCCGTAAGGGCGGACATGCCGAACACCCGCAGCTCCTGGAACGTCTTGAGGTCCGCTTGGATGCCCGCTCCGCCGCCGCTGTCCGATCCCGCGATCGTGAGCGCTCTCGCGATCTTCATCCTTCGATCGCCTCCACTTGGCCTAGCCGCGCGATATCGTCCGCCGAGACGCTCGACAGCTTGTTCAGGAACGCGATCTGGAAGCTTCCCGGACCCTGCTCCCTCGTGCTCTCGGCCGCCAGCTCGGCCGCCACTCCATATGCGGCGACCGCCGCGACGGACGCGAAGAGAGGATCCGATTCCACGGCGGCGAATGCGCCGACGACCGATGTGAGCAGGCAGCCCGTCCCGGTCACCCGGGTAAGGATCGCGTCGCCGTTGCGCACGCCGTATGTTCTCTCTCCGTCCGAGACGAAGTCGGTCGCTCCCGTGATGACGACGACGCAGCCAAGTTTCCTAGCGGCCTCCCGAGCCAGCGAGCCGACGTCGCCGCCGCCCGCTCCGGCGTCGACGCCGCGAATGGCCCATTCCTGCCCGATAACGTTCGATACCTCAGCGGCGTTGCCCCGAACGATCGCGATCTTCAGCTCGGCCAGCAGGCTTCTCGCCGTCTCTGTCCGGTAAGCGGACGCTCCCGCCCCGACCGGATCGAGCACGATCGGAACGCCGCTAGCGTTCGCTGCGCGGCCGGCGAGCTTCATCGCTTCGACCTCGACCTCGTTCAACGTTCCGATGTTCAGGACGAGCGCCCCGGCGATCGCCGCGATGTCGGCGACCTCCTGCTTGGCATAGGCCATGACGGGCGAAGCGCCCAAGGCCAGAAGCCCGTTCGCCGTGAAGTTCGTGACGACGACGTTCATGATGTTGTGGATGAGCGGATTGCGCTCCCGCACCTCTTGCAGCAAGCTAGCAACCGTTTGATTTTTCATTCGATTCGCCTTCCTTATCCTTGAGATTGAATTGAATATTCGTCAACAAGGCATGGCGAGGATGAGGGCGCCGCGCACGGCGCCAGGATGACGGTCCCGATCGCGCAAAAAAGCGCCTTACCCCGGGAATTGGACAGGGTAAGACGCTAAAAAGCACGCGAAAAAAATACGCATTCTTCCTACGATGGCATTATCCAACAGGTTTAAACGGTCTACGACGGATCAGCCGTACTCTCAGCCTGCTTCTGCAAGCTCCCGCGAATATTCAATTGTTCTCAGTGTAATACGCCGTTTGGCGAATGACAATCTAAATTTTACACGTAGCTGATCGTCTTCACGCCGTTGAGGCTTGCCGCTTCGATCGCGAAGCCTTCCGGCAGCGCGCCCTTCAGGACGATCTCGCGCGTCTCGCCCGCGACGAGGTCGAAGTAGTTGTCGGACAGCGTGCCGACCACGTTCAACAGGCCCGCGTCCTTGGCGAATGTATCCGTCGAGATCGCGATCAGCGTGTCGCCGTTATCCATCGGCTTCGTCGTTACGCTTAGCTCCGCCGGCTTCAGCTTCAGCTGATGCGGCTTGCCGAGCGTGTACGCTTGACGCGCCAGGCGCTCTCCGCCGCTCGACAGCAGGTTGACGAACACGATCGTCTGCGCTGCGTCGAAGCCGCCGACGTTCAGCTTCTCGAGCTCGGTCGACTGGTGGCCGAACGCCTTGACGCCGCGCTCCTCG
Organism: Cohnella sp. AR92; assembly: GCF_003990975.1. Classification (GTDB taxonomy): domain Bacteria; phylum Bacillota; class Bacilli; order Paenibacillales; family Paenibacillaceae; genus Cohnella. Next base: position 529,696 of record NZ_RZJR01000002.1, read on the forward strand.
GTCTTGACGACCTTGTCCGTCGCCAGATCGTAGAATTCGACCGTCACTCGGCCTTCGAAGTCGCCGTTGTCGTGGATCAGGTGCAGCGAAGCTTCCGCTTGCCCCGGAGTGATCTTCGCGACGACGTTCGGCGCTTGGAACGTTCTCTTCATGTAGTAGTACGAAGGCTTCTTCACCTTGCCGTAGTCGACGAGCGCCCAGCTGATCGACGGCCACAGGTCGCTCCACTGCCAGATGAGCGCGCCGGACGTGTCCGGCATGCGGGATACCCAGTGCTCGACGCCGTAGCGAAGCGCGTTCGCTTGCAGGAGCTGGTTCACGTAGACGAACTGCTCCTTGGTCGCCGGCAGGCGATAGTCGCCGACGGTGTAGTAGAACAAGCGCTGGATGCCGTTCGGCGCCTTCTGCATCGCGTCGAACTTCGGATCGCGCAGATCGGCTTCCGCGTCGACGGCGTCCATCACCTTCGTCGATGGATAAGACTGCATGCCGAACTCGGAGAGGAAGCGGCCGTTGACTTCGCGATACTCCTCGTAAGGATGGGTCTGACCCCAGACGTACCAGGAGTGCAGGTCGCCGTAGTCGCCTTCATAGCGCGAGTCGTCGAACGTCAGCATGTACGGACTGGTCGGCCAGTACGGACGAAGCGTGTCCTTGCGGCACACTTCCTTCAGCACGTCGAAGTACAGCTTCTCGCCGAAGCCGTGCTTGCGCTTCTTGCGGCTGCGTTCGATGAAGAACATGTTCTCGTTGTTGCCGCACCAGAGCACGATGCTCGGGTGGGAGCCGAACTCGTCGAGGACGAAGTCCGCTTCCTTGCGCACAAGCTCGGAGAACTCGTCGTCATCCGGATAGTCGCCGCACGCGAACATGAAGTCCTGCCATACCATGATGCCCAGACGGTCGCATTCCGCGAAGAAGTCATGGTTCTCGTAGGTGCCGCCGCCCCAGACGCGAATCATGTTCATGTTCGCCGCCGCGATGTCTTCGATCTCCTGACGGTATTCTTCGGCGGTATCCAGGTTCGGCCACAGCTTGAGCGGAATCCAGTTGACGCCCTTGCACAGGATGGCGACGCCGTTCACTTCGATGAGGAACTTGCGGCCTTGGTCGTCGTACGGCATCTTGATCTTCACTTCGCGCAAGCCGACGGAGCATTCCAATTCGTAGGAAGCGTCCTTCGCCTTCACTTCCACGGCCAGGCGATACAGATGCGCTTCGCCATGCCCCAATGGATACCAGCGCTTCGGATTCGCGATCTCCAGGGAAGTCTCGTAAACCCGCTCGCCCGGCGCCACGCTGACGGTTTCTTTTCTGACCGCGACCGCTTGCTCTCCGTCATAGACCGTATACGTCACTTCCGCTTCGAAGGCGGAGCCGCGAACGTTAACGATCTTGTGGTGCGCGTTTACGATGGCCTTGTCTTGGGAGATGCTCGTAAGGCGGTAGCTCAGATGCTCGCCGCGGAGCTGCTCGTAGCCATCCACCTTGACGGCCTTATGAATGCCGACCGTCGCCACGCGAGCGCCCCAGTCCCAGCCGTAGCCGTACTGAGCTTTGCGTCCGAACAGGCGCGGGGAGATACCGTTCCAGAGGAACAGGTCTTCGCCGAACGCCTTCTCCTTCTCCTTGAGCGTCTCGGTCGGGGAAGAGATGCGAACGACGAGCTCGTTCCGAGCCTTGGCCACGCCCTTCACATCGAAGCGATAGGACATGAACATGTTCTCGGTATGGCCGATAACCTTGCCGTTCAGTTCGATCTCCGCGAACGTATCGACGCCTTCGAACACCATCTCGAGCGCTTCGGAAGCAAGCTGCTCTTCGCTCAGTTCGAACGTATGGGCATAAGTCCAATCGTCGTGCTCGACCCATTCGATCTTCGGCTCGAACAGAGTGTCGTATTCGTTAGGCAGAACGCCCTGCTCCATCAGATCCTTCTGAATGAAGCCCGGCACCTGTGCCGGATACCGTTCGCCCGTCCTGCCATTCGTTGCTTGCCATGTTCCATTCAACAGAATTGTTTTCATTCTTGCACCCGCTTCTCTGCTATGTTGTCATCGTAAGAGGCTAACGCTTCATAAAATAAGGCGTTTGTTTGTTGAAAAATTATTTAAAATCCTATAGTTAGGCTAACGATACGATACTACGAAACGGACGAAAATGCAAAGGAATTCCGTCGCGAACGGTAAATAGAGCGCCTAACGAATAGGCGCTCTCCCTGGATGGTCGCATTACTTCTGGGCTTTGCGGAAGCCGGCCGACTCCGCTTCCCGCTCGGTGCAGAACATCCGCTCGGCCTTCGTCTGCTCGTACTGGGCTCCGCCGGGGACGTGATAGATCTTGTCTCCCTTGGAATTGATGTTCCCCTTGATCTCCGGATTCGCGCAGGCAGCGGGAGCAGCGGATTCGGCCGCGGACTCGTCCGAGCCTTCCTCCTTCTCCTCGCCGGCGCTCCCGGATCCCGCCGAATCGTCCATCGCAATCGTCGGCGTTATCGTCTCGAAGCCCTTCTCGTCCGTCCACATCGCTTCGAATTGCTCCTCGAAGGAACGAGCGATATCGGCATTGCGGAAAATCACGAAAACCTCGTCGTTCGTCGTGCTCGCGGATTTGGAATAATTGAAGGAACCTGTCGTGGCGGCTTTCCCGTCTACAAGGGTCATCTTCAGATGCATGAGTCCGCTATGGGAATTGATCTTCATCGGAATTCCCGCGCTCCCGAGCAGCTTCAGCGCTTCCTTCTGCGTCTTGCCGCCCGATTGGATCTTGTCGGTGATCAGGCGCACCTTCACGCCCCGCTTCGCCGCATCCTTGATCGCTTGCACGATGTCCGGATAAGTCAGGCTATAGATGGCGATATCGAGCGTCTCCTTCGCTTCTCCGATCAATGAGACGAGCTTCTCTTCCGGATGCTGATCGGCCTTGGTGAATGCCCATTCCACTTGATTCTCGCCGATGACGGCTGCGCTCGAATTCGACTTGCCCGTGATCTCCCCGGCGGAGCAGCCGCTTAACAGCAAGCCGACCGCCAGCGCCAAGCCCGTTATTCTCCACTTCCGCATGGTATCTCCCCTTCGATGACTGCATGGGCTTAAGATCTGATTATCCCATTCGCCGCCGCCGCAAGTCAACGCATGGACGAGACACGCTGCTGATCGTTAAAGACCTTTATCGAGCGTTATTGGTCCAATTCGTAATCCGACATCCCCGCCGGAATCGGAGCCGGACGCTCGCAGGAGCTCTTCATGACGTAGTGGGCGCCGGACGCGGAGGCTTCGTGGATGCCCTCCATCGCTTCCAGGACGTGATAAGCCAGATCGCCGCTCGCCCGATGCGCCCTTCCGTTCGCGATGGCCCGCGCCATGTCCGCCGCGCCGATGCCGCGAGCGTTCTCCGTGTTGGCATGCGTAAGCGGAACGGCGGTCCATTCCTGCTGGCCGGCCTTGCGCAACTTGACCGTTCCGCCGAAATTATTCGGGTCCGGAACGAGAAGCGAGCCTTCGCTGCCGTAAACTTCGATCCATGGGAGCGTCGAGCCGCCCTTCGTATCGAAGCTGGTCAGGATCGTGCCGATCGGTCCGTTCGCGAAGTCCAGGACGCCCGCGACGTGAGTCGGCACCTCGACCGCAATCTTCTCGCCTGCCTTCGGTTTGCTCGTAATCGTTCTCTCCGCGAAGGACTTGCGCGCGGAACCGGTTACCCGTGCGATCGGTCCCAGCATGGACACGAGCGCGGTCAGGTAGTACGGGCCCATATCGAACATTGGGCCGCCGCCCGCTTTGTAATAGAAGGCCGGGTCCGGATGCCAGCTCTCGTGGCCGCCGCTCATCATGAACGCCGTCGCGCCGATCGGAGTGCCGATCGCCCCCTCATTGATCAAGCCGATGCACGTCTGAATGCCGCCGCCGAGGAACGTGTCCGGAGCGCCGCCGATCCGAAGCCCTTGGCGTTCGGCCGTCTCGAGAATTCGCTGCGCTTGCTCGCGGGTGACCGACAGCGGCTTCTCCACGTAAACGTGCTTGCCCGCCTCCAGCGCTTGAATGCAGACGGCGGCATGCGCCTGAGGAATGGTCAGATTGATGACCATCTCGATATCGTCAGCCGCCAGCAGTTCTTCGACGCTGCAGCCTCGAATGCCATGCTCCGCGGCTCTTGCCTTGGCTCGTTCGACGTCCAAGTCCGCGCAGGCGACGATCTCCATCGAGTCGAAGCGGCCGCCGTTCTGCAAGTAAATTCCGCTGATGTTGCCCGTTCCGATGATGCCGACTTTGATTTTCCCCATGTTCTGTCCCCTCGCCTCTCGATTAAAGTTGGTTGTCCGCCATGCCCGTGTACGCGCCTTCCACCGAACGCCCTTCCGCCAGTCCCTTGCCTTCGGCGCACCAGAGGAAGCCTCTGCGCATCAGCTCGGCGACGGTCGGAATCTCCATGATGTCCGCATGATGACCGAGCGAATTGTAATAGACCCGTCCGAGGCCCCAGCGCTTCGTCCAAACGACCGGCATGTCGACGGCTTTGTTCGATGAATGAGGGCCGGCAACGAGCGGGAACCGCGTCGTCGCCAGCACTTCGATCGCCGGATCGACATGCAGATAATACTGCTCGCTCTTCACTTCGAAGTCCTCGATCCCTTCCGTCAGAGGACTGGAGCCGGCCTTGATATTGACGGTGTATTCCACCCCGTCGTTGCCCGGATGCGCGACCCATTGGCCGCCCGTCATGAACTGCCAGTCCACGTTCTCCCGGAAGGCGTCGCACATGCCGCCGTGGCAGCCCGCGAGGCCGACCCCGGCTTGAACCGCTTCCGAAACGTTATTCACGAGCTGCTGCTCGATCTTCCCCATCGTCCAGATCGGCACGATCAGATCGAGTGCCTTCAGTTTCTCGGCGTCTGCGAACGCTTCCAACGTGTCCGACACTTCGACTTCGAAGTTCTCCTTAACCAGGATGGAGCGAAACAGCTCCGCGACTTCCTTCGGCTGATGGCCGTCCCATCCGCCCCATACGAGCAATGCTTTCTTCATGTCTCTAGCTCTCCTTCTCCGTTATGCTTGACTTTCGAATGATAATCGAGGTCGGCAGGACCTCGTTCCGATTGCGGACGCCAACTCCATTGTCCGGTTCCTCTCTTTCGGCTCCGGAAGACAGCTCGCCGAGCAAGCGTTCCGCCGCCAGCTTCCCCATCTCGTAGAAGGGTACGCGTATCGTCGACAAAGCGGGATCGATCAGAGCCGCCGCGTCGGAATCGTCGTACCCGATGACGGGCAGCCGTTCCGGCACGCCGATTCCCGCTTCTTTCAAGCCTTGAATCAAGCCGATCGCCATGCGGTCGTTCGAGCAGGCTACGGCGTCAAGCCGATCCAGGTTCCTAAGGATGGACTCCGTCGCTTCGAAGCCGCTCTTGCGGCTGTAATTCCCTTCGAAGAGCAAGTCTCCGTCGTACGGGATTCCGCACTCGCGAAGCGCTCGGCGATAGCCTTCGAGCCGATCCAGGCTGTTCGAATAGAAGGAGGAACCGTTCAAGAAACCGATGGCCCGATGCCCTTGATCCACCAAATGCTTCGTCGCCAGGTAGCTTCCTTGAACATGATCCGCCAGCACGGAAGGGATCCGGCTCTTGTCATATCTCTGGTCGACCACATAGAACGGCACCCCCGCATCCGCCATTCGGGCGATCGACTGCTCGTCTTGCGGCAAGGAGGTCGCCCCCAATACCAGACAAGCGTCGATTCTCGACGTGCGGAATAGGGAGAGGTAGTCGTAATCCGCGCCTGGCTCCCGGTATAACAGGAGCAGGCCCATGCCCGACGAATGTATGGCTTCCCCGATGCCGCTTAGAATCTCGGAGAAGTAGAAGGTCGAGAATAGCCTGACCTTCGGAACATGGGGCAGCACGACGCCGATATTCCCGCTTTTGCCCTTGGCGAAGCTGGAGGCGATCGCGTTCAGATGGTACCCCAGCCGCTCCGCCGCTTCCAGTACCTTGCGCCTGGTCTCTTCCTTAATGGGACCGACGTTGTTCAGCACCCGAGACACCGTCGCTTCGGATACGCCGGCCATGTCGGCTACTTCTTTGCGCGATGCCATCGTTAAACCGTCTCACCTCGTGTATATTCCTTTTTATCCTTAATGTACGCGCGTACATTATCTCACCGCCATCCTGTGTGGTCAAGGGTAAAAATGCAATTTCAGCCCTGCTCTTCCCCCTTTTCGCCGGATGCCCCTGTCTCTAGCCGTATCGACAGAATAAGATGATCCGAACGGTTGCGTACCTTGTTGACCAGAGGAGGGTTCCGTAATGCCGCCGCTTGTCTCAATTATCATTCTGACCCATAACGAGATCGCTCTCACTCGGGAATGCGTAGAGAGCATCATAAAGCATACGCCCGAATCGTACGAGCTTATATTCGTGGACAATGGCTCCGCCGACGGCACCGCCGATTACTTGCTTGGGGTTCCCGGATCCAAGCTGATTCGGAATCGTTCCAACCTGGGCTTCGCCGCCGGATGCAACCAAGGGATGGCGATTGCCGAAGGAGAGTATCTCTGTCTCTTGAACAACGACACCGTCGTGACGGACGGCTGGCTGACCCGGCTGCATGCCTGGCTGGACAAGTATCCCGGAATCGGCATCGTCGGCCCCCGAACGAATTACGTCGCGGGCGCGCAGCGAGTGAACGCCGTCCCCTACTCCAACATGGAAGAGATGCACGCCTTCGCGAAGGATTGGGCCGAGCGGCATCGCGAGCAAGGCTTCTATCCCTATAAGCTGATCGGCTTCTGCATGCTCTTCCGCCGCAGCCTTATCGACCGGATCGGCGGCTTGGACGAGTCGTTCTTCCCCGGCAATTACGAGGACGACGACTTCTGCTTGCGGACTAGGATCAGCGGAAGCCTTCTCTGGGCCGCCAGCGACGTGTACATCCACCACTATGGTAGCCGAACTTTCCATTCGAAGACGTTCGCGAACGACGCGGATATCTCGGCCAATGCAGAGCGGCTCGCGAGAAAATGGAACATTCCCATGACCGGCCAAGAGCTATCCGGCCATGGATACGATACGAGCGAGGTGGTGGATCGGGAGCTCCCCTTCCGGACGGAACGGCACTTCGTGCCGCTTCGTCCGCCCGGCTACAGCCGCAGCTCGCGCAATCCGTCCAGCTTGGGGATCGCTCTCGTCGCTCCGGATTATTTTCCGCTGCCGCCTCCCAAGTACGGGGGAATCGAGAGGGTCGTCTATACGCTGACCGAAGAGCTCGCCCGCCTTGGCCATGAGATCTATTTGTATGCCCCGCGAGGGAGCCGGGCGAACGCCACGGTCATTCCCTTCGAGCATGACGGCTACGACATGTCCCGAATCCCCGATCTGATCCGCCGCACGCTCCCTCGCGAGGTGGACGTTATCCATGATCATACCAACCTCTCGGTCGTGGGCCGGGAGTATCCGAGCACGCCGACCGTCAGCTCCATCCATAACCCGCTTTATAACCCGGTCCAGACTCCGGTATACCTCAGCCGCAGGCAGATGGAGCTCTACGGGAAGGGCGAAGGCGAATTCGTCTATAACGGAATCGACCCGGCCGACTATCCGATCAAGGCCGAGAAAGAGGATTATTTGCTCTACCTGGGCGCTATCCTGCCTTACAAGGGAGTCCACCACGCGCTCGAGGCCGCGGAACGGACGGGCCGCAGGCTGCTGCTCGCGGGGCCTCTCTACGACATGAACTATTACCGCAACGAGATCCTGCCCGTGCTTCAGCGCAACCCGAACATGGAATATGTCGGCGAGGTCGGCGGCACGTACCGGCTGGAGCTCTTCCGAAATGCCGAATGCCTCCTCTTCCCGACGCTGTGCGAGGAGCCGTTCGGCCTCGTCATGATCGAGGCGATGGCATGCGGCACCCCGGTGCTCTGCTTCCCGAACGGGGCGGTCCCCGAGGTCATGGGCGGCTTCCCCGAGCTGGTCTGCCGATCCGCGGCGGAGATGGCCCGCAAGATCGTCCGCGCGGAATATCCTTCGCCGGAAGCTCTCCGAGCATACGTAGAGAATCACTTCACCTCCGCGATCATGGCGCAGCGGTATTTGGCTATCTATCGAAGAGTACTGGAACGGTGAAGGAAGCGATCACAGTGGCAAGCCAGTGTTTCATTGTTCCTCTCACTTCGAACAACCCTTCGCGGCGCCTGTAACCCGAATCTATCGGGTTACAGCATTCGCTTCTAACCGATCCAAAAGAAAGAAACGGCGGCACCGGGATTACTCCCCGATGCCGCCGTTTCAATGCTCCCCGTTAGCCAGATACCCCAGCTGATCGGGCGTTAACCGCAGCTCCGCCGCGCTCATGCTGTCTCTCAGCTGCTCCGAGCTGTTGCATCCGACGATTGGAACGGTGGGAAACGGCTGGCTTGTCAGATAGGCGAGAACCAACCGGCTGACGGGAACGCCAAGTTCCTCGGCCAGCTTCCGAGCCCGCTGGAACCTCTCCACGTTGGCTTGCGATCGGTATTGGCCGGCGATCCGCTCGTCGTCCCAAGCGTGCGTTCCTCTTTCCCACTTGGTAAATACGCCTTGGGCTTGAGAAGAATAAGGAACCGCCGTCAGCTTCGTTTGCCGATGCCATTCATAGGTCTCCCTATCCATTGGAACCAGGGTCGGGTCTTGGAACCCGGAACGATCCGCCAGAGGCAGGCTCCACATCATTTGATTGCCGGAGAAGCCTTGAAGGCGATGCTCGGCGGCATATCGTTGAGCGGTTCCGATTCGCTCGGCCGTCCAATTCGAGCAGCCGTAATAACGAATCTTGCCCTCTCGGATGAAGCCGTTCATTCTCTCGACGATCTCGCCCGCATCGCGGCTTGCATCGTCGCGGTGAAGCCAATACATGTCGATGACGTCCACCTGCAGACGCCGAAGGCTCCCTTCCACATCCTCGCGCAGATCGCTTTCCGACATTCGCGAGACGGACATGGATTCGAACAAGGGGTGGGCGCCCTTCGTCGTGACCAGCAACCGGTCCCGATTGCCCCTTCGCTTCATCCACTCTCCGATCGTCGTCTCGCTGATGCTTCGTTCGACGTCCGGCAGCCAGTTGGCGTACACTTGCGCGGTATCCACCATGTTGCCGCCCAGCTCCACATACTCGTCCATCAGGCGGAACGAGTCCTCCTTCGAGATCGTGCTTCCCAGATTCGCCCCTCCCAGCCCGATCGGGCTGCTCGCAAGCTCGGTTCCCGTCCATGCTATAGTCGTCATCGAAATCCCCTCTCCTCTCGCCGGGTCAATATGTAAGCATTATACCTCCTAGTATCGCTATAACGCGAACAATCTCCGAAGCCAGCGGCTCCGGAGATTGTTCTTGACGGTTCGTATTGATCTCGGACTCATTGGTCCTGCGCTAACCGATCTTTCGCTTATTGATCCTGATCTCAATGATCTTGCGCTTATTGGCCTTGCTTTTGTTGATCTTGGGTTTGTAGATCCTGCGTTTGCTCTTGCGATTGATCCTTAGCCTTCAATTCTTCCGCCGCGCTTACCGGGTAAACAGGTTCCTTCTCCGGAAGCTGCTTGATGTAGCTGTCAGACAGCTGCGACAGCTTCAGCGCGTTGTAATATTGTTCTTCTGTCGAACCGGTGGTCGATTCGCTGTTGTCTTCGATCGCGTAGTTCATGCCGTCCGCATAGTCGATGCCCGGAATGTACAGATAATGGCTGTTGAAGAACGATCCGTACGGCAGGAAGTGTCTCGTCGGCAGCAGATTCGTCGTTTGATTCAGCAAATCTTCGCCGAAGTGAATTTGGTTATCCATCGAGATTCCAAGCAGGTTCGCGACCGTAGGAGTAACGTCCACTTCCGCGCCTGTATTCTTTAGCTCGCTCGGATAAGTAACGCCCGGCGCATGCATGATAAGAGGAACGTTGAACATCTCGGTATAATCGTAATCCCGGCCAAGCAGGTCCTTCAGGATCTTCTTCTCGTCATCGCCAAGCGAGAACTTGATGACGCCCTGATGGTCGCCGTAGAACAGGATAACGCTGTCGTCCCACAGGCCGCTCGCCTTAAGGTTATCGATGAATTGGCCGATCGCATAGTCGGCATAGTTCTGGGAACGGATATAATCGCCGACGAGCGTGCCTTCCATTTCCTTAGGCAGAGTCATCTTGTACTTGCTCTCCGGAAGGTTGAACGGATGGTGGGCGCTCATCGAGATGACCATCGAGTAGAACGGCTTATCGCTCTGGTCCATCTTCTTGAGTTCCTCGATCGTCTTGGTGAACAGGACTTCGTCGGATGCGCCGAAGGCAACGTGATCGGCATCGGCGTCGCCGAAGAAGCTCTTGTCGTAATATTTCTCGAAGCCCAGGGAGCTGTACAATTCCTTGCGGTTCCAGAAGCTGACTTCATTCGTATGGAACGTCGCCGTCGAGTATCCGTTCGCCTTGAGCAGCTTCGGAAGGCTCGGCATGGCTTTCTTCACGTAGTTCTGAACCGCCGGTTCGTTCTTCGGCGCATAGAAGGACGTGTTGACGGTGAACTCGGCATCGGAAGTCGTACCGGCGCCGGCGCTCGTGTAGAAATTCGTGAAGTGGAAGTTCTCGCCCGCCAATTTGTTCAGGTTAGGAGTTACTTCTTGCCCGTCGACCTTGAGTCCAAGCAGGAAGTTCTGGAACGACTCCATCTGAATGATAATCAAGTTCTTGCCTTTGGCCGCGCCGAAGTATTGCGGATTAGCCGGTTCCGTGATGCCTTTGAGCTGGTTGATGGAATCCTGGGTAATCTCTTCCTTCGGAACGATCTCCTCTTCCTTCGTCGTGTCGTTGACGATCGTGTACACTTCGTAGTTAAGAATGCCCATTCCTTCGGCCTTCTTCGTCTCGTTCATGCTGGCGTGATTCGGCCAGATGTTGAAGATGCAGAGCGCGAGGGACAGGACGAATGCGCCGAGCAGAACGCGGCGGTTCGTACGATGCATGCCGATGGCTTTCATCTTGGCGATGCTCTTCGGACGGAACATGAAGAACGCGAAGATGATGATATCGATGAAGATCAGCAGGTAATACGGATCCATCAAGGAATAAGTGCTCTCGCCGACTTCCGTTACCTTACTCGCTTGCCTGAGGGCATGATAAGTCACGATGATGCCATAATACTTGTAGTACATGAGGACTGCGAAATAAAGCAGCGTTATTAGGAAGTTCGCGATCATGTAGTATAAGATCTTCCTCTTCGTTGCGAACCACTCGATAAAGCAGAAGACGACCCAGAAGAACGGAATTTCCGTAAGCAGAGTCATCCATGAAGGGCCGTCGTCGAATACGACGAACCAGGCCAAAGCGCCCTTCAGAATCAAGACAACGGTGAAGAAAATAAACAGCTTGCTCTTTAATTCTCTGAATAAAGCCATATCGATCCCCTTCCTTTCGGACGCATCAAAAACAGGCTGAATGGATGTACAGCCTGATCTTAACGACTTTTCTTAGCTGATTACTCGTAGGCGAACATTTGATAGACACCATTATGCTACTGAAAAAAACATTTGTCAAAAAGAAACTTATGCCTAAGCGCGCATTTTATCTACTCTTAATATTCATACCCTATAATAGCCAATTCAAGCGGCCGAGAAGCTTCATCCACGCGGGTACGAGAAGCATTCGCACGAGAGTGGCGTCCAAGACTACCGCAGCCGTCAGTCCCACTCCCAGCTGCCTGACGCCGGCCACGTCCCCCCAAGCGAACGGCAAGCACACTGCCGTCATGATCGCAGCGGCGGAGCTGATAACGGGTCCCGTCGCAACGAGTCCTTCAAGGATCGCCCGATCGTTGCTGCGCGTCGAACGGTAGACCTCCGCGATTCGCATCAGTAGGAACACGCCGTAATCCATGCTGATGCCGAAGGCGAGGCCGAAGACGAAGACGGGGACGACAACCGCTACGCCTTCCTCCGGCATTCCGAGCCGTCCTTCCCGGAATACCCAAGCGACGATTCCGAACGACGCGCCGATCGTAAGAGCGTTCATGAGAACCGCTTTGAAGGGAATGACCAGAGAACGAAGCGCGATCAGCAGGAGCAGATAATTGGACAGAAGAAGCGTCGGAATGGCTTTCCATGTCCCCCGTTCGATCTCCCCCATGATCTCCTGCCGTTCCACGGCTTTGCCTGCCAGAATAAGATCGACTTTATTAGAAGCATTCCGCATCTCTTCCATCCATTCGGCGATTTCGGGAGAGCTTTCTTGGCCACGAAGCCATACGGACATGGTTGCCGTCTTACGTCCTTCCTTGAAGGAAGGCGGCGAAGCGAACCATACCCGCGAATCCTGTTCCGCCTCTCGATACAACCGTTCTATTTCCGACCGCTCTATCTCATCTAATGCAGCATGGCGGCTTTGCGCCACGACTTCTATGGAGGTTGACGAAGGAGGCAAGAACCATTCGTTCAACAGCTCCGCCGCTTGCCTGGATTCTTTCTCCTCCGGAAGCGAGGTCGCATTCGGAATGACGACTTCCAGCCGAATGACCGGAACGACGCACAAGAGGAAAAGAAACGAGCCGGCTACGGCCAGCCTGATCGGCCTTCTTAGCACCCAGCTCCCCCATAATCGCCAGAATCGATGCCGCCGATCTGCGTTTGCCGGCTCGGCTCGCCATGCCATTCGAGCCAGCAAAGCCGGAACAAGCGTTAACGAAGCGATAGCCGCGATCATGAGCACGATCATTGCGCTGACGGCGACGCTGTTGAACACGGGGAGGCGAATCCATAGCGTACTGCCCAGACCGGCCAGCACGCATAAAGCGGAGAGGATGATGGAACGGCCCGCGCTTCCTATCGCGGCCGCGAGTGCCTCTTGTGCCGGCAAACGCCGAAGCTCCTCGCGATAGCGGCTGACAAGCAGCAAGGCAAAATCGATGCTTAAAGCAAGCCCGACCATGGGAACGACGCTCTGCACGAAGACGGAGAGCTCCAAGCCATGCCCGACGCCGAACAGGATAGCCGATGCCAAGACAACGGAAACCAAGCCCGCCGCGATCGGAATAAGCGCCGGCAGCACGCCCCTAAGGGTTAAGCAGAGGATCAGGAAAGCGAGAGGCAGCCCGATTCTCTCCGCTTGCCGAATATCCAGCCGGCTGGATTCATTCACGTCCTGCTGCACGGCGGCTTGTCCGGTAATCCGGATCCGGCCGGCGGCGGATTTCTCCTGCTCCGCTTGCCAGATACGAAGCCGGTTCAAGATCGGTCCCAGCTCGTGTTCCGCTTGCCGGAAAGATAGCATAACCGCTTCGTAGCGGCCGTTCGCCGCTTCCGCCAGCGGCTGTTTCCTCTCCAGTCGAACGAGACCAGGAAGCGGAGGGAGCCGATCGAGGCTATTATCGACGGAAGCCTTGAAGGAAGCGGCGGGAGACCCGAGTCCGTTCTCGAACAGCAGGATGATCGGTTCTCCCCCCGCGTCTCCGGTAACCCCCCTTAGCTTCTCCGCCTGCTCGCTTAAGCCGTTCGTCGTTAATCCGGGTCCTTGCAGCACCTCGTGCAAGCGGCCTGCATACCCTCCTGCGATCAACAATAGAAGAAGCCAGCCCAGCACAATCGAGCCGGAGCGGCGGAAGATCCATGCCGAGAGACGAATCATGTCGGAACGGGCGGCATAGCAAGCCGAGTGGCGCGGAATGCGGCTTGGGCCAGCCGCGGAGAAGCCGAGCCCAATTGGATAAGCATTCCCGCCGCGGTAGGACGAATCAATCCGGCTTGAAGCCATCTCCCCCATCTGGCGGGACGTGCCATCTCCTTGCTAACCAAGCGACGATACGCTTTCTTCCATTGTTCGAGCCCGATCTCCCCCCGGAGGTAGGCATCCGCCAGAGGCACGCTCCTCTCCGCCGAACGAAGCGCCATGGCCATCCCGTCCCCGCATAGCGGCGGAATAACCAAAGCGGCATCGCCTAAGAGCGGATACTCTCGCCAAGCAACCGCTTGCTCCGATGTCCGGATCGGAGCGGCGGCCTGCTCCGTTTCAAGAATCGGCTCCGCTCCTTCGAACCGCGAAGCGAAGGCCGGGTTGCCTTCCGCGGCAAGCTTCAGCCAGCCCAGCGGGCCTCGCGGCGCTTCTCTTGCTACGGATTGCTCCACCAGCGCCGCTGCATTCATGAGACCGCCGCCAATCGGCGATAAGCCGATATATCCGCCTTTGAAGCAATAAAGCTCCACGGCTTGGCGATTCTCCATTCCGTTCGAGTGAATCTTCCAGCCGACTCCCCGGAACGCTTGTTTCTTCCGCGAGATCCGATTCCCCTTGAGAGCGGCGGAACCGTTCCTCCCCCATGCTCCGAATACGGTCCTGGCTTGCAGCCAAGCTTCCTCCTGATGGCCGAGGCGAACCCGGACGCGATAACGGTCCTTCTCCAGTTCGACCGAGAGAGCCGCGGTTCCGCCCATCCATGCGGCTCCGGCTTCCACCGCCGCCTGCCGAAGCGCTTCGTCGAGCAGCCTGCGGCTTATTCCGAACGACGGCGCCTTCAGGTTAAACTCCAGCATGGACGGACGTGCCGAGTGCAGCTGTACCCGGTGAATGGGAGCCGCTCCAAGCCGATCGACCGTATCTTCCAATTCCAGCGAACGCAAGCTAGAGCGGGCTTCCGGAGACAGAAATTCCCCGCAGGCTTTGTGTACCGGTCCCGTTCGTCGATCCAACAGCAGGACAGACCATCCTCGCCTGGCAAGCGCATACGCCAGACTGGAGCCGGCGATCCCGGCTCCGAGCACGATAACGTCAAACAAGCCTTGTTTGTTCATGGAATCCGCTCCTCTACTGGCGAATCCATACCGCATACCGGTAAAGCGGACGCCAAGAATACCGCAGCGTAACCGCGCCAAGACGGTTCCTCAGGCGGTGCCAATCGGCTGCCCGGAAGCCCTTCGCTACGGACAAAGGGCCGTCGTGGCGAATATAGCGGTTGCGTGAGATCACGCGCGTCGCCGCAAATACGGCGAGCCATGGAACCACATTCCGATGGATGTCCGATAGAACGACGCCGCATCTCGCGATCCCTAGCAGCTTGCGAAGAAGCTCCTCCAGCTCTCCGTCGGAATAATGATGAGCCACCTGGCTGGCAGTCACGACATCGGCTTGCGGTCCTTCAAGTGCATACAGGTCGGCTTGAACGACCTGAACCCGCGGTTCCTCGCGGTATAACCTCTTCGCTTCGGAGCACGCTTCTTCTGTCCGGTCGACCAGCCGAATCGTCAGATCGATCCCCTGCCGGCGCGCCCAGCTTAAAAGCGCCCGGTTCACATCGCCCGAGCCGGCGCCTACGTCGAGGAGAGTCCAGACTGACGGCCGGCCCGCCTCCTCCCACAGCATGCGGACCCCGTAAAGCGCCGGTCCGGCCGCCCCGAACAGGCGGTTCAATCGGCGAAGATGACGATGGGCTTCGCGCAGTTCCTCTCCGCCTTGGTTCAAGTCGTCCATCAGCTCCGGACGTTCGGAACGCTCTGCAAGCAACCAGCTCATCCGGCGTCCCGGCCGTAAGCTCCTGCCAGAGCTTCCGGAGCCGTCTCCACTCGAATACCCGGTTTTCGAGGTTGATACGTAATTCTGAGCATCTCCGCGCTCACGCCGGGTCCGAAGGCGAGCGCGACTCCCCCCTGAGGCTCCGCTTCATTCCGTTCCTTCATTAGAGCTCTTAATTGGTCCAAGACGAACAACAAGGTTGCCGAAGACAGATTCCCGTAATTCCGCAGCACCGCTCGGCTCGCCAAGGTATCCTCCGCCGTCAGGGGCAATGCGTTCTCCAGGGCATCCACGATCCCTCTTCCCCCCGGATGGATTGCCCACAGTCTCACATCTTCTACGGAGCCTAACCAGCCGCGAAGATAATCGGGAATCGATTCGCCGATCCGCTTCGGAATGTGGGGTGACAGATGAATGTCGAATCCAAAGGACCCAAGCCTCCACGAGATCTCCTCTTCGGTGTCGGGAAGGATGACCGTTCGGCCGTCCCCAAGCTCGAACCAGCCTCCTTGCTTTCTGGACACGACGCATGCGGAAGCCCCGTCTCCGAAGAAAGCCGACGCATACAGGTCTTCGCGCGACCCCGTCGGCTTAAGATGAAGCGTGCAAAGCTCCACGCAGACGATAAGAACCACGCCTCCGCCGTCTCCGTCAAGAAGCGCTTTGGACAATCGAATAGCCGATAAACCGGCCGCGCATCCGAGGAAAGTAAGCGGTATGCGCGTGATGCCCGCGTTCAGCTGCAGCCGCCTTGCAAGCGCGACATCCAAGCCGGGGAGGAACATCCCCGTGCAGCTGACGGGGATCAGATGAGTCACTTCGTGCGGGCTTGTACCGGCATCGGCCAGAGCCCTCTTCGCCGCTTCAACCGCAAGGCTGACCGATTCCTTCTCATACAGCTTCATCCGCTCCGATGTGGTAGGGGCTTCCCGTCGATCTCCGCTCGCCACGTAACGGCAAAGCTCGGCTTCTTCCAATAGGTTAGGCTCGCAAGTATAACGGCTGTCGACTCCCGCTTGCTTAAATATCCTTCGTGCCCAGCGGGCCGTATCCGTCCCCGCGAAAGCTCGGGACAGTCGTTCCGCTACTTCGGCTTGCTCAAGGCGATACGGGGGAACGGCGGTTCCTATTCCTTGGATGGCGGCTGCTCCATCGATAGTATTCATACAATCACCTTCCTATAGACGCTAGTGATCTTGTCCGATTTCCTACTACTATATGAGCCCATTCTAGCGATTATTCGAAGCCGTCTATTCCCATAGAAAAAAGACTGGCGCGTGTCCCCGGTGAGGGAAGCGACAGTCTCCATCGTCTTCTTATCGATTAGGAACGCAGATCCGCCGGATAAACCAGCCCCATCTGCTTTCTTGCTTCGTCCATGACTTCCATGGCGGCGAGCGAGTGAGCGTGCGAGTTAACCTTCGATTCCAGCTCTCCGCTTGCGATGAGCTTCAGGAACTCCTCGAGCTCATACTTCATGTTGTCCTCATGCTGGGGAACGGACACCGTTTCCTTCCTACCGTCGCGATAATGAATCTCCACCCGCTCCGGCGTGCTTATTTTGTCGATGACCAGGCTTCCTTCTTCCCCTTGGATCTCGCTTGGCAGAACGGAGTTGGTGATCTTGGAATATTGGATGACTCCCTCCATCTCCTCGTATTGCAGGAGCAGGCTTCCTTCCCCGTCAACGCCCGAATCGAGCAGCATGCCGTTCGCTTTCACGCCTTGAGGCTTGCCGAATAGAACGATTGCCGGATAGACGCAATAGATGCCAAGATCCATCAGAGCTCCGTTCGAGAACTCGGGTCTAAAGGCATTCAACACCGTTCCCTCGCGGTATGCATTGTAACGGGAGGAGTATTGATTATAGCTTGCGGAATAGCGACGGATCTTGCCAAGCTTAGGAAGACTCTCCGCGATCGCTTGGAAATTCGGCAGCAAGGTCGATTTTAACGCCTCCATGAGCAGCACGCCGTTCCTCTTCGCCGCTTCCGTCATTCTCCGAATCTCCGCCGCGTTGGAAGCAAGAGGCTTCTCGCACAAGACATGGAGCCCGTGATTCAAGCACAGAGTCGCATGTTGCTCATGATAGCTGTTCGGAGTGGCGATATAGACCGCATCGATCGTGCCGCTTGCCGCCATCTTCTCCATATCCGTGAACGTATGGGCCGCTCCGTGCTTCTCCGCGAATTCCTTCGCCTTCTCTTCCGTGCGGGAATAAACGGCTTCGAGAACGAATCCCTCCACTTGCCGGGCCGCCTTCAGGAACGCCTCCGTAATCCAATTGGTGCCGATAACGCCGAATCTGACCATGGGTATGACCTCTTTTGCGATTAGTTTAGGATTTCTGCGTCGTTTCATCTGCGTCTCATGATACACCAACGGCAAGGCCGAGCCAACCTCTAGTCCTGCGCCAGTCCCAGACGCTCGCCAAGCCACTTCCGGTTATGCTTCACGCTGGAGTCGTCCGGACGGTACTTGCGAGCTTCTTCGTTATGGTCGTAGGAAGCCTTCAGATCGCCAAGCTTGTAGTAGCAGACGCACAGCTGCAGATGGGGATACCACGTGTAATAGGCGGGATAGCTGAAGCTCCACTGGTCGGGATCGGGCTTCGTTCGAAGCGCCAGCTCATACCAGTACGCAGCCGTCTTGTATTGACCCGCATGGGTAAAATGATCCCCGATTCGGCTGAGAGCCTCCGCGCGGGGAGTTCCGTATTCGAAGGACTTCAGCAGCATAGCCAGTTCGCTCCCGCGGTCGTTCAGAGAGCGATGGCAATCGGCGCTGTTGATGCAGGAATAAATCTTATCGTCGACCCAGGCATCCGTTCGCGCCAAGTGAGTCCGGTAAGCGTCGATCGCCTCGGCATAATGCCCGTTCTCCCTGAGCTCGTTGCCGTAGTAGAAGTAATCTCTGGCGTCGAACTCTTCTCCTCTTTGTTGCTTTTTGCGAAAAAGATTCAGGGTGCGGCCGACGGAATGCTTGATTCTGCGGTGGGTGATGGCGATGTCCGAATTCAGGGTGTTGCCGCTCGCGGCAAGGTATTGATGGCAGTCGCCCATCCATTGAAAATTGCGCGACCGTTTAACCAGCCGATTGTAACGATACCGCAAGGAGACGTTGCCGTATTCGTCCGTTCCGTAATCATAGAACATGGAGACGACGTCGATGCTCGGATCCAGATTATCCTTGAGTTCGAGGAAGGCGTCTCGATCCTTGGGAAGCATCACATCGTCGGCATCCATGTAAAGGATATAGTCCATCGTAGCATAGGAGAACGCTTTGTTCAGAGCTTTGGCGAAGCTGTCCGGCCATTCGTAATAGTAAACCCGTTCCGTGAACTGTCTAGCTATCTCGACGGTCCGGTCTGTCGATCCGGTATCGAGAATGTTAATCTCATCGACCGCTCCCCGCACCGATTCCAAGCATCGACCGAGCGTTGTTTCTTCGTTCTTCACGATGATGCACAAGCTGACGGTAGGCAATCAGGGTTCCTCCTGTTCGATTTGCTTGATTCATCTCAGAGTATGCCGGTTCTCCGATGCCCGCCTGTCCGTTCGTACTTAGTAAACGATAAGGTTCAGGTTTCGGTTCGTTACCGTGACCGTCGCAACGGTGAGTCCCGAGATCGAATAGGTAACTTGAACCGAGTAGGTGCTCGTGCTGCTGGCGGTAATCGAATCCACGAACGTATAGCCCACCGGAAAATCGATAACCGCATTAAGCGCCAGCAAGCCGGAAGGAAGCACCATTTGAACGGATTGAAGCGTAGTCGCATCCCGAAGGAGGGCGAACGTTGCCGTGAGGTTTCCGCCGACCGACGCCGTAACCGTCACGTTGAACTGGACCGCATAATCGATTTTGACATTGTTGCCGTTCGCGAGCGGGACCCCGGATACGCTGATCACTGTCGAAGGAGTGCCGGCCGTTAAAGATACCGCACCGGCATTCGCCGCACTGAATAGCTGCTGGATCGGGCCGGTCGGGCCGGTCGGGCCGGTCGGTCCGGTTGGGCCCGTCGGGCCTGTTACTCCCTGTAGTCCCGTTGCTCCCGTTGGGCCTGTCGGGCCGGTTACTCCCTGCAGTCCCGTCGCTCCGGTTGGACCCGTTGGGCCGGTTACTCCCTGCAGTCCCGTCGCTCCGGTTGGACCCGTTGGGCCGGTCACGCCTTGCAGTCCCGTCGCTCCGGTTGGACCCGTTGGGCCGGTTACTCCCTGCAGTCCCGTCGCACCGGTTGGGCCGGTCGGGCCAGTAAAACCTTGGTCACCTGTTGCTCCCGTTGGGCCAGTAACACCTTGGTCACCTGTTGCTCCCGTTGGGCCTATTACGCCCTGCGCTCCGGTGGGGCCTGTCGGTCCCGTTACACCTTGCAGTCCCGTCGCTCCGGTGGGGCCTGTCGGTCCCGTTACTCCCTGCAGTCCCGTCGCACCGGTTGGACCGGTTATGCCCTGCGCTCCGGTTGGACCTGTTGGCCCGGTCACACCTTGTGCTCCAGTCGGTCCTGCTGGTCCCGTCACACCTTGATCACCTGTTGCACCCGTTGGCCCGGTCACGCCTTGCGCCCCTGTCGGGCCCGTAACGCCTTGTGCTCCCGTCGGGCCTGTCGGTCCAGTAACGCCTTGCGCTCCCGTTGGACCAGTCGGCCCCGTTACCCCTTGATCACCTGTTGCACCTGTTGGACCAGTTATGCCCTGCGCTCCGGTTGGACCTGTTGGCCCGGTCACTCCTTGCGCCCCTGTCGGGCCTGTCGGTCCCGTCACACCTTGCGCTCCAGTTGGACCAGTCGGCCCCGTTACCCCTTGATCACCTGTTGCGCCTGTTGGACCAGTTATGCCCTGCGCTCCGGTTGGACCTGTTGGCCCGGTCACTCCTTGCGCCCCTGTCGGGCCTGTCGGTCCCGTCACACCTTGCGCACCGGTCGGTCCAGTTACACCTTGTGCTCCCGTCGGGCCTGTCAGTCCAGTAACGCCTTGCGCTCCAGTTGGACCAGTCGGCCCCGTTACCCCTTGATCACCTGTTGCGCCTGTTGGACCAGTTATGCCCTGCGCTCCGGTTGGACCTGTTGGCCCGGTCACTCCTTGCGCCCCTGTCGGGCCTGTCGGTCCCGTCACACCTTGCGCTCCAGTTGGACCAGTCGGCCCCGTTACCCCTTGATCACCTGTTGCGCCTGTTGGACCAGTTATGCCCTGCGCTCCGGTTGGACCTGTTGGCCCGGTCACTCCTTGCGCCCCTGTCGGGCCTGTCGGTCCCGTCACACCTTGCGCACCGGTCGGTCCAGTTACACCTTGTGCTCCCGTCGGGCCTGTCAGTCCAGTAACGCCTTGCGCTCCAGTTGGACCAGTCGGCCCCGTTACCCCTTGATCACCTGTTGCGCCTGTTGGACCAGTTATGCCCTGCGCTCCGGTTGGACCTGTTGGCCCGGTCACTCCTTGCGCCCCTGTCGGGCCCGTAACGCCCTGTGCTCCCGTTGGACCTGTTGTTCCCGTAACACCCTGTGCCCCAGTCGGTCCTGCTGGTCCAGTCACACCTTGATCACCTGTTGCACCCGTTGGACCGGTAACGCCTTGTGCTCCCGTCGAGCCTGTTGGTCCAGTAACGCCTTGCGCTCCAGTTGGTCCCGTTGGCCCGGTCACACCTTGTGCTCCCGTTTGACCTGTTGGTCCCGTAACACCCTGTGCCCCAGTTGGACCAGTCGGCCCCATTACCCCTTGATCACCTGTTGCACCTGTTGGACCGGTTATGCCCTGTACTCCCGTTGGACCTGTTGGTCCCGTAACACCCTGTGCCCCAGTCGGTCCTGCTGGTCCAGTCACACCTTGATCACCTGTTGCGCCCGTTGGACCGGTAACGCCTTGTGCTCCCGTCGAGCCTGCTGGTCCCGTCACACCTTGATCACCTGTTGCACCCGTTGGGCCGGTAACGCCCTGTGCTCCCGTCGAGCCTGTTGGTCCAGTAACGCCTTGCGCTCCAGTTGGTCCCGTTGGCCCGGTCACACCTTGTGCTCCCGTTGGACCTGTTGGTCCCGTTACTCCTTGATCACCTGTTGCACCTGTTGGACCGGTTATGCCCTGCGCTCCGGTTGGACCTGTTGGCCCGGTCACTCCTTGCGCTCCCGTTGGACCTGTTGGTCCCGTAGAGCCCTGTACCCCAGTCGGTCCTGTCGGTCCCGTCACTCCTAGCGCTCCAGTCGGTCCAGTAGGTCCCGTCACTCCTTGAGCTCCGGTTGGACCTGTTGGTCCGGTAAATCCTTGTTCTCCGGTAGCGCCTGTCGGACCTCTTACTCCCTGGGTTCCAGTCGGCCCAGTCGGACCTGTCACACCTTGTGCCCCTGTCGGTCCGGTCGGTCCAGTTGGCCCCGTCGGACCCGCGGATCCTCCTGTCGCCGCCAATAAAGCGACATCATCCAAATAGAAGTCCCCTGAATTCGGAACCTCCAGCTTCTGAATGAAAATAAGGGCTTGTGTCGTGTTGGCGGGAGCCGCCGATACTGTGCTATAAAGCTCAAGCCACTCATTTGCGCTAACGATAGGCAGCCTCATGGAGATTGGTAGCAACAAGCCCTGACCCAGGAGGTTGAAGCCGGAATCGTAGTAATTTACATAGACTACTGCCGATGGCCCCGTGTTCCCCCCGGATTTAGACACGGAAAGGAATAGTTCGTAGGATTGTCCAGGAGAAGCCGGAACGAATTGGAAAAGAAAAGATGGTCCGGAGCCCATATCGACGCTATAGAAACCGGAGTGGCTAAATTGGTTGGTCACCGTGACATTGGAGCTTCCCCAATTGTACAAATCCCCCGTCTCGAAACCTCCGTTCAGTACAAGATTGTTCAGGGACATTTGGATCACCACCCTCCTGTTGATATGAAAATAGGCGAACAAGCCCCTCCTCCTGCATGCAGGTAGGGAGAAGCCTGTCAGCCTATTCATTCAATCCGTCATTGATGTCATGGTAAAGCCCGCCTCCAGCCCGAAAGACTTAGCTTAGCCGAATAATGATCAGCGAAGCGCCTGGAGAAGATAGGGTTGCCGTCCCCAACAGACCGAATAGTTGAAGTTGAAGCTGATCCCCGGCTGTGAGGGAAAGAATGGTTTCCGCGTTAAAAGAGGATAAAGATAACGTGGATGTGAACACCGTCGAAGGCACAGGCGAACCATTCCTTAAGACCTGAGCAGACACGAGTAGAGCAGTTGTCGTGTTGATGGAATAGGCAACGTAATAATTACCCGTCGCTCCCACCGTAAAGACCGTGTTCGTGCCATCGACCGTAATGCCGGATCCGATGTTCTGGTTGTTAGGAAGCGGTATATCCGTACCGCCAACAACAACTGCGATGACTCCGCTCGTATTCTCCGCGTAGGAGTATGTCGCCGTCACACTCGTTCCCGTTGGGCCGGTTGGGCCTGTTGCTCCAATCGCCCCATCCGCTCCGGTCGGTCCGGTTGGGCCCGTTGCTCCAATCGCTCCATCCGCTCCGGTTGGGCCAGTCGGTCCTGTTGCTCCCGTTGCTCCATCCGCTCCAGTCGGGCCGGTCGGTCCTGTTGCTCCAATCGCCCCATCCGCTCCAGTCGGCCCAGTCGGTCCCGTGGCTCCATCCGCTCCAGTCAGGCCGGTCGGTCCCGTGGCTCCAATCGCTCCATCCGCTCCGGTTGGGCCAGTCGGTCCTGTTGCTCCCGTTGCTCCATCCGCTCCGGTCGGGCCAGTCGGTCCTGTGGCTCCTGTTGCACCATCCGCTCCGGTCGGGCCGGTCGGCCCCGTTGCTCCTGTTGCACCATCCGTTCCTGTCGGACCGGTTGGGCCGGTTGCTCCAATCGCTCCATCCGCTCCGGTCGGGCCAGTCGGTCCTGTGGCTCCTGTTGCACCATCCGCTCCGGTCGGGCCGGTTGGGCCTGTTGCTCCAGTCACCCCATCCGCTCCGGTCGGACCTGTCGGCCCCGTTGCTCCCGTTGCACCATCCGTTCCTGTCGGACCGGTTGGGCCCGTTGCTCCAATCGCTCCATCCGCTCCGGTCGGGCCGGTCGGGCCCGTTGCTCCAATCGCTCCATCCGCTCCGGTCGGGCCAGTTGGGCCTGTTGCTCCCGTTGCCCCATCCGCTCCAGTCGGTCCGGTTGGGCCTGTTGCTCCAATCGCCCCATCCGCTCCCGTTGGCCCAGTTGGGCCTGTGGCTCCCGTTGCTCCACCCGCTCCGGTCGGGCCGGTCGGGCCCGTTGCTCCCGTTGCTCCACCCGCTCCGGTCGGGCCGGTCGGGCCCGTTGCTCCCGTTGCTCCAGTTCCCGTCGGACCGGTTGGGCCAGTAGGGCCGGTCGGGCCAATCCCTCCGCCTCCGCTCGAAGCCAGGAAGGAGATATCGTCCACATATAAAGTGGACGAGTTGGCCAGCGCAATCTTCTGGATGATAATTAACGCTTGCGTGGTTCCGGCAGGAGCCGGCGTTGTCGTATCGTAAGCCTCAATCCATTCATTGTTCGTCACGAGAGGAATTCTCGTGGAGATGCCAAGAGACAGCCCTACACCGAGCAAGTTCATCTGAGCATCATAGAAATTGACGGTACCCACCATTGCGGGTCCGACGGTGCCGCTGGACTTGCTGACCGAGATAAGCAGCTGATAGGATTGCAGTTCATCGGCAGGTACCAGCTGATACAGATACGAGGACGTCAGTCCGGAGCCCATGTTCGCGCAATAGACCCCCGTATGGCAGAAGACTCCCGTAACGGTAACGTTCGAGCTGCCCCAGGAAGTCAAAGAGCCGGTCTCGAATCCGCCGTTGACGATTAAATCGTTAATTGACATTTTATCACCGCCTGTTTGGAATGAATGAAAGTTCATCCCGACTCGATCCAGACGACCTACTATTCTTTAAACCTTAATTACGGCTCTCCCTCTAATGCGGAACGGCTTGTCATCTTGACGATCGGTGCTCTATTCTATGGATTCTCAATTGGCAAGTGTTCTTTCATTCGCCTCGTTCCCGCATCTTTCCGCGCCTCCCCCATGCGGATCGCCAAATAAACAGACCCCATCTATCGATCCATAAGGAGCGGTAGATGGGGTCATCTATTTAGCGATTCTATTAGAAGCTCTATTAGAAATACTGCTTCCGATACCTTCTCGGGGATATCCCTTCGATCCTGGAGAAGCAGGAGCTAAAATAGGCAGCTTGGTTGAAGCCGACCTCCTCCGCGATTCGAGCGATCGTCATATCCGTCTGCAGCAGGAGAAGCTTGCTCTGCTCGATCCGATACCTTAGCAAATATTCCATCGGGGGGCAGCCGTACTCCTGCTGCATGCATCGGGCGATATACACGGGGTGGAAGCTCAAGCTCTCGCCTAATTCTTTGGCCGTGATCTCCCGCCGATAGTGTTCCCGCAAGTAAGCCGCCGCCTGTTCGGCGCATGTCCTTCCCGGCGAGGAGCGCTGCGCCCCTGTCGATTCCGCCAACAGCTCGATCAGCTCTTGGAACGCGACCTGCTGCTCAAAGCGTGTCGTGCTGCGATGCGCGCTCGGTCCCAGGTCGATCAGGCGGCAGATCGTCTCCTCCATCTTGCCGGGATGCGCGACTTTGGCGAATTGAGGCAGAACGAGCGGGAACGTAGGGGGAGCGAAGGCATCCATGCTCGTATCCGCATGAAGCTCCGAAGGATCCTCCGTCTCGGAAGGCAGAATCGCACGCCAGCCCCCCGTCGTATGGAAGTGCAGCCAATAATACTTCGTCTCTTCCGCGCAGCCCGCGCTTCCATAATGGTAGGCATCCGGCCTAAGAATAAAAGCATGCCCTGCCGTTACGTCGTAGCTCCTTTCTTCCTCCCCGATGAAGAGACAGCCTTCCGTGACGAACAGGAGGTCGAAGATTTCGATGTTTTTGCGGGCAACGTGTCTCTCTCCCGGCTGCGAAATCATGTATCCGCTTGCAATATAGTAAGGCAGCGGAGGCATGGTGAATTGGAGCAGATTCATAACCCTCTCCCTCTCGATAAAGTTGGAATATTGAAAGTATCCGTTGGAAAATTGACACACCGAACTCCGTATACCATCTATAATCGCATTGTTTCCTCTTTATTTTATCACATTGCTTACTGACATCGTGGGGGTTTGAATCATGAAATCACTAGACCGCAAATTCACCCTGTGGGCGCTCGCGTGGCCGGTCTTCATCGAAGTCCTTCTTCAAACCATGCTCGGAACGGTGGACACTATCATGGTGAGCCGCATCTCCGATGATGCGGTTGCCGTCGTCGGCTTCTCCAACCAGCTGTTCAATGCGTTAACGACTCTGTTCATGACCATCGCCGGAGGGGCCGGAATCCTGATTGCACAGAGGCTCGGCTCCAAGCGCCAGGAGGACGCGCGCACGCTGGCGATTATGGCGGTCACCGTCAGCACCATGATCGGCCTGGTAATCAGCGTCCTACTCTTCACCCAGTCCCGTTCGATCGCGGAGCTGCTCAATCTGTCGGAGGATCTGTGGCCGCTCTCGGACACTTATATCTCCTATGTCGGCGGCGGCATGTTCCTAGCTGCGATGACGGCTGCGCTCAGCACCTCGATTCGGAATACCGGCAACACTCGCGGACCGATGTACACGGGGATTATCATCAACCTGCTGCATATTGTCCTGAACTATGGCTTGATTTTCGGCAAAATGGGGCTTCCCGAGTGGGGACTGACCGGGGTAACGGTATCCGATAACGCGTGCAGGCTTCTGTCGGTCGTCATTCTTCTTTATATGTTCCGCCACTCCTTCGAGAGGACGATCCGGCTGCGCGATTACCTTCGATTCGACTCCAAGCTGTTTAAGGAGATCCTGCGAATCGGCTGGCCTCTTGGCATCAACATGTCCTGTTGGGTGTTCTCTCAGCTCGCGATCTATTCTTTCCTGGCGATGCTTGGCCCCAAGGAGCTGGCTGCCCGAACGTACATGAATACGCTGGAATCCTTCTGCTTTATGCTGGGCTATGCTTTTGCTTTGGCGGTGCAGATCCGGATCGCCTATCTATTCGGAGAATCTCGTACCAAAGAAGCCTATTCGGCCGCTTACCGCGCGATGGGCCTCGGGCTCCTGCTCGTGATGGCGAATGCTCTTCTGCTCTACCTGTCGGGGAGGCAGATGCTCGGCTTCTTCACTTCGGATCCGGAGATCGTCTCGATGGGAGTCTCCCTGCTCGGTCTCAACCTGCTGCTGCAGCCTGCGAAAATGCTCAATATGGCGCTTGGGAACGCCTTGAACGCGGTCGGCGACACGAGGTTTACGATGTATATCTCGCTGGGATCGCTCGGCCTGATCGCTACCTTCTGCTCGTATTGGTTCGGCATCGAGCTCGGCTGGGGCCTTATCGGAATCTATTGCTGCATGATCGCGGATGAATATGTTCGCGGGGCTCTCTCTCTATGGCGCTGGAGAGGCAAGAAATATTTGAACAAAGCCGAGTGTGCATCCATTCCGGCGAAGACCGGCAACTCCCTGCCCTCCGTCTCTGTCTAATGGCAACAAGAGCCCAACCCGTGTATAATAGACTCGGCAAACATACGTTCCCTATATGGGACCCATCAGCTTTGTCAGTCAACGGGGAGGAATTGCATGAAAGGCTCGACTCATCTTGCCATCGGGACGGCGATCGGAGCGGTGGCATCCGTCTATTATCCATTCGAATTACAGGACGCCGTCTGTTACGTGGCCGTAGCTGCCATATCCGCCCTTAGCGCCGACCTCGACGGGACCAGCATGCTTAGCAGCAAGCTGGGAAAGCTCTCGCACTGGATTCGGGAATCGGCGCTATGGACCGGAGTTTTGTCCGCCATTATACTTGCGTCGTTCTATTTTACTGAGCACACGTTCTATCCGAAGTACGCCATTCTAACCGGCTCTCTTGTCCTGCTCGGGCTTGTCATGAAAGAAGGAGCCCTTCGCAACGCGCTGGTCAGCCTGTGCGGAATCGGTCTGCTGTACGCCGGATGGACGAACGGGTGGAATTGGCTGATGGGGTTCGGCGTATTCGTCGCCGTGGCGCCGTGGCTTCCTCATCGCGGGCTTACCCATACGGTATGGGCGGTCGCCGCGTGGTGGCTGATCGCGCGAGGATTGGAGAATCAACTAGAGGTCGAAGGAATCGCGACCGTCGCGACGGCAGGTTATCTATCCCACTTGGCAGCGGATACTCTGACTCCAAGCGGCGTGAAGTGGCTCTATCCCCTCGTGAGAAAATCATTCCGGATGCCGATTTAATGTAAGATTTTCTATCATCAAGAAGCGCCTTGCGGTAGAATAGAAAGAAAACAAGAGGTGCTCCATGAAATCCAATCCGCTGCAAGTCGCCGTCTTAGGCTTAATGGTTCTTATCTTCGGAATTATCGATATCCTAATGGTCAATCCGACCGTCGGCATTGTTCTGACCGTTGCGGGCGCCGTTATGACGTTCCTCGGCTGGAATCGGCATCAGAAGAGCAAGAAAGCCGCCAAACGATAGCCATTGCCTGATCAGTCCGTCTAATGACGGGCTTTTTTTACTTTATTCAGAATTTTGGCATTAATTTGCTAGTTTCCAAAGGGATTTTCTCCCCTACTGTCGAACCTATCTGTGACCATAGCTCATGAAGACAGGAGGATCGACATGAGATGGAGCCGTAACAAGTATACGGTTGTCATTATCCCGGATGCGAGCCGTCCGGTGCAGAGAATCGCCGTTCCATCCTATCTTATCCCACTCTGCCTCACTCTGGTTCCCATCCTAATGATTTTTCTGCTGACTGCCTGCCTCGTTCTCTATCGCCACTTCGACAACAATGCGGACAAGCTCTCTCGTCTCCAGCAGAAGATGAATGCCTCTTCTTCCAGATATGAAGAGATTCTTCAGGATAAGGATACCAGCATCGATTACCTGCAGACCCAAATCGTCGGACTCACCGAGCAAGCGGCCGGCATTCATGAGAAGCTCGCCGAGATGGATCGGCTGGAGGGCCAAGTCCGTGAGCTGATGGGCCTTCCCGTTGGCGAATCGGATGAAGTCCATGCAAGCGAGTGGAGCGACTCCGCCTTGTCTCTCAAGGAGTCATCCCTCTCCGATATCGGCAAGGGCGGCGTCGAGATCCCCGCGACGGACGAAGAATTCCAGCAGTACCTGGACTCCGCGAAACGAAAGTTCCAGAACCTCTCTCCGGCGCTGAGTGCGCTTGAGATTAGGCTGGAGAACATGCAGGAGAACGTCCAGCTTGTCCAAGAGAAGCAGAAAGCCACTCCCAGCATCTGGCCGACGGACAGCCGCGACATCACCTCTAAGTTCGGCATTCGGCTGGATCCCTTTACGCATCGGGCTCGATACCATGCGGGAATCGACTTCTCGGGAGACATCGGCGATCCCATCTATGCGACGGCGGATGGAACCGTGATCTGGTCGCAGCGGGACGGGGAGGAAGGGAATAACATCAAGATCGAACACGGCGACGGGCTATTGACCCGTTACATGCACTTGAGCAAGCGGATTGCCCAGGTCGGCGATAAGGTCGAGAAAGGCGATCTGATCGGCTTGCTTGGCAATACCGGCCGAAGCACAGGGCCCCATCTGCACTACGAGGTCCATCTGAACGGCAAACAGATCGACCCCATGCCTTATTTGCCGATTATTGATGATGAAGGAGAGGATTCCCCATGATGGGCAAGAAATCGAAGCCAGATCCGAGCAAGACCGATACGTTGATCGGGGAAGGAAGCGTCTTCGAAGGGAAAATCACTTCGCACGCCAGCATTCGCCTCGAAGGCGAGATCATTGGAGATATTGAGTGCGAAGGGGATGTGACGATCGGCGAGAAGGGCTCGGCTCATTCCAATATCACGGCGCGCAACGTGTTCCTGGCTGGTACCATCACCGGCAACGTTACCGCCAAAGGCAAGCTGCTGATCAAAGAATCCGGGGTGCTGCACGGCGATCTGCAAGCTCAGGAACTGGCTGTCGAACCCGGCGGAGTATTCCGCGGGACAAGCCGAATGGAAGTCAAAGAGAGCGCAGCCCCGGCTCCTCTCAGCGCGATCTCGGTATAGGAAGGATCAGACGACGAACCGGACGAACTCCGGCTGAAAGGGAGTTCCGTCCGGGCGTTGTTTCGCGTATCTTAAGCAGGCTTCTATCTCCGGCCGAACATAAACGTAATCCTTATCTTCCCCGGTTACAAGTAACTTGGCGATTCCGTAGAACGCCTGGCGATAGGCCGCGGGAACCGAATCCGTCACGATGCTTCGCCACTCCTCCCCACTCTCGACGAGCCATCCGAACTGATTTTTCCGATAGCCGGCTATTCTTGCGTTAAAGTAGCGATAGTTGCGGATCAGCAGCCAGCTATCGTTCTTCCCGCTGCGGTACGCGCTCCTCTTGTCTTTGGCGACAAGTCCCTCCATCGAACTGCCGCGCAGCGAATCGGTCAGCCCCCTGTCTGGATGGTCGATGTAAGGGATACGGCTGAAGCGAAGATTGCTCTCCATCGCCTCGCTAAGAAGCTCCTTCCTCTCCGCAAGCGGCCGCTCGCGAATGTCTTCGCCTTTATAGCGCAGAATATCGATGACGAAGCAGTGCAGCGGATTCCGCATCGACGCTTCCTTGATGTCCATCTGTTTGCTCATTCGATATCGCTTGGCTAACCAATCCGGGTTCCCTCGCCCGGTCTCGGGGTCTACCGCAATCGCGATTCCGTCCAGAACGACATCTTCGTTATCCGCTACGGGGAGCCAGTGGAATTCGGGATACTGGGAAGTCAGATCGAAGCCATGGGCGGAGTAAATTCGCAAGTGCCCGTGTTCCATGGAGAGAATGAGCCGTTGTCCATCCAGCTTAGGTTCGACTATGTATCGATCGTCTACGAACGGGGACTCTTGTCGGCCCGTCAGCATAGGAGCTAGAAACATAAATTCCCCGTCCTTTCCTATTGGGATTGATCTATTCATTGTAGCACTGGGGGTCGGGGAATGGTGCCGGTAAGTTTATGAATAAGAGGGAGAGGCTCACCGCATAATACTGGCAGAAGGTGGAGGTGATTCAAGTGGCAGACAATCGCAACCAACTCGTGGTTCCCCAGGCTCGCGCGGCGCTCGAACAATTGAAGTTCGAGATCGCTCAGGAACTCGGGATCAGTATTCCGCAGGATGGCTATTACGGCAATATGCTGACCCGCGACACAGGCCGAATCGGCGGTCAGATCACCCGCAGGCTTGTCCAGATGGCGGAACAGCAAATCGCCGGCCGCCGTTAGTCGTTGCATCGGATTCGGATCTCGCCCGCCGAAGGAGAACTCTCCTTGGCGGGCTATATGATTTTGCCCAGGGTTGGAAAGACGTTTCCCAATTGGACAAAAATTCGGTAAAATAGAATCAGGTTGCCACGGCAACAGGCACCTCCATTCCCGAATGTCTGAGAAAGGAAATGTCTAATATGATCATTCAGCCCAAAACAAGAGGCTTCATCTGCACGACCGCTCATCCGGAAGGCTGCGCGCGCCAAGTTCGGAGGCAAGTGGACTATGTGAAGACTCAGCCCGCTATCTCCGGCCCGAAGAACGTGCTTGTCGTAGGCGCTTCGACCGGCTACGGCCTCGCCTCCCGTATCGTCGCTTCGTTCGCCGCGGGTGCGAACACGATCGGCGTTTACTTTGACAAAGCGGCGGAAGGCTCCCGCACCGCAAGCGCAGGCTGGTACAACTCGGCTGCTTTCGAACAGGCGGCCCAAGCGGAAGGCGTCAAATCCTTCAGCATCGTTGGAGACGCTTTCTCGGACGCGATCAAACAGCAGACGATCGATCTGATCCGCTCCGAGTTAGGCCAAGTCGACCTGATCGTTTACAGCGTGGCTTCTCCTCGCCGCACGCATCCGGTTACGGGCGAGACGTTCAGCTCCGTAATCAAGCCGATCGGCCCTACGTACTCCAACAAGACGGTCAACTTCCATACGGCGGAAGTATCCGTGGCGACCATCGAGCCGGCAACGGAAGACGAGGTTCGCCAGACGATCGCCGTCATGGGCGGCGAGGACTGGCAGATGTGGATCGACGCCCTGAGCGAAGCCGGCGTGCTTAGCGAGGGAGCGACAACCGTCGCCTACTCATACATAGGTCCGGAGATTACGCATGCCGTTTACCGAGAAGGGACCATCGGCCGCGCGAAGGACGATCTGGAAGCGACGGCCGCGCGTCTCCGCGAGCAGCTGAGCGCCATCGGCGGACGAGCGTTCGTCTCGGTCAACAAAGCTCTGGTTACGCAATCCAGCTCGGCCATTCCGGTCGTTCCTCTCTACATCTCGGCCTTGTATAAGGTCATGAAGGAGAGAGGCATCCACGAAGGCTGCATCGAACAGATGTATCGCTTGTTCTCTTCCCGTCTATACGGCGAGGGCGAGGCGGCTGTCGATTCCCGCGGCCGCATCCGCGTCGACGATCTCGAGATGCAGGATGACGTTCAAGCGGAAGTCGCGGAGATCTGGGACAAGCTCTCCACCGAGAACATCAACGAGCTGACCGACATCGCCGGCTACCGCCGCGAGTTCTTCCAACTCTTCGGGTTCGAGACCGACGACATCGATTACGAAGCCGAAGTCGATCCGAATGTCGAGATTCCGAATCTTCGATAATGGCAATAAGCCTGCAAGGCCGTTTGGGCCTTGCAGGCTTATTTTTCGGATGGGTTAGGTTAATCAGTGCCGAAGGTAACGCCCAGCTCTTTGAGTCTACGCCTGTAGGCAATCGCGACGCGGTCGCACTTAAGGTGCAATTCAGCCTGCAGGTCGAGCGGCAGCATCTCCGGCTTCTGGTTCTCGACGATCACCTTGTCCTGCGCGAGCAGCGTATTCTGGAAGTCGACGAACACCTCGTCCGGAATGTCATGACCGTAGTTGCGAAGCTGCAGCATGTACGCCGTGCACGTCGTCTCCGTCTCCGGAAGAACGAACAGGAACAAGTGGAAAAGCTCGTCGGTTCCATCGGCCGTCTTAATCAGTCGAACTCCAAGAGGCGTGAAGATCTCGTAGGTGTACCGGCTTGTCACCCCGTGCCCTCGGCCGTCCGGGTCAGGCTGAAACACGGCGATCTCGGTCGAACGGAAGACGCCGTTCTCTTCGGCCATCGAGTAATCGTCGATCTCGGGGAAGTCGTGATCGCCAAGCAAGCCGTCATGGACGAACATCAGGTGGGAGACGTCCAGGAAGTTCTCCACTACCCGCGGACCCGACGCCTGAACCGGGTATGGCCCCATCCGCAGCGGGATCAGCTCGGCATCGACAAAGTCCTCGTACACCGGAGTGGGACGGCTTGGCTCGCCGAGACAAACCCACACGATCCCCAGGCTCTCGCAGCAAGCGAAAGTCGGCGTTTTCGCTTTGGTCGGGATAGCTTGCCCCTTGGGCAGAGCGGGTATGCAGACGCAAGCCCCGCTCTCGTCGTATGCCCAGCCGTGGTAAGCGCAGATGAGCCGATCTTCCTGCACTCTCCCTAGCGATAACGGAACGCCCCTATGTATGCATAGGTCGCGCATCGCCGTTATGCCCTTCGAGCTTCGATACAAGACGACTTTCTCTCCTAGAACGATTACCCCTTTCGGGTTCTCGCCGATCTCCTCGGATAAGGCTGCCGGGTGCCACTCGTTCCAGAGGGCTGGGTCCTGGATAGTCTTCTGCATGCTTTGCACCTCCGTTAGCTCGGAATGGATCCCTTAACGCCCTTCACGAACCAGTTCATATTGAGAATGTCCTCATCGGACAACGATTGGCCGTCCGCATGAATCTCCTTGCCGTTCTGATCGAACAATTGGCCGCCGAAGACGTCGATCTTGCCATCGGCCATCTCCTTCTTCTTCTGTTCGACCAGGTCCTTCACGTCCTGCGGAACGTTCTTGCCGAGCGGTGCGAGGTCGACAAGCCCTTCTTGCAGCGAGCCCCAATAGCTCTCGGACTTCCAAGTGCCGTCCATAATCTCCTGAATGTTGCGGTCATAATAAGAGAACCAATTATATACCGTATTGGAGATGTAATAGTCCGGAGCATACTTGTTCATGTCGGAATCGTTGCCGATCGAGTACACTTTGCGTTCCGCCGCGGCTTGAATGCCTGCCGGGGAATCTTGGTAGTTCGCCAGAACATCAACGCCTTGATCCAGCAAGCTGACGGCCGCTTGACGTTCAATGGTCGGATCGTACCACGTATTCGACCAGACGACGCTGACATCAATGTCCGGGTTTACGCTTTGAGCCCCCAGGGTGAAGGCGTTGATCGTATAAATGACTTCCGGAATCGGATAGGCTCCGACGTAACCAAGGTGGTTGTTCTTCGTCATCTTGCCCGCCGCTACGCCGACAAGATAAGCCGTCTGGTAGGCGCGGCCCGCGTAAGTGGACAGGTTCTCTCCCGTCTTGTAGCCGGAAGCGTGAAGGAACTTCACCTTCGGGAACTTGCTTGCTACGCTGGCCATCGAATCCATATAGCCGAAGCTCGTTCCGATGATCAGGTCGTTGCTTTGCGCCAGTTCGGTGAACACCCGCTCGGCGTCCGCTCCTTCCGGAACGTTCTCGACGACCGTCGCCTTGAAGCCGTACTTCTTCTCGAGTTCAATGCGCGCCAGGTCATGCTGATAAGTCCAGCCGCCGTCACCCGGTTCCCCGATGTACACGAATGCGACTCGCGGCACTTTCTTCTCCGCGTCCGCGGAAGGCGCGGCGACGGACGAGGCCGGCGCCGAAGAAGACGGCGATGCGGATTCAGAGGCATTCGAATTGTTGTTGCCGTTAGAGCAAGCTGTCACGACGAGCAAGAGCGCAAGAACGATGAATACGAATCCTTTTCTCATGGTTGGTCTCCCCTTCTCTACTTGACCTTGAATTAGGTCACAATGGTAGCGGGAAGGGGCATTCGCGTCAACGATTCTGACGCAGGATTGGCGAACCACACAGAGTGAATCCGCTTCCCTTGTAGGCAATTCCAAGCAGCTACCTTATTTTCTCAATAACGGCGTACTTCAAGATAAAGTAAAACGTTTCGTTGCTGTCAAATTTCATGTATTCCTAAGGATACCATCAGGAAGCTTTAAGGAATGGGCGATAAGATGCTCTCATGACCCTTTCTGTTAGATAGATGGATTGGCCCGCGGCCCCGTTGCTGCGGGTTCTTTTTTTATTTCCTCTATCGAAGACCAATTGAAAGCACAAAAAAAGCACCCATTGCTGGGTGCTCTTCTTCTTGGCTTGGCAACTTCCTACTCTCCCAGGACCCTGCGGTCCAAGTACCATCGGCGTTAGAGGGCTTAACGGTCGTGTTCGAGATGGGTACGCGTGGAACCCCTCTGCCATCATCACCAAACCATGTTTAGGTGTCCAAGGCTTGCGCCTTGATAACCGGATACGAAACGAATTAGCGTTCATTAGAATCTTCTTGCCTGTGTTGGCTTATTAGGATAAGCCCTCGACCGATTAGTACTCGTCAGCTACACACATTGCTGTGCTTACACCCCGAGCCTATCAACCTCGTGTTCTCCAAGGGGTCTTACGAATTGGGAAATCTCATCTTGAGGCGGGCTTCGCGCTTAGATGCTTTCAGCGCTTATCCCTCCCGCACTTGGCTACCCAGCGATGCTCCTGGCGGAACAACTGGTACACCAGCGGTGCGTCCATCCCGGTCCTCTCGTACTAAGGACAGCCCCTCTCAAATTTCCTACGCCCGCGACAGATAGGGACCGAACTGTCTCACGACGTTCTGAACCCAGCTCGCGTACCGCTTTAATGGGCGAACAGCCCAACCCTTGGGACCTACTTCAGCCCCAGGATGCGATGAGCCGACATCGAGGTGCCAAACCTCCCCGTCGATGTGGACTCTTGGGGGAGATAAGCCCTGTCCTTTATACAC
>NZ_RZJR01000013.1 GCF_003990975.1 Cohnella sp. AR92
AGTATGCCGATGGCACCGAACAGATGACCGAAGATGTATTCGCCCTTGGCGTCATTTTCGGATTCCTGGTGCAGCTTCTTCACGCCCGGCATATGCCGTCCTTCCTTGGCCTGCTTCACGCCGTCGCCGACGAACACCACTCGTCCGCGCACACGCAGAAGCGGAGCGAAACGGTGAACGACCCTCTGCCAGGCCAGGCGCAGCGATTCAAGCGGCCATGCGGAAGAACTGAAGAAATGAAGCATCGATTCGGAATGACGCAGAGTCAGCGCCAAATCCCGGACAATGGAAGTGACGCCGAGATGATCGGCACGGACCATCAAACCGACAACGATGACAACGAACCACTCGAAGGCGGCGGCGCGTGAGAAACAAGCACGAAAGGCAGATAAAATTTCATTGATAAATTTCAACATAGTATGGTCGGTCGCGACGAAATCGGGTAAACTAACAGAGTAACCCGATCTAGCGATCTGCTCTCCTTTCTGGCCTGAGAACCTTAAGGATACCACAGAATCGCTGATTGGGTTATTTTGCTATGCGACCATTTTTAGCGAGAACTTTTCACTGTCCAGTTCTTATAAAAAAAATAATTAAAGAAATAACTCCGATAAAAATAAATAAAATTGATATGGCAATCAATAGGGTATATATTTTTTTCGACATTTTTACTCCCTCCATATCCCTTAAATGGTTTGCTGAAAAGTACCAACGTAACGTCCAAATTATCCCCGCCTAAACACAAAACGGAAGCTGCCCCTTTACGCCTTTCGCTGTAATGATTTAATTTTACATCAAACAAGGTACTGTTCCCCAGAATTATGGGGGAACAGTACCTTGTTTGATG
Source organism: Cohnella sp. AR92 (assembly GCF_003990975.1). Classification (GTDB taxonomy): domain Bacteria; phylum Bacillota; class Bacilli; order Paenibacillales; family Paenibacillaceae; genus Cohnella. Next base: position 848 of record NZ_RZJR01000013.1, read on the forward strand.
TAAAGAACTTTTTCAGTGGCCTCATCTATCAAGGGGTTGTTTTTTATATAGAGTGACAACGTATAATCTTCTATTTTTACTGATAAAAAAATAACATCCGAAAAGCAATTGAAGGTGCTTCAATCTTTGTCTTATAACCCGATCAAAGCGATTAAGGATGAGCTAGTTAAGATCGGTGGGATCTACTACAACGCGAAGATTCATGAATTTCGGATCCGCTAACGCGACCGTTTTGGAAGCTGCCTTATTCCAATTGTCGGATAGATCAGGAAACCCCAATTATTTCATTTTATTCCCCCTGTCCCATCCATGTGGGCTCAATCAAGCAGTCGTAACGTACGTGTATATTCCTACGCCGAGCGCGATGACGAAGAAGATTCCGAAATACCACCTCATAAACTTCCAGCTCACGTTGGCTCCTTGCCACCAAGCCGTGGCCAGAATCACAACGCCTAACAGAAAAGTTCCGAGAAACGCTCCAAGTGTTGTATAAAATGTATCCATCTTATCCCCGCCTAGCTATCCTAGTTTTTTTAAACTTATCAAAGAATAACGCAATTGCAGAATAGACTTGAATACCCCCAAAGGCATATTTTTTGCCGGTTGGCGCCGTTTAGCCCTTCTGTCGCATGTTCCTTTGTGATTTCCGGTATATATTAGGGAAGCAGCTTTATGATAAAATCTAGAAATTAGCAAATCGTGCAAGAGGAGCGCCGGAACGACGTGAACCTACATCCACCATCTTGTTCTCTAAGAGAATATCTGAACGGACAGCCCCTGCCGCTTGAAGCTTTTGTGCCCATCGCCAGAACGCTTGCCGCTAGCTTGGGGCAGCTCCACCGCCACAGTCTTCTTCACCTCGATTTGAGGCCGGAGCGGATTGCCGTCTTGGCGAACGGAGAGGAGGCCTGGTTGACCGATAACGGCCTCTCGGCGCCTCGGCCAACGGGAGAAGGAGAACCGGCAGCTTCGATAGGTGCGACCGTAGAGGGATTGCCTTATTGCTCGCCGGAGAATACGGGCCGGATGATGCGTTCGGTAGACGAGAGAAGCGACCTGTACTCCTTGGGGGTTGTTTTCTACGAGATGCTTGCCGGCAGACTGCCGTTCATGGCCCATACTCCCTCTGAATGGATATACGTGCATCTGGCGCAGAGCCCCCCGCCGTTCGCCGAGCTGCCCCTGCCCCTGCCGCTGCCAGCGGGTCTTGAGGCGATCGTTCTTAAGCTGCTGGAGAAGAATCCGGACAAGCGGTATCCGAACGCCGACTTGCTGCTCGCGGATCTGGACAAGCTGGAGCGTTCCCCGGAACAGCTCATCGCGGAATCCGGCTTCCATGGGCGCGAATACGAGATTTCTGTCCTGACTCAAGCTCTTATCTCCGCCAGCTTCGGCTCGACGGAGCTCGTCTATATCGCGGGGGACGCCGGCATCGGCAAAACAAGCCTGATGAACGAGCTGTTCCGCAAGCAAGCCAAATTGCAGGATTATTTCTATATCGCGGGCAAGTTCGACCAGCTCGCCAAGGAAAGCCCCTATCATCCGATCATAGAAGCCTTTCGCGGATTGGTGAGACACCTGCTGGGAGAGAAAAAGGAACTGGCCGAACGTTGGAAAAGCAAGCTTCAGGAAGCCCTCGGCCCCAATGCCGGAGTCATGACCGCCATCCTGCCCGAGCTTGGGCTGCTGCTGGAGGAGATCCCAACCGTTGAGGAGCTTCCCGCGAACGAGTCGCAAAAGCGGTTCTTCTACGCGTTTCGCCGGTTCGTACAGGCACTGGCCTCCAGGGAGCACCCGATCGTCCTCTTCATCGACGACCTTCAATGGGCGAATGCCTCGTCTCTTCAATTGCTGCAGGCTCTTCTCACCGATCCCGAGAGCCAGCATATGCTGTTTGTCTTCACCTATCGTCCCGCCGAGACGGACCAGAGCAAGCTGCCCGGCTTCGAGGCGGACGAGAGCATCGCCAAGCAAGCGGTCATGCGCCAGTTGGAGCTCTCTCCGCTCGGCTTGGAGCAGATGAAGCGAATCGTCATGGAGCTTCTGAACTGCGGCGAAGCTACGACGATCGAGCTTACCGAGCTGCTCTATCCTCAATCGCTCGGGAACCCGTATCATTTGAAGGAAATTCTGCTAAGCCTGCTGAATGACGGTATCCTGACCTACGAGCATGAGGCTCGCCGCTGGCATTGGGACATGGGGAGATTCCTCGACCGCGACCCGAGCTATGCCGTTCACGAGCTGATCGAGCACCGGCTGTCGCGCTTGCCGGACGAAGCCCGAGCTCTGCTTACGCTCGCGTCATGCGTGGGAAGCACGTTCGATTCGGAGCTGGTCGAGCGGGTTGCCATGGGAACTTCAGGCAAGGCAAGCGCCGCGTGGAAGGCGCTGGAGAACGAAGGCATGATCACCGAAGCCGAGGACGGCTCCTACCGGTTCGCGCACGATAACATTCAGAAGACGATCTACGGCCAACTGGAGGAAGAAGCCAAGCGGGCGAACCATATCCGGATCGGCAGACGGCTGATAGAGGCGGGCGACAGCAAGCGGGACGGCCTGTTCGAAGCCGTCAACCAACTGAATCTCGGTTCGTCGCCTATCGCGGACGAACAGGAGAGATTACGGCTGGCTCGCTGGAATCTGGAGGCGGGACTCCTCGCCAAAGCCTCGTCCGCGCATGATGTCGCGCTTGGCTACTTCAGCAAGGGGGTTGAGCTGCTGACGCCGCAGGACTGGAGGCTTGATTTCGAGCTTAGCTTCGAGCTGCGCGCCCAGAAGGCAGAGTGCGACTACCTTTGCGGCCACGCGGCGGAATCCGAGCAAGCGATCGACAGCCTGCTTGACCATGCCCGCACGCCGGCGGAGCGAAGCCGCGTCCAACTGATTCGCATCATGCAGCATGTCAACCAAGGGAAATACCTGGAGGGCACCGCCCTGGGCCTGAAGTGTTTAAGAGACCATGGCGTCTACATCTCCGCGAATCCCGGGAGGGCCATGCTTCTGCTCGAATCGCTGCGAATCGGGTCCATGCTGCGCAATCGCTATGATCGGCTGGACAGCCTGGAGGAGATGTCGGATCCTGATCGGATCGCCACGATGAACCTGATTCTGGCCATCATCCCTTCCACGTTCTTCACCGACAAGAAGGTGTTCTTCCTGCTCACCTGCCGAGCCATTCAATTGTCTCTGAAGCACGGCAACTCTCCGGTGTCCGCCGCCGTCTATGCATCCTACGGCATGATTCTCGGAATATCGTTGGGCAACTACAAGAAAGCCTTAGCGATCGGCAAGATAGGCGTCGATCTGTCAGAGCGTTATAACGTCGCAGCGGTCAAGAGCAAATCGTTCACCATGTACGGCGGCGTGTTCTGCCAGTTCGGAGGCAGCGCGCGCGAAGGGGAGACCTACTTGTTCAAAGCCCTGCAAGCCGGTATGGATTCGGGAGACTATGTGTTCGCCAGCTACGCCATGGGCGCGCATATCAATTCCTACTATACGAGAGCCTCGCTGAGCGACCTGGCCCGACAAATCGCCGACTACCTGGCCGTGCTCGACACGACCAAGGATGAATTCGTTCGCCAGAACTTTTTCCTCTACCAGCAATGGATCTTGGCCCTCCAGGGACGTACGGACGCACCGGATTCGTTCAACAGCGCCGGCTTCGACGAGCAAAGGTTCCTGGAACGGATCGGGAAGGAAGATACCTCGGCGACGACGATGTACCAATATTGCGCCTACAAGACGCAGCTTTGCTTCATGTCCGGACGGTTCGAGGATGCCATTCGTTGGGCGGATTGCGCTTCTACTTATCAGGAATACGCCTCGCATCTGCCGCACTGGCCGGAATGCGTGTATTACGGGACCTTGGCCGAGCTGGCGATTGTTCGAGAATCCGGCGACCGACGCGTATCGCGGAGAAGGTTGGAGAAGAATCTGCGGCTCTTCAAGAGATGGGCGGAATGGAGCCCGGTTAATTACCAGTCGCGGTGGCTTCTGCTGCAAGCCGAGCGCGCAGCTCACTTGGGCGATGATGGCGCAGCGGAGGAGCTGTACGACCGAGCGCTGCGCGAAGCTTGGGAACGGGGAGACTTCCAGGTAGCCGCCGTCGCCGGGGAACTGGCCACGAATCACTACAGGAGTGGAAACCGGACCAAGACCGCCTTGCATTATCTGCGAATCGCGATTGATGGCTATAAACAATGGCAGATTCCTGGGAAAATAAAAGAGCTTGAGGAGAGCCAGGCGGTCCTGCGGAGAGGAGCCGGCGAACCGTTGGACACGGATGCGGACAGCCTGGTCGCCGCCTCGGCCGAGACTTTCGCGGAGACGGAAGGCGACGCCCGCTTCGACGACGGCGTCGACCTGGCAGCCATCCTGCGCGCAACCCAAGGCGTCTTCGGGAAGATCGACATCGACACCGTTCTCGCGGAGATCATGAGCGCGATCCTGAGGCATGCGGGCGCCAGCAAAGGCGCTCTGGTCACGAGCAGCAACGACGAGCTGTTCCTTCAGACGTACCTGGATTCGGAAGCGCACGCCGCCCCGTCGCCGATCGGCTGGAACGACAATTCCCTGCTTCCGGAGAGCCTCATCCGGTACGTCTTCCGCACTCAGGAGGAGATTCATTACACCGGGGAGACCGAGAGCTGGCTGGTCCACAACCCTTATATCGCGCAGCAACAGCCGCAATCGGCGCTCTGCATTCCGATCGCCCGCCACGGAACGACGCTGGGCGTGCTTTATCTGGAGAACAAGCTTGCCGGAGGCGTCTTCGCACCGGAGCGATTGGATTCGCTGCGCACGCTGGCTTCCTACGGAGTTCTGTTGTGCGTGCTGCAAGGCCAGCCCGATCCGGTTCAGCCCGACGAAGACGAGGTCGACGATCTCCCCTCGCTCCCTTCCGCCATGGAAGAGCCGCTAACGGAACGGGAGCTGGAGGTGCTCTCCCTGCTGGCTGCCGGCCTCTCCAACAAGGAGATCGCCGACCGTCTTATCATCGCCATCGGCACGGTTAAGGTGCATGTGAAGAACATCTTCGCCAAGCTGAAGGTCAACCGCCGAACGAAGGCCGTCGCCCAAGCCAAGGAGCTTAAGCTGCTGGAGTAACATCGAAAGAGACCGATCAAGATTGAAGTCTTACCGCACCGCCGGCTCCAGCAGCGCCAGCTTGCCCTGATTCGCATCCAGATGGACGAACGCGCCGATGGGCAGCGCTGCCTTGTAGGTTCCGTGCCCGGAGGCGATTCCCGAGACGAGGGGCTTGCGGAGCGGCACCAGAAATTCCCGGATCAGGTCTTCATAAGACTTCCCGTAGGCGTCCGTACAGTTCGTGCATCCTCCCATGAGAATGCCGACAGCTGCATGGAGCTTGCCCGCGAGCTTAAGCTGCTCCAGGTAACGGTACACCGTATTGACGGGCTCGTGCGTCTCTTCGAGAAACAGCACCTTGCCGCGCGTATCAATCTCGAAGGGGGTTCCGAGCGAGCCGACCAGCGAGGTCAGGTTGCCGCCGACAAGCGGGCCGAATACGCTCCCCGGCACCAGGCCCTTCATCGGAGGAAGCTCCGGCGGATTGAGGATAAGCCTGGGAACGGAGGCGGAGGAAGCCGCCGCGAGGAATTGATTGAAGTTGTAGGCCGGAGTATCCGGCTTGAAGTCGATCAGCATCAAGCTGTGCAGTGCGATCACGCCGGAGAACTGATAGATCGCGTTCAGCAGCACCGTAATGTCGCTGTAGCCGCTGAGCAGCTTCGGGCACTGCCGAATGAGGTTGAAGTCCAGGTAGGGCAGAATCCCCTCGACGCCGACTCCACCGCGCGAAGGCAGAATAAGTCGCACTTTCGGATCCGCGAACATTGCCATCAGATCGGATGCCCGCTCCGTCTCGGTGCCGGACAGAAACCCGTTCTGATCGAATACATGGCGCCCGACAGCAACCTGGAAGCCCATCCCTTCCAGATAGGCGATTCTCGCGCGAATGACCTCCGCATCCAGCGGGCTTCCTAACGTTACAATCCCGACGGTATCTCCCTGCCGCAGGGCAGGCGATTGGATCGCCATCCCATTCGCCTCCCTTCATGAGGTCGTGAACCTACCTGAATATATGAAGGAAGCCGCCTGCTTAGGCATGGCTATTCGCGAGTCGAAGAATCCGCCGTGCCCGAGGAAGCTTCAAGAGGGACGGGAGGCGGTTGCGATTCCGACTTTTCTTGATTCTTCATGATGACCAGATTGCGGAAGTAAATGAAGATTCCCGGCACTTGGCCGAGAATAAAGACGGGGTCCTTGCGATAAATGGCGTATATGGACAGGATACTGCTGCCCAGAATGCTGAACGTCCAGAAGGATCGCGTCACGACGCTCTTCTTGGCCCGTTCGCTGGCGATCCATTGAATGACGAACCGCCCGGTGAACATGATCTGGCCGATCAAGCCGAAGACGATCCAGAGCAGCTCTTCCATCGTTAAGTGCGAGGTCAGCTTCTCCCACATGTTATTCGCCTCGGATCTTGTAACGAATGCTCCGCTTGTGAAGCCAACCGATGACGATGGCATCCATCAAGCCGACGAAGGCCCTGTCCAGCACGCCGTACTTGGACGCTCCGTATTCCCTCGGACGATGCGTCACCGCTACCTCTACCACCGAGAATCCGTTCATGCGGGCGAGGGTAGGCAGAAACCGATGGAAGCCTTCATAGAGAACATAGCTCTCTCCGACTTCCCGTTTAAACAGCTTCATCGGGCATCCCGTATCTTGAACGCGGTCCTTCGTGATCCAATTCCGCACGCCGTTCCCGATCCTGGAGGATACCTTCTTGACCAAGCTGTCCTGCCGGCGCACGCGGGTGCCGTTCGCGAAATCATAGTCCTTCATATAAGGCATCAGGGTAAAAATATCGTTAGGGTCCGTCTGCAGATCCGCATCGATCGTCGCAATATACCGGCCGTTCGCGTGCTTGATTCCGGCATAAATCGCCGCCGTCTGTCCGCAGTTCTTCTCGAAGTGCATCACCTTCACCCGGGAGTCCAGGCCGGCAAGCTCCTCCAGCTTCTCATAGCTTCCATCGCTGCTCCCATCATTGACCAGGAGAATCTCATAGCTCTCTGCATGAGGCTGCACCGCATCCGTAACGGCCCGGTACAGCCTCTCCAGGTTCTCAACCTCGTTGTAAATAGGTACGACTATGGTCAGCTCTACCATGACGATCTCCTTTTTAAACGATTAGTTGGGCGCTGCTCCATTCCTTGTTAGTCATTGTATGTGCCTCTCAGCAGCCTATTGCCTGATTCATAAGAACTTGTCCCATTGGACGGTGCAATCAAGCGGATTTGCCGTGCTTGCCGCGGCGGTAGCGAACGATCAGCCAGGCGGCCCCGCCGGCTGCCGCCAACAGAGCGGGAATGCCGACAAGCAGAAGATTCTTCACGTTCGGCGCGTTAAAATCAATCTCGTAACGGTTCGGCTCCGTGAAGGAGAACGGCCAGACCAGCGTACGTCCGCCATCCTCCGTCTGCGGCGCATTGTTCGCGCCCGGCTTAAGCGGGAACGTCACCTTCACGTCGAAGTTCAGTTGGCTCAATACAAGCTTCTTTACGATCGGGGAGAGCGAAGAGAGCATGTCCGACAGATTCTCCGAAGCAGACTCTTTGCCGATCAGCTTGTCCGTGTCGACCGTGATCCGGATGTGATACTTCGTATAGAAAAAGTGCTTCTCTGCGTCGTGAACCTCCTCAATTCCATCCGGCAGCTCCACCTGATGGGGCTCGATCTCCTTCAGGCTGAAATGCCGAGTGCCCTCCAATACCTGTTGGCCATCCTTCTCGTAGGTTCTGACCTTCATCTGGTCGTTCGTGAGCCGTTCGGCCGTCTCCTGCAGCAGCTCCGGCTTCCCGATCAGATCCATTGCCTTATCGGGTAAGGAGATGTTCAGGGCGAAGTCGGCGGTCGCATTCTTGTGGATCGTCAAGTGCGCCTCCCCTTGCGCGCAGGAAGTCAGCAAGAACACGCACGCCAGCAGCATAACGGCAGCGCTGGCCCAGCCGCGCCCCCTTGCCGGCAGGCGATTCGCCCCGGACGAGCCCAGCTTCCGCTTCGTCCTCATGCGTCCGCCTCCAATTCTATCCAAATTACCTTCTTCGATGACGATAGTCTTCTTCCTTTGTACTTCAACGCGCGTAGTAAAGTCAATCTATAGAATGGTCTTGCCTAGAATCGAAGCGCACAATTCGACCGCGAGCCGCGCGGTCTTGCCCCCTTTGTCCAGCGTCGGGTTAACCTCCACGATATCGAGCGAGGTGACCTTGGACGACTCCGCCAGCAGCTCCATCGCCAGGTGCGCTTCCCGGTAGCTCAGTCCTCCCGGAACGGGAGTGCCGACACCCGGCGCTGCCGCCGGATCCAGCGAGTCCATATCCAGGCTGACATGCAGCCCGTCCGTCCCGTCTCCCGCGATCGCAAGCGCCCTCTCCATCACCGTCTTCATGCCCAGCTTATCGATATCGGACATGGTGAAGCACGCAATTCCTTCGGAGCGAATAAGCTCTTTCTCGCCGGGATCGAGATCCCTTGCGCCGATCAGCACCAGCTTATCCTTGCGAATGATCGCCCCGCTCCGGCCCGGGAGCTTGAAGTCCGCTTTGTCCAAGGCGATCGCCAGGGGCATGCCGTGCGAATTGCCGGACGGGCTCGTCGCTTCGGTGTTCAGGTCGCTGTGGGCGTCAATCCAGATGACGCCTGGATTCGACCGGCTCCCCGCGATCCCTCGGAGCGATCCGATCGCCACGCTATGGTCGCCGCCAAGCACGATAGGCAGGCAGCCCTTGGCCGTCATCTGCGCGACCTGCTCGCTGACCTGGCCGCTCATGCGGAGAACCGCCTGCTCATATCTCATCCGTCCCTTGACTCGCGGTTCGTGCGGCTGCTGCGGACAGGCGACTTCGCTGACGTGCGTCTCCGCGATTCCCAAGCTCTGCAATTGCCCGAGAAGGCCGGCGTTCAGAATGCTCTGAGGACCGAGCTCGGCGCCCGCCTTCTCAGCTCCGTACCCGAATGGAACGCAAATTAGCCCGACTTTTGACCAGTGGCTCATGCGCTCGCCCCCTCCCCTTCGCTGGAGTTTCTACATTCTATGCTTACGACCTGCCCTGCGTTGCCTTTCTTCTCCTGTTCGGGGCAGCATCAAGCCGACGGCCAAAAAGATTTGCATCTTTACCCTTAATCTGGAGATGCTATACAGAACACGGCCTTAGGGAGGAAGGAGGCGAGTCTTACGTCCCCAGAAAGCACCGGCGAGTTCGTAAAGAAGCTTCACGACAACCAGAAGAAAGCGGAGAAGAACCGCAATCGAGCCGAAGGCAACGAAGGCAATAAACTGCCAGGCAAGCAGCACAGCACCAATAAATGAGCGAAGGAACGCCGCGTCCCCTCAAGTAGAGGGCGCGGTGTTCCTTCGCTCATATCGGACAACCGGTGAAGCATACACTACGTCGTTCGTACCGTCGGTATCGTCCGGTCTCGAAGGAGGCGCTCCATGTCTCTTCTGCCATTGCCCTGGGTGAAGCATCGCCATCGCATCCTAATCGTCGTCATTACCCGCGAGGACGTCTTGCGTTTCGTAGCCTGCGATATTCTCTTCAGCTGGCTCGTGCTTGCGGGGCTTAAGAAGCTAGAGCTGCCGGCATACATCCCCTTCGCCGCGAGCTTCGTCGCCCCTGTCCTGCTTAAGAAGGCGGTGGATCGCCTCTAGCTGACCAGCCGCAGCATCTGCACGACCGGACGCCCGTCCCCCTTCAGGCTTTTCTCCCGGCTCCTCATCTGCGAAGAACCGTCCCCATCGAGGAAAATCCCGTTCGCCAGCTCTCCGCCTCCGACCTTCTCCAGAATCGCCTCTCGGAACTCCGTCAGCGTCCCCAAGCCTTCGCTGACAATCAGATATACATTCCCCGATCGGTCATACACGATCGCCGAGCGCAGACGAGGCTCGTCCCAATAAGGCGCGTTCTCCGCCGTCATCTCCGCCAACCAGGCATCTCCGAGGTCAAGCCCCATGCTGATGCCTCCCTGGGCCCAATAGTTGGCGCGGTCCGTCACCGCAAGCTCCGTTTGACGCCGAACGACCTGCACGCTCAGAGAGCCGGTTGCCCCGTCCCAGACAAGCGTCCCTCGGGCGTACTTCATATTTTCCTCGCCGGATCCGTACTCGCCTGGGGCTCCGTTCACGGGAAGATCGTTGACCACCGCAATGCTGACCAGAGCCTGCTGATAGAAGAAGCCTCCGTTGATTCCGTAGAACGGGGCCACCGACACGTTGCCTTTGACGGCCTGCAAGGTAATATTGGAAGGCAGCGTCTTCAGCGTATGAAGCACCATCCCGTTCGACGCTACCGTTTCTTCATAGGTATATTGGCGCGGCTCGGGAGATGGCAGCGGAACTTCATGATCGTTCAGCCTCTGCCATAGAAATAAGGCTCCCCCGATCACCAGCAACGCGATAATAACGTAAATCGTCGTCGACACCCAATGGGCTCGAAGACGCTTGATGGCAACTATCCTATTCAAGACAGGAATCCTATTCATAGCCGTAATCCCTTCATGACGAGCATTATCCTCTAATGATAAGGGACGGCCTCGCCGCTCGTAAAGCACAATAGGACGCCCGGTTAACTGCTGATAACCGAGCGCCCTAGCTTGCTGGACACGAACTATTCAATTGTCTCGTTACACTCCTGTCTTAAGAAATAATAAGAGATGGTCCGGCAGACATCCTGGAATCCCGCATATCCGTCGCCGCTTCCGTCTTCCCAGCGGCAGCCTTCTATCCGTTGGCCATTGCCCATTCACGCTTACGCTTGCCGTTTCGCTTGATCTTGCCGTTATGCTTGCCATTGCGCTTGCTCTTGCTATTTCGCTTGCGCTTGCCCCGGATATGCTTCGCTTACCTAACCCATTGGACTATCCCCTTTCCTTTTGATGTCTTGATTATAACCGACTCGTCCTATTTGTTCAAATATTCTGATAACTCATATTCCGGGAATAATCGACGCCATTCGTCATGTTGATCGCCCAACCTCCCCGCCTCTTGTTCTTTCTCTTCCGGGCTCCGTTTTGCAAGCGCATCCATGTATAAAAATCAATCTCTCAGCCTATGCCATTCCAAGCGGTAAGCCGGAAGGCATGGGAGCGACGCTAGAAGAAGCGGCCGGTCGTGAGATATCCGGGTTTCTCCTCGCCATAAAAAGAACCATTATCCCCTCGGCTCATGTTACGCGCCGTATCGCACGCCAACTGAACGAAGGGGATAATGGTTCTGAATCCTTATCCTTTAACCGACCCCAGCATCGCTCCCTTGGCGAAGTGCTTCTGAAGGAACGGGTACACCAGAAGGATCGGAAGGGTCGCCACGACGATAACCGCCATCTTGACCGCCTGGTCGGGAGGAGGCACCGCCGAATCGAGATCCGAGCTGTAGTCCAACCCGCTGGCGAGAACGACGATCTGGCGGAGCAGTACCTGGATCGGCCACATTTTGCTCTCGTTCAAGTACATGATCGCGTTCAGGTACGTGTTCCAATACGTGACCGCATAGAACAGGGAGATCGTCGCGATAACCGGCATCGAGAGCGGCAGCACGATCCGGAACAGGATTCCGAAGTCGTTGCAGCCGTCGATCTTCGCCGATTCCTCCAGCCCCTCGGGGATGTTCTGGAAGAAATTTTTCAAGATGATCAGGTTAAACGCATTGATCGCGATCGGCAGCACGAGCGCGGAATAATGATCGATCAGCCCGAGATTCTTGACGACCAAGAACGTCGGGATGAGGCCGCCGTTGAACAGCATCGTGAACACGACGAGGAACATCAGCGTCCTGCGGCCGTCCAGGTCCCGCCGCGACAGCCCGTACGCCATCATCGACGAGATCAGCATGCTGAACAGCGTTCCGAGCAGCGTGACTCCGATGGATACGGCCATCGAGCGGAAGATCGTATTCGTCGAGAAAATAAACCGGTAAGCCTCTAGGCTCCAATCCGTCGGAATAAGCACGAACCGCTTAACGGCCAGCTCCGCGCTTGTCGTGAAGGAGCCCGCCACCACGTGGATGAACGGCAGCACCGTGATCAGCGCGATCAGCGTCAGCAGCGCGAAATTCACGATGCCGAACGCGCGGCCCGCGAACGAGCGATCCTCTACCATTCTCATCTGCCTCCTCTAATGCGCCTTAGTAGACGCCCTCTTCGCCCATTTTTTTCGCCAGACGATTCGCCAGCATGACCAGCACCAGACCCACGATCGACTTGAAGAAGCCGACCGCCGTGCTGTAGCTGAACTGCCCCTGCCGGAGACCCGCCGTGTAGACGTACGTATCGATGATCTCGGCCACGTCCCGGTTCATCGAGTTGAGCAGCAGGTACACATGCTCGAAGCCGAGCTCCAGCACGTCGCCGATCTTCAGGATCAGCAGCACGACGATAACGCTCCGAATCGCCGGAAGCGTGATATGCCAAATTTGGCGCAGCCTTCCCGCTCCGTCCATACGCGCCGCTTCGTATAGCTGCGGGTCGATGGCCGCGATGGCCGCCAAATAAATAATCGTACCCCAGCCTGCTTCCCGCCAGATAACCTGGATGATATACGTCGGTCGGAACCATTCGGGACTAAGCAGGAAATTGACTTTCTCGAAGCCAAGGCTTGTCAGGAGCTCGTTGACGATGCCCCCGTCCATCGTCAGCATGACGTAGCTAATCGAGACGATAATGACCCAGGACATGAAGTGCGGCAGGTAAATCAACGTTTGGAAAATCCTTCTGAAGAAAGAGATTCTTAACTCGTTCAGCATCAAGGAGAGAATAATCGGAATCGGGAAGAAGAACACCAGGTTCATCCCGAACAGGACAAGCGTATTCCTCAGAATGGCCCCGAAGTCGGATTCGGCGAACAGGCGGTGGAAGTGCTTGAAGCCGACCCACTCGCTGCCGTTGATTCCGTCGAACGGCTTGTAGTCCTTGAAGGAGATAATCAGGCCGTACATCGGAACGTATTTGAAAATAATGAAATAGAGCAGGCCCGGCAGGATCATCAGATACAGCCACTTGTTGCGAATGAGTCTCCGGGACAACCGGCTCTCGCTTCGCAGCGCCGGCTCCGGCTTCGCGATCGCTTGCTGCATGGTTTTTTCTCTCCTTCTCCGCGCTCGCGCGGCCGGAGAAGCCGCCGCCTCCCAAGGCTCTTGCGGTTGTGGCGGCTCCCCGGGCGAACGCATTATTTCGTTCTCGCTGCGTTGATCTCTTCGATGATCTTGTCTCCGCCGCGGCTCTTCCAGGTGTTGATCTCCTTCTGGAAGCCGGCGGCGTCAAGCTTGCCGTAGATGTACTTATAGGTCGCGTCGGTGATGATGCTCTGAAGTTCCGCGCCCTTCTCCGTGTACGTAGCCGAATCTAGCGCCGCGGCCGGATCGGCGATCGCGATCTTCTCATTCTCGGCAGCGAACTGCTCGGCATGAATGCGCGCTTCGAGAGTGTAATAGCCGTCGTAGCTGCCGTTCGTCGCGGATTCGCCGATGACGCTGTCCTTAAAGCCTTTCACTTCGCGCTCCGTCAACTCCTTGTTCTCTTCGGAAGCCTTGGCTTTGCCGTCGACGACGGTATAGTGGGTGCCTTCGATGCCCCAGAACATCAGGTTCGAGACTTCCGGCGTCATCATCTTGTCGAAGAACGCCAGCACCTTCTTCAGCTCGGCTTCGTCCTTGATCGCGCCCTTCGGGAACATAACGACGTTGTTGTAGCCCGGGATGGACCAAGTCGTCAGCTCGCCGTTAGGTCCCTTAATCAGCGCTTGAGTGTCGACGACGGCGGTCGGAACGTTCTTGACCAGGTCCTTGTTCAGCGTGTCGACGTCGGACATGGCGCCGATGTACATGCCGGCCTGGCCGCTGGTGAACAGGGCGACTTGGTCGGTCTTGCTCGTCGCCGCGAAGTCCTGGTTCATCGCCTTGGCGTCGCGGATCTCCTTCATGACGTCCATCGAAGCGATGTATTGCGGGAACATGAAATCGGGCAGCAGCTTCCCGTCCTTCTCGCCCCAGTTGTTCGGCGTGCTCAGCCACGAAGCGACCGTCTTGAACGCTCCGTAGACGAGATCGTTGCGGTCCGCGAGGCCGATCGTGTTCGGCTTGCCGTCTCCATCCGGATCCTGCTCGGTGAACGCCTTCGCCATAGCCACGACATCGGCCACCGTCTCGGGAGCCTTCAGCTGCAGCTTGTCCGCCCAGTCCTTCCGATAGATGAGTCCCTGGCGGGCCAGCGGCCTGCCGATGTAGAGCGAGTATAGCTTGCCGTCGACCTTCGTGTTGTCCAAGATTTGCGTCTTCAGCTTGCTCAGGTTCGGGAAATCGTTCAAGTATGGCCCGATCTCCCAGAACTGGCCGTCGCGAATCGCTCCCTTAAGGTTGATGAAAGTGGATTGGTTCTTAAGATACGTTACGTCCGGCAGAGACCCGGTCGCGAGCGACGCGTTCAGCTTCTCCTCGTACGTGTCCGCGGGGAAGAACTGGTAGGTCAGCTTCGTGTTGGTCAGCTTCTCGACTTCGTTCTTGATCGTGTCGGGCGGAGTCTCCGAAGTGTTAAGCGGAAGCATGATCGTGATCTCGGTCGGCTTCTCGTCCTTGGGAGCCTCCGACGCGGGCGTCTGGCTCGCCCCGCTCGATCCGGAGGGCGACTGGCTCCCCGATGGAGCGGCGTTCTCCTTCTCGTTATTCCCTCCGCAGCCGGCGAGCGCCCCGGCGACCAATGCCATGCTAAGCACAATCGATGGTACCTTACCGTTCATACCGCTTGACCTCCATCTTTTCGTGGATTGGATTGGTTCGTGCAAGTCAAACGATACGCCGCGCGCGTCGTTACCGATACAATCATTGCGACAGATCGAGGCCTCGGGAGCGTGGATGTGAGGAGATGATTATCGCCTCGGCAAATGATAGGCGGAGGGGGCGAGAGAAAGCCAGAGAATAAGAAGTGACGCATTTCCTAAGCCAAAAGAAAAGCCCCGAACGCTCGCAGGAGGCGTCCAAGGCTTTACTCGTTATTTTATGTGATAACATGTCCCGTGTTGCTTCGCTTCTCATAGAACAGCTTTCGCTTGCGGTTGAAGAAGCAGCGAATCAGGTGAACGGCGAACCAGAGATCCATCGCGAACAACCCGACTGCGTACGGAACGTTAACCCACGGCGAGGTGGATCGCACGGCAATGATCGGATAAGCCATGTTCACTCCTCCGACGATCACATACAACAGCCCGTAACGGACCGCCAGCTCCCGCAGCCGTATTCTCTCCCCAAGGCCCTTGACTCGAATGCGCACGACCCACTTGCCTGCCGTGAGGCCGTTCGTCGCATAAGGAATGGCGATGAAGTACACGATGACAAGAGGCAAATACGCGAACCGCAGGTGAAGGACGGCAAGCACCGCGCCCACAGGCAGCAGGATCGCCCAATCGATCAGGAACGCGATTCCTCTCCGGGTGTAAGTGACTCTCTTAGTGGATAGATCGACGGTCTCGTCCAGTCGGTCGATGCGAGGAAGGAGCGACGCGAGCCAATCGGCCGCCACATAGCCGATCATGCCGCCTAGCGTGTTCGTCATCAAATCGTCCACGTCGAACAGACGGTACGGATAGTCGAAGATGCCGTAGATTCCCGTCACCTGCGTCACCTCGAAGAAGAGAGACAGTCCTAACGAGAAGAAAAGGCAAAGCGTCCACTTCGCCCGGAAGTAATAGCGCAGGAACAGGCCGAAAGGGATCGTCAACGCCACGTTAAACGCCACCTGCAGGAATGCTCTTTCCTTCAAGAGGTGCAAATAAGTCGACGGTTGATCGATCCTAAACTCCGTCTCCTTACCGATATCGGCCAAGAAGTGGAACGGAATCAACTGGAAGTAAGAATGCTCCGGCGGTTGATTATGAACCGTAGAGGGAAACGGCAGCACGATCAGGTAAACGGCGTTCAACAGGTACAGCAGCAACAGATACAGAAGGATAGCTCGATATTTATGAATATAGCCGTGGCGCCGGTATTGCACGATCAGAAACGGCAATGTGAACACGGCCGCGGCAATCGGGAACGTATAGAAAGCGTACGAGATCGGAAAAAGATAAGAATGGAACACGGGAAACGAGATCACCTGCCAATCGGGAAAGGTCGTTTTTCGGCTCTATTACTATACAGGATTCCGCTACCGAGAGCGACCGATGCAAGACCGGTTTCATCCTTGGTCCTTTTACCAAGATCACCTCGACTGCAGCCGAGTGCTAAATCCCCAATGCCGTCCTCGCTCAAAACCTACTGAAAGTAGGCTCGCTCGTATTCCTTGATAATACGGTCGCCGCCGTTCGCTCTCCACTTGGCGATCTCCTTGCGGAAGCCGTCCTCGTCCAGCTGGCCGAGGATGTAGCGGTAGGTCGCGTCCGAGACGATCTTGTACAGCTCGGCGCCATACTCGTCATAGGATGGGGATTCGAGCCCGACGGCGGGGCTGCGCACGATGAACTTCTCGTTGTCCTCGATGAGCCGATCCGCCAGCTCGGACAGCGGCTCTTGGCTCGCCGCCTTCATGACGTTCGGGTTGCTAAGATCCGCGATCATCAGCGTATAGAGCGAGGCTACCTCGTCGACGCGGAGCTGCGACGTCTCTTCCGGAAGGTAAACCTCCTTGCCCTCCAGCTCGTAATGCCGCCCTTCGATTCCGTACTTCATCAGGTTGGCGACGTCGGGGTCCATCGTGCGGTCGAAGAAAGCAAGGACCTCGCGCAGCTCCTCCTCCGTTCGAATCGCCGCCTTGGAGAACAGGTACAAGCCGTTGAAGTTCGGAATGGACCATACCTTGTATCCTTCCGGACCTTCTATCCGGTTCACTAGAGTAAATCGGGCGTCCGGGTTGACCTGCTTCGCTTCCGCCGACAGCCTCTGCACATCGGACATGCTGCCGATATACACCCCGGCCTTGCCCTGAATCAGAAGATTGCGTTGGACGTCCTTGCTCGTAATGACGAAGTCCGGATTGAGCAGCCTCTCGTCGTACAGCTTCTTCATGAAGTTCATCGTGGCTAAGTAGCCGGCCGTCTCGAAATCCGGCACGAA
This sequence comes from Cohnella sp. AR92, assembly GCF_003990975.1. GTDB lineage: Bacteria > Bacillota > Bacilli > Paenibacillales > Paenibacillaceae > Cohnella. The sequence goes on from NZ_RZJR01000013.1 coordinate 17,976, forward strand.
GCTTTTCCCTTGAACCTCCCAATCGTTAGGCGTGCCGAAGTAGGAGCTCAGCGTCTTGAACGCTCCGAACACCAGATCGTTGCGGTCCGTCAGCCCGAACGTGTCGTCCTTGCCGTTGCGGTCCGGATCTCCGTACGTGAACTGCTTCAGGGCCTCATAGAGCTGCTCGATCGTCTGAGGCGGTTCCAGGTTCAGACGGTCCAGCCAATCCTCCCGGATAATGATGCCTTGTCTCGAAGAAGGACGCTCCGTATAAAGACCGTAGATTTTCCCATCGACCGCCGTCTGGTTCAGAATGTCCTCATCCAGCCGTCTCAGGTTCGGATAATCGTCCAGATAAGGCCCGATCTCCCAGAACGCGCCGGATCGGATCGAATTTTTCATCAACAGATAATCCGTGTACTTCGCGAATGTCGCCTTCTTCAACGAATTCGTCGTTAGCGCCGTGCTCATCTTGTCCGTGTAAATCTCGTCTCTCACCCATTCGATCGACAGCTTGGTGCCCGTAAGCTCCTCCATCCGGTCGATGATGCCCGCATCCGGCGTGTTGGGAAAATGAAGAGGGGCCATTATCGTCAGAACCGGCCTGCCCGATGTCTCGGTTCCCGCCGTGGAAGTCGAGTAGACGGAGCAGGAGACGAGCGATAGAGAGACTGCCGCCAATAGGATGAGAGCCGCCGCCAAGCCCGCCGTTCTCCTGATCATCCTTATCCCCCCTAGAATCTGTTAAAATGATTATCGAATTGCCGGATGATTATTGTCCTCCAACAGCCTCTGGCCTACAATAATAGAATCCTCTAACGAGTAGGTGATGAACGGACGATGCGCTCGATTAGCTACCTGACGAAAATGACGGTTTTCGGCTGTCTGCTCGCCATGCTGCCGGTTCTGTTCATCGGCTGGTTCTCCTATGCGACCTCCACGAAGGAAGTCCAAAAACATGTAAACGAAGGTAAAATGCAGCTCCTGTACCAGATAAATGCCAATGTAGAGCAAATCCTGACGACTGTCAATCACACCCTGAATCAAGTCGTCAACTCGACGGTTCTCAAGAGCGCGCTCAACAGCCCCTTAACTGTAAGCGATTTCAATCTGTATGACAACCTGCGTAACGAGATGCTTCACATGCAGACCTTCGATACGAGGCTGGAGGACGTTCTGCTCGTCAACGAGAAGCAGGACTGGCTCGTGAAGAATTCCGGCTTGTACCGGCTCTCCGAATACAAATACGCCGAACCGATCTCGTCGGCGATTCACGGTCCGGTCTCGGCCGCCTGGACCCTGAACCCGTCCGAATGGTTCTACAGCGAGGAGAGCGCGAACGGCGCGATCTGCCCGTACAGCATCAGCCTGGTCAAGAAACTGCCGGTCGGCGGACTGGAGCCGTATGGGCTCGTCATGGCGAATATTCCGTCCTGCAGCCTTCAGGCGCAGCTTCAATCCGACTCGGGCTCCGCCGATACGATCATGGTGCTCGACGAGAACAACCGGATCCTTCTGCATCCGGACCGTTCTCTGATCGGGCAGCCGGCCGCCGCCGTCGGTTTTACGGACACCGATCTGCTCTCCCTCTCCTCCGGCCAGTTCAAGACCAGCCTGGATAAGCGAGAATATGCCGTCAGCTATTATCGATCCCCCTACAACGGTTGGATCTATCTGTCGTTCACGCCGCTCTCCAGCCTGACCCATGAATCGAGCAAAATCGGCCTCTATACGCTTCTCGTCTGCCTATTCATTCTGCTTCTCATGGCGCTGATCGCGTGGATAGGTTCCAAGCGAATGTATTCGCCGATCCGGAAGCTGCTGAAGATGGTAGAGGATCGGCTGCCCGGGACGGAGCGGAGGAAGACGAACGAGTTCCAGGTGATCGGCGAGCAGATCCACCGCCTGTTCCAATCGAACTCCAAGCTGGAGGAGCAGGCACATCAGCACCTGAAGCAGGCTCGCACGTTCTATCTCGTCCGCGCGTACCAGGGACAGACCCGGCTCGGCGAGCTGCCCGGCCGACTCGAGGGCTTCGGCTACGGCGACCGCCTGGCCGGGTGGTCGCAGATGGCGGTCATGACGCTGCAGCTCGACTCCCTCGACCAGACCCGTTACGAACGGCGGGACATCGACCTGCTTCTGTTCGCCGTGCACAACATGATCGAAGAACTCGTTCCGCCGGAGCAGCGCTTCGATCCCGTCGCGATCGACCAGACGGTCGTGCTGCTCTGCGGCAGCCCCGACTCCGATCGCGGCATTTTCAACTCTATGCTGTATGGAATTACCGAGGATATGCAGAGCAACATCCGCAGCTATCTCGGCCTGTCCGTCAGCATCGGGCTCAGCCTTCCGTTCGAATCGATCAAGCAGCTTCCGATCGCTTACCGGGAAGGCCTCGATGCTCTCAAGCATCGCCTGAAGCTTGGCGAAGGCATCGTTGTCCAATACGAGCATCTCAACTCGGGCAAGCATTATCTCAAGACCAACTACCCGGCCCATTCGGAGAGCGAGCTGATCGACGCCATCAAGCTGGCGGACGCCGACAAAGCCCGCGAGGGCCTGAGCATCTTCATGCGCAAGGTGTTCGCCGACGAGATGACGCATCAGGAGTATCAGATCCCCCTTGCCCGTCTGCTGAACAGCTTGATCGTGGTCATGCAGGAGTCGGGGATCAGCCTGAACAAGATTCGCCATTCCCAGGGCACTCTCTACGAGGAGATGATCGAGCTCGGCACCGTGCCGGAGATCGAAGAATGGTTCTGGGCGAACGTCATCGAGCCGATGCTCCGCATCTTCGCGGATCGGCAGTCCTCTCAATACCAGAACATCTCGGAGAAGATCATCGATCTCGTGCAGAAGCTTTACGATACCGACCTGTCGCTGGAGGAGTGCGCTTCCCGGCTGAATTACAACGCCAATTACTTGAGCAGCGTATTCCGCAAGGAGACGAACGTCTCGTTCAGCGAATATTTGGCCGCCTACCGTTTCGGCATGGCGAAGAAGTGGCTGAAGGAGACCGATATGCCGATCAAGGATATCGCCGCCCGGCTGAGATACAACAATCCGCAGAACTTCATCCGTTCGTTCCGCAAGCAGGAAGGCATGACGCCCGGCCAATATCGGGAGAAGATCTCGTAGCCCGTGGGCTTTGTTTTGGGCGGAAGGAAGCCTTACAATAGAAGAAGGATGTACAAAAATGCCATCGGCGCCCCGCAGGGCGCCGATGAGTTCGTACGCGAATTACGCGGCATAGAGGAGTAGAACGACTATGAAGAACGATCTGATTCGCAGACTGACCGCCTATGCGATGATCGATACGCAATCGGACGAGAACAGCGAGACCTGCCCGTCCACTCCGGGGCAGTGGGATCTGCTGCGCTTGCTCGTCGATGAATTGAAGCAGCTTGGCATGACAGAGGTCACGCTGGACGACAACGGGTACGTCATGGCGACCCTTCCCTCGAATACGGATAAAGAGGTTCCCGTCATCGGCTTCCTCGCCCACGTCGATACGGCCACCGACTTCACCGGCAAGAACGTCAAGCCGCAGATCGTCGAGAATTACGACGGCGGGGATATCGTCCTGAACGCCGAACAAGGCATCATCCTGTCGCCGAAGGACTTCCCGGAGCTGGCCGGATACAAAGGCCACACCATGATCACGACCGACGGCACGACGCTGCTCGGCGCGGACGATAAGGCGGGCATCGCCGAGATCATGACGGCGATGGAGTACCTGATCAACCATCCGGAGATCAAGCACGGCAAGATTCGCGTCGCTTTCAATCCGGATGAAGAGATCGGCCGCGGAGCGCAGCGCTTCGACGTCGCCGCCTTCGGCGCGAAGTTCGCCTATACGATGGACGGCGGCCCGCTCGGCGAGCTGCAATACGAGAGCTTCAACGCCTGCGGCGCCACGGTGACGGTCAAGGGCAAGAACGTCCACCCCGGCTCCGCCAAGAACAAGATGGTGAACGCGCTCAAGATCGCGATGGAGTTCCAGAGCCGAATGCCGGCGAACGAAGCTCCCGAGCATACCGAGGGCCACGAAGGCTTCTATCACCTCAACTCCTGCAACGGCGACGTAGAGGAAGCCACCCTCACCTACTTGATTCGCGACCATGACCGCGCGAAGTTCGAAGCCCGCAAGGCGTACATGACGAACCTCGCGACGGAGCTTAACAAGATCTACGACGGCCGCATCGCTCTGGACCTGAAGGATCGCTACTTCAACATGAGAGAGAAGATCGAGCCGGTCCGCGAGATCGTCGACATCGTCCATGACGCCATGACGAGCCTTGGCATCGAGCCGAAGCTGGAACCGATCCGCGGCGGCACGGACGGCTCGCAGCTGAGCTTCATGGGACTGCCGACGCCGAACATCTTCGCCGGCGGCGAGAACTTCCACGGCCGCTACGAATACGTGTCGGCCGACGTCATGGTGCAGGCCGTCAACGTCATCGTCGAGACGGTCAAGCTGTTCGAGGCCCGCGCTTAAGCGTCGGCTTCCGGCCTAGTCAATAGGAATCAATTTACGGGGAACCCTCGGAGATTTTAGCCTTCTTTAAGCTGCCTTTCATCTTCGGGTAAGAAGATAGTGGAAGAATGCGAAATGAAGCAAAAATTATCCAAGAGGTGATTGTCCGCATGAAGAAGTTTCCGAACAGTAAGCTGTTAAAACCGAAGCTGGCGGCAGTAAGCGCCATGGCGCTGGCCCTGACGATCGGCGGCGGAACGCTGCTGAGCTCCGACGCGTTCGCCGCTTCTAGCACGGATTCGTCGACTAGCCTTAGCCAATCGCAAGCGCAGGCCAAGGGGTAGGCGGGCTTCGGTCACTTTAAAATTGGCGAAGCCAATCTCTTAGTATCGGATAAAGTCGCGACCCTGCTTGGCCTAACGACGGACGAGCTTAAGAGCAAGCTCCAAGCCGGAGACTCCCTCGCGACGATCGCGACAGCCCAGAACGTCAGCGTCGATTCGGTGGTCGCTTCCGTTGAGGCCGCGCTGAAGGAACAGCTCGGCACCCAATTGAGCGACGGTAAGATCACGCAAGCTCAATATGACAAGCAGGTTGCGAAGCTAAGCGACATCGCGACCAAGCTTGTGAACGGCAAAGTCGGCGGCAAGCTTGGCTTCGGCCTCGGATTCATCGGCGGAGCGAATCTTCTGGCGTCGGATGGGCTCGCGACGCTTCTCGGCCTGACGGCCGATGAGCTTAAGACCAAGCTGAAGGCCGGCGATTCCCTTGCGACGATCGCGGCGGCTCAGAACGTCAGCGTCGACTCGGTTATCGCTTCCGTTACGGCGACGCTGAAGGAACAGCTCAGCGCACAATTGAGCGACGGCAAGATCACCCAGGCGCAATATGACGAGCAGGCTGCGAAGCTGAGCGACATCGCGGCCAAGCTCGTGAACGGCGAGTTCAAGGGCGGCAATCGCGGAGGCAAAGGATTCGGATTCGGCGGTTTGAATCTTCTGGCGTCGGATAAGCTTGCAACGCTGCTCGGCTTGACGGCCGACGAGCTCAAGGAGAAGCTGCAAGCCGGCGATTCTCTCGCGACGATAGCGGCAGCTCAGAATGTCAGCGTCGACTCGGTGGTTGCTTCCGTTACGGCGACGCTGAAGGAACAGCTCAGCACTCAATTGAGCAACGGCAAGATCACGCAGGCGCAATACGACGAGCAGGTTGCGAAGCTGAGCGACATCGCGACCAAGCTCGTGAACGCGGCGAGACCTGAGCACGCTGCCGCCAAAGACGGGCAATCGTCCGATGACGCCAAATCCGGCGCGGAATTCAAGGGAAGCAACGGCGGCCGCGGAGGTCACGGCGGCCACGGCGGCGGCTTTGGACGCGGCAACGGCGGTCAATCGTCCGGCAGCGGCAGCTCTAGTTCTAGCTCCTCTTCCAACGCATAAAAATAAGGCTCGCCTGAGATCACAGGCGAGCCTTATCTCTATTCATAGTCCCATCCACGATCCGCTTCGTTATGCTGCTTCCACTCCCCCTCGCTCGCTATCCCGCCTCTCCCCTTCGCTCAGTCGCCAGCTAATGGAAAGGTAACGGCGCCATCGCTCCTCTATCGTCCCTCTATCGTCCCTCTATCGCCTCTCTATCGCCCCTCTTCACCTGTAACGGAACTGAGAGCCCTTATAAGGCTCCAAAAAGCGTTTTTCCATTTTTAACGGAACTGAGAGCCCTTATTACCGGGAATCGACGCCAAAAACCAGGGATTGGACCGAAATAACGTCTCCTGGTTCCGTTAGATTTGAAAAGGGCCTTTTTACGGCCAAATAAGGTCTCTCTGTTCCGTTAGAGATTCGGGCGGAGGGGCAGTGCCGGTGTGTTAGGTGCCGATGTGTCGATGTGTCGATGTGTCGATGTGTCGGTGGGTCGATGTGCCGGTGGGTCAGTGGGTCAGTGGGTCGGTGGGTCGGTGTGCCGGTGGGTTGGTGTGCCGGTGTGCCGGTGTGCCGGTGTGTCGGTGTGTCGGTGGGCCGGTGTGTCGGGTGTTGGTGTGCTGGTGTGACAATGTGTCGGTGTCAGGTGTCGGGTGTCTCCGCGCGTCGGTGTCTCGATGATTCAATATGTCGGCACTCCATCATTTATACGCACTCCTAGTACCCGTAAGTCTCGCCCCTATCCAAGTCCAACGGATGACCGTTAATAGAAACGGTTTGATCCGACGTCCACTCCGCCTCAACCTTCTCAACTCTGGGCTCGACGTAGATTCTTTTCTTAAACCACAGCGGACCGTCCAATTCTCCTCGAATCCCGAACGTTCCCGCGGCGCCCTCGTCCCAGCGATAGAAGTGAATCGTGTAGCTGCGGTCCGGGGAATGGACGGTCTGAAGCGGATCCTCGGATCCGCCGGTAAATATCTTCACGATCTGGATGAGAACAAGAGCAGCAGCCAGCAGAAAGAACAAACTCACCGTCAGCCAGCCTCTGGCGATTCTCCACCCGTTCCTCTTATCTCTCAACCCGATTATTCCGAGAACGAGAGCCGCAACGGTAAAAACCAGCATGTAATCGCTCGAAGGCGCAATCAGCCAAACGTTGCGATAGCTGGAATACAGGGAATAGCCCGATACTCCGGCGCAGAAAACCATCAGACAGAACGACCACAGGTTGGACTTGGCTGCCATGTCGGCACCTCCGGGACTTTTCTCTCTACCATTCTCCATAATTATACATGAAAAGAAGAAAAAGCGGCCGCATCGGCCGCCTCCAATCATTCCATGTGACTCCGCTCGTGACCACTCCAATCTGACGCCTGTTAAAATGCTTCACTCGAGCACTCTCCCGCGCCCGGCCGTTTGCCTCTGCTCGCGTACTCTCTTTCCCGTCCGTTTGCCTCTGCTCGCGTACTCTCGCGCCCGTCCGTTTGCCTCTACTCGCGTACTCTCTTTCCCGTCCGCATGCCTCAATTCTCGTCGGCTCCGACTCTCTCTCACGCCTGCTCAAGAAGAGAGAGCACCGTGCCGAGCAGCACGTTCACGCCCTTCTCGCAATCCTCGTACGGCGTGAATTCCTCCTCGCAGTGGCTCTGCCCCTTGACGCTCGGGACAAAAATCATCGCCGCGGGAAGGTACGACGCCACGAACTGAGCGTCATGCCCGGCTCCGCTCGCCATGCGGCGGCGCGAGTAGCCGTAGTCCGCGGCCGCGCTCTCAACCTTGTCGACCACCGCCCCGTCGAACCACACCGTGTCGCGCCCCCACAGCTTCGTCTGCTTCACCGCGCAGCCGCCCTGTTCCGTCGGCAGCCCGTGGATGATGTCCACCACCTGCGCGATGATGCCTTCATCCTTGTGCCGCGCTTCGATCGTGAACACGACCTTGTTCGGGATGACCGTGTGAATGTTCGGCAGCACGTTCAATCGCCCCATCGTGTAGACCAGCTCGCCGTCCAGCGCTCCCAGACTCTCGCGGAACCGAGCGATCAGCTCAGTCGCCGCGAACAGCGCGTCCTTGCGCATGCCCATCGGCGTCGTGCCGGCATGGTTGGATTCCCCGGTAACCTCGATCTCGTAGCACACCATCCCGACCACGCAGTCGACGACCCCGATCGTTTGCTCCATTTTCTCCAGGACCGGTCCCTGTTCGATGTGCAGCTCCAAGTACGCCGTCGCTTCCCTCAGCCGATTCGCCTCGTCCCCTTCGTACCCGCTTGCCGCCAGCGCCTCGCCGAAGGTGATGCCGTCCGCGTCCTTCTTCGCCAGCATCGCCGCCTTGTCGAACTTGCCGGACAGCACGCCGGAAGCCATCATGGAAGGCTCGAAGCGCGCCCCCTCCTCGTTCGTGAAGTTCATCACCGTCACCGGAACCTTCGGAGTGATGCCGTGATCCACCAGCGTTCGCACGACCTCCAAGCCGGACAGCACGCCTAGCACCCCGTCGAAACGCCCGCCTTTCTTGACCGAATCCAGATGGGAGCCGATCACGATCGGAGGCTTCTCATTCTGTTCGCCGGCAAGCGTTCCGTACATATTGCCCATGTCGTCGACGGCGACCGTCAGCCCGAGCTCCTCGCAGCACGAGCGAAAATAATCCCGAACCCTCACGTCCTCCGCCGACAGGCTGAGCCTCGTCACTCCATTGTTCGGCGTTCTCCCGTAATCCGCGAAAGCTTCGATCGTCTCCTTCAACCTTGCTCCGTTCACGAACAGCTTTGGCATCCCGATCTCCCCTATCTCGATTATGTTAGGTAAACTAACAGAACACTCCCTATATAAGTAATAGTAGCGGAACCCCCCGAGCATTCAACTGACAAACTGTATAACGAGAACGGCCGTTTTTTTGCGCTGGCGTCGGAGGCTTGATCGAATTAACATGGTAGAGAGAGCTATTGTGCGGAAAAGGAGTGCGGTCGATGAAAATGGGACAGTCGGCGGAGAGACGCAGCTTGGGAACATACGGCTTCCGGTTCGGGGAATCGGCGGAGCTTCCGCTATGCGGCTTGTTCGCCGTCGGCCATGAACGGGAAGCAAGCCCTGACTATAGCTGGGACGGAATGACGAGAAACGACGGTCCCTTGCTGCTGTTCCAATACACGCTCTCCGGCGGCGGGGCTGCCGAGATCGAGGGCCGGTTCCGCCGAATCGAGGAGGGACAGGCTTTGCTTATCGAGATCCCGGGACGGCACCGCTACTACCTTCCGGAGGATCGGGACCATTGGGAATTCCTCTTCATTCTGATGAATCCCCGGCTCATCCTTCCCGTCTGGGAGGAAGCCAAGGGGAAGCTGGGAGAGGTCGTTTTGCTTCCGCCGGAGAGCGAACCGATCGAGCTGCTGCGGCAGATGGTCGACGATGCTCGGAACGGACGAATCGCGGATCCGTTCGCCGCTTCTTCGTATGTCTATCAATTCAACATGGCGCTGGGACGATTCGCGTCTTCTCCAGCCGCCGGCCATTCCGAATGGCCGGACAGCGTGACGCGGGCGGTTGCCTTCATGAGAAGCAACTTTGCCGACATGGTGGATCAAGAGCAGCTTGCCCGGCAGCTCGGCGTCTCCAAATATCACTTCCTGCGAACGTTCGCCCGCTATACCGGAATGACGCCGAACGATTACCTGGTGCGCGTGAGAATCGAAAGGTCGATGGAGCTGCTTCAGGCCACCGACTGGCCGATCGACCGCATCGCCTCCAGCGTCGGATACTCGACCGGAAGCTACTATATCAAGATATTCCGCAAGCTGACCGGACAGACGCCCGGTTCGTTCCGCTCCGCCGGAGGCAGCCGCTTGAACTATCGCAGGTTGTTCTTCGATTGAGCGTTTCCATGCAGCTCATCCATATGGGCGACATGGGACTCTCCCCAATCGTTAAGCGTCTGCAGGACGTTCGCCATTCCCTGGCCATACGGCGTGATCGAATATTCGACCTTCGGCGGGACTTCCCGATAAACTTCGCGATGAATGATGTCATGATGCTCCAACTCTCTTAATTGTTGGGTCAGCATTTTTTTCGTAATGTCCGGTATCGCCTTCTGAAGCTCGTTGAACCTCATCGTACCATTCGCGAAAAGCCGGAGTAGGATGACCGGCTTCCACTTCCCCATGAAGATCTCCAGCGCTTTCTCGAACTTGCAATAGTTGGCCATGTCTCCCTCTCCGATCGCTGCATGCTCAAAGGTTTCTTTTTCGTGCCTATGTTTAGTTAAAGTGGCTACTTCCTCGTCGAACGTCTATCGATTATTATGCACCTATCGGGCCGGCCGCGACAAGAATAAGACGATCAATCGGAGGGAGCTGCCGCATGAATATCGCATTATGGGTCGTTCAAGGGTTATTGACGATCGGGTTCATATACTCGGGATGGATGAAGGTTCAGATCGAGAAGGCTAAGGCGTCTTGGCCATGGGCGGGCGAGGTTCCGAAGGGACTCGTTCTCTTCATCGGGGCGGTCGAGCTATTGGGAGCGATCGGGTTGATCCTGCCTCAAGCGACGGGGGTCGTATCGTCATTAACGCCAATCGCCGCATTCGGGCTTGCCGCCGTCGTGCTGCTGGGCGCGTTGTTCCATATTCGGCGCAAGGAATACAAGGAGATCGGCGTGAACATGGTGTTCCTGGCATTGGCGGTCTTCGTGGCATTCGGTCGGCTTTAGAGGCTGTAAGAGCAATTTTGTGCTATTGGACGAACGATTTTACGGTAGAGGAACGGCGGGGAAGGGTTTACGATAGGTGGGACATCGCAATTTACTTTTATTACAATTCTAACTTGCGAATAAGGAGAGATCCCGCATGAACCATCGCCTTGCCGCTCCTACTCCGCCTCTTGGCTGGAACAGCTGGGACTGCTACGGAGCTGCCGTTACCGAGGCCGAGATTCGCGGCAACGCCGAATACATGGCTGCCCACCTTAAGGATTACGGCTGGGAATACGTCGTCGTCGATATTCAGTGGTACGAGCCCGGAGCCGTGTCGAGCCAATACCGTCCGTTCGTCCCGCTGGAGATGGACGAGTTCTCGCGCCTCATGCCCGCCGTCAATCGCTTCCCTTCCGCCGCGGGAGGAGCCGGATTCCGGCCGCTCGCGGATTACGTTCACGGCCTGGGGCTGAAGTTCGGCATCCACATCATGCGCGGCATCCCAAGGCAGGCTGCCCACGCCGCCACTGCCGTCAAGGGAAGCTACGCCACCGCCCGGGACATCGCGCATCCGAACTCTATCTGTCCATGGAACACGGACATGTACGGAGTCGATGCGGCGAAGGAAGGCGCTCAGGCTTATTACGATTCCCTGTTCGAACTGTACGCCGAATGGGGAGTCGACTTCGTGAAGGTGGACGACATCGCGGCGTCCCGCCTGTATGACACCCATCTGCCCGAGATCGGGATGATCCGCAAGGCGATCGACCGCTGCGGCCGACCGATGGTGCTGAGCCTGTCGCCGGGTCCCGCTCCGGTCCCTTATGCCGAGGAATTCGCGAATCTCGCCAACATGTGGCGGATGACCGACGACTTCTGGGACCGCTGGGAGCTCCTTCTCGATATGTTCGATCGCTGCGAGAACTGGCAGGGACGCGCCCAGCCGGGCAATTGGCCGGATTGCGACATGCTGCCGCTCGGCCACATCGGCATCCGCTCCGTCGACGGAGGCGGAGCCGACCGCTGGACCCGCTTCACCAAGGACGAGCAGCTGACGATGATGACGCTGTGGTGCTTGTTCCGCTCGCCGCTCATGTTCGGCGGAGAGCTTCGGGATAACGACGAATGGACGTTATCGCTGCTCACCAACCGCGAGGTCATGGCGATGCACCGGGACAGCGACGGCGCGAAGCTCGTATCCCGAGCGGGCGACCGCGTCGTCTGGACGACCTCGGTCGCGGGCGTTGCGCGCTATGCGGCGCTGTTCAACACCGGCGAGGCGGAGCTCGAAGTATCCGTCAGCGCCTCCGCTCTCGGGCTGAACGCCGCTGCGACGGCGACCGAGCTGTGGAGCGGAGAGGCTTGGGGCACGGTGGAGGCATCCGGCAGCCTTGCCGCCTCCATCCCGCCTCACGGAGCCAAGCTGTTTAAGCTGAGCTAGGGAAGACAGGGAGAATAAAAGAAAAGAGGTATCGAATTCTAGGCCAATATTAGCCATGGAATCTCGATACCTCTTTTAGCATGCGATTCCGCGCGGCCTTGATAAGGCATGATGCCCTTGCTCTCGCTCTCCCTCTGCGGAACCTGCGCGCCTGGGATATTGAAGTTTGTTCAACAACTCCGCCGCTTCCTACGCTATCTCGATCTGGTTATTGAACTTTGTTCAATAACTCCGCCGCTTCCCACGCTTTCTCGATCTGGTTATTGAACATTGTTCAATAACTCCGCTATTTCCCCCGCATCCGAAGCCGTGTTCTTGAACTTTATTCAATAACTCTGCCCGCTCTCCCGATCCCGAAGCAGAGTTATTGAACTTTATTCCATAACGGCCATTAACTCCTCCTTCGGGAGCCGAAACAGGGCAGTTTCTCCCTGGTCCCAACTATGCTATACTACTGGAATTGTTAGATCGGCAACTAACTCCAGGAGGAGAAACGAGTCATGCTTATTATCGGAATTGCCGGCGGGACAGGCTCCGGCAAGACGTCCGTCGCCCGCTCCGTCATCGAGCGGCTGGGAAGCGACAAGGTCACCTTTATCTCCCAGGACAACTATTACAAAGACTATCCGGATCTGAGCATGGAAGAGAAGCACGCGATTAATTACGATCATCCCTTCGCTTTCGACAACGAGCTTCTGGTCGAGCATCTGAAGCTGCTCAAGGAAGGACAGCCGGCGTTCATCCCGGTGTACGACTTCTCGGTCTATGCCCGCTCCACGACGGAGACCGTGCGCCTGGAACCGAACCCGATCGCCATTGTCGAAGGGCTGCACGTTCTTTACGACGAGAAAGTTCGCGCGATGCTCGACATCAAGGTATTCGTCGATACGGACCCGGACGTGCGAATCCTTCGCCGCATCATTCGCGACGTCGAAGAGCGCGGACGAACGATCCAATCCGTCCATCAGCAATACCTAAAGACCGTGAAGCCGATGCACGACGCGTTCATCGAGCCTTCCAAGAAATACGCCGACCTCATCATACCCGAGGGCGGGCACAATGAGGTCGGCGTGCAATTGCTGGCCGTATTGACCGAGAAGTATTTAAACGGCGAGAAAGAATAGTGTTTCTCTAGCATTGAACTGGCATTGATCCGACAAACCACTCGCAATCTGAGGCTGGGTTGGTAGGATCGCGGGGTGAGGCGGGACCGGGCGATAAGGCGACGATCTGCCGACCTACCCTTTCAGCTCCAGAAGACCCATCTCGAGGCAGGTCGCGACCGACAGCGTCTTCTCGCCGGACTCGAAGCGGATGTCCGCCTGGTCGCCGCTCAGCCGGACGATTCGGCCGACGCCGAAGGCGCGGTGCTCGACCGAGCTGCCCGCCTTTAGAACCGTTGCCTCGCGGACCGCGTTCGGGTTGCGGGCGGACGAGACCTTCGCCTTCGGGTTGTCGATGCGGACGACGGTCGCTTGGCCCGAGGATCGCTTGGCCAGCTTGCCCCCGGCTCGAACGCCCGCCCCTGTTGCTCCCGCTCTAGCTCTCGCAGCCGCTTCCATCTCGCCCCGGCCTGCACCCGCTCCCGCTGCGCTTAACGGACCGATATACACCTTGCCGGAGGGCTCCGTCCTTTTCTTTTCCAACTCATATTGCTCGGGGTTCTGAATGCGCCGCACCGCGTTCACGAACCGGGACGTCTTCGCCTTCGCCCCGTCCCTCCGCTCATAGGAGAGCAGCTCCAGCCGCCGCTTCGCTCTCGTCATCCCGACGTAGAACAGCCTGACGGCTTCTTCCATGTCCGCCGTCTCTTCGTCCTCGAACTTCTTGATATCCTCGTTCGAAGGCAGGATGCCGTCCACCAGATCGACGATCAGCACCCGCTCGAATTCCAGCCCCTTGGCGCTGTGCAGAGTCGAGAACGTCACCACGTTCTCGTTCTTGCGCTTCCGGGACGTCTTCATCGCCGTCTCGAGATACTTCAAGCGATGGGCGAACGACTCCATCGACTCCAGCCCCTCGGAGATGTCCTCCAGCGTGTTCAGGATGCCGATCAGGTACTCCTTGCGGAAGCCCAGCCTCTCGCACATCTTATCGATCGCCTTCTCGTACCCTAAGTCGTACCGGATCGTCTGGATCGCGTCGCGCGGAGCCATTCCTCTCATCCGCTCGAACGTATCCTTGTTTTCCTGCAGCAGCTTGAACTGGTAATCGCGAAGGGCGACGTAGTTCATCAGGTTATCGAACACCGAATCCGCGTTAGAGACCGCCTTGAGCGCCGCCATCTGCTGCTTCGTGATGTAGCCGTTCATCTTCGTGTGGATTTTCTCCAGGATGTCCGGCCTGCGGTCCGTGTAGCTCATCCTCATGAAGTTGAGCACGTCCTCTACGACCCAATGGGAGAAGAACCGATTGTCCCCGTCCTTCATGTAGAAAGGAATCCCCGCCCGGTCGAACGCGTTCATCAGCGTGATCGAGGACGAGTTGTTCCGATACAGCACCGCGATCTCGCGAAGATTCTCCTCCTCCGCTACCCGGTCCGCCACGAACTTCGCCTGCTGCTGGTAGTCGCCCAGCCGATGCGCGACGATCGGCTCGTCCTCGGGGTTGTTCGTGAACATGTTCTTGTCGTAGCGGTTCTTGTTCCGCTTGATGAAGCGGTTCGCCACTTGGACGATATTCCGCGAGGAGCGGTAATTCTGCTCCATCTTCAGGAGCTTCGCCCGCGGGTACACCTTCTTGAAGTCCAACAGGTATTGGGGCTCCGCCGCCCGCCACGTATAGATGCTCTGATCGTCGTCCGCGACGACGCACAGGTTGCCATGCGTTCGCACCAGCTTCTCCACGATCGCGTGCTGTACGAGGGACGTATCCTGGCTCTCGTCGGTCATCACGTAATCGTAACGGCGCTGATACTTACGAAGCAGCTCCCGGTCGTTCTCCATCGCCTCGTTCGCCAGAACGAGCATGTCGTCGTAGTCGACGAGCAGCTTGTCCGCTCCGTTACGCTTAAACCGCTCGTACTCGGTCAATAGCCGATCCGCATCCTTCACGCCGCACTTCACGTTCTTCCATTCCTCCGGCGGAAGAAGCTTATTCTTCACGAAGCTGATATAGGTCGTCAGCTCGTCCATCTGGTCGTCGGTCATGTTGTCGCCCGCGACGCGCCGGTACAGCTCCCGAAGAATAAGCTTCTTGTGCAGCGGAGGCCGCTCTCCCTCGAAGTCGATCTCCTCCTCCAGCTCGGCGGCGTCGCCTTCGATGATCTGGTACTCGATACGCTGCTTGCGAAGGGAATCCCGCATCATCTCGAACGCCAGGCTGTGGATGGTGGAGAAAGCGACGCGATCCCCCGCAATCTCGGGGAAAAACCTCCGGAACCGCTCCTTCATGTCCCTTGCGGAAGCTCGGCTGAACGTCACCGCCTTGATCCGCTCCGGCTTTACGCCCTTCTCTTCGACTAGATAACCGATCCTCATAATGAGCGTCGTCGTCTTGCCCGAGCCCGGCGATGCGAGCAGCAGCAGAGCGCCTTCCGTGTGGAGAACCGCCCGCTTCTGCACCTCATTCAGCTCGACGCCGAGCTCTTCCTTTTTCCTCGATAGAAACTCGCTGCCTTGCATTGCCGCAATCCTTCCATTCTGTTCCGATCTCGTTGCTTGTCCGCAACACGCTTAAAGTCTAATGATATCGGTTATTCGGCCTCGGGGCAATGCAGAGGTGTTTCCAATCTCGTTTACATTCTCGTCTCCTATCAAGCCTCCGTATCGATAACGCGGCCGCTTGCTTCCTCCTTCTCCCTGCGATCGCGTTCGTCCCTGTCCTTCAGCTCCTGCCGAAGCATCCGTACCTCGTCCGCCAGCTCTCTTACCTGTCTCGAAGTCTTCGAAGAGTCCAGCGCGTACCGAATGATAAAAATAATGACGAACAAAACGATAAACCAAATCACCAGCGGGACGATAATGCCTACCGCGTTGAATCCTCCCATGCTTATCCTCCTCTAAGTTGTTGCTGCGATTAGGCTCCGATTATTGTCGCTGCCGCCGTTCCGTTCCATCCGCCGTCCTTCCGGCCCTACTCTCGCCACTCCGTCTGCTGTTCGCCCTTCGCTCCCAGCTCCCGGATTCTGCGAACAAGTCCCGCGATGCCGTCCGCTCGGAAGATCAGGACGAGGGCGATCGCCAGCTTCAAGACGTCTGCCACGATCTGGATCCAAGTTTGGCGGCGGGCTGACGCGAAGGCGGATGGGACCTCATCCGCGGCGTATTGAATCAGCTGCACGATGTGGCCGATCAGGCTCGGAATATTCCATGCTGCAAGGACGATGCCGACCAGCGTCAGCCCGAGCGTATACCATTCCTTCAGAGCAACCGAATTCGAGTTGTCCTCTTGAGGCGAATCGGCGGCGTCCATCCCTCTAGTCATATAACGAACAAGCTTTCCGCTTTGGCTCCAGAGCAGCCAGCCTGCCAGGAAGTAGACGAGAGCGCACGCCACGAAAGTCAAAATAAAAAGCCCTGCCGAAAGCGACGTAAAGATGCCTGCTATATTTTGAAAGTAAAGAAGCTGGAACAAATTCGCGAGCTGCCCGACTCCCTGCACGATGGCGTACAACGCCAGAATCCGAACCAGAACGAACGCCAAATCCTTGATTTTCAACCGATCTCCTCCTCATCTCCGCCTAACCATATACCCAATTATACCTCATTATGGAAGTAATGTTTCGGCTCCACGGCCATTTTGCCGCAATAAAGCAACGAAGAGCCACAGCGTACAAGCGGCAGTCCGCACTCTTGCGAGGAACATTCCATACGCTTAGAATACGAATTACGATCCATACGAGGCCATGATGGAGAGAGTAAGCGAAGGCAGGTTGTTGACAGGGACGGCGCGCCGATAGACTGAGAGCAGCCGAACGAACCGATTCGCCGAAGTTCACTCCGGAGCCGATTCCTTGAAGGTTGCCTGTCGCGTCAGCGGCGGCATCTGTGTAGAGAAATCCGTCCCCCGCGTTAAGGGCTCAAGACAGAGACGTCTCTTCCGCGTGAAGAGCGCCTCTAAATTAGGGTGGTACCACGACTCCTCGTCCCTTGCGACGGGGGTCTTTTTTTTATATTCATATGCTGGGTCTAAAAAAGGAGCGAGGACAGATGAGTAGCGAGAATAAGCAGCAAGCGAACTTGGAGGAGCTTCGGAGCAAGCTGAGCGGCATTAACCGGCAACTGCTGGAGCTGCTGTCGGCAAGAGCGGAGACCGTTCAAGAGATCGGCCGCATCAAGGAGAAGCAAGGCGGTCCGGAATTCGATCCGGTGCGCGAGCAGGAGATGCTGAAGGAGCTGGTCGAAGCCAATCCGGGGCCTTTCGACGATAAGACGATTCGCCACTTGTTCAAGCAGATTTTCCAAGCGTCGCTGGACCTGCAGGTCCAGGAGCGCAAGAAGGAGCTGCTCGTCAGCCGCAAGATCCGCAAGGAGAACACGACCATCGCTCTCGGTTCTACCGTCATCGGCGGCGGGCAACCGGTCATGGTCGCCGGCCCTTGCTCCGTCGAGAGCTACGAACAGACCCGCGCCGTGGCGGCCGCGCTGAAGGCGGCAGGCGTGACGGTCATGCGCGGCGGCGCGTTCAAGCCTCGCACCTCGCCGTATGACTTCCAGGGCCTCGGCATCGAGGGACTCAAGATCCTCAAGGAAGTGTCGACGGAATTCGGCCTGAAGACGATCAGCGAGATCGTCGATCCCGCGCACATCGAACTGGCGGTCGAGTACATCGACGTCATCCAGATCGGCGCGCGCAACATGCAGAACTTCGAGCTGCTGAAGGCCGCCGGCCGCGTGAGGACGCCGATTCTGCTCAAGCGCGGACTGGCTGCGACGATCGACGAATTCCTGAACGCCGCGGAATACATCCTTGCCGGCGGGAATTCCCAAGTCATGCTGATCGAGCGCGGAATCCGCACGTACGAGAAGGCTACGCGCAACACGTTGGACATCTCCGCCGTGCCGATCCTCAAGCAGGAGAGCCATCTTCCGGTGCTCGTGGACGTCACCCACTCGACCGGACGCAAGGACATCATGGCGCCGTGCGCGAAAGCCGCGCTGGCGGCAGGCGCCGACGGCATCATGGTCGAGGTGCACCCGAACCCGGCGGTCGCCCTCTCCGACGCCGCCCAGCAGCTCGACTTCCCGCAGTTCGAGCGCTTCATGGCGGAGGTTCGCTCGTCGGGCTTGCTTCGCGACGGGGTATAGGCGTCAAGCAAGCCCGTCATCGCATAAGGCAGATGGGCTTGCCGAATGGCGAATATTCTGTATGCAGGCGCATAAAGGGTGTTTCCCAAGTCCATGGCGACTTGGAGAAACACCCTTCTTTGCGAAACAGGCAGCCTTTCACTCTGCAAAGGCCGTTCTATGCAACTATTTACAAGTATAGGAACGGTTCCTTGGCATCGACGAACGTCACCGGAACTCCTTCGGCGATCGGAAGAAGCCATTCGGCTAAATGCTTCATTCCCCATTCCTCGGTGCGCTCATGCCCGACCACGATCATCGCCTTGTTCATCCCGAGCATGGAAGCGTCGTTAACGTACGCGCACAGCGTCCATTCCGTGATGTCTCCGCATACCATAACGTCTAACTCCTTGTCGCGCATCAGCTCCATCGGCATCTCCTCTCGTCCGAGGCCTAGGCTGCCTCCCCCAACCAGAATACCTATTCTGGAGCAAGGCGACTCCGGTTTGCCCACGATGCGCAAGTCGTTCATGCCTAGCTTCATCTTGAAGAATTCCGTCAGCTCTCCGACAGTCGTCGGCTCGATGACATACGACCATGGAGACGATGGATCGAGCTTATTCTTCTCCCAGCCAAGCTCGCGAATGAGCCCGTCGTAGATCAGATCGCTCTCAGCCATGTGCATATGATCGTGGAATCGCCAGATGGCGATCCCGTTATCGTCTAGAAGCTTCTTTTTAGCCGCATAAACGGGATCGTTCTCAAGCCATTCCAACTTGTCGGCCCCGGTGAAATAGGTTGGTTCGTGCGTAATGATCAGGTTCGCCCCGATAGCGATCGCCTTCCGGATGACATCCACGGTCGCCGTGAACGTCGTAACGATTCCCGTTACCTCCATGTCCGGACTTCCGCTCGCCAGAACGTCGCAAGTCTGCTCCAGTTTGCGCCCTCCGCAGCTTTTCTCCAACACTCGATCGATAACCTCTTGAACGTTCATTATTTCGCAGCTCCCTTCTTTGGTAAATCGCTTAGCCTTTGACGGCTCCGATAACGACGCCGCGGGTCAAATATTTCTGCAGCGGAGGCAGAACGAACAGAATCGGCACGATTCCGAGCACGGCCATCGCCATGCGCACGGCGGTACTCGGCAATTCGACGGCACCCGCTCCGATAGCGCTGCCCGCCTGACCCGAGTTCAAGTATTGAATGTTGTTCATCAGTTGAACGAGCAGGTTCTGGATCCCGTAATACTGCGGCTTGCTCACGTAATACAGGGCGTTGATCCAATCGTTCCAATACGCGAGCCCCATGAACAGGCCGACGGTCGCCAATACGGGAACCGAGAGCGGCAGCATGATCCGGAAGAACGTCTTCGTCTCGGTCGCCCCGTCGATCTGGGCGGATTCGATCAGGTCAATCGGCACGTTGTTCTTGAAGTAGTTCCGGACGAGAAGGACGTTAAATCCGTTCGCCAGCAAATTCGGAACGATCAGAGCCGCGATCGTATCCTTGATGTGGAAGTATTGCGTCCACATGATGTAGGAAGGAACGACGCCCCCGCTGAACAGCATCGTGAAGAAGACGGCGAAGGCCAACGCGTTGTGATACTTAAAGTCCCTTCTGGACATCGGGTAGGCGAGCATGCTCGTGATGAGCAAGCCGACGGCCGTACCTGCAACCGTCACGAAGAACGAGACGCCATACGCTCTTAAGAACGTGTGCGCCGAGGCTTCGAGGTAGATATAGGCATCCAAGCTGAATTCCTTCGGGAAGAAGCTATAACCGTCGTTGATCAGGCTGGACTCCTTGGTTATGGAAGCGATGACGATAAGAATAAACGGCAAGAATGCGGCCAGCGCGATAAGCCCCATCATGATGGCGGAGAACAGGCCGAATGCGCGCTCCCCTCTCGTTTGAATCATAAACTTACCTCCTAGAACAAAGCATTCTCCGAATTGACGCGTTTGACGATCGAGTTGACGACCAGGACGAGCACTAATCCGACTAGAGATTGGTACAGCCCCGCCGCCGCCGACATGCCGATGTCGTTAAGCTGCATCAGCGCCCGGTAAACGTACGTGTCGATCGTCTGGGTCGTGCTGTACAACGCTCCTGCGTTGAGCGGAACCTGGTAGAAGAGACCGAAGTCGGAGTTGAAGATGCGTCCGATCGACATAAGTCCAAGCACGATGACCGTTGGCTTAAGGAGCGGCAGCGTAATGGTCCGGATCTGTCTTAGCTTTCCGGCTCCGTCGATCTTGGCCGCTTCGTAGATACTCTTGTCGATTCCGGCAATGGAAGAGAAGTACACGATAGAACCGTAACCGGCCGTCTTCCACATCTGAATGATGACGAGAAGATACGGCCAATATTTCGCTTCCGAATACCAATTGATTTCGGGAAGTCCGAGCGGCTTTAGGATCGAGTTGTTAACGAAACCGCTGTCCGAGTTCAGGAAGGCGAATACAAGCATGGACAGCACGACCATCGAGATAAGGCTCGGCAGCACGAGGCCGGATAGATAAAGCTTCGCATACAGCTTCTTAAGCAGCTCCGACATCAGAATGGCAATGAAGATCGAGCAGATCGTTCCGATCACGATAAAGGCAAGATTATAGAGCAACGTATTCCTCGTCATGATCCAGGCATCCGTCGTCTTGAATAGGAATTGGAAGTTGTCGAATCCGAGCCAGTCGCTTCCGAAGATGCCTTTGGCGTAATTGATGTCCTTGAACGCGATAAACACGCCGAACATGGGAATATAGCTGTTGATCAGAAAATAGAGCAAGCCCGGAGCGGCTAGCATCAGGAGCGGCCCTGTTTTCCGAAGAGCGTTCGATGTTCCGTTAGCGTTTCTCATTCCATAACCTCCTTCATTAAGGAAAATGGAACCTTTATCAGGCCCCATTCCCCTTAATGCCCTTCCGTATTAATTGCCCTGAGAGGCGATCCATTGATCGAGCTGATCCTGCTTGCTCTTGATGACATCCGCGGCGCCCGCATCGTTAAGCGCTTTGACGAACTTCGGAATCGTCGTTTCCGGGTCGAGAGAGCCGGTAACAAGGCCGGGCAAGTACTGATTGACGACATTGTTCACGGCGCTGATCTGCGTCTTCACCTTGCTCTGGTCGAAAATGAAGCCGAAGTAAGGCGAACGCTCCGTCTCCTTGTTCTCCTTAAGCTTCAACTCGACGTCGGACCAGTTGACGCCTTCGAACTGGTATTGAAGAGATTCGGAACCGACGATGCCCGTGCTGAACATCGCGGTATAAGCGACGGTGTTGGCGTCCTTCCCTTCCGGGAACTTGACGTGATGCTCGTCGACCTTCACGTAATCCTCGCCTTCGATTCCGTACAGAAGCGTGTTGATCAGGTCTACGTCCGTGTAGAGCAGGTTCAGGAACTTGACGGCGGCAGCCGGAGCCTTGGAAGTGCTGGATACCATCCAACTGACGCCGTTGGCCGCAATCGTGTCGAAGTAGAAGGGCGCGATCCGCTTCGACTCGACATTCTTGCCTGATTGTGCGCTGATCGTCTTCCCGATCTCCATCCCGCTATAGCCTCCGAGGAAGGAAAACTCGCGTCCCGAGGAGAGCATCTCCATCGAGGTGATCGTCGTCGTCGCCGCATCCTTCTGCAGATAGCCTTTGCTGTACCAGTCTCTCATCATCTTCACGCCGTTCTTGAAGATGTCCGACTCGTAGAAGTTGACGACCTTGCCGTCGCCGCCGATCACGACGCCGACTCCGCTCGTATCGGTCAGGAAATCGATCTTGTTCGTTCCCTTCAACAAGTTGACCAGGTTCGTATCGCTCGGATTCACGTTGATCGGTCCGAACGGAACGACATCCGAATTCGATTTTTTGACCGCTTCGAAGATGGCCGAAAGGTCGTCCACCGTTTTGATGTTATCGGAACTAAGGCCCGCTGCCTTCAACATGTCCGCATTGTAGACGAAGCTCGTAGGCAAAGCCATTCCTTTGTTTACCGGGATTCCGTAAATATGGCCGTTGATCGTCGTCGCCTTCAGCAGATCAGGCCCGAAATCCTTCTCCAGAATCGCGGTCATCTCCTTGCCGTCCTTCGCGATCAGATCGTCCAGCGGGGCGACTTGATTCTTCGATACGTAATTGGAGAATTGGCCGAGCGTAGTGAAGATATCCATCTTCTCCCCGCTCTGGAGGGCCAGATTGACCTTCTGCGTATAGTCGGCCGGTCCGTATACGCGGAAATCGACTTTGACCCCGATCTTGTCGACCGTAATCGCATTGATCGCGTCGGTCACCTTGCTCAGGTCGTCCGGGATCCGGTTGAAGGACGGCATTGCGAAGACGATCTCCTCCACCTTGCCGCCCTCTTCGGACGAAGACGCCGAATCCGAATTGCTGCTGCATGCCGTCAATACCGACCCGCTGAGCGCCACCGACATCAGTAACGCGGCCATCCCTTTTTTTCTATTCATTTTCGATGCCTCCTATTGTTGTTATCGTTTTCAGTTTACCTGCTCGCCGGTTACCCCGGCTTTCAAAAAGACGGCATGTATTTTAGAAAACAAGCACTTCGCCATGTCGCTACGCATGCAAACTCAAAACTCCGCTCCCCAATCGGAGCGGAGTTCAATTATGGAATCGACTTGTGCTTGTTACGGTACGCGTTCGGGGTTTCCCCCGTCATCTTCTTAAAAACGGTGGAGAAATAAGACAGTGAATCGAAGCCGGTCTCCAGCGCGATCTCGCTAATGCTTGCCTTGCTCTCTAGAAGAAGCTGCTTGGCCGCATTTATCCGGCATTCATTGAGGTATTCCTTGATGGCGAGACCCGTCTCCGACTTAAACGCCTTGGCTACATAATCTGCCGTCAGATAGACATGGGCAGCAACGTCTTCCCGGCTCAGCTCCTGCTTGTAATTCTCATGAATGAACCGCTTGGCCTTTTCTACGACCCCTTCGGACTTCAAAGCTTCCCGTACGGAATCAATCGTCTTGTCGGTAATCGCCTGAGCCCACTTCATGAAGTCGAACACGCTGCTCTCGGCTTGCTGAGCCAGACGCACGATGGCTTCGTCGGCGAACAGCCGGTGAGCCTGGATATGGTTCCTCAAGAGCAGAGCATACACGACCTGAAGGAAATCTTCTCGAATCGAATGCAGGGTTGCCGGATCGAGCTTGTTCTGCTCGGCCAGTCTCTCAAGTTCCTTCTTAAGCTTGTTAACAATTTGAACCTTCTCTTTCTGAACGAAAAGAAGAGCGAAGCCGTCCATGTCCAAGGCATAGCTATCGGTCCTATCGTACAGAAACGGAGATCCCTGCAGATGTACTCTCCCTCTGAAGATGATATTGGAGGCATCCAACTGCTCCAATTGCGCTCTGGTCCGGGAGAGATCGGAGATGGCGACCGGCTCGCCGATGTAACAGGTCAAGGTGCAATTCAAATATTGTCTGCACAGCCCGATCAGCCGTTCCCCGATCTCCTTCAATGGCTCCTCGCCGCAGGTCCTTTCCATAATCATCGCATTGTAGAAGGTGGACTCTGTCTGATAAGGAATGACTCGATCATGATTGACTTGTTCAAAAAGCACCTCGGAGCCTAGATTGGATAAGGCGTACAGAAAGATGCTGCTATCCCACCGCCCCTCCACTTGAGATCTCGGAACTCCAGCGAGAAACAAAACGTATGGTCCGTCAACGGTTAACGACAGCTCTCTTTTGTAGATCTCGTTCAGAATAATATCCTGCCTAGGCGAGATCGCTTCCATAAGAACGTCCCTCCAGAAATTACGCTCCATCCATTCCTTGTTCTTGATCCAGGTCAATCCGTACTTGCTGTATTGGTCCAGAATTCGGCTCTGCTTCAGAGCTTCGACAGCACTGTGCAGAGCGGCCTCCAGCTTCAACTTATCGATCGGCTTGACGAGATAGGCGTCCGCTTTGTAGGAAATGGCCGTCGATGCGAACTCAAAGCTCTCATGACAGGTGAAGAAAATAAAGCCGCCATCGTACCCTCGTTCCCGGACCCACTTAATCATGTCGAGCCCCGAGCCGCGCGGCATCTCGATGTCGCAGATGATAATATCCGGTCGGTTCGCTTCGAACAGCCTTTTAGCCTCCTGGATGTTGGTCGCGGACATCGTCTCTTCAATTCCGTAATCATTCCAATTCAAGATGCGGAGCAGCGCCTCGACCGTAGGAATATCGTCATCAATCAACAAGCAACGCATTTCTATTCCTCCTATGTCATGCTCTCGCCGTTTATCGCGACCGGTATCCTCAGTTCCACCCGAGCACCGGAAGGTTCGCCGTTGGAAAGACTCATCAAATCGTCTCGTTTGTACAGGAGCTGGAGCGTTCGCCGGACGTTGGCGATTCCGATGTGAGCCCCAATCTCCGGCTCTTCGCCGGATGAGAAGCTTCCCAGCCATTCGGAGGAGAAGCCTCCCCCGTTATCCTCGATGACGATCTTGACATAGACAACCCCCTCTCTTGACTCCATGCTTGCGCGGATATAAATGGAGAGCATCTCTCCGTAGAACATAGCATGCTTGAAGATATTCTCGACGAACGTTTGAACCATGAATTGGGGCACGGGCATCTGGCCCGCTTCTTCTTGAATTTCGATCATATGGAAGATCTGGTCGGGATAACGGATTTCCTGCATGCGTATATAATTAACCGAATGCTTGATTTCTTCTTCGAGCGGTACGACGGTAAGCCGGACTTTGAACATGTAACGCAGATGCTCGGACAGGTGATGGATCAGACGGCGAATCTCTTCGTTCTTGTTCTGATAGGTCAGGCTGGTTACTGTCGAGATGGCATTCAGGAAGAAATGCGGGCGTATTTGCATCTGCAGATATTTAATCTCTGCTCGGCTTCGCTCGATCTGCTCCTCGTAGGATTGGATCTTCAGTTCCGTAATCTCTCTCACCATAGACTGCAAGGAGTGGAACAGCTTCGTAAATTCCATCGAATAATGCGCGCCTGCGGGTATTTGCAGCTCCAGTTGGCCTTTCTCTACCTCCTTGGCCGCTTTGACCAGCTGCAGAACCGGTTTCAATACATCCCTAGCAAGCCTGCGAAGGACAAGCGGCACGACCAATAACGATACTAGCGCCAGAAGGACGATCAGCCATTGGATCACCTTCAGTTTGGAGAACACGCTCTGCTTGGCGACGAGGTAAGTGATCTGGCCGAATTCTGCAATTGGCTCGGAGATCATGAGATACCGGCCGCGAAGTTCGTTCTGCAGCTCGTTCATGGACCCGATAGCTGCCAAGCTTGCTTGGTTCGAGGTTAGAAGGAGCCCCTCTTTATCGCTAAGCACGTATTGATTCCGATCGTTACCTCCCCGATTCACCAGATCAAGAAGCGAATCTGCGTTTACGAGAGTTCCAAAGCTAATGTCGGAGTACGTCATGTATTTAAACAAATAATGCACGCCATGAATGGAGAGAGTCGTCCACTCATCTACTTGTCCGTTCGGATCGGGAACCCACTCCTTCGTCCCGATAAAGTCGATCAGAGCCAGCTTTCCATTGGAATCGATGCGAGAACTGATCTGAACGAGCAGCGTTCCTTCGGGCAGCCGTATAAAGAGTCCGTCGCTTGCATCGTTGCCGGACATCTTCGCCGTAAGTGCCTTCTTGAGCTGCATTGCCGCGAAGTAGCGTCCGTTCTCGCTCAATTGTTCGTACTCGCTTGCCGCATCGGCATTGCTCTCGAAGATCTCGGTCAAATCCTTCGAGAAATTATTTAAGTAATTCCGAATATTAGCTTGATACAAAGAGAGCGTATTGTGTGCGCTGTCCAAGGTGTTCTTCCTAACGACCTCCAGCGAGTATACGTTGCTCAGGACGAGAATAGCGAACAGAATCGCCACGATGATGGTTAATTGCAAGGCAAACTTGAACACGATGCCATTCGTACGCATCCCGTGCTCTCCTTTCTCCCTAAATCCAGCAAGCCCCTGGCCTCGATCTTACGATCGAGAACCAGGGGCGTCCTTCATGCTAGTCCGGCATCGGAGATGCGGGAGGCTCTCCTAATGCCCACTTCAAACCGTCCGCGATCGCCTCGTTGCAGAAATCCCACGTGTGAGCTCCTGCGCTTTCGCGATAAGTATGCTCAACCTTATTTTCTTCGAGAAAGTCATGGAAGCGGCGATTCACATCCAATAGGAAGTCCTCGGTACCGCAAGCCATGTAGAGTCTAGGAAGCTCTTCGCCCGTCTCGATTAACCGCCGGACGATCGCTTCCGGATCCTTATCGCTGCCAAGCAGCTCCGTCAAATCCCCGAATACGCTGCGATAGTAGCCGTAATCGGCGATTTCATCTTTGAAGCCTGGCTCCTTATTAGCGATTTTATACGGGATAAGGGCCGAAGACAATCCGATTATATGACCGTATCGATCCGCATACTTATAGCCGTTCCGAATCGCTCCGTACCCGCCCATGGATACACCGGCTATGAACGTATCCTCCCGGGAAGAGGAGAGAGGGAATAGCATGCGGGTAAAGTCAATCAGATCTTTGCCAATATATTCCCCAAACATGGAGCCTTTATTCTCATCATCCACGTAGAAGTGGTTTTCGCCGGAAGGCATGAACACGGCGATCCGGTAGCGGTCCGACAATTCTCGAATTCGTGAGAAGTGGCTCCAGTCCGTATGGGTTCCGGAATATCCATGAAGGAGATACAAGGACTTTAACGGTTGAATCTCTGAATTTTTCTGGGGAGGCAAGAAGGGCGAATCCAGCGGAATGAGAGCGGTCAACGGGACTGCGCGTTTAAGGCTGTGCGAGAAAAAGTGCATGTTTATGGTTGCCATTTAAATCCTCCTCTATTATCTAAATTTCATAAGTGATCATTTGACCTTTCATTTCGGCATATCGAATAATCGAGCGGTAGTTGTTCAGATCGATATGGAGCTCGCAGGCGAGTTCTCCATTGCTCCAACGAAGGCGAACCTCGTCCTCGGCCGAATTCAGCACGCTGAACTCCCCGTCGAACGCTTCGTATTCGTTACGGAAGCGAATGAGTTGCATGAGCCTCCGTACGACCGGCTTCTCGAGGGCAAGCTCGACTTCTTCCACCGAGTAATTGTGCCGATTGATCTCGCGTCCTTCTCCGGTCCGCTCAACGCCATCAAAGTCATTCTCCCCAGCAAGCAAGCCTACGTAATAGACTTGCGGGATTCCCGGAACGAACAACTGAATCGCCCTTGCCGCCAGATAAGCGTCATCATCCTCGTTAAGCGCGCTGTAATAGGTGCAGCGTATCTGATGGACGTCGAAGCCATCTTCCCCTTTGTGTTCGTCCGACAGGATCAAGCTAAGGTTGGCTCCCCTGTTCAAGCATAAATCAACCAGCTTTCTCGCTTCGGAGGTATCGATCAGTTCGTCCATATCCGGCTTGACAGGGATTCCATCGTGGCAATCCAGCATCGTGAATTGCTTGTGCGGACGTGTCTTTAAGTAGCTGTTCAATTCTTTGTTGGACTTCCATGCGATTGCCTCCAACACGCGGTATGGAAGGATAAAATCATAAATCCAGAAACCTCGCTCGGCCAGCTTATACTGCGTCCCGTAATGCGCGTGCACTTCCGGAAGCAGCTCAATCCCCAGCGAGTCGGCAAGTTCTTTGATCTCGTCGAGAAAATCGTAAATGTCCGGCTCGACGAAGAAGCAGCTCGTTCCGAGCTTCTTGATCACGTAGCCGACGGCATCGAGACGAACGGTCTTCACGTTCTGCCGCTTGAAATTCTCGAAGAACGCTCTCAACAAGCGCTTTGTCAGCTCGGATCGAATATCCAGGTCGATCTGCTCCGAAGGATCCGTCTTGCCGAAGGTTGTCCACACCTGCGCTTCCTCTCCATTCTCGCCTATTCGGTAGGTCGAGTATGGCAGCGGACGCCTCAAGAACATCTTGTCGATGTCCTCCTGAACGGGAATGCCATTCTCCCATATTTTCTCAAGCGGAATGAACAGATCGGCATATTCGGAATCGCGCCCTTTGGCAAGGAAATCTTGGAAGTACGGCGACTGTCTGGAGAGGTGATTCACCATCAGGTCGACCAGCACGTCAAACTTCTCGCCAATCTCGCGAATGTCATCCCACGTTCCGAAGCTCGGCTCGATCTCAAGGTACGTAAGCGGAGCGAAGCCCCGGTCTCCCGAGGAGGGAAACGGCGGAAGAATATGCACCCCGCCGGCGAAGATATCGGCAAAATGCTTGTTCAGAAGCTCATTTAGCGTGCGAAGATCTCCTCCCAAGGAGTCCGGGTAAGTAATTAATTGAACTTTATTCTTAATGGGCACGCTCGACGCCTCCTATAAGCGATATTGAATCTTGATCTCTTCGAGTTTCGGCAGATCGACTACGGCACCCGTGTACTTCAGCTTATAGGCGCTAACGGCAAAACCGAGCCTTAGGGCTTCCTCCAACGGATAACCTTTGATCGCGGCCGCATAGAAACCAGACCAGAAGGCGTCGCCCGCCCCCGTCGTATCCACGATCTCGGAAGCCATTGTCGCGAATTCCTTCGTTTCCTTCCCGTTCGAGACGATTGCGCCGTCTTTGCCAAGCGTAAGGATGACCAGCTTAGCCCCTAGCTCCAAGAACTTCTCCAATTGATTAAACGGCGTATCTTTGCCGAACAATCGCTCCGCGTCGTCCTCCGAGGGCTTGACGAAATCCGCTTTGGACAGAATGGATTTCACATAAGAGACGCCATCCTCCCCCTTCTGCCAGATCATTCGATGGTAGTTGGGGTCGAAACCTATCTTAGCCCCGTGAGCCTTGGAGATATCGATCGCGCGTTCAATCGTTCGGCGGGACGGAGCTCTGGAGATCGGCCAGCAGGAGAAGTGCATCGCCTTCGAATTCAACAGCGCTCCTTCCAGCAACGGAGAATAAGAGAGTTGGTAATCGGCGCCCCGATAGAAGATCGGAACAGGGGTCGACCGGCTTCGATTCACGACAACCAGGCTCGTCGACTCATTCGCCCGTTGGACGAAGTGCGTGCTCATTCCATCCCGGTTCAGCCATTCCACTAGGAAATCCCCGAATCCGTCATCCCCTACGCAGGCTGCAATCTGGGAACGAATGCCCAACTTCCTGGCGTTGATCGCAATATTGGAAGGCGAGCCGCCCGGATATTTCGTATACCCATTCGACAGGAAGGATTCGTCGTATTCATTCGATATCATGTCGACGAGCAACTCTCCAATCGTCATCAGATCGTTAGGCTTCTCTTCGAAATAGAGCCTTTCTAGAAAATCCATCTTAGTCCTTCCCCCGGTTCTACATACATTTGCGCTGTTCCTATGCCATCAGTTTAGCTACGCTATTCATAAATAGCTTTTAATAATCCGTTATGTTTTTTCAAAAAAACGGCTTCATGATTTAAGGGTTTGAGAGATTAATCTTGTTGCACTTGCCTAAAAGGCAATAAAAAAGAACAGACGAATGAATTCGCTGTTCTAATCTAATATTCACATGAGCGCGTCCTCACAGAACGCCCGCGTACTCCAGGCCTTTCTTGACGCCGCCATCGTCCACGTTAGCCGTCACATAGTCTGCGTACGGCAGAAGCTCCTCGTGCGAGTTGCCCATCGCGATGCCGAGGCCGACGAGCTGCAGCATCTCCTTGTCGTTCAGCCCGTCGCCGAACGCGATCGCTTCCTCCGGCTTGATGCCGAGCTGGTCGAGCAGCGACTGGATGCCCGCCGCCTTCGAGCCGTCGTTCGGCAGCACGTCCATCGCCTTCGCATGCCAGCGTACGAAGCGCAGCTCCGGCAGCTCTTGCGGATACAGATGCTCCTCGCCGCTCTCGCAGTGCAGGAACACCTGATAAATGCCTTCCTTCTTCCAGAAGTCCGCATCCGCGCCCGGATGCTCGACCTTCAGCGAAGCGATGGCTTCATAGACGGAAGGATGCTCGGGAGACGTCGAGAAGTACGCGTCCTTGCCTTCGAACACGAGCTCATGCTTGTTCTTCTTAGCCAGCGCGACCAGCTTCTCCAGGACCTCCGGCGGGATCAGCTGCTGGTGCATCTCCCGTCCTTTATATTTCACGTATGCGCCATTAAGGCTAACGTAGGATTCGATGCCGATCTGCTCCGCCAGATTGCGGAAGAAGTACGGCGCTCTCCCTGTTGCGATAACGGGCTCGATCCCCTTCTCCTTCAAGCGCCGAATCGCTTCGATGGCATCCGCGGGAATCTGCTTCTCTTCGTCCACCAACGTCCCGTCAATATCGAAAAAAGCGATTTTATAAGACAATTTTTCCTCTCCCCTATCTCTATTTTCGCCGATTATAGCACTGTTCTTCCCCCATTGTAAGACGAATTGCCAGATTTATCACTGCAACATATTTGGAATCCGGCGCGTTTGTAGTGTCTGAAACGTTTCAATCCACGAACATTCAAAGGAGAACTCACCATGAATCGAACGCTCAGAAAACCTTTCGCCTTGCCCCTTATGCTCATCGTCCTCGCCATGGGATTGCTGCTGACCGCTTGCGGCGGCAACAATAACGGCAACAATAGCGCAGCCGGCGCCGACCCCGGCAAAACCGCCAAAGAGATGGTCGACGCCATGGTCCAGCAAGTCGAGCAGCCCGCCCAGATGGAATTGACCGCGGACGACGTCTCCAAGATGTATCACCTTGATCCGTCCCTGCTCGAAGACTACTCGATCCGCATGCCTCTCATGAACGTGAAGACGAACGAAGTCGCCGTTCTGAAGGTGAAGGATTCGAAGGATATCGCAGCTGTCGAGGATGCCGTTAAGCAGCGTGCGGCGGACGTGCAGAAATCGTTCGAGTCGTACCTGCCCGACCAATACGAGAACGCGAAGAACTACAAGCTCGAGACCAAGGGCAACTACGTCCTCTTCGTCATCTCCGAGCCCGAGAACGTTGACCAGCTGATCGCCGCCTTCGAATCCCAGTTCTCCGCCAAGTAACCCGCAATGGTTTTTAGCAGCCTGCTGTTCCTGTTCGTCTTCCTGCCCGCCGTCCTTCTTCTGTACTTCGCTTCTCCCCGCCGCTTGAAGAACCTGGTTCTGTTCCTGACGAGCCTCGTCTTCTACGCCTGGGGAGAACCCGTCTACATCGCCATCATGCTGCTGTCGACCGTTACGGATTACGGCTTCGGCCTGCTGCTCGACAACCCGAAGCGGCCCCGGCTAACCCGCAAGTGGATCGTCGCCTCCTCGGTCGTCGTCAACCTCTCGCTGCTGTCTTTTTTCAAATACGCGGACTTCCTGATCGGCAACGTCAATTCCCTGCTTGGGACCGACATTCCGCCGACTGACCTGCCGCTTCCGATCGGCATCTCGTTCTATACGTTCCAATCGATGTCCTACATCGTGGACGTGTACCGGGGCACCGCCCGAGCGCAGCGCAATTGGATCGACTTCGGCGCGTTCGTCGCGCTGTTCCCGCAATTGGTCGCCGGTCCGATCGTGCAGTATGGATCTGTCGCCGAGCAGCTTAAGGACCGCAAGGTGACGGTGGAACTGTTCGCGGAGGGCGTTAGGAGATTCACGGTCGGCTTAGCCAAGAAAGTGCTGCTGGCGAACAACATCGGGCTGCTGTGGGACGGCATCTCCGGCTCGAGCCTGGACACGCTGCCCGCGCTCACCGCATGGCTTGGGATCGTCGCTTTCGCGTTCCAGATCTACTTCGACTTCAGCGGCTATTCCGACATGGCGATCGGGCTCGGGCATATGTTCGGCTTCCGGTTTAACGAGAACTTCAACAAGCCTTATGGCGCGCAGAGCATCACCGACTTCTGGCGCCGCTGGCACATCTCTCTAGGAACCTGGTTCCGCGACTACGTGTACATTCCGCTTGGCGGGAATCGCCGCGGGCTGAAGCGCCAGCTCCTCAACATCCTGATCGTGTGGCTGCTGACCGGCTTCTGGCACGGGGCGAGCTGGAACTTCGTTCTATGGGGACTGTACTTCGGAATCGTGCTGATGCTGGAGAAAATGTGGCTGCTGAGTTGGCTGAGGAACGTTCCCGGAACGGTTCGGCATCTGTATGCGTTGGCGGCTATCTTGATCGGATGGGTTTTCTTCGCGTTTGATCGGATGCCAGAGATGGGGACGTTCTTCCGCGCGCTGTTCGGCATGAACGGCCATGGGCTGTGGAATGACGAGACGCTGTATCTCGCCTATACGAACGCGATCCTGCTCGCCGTGCTGGCCGTCGCTTCCGTTCCGATCGCGGGACGGATCGCAGGCTCGGGACTTGCGCGGCTGTGGAGGCGCAGCGGAGCCATGCAGCTGGTCTGGCACGGCGTCCTGTTCCTGCTGTCCATCGCTTACCTGGTCGACGCGACGTTCAATCCGTTCCTGTATTTCCGATTCTAAGAGGAGGCATCCGTCGTATGAGCGCTAGAACGAACCGGCTCTATGTCATCGGCTTCGTCGCCCTCCTGTTCGGCATGTCCGTCCTGCTTCTCCTCCTTCCGAAGAAGAGCTTCTCGGAGACGGAGAATCGGTTATTGCAGGGATTGCCTGAGCTAAGCTGGGAGGCCATCAAAGACAAGGAGTTCTCTAAGGACGCCGAGAGCTATGTCACCGATCATTTTCCTTGGCGGGACAAGTGGGTGGCGTTGAAGTCGGAGGCGGAGCAGCTTCGGCTGCAGCAGGAGAACAACGGCATCTACAAGGACAAGGACGGCTACCTGTTCGAGAAGTTCGAGGAGCCCGCTTGGGAGAAGGTCGCCTCGTATGCGGAAGCGGTGCGTAAGTTTGCCGAGTCGCATTCGGATGCGAAGATATCCTTCCTGCTCGCCCCCACCTCCGTCGGCTTGTATCCGGAACGGCTGCCATGGCTGGCTTCTTCGTATTCGGAGGAGAAGGTCAACGACTTCATCGGCTCGATCGTATCGGAATCGGGAACGGACTCGGGGACGGGATCGAGAAGCGTCTCGTTCTTAAACGGCTTCGACTTCCTTAAGCCCGCGGCCGGCGAGGATCTCTATTATCGAACCGACCACCATTGGACGACGCGCGGCGCTTATCTTGCGTATGCCGCCTTCGCCCGCAGCATGGGCTGGAGCGTTAAGCCGGAATCGGACTTCGACATCCGTACCGTAACCGACTCCTTCCTGGGAAGCTTCCATACCAAGAGCCAGTTCAGCGGCGCGAAGCCGGATACGATTGAGCAGTATGTTCCGAAGAAGCCGGCCGCGAGCGAGATGACCGTCGCGGACGACGGCACGAAGATGGAAGGGCTGTACGCTGAATCCTATCTGAGCAAGAAGGACAAGTATTCTTACTTCCTCGGGGGCGTTCACGCGCTGTCGGAGATTCGGACCGAGCTGGCGCCGGAAGACGTCTCCCTGGACAAGCTGCTCGTCGTCAAGGACTCGTACGCCCACAGCGTCCTGCCTTTCCTCGCGCTGCACGTTCCGGACATCCATGTCATCGACATCCGTTACTACAATGGAAGCATCGCCGACTACATGGCCGAGAACGACATCGAGAACGTGCTGCTGCTGTTTAACACGGCGACCTTCGTCAGCACTCCGGAGCTGCTGAAGCTGAATAACTAAAAAAGGCTGACTCCTGTTCCCAGATTCGCTGGTGCCAGAAGTCAGCCTTTTCTTTTGTCTTCGCGCCGTTAGCGGCGGAACAGCCCATGCCCTTCCAGCTGAACGACCGGATCGGAATCGAGTACGAGCCCGTCTGATCTTCCGTTCAGCGCAACGTCGACGAGCCACCACGTGAATGGGGCTACGTTCATGGCCTTCATCTCTTCGAGGCTGAAGAATCCTGCCGCATCCACCTCGACTCCGTCCGGCACCGGTTCGCCTCCGGCGTACTCCATCGAGAAAGCGACATAGAGATTATGAATGCCGCGCGGAAGATCCCGAATCGCAACCACGTTGCGTACGTCCGCTTCCACTCCGCACTCCTCCAGAACCTCCCGGCGCACCGTCTCATGCAGCTGTTCCAGTTGCTCCGCATACCCTCCGGGATTCGTCCATCTTCCTTTTCCCGGTTCTTGGGCGCGGCGCACGAGCAGCACCTTGCCCTCTCTGATCACAATCGCCCCGACGCCGATGCTGTAGTTGCCCCAGTGAACGAAGCTGCAGGCCGGACAAGCCCTTCGCGGCGTGCCGCCGATGTCGCGGGTCTCGAGCTCATGACCGCAAGACATGCAGAATTTGACTTCCATGGTGTTCCCCTCCCCCTGTTGCCCAGGCTTCCAATCGCTTAACCGATTATACTCCCGAACCTCTCGCATGCCTAGATAATTAGAACCCACAAGTAAACCGCCACGCGGCTCAATCATTGACGAATCGTGCTGGCGCTCCCTGTCGAAGATAGTTTGTTTACCCGCCAAACTTTCTTTAGACGAGAGATAATTAGGTTGCATTTTCCAGTTGTTAACGATAGAAT
The DNA here is from genome assembly GCF_003990975.1 of Cohnella sp. AR92. Lineage (GTDB taxonomy): Bacteria > Bacillota > Bacilli > Paenibacillales > Paenibacillaceae > Cohnella. The sequence continues at coordinate 52,636 of NZ_RZJR01000013.1, forward strand.
ATGGTGAAAAATCAAGCGGAAAGAGGTGGGAGTATGGAGAGAAGAAGGCACCGAGCGGCGGCGTTCCCAACTTCATATTCCCATTCTTCGGAACACTAAAGCATTCGTTGCTTTAGTGTTTTTTTATTTGACGGAGGTGGCGCTAGATGGCGAGGTACAACAGAGTTCTCATCAAGCTGAGCGGGGGAGCGGTCGCGGGCGAAAGCGAGTTCGGCTTCGGACCGGAGAGATTGGATCATATCGCGAACGAGATCATGTCCGTCGTCGACCTCGGCGTGCAGGTGTCTCTTGTGATCGGCGGCGGCAATATTTTTCGAGGCAGCATGGCGGAGAGTTGGGGAATCGAGAGGGCGGAGGCCGACAACATCGGAACGCTCGCCACGGTCATCAACAGCTTGATGCTGCGGGGAGTGCTCAAAGCCAAGACTTCCAAAGAAGTCCGCGTGATGACCGCCATCCCGATTACATCCGTCGCGGAGCCTTATATCAGGCTGAGGGCCGTACACAATCTGGAGAAGGGCTACATCGTTATTTTCGCAGGGGGGAACGGCCAGCCTTATGTCACCACCGATTACCCTTCCGTCCAGCGGGCGATCGAAGTGAATTGCGACGCCCTGCTCGTCGCGAAACAAGGAGTAGACGGAGTGCTGGAGGCCGATCCCAAGATCGACAAGTCGGCAAGGAAGTTCCGCTCCCTCCACTATAACGACGTCTTGAAGCATAACCTCAAGGTCATGGACCAGTCGGCCTTTATCTTGGCGAGAGATTACCACCTTCCGATGCATGTGTTCAACTTCGACAAGCCGGGCTCGATGAAGGAGATTTGCATGGGGGAAAACAACGGGACGATCATTAGCGGACAGTCGGTATTGGAGTTGGAGTAAGGACGCGCGGAACGAGGAGCTTCCGGCGGCGGGGGTATATTGGATATCCTCGCTTCCGGGAACCGGGTCTAGTCTAGTTATTGTACAAAGTTCAACAACTCCGCTCTCCAGTAACCAGTTCGAGCCGAGTTATTGTACAAAGTTCAATAACTCCGCTCCCCAGTAACCAGTTCGGACCGAGTTATTGTACAAAGTTCAATAACTCCGCTCTCTAGTAACCGTTTCAGGCCGAGTTATTGTACAAAGTTCAATAACTCCGCTCTCCAGTAACCAGTTCGGGCCGAGTTATTGTACAAAGTTCAATAATTCCGCTCCCCAGTAACCAGTTCAGCCCGAGTTATTGTTCAAAGTTCAATATCGACATGCTCGGGAGACCAGCGGCGAAGAGAGAAGGGATCCCGCTCCAATTCGCCGCCTTACCGCCTTACCGCCTTACCGCCCCCCGCTCCCGCTCAATCCGCCGTCTTTTCCCGATTAACCGCGTCGACCGTGATTGCTATTTTTCGCTAATCATTTGTTTTCATAGGATTACCAACATGGATAACAAGAGCTATACTTAGAACAGCTAAATTATTTTACATAGAATAGGAAAGATGCTGTCATGGACAACCTATTTCGAAAATCCATATTCATGCTAGTTTTAGCTTTAGTCTTCCAAATGGCGCCGGGGACCAACTTTACGCCAAGATCCTTCGCGGCACAAGGCCCTGTTCTGAACGCGACTTTAGGGTCGTCTTCATTCGTAGCCGGAGATAACACGACATCGTCTCCGGTTACTATCGACCCCGGTCTGACGGTAACCGATCCGGACAGTGCAACGTTGGCTTCTGCAACGGTAGCCATCTCAGGCAACTTTCAGAGCGGCGAAGATGCGCTTTTATTCGTAAATGACGGTTCTACTATGGGCAATATATCGGCCGTATATGTTGTGTCCACAGGCGAGATGACGCTGACTTCCGCAGGCGCATCCGCCTCCCTAGCGCAATGGCAAAGCGCCCTGCGGTCGATTGCTTATACCAATTCCGCCATAACGCCGAATACGGCAACGCGCGTAATCAGCTTTACCGTAAGAGACGGGGCGGATACTATCAGCAACGCGGCGACGAGAACCGTTACCGTGACCGCCACGGATCAGACGCCAATCGTGATGACGGCTGGCGGGACAACCTCTTATAAACCCAACACGACAGCGGTCGCCATTGATTCCGGCGTGACGGTATCCGATCGCGACAACTCCACGCTGGCCAGCGCCTTCGTCTCCATTGGGTCCGGTTTCCAGCCAGGGGATACGCTTGATTTTAATCCTAGTTCGACCTATGGCAACATTGCTGCAAGCTATAATACAACTACTGGCGTCTTGACGCTGGTTTCTCCAGGCGCGATGGCTACCTTGACCCAATGGGCAGATGCCTTGCGCTCGGTTACGTTCTCGACATCGAGTGTCACGACAGGGAACCGCACGATTGGCTTCGCCGTAAGTGACGGCGTGAAGACCAGCAGTATTGCTACAAGAACTGTAGTAGTAACTGGATTGCCCGTATTGACCGGAAGCAACGGGTCGGCTTCTTTCGTGGCTGGAGATAACACGCCCTCGACTCCGGTCGTGATCGACCCCGGTCTTACGGTAACCGTACCAAGCAGCACTCCCCTTGCAACCTCATCAGTGGCCATTATTGGCAACCTTCACAGCGGCGAAGATGTGCTGGCTTTTGTGAACAACGATGCGGCCGCTTACGGAGATATCTCAGCTAGTTACAATGGTTCCACCGGCACATTGACGCTGACTTCGGCAGGTTCATCGGCCACCCCGGAACAATGGCAAAGCGCCCTGCGATCGATTGTTTATACCAATACCGCCATAACGCCGAATACGGCAACGCGCACGATCGGCTTTACTGTAAAAGACGGTGCGGGTACTTACAGCAACACGTCGACGAGAACCGTTACCGTGACCGCGACGGATCAGACGCCAATCGTGATGACGACAGGCGGGACAATCTCTTACAAACCCAATGGAACAGCGGTAGCCATTGATCCCGGAGTGACGGTTGCCGATCTTGACAACTCTACGCTGGCCAGCGCCTTCGTCTCCATTGGGTCCGGTTTCCAGCCAGGGGATACGCTTGATTTTAATCCTAGTTCGACCTATGGCAACATTGCTGCAAGCTATAATACAACTACTGGCGTCTTGACGCTGGTTTCTCCAGGCGCGACGGCCACCTTGACCCAATGGGCAGATGCCTTGCGCTCGGTTACGTTCTCGACAGGGAGTGTCACGACAGGAGGGAACCGCTCGATTGGCTTCGCCGTAAACGACGGCGCGAAGACCAGCAGTATTGCTGCGAGAACAGTAGCGGTAACTGGATCTCCGATCTTGACCGGAAGCAGCGGGTCGGCTTCTTTCGTGGCTGGAGATAACACGCCCTCGACTCCGGTCGTGATCGACCCCGGTCTTACGGTAACCGTACCAAGCAGCACTCCCCTTGCAACCGCAAGAGCGGCCGTCACAGGCAACCTTCACGTCGGCGAAGATGTGCTGGCTTTTGTGAACAACGATGCGGCCGCTTACGGAAATATCTCTTCTAGTTACCTTAGCGCCACTGGCGAATTAACGCTGACTTCCGCAGGCGCATCGGCTACCCCGGCGCAATGGCAGAACGTCCTAAGATCGATCGTTTATACCAATACGGCCATAACGCCGAATACGGCAACGCGCACGATCAGCTTCAGCGTCAAAGACGATGAGGGAACTGTCAGCAACACGACGACGAGAACCGTTACCGTGGCCGCTACGGATCAGACGCCTGTCGTGTCGGCCAGCAGCGGTTCGACTGCCTATGCCGCCGGCGCGCCGGCTGTCGCCATCGACCCGGGTATTACGATATCCGACCGGGACAGCGCAACGCTGGCTAGCGCGACGGTATCCATTATCGGCGGCTTCCTCCCCGGAGATACGCTGTCTTTCCCCGACGCAGGCCCTATCCGAGGCGCTTATGATAATGCCAATGGCGTATTATCGCTAGCTGCTTCGGGAGGAGCCAGCCTGGCTCAGTGGCAAAGCGCCTTAAGATCGGTAACCTTTTCCTCACCGAGAGGCGCGACAGGAGACCGTACGATTAGCTTTGCCGTAAGCGACGGCACGAAGACGAGCAGCCGTTCGACGAAGAACGTGGCGGTAACAGGGAGTCCAAGCGGCGGAAGCCCCGAGCCAACGCCTATTAAGCCGGTGATCAACCAGAACGGCTCTGCGCTAGATCCCGATACCATCGACACTTCTAAGCCGTCCGTCTCGCTGGAAGTGACACCTGCCGGTGGAACGGCTTTCGTTGATATACCGTCTAGCATTCTACTCGATCTTGGGAATCGAAACGCTAACTTCCTTTTGGAGATTAATGCTCCATACGGCGCCTATCGAGTACCGGTCAATCTGGCGTCACTCATTCCGGGGTTAAAGGATTTGCTTGCGAAGAACAATGTCAAAGCGGAGGATATCAGCTTTAAGATCACCCTGACCGATAAGTCCGACGACAAAGAGATAAAGACGGCATTGCGAGACGAATTGTCTACGGGCAAGGCGATGGGAGCGATTGTGGATTACAGCATTACGATTATGAATACGAAGACAGGGCAATCCATCGGAGAGGCGGATCAATTCAGTAAAGCTCTCACAAGGGTAATTCCAATGCCGAAGAACATGGAGAGCATGCCGGAGCGATGGGGCGCATTCCGCTATAACGAAACGAGCAAGAAGTTCGAATTTGTTGCCGCCAAGAAAGAGCAAATAGAAGGCGTCTGGTACGTCATGATCCCGTCTTATTCGAACAGCGTCTACCTTGTGGCGGACAATAGAATCGATTACTCCGACGTTCAGAAGCATTGGGGCAAACCGTTTATCGAGCTTGCTGCCGCGAAAGGACTTGTTCAAGGCGTTGGCGGCGGCAAGTTCGCGCCGAACCAAGCCGTGACGAGGGCGGAATTTACAGCCATGCTCGTTAGAGCGCTTGGAAGCCGTAGAACGGCTAGCGATGACATGCCGATCTATACCGACGTAAAGTCCGGCTCCTGGTATTATGGCGCCGTAGCGGAGGCCAAGAGGATTGGCTTGCTCGACTTTGCCGGCGATACAAGCTTCCGCCCGGATCAACCGCTGACGCGCGATGAGATGGCAAGCATGCTCGCCGCCGTTATTGACCGGGAGAATCCGTCGTTCGACCGGGAACTAGTCAGCTTGGAAGGTTACAAGGATGTCGGAAGTATCGACACTGCATATCTAGAGGATATTCGATCGGTGGTTGCTCTTCGAATCATGACAGGCGCAGGGGATGGAACGTTCAACCCGAAGGGCGAATCGACGCGGGCACAAGCGGCGGCCGTGTTGATCAGAACGCTGCAAGCGCTCGGTATGATAGACTGACTTCTATGAAGAATTAACTTAATAACGTATAACATTCGCTTAACTAAACAGCGACAGCCCGGGACTCCGCTTCTTGTCCTAAGCTGTCGCTGTTACCGTTTCCGGGAACACTAAACCCCATCTCTTGTTCATTATTGAGAGGCTTCTTCTCCGGCTTCCTTCACGATGTCCAGAAGCTCGTTCCACGTCGTGATGCGGGGAATGTCCAGATGGCGATTGTACGAGTTGTCCCGCACGTAGACTTTCAGCGGCAGCTCCGACAGCGTGTCGAGCACGGCAGGCTTGTCGTCGAAGTAATAATCGAGCTCCAGCTTGCGGATGATGTCCACCTTCTCGTGGTCCGCCATTCCGCAATAGAAGCGCCCGTCTTCGACCGGGAACCCCGCCTGCTTGATCCATTCCTTCGTTCTCTCGCAATATTCCGCCACGCGAGCCGTAATATAGTACACCTCGTGCCCTTGGCGCACGAGCTCCTGAAGCACTTCCACCGCATTCGGGAAAGGCGGGCAGTCCGTGTAATAAATCTCTTCGCGCAAGCTGTTCCACATCTTCGCGCCCTCTTCGCCGCTCATCCCGAACAGCTCATGGATCGGCACGCCGGTCAGCGCATGGAACTTCTCCGGTTCCACGCTCGTATTCAGCTTCTTCTGGTACAGGTTGAAGGCATGTTCACGCAGATTGATCAAAGTATCGTCGATGTCAAAGCCGAATCTCATGCACGTTCTCCTTATCCGCATATCGGGTGATGCTATTCATTCTAACAGAACCGCGGGGAAAAGGCATCGTTCGCATCGGCCCATTCGACATTAAGCGGGTTGGAGCGAAGCCTTGTTCCTCAAACGGAAGGAGTACCAAGCGACCCCCATGCCGATCAATCCCAACGAGCTGGCGAGCCATGGATTATAGAGAGGCGTCGCGCTAAGGTCGATCATCAGTCCGCCGGCTCCGGCCCCGGCCGCCAGTCCCAGGTGGGTGAACGATAGATTCAGCCCGAGGACGATCTGCGCTTTGCGGGGATCCAATTGAATAAAATAGGTGTTGATCGCCGGAGCCGACATGAACATGGAGAGCGCCCATAAGGTGATAACGATCAGCGCGAGCACGGTCGACCCTTGCAAGAGAGGAAGCAGAGCCAAAGCGGCAATATGAAGCGCCAAGCTTAGTACGAGCATCCGGGTCGTGCCCAGCCGATCGACTCCGGTACCTCCCAAGCGAGAACCCAGCATGCCGAATATTCCCAACGCCAGCAGCATCGCTCCGACTTCCCCCGTGTTCAGACTCAGAACGGACTGCAGAAAGGGAGCCATATACGAATAGATGATGGAATTGCCGGTGCTCCATAGGAACGACAGCACAAATGCCGTCAAGAGGATCGGATGGCCGAGCGCCGCGAGCTGCCTCTTGAAAGGAATAGGTTCATCCCCCGCGATCTCGGGCAGCAAACGGCGAAGCAGATAAGCGACCGGTATCGCCGCGGCTCCGAGCAGAACGAATACGGCCTGCCAATCCCACCAGCCGGAGATCGAGATCCCCAGCGGGACGCCGAGAACCATCGACAGGCTGAAGGCGAGGGCGATCGTCCCGATCGCTCGCCCCGTCCGTTCCGGAGGAACAAGCTTCGCCAACGAAGCGATCGCGACGACGGCATACACGCCGGAGCTGGTCCCGAGAACGACCCTGGAGGCGATCAGCATTCCGAAGGTGTGGCTGAACAAAGCGACGACGTTCCCGAGCGCGAAAACCAGAAGCGAGCCGACCAGAACGTTCTTGCGCGACAATCGCGAGGTCAGCGCGACGACGATCGGCGTTCCGATCGCGAAGGCAAGCGAGAAGGTAGAGATGAGCTGGCCGGCTAAGGACACGGAAACGTCCAAATCCTCGGCGATGATAGTCAGAATCCCGCCGACGACAATCTCCGAGGTGGCCGTAAAGAAGGCCCCGAAGGCTAATAAATAAACGGAAAATCGGTTCATGGCAATCGTCCTTCCTCTTGCGAATTGGATTTGATTGCCATTATAATTAATTCACTAACAAAAGGTAAGAAGGCAATTCATCTGGACATTATCCAGTTATTCAGACTAACTAACTAATTGTAAGCGAACAGGAGGATGGAAAAGAATGACGATTTCTCCCGGTACCCAGGATTCCGATACCCAGCATGTGAAGCTGGATCACCTCCTAGCCGTACCATCGGCGACGAATGAGGGCGAGAAAGAGGATCTTCAGCCGAACATCTGCGAGGTCCTTCAGATCCTCGGAGCGAAATGGTCCTTCATGGTCATCGCCCAGCTCTTCAAAGGACCTCAACGCTTCAAGCAATTGCTTCGCAACGTCGCCATCATCCGCACCCAGTCGCTCACGGATACTCTCCGCCATCTGGAGAAGACAGGCGTTGTGCACAGGGAAGTGTTCCCGACCGTCCCCGTCACCGTCGAGTACTCTCTAACGGAGAAGGGGAGAGACTTCCACTCCGTTCTCGAAGAGATGGATCGTTGGGCGGGCAAATGGAAATCCTGAATGACAGAAGGGCATCCCTCTGCCGGTAAACGACCGGAGGGATGCCCTTCTGCCACTGCTCCCGTATGTCCATCCACAATAAGGAAATACTAGCAGGGCAACCACCAACGTTTGTAGGAGGACATCGAAGAGAAATGACTTTCGCAACGAAATCCGCTAGAGCGCTGGCGCTTCTCGCGTTGACTGCCGTCCTGGTCGCGCCGGTCGCTCAAGCCAAGCCCAAGCATGACCATGCGCCGTCGCCAGCCCCGGCTCCGGCTCCGGAGACCCTGTCCGTCACGTCCAAGATCGTCAACGCCGAAGGCAAGCAGATCGGAACGGCCGTGCTGACGCAGATGGCCGACACGGTCCGCATCGAACTGGAAGCCCAAGGCCTCCCCCCCGGAACGCATGGCATCCACTTCCACGAAGCCGGCAAGTGCGAACCGCCTGCCTTCGAGAGCGCCAAGGCGCACTTCAACCCTGCCTCCAAGCAGCACGGCTTCCATAATCCGAAGGGCTTTCATGCCGGGGATCTGCCGAACATCACCGTCGGAGACAGCGGTTCGATCAAAGCGATCATCAACAGCCGCAACGTGACGCTGAAGCCCGGCCAGCCAAACTCCCTTCTCAAGGACGGCGGCACGGCTCTCGTCATTCACGAGAAAGCCGACGACTACGTGACCGATCCGTCCGGCAATTCCGGCAGCCGAATCGCCTGCGGGGTTATCGCGAAGTAAGGGCCGCGGAGCGCTCGGTCCGCCCATGCCGGCAGACCGGCGCTCCCGCCTATTCGTACGCATCCGCAACTTCAAGCCTCGCGTCGGCTTTCTGCCTCTTCGCTCGACCCTTTCTCATTCCGCCCATTACCGCCGATCCCCGACCGTCAAGCGATTTTCTCGACTATCGACGCTCACCTTGCCCTTATTCTCCCTGAGAATGGCTCCCCGTCCATTTAATATTCCTTTACAGGAATATTTAAATTATTATATATTGTAAGTAGAGATACCGTACCTGCAAGCCACGCTGAAGATGGGAATGGCCGAAGGGCTGACGATGACGCTGAACCATCTGGATGAACTGTTCCAAGAAGGAGCGATCCGATGAATCCGGAAGTGACCGCCCTTCCAAGGCTGCGTTAAGCTTCATGATCTTCAACGCGGCGGAGCTTGAAGCCCCGGAAGGCTTGTTCGAAGCCGGTCCGCCGGACCGCAAGACCATTAAGTTCAAGAACGGGCAAACGCTTGACGAAGTGCTTCTTCTCCGGCTGATCCGTCAAGCTTCGGAGACGTTGTAAGCCCGTTCCGCAACATGATTCTGGAGTGATGCCTACATGAATATAAGCGTGTTCGGCGCTCTTGCCGAGTCCAACCGCTTCGAGATGGTTGAGCTGCTGCTAAAGGGCCCCATGTCCGTGAACGAGATTGCCGACCGTCTGCATCTGAATCAGCCGCAGACCTCCAAGCACTTGAAGGTGCTGAGCGATGTCGGTCTCGTCGAGGTGCACAAGGTAGCGAATCGGCGTATCTATAAGCTTCGGGCCAGGCCGCTCGCCGAGATGGACGAGTGGCTCAGCTCCTTCCGCCGCCTGTGGGAGGAGAGGTTCGATCGCTTGGACGACTACTTAGCCGAGCTTCAGCGTTCCGCCGCTCCCGACAACGACAGCGATTAGGTCGCCAGACACCAACAGGACTGCATGAAGAAACCCGCAATAGCCGTGGATAACGGCTTTGCGGGTTTTTCTGCCTACCCATATAAAAGAAACGATTAGTGCTTCTCGAGAAGTCCGTTCTTCTGGTCCTCGAGCGCCATCGCGCGAACGATAAAGTGGCGCTTCTTCCCGGTTGCCGTGTACGGCAGCTCGTCGATGAAGCGGTAATACCTCGGTTTCTTGTAAGTCGCCAGCATGTTGTGCTCGCTGCAGTATTTGTTAAGCTCCTTGGCCGTAAGCGAAGGATCTTCCTTGACGACGTAAGCGACGACCGCTTCGCCGCGCAGCTCGTCCGGCACCCCCACGACAACAGATTGCTGCACCTTCGGATGCCGGTTCAGAATCTCTTCGATCTGCACCGGATGGATGTTCTCGCCGGAAGAGACGATCATGTCGTTCTTGCGTCCGACAATGGTGACGAATTCGTTCTCGTCCCACACCCCCATGTCCCCGATATAGATCCAGCCTTTGTAGAAGACTCTCTCCGATTCCTTCTCGTTGTTGACGTAGGTGTACGTCGTCTTGCCGGGAGCTCGAACGATGACCTCGCCCACTTCGGATCCGTCGCGGGCGACCACTTCGTGCGGCTCCGCCCGGCGATCCGGGAACACCTTGACCACGGCGACGTCGTCGTCCGTGCAGGCGCGTCCGGCCGAGCCGGCCATATCCGGCAGATCGTAAGGACGCAGGAACGTGTTCCAGAACGCTTCGGTCGTGCCGTAGCCGTTGAAGATGTTCGGCGTCAGCACCTTCTGGAACTTGATGCACGCTTCTCTCTCCAGCGGCGCCCCCATCGTGACGATTCCCTTGAGCCTGGACAGATCGACCGTGTGCTTCAACTGCTGGTCATGCAGCATCTTCAGCATCGGCGGAGCTCCGATCAGGAAGGTGACCCCCATTCTCTCGGCCAGCTCCAGACAGGTCTTCGGATGGAAGGAACGGAGAATGACGACTTCCGCGCCGATATAAAGCGTCGGTCCGGGACCGCCCGAGTGAATGCCCCCGCGGTGGAACCAAGGACTCATGTTCATCGTCTTGTCCATCGGGGTTAGCGGAAAATGCATCGCGACGTCATGGGCGGACAGGACGTCGTTGATGTTGTTCAGAGGAACTCCCTTCGGCCTGCCCGTCGTGCCGGAGGTGTACAGCCGGGTATTCTCGTCGTAGATGTGCATCGGCCTATCGATCTTCGGGTTCTCCTCGGACTGCCCGCCCGTGTAATCGGCGTAGGTGACATGCCCGGCCGGAAGCTCGGCGGAGCCCGACAGGTCGACCATGACGATACGGGCCGGCTTGTGGGCCGCCAACTCGAGCGCTTCCAGCGCCGTGTCCTTGATCTCCGCGTCGTAGAGATAGACGGAAGGGCGGCTGTCGTCGAGAATATAAGCCGTCTCTCCCGCGGACAATCGGAAGTTGATCGGGCTGTTGATCGCTCCGATCTTCTGCGGCGCGAGATAACTGAAGATAAATTCGGCGGAATTGGGCAATTGGTAAACGACGAGCTCGTTCTTGCCGATTCCGTCCGCCAGCATGGCGTTCGCCAGGCGATTGGCCTCTCGGTTCAATTCAGCATAGGTCAAGCTGAGTTCTCTCACCGGATCGCTTATGGCCGTACGTTTGGCGAAGCGGTGCACATTGCGCATGAATCCGCTCAGGTAAGTAAATTCGTATTCGAACGTGTCCTTGAACATCCGAACGTCGTACGTAAAATGATTTTCCATCTATATCATCCCTTCTAAGCGCTAAGTGAACGATATGTCTGAAACGCGGCTCGCAAAACTCGATAAATCCCTTCAACGGTCCGTTCCTATCGGCATATCTAAATTCAACAAAAGATTACTTCGAATAACGTCCTACGATGACGGAGGTATTCTGTCCGCCGAAGCCGAAGGAGTTCGACATCGCATAGTCGACCTTCGCTTCCCTGGCGGCGTTCGGCACATAATCCAAGTCGCATTCCGGATCGGGCTCCTCGTAATTCAACGTCGGCGGAACGACGCCTTCCCGAATCGCTTGGATGCAGGCGATGAGCTCCGTCACTCCGCCCGCTCCCATCAAGTGGCCCGTCGCGCCCTTGGTCGAGCTGACAGGGATTCGCGAAGCGGCTTCCCCGAACACTTCCTTCAACGCTTGGCTCTCCACCTTGTCCCCGAGAGGAGTCGACGTTCCGTGGGCATTGACATAGCCGATGTCGGCCGGAGCCAGCCCAGCCTCCTCAAGCGCCTGGCGCATGCACCAGATCTCCCCGCTTCCGTCCGGATCGGGGGATGTGACGTGGTACGCGTCGGTGCAATTCGCATAGCCGAGCAGCTCGGCTTTGATCTCCGCGCCGCGGGCCAGAGCCGAACTCAGCGTCTCCAGAATCAGCGCGCCGGCCCCTTCGCCCATGACGAATCCGTCGCGGTTCTTCTCGAACGGGCGGCTGGCCTGCTGCGGCTCCTCGTTGCGCGTCGACATGGCGCGGGCCGAAGACAGGCCCGCATCCATAAGGGCGCAGAGAATCGATTCCGCGCCGACCGCGACGACGGCGTCCGCTTGTCCGGCTCTAAGCAGAATGGCCGCCATTCCGACCGCGTCCGCTCCGGAGGAGCACGCCGTGCTCACCGTATAGCTCGGACCCTTGAAGCCGTTCGCGATCGCGATATGGGCCGCCGCGATGTTCGACAGCATCTTGGGAACCAGGTGCGGCGTCACCCGATAGCTTCCGCTTCGCGCGATCTGCTCTTGGGTGCCCGCGGCCGTGGAGATGCCTCCGAGCGCCGTGCCCAGCACGATTCCGATCCGGCTTCGCTGCAGGCCGTCGACGATCCCGCTTTGGCCAATCGCTTCCTCGGCCGCCGCGTACGCGAATTGCATGAAGATATCGGTCTGACCGACCAGCTTCTTCGGAAGATAGCGTGCGGGATCGAAATCCTTCACCTCGCCCGCGATCCGAACCGGAAGCCCTTCCGCATCGAATCGGGTGATCGGCCCGATGCCCGTCTGCCCGGCCAGAAGGTGGTTCCAATAGTCGGAGACCCCGATTCCGACCGGCGTAACGGCTCCCATGCCGGTAATGACGATTCGTTCTTTGACCATAAACTCAACCCACTCCCGTATGCCTCTTAACGGCTAGCGCTTCTCCGCAACCAATCCAGCCTCTTTCAAGCTTGCCCACAATTCGGGATGCCTGCGTTCCAGATTAAACGGCGACCCCGAGGGGTCAACGTAAGCATGCTTGGTCGTTCCTTCCGCCGCCAGGATTCCTCCTTCCTTGTAGATCCGATAATCGAAAGCCATGCGAGTCCGCGAGAGCTCCGCAAGCTCGGTTCGAACGACGATTCGATCCTCGGGGCGCAGCATCTTGCGATACTGGCAGTCCGCGTGAAGACAGACGAGAAAGATCCCTTGATGATGCCAAGCCGCCATATAGGGGAATCCATAATTCGCGAGAAGGCCCATCCGGGCATTGGTGAACCAGTCGAAGCTCCTCGCGTAATAATGAATGCCCGCGGCATCGCAATCTCCCCAAGTGACCGTCATCTCGAAGTCGAAGGCCGGATGCGGCGGGAGCGCCGGATGCGCTGCGTCCATTGAAATTCCCCCTTCCTGAAGTCCTATTCACAACTTAGTATACTCTTACTAGTAAGATATTTTAAGTATGGATTTTATGTAAGCCGCTTCGAACGCGTGCCATTAACGGGTTAGCCGAATAGAAAAAGGATTGCTCCTCAGTCTCAGACTGCGAAGCAACCCTTCTTATAGCCGGCTCTGCCGCTCTTAACGAAGCGTCTTCAGAGCGCCGCTCCAAGCGAGCACTTGATCGAGCATGCCGTTCAGGTTGGTCAGATGCAGATCGGCCGGCTTGAACGTGCCGTTCTCGAAGTCGGTGAACAGCGAGAGCGCCGGATGAACGCGAACGTCCGCAACGGACAGCTCGCCGAGAATGCCGCGGAGATGCTCCGCTGCGCGAGCTCCGCCGACGGAGCCGTAGCTGACGATGCCGGCAGCCTTGTTGTTCCAAGCTTCGCGAGCGAAGTCAAGGGCGTTCTTCAGCGCGCCGGTGATGCTGTGGTTGTATTCTTGAACGATAAAGACGAAGCCGTCCAAGCTAGCGAGCTTCGTGTTCCAAGCCGTCGCTTGTTCCGTTGCGTCCTCTTCGCCCAGCAATGGAAGCTTATAGTCCTTGATATCGACGATCTCATAGTTCGCGTCTCCGCGGCCGTCCGCGATGCGCTTGACCCATTCGCCTACCTGCGGGCTTACGCGCCCGTCGCGAGTGCTTCCCAGAATGATACCGATATTCAACTTCGACATCTTAATTCCCTCCTGCGGCTGTTTTCTTTAGAGTAAGGTTTACATCGAACCTGATCGTCATTCTTGATGTCGGATTAATCATAAATAAATCAATTTATATTGTCAAGGTACTTACTTAAAGTTTATACCGTTAATCCATAAATCATTCGTTGTCCAAGGCAAGGGTTGATGGTAACATAGGCTAGTCTTACTTGGCATATTCCAACTAGACGTATGCTCACACGATCGAGGTGTTAAGATGAATGCCGGACGCGAGCTTCGCGTAGCCAGCCTGACTTGGCCGATTCTTCTGGAGAATCTGCTGTTTTTCCTAATGAGCACCGCTGACACCTTAATGTTAAGCGGGGTGTCCGACGAAGCCGTATCGGCCGTCGGGGTCGCAACCCAATTTATTTTTATCGCCATCCTGATCATCGGGGTCATCAACAACGGAGCCGACGTGGTGGTTTCCCAATATCTCGGTTCCGGCAAACGTTTCGAAGCGTCGAAGATCGCCGCGTTGACGATCACGATGAACCTGCTGACGGGACTGGTCATGAGCCTTCTCTTCCTCCTGCTGTCCGAACCGCTGATGCGGATGATGAACCTTGAGGAGAACACGCTGGAGATGGCGACGACTTACCTTCCTATTATCGGGGGCTTTATTTTCCTCCAGTCGGTCATTAACGCATTATCCGGGATCATTCGAACGTACGGATATCCGAAGGAAGCGATGTACGTCTCCCTGGGCATGAACGTCCTTCATATCGCGATCAACTACCTGCTGATCTTCGGTCACGGGGGCTTGCCCGCGCTCGGCGTGGAAGGCGCCGCCTGGTCGACGGTCATCAGCCGGGGAGCCGCGGTCGTCGTCTTCTTCTGGATGGCTTATCGGATCATGGATTACAAGATTCGGTGGAGGGACTATCTGACGTTCAGCAAGGAGTTTCTGGGGAAAATCCTGAAGATCGGCATTCCGGTCGCGTTGGAATCGGTGTTGTATCATGCGTGCCAATCGGTGTTTCTCTATTATGTGGCGATGATCGGAGAGGCCGCTCTCGCTTCCCGCCAATATGCGATGAATATCTCCACCTACGTCTTCCTGTTCAGTACCGCTTGCGGCACGGCAACCGCGATTATCGTCGGCCGGTTCGTCGGCGGCTCGAAGCCCGATGACGCCTACAAACGGGTATGGATCAGCGCCCGTTGGATCTTCGCCATCACGGTCGCGATCGACCTGGCCATCATTCTGATCCGCCATCCGCTGATCGAGCTGTTCACGGACGACCGCGAGATCGTTCGGCTGGCGACCCAGATGATCGTGCTCAGTCTGGCTCTCGAGACCGGACGCTCCCTCAACCTGCTGTTCGTTCCCGTGCTTCGGGCGGCGGGGGACGCGAAATACACGGTCTACTGGGGCATCGTCTCCATGGTGTTCATGAGCCTGCCGCTCGGCTACTTCCTGACGTTCACGTTGGACATGGGACTCGCGGGAGTGTGGCTTGCCATCGCCGCCGACGAGTGGGCCCGCGGGATCATCATGCTGTTCCGCTGGCGCAGCGGGAAGTGGCGCGGCAAGGCTCTGGTGACCGCAAGCGAGCCTTCGGGAGCGGCGTCGGAGGCCTAAATACGGGTTAGACGAAAAAAGCGGATTAGATAAAATAGAGCGGATAAAGAACCTGACCTCTCTTCGATTACCGGAGAAGGCACGGGTTCTTTTCATTTTCTCGGCCGTTTTTCGGATCCGGGAGGGGAGGAAGACGTGCCTCTCTCCGGGAAGAAATGCCGTATTAATGGCCGGGGCAGGGCATAATAAGGCGATCTTCGGAGGGATTCGTGAAATACTCACAATTGTGAGACCTTACATTCAATGTTATAATGTCGAGAAATCACAACATTCATTTGGAGGATCTACATGAGCGCAAAGATTAGAGTAGGCATCGTAGGATACGGCAACTTGGGCAGAGGCGTGGTGTCCGCTATCGGGCAGAATCCGGACATGGAGCTGGTCGGCATCTTCACCCGCCGCGATCCTTCCTCGTTCGCATCCGAGAACGGCCTTCGTTTCTATCAAATCTCCGAGGCGGAGAGCTTTAAGGACAAAGTAGATGTCATGATCCTGTGCGGCGGCTCGGCGACGGACCTTCCGGAGCAAGGACCGGTGTTCTCCAAGCTGTTCAATACCGTCGACAGCTTCGATACTCACGCGAAGATTCCGGAGTACTTCGAGCAAGTGAACGACTCGGCCCTGACGTCGGGCAAGGTAGCCGTAATCTCTACCGGATGGGACCCGGGCCTGTTCTCGATCAACCGCTTGATGGCGGAATCCATCCTTAGCCAAGGCACGGATTACACGTTCTGGGGCAAGGGCGTAAGCCAAGGCCATTCCGACGCGATCCGCCGAGTGAAGGGCGTCAAGGGCGGCGTTCAGTACACCGTTCCTTCCGAATCCGTCATCGACCGCATTCGCAACGGCGAGACTCCGGAGCTGACGACCAGGGACAAGCATACCCGCGAGTGCTTCGTGGTCGCCGAGGAAGGCGCCGATCTGGAGCAAATCCGCCAAGAGATCGTCAGCATGCCGAACTACTTCTCCGATTACGACACGACCGTGAACTTCATTAGCGAAGAGGAACTGCGGAGAGACCACTCCGAGATGCCGCACGGCGGCTTCGTCATCCGCAGCGGCGTGACCGGCAAGAGCACCCGCCAGATTATCGAATATTCCCTCAAGCTCGAGAGCAACCCGGAATTCACCGCCAGCGTACTCGTGGCGTATGCCCGCGCGGCTTACCGTCTCCACGGCGAAGGCGTCTCGGGAGCGAAGACGGTATTCGACATCGCGCCGGGCTACCTGTCGCCGAAGTCTCCGGCGCAGCTCCGCAAGGAACTTCTCTAAGTTCCCATAAGCTCGTACAAGCTCATTTATTAAGCCAAGTCCGCTCGCCGGGCTTGGCTTTTTTGCATACGGGGCGGGCTTTTTTTGCATAGCAAATGAATATTGTGAATATTTCATAAAACATTTATTAACACTCGAAAAAATATTTCTATAGGCCTATAGGTTCACGCAGAGCGAATTTTCAGTTAAAATAGTGCAAATAAAAAGTGCATAAGTGCAAAAATCCTACCCATATGAAGGAGCACGCCCAATGACCACGCAAGTATCCGCCGATCATTACATCGACCAACTGTTTAGCAAGGTTCAACAAAAGAATCCGGGAGAGAGCGAATTCCACCAAGCCGTTTACGAGATTCTGATCTCTCTGAAGCCCGTGCTCGAGAAGCACCCCGAATTCATCGAACGCGGCATCGTGGAGGCTATCGTCGAGCCGGAGCGCTTGGTTTCGTTCCGGGTCCCGTGGGTGGACGACCAAGGCCGGGTGCAGGTGAACCGCGGCTTCCGCGTGCAATTCAACAGTGCCATCGGACCTTATAAGGGCGGTCTTCGCTTCCATCCTTCCGTTAACGCCAGCATTATCAAGTTCCTCGGATTCGAACAAATCTTCAAGAATTCGCTGACCGGATTGCCGATCGGCGGAGGCAAGGGCGGTTCGGACTTCGACCCGAAGGGCAAGTCGGATCTGGAGATCATGAGGTTCTGTCAGAGCTTCATGACGGAGCTGTATCGGTACCTTGGCCAAGATACCGACGTACCGGCGGGGGATATCGGCGTAGGAGCCAGAGAGATCGGCTTCCTGTACGGGCAATACAAGCGGATTCGCGGGGTGAATGAAGCCGGCGTCCTGACGGGCAAGGGACTCGAATACGGCGGAAGCCTCGCCCGCAAGGAAGCGACGGGTTACGGCTGCGTGTACTTCGTGGACGAGATGCTGAAGACGGTCGGACAGAGCTTCCAAGGCAAGACGGTCGTCGTGTCCGGCTCCGGCAACGTCTCGATCTACGCGATCGAGAAAGCGCTCGAGCTCGGCGCGAAGGTCGTGGCCTGCAGCGATTCCGGCGGCTACGTGTATGACCCGAACGGCATTAACCTCGATACGCTTAAGCAGCTCAAAGAGGTGGAGCGCAAGCGGATCAGCGAATACGTACGCATTCATTCCGGCGCGGAGTTCCATCCCGGATGCACGGACATCTGGTCGATTCCGTGCGATATCGCGCTTCCTTGCGCCACGCAGAACGAGATCGACGAAGAAGCGGCCAGGACGCTCGTTCGCAACGGGGTAATCGCGGTCGGAGAAGGCGCCAACATGCCTTCGACTCTGGAAGCGATCGACGTCTTCCTGCAGAACGGCGTCCTGTTCGGACCGGCCAAGGCGGCCAATGCGGGCGGCGTAGCGGTATCCGCGCTGGAGATGTCGCAGAACAGCATGCGCTACTCGTGGACCTTCGAGGAAGTCGACGCGAAGCTGAAGAACATCATGAAGACGATCCACAAGAACAGCGCCGACGCGGCCGCCCAATACGGCGTTCCCGGCAATCTGGTCGCCGGCTCGAACATCGCGGGCTTCCTTAAGGTCGCCAAGATTATGATGGCTCACGGCGTGGTTTAAAAGAAGCAAAAGAGGGGGCTATCGCGCGGCGATGGCCCCCTCTTTGCATATGGATGCTCCTGTTACGCTTTAGCATTGGGCAATTTCGCCAATGTCAGCAGTCTGGTTACTCTCTTCCCCCCGCTGCCGCGCAATTCCGCTTATGTGAGCAGTCTGGTTACCCTCTTCCCCCTGCTGCCGCGCAATTCTGCTTGTGTAAGCAGTCTGGTTACCCTCTTCAGCCGCTTGGTGCCCCGTCCCGACGATGTGCGTAGTCTAACTGCCTTCTAGCGCTCATTCGCCGCCGGATCTCGCGCCAGTGCATAGTCTGGTTACCTCGCTTTTACGGATCGGCAACGGTCTGCCCTTTTTTCCTACAACGATATAGACAAGCTCTCCGCCGTCTGGCGAATGTAGCCTGCGGCCTGCATGTACTCTTCTTCCTTGGAGAGGTGCTCGATGATAAGCGGGATGTCGGGATCGAGCTTATTCAGCTCGATCAGGAAGGTGCGGTAATCCAACGCCCCCCGACCTGGGATTACCTCATCGAGATGGACGGTGAGACGTCCGGCTAGCGCGATGTCCTTGGCATGGCAGTTCTTGATATAAGGGCCGAGCTTGGCGAAAAAGTCGCGGATCATCTCGCCGTTGCGATAGAACACGCGAGGGCTGCTGATCATGTTCACCGGATCGAGATGGACGGCGAAAGCCTTGCGATCGATTGCCCGGATCAGCTTCAGGTAAGAGTCCGCCGAATCGGGGAACACCCACGGCATCGTCTCGAGCGTGTAGAACGTATTCTTCGGCTTGACCGCGTCGATGATCTCCCGCACGGTGTCCACGATGAGCGCGAACGTGGCGTCCGAGAAGTTGTCCGGATGCGGCCCGTCCCACTGCGCGCCTCGCGAGCCCGCGATGTTGACGCAGCAGAGCGCGCCGACCCGCTCCGCGAGCGCAAGCTGCCCTATGCAATGTTCGATGGCAGCCTTGCGGACGGAGTCGTCCGGGCTGATCGGGTTGCTCCAGGCTCCCACCTCGCCGATCCTTACGTCATGTCGTTCGGCTTCCTTGCGGTATGCCGCAACGGTCTCGTCATCCGCATCTCCCTTAATGGGGCACACAGATGCCCGAAAACCAAGCCTTCTCATATCTTGAGCCCAGCTCGACGGATCTTCATAGGATCGAAACAGCGATGTGCCCAACCTCATAGCTTTTCTCCTCTCCATTCCGTCCCCCTTAGGGCGACGAATTCCTTATGCGCCATTCCTTTCTAAAATAACGTTTTTCTTTGCGGGCTGCCACCTTTTTTGGTAGGGCCTATTTTGCTCAAACTCATATTGACAGTGACTATCATTTTATATAGACTGTCATTAAATATTAAGTATCAAAAAGGAGAATGAATCATGAATGTGATGAGCCGCCGCAAATGGTGGGTACTCGGCGCTTTGGCCGTAAGTTTGCTTGCCGTAGGCCTTGATCTAACGGTACTGAACCTCGCGCTTCCGACCCTGGCCACGGAATTGCACGCTACCAACGGTCAGCTTCAATGGTTCGCCGACGCTTACAACCTGACTTTCGCCGCCGCCCTGCTGCCGGCCGGACTGCTCGGAGACCGATTCGGACGCAGAAAATTTTTGCTCGGGGCGCTTGTCTTGTTCGGCGCAGCATCGGTCGCATGCGCATACGCGGGCTCGACGGAGGCTTTGATCGCCGGCCGGGCCGCTCTCGGTCTGGGAGCCGCCTTCCTGATGCCGCTGTCCATCTCGATTATCCCGGTCCTGTTCGAAGAATCGGAACGTCCCAAAGCAATCGGACTGTGGACGATGGCGAACGCGATCGGCATTCCGCTCGGCCCCATCGTCGGGGGATGGCTGCTGCAGCATTATTGGTGGGGCTCCGTATTCTTAATAAACATTCCGATTATTCTCGCAGGAATTATAGCGGTCTTCTTCCTTCTTCCGGAATCGAAGGGCGAAAATAAGCAGAAGCTCGACCTCTTGGGCATCCTGGCCTCCAGCGCAGGACTCATAGGCTTGACCTACGGCATCATCGAAGCTGGGGAACGGGGTTGGGGAGATGCCGTCGCCCTAGGAACGATCGCGATCGGCGCCGCTGCGATCGCCGGTTTCTTCTGGTGGGAGAGGCGATCCCGCCATCCTATGATCGATTTGTCGCTGTTTCGTTCTCGCGGCTTTGCGGGCGCTTCCATCGCCGCGACGCTCGTGTCCTTCCTAATGTACGGGCTGCTCTTCGTGACTCCGCAATATGTTCAAGCCGTGGAAGGGGCGGATTCCTTCGGCACGGGGCTAAGATTGCTGCCGATCATGGGGGGATTGCTAATTGGCGCAAAGACAGCCGAGAAGCTTCATGTCCGATTCGGCAATAGAGGGCTTATTGCGTTAGGGTTCGTCTTTCTCGCCGCAGCTATGGCCATGGGCGCCTCTACCGCTGCAGGCAGCGGTTATGGCTGGACAGCCGCTTGGCTCTCCATGGCGGGACTCGGAATCGGCTTTGCGCTGCCTACGGCGATGGAAGTGGCATTGGGCGCATTGACGCCGGAAAGAAGCGGGGTCGGCTCCGCGCTGATCATGGCACTGCGTCAAGTCGGAGGTACGGTCGGCGTCGCGTTGCTGGGCACTGTTCTTAGCGATATCTATCGTGCTAAACTGGAAGGAGTAAACATCCCGGCCGATACCGCCGAGATGGCTCGCCGGAGCGTATCCGCGGGCGTAGAGGCAGCGCATCGGAGCGATTCGCATGGGCTGCTCGAATCGGTACGGTCTGCCTTCGTGAACGGCATGGATGCCACGCTCTGGGTATGCGGGGGCGTTGCTGTCCTTGGAATCTTGCTCGCTCTGGGATTCTTGCCTCGTGCCATCTCATCGAAGGAGGGCTCCGTCCGAAGAACGATCGACCTCAAGGAGTGAGCAAGTTGTCATTGGATGATCGGCGAGGCATGGGCTTGCGGGAATGGAAAAAAGCGAAAACGATGGCTGCCATCCAGACGCAAGCCATGAAGCTATTCCGCGAGAAAGGCTTTAACGCGACGACTGTCGAACAGATCGCGGAAGCCGCGGAAGTGTCGCCTAGTACGTTTTTTCGCTATTTCGCCACTAAGGAAGAGGTGGTCGTTAAGGACAACTTCGATCCCTATCTGATCGATGCGTTCCGCGACCAACCTAAGGATTTTAGCCCTCTGCAAGCGATTTGTCGCGCTATTCCGGAAGCGCTCGATCGAATTTCCAAGGAAGAGTTGGACACTCTTCGCGAACGTAACCGGCTCATCATGACGGTGCCGGAACTGCGATCGGCCGTTATGGCCAATATGTTGGAGACGACCCAGCTCATTGTCGAGCTGGTAGCCGAGCGGGTCGGCCGGAAGAGCGACGATCTGGCGGTAAGAACGTTCGCGGGCGCTTTGTCCGGAACGGTCCTCTCCGTTGCCCTCTTGCATGCGGAGAAGGAAGATTCCAACTTCGAAGAGATGATGGCCGAAGCGTTAATCCTGCTTGAACAAGGGCTTCCTCTTTAAGCAATCGAATATGGTTCAAGCCCGGAGGCGCCAAACGGCGCCTCTTTTGGCGTTGCGCGAATAGGTTCCCGTTGGAATGATCGAACCAGTCTCATCCCGAGACTCGGCCAACCGCGGACCCGCCCGTATGGGGTATGCGAAAACCGGCGAAGGAGTGAAGGCACAAAGAAACCGTTCCTTTACGTAAGTGGTCGGCTGGCGCCTCCATTTACCAAAGAACGGTTACTATGCGTACTAAGCTCTAAGGGAAATAACGGCCCTTATTCTCCCGAAAATCGGCGTTATAAAAAGCTAACGGAAGCAGAGGCCCTTATTTTATAGAATACAGGCTATTTCGGCCATTGCTCCCTGGCTAAGCGTCTCTAATATCCGTTAAATCTCGAAGTCGGGCTTTTGAAGCCGCTAAGGGTCTCCCACTTCCGTTAACGTGTATCCTGCCCGAGCTCCCCCTGGATTAAGTTGGGCTTTGGGCTTTGGGCTTTGGGCTTTGGGCTTTGGGCTTTGGGCTTTGGGCTTTGGGCTTTGGGCTTTGGGCTTTGGGCTTTGGGCTTTGGGCTTTTCAGACAGTGGGGCAGCCCTACCGCCGCCGTTCGCGCCTTATAAGCTTAGCTGATGCCCCTTCTCGAGGCGTTGGATTTGCTTCTCTCCGGTGTCCGCCAGCTCGCGGAACTGGTCGATCGTCTCGCGCATCTTCGGCAGCGCCTCTTGCTTGTAGGTGCTGATCGATTCCAGCGCGTCGATCACGTCGGTGAACGCCTGCTTCAGCGTCTCGACCGAGATGCTGGCCTCGAGCGCCTGCTTGTGGATCGCGGCGCCTTGATCCTTCAGCATCCGCGACGTTCCGGCGATCAGCTCGTTCGTCGTCTGGTTCAGCATCTCGATCTTCTTCAGGACGATCCGCTGATTGTAGAGCGCGCTCGCTACCGTGACGGAGATCTTGAGCGCGGAGACCGTGACCGTCTTGGCGCGGTCCACGCCTCGGATGAGCTCCTTGTTGTTGCGCATGACGACTTCGATCGCCATGATCCCCTGCTGGTTCACGACCAGCATCTGCTGCAGGTCCATGACCCGCTGGCGCAGCGGGAACAGCACCTCCTCGGTGATGAACCGGATTTTGTCCGGGTCTTCGCCGCGCGTGCGCGCGCTGTCCACCTGGGACTCGATCGATTCGTCCATCATCGTGCCGAGCTGGATTTCCTTCTGCAGCCTCTTGGTCAGATCACGAAGCGTCTGCTGCTCCAGCTCCAGCGTGGTGTTGTCGTTCTTCAGCGTCGTCTTGCCCTTCTCCAGAGAGACGACGATGTCGGCAATGACGCTGTCGGCCTTCTCGAACTTGAGGAAGTAAGCGCGGAGCGGATTAAACAGCTTGCCGAGGAACCCCCTCTTCGCGAAGTCGATCGCGCTCGGATCCAGATCCTTGAGCTGCATATGCAGCTCCGTCAGCCCCTTGGCCACCGTGCCGCCTTCGTCCCCCGTCTTGGACAGGTTGCCGACCGAAACTTGCAGCAGGGCGTTCTTGTTCGAAGAAGCCTTCATCGTGTTCAAGCCGAACGAATCGATCGACTGAAGGATGTCCTTCTTCGTGTCCAGCGACTCCAGGTCGATCGCCATGATCGCGGCGACGTTGGCATCCGCCGTCTCCTTCAGCTTCGCGATCTCTTCCGGTACCGGCTTCACCTCTTGCTCGATTACCGCCTTGATCTCTTCCGGGCTCGATACTTCCATCGTGAATGACATCGCCTTCTCCTCCTTCGAATTCCTTGCATCGTTTATACTTGAACGTTGAACAGGTTGCCGATCTTGTACACGACATCGTCCGTGTCCGCATTGATGCTCGCCGCTTCGTTGATGCTGGAGATGCTCTGGAGCGCTTTGATGTTCGCGTTGTAGCCGATCGTGTAGATCGGGATCTTATACGTCTCGATCAAGCCTTTGATGTCGTCGAGCGAATAGCCTTGGTTCGTCTCCCCGTCGCTCAGGACGAAGATGATCGGCTTGACGTCCGGATGGGCGGCCAGCTCATCCTGGAGCATCTTGATCGCCACCACGATTCCGTCGAAGGTCGCGGTTCCTCCCCCGGCTTGCAGGCTGTTCACCGCGCCGACGAACATCGACTGCTGGTTCGTATCGAATGGGGCGATCGGAAGATCGATGTCCACCTCGTCGGAGTACGAGACGAGTCCGATGCTGTTGTCCTTGCCCAGATACTTCTGCCCCTTGATCAACGATTCTTTCAACCGATTGAGCGGCTCTCCCGCCATGCTTCCGGATACGTCCGTGACGAACACCGCGGAGATCGTCTTGTTGCCGTTCTTCTTCTCCTTCCAGATCTGCTGGGCGGAAGCGAGCAAGCCGCCCTCCACGGGAGCCAGCTCAGACTGGTAATCCTCCAGCCCGTTGAACCCTTTCTCCTTGGCGAGCTTCTGGTACTTCTCCTGCGCCACGAAGTCCGCGAACTTCTTGATGATGTCCAGCTTCTCCTGCGGCAGATCGCCAAGCGCGTAGAGCGGGCTGTCGTGCCGGACTCCGAAGGGAGTGAACACGTAGCCGTTCTTCAGATCCGCCGCGTTGACATAGGTTTGGTATTCGAGCACGAAGCCGTCCAGCCTGCCGGACTTGGCGGCATCGCGCATCTGGATCGTCGTCGAAGCGATGAAAGGCACGTTAGCCTGGAACTTCTCGAACCCTTGCACCGCTTTGTCGCTCAGGATGTTGGAGCTGTCGAACGTATTGAGTGCGGTAATCAGAAAATTAAGCCCCGTGGAGCTGGCGAACGGATCGGTGTACCCCATCGAGAATTCATTGTTCGCGATCGCGTCGGTGACCGTCTTGACGTTCACGGCCCCGTACTTCTCGATCAGCGCGTCATACTTCGCCTTCGAGATGACGATGCCGGGAACGTTGCCCGCGAGGCGCTTCGAGATCATCTCCGTCTTCACCCCGCTTGCGGCAACCATCTCTCCCCATAGCTCGTTGGAAGGGGTGAACGCGTCGGGAATGTACTTGCCGGACTTGATATAATCCGCCGCCGTGCCGGAAGCGATATTCCGGATCCTCACGGATACCTTGCTCCCGTTCACCTCCGGCTGTTCCTTGTTGAACGCTTCCGCCACCTCGGTCAACCAGCCGTCAACCCCGGCGCCTCCCTTCTCCGTCGAGGAGAAGATCTCCACGTAATGGTCCGTCGTATTGTTCACCGTAATCGGGAACTTGGAGATATCCGGGAGAGACTCGCCGATATCCGCCGGATCCAGATCGATCTGTCCTTTGACCGGCGGCACGGTCTTCACGTCGAGCTTCGAATAAAGCCTGTTCAGCTTCTTGGAAGCGTCCTCCGCCGTAACCTGCTTCTCGCTCTTGCCCAGATTGGAGGTTAAATTCACTCCCGCGTACACGAGACCGAACACGACAACCAGCAGAACGATGATAATTAGATAGAACTTTCCTTTATTCACTCCGCAGCCCCCTTACTGTTTGTAGAATTTCGTCTGTTTGATGAGCGTGTCGAGCTCCTGCATGCCCGGCATGTTCTCGATGTCTCCCGCTTCGAAGCTATCCAGCCTCGTGATCTCAAGCAGCAGCTTGTCGAGCTTCAGCAGAATCTCCTCGTTCGCATCCAGCGAGCTCTTCACGAACGTCAGGTAGTCGTTGTAGACGTTCGTCTTCTCCTGCAGGAGCTTCTGCGAGAAGCGCGCGTTCTTCGGGTTCTGAAGGCTCCTGAACTCCGATTCGTCGAATACGTTAAGCCGATTCAGGATGCTTCGGATGTTCAGGTAGAACACGTTCTCGACCTCGGCCGTGACGGAAGCGAACTTTCTGTAGCTCAGCTCCCCCGGCTCGAACCTCTGGCCAAGCACGTCCCCCAGCGTTTGTTTCTTTTTCCGCATGCGGTCGATCTGCTCCAGGGCCAGCCGGATGTCGTCCTCCAGAGCCTTCACCCGCCTGTACCGCGACAGCGCCTCTTCGTAATCCTCGGGAGTGCTGAGCTGCTTGGGAGGAATGACGGCCCGCGGCCTTACCAGCAAGGCGTAGCCCCCGGAGACTAGCGCCACCGCGCTCGCCAGGAGAAGCGTGACGCCGAACGCCGCCGATAAGGCGCCTCCGCTAATGCTCACTCCCAGGAATCCGGGAGAGAAGACAACGATATTGAGAACAGCCACGCCGATCACGAGCCCGGCCAGCTTGACGATTTGCATAAGCTTCTTCCCTCCGAATGATCAAGTGCCTCTCGTATGTATTCGACTTTTTCGCCCATAATCCTATCAAAATCCCCATATATTTGATCCTGTATTATTTTATAGAATCGATGGTTTGTTTATGTTTGAAAAGGATATTGTTGCCTGTATGAGATTGATACGAGAGGGACCGGCCGGCGGTTGCAAATTCGGATGCCCTTAAGGCTCGTTGGGAGGAAGCACAGGTCGAGGCCCGCCATCGTTGCACGCAAGCGAAATTCCGCCTCCCCCCTATAAATTGAATGGAAGGAACGCTATTATCAAACATAAAGCAAGGTTAACGGAGCTTACGCATTCGATTCGTCATAAGGAATGAGGTAGTGGGAATGGGGATGAAAATAAACGGGGATTACGGGCAGCTGTTCTGGGCCATGTTCAAAACAGGCGTGCTGGGCTTCGGCGGAGGTCCGTCGGTGATCCCTTTGATCCGTCATGAGGCGGTCAAGAATTACAATTGGATCGACAACGACGAGTTCGGCGAGATTCTCGCCTTGGCGAACGCCCTTCCCGGGCCGATCGCCACGAAGATGGCCGCCTATCTCGGCTATCGCAAGAAGGGAACGCTCGGCGCGACGGTCGCGGTGCTGTCGCACGTCCTGCCGTCGGCGCTCGCGATGATCGCGCTCATGTCCGTCGTGCAAACCTTAAGCAGCTCTCAGATCGTGCAAGGGATGATCGCGGGGGTGATTCCGGTCGTCGCCGTCATGCTCGGGGTCATGGCCTACGAGTTCGGCGAGAAGACGGTCAAGGGCCTTGGCGCCAAGCTGGGCATCGGCCTGTTCGCCGTCGCATTCGTCCTGCTGCAGCTGCTGAGCGTTCACGATGCGATCGTCATCGCCCTGTTCCTCGCTTACGGCGCCGTTCATTTCAAGCTCCTCCGCAAGCTTCGGGAGCGCAAACAACCTAAGGAAGCGAACGGGGGCTGAACGTCATGGATTGGTTGAACTTGATCATCGGTTTCTTCATCGCCAACGTTCTTGGCTACGGGGGAGGACCCGCCTCGATCCCGCTTATGTACAACGAGGTCGTCACCCATTATGAGTGGGTAAGCAACGAGGACTTCTCCAACATCCTGGCGCTCGGCAACTCGCTGCCGGGACCGATCGCCACCAAGATCGCGGCGTTCGTCGGCTTCGACGTCTGGAGCTGGCCGGGCATGCTCCTGGCGCTAGCCGCGACGATCGTTCCGTCGGCGGTCGCTCTCATCCTCCTCCTGAAGCTGCTGCAGAAGCATCGGCAATCCCCGGTGGTCAAGGGAATGTCCCTGCTCGTGCAGCCGGTGATCGCGATCATGATGCTGCTGTTGACCTGGAAGATGGCCGACTCCTCGATCGAATCCGCTGGCGTCTGGCACACCCTCGGCATCGCGGCCGTCGCTTATTGGGCGATGGAGCGCAAGAAGATCCATCCGGCGTTCGTCGTCTGCGCGGCGTTCGTCTACGGCGGGCTCGTTCTGTCGCACGTGGTGTAAGCGGAGGAGCCAAACGCAGGTCAGCGCTCCAGCGCCTCGTTGCGCAGCACCATGTGGATATGGTCCTCCCACACGCCGTTGATGTACAGGTACTTCTTCGCCAGGCCTTCGTTGTAGAAGCCCAGCTTCCGGGCGACGCCGAGGGAGGCGTCGTTTCTCGGCATGATGTTCGCCTCGATCCGATGCAGCCTCAATTCTTCGAACGCATAGCGAATGACCTCCCGCAGCGCTTCCGTCATGTAGCCCTTCTTGATCTCCATGTAATCCAGCCGGTACCCGAGATGGCAGGACAGGAAGGCGCCGCGCACGATATTGCTTAAGGCGATCGACCCGATCACGCGATTCGGCTCGTCGGCCTTGAAGATCCATACTTTGAACAAAGATCCCAGCTCCTCGTTCTCCCTGTCGGCGGCGAGGAGTTTCTTGTGCGTCTTGACGGTATAATACTCGTCGTCCCTGCGAACCTCCCAAGGCTCCAGAAACTCCCGGTTCCGGGCGAAATAATCGCGTACCTGCTCCGCATGCGGTTTATCCAACGTTCGAAGCCTTAGTCTCGCCGTTCTTAGCTCGAATGCCATCATTTCTCTCCTCTCTTACCTTCACAAAGGATGAACACCTTACCATACATCGATAGGATACATCAATAGCTTCGCGTATGCTTGGCCGCCCAAACCATTATTCGCTGGCTCGAGGCGCTTATTCAGCTCCGTAACCCGATATGATCGGGTTACAGCTGGCTCGAGGCGCTTATTCGGCTCCGTAACCCGATATGATCGGGTTACGCTGGCCTGAGGCGCTCTTCGGGTTCGAAACTCCCATCGCAAAAAAGACCGTGCCCTCGGGCACGATCTGTGTATTCGCGAAGAGGCTGTCAATCTCCTTCCTCCTCCGGCGCTTTCTTCGCTAGCGGCGGAGCGGCGTTCGCGGAAGCGACCGGTTCTTCCTCTTCCGCAAGCGGAGGTTGATCGAAAATGTCCGTCGTGATCGCGGGAGGCTCCGGACGGCTTCGCCCGTATAGGTTGATATAGATCTCCTCGATCTCTTCGCCCGTCAGGTCCTCCCGCTTGAGCAGTTCCGCCGCGATCAGATGCACGAATTCCGAGTGGTCCCGGACGAGCTTCTTCACCTGCTCCATCTGATCCTTCAGCAGCCGGTTGATCTTGGGCCTCAGCGCGCGAAGCCCTTCCGCCCGGCCCCCGGTCGCGAGCCAACTGAACAGCTCGTCGCCCATCCCGACCAGCCCGAGATAGGTTCCCGCCATCTCGGTCGCCTGCCGGAGATCGGACGTTACCCCGTTGAACTTCTTGCCCAGGAACTCTTCCTCCGTCGCCCGGGCGGCCAGGGCGACCTGTATGCCGGCCAGAATCTCGCTGTCGCTGCGGTTGTAGCGCTCGGACATCGGCTTCGTCGCGGCCAGCCCGAGCGCGCTCCCTCGCCGGATGATCGTCACCTTCCAGATCCGGTCGTGCGGCTTCAGCAGGTATTGGGCGACGGCGTGCCCGGACTCGTGGTAAGCGATGTTCCGCTTCTCGTCTTCGTTCATGGAGCGAAGCGGCTGCTTGAGCCCCCATTCGTACGTCTCCATGGCGGCCCGGAAGTCCTCGTAGCTGGCCGCCCTCGCGCCCCGCTGGTGAGCCATGATGATCGATTCGTTAACGATATGCTTGATCTGCGCGGGGCTATAGCCGACCGTATCGAGCGCGGCCTTCTCGGGCGACAGCGAGCGCTCCCTTCGGATCTTCTTCAGATAGTAGTCGAACACGTCCACGCGGCCGTCGTAGTCGGGAGAGTCCACCCACAGTTGACGGTCGAAGCGGCCCGGCCGAAGCAGCGCGTCGTCCAGCACGTCGGGAAGATTCGTCGCCCCGATCGTCAGCACGGCCTGGCGTTCGGCCTTCTTGCGACGCAGGCCCAGATAGCGCAGCAGCTTGGCGCGCTTCGAGTCGATGTTCGGAGGGTCCATCTGGATGAGCAGCTCGTTCAGCAAGCCGGAGCCCGCGCCCATGCCGAACATCCCCATACCGCCTGCCGCGCCGCCCGCCTGGCGTTTCATGCCGATCGCGTCGATCTCGTCGATGAAGATGATGCAGGCCCCGTAGATCCCGGCCAGCTTGCGGGCCTTGCGGTAGATCCGCATGACCCGAAGATTGCCGATGCCGATGAACATGTTCTGGAAGCTTGGCGCCGATGCGTAAGCGAACGGAACCTGCGCTTCGTTGGCGATGACCTGGGCCAGATAGGATTTGCCCGTTCCGGGAGGCCCGCACAGCAGCAAGCCTCGTATCGCTTCCCCTCCCATATCTTTGAAGCTCTTGACCCCTTTGAGCAGGGTGACGATCCGCTTGGCATTGCCGACGATCTCGGGGTTCCCTCGATAGTCGTCCCAGGTCGCTCCCGTCTCGCCGGGCAAGATCCAATAGGTTCGCCCGCGCGCCAAGAACCAGAAGATCGCGACGAATTGAATGATCATGAACACCATGGCGTACAAGAAGCTGAGAAGAAGGCTGAGGATGTACAGGCTGATGCTGAGCGCCTGCTTCCCGCCGAGCCAGATGGCCGCTCCGATCGCGAGAGCGATGCCGACCCAGATGAGGAACCTTCGCCATTGGATCCATTGATATCTCCGCATGAGCCCACTTCCTTTGCGAACTCTTTGGATTATCCTATGATCTCTCAGGCTCCGAATGCTATATCCGGTCAAAAACAATTGCGGCGCCGCCGGCGCAGATCCCTTCTCTTCTATAAAGATTTTATATTAGTTGAAGACGATCGATGGAGAAAATTCCACAACAGAGTGCACATGCAGGCTAGATCAAACAAATTGCTTAGAAAATCGAAGTAACGGAGGCTCCCGAGAGGCCCCGAGGAAAATCGTGTCAGCTTTATCTCGCTAGAGGATCCCAGCCGTCCGTTCCTGCCAGCACGCGCGCGGGCGTGAGAGAGTCGGCTTCCTCCATCGTCAGCTCGCGGCTCCAATTGACGCGCGCTCCGGCCGCCGCCGCTCCCGTTCCGCCGCTTCCGAATTCCGCGAAGACGACGGAGCCGGCAGCTCCGCGCCCGTTCCATTCGTCCCAGCCGGACGAACGGATATGCCCGCCCAGCTCGCAGCGGACGAAGGCCGCCTTGGCATGCTCGCGCCAAGGGCGACCCAGGTAGACGGACGCCGGCGATGCGTTCCCGGTCAGCCGGCAGGACAGGAAGACGTACCCGCATTCGGATTCGGCCGGCGTCGAAGGCGCGACGATCCAACCGCTGCCCGAATGCTCCGATGCCTCATTCAAGCGCTCTCCCCGCTTCGAGAAAATCTCGCAGCGGTTGAAGACGGCCGTCGCCGAGCCGAAGATAAAGTCGACATCCCCTTCGATATAGCAGTCTTCATAATACTGCCTGGATTGCCGTCTCGGACGGCCTTCCCTCGGCCCTCCGAACGTCGCGCGGTCCAGCGGATTCGGCGGCAGCGGCCCCGTGAACAGCGTATCCTGCCAGCCGATAAACCGGCAGCGGCGGAACGCCGCACGGTCGCCGTCCACATAGGCGGCCACGGCTTGCCCGACGAGCTCTCCCGGACCCGCATCGTTCGCGTAGGTAATCCCTTCGCCGACGAAGCCGTCCCCGCCGATCAGCGCCGTATAGGAATGAAACGTATGATACGGCTCCCCGTCCGGGAACGTCATCTTCGCATGATCGCCCCAGCGAATGACCGTCCTGTCCGCCCCAGCCCCGATCAAACTGACGATCCGACGGTCGATAACGACCTTCTCGCGGTATTCGCCGCTTCGCACCTCGATCGCGATCCGCTCCGGATGATTCTCCGGGATCGAATCGACCGCCGCTTGAATCGTCCCGTAATCTCCGCTTCCGTCCTGCGCCACGACCAGCCTTGTTTTTCCAACCATGATGCTCTTCTCCCCTTGCCTTTGGGCGAATGCCCGAATGTTCGCGCTTACAATTGTGTCTCAGTCTAGCAAGGCTTCCGGCAGAATGCAATAATGGCTATAATGGCGATACGGCTGAAAATCTGACTAGCACGAGGCGGTACGAATGAGAGAATACGCGAAAGTGTTTCAAGGAACGGCCTTCACGAGCGCCACACCGAAGGAAGTAACGGCGCTAAAGGACCGTCTGTTCTGTATCCGCGAGGACGGCGTGATCGGAAGGGTCGTCGCTCCGGAAGAAGACGACTATCAAGCGATCGTCGACGCCTACCGGGACGGCCCCGGCTTCCGTCGATTGGACGAGGGACAATACCTGCTGCCCGGGTTCGTCGATCTGCACGTTCACGCGCCGCAATGGGCGCAGTCCGGCACCGCGCTGGACATTCCGCTCTACGATTGGCTGAACACGTACACCTTTCCTCTCGAAGCGAAGTTCTCGGACCTGAGCTTCGCGAAGAACGTATACGAGGATATGGTAAGCACGCTGCTCGCGAACGGAACGACGACGGTGCTCTACTTCGCTACCATTCACAAGGAAGCAAGCATTCTGCTGGCTCGCATCTGCGCCGACAAAGGCCAGCGCGGCCTCGTCGGCAAGGTCGTCATGGACGACCCCGAGCAGAACCCGGACTATTACCGGGACGCGGACACCGCGACAGCGCTTAAGGATACGGAAGAGTTTATCCTGGCCGTCAAGGAGCTCGGAGCCTCGGCCAAGCAAGGGGTGTATCCCGTCGTGACGCCGCGGTTCATTCCGAGCTGCACGGACGAGGCTCTCCAAGGACTCGGCGAGCTCGCCGCCAAGCACGATACGCACATCCAATCGCACTGCAGCGAGAGCGATTGGGCGCACGGTTACGTGCAGGAACGCTGCGGCAAGCACGATGCTTTCGCGTTGCACGGTTTCGGCCTGCTGACCGAGAAATCGGTCATGGCGCATTGCAACTTCCTTGACGAGGACGATGCCGCGCTCTTCGCCGAGACGGGAACGGCCGTCGGCCATTGCCCGATCTCCAACGCCTACTTCGCCAACAGCGTCATCCCGATCGCCCGCTGGCTGGACATAGGCGTCGAGATCGGGCTCGGCACCGACATCTCCGGCGGCTTCTCGCCGAGCCTGTTCGACAACGCGAGACAAGCCGTCATCTCCTCCCGAATGCTGGAGGACGGCGTGAATGGAGAGCTGCCCGCTTCGAAACGCGGCGTGCCGAACTCGCGGATAACGATCAACGAGGCGTTCTATCTGGCGACGGCCGGAGGCGGCGAGAGCTTAAGCCTGCCGGTCGGCCGCCTGGAGGAAGGATACGCCTGGGACGTCCAGATCATCGATACCGCCCTCAGGACGTCCCGGTTGCCCCTTTATGACGCGAACGAGCCTCTCGAGGACATTTTCCAGAAGATCATGTACCTCGTCCGCCCGGAGAACATCCGCGAGGTATGGGTGCAGGGGGAACAGGTTCATAAGCGGGAATAGCATCGAATCCCATCGCAATCGCAAAAAGAGAAGAGAGCAAGGACCGGAGCGAACGCCCCGGTTTCCTTCTCTCTTCTCTTCTTTAACGGCGGGTAAGCTCGCCGTTCCAACCGCCAAGCCCGCCTTGCAGGTGGGCCAGCTCGGAGTATCCGCTGCGCAGCAGAAGCCGCGCCGCCGTCTTGCTCCGCATCCCGCTGCGGCAGTAGAGCAGAACCGGCTGCCCCTTCGGAATATCGCCTAGCCGCCCTTGAAGCTGGGACAACGGAACATTGCGAGCCCCTGGGATATGGCCGGACTTGAATTCGCCCGGTTCTCTCACGTCGATAAGCACCCGCTTCTTGGCCAACTCTTCTTTGAATTCCGAAGCTCGCAAATTTCTAAGGCCTTTGGCGGGCTTCATCCGCGAATAGAGAAAGACGATTAATAAGACCGCGGCGACAATCGTCACGATGTTGCTTGTACTCATGCGTTGACTCCTCCCTCTCTAAGAAATTATAAGATCGACGACCAGACTTTGACGGCGGTAAAGGCAATCAGAATCAGAAGCAGGTAGCGAAGCGCCTTTACATTGATCTTGGAACCGACTCTAGCGCCGATCGGCGCGCCGATCAAGCTGCCGATAACCGTGAACAGAGCGGCCCAGAGCGGAATGTCGCCGCCGCCGAGCTTGCCGATCACCCCGCCGACGGCCGAGATAAAGACGATAGCCATGGACGATGCGATCGCGGTTCTCGTCGGGATTCTAAGAACCGTCAGCATGACGGGAATGAGGATGAAAGAACCGCCCGCCCCCACGATGCCGGAGACGATGCCCACGATGAAGGCGGCTCCGACGGCAATGGCTTTGGAGTAGTGAAGCTCCTCTCCGCTCCCCCCGTCCCGGCCTTTGGCCGGAATCAGCATCAGGATGACCGCGGCGACGGCCAGAATGCCGTAAATTAAGTTGATGACATTGCCATGCATCGAACCGGAGACAAAGCTGCCGATAAGGCTGCCTGCTAGAATGCTAATTCCCATGTTCAGAACGAGCCCTTTGTGAATGACTCCGGCCGCCCCCTTATTCCCCTTGCCGCGATAAGCGAGAATTCCGGAAAGCGAAGAGAAGAACACCTGAAGCATGCTAATCGAAGCAACCTCGTGTGCGGTGAATTCCTCCAACCCGAACAAAGGCGGGATATAGAGAAGAAGAGGAAAATTGATAATGGCTCCGCCGATTCCTAGCAACCCGGAGAAGAAGGAACCTATTATTCCCAAGCCCGTCATGACGACGACAAGTAAAATGCTCACGGGCGGCGATCCCCTTTCCGGACGGACTGTTTCCATGGTTGAATGCCGCGGCGCCTCCCGCATTCGCGGGAAGACGCCGCAGGCTTGCTCTTAATGATCATGCACGGCGCAGCGGTTCGGACCGATCTCCATCTCCCGCTGCTCTTCTTCGTTCGGCGATATTTTCCCCATATTGGTCTGGCGAATCTCCTGGTAAGCATTCGGTTGCGGCGGAAGATTCTCCGTTACCGTGCGGCGGAAAGCTTCCTCATCCCCGATGTTCAGGCCCGGATTGTTCCGGTACAGGTCCGACAAGCGAGCTTGGACTCTCCCGCCCTCTCCCAACTCGGATACTTTGCCGAAGTGGGCGGGTAGCACGACCAGATCCTGGTTCAAGCCTTTGTAACGGTCATAGAGCGTCTCCCGAAGATCGCCGACCCAGTCTTCCGCCAAGCCCGCCAGGTCAGGACGTCCGATCGAAGCCACGAATAGAATGTCACCCGTCAGCAGGTATTGGTCATCGACGACGAACGAAGTGCTGCCGATCGTGTGACCCGGCGAGTAGACCGGATGAATCCGAATGGTCGTGCCGCCTACCGCAATGTCGCGGCCTTCCTCCAGCTTCTCGTAGGAGAAGGCGACCTCCGTCGCATCCTTAGGAGGAAGCCAGTAGGTTGCGCCCGTCTTCTCGGCCAGCTTGCGTCCGCCCGAGATGTGGTCGGCATGAAGATGCGTATCGAGCGCATGCTTGATCACCGCACCCTGCGAAGCGGCGAATTGTTCGAACACTTCCGTCATCCGAACGGCATCGATAACCGCTGCTTCCCCATCGGCGATAACCATGTAGGACAAACAGCCCTTGCCGATCCGGACGAACTGATACAGCGAACCGCCGTTGCGGAGGTCGCCGATCTTCACCGGCTCCAGGTATTCGCTCCAGGACTTCATGCCGCCCTCCAGGTAAGAGACGTTCGTCCGCCCGGCTTCGATCAATTGTTCCGCGACGAACTTCGAGGAGCCTTCTTTGGCGCATACCACGAGAACCTTCTTGCCTTCGGGAATCCGTTCCAGCGCCGAATCGACGCCTTCCAACAAGTCGAAGTACGGAATATTGACGATGTCGATGCTCTCGCCTTCGACTTTCCAATCGTTAAAGTCGGTCTCGTTGCGAACGTCGAGAATAAACAATTCTTGTTTATCCAGAACGTGTCGGGTCACTTCCGCCGCCGTCATCGCCTTCAAGGCCGTTGCGTTGCTCACTGTCCCTCTCCTCCTCTTGACCGTTATTAGAACGTCAGCGACACGTTCGCATCCTTGGCGAAGTCCAGGAAGGTAACGGCGCCGCCGACTTCAATGCCGTCGATGAATTCTTCCTTCTTCAGGTTCATGACGTCCATCGTCATCTGGCAGCCGATCATCTTCACGCCCAGCTCACGAGCCATCTCCACCAATTGCGGAATGCCCGGAATGTTCGCGTTCTTGAAGCCTTCGGCGATCGGCTCGCGTCCCGCAGGAAGCGGAAGCTCGTGATGGGCTTGCTTATGAATGAGATTCAACCCTTCGAAGGTGAAGAAGATGGCAACCTCCGCTTCGGTCGCGGCCGCGGCCGTCGCAATGTTAAACACCTTATAGGCATCGAAAAGACCGCCGTTGCTTGCAATGATCGCTACTTTTGTACTCATGATAAATTCCTCCTAGTTGGGTTTGGTTTAATGGGTAAAAGATTTGAACTCTTCGAATGATTCGTTCATTGGTTCTGTTCGGTTGCTCCCGTCCATCCGGACATGCCGGGCTCGACGTTCTTGACGTTCTTGAAGCCTTTGTCGGCAAGCAATTGGCAAGCCAGATCGCTGCGGGTGCCCGTTCTGCAGACGACATAAAGCTCGTCGTCCTTGTTCCATTCGCCCAGCCGGTTCTCCAGTTCTCCGAACGGTACCGAGACGGCGCCCGGAATGCGGCTGAAGGCATATTCGGCAGGCTCGCGAACATCCAGGATGTTCAGCTTGCTCCCGCCTTCCATCTTGCTCTTCAGCTCGTCGTTGGTAACGGTATGAGGATATTTCTTGGGCTCCCTCGTCTCCCCGGGTTCCGACTTGCGCAGATAATGCTTCAGAACTTCGTTCTCCTCCAGCGTTCCTAAATAATGGTGGCCCGTATTTTTGGCCCAGCCTTGAATATCCGCCAAAGAGCCTTTGTCCGTCGCTTGAACTTCGATGACTTGGCCCGGCTCCAATTGATCCATCGCCTTCTTCGTTCGGACAATAGGCATCGGACAGGCCAAGCCTTTGCAATCGAGAGTCTGGTCTACCTTGATATTGGACACTTGCCGTCCCTCCTCGTTGTCTTGCCAGCAACCGACCGAGAGTCGCCGGGCATTTCCACTATTTTGCCCCGGGGGATCGAATCCTAATGGAATCGGATTTCGCCGTTACTCATCGTTATTACTCATACCCCCATGGGTATTATTATAGGCGGATTGATCCGATTCGTCAACTGCCCCCGTTGCGCGTTATCGTTCTAAGAAAACCATAGCGGGAACGAAACTTAACTTAAGCGGATTCCGTCTAATTACAAAGCAAGAATGACAAGGAGTGGACCGCGTGCATTCCGATAACGCCGTTAAACAAAGAAGATACATAAGGAGGTTCGCGTGCGGTCTGTCTCTCGTCCTGAGCTTCGGACTCTTGGCGGCCGCTTGCGGCAACGGCGGCAATGCCGACCCGGAGAACGCCGCTCCTGGGTTCGCCGCATCCGGAACGGAAGCGAACGATTCCGGAAGCTCGCCTTCTTCGTCGGAGGACACGGTCAACGCGCCTACTAGGAATAAGTCATCGGAGTCGGCTGCACTGAATCAGGCACCACTAGCACCGGAGATCGCTTCTTTTCAAGTGCCTATAGCCGACGAGGGCAGCGCCAAGAAAGACAACTCCATTCGCGCCATTGGGGCGAGCAAGGACGGACGCCTGCTCGTTCAACCGTTATCCGATGCCTACGCTGGCGCTTTAGGAGCGCCAAGCTGCTACGGAACGGAGACCGACGTGGAATGGTCCGGAACGTACCAAGCCGTCTGGGAGCCGAAGGCCGCCGGGAAGACGACGGAGGTCATCGCTTTCCCTGCGGGGTTCACGATCATTCAGCCGGGCGATGCTCCCGTCCAGATGCAGCGTGAATCGGCCGGCGACACCGAGCTTTTCTTCTATGCTCCAAGGTACGCGGATTGCCATGGCCTCGAGGCGTATGTCTTCGGTGTCCGCGACGGCAAAGCCTTCCCCGTCTCGGTCCGGATGGGCGGAGATGAGGTTCTTGGCTATTTTACTTACGA
The DNA here is from genome assembly GCF_003990975.1 of Cohnella sp. AR92. Classification (GTDB taxonomy): domain Bacteria; phylum Bacillota; class Bacilli; order Paenibacillales; family Paenibacillaceae; genus Cohnella. The sequence continues at coordinate 90,138 of NZ_RZJR01000013.1, forward strand.
TCCCGGCCGGCCTTACGAATATCGGGACGGAGAGCTCACCGTGTGGGGGAGCCCGGGAGCCGGCTCGGACAGCATCGATGTTTATCGTTACCGGTACAGCGATAAGGACCGGTCGTTAATACTAACGAGTACCGGGCAGACGGCCCCGTCGGCGAGCTCTTGAGGGTGCGTGCGAGCGAATCTATTCGATTTTTCGAATATAAATTCCGGATTGAGGTCGTAATCGCAAGATATATATGAAATATCATATATAATTTGGCGTACCACCCCGTTCCAAGTATATTGTGTATGAATTTTAGAATAAATTCGCCGGAAATGCCGAGTCCGTAGAAAATAAGTTCGAAATTTCATATACAATCACACGCACAGAGCATTATGGACTCTATACGCAGCTCCATGAGCGAGGGGAGAAGGTCGGCTTAGCGGAACGACGTCTGCGGGCTGGCGGCTGTGCGGGCTTACGGCGTGTTTGCGCGACGGGCTCGCTACGTGACGGCGCGGCGGCTTGGCGGTCTGGCGACGTAGGGGCGTGACTGAGGATAGGCCCGACGGCCGCCAACCTCATCGCCGCCAGCAGCATAGCAGAAAGGGCCGTCTCTTCGTCATAAAGACTTGGAGACAGCCCCTTCTCTTTGCTATTCCGCGGCAACCCGGTCCCCGTGGCTGTTCGGCTGGGAGACGACGAGGAACTCGATCTCCTCATCCGACTTATTGAACATCTGGTGGGGAACTAACGGCGCGATCTCGATTCCCTCCCGCGGGCTCAGAACCACCTCTTCCCCGTTGATCTCCATCACGGCGGTACCCGACAGGACGAAGAAAAATTGCTTCGCCCTCCGATGGTAATGCTTAACCTCCGCGGTATGAGGCGGCATGCGTTCGTGAATGACGCTTAGATCCGCCCCTTTGACGAGATGCCAGCCGTCGCACCGGTCTCCCCAGATATAATGTTCGGCGATGTTCTTGCTGATCTTCATAGCAAAACAGCTCCTGTATTTCAGAATTGAATTAATATACATAATAATGCATAATAATTCAACCCATTAACAGGAGCTGTCTATAGCGAGCGTCAAGCGTTAAGCCAAATCCGCGAACTCGCGGGCGATTCTCTCCAACGCCTCCCGAATGAGCGGGCGCGGGGACGGAATGCAAATTCTCTGGAATTCGCGTCCTTCTTCTCCGAACCTTTTGCCGTCCTCGAGGATGACGTTCGCGCGGTTATAGATCCGGTCGTGAACCTCCTCCGGAGAAATTCCGTAGCCGCTGAAGTCCATCCACAGGATGTAGGTGCCCTCCGGCATGACCGCTTTGACCTTCGGCATTCTCTCGCTCAAGAAATTCAAGACGTACTCAAGCGTGCCGTCGATGTATTCCTTCAGCTGCTCCAGCCATTCTTCGCCTTCGTTGTAGGCCGCGATAAGGGCAGCGTACGTGAACGGGGTCGCCGGCGCCGAGCCTTGCTCTTCCGTGAACCGGCGTCTCAGCTCCGGATCCGGGATCACGAGGTTCGTGCAGTGGAACCCGGCGACGTTGAAAGTCTTGTTGATCGCGGTACAGGTGACGATCTTCGTATCGCTGTCCGCCACTTTCGCGATCGGCACGAACGTCTGGTCGCGGCGGACAAGGTCCCCATGGATCTCATCCGCGACGATCAGCACGCCGTTCCGGCCGCAGATGTCCGCTAGACGCTTGAGCTCGTCTTCCTTGAAGATGCGCCCCGTCGGGTTATGAGGATTGCACAGAATGAACATTGTTGTCTTCTCGTCCTGCGCCTTCGCTTCGAAGTCGTCGAAATCGATCTCGTAGCGGCCGTCTTCTCCCCGCGCCAGAGCGTTGTTGACGACCGTCCGTCCGTTCTTCTCGACCGCCATCGTGAACGGGGGATACACGGGCCGCTGGATGATCACGCCGTCTCCCGGCTGCGTGTAGGCGCGTACCGCCACGTTGATCGCGTGCACCGTACCCGCGCTGTACACGATCTCCTCCCGGCGAATGTCCCAATCGTGGCGCCGCTTGAACCAACCCCGGATTGCTTCGTAATATTCGTCAGGCGCCAGCGAATAGCCGAAGATGCGGTGATCGACCGTCCGGCGAAGCGCGTCGACGACAGGCTGCGGCACCGGCAGGTCCATGTCCGCCGTAAACAACGGAATCGTTTCTTCGTCGTAACGTTCCGTTAAGCCGTACTTCTTCAGCATATCCCCGCCGTCCCACTTGATCGAATAAGTTCCTCTTCTATTGACAGACTCGTCGAAGTTATATTTCATAAATCCCCGCTCCCTTGCTCGCTGATCGTCGTCTCTCGACTAATAGAGTTCTTCTATAAGGATATCAGGTATCCGATTGCCGGAACAAGAGGGCTCCGCTATTCCCTATATTCTATTCCCTTGTTAGAATAAGGAATGTTGTTTGTTACCTTTATCATCCCAAGAGGAAAATGCATAATGACATGGCTAAACCCGAAGCATAGGAGAAAATTGGGCATTTTCTTCGTGGTCTCCGTCTTCATCTTAAGCATCCTTATTACCCTTAAAGTGCTGATGTCCTACTATGCCACGAACAAGGCCTCCCAAATCTCCCTTGCCAAGCAATACATCGCCATTGCCGAGAATATCGCGCGAGGGATCGATACGGAAACGTACGGCAAGGTACTGGCGGAGAAGAAGCAAGACAGCAACAGCCAGGCGATCCGGCAGTACTTGAGCGAGTATCGAAGCCGAATCAACGCTCTCTATGTCTATACGCTGCTGTTGGACGAGACGGACGTGGCCAAAGCCATTGTCGCGTCGGTCCCTGCCGGTGTCGACGAGCTGCCTATGCTGGCCCCGTGTACCGTCCCTTCCGAGCAGGTTCGCCAAGCCAAGAACGGGAACGTTTATTATACCGATGTCATCCACGACCGTACGCACGGAGCTTATTTCTCTGTAGGCGCTCCGTTCTACGATGATTCCGGAACGCTGCTGGGAGTAATCGGCATCGATATCGACGCCAGCGAATTCAACTCGATCGGACAAGAAGTCGTCAATAGCATCTGGGGCGTCTTCGGACTGGATATCCTTTATGCCGTCTTGATTCTGACCGCTATTCTTTTCCTGCATAAGTGGTACCGGAGAAAGCTGACGAACGACTTGCGCGAATCCGAGATCGTATACATCTCCGAGATGGGCAAGGTCATGAACTCCATCAAGTCAAGCCGCCATGATCTGCTAAACCACTTCCAGGTGTTGAACGGCCTGCTGCACATGCAGAGATACGACAAGGCGAACGAATACATCAAGCAGCTGTCGGTGGAATCCCGAACCTTGGATTTGTCCATGCGAATCAAGAACCCGGTCCTCATGGTCCTGCTGCAGAGCAAGTGGGAGCTCGCGTATTCCAAGAATATCGAGCTTGAACTGGAGACGGATCCGGACGAGTTCGATCGGGTGCGCTCGATGGACCTGGTCAAGATCTTCACCAATCTGCTGGACAACGCCATCGAAGCTGTCGAGTCCTATAAAGGCGAACAGCCGAAGCGTATCCGCGTCATCTGCCGAGCGATCGGCGATTCCTATCGGTTCGCGGTCGAGAACCCGGCCGTCTTAACCTCCAAGGCGCAGCGGAATCTGTTCCAGCTCGGCTATACGACCAAGCCGAACGAAGACGAGACGAGAGGCAACGGACTTCCGATCGTCCAGAGCACGGTCGATAAATACGAGGGCGAGATTCGTCTCGAGTACGAGAACGAGAGGGTCCGGATCGAAATTCGAATTTGAGCGCCAATCCCCTAGCAAACGGCAAAAAGAGGCTGTCGACGACAGCCTCTTTTCCTCGTTTCTCTCTATTTATCTCGCTTTCCCGCTTCGCTTAAGCACACGGATTCCAGGTATGCCTTCAAGCTCTCGATATTCATCCGCACGTGCCGGTTGTCGCCGTCCAGCTTGCTGATCATGATTCCGCCTTCCATGACGGATAAAGTGAACGTCGCCAAGGCATCCGCATCAAGATCGGCCTTGAATTCCCCCGACTGAATGCCCTCCAGGATAATGCTCTTCATGGAGCCCAAGGTGGATTCAAGCCCGCTATGGGCTCTCTCCCGCAGGACCGGATGACCGTCGTCGCTCTCGGTCGCGAGATTAAGCAGTGGGCAGCCCCCGACAAAGGGAGGAGCCTCCACGACGTTCTCGTACACGCGGAGAAAAACCAGCAGCTTGCCCATCGCCGTCGTTTCCCGGTCATGAGCCTCCCGGATGGCATGGCCGACGACGCTGCCCGCATGCTGGTAAGCTTCGAGCGCAATCTCGTCCTTGCTGCCGAAATAGCGGTAGATGCCGCCTTTCTTGATCCCCGTTGCCTCCGTTATATCCGACAAGGAGGAAGCCGCGTAACCTTTCTGGTTAAACAGCTCGGCGGATTTCGCGATAATATGCTTGCGGGTGTTCTCCCCCTTGGACATGGCCGTTCCTCCTTGGTTCGCTCGATTGGTCTCCACTCGATTATACCAGATAAAAAATACCTTTTCGTATCCCGATTCCTGTGCTACATTAAAAAATACCGATCGGTATCTTATTTTGAAGCGAATTGAATCTTTCGTCTTAAGGGGGCGGAACATGAAAAGAACTTGGCTGCGGGAGCCCGGCTATGCTTGGCTGGGACTGGGCTCTCTCTGGTTAGTCGGATTTATCGGTGCGTTGATGCGCTTCAGCATGGCTTTTTTTCAAGTTCAGATCTCGGAAGATTTGGGGGTCAGCCGCGGGTTCATCTCCGCCGCTTGGTCCACGCAATTATTCATTGCGGCTCTGTGCGCCCCCCTTGGAGGGTGGCTAGCGGATCGGTACGGCCCGAAGAAGGTCATGCTCCTCGGGGCGATCTTAGGAACGGTAGGAACAGGCATAGTCACCTTCGGCGGGCATCAGGATCTCTTCTTCTTCGTCGGATACGGCGTCATCTCGGGATTCGCCGGCATCGGATCGTCCGCCACGTACCTGCTCCTCTTCGCTTGGTTCCGGCATCACCGGGCCAAAGCGACCGGTCTGCTCGCCAGCGCCTCCTCGCTGGGACTGGCCATAACGACGCCGGTCTTCGTCTCCGCGAGCTCCTTGACCTGGAGGGACGCGTTCCTTGCCTCCTTCGTGCTCGGCATCCTCGTCACCATTCCCGTTATTTTGTTCGGCATCAAGGAAGCCGGCTCGGCGGGCGGGAAGTCGGCATCCTCCAGCTCAACGGCGGTTCAACCGTCGCTCGCTGCCGCGTCAACCGGAACAACCGTCAAGCTGCTGCCCGTGTTTATCGTCGTGGCGTTCGCGTTGTTCGCCTGCGGGTTCAATATGGGGACGGTCGAGATGAATCTCGTCGCCATTCATCAAGCGGCGAAGGTTTCCCCGGAGCGGATCGCGTTATCCATGAGCGTCCTTGGCGCGATGGAGATCGTAGGCTCGCTCGTCATGGGGTACTGGCTCGACCGATCCGACAAGCTGGCGCTCATGTCTCTCCTGTACGGGGTAAGGATCGCAGGCTTCATCCTTCTTTTCATGCACCTGTCGTGGTCCCCCGTCTCCTTCGCCGTCCTGTTCGGCCTGACTTATTTGAGCGCCATCCCCGGAGGCCTGCTGGTCATCAAGGAAATGTTGCAAGGCAAGGGCCAGCAGACCGGATGGCTGCTTCTCTTCCATCAAGGGGGCGGCATCCTCGGCTCCCTCGTCGGCGGACTCGCCTTCGACCGCTTCGGCGATTACCAAGCCCTGATCGGCCTGGACATTCTCATCAGCGGCCTTGCCGCGCTCGGTTACCTCGCTTTGTTTCTCTCTCGCAAGCGAGACTTCCATCGCAAGGCTAAGAATCGCTATGCGGTCGATTCGCATGCCGCGCAAGGCTGAACGGCAGGGCAGGAACAAAAAGAAGAGGCTGTCGGGTGACAGCCTCTTCGACCGTTCGGACCGTTCGGATCGCCGAGCAGCCGTGACTTCCGTTTAAACCGAGGAGGCAGCAGCAGCTGAGGCTGCGGAAGCCGCGGCCGGATACAGCTTGCCGTCCTCCATCCGGTACACTTTATCGACGTAGGCCAGCATCCGTTCGTCATGCGTTACCATGATCGCCGCCTTGTTGCGGGACTTGACTTCCTTCGCGATCAGGCCTACCACCTCGTGAGCGCGCTTCGTATCGAGGCTAGCCGTCGGTTCGTCCGCCAGAATGAGCTTGGGGTCGTTCATGAAGGCGCGGGCGATGGCGACGCGCTGCTTCTCTCCCCCGGACAGCTCCTCGGGATAGCTCTTGCGCTTCGCCCCAAGTCCGAGCTCTTCCAGTAGCTGCAAGGCATAGACCTTGTCTTCCTTCGCGACTCGGCCGCCCATTCGCTTGATGATGAGAAGCTGCTCGACGACGTTCAGATACGGAACGAGGTTCGACGATTGCATCATGAAGCCGACTTCGCGCAGCCGGATGCGGGACAGCTCCTTCTCGGAGGCCTTCGAGAGCTTCTGTCCGCTGATCCGGACTTCCCCTTCGGAAGCTTGCAGCAGCGCTCCCGCGATGGAGAGGAAGGTGCTCTTGCCGGAGCCGGAGGGGCCGATAACGGCGACGAATTCGCCGGGCCTCACCTCGAGCGAGACCCGATCCAGGGCGACGGTGCGGTTGCTTCCTTCGTTATAGGTCTTGGAGACGTCGATCAATTGAAGTCCTTGTTCCATTTATTCCACCCTCCCAAGCGCATGAAGCGGATCGATCTTCGTGATTCTCCGAACGGAGACGAGCGAGCTAAGCAAAGCGATCGCCAGCAGGACGAACGAATAGATAATGACCAGCTTCGTATCCAGCAGGAACGGCATCGCCTTCGGCAGCACCGTTGCTACCAAGTAGGTCAGGCCGGCCCCGATGAGGATGCTCACGACGGAGATGACGAGGACTTGCGAGACGACAGCTCGTCCCAGGAAGGCATTCCCGGACCCGATCGCTTTCATGACGCCGAATTGATGGCTCTTCTGCATGGTGAACACGTAGAAGAACACGCCCAGCATGAAGGCGGAGATGACGAGCAGGAACGCCTGCATCATCGTGATCGACGCGCTCTCTTCCTTGAAGCCCGGCATGCCCTGGACCGCCGCGGCGCGGGTAACGGTCTCCGCGTTCCCGAGCTTGGCGTCGATCGCTTTGACGGACGCGCCCTTGCCTTGAATCATCAGAGCGTTGACCGGATCGTGAAGTCCCTTGTCGGCGCCCGGCGCGGCGAAGGCGATTCGTCTCCACTCTTCGATCGGAACGAACACCGAAGCGACGTGGTTATAGGTCTCGTTCTCGACGAAGCCCACGATCGTCAGCGACTCGGTCGTGCCGTCCAGCCGGAACGTATCGCCCAGCTTGAAGCCCTCTTCCTTCATCGACTTGTTGACGATCGCCCCGGTAAGAAGGTCCTTCGACAGCCCCTTTCCCTCGATGACCGACGGCTCGAGGAAGCTTCCCGCCTCGATGCCCATGATCGCGATATCCAGCTTGTCTTCGCTGGAGCTGCCATCCCCTTGAAGGGCGGTCCCCATCGAATTGCCAAGCGGCGAGACGGCCCGAACGCCCTCCTGCTCGGAGACGGCTTTCATGGCATCCGCGGACAACAGCGACTTGCTCATGGACGACTTGGAGCCTTGCTCGAAGACGACGTAATCGGCGCGCATGTTCTTAAGCGTCGACGCCGCAAGCGTCTGCAGCCCGTTGCCGAGTCCGGACAAGATAAAGACGAGCCAAGCGATAAGGACAAAAATAATGCCGATCATGAGGAACCTGGAGCGATTCCTGAGAATCTCCTTGATGGCCAGATACATGCTGCTTCTCTCCCCTTCTTTTCTGACAGATGTGTCAATTATGACGCGTTCCTGTTCGGTTCCAGAAACAACTCTATTATAACCCGATTCCCGACACTTGTGTCAATTAAAATGAGCGACTCGCCTTATTTCTGCCCCGCTCCGTTAAGCCACATATCGAACAGCACCTTGCTCCACTCGTCGGAGGGCAGCTTCATCGCATTCGGCACGTTGATCAAGCCGAAGAACACGCCGATCAGCGCCGGAAGCGGAACGTCCCGCCTCAGCTTTCCTTCCGCGCACGCTCGGTCGAACAAGCCCATCAGCTGCCGCTTCAGCGTGACGTGCCCCTGCTCGACGTAATCCAGATCCCGTGCCGCCGCCGCGGAATTCGCCGTGTTGATCTTGTGCAGGTCGCCCAGCAGCCGATGGAAATCCGATTCTTCCGCGTAGATGAGCAGAATATGACGAAGAGCCTCCATCGCGTCGGTCTCATCGACCTCGGACGACCGGAGGATCATCTGAGCCATCACCCGCTTCATGCAGGCGGCGACGATCTCTTCTTTGTTCGAGTAATATTGATAGATGGTGCTTCGCGCTCCCGGCACGTGCTCCGACAGCAGCTTCAGATGGAAACCGTCGTACCCGTGATCCAGAAGCAGCTTTTTCGTCGCGTCGAGCAATTCCGATTCCGTGAAGTTTTTTCGGCGTCCCATGTCGTCCTCCCGCTCTGCTAACCCTCTCCCTAGTGTAACAAATTTAGGCCATGGGGGTAAGACGCAAGGGAGAACGCCGGGAACGACGCGAATTCCATCAGACGCTCTTGTCCAAGCACGCGATTAGACGCTGCTCGATGTCGGAGGCGACGGACGCCAGATCGCCATCGTCGGCCAATCCGATCAGGGCCGTCGGCTTCGCCATTCCGACCTTGGTCTTGCCCGCTTCCTCGTAGACGGCGATCTTGCAGGGAAGGAAATAGCCGACAAGCGGACTTGCGGATAGAACCCTCTTCGCTTCGACCGGGTTGCACACTTCGAGGATGTAGTAAGGCATATCGAAATCCACGCCTTTCTCGCGCAGTTTCCCTCTCATGTCCAATTGCCACAGGACGCCGAACTTCTCCGCCATGAGATACCCCGTGACCGCGTCTATCGCCTGCTCGGGCGTCTTGTTAGTCTCCACCGTATAATGAAACATTCGTTTCTCCTCCTTCTCGTGAAGTAGCCTTGCCCTGCCGAAGAATAAAAATACGACCCGCCGATAAATCGGCGGGCCTAGATCGATTAAGCTATTGCGTTAATAAGCGCTCCAACCGGAGTCGGCCGCGACCGTCACGCCGTTCATGTAGGAGGATTCGTCGGACGCCAGGAACAGCGCGATGTTGGCGATCTCCTGGGTTGTCCCCGGACGCGGCATCAGGCCGACGCCGCGCGTCGCGATCTCCGTGCCGAACGCATCCGCATTGGACATGTTCAACGTGAGAGGCGTCGGAATAAAAGCGGGCCCGATCGCATTGCAGCGAATGTTCTGCGGCCCGTATTGCGATGCCACGTTCTTCGTCATGCCGACGACGGCATGCTTGGAAGCCGTATAGGCCAAGCCGCCGCGCCCGCCGGTCAAGCCGGAGATGGAAGCCATGTTGACGATCGTTCCGTGCCCTTTCTCCAGGAAGATCGGCAGCGCCTTCCGGATCCCGCGCATGACGCTCGTCACGTTGATATCCATGACGCGGTTCCAGACCTCGTCCTCGACATTCGCCGCCGCTTGCATGCGGTCAACCGTTCCCGCGTTGTTGACGAGAATATCGACCGTGCCGAAAGCAGCCAGCGCCTGCTCGAACATTCGGGAGATGTCCTCTTCCTTCGTAACGTCCACTTGAACGCCCAAGACTTCGACTCCGCGTTCCTTCAGTTCCGCTACCGTCTGGTCCATGCCCTTCTTATCGAAGTCGGCGACGACGATCTTCGCGCCTTCCCTGCCGTAAGTGAGCGCAATGTCCTTGCCGATTCCCGAGCCGCTTCCCGTAATGACGGCTACTTTATCCTGCAATCTTCCCATTCTCTTGCCTCCTTAACGCCGATCGGCTTCCGATTGTTAGGCTTGTACTCCCTCGATCTCCGCGATCTTGCCGCCGACTGCTTCCGTCAGCTCCTGAGCCGTCTTCGGTACGAAGTTCTTCAGGATCGCGTTGACCATCGGTCCCATGGCGCCTTTGGCGGTGATGTCGAGATGGCCTGTCATGCGCGTGCGGTCGTCGCCGATCGCTTCCGCCTCGAAGTATCCGCCGCCCGCGAAGTTGTCGGACAGGCCGGTCAGGTTAAAGGAAACCTTCGTCGGCTCGATCCATTCCGTGATGTCGATCTTCAGCTTGACGGTCTTCTTCATGAAGCCAAGATCGCCCTTGAACGACCAGGTCGATTGGCGGTCATTGATGATTTCATGTTCGATGTAGCCTGGAACAAGCGGAGCCCACTTATCCATGTCGCTGACAAAATTCCAGATGCGCCCGATAGGTACGGGCAGTTCCATGATATGAGATCCGTTTGGCATTGCTGCGCACTTCCTTTTCTTGTTGTTTGAGGATCGATTAGATGTTTTTCGCTTCGGATTTAGCCGCAGCGAGACCTGCCAGGTAGCCGAACGTCATAGCCGGGCCGATCGTTCCGCCCGCGCTTACGTAGGTTTGCCCGAGGACGCCCATGGCCGCGTTGCCGGCAGCGTACAGGCCGTCGATCGGCTTGCCGCGCAGGCTGATGACTTGGCCGTCCGCATTGATGCGCGGACCGCCGTTCGTGCCGAGCGCTCCGAAGTAGATCGGCAGCGCGTAGAACGGCGCCTGGGTGATCGGGCCGATGTTCGCCGCCGGGCTGCCGCCTCCGCCCGGGAGGTTCTCGAAGAACGTCGTGCCGCGGTTGAAGTCGGGATCGATGCCCTTGGCCGAGTTCTCGTTCCAGCGTTGAACGGTTGCCTCCAGGCCGTCCGGATCGACGCCGATCTTCTCCGCCAGCTCGCGAATGCTGTCCGCGCGATCAACCCAATCCGGGGTGTCTTCGCCCGGCATCATCGTGATGATCATCTGGCTGTCTTTGAGCTGCTGGTCGAAGATCATCCATACCGGAGGCTCGTTCGGCCATTCCAGCGCGACCGGATCGTACTGGTAGAACGCCTTCGGCATATCGTTGTAAGTGGTGCCTTCATGCACGAAGCGCTTGCCGTGACGGTTGACGACGATGCTGTTCGGGCCCATGCGGCCGCCGCCCAGCTGATTCATGACGCGGTCTTCGTATTCGAAGGTCGGGTCCTGCATCGTCGGGTACCACCAAGCTTCGCTCATGTTGCCGAGAGCGGCTCCCGCTTCCATCGCCATGATCAGGCCGTCGCCGTCGTTGCCGGCCGGGGAAAGCGGGTGAGTGATCTGGCCCTTCAGGAACGTCTTCACGAGCTCTTGGTTCCACTCGAAGCCGCCGGATGCCAGAATGACTCCTTTTCTCGCGCCGATGTAGATCTTCTTGTCCCCCTGCTCCGCAACGACGCCGATGACCGAGCCTTCGTCGTCCAAGACGAGCTCCTTGCCCGGAGTTTCGATCAACGTCTCCACTCCGCGATCCAGCAGTGTCTTGAACATTGGCGCGATAAGCGCGCGGCCCATCGTGACGATGTTGTTCTCCATGCGCTCGGCGATCTTGCCGAAGTCGACTCCGCCGACGGCTCCTCCTTCTTCCAGCGTCAGCGGCGGGAAGATCGGGTTCTGGCGAATCTTGCTGCCCCATTCTCCAAGCTCGTTAAGATTGTATGGGACCGGATCCAGGGATCGGCCGCTCTTCGCTCCGTCCAGGTAACCGTAGTAGGATGGATAACCTAGCGGCGGCGAGAACCGAAGCGGCGTATTCTCATGAAGGAAATCGATCATCCGGTGGCCTTGGTCCACGAACACTTCAACGAGCGCCGGGTCCGGTTCCTTGCCGCCGGTCAGCCTGCGGATATACGTCAAGGCTTCCTCGCGGGAATCCTCGATTCCCCCTTCTAGCATGTAGCGGTTCATGGCAATCCACGGGATTCCCCCCGAGAACGCCGTCGTTCCGCCGATCTGAGCGGTCTTCTCCAACACGAGCACTTCCGCGCCTTGAACGCTGGCCGTAACGGCCGCCGCAAGCGCCGCGCCGCCGGTTCCTAGGACGACCACGTCGACTTCGCGATCCCACTGGGCTGGCTTCTTAGCTGGCATCTTGGAACATCTCCATTCCGATGAGAGTATGTCGGCGATCGCCACACCCATCATGAAAGCGCTATCTTGAGCAGTCAAAAAAATTGCGAAACTTCGTCAAGATGGATTATGATAGTGTGACTATCACTGCGATAAACATCATATCAGAAGTTTATCATTCTTGCAATTTGGTTGTTACATCAAGTAGCGAAAGGCTATAATACGAATAATAGAAATCTCGCATGAAATGAGAGGCATTGCCGAATGGATCCAAAGACGAGGTACGAGAACGAGCGCCTGGCGGGCAAAGAGAGCCGGGAACGGACGATTCTCGACGCAGCCGAGCAGGTGTTCACGAACAAGGGAATCGAGAAAACGACGATGCAGGATATCGCGACCGCAGCGAACGTCGGCATCGCCACGGTATTCCGTTTCTTCTCGAAGAAGGACAAGCTTATCCTGGCCGTCGCCACGCGCAAAATGGAGCAAGTGCTGCACGGCTTCCGCGAGATCGCCGAGAAACCCGTCTCCTGCTTGAGCAAGATGGAGCTTCTATTCGATAATTTCGCCTATCTGGAGCATCCTGAGCAGGTCAAGCTCCTCGAGAACTTCGAGAGCTATGTCGCGCATCTGCCGGAGCCGTTCGAAGACATCGAAGCGTATGATACCGTATACCAGGAGATCTCGCGCGTGTTCGCCTCCATTGTCGAAGAGGGTGTGCGGGATGGCAGCGTGAGGTCGGATCTCCCGATCCCGGAGACGCTGACGACGATCATGAACGTATACGGCATTTTCTCCAGGAAGCTCACCCTGCTCAGCCATATCCCCGTAGCCCGGCAGGACTTCCCGCCCGAGCGGCAGATTGACGTGCTTAAGGAGATCTTCCTCTCGTATATGCGCGGGGGGAAATGAATAAAAAACGGCACGGCAAGGATTCCCTGTCCCTTGCGGTGCCGTTTCTCGTTATTTGACGAATATCCGAGGCGTATTGAATTTCAAGATCTCGACAAGCTGCTGCCCCATATAAGCGGCGCTATGCTCGAAGCCGCTGTCGATCCATTCCAGAATCAAGCCGATAATGCCGTGAATCCGGTAAGTGCTGAACAGCCTCGTATCGATATGCGCGTCCCGCTCCGTCACGATGAAGTCGAATTCTTCCCGAAACAGCTTTTCCATTCTTCTTGTCAGCGTCTCCCTGAAGTTGTAGTTCGTTCGCGGGTCGAGCAAGGTCGTATAGAAGATCCGATTCTCGATAAAATGATCGAACAGAACGATGGAGCTGCCCGGCAGCTCGTTAAAGTCGACGACCGACAGGCCGACGTAAGGCTTCCGATAAGCCTCCGTCATCCGCTCGAACATCTCCTCGATCATCTCGTCCAGCAAATCTTCCCGTTGCTCGTAATGCGCGTAGAACGTTCCCCTGGTGCAATCCGCATGGTTCACGAGCTCAGTTATGCTGATCTGATGGAAGCTCTTCTCCCGCATCAACGCCAACAAGGAGCTCTTGAGAATCTCTTTGGTTTTTCTCACGCGCCGATCCGGGTATGGAACCGCCATGCCAACTCTCCTTCGCCGAACTTTTATTGCACAATTCCCTCTGAATTGTAAAGTAACGTACGTTTCTCTCATTATTGCATATTCAAAGCATGTCCGTTAAGTGCCTATAATAGAACCGCTTGCGAGACCATCATAGAAGAAAGCAGGGATATCTCATGGCAAGATTGAAAGGAAAAGTAGCCGTCGTCACGGGCGCGGGATCCGGCATGGGACGCGCAACGGCCATCCTGTTCGCTAAGGAAGGCGCTAAGGTCGTCCTCGCGGAATTCAACGAAGCGTCGATGAACGATACGCTCGAACAAATCAAGGCGGCAGGAGGCACGGCCGTTGCCATCGAGACGGACGTCTCCAAGGAAGCCGACGTTGACGCTATGATTAAGAAGGCGCTTGACGAGTACGGTCAACTGGACGTGCTGGCGAACATCGCGGGCATCTTCGACGCGATGTCTTCCGTCGAGAACACGTCGACCGAGCTGTTCAACCGCGTCATGGGCGTCAACCTGAACGGCCAATTCTTCGCTTGCCGCACGGCAATCAAGGTATTCAACGAGCAAGAAACCGGCGGCACGATCGTGAACGTCGCTTCCATCGCCGGCTACCTGGGCGCTCGCGGCGGCGCGGCATACACGATGTCGAAGCATGCCTCCATCGGCCTGACCAAGAACATCGCCGCCTTCTACGGCCGCGAGAACGGCAAGATCCGCGCGAACGTCATCGCTCCGGGCTCCATCGCGACCGGCATGACCGCGAATCTAGGCACGCTGGATCCGCTAGGCGCGGTCACCTTCGGCGACCTTGGCCCATTCAACGGAGGAGAAGCGGAAGACATCGCGAACGCCGCGCTGTTCCTGGCCTCCGATGAATCCAAGTTCATCAACGGCGACGTGATCACGGTCGACGGCGCATGGACGGCTCGCTAAGATATTAGGAACATACAGAAGGCGCAGGATTCGATCCTGCGCCTTCTGTATTACTCTCCGCTTGCGAGGCCTTCGGACAGCGCTCCGCATTCGCGGAAAGCGAAGTGCCTGCAGCCCAGGCATCGCGTCGGGTTCAGCTTGGTAAGAGCGAACCCGATGGCGTCGCCCGTCCGGTCGAAGAAGTGTTCCCGTCCGATCAGCTCCGCCAACGCTTGACGCGGCCCTTCCTTCAGCTCGGAGACGAGAACGATGCCACCATGACTTCGGAAATGTTTAACGATGCTGGCCAGGTAAGCTTCGGCCGTGGAATCGATATACGGAACGTAGCTCATCCGAAGAATGAGCACCCTAGGCTCGTAATGGATCTCCTTCATGATGGACTTCTCGAACAGGTCCGCCACCCCGAAGAATAACGCCCCTTCTACCGTATAGATGCTGATCTGAGGGCAATTGCGCCGCTCTCCGACAGCTTGGGCGGACACCTTCTCCCCCTTGTCGGCCGGGTCCGGCAGCACCTTCTCGGTCACAAGCTGTCCGCTCATCTTCTTGATGAAGATCGCCGCCGACAGCAGAAGGCCGACTTCGACCGCCGTCGTGAGATTGACGAAGACCGTCAGCAGGAAGGTGACGACCATAACGAACGACTCCGCGCTCCGCGCTTTAAGGATATGAAGGAACTCTCTCCGCTCGCTCATGTTCCAGGCGACGACCATCAGAATCGGCGCCATAGCCGCCAACGGAATTCTCGAGGCATAGGGAGCGAAAAGAAACAGAACGAGCAGAACGACGATCCCGTGGATTACCCCGGACAGAGGAGAAGCCGCTCCGTTCTTGATATTCGTCGCCGTGCGGGCGATCGCTCCGGTCGCCGGGATGCCGCCGAACAACGGCGTGACCATGTTCGCGATGCCTTGGCCGATCAGCTCCCTATTGCTGTTATGGCGCGTTCCGGTCATGCCGTCGGCGACGACCGCCGAGAGAAGCGACTCGATCCCTCCCAGAAGGGCGATAATCAGGGCAGGCTTAAGGAGCGGAATCATGGCGTCGATAGACAAGTCGGGAAGACGGAGCCCGGGAAGACGGTTGGCAATGTCTCCGTACGTCGAGCCGATTGTCGCGACTTGATCCGGATAGAAAAGGGAAGCCGAGGCGGTCGCGAGCAGCAAGCCGACCAGCGAGGCGGGGATCTTGGGAAGATAGCGGGTGCATAGAAGGAGCGAGGACAATCCGATGACCGCAGTCGCGAAGCTGTAACCGCTAATCGCGTTCAAATGGGTCGCAATCTCTCGCATGTTAGCCAAGAAAGCCTTATGCTTCGGAAGATCGCGCAGACCGAGGAAGTTAGTGATCTGGCCGGCGAATATCGTCACTGCAATGCCCGCCGTGAATCCTATCGTAATCGGTCGGGGAATGTATTTGATCACTCCGCCCAGCCGGAATATCCCCATCAGAACGAGAATGACGCCCGCCAGGAAACCGGCGATAAGCAGCTTCTCGTAGCCGTATTGAAGGACAATTGCGAGCAGAATCGGCACGAACGCTCCTGTCGGTCCTCCGATCTGGAACTTGGAGCCCCCGAACAAGGAGACCAGTATCCCCGCGACGATAACCGTGTACAGACCGTACTCGGGCTTAACGCCCGAAGCGATAGCAAACGCCATTCCAAGAGGAATGGCGACGATGCCCACGACCAGGCCGGACAGGAGATCCCTTCGCAAGGATCGGCCATCGTATCCTTCGAATCTGCCTCTGAATCCCATGGTGAGTATACACCTTCAAATCTCTGATTATTTGAATATTTATATCATCATATATCCAAATATAAAGAGCGTCAATGTCCCCTTCCAGAGAACATGCCGAAACTATTGCTTTTTCATGTTCTCCAGCAGGGAAATGGCGTTGACCAGGTGATTGTCGAAGATCTGCCTGGCTACCTTCAGAAGCTCCTTGATCAACGGGTCTCTTAACGAGTATATGACAGAGGTTCCTTCCTTGGTTCCATAAACAACGTTCTTGCCGCGAAGAATGGCCAACTGCTGGGACACCGCCGAGCCTTCGCTTCCGAGCAGCGTCTGAATCTCGTTCACCGTCTTGTCGCCTTCCGATAGAAGCTCGAGGATACGAATCCGGAGAGGATGCGCCAACGCTTTGAAGAAATCGGCTTTGAATTGTTGGACCTCCTGAATCATAAGTGCCCTCCCCAACCTTGGTTGTCATCTCTAACAAGAATAACACAATCGGGAAGGAGAAGGCACGGAAGTCCAGCTCGAACGTCAATGAAGCAAGAACTCCTACACTTCGATCGAATTGATAAGGCCCTTCAACTTCTCGGCCGACTGATGAAGCAGCGTCTTCTCGTCTTCCGAGATCTGCAGCTTCAGCACCTCGCGGACGCCGGTGCGGTCGACGACGCAAGGGACGCCCAGGTAAACGTCCGAGACGCCGTGATAGTCCTGCAGGAGGGTCGATACGTTCAGCACCGCTCCTTCATCGCGAAGAATCGCGGTGCAGATCCGATCGAGCGCAAGCGCGATCGCGTAGTACGTGGCTCCCTTAGCCGTGATGATCTCATAGGCGGCGTCCCTCGTGCTGCGGAAGATGCGGTCCTTCTGCTCTTCGTCGAACGGAATGCGCGTCCCGGCTATGTTGGCGAGGCTCCACACCGGCAGCTCGGAGTCTCCGTGCTCGCCGATAATGTGGGCGTGAACGCTGCGCGGGTCGATGCCGAGCTCCTCTCCGATCAAGTACCGGAACCGCGCGCTGTCGAGCAGAGTCCCCGAGCCGATAATGCGGTGAACGGGCCACTGCGACTTTTTCCACGTGAAGTAACTCATAATGTCGACCGGATTCGAAGCGATCAGCAGAATGCCGTCTTGATTGTACTTGAACACCTCCGTCGTAATGCTCTCGAAGATGGAGATGTTTCTCTTCAGCAGGTCGATTCTCGATTCGCCCGGTTTCTGGGCCGCCCCCGCCGTAATGATGATCAGGTTGGCGCCGCGGCAATCCTCGTAGCTCCCCGCCCACACCTTCGTCTTGCCGAGAAAAGGCAGGCCGTGGTTCATGTCGATCGCGTCGCCTCGCGCCTTGCCCTGATTGGCGTCGATCAGCACGATCTCGTCCGCGCGCTCTCTCAGCAGCAGCGTATAGGCGGTCGTCGCTCCGACGGCCCCCACTCCGATTATCACGATCTTCGTCTTATTCATTCGCATCGACCTCCGCAGGATAGGGGTTGGAAGCATCCAGTTCGTCCAGATAAGGTTTGTTCACGTAATAATACATAAAGCCCATCAGCAGCGCGCCCCCGATGATATTCCCCAGGGTGACCGGAATGAGATTGTGCAGCACGCCGCCCATCGAGATCGTCCCCGGATGATGCAGCACCAGCGCGATCGCGAACGTGCACATGTTGGCGATGCTATGCTCGTAACCCGAGATAAAGAAGCAGAAGACGAACAGGATCATCGCGAACATCTTGGCCCCGTCGCCTTTGAGGGACATCGGGACAAAGAAAGCCAGGCAGACGAGCCAATTACAGAGAATGGCGCGGAAAAACAGCTCGAGCATCGGAAGGTTCATCTTCTTGTCCACCACGCTGAGCAGGAACCCGTTGACCGACGATTCCGCGAACAAGCCCGTCGTGTAGATCATGAAGGCGAAGAAGGCGGCCCCGATTATGTTGCCTATGTACGTATAAAGCCAAAGCTTCAGAACGGTCGGCCACTCGATCTTGCGCCGGAGGGCCGCATAGGTGTAGTAGAAGGTGTTGCCGGTGAACAGGTCTCCTCCCCCGTACGTGATCAGGATGATGGCCGCGCCGAACGTAATGGCCGCCATCGGATAGGTGAGCGGGGAGTGCTCCCCGTAGAAGAAGCTGCCCGTCTTGAAGGCGACGATAACCCCGAACCCGATGAACATGCTGGCCAGCGCGGAACGCGCGAGATACCGGAGACGGCTCCTCTTGTATACCTTGAGCTTCTTCAAGGCGAGCTGTTCGACTTTCTGCAGAGCGGCGACTTCCACGGCCTTCCCCCTTCTTTAAATAGAGAATTCATTCTCATTCGTACGTTCTCGCATGAAATATCATGATCATTTTACTATAAATGGACATTCGGCGATTGATCTGTGACAAAAATCATAGACTCGGCGGAAAAGTTAACGTTGACGTAAGCGATAGGAGGTGGTATTTTACTTATTGACTGATATCTTATTGATAAGCTATTTATCGATATCCTATTTGCGAAGCAATATCCTAGAATGAAAGAAGGGCTGGTCATCTATAAAATCGAGCAGGTTGCGAAGAAGGTCGGTTTAACCAAACGGACGCTGCGATATTACGAAGAGCTAGGGCTTATCCCCCCGCCTCATCGAAGCGAAGGCGGGTTTCGTTTGTACACGGACGATCACATCGAGCGCCTGAATAAGCTCATCAACGCACGCGACGTTCTCGGCTTCTCGCTCCAGGAATTGCAGCAGTATGTCGCGTTGCTGGAGGATTTCAGCAGCCATCGCGACTCGTTGAAGCAGCTCGACGATCAAGCGGAGAAGCTTCGGAGGCTGGAAAGCGTGGAGCGATTGGTCGCCAGCCAGATCGAGATGATCGATCAGAAGCTGGAGAGAATGAAGAAGGTCCGATCCGAAGCCCATCAGATGTTGGTCAGGATCGGCGAAATCAAACAACGAACCCAACATAATCTAGCCAATCAGGAGTGATCGAAACCCGTGGAACCGTCAACCAAACCCTCGCCGTCAAGCGCGGCAACGACCAAAAGCGCAAAGAGCAGTCTATTGAACCAGCCGCGGGCGGTATGGGCGGTATTCTTCGCCGGCATCATCGCCTTCATGGGGATCGGGCTTGTCGATCCGATCCTTAAGGAGATCGCGGCCAAGCTGGAGGCCACGCCAAGCCAGGTCAGCCTCTTGTTCACCAGCTACAATGCCGTCATGGCCGTCGCCATGCTCATTACCGGCACGGTAACGACTCGGATCGGCATCAAACGCACGCTGCTCCTCGGCGTCGTCATTATCGCGATCTTCTCGCTGCTCGGCGGCTTGTCGGATAACATCTGGACTCTCGTCGGCCTGCGCGCCGGCTGGGGACTCGGCAACGCGTTCTTCGTGGCTACCGCGCTGACGGCGATCGTCTCGCTCTCCAAAGGGGGCGTCGCCCGCTCCATTATCCTGTACGAAGCCGCGGTAGGCCTCGGCATCTCGGTAGGCCCGCTCGTTGGCGGAGAGCTCGGCTCGATCTCCTGGAGAGGTCCGTTCATCGGCGTCGCCTGCTTGATGGTCATCGCTTTCGCCGCGATTACTACGCTCTTGCCTAAGGCGGCCGGAACGCCGAGCAGCTCCGCTCCCGCGAAGAAAACGTCGCTGTTGGACCCGTTCCGGGCCCTGCGTTACCGCTCGCTTGTCGTGTTCGGACTTACCGCTTGCTTTTATAACTTCGGATTCTTTACCCTCATGGCTTATGCGCCTTTCGTCATGGGCTTGGGCATTCATCAGCTTGGCTACGTGTTCCTGTGCTGGGGCATTCTATTGGCGATCACCTCCGTTTTCATGGCCCCGTGGCTGCAGCGCCGTTTCGGCACCGTTAAATCCATGGCGACGATGCTGACGCTGTTCGGATTGACGCTGCTCGCGATGGCGATCTGGACCGATACCCAATGGGTCATTGTCGCCAGCGTTATCTTCGCGGGGGCCCTGCTCGGCAACAACAATACGCTCATTACGACCGGTGTCATGAACGCCGCTCCTGTCGAGCGTTCCACCGCCTCCGCCGCTTACAGCTTCCTCCGCTTTATCGGCGGCGCGATCGCGCCATACTTCGCCGGCAAGCTTGCCGAGTGGTATAACCCGCACGTTCCTTTCTATGTCGGGGCCGGATTCGTCATCGTATCCGTTATCTTTATCCTGATGAATCACCGTCACATCAAGCATGTCGACCATGCAGGCGGGCATTAATTGTTAAAGCAGCCAACCAAATGAGAAGAACTTGCCTTCAACAGGAGGCGAGTTCTTTTTTTCTTTTTTTTCGGAGCCGAATCTTCAGAATTTCTTCAGAAAGTTCTCGGGAAGGAACTAAGATCTTTTTCTTAAACTGATCTTGCTCTTAGAAGAGTAAATCGTGCGGAAGGAGAACAGGCATGGATCAAATGATGTCGCTGATAAGCCACTACGGCTACGTCGTGCTGTTTTTGGCTTTCTGTTTGGGGCCCTTCGGCATTCCCGTTCCGAGCGAGGTGACGCTGATCGCCGCCGGAATGATGACCGCCCAAGGGCTGCTGCACCCTTTCTATACGTTCTCTGTCATCCTGCTGGGCATGACGTCCGCGGTTACGGCAGGGTACTGGACCGGCAGATTAGCCGGAAAATACGGTTTGCTCCGAGGCATACGCCGTTTCGAAGGCTATCGGAAAGCGGAGCGATTCTACGCGAAACACAACGGGACGGCCTTGTCCCTCGGCTATTTACTCCCGCTCGTTCGCTACTTCGTTACTGTGCTAGCCGGACTGAACGGAGTTCCCTTTAAGCGAATGCTCCTCGTTTCTTACCCCAGCGCCGTCGTATGGATCGGAACTCTATACGGCGTCGGCTGCGCGTGCGGGCAGCCAATCATGAAACTATTCGAATGAGGTGGATCCGATGTCTCGCAACCATTCCCTGCTTTTCTTCCGCAAATTCATTCATAACCCCAAGTATGTCGGAAGCGTCATGCCCAGCTCGCGTTTCTTGGCTAACCGCATGGTTAGATCGGCGAATTGGGAGCAAGCTGAACAGATCGTGGAGATCGGAGCCGGAACGGGGGCGATCACGCGCGTCATCGCCGAACGAGCAAAGCCGGGAAGCAAGGTGATCCTTTTCGAGAAAGAGGAAGAGATGGGCGAGCGGCTTCAACGGGATTTTCCCCAGTTCATTCGGGAGAGCAATGCGTTGAGACTCGTTGCCGAGCTGAAGAAGCACAACGTACAAGAAGTCGATTATATTTTTAGCGGACTGCCCTTCTATAACTTCTCCCCGACCATGCGTCTTCAATTGATCGAGCAGTGCAAAGCGGCGCTGAAGCCGGGAGGCAAACTGATTGCCTTTCAATACTCTTTGCAAATGAGAAAGCTCCTGTCGGAGCACTTCGAGATGGAGAGAATCTCCGCGGTCCCCTTGAATTTCCCCCCTGCGTTTGTTTATGTTTGTAGGAAAAGAGGCAGCGATTAAATTCTTCATTCGAGGGGGGAAATGCATTGAGCGTAATTCTCGTTGTGGATGACGATCCGGAAATAAGAGATGTTATCCAAGTTTACCTGCGGAATGAAGGGCATTCCGTTCTGGAGGCCAGCGACGGCGTGGAAGCGCTCGGCGTGCTTGCCCAACGCGAAGTGGACCTGATCGTCTTGGATGTCATGATGCCGCGAATGGACGGCATTAAAGCCTGCATGCAGATCCGCCAGAGCTATTCCGTCCCCATTATCATGCTCTCCGCGAAAGAGGGGGATCTGGATAAGATCATGGGATTATCGACAGGCGCGGACGATTATATCACGAAGCCGTTCAACCCCATGGAGTTGATCGCTCGCGTAAAAGCGCAGTTAAGACGGCAAAAGATGCTCGCAGAGAAAGGCACCGCCCATCATCAGATAACGATCCGAGAGCTCTTTATCGATAGGGCTAAGCACTATGTATCGATCCGCGGGCAAGAGGCCACGCTGACCCCGCTCGAGTTCTCCATTCTATCCCTTCTTGCGGCTAGCCCCGGGCAAGTCTTCAGCGCCGATGCGATCTACGAATCGGTCTGGAAAGAGCGGGCCGGCTATACGGACAATACGGTCATGGTTCATATTCGGAATCTGCGGGAGAAGCTGGAGCTGAACCCGAGGAAGCCGGAGTATATCAAGACGGTCTGGGGGGTTGGCTATAAAATCGATAACTAAGCATCTCGGATTAAGACGCAGCGTTCGTTACTCTTTCCTCGGGGCTACGGTGTTGACCATTGTGGTCTCCTATATTCTTAGCGTATACATTATCTGGTTTATCGGAAAAATGCTCGATTCGACCACCTCCTTAGGAAAGCCCGAATACATTCCCTTGTTGGTTGTCGGCTCGCTAGTCGTTTTCATCCTCGTTTTTCTATTGTTCTTCTATCTCCTAACGAAGCGTATCATGACCTATTTTGCGGTTCTTATCGATGGGCTCGGCATGATCTCTCAAGGCGATCTCGAGCATAGGGTTCCCGTCCGCCGCGACGACGAACTAGGCACCTTGGCCAGGAATATGAACATAATGGCCGAACAGCTCGCAGCGCAGAAAAGGAAGGAAAAAGAGACGGAGGAATCCAAGATGAATCTCATTACGGGGGTTTCCCATGATCTTCGCACTCCGCTGACGAGCATGATCGGCTACTTGGATTTGCTCCGCAAACGTTCCTATTCGGATGAGAACGAATACGATCGCTTCGTCAACAATGCTTTCAGCAAAGCTCAGCAGTTAAAAAAGCTCATCGACGATCTGCTTACCTATACTCGATTAACTTCCGGAGATATGGTATTCGCGAAGCAGCGAGCCGACATGCGAGAACTATTGGAGCAAGTGCTATTCGAGTTCGTGCCCATTGCCGAAGAATATCATGCCGTTGTCCGATCGGAGATCGGGATTCAGAAGGCGGCCGTCCATATTGACCCTGAACAAATCGCTCGGATATTAGACAACCTGCTGATGAATTCCCTTAAATATTCAACCGATCCCAAAGTCATCGACATCCGGCTAACTTCCGACAAGACGTCCGTTTATTTGACCATAGGGAACGAAGGAGAACCGATTACCGAAGAGCAGGAAGCCAAGCTGTTCGATCGGTTCTATAAGACGGAAAAGATCGAGCTTCATTCCCATCTTCAATCGGGCGCCGGGTTAGGTCTTGCCATTGCGAGACAGCTTGCCGAACGTCAGGACGGGAGCCTAACGCTTGAATACGAGAATGGCCATTATGCTTTTACGTTAAAGCTTCCCTTGCTGCAGAACGACGGAAGCCCGGAACCTTTGCCCTAGTCCCGAGCTTCCGCCGATAGCGGTTAACGTTTCGATTCGTCCGATGTTATTGCCCTTCCTTATTCTTCGGTTGGCGCGGACTCTGTTCCGTCTCCCGAATGATCGGGCCGCAGCGCTTGCTTGAGATCTTCCCGCAGCTTCTCCACGATCTCTCGAAGCTTCGCGGAAGATTCGGCGTCCGGGCTCTCTTGCACGGCGCGGGCCGCGTGGCCCAGCAAGCCGACGGTTTCCGGCCACTGAACGACCAGCCGGCGCAGATCGCGCTTATCGACTTCCCCCGCCGGACCGGGACGATGCCCACGACGGTCCCAACGCTCATCGGGACGTGCGGGTGCAGCCTTCTCGCGTTCTTGCAGATGCGCTTTGCCCTCTTCCGTAATCTCGTACAGCTTCTTCCCGTCCGCCTCGGTAGAACGGATCAGCTGCATCTCTTCGAGCAGCTGCAGGTTCGGGTAGATCGAGCCCGCGCTCGGCGTGTACAAGCCGCCCGTCTTCTCTTCCATCGCCTTGATCATCTGATAACCGTGCATCGGCGCGGAAGCCAGAAGCTCCAGCAGCGCGAACTTGAATTCGCCACGCATGAAGAATCTCTTGCCCTCGCCGCGCCCTTCCATGCCGCCGAAGCCTCTTTCGAAACCGCGGCCTCCGCGGCCCCCGTGACCATACCCGCGTCCATGCCCGCGTCCATGCCCGGGTCCATGCCCGGGTCCATGTCCGCCGGAGCCTCCGCGCCCCTCGCCTCTTCCTCCGTCGAAATGCCGGAAGAATTGTTCGCGGCGGAAGCCTCCGCCCTCGCCGTATCGTTCCCAATCCGGATGCTGCGGCCTGCGGCCGTGTGGATGCATTCTCATGTGCCATCGCCCCTCAATACGATATATCGTTATCGTTCTGATTCCAATATAATACGATATATCGTATTGAGTCAAGATGGAAGAGAAAGGAAATATCCCCATGATGGGAAGCAATCATGGGGACATTGGCCGTAAGCCGGTGTTCCGGCGATTATTTACCTGTGCGCCTCGGCCAGCTCGGGCCTTTGAACCTGCAGCGGAGGCGGAATAAGCCAGCCTTTCTCCTTCGCAAGACGAAGAATCTTCAGCCCGATTGCGGCTTTGGTGGCATGGTATTTGGCGAACAGGGCGCCAACGTCTTCCCGTATGCACTTGCCCATGATCTGGCTGCAGATAACGAGCCCGGCTGACATACCTGCCGCCAGCATCGGCGCGATCTCCGGATCGGTGAATCGGGCGCCCGGGGGAATCTCCTCCAGCTTCGCTTCCGGCCTTGCCGGCAGGTTAGGCGAGGGAACGATTCCGTTATGAACGAGAATCTCGTCGCATTCGGACACCTCCAACTCCGCCTGATCGATAGCGTCCCCAATGATTTTCTTTAAGTCTTTATCCCCGGCATGGTAACTTAGCGCCCGGTAACCGGACACGCAGCCCTTGGCGGCCATGGAGAATTGCCATAAATCATAAGCTTCTCCATAATGCAAAGGCTCGTCTTTGGGATTTCCGCTCAGAATGCCCATTGTTTTTCCTCCCGTATTAAACATATTTTCCGTGCTCCGGCACGGCGATTCGATCGAACTCGTCGACTAGCAGCTTCAAGTTCTCGGCAAGCTCCGATCCGGACAGGGGAATCCCGTGTCCCGTGACGGCATGGTCCGGCTTTAAGGCTTCCAGGGCAGCCACCGACTCGCGGGCTTTCGGCCAATCCGTCGTAAAATATTGCGGCGGACCGCCGATCTCCATTGTCTGCGTAAACACCTTGTACAGAGACTCCTGGTTGACGGTAACGAACGCATCCCCGGCAATCAAGACCCGATCCGCGGAACGGAACAATGAGACGTGTCCAATCGTATGGCCGGGCGTCGGAAGCCATCTCCATTCGGGCATTCCCGGAACGGTGCCATCCGAGGGAAGCGGCCTCGCCCGATCCCCCAGATGAATCGGTTCATTCGGGAACCAGGGCGACATTCTGGCGACAAGTCCCGAGGAGACCCGAGGGTCGGCGGGAGGATAGGCGGCTTTGCCGGTTAGGAACGGAAGCTCCTTCTCATGGGCGTAGACCGGAACGTCCCAGGCTTCGACTAGCTCGATGACGGCTCCGACATGATCGAAATGTCCGTGAGTGAGAACGATCGCTTGAGGCCGGCTTCCGGCTCCGAATCGGCTTTCGCTCGCGGAGAGGATAGTATCGGCAGAACCCGGCATCCCGGCGTCGACAAGGACCCATTCTCGGCTGCCCGGCAGCCCTACGAAGATCACGTTTACGATCTGAACGGTAACCGCGTATACGTCGGGGACGATCTCCATGCCATCCCCGCTTCGTATCGAAGTAACCGGCAGCCCATGATAGTCCGAACCGTACGTTAATTCCGTTTCCATCCGCGCCGCCCCCCATCTATAGTCCAGAATGCCTTACAGTAAAATTCCTCATATCGTCCCCCTTCATCCACGAAATCAGCGGAATAAAGCCGACTTCAACCAGCCATCCTAATCCGCGTTGTTCAAACAAAAGGAGGAATCCGCGTGCAATTCAGTAATAATTCGGCCAGCTCTTCCCTGCAGCAGTGCGAACAAATCATTCAGCAGCTCGTTCATCAAACCCAGCAAGCCAGCCATAACTATCAGATGCTGCTGCAGCAAGAGCAACAGAATTCCCAACGCTTGGAGGATCTGGCCCGCCGCGAGCAGCAAGCGGCTCAGATGATCCAAACGGCGCTCCAAGGGCATCAAACCGCCATTCAGCAGCTCCAGCAAGTATCCAGCATCTGCAGGCAAGTGGAGCAGATGGTTCAAGTCCAATCCTTTGCCCCTTCTTTCGCTCAGAACAACCAGAACCAAGCGCAATCCCCGTATTCCTCGGCGAGCTTCAACTCGAACTTCAGATCCATGCAATAATGCGCCTCCGCGAAAAGAACAGGCCCCCTGCTAGGCAGGAGGCCTGTTCTTATTTCGCCGAATAGCGAGCTTCAAGCTTTTGTTTGTGGGATCTTAGAATATCCTCGAAGGAGATCTCATAACGATTCGCGATGACTAGGAGATTCCCCAATACATCCCCGAGCTCTTCGGTCAGCTCCGTTCTGTTCTCTTCGTAGGTGCCTTCGACTTCATCGGGACGGTCGCGGCCGATCTCAAGCGCGAATCGCGCGCCCTTATTTAAGCGACTCCAACAGCTCGCCTAGGCGATTCCAGGTCTCTGTGATGCCTTGCAGCATGCCCATGTCCATAACGGTCTTGAGAGCTTCGGCCGATTCGTATTCCGAACGGTTCACCAGCTTGGTTCTGCCGCCCTGGTCGACGAATTCTATCGTGACTAAGGTTGCCGGCAAAGAATCGTCGACGTTGCCTTCGGCATCCGAGAAGTAATCGTTGTAGGCGATCGTCTCCGGCTCGGCAATCTCCTTATAGATGCCCTTCCCCCATGATTCCATTCCGTAAAAATCGCCTTGGTTCGGGTCGACGCACTTCATGCAGTAATGCCACACGCCGCCCGGACGGAAATCGATGTTGCAGACGGGGAGCTCCCAGCCTTTCGGTCCCCACCAATGCTTGAGATGCTCGGGTTCCTTAAACATTCGGTAGACGAGCTCCCGCGGCGCATTGAATTCGCGTTCCAGCACCAGGACCCGGTCGTTCTCTACTCTCGATAGCATTACGTTGTTTGACATGGATACGTCCTCCTCTGTTTCATCTCATTGTGCGTTTTCTGCTGAGATAAATATAACTAGATCGGAATATTCTTGTCAAGGAATATTATGAACTTGACTTTCTTTACGTCGATCTCAGCCCCAACCGTTCGCGTAAGCTCTCCAAGCTTTGGTCCACGGTTTGATTCGCGGTGTCAATGACGATAGGATCGCGATCCCAAATCTCGTAATATCGGTTCTCTACCTGCTCCCAAGTAGGCAGAACGAAGCCGGGAATATCGGTTGACCGCGTCTCGACCCGGCGCCTATGTTCGCTTCGGTCGGAGCAGACCACCTCGATCTCGACAAACGGAAGCTGTTGAGACTCCGCCACATGACGCCAGGCTTGGCGAGTCGCTTGGATCGGATTGACGGTATCGGCGATCACGTCAAGGCCGAGACGCAGGTTCTGTTCCGCAATCGCGTAACAGACCATGTACCCCTCGGGTCCGTCTATCCTCATTCCGGCATCCTGCATGGCGTGCTCCACGATATCTACCCGAAGATAGACAGCCCTGAGCTCTCTAGCCAAAGCCGAAGATAACGTGGACTTACCGGTTCCCGGCAGCCCGCTGAATAGATAGAGCATTCTTTACACGGCTCCTTTATCATTTCCGATTCGCGCATCCCGACAGCTTCTTCATCGGACGAGTCCAACTTCGATCATCCCGTTCCTCCCCATCCCTAAACCTTTTGGCGAAAATGGCGTATTACCCTATATCGAGAGGAGGAAATCGCGCTTATGGCTGTCTTGTTGATTCTCTTGGGTATGGCGCTTGCCGCGACCGGCTTCTACGGTCATCGCCACCCCGATGTCTGGTTCTTCCGGGGTGACCGGGATAGCAACGAAGACCTGTCCGCAAACGAGCTCGCCGGGAACAAATTCAGAGCTATCGTCATGGTCATGGTCGGAATCATCTTGATTCTTGGCGGACTCCTGAACCTATTCGCCGGCTGACTCTAGGGTTATCGCCATGCCGACGTCGTAGTCCGCCGGATCGATCTCCAGCTCTTGCCCCAGAGCCAGCTTCGCGAGCTGGCTGCCGACAAACGGACCTACCGTCAGCCCGGATGCGCCGAGCCCGTTGGCCGCGAGAAGCCCCTCCCAACCGGGTACCGCTCCAAGCACCGGAAGGAACCCCGGAGTGAACGGGCGGAAGCCGACCCGCATCTCGGCGAACGTGCCGTCTGCCAGCCCGGGCGCCAAGCTCAGTCCCTTGTTCAGGACCTCCTGCATGCCCCCGGCGGTGACTCTTGTGTCATAGCCTTCGACGTCGTTCTCGTGGGTCGCTCCGATCACGATTCTCCCTTGCTCGAATGCAAGCAAATACTGATCGGTCGGCGGAATGACGACAGGCCACTCGCCGGTGTTCGGCTCGCCGTTCATCCGAAGATGCATGATCTGCGCCTTCTGATAGCCGACGTTAAACCGGATGCCGAGCGGCTGCATCAGTTCGCTCGCCCAAGCGCCGGCGCATACGATTGTCTTCTCCGCCGAATAGCGGTCTGTCCCCACCGTTGCCCCCGTGACCCGATTGGACTCGAAAGCTAGAGCCGCATCCCCGTTCACCAGAATCGCTCCGTTGCGAACCGCGGAACGAATGAGCGCATCCCGCAGAGCTCTTCCGTCCACTCTCGCGGCTCCGCTGATCTGCACGGCATGGTAGCCTTCCGCCAGCAAGGGGAACAGCTCGCGAGTCACTTGCTCGCTGCGCCTGACGATCTCGCCGATCTCCGGCGCGTCCGCCTTCCGCAGGCTGGCCCGCTCCTCCATCTTGGCGATCTTGTCCGGGTCCTCATGGATGCTAAGGGCGCCTACCCTGGCATAGCCGGTATCGGTCTCCCCCTCCCGTTGCAGTTGCTCGATCAGCTCCGGGTAGAACCTCGCTCCCGCCTTGGCCAGCCGATACCATGCCTGGTTGCGCCGCTGCGACAGCCAAGGGCAGATAATGCCGGCCGCGGCATCGGTCGCCTGCCCCCGGTCCTTGCGGTCGATCAGGACAACCTCCGCCCCCATTCGCGCTAACTGGTAAGCGGTCGAAGCTCCCAGAATACCGGCTCCGATCACGATCGTTTTGCTCATGCTCGCTATCCTTCCTTTGCCCAACCATCTGCTTTGTTTCTCTTCTGCTATCATAACTTATTTAGAAGAGACGCGCCTCCACGTTCCCCCAAGGTCGTCCGTCGCCCAATGCTCGTCCCCGATCTCGACGATTAGTTGAACGGCGTTCTCCATCGTCCAATTCATGTCCCCGACGGAGTAGGAGGCCGCCGGTTCCCCCGGATAAGCCAGCTTAACCGGATCCGA
This sequence comes from Cohnella sp. AR92, assembly GCF_003990975.1. Lineage (GTDB taxonomy): Bacteria > Bacillota > Bacilli > Paenibacillales > Paenibacillaceae > Cohnella. The sequence continues at coordinate 119,623 of NZ_RZJR01000013.1, forward strand.
CCAGGTTCGTCCGCCGTCTGACGTGACGTATGCATAGCGATTTTTCCGCTCTCCGCTCTCTACGCCGACGATCAGCAATCCATCCTCCCCATTAAAGAACCACGGCGGAAAAGAAGTATACTCCGGGTTATCGACTTTGTCGGGAATAGGCTTCAAGGGCTGAGCCTGCCACGTCCCTCCTCCGTCGCGAGAGGCATAAATCACTAGCTGCGACCGCATGGAGGAATCGGGAAAATGTCCGCTAAGCCACATCGAGTCTTCGTCGAGAACGCTAAGCCCGCTTACGGTGCTCATCTTCCCCACCTCTACTGCCGGAGCCGCTTCCGTCCAATCTTGTCCGTTAGTCGTTCGGTACAAAGAATACTCGAAGCCATCGCGGTCGCTCGTCTCGTTCCGATAAATCGACCACCCTCTATCGGAATCGATAAAGGAAGATCCCATGCGCTCCCCAAGCTGTTCCGTTCCAACGTAACGCTCCGCTTTCTCGATAAAATCCGGCCTTGGATACCAAATCTCTTCCGGGTCGACGCTTGGCGGGGAAGATTCGGTTGGCGTAAATTCGGCGGCCGCGGCGGGCAATGATTCGGCAGCGGCAGGGCCCTGGGTCGATGCCAGGGAAGGGCTAACCGATGCCGTCGAAACGGCCGGTTCGCCGGTATCGCTGCATCCGCCGAACAACAAGAACGCCGGAAGCAGAATAGCTATTCGATAGTTGCTTGGCGTTCGAATAGATGTCGAAGATCTCAAAGATAGAATAAGGGTCACCTTCTCTCTGTGAATAGGTTTTTTGTTCTATATTTTACCATATGAGGAAGAAAGACGACATTCGGCGACAGATTCCCGAGAAATTCTCCCTCCCTATGACGTCCGGTGCCCGTTAGTGATTCCCGTCACATCAATCCGATTCGAAGAGTTCTAGAATAGCAATAGGATTGAATCTCTGACAAGTATTGGAGGAACATTCAATGAGGACGGAACTGGCATCGAACCTGCTCTCGGTCGGCAATAGCGTCGCCAAGGTCGCGGCGGAAGGCGGCCAATTGATCGCGGACAAGCTTAGCGTGTATGGCTTCTTCGCCTTCTGCCTGATCTTCGTCGGCGCCTGCCTGATTGCCCCGGCGCATCTCTACGAGAAGTACTATAAGGAGCACGACGACAACTCGTCGGCGGAGCGCCATGCTTAAGCGGTAACTCGTTCAGGGGGCTTGCGGGGGGCTTGCGGGAGTGCCTGCGGAGTGCTTGCGGAGGGCTTGCGGGATGCTTGCGGGAGTTGCTCGGGGCTTGCGGAAGCTCTTACGGAGTGCTTGCTGGGGGCTCGCGGGAGTGCTTGCGGGAGTGCTTGGGGTGGCTCGCAGGGCAGCTTGAGCAGAGGAACTCGCGAGGAGGCTGGAGCATAAGCTCGTGCGGTATCATAAAAACGGCAAAAGACACCTCGCGAGGTGTCTTTTGCCGTTCTGGCAGCCGCACCGAAGAATAGCGGACGCCGCAAGCTCTAACGGAAATGAGAGACGCTTAGAGGGCTCGAAATCCGGATTCTGCCAGCTAACGGAAGCGGGAGACGCTTATTCTAGCGAATCAAGCCAAATTGGCTGAAATTACGAGAATAAGGGTCTCTAAATTCCGTTAGATTTCAAAAAGGCCGATTATCAACGTCTAAGCGGCTGCAATTTCCATTAGCGCGGGGTTCGGGCTCGGGCTCGGTCCCGGTCCGGGTTCCGGTTCGGGTTCGGATTCCGGGTTCGGATTCCGGGTTCCGGTTCGAGTTCGGGATCCGGGTTCGGGTTCGGGTTCGGGTTCGGGTTCCGGGTTCCGGTCCGGGTTCGAGAGCTATCCCTGCTTCGCGATATTCTCCGCCGTGCGGAAGGCCAGCGCCAGAATCGTGAGCACCGGGTTCACGCCGCCGTTCGTCACGTGCACGGAGCCGTCGCTGACCCATAGGTTGTCGTAGCCGTGGATCCGGCCGGAAGGATCCGTGACGGAGGTCGCGGGATCATGGCCCATGCGCAGCGTTCCCGCCTGATGCTGACCGCCGCTCAACCCGCCCCACGGGCCGGTCCGCCACACCTGGCGCGCGCCGGAAGCCCGCAGCCAAGTCTCCGCCTTCTCGCCCAGCATGACCGCGGCCCGGTAAGACTCGGGATGGATGCTTCCCGACAGCATAGCCACGGGCAGTCCGAAGCGATCCTTGACCGTCGGCGAGACCCGTACCCGGGATTCCGGATTCGGGATCTCCTGAATCGGACCCTGGATCTGGCTCGTTCGCAAGTAGCTCGAACGCATCATCTCCTTGCCCGCCGCTCCCCATCTTGGCGCATCCGGCGCAACGGCACGGTACCAGTGAATGAGCGGCAGCCGGGTGAATTCGTTGGCCAGCAGCCCGCCGCCGATGACGCCGTCCCCGTTCCCGTGGGAGAAGCGCAAGGTGGCGATGCTCACGCCCGGCCCGAGGCCGTCCTGCACGGGCTCGTCGAACAGCCCGCAGGCGCCCGCATAGACATGGCCCTGAAGGTTCCTTCCGACCTGCCCGTTCCGATTGCCGATCCCCTCCGGCTCCGATTCGGAAGCCGAGTTGAGGAGGAGGCGAGCGCTCTCGATCGCGCCGGCGGCGATCACGACATGCCCGGCCCGGATCTCCCGCCGCCGGATGGATCCCGATGCTTCCCGGGCGATTCGGATGCCGGTCGCGCGCTTGCCGCCTTCCGTCAGGACCCGCTCCGCGATCGTATCGCAGATCAGATCGCAGTTGCCGGTCGCGATCGCCCGCACCAGCATCGTGTTGTGCCCGCCGTTCTTGCTGTTCGTCGGGCAGGCGAAGCCGACGCACTCTCCGCAGCGCCCGCAGGCCGGCCGGCCGTCCCGCTCCACCGAATTGATCAGGAGCGGAACGGGACCCGTCCGCCAGCCGAGCTTGGCGGCGCCCTTCGCCAGAATCTCGGTCTCCAGCGTGCGAGACAACGGCGGCATCGGATACGGACGCTGTCTCCTTCCGCATTCGGAGTGGGCTTCCCCTTGGCCGGCCACGCCGACCTCCCACTCCGCACGATCGTAATAGGGCTCCAGCTCCTCGTAGCTTATCGGCCAATCGCTAAGCGAGCTGCCGCCGGGAACGCCGTAACGGCTCGCCATCCGGAAGTCGTCCGGATGGAATCGCCACGCTTGCGCCCCGTATACCCGGGTGCCTCCTCCCGCCGTCATGGCATTATTGTGGTAATCCCCTTGGAAGGGAAGCGTGATCCGCTCGGACCCGTCCGCCCCGGCCATGGTGCGCGGATTCCCTTCCAATGAGGGTCCCGTGTTGTGGCCGTAGTGGCTCAGGCGATGGTTGCGCAGATGGTCGCAGCCGACTTCGGAGTACCGAAGCCAGCTCCCCCGTTCGACGACGAGCACGCTCATGCCCGCCTCGGCCAGCAAAGCCGCAGCGACCGATCCCCCGGCGCCGGCTCCGACGATGACCGCATCGTAGCGGTCGCGAAGCTCGTCGAAAGACCGCAGCGGCAGATCCGTTTCCTCGACAGGCGCCACGCTTGCCCCGATGACGCCCGGACGGAACCCGATCATCTCCCAAGACTTCTGCTCCGGATTGCCGCCTGCCTCCGGGCTTCCGTAATACCCTTCCGCGACCAGGTTCAGCAGCGTATCGAAGAACCGCCCCGGATCGACCGGCCAATCCCGGACCTCCTGCCGCTCCACCTCGCGAAGCGCGTCGTCTTGTTGTTCCGCCGTTAGCTCCGCGAACGAACGCCCGTGCCGAGCGACCGCCCCCGCCTCCAGCTCGCGCAGCCCAGGCTCGATCCATTCCGTCCAAGTGCCGGGATCCTCGACGGACCGGCGCTCCAGGTAGCCCAGAACGCCCCCCTCCGTCGCCGACGGCCATGCATCTCCCGGAATGAGCCGGTTCGCCGCCGCCTCTAGAATTCCAAGAATATCGTTAGCTAGATGATTGCTATTGTTAGGATTCATTTTCCCACCATCCAATAACTTTTGACTTCCCCTCTATCCTATCAGAGTCGGAAGCGTTAAGGGGAACAATCTTGCCATTGGCAAAAGGGCCCCTCTCCGAGGCCGAAACGACCGGGAGATGAGCCCCTCTAGAGACGCTAGCGTATTAGAATTCATTCACATCTTCGATTTGAGGATCGACCTTCAGAACCGAAGAATGCCCCGTAATGAAAGCGTCCTTGGTTCGAACCATGAACTCCCATCCTCTTCGCATTTCGCCCGGGTAGGTTAACACGAATTCGACCCCGTCCTCCTCATACCGGCTTGCCAGCTCGTGCTCGAGTGCGAGCTTGGAATACGATAAGCTTGCCAGATAGACGCCGACAAGAAGGGCCCCCGCCGCAACGATTCTTTTTCCCCTTCTCGTCAGCAAGCCGCCTATCATGGACAGAAGAAGAATAGCTAGAGAAAAATCATCTGCCTTCCGAAGGATTGCGAACTCGTACTCGCGTTCGATGAAGGGATAGAAGAGCGCGTTGCCGTTCCCGACCGTATCGATAAACAGGTGACTGAGAACCGCGGCGGAGAACAGAAGCCACGCTATTGGGAACGGGATATCCTTCCGAATCCTCCGGTACGCCCATGCGAATAGAAGCCCGAAGACGGGAACCAGCCCCAGCGAATGCCCGTACAAATCCCCGAACGCCTTCGTAAAATCAGGCGACAAGCCCGCAATCCCGCCGAATAGAAGCAGCAGCCCTCGAACCGCTAACGAATCCGATTTTTTATTCCCGATCAAATAAGCCAGGCAAGCGCCAACCGCTATATGCAAGAGCGAATGAAGAAGCATGTCTTTCATATGATAAATCAGGTCCATTTGGTCTCCGTTTCCCGCCGTTGTTTGTCCGCTATCCTCCTATTCGACTTTTTCCATCAAATTCCTCCCTATCCAACTACAGTCTTCGCTTTGCCGCCGCCATAGAGCTGCTCGAGAACGTCGTCCTTGGCATGGAAAACATGCTCTTCGCCCGGGAAGGACCGCTCCCTGACTTCCTTCACGTACTGCGCGATGCTGGAGCGAATCTGAGTCCCGAGGTCGGCGTATTCCTTGACGAACCTCTTCTCCTTCTTGGGAGAGGAGTAGCCCAGAAGGTCGTGATAGACCAGTACCTGGCCGTCGCAGGTTCTCCCCGCGCCGATGCCGATGACGGGAACCGACAGCTCGCGCGCGATCGCGTCCGCCGCCTCTTCCGTCACCATCTCCACGAGTACGGCGAAAGCTCCCGCTTGCTCCAACGCCTTGGCGTCGTCAAGCAGCCGCTTCGCCCCTTGCGAGTCTTTGCCCTGGATTTTGTAGCCGCCGATCTGGTGAATCGACTGAGGGGTCAGCCCGATATGCCCCATCACCGGAACGCCGGCTTCCACGATTCTTCTCACCGTATCGCCGATCTCCGCTCCGCCTTCTAATTTGACCGAATGGGCGAAGCCTTCCTGCATGATTCTCCGAACGTTCTTAAGAGTCTCGTCGATGCTTCCGTGGTACGTCATAAAAGGCATATCCGCCACGATGAAGGTATGCTCCGTCGCCCGCGTGACCGCCCGGGTATGGTAGACGATATCGTCCATGGTGACGGGGAGCGTGGAATCGTAATTGATGATGACGTTGCCCAGAGAGTCGCCGACCAGAATGAGATCGACCCCCGCTTCCTCGGCCAGTCGGGCGGAAGGATAGTCGTACGCGGTGATCATGCTGATGGGCAAGCCTTTGGCTTTCATTTCCTTCATTTCGTGAATATTGAGGGGTTTCGGTGCTGCCATGGTCTCCATCAAATCCTTTCTATTTGTTTGATAGGCAAAACAAAAAAACCTTCCAGCGCGCAGCTAGAAAGGTCCGAAAGGCAAAAAAAGAGTCAAAAGCTCGTGACCGTTTTTTTGTCTCGGTCCTCTCGGATCAGAGCAAAACCCAACGCGTTCACCTCCATGGCGTATTCAATTGTAAGATGAAACCCGGAATCCCAAGCTGAGTGCCATTCGACGAATGCGATACGGCCTCATCATGAAAGTATGCCAAACAATGTGCGTTATTGCAATTTTTTCTTTCGCCATTTGTTCTTCCCCCATGCGCTGTATTGCACGTGGATGCGGTTCTCCGGGCGGGCGTCGACGGTGTAGAGGACCAATAGGAAAAGCCACTCCAGAGGCTTCATCATCACATAGACGGCATCCGCGGCCGCCTTCGAGCGAATGTGCCGGCTGACCGGATAGCCGTATCGGTCGTACAGGCGGCGCACGACCCGATGGAACGACGGCATGTACTGCTCGAGCACGTTCTCGAACGCGTTGGCGATCATCAGCTGGCGGTTGATCGGAATCGCTTCCCCATGCCGGATCCCCGCGCGAAGCGGCTTGACGACGCGGCGATGTCCTCGTGCGGCGACCGTACACAGGTAATGGCCGTTTCCCGGAACCATCTCCGGCGGCGGCGCAGGTATGCGGGATAGATGATAGCCGCTCGTATCCAAGAATTCCCGGATGAAGCTGTCCGGGCGCTGGCCGAACAGGACCAGAATGAATTGAATGACGATCTGAATGGGGAAAAGCAGGATGATCCACGGCAGCGGATGCATCCATCGTTTGTCCAACACGCGGCGCAGAGCCCGCTGCCAGGCGGGCAAATTCTCCGTGTCTTCCCCGCTTCGAACGGCCGCCCATACATCGAGCGAACGCTTGAGCTGGGCCAGGTACAGCAAGCCGATCGTCAGGCAGCCGGTTTGCAGAATTTGAACGGGATCGATCGGATCAAACTCTCGGCGAGAGAAGCCGGTGTGGACGAGATAGAGGGCGGCCAGCGCTACGCATAAGATCAGGACGGCGTTGAACAGGCAATAAATAATCGGGGACAGGCGCCGATGATAGACCCGAAGCAGCCAATAGGAGACAAATCCGAGCAGCCAAACGACGATGAGCGCGGCGCCATGCCGATGAGCCAGGGACATGTACTCGCTCAGCGGCTTGCCTAACTGCGCGTACACCTTCAAAGGTTCCCCTGCCGGCACCCCGTCGCCGTCGAAGACGTAAGCGATCATCATGAGCAACAAGGCAATCGAGAGAAGGATGCCATCGAAGACCCGCCACGGCGACGCTTCTTCAAGCAGTTCCCCCTTGCTCGACGAACGCGCGAACGTAAATATCATGCTGCAGAAGGCGGCTAGGATGAGGGCAAGGAACGGAGAGGAAAGCAATAGCATGGCTGAAAGACTCCCTTCGACCGGTACGATCGTTTGCCGATAGGCTACCGATTAGACGATGGATGGGATTGCCAGGTTGCCGTTTTGCTTGGCGCAGCCTAGATGCTTAACGCTCATCTTTCCTAAACATCCCACATATGGTAACGTGGAATCCATCCACACTCTTCCGGGAAAGAGAGCTGCTTATCGCATGCGAACAAGCCCATTGCGCCCCGTCTATGCCGTCTTCATGGTCATCGCGCTTCTTGCCGTCCTTCTCCCCCCTCCCCCGAACGCGACGGCGAGATTTACAGTCTCCGACGAGACTGTTGACGAAGCCTGCCCGACCGCTTGCTCCTCCTACGACGTCGTCGTCATCGGAAGCGAGATCGAGGGAGTCCTGCTGGCCCGCGCCGCGCACGACCTCGGGAAGAACGTCCTGATCCTGGATCCCCGGCCGAAGCCCGGAGGAGAGCTGATCCAGGGCCAGATGATGGTGCTCGACGAGCCTCACGACGCGATGAATAGAAGCCTTGTGCAGGGCGAGCTGAAGAAGCTCTACGATGGCTACAAGCAGAGGAGAATCCGCACGGTCGGCGAGTTCGAGAGCTACTTCGATCAGCTCCTCAAGCCCGTTCCGATCCGAAGCGGAATTCAGATCGAAGACGTCCAGACTGCCGAACGGGCGGATGGCCGCACTCTCCGTTCTCTGACTTACCGCATGCCGGATGGGGAGAAGCAGACCGTAACGGCCGACTACTGGGTGGAAAATACGGACTTCGCCGCTCTGACGGGAAGGCTGGGAGTAAAGAGGATCCCCGGAACGGAGTCGCTGTTCCTGGGGGGCGGCAGCAAGCCGGAATACATGGCGGCCACGTACATGCTGCGGTTTAAGAACGTGAATTGGAGGGAGCTGCAGCGGGCAACGGTCAAAGACTATCCTATATCCAAGCTCGATAAGGACGAAGGTCCGAACACTTACGTGGACAAGGACTTCGGTACCGGCTTCAGCACCATCACGGCGAAGTATCGCCCGTCGGATCCTCAGCTCAGGCTCCGGGGGATCAATTCGACCTACCAGAAGAAGGGCAAGGTCATCATGAACGCCCTGCTGATCTTCGATGTCGATCCTTCCGACCCGGCCTCGGTCAGCTCCGCCGTGGAGAAAGGAAGAAACGAGGCTCCCCGCATTCTCGAGTTTCTGCGGAATCACCTTCCCGGCTACGAGAACGCCCAGCTCGATAATCTGCCGGATTACTTGTACATTCGGGAGTTCGACCGGTACGAACCGGCCTATCTTCTGAAGCGCGACGATCTGCTCGGCAAGCGCATGTTCTGGGACAACGTCGGCATTGGCGGCTATCCGATCGACGTTCAAGGAACGCGCCGCTTCCCGGAAGGCGATTCGCTCGGAATGACCGACCGGTACGGCTTGCCTCTGCGTTCCTTCGAGCTCAAGGACATCGACAATGTCCTGATCGTCGGCAAGAACGCCGGAGCGGCCGCCGACGCCTACGGCAGCGTGCGCATCATGCCCAACACGGGGCTGGCCGCGCAGGTCATCGGCATTCTTCTCGGCCGGGAGAAGAAGCCGCTTCGCGAATTGAACGCGGCCGACTTCAAGCGAATCCATGAATATTTGGCGAAGGATTACGATATCCAGGTCGCCGAATAATCGAATCGGCCGAAGAAGGTCGGAGGTCGGTTAGAAAGCTCCGTTAGACCTGTCAGATAGTAAAAAGACGCCTCTACGGGCGTCTTTTTATCTTTCCTATTTCTACTAGATATGGTACCCTGAATCTCGCGAGTCTTACCCCCTATTCCTTCGATGAGGTGAACCCCACGCATGAACGAAGCTAATTTCTATGTCATCCTCTTGGCCATCGCCGCATTGGTGTTATGGAGAAGAACAAGAAGCATGTATCGCCCGATCCGCAGCGGCGCCCGGTTATTATGGCCTCTGCTGTTCACCCTGCCCGGTATATCCTTGATCGCCCAATCCGGCTCGACGGAACCGATCTGGGCCTTCTGCGCGGCCTTCGCGCTCGGAGCCGCGCTTTCTCTCCCTCTTATCTGGACGACCGATTTCGAGGTGAGGGAAGATAAGCAGATCTATGCCAAGAAAAACTGGGGATTCATCGCCGCTTTCGTCGGCCTGCTGATCCTTCGAATCGCCCTCCGCGAAGAACTGTCGGGACTGGACGCCCAAGACAAAACGGCCTTGTTCATGACGCTGGCGTTCGGCTACCTCATTCCTTGGAGAGTCGTCTCGTTCATGAAATTCCAACGCGTGACGAAGCTCAAAGCCCAATAAATAGGCGCAAAGCGCAAACCCGATCCGCACGACTCACGGAGTCGTCGCGGCTTGCTCCTTAAGCTCTTCATTCCACAGCTCTGCCTTGCGCAGGGCTTCTTCGTCGTCCAGAATCTCTCCCGGACGATTCCCCTCTCCGAGTAGATAACCCGCATAGCGCGCGCCGAAGAAATCGAAGATATGCTGAAACTGAAGCGCGAGGGGCAATCCCTTCAGGCGGGGCCGATCTCCCCCGACCGCCACGACATAGGCCGTCATCTCGCTCATCCGTTCCCGGAACCGAGGACGATCCGCATCCCTCAACGTTTGCGACCAGCGGTCGACGAAATTTTTCATTGAGCCCGACATTCCGTACCAGTAGATCGGCGTCGCGAACACCAGAATATCGTTCTGCAGGACCCGGTCGATCAACGCGCTATAATCGTCGCCAACCTCTTGGAATCCCCCTTCGGCATGGCGCAGATCCTCGATCGGATAAACCGTGTAATCCTTGAGATGGATACGGTCGGCTTGCAGACCCGCAACGACTCGTTCCGCCAGAAGCTCCGTATTGCCGTTCGCTCTCGTTCCTCCGTAGATAACGGCGATTCTCATCGTCCGATTCCCCCTTCTTATTCTCAGGTTCGTCTCCGTTTCGTACGGTAGAGTTGAACTTATTATACACGATAGAGGGAGATAGAGAGGGGTCAAACCATCGCCCGCCTTCCAGGAGGGAGTGTATAATGGACCTGAACCTGAATCTTCCATAACAAGAGAGGAGCACGAGCGATGACCCGATTCGCCTGCGTCACCGGAGCCGACCATGGGCTCGGTCTCGCCTTCGCGGAAGGGCTGCTGGAACGCGGCTACTCCGTCGTCGCCGGCCGATACGCCGCCGGCGAAGGAGCTCTCGGCCGATTGGCGGAGAAGCATCCCGATCGATTGACGCTTGTTCCGCTGGACATCGCGAGCGACGGCAGCGTCGCGGCGGCGGCCGCCCATATTCGCGGGTTAACGGACCGCCTCGATCTTCTGATCAACAACGCGTCGATCTTGGGGGATATCCACGCCAAGGCAACCGATCCGCTGAACTTCGAGGAGATGCAGAAGGTCTACAACGTCAACGCCCTTGGAGCGCTTCGAGTGACGAATGCGCTCGTTCCCCTGGTGCTTCGAAGCGAGGATAAGCTGGTGGTCAACATCTCCTCGGAGGCCGGGAGCATCGGCAGCTGCTGGCGCGACAGCTGGTTCGCCTACTGCATGTCCAAGGCCGCTCTCAACATGCAATCGGCCCTCGTCCATAACGAGCTGAAGCCATCCGGAGGCCAAGTGATGGTGTTCCACCCCGGCCATGTCCGCACCTATATGCGAGGGACGCTGGACGAGACCGGCAGCCTGACGCCAGCCGAATCGGCCGGCAGCATTCTAGGCTGGGTTGCGAGACACAAGGAGTTCATGGGGGAAAAGCCGGTTTTCCTCGACTATCGAGGGGAAGCGTTGGATTGGTAGGTTAAGCGGGATACTGCGACTAATAGAAGGAGAGATTCGAGATGACGGACGATCGATTGTGGCCCTTGATTGAACTTCGCGAGCAAGGCAGGGCTTCTCAGGATCAAGCCATGCTTGCCGAAGCTCGGGTTAAGCTGTTGGAACTGCTCGCCGAAGACCCGGATAACGCCCGGGTTCAGTACCAGACCGGTATCGCCCACGACAATTCGGGCTTGGGCAAGGAAGCGATCCCCTACTACGAACGAGCGCTGCAATTGGGGCTGTCCGGCGAGGAGCTGGAGCGCTGCTTGCTGGGCTTAGGCAGCACTTACCGCTACTGGGGGCAATACGAGAAGTCGATCGCGACGCTGCGAAGAGGCGTGACGGAATTCCCGGAGAACCGGGCGCTCAAGGTATTCCTTGTGATGGCCCTATATAACGGCAGGCGTTACAAAGAAAGCGTCGAGCTGCTTATCGCCAATCTTATGGACTCCACCGCGGACGAGAAGCTGCTTTATTTTAAACGAGGCATAATGGCATATACGGAAGACCTGGACGAGACGGCCGAGTAAGATCGGCAAGAACATGGGGCTTCGTCTCGTCCGACAACGGCATTACGCCGCGATGCTCTTCCTTTTCTCCCCCTTCAGGGAAACAAAGAAGCATAGGATAAGCACAAGGCAAGCCATCGCATACGGAAAATTGATATTCCAATCGAACAGCACTCCGGCAACGATCGGCCCGACGATGTTGCCCAGGCTTGTGAAGGCCGAATTCAGCCCCGCCACATAGCCCTGCTGCTCCTTGGCGAGCATCGACATCTGGGTTCCGATCGCCGGCCGAAGAATATCCGTGGCCAGGAAGACGATGAAGGTGACGGCGAAGATCAGCCAGTACTTATGGACGAACAACGTCATCAGGATGAAAGCTCCGGCGAACAGCAGGCAGACCGAGATGACGCGCTTCTCGCCGAACCGATTCAGGATCCAGCTGAACACCGTCAATTGGACGACCGCGCCGGCGATCGAGCCGAAGGTGATGATAAAGGCGATATCCGTGGAGTCGAAGCCGAATTTATGGTCGACGAACAGGCCGAATACCGTCTCGAAGTTCGCCAGCCCGAAGGACATGACGAACACGATGATCAGGCTCAGGAAGTAAGGCTCCTTGTACGAATGCTTCAATTGCGTAAGCAGGCTGTTCCGTTCTTCCGGTGCATGGGGAGCCGATGCCGAATCGGCCGCTTGAGCGGGTAGAGACTCCTTCAGGAACAACAAGGAGATCATCGCCGCGATAATGCCCGCCACGCCGGCGGCATAGAACGGCGCCCGGATCCCGAACTCCGCGACGTATCCGCCGATGCCCGGGCCGATGATGAACCCCGTGGTGATCGACGCATTAACGTATCCCATGCCGGTCGCGCGTTCTTCGTCCGTCGTAATGTCCGCCGCGTAAGCCATGACGGCCGGCATGATCATGGCGGCGCTGATGCCGCCGAGCGCCCGGGCCGCGAACAACAGGACCGAGGATTCGGCTACCCCGAACAATCCTTCCGAGACGGCGAAGATCACCATGCCGATGACGATCATCCGCTTTCTTCCGAAGGAATCGGCCATGCGGCCGGCCCAAGGCGAGAAGAGGAATTGCGCGAGCGAGAAGACGGCGACGAGCAGCCCCATCAGGCTGCCGCTGATGCCCAGTTCGTTCATAAAGGACGGCATGATCGGAATAATAAGGCCGATGCCGGTAAAGACCATAAACAAATTCAGCATAAGAATCGGCAAGGCGCCATGATGTTTAGCAAAGAGAGCCATTATGATATCCTCCAAACGATCTTGCATCCTGAATATCCATTCTAGATGTTGATAAAAAAAAGCTAGCGGGACGATTTGGCGATTCCGCGCAGGAACACATCGATCGCCAGCCGGTAAGCATCAAGCGCTTGGGCACGCTCCATTCTCCGGGAGTGCAGGCTGAGGCCGTACAACAAGCTGTCGAGAATGATAGCGAGTCCGGTTACGTTCGCATGGCTGATCTCGCCGCTATCGATCCCTCTCTGCAAGAGCTGTTTGTTGAAGTTAACGTAACCCTGCGTCATTTGTTCGATACGCGCTTCCACTTCCGGATTTTTCTCCGCGTTGTTGTAGAATTCGTCCACCGCTTTGGTCAGCGGATGGTTGATCTGCTCCAGCGCCATATGCTCCGCCATCCCGTACAGCTTGTCGACCGTGGTCGCGTAGAGCGATTCCTTCGCCAGCCACGTCTCCTCCCACTCGCGGTCCCACTCTTCGATCAGATGCAGGAATAAGCCTTCCTTGCTCTTGAAGTGATAATAGATGTTGCCCGCGCTGCAACCCGTCGCCTTGACGATATCCTCGATCGAAGTGGCTTTGTAGCCTTTCTTTATGAATAAAGGCCGGGAAGCGTCGGCGATTCGCTTCTTGGTCTGTTCGGTTTGAAGCTGCTTCTTGTTCAACGCGTTCACCCCCTGCCTCGCAATAATACTGAACGTTAATTCAGTATTATAGGCGATCCTCGCCGAACTGGCAATGGCGCCATTAAAAGAAACCGATTCTCATAAAAACAGGCCACCCCCGTCTTCGGGAATGACCTGGATAACTTCCTTCTAAGCTCTCTTCTCCGCCGAATAGAAGATCAAGGCTGCCGCCGGCAGCGCGATTCCGATCCACAGCGCCGCTTCCCAGCCGCCGGCCGCGAATGCCCAGCCGCCAAGCGCGGAGCCAACGGCTCCTCCAGCGAAGAAGATCGCCATAAACAACCCGTTAAGCCGGCTGCGAACCTCGTCGCCGAGCGAGAAGATCGCCCGCTGGCTGAGAACCAGATTCGCCGAGACCCCCATGTCGAGAACGATGGCGGCAACGACCAGAAGGATCAGCGCGAGCGTCGAGCCGCTCCGGTCGGCCAGAGGCAAAGCGATCGAGATCAGGACGAGAGCAAGCGCGATCCCGGTTGCGGGACGGATCCACCCCCGATCCGCCAGTCGTCCGGCGACAGGAGCGGCCAGCGCGCCGGCTACCCCGACCAAGGCGAACAAAGCGACTTCCTTCTGGGAGAAGCGGAAGGCCGGGCCGGTCAGGTATAACGGAACGGTCGTCCAGAACAAGCTGAACGTTCCGAATACGGAGGCGTGGTATAAGGCTCTGCGCTGCAGGATCGGGGTCGTCTTCAGCAAACGGTACATCGAGCTCAGCAGCTCGGAATAGCGGGTCGAAGCCGAGGGTTTCCTGGCCGGAAGCGCCCGAAGCAGCACCAGAGCCAGGACCAGCATCGCGACCGCGGACAAGTAATAAACGGCTCTCCAGCCCATGTATTCCGCCCCCAGGCTCGATACCGGGCGAGCCAGCATAATCCCGAGGAGCAGGCCGCTCATGACATTGCCGACGTTGCGGCCTCGCGTCGCTTCCGGCGACAGGTGAGCCGCGTACGGAACGAGCACCTGGGCGGCGACAGAGCCCATGCCGATCAACATCGAAGCGATCAGGAACAACGACGCTTGATGCATGCCTCCCCCGACCGCCAGCACGATGGACGCGAGGAACAGCAGGATAACGACGAGCTTGCGGTTCTCCACGATATCGCCCAAGGGAACAAGGAACAAGAGGCCGAGGCCGTAGCCGATCTGGCCGAGCGTGACGATCAGGCCCGACGCTCCGGACGACAGCCCGAGATCCAAGCTGATCGGTCCGACCAAGGGCTGCGTATAATAGAGATTCGCGACGATCAGGCCGCAGGCGGCGGCAAGAATGAGGATGATTCCCGGGGAGAAGGCTTTCTCGAACGGTTGATGCTTCTCGATTGTGCTCATATTCGCTAGTCTCCTTTGCTTGACGCTTGCGCTGAAGTTGAAGGTATCGTATGCCGCGCAAGCCGCCGTTTACCGGAACGATCGTTCCGGTAATGGGATAAAATCGGCCGCTCCCGTTTACAGCATGCGGAGAACGGCCTCCATCATGTCGTCATACGCCTTCCTGTCCGGCTTCATCTTGGTGACGACGTTGATTCCGTGATTCAAGTTCAACAGCAGGGTCGCCAGCGTCTTCAGATCCTTGTCCGGGCCGATCTCGCCGGACTGCCGGCCTCTCTCGAGCGCGTCCATGAAGCATTTCTCCAGTCCGTCGTAGCTGTCCCGAATCGCGGCGCGCACCTGTTCGTCGGGCGAATCCATGCCCGTTGTCGCGTTCGTGATCAGGCAGCCATGGGGCGAAGCTTCGTCGAGCGCGTTCGTGATTTGGCGGTCGAAGTATCGCCGGATGCTCATCTTCGCGGATGGCGAGCTCTCCAGGAGGCTTCTCTTGCCGAGGCTTAGGGTCTTGTAATGTTGGATGGCTTCCAGATAGAGCGTTTCTTTGTCCGTGAAGGTCTCGTACAAGCTGGAGCGGCTTAACCCCATGGCCTGCAGCAGATCGGGAATGCTGGCCCCTTCGAAGCCCTTCTCCCAGAACACCAGCATGGCCTTGTGGAGCACTTGCTCCCGGTCGAATTCCTTGTTGCGTCCGATGGCGGCTCCCCCCCTCTCGTTACCCTAGTATATTCTTTTCGGAACGAATATTCCAGTATTTTTTTGAAAATAATTCCTCCCCAAAAGAAAAAGCCTCTGAAGCCGCCTTGTTGAGGCTGTCTTCAGAGGCCGATCTGGCTAGGCGTCAACGCCGCTTAGCTCTGCTTCACGTCATCCAGGTAGATCGCTGCCGTGCCCGTAGAATCAGCCGGGGTAAGCACTTGAATGCCGATCGCCTTGGTCAGGTTCCGGGTGGCGATGCCGGAGATATCGAACGTGATCTGGGCGAAGCCGTCTCCGGTATAGGCAATCTCTCCCGAATCGGCCCAAGTCCACCCGCTTCCGGATTGAAGGAAGAGCTTCACCTTCACTCCGCTGCCCAGGCTTCCTCCTTCGTCGGCCGCGATCTTCACCTTCGCGACGATGGAGGAGGCGGAGCTCAAATCCCTCGCGACCATGTTCCGGATCTGGAACTGTCCGCCTCCCAGCTCGAATGCAGCCCGAAGCGAATGCTCGCCCTCGGCCGCCGCATCCGACGATACCTGAGCGACTCCGGCGTTAGCGGTATTATAAGCGCCGCTGTCGTCCAGGTTGATCGCCCAATCCTCCGTCGACGTCTCGAAGCCGAAGGCCATGCCCGCAGGCTCCGCTCCGCTTAGATGGATGTCGTCCACGTATACGGTCGAACTGCCCGTTTGCCCCGCGGCCGGCTCGATCTTGATTCCGATCGACTGGACGGCGTCCAGATTCTCGATTCCCGCGAGCGGAATCGTCAAGGTCGCGAAGCCGGCGGAATCGACGACCGTCACTCCGCTGTCGTGCCACGTCCAGGCGGAGCCGGTCTTGATATACAGCCTTGCGTTCGCCGTTCCGGCCGACAGCTTCACCTTCACGCTGATCGCGTCCACGGCGGAGAGGTCAAGCGCGCTCGCCTTCGTCAGCTCGAAGCCGGTTCCTTCCAGCGAGAAGGTCGACTTCAGCGAATGCGTTCCTTCGGCCGCTTCTTCCGTCGTGATCTCCGGCGCGGTCGCGCTCGCCTGATTCACTTCCACCGCGAAGCCGGAGGCATCCGTCTCGAAGCCATAGAGCGTGCCCGGCTGCGACTGGGAACCTCCCGGTCCGTCGCCGCCGTTCGGCACTCCTCCCGTGCCGTCGTCGATCGCTTTGATGTCGTCGAGGTACAAGGCGCTGCCGAGCGTCGCGCCGGAGACGGCATTGACGTAGAACGAGATCTCCTGAACGTTCTTCAGGGAGACTTTGTTCAGCTTCTTGCCCGCATTGGCAGTATCCCACGGCGCGACGTTGAAGTCGTTGAAGTGCAGGCTGACCCAGTCCGCGTTCGTCGTCGCCAAGGAAGGATACGCCTCGTAATAGATGCCGTCCACCTTCAACTGGACGACCATCTTCTGGTTCTTGCCGTCCGGCACGAGCCAGAACTTCAGGCGGTTGAAGCCGGACCAATCGACTCCTCCGAGCGCCTTCGAGATGCCCGCGTAACCCGAGCCCGCAAGCGAATAACCGAACTTCATGCCGTAGGTTCCGCCGCTCTTATGCGCGCCGTCGAGAGTGACGGTCGTGGCGTCGCCGCCCGCGTGCACGAACTTCGCCGCTAGCGCGGCGTCGCTGCCCTGATACGACTCGAAGTCGTCGACGAGCGCCGGATCCTGCGGCACTTCGGCATAGGTGCTGTACAGACGGATGTTGTCGACGTAGACCGCTCCCGAGAGCTCCAAGTATCGGCCGACGAGGGAGAGAGCCAGAGTCGTCGCTTCCGCGGACTTCGCCGGGTCGTTCAGATCGATCGTCGCCGAATACTTCGCGTACTCGACGCCGTCGATCGTCTCCTTCGGCAGGTCCGCCAGCTTCAGCTCGGAGGTGGACCCGTACTTCGTATTCCAGTCCGGAGCCAGCATGGCGACGCCCATCAGGCTCGCGTTCGCGTCCTCGCTTCCGGCGGAGCTAGGAATCCAGGCGTCGAAGCGTATCCTCTTCACGTCCGAGATTTTGATATCGTCCCAATCCGGGAACGCCAGCTTCAGCTCCTGCCAGGATTCCGCGTGGTCGGCTCCTTGAACATTCAGCTTCAGCGCGCCGTTATTCCCCAGAGCTCCATGCTCGATCGTCAGGGATAGGGTATCCGGGTAACTTCCGTTGTTCCTCATGCCCTCCGTATCCGAATCGAACGTATACTGCTTCATCAGAATCTCGCCGATCTTCACGAAGACCGTTTGTTGCTGAACTAGACTTTTACCGCCCGGCAGATAAGCCTTAACGGTAATCTTCGCCGTCTTGCCGTTGAACGAGGCATCCGGCGCCCAGTCCGCCAGGTAATAGAAGCCTTCGGAGTCCAGGCTCATCGGGATCTCCGCGTTCGAGCCTTCGACGGAATAGACGACCTTGGTCGGAGCCGAATTCAGAATTCGCGCCCGAATCGTCGTTACCGCGTCGCTCACCGTTCCGTTGTCCGTCGGGGAGACGATATGCAGGAACGGCTTCTCCGCCGCCGCTTGGACGGGGTTCTTGTATACGTCCTCTACGTCCCGCAGGAAGGCCGTATACGGATCGTTGTAATAGTCGATGAAGTCCGGAAGTAGCTCATGGTCGCCCAGTCCGTCCGGAGCATCCTTGTAAGGAACGAACAGATTGTTGGAATTGACGCCGAAGTTCGCCCATGTGAGCATATACGAGATTCTTTTCGCATTCTTATCCGCTTTGATCGCGTCCAGCACATGGGTGAACCAGTTCAGATCCCCGTTGCCCGAAGCGAGCATCCCCTGCGGGCTGTAACCGAACTCGGAGAACGTCGCGATCTTGCCTTTCCTGTCTGCCAGCTTGGAGATCATGGCCAGGTCCGCGACCAGGCCGTTAAGGAAGCTCTCCGTCCCCGGCGAGCTCTGGCTGTCGTATTGGTCCATGCCGAGAACGTCCACGTAATCGTCGCCCGGATACGTCGTCAAGTAGCTGCTCTCGCTTCCGCCGAATGTCCCGTTGGGGGAGAACACGTACAGGAAGTTGTGCACGCCCTTGATATCCCGCAGGTACTCGACCGTGTAGCGATAGATCTCGACGTACTCGCTCGTCGTCGTCGTCTTCGCTCCCCACCAGAACCAGCCGCCGTTCTGTTCATGGAACGGACGGAACAGGATCGGAATCGGCTTGCCGTCCTCGTCCTTCGCCTGGCTTGCGAATTCCGCGATATTGTCGAGGAAAGCGTTGTAGGCCTCGTTCTTGTCTCCGCCAGGCAGAACATGCTGCACGACGGAGCCCGCCGTGTCGTTGAAGCTTCCTCCCGTCACGAAGTTCGGCATATGGGAGCTGAGGGTGACGATGCCGCCCATGTCGTGAGCCGTCTGGACCGAATGCACCAGATTCGCGATGCTCTGCTGCGGATCGTTGGCAACGCCCGGCTTCTCTTTGCCTTCGAGGCTAAGCGTATCCCAGCCGAACACGGCAGGGAAGTCGCCGACGGAATTGTTCACGTCGGATTCGACGCCGGACCCCGTCAGCGTCATTCCTTCGTCGGTCGCATGCTGATGCCCGAACAGCACTTCCTTGCCGCGGACTCCGTTCAGATAAGCGAACAAAGCCCGAGTCTCCTCTGTCGCGTTCGAGTCGACGAAGTCGACTTTGCCGCTTCCTCCTCCCGAGCCGCCGCCGATCCCGGATCCCGAACCCGGAGACTCCTCGGGGTTACCTCCCGTCGCAAGGACGCCTTTGGCCACCTGATAGGTTCCCGGCTTCAACGGTTGGCCGTTCAGCGTGACTCCATCCGCCAGGATCGTAAGCTTCGCAACGTCGCCGCGGATCGTCAAGCTCGCGCCTGCCGCCCCGCTGCCGACGGACAGCTCCCCTACGGCTGCCCCATCCTCGATAATGAGGGTCGCTTTCGCCCCAACCTCGACCTTCTCAATCTTCGTCCCCGTTCCAAGCTGAAACTTGCCGTCGCCCGCCACGCGGATGCGGCCCGCTTGCGTTCCGTCCTCGACCAGAACGCGAACCTTGCCGTCCTTGCGATCGATCGAGACCGACGACAAGCTGGAATTCTTAAGGTGTACCGTATTCTCGCCTCCGCCGGCGACATACGTGCGGCCCTTGACCGAGACATGATCGAGAGCGGCGTCGCCGTCTCCGATTCCCGGGGCCAAGTAGAGATTGCCCGCAATCGTCAGATCCTTCAGTTCGACGTCGGGACGATTCACCACGACATGGCCGTTCGCCGTTCCCGACGGGAACTCGCCCGCCGCCGGATTGTAGCCGGCGACCAGCTTGTCCAGAAGGCCTGCCAGCTCCGCTCGGGCAATCGGATCCTTCGGGCGGAACGTTCCGTCCGGATAGCCTTTAACGACATCCGTTAAAGCGCTTACGGATGTTCGCGCGTAGGGAGCGATGCCGTCGGAATCTTTGAAAGCCGTTGCCTTGGCGCTCCCCTCCGCTCCCTCCGGCTCGATCAGGTCGAAGACGCGAGCCAGCAGCGTCGCGGCATCCTGGCGGCTGATTGTCTCCTCGCCCTTCGCCAGATTGCCCGGCGCGCCCTGATAGTATCCTGCCGCCCTGGCGGCAGCCATCTCCCCGGAATACCAAGACGAAGCCGGCACGTCGGCGAAAGCCGGTCCCGACGCTGCCTTGAACCCGAATACCCGGTTCAACACCTTGACGAACTCCGCCCTCGTCAGCTTCTCGTTCGGCCGGAACGTTCCGTCCGGGAACCCGCTCACGATGCCGTTCTTCTGCCATCTCTCGATGGCGGACTGCGCCCAGTTCCCTTGGATATCCTTAAAGACTGCACTGCCTCCGCTCGATGAAACCGCCGCTGTCTCATCCGTTGTCTGAGCGGACGCGGAAGCCGCGAACGACGAGACGATCAGCAAGCCCGCCATAACCGCCGAAGACCATTTGCGTAACTTTCTCATGCGAATCCTCCCCTGTTTGTTTGATTCGACCTTCCCTGCATTTTTCGACATTTTGTTAGCTTATTCATATTAATTTTTAGTGCTAACCTATATTTCGTACTCACCTCGCTAAACCTCTTATTTTGATATTTGTTTGGTTTATTCTGGATTGTAAACGCTTTATAAGATTATATCGAACTGGATTCGGTTGTTAACGCTTTAATTTGTTTTTTATTGTCTTTATTTTGTTATTATTTGTTATGTTTATCAATTCGTTAGCAACCCGCGAAACTCTCTGATTTGTCACCCGGGTAAACGCCGGTCACCGCCGCCTCGCCGACCATAGCCGGGGCGGCATTTAGGCGTATAAGAGTTTGCTCGCCTTAGCCCTATACGGCTTGACGTGCTGCAAAAAATACGCCTCAAAGGAGCACTGAATGTCTGCCAATCGCGTGCTAATCCCGGGCTGCCCCTTCTTCACCGGCTCTTCCGTAAACGGGTCGATTAGCTATTCTTCAACACTCGCGTCTCTCATTAACTAATCCACCCGCTGCCGGCTTTCGCCTTACGGAACTGACAGCCGTTATTTGCTCGGAAAAGAGCCTCTTTAAAATCTTACGGAGCTGAGAGACGTTATTTTTGAATTCTAGCCTCGACGAGAGTCGTTGTTATCAAAATAAGGGCTCCCATTTCCGTTAAAATCCAGAAGGTGTAAATCTGCGCCTGTAAGGGTCTCTGATTTCCGTTACAATTCGGATTGGACTTAGCGATGAGAGGAGTAGTCCTAGCTATAAGCTTGAACCCAGTCGAATTGGGGTCTCGCATACAAAAAAAGCCCTGAAGAAGCGTCGCTTCTTCAGGGCCGAAGGCCGTCTTGCTCTTATTCGCCAATCGTAGGCTTTCGACTTCCGAACGCCAGCTCCCCGAAGCAATCGCTTCGATGGAAGTCGGGCCGTTCGGAGGAGACGGCCTGCCAGCTCAAGTAATGCGGCTGCGGCGTACGATCGCCGCACTTATAGAAGTTCCCTCTCATTCGAACGCCCGGCTCCGTCCGGAATCCCGGGAACCATTGGCGCAAGAACGCGAACGGGATGCGGAAGGCCAGCTCCCAATAGGCGCGTCCGCTTGCCGGGTCGGATAAGCCGGCTTGCGCACGGACGCCGAACAGGCTTCCGCCGCTCCCGACCGGTTGCCGCGCTTCCCTGCCCTCTCCGATCTGAAGCAGCAGCGCTCCTGCCGCGTTCCACTCGAAGTTCAAATATCGCGCGTCCTCTCCCGGGAGAGGCTGGAGGAAAAATTCGACGCAGCTGTCTTCGTAGACGGGGGAGGCGTCCTGCGCGTACCGGACCGTCGGGTTCTCTTCGAATACTCGGAAGCGAACATCCAGCGCCTCTTCATCATAGCTGACGCGAACATGAGTCTCCGGCGGATTGTCCGCGTCCAGCCACTGCAGGCGATCGACCGCAAGCGGCGGCAGATCGCCCCCCTCCTTCCGTATCGCGCCGGAACGATAAGGAATCTCGTAACGGTCCATCGTTCCGCGTTAAGGAACCAGAACCCAAGCGCCGCGTTGATCCGCCGACTCCCGCTCCGCCGTGACGATCTCGATGCTCGCCTTCGTGCTGGCCGGAGTCGCCGCTTCGATCGGGCGATCCCCCGCCACCGCTTCGACGAATGCCTTAATCTGATAGTAATAGCCTTGGTCCTCCGCCAGTTCGGCGAAGAAGCCTGCTCCATCGTTCGGATTCACCTTGACTCTGCTGCCGTCGAATTGCAGGTTCCCGCGTTCGAAGTTGATCTTGTAGCCCATCTCGAAGCCGAAATCCCCGTTTAGCGTCCAATCGACGTGGGAGGATACGACCTTGCCGTCGGCATAGCGGTATTGAGTCGAGACGATATCGTACCCGCTGCCCGGAATGACGTTGCGGCCGATGCTCGATACCGCCTCCGGCTTGCCGAACAGCCAGTTGACCGTATCGGTGTCATGAACGTGCATGTCGAGCAGGGCGCCGCCGCCCTTCTCCTTAACAAGCACCCAAGGGCCCCAGGAAGGAGTGCCTCCGCCGCGATAGAAGTGTGCGCTCGTAGCCGAGCCGAACCGTCCGCTCTCGACGAGCTCCTGCAGATAGACATAGGCCGGCCAGAAGCGCAGGCATTGCCCGATCAGGAGCTGCTTCCCGTTCGCCTCCGCCGCCGCGACCATGTCGTCGCATTCCGCGGCGTTCATCGCCATCGGCTTCTCGCAGAGCACGTGAACGCCGCTATTCAAGCACTGGATCGTCACGTCGCGATGAAGGAAAGTCGGCAGGGTGATGTCGACGATATCCAACTTCTCGTTGTTCAGCATTTCTTCGACGGACGTATACTTGCTGAAGCGGCCGTAGTCTATCGCATGCTCGGACGACGTCTCGATATTGCCGCCTCCGCCTTCCCCATTGAGCTTCGCCGCGTCGACGTCGCACAGAGCGACTACCCGCACGGGCGCCCCTTCGCGCTCCAGCCGAAGATAGTTCTCCAGATGCGTCTTGCCCATGAAGCCGAGTCCGATCAATCCGATGTTCAACATTAGCGTACCGTCCTTCCCAGAATCGCGTCCATCGACGCGGATGTATTGTAAACGATCTGCTTCGTATGGTGAGCATACGGCGGGATCATCTCGGCCGAGACATAATCGTCATAACCGATCGCCTCCAGAGCGCGAATGACCGCCGGGTAGTCCACGTCGCCGGCCAGCAGATCGACGAAGCCGTGCAGCCCGCCCGCTTGGCGGCGATAGTCCTTGAAGTGCACTTTCTTGATCCGCTTGTTCAGGATCGAGATCCAGTGCTCGGGATAGCCGGCATAGACCACGTTGCCGACGTCGAAGTAGGAGCCCACGAACTCGGAACCGATCTGGTCGATGAAGCCCCTCATCTCCAGCGGAGACAACAGGAACTTGTTCCACACGTTCTCGATGCCGATCGAGACTTTATGCGCCTCCGCTTCCTTCGCGAGGTCCGCGAAGAAGGACAAAGCGTTGTCATAGGCTCTATCGTACGGAACGACAGGAGCGTTCGGGATGAAGTCGACCCCCACGGCACCCGGGACGATCAATACGGTATCGACGCCAAGCTCGGCGGCGAATTCCAGCTGCTTCTTCGCGATATCGAACGCCTTGCCGCGAATTTGACCGTTCTCGCTGGTCGGAGGATAGTCCCAATACAGTCCGCTTGCCAAGCTGGATAGCTCGATACCGGTATCGCCCGCGAATTGTCGCAAAGCGCGGACCTCTTGCGCCGAGCTCTCCATGCTGAGCGCCCCCGTCTCGTTCAGCGACAGCTCGATCCCGTCGAATCCGGCGTCCTTGGCGAGCGCGATGCACTCCTCTATGCTCATTCCTGCCGGGAAAGACCAAATATTGATTCCTTTTTTCATCGTCTCGACAGCCTCCTTTGTCCATTACCGCTTATATGCCTCTCATTATAGAGATTGCCGTGTCCCGCGCCTTTAGCAAATCAGCCGGACCTTTTGCACTGCGCAAGATCAAACTATAATAGATGACATAGGAAAAGCAGCTTGTACGGAAAGGAAGAGTTGACCGATGGAATTCGCTCGCTACACGTTGAGAGAGATGATTGCGGTGCGCAAGCTGATCTCGTTCCATTACTTCGAGTTCGCCAAGGGCTACGTATTCGAAGGGGAACAGCACGACTTCTGGGAGCTTCTGTACGTGGACAAGGGCTCCGTCGAAGTCAGGGCGGACGAGCGGATCCATCAGTTGGAACAGGGGTCGATCATCTTCCACAAGCCGGGCGAGTTCCATACCGTGCAGGTTAGCCAGCAGCATAAGCCGCCGAATCTGTTCGTGCTCTCCTTCGAATGCGCCTCTCCCTACATGGATAGATTCGAGAATCAAGTTCTTAAACTCGGCACAAGGGAACGGAATTTGCTTTCGCTGCTGCTGCAGGAGGGCATTCATTCCTTCGAGCCCCCCTACGACAATTCGCACGGGCATGAGCTCGTCAGCCGCGAGGACGCTCCGTTCGCGAGCGAGCAGGCGATGCGCAATCATCTGGAGACGCTGCTTATCGGCCTGATCCGCGAGCTGGACGATGCCAATCGGCGAGAGCTTCCTCCTCATCGCAAGCCCGCTTCCTTCCAGACCGAGAAGGCCGAACAGCAGACGGCGGAACGAATTCTCTCGTATATGCGATCGCACCTCGCCGAGCCGCTTACGCTGGACGCGCTGTGCAGGGAGCTTCATATCGGCAAGAGCCGGCTGAAGGAGATCTTCCTCGCGCAAGCCGGCACCGGTCCGATGGAATGCTTCAAGCAGTTGAAGATCGAAGAGGCCAAGTCGCTGATCCGCGAGCGGCAATACAACTTCACGGAGATCGCCTCCATGCTCGGATACGGCAGCATTCATTATTTCTCGCGCGCCTTCAAGAAAGCGACGGGCATGTCGCCGTCCGAATATGCGCGAACCGCCAAGGCCCGCGTGAAGCCGTAGGCGGGAACGAACGAGAAGAGGGGTTGATTTTCCGTCATCCCTGACGGAAGATCAACCCCTTCGCGACGCTCTTGATTGGCTATTCGATTCGATATGGGATCAAGAAGAGAGGGAGACGGAAATCAGCTTCCCGTCCAGCACGACCGAGGTCGCTCCGCTATTGGAGATCAGCAGGAGGAGGGCGTCGCATCGCTCCGACAGCCCGACGGCGGACAGCTCGCGAACGTCGTACATCCGGTCCCAGAAGATGGCCTTCGTTAGCGGCAGGATATTGGCCGCGGAGACGATCGTATCCCCCTGAATCAGAACGGCTCCCTCCTGCAGTCCGCTTGCGGGATGGAACAGCGTCTCCAGCAGCTGGCTGGAGATCCGGGCATGGATCGGCGTTCCTCCGCTTATGTGAGGAAGCACGGAATCGTTCCGCTCGATCGCGATTAGGGCGGAATAGCCCTTGGAGCCCAGCCGATGAATGGCCCGGGAGATCTCCTTGCTCTTCCCCGTATGCTCGGATAAGAGCCCGTCCAGCAGATAAGTGGACGTCAACGTCTCCATCGCGGCGAATTTTCTGGAGATGTCCTCTATCGCATTCAGGAAGCGAATATTGTTCTGCTCGAATTGCGTCAGCTCGAGCTCCAATGTCTCCGATATACCGGCGAGTTTCTTGGCAAGCTCCTTCCTTAGCAAGGGCAGGTTGCCGCTAACGTCGCTAAACTCCATCCCGTCCCCCTCCTTGCGGCCCGTTCGTTATTCCCGCTCCATAAAATAAAAAGGATACAGGAATCCGTCGTAGGCGAACGATTCCTTGCCCGTCTCCTCCGAGACGACGAAGACCAGAGAATCCGTATGCTCGGACAATCCGATAGCCGCTCGATGCCGGGTTCCCATTTTCCGATGGCTGTAGGCCTTCTTCGTTAACGGGAGCACGTTGGCGGCCGATACGATCCGGTCGTTGCGAATAATGACGGCGCCGTCGTGAAGGGGCGTTCCGACATTGAAGATGGATTCCAGCAGCGCAGCCGAGAGCTCCGCGTCCAATGGGATACCGGCCGTTATCCGTTCCTCCAACGGAGTGTAGCGCTCAATGACGATAAGCGCGCCCGTCCGCTTGGCGCTCAACTGCCGTACCGCCCGGAAGATCTCGCTGCACTTATTCGTATAGGGATCCAATAAGCGGGTTAGATGATACGTCGACGCGATCTGGGCGATATCCGTGAAGCTCTTGGAGAGCTGCCGAAGATCCCTTAAGAGATCCTCGCCGTCCTCTCCGAGAGAGGACAGGATGTCCTTGACTTTAACGGAGAGATCGCTGAATTGGCTTCTCAGGTCGACGGATTCCAGGGACACGCCTTCGCTCGAACACTCCACGCGCCTCTCCTCCTCTGTCTGCTTATATTCTCCAGTTGCGGAAAGAGTATGAACGGCGCCGGGTTCATTGCTAAGAAACGTCATCCAATAAGAAGTATGCCGCCTCGCTGCCTTAGTTCGCTCTCCCATTCGCTCAGGAGACTTCAAGGCTCAGAATGGCCGAGCATTAAGAGCGATGGGGATACGGGGAGCCTCTCACAACCAACAACCAACAACCAACAACCAAAAAAGCACCCCGATGGGGTGCTTTTTGAGCACGATTTCCTACTCCTTGACGCCGCCGACCTGCAGCCCGGTAACGAAGTGCCTCTGCAGGAAAGGATATACGACGAGGATCGGAGCCGCTGCGACGATCGTGATCGCCGCGCGGATCGACAACGGCGTGACCATGTTAGAGATCTGGCCGGCCGCCGACGTGGAGGTCTGCGTCGTATTGGAATTCATTGTCGATTGAAGCAGCTTCATCAGCTCGAATTGCAGCGTGCTTAGATTCTGCCTCGAAGAGGTGTACAGGAACGTATCGAACCAGGAGTTCCATTGTCCGACGGCGATGAACAGCGAGATCGTCGCAAGGACCGGCGCGCAGAGCGGAAGAATGATGCTCATGAACACCCGGAAGTCGCCGGCTCCGTCAAGCCTTCCCGATTCGATCAGGCTCTCGGGCAGCGTCTTGATGTACGTCCGTACGACAAGCACGTTGAAGGCGCTGATCAATCCGGCCGTTCCGCTCGGAACGAGAATGTAGACGAGGAACGTATTCAGCAGATGCAGGTCCTTGACGATGAAGTAGGTCGGAATGACGCCGGCGCTGAAGTACATCGTCAAGATGAAAATAATGGTGATCGAGCGGCGGAACATGAATTCCTTGCGGCTTAGCGCGTAAGCCAGCATAGCGGTCAGAAAGACCCCGACGAAGGTAGCGACGACCGTCCGCGCGATCGATACCCAGAAGGCGTGGCCGACGTCCCCGGTCGCGAACACCGCCTTGTAGTTGCTGAATGTCCAGATTCTCGGGAGCACGTAGATGCCCCCGCGGGTGGTGTCCACCCCGCTGTTGAAGGAGACCGCGAGCGTATTCAGAAAAGGGTACAGCGTGACGACGGCGATGGCGATCATGAAGATCGTATTCAGGGTGTGGAAGACGAAAGGCTCCACCCGTACTCGTTTGGTTGCGGTTCGCATGTGGGCCTCCTTCAAATCAGTCGTTCTTCGCCAAGGCGCTTGGCGATCGAGTTAGCCATGAATAACAGGACGATGCTGACAACGGTCTTGAAGATGCCCGCCGCGGTGCCGAGCGAATAGTTGCCGATCCTAAGCCCGTACTTCAGCACGAAGATGTCAATCGTCTCCGACCAATCGACAACTTGGCCGTTGCCGAGGAAGTACTGCACTTCGAAGCCGCCGCCATTGAGAATCCAGCCCAGGTTCATAATGAGCAGAATGATAATGACCGGCTTGATGCCCGGGAGGGTGATGTGCCATATTTTCCGATATCGGCTCGCTCCGTCCATCTCCGCCGCTTCGTAAAGCGAGGGGTCGATGGCCGAGATCGCCGCAAGGTAAATGATGGCGTTCCAACCGACTTCTTTCCATACGTTCGAGGCTCCGACGATTCCCCAGAAATACTTCCCTTCGCCTAGCCAGAGAATTGGACTATCGATCAAATGTAGCTTCATCAGCACGATATTGACGATCCCGTCCTCGGTGGACAATGACGTCGCGACGATTCCCGTTACGATTACCCAGGACAGAAAGTGCGGCAGGTAAGATATCGTCTGGATCCATCGCTTGAAGAAGCTGCGTTTGATCTCCTGGAGCAGAATCGCGAATCCGATAGCGGTTATGAAGCTTAGTACCAGACTGATTACGCTCATGGCGATCGTGTTGCGCAGCACCCTCGTGAAGCCTTCGTCCATGAACAGGAACTTGAATTGGTCGAGCCCGACCCATTGCTGAGAGAAAATGCTTCCGCCCCTCGGTTTATATTGCTGGAAGGCCATCAACCAGCCCCACAAGGGCACATAGGCAAAGATGATTACGTAAATCAGCATCGGCACTGACATTAGAATAAGCTGACCCTGGCTCACGAACCGCTGCCAGAACGTCTGGTTGCGCCGTTGCGGTTTAGTCTTCGGCATCGCCTCGATTTTGTTATCCTGGACCGTACTCTTCACCGGCTCCGCCTCCTCGCGCTTAAAGTCTCATAACGGATTCCTTATTCCGCTTCAAGGAAACGGGAAGGCAAGAAGTCTTTCTTCCTGCCTTCCGCTCCTATTCCTGCGGGAATGACTTATTTGCTGCTCCAGTTATCCTGGCGCCACTTCAACTGCGAGTTGACGCGGTCGAGGTACGCCTTCGTATCAACCTTGCCCATCGCGTTCGAGTATTCGTTCCAGACGCTGTCGAAGTTCTCAGGCTTGGTCAGGATCGCCTTCGGCAAATACTTGAGCGCCAGATCCTTCATCTTCTGATCGGCGATCTTAGCCGGCGAACCGTCGACGAGGTCGATGTTCCATGCCGGATACGAGATGCGGTTCTCCGGAGGAGGCGAGAAGAAGTCGGACCAAAGCTTGTGGCCGTAAGCGGCGAGAAGCTCCTGATCGATCGGCTTCAGAGTCGCGAAGAATTCGTCCGGTTGGTTGCCCGGCGTGTCCGCATTGCCGTCCGGGTAGTTGCCTTCAAGCTTCGGAATGGCGTTCAGCAGCGCTTCCGCCTTATTCGCTTTCTTCCAAGCGACGTCGTCCTGCTGCTTGCGTTGCTCCGGCGTCCGGTAGTAGAGGCCGTTGTCGCCGACTTGATAGTCTTGGCCTTCGATGCCCCAGTTGATAATCTTGGAGTATTTCTCGGTAACCATCGCGTCGAGGAACTTCAGAATCCGTACCGGATCCGCGGCTTTCGTCGTGATGCCGACGCCGTTCACCAGGTTGACGGTCGGACGGTCCAGGTAATAATCCTTGATGGAAGGATCATATACGAGCGGGAGGCCGACGTACATACGATCGAACTTCTCCTGCGACTTCAGCGTATCTTCGCCCTGCTGGAAGTTCCAGTGCTGGTCGAACATGCCGAGCACGCGTCCGCTTGCGATCTTGGCGAGATACTGGTCGTAGTTCTGGGCGAACGCTTCCTTGTCGACGATGCCCTTCGCGTTCTCGTCGTTGAGCTTCTTGTAATATGGCTTGGAGATGTCATTGCCTTCGAAGAGAGACGCGACATTCGTATTCGGATCGACGACGACTTGGCCGTCGTTCGGATATCCGGCGAGATGCTCCGGCGCGTTGCGAAGGCCGAATACCCGCCAGTCGAACGCAAGCGTCGTATAGCCGATCGTCGGCTGGCCGTCGATCTCCGGATACTTAGCCTTGTACTTCTCGATCAAGTCGAAGTACTCGTCCAGCGACGTAATCTTCGGATAGCCGAATTCCTTCAGAATCGCTTTCTGGATATAGAACGCCGGTCCTTGGTAGATCGTCGGCTTGAAGTCGCCTTGGTAGACTCCGAAGTTCGGCAGCCAGTAAATATGTCCATCGTCCGGATCCTTCAGCATGTTCCATACTTTCTCGTAATGCTTCTTCAGATTCGGCGCGTTCTTCTCGATCAGATCTTCCAGAGGAATCATCGCACCGGCAGCCGTCAGTTTCGCGTTGGCCGTGATCATGTCCGGATAGTCGCCGCCCGCGATCATAACGCCGAGCTTCTGCTCCAAGTCGCCGACGAGGTATTCTTCCTTCAGAGTAACGCCTAACTCATCTTTAAAGACTTTGTAGATCTTGTTGTCGTCCGTGGGCACAACGCCGCCGTAGCCGTTGAAGAAGCTGATCGTGACCGGATCCAGTTTCTCCTCGCCTCCAGCGCTTGGCGAAGCGGAAGCCGATGCCGATGCGGACGGAGAATTGCCTGCTTGATTGGCCGCCTCGGAAGGACTTGCGTTACCGTTGTTGCTATTGTTGGAACAACCCGCCAGCACAAGACTAGCTGCGAATGTGGATGCCATAACGGACATCCAGGTTTTTCTTGCCATAACCCCCATGTCTGACCCTCCTTCAAGATTTGCGGGATTTCGCCGTATTTTGCTTGAAGCGTCCCGTCTCTTTTAATTATGATTTTTATGAATGCGTTTACAATTAACGGATTATAGGTTCATACCCCCGATTATTGGAATGCCCCTCCAGTCGGCTTGGCATGATGCCTCTTCTCGTATTGCTTTAAAAAGTGATGGTAATGGGAGTAGCCGACCGTCTCGGCGATCTCGGACAGTCTGCGCTCGGGAGCCTCCGACATGAGTCTCCTCGCCTCTTCGATCCGCAGATCGTGAACGTATTCGATCACTCCCTTGCCGACTTTGGCCTGGAAAGCCTGCCCGAGATAGGCGGCGTTCATATAGAATCGCTCGGCCAGCTCCCCGACGGTAATCGGCTGCCTAAAGTTCGCGCGAATGTACCGCTCGGCCTCGTCCACCGGATGGAAGCTCCTTGCTTTGCGAACGTCGCCCATCGCTCTCATGGCTTCGTCCGCAAAGCGAAGAAACAGCTCCCAGCGTTGATTCAGCCCCGCTTGCCCCGCTCCCGAATATCGTTGCGACCATCTCCGATGCAGAGGCTCGGGATCGGCCCCCATCTCCTGCAGGACGAGCATGCACCGATAAGCGAGATGATCGAGCAGCGCCCCCACCGTTGCGGAATCGGCGCCAAGCTCTTTCATCTCCGAGCTTAATCGGTCGACCTCCAATCGGACGCGGGGCTCGTCTCCCCGTTCGATCGCCTCGAGCAAGGCCGCTTCCGCCTCCCGCGGGAACGAGATCGGCGCTTCCTTGCTCTCCGTCGCCTCCATGCGCCGTACGACATCCTGCATGACGGAGTCGGCCTCTTCGGGCATGATCGGCTTCAGCAAGTAATGCCGGACTCCGAGCCGAAGCGCGCTCTGCGCGTATTCGAATTCCCCGTAGCCGCTCAAGATCACGAATTGAACAAGCTTGCCGTCGGGAGAAGCGGACACGGACTCGATCAGCTGCAGGCCGTCCATGACCGGCATGCGAATATCGGTGAAGACGACGTCCGGCTTCTCGCGTTCGATCGCGGCCAGCGCTTCTTCCCCGTTCTCGCACACGCCGCAGATTTGGAAACCGTAACCCTCCCAATCCACGAACAATTGCAAGGCTTCGATGGCGAACGGTTCGTCATCGACCAACAGCGCTTTGCGCATGCTCTTTCCGCTCCTTCTCCGTCAAGCTTGATTTGATTGGTATGAGACAGTTGATCTTCGTCCCCTCGTCCGGCTCGCTCTGGATTCGAAAATCCGCTAGCTCGCCGTAATAAAGCTGGAGACGCTGATACACGTTGCGCAGTCCGACGTTCGTCCCGTCGCTGCGGGGTTCCCGCATCTTCGCATGGATCTCTTTGAGCTGTCCGCCATCCATCCCGATGCCGTTATCCTCTACCTCGATAATCAGGTAAGAGGCTGCCATTCCCGCTCGAATCCATATTCTCCGTTGTCCCTTCACCGCCTGAAGGCCGTGCTTGCACGCATTCTCGACCAGGGGCTGGACGCACATCTTGGGAACGAGCATGCCCTTCGCCTCCTCCTCGACTTCGATCGTATAACCGAACCGGTCGGAGAACCGGAATTTCTCGATCTCCAGATACATCTTGGTGAAGCGAATCTCATCCTCCAGCGGAACGAGATCTTCCGACCAATTGATCATCCGTCTGAGCAGCTGGGAGAGGTTCCTTATAATCTCGGAGACTTCTCCGTATTGGTTCTTAACGCTGACGACTAGAAGCGCGTTGAGGGTATTGAAAAGAAAGTGCGGATTCATCTGGCTCTGCAGCAGGTTCATCTCCGCCCTCACTTGCTCCAGCTCGAGATCCTTCTTCTGTATCTCCAGCTTATAGACATCGTTGATAAGCGAATGAATCTTGGCGGCCATCAGGTTGAAGCTCCGAATCAGCCCGCCGATCTCGTCCTTCCCTTCCGGGATGCGGATCAGATCGAACTTCCCGTGATGGATCTTCTCCATGTGGCGCCAGAGCCGCTTAATTCGATAATTGTAGGAGCGGAATAAAACAAAGATGAGAGCGGTAGGCACGATCGTGCAGAAAATGCCGAGCATCCAGATGAACTCCCGCGACTCCCGCAGCGCGGCGGCGATGCGTCCCGAATCGGCTACTCCTTGCAGGGTAATGCCGGCCAGGTAGCTCTCGTTGCCGATCGGACTCTCGAACGTGATCGGTATGGAGGTATCCCCTTCGCCTTCCGACTGCTTGGAGTCGGAAGCGGAGAAGGAAGAGACGATCGTCGCGCCGCTGCCGTCCACGAGGCGAAGGTTCAACTCCGGCTTGTTCTGGCCGACGATCTCCGCAAGCTTGCTGACGTTGAGGTCGATCTTCAACCATTTCTGGTGTTTGCCGTATATCGGGTACTCGTTCATTTTGCGGATGATGGAGAAAGGCGCAATCTCCTTGAGCGTATTCATCGGATCCTTATCTTTGTATTGGAATACGCTGATCTTATCGGGATTTTTGTTGACGGTCCGGTACCATTGCTTGCCTCGGACCCGCGCATCGATATAGATGTAGTTGCCACCGCTCTCGATCGAATCGTTATCGGTATAGATCTCGATCTTATCGACATACGAGTAGGCGGAGAGAAAAGGGGTCATCTTGTTATGCAAGCTTCCGGCGAATTGCTCGTAGTAGTCGACGGCATCCTCGTAATCCCGGTCTAGCAGCTCGTAGAAGCTCCGGTCCGTCGATATCGACTTGCTTAGCGTAACGCCCCCGATCAGAATGTCCCGCAGCTCCCTCACCGCGCGATCCATCGAGAGCTGAAGGTTGCGCTGCTCGCGAACCTCGATGTTGCGGGACACTTGTCCGAGGAATAGGCTGTTAATGACGATGATCGGCATCAGCACGCAGAACAAATAGATAAGGACGAACTTATAATTGAGCGATATGTCGTTGACGAACCGAAGCGGACCGTTACGGAAGCGCATGCTCCGCCCCTCCTCTTCCGATCGTATTCTTGTATTCGGAAGGCGTCATGCCCGCAAACTCCTTGAACCGGCAGGCGAAGTCGTCCGCGTCCCGGTACCCCGTGCGCCTGGCGATCTCCACGATCTTAAGGTCGGTCCGGCGCAGCAGCTTCTTCGCTTCCTGGATGCGTATCCGATGGAGATAGCTCTGGAACGATACTCCCATCGTCTTCTTGAATAAGGCGCTCAAATAAGCCGGATCCAGATAAACCTCCCTGGCGATATCGCTTAGCTTGAGCGATTCCCGGAACCTTTCCTGCGCGATTCGGGCCGCTTCGGCGACCGCCGGTTCGCCGCCGCCCAGGCGCGGCTGCCGATTGCGCTCCGCCGCGGCCTTCATGCTCAGTTCGACAAGCGCTTCCCGCCAAGCGGTAATCTGCCTGGCAATCTCGGGAGACTCCGCGCCAAGGCTAGGCCGTTTGCGTTCCGCATCCTTAGGGAACGGAATGCCGTAACGGCTGGACAGCTGGCATAAGAGATCCAAAGCGTATGTCCGGATGGCTTCAGGAGAGGCGTTCATCTGGTTCAGCCGCACGAAGGAAGCGTCGACGGCCCCGCGGATCGAGGTCGGATCCCCCGCTTCGATAAGACGGCACAGCTCCTCCTCGGATTGAAACACCGGGTAACGGTACGCTGCGTCCCGATCCTCCTTAGCCTGCCCATAAAGCGCTTCCAATTGTTCGACGTTATCGCCCCATTCGCTGAGGAACAGCTGGACCTGCCTGCCTGCCGTCCGCCGCAGCTTCTCCCTGAATGCGGGCAGCAGGGAATCGAGGAGCTGCGGCGCCCCCCAAACGACCGCGCCGAATCGATTCTCCCCGTCTTGGATCGACCGGAAGCGAAGCTTGCCGGATCCGTCCTCGTCGTTCCCCGCGAGTTCTTCCAACAGACCGCGGCAGCTATTCTCGTCTCCGCCGTCCGTCAGGATGACCCGAAGCTTCGAATGGGGCGAGAGCTCGACCGCCCGAACGTCCGGCAGCCTTGGGGCCGTAAGGGGCAAGCCTTCATGCTCCAGCTCCCCGCGCAGCTTGCCCAGCAGAGTCTCCATTCGTTCCGGCTCGATCGGCTTCAGAAGATAATCCATCGCTTCGTATTGCATGGCTTTGCGCGCATATTCGAAATCGCTGTAGCCGCTCAATACGACGAATCGCGGCGAGTCGTCCATGGCCGCTCTGGCTTCCCGTATGAGCTCCAGACCGTTCATGACCGGCATCCGGATATCCGTAACGACGAGATCCGGCTTAGCGGAGCGTATCAAGGCTAGGGCGTCTTCGCCGTCCCTCGCTTCCCCGACGACCTCGAACCCGTTCGCCCGCCAATCGATCATCAGCCGCAGGCCCTCCAGAACGAGCGGCTCATCATCCACTAAGACAGCTTTGAACAATGGTATTTCCCCCATCCAATTGTGCGTATCGAATAGCCTTCGCGGTCACCACTCCAACGAGTTCAAAAAGCGGCACGCATCCTCGTAGACCTGATCGCGCTCTTGATCCACGGTGATGATATGGCCCGAATGCTCATAATACTGTAGCTGCTTATGCTCCGCGCCGATATGGTCGTAAATGATCTGCGCGCTGGCTTGGTACAACGGATCGTCCAAGCGTCCTTGCATAACGAAGGTCGGCGCGGCAATGCCGTTCAGCTTCCCCCGCACGTCCGCGATCGTCCGGCGAAGGCCGTCCAGGGCGGGGATCTCCGTCTGATCCAATCGCTTCAGCTCGGAATCGATCTGTTCCGAGTTCTTCCCCTCAAGCCGCTTGTACATCGACGCATAATTCCGTACGCGCTGGTACAGGTCGTCTACGGTCTTCTCCTGGATCGGCGCGCACATCGACACGATGCCCTTCACCGGAAGCTCGCTTCCCAGCTTCAGAGAGAGAACCCCTCCCAAGGAAACGCCCGCGACGGCGATATCCGAGAATCCCTCGGCATTTAGGAATCGATAACCATCTAGAGCATCCTGCCACCAATCCTCCGGCCCCGATCGAATCAGGACATCCGGCTCTTCCCCGTGTCCTTTATACAGCGGGGCATGGCAAGTGTACCCGCGCAGGTTCAAGTATCTTCCCAATTGCTTGACATCCGCCGTGCCTCCGGTGAATCCGTGCAGCAGCAGAACGGCTCTTTTTCCACCCTTCATCGTAAACGGCTTAGGGGCAACGATCCTCATGCGATCCTCCTTGATGCGATAAGAAGATAACTCAAGCCATTATACAACGCAACCGATTAGCCATCAGCAAGAATCCGGGCGAAACTCAAGGATATTTTATGGAATCAGAATGATTTTGCCCGCGTGGGCCCGGCTCTCCAGAAGCCCGTGAGCGGCGGAGCCGTCCGCCAGAGAGAACCTTCTCGGCTCTCCAAGCCGGAGATCGCCCTGCCGAATGGCCGCGAAGAGCGCATTCGAGCGTTCGATCCGGCTCTCCCTCGTCGTCACATGGTTCCACAAGTCTCCGCCCGTCAACGTCTTCGACGTATCCATCAGCATGCGGGGATCGACCGGAGGGGGATCTCCGCCGGCCATGCCATAGAAGACGACGGCTCCTCTGCTCCGCACGGCCGCGAAGCTCTCCATCAGAGTCGAACCGACGGAGTCATAGGCGACATGCGCACCTTGCCCGTCCGCCGACCACCGAATCGCTTGGCTCACCCAATCTTCCCGGTAGAGCAGCACTTCGTCCGCTCCGGCCTGAAGCGCCGCCTCCCGTTTGGCGGCGGACGAAGTCAGGCCAAGCACCCTTGCGCCGCGGCTCTTGCACAATTGGGTCAGCAATTGCCCGACTCCGCCCGCGGCGGCATGGATGAGCACATCCTCGCCCGCCCGAACCGGATAGCTGTCGTTCATGAGATAATGAGCCGTCAATCCCTGCAGGAGCAGCGCCGCCGCCTGCTCGAAGGAGATATCGTCCGACAGCGGGATCGCCCGTTCGGCCGGAACGGATACGAGCTCGGCATTCGCGAACGGCACGTCCGCGAAGGAGACTCGATCGCCGACCCGAATATGGGGAACGTCCGGCGCCGCCCATTCGACAACCCCGGCTCCTTCGTAGCCGGCGATATAAGGGGGACTACCCGCAAGATGGTAATGACCGCGCCTTCGGTACACGTCCGCGAAGTTCAGACCGATGGCCTTCATTCGCACAAGCACGGAGCCCGGCCTTCTCTCGGGATCGGGCACCTCCACGTAACGAAGCACGTCCGGCCCTCCGAATCGTTCGAATACCAACGCTTTCACGATGACCCGCCGTCCTTTCCTTTTCTAAACTCTCACGAAAGAGAACCCCGTCCGAACGACTCCGTCTCGCCCCTCGCCATAGCCATTAGCTCGCTTACGGTCACGAGGCGATAACCCGCTTCCGAGAGCTCGCGAACCAAAGCGCGCACGGCCTCCATCGTTTGCGACCGGTCGCCGTATCCGTCATGGAAGAGCAAGATGGCGCCTTCCCGAATCGTCGGTCTCGTCTTCTCGAGAATGAAGCCGACGCCCGGCTGCTCCCAATCCCGCGCCTCCGGGTTGGCGGCCCCGATGCTGTCGTATTGGAACTCCTCGGCCGCAAGCGACAGGATCCGTTCGTCGACGGCTAGATACGGAGGCCGGAACGTACGAACCGGTTGGCCCGTCACCTTGCGAATGCTCATCTCCATCCGTCGCAGCTCCTCGCGAGCCTCTTCCAACGTCAGCTTCGTCATATCGGGATGGGTATAGGTGTGATTCCCGATCTCGTGTCCGGCGGCATGGACGGCCTCGGCGGTCTCCGCGCCCTCCTCCAGACTCGTGCCGACCATAAAGAAGGTTGCCCTTCCCCCGGCTTCCCGGAAAATATCCAGAAGCTCGGCGGTATAAACGGCATTCGGCCCGTCGTCGAACGTGAAGGCCACCGCTTTCTCTTTAACCGGAACCGTGTTCCATAGCCTCGGCTTCATGGGCTCAACTTCCTCTCTTCATGTTCCGAATAGGCGAACGGGATCGGCGTTATTAAGCCTCGATCGTGCCTTGCTGGCGGCTGCGGGAGATTCGGCGCTTCCGCTCGATCCAAACGAGGCAGGCATGAACGGCTTCTACGAGCAGAATGGCCGAGAATACGTCCAGAATGACATGCTGCTTCACGAATAGGGTAGATAGAATAATAAGGCTCGACATCCCGGTTATCAGCGTCGCGTTAAGCTTGTTGCGGAAAGAGCTGGTCCATATCGTCCTCATCACCATATAGCTCGAGAAGCAATGAATGCTAGGGAAGCAGTTAAACGGCTGGTCCCGATGATAAATATACCTCAGGATCATCGAGAACGGATCGTCGCCCGTAACGGAAGGACGGGGAACCGTCGTCTGAAAGACGGAATAAATGACGTAGCAGCTCAGAGCGCAAACGACGTAAGTCAGGAGCGCGCGGTAGTATACGTGAACGTCTTTCTTGAAAAAATAAACCAAGCATACGTAGATGTAGAAGATCCAGATCGAATAGGGCAGCGCGAATGCCTTCACCACGGGGATCGCTTTGTCTATGGGGGTTACCAGACTGTGCACCGCTTGGTTATCGATATTGTTCGTCCAAGCATACATGGAACCGAGGATCGGGAAAACGAGCATCAACAGCAACGGAGCGTACTTTTTCCACTCTACCTTTTTAAAGATCACGATCTCGCTGAACCTCCAATGTCCTTCGAAAATACTATAATTAACAATTAGTTTACCATAACAAATATTCCTTTTAATACTTGGAGATGATTTCCGCCATAAAAACCCTTCCAAGCGGAATGTCCGAAGACGGCCCCGCCGCTGCTCTCTGCTATTCCCAACCCGACTCCCCATAAATACCCCGAAGTAGGTATAGTCTTATTCGACTGCGCGGTTTACCCTGAACATCGGCGAATCCCGTATTCTACGATGAAGGGAATAGAAAATGATGAGAAAACGAGGTCTATCTACTCTGCTTGCGGCCGTCCTGCTTCTGCTGCCGGTTCTCGGGGCTATATCGACTATGGTTGACGTTGGGCCGGTCGGCGCCGCGGGCGCGCCGCCTTCGATCACATTGACGCCTTACCCGGATGATCCGACGAACGATGAGGTATGGATCGAGATCGATGCCGTCGCCGACGACGAAGCGGGCGGCAACCGGATTGACGCGCTTCGCTGGGCTGACGGCGTTCGGAATGCCTCCTACTTCGCGACCGGCGGCACGGACGTGCTGGACGACGGAGAATTCGAAGTAACGCGGAACGGCACCTATACGGTTTATGCCCGAGATACGGCAGACAATGAGGCGATAGAGACCATCACGGTCTCCAACATCGATAAGGATGGCCCGACGTTGACGCTGAGGCCGAGCACGACCGAGCCGACGAGCGGCAGCGTCACCGTGGAGGTCGATGCCTCGGACAGCAGCGGCATCGACGAAGTTCGTTGGTCGGACGAAGCTCCCCAGATGGATTCTCCTTGGCCGTCCCACGAGGTGATCGACGGCGAGTTCGTCGTCACGGAGAACGGAACGTACACGGTTATTGCTTTCGACAAGGCCAACAACCAAACGATGCGGCAGATCGCGATCGACAACATTCTGCCGGAGCTGTCGCTGACGCTGAGATCCTCGTCGTCCGGGGGCAAAGCGACCGTAACGGCAGAGCCGATCGTCCTGGGCAACGGCAATTCGCTCGAAGCGCTTCTCTGGGCCGCGGGCGATCTTCCGCTCCCTTATTTCCGAGAAGGAGCCAGCGAGGATATCACGGCGGCGAATCGATTCGACGTCGCTTCCCTCGGAACGTATACCGTCTATGCTCGGGATACGAACGGCAACGAGGTCATCAAGACGATCCGGATCACGACGCTTGGGAGCTCAAGCTCCTCTTCCGCTTCCGCTTCTTCGTCATCGAGCTTGTTTATCGCGACCATGAACGGCAAGCAGGCAGCTGTTTCGCTGCGCGAGTCGGCCGCCTCCGGATCGGGCACACAGCTTGTATACGAACTTAACCTGGACGATCCCGCGGAGCTGGCTGCCCTGGCGTCCCCGGACGGCAAGAACGAGCTTCGCGTTGCCTTGAAGGATCCGGCCTCCCATCCGATCGACGGAGTCTCCCTCCGTCTGTCGCAGAGGACGCTGTCTCGACTGGCAGGGCTTAACGCCAAGCTGACGCTGGACATCGGCGCAGCCGCTTACGAGTGGCCGATCAAGACGTTGGCTTCGGCTAGCGAAGACCCGGTCCTGCGGCTCACGGCGCTTCGCCAGTCGGCGGATGCCGACCAGGCGCTGGCAGACGCGAACGCGGCCGGCGCGGACGACTGGCGGGCGGAGCTGGCGGGGATTCCCGCCGAGATCGAGGCCGGCGGAGCAAGCGCGTCTGCCGAAGACTCTTGGCTCGTGCTCCCGCTGCCGAGCGGTCTTGCTTCCGCCGATCTCGGCAAGCTGGCCGTCTTCCTGAAGAACCGCGACGGAACGGGTACGATCGTGCCGGGCACGATCCGCTACGACTCGCAAGGACAAGCGGCGGGCATCGCGGTGCGCCCCGGCGCTTTCGCCCGCGCAGCCGTTCTCAAGGCCGAGCCGATCAAGACCCGGTTTGACCGCTATGCGAACGGCTACGCCGACGGCAGCTTCGGCACTGGCAAGCCAATCACGCGCGCCGAGCTGGCGTCTATGCTCGCCAAGCTGAGCGCGGCGAGCGGAAGCTCCGCCTCCGGAGACAACAGCGGCAGCGGCGCAGCGGCGTTCCAAGACGTGCCGGCCTCCTTCTGGGCGGCGAAGGCCATCGCTCAAGCGGCTGCGGCGGGTTGGATGAGCGGCGATTCGGAAGGCCGATTCCGTCCGAACGATTCGCTGACCCGCGCCGAGCTGGCTTCCGTGCTCGTGCGCTGGCGCAAGGAGCAAGCACCGGTTGGCGGCGGAACCCGCTTCCCGGACGCGGCTGCTTCCCATTGGGCTTTCTCGGCAATCGCCGCGGCAGCCGGCAAGGGATGGATGACCGGTTATACCGACGGCAGCTTCAAGCCTGACCAGGACGTGACGCGCGCCGAAGCCGTTACCGTGCTGAATCGGGCGCTCGGCCGCCCGAGCCCGTCGGACGGTCCATCTTGGTCGGACGTGGCAGACACCTATTGGGCTGCGGCTGCCATCCGCTCCGCCTCCCAATCGTTCGATGAGCTTCGTTATCTGAACGGCAAGGTTGAATTACTCGTCCGATAAATTAAGCTCTCGATTTAGGAAAATAGCGGCAGCAGGATCTCCCCTGTGCCGCTATTTCCTATTTAGGATCCATTGCCGCTTTCTTGAGCGGAATGCTATGGGCACGCGTAAGCCGCTTCCGGATGTTGATGCGGATGCTTATAAAGAGGCCGCTCAGGCTGCTCAACCTCTTTGCACTCTAAGGGAAATAACAGCCCTTATTTTCCCGAGAATCGGCCGTTTGAGAATCTAACGGAACCAGGGGCCCTTATTTTATAGAGAACAGCGAAATTTGGCCATCTCCACCTGTTTAAGCGTCTCTAATTTCCGTTACATCTCGAAGACTGGCTTTTGAGGCCGCTAAGGGTCTCTGACTTCCGTTACCGGTTGTTCCGCTCCATATCCCCCGGCTTCGAACTCGAATATCCGCAGAACCTCCTGTATCCTCAGTGCCTATGTCCTCAGAGCCTATATCCTCAGAGTCTATATTCTCAGAGCTTACATCCTCCGAACTTGCCTCCTCAGAACTTATCGACTTTGTACCAGAAGATAGGCAGCGGGAACCAGCCCGCGGGCGCCGGAACGGACATGTATCGGCCGTGCTGCGTAAGCAGAAGCTTCTGCGCCTCCTCCTTGTCTAGGACAACCGCTCCCGGCTTGGCCGACCGCTCGACCGTCACGCCGTTCGCGTCCGCGCGCGCGGTGACGGGCTGCCCGTCCATGACGGCGGAGAACTCCCCCGGAGCAAGTCCGATCGTCGTATGTTTAAGCGTCAGATAGGCCTTCAGCACATTAGCGAAGTCGATGATATGGTACATATCCGATGTCTCGATCGCGAAATCCTCGGCAATGGCGCCAAGGGCGGCATTCAGGGAAGCATCGTATTCCGGAGCGTGAATCGCGACCCGATCCGTCCCTTTATGCGCCAGATAAGCCTTGAGAGCACGCGGAATATCTTCGGCATGGTCCATCGCGAGCTCGGAGATTTCATCGCCGGCTTGGCTCGCGAGAAGATAGCCTATCAGTCTTCCGTTGTCCAGAACGCCTAGCGGCTGCTGGTGAAGAGTGGTTAGAATCGCAGGAAGTTGCTGAAGTTCGCGCTC
Organism: Cohnella sp. AR92; assembly: GCF_003990975.1. Lineage (GTDB taxonomy): Bacteria > Bacillota > Bacilli > Paenibacillales > Paenibacillaceae > Cohnella. The sequence goes on from NZ_RZJR01000013.1 coordinate 161,119, forward strand.
AACAAAAGCAGGCCGAGCGGCGTTGATTCGATGCGCGAAGGCCTCTGCCCCTTCGATCTCGAACAGCGGACGGAAGGACAATCCCTGGTCGTCGACCTGCTTCAACGCGTGACGGACATTGGCTTCTCCCACTGTGTATTTGAACTTGACGCCGCCGAGAGTGAAGCCGAAATATTCGTATCTCTGGCGCTGGCCGTAAAGGACGATCATATCGTACGATTGGCGCAGTTCCTCGAGCCATCGGTTCATCAGCTCCTTCATATGCCCTTCGCCGCGCGCCCGGGGATGCACGGACACCGTACCCAAGTATCCGACGCGCAGGGTATCGCCGCATACCGTCAGCGTCTCGGGGAGAATGGCCACCTGCGCGCGCAGCCTGCCTTGCTCGTCCGCAGCGACCCAATGCATGGCGGGAGAGCCGGCGTTCTTGCCGTATGCCTTCGGCATCAGGGTCTCAAAGTCAAAGCGGAAAGCGTAGTTCGCTAGATCAATGCATTCCTCGCGTTCATCCGGTCTTGCCATCCTGTATTCAACCATCGCGTCTCACTCCGTCAGTCAAGTTGTTAGACATTCCTTCATCATCATGGCTTTCCTCATGATTTCATCATCATGACTCCTTAACCCTTCACCCATCAAATCCTTCATGCTTCTACTTGGCTGCCCTCTTCGACCGCGATCCGGTAAACGCCTCCCGCTTCCGCTTGGAACCGGACGCCGCCTTCCTGGATCGCCCGGACTTCAACCACCTCTCCGCCATTCGAGACCACGACTCGTTCACGGGTCCGAACGGTGCATGAACCTCCGGCCGCCGCTCGTATAACCGCCTCCGACAGCCGGCCGTTCTTCCAGGCGATATCGACCGTGTAGCCGCCTCTCGCGCGCAGTCCCGCGACGGTCCCGGCTGCCCAGGACGCCGGCAGCGCCGGGAGCAATCGCAGCTCCCCCGTGTGACTCTGTAGCAGCATCTCGGCAATCGCCGCGGTGCCCCCGAAGTTGCCGTCAATCTGGAAGGGCGGGTGATTGTCCAGAAAATTAGGCAGCGTCGAGTGGGTCAGAAGCGCCTCCAGGTTGCCGGCAGCCTCTTCCCCGTCCTCAAGGCGAGCCCAGAAGTTGACGATCCAGGCCCGGCTCCATCCCGTATGCCCGCCCCCGTTCGCAAGCCTCCGTTCCAACGTCCGGCGCGCGGCGGCCGCCAGCTCCGGCGTGCCTTCCGTCGTAATCTGGCTGCCGGGGTGCAGGCCGAACAGATGCGAGATATGGCGGTGGCCCGGTTCGGCCTCCTCGTAATCCTCATACCATTCCTGAAGCTGGCCGTGCCGCCCGATTCTCGGTAGAGGCAGCTTGTTCAGCACCCGTTGAAGCTCCGGCCCCAGCGCCTCGCTCTCCGGAATGCCGAGCAGCTCTTCCGTCTGCAGCACCGCCCCGAACAGCTCGCGAATGATCTGCGTGTCCATCGTCGGCCCCGCGCACAAGACGCCCGATTCGCCGTTCGGCAGAATATAGACGTTCTCCGGCGACACCGAAGGGCAGGTAACCAGCTCGCCGCTCTTCGCCTCCACGACGTAATCCGCCAGGAACAATGCCGCCTCTCTTACTGTCGGATAAGCCGCAAGCAGGAACTCGCCGTCCAAGGTGAACCGATAATGCTCCCACAGGTGGAGGGAGAGCCATGCGGCGCCCATCGGCCAGTAGGTAGAGGGCAGCCATGTATCCTGAGGAGCCGTATCGGCCCAGATGTCGGTGTTGTGGTGGGCGGCAAAGCCGCGGCATCCGTACATGACGGCCGCCGTATGCCGGCCCGGCTCGCGCATCCGCTCCAGCAGCTCGAACAGCGGCTCGTGGCACTCGGACAGCGCGCACGATTCCGCCGGCCAGTAATTCATCTGCGCATTGATGTTGATCGTATACTTGCTGTCCCACGGAGGCAGGAAATGCTCGTTCCAGATGCCCTGAAGGTTCGCGGGCAGCGAGCCGGGACGGCTGGAGGCGATCAGCAGATAGCGGCCGAATTGAAAATAGAGCGCGAACAGCCCCGGATCGGCTTCGCCGCCGGCCAACCGTTCCATCCGTCGTCCGAGAGTCATCTGTTCGAGCTCCGGATTCGCCTCGCCGAGCGACAACGATACGCGTCCGAAGAGAGCGCGGTAATCGTCGACATGGCGCCTGCGCAGCTCGTCATAGCCGAGCCTTGCCGCCGCCTGCGTCACGTTCAGCGCTCTCCCCGTCGGGTCCGCCTCGCGGAACGTCGTTGCGGCGGCCAGCACCAGGGTAACGCTGTCCGCGTTCTCCACGAGGAGATATTCGCCGATCGCCTTCACGATGCCGCCTTCCGCGGTCGCCCGCAGCGCGGCTCCGAACAGGCTGCCGCCTTCGCCGCCGCAGCTGCCGCCCATCCAGATGGCATCCTCGCCCGAACGGCCGATCCGGTCGGCATAACGCCAGCCTCCCCGTTCCAGTCGCGCGGAGAAGCTCACCGCGCCCGGCCGGTCGGCCGTCAGCCGGAGCACGATCGCCTGGTCGGGATAGCTGGCGAACAGCTCGCGCCGGTACGAGACGCCGGCTTGGCGGAAGGAGACCGTTACGGTGCCGGAGTCCAAATCCAGCACCCTCTCGTATCCCTCTATCTCGCCTTCCGGAAGCTCGAAGTCGAGCAGCAGATGGCCGAGCGGCAAGTAATGCCGCTGCGATTCCGGAAGTCCGGACAGCGCCATTCGAGCCAAGCACTCCGCTTCCTTCAGCTTCCCTTCGAAGATCAATCTCCGGATCTCCGGCAGGTTGGCCTTCGCATCCGGATTATTGCGGTCCCGCGGACCGCCGTACCAGACGCTGTCTTCGTTCAATTGCAGCCGTTCCTGTCCGGGCTGCCCGTATACCATCGCTCCCAGCCTGCCGTTGCCGACGGGGATCGCTTCCTCCCATTTCGACGCCGGACCGTCGAACAGCAGCCTCGAACGCGCCGTTCCCGATTGTCGCTCCATCAAAGATCGCTCCTTTTTCACCCTGGAAGAATCCATCGCATGAAGCCGGTACTCTGCAATAGTCAAAAAGGCCAACCGAATAGACAGGATGGCCCGTTACTAGATAGCAAAACGGAAGGGATGTTCAGTCCAACGCGCCGTAAACGACGTGGCGGAGCCGCGGATGCGTCTCCTGCTCCAGGTTCGGCATCATCTGCTGCATGTAGACGATCGATAGCTCTTCCGCGGGATCGACGAGCATATAAGTGCCTGCCAGCCCGGGCCAGCCATAGTGACCGACCGTACCGTTGTTGCCGCCGGCCGCTCCCTTCATCATCACCTGTACGCCCAACCCGTAGCCGAAGCCGTTGGAATCGCCGCCGAAATCGCGCATCTGCTGCTCGTTCAAGTGGTTCGAGGCCATCAGGGCGAGCGTGCGGCTTCCGATAATTCGTTCGCCGTCCAACTCGCCTCCTCTTGCAAGCGCTTGCGCGAATCGGCTGTAATCGCCGATCGTGGAGATCAAGCCGATGCCTCCGCTCTCCATCCGGGAGTTGGGGTCGTACCAGGCGTCCATCTGGGGATTCGAGCCGTTAGGAGTCAGCTTGCCCGCGTCGTAATCGTACAGCGTGCACATCCGATGCCGGTTCTCCTCCGTAATGCGGAACGACGTGTCGTTCATCCCCAACGGCTCGAGAATCTCCTTCTTCAAGTACTGTCCGTACGTCTGCCCCGACACCGCCTCGACGAAGGCGGCCAATACGTCGTGACTCAAGCCGTAGCGCCAGCGCGTGCCGGGATCGAACGCAAGCGGAACGTCCGCGAGCGCCTGCGCGAAGCTTCGCGCATCCGACTCTGCTGCCGATTTGACCCAGATCTCCGACGTTCGCCGTTCGGCATCGGTTGCCGCACCGCCGTACGTAATTCCGGACGACATCGTGAACAGATGCTTGATGCGAATCGGCCCGGCCGCGGCGCGGAGCGTCTCGTTCCCGTCCTCGCCGATAACGGCAACCTGAGGATTCGCGAACGCCGGCAAGTATTCTTCAAGCGGATCGTCCAGCAAGAAGTACCCCTGCTCGTACAGCTTGAGCGCGGCCACGCAGGTGACGACCTTGGTCATGGAATAAATCCGGTACAGCGTATCCGGCGCGATCGCCCGGTTCGACTCCCTATCGGCGAGACCGTAGCCGCCATCGTACAACACCTTCCCTCGACGCACGACCTTGCATGCAACGCCGGCCGGCCCGCGTTCGACGACTCTCTTGAGCAGCGCCGTCATTCGTTCGGACAATAGATCCTTCTCGCTCATAAGCCCTCTCCTCTCTTACCGCAACCCTATCTCCCATTTTATTAACCACATCAGTAGTTAATTCGATAAGAGGATCGTTCCAACCTTCTAGGAGCACGGAGGAATTTTTATTTAGTGCGATGGCCCGTTCTCTCTCTTTATAGGTATTGCTTAGTTGGAAGATTATTAATATGGTAAAAGGAATAGGAAAAACAAAGCGAGTTTAGAGTCCGGATACGGGGGCGCGGATTTTGTCATTCATACGTGAGATGTTTAGGCTGGCGGCGCCCTACAAGCTTCTATGCGGCGTCTTCCTGGCAGGCGTTCTGATCGAGGCGGGCTATATCGTCGCGGCTCCTCTCAGCTTGAAATACTTGGTGGACGATGCTTTCCTGGAGAGGAACGCGCATTTCTTCGTCCTTATCCTCGCGGCCTTGTTCGGGGCGGGGATCCTCAACGTTTGCGGCAACCTGGCGGGAGACTACGCGATCGGCCGGTTGAGCGCCGGTATCGTCCGGAAGCTCCGGACGGACTTGTACGCGCATCTTCAGCGGCTCCCGTTCTCCTTCTACCAGCGGTACCGAGTCGGCGATCTGATGGCGCGGTTCGCGGACGATATGCATTCGGTAGAACGCTCCGTTCGAACGCTTAGCCCCTTCTTCCTCCGCGAGCTGTTTAGCGTATGCATCGGACTGGCGCTGCTCTTCTCACTGGAGTGGAAGCTGACTTTCGCCGTTCTGGCCGCTTCGACGTTGATGTTCCTAAGTCCGCGATTGCTTCAGAAGCGCGCCGAGAACGCCAATCGGGCGAACAAGGAAGCCCAGGAGCGGTTCGCGAACCTGATCGACGAGACGCTGAAGGGGCACAAGACGATCAAGGGCTTGCATCAGGAGCGCCGCTTCCAGGACAAGGCCCGCGAACAGATTCACGACCTCTTCCTGAAGGGAGTACGACTGCAGGGCGTGAACGTGCTCATGGAGCGAGTTCCGCTAATCGTCCTGCTGCTATTGAACGGGATCATGCTCGGATACGGCGGGTATCTCATCTTCCAGGATGAGCTGAGCGTCGGCGGGTTTATGGCCTTCTTCACCCTGTTTCTCAGCGTCGGCCAATCGGCGACCAATCTGTCGACGATTCTCCCGGCGATCATCGATTCGGGCATTAGCTATCGAAGAATTCGGGAGCTGTTCGACGAGCCGGCGCCGGAGTCGATCGATTCGCCGAAGCCGATGCCGGAGATCGTGGAGCGGATCGGCCTGAACGGCGTGTCCTTCGGATACGAGACGAGCTCGCTTCAGCTTCGCGGCGTTACCGTCGCGATCCCCGGAGGGACGTACGCGGCGTTCGTCGGGCCGAGCGGCTCCGGGAAGAGCACGGCCTTGCAGCTGCTTGCCCGTTTCTACCGCCCGCATGAAGGCTCCGTCTCGCTGAACGAGCTCGATCTGCTCCGGATCGATGAGGCTTCGTTCCGCAAGGCGACGGCCCTCGTGTCGCAGGATTCGTTCTTCTTCCACGGAACGGTCCGGGACAATCTGGCTCTCGATCGAACCGACCTCTCCGAGGAGGAGATGGAAGAAGCCGCGAAGCAGGCGAACATCCACGAGGTCATCGCGGGCTGGCCGGACGGTTACGATACGGCCATCCACGGGAACGGAGCGTCCCTGTCGGGCGGGGAGCGGCAGCGTTTGTCGATTGCCAGAGCCCTCCTCCGGAGACCGAAGCTGCTGCTGCTCGACGAGATCACGGCCGCGCTCGACCCCGCTTCCGAAGCGGAGATCAACGGCTTGGTTCAGCGGCTGCGGCCGGGACGCACGATCGTGTCCGTCACCCATCGTCTCGATTCCGTCGTCCTCGCCGATTCCATTCATGTCTTCGACAAGGGCCGCATCGTCGAGTCGGGAACGCATGAAGAACTCCTGATGCTTGGCGGTCTGTACGGCAAGCTATGGGAGAAGCAACACGGCTTCCGCCTGTCGGAGGACGGGCTTCATGCGGAGGTGGAGGCTGAACGGCTGTCCCGCTTCTCGTTCTTCGAAGGAATCGATACGGCATTGTTGAATCACCTGGCGGGATTGTTCGCGACGGAGGTATTCGAGCCGGGCGACATCGTCGTCCGGGAGGGAGACGAAGGGAACAAGTTCTATATTATCGTGCGCGGACAGGTCGAGGTCCTTAAACGCTCGGCCGACGGCGAGAACGCACGCGTTGCCGTCCTGCAGGACGGGGATCACTTCGGCGAGATCGCCTTGCTGAGAGGAATTCCCCGAACCGCGACCGTGCGGGCGATGGGACGCTCGGTTCTCCTGTCCGCCAGGCGGGAGGCGTTCCGCGAATTGGTCGACGGGTATCCGCAAGTGCTGGCCAGCTTGGAAAGAACCCTTGAGCAGAGAATGTGACTCGCGAGACTAGGAGTACGAAGCGAAGGACACGAGAGGAGTGCCGCAAGATGAACGTTACGTTTAAACCGTGCGCCAGCGAGGATGAATATGCCAAAGTCAGTCTGTTCCTCCTCAATCGGAAATTCGATCTCCACCCCGCCTTTTCCACCCTGCAGATGGTTGAGCTTCTATACGCCTACATAACCCAGGGCACGATCTATTACGGTTCCATGCCGGACGGTACGATCATCGCGGCCGCCGCCTATTATCACGGCACTCCCGAGCGGGATTTCGAAGATAAGGATGTCGCTCTCATCGACATTACGGTCATGGATCGGGCGTATCGGGGAACGCGGTATTTTCTTAAGGGGTTCGAAGCGTTGGTCGGCTATATCGAGCGGACGCACCCGGAAGTGAGACGGTTGAAGCTAGCGGCCCTCTCGGAAAATAAATATTTGTGCAGGCTTTACTCGAAGTTTGCCGTCATTTCTACCAAGCGGGAAGGGGAAAAGGGCGAAGAAACGGTATTCTCGGAAGAAATATCCCTAATTAGGTATTCGCTTAGAAGATTCCATCGCCTATAATGGATAGACATTCCAATAAGAAAGGAGGGTCCTCCATGTACCCAGCTACGCCTTCCCTTAAGGAAGTTAAGAAAGGCTCCGGCTTCGGCAAGATCGTCGTCGTCAACGATTCCCTTCGGACGCAGGTCGCATTGAAGTAATGGACGTTCTTTTCCGGAATTGCTTCTATGAGATGGACCACAAGGCTTACATGAATTACTTGATCGAACGTCACGACGATCTCGGACTGCCGTATTCCTTCGCGATGAAGCTGAGCTTCATCAGCAGTCCCCTGATTTACGGCAAGGCGATTCTTGCCGTGGAGCAGGAAAACAACGAGTTCGTCGGCGCGATCGGGTACGTATTCGGGACAGGCGAGGACGAGTACCGGGACCGTCAGGTCGCGCAGCTCGAAATCGCCTACCTGGAGAAGCCGTATCGAGGCGGCGCTTTGTTCGCCCGGTTGCTTGGCGCGACGGTCGATTCCATCCGGCAAGCCGAGCCGAACGTGAGCCGCTTGCAGTTCTGGGCGGCTCCGCGGGAAGCGTCATTTAAGCGGCTCATTGCTCGATTGATGACTCTTCCGGGTTCGGCGTCGGTTACGGCGGAGAACGGCTTGACGTTGTTTCAAGTCGACTTCCGGGAATTGGAAGCGTATTGCGATCGATGGCGGCACGCGGCATAAACGAATGAATCCCCAGAACCGAGTTGACTCGGGTCTGGGGATTTCTTGTTGTATTTGAGTGGATTAGACCGAAGGTTGTTCCACATAAGGCCCATACAATGATATTTCAATTAATGTGCTCGCCATTTCCTTGGGACTCGTCTCGTATCGCTCTTTAATCCAATAGACGATGCTCTCAATATAAGCGCCCGTAACATAGGCGATAATCAAGTCGATCTTTACGCGCAACATTCGATCCTGCGACTGAGAATAATAGATCCCGTCCGTTACATATTGCTTCATAACCTCTTTCACGCCATTTATAAAGATCGCATCGGGCTGATGAACAAAAAAGGCCTCATAGGCAGTATGCTCTGCCAGGATATGCTCAAACAGCAGCGTTAAGTTTTCCGGCATCTCCGTTTTAGGCATTTCAGATAAAGGCTTCGGATTTTTAATGGTTAACGCTGCTTTTAATTTAGCCAGAACACTTTCATGGATATCAAAGCGAAGTACTTGAGTATCTTTATACAATTTATAGAAGGTGGGTCTTGTTACTTCGGCTGTATCGCAAAGCTCCTGAATCGTAAACTGCTCTTGTCCTTTTAATTGCATGGTTAAATAGGCTTCATGCAATTTTTGTTTGGATATTAATTGTCTTGGATCGATCCGTTTCATCTATTGTCCACCTAATTATATTAATCGCCTAATCCAATTGTATCACGAATTTTACCACTTCAGACACTCGGGCATTTCGTTTACAAAATGTAAATGAGTTATTATAATTGAATTATTAACTTGGAGGTGTTTTAAATGAGGCGTTTGGAAAATAAAGTCGCAATCGTAACGGGAGCTGCTTCCGGAATGGGAGAGGCAACCGTAAAGCTATTCGCTGCGGAAGGAGCAAAAGTCGTTGCAGCGGATATTAATGTTCCTGCGTTAGAGAAAGTCGTTGCAGAGGTGAAAGCGGCCGGCGGAGAAATTATCGCTAAGCAAGTGGATATCGGCAATGAAGAAATGATCAAAGACATGATTAATGCCGCAGTGGAAACTTACGGTCGATTAGATATTTTACACAACAATGCTGCTCGATTGGATTTTCAGAACGACTTGAATGTTAAAGATCTTGATGTGTTGGAGTGGGACGAAACGATTCGTTATAACTTGAAATCCGTTATGCTCGGGACGAAGTATGCCCTTCCTGTCATGTTGGCCAACGGCGGCGGCTCGATTATTAATACGGCATCGATGGGCGGACAAGTCGGCGAGATGACTAAATCCGCTTATGCGGCAGCAAAGGCAGGGGTTATCTCCCTTACAAGATCAACAGCTGTTCAATTCGGGAAGCAAGGTATTCGTTGCAATGCAATCGCGCCGGGCATGGTTCTGTCCAGAGATAAAATCGACAATGCTCCGCAGTTCTTGACCGATCTGATCGAGGTGTACAAAGATACGAAATTGGTAGACTACATCGGAGACCCTATGGATATCGCGAATTTAGCCTTGTTCTTGGGCAGTGATGAATCTCGTTTCATTACAGGGCAAGTCATCAATGCGGACGGCGGCATTCTAGCGCAGAATCCTACTGTTCCAGGATTGAAGAAAGCTAATATCAACTGGTAGAACTAACTGCTGCCGATGGCGGCGAGAGGCATGAACGAACGAAACCCCAGACCCGAGTCGACTCGGGTCTGGGGTTTCGTTTGCTTAGACAAGGAGAAAAAATAGAACAATCAAAATCAATACGAATAACGGAATCGCTAGTCCCAGAACCGCCAATCCGATTTGATAATCTCTCCCCGAATGCTTAACGACAGATCTTAGGATAAGAACGTTAATGATTAATGTCCCGAAGAAAAAGGCTATCGAAATATACTCCCATGCCGAATTGCCGTCCAAGTCGAACGAGAACATATTGCCGAGCAGCGCCATTACGGAAAGAATGCCTAAAACAATAGATAACCCACTTATATCCGATTTAGTCCGATGCTGAGCCAGACAAATATCGCAATACGGAGATTCGCTTTGTATGCTTTTGCCGCAAGTCAGGCAGAGTTTCTATTCTTGGCTCATGGCTTGACCCTTCTCTCCTGGGTGATACCTATTAGGATACATTCGCAAACCATTAAATTGAATACAAATCGCTCTAAAAATTAGCTTAATTATATTAAATACCCAGGTTAGGTGAGAAGCAGGCTTAACAAAAAACCTTAGCCAAGGGGCTAAGGTTTTTGTTTTGTTTGCTAAATATCAATTGCATTAATAACTACCCTTGCTCTCCTCACTCCACCGTAACGCTCTTAGCCAGGTTTCTTGGCTTATCCACGTCATGGCCCAGAGCCAGGGAAGCGTAGTAGGACAGCAGCTGCAGAGGAACGACGGACAGGGCCGGCGTCAGCAGCGGAAGCGTGCGCGGGATGGCGAAGAGCGAGTCGACGGACTTCGCGATCTCGGCTTCGTTGCCCTCGTTCACGACGGCGAACACGTCGGCGCCGCGAGCCTTGACTTCCTTGATGTTGCTGAGCGTCTTCTCCTGCAGGTCCTCTTGCGTGATCAGCGAGATGACCGGGATGCCTTCCTCGATCAGCGCCAGCGTTCCGTGCTTCAGCTCGCCTGCCGCATAGGCTTCCGAGTGAATGTAGGAAATCTCCTTCAGCTTCAGCGAGCCTTCCAGAGCGACGGCATAATCGAGACCGCGGCCGATGAAGAACAGGTTCGCATGGCGGGAGATCGACTCGGCGATCTTCTTGATGACTTCCGCTTGGGAGAGAATCTTCTCCACTTGCTCCGGAAGCGACTGCATGGCCGCAAGCACATGGGAGACGAACGCTTCGTCCTGCGTGCCGAGAACTTGGGCGTAGTGCAGGCCGAACAGGTAGAACGCGATCAGCTGCGACGTGTACGCCTTGGTCGATGCGACGGCGATCTCCGGACCGGCGAGCGTGATGATGACGTCATCCGCTTCGCGGGCGACGGAGCTGCCCACTACGTTCGTGATAGCCAGAACGCGGGCGCCGTTGCGCTTCGCTTCGCGCAGAGCCGCGAGCGTATCGGCGGTCTCGCCGGATTGGCTCACGACGATGACGAGCGTCTCCGGCGTGATGATCGGCGAACGATAGCGGTATTCCGACGCGACGTCGGTCTCGACCGGCACTCGCGCCAACTGCTCGATGATCGTCTTGCCGACCAGGCCGGCATGCATCGCCGTGCCGCAAGCCACGATGTGCACGCGATTGATCGCGCGAAGCTGCTCCGGCGTGATGGAGAGCTCCGTCAGCGAGACGGACTTGCCGTCATCGCTCAAGCGGCCGCGCATCGTGTCGCGGTATGCCTTCGGCTGCTCGTGGATCTCCTTCAGCATGAAGTGATCGAAGCCGGCCTTCTCCGCAGTCATCAGATCCCAATCGACGTGGAAAACATCCTTGGCGATAGGGTTGCCCTCGACCGTCATCAGCTCGACGCCGTCGCGGGTCAGCACCGCCATCTCTCCGTCGTTCAGGATGTAGATGTCGCGCGTATGCTCCAGAATCGCCGGGATGTCCGAGGCGATATACTTCTCGCCTTCGCCGATGCCGATGATCAGCGGGCTGGCGTAGCGAACCGCTACCAGGCGATCCGGCTCGTATTCGGTCAGAACGCCGAGAGCGAACGCTCCGCGCATCTTGCGAACGGCCTTCTGAACCGCTTTGACGATGTCGCCTTCGTATTCTACCGCGATCAGGTGGGAGATGATCTCCGTATCCGTCTCCGACAGGAAGCGATGGCCTTGATGCATGAGCTCTTCCTTCAGCTCCAGGTAATTCTCGATAATGCCGTTATGGACGACGGAGAACTTCAACGTGTTGTCCATATGGGGATGGGAGTTCACATCGGACGGCTTGCCGTGAGTCGCCCAACGCGTGTGGCCGATGCCGACCGTTCCGCGCAGAGGATCGCCCTGCAGACGTCCTTCCAGGTTCGCCAAGCGGCCGACGGTCTTCGTGACCTCGAGTCCTTGCTCGGTGAACACCGCGATGCCAGCCGAGTCGTATCCCCGATACTCCAACTTCTTGAGCCCTTCCAACAGGATAGGCTGAGATTCCCGATTGCCGATATAACCAACGATTCCGCACATAATTAAACAGACCTCCGATTCGGATGATGGTCGCCCTGAACGATCCGAGTCGCAGCCGCATGCAGGTTATGCAGTTGTATGAAGTTGCAAGAGTCTTGATAACCGTCATTCAACAGGTCCGCAAGCGGCCTTGCTCGGCCCACCGGACTTCCTTGTTTCTCCGCCAATGCCTCGCCTCGGCTTCACGTCTTCGACGACGAAGGCTACTTGGCTTAGTTTGCTCTCATCTTCTTCGGAATATTGTCCGCCCGGTTGCCCTGAGCGATTTGTCTTCCGTCTTACGGCCCCGATGCGGGCCGGGAGGTCCCCGCCGAACGTTCCGAACACCTCCACCTCGTCAACTTGCCGCCGCCATCCGGCCGGCCGACAAGTTCTGGCGCTTTTCGTGCTTATTCTCCTCTACCCTGCCTTTCCATTACGGAATATCTTTTTATCATATTCGTTTTCATCCCCGCTTGCAACCACAATCCGCGATGGTTCTTATTTCCCTGGAAATGACAAGTCCCTCGGCATCAACCGACGCCAAGGGACTCCCATCCGTGTAATCGTATTCTTCTAGACAAGCTCTTGTCGAATGACGCTCGCGATGTTCTCCGCGTGCTCGACGATCTCGTCGCGGTCAGGGCCTTCCGCCATGACGCGAATCAGCGCCTCGGTTCCGGAAGGACGCACGAGAACGCGGCCGTTGTCGCCGAGCGCCTCTTCCGCGGTCGCAACCGCTTCAAGGATCGCCGCATTGCCCGGGTAACGCGATTTGTCCTGCACCCGGACATTCACAAGCACTTGGGGATACTTGCGCATGACGGACTTCAGCTCGCTCAGCTTGCTGCCGGACGCCTTCAGCGTATCCGCCAGCTGCAAGCCGGTCAGGATGCCGTCTCCTGTCGTGTTGTAATCGAGGAAAATCACATGCCCGGACTGTTCGCCGCCGAGGTTGTACCCCTCCCGGACCATCTCTTCCATCACGTAGCGGTCCCCGACGGCGGTGCGAGCGGTCTTCAGACCGATCTTCTCCGCAGCCTTGAAGAAGCCGATGTTGCTCATGACCGTCGTGACGACCGTATCCTTCTTCAGGCGTCCGTCCCGCTTCATCGCATCTCCGCAGATGCAGAGCACGTAGTCGCCGTCCACCTCTTCGCCGTTCTCGTCGATGGCGATCAAGCGATCGGCGTCGCCGTCGAACGCAAGCCCGAGATCGGCTTCGTGTTCCTGCACCTTCTTGGCCAGCATCTCGGGATGGGTCGAGCCTACCCCGTCATTGATGTTCAGCCCGTTCGGCTTCGCGCCGTAGACGATCACTTCGGCTCCCAGCTCGCGGAATATCTCGGGAGCAAGCTCGTAAGCCGCTCCGTGCGCGCAGTCCAGCACGATCTTAAGGCCGGAGAGGGAGTGGCGCACCGTCGTCTTCAGGAATTCGACATAACGCTCCTTCAGCTCCAGATCGGTCGTTACCGTGCCGATCCCCCCGCCGATCGGTCTCGGAAGAGTATCCTCTTCCGAATCCATCAAACGTTCGATCTCCGCCTCGGTCTCGTCCAACAGCTTGAAGCCGTCGCTGCCGAAGAATTTGATTCCGTTATCTTGAACCGGGTTATGGGACGCCGAGATCATGACTCCGGCGTCCGCGTTCATCGTTCTGGTCAGATAAGCGACGACCGGCGTGCTGACCACGCCGAGACGGATGACGTCCGCCCCGATCGAGAGCAGCCCCGCGATGAGCGCGCTCTCCAGAAGCGGTCCGGATACCCGGGTATCCATTCCGATCAATACCCGCGGACGCTCCACGCGTCCGGCCAGAACCACTCCTCCGCATCTGCCGATTTTATAGGCCAGCTCCGGCGTCAGTTCCTTGTTCGCGACTCCTCTAACGCCGTCCGTACCGAAATATTTGCCCATAGGTCTGAATTTCTCCTTCATTGTCTGTCTTCCCGCCTGCCGGCTAACCGCTTGCCGGAGCTTGGGATTCCTCGTTCGCGGCCGCTTGGTCGGTCCCTGCTCCCGCCCCCGCATTCGGGGAAGGCGAAGCCTCGCTTCCCGCGCTGCCGGAGCCGCTTGACCCGGCAGAGCCGCCGGCCCCGGATGTCCCGGTACCGCCCGAACCGCCGGTGCCGCCGCCCGCCGTTCCGTCCGTCGTCGCCGCCGTGTCCGGCGGGTTCGTCTCGGTCGTTCCATCCTGCGTGATCTCGACGGTGATCGTGATATTGCCTCCCGCTTGGTCGACGAATCGCGGCGAATTGACGGTGAGCGGAACCGTGTAGCTTCCCAACCCTCGCCCGCTCAGGTCCGCCACCACTTCGACGTCTCCCGGCTGCAGCTTATCCAGGATGGCCGGGGCGCCTTTGACGGTGATGTCGACCACCTCCGTCGCCGGCTCCACGATCTTGGCCTTCAAGCCCGCTCCAAGCCCTTCTATCGTTACCGGCAAGCCTTGGAGCGAACGGATCTGCGAGAGCACGATCTCGACGTTCACGTTCACTTCCGAAGGCGAGAACTCGGTGATGGATGCCGCTCCCTTGACCGGAATCGTGAACTTGCCGCTCTGCGTCAGCTCGCTCAGGTTCACGTCGGCCTCCACGAACTCGATCGTGTCCAGCACATCCTGCGGACCGTAGATCGTCACTTGCTCCGTCTCCGGCTTGAAGGACGCAATGCTTAAGCCTGACGGCAGCTGACCGAGCAGCTTGAACTGCAGCGGCACCGACTTGTACGGATTCGTAATCGGCACCTCCACCTCGAGAACGGCCGGATCCAGCACCGCTCCCGCGATGACGTTGCCGCTGCCGTCATAGGCGGCCAGCTTGACGCTCTTGTTCTTGATCGTCTTGCTCTCGCCTTCGACGGACACCGTTCCTCCGACCCGCTCCACCTTCGCCAGGCTGCTGGAAGGCAGCGTGACGTGTACCCGGTTCGTCGGACTGAGGACCGGAATCCCCGCCTTATAGCCTTTCGCGGGGGTCCCCTTCGTGGCGACCTCCACTTCGAATTCCTTCGTCTGAAGCTCCTCTACCCCTACCGTCACGGTCTGAGGCGTCATGGAGACAAACTCGACGCCGCGAGGCAATTCGTATTGTAATCTCAGCGTATGCTGGCCTTCTGTCACGGTGCTTAAATCGACTCGGACCGTATAGTCGTCCGGATTCGCGCGGATCAGGTCCGACTTGCTCCCGCGAACGACCAGCTTGACCGTGTCCGTGTCCATGCTCTGGAGCACGTAATTCTGGCTGTTGAGCCCGGTCGCCTGGATCTTAAGCGAGTTGAACGTCTTGTATTCATAATTGGAGGGAACCGCCGTCGTCGTCGATTGATAATCGTCGAAGTGCACGACGGCCCACAGAATAATGCCCAGCGCCAGAGCGATGATCTTGCTGGCGGTCGGATGGTTAAGCCATTTATCCACGGCGTTCACCGTCCTTCCGCTTCCAGAACGTCACCCACGTCCATCCTTGCGCGCGAGGCTTCGTCTTCGGCCGCAGCTCCTCGAACAGCTTCGAGATAAGCGATTCTTCCTTGATATCCCGGACGATCTGGCCGTTCATCGCAAGGGAGACTTGTCCCGTCTCTTCCGATACGATGACCGAGATTGCGTCCGATACCTCGGTGATACCGATGGCCGCGCGATGGCGGGTTCCCAGCTCCTTGCTGATGAACGGATTCTCGGACAGCGGCAGATAGCAGCCGGCCGCCATGATCTGCGACTCCCGCACGATAACCGCCCCGTCATGCAGGGGCGTGTTCGGAATGAAGATGTTGATGAGCAGCTCCGAGCTGATCGTCGATTGCATCTTGATCCCGGACTCGATGTAGTCGGTCAGTCCCGTCTTGCGTTCGAAGACGATCAGCGCTCCGATTTTCCTCTGGGCCATATGATTAACCGACTTAATGACCTCGTTGATCTGCTGGCTGATATCCGAATCCGCATCGGTCCGACTGAACATCTTCCCGCGCCCGAGCTGTTCCAGGGCCCTGCGAAGCTCCGGTTGGAAAATAATCGCAATGGTTAACACGCCGAAGGTGAACATCTGGTTCATCAGCCACTTCAGCGTATAGAGATCAAGCCAAGTGCTGAGCGCCCAAGTGATGAAGAGAAGGAAGATCCCCTTTAACAGCTGAACCGCTCTCGTGCCTTTGACTAACTGAAACATTTTGTAAATCAAATAACTCACGATCAGGATGTCAACGGCATCCTTGATGGCTTTGCTAACCGTTAAGGTCTGAAAATAAGTTTCCAAGACGCACCCCCCGTTTGGCGTCTCGATCGGGTTCCCCGAATCTTGTCAATATACGCTTAGTTTATATCTTTATTCACTTCTCTACTCCTATACCGAATTCCTGTCTCGAACGCAAAAAAACCTCCCTAAGTCCTAGGGAGGCCTCCGCGCCCGACCGGACTTCCGCTAGAAGCGTTCGTTCGGGGATCAGGAACCGTACGCGATCGTGTCGAACCAGGAGGTAACCTTGTACCATGCCCAGTCCATCGCCCGATCGATGTGCTTGACCTTCCCTGCGATATGAGCGGTGGAAGCCAACGTGACGTTGCCGTCGATAATCGTCAGATTTCCTTCTACGTCTCCTTGAACGTCGGCGACGCCGTTCTCTATCGTCAGATCCCCCGCAACCTTCTGTCCCGCCGGAACAATGACGGTATTGCCTTCGATGACCACATGCTCCAGGTCGGCCCCGCGAACCGTTAGCTGCTCGCTTTGGTTCCACATGGCGAAGAAGCTGGACACCATAACGACAAGGAACATGGCAGCTGCCGACATGGCCGGATGACGACGCACCCAAGTGGTCCAAGCCTTCGGGCTTCGTTTCTTAGGCAGCGACTTCATCACGCGGTAAGCCATATAGTTAGGTGCGCTTTCAGCAGGAACCGAATGGAGCAGAGCATCCGTCTTCTCTAGCGCATCCAGGCGTCTGCGGCATTCCGGACATTGGTCCAGGTGCCGGCTCAGCTCGGCGGAGCGCTCCTTCGACAGCTCGCGATCCAGATAATCATGCATGAATGCGATGGCGACTTTACAATCCATAGGCTAAGCCATCCCTTTCTACTCCGGAGATAAACCCCGTAGTAATGCTTCTATACTTTACGCTGCAGAAGATTTTCGGTTTCATCGAATATGCGCCGTCGGAGCTCACAATTTATTCTCCAGCTTCTTGCGCATGAATTCCCGTCCCCGGTGGACCCGCGTCTTGATCGTCGTCACCGGCATGTCCAGTACCTCGGAGATCTCCTGAAGGGACATGTCTTGGAGATATCGAAGCACCATGACCGATTTGTACTTGGCCGGAAGCGTCTCGATGGCATCGCGAATAATCCGCTGGGTCTCCGACAGAATCAGCTCGCTCTCCGGCGTGCGATCGTCGCTGGGCAGCATCGCATAGCCGTCCAGCCCCTCGTGATCCGACGATTCCGCATCCAGGGAATAGATAGGGCGTCGTTTCCTCAGCCTGTCGATGCACAGATTCGTCGCGATCCGGTAGATCCAGGTGGAGAACTTCTGATCCTCGTCATAGCGATCCAGGTTCTTATATACTCGCAGGAAAGTCTCCTGAACGACATCTTCCGCTTCTTGGCGGTTGTTCATCATCCGGTAAGCGAGGTGATACAGCTTGTCCTTGTATAAATCCACAATCTCCGCGAAGGCACGCTGGTCTCCCTTGCGGGCTAACCGAGCCAGCCGCGTCTCAATTGGCTTCACCGTCAATCCTCCACTTACGAGCACTCTCAAGCAGCAAACGCCCAGGGACGTCCTACTGACGCTTAGGAGGCTATGCGTTGATGCTACAGGCAATGACAGGAACGAATCCTAACAAATTCTGTATCATCTATTAAAATGGTAAACGACCCCTTCGCAAAAAGCAAGGGTACCCGCTTCCGAATCCTCTTAAGAGGAGCCCGCATCATTCGATTACATGCAAGAAGCTGCCCGGTCGGACTTTGCCGGTCCTCGGACAGCTTCATAATTAGCCGGGGACGGCCTGGCTTGCGCCGTCCTTAGGCAATGCGAATCGGGCGCCGTATCAGCCCGTGTTGCGAAGGCCCGCCGCGATCCCGTTGATCGTAAGGAGCACTTCGCGAAGAAGAGTTGCGTCGTCTTCGTCGTTCGCGCGCTTCTCTCTCAGCTCGGTCAGCAGTTGAACCTGCATGTAGCTCAGGGGATCGACATACGGATTGCGAAGGCGAATCGACTCTTGGATGACCGGAGAATTGTCCAGAATCTCTTCCTGTCCGGTAATCGCCAGAATCATCTCTTTGGTCGTCTCGAATTCTTCCGTGATGAGCGTGAAGATTCGATTCTTGATCGTGCTGTCCTTGATCATCTCCGCATACTTGCTCGCGATCAGCAGGTCTGCCTTGGCCAGCGCCATCTGCAGATTGTCAATGAGCGTCGCGAAGAAGGAGAAGTTGCGGTACAGCCCGCGAAGGGTCTCCAGCTTGCTTGGATCCTCGCCGATGTAGGTCTTGAACGCGGTACCCGCCGCATACCAAGCCGGCAGCAAGTAGCGGCTCTGCGTCCAGGAGAACACCCACGGAATCGCGCGAAGGTCCTCGAAGCGCTCGCTGTTCTTCCGCTTCGAAGGACGGGAACCGATGTTCAGCTCGCCGACTTCAGCCAGCGGAGTCGATTCCTTGAAGAACGCCATGAAGCCGGGATCGCGGAAGATCAAGTCTTGATACTTCGTCCGCGCCGTCTCGGAGATCGTGAGGACGATCTCGTCCCAGGCCGCTTCCTCGGCGGAATTCTCTTGGGCTTCCGGCGTCATCGCGAGGTGAGCCGCTTTGACAAGGGAGCTCGTCGCTTGCTCAAGGCTGCGATAAGCGATCCCCTTCATCGAATAGCGGGAGGTCAGCACCTCGCCTTGCTCGGTGATCTTGATTCCTCCGCCGATCGTGTGAGGCGGCTGCGCGAGAATGCTGCGGTGCAGCGGCATGCCGCCGCGGCCCAGAGCGCCTCCGCGTCCATGGAAGAACTTCAGCTTCACGTCGTACTTGCCCGCCATAGCCGTCAGTTCGTTCATGGCGAGACGAAGCTCCCAGTTCGCCGTTACCATGCCGCCGTCCTTGTTGCTGTCGGAGTAGCCGAGCATGATCTCGTGCATGTTGCCCATCGACTCGACCGTCTGGCGATAGACCGGCAGGTTGAACAGGGTGCTCATGATTTGCGGAGCCGCATGCAGGTCGTCGATCGTCTCGAACAGAGGGACCGATTGGATCGTGCACGTGATCGAACCGTCGCTGTTACGGCGGAACAGGCCCGCTTCCTTCGCGAACACCATCACTTCCAGCATGTCGCTGGCGCCGCAGGTCATGCTGATCAGGTAGCTGTTGATGCAGTCGCGGCCGAATTCCTGCTGAGCGCGGTAGATCGTCCGGTAGACGTCCAGGCACTCCTTGGTCGAATCGGACAAGGTCGCGTTCTCGTGCAGCAGCGGACGGGAATCCGACAGCAAGCCGTTAAGAAGCTTAATCTTCTCTTCTTCGGACAGAGAGGCATAATCGTTCGTCACGCCGGCCTTCGCCAGCACTTCGACCATCGCGTTCTCGTGCTCCTTGCTGTGCTGGCGCACGTCGAGCGCGGCGAGATGGAAGCCGAAGAGCTCAACTTGGCGAATCAGCTTCTTGAGGTAGCTGTCCGCCACGAAGTCCGCATAGTGGTGACGCAGGCTTCGTTCGATCAACTGGAGATCGGCGATGAACTCTTCCGGGGAATGGTAGCGTTGGCTCGTTCCCTTGAATTGCTCATTCCGCATGTTCTGCAGCTTCTGCAGCATGTAAGTAATCTTGATTCGGTACGGTTCCTTATCGTTCGTCCACGCGTCGATCGTGCGCAGCTCGACCGCCGCGCGGTCCTGCTCGATCGACTGAAGCAGCTCGTCCGCTACCTCGACCAGGCTCGTGCTGAAGCTCATCTTGCGGATGAGGGACTTCAACACGGTCTCGTACTTGTGAATGACGAGGCCGCGCTGAATGTTCAGCGTCCGCCAAGTGACGCTGGCGGTTACGGAAGGGTTCCCGTCGCGGTCTCCGCCGATCCACGAACCGAAGCGGAGGTACGTCGGCACGTGCCAAGCCTGCTCGGGATAATACTTGCCGAGACAGCGTTCCAGCTCGTCATAGACGTCCGGCAGCGCGTCGAACAGCGTCTCGTTGAAGAAGTACATGCCGTTGCGGACTTCGTCGATAACCGTAGGCTTGCGGTCGCGAAGCTCGTCGGTCTGCCACAGGGTCACAACCTCGTTCAGCAGTTGGTCGCGCAGCTTCTCGCGTTCCCGGAAGGTCAGCGAAGGGTTGTCCAGCTCCATCATCTGGTCGGCGATTCTTTTGTGGATGTCGAGCACGGCCCGACGCATCGCTTCGGTTGGGTGAGCCGTCATGACCAGCTCGAGAGAGATGCTCTGCAGCAGCTTATGAACATCCTCGATCGGCAGGTTCTTCTCCTTCAGGTCTTGAATCGCGCTCTCGATCGAACCGGGCTGAACCGCTTCTCCGGCGGATCTCTCGTAATCGCGCTTGCGGCGAATCCGATGATTCTGTTCCGCGATATTCACAAGCTGGAAGTAGATCGCGAATGCCCGGATCACATTGTGCCGGATCTCGGGATTCAGCTTGTTGATGGTAGTCAAGAACTCTTCGTACAGCTCCGGCACGAAATCCGCCCGTAGAGCTTTGCTTGTCTCGCGAATCTTCTCAACATTGTCGAACAATTCACGACCGCCTTGGTGAACCAGAACTTCGCCTAGAATGTTCCCTAGAAAACGAACGTCGCGGCGAAGCAGATGGTTCGAGGAAGGTCGGCTAGCTGTTGCCAGTTCAGTCATCTCTCTCACCCCATGGAAAGCTTCTCTGTCACAAGTTCTTCAATTTATCATACTACAAAAAAGTCTGAAAATCTGCACCCGAGGGAAATTTGATGCTTTGATCCGGTAAAGAATTGTTGGAAAATAGGGAGGATTCGAGCAGGGGCTTCAGCTGGTTCTCCCATATCCATCCCGAATGGTAGCGCTGCCGGACCAGTCTCTTCGCTCGAAGCACCTCGTTGTTCTCCATTTTCCGAACGATCGCCTCCGCATGCTCAAGAAGGTAACTCTGTTCCGAAGGCTGGTAGGTTTCGCTCGTATCGTAGCCGAAGTTCCTTGCGTTCCATCTCACGAAGTAGGCGCCGAATCGCTCGCCGAGCTCCTCCAAGGCCGGAACCGCTTGATTCAGAACGAGGAAGTTCCCTCTGCTGGCCGCTTCGAGGACGATAAGCCCGAACGACTCGGAATACGAGGAGCATATGAAAAGATTGCTGAGAGCGAATAAATCCATTACCGCGCGATGGGGCAGCCCGTCCTTCCAGCCGAGATCCGAGGTGAAGACGATCTGTCCCTCGGCGAGGCCGAAGCGACCGCCTTCCTCGACGATGCGCTTCTTGTAGGCGTCGGGGTCGATGTCGAGCGATGGGAAGTCGCAATAGACCACCTTGACCGTAAGGCCCGACGCTTGGCCGACGGCGCCCGCCAGCGCCGCTATCTTCTCCAGCTGTTTGCCGGGCGTCAGCCTTCCGGGAGACACGACGAGAACGTCGGGAGAGACGAGATCCGTTCGCTCCGATAAACGAACGGCGTCCTCGCTTGCCTCCGCGAGCAGATTCAAGCTGTTATAAACGGCCCGGCATTGCTCAAGGGGAACGGAGTACTGCTTCGCCAAGGCGGGCAGACCGGACTCGGTCGGGTACAGGTAGATCGTGTTCGGAAGCGGAATAAACCTGGCGGCAAGCGGCCAGGTCATGCGGAACGGCCTGGCGGCCGGAATGGAATGGCTCATCGCCAGGAATCGGATATGAGGCAGCCTCGGCTGTACCAGGCGAAGCGCCACGTTATGGACCAGATGCCAGCCTTGGTAGAGGATATCGTGGAGAAAACAAACCTCGACGTCCTTCAGCGCTTCGTACATGCTGGCCGCAATCGCGTCGGCTTCCGCGAAGAAGGAGGAATGCACCCTGCCGGTCGCCTGGGTATAATCCCTCCAATGGATCTGCTCCCCGCGCAGCCGGTTGGCGATTCTCACCCACCGCACCCGCTCGTCCAGATAGATGCCGTATCCGTCCTCTTCCGGACAATCCTCGCTGACCAGAAGGCGCACGTTCATTCCTGCCGACACCAGCATATTCAGATGCTCCTCCACGACGCTGACCAGGGAGTAAGTCTTGGACAAGCCGTTAAACAGGGTCATGACGGCGATGTTCACGGGAGATCTCCTCCATCTTTTTTTTGGGAAGACATCCCGTTTTTATGATTGAAAATCCCGTTTTATTCATAAACATCATCCGATAAGCGCAAGAGCATCCATCATGCAAGCATGGGGGGCGAAGCTGGAATGGCGTGTGGCAATCTACTGGTCGCTAACGACTTTAATCTTTTTATCTTCGGGGATCATACCCAATCCAACGTAGACTCGGAAGGACGTGTCGCGGTCGGGGGGAATGCGACTTACAGCAATTACGGCATCGGCGACAAGCTGACCGTATCCACGACAAGGGCGGATTTGATCGTCCAAGGGAACATGAACATCTCCTCGGGAACCAACTTTAGCGGGAATTCGGTTATTTATCCGGCCGGCACGGTTCTCCAGTACACCATGACGAATAACAATAGGGTCCCGGATCAACCGCTTGTCCAGACGCCGATCGATTTTACCGCGGCCGAGCAAAGCCTTGCGTCGCTTTCTTTGAACCTGGCGGCCCTCGGTCCGAACGGGACGGTTGCCAGCAACTTCGGGCAGATTGTCCTGACGGGAGCGGACCCGGATCTGAACGTCTTCACCTTCAACGGCAACAATGTCGACGGAGAAGGGCTTGCTCTGGATACCGCCAACGGAATCAATATCATAGCTCCGTCGGGCTCCACCATTCTCGTTAACGTCGGCGGGGAAAATGTCGGCTTCGGGAGCTACACCATTTTCCGCAACGGCCTGACTCCTCCGGATTCCGAAGGAAGCCTGATCTTGTGGAATCTGTTCCAAGCGACGACCGCCTTCAATCAGAACCTGTCCATCCTCGGCTCCGTTCTCGCTCCTTATGCCGATTGGCAAGCCATCGGCTTCGGCAACATCAACGGCACGCTGGTTGCGAACTCCCTGACCAATACGACAGGCACGCTGGAGGCTCACAATCACCCCTTTACCGGCTGCTTGCCCTCCACGGATTTGCCCTTGACGACCACGACGACCATGACGCCGGCCGTCGTCCTGCCAATGACCTCGACCACTTCGTTCTCGCCTACAACGACCACTACGACAACGACTGCTTCTTCTTCAACGACGACGGCATCGACGACGACAGCCTCTACGACGACCACTACTGCTTCGACTTCCACCACGACGATGCTGCCTACCACAACGACGGCAACCTCCACGAACACGGCGTCGACGACGACTTCGGCGCCTCCCACCTCCTCGACTACGACGGCAGCGGTTATTACCGGACCTGTGATAACCGCAACCAAGACGGCCAATGTCGCAACCGCTAAAGTAGGGGACACCATCACCTATACGATCACGGTGGCCAATTCGGGAATTGCCGCTGCGGACGTGTTGATTACCGAGGTATTCCCCGAAGGCGTCGTCTTCATTCTCTCAAGCCTACGTATCAATGGCGGACGCTTCAGCGGCGTCGATATTACCGAGCAAGTCGCCCTTGGGACGATTCTGCCCGGCCAAACGATCTCGATTCAATTCGATGTCTTCATCGCTACGCGGCCCCCGGGCGGAATCGTGACCAACAGCGGATTCGTTCTAGTCGATCCTCCGGGCACGACCCCCGTAACCTGCAATCCCGGGCAACTGCCGATCATCACCGATCTCGGAGTTCCTCCAACGGGCCAAATGCTTCCGGTGCTCCCCGTCTTCAAGCCGGGCATTACGCCGGAGCCTGGTGAATTCACGAACTTCGGCCCGGTCCGGGATCGGAACGGAAATGTGCTGTTAAGGCAACCGATCACCGTGCCAGGCGTTATCATTACTCCTATACTCGGTTTGACGATACCCGTCACGGCGGGAACCCTGCAGCCCATCGTAACGGTGAATCCGGTGATCGTTGCGCCTGTCGCATCCACTCCGACCCAGAGCCTGCAAGTATTCAAATCGTTCATCGATATCAGCTTATTCGTCGGTCAACGCATTACCTATACCGTAGTCGTGACCAATGACGGCAGCACGGTATCGGGCGCAACGACCTTGGTCGACACGCTGTCTGCGAATGGCATCTTTATCCCGGGCACGGTACGAGTCAATAACGTGCTTCGCCTGGCCGCCGATCCGGCTGCCGGAATCAGCTTAGGCCCGATCGTTCCGAACAATAGCGTTATCGTTCGTTATGACGTTCTGGTGACGGGAGGAGGAACCCTCACGGACAGCGCTCGAGCGACCGCGGAGTTTCTGCTTCCAGGCAATCAAGTCTCCCTGCGGACGTTCCAATCCGCCGCGGTCTCCAATCCGATCAGCGGCATCATGGCATCTTCCTTCGCCAATTTCACCAAGAAAGCAAGCGTCCAGAACGCCAAGGTTGGGGATACGTTCGCTTATCAGTTCGTCATCTCGAATCTGTCCGCCGATATCGTGGCAAGCGACGTCATCTTATTCGATCGGCTGGCTAACGAATTGCACTTCGTATCAGGCAGCCTCCGAGTAGACGGCATTCCTCAATTGGATCCCCAAATCGGGATCTTTCTCGGCACGTTCAACCCCGGAGTTACCCGAACGGTCTCTTTCTCCGTTCAAGTGGCGATGGAACCCACCGGACGCGTCATCTCCAATCAAGGAGTGCTGTTCTTCGACTTCCGGTTCGGAACGGGATGCTTCCGCGCGGGGCTGCTCACGAACGTATCCCGGGTGACGATCGTGGAGGAAGAAGAGGAATAAGCCCCGGAATGAACGGAATAAAACAAAAAACCTCCTGTCTAAGACAGGAGGTTGTCGTTTACGCAATGGAGCGGGTGATGGGAATCGAACCCACGCTATTAGCTTGGAAGGCTAAAGTTCTACCATTGAACTACACCCGCAAAAAAAACGAAAGAAAAATGGTCGGGATGACACGATTCGAACATGCGACCCCCTGGTCCCAAACCAGGTGCTCTACCAAGCTGAGCTACATCCCGTCAATATAAAGTAAAGTGGCGCGCCCTGAGAGATTCGAACTCCCGGCCTTCAGATTCGTAGTCTGACGCTCTATCCAGCTGAGCTAAGGGCGCATATGATGGAGCGGAAAACGGGATTCGAACCCGCGACCTTCTCGTTGGCAACGAGATGCTCTACCACTGAGCTATTTCCGCGTATAAGTGGTGCGCGTGGAGGGACTTGAACCCCCACGGTTGCCCGCCAGATCCTAAGTCTGGTGCGTCTGCCAATTCCGCCACACGCGCATGTCATGTCTTACGATGGTGAGCCATGAAGGACTCGAACCTTCGACACCCTGATTAAAAGTCAGGTGCTCTACCAACTGAGCTAATGGCTCTTGAAAGTTGGCTGGGGATCAAGGATTCGAACCTTGGAGTGACGGAGTCAAAGTCCGTTGCCTTACCGCTTGGCTAATCCCCAGCGATAAGATCATGGTGGAGGCTGAGGGGATCGAACCCCCGACCCTCTGCTTGTAAGGCAGATGCTCTCCCAGCTGAGCTAAGCCTCCATGTCACGCTAGCGATATTTTCACTTATGAAGGTGAATGGTGACCCGTAGGGGAATCGAACCCCTGTTACCTCCGTGAAAGGGAGGTGTCTTAACCGCTTGACCAACGGGCCTTGTGAAAATTCTGGAGCTCTCAACCGGGATCGAACCGGTGACCTCATCCTTACCATGGATGCACTCTACCTACTGAGCTATGAGAGCAAGCTTATTCATCCGGCCCGGCAACTTCCTACTCTCCCAGGACCCTGCGGTCCAAGTACCATCGGCGTTAGAGGGCTTAACGGTCGTGTTCGAGATGGGTACGCGTGGAACCCCTCTGCCATCATCACCGGACCGAATTTTCAACAACGGAAGATATCATACCATATCGCCGCGCTGTTGTAAAGCCTTTTTATGAACTTTTTCAAGGTTTTTTGTGCCTTGAAAACCGGATACGAAACGAGTTAGCGTTCATTAGAATCTTCTTGCCTGTGTGGCTTATTAGGATAAGCCCTCGACCGATTAGTACTCGTCAGCTACACACATTGCTGTGCTTACACCCCGAGCCTATCAACCTCGTGTTCTCCAAGGGGTCTTACGAATTGGGAAATCTCATCTTGAGGCGGGCTTCGCGCTTAGATGCTTTCAGCGCTTATCCCTCCCGCACTTGGCTACCCAGCGATGCTCCTGGCGGAACAACTGGTACACCAGCGGTGCGTCCATCCCGGTCCTCTCGTACTAAGGACAGCCCCTCTCAAA
>NZ_RZJR01000036.1 GCF_003990975.1 Cohnella sp. AR92
GGTGGATACGTTCCTGGTTATCACTTCCTTCGCCGATCGCTTACCGATAATGTTAGAGCGATTGAATCGAAGATCGTTTCCGTCGCTGGCAAAGCGGTAGACAAGGCGCTGAGGGGGTGAACGCGATGAACTTCGAAGAAGCATTAACCTACGAGCTCGAAACGATACCGGGGCTTTCCGGAAAGGTTTACCCAATCTCCACACCGGGGAAGGGAGCGCCATATGCGCAATATCAATCGAGTTTTGGCCGCCAAGACAAGGCTCTTGCCGGCCATCTTGAAAGCAAATCAATTGAGGGAGAAATCAACCTCTTTGCAAAGTCATACGGTGAGCTGAAAGACTTGGAAAACGACGCCGTTGCTCTGCTTGTTGGTCTCGAACAAAGGATGATCGGAGACGATGGTCCTTTTGTTTATGAAATCACCTACGAGCAGCCGGTTGAGATGTTTGAATCCGCTCCAAAGCTTCATCGATGTGTGATCTCATTCAATATTCATATTTGATAGGGGGTATGTACCTTGGCAGTACGCGCGGTTGGAACACAACTACTCTTTGGAACGACGCCTGTTGCGGAGTTGTCCTCGATTGGTGGACTCGAGCTATCGGCCGACACGATCGACGTAACGAGTCTTGACAGCGATGGCGGTTACCGTCAATTCATCGGCGGATTCAAGGATGCAGGCGAAGTAAGCATTTCTGGATTCTTCAACCCGGAAGACGATGGACAAGCAGCCGTCTATGCTGCATTCGAAAGCGGCGCTACGCAATCTTGCAAAATCGTATTCCCGGCCTCTCTCGGTGCTTCTTGGGAGTTTAGCGCGGTTGTAACGGGATTTTCGACAAGCGCTGAACTGGAGGACGCCGTGAGCTTCGAAGGGACGCTTAAGGTTTCTGGAAAGCCGACACTGAAGCTTCCGACGACGCCGTAAGATAAGCAAGAACAAATCACAAGGCCGGGGGATAACCTCCGGTCTATTCAAATTTGGAGGGATTTACATGAGTAATGGAAATAACGATGTGGTCATGATCGATCTTGATCGTCCGCGGCAGCTTAGATTCGGTCATAAAGCCTTGAAGCAACTGGTTGCGCTGACAGGCATGAACATCGATGACCTCGACACGAGCAACCTCGACCTCGGTGAAATCGAGAAATTCCTTTACTGTGGCCTGTTGTCCGATGCGAAGTCGAACGGCGAGTCGCTGAGGCTCGAGGATATGGAGGATCTTCTAGACCAGGCACCGTCTTTCTCTCACATCGTCGAGAAGATGACAGAAGCCTTTAACGTATCGTTCGGTTCCTTCGGAGAGCAGGTCCCGGAGGGAAACTCGCAGGAGCTGGCGGAGAAGCCAGCGGCGGTAAGTGGGACTGGCAAGAAAGTTTAAAAGCGGCTATCCGAGTAGGCGTCACGATTACGGAATACAACGAGATCACGCCACATGAACTGAATCTTTATATTCATGCTTATAACGAGAGAGCAAAGGCCGAGAACCGCGAGGGAATTACCCTGGCGTATCTGACGGCTTCTTTGAGTCGTGCCAAAAAGATGCCACAACTTAAGAAGCTCATTGAAGAGGACAAGCCCAAGAAACGGGCACAGACACCGGAACAGATGCTTGAGAACGTGAAGAAACTGAACGCCGCATTCGGCGGAACGAGCGGGTGAATATGTGGCAGTCGTAAAGAACCTAATGGTTCGTGCCGGAGCTGACTTCAGCGGGATGCGCCGGGAGATGGCAAAGGCAAATAAGAACCTGACCGACTTCAAATCCAACATCTCAAGAAGTTTGAAGGGTGTCGGTGCAGCTCTTGCAACTCTGAGCATTGGAGCGGGACTTAGTAGTGTAATCAAGAATGCCATGCAGGTMGAAGCGGCATTTGGCCAGCTCGAGCGAACGATGGGCGAAAGCGCTAAGGAGTTTAATCGTTGGGCAAGCAATACCGCATCAGCATTTGGTTTATCAAGAAGCGCGGCGATTCAATACGGGGCGACCTACGCACGGGTAATATCTGATTTCTCTAGCGGTTCGAAGGAGACGCTTAAACTAACGCAGGATACGTTGAAGGCAGCTTCGATGATTTCAGCGAGTACTGGCATG
>NZ_RZJR01000029.1 GCF_003990975.1 Cohnella sp. AR92
CTCTACCTCGGCGCCACAGCAGTTGCTCAGGACCATTCAACATCCATCCCTTCTGCGCCGGAAGCCTTGGCGTAGTGATCACCGTTGACGTAATAAACCCCGTCATCGCGCCATACGCCTTTATCCCCGAAGTAAATCCGTTCACGGCATCCGCATCCACAAACCCCGACCATATCTAGGGGCTTGTCCTGCGGGTCCGGGAGTCCTTGCGAGAAGCGGTCCAGATTAGGCATTGTCAAAGCCGCTCCTTTCGTGATAGTATTGCGGTAACATTTTTTAGATCGTGGCCCCTCTCAGCTCTCACCCTGAGATGGGGCTTTTTCATTTAACCGATCCAAAGAGAAATTGGATGATTGCCAGCATGTACAAAACAGAGATTTCAAATCTCGTCGGTTCACGTTTATTTGCGGCAAACGAGCAAAGTTTGTAGGTGTAGTACATCAAGCAAAATACATTCAGCAACATGAATAGTACGTCCAATACCTCTACCTCCCTGATAAAGACCCGATCGCCAGTTCTTTAACGATGTTCGTATAGATTTCCTTAAGCTTCGGATCGCTCTCGATGACGTCCATCTTGTTTGCTCCGTCGATCTGCGTCTTAGTCGCGCCGGAATCTTGTAGACGAGTTTTAAGGTTGCGCAGTCTGGCATTCAGATCACAATGCCCTCGTTCCTCCAGAAGCCGGTAGCTTTCGTTCCGGAGATCGCGGTATGACATTCCGGCGCGGTATGCAGCTCCGTTGATCATGCCGTTAAGCTGATTGCGCCAGTCCTCGTCGCGCTTGGTGAAGGTCTCTTGGATTGCGGTTACCGTCGATTCCATCCGCTCGACGCGCTGCTCCATCTCGACAAAGCCTTGTGCATACATCAGAAGGAGCTCGGCTTGAGATTTGGGCTTGTCTGCCGTGTAAGAGCCGGTCTTGCGGATTGTTGGGAGCACTTCGGATGTGATCCATTTTCGGAAGGCCCGAGCTTCTGGCTTTCGGCTTTCGAGGATGACATCGTAAAGGCCGTCTTCGTTGATGATGGTTGTTTCTTGCTGGCGGCCAAGCGAATCATGGATGGGGTAGTTTGAAACTACATCATCGGAAAGCCGCTGCCGCAATGCCGGTACGTGTCCTATTTCCAATACGTCAGCGACATCCTTAAGCACAAACCAAGGTTGACCTTCTTTCTCGATCGTCCTTACTTGTGCGTTATTGAAGTTGAATACCTGAAGTTGATTCAATCGCCTTACCTCCTTTGAAGGGTTAACCTCATCTCCTGTCGAATACTGGAAGTTGTCCAGACTTACCATTTAACAAAATAGGAGGAAATTCGATGTACGATGATATCGTTGAAGTGATTCAGACATCCAGCGATCAGGAAGCAAACAAGTTCTTGAAAGAAGGTTGGAAGATTATAAGTGTTGTCCCGTTTCGGAACGAAGATATCGCTTGTCCGATGTACGTCCTTGGTAAACCTTCAAACGTTGCAATGCTTTCGAAATTGAAAAGCGAGTTCGGAGACCTTGGGTTCTAGAATCTAAGTAACACGAAGATGATCCCGTTTGCGTTGGGGTGGACGGAATGCAACGTCCATCCCTTGCTAAGCAATTCATTTGTTTCTGCTGCCGACGAGGCGTTCCTTACTTCCTTGGCTTGCGTTAAGTCCTTCACCTTCTCACCTCCTCCTCATTGCCCAGCGCTTACGAGACCGGTATACAGCGTACTCAAGGGCTGACATTTTCTCGCCATGCTTTAGAGCGGCCCATTCAAGCTTCTTAATTCGCATTGTGGATCAGCTCCTTTCAAATCAGCTAGCTTTGCGGCTTGCTAACCATTTCTCGAAATCGCTTCGTTCAACTCTGCGGGATTTACCAACAGAGAAGCACGGGATCCCGCCGTGACTAGGCGACAACTGCATTAACTCGTAGACCCGTTTTCGACTGATGCGAAGAAAATCAGCGATGTCTTGAGCCGTTAGAATATTGGGCATTCAAATCTCCATCCTTCCTAATTCCTAAAGTTCGTCAGGCAGATTGCTTATTTTCGACTTCGAATAGGTATTCAATGGTGAGGTTCGGGAAAAACTCTCGCTGTATCGTGAATAGCTCTACCCTTGTGAACTCGCCTTTCCCATTCATTTTTTTGCTGAACGTTTTTGGCGTACATCCAATTACTGCGGAAATCCTAACTCCGTCAATATTCTTTCTAGCCATTTCCGCTCTAAGGTTAGGGAACATATATGCACCTCCAATCTACCATGCGTGGTGTTTGTGCTTCGATCATATACCACGTGTGGTGGGGTGTCAACCTAAATTACGACATGTTTCACGCTAAAATTCCGGTGCATGGTAAGATTATTTCCGGTGCATGGTAATTTTCTTCTATACAAAGTAAGTAAAATAATATAAGATAGAATCAAATT
This sequence comes from Cohnella sp. AR92, assembly GCF_003990975.1. Lineage (GTDB taxonomy): Bacteria > Bacillota > Bacilli > Paenibacillales > Paenibacillaceae > Cohnella. The sequence goes on from NZ_RZJR01000029.1 coordinate 2,411, forward strand.
ACTGCGGAGGGTAAATGTAATGAAACTTACGGACAAACTGGATTTATTGATGAAAGACAAGGGCATATCATCAAGGATGGGGTTGTCCAAGGAATCGGGCGTGCCTTACATGACAATAGTTAATTTTTATGAAAAAGGTACCGAAAATGTAAAGTTGTCAACTTTGCGCAAGCTTGCCGATTATTTTGGTGTTACTCTCGACTATTTGGTTGACGACAACTTGGCAAACAACATTGGAATATCTAAACCCGGAGAGATGGTTAACATTCCCGTTGTTGGAAGGGTGAGCTGTGGGAATGGCATAATTGCGTTTGAAGAGATTGAAAGGTACGAAGCAACACCTAAGGAATGGTTGAACGGAGGCGAATATTTTTACTTGAGAGCGAAAGGGGATAGTATGACAGGGGCAAGAATATTCAATGGTGATTTGTTACTGGTTCGCAAACAGGAAGAAGTGGAAAATGGAGAGATTGCAGCAGTTCTTATCGGAGAGGAAGCATACATGAAGCGCGTCTATTACAATGGCGATCAAATAATTCTACAAAGTGAAAGCTTGACGAACAAATATGATCCAATCTACTGCCCACCTAATGATGCGAAAATAATTGGGCGTCTCAAAAAAATTGTAGTGGAGGTATAAATCATGGCCTACATTCGCAAACGGGGAAAGACTTGGTCATATACCGTCAGCACAGGTAAAGATCCAGTAACAGGAGAACGCCGTCAGGATACAAAGACAGGTTTTAGAACCAAACGCGAGGCGGAACTTGCTGCAGCTGAAGTCGAAATGAGTGTCGCAAAAGGAACGTTTATAAAAGAACAAAATATCTCATTCCGACAATTCTCGGATAAGTGGATGAAATGGTATACAGCTGGAGTAATTTCAAAAAAGCCAAAGGTTAGTTCAATTCGACAACGCGAATACCAGATTGCAACCCTCCTTACTTACTTTGACGCGATCACGATGAGTGACATCAATAGAAATCAATATCAAGAAGCATTGATCGACATGAGCCAGAAAATGCAAAGAAACACAGTTCAAGGTGTGCACGGAACTGCGAGAATGATATTTCGGAAAGCTCTCCAGGACGGTGTAGTAAAGATCGATCCAACTGAATATACAAAAGTTCCATCTAACGAAGAAGAGGAACTTGCACTACCTAAGTACATGGAAAAGGAGCAACTCGCCGAATTTCTAAGTCTGGCAAAGCACAGAGGAATGGACAATGACTACGCTATGTTCCTAACACTCGCTTATACCGGGATGCGTGTCGGAGAATTATGTGTGTTGAAGTGGAAGGATATAGATACCGTAAATCATACAATTTCTATCAATGGAACATTATTTAATCCAGAAGACCTTTCGAACTGGTATGAAATTCTAACGCCTAAAACAAGAACATCAAGAAGGACAATCGATGTGGAACCAATGGTAATCGAAGAATTAGAAAAACTGCGCGCTCGGCAAAACGAATTCAAAATGCGATATAGAAAAACATATCATGACGCTGACTTTGTGTTCGGTAGAATGGACGATCCAAGAAGAAATCACGAGACTTATTTTGGATACCCACCAAAGAGAAGAACAATTGAACTTCGTATGGACCGCATTACACAATGGATGAATCTTCCTGCGCGACTTACACCACATTCACTCCGGCATACCCATACTTCCCTTTGTGCAGAAGCTGGCATAGATATCGAAGTAATTATGCAAAGACTTGGACATAAAAATGACAGTATGACTCGAATGGTATATTTGCACGTTACTAAGTCGATGAAGAAAGAAGCATCTGCAAAGTTCGGAGCACTTATGAGCAGTGTGGTCAAATTATGAGCAAACTGTAACCAACCCTCCATTTCGTCCTATATTATCAACATTCTTACCCTTTATTACGGTTATTAACATCATGACGGTAATCAGGATATTTCTCATGCCCTCACCTCCTCTCTTAGGCAAGTTCTCCCGTCCACCTCATGAGCCGAGCTTATCGAACAGCTTCTGGGACTCCTGAACCCAGGGGTAGATAAAAATCTGAAAGCTGTACAGAATCGGGATCCCGGCAAGCACGAACAGGAAGTACGATGCCGTCTCCTTGCGCCCCGCCTTGGCGATCTCGATCTTCGCTTTGAACTCTCTGACCGTCTCGCGAAGCATCTCGTAGATTTCCCCGTTCTCGTTCATCCGCAGCGCCCGAAGCGTCTCGGCGAATCCATAGGCTTCGCCGGTTCCGACCCTGGATTTGAAGCGGGTCAACGCGACGTCCGCATCGTGGTACCATTCGTTGAGCAGCAGCTGCATCTCGCCCCTCAGCACTCTCGTATAAGGCAAGCATCGCATCAGCTTGCCGTGCAGGTGCAGCTTGGCGCCTTCGTAATAAAGCAGTTGGCTGCTGACGACGACCAGCTCCTTCCGAATACGGTCGGTACGATGCTGCCGATACGATTCCAGAGCCGCCCGGTCGAACAGGACGAGCAGCAAGCCGGCCAACGCCGCGAAGAACAAGTACCAGCCGAAGACGGAAGGAATCAGCTTGCCTCTCTGTAAGTAAGCGAGGAGGGCGATAAGGACAAGTAACGCAAGCAAGCTCCTCCGTGCCGCGAGATACGCGGCCGGCTCGATTCGGATTCCGCAGCCTGCCAGGAGCACCTGCCTCTCCGTCAATGCCGCACTTTCCTTGAGGCTTCCCGTCAGGCCGAGCCACCAACGCGGCGCCCGTCCGATCGGCCGTCCTCTCCATGCCGTCTTCCATCGGGGACGCCGCTCGAACAGCATTCCCAGCACGACGGCGAAGCCGACCGAAGCGATCGCCAGCTGAACGATCCAGCCGATCAGGCCGAGCATCCCTTGATCGTATCCGGCCATTCCGCCCCATCCTCCTCTCCGATCTCCCTATAGCCTTCTTCTAGATAAGTAAATTCCCATCAGCAGCGAGGCAAACAGCATGACAACCGCGTTGAGAAGCATGCCTCTCCCGCCAGGATCCGCCACGTAGTATCGATAGCTGGCTTCCGGATTCATTCGGACGTTGATGGCGATGAACAATCCGAAGAACAACGCGGGAGAGAAGTTGGCGAGCCGAATCTCCAGCAGCCGGTGACGTTCCCGCTGATCCTCCAGCCGGGAGCTGCGCATGTCCCCGATCAATTCCTTCAGGTTGCCGGAGATGTCGTTCCCCTCCGCGATCGCGACCCGCAGCATGTTGCAGAAGTAATCCGCCCATACGCTGCCGATCGCCAGGGCGAATCGGCGAAGGCTCGCCTCGTCGTCTTCATGCACGCAGAGCTGGAGATACAGCTGCTCGAACACGAGCTGAGCCTCACCCGCAAGCCTCCTCTCTTCGACCGCTCTCTGCAGGGCGATCCTCACATGCCTTCTGCCCGTTACGAGATAGGATTGATAGAATAGCTCCAGAGCCGGCAGCAAATCCAGCCTCACCGCCAATTGGCGCTTGATCAACCGCATCCGCAGCAGGCAGTAGGGAATCAGCGCCAGCATCGCCCCAAGCAGCACGGCTGCGCGCAGCGACCGGAATCCGAACGCGCCGCCCGCCGCGCCGGCGAGGCCCAGTCCGACGGACAGAAGCGCGAAGCCTTCCGCGCGGCTTCGCCATCCGGAAGCGGCCAGCAGATCCGCGATATGCTCATAGGGCTTGGAGAAGCGGGAGAACAACCGGTTCGCGGCGCGGCTCCAAGCCGGCTCTCTTCTGGAGGCCAATCTGCGATGCATGGACAGATGGTCCCAGAACAATCGGATCCCGATTCGGACCAATACAAAGAGAAGAATAAAAGCGAGAAGCAGGACGATGCCAATCTCCATGGTGCCGTTAATCCCCCTTCTCTCTCTGCGCCATCGATCCAATCCGTTCCCAAGCTTCCGGTGCGAATCTCCTGAGCCTGTCGGCCGCCCTTGCCGAGCAATCAAGAGGCATGAGCCACTCCCCGCTCTCTTCATCGAAGCGGACCCAGTCGCGGACGACGGCTTCGCCTCCCCGCCACTCGAATTCGCCGATCCGCACCAGCTTGCGAACGGTGCCGATCAGCCTCATCTCGAAGCCGATCTGCGTCACGTATTCCGTGATCCGCTTCGTTAGCCGCAGCGGATTCATCCCGCGGCCGTCCAGCATGCACATGTCGGTTATCGCTTCCGGCACATCCTCCAGCGAATTCGCGTGGACGGAGGTGACGCTGCCCTCATGGCCGCGAGTGCATGCCCGAACATAGATGTTCGCGTCTTCGTCGCGGATCTCCGCATGGCAGATGCGCTGCGGCGACTGACGAAGCGCCAGCTTGAACGCCTGCTTCGAGCCGTGCGCCGGATCTTCTTCGTCCGCTTCGTATTCGATCACGTTCTTCTCCGGGAAGTCCCGGAGAAGCGACAGCTCGTACCTTCCTTCGATCGTGATCAGCCGCTCTTCGTCCGGCATGGCCGCGATCAGCGCCTTGATCAAGTGAGTCTTGCCCGTATTCGTCGCGCCGATGACCACCATATTGAACCGGGCGCGAATGATCGCCAGCAGCACTTCCCTTATGCTCTCGTTAATCGTCTGGTACTCTTGACGGCACAGCGTCTGCAGCTCGAACCGGCGAACCGTGTAGAAGCGAATGGTCAGCGTAGGCTGGGAGGTGAAGCCGAAGCCGGTCATGGTGACCCGAGAACCGTCCAGCAGTTGGACCTCCGCCCAACGCTTGCGCAGATTGATTCGATCGTTGTTGAACAGAACGAGATTCTGCTGAATTCTCTCCACCATCGCCGCATCCTCGAATCGATAAGCCGAAGGAATCGCGCGGCCGTCCCTGACTTCGAAGATGCGGGTCCCGACGACCTGAACCTCCTCCAGCCCTTCGCGATTGCGCAGGACGAGCTCCAGAACGTTCAGCCCGATCACCTCGGCGAACAGCGCTTCCGCCAGCGTCCCGTAAGGCATGGATCCGGTCGACAGATGCTGAAGCCGCTTCTTGATGATCCAATCGGATAGGACGGCAAGCAGCTCCGCCCTCTCCTGCGGAAAACCGATCACGGCCCGGTTGAGCTTCTCCGCGTAGCGGCGCTGCTCTTCCTCGTTCCAGCCGCGCGGAGCCGCCAGCATATGCCTGGCTTCCTCCGTCAGCGCCTTCAGATCGACTCCCCCGAAATCGCGTCCATGTTCCTTTAATGGAGATGTTACCGCGTTCGAACCGGCTTTCTCCGCTTGAATCCGAGCCGCGTACGCCGTCGGCGAGAACCTCGGCGACTCCGAGGCCGCCGTCCCGGCCGCCTCTTCGCCGATAGCGGCCGGCCGCTTCTCCCTGACCGTCATCATCGCTCGCCTCCGATCATTGGCGCCGGCTTCGGTGCATCATGAGCCTGCGTCTCCATGGATTCCCCGCCTTCTGCAGCCTCTCGGCCCAATTCAGCGTGCGCAGCAGCGGATCGACCACCGGATCGAAGGCGGCGGCATTCCGTTCGTCCGAAGCCAGCCATTCGTCCAATCGGCCGCTGTCCAACTGCAGGTGGACGCTCTCCTTCAGTCTAAGCTCGGAGAGCGATACGACTCCCGTCTCTTTCCGGATTTCCTTCATTCCGAACCCTCCTCCCGAATACGGATACTTTCCGTTAAGAAGCACGAGCTGAAACTGCTGCCTCTCCATTCCGAATTGAGCCCCGACCTGACCGGTCCACCGATGGACGTCTTCCTGGAAGTGAGTGAAGCTTCCCGTCGTCACCAGGCAGCGATGATCCGCCTCGCGCATCGCGCACACCGTGGCGGCATTGTCCCAGTAAGCGCTGACGTCGGCTATCGTCAAATCGAACGCTTCCCTGGCCGCCCGCAGCAGGCTCGTCATCTGTTCCGGCTCGTAATACTCCGCCTGATCCCGGGCCAGGTTGCCGAACAGCACATGAAGGCCGTCCAGGCGGGAAGGAGAGAACGAGTACTGCTTCAGCTTCTCTCCGGTCAGCGTTCCCGCCTTCAGCTCGGGCCGGATGCCGTCAAGCGTCACCTCCGGCTTATCGATGCCCAGATAGAGATGCGTCTTCGCGCTCTTGAGATTCAAGCAGAGAAAACCGACCTTCTTCCCCGTCGATGAAGCGATCCGGTACGCGGTCCCGAATGCCGCGAGCGAGGTTCCGATATTCGGCGTCGAACCGCCGAAGGCGACCAGCTTGCCAATCGCTGCGCTCATGCTCTTGCCTCCTCTACGTTATCGATGGCGGATGCCTCGAAAGCGATCACGACCTTCGCGCCTCCGTCCTTGCATGCCGCATCCATCGCCAGCCACTGCGCCTCCGTCAGGTTCAGGTTGATGGAGTCGATGCTTCCGTTCGCGTCCCTTCTGGATGCGTACATCTGCTCCTTATCCCCATTCGCCATGGATTCAAGGCTCGAGTTCTTGGGGCTCTCGATCTCCGAATTCGAGGCATTCTTCACCGCGGCCACTAGAATCGCCTCCGAATACAGTCTTCGGGAAGCCGCTTGTTCGGACGACAGATAAACGACGACCCGGTCGCCCGCGCGAATGCCGTTGGAGACGGACTTCACGTAATCGCGCGGAATTTGGAACGTCGCTTCGCCCGGCTTGGGAAGGAGCGGGAACCTCTCCACCTTCCAAGCGAGCAGCGGCTCCGAATCGCCGAGCGGAGCTACCGCCTGCAGGCCCGCGGCCTCGCTTGCTTGTCTCAGCATGCCCTCCCGAAGCGACGCTTTGGGAATGGAGACCGTCTTCAGCATCCCTTCCTCCAGAATGGTGCCCGCCGCGATAAAATGCTTCGCGGCGACCACGCTTACCATCTCCTCCTCGCGGATCTGCCGAATCTGAAGCCAATAGACGCCATAGATGAGCGCCCCCGACAACAGGGCCGCCGCCAGACTGATCGCCAACTGCCGCTTGCGATTCACGTTAGCTCCCCCTCCGTATCCCCTCGGCTCAGAATGCGAACCAAACAAAAAAACGCAGGCAATAGAGAGGAAACCTCTCTAAGCCTGCGTTCTTCGCAGCCGAACCTATTAGTTAAACCTTAGTAACGCCCATATTAGCAGAAGCTAAGCGTATAGTAAAGAGCTTTTTTTACAGATAAAGGGATTCAGAGCGGGCGAACGTACGGATTCGACTGCTTCTCCTCGCCGATCGTCGTCTCCTCGCCGTGTCCCGGAAGCACGAGCACCGAGTCCGGCAGCGCGTACAGCTTCTCCCGGATCGACCGCTCCAGCGCGGCTTGGCTGCCGCCCGGAAGATCGGTGCGTCCGACCGAACGGCGGAAGAGAGCGTCCCCGGCGAACAGGATGTCCCCGCAGAGCAAGCTGACGCTGCCCGGAGAATGGCCCGGCGTATGCAGAACGCGGAACGACTCCCCGATCCACTCCAGGGTCTGGCCGTCCTCGAGCGCGTGCTCGGCCGGATCGGTCTTCACCGGAGGCGTCACGTCGACCCAGCGCAGCGAGCCGTTCTTCGCCGGATCGACAAGCCAGTCCTTCTCCATCGCATGGAGATAAACCGGCACCCCGAAGCGCTTGCGCAGCTCGTCCACGCCGCCGATGTGGTCGAAGTGGGCATGGGTGAGGACGATCGCCTCCAGCTTCAGCCCTTCCAGACGGCGAATCAATGCCGGATCCGGCGTTCCCGGGTCGATGACGATCGCTCTCTTGCGGTCGGCTCCCGTGACGACATAGGCGTTGGTCTGAAGCGCCCCTAACGAGAATCGTTGAAAGGTGACCATGTTCTACTCTCCTCGAATGACCGCTTAGAAGCTGGACAGAATGTCTTGCAGCTCGGCCAGAATGGCCGGAGCGTAGTCCGACTGTTCTCCGTACCGGCGAATGATCTCCTTGCGGGTCTCCGCCAGGTTGTCCTGGTAATCCGCCGCTTCGCGGTCCGGATTCGCCGCCTTGAAGTCGATCATCGCTTGCTGTACGTTCGCGGGACGAGGTCCCCATTTTCCAAGGAGGTAGCCGCCCGTATCCGTGATCAAGACGATCGGAATCGAACGTCCGCCCAGGGTCAGGTGCTGATCAAGCAGCTCGTAGTTCTCCTCGATAATCAGCACTTCGGTCGGGACAAGGCCCGCTTCCATCGCCCGGAACACGACCGGAACGCTGCGAAGGGCGTCGCCGCACCAATCCGCGCTGATGATCAAGCAACGAAGATCGTCGCGATTGCCCAGGGATTCGAAGAATTCCTTCTGCTCCTCGTTCGGCCAAGCGAAGCCTTCGTAGTTCGCGAGGAACTCTTCCTTGTTCTTCGTCATTCCCGCCATGAAGGCGCTGGGAGAGAGGCCTTTGTTAAAGTAGTCGGCCAGAGATTTGCTCATCGATATGCCTCGTTTCTGGAATCTTGATTGGAAATGCCCTTATTGTAGCAGAAAATAATGACTTCTTGTATCGAATTAGGCGGATTTCGAGCGTTTGCGAATGTAATGGTACAGGAAGTATACGATCAGCAGCGCGATGGCGATCAGGATCGCCGGCTGCACGTACGGAGCGGCTTTCTCGTCGATATTCTCCCACTGGTCGCCCAGCTTCCAGCCCAGCCACACGAACAGAATCGACCATGGCAGGGAGGCAATCACGGTTAAGATCGAGAACTTGGTCAGGCTCATCTTCGACATCCCGGCGGGAAGCGAGACCACCTGGCGCATCACCGGAACGAACCGGCCCGTGAACACGATGATCGGACCGTATTTCTCGAACCAACGCTCGGACAGCTCGATATGCTTCTGTTTGATGTGCAGGTACTTGCCGAATTTGTATACGAACGGACGACCGCCGAAACGGCCGATCGCATATAGAATCCATTGTTGGAGCAGCGCGCCTACCGTGCCGCACAGCACCGCTACCCAGAACAGAATGTCTCCCTTGGACACCAGATAACCGCCGTACGACAGAACGATCTCGCTTGGAATGACCTCTACGACAAGTCCGATAATGATGCCGAAGTATCCCAGACTTTCTATCCAAACTAGCAATTGATCCAACCAACCATGAATCGTATCCATCATGAAGCGCGCTCCACACTCCTTATTCGGCCTGGCTGCCGCCATGCCTTTTAAAGATTTTATCTGCTTCTATCATAGGTCATGGCTTGTTCATAAGCAAACCTCCAAATGCTTAAATAATCCTTAACTGCTTCTCGATTAAGCTGGGTATCCGATAGCGCGGAGAAACCATCTAGTTGGACAAAATGGCTTGTCATGAGAGGACGGGCTTGCGCATACACTCAGGATACAAGTAGGACAAAGTTGAAGAGGAGAGAGCGGACGATGAGCAAAGTCGTATTCATTAGCAAAAAAAGAGTTCAGTGGTACCTCATTCTCGCGCTGGTCGTCATTATTGCCGGAGTCTACTTCGGTTGGCAGCAGAGCAAGCCGGCGACGGCGACGGTCGGAGACGGAAGCGCCCAGGTATTCAATCTCGTTACCGGGGAGTTTACGACCGAGACGTCTAGCGGCAAGCAGCTCGAAGCGTACGTATGGGCTCCAAGCACGATTATCGTCAAGAAAGGCGTACCGGTTCAGCTTCGGATTACGGGCGTCAGCGGCCAGTCCCACCCGTTCGTGATCGAGGGCCTCACCAGCGATGGCCAGCAGATCAAGGGGGACGTGCAGAAAGGCAAAACGACGGTCGTCAGCTTCACGCCGGAGGAAGCCGGCACCTATCCGATCGTGTGCACCACGCACAGCGATCCGGCAACCAGCATCCCGATGGTCGGTTATCTGGTCGTACAATAACGGTATCGTTCGTTGGCCGCCCTCTCCTCCGGAGACGGGCGGCCTGCGTTTGGAGACGCGCGGCGGCTGGCATGACTTTTATTCGCTTCCTGCGCTAGCTCGCCAGTTAGCTGGCCCCAACCAAACGCCAACAGCTCCCTCCGCACGCTCTCCGCGTTCCCGTTGGCCTCTGCTTCTCTTCTACGGCTAACGTAACCATGCCTAACGTTACCCTGTTCGGACTTCTCTCACCCCAGCCTAAACTCTCTTTTCTCGCCTCTTCTAACCTCGCCTATCTGCTCTCAGTCAACGCTCTTCCTCTGCCCAACCTAGCCTCTTTCTGTACGCGCCCTCCTCACCCCAGCTAATCTCGCTCCTCTCTCGCCCATCCTGCATGTCCAACGCTATCCATTTCGAGCTCTTCCCCCTCCTCCTCCTCTGTGTCCAACGCTCTTCTCTGCGCATAGGTTATTGACGGGAGAGGATGACCGATGAGAATGGATCAGCCCAAGCACCAGGCCGCTTTGCCTTCCGCCCGCACCATCCGCAGAGCCTGCAGCAACGAGCTGTACCGCACGATCAAACGGCTGAAAATCTATGTATCCGCCGAGAAAATCGAGCAAGCCGAAGAGCTCTATTTCCGACGGGTAATCGGCAACCTGATCTGGGTCACCGAGAATCGCAGCGACCGGCGCAAGCTGGCGGATTGGTGGGACAGCGAGATTAGCGAACCCATCGCCGAGCTGTGGGAGGTCGACCGCGAGCGGCTGTCGACCGCTTTCCGCGACGCTTTCGGCGGATAGGGAGCGAGCGAATCCGGTTCGAATTGCGCAAAAAAAGCAGGCCTGTTCAACGACTGGCCTGCTTTTTTTGCGTGATTCGATTGTTGGCCAATGCTTCGGCCGAGGCTTCGGTTAGCCGATGATAGCGAATGCCTCGACGCCGGCCGGAATCGTTCTTTCGCGGAATAGAACGCCTCTGCTATCGAATGTTCTCAACGTATAGCTTACGGTTGTCAGGACGCGAATGTTATTGAAACGGACAACGCCGAAGGAATCGAAGGAAGCTCTGCTGACCGTCCTGTTGTTCCGGGATAGGGTAGCAAAGAAACCGGTCGTGTTGAAAGTGACTCCATTCTGCTGCACCCAGAGTACGGTCAATCTCGAGAATGTCGTTCCATGTCCGGCACCGCTCCTGTTTTTGGAGCCAACCTTCCGATATTTGATAACCTTGTACTTCTTGGAATCGACTTGACTGGGCTGGGGACGTTTGAGGGCCATAGGGATCACACTCCTTTTTGTGTTTGATCCACTCTATGAACCTTCCGTCGACTCGTCCTATGCGCTCTCCTATCCGCTTGTCCCGTTCTATCAAAAAGCCGCAGACAACGCAAGATTACTAGCCCGCCAGGGCCGGCGTACCTTGAGGCGCGTGGCGGTGGATGCAAGAGAAGGTAACCCCCCCTCTTCGCACTCTTTTAGTCGATTTTTTTGACTATCTCGGCCTCTGAAGCTCCTATTTGTACCTCTGTCAAGAAAGTGGACACAACTTTACGCTCCCTGGAGTTGCTCGTAGTACTTTTTCTCGCAAGCATGTGGAGTTAAGTAGCTAATGGTCGAGTGGATGCGAATGCGGTTGTACTCTAACTCGATGTACTCGTAAATGGCATCATAGGCTTGTTTACGAGTTCTAAATTTGGTTTGGTAAATGAGCTCTTTCTTTATCACACTATGAAATGCCTCAATACAGGCATTGTCATAGCAATTCCCTTTTCGGCTCATGCTGCCTATCATGTTGTTTTTCGTTAACCGTTCCCGGTACTCTGCTGAGGCATACTGAGAGCCGCGATCCGAATGGTGGATAAGGCC
>NZ_RZJR01000017.1 GCF_003990975.1 Cohnella sp. AR92
CTTTTCATAATCAACAAACACCTGCGATTTTTCTCCGGCATTAGCAAACTTTTTTCTCCATGCACGAATGCTGCTTACGGGAATGTCCAGCTCTTTAGAAACTTCAGCTGGTGTTTTACCGTTCTCTTGCATGTGTTTAATCGTTTGACGCTTAAACTCATCATCAAAATGCTGACGGATATCGCCCATGACACACCTCGACCTTTTTAGTGATTTTATTGTAGCAGGTCGCTGTTACAGCGTGTCTACTTTCTAGACTACATCCAGAAGGCGTGCCGTTATTGAACAAAGTTCAATAACTCAGTCAAAGAGGAGCGGGAAACGGGGGCGTTATTGAACAAAGTTCAATAACTCGGTCAAGAAGGAGGGGGAAACGGGGGCGTTATTGAACAAAGTTCAATAACTCACATATGTAGCGCACGGAGAGGGAGATAGTCGAAAAAATCGACTATCGGAGCGCCAAACGGGCTGCAGAGGAAGGAGATAGTCGAATAAATCGACTACCGGAGCGCCGAACGGGCTGTAGAGGAGGTAGATAGTCGAAAAAATCGACTATCGGAGCGCCAAACGGGCTGCAGAGGAAGGAGATAGTCGAAAAAATCGACTACCGGAGCGCCCAACGGGCTTAAGAGGAGGGAGATAGCGTCCCCAAACAAGAAAACCGTTCAAACGGGCCGCCTACCTGGGCGGGCTTCCGTCTGAACGGCTCGTAACTCTCTCATATTGCGCTCGAGTGCGCCAGTGCGGCGAAGTCCGTCACCCGGTTTTTGCCGGATTTCTTGGAGTGGTACATCGCTTCGTCCGCCATCTTCATCAGTTTCTCCGCCGACAACTCCTTCGAGCCGAGGCAATAGCCGACGCTCACGGTCACGATCGTCTCCTTCTCGATGCGAGCCCGGATGTTCTCCGCGAGCTTGGCCGCCGATAGCTTGGTAGTGTCGACGAACGCGACAAGCTCCTCGCCGCCGTAGCGGCCGGCTAGCCCGATCTGGTCGGTCTCCTCCATCATGATCTGCGCGGCCTGCTTCAGGACGATGTCCGCTTGATGGTGCCCCTGCGTGTCGTTCAGCTTCTTGAAGTTGTCGATGTCGCAGAAGATGGCGCCGACCGGCTTGCCCGAGCGGATCGCCCGTTCCATCTGGCCGGTGAAGAAACGCCGGTTGTACAAGTTCGTCAGGCCGTCCGTGATCGAAGAACGGTAGGCCGTGGAGAGCAATTCGACGACCCGCTCGAATAACAGCATAAAGAACAAGAGATAGTAAACAATTGGCAAAAGCGAGCGCATCGTCTCATAAAATGAAGTATCGCTCCCCTCGAAATGCCCGAGCAGCACGAACACCTGCAGGGCAAACGATACGGTGAGCGTCATCATGTACCTTCTCGGCTGCCCGATATGCGGAGCGAACATGAGCGCGAACAGCGGACTGAGCGCGAGCATGTAGCCGTCCAGCACCGGGGAGAACAGCTCCTGCTTTTCCCAGATGTGCTCGAAGCTCGACGATCCCGTGAAGATCGCGCTGACCGAGATCGCCAGGCAAATTCCGATCAAAGAATAGTACCATGCGCGTGTGCGGGGCCTGGTTTTGTGATACAGTTCAAATATGGAGAAGTTAAGCAGGATAAAGCTAAGCACATAAAGCGTGTCGCTCGCGAAGTTCATCACGGCGTTGCTCGGAACGATCTTGAGAGCCAGCCCCAATTCGAGCATCTGCTGCAGGAAGCACAGCCCGAGGGACAGAATGAGCTTGCGGTACGTTCCGCGCCGGTTATGTACGTAGAGCCGATAGGCCATAAAAAGCATCAAGCCGAGCAGGATAACGACGATCCCGGAAGTAAAGGAAGGAAGCTGTTCTAGTGTAATGGGCAGGTCCGTAGTGAGCTTCATAGAGCCTCCTCGATTCTTTACAGAAACATATGTTCTAATATATCATAATTAAGATATTCCTAGAAAGTAGGATAATAGGAGGAGTCGCCCATGAACGTATTGCAGGCGCTATTCTTCCCCCCGGAGCAACCTGGAGGCGTATCCTCCATGGTTCCTTACATTAGGGAACGATTCCGCAAGCTTGGCTGGGAGATGGAACTGTTCTCTCTGCCGAAACGCATTCGCAACAAAGGCCAGGACACGATTGAATTCGACACGTTCGATTGGCAGCCCTTTGCGGGCAACGCCATTGTCGATAAATATATTCAGACGCTCAAGGATTACATCTGGTGGACCAACCTCCGTCTCAAAGGCAATAAGTTCGACATCATCCACGCTCACCATCCGATCGCCGCTCTGGCGATGAAGCGGATTTTCCCGGATACGCCGGTCGTCATGACGATCCACTCGAGCTACGAACGGGAACTGATCCTCAATGGGAAAATCCAAGAGAACGGGCCGGAGCATCGTTTTCTTAGGTCGATCTACGGCGAGCTGGAGAGGAAAGTCGATCGTCTGTTGACCGTGTCGCATTCGTTCTCCCGTTATTTGTCTTCCTATTTACAGGTTCCGGAAGCGGTGGGAGTCATTCCGAACGGCTACGACGAGAGGCGCTTCAAGCCGATCGCCCACGAGAACGAAGTCACGCAGCTCGTGACGATCTGCCGGCTTGTTCCGGCGAAGGGCATCGACATTCTGCTTCGGGCATGCGCGGAGCTGCAGCGAAGCGGCCATAAGTTCGTGCTGCACATCATCGGAGACGGCCCGATCCGGGAAGAGCTGGAGACTCTCGCACAGCAATTGGGCATCTATGAGAATACGATTTTCTACGGGTATATGTTGCATCCGGAAGAGCTGATGCCTTTCTTCGACGTCTTCGTGCTGCCTTCCCGCGCGGAATCGTTCGGCTCCGTATTCGCGGAAGCCGCTCTCTGCTTGCTGTCTCTGGTCGGCACCGACGTCGGCGGCATTCCGGAGCAGATCGAGAACGGAGTGAACGGGCTGCTGGTTCCGCCGGAGAACCCGGCGGCGCTCGCGGAAGCCCTGGAGACTCTTATTCAGGATCCCCATTATCGGTATGAGCTGGCCAGAGCCGCATCGAACAAGGCGAAGAAGGCTTATTCCCTGAACCGCGTCATCTCGGAGCTCAAGAAGGTGTATCTCGATCTGGGCGCGAGCGAGCTGGCGGCGTCCGAAGAATGGGAGCAGGAAGAGCAAAGCAAGGAGGAAGAATAAGTGGCCGTTCCCTTCACCTTCTTGCACGCGGCGGATCTTCATCTGGATAGCCCCTTTCGAGGGCTATCCCGCGTGCCCAAGGCCGTCCGGGAGAGATTGAAGGAATCGACCTTCGCGTCGTTCGAGAAGCTTGTTGCTCTCGCAAGGCGGGAGAAGGTCGATTTTGTCGTGCTGTCCGGCGATCTCTATGACGCGGCGGATCGTTCGCTGAGAGCCCAGCTGAGAATGCAGAAGCTGCTGACCGAGCTGGCGGAGGACGGCATCCAGACGTTTATCGTGCACGGCAACCATGACCCGGAGAGCGGCTGGCAAGCGAAGCTGGACTGGCCGGAGCAGGTGGTCTTCTTCGGATCTCGCCGGGTAGAGCATCGTCCCGCCTATACGAGAAACGGCGAGGTCGCCGCTTATGTCTATGGAGTATCGTTCGCGGAGGCGGCGGTCAGGGAGAATCTCGCCGCCGGCTTCGAGCCGGTTCCGGGAGCCCCGTTCCACCTGGCGGTTCTTCATGCGAACGTCGACGGCGATTCGGCTCACGACAATTATGCTCCTTGCCGCCTTGGCGAGCTGTCGGTCAAAGGGTTCGATTACTGGGCGCTCGGCCATGTCCATCGCCGCCGAGTGCTGCGCGAATATCCTCACGTCGTTTACCCGGGCAACATTCAGGGCCGCAGCATCCGGGAGACCGGCCCCAAAGGGGCTTATATCGTCAGCGTGTCCGATTCCGGAGACGTTTCGTTGTCGTTCCGGGATACGGCGGATGTTCTATGGTCGGAGTATCCGGTGTCCATAGAAGGAATCGAGAGCGAGCAGGAGTTGAAGAACCGTCTGGAGCTTGCGATGAAGGACGCGGCGGAGGAAGCCGGAGAACGCCCGGTCGTGCTTCGGCTGCGCTTGGAAGGCTCGGGCAGCCTGCACGAGAGCCTCCAGAGCGGAACGATCGCCGGCGAGTGGCTGGAGAGCGTGCGCGAATGGCACGGAGCGCCGGAGGAGCAGGATCACTGGGTCTGGCTGGACAGCCTGGACATTCGGACAAGGCCGTTAAGGAGCGGAACCGACTCCTCCGATGGAGACGGTTTTCTCGCCGAATTGCTTCGGCAAGCTAGCGAAGCTGGGATGGACAAGCTGCGAAGCCGGCGATTGCTAGAGGAGGCGATCGCGCCGTCCCTTCGCCAGCCGCGGCTGAGGGAGTGGGCTGCGAGGCTGGACGAGGAGCGGAGAGCCCGGCTCATCGAGCAAGCTTCGGAGCTCGCTGCGTTATTGCTAAAGGAGCGAGAATAGAAGTCGGAAAATAATCGGGCGAAGACGGGAGGGAGCCGCACATGCGTATAAAAGAGCTGCAGATTGACGGCTTCGCCGCCTTGAACGGGGTGAACGTCCTGTTGGACGCTCCGGTCACCGTCGTCGTGGGGCCGAACGAAGCCGGCAAAAGCACGCTTCACCGCTTCATTCGAAGCATGCTGTACGGCTTCGCGAACCGCGGCCAGCCGGCGGAACGCGGCGAGCCCATCCACGGGGGGCGGCACGGAGGCCGTCTGCTGCTCACGGACGGCGTTCGGGATTATACCCTCGAACGGCATGGAGACGTGCCGACGCGCCGCGGCGGTCCGGTGGCCGTCCTTCGGGATGCGGACGGAGCCGAGAGGCCGGTCGGCCAGGCCGAGCTGGAACGGCTGTGGCTCGGAGGAGTATCGGAGAGAATGTTCCGTCAATTGTTCGCGGTTACGCTGGAGGAGCTTCACGAGCTGCGATCCTTGCAAGGCGAAGAGGTAGGCAACTATCTCTATCATTCGGGCATGGCCGGAGGGGCATCGCTGACTTCGGCGATCAAGTCGCTGACCGCCGAGATGGAGAAGCTATATAAGCCGAGAGGCGAGCAGCCGGAGCTGAATAAGCTGCTGGCCGAGTTGAAGGAAGCGGAGGCGGCCCTCAAGGCCAGCCGGAAGGGCGCAGGTCCTTACAACGAAGCGGTCATGGAGCTTCGGGCAGTGGAGAAGGAATTGCGCGCGGTTGAAGACGGACTGCCCGAGAGGCAGCGCCAAGCGGCCTTGGCACAAAGCGCCGCGAACGCCAGAGAAGAGTGGCTGCGGACCGAATCGCTGCGCCTGGAAGAGGAAGATCTGGCGTTGTCTCTGCCGGATCCGGGAGCGGAGCCGCTGCCGGAGCACGCCGAAGCCAAGTGGGAGTCGCTTCTGGCCAGGCGGACGGAGGATCGGGAACGGCTTGCCGCGGCCGAGCAGGAAAGAGAGGGCATCGCTGCCGCTCTGCGCGGATTGAGCTGGCAGGACGAGCTTGTGAGTCATCTTCCCGAGCTGGAAGCGTTGGAGGCCCGAAGGGAATCGGTAGCGGCTCGAAGGGACGAACGGGCGGAGCTGGCGGCCGACATTCGGCTGATGGACGAGAATATCGCGTCGATGCTCGGACGTTTGTCTTCCGAGTGGAAGGAGGCCGATCTGCAGGCGTTCGCCTCGCTTCCGGAGCGGGAGCGTTCCAGGCAGCTTCTGGCCGCGATGCAGGAAGCGGAGCGCAAGCTGGAGCAGACGCTGGACGAGCTTCGCCGTCTCGAGCGACAGCAGGCGATTCAAGAGGAAGAGGAACGGGAGCTTGAAGAGGCCGCGGGGAAGCGGCGACAGGGACAAGCATCCGAGGAGACTCTTCTTCCTGCGGCGAAGGAAGAATTGCTCGCCGCCTGGAATGAGCTGGAGGATGCGAGAAACGGTTGGGAACGCGCCTCCTGGGAGGAGAAGCTTGCTGCGGAAGCGATCGCATCGTGGGGGCATGGAGCGGGCAGTGACGCGGAGTCGGGGCAAGACGCAGGGAACGGCAGGAGCAATGACGCGGAGTCGGGGCATGGCATAGGCAACGGCAGGAGCAAAGACGCTGATTCTGTCTTAGGTACGGGGTTGTCCCGTTCGGGAGGCAGAGGCCGTTCGTCCGGCAAACGGTCGGCCGATGGGTTGCGCGGGCGCTTTGGACCGCGATGGCTAAGCGCCATTGCCGGCGCTTTCGCGGTTGCGGCGATAGCAGTGCCGATAGCTTCCGGGAAGCCTGCCGGCGAAGCGTTCGGCTATTATTTGCTGGGAGCGGGGTTGACCGCGTTCGCCGCGCTTAACGTTTGGCCGCAAGGCTCCGGTACTTCCGTCTCGCCGGGAAGTCCGACGGCGGGCGGTTCGGGCGAACCGGAACGGCAACGAAGGCTGGCGGAAGCCAGTCAGCGTCTGCGGGACTGCGAGCATCGATTGTCCGAAGCGGCGGCGAAGCTGATGGCTCGACCGGCTTCGGCCCGTTCAATCGTGGAAGACGTTAACTGGCAGCGCCTGCGGACGGCGGTTCAAGAACGTTTGGGGCGGTTCGAGCAGGAGGCCCGTGAGCGGGAGGCTTCGAGTGAGCGGGAACGCAAGAGGGCTGGAATAGCGAGAGAGCGCGAACGCTTGGAACAGGAGAAGGCCGAAGCCCAATTCCGATATGAGCGGAAGAGGGCGGGCTGGCTGGCTTGGCTGGACGAACGGAAGCTTGGCCAAGGGCTCCCTCCCGAGCTGCTGCCGGAGCTGTTCCAATTAGCGGAACAAGCGCTCCAGGCGTATCGGCAGCGCGCGCGAATGCAGGAGCGAGCCGCCCAATTGCTAGGCGGCGTATCGGCATTCGAGGCGTCGGCCGCCGAGCTGTTCGCGGCATGCCCGCCTCCTCCCGCGGCTAGCGGCGATCCGCTGCTCGCGGTGAAGCTTCTGCACGCGGAGGCGCTGCGCCAGCGGGAGATCGCGGCCGAGGCGAGCCGGTTGGACGAGCGGCTAAGGCGGGCGCTCGCGGCGAGCGAAGCGGCGCGCGAGGCGGCCGAAGCGTCGGAGGCGGCGATCCGCGCGGCATGGGAAGCCGCCGGAGACGCGGACGAAGCCGCCTATGAGCGGCGGCTTCGCGTGGACGAGCGGCGGCGCGCGATCCGGCGCGAACGCCGCGAGGCGGAGCTTCGGCTCGCCGCCGGCCGCGATGCGTCCGGCCTCGCCGAGCTGCAAGCAACGCTGGCGCGGGCCGACGAGGCCGCGCTGGCGGTGGAGCTCGCGCAGGCGCGGCAAGCTCTGCGCGAGCAAGAGCAGCGCCGCTCCGAGCTTCTGGAGCGGCGCGGGCGACTCCTGCAGCACTTGGAACGGCTGCGGGCGGAGGCGGAGACCGACGATCGCGTGCTGGCGATCGAGG
Organism: Cohnella sp. AR92; assembly: GCF_003990975.1. Lineage (GTDB taxonomy): Bacteria > Bacillota > Bacilli > Paenibacillales > Paenibacillaceae > Cohnella. Next base: position 7,349 of record NZ_RZJR01000017.1, read on the forward strand.
AATGCAATGCCGAGATCGACCGGCTCGCCGAGAGGTACGCCGTGCTGGCGATCTGCGGCGAGCTCATTCGGCGCACGAAGACGGTATTCGAGGAGGACAAGCAGCCGCATGTTCTGCACAAGGCGTCGCGCTACTTCTCGATTCTGACGGCAGGGGCGTATGCGCGCATCATAGCTCCGGGGGATTCCCCCGTGCTGCTGGCCGAGACGAAAGACCGGCGGGCGGTCGACAGTTCCTTCTTGAGCAGGGGGACGAGAGAGCAGCTGTACCTCGCGCTCCGCTTCGCTTTGGCCGAGGCGACGTCGCCCGAGCAGGAGCTGCCACTGCTCCTGGACGACTTGTTCGTCCACTTCGACGAGACTCGTCTGCGCCATGCGGCGTCCGTCTTGGCGGAGGTAAGCGCCGAGAGACAGATCATTCTGTTCACCTGTCATGAGCGCACGGCCGAGATTATCGCCCGCGGAGTGCCGGATGCGGCGCTCGTCAGGATGAAGGAGTGGAAGGCGGCCTTGGCCGAAGCCGGTTATCCTTCCCCATAAGAAGAAGCCAGCCCAGGCTGAGCATGCCGAACATCGGATACAGGGTCGTCAGAAGAGTGCCGAACCCGAATTGGCCCGCCGCATAGCAGATAAGCAGCACCGCTAACGTCAGCCACATTTTGTCCACGCGGATTCTCTCCTGCATCTGCAGCGTAAGCCCGTAGATATCGGCCACGAGCGTGGTGAAGATCTCCAGGAAGATCAGGAGCACGAAGATCCAATGAATCCAAGGGCCGACCTCGCGCGCGATGCCGCCCATCGGGATGTCGTATTGGAGCACGCCCGGCATTCTGGAGGACAACGTGAGGTGCCCGGCCAGCAGCATGGCGCCGATGCCGATGCCTCCCAGCCAGGCTCCTCTGCGAAGAACGACCGGGTCGGAGATGGAATGCCCGAGCGGAACGAGAACGGCCTGCGCCATGGACAGGTTGAAAGCGGCGTAAAGCAAAGGCGACATCCAGGCCGCCCACGGGGAATGATCGGTCGTCAAAGTCAGCCATCGATCGGAGCTTGGGCCGTTTAAGGCATGAATGACGAGAGTCGTCGTAAAAATCAGCATGAGAGGAACGACGATCGAGTTGATGGTCAGAATCGCGGACATTCCTTTGCGCAGAAGGAAGAAGCAGGCGAACATCGTGACCAGAAGGCCGGTCTGATAGCCGAGGTTCAGATGCTCGGAGAAGACCGACCCGGCCCCGGCCAGCATGACCGAGTTCACTCCCATCATGATGATCAGCATGAGATGGCTGACCCATTGACCGGCTCGATCGCCGAACAGATGCTTGTTCATGTCTTCGTAGGACTTGGCTTTGATCTCGGCGGCGATCTGCATCATTTTGGAGCCGAGCCAGATAAACAGGACGGTCGATGCGAGAATCATCGGGGCGCCCCAATGGCCGAACCGGGTAAAAAATTGCATGACCTCGCGGCCGGTGGCGAAGCCCGCGCCGACGACCGTCCCGATAAATGTGAATGCGACCTGCAAGCTGAGCCCCCAACGCTTCATCCGAGGTACCTCCCATGCCACCCGAGTCCTTGTCCTTCTCTGATTCTATGAGCGAAAATGGACGGGCATGACAGAGAGGGGGCGGAGAGGGGGGGAGCGAGCTTGGGAACGCGCCGAACGAAGCCCTAATCCGACGAAATCGGGTTACATGCTCGCCGAATGCTCCGAACGAGGCTGCAACCCGACGAAATCGGGTTACAGGCCCGCAGGCGTCGCCGAACGCGCCGAACGAGGCTACTGCCCGCAACATTCGAGTTCCTTTTTCTATCTTTCAATCCTCGCATATTGGAGCTAACGCAAAATGGCCTTAACCAGCTCGTTGACGATCTTTTTCGCCACCTTATTCTTGATCATTCGCAAGCCGCGGCAATGGCATGAAGCGGTATTCGCCGTTCCCGCGGCGCTCCTTCTGCTTACGCTCGGGAACCTGGGCCTGGGGGACGCGTCGTACATCTGGCAGCTGATCTGGAACGCGACGCTCTCGCTTATCGGCATTATGGTTCTGACGGCGGTGCTCGACGACATCGGGTTCTTCCGCTGGGCGGCGCTTCATATCGTCCGGAGATTCCGCCATCGGCCGATGCTGCTGCTTCTTGGCTTCGCCGGACTGTCTTGCCTCGTCTCGACCTTCTTCAATAACGATGGAACGATCCTGATCATGACGCCGATCGTGCTGGAAGCGACCGCGCTGCTTGGCATGAGTCTCCGCGGACGATTGGCTTTCCTGCTCGCGGTCGGGCTGATGGCGGACACGGCTAGCGCGACGCTGCTCGTCAGCAATCTGACGAACATTCTGACCGCCGATTACTTCGGAATCTCCTTCGGGGACTATGCCCGCCATATGCTGTTCCCGGGCTTGACGGCGGCGCTGTCGACCATCGCCGTTCTGTTCGTTGCGTTCCGCAAGTCGCTGCGCAAGGAGCAGGGAAGCGAAGCGGTTACCGACGCTAACGCCTTCCCGGTGCCGATGAGCGCGATCGCGGACCGCTGGCTGTTCCGAATCTCTTGGCTTGTCCTTGCCTTGATCCTTGCCGGGTATTTAACCGCGAGCAGGCTTGGCATCCCGGTCTCGGTCATCGCTTGCGGAGGAGCGGCCATGCTCTGGATCGTCGCCGGCTTGCGCAGAGGCGTAGATTCCAAGCGCATCGCGCTGCGGACGCCGTGGCTAATCGTGGTATTCGCGTTCGCCATGAATCTGGTCGTCTACAGCCTCCATCTGCACGGGGCGACCGATTGGTTCCCGGAGCTGCTGGAGCCGTTGGCCGCGGAAGGGCCGGCCTCCGCCATCTTCGGAACGGGCATCCTCGTGTCGCTTCTGGCCGCGATCCTGAACAATCTTCCGGCGGTGCTGATTTCCTCTTTATCGATTACGCAAATTGGCGGAGAGGGTTTGCTGCCGTTCGCGGGCTTGTTGGGCTTAACGATAGGAGCGAAGCTGACGCCGATCGGTTCTCTGGCGACGCTGCTGTGGATCGGGCTGCTGAGAAGAGACGGGATTCAGGTCTCGTGGGGGCAATATATGAAGGTAGGCGCGGTACTTGCCGTTCCGGTTCTGCTGCTCTCGCTAGGGGCGCTTTGGTTGCAGACGAAGCTGGGCCTTGGTTAAAAGGATTTCCCTTGTTAAGGCAGGCCGATCAGCTTCACGGAGAGCGTCTCGCGTGTGTCGGGATCGAGATCGATCTTGTATTGGCCGCCCGACACTTCGAGCAGGAGAAGAAGAGCGTCCGGATCGAGCGGCAAGCCTAACGCATCCGCGGCTTCCTGGCCGCTCGCGCCGAGCCCGATTCCCTTCAGGCCGGACGATGCCGCGCTATCGGTCAGCTCGATGTACACCGCATAGCCATTGCCCGAGAAGCCGACGGTGACTCCGGCATAATCCTTCATGTGAATGACGGTTCCGCCATCCGGCAGATCATATTCCGCGCGAACGGCTCCGAGCCGCTTCTTCACGTCCGCTTCGGAAGCGCCAAGACGAATTCCGGCCAGCTGAGGATTCTCCGTATCCAGCTCGCTCTCGGGGATCGGCTTCGGCGCTTGTTCGCCGTCTGACGAAGGCTGCGAAGCTGCGGACGCCGAGGAAGACAAAGCTTCGGAATCGCCTTCCGACGGCCGGTTTTTCTTCGGGGCGTCAATAGCGGGCTGGGTTGGGGCAACGTTCTTGTCTTTATCTTCTTCTACAGGAGAAGGGGAAAGGAGCGGCGGAGAAAGAATTTCTTCCGAGGCAATGCCGTCAGGCTGCCGGGAGGCGGAAGGAGGAGCATCTGTCCCCATCGCCAGTTCCGTCTTAGGAGAATTGGCTGGCGAAGCGACCGGCACTTTCGCGTTGTCGCCGGAGGAATGGCTGCAGGCGCTCAGAAGCGCGGCTAACAGGCTTGCATGAAGGACGGCGGCCATCGCTTTGATCTTCCTGCTCATCTCGAAATTCCTCCCTTGTCGGTTGCCTCTATCTATGCCTCTATCTATGCCTCTATCTATGCCTCTATCTATGCCTCTATCTAGTATGACATTTATCACTCGACAAAAGTTTCGATTCTCTTGCGCAGAAGCAAAAAAAAGTTCTTTTGTACCAGAAGAACGGCGTTAGGATGAGTCGTTCGGCCACAGTCTGCAAATAAGGGTTACGAAAATATTTAAGAGCAAAAAAATAGCAGACGAATAGGAACTTTGTGCAAATAATTGTTGCAAACAAATACCAAGGGGTTATAATCTAATGAAAACCAAAGTGGCCTAAGCTTGCCATTCCTAGCTATCATGCCTTTGTTGATAAATGGGAATACCTAATTAAAGCTTGAAGGTTACGTTATACGGCTAAGAATGGACGGTGAGAGCGGAATGGACATCTTGAAGGAGCGTATTCTCCAAGAAGCAACGGTCATGAATGCGGGCGTGGTGAAGCTGGATTCGCTGCTCAACCACGGAGTCGACCCCGTGCTCACGATGGAGATGGGCAAGGAATTCGCCAGAAGGTTCGAGGGCAGAAAGATAACGAAAGTCATTACCGTGGAATCCTCCGGGATCCCGGTCGCTTTCGCCACGGCCTTTACGCTGGGCGTTCCCCTAGTCTTCGCCCGGCGCAAGAAGACTTTGCTGGGAGACGCCGACGCTTACGTGGAGCGCGTACCTTCGTTTACGAAGGGAATCGTCACGGATCTGATCGTCTCCAGGCACTTGCTGAACGCGGAAGATTCCGTGCTGTTCATCGACGATATTATCGCGAACGGGGATGCGGCCAGAGGGCTGCTTCGAATCGTCGAGCAAGCGGGAGCGACGGTCGCCGGAATCGGCATCGTGGTCGAGAAGTCGTTCCAAGCCGGCGGCAAAGCGCTAAGAGAGCTTGGACACCAAGTAGAGACTCTGGTCCGAATCTCTTCGCTCGAAGGAGAGACGATCACCTTCGAGTAAGCGCGATCGCTTTTTGGAAGCGAATCCCGTTTGCAAAATGGGCTCCAGCGGCTTTCCGATTCCGGGATCATCGATTATAATAAGGGAAAGTTGCAGAGGGGAGGCGAGCAGGATATGGGAGATAACCTCAATTTGTCGGCCGAATTTTTCTCGGAACAGCTGAACGATGCCAAGATCCATTTCGAGCGCGCGCTCGACTGCAAGCACACCGAGTTTGACGATCTGTATCCGTACATGATCGAGCATCCGCAATTTTTCTGGTATAAGAGATATGTAGCTTGGTCGGAGCTGCTGACTATAGTTAATGTATGCGACAAGCTCGGAATCTCCTGGGAGAACAGCTTCACGGAGCGTCAAGTCGAATACGTCCGAAGCCGGGTCATGTCCAGCAAGGTGCTGGATTGCTGGTACGAGACGAACGAATCGCGAGAGCATGTCGGTTGAGGATCCGCTAGACAATGCCATTGGGAATCCGCTTCAGCTCCTTCGACGGCGCTTGGGGCGGATTTTTCCATCCATAGGAGGGACAGGGAATGACGGAAGAACAATTGGACAAGTTCCGGATCGAAGGGTTACAGGTTCGAGTCGTGCGGGACGCGCTGCAGCAGAATGACGTCGTCGGCATCGTCGTCGCTTGGGATGACGAGAGCGTGCTGATTCGCAGGCGCAACAGGAGAGTCGTGAAGCTCAGCCGCGAGTATCTCATGCAGCCGGCTAGCGAGCCGAGACCGGAATTTAACCTCTAATGGCAAGCGGCCGTTAACTGAAAATTAGAACTTCCGATATCGGCTTGACTTGGCTGACGGGCGCGTGCTATTATAAATCTCGTTGCTGCTGCGGACAAGCCGATGGCGATGACGAGCGCAACGGTGCAATACTCATGCGGACGTGGCGGAATTGGCAGACGCGCTGGATTCAGGTTCCAGTGGGCTAACCCCCCGTGGAGGTTCGAGTCCTCTCGTCCGCACCATACACGTAATCACGAGAAGCCTTGATGTGAAAGGCTTCTTTTTTTATTGGCGGCAAGCCGGCATGATCCTGTTCAAGGATTGTTCAATCGAGCTTTCTTTAACATAATTTTAACTTAGAGGTAAGTTGCGTTCGACAGCTTTTTAACTCCAAAGGGATTATTATTTTGTTAGTGGATGAAAGTATGCTTCGCTTAGCGGGAGCGATGAGATGGCGATGAAAATAGTTCGTCAGGTGTTGAATGATCTGCAGCAGAAACGATTTGTCGGGCGGGAGAAAGAACTAGCCGTCATGCTGCAAGAACTGTGCGGGATCAATGACGATTGGTGTCTCCTACATATACACGGTCCGGGCGGCATCGGCAAAAGCGCTCTGCTCCGGGCTTTTCAACGAACAGCGCAAGAGCGGCTCATCTTATATGTGGATGGCCGTTCTTTTTTATATCCGACTCATTTTATCGAAGCCATTCGAATCCAATTGTCGGAGGCAGGATTCTCTCGCACAGATACGGCGGATGAGTCGCGAATAGGGGAAGCGGAAGCCGAACTCTTGAATGGAATAGCGGATCGGTGCAGAGGAATCGTTCTGCTGTTGGATAGCATGGATCGCTGGGGAACGGTTGAGCCATGGCTGCGGGAGAAGTGGCTGCCTTTGTTGACGGTGAGAGTCAAAGTGTGTACGGCGGGAAGATATCCATTGGACGAAGGCATGCTGTCTGCTACCGAATGGTGCGGAGTATATCGAAACATAAGACTGAATCCGTTCAATAGAAGAGAGATCGAACGGTATACGATCGCTTGCGGCATCGCCGACCCCGAAATGAGCTATTCGATCGAAAGTTTCTCAGGAGGGATTCCTCTAGCTCTGTCACTGGCGTGTGAAAAGGTGATCATGCACGGGGCGCGTTCGTTCCTGGAAGGGGGACAAACCCAAGCCATTATCGCCTCGATGGATCGCGCCTTGTTCCAAGACGGAAAGATGCCTACTCCGTTTAAACGGTTGCTTTCTGCCGCTTCGCTGCTGTGGAGATTCGATCAAGACATGCTGCAGTGGATTCTAGGCGAGGATGTCCCTGCGGATACGTTCAACGATTTCTGCAATCTTCCCTATGTCAAGCGGTTCCAGCAAGGCGGTTACGGTATCCTGAATGCCGTTCGCAAGTGGACGAATGCCGAGATGGAGCAACGTTCGCCTGAAACTCATGCGAGATACAAGCAGCGGGCTATTGGCGCAATTGAACGCCGATGGATGAATACGGCACCGGGCAATGAGGAACGCAAGCAGAAGCTTCGGCTTGAGAAGGTATTTCTTCTGTCCGATGACTTTATGAAGGGCTTTTACTTCTCCGGAGACAGGCCGAACTTTGAGATTCGGGCTGCGAGCCAAGAGCACTTGTCTATTCTAGCCGAGCTCTTTCATCCCTATTATCTTAGCTTTCCCCCATTCATGTCAGACGACACCGAACAAATTGCCCTTATCGACGATTTATGGGAAGCGGAGCCTTCTTCCTTTCGAGTCGTTTACTGCGAAGACAAGGTTGCCGGAGTGTTTACCTTTGTGCCGATCCATGAGAAGACGCGGCCCTTATTTGCGGAGAATTGCGTCTACTCCGCTTATATCAAGGAAACTCCGCCGGACGACAAAGACTATCTGGTTTGGATCCTTGGCGTTCAGCGCGAGTACGAACCGGAGTTCAGTTCCGCCACGGTACAGGACCTTCTAGCGCGTCAAATAACGGGCAAGCGGGTAACGGTCCTGACCCCCCTCGAAGGGCCAGTCGAGTCGATCTGCCGACTAGGATTCGAGCGCATATCGTGGGCGGATTACAAATCGCCCGGAGGACTTCTGTGGAAGGCAGCGCGGATCGATCTGAGAAGAGACGATTACTTCTATCGGATTCCTAATGTCGATTCGAACGAACAGAGCACTATTCTTCCGGAAGCTCGCGTTCAACTGGTTAAGCAAATGTTGGAACGTTACCATGGTTTGAACCGAGAGTCGTCTCTTCTTGAGACGGTAGGCCGTCTGATTCACGGACGGCACGACCAATCGAATGAAGCGTTGTCGGCCCACATCGGGAACCGGATCGCGAAGATTCTCAAAGAATGGACAGATGGCAAAAGTCAGGAACAAATGCAGGAGCGGATCTTGCGGCTATTTTACATCGAACGAATCGGCTCCCACGAGAATGTCGCATCTCGCTTAGGGCTTCCCATGTCGACCTATTACCGGTATTTGAAGAAAGCGTTCAGCCGGTTGGCGGAGGAGTTATTTCCTTTCTCCAGCCTGCCATTTGTTTGACAAAGAAGGGAACCCGGTCATCGTCCCGATGGCCGAGGTTCCCTTCTTCGCGTTAAGAGCGAATTGAGAGTGAAATGGTAGTGAAACTGAGAGTGAATGTTATTTATTATGCAATAGATCATTCCAATTGGGAGGAAACGATAAATGAGACGAAGATTAAGACTGATTCTGCTAGCGTTAGTTTTAGCAACAGTCGGGGTGTCCGGCGCCTATGCTGCCGATAGTACCGATACCGCAGAAACTTGGGACGTATCCGTCGGTTTGATGATGAACCACGACACCGAGATGTTCTCCATGCAACCGGGCACTATTTATATTCATGAAGGCGATACGGTTGTCTTCACGAATAAGGATGTGCTCGCCCCGCATATCGTCACTTTTCTAGCGGGAAATCCGCGTCCGGAGGATGAGATCCCCGTCACTCCGAGCGGTTCGAAGTGGGATGGTACCACCATTCTCAATTCCGAGGAAATGAATCCGGGAGGTACTTTCTCTGTTATCTTCACGAAGAGCGGCGCCTTCTCGTTTTACTGTGATATTCATCCCTCGATGACAGGAGTTGTCGTCGTTGTCCCCAAAGGCCAGCCAATCCCGAACAAAGTAGAACAGGCAGCGCATGAGAAGGCATATCTCAATGAAATCATGAAGCTGACGGAAGAAAGGATTGCCTATTACACTACCCCGCAATACACCAAAGATGCCAAAGGGGCTCTGACCTACAAAGTGAATGCGTCCCTATCGAACTCGCAGGTGATGGTAAATGCCTTCCTGCCGGGCGAGCTTTACATTAACGCCGGGGACACCGTCGAGTGGACGAATTTGGGCGGGGAAGCTCACCTGGCCGTCATTAATATGCCGAAGGGCACGCCGTTCTTTACAGAGAATGGCTTGAATGAAGCGGTTGCTAAGCCTTCGAACCCGATCTATGACGGCAAGGGCATGGCCACAACCGGTATAATTGGACCTGAACTATATGGTCTTAAGACGAGCGGCAGCATTACGTTCACTGCTCCGGGAACGTATACGGTGGACGATAATCTCTGGGGCTTCAGCGGCAAAATCGTCGTCGCTCCCAAAGGCGCCACGAAGCTGGTCGTGAATGGCAAAGCCGTTGTCGTAGATACCGTAGTCAAGAATGGCCATGTCTTCGTTCCGCTCAGAGGACTCGGGAATGCTCTTGGAATCAAATTTGCCGTAGACGGCAAAAAGCAGGTTACGATCAACGGCAAGAAGCTCGTCGCCGGCAGCGATGCCGCTCCGTATTTCAAGAACGGAACCGCTTATGTTGCGGCCGACTCGGTCGCCCAACTCTTGGGCCATTCTTATAGTTGGGACCAAACGGCCAAAACCTTCACGATTACAACCAAATAGACTTACGGTCCATACGGGGGGAGGCGGAGTGTCGCCTCCCTCTTTATCCTGGAGGGACTTCGATGATAAGGTTGGAAGAACTGAAGGTTTGGTCGGCCCGATTGCTGATCGCGTCGGCGGGATTGTTAGTCGCAACGGTCGTGATCGGCTTGAAGCTGCCTGCATTATGGGGGGCGGCCGAGGCGGAATCTGCCGAGAACCCGGCTCCGGTCAGGCAAATTCATCTGTATGCGACCGATGGCAGGATGCTATTGCCGAACGGGAAGGACGAAGTCTATATCTGGGGTTATAGCTTGAAGAACGAGCCTGGCTCGGCGGAGTTCCCCTCCCCAACCATTACCGTGAACGAGGGAGATGTCGTAGAGGTTACGTTAACGAACATCGGACCGAAGCTGGAAGGGGCGAAGAAGGTCGCGCATACGATCCATTTCCACGGGTTGGACACCGATCAAGAGAACGATGGAGTTCCTCATACCTCGCATGCGATCTTAGTTGGAGAAAGCTTTACCTATCGTTTCGTAGCTGCGCACGCGGGAACTTATTTCTATCATTGCCACGTCGATACGATCGAGCATATGCAGATGGGAATGCACGGGGCGTTCATCGTCAAAGCGAAAGGCGGGCTCCCGGAAGCCTGGACGGGCGGACCGAGATATGACAAAGCGTATTTGCTTCAGTTGAACGAGATCGACCCGGTTTGGCATCAAGCGGTGGAAGATGGAGCTGCCTATGACCGAACCGATTACCACCCGAGGTATTGGACGATCAACGGCAAGTCGTTTCCCGATACGGAGAACGACCCTGCGAGCATGATCGAAGGGCGGGTAGGCGATACGATTCTCGTCCGGCTGCTTAACTCGGGTTACGAATCGCACAACATCCACTTTCACGGGCAGCATGTCCAAATTATCGCCACCGACGGCAGGCCGCTGCCGAGCCCGATCGAGAAGGATACGATCCAGATCGGGCCCGGCGAACGATACGATATTCTGATGAAGCTCTATCAAGTAGGCGATTATCCGATCCATAGCCACAACATTACGGACAATACGAACAACGGTGAGTACCCCGGCGGGATGCATACGATGATGAAGGTGCTGCCGGCGTTGAGCGATGTTTCCATTAAGCTCACGGCAGGGAAGCAAGAAGCCTGGGTGAATGGAAGACGCCAGGAATGGGCGAATGCTCCGCTCATTCAGAACGGACAGCTGTACGTCCCCCTTCGGCCGCTGCTGGAGGCTGCGCAAATGAAGATGAGCGTCGAAGCAGGTACCGGCGCTGTTGTCCTTACGATGAAAGCAAATGAGTTGAAGCTAATGGCTGGGCAGAAGCAAGCCGTATACAATGGCAATTCCGTGAACCTGTCCGCGCCGCCGATTGCCATGAAAGGATCGGTTCTTATTCCGATGCGGATGGCGATATCTTATATGGGCGCGAAGCTTGATAAGGGTTCTTCCGGAGAGTGGACGGTCACGCTGCCGATGCTGAAGCCATCTCCGTCCACTGTCGCCGACCCGGAGATGGCAGCCGTTGGGACCGAACCGGCAGCGTCATCTTCTCCATCGCATGAAGGCCACGGCGAATCGGATGCGCCGAGCGAAACGACAGGGGGGAGCGGCGCGACCGTTAAGGGGGAGGCGGTCACCGTCAACATTGACTCTTCGACCTTCTCTGTTAAAGAGTTGACGATTAAGGCGGGAACGACGGTGACTTGGGTCAATCAAGACGATGTCGCTCATACGGTCACGGATCTGAACGATCATTTCGACAGCAAAACCATCTTGGCTTCCGGCAGCTGGAGCTTCGCGTTTAACGAAATCGGATCCTACACCTATTATTGCGCCGTTCACCCGTCGATGCAGGGAAGCGTCACTGTCGAATAGCATAAGGATGCCTGCCTCCGGAGCTCTTCTTCTGAATGCACGGACAATTATAAACGAATTTCACGAGTCAATAGGCAATCGAACATACCGTTTCGATCTCCCGGCCATACCTTAAACCTAGGAATGGGGGAACATCCTCCCCTGAATTCCTTGCCTTCAATATCGCCGCATTCGACAAAGCCTGAGTCGCAGCCGTGCTCACGCAGACATTCTTTCTCTTCCGTTGCAGACGTCGCGAACAATCCGATCTTTGACGGACAGGTGGTGATAGGTATGGGATACCCAGTTGGAGGAGTTGGCGTTGGTAGCTGCGCTGGCTACGGCGGTTTGGGAACGGCAGCGTTCGCGCTGGTTCTGTTCATTCTCCTGGTCATCATTCTTCGCGCGGGCTTCGCGATCTATTAAGATCGGCGCTGCCTGAACCCAAAGCTGCCTTCATGGCGAGAAGCTGCCGTCTGTTTATCGGACGGCAGCTTCTTTATTTTTTAGCCTTTTCCGTCAGAAAAAAGGATGGGGATGCGGGTTCAATCGATCGACGGTTAACGAACGGTCCGAGTAGCCGAGCTCCATCGGGATCCGGAATAACCGCTCCAAGCCAACTCTGCGCCGGAACGAATGGCCGAACGTCATCGGGAGCATCCCGGGAATGATCGTCTTGACGACGAACAGCCCTTCGTCCGTCAGCTCCGGGGCCGTCTGATCGACCGCGACGACATCCAATCCAAGCTCGCGGAAGACGCCTAGAAGCCGCTCCAAATCCTCCGTCAAATCGGCGCTTCGGACAACCGGTTCGAATTCCTCATCGAATCTCCGCGGCTTCCGGGACGAATCCAGCAGGAACGCAAGCCGATCTTCCGCTTGGGGGAGGCTGTAGAGCAAAGGGTGGTCTTCCATCTGAACGACTCGCTCAGGGTCCGTCAACATCGGTTCGATGTCCTCCCGGTCTTGCTCAAGCCTGGCGCTTAGGAATCGAATATGGCCGGCCGCTTCGAGTACGGCGGATTTGGCGGCTCTTACCGGGTCCAGATCGGCCCCGGCCGCGCAGATCAGGTTGGCTCCCGACTGCTTCGCGTTCTTCAGAATCGCGATCAGGCTCGGAATTCGGTTCTCCAAGGTCGAGTTGTAAAGCAGAACTTCGTAACCTTCTAACTCGCGCAGGCGGTTAATCATGTGAGACAGCTCGCGATCGCGGGCGGAGTCCGGATCGAGCCGCGGCAGGGGGAGACGGGCATGCCAGGCCATGAGGAAGGAATCGCGTTCCGTAACTTCTAGGATTCCATGCAAAATGGCTTCTTCCAGGCTTCCCCCCAAGGCGCAGCCGTTGGAGCCTTCGGACACGAATCGAGTCGCGTCGCTGGGGTTGTAATAAGCGAGCGATTCCGGTACCAGTACCGGGGCATTACGCACGAGGGAATATCCCCATACCCAATTCAAAACGAGGTCGTCATCGAAAGGCACAAATTCGAAATCGGGGGAATCGTAACGATCTTTATCGTACAACCCTACGGACCTGGGATCGAGCGCCCGATCGGCCAGCTCGCGGTAGCTTCCGGTGACGGAGATCCGTTTGGCTCGTGCCGTCATGCCGCAATACCGTTCCAGCCCTTCCAGAACAGCGGTAAAGCCGCATCGCAAGTAAGAATGGCCGCGCCCTCCCGAGTGTTCGGCGCCGAGCGGGGTATGCTGAGTAACGCCGACCATGGCGAATGGCGGCTCCTCCTCCGTCCACATCTCCCGCAGCAGTCCCGTGCGCTTGTCTACATAACGCTTGATCAACGCCTCGCCGACCGAGCGGGTGAGCTTGCGGGCGCGATTCGATTCGGCGTCTTCTTTAGGACTTGGCTTCAGCTCGATTCGAGCCGCTTCGGAGGTATCGGGCGGCGTACGGCCGCAATAAGGACAGAGGGGATTCGGCAGAAAAGGATGAAGCGAGCACTCCAGCGACTTGAGATCGAGAACGTAGATTCCGTTGACGGTGCGCGTTGAACCTCCGTTCAGCACGGACAAAGCTTCTCTCGCGACGATTAAGCTCATCTGGACGACGGCGCGGTCCGATATTCCGGGATCCCGCGGAACGAAGCCTTGCGTGACAAGGCTCATCAACGGTTCCAGATTGCCGCGGAAGTCATGTCCTCCGATAAGCCGCCTGGCATTGGCGCATTCGGAGCATCCCGGCTTCTTAGGGTCTACGAACGGCCCGATGATGCCCTCGTCGAAGGAGACATAAGCGCCGAGCCAAGACGAACCCGCATTCCGCAGCCGTCGTTCAACGGCTTCCGCCTCATCGGGATTCCAATCGTCGCGAAGCGCCAGAATCAGCTCCGCTTCAACCGGAACGCCAGCTTCCAAGCCGACTAGACGGGTTAGGGGGCCGTGTTCTTCCAGAAGATCGGCTACGCGATCCGCCAACTGTCCTTCTCCTACGATCGCAATCCTGCTCATTCCGAGACCTCCTCCATCAGCAGGCCGAGCACCCCCGCGAAACGTTCCTTCAGGAAGGGTTCGGCGGCCAAGTCGTAAATCGACAGCCGATGTCCGTTCGCTCTCATCGTATTCAAGGAATGCTCCCACAGCCGGAAGGAATTCATCTCCTCCGTCGGCGGAATGGGAAGCGGAGGAGCGCCATCAAGAGCCTCCACGATTCGAAACCCGCGTTCCGACGCCGCTGCAGGACCCGACAGGCGCCTATCCTCGCGCAAGAGGGCTTGTCGAATCGCCGAACGCAGAGCCAGCGTCCGATTCGGACCGGCGCCGCCGTACCAGCGGCCCCCGGCTTGAACCCACATGGTCGGGAATCCGATGCATTCTTCTCCTGCCGCGACAAGGGGAGAAGCCCCCTCCTCGATGGCGAGCGCTTGCAGGCCATATCGGCAGAAGACGTCCTCGATCGTTCCGATTGTTCTGACTCGAAGCTCTGCTAGTGTTCCGATGCCGGCTAGACCGGCGTACCGCTCCAAGCCATGGCGCAGCGCCCGGTTCAACGCTTCCGGCATGCTGAAGCCGGCGCCGACCCAGAGCCCGTGCGCCGTCCCCGCCAAACGGCTCGCGTAAGCTTCGATCCCGGCAAGGCCGGCTTCCAAGCGGGCCTCCCGATGCGTAAGCCCCGCGCCTATCGCCTCCGGCAGAAGGGAAGCGCCGTCGGTTGACCGAGGATCCGCCGCTTGAGCCCGGCATTGAGCGAGGGGAAGCTGCTTTAAATCTCCCTCTTCCCAGAAGTGCAGGATGCCGGCAACGGGAGAGGTCAACTGGCTGAGCACCGCCAAGCCGTCGCGCTCGTCAGGCTTACCGGATTCACCGGGTTCGACGGTTCCCGGCAGGCAGTCCTCTCGCTCGAACCGCCGCGGGGAGGGCAGCCGGTCCGGGGATAACGGATGAGGCAGAAAGGAATGGAAGGCGCCTTCGACCGTCCTCAGATCGAGCAGGTAGATTCGGTCTCCGAGCAGGGACGAGCCGGGCTGAGAACGTTCTTTGGCCCATTCCGTAATGGCTAGATTAGCTAGCATGGCGACAGAAACGGGATCGATGCGGGCCGGCTCGCCGTCTCCTAATGCGGATGGACGCAGGCGTCTCCAAGCTGCATCCCAGCTCCGCTCGGAATCCGGGCCGGAGAGCGGGCCGGCCACGCCTTTGCCCCGCGCGATGACGGCGGGAAGCAGCGGCTTGCGCGCTTGTCGGCAAGCCTTCTCCAGGGCGCGGAGCTCGCTCCCGTGCTCCTCCCCGGAGCCGAACAGCACCCAATCGGCTTCCTCTATAAAAGGACCCCAAGCGGCATAAGTATCTCCTGGAGATGAGACGATCCCGACGCTCTTAACCTCGATCCCATCTCCCAATCCTCGCAGCTCCTTTTCCAATGCCGCCAGAAGCGGTCCCGATCCGACAACGAGAACGGACAACCCACCCGTCTCCGAATCGGCCCCCTCGCATTCGCTTGCTCCCATGGCGCAGTCCTCCTTCCTCGCCGGCTTCACGGCTGGAACGCCGGCCGGCTAACGGATACTTCCTTTTATGATCGGAGGTCTTCGTTTATGCGGGGAGCAAGCTCGACATAAAAATACGGAGTTCGATCCGAAAAATGCGGATTTCCTAAAAGGGATCAGGTTGGTTACAATAAAAGGGTGTATTTATTCGCCTTCCTATGACCCTGGCCTCCGATTAGGCGTTTCGGTTGGCCGGGGATTTTCTGTCTTCCGCCTATTCGCATGCCAAAGGACGATTCCCATGATAAAGAGGATAGGGTCTTGGCTAAGGACCATCCGATCGCAGAGAATCCGCAGCCGTTTTCTGACCGCCATGATCTTGGTTTCCCTGCCGCCGTTGTTCGTCCTCGGTTACGTCTCCATTCATATCGCCAAGGATACGCTGGTGGAGAACCACATTCAGACGATTCAAGGGCACCTCAAGACATCGAGCGAGATGGCCGACCTTCTGTTCAAGAATATCATCGATATGAACCGCATTATCCTGTCCAGCGACGAGCTGAGGCAGCAGCTCTACAAGAGCGGAGAGGCGGACGATTCGGCGACGGACGTCATCGACGTGACGACCGCCAACCGCCTTCAGAACATCGTCGTGACGAACCTCTTCGATACGCAATATATCCAATCGATCTGCGTGTTCGACCGTCAATTCCGATCCTCCTGCTATGGCCGTTCGGAGCTGGCGGGGCCATACGGCTCGGAGGTCACGCGCGGGCTCATCGCGGGTACGGACTGGTACCGGCAAAGCCTGGACGCCAAGGGCAAGGAAGTGTTCTTCGGCTACAACGTGCTGGAGGAGGATCCGTCCGGCGATTCGTTCTCCAGCGTTAAGGTGCTTCGCGATCCCAACTGGCTGAGCGGCGAGAACATCGGTTTTCTCGTGATCAACATCCGCAAGACGATATTCAGCCAGACGGTCAACGAAGGCGAGGACAGCGGCTTCCTCGTCCTTGATACGAACCGCTCTTCGCCGCTTATAATTTACGACCACCATCCCGAGCTGACCGCTGGCGCCGGGATCGGACGGGTGTCGCCGGATCCGCTGGCCGCTCTCCAAGACTCGGGCTATCTGTACAGCGAATATTCGAATGCGACCAGCGGGTGGGACTTCGTTCACTATGTCAAAAGACAGACGCTTCTGAAGCAGTCGGACCGCATCCGGACGTTCACCATGCTGATAGCCGCCTTCATGGCCGTGATCGCGCTGTTCTTGGCTTATGTCGTCTCCGGATCGATCACCCGTCCGCTGCTGCAAGTCAAGAAGATGATCGTGGATTGGGCGAAAGGGCATCCGGCAGGCGACAGCCACGAGACGGCCTTCGTCGCGGACGAGGTCGGGGTGATCGGCGAGACGTTCAAGCGGGTGACAACGGAATACCAGCAGCTTGGAGAGAAGCTTCTTCAGTCGCAGTTGAAGGAACGCGAAGCGGAGTTGCGCAGCCTCCAGGCTCAGATCAAGCCGCATTTTCTATACAACACGCTGGACTCGATCTACTGGATGTCGCTTCTGGAAGAGAAGCACGATATCGCGCAGATGGCGCTTTCCTTGTCGGAGAGCTTCAAGCTGAGCTTGAACAAGGGCAGGGAGACGATTCCCGTCTTCAAGGAATTGAAGCATATCGAGCACTACTTGATCATTCAGAATCTGCGGTACGACAATCGCTTCGAATATATCGCGGACGTCGAGCCGGACATCATGGGCCACGAGATCATGAAGCTCCTGCTGCAGCCGTTAGTCGAGAACTCGATCTACCACGGGCTGGAGCCGAAGGTCGGCAGGGGGACGATCCGGCTTGCCGGACGCAAGGAAGGGAACGATCTCGTCTTCACGGTAGAGGACGACGGCGTCGGCATGGAGGATATTCGCCGAACGGAGCAAGGCTATGGAATTCGCAACGTCAAAGAACGGTTGGCGTTGTATTACGGACCCGCGAGTTCTTTCTCCATCGAGAGCAAACCGGGGGAAGGAACCCGAATAACGCTTCGGTTCCCGCATGGAGATAACGGAGGTGAGCATCATGCTTAAGGCGCTCGTGTTCGACGACGAGTATATCGTGCTGAGAGGGCTGGAGAAGCTGATCGATTGGCCGGAATACGGAATCGAGCTGGCGGGCACGGCCGCGGACGGCCTGTCGGCGCTGCGGCTGTTCCGGGAGATGAAGCCGGACATCATCCTGACGGACATTCGCATGCCGGGCATGGACGGCTTGACGCTGATCGAGACGATCCGCGCGGAAGCTCCGGACACGATGTGCATCGTGTTCAGCGGGTACAACGAATTCGAATACGTGAGGAGCGCCATCAAGCTGGGCGTCGTCGATTACCTGGAGAAGCCGGTCAATATCGAGAAGATTCGGGAAGGGATCTCGAAGGCGGTCGCCCGGATCGAGGAGCTGAACGACTATTCTTCCCTGAAGCGCAAATGGCAGCAGGGCCTCCTGGAGAAATCCGTGCTTCAGCTTCTGGAGGGCGGGCCGTCGGCAGCGGAGGAGTGGGCCGAATCCTTCGGCCCGGACGCGGCAAAAGTCGAAGGCGTAACCGTCCTGGTCAGCAAAAACGAAGCGCCGGTTGTGCCGGACAGCGAGGAGTATCGACTCGTTCGGGTCAGTCGCGGCGGCGAATCCATCGGAGTCGTATTCCACTTCCGCCCCTCTTCGGAAGAGTGGACAAGTCCGCTCGCCGCTTGGACGCAAGAGCTGATCGGCTCCGGCCGTACGTATTCTTCCGTTGCGGAAGCGCCGAAGAGCTATAAAGAAGCCCAGAGAGCGCTTCGTTACGGCAAATTCCTCGAAGGAAAGGGCTGGGTTCGATTCGAGGACCTGGGAGAGAGCCATGCGGAAAGTCCGCTTCTTCCCGAATGGGAGGAAGCGATGCTGTTCGACCTTCGGATCGGCGATAAGGACGGGCTGATGGAGAAGCTGGACCGCTATCTCGAGGAGTTCCGGGGGGCGAAGCTGACGCCCGAAGCGGCGGAGGTCGAGCTGCTGAAGATTCTGACGCACGGGCTCGACGTCGCCAAGGAGACCGGGGGCAATCCGTCGGATATCTACCCTGCCGGGTATTGGCCGCAGCTCGAGATCCGCAACCTGCATACGCCCGGCGAGATGGCCGATTGGCTGCGCAAGGAGATGGAGACGATCATGGATTGGATTCTCGGCGTCCGCCATCGTTCGAAGCATGCGGCGATCGAGAAAGCGCTCCGGTACATCGGCAAGAACTACGGCAGGGACCTGACCCAGCAGGAAGTCGCGGATCACGTTCAGATGAATGCCACGTACTTCAGCCTGCTTTTCAAAGAAGAGATGGACATTTCCTATATCAAATATTTAACCCAAGTTCGAATGGAGAAAGCGAAGCTGCTGCTGGGGGCCGGAGAATCGATCCAGGAGATCAGCGAGAAGGTCGGGTACCAGCACGCGCGGCATTTCTCGGAAGTGTTCAAGAAATATGCGGGCGTGACGCCCGGGCAGTTCCGGCAGCAAGGGAGACCCTCCTAAGCCGAATGCCGGGTGGAGAAGGGAGGAGCAAGATCATGAAGAAGCTAGCGATCGCCGGGATCCTCTCGATCCTGCTGCTCGCGTCTTGCGGCAAAGCCGGCAACGGGACCGAGTCGCGGTCGGAGAAGCCGACGGATATCGTCTATATCTCGAATATGGAGGTCGGCTCCAGCGTCGAGATCATCCGGCAGCTGTCCGAGGAATACGAGGCCGATCACCCGAATGTCCGCTTCAAGATAGAAGCCATTCCGGAGGGAGACTTGTCCCAGCGGATTACGCTGCTCGCGGCGAGCAACGATCTGCCGGCGCTGTTCCGGTACCAATCGGGCAGGCCGCTGCTGGACTTGATCCGAAGCGACTCCGTGCTCGATCTGGGGGAGACGTTCAAAGAGCTGGGACTCTACGGACAATTGAATCCGGCGGCGGTCGAGCTTCTCAAGTCGAACGTGGACGGAGCGGGACTTTATGCCTTGCCGCTGGAGATGAACATCGAGGGCTTCTGGTATAACAAAGAGATCTTCGCCAAGTACGGGCTGAAGGAGCCGCAGACCTGGGACGAGATGATGGAGATCGCGGCGAAACTGAAGGCGGCCGGCGTTCAGCCGTTCTCCGTCGCGGGCAAGGACAAGTGGCAGATTACCCGGCTGATCAACGGCTATGCGATCCGCAAGATCGGCGTCGACGCGATGGAGCAGGTGGATCAAGGGAAGCTTAAGCTGACGGACCCGAGATTCATCGAAGCGGCGGCTGTCGTACAAAGCATGGGTTTAAAAGGATACCTGGGAAAGGCGCTGAATACGCTCGACGTCAACGCCGCGACCGACTTGTTCCTTCAAGGCAAAGCGGCGATCTATTATTCGGGAAGCTGGCTGCTGCGGGACTTCAACGTGCCGGAACGCAATAAGGTCGGCGCGGATAACATCGGGTTCTTCAGCATTCCGCTAGTAGAGGGCGGCGAGGGCCGTCTGGACGAATATCCGATGAACGCGGGGCTGACGACTTCCTTCTCCAAGGCGGCTTATACCGAAGAGGTCGGAGACTGGATGAGGTACGTGTTCGGAGGCTATGGGGACCGCGCGATGAGCGAGCTCGGCATGGTGACGGGCTTCAACGTGGAGAGCGTGCCGGAGAACGTGCCTCCTCTGACCCGAATGGTCCAGGACAAGATCAACCGCGTCAAGAAAGCGTCGGGCTGGTTCGAAGCGAAGTTCGGCACGAAGGCTCAGCTGCTCGCGTGGAACAATGCCCAACTGCTGGTCACGAATCCCGCGTATACGCCGACGCGGTATATGACGGAGCTGCAGCGGGCGATCGATTCGGGGCAATAGGGGCAGAGTAAGAGCGCGATCCGGAGAACTTCAATTATCGTCCTAAAGCCCAGGAGCTCCTGGGCTTTTCTGATTATCGGAGGATTTAAAGGAAAAATCGAGCCATTTCCGTTGTTTCTTCATGGACTGGAAGGGAAAGACAATGCTAATCTCTAATTAAAGGTTAATCCTATTGTTTCTATGGGATAAATGGAGATAAGGTGGGGTTCGAGGTGACCGGACAAAAAAAGCTTCGATTAGGAGCCATCATTCAAGGAGTAGGGGCTCATGTCGGCTTATGGAGGCATCCGGATCTGCCGTCGGATGCAAGCGTCAGTCTGGCGTTCTATCGACGGCAGGCTCAAATCGCCGAAGCCGGCAAGTTCGATCTTGCGTTCATTGCCGACGGGCTTTACATTACCGCTCAGTCCATTCCCCACTTCTTGAACCGCTTCGAGCCGATCACGATACTCTCCGCGCTTGCTTCCGTGACGAGCCGCATCGGACTGGTCGGGACGTTGTCGACCACGTACAGCGAGCCATTCAACGCCTCGCGGCAATTCGCCTCTTTGGATCATATTAGCGGAGGCAGGGCGGGCTGGAACGTCGTCACTTCGCCCTTGGAAGGGTCTGCTCTGAATTACGGCAAGAAGCATCCCGATCATTCCGAACGCTACCGCATGGCGGAGGAGTATATCGAGGTCGTAAAAGGGCTGTGGGATTCGTGGGAGGACGATGCCTTCGTTCGGAACAAAGAGACGGGGGCGTTCTTCGACCAAACGAAGCTTCATGCCCTCCGGCATTCGGGCGAGTTCTTCCGAGTCCAAGGACCTCTTAATATCGCCCGTTCCAAGCAAGGTCAGCCGGTCATCTTCCAGGCCGGTTCGTCTGAAGCCGGGAGAGCGCTGGCAGCCGAGTCGGCGGATGCCGTCTTGACGGAGCATGAGGATCTCGAGAAAGCAAAAGCGTTCTACCGCGACGTGAAAAATCGAGCTAGAGCCCATGGACGATCCGCGGAGGCGATCAAAATCATGCATGGCATCGGCGTCATCGTGGGCCGTACCCAAGAGGAAGCGGAGCGCAAGCGGGAAGAGATCGCGATGCTCGTTACGATCGAAGCGGCTCTCGACCATCTTGGCCGATTTTTCGAGCATCACGACTTCTCGCTTTACCCGTTGGACGGCCCGTTCCCTGACCTGGGAGACTTGGGAAGCAACGGCTTCCGAGGAACGACCGATCGGATCAAGCGCATTGCGGCCGAGAGGAAGCTGTCGCTGCGGGAAGTCGCGTTTCTCGCCGTCACGCCTCCCGGGGAATTCGTCGGAACGCCGGAGCGCATCGCCGATCTGATCCAGCTCTGGTTCGAGGAGGAGGCAGCGGACGGCTTCCTGATTCAATCGGTGACGCCAACCTCCCTGGAGGATTTCGTTCGGCATGTCGTTCCTCTGCTTCAGCAGAGAGGCCTTTACCGTACCGAGTATGAAGCCGACACTCTGCGAGGCAATCTTGGTCTTCCGATACCGGAGAATCGGAATACGCTTCGAGCGTACGAGGAGATTCAATGAGCCTGCAACTACAGCTTAAGAATCACGTGGATCGCTGGGAGAATGAGATGATTGCGGTAAGGCGCGACCTTCACCGCCATCCGGAGTGCATGTTCGAAACCTCGAGAACGGCAGAGCTAGTCGCTCGTTTGCTCGAAGAGTGGGGATTGGAAGTGAAGCGCGGCGCGGGCAAGCGATTCAAAGCGGGAGTCGTCGGGATCCTTAGGGGCAATCGGCCTGGCCGAACGATCATGCTGCGTGCCGATATGGACGCCCTTCCCATTCAAGAACAGACGAACGCGCCTTACCGCTCGCAGAAGGACGGAGCGATGCATGCCTGCGGGCATGACGCGCATACGGCCATGCTGCTAGCGGCTGCCTATGCCCTTAGCCGCGAGAGGGAAAGCCTGCCCGGTACGATTCGCTTCGTGTTCCAGCCTGCCGAGGAAGGAGCCCGCCCTTGTCCGATCGACGGCAGCCTCGTGAGCGGCAGCCGGGATCTTATCGACGACGGGGTGTTGGAGTCGGTTGAAGCAGGCTTCGCCTTGCATGTGTGGCCGGATCTGCCAACGGGCACAATCGGCCTCAAGCACGGATACGCAATGGCGGCTTCCTCTCACTTTACCTATGAATTTAACGGCTTATCGGGGCATCATGCCGCTCCGCACCTGGCGGCGGATGCTCTGATGATGACCGCCCAATTCGTCATCGAAGCCAAGGCGGCCATCGCTTCCCAATGGGATCCTCTCGTGCCGGCGGTGCTCGCTTTCGGAGCAATGCAGGCAGGAACGGTAGCGAACGCGATCGCCGACCGAGGCAAGGTGAGCGGAACCTATCGCACGTTCGGCCGCGATTCCGTTCTCCGAATAAAGAGCTTGCTCGATCAGCGAGCCGAATCCGCGGCAAGCTCGTTCAACGGAACCTACACCTCAAGCTATCGCTTGGGTACAGCGCTGAAGAACGACTCGGACGTCGTGAAGCTCGCAGCCAAGGCAGCCGAGGAAGGCGAATCGGAGGTTCGCTGGCTGGAGTCGCCGAGCCTGGCCGGCGAGGATTTTGCTCTCTATGCGGAGAGAATTCCTTGCGCCTTCGCTTTCTTGGGCATCCGCAACGAAAGGGAGGGGATCGTTCATCCGTTGCACCACCCAAGCTTCGAGGTGGATGAGCGGGCTCTCAAGATCGGAGCTAACCTGCACGTTTCGTTTGCCTTGGAAGCCCTTGGATACGAAGGGCGACTCCTCTATTAACCGTTGACGTTGTTCGATTGGGCGGCAAGATTTCTGTCTTCGAATTCGGTCGAGAGAACGATCAGGACCGTCGAGAAACCGTATGCGTTGCAGGAATCGAGGAAGACGGTCAACGATTCCGTGGATT
The DNA here is from genome assembly GCF_003990975.1 of Cohnella sp. AR92. Classification (GTDB taxonomy): domain Bacteria; phylum Bacillota; class Bacilli; order Paenibacillales; family Paenibacillaceae; genus Cohnella. Next base: position 30,519 of record NZ_RZJR01000017.1, read on the forward strand.
CGGTCACGACCTTCAGCAAGAAGTTATTCTCGCCGCTGATCCGATACAGATCGATAATCTCGGAAGAAGTCCCGCAGAAGGCCGTAAAGTCGGTGCAGCGGTTCGTTCGAAACAGAATGAAGGCCGTGGAATGCTTGCCTAGCTTGGAAGGAGAGAGCTGGGCGCGATAGCCGGCGACGATGCCCCGATCCTCCAGCTTGCGCAGCCTCTCGGTGACAGCCGGCTGCGACAAGGAGATCTGTCTGCTCATCTCGGCGATCGGGAGACGCGCGTTCTCATGCAGCAAGCCTAGAATCCGTACATCGATCTCATCCATAGTGAACCTCCTTAATTATAAAGGCGAATGCAGCGTAAATTCCGTTAATACAAAACAGATAATGCCAATACAACTTGATAATAATATGTAAATGTCAAATTTTCCATTATAAAATGATGTCATCAAGCAAAGGGGGGGCTGCGCATGGCTATAACCATAAACGATCCGATCTCATTGGGCGGATTAACGATTAAGAACCGCTTGATCATGGCGCCTATGCAGCAATACAAAGGGACGCCGGAGGCATTCGCCATAAGCCATCATACCGAGCATTATAGGCGGCGGGCGCGGCATGTGGGGCTCATCATTCTGGAATCTACCGCCGTGTCTCCGAACGGGAGATTGTGGGAGAACGACATCGGAATCTATACCGACAGCCACGTCGAACCCTTAAAGAGGATTACGGATGCCGTTCACGAGCAGGGGACTCCCGTCTTTATCCAACTGTCCCATGGAGGCCGCAAATCCTCTCCGCTTGTAACGAGCTCTTTGGTCGCCCCGAGCGCCATTGCCTTCGACGATCATTACGGCACTCCGCAAGAGCTCACGCAGAAGGGGATAACCAACGTAATCGATGAATATCGGCTGGCCGCTATTCGGAGCATCCAAGCGGGGTTCGACGGAATCGAGCTTCATGCGGCTCATGGGTTCCTTATTCATCAATTCGCATCCCCGCTCTCCAATGCCAGGGAAGATGCTTACGGCGGCAGCTCCGAGAATCGGGCGAGGTTCTTGCAGGAGATCGTCGCGGCGGTGCGGGAGGAGGTTGGCAGGGATTACCCGGTTATCGTCCGTATATCCGCTACCGATTACAGCGAAGGGGGGCTCCATCCCGAGGAATGGGTACGCATGCTGAAGCTTCTAGAATCCGAGTTGGATGCCATCCACGTCTCCAGCGGAGGGCTTCTCCCCGTTAAGCCCAGCGATGTATACTCGGCCTACCAACTGCCGCATGCAACGGCGATCAAGCAGCATTTCAAGATACCGGTTATCGCCGTCGGCAAGATTCACCGACGAAGTCTCGCGGATCGAATCCTTCAAGATCGCTTGGCCGATTGCATTGCCGTCGGATCGCCGCTGCTGGAAGACCCGGACTACGCGGAAGGACTCTTGGTTCCCCGGGAGCGCGAGCTAAGCGGGCAAAGTTGAATCCAATAGAAACGGCAGCCGACCAGAAGATCGGCTGCCGTTTCTATTGATTTGGGCGAGAACGTTAGAGGTACAACGATTCTACTAGCTTATAGAGAGTCGAGGCCGCCTCCGCGCGGGTAGCCTGTCCGAATGGACGGAACAGGTTCTTATCGTCGCCTCTCATGATGCCGGCAAGCCGGACGGCCTCTATCGAGGGTCTCGCCCAGTCGGGTAGGCTCGAGGAATCCGCGTAGGCGGAAGGAGCGTCCGCATTCGCCGTCTCCGCCTGTCTGTTCTTCAACGCGTTAGCCGCAATGACGGCCATTTCCGCACGGCTCAAGACTGCATTAGGCTTGAAGCTCCAATTACCGTTCTCCGGGGTTCCTTGCATCAGCCCAGCTTGCGTTACGGCGGCTACCGAATTTTGCGCCCACGCCGGAATCGTACTTTCGTCTGCGAAGACTCGTTCGGACGAGGAAGGGTTCGTTTGAAGCATCAGCGCACCCGCGATCATTTTGGCGAATTGGGCTCGGGTGATAGGGTCGTCCGGATGGAACTTCCCATCCGAATATCCCTCGATAACCTTCATGCCGATCAAGCGGTCCGCAGATTCGGCTGCCCAGTGTCCCGTCAGATCGTCGAAGCCGGCGATCTGATCATAGAAGACGGCGAATCTCGTGAAATGGTTGACTTTGACGGTAATGGTCCCATCCGGGTTGAGGATTCCCCCGAGGTAGATCCAGCGCTTCGATTCGTCATTGTAATAATAGACGGCGGGCCGATTGCCGCTAGGGCTCGAGCTCAAGTCGTAATCGAACGTGAGTTCAATCGGCTTCAGGAAGGTTCGGCCCGTCGAGCTTGCGAAGTCGAGAATATCGCTGATAAGCGGAATGGCCGGCAGCGCGGGAGCCTCCTCCGAAGGGACCACGCTTACCTTCACGGTACCGTCTTGCCTCACGGCTCCCGCAGGGACAACGACTTTAACCCGCCCTTGAAGCGACCACTCCGAGAGCTGATTGGAGAAAACGCTAAACCGATTCGAGAGCTCCGTCGGGTCGGTCGGTATCGACGGCTCTGACGGCACGGCTGGAGTCGACGGGTTCGTCGGGACGGTCGAACCTTCCGGATTCGCGAAGTCGAACGCGAACAGGCCGGAGGTTACCGGTCCCGTCGCCCCGATGATAGCCTCTTGCGCGATAACGACGGTCGCGTTGTTCACGTCATTGGCGCTCGCATGCTTGAGCGCGCGGCCGGTGAATGCGATCGTCAACTGCGTGTCGCTGTCTCGCGTGACGTTAAGTCCAAGTCCGACCGGCAGCCGAGTTACCGTCACGCTTGCCGATGCATCCTCCGTGAACGTACCGTTCACGAGGGTTACCGTCTGCACGGCATCGAAGCTGCCGTCGTTGGCGCTCGACTCCGCGATCGCCGGAGCGCCGAGCGTCAGCCTGGCGACTCTCGGCACGACTGTAATGGAGAACGTTACGCTTGCGGAAGTGTCGATCCCTCCAAGCGCCGTTCCTCCATCGTCCTGCAGCGCAACGGTAACGACGGCTTTGCCCGTTGCGCCGGGCATCGCTTTATAGCGCAGGGTGCCGTCGCTATCGACCGTAGGCTGCTCTTCGAACAACTCATGATGATCATTGCCGACGAGGAAGGCAAGCTGCTGCGACGCCTCGTCCTCGGGTCCGGCGGAGATTCCGGTTGGTTCCATTCTCGTTCCAAGTGTCGGTCTCCGATCTCGCCCAGAGCTCGAAGGTCAAATTCAAGGCCGTCGTAACGTTCTGCGCTTGGGCGGCGGCGTCCGTGCCATTCAGCTTCATAGTGGGGTTATCTTCCACGGAGATAACGGGCGGTTCGTTCGAGGCCGCATACGCTCTCGAGTGGATCGGAACAAGGGTTGCGAGAAGAAGAACGGTTAGAAGAATAGCCGTATAGCGTTTTAACGGAATCGATAGCATCTTGAGCAGCCTCCATGTAAAGCCGATTTCTAGCGATGCTATTCTATCAGAAGCTCCTTCCGTTGCCGATTAACGAAAGTTAATGGATGGCGATTTTTAGCGAATAAAGCGAGCGCAGCGAGAAGCGTCAGGCTTCAAAGCCAGTTACGGGAAGCGTCTTCGTGCAACAAAATCGGCGAGCAGCCGGCGAACGGATCCGAAGCGCGGTACGTGGTGCAACAAATCGGCGAGTAGCTGCCCCCATCCACCCAAAAAATCAGGTGCGGAACCAAAAAAGCATGCGCTTATGAGCGGTCTTGCAACCCCTTACAATTAGAGTTGTCAAGTAGGTCACATCAACTCAAAACATAGGGGGATTTGCAATGACAAGCTGGAAAAAGAAAGTCGCCGGTCTCACTTTGGCCTCCCTTGCCGTCGCATCGCTCAGCGCATGCGGAAGCAACAACAATTCGAACTCCGAGGCTTCGGGCAGCCCGGCGGCATCGCCAAGCTCCTCGGCATCGGCAAGCGCCGGCGCAGGAACGGACGCCTCCAAGCCGGTTACGCTGACCATGCTGCTGTCCGGCTCCAAAGCGGCGAACGGTCCCGACTTCGAGCTCGATACGCTGCCTAAGCTCGTGAAGGAGAAGTTCCCGAACGTGACGGTGGAAGTTCAGAAGCTTCCGGATGACCAGTACTACACGGCGGTCAAAGCGAAGCTCGCATCCGGCGAAGGTCCGGACTTCTTCCTCGTGTTCCCGAAGCTCGCGAACATGGGCGCGATCGAAGTCGCCAAAGCCGGCTACGCGGCGGACCTGTCCGACCTCGGCTTCTGGGATAACTTCAGCCCGTCGGCGAAGAACGACATGAGCTACGAAGGCAAGCCGTACGCCGTATCCCGCGGAATGGACATTCTCGGCGCCTACTACAACAAGGACCTGTTCGCCAAGGCGGGCATCACCGAGATTCCGAAGGATTGGCCGAGCTTCCTGGCGGCTTCCGAGAAGCTGAAGGCGGCGGGCGTCACGCCGATCGCGATGGGCGACAAGGATCCGTGGGTCATCCAGTTCGGCATGTACCAGCTGGCGGCGAACTCGGTCTACCCGTCCGATCCGGAATTCGACACGAAGCTGCAGACGGGCGAGACGCACTTCTCCGATGCGGGCTGGATCAAGACGATCAACCAGTACAAGGAGCTTTATGACAAGGGCTATGTCTCCAAGAACTCCCTCGGCATGGCAAGCGCGCAGGCGATGCAGCAATTCGTCGACGGCAAGGCCGCGATGACCTTCACCGGAACGTGGGACCTGCCGGGCGTAACGGCCAAGGGAGCCGTCGACTTCGAACGCGGATTCTTCTCGCTTCCGGGCAATGACGCCGGCCAGCCGGTATACGCTTCGGCTTCGACGGCGGCAGGCTACGCGATCAACGCGAAGTCCAAGAACCTGGATGTCGCCAAGCAGGTGTTCGAGTACATGTTCGACGGGCAATCTCCGCTGTTCCAAGCATGGGCGGAATCCAATACGTCCATTCCGGTCTATGCCGGCCTGAAGCCGAACAACGACATGTTCAACGACGTTCTGGCCGACATCCAATCGACCGGCCATGCGTTCTACTTCTCCAACCAGATGTGGCCTGCCGGCGTCAGCGACGCCATGCAAACGAAGTTCTCCGAGATCATCGGCGGCAAGAAAACGACGGCCGAGGACGTTGCCAAGACAATGCAATCCAAGTACGACGAGCTGAACAAGAACTAATCAGAGCCTATAAAAGCGAAATAGAGAAGGAACGTCAAGGGAGGGCATCCTCCCTTGATTCCATTCCCCGGATGGATAGTAAGGTTAGGAGGAACCCGCCATGAATCGCGCCGTGATGAAAAAAACGATGTATTTCTTCGTCCTTCCCGCGCTTATTTTCTACCTGTTGTTCTGGATCTTCCCGATTCTCAAGCTGTTCCAGTACAGCGTCACGGACTATAACGGATACGTTCAATCGTTCAACTATATCGGCTTCGACAACTTCAAGACCCTGTACCGCGAAGAGATTCTCGGCGTCTCGATCAAGAACACGCTGCTGTACACGTTTATCAGCGTCATTCTCGGGAACATCATCGCCCTGGCGCTTGCTTTTCTCCTAAACGCGAATATTCGAGCGAAAGGTCTGTACCGTTCGGCGTTCTACATTCCCACGCTGTTCAGCGCCATCGTCGTCGGGTTTATCTGGAGCTACATCTATATGCCCGACGAAGGACTGATCGCCTCTCTCTTGAATAAGCTTGGCATGACCGGCCTCGACACCAACTTCCTGGGGAGCTATGACAAGGCCCTGTATTCCATCATTGCGGTCGACATCTGGAAAAACATCGGCACGAGCACGATCATTTTCCTGGCGGGGCTGCAGACGGTTCCTCAAGACCTGATCGAAGCGGGCAAGATCGACGGAGCGGGCCGCTGGAACCTCGTGCGCTTCATCAAGCTTCCCCTGCTCGCCACCTCGGTTACGATCAACGTGACGCTAAGCATCATCAACGGCCTCAAAGCGTTCGACTACTCGTATATCATGACGAACGGCGGACCGGGAACGTCGACGAATACGCTCATCTTCGCGATTTACAAGATGGCGTTCACCGAGCAGTTGTTCGGCAAAGCCTCCGCGCTCGGCATTATTTCCTTCGCGATCATCATCGTCATCACCGCCGTCTTCGTTCTTACGCTCAATCGCAGGGAGGTATCCGCATGACAAGCTCGGTTAATCACGCAAACCGCATGAAGCCCGTGAATCGCTCGAAGAGCATTTTCACCCATCTGCTTATCATAATCGTTGCCTTCGTCAACCTGGCTCCGCTCCTGATCGTGCTGTCCAGCTCCTTGCGTTCGCCCGACAACATGACCAACCCGCTGAACTGGTTTAATGAATTCTCCTTCAAGAGCTTCCACACCGCGTTCGATCGGATGCACTTCCCGCAGGCGCTGCTGAACAGCGTTATTCTGACGGCGGTCTCCGTTATCTTCGTCGTGATTCTGGCGGCCATGGCCGCTTACCCGATGGCGCGCATCCGCAGCAGAACGAGCAAGTTCCTGTACCTGTTCTTCCTCTCGGGGCTGGTCGTTCCGGGACAGATGGTGCTCATTCCGATCATCCAGATGATCAAGGATCTCGGCATTCCGATGAACCAATACACGCCGATCCTCATGTTCATTACGTGCAGCCTGCCGTTCTCGACCTTCCTCTATACCGGCTTCATTCGCAGCAGCGTGCCGGAGGAGATGGAAGAGGCGGCGCATCTGGACGGAGCCGGGCTGTTCCGCCGCTTCTGGCAGATCGTTTTCCCATTGATCCTGCCGGTGACGGTCTCCGTCGTGATCACGCAAGGCGTGTGGATCTGGAACGACTACTTCTTCAACATGGTGTTCATCACCAAGGCGGCGGAGTCGCCGATTCCGGTCGCGATGCTCGGCTTCCTCGGGGACCAGCAGAACCCGGCGCAATGGAACGTGCTGTTCGCCGCCTGCATCCTGTGCGTCATCCCGCTCGTGGCCGCGTTCCTGTTCCTGCAGAAATACTTCATCGGGGGCTTGACGGTCGGATCGGTTAAGGGCTAAAGGGGAAAGGGAGGCTGGACAACATGATTCAACCATCGAGCGTAGACAAGGCATTCGTGGAAAAGGCGGAGCGCCTGACGCCGACGCTGCATGAACGCCGCGTAGAGCCGGTTCGCACCATTGAAGTGGAGGCCGATCCGACTTCGCTGCATGGGTGGAAGGTTCGGGAGACGGGAACGGTCGAAGCTTTGCGACAGCGGGCTTTGTCCAGAGGAGACAGCTTCGTCGTGGATTTCGGCGACCACCAGGTCGGGTATCTAACGTTTACCGTTCGCTCCGAGGACGCCCGGGCGGATGCGCCGGTGCGCCTCAAGCTGATCTTCGGAGAGATGCCTGTCGAGATCGGGGAGAGCTTCGATACGTATGACGGCTGGCTCGATCGCTCTTGGCTGCAAGACGAGATCGTCAATCTCGATACGGTGCCGGGAACGTATACGCTGCCTCGCCGATACAGCTTCCGGTATCTGAAGGTCGAGGTGCTGACGCCGGCCCGCAAATTCAAGGTCGCGTTCGACGACCTGCATGTCACGGCGGTCAGCTCGGCGGAATTGGGGGCGGTGCCGGCATTGCCGGATAGCGTGCCGGAAGATCTGCGCGAGCTGGACCGCATCGGCATCCGCACGCTGCAGGATTGCATGCAGACCGTGTTCGAGGATGGCCCGAAGCGGGACCGCCGCCTCTGGATCGGCGACTTGCGGCTGCAGGCCCAGGTGAACTACGTGACGTTCCGCAACTTCGATCTCGTCAAGCGATGCCTCTACCTGTTCGCGGGACTTCGGCTGCCTGGAGGACAAGTATGCGCGTGCGTGTACGAGAAACCGGAGCCGGCCGCGGACGATATCTACCTGTACGATTACTCGCTGTTCTTCCTCGCGACCTTGCGCGATTATTACGAGGCCTCCAAGGATCGGGAGACTCTCGAAGAGCTGTGGCCGATCGCTCTGGAGCAGGTGCGTCTCGCGCTCGAACGGTTGGACGATAGGGGAATCGTCAAGGATGACCCTTCCTGGTACTGCTTCACGGACTGGCATGACGATCTGAACAAGCAGGCTTCCGCTCAAGCCGTACTGATCTATGGCATGAAGCAGGCGCTGGCCCTTGCCGAATGGCTCTCGGAGGAGACGACCGACGACTCGGAGGAGCAGATCGAGAGGAGAAGGTCGGCGAAGGCAGAGGCGGAGCGGCTTCGCGGAGAGATTGGCCGGGTGAGCGAGGCGGCACTTAAGCATCTTCGGAATGCCGAGACGGGCTTCTTCGAGAGCGGAGAGGGCCGGCAGGTCTCCTGGGCTTCGCAGGTGTGGATGGTACTGGCGGGCGTGCTGGGACGCGATGAGAACGCGGCTCTGCTCGATCGGCTGTTCGAGGAGAATCCGTCCGTTCGCCCGATGACGCCTTACATGTTCCACCACCTCGTCGAGGCTCTGCTGGAATCGGGACGCCGGGAGAAAGCGCTGGAGCAGATGCGCTCGTACTGGGGAGAGATGGCGCGGGACGGCGCCGACACGTTCTGGGAGGTATATAACCCTTCGGACAAGAACAATTCTCCCTATGGCAGCAACCTGATCAACAGCTACTGCCATGCTTGGAGCTGTACTCCGGCATATTTTATCCGGAAGCACTTCGTTTGACCGAGTTTGCAGGAGAAAGGCCGCCCTTGGGGCGGTCTTTCTGCCAAAGTGATGCGCCAGGTGCACTACTTTAGCAAGACACCCCCGCAATTCGCCAATGTGATGCGCCAGGTGCACTACATTCGCAAGCTGTCCCGCAATTTTTGTCATGTTAAACTCCGATCCCGATACTGCTTCGGAATCATCGCGGCGCTTGAACGATTTGACGAAGTGGACGTAATCGTAGAATCCGAGGCGGAACCCGTTCTCCGAGATCGAGCTCCTAGGATCCGCCACCAGTTTCTTAGCTTCTTCGGTCCACTCCTTCTGAATATAGTTCTTATGCGAAGCGGGGAAGACCGTGCGATAATGAGAATAGGAAACGATTACAATCGTTGAGGAGGCTACTCTATCATGAGCAGGGATATTCAAGCGTTACTCTCCCGGATGACATTGGAAGAAAAAGCGGGATTGTGCTCCGGGCAGGACTTCTGGCGGCTGAAGGGAGTCGAGCGGCTGGGCATCCCATCGATCATGGTCACCGACGGTCCGCACGGACTTCGCAAGCAGCAGGGCAGCAGCGACCACTTGGGGCTGTTCGACAGCGTTCCCGCTACCTGTTTCCCATCGGCGGCTGGCATGGCGAGCTCTTGGGACCGCGAACTCATCGGCAGCGTCGGGGTTGCTCTCGGCGAGGAGTGCCAGGCGGAGGACGTCGCCGTCCTGCTCGGACCCGGCGCGAACATCAAGCGCTCGCCGCTGTGCGGACGCAACTTCGAATATTTCTCCGAGGATCCTTACTTATCGTCCGAGATGGCGGCTAGCCACATCGGCGGGGTTCAGAGCCAAGGCGTCGGCACTTCGTTGAAGCATTTCGCCGTGAACAATCAGGAGCATCGCCGCATGTCGGTCGACGCCGTCGTCGACGAACGAACGCTGCGAGAGATTTATCTGGCGAGCTTCGAGGGAGCGGTGAAGAAGGGTCAGCCGTGGACGGTCATGAGCTCCTATAATAAAGTGAACGGGACTTACGCTTCCGAGAATGAAGTCTTGTTGACTCGGATCCTGAAGGAAGAGTGGGGGCACGAGGGCGTCGTCGTGACCGATTGGGGAGCGACGAACGAGCGCGTCGACAGCCTTGCCGCGGGCAACGAGCTGGAGATGCCGGGCAGCGGGGGCTACGGCGACCGGAAGATCGTTGAAGCCGTCAAGAGCGGAATGCTGTCCGAGGAGGCTCTGGATCGCGCAGTTTATCGGCTGCTGCAGCTGATCTTCAAGAGCGTGAACGCCAAAAAGCTGAATGCGAGCTATGATCGGGACGATCACCATGCCTTGGCCCACAAGGTGGCCGCCGAGTCGATGGTGCTGCTGAAGAACGAGAACTCGCTCCTGCCGCTGTCGCCGGGAGACAACGTTGCGGTCATCGGGGCATTCGCGAAGAAGCCGAGGTTCCAAGGAGGCGGCAGTTCGCATATCCATCCGACTCGCTTGGATGAGCCGCTCGCGGAGATTCGCAAGCTGGCGAGTTCATCGGCCTCCGTGGCTTATGCGCAAGGATATTCGATCGACAGCGATATCTCCGACGCCGCGCTGATCGATGAAGCAAAGATGGCTGCCGCTTCGGCGGATGCCGCGATCCTCTTCGTCGGCCTGCCGGACCGGTACGAGTCCGAGGGCTATGACCGGACTCATCTGCGGATGCCGGCCAATCAAGAAGAACTGATCGAGGCTGTCGCCGGCGTGCAGAAGAACGTCATCGTCGTTCTGATGAACGGCTCCCCGATCGAGATGCCGTGGCTCGGCAAAGTCCGCTCGGTGCTCGAAGCGTATCTCGGAGGGCAAGCGGTCGGCGGCGCGATCGCGGACCTGCTGTACGGCTTGGCGAACCCGAGCGGGAAGCTGGCGGAGACTTTCCCGGTGAAGCTGAGCGACAATCCTTCTTTCCTGTTCTTCCCCGGGGAAGCCGACAGGGTCGAATACCGGGAAGGCGTGTTCGTCGGCTACCGGTACTACGATTCGAAGCACGTGAAGCCGCTGTTCCCGTTCGGTCACGGGCTCAGCTACACGACATTCGACTATTCGGGGCTGAAGTTCAGCAAGATCAGCATCCTCGACACGGATACGTTGGAAGTGAAGGTCGACATCCGCAACGCGGGGACCCGCCCCGGCAAGGAGATCGTTCAGCTCTATGTTCGGGATGTCGAGAGCACGGTCATCAGGCCTGCCAAAGAGCTGAAGGGCTTCGCCAAGATCGAGCTGCAGCCGTGCGAACAGAAGACCGTCACGTTCACGCTGGATAAACGTTCGTTCGCGTACTACAATACCCGGATTAACGATTGGCACGTCGAATCCGGCGAGTTCGAGCTGCTGATCGGCCGTTCGTCTCAGGACATCGCTCTGACAGGGACCGTTCGCGTCGAGTCGACGGTCGCCTTGCCTCTGTCGGTTCATCGCAACTCGCTCCTCGGCGACCTGTTGAACGATCCGAGAACCGCGCCGCTAGTCGGCGGGCTGCTGCAGCAGTTCCAAGCCGGAATGGGAATGTCCGAAGGAGAGCCTGCAGGGGGAGAAGGCATGGGCGACATGTTCTCCGCCATGATGAGATATCTGCCGCTGCGCAACCTGGTCTCTTTCAGCCAAGGCGCGTTCACGGAAGAGATGCTGGATGGTCTGATCGCTCAGTTGAACCGGGCGGGATAACACGGCGATTGAGGATAGGCGGGACTTTGCAAGAAGAACATCATGAACGAAGAACACCACACGAAGAAACGCCATGCACGAAGAAACGCCATACACGAAGAAACGCCATGCACGAAGAAACGCCATGCAAGAAGAATCACCATGCACGAAGAAATTGCCATGCACGAAGAACACATTATCTGCTGAGAAAGGGATTCGCCCACAGGCGAATTCCTATTTTTGCTGAATAACCAGTTACGTTAACGTTCCGCATGTTGGTCATTCAATCGGCGGCTTAGCGGATAAGTTTATTACTGATCCACGCGCCGATAGGTCCGATATCTCTTCTGTCCGTTCGCGACTGCCAGGAGCTTTTTGTCTACCATGCGGTGAAGAAGCTTTCGTGTATGGCGGTCCGTCAGGCGCAAATGAGCGGCAAGATCGCCTGGAGCGAACGGGATAACCGCTCGACGTGCGAAGCGAATGGTCTCCGCTTCCGCCCAATTCAGCTCCGGGGGCGTCTCGACCGCCAGGAACTTGCCGATAAAGGCAAGGGTTAGTTGTTTGCACACTCCCGGATCTTCGCGAATGGACAGGTAGGCGATCGGGAGAAACAACCAATCATCCAGTCCGAGCAATGCCTGCTTCATGCATAGATCCTTGAAGCGGCCGATCTCGATGTCCCGTGCATGCGACCGATAATCCTGAATCTCGATGCATCCCTTGGCGCCAAGAGGGGAGAAGACGAGATCCAAGTATCGGTAGCCGTTCTGCCAATCGCGGACCTCGTACTCCGCATGGAGATGATCCAGGTTGGCGACGAGCGGAAACCATATTTCGCGGAGAAAAACAACCGTACCGTGGGTTAGTCCTCGCCGCAGCCGTTCTTTTCTCCGGGGATTACTCTCCTCGGTAATTTGCTTGTCCAGCCACTGGGCGTAGACATCATCGAAAGGACGCATCTTCGTTCCACCTTTTTATATGGAGATCGCGCAAAAAGCCGCCTGGATCCACATCACTCGCTTCTGAGCGATTAGGGATCCAAGCGGCATGTGCTTCACGCCTATTGAATAGGTATAAATTACCATAATTTGAACGAGAAAGCCACCTAAACTTGCCGCGGCCTCTTGCGCCGGGGCAGAGCTTGCTCTAACTCGGAGTGTAACTTGCTCTCCCGAAATTTAACGGAACTCACGGCCCTTATTTGGCCTTAAAACATCCCTTTTTATTTTTAACGGAACTCACAGCCCTTATTTGATGGAAATCGCGGTTAAATGGGGGGATATAGCATAAATAAGGTCTCTACGATCCGTTAGAATTTAAAAAGGACCGGAAACCGCTTATAAGCGTCTCAAATTTCCGTTAGAGATTCCGGGCGATTTATATTGCAATTATTTTCTAATTTTGCAATGATGAAGACATTAAGGCTCCTTCATGCAGGCTGTCGCCTGTTTATGCAAACGTTTGCGCAAGGCGCGAGCGGCATTAGTCAAAGCAACTCAAAGCAACTCAAAGCAACTCAAAGCTACTGAAAGCTACTGAAAGCTACTGAAAGCTACTGAAAGCTACTGAAAGCTACTGAAAGCTACTGAAAGCTACTGAAAGCTACTCAAAGCTACTCAATCAAAGCTTCTCAGTCAAAGCAACTCAATCCAAAGCCAGCTAGTCGACAGAGAATCAATCGAAAGAAGGGGCCCTCTATGATCTCCGTTAACGGCTTGTCCAAGCATTACAGGATCGCAAGCAGGGAGCCCGGGCTGACGGGCGCCGTAAAGGGACTTTTCTCGCGGGAATATACGATAAAGCGAGCGGTCGACGACATCAGCTTCCGGATCGAACAGGGGGAGATGGTGGGCTACATCGGCGCGAACGGAGCGGGCAAATCGACGACGATCAAGATGCTGTGCGGCATCCTGACGCCGAGCTCGGGCGAGGTGACCGTCAACGGGCTTGTTCCGTACCGGGACCGGAAGCGCAACGCGAGCCAGATCGGCGCCGTGTTCGGGCAGCGCTCCCAGCTGTTCTGGGACATCGCGGTGCGCGAGTCCTATGAGCTGCTGAAGCATATTTACGAGATTCCGGAGCGGGAGTTCAAAGAGACGATCGCGATGTTCGCCGAGGTGCTGCAGCTGGAGCCCTTGATGGGCATGGCGGCCCGCCAGCTGTCGCTCGGGCAGAAAATGCGGTGCGAGCTGGCTGCCGCCTTCCTTCACAACCCGTCGATCGTGTACCTCGACGAGCCGACGATCGGATTGGATGTGGCGGTTAAAGCGAGGATCCGCGAGTTCATCAAAGAGATGAACCGGCTTCGCGAGACGACGGTTATCCTGACGACTCACGACATGCAGGATATCGAGGAGATCTGCAAGCGGATTCTGATCATCGACGAAGGCAAGGTGCTGTACGACGGAAGCATTCAATCGATCAAAGACCGCTTCGGCCACAAGCGAGTCGTGCATTTCGAACTGGAGGCGGAGGGAGGCTTCGCCTTCGAGCTCCCCGAACCGCTGATCGGGCTCGCCGAGTCCGCCGTAGGCGAGGAAGGCCGGGTCAGCCTGACGTTCAGCAATCAGGCGGTCACGGCGGCCGACGTCATCTCGGCGATGATGCAATCGTATCGGGTTCGGGATCTGACCATCGCCGACCCGACGATCGAGTCCATCGTTCAGGAACTCTACGAGCGAGGGATCTGACGATGCGCAAATACTGGGAAATGATGAAGTCGCAGATCAAGATCGACACTACGTACTCGGCCTGGTACTGGGCGGGAACCGTCTCGATGCTGCTTAAGATGCTGCTCGTCTATGCTTTCTGGCATGCGGTTTACGAGAATCGCGCCTCCGTGAACGATATGCCGCTGCATGCCATGATCACCTATGTCGTGCTGGCGATGCTGCTGAACAATTACGTTGCGGGAGTAGGCGTCCAATTGGCCGGCCAGGTACGGGACGGCAGCGTGGCGATCGAGCTGATGCGGCCTTACAACCTGCTGGATAAACTGGTGGCGCTCGATCTCGGCACGAAAATCACGGGGACGATACGAGAAGGACTTCCGCTGCTGCTGATCGCCTATTTGTTCATCGGCATCGACGCCCCGGCAACCTGGACCGCACTGCCTCTGAGCATCGCAAGCGCCGCCATGGGCGTGTTGATCGGGACTCAGCTTGATCTGGTGCTCGGCGTCGCGGCATTCTGGCTGCATTATATCTGGGGTCTGCACACGCTCCGAAGCGCGTTCCTGCTGTTCTTCACCGGCGCGCTGGCGCCGGTCTCGATGTTCCCGGATTGGCTCCGGACGGCGAGCGGCTTCATGCCGTTCCAATCGATGGTTTATGTGCCCGCGGCCATCTATACCGGCCAATTGGCAGGCGGCGACGCACTGACGGCGATTCTCGTCCAAGCGGGTTGGCTGGTCTTTATCTACGCCGCCATTCGATTCTCTTGGAAGCTCGCCATACGCAAAGTCGTTATTTTCGGGGGATAAGCCCGTCTGTCGGGAAAGGGGTGAGCGGAGAAGCATGAGGCGATACGTCAAGCTGTATTGGCAGTTCTTCAAGACTCGGCTGAAGGTGATGATGGAATACCGCGTCGACTTTCTCATCGGGGTCGCTTCGGTCCTATTGGTTCAAGCGACGTCCGTCATGTTCGTCCGGATCGTGTTCGATCATATCGACGTGCTGCACGGCTGGACTTTCCACCAATTGTTGTTTATCTATGCGATCGCCATGCTGGGACGCTCGATCGAGCACATTTTCTTCGATAATCTCTGGGTGCTTGGCATGGAATATATTCGACCGGGCAACTTCGATCGGCTGCTGATACGTCCCGTCAATCCGCTGTTCCACTTGATTGCCGACCGGGTGCAGCAGGACGGCTTCGGCAGCCTGTTGGTCGGACTGGTCGTGCTCTTCACGTCGGCGCCTCGACTGGATATAAGCTGGGGTGCGGCGGAAGTGATGCTTCTGCTCTTGATGATTGCTTCCAGCGCGGCGATCTTCCTGGCGGTCAATCTCTTCTTCGCGGCCTTCTCCTTCTGGATGGTCGACAGCCTGCCGATCATGGCGACGGTGCAGGGGACGAGCGACTTTGCGAGGTATCCGATGAACATTTACGGCAAAGGAATTCGTTACGTGCTGACATGGCTTATTCCGTACGGGTTCACCGCTTACTATCCCGCCACGCTGTTCATGGAAGGCTCCGGAGATAGAAGCATCGCGGCATGGTCGCCGGCCGTCGCCGCCGCCAGCTTAACGATTGCCTATCTATTCTGGAAGAGGGGCCTTAGCTCTTTCTCCAGTACGGGGAATTGATCGGCTGGCGGAAGCGGTGAAGAGGGCTTAAGAGCTCGGCTTCCGGCCCATGGATGAACGAAGGCTCGATTCTAAGCGCGCAACCGTATTAGGACAAAAGTAAGCAAAAGCAAGAATCGCTTTACACGGCGCCGATGACGATCTATAATAAGCCTTGTCGTCTTCGAGAGGCTTCGGCCTTGAAGCGAGACACATGCGGTCGTGGCGGAATTGGCAGACGCGCTGGATTCAGGTTCCAGTGGTAGCAATACCGTGGAGGTTCGAGTCCTCTCGACCGCACCACCTACTTAAACCCGAGAAGCCTTGAGATTCAAGGCTTCTTTTTGTTTTCGCTATGGAGATCCCCCGAACGAAGCTCTAAGGGAAATATCAGCCTGCCCCTGATCCGACTCCCCATGCACGATAAAAAAAGACCTCCATCTCCGCTAGTAGAGGGAGAAGAGGTCCATCTGCAGAAAAAGTCCGACTCTTGCTTCAGCTCGCTGCCGCGCGACTCTTCAATTAACGGCTCGTCGCAGCTCTCGCCAGCTCCGCGGCGACGTCGAGTATCATGTCCTCCTGGCCGCCGACGACCTTGCGCTTGCCCAGCTCGATCAGGATATCCCGGGAGTCGACGCCGAACTTGGCCGCGGCGCGCTTCGCATGAAGCGCGAAGCTCGAATACACGCCCGCGTAGCCGAGCACCAGGCTGTCCTTCGTTATCTCCTGAGGCGTCGGTAGGATAGGAGCGACGATGTCCTCGGCGAGATCCATCATCCGGTACAGATCGATGCCGGTCGGGATGCCCAGTCGCTCGAGCACGGCCACGAGCACCTCCGTCTGGGTGTTGCCTGCGCCTGCGCCGAGGCAGCGCACGCTGCCGTCGATGCGGGTCGCGCCTTCCTCGATGGCGACCAGGGTATTCGCCATCGCCAGCGACAGATTGTTGTGGGCATGGAAGCCGACGTTCGCGCCGATATGCTCCCTTAAGGCGCGAATGCGCTGGCGCACCTGGTGCGGAAGAAGGGTGCCGGCGGAATCGACGACATAGACGGTGTCGGCTCCGTAGCTCTCCATTTTGCGCGCTTGCTCAACCAAGGTGGCGACATCGGCCATATGCGACATCATCAGGAAGCCGACCGTCTCCATGCCAAGGTCCTTCGCGGCGGCGATATGCTGCGTGGCGACGTCCGCTTCCGTCACATGGGTCGCGACCCGCGCCATCTTCGCTCCGAGCTTGGCCGCCTGCTTCAGTTCCTTCACCGTTCCGATGCCGGGGATGAGAAGCACGGCGATCTTGGAGACGTCCGAGACGGAGACGGCCGCTTCGATCAGCTCGAACTCATCGGTTCGAGACAGGCCGAATTGCAGCGTCGATCCGGCGAGGCCGTCGCCATGCGAGACTTCGATGTACGGCACGCGGGCGTCGTTCAGCGCTTTGGCCACCTTCAGCACTTGTTCGACCGTATACTGATGGGCGACCGCATGGCTTCCATCGCGCAGCGCGACCTCCGTAATCAAGACGTTAGGGGTTGTCATCTTCATCAGCTCCTGTCTGCGCCTTGCGCGTTCGTTCTAGATAGCAGATTCTTGGCGAACTCTTCGGCGACCTTGACCCCGGCGGCCGTCATGATGTCGAGATTGCCCGAATAGGTCGGAAGATAATCCCCGGCGCCTTCCACTTCCAGAAATACCGTGACTTTGTTGCCTTCGAACTGAGGCTCCGAGCGCAGTCGATACCCCGGCACGTAAGCCTGGACCACCGCGGCCATCTCCCGGATCGAGCGCGCGATGGCTGCCTCGTCCATCGTTCCGTCTTCGACGAGTGCGTAGACCGTATCCCTCATCAGGATCGGTGGTTCCGCGGGATTCAGCAGGATTAGGGCTCTTCCTTTCTTGGCTCCGCCCACTTCCTCGATGGCCCGCGCCGTCGTCTGGGTGAATTCGTCCACGTTCGCCCGGGTTCCGGGACCCGCGCTTCGGCTGGAGATCGTCGCGACGATCTCGGCATAGGCCACCGGGCTGACCCGGTTGATCGCATGGACCATGGGAATCGTCGCCTGGCCGCCGCAGGTGATCAGATTGATGTTGTCGACGTCCAGGTTGGCGTCCAGGTTGACCGCCGGAACGATGAGGGGGCCGATCGCCGCCGGAGTCATGTCGATCGCTTTCTTGCCGGCTTCCCTCAGCATCTTGGCGTGCCTCACGTGAGCCTTCGCCGATGTGGCGTCGAACACGATATCCGCTAAATCCGGATGCTGCTCCAGGAACCCTTTGAGTCCCGAATCGACCGTTACGTAGCCGAGATCGCGGGCGCGGCGCAAGCCGTCCGATTCGGGATCGATTCCTATCATCGTCGTCAGCTCCAGCACGCTGGAGCGGCCTAATTTGATCATGAGATCCGTGCCGATATTGCCCGAGCCCAGTATGGCGACTTTCACTTTCGACATCGCGTTCTCCTCCTTGTTATGGTTGCTCTAGGTAGCCCATGCCGCGGGAGATGCCCGCAGCCGCGCGAGTGATCGTCCGAACGACTTCCGGCAGCTTCGTCTCGTCCAGCCGCAAGGAAGGAATCGAGCAGCTGACGGAGGCGACGGCCTGTCCTTGATGGTCGAAGATAGGGGCGGCCACGCATCTGAGCCCGAGCTCGATCTCCTCGTTGTCGAGCGCGAAGCCGTTCTCCCGAATGTGCCGCATCTGCTCCCGCAACTGGTCGACGTCGGTAATCGTGAATTTTGTAAACGGTTGCAATTCCGCTTGCGCAAGAAGTCGGTCGACGGTGTCTTCGTCTTGGTACGCAAGGATCGCCTTGGCGACGCCGGTGCAATGCCATGGAGCTCTCTTGCCGACGTGCGAGTAAATCCGAAGGGATTGAGGGCCTTCCACTTTGTCAACGTAGATCGCTTCGTCCTGCTGCCGTACGACCAGATGAACGGTCTCCTTAAGCCGGTCGGCCAGATCCCGAAGAATCGGGCGTGCGATGCCCCCGATCTCAAGCGAACCGGCGAACGCGTTGCCCAGACGGAACAGCTTCATTCCGAGCTTGTACTTCAGGTCGGCCGGGTTCTGCTGCAGGTAACCGCCGCGCTCCAGCGTCCGGATGATTCCGTGAGCCGTGCTCTTGGACAAGCCTGTCGCGAGGCTGATTTCTTTGACGCTTAGTTCCGGCGAAGAACCGAGAAACAGCTCCAGAATCGCCAGCGCCCTATCCACGGATTGAATCGATTTCTCGGTCATGTCCCCTCCATTGTTCGATAATATCGAACGCCATTCGTAAATATAGGATCAAGATTGCCCTAATCTTAACGAGCTCTATCTTCGGCTGTCAATAGCTATTCTTTTTTTCGTTGTCGGGAAGACTTGGACTTAAGGAGCATCATGCTTATGATTAGAGTGAGCGCCATCCTATTTTTCGACAAATACGACGACAAAAGGACGTTGATCCGCCATGCGTATCCATATCTCCGAAGAAGGCTTGAGCAACGAAGCCGAACGGGAACACCGCCGCATCCAGACCTCATCCTCCGCTTTCGGCATTTTGAGAGAGCAACTTTTGGAAAATATCGGAATAGACCGCATTCGAGGATTTCTTTTTCACTTCGGCTGGGAGATGGGCGTCAACGACGCCAAAGAAGCGATGCAGTCCGGAATGCCGTTGGACGAACTCATCAAGTACGGGCCGATTCTGCATGCCAAGAGCGGGCAGATTCGCGGGTTCAAGCATGAATGCTCGGTCGTGCGGGAGGAAGAGGGCCGGCTCGTGTCCGTATTGGGGCAAGGCGTTTGGCTGGATTCCTACGAAGCGGCCGAGCACCTGAAGCGGCATGGCGTCTCGACTGCGCCGGTCTGCCATACGCTGATCGGGTATTCGAGCGGCTTCATGACGACGATCTTCGGGCAGCCGCTGCTGGCCAGAGAGATCTCCTGCGTCGGCAAGGGAGACGCGGAATGCCGCTGGGTCATCAAGCTGGAGCGGGAATGGGCGGAGCAGGAGATCCGCGAGGAACGGCTGGAGTACGCGCATACGCCAATCGTCAAAGAACTGGAGTATACCTACGACCAGCTGCTCGAGCAGAAAAACATCGTTACCCGCATGGCCGATTTTCACCACAAGCTTACGGAAGCGGTCATCGGCGGCATCGACCTGGCGGCAATGGTCGAGCGGGTCTATCGCATGCTGGGCATTCCTGTCGCGATGACGGACGGCTTCGGCAAGCGGATCGTCGCGTCATCCGGCTTGCCCGACGAGGCCGTAGCCGAGCTGGAGAAGCAGCTTCGGCAAGCCGTCAAAGAGCATAGCCCCTTCGGAAGAAAAGCAATCCGGACGACGGACGGCAAGGAGCTGCTCATCGCTTCGATTCCCGTGCAGAAGGAGATAATGGGGTACTGCGCTTTCTTGTACGAAGACGGCATCCGGAGCAAGCGCTCGGAGGACGATCTCTTGCTCGACCGTTTCGTCAGCGCAGCCTCTCTTATTCTTCTGAACGAGAAAACGAGGTTCGATTCGTTCGAGCGGATGAAGGGGAATTTTCTGGACCAGCTGCTGGACGGCAAGCTTCCGGAGAGCGAGATCGTTCAGAGAGGAGCCTATGCCGGACTGGACCTGAGGCTCCCGTACGAGATCGTCGTCATGGACTATGCCAAGGCCAAGCTGACCCTCGAAGAGGAATTCCGCCAACAGGAGCTTCTCTACGAAGCGGCCGTCCGTTACTTCAAGAGCAAGCATCGTTCCGTTCTGATCGGGCATCGCAACGGCCGCATGGTCCTATTGTTTACGCTGGGGGCTGACCAGCAATCTTCCGCCGAGCTCCTGAAGCCATTCCAGCAGGAGCTTGCCCGGCTATACCCGCAAGGAGATTACCGATTCGGAATCAGCGGCGTCGGCGACGATATCGGCAGCGCGAGCAAGCGTTACGAGGAGGCGTCGGTCGCTCTAAGGCTGGCCAGGCGCAAAGCCATCGTGCCGTTTCGCTCGCTGGGCATCTTCGGCCTGCTCATCGATAACCGGAACGAGAGAGAGATCGGCATGATCGTGAAGCGGGAGCTCGGCTCGCTCTATAACCTTCAAGATCCCAAATCGGTCGAGCTCCTGCTGACCCTGCACAGCTACTTGCTGAACGGGGGCAAGCTGGAACAGACCATGAGCGACCTGTCCCTGTCGATGAGCGGGCTCCGGCATCGGATCGCGAGAATCGAAGAGAAGCTGCAGAAGGATCTGCGCAACCCGACCGAGATGCACCAGCTGTGGCTGATCCTGAACTATCTGATCGCCGTCGGGGAATTACAGGTCGAATAGCCGTTCCTGCCAGGCTTCTAGTCAGGCGGAAGGACAAAAGTTATCTAAGTTAGCGCGAATTAATGGACAAAAGATGCTCTAGTTCGAAGGCGGCTAAGCTTAGTACACTAGTTGCGAGAGATGAAAGCGGTTGCAAAACGAATCGCCTTCGCCTCCGTTGTCGAGAATCGTTCATTAACCGCATGAAGTTAAGCCGAATCGTTAATTAACGCTAACCAAACGAGGTGACCCTGATGGAGAACGTTGCCATTCAAGAGAACAACGATGTGATCAAGCAGCTGCTGGACGGTGCCGAGAAGATCGGACTACTAGCCGAACAGGAAGCGAAGACGGCCGAGGCGAACGCGACCATCTCCGAGAATGTCGTGAACTTGATACGAGAGACCCGCATCGCCAAGCTGCTGCTGCCCCGTCAATACGGCGGTCCGCAGGTCGACTTGAGCACGTTCGCGCAAATCATCCGCAAGGTTGCTTACCACAATATCTCCGCCGCCTGGCTGACCTACTTGTATCCGCTCCATAATACGCTGCCCTCCTTCCTGCCGCCCAAAGGAAGAGACGAGATCGTTCATCAGGGCGGCCTCATCTGCGATGTCTTCGCGGCCGTCGGCACGGCGGTGCGGGATGGAGACGGGTACCGGATAAGCGGCAAGTGGGATTTCGCGAGCGGAGTCCTTTATTCGGACTGGATCGGCCTCGGCGTCGTCGGAGAGCTGCCGGGCCGTTCGAAGCCCGAGATGTTCATGCCGATTCTTCGCCTATCCGAAGTAACCGTCAACAAGAATTGGGATACGTTCGGGCTTCGCGGCACCGGAAGCAATCAGGTTGTCGCGGACAACGTGTACGTTCCGATGGAGCGTATCCTTAGGCTTGGAGATGTCGACGAGACGGGCAAGCCTCCCGAGGAAGACTACGACAAAGATTATATCTTCTATAATGTACCCTTCTATCCCGCTTTCTATCTAGGGTTCCCGAACGTCGCGATGGGCGGAGCCGAACGAATTCTCTCCGAGTTCAAGAAGCTGACCGAGAAGCGCGTCCGCTTGGTCGACGGGATCCGGGAGAGCGAATCGCCGCGAAGCCAACGGGTGCTGGCGGAGATGACGACGGACTTCCACGTCGCGGAAGGCTTGATGATGAAGTATATCCAGCTCCTCGAGAATTACGAACGGGACGGCCGGAAGACATCGCGGGCGGAGTTCTTCTCCATCCGGACCAAGATCATCAAGATCTGCACCGATATCGCCGTAAGAGCGCTGTTGACGCTCGGGGGCGGGGCTCTATATAAAGGCGGAGTGATCGAATTGTTCATCCGGGACATTCTGTCGGTCGCCACGCACAAGACGTCGTTGTATGAAGATTCCGTCGCCGCCTACGGCAAAGAATTGTTCGGGTTCGACGGTGGAGTTCGGGGATAAACACGACGAGAGGGGAAAACAAAACATGGATGATCGTCAATTTCGCACGGCAATGGGCAGGTTCGCGACCGGAGTCACGGTAATCGCGACGGAAGAGGAAGGAACGGTTCACGGCATGACGGCGAATGCGTTCATGTCGGTCTCGCTTGATCCGAAGCTGGTCGTCATCTCGATCGGACAAAAAGCGCGAATATTGCCAAAAATCAAACAAAGCGGCATTTTTACGGTTAATTTCCTTGCCGATCATCAGAAGGAGCTCTCGATGGTGTTCGCGGGACAGATCAAGGAACCGAAAGAGGTCGAGTTCGATCGGTTGGACGGCAAACCGGCCATTCCGGGCGCCTTGGCCCAGATCGCATGCGAAGTAGCCGCGGAATACGTAGAGGGAGATCATACTCTCTTTATCGGCAGGGTAACGGATATCCGCTTGGAGGAAGGCGAGCCTTTGATCTTCTACAGCGGGCGATACCGTTCGCTGACGGCCGAGCCGACCGTTTAACGACCAGAAAGATGAGGTGACAGCCATGAGAACCATCCTAGTGAATACCGATACGCTTCGGGATCGACAGCTAGCCGTGATGCCGAATGTAATGGCGATCGGCTGCTTCGACGGGCTCCACCTGGGGCATCGTCAAGTCATACGCATCGCGCGGCAGATTGCGAAGAGGAGACGAATCGGGCTATCGGTCATGAGCTTCTCGCCTCATCCTAGAACGGTGCTGTCGGACGGCAAGGTGAAGGTTCCTCGCTTGATGCCGCTAGAGGAGAAGGAGGACGAGCTTCGCAAGCTGGGGGTGGACTTCTTCTACCTCGTGGAGTTCACGAAGGAATTCGCCGCTCTGGCGCCGGAGCAGTTCGCCGTCGATTATGTGGCCGGACTCGGCGCCGTTCACGCGGTTGCCGGATTCGACTTCAAGTACGGCAGCCGCGGCGCGGGTCATATGGACCGGCTGGCGAGCGATTCGAACGGGCTTCTTGAAGCGACGAAGGTGGCGGAAGTCGATTATCGGGGGGAGAAAATCAGCTCGACCGCCATCCGGACGAGGCTGCTCGGCGGAGAGGTGGAACAGCTGCCGCCTTTCCTCGGCCGGAACTACGAGATAAGAGGACGGTTCGAAGGACGGAGCTTCCTCCCGGAACCCGGATACACAGTCCCGGCGGCCGGCTGCTATGAGGTTCGTCTGAAGAACGCATGGCAAGCGGTAAATTCCGAGATCAGAGTGACGGAGACGAGGGAAGGCCAATCGGTATCGTGCAAGGTCGACCGCGGACCTGTTCCGCTAGGGAAAGCCGCCGTCGAATGGCTTCGCCGAATCGAGGAGCCGGAGAATGAGCTTGATGGAGAGTTCGCCGGTTCGGGCTCTTATCGTTTGAATTATCTCTTTGCCTAACAATCCGAAGGGGAGATGGAACGAAGATGGCACAGATTATTGCGGGAGTCGCCATGTCGCACAGCCCGATGATCATGACTAACGAAGCAGGCGGGGGAGAGAGAGGGCAGCGCTTCTTGGCTAGCGCGGCCGAGATGAAGGACTGGCTGAAGCAAGTCGGGGCCGATGTGCTCGTGCTCGTCTCGGACGACCACTTCAACAGTTACTTCTATAACCATATGCCTTCCTTCACGATCGGAATCGGGGAGTGCGAGGGCTGGGGGGACTGGCAGCTGCCGAAGTACAAGATTCCCGTGCAGCAGAGCTTGGCCAAGCATATTCTCGAGACCGGCCTCGACCACCACGTGGACTTCGCCTTCACGCTGTCGATGAAGGTTGACCACGGCCATACGCAAGGGATCTACTTCCTTAACCCGGACCTGGACATTCCTGTCGTGCCGATCGCAGTCAACACGTCCGCGCCGCCGCTGCCGACCATGGATCGCTGCTTCAAAGTCGGCGAGATGCTGCGAGGCGCCATCGAATCCTGGGACGAAGACTTGAAGGTGGCGATCGTCGCATCGGGCGGCTTGTCCCACTGGGTGCCGATTCCGAAGATCGACAGCGAGAAGCCGGAGGATCAGAAGCTGATCCAAGTGCTGAAGAAAGGCCGGGAAGAGATCGAAGAGCTCGACGCCTATCTCAAGAACCGCGAGACTCGCGTCACGAATCTGAAGTCCGGACCGGTTAACGAAGAGTGGGACCGCAAAATGCTGGAGCTGATCGTGTCGAAGGATTACGCGGCGCTGAGAGGCTGGAGCGCGGAGCTGATCGAGGAGAAATTCGGCAACGGCGGCCAGGAAATTCACAATTGGCTCGTGCTGCTGGGAGCTCTTCAGAGCTTCGAACCGAAGGTTGTCTGCTATGAGCCGATTCCGGAATGGGTCACGGGAATGGCCGTCGTCCAATTCACCGCTTAATTACTTCATTAAAGGAGAGAAACTCATGTCGATCTGGACCGAACTGGCGAATCTCGAATTCAAGCTTCACTATGTCAACGCGAACGGAATCCGCACCCGGGTGCTGGAGGCCGGAACGGGAGATCCGCTTATCCTGCTGCACGGCACGGGAGGGCATATCGAAGCGTACGCCCGGAACATCAAAGGACTGAGCGAGCACTTCCGGGTCATCTGCATCGACATGGTCGGACACGGGTATACGGACAAGCCGGATCGCCCGTACGGCATCGATTATTACAGCGACCATCTGCTCGGGGTCATTCAAGCTCTCGGTCTGAAACAGGTATTCCTCTCCGGAGAATCGCTGGGCGGCTGGGTCGCCGCATGGTTCGGCGCTTATCATCCCGAGTACGTGAAAGCGCTCGTGCTCAATACCCCCGGCAATGTGAACAACAAGCCGGAGGTTATGCAGCGCCTGAAGGAGTCGACGGTCAAGGCGGTCGTCGAAGCGAGCTACGAGAACGTCAAGACCCGGTTGGAATGGCTCATGTACGATAAGAGCCAGGTGACCGAAGAGCTGATCGAAGCGCGCTACAACATCTATACGCAGCCTTCCTACCGGAACGCCGTCCATCATATCGTCTACCTCCAAGACATCGAGGCCAGAAAGCAATACAGCTGGGATCCTTCCTGGTGCGGCCGAATTGGCGCTCCGACGCTGCTGGCGTGGACGGACCATGATCCGACGTCGACCGTCGAGGAAGCGCAGCCGATCAAGGATATGATCCCGGGCAGCGAGCTGACGGTCATCCAGGATGCCGGTCATTGGCCTCAATGGGAGAAGCCGGAAGAGTTCAACGAAGTCATGATTACCTTCATGAAGCGTCATTCAAGCTGATCCAGACGAAGGAGGAAATTACCTTGAACGCAGAAGCTCCTAAACGGATTCAACTCGCATACGAGCATCTTCTGGCTGCGGAGGAGGAGCGGCGTTCGGTCGCTCCCCTCACCGAGCGGTTCCCGGGCTTTACGATCGACGAAGCTTACCAAGCGCAATTAACGGCTATCGCCCGCAAGGTGGAGCAAGGAGATCGCATCGTCGGCAAAAAAATCGGCTTGACGTCCCTTCCCATGCAGGAGATGCTCGGCGTCGACCAGCCGGATTACGGGCATCTGCTCGGAACGATGGAGGTACAGAGCCGCGGGAGCGTCCCCATGAGCCGACTGTTCCAGCCGAAGGCGGAAGCGGAGATCGCTTTTATTCTTCGCCAAGATCTGTCCGGCCCGTCGGTAACGCTCGAGGATGTCATGGACGCAACCGAATTCATCGTCCCCGCGATCGAGATCGTGGACAGCCGAATCACGGATTGGCGCATCAAGCTGGAGGATACCGTGGCGGATAATGCCTCAAGCGGCTTGTTCGTCTTGGGGGAGCAACGGTTCTCGCCATCGGACTTCGATCTGACGAAGCTGGAGATGAAGCTGTTCCGCAACGGCGTGCATATGAACACCGGCTATGGCTCCGCCGTGCTTGGCCACCCGGCAACGTGCGTGGCTTGGCTGGCGAACAAGCTGCACGAATACGGCGTTATCCTTCGGGCGGGCGAGGTTATTCTGTCGGGAGCCTTGTCGGCCGCCGTCAACGCGGAGAAGGGAGATCGATTCACGGCTTCCTTCACGGAGCTCGGAGACGTCGAAGTCAGCTTTGTCTAAACATTGCTATAGCTGTGCCCCGGAACAGACATCCAAGAGAGTGGAGCGATGCTCATGGAAAAATTGAAAGCGCATTCAAATTCTCGCATGACAGGTACCGTGTGGATGATGATCGCCTTCTTGTTCGTACTGACCGTCATCAGCAATACCGACAAGGCAGTAATCGGGTTCGCTTCCGTGAAGATCATGGACGAATTGGGCCTGAACGCGACACAGTGGGGGCTCGTCGGCAGCGTGTTCTTCTGGCTGTACGCCGTGTCGGCCGTCTTGATGGGGATCTTCTCGGACAAAATGGGCACGAAGCTCGCCATCACGATCATGGCCCTCGTGTGGGCCGCCGTTCAATTCTCGACCCTCTTCGTCCATAGCTTCGCGTTCCTGCTGATCACCCGGTTGATTCTCGGTGCCGGCGAAGGGCCGTCTTATTCGCTCGCGATGACGACCGCGGCGAAGTGGCTTCCTCGCGGCAAGCTCGGCTTCGGCCTCACTCTCGTCTCCATCGGCGGTCCGCTCGGAGTCGCCATGTCCGCTCCTCCGCTCATTCAATTGATCTCGTCTCACGGCTGGCGCTCCGCTTTCTTGGCAACGGGCATCATCGGCGTCGTTTGGGTCGTTCTCTGGCTTCTGTTCGCGAAGGATCGCCCGGCATCCCCCGACAATCTCTCGTCGGCGGCCGTAGAAGCCCGCCATCCGGCCGAAGATTCGAAGTTCCTCAAGATCGTGTTCTCGCGAAGCTTCCTGCTCGTCGCGTTGTGCGGCTTCGCGACGTACTGGTCGTATACGGTCGGACTCGTCTGGCTTCCGAATTATTTCGCCAAGGTACGGCATCTTAGCGCCGCGGAATTGAAAGTGGCCGTAACCCTGCCTTGGATCATGATCACGATCTCTCAACTGCTGTTCTCCACCATCTCGGATTGGCTCTACCGCCGAACGAAGAGCATGTTCCGCTCCCGGGTATCCATCCTGAGTCCCGTGCTGATCGGAGCCGGAATCAGTTATGCGCTCGGAACGATCGTCAACTCGAATCCGTTGACGGTAGCCCTGCTCTCCCTGGGCCTGACTTTCGGCTGCATTACCCTCGTGATCGGACCGGCCATTCTGGTCGAACTCGTCCCTCCGAAGCATCAAGGCAAAGCGCAAGGAATATTCATGGCGGCCTCCTCCCTCGGCGGCATCGTTGCGCCGTACGTTACGGGCAAGCTTGTTCAAGGTAGCGCCGATCAAGCGGCTGGCTTCAATGGGGCGTTCCAGCTTATCGCCGTCATCCTCTGCGTCGTCGGCGCGCTGGCCTGGCTGCTCGTCCGTTCGCCCAGAATCGCGAAGCCGTCGACGGAGGCCCGCGAGCCGGAAGGCAAGCTGGAGACCGGAGTATCTTAATAGCGCTCGACGCTGGAGCGGTAATGAAGGCGAAGAACGTCATCACCTTGCGTGGTGGCGTTCTTCGGCCGAGAGGGGCGCGACTCCAGTTTTCGTATGCGTGTTTGCGAATTAATTCTTTTATGTGAGTCATAAATAGATGTTATTGCCGCAAGTATTGCTCTATAAATGAGTCATATATATAATAATGACATACTAAATAGAGCTGCCGTCATCGGCCTTGAAGGGGGAAAAGCAATGTTTAATCCGCACAACGCGTCCGATACCGTCCGACGTCAATTATCCGTTGCGGAACTGGTGGAGACCGCTCTGGCGAAAGGGGAAGCCCAACTAACTTCCGTCGGAGCCCTTCGCGCGGCGACGGGCACGTTCACGGGGCGTTCCCCGAAAGACAAATATATCGTCCGGGAACCGGAAACCGCCGGTCTTATCGATTGGGGATCCGTCAATCAGCCGATCTCCGCCGAGCATTTCGATCGTTTATATACGAAAGCGATCGCGTATATGAAGGACCGGGAATTGTTCCAGTTCGACGGCTTTGCCGGAGCGGATCCGGCTTACCGGCTTCCGATTCGGGTAATCAACGAGTACGCCTGGCATAACCTGTTCGTTCGCCAACTGTTTATTCGCCCCGAAGAGAACGAGGATACAAGCCGCGATCCTGCTTTTACGGTCATCGCGCTTCCCGGCCTGAAGGCGGATCCCGAGGAGGACGGCACCCGTTCCGAGACGTTCATCGCTGTTTCTTTCGAGAGAAGAACCGTTCTGATCGGGGGAACGCAGTATGCGGGCGAGATGAAAAAGTCGATCTTCAGCGTGCTCAACTATGTGCTGCCACTCCAAGGGGTACTGCCGATGCATTGCTCGGCCAACGTAGGGGAGAGAGGCGATGTGGCGCTGTTCTTCGGATTATCGGGAACGGGCAAGACGACCTTGTCCGCGGATCCGGAACGCCGGCTGATCGGGGACGACGAGCACGGCTGGTCGGACTCGGGAGTGTTTAACTTCGAAGGCGGCTGCTATGCGAAGTGCATAGGATTAACCGAAGAGAAGGAACCGCAAATCTGGAACGCGATCCGATTCGGAACCGTCCTGGAGAACGTTGTCTTGGATGAAGAGAGCCGCATGGCGGATTACGCCGACAATCGTTTGACCGAGAATACGAGAGCCGCCTACCCGATCGACTATATCCCGGGAGCCGTCATTCCGGGGACGGCCGGTCAGCCAGAAGTCGTTATCTTCCTGACGGCGGATGCCTTCGGGGTGCTCCCTCCGGTAGCGAAGCTGACCAAAGAGCAGGCCATGTATCACTTTCTCTCCGGCTATACGTCCAAGCTGGCCGGCACGGAACGGGGAGTCAGCGAACCGGAAGCCACCTTCTCGGCGTGCTTCGGAGCGCCGTTCCTTCCCCTTAAACCGGAAGCGTACGCGAAGATGCTCGGCGACAAAGTCATGAAGCACCAGTCTCGCGTTTATCTGGTGAATACCGGTTGGAGCGGAGGGGCATACGGCGTCGGGCAGCGGATGGATTTGTCATCGACGAGAGCGATGATCGCGGCGATATTGAACGGAAGCATCGAACAGGCGAGCTTCGCGGCGGATCCCGTGTTCGGGGTGCTCGTCCCGAATTCGGTCGACGGCGTGCCCGGGCGCTTGCTCCAACCGCGCAACGCGTGGGTGGACAAGGCCGCCTACGACGAGCAGGCGGCGGCATTGGCCATGCGATTCGTGCAGAACTTCGAGAAGTTCCCGGGCGTGGCGAATGACATTCGGAGCGCCGGCCCGAGAGTTCGGCGGCCTTCGGAAGAGGCGTCAATCCTCGGGGCACGGAATCTTGCTTGACGCGTATGGCAAGAAATTGGTCATGATCCGGACAACTTCCGCTTTACAAGCTCCAGCCCTCCGCCCATAATTTGATAACAACCGAAGAAGCCTTGGGAACAAGGCTTCTTCGCTGCATGTAACACTTACTTAGGACGGGAGCTCGAACCATGCGGAAATTCGCCTGCCTGCACGCCCATCATTCGAATATAGAGTACGTACAGACGGCATTCGCCTCCGAAAATATAGAATGGATCCATTACGTCGACCCCGGCTTGATGAACAGGCTGGCATCCGAGCCTAAGCTGGATGAAGCAGTCGCGCGCAACAAAGTCCTCGAACAAATCGAGTGGATCGCCCTGTCCGGCGCGGACGCGATTCTGATCACCTGCACGAACTATATCGCTCTATTAGAGGAGGAGCGGCTTCGTACGCCGATTCCGATCATTAAGATAGACGAGCCGTTTTTTCATTCGATCTGCGGGTCGCCGGAACCGCAAATCGTGCTGTTCACGAACCCGGCAACGGTCGAAGGGACCATGAGCAGGCTTCGGGAGTTTGCTGCAATCTATCCTTTTACCGGCCGCGTGGAAGCGCGAGTCATCGAGAATGCCTTCGAGCTTGTCATGCGGGGCCACAAAGAGAAGTACGCGGCAAAGGTAGCCGAGTACATTGAAGAGCTGGCGGCGACAGAGAAGGGCAAGCGCATCTCGGTTGCCCAATTATCCATGCTAGAAGCGGCGGAGCGTGCGGAGCGCAAGCTTCGAACGAGTATCGGGAACCCTTTGAAGGCACTGGCCGCTCATTTTCATAATCTCTAGTGAACCCGTGTCTTCGATTACGCTCAAATCGTGCCTGCGTGCGCTTGAACCTCGCCGGCGTTCTTCGGTTGAGGAACGAGCCTGGCGCTTCCGACCGTCAAAGCGACGATTGCGCCGAAGGCCATGATGCAGAGCGACAGCACGAAGCCATGATTGATCGCTTTACCGATGGCGTCCTTTAGGAACGCGAGAAGCTCAGGCGGAAGTTTATCGGCAGCTCGAATGACGTTCTCCGGGTTCGCAAGAGTTGCCGATTGGTCTTGAGGAATATTGAACTTCTTGATGGCCTCGAGCGTAGAATCCTTCAAGTTGCCATTCACAATAACCGCCATGATCGAAGCGCCCATGATTCCGCCGATGTTGCGCCAGAAGCCGACGACGGAAGAGGATATACCGAGGTACTTCTTGTCGACGCTCATGGCGACGGCGCTTTGGGCTAAGCTCATGAGCGGACCGACGACGCCGGCTCCGAGCAGAATCATGATAGCGATCACTTGCCAGAACGGGGTCGCGGGCGACAGCGACATGAGCAGTATGGCGGCAACGATGCCCAGAAGCATATTAACGAACATGATGGATCGGAATTTGAACTTGGCACCGACAAAGCCCGAGATGATCGCTCCGGTAATGAGGGAAGCCATCATCGGAGTCAGAATGCCGTTCGAATTGGCTCTGCCCAATACCGTGACGGCATAGATCGGCAGATAGGTAATGGCGGAGAACATGATGACGCCTTGGCAGAAGCATAAGATGCTGGTTCCGAGCACGAGGCGGTTGCGGAAAATCGGCAGCGGGAGCATCGGTTCGGAAGCGCGGGATTCGACCATGAGGAATGAAGTTGTTCCAACGGCCGCGATCGCGAACAGGCCGATGATTTGCCAAGAACCCCAAGCAAAGTTCTTGCCTCCGAGCTCCAACGCGAGCATAAGCGAGACGGTGGAAGCGATAAGCAGCGCCGCGCCAGCGTAATCGATCTTCGGCTTACGCTCCGACCGCGATTCCTTCAGGGCGAAGAGGAGCACCAGCATCGACGCGATGCCGATCGGCAGATTCACATAAAAGCACCAGCGCCAGCCCAGGTTCTCCGAGATGAGCGTTCCAAGCTGGGGACCTGCAACCGATGATAGTCCGAACACGGCGCCCATAACGCCGGACAGCTTCGCGGCGTCCTTCGGATTAGCGAACAAGGTGAAGAGAATCGAGAATGAGATCGGGAAGACCGATCCGGAGCCGATACCTTGGATGACTCGGAAGAAAATCAGTTGCTCGATATTCCCCGCCATGCCGCACAACGCAGACCCGATCAAGAACAGCCCGATGCCGATTAGATAAAACTTTTTGCGTCCGAACAAGTCCGACAATTTGCCGAAAATGAGCATCGTGCTCGTCGCGGCGAGCATGTAGGCGGTGAATACCCACGAGATGTTATCGAAACCGCCGATGTCTCCGATGACCTTGTTGATGCATGCCGATACGATGGTGTTGTCCAGAGAGGCCATGAGCAGTCCCAGCGCCATAGCCACAATGATCAGAGCCGTTCTATTTTTGGCATCAGACATGATTAACTCTCCACTCCTTTGGAATAATCAAGTGATCTCTCTACTAAACTTGCCCATTCATCGATTGCTGAATCTTGGCGAGACCTTCCTCCAGAACTTTGATCTTTGCGGCATTCAGCTCGACTCCGACGTTCAGGCACAAATTCGAGCTGGACGAAATGCGCTCTCCCCATTCGGCCTTGAATTCCTGCAGAATCTGCTCGTTTCGCTTCAGCTTCCCGATCTCGCGGACAATCCAGCCGATCATTCGCTCCTGCTCGATGAACTCTCCGAAATACAAACGCACCATGAGGTCGGAACGATACAGATCCTCTTCCAGAGGAGATTGCAGGTATTCCTGGAATCGTTCCCGGCCAGCCTCGGTGATCGAATAGATGTTCTTGTTCGGCCGGCCTTCTTGGACAACGCTCTCCTTAACGATATACCCATGGCTCTCCAACTTGGCTAAGGTCGGGTAAATCGTCCCGAAGCTTGCATCGAAAAAGAAGCCGAGAGGGAATTCGAATTTGCCCTTGATCTCATACCCCGAGAGCGGCCGATGGTGCAGAAGACCTAGAATGACATCCTGGCTGTTGATGATAAGCTCCCCCTAATTTGCAAAGGTGGAATATTATACCTGTCGCTCATTATATCGGGGCGATATATATCGAGTCAATATGTATTTTTCCATTAAATACAAAAAACCCTCAACTCCTCTGCGTTTATTCCATTGGAATTGTTTTCGAATGTCTATCATTTAACACAATGGTCTATCCCCCATGACTCTGGGAAAACAGTGGAAATTTACATTGGAGAAGGGGCGAAAACAACATGACCTTCGAATCATCCCACAAACGTTCGTAGGAGGAAGAGAAAAATGTTGAGTTTGACTGCAAAGAAAAGGTGGTTCTCCGTTCTTACCCTGACCGTGGCTCTGTCGTCCGTTCTGGCCGCTTGCGGCAAGGACAACGAATCGGCTTCTTCCGTCAGCGGAGCTGTCGATTCCTCGTCCATCAAGGATATCGAATCGCAAGCGAAGGGAGAAGGCTCGGTCATCAGCGTCGGGATGCCGGACAGCTGGGCGAACTGGAAAGACACCTGGAACGATATTCAAACGAACTATGCGTTGAAGCATTCGGATACCGACATGTCGAGCGCCGAGGAGATCGCGAAGTTCGACGCCGAGAAGGACAAGCCGACCGCGGACATCGGGGACGTCGGCATCGCTTTCGGTCCGGTCGCCGTAGCCAAGGGAGTCACGCAGCCCTATAAGCCTTCACACTGGGAGGAGATTCCCGGTTGGGCGAAGGACGAGGACGGCCACTGGGTCGTCGGTTATCAAGGCACGATCGGGTTCCTGACTAATAAGAAGCTCGTCGAGAACCCGCCGAAGAGCTGGGAGGACCTGAAGAACGGCGATTACAAGATCATCGTCGGCGACGTCACGAAGGCGGCTCAAGCTCAAATGGCGGTTCTGGCGGCATCGATCGCGTTCGGCGGCGACGAGAACAACATCGAGCCGGGACTCGCGTTCTTCGAGGACCTTGCCCGGAAGGGACGCCTGTCCAATGCGGAAGCAACCGTAGCGAACATCGAGAAAGGCGAGGTTCCGGTTACGCTGCTGTGGGACTTCAATGCTCTGAACTATCGCGACCAGATCAACAAGGACCAATTCGAAGTCTCGATCCCGGAAGAAGGCAGCGTTGTCGGCGGCTATGCGACGATCATCAACAAGTACGCGCCGCATCCGAACGCGGCCAAGCTGACCCGCGAATACATCTTCAGCGACGAAGGGCAGATCAATCTGGCGAAGGGCTACGCGCGCCCGATCCGGGACAGCGTGAAACTGCCGGACGACGTGGCCGCCAAGCTGCTGCCTAAGGACGAGTACAAGAACGCGAAGCCGGTCGGCGACTACAAGGTGTGGGACGCCACGTCCAAGACGCTGCCGCAGGCTTGGCAGGACCGCGTTCTCGTACACATGAATTAATTAGACGGAATCGTAGCCAGGGACTGCCGCGGGCGTCTTCGTTCTTGGACGAAGGCGCCTGCTTCGCGCCTTGAAGGGATGTGTCCATATGAGAAACAAGAAGAATAGAATTCGGCTGCAAGACAGGCTTTGGGTTCTGGGCCTGCTTCCCTTCGCGATCATGGTGCTCTCGTTCCAATTGGCTCCCGTCTGGTCCATGCTGACGGGAAGCTTCCGGTCGGATATCGACTTCTCGCTGACCTGGCACAACTATTATACGGCTCTGCACAGTCCGTTCTATCGGAAAGCGATCGAGAACAGCCTGCTGATCTCTTCTTATTCCAGCCTGATCGGGATCGCCGTCGGCCTTGCGTGCGCGTATTCGGTGACGCGCTTCTCCCCGGCGATTCGAGACCGGCTGCTGATGCTGTCCAACATGACCTCGAATTTCGCGGGCGTTCCGTTAGCATTCGCTTATATTATCCTCCTCGGGTCGAACGGCATGTTCACCTTGCTGTTCAAGCAGTGGGGGTGGAACGCGTTCGCGGGCTTCGATCTCTACAGCTGGACCGGGTTGACCCTCGTTTACGTATACTTCCAGATTCCGTTGTCGCTTCTTCTGCTCTATCCGTCCTTCTACGGAATCCGAGAGCAGTGGAAGGAGGCGGCTTCTCTGCTCGGCGCTAACGCATGGCAATTCTGGCGCACCGTCGGAATGCCGATCCTTGCGCCCGCTATCTTCGGAACGCTTGGCATTCTGTTCGCCAACGCGATGGGAGCCTATGCGACCGCGTACGCGCTGGTCGGGGGCAATTATAATCTGCTGGCGATCCGGATCGGCTCCCTCGTCTCGGGGGATGTCGCCAATCAGCCGAATCTCGGCAGCGCGCTCGCGGTCTTGCTCGCTTGCACGACGCTGCTCGCGGTGGCGTTGAATCACGGCATGACGAAGCGTTCGGCGCGATATTTGACGGGAACCGCGAGAACGGCGGTTCCGTCGCGGAGAGAACGTCGGCGGGCGGCGCGCGGCGCCCTTGCGAATGCGAAGGAGGGGATGGGATGACCGAGCGTAACGGAGCGGGCTGGGGGCATCGCGCCCTTCAATCGATGCTTCTCGTGTACTTGCTGCTTCCGCTGGCAGCCACCGCCGTTTACGCGTTCGCGAGAGAATGGCAGAACACGCTCTTGCCCAAGTCCTGGACGCTGGATTGGTTCGGCAGCATGTTCCGGGATACGCGATTCCTCGAAGCGCTCTGGAATTCGCTTTATCTGTGCGCCATAAGCGTCGGACTAAGCTTAATCGTGATGATCCCGGCCGTGTTCGTCCTGACGGTCTATGCGCCGCGGCTCGAATCGCTGATGAAGGGCATCGTCGTCCTTCCGTACGCGGTGCCGGGAGTCGTCGCCGCCGTCGGGCTG
Source organism: Cohnella sp. AR92 (assembly GCF_003990975.1). Taxonomy (GTDB): domain Bacteria; phylum Bacillota; class Bacilli; order Paenibacillales; family Paenibacillaceae; genus Cohnella. The sequence continues at coordinate 65,784 of NZ_RZJR01000017.1, forward strand.
ATCCGCACGTATTCCTCCGGTCCGATCGACATCTCGGGCACGACATACCTGCTGATCGGAGCCTACTTCGTCGCCATTCTGCCTTATATGTATCAAGGAATCCGCAACAGCCTGCTGACCGTCTCGGCGCCGGAGCTCATGCAAGCGGCCGGACTGCTCGGAGCGGGACCGATCCGGGCGTTCTTGACGGTGGTGCTTCCGAACATCGCCCCGGGGATCGTGGTCTCGACTCTGCTGTCCTTCTCGGTTCTGTTCGGCGAGTTCGTGCTCACGAACATGCTGGTAGGAGCGCATATCCAGACGATCCAAGTGTACCTGTACCAGAGAGTCGGCGAGAGCGGCCATCTGGCCAGCGCGATCGCGATCGCTTACTTCGTCTTCATTCTGATTGTATCCATGGCATTGATGAAGCTGGGCCAGCGAAGGAGCGGGAGGGGAAAAGGATGAATTCGTATCTCGATCTGCAAGGCATCCGCAAAAATTACGGAACGACCGCGGTGCTCGACGACGTCTGCCTGCAAGCGGCGGAAGGGGAGCTCGTCACTCTGCTTGGCCCGTCCGGCTGCGGCAAAAGCACGCTGCTCCGATGCATCGCCGGATTGGCCGACCTGAACGGAGGCCGTATTCTATTGCAGGGGCGGGACCTCGAGAGGCTTGCGCCCCGGCAGAGGGAAGTCGGGATGGTGTTCCAATCGTATGCGTTGTTCCCGAATCTGACGGCCGGCGAGAACATCGAATACGGCCTTCGGATGCGCGGCGATTCCAAGCGGAGCCGCCAGAGGAGAACGGAGGAGCTGTTGGCGCTGGTCGACCTCGAGGAGAAGAGGGACGTCTATCCTCATCATCTCTCCGGCGGGCAGCAGCAGCGGATCGCGCTAGCCCGCTCTCTGGCCGTTCAGCCGAAGCTGCTGCTGCTCGACGAGCCGCTTAGCGCGCTGGATGCGCAAATTCGCAAGAATCTGCGCGCCGAGATCCGGAACATCCAGAAGCGCCTGAATATGACGACTTTGTTCGTGACGCATGACCAGGAGGAGGCGCTGACGATGTCGGACCGCGTCTGCATCATGAACAAGGGGCGTATCGTCCAAGCGGGAACGCCGGAAGAGATTTACGCGAAGCCGAGAACCGAATTCGCGGCTCGCTTCATGGGAAGCTACAACGTGCTGACCCGTCCGGAAGCGATGCGCTTGTTCGGGCGGCTCGAAGGCTCTTCGGATTCCTTCGCGCTCCGCCCGGAGTCGGTGAAGCTGATTCGTCCGGACGAGGAGGAGGGAGCGAGGGCGGGCGGCAAACGCATCGTGGAAGGAACCGTCGACTCGGTGTCCGTGCTCGGGACCATTCTTCGCTATACGGTCGATTCCGGCGGGGTCCGGCTGACGATCGACGTGCTGAACGACGGCAGAAGCATCGGAATCGGGGAACGGGGAAGCGTGCGCTTGGCTCTGGATCCTTCGCAACTGCTTCAATTGGAGCAGGAAGGCGCATAAACTTAAGCCAAAGCCTAAGTCGAACGACAGGGTAAACGCAAGCATCAATCCATTAGAGGAGGCTCGGCTGGATGAACGACCGAACGCGGAAGAAAGTCATTATGGTGGTGCTGGACGGCCTGCGATACGATTCGGCGCGACGTTATCTCGGCTATCTCGAGCATCTTGTCGAGCAAGGCGCGGCGACCTGCCATCAGGTCCGCTCGGAGCTTCCGAGCTTGTCGAGGCCGTTGTATGAAGTGCTTCTGACCGGAACTCCCGCCATGCGCAACGGCATCACGACCAATCCGATCGTTCGGCGCAGCCGGGAGGTCAGCCTCTTCGATCTGGCTTCGGACGCCGGCTTGACGACAGCCGCGGCGGCTTACCATTGGGTCAGCGAGCTTTATAACTCCGCTCCGTTCAACCCGTTGACCGACCGTCACCAATACGATACGAACCGTTCCATTCAGCATGGCATTTTCTACTATGAGGATTCCTACCCGGACAGCCATCTATTCGCGGATGCCGAGCATCTGAGGACGTCTTGCGATCCCGACTTTCTCTATATCCATTCCATGAACATCGATTATATCGGCCATCTGCACGGAGGAGAGAGCAAGGAATACGCCGGCACCGTTCGGATCGCCGACGGTTTGCTGGCCATGCTCGTTCCCCTCTGGCTGGAAGAGGAGTACCTGGTCGTCGTGACCTCGGATCACGGGATGAGCGCCGACGGCCAGCATGGGGGAACCGATCCGGAGGAGCGGAACGTTCCTTTCTATCTGCTGGCTTCGGCCAGTCAGGCGAGGATAGATTCGGAGACGACGGTCTCGATCCCTCAGCTGGAAGTGATGCCGATGGTGGCAAGGTGGCTGGGACTGGATCCGGACGGCGAGTAAGCTTGCAAATTTTGTATCATAAAAAAGATAGATTAAACAGTTGACTTCCGTTTAGGATCTGTGGTAAATTATATTTCGCTGACGTTGCGAATAACAACGACAACAGCGATACGCGGTCGTGGCGGAATTGGCAGACGCGCTGGATTCAGGTTCCAGTGGTAGCAATACCGTGGAGGTTCGAGTCCTCTCGACCGCACCACCTTAAAGAATCCGAGAGGCCTTCAGATGAAGGCCTCTTTTTTGGTTTACGCGGCTAATCCCCTGTCTACCGTCACCGGTCCGTCTCGCGAACCGTACCGATTCCGCCGGCAACGATGAATTTCGCTTCTGCAACTTCCTAAGAACGAGCAAATGCGATTATGTGGAAGAGAATGGGATATTGACCCCGCTTTATTGGGCTATTTGGTATTTGCAAGCGCTTTTATTGTCCGATATAATTTGAGCCAAGTTGAAGGCCCTGTTACCCGTAGAAAAGGGTACATCCTCGGTTACTTAATGTAACTTGGAGGATGTGCCCTTTTTTTGTTGCGTCCGGAAGCAACGGAAGACGGGGCGGACAGCGACGAATAGGTATCGAGAAGGAGAGGTCGGAACATGGTTAACACAAAGAGAACGGTTCAAGTTGCAAGCGCCATAATGGCGGCGTCGATCGCCCTCGCGGGATGCGGAGGCAACACGAATGGGAGCGGAAACTCAGACGGAACGGCCCCGGCGAACGGGAGCGCGTCTCAAGCCGTCTCCACCGAGCAGGCGGCCCCGTCCGGGGATGAGGGAGCGGACCTTCAACCGGAGCCGGGAGCGAAGCTTGTCGTATGGGAGGCGAATGAGCAGGTCGAGTACATGAAGGAGTTAGGGAAGGAGTTCGAGGCGAAGTACGGCGTGCCGGTAACGGTGGAAGTCGTGGCCGGAGGCGATCAGGGCACGAGATTGTCGACGGATGGACCGTCAAAGACGGCGGCCGACGTGCTGACGCTTCCTCACGATCAGATTGGCTTGGCGGCGAAAGCGGGCCTGCTGCTTCCGAATGACGTGTTCGAGGAGGAGACTCGCGCGGACTCGGCCGAAGCGGCGTTGAACGCCTCCAGCTACGATGGCGTGCTTTACGGCTACCCGAAGTCCATCGAGACGTATGCGTTATTTTATAACAAAGATTTATTCCCAGAGCCTCCGAAAACATGGGACGAGATCTTGAAGTTCGGAGAGACCTATACGGATGCGAAGCAGAAGAAGTACGCGATCATGTGGGAATTCGTCGGTTATTATTCCTACCCGTTCATCGGCGGCTACGGCGGCTACGTGTTCGGGAAAGACGACCAAGATATCGGCCTGAACAAAGGGGATACGGCTAAGGGCTTCGAATTCCTTCGATCCTTGAAGAAGATTCTGCCGATGAACGCGGGAGACATTACGTACGACGTCAAGACGGAGCTATTCAAGGAAGGCAAGCTCGCGTTAAATATCGACGGTCCGTGGTCCGTGTCCGCTTTCAAGGGTTCGGTCAATTTCGGAGTCGCTCCGCTTCCCAAGCTTCCGAACGGCAAGGATTCGATATCCTTCTCCGGCGTCAAGTCCTACTACGTCAATTCTTACACGAATTATCCGCAGGCGGCTCGGCTGTTCGCGCATTTCGCGAGCACGAAGGAGAACCAGCTGAAGAACTATCAGATGACCGGAGCGATCCCCGCGAGCAAAGAAGCCGGAGAGGATCCATTGATCGCGAACGATCCGATCACGAGCGGCTTCTACCAACAGTTCGAGCATTCCGTTCCGATGCCCGCTAACTCCGGAATGGACCTGGCATGGGATGCCATGAAGGCGACGTTTATCGCCCTTTGGGACGATTCTAGCCTCGATATCCAGTCCACACTGGACAAAATGGTGAAGTCCATTCAGGACGGCATTAGTTCACGAGGCTAACGCGTAATGCCCTAGTCCGCGCTATCCGCCGCGGGCTAGGGTTCACTGCTCGATTTACTAGGAAAAGAGGGCTATGGTACGAATGAGGAAGCCTGTAGGGGCGGCTATTCTGTCCGCCATTATGTTCGGGTTGGGGCAGTTGAGCAATCGCCAGTGGACCAAAGGAATCGTATTCGCGGCATTCGGGGCGATCGGCATTTATGGCTTGATATTCGAGCTCTTCGATCACTTGATCGGCTTGATAACGCTAGGAACCAATCCGACCGGGTTCGTCAAGGTCGGCAAGCTGACGAAGATGGTGGAAGGCGACCACTCCATCTTCATGATGATCAATGGGCTGGTTGCGGTTATCGCGGCGCTTCTGTTCGTCTTCTACTACGTACTGAACATTAGGGACGCTTATCTCGTGGCGAAGGCGCGGGAGGCGGGCGAAGATGTTCGGAATTTCCGGCAATCGCTCTCCTCGCTGGGGCAGAAGAACTTCGCGTATATCATCCTTCTGCCGGCTTTCCTTACGATCTCTTTCTTGACGGTGCTGCCGCTTGTCTTCTCGATCCTGATCGCCTTCACGAATTACGCGGATCCGATCCTGCCGCCGGCGAGACTGGTTGATTGGGTCGGCTTCGATAACTTCTCGAAGATGCTGAGCCTCAAGCAATGGAGCCATACGTTCGGCGGCGTTCTGCAGTGGACGTTGATCTGGGCCGTGATTGCGACGACGACGACCTACATCGGAGGCGTGCTGGTCGCGGTTCTGATTCACCAGCCGCGAGTCCGGTTCAAGAAGTTCTGGCGTACGGCGCTTATTATTCCGTTTGCGATTCCGAATATGATCTCGCTTCTGGTCATGCGGAATATGTTCAATAACCAATTCGGTCCGATTAACGATTACCTGAGAAGAATCGGTCTTGGAGGCTTGCCGTGGTTGACCGATCCGTTCTGGGCGAAGACCACCGTTATCCTGGTCAACATGTGGATCGGAATACCGATCACGATGATTCTCGCCTTCGGGGTGCTTACTACGATACCGAAGGATCTATACGAGGCGGCGGATACGGACGGAGCAAGCTCGTACCACAGGCTGCGATACATTACGATGCCGATGGTGCTCTTCTCGACCGCTCCGATTCTCATCATGCAATTCGCAGGCAACATCAACAACTTCAACGTCATCTATCTTCTGACGAATGGAGAACCGGTCAATATCAATTACCAATTCGCCGGCCATACGGACTTGCTCGTCACCTGGTTGTATAAGCTGGCGCTCAATCAATCGCAGTTCAGCTTCGCTTCCGTGATCGGAATCTTTATTTTCCTCATCGTGGGGTCTATCTCCATCTGGAGCTACACGCGAACGAGATCGTACCGGGAGGAGGACATGATTCAATGAGAACACGCTCAGATAACGGAAAGCTGCTTCTGACTTACGCGGTCCTGATTGTCCTGACTTTCCTGAGCCTGTACCCGGCGCTGTGGATCATCCTTTCTTCGATTAAGGAAGGCAATAGCCTATATAGCGACACGCTGATCCCCAGCAAGATGACCTTCGACCATTACCGCGACCTGTTCGAGCGAACGATGTATCCGCGTTGGTTCTTGAATACTCTAAAGGTAGCGGTGTGCTCAACGATCCTGGGGACATTTATGCTGCTCCTGTCTTCCTACGCAATCTCGCGGTTCCGATTCGCCGGACGCAAGACGACGCTTAAGGTATTCCTTGTGCTCCAGATGTTTCCGGGCTTCATGGCCATGATCGCCATCTTCGTCATGCTGAATGCAATCGGATTGTTGGATTCGCATTGGGCGCTTATTCTCGTATACAGCTCCGGCTCCATCATCTCGAACGTCTTCGTGGCGAAGGGATTCTTCGATACGATTCCGAGAAGCTTGGAGGACGCTGCAAGAATCGACGGTGCCAGCCACCTGAACGTGTTCGTCTCCGTGATCGTCCCTTTATCCACGCCGATGTTGACTTATGCCAGCCTTATGATCTTTAACGGAGCGTTCGTCGACTTCATCTTCGCCGACCTGATCCTAAGAACGGAGGAGCAGCGTACGCTCGCCGTCGGCTTGTACAAGATGGTCAGCCAGCGCAACTCGACGGAGTTCACTACCTTCGCGGCGGGGGCCGTTCTCGTCGCCATTCCCGTCACGCTCTTGTTCCTGTTCCTTCAGAGATATCTTGTGGAAGGCTTGACGGCAGGAGCGTCGAAGGGGTGAGAAAGCCCGTCACGATCCGTCAGGTCGCGAGACGGGCCAGAGTCGCGATGTCCACGGTGTCGCGGGTCATTGCGGGAAAAGCGAAGGTGAGAGAGGAAACGAAAAGGCGAGTGTTTAAAGCGATAGAGGAGCTGAATTATCACCCCAACTCCGCCGCGCAAAGTCTCGTCAGCGGAGCGAGCCGCAAGCTGGGCGTCATGCTGTCCCGCGCATCGGGGTACGGGTATCCTGATACGATGACGCTGGAGCTGCTGCGGGGAATCGGCTCAAGAGCGAGTCGCTCCCATTATGATCTGTTGCTGGCGAGCGGAGAAACCATACTCGAGGAGCTGTCCTCGTTGGAACGCCTTATTCAGGGGAATCGAGTGGAAGGGGTCGTACTCTTCGGTTCGGAAGACGACGAACGGCTGTTGGATCGTCTCGAGGCATCGAATTTCCCGTTTGTAAGGATCGGAAGACGGGAGTTCCGCGCCGATATTTGGTCGGTCGATACGGACAATCGCGCCGCGAGCAGGGACGTCGTTCGCCATCTATTGTCGCTCGGCCATTCCCGAATCGGCTTTGCCCTCGGACCTTCCGGATTGACGGCTTCTTGGGACCGGCTTGAAGGCTATGAACGGGCATTGAGGGAAGCGGGGGTCGTTCCCGCGAAGGCATGGCTGCTCGAGAGCGAAGCATTGATGAGAAGCGCGCATCGCTCGCTCTCTCTTTTCTTAGGTCAGCCGAATCCGCCGACGGCGCTCGTCCTCGGGGACGATCGTATAGGTGTCGGCGTGTTGCGAATCCTCGCCGAATGGAGAGTACCCGTTCCGGAGCAGCTCGCATTGGTGGCATTCAACAACAGCGCGATAGCCGAATGGACGACTCCGTCGCTCACGAGCATGGACATCGGCATCGATCGAATCGGTTCCGAGGCGGTCGATCTTCTTCTGCGACATCTTCAAGAAGAGGAGCCCGAGTCCCGGATGGTGATCGTTCCCCACCGCTTGGTAGCCAGGGAATCGACGTTGGGCATCAAGAAACCTAAGGATATCTTAGTATATTAGAAGTCTTTATCTTTCACGCCGCATAAGAAGAACAACGAAGCGGGATGCCGAAGACAGATCGCCCTGTCCTTAGGCATCCCGCTGCCGTTATGCAGCTTCGCGAGCCGGAGTCGTCCCGATCTTTATCTTCTGCCTCTCCGACGAATGCCGCGAGTTTCTGCCATTTCGTCGCAGAACACGTCTTTGGAGGAACAAGTGTAGACGTGGTGAGGAACCGGTACGCAGTGGTGGCGGCGAACGACCTCTACGTGGTGCACGACTTGAACGACCTGAGGATGATAGATGTCTTCATATACGACTTGTGGCGGATCGTATACCGTCTTGGTAGGGCATTGCGGACAAGAAGACAAATCAGCCAACTCCTTTCCTGGGATGTGCTTTATTATACGGGCAAGGCGAATGCTCTGCTTGTTTAAACGCCTACTGGCACCTGTCCATGTCAGAAACGGGCAAATGTCGGGGGAAATGGCGAAGCTGCGGGCTAATGTACGGGGAAAATGGGGGGTTCGCCCAGAAAGCGGGCATAGCAAAAGGAGCCCCATTCGCCCGCAGGCCGATAGAGGCTCCCTTCCAATTCTATTCGACGAATTGAATCGAGTTGTTCTCCAGCGAAGCGACCCGGGCCAGGGATTCGACCCGGTAGCCGGCATCCAGCAGGGTCTGGCGTCCGGTCTGGAAGGACTTCTCGATAACGATTCCGATTCCGGCCACTTGGGCTCCCGCTTGCTTCACGATTCTGGCGAGGGCAAGCGCGGCTTGGCCGTTGGCCAGGAAGTCGTCGATAATGAGAACGCGGTCGTCCGGGCTCAGGAACGGCTTGGATACCGTGATCTCATTCTCCTCCTGCTTGGTGAAAGAATAAGCCTTCTCTGTATAGAGATCATCGCGCAGGGTCAGCGATTTGCGCTTGCGTGCGAAGATAAGATCGACCTCGAGCCGCAGCGCCGCGAAGACGGCGGGGGCGATGCCGGAGGATTCGATCGTGAGGACCTTGGTAATGCCGTCATTCGCGAACAGACCGGCGAAGGTGTCGCCGATGGCGGACATGAGGGCGGGATCCACGCGATGGTTGAGGAAGGAATCCACCTTCAGCACTTGGCTGCCGAGGACGACTCCGTCTTGAAGGATTTTACGTTTAAGAGCTTCGATGACACATATCTCCTTTGCACAGCTGAATATCGTCTTCCATTATACATCAGGTATCGAGGCGAATTGCTGTTTTTTTTGCTTCCGTATCGGACGCTGCATATTTTCTCCCGAACTCTGACACACTTTAGACGGTACGTCTAACCGGAGGGCAAGGAGGAATACATAGGTTGAGAGCAAACCAGAGCAGGTTCGGTTATAAGCTGGCGTTATGGGCGCTTATCCTGATGGCGGCGGCATCGGGCAAAGCTTCGGCGCAGTCCGGCGATTCCGTCCATTCCGAGAGCGGCACTTCCGTCCGCCAGATAGCGGTCGTCATCGACGATTTGGGCAACAACATGAAAGGAACGGCGCAGATGCTCGATCTTCCGATCAAGCTGACCGTCGCGGTTATGCCTTTTCTTCCGACAACCCGCAAGGACGCGGAAGCCGCCTTCCAGAAAGGGCATGACGTGATTGTCCATCTGCCGATGGAGCCCGTTAGAGGAAAGCCAAGTTGGCTGGGGCCGAACGCGATCCTGACTACGCTGTCGGACGAGGAGATCCGCAAAAGAGTGGAGATGGCGATCCAAGACGTTCCGCACGCGGTCGGCATGAACAATCATATGGGCTCCAAAGCGACCGCGGACGAGAGAGTCATGAGAATCGTCCTGCAGGTGTGCAAGGAGAAGGGGCTGTTCTTCCTGGACAGCCGAACCTCCTACAAATCGGTCATTCCGAAAGTAGCGGCGGAGGTCGGCATTCCGCTGCTGCGCAACGATGTGTTCCTCGACGACGTATACTCGACGCAGCACGTCTCCAAGCAGCTTCGGGTCGTTCGGGAGCACGTGGACAAGCATGAGAGGTGCATCACGATCGGTCATGTCGGGCCAGGGGGCTTGATCACTTCGGGAACGCTGCGATCGGCTATTCCCGAGCTTGAGCGGACTAGCCGCTTCGTCAGGCTGACGCAGCTGCTGCCGCCGCTTCCCGCTCAGAGGTAGAACGAAAACGAACAAAGGGCTATGCGGATTCCGGTCTGCATAGCCCTTTATTCGATTCATCAGGACGGTGATACACATAGATAAGCCATGATCCCGTCGGCAATCGCCAAGGCGACTCGGGATTGCCCGCGAGGCGAGGTGAGCATCTCCCGGTCCCGAGCGTCGCTGAGGAAGGCAGTCTCGACAATGACGCTCGGGACTTTCACGCGATTGAGAACGTAGTATTTATTGCTTGGGATGGAGAGCCTTCTGGAGTGCTGCTGCCGATTCAAGCCGTCTTGAATGAAGGAGCCGAGCAGAGCGCTGCGGCCCTCGTCCTGATGGATGACGATGGGGCCTCGGTTGCTTCGCCTCTTCGACCAGTTCACATGAATGCTGACGAACAGCTCCGGGTGGATCACATCGCTCAATCCTTTCCGTTGGGAGAGATCCCGATTGTGCCGGGAAGCGCTATGCCAGCGATTGTCGTCGCTTAGCGCATAATCTCCCGTTCGGTTAAGCACGGCTTCAACGCCTCGGCTCTTAAGGACGATGTACAGCTTGCGGGAGATGGCCAGATTAATATCCTTCTCCAAGATGTCGCCCCAGTGGGTACCGGAATCGATGCCGCCGTGTCCCGCGTCGATCAGAACTTCCGCATGAGGCATCGTGTAACGGTGGGGAGACAGGGGCTGATTGCTCGGAACCGACTCCGGCGGCGAAGCCCATCCTCCGAGCAGCGCCGCTCCCGCGATGCCCAGAACGGTCAGCCATCCGATTCTGCGCATGCCGCAGCGGTTGATTATCATTTTATCATTCCTTTCCTTAACGGAAGCTTACCCTCACGAATACCCCAATCACTCCTCTATCGTGGCTCGGATCGGGCATTCTCATACGGGGCATGAGGGATCGGAAACGCCGTTTAGATCTCCTTTAAGCGGGGCATGCTAAGAAAAAGCGAAGGAGGGGTGCGAAGTGGCAAACGAAGGTTCGGACCTAGTGAAGGAAGTCGTTCAGCGCGTCGCCACGTATTTATCGACTCCCGAGGAGGAGAAGGAGCCGGAACGGGAACGCAAAAGAAGCCGCAGGCTTCCCTGGTATACCCAGATGTTCGGGATGCTGCCCATGGGGATGCATCTCTGGTGGCTGCATCGCCGCAGAAACAAGCCGCACGCTCCCGGTTCGTGAACCGAGCGCCTGCGGCTTTCTTTATTTTTTGCTTGATTAAATCTTCATATTGATGTTAGATAAACAATATTTAATAAGTTTAAGAGAAATAACGAGGTGGAGAGATTATGGGAAGCTGTGCGGATGTTCTGATCGTTATCGATTTACAAAATGGCGTATGCCACAACAACGAGCACTTGTTCGAATTAGAAAAACTGCTTACTCGAGTAAATGAAAGAATCTCGTTGTATAGGAAGTCGCATAAACCGATTGTATTCGTTCAGCATTGCGATGAGGACTTAGTGCCCGGAGAGGAAGCATGGGCTATTCATGCGAAACTGGACGTTCAAAAACAAGATTTATTGGTCAATAAAGTACATGCAAATTCCTTCTACAGAACCAACTTAAAAGAAATATTAGATCAAATGAATATACGGAGTATCGAATTCTGCGGTGCCCAAACGGAATACTGCATGGATGCTACTATTAAATTCGCGCATGGGTTGGGTTACCAAAACCATATGGTAAGAAACGCAACCTCAACCTTAAATAACTCCATTATGTCTGCAGAAGAAACGATTGAATTTTATGAGAAGATGTGGAGCCATCGATATTTAGAGTTCATAAATGAACGCATATCCTAATCCCTATTCGACCGGAGAAGGTATCATAGCCTTTATTTATAGAATAAGCCAAGCTGGACAAGCTGGGTGAGCGGTATAAAACGAGTACCGTTCATGTCCAGAGCGGCGTCGATTCGGCCGCCGGACCACTGGAGGTAACCGACCACGGGAAGGGCATAAAGCATCTTGTCGCCGAAAGGCTCGGAAACATAGCGAAGCTGTTGCTTCGAGGCTAGGCGGTCGGAGAAGGCCGACTCGTCGGAAGCGTCGAAGGGCTGTTCTTTGAGCAGCCAGGGCAGCCGCTCGTAAGGATCGAAAGCCGCGTTCAATATGATTCGCTTCGCGTCTCCGCTAGCTTGATTATTAGAGGTGCGGGATAAGCTTCTCATAGCGGAAGAATCCTGCTCCAGCAAGCTCCATGCGGTTTGGTCAAGCGGCAGGAGTTCTCCGCTCTTGGCGTCGAGCCAATACGTCATCTTGTCGATGGTTACTTCCCACACGGCGGCGAACGGATGGGCGTAATGTTTGACGGTACGATAAGACGAATCCGTCATCGAGCCGATCAGCCCGTTGTCGAGCAGCGAACGCTTGAGGGTCGCTTCGTCGAACAGAGGCTGGCTGCCTAGCCCGTATTCGCCGAGCTGATACGTTTGTTTGTCTCCGGCATAAGCGACGAGGTAGCCGATCGGCTGCTTCTTGGAGTCGTGCAACGTAATCAGCCAGCCGTGCGTGCCGGGTCCAAGCGCTTGGATCTGCAGCTTCGCGTTCTTCCAGCCTTGGAAAGCCTCTTGTTCCGATAGGGCTTTCACCCAGCTCTTCGCTTGCTTCATCAGAGCCTCATGCGCAGCCGCGGAGGCAGGAGGAGCGGCCGACTGCCCGGCCGATCGAGTCGAAGCCTGCGCAAGACTCGGACCCGCCAGCACGACAGCGAACAGAATAAGAAGAAAAGCCGCCGCAAACGGTTTTTTGTTCAAGGGATGCATGATCGATCACCTCCATCGGCAGTTCGTTCTTGCGCGTTGCTCTGCCGATCTCTGCATTATAATGGACAGGCCTTGCCGAATCTGTTAGAACCTGTCGGGATCCGGCTAGGGTCAAGGAACTATTTTTATGAACCTTCCTTTATTCAATGCCCGGCAAGTGGAAAATCCCGCAGTTGATCACCGATAGAGTGACGCGAGGACGATACTGCCAATCGATCTCATGGGCGCGCTGCTCGTAGCGAGCGGTGATCGCTTCCCTCTGTTCATTCGTCGCGGACCGTTCGATCATCGGCTTGTAGTATTGATCGACTCGCTCCAGCTCGTCCAGCCTGCGTTCCTCGGCTTCCTCCGCCCAGCGGAAGTCGCTCTGCTTGATCTTCCGTTCCAGCGCGCTCTCCAATTGGCTCATCGCCTTGCGAAGGGACAGTCCGTTGCGAAGCAGATGAACGTTGGAAGGAAGGCGCGGTGTCAGGCGCGTCTCCCGAAGCCGGGCGAGGAACCGTTCCTCGATGACGCCGGTCGCCAGAGAGATGCCGACGCCATAGAGCTCTTCCCGCTTCATGTCGCACTCGTAGCCGACCTTGAAGTTCGCTCCCAGCCAAGCGGTATAAGGCTGAGAGCTTAACGGATTGCCGGGGCCTCGCGTCGGCTCGGCGAACAAGGTAACGCAGCGTCCCGCTTGCTTGATCGAGTCGAATAGCTGCGCCAGCCGCCTCGATCCGAAGTAGACGTCGTCCTGAATGACCCGAACCCCATTATGCTGCAGCGGCGCGGCTTGCGGGCCTGGAACCGCCGGATTCGGTTGGAACAAATCCGCGTGGGTCGAAGCCGCTCCCGCGGAAGGCTCCTCCTCCCCAGGAGCGTGGAAGTTCCAGCGGTAGGTCATCGTCTCCGGCTCCGAGCCGGTGCGATCGACGAAGCTCCAATAATAAGGCCTTCCCGTCAAGGCGCGATCGGCTTCCGGCGACAGCTTCACGGTGACATGATTCGGGCTTTTCTCGATGATGTGACACTGCGTCGCCTGAAGGTAGGAGAGGGCGAACTTCTGCGCTTGTTTGGCGTTCATGGCTTACGCTCCCTTTGAAGCTGATTCTTCGCGTCGAGGAGAGAATCCCCGAGCCCGTCGATTTTCTCGCGAAGGTCCGCGGAGCTGCTGGACTCCAGCACCATTCTCGCCAGTTTGCGTTCCAGCGTCTCCTCCTTCTCCATCCGTTCCACGATCTCGTCCAAGTCCCCGATTACCATCTCAAACATATTGATTTTCTCATGGAGCAGATGTACGATATGTTCTTCGATGGTCCCGTACGTGCACAGATTAAAGATTCTAACGTCCTCGGTCTGGCCGAGCCGATGGACTCTTCCGATCCGCTGCTCGACGCGCATCGGGTTCCATGGCAGGTCGAAGTTGATGATATGGTGGCAGAATTGAAGGTTGATTCCTTCGCCTCCGGCTTCGGTGGCGACCATCACCTGGGCGCGGCGCCGGAACAGGTCCATCATCCAATCCTTCTTGCCCCGGTTCATGCCGCCCCGATAAGGGACGGCCGCCATGTCGTGCTCCTTGAGGTAGCGGATCAGGTAGTCCTGAGTGGCCCGATACTCCGTAAATACGATTACCTTATCGTCGAGACTCCGAATCAGCTCCATCGTTTTCTCGGCCTTGGTATTGGCTCGAATATTGCGGATCAGCTCCACCAGCTCCCAGATACGGGAATGAAGCGGGGAGCCTTCGGGGACTTTCTTGGACAGATTGATCAACGTTAGAAAAACAGCGTCGCGGCTCGAGCAAACCTCGCGTTGGAGGGTGACGAGAGAGAGCATGCTGGCCATGTCGCCGGACTCCGTGCGGGAATGCTGCCGGACGTATTGGGTGACCCCGTCGTACAGCGCCATTTCCTCGGGAGAGAGATGGAGCGGGACGTTCGTGACGGAGCGCTTCGTGAACTCCAGCTGGCCGTCGCTTCGGCGGTTGCGGATCATGACCTGGCCGAGCGCGGCTTGAAGCCGGTCCTCGTTCTTGGCGGTGCGCCGCCCCTCGACGAAGTTGCTGGCGAAGTCGCCTTCGCCGCCAAGCTGGCCGGGCTTGAGCAGCGTGATCAGGTTATAGAGCTCGTTCAGATCGTTCTGCACGGGAGTAGCGGTCAGGAGCAGGCAATACTTCTTGCGCAGATCGCCGGCGAATTGATAGTTGCCGGTCCGCTTGTTCTTGAGCTTATGAGCCTCGTCGATAATGAGCATGTCGTACTCGCCCTCGAGCAGGAACGTCCGGTGGGGCTCTCGCTTCGCCGTGTCCATGGAGGCGACGACGATGTCGTTCGTCCAGTGGTATTCCTTCTTCTGGGCGATCGCCGGGATGCCGAACTTGGCGTTCAGCTCGCGAACCCACTGCAGAACGAGGGAGGCGGGCACGAGAATCAGGGCACGCTTGACGAGTCCCCGAACGAGGTATTCTTTAAGGATCAGTCCGGCTTCGATGGTCTTGCCGAGACCGACTTCGTCTGCTAGAATGGCGCGTCCCCGCATCTCGTGAAGCACGCGGCGGGCCGTATCGAGCTGATGGGGAAGCGGCGTCAGCTGGGGAAGCGCGCGCAGCGACTGAAGCTCGTGGAAGTCGTCGATGCGGCAGGCTTCTTCGGCCTCCCAAGCCATCTGGTACAGGCCCCAATCGTCCCAGGGACCGTTGCGTTCGATCCGTCTCTCGAGCTCTTCGAACGAGCTTCGGTCCACATAGAGATCGACGAGCGAATTGAGCTTGCGGGCAGGCTGCGCCGGCCGGGAAGGGGGAGCGATCTCGGCCGGAGCGCCGCCCGGGGCTTCGGGGGCCATCCCGCCGGGCGAGAGATCGGTTGGGTTCTGAAGAGGATCGTTGATCAACTTGGTTAGCCTCCTAGCTCTGACTTGGAGCGAGCGCCGTGACGCCTGCGGCGGAATAACCATTAGTATGAACCAAGGACCGCCATTCAAAACAAATCAAGCGACGAAAAAGAGAGATTGCGCGAGGAAGAACGAGCGCGTTCGACCTCGTCCGGCATCTTTCGAGCGAGTAGGACTATTGTTCGGTGGCTTCGCCATATGTGGTGTAGTATAATGGTTATCGCACACAATATATTGAGTATTTTACATACATTATCTTTGTTGCTGCGAGACTGGGGAACGTTGCAGGAAAGCCAATAAGAGAGGGTGTACCGGATTGAAGACGACGGTGGAGACGAAGCGGTTGGAAGGGTTAAGCGAGAAAATATTCCTGGACCGGTATGCTTGGAAGAACGCGGAATCCGCTCAAGCGAAGGTAGGGGATGTCGTTCTTGTCCTGACGAAGGACGACCCGAAATTCCCGGCGAAGGAAGTCGGCGAAGTAATCGCCCGCGACGGGCGCATCGCGACGGTTCGCACGAGAAGCGGGGAAGTCGTGCAGTCCGATGTGGAGAAGCTGACGCTGACGATCGAGAAGACTCCGGAAGAGATGTGGGATCGCCTGGCCGGAGCGATGGCATCGGTCGAAGCGCCGGAGAAGCAGAACGAGTGGAGAGAGAAGTTCCGCTGGGTACTTGACGATTGGAAGCTCGTTCCCGGCGGACGCATCGCGGCCGGCGCGGGCGCCAGCGACGAGCTGACGCTGTTCAACTGCTACGTTATTCCATCTCCACGCGACAGCCGCGGCGGCATCATGGAGACGCTCACCGAGATGACGGAGATCATGGCCCGCGGCGGCGGCGTCGGCATCAATCTGTCCTCGCTGCGTCCTCGTCGCGCGGTCGTCAAGGGAGTGAACGGTTCCTCCAGCGGCGCGGTCTCCTGGGGCGGCCTGTTCAGCTATACGACCGGATTGATCGAGCAAGGCGGAAGCCGTCGCGGCGCGCTGATGCTGATGATGAACGATTGGCATCCGGACGTCGTCGACTTCATCACCGTCAAGCAGACGATGGGCCAAGTGACGAACGCGAACCTGTCCGTCTGCGTGAGCAACGGCTTCATGAAGGCGGTCAAGGAAGACCTCGACTGGGAATTGGTATTCCCGGACACGAAGGATCCCGAGTACGACGAGCTGTGGGACGGAGACCTGGACAAGTGGAAGAAGGCCGGCAAGGCCGTTATCCCTTATCGCACGGTACGGGCTCGCGAAGTATGGAACACGATCATCGAATCGGCTTGGAAGTCGGCCGAGCCGGGCGTCGTCTTCATGGAATACTACAACCAGATGTCCAACAGCTGGTACTTCAACCCGATCATCTGCACGAATCCTTGCGGCGAGCAAGGCCTGCCGGGCTGGGGCGTCTGCAACCTGTCGGCGATCAACCTGTCCAAGTTCTACGACGCCGAGAAGCACGACGTCGCTTGGGAAGAGCTGGCGAAGGTCGTTCGTTACTCGACGCGTTTCCTCGATAACGTCATCGACAAGACGCCTTATCACTTCCCGGAGAACGAAGCGAACCAGAAGAAGGAGCGCCGCGTCGGTCTCGGCACGATGGGGCTCGCCGAGTTGATGATTCGCCTGGAGGTTCGTTACGGCAGCCCGGAAAGCCTCGAGTTCCTAGACAAGCTGTATGGGTTCATGGCTCGCGAAGCGTACCTCGCTTCGACCGAGATCGCGGCAGAGAAGGGCTCGTTCGAAGCATTCGATGCGGAACCGTTCCTGCAAAGCGGCTTCATGAAGAACATGCACGAGGTTTATCCGGAAGTAACGGAATCGGTTCGCAAGAACGGCATGCGGAACGTGACGGTCATTACCCAGGCTCCTACGGGATCGACGGGTACGATGGTAGGCACGTCCACGGGCATCGAGCCGTACTTCGCGTTCGAATACTTCCGCCAGAGCCGCCTCGGCTTCGACAAGCAGCTCGTGCCGATCGCCCAAGAATGGAAGGACGCCCATCCGGGCGAAGAGCTTCCGGAATGGTTCGTCACCGCGATGGACCTGTCCGCGAAGGATCATATCCGCGCGCAAGCGGCGATCCAGCGCTGGGTCGACAGCTCGATCTCCAAGACGGCGAACTGCCCGGCCGACTTCACGGTCGAAGAGACGGCCGAGCTCTATGAGCTCGCGTTCGAGCTCGGCTGCAAGGGCGTCACGATCTACCGCGACGGCAGCCGCGACGTTCAGGTTCTGAGCACGGCTAAGGACGAGAAGAAGGAAGAAGCTGCTGCGGTTACCGCCTCGGCTTCGGCTACCAAGGAGTCGGCTCCGGCTGCGGAATCGGCACCGGAAACTGCCACGATCGGCTCGCTTGCGGAATCTCTTCCGGTTACGGCTACCCCGAAGCAGATCGGCGAGTTCGACAAGCAGTACAAGAAGCGTCCGAAGGTGCTGCGCGGCGCAACTTACAAGTTCAACACGCCGTTCGGCATGGCTTATATCACCGTGAACGACATCGACGGCACGCCGGGAGAGATCTTCCTCAACGTCGGCAAGGCCGGCTCCGACGTGTTCGCGATGGCGGAAGCGCTCGGCCGCGTCTGCTCGCTGTTCCTCCGGTACGGCGACCACGGCAACAAGGTGCAGCTGCTCGTGAAGCATCTTAAGGGCATCGGCGGCTCCGGCGCCGTCGGCTTCGGTCCGAACCGCGTCGAGTCGATCGCGGATGCCGTCGCCAAGGCTCTCGAGCTGCACGCCGATATGCTCGCCGAAGAAGAGCAATCGGCCGCCAGCGAAGCGCCGATCGCCGCAGCCTCGACGGCGTTCAACGTGCTGAACGATCACGATCATGGCTCTCATGGCGGATCCGGTTCCATGCAGCCGTATACGTCCAAGGACTTCTGCCCTTCCTGCGGCTCGGCATCCCTGCTGAACGTGGAAGGCTGCAAGACCTGCGCGAACTGCGGATATAGCAAGTGCTCGTAAGATAAGCTTAAGACAGGAAGCCCCCCGAACGTATTCGTTCGGGGGCTTCCTGTTTTTGTTAGAATGCTTCGAAGCAAATAACATTTCGAATGAGTTTCCGCAATCAACGCCTTGTTATTTAGCTCGCCTATTGTTCACGATTACTTAACGAATATCATCCTCAGTTATCGTAAGCAATAATTGCTTTGTTAAATTGGGATGATTGTTTAATCGAAGTGATTGCTGACGTAGCGAGTCTTCATACAAATTTCTTACAGCTCTACCGTTTCCGAAGTCAGGTTGCATTTTAGTTTGATTTAATCGTCTTTGTATTAAAATCTTAGCCTTTTCTGTAACAATGTATTGATTTTCCTTGTAGTATCCTAATGCAATTTCTAGTAGTTCTTCAGATGTGTAATCAGTAAAATGTATTTGTAGCTGATCTGGGAAACGAGAGCTCAGACCTGGATTTAGTTTGAGAAGGTTAGACATTTCTTTTTCATATCCCGCAATTATAACGACTATTTGTTCTCTGTAATCTTCCATTAATTTAACGAGAGTATCTATTGCTTCTTTACCGTACGGATCGTTGTTTCCTTGGTATAGTGCATAAGCTTCGTCGATAAAAAGCACTCCATCTAACGCACTCATAAAAACTTCTTTTGTTTTTATAGCAGTTTGACCAAGATATTCTGCTACTAGATTTGCACGATCAGCTTCAACTAATTTGTTTGCTTTTAATGCCTCCAGATGGTAGAGCATTTTACTTACAACTCTTGCAATTGTGGTTTTACCCGTTCCTGGATTTCCTGTGAAGACCATGTGTAACGTTTGGTTAGAAACGGGTAACCCAAATTTAACTCTTTCCTTGGATACACGAATGTGCGCTTGCAATGTACGTAGGAATTCTTTTATCTTCTTAAGGCCAATTATGTCTTTCAGTTCTTCCTCAAGATCAAAGGTAAAGGAAGACAGGGAGGCATTGTATTTTGAAATTTCACTCTTATTATTTTGTAATGTAATGTTCACTTCCTTAGGAGGCGCTGGATTTATTTTCAAACGTTTTTCCACATCGAGTAAAGATGCCAATTCTTTTCTCAGGTGTGTATTAAGATGTCTATAATCTTCATGATTAATGAACACAGAAATGGGTATAATATGTGTCTTTTTTTCTCTCCCGTAACTGAATCCACCACCAGGCACGTACAAAGCTTTTTTCATTTTAATTTTTTTACCAAAGGGCAGTATGATTTCCTTCTTTTCATCCTTCAGTGATACAATCCAATTCCCATTATGATCAATCTTTCTATTAAAAGTAGCGGCAACCCATTTGTCATCGATTAATACATCAATATCAATTTGAAAGAATGTGAAGTAATGTTTAGCTTCATCTATTCTAAGAAAAAACATATTTCTCCGGACTTTGGCTTCAAAATATTCTTCATCAATCATTAAGATCCCCCAGCGACAACATATGGTATACAGCCGTATTCTTAGGGTTAAGTTTAGAAAAAATTAGTATATAGGTCAATGTTCTTTCTGAGTTGAACCGAGGTTCTTGGTCGAGAGGTGTTTACTTTTTAGAAAATTGCCTGGCTTAGTTTCGATGCCGGTATTTATTTTGCAATCAATCTGATCGATCATTTCAGGTTTGGTAGTAAGACAATACCATTGAGAACTATATGAAAACAAAGAAAGTAATTCAATCCATAAGGAAGATATCAAGCCTTTGCAAACTTTAGCGAAAATTCTTCAACATATTTCAATCAATCCGAAAGTATCGGTGCAACCTTTGTGCCCCCTTTGGTATGTCCGGGTTTTTCAAACGATTTTTTCAAACCCTCTGGAAGTTAACACGCAAAATGGCGGCTCTGGTGCAGAATCAATTGCCTTACGAATGTAAACATGAAGTGTCACAAAGAGGCAGTAATCGGCTCGACGATTCGCTTTATTCTCTCCAGGCCTTCCCACATGTCGCCCGGGCCGTCGTAGATGAGCACGTATGCGCCATCGAATCCCGACCTTCGCGAAGCTTCCAGACAGCGCCGGAATTCCGCCTCTTCCGGCAGGCCCGCTTCGTCATAATGGGCTTTAGCGTGCAAGGATACGCTGTGCGGCGACAAGAGGGCGATGTCTTCGTATTTCGCCGCTCCCTCGAAGTTGCCGAAATCGGTGATGAAGCCGATCTCCCAACCGGTTTGCTCCAACAAACGCAGAGAGCTGGTACCGGTCGAAGTCAGCGGCTTGAAATTCTCGGTTATGACGCGCACGTTTTTGATTTTCCCGTAATCGGCAAGCTTGCCGAGCGCGGACGCGGATTGTCGGATAGCATCTTCATCCGTCGGCAGCGCCTCGCCGGCGATGATACGGATCCGTTTGGCGCCGCAGGCAGCGGCGACATCGATCCACTGTTTCGCAAGCGCGAGGTCCGCTGCGGCGCGGCGCTCATCCGACGATGTCAGGTCTCCGTAGTCGAGCAGCAGCGTATCCAGCGAGACGCCGGCCGCGGTAAACGCGGCTCGCAGACGGTCCAAATAGTCTGCCTCCGTCGAAGGGAAGTGAAAGTGGCCTATCTCGACCGCCGCGTATCCTCGCCTTGCAGCCTCCGCGGGAAGCTCAAGTAACGTATGTACGAGCGGCTGCTCTTGAATATGCGTCTCATGCGTACCGGAGGCTTCATTCCAGACGGTCCAACGCAAAGGACCGAGCAGCCGGTGCAGGCTCCAGGTGCTGACAGAAATATAGGACATAAGGTCACCTTCCGGGATGGGCGGAGATTTAGATCCGCGCGATTTCCTTAATTATACATAATCCCTAGCCCATTAGGATAGCCCGGCTATCAGGCCATGCATGGAGGGAGCCGGCGAAGGGAAGACGTTCCTTCGGGAACGGGGCGGGCTCGGACGGGGATGCACCGCAATTGTGTAAACAACGGTTAAGCAAGTAAAAAGATGCGCGTTGTTGGAGAATCTCCCGTCTTACTATAATGAAAGCGCAACCAAAACAGAGAAGAGGAGTGACACGGTGCGAACTCGATCTTATAGCATGAGAAGCATGGGCATTCGCAAATTTCTTTATATCCTGCCGTTTATGATTATGCTTGGCGTCTTCGCTTACTATCCGTTATACGGATGGGTATATGCTTTCTTCGACTATATGCCGCCGATTCCGCTGTCGAAATCGCCGTTCGTCGGCTTCAAATGGTTCCATTCCTTGGTCGAGAACCAGGTGAAGGT
This sequence comes from Cohnella sp. AR92, assembly GCF_003990975.1. GTDB lineage: Bacteria > Bacillota > Bacilli > Paenibacillales > Paenibacillaceae > Cohnella. The sequence continues at coordinate 87,270 of NZ_RZJR01000017.1, forward strand.
CGATCAATTGCTGGTGATCATCAAGAACACGTTCGGGATGAGCGGCTTAAACCTTCTTTTCTCCTGGCTCCCCATGATATTCGCTATCTTCCTGACCGAGATCAAGGCTGTCCGCTTCCGGAAGTTCATCCAGACGGTCACCACCCTCCCCAACTTCATCAGCTGGGTATTGGTCTATTCGCTGGCCTTCTCCATGTTCTCCAGCGAAGGGATCGTCAACGGCCTTCTGAAGCAGCTGGGAGTGATCGATTCTCCGATTATGTTCCTCCAAAGCTCCGAACACGTGTGGCTGACGATGTGGCTGTGGACGACCTGGAAGGTGTTGGGCTGGTCGGCCATCCTGTATATCGCGGCGATTATGGGAATCGACGATTCCCTGTATGAAGCGGCTCATGTAGACGGCGCGACAAGAATGCAGGTCATCCGGCACGTCGTCCTGCCAAGCATGCTTCCGACTTACTTCGTGCTGCTAATGCTGCAGATCGCCAGCTTCCTTAACAACGGATTGGAGCAATACTTCGTCTTCCAGAATGCCTTCAACAAAGACAGTATCCAGGTTCTGGACTTGTACGTGTACAACCTGGCCATGGGAGGCGGCAGCTATTCCGTGTCCGTCGCGATCAGCATGCTCAAGAGCGTCATCAGCGTCGTGCTCCTCTTCTCGGTGAACGGGCTGTCCAAATTAACGAGAGGGGAGAGCATCGTATGAGCGATAACGCAGCTGAGCTGGCGCCCCATGAGCCGGAGCGTCGAAGCCGATTGGATAAGAAGATGAAATTCCAGGTCAGCACGGCGGACAAATGGATTACGGTTCTGATCTACACCCTGTTCTCCCTGTTCGCCTTTGTCTGCGTCTATCCTTTCTACTCGATCATCATCAATACGATAAGCGCCAACGATCTCAGCGCCAGAGGCGAGATCGTGTTCTACCCGAAGCACATCCACTTTCAGAACTACTTGGACGTGTTCAAGATTCCGGGGCTGGGGCATGCCGCCCTCGTCTCCTTGGGAAGAACGTTGATCGGTACGTCCTTGACGGTAGGAACTTCGGCTTTCCTGGGGTTCATGTTCACCCAAGAGGATATGTGGAAGCGGAAGTTCTGGTATCGGTTTACGGTAATCACGATGTTCTTCAACGCCGGGATCATTCCATGGTATTTGACCATGAAATCCCTGCATCTGACCAATAATTTCCTGGCCTACATTCTGCCGATGATGGTCGCTCCCTTCTATATCATTCTGGTCAAGACGTTCGTGGAATCGACGCCGAAGGAGCTGCAGCAGGCGGCCAGCATCGACGGGGCCGGGGTGATGACCCTCTTCTTCAAGATCATGCTGCCGATAAGCAAGCCCATTCTGGCGACGGTCGCCATCTTCGCGGCGGTCGATCAATGGAATTCGTTCCAGGATACGCTGCTGCTGGTGACGGACAGCAATCTCTACAGCCTGCAATTTATTCTATACAACTATATTAATCAGGCCAGTTCCTTATCGACCATGGTCAATCTGCAGAACGCCGGCTCGACGGCCATGGCCAGCCTGGCAACCAAGCAGACGACGACCTCCATCCGAATGACGGTGACCATCATCGTTGTGGCGCCTATCTTGCTAGTCTATCCGATTTTCCAAAGGTTCTTTGTCAAAGGAATTATGATTGGCGCCGTTAAAGGTTAATCCGCGCCATTATAATACATTAACGTTGTGGGGGGTAACGCATGAACAACAGCAGGAAAGTCGCAAAAAAATCGATGGTGGTCACGTTGGCCGGTCTCTTCTTGGCATCGGCGGCATTGACCGGGTGCAATAACGGATCCGACAATAAACCGTCGGCATCCAGTGAACCGTCCTCCTCCAGTTCGGGGGCAGCGACATCCCAAGCGGGTTCCGGGATCGACCACAGCAAGCCGCTGACCATCACCGTGTTCGACAATGCGGCCAATTACCAAGGAGAGCAGACGGGGTGGTACGGCAAGCTGCTCAAGGATAAGTTCAATCTGACCTTGAACATTCTTGCTCCGCAGGTGGCCGGGGACCAGCTGTACAAGACGAGATCGGCGGCCGGCGATCTGGGGGATCTCATGATCGTCGATAACAGCCAGATGGAAGAATTGATTCCGGCCGGTCTGATCATGGATATCTCGGATAAAATCAAGAACACGAAGTACCTGTCCCAATACGTGGACAAACACTTTAAGCCGTTTAACGCCGGCTTCGATAAAGTGAATCCGGAAGGGAAGATTTACGGGCTGCCGACCTTCGAAGCCGATACTTCGCCTACGACCTTCTCGGAAGAGCTCCCTTACTCGAGCCCGATTATGCCTTGGGATTATTACAAGGGAGTCGGTGCTCCCAAGCTGAACAATCTGAATGATCTGCTCAACGTCTTGAAGCAGATGCATGAGAAATACCCGAAGTCGCCGGACGGCAAACCGATCGTTCCGATCACCCTGTGGAAGGATTGGGACGGCGGCACCGGCGCCATGGAGAACGTCCGCTGGATCAGTAACTGGTACGGCTATGAGAAGCCGGACGGCACGACGACGATCCAGTTGAACGCGAAGGGCGATATCGTGCCGATTATCGACGACAACAGCATGTACAAGAAGGTTCTGCAATTCTTGTTTACCGCCAACCAAATGGGTCTGGTAGATCCCGACTCGCCATCCCAGGATTGGAACAAGGTTAACGAGAAGCTGACCAACAAGCAAGTCCTTCTCTTGTGGTACTCCTGGCAGAGAGGCTTCTATAATACGATCGAGAGAGGCAAGAACGGAGACGGCAACGTGTCGGTTCCGATCGCGGACACGCACATCATTCAGAGCAGCGACGCTTATTACGGCAACGGAAGAGTGTTCGCCATCGGCTCGAAAGCGAAGGATCCCGACCGGATCATCGAATTCCTCGATTGGTCCGCCTCTCCGGAAGGGCTGCGCTACTACACGAACGGCTTCGAGGGCTTCAACTACGAGAAGACGGCCGACGGCAAGTATAAGCTGACCGAAGTCGGACAGACCGCCTTCCAGAAGAATACGCCGGTTCCGGATCAGTACGGCGGCGGCGGTTACCAGGACGGTCAGAGCAAGCTCAACACCATGATCATGAGCGACTTCGTCAAGGATCCGGATACGGGAGAATTCTACAACAACAATTACTGGAGCACGACGATCGAAGCGAACAAGACGGCTTTGACGACGGATTGGCAGAACACCTTTAACGCAACGAACGCGACGGACTACTACTTGAAGAACAACATGATCGATATCGTCCCCAATATCAACACGAGCCTCGGAGCGGATAACTCGGACATTAAGAACAAGCGCAGCCAGATTTCGGACTATGTGAAGAACACGTCCTGGAAGATGGTATTCGCGAAAAATCAAGCGGAATTCGACCAGCTGTGGGCGAAGATGCAGAAGGACGTCGTGGGACTCGGCTGGAATGACGTCTTGGCCACGGATACGACCCGGGCTCAGAAGATCGTGAAGATGCGCGCCGAAGCGCTGGCAGCCAAGTAAAATTCATAGATTCATTTAAGAGGAGGGTGGATATCCATGCGATATCCTCCTCCGAATTTTGTTACAATCAGGTAGTGAAAGGAGTCGTATAGGATGCTCAGAGTCGTAAAGGTAGAGAACGGGACGGTTCAAGGGCTGCCCGCCGCCGACCCCCGAATCACGAGCTTCAAAGGAATTCCGTTCGCCGCTCCGCCTGTAGGCGACAACCGCTGGCGCGCCCCGCAGCCCGCCTCGGACTGGGAAGGGGTTCTTTTGGCGCACGAATTCGCGCCGGTCTCCATGCAGGTGAGACAAGAGATCGACGAGAATAACATCTATACCCGGGAATGGGCCGTCGAGCCGGATATTGCCATGGATGAGGACTGCCTTTATCTTAATGTATGGACACCGGCTAAGAGAGTCGACGAGAAGCTGCCCGTGTACGTCTGGTATTTCGGAGGCGGCCTGCAGGTCGGCCATCCTGCCGAGATGGAGTTCGACGGTGAACGCATTGCCCGCAGAGGCATTGTCGTAGTGACGATCAACTATCGCCTGAATGCGTTCGGCTTCTTATGCCATCCGGAGATTACCGCGGAATCGCCGGAGGCTCCGGCGAACTTCGGCCACCTCGACCAACAATTCGCGACGCGGTGGGTCAAGCGCAATATCGCGGCTTTCGGCGGCGATCCGGACAACATCACCATCGGCGGGCAATCGGCCGGAGGCGGCAGCGTCATGAACCAGCTTGCTTCTCCGCAGAACGAGGGCCTATTCCGGAGAGCGATCGTTCAGAGCGGGGTCATCACGAAGCTTTACCCCGGGACCCGCATGCCGAAATTCCTTCGCGATTTGGCGGAGGCCGAACAAGATGGCGTTCGATTCTTCGAATCTCTCGGCGTGTCCTCGCTAGCGGAAGCCCGGAAGCTGGACGCGGCCTATGTCCGCGATAAGTACCTGGAGTCCAACCGATTCTGGGGCACCGTTGTCGATAACAAGTTCAACGTAGGCGATCCGTTCGAATTGTTCCTCCAGAACAAGCGCCGGATGGTACCGGTGCTCTGGGGCCATACGTCATCCGAATTCTTCAGCGTTCCCGAAGTCAGCGAGCTTGACGAATTCAAGCGCATGGCGGTCGAATTGTTCGGCGACGATGCCGAAGAGTTTCTCGGGCTTAGCGATGCGCAGTCGGGCAGCCTTGAAGACGCAGTGAAGAAAGCTTCGGTGAGCGGCATCGAATACGGGATCCGCATTGCGGGGCAGGCCAATGCCGATACCGGCGCCCACGTTCCGCTGTACTATTACAATTTCGATGCGGAGATCCCCGGTTGGGATAACCCGGGAACGTTCCACTCGGTGGATCTGTGGTTCTTCTTCGAGACGCTGGCGAAGTGCTGGCGGCCGTTCGTCGGCAAGCATTACGATCTGGCGCGCCAGATGTGCCATTACTGGGCGAATTTCATCCGCAATGGGGATCCGAACGGGCAAGATTCGACGGGAGAGGACTTGCCGAAGTGGGAGCCCTATCGTCCCGAAGCGCCGTTCGGCATGCGATTCGCGGATCAAGCCGAGTTCGTCCGGGAACAGCCGGGCGAGATGATGGAGTTCCTTGTACGGCAATATTTTAAGAGAAAAGGCTGAATCCGTTAGGGTTCGTTCGGAAGGGGAGCGCAACGAAGATGAAGAAACAAGGAATGAATCCATATCTTCCGTCATGGGAATACATTCCCGACGGGGAGCCTTACGTATTTAACGGCAGAGTTTACGTATACGGCTCGCATGACCGGTTCAACGGGCATGCGTATTGCCTCAACGATTATGTGTGCTGGTCGGCGCCCGTGGAGGATCTTGGCGACTGGCGGTATGAAGGCGTGATTTATAAGAAAACGAACGATCCATGGAATCCGGACGGCAGCATGTGCCTCTACGCGCCGGACGTCACGGTCGGACCCGATGGGCGATATTATCTCTACTATGCGCTCGATAAGGTATCCAACGTTTCGGTAGCGGTCTCCGACGCGCCTGCCGGCCCTTTTGAGTTCTACGGCTATGTCAAGTATGCCGACGGCACGCGTCTGGGGGAGAAAGAAGGCGATGAGCACCAATTCGATCCGGGCGTGTTGACCGAAGGGGAGAGAACGTATTTGTACACCGGCTTCTGCCCAGTCGGGGACCCATCCAGGCATGGCGCCATGGCGACCGTGCTTGGTCCGGATATGCTCACGATCGTGGAGGAGCCCGTGTTTGTCTTGCCCAGCGAACCGTATAGCAAGGGGAGCGGATTCGAAGGACATGCCTACTTCGAGGCGCCTTCCATCCGCAAGAAGGGCGACACGTATTATTTGATCTATTCGTCCGTCCGCATGCACGAGCTTTGCTATGCGACCAGCAAATCTCCGACCAAGGATTTTGTCTACCAAGGCGTCATTGTCAGCAATAACGATCTTCATATCCATTCCTATAAGCCGGCGTTCAAGCCGATGTTCTACGGCGGCAATAATCACGGCAGCATCGTTGAGATGAACGGGAAGTGGTTCATCTTCTATCATCGGCATACGAACGGAACGAACTTCAGCCGGCAGGGATGCATCGAGCCGATCGAATTCAGGGAGGACGGCACGATCGTGCAAGCGGAGATGACCACCTCCGGCCCGAATGGAGGACCGCTTGAGGGAAGAGGGGAATATCCCGCGTATCTGGCCTGCAATCTGTTCTGCCGAGACGAGGAGCTGTATACGGGAGCTCCCGGGGAATGGATGGACAGCCGCTTCCCGAAGATTACCCAAGACGGGAGAGACGGGGACGAGGAAGTCGGTTATATCGCCAATATGAGAGACTCCGCTACGGCGGGCTTCAAGTATTTCCGCTGCGAGGGAATCCGGAACGTCAAGATCAGGGTGCGCGGTTATTGCCGCGGGGCCTTCGAGGTCAAAACGTCCTGGGATGGGCCCGCTCTCGGAAGGATTCCGGTCGATTTCACGAATGAATGGAAAGAGTATTCGACGGAGCTCGCGATTCCGGACGGCATTCAAGCCTTGTACTTCACGTATACGGGCGAAGGGGGAGCCAGCTTGGCTTCGTTCGCATTGGAATAAATAATTGCGCATTGTCGGACCCCTTCCCGTCTGCCTATAATGAGAGCATATCCATATCCTTAGTAGAGGCAAGCCAAGGAAGGGGGAGACCATGGACAAAGGCAAGGCTCTTTCCTATATGACGTTGGGTTCGATCCTTCTCTTCACCGCTTCGCTAACGGCCTGCAACGGCAGCGGCAACGATATTTATAAAGCGACCGCAAGTCCGTCCGGCACCCATCCGGCAAGCGAAACGGGGAGGGAGAAGGCGGGGGATCCGCTTGGGGAATACGATCCGCCGATCGAGATCACGACCGTTCGCAATCTGAGCGACATCGTGGAGAATAACGTATTGAGCGTTCTGAAGGACGAAACGTTCGAAGATAACCGATGGACCCGATTATACGAAGACCAACTGGGAATCAAGATCCGAAACAATTGGGTTGTCAAAGGCAACGATACGTCGGATCCTTACCTGCAGAAGATGAACGTGACGCTGGCTTCCGGCGATCTTCCGGACGTCATTCCGGTCAATGCCACCCAGCTCAAGCAGCTCGCCGACTCGGATCAGATCGAGGATATGACGGATTTGTACGAGGAATACGCTTCTCCACTGCTCAAGGAGATCCTCTCCCAGGAAGGATCGGGGCCGTTCGATGCCGCGACCTTCGACGGCAGGCTGATGGCGATTCCCCAGACGGGATCCTCGATCGAACAAGCGCAATTCGTCTGGATCCGCACGGATTGGCTGGACAAACTGGGGCTGCATGCGCCGAGAACGATGGACGACGTACTCGCGATATCGAAAGCGTTTGCAGAGCGGGATCCGGACGGCAACAACCAGAAGGACACGTTCGGCCTCGCCATCACGAAGGAATTATGGGGCGGATCGATGGGGCTGGAGGGGTTCATGGCCGGTTACGGCGCTTATCCGAACATCTGGCTGGAGGACGGTTCGGGCAAACTGGCGTACGGCAGCGTACAACCGGAGATGAAGAAGGCGCTTAAAGCCTTGCAGGACATGAACAAAAACGGCGAGCTGGATCCGGAGTTCGGCGTCAAAGAGGGCAGCAAAATATCGGAAGTCATCGCAAGCGGGAAGATCGGCATGGAATACGGCCAACAATGGAATTCCATCTGGCCGCTGCAGCTGAATAAAAACAACGATCCGGATGCGCAGTGGCGCGCGTTCCCGATCGTTTCCGACTCCGAGCATCCGGCGAAGGTACCGTTAAAATTCAGCACGACGAAGTTCTTCGCCGTTCGCAAGGGGGCCGCTCATCCCGAGGCCGTTATCAAGCTGTTCAACATACACGTCGAGAAGAACTGGGGAGTGACCCAGGAGAACGACTACTATTACGCGCCGCGGGATTCGGAGAGCGTATGGCAGCTGTCCATGGTCCAACCCGCGCCGACCCGGAAGAACCTTGAGCTGTACCGAACGTTGGACGAAGTGCGTAAGACGGGCGACAAGTCGAATCTGTCGGGCGAAGCGAAGGCCATCCAACAGAAATTGGATGCGTACGCATCCGGTTCGAAGGAAGGCTTCGCTCTATGGGGCTGGGAACGCATCTACGGTTCCGAAGGGGCGGAAGGCGTCGTGGATCAATACGATAGGAACAAGCAATTCCTTCTCGACAAATTCGCCGGCGCTCCTACCCCGACGATGGTGGAGAGGCAATCGACGCTGGATAAAATGCAGAACGAAACGTTCATTCGGATTATCCTAGGCGCCCCGATCGAAGAATTCGACAAGTTCGTGGGGGATTGGAAGAAACTTGGCGGAGAGCAAATGACGAAGGAAGTCAATGATTATTACGCCTCCATGAAGGAATAATTCACTCCTTTTGCGCACTCATTTTCTGGATCGCTTCCGGTCATTACGCCGATCCGTTGGAGGCGGGACATGTTCAAGACGCCGATGTTTTCTTTACGCAACACGCTATTCCTCCGCTTGATTTTTACGTTTCTGCTTATCCTGATGCCGCTCCTCGTTCTCGGCGGCTATCTGTATCAGTGGTCCGTGCAAACAACGAGAGAGGATATCGCCAAGACGGCGGCCTCTCAGACGGCCTTCTATCTGACCGATCTCGAGAACGAAATCGAGAGAATCAAGCTTCTGCAATTCGGCCTGCTTGAAGACGAAGACTTGAATAAGCTTACGCTCCTCTGGGATCGGATGGGGATCATAGAGAAGACCGATCGAATCAACTCGCTTCGCAATCGTCTTTACCTTATCCAGAACAGCAGCATGTACATCAAAGAGGTAAGCGTATACATTCATCCGATCGAACGCGCGATCTCGTCCGTCGACGGCGTTAATCCGCTCGACGAGGAACGTTACGAGTCGGTGCGTTCCGTTTACGGCAGTCGGAAGACTCAAATCATCGAATGGAAAAAGGGGCTGTTCCTGAGCGCGGCGAAGCCGAGCGGAAGCCCGAAGGGACAGCCGTTATTCGTGGTCGAGATCGAGTTGGACCAGCAGAAGCTGAAGGAAGCGCTGGCCCAGTTCAATACGTATTCGGGAAGCGGAACCCTGCTCGTCTCGGTGAACGGCGGGATCCAGCTGACTAGCGGTTCCGTCGCGTCCTTTCGGAATGAGGCTTCTTCCTACGTCGGACAGCGCAAGAACGCCGACGATTACGTAGAAGCCCACGAGTTCGGGGGGCATTTGTATTATATCGTGTTCGCCGGTTCAGACAAGCTGAATCTGGCCATCTACCGGTTCATACCGTCCCAGGTCATCAGCAAGCCGCTGGCTAAATTCTATACGTGGGCCTGGCTGTTCGCTGCCGTTGCTCTCGTCATCGTCGTTCTGTACGCGATGTCAACGTATAAATTCATTCATAAGCCTCTGCTTCGTCTAGTAAAGAGTTTCCGCCGCGTGGAGAACGGCGATCTGGATCAAGTCATCACACACGAGTCCAAGGATGAATTCGGTTACCTGTACAGCCGATTCAATCAGATGGTCGCGAACCTTCGGTCGCTGATCGACCAGGCCTACCGGCAGAAGCTATTGGCTCAGCGAGCGGAATTGAAGCAGCTCCAATCGCAGATCAATCCTCATTTTCTGTTCAACAGCTTGTTCATGCTCAGCACGATGGCCCGTCGGGGGGATTTGGAGCGGGTCGATCAATTCGCGATCCAGCTCGGCGAATATTTTCGCTTCGTGACCCGAAGCGCCTCCGACGAGATCCCGCTCGCGCAAGAGATTCAACATGCCCGCACGTATACGGAGATCCAGCTGCTTCGGTTCTCGCGGCGTATTCGAGCTCGGTTCGAGGACCTCCCGGAGGAAGCGGCCCATACGATTGTCCCTCGGTTAATCGTGCAGCCGATCATCGAGAACGCTTTCGAGCACAGTCTGGAGCGCAAGGAAGAGAACGGGTTAATCGTCGTTCGGTTCGAGAGCGGGGATCGCGAAGTCCGCATCGTCGTCGAGGATAATGGCGATGACTTGACGGAAGAGAAGCTGAACGAATTATCGGCGGCTCTCGCGGATCGCGACGAATATGCGGAGACGACCGGGATGGTCAATATCCATCGCCGTTTAGCGATAACGTTCGGCGAGAGCGGCGGACTCGAAGTAGCCCGCAGCGAGCTCGGCGGCCTTCAAGTAACGCTTCATTTTCCAAGGAAGGAGCGATTGGATGTACCGATTGCTGATCGTTGACGATGAAGAGATGATAACCGACGGTTTATTCGAGACGCTGGCCGAACACGACTTGGGATTGGACCTGTGCAAGGCTTATTCGGGCAGAGAGGCGCTGAGTTGGCTCCATCGAACCCGGGTGGATATCGTGCTCTCCGACATCCGCATGCCCGGAATCGACGGGATGCAGCTCTTATCGATCATTAAGCGCAATTGGCCGCATTGCCTCGTTATCTTCCTGACCGGCTACAGCGACTTCGATTCCGTCTATCGGGCGATTCAGACACCCGGGGTCCAGTACTTGCTCAAGAGCGAAGGGTACCCGAAGGTTCTTCAGGCCGTTCGCGAAGCGGTGTCCGCGCTGGATGACAGTCTTCGCCGAAGCGATCTGGTCCGTCAGGCCCAAGAGAAGTTGAATACGCTTGAGGTCCTGGCTCGCGGAGAATACTTGCGCCATTTGCTTCACGGCGTGAAGCCGGCGCTGAACCTGGGAGAAGACTTCCGCAAGCTGAACATCCCGCTCGACGCCGACCAACCGATCTATATGGTTCAGGCCGAGCTCTCCTACGACAAGTCGGTCGCGACCTCTTACGCTAAACGGCAGGAATCCGCCCTGGCCGTAACCTTGCTGGCCGAGAGCTTCCTGTCCGGTCATGCCCGCTGCCTGGGAATGATCGACCGATTCGGAGATCCCGTCTGGTTCATCCAGCCGTCGCTCTTGGGAACGGATGGGAACGAAGCGGAGGAAGCTCCTGTTCTTCCTTATCTGGAAGGCCAGTTTGAACTGATTCAACAAGCCTGCCTGGATAGCCTCGCTATCTCCGTTGTCATCTCATTGGGAGACCGGCCTTGCGAATGGAAGAAGCTGTCATCGTTCTATGGGAAAATCAGGCGGAATCGGCAGGTGAGAACCGGCGATGGCACCCTATTGGTGCAGAAGGTGAACCTGGAAGCTTCCTGTGGCTCGAGAGAGGGCTCGCCGAGGGATAAATCGGATGCGTTATCCGCGCATCTGGATTCCGGGCGGCACGACGAATTCCTGCAGCTGTTCGATGAGCTTACCCAATCGGAGCGGGGCAGCGGCGAGCCATATCTTCTGGAGCTGTATTACACCATTTCGCTAGTCTTGGTCTCCTACATCAACCGGTGGGAATTGGCGGATCAGGTTGCCAATGTCTCGTCTCTTATGCGTTACGACGATTTCGCTTCGTGGGAGGAGGCGTTCGCATCCCTCCGGACAACGGCGGAAGCTCTTTTCGAATTAAGAAGCTCCGGCGAACGGAAGCGCGCCGCCGAAGCGATCCGGAAGGTTCGCCTCTATATCGAGGAGCATCTTAACGAGGACCTGTCGCTGGTCCGTCTCGCGGGCTACATTCATTTTAATCCGTCGTATTTATCCCGGCTCTTCAAACAAGAAGGCGGCGTCAACCTGTCCGATTATATCGAGACGGCCCGCATCGAGCGGGCCAAGGAGCTGCTGAGAAACGACGAATTGAAGGTGTTGGAGATCGGGGTTCGAGTCGGTTACGAGGCTTCCCAGTCGTTCACCCGATTCTTTAAGAAAGCGACGGGAGTGACGCCGCAGGAGTACCGGGAAGCTACGAGAAAGTAAGCCGTCGATGGGTCGGCGAAGGACAAGGAGATGAATTGGCGCAAGCCGATAGGGTTCGACACAAAAGGGCTGTCCCAAAAGTCATCTGACTTAGGTACAGCCCAGTCTTTATGTTTGCGATTAAATTTTGGAGGGATGTGTCTCCTTGTCTCCTTCCGGTTGCTGGTGCCGCCGTAAAATCGGATTTGGTAACCTCTGTACAAGGGGATTTCACGTCGGCAAAAGCAAACGCTTCGCTCCTCCAGGAGACACATGCCCTCTTTTTTGTATCGCTTTTTTTAAGAACAAGCATGACTTCAAAACGCTAAGAAACCAAAGTAGGAATTCACTCGACGTTGGACGTCCGTTTGTATGCGATCGGGCTCTTGCCGGTGAATTCTAAGAAGAGCTTTGAGAAATAACGGGGATTGGCGTATCCGACTCTCTCCGCGACGTCGTGCACTCGGCAATCCGAATGCTCCAGCAGCTCCTTCGCTTTGCGCATGCGGATTTGGGTAAGATGCTTCATGAACGTGGAGCCGGTCTTGCGATGGAAGACCGTGCTCAAATAGTTGGCGGATACCTGGAACTCCGAGGCGACTTGCAGCACGCTAATGTCTCTCATATAATTCGCTTCCATATATAGCAGCGCTTTAAGGACGCAGTCCTGGGGCCGATCCGGCTTCGCCACCTGCGCCAGCAAGAGCTGTCCGTGCTCCTTCAGCTTCGGAATCCATCGTTCGAGCGGCTCGTCGGCGTCCAGCCGGCATTGAATCGCATGGAGCAAATAGTCGGACGTGTTCTGCTTGGCTTTCTTCATGTCCATGGCAAGCCCTGCTTCGAACAAAGGCTTGATCTCGGCCAGCTGCGCGAGATAGAGGGCGTGAGAGCCTTCGGAATAGCTCTTGGCAAGCTTCATCATCTTCTCGCACCATTGAATCTCCCGCTCGCACTTGTTCCGGTTAAGCTCCTGTCCTCTCCACGAACGGTTGATGCCGCATAGAATTCGGAAGCGCGAAGCAGCGCGCAAGTCGTCGAGCGTCGATTTGATCCGGTCGGAGGAATCGCATTCCGCGCCAATCATCGTCAATCCGAACGCGGGCTGGATCGAAGCCCTCATGCACTCCGAGAGCTCCGCTTGAACAAGTTCCCGAGTTCGCTTGGACGCCCTATCTTTCTTGAATCCGCAGATGATCGCGGGTTCTCCATTGTCGAGAAAAAGCAGGGAGTGGCAGAAATGCGGATCTTCGATCGTACGCAACCGTTCCTTAGCCTTGCAGCAGAAGCCGCTTAGGAGCCGCAGCTGCTCCTTGTCCGCCAGTCCGCTGTCCACGCTGAACGTGGCGATCAGGAATTGCAGCTCGTTGAACCGTCTGGACTCTTCGGGAGACAAGCCCGAGCCTAACCCGTAGCCGAGGGAGATCATCGCGGCTTCGAATTTATTATTCATAAACTCGGTGCGGGCAAGCAAGGTGGTTCGCACTTTGTCCAGCGCGGCGCGGAGCTCGCTCACGCCCGCAGGTTTAAGCAAGTAGCCGGATGCCCCCAGCTTGATCGCTTCTTGCGCCAGCGTGAACTCGGAATAGCCCGACAGGATGATCCATTCCAGATGAGGGAAATCGCGCTTCAGATCATTGATCGCTTCGATTCCGGACAGGTAAGGCATCTTGATATCCACTATCGCAAAATCGGGCTGCTTGTCGCGAATCACCTCGACGAGCTGCCGGCCGTCGGAAGCGACTCCCGCAATGAAGTAATCGTCGTCCATCTCTTCGATCATGCTGATCAGGCTTGCTTGCACGAGATATTCATCATCCGCAATGACTATTCTCATGACGCTTCCTCCTGTATGGGTATCCGAATTACGATTTTCGTCCCGACTCCCGGCTCGCTTGCCAGAAGAAACCCGGAATGGGGATAGGCCAAGCGCAGGCGCTCTTGCACGTTGACCAGACCGACGCGATGTCTCGGGTCGACAACGGAAGGTTCGAATCCGGCGCCGTCGTCCTCGACGACGATCTCGATGGAAGCATTCTCGAGATCGCCGAGCCGGTTCGCCGAGATCGAGATGAGACAGCTGCGGTTGATCGGTTCGATGCCATGGATGATGGAGTTCTCGATGAGGGGCTGGAGAAGCAGCTTCGGCAGATAGAACGACTCGATACGGCTGTCGCATTGAACGCGATACTCGAACCCTTTTTGCTGGAACCTCATTCTCTGCAGATCGCAATACATGTTCAGAAATTCGAATTCTTCCTTAATCGTGGAGCGGTCCGAGTTAAGCAGGATATACCTTAGCATCTTGCTCAAGGCGACGATGGCGTTCTCCAGGCTTTGTTTCTGACCGAGCCGATTCAGGCCGATGAAGCCGTTCAGCACGTTGTACAAGAAGTGGGGCTGCAGCTGCGCTTGGAGAGATCGGAACTCGGCGTTCCGCAAATTCAGCTCGGCATTGCGCAAGTCCAACTGCGCGCGATACTCGCGCTCGATCATCTCGTTTAAGGGGGCAATGATCCAACGCGATAGCGAGAGGAAGATAACGATAGTGAAGATCACCCCGCCCAAGCCGTACAGGACGCCCCATAGATGCACGTTCGTAAATTGGTCGTTGATCGCCGTCTGCGAGATGAGGACGACGATTCGCCAATTGGCCTTCTCCAGCTTCTGGTCGACGACCAGATAGCGGTCATCCGCGCTTCTGATCGTGGCGTGACGAGCCGCGATCTGGTTCAGCATGTCAGGACTAAAATAAGAAGTGCTGTAGATCACTTGGTCGAGGTCGTCAAGGACGGCAATGGAGGACTTGAAGTTCAATCGGATATCCGAGACGATCTTCTGCAAGACTCGGGTGTCGGCATCCGCCATGATGAAGGCAAGGTTCTCCTCCGTATCCGGATCCTTTATGATGCGGGCCACCGAGAAGACGCTGCCCGGAGGGGCGTTGCTGATATAGTCCCGGGGATGCGAGCTGATAAACGCCGCCTTCCCGTTGCCTTCAAGCGTCTTCCGATACCAAGCTTGCTCCCGATAAGGATAGTTGCTGGCGGAATCGTAAGCATTCCAGCCTTTAGAGCCCAGATAGACGGTGCCGTCCTTCGCGATGAGGATCGTACCTTCAATGTCGTCTCTCGTAATCCTCATATAATTCTCGAGCGAGTTCGTCAAAGTCCGGTTCGTGGACAGCAGCGTATACATATCGGCCGACTGCCCCAGCTCCGCCTTCACTTTCAGGGCGTTCATGATGTCCGCGTTCAGATACGGGATGATCGTCAAGTTCTCCAGATCGTCCAGGTAAGCTTCCATGTTCCTTCTAAGGGCGATGATCGTGTTCGACGTTTCGTTCATCGAATTGCGGACGAGGATCTTCTTGTAGGAGTAGGGCATGACGATCATGATGACAATCGTCGGCACGATGATCGTAAGCAGATAAAGAGTGGATAATTTAAAGCGAAACGAATGGAAGATTCGCATATATCCAGTCTCCTGAAAGCGTTGTCAATGATTATTATAACAGAAGGCCTGGAAATATCATCCTTTAACGGCGCCGGAAGTCAGTCCTTGGATAAAAAAGCGCTGGAGGAACAAGTAAAGGACGGCTAAAGGCAGCGCTGCGATGACCGAACCGGCGGCAACCCAGCCGACGTTGCTCGTGTATTGGCCGAAGAAAGCGGACAACGCAACCGAGAACGTTCGGGAGTTTGTTTTCTGCAAGAAGAAGATCGAGAATTGATAGTCGTTCCAGATGTTGACTCCGTTGACGATGATGACCGTTGCGGTGACCGGCTTAAGCAGAGGAACGATCAATCGGAAGATGACGCCGATCCGGGAAGAACCGTCGATCAGAGCCGCTTCGTCCAGCTCGCGGGGGATGCTGCCGATAAATCCGGTATACAGGAAAATCGTAATCGGAAGATAGAAAGTGACATGCAGCAGAATCATGCCCCAGTACGTGTTCAAGGCGCCGAGATCGACGTAGAATTTGTAGAGCGGGACAAGCGTCGAGAGCGGCGGAACGATTAGGGATGCGATGAAGAAGCTGTACATGAACTGGTTCCAACGGGTTCGATAACGGGAGAGCGGGTAGGAGGACACCGTTCCCAGGACGATCAGAAGAGCGATGGCGCAGCCCGTGATGACGAGGTCGTTGATGAAGGCGCGATGAAGGTCGGCGCGGTTCCAGGCTTCCTTGAAGTTATCCCAGAACCAGTAAGTCGGAATTCGCCACTTGGAGCTAAGGTCGGACTCTCTCTTGAACGAGCTCGTCAGCAGCACGTAGAAAGGCAGAATGTGCAGGAGACAGATCAGCAAGGCGGGAAGCTCCAGCCACTTCTTGGACTTCATCATATATCCTGCTCCCTCCTTCTCAAATAATAGAGCGCGGTCAAGCTGATGAGCGAGATGATCGCGAACATCAGAATGCCGAGGGAGGAAGCGTATCCGGCGTCCTGTCGGGTGAAGTATTGCCTGTACATGTAAGTGGACAGCGAAGAGGAAGCGTAACCCGGCCCTCCGTTCGTCAGTGACACGACGACGTCGTACAGCTTGAAGCCGCCGATCAGATTGAGCACGATGCTGATCGTCATGGACGGAGCCAAGAGCGGCAAGGTGACGTTCTTGAACTTGGAGAAGGAGGAGGCGCCGTCAATGGCGGCCGCTTCGTAATAGTCTTTGGGAATGACTTGAAGTCCGGCCAGATAGATGACCATGGCGATGCCGAGGAATTGATACGTGTTGACGAAAGTGATCATCCAGACGTTAACCTTGGAGTTGCCGAGCAGATCGATAGGGCTGCTCTTGAACAGCAGAATGATATCGTTGATCGCGCCGCCATTGTACTGAAAGAAAAAGTACCATACATACCCCATGATGAGCGGGCTGATGATGACCGGCAAATAAATGATCGTCTTCGCGATGCCGGCGGTACGCATCTTATAATTCAGAAACAGGGCGTAAGCGAGCCCGATGACATTCTGGAAAAACGTGCTGCCCACTCCGTAAATGAAGGTATTGTAGATGACAATAAGCGTATCCTGGTCGTGGAACATCCGGCGGTAGTTGCCGAATCCGATCCAATCCCACGTTTGCGAGAAGCCGTCCCAATCCGTGAAGCTGATCTTGACGCCGTTCGCAAGCGGGTAAACGATAAAAGTGAGCAGAAGCACGACGGTCGGCACGTACAACAAATTAAGCCAAGCGGGCGAATTGAACGATTTCAAAGGGGTCCCTCCATTGCGAGCGGATAAATAAGGAACGGATGCGAGTATAAAGATTCCCGTACCGCTCGATAGACGGGCGGTACGGGATGGCATCCGGCGAGAACCTCGTTATTTCTTGGACAATCGGGCGACGTTCTCTTTCATGATCTGGCTGTATTTGTCGGGCGAGATATGGCCGGAGATCAGATCGAGGCCGGAGTTGCACATGACGTCCCACATGCCGCTAGGCAAGTAAACGCGGTCGAAGTAAGGGAATACCCGAATGCTCGCGTATTGATCGTAGAAGCTCGCGAATTCGTGCGTCGCCTTCACGCCGTTAAGGCCGGCGGGCAGCTTCAGGACGTTGGCGATCTTGGCCATGTTGTCCGGTTGAGCGAAGAACTCGATGAATTTCTTCGCTTCGGCCGCATGCTTCGAATCCTTCCAGACTCCCATCGTATTGCGCTCTCCGCCCGAGAAGGAGGGTTCGTCGCCGGCTACCATGGAAGGTACGGGCATAATGCCGATCTTCGTGTCCTTATTCACCTTGTAGGCGTCATCCGCGAAGGAAGGGCTGCCCATGAAGAAGGCGACCTTATCGGTTGCGAACAGCTTAGGGAGATCCGTGTATTTGGCGGTGATGATATCTTTGTTCATGTAGCCTTTGTCGTACATTTCCTTGAACTTGGCGGGCAGCGGCGTCCATTTGGTCCAGTCGAAGCTGCCGTCCAGCAGCGCGCTCGCCGAGTTGTCGGGAGGGGAGATCAAGAGCGAGCTGGCGAATTCGTCGAAGAATTGGCCGACCGTCCAGTTGTCCGCGCCGGCGTAGTAGAACGGGGTGACGGCGCCTTTGCTTTCCGTCTTGATCTTCTCCGCGGCGGCGAGGAATTCGTCGAACGTCTTCGGAACCTCGATGTTGTATTTCTGCAGCACGTTCACGTTATAAGAGATACCGTCTTTCGCTTCGCTGATCGGAAGCACGTACACCTTGCCGTCTTTGTCGGTGACGACGTTCTTGATCGAATCGGTCATCTGAGAGACCCAAGGTTCGTCTCTTAGATCAGCCAGGTATTTGCCGTAGCGGATAATGGCCCATCCATGGGTGTCGAATACGTCGGGCAGCTCGTTGGCCGCCATCTTTACCTTCAAGACGTTCTCGTAGTCGCCCGGGAATTGAATGTCCACTTTGATGTTCGGATTCTGCGATTCAAAGTCTTTGGCGATTTGCGCGTACACGTCTTGGCCCGCCGGAGCGCTGACGTTCATCGCTACCGATATCGTGACTTGCTCCTGGGAAGCGGAAGGCGATGCGGACGCTGATGCGGACGCTGATGCGGATGGAGAAGCGGAGGCGGAAGGCGAAGCCGAATTGTTGTTGTTCCCCCCGCATCCGGTCAAGCTTAAGGATGCGGCCAATACCATAGCGGTGATTCCAAACCAGGATCTCTTAATCATCGTACCCCTCCAATAATGGTTCTGAATCGCAATAGCCAATCGTCATCCAGAATTTGGCTACATCGGAATCATAGCATTATTGACAGCGCTTTCGTGAGTAAGAAAACTACGCTCGATGTACGGATTTCTCTTCTGTGCCGGGAATGTGCTCGAAGGACGCAGCCCAATCTCATTTTACAAAACGACGAAACTCCCGCCACGTGCTGTTTATACTTCTATGATAGATTTTAATAGAAGACCATATGAAGCAGCCTGGAGGAGAGAGTTCCATGGATATTCGTATCGTAGCCGCCAATCGGGATGATTTTCTGGAAATGATTAAGCTCGCGGATCTCTCCATGCCGGACCGTATGAACCTGCACGAGTTGAAGAAGTACATCGAGTTGTTCCCTGATCTCCTCTTTAAAGCGACGCATCATGGCCGAATGATTGGCTTCTGCTGTGCGGGAATCGATATGTACCAAACGACGGGGTGGCTGCTGTTCAGCAATGTGGTCGAAGAATATCGAAGCCTGGGGATTGGCAAAAAGCTGATTCATACCCGTCTGCAAGCTCTTCAGCAATTCCGCAACATGAAGCAGGTGCTCGTGACGGTCAACGCAAAGAATGCGGCATCGATACGCGCCTTGCAATCGGCGGGGTTCCAATGGAACCGAACGGAACCGGACTATTACGGCCCGGGCAAGCATCGGGAGATCATGCGGCTTGCGGTATCTCCTTTATCTTATCGACCGTTGGACAACCTTGAAGCGCTACCTATATTCTAGGCTTAAAAATGGCAAAGAGACTTCAATGCGGCAATCTCCATCTCTATCATAACGAGACGAAATGCCCCTATTCTATGCAGTAGGGGCATTTCGTTATTTTCAAGACTCTGTTATCCCTTGTTTACGAACGGTCGCACGTGCCGGCATAAAGCAGATAAGCGACGCTGCAAGGGCAGCTGCGAGAAAGAGCACCGACCCGAGTATGGAGTTCGATACGGCATGAGCAAATTGCAGCTTCGAAGATATGTCCGTATGAATGCTTCCATTAAAAACGGTTATTAGGACAGCCAAGCCCAACGAAGACCCGCTTTGATGAGCAACATTAACGAGGCCGGAAGCTGCTCCCGTATCGCGCGGGTCCACTTCGGAGAGCCCCATAGCGGTGAGCGGTTGGAATACCATCCCGGCGCCTATTCCCATAACAATTAACAGAATGAAGATAAGCGGGAAGAACTCCGCTTGCGAGTTGACGATTCGGCTCAACCAGAGCGTCCCCATAAGTGCGATCAGCAAACCGGATAGCAGGACATTTCTACTGCCATAACGGTGAATCAACTTAGACATCAGGAACATCATCGCGAATTGGGAACCCGTAAACGGCACGAAGGCTAAACCGGCTTCTAACGAACTGTACCCGAGGACGTTCTGCAAATATTGAGGGACAAAGAAAAAGATGGCGAAGTTCCCGCATACCACAAGGAACCTTCCCAGATAAGCTCCGGCTCGCAGGCGGTTGGCAAACAATCGAAGCGGGACGATCGGCTCGGCTACCCGGGCTTCAATCAGCACGAAGGCAGTTAACGAGATCGCTCCGGCTGCGAGCCAGAGCCAGGTGGCGCTGTTGTCCCAACCATGATTCGCCGCTTGAACAAAGCCGTATACCAACGCGGTCATGCCGATGATAGAGGTGAACGCTCCTCCCATATCGAATCGCCCGATTCTTGTACTTGTTTGTTGAATAAATCGGTGAGCCAGAAACAGCAAGGCAATTCCAACGGGAACATTGATTAGCATCCCAACGCGCCAAGAAAGAAAGTCCGTTAAGAAGCCGCCGAGAAGAAGACCGACGCTGCCGCCCGCAGCCGACACCGCGCTGTACATCGCGATAGCTCTTGAACGTTCTTTGGCTTCCGTGAAGTTAGCCGATAGCAAGGCTAGCGCAGCGGGCGTTGCCAATGCCGCCGCCAAGCCTTGGATGGCACGGGACACCAGCAAGAACCCGGCTGTCGGCGCCAAACCGGCCAGAAGAGAGGTTAGCGCAAATAATCCGATACCTATTCCGAGAATTCTTCTGCGCCCAAGAAGATCTCCTGCCCGGGCACCAAGCAGCAAGAATCCCCCGAATGCCAGAATATAACTGTTCTGGACCCAAGTAAGGCTGGTCGTCGACATATGAAGCGAACGGCCGATCTCCGGCAGTGCCGTTACCATAATGGAGGCGTCAAGCACGACGATCAATTGACAAGCAATGATGATGGTTAGAATAATCGATTTCGTTGAAGTCATATGCAGCGTCCCTTCCTTTTATCGTGATTGTTGTGATGAACCTTATTATGAAGGGAGGCGGAGGAGGGAAGTAGACCGTTCCTGTTAAGTTATTGCCTAAAGCTGCAAATCATCCGTATAATTGGAGAAAAGGATGGAGGCGGCTTTGATGACGGAACTCGAGCAAGCGCTGAACCGGATTATCGCTCTGACAAGTCGGATGACGTTGTCGGATGGACGAACACCGACGCGTATTCCTTATTTCTCCATCGTTAAACACAGTCGCGATACGCAGCGGAACACAGGAGTATTGACTCCTTCCTTTTGCCTAATCCTTCAGGGGAATAAGAGGCTGTATCTGGGTCAAGACATCTTCGACTACTCCGAGGGAGATTATCTGGCTTCGTTGATCGATCTGCCAGCTTCCGCTCAAGTCGTCGGAGCAACGGAAGAGACTCCTTATCTCGGATTGCGCATCGATTTTACGACGCAAGAGATTGCTTCCGTGGTTACGGAGGCCGGGATAACGGCAGGGCCGAAGGAGAAGGGCCTGAGCGCGGGAGCGTTCATTGGCAAATCGGACGCCGATCTGCTCGATATTTTTGCCCGGTTGCTCAAGCTGGCCGATAAGCCTAATGCGGCTTTCCTGTCCGAATTGCTTAAGAAGGAAATGATCTACCACTTGCTGTCCGGGGATTATGGGCATTTGTTCTTTCAAAAGGGGCTTTTCGATCAGAAGGCGGACGGGGTCGGACAAGCGATCCAATGGATCAAAGAGAATTACGAGAGTTCCTTTACCGTGGAGGAACTCGCTCGGTCGTTCAATTTGAGCACCTCCGGACTGCATCACAAATTCAAAGCGATCACTACGATGGGGCCGCTGCAGTACCAGAAGCAGCTTCGCCTGCTGGAAGCCAGGCGCTTAATGTTGAGCGGAACCGCAGGAGCAACGGCAGCCGCGACGACGGTTGGCTACGAAAGCCCCTCTCAATTCAACCGGGAATACCGCAGGCTATTTGGCTTGCCGCCTCTACAAGATATTAAGGAGATAAGAAAAGCATCTAGCGCTTGGGGATTTGAGGATAGCTGATAATCAAAAGCCGTTCCCATTCATCATCTTGGATGACTCTCGGAACGGCTTTACTCATCCATTCAAGAAGCACTTCGGCTTTCCTCCGTTAGCCGTCATCAATAGGAATGGTTTCGTGATAAAATAGGGTCGGCTCCTATTCTCTCGATTGGTGGAATCTAGCATGTTCGATATCCTTCTGCCCGCGGACAGCGATCAACCGCTTTACGAGCAAATCTACCGGCAAATCCGCACTCGGATTCAAGAAGGAAAGCTAGCGCACGGGACAAGGGTTCCTTCCGTGCGCACGCTGCAGAATCTCTTGAATATAAGCAAGACTCCGATCGAGACCGCCTGCCAGATGCTGATCGCGGAAGGGTACCTGGCAAGTCGCCCGCGTTCCGGACTTTACGTGTCTAACCCCTACTCCTCTATTCCAGGCAGTCATTCCGAGAGCGGCGAACGGCTCTCTGCGCGTTCTCCGAATCCCAACCCGCTCCTAAGTTCGGGCGAATCCTTCATCGATTTCGATCCGTCGGCAATAGACCCTGAGGCCTTTCCTTTGACGGTATGGTCTAAGATGATGAAGCAGGCCCTCATCGTACACGAGAAGGACCTGGGGCGCTATGGCGAAGCCCAAGGGGAACGCGGATTAAGAGCGGCTATCGCCGAATACTTGAGGAACTCGAGAGGAGTGACCTGCTCCCCCGACCAGATCGTCGTCGGTACCGGAATGGCGTATAGCGTAGGGGTTGTCGCCAAGTTATTGGATGGAATCCGGCGAATAGCCGTCGAAGACCCCGGCTTCAAGCTGATCCGAGATCAATTCGCTTGGAATGGTTGGGAAGTTGTCCCCATTCCCGTTCGCGAGAAGGGAATTGCCTTGGACGAACTGGAACGGTCGAGGTCTCGGCTCGTTTATGTAACGCCGTCCCATCAATTCCCTACCGGTGAGATTATGCCGTTCCCGGAACGGGAGCGTCTGCTTCGCTGGGCATCGAGCCGCGACGGCTTCATTCTGGAGGATGATTACGACAGCGAGTGCCGATACGTCGGCAAACCGATCCCTTCCCTTCAAAGCTTGGATTCGAACGGAAACGTCATTTATGTCGGAACCTTCTCCAAGACGTTCAGCCCCTCCTTGCGCATGAATTATATGGTACTGCCGGTTCGTTTGCTCGAGAGGCTTCGCAAGCTGGAGAGGGAAGTGTTATCTCCTCCTTCGCGAGTCGAACAATGGGCCATGCAAGCCTTCATGGAGCAGGGCCACTGGTATCGTCACCTTCGACGGGTACGAGTTCTATACCGGGCCAAACACCGTCATCTAATCGAGTGCGTGCAGCGCCGCTTCGGCGACCGGGTCGAGATTACGGGAAAGGATGCCGGGCTCCATATTCAGGTCAGCGTTCTGCGGCATCGATCTTCGCGCGAACTTGTACGATTGGCTGCGGAGGCAGGCGTCAGAGTCTACGATTTTTGCAACATGCATCTGGATCCGGGGACGGTGGCTCCGACACCGACAATCTATATGGGCTTTGCCGGCGTCTCTTTATCCGATATCGACAAAGGAGTTAAATTGCTTAAAGAAGCTTGGTTCGAAGGCTCTTGACTTCCGGCTCGTCCGATCCTGCCCGCCATGTAGACACCGCCTAGGATCAGCCCCAAGCCAAGAATCATATTCCAACGTATCTCTTCTTGAAGCAGGAGGGAACCCCACGCCAAGGAGCTTACGGGGATCAGATAGGTAACCATCGTCGCGTAGACCGGTCCCCCGCGTTTCACGATCCAATAGAATAGAATGTAGGCAATGCCGGAGCCGCCAATGCCAAGCCCGGCGAGAGCAGCCGCGTTAGCGGGGACGGTTAACGGGGATAACGAAAGGCTCTCGGTCGCGAACGCGGCGCCTCCGCTGCCCAGCATGGCGAAGAACAGCGTGCCGAACGCGGATTGATAAGCGGTTAGGGGCGACAGCCATCGTCTCGTTAATTGAGAGCCTAACCCATAGAATAACGAGGCGATCAACATGCCGATCGTCCCTAATGCGTCAAACGAACTTCCCCCTTGGTATCCCAGCAATACGACCACCCCTGCCATGGCGGCCGTCAAGCCGATCGCTTGCGGACGCCGAGACTTTCCTCCGAAGAACAGAATTCCAAGAAGAAGAGAGAATAAAGGTGTGGTCGCGTTTAAGATAGAGGCGAGGCTGCTCATGATTCGAGTTTCGCAATAGCCGATGATGGCCCAAGGAATCGCCATATTAACCAGCGCAGTCGTCCCAAGATAAAGCCACGGCATTCTCCTCCAAGGCAAAGGTTGGCGAGTTAATCCCATAATCAGTGCGATTGCAGCCAAGCCAAGTGCCGAACGCAGAAAAACGATTGTCCAAGGACCGAAGTCGTGAACCAGCACTTTAATGAAATAATACGATCCGCCCCATATGAGGCTGAGCAGGAGCAGCGCGGGCAGCAAGGCGCGGTTCATCGCGAGCTTCTCTCCGATTGGATAGACTCAAGGCAAGCGCGCAGCTCCTGGATCAAGGCTCTTTGGTAGTCGGACACGCATCGATAAAGACTGCCGATTGCCCGATAGGTCTCGTTGAGTTTATCTTGATAGCCTGCTGCTTTCCGGTCCGGATTCTCCTCTTTGAAGCGGTCCATCACGGCCTGTATATACGCGGGCCGAGCTCCCCATCTGCCTAACACCTCGCCGGAATCGCTCAGGAAGACGGCGATCGGCTGAGCCCTGCCCCCATTCGTAAGAAAGTGATCCATCGTCTCCAGATGTTCGTCCATGATCAAGATCTCCGTCGGGATTCGCGCATGCTCCATCGCCCGAACCAATACGGGAACGTTCCAGATCACGTCCGGGCACCAATCCGTCGCCAGGATCAGGACGCGCAGATCGTTCCTTTCATTCAGGGAGCCGATCGCTTCTCGGTCGTCTTGATCCGGCCATTCAAAGTGATCATATAGGGATGTAAGCTTCTCTTTGGTATCGGGTATGCCGCTATTGACCATTTCCCTTGAATTCATGCTCTTCATAAAATGAGACGGCGTGATTCCTTGGCCAAGTTTGTGTGTGAGATAAAGGGATTCCGACATGACTAACACTTCCTTCGTTGGATGATATACAGTGAGCATATAGGGAGACTGACCTTTAATAAATGGTCAGTTTATTAATCAATTTAAAGACAGTTGATGGATAAATTTCTTGGAGTAATCCTTATGGTGAAGGGGACGCTAATAGCACTATTGAAGGCGAGGTGCTAATTGCGATGAGATCATTGGGCTTAGCGTTATCCTGCATCGGCATGTCGGCATTGCTGATCGCGGGATGCGGCAACCAGAGCAACGGGAACAACGGAGTCACGACGAAGAATGCCAATCGCGCCCATACGATCCAACAGAATTCGTACAGAGGGAACGCGAATCAAGAAAATAACGTGATCGACCGGAATTATCGCGGGCAGAATAGGAACGGTGCGAGCTATCGCAGCCAAAGCGCATCGACGAATGGGCACGTTCTTCAACTTGGGGATTGGCTCTCGATCATCGGTACCCGCGGCCACTCGGGCATGGGGACAAGATCCGTCGGAGACGGCATGGGATCCTCCCAATCGCAGCCGGGGAAGACTCCGGAACATCAATTGGTGTTGAATGTAAGCGATCCGGAAGCGATCGCCGCCATCGATCGCATCAACGATATCCTGTCCAATCGTTCCTCGGTGGGGAATAATTCGGATACGCTGCTTAACGACTTGAGCCTCGTCCTGCAGAAGGCGGCCGCCTCGAATAACGGCAATACGAAGTTGGACAGAGCGGGTACCGCAAATGGCATGGGCACCTCGGGCGTTACGCCGAACTCGCGATAAGAGTCATTGAAGGACATTAAGGGATAAAAAGAGGGACGGAACCTGCGAATCGGCGGGTTCCGTTTTCTGTTACAATTAGACACAAAGAGGAGGAGAGAGGCTCATGGCAACCATTCATCCTTACGGCGGGAAACAGCCGGACATACACGAGACCGTTTACTTGGCGAACGGGAGCGTCGTCACGGGAGACGTCAAGATCGGCAAGGAGACGAGCATCTGGTACAACGTCGTTATCCGCGGCGATGTCGCCCCAACCCTAATCGGGGAGAGAACTAGCATTCAGGACAATTCGACTTTGCATCAGAGTCCCGGCAATCCGCTTATTATCGAGGACGACGTAACCGTCGGCCATAACGCCATTCTTCACAGCTGCATCGTGAGAAAAGGCGCGCTGATCGGGATGGGAGCCATCGTACTTGACGGGGCGGAGATCGGCGAGGAGGCGATGGTGGGAGCGGGAGCTCTGGTTCCTCCGGGCAAGAAGATCCCTCCACGCACGTTGGTTATCGGTTCTCCGGCCAAGCCTATGCGCGAGCTGAACGAACGGGACTTCGCCGATATGCAGCGGATCCGCAGGGAGTATGTGGAGAAAGGGCAGTATTATAAAAAGCTGGAATCGTAAGGCAAAAAGGCCATCCGAGGGAGAGAAGATCTCCTTTGGATGGCCTTTTTTCGTAGTCGTTTGTTGCAATCGCCATGTTGATGTGCTAATAATTAGGTGAACAAATATACACTATGTAAATGAAATACACGAGGAGGCATTCATATGAGATTACAAGGCAAAGTAGCGATTATTACGGGTGCGGCAAACGGCATGGGTGCGGCTGAAGCCAAAATTTTCGCCCAAGAAGGCGCTAAGGTCGTCGCGACGGATTTGAACGAAGCGAAGCTCAACGAACTGGTAGAAGAGATAAAAGCGAGCGGCGGGGAAGCGATCGCCGTCAAGCAGAACGTCACTTCGGAAGAGGAATGGAAGGCGCTCGTCCGGAAGACGGTAGAGCTCTACGGCAAAGTCGACGTTCTGGTGAACAACGCCGGAATCGCCAGCGTCAAGACGATGGATAACATGGAGATGAGCGAATGGAACGCTGTCATGGACGTGAATCTTAACGGCTGCGTTCTGGGCATGAAATATTGCATCCCCGAGATGAAGAAGGCGGGGGGCGGTTCGGTCATCAACATCTCTTCCATCGGCGGCATCGTCGGCATGGCGGGCTCCAGCCCTTATACGGCAGCCAAGGGCGCCTTGCGCGCGTTATCGAAGTCGGCCGCCGTTGAATACGGCAAGGATAAGATCCGCGTCAACTCCGTGCATCCGGGCATCATCGTCACGCCGATGACCGCTCCCAGCATGGAGACGGCCATGCCGTATTATCAAGCCCATACTCAACTTCCGTACATGGGCGATCCGGAGGATGTCGCTTATGGAGTCGTGTTCCTGGCGAGCGACGAGTCGAAGTTCATGACGGGCGCGGAATTGGTGATCGACGGCGGTTGGACCGCACTATAACGAACGAACGGCGATGCGGGGAAGCAGATCTTCCCCCGCGTCGTTTTTTTCTATTCGCCCCGTTCTTTTTCCGCCGCATGAAGTCATGCTAGTATAGAGGGATAAAGAGATGGGTGTGATGACGGTTGGCTAGAAGAGACCCGCGACAAGCGTATTCGATCAAAAAAATGCAGAACGCCTATTTGTCGCTCCTGCTCAAAGAAAACGAAAGCCTGACAATTCAACGCCTCTGCCAGGAAGCCCAAGTGACTCGTCCTACTTTCTATAAGATGTACAAGGACATTGTCGACCTAAGGGTGGATTTGCACCACGGTATCCTCAAAGACCTCAAAGAATCGCTGACCATCCATAATCCGCAACGGATCGCGAACCTTCTACCTGAATATTTGCCTCATAATATGGTTGCTCTATTCGAGCATATTCTGCAGAACCAGCTTGCCTATGAAGTGTTGCTCGTGTATAAGCCCGACGACTTGTTTATCCAGGAAGTGAAGGGGATTCTAAGGCAGTACGTCGAGGACGGAATTCGGCTGCCGCAGACGACGGAGGACGAGCTTCGCATCGAAGCGGGCTTCGTGATCGCCTACACGACGGGCGCTTATCTGGAGAGCATCATCTGGTGGATTCTCAGCAATTACCGTCTGTCTCCCGAGCAGATGGCGGCGAAGCTGCTGGAGGTGTCCTTGCACGGGCCTTACAAGAACCCTATTCAGTGGCATCGATAAGAAGGGGCCGGAGCGTTCGGGGATTGACTTGAAGTTAACTTCAAGTGCGATAATGGATGCATTCCTGTATTCTGCGAAAGCGAGGGATCAGCTTGGAATATGTTAAACTCGGCAATACCGGTCTGGACGTGTCGCGAATCTGCCTGGGATGCATGAGCTACGGCGTGGCGGAGAGGTGGACTCATCCGTGGGTGCTCAATGAAGAGAACAGCCGGCCGATTCTAAAAAGAGCTTTGGAGCTTGGAATCAACTTTTTCGATACGGCCAATATTTATTCGGTCGGAAGCAGCGAAGAGGTTCTAGGGCGCGCGCTCAAGGATTACGCCAACCGGGATGAGGTCGTTATCGCGACTAAGGTCTATTTTCGCATGCGACCGGGTCCGAACGGAGCGGGGCTCTCCCGCAAAGCCATCCTGAGCGAGATCGATAACAGCCTGAAGAGATTGGGCACCGATTACGTGGATCTGTATCAGATCCACCGGTGGGACTACGAGACGCCGATCGAAGAGACGATGGAAGCCTTGCACGATGTCGTGAAGGCCGGCAAAGCGCGATACATAGGAGCATCCGCCATGTATGCCTGGCAATTCCAGAAGGCGCTGCATGCAGCCGAGAAGCATGGATGGACGCGATTCTCGGCGATGCAGAATCACCTCAACCTCCTCTATCGCGAAGAGGAGAGGGAGATGATGCCGCTCTGCAAGGAGGAGAAGATCGGGGTCATTCCTTACAGCCCGCTCGCTTCCGGCCGATTGGCCCGGGAATGGGGAGCGACGACGTTCCGTTCGGAGACGGATCAAGCGCAGCGGATGAAGTACGGTTCCACGGAAGCGGTGGATCGGCTGGTTGCGGACCGAGTAACGGAGATCGCGGAGAAGCGCGGCGTGCCTCGCGCGCAGATCGCGCTCGCGTGGCTTCTGCAGAAACACCAGGTGGCCGCCCCGATTATCGGCGCGACGAGCATCGCTCAGCTCGAGGAAGCAATCGGCTCTCTGGAGATCGAGTTGACGCCGGATGAGATAACCGCGCTCGAAGAGCTCTATGTTCCTCATCGCGTTGTCGGCGCATTGTAAGACAGAGGCAGCCTGGGACGAATAGGTCCTTGGCTGCCTTTGTTCTTATGAGATATTCGAACCGGTCGCCTGAGCTCCTTCTTTACGCGATTTGGGAGTTTAAGAGCACGAGAAGAAAGAGCAGTAAACTGTAAGATAATACCTGTTGCAATCAGGTTGCGATTCATGGTACATTATTTCTCGCGCCGCTGAGGCCGAGCACGAATCGCTTCTTACATAAGAGGAATATGAGTTCTAGGTTGCACGAAATAATCGTCAAACTGGAAAACATTGAGGGTTGCCAAGCCGAACGGCATGCGGTAAGATGTAATTCCTGCTTCGGAAACGAGGCGGACAAGCAAGAAATAAGAGATTCACAACTTGTTCCTTGAAAACTGAACATCGAGCGTAAATGGAAATAAATCGTCAAGCGGAACTTCGGTTCTGCGAGACAAACCAGCAGTACAGAACGAGCCTTCAAGGTTCTTCAAAAAGGTTTACCTTTATGGAGAGTTTGATCCTGGCTCAGGACGAACGCTGGCGGCGTGCCTAATACATGCAAGTCGAGCGGATCTTCTTGAGTAGCTTGCTACTCAAGAAGGTTAGCGGCGGACGGGTGAGTAACACGTAGGCAACCTGCCCATAAGACCGGGATAACATTCGGAAACGAATGCTAAGACCGGATACGCAGGACTGGGGCATCCCGGTTCTGGGAAACACGGTGCAAGCTGTG
>NZ_RZJR01000035.1 GCF_003990975.1 Cohnella sp. AR92
CTCGGATACGAGTGCGAGGACGTCGTCATTGATCCGTCCTACTCGATCGAGACGGCGCCGACCAACCTCACCATGAGGCAGGTCATGGCGAACATCGCGGGGTGCAATGCGGCAAGCGTTTTTGTCTCTCTGGACGGTAAGATCAAGTTCAAGCGGTTCGCGGCCGCGGCACCGATTGACTTCGATATGACGTCTCGAGATTACATCCGCGCCAAGCTGACCAACCCCATCAAGACGTACACGCGCATCGTGGTGACGGCCAGCACTGAGGACGACATCGCCTACGCGGCCGGCGCGGGAGACGAAGGCAAGACGCTCAGACTCGACAATCCATTTGCGACACAGCAGATTGTTAATGACCTGCATGCACAGCTCAACGGGTTCGCCTATCAACCGCTCGAGATGGATACCCGCGGCTTCCCGCAGCTCGAACCCGGAGATTCGATCGAGTTCGTCAGGAATGAAGGAACGACTTGGGCGCAGATGACATCGCAATGGGCCAACACCAATGTCCCATGGGACGGCATGGTCCATTATAGGTCCATCATCTTGCACCAGACGCTCTCTTTCAAGGGCGGACTCAAGATGTCCATTCAGGCGCCGAGCAAGTCCGAGCAGCAGTCGGAATTCGTGACGAAGGGCCCGCTGACGCAGCAGGTCGAGTCGATCGACAAGACGGCCGTGAAGCAGGGGAAATCCTATTACGGGGTCACGACGAGCAAAGAGGAAGGTCTTGTTATTGATCGAGATGACGGTAAGGCAAAGGCCGTCTTTAATGCTGACGAGTTGACCTTCTATAAGGGGAGCAGCAAGGCGCTCTGGTTCGACGTGGCGAATGACAAGTACAAGTTTTCGGGCACCTTGGAAGGCGTGGATGGAGTATTCAAGGGTACGATCCAGGCTGGGACGATTATCGGTGGGACGATCAATGGATCATCCATTACAGGTGGTACGATTACCGGATCGCTCATTCGAACATCTAGCGATGGAACACGGATCGAGCTAAGCGCTACGAACAACTTGCTGACGGCTTATTACAATAGCAACTACTACATCTCTATCAACCCTCTTTACGGCGGCGGGCCAGGCATTCAGTTTTTCAACAACGGGAATAACGTTGGCAATATCTATATGAGTAGCAATGGGCTATGGATTGGCGCGGATAACCTTTTCTTAAGTGTCGGCAGTACCACAATTCAAGGGGGGTGGAGCCAATTAAAGATTCCAAATCAGACATTGCAGGCTGCACTCGATAGTAAGGCTGATGTATCGGCTCTCAACTCAAAGGCAGATCAGTCTTATGTCGTTGCAAGAGACGTCTACAGTGCCTCTTTCGACTCTTCTACTCGCAACCTGAAGCTTTATAATAGCAGCGGGGCAACTCTCGTAACGGTTAATATTCCTTCCTAGACGTGGTATAATGTCGTCAAAAGGAATAATATGGAGGGATTTCAACATGAAGAGAGTTCCTTATATTTTGTTAGGGATGCTCGTCGGTATTGCCCTTACGATTTCTGCTGGAGCATACGCTGCTAATTCTGGACTAATAGGTAAGAAGATAACTGCTGAGGTCCCGATTGTTCTTGACGGAAAAAAGATATCCGAGAAGGGATCTGTTGCGGGGGGGACAACTCTTTTGCCGGTTAGATCTCTCGCCGGTCTTTTTGGGGCTGATGTGAAGTACACTGATGGGACTGTATATTTGACTAGCACGGAGGTAGGAGGTGCTGCTGTGCCTGAAGCGACAACATCACCGACAGCGGCGAATCAACTGACTGAGGAAGAGCTTAAGAAAAAGATTGCTGACCTGGATAGCCGTATCGAGATGGCTCTGTTGACATATAACGAAACTCAAGAGGTAATCGATAGAATGTCGACTGATCCAAATGCTGAGAAAGAAGTAGAGCGGCTGCAAGGTTTCAATGATCAAACAAAGGCATCCATCGAAGAACTCCAAAAAGAGAAAGCCGATCTCGAAGCCCAGCTTAAAGCTCTGCAACAATAATCAAATATCATGCACACGGTCCGCCAAGAGGCGGGCCTTTTTGTTGTGCGAAGGAGGTCATCACTTTGGCTAGAATAGAGCCGGTTATTCGACTCGAGATTGACCCTCTGCAGCCTGTACCTGAGATCTGCGCGGTCATTATGGCCGTCGCGCCTTATCATCCTGGGCATGAAGAAGCGATCCTTCAGGGGGTTAAAGAGGCCGTTGAGCAGAGGATAGCCCAATTGAAAGGAGCTGAGAAGCTTGGCTAATCCATATTGCAACCTTCCTGGCAATGAGAACATCAGTGACACATACCAGATGATCACCGAGGGGTTCGACGGCGTTGATACGGATCTCCAAGGCCACATCGGCAAAGGAGGCAATGCCCACGCCGTCGCTACGCCAACGAAAGCCGGTTTTCAGTCTGCAGAAGACTTCATCAAGCTGGACGGGATTGAGGCGGGAGCGGAGGTAAACCAGCCGGCATTCTCCAAGATCAATGGAATTCAAGCAGACGATCCGGAAGATGAACTGACATTCGAGGAAGGAACAGGCATTGCGATAACGACAGATCCTGCCTCGAAGAAAGTCAGGTTCACTGCAACAGGAGACGCAACACCGGGGCCTCACGCAACAAGCCACATCCCCGGGGGTAACGACGTCATCCCCGACGCGGTTGCGGGCGGAAGCTCGGGGCTTATGTCCGGAGCGGATAACGCGCGATCCAATAACCTAGACTGATACGGCACGACAACCGGCACGGCAACTGTATTGGCGGTCACGCTGTCTCCTGTTCCGACAGGGCTGGTCGAAAGTCTCCGGATCGCCATTAAGCTTCATGTCGACGTTACTGCGGCTGCCACTCTTAATGTTAATAGTCTCGGAGCCAAGT
>NZ_RZJR01000008.1 GCF_003990975.1 Cohnella sp. AR92
GGCTGTGGCGAATTGGCGAGAGGAGTGGATACGCTGGGTGTAGTCGTAAATAATGACTTTGGTAAGCAGCTTGGGGTGGTAGCTGTCTCGTCCGCCGCCAGGATATGCGGAAGCAAAGATCTTGTCGTCCAGACGATTRACCGCCTCGTTGACGACACGGACAAGGTGATGAGGAGGGATGTCTTCCTCGAGGTCCATTGGCAGGCAAAGTTGGTCCATGGTATAATGAATGTACAAAGAAACCGTTCCTTTCGTAAGTGGTTGGGTGGTACCTCCATTTTACCAAAGAACGGTTTCTTTGCGTTTTGAAGTTATGCATTTTCTTAAAAAAGCGATACAAAAAAGAGGGCATGTGTCTCCTGGAGGAGCAGCGGAGCGTTTGCTTTTGCCGACGTGAAATCCCCTTGTAACGGAGTTACTAAATCCTATTTCACGGCGGCACCAGCAACCGGAAGGAGACACATCCCTCCAAATACTAAATATCGCTAACTCAAAGACAGGGGCTGTCCCTAAGTTGGACTTTTGGGACAGCCCCTTTCCTTAGGAGGAGATCATCCATGATCCATATCGAAACTCCGAGACTTCTGCTGCGCGACTGGACGGACGCTGATCTGTCGCCCTTCCGCCGGATGAATGCCGATGAGCAAGTGATGCGCTTTTTTCCCAACGCGCTTTCTTTCTCGCAGACGGATACCTTCTATCGATCGATCCGTGACGAATTCGACGAATGCGGCTATGGGCTTTATGCCGCGGAATCGAAGGAGAGCCGGGAATTCATCGGATTCATCGGCTTCCATCGCGCTTCGTTCGAAGCCGACTTCACCCCGTGCATCGAGATCGGCTGGCGGCTGAAGCACGAAGCTTGGGGCCGGGGCTACGCTACGGAAGGGGCGGAAGCCTGCCTCCGCCATGGATTGGGCGAGCTTGCGTTTCCCGAGGTGTACAGCTTCACGGCCGAGATCAACAAGCCCTCCAGCCGCGTGATGGAGAAGATCGGAATGGCCTTCGTCAAGACGTTCGACCACCCTCGAGTCGAGCCGGACAGCCCGCTTCGGAAGCATGTCTTATACCGCAAAGCTTCACTTTAACGGCAGATTGCGGCTGGCCAGGAACTCTCTCCAATGAAGCCGGCTGGGGTTGGCCAGACGCTGCCCCATCTGCTCCGTCCACCTCTCATGTCTCTTGCCTCCGGTTCTCTCGCGGTAATAAGAGGAGACGACTTCGTTGTACTTCTCCAATTGGTCCGCGATCTCTTGCTCGGGCGGATACTCCTCTTCCGAATAGACCGCCTCCAGCGGCAGCCTCGGCTTCGTGGCGGACGGGCTTGCCGGATGACCGACCGTCATGCCGAACAAAGGAGCGACCCGCTCGGGCGTCTTCAGGAGCTCGGCTACTTCCTTCGGATGATTCCGCAGCCCTCCGATATAGCAAATGCCCAGTCCCAGGGACTCGGCGGCAATCGCCGCATTCTGCGACGCGAGAGTTGCATCGATTACGCCTACCGTATACTGCTCCGTCGATTCCAGAGAAGCCCTTGTCCGCTCCGGACCGATGCCTTCCAATTCCGCGCAGCGTTCAAGCCGATGAAGGTCCAGACAGAAAATGAGCAATATCGGGCATTGCTCCACATGCTTCTGATGGCCGACGAGTTCAGCCAGCCGAGCCTTTCTAACGGGATCCTT
Source organism: Cohnella sp. AR92 (assembly GCF_003990975.1). Classification (GTDB taxonomy): domain Bacteria; phylum Bacillota; class Bacilli; order Paenibacillales; family Paenibacillaceae; genus Cohnella. The sequence continues at coordinate 1,683 of NZ_RZJR01000008.1, forward strand.
CACCCCGATGATCGAATAGGCTTGCACGAAGCTGGAGGTGCTGGCGGATTGGGCGCTGGCGATAATGGCTCGCAAGTGCTCGTCGGAGACAGGCTTATCCAGGTAAGAGCGAATGGAACGGTGGTCCAGCAGTCTTTCGATTACGGTGTTCATGTACATTCCCTCTTTCTTAAAAAAGCCGCTCTCCGCTAGGTTGCGGGAGCGTCGCGTTCTTCGCGCGTTTGCGATCGTTCTAACGCTACCATACGAGTTTGGCGATGTCCAATCTCCTCCTATAGTCTGTCGCCTCTCCGATTATCCGATCCTTTCGCCCCCCTCTCCCCTCATTCGAACGAAAAACGGCAGTCCTGTCGGGATGGATTCCATCCCGGCAGAAACTGCCGTTTGCGTTGCGGAGTCTTGCGCCTTCGGAACGGATCGATCTAGCCGCCCTCGCTCAATGGCCGCCTCGAACGTTCTTTAGGGCATCCGCGATCATATCGGTATAGAACTCGGCACCCGTCTTGGTCAGATGCACGCCGTCTTTCCCGAAGAAGGCGCTATGGCCCGCGCTGGCGCGGTACCAGTCGATCACGCTGACATTGTCGTAATCGGCCGCGACGTCTTTCAGCGTCTTGTTGACCGTATCCTGCCATTGACGCGGAACCCGCGTATTGATGAGCAGGATTGTTCTCTTCGAGCCGATCTCATCCAGAAGCTGCGTCAGCTTCTTCTCCGTGAAGGAGCCGTTCGTCCCCAGCTCCAGAATGACGACATCTCCGAGATCGCCCGCATCCTCGTGAGCGGCGACCGTTTCCATCGCTTTATTCATCTGGCGGCCCACCTTGCCGTCCACGAGAATTCCCGGAAGCCTCTTCTCCAGGTACGGCTGGACGCCGAGAATGACCGAATCTCCGATAACCGTCACGCCTTTGCCGTCACCGGTCTCTTGAACCGATTCGGAAGAAGGCTTCTCCCCGCTGTTCCCGGTCCCTTTGCTTCCGCCGTTCTCGCCGTGCGTGCCGTTCGATCCGTTCGTCGATGGGACCTTCGTGCCGACCGTTTTGTCTCCGTTCGAAGACGGGGACGTCGAGGACGGATTCTTCTCGCCCGCCAGGATGACATCCGAATCGGAGTCGGAGGCGTTTGGCGATTCAGAAGACTCTTGACCGGTCGCCGGACCCGATTGATGAATGTCTTTGCCTTTATCCGACTGGCCGGGAGATGGCTCCGCCGCATTCGTGATTCTTCCGGAGGCAGCCTCTCCTCCCCCGCCGCAGGAGATGCACAGAACGAAGACAAGCGAGACCGCTGCCATGGAGAACAACCTCGGCCGAACGGCTCTCCTCGAGGCTCCGTTGCCCCTGAAGATAGCTGCGACGCTCCGGCCTAGTCTTCCAAGGCCTCCGTTTAGGATAGGCTTCTCCACGAACCTCCAAGACAATGCCGCCAAGACCAGCGTCAGCGCAATCTGAAGAGCGACGGTTGCCGGAGAGGTCGGTTCCGCTTGATTGGAGGGGCTCGTCAGCACGATGACGGGATAATGCCATAGATAGATGCCGTAGGAACGAATCCCTATCCAACGAAGCGGCTTGATCGACAGCGCTTGCCCCAGCCGGCTGGACGGATGCGCGATGACGGCGATCACCGCCGCGGATGCGAGCGACAGAAGCACCAGTCCCCCGCGGTAAGCGAACGGGCTGTATTCGTCCGTATAGATCGCCATAAAGACGATCAGCGTCAGCGCCGCGCTGCCGGCGGCATCCATCAGGAAGCGCAGCTTGGAGGAGCTTATCGGATTCATCCGGGCGCTAGGCAGGATAACCGCCAACGCGGCGCCGATAAGCAATCCGAAAGCCCGCGTATCGGTTCCGTAATACACCCGGCTCGGATCGGTCCCGGGTACGTAGATCATCGCCATGGCGATGGCCGAGGCGGCCGCGCCGCCGCAAATCAGAAGCGCCAAGTAGCCGCGCTTCGGAGCGACGATCAAGCCGAGCGCCATCAGAAGCGGCCATAGAACGTAGAACTGCTCCTCCACCGCAAGCGACCAGAAGTGGCCGAACGGAGACGGAGGACCGAAACTATCGAAATAAGAAACATTATGAAAAATCAGCCACCAATTATTGACGTAAGCGAGAGACGCAACGATGTCTCCTCCTAAGGAACGGAGCCGCTCGGGATCCGTCGCCGCCAGCCATGCGGCAACCGTCGCGATTAGCAGAAGGACGGCGGGCAGCAGCCTTCTGGCTCTTCTCAGCCAGAAGCCTTTCAGATCGAGCGTCCGCTCTTTCTGCCATTTGGCGACCAATTGGTCTGTAATCAAGTAACCGGATAGGACGAAGAACACTCCGACACCGAGGAACCCCCCGGGCAGGACGTTCATGGGCAGATGATAGACGATAACGGCCAATACCGACAGCGCCCTAAGGCCGTCTAGGCCCGTCATATAACGTTTCTTGCTCGAATGCTCAGGCATGGCAGCGGACTCCTCCACTCGTCAAGAATGGCAAGTCATGTTGTCTTCCGTTGTTCGTAAAGCCGTGTGATGCAAGCATGAGATTAATGCTGAATGCGGCAGGTGCGCCGTAAGTAACTTCGTTCTCTCTATGTTTCATTTTCCCGTTCTACCTTTCATTCCTCGTGTTAAAAAGACTAGCCTTCGGACATCGTCCGTAATGCCTTGCGCTCATGCTTGATTCTCATTTAATTAATGCCGTTAAATATAGTCCGCTGTTAAGCCTTCTAGCTGCTTATTTTAAGGCAAACGTCCTCCCTTCGGGGCACTTTGCAGTAGAGATGGGCGCCCTGTTTTTTCTTATGCCAATTAGACGAAAAGAACCACTTCAGGGTTCAAAGAAATTTCGTATTTTCCGTCGAAAATATAGAAAAAAATAAGACCGTTTTCGCGGTCTTACTCAGTTGGTCGATATGGGGAATCGAACGGTTCATCTTCGGTTGTCTAATCGAGCCTAATCTCGTCGTTGGTCTCGATAAAACCGGGCTTCACGACCGAAGCGTACACGCCGAACGTCAAGCTAAGCTCCCGGTTCACGACTTTAAGAAGCGACGGATCCCGTTCTTGGGTGTCCGGGTCCAAGGTGATCAACGCGCAGCGTTCGCATCCCTTGTCGATCCGAAGCGTCACGCTGCCGATGGACAGCTCCTTCCCGATCCACTCCCCTTCGTCCGGCGCTTCCCTGTCGAGACGCACCAGCAGATTCGCCCGGAAGCGGCGCGGGTTGAGCGGCTTGCCCCAGAGCTCCTCGAGCTTGCGAATCGATCGATCCGTCACGATCAGAATCGGGCTGTCGTCGACGCCCTTCAACTCTTCGCGCGGCTTTGAATAATTCCTCATGCTGAGCTTCGTCGAGGTCAGCCCCTGCACGTCCTGCAGCAGTTCTTCGTTCCAGCGGAGCTTTCGTCCGTCCGGCGCCGTAATCGCCACTTCGGGGACCGCGCCTTCTTCCACCGCCGCAAGCAGTTCCGCCCGGTAAGCCAGCATGGCGGGAATCCCTCTTGCGGTAACGAAGCTGTTCCATCCCGTCTTCGTCTCGTCGACGAAGGCATGCCACCGGTCACCCTCCACGCCGTACGGCTCGATACGGACCTTATCGATCAGACGCTCTCCCCCGAACGACTTGACCGGATACCGGTGCATCTCCATCACGCTTCCAATGATCATCCAATACCCTCCAACCGCGGTATCCATTCCAAGTCCTTCCGCTATCGTCAGATTACCCTCTCCCGGCTTGACCGTCAATGGAGGATGTAACGCTAGATCCAGAGCCATATAAAACGAATGTTCGATTGACGTATTCGCTCGAATCCCTCTGCCTTCATGAACTCGGCCTTCTCAGCCTCATCCGGTGACCCGTTATTGAATTTTGTTCAATAACTCGGCATCCTTTGGCAAACAAAATAGACGACGCCGAAGAAGCTCCGAAGCTCCTCCAACGTCGTCTTCCTTCTTATAAGATATAAGCCAGCAGCAGTCTCGCCGTGTTCAAGACCGCGTCCCTGTGCGTCCGCTCCATTCCGTGCGAGGCATGGACGCCGGGGCCGATGAGTGCCGCCCGGATATTGCTGCCGCCGCGGAGCGCCGCCGAAGCGTCGGAACCGTAATGCGGGTAGATGTCGACGGCGTGCGGAAGCTGCTCCCGCTTCGCGAGCTCGATCAGCTTCGAGGTCATCTCGTAATCGTACGGGCCGGAAGAATCCTTGGCGCAGATCGAGACGTCTTTCTCGGTAGCGGACAGATCGTCTCCGAGCGCGCCCATGTCGACCGCGATCATCTCCGTTACGTCCGGCGGGATGTAGGAGGCTCCGTGCCCCACTTCTTCATAAGTGGAGAAGATGAGCTTCAGCGTCCGTTCCGGCGTGCGTCCTTCCCGCTTCAGCCACTCCAGCACGCCGAACAGCGCGGCGACGCTCGCCTTATCGTCCAGATGCCGGGACTTGATCCAGCCGTTCGGCAGGATCTTGGCGCGAGGATCCCACGAGACGATGTCGCCGACCGCGATGCCAAGCTTCTCGGTATCCGCCTTGCCGGCAACGTCCTCGTCGATGCGAATCTCCATGTTCGCTTCCTCGCGCTTCCACTCTCTCGCGTCCGAATAGACGTGCACCGAAGGTTTCGTCGAGAGGACAGTGCCTTCGTACGTGCGGCCGTCGCGAGTATGGATCGTGCAGTATTCTCCTTCGATCGTCTGCATCGCGTAGCCGCCCAGCGGCGTAATGCGCAGCATGCCGTTCGCCTTGATCGAGCGGACCATCGCCCCAAGCGTGTCCACGTGGGCGGTTAAAGCGAGCGTTCCTTCCTCCGCCGACGCACCGGGAATCGTAACGATGCCGTTGCCCTTCGGCGTGCGCTCCACCTCGTAACCGAGCTTGGCCGCTTCCTCTTCCAGCAGCTTCATGATGTGCATGCAATAGCCGCTTGGGCTCGGAGTGGTCAGGAGCTTCATCAGAATCTCCTCCACGTATGGTGCGTTAACTTGGAAACCGTTCGGCACCGTTTGCGTCATTTTGTTCAACATCCTTTCTTAATCATGGAATCGATGCGAAGTTCGATAGGCGATCATGCCGACGATCTCGCCCGCTCCAGCCTGCCTGAACTCACCTTAAACGCCGAATAGCCGATCAGATCGGCTATCCCGCAAAACCAACTATTCAATCGAAGTCCTTATGATGCCATTCGTCTTCCGGAAGGCCCAGATCCTCGCCGGAGAAGCGCTGCTCCTTGAACGGGTCGGCGTAATTGTGGAAGCCGTTGCGCTCCCAGAACCCCGGCCGATCCTCCTTCATGAACTCGAACCCGCGAATCCACTTGGCGCTTTTCCAGAAGTAGAGATGGGGAACGAGCAGGCGAAGCGGCCAGCCGTGCTTGTCCGTCAGCGGCTCTCCATTATATTGATAGGCCAGCAGGATATCGTCGCCCAGCAGATCCTCGATCGGCAGGTTCGTCTCGTAATCGTTGTCCGCGTGCACCATCACGTACTTGGCTTCCGGCTTCACCTTCAGCTGCTTAAGCACATCGCGGAAAAGCACGCCCTCCCAAGAGGTGCCGAACTTCGACCAGCGAGTCACGCAGTGAATGTCGGTCTCGATTCGCGTCTTGGGCAGCGCCATCAGCTGATCGTATGTAAACGTGACTTCTTCCTCAACCTCGCCGAATACCCGCAACGTCCACTCGTCCATGTCGTAGCGAGGAACCTCGCCTTCGTGCAGAATCGGGAAACGGTCGGTCAGCGTCTGTCCCGGCGGAAGCCGATCCCCCCACTCTCCGCCCGTCTGCGGCGCCTTGCTCTTTTTGAGCCGTTCCGCTTTCGTCAGCATAGTGCTTCATTCCTTTCCTTGCAGATCTCGTTGAGCGTGCCTCATCGAAGGATTCCCGAATGTCCAAATTATAGCGACCGCCGAACGAAGCTGTCAAACGACCGTCCGCTCCGCAGGCCTTGATGGATAAGCCTTCCGGATTGGAAGCAACCTACCAAATAACGATTCTGTTACGCGGAGGCATGTCAGGATGAGCTTGGTATCGATTCGCGGTTTGACCAAGATTTTCGGCCCGGAGCCGCTCAAGGCTCTCGACCTTCTAACCAAGGGTTGGGGCAAAAAAAAGATCTACGAGGAAACGAAACATACGGTTGGCGTCAACCGCGTCAGCTTCGATATCGAAGAAGGGGAAATTTTCGTCATCATGGGGCTGTCGGGCAGCGGCAAATCCACGTTGATCCGCCTGCTCAACCGCTTGATCGAGCCGACGGACGGAGAGATTCTCTATCAGGATCAGAATATCGTCAAAATGAATGCTACCGAGTTGAGGGAGTTCCGGTGGAGACGGATGGCGATGGTATTCCAGAAGTTCGCGCTTTTCCCTCATCGGACGATTCTGCGGAACGTGGAGTACGGCCTAGAGGTTCGCGGGGTATCGGCGAAGGAGCGCCGGGAGAAAGCCCTCTCCTCTCTCGCGTTGGTAGGTCTCGGAGGCTGGGAGAACAGCTATCCCGACCAGCTCAGCGGCGGCATGCAGCAGCGGGTCGGGCTCGCTCGCGCGCTCGCCAATGAGCCGGACATCCTGCTGATGGACGAAGCGTTCAGCGCGCTCGATCCGCTTATCCGCAAGGATATGCAGGACGAGCTGCTGGAGCTTCAGGAGAAAATGCGGAAGACGATTATTTTCATCACCCATGACCTGAACGAGGCGCTGCGGATCGGGGACAAAATCGCGCTGCTCCGCGACGGCTCGATCGTGCAGATCGGCACGCCGGAAGAGATCCTGATCAACCCGGCCAACCGGTACGTCGAGAAGTTCGTCGAGGACGTCGATCTGTCGAAGGTATTGACCGCTTCGCACGTCATGCGGCGCCCGGAGACGATTGCTCCCGATCGCGGTCCACGCGTCGCCCTGCAGTTGATGCGCGACAGCGGCATCTCCAACCTGTACTTGGTGGACAAGGCCCGCCGCTTGATCGGAGCGATCTCCGCGGAGGACGCGTCCGCGGCGATCAAAGACCATCGAACGCTGCTCGATATCGCCTTCAAAGAAGTGCCGACCGTACGGCCGGACGTTCGGCTGAACGAGCTGTTCGATCTGGTGAGCGAGACTCGGATTCCCGTCGCCGTCACGGACGAATCGAACCGGCTGCTCGGCATTATCGTACGCGGGGCCGTGCTGGCCGCGCTGACCGGCAACGCCGAGCACATCAACGTGGAAGGGGATTCCGATGAATAAGCTGCCGCTGGACGAGTGGGTCGAGAGCGTCGTCGATTGGCTGGGCTCGAACCTCGGCTTTCTTTTTAACCTGTTGTCTTCCGTCATTAACGGGATCGTATATGCCTTCTCGGCTCTGTTCCATCTGCTTCCGCCGTGGCTGATCCTTATTCTAGTCGTTGCGCTCGCCTACCGTTTAGGACGCTGGAGGCTTAGCCTCTTCTCCGCCATCGGACTGCTGCTCATCTGGAATCTCGGCTATTGGGACGCCACGATGGACACTTCGGCGCTCGTGCTGACCGCTTCGCTCGTCTCCATCGTGCTCGGAGTACCGCTTGGCATCTCCTCCGCCCGCAACCGGACCGTGCGCAGCATTCTGACGCCCTTGCTCGACTTCATGCAGACGATGCCCGCCTTCGTCTATCTCATCCCCGCCGTTACGTTCTTCGGACTTGGCGTCGTTCCCGGGGTCATCGCTTCCGTGATTTTCGCGATTCCGCCGACGATCCGGCTGACGCATCTCGGCATTCAGCAGGTGCCGGGAGATCTGATCGAAGCGGCCGACTCCTTCGGCTCGACTCCGACCCAGAAGCTGATGCAGGTGCAGCTGCCGCTCGCCTTGCCGAATATGATGGCGGGCATCAACCAGACGATCATGCTGAGCTTGTCGATGGTCGTCATCGCCTCGATGATCGGAGCGCAAGGCATCGGCGCCGACGTCTACCGGGCGGTCACGCAGCTCAACACGGGCCAAGGGTTCGAGGCCGGGCTTGCCGTCGTCATCCTGGCCATTCTGCTGGACCGGCTGTCCCAGAAGCTCATCTCGGGCAAGCGGCGCAGCCAAGCCGGGATGCTGAGGAGCGCGCTTTGGACCGGCGTCGCGCTGATCGTCGCGTTGATCGCCGCCAGCCTATACGAGAACATGCGCGGGGAATCCGGCGGCGAGAACGAAGTCGGCAAGCTGGTGAACTACCAGATCGTCGGGATCGATCCCGGCTCCGGCCTGATGAAGGCGACCGCCCAAGCGATCAAGGACTACGGGTTGGACAATTGGAAGCTCGTGGAAGGCTCCGGAACGGCGATGACCGCCGCATTGGACCGGGCTTACAGCAAGAAAGAGCCGATCATCGTCACGGGCTGGACTCCGCATTGGATGTTCATCAAGTATAACCTGAAGTACCTCGATGATCCGAAGGGCTCCTACGGGGGCAGCGAAGAGATTCACACGATCGTTCGCCAAGGCTTGGAGAGCGCCGCCCCTTCCGCGTACAAGTTCCTTGACCGGTTCCATTGGCAGCCGTCGGACATGGAAGAAGTGATGAATTCCATCAGCGACGGCACGTCTCCCGAGGACGCCGCCGCCGCTTGGGTGAGCAAGCACGGCGACCTCGTGGCCGAATGGACCGAGGGCATCCCGAAGGCGAACGGACAGAAGCTCAAGCTGGCTTATGTCGCCTGGGATTCCGAGATCGCCAGCACGAACGTCGTTCGGGAAGTGCTCGAGTCGAAGCTCGGCTACAAGCCGGAGATGCTTCAGGTCGAGATCGGGCCGATGTGGGTCGGCATCGCGAACGGCGACGCCGATGCGATGGTCGCCGCATGGCTGCCGACGACGTCGAAGGATTATTACGACAAGTACAAGGATCAAGTCGTCGATCTCGGCCCGAACCTCGAAGGCACAAAGCTGGGCCTGGTCGTTCCGTCTTATATGGACGTGGCTTCTATCGAGGAATTGCAGTAGCGGCTGCACTCTAGGAAAAGAATGATTAGGGGACGAGCAGACCGGCAACCGCGGCACGGGCTGTCTCTTCCTCCCCTGCGTTCGCGAGACGCCATCGCTCGGCTTTGTCTCCGGGCCGAACGCGCACGACGAGCGCGTCTCCCGGTTCCAGGCGGATCAGCTTCGCGGTTGCATCTCCAGCGTCTTCGGTTGCGATTGTTATTGTGCCCTCTACGGCATACACGAGATAGAATCGGTTCTGAGTTGTGTTCTCGAGAGCGGCGATAATAAGAAGCTCATCCGTTTGTCCTGAAGGCAGCGCAAGAAGTCTCAGTTCGGCTCGATATCCGTCCGCATAGATCAGGTTAAAGTCCGTCGCCAGCCCTCGGCTTCTCGTCTCCCGCTCTCCTGCAAAATCGCAGTTGTCTCCCGGCCGAAGCCGGACGGAGCCTCTTCCCTCCAGTATGAGTTCAAGCTCGCCGTCCAGCAGCATTAATGTGCGGTTGTAGCCGGGCAGCGGAGTGAAGACTGACTCAGCCGTCTCGATTGTCGCCACGCTCGCCCTCCATTCGAAGGTCCGCTCGGCATATAGGGAGCCGGGCGGATAAATGGCCAGCTCCTCCGTCGTTCCTCCCGTCCAGCGGCTGGTCGTAAACGCCTCTCTCCGAACGATCTCTTTCACGAGCTTGCTCATTCTTCTCCCCCCTTCTCATGCCAATACCGGGTAGTCGTCGCCTTCGCCTCAAAACCGTGCTTCGCATAGATCGCTCTCTCCACCGAATGGTCGGTCCATTCGTCGTCCAAAATCCAGACCAGCTTTTTCCCATTTAACATGTTTGTCGAACCTCCTCAATTAGCCGATTAGAGAACTCCCTTGGAAGACGGGATCTCTGTGCGTCCAGGCTCAACGGCAGACGCTTCGTTCAGCGCCCGGCCAAGCGCCTTGAACACCGCTTCGATCATGTGGTGCGTGTTCCGGCCGTAGTGGACGATCGCGTGCAGCGCCATCCGGCTCTCGAGCGCCAGCTTCCAGAGGAACTCGTGCACCAGCTCTGTCTGGAATCGCCCCGTCTCCTTGGAGGGGTACTCGGCGCGGTACTCCAGATGAGGCCGGTTGCTGAGGTCGACGACCACCTGCGCAAGCGCCTCGTCCAGCGGAACGAAGGCGTTGCCGTAGCGGCGGATGCCCCTCTTGTCGCCGAGCGCCTCGCGGATGCATTGACCCAGCACAATCGCGATGTCCTCCACCGTGTGGTGGTCGTCCACGTCCAAATCTCCTTGTGCCTGAACCTGCAGGTCGAAACGCCCGTGCACGGCGAACGCATGAAGCATGTGCTCCAGGAACGGCACGCCGGTGCTCAGCTCGCACTTGCCTTCTCCATCCAGATCGAGCGTCACGCTCACTTCGGTCTCTCCCGTTTTTCTTGATATTGTCGCGCTTCTCGTGCCGGTGTCGTTCATGGGCAGCTCTCCTTTGAGATGATGGGGATGCAAAATCAAAATCAAAATCAATATGAAAATCAAAACAAAAAAAGAAAGCCTCAACGGACCCGCCGGTTCGCGGGTTGGTTCCGAATAAGCTTTCTTCTAGAAAACGATAGGCTAAATGAGCTTCTAGGGTTTATTTGGTTTGCGAGATTTGGGGGACCTGCGCGGGCTGTATCCCTGTATGGGCTGTAACCCTTATTGGGTTGCAGCTTCCGGGATCTCACTCAGCGCGACTGGAATCGGGTTACGTCAGCCGTTAGAGGTCATGTAGCGGTACGCCCAGAGCGCGTACGCTCGCGAGGCCTCTACGACTTCCCGAATCGGAACGAATTCGTTCGGGGCGTGCGCGACATCCAGCGAGCCCGGTCCGAACAGTACGGACGGGATACCCGCCGACGCCAGCAGCTCGACCTCTGCGTAGCCGTTGAAGCCCGTGAACTGCGGCGGACGATGATCATAGAGGTCTTCGAGCGCATTTGCCAGGCTCGTTACGATCGGCGCATCGTCGGCGACAGTCCAGTTGGCGAAGCGCTGGCGAAGCGTCAGCTCGACCTCGATTCCCGTCTCGCGGGAGAACGCATTCGTCAGCTCGCGGATCTCCCGCTCGGCTTCATCCATCGACTCGCCGGGGAGTACCTGCCGGTCGAATTCGAGCTCGCAACGGTCGGGCACTAGCGTGACTCCGACGCCGCCGGTAAGCTTGCCCGCGTTGACGGTCGGGTGCTTCAGCTCGGGCTCGTCCATGCGCTTGGCAAGCGAATCGTTGTACACGCGCAGCTTCTCCAAGTATCGCCCCATCTTATAGATGGCGTTGTCCCCGGCGAACGCGATGCCCGTATGGGCGCTTCTCCCGAATGTGCGGGCGGAGAATTCGAGCGCACCCTTCAGCCGGTTGCCGATTCGCAGGCTTGTCGGCTCGGATACGCACGCCATCTCGCAATCGGCCAGCAGGCCGCTCTCGATAAGCGCCGTCGTACCCTTAAAGCCGACCTCCTCATCGACGACGGCCGTGAACAACAGACCTCGCTCAAAGTCGGCTCCGCAGCGATGCAGCGCTTGAACGGCGATTAGCATCGCCGCGACCCCAGCCTTCATGTCCGCCGAGCCAAGGCCGTATAAGTTGCCGTCTCGAAGATCGGCTCCCCACGGGTCGCTGCGCCAGAGCGCCTGATCGCCAGCCGGTACGGTGTCCATATGGCCGTTGAACAGCAGCTTCGCCTTCCGGCGGCCGGGCAGCTCGGCGATCACATTCGCGCGGCGCTCTTCGACCGGCTGCAGGCGTGTCGGAATGCCTGCAGCCTCCAGTTCCTCGGCGACGACGGCCGCGACCGCGCTTTCGTCGCCCGTCGGATTCTCGCTGTTCGCGCGGACAAGCCGTTGCAGCAGCCGTACAAGCTCGGCTTCGTCGATCGAGTCCAATAAGCGGCGTTCTTGCTCACAAGTCGTCATGCCTTTCCTCCTTGCCGCGATTCGGAAGTTTTGAATCTCTCTTTCTTCTATAAGCTATATTCGCTGCCAGAGCGATCAGAAAAGAGACCGCCAGCGACGCCAGCATGGCCGCGAGGAAGCCGAGTGCGTCATTGCTGAACAGCAGTGCGAGATAGAATGGCACATAAGCGGTCGACCGGAGGTCCAGCCCGCCGATGACGGCCCCGGCAAAGCCTGACGCGAGGATCGCTCCGAGCGAGACCATTCGACTGCGCTGCATGAACACATACGAGGCTTCGATAAACGTTCCGAAGCCGACGTTCAGCCAGAACGGCTTGCTCGACGTGTTTCGATCGGCGGGATAGACCGGAAGCGCGAGCTGCGCCAGCAAAATGCCGGCTGACGTCATGACAAGCCCGGCCATGTCGAGGGCGCCGATGAAGCTGTTGCCGTAGCGCTCCATCTCAAGCAGCATCAGTGGCAGCAAGACGGTGTGGTACCAGCCTCTGCGTATAAGCGGCCACATCGCCAGACCGAAACCGCAGCCGACGAGCTCGGAACTTAGCCCGACCGTCCATTCCAACGCATCTCGAACAGCGTCGGCCGCCCGCATGGTCCATTCGCCGAGACCGTAGAACATGACTAGTCCCGGCAATACGCCGGATAGGACGGCCGTCGCGATATGGACCGACGTAGCCGGGAAGCCTAGCCGGGCGCCAAGCTGGAATACGCGCGGCGTCAGCCAGCCGGCGGCCAAACCGGCTAGCACAACGCCTACGACGCCTCCATCCGCGGAGAGAAATCCGGCGGCGATTCCCGCGATCAGCGTCGCCTCGCCAAGATCCGCCATCTGGCGGGCCGCGAAGACGGCGAGCACGATCAGCGGCAAATACGACAGCATGGCGGATGCCTTGTCCAATCCGGACAGGAACGGGAGATTGGAGAGCGAGAACAGCAGCAGAACGGCCATGAACGCGGGAATCGACGACGTCATGACGCCGCTGATTCTCGCTTCGCGCCAGCTTTTCGAGCCGGCCATCCGGTACGACAGCTTCCAATAACGGCTGAGCGCAAGCGCGAACGCGACGGCTCGCGTCTGGTTGGTCGTGCCCGTCGTGCCGGACAGGGAGACGACGTTCGCGCCGAGCGATTTAACCTCTCCCATCGATGTTCCTCCGGTTCCGACGACCGGCAGCCCTCGCTTCGCCGCCGCCGCGACAGCCAGCCGATTCGCGCCGTGCGGATCGCAGCTCAGCAGGATCAGTCCATCGATCCTCCCTTCCTCGATCAACAGCGCGATCGCTTCATCCGAGCGGGCCGCCTCGCGGTTGATCTCCTCGAGGCTCCCTTCCGCTCCTCTTAAGAACGAGTGGGAGCTCTCGTTCCACTCATACAATTCAGCGGCGACGGAAGCCGCCCTCTGATCCATCGAGCCTTGCGCCGCCACGAACTGTGCCGCAGCCACCTCGATACCGGCCCCCCGGCACTCCGAAGCGATCTCGGCGAGCAGCCGCTTGGGATCGCCGCCTCCCGAATGGAAGAGGTTGCCGCCGCTGGAGCCGAGGATCGCCGCCCTTTTTGTCCCGATCATGCTTCCTCCTCCTGTTCGCGAGTTCTCTTCAAGCCTGCGCCGCCGACTGGAACCACAGGCCGCGAAGCTTCTCCAGCCGCTCGAGAGCCGAATCATTCGCATTGATCCATACTCGCTTGTCCGACCCGTTCAGCAGGCGGTCCATCCCTTCCCGCCAGAGAATTGGAGATCGTTTGTAGAAGGCTTCCGTATCGAAGGCGATATGGCTCGTCAATGTCACGTTAGCCAGCGCAAGCAGCGGGTTGTCCGCGCCGAGCGGCTCGCGATCGAACACATCGAGCGCCGCCCCCGCGAGACGGCCTTCCTTCAACGCGGCGGCAAGCGCGTCCATATCGATCAACCCCGCTCGCGCCGTGTTGATCAGATACGCGTCCGGTTTCATCAGAGCAAGCTCGGCCGCGCCAATAAGCTGAGGCTGACCCGCCGAATGTCGGGAATGAAGCGTCAAGATATCGCTCTCGGCGAGCAGCGTCTCCAAGTCCGTTTTCTCAGCTCCGCCGCGAATGACGGCCTCCTCGGAGACAAACGGATCATACGCGATGACTCGGCAGCCAAAGCCGCTCAGCTTCCGCGCGACGAGACGTCCGATCTCGCCGAAGCCGGCGATGCCGACCGTCAGCTCGCGCAGCTCCGGAATGCGGCCGGTGTTCGGGAACTCCTTCGGCCACTCCCCGGCCCGGATGCCCGCATGGCAGCGGGCGATGTTGCGCGTCTCCGCCAGCATCAGGCCGACCGCGAAGTCGGACACCGCTTCGGACGTGCGACCGAGCGTGTGCATCACCGGAATGCCGATCTCTCGCGCCGCGGCGGCGTCGACGTTCTCGTAGCCGCCTCTAAGCACGCCTACCGCGAGCAGTTGAGGAAGGCGCGCGAGCAAGTCGGCCCTGACGGGGCAGTTATGGACAACGAGCAGGTCCGCGTCCTGAAGCAGCGCCTCCAGACCGTCCGGAATCGGCAGCGCGTCCGGCCCCTCTCTCTCGATGAGAAGCAGCTCCTCGTCAAGCTCATGCAACGTCGGCGGTCCGTAAAAATAAGGCGTCACTTCCCATCCCCCGCGAACGAACGATAGGAAGCTGTCCGCCAGCACTTCGGGTGCGAGCAGCGCGTCTCCAGCCACGACCATTTTCGGTTTTGTTTTCATCTCGATTCCCTGCCTCTCCTGGCAACGTTATGTCGATCGCCTGACGGAGGCTTCCGCATCCGTCCATGCGCGGTATCGGGCGTACATTCGGTCGTACACATCGCGGAATTCCGACCTAGGCTTAACAATCTGCGCTTCCGACGTCCAAGAGCGTACCCCTTCCTCCGGACTGGAAAAGCGTCCAAGCGCGCTCGCCGCAAGCATCGCCGCGCCGAGCGGCGTCGCTTCCTGCGCCTCCGAGAGCGTCAGCGGACGCTGGACGATGTCGGCGAGCGCTTGCCGCCACACCTCCGACGAGGCTGGGCCTCCGGAGAAAATCAGCTTCTCGAAAGCGATGCCTAACTCCGCGAACGTCTCAAGAATGGTACGGACGCCGTACCCGGTGCTCTCCATGACTGCCCGCGCGAGATGGCCGGCCCCATGTCCGAGGCCTAGACCGGCGAACAGCCCCCTCGCTTCGGGGTCCCATCGTGGCGTTCCCGTTCCGCTAAGCCCTGGGAGGAACGTGAGTCCGTCCGCTCCCGGCGGCGTCGCCTGCGCAAGATCGCCAAGTTGAGCGAAGGACAACGGCGCTCCGCCCTCCGATAGGAGATCTCGGAGCCAGCTTAGCGCGCCTCCGGTCAAATAATGCGTGCCCATCATTAGCCAAGAGTTCGTTGCCGCGCCGATGTTCGTCATCATGCGGTTGTCCGTGATCGGCGAAGCTAGCGGCGTCATAAAGAACGTGCCGGTACCGAGGTTGATCACAGCCTCGCCCGGACGGACGGCCCCCATGCCGAGCAGCGCGCAGGGCTGATCCGACGCGGCAGCAATGACGGGAAGTCCTTCCGGCAAGCCGCTCATCTGCGCCGCTTCCGCCGTGACGGTACCGATCAAGGTTCCGGGAGGCACAATCTCGGGGAACAGCGCAGGATCGATGTCGAGATAGAGGAGCAACTCCAAAGCAGGCTCTCGGCAACGGATGTCCAAGTGGAAAAAGCAAGCGCTCGTCTCGTCGGAGACGAAACGGCCGCTTAGCTTATCTAGCAGGAAGGCGTCGACCGAAGCGACCTGACGAATACGAGAGAATGCGAGCGGATCGCGTTCGCGGAACCAGAGCAGCTTCGCAAGTCCCCAGCTGTCCGAAGGAGGAATACCTGTCATGCTCGTTATCCAGCCTGTGCCGAGCCCTTCCTTCTCGCAACGAAGGCTTAGCGCTTCGATAGATTCCGTGCAACGGGTATCCATCCACAGATATGCCGGAGCCGCAGGTTTCCCCGCTTCATCCAAGAAGACGCAAGAGATTTGCTGGCTTGTTACCGTTACGCCTCTCAGCGTATCGGCATTCGTCCGCTCCATCAGCTCTCGCGAAGTCTGGCACACCCCCTCCCACCACAGCCGGGAGTCAACCTCCGCCGCTCCCGGCTCCGGAACGTCAGCCGTGATGTCGACCTTGGCGCTCGCGAGGATGGTTCCGTCGCTCAAATCATATAGAAAGCTCTTCACCGCGCTCGTGCTGGCGTCTACGACAATGAGGTGTCCGTCAACGAGATGACCTTCCTCAGTGAACACTTTCTCTCCCCCGCGCATCAGCCGAACAGCTCCTTGGCGATCCGGTCCGTCTCCTCGAACGCATCAGCAATCTCGCTTGCCGTGAGCGCACGGCCGAGCTCATGAATCGACTCTCCCGGGTCGAGCGTCCTCCGACCGGCGACGAGCAGCTTGACGCGCAGCTCGGAAGGATCGCCGATAAGTCCGGTCTCGGCCAGCGATGCCGGAAGCCCGATCCGGCGGCAGAACCGCAGGTGCTTGGCGGCTTCAAACGGATTGCCGAGCAAAGTCGCCTGTACGGCCGTGCAGAAGCCGACCTTCTCGCCGTGCAGCAGATGGTGGCAATCGGGCAGCTCCGTCAGCCCGTCGTGCAAGGAGTGCGCGGCGGCGAGCCCGCCGCTCTCGAAGCCGATGCCGCTCAGCAGCGTATTGGCTTCGACGACCCGCTCGAACGCCTCCGAGCGGATTCCTCTTGCGGCATCGTCGTAGGCCTGCGCGCCGTCCTCGTCGAGGATACGTCCGCACAGCTCCGCGACGGCCGTTCCGAGGCGCGTCGGACTCGCGCCGAGAATCGTGCGCCCGCCGGCGCGCAAGTTGGCGAGAGCCTCCGGAGCCGTGGCGAGGGCGTCGCCCATTCCGGCGGCCAGATAACGCAGCGGCGCCTGCAGGATCAGCTCCGTGTCGACGAGCACGAGATCGGGGTTGCGCGGATGCGTCTCGAACTTCGCGACGCGCCCCTCCTCGTCGTAGATGACCGACAGCGCCGAGCAGGGCGCGTCGCTGGAAGCGATCGTCGGCACGATGACGATCGGCAGGCACAGCCGAAATGCGACCGACTTCGCCGCGTCCAGCAGCTTGCCGCCGCCGATGCCGACGACGACGTCCGCGCGGCTGATCTCGGCCTCGCGCTTCAGTCGCTCGATCTCCGCTTCCGAACATTCGCCGCCGAACTCGGCGAGCTTAGACCGCAGGCCGTCCGCTCGCCATTTTTCCACAATGCCGCCCAGCCTCTTCCAGCCTCCGGACGTTGCGATGACAAGCGCCTCCGCTGCCTCTCCGAATCCGGAGACGGCGTGCGGAAGCTCGCGGATCGTTCCCGGTCCCTGCCTATACTGCATCGGCATGATAATCGCCGTATGACTTCTATTCGCTAATGGATCGGCCATCTCGGATCTCCGCCTTTCTGCTATCTATAAATCTATTAAGCTTCCAGAATCGTACGAAGAGCTTCGATGAAGCCCTTGTTCTGGTCCGGACTTCCGACTGTGATCCGAATATGCTCAGGGTAGCCCCACGACTTGCACGGCCGAACGATGTACCCCGCCTTCATCAGAGCTTCCACGACCGGAGCGGCGTCCCGATGCAAATCCGCGAACAGGAAGTTGGAATAAGAGGGATTGACCCCCACGTTCATCTGGCGCAATTGTTCGCTCAGGTAGGCCAACCCTTCCCGGTTCGTTCGCAAAATAAACTCCCGGTACTCCGTATCGTCCAGACTGGCCGCGGCCGCGCTGTTTGCCATCCGGCTGACCGGGAACGGCTCGCGCACCGCCAGCACGGGCGCTAGAACGTCGGGGTTCGCAATCGCATAGCCGACTCGCATGGCCGCCAAGCCGTACAGCTTGGAGAAGGTGTGAACGGAGATGACCGGATAACCCTCACGGACGTATTCGGCTCCCGTTTTGTAGCTTGGCACATCGATAAACTCGCCGTAGGCTTCGTCCAGTACAACAACGACGCGAGGAGGAACCTTCTTGAGGAACTCTTCCAACGCCGCACAATCTACGATCGTGCCCGTCGGGTTGTTCGGGTTGCAGAGGTA
Organism: Cohnella sp. AR92; assembly: GCF_003990975.1. Lineage (GTDB taxonomy): Bacteria > Bacillota > Bacilli > Paenibacillales > Paenibacillaceae > Cohnella. Next base: position 19,598 of record NZ_RZJR01000008.1, read on the forward strand.
GATCAGCTTCGTGCGCTCCGTGACCGCGGCGAGCATGCCGTCGAGATCGAACTTGTAGTCCCCCGTCAGCGGCACCTCGATTGGAACGCCTCCCATCACGACCGTCGAGGTGCGGTAAACCGAGAACGTCGGCACGCAGTAAACGACCTCGTCGCCAGGGTTGACGTAGGCTTGTCCGATCAGCATCAGCACGTTGTCGGCTCCGTTAGAGACGAGTACTTGCGAAGGGTCGACTCCGTACAGAGTCCCTAGCTTCCCTCTCAGCTCGGCGCTAGTCGGCTCGGGGTACAGATGGCTGTCGGCGGCCGCCGCATTCATCGCGTCGATCGCCTTCGGGGACGGCCCATAAGGATTCTCGTTGGAGGCCAATCTCGTAATCTCGCTTAGCCCGTATTGCTTCTGGACTTCTTCTATTGATTTGCCCGGAACGTACGCTTCGAGCTTCGTTACTTCCTGACGCCATAATGTCGATCTCGTCATCTCGGAATCCTCCTCCTGAGGTTATAAATGCTTGGACAACCGTTCGAACAGCGCGTCGACGCGGCTGCCGATGGTTCGTTCGGACACGGTGAGGATATCGTCTGCGTCATACACCGTTCGACCGCCGACAACGACGCGTTTGACCGCGGAAGGCTGCATGGCGTACACCATATTAGCGAATAGCTCCTGACGCGGCGCGAGCGACAAGTCATGAACGTCGATGGCGGCAAAATCGGCATACTGTCCGATGTCCAATGTGCCGACCGGCAGCCGAAGCGCCTTGCCCCCGTTCTCCGTGCCCATCCGGTATGCCTGCTTCGCGGTCACGCAGGTGCCGTCAAGCCTCGCAACCTTCTGCAGCATCGCGACCATCCGCATCTCCTCGTAAACGCTGATCCGATTGTTGCTGCACGCTCCGTCCGTCCCGAGCGACACGGTGACGCCCGCTTGAACCAGATCGGGAATGCGCGTGATGCCGTCGGCCAAGAACATGTTGCTGGATGGGCAATACGCCAGCGAAGCCTTGCGGCTGCCCGCAAGCGCGATCTCCGAATCGTCCAGCCAGACGAGATGGATCGCAATCATCCGTTCGTCGAGCACGCCAAGGGAATCGAGATAGTGGATCGGCCGTTTGCCGTAATCGCGTAAAATCTCCTCGACCTCGAACATCTCCTCCGCCACGTGAATGTGGTAAGGCGTATCGAGCTCGACCGCCAGCCGATGCCCTGCTTGAATCATCTCGGGCGAAGCCGCATGCGGGCTGTGCGGAGCCGGGTGGATCGCCACCATCGGGTTGCCTTGGTACTTCTTCGCGAGCGCGCGGGTTCGCTCCACCGCGTCCGGGATCGATTCGCGATAGGCGATCGGAGCGCCGTCCCAGTCGTACATCGTGCGGGCAAGCACGAGCCGAATGCCCAAGTCGTTCGCCGCGCGGATGACCGCTTCGTCATAAGCAGTGCCGCCATTGTGCACGTAGAAAAAGTCGCAAACCGTCGTCACCCCATAACGAAGCATCTCCCCGAATGCGAGCAGCGCGCCGGTGTAGATCGCTTCTTCGTCGAGCAGCGGCGTGTACTTATACAGCGCTTGGTCGCGCCATTCCAGGAACGGCTTGTCGATGGCGATGCCGCGAAGCAGGCTTTGGAACGAATGGTTATGGGCGTTGACGGTGCCCGGCACGATCGCCTGGCCCTCCCAACGGACAAGCTCCGCGTGCGGATATTGCGCCGTCAGATCGGCAACGTCCCCCGCCGCAACGATCACCCCGCCTTCCTCGACGATCGCGCCGTTGTTGCGAAATTCTCCGTTCAAATAAACATAATCGGCCGTAAAAAGCTTCGTCATGTCGGTACGCTCCCCTAGCGGTTCAATTGGTCGTCCAGCGCAAGCAGCGAGTGCAGCAGCACGTTGGCCGTTTGCTCGATATCGTCGATGCGGCTCTCTTCATCCGGACAGTGGCTCTTGCCTCCGAGGCTAGGCACGAACAGCATGCCTGCCCGCGTGAGAGAGGCCATATGGGCGGCATCGTGTCCGGCCATGCTTCCCAGCGAGAGCGTCTCGTATCCGAGCCGGGACGCTTCCTTCGCGCACACCTCGGCTATGATCGGGTCCATGACGGCCGGAGGCTGATCCAGCAGCAGCTTGCGCTCCAGCTTGACTCCGCGCCGGGCCATGATCGCTTCCGCTTCCCTCTCCCACGCTTCCAACGCTTCGCCGATATCCGAGCGACTTCGGCCGCGAAGCTCCAAGTGGAACCTCACCTGGCCGGGGATGATGTTCGCCGCGTTCGGGCGGTTCTCGATCGTGCCGATCGTGCCGACCGTCTCCTCGGAAGGATGCTCGCGACAAGCGGCCTCGAAGGCGAGCATCAGCTCGGAGGCCGCCATCAGAGCGTCCTTGCGGTTTGCCATGAGCGTCGTACCCGCATGGTTCGCTTCGCCGATAACGATCACGTCCTCGCGATAAATTCCGGTAATCGCCGAGACGATGCCGACTGGAATGCCGCGATCTAGCAGACGCAATCCTTGCTCGATGTGAACCTCGAGGAAAGCAGCCAGCTCCTCCGGACGGCGGCGAGCCCGTTCGAACGCGTCGGGATCGCCGCCCGCCGCGCGCAGAGCGTCGACAAGCAAAGTGCCTTGCGGATCGCGAACGCCTTCCAGATGCCGGCGCGTCAGCTTGCCGGCGACCGTTCGGCTGCCGAAGGTGGACAAGCCGAACGGATTCGGTTCTTCCGCGCTGAACGAGACGAGCTCGAACGGATGCCGCGTTCTGATGTCATTCTCCGCCAGCACTTCCATCACTTCCAGCGCGAGCAGCACGCCAAGCGCCCCGTCGTACCTGCCGCCGTTCGGCACCGAGTCGAGGTGGGAACCGAAGGCGATAACCGGCAGGTTTTCCGAGCGATCTGAGCTTCCTTCGCGCCTCGCCCAGATGTTCGCCGCTTCGTCCGATCGGCTCTCAAGACCGAGCTCCCTCAGCCTCGCCTTTAGCCACTCTCGCGCTTCCAGCTCCGCGGGCGTGAACGTGGTGCGATCCATCCCTCCGCCGGCGTTGCGGCCGATCTCGCCCAGCTCCGTTATCCGCATCTCGATCCGGGAAGCGTTCACCCTCAGATCTCCTAATGCTCGCTTTTCTCGCTGTTCTCCCGGTTCCTGCAGCTCTCGCCGCTTCTCCGTCCGATTCCGTTCGCTCATCGGTCCGTCCTCCTTCCGCTCACGATGACCGGCTTGCCTTGCTTGATCACGGTCTCGACCAGATTGACGGCGTAATGATACTGAAGGTATAAGTAGTTCGGCGCGTCGAAAATAACGACGTCCGCCTGCTTGCCCGGCTCCAGGCTGCCGATCCGGTCCGCTCGGCCTATGGCGTGAGCGGCGTTGATCGTGCACGCCGTCAGCACCTCCGATGGCGTCATGCCCATCGTTAGGCACGCCAGGTTCATGACGAACGGCAGCGATTCGGTCGGCGACGAGCCGGGATTGCGGTCGGTCGACAGCGCGACCGGCACGCCCGCCTCGATCATCGCCCGCGCGTCGGCAGGCTTCGTCATGAGGAAGAAAGCCGTGCCCGGCAGCAGAACGGCGATGACGCCCTTCGCGGCCATGGCGCGAATGCCTTCCCCCGACGCCCGCAGCAGGTGCTCGGCCGAGACTGCGCCGACCTCCGCCGCGAGCTCCGCTCCGCCGTAAGGCACGATCTCGTCCGCGTGAATCTTCGGCTTAAGCCCCCATTGCTTGCCTGCTTCAAGCACGGCGCGGGACTGCTCCGGCGTGAACACGCCCTCTTCGCAGAACACGTCGCAATACTCCGCGAGCCCTTCGCGGGCGACCGCCGGAATCATCTCCTCGACGACGAGCCTTACGTACGCGTCGGGATCCGTTTTGTACTCGCGGGGCACCGCGTGCGCGCCCATGAACGTCGACACCAGCTCGACCGGATGACGTTCATTCAACGCGCGCGCCGCCCGAAGCTGCTTCAGCTCGTCCTCGAGCCGGAGGCCGTAGCCGCTCTTCGCTTCGATCGTCGTGACTCCGTGCGCCAGGAAGCGGTCGAGCCGCTTCTCCGTTTCCCTGACGAGCTGTTCCTCGCTCGCTTCCCGCATGCGTTCCGTCGAATAGTGAATGCCGCCGCCCGCGTTCATGATCTGCATGTAAGTCGCGCCATGCAGCCTCATATCCAGCTCACTCTCGCGGGAGCCCGCGAACACGACGTGCGTATGCGGGTCGACCAGCCCCGGCGCAACCGTTCGACCCGTCGCGTCGATAACCGTAACCTCGTGTCCGCCCTCGCTGCGTTCGACGAAGCTCGCCGCCTCCGCGTCCGAACCGACGAACGCGATGCGTTCCCCGTCGAGCACAAGGCCTCCGTTCTCGATCACCCCTAGCTCAGACATCGCCGCACCCGTTCGCGGCTTCTCGTTCGGTCCCGCCATCGTAATGAGCTGCGCGGCGTTCCGAATATAAACGAGGCTCATGCCGATCTCTCCCTTCCGATCAGCCGAGCATCGGCATGCGAATGCCTTTGCTCTTCGCCGTCTCGACGGCAAGCTCATAACCGGCGTCGGCATGGCGGACAACGCCCATGCCCGGGTCGGTCGTCAGCACGCGCTCCAGCCGTTCCTCGGCATCCTTCGAGCCGTCTGCCACGACGACCATGCCCGCATGCAGCGAATACCCCATGCCGACTCCGCCGCCGTGATGAACCGACACCCAGCTTGCGCCGGACGCCGTGTTGAGCAGCGCGTTCAGAATCGGCCAGTCCGCGATCGCGTCGCTGCCGTCCTTCATCGCTTCGGTCTCCCTGTTCGGGGACGCGACGGATCCGGCATCGAGATGATCTCGACCGATGACGATCGGCGCGGACAACTCACCGGAAGCGACCATGTCGTTCAGTATCTTGCCGAACTTAGCCCGCTCGCCGTAGCCGAGCCAGCATATTCGCGACGGCAGCCCTTGGAACGCGATTTTCTCCTGCGCCATCTTGATCCAGCGGTGCAGCCCTTCGTTGTCCGGGAACGCCTTGAGCGCCGCTTCGTCCGTCTTGAGGATGTCCTTTGGATCGCCTGATAAGGCGGCCCAGCGGAACGGCCCCTTCCCTTCGCAGAACTGCGGCCGGATGTAAGCGGGAACGAAGCCCGGGAACGAGAACGCCTCCTTAACGCCTTCGTCGAACGCGACCTGGCGGATATTGTTGCCGTAGTCGAAGGCGATTGCGCCGCGCGCCTTGAATTCGAGCATCGCCTCGACATGGCGAGCCATGCTCGCCTTCGCCAGCTTTACGTAAGCATCGGGATCGATCTCGCGTTTCGCCTTGCCTTCCTCCAGCGTCATTCCCGCCGGCAAGTATCCGTTAAGCGGGTCGTGAGCCGATGTCTGATCGGTGATGATGTCCGGCAGGAAGCCGAGCTCCAGCATGCGAGGCAGCACCTCGGCCGCGTTGCCGAGCAGTCCGATGGACAGCGGCCTTCCCTCCTCCTTAGCTTCCAGCGCAAGGGAGATCGCATCGACCATACTCTCGACGAGCATGTCGCAATAGCGGGAGTGGATGCGCTTCTCGATGCGGCTTCGGTCGACTTCGATGCCGATGACGACGCCCTCGTTCATCGTGACGGCGAGCGGCTGCGCGCCGCCCATGCCGCCAAGTCCGGCCGTCACGGTGATCGTTCCCTTCAGACTGCCGCCGAAGTGCTGGCGGCCGAGCTCGGCGAACGTCTCGTACGTGCCTTGGACGATGCCTTGGCTGCCGATGTAAATCCAGCTTCCAGCCGTCATCTGTCCGTACATGATGAGTCCTCTCTTATCGAGCTCGTGGAACTTCTCCCAAGTCGCCCAAGCGGGAACGAGATTGGAGTTGGCGAGCAAGACACGCGGAGCGTTCTTATGCGTGCGGAAAACGGCGACCGGCTTGCCGGACTGAACAAGCAGCGTCTCGTTCTCCTCCAGCTGTTGCAGGGAGGCGACGATCGCGTCGAAGCTCTCCCAGTTGCGCGCGGCGCGGCCGATGCCGCCGTAAACGACCAGCTTCTCCGGATGCTCGGCGACCTCGGGGTCCAGGTTGTTCATGAGCATGCGAAGCGCAGCCTCTTGAACCCAGCCCTTCGTATTCAATTCCGTCCCCCGCGGCGCGCGGATCACTCGGTCTTCTGCGTATAAACTCATCGATTAGTCCTCCTCTTAATAGATGGTCGGGCTGATCTCCGGCCCGCCATTGGGTTGCGGTGCCGGTTTAGAATTTTAGCAGCTCGAACAGGTCGTCGAGCGAGTCGGTCGCCTTCATCCATTCCGCGATGACGCGGAAGTCGCCGGACAAAGCGCGGTCGCGGTCCACGAACGGGACGCGCTCCCGCACGGAGCGGTACAGCCAGCCCGTTCCTTCGCCCAACAGCGCGGGGTTGCGGAAGTCGGCCGCTTGCGCTCCGCACAGCAGCTCGATGGCGAGCACGTGGTACGCGTTGTCGACGATCTGCCTCGCTTTCCGAGCGCCGATCGTCCCCATGCTCACGTGATCCTCCTGATTGCCGGAGGATGGAATCGAATCGACGCTTGCGGGATGCGCAAGCGATTTGTTCTCCGAGACGACCGCGGCGGCCGCGTATTGTGCGATCATGAAGCCGGACTCCACTCCGCCGTTCTCCGTCAGGAAAGGAGGCAGTTGCTCGTTCAGATGCGGATTCACCAGACGCTCCAAGCGCCGCTCGGCGATGTTCGCGAGCTCCGCCGCGCCGATCGCCAGGTGATCCATAGCCAGCGCGATCGGCTGGCCGTGGAAGTTCCCGCCCGAGATGACGCGGTCCTCGTCCGCGAAGATGAGCGGATTGTCGGTCGCGGAGTTGATCTCGATCTCCAGCTTCTCTTCGACATAGGCGACGGCGTCTCGGCTCGCGCCGTGCACCTGAGGCGCACAGCGCAGCGAATAAGCATCCTGCACGCGGCGCTCCCCTTGGGCGGTCATCAGCTTGCTGCCCGCCGTAAGCTTGCGGATCCGCGCGGCGGATTGCCGCTGTCCTCGATGCGGACGAATCGCATGCGTCGCGTCGTCGAATGCGTCGCGCACGCCGTACAGAGCTTCGGCTGTCAGCGCGGCGGCATTGTCCGCCCAGTCTGAGAGACGCTTCGCGTCCCAGCAGGCAAGCACTCCGACAGCCGTCATCACCTGCGTGCCGTTGATGAGCGCCAGCCCTTCCTTCGCCTCCAGCGCAATCGGCGTGAGGCCGGCCCGAGCCATCGCCTCTCCTCCAGGGAGACGCTCTCCCTGATAGAAAGCTTCGCCTTCCCCTAGCAGCACAAGCGCCAGATGCGAGAGCGGAGCCAGATCGCCGCTTGCGCCAAGCGAGCCTTGCTCGGGCACGACGGGCGTCACGCCGCGATTCAGCATCTCGGTCATGAGCAGCACGACCTCCGGACGGATGCCGGAATAGCCGAGCGCAAGCGCATTGATGCGAAGCAGAAGGATCGCTCGCACCGTCTCCTCAGGGAACGGTCGCCCGATGCCGCAAGCATGGCTGCGAATCAGATTAAGCTGAAGCGCCCGCGCGTCCTCCGCCGATATATAAGTGTCGCTGAATTTGCCGAAGCCGGTCGTCAATCCGTAGACGACCTTGCGTTCGCGCAGCAGCTTTTCAACATAATCTCTAGTGCGCTTCATCGCTTCCATGCTGCCGTCGTCGATCGTCACCTTGCGGCGATGCCGCGCGACGCGCACCACGTCCTCCAGCGTCAGGGAACGTCCGTCAATCGTTACTTTAATCTCGGCCGTTGTAAGCATAACGTCACCTGCTTTACGAATAATGAAAAAAGCCCATACCAAATCGGGGGTACCGGCTTCTAAATCACTAATCGCTATATGGCCGATGGCTGACTGAACAATTCGGTTGCTAAAGAACGAATGAAGAGTGCTGCACCTGCTGCTAAAACGTCTACTGACTTCTACTGAAATCCTACTCGAATTCTGCTGCTATCATTACATCAATCCGCTATGCCGCCGCTCTCATCTAGACGGAGCTCCACCGAACGAGCGTGGGCTTGAAGCCCTTCAAACCTCGCAAGCGCGGAGATCTTCCAGCCGTTCTCTAGCATATCTTGACGGCTGTAGCGGACGACACTCGTCTTCTTGACGAAGTCGTCGACCGATAAGCCTGAAGAGAAACGCGCGGTGCGGCCCGTCGGCAGCACATGGTTCGTTCCGACGAAGTAGTCGCCGATCGCAACCGGGCTGTCGTCTCCGATGAAGATCGCCCCGGCATGCTTGATCTTGCCTAGATGGGCGAACGGGTCGCGGGTCTGAATCTCCAGATGCTCTGTCGCCAGCTCGTTGACGATGGCGATCGCTTCGTCCAGATCGGCAGCCACGCAGATCGCGCCGGTACGTTCGACCGCTTGTGCCGCGATGGTCTTGCGATCCAGCGTCTCGAGCTGCCGGACGGCTTGCTCTTGAACCTCCTTGGCCAGCGCAGCGGACGTCGTGACGAGCGTTACCGAGGCGAGCGGATCGTGCTCCGCTTGGGCGAGCAAATCGGCCGCAATATACGCGGCATTCGCCGTCTCGTCGGCAAGAATGACGACCTCGCTCGGGCCGGCGATCATGTCGATGCCGACCTGGCCGAACACCTCTCGCTTCGCCGTCGCGACGTAGGCGTTGCCCGGTCCGGTGATTTTGTCCACCTTGCGGATCGTCTCCGTCCCGTATGCCAGCGCGGCGATTGCCTGAGCCCCCCCGACCTTGTATATCTCGGCGATGCCCAGCTCGCTCGCGGCGACGAGTACAGCCGGATTGAGATGCCCGTCCATGCCAGGCGGCGTCGTCATGGCGATCTCCTTCACCCCGGCGACAAGCGCCGGAATCGCATTCATCATGACGGAGGTCGGATAGGCCGCCGTTCCTCCCGGCACGTACAGGCCGACCCTCTCAAGCGGAATGACCAATTGGCCCAAAATCGTGCCGGACTCCGTCGTTCTCATCCACGATTGGAGCAGCTGCCGCTCGTGATAATCGCGGATGTTGGCGATCGCCTCCCGGATCGCAACCAACACCTCCGGGTCGATCCGCCGGTACGCTTCCGCGATCTCCTCATCTTGAACGGCATGCTTCGTCAGCGCGACGCGGTCGAACTTCTCCGTCATTCGAAGAAGAGCGGCGTCGCCGTCCCTGCGGACTTCTTCTATAATGTGCAGCACGGCCTCGCGGCGTTCCTGCGCGCCCGTCGCCGCCTCCGTCTGGGCGACATTCAGCTCGTGCCTCTCCACGATTCGCAGCATGTAGAACTCACCTCTCCCTAAGCCATCCAATTCCGTTGAACCTTCATATATTCTCAGCCGTTCGCGGCCAGCTTCTTCAGCGCCTTCTGCCGCTCCAGCTCGGAGACGATCTCCCGCTTGTAATGAACGAAATCGTCGGTGAGCATGTCGTTCCAATCCCGCGATTTGTTCATTTGAATCGAGATTTCCTTCGCGACGCGACCGGGATGCGCGCTCATGACATAGACCCGGTCGGACAGGTAGATCGCCTCGTCGACGTCGTGCGTGACGAACAGGACGCCGCACTTCTCCTCTTCCCAGATTCGAAGCAGCAGATCCTGCATATCCCGCCGTGTCTGCGCGTCCAGCGCTCCGAACGGCTCGTCCATGAGCAGCAGCTTAGGCCGATACACGAGCGCTCTTGCGATCGCGACCCGCTGCTGCATGCCGCCTGACATCTGCGCCGGATAGTGCCGTTCGAATCCCTTGAGGCCGACCAATTCGAGAAAATGATAGGCCGTTTTTTTTTTCTGCGCGCTGCTTAGACCTTTCGTCTTCTTCAAGGCGAACGCGACGTTCTCCCAAGCGTGCATCCATGGCAGCAGACTGTATTGCTGGAAAACGACGCCGCGGTCTCTACCCGCTCCGACGATCGGAGCTCCATTCAACTCAAGCGATCCGCTTGTCATGGAATCGAGACCGGCCACCAGCCGCAGGAAGGTTGACTTGCCGCAGCCGGAAGGGCCGAGCAGCGAGATAAACTCACCTTGATTAATGTAGAGGTGAACGCGGTCGAGCGCCGTGATCTCCTTCTTGTTGCTCATGAACGTCTTCGTGACGTTATTCGCGAGCAGCATAATTCCCCTTGCTTCCGTTTGCTCCTCCGCCCATTGCATCGCCATCACCGTCTCACCCCTTCGCTTTCTCCAACGTTTTCCACGGGAACATCTTGCGGTACAGCAGCCCGAACAATTGGTCGGTAATGAGCCCGAACAGGCCGATGACCAGAATGCCGAGCACGATCCGGTCGGTCGCCAGGTACCGCTGCGCCTGCATGATCCGGAAGCCAAGGCCGTCGGAAGCGGCAACGAGCTCGGCGACGACGAGATAGGTCCAAGCCCAGCCCCACGTCGTCCGGAACGTATCCATCATGCCCGGCAGCGCCGCGCGGAACACGATGTTGCGGGTCGTTTCGCCTTTGCTGAAGCCGAGCGTGTGGCCGACTTCCAGCAGCGACTTGTTGACCGTCTTGCAGTTGTCCGCGATCATAATCACTTCTTGGAAAAACACGCCGAGGAACAAAATAAAGAACTTCTGCATATCGGAAGTGCCGAACCACAAAATCGACAGCGGAATGAAGGCGGCGGCCGGCATGTAGCGAATCAGCGCGACGATCGGCTCGCAGATCGCCTGCCAGGAACGCGACGTCGCCATCATCATGCCGATCGGCACCGCGAAGATCGTGGAGATAACGAAGCCCATCAGAATTCGGTAGAAGCTGACGCCGACGTCGCGGAAGAAGATGCCTTCCCCGATCTCTTCGCCCAGCGCGTTAAGCGTGCCGCCAGGGGTCGGCAGGAACAGCGGATCGATCATGTTCGAATAGGTGACGATCGACCAGACCGCGACAACGACAAGGATGCTGACCAATGATATTAGCGTATATTTTCGCAAGTGCATCGCCCACCTAAATATGATTAAAACCAAAGCCGATGGTTTCGTGTTCAAAGCCTTTTTTGGGTGCTCCTATCGTTCCGTAAATCGCGACCGCGATCCAATCCCCCTCGTGCTCCACGGGGCCGCCGGAGAACTTGCCTCTGACGATGGAGAACGTAAGGCCGACCGTCCGGAGAATGTTGCCGAACTGCACCTCGCCCCGGCCCACGCCTTGCAGAGCCTCGATGATGGCGTGATACACCGCGTGCACTTCCCGGTACGATTCGCTGTCGATAATGCGATTGTTCTTCGCCGCCGTCTCGATCGCGGCAATGACCTTCATCATGTCCATGGCTCCCACCCGGCCGATCGTGAACCGATAGCCTTCGGCGATGAGCCCCCGCTCGACCGTTCTGCGCCATTCGTGATCCTGCAGCACGGCGAGCAGAATCGCCAGCTTGCCGACGGGAAACTTAGAGACCGATTCGCTGTCCATCCTTCCGCTCCCCTCTCTTCCGGCGGTTCCGCCCCCCCTCTCGGAGGAAGGCGAAACGCTGCCTGCTCTTCTCTTATGCCTTCTCTTATAAATACGATTATTTCAGCTGGAACATTTGCTCCAGATCGACTTGCTTGTCCAGCACCTTCTGCTCGGTGAGAATCGTCTGAATGCTGCCCGCCGTCTTCAGGAAGTCGCCAGAATCGGCAAGCGCCGTCTGATCGGCCGACGTGAAGTAGTCGAGTCCTTCGAGGATGACCGGCAGATCGGCTGCGTCGAGGCCGCTCTTCTCGGCGACGATCTTGTCGCCCGTCTTCTGGTTGCTGTTCCAGTAAGCGAGAGTCTCGTCCCATACCTGCTTGAGCTTGTCCTTCACTTCCGGATGCTCGGCGAGGTAGTCTGCCTTGATTACCGCGACGTCGCTGATTAGACCCGGAGCGTTCTCGCCGGAGTAGATCAGTTGCACATCGCCCTTCGACTTGACGGTGGAGATGTATGGCTCATACGTGACAGCCGCGTCCACTTTGCCGGAGAGAAGAGCGAGACCGGCGTCGGAAGCCGGCATGTAGACGACTTTGACATCGTCGATCGTCATGCCGTTGTCGCTGAGCGCTTCGCGCAGCAGAAGGTCGGACGTCGTGCCTTCTTCGAAGGCGACCTTCTTGCCCTTTAGGTCGGCGACGCTCTTGACGCTGCCCGTTGCGAGAACCGCGTCGGCTGTACGGGATTGGTCGAGCAGCACGATGCCGTTCAGGTTCAGATCGTTGTTGCCGACCATCTTGATTGCCGTGTGCGCCGCGATGTTCGCGACCTTGATGTTGTCCGAAGCGAATGCGGCGTTGATGTCCGAATCCTGATTGAAGTTGACGACCGTGACGTCCAGACCGTATTTCTCGAAAATTCCCTCTTCGGCGGCGATCCACCACGGAGCGTAGCCGACCCACGGCTCGACCCCCATCTTGAAGCTGAGAACCTCTTCGGAAGAGGCCTCGCTCGCGGAAGCGCTGGCGCTCGGACTTGCCGCCGAGTCCCCGTTGTTGCTGCCGTTGCTGCCGCAAGCGGACAGCAGAGCCATCGCCATCACCGTAACTGCCGTCGTCAACCATTTTTTCTTTTGCACATGCTCCACTCCATTCCCAGATTGTCGAAGTACCTAACCGGTTGCGAAGGCTTCTTGGCTGTTCGTTTCGAGTCGCGGCGTTTCCGCCTCCCCCTCGTTGCTCCGTGCATACCTGGCAATTAGGCCGGCAACTCCCCCCTTAAAAAAATAAAATGTGCTTGATAACAGGAAGACAGACTCCTGTTAATCAAAGGCACATTCTTTAAACTAAGGACTATATAGCGCTTATTTATACTCTAATCGCGCATTGTAGGCTTGTCAATAACTTAATGTTAACTTTTATTACATTTGACGAATAATCCAGGCCTCATTTAGGCCTAGTGAGGAATAATTAAGCATTTAATCCCATATCGACACGTTTGTGCGTTAGTTAATATCACATGACTACATGGCTCTACGCCTTCGCGACCGATTCCGGTGCTCGCTTACGCCGAAGATGGTGAGCAACAGCACGCAGAACGCGATGTACGAGTTGGTGAGCAGGCCGATATCTTTGTCCGGGAAAAGGATCGAAGAACTGATAATGCTGAACAAGCCGATGTGCGACAGATTGCCGACCAGCGTGGAGATCGTATACGGCCACGGTTTGACGCCGGATACGGACGCCAAGAACGAGATCACGTTGTTCGGAACGATAGGAATCGTTCGGAGCACGATGATCGTCCATATCCCGTAGTTCTCGAAGTACTTCTTCCACTTGGCGTAACGCCCCGCATGCCGCTGCAGCCTGCGATCGAACCAATCGGCGAACCAGTATCGGCAGCAGGCATAGACGACGATCGAGGATACGATGCTGACAAGCCAGCTCATCAGCATTCCTCCCGCAACCCCCAAAGCGGAGATATGCAGAAAAATAAGCGTCGAGAAAGGAAAAATACCGAGGAAGCCCTGAATAATGGCAAGCGGCAGAGTGACGAGCACAACATTGTAGCCGCTCAGGCCAAGCGTAGCGAGCAGCCAATCGATACTATCGTTAATAAGGTCGCTCATGCTTGCAGTATCTAACCTTCTTTCCTCGACCTGCTATTTCCTATATCATTCTAACACGTTATTCCATTCCAAACATTAACATGCGGATTCTCCCGTTTACTCCCCATCCGCGCCGGTCAACGGATTGCGAACCATTCGGGCGTATACGCCCCCCGCTTGCACGAGCTGCTCGTGCGAGCCCCGTTCGACGACGCCCCCCTTGTCGATCACCATGATCGTATCCGCATCCCGAATCGTGCTCAAGCGGTGGGCGATGATAAAGGTCGTCCGCCCTTGCATGACGCGAAGCAGCGCTTCTTGGATATGAAGCTCCGTCCGGGTGTCGATGCTGCTCGTCGCTTCGTCCAGAATAAGAATCGAAGGGCTCGCCAGGACGACTCTCGCGATGGCGAGAAGCTGCCGCTGCCCTTGGCTGAGGTTGCTTCCGTTCTCCGTCAATTGCGTCCGATAACGATTCGGAAGCTTGCGGATGAACGCATCCGCGTTGGCGGCCTCCGCCGCGCGGCGAATCTCCTCGTCCGTCGCTTCCGGCCTGCCGTATTTGATATTCTCCTCGATGGTACCCGAGAACAAATACGTATCCTGCAGTACGATGCCGAAGCTGCTTCTCAGGCTGTCGCGGGTGTAATCCCGGATGTCCCTGCCGTCCAGCAGGATGCGTCCCTCGTTCACGTCGTAGAATCGCGTAAGCAAGTTCACGATGGTCGTCTTCCCCGCTCCCGTCGGGCCGACAAGCGCGACACTCGAACCGGCGGGCACCGCGAAGCTGACATCCCGGAGAATCGGATTGTCCGCGCGATAGCCGAAGCTCACATTCTCGAAGCGAACCTCGCCTTGCGCCTCCTTCAACGGAACCGCATCGGGAGCGTCGTTCTTCTCTTCGTCCTCGTCGATCACCTCGAACACCCGCTCCGCGCCGGCCAGGCCGGATTGGAGCACGTTGAAGACGTTGGCGATATCGTTCAACGGGCGGACGAATTGACGGGAATAGCCGATGAAGCTGGCGATGATCCCGATGGTGATGTGACCGTGAACGGCCAGCACGCCGCCGACGATCGCCACGGCGGCGAAGCCGAGATTGCCGATGACGCCGAGAAGGGGCATCAGGAAGCCGGATACGATCTGCGCCTTGGTTCCCGTCTCCCGCAGCTTGGCGTTCACTTCCTCGAACTGCTCGACCGCCTTCTCTTCGCGATTGAATGCCTTCACGACGTCGATCCCGGTGATCGTCTCCTCGATATGGCCGTTCAAGGAGCCGAGTTGGACTTGCTGCTCCTTGAACAGAGACCGGGTACGGCGCGAGATCGTTTTCGCGAGCAGATAGACGAGCGGAACCGTGACCAGGCTCGCGAGCGTAAGCACCGGGCTGAGAATCAGCATCAGGATAAGAGAGCCGACGACGGAGATGATGCCGGACATGAGCTGCGACGTCGTCTGGGAGATCGTCGTGCTGACATTGTCGATATCGTTGGACAATCGGCTCATGATCTCGCCGTGCCTTCTCGTATCGAAGTAAGCCAGCGGCAGCCTATGCAGCTTGCCGAACAAGGCGCTGCGCAGACGGTGAAGAATCCGTTGGGAGATTCCCGCCATCATCCACCCCTGCATCAACGTCAACCCGGCATCTCCGGCATAGGCCGTAACCAAGGCGATCAAGACGATCTCCAGATAACCGAAGTCGACCTGTCCCTTGCCGAGGATCGCATCGACGGCTTCCCCGATCAGATAAGGAGCCGATAACGAGATAGCGGAATCGACCAAGATAAGCAGGAAGACGATGGAGAGCCACCGACGCTCCTTGTCGATATACGTCCAGAGCCTCCGCAGGGTTCCTTGAAAATTGTTGGGCTTCTGAACCGCGCCGCGGCGGCCTCCGTGTCCCCGATTCGCGCCGATCGTGACCGGAGGCGGATCGGCGCGGCCGGCTCCGGCATCGGGCCTTGTCTCGTTAAGCGCCATAGATTTGCATCTCCTTGCCGATCTGGGAGTGATAAATTTCCTGATAGATTCGGCAATCCCGCAGCAGCTCCTCATGCTTGCCGCTTCCGACGATCTCGCCGTGATCCAGCACGACGATCCGATCCAGATCCATCACCGACGTGATCCGCTGGGCGATCATGATACAAGTCATGCCTTGGGCGTATTGCCGCAGCGACGCCTTGATGGCCGATTCCGTCGTCACGTCGACCGCGCTCGTGCAATCGTCCAGAATGAGAATCTCCGGCTTGCGGACGAGCGCCCGCGCGATGGAGAGCCGCTGCTTCTGCCCGCCGGACAGGTTGACCCCGCCTTGTCCCAGCTTCGTCTCGTAGCCGTCCGGAAGCGCGCGAATGAAGTCGTCCGCGGCCGCCAAGCGCGCCGCGCCGGCGATCTCCTCTTCCGAAGCCGATTCGTTGCCCCACTGAATGTTGCTGCGGATCGTTCCCGTGAAGAGAACCGGCCGCTGCGGAACGACCGCTACCTTCTCGCGGATCCAACGAGGATCGAGCTTGCGCACGTCGACCCCGTTCATCGCCACGATGCCCGCGGTAGCTTCATAGAAACGCGGTATCAGCTGGACAAGCGTGCTTTTGCCCGAGCCCGTCGAACCGATGACCCCGACCGTCTGCCCCGGCAGGATCTTCAGATCGATCCCCTTCAGGACGGGCTCGCCGGAATCGCCCTCGTAAGAGAACGAGACTTCGCGGAATTCGACGCTTCCTTTCTCCGCCGCTTGCTCTTCCGCTTGAGGCTGCCACTCGTCCCTATCTTGCAGAGTTAGAACTTCCGCCAGGCGTCCGCCGGATACCCGTGCCCTGACGAGCATGTTGATGACCATCGACATCATCATGAGCGAGAACAGGATCTGCGTCATATAATTGACGAACGCCACGATATGGCCGACCTGCATGCTTCCTTCGTCGACCCGATTCGCTCCGAACCAGAGGATGCCGACGATGCCGAGATTGACGATAAGGACAATCGACGGATTGAAGAACGCCATGATCCTCATGGCTCTCTGGGAACGGGCCTGGTATTCGTCGTTGGAGCGCTCGAATTTGCCCGTCTCCTCCTCGTATCGATTAAACGCCTTCACGACCCGAACGCCGGCCAGATATTCCCGCATGCGGCTGTTCAGCTTGTCCAGGGAGGCTTGAACCCTGGAGAACAACGGGTAGCCGATCTTGAAGTTGATAGAGATCAGAATGGCGACGACCGGCACTACGATCACGAGGACAAGGCTCAATTCCAGGTTCAGGCTCAACGCCATGACCAAGCTGCCGATTCCAAGAATCGGCGCCTTCGCGAAGATCCGCATCATTCCGTTCGCGAAGTTCTGGATTTGCGTGACGTCGTTGGTCATCCGGGTGACCAAGGAGGCTCGATCGAAGCGATCGAGGCTGCGCAGCGGAAGCGACTGGATCTTGCGGAACAAGTCCGAGCGAAGCTCCGCTCCGAACGCTTGCGAGACTCGGCTGGACACGATGTTTCGGCCGCTGGCCATCAAGGCGCCGATCAGCGTGACGAGCAGCATCAAGCCGCCAATCCGCAGCACGGTGCCGAAATCCTGCTTGGAGACGCCCTCGTCGATCATCCTGGCCAGGAAAGTAGGCTGCAGCAGATCGCAGACGGCTTCGCCCGCGACAAGCAGGAACGATAAGCTGAACGGCACGCCATAGCGGCGAATGTACTTCCTTCGATAGCCCATAAGTTCGGATATCCGCTCCTTGTAAAGCCTGAATAAGGCAAAGAAACCGCACGGGAGCGGTCTCTTCGAGTTCGGTCAACCACACGCTTTCTATTTTAAAGCGGCGGTAAGTATTTAACAACTTAAGCTTCGGCCAGGCTTGTCCATGTCCGCGCCGGATGGACGCGTCGGATTGTCTCCATCCGCTCTATTCAAAGCCGGACGTTCTTATCCTTATAGTACACGTGCTTCGCCTGGATCCGGCCTTCCTCGATCTTCATCAATCCGAACGAGAATTGGCTGAGCCGTCTCTTGTCGGTCGGCGAGCCGGGATTGAACACGAGCAGGCCGTTCACGCGCTTCAGAACGGGAAGATGCGAATGTCCGTAAACGATGGCGTCCACCGGGTCGTTCTGGAAAGCGCGAAGAGCTCTCGTCTCGGTCGCCGTTCGTCCGCCGTCCCCGTGCCCGTGCACCAGCCCGATGGATACCCCGCCTAACTGAAGGATTTTGCGGTAGCCGAACTTCTTCACGATGTCCGTGCCGTCGTTGTTGCCCGCAACCCCGTAGACCGGCGCCAGCTTCTCCAATTGCTCCAGAATGCGAAGGTCGGTCCAGTCCCCGGCATGAAGAATCGCGTCCACCTTGCGGAACGCATGGACAAGCGGTTCCGGCAGCTCCTTCGCCATTCTGGGCATGTGGGTGTCCGAGACGATTCCGAGCTTCACGGCGCCTCTCCTCCGATCAGTTGACGTAATAGCCGCGGAGCAGATCCGCGAGCCCGAGCGGATTCCTCAAGAGCTCCTTCGCCCTGAAGTACAAATCCCCTTGAATTACCGCATGCTTCTTATTATATTGCAATTGATTCATGATTTCCTGTGCGGATTGCCAGCCCGATTCCGTCGTTCCGACTTTATAGGCCGCATGGCCGATGTACAGCTTCACGTCCGTCCCCTGCACTTCGTTCGCCCACCAGCTGGTCACAGTGCCGTAAGGAGCGCTTTTGTTCGTCAAGCTCCAATACACCTGCGGCGCGACATAGTCGAGCCAGCCCTGGCGGATCCACGTTCTCACATCCGCGTTCATGCCGTCGTACGCGGTGACGCCTGCTTTGGTATCCGAGCCGGTCGGATCGTCGGAAGCGTTGCGCCAGACGCCGAACGGGCTGATCCCGAACGATACGCGAGGCTTCGCCTTGTGAATGCTGTCATCCAGCAGCTTGACGAATTGGTTGATATTATCCCGGCGCCACTCAGCCTTGGTCAGCAGCTTGTTCGGGTTGTATGCCAAATAGGAGACGCTGTCGTTGAAGTCGGTCCCGGACGGATAGAAATAATCGTCCAGGTGGACGCCGTCGATCGGATAGTTGTTCACGACCTCCATGATGGCATCCACGATATGCTGGCGGGCATCCGGAATGCCGGGATCGATGTAGCTGACCGTTCCGGACTTCACGATCCAGTCGGGATGCTGAAGAGCCACGTGGTTCGCGGCAAGCCCGTTCGTCGTCGTATCGGTATTCGCCCGGAAAGGGTTGAACCAAGCATGGAACTGCATCCCCCGCTTGTGAGCTTCTTCGATCATATACGTGAGCGGATCATAGCCCGGGTCCTGTCCTTGCGTGCCGGTCAGCACCTTCGACCACGGCACGAGCTGGGAAGGGTAAAGCGCGTCTCCGGCCGATCTCACTTGCACGAAGACGGAATTCATGCCGACTGCTTGCAGGTCGTCGAGCAGCTTCGCGAACTCCGCCTGCTGCTTCGCGGGATCGGAATATGCCGAGGTTGACGGCCAATCCAGATTATATACGGTGGAGATCCATGCGCCCCGAATATCGGCAGCCGAACCTCCGCCAGAAGGATTCGTAGTGGTCAAGGCGATGATTCTCGTCTTCGAGTTCCAATCAACCTGAACGCCGAGATTCTCGCTCACGAACCGAAGCGGAACCATGACTCTGCCGTTCTTGACTTCCGTCGGGGCGTCCAGAGGCACCTTCGATCCGTTCACGTAAGCGAACTTCTGCCCGCTGACCATCGTGATCACCTTGCCGGATTGGGCGATGGACACGGTCTTGGCGCTCTGCTTCCAATCGACGACGGCCTTCAGGCTCTCGCTTACGACTCGAATCGGCACCATCGTCAGGTTTACTTTCGGTAGAACGTAAGGCTCCGTATCCGTTATGACAGGCGCGCCGTCCAGCAGGATTTGAATCCCGGAGGATGCGGCATCCGCTTGGCGTCCAAACGGCAGGATGGCGGAGGCGAGCAACATAAGCGGCAGCGAGCTTCGGATTATGCGATGGCTAAGCTTCATCGTTCGTCTTCTAATCTCCTATTCTTCTCATCATTCTATTCTTGCAAGTCGAATAGATAGACGCGTTTCGGGAGGATTAGTTGCAAAATCTGACGGCTTTCTCATGAAAAAGCCGCTCCGATTCCGCTTGCGAAAGCGGTTTGTCGAAACGGCTATTGAATCGGCTATTGAATCGATATTCGAAGTCGCTATGGCTTTTTATTGCGGCTTTCTCAACGCCCCGGTGCTAAGTACCCGCGCAACCGTGCCGCCGTCCACGCGGATGTCGGTGCCGGTGATGTAGGAAGCATCTTCGCTGACCAGGAAGGCGACCGCCCCCGCTATCTCGCCGGCTTCGCCTTCGCGTCCGAGAGGCGTGTTGTCGAGCAGCAGCTTCATGGCCGCGCTCTGCTCCGCTTCCTGTCTGCCCATCGGCGTGTCGATCGTTCCCGGCGAGACGGAGACGATGCGGGCGCCCTTCTGTCCCCATGCCCAAGCTTGTTCTTCCACGAGAACCTGCACGCCGATCTTCGAGATCGGGTACGAAGCTTCCGGCTTGCCCTGCGTGAACGCCTCGATGCGGTCGAGGAAGTCCGGGGCGAGCGGATTCTTGAGCAGTTCGACGAACGACTCGTGACGCGGCGCGAAAAAGGCGGACATCGAGGAGATGCATACTGCAACGGATCCCGGAACGGCGAGAGGCAAGAACGCATTCAGGATCAAGCCCGTTCCCACCATGTTCACTTCCATGATCCGGCGGCCGGTCGACATCGTCGGGGACAAGCCTGCCGTATGAACGACCGCGCCCAGTTCGCCGAGCTTGGCGGCTTCGGACGCTAGCTCTTCCACTTGCTGCACGTTCGTAATATCGACGGTACGGAACTTGAGGTCCGTTATTCCTTCCGCCGCAAGCTCCGTTGCCGCTTGGCTCAACCGCTCTTCGCTGACGTCCGCGAGAAGCAGCGTCCCTCGCTTGCCGAGGCGACGAGCGATCTGCTTGCCCATTCCGCCGGATCCGCCCGTGATGACATAGACTTTGCTCATAAGATTTTGCCTCCGATAAGATGAGTTTGTTATCATGAAAGGTATCGCCCTTCTAGCATAGCTCTGTCCCTCTGGCGCACTCAAACGTCAATCTCGTTGAAAATGTCCATTTTCACAAAGGAGGAACTGTCGCATGACCGTTGCCGAGAGAAACGCGATATCCTCGCGTTGGCTGATCAAGGAGGCTTTCTTCGCCCTGTTGGCCCTCCATCCGTTCGAGAAAGTCTCGGTTCACGCGATCGTTCGCAAGGCGGGAATCAGCCGGTCGACGTTCTATTTGCACTTTCGGGATAAATTCGATTTGCTGGAGCAGATGACCGAAGAGATCGTCGGAGAGCTCCTGGCGATGTACGAAGGCAAACTGTCCGGAGAGGACCAACGGGAGTTGATTCGGGCTTATGAGGACAAGCTTCCCATTCCCGGGACGATCGCCATCTGCGAGCACTTTCGTACCTATGAGTGCTTCTATCGCAACCGATTCCAGGATTCTCGGTTCTTGATCTGGCTCTCCGAGGAATTGCGGCTTCGGTTCCTCCGAATCTATCGGGACGAAGCGCAAGCCACCTTCGCCGCGGGCGGCACGATGGGATTCTATGGCCGTTGGCTTGCCGAAGGCATGCCCGGCACATCGCTCGAGAATGCGCGGAAGCTCTGTTCGATCGCCATGTTCTCCTTGCATGATAAGGAATTGGCCGTGACATTCGCGGCCGGGAAGATTTCCGTATAAAGCGCGGCAACGTTCGCGTATACTTTCCTTCCCGATGGGAATATTGACCGGGTAACGGGAAGGATGTGGATGAGGAATGGACAAGAACGAATGGCCGGCACAAGAGAACGACAACGGCTATGAGCCCAGCATCTTGAATTACGATTACGTATGGGGCAGCGACCAAGACGAGTACACGGAGCAGAACGAGGACTTCGCGGTTCCCGACGAGCTGGAGCTGCCGGATCTCGGACACGAATGATCGGACGAATGATCGGGAAGAACAATGAAGAAGATCCCTAGCCGCGCTGGCAAGGGATCTTTCTTTTGGCGTTAATTAAGAGCTTTAAGCGGAGTGTTCTCCTTTATGATCTGTTCCGCTTCCTCATATCCAGGCGGGTAGGCGAAATTGTAACGTGCGGGAATGGCAAAAACATAGGTATCGTTCCGTCCCAATTCGCTCGGCGGGACCGCCGCTGCGCCTATGGAAAATTGTTCCCGTCGTAACGAGTCCCACTGGCTTGTCGTAAAAACCATCACGGGGATATCCTGCCTTGGCGTTTGTTCGGTCCAGCGAGGATCTCGAATAGTTAGCATCGGGCCCGTTTCCGGAGACTTCGCGCCTGCGGAATCTACGTCCGTTACGTTGCCCTCCCACTTGCTAATGACGATGGAATAACCCTTCCAGCTTGAGGGTAAGGAAAACCGAAATCCGTATTGATTATTCTCGTACGCGATGGAGTTGGAATTTGCGGTTGAAGGTGGCGCCGTTAGGGTGGGAGAAGGTTGAGATGGGCTATTGCCATCCTTCTTATACGCGCAACCCGCTAATAGAATAACGGCGATAAGGAATAGGATTGGAACCTTCAGCAACAGGGGACACCGTCCTTTATTGGGATCATTCTCTTTGAGAAAATGGACGAAAATGAAAGCAATAAAGTTCGAGGTGCGGCGCTGTTTTCAAAGGTTATACAGCAAAAGGTCGTTAACGATTCATCGGCTGTCGCTCTCTTCGAATTGGCTAGACGGCGGCGCCTTCAAAAAGAAAACCGCCCGATAGGCGGTGTAATCAAGTTCAAGTCAACGGAGCCTCGATCCTGCTCCTCCAGATCATGTGATCCGTGCCGTTCCCCCAATAGTCGGGGAATACATAAGCCGGAGCGCCGAACTTCTTCGTCCAGATGCGCTGGGCATTCTTATATCCGCTATCCAAGCAGAATTCGGCGATCCCCCTTCCCAATAGGCAGCGGTACGCAGCTTCCAGAAGCCGATTCGCCACGCCGCGTCCTTGAAAGTCCGGATGAACGAATATCGTACCGATCTCGGGGAGATGTTCCAATTCGCCTTTCGTCAAGTCGCGGATCAGCTTGCTCGAAGGACCGGACTCGATCGTCCCGATGATACGCCCTTGATGAATAGCGAGATAGAAACGTCTATCCCTTCCATTCGACGCCAGGTCGGAACGAAGATAATCCAGCTTGCCTTGGAATTCTTGCTCCCTGTCCTCTGTCAGATGGGAGATGCCTTCCTTCTCGAAGGTATCCGTAAGGACTAAATGAAAGAAATCATTCAGCTCCTTCGAATCGGAGCCTTCCGGTCTTCTTATCTCTACGGTAAGCAAGACGCCCCCTCCCTCAGCCCCTAGTCGAACCGCTTCTCGAAGCACACGCTGTACTCGCCGCCGACGTATTCGCCATACGGTTCGATGAGAGCGTAACCGTTCTTCTCGTAGAAACGGATCGCTTCCGGCTGACGATTGCCGGTCTCCAGCTTGATGCCCGCGAAGCCTTGTTTCTTCGCTTCTTCTTCAAGAAACGCGAGAAGACGCGCGGCCGTTCCCGTTCCCCGCAGCGCTTGCTGGACGAAGAACCGTTTCAGCTCCGTGCTCTCGGCATCGATCGGCCGAATGCCCCCGCAGCCGACGGGAGCTCCGTTCGCGTAAGCGACGGCGAAAGTGACTTGAGCCACCTTGGGGTCCGAGAAATCCAGTCCGTGAATATCCTCTCTGGGGTATCTCTGTACCAGATCCTCGTCGAGCTGCTCGATCATCGACGCCAGATCGGGATTGCTTGCTTCCACTACTCTAAACTCTAGCTGTGCCTTCACTTCTTACCATTCCTTTGTATCTAATTTACCGACACCGAATCCAATCTCCGCTTCGCCTCCGCGTAAACATCGGCTGGGAGCGTCCCTCTCTCTGCGATGCGGATATTCTCCTTCAGATGCTCGGGCTTCATCGTGCCGACGATCGTGGTGGAGAGATTCGGATGGCTGAGGGTGAAGCGAAGCAGGAAGCCCGTACGGCTCTCCCCTTCTTCCAGCAGCTCGTCCAGCTTCGCGGCATCCCACCGATGCCAGCGATCCTGCTGCCCCAAGCCAAGCCCCGGTTCGCCTCGGCCGACGCCGCCGCGAATGATGATGCCTGCACCCGTCGCCGCCGCGCGGTCGATCCAAGTCTCGTGATCCCGCTCCAGCGCCGAGTAGGGCAGCTGGTAGGTCTCATAGTTTCCCGGCCCCGCCAGATGAGCCTCCAGGTTCGGCATGTACGAGGAGATGCCGAGATGGCGCGCTTTGCCGGAGGCTTGAATCTCCTTCAGCACGTCGAGCAAGCCGCCCTCTTCAACCTGAGCCGCCGTCGGTCCATGAAGCTGCAGCAGATCGACGTAATCGGTCCCCATACGCTTCAGGCTGGTCTCGATGTTGTGCAGCAGATTGTCACGCGTCCAGACGTGCGGAGTCTCATCGTGATCGCCGCAGTCGACGAGCGTACAGCCGCACTTGGTCGCCAGGATGTATTCCTGACGGCGTCCGCGCAGGTACTTGCCGATCAATTCCTCGCTGCGGCCATAATCGTAGGACGTATCGATAAAATTAATGCCCGAATCCAGCACCGCATTCAGCAGGATACCCGCCTCATCGTCCGAGATCGGCCTTCCGTTCCAGACGCGAGTACCGCGAATCTCCATCGAACCGAATCCCAGCGCCGTGACCGAAAGGTTTGTTTTCCCCAAGAGCTTGCGTTCCAATCGAATCTCCTCCTCTCCTCTTCTCCTGTATTTTACCACAACGTTAGCTTCTTGTTCGTCCTTCTCACGTAACGCGTTCAACTCGAGTTGGAAAATCACATATAGATACATTAATCAACAACAAGAGAGCGGAGGATGTCACCATGACAACCAAGACGCGTAAGGTTGCGATCGTCGGCGTCGGATTCGTAGGCTCCAGCTGCGCCTATTCCCTGATCAACCAGTCTATCTGCGAGGAGATCGTCCTGATCGATCGAACCCGAGAACGGGCTTATGCTCAGGCTCTTGATCTGTCCCACTGCATGGACTTCACCCATACGAGAACCAAGATCCGGGTCGGGGAACCGGCCGATTGCCGGGATGCCGACATCGTCGTATTGGCCGCCGGCGCGAACCCGGTTCCAGGAGGGTCTCGCCTTGCCCTGCTGGAGAGCTCGGCCGAGCTCTATTCCGCGTTGATTCCTATTATTATGGAGAGCGGATTCGACGGGATCTTCGTGGTCGCCGCGAATCCGGTGGACGTCGTCACTTATCTCGTCTGGCGATTGTCCCGACTGCCTCGAAGCCGAGTGATCGGCACGGGAACGTCTATCGATTCATCCCGGCTTAAGATCCTGCTGTCCGAGCACATCCCCGTCGACCCGAGAAGCGTTCAAGGGTACGTACTTGGCGAGCACGGGGATTCGCAATTCCCCGCTTGGTCTCATGTCACCATCGGCGGCAAGCCGCTGCTCGATATTCTGGCTCAGCATCCGGGGCGCTTCGGCGGACTCCAACTGGACGAGATCGCCGCCAAGACGCGCAACGCGGGCTGGGAGATCCTGCAGCGGAAGGGATCCACCCACTACGGCATCGCGAATGCGATCGCCCACATCGTGCGCTCCATTCTGAACGACGATTACAAAGTCACCGCCGTGTCCGCCGTATTGGACGGAGAATACGGCCAGACCGATCTCTGCCTGGGAGTGCCGGCTATCCTGTCCCGCTCCGGAATCACCGAGCTGGTGGAGCTCAATCTAACGCAGAAGGAGCAGGAGCTCTTCCTTCGCTCCTGCTCCATCCTAAGGGAGGCCGCCTCTTCCTTAGCGACCTCCGCAACGTCCGTATCGCCGCCATTCCCGTGATCCGCGTATTCGCAAGCTCTACTTTGCCGCGGCAAACCGGATGACGTTCCACGAATACGGCGCGAGAACGCATTCTGCCTTGCCTCCGTCCAGAGTCGTCTCTCCCCCGGCTTGAGGCCGTACCTCGTAAGGATTGTCCGACGTATTCACCGCATTCAACCGCTCGTGACGCATCACCAGATGCTCTTCGAACGATAGGCTGCCGAAGTCCCGCATGTCTAGATCGTATCGAACGGACTCTTCGCCCCGATTGACCGCGAACACCGTCAATTCGCCCTTCTCTTCGTTGTATACGGCCGCCGAATCAACGATCTCTACGTCCGTATAGAGCGAGGTATCGTACTTGGGGGAATCCGTCACGAGCCGAAGCGCCTGGCCTCTCCCATAGCGGGACACCTGCTGGAAGGGGTAGAACGTCGGGTTGCGCCAGGCGAGTCCCCCTTTCTCGGTCAGAATCATCGGAATCGTGTTGACGAGCAGCGACTGGCAGGCGATATCGATCCGGTCGGAGTGACGCAGGATGGACAGCAGAGCCGATCCGAACACGAGGGCGTCCTCCATATGGAACTTCACCCAGTCGTACGGGCAGCCGGTTTGCCACGGAGTGTATTCCACGTCCGGCTCGCGCCACACGTTCCATTCATCGAACGACAGCTTCATCTTCTTCGAGGTTCTCTTCACCGATTGCACATAGTCGCACGTCGCAATGACATCTTTGATCTGCTGCTCCATCTCCATCGGCATGGCGAGGAACGTCTTCGTGTCATTCTGCTTTTTCCCGATATAATGGTGCAGCGACAGATGGTCGACATGCTCGTACGTGTGCATCAGAACCGTTCGGTCCCACTCGGGGAAAGTCGGCATGTGCCGGGCGGAGCTGCCGACGGCGACCAGCTCGATGCTCGGGTCCACCCACCTCATCGCCTTCGCCGTCTCGCAGGCCAGCCTGCCGTATTCGTCGGCCGTCTTGCGCGCAATCTGCCATTCGCCGTCCAGCTCATTGCCGAGGCACCACGTTCGAATCCCATAAGGTTCCTCGACTCCGTGCGAACGCCGAAGATCGCTGTACTGGCTGCCTCGCGCGAAATTGCAATATTCAATCAGGTTCCGCGCTTCGTCGATGCCCCTCGTCCCGAGATTCACCGTCATGATAGCCTCGGCCCCGACCTTGCGGGTCCACCGCATGAATTCGTCCAAACCGAAGGAGTTCGGCTCTATCTGCCGCCACGCCAGGTCGAGCTTAACCGGCCTCTCCGCCTTCGGTCCGACGCCGTCCTCCCAATTGTAGCCCGAAGTGAAGTTCCCTCCCGGATAACGGACAACCGACAGATTTAATTCTTTGGCCAAGCCAAGCACGTCCTGACGGAACCCGTCCTCGTCCGCCGTTCCGTGACCGGGCTCGTAAATGCCGTTGTACACGACGCTTCCCATATGCTCCACGAAGGAGCCGAACAGCCTATCGTTTGTTTGGCCAATAATAAAATCTTTGCTTACGATCGATTTCGCCTTTAGCATGATGCCGCACCTCGTCTAATGGGAATGGAAGATAACGATCTTTGGAGCTCTCTCGAGTCAGCCCTTCAACCCGGACGTCGTGACTCCTTGAACGAAGAACCTCTGCGCGAACACGTAAACGATCAATAACGGCAGGAGAGCCAGCAGGGACGCGGCGAGGGTCGGGCCGTATTCGATGTTGCGCTGGCCGACGAACATGGCGAGACCGGCGGACAGCGTGCGCATCTCCGTGGAACTCGTCAGCATAAGCGGATACAGCAGGTCGTTCCAATTGTTCATCAGATGGAAAATGCCGAGAGTAATCATCGCGGACTTGCAGAGCGGAAGCATGATTCTCCAGTAAATCTGGAATTCGTTGAAGCCGTCGACTCTTCCGGACTCCTCGAGATCCTTGGGGAGCGAGAGGAAGAAGGATCTCATCAGATAGATTCCGAAGGCGCTTGCCGCCCGAGGAACGATCAAGCCCCAGAACGTGTCGAGCATGCCCAGCTTGAACACCTCGACGAACAGCGGAATCATCAGCACTTGAAAGGGAACCATCATGGTGATCAGAATGAGGGTAAAAAGCGCCTTGTTGCCTTTAAAGCGCAGACGAGCGAACGCATAGCCGGCCATCGAATCCAGGAAGACCGAAACGACCATGACCCCAACGGAGAAGATCATCGTGTTGCGAAAAAAAGCCATCAGCGGGATCGTGTCCCACACTTTGACGAATGAATCGAAGCTGTAGCGGCTGGCGAATACGGTCGGAGGAAATGTCATAAATTCGTTCTCCGGCTTGAATGCCGCGATAAACAGCCATATAAAGGGATGCAGAACCGCGATCAGCAGCGCCGCGGCGGCCAGCCACCCAACCATTCTGCCCCATGTCCAACGTTCTGCCATATGGATGACCCCCTAAGCCAAGTCCGCTTCGCGGCGGAGAAAATACCGATTCATGAGCAAGGTTATCGCCATGATCGCGACAAACAACAGAACGGAGATGGCCGAAGCATAGCCCAAATCGTAGGGCGCCATCTTGAAGCCGGTATTGTAAATATAACCGACGATCGTCTCCGTCTTGTTCAAGGGCCCTCCCTGCGTCGTAACGAAGATCTGATCGAATACTTGCATGGCCGCAATCGTCGTCGTGATGACGCAGAAGCTCAGAGAGGGCATCAGCATCGGGATCGTGATCGCGAAGAACTGCTTTGCCTTCCCCGCTCCATCCAACTGAGCCGCTTCGTAATACGACTCCGGAATCGATTGAATGCCCGCGACCAGAATGATCATGCTGTAGCCGAAGCTTCTCCATGCCGTCAAGGCGATTACGGAGGGCATCGCCCAAGATGGATCTCGGAAGAACTCCAGCCTAGGCAAACCCAAATTCTCCAAGTAACTCGGGTAGACGCCCGTCTGCGGATCGAGCAGGAACGAAGCCACGATCCCGATCGCGGTGAAGGAACAGATCGACGGCACGAAATAAACCGAGCGGAGAAACTTGCGATAACGGGTGTTGCGCGACACGTAAACCGCCGTCAATAGAGCCAGGATGATCTGGAGAGGCACCTCGATTCCCGCGAAATATAGCGTGTGCTTCGCGGATTCGATCAGCCTGTCGTCCTGGAACAGCCGCTCGAAATGATCCAGTCCGATAAATCCTTTCACTTGGAGGAACACGTCCATATCCAACGTGCTGATGACCAGAGTCGCGATAAGCGGGACGACCGTGAAGAGCAGGAGAACCGCCAACGCGGGAGCGATGAAAAGATAAGCCGCTTTCTCGGGTCTATTCCAGCCATTAAGCCAATGTCGTATGCTTCTCATCATAGAATCACCCTAATTATTCTGGATGGGAGGCGGCTGCCGTCCGGAGAGGATCCGCCAAGGAGGCAGCCGCCTGATTGAATCAAGGCTCCGACTTGAGAATCTCGTCTATGGAGTTGGAGGCTTTCTTTACCCCCTGCACGGGATCAAGTCCGCTGACGATCTGTTCCATTAGAGGGAACAGCACATCGCCGTTGATTCGGTCGGCGCCGACGATTCCCGGCAGGAAGGTTCTTCCCGCTTCCCCGAGATTGGACATTTGCTTGATGGTCTCGTTGGCCTGAATCTCGGAATCCGCGGCGACCGATTTCAGATACGGAGGGAAGCCGATAGCGAGAGACCACTTCTTCCCGACCTCGGTCGAATTCCAGTACTTGACGAAGTCGTATGCCGCAAGCTTCTGTTCCTCGCTCGCGCCCTTCGGAACGGCGAATCCGACGCCGTCGGCGATCGTCGCCTGAGCGGCGGAACCCTTCGGAGGAAGCGATACGCCGAAGTTGATATTGTTCTGCTTAAGCCCCGCCGCGAGCCAAGGACCCGTGATGTACATGGCCGCCTTGCCGCTCAGGAACAGCTTGTCGGTCTCCACCCCGTTCAGCCCTTTAGGCGTAACTTTCTTAACGGCAGCCAGATCGGCCAACCACTTGAACGTCTCGATATTCTCGGGGGAATCGAGCACCGACTTCTTGTTGGCGACATCGACCATGTCTCCGCCGTTGCCCCAGATGAACATGGAATAGTATTGCGGCGCGCCTTTGATCGGCATCGCGAATCCATACTGGTTCTTCGATTCGTCCGTCAGCTTGACGGCGTAATCGGCGAGCTGATCGAAGTCCGCGGGAGGACTGTCCGGATCGAGTCCGGCCGCCTTGAACAAATCCTTGTTCCAGTAGAACTGAATGCCGAATACTTGCATCGGCAGCAGATACAGCTTGCCGTTCGATTCTCCCATCTTCATGGCGGATGGCTCGAAGTCGTCCTTATTGACCCCATCCACCGAATAGAAATCGTCTACCGGAACGATCGAACCGTTCTGGATGTAGGCCGCTGCAGTCGTCGGATTCGTCGCGATGAGCGTAGGCGCCGTTCCGGTCGCGATCGACGGCGGAAGCTTCTGGTTGAACTGATCCGCAGGCATAATATCCATCTTCACTTCGAACTTGCCTTCGTTCTTCTTGTTATAATCCTCTACGATCGTCTTGAGAGTCTCGGCGTCCGAGCCGGTGAACGTGTTCCAGAAGGTAATCATCGCTTTCTTCCCGCTTGAAGATGAAGCGCTTTCCTTTTTCTCGTTATGGTTGCCGCCGCAAGCGGCCAGCACGACGATCATCGCGAATGCAAGGATATAGATCAGATAGCGAGTCGGCTTGAAGTCTCCAGCTTTGTACATAGTGATCCTCCCTTTGGATATGGTTAGAATCAGTCGGCTCTCTCTTTAAGTCCCTCTCTCCGTTCTTAAAAGCCCTTTCTAAGCGAAGCTTCCCCTCTTGTCTATTCCGCGTTGCAAACCCAGATAGGCATCACCTCCAAAATAGATAAGCAATGAAGTGTTGGATAGTATTTAAATCGATTTAAATAATGCTTTTAAAAAAAATCCGCTTCCTTCTTAAGAAGATCCACGGATAATTAATTGTGCCGGCACTTTCGTCTGCAGCTCTTGAAGCTCCTCGCCGTTCAACATGGCCATAAGCTTAAGCGCGGCCAGCTTCCCGATCTCTTTCATCGGCTGGTCGATGGTAGTGAGTCCCGGACTCATCATGGACGCCATCTCGATATTGTCGTAGCCGACGATCGCCGCGTCCTGCGGAACCGAGATTCCGCTATCCGCCAACGCCTTCATGGCTCCGATCGCCATCCGGTCGTTCGCCGCGAACAACGCGTCGAAGCTCCTCCCCGACTCCAGCAGCTCTTTTGCCGCTTCGGCGCCGCCTTCCATGGAGAAATCCTTCTCGATGACCATCCCCGGATCGAATAGCAGTTGGTTATCCTGCAGCGCCCGCTTATACCCTTCCAGACGGTCAATGCTGACTTGGTAGTCCAAAGGACCCGTCAGGTGAACAATCCGTTTGCGTCCTTGCTTGATCAGATGCTCCGTCGCCATATAAGCGCCGCCAACGTCTTCTCTCTCCACCGTCGCGATCTCGTCATGATGCCATCTCCCCAGATAAACAACGGGAAACCCCGACTCTACGATCTTGAGAATATTGCGGTCCCGTATGGAAGCCGGCCATAAGATAATGCCGTCCGCCCTGCGATTCCGAAGGATCTTGTCATAGGCAGCCGCTTCGTCCGTCTCCGACGGCGATACCGACAGCATGAGATGGAAGCTGTTCTCCACCAGAATCTCCGAGATCCCTTCGAGAAGCTGCGAGAAGTACGGGTGAGAGAATGCGAAATGAGGCGTGTTCGGGAAAATAAAGGCGATCGTTTCCGCTTTCTTGGCCCGCAAGCTGCGTCCGATCTCGTTCGGAACGTAATTCAGCCGCTTCGCCACTTCCTCTACCGCTCTTTTCGTCTTCACGTTCACCCGCGGATCGCCGGACAGAGCCAACGAGGCGGTCGCCGTCGATACTCCGGCTACTCTCGCGATGTCCTTGAGCGTGACATGAATTTTGCTCATGAGTGAGATCCTTTCATAATTTAAATCGTTTTAATTAATCCTTCAAACTCATCATAAAGCGGTTTCATACGGACGTCAAGAATATTTTAGCAGCGAATCGAAGAGAACCGGCTCGGGATTGCTCCGGAGCCGGTCTCGATGGGTTTATTCCCTCTAGCTTAATTTTCCAGCTTATTCGACAGCATCTGCTGGATGAATACCTTCATTTTGCCGCTGGTTTCATTCAGGTGCTCGATGCTGTTCATGAACTGCGTTACGAGCTCCGCCTGATCTTGGGAAGCATGAGCGATCTGGCCGATCTCCGTCTCCATCTGCTTGATCGAGTTCTTGACGGAATTCAGCATATCCTCGATCTGGGCGGCTGCCGACTTGCTGTCATTGGACAGCTTGCGCACTTCCTTGGCGACAACGCCGAACCCGGCGCCCGCTTCTCCGACCCGTGCGGCCTCGATTGCCGCGTTCAATCCTAGAAGATTCGTCTGCGAGGAGATCTCGCGAATCATCTGAGTGACGCTCGCGACGCTGGAGGAGTTCTCGACGGCCTGCTTCGAATTCCGAAGAATCTCTTCCGCCGTCGCCATCAGCTCTTCGGAATGAGCCGCCACTTGTTGAACGCCGCTCAGAAGGTTGCTTGCGATGGCATCCGTCTCTTCCATCAGCTGCTCCAACGTGGCTTGCTTGTCCATCGGATGATTGATGCTCAGAACGGCAACGACTTCGCCGTGCTCATCTGTGACCGGAATAAAGATAACGTCGAACGGGATACCGAAGTACTCCGCGGGCATGTGGGCGAAGTTCTTCTCCCGGCCGTTCTTTAGGTTCTGGAAGTTCCGATTCTCCGGATCCAACGGGTGGCCGTATTTAAAGCCAAGCTTGATCTTCTCGGTATCCTCCCAATACAGGATCTTCTCGTGGTCATAGATCGAGATGGATACTTCTTCTCGGAAAAGCTGTTTAACAAAAGGCATGCTCGCAATAAGCGCATCAATGATGTTCATTCCTTGCCGTTCCTCTCCACGTCGAATGTCGTCTAGCTGTCTATTTTACTTATCGGATTGTCGACAATAGAAATGTATGGCAAATTAATGAATTATGGCGAATGTGTGATAGAAGTCATTTACGGGAGTCAGGAGGATTAATTAAGGAACTGTCGTTCTCCAGCTTCATAAGGATCGAATACGGCAGGAATCCTGCCTTCTGCCAGAAGCTCTTCCCAGTCGAGTTCCCGTCCAGTACCTCGATCTCGATTGTATCGATTCCCTTGAATCGGCTCTCCCGCAATCGCTCGATCCCAAGCAGACCGTATCCTCTTTGCCTAAATTCGCGTTTAATGAAATATTGCCTGAGATACACTTCTCTTCGGTTCGGGTCATGCTGATTGCGTTTATAACAATAGAGGGCGTAGCCGACCACCTCATCTCCAAGAACGAGCAGATCGGCATTCCAGGACGAACGAAGCCACTCCCGCATCCGTTCCTTGAGCTCTTGC
Source organism: Cohnella sp. AR92 (assembly GCF_003990975.1). Lineage (GTDB taxonomy): Bacteria > Bacillota > Bacilli > Paenibacillales > Paenibacillaceae > Cohnella. Next base: position 52,364 of record NZ_RZJR01000008.1, read on the forward strand.
CGGTTCATCGGATTGGAGCTGCCCTCGTCCTCGATCAATTGCTTATTCATCTCGGCTAGAAGATCCAAGTCATCCTCGGAAACGCCTCGGAGCAGGAGGCTCAAGCTATACCTCCTCTTCCACTTGGAAGATGCTGTCCACGATGATCGGCAGATTGCCTCGGACGGAGACCGCTCCCAGGACGGAGCGAGCATGGATGCCTTTCTCCTCGCCGAAGACATCCAACATGAGATCCGAGAAACCGTTCAGCACTTTGTGATGCTCCTCGAACTCCGGGCTAGCGTTCACGAACCCTTGAACCTTGACGACTCTTTTCACCCGATCCAAAGAACCCAGGGCCGATTGTACGACGGCCAGCACTTCCAAGCCCGCCAGTCTGGCGAATTCATAGCCTTCCTGCGTTGTAAATTCGGCTCCCAGCTTCCCCTTCGGAGAGCCGGCCGGGCCTTTGCCCGAAACAAACATAAGTCCGTTCGCGACCACGACGTTGGCGTACTTGGCGGCAGGTTCGCTCGCTTCCGGGAGAGCAATGTTCAATTGCTTCAATCTGGTCTCAATCGATTCGATTGTCATGGAGAAGCCCCTTTCATTCATCTTATCTACTCCTCATCCACCTCGAAAGAATCGATCATATGGTCGATATCGTTCTGGAGGGAATCGGTGATTTCTTTGGCCGTCGTGACGATTAGCGAATAACTTTTTTTGCCGATCGGTACGTAATATTCCGTTTGAATAAGCGATTGGTTGTTCGAGGCGGCCATCTCCGACACCAACACCCCGGCCTTGTAACGGCCGTAAGGCTTCTCTTCGAAGCTGATCTGCTTATAATCGTTTATCTTCGCGCTTCCGTCCTCTCCGCTTGTCGGGTCCATCTGCAGGTCCTTAAGTTCACCGGCGGGCGGGGCGGAAGCATTCTTGTACTCGGCGGTTATAAGAAGGACGTTGGCGATTTGGGTCGGACTCGAGAATTGAGCCTTGATCTCGGGGATGGAACTTGTCTGGTCCGTCTGCTCCCAATCGAACGGGTAATCGAAGCTGAAGCCATCGCCATAATACGTCGCATAGGCCTCCCCGTCGATGGCGATCTTCACCTCCACTTTGGACTGCACTTGAATCGACCCTTGCTTGGCTTGGCTGGATGGCTCCTCAGGCCCGGACTTTCCGCCTTGACCGAACAAGCCGATCTGCCCGGTTTGTTTCGATGGCCCCGGTTGTCCTTCCTGGCGCGCGGATGACGATTGTTTCGCTTGCTCCGGCTGCTCCCCGCTAACTTCCCTTATGGTGCTTTTAACGGATTCTCTAACATCCGTGCAGCCAACCGCGGCGGTAGTTAATGCTGTTAATAAAGATACGAGAAGTAGGTTGCGAATGAACACGTTGGCGCCTCCATTATTCGAAATCGACCTGTTTATCCAAAATGACTTCTTTTGTTCGATCATCCAGGAAAACGGCGGAATAGATAGAGCTTCCCGTTACGTGGCGGAAGATCCGTCCTGCCCGAATAGCCCCTGCTATGCAGAGCCTTGTCCAGCACTCTCATGAACGCTCCGTGACTGACGATCAGGACATTCGAGCTTGGATAGCGGCGCTCGATCTCATCGATAATTCGCTCTGCCCGAAGGCGTACATTCTTCTTGCCCTCTACTTGGGAACGATGGGAGAACAGCCAAGCCAAGCGCGCCAAACCCAACCAGAGGGTTAATGGCATGCGGATTCGAGCGCCGCTCACCGCATGAATCCCGATTTCCCGCAGATGGTCGGATACGATTAGGGGGCCGTCGAAAAGAAAGGCTGCCGTTCGGGTTGCCCGGGAGAGGGGACTGCAATAGCAGACGTCCCATTCTATATCGCTGGAGGCAAGCGGAACCGATCGAATAGCCCCTTGATCATACTGCTCCACCCAGCGTGTGAACTGAGGCCCCGTCATCCAGCGGCGCTGCGGCTTGTGCAGCACCTTGAAGTGCCTGATCAACCCAATCACGTTAATGTTCTTCTCCCCAGCCCAAGCTCTCGAACCAGACGGAATCGCGGGTTTGGCTCAAAGCGTGTTTGATGTAGGGAATGATGTTTTCGGGAAGTTCCGATAAGGGAAACCATCTTAATTCTTCGCATTTATGAGGCTCCTTGTTGGAAATATCTCCTTCCCATTCATGGACCGTCAGAAAAAAATCGATCCATTCCTTCGAGGACTTATCCCTGCGATGCATGATTCCGATTACTTCCAAATACTGCTGCTTGATCTTTACACCAGCTTCTTCGAATGCCTCACGAATAGCTGCTGATTTCACTTCTTCATTACCGTCGATTCGTCCGGCAACCACACTCCATTTGCCATCTTCGAAACCGGTATTTCTCCTCTTTAACAGCAGGATCTCGTTCTTGCCATTTAAGAAAAACAAGTGTACGGCTCCGTAGAAAATTGGGGATTGCATCCGATGTGCTCCTTTCGAGCAGGACTGCAGGGTCCATGGTCGATTGTCCGAAAATTTATTCTATTGTACGTTGAAAAAATTTCCATTGCAATTCTTGACAGAATTCGAAGCTTTCCATGGTTGCGTGACCATTCGAGTGCACGGTTTGAATCCAAAAAAAAGAGCTTCAATCCTCGCGGGGATTGAAGCCATTATGCATCTCGCTTACTTCGAAGCGTTTGTATTAATCTGCGTCCCTAATTGAATCCGTCCGTCCGAGCTATGAATCTCGCTGCGGATAATATCTCCGGTTCGCAGATATCGGTCAACCGATCGTTGGCTCTCCACGAATAATCGGTACTTCTCCTCTGCCGATGCCGTACCCATCATTCGATCCATTGCCGTTGAGCCTAGCTTCATGGCGACGCCTCCGCAGGTCCCCGTGAGGATCAGATCGCCCGGAGACAGATCCATGATCTCCGACAGCTCGGTCAGCGTCTCATCCGGCTTGAACAAAAGCTGACTTGTGTGCGCATGCTGCCTGATCTCGCCATTGACCGTCAGCCTAAGCTCCAGATCGTGAATCCGGGGGACATCTTCGGCATCGAGCAGATAAAGGTACGGACCGGTCGGACAGAACGTTCGATAACTCTTGCCCTTGAGCCATTGTCCTTGTGGCAGCTGAACATCCCTGGCGGAGATGTCGTTAGTCAGCACCAAACCAGCCACGTATTCATGAAGATTGGCGTCCATAATCGAAGTCGGCTTGCGAATCTCTCGGCCGATGACCAATCCCAGCTCAATCTCGTAATCAAGCAGCTTCATGTGCGGCGGACAAATGACGTCCGAATACGGCCCTGCAAGAGAGCTGTCGGCCTTGCTGAAGATCATATTAAACGGCGGTCGTGCGGCCTCAAGCCCCGACTCCGCCCGGTGATCGCCATAGTTTGCCCCCTGGCAAATAATGCGGGCTGGGCGTGTAACCGGGCTCAGCAGCTCCACATCCTCGATATTTACCGCTCTGCCTGCCCCCGATTGCCAGACCTCTCTCGCCACCTGCGTTCCGGAACGCAAGAAATGAGCGAGTGTCGGATAACTGCCTTCCACCGCCAGGAGCCTATCCCCCTTCTGTACTCCCCAGAGAACATTGCCGTTCTCGGTAAATCTGGCTATATGCAAACCCATTCCTAGTCCTCCTCCTTAACCAAAGGTTGCCTCAACCGAGCCTAGTTGTGTAAATTCGGCCCGGAACCGATCCCCGCAGACAGCATTAGCCGCTGCCGATAAAGCGCCCGATAGGATCACCTCTCCGGCCTTAAGCGTCACGCCATATGCGTGAAGCTCACTAGCGCAGCCTCCTTTTCGAGTCCCATCATAATTCAGATTCGCGTTCCGACATAAGGGGGTTTTTTATTGGAAAATCGCAAAAACACAATTGGTTTTATTGTCGTTTTTGACGTATTCTTTATAATGAAGTAAGCGCTTGCAAATGGGAGGGGAGATGCACCCGTCATGGTCGAAATCAATCGCATTTCCAAGCCGGATCTGTCCGATATCGTGATAACTTCTCATGCTTTCGGTCTCTTACGCAAAGCTTTATTCGAGAACATGGGCAACAAAAAAGCGAAAGGACTTCTGCTGCGCTTCGGGAGAGACCTCGGCAAGAACAAAGCTCTTGAATTGATGAAGCTTAACTTTTCGATCGAGGAGTTAATCGAGATGGTATCCGTCGTTCATTCTCAAGCGGGGCACGTTGCGGACGTCGAGAAAAAACCGGGTGCGGTTCGATTGTCGGAGAATAATCAATTGGACTTTAGCGACGCCACCGGCCGTTGGGTGGATTCATTCGAGGCCAAGCTGCATCTTCAGCTCCATGGAGTAGCCGATGAATGCTCTTGTTATGTGCTAAGCGGCTATGCCAGCGGGTATATGTCTGCCATCCTGAACGACGATATATTCGTCAAAGAGCTCACCTGCCGAGCCAAGGGAGACCTTGATTGTACTTTCGCAGTCAATTCGAGGGAATATTGGACGCGCCAATCGGGCGAAGAACCCGCGATTTATGACGATCAGACCATTCTGAGCGAATTGGAAGATACGTACGACAAGCTATTGTTTAAAAATAAGCTGCTCGATAAGGTCACCCACTACCACAGCCAATTGACCGACGCAGTCGCCAGACAGCAATCGTTGGACCAAGTCATCGCAATCGCTAACGAGATTCTTGGAATCCCGATCGCAATCGAGGATCTTAACGGCAATCTCCTGCATCTTCACGGAATCCAGCGGGAGACTTATACTCGCTTGCGGCACGTCAAAAATAAAAAGAAGCACACGCTGTTCAATCGCAACCGCACTTCCTGCGAGCAGATAGGCAGCTCCTACTTGCTGACGACACCGATCTACCTCCAGGATCGGCTTTTCGCCACTTGCTCGTTCATCTATATCGATTCACGGGAACCGGAAACCGACGATTACTTGTTCCTGGAGAGACTTGCTACGGCGTCCACCCTCAGCTTCCTGAACGAGAAAATCAGCTTCGAGACGACGGAACGGCTCAAGATCTCGATCCTGGATCGCTTGATCCATAAGCAATTCAACACGATTGGAGAGATTACCTCGCAATTAAAGTACGTTTCTCCAGATCTGAGGAGCCCGTTCATCACTCTTGCCGTCATGTGTACTCAGAAGAAAACCGAGGGCAAGCCGCTCGACCATTACGATCAGCTGCTCCAATTCGCCAAAACATTGAAATACTATAAGCTCGACGGGCTGCTAAGCCAGAATAACGACGAGATCGTCATCCTCTTGTTCGCTGTCAAAGACTCCGCTTCGCTGCTCAGAAGTTTGAAGCCCGTTCTGACCATTATGGAGGAGAATAATTCGGACGTTCTTTATAAGATCGGAATCAGCCAGCCCTTTCAGCAATTGGCCAAGTTCGAGGAATCCCTGACCCAGGCGGAACAGTCGCTCCATCTGCCCAGGCAGCAGAAAATCGTTGCATATGATCAGCTCGGGCTATTGGGATCGCTCCTTCAAGGCGCGGACATTCAACACCTAAAGGCAACCGCGAAGAAGGAATTAGGAAATTTGCTGGACGAGGATGACAAGCATCGGGAGCTGCTTTATACGTTGTACATCTACTTGATTCACGGAGGCAAGTTGGAGAAAACCATGCAGCAGCTTTCCTTATCGATCGGTGGAATTCAGTACCGTATCCGCAAGATAGAGGACATCCTGCAGAAGGACCTGAAGAACTTCTCCACCGCCTCGTACTTGTTGCTGATGATCGAGGCGCTGATCGCGACGGGAGATATCAAAATAGAGGAATAACGGACATATACCCACAGTTGCCGTCCTCTACGGCTGCTGTGGGTATTAACCAGGCTCTTATTTCGTTCGGAAAGTACAAGCGTTCCCGACTCGCAGCCTGTCGCTACTGTTGCTCCATCTTGTCGAACAACAGCTTGGCCAGGGTAGTCTTCGTCAATCTCCCGACGACTTCCAACTTGGAAGGCGCCGCTTCGGAGCCGGAACCGCCTTCGGTTACGCTCGCCGCCTGGACGACCGGCAAGCCGTCCACCTCATGCGCGATCATCTTGCGCAGGGCTTCGCGAAGCGTGTCGTCCGGCGACGCCGTCACCACGTTCGGATAACGGGTCATGACCATGCTCAGCAGCACGCTCGCTGCTTGCGAGTTCCCCAAGGTAACCTTAAGCAGGTCCTTTCGCGACACGACCCCGGCCAACGCATTCGCGGAATCGACGACGACGAGGCTTCCGACGTTCTCGAGGAACATGGCGACGACCGCATCGCTGACGGTGGCGGTCTCTCGCAGAACGACCGGAACCCCCATGACCTCGCGGACTTTCGTCCGCGCGATCGAACCGACTTCCGATCTCTCCTGCATGACCGTGCTTCCGAGAAAATAGCCTACCTTCGGCTTCGCATCGATATACCCCAGCATCACCAGCAAGCCGAGATCCGACCTTATGGTAGGACGGGTCACCCCGAGCTGCTCCGCGATTTGCTCCCCGGTAATCGGAGCGTTCTTGCGCACGATATCGACAATCTCCAACTGGCGGGATGACAGTTCGATCGTTGTTCCCTCCCGTTACGACAACCCATTTGACTCCATTGTAACCGAATCGGAGCCGGAATCACACCACTTTCGCCGTCTGGGACGAATCGGCGTGCTTCCCCTGCTCGACGGCCGCTTGCGCGGCGGCGATTCGGGCCATAGGAATCCGGTATGGGGAACAGCTGACGTAATCGAGCCCGACCCGATGGCAGAAGGCGATCGATTCCTTGTCTCCGCCATGCTCGCCGCAGATGCCCGTCTTCAGCTTCGGCTTTAAGGAACGACCCGCGGTTACCGCCCAATCGATCAGTTGGCCGACTCCCTCCGAGTCAAGAACCTGGAACGGGTTGTTCGCCAGAAGCTTCTTGTCGAGATAGTGAGCCAGGAATTTGCCTTCGGCATCGTCCCGGCTGTAGCCGAACGTCATCTGCGTCAGGTCGTTGGTGCCGAACGAGAAGAAGTCCGCATGGGCCGCGATCTGCTTCGCCGTCAACGCGGCGCGGGGAACCTCGATCATCGTTCCGACCTTGTACCGGCAATTCCTTCTCTTATCGGAGCCGAGCACCTGCTCCGCCACCTCGTCCACCAGCTCGCGCAGCAGCTTAAGCTCGCTTGCGTCTCCGACCAGCGGAATCATGATCTCGAGATGAATCTCCACCCTCCGTTCGATCTGGGCGGAAGCCGCCTTGAACAGCGCTTCGATCTGCATATCGTAGATCTCCGGATAGACGATGCCCAGCCGGCATCCCCGTTGGCCCAGCATCGGGTTCGCTTCGTGAAGCGCTTGGACCTTGCGGATCATCCGCTTGATCCGCTCTCCTTCCTGCTCCGAATCCGCTTCGGAGAGAGCAGCCTGCAGCTCGCTAAGCTTCGGCAGGAACTCATGAAGCGGAGGATCGAGCAGCCTCACCGTAACCGGAAGGCCGTCCATCTCGGCGAAGATGCCCTCGAAGTCGGATTGCTGAATCGGAAGCAGATGAGCAAGCGCCGCTCTTCGCTCCTCCTGCGTGTCGGCCATGATCATTCTCTGCATAACCTCCAGTCTGTGCGGCGCGAAGAACATGTGCTCCGTCCGGCACAGCCCGATCCCTTCGGCTCCGAAGCCGCGGGCGATCCGGGCGTCCTCCGGCGTGTCCGCATTGGCATAGACGCGAAGTGATCGAACCTCATCCGCCCACGCCAGCATCTGCTTCAGCTCGTTCGAGGCGGTCGCCTCCTTCAGCGGCACGACTCCCGCGATGACCCTTCCGGTCGCTCCGTCCAGCGTAATCCACTCTCCTTCGGAGAAGGAGCGGCCTCCCGCCGTCATCTGCTTCCGTTCTTCGTCGATCCGGATGTCTTCGCAGCCGCATACGCACGGCTTGCCCATTCCTCTCGCAACGACGGCGGCATGACTGGTCATTCCTCCGCGGCTCGTCAGCACGCCTTCTGCCGCTAGGACGCCATGTATGTCCTCCGGCGTCGTCTCGGGGCGAACGAGTATGACTTGCTTGCCGGCTTGCTTCCATTCCGCGGCGGTATCGGCCTCGAAAGCGATCATGCCGATCGCGGCGCCCGGCGAGGCCGGCAGCCCGATCGCCAGAACGTCCTGAACGGCGGCATCGTCAAGTCCTCTATGAAGCAGCTGATCCAGATGCGACGCTTCGATTCGAAGCAGCGCTTTCTCTCTCGTCAGCACGCCTTCGTTCACCAGGTCGACCGCTATTCTCATCGCCGCTTGGGCGTTGCGTTTGCCGCTTCTCGTCTGCAGGACGTACAGCTTGCCATTCTCGACCGTGAACTCGATATCCTGCATGTCCTTATAATGGCGTTCAAGTTGTCCGCATACCTGAGCAAGCTGCGCGTACATCTCCGGCATCGCGCTCTTCAGCGTCTCAATCGTCTGAGGGGTACGAACTCCCGCGACGACATCCTCGCCCTGCGCATTGATAAGATATTCGCCGAACAGAACCGGCTCGCCGGTAGACGGATTGCGAGTGAAGACGACGCCGGTGCCGCAATCGTCTCCCCTATTGCCGAATACCATGCTCTGTATATTTACAGCCGTACCCTGATGATCTGGAATCCGGTTGATTCGACGATATACCTGAGCTCGTTGATTGTTCCACGATTGGAAGACGGCCTCTGCCGCCAATTTAAGCTGCTCGTAAACATTTTGCGGGAATTCGCGGCCGGTGTTCTTCCTCACGCACGATTTATACGCTTCGATCAACTCGCGCCAGCCCTCCGCCGTAACGTCCTGATCGAGCTCCACTCCGAGCTTTGCCTTCAACCGATGAAGCAGCATTTCGAATTGGAATCCTTCGATGCCGAGAACGACGTTGCCGAACATCTGGATCAGACGCCGATAGCAATCGTAGGCGAATCGTTCGTTCCGGGTCGCCGCCGCCAATCCCTTTACCGTCTCGTCGTTCAAGCCTAGGTTCAGAATCGTATCCATCATGCCAGGCATGGAAGAGACGGATCCCGAACGCACGGAGACGAGAAGCGGTTGATAAGGATCTCCGAACGCTTGCCCCTTCTCGGTCTCGAGCTGTCGCAGCGCGGCCAGGATCTGCCGTACCATCTCGTCGGTCAGCCTATTGCCGAACTTGAAGAAGGCATGGCATGCATCCGTCGTCACGGTGAAGCCTGGCGGCACCGGAAGCCCAGCGTTCGTCATCTCCGCCAGGTTCGCGCCTTTGCCGCCAAGCAGATTCTTCATTCGGGCACTGCCCTCCTGGAACGAATATACGTATTTGATGGTCATCCGACTTTGACCTCGCCATTCTTGCTCTGCTTCCGGCATTCCGGCTTGTCGCAGACGCCCGAGATTTTCTTGATGCCGTTGGTCGGCAGCGTGCAGACAACGTCGCTGCAATGCCTGCAAATGACGACTCCCAATTCATTTTTCGAAGAAACGGCTTGGTTCACGCTGTGAAAGTTAAGCATGTTTTCTCCCCCTCATGATTAGGTGTGTTCGCTTTGGCGACATGTCCAGCCAGATCGATGACTCGGCTGGCATAAGCCCACTCGTTGTCGTACCAAGCCAGCAGCTTGACCCGGTTCTCTCTCGTCATCACGCTTAAACCATCCACGACGGCCGACTTCTCATTGCCGATATAGTCGGATGAGACGAGAGGCAGCTCGTTATAGCCCAAATATCGGGCAAATTCACCATTCGCGGCAGTCCGGAACGCTTCCCGGACTTCGCTTTCGCCAGCGGGCCGCTTCAGATCCAATTGCAGATCCAGCAGCGAGACATCCTGCGTCGGGACACGCACCGACATCCCATGAATAAGAGGAGCCAGATGAGGAAGCACTCCGCTTAACGCTTTGCTGACACCCGTCGTTGTCGGAATGAGCGAGCTCGTGCAAGAACGAGCGCGGCGGAGATCCTTATGCGGGTTGTCGAGGTGGTTCTGGTCGTTCGTATAAGAGTGAATCGAGGTCATCCAACCGCTCTCGATTCCGAACGCCTCCTCCATGACCGAGAGAACGGGAGCTAGGCAGTTCGTCGTGCAGGAAGCCGCGGAGAGAAGCCGGTGAACGGATGGATCATACTGCTCTTCGTTCACTCCCATGACGACGGTCAGATCCAAGTCCCGGCCCGGCGCCGTCAGCAGCACTCGTTCCGCTCCCGAGGCGAGATGCTGCTGCAGAGCGGCACGATCCTTGAACTTGCCGGTCGAGTCGATAACAAGCTCGACTCCGAGCTCTCTCCAAGGCAGCTTGGCCGGATCCCTCTCGGATACGATCCGAACGCTTTGCCCGTTGATGATCAAACGATCCTTCTCGACCTCCACAACAGCGTCCCACTTGCCGTGAACGGTATCGTATTGGAGCAAGTGCGCCAATGTCTCCACCGTACAAGTTGTGTTGATGACCTTCACCTGGATGTTCGAGGACGGCATCCCCATTGCTCTTCGAATGCTGAGCCTGCCGATTCGTCCTGTTCCGCTGATCGCAACGTCCACGACTTCTCCCCCTTTATTTAGTGTGTCTTAATTATATATATGACTCATATTAAAAGCAATATGCGGGCTAATAAGAACTTTTTATGACTCATATAAAGAGATTTTAATTGCATATATGAGGAATAGTCGGAGATGTTGCCCGTATGGCATTATTTTGGCGGGCCCAGGCCCTCCAACGGCTGGAGATGTTGCCGTATGGCTGCTCAGGGAAACAAACAGTCGTATTCGGCGGAAAATTCGCAGATCAGCCGAGAAAAAATCAAAACCCCGGCTCGATTATCGAGTCGGGGTTAGGATAAACGCAGCACAATGGCGGTTGAAGCACATCTTGCTGGTCCTAGTCGGGTTAAGCCATCTGTCATCGATTAAACAGGACGTCCCTGCTTCATCGCGTCGTCCATGATCACCTGTCGCTCTCTCCCTAGAGTTTGGTTCGCCGTATCATGCACCCTTTTCCAAGGCTGCCTCCGAACTTCAGCTCTCCTGCAAGACGAACGTTCGGCATTTATTCTACTTGAGGAGTATCCCTCAATCGCCGTGCAGCTCCAGCAAAGGCTTCAATTCCTCGCCTTCCAATACCAACACGGTCATTCCTTGCTCGGAGCCCGATTCGTGCTGTTCGCCGGCTTCCCAATACGCCGCCATCCCGGAGCGAATCTCAACCTTCGTCCCTTCTCGGCCGACAACCCAACCCTCTCCGTTAAGAACGAGGAACAATTGATTGACGGGAGCTTCATGGGCGCCGACAAGACCGGAGGGTCCTACGAAAATACAGCCGATGTGAAGAGTCTTCTCATAATCGACGATTCGAGCAAAAGAAGCCTCGCGGCTATTGAAGCTGGTGATCGGTTTGCCGAGCTGCTTGGACAGACGATATAATCTCACGTTATCAGTACCTCCATCACCCTATTTACTCTCTCTTCAACCGTCTGCTCGCCTTCGATTCGAAGGATCGGGCAGGCAAGCTCAGACATCCGCTTCTCGTGAAGAACCCGGCTTCTACCATTCATTCCCGCTTCTTCGTAGAGTGCAGCCCAACCGCTCCGTGAGAATCATTGAAGCATCAGCTTATTTTACCTTATTCCACCATTGGGCGGAACACCGTATTTGCGCTACCCTCAGGCTCTAACGGATATGGGAGACCTTATTTCGCCCAGAATCGCGGCTTTTGGATTTTAACGGAACGGAGAGACCTTATAACAACGAATACAGCCCAAAACACATGAATTTTCAAATATAAAGGGCTAGAATATCCGTTAGATTTTAAAAGGCGCGTTTTCAGGGTTATAAAGGACCGGTAGTTCCGTTAGAGGTACAGCGGTCGTTTGGAAGAAGGCACGACCTTCGCCGGAAAACGCTCAGCAGCCGCCGGAAGAGGCTCGGCAATCGCCGGGGATCGGACTGCAGTCGCAGCCACGGCAGCGGCAGATGCACGGCATGCCACAGGAGACGCACTGAGCCTCCGCCAAATCCGCGACAAAAAAAACGACCGCACCTCGTGGAAGGTGCAGCCGCCTTTGCAGCGATATCGCTCTTACTCCGTTGGGAACAGAGGCGTGGACAAGTAGCGCTCGCCGGTATCCGGAAGCAGGACGACGATCGTCTTGCCCTTGTTCTCCGGACGCTTCGCCAGTTGAAGCGCCGCTTGCGCGACGGCGCCGGAGGAGATGCCGACGAGCAGCCCTTCCGTTCGAGCCAGCTCGCGTGCCGTCTCGAACGCGTCGTCTCCCTTGATCGGGAGGATCTCGTCCACCACGTCGCGATTGAAGTTCCCGGGAACGAAGCCCGCGCCGATCCCTTGAATCTTGTGCATGCCCTTGTTGCCGCCCGACAGCACGGCAGACTCGTAAGGCTCGACGGCCACGATTTGCACGGATGGCTTGCGCTCCTTGAGTACCTCGCCGACGCCGCTAACCGTGCCGCCGGTGCCGACGCCGGCTACGAAGATGTCGACTTCGCCGTCCGTGTCGTTCCAGATCTCGAGAGCCGTCGTGCTCTTGTGGATGTTCGGATTCGCCGGGTTGTTGAACTGCTGCGGCATGAACGCGCCGGGAGTCGAGGCGACGATCTCCTCCGCTTTGCGAATGGCGCCTGCCATCCCTTCGTTCGCCGGCGTCAGCACGAGTTCCGCTCCCAGCGCGAGCATAAGCTTGCGGCGTTCGATGGTGAAGCTCTCCGGCAAGGTGATGATCAGTTTATAGCCGAGCGCGGCTGCCGCGAACGCAAGCCCGACGCCGGTATTGCCGCTGGTCGGTTCGACGATGACCGATCCGGGCTTAAGCAAGCCCTTCTCTTCGGCTTCCTTGATCATCGCGTATCCGATGCGATCCTTAACGCTGCCGGCCGGGTTGAAATATTCCAGCTTGGCGACGATCTTCGCTTCCAGCTTGTGATTTTCGGTAAAATGGCCCAGCTCCAGTAGCGGAGTGTTGCCGATCAGATCCGTTAGTCTCTTTGCGATTCTTGCCAACTAGATGACCTCCATTGTCGTTCCTGCATTCCTAAGTATCCCTTAAAACTCTATCATTCCGGTCGGTAAAATTCAAATCAGCCAATTATCCCCCGCTGCGAGCGTCTAGAAGGACCAAAGCAAATAAACGGCCGCCGCCCACATGACGAGGGCAGACAGCTTGTTAAGAGCGCCAAGGAATCGGCCGCTTCGGTCTTGGCTTCCGATCAAACGTCCTATTGCCGCCAGTCCGAAGAACCAGAGCCACGATACGATAACGCAAGCGAGCGCGAAGACCAGCTTCTCCGCCCCTTCGTAGGACAGTGAACTGGTCCCTATCACGCCTACGGTATCCAGGATCGCATGCGGATTCAGCAGCGAAACCATCAGCGTATATCCGATCCGCTTGCGTCTCGATTGTCCTCGCTGCGAATCCTTCTCCGAAGGAGCAGCCGGCTTCGCGCGCCAACCGATCCATCCCATATACAGGAGAAAAAGGACTCCGAAAACGAGCAGCAGAGTCTTCATCCAGCTTAAACCGAGCACGAGCAGCGAGACGCCGGATACGGCAAGCGCAATCAGCAGCGTATCGCAGACAGCCGCGGCGGCGGCCACGGGAATGACCGCGGCATATCTCGGGCTCAGCGCCCCTTGCGAGAAAATAAAATAATTCTGTACCCCAAGGGGGAGAATCAGCCCTAACGAGAGGACGATCCCGTGAAGGAACGCTGCCGTCATCCGCTCAACCCGTTCTTATTCTTCTATGTTAACCGTATAGGTGCATTTGAAGCGTTCGATTCCCGGGACCGATTCTCCCAGGCTCTCGATAACGAAGCCGATGTTGCGGAAGAATTCGACCGACTCCTCGTCGGTCTCCGCCAGAATGACGTCGGGAGCCTCCCAATCCAGCAGTTCGAGAACCGCCATTCTTCCGAATCCTTTGCCTCGCTCCTCCGGAGCAATGGCCAGATGATTGATCTTAAGCACGTTATCTTCGTTCACTTCATATCCGACGATCCCGATAAGCTGCTCCTCATTCACGTATCCCATCATATCCAGGCGGTTGTCCGTCCGGTACGCTTCGATCACTTCCGGCAGCTTCTCCGGATCCGGCAGTACGGACAACTCGATCAATTCCGCCACTTCAGGCTGTTCCAGCTTCGCTCTCAGGTCGATTAACAATCTAATTCTCTCCAATCCAATCGTTCATTCAAGTGTCAGAGCCTCTAACTCCGCTACCCTCTATTAGACCATTAATTCGCCCAAAATACCAATGATTTGCGATCCAGCTCGGCCCCCAATTGAAGGAGTTGAGCTCCTGCCTCGGTAACTCCCGCCTCTTGTCCATTCCACGCTTCGATCACCAGCTTCACCGTGCCCTGAAGCCTCAGGATCGCGAGGAACGCCGCCTTAAGCCGCGCCGCTTCAACGGGAGCAGCCGCCCCCACCGCTTCATCCTCCGCTAACGAGTAGACCCGCCGGCCGTTATTTTCGACCCAGTAGGCCCATCTCCCCCCGCGGAGCAGCAGGAAATTCCCCGGCTTGCGCGAGTAAGAAGCTCCTTGCCCGGTCTCCGGCCAATCCATCAATAATCCGTAGGGATTGGCGGGATCCGCGGCGGATACGATCGTGAAAGCTTCCTCCTCGACAGCCGGCCGGGACGGCGAGCCGCGAACGGCTTCAGCGATTTCTTTGGTGGTGAATTGCAAGGCAGCATCGCCGTGAATATAAACGCCTCGGGTCAACGCCCCCCATTCCTCCAGCCGCTTCAGCACCGGATAGAACGAATCCCAATCGAATGGAGCGACTTTCGCGACGAGCTCCTTGTTGATGAGCCCGTAGCTCTGCAGAAGATGATGCGCCCAATGCACGGCCGACGCTTCCCGCGAATCCTTCTGCTTGCCCGGGTTTCCCGCCGCAGCCGGATCGGAATCGTCCTGCGCGACTTCCTTCCCGGCCAGCTCGCCGGTCCAGTACCATCTTCCGAAGCCCGAGCCTGCCCGGCCTGCGGCCGTCTTGCGAGTCCTCGAGGGAAGGGCGGCCAGACGCATCGGCGCGAACTGGTCGTTGGAGACATGGCCCTCCCACACGAGATCGAGAAGCTCGTCCAGCAGCTCGGAAGGAAGCTTGTTCTCTTCGCGGGCCAATCGGGTCAGGAAGCTCGCTCCGTTCTCCTTGAGCCTCTCCAGCAGCTTCGGATGACGGGACGTCTGCGTCTCCTTCTTAAGGAAGGGGCTGTACAGAGCTTTGTTGTCCGCGAGGAAAAAGGCGATTTTGCCCTCTTTGTCCCCCTCTTCCTTCTTCCCCAGCCAGACGATCTCTCCGCTTGCGCACAGCTCGTCGAGTTCGTCCTTCCGATAACGTATCATTCGGGCGGGAAGAAGCAGCGACTCCCAATGGGACAGAGGAGCATACAGTCCCTGCAGCCGCTCGATGACCTGAAGCAGGCCATGCGCCCCTTCCTTCCGGGTCTCTTGCAGAAGCGATTGCATGGAGACGATCTGCGCGCACCATCGGGAGGCGTCGACGGCTTGGGCCTGATCCCTCGCTTCATGGATCGATAAGCGAACCATCCGGGAGGCGAGCTTCGAGCTTGTCCAGATTCTCTCTTCCTCATGCGCGGCGTGAGGAGCTCGTTCCACCACGCCGCGCTGCCTCATGTCCGCTATGGCCGTCTCCGCCTGCTTAAGAGACAAAGACGGATACCGTTCGCAGAGCTGAAGCTCCGTAAAGGAGAGTACCTGCTCGGAATATCGGTCCAGAATAAACGTCCGCGAGGCAGCCTTCTCCGGGAACGCCGCGTAGATCACTTCTTCATCCGAGCAGATCCATCTTAGCTCCCCGTCATCGGTCAGATCGATCGCCTTCGCGCGCCCCCGCTGTTCCAGCTCCTCCAGCCAGAGGAGCGCCTGCGGGTTCTTCGCCAGCTTGAGCACTTCATCCGCGGTCAGATCCCCCCGCTGCTTCAGCAGCCGGTACAAACCGTCCGCATCGGCTGCCGCGCCCGCCTCCTCGATGCGCCGTTGCTCCGTCTCGAGAACGGACGGCGATATCGCGCTGCCCAGCTGCTCTTGCCCGAACAGCTGGCCGGCCAGCTCTTTGCTGACATTCAGCAGCTGGAGCTTGATCGAATCGTCCAATCCGTCCCCTTCGTAAACCTTCATGTTCACGTAATCGGCTATGTATTGGGATGCGAACGTAGACGGATGCGGAGTCTCTTTGACCACGATCTCTATCTCGCCTGCCCGGATCGCTTCCAGCACGCGCTTTAAGTTCTCCATGTCGAGATAATCGAACAGGCTTTCGCGCATGGCTTCCCGCAAATATGGGAAGTGCTCGGCATACGGCATGGCCGACCTCAGCAGCTCCTCTCCCCGCAGTCTTTTCTGCCAGAGCGGGGTGCGGGTGAAGCTGCGCGACAGCAGCAGCGACGTCTCCGCGATCCGGCGGAACGCCAGCCCCAGCAGAGGCGAGCCGGTGATCGCTTCGGCGAGCAGCTGCTCCAGCCGGTCGGCGGACACTTGCCGGATCAATTGGAACCAGGTCGCGTCCCATTCGGGCAGCACGAATTCGATTCCGTTGTCCTTGGCGTTGCCATACAGGCGATAGGGCAGCACCTGCTCCAGCTGCCTCTCGATGGCGAGCAGCCAGGCTCGGTTCACCTGGCGGCCGAAGTAATTGTGCAGGATGACGTGAGTCTGGTTCATGACATCCTTGTAATGCTCGATCACGATGCGGCGATCGCTCGGCAGCCCGCAGAAGTCCCGCTGGGAGCGGATCAAGAGGATCAGCGCGGCCGCGCTCGCTTCGTCCAGCGAATAGTCTTCCTCCAGCCATCGGCGGGCCAGATCCTCTCTCTCCTTCTGCTCCGCGGCGCCGAGCTCGGCGTCTCCCAGCCGGTCCGAGAGCTCCTCGACGAAAGCGCCGATCTCATGTCCCAGCTCGAACGATCGGCCGCCGGATTCGGCTCGCCAGAACGGAACCTCGCTGAAGCGGTTGCCCGCTTCCGACACGTACACGCGGTCCTGCTTGATCTCGCGGATCATCCAAGAGCTCGTTCCCAACTGGAACACGTCGCCGACGCGGCTCTCCTGAATGAATTCCTCGTCCAGCTCTCCGAGGTGAACGCGGCTCTCAAGATGATGGACGGGATAATTGCCGCTGGAAGGAATCGTCCCCACTCCGGTCACCGAAGCCATGGCGGAGTTGCTTCTCCGGCTGACGAGATTGTCTCTCCGGTCCCACTCGAGCAAGGGGCGAACGAACGGATAAGTGCCGGACAACACGTGCATGATCTCCGTCAACCGTTCGTAGGCCAACATCCGGTAGCATTCGCTGCGGCAGATCGCCCGGTGCAGATCCGTCAGCGTCCGATCCTCCAGCACGACCATGCTGACCAACTGCTGCGACAGGACATCGATCGGCGAGCGAGGCAGCCGAATTTCTTCGATCTCGCGGCGCGCGATCAGACGGCTCAGCACCGCGATCTCCGGCAGCGTTCCCCGCTGCCTGGACAAGATCACGCCGCGGCTCGCCTGCCCGACCGCATGGCCCGCGCGCCCGATTCGCTGGATGCCCCGCGCCGCTTCCGTCGGAGAGTCGATCTGAATGACCAGATCGACATGGCCGACATCGATGCCCAGCTCCAGGGAGGAGGTCGCGACGAGGCATCGAAGGCTTCCCTCCTTCAACAGCCGCTCGACCTCCAGACGCCTCTCCCGCGACAAGCTCCCATGATGCGACCGAGCCATCTCGTAGCCGACGTGATCGTTCAACCGCAGCGTCAGCCTCTCGCACAGGCGGCGGCTGTTGACGAAGATGAGCACCGACCGGCAGCCTTCCATCAGCTCCATCAGCCGATCGAGCAGGGGGAGCCATACGCCCTCCCGGGACTTGACCGGCTGGTTCTGATCCGGCATCGTCACGAGCAGCT
This sequence comes from Cohnella sp. AR92, assembly GCF_003990975.1. Lineage (GTDB taxonomy): Bacteria > Bacillota > Bacilli > Paenibacillales > Paenibacillaceae > Cohnella. The sequence continues at coordinate 70,194 of NZ_RZJR01000008.1, forward strand.
CCAGCCTCTTCTGCATCTCGCTCTCGACGATCGCGACTTCGCGCGGAACATAGCCAAGAGGATGCGCGTCATCGGAAGGCTCGGATTCGCTTACGCTATCCTCGCCCCTTGCTCCTGCCGACTCCTCCCAGCCTCCGAGGAACCGGGCGACCCGCTCCAACGGCTTCTGCGTCGCGGAGACGCCGATTCGCTGAAGCGGCATGCCCGTCCAATCGGCCAGCCTCTCCAGCGACAGCGACAGATGAGCCCCCCGCTTGTCCGCCGCCAGCTCGTGAATCTCGTCCACGATGACCTGTTCCACCGTCTTCAGAATCTCCCTGCCCTTCTCCGAGGTCAACAGCAGATAAAGAGACTCCGGCGTGGTCACCAGAATGTCGGGCGGATTGCGCAGCATGGACGCTCGCTGGCTGGAGGTCGTGTCTCCGGTCCTCACCGCGCAGCGAATGCCGCTCCATGCTGCCTGCTCTCGTTCGGCCGCTAGCTGCAGTTCCTCGACAAATCCGGCGACATGATGATGCACATCGTTATTGAGAGCCTTTAGCGGCGTGAGATAGAGCACCTTCACGCCTTTCCGCTTCTTCCCCTCGGCGGAGGCGATCCGATTCAGGCAAGGAAGCAGGGCCGCGAGCGTTTTGCCTGAACCGGTCGGAGCGGCGATCAGCGTATGCTTGCTTGCCTCGATCTCACTCCAAGCGCGAAGCTGCACGTCCGTCGGATCCCCGAACGTCTTCTCGAACCATGCGCTTAGAACGGGGTGGAAGCTCCCGCCGTACACGCTTCTTCCTTCCCGCTCTTTCTCCGCTCTCCTCAACGTGCCCGCCTCCTTCGCCTTGTCTTTTATTGGCCGGATCCGCCCTCGTCCCGGCCCGTAAGCAGCCATTCCCCCGCGATTCCCGGAGTCGTCATCTGGATCGGATCGAGGATGACGTCCATCTCTTCCTTCGTGAGCAGGTGCTTCTCCAGGATCAACTCTTTGATCGGGATGCCCGTGCGCAGCGCTTCCTTCACGAGCTGAGCCGCCACCTCGTAGCCCAGGTGAGGGTTCAGCGCCGTCACGATGCCGAAGCTGTCGTGTACGTAAGCGGCGCAGCCCTCGCGGTTCGCTTGAAGGCCATCCAGAGCGAAGCGGATAAAAACATCGACGGCGTTGCGCAGAATCTTGAGCGATTGCAGCAGGTTGAAGGCCAGCACCGGTCCCATGACGTTCAGTTCGAATTGCCCCGCCTCCGAAGCGAGGCAGATCGTATGGTCGTTGCCGATCACCTGGAAGGCCGTTTGGTTCACGACCTCCGCCATGACCGGGTTGACCTTGCCCGGCATGATCGAAGAGCCGGGCTGCCTCGGCGGAAGGGTCAACTCGAATAAGCCCGCGCGAGGGCCAGAAGCCATCAAGCGAATGTCGTTGGCGATCTTGGACAGGTTAACCGCGCATACCTTAAGCGAAGCCGACAGCTCGGTATACGCGTCCGTGTTCTGCGTTGCGTCCACTAGGTTCGTCGCCGCGTGAATCGGGATGCCGAAGTCTTCTGCCATCAGCCTCACGACTTCTTCGATATATTCCGGCTTGGCGTTCAGTCCGGTACCGACGGCTGTCGCGCCCATGTTTACCGCAAGAAGGCTATCCGTCGCTCTCGAGATCCGAACGATATCCCGGCCGATGACCGCCGCATAAGCTCCGAACTCTTGTCCCATCCGAATCGGAACCGCGTCCTGCAGATGCGTGCGCCCCATTTTGATAACGTCGTTGAATTCGTACTCTTTGCTCTCGAACGCCGCCTTCAGCTGCTTCAACGTCTCCGTCAGCTTCAGGCTAAGCTTGTACGACGCAAGGCGGATCGCCGTCGGAATCGCATCGTTCGTCGACTGCGACATGTTCACGTGGTTATTCGGGTTGCAATGGAAGTACTCGCCTTTGCCATAGCCCAGAAGCTCTAGCGCGCGATTCGCAAGTACCTCGTTCATATTCATATTGATCGACGTCCCGGCTCCGCCTTGGATCGAATCGACAATAAATTGGTCCGAGAGGCTTCCTTCGGCTACCTCTTCCGCCGCTCGCACGATCGCATCCGCGATGGAAGCCGGCAGCATGCGGGTCTTCTTGTTGGCCAGGGCGGCGGCCCGCTTCACGTGCGCGAGCGACTCGATCAGCTCGGGATGGACCGGAACTCCCGTAATGGGGAAGTTCTCCACCGCTCTCATCGTTTGAATCCCATAGTAAGCGGCGGCCGGGACTTGCTTCTCGCCTAGAAAATCCTTCTCGACACGGGTGTTCATCCGAAATCCTCCTCGATCGACCAATGATGATAGAATTTATTCCTCACTCCCATTATAAAGGAAACGCTTCCTCGATACGAATCTTGCGGAGGAACAACAAACCGACCCGGAAGGGGTCGGCGCTTATTTTCGATATCGAGTTGCGCGCTTTGGATCTCGATCGCGGCAGTTATTTTATTTCAATTGCTCCCTGAGGTAAATTTGTCTTTTCCCCGCTACGCTCCGCTAAGGAATGACAGACGTTTCGAAACCTGGCGCATCCCGCCGCTTCACGTGAAACATCCAGAAAATCCCTTTCACAAATCGACAGTCCGAATCCCCCGAATCCCTCGACTCCCCCTTCATAGGTCCAATACGCAAAAAAGCAGCCTCGAGGGCTGCTTTCCTTGCTTTGGCGCTGAAGGACATCGAAACACCGATTACCCTAGAAAATGCTGGATGAAGAACTCCAACTGATACTCCATGCTCATCGGATCGTTGAAGTAGAAGGCTTTCTCGTTCGCCTCGTACACGTGACCGTTCTTCACCGACGGAAGGTTCTTGTACGTAGCGGTATCCTGGAACGAGTTGTCTTGGTCGGCATCCTTGCTGAAGATCACGTAGTCGCCCATGTAATCCCCAAGCACTTCCGTCGACAGGGCGACGTAGCCGGCCGTCTTCGTTCCCTCGAGCACCTTCTCCGGCATCTTCAGGCCGAACTGCTGATAGAGAATTTCGGAGCCGCGTCCGTAATTGTCGCCATACACATAGAGCTGCTTGTTGAACGTCTCGATGACGGATACCGTCGCATCCGCGCCGATCTTCGCTTTGATCTCTTCCCCGGCCTTCTTGCTTCGGGCGTCGAAGTCTTCTACCCAGGCTCTCGCTTCCTTCTCCTTATTCAGAAGCTTGCCGATCTCGATCTCTTGCTGCTTAAAATCGACTTTCCCGTACGTATAGGCAACCGTCGGAGCGATCTCCTTCATTTTGTCGAGGTTCTTGTTGTCCACGTCCGCGATAATCAAATCCGGGTTCAGCTCGAGGATTCGCTCCGGGTTATCTTCCGACACGACTGCAGCGTCCTTCAGCTGCTCCGCGAAGTTCGGATTGTCCTTGGACATCTCGTCCACGCCGACCAGCGGCACTCCGAGGATCATGACGTTGCCCGTCAAGAAGCGAGTAAGGACGACGACTCGCTGAGGATTGGCCGGAACTTCGACAGGGCCGCTCTCCGATTGGTAAATGATCGTATCGGAAGAAGCCGTTGCGGAAGCGGACGGCGACTCCGACGGAGCGGCCGTCGAAGACTCGGCGGAAGAAGCGGATGGCGAAGCGGCATCGTTCTTCTCTCCACTTCCGCATGCGCTCATTAGCAGAACCGAACTTAGGACAATCGGAATAAACAACTTTCTCATGAATAGACTCTCTCCCTTTTTTCTCCCATTGGGTATCTCATTGATTTTGTGATTATGAAAATCATTCTCACTCATTATAAAAAGGCACGGTTCCGGGAACCATGCCTTTTTGTTGGAAATAGAGCTTGGATTATTAGTCGACCGTAAACAAAGAGACAGCCCGCTGAAGCTGCAGCCGGATCGATACCGGGTTGTAAGGAATCCAATCGTCCAGCTCCAGGTAATGGACGCGATCCCGCTTCACCGCGGACAGTCCCTTCCAATAGGTGGATTCGAATACCTTCTCGGAATGGACCGTTGAGCCCTTGATATCCGGGACAACGATAACGAGGATCCGATCTCCGGCGTATTCGGCTAACTCCGTCAGCCGAATCGGAACGGAATGCAGTCGCTCTCCATGCTTGTCCATCTCTTGCTTGATTCTCTCCGGAGGCTGCAAGCCCAGAGACCGATACAGCACATAGCCGACGTTGCGCGCTCCATAAACGAGCAATTGGTCCGGTTTGATGACGAGAATCGTCACGACATCGTTCGCAAGCTCCGCACGAGAAATTAGCGAACGGGCCTTTCTCTCTTCTTCCTCGAATTCCTCCAGCCATTGCTCCGCTCGTTCGCTTCTATTCACGAAGCCGGCGATCCGTCGAAGATGGTCTTTCCAACCGAGCTCCATCCAGGAGAGCTCCACGACCGGGGCGACGGCGCGCAGCGAAGCGGCGCTCCAACCCAATTCCAGCAGATGCTCGCTCGCCGCGATGATCAAATCGACCCCGTTCTCGATCAATGCCGCTCTCATCCGCTCGAGCGACGTCTCGACGCTGATGAAGGCCATCGATCGCGGCGGTTCTACTCCTTCCGCGGCAACATACTCATTGCTGTCCGATAGGAAGACAGCCGGCTCCACGCCAAGCAGCATCAGGTGACTGGCGAACGGAGCAAGCAACGCCGCAATTCGGTGCACCGAACGTCCGTCATATCCCGAAGGAGGAGCTCCTGTCTCTTGCTTAAAGCGTCGGCTTAGATAGAACTCGTCCTTGTAGCCCACCTTCTGCGCGATTTCGCGAAGCGTTCCTTGCCCGTTAATCAACAGCTCCTTGGCCCGATGAACGCGAAGCCGCGACAAGTAGTCGCTTGGCGGGAAGCCGGTCAGTTGCTTGAAGAGAATCGAATAGTGCGAGGGGCTAACGCCCGCCATCTCCGCCAGCTGCACGCGCGATATTTTCTCCTGATAGTGGCTCTCCGCGTAAGCGATGCTGCGCTCCATGGAAGGCTGCTCGCCTGCTGCATGCTTGGACTCCCGGCGTTCGAGCAAATCAAGTAGGACCTGATGGAACAGGATCTGGTTGCGCAGATGACGAGTCTCGTTCTCCGGCGATCGATGGACGAACAGCTCCTCCAACCGGGACGCGATCGCTGGCTCGTAAGAGTAGAATACAATCGTCTCGTTCGAAGCCAATCCGCTTGTCCTGCCCATGGGGTTGAAGGGTACATTCGGGCTCTGTCGTTCCCGAATCCCGAATAGGAGCTTGTACGCATGAAGCGGCCGATTGCGGTTCGCGATCAGCGCGGCACGGCAATTCGCCGGAAGAAGGATCAGGCTTCCCGGCTTCAATTCATAGGCGTCGCCGCCTGCCTGAAGATGGCCCTCGCCGCTGGCAACCGCGATCAGCGCCGTGTCGTCCTCTTCGATATCGAGAATCGGCGAGCTTGAGGTGCTATATAAAGAATGAATGCTCTCCGCGGAATAGAACGGGAACCGGGATTCCACCCATTCCGATGCCGCAACGTTACTCACAACGAAATCCTCCAATTGCGCCATTAATGAAACATACGCTTCTATACTATCATGGACCGATTTTGTTTGGGGGAATGATTTCGCGCAAATAAAAAGACGGCATCTCTGCCGTCTTCATAAACGATACTTAGGTGATGGTATGAACGGAAGCCGGATCGGCGCTTAAGATCGCCCCGAGGCCTCCGAAGACGTAAATCTTGCCCTGGTACTCGGTCACGCCGACCAACTCCTGATCGACTCTCACTTCCTGCTTCGACCAGCGGCTCGCGTCCGTGGACAAGAAAATGGAGCCTTCCGGTCCTACCGCTACGTAATAACCGGCAACATAGGAGATCCCATATAAGCCGGTGCTGTCGCCTCTAAGCGTAAGACCATCCTTGAACGTAACGGTCGACCACTTCTGTCCGTCCGTCGAGACCATGACTTTGGAATAGTCGATGTTGACGTAATTGCCGGATACCGTCATGACGAACTTGTCCTTGCCCCAGGCAATATCGTAATAATTCTGGGTAGAGCCGAGGACCACTTTCGTCCAAGCGATTCCGTCCTTCGAGGTCAGAATGATTCCGGATTGGCCTACCGCAACGAAAGTAGTTCCGCTCCAAGCCATCGAATTGAGCGTCGCGGTCGTATTCGACTTTCTTTTCGTCCATTTGACCCCGTCCGCGGAATAAAGAATCGTTCCGTTCGCCCCTGCCGCGTAATAAGCATTCCCTGCCTTGATGATCTTGAATAGCGAATCCGTCGTCGGCGAGGTCACGTTCTGCCAGTTGATGCCGTCCGCGGAGGTTCGAATCGCACCTTGCGAGCCGACGCCGAGGAACTTGCTGCCGGTCCAGACGACGCTGTACAGCGGGAAGGTCTCCTGCTTGTACGTTCCGGCCCAAGCTCCCGCCCCGCTCAGCTGAAGAGAGGTGAACGAGCTCAGCTTAATGTATCGATCCTTATGTCCGCCGACGAAGACCAACTTCCCGGCGCCGACCGCTGCCGCATTCAAAGTGTCGAGGCCGACCGGGTACTTTTTCGCTTGGACCCAATGCGTCCCGTCCGTCGACGTCTTCACGCCGAGTCCGGTGACAGCTACATACTGTTTGCCGTTATGCAGCGCATAGGAGACATTCTGCGTTTTGTCGGTCTTGTTTACCAGACCCGCATCGGTCCACTTCTCACCGTCCTTGGAGGACAGCGCCAGCAGATACAGATCGTCCTTGGTTCGAGAATTCACGTAATCGAAGCCCAGCACGATAAAGCGATCCTTCACCCAATAGATCTGGCTCCAGAAGCCTTTCGTCGAGACGCTCTTCCACTTCACGCCGTCCTTGGAGACCATGATCGTGTAATCTCCCGCAAGGACGTAGGTTCCTCCGCCGTAGGCCAAGCTCCAGATCTCCTCGGAGTTCGGCTGGTTCGTCTTGACCTTCGTCCACGTCAAGCCGTCCTTCGACACCCCGACGACGCCTCCTTCGTAACCGGACGCGACGAATTTGCCGTTCCCCCAGACGACTCCCTTCAGATCCGTTCCGATCAGCCCCGAGGCGCGTCTCGTCCAGCTGTTTCCGTCTTCGGAGGTGTAGATATAGCCGCTGCTATTGTTCCCGCCGACGAGAACGAATCGTTTGCCGTTCCATGCCGCATCGGAGGGGTAGAAGCCGAATTCGTCGATGACTTGCTCATTCGGCGTCCACTGCTTGCCATCCGCGGAAGACCAGAATTCCGTTTTCCTTCCGGAATCCTTGTGGCCGATCGCGACGAACTTGCCGTTCCCCCAGACGACGGCGTAGAATTGGCCGCGGAATCCGGTCTCGATCGTCTGCCAGGCGATGCCGTCCTTCGACGTCGTCACCATTCCGCTTGAACCGACCGCGACGTAGAGGCCGTTCCCGTACGCATAATCTCCCGTCCAGGTCGCCGAATGAGACTTGTCCACCGTCCAGTCCAGAAGTTGGGGATCCAGCGTCGTGAACCTGGACGGTTCCGTCTTCTGCCGGGCAAGCTCGCCTTCGAACGTTACGTTACGCTGCTTAAGCGCATCGATGACGCTCTTCGTTGCTACATCCTGTAGATTAAGAACGTTATAGGTAGCGTTCACGCTGGTTAAGGAAAGCAGGTTCCGAAGTGGAGACAGGTCGCTCACGTTGGCGTCCGCGAAGTCGATCAGCTCAAGGCTGCCCATGTCCGAGACCGCTTCCAGGCTGTCGAGATAATTGTGGCCGATTCGAAGGACTTCCATATTCCTCAAGCCCTTCAGCGCGGAGAGATCCCGAATATGATTGCCGTCGAGATCAAGATAAGACAGTTTCGTCAGACCCGCTAACGGCGTTATGTCCTGTATCAGATTGCCGGGAAGGTTCAGTTGCTTCAGATTGACCGCATATTCCAGGCCCTTGAGCGAGCGGACTTGTCCGTAGTACTTGGGGTCTTGCGTGTAGAACGATTCGAGACTCGCCATATCCGCTTCGGTGATTTCTCCGGTTGACTTATTGAGCTTCGCTCGAATGGACTTCTCCAGAATGGGGTCCTCTATCACAACAGCGCTCGCATGGGCCGCGTACATCGGAATCGCCGTCCATACGAGGAAAATAACGAGCAGGGTCAAGCCGATTTTGCGCATTAAGAAGGGGCCTGCAGACGGTACGATAGAGTTCGAATTCAATTCTTCTGCCTCATTTCCGTTATTTTACCAAGGTAAATTAATACAGTTAATAGTTTAGTATAATTGTTGTCCCCCATCAATACGCAGTCGCCTCCAAACAAAAAACCATCCTAGCGGCCAAATGGCCGCTAGGATGGTTTAAAGAGGAGATGAATCAGAATTCAACGGACAAGTAGCTTAGCGAGCCCATCTCATAGCTGCGGTGCGCTTCGGTCGCGGTCGAAGCCGGATCCGCGCTGCCGAAGGCGAGGTACAGAGGAACGAAGTGGTCCGGTCTCGGCACGGCCGTTCGCGCGTTCGGGGCCAGCTCCTCGTAACGGAACAGCTCGTCCAATTCCTTGCGCTGGATGCGGTCGACAAGCCAATCGTCGAACGCCACCGCCCAGGCGTCGGGCTGCTTCGCATTGAAGTTCATCGCACGGAAGTTGTGAACGGTAGCCCCGCTTCCGAGAACGAGAATATCCTCTTGGTCCAGCCCGCGAAGCGCGGTGCCGATGCGAAACTGCTCGCTAGGCGGCAAGAACGGGTGAATCGAGATCTGAACGACGGGGATATCGGCATCCGGATACATCCGGCGAAGAGGCACCCAGCTTCCGTGGTCCAGTCCTCTCTTCGTGTCGAAGCGATGCGCGATGCCCAGCTTGTCGAGACTCTCGCCGATTCGTGCCGCCAGCCCCGGATCGCCGGGGGCCGGGTACTTGATGGTATACATCTCCGGCGGGAACCCGCCGAAGTCATAGATCGTATCGTAAGCCCCGTCGATCGAAGAGATCGCGAGCACTTCGCTTTCCCAATGGGCAGTGAAGACGACAATCGCTTTAGGCTTCTTCCTCTTGCCGTACTCCGCCAGAAATTCCGTGCATGGACTATCTTGAATGGCCATCAAAGGAGAACCGTGACCGACGAATAAAGGAGAGATCATGTGGATTCCTCATTCCATTTCGTATGTTAATTACTTTATATAACTAACTATACAACAGCCCTCCACATTCGTCAATGGAAACCCTTTAATAGCGTTGCCAGATCGTCTTCCGCTTATGAAGCCTTCGCCCTCTGCAGGCGAAGAGCATTCAGCACGACCGACACCGAGCTCAGAGCCATCGCCGCTCCCGCCAGCCATGGCGCGAGCAAGCCGAAGGCGGCGATCGGAATGCCGATCACGTTGTAGGCGAGCGCCCAGAATAGGTTCTGCCGGATGTTGCGCATCGTTTGGCGGCTCAGCGAGATCGCGTCGGCGATCCCGTTCAGGTCGCCTCTCATCAGCGCGACGTCTGCGGCTTCCATCGCCACGTCGGCTCCGGTTCCGACCGCCATCCCGATATCGGCGGTCGCCAGCGCGGGAGCGTCGTTGATGCCGTCTCCGACCATGGCGACCTTGCGTCCTGCCTTCTGAAGCTTGCGCACTTCCTCCGCCTTGCCGTCCGGCAGCACCTCCGCGATCACTTCATCGATGCCGGCGGCTGCGGCGATCGCCTTGGCCGTGCGCGCATTGTCTCCGGTCAGCATAATCACGCGCAAACCTTCTTGCTTCAACCTCTTAACGGCTTCGCGCGAGGTCGGCTTGATCGTATCCGAGACGGCGATCAGCGCCGCATGCCGATTGTCAACGGCGACAAGCATTGCCGTCTTGCCTTGTTCCTCCAGCTCGCTCATGGCGCTGGCCGCCGCCGAGAAATCAACGTCCCCGCTCTCCATGAGCAAGCGGGTGCCGATCGCCAGCTTCCGCCCTTCCACCGTCGCTTCGACGCCATAACCCGGCAGCGCCTTGAACTCCTCTGCCGATGCCGCTTGACCTCCCTGCTCCTGGAGCCCCCGAACGATCGCTTCCGCCAGCGGGTGCTCGGAGCTTCGTTCGGCGGCGACGATCCAACGGGCAACGTCGTCGCGATTCCAGCCATCCGCCACGAGAAGATCCGTCAGCTCCGGCCGGCCGTTCGTAATCGTGCCCGTCTTGTCGAGCACAACCGTATCGATCGTATGGGTCTGCTCCAGATGCTCTCCGCCTTTGAAGAGAATGCCGAGCTCTGCGGCTCTTCCGGAGCCCGCCATGATCGAGGTAGGCGTCGCCAAGCCGAGCGCGCAAGGGCAGGCGATGACGAGTACCGCGATCGCGGCTTCCAGCGAGCTGGACCAGCTTCCCGGTTCCACCGCCAGCAGCCAGACGAAGAAGACGATCAGCGCGATGCCGACCACGATCGGAACGAAGACGCCCGAGATGACATCCGCCACCCGCTGAATGGGTGCCTTCGAGCTTTGCGCTTCCTCTACGACCCGGATGATCTGGGCGAGCGCCGTATCTTGGCCGATGCGAGTCGCTTGCACGCGCAGCGCGCCGTTCTTGTTGATCGTCGCCCCGAAGACGGAATCGCCCGCTTGCTTCTCGACGGGCAAGCTTTCTCCCGTCAGCATGGACTCGTCAACGGACGATGAGCCTTCCATGACAATGCCGTCGACCGGCAGCTTCTCTCCTGGCTTCACGATCACCAGGTCGCCAAGCACGACCTCTTCTACCGGAACGTTCATCTCCTTCCCGTTCCGAATGACGAGAGCGCTTTTCGCCTGAAGCTTCATCAAGGAACGAATAGCCTCCGAAGAGCGTCCCTTCGCCAGCGCTTCGAACAGCTTGCCGAGAAGAATCAAGGTGATAAGGATGGCGCTGGTCTCATAATACAGCTCGACGGAATGCATATGCTCGTTCGTCGACGAGCGAATCGTCTGATAGACGCTGTAGCCGTAAGCCGCGGAGGTCCCGAGCGCCACGAGTACGTCCATGTTCGCGCTTCCGTTGCGCAGCGCTTTGTACGCTCCGACGTAGAACTGCCATCCGATCAGGAACTGCACCGGAGTCGCCAGCGCGAATTGGAACCAAGGCTTCATGAACAGCTCCGGCACCCATAACCAGGACAAGAAAGAGAAATGGCCGGCCATCGCCCACAAGAGCGGAAGGGACAGGATCGCCGAGACGATCACTTTGGACAGCTTGCCGGTCACGTCGCGATGGCGCCTTTCCTCTTGATCGCGCTCGACTCTCGGCGCAGCCTTATAACCCAGCTGTTCCACCTTATGAATGACGTCCGTCTCCGACACGTTCCCGGATTCGTACTCTACCCTTGCCGTCTCCAGAGCCAGATTGACGGTAGCCTTGTTAACGCCCGGCAGTCGGTTCAAGCCTTTCTCGATCCTCGCGGCGCATGCCGCGCAAGTCATTCCGCCGATATCGAGGTCCAGAATCTCCAACGATTCCGGAACCCCCGCCTGCTCTAGTGCAGCCTTCGCAGTACTCATGCCAATCACCCCAACCTTTGGATTAATGTACCCCTGTGGGGTATATTTTATGGCTAAAAAAAGAGCCTGAGGCCGTTCGAACTTCATCCCCAAGCCCCATCATCCTGATTAGACGACGTCGTAGCCTTGATCCTCGATCGCTTCCTTAAGATTGGCGACCGACGTCTTCTTCTCGTCGTATTCGATCGAGACGGACTTGCCCGCCAGATCTACCTTGGCCGATGCGCCGAGCTTGCGAACGGCTCCTTCCACCGCGTTCACGCAATGGCCGCACGACATTCCTTCTACTTTGAGCGTAATATTCTGCATGTTAATTCCTCCCGAATAAGATTTATTATTTCATCAGCTTGTTGACCGTGACGAGCAGCTCGTCGATAACCTCGTTCTCACCGGCTTGAATGCGTTCCACGATACAGCTGCGCATGTGTCCTTCCAGCAGAAGCTTGCCTACGGAACCGAGCGCGGACTGCACCGCGGCGATCTGGTTCAAGACGTCGTCGCAGTAGGTATCCTTCTCGATCAGGCCCTTGATCCCGCGAATCTGGCCTTCGATCCGGTTCAACCGCGAGACCAGGTTCGACTTCGTCTCGTTCGAATGATGGCTGCGCCTTGCCGCCTTGCCGCCGTCATGACAGCTCTCGGCCGCGGCGGATTCTTTCGCTTGCTCCATATGGGAATCACCTCACGCTTTTATCTTAATATACCCCCACAGGGTATGTCAAGCCTGAAAATTCCTTTTTTTCTCCAGGTCGGTGGTCTTCGCATGACCCTTCCATCCTCCCGCAATCGGAAGCGCGACGAGCTCGACCGGTGGAAACGGCTGGTGACGAACGATAACCCCGATCATAAGGCGCTTAACCTGTACGGCGCGGGAGGCATCGGCAAAAGCTTTATGCTGGGCGATTTCCGCAGGCGCTGATCGAGCGTCGGCGTGCTTTTCCTTCAGATCGATTGCCGGATGCTGCGCACCCCATTTGATTTTACCGTTGAATTGCTGCGCTTTCTGCTGCTGCCCTCCCCGGCGTGCTGGATCTGCTCGGCAAATAAACGAAAGCAGACGGAACTACAAAACGACGACTGACCAATTATCCTATAACTTTATGTTCGATGTTTTGTACGCTCGGTGGAACCGGCGCTCTTCCGGAATGCTTGTGCGCTTAACAATGGAAAAAAATGATGCATTTACCTAAAGCGTTCGTATTACAATTTACACTACTATTTTCTTGCCACGACTACATTTTTCTGAAAGGAGATTTTATGAAGTATTTACTACTGCTCGTTTTGTTTATTGCCGGAATGTTAGCGGTTTTTCGCCCTAAAGTTGTTTGGCAGATAAAAGAAAGCTGGAAATCGGATGATGCGACAGATCCATCAGATCTTTATATATTGATGACGCGAATTAGCGGAGTATTGTTCTTATTGCTAACAGGGTTCGCACTGCTAGTTTTTATTTTTGCTTAGTTACAAATGAATATACGGGTCGGTTTACTACGAATCCTTAGGTTAGCATAACGATTTGGATACAGATAACGCCTCTGCTCAACGTAAATAAAACAAGCGTAGTGGGTCATCCTAGACCACTACGCTTTATAGTTACTATAGATAAGCTTATCCCTATCCTGCTTGAGACGGGTAGTAGTAACCCGCTTATACGACCGTATCGCTGATGACCGTCGTAAATCCGTTTTGTCCGGCCAAACCGAACGTTTTCGATATGTCGTTCCTGTCGTCGCTTCCGAATTTGTACCACTTATCGGCCGACGCGTCGTAGAGCAGTACATTAGAGCTGTCGTTGTACAACGTATACAAATCGAATCGCTGCACGCTCGTCCCGCTCATGTCCAAGAAATCAAACTGAGTCGCTTTGCCATACCAGCCCGTGTCCATGATGGGATACGTCCAAGTATAATGGGCGGGAGCTTCCGTCGGTTCTCCTTTGCCTTTCTCGAACAAATCGTAAATCGCTTTGATATAAGCGTTGCCCTTCATTTGGGTCACAATGCCGCCCATGGTCATATGAATTTCGTGTTGGAGCGTATACACGCTCGAGCCGTCAATGACCAGCGGCTCGGTAGCTACCGAAACGAGCCCATCGCGGTATTGAACCTGGCAGCCGAACGTCTCGGCGATAAAACGGAGAGGAACGAAGACGCGTTCGTTCTTGACGTAAGGTTTCACGTCCAGGGTGACCGCCGAACCGTTCCGCACCGCAGCATGGCTATTGGGCTTCAGTGTTATTTTCAACTGATCCATTGCGATCGTCACTTCCGAATTCGACCAACTTACCGAGGCTCCTAAATTCTCGCTGAATATACGCAGAGGCACCATAACGCGCTGATTGACGACTTCCGGCTGTACATCCGATACAATCGTCACGCCATCCACTTTAATTGGAGTTCCCGATGCCCCATACGCAGGCAACGAAAACAGAGTAAGCATGATAATAACCAGCGTGCCGGCGAGAACCTTCTTCATATCATTAGCTCCTTCAACAGAGAAATGGATCATCAACTAGAGGATTTGACGATCGATTCTCTGTTTTTGTTGCTTTTGCGCCAACAAGTTTTTAAGGTTGCCATCAATAAATTTATTATCGGCTTTGTTAATTCCGCGACCGGCAAAGTGACCGCAGATCGATTCGATAGGATTAAAAACAGCATTAGGCATAAGTCGCTCTTTACTCATCAGATATCGGCTCACGGCTCTCGCGCCAACGGCTAACGGAACTGACAGCCGTTATTTACTCGAAAAAGAGCTGTTATGAATCGTTACGGAACTGAGCGACGCTTATTTTGTCATTTCACCTTGACGCGAGCAATTATTGTAAACATAAGGGCTGCTAGTTCCTTTAGAATCAGAAAGACGCCAATCTGCGCCTGTAAGGGTCTCTGATTTCCGTTAATATTCGGATTGCTGCACAAAAAAGAACGGCTGAGAATTCAGCCGTTCTAGATTGCTCCGTACATAATCTTCCTCGCCAATCGGTCCAGCCGCTCCCTCATCGCCTCGTCCGCTTTCGCGTCATCGTCGCAAGTCGCCAACAGCTGCCGTTTCTTGATCTGATAGTAATCGAATAGAGCGTTCCTCAGCGTCAGGTTCTGCTTCATCAACTGCACGGGATCGATCAGGCTGCGGAACATCAGCTCGTCTTGAAGGATCACGAGCGTCGCGTTCTGGCGAAGGAACGCTCCCTTCTCCATTCCCTCCTCGTAGAACCGGCGCAGCCTCTCGATGCGGGAGCCGATGGCCGATTCCAATTCGCCGTAGAGCTCCGGCAACGTCTCGCGCAGATCGTTCAGGAACGGGTCCGAACGATAGCTGGCGATCAACAGCGTCTGTACGAACGAGTTGCGGAACCTTTGCTCGTAAGGGAGGTCCGCGGCGCGCAGGTCCTCCTCGTCCTTCTCCTTGATGAAGCCCACGAATTGCTGGACGATCAGCTCGATGATCTCGTCCTTGGAGCTGAAATATTTGTAGAGCGTCGCCTTGGAGATGTCCATATGCTTGGCGACATCGTCCATGCGAAGCTGTTGGAATCCTGTCTGGCGAATGGGAGAGAACAGCTTGGTGACCAACCTGCTCCTGCATTCCGGATCGGTGTAGCGGCAGCCTGGCTGCTCATCCTGATTTTTCACGACGCTCCCTCCTTTATTCTCTCAGTATAATCCATCGCGCTTAGCAGGTAAACTTTCTGAACAACCTAAACTAATTTTACCTAAAACAGTTTACTTTGAATAGGGCCTGATGTATGATTTAGAAACATTATACAGAAATAGAGATGGAATGGAGAGAGGATTAAGGATGGAGGAAAATGAAATTCAAGGCAAGGTGAGGTTCTGGCCGATCATGCTCGCGATTTTCTTCGGTTCGTTCTTAAGCGTGATGGGCATCAGCACGATCAATATCGCCCTCCCGTTTCTGATCGAAGACTTCCACAGCGGACTGGACACGATCCAGTGGGTGCTGACCGGCTTCATGCTGATGCTGGGGGTCTCCGCGCCGCTTACCGGGTACCTGGGGAATCGGTTCGGCCCTAAAAGATTGTATCTGTACGCCATGATCGGCTTCGTCGTATTCTCGCTGCTGTGCGCGCTGGCTTGGAACGCAGGCTCGCTCATCGCGTTCCGGATCGTGCAAGGAGCGTTCAGCGGTCTTGTCCTTCCGGCGACGATGACGATCATCTTCCAAGTCATCCCCCGCGAGAGGCAAGCGTTCGCCGTCAGCCTCTGGGCGCTGTCCGGCATGCTCTCCCCCGCGTTCGGACCGACGATCAGCGGCTGGCTCATCCAGAACTTCAGTTGGAAGTGGCTCTTCTTCATCAATATCCCGATTGGGCTCGTCGCCATCCTGTTTATCCAGTTGATGATTCCCGACTATCGTCTGGGCAAGCCGAAGCCGCTCGATATCGTCGGCTTGGCCACCGTCGTCGTCAGCAGCGTCTCGATTCTGTTGGGACTTAGCGAAGGCAGGCAATGGGGCTGGACCTCCTGGAATACGCTCGGGCTGTTCGCTCTTGGCTTCGTCATGCTGCTTCTCTTCATCTGGAGAGAACTTCGGGCAGAGTCTCCGCTACTCAACCTTCGGGTATTCGCGAATGCCCGGTTCACCCTATCGCTCGTCTCCGCGACCATTATCATGATCAGCTTGTATTCCGGTACGCTTCTGCTGCCGTTGTTCCTGCAGAACGTACAGCGGATATCCGCACTGGACACGGGCATCATCATGCTTCCCGCTTCCTTGATCATGGCGCTCTTCATGCCGGTCGCCGGCAAGCTGTACGGCCGAATCGGCCCGTTGTGGATGACGATCGGCGGATTGGCGTTCATTCTTATCGGAAGCTATGAGATGTCGCAGCTTGAAGTAGGCGTCTCTCATGCTTACGTGATCTTCTGGATGTCGATACGCAATATCGGCGTCTCCTTCGCCGCAGCGGCAACGGGAACGGCGGGCATGGAAGAGATTCCAAGAGTCCAGTCCGGCGACGCTTCCTCCGTGTCCAACTGGGTGCGCAACGTCGGCGGCTCCTTCGCCATCGCGCTGTTCACGTCCCTACTTATCTCCCATGCCGCGTCTCACGGACAGGAGCTATCGGCAAGCGGCGGATCCGATGCGTCTGCTCCGCTGCTCGCATATACGATGAGCGTAAACGACGTGTTCATGGTCGCGACTCTCATCTCGCTGGTCGCGATTCCCTTCGGCTTGCTTGTCCGGAAGAAGCGCGCCCCGGCGGTGCTTGCCAAGGATTCCGCAATCGCCGGGGAAGAACAAACCGCTTAAGCTGCGGCTTTCTTCTCCAAGAGCGCGACAACCGCTCCGACGGCCAACGCGGCTGCGGACGCAAGGATTGCCGAGCCTCCGGCATGGATGACCAGAACGGGAACCCAGAGCAATCCGAGCGTGCGATGAACGGTCCGCATCCATTTGTTCCGGATTTTGTTGACGAAGAATCCGTAACCGGCAATGGCCAACAAGATCGCAAAGGCCGCAAGTCCGCTCCATATCTTATGGTCCTGAAGCTTCGTGAACAGGAAGTAAGCACCATGAACCGCAATCAGAAGGAGCGTCGCCCACCCCAATGGCTTATGCGCGGTTCGAAGCAGCTTGCCGACCCTTCGTACGAGGAGAGACGGGGACTTGAGCTTTTTCTTGAACCAGAACCAAACGAAGCCGGCGGCTCCTAGGTAAAGCGATATCGTTCCCAGCGTCTTGGCAAGACCGCCTAGGCCGCCTTCTTCTTCCCGAGGCGGACGCCCCGCTCCTCCGGGCGGAAAATGTCTGCCGGCGTTAGACGGGTGGTGCCATAGGGAGTAAGCCAATAGCAATGCAGCCGCAATTGCGGCAAGGATAGCAGGTATCCAGACGGTTTTCCTTTTGCTCACGTTCGTTTCCTCCGATTCTTGGGACGGCTCGTTGTTGCGAATTCAGTATAATAGAGCTTTATTAATTAATTCTAAACAAGAAGAAGGCAGCCGATCGAGGGTAGGCTGCCTTCTTCTTTGGTCTATTTAGAGTTGGATCCGTTCCGCCTTATAGAGGTTAAGCTCCATCGGCGCGGCCAGGAGAGAGCGGGCTTGGTTAACGAAAGAGGCAAAATGCTCGCTCGTATTGTGCGACTGAGCCGCCTCCATGTCCTTCCACAGCTCGATCATGGTGTAATGGTGCTCTTGATCGACCGATTTCTTCAGCTCGTAGCTCAGATTGCCCTCTTCTTTTCTCGTCGCCTCGATGACGGCCTTGACTTCGCGCAGGAACGCTTCCTCTTGATCGGGCTTAATCTGGAGATTGGCATGCACAATGATCATGATGTTCATCCTCTTCGTTGTCGTTATTTGGGCCTGCCCGGTTCACGGTTCCTATTGTTCCGCACGCGACTGTACGCGATTCAACCGCGATTCGACTTGCGATTCCGTCAGTCCCGTTCGTAGATCGAGCCCGAGCGGCTCGCGAAGAATTCCCCGTATACCTTCTCGGCGTAAGCGTCCGTCATTCCGGAGATGTAATCGGCGACCATCCGCTCCCACGGCCACTTGCCTTGCTGCTGCTCGTAATTCTCCAGCCAATCCGGAGGAATAATGAGCCTGCCCGTCTCGTATTCCTTGAAGCTGTCCCACAGGCGGCGAATCATGACTTCGCTTCGCTTGTGCAGGCGCTGAACCCGGAAGTCCTTGATCAGCGTGACCCAGGCAAGCTTCTTCAGGATCTCCATCGTGCGCAGCAGCTCCAAGTCCTCTTGGCCGTCGCGGACGAAGGTTACCCTCTTCCATCCTCTAGCCGGATCGTCGATAATGCCGACCTGGCTGGCGTAGCGGCGCACCCAGCGCGCCTTGTTCTCTCTTCTCGTGCGGGAGGTATCCCGTCCATTCTCGGCGTATATCTCTTCCCACTGCCGAACGAACTGGCTAAGCACGATTCTCACCGTCGATTTCAGGTCGAGGCCTTCCCAGTTCATGCCCTTGTTGCCGGGGTCATCGACGATCTCTTGGACCAGATGGGTCACCAGCCGTTCGTCCTCGTAGAAGTTCGTGCCGACCGGGATTTTGCCGGCGCGGATTCCGTCCTCCAGATCGTGGGTCGAATAGGCGATGTCGTCGCACAGGTCCATCAGTTGGGCTTCGAGAGTCGCGCAGCCCTCCGGCATCCCCCACAATCCCCTCAAGTATTCGATCCCTTCCCACTCGCGGCGGAACACGCCCTTAACCCGGCCAGGTTCATCGATGCAGTACGGATACTTGTTGATGCCGAGCAGCGCGGCAGCCGTCAGGTCGAGGCCGCTGTCGCTCCCCGCTCGCTTCTCCAGGAACATGAGGATGCGGAAGTTCTGGGCGTTGCCCTCGTACTTCAACCCGTGTTCTTTCTGAAGCACGTCGTTCAGGACCTCTTCTCCCTTGTGGCCGAACGGAGGATGTCCCAAGTCATGGGCGAGTGCCGCCACCTCGACGACCTCGGGGTCGATCATGAGGCCGGGATGCAGCTTCTGCGAGAGGAAAGGATAGCTCTTGTCGAGCCTTCTTGCCACCTCCCGCGCAATCTGGGATACTTCGAGCGAGTGCGTCAGCCGGGTGCGGTAATAATCGCCGGAACCGGCGCCGAACACCTGAGACTTGCCCTGCAAGCGGCGAAAAGCCGGCGATTGAATCAGGCGGGAATAATCCTTCTCGTACTCGTCGCGATCGTCGCTGGAATAAAGATTATCCGTGTCGAACAGTCTTAGCTTGCGTACATTCATCTGCGTCACCTCTGAATCGGAGCCATTTCATGTATTGTATTTGTTTTCGTCGAAGTCCGCCAGTTCTTGTTAGATATAAGGAAAGAAACCGAACGGTTAACGTCCGGTTTCCTCCCCTGAATCCATATGCTTATTAGAATAAGTACGAGGCGTAATTGACCGTTACGGCCAAGGATACGCACAAGAAGACAATAGCCGGAACCCACAGCGAGATCTTGTCCTGAGCGCGAAAATGAACGAAAATGGCGCCGATCATCGTCCCCCCCAGCAGGATTCCTCCCCAAGCCGCGAACCCGTGCGTCCAGATGCCAAGCAGCATCAGGGCCGCTCCGAGCATCTCCACGGCACCGGTCGCCATTCTCATCGACGGAGGCAATCTCCAACGCTTGAAGTTGATCAGCTGCGGCTTCGCCCCGGCCAGCTTCGAGAGTCCGCCGACCAAGAATGCGGCGCTAAGCATGATTTGCAAGACGATGATTGGCACGACAACGCCCTCCTAATGACAACAACGGAACTGGATCGATTTGTTAGTCCTATAGGCGCATTATAAGGGGAATCGGGCCGAACTGACAAGGATATGCTTGGAAAATCGAGGATTCGAGCTAGACATACTTGAGGAGGATCGTCTCGATATGGCGCAGGTGCCGCTTCATTCCGTCCGCGGCGGCTGCCGTATCCCGAGCCGCCACCGCTTCCGCGATAGCGGAGTGCTCCTCGAGCAGCCGCTCGGCGACGGTGCGATTCGCGTACAGCTCCGCTCTCCGGACTTCCCGGATGGCCAGCTCCATCGGAGTCATGATCGAGTCGAGAACCTTCGACAGCATCGAATTATGGGCCGCCTTGACCAGCGCAAGATGGAACTCGATGTCGGTCCTCTCCCCTTCGAGATCGTTGCCGACCGCCTGCTCCATCTCCTTCACGATCCGCTTTAGCGCCGCCGCGTCTTCTTCCGTTCTCTTCTCCGCGGCCAGCGAAGCGATCGAGACTTCGAGCGACTGACGCACCTCGATGAGCTCGAGCAGCGTCTCCCGGTTCATCCGCAGAGCTTCCACGCCGGGCAGCTTGATCTCCGCTTCCGGCTCGGAACGGATAACCGTGCAGCCGCCGCCTTGGCGAATCTCGATCAGTCCCATCGCTTTGAGGGCGCTGAGCGCCTCGCGGGTCGTCGATCGTCCGACGCCGAAGCGCTCCGACATCTCCTTGGTCGAAGGAAGCTTATCCCCGACCTTCAGCTTGCCTTCCACGATCTGGCGCTTCAGCTGTTCCGTAATCTCTTCGTAGTGATTTCGTTTCGTTAGCGGGGTGACTTCCACGCCAGTTCCTCTCCTTCCATGTCCCTTTATCCTACAAGAAGAGCATAAACAATGCCAGGCCCATGCACGCCGATCGTCAGATCGTTCTCGATATCGGAGGAACGGCTCGGCCCCGTAATGAAGTGAATGCCCGCCGGCAGGCTATCGCGCCCGGCTCGGTCGAATTCGACCAGAACCTCGCCAAGGCGGGTCTTCATCTTATCGACCGGGATAAGGATCATCATGACGGTCGGCAGAAGCGAGACCGAGCGTCCCTTGTCCTTCGATGACTTCACGACGACCGAACCCGTGTAGGCAACGGAATGATCCGCCATGACCACCCCGAAGTCGGCTTCGGCGGAACGCGCCTTCCAATAGACGTCCGGATCGGTGTTCCATACCGAGACGCGAGCGTCCGGAAGCGCGGCTTCCAACCCAAGCGAATCCAGCTCCGCTTCGTTCTGGCGAACGATGTACTTCGCGCCCATCTCTTGGGCTTTCGCCGCAATAAAATCGCGCGCCGCGTCCATGTCGGCAAGGCGGGCCACATGGCCGCCTACGCTCTTCCAGTTGTCGGAGAACCGCTCGATTTTCTCTTCGAGGCTCCATTCCAGCTCGTTCCAGAAGTCTGGCGCTCCGCGAAACGGATGCGCCGGCGCTTCCGTCACTCTCGGATGCTTCAGCTTCTGCGCGATTCCGGCCATGAAAGAAGCCTGCTTGGCCTTCGACTGCTCTTCCATCTCTCTCAGCCATTGCTCATGCGTATCAGCCATGATGATGTCCTCCCCCCTGCTGTCTGTTCTTCACGATATTCTCCATGCGCTGCTTCATCTCGGGATTGATCTCCTGAAGCCCCGCCCGGATCTCCTGCTCCAACGTCGGCCAATTCTCGCGGAAGGACTTCTTCGGCAAGCTCGGCGTGACGCGGTAGCTGTTCCAGCCCTTGAGCGGGCCGATCTTCGTGCGGATGCCGCCGTCGCGAACGACCAGCTTCTGGCCGATCTGGCCGACCTTAAGCACGGTGCGGAATCTCTTCGCGTTGCCGAGCAGCGTCGAGAAGCCCTTCATGCCCGCTCCTTCGAGCTTGTTGCCGTGACCCTTCTCGACCTTGCGGCGGCGTAGGGAAATGAGCATCTCGTGCAGAGGAATCTTGACCGGACAGGCCTCGTAGCAAGCGCCGCACAAGCTGGACGCATTGGCGATGTCGTCCCATTCGGCGATGTTCTTGTTCAGCGCCGGGGTGAGCACGGCTCCGATCGGGCCGCTGTACGTGCCGCCGTACGCGTGTCCGCCGATGTGGCGATAGACCGGGCATGCGTTGAGGCAAGCGCCGCAGCGGATGCAGTTGAGCAGCTCCTGGAACTCGGGGTCGCCGAGCTGAAGCGAGCGTCCGTTGTCGACGATGATGATGTGCATCTCGTCCGGACCGTCCGCATCCTCGCTGCGGCGAGGACCCGAGATGGCGGACATGTACATCGTCAGCTTCTGTCCCGTAGCCGAACGAGGAAGGAGCGTCGCCATGACTTCGAGATCCTGGAACGACGGAATGATGCGTTCCATGCCCATCAGCGTAATCTGCGTCTTCGGAAGAGTCGTGACCATCCGCGCGTTGCCTTCGTTCTCGAACAGGACCATCGAGCCCGTCTCGGCGATGGCGAAGTTGCAGCCGGTCATGCCGATATCCGCTTCGAGGAAGCTCTCCCGCAGCTTCTTGCGCACGAATCCGGCCAGCACCGTCGTATCGGCCTCTAGTTTCTCTCCTGCCACTTCCGACAATAGATCGGCGATCTGGTAACGATTCTTGTGAATCGCCGGAATAACGATGTGTGAGGGCGTCTCCCCAGCCAGCTGAATGATATATTCGCCAAGGTCCGTCTCGATCGCTTCGACCCCGATCTTTTCCAACGCGTGATTCAGGTGCAGTTCTTCCGATACCATCGACTTCGATTTCACGACGGTCTTCGCTTGCTTGCGCTCCGCGATCGCGAGGGAGATCTTCACCGCGTCGGCGCCCGTATCCGCGAAGTGAACGTGCACGCCGTTCGCTCTCGCGTTCTCGACGAATAAGTTAAGGTAATAGTCCAAGTGAGCGATCGTATGCAGGCGAATCGCCCGGCCGCGCTCTCTCCACTGATCCCAATTGCCGTGCTCGTTCGCCGCGTTCTTCTTACCGTTGCGAAGCCGCTCAGTCGTGAACTTGACCGCCTTCCGCAGGAATTCGTCGTTCAGCGCAAGCCCCGCGCGTTCCTTGACCGTTCCTAATGTGCCCTTCGCTGTTCCCTTGGCGCTCATGCCAGCTTCGCCCCTTCCGCAAGCAATTCGGCCAGATGCATGACGCGAACCGGCTCGTTCCGATATCGAAGATTCCCCGCAATGTTCATCAAGCAAGCCATGTCCAGCCCGACCAGCACCTCGGCCTCGGTCTCCTTGACGTGGTCGACCTTCTCGGATACCATCGCGCCCGAGATATCGGCCATCTTCACGGAGAACGTTCCGCCGAAGCCGCAGCAATCCTCCGCGAACGGAAGCGGCACGAATTCCAGGCCCTTGACGCGGTTCAAGAGCGCCATCGGTTCGTCCTTGACGCCGAGAAGCCGGCTGCCGTGGCAGGACGGATGGTAGGTTACCTTGTGCGGGAACTCCGCGCCTACGTCGGTAACGCCCAGCACCTGCACGAGGAATTGCGTGAATTCGTACGACTTCATTCTGAGCTGCTCCGCTCTGGCTTTCATCGCCGGATCGTCCTTGAACAGCTTCGGATAGTTATGAATCATCTCCGTGCAGGAACCCGAAGGCGAGATCACGAAGTCGCTGTCCTCGAACGCGTCCAGGATCGTCCTGGCCGTCGCGCGGGCATCGTCCCAATAGCCGCTGTTGTACGCCGGCTGTCCGCAGCACGTCTGCACCTTCGGGAATTCGAGCCTGACGCCGTACTTGGCAAGCAGGCGCACCATCGCTTCCCCCACCCGCGGAAAAATCGCGTCGCTAAGGCAAGTAATAAACAAGGAGACTTTCATGACGCCTATGCACCTCGATCGTTATGATATGATCTTATTATCAGGTTGTCAGACAAGTTTTGCAAGCGTTTTTTTATTACAAAACAGCTCCCGAAAACGCCAAAAAACTTCCCTCGTGAGAGAGAAGTTCTTTGGCGAATCTTCGGCCTAAGCCTATTATTTCTTAGCCACGTACTTGCGGATGTCGAATGCGACCGCAACGACGATGATCAAGCCTTTGATGATAAGCTGCCAGTAAGGGCTGATCCCGATGAAGGTAAGGCCATAGTTGATGACGGTGAAGATTAGAACGCCGGCGATAATTCCTTTGACTCGACCGACGCCGCCCGTCGTGGAGACGCCGCCGACGACGCACGCCGCGATGGCGTCAAGCTCGTACATGTTGCCGTAGTTGTTCGTGGCGCCGCCGGTGCGCGCCGCTTCCAGAACCCCTGCCAGTCCGTACAAGGCTCCGGCGATCGCGTACAGCCACATGATATTCTTGGCGACGTTAATGCCCGAGACATGCGCAGCTTGAATGTTGCCGCCGATGGCGTACATGTTTTTGCCCAACGTCGTTTTGTTAAACACAACCCATACGATAAAGGCAACGAAGATGGCGATCAGCACGATATACGGAAGGGAAAAATCGCCGCTGCCGATCGATCCGGTGCCCAGATGGCTGAAGTCTTTGCGCAATCCGCCGATAGGCTGCGAATTGTTCGGCGGCATATCGAAGTAGAGCGAGTTCGCGCCGTATACCGCTACCATCGTGCCAAGCGTTGCAATAAACGGCGGCACGTGGAATTTCGAAACGATGAAGCCGTTGAGCAGCCCGACCAGCAAACCGATCGCGATGGCGATCAGAATCGGGATGATCATCCACATCTGCGGAAGATCCGGGAAGAAGCGGCTTCCGTAGTCCGACATCTGAAGCATGGAGGCCGAGACGACGGCCGTCAAGCCGACGACGCGTCCGGCCGACAGGTCCGTGCCTGCCGTAATGAGAACGAACGCGGCTCCGAGAGCAATGATCAGTCTCGTAGACGATTGAATCAGCATATCCCGGAACGTCGTGATCGACAAGAAGTTCACGTCCATGACCGAGATCGCCAGAATCAAGACGATGAGCACGAGCCAGATCGCGTTCTGAGAGAACATATTTTTTGCTTTTAACCCTTTGGTTGCTTCCATGGTGCTAAATTACCTCCTCTGAATCTTGGCGATCAACCCGCCTGGGAACCATGCTGGGCGGCAAGCCGCATGATCTTCTCTTCGCTGGCCTCTTTGTCCTCGAGAATTCCGGTTACCCGGCCTTCCGACATCACCATAATGCGGTCGGACATGCCCATCAGCTCCGGCATCTCGGAAGAGATCATGATGATGCTCTTGCCTTGCTTAGCCAGCTCGATGATGATCGAATAGATCTCGAACTTCGCTCCGATATCGATCCCCCGCGTCGGTTCGTCGAGCAGCAGAATGTCGGGATCGGTGAGCAGCCAGCGAGCCAACAGAACCTTCTGTTGATTGCCCCCGGACAAATTCCGGATCAGCTGGTTGACGGAAGGCGTCTTGGTCTTGAACTTCTGCACGCCGTTCTCCGCTTCGACCTTCATCTTCGACTCGTTCAAGAATCCGAACTTCGTCTTATAGAGCCCCAGGTTCGCGATCGCCGTGTTCTCGGTAATCGACAGCACCGGGAAGATCCCGGTAACCCGTCTCTCTTCCGTTAGTAGCGCGATTTTATTTTTCTTGGCGTCGCCAGGAGACTTGATATTGACTTGCTTGCCGTCCTTGAAGATGGCGCCCGACTTGATGGACCTTAGACCGAAGAGAGCTTCGACCAATTCGGTTCGCTGTGCGCCGACGAGGCCTCCGATACCGAGGATTTCTCCTTTGCGAAGCTCGAACGAGACGTCCTTGAACGAATGAGGATGAATCGAAGTCAGCTTATCCACGCGCAGCATCACATCGCCGGGCTTGTTCGTGCGGGCCGGATATCGCTCGGACAGATCGCGTCCGACCATTCGGGTAATAATATCGTCGATCGTCAATTCCGAAGCCTGCCAGGTTCCGACGTATTTGCCGTCGCGCATGATCGTCACATCGTCCGAGATCCGCAGAATTTCTTCCATCTTGTGCGAGATGTAGATGATGGATACGCCTCTGGCGCGCAGCTTGTTGATAATGGCGAACAATTGCTCGACTTCATTGCCCGTCAGAGACGAGGTCGGCTCGTCCATGACGATGATTCTCGAATGGAAGGAGACCGCCTTGGCAATCTCGAGCGATTGGATCTTGGAGACGGACATCTCGCCGACCAGCTGCTTCGGATCGATGGCCATGTTCAAATCTTCAAACAATGCAACCGTATCTTGGAGCATTTTTTTATGATCGATAAACCGGAGGGGAGCTACCCCCTTCATCGGGAATCTTCCGAGCCAGATATTCTCCATCACGCTGCGTTGTGGCACCGGATGCAGTTCCTGATGGATCATCGACACGCCGTGTCTGAGCGCGTCTTTCGAATTCTTGATGTCTGCCTTCCGGCCATCCAAAAAAATCTCGCCTTCGTCCGGCTTATAGATGCCGAACAAGCACTTCATCAGCGTCGATTTGCCTGCGCCGTTCTCGCCCATCAGAGCGTGGACGGTGCCGGGACGAACCTTAAGGGTAACGTTATCCAGCGCCTTGACGCCCGGGAACGTCTTCGTGATGCCTTGCATTTCCAATAAATAAGGATGCTGCTGTGTCATTGTATAGCCTCCCTTGAATCCAACTCCGCATCCGATCGATCGATCGGCTAGCCAAGGAGCAAGGGGAAACGCCGATCAAAGCGTTCCCCCTCGACTTCTTCAGCCGTTCTCTGTTTAAATGTCGCTTCCAGCTTTATTGAGTAACCTTCTGGTAAGGAACCCAGATGTACTTGCCGTCGGTGATGTCGTAACCGACATTTTCCTTCGTCGGAGTCTCGCCGGACGCCAGAACGCTTAGAAGGTTCACCGTTGCTTTGCCTTGGTTCTCCGCGTCGTTCAGAACCGTACCGAGCAGCGTTCCGTCCTTAAGCGCTTGCTTGCCGGCTTCCGTTGCGTCTACGCCGACTACCGGCATCTTCTTGTCGCCCTTGAAGTAGCCCGCTGCCTTCAAAGCTTCGATCGCGCCAAGCGCCATGTCGTCATTGTTCGCCAGAACCGCTTCGATCTTGTCGCCGTGGGATGCCAGGAACGCCGCCATCTTCTCTTGGCCCTTCACTCGGTCCCACATCGCGGTGTCTTCCGCCAGCTTCTCGACCTTGATGCCTGCGTCTTGGATCGCTTGGATCGAGAACTTCGTGCGCAGCTCGGCGTCTTGATGGCCCGGTTCGCCCTTCAGCATGACGTATTGAAGTACGCCGTCGCCGTTCTTGTCCGCTTCCGGGTGGCTCTTGAAGTAATCTGCGATAATCTCGCCTTGCATCGTGCCGGATTCCTCCGCCTTCGCTCCTACGAAGTACGCCTTATCCCACTTCGCCAGATCGTCTGCCAGCGGTTCGCGGTTCATGAAGACAACGGGAATGTTCGCCTTCTGCGCTTTATCGATAATGGTGCCGGCCGCCGTGCGGTCAACGGGGTTGATTCCCAGCGCCTTAACCTTTTTATTGATGAAAAGATCGACTTTATCGTTCTGCGTCGGCTGCGAGTTCTGGCTATCGACGACGTCGACGTTCAGCTTGCCGGATGCCGCCGAGGTAATGGAGCTGCGCACGCTGCTCATGAACGTGTCGTCGAATTTATAAATCGCCACGCCCGCCTTCGGCAAGCCGCCTTCGCTTCCGCCGTTCGAGCTGGAGCACCCGGCCGTTACTAGCGCTACCGCGCCGATTACCATTGCTGCCGTCATTTTTTTCATTTTTCTAATGACCTCCCTGGAGACTCGTTTCATGATGATTTTCGTGTTGTTTTGCTTTGCTTGTTCATTATGGCCGATTCTATAACCGATTCGAACTTAAAATTCTGCTCATTTTCACGAAAATCCTCATCACTTTCGTCTATTGAACGACTGGAAAAAGCAGCTTTTGATTTTTCAGCCAGAACAGGTTGTCCTTATCGATAATCGCCACTTCCATCTCCGTTCGTTCCGGCAATCGTCGCCCCTCGGCGGCGAAAGTCGCCTGCTGTAGACCGAGATATCCCATGTTGAACGGGTTCTGGACGATTAGCTTCTGGATATAGCCTTCTTGAAGCAGCTCCAGCAATTCAGGTGAGCTGTCGAAGCCGACCAGCTTGACGCGATTCCGCAGCCCTCTTCTCTTCAGCTCGTCTGCCGCGCCAACGGTCGCATTCGTGTTTAACGCGACGATGCCGTCCAGATCGTATTCTTCCAGCATCTGACCGGCGACTGTTTCGCAATCCCCTTCCCCGCAGGAACGGGCGGCGATCAGCTGCAATCCGGCGGCTTGCTTCGCCGCGAAGCGTACTCCGTCCTCCCTCAACCTGCCGTTAATTCCGCCCTCTGAATAGGCGAGCAGCCCGATACGTCCCCTCTCGCCGAGCAAGACATTCAACTGCCTGACCGCCTCCCGTCCGGCGGCCTCGTTGTCGATTCCGATATACGTCTCCGTCTTGCCGGATGTCAATCGGCTGTCGATCGCGATGACAGGGATGCCCCTTCTCTCCGCTTCGTCCAGGAATGGCTTAAAAGCCTCGTCGTCATTCGCTGCTAGAACGACCGCATCCGGGTTCGACTCGAGAGCCGTCATGGCTTGAAGAACCTGCCGGGCTACATCGCCTTCGCTATCGGTCGCCACTTGATTCAGGGAGATGCCGAATTCCCTGACGGCCGCCTCGGCTCCAAGCGACACGTTCTTCCAATAATCCCCGTGGACCGTACGAACAATCATCTGAACGCCGGTCTCGCTCGGCTTCGCCTGCGGAACCGGCGGCTCCTCGGATAACGCCAGATAGATCAGTACGAAGGCCGCGGCAGCCAGGCCCAATCGGATCGCCGTTCCGACCTTGTTATTCATGATCTCCTCCCTCTCTTTCTCGGCTTTCGTCCAACACTGCCGGGATGCGGACGGTCACCTTTGTTCCGACCTCCAGCTCGCTGTCGAAGCTTAAGCCGTAGGAATGGCCGAAGTACAATTGAATCCGCTCCTGCACGTTACGAATTCCGACTCCCGAGCCGGTTACGCTTGACGCGACCCCCGCCTTCACTTCATTCAACCTCTGTTCCGTCATTCCGACCCCGTTGTCCTCGATCCGGAAGACGATCGCCTCTCCCTCCTTCTTGGAAGACACCGAGATATGCGCCCTGTCGATCGACGGTTCGATTCCGTGAAGAATGGAATTCTCGATGATCGGCTGAAGGATCAGCTTCAGCGTCATGTAGTCGAACGTTTCCTCCTCCGTATCGAAGGAGAAATCGAATTTGTTCTTGAACCTCATCTGTTGAATGATCAAGTAATGGCGGGCATGCTCCAGCTCGTCCGAGACCCTGATCAGACTCTTGCCCTTGCCGATGCTGATCCTAAACAGCTTGGATAATGAGGTGATCGTCGTCACGACCTCTTCGTTCTTGTTCTTTCCGACCATCCTAACGACCGTATTCAGCGTATTGTATAGAAAATGAGGATTAATCTGCGCCTGCAGCGCTTCCAGTTCATGCTTGCGCTTGCTCTCCTGCTCGGCGACGATCTGCTCCATCAGCCGTTTGATCGTACGGATCATGATGTTGAACCGATTCGCCAGTTGCTTGATCTCGAGAGGCCCATCCTCGCCGTCTACCGGCACGAATTCGCCTCTTTCGACGCTTCTCATCGTCGCTTCGAGCCTCTTGATCGGACGCGAGATGCGGCGGGACAGCATGCCCGATAAGAGCGCGATGATGATCAGTATCGCGAAGATCATCTGTACCATCGAACGATTCAATGCCGCGCTCGTATTCAAAGCTTCGCTCAAGTAAGAGACGCCGACGACCTTCCAGCCGACGTTGCCTATGGATTGGACGCTAATCAGCTTCTGTTCTTCTCCGGTGCGGTCGATCGCGCTGCCGAACGAGCTGAGCGCAAGCTCCACGTTCTCTTGCTTCAATCTCGCATAGATGAGCTGAAGCTGAGGATGATACACGATATTGCCTGCCGATTCGTCGAGCAGATAGATATAACCTTTCTTCCCGAGGCTAACCCGATTCGACAGCTCGTCGATCCGATTGAAGTTGACGTCCATGAGGAGAACTCCGTCTTTCGGCTTCCCGTTCTTGACGAACGAGATACTCTTGCTGAGCGATACGACCCAACGGTACTGCCGGTTATAGAGATTCTGAACGTGCGGCAGCGAGATCTTCAGGTGGCCCGGCGTTCCGAGCGCATTCTCGTACCAGCTCTCCTCGGCGATCCGAAGCGAAGGCTTGAGGCTGACGTTCGGAAGATCCAGTTGGAGATGCCCGTATGAATCGAACAAGGCGACCGAAACGATATCCGCCCGGGTTGACATCATCGCTTCCAACTGTTCGCGCAAGGATGGCGACTCCACGCTTGCGCTCCGCCCGATCACATGGTCCATCATGCCGAACACGTCGGAGATTCCTTGAATGTAATTTTCCAGATTATAGCTGACTTGATCGACGATCTGCTGGGAATTGCGGTAGGCGTTCGCCTTCGCCGTCTCGGTGAACCGACCGTACAAAGCCAAGGTGACAATGGCGATCATGAAGACGGCGAACACGGCGAACGCCACCGATAAATTTGCCTGCAAGCTTCGGCGCCGCATCATCCGGAAATCTCCGGGAGCCCCGCGCGGTATTCCTTAGGCGTAACGCCGGCATACTTCTTGAAGCATAGTCCCAAGTAATTCGGGTCGGAGAACCCTACCCTGTCGGAGATTTCGAAAGTCTTCAGATTGGTCGTCCGGAGCAGCTCCATCGTCTTCTCCATGCGCAGCCGCAGCAAAAATGCCCCGAACGTCATTCGAGTTTCTTTTTTGAATAGGTTACTGAAGTATCCGGCGCTGATATGAAGATGCTCGCATAGGGTCGCCGTGGACAGATCGGCGTTTTGAAAGTTGCTTCTCGCATAGGAGATCGCCTCTTCCACGATTTGTTTGGAGGCGCGTTGCCGGCCGCTCGCGAGCCGATTCCTGAGCTTCAGGCACAAATCGGCGAACCAATTTTTGGTCTCGTCCGCGCTTGTCAGCTTCCGGTACTGATTCAGAATGCTTGCCCCTCCGAATAGGTCGTCCGAGCCGCCTTGGACATCCTTCGTGAGTTTGAGGATGGCCGTTACCATCTCCAGCATGTACAGCTCGTACTCCTGAACCGGGACGTGCGCGCGAGCAATCTCCTCGAAGAGCGCGTCGATCTCTTCGCGCAATTCCTCTTCCGACCCGACCTTTACGGCGCGCGTCAAGCTTCTCTCTTTCGCCTCGTCGAACGTAAGCGTCTTGCCGATCGGCTCGAGATCCCCGATATAGATGATCCGATTAATCCCGATGATTCTCCGGTAATCCAGCGCATCAAGCGCGGATTCGTACGACTCCTTTAAACCGCCGATGTCGCGAGCGAACGTTCCTACCCCTATCGTAACCGGCAGCTCCACGAACACCTCGATGCTTTTCAGAATTTCCTTCAGACCGTCTTGCGTCTCTTCCATCACGGGCGAAGCGTCCAGATGCGGGCTGGCCGTGAACAGAACGACCTGGTCCTGATGAATGAACGCCTTCCCCAGTCCTCTCTTGGACCAGATCTCGTCCGCGATGTTGCACACCGTGAACAGCATCAAATCGAGGTCATCGGACAGCTTCGGCCGCTTTATTCCGGAATCGACGTCCTCCGACTTCCCGTCCTCCTCCTTCGGCTGCACGCCGACGACGGATACGAGATACCCTTTCCCGTCGAGCTTAAGATCGTATTTCTCCGCCTTCTCCCGAATCGTCTTCAACGGCTGCCTTCGAGTAATCAAGGAAGAGAGGAACTTCTCCCGAATGATCGGGAGAGTCGTTCGATAGTGCTCCTGCAGAAGCTGGACATTGCTTCTTCTCTCGCGTTCTTCATCCATTCGACGAACGGATTCCCTAATTGCCGAGATCAATTGGTCATCCGAGAACGGCTTCAACAAGTAATCGTCCGCCTGAAGCTGAATCGCTTGTTTGGCGTATTCGAACTCGTCATATCCCGATAAAATCACTATTCTCGTTAGAGGGTACGTTTTCTTGACCCATTCGGACAGCTCCAAGCCGTTCATGTAAGGCATGTTGATATCCGTAACCAGAACATCGGGTTCTTCTCTCTCGATGAGTTCCATCGCTTCGCGGCCGTTAGTCGCCGGCCAAACTTTCTCGAACCCGTAGCTCGCCCAATCGATCTCTTCCAGAAGGCTTTCCGTCACTTCGGGCTCATCATCCGCGATCAATAGCTTGTACATCGTACTCTCCTCGCCCGCTAATATCGGTTATAGTATGTCTCGCGCGCTCCCACGCAACAGAAAAAAGCCGTCGAAATCTCGAACGGCTTCATGAATGCTATCGTATCGTCAGTCTGCTCGTCAAACAGATTTTTTCTCCTCGCTTTGCGGCCGCCCTCCTTCCGCGAACCAATATGCCGCTCCCACGAACAAGCCTCCTCCCGCGATATTGCCCATCGTCACCGGGACGAGGTTATGGACGAGACCGACGAATGTCACCGAGTCCGGATGCGGAAGCAGCAGAGCAAGGGTCAGAGTCGTCATATTGGCGATGCTATGCTCGAACCCGGACGCGACGAATGCGCACAGGCACCAGGCGATCGCCAGAATTTTGGCCGTTTCGCTCTTCAGTTGATAAGTGCACCAGATCGCCAGGCAGACCAGCCAATTGCACACGACACCTCGCCAGAAAAGCACCTCGAACGGAAGATGCATCTTCTTGCCGGCGAGCGCAAACAGCTGGTGATCGGCCGAGATGCCTGCGAACGCGTCGGATCGCCAGACGATCCAGGCGAATGCCGCCGCGCCGGCGAAGTTGCCAAGCCAGCACCATAGCCAGTTGCGAGCGGCGTCGCTCCATGTCGTCCGCTTCGCCAACGCGCCGACCGTCAGCACCATGTTGTTCCCGGTGAATAGCTCGGCGCCCGCGAACACGACAAGAATAAGCGCGATGCCGAACGACGTCCCGGAGACAAGCGGCGTCCACGGCGAATGAATGGCATACAAAGGCGCGGAGACGGACAGCATGAGCACGACCGCCATGCCGACATAAACGCCGGCCAGCGCGGACGACGCTCCGTAGCGTAAAGGATGATCGTCCAGCTTTCTTTTCTTGACGAGCGCTTTATCGATTACGGCCTCCAGTGCCGGGATATTCATGGCTGGCACCTCCTGTGCACGCGGATTCAAGCCGTCCGATCAATAACCGAATGCGTTCGAACGATCCGCGAAAGCGACGAGAATCTCTTCTTCCTCATTGAAATGATTCTTAAGCAGAGCGTAAGCTTGCAGAAGCTGCGACGCCATCTGCATGGCATCGGCATGCCCGACCGGGATCGGCTTCTCGCTCGCCATCTTCAGGAAGCAATCGATCCGGAAGAGGGCCTGTTCATGCTCGTGCTCCATGATCGTGAACACTTCCATCTCGTTCCCGAAGTACCAGGCCGCCATCGGGAACAATTCCCGCTCCTCCCAATTCGAATGCTCGACCAGCGCTTTGCGGAATTCCAACACGGTGAACCGCAGCGTTCTCAGCTTGTAATTGAGAACCAACAGGTCCGTCTCCCGCCGAACCTCGCATGCTTTGGCGTACACCTCTTGCAGCCCCTCCGACAACAGCGCGTGCTCTTCTTTTAGACGATCGATCGCTTCGTTCAACTGGTACAACGGATGATTGAACTCCTGAGGCGTAATCTCGTACGGAATATGGTCCGTCATGCGAATCCCTCCATATCGTCTTCTAAGGATGTTTCCAGTGTAGAACAAAAAACGCCTGAAGTATGTGAAAGAAATCACATGAACTTATGGAAAAGAGACGGGTCCGTATAGCACGCGCGGCGGAGAAAAAAAGGAGCCGAGGCTTATGCCCCAGCTCCCAGCTCTATCATAAAATGCTTAAGCTTATACGATGGTGACCGAGATTCCCAGTTCGCGAAGCGGCGCAATCCGGGAATCCTCTGCCCTGCTGTCCGTGATGATCGCATCGACGTCGGAGAGACCGGCGACGAACGTGAAGGCTTGAACGCCGAATTTGCTGGCGTCGGCCAGGACGATGACTTCGTCCGCCATGCCGATCATCTTGCTCTTGATCCGGGCTTGCAGCTCGTTGGACTCGCTGAAGCCCCGATCCAGATGGACCCCCTTGCACGACAGGAATGCTTTGTCTACGTGATAGGCGTCAAGGGAACGCTCCGCCAGCGGTCCGACGAACGAAAGCGATCGCTGAGCAAGAATGCCTCCCGTCGAGATGACTTCAATCCTCTCCTTCGAGGCCAGCTCCGTGGCCACCCGGATGGAATTGGTCAGGACGGTCAGCGGGATATCCGGCATCGCCATCGCCATGTACAGCGCCGTCGAGCTGGCGTCCAGCAGAATGCGGTCTTTGGGCTGAATCCGCTTGACCGCTTCTTCCGCGATTCGGCGCTTCTCTTCGGCATGGGTGATCTCCCGCTCGGCATAGGGAATCTCCGTTTGCTGCGGTTGATCCTTCACGCTAACGGCTCCGCCATGGGATCTGCGCAGCCGTCCGGCCTCTTCCAGACGGTCCAGATCGCGACGGATCGTCTCTTCCGTGACCTGAAACAAGGCGCTCAGCTCGGTAACCCGAATGCTCCCCCTGTCGTTGACCAACTGCACGATTTTCTCATAGCGTTCCGCGGCTAACATGGAATTCCCTCATTTCCCCTGAATGGCGATTAAAGCCTCTTCAATCCGGTTATGTTCAAGAAGCGCCCGTACGCATCCTGCCATTCTTCCGCGTTCTCCGGCTCGTAGACGATGACCGGGAACGAGTCGCGAATGACTCGGCGAGCTTCCCAGATGTCCGACAGCTCGCCGCTCGCGATCCATTGCACGGCCAGGTTGCCGATCGCGCTGCCTTCCGCCGGACCAGCCCAAACGGGCTTGCCGATGGCATTGGCGGACCACTGGCAGAGCAGCGTGTTCTGAATGCCGCCGCCTACCATATGCAAGCCGCCGAAGCGTTGGCCGGACAATTGCTCCGTCAGCTCCAGCACGTAACGGTACTTCAGCGCCAGGCTCTCGAGTATGCAGCGAACGATCGCTCCCGGGCTCTCCGGCGCCTTCTGTCCGGTACGTTCGCAGTACTTCCGAATCTGTCCAGGCATGTCCCCCGGATGGAGGAACAGGTCGTCGTCCGGCTCAATGAAGGCCGCGAGCGGATCGGCGAGATTCGACATCTTTACTAGTTCGGGGAAGGAATACGATTCTCCTGCCCGCTCCCATTCTCTTCTGCATTCGTTCAGGATCCACAGGCCCATGATGTTCTTCAGCAAGCGGAACGTGCCGTAAGCGCCGCCTTCGTTCGTGAAGTTCAGCTCGCGGGCCCGATCGCTGATGACCGGATGCTCGACCTCGGTGCCCATGAGGGACCAGGTGCCGCAGCTCAAGTAAGCGAAGGAACGTTCCAGCGCCGGAACGGCGACGACGGCGGAGCCGGTATCGTGCTCGGCAACGGCATAGACCGGTACCGAAGCGATGCCCAGCTCTTCCGTCAGCGACGGGCGAAGCGTCCCGACTAGCTGCCCGGGCTGAGCGACCGGACCGAACCACGATTCCGACAAGCCGAGCTTGCCGAGAAGGTCGGAATCCCAGTTGCCTTGCTTCGGGTTGTAGAGCTGGGTCGTCGTCGAGTTCGTGAATTCGTTGAACGTCTCCCCGGTCATGAAGTAGCGGAGAAGATCCGGAATCATCAAGAACCGTTTGGCTTCGCGAAGCAGCGGGGAATTCGCCTGCTTCAGCGCATAGAGCTGGAAGATCGAGTTGAACGACAGGAACTGGATGCCCGTCCGCGAGAACACTTCCGCCGCCGGAATCTCCGCGAACAGCTTCTCCATGATCCCGTCCGTATGCCGATCTCGATAATGGTAAGGATTGCCCAGCAGTTCGCCGCCTGCACCAAGGAAACCGAAGTCGACCGCCCAAGAGTCGATCGCGAGGCTGGACAGCTCCGCTCCTTGATGCTTGGCCTTCAGCAAGCCTTGCTTAAGCTCATGATAGAGACGCAGGATGTCCCAGTGCAGGCGGTCGCCCACCTGAACCGGATCGTTGCCGAAGCGATGAAGCTCCTCCGTCTCGATGCGGTTGTCGGTCAATCGGCCGAGCAGCGCCCTTCCGCTGCTCGCGCCGAGATCGTATGCGAGAATGCTCGCCATGGGTATCCCCCTTGCTATTAACGCTTCAGCAGCACTTCCTGCTCATACGATTTGACGTCGGCCAGCCATTCCTCGCGAACCGGAACGCCGGATTTCGCGCAGTAGTAATCCCATACCGCGCCGAAAGGATAGGTTTTGAATTCTTCCGACAGAGCGAGGCGGGTCGTGTAGTCGCCGGCGAGCTCCGCTTGCCGAAGCGCTTCGATCGGCTCCAGCATGGCGCGCAGCAGCGCCTTGATCGTGTTGCGCGTGCCGATGACCCAAGCCGCGACGCGGTTGATGCTCGCGTCGAAGAAATCAAGTCCGATATAAGTCTTGCCGAGAAGATCGCCTCGGACGAGCTCCTTGCCGATGTCGAGCAATTCGTCGTCCAGAATGACGACATGGTCGCTGTCCCAGCGGACCGGACGGCTGACGTGGAGCAGGATGCCTTCCGCGAACAGCGAGAGCGCGGAGAGCTTGTTCGAGATCACTTCCGTCGGATGGAAGTGGCCGGCGTCCAGGCAGATCAGCTTGTTGTTCTGCAGCCCGTAGCCCATGTAGAACTCGTGCGAGCCGACGGTATAGGCTTCGGCGCCGATGCCGAACAGCTTGCTCTCCACCGCGTCTAGATGATGCTGGCGGTTCAGCTCTTCCGCGAACGCTTCGTCCAGGGATTCCTTCAGGCGCTTGCGCGGACCGAGGCGATCGGCCGGAAGGTCCTTGTAGCCGTCCGGTACCCAGACGTTCATGACGCTCGTCTGGCCCAGCTGCTCGCCGAAGGAAGCGCTAATGCGGCGGGAAGCCTTGACGTGATCGATCCAGAAGCGGCGGATTTCCGCGTCCGGGTGGCTCAGCGTCAAGCCGTCGCTCGATTTCTCGTGGGAGAAGCAGGTCGGGTTGAAGTCCAGGCCGAGCCCGTTGTCCTTCGCCCAATCCACCCATTTCTGGAAGTGCTTCGGCTCGAGCTTGTCGAGGTCGACTCTCTCGTCCGTATCGGCGTAAATCGCATGAAGGTTGACCTTATGCTTGCCTGGGATCAGCGAGAACGCTTTCTCCAGATCGGCGCGAAGCTCCTCCGGCGTTCTTGCCGCGCCGGGATAGTTGCCGGTGACGGAGATTCCGCCGGTCAGGTCTTGATCCTTGAACAGGAACCCCTTGACGTCGTCTCCCTGCCAGCAATGCATCGAAATCTTGATTTTCTCCAGCTGCTCCAGCACCTGATCGACGTCGATCCCGTGTTCGGCGTATTGTTCCTTGGCAATCTCGTAATTGCGCGCAATCTTCTGGTCCATGGTTCCGAGTCCCTCCTCGTTGGTTACCGCACCGGATAGGCGACGACCGACATGAGAGCGTTCTCAGCTTGGGTCGAGTCCAGGCGGCTGTATTGCACGACGATCGGAATATCGCTTCGCGCCTCGATGGCGTAAGGAACGCCGACCGGAATCGGCGTTCCCTCCTTGTTCAGGGACGAAGTGCGAATATGCTTGGTGCGTCTCGGCGGTACGACGACGAGGATGTCCTCGATCGGGTCCCGGTCCTCGAAGAAGATCGTAAAGTTGATCAACGCTTCCTCCGAGGATACGTTGAGGACGCAGACGGACTCGTGGCTAAGCAGCTCCCCGGAGCTGTTCTCCGGAATGTAGCCGTCCGGAATGATCCAATGCTTCTCGCCTTTGGCTGAATGCACGTTCGTCCCTCCTTGAATGGATGATTTGTTAAAGCTTTAAGCTTATCGGGTGAACGCCGCTGGCACGCCGCCGTCGATGGTCAGCATGCAGCCGGTCGTCTTCGCCGACTTCGACGATGCGAAGAAGGCCACGCCTTCCGCGATGTCGCGCGGGTAGATGTTGACGAGCAGCGTCGTGCGCTTGCGGTAGTGTTCTTCCAGTTGGTCCGGCTCGATGCCGTAAGCGGCGGCGCGTTCGTTGCGCCAGTTGCCGTTCCAGATGGCGGAGCCTTGCAGGATCGCGTCCGGAAGGATCGTGTTGACGCGGATGCCGAACTCTCCGCCTTCCGCCGCGATACAGCGGGCCAGGTGAGCTTCGAGCGCCTTGACGGAGCTGTAGGCCGTCACGTTCTTGCCGGCGTAGACGGTGTTCTTCGAAGCGATGAACACCATGTTGCCGCCGATCGCTTGCTGCTTCATCAGCTTGAACGCTTCGCGGGCCACGAGGAAGTAGCCGGTTCCGAGAACGTTCATGTTCAGGTTCCATTCCTTCAGGGACGTCTCGTCGAACGGGCTGGAAGTCGCGAGGCCCGCATTGTTGACGATGATATCGACGCCGCCGTAAGTCAGCGCGGTTTGATTGTAAGCGTCGATGATCATCTCTTCGCTCGTTACGTCCATTTTAACGGCGATCGCACGGTTCTCGCCATACTTCTCGTTGATTTCCGCCGCGACTTTCTCGGCGCCTTCTTGGTTCAGGTCGGCCAGCACGACATGCGCGCCTTCCGAGACGAGACGGCGAGCGGTCTCGCTGCCGATGCCGCCGGCGCCGCCCGTGATGAAGGCAACCTGGCGGGAGAACTCGGCTTCCGGCGGAGCCAGGGACAGCTTATAAAGCTCAAGAGGCCAGTATTCGACGTTGTAGGATTCGTTCTCGCTCAGGGAGACGAAGTCGCCCAGAGCCGTCGCGCCGCGCATGACGGCGATCGCGCGATGGTAGAGAGCGCCGCTGACCTGGGAGTTGGACCAGCTCTTGCCCGTGTTGATCATGCCGACGCCCGGAATCAGGATGACGCGAGGCGCGGCTTCGAACATCACGTCGCCTTCGTTCTTGTTGCGCTCGAAGTAAGCTTGGTATTGCTGCTTGTAGGCCGCGATGCTGTCTTTCAGGATCGCCTTCAGGCCGTCGATATCGTCCGCGTTCGGAGTCCATTCGACGAACAAGGGAACGACCTTCGTATGAACGAGGTGATCCGGGCAAGCCGCGCCGACTTGCGACAGCTTCGGCGAGTTCTCGCCGCCGACGAACGCCAGAACGTCGTCTTGGTCGTCGAAGCTCAGGATCATCTTCTTGGAATCGCTGACCGCGCCGCGAACGGTAGGCATAACCGCGGCCGCGATCCGGCGGCGGACGTCAGCCGGCAGAGCCGCATGGCGAACGCCGCCGAACAGCTTCGCTTCGTTCACGCGAGCTTCGATGAACGCTTCCGCCTCGCTGATGATCTTGATCGTCTGAGCGTACGCTTCTTCGCTCGTCTCGCCCCACGTGACCAGGCCGTGCTTCTCCATCAGCACCAGCTCCGCCTTCGGGTTGGCGAGAACGCCTTCGGCGATCATCTTGGACAGCGTGAAGCCCGGACGCACGTAAGGAACCCATACGAAACGGTCGCCGAAGATTTCCTTGGCCAGTTCTTTGCCGTTATGCGCGCAGCAGAGGCTTATGATCGAATCCGGATGAGTGTGGTCGACATGCTTGTAAGGAAGGAAAGCGTGAAGCAGCGTCTCGATCGAAGCGCGCGGGTGCTTGGCGTCGATCATGCAGTTCGCCAGGTAAGCAACCATCTCTTCATCCGACATCTCGCTTCTCTCGAACAGAGGGCGGATATCGTCCATGCGCAGGCCCGTGAAGTTGCCGGCCTTCATCGACGCGAGGTCGGAGCCGCTGCCTTTCACGTACATAACCTCGACGTCGCGGCCGCGGAAGTCCTTCACGACCGTCTTCGCCGAAGTGTTGCCGCCGCCCCAGTTGCAGACGCGGCGATCCGCGCCGATGATGTTGGAACGATAGACGAGTTGATCGAGTCCGCTCTCGAATTGCGATGCTTTCGAAGAATCCCACAAGCTCTGTACCATGATTCAAACCTCCGAATTGTTGGTTTTGTTTTTGTTTATGTGTGGCTATTTCGGATTATAGCACCTTTGTTTTTGTTTGAATACCCTTATTTCAAACAAAAACAAAAATAAAACCACGTACTTTCGCCGATGGCATTCATCAGACTTATAAGGGCAGGTTACGAACATGAGCCGCGAGCCGCAACGTGCTCGGCAAGCGAGTCTTCCAAACGCGTGTTGTGCCTATCACTCCGCCATCTTTATCGAACGATTCCCCTTCCGTTAATATCGAAAATGCAACAATATGCGGCTGTAAGTGTCTAATATTTCCGTTACGGTTCGGATTATATGTCCGATGAATATTGCAATCGAATATCGTCTAAATAAATGGTAACGCTTCAGAGACATGGAATCTGCCATCGAGTACTCCCTAACAAAGTAGGGGAATGGTTCACTTTCAAAAAAAGGAGGAGTTTCATGGATAACAATCGGAATCAATCGTTCGAAATGGCAATTACGCGCGAATTCGATGCCCCTCGCGAACTCGTATTTAAAGCATGGACAGAACTCGGGCATTTCGCGAAATGGTGGGGACCAAAGGGGGTCACCCTCGAAGTTGTTAGAATGGACGCACGATCAGGAGGCGAGTTTTTAGGATATCAGACGTCAACTGACGGCAATCAGGTCATGTGGGGGAAATTTGCCTACCAAGAGGTTGTCGAACCTGAGAAAGTGGCTTATATCCGTTCGTTTTCCGACGAGCAAGGCCATACAGTCCGAGCTCCTTTTAAAGCGAGTTGGCCTCTTGAAATTATGAATGTCTTAACGCTGGAAGATAACGAAGGAAGAACGGTTCTAAAACTGAGAGGTTGCCCTGTGATTGCTTCCGCTGAGGAACTAGACAACTATATCGGTATGGCTCCAAAGCTCCGACAAGATCTTGAGGGTACGTTCGATAAACTTGCCGACTATCTTGTCTCCATGAAATAGAATGCGAGAGCAGCCTAGGACTTTATTTTCTCGTCCATGGCTGCTCCTGTTCCCTTATTTCTGCGACTGCGAAGACAGGATCGCCGACAGAACCGTATGCGAAACGACGTTCCGATCGCGATAGACGTCCTGGATCGCATCCTCATACTCGCTCAGCAGGCCGCCCTGCAGCATCACGGTCCGGAAACCGCGCTCCGCGGCACCGTTGTACGTCGCGAGCACGCAATATTGGGCGGCGTAGCCGGAGAGGACGACCAGATCCGGAGAGTAATCGCTAAGGATTTGCTCCAGGTCGGTGTTCCAGAAGGAATTAGAGGACAGCTTCGTGACCTGGCGGTCCTCGGGAGCGACGACGATCTCCGGAACGATATCGAGCCCTCCCTTGCCGTCGTCCGGCTCTTCCACGTCGCGAACGTGAATGACGAGCTGATCGTGCTTGCGCATCATTCCGGCGACATAATTGATGTACTCGAACGGCTTCGCGACATTGCGATAAGGCCGCAGCTCATTGATAAAGATATTCTGGACGTCAATGATGACAAATGCGATTTTCATTCCGTCGGGCACCCCTCATCGTGTTCGATTAACCAATCCACCGCGTAATCCACGCCTTCGCGCAGGTCGAACAGCCTTGAATCCGCTACTCCGATCCTTCCTTTGACCAAGGACAACGCTTGTATCTCATACGCTTCTCCGAGCTCCTCGAAGCGGTCCGTGTCGAAAACGATCTCCCGGTAGCTCTTCCATACCCGCTTCCCGTTCTCGAGAATCGGCGCGCTTTCGATCGTCTGGCGAGGCTCGGGAACCCGATTCTCCGCCAGGTGGAACGACGTGTTGCTGTCGTAGCCGACGCCGACCAGCAGCACCTTCGCTCCCAGATCGTAAAGCCTCGCGAGAGGCGAATCTTCCCCAAGCGCAAAATCCAAGGAATGACCGCCGGTCACTAGATGGGCGTGCTTCCCCCAAGCCGCGAAGGACAGCGCGGGATGATCGCTTCGCAGCGTCCCGTGCCACGTGCGGAAGCACTCCGGAATCGCTCCCATCCCCCGGGTCGGCGTGACCTGCGGATCGAAGGCAGGCATCGTTCGGCGGATCTCCTCCCACCACGATTCCGGAACCGGAGGCAGCATCCACTTCGCGGGTTCGGAATAGTCTCCGGTATGGGTCGGCATGACCAACGTTCCTTCCGGCGTCAGCACTTCCATCAGCGCTTGGACGACCGCGACGGGACCGCCGCACACCCACCCTATTCGGCTTAAAGAGGAATGGACGATCAGAGCTTGTCCTTCCTTGACTCCGAGCCGCCTCAAATCCCGCGCCAACGTCTCGACGGTCATCAGCTCGGAGCTTCGCAGTACCGCTTGCTGTTCGAACATTTTCTTAATTATCCTCCATCTTGCTAATCGTTCGTCTCATCCTCTAGTATGGCAACCGCCCTAACGGGAGAACCGTCCGCCCCCGCGATTCGAAGCGGGAATCCGAAGAACTGGAAGTCCTTGTTCTTGGGAAGAAGCTCCAGACCGCTCAGATCCGTGTAGGTGATGATCCCCCTGCCGAGCAGCGCTCTCTCCAGCGGCTCCGACAGCTCTCCGCCTACGAACTTCGGCATGCGCTCCGTCAACCTCTCCAAGAGCTCGATCCCGGCAGATTGCGCGAAGAACAAGCCTCTTCCCATCGGCCAATCGGAATCCGGATCGACGACGCGGGCCAAGCCGCAGAATCGGTCCAACGGAATTTGGTCGAGCGACGCGGCGCCGACGTGCATATGGGAAGGGGCATCCACGTGAGTCCCGCTATGGGTCCCCAGAGACAGGCTTCTCACTTCCCAATCGTGCCGTTCATGCGTATGAACGACTCGGATCCGAACCTCGGGGTCGCCCGGATAGACCGGCATCCCGTCCGCCAGAAGCGCGGTTAGATCGACAAATCTCATTGCCGTGTCTCTCTCCTTCGGTTCATTCGAAGGATCTGCTCGCAGGCCATGTCCGCTGCATCTTGCGAAGCTGGATGATCTGGCCCGTATGGTACGCATCGTGGAGAATAAGGCTGTTCACCCAGAGGCCGATCGGATTCTTCGGAATGCGACGCTCGAAATCCTTCTTGTCCATCCCCGCAAGAAGCTCGCGAATGGCGGAATGCACCTTCTCCAGTCTGTTCACCAGATCCTTCCAGGACTCTTCATCGGCAACGGGAGCCCCGAACGTATCGTCGTTGGTGACCCCTTCCGGGTATTCCGTCTCCTCGCCGATCAATCGGAGATGAAGCCGTTCCTTGTAGAAGACCAGATGCGAGACCGTCTCTCCGATCGTATTGATCCGTCCCCCGTACCGGGGACGCCAGTTCGCCTGTTCCCAGGTGACTCCATTAAGGGCATCTTTAAGCGGCGGATACCAATCTTCTCGCTCATAGCAGCTGTCCCATCCGTGAAGCAGCAATTCCATCTTGTTCATGAACGGTTCACCTCTCTTTGGGTAGGGTTGGAAAAAACGGTCCTTCTCGCCCAATTATACCCCCTTTTTCTCCGATTCGGTAAGTCCCTATCTTTAACCGTTGAGTTGAAGCTTCGGCTCGGACTATAATGAAGTGTTGAATTACCAAGAGAACAAATACAGATGGAAAAGGTGTCATTCTTACATGAGCATTCTAACGGTTTCGAATTTAAGCCACGGCTTTGGCGACCGGGCGATCTTCAATAATGTCTCTTTCCGGCTTCTGAAGGGAGAGCATGTCGGTCTCGTCGGCGCCAACGGCGAAGGCAAGTCCACGTTCATGAACATCGTCATGGGCAAGCTGGAGCCCGAC
Organism: Cohnella sp. AR92; assembly: GCF_003990975.1. Lineage (GTDB taxonomy): Bacteria > Bacillota > Bacilli > Paenibacillales > Paenibacillaceae > Cohnella. The sequence goes on from NZ_RZJR01000008.1 coordinate 113,488, forward strand.
GCCGGCAAGGTCGAATGGTCCAAGAAAGTCCGCGTCGGCTACCTCGACCAGCATTCCGTGCTGAGCAAGGGAATGACGATTCGCGACGTTCTGAGAGGCGCCTTCCAATACCTCATGGATGCGGAAGCCGAGATGAACGCGATGTACGACCAGATGGGGACCGCCGATCCCGACGAACTCGAGCGCCTTCTAGAAGAGGTCGGCACGATCCAGGACCTCCTGAACAGCAACGACTTCTACATGATCGATGCCAAGGTTGAGGAAGTCGCGCGCGGACTCGGGCTTGGGGATATCGGCCTCGAACGGGATGTCAACGACCTCAGCGGCGGGCAGCGCACCAAGGTGCTGCTGGCGAAGCTGCTGCTGGAGAAGCCCGACATTCTGCTGCTCGACGAGCCTACCAACTATCTCGACGAGGCGCATATCGAATGGCTGAAGCGCTACCTGCAGGAATACGAGAATGCCTTCATTCTGATCTCCCACGACATTCCGTTCCTGAACAGCGTCGTCAACCTGATCTATCACATGTTCAATCAGGAGCTGAACCGATACGTCGGGGACTACGACAACTTCATGCAGCTGCATGAAGCGAAGCAGTCGCAGCTGGAGTCAGCCTATAAGCGCCAGCAGCAGGAGATCGCCGATCTCAAGGATTTCGTCGCCCGCAACAAAGCCCGGGTGTCTACCCGCAACATGGCGATGTCCAGACAGAAGAAGCTGGACAACATGGACCTGATCGAGCTGGCCAAGGAGAAGCCGAAGCCGGAGTTCAACTTCAAGGAAGGACGGACGCCGAGCCGCCTCATCTTCGAGACGAAGCAGTTGGTCATCGGTTACGACGAGCCTCTCTCCCGCCCTCTCGACCTGAAGATGGAGCGCGGCCAGAAGATTGCCTTGGTCGGAGCTAACGGCATCGGCAAGACGACTCTGCTCCGCAGCGTTCTCGGCCTGATTCCCGCCTTGTCCGGCACGGTCGAGCGCGGCGAAAACCAGCTGATCGGCTACTTCGAGCAGGAGGTCAAGGAAGGCAATGAGCTGACCTGCATCGAAGCGATCTGGAACGAGTTCCCGGCGCTGAGCCAATTCGAGGTTCGCGCGGCGCTGGCCAAGTGCGGGCTTACCACCAAGCACATCGAGAGCCGGCTCTCGGTGCTGAGCGGCGGCGAGAAAGCGAAGGTTCGGTTGTGCAAGCTGATCAACCGCGAATCGAACATTCTCGTGCTGGATGAACCGACGAACCATCTGGACGTCGACGCCAAGGACGAGCTCAAGCGAGCGCTCAAAGCTTATAAAGGCAGCATCCTGCTGATCAGCCACGAGCCGGAATTCTACCGCGACGTCGCAACCGACGTCTGGAACTGCGAATCCTGGACGACGAAGGTATTCTAATAACGAATAGAGCGAGCCCCCGGTCCCTAGCGGAATCGGGGGTTTTTCGCATGCGTTTTTCCAATAATGGGCATTCTATCGAATCATCTAGGAAAGCAGGGATCGCGAATGAATCCAAACGGCGACGACAGCCGGCAAGACCCGCAAGACGACGGAACGTTAACCAATAGGCAAGGCCATCCCATCACCAACAACCAGAACATTCGAACGGTAAGCAACCGCGGACCGGCCACACTGGAGAACTACGACTTTATCGAGAAGATCAGCCATTTCGACCGCGAGAAGGTGCCGGAGAGAATCGTCCATGCCCGCGGAGCCGGCGCGCACGGATACTTCGAAGCGTACGGCACGGTCGGCGACGAACCGGTGTCCAAGTATACCCGCGCGAAGCTGTTCCAGGAGCGAGGCAAGCGGACCCCCGTCTTCGTTCGCTTCTCGACGGTCGTTCACGGCCTCCATTCCCCGGAGACGGTGCGCGACCCTCGCGGCTTCGCGGTTAAATTCTATACGGACGACGGCAACTGGGATCTGGTCGGCAACAACCTCAAAATCTTCTTTATTCGCGACGCGATGAAATTCCCCGACATGATCCATGCCTTCCGTCCGGATCCCGTCACCAACATTCAGGATGCAAGGCGATTCTTCGATTTCTGCGCCAATTCGCCCGAATCGTTCCATATGGTGACTTTTATTTATTCCCCGTGGGGCATTCCGGCCAATTACCGCATGATGCAGGGCTCCGGCGTGAACACCTACAAATGGGTGAACGGCGACGGACAAGGCATGCTGGTGAAGTACCACTGGGAACCGAAGCAAGGAATCAAGAATCTGACGGCCGCCGAAGCGGCAGCCATTCAGGGCAAGAACTTCAATCACGCCACGCAGGACTTGTACGAGGCGATCGAACGCGGCGATCATCCGGAATGGGAGCTGCTCGTTCAATTGATGCCGGACGGCCCGAATCCCGAGCTCGATTTCGACCCGCTGGACGACACGAAGCTGTGGCCGGAGGACAAGTTCCCTTGGCGTAAGGTTGGCCGCATGGTCCTCGACAAGAATCCCGACAATTACTTTAACGAGGTCGAGCAAGCCGCCTTCGGGACGGGCGTGCTCGTCGACGGCCTGGACTTCTCCGACGACAAGATGCTGCAGGGAAGAACGTTCTCCTACTCCGATACCCAGCGCTACCGCGTCGGAGCCAACTACCTGCAATTGCCGATCAACGCGGCCAAGAAACGGGTCGCCACGAACCAGGAAGGAGGCCAATTGCGGTACTTCAACGACAAAGCGCCCGGCCAGAACCTGCATATCAACTACGAGCCTTCATCCATGGGCGGTTTAAAGGAAGCCGAGCAAGCCGGAACCGAATACACGCCGCACGTCGAGGGGAACCTGGTCCGGCAGTCCATCGACCGCGACGACAACACGAAACAAGCCGGGGATACCTACCGTCACTTCGAGCAATGGGAGAAGGACGAGCTCCTGAACAACCTCGTGAACGATCTCTCGATCTGCCCGAAGGATATTCAGGATAAGATGATCGCCCTCGCGGAGCAAGCGGATGAGGAATACGGACGCCGCCTAAGGGAAGGATTAGCCGGGAAAGCTCCGGGCAGGCGCGTCGGCGATTCGGAATTCGCCGAAGAATGGCAGCACCCGCTAGGGGCGGGCAAAGCGCAGCAAGCCGTACAAGCTGCCGTCGATAAGGGACATGCTCAGGATCCGTATTGATCTCGAATAACTAGCATCCCATGTCAATACTTTGAATAAAAACAGGGGTTTCTCGCGTCCATTCGGCGTTCCCGAGAAGCCCCTGTTTTGTCTAGCCGGCCGAACTTATTTAAACTTCTCGATCAGATCCATCTTCTGCTGCCAAGTCTTCGGGCTTAGAACGACGGCATAATTCTCCGGGTTCAGCTTGCGGAGCAGCTCGGGACGGAACAGCTTCAGCTGGCTCGCATGGTATTCCCGAATCTCGCTCAGCTCGGGAAGGTCGTAGACCAGCTTCCCCTCTTGGAAAATCGGCTTCAGCAGCGACACCGCTTCATAGTCCGTCGCCTTGCGGCGAATATAGGGATGAATCGGATCGAACAGCTCCAGCGTTTCGCCGTTCTTGACCTCCTCTTCGTCCGTCAACGCTTCATAATCCGCCATGGCCATTCCGGTCTTGCGGTTGATGATGCGGTAGACGTCCTTCGCGCCGGGCGTCGTCACTTTCTCCGGATTGCCCGAGATCTTGATGACCGGCTCCCACTTCCCGTCCTTCTGCACCTCTACCAGCTTATAGACGCCCCCGAGAGAAGGCTGATCCGAAGCGGTGATCAGCTGAGTGCCGACTCCCCAGCTGTCGATGCGGGCTCCCTGAGCCTTCAAGTTCATAATGATATTCTCGTCCAAGTCGTTGGAGGCCACGATCTTTACGTCGGGCAAGCCCGCTTCGTCCAGCATCCGGCGCGCTTCTTTGGACAGATAAGCCAGGTCGCCGCTATCCAGCCGAATGGCCAGCATCCGTTTGCCTTTGCTCTCCATCTTCTTCGCCACTTTGATGGCGTTCGGAACGCCGCTTCCGAGCGTATCGTACGTATCCACGAGCAGCGACACTTGGTTCGGCAGCGCTTCGGCGAAACGCTCGAACGCCCGCTCCTCCGAGTCGTGGTGCTGGACCCAGGCATGGGCATGCGTTCCCGAGGTCGGAATGCCGAACATCATGCCCGCACGCAGGTTGGAGGTCGAATCGAAGCCGGCGATGCAGGCCGCCCGCGCTCCCCACACGGCCGCATCCGCTTCTTGAGCCCGGCGCGTCCCGAATTCCATGAGCATATCGGATCCGGCGACCTGACGGATTCGCGCCGCCTTGGTCGCGATCAGCGTCTGGTAATTGATAAAGTTGAGCAGCGCCGTCTCCAGCAGTTGGGCTTCGAACACCGTCGCTTCGATCCGGACGAGCGGCTCGTTGGCGAAGACGATCGTTCCTTCCTCCACCGACTTGATGTTGCCGCCGAATCGGAATTGGCGCAGCTTATCCAGGAATCTCGGATCGTAATTCTCTTCCTGCTCGCTCAAATACGCGATCGTCTCTTCATCGAACCGGATCGATTGCACGTATTCGACGAATCTCCTTAGTCCGGCGAACACGGCAAACCCGTTGCCGAACGGAAGCTTGCGGAAGTAGGCTTCGAAGACGGCCCGGTCCCGATCGGTTCCATGATACCAGTGAGCGTACATCATGTTGATCTCGTACTTGTCGGTATGAAGCGTTAAATTCTCGTATTTCATCCGTTCCTCCGCTCTGCAGGGCAACCGCGATTACCCATTTTGCGCACCTAAGCTACATATTGTATGAAAATGGAGATCTTTTCGCGAAATATGGACAGTTTCTTAGTTTTTACAAGACAAACCCTTGACATAGATACGTTTTGTATCATAAATTACTAATAGACCAACTTGTCTTCCCCCGCTCGGGCCACTCGGCCGATACGTCGTCCACAAACTCAATTCAAAGGTTCAAGGAGAATAGAACATGAACATGGGAGAACGTCTTCGAGAGCTTCGGCTGAAACGGAATGTATCTCAAGAGGAAGTTGCCCGCCATATCGGGATCACCCGTTCCGCCTACAGCCATTACGAGATCAACAACAGGCAGCCCATCTACGAGACGCTGATCAAGCTTGCCGCTTATTTCGACGTCTCCCTTGATTACATTATTGGCGGCAATGCCCTCTCCCAATCCGCCTCGTCCCGGGAATTGCCCGATGCGACCGACTCCCATGAGATTCTGCGGCTGCTTCGAGGGATGAATCACGAACAAAGGAAACAATCGCTCGGCCTGCTTCATGAGATGATGAAGAACGATGCCAGGATCAAAGGCAACGGCTGAACCGGACGAGGAACCGGACGGGCCGCGCACTCGGAACATGCTTCGGCCCGGATTCGGGGTTAAGACGAGATCGTCTTCCGATCCTCTTCGCTGAACAAGGGCAATGTAATCGTAAAGACGCTTCCTCCGTTCGTGCCGTTCTCCGCGAATAGGCTGCCTTGGTGCATCTCGACGATCTCGCGGGCGATGGACAGCCCCAGGCCGCTTCCGCCGGAGGAAGAATGACGCGACTTGCTATTCTTATAGAAACGTTCGAAGATGAAGGGCAGATCGCTCTCCAGGATTCCGGTTCCGGTGTCGATGACGTCGATCCGCACTTGCCGGCTCTTGGAGTCGACCGCAAAGCGAAGAGTAATGCTGCCTCCTCTCGGCGTATGTCTGACCGCGTTATAGATCAGGTTGGCGAACACCCGATCCATTCGATGCTCGTCGACCAGCACCGTCTCCAGCGCCTCTTCTTCGTTCGGCCCGATGCACCCGAACGCGATTCCCTTCTCTTGAAGCTCCTGTTCGTACTCCAGCCGCAGCCGCTCCCGCCAATCCCGGATGGCGGCAAGCTCGAAGTTCATTCGAATGCGCCTGGACTCAAGCATGGACAGGTCGAACAGATCCTGAATCATCCCGTTCAAGCCCTCGACCTTGGTCAGCATGAGCTTCAGCGTCTTGTCCTTCTGCTGGGGATCCGCGATGATCCCGTCACGCAGGGCTTCTAGATAGCCTTGAAGAAGCGTAATGGGCGTGCGCAGGTCGTGGGAGATATTGCTGATCAGCTGCCTGCGCGATTGCTCCATCCTCTCCAACCCTAGCTTGCTCTCGGCCAGCTCCTCGTAAGAGTTCTGCAGCTCCTCCGTGCGTTTGGCGATCCGATCCTCCAGGTAATGGTTCCATTCCGTCAGCTCGACCGACATCTGCTCCGCCCGGTCATGGGTTCTCGAGGTGCGGAGCGAGATAGCGAAAGCGTTCATTAGGATAAGGAAGAGCAGCCCGAACGAGACCAGATTGACGGACTCCATCCATCCATTGTAGAAGAAGATATCGTTTACGATCGTCAGCACGAGCCCCCCCGCTCCCAGGATGGCCAGTCTCGCCCCCTCGCGGCGGCGAATGAGCGCGAGAGCCAGCCCGAACAAAGTAACGGCGCTCAAGCCGATCACATAGATCTGGTACGCGGCCAAGAAACGGCTGAATTGCAGCACGGGCAGCGTCAGGCAGCCAAGCGCCAGAACGATGCCGACCGCAGCGCCAAGCTTCAGCCACCTAACGGAAATTTCCTGAGAGTACATTCTCTGATAATATGCAAATCCGAACAAGGTGCTGAGCGCGAAAGCCATGTACTCGATTCTCATCTCGAAGGTCCAAGTCAGCGACGGAATCCAATGAGGGAACATTCCCTCGCCGATGACCCCCATTCGGCAGGCGACCCCGATGCAGAGCAGCGCCAGGAACAGATTCGACCATTCTTGGCGGCGCAGGACGAACAAGCCTAGATGGTAAACGCCGATGATGAGCAAAGCGCCGAACACTACCAGCTCCTGCGATTGCAGATTAAAGCGGAGCGCGTGAATCTGGGACAGCGTTCCCATGACCAGGCCGGTGCGGATTCCGCCAGTTCGATGATGGTAGTTGGCGACTTCGAGCGTCAGCTCCGTCTTCTCTTCCTGCCCGTCCAGATAGGCGATGGCCGGAAGCTGATAGGGAGTGGTCAGCTTCCGCTCCCCCCCTACGACTCCTCTAGAAAGCTGCAAGTCTCCGTTCACATACAGATTATAAGCGGTGGACAGGTTGGGCAGGCGAACGGCCAGGTATCCGTCCGTCGCCCGATGAAGGATCGTCAGACGGTAAATTCCGCGGCCATGATCGGACAGCCTGGTACCGTCCTTCAACGCCGTCGCTCCCCAAGTGCCGGGCACCGGAATGAACCCCTCCGCCTTTTCTCCGGCCTTAGCTCCGAACCACTCGAAGCGCCACTCTCCATCAAGGGGAACGGTCCCCCCCTTGTCGAACGAATGATCGCGGATGTCGAGCACTCCGCCTTTGGCTTGATAAGCGGGCGCTTCTCTTTTCATCGTGCAGCCCAGAATCGAACCAAGGAAGCAAACCAAAACCCCTATAAGCAATATAAGGCTTATTTTCCACCTTATGGTATACGTTTTTTTGCCATTCATGACAATCTCTCCCGAAAATTTACCTCCCCTCATCGTAATCCCGCATTGATTCTCCGTCAACGCTTTAAGTATAATAAGTTCGTATGTACGTGTACGAATGTTCATGAAGCTATGGGGGTAGACGCGGTGAGCATGCCTAACGCCTCCGTACTCGTCGTCGATGACGAATCGGAGATTACGGATCTAATAGCCTTGTATCTGGAGAGGGAAGGCTTCCGCGTTCATACGGCGGACAACGGCCCGGATGCGATCCGTTTGGCCGATTCGGTGGCGCCCGATCTCATTATTCTGGATATCAACCTGGGACAGCCCGACGGAATCGAAGTGTGCCGTTCCCTGCGGAAAGGCTCCGGAGCCTATATTCCTATCCTCTTCTTAAGCTGCAAGGCAGAGGATAACGACATTATTCATGCTTTGTCGGAAGGCGGCGACGATTATATCACCAAGCCGTTCAGCCCGAGCACGCTGGTCGCTCGCGTCAGCGCGCACATTCGCCGGCGGCGCATGAGGGAACGGCTTCCGGAAGCAACGGACACGGTTCTGATCTTCGGGGAGCTGGAGATCGACATGCAGCGGTTCGAAGTGAAGCGAGGCGGGGAATTGATTCCCCTGTCGGTCAAAGAATTCGAGCTCTTGACCGTCCTGTCCAGGCAGCCGAACCGGGTATTCCCGCTGGATGAGCTTTATCGTCTCGTCTGGCATTCCGACAGCATGGGCGACACCCGAACGTTGATGGTCCATATCAGCAATCTGCGCAAGAAGATCGAACCCGATCCTCTCAACCCAAGCTACATACAGACCGTACGAGGATTCGGCTACCGGTTCTCCGCCTGCCAGGATGTTCGTGCGGAAGCGTAAGCCAGTCAATTGGCAATAATAGTTACACCATCAGACAGGTAAAGGAAGTCAGCGGAAACATGAGATTGGCTAACGAGTGGAAAGATTACGAATTGCTGGACACGGGCAACGGAGAGAAGCTGGAACGCTGGGGAGATGTCATTCTTCGCCGGCCTGACCCGCAGATTCTGTGGCCCTTGCAGAAAGAAACCGCCGAGTGGCGCAAAGCCGACGGCCATTATTTCCGGAGCTCCTCCGGCGGCGGTCAATGGCAGTTCAACAAGAAGCTGCCGGAGAGATGGAGCATCGGGTACGGTCCGCTTAAGTTCCATATTAAACCGACGAACTTCAAGCATACGGGCTTGTTCCCCGAGCAAGCGGTCAATTGGAGCTGGATGATGAACCGCATCAAGAACGCGGGACGTCCGATTCGGGTGTTGAACCTGTTCGCCTATACCGGCGGAGCCACCGTCGCGGCCGCCTCGGCGGGAGCCGAGGTATGCCACGTCGACGCCGCCAAGGGCATGGTGCAATGGGCCAAGGAGAACGCGGAGCTGTCCGGTCTGGAATCGGCTCCGATCCGCTACATCACCGACGACGTCTTCAAGTTCGTCCAGCGGGAGCAGCGCCGCGGCCGCCAATACGAAGCGATCATCATGGATCCTCCTTCCTATGGCCGGGGCCCGGGCGGCGAGATGTGGAAGCTCGAGGAGAACTTGTATCCCTTCCTGGAGAGCTGCGTCAACATTCTGTCGGACAACCCGTTGTTCGTGCTCGTGAATTCTTACACGACCGGTTTCTCTCCGACCGTGCTGGCCAATATGCTCCACATGTCGATCGGTCGCAAGTTCGGCGGCAGCATCGACTGCGGAGAGGTCGGACTGCCGATTACCTCGAACGGCTTGACGCTTCCATGCGGGATCTACGGGCGCTGGGAGAGCAAGGTATAAAGATTCGGCTGCCGATAACAGGAGGTAAACCGAACATGAACACCTCTATACTCATACAATGGACGCATCGAGGGCTGCTGGCAAGCAGCCTTCTTCTTCTGTCGGGCTGTTTCGCGGATACGCAAGGCAACGACGCCATTCCCTCGCCTTCCGCTTCCGTCTCAGCATCGGCATCGCCGCCGGCTTCCGGGACTCCGCAAGCGACGCAGCCGACGGAACCGCCCTCTTCCTCCGGGAATCCGAGCGCGGAAGAGTCCGGCAAGGAAACGGCGATTCCGTCTCCCGTGACGACCGAAGCCGTTCTGCTGGCGACGGGCGACATCATGGTCCATTCCCCTCAGCTGCCGGCTTATTACGACGCGGCGGCGGACAGTTACGACTTCACACCGTGGTTCCGCAAGGTCAAGCCTCTCTTGTCTCAAGGGGATTGGGTCATCGGCAATCTGGAGACCCCGGTTGCGGGCGCCGACCTGAAGTTCTCCGGTTACCCGCGCTTCAACGCTCCGACCGAATTAACGAAGGCTCTTGTCGATGCCGGATTCGGCATCGTGTCCACGGCCAACAACCATTCCCTGGACAGAGGGTTTACCGGCATCCAGAGAACCCTTAACAACGTTCGCGATGCAGGCTTGATTCCGGTGGGGACTTCCGTCTCCAACTACGATTCCCTTCGCCGGGTCATCGTGGATAAGAACGGCATCAAGCTGGGGTTCCTGTCCTATACGTATGGAACGAACGGCATTCCTATCCCGGAAGGCAAAGAGTACGGCATTAATCTGATTTCCCTTCCGAAGATCCAAGAGGATATCCGCGAGCTGAAGGAAGCCGGCGCCGATTCCATCGTCGTCTCCCTTCACTTCGGCATCGAATACCAAAGAATGCCCAACGACGAACAAAAAGCGCTCGCGCGCTCGGTTATCGAAGCCGGCGCCGATATCATTCTCGGCTCCCATCCTCACGTCATTCAGCCATACGAGACGATCGAAGTGGACGACCCGGAAGCGGATAGCGGAAAGCGCCGGGGCTTCGTCATCTATTCCCTAGGCAACTTCATCTCCAATCAGAAGGACGAATGGAAGGACGTCGGGGTCATCCTTCACTTGAAGCTTAGCAAGACGGTATGGCCGGACGGCCATTCGAGCACGACTTGGAGCGACGTGGAGACAACGCCGACCTGGGTGAACCAGAGAGTCGCGAACGGGCTCAAGCGGTACACGGTTCTGCCGCTTCCTCAGACGCTGGCCGATGCGGCCGGCAAAGAATGGACTTCGGCCGAATACGGCAAGATGAGAACCTATCTGAACGGCATCAGCCTGCACCTTAAACGACTCTCGTCGCAAAGCGCAGGCTGATAAGGGTGATGTTATTCGTCCGTCGTCTCCGAGCTCGCGCCGGTCTCGGAGGCGGCCGACGACGGGACGGCCGTCTCCGCGGTCTTGTCCGCGCCTTTGTCCGATTGGGCGGACGAGGCCGGAGGCTCCCACGTTCCGGCTACCTTGCCGATGAGGTAGATCAGAAGCTGCCGATTGTGCAAGGACAGACGCTCGAGCGAACGGGAGACGATATCGCCGCGGATCTTCAGCCCCCGTTCCGCTTCCGAACGTCCAAGCTCCGTCATGCTGACCCAGACGATTCGCCGGTCCTGCTCGTCCCGATCGCGGCGCACTAGCCCGTTCCTCTCCATGCGATCGAGCAGCGTGGTGACCGCCGCCGGCGTCGTCTCCAGATAAGGAAGCAGATCGGATGGCTTCATCGGTTCGTATTGAAGCATCAGCTCCAGTACTTGCAATTGACCTCCCGTCAGCTGCGGAGCCAGCTCCGCGTCCATCTGGGTATTCCAATCTTTCGAAAGTTTCATCCAGCTTTTCACAAATTCCGCCGCCATCTCCATTCCATCTCCCCCCATATCCCGAACAATGCCTTCTCTTTATATTATACGCGTCGCCACTGTCGAATGATAGTTTAACGAAGTTAATTATTTACGACGTGAATCCTCATATTCTGGTACGATCCGACAGCTTGAGTCATATACTGGTGACAAACCGTGTTGAACGGAAGGACAACCGGGGATGGCATGGCGGAGGGGAACGAGCATGAACCCGATAGACGAGCGCAAGAAAATGATCGGGCAGATGGCGAAGGAAGCCGGATTATTAGAAGACCCACATTGGCTGGAACGGCTGGATGAGCCGGTGCCTCTGTGGGTCGTATTGGATATGCTGCTAAAGTGGCTTGACCGCACGGAGCCGAGAGACGGCCCTTACGATTGACTTATCGGCTTAGGGAAGGCTTCCGCCAGCAGATCGTGCCGTTCCACTTGAGCGATCGTTCGGCCATGAGACTTGCGGTCGTCGATCGGAGCCGCTTCGGACAGGAATTCCATCGATACTCCGCTTGCCGTCACCGCTTCGATGGTGAAGGCGTCCTTGATGAAGAAGGCGCCGATGATGCGGGTGCCGTTCGGCTTCACCCGCTTGCCTTCCTTGAACTCGAACGTCTGGATTCCCTTGCCTCCCCGGCCTTGCTGAGGATAATCGAACAGGAGCGAGCGCTTCGCGTACCCGTAATCGGACAGGACGAGGATCTCGCCTTCGTCGCCGCTTACCGCGAAGCCGTCCGCGACCGCGTCGCCGTCCTTGAGCGAGATGCCGCGAACGCCGCCGGCCACGCGGCCTTGCTGGCTGACGTCGCTCTCGAGGAAGCGGATGCTCATGCCCTGTTCGGTCACGAGCATGATCTCCCCGCTGCCGTCGCTTAAGTAGACGTTGACGACCTCGTCCCCGTCTCCTACCTTGACGGCGGCGATCGCCGTGCTGCGCGTCGTCGCGTAATCCGCGAGCGGCGTACGCTTGACTTGGCCGTTCCGCGTAATAAACACGAGTACCGGAGCGCCGGCAGCCTGGGCTTCCGGATTCGGCCATTCGCCGGCCTTCACGTGGATCAGGCTCACGATCCGATCGTCCTTCGTCAGAGGAAGCACGTTCACGATGGCGGTGCCGGTATCCTTCCACTTGAATTCCGGGATCAGGTGGACGGGCAGCTGGAAGTATTGTCCCTTCTGGGTGAAGAGCAGTAGCGAATCCAGCGTGTTCGGCTGAAGGCTCCAGCGGATGCCGTCCCCTTCCTTCACTCCCGAGCTTCCCATGTCGCCGCCCGATCGGGTGAACGACATCAGGCTTGTCCGCTTCACATAGCCCTGGCGGCTGAGCGTCACGATGACTTCTTCCGCCGGCACCGTCACTTCGATATTGACCTTGATCTCTTCGACCTCGCCCTGGATGACCGAGCGGCGGTCGATGCCGTATTTGGTCCGGATCTCTCCGAGCTCATCCTTGATGACCCCGATCAGCTTCTTCGGGTTGTCCAGAATCGAACGCAGGTATTGTATCTTCTTGAGCGTGTCGGCGTGTTCCTTCTCGAGCGAAGTGATCTCCAGATTGGTCAGGCGATACAGCTGCAAGGTCAGGATTGCGTCCGCTTGGCGTTCGGAGAAGCCGAACTTGGCAACCAGGTTGTTCTGGGCGTCCTGGCGGTTCTTGGAGGCCTTGATCGTCTCGATGACGGCATCCAGCAGGTTCAGCGCCTTGACGAGCCCCTCGAGGACGTGAGCGCGGTCTTCCGCCTTCTCCAGATCGAATTGGGTGCGATGCGTGACGACTTCCTTCTGATGCGCGATATACGCTTCCAGAATCGCTCTCAGCCCCAGCTGGCGCGGAGCCTTGTTCACGATGGCGACCATGTTGAAGCTGTAGGTTACCTGAAGATCCGTCTTCTTCAGCAGGTACGCCAGAATGCCTTCGGCGTCGGCGTCCTTCTTCAGTTCGATGACGATTCGCATGCCCGCGCGTCCGCTCTCGTCCCGAACCTCCGCGATGCCCTCGACCTTCTTCTCCAGTCTGAGGTTGTCGATCGCATGAACGAGCCTGGATTTGACGACCTGATACGGAATCTCGGTAATGACGATCTGCTGTTTGCCGCCGCGAACGTCCTCGATCGCCGTCTTCGAGCGGATGTACATCCGTCCCTTGCCGGTCTCGTAAGCCTCGCGAATGCCCTCTTCGCCCATGATGATGCCGCCGGTCGGAAGATCCGGGCCTTTGACGATGGCCATCAGCTCGGACGTCGTCATCTCCGGCTTGTCCATGAACGCGACGCAGGCATCGATGACTTCTCTCAGATTGTGAGGCGGAATCTCCGTCGCGAAGCCCGCCGAGATGCCGCTGACCCCGTTGACCAAGAGGTTCGGGTAGCGGGAAGGAAGCACGACCGGCTCCTTCGCCGTGTTGTCGAAGTTATCTTTGAAGAGAACCGTTCGTTTCTCGATATCCCGGATAAGCTCCATCGCGATCGAAGACAGCCTGGCTTCGGTATAACGCATGGCCGCCGGCGGATCGTCGTCCATCGAGCCCCAGTTGCCGTGCCCGTCGACGAGCGTATGCCCCATCTTCCAAGGCTGCGCCATGCGGACCATGCCCTCATAGATGGATGAGTCGCCGTGAGGGTGATAGTTGCCCATCACGTCGCCGACGGTCTTCGCCGACTTGCGGTACGGCTTGTCCGGCGTGTTGCCTCCGTCGTACATTGCATAGAGGATTCGCCTCTGGACGGGCTTCAGCCCGTCGCGAACGTCCGGGATCGCCCGGTCTTGAATGATATATTTGGAATAGCGTCCGAAGCGGTCGCCCACGACCTCTTCCAGGAACGCTGGCAGGTATTGCTCCATCATACTCATCGTTCTCCCCCTTTCCGAGGTTATTCTTCGAATTCGGTGAAGTCGACGTTATCGATGATCCAGCGCTTGCGCGGATCGACCTTGTCGCCCATCAGCGTCGATACCCGTCGCTCGGCCTTGGCCGCGTCCTCGACCTGAACCTGAAGCAGGGTGCGCGTTTCGGGATTCATCGTCGTCTCCCACAGCTGCTCCGGGTTCATCTCCCCGAGTCCCTTGTAGCGTTGCAGCTCGGCGTTCTTGCCGAACTCCTTCATGTAATTCTGCAGTTGCTCGTCCGTCCAAGCGTAGCGGACCGTCTCCAGCTTGCCGGACTTCCTCGTAATCTTGTACAGCGGCGGCTGGGCGATGAACACCTTGCCGCTATCGATAAGCGGCTTCATATAGCGGTAGAAGAAGGTCAGAAGCAATACTTGAATATGGGCGCCGTCGGTATCGGCGTCCGTCATGATGACGATCTTCGAATAATTGCTCTCGTCGACCTCGAACTCGGAGCCGATTCCGGCGCCGATGGACGCGATGATCGCCTTGTATTCCTCGTTCTTCAGAATATCGACGAGCTTCGCCTTCTCGGGATTCATCGGCTTGCCCTTCAGCGGAAGGATCGCCTGATACTTCGAATCCCGGCCTTGCTTCGCCGAGCCGCCCGCCGAATCGCCTTCGACGATAAACAGCTCGTTGCGGGAAGCGTCCTTGGATTGAGCCGGCGACAGCTTGCCGCCGAGGCTCGGGCTGTCGCTGCGCTTCTTGCCGGAACGGATCTCGTCTCTCGCCTTCCGCGCGGCCTCGCGGGCCTTCGCCGCTTGGACCGCCTTGCGGATCAGCTGCTGGCCGACCTGAGGATTCTCTTCCAGGAAGACCGCCATCTTCTCGGAGACGACGGCGTCCACCGCGCTGCGCGCCGAGGCGCTCCCGAGCTGGTCCTTCGTCTGGCCCACGAATTCGACTTCGGCCATCTTGATGTTGATGACGCACATCATGCCTTCGCGAAGATCGTTGCCCTCCAGGTTCTTGTCCTTCTCCTTGAGCTGCGCGATCTTGCGGGCATATTCGTTCATGACGCGGGTATACGCCGTCTTGAAGCCGGTCTCGTGCGTTCCTCCGCCGCGCGTCGGGATGGAGTTGACGAAGGAGACGATCGTCTCGGTATAGCCGTCGTTGTATTGAAGGGCGATCTCCACTTCGATGTCGTCTTTCTCCGCCGTGAAGTGAACGACGTCCGTGAGCACCGTCTTGTCTTCGTTCAGGAATTGAACGAACTGGCTGGCCCCGCCTTCGTAATGGAACGTCTCTTCGTTCCCGGTTCGCTGATCCTTCAGCACGACCTTCAGCCCCGAGTTGAGGAAAGCGATTTCCTGCAGACGCTCGGAAAGCGTGTCGTAGTTAATGGTCACGTTGCCGTGGAATACCTTGGGATCGGGCTTGAACGTGACCTTCGTTCCCGTCTTGTTCGTGTTGCCCAGCACCTGCATATCGCCGACCGGCTCGCCGACATGCTCGACTCCGGCATTGTCGACCCAAGTCTCGAAGCGCTGCTTATGTATTTTCCCGTCACGGTAGATCTCGACTTCCAGCCACTCGGACAGCGCGTTCGTCACCGAGGCGCCGACGCCGTGCAAGCCGCCGGACTTCTTGTACCCGCCGCCTCCGAACTTGCCCCCGGCATGAAGAATCGTAAAAACGACCTGAGGCGTAGGGATGCCCGATTTGTGCATGCCCGTCGGAATGCCTCGGCCGTTGTCCTGGACCGTAATGGAATGGTCAGCATGAACCGTCACGTCGATCCGAGTGCAGAACTTCGCCAGATGCTCGTCCACGGCATTGTCCACGATCTCCCAGATCAGATGGTGGAGACCGGAGGAAGTCGTGCTTCCGATATACATTCCGGGCCGCTTGCGTACCGCAGTCAGTCCCTCGAGAATCTGAATATCGTCCGCGCTGTATTCCGTTCCGGCCTGCGCCGCCGCTTCGGCGAATAGGTCTAATTGATCGGCCACGTAGGGTCCTCCTTGCTTATCTCTTCCGCTTGTTCAAGTCTGCCGCCCATCGGTTCGTCGCCTAAAGCGCTTCCTTCGATTGCCATCCTTGCAAGCTCGCTTCGATCATTCTAATTCAAAACATCGCGCTTCGTAAAGACCGCAAACGCGACCGCAACCGCGCCGATCCCCCAAACCGCTAGAACAATAAGGGAAAACCCGAGCGACATTCCTTCGATCGGAGGCGGCGTTCCTTGCAAATAAGAGGTTAAATTCAGGTTCACGTTAAATAAATATTTGGCGCTGTGCCAAGAAGAAGCCATATTCGACAGAATCGTTCCGGAGATGACCGCCGCCATCATGGTCACGAGGCTTGCGGCCGTGCTTTGCAGCAGAACGGACATCAAGAGGGCGATGAACGCCACGACAATGGCGGAGAACCAGGCCAGCCCCATCTCCATGAGCAGATAAGCCCCTTGGGAGATGGCATGGACAGAGGTCGTATCGATCGTCGTCTTGTTCATCCCGAAGCCGACGAACACGGGCGCGCCCCAGCCTTCATAGCCGAAGGCCAGCCCGGAGATCAAATAGCAGAGGCCCGCGGTCGTCGGGATGATCAGCGATACGTACAGCGTCAGCGCAATCAGCTTCGAAGCGAGGACTCGCCACCGCCGGACCGGCCGGGTCAGCAGCATCTTGATCGTCCCCGCCGTTCGTTCCGAGGAGACGAGGTCGGATGCGACGGCCAGCACCATGAGCGGAATGAACAACGACACCGACCGGTCGACAAAACTGCTCGTGAACGTCACCGCGTTCGGGGAATCCGGATTCACGTCGTGGTCCAGATAGTACTGAAGCTGTTGGACGAGCGAACGCCGCCACTTTTTCCACTCTTCCGGAATCCGGTTGCTGGAGAGCGAATTCATGTTGTCGGTGATTCGCTGCTGAAGCTCGGAGCGCCAGTCGGCGAACTTCGCGGCGTTATTCTGCGCGACCTTCATCTGAGCGTAGACGAAAATAGGAATCAGAACCAGCAGAACGAGGACGATGACGGCGAACCTTTTCTTTTTCCACACCTTTAACGTTTCGTTCTGCACCAGGGCAAGCAGGTTAGTCACTCGTCTCACCTTCCGTCGCTGTCAAGAAGAGATCCTCCAAGGAAGGAGCGGCTTTCTGGACGGCCAGCACGCCGATTCCCGCGCTTGCGAAACGCCGGATCCAATCGGGAATCGAAGCCGGATCCATGACGGTTACCACCGCCCCCGTCAGCCCGTTCAAGCAAGCCTCGTCAAGCCGATGCTCGCTCTCGCGCACCAGCGTCACCTCGGAGCTCTTCTCTAGCAAGCTTCTCCCATCCGCCGGCTTGTCAAACTGCCAGACCGTGTAGGTCCCCGCTTGCTCGAGCAGCTCGTCCACCCGTCCGACGGCGATGACCTCTCCGCGGGAGATGATCGCCACCCGATCGCACATCAACTGAATCTCGCTAAGCAGGTGGCTGGAGACAAAAAGGCTCATTCCCTGATCGGCCAACTGCCGGATAAACGCTCTCAGCTCTTTGATGCCCTTGGGGTCGAGCCCGTTCGTCGGCTCGTCCAGAATGAGCAGGCGCGGCTTCCCCAGCAGCGCTTGGGCGATTCCGAGCCGCTGGCGCATGCCGAGGGAATAAGTTCTTACCTTCTCATGGATCCGCTGGTCCAGCTGCACGATTCGGGCAACCTCGGCGATCCGTTCGGCCGTAATCCCCGGCTGCATTCGCGCGAAGTGCTCCAGGTTCTCCCAGCCGGAGAAGAACGGGTACATCTCCGGGTTCTCCACGATGCACCCGACGTGGCGGAGCGCTCGCTCCGGGCGGCGATTGACATCCTCCCCGCAGACGAGAATGGTTCCTTCCGTCGGTTTGATCAGATCGACGAGCATGCGAATCGTCGTCGTCTTGCCCGAGCCGTTCGGTCCGAGGAACCCGAACACCTCTCCCGCGCGAACGTCAAAGGTGATGTCCTTGATGATCGGCTTGTTCGATATCGTCTTCTTGACCTTCTGCACCGATAGGACGATTTCGTCGGAAGAGCGGTCCATCTGAGCTTATCTCTCCTTTTGGAAGGAATCCAATCTATTGCAAGGCTTGAACGATTCGATCCGCGATTCTCGCATACCCTTTCTCATTCGGGTGAAAATGGTCCGAGGACAAGTAGCGGGCGATATGCGATTCGAACAAGTCATAAGTCGGAACGATCGTCGCGTTGCCGTCCTCGGCCGTCAGCCGGTGCGCGTAGGCATTCCACTCCGCGATCGAGTCGCTGAAGGCGCGCGCTTCGGGCACGTCGTAGAACGGGTTGAACAGGCCGATATAGACGATTCTGGCAGTCGGATTGAGGTCTCTTAGCTTGCCGAAGGCCTCCCGCAGCAGCTCCTCCGCCTCCGGAAGCTTGGCCCTCAGCTGCTCGGGAGAGACATCCGCCCCCTGCTCGAACGAGCCGCCGTTGCGGGCGATCCGGAACAGATCGTTCCCTCCGATCGTGAGAAAGATCAGATCGGCTTGACCGAGGAACGAAGCGTATCCGTTGTTCGCCAATTGCTTATTCAAACGGGCCGCGGTCAGCCCGTTAATTGCGAGATTATTAACGAGCCGGGCTTTCTTGCCGAAGGCTTCCTTCAGCTTGGCGATCGCGTTCAGAACGTACCCTTCACCCGTCTCGTCTCCCATTCCGCGGGTGAGGGAATCGCCGAGCGCGACGACTTTTATCTCCTCTTTGGCTTCCCAGTTCCCTCCCGCTTCCTTGGCTCGAGTGGCGGCTTCGGGAATCGCCAAGCCTTGCGCAGGATGCCAGACATCCTTCAAAGCCCAGCCAAAGCCGCCGAGCATAAGCCCAAAGCAGGCAGCCATCGTCATGCCGAGAATCGGCCAAAGCTTCGATGCCGGCCTGTTCGGCGAGGGGAATTGTCTGTTGATCTCCGGCTCCGTCCGGGAGTCGGAATGCTTCGTTGGATGGATCACGAACCTGATGCTCCTTCATGGGTGCGAGTGCGTAAAGCTTCCGGCGGCTTTCATGTCTATACAAGATACTCCTTCTTGAAATGATTTTCAAATGTGTCAGAAAATGAGCTCCCGTCGCGCAAGCGGATCCGCATCATAAAGAGCCCTCCCCATCCGATAGTTGGATGAGGAGGGCAATGGATGATCCTATTAAGACACGGAATGGGTCTGGGCTGCCGCCAATCGGATGCTGCGCCACTGCTGCTGCAAGGACGCCAGCTTAAGCTCTTCTCCGGCTTCCCCGAGCGTCTCTTCCAGCCCCTGGGCGAAGGAGGTAAGTTCGCCCGCCAGCCCTTCCGCCGCGCGGGCGGTCTCCAGCCGGAACGCTTCCGCGGTCGCCTCGTTCCAGAGCTGCTTCACCTGCTCCAGCCAGACGTCCGCCGCCCGGAACAGCTCGACCTCAAGCTCATCCCGCAGCGCAACCTTGGCGTTCTTCTCGAAGAAATGCTTCGGGCTGCGGAAGGCGTTCCACAGCCGCTTGGCATCGAAGCTCAGCGCGGTCGGGAACGGCTCGGAGACCGGAAGCTCCAGCTTCGCCTTCGCCGGCGCTTCCGGAACGAAGCCTTCCAGCGACGCGTTCGCCGCTTCTTCGCCGATGCGTGCGGTTACCTGCTTATTCAAGGCATTCTCCAGCCGCAAGCCGGCCGAGCGCAGCTCTTGCAGCAGATCTTCGCCGACGCTGCGCTGGAGGTCCGCCCAGCAAGCCGGGAGCAGCTTCTTCAGGTCCCGTCCGTCGTCCTGAAGTACCGAAGGGTGGAACGCTCCCATGAAGTGCTCGTTGAAGCGGTACTTGACCCGCTGTCTCAGGTGGTAGAGCTGGTCTCCGAGCTCCTGAAGAATCGGCTGGACGGCCGCGTCGTTCTTCGCGGATTCCATCCGCGAGCGAAGCTGGTTCGCTTGGTCCAGCATGCGCTGCTTGCGCGCCTGTCTCGTCGCCGTGTCTTCGTTCGCGGATTCCAGCAGCTTCGTCAGCAGGCCGTCGATCCGTTCGAGCTCCTTCTGGGCCGCCGCGACGGCAAGGCCTCCCAATTCCTCTTCCGAGAAGCGGCGGAATGCCTTCTCGAACGCCGACAGGCCCGAAGCCTGCAGCGCCGCTGCCGACCGCTCCAGCTTCGCCTTGAGGCCGTTCAAGCTGGAGACGGGGTACAATCTCGGCTTGCGGATTCCGTGCTTCAGGAGCTGGCTAGCGACATGCTCTTCGACCGATCTTAATTCTTCTTCTGACGAAGCTAGGTCGGCCGCGTTGATGACGAAGAACATTTTATCCAACTCGAAGACGTCCTTAACGCTGCCGAGCTGGTTCAAGAAGCTGCGGTCGGCTTCCGTGAACGCATGGTTGTAATACGTGACGAACAGCACCGCGTCGGCATCCTTGATGTATTGGAACGCCACGCCGGTATGGCGGGCGTTGATCGAATCCGCCCCCGGCGTATCGACGAGCACCGCCCCGCTTCTCGTCAGCGGCGCATCGATATGAAGGTCCGCCGACGCGACGAAGCAGGACGCTTCCTCTTCCGCTACGAAGCGGCGGTACTCCTGTTCCTCCGCGCGAAGCTCCGTGCCGAGCTTCTCCCCGTAACGGCTCCAGCCCGATTCCGCGGCCCGGAGGAACGCGAGGTGAGGCCGCCCCTTCGGATGAAGCTCGTCGGGGGTCATACGGGCGGCCAGCTTCAGCAGGGCTCCGACGTCCTCGCCGGCCTTCGCGATCTCCTCCGCCCCGACGCCGATGCGATCGAGGGAATGGGCGACGTCTTCCCGCATCGCTTCCGGCGTCTTCATCTTGATCAGCGCCGTCCCGTGCGGGAAGCCTTCGGCCGGAGCGACGATCCGGTTGATGGTCGCCGTCGTCGGATTGGGCGAGACGGGAAGCGCCGGCATGCCGACCAGCGCGTTCGCGAACGACGACTTCCCGGCGCTGAACGCGCCGAACAGGGCGATCGTGAAGCGATTGTTGCGGAATCGCTCCGCCTTCGCTTTGATTCCCTCCGCTTGCTTTCTCAGCGTAGGGAAAGGAACGAGGAGCCCGGCCGCCCGCTCGAGAAGCTCCGCCGCGCCTTGCTGGGCACCGACGAAGGCGGTCTCCTCCGCCGGTTGATCCCGACCTGCCTGATCGGAGGCTTCCAGCCCGGCAGACGGAAGCGCCTCGATCGTCATCGAGGCCGCCGCCGCCGTACGAACGCCTTCCGTTCGCTGATCCAGCTGCGCGGCGTCCAGCTCCTTCACTTCGGGCAATGCCGCTACGGATGCGGCGGACGACTCCGGCAGCAGGCGCAGCAATTGCCGCTCGGCCGCCTGCTCCTCGGCCTCGAGCTCGGCCAGCCGGTCGGCCGCCTCTTCGCTCGCCGCCAGCCCGCGAAGCTCGCCCAAGAGTCTCTGCCGAGCTTCCTCCCGTCCAGGCTGTCGAAGTGCGTCCAGCTCGGACGCCAGGTCCAGCGCCGCTCTTCTCACTTGCGCCTTCAGGGAGGCGCTCAGCTCCGAAGAGAAGTGAATCGTCGCTTGGCCGTCCGCGCTCGCGCCGGGCTTCACCTGCTGACGGATCCATTCCGGGGTCAGCTCCGGCTGAAGCCG
This sequence comes from Cohnella sp. AR92, assembly GCF_003990975.1. Classification (GTDB taxonomy): domain Bacteria; phylum Bacillota; class Bacilli; order Paenibacillales; family Paenibacillaceae; genus Cohnella. The sequence continues at coordinate 135,013 of NZ_RZJR01000008.1, forward strand.
CTCCAGCTTCGCTTCCAGCGCTTCCCCTTCGTAGCCAGCCTCCTTGGCGTCCTGCCGCAGCAGCTCCGCCACATGCCCATGGACGTTCGCCGCAAGCTGGCTGGCAAGGTCGCGCGCAAGCTCGGCGAGCCGGCGCTCTCGCTCCGCTTCCGTCTTCGCGGCGCCTCCGAACCAGCCTCCGGCTTTGAAGCCGTTCTGCAGGCTCTCAAGCACTTCCCGCGCGCGATCGCGAGTCTCGGCAGGGGTGAGGTTCGCGTTGTTCAGCAGCCGGTCGAGGCGATCGCGGAACAGCGTCAGCCGGCTCTCGCTGTCGCCCTCCAGCTCCGCCAGCCTCTTCTCCAGGCTGGCGTGCTCTGCCTGAAGGCGAGTCAATTCTTCCAGTCCGCCCGCCTGCTCGACCAGTTTCTCGCGCTCATCGGAGTTGCCTTGCTTCACGAACTCGCGGAATTGCTCGCCCAGATACTCGGCGGATCGTCTCGCGCTTCGCAGCATGAGCGGCTCTCGCAGCGGCTTCAGCCCTTCGATGACGTCGATCAGCTCTTCCCATTGCGAGAGCGGATGCTCCGGCACCCGCAGCGACAGGAAGACCATGCCGGCAGGCTCGATCTTCCAATTGTTCATCGCCTGCCGCAATCCGTCGCGGAATTTCGCGAAGGAAACCTCTTCTTCCCGATGCTTATCGATCATGTTGACGATCAAATAAGTCGGCTTGCCCCAGCGGTGCAGCGTGCGCATGAAGCGGAAGTTGACCTCGGAGAGGACATGATTGTAGTCGCTGACGAAGAAGACGACGTCGGCAAGGTGCAAGGCCGATTCCGTCGCCGCCCGGTGAGCGCCGTCGGTCGAATCTACTCCCGGCGTGTCGACCAGAGCAAGGCCTCCGCGCAGCAGAGGCACCGGATAGGTCACGTCGATGGATGCTACGCCTTCGCCGTCGATCGCCAGATCGTTCAGCCGCTCGACGGGCAGATTCGGCGTCTCGGTCGTCCGGCCGTCCTTGGAGCGGAACAGCACGTGCGCGGCCGGCTCGCCGTCACGGACGGTAACCACGTTCGCCGTCGTCGGAATCGGGGAGGAAGGCAGCAGATCGGCTCCCATCAGAGCGTTCACCAGCGTGGACTTGCCCGCGGAGAAATGGCCGCAGAAGGCGATCGTAAGCAGCCCTCTGTCCAGCTTGTCGGCCAGCTCGCCGAATTTGTCCCGTTGAATCTCGTCTCCCGCCGCGCCTGCCTGCTCTGCCATTCGGCGCAGCGCCGTTCCGTATGTCGATAATTCGATTGCTTCCGTTCCCTGTCGCGTCATTCGTTATTCCCTTCCCTATGTCGAAGCGCCGGAAGGCGCTTGGTCCTTGGATTTCGTGTTCATGCTCCGCTTGCTGCCGGCCGTTGCCTTCGGTTTCTCTTGTTTTGGCGCCTTGGCCGATTCGCTTGCCCCGCCTGAATTGCCGGCCTTTGCGGTCTTAACCGACTTGCCTGCGCTTCCGCCTCTCTTCGCCTTCGCGGGCTGGAGGGCTGCTTTCATGCGTTTCTTCCCCTCCGGACACACGTCAAGCAGAGGGCAAACGTCGCACTGCGGATTCTGGGCTTTGCAATGATATCTCCCGAAGAAAATCAAGCGATGATGCGTAATCGTCCATTCCTCGCGCGGAACGAGCTTCATGAGTCTCTTCTCGACCTCTAGCACGCTGTCGTCCGGCTTCGCGATACCGAGCCTTTTCGAGACGCGTTCCACGTGAGTGTCCACCGCGATCGCCGGCACGTCGAACGCATTGGATACGACGACGTTTGCCGTCTTCCTTCCGACCCCCGGCAGCTCCGTCAAAGCCGAGTGCTCGCGCGGGACCTCGCCGTCGTATTTATCGATCAGAATCCGGGACAGCTTCTGGATATTGGCCGCTTTGTTCCGGAACAGGCCGATCCGGCGAATATCGTTCTCCAGCTCTTCCAACGGAACGGACATATAATCTTCGGGCCGGCGATACTTCTCGAACAGCGTCGCCGTCACTTTATTGACCGTCTCGTCCGTGCATTGGGCCGACAGCAGCACCGCGATCGTCAGCTCGAACGGGTTGCGATGATTGAGCTCGCAGCGGGCATCCGGGAACATCTCGGCGATCGTATCCAGTATATGCCTCATTCTTACAGCGTTCATTAGGCAGCTCCAATCTCTTCTCTAAGAAAGGAATAAAACAATGAAAATCACGTTACAAGTTTACCGAAACTTTGAACAAGCGGCAACACTTTGAGGATGCGATTCCCATCGAAAAAGGCTGCCCCGGGATCTTTAAGGATCACCGAAGGCAGCCTCCGCCAAGAAAAACGATTATTTGACGATCTCGATCGCTTGGTTGCGATAAACGTAATACGTAACGGAAACCCCGTTGGCGAGCGAGGAGAGCGCGATCGTCGCGTCGCCGGAATGAATGTAGGCGCCCGTGCGGACGGCCACATACTCCGTTTCGACCGTCGTCGACGACTTCTTGAAGTAAACCGTATCCCCGTTCAGGTACCAAACCGTCTTCGTGATAGGAGACAGCACGTTAACGATCGTTTGGCCATTCTCGTTCACGCGAACCTCGACGCGATCGTCCGTCTTCAAGGAAGAAAGCGTGCTGTAGGTGGCTCCGCCCTTCGTTACGATGACCGTCGAAGCGGCGTTGATCACTTCCGAATCTCCATCGTAGGTGTTGACGGTAAGCGAAGAGCTTCCTACCGATTCGAGAATGCCGAGCGTGATTTTAATCGACTGGACGGACTGCAGGGTGTTGCCCAGCAGCGTCGCGTTGATCGTGTCGCCTGCCGTAAGGGCGGACAACGTCGAGGCGCTTCCGTTCACGTTGGTGAACTTCACGGAAGAATCGATGGTCCACGAGGTCGTGACGCCTGTCGAAGCATTCTGAACCGTCAGCTTGTTGGTATTCGCATCGACGGATACAACCTCCAGCTGCGCGGTCTTCAACACTTTGATGGAGACGATCGACGTCTGATCGCTCGACAGATAAGCGGTAACGACATCGCCCTTGGCAACGTTGGCATATGTCGCCGAAGACTTGCCGAACAGCTCAACCGTCGGACTTCCGTAATAAAGCGACTGGTTGGTGCCATCCGCCAGCTTCAGCGTAAGCGAATGGGTGCTCGTATCGTTAGTAATGACCGTGCCGCTGTATCTCGATACGAAGGAGATGTAGTACAAGACGCCTTCCGAATAGCCGATGTCGACCTTGCGGCCCTTGATGAAGTAATTCTGCGCCGTCGCCTTGGTGATCGTCGTGCCGTTGTAGTCGTAACGCGTGTTCGCATTGATCTCGTATGCAGAAGACTTGCCGCTGCTATCCTTGATCAGCACGATGTTGTCGTCCGCTACGTACGAAGAGATCGTGCCGCCGGACAAAGTCTTGATCGAACGGTCCTTGACCGCAATGCCGATCACCGTACCGGAATCGTTGACGGTAAGCTCGATGGAATCGCCCTTGAACAGATCGTTCAGGCCGGTGTTCGTCACGCCCGTGATCGCGACGGTGACGTTCTTGTCATAGAACTTCGCCTTGATGTCGCTCGAATTCAACGAGGACGTGTACTGAATCGTCTTCTCCGTCGTGTCGGCCTTGAAGAAGTACCCGCTGACCGTCTGCCCCGAAGATTTGGTAATGACGATATCCGTGTACTCGCCGTTGCTGATCTTGTAAGTGATCGAGGCTCCTGCCTTCAATTCCGTCTTCTTGACGTATTCGCCGTCCTTCTGGATCGTTGCGGTGGAGGCTACGCTTCTTGTCTCCGATACGGCCGTCGCGCTGTCTTTGACCGTCAGCGCGCCGGTCGCGGAATCGAAGCTTACGATCGTGCCGCTGCCCGACTTATTGACCGTGGAAGTCGTGACCGATACGGCCAGAAGCTTGCCTGCGGAGCTGTAATTGTCAACGACGAGCTTCAGCTTCGCGCCTGCCGGAATGTCCGACAAAGAGATCGCGTTGCCCTCGGAATCCGTTACCGCCGGAAGGTTGGCGGAATCGTAAGGATAAGTAGCGACATCGTCTCCGTTCAAGACCGTCACTTGGCTCTTGCTCGCGCTTACGACGACAAGCTCTCCTTCCGCCGTCTTCACGCGGGCGGTATCGCTAAGCTGTTCCGCATAAGCGGCCGTGCCGTCGCCGGAGCCGATGACAAGCGCTTCGCCATAGGCTTTGAGCCCGGCGACCGTTCCCAGCTTCTCCGTATCGGAACGGGAGAACAGCGTGCCGTCCGTAACCGCGTAATTCGTAATCGTGCCGTTCGATTGCAGCAGCTTCAGCTGCGTCGGACTCACTTGCAGCAAGATGCCCGTGGCTTGGCCCGGGAAGGAAGTCGCGGCTTTGGCTTCCGCGCGGCTGAACAGCGTCGCCGCCGTGGCGCGGGTAACGTTGCCCTTGGGATCGAACTTGTTGCCGTCGATGCCGTTCACCAAGCCGTTGCTGACCGCAACGTTAATGAAGCCGAGATATTCGGAGCCGATCGAGGCATTGTCCGCGAAGGAGGTTGCCTTGCCCGCTTGATCCGCGGCGTCCGCGTTCTTGCCGATCGCGCGGACCAGCAGCCTTGCGATCCATTCGCGGCTGGCCGGCGTGCTTCCCCACTTCTTGGCCGATTCCTTGTTCGCGATCTCGAACTCTTCGGACATGCTGATCAGATTTTGCTTGAACGCGTAATTCACGTACGGCTTGAAATAATTATCGACCGAGAACGTGTCGGGGAAAGCCACGACATCGCTGGTATTCACCTTGTCTTCCAAGCCCATGAAGCGAAGTGCGATAAGGACCGCCTCTTGGCGGGTTAAAGAAGAATTCGGAGAATACAAGCCGTTATTGCCTTTGACCAGCCCTTGCAGGGCCAGCTTGGCAATATGCTTCTCCGCCCAATGGCCTGCCGGCACATCGGAGAACGGCGTCGAAGCCGCCGCAGAGGCGCGAGGGGCGTGGAACGCCAACCCCGTCCACACCAAAGCCAAGATTATTACCAGGCTGATCCATGATTTGCCTCGCAAAGCTATCGCCATATCCCTATCGCTCCTATTCGAATTGTTCTTCTAGAGAAGATGAGTGCTTCCGTTCGCTACTCGAGCTGCAAATACTTCTTGATGGCGGTTGCCAAGCCTTGAGCCAGATTGCTCTGGAATTTATCCGTATACATCACGCTCTCGTCGCCCGAGTTCGACAGATACCCGGCTTCGAACAGAACGGCCGGCATCGTCGTCTCCCGCGTGACCGCCAAGCTCTTCTGAATGACTCCGCGGTCTCGGAGACCGGTTGTCGGCGTCGCGTAGGTCTGGACCATCTTCGCGAAAGACAGGCTGGCGTCGCGCGTATAATAGACTTCCGTTCCGGATATCGTGTTCTTCGTATTGCTGTTGCCGTGAACCGACAGGAAGAGATCGGCCTTGATCGAGTTGGCCAGATTGTAACGGTCGGCCAACGAAGGGTATGTATCTCCCGAGCGGGTCATGACGATGTTCAGCCTCGAGTCCGCAGCCAGAATCGCTTGCAGCTTCAGAATGACGGCCAGGTTGAAGTCCTTCTCCAGCCTGCCGGTGATGCTGGAAGCGCCGGGATCGGAGCCGCCGTGTCCCGCGTCGAGCACGATCGTATAGACTCCGGTCGAAGGCTTCGGCGGAATGGTCGTCGGATCCGCGAGGATGATGGTCAGGGTCTGGGTCGCCGCGTCGTTGGATAGCTCATAGCCCCACTTTTGCTTTAAGTCCAGCACGAACCTCAGCGTCTTGGGGTTGTCGGAGAACAGCGAATAGCGAATCTTCGTCAAGGCGACGTGATCCGTCACCGCTATCTCGCCTAACGACTTCACGTTTCCGTTGGCGTCGACCGGAAGCGCCGGCTGGAAGCCGCTCGCGAATTCCGTCATCGGCAGGTCGATGACGATTCGATCCGGTCCGGTCAACACGGAGGTCTTCGGCTGCAAGGAGCCGCTGTACTTCAGAACGATGGCGTTGTTCCCGTAGGAGACCGATTGGATCTGCGCAATCGCCGAGTTCTCCGATCCTCCGCCGTTCTGACTGCCGGAACCGCCGTTCTCGGACTCCGTTCCTCCGCCCTCCGGTAGGCTCGGATCTCCGCTGCCTCCCGGGCTGCCGTTATCGACGGGGCCGTTAGAGCCTCCGGATCCGTTAGAGCTGCCTGAGCCGTTGGAATTGCCTGTGCCGTTTGTGTTGCCGGATCCGTTAGATCCGGAATCGGAGCCGGAGCTCCCGGTGTTGCTGTACAGGAAGACCGACTTGTTCGTGTTCTCCCAATACACTTGAAGGCCGAAAGCCTCCCCCACGAAACGCAAGGGGATGAGCGTGCTGCCCGACTTGGCCGTTGGCGGCGCTTGCAGAGAAACTTCTTTGCCGTCGACCGTAGCCGTCTTCTTGTCTAGCACCATTTGAACCGTCGAGCTTCCGCTCTTCACCGTCACCTGTTTCTTGCTGCTGTCGTAATCGACTTTGTAGCCCAGGTTCTCCCCGACGATCCGCACGGGAACCATCGTAAAGTTGCCGATCAAGGCAGGAGGTTCAACCGGATTCAAAATTTTGCCGTCCAGTACAAGCTTCGGAGTGACCTCGGCAGAGGCGGTTCCGCAAGCCATGAACAGCATGACGGCGACGACAAACAACAGGGACGTCCACTTCTTCATGCTTCACCTCGGTGTCTAATGTTGTGAAAGTGCAATCTTGCCGATGGATTGCCCACCCAGCTTGCCCACGAACATTAGACGTGCCGATTCGCCAAAAGTTGCGAGAAAACGAGGAAAAAAAGACCCCGGTTCCCGAAATATGCCGTATCGGGATCCAGGGTCTTCCACGCTGCCTTCTATCGTTTGCCGAGCCGATGCCCGGCCTCGAGCGGTCTATTAGAACTTGTTCGCCAGACGGGCTTCGTTCTTCGCTTCGTATGCCGCGATCAGGTCGCTGTGCTGCAGGGTCAGGCCGATGTCGTCCAAGCCGAGCAGCAGGAATTGGCGGCGATGCTCGTCGAGCTCGAAGCGGATCGTCAGGTCCGCGCCGTCCGTGATGACCTTGTTCTCCAGGTCGACCGTCAGCTTGAAGCCGACGTTGGCGTTCGTGCGCTGGAACAGGTCTTCGACTTGCTCTTCGCTGAGCTTGATCGGCAGGATGCCGTTCTTGAAGCAGTTGTTGTAGAAAATGTCCGCGAACGAAGGAGCGATGACGACGCGGAAGCCGTAGTCCAGAATCGCCCACGGAGCGTGCTCGCGGGAGGAGCCGCAGCCGAAGTTCGCGCGGGAGATCAAGATGCTGGAGCCTTGGTAGCGCTCTTGGTTGAGGCTGAACTCCGGAATGACGTTGCCCTTCTCGTCCCAGCGCCATTCGAAGAACAGGAATTGGCCGAAGCCGCTGCGTTCGATTCTCTTCAGGAACTGCTTAGGAATGATGGCATCGGTATCCACGTTCACGCGGTCGACCGGCGTAACGATGCCCGTAAGTTGTTTGAATGCTTCCATGGTATCGAATCTCCCTTCTTATGCCGTTACTTCGGAACGGAATTCCCAGTTGCGAACGTCGGTGAACTTGCCCTTGACCGCCGCTGCGGCAGCCATCTCCGGAGACACCAGGTGCGTGCGGCCGCCGCGTCCTTGGCGACCTTCGAAGTTGCGGTTCGAAGTGGACGCGCAGCGCTCGCCCGGCTTCAGCACGTCGGGGTTCATCGCGAGGCACATCGAGCAGCCCGCTTCGCGCCATTCGAAGCCCGCGGCGGTGAAGATCTTGTCGAGGCCTTCCTTCTCGGCTTGCAGCTTGACGCGGCCGGAGCCTGGAACGACGATCGCGGTCACGTTCGGGCTGACCTTGTGGCCTTGGGCAACCTTGGCGGCGGCGCGAAGGTCTTCGATGCGTCCGTTCGTGCAGGAGCCGATGAAGACGTAGTCGATCGGAATCTCGGACATCGGAGTGCCCGGCTTCAGATCCATGTATTCAAGCGCCTTCTCGGCGGCTTTGCGTTCGTTCTCGGTAGGCAGCTTCTCCGGATAAGGAACGGAGGAAGTGATTCCCGTGCCCATGCCCGGGCTTGTGCCCCAAGTCACTTGCGGGACGAGCTCCTCGACGTTCAGTTCGACGACCGTGTCGTAGACGGCGCCTTCATCGGAGGTCAATGCCTTCCATTGCTCGACGGCGCGGTCGAAGTCTTCGCCTTGCGGAGCGTATTCGCGGCCGCGCAGGTAGTTGAAGGTCGTCTCGTCCGGAGCGATCAGGCCGGCGCGGGCTCCGCCTTCGATGGACATGTTGCACACGGTCATGCGCTCTTCCATCGACAGTTCGCGGATCGCTTCGCCCGTGTACTCGATAACGTAGCCGGTAGCGAAGTCGGTGCCGTACTTGGCGATCAGGCCGAGGATCAAGTCCTTCGCCGTGATGCCGGCGGGGCGCTTGCCGACGAAGCGGACTTCCATCGTCTTCGCCTTGGCTTGCTGCAGGCATTGCGTAGCCAGAACGTGCTCGACTTCGCTCGTTCCGATCCCGAAGGCGAGAGCGCCGAACGCGCCGTGCGTCGACGTGTGGCTGTCGCCGCAGACGATCGTCTTGCCCGGATGAGTCAGGCCCAGCTCAGGACCCATGACGTGAACGACGCCTTGGTCGAGCGTGTTCAGGTCGTACAGCTTCACGCCGAACTCGCGGCAATTGTTCGTCAGCGTGTCCACTTGCTGCTTGGAGATCGGATCGGCGATGTTGAAGCGATCCTTCGTCGGCACGTTGTGGTCCATCGTCGCGAAGGTCAGCTCCGGACGGCGAACCTTGCGGCCCGTCATGCGAAGGCCTTCGAACGCTTGCGGAGAAGTTACTTCGTGAACCAGATGCAAGTCGATGTACAGAATGCTCGGCTTGCCCGCTTCCGAATGAATCTCGTGATTGTTCCAAATTTTCTCGAACATCGTCAGTTTGCTCATTCTACATTCACCCCATATGAAATGTTATCTCTGCGAGATCGGCCAAGCGGCGGGGAAGCGGATGGAGCGTCAGGCTTCCCGCCGCTCCGCGTCCCGGCCATGCAGGCTCTAGCGGCGATTGAACCGATTCCGATCTGAATATGCCTCTACTATAACATCCCTTGTTTCATTGCTCCAAGATATAATAACTATAAGCTTGATAGGTTCGTGCTATAAACAAACGCAAGGCCAATAAACGTTTTCGCTTGAGAATCTCTCCTTATCAACCTCCTCTTCTAACCTAAACGATGCTGGATTCGGCTTCAAGGCTTCAAAATTTAACAGCAATGAAGCCAATGGAGCGGCGAGGACCTCCCTCCTGCTCTTTTTTATTCGTCTCGCCATATCCCAACTATTAAGTCCGACGCCTTCATAGTTTCATGCTATAATGATAACAACCATTTGAATGCCCCAAGCGCGGAAGCTTGAGGCAAGAAAGGAGCTCTCCCATGGAACTGCGCCTGCTGCAGTACGTCATTCAGATCGCCGCGGAACGCAATTTCTCCCGCGCCGCGGAGAAGCTTCATATCGCCCAGCCGTCTCTTAGCCAGCAGCTCTCCAAGCTCGAGAAGGAGCTCGGCATCCTGCTGTTCAAGCGAAGCACGAACTCCGTGGAACTCACCTATGCCGGGACCATCTTCGTCGAGAAAGCGAAGCAGATCGTCGATATGACCGAGCAGCTGCGCCAGGAGATGGAGGACATCGCGGATCTGCGCAAGGGCCGCATCATCGTCGGCAGCCTGCCGATCACGGGAGCCCACGTTCTCCCCGACGTGCTGACGGCGTTCCGCCAGGCTCATCCGAGCATCGAGATCGCTCTCGTCGAGGAGACGACGCTGCAGCTCGAACAGCTGACCGCCTCCGGAGGCGCCGATGTCAGCCTGCTCTCCCTGCCCGTCATCGATTCTTCCCTTACGTACGAACCGATTATCGAAGAGGAGATTTTCCTGGCGGTGCCGCCCGATCATCGTCTTGCCCAGTCCGGTTCCAGGGAACCGATCGAACTCGCGGAGATGAAGGACGAATCCTTCGTTCTCCTCAAGAGAGGGCAAGGCTTCCGGGCGATCGCGTACGACCTGTGCCAGAAAGCCGGATTCGCGCCGCGCGTCGTGTTCGAGAGCAGCAACATCGAGACCGTCCAATCGCTGGTCGCCGCCGGCATGGGCGTCGGCTTCGTGCCGCATATGGTCGCCAGGAGCGCGCAGGAAGGAAGCCATACCCCCGCCTACATCCGACTGAAGGGCAAGCCGACCCGAACGCTCGTCATCGGCTATCGCAAAGGGCGTTACCTGTCCAATGCGGCCGAGGCGTTCATCGATATTTTCCGCAAGACCATGCATTCCCTCTCGCAGCAAGTCCCGGGCAAATAATAAGGCGGGTCGGCTCGCGGAAAAATAACCCGGGAGTAGCGATCGGCCGCGGCGGAGCTCGGATTATTCGTACAAGCCCGGACGGCGGTCGGCGAATACCGGAATCCGCCCGCGCACCTCATCCGCGAGGTCGAGGTCGATCTCGGCGGTCACGATCGTCTCCTCTTCTCCCGCTTCGGCGACGATTTCGCCCCAAGGATCGACGATCATCGAATGGCCGAAGAAACGGGTGGTTCCGCTGACGCCCGTCCGGTTGCAGGCCACGACGTACATCTGGTTCTCGATCGCCCTCGCCTGAAGCAGCGTCCTCCAGTGATGCAGGCGCGGATGCGGCCATTCAGCCGGCACGAACAGCACCTTCGCCCCGTCCAGGGCAAGCTTGCGAGCCAGCTCGGGGAAGCGGATGTCGTAGCAGATCATGACGCCGGCCGGACAGCCCTCGAGCGTAAAGCGTCCCGGCTTCTCTCCCGCTTCGAGATGAAGATGCTCATCCATCAGCTTGAAAAGATGGATCTTCGAATATTCGGCGATCTCGTCCCCGTGCCGATCGAAGCCGTAAACCGTGTTGGTGACCGTCTTCGGCCGTTCTCCCCCGCCATCTTCGCGAAGCTCCGCGATCGAACCGGCGATGACGTTGACGCCGTGGCGCTTGGCGAATTCGGAGACGAAGGCCCGAGTGCGAACGCCCGCGGGGTCGGCGAGCTCTCGGATCCGCTCGAGCGCGTAGCCGGTATTCCACATCTCCGGCACGAGAATGACGTCCGGCTTCGGGTCGGCGGCGACCGCCTCCTTGAGCCGCTGTTCGAGCCTTGCGTAGTTCTGCTCCGGATAACCGGCGTCGATGTGCATCTGAATGAGCGCTAGGCGCAGAGGATTAGGCATAGGGGAACTCTCCTTCGAATTCATGGCCGCCGGCAGGCGGCCTTTTCCCCATCGTACCTTATTTCAGGCGAACGCGACAAGACGAGGTATTCCTTCTTTTCCGATTGATAATAGAAGCTTCGTTATGCTACATTCATTTTATCTCTTTTCCTTAATCGCGGAACGAAAGCGGAGTGACATACCGACCATGACGATACGAATCGAACCGGCGCAACGCCTGAAGACGCTGCCCGAGCAATTTTTCGCGGCGCTCGTCGCCAAAGCCAACGCAAGAGCGGCGACCGGCCGCGATGTGATCAACCTGGGGCAGGGCAACCCGGACCTTCCGACTCCGCAAGCGGTCGTCGAGAGGCTGAAGCGCGCCGCGGATAATCCTCTCTATCATAAATATCCGCCGTTTCGCGGGTTCCGTTTCCTTAAAGAAGCGGTGGCCAAGCGCTACAAAGAAGACTATAACGTCGATCTCGATCCCGACACGGAGGTAGCCGTGCTGTTCGGAGGCAAAACGGGGCTCATCGAGATCAGCCAATGCTTGCTGAATCCCGGAGACGTCTGCCTCGTTCCCGATCCCGGCTATCCGGACTACTGGTCCGGCGTTGCCCTGGCGGAAGCGAGGATGGCATTCATGCCTCTGTTGGAGAGCAACGGCTTCCTTCCCGATTACGAAGCGATTCCCGCTGCCGAGCTGGAGCGCGCCAAGCTGATGTTCCTGAATTACCCGAACAACCCGACCTCGGCGGTAGCCACTCGCTCTTTCTATGAAGAAACGGTTCGCTTCGCCGAGAAGAACGGCGTGGTCGTCGCCAGCGACTTCGCTTACGGCGCCATCGGCTTCGACGGCAAGCGGCCGGTCAGCTTCCTCGAGACCCCGGGCGCGAAGGACGTCGGCGTCGAGTTCTATACGCTCTCGAAGTCGTACAACATGGCAGGCTGGCGCGTCGGGTTCGCACTCGGCAACAAGACGATCGTCGAGATGCTGAACCTGATCCAGGATCATTATTATTGCAGCCTGTTCGGGGGCATTCAAGAAGCCGCGACCGAGGCGCTGGCCGGCCCACAAGACTCCGTGGCCGCGCTTGTCCGCACCTATGAGAACCGCCGTAACGCCCTGTACGAAGGCTTGGCGGACATCGGCTGGCAAGCCTTGAGACCGGCGGGCTCGTTCTTCTGCTGGCTGCCCGTTCCCGAAGGCTTCACTTCGATGTCCTTCGCCGACAAGCTGCTCGAGGAAGCGGACATCGTCGTCGCTCCGGGCAACGGCTTCGGGGAGCACGGAGAAGGATATGTCCGCCTCGGCCTGCTTGCGCCGGAGGAGCGGCTTCGCGAGGTGGCGGAGCGCATCGGCCGGCTGAAGCTGTTCGTTTAATTCGGCGCTCCGGATCGTCCTTGCAGGGCCTTCTTTCCTTTACAAGGCCGTGCGGCGCATGGTATTCTTAACATTAATATGAAGCCGCCGGAGCAAGGCGGTTTAAGCTCAAACGCAATGACGGGGAATGAAGCGGAACCGTATCGCCCAGAGATCGAATTCCACGGCTGGAAGAATTCGACGACAGCGGCCGCTTCTCCCGCCCCCGAGCGGTCGGCGACGAGCCGGACAGTTCCCTGCTGTTACCAGGATGACAAGCGGATGCCGTTCCCGTTCCTCAGGAGCGCTGCGGCATCAATAAAGGTGGTACCGCGGAAGGAAACTTTCGTCCTTTGATGTTGGAGGATGAGAGTTTTTTTGCGTTATTCGGAAGGTTTACGCTTCTTGCTTACCCATTCCCGAATAACCTCCGCAATCCTGCTTCAGCGCCCGGAGGAACGCCCCAGTCGTTGTCGCTTGGTTCCGGCGCTCTTCTCCCCTACCCTAACCGAAGCATATGAGAGGATCGTGAAGGCTATGAAACGGCGAATCGTCGTCAAGATAGGAAGCAGCTCGTTAACCTCCGAAGAAGGAGGGCTCAGCCGCGAGCGGGTTCGTTTCTTCGCTTCCGAGATTGCCCGCCTGCAGCAGCAAGGCTATCAGGTCCTGCTGGTCACCAGCGGCGCGGTCGCGGCCGGCTTCAAGCGCATCGGCTACGCAACCCGTCCCAAGCTGGTCTACGAGAAGCAAGCCGCGGCGGCCGTCGGGCAGGCGCTGCTGATGGAAGCTTACCAGGAAGCCTTCTCCGCCCACGGCATTACGGCCGCCCAGATCCTGCTTACCCGGCCGGACTTCAGCAACCGTTCCCGTTCGCAGAACGCGGAGAGAACGATCGAGGAGCTGCTGCGGCTGAACGTCGTGCCGGTCATCAACGAGAACGACACCGTCGCCATCGACGAGCTCAAGTTCAGCGAGAACGATACGCTGTCCGCCCTCGTCGCCGCCTTGGTCAAGGCGGATGAGCTGTACGTGCTGACCGATATCGAAGGCTTGTACACCGCCGACCCGCGCAAGGACCCGGACGCGAAGCGAATCGATCGAATCGACGTGATCTCCGACGATCTGTACCGAATCGCCGGCGGCGCGGGCTCCTCCGTCGGGACGGGCGGCATGCGCTCCAAGATCGAAGCGGCCCGCATCGCGATGGGCGGCGGCGTCTCCACCTTCATCGGCCGCGTCACGGAGCCGGGCGATCTGCTCAAGGCGGCGGAAGGCGCCGGACGGGGCACCTACTTCACCACCTCCCTTCATTCGCTGCCGGCGAAGAAGAAGTGGATCGGCTACCTCTCGGTACCGCAAGGCCGGATCGTCGTGGACGCCGGCGCGGAGGAAGCGCTGCTGAACGGCCACAAGAGCTTGCTGCCCGCCGGGATAACCGGGGTCAGCGGAGAATTCCACCCGCGCGACGTGGTCGAGGTCGTCAATGCCGCGGGGCGCGCGCTCGGTCGGGGAGTCAGCAACTATTCTTCCTGGCAGGTGACGGCGGCCGCGGGCTTGTCGAGCGACGAGGCGTTACGGCGGGTCGAGCCTTCCCGCATTGAAGTGATACATCGAGACGAATGGGTCACGACCCACGTTAAGGAGGCGTCAGAAGCATGAGCGAAGTGAGAACGAAGGCCGCGCTGGCCAAGGAAGCCGCGGCGGCCATGAACAAAGCGACGACGGAACAGAAGAACGAAGCGCTCCTGCGAATGGCCGACGCGTTGATCGAAGGTCAGGCCGTTATCCTGGAAGCGAACGAGAAGGACATGAAGAACGGCGCGGCGAACGGCACCAGCGCCTCCCTGCTCGACAGGTTGAAGCTGAATCCGAGCCGTATCGAGGCGATCGCGGAAGGCTTGAGGCAGGTAGTCGACCTTCCCGATCCGGTCGGAACGGTTCTGGAGACGATCGATCGGCCCAACGGCCTTCATATCGAGAAGCATCGCGTCCCGATCGGCGTCATCGGCATGGTCTATGAAGCCCGTCCGAACGTGACCGTCGACGCGGCGGGCCTGTGCCTGAAGACGGGCAACACCGTCGTCCTGCGCGGCGGCTCGGCGGCTCTCGAGTCCAATCGAGCCATCGTTCGGCTGATGAGGGAAGCTCTCGAGTCGACCGCTCTTCCCGTGGAGGCCCTTCAGATGATCGAGGATGCCAACCGGTCTTCCGTCGACGAGATGCTGAAGCTGAACGGCTTGCTCGACGTCATTATCCCGCGCGGCGGCGCCTCGCTGATCCAGAACGTCGTGCAGAACGCGACGGTTCCCGTCATCGAGACGGGCGCGGGCATCTGCCATACGTACGTGGACGAGACAGCCGTTCCTAGGATGGCGGAGGAGATCGCGCTCAACGCCAAGGTTCAGAGGCCTTCCGTGTGCAACTCGATGGAGACTCTCCTCGTCCACGCCTCCTATGCCGAGAAACACTTGGCTTCCATGGCCGAAGCTTTCCGCGCCAGAGACGTGGAGATTCGCGGCTGCGAACGCGCAAGCCGGCTCATTTCTTGGGCGAAGCCCGCAACCGAGAAGGATTACGCGACCGAATACGGCGATTACATCCTGAACGTCAAGATCGTCGACGATCTCGATCAAGCCATGGCTCATATCCGCCGCTTCGGCACGATGCATTCCGAATGCATCGTCACGGAGACGAGCGCGAACGCGGACCGTTTCCTGGCGGAGGTTGACGCGGCGGCGGTGTACCACAACGCATCTACCCGCTTCACCGACGGCTTCGAGTTCGGCTTCGGCGCCGAGATCGGCATCAGCACCCAGAAGCTGCACGCGAGAGGACCGATGGGCCTTCCCGCTCTTACCTCGACGAAATACCGGATTCAGGGCTCCGGGCAGGTCCGCGGATAACGAGGACCTGGCCCGAGCGATTACGAGCCGTCGGATTGGGAGATCATCCATGAAGCGGCACTCATTCGAAATGCAGGAGTGAAAGATGACATGACGAAGCAAACCGTCTCTCGTTTAAAAGATAAAACGATTGTTTTCTATGGCGCGGGCTCGATGGCCGAAGCCATTATTCGCGGGATCGTCGAGACGGGGGTCGCGACCCCGGCCAACATCAAGGTGCTGAACCGTTCGAACGGCGACCGCTTGATCGAGCTTCAGCAGAAGTACGGCGTCGTTCCGGCGCTTACCCCGGAACAGAAGAACGCCGCCCTGGCGGAATCGGACCTGGTGGTGCTGGGCATCAAGCCGAAGGACTCGGTAACGGCGCTGCTTGCTCTCAAGCCGCTGCTGCGACCGGAGCAGCAGATCGTCTCCCTTGTCGCCGGCTTGTCGATCCAGACCATGCATCAATTGCTGGAGACCGAGCAGCCGATCATTCGGACGATGCCGAACACCTCGAGCTCCATCGGGCTCGGCGCGACGGGCATCAGCTTCTCCGGCTCCGTTCCCGAGGATGGCCGATCCCTTGCTCTGGAAATGTTCGGAGCGATCGGACTGGCGACCGTCGTCGAGGAGAGCCTGCTGCAGACCGTTACGGCCGTTTCGGGCAGCGGACCGGCCTACATCTACTTCATGATGGAATCGATGATCAGCGCCGGCATCGCGCAAGGGTTGGCTCCGGAAGCCGCTAGGGAGCTTGTCGTGCAGACCGTGCGCGGCGCTGCCGAGATGGTTCGGCTGACCGGCGAAGACCCTGCCGACCTGAGACGCAAGGTGACGTCTCCGAACGGAACGACGCAGGCCGCGATCGAGACGCTCGATCGGCTCGGCTTCCCGGGCGCCGTTCGCCAGGCGATGGATCGCTGCGCGGAACGCTCGGAAGAGATGGGGCGGGCTATCGCGGATGAGGCTTTGACTCGTTAACATTCATTTTCTTGGAGAGCAGGAGTTGATAGACATGAGCACCAGCAAACCCGCAGCACCCGGTTACAGCACCGCTACTTATCGTTTATTCGACGATAAAGCCGACTTCGCCAAGAAAGCCGAAGGAATCGCCGTCGGCCTGACCGTCGGAAGCTGGACCGAGCTTCCGCAGGTCGCCAAGCAGCGAATGGAGCCCTATCTGGGGCAGGTCGTCTCGGTCCAAGCCCATGAACCGGAGAACGCCGCCCCGGGCGAGCGCTATGCGGATATTACGATCGCCTACCCGGATCTGAACTTCTCGAGGGATATCCCCGCCCTCTTGGTCACGACCTTCGGCAAGCTGTCGATGGACGGCCGAATCAAGCTGCTCGACCTGAACCCGTCTTCCGCCTTCCTCGAAGCCTTCTCCGGACCGAAGTTCGGCATGCAAGGCGTTCGCGAGAAGCTCGGCGTGACGGACAGGCCTCTTCTGATGAGCATCTTCAAATCCGTGATAGGATACGATCTCCCGAATCTGCACGAACAGTTCCTGCAGCAGGCCTTGGGCGGCGTCGACCTGATCAAGGACGACGAGATTCTGTTCGAGAATCCGCTCACCCCGTTGGAGCGCCGCGTGGAGACGTGCGTCGATGCGGCGCGCGAAGCCGAGAAGGTAACCGGCCAGAAGCTGATCTACTTCACGAATCTGACCGGGCCGACGTCCAAGCTGCGGGAGAACGCTCGCCGCGCGATCGACGCGGGCGCGAACGGCCTGCTGTTCAACGTTCTGGCTTATGGGCACGACGCGCTCACCGAGCTTGCTAACGATTCGTCCATCAACGTGCCGATCGCCGCTCATCCGGCGCTCGCAGGCGCTTATTATCCGTCGCCTTACCATGGCATCGCGGCCCCGCTTCTGCTAGGCAAGCTTGTCCGGATCGCGGGCGCGGACCTGTCCCTCTTCCCTTCCCCTTACGGCTCGGTCGTCATGCCGAAGGAAGAGAACCTGGCCGTGCAGGCGAACCTGCTGGACCCGTCCCTTCCGTTGAAGGCGGCCTTCCCGGTCCCATCCGCGGGCATTCATCCCGGCCTCGTGCCGCTGATCATGCGGGACTTCGGCGAAGCCGTCGTCGTCAATGCGGGCGGCGGCGTGCATGGACACGCCCAAGGAGCGGCGGCGGGCGGCCGCGCGTTCCGCCAAGCGATCGATGCCGTTCAGGCGGGAGTCGGCCTGTCCGAATACGCGAACGATCACGAAGAGCTTCGTCTCGCCATCGAACGTTGGGGGGTACGGGAAGCATGACGACCGGCACGACCCGCAGCCTGACTAAGCCTCCCGTCCTGTTCTGCGACTTCGACGGAACGATCACGCTCAGCGACAATATCGTCGCCGTGATGCAGCACTTCAAGCCGGAAGGCGTAGAAGACATCATGAAGGACATCGTGTCGTTCAAGAAGTCTCTGCGCCAGGGAGTCGGCGAGATGTTCGCCCTCTTCCCTTCTTCCATGAAGCAAGAGATTACCGACTTCATTCTGAATACGGCGGGCATTCGCGAAGGCTTCCCCGAGCTTCTCGAATGGTGCAAGAAGCACGGCGTCGAATTCTACGTTACCAGCGGCGGGATCGACTTCTTCGTCTATCCGCTGCTTGAGCCATTCGGAATCCCGCGCGACCATATCTTCTGCAACGGCAGCGACTTCAGCGGAGAACGCATCGAGATCCTGTGGCCTCATCCCTGCGACGAGCACTGCAAGAACGATTGCGGCATGTGCAAGGCGGCGGTCATCCGCCGTTATCCGAAGGAAGATTACAGCCGCATCCTGATCGGAGACAGCATCACGGACTTCGAAGGAGCCAAGCTGGTCGACCTCGTCTTCTCCCGCTCCCACTTGACGGAGAGATGCCGCGAGCTGGGCCTTCCGCACATTCCGTTCGAGAACTTCCACGACATCGTCCACTACCTGGAGCAAGGAGACTGGAGAAAATGAGCGAGCATCCGAGCAAGTCCATCCTGTTGGAGGAGAAGCAGCGCGTCTATCGGGAGCTCGACCGGGTGAAGTCCGACTTCGCTTCCCGCGGCTGGTTCCCCGGCACGAGCGGCAACCTGTCGATGCGCGTCGGCGGGTTTAGCCCGGAACAATTCACCTTCGCCGTCACGGCAAGCGGCAAGGATAAGGCCGCTTCGACGCCGGAGGACTTCCTTCTCGTCGACGAGAAGGGAGCCCCTTGCGAGCCGACCGCGCTGAAGCCGTCCGCCGAGACGCTGATTCACTGCGAGATCTACCGCCAGACCGGATGCGGCGCTATTTTCCATATTCATACCGTCTACAACAGTCTCGTATCGGAGCTGTTCTGGGACCGCAAGTCCGTTCCGGTCGAAGGCGTCGAACTGATCAAGGCGTTCAACATCTGGGACGAGGAAGCCGTCATCGACGTTCCGATCGTCTCCAACTTCGCGGACATCCCGAAGATCGTTCCGGAGGTGCGCGATCGCTTGGACAAGCGCATTCCGGGCATCCTTCTTCGCAAGCACGGCATTTACGCATGGGGTCGCGACGCGTTCGAAGCCCGAAAGCATCTCGAAGCGTTCGAGTTCCTGTTCGAATACGTTTATAAGCTTAAGCTTGTCCAAGGACGTTAATGAGTTCCGCGACCGACGCCGACTTCGACAAGTACTCGGATCTGTTCGGCAACATGGTAAGCACCCCCACCTTCTAATAAGCAACAGAAGAACGCCAAAAAGCACATGCGAATGACGCATGGGCTTTTTTTAATACCGGGAGTCGTTTAACGATTCACATTGAGATCGGGAGCTTTGTCGGCTACGAGATTCAGAACCACTCCGTGTTCCAGATAGGCTTTCAACCCGCACAAAACGATGGTGTAGCCTCCCATGTCATCGATGGCCCGATTAACCCGCGACTCTTCGTCTCCTTCATATCCCGAAGTCGTAATCGTGACATAGGTAGTCCGATCCGCTCTGTCGACGAACCTCCATTCCGTCTCGGAGCGATCCGTCCAACGAATTCTTAGCTTTCGATTCTTCTCCAGCACGAGCACCTGCACTTCGTCCGCTGCTCCGTACATTTCCCACTCCCACCGGATCTTGCTACCGGCTTCCAATCTACCACTGCTCTTGGTGAACCAGAAACGGGTCGTTACTTCCGGGTTGATGAAAGCTTCGAATACGGCTTCGACAGACTTGCGGATCAGCATCTCCGCTTTGACGGTTGGCATGCGGTTGTCAGTTGTCATCCGATCTGTTCCTCCAATATCGATTTAATAGGTCGATTTAATAGCTACAGTATAACGAAAACCGCGCGCCGACGGAAACGATCCAGCTGGCGCGCGGTTCTCTTATGAATTGATAAAGTGCTTTACTTGCCGGTGTGCCCGAAGCCGCCTTCGCCGCGAAGCGTCTCGGACAGTTCGTCGACTTCCTCCAGCGACACTTGCGGAACAAGCTGGAACACCATCTGCGCGATGCGTTCCCCGCGTTCGATGGCGAACGGCTGCTGCCCGTGGTTAATCAGAAGCACCTTCACTTCTCCGCGGTAATCCGCGTCGATCGTGCCCGGAGAGTTCAGGCAGGTAATGCCATGCTTGTAAGCAAGGCCGCTGCGCGGGCGGATTTGGGCTTCGAGCTCTCTCGGCATCGCCATGGCGAAGCCTGTAGGAACGAGAGCCCTCTCGCCCGGCGCTAAGACTAGCGGTTCTACGACGGCCGCATGCAGGTCAAAGCCCGCCGCCCATTCGGACATTTGGCGCGGCAGGGCGATGTCCTCATTCCCCGGCAGCCGCTTCAGCTGTACTGGATACAACGAATTCCCTCCCTAATCCCTGCAATACCTTCTCTTGGGCGCCGACGACCGCGATCGCGCACGTATCGCTCATCACGCGGTCGATCATCTCGGCGACGTCGTCCTTCGTCACGGCGTCGATTCTCTCGATCATCTGGTCGAGCGTCTGGTGACGGCCCAGCATCAATTCGTTCTTGCCTTGACGGTTCATGCGGCTGCTGGAGCTCTCCAGGCTGAGAATCAGATTGCCCTTGAGCTGCTCCTTGCCGCGATGAATCTCGGCGTCGGTCAGCCCTTGCGACTTCACTTCGTTCAGCATCTCGAGCGTGAGATCGTACACGTCCTGAGTCTGCTTGGGAGCGGTACCGGCGTAGACCGTGAACAAGCCGCTGTCCGCATAAGACGTGTGATACGAGTAGACCGAATAAGCGAGTCCGCGCTTCTCCCGAATCTCCTGGAAGAGACGCGAGCTCATGCCGCCGCCGATCGTATTATTGAGCAGAATCATCGCGTACATCTTCGGATCTTGAATGGAGCAGCCCGGGAACGTCAAGCACAGGTGATTCTGTTCGGTTTTCTTCTTATGGAACAGTGCGTTCGTCCGATAGACAGGAGGCGCGAGATCGACCGATCCGCCGCGCACGTCGAATCCGCCGAAGTGCTGCTCGAGCAGCTCGACGACCTTCTCGTCCACGTTGCCGGCCAAGCTGATGACCGTATTCTCGATCGTGTATCTTCTCGCCATATAGCCGCGCAGGTCGTCCGAGGTCATCGCGTTCAGACGCTCGGCCGTTCCCAGAATCGAATAGGCGAGCGGATGATCGCCCAGCGAAGCTCGGGTGACCAGGTCGTGAACCATGTCGTCCGGCGTGTCCTCATACATCGAAATCTCCTCGATGATGACATTCTTCTCCTTGGCCAGCTCTTCTTCGTCGAACAACGATTCGAAGAACATGTCGGAGAGAACGTCGACGGCGATCGGAAGATGCTGATCCAGCACCTTGGCATAATAGCACGTATATTCCTTGGAGGTAAACGCGTTCACGTTGCCGCCGATTCCGTCGAATCGATCCGCAATCTCCTTAGCGGAATGGCGTTTGGTCCCCTTGAAGAGCATATGCTCGATAAAATGGGATATCCCGTTGTCCACCGGGGTCTCATAACGGGATCCTGTCTTCACCCAGATGCCGAACGATACGGAGCGGCTTGTCGGAATCGGTTCCACCATCACTCGCAGACCGTTCTTTAACGTAAATTTTTCCACCCATTTTCCCCCTACAGATCAATAGTAACACTATAACAAATATCCTTATTCGTCACAACCGAGGGACGAGCCATGCGAATGCCGTTTATTGCCCCTTCTTCTCTTCCTTCATCCGCTCGGTGGACAGCGTGTCCGAGACGGTTCCGGGAGTCAGCCCTTTCGACCGGATCGCGCGAATCATGCCCTTCAGCCCGTCCCGCGTCGTCTCCGTCGGATGCATCAGGATAAGCGTGCCGGCACCCGCGCGGGCATATACCTTGTTGATGACGCTGGATGCCGGCGGCTTCTTCCAATCGACCGTGTCCAGCGTCCAGAGCACGGTTTGCAGTCCTTGTTCCCTCGCGATCTCAACGGTTCGCTGATTGAAGTCTCCGGAAGGAGGTGCGAACCATTTGTTCTCCACGCCGAGCTTCGTACGGAGAAGGTTCTCCGTCTTGACGATCTCCTGCCGCTGGCGGACGGAACCGAGCGCGCTCATGTTAGGATGCGAATAAGCGTGGTTGGACGCTTCATGCCCCTTTTTAAGAATATCCTGCGCGATATCGACATGCTTGGATAGCCAGCTCCCGTCGAAGAAGAACGTCGCTTTAACCTTCTCCTCGTCCAGCGTCCTAAGAATCGAAGGCAGGTATTCTTCTCCCCAGGCGACGTTGATCATGAGACCGACCATCGGCTTGAGGGAGTTGCCGCGATATATCGGATTCGGCTGAAGGTCGGGCAGATTGACGTCAGGCTTCACTTCTCGGTATACCCATGGAAAAGAAGAACCGCCGCCCGTTCCCGCACGGAATCCCATCGATTTCGCTTTCTCGTAGGTCGCTTCCACGTCCACTTCCCGGCCATTATAGCCCGGTATCGCCTTCCATACCCGGTCCAGCGAGGCATTGACCGGGGCCTCGTATCGCTTCTTCGCTTCCGTCCGGATCCATTCTCTCAACCCGTTTAGGGTATCCTCTTCCTTCTCGTTCCCGAAGGCTCGCTCAGCCTTCGATTCGCTCTTTACCTGTTGCACATAGGCGCTAATGGGGCCATATCGGCCTGCGGCTAGGATGGCAACGAGGCATAGAAGCATCGCCGCGAGTACCATGGGCGACGTTACTCTCATTGGACCTCTGCCTCCGCTCTCTTGCGCCGTTAGGCGCTTGGTTCCGGGGATTGGCTTGGCCAATCCGCCTCGCCTCCATCCTATGCCAAAATCCGTTGTATTATGTACGGAAAGGACAAACGAGCGGGAAACGACAACGGCCGCTCCCGTTCCTCGTCCTACGAGAAACAGGAGCAGCCGTTGAATAAACTCTCTGCAATCGCTATCGGTTACCGCTTCTTCCTCTTATTGCGCGGTGTAACCGCCGTCGACAAGCAGAGTCGTGCCCGTGATGAAGGAAGCATCCTCGCTAGCCAGGAAGAGGACCGCTTTGGCCACTTCCTCCGGACGGCCGAGGCGTCCCATCGGATGAAGGCTGATCAGGTGCTCGTTAATCGCCTCGTTCCGGCCGGCGATCAGCGGCGTATCGATATAGCCCGGGCAGATGGCGTTCACGCGAATGCCTTCCTTCGCGTAATCGATTCCCAGCGATTGCGTGAGAAGCTTCACGCCGCCCTTGGCCGCCGCATAGGCGGTAACGCCGCCTTTGCCGACGTGGCTATGGATGGAGCCGCAATTGACGATCGCGCCGCCCGAGCCTTGCTTTAAGATCTGCTCAATAACGTATTTGTCGCACAGGAATACGCCGGAGAGGTTGATATCGATCGTGCGCTGCCACTTGTCGTAAGGAAGCTGATGACCCGGAGCGTCGTTCGCGATGCCGGCGTTCGCGAACAGAATGTCGATCCTTCCGAACTTCTCGACCGTCGCTTGAACCATCGCTTGAACGTCCGCTTCCTTCGTGACGTCCGTTTTCGCGAACAGCGCTTCGCGTCCTTCGGAGCGCAGCTCTGCCGCAACGGCTTCCCCTTTCTCGGAGAAATCGGCAATGACGACCTTGGCGCCTTCCGTAGCGAACAGCCTCGCCGTCATCTCTCCGATTCCGCTCGCTCCGCCCGTTACGATCGCGACTTTATTCTCAAATCTCATGGTTTACCCTCCCGCTATTCGTTATCTTGCCGTAGCGCCGCCGTCGATCACGTGCTCGGCGCCCGTTATATAGGATGACTCGTCCGAAGCTAGGAACAGCACGAGATTGGAGACGTCCTCCACCGTCCCGAGCCGCCCCATAGGCGAAGTCGACTGGCCAAGCTCCTGCTCGGATTGATGCGTTTGCTCGGATGCGTATTGCGCCATGGCCGTGTTGATATAGCCCGGATGAATGGAGTTGACGCGAACGCCCGTCCCCGCGAACTCGATCGCGGCATCCTTCGTCATCGTGCGAACGGCGCCTTTGCTCGCCCCGTACATCGCGTGGCCCGGAGCTCCGATGAGGCCGGCAATGGAAGAAGCGTTGATAACCGATCCCTTCTTCCGCTTCGCCATGACGGGGATGACGTGCTTCATCCCGAGGAACACGCCCGTCACGTTGATGTTCAGCATGCGATTCCATTCTTCGATGGTCGTCTCGAATAAGGGCTTGATGACATAAATTCCGGCGTTATTAAAGAGGACGTCTATCGTTCCGTAAGCTTCCACGGCTTCCTGCACGACTCTCTTCCAATCGTCTTCGCTGCTGACGTCATGGCGGAACGCAATCGCTTCGCCGCCGTTCTTGCGAATCAGCTCGACGGTCTCCGCTGCGCCCGCTTCATTAATATCGGTAACGACGAGCTTGGCTCCTTCATTGGCGAAACGGATGGCGGTCGTTCTTCCGATTCCCGTGCCGCCCCCGGTAACAAGCGCGATTTTGCTCTCCAAACGCATGGATGCGCACCTTCTTTTGCTGAATAGGATACTTTCGCTTAATGCTCCTTGCCCTTTTATTATAGGCTTGCTTTGTGTAAAATTAAATTAACGATATGTTAGATCGACTTAATTTTTGATTAAGGATTGAGAGCCCATGAATATCGATCAATTGGAATACATCCTGGAGATAGCGAAGACCCGATCCTTATCTGCGGCAGCGAACAACTTGTACGTCTCCGTACCGGCTCTTAGCCAAGCCGTCACCCACCTGGAAACGGAGCTCGAGGTCAAGCTGTTCGAACGTTCCCGTGCGGGTACGGTTCCGACGGCGGAAGGGCAAGCCCTCCTTCAGCGTGCAGCCGTCATCTTGGAGAAAATCCGCGAGTTCAAGGAAGAAGCGAGAAGCTTCTCCGAGACGCTCAGCGGCGAATTGAGGCTGGCCGCCATTCCCGGACCCATGTCCCATCTCGTAAAGACGCTTGCCGGCTTCAAGAGGGATTACCCAAATGTTCGAATCGAGGTCTCCGAGATGAGCTCGCAAGAGATTATCCGCGACCTTGAGCAGCACAAAGTGGATCTTGGCCTTATTGTTCTCTATGAGGACTTGAAGCATGTGAGGGACCAATTCGAATTCGTCAAGGTAATCGATGCCAAGCTCATCTGCTTCCTGAACAAGAGCCACCGTCTGGCGCATCAGCAAGCGGTTCGGATCGAAGACTTCCATCGCTACCCGATGGTCCTCTACAAGGAAGATTACCTGATCTGGTTCATGGAGCAGTTCGGAAGGCTTCACGGCCCCGCCAACGTCGTGTTCACCTCGAACAACGTCAATGCCATCATCGGCGCGCTTCGAGAGGAGATGGCCTTCTCGATCGGTCTGGATTACACGTTCCGCAATGGATCCGTCTACGAGGGCTTGACCGAAGATATGGCTTATAAGGAGATGGAAGTGCCGAGCAACCTGCCCGTGCAGCTTGGCTGGGTCACGCATCGGAACGCTGCCGAATCAAGGATATTGAAGCTCTTCATCGATCGTTTAAAGCTTCAATTCCTGAACGATACCTAAAAAAGCGCTCCTCTCTGCAAGCTGCGGCCTTTTAGCCGGACTTCCAGAGGGAACGCTTTTTTTACGCTTTCGCATTCAAAGTAATGACGGACGCAAAAAAAGAGACTGACAGGATCGGTCTCTTCTCTCTTCTTGCTTATTACTTCACTTCTTCCGGACTGAGCAGCACCTTACGGGAGAGGTTGACTCGGCCCATCGCGTCGATCTCGGTCACCTTGACCTGGATCTTGTCGCCGATGTTCACGACGTCTTCGACCTTCGCGACTCTCTCGTTAGCCAGCTGCGAGATGTGAACGAGGCCGTCTTTGCCCGGCAGAATCTCGACGAAAGCGCCGAACTTCTCGATGCGCTTGACCGTTCCGAGATAGATCTCGCCGACCACCACTTCGCGGACGATGCCTTCGATGATGGAACGCGCCTTCTCGTTGGCTGCCGCATCCGCGGAAGCGATGTAGACCATGCCGTCCTGCTCGATATCGATCTTGACGCCTGTCTCTTCGATAATCTTGTTGATGACCTTGCCGCCCGATCCGATGACGTCGCGGATCTTGTCCGGGTTGATTCGCATCGTGACGATCTTCGGAGCGTATTGGCTGAGCTCTTCGCGCGGCTGCTGGATGACTTCCATCATCTTGCCGAGGATGAACATGCGTCCTTCCTTCGCTTGCTCAAGCGATTGCGTCAGAATGGAGCGATCGATTCCGTCGATCTTGATGTCCATCTGAATGGCGGTTACGCCCTTCGACGTTCCCGCGACCTTGAAGTCCATATCGCCGAGATGGTCTTCCATCCCTTGGATATCGGTCAGGATCGTGAAGTGTTCGCCGTCCTTGATTAGACCCATGGCCACGCCGGCTACCGGAGCCTTGATCGGAACGCCCGCATCCATCATCGCGAGAGTACTCGCGCAGATACTTGCCTGGGAGGTAGAGCCGTTCGATTCCAGCACTTCGGAGACGAGGCGGATCGTGTACGGGAATTCCGCTTCCGAAGGAATGACCTTCAGCAGGGCGCGTTCCCCGAGTGCGCCGTGTCCGATCTCGCGGCGGCCCGGCGGACGAAGCGGACGAGCTTCCCCGACCGAGAACGGCGGGAAGTTATAATGATGCATGAAGCGTTTCGTTTCTTCCGTGCCGATGCCGTCGAGAATCTGAACGTCCCCGAGCGGTCCCAGCGTACAGATGCTGAGAGCTTGCGTCTGGCCGCGCGTGAACAAGCCGGAGCCATGCGTGCGAGGCAAGATAGACACATCCCCGGAGATCGGGCGGATCTCGTTCGGCTTGCGGCCGTCCGGACGCACCTTGTCGTGAGTGATCAATCGGCGAACTTCGTTTTTGACGATATCGTACAGGACTTCCTTCACGTCGGCCAGCTTCTCCGGCGTCTCCGCATACACGGCGGTAAAGTGTTCTACGGTCTCGTCGTTAATCGCGTCGATGGCTTCTTGGCGGGCATGCTTCTCTTCGATGCGGACCGCTTCGACCAGACGCTGCTGAGCGAAGGCGTTCACTTCTGCCGCAACGGCAGAATCCACCTCGTGAAGCTTCACTTCCATCTTCGGCGTTCCGGCAACGGCCGTCAGCTTGTCGATCGTATCGACGATCTTCTTGATCTCTTCATGGCCGAACATGATCGCTTCCAGGATGTCCATCTCCGGCACTTCGTTGGCTTCCGCTTCGACCATCATGATCGCGTCGCGGGTACCGGCGACGACGACATACATGTCGCTCTTCTCTTCTTGGGCGACGGTCGGATTGATGATGAATTGGCCGTCGATACGACCGACGACAACGCCTCCGATCGGTCCGTTGAACGGAACGTTGGAGATCGCCAGGGCAGCCGAGGTGCCGATCATCGCGGCAATCTCCGGCGAGCAGTCCTGATCCACGCTCATGACCAGGTTCACGATCTGAACGTCATTCCGGAAGCCTTCCGGGAAGAGCGGACGGATCGGGCGGTCGGTCAAACGGCTGGCCAGGATCGCTTTCTCGCTCGGACGTCCCTCGCGCTTGATGAATCCGCCCGGGATCTTGCCGACGGAATAAAGACGTTCTTCATAGTTGACCGTCAACGGGAAGAAGTCCAGATCCTTCGGACCGGACGACGCCGTTACGGTGGACAGCACGACGGTATCTCCATATCGGACGACGATAGCGCCGTTGGCTTGCTTGGCCAGACGTCCCGTCTCCAGAGACAGCGGTCGGCCTCCCAACAGCATTTCAACGCTTTGTGCCACTTCTATTCCCTCCTCATAGTAGACTTATGTATTTTCGACACATTACTCATTATTTCCTGCTTCTAGCTTCTTAGGCAAGCGTTCATTCGCGGACGCAACCCAATTTATTCCCGTAAAGTAGGAAAAGCAACCCGGTGTCGGTCGGGAACCCTCCCTCGCGACACGATCAGGTTGCTCTCTACCAAAGCGAATTAGCGGCGCAGGCCGAGCTTCGCGATCAGGCTGCTGTAACGGTTAACGTCTTTGTTCTTCAGGTAAGCCAGAAGCTTACGACGCTGACCAACCATCTTCAGCAATCCGCGACGGGAGTGATGGTCCTTCTTGTGGGAACGGAAGTGTTCCGTCAAGTTGTTGATGTTCTCCGTCAGGATAGCGATTTGGACTTCCGGGGATCCGGTGTCCGTCGCATGAGTCTTATGTTCCTGAATCAACTCTTGCTTGCGTTCTTGGGTCAATGCCATGATTCATTCACCTCCTGGGTTCTACTTCGTAATCGCCGTTAGCCTCGCCGACGCCGGTGAGAGCGTTCAGCCAAGCCAAGGTTCGGTTGCGTTCCTAGCTTGAGCCATGTCCGCAACGTTCACTAGTATAACATAGTCAAATGTCCGTTACAATAATGCCAATCGATTTCTCGCTTCCCGAGCATCCTTGCCGATCTGTTCGATCAGCGCGTCGAGCGACCCGAACTTCATCTCCGGCCTAAGGAAATCATGGAAAAGAATCCTGAGGTTCTGTCCGTACAAATCCCGGTTGAAGTCCAGCAGATGGACTTCAAGCTTGGGCTCTGCGGCCCCCTCTTCCACCGTCGGACGGAGACCGACATTGATGACTCCCTTGTAAGGGACGGATTCCGGATCCTCATCCAGCGTGACCGTTACAGCGTAAACCCCGTGCTTCGGAAGAAAATAGGAAAATGCGGGGTTCACGTTAGCCGTCGGAAAACCAAGCTGTCTGCCGAGCGCCTTGCCATGAACGACTTCGCCTCTGATCTCATAAGGACGGGCCAACAGCTTGGAAGCTTCCTTGCAGTCGCCTTCGGAGAGCAACTCGCGAATTCGGGAGCTGCTGACCTTGGAGCCGTCCTGGAAAACAGGCTCTACGACCTGCACATCCAGCCGTTCGCCGCCGAAATGCTTCAGCAGCTCGGCATCGCCCTGTCCGCGGTGGCCGAACCGGAAGTCGAATCCGATCACGACCGTCCGAACGCCAAGCGGAAGCAGCAGCTCCCGGATAAAGCGCTCGGCCGTTACCTGCGAGAAGGCTTTGTCGAACGACATGATAAGCGACGCTTCTACCCCATTGTCCGTGAACAGCTCCCGCTTATGTTCCATCGGCGTAAGCACCGAATGGTATTGATCGCGCCCAAGAACGACCCGAGGGTGAGGGTCGAACGTCAGAACGGCCGGCGTCTGCCCGCGCTCGCGGCCTAACTTCACAGCCTTGCGGATGACCTCGCAGTGCCCGAGATGCACGCCGTCGAAGAAGCCGATCGCGAGAGACAGCCCTTGGGGCTTAACGGCTTGTTGCGGTATGACGAAAGAGTTCGTCTGCTCATCAAACGATATTTCGTAAAGTTCCACCTGCTGTCCTCCTGGATCCCAAACTAGCCGTCCTTCGGATGGTTCGTCAGCCTTCTTCCGCGGGATGGAACACCTTGATCGGCCGAACCGTACCGCGTGCCGGATCGCTGTCGAAAAGCCCCAGAAAGACGCCATCCCCGCTTCGGTAGATTCTCCACAGCCCCTCCCGATCGGGAGGTGGAAGCAAGGACGATCCGGCAAGCGTCTTGCCTTGCAGCGCGAAGACGGCCTCGCGTTCCGGCGCTACGGTTCGCGGGAACGCGAGCATCTCATCCGCCGGCAGGAAGCGAGCGGACAAGTCGCCTTGCCGTTTCAGCTCCGCCAGATCCTCCAAGGTCACGCAATTCTCGCGGGTCAGCCCGGCGCTGGCCGTCCGGATCAGGCTGGCCATAACCGCGGGCACCCCGAGCTTGCGTCCGATATCCACGCATAGCGTTCGGATATAAGTCCCTTTCGAGCATCGTACGGAGAAGCGAACCTCCGGGTACGGTCCATTGCCTTCGATATGGAGAATCTCGATCTCGTGGATCGTGACCGGCCGGGGCTTGCGCTCGACCGTTACGCCTTCGCGCGCCAGCTCGTACAAGCGCTTGCCGTCGACCTTCAAGGCGGATACCATCGGAGGAATTTGTTCGATATCCCCCACGAAGGAAAGCACGGCTTCCGATATCTGCTCTGCCGTCAGGTGGCTGGCGTCGGCCGTCTCCACTACGTTGCCGTCGGCATCCTCCGTGTCGGTCGCAATCCCGAAACGAAGAGTCGCTTCATACGTCTTGGACATCTCCTGAAGGTATTCCACCATCCGGGTAGCCCGTCCGACGCAGATCGGGAGAACCCCGGTCACGGAAGGATCAAGCGTTCCCGTGTGACCGATTCTCTTCACGCCGAGTATCCTTCTTGCCTTGGCGACTACGTCGTGCGAAGTCCAGCCTGCAGGCTTCCAGATGCCCAATACCCCTTCTGGAACGGTTACGGAATTCTTGTTCATCCGGCCTCATCCAACGCTTTCTGGACGGCGGCGACGACTTGCGGGATCGCCTCCGAGAGAGTCGCGCCCACGCGGCAGCCGGCCGCGCGAATGTGCCCTCCGCCTCCGAATTGCTGGGCCACGGCCGATACGTCCACCACGCCGGCAGAACGAAGGCTGATCTTGACCGAATCCGGAGCCGTCTGCTTGAACAAGAGGCCGACCTCGACTCCCTCGACGTTGCGAGGATAGTTGACGAGTCCCTCCAGGTCCTCGCTCGATGCGCCGGTCTCGGCCAGATCCTCGCCGGTCACCCATAACCATCCGATTCGCTGATCCGAACTGAATTCCAAACGAGTAAGAGCCGTCTGAATCATTCGCATCTGGCCCATGGTCATGCGCTCCAGGAGAGTCTCGGCCAATTGCGGGCCGTTAGCTCCCGCGCGAAGCAAGGCCGAAGCGATCTCCATCACTTTCGCGCTCGTATTCGAGTAGCGGAAACCTCCGGTATCCGTCATGAGTCCGGTATAGATAGCCGTAGCAGCCGCTTCGTCCATGGTCATCTGCATCGTCTCGCACAGATCGTGCAGAATCTCGACCGTCGCCGCCGCTTCGAAGTCCAGCAGGTTAACGGTGCCAAATCCGTCGTTCGTCGGATGATGGTCGATGTTCAGAAGGTCGTACCCTTCCTCGAACAGCTCCTTCGACGCTCCGCAGCGTCCGAAATCCGCGCAGTCCACGCTAATCACATGCTTGAACTTGCGATCCGGGCGAGATGCCGCGGTTGCGATCGATTCGCTCTTCCATAAGTAAGCGAGCCTCGAAGGAACGGGGCCGTCGTTATACATCGTGTACGTCTTCCCGAGCTTCTCCAGCAGCCATCCGACCGCAACGGTGGAGCTGATGGCGTCCCCGTCCGGTTGGACGTGTGCCACCACCAGGAAGTCGTCCCGCTCACGAATGTAATCGGCCGCCGCCTCGAGCTGCTCCGTCCACGTCATAAGTTGCGGTTCTCCCGGTTGATCTCGGCGAGAAGCGATTCGATATGGCTTCCGTATTCGATGGAGCTGTCGAAGCGGAATTCGATCTCCGGGGTATGCCTTAGCTTCATTCTTCTGCCGAGCTCGGAGCGAAGGAAGCCCTTCGCCTTGCCGAGCGCGTGCAGGGTAGCTTCCTTCTGCTCCTCGTTGCCGAGAATGCTGAGGTATACGCGAGCGAGCGACAAGTCGTTCGTCACGTCGACTCCCGTTACCGTGATAAACCCGATGCGCGGGTCTTTGAGCTCGGTTTGGATGAGCGTGCTGATCTCTTTCTTGATCTGCTCTCCCACTCGACCTACGCGAAATTTCGCCATGCGGTATTCACCTCTTTATTCGACGCTTTAACGTTCAACGCTCTCCATGACGAAGGCCTCGATGACGTCGCCGATCTGAAGATCGTTGTACTTCTCGAGCGTAATGCCGCACTCGTAGCCTTCGGATACTTCCTTCGCGTCGTCCTTGAACCGCTTGAGCGAGTCCAGCTTGCCTTCATGCACGACAACGCCTCCGCGAATGACGCGGGCTTCTGCGTTGCGAGCCACCTTGCCGTCCGTGATCATACAGCCGGCAATAGTACCGACCTTGCTGACCTTGAACGTCTCGCGAACTTCGGCGTGGCCGATGACCTTCTCCTTGAAGATCGGATCTAGCATGCCCTTCATCGCTTGTTCGATCTCTTCGATCACCTTGTAGATGATGCGGTGGAGTCGAACGTCCACTTTCTCCTGCTCAGCCGTTGCGGCCGCGCGCGGTTCCGGACGAACGTTGAAGCCGATGACGATTGCTGCCGAAGCCAGAGCCAGGGAAACATCGGATTCGGTGATGGCGCCGACGCCGCTGTGGATCGTCTTGACGCGTACTCCCTCGACTTCGATCTTCTCCAAGGAGCCCTTGAGCGCTTCGAGGGAGCCTTGCACGTCCGCCTTCAGGATGACGTTGAGATCCTTGATCTCGCCTTCCTTGATCTTGCTGAACAGATCGTCGAGAGTTACCTTCTGGTTGGACTTCATCGTCTCTTGGCGAGTCTTGATCGAACGCTTCTCCGCGATCTCGCGAGCCTTGCGTTCGTCTTCGAACACCATGAACGGGTCGCCGGCTTGCGGCACTTCCGTCAGACCTGTAATTTCAACCGGCGTCGACGGGCCGACTTCCTTCACGCGGCGTCCGCGATCGTTCGTCATCGCGCGAATGCGTCCGAAGCAATCGCCGGCAACGAAGGCGTCGCCAACCTTAAGCGTACCGTTCTGCACGAGGATGCGGGCGATCGGTCCCTTGCCCTTATCGAGCTCGGCTTCGATAACCGTACCGCGGGCGCGCTTGTTCGGATTCGCCTTGTAGTCGTTCACTTCGGCTACGAGAAGGATCATCTCGAGCAAGCCGTCCAGATTGATGCGCTGCTTGGCGGACAGCTCGACGAAGATCGTATCGCCGCCCCATGCTTCTTGAACGAGACCGTATTCGGTCAGCTCTTGCTTCACCTTGTCCGGGTTGGCTCCCGGCTTGTCGATCTTGTTGACCGCTACGATGATCGGAACGTTCGCCGCCTTCGCGTGGTTGATCGCTTCGACCGTCTGAGGCATGACGCCGTCATCCGCCGCAACGACGAGAATCGTAATATCGGTAACCTGTGCTCCGCGGGCGCGCATCGTCGTGAACGCTTCGTGGCCCGGGGTATCCAGGAACGTAATCTTCTGGCCCTTTACTTCGACTTGGTAAGCGCCGATGTGCTGGGTGATGCCGCCTGCTTCGCCGCTCGCGACATGAGTTTCGCGAATCGCATCCAGCAAGGTCGTCTTGCCGTGGTCGACGTGACCCATGATCGTGACGACGGCAGGACGCGTTATGAGATCATCCTCGTTGTCGTTCTCTTCGATCGTCTCGAAGTTCGTGTCTTCCACGACGATCTTGACTTCCGTCTCGACGCCGAACTCGCCTGCAACAAGCAAGACGGTATCGAGGTCAAGATCCTGGTTGATCGTGGCCATGACGCCCATCATCAACAGCTTCTTGATGACCTCGGAAGCGTCCTTATGCAGGATCTTAGCGAGTTCTCCGACCGTCATGTCGCCGCGGACGATAACTTTCTTCGGCGTGTTGTCGATCTTCTCGCGCGGCGGCTGGTTCTTGCCTTTGGCATTCTTGCCACCCTTGCCCTTCGAGCGGAACCGGTCTTCGCCGAACCGGTTATTGAATTCGTTATCCTTGCGTTTGCCCGCAGCATTGCGATTCGAATCCTGGTCTCTCCGGTTCGAATCCGGACGTCCGCCCGGACGGCTGGCATTGCGATTGCCGCCTGCCGCAGCCGGTGCGGAAGAAGAACGGCCGGCGCCGACACCCGCTCCGAAGCCGCTCTGCGAACGGCCTCCGCCGAAGCCTCCCGCGCTGCTCTGGCCGCCTTGCGGACGGTTGAAGCCGCCGCCTTGGCCTTGCGGACGATCGCCTTGCGGGCGGTTAAATCCGCCGCCTTGGCCTTGCGGACGATTGTACCCGCCTTGGCCCTGCGGACGGTCGCCTTGCGGACGGTTGTAGCCGCCTTGACCTTGCGGACGGTCGCCTTGCGGACGATTATAGCCGCCTTGGCCTTGCGGACGGTTGTACCCGCCTTGGCCTTGCGGACGGTCGCCTTGCGGACGATTGTACCCGCCTTGGCCCTGCGGACGGTCGCCTTGCGGACGGTTGTACCCGCCTTGGCCCTGCGGACGGTCGCCTTGCGGACGGTTGTASCCGCCTTGGCCCTGCGGACGGTCGCCTTGCGGACGATTGTAGCCGCCTTGGCCCTGCGGACGGTCGCCTTGCGGACGATTGTAGCCGCCTTGGCCTTGCGGACGGTCGCCTTGCGGACGGTTGTAGCCGCCTTGGCCTTGCGGACGGTCGCCTTGCGGACGATCTCCCTGAGGACGGTCGCCTTGCGGGCGATCGTTCGATTGGCTGGCCGCAGGAGCGGAAGACGAGCTTGCGCTCGGCGTCGACGCGACGGACGCTTGCGGAGCCGCGGGACGTGCCGCAGCCGGAGCCTCTTCGGATCTGCGCGGCTGCGGTGCGGGGCCCTGGCCTTGGCTTCCGCCGTTGGCAGGCTTAGCTTGCGCGGCCGTACCGACCGCTTGCGCGCCACCTTGCTTAGGAGCCTGCGCCATCTTGGCCGCGGCATTCGCCTTCACGTCGCGGAAGAACTTCTCCACGGCGCCGACCATGTTGTCTTCCATGACGCTCATATGGTTGTTGACGGGCAGGTTCACCCGCTTCAGGATCGTAATGACTTCCTTGCTGCTCATATTGAGCTGCTTCGCGTATTCGTAAACCCGCAGCTTATCCTTGTTGTCTTCTTGTTTACTCAATATTCTCCACCTCCGAATGTTGAACCCAACCGCTTCGAATCATGTCCGCGAAACCCTTGTCCGTCACGGCGAACAATACCCGTTCGGGTTTTCCTGCGGCTCCCCCAAGCTCGAAACGGGTATAACCGATAAGAAGCTCTACCCCATAGCTTTCGCATTTGTCGGCAACTTTTTTCTTCGTATTGTCCGAGGCGTCCTCTGCCAGCAGGACAAGCTTCGCTTCGCCGGACCGAATGGCCTTCAGCACGATCTCCTCCCCGGAGACCAGCTTTCCCGCGCGCATCGCAAGTCCCATCCGCGACAATGCTTTATTCGTCGTCATCGTCCTGCACGAGCTCCTTGTTCGCCTGGAATTCGTCCTCCACCTTAATGAAGTCCGCTTCCAGCTTATCGTATATCTCCGGCGCGACAGGAGTCTTCAGCGCTCTCTCGAACGCCTTCGATTTCTTGGCCAGCTTAAAGCAACTGGTCTTCCCGCAAAGATAAGCTCCGCGCCCCGGCTTTTTGCCTGTCAAGTCGATTTGGATGTCCCCTTCAGGCGAGCGAACGATGCGAATCAGTTCCTTCTTCGGCATCATTTCTTGGCAAGCCACACACTTTCGCTGCGGAATTTTCCTCGTTCTCAAGGTTTATCCCCTCCCCCCTTGAAGTCTAGAGCGGAACGCCCCGCGATCCTGCGATCAATCGATGGACACGCTGTCCTGGTGCATGACGTCGGCGTTCGTCGTCTTCGGACGGCCGTATTCCTGCTCCGCTTGCGTCTCGCTCTTGATGTCGATCTTCCAACCGGTCAGCTTGGCGGCCAGGCGGGCGTTCTGCCCCTTGATGCCGATCGCCAGCGACAACTGGTAGTCCGGGACGATGACGCGGGCCATCTTCTCGTTCTCGAACACGATAACCTCAAGCACCTTGGAAGGGCTGAGCGCGTTCGCTACGTATTCCTCGACCGATTCGGACCAGCGTACGATATCGATCTTCTCGCCTTTGAGCTCGGTAACGATCGTCTGCACGCGAATGCCCTTAGGTCCGACGCAGGAGCCGATCGGATCGACTTCCTCGTTGCGGGAATAAACCGCGATCTTCGAACGGAAGCCGGCTTCGCGCGCAACGGAACGGATCTCTACCGTGCCGTCGAAGATCTCCGGCACCTCAAGCTCGAACAACCGCTTCAACAGACCCGGATGAGTGCGCGAAAGGATGATTTGAGGTCCCTTGCTCGTATTCTCGACCTTCGTGATATAAGATTTGACCCGGTCGCCTTGCTTGAACTTGTCGGTCGGCATCAGCTCCGTCAACGGAAGAGCCGCTTCCACCTTGCCAAGATCGATGTACAGGTTGCGAAGATCCTGGCGTTGAATGATGCCCGTTACGATATCCTGCTCTTTGTCAACGTATGCGTTGTAGATGAGCCCGCGTTCCGCTTCGCGGATGCGTTGCGTGACGACCTGCTTGGCCGTCTGGGCGGCGATCCGGCCGAAGTCGCGAGGCGTCACTTCGATCTCTGCGATGTCCTCCAGTTGGTAATGCGGGTTGATGCTGCGCGCCGCTTCAACGGAAATCTCGAGCCGCGGATCAAGCACTTCTTCGACGACCGTCTTGCGGGCGTACACCTTGATCACTCCGGTCGTGCGATTGATGTCTACGCGCACGTTCTGCGCGGTGTTGAAGTTGCGCTTGTAGCTTGAGATCAATGCCGCTTCGATCGCTTCGAGCAGAACGTCTTTGGTTATGCCTTTCTCACGTTCGATTTCGGACAAAGCCTCGATAAACTCCATGCTCATTGGGGAATGATTCCTCCTTCCAGGATTAGAAAACAATGGCCAGGCGAGCCGAGGCCACTTTATCGTAAGGGATGGAAGTCGTACGACGGCCGATCTCGATCTGCATCTCTTGTCCGTCGAAGCTTGCCAGCCTTCCTTCGAACTCTTTGGCGCCGTCAAAAGGCTCGTAAGTCGTGACAAACACATGCTTGCCGACGGCCTTGGCCACATCCTCGGGCTTCTTCAGCGGACGCTCCGCTCCCGGCGAGCTTACTTCCAGGAAGTAAGGGTCGGTGATCGGATCCAGCTCATCCAGCTTCGCGCTGACGAATTCGGTTATGCGGCTGCAATCGTCCAGATCGATGCCGCCTTCCTTATCCGCATAGACGCGGAGGAACCAGTTGCTTCCTTCTTTCACATACTCTACATCCACAAGCTGATAGCCGTTCTCTTCCAGGAACGGAGAGACGAAGGCTTCTACGATGGATTTGATCTTGGATACGCTCAAATCATGACCTCCCGCTTGCTGCGAATGGCTCTATCGCTTCCGCTGCGTAAGACCGAAAAGTCCCATGGCAAAACGGAAAGAGTGGGTTTCCCCACTCTTCTGCAGACAGTGATATCCACATGATTACCAGAAATAATATACCATAACCTTGAATCGGATAGCAATTGAAATTTTGGCATAAGGAAGCCTAGAAAAGCGATAGCTGGTTCGATTCCGGCAGGCCCCGGAAGCATCCCATTCCGGACAGAACCTCGACGATCGTCTTGCTCGCCTTGGACCTGCGCTGGAAGTCTTCGACTGACAGATACTCGCCGTCGTCGCGGGATGCCGCGATGCTCTTGGCCGCGTTCTCCCCGATGCCGGCGATCGCCGCGAACGGAGGAATGAGCGAGTCTCCGTCGATGATGAAGCGCGTCGCGTCCGAACGGTACAGGTCGATCGGCTTGAACTTGAAGCCGCGGGCCGTCATCTCGAGCCCCATCTCGAGGATGGAGATCATGTTCTTCTCCTTGGTCGTCGCCTGGAAGCCCTTCTGTTCGATCTCGACGAGCATCTTCAGGATGGCGTCGTAGCCTTGGCAGAACAGGTCGACGTCGAAGTCGGCGGCGCGCACCGAATAGTAGGTCGCATAATATTGGATCGGGTAATACAGCTTGAAGTACGCGGTCCGCACCGCGGAGATGACGTAAGCGGAGGCGTGCGCCTTCGGGAACATGTACTCGATGCGCAGGCAGGAATCGATGTACCATTGCGGCACTCCGCAGCGCTTCATTTCTTCGATCCATTCCTGCGTCAATCCTTTGCCCTTACGGACGCTCTCCGTGATCTTGAACGCGAGCGACGCGTCCATGCCCGCCTTGTAAATCAGGTACAGCATGATGTCGTCGCGGCACCCGATAACCGTCTTGATCGTGCACGTGCCGTTCTTGATCAGCTCCTGCGCGTTGCCGAGCCATACGCCCGTTCCGTGCGACAGCCCCGATATCTGAAGCAAGTCGGCGAACGAGGACGGCTTCGTCTCTTCGAGCATCTGGCGAACGAATCGAGTTCCCATCTCGGGAACGCCGTACGTCGCGACGGGAGTCCGGATCTGGTCCGGCCGGACGCCGAGGGCGTCGACGGAGCTGAAGATGCTCATGACCTTCGGATCGTTCATCGGAATCGTCGTCGGGTCCACGCCGGTCAAGTCCTGCAGCATCCGCATCATCGTCGGATCGTCGTGCCCCAGAATATCGAGCTTCAGCAGGTTCGCGTCGAAGGCGTGATAATCGAAGTGAGTGGTCTTCCACTCGGCGCTCGTATCGTCGGCCGGATATTGGACCGGCGTGATATCTTCCACTTCGATGTAGTCCGGAACGACGACGATGCCGCCCGGATGCTGGCCGGTGCTTCGCTTCACTCCGGTACACCCCGCCGCGAGCCGGTTCAGCTCCGCCCCGCGCCAGGACTTCCCGTGCTCTTCCTCGTATTTCTTGGCGAAGCCGAACGCCGTCTTCTCGGCGACGGTGCCGATCGTCCCCGCCCGGAACACGTTTTTCTCCCCGAACATGACCTTCGTGAAGTTGTGCGCGTGCGGCTGGTATTCGCCCGAGAAGTTAAGGTCGATATCGGGAACCTTGTCGCCCTTGAACCCGAGGAACGTCTCGAACGGAATGTCTTGGCCGTCGCCCTTCATGATCGTTCCGCAGTTCGGGCAAGGCTTGTCCGGCATGTCGAAGCCGCTGGGCACGCTGCCGTCGAGAATCCATTCGCTGTGCCTGCATTCCGAATTCCTGCACAGGTAGTGGGCGGGCAGCGGGTTAACCTCCGAGATGCCGAGGAACATCGCGACCACGGACGAGCCGACCGATCCCCGCGAGCCGACCAGGTAGCCGTCCGCGTTCGATTTCTTGACGAGCCGCTCGGAGATCAGGTAGTTCGCCGAGAAGCCGTACTTGATGATCGGCACGAGCTCCTTCTCCAGCCGCTTCACGACGACGTCGGGAAGCTCGTCCCCGTACATGGCCTTGGCGGTGTCGTAGCAGGTGTTGCGAATCTCGTCGTCCGCTCCTTCGAGGATCGGGGTGAACAGCTCGTCGGGGAACAGCTTGATCTCCTCGAACCGGTCCGCCAGCTCGTTCGTGTTCGTTATGACCACTTCGCGCGCCTTATCCGCTCCCAGGAAGGCAAACTCCTGAAGCATCTCCGCCGTCGTGCGGAAGTGCGCATCCGGCTTGCGCTGGTCCTTAAGCGGACTGAAGCCGGTTATCCCGTGAATCGTGATGTCGCGGAACAGCTTGTCGCGCGGCTCGAGATAATGCACGTTCCCGGTAGCGACGACCGGCTTCCCCTGCTTCTCGCCGATGCGGACGATCTTGCGCAGCGCCTCCTCCAGCTCGGCCCGGCTTCCGACAAGGCCTTTGTCCAGCAAGTGCATATAGAAATCCAACGGCTGAACCTCCAGCACGTCGTAGAACTGAGCGACCTCTTCGGCTTCTTCCAACGACTTGTTGAGCACGCTCTCGTAAAGTTCGCCTTTCTCGCAGCCCGACAGAATCAGAAGGCCTTCCCGCATCTCCATGAGCTTGCTGCGGGGGATGCAGGCAACTTTATGAAAATAGTCCGTGTGAGAGAGAGAGATCAGCTTGAACAGATTCTTCTTGCCGACCGCGTTCGTCGCATAGATCGAGCAGTGGAACGGGCGCGTCGTCTTCCAGCTGTTCTCGTTCACCTCGTTGAGCTTCCCTAGGTCGAATACGCTGCGCGCCGCGGCGTCCTTCAGGAGACCGTTCAAGATTCCCGCGAGCGCGAGCGTATCGTCGATGGCTCGGTGATGGCTCTCCAACGCAACCTTGTAAAGAGCCGACAACGTGTTCAATCGGTGGTTCTTCATCGTCGGATGGATGAAACGGGCCAGTTCCAAAGTATCGAGCACCGGGTTCGGAATCGGAGGCAGGCCGAGCTGCTTGCACGCCTGCTGCATGAACCCGATATCGAACCGGGCATTATGGGCGACGAGAATCGCGTCTTCGATGAATTCGATAAATTCCTTGATCTTCGGTTCCAGCTCCGGCGCGTCCTTCACCATATCGTCGTTGATGTTCGTCAGCTGCTGGATATTATATGGAATCGGCTCGTGCGGGTTGATGAAGGTAGCGAAGCGATCGATCTCCTTGCCGTCCTTCATCTTCACGCCGGCAAGCTCGATGATCTTGTTCGCCGTTACCGACAGGCCCGTCGTCTCGATATCGAACACGACATAGGTCGCATCCGCCAGCTGCTGCTCGCGCGGATTCAGCACCATCGGCACGGAATCGTTCACGACGTTGGCCTCGACCCCGTAGATGACCTTGATGCCGTGCTTCTTGCCCGCCTTGGCGGCATCCGGGAAGCACTGCACGTTCGAGTGGTCGGTTACGGCGATCGCCTTATGGCCCCACTTGGCCGCGGTCTTGACGTATTCGCCGACGGGAGTTACCGCGTCCATCGTGCTCATCGTCGTGTGCAGGTGGAACTCGACCCGCTTCTCCTCGGATTCGTCCTTGCGGGGCGGCCTTGGCTGCAGCTCCCGCGCGTCGCTCGGCATCATGACCAGCTCCGGCGGGTTGAGGAACCGGTCGTATTCGATACGGCCGCGAAGCTTCAGCCACTTGCCGTTCTCGATCAGCGAGAGCATCTTCACGTCATCCTTGTTCTTGGCGAACATCTTGACGGAGATCGAATCGGTATAATCCGTCACGTTGAACGTGAACAGGGTGCTGCCGCTGCGCAGCTCCTTCACTTCAAGGCCGAAGACGGTCCCTTGGACGGTTACCTTCTTCTCTTCTTCCCGGATGTCCTGAATCGGCACCGGATTGTCCTTGATCTCGTATCCGTGCTGCAGGGTCGTAGGCGAATCGCCCGACGCTTCCTCCAGGGGAGCATCCTCCCGAGAGCTCGCCATGAGCTGCTGAATGGCCAGCGACTCCTCTTTCTGGATCTTCTGGTTCCATTCCTCGTAAGCCTCATGGCGCGACTCGCCGACCGTCAGCTTCACCCGGCTGGAACGCCCGAACCGCGTCTCATAGAAGGACACCGCGTAAGAGTCGATATTCTTGCGCTTCGCCATCTCGAGTCCGGTCTGATCGAGCATGTAAAGGGTGACCAGGTCGTTCTCCGCCTCGATCCTCGCCTTGGCGAGCCAGCCGTTGACGGAAGCGACTTCCGACTGCATCCAGACGACGAAAAGGTTCCAATATTCCTCCAGAATCTGCTTCGTCCCGATCTCGTCCGGGAACTTCACGGTAATCTCGATCGCCTTCGCCGCGGTTTTGGCCAATTCTCCTTTAAGTTTGGTCCATAGATCCGCATAAACATTAGCCGGAACGATCGCCCCGAGTCCGAGGTGAATCCGCCATTCCTGCTTCGCTTTGTTGATCTCGACGCGCTCTATGTAGCCGTTGCGAAAATAGGTATCCATCCATTCTGCCGAGATGCCGGACTGCTTAAGCAGCAGCTCAAATCGATTCTTCTGATCCGCTGTCGGTTGCATGTTCGTTCCTCCCCGCATTCCCATCGACTTCGCGTATAAATACAAAAACTTCCGCAGCAAAGGGAGGTCCTCGCGCCTTACGCGGCACTCCGACCGTCTTAAGTAACGGAAGCTGTTCGTTCTTCAACCATCTAAACGCGTGCTTGGAAAATTCAACTGGAGTCTATTGTACCTTATCGGCACGCCGGCCAGCAATAGACAAAGATCGACAGCGGGCGAGATCGGACAATGGACGGGAACGCCAAAAAAGCCCGGTCCGCCGACCGGGCTCGCATCGCGGAACTAGGCTTTGAACGGGGCGCCGCCGTCCTGGGAATTGGATTGCTCCAACTCTCTCTCCTTGCGAAGAATCTCTTCGATAGACGTGCCCAGCGCCGCCTGAGGTCCCGGGAAGTTGTTGCGATAGTAGGCGTAATCCATGATGATCAGGACGACGATCATGCCGCCGAGCGCGTACCCGGCCATCTCGTTCGGAGGAATGACCATGATCACCGAGATGAATACGATCCAGATAAGCGCGAGTACGGCGATGACGTCGCTGTATTTGCCCAAGTGCCAAGGTCCGCGGTGCTTGTCGAGGAAGCGGCCCTGGCGCTTGGCGATCAGCTTCAGCAGAATCGGAATGCCGTAGGCGACGTATAAGCCGACGACGCTGACCGCCGTCAGGAACGCTATCGTCGTGTAGGTAGCGTCCGGATTCGCTTGCTTGATCACGTAATCGACCAGAGCCAGCAGGAACGACAGGATGACGGCCAGCCAGATCGCCTTGGCGGGGGTGCGGAATTTCTTCGAGATTTGCGCCCAATGGCGGCTTCCCGGCATCCCTTTGTCCCGGGAGAAGGCGTACATCATCCGCGAGAACGAGGTGATGGAGGACATGCCGCAGAACCACATGGCGAAAGTGACGAGCCATAGCACGACTTTGCCGAACGTGCCTCCGAGCGCTTGACCGATGACGTAGATGAACGCGTTGTCGGCTCCCGCCGCCGCTCCCGCGTCCTTGATCGAGAGCGTCACGAAGGCCAGCATGATAAAGCCGAACACGAAGGAGTAGGCGACCGCGTTGAAGATGCCCCATGGAGCGCGTACCCGGGGGTTGATCGTCTCCTCGATAGTATGGGCGGACGCGTCGAAGCCCGTAAAGGTCCATTGAGCCTGCAGCAGTCCGATCAGGAAAGCGAACATATAAGGCTTATCCTGGAACGTCTCCCCGACCTTGAACAGGTAATCGAAGGCGTTCAGCCCTCCTTTGGTGAAGAAAGCAAGGCTCACGACGAGGACGGCGACGACGGCGATATGGTACCAGGCCGAGAAATCGTTCAAGCGCGCGACGATCCGAATGCCGATATGGTTGAAAATCCCGTGCGTGAGCAGAATGACGGCGAATGCGATGAGCGTCGTCGTCAGCGTCGATTCGTACCCGAACAGGTCGCCCAGCAAAGGATCGGCGAACAGCGCGACGGAATAGTCGATGCCGGAGACGATGCCGATCTGGCCGATCAGATTGATCCAGGCGGTATACCAGCCCCACCGCTTGTTCCATAGGATCGAGGCCCAGTGGTACAACGCCCCGGCCGTGGGGATCGCGGAAGCGAGCTCCGCCATGGATGCCGCGACGATCATGACGAACAGGGCGACAAGCGGCCAGCCGAAGCCCATCATGCCGGGACCGCCATAGCTCAGGCCGTGGCCGTATAGCGAGACGGCGCCCGTCAGAATCGAGATGATCGAGAACGAGATCGCGAAGTTCGAGAAGCCTCCCATGCTTCGCATCAATTCCTGGGCATAGCCGAATTTGTTCAAATCATGCTTGTCCTTGTCCAGCGAATGAACGTGTTTCGCACTCATTGAATAACCTCCTCACCGAATTTGCGGAGCGGCTAATCCCACGTCACTTGCCCAGGAAGCTCTCGTGCTTGCTCTCGTCGAATTCTCGCACGTTCTTGCTCGCCACTCTTACGACGAATACCGCGAACAGACAAGTTACGGCGATCAACGCAATGCCAAGCGTCAGTTCCATAGCTCCACCTCCTCCCGCATGCATCGTCTTCAGGCAGCGCAGTAACTTCCCCGGGCTAACTATTCAGGTGAACGCCGCTCGCGCGCTGCTCCAGCATCTTCTTCAGCAAGGAGCCGATATAGGCGCCCGCTTCGAGCGGAGGCGTTCCGCCGCGATGAATGTTCGAGATGACCGTCCGATCGCTTTCGACCTTTCCCTTGCGCGGCCGGTAGCACATATAAGCGCTAAGAGAGCGCGAGGACACCAGGCCGGGACGTTCCCCGATCAGGAGAACCAGCGTCTCCGGCTGAAGCAGCTCTCCGATGTGGTCCATGACCGCTACCCGGCCGCCCCGAACGAAGAACGGCGTCCCGCATTCGAGCCCGTAGGCGGCAAGCGAATCGAGCAGGGACGGATACACGTCGCGAAGGTTCGCATCCACCGCGTTCGCGCTTAAGCCGTCGGAGACGACGACCTGCACCTGCGGACGCGCCTTGCAGCGCGAACGGATGAGCTGCACGCCTTCCTCGGCGACGATGCGGCCCATATCGGGCCGCTTCAAGTAATTCTCGGTGCTGCCGAATCGGGTATGTACCGTGAACAGGCCGAATTCCTGCAGCAAGGACGGATCGACTTCGCCATAGACGGAATCGATCGCCGCCGCATGATCGCAGCGGAACTTCAGCACTTCCTTCGTGAGCGGTCTCGTTCCCGCGCGCCAAACGCCGATTCGAGCAGGCGTGCTGGAGAGCAGTTCGCCCATGCCTTCCTCCCAGGCCGGGTTCGGGACGCGGTGAAGCCCTTCCCCGAAAGGAGAGCCCGCTTCCGCAGCTTCGGCTTCGTCCGATGCATCGGTTCCAACCGAGACGGACGTATGATCCGCGTTGGATTTATCCGTGCCATCGTCGAGTTCCCCGCTTGCGATCCCCCCGCTTCCGGCGGAAGAGAACCGATAGGCCAAC
Source organism: Cohnella sp. AR92 (assembly GCF_003990975.1). GTDB lineage: Bacteria > Bacillota > Bacilli > Paenibacillales > Paenibacillaceae > Cohnella. The sequence continues at coordinate 179,279 of NZ_RZJR01000008.1, forward strand.
TCGGCCATCACTTTATCCACCAATTGTTCGATCGGAATCGGTTGGCTCGTTTGGCTCGATGGATTCGATAGGCTTAATGGGAGCGATGGATTCGGTTGACCGGTATTGCTCGTATGGCTTGCATGATTCGCAGGGCTTGCAGGATTTGCAGGACTTGTATAGCTTGCATGACTTGTAAAGCTTGTTTCTGGCGTTTGCCTTGCCGGGCTTGTTTGGTTCATCCGCGCGTTCCTCCCCTCGCCGCTCACATAAAGATCGTCGGATCGCCGGCGCGCGGCGTCAGCCGTCCGTTCGCCATCAGCCCCATCGTCTCCAGCCAAGCTTCGAAAGCGGGCGCGGGACGGAGCCTCATCGTCTCCCGTAGGGTGGCGATGTCATGGTAGCTGGTCGATTGGTAGTTCAGCATGCAATCGTCCGCCATCGGCACGCCGATTAAATAGTTGACTCCGGCGGCCGACAGCAGGACGGCAAGATTGTCCATGTCGTTCTGGTCCGCTTTCATATGGTTCGTGTAGCAGACGTCCACGCCCATCGGAAGCTGCTGAAGCTTGCCCATGAAGTGATCCTCCAGGCCGGCTCGGATCACCTGCTTGCTGTCGTACAGATACTCCGGCCCGATGAAGCCGACGACCGTATTGACGATGAACGGCTTGTATCGGCGGGCAAGGCCGTAGCAGCGAGATTCCAGCGTCACCTGATCGACGCCGTGATGCGCTTCTCCCGACAGCTCCGAGCCTTGGCCGGTCTCGAAATACCAGAGATTCGGTCCCGTTCCGGTACCTTCCCGCCGAATCAAGTCATCCGCTTCGTCCAGAAGCGCAACGTCGATGCCGAACGCCGTATTGCCGGATTGCGTCCCCGCCAGGCTCTGGAAGATCAGGTCTGCCGGCGCTCCGGACCGGATTGCCTTCATCTGCGTCTGCACGTGGGCCAGCACGCAATTCTGGGTCGGAATCCGCCACTTCTCCATGATCTCCTTGGTCGCGTCCAGCAAGGCTTTGACGCTGTCCGGGGAATCGATGACCGGGTTGATGCCGAGCACCGCGTCGCCGATCCCATAGCTTAGCGCTTCGTATAACGACGCCTTCATTCCCTGCAGGCTGTCGGTCGGATGATTCGGCTGAGCCCTTCCCGCCAATACGCCGCGTTGGCCAATCGTAATGTTGCAATGGGAGACGACCTCGATCTTGGCGGCGGCTTGCACGAGATCCAGGTTCGTCATGAGCTTCGCGACGGCGGCGACCATCTCGCTGGTTAAACCGCGTCCGACGCGCCGGATCTGATCTTGGTCCGTGCCCTGCTGCAGCAGGAACTCGCGGAGCTCCGCTACCGTCCATTGCCGGATCTGCCGATAGATCGGTTCGTTCACCGCTTCCTCGATGACCCTGGACACCTCGTCGGATTCGGGAGGAATGAGCGGATGATTGCGAATGTCCTCGAGCGTCAGGTCGGACAGCACGAGCTTGGCCGCCATTCGTTCTTTGGCATCTTCCGCCGCGATGCCCGCGAGCTGGTCCCCGGACTTCTCTTCGTTCGCCTTCGCCATCACTTCCTTGAGCTCTCGGAACTGATACGTTCTCCCGAACGCCAAAGTCTTCAGCTTCATCCTCCGTTCCCTCCCAAGCTCTTGTGAAAAGCCAGCGTCTTGACGACGACAGGCGTCATGGCGCCGGAGATCGGTTCTCCCAGGTCGACGTAATCGCCGAACTCCGCGCGGATCTGGTCGATGCAGACGATTCTCGTCCCGGTGCCGAACCGGCGCTCCAGCGCTTGGCCAAGCGCCTTCGCCATGTCGTTCTCGCACAGGATCACGATAGCCTCGGCGTCCCGCAGATGCCCCCGATAGGCTTGGGCCAACGCATCGGCCAGTCTCTGAAGCTCCTTGTAGCCGAATCGTTCCATGCCCGAGAGGGCAAGCGCAAACCGCGCGGAGGAATCCAGCGCGTACAAGCCGGCGCCGTGGCGAATCGTCCTCTCGATCGCATCCTCCAGCTTCTCCGCGGGATCGGAAGCCTCCGGACAGAGCTCCGCCTTTATGACGGGGAGATTGCGGATCGGCAGAAGCGAAGGCTCCAAGTGCGCGGTCGCCCCGCTGATCTCCGTCGTCTGCATCCCCGCTCCGATGACGGTCGCCCTGACCGTCTCGTCCGGTCGGCCCAATCGGATCGGGTAGTTCGCCGCGAGCTCCTTCAGCTCGTGCGCCAATAGCGGGCCGATGTCGCCATAGACGGCCGCGTCGGCCAGAGCGGTAATCTCCTTCCCCTGCATCAATTGTCCGATGCCGCCGGAGAACGTCCATTCTTCCGGCTTCGGAAGACTCTCCGGAGGTTCCCCTAGCAGTAAGGCCCTGTTGGAATGCCCGCCGGGATAGGCCGCCCCGGCCAGATAATCCAGCATATCCCGGCCCAGCGCGGTGCACAGGTTCTTCAACTGGTCGAAGAGGAGCCTCTGTCCCTTCTGCAACTGCCATCCGCGCGCTTCAAGCCAGGGTCGAAGCGAAGACGAGACCGACGCGACTCTGCCGTCCGGTTCCAGCCGGATCAAGCGGCCGCCGACATGGAACGTAACGGTGCCCGCGGGCTTGCCCCGATGGAAGAAAGCGGCGTTCGCCGTTCCTCCGCCGATGTCGATGTTGCAGACGGCTCCCCTCGTCCGCTTCGAACGCTCTTCCGCCCCCGCTCCCTTGCCGGCGAGCAAGCCTTCCAGATCGGCTCCCGCCGCGGCGACCACGAAATCTCCGGAACGCTCCGCCAAGCGATGCACGATCTGCCGGGCATTGTTCTTGGTTGCCGTCTCTCCCGTAATGATGACGGCTCCCGACTTCAGGTCCGACGCCCGAATGCCGGCTTTACCGTATTCGCCGAGCAGGATGTCCCATAGGCGGTCCGCATCCACTTCGTCCTCGCTGCGAAGAGGCGTCTCGTAGATAGCGCTTTGATACACGAGCACGCGTTCCTTGATCTCGTACCGTGGCATGCTCGTCAAGCTCGAGGAGCGAGCGAGCCGAAGGCGGCTGACGATCAGCTTGGTCGTGCTTGTCCCGACGTCGATCCCGACGCTGGGGATCCACGTCCCTTCGTCCAACCCGCCGGTCAAGCCTCGTTCCTCTCCTTCTCGCGCCAAGCTCCGACGCCGTCGGCAAGCAGCCTCTTCGCCAGATGAGGCATAGGCTCGCGGCTGAACATGCTCGCTTCCCTTAATCGCCGATAAGCCTCCTCCTCGTCGCAGGACATCTCTCTCATGAGCGCGCCTTTGGCCCTCTCGATCACTTTGCGATCCTCGACGGATTGCCGGAGCTCCTGCAGCTCTCTCCGCAGCGACGCCATTTTCTCCCGCTGGCCGAGCACGATCTCCACCGCCGGAATCAAGTGTTCCTCCGATACGGGCTTGACTAGGTAGGCGGACACACCCGCCGACCGCGCTTCCCGCACGAACTCCTTCTGGCTGTATGCGGTCAGCAGCAGAACCGAAGTATCCTGGTTCCGCAGCTTGCGAATGACATCGGCCGCCTTGATCCCGTTCATCGCCGGCATCTTCACGTCCATGATGACGAGCTCCGGCTTCAGCCTGGCCGCGAGCTCGATCGCCTCCGTGCCGTTCTTGGCTTCGCCCGCGATCCGGTAGCCCTCCTCTTCCAGCATCTCTCGAAGGTCCAAACGGATAATCGGATCATCGTCCACGATCACGATGGCCGGTCTCATCGGAACTCCTCCTTCCTCGGGCCGCGATCTAGAGGAAAAGCGATATGAATGGCCGTTCCATTCTCTCCGGATTCCATCGCCAGCTCTCCGTTTAAATTTTCCGCGACGAGCGTCTCCACGATCTTAAGCCCCAGATGCTTGCGGGACTTCTCCGACGGGTCATCCGTCATCTTGATTCCGCTCCCGTCGTCCGCTACCGTCATGCGGATGGAAGAGCCGTTCGCGTCGAAGGAGATCGTCGCTATCCCCGCCGTTCGGTCGGCGAACGCGTGGGTCACGCAGTTCTGCACCAATTCGTTGACGACCAAGGCGAGAGTCGTCGCTTCGTCGGAGGACAGCGAGACGGACGGCCCGGCCGTCGTCACGCGAATCGACTGCTCCGGACGCGCGGAGGAGGAGACGACGTTCTTGGCGATGCGTTCGGCCACTTCGTTAAAGGAGATCCGATCGTCCCCCTCGTACGCGAGCATCTCGTGAATGACGGCAATGCTGTTGATCCGATTGATGCTGTCCCGGACCATTTTCTCCGCTTCCGCATGCTTCGTTCTTCTCATCTGCAGCCGCAGCAAGCTGGATACCGTCTGCAGGTTGTTCTTGACCCGATGATGGATCTCCATGATGACGGCCGATTGAAGCTTCAGCCTCTTCTCCTTCTCGATCAGCTCCGAGATATCCCGAATCAGCATGAAGCCTCCGACGGCCCGCTGCCCGCTGTACACCGGAACCGCCTTCAGGACGAACGCGGCGTCACCCGTTCGAATATCCCGATCGAAGATGCCGGACGCGCTCAGCAGCTCTCCGGAATCCGCCAGATCGCCGAACAGTTCCGCGACGCCGCGGTTGACCGGAGAACCGGAGAAGCCGATATCCCGAAGCATGCGCACGGCTTGGGGATTCGTGTAGATCACGCGTTCGGACTCGTCGAAGAGGACGATTCCTTCGTGCATCAGCGATTGCATGCCTCCGCTTGCTACCGCCATCCGCAGCAAGGTCTCGCCCAGCTGCTCGGTCGTCTCCTGAAGCCGCTCCACATGGCGCTCCCGCTCGACCTGCTCTCTGATGTCCCGCTCCATGATGAGCGCTCCGATGACCTTTTCTCCCGCAACCGCGCGAATCGGCACCACATTCTGCTGGATCGGAATCTGCTCCTGCGAGATCCCCCGGGAACCGACGACGGGCTGACCGGATACCAAGGAGAAAAGAACGGCCGGCTCGTTGCGCGCATAGGCCATCTGCCCGACGACGGACGTCCGGTACATCGACGGGAAAGTGGACGGATGCGCTTGGGCCACGACGAGCGCCGCGCCGGGGTCGGTTGTCGGACAATCGATAAAGACATCCGATTGGGACACGTCGGCGATGAGCTGCAAGCTTGCCGCCAATTCGGCGATCCTGCGAGCTTCCTCTTCATTCAGGGTGGTGCGCGACAGGCACCATTCGAAACTCGGTATCATGCACAACCCCTCCGCCTTGAGGTTATCGAACGATCGCCAACAGCTTCTCCCGCAGCTCATCGATGCCCTGCAGGCTTCGCGCGGACGTAAGGACGATCTCGCCCTGCCCCAACGACTGGCGAAGCAGCTTTACGGCTCTCTCGGCGTCCGCCTTCGGGTGATCGGACTTGGTAACGGCTCCGAGCGCCGGCACCGGGAATCCCCCGGCGAAGCCCGGCGGCAAGGACTGGCGTTCCCGCGTCGCGTCCTGTACGAGCAGAACGGCCGCCGCCTCATGCGAGGTCGCCATCAGGGACCGGTAAAAAAGCGGATTCTCGCTGTACTCTCCCGGCGTATCGATCGTCCAATCGCGGTAGAGCAGGCTTTGCGTCTTGGCGGCAGGGCCTTGCTCCCCGAGCAGCGCCTTGATTAGCGTGGACTTGCCGGCGGCGACCGCTCCGACGATCATGATTTTTCTCATCCGCGCTACGACCGCGTCAGCGGTGCCGCCGCAAACTTCAGCTTGCTCTGCAAGAAGCCGTTCACGGCCTCCAGCGCCATCTCTACCGCCGAGACTTCGCCCACGATGACGAGCGAGCCGGTGAAGCGGTCCAGGTAGCCGATCCCCACGCCCGCCGCTTTGGTGGCGATATCCGCCGCGATAATGGCGGTCTCCGTCGGCGTAAGCGTCATGATGCCCAGAGCGTTCGCTTCTTCGATTCCCAGCTTCGTATACAGCACGGGGTCGGGATTGGCAATGATATGGGCGAGCGTAAGCTGCTTGCCGGGAACGTACTCCTGGATGACTCTCGTCTTGCCTTGCTCCTCCAACGGGCGCTCCTCCCTTCAAGTCAGCTTTAGGGCTGTTCCCCAAGCTCGAAACTGTCTATGATTCCGACGATCATCGCGTCCACCGGCACTTGCTTGCCGCTGAACAGAATGCGAGCCGGACTTCCCCGCGAGACGATCACCTTCTCGCCGACTCCGGCGCCGATCCGATCCGCCGCGATAACCGTCGAGCCCGCTTCCCGATCGTGAAAGTCCATCGGCTGTACGATCAGCAGCTTCAGATTGTCCATTCCTTCTTCTTTCTGCGTTGCCCACACGCTGCCGATGACGAGTCCCAGAAACATATGCGTCTCCTCACCCTTCCTCCCCGACGTAGACGAAGACTCCCCTGTCTCTTAGCAGATCCCGTGCGAGCGGCGATACGAGAGTTCTCTTCCCGAGGGAGAGCCTCGAGAAGCTCCCTTTCTCCGCCTGCCGTTCGACCCATTCGGCCGAGACGAGCCTGCCCTCGAACCGGATCGTTGCCGCCCCTTCGTTCGAAGCGGCGGGAATCGCTTGCTCTCCCGTTGCGGGCGGAGAATAGGTCTCTTCTATCGTTAATGCGGCGGACTTGGTACGTTCGGCTTCCGTCCGGTCGAAGAAATCGGCCGCCAGCTCGGCAAGCTGATGCATTGGGCCGAAGCTCGCGCCGTACATGGTCAGCTCTTGCTTGTAATAATCGAATAGGTTCTGGTAAGGCTTCGGAAGCTTTAACGTCTTCAGCGTCCTCCGATCCGCCCGCGTAAGGCCCGGCGAATCTTCGCCGATCCAGGCCGGCTTGCCCAGAACGAGCGCCCCGAACAGCAGATCCGACAGGACGGTGCCCCGAATGGCAAGCGTCGCTCTCCCGAGGCTGTCCAGATCGACCTCCGGAAGGAGAAGGCCGTCGTATTCGAGCGGCAGCTCGAGCGGCGAAGGCGCGAATTCGTCGGCGGCAATCGCCCTGCCGCAGCCGGAGCTCTCGATTCGGCGCGACCCCAGCCAGGCCGACGCCGCACCGTCGAGAAACAGCAGATCGAAGGCGATTCCGTGCTTCTGCAGCAGGATGTATTGATCCGAATACGCTTCGTATGCGGCGGAATCCGCACAGACGAACAACAATTTGAATGGCCGAACCGGCGATTGGCCGAGCTTGCCGACGATCTCGCGCACGATAGTTTCCACAAGCTTGTTTAATTCCACGTTTGGCTGCCCCCTCGCGGCACCCGTTTTAGTCTTCGCCGGCGCTAATGCCGAGCAATCGGACGACATCGCCCGTCTTCAAATTCGCCGCGTTCGCCTCGTCCAGGTCGATATGCATCTCCAAGCGGAACGCCGGGCTCACCCGAACCGCGACGTCGGCGAATACGACAGGCCGGTCTCCCAAGGAACGTACCGACAACCGATCGCCGTTCGATACGCCGAAGCTTCTCGCCTCTTCGTCGGACATGTGGACGTGGTTGCGGGCCACGATTACGCCGCTGCCGAGCACGACCGCGCCTCTCTCCCCCGCCACGGCGATGCCCGGCGTATCGGCATGATCCCCGGACAGGCGGATGGGCGGATGAATTCCGAGCGCATAGCCGTCCGTTCTCGAGATCTCCACTTGAGTAACGCCCCGGGAAGGACCGAGTACGCGAACGTTCGTCAGGATCCCTCTCGGTCCGATCAACGACACCGTCTCCCTCGCGGCGAATTGCCCCTGCTGCTTCAGCTCCCTCAGAGGCGTCAACCGATGTCCGGGCCCGAATAAAGCTTCCACGTGCTCGGGCGAGAGATGGACATGCCGATTCGAGACCCCCACGGGAATCGTTCGCAAGGCGATGGAACGGATTCCATCGGGAGAATCGTCGTAAGCGTCGACATCCCTTCGGGAACGGCCCTCCGCCCTCCGAACGTCGATCCCCCTGGCCTTAAGAAAGTCGGAAGCGGCCGGCGTCAGCCTATCACTCTCCCCGATCGGAAGCGGATTAGGAAGGCCTTCGGCGAGACGCGCGCGCAGGTCCGCTTCGGTAATAATCGCCATCCGGGACGTTACCCTTCGAGCTTAGGCAGAATGAATTCGATATCCCCGTGCGGACGCGGAATGACGTGCACCGACACCAGCTCCCCCACTTTCTCCGCGGCTGCCGCTCCCGCATCCGTCGCGGCCTTCACCGCGCCGACGTCGCCCCGCACCATGACGGTGACCAGGCCTCCTCCTACATGAACCTTGCCGATCAGCCTGACGTTAGCCGCTTTGACCATCGCGTCCGCCGCTTCGATCGAACCTACCAGTCCTTTCGTTTCGATCATGCCCAATGCCGCGAGCTCTCCTGCCATTGCCGATTCCTCCTCGAATGATCGTTCGAATGTTCGATCTCGTTATTTGGACTTTCCGTTTAACCGCGAATAAGGCGCAAAACCTTGCCTGCGTTTATTGAACCTGCAGCTCCGCCAGCACGGCTTGCACGATGCGCCGAACCTCGTCGCGGCTGATCGGCGGTCCCCCACGTTCGGCCAGCGTCCGCGCCGCCCGTTCCGATGCGAGCTCATAGGCGGACTCCGCTTCGGAATCGGGCATCTCTCGGATCCCGAACGCGACGCGTTTGATATTCAGCAGATGCTGCGGTCCGATGTTATCCGAAGTGATGTTGTTGCCGTAAGCCCCGCACCCGAGCGTCATGGACGGCTGCAGGCCGGTAACCGCCCCGATGCCGCCGAACGTCGTGCCGGCGTTGACGATGATACGCGAGGCGGGCTTCTCCAAGCCGAACGCCTCGATGATCGCCGTCTCCTCGCAATGGATGCCGACCGTGTGCCCCAGCCCCCCCAGCTCGAGAAGCTCCATGCACCTCCGGCAGCCCTCCTCCCAATCGTTCACGGTGTACAGCGCGAGCAAGGGGCTAAGCTTCTCGACCGACCAAGGAGCGGCAAGCCCGACTTCGTTCTCCTCCGCAATCAGCAATCGGGCGTCGGATGGCACTTCAATGGCGGCCATCGCGGCGATCGCTTGCGGAGACTTGCCGACCACGCGGGGATTCAGGCTCCGGCCCGAGCCCTCCAGGATGACGGAAGCGACCTTGATCTTGTCGGTCCCCGACAGGAAGTGTGCGCCGTGCCGCTTGAGCTCTTCCGCCAATTGGACTTTGATCCTGCGGTCGACGACGATCGCTTGCTCGGATGCGCAGATCGTGCCCCAATCGAACGTCTTGCTCTGAACGATTTGCCTGACGGCTCTGGGGAGGTCGGCGCTGGAGTGAACATAGACAGGCACATTGCCGGGTCCGACGCCGTAAGCCGGCTTGCCGGAGCTGTAGGCTGCCTTCACCATCCCCGCTCCTCCCGTCGCCAGGATCAGATCCGTCAACGGATGCCGCATCAATTCCTCGCTTGCTTCGAGAGTCGGCCGCGACAAGCAATGGATAAGGCCTTCGGGCGCTCCCGCTTCCTCGGCCGCCAGGCGCATCGCCCTTGCCGCCTCCCTGCAGCATTCGAACGCGGCGGGATGGGGACTGATCACGATGGCGTTGCGCGCTTTGAGGGCGATCAAGCACTTAAAGATGACGGTCGACGTCGGATTGGTCGAAGGAATGATCGCCGCGATCACCCCGACGGGCTGCGCGACTTCCCAGACCTTCGTACTCTCATCCTTGCGGATAATGCCGACGGTCGGCATGTCCTTGATCGCCTCGTACACGCTGCGGGCGACGAACCGGTTCTTGGCGGCTTTGTCCGCCGGCTTCCCGTACCCCGTCTCTTCGACGGCCATGGCGCCGAGCCGCTCGGCTTCCGCATCCGCCGCGTTCGCCATCGCCCGAACGATCTCGTCGATCTGCCGCTGCGTCAGCCGTTCCAGCTTCTTCTGAGCCGCGTTCGCCTCCGTAAGAGAATCGCGAACCTCCTGGATCGAATGCAAATCGGCATCCAGCCTCATGAATCCGCTCCCTCCTCTTTGCCTGCGGTCGGCTTCCGAGGCCTTCCGGGCGGCCTCGGAAGCGGTGGAGGCTTGTCGTTCTCCGCGGCTTTGCCCGCCGAACCCGCCAAACCCGCCGATCCTCGCAGCATCGGCGGAACGCTCCCGTCAGGACGTGGTATGACGTGGGCCGAGATCAGCTTGCCGACCCGGCTGGCCGCTTCTTTGCCGGCATCCACCGCGGCCCGAACGGAAGCGACGTCTCCCCATAGGTATACCGTCACAAGTCCGGCATCCGCTTGCTCGTAGGCCGTCACGCGAACGTCCGCCGTCTTGGCGGCTGCGTCGGCAGCCGCGATCAGAGCCGGCACGCCCCAAGTCTCTATCAGTCCCAACGCGAATGGATACGCTTTCAACTATTTTTCCTCCTATCCGCTTAGCCCAATCTTGTCGGGGCGGCCGCAACGGATCTCACCGCCGAGGCGAAAGCCTCCGCGGCGGCGGCGCATGCCGACTGGCTCCCCGTCAGAAGACCGCCGGCGAAGTTCGTCTCCGTCGGCGGTCCGTAGAATTGGCACAAACGTACGTCTGCGGCCTTGAGCGCCGCATCGAGACCGAATAGCGCTTCAAGCGGAGGCGCGATCAAATAAGCCAGCGGATCCCCTTCGCTGATGCCGGCCGCTTGGGACAAGTACGAACCGGTACGGGAGACGACATGCGCATAATACGCATGCGTAGCCTGCTCATCCAACGCATAGAAGCAAGCTCCGTTCTCCATCAGTTCGATCGCGGCTTCCAGCCCGCTTCTGACTTCAGCCGGCGACTCGCCCCCGATGACCCCGATGAATTCGCCCGACAACGGGCCGGAGGCGTGAGCGGAACCCGCGTAGAACGATTTGGCGTAAACCACCTCTACCGACGATTTCTTGGTCGCTTCGTCGATCGCCGTGTAGCCGACGTCGTCGATGCTGGAAGTCATAAGACCCAGGCTGCGGATTCCCGGCCTTAGCTCCAAGCGGGACGCCAAGCCCGGATCCACGTTCGGTATAATTCTTACGGCGAGCGGAATGGCGCGAATCGGCAACACGCATCTTCACCTCTCCGGGACAAGGTTGGTTATCCGTACAACAAAAAGCGCCCGAGATCAAAGAACGGGGGTTCCCATCGGATCCCTCTTCATGTCTCAGGCGCCATTGCCCAAAAGTTACTATGCTGTTATGGGTACCTTGGCTACTACTTTAACCGGAGGGCCCCCGCCTTGACAAGCGTTACCGAATGCCTATTTATGCGACAAGAACCGCCCGGGGGGGCGGTTCTTGTCGGGATCGGCCGCGGCTTAGTAAGCCTTGGCGAATACGACCGTATGCTTGGCGTCGTCGCCGCAGACAAGACACTTCGTCTTCGTCTCCGCCGCTTCGAACGGAATGTTGCGGCTCGTGTAGCCCGTCTCTTCCTTGACCTGCTTCTCGCAGGCGTCGGAGCCGCACCAACCGGCAAGAGCGAAGCCTCTCTTCTCGTCGGCGGAAGCCTTGAGCTCGTCCAACGTCTCGACGGAATAGAAGTTCTCTTCGCGGAATTGCAGCGCGCGGTCGAACAGGTCCTGATGAGCCGCTTCGAGAGCCGCTTGCACCTCGGCGACGATATTGTCGAGCGGAACCTGCTTCTTCTCGCCGGTTACCCTGGAGACGAGGACGCAGACGCCGTTCTCCAGGTCGCGAGGTCCAAGCTCCAGACGGATCGGCACGCCGCGCATCTCGTATTCGTTGAACTTCCAGCCTGGCGACACGTCGGAACGATCGTCCACGCGGACGCGGACTCCGGCAGCCTTCAGCTGGGCGTAAATCTCATCCGTCTTGGCGATGACTTGCTCGCGGGTCTTCGGTGGTCCGATCGGGATCATGATCAGCTGCGTAGGCGCAACCTTAGGAGGCAGCACAAGCCCTCTGTCGTCGCCGTGCACCATGATGAGCGCTCCGATCAGGCGCGTGCTCACGCCCCACGAAGTCGTGTGGCAGAACTCCAGGTTATTGTCGCGGCTCAGATACTTGATATCGAAAGCGACCGCGAAGTTCGTTCCGAGATAGTGGGACGTTCCCGCTTGAACCGCGCGGCCGTCTCTCATCATCGCTTCGATGGAGTAGGTATCGACCGCTCCGGCGAACTTCTCGGACGGCGTCTTCTGCCCCTTGATTACCGGAATCGCCAGCACGTTCTCGACGAATTCCGTGTAGACGTCGAGCATCGTCATCGTTTCCTTGCGGGCATCCGCTTCGTCCTCGTGAGCCGTATGGCCTTCCTGCCAGAGGAACTCGCTTGTCCGCAGGAACGGCAGCGTGCGCTTCTCCCAGCGAACGACGTTCGCCCATTGGTTGATCAGCATCGGCAGGTCCCGATAAGACTGGATCCACTTCGAATACATATGGCCGAACATCGTTTCGGACGTCGGGCGAACCGCCAAACGCTCCTCAAGAATCTCGCCGCCGGCTTCGGTGACGAACGGAAGCTCGGGGTTAAACCCTTCGACGTGCTCCTTCTCCTTCTGGAAGAAGCTCTCCGGAATGAACATCGGGAAGTAAGCATTGCGATGGCCCGTTTCCTTGAAACGGCGATCCAGATCCTTCTGAATGTTCTCCCAGATCTCGTACCCTTCCGGCCGGAAGACGATGCAGCCGCGAACCGGGGAATAATCCATGAGCTCGGCTTTCTTGATGACGTCTATATACCAGCGGGAGAAGTCCTCCGCTTGCGGCGTTATTTCACTTACGAACGCTTTATCCTTCGACATATCGGTTCTCCAACCCCTGACAACGGCTAATTTTTGACCAATCGTAAAATATCGTTATAGGTAACGACGACCATAAGCAGCATAAGCATCGCGAATCCGATGAAGTGAACCATCCCTTCCCGGTTCGGATCCACCGGCTTGCCGCGCACCGCCTCGAGCCCGATGAAGAGAAGCCGGCTTCCATCCAATGCGGGAATCGGAAGCAGGTTGAAGATTCCCAGGTATAGGCTGAGAACGGCCGCCCAAGAGGTCAATTCCGGCAAGCCCTGCTTCGCGATCTGCGCGGTCATGTCGGCGGTGCGGACCGGTCCGCCCAGATCGTCCAGTTTGAAGTCTAGCGTGACGATCTTGCCGAGGCTCTGGAAGATTCTCTCCGTCATGTCCGCCATCGTCGTTCCCGCGAACTTGAACGTCTCGAAGAAGCCCGCTTGCCTCATCTCCGGCCTCAAATAAAGCCCGACCTTGCCGGTAGCCTTGTCGGGAGTGACGTTGATGGTGACATTCTGTCCGTCCCGCTCGACAACCCATTCCATCGGTTTGCCCGCGGACGCTTGAATCTTCTCGATCAGCAGGTTGCTGTCCCCGCCGATCTCCGCACCGTTCACCGTCTTGATCCAATCGCCCTTATGTAAACCGGATTCGGCCGCAGGAGCTCCCGTTTCCGTTCCGCTGACGAATACCTTGGACGGATGCTCGACGGCTACGCCGGCCATCTGAAGGTAGAGCGCGAACAGGAAGAACGCGAGAATAAAGTTCATCATCGGGCCGGCGAAGATCGCCATGGCACGTTTGCCGGTGGACACGCTGCCGAATTGCCGGTCGACCGGGGCGATCTGAGTCTCTTGCCCTCTCGTCATCACGAGGGCTTGAGGATGGACGTCATAGCGTTCGATATCGCCATCCACGTCCAACGTGACGAACAGCTCTCTCTCGATATCCAGCTTGACGATCTCGCCTCGAACGATCTGGGAGCGTTCGTCCAGCCGGTCGAGATAGAAACGGGTAACCTTGCCGTCCTTGACGCGAAGGCCGACGGTCTGTCCGGGCTGCATCTCGACGATCTCGGGATCATCTCCCGCCATCCGAACGAAGCCGCCCGCCGGCAAGAGCCGCAGCGTATACCGAGTCTCGCCTCTCTTAATAGAGAAGAGCTTCGGGCCGAAGCCGATCGCGAATTCCCTCACGAGAATGCCCGCGCGCTTAGCGAAATAAAAATGACCGAACTCATGTATCGTGACCAGCACGAAGAATACCAATACCGTCAGAAATACGACTTGAATCATTTCCATGCGATTCTACCCCCGTTGCCTGTGACGGCTGTCCTTAGATTAACATTATTCTCCGAGCCGTTACAAGAGAATACGGTCCGGGGGGAAGTTTGTCTCAATTATTTGATCGAGCCTGCCTCGCGGCGAGCCCAGGCGTCCGTCTCGAGAATCGTGCCGAGATCGGGCAGCGCGATCGCCGAAGCCGCGTGCTTCTCCAGAACCTTCTCGATAATGGACTCAATCGAGAGGAAAGAGATTTCGCCGCGCAGGAAGCGCGCGACCGCCGCTTCGTTGGCCGCATTGAACGCCGTTGTCGTCGTTCCGCCCGCGCGTCCGGCCTCGTAGGCCATTCGAAGGCATGGATAACGGGCAAAGTCCATCTCGCGAAAATGAAGGGTGCCTGCCTTGATCAAGTCCAGAGGAGCGGCTGGGGACGGACGACGTTCCGGATACGTGAGCGCATATTGGATCGGCACGCGCATATCCGGGTTGCCGAGCTGAGCGATAACGCTTGTATCGGCGAACTCGACCATCGAGTGGACGATGCTCTCGGGATGAAGGACGACGTCAATCCGATTGTAAGGCAGGCCGAACAGCCAGTGAGCTTCGATCACTTCTAGACCCTTGTTTACCATCGTCGCCGAATCGATCGTTATCTTGGCGCCCATCGACCAGTTGGGATGCTTCAGGGCGTCCTCGACCGTGACGCCGACAAGCTCTTCTCTCGAGCGGTCGCGGAAGCTGCCTCCGGAAGCGGTAATGAGCAGCCGCTTGATCGCTTTGCTATCTTCGCCGTTCAAGCATTGGAAGATAGCCGAGTGCTCGCTGTCGATCGGGAGCAGAGGCACGCCCTTCTCCTTCGCGCGTTTCGTTACGATATGGCCGGCCGTGACGAGCGTTTCCTTGTTCGCCAAGCCGATGGCCGCTCCGGCGTCGATCGCCGCCAGCGTCGAGCGCAAGCCCAGCGATCCTACCAGAGCGCAAACGACGTAATCCGCTCCGCTGCCCGACGAGACCTCGGTAAGCCCTTCTTCTCCGACGAGCAGCTTCGTTCCGGGCGGTAGCTGCCCGCGCAGCTTCTCCGCCGTCTCTTCGGAAGCGACCGATACGACTCGCGGTCGGAATCGATGGGCTTGCTCCAGCAGCAAGTCTCCGTTGGCTCCCGCCGCCAGCGCGACGACTTCATACGACTCGGGGTCCCTCGACACGACATCCAGCGTCTGCGTTCCGATCGACCCCGTGCTGCCCAGTACGGCAATTTTTCTAGTCGGCATCTTCGTCCTCCATGAAGTTAAAGAAATGCGTGATCTCCGTCAGTGCGGCAGCAGGCCGAGAAAATGAACGAATGGGAACACGATGAGCCAGCTGTCGGTCCGGTCAAGGGCGCCGCCGTGCCCGGGCATCAGATTGCCCGAATCCTTCACGCCGCGCAGCCGCTTGTAAGCCGACTGAATCAGATCGCCAAGCGTGCCCGCGACGGCCGCGGCGAGAGCGATTCCGATCGCCTGCCAGAAGTGAATCCAATTCGGATGAATAAAGTAGAAGACGATAGCCACGATGACGGAGATCACGAGTCCTCCGATCGCTCCCTCCACCGTCTTGTTGGGGCTGATCGCGGGCCATAGCTTCGTCTTCCCGATAGCTCGTCCGACGAAATAAGCTCCCGCGTCCGAGGCCCAGATGCAGAAGAAGGTCAGCAGCGTCCAGAAGACGCCATGCTCCAGGTCGCGCGTAACGACCATGTAACGGAATCCGATTCCTATGTAGAACGCCCCGAGGAACAGCAGGCTGGCGTGTTCGAGGTGAACGCGATTCTTGCTGAAGACGGTCGCCGTCAGGAGCAGGAACATGAGCAGCCAGGTACAGCTCTCGATCGATACCGGCTCCCATCCGAAAGGCATAACCGGAATGGAGAGCAGAAGAACGCCCGCATAACCCGCGAGAACGTCCCACCGAAACGAGGGGAACTGATTCAGCTTTACGTATTCCCGATACCCGACAAGAGCGACAATCGAAAGAAAGGCGGAATAATACCCGCCCCCTAGGAAAATGACTCCGAGAAAGATAAGTCCCGCCACAATACCGGATATCAAACGCTGTATCATCGATTACAGCCCCCCGTAGCGCCTAGCCCTGCGTTGGTACTCGCAGATCGCATCATTCAAATGTTGTTCGTTAAACTCAGGCCAGTAGATATCGGTAAACCAGAATTCGCTGTAAGCCAGCTGCCACAGCATGAAGTTCGACAGACGCAGTTCGCCGCTTGTGCGAATAAGCAGGTCCGGATCAGGCAGATCGCTGCTTAGAAGATTCGACTCGAACAGCTTCTCGTCGATGGAATCCGGGTCTAATTCACCGTTCGCTGTCTGCTTGGCAAGCTTGCGTGCCGCCTCCACCATCTCGAGCCGGCTTCCGTAATTAAGAGCAAAATTAAGCACAAGTCCCGTATTCCCGGCGGTCTTGCGAACGGCTTCTTCGATGGCTGCCAGCGTAAAATCCGGCAGAAGATTCTCGATTCCCATCATTCTTACCTGGACGTTGTTCGCAATGAGCTCATCCAATTCGAGAGATAGAAATTCCTGCGGCAGCTTCATTAGAAAATCAACTTCGGCTTTAGGGCGCTTCCAATTCTCTGTAGAAAAGGCGTATAAGGTCAGATATCGGACTCCAAGCCGATCCGCTTCCTTGGTGATCCTCTTGATGGCTTTCATTCCGCTGTGGTGGCCCGCAATACGAGGCAGTCCCCTGGCTTTCGCCCAGCGGCCGTTGCCATCCATGATGATCGCCACATGCCGCGGCACATTCTCTCTCGACCCTTCACCGCTCTGCTCCGTCGCCTTTATCGCGTTCTTCTTATCCTGTGCCTTGTCACTCTTCAGGCGTTGCGCCCAGCTTCTGAAACGGTTCATCATGGTCGTACCCCCTGGTCCAAGAACAATAAACCCCACCTGACGGAGGGGTCGAAGTAGAAGGCGTTACACATCCATAATTTCTTTTTCTTTAGCTGCCAGAATCTTATCGACTTCCGCCGTGTAACGGTCGGTAATCTTCTGCATGTCATCCTGATGGCGTCTCGACTCATCCTCGGAGATTTCGCCTTTCTCCTTCTTCTTGATGTCGTCGTTCGCATCGCGTCGAATGTTCCGGATCGCAACCTTGGCCTCTTCCCCGAACTTCTTCGTGGATTTAACCAGGTCGGCGCGGCGTTCTTCGGTCAGCGGCGGGATGTTCAGGCGAATGATCGTTCCGTCGTTTGCCGGAGTGAGGCCGACATCGGATTTCAGGATCGCCTTCTCGATAGCGGCAAGCGCCGACTTATCCCAAGGCTGAATGATGATGGTTCGGGAATCCGGCGTATTGATCGTGCCGAGCTGATTGACCGGCGTCAACGCTCCGTAGTACTCGGCTTGAACGCGGTCAAGGATAGCCGGGGAAGCACGTCCCGCGCGCAGCGTCGCCAAATCGCGCTTCAAAGCTCCAAGCGCTTTCTCCATCCGTTCTTCGGCATTCTTCTTGATCGATTGAGGCACTTAGTCCACGCTCCCCTTCACAATCGTTCCAATTTTCTCACCCATTACCGCACGTTTAATATTGCCTTGCTCCGTAATCGCGAATACGAGCAATGGAATATTGTTGTCCATGCAGAGAGAGGAGGCCGTTGCATCCATAACTCCCAGGTTCTTGTTCAGGACATCAAGGTAAGTAAGCTGCTCGAACTTCTCCGCCGTCGGATCCTTGAACGGATCCGCGCTGTATACGCCGTCGACCTTGTTCTTCGCCATCAGAATGACTTCGGCTTCGATCTCGGCCGCGCGAAGAGCCGCCGTCGTATCCGTCGAGAAGAACGGATTGCCCGTGCCGGCCGCGAAGATGACGACGCGCCCCTTCTCCAGGTGACGAATCGCGCGTCTGCGGATATAAGGCTCGGCGATTTGCTGCATGGCGATAGACGTCTGCACGCGAGTCGGCACGCCGATCTGTTCCAGCGCATCCTGAAGAGCCAGCGAGTTCATGACGGTCGCGAGCATCCCCATGTAATCTGCAGTCGCGCGGTCGATCCCCTTCTGGCTTCCGGAGATTCCGCGCCAGATGTTCCCTCCGCCGCAGACGACGGCCACTTCAACGCCCAGTTCGACAACTTCCTTCACTTGCTCGGCGATCGAGATAATGGTCGTAGCGTCAATGCCATAGCCGTTCGACCCGGACAGCGATTCGCCGCTGACCTTCAGCACCACTCGTTTGTAAATGGGACGATTCAACGTTAGTACCTCCAGCATTCTTTTAGGCTCGCGAATTTCAGCGGCCGTTTTTCATCCAAAAAAAGGGAACACGTCGTGTTCCCTCCGCTTTGTAAAAACTTATGCTTTGACTTGAGCCATAACTTCTTCCACGAAGTTGTCTTGCTTCTTCTCGAGGCCTTCGCCCAGTTCGAAGCGTACGAAACGACGGATCGAGATTTGCTCGCCGATCGTTGCGATCTTCTCGTTCAGCAGCGTTTGGATCGTCTTGTCCGGATCCTTAACGAAGGATTGCTCCAGCAGAACGACTTCTTCGTAGTATTTGTTGATGCGGCCTTCGACCATCTTGTCGACGATCTTCTCCGGCTTGCCTTCGTTCAGAGCTTGAGCGCGCAGGATTTCGCGTTCCTTCTCGAGATCGGCAGCGTCCACTTCTTCGCGGCGAACAACCTTCGGAGCTGCTGCAGCGATGTGCATAGCAAGGTCGCGCACGAAATCCTTGAATTGATCGGTCATTGCGACGAAGTCGGTTTCGCAGTTGACTTCGACGAGAACGCCGATACGGCCGGCGCCATGAATATACGATTCAACGCGGCCTTCGGTTGCAACGCGGTCGCCCTTCTTAGCGGCTGCCGCAAGGCCCTTCTCGCGAAGGAGCTCGGCTGCCTTCGTGATATCGCCGTTTGCTTCTTCCAGCGCTTTCTTGCAATCCAACATGCCAGCTCCGGTTCTTTCGCGGAGCGTCTTTACGTCTGCTGCATTAATTGCCAACTGAATAACCTCCTGTTTATGGCCGCACCCTATGGCTCGCGGACAGTTCGAATTTGGTCTTAAAAAAGGGCGGTGAGAAGGTTCTCTTCTGACCACCCTTTGCTTGATTTGCTGATTGGCGTCTCTTAAACCGTCGCTTCTTCGCCTTGACGCGATTCAACGATGGCGTCAGCCATTTTGGACGTCAACAGCTTCACGGCGCGGATGGCGTCGTCGTTGCCTGGAATGACGTAGTCGATCTCGTCCGGGTCGCAGTTCGTGTCGACGATGCCGACAATCGGGATACCCAGCTTGCGAGCTTCCGCTACCGCGATACGCTCCTTGCGAGGGTCGATGATGAACAGGGCGTCCGGAAGCTTGCGCATATTCTTGATGCCGCCGAGGAACTTCTCGAGGCGATCCTTTTCTTTGCGGAGCAAGATAACTTCCTTCTTAGGAAGAACTTCGAACGTGCCGTCTTCTTCCCACTTCGTCAGCTGGTGCAAACGATCCGTACGCTTCTGAATCGTGGAGAAGTTCGTCAGCGTACCGCCGAGCCAACGTTGGTTGATGTAGTACTGGCCGCTGCGCTCAGCTTCTTCCTTAACGGAATCTTGAGCTTGCTTCTTCGTGCCGACGAACAGCATCGTTCCGCCTTGCTCAGCGAGCTGGCGAACGAAGTTGTAAGCTTCGTCGACTTTCTTGACCGTCTTTTGCAGGTCGATAATGTAAATGCCGTTACGTTCAGTAAAGATGTACTTGTCCATCTTAGGGTTCCAACGACGGGTTTGGTGACCGAAGTGTACCCCAGCTTCGAGAAGCTGCTTCATGGAGATTACTGCCATCTGTTACTGCACCTCCTGAGTGGTTTTTTTGTAGGTGAATCCCTCCGCCATTCGCGCCTTCCGCCGGAACTCCTCGAATGAGAAGCACCGCCGACGAAATTGAACGGCGTGCGTTTTTTCACACCGGGGAATACTATATCATAACTACCAACTCTTCGCAATGGCTCTATGCCAATTTCGTTAGGAAAAAATGGAGAACGCTTGCTCTCAATACTTGGCGCGGGTAATCTCGTTGATGATCTCCTGGAAGGAAGGCTTTCCGACAAAGGTGCTCGTTCCGACGCGCAGCTTGCCGCTGTACGGCTTCGCTTGCTTGACGAATCGGTCCTTGTCCTCGATAAGCCCCAGCTCCTGAAGGCCTGTCGCGACCTCGACGAGGCTGGCGTTGTTGCGGATATAGAACGAATACGTGTGCTCTTCCTTAGCGGGAGTCGGACCGGCTTCCGCATCTTTCGAAGATTCGGCCGCGCCGGCATTCCCGGTCGCCGGGCTATCCTTGCCGCCTTGATTATCCTGACTGCCTTGATTAGCTTCGCTGCCTTGATGATCTTGGCTATCGGCGTCCTTGCTTGCCGACTTCTCCTCTTCGGCCTTCCGCACGGCGGCATCCAGCTCTTCCTGGGAATAGGTCTTCGCCGTGCTGTCGACTAGCGCGAACCCCTGAGCTTTGGCTTCCTGCTTAAGCTCCTCTGCGGTCAAGGAGGCTCCGGACAAGCCGAAGGAGGACGAGCCCTTCTCCGCAGCTTGGATCAACTGCAGCATCGACGCGCCGAGCATGAGTCCAAGACCAAGTCCAATTAGCAATCCCCGACGTTTAAACACGCTGATTATCCTCCCGTCTGGCCAATTGCAATATCAACTGGATCTCGCCCTTGTTCATATTCATTTCTCTGGCGATCTGTTCGATGGAACGGCCTCTCTCATACAACTCGAGAAGCGTGGAATAACGCGACTTGATGGTTAACGAGGCGGTAGGCGCCGCCTCTTCCCGCGCCGCCTCGGTTCTTGCGTCTCCTGTCTTCTCAAGCATGGAAGAGAAGATCTCCCCGGCGTTGACCGGTTCGTCTAATGGCTCGTCTAACGGCTCGGATTCCGCGGCTTCCGCCATTCCTGCCGTCGCCTGAACGCTCGCTTCCGCCATTCCTGCCGTCGCCTGAACGCTCGCTTGCGCGATCTGGTATGCCGCCGACTGCCGCTCGCCGCCTTCCCCCCGCTCCGACCATTCGGACATTTGTCTCTCCATCTCGCGAATCCGGCGGCTCAGCTTATCGACCGTGTCGTCCTGCTCTCTCTTGAATGCCGTAACGGCTTCGATCAGCTCGCGATTCTCCGCTTCGAGATCCTCAAGCAGCCGATCATAGGCCGCTTCTCCTTGCAAGCCTGCCGGCTCCGTCTTGCCGCTTCCCCCGCTCTTCGGAATCATCAGGCCGTAACCGGCTATCGCGGCTCCCGTAATGACGATACTAATCCAAGGCTCCATCGGGCCCGCCACCTTCCTTCCGAGGCCTCATTATAACGAAATATCCAGATGCTTGCCTTTGAAGGGATGTTCGGACATACGCTCCGTTCCCTCCTGCTCCTTAGAGCTCCGCTTCTTCCGGTTCGATGAGGACTGCTGTCTTTCTTTGGGTTCTTTGTCCGAGATGGAACGTTTCGAAGCGCCCTCCGTCTTCGTGTTGCTCTGAGCCTGCTTCTCCGCCTGCTTGACCGCTTGCTGCCCGAGCGCGGCCTGCTCCATCGCGGGGCGCTGCTGTTGCTGCTGCTGCAGCGGGGACAGCTCGATCGTGCGCGGCATGGAAACTTGCAAATCCAACGGTTTATAGGACATGGCTCCGCACCTGCTTTCTATATAAGAGGTGAGTTTCCGCTCTTAATCAGACGTACGGAACGGGCACGATCTCCCCGTCGACGAAACGGTAAGACACTCGCTGAACGCCGTCTTTGATGAATCTGGTGTAGCGTCCGATCATGATCTTGGTTCCTCCGAAGATCGTATGAACGGCGTCCACTCGTGCGGTTGACGTATCTTCCAGCGCCTTCTCGATCTCCAGGATTTTCTCTTTGGCGGTCTGCAGCTCTTCCGCGGTCTGCTTGCGGGTAGCGGTCAGCTGCAAGCGCATCGTGATTCTCTGCGGGGGAAGCTGGCCGGCGGCGGCAAGCTGATTCAGCATTCCGAGAGCCTTGTCCGTCTTGTCCAACGAGTCCGTCAACGCGCGAATGACCGCGCGAAGCTCGTTAAGCTCCTGACGAAGCTCCGGCCTTACGCCGACTTCAATGGAAGTGGCCGTAGACATCGCGTTGCCGATCATGCGCGCGGTAATTTTCTCCCCAGCCTGCAGCGTGCCTCCGACAATCAGACCTTTGGAACCGAGGCACAGAATCTCCCGTCCGGCCCGCACGTTGGAATGCATGATGCTCTGGCTGACGATGACATCCTCGTTCGCCTGAACGATGCCTTCTTGGATAAAGGAGCACTTGACGGACCGTCCGGCTTTGACCAAGCCTTTGTTGTTCCCGATAATTCCTCCCGAAATCTCGATGGAACCGTCGGATTCCACCTCGGCCCCCTCGATTCCCCCGGTAACGCGAATATCGCCGGAAGCGCGGATCTTGAAGCCGCTGAGAACGTTGCCGCGAATGACAACGGTTCCGACAAAATCGATATTGCCGATATGATAGTCGACGTCCCCGTTCACTTCGTAAACAGGGAAGACGTTGAGCTTATCCTTGTCCGTCTTGGTGACGAGACCGTCGATCGCCGCATAGAGGCCCGTCTTCTCGGCGTTCACGACCACGTTCTTGCCCACCTTGAAGTTAGCCTCTTTGCCGTCCTTCGGCTCGATCACCGCTCCGGTGACGTCCTTGCCGGGCACTCCGGGAACCGGAGGGTAGCGTTCGGCGATCAACTGCCCGGCCTTGACGTTGGCAAGCTGGGAGACTTCCCGGTAATCGATGCTGCCATCCGAACGTTCGACGGGCTTTCGGCTTGCGCTCTCCTGATCATAGAGCTGCTTGATGAAGCCATCCGTGCCGTTCTGCGGAGGAGTGCCCTTCGCCACGACGTTCTGGCTGAAGAAGAAATCGCTAGGCTTGGCCGAGATCATGCGGAGAAGATCGTGTTGAATGCCAAACTTGATTCCGCTGCTCCCCAGAATTCTCTCCAAATCCTGAACGGAAGCTTTGATAGCGCCTTCCACGCGCTTAAAGACGAGGAAAGCCAACATCTTATCCTCGGAGAGCTCTACTTTCACGGCGTCATCCAAGTTCGTTATCTGCTCGATGGACATGATTCGCTCCTCCAGGTAGAAGGTCTCATTTGTGCAACAGCTGTTCTTTTTGCTTCCCTAGTGCCGCTCTCAAACGAAGAATCGCTTTGGAATGCAATTGAGAGATGCGGGAAGGAGACAGAGACATCACTTCGGCAATCTCGCTTAAGGATAAATCCTCGTAATAGAAAAGGGAGACGACCGTTCTTTCTTTGGGCGTGAGACGGTCGATTCCTTGCATCAACGTTTCTTTCAGGAAGGTGTCGTGGACTTTGGACTCCGGGTTGACCGCCTTTTCGTCCACGAGCAGGGACAGCCTGGTCTCGGATTCTTCTTCCCGGATCGGATCTTCCAAGGAACAGATGGTAGAGACCGCCACCTCCTGAAGCATGTGTTGAAACTCTTTGTTCGATATATTGAGGTAGCTGCACACTTCTTCGTCCGTCGCGGATCTCAGATTCCTCTGCTCGAGAACGGCATATGCATCTTCCATTTTTTTCGCTTTGTCTCTTACCGAGCGCGGTACCCAATCGCCCTGGCGCAGACCATCGATGATAGAGCCGCGAATTCGCCAAGACGCGTACGTCTCGAATTGCAGCCCCCTCTGATAGTCGAATTTCTCAATGGCATCGATTAGTCCCATGGCCCCGTTGCTCGCCAAGTCGTCTTTCGTTACGTTCTTGGGAAGCCCGACGGCCATTCGGCTCGATACGTAATCCACGAGCGGCAAATAATGTTCGATCAGTTGCTTCTTCGCATCCAGATCCCCATCTTCCTTCCAACTCTTCCAGAACGATTGGTGGGATAGTCGAGAACGTTTATGATCGATCATCTTTGCTTCACCTTCCTTATTCGTCCTTCATGCGTCGAACCGCTTGGACCATGTCTTCCGTGTTTACGTTGTCTACCGATACCAGCCTGGAAGGCTGCAAGGGTTGAAAATCCATTGCCGGACGAGCCGGCTCGCTTGACCATTGGCTCTTCATTAAATCCGAAAGCTCCGAATCGTCTTCCGGCGTCGCGAGGTCAAGCACCGAGCCGCGCTCTTCTTCCGGCTGCCCTCCCAGAGGCGATGCGGACGGCTTCAGCAGCGTGCCAAGAACCGTTCCGATCGCGAACGCTAGGACGGCGAACGCGATAAAGGCATAAAAACTGCGAATAATCGTTGTGACAGGCGGATTGCTTCCGATGGAGAAAAGGAAGGTCAAAACCGCCCCGAAACCGCCGAAACCGACGATCCAGCGCCAAGAACGGGTCATTGTCATATCTCCTTTACCCCATGCTGTACGCTTCGAATGACGAAAATGCCGGATTGGCTGTTCAGTTCCACCGTTCGGCCGAAGTTGCCCCCCGTATCCTCGGCAACGATCGGAATTCCCATGCTGCCAAGAGCGAGCTTCGTCGATTCGACGTTGCGCGGCCCGATCCTCATGCTGTCGCCTCCGCCGGCGAAGGCGAACATCTGCGCTCCGCCGGCCAGCTTGGCGACCAGCCTTCTCTTGTTGGCTCCAAGCTCCAGCAATCGGCGGAGCAGCTCCGGGATCGCCGTATCCGCGTATTTGGCGATATTCAGTTGTCCTTCGCGGGCGATCTCGGAGGACGGCAGCATGATATGCGCCATTCCCGCGACCGTCCGGTCCGGATCGAACAAGGTTAATCCAACGCAGGAGCCGAGTCCCGTCGTCTTAAGGACGGCTCCGCCGGAGGCGACGTTCAGGTCGGCCATTCCGACTTTGATCAGGTTATCTTCCGTCATTCGAGAGGAACTCCGAGGGAGACGAACATCCGCTCGAAGGATTGAGGATCCGGAATAAAGAAGAAATGGCCTTCCGCTTCCTGTTCTCCCTTCAGGAATGTCGTATCGATCAGCAGCGCGTCATCGCCCATCGTTCCGAACTGCAGCAAGCCGTAGCCGAGAATCGCGCCGGCCATGTCCACCGCGATGGAAGGCACGGAAGGCGACATCGTTAACCCCGTCAGATCCGCCAGAGACGACAAGTACGATCCGGCAAGGATGTTCCCGATCTCGCACAAGGCGGAAAGCTGCAATTCGGTATACTCCTGGTTCTCGGCAACTTCGATTCCCAGAAGGACTTGGAGCAAGATCGCGGCCTGCACCCTGCTCATGAGGAAGAACATATTGCCGGGAGAATCTCCGTCCACCCGAAGGAAGACGGCGACGACCACCTCTTCCGAGCCGCCTACGCGCTCCGCTATCTCCTCGAAGGGAACGAAGCTGACGGTCGGCACCGTCATGTCGACGGGCTTGTCCAGAAGTCTCGATAGCGCTGTCGCGGCATGGCCAGCGCCGATATTCCCCACCTCGCGGAGGACATCCATCTTGAAATCCGGATTGTGATTGAACAGCTCCACCCGTTATTCTCCCATCTGCTCGAGCTGGATGATCTCCGAACGGTTGAGAACTTCCGACAGGTTCAGGAGAATCAGCAATCGGTTCTCTTCGAAGGTTGCTACGCCGCTCAAATATTTCGCTTTGATTCCGCCGACCACTTCAGGCGGAACGCCGATCGTGTCGCTCATGATGTCGACGACGTCGTTCGCGGAGTCGACGATGAAGCCGACTTCCAGTTCGTTCGCCGCCACGATGATGATTCGGGTGTTCTCGGTCGGCTCGCTCTCGGGAAGTCCGAAACGCCCTCTCAGATCGATAATCGGAATGACGACACCGCGAAGGTTAATGACGCCTTTGACGAATGCCGGCGTCTTCGGAACGCGGGTGATCGGCATCATGCGTTCGATCGTTCTCACTTTGTCTACTTCGATGCCGTATTCTTCATGACCAAGCGTAAAAACGATTACTTTCAATTCCTCTGCCATGTCTAGCCCTCCTCGAATGATCGTTCGTTATTTGATAAGAGCGTTCGGGTCTACGATGAGGGCAACCTGTCCATCCCCCATGATCGTGGCGCCCGAGATCAGCTTCTGGTTCGCCAGGTACTTGCCTAGCGTCTTAAGGACAATCTCGCTCTGGCTGATGAATTCGTCGACGAGGACGGCGGCAAGCTTCTCTCCCTTGCGAATGACCAGCATCTCCGTCTCCTTCTCGTCGTCATCCCGGTAGTCCGGAGAATCCAGCACCTTCGCGAGCGACACGACCGGAATGATCGCCTTCCGGTATTCGATCACCTTGTTGCCGTGGAGATCCCGGATATCTTCTCTCTTGACGGCGCCGGTCTCCACGATCGAGGAGAGCGGGAAGGCGTACTTCTCGGAGCCCAGCTTGATCAGCATGGCCGAGATGATCGACAGCGTGAGCGGAAGCTGGATCGAGAAGATCGAGCCCTGGCCCATCGTCGAAGTGACGCTGACCTGGCCGCCGAGCGATTCGATCTTGGACCTGACGACGTCGAGGCCGACGCCGCGGCCGGAGATGTCCGAGATCTTGTCCGCCGTGCTGAACCCCGGTGCGAAGAGAAGCATGTTGATCTCGTCGTCGCTCAGCTTCTTCGCGTCCTCAGGCGAGACGATTCCCTTGTTAATCGCGATATCCAGAACCTTCGGACGGTTGATTCCGGCGCCGTCGTCCTCGATCTCGATGAAGACGTGGTTGCCGCTGTGGAAGGCGCGAAGGCGAATCGTTCCCGTCTCCGGCTTGCCCGCCGCAAGCCGCGCCGCGGGCATCTCGACGCCGTGGTCGACGGAGTTGCGGATCAAGTGGACGAGCGGATCGCCGATCTCGTCGATAACCGTCCGGTCCAACTCCGTCTCGGCGCCGGTGATGACCAGCTCCAGCTTCTTGTCCAACGACTTGGCCAAGTCCCGAACCATCCGCGGGAAGCGGTTAAACACGCTCTCCACGGGAACCATCCGCAGCTTCAGGACGATATTCTGCAGATCCCCGCTCACTCTCGCCATGTGCTCGACCGTTTCCGTCAGATCGCTGCGCTTCACTTCCGTAGCCAGCTGCTCGAGCCGGGAACGATCGATCAGCAGTTCGCTGAACAAGTTCATGAGCGTATCCAAGCGTTCGATATCCACCCGGATCGTGCGGTTAGCGTTCGCCCCGGAGGCCGGAGCCGCCGCGCGTGCAGGCGCGCTCTCGCCGCCCGGCTTGGCCGCAGCCTTCGCCGGCGCCGCCGCTGGAGCCGCCGCCGCTGCCGCCGCTTGCTGAATCGCTTGCACCTGCTGCTGGGCGGCTTCTTCCTTCGATTGGTCAAGCTCGGCCAGAGAGGAGCGATCGACCGGAATGACCATGGCCGACTCGATCTCCGATACGTTCAGGATGCTCTCTTGAAGCGCCGCTTCGTCGATCTGAGAGATGTAATAAACCGAGAAGCTGCGGTCGAACTTGTCCTGTTCGATGTCCTGAACGGAAGGATGAGACTTGACGATCTCCCCGTTCTTCTCCAGGAAATCGAATACCATGTATGCGCGGACCGCCTTGAGCACGCAGTCCTCGCGAATGAACACCTGAATGTGGAAAACCTTCATTCCGCTGTCGACGGACTGTTCGAGAATGGACAGCTGGTACTGGTCAAGCAGCAGCTCGGTCGCCACGATCGGCTTGTCCGATTCCGCGGAAGCTTTAACCGCCTTGCTTCCCGGTCCCGCGATGTCTCCCCGGACGATCGCTTTGAGCACCTCGACCAGGTCGCTGACGTCCGCCTTGCCCGTTCCTCCGCCGACCACGTCCTGCACCATGCCCTCCAGCGCGTCCAAGCACTTGAACAGCGCGTCGAAGATGGTCTCGTTCATCGAGAGCTTGGAGTTGCGGACCAGATCGAGAACGTTCTCCATTTCGTGGGTTAGCGATGCCAGATCCTCGAAGCCCATCGTTGCGGACATTCCCTTCAGCGTGTGGGCGGAACGGAAGATAATCTGGACGATGCTTAAATCCTCTGGCGACTGCTCCAACCGCAGCATGCTCTCGTTGAGAGATTGCAGATGGTCGTTTGCCTCGTCGATAAAGATGGATAAGTACTGATTCATTTCCACTGTACGGACACCTCCTGGGCGACTAGTCTTGCCTCGATCTACCTCTTTCTAGCAGTCACTTCGTAGACAAGCGCCGGAGCGATCTGCTGCAGGTTCAGCACCTGCGATGCGGCTCCAAGCTCCACGGCCGAACGCGGCATTCCATAGACCACGCAGGTCCGTTCCGACTCGGCGATCAGCGTCTCGGCCCCGTCTTCTTGCAGGGCCTTCATCGCTTTGGCGCCATCGCTTCCCATGCCTGTCATGATGACGACGTGGCGTTTGATCTCCTTGAGCCCGACTAGCGACTCGAACAGCCGGTCGACCGACGGCCGATGCCCCGATACTTGCGCATCCTCCGACAAGGAGATTCGATAGGTTCCTCCCGAATCCCGTACTAACGTCATATGAAGCCCTCCCGGAGCAATATAGGCGGTTCCGGTCAGGACGGGCTCTCCTTCGCTTGCTTCGCGAACGTGAATGTTCGTAAAGCTGTCCAGCCTCTGCGCGAGCGAATGCGTGAACTTCGGCGGCATGTGCTGCACGATCAGGATCGGGGCCGGAAAATCGGGCGGGATCGCCGTCAGCACCTCCTGAAGCGCCCGGGGTCCGCCGGTCGATGTGCCGATCGCGACGATATGGCCGAATCGCGTACGGCCTTCCGCCTTCTGTTCGACCTTGGCTCTTCGGCGTTCGGCAGCGGCTTCCGGAGCGATTGACGGCCTTGCCGTTTCCGGAGGCGAATGTACCGATTCCTTGCGCGTTGCCGGCTTAACCGTCTCCGGCATGCGCGGTTCCGGCTGAAGCGCCTTGGCCGGCATCGGCCTGGAAGACGGCTTGTCTGCCGAGGCCGGTCCTTTTCTCGGTTCGGCGGTTCTTCGCGGAACTTCCGAGGTCAAGCCCGCGTTTGTTTCGGGCAGCCGGAATGCCTTCTTCCCGCCCGGCTGCGAACCATCCTTCGGTGCGGGCACCGTCTTCGGTTCCGCCGGCTTGCTCTCTCTCGCCTTCTCTAGAGGAAGGGATTCGGGCGCGATCGGCCCGGCCGGCGGCAGATGCGCAAGGTTCGAAGCCGCTTCAGGCGGTTCCTTCGAATCTAGCGCTTCCATCTCTTCCTCTTGATCGTGCTCCGAGAGATCGTCCGCGGAAGCCAGCATTCGCACGTTATCGTTACGCGCCATCTCTACCGCGACGTGCAGCTTCTCCCGCAGTTGATCTCCGACCTGCCGGATATCGAGCTTAACGGAGCCGTCCGGTTTGCGGATGAAGTCCAAGGCGCCGTACTGCAAGGCTCTGATCGTGTCCCTGGTTCCGTTGTCCGTCACGGCGGAGAGCATGATGACGGGGGTCGGCCTAAGCTTCATGATTCTGCGAAGCGCCTCCAGACCGTTCATGGACGGCATCTCCAGGTCCATCGTGATGACGTCCGGTTCGATCTCCAACGTCTTGTCGATGGCTTCTTTGCCGTTGGAGGCCGTTGCCGCGACTTCAAAGGAAGGATCGGCGGAGATAAAATCGCTGAAAACTTTGCGCATGAAAGGGGAATCGTCTACGACGAGCACTTTGAATCGGGCCATGAGGGAATCCCCTTTCTTCTCTAGGATGTCATGCTGTTCATCTGGCTCCAGTCAACCCCATAAACGGCGAATTCTCTGAAGGAAGCTTCTCGCTCCCCCTGCTTCGACGGCTTTGTCTTCGGATAAATAAGCAGCGGCGATTCTCTCGATCCCCCGGTTGGCTGCGCTGTCCGGATAGGCAATCGACAGCGCCGTCTGGCGCTTGACGGCCTTGATCATGTGGCTGTCGTCCGGAACGTAACCGAGCAAGGGCAGCTCGATATTCAAGTACTTCTTGGATACCTGTTGGATATTGCTTGCCGTCTGCTGGCCTTCCCGCTCGTCCGCGACCCGATTGATCACGAGCCGGAACGAAACGTCGTGCCCCATCGTCTTCACCATCTTGATTAGGGCGTATGCGTCCGTGATCGAGGTCGGCTCCGGCGTCGTAATGACCACCGCCTCTTGAGCCGCCGTGATGAACCGAAGCGTTTCTTTGGATAATCCCGCGCCGGTGTCGAAGATCAGGAAGTCTACGTGGCCGTGCAGTTGGCCGATCTGGGCGGCGAAATAGTCGAGATCGGCTTCGCTGAGCCGAACGAGATCCTTGAAGCCGGAGCCTCCCGCGATGAACCGGAGGCCTCCGGGACCCGTCTGGATAATCTCCCAGATCGTCTTCTCCCTCTTGAGGAGATGGAAGAGATTGAACTCTGCCGGGGTGCCGAGCAGAACGTCGATGTTCGCCATGCCGATGTCCGCGTCGAACAGCAGCACGCTGTATCCTCTCTTCTGCAAAGCTAGAGCGAAGTTCAGGCTGAAATTCGATTTGCCCACTCCGCCTTTGCCGCTGGTGACCGTAACGATTCGGGTCTGCTTGGCAGCCGCCAGCTTCTCCTGAATCGTCACCAGATTACGCAGGGCTTCCGCTTGATCATTCATCGTGAAGCTCTCCCAACAATCGATGGACCAGATCCTCCGGGTCGAAAGCTCGAATGTCGTCGGGAACGGTCTGTCCGTTGGTGACGTAAGAAACCTCGTAATCGAACGCCATCACCAGGTTCAGAATGGCGCCGTAGGATTCCGTCTCGTCCATCTTGGTGAACAACAACCTCCGGACTCCGTACTTGGCGAATTGCCCCGCGACCTTCTTCATGTCCTCGAATTTATGCGTCAGGCTAAGGACGAGGACGCTCTCGGACTGTTCGCCCGGAGCGAGAAGCGTATTCACCTCGGAGACGAACATCTCGTTCCGGTAATTGCGCCCCGCCGTATCCATAAAGATGAGATCCTTGTCTTCCAGCTTCTTATATGCCTTAGGCAGCTCGGAGGAGGAGAAGACAACCTCCAGGGGAACGTTCAGGATGTCCGCATACGTCCGCAGCTGGTCGACGGCCGCGATACGGTAGGTATCCGCCGTAATGAAACCGACGGATCGCCGATGCACGAATGCCTGATCCGCCGCGAGCTTCGCGATCGTCGTCGTCTTGCCAACGCCTGTCGGCCCGACGAAATTCACGATTCGGGTGTTCGCGGATATTCCTTGGCCGGCCGCCGGCGCCAGCCAACCTCTCAGCACCTCTTCCCCCTTCTCGTAAACAAGCTTCGGATCCGGGTCCGCCGATCCGCCGCACGATTCCATGACGGTCTCGGCGAACCGCTCGACCAGTTGCGGCTCGACTCCTTGCTCCGCCAGTTGCTTGGACAGCTTCAGGACGGGCTCGGGAATGATTCGAAAGCTCTGCTGGCGATTCATCTCCCTCATCATATCTTTCATCGCCCGCAGCTCTTGCAGCAGCGTGGCGGTCTCGTCTTCCAACGCCTTGCCGTTACCGGCTTTCTCTGCCGCCTTGGGCTCTTCCTTCCAGCTTGCCGGAGCCGCAGCGGGTTCCATCGCGAACGATTCGCGGCGCTCTTCTCTCGGCGCGTAAGCTTCCGGCGAGCGGGTTGCCGAGAAGCCGGCAATCAATTCGAGCGCGGCTTCCGCCGCCTTGCCCGGTGAATCATCGGATCGAGGAGCCGCCGGGGCCATCGCGGCCGCCGCCGGCTCCAAGGTTGCCGTCGGCGAGCCTCCCATCGGCGCCGTCCCCTGGCTGTATCGATTGCGAACCGCTTGAGGAGGCATATAGGAAGGCGCGCCGTCTTGCGGGAGTTCTGCCATCGCCTTAGGAATTCGGGCCGGCGCTTCCTCCGCGAGAGCCAACGGGGGCGCCGCCGCTGCCGATGCCGTCGCCAGTGCCGCCGGGCCGCGGTTAGGGCGCACGATCGGCCCGAGCGATGGGGCCGGCTTCGGCTTCGCCGCCGCTTCGTCCACCGCCGCGATCACTTCCATACGCTTCTTGCGGAACATGCCAAGAAATCCGCCGATGCGGATTTCCTTGGTATTGAGAATGACAGCGTCCGATCCCAGTTCCGTGCGAATCATCTGGACGGCTTCCGGCAGATCCTGGACTAAATATCGTTTGACCTTCATGCGTTCACCACCCCGACGCTTTGCACTTCAATATTCGGTTCGAGCTCGCTGTACGAAATAACGGGAATATCCTGCATGCTGCGCTCAAGCATCTGGCGCATGTACATCCGAATGGTCGGCGAAGTCAGTATGATCGGCTGCTGCCCCAATTGGAGCACCCGGTTCACCTGCTCCGACAGCTTGGAATAAATCGCTTGCGTCGATGGAGGATCCAGCGCAAGATAGCTGCCTTGGTCGGACTGCTGGACGGAATCGGAGATCTTCTTCTCGACCGTCGGGCTGACCGTGATCACCTTTAGCGGCTCGTTCGGCGACGCGTACTGCAGCGTGATCTGCCTGGACAACGCCTGGCGCACGTATTCCGTCAGCACGTCCGGATCTTTCGTAAACTTGCCGTAATCGGCGAGAGTCTCGAAGATCGTGACCAGATCCCGGATCGAGATCTTCTCCTTAAGCAGCTTGGCGAGCACCTTCTGAATGTCGCCGATCGACAAAGTCGACGGAACCAGATCGTCGATAAGCGTCGGATACGACTCCTTGACGCTGTCGATAAGGGACTTGGTCTCTTGCCGTCCAAGCAGCTCGTGAGCGTTCCTCTTGATAATCTCCGTCAAGTGGGTTGCCACGACGGACGGAGGATCCACCACCGTATAGCCGGACATCTCGGCGCGTTCCTTGGTCGATTCGTCGATCCAGAGGGCCGGGAGGCCGAACGCAGGCTCCTTCGTCTCGATGCCCGTAATGGAATCATCGTCATAGCCTGGGCTCATAGCCAAATAGTGGTTAAGCAATAATTCGCCACGAGCTACCAAATTTCCTTTCATTTTGATAATATATTCGTTCGGTTTTAGTTGAATATTGTCGCGAATCCGGATAACCGGGACGATAAGTCCCATCTCGAGCGCGCATTGGCGGCGGATCATGATGATTCGATCGAGCAAATCCCCGCCTTGCTGCGTATCCGCGAGCGGGATAAGACCGTAGCCGAATTCGAATTCGATCGGATCGACCTGAAGCAGGCTGATGACGCTCTCGGGGCTCCGCACCTCTTCGATCTCCTTCTCTTCGACGAGCAGATCTTCTTCCTTCTTCTTGCGGGATACGCTCTTCTGAAGCCGATAGGCGACGAAAGCAAGAATAGCGGCGTAAGGAATCGTTGCCAGAGGGCCGATCGGAGTGGCAATGCCGAGCAGCGTTATGGTTCCTGCAACGATATAGAGCAGCTTAGGATAACGCAGAAGCTGCTGGGACAGGTCTTGGGCCATGTTCCCTTCGGACGCCGCGCGGGTCACGATAATACCGGTCGCGGTGCTGATAAGCAGGGCGGGAATCTGGCTGACGAGACCGTCGCCGATCGTCAGGATGGAGTATGTATTGAGAGAATCCATTACCGGCATTCCGTGAATGACCATGCCGACGATGATGCCGGCGATCAGGTTGATCATCACGATGATGATGCTGGCGATAGCGTCCCCTTTGACGAACTTGCTCGCGCCGTCCATGGCGCCGTAGAAATCCGCTTCCTTCTCGATCTTCGTGCGGCGCTCCTTGGCTTGCTGTTCATTGATCAAGCCGGCGTTGAGGTCCGCGTCGATGCTCATCTGCTTGCCGGGCATCGCGTCGAGCGTGAATCTCGCCGCGACTTCGGATACGCGTTCGGCGCCTTTGGTGATGACGATAAACTGCACGACGACCAGAATGAGGAAGACGACGAAGCCGATGGCGAGTTGGCCGCCGGCCACGAACTGGCCGAACGTATGGACCACTTTGCCGGCTTCCGCTTTGGACAGAATGAGGCGGGTTGTCGAGATGTTGAGCGCCAGCCGGAATAACGTGGTGATGAGCAGCAAGGTCGGGAATATCGAGAACTGCAACGCATCCTGCGTATTCATGGAGATCAAGAGGATCATGATGGCGAGCGAGATGTTGATGATGAGCAGAATATCGAGCAGCCCTGTTGGGATGGGGACGACCATCATCAGAACAATGCCTATGACGCCGATTAGTATGCTAATGTCCCGAACTTTCAAGACGTTCCCTCCCTTTCTATAACCCTGCGAATATGGATGCGGCTTCTTGCGGCAGCTGCTTCCCTAAATGGCTTCAAGCCTTGCGTTTGCCTTTCAACCGATATATGTAAGCCAGTATTTCGGCGACCGCCTGGAAGAGATCGGCGGGAATGGTCTCCCCCACCTCCGTCCTTTCGTACAGCGCACGGGCCAGCGGCTTGTTTTCCATAATTATGACTTCATTGGCTTTGGCGATCTCCCGAATCCGCAATGCCAGGTAATCCTGGCCTTTGGCAATCACCTTGGGAGCGTCCATGTTCGTGGAGTCATACTTGATCGCGACCGCGAAGTGGGTCGGGTTCGTGATGATGACGTCCGCATTGGGCACTTCCTGCATCATGCGCATGATGGCCATGCGCCTCTGCCTTTCTCGAATCTTGCCTTTGATCTTGGGATCGCCTTCCGCGTTCTTGTATTCATCCTTGATGTCCTGCTTGCTCATCTTGAGGCTCTTCTCGTAAGAGTACTTCTGATAGTAGAAGTCCCCGATCGCGAGAATGAACAGCAAGACGGCAACCATCAAGCCCAATCGGGTGACCAATGAACCGGCATAAGCGAAAATATCGATGATCGGAACATGGGCCAACGCCATGACGCTGTCTCTCTCCGACCATAAGACCAGGTAAACGATGATGGAGATGGCCAAGAGCTTCAGGATGCTCTTGCCGAGCTCCACGAGCGCCCTGGAGCTGAAGATTCGTTTGAATCCGGAGATCGGATTGAGCGAAGTCAGCTTGAACTTCATCGGTTCCAGCGTAAACAGCCATCCGACTTGAAAATAACTGGAAGCTAAAGCAACGATGATCGCTCCTATGAAGATCGGCGATAGAAACAGCAGCATCTGAAGGGCATACCGCTTGAACATGTCCATGACGTTGCCTTTCGTAACGTCCATCGGCAATCGATGAAGCAGGGTGTCGCTGAACATGGCAAGGATTCGATCCCAGAAGAAGGAGCCGAGGACCATCAAGATGCTGACGCTTACGATAAGCTGGAGAGACGAGCCGATCTCTTGGCTGTGAGCGACCTGGCCTTTCTTGCGGGCATCTTCTCGCTTCTTAGGCGTCGCTTTCTCCGTCTTCTCGCCGGCGAACAGCTGCAGATTCATCGGCAGGCGATAGCGAGACATTGACACCGAAACGACCTCCTCCGCCGAAACTCTCCTGCTGCTTAAGCCTTTAAGACGACAAACAATTTCTCCAGGGCGTCGAACATCCGATCGAAGATCATCTGGAACAACGTTCCGAAGCCGGGGAGAATCAGAATAAGAATGGCGAGTCCTAGCAGTATTTTGATAGGGACGCCGATGACGAAAATCTGGAATTGCGGAGCCGCTCTCGTCAGTAGAGCAAGCGCGACATCCAGCAGGAACATGGAGACAACGAGCGGCGCCGAGATTTGCAGGGCCAGCATGAACGTGTCGGCGAAGGTTCGAGCCAGAAACTCGGTAAGGGTTCCCCCTTGTACGATGCCGAACAAGTCGTTGTCTAGCGGCAGCCAATTATAGCTGTCCATTAGTGCTTGAATCAGATAATGGTGCCCGTTGATGGAGAGAAACACCAGCATTAACAGCATCGACTTGAAGTTCCCCATAAGCGGAGCGGAAATCCCCGTCAGAGGGTCGACGATGTTCGCCATGCTGAGTCCCATCTGCATGTCCATTAACGCGCCGGACGTCTGCACGACCGCGAAGAACAGGTAACACACATATCCGATAAGGAGGCCCGCCAGCACTTCCTTCAGGATCGAAAAAATAAAATTGCCGTCAGCGACGACTTTCTCGTTAAATCCGACCTGCATAAAGACGATATAAGAGATAAAGAACGACAGGCCGATCTTCAAGGGCCGCGGAACCGTCTTCGCCGAGAAGATCGGAGCCACGACCATGAAGGAGCTGATTCTGCAGAAGACGAGCAAGAAAGCCGGGAAGTATTGCGTTATCAGTTCCATTCGCCGTCATCCAATGTAATTTGCCAAGTTGCCTAGCAAATTCGTCGTGAAATCGACCAGAGTCGTGAGAATCCAAGGACCGAAGATAAGCAAGGCTACGAATACCGCGATGATCTTCGGGATAAAAGCAAGGGTCTGTTCGTGAATCTGTGTCGTTGCTTGGAAGATGCTGACGAGCAAGCCGACCAGCAGGCCAAGGCCGAGCATGGGCGCGCTGACCGTCAGAATGATGTACATCGCCTTCCCCGCCAAGCCGATAATAAATTCCGAGCTCATCATTCATCCTCCTTCGTGCAAGTCGTGATCCGGAATCAAGTCTGGAAGCTGGTTAGCAGCGATTTGACGACGAGGTACCAACCGTCCACCAAGACAAAGAGCAGGATCTTGAACGGAAGCGAAATCATGACGGGCGGAAGCATCATCATCCCCATCGCCATCAACGTGCTGGCGACGACCATATCGATGACCAGGAACGGGATAAAGATCATGAATCCCATCTGGAAGGCCGTCTTCAGTTCGCTCATGGCATACGCGGGAACAAGAACCGTTAGCGGAATGTCTTGATAGGTCTTCGGCTTTTCCGCTTTCGTATAGTTCATGAATAAGAGAAGGTCCTTCTCTCTCGTCTGCTTGTACATGAACTCCTTCATCGGGACCGCCGCTTTGGACAAGGCGTCGGTCTGGGAGATCTCGCCCTTCATGTAGGGCTGAAGCGCCTGTTCGTTCACCTGCGACAGCGTCGGCGACATGACGAACAAGGTCATGAACAGCGCGAGTCCGATCAGCACCTGATTCGGCGGCATCTGCTGCGTGCCGAGGGAGGTCCGGACGAAGCCCAGAACGATAACGATTCGGGTAAAGCAGGTCATCATGATCAAGATCGCAGGCGCCAGGCTAAGCACGGTTATGATCAGCAGCAAGGACAAGGAGGACGTTCCGATCTCCTGATTCTCGCCGTTGATGTTGATGCCTACGAGTGAATCCGCCGCGAACGCGGCCCCGCCAACGAACAGCGATGACAGGATCATGGCTATCGAGCTGACTAGTAATTTCTTCTTCATTTAATCATCCGTCCGATCTCCGGAACGATCCTTGTTTAGCAATTGATCCACCTTCTGCCTGCGCTCCGAGAGCTCCCGCATGCGAGCTTCCAGCGTCTGCTCGAAGCTGACGCCTCCGGAGACGGGCTCCTCGGATCTCGCTTCGCCGGGTTTGGAACGATTGCCGAGGCGTTTGAGCCACGCCGGTATCGCCGCGTCGCTTGACGAGTTCACCGTGTCGTGCTCGGCGAGAAGAGCCGCAACCGTGTCGGTGTCCGAGATGACCTCCAGCAAGCTGACGTTCTCCCCTACCCCAAGCACGTAGATCCGTCCGTTCCATTCCACGATCTGAAGCGATTTGTTCGTACCGACGGCCACTCCGCCCAATGAGCGGAGCGAGCGATTGATCCACCAGCCTCGGTTCTTCTTGCCGATAAATCTCAGTACGAAAATAATGAGTGCTACGATAAGCCCCAGAACGAGCAGAATACGGAACATGTCCCAGCCCGAGGTTCCAAGGTTCTCATTCCCCGCTGCTAATAAGCTTGCCGCTGGACTTCTCACGTGCTTATCCGAGCGTCTTCTTGATCGCTTCGATAACGCGGTCGGCTTGGAACGGCTTCACGATGAAGTCTTTCGCTCCGGCTTGGATCGCGTCGATAACCATGGCTTGTTGTCCCATTGCGGAGCACATGATGACCTTGGCGTTGGAATCGAGCTTGCGAATCTCCTTAAGAGCCGCAATGCCGTCCATCTCCGGCATCGTAATGTCCATCGTGATCAGATCCGGCGTCAGTTCCTTGTACTTCTCGATTGCTTGCGCGCCGTCTTGTGCTTCTCCCACGACTTCATAGCCGTTCTTAGTCAGAATGTCGCGAATCATCATCCGCATGAAAGCAGCATCATCAACGATCAGAATACGATTTGCCATTTTTTAAGTTCCTCCCGAAGGGTTTATTGAATTTTTTGTACGCGATCCCACTGGCTGACGATATCGGTTACCCGTACGCCGAAGTTCTCGTCGATAACGACGACTTCGCCCTTGGCGATCAGCTTGCTGTTGACCAGAATGTCGACCGGCTCGCCGGCGAGCTTGTCCAGCTCGATAATGGAGCCTTGGGACAATTCCAGAATCTCTTTGATCTGCTTCTTCGTGCGTCCGAGCTCAACCGTAACCTTCAGAGGAATATCCATCAGGAGACCCAAGTTCGTCTCGTCGATAGGAGCGCTTCCTCCCGCATTGAAGTTGGAGAATTGCACGGGCTGAACGTTGACATTCCGATTCATTCCAGAACCACCCAACGATTGAGGATGATGAGGCTCTTGATAACCGTAAGAAGGCATGGCAGGCGGCATCGAAGCCGGCGGCTGCGGCGCGTGCTGCATCGGCGCGGCCGGCTGCGGTGCCGGAGCGGCTGCAGCCGGTGCGGACGGAGCCGGAGCTGCTGGAGCGGCCGCCGGCTGCGGCGCAGGTTCGGAAGCTCCGATGAGCGAGGCAACCAGTTCCTTCGAGAAGGATACGGTCAACAGCTGCATGATCGTCGAATCGATCAGATCTCCGATCTTCAGGCGGAACGATACTTTGACGAACACATCCTCCGGCGGCAGGTTCGAGGTGCCGGAGTTCTCCTTGACGTCCAGAATGTCGACGCCTGGAGGCGAGATGTTCACGAAGCGGTTGAAGATCGTCGACATCGACGTCGCGGAAGACCCCATCATCTGGTTCATCGCTTCTTGCACGGCGCTAATATGTATCTCGTTCAACTCTTCGGAAGTGACATTGCCTTCTCCTCCGAGCATGAGATCGGCAATGATCTGGGCATCGAGCGCCTTGATGACAAGAGAGTTGATTCCTTCGAAGCCGTCTACGTAATGAACATGAACCGCAACGTGCGGTTTAGGGAATTCATTGACGAATTGGTCTCTGGAGATCATGGACACCTTCGGCGTCGTAATGTCTACCTTTCTTCCGAGCAGAGTAGATAGAGCCGTTGCCGCGCTGCCGAACGTGATATTGCCGATCTCGCCCAAGGCATCCTGTTCCAGCGGCGTCAGGTAATCGTCGATCGAAGTCGCCGCCGGAGTCTCGTTCGCCGAAGCGGCGGCCGTCTCATCGGAAGCGGAAGATTGCCTTAGCAGAGCGTCGATCTCTTCTTGGGATAAGTAATCTTTACTCGTCATTGAATTCTTCAACTCCTTCGCTGACTATCTCTACTATCTGTACCGCCATCTTGTCGCGGACCGTTCCCGGGCTTCCCAAGAACTTCAGCTTGTCTCCCACTTTGATCTCCAGGCCATCCGCCGTCTCTTTGTGCAAGGTAATGACATCCCCCACTCCGAGACTAAGGAATTCATGGATATTGATGATGGAGGAACCAAGCTCGGCGACGATCGGCAGCTTCGCTTTGCTGACGCGGTGCTCCAGAAGATTCACTTCTTCCGGCGCCCTGACCTTCTTCTGAGAGACGAACCAGTGATGGACGGACAGCTTGGACATGATAGGTTCTATTACCACGTGCGGGATACAGAGATTGATCATTCCCGTCGTGTCCCCGATCTTCGTGCTAAGCGAGATCAAGGCAATCGTTTCGTTCGGGGATACGATCTGCATGAACTGCGGATTCGTCTCCAGCGCTTCGAGGCGCGGCTCGATGTCGACGATCGTCTTCCAGGCTTCCTGAAGCGATTCAAGCGCCCGGCTGAAAATCTTCTCCATGATGATGGTCTCGATCTCCGTCAGGCTCCCGATCTTGCTCGGGGCCGAGCCGGTTCCGCCGAGAAGGCGGTCGAGCATGGCGAAGGCGACATTCGGGTGAACCTCGAGAACCATGCGGCCTTCCAACGGCTCCGCTTCGAAGATGTTCAGAATCGTCATCTTGGGGATGGAGCGAATGAATTCGTCATAAGGCAATTGCTCGACCTGGACGACATTGATCTGTACGAACGTTCGAAGCTGGGCTGAGAAATAGGTTGTTAGGAAGCGTGCGAAATTCTCATGAATGCGCGTAAGGCTGCGGATGTGATCTTTGGAGAATCGTACGGCTCTCTTGAAGTCGTAAGCGCGAACCTTCTTCTGCGCGTCCTCCTTCTTAAGCTCCTCGGCATCCATCTCGCCGGATGACAGCGCCGCAAGCAGCGCGTCGATCTCATTCTGCGAAAGAACGTCAACCAATTTTACTCCCCCCTTTCCGAAGTGTTCCTATCAAGTGGATTCGTTGCTAACGTCTATTAAATCTGGGTCATGATAAAGCTTGTAATCTCTACACTCGCCAGCTTGCCTTCGGTGAGAACGGGATTGATTGCATTAATGAGAGCGGCTTGAAGCCGGTCCTTGCCTTCCGTTCCGCTAAGCTCTTCCGGTTTAAGCACCCAGAGAGCGCGATTGACAAGCGGCTTAATCTGAATATCCTTCAGCTTGTCGAATTCTTCCTTGGCTTGCGCGCTGTCCAATTGGAACGACAGGCTGAGCATGACGACATAATCCGTGTCCGCAATATTCGTCTTAATATCATTCAATTCTGATGTGACCTTGATCCTCTCATCGGCAGACATCGGTTTGGCAGAGACGTCCTTGACGCTTTCCTGAGTCTGCTTGGCCGGATCGTTCGATTTCGAATCTCCGAATAGAGTAGACCATGAGTATATTCCGACGATAACGATTAAGGTAATCGCCAGAAGCAGTGAAACCAGCCAAGGTAACATTTTTTTCATGACGTTGCTCCCTCCGATTGCGCATTGGACGGTGACGCGACCGCTGCCAACACGCCGATGCTGCGCAGATAATGCCGGATGGATCTGATCACATCCGAAGAATTTTCCAATACCAGAAGTTTCTTGCCTGTCGTAAGCGTAATTAGCGTATCCGGCGTCTCTTCCACCGTCTCGATCAGTAATGCGTTGACATGAAATTTGGTGCCGTTTAAGCGGGTCAAGCCTATCATTGGAGTCCCCCCGTGCCGTCAAGGGAGGCCCGAAGCCTCCCCAACAGAACATCAATTACCGTTTCAGGTTGACAACCTCTTCCAGGATGGAGTCGGAAGTCGTAATAATACGGGAATTGGCTTGGAATCCGCGTTGCGCGACGATCATCTCCGTGAATTCGTTCGTGAGATCCACGTTGGACATTTCCAGCTGGCCGGAGATGATGGCTCCGGTTCCGATCGTTTCGTCGCTTGCTTGCGAGATGGTCAGCTCTCCCGCCGGATTGGCGTTCGGAGTCATCCGATAGAGATTGCCTCCGACTTTCTCGAGTCCGGCCGGGTTCACGACCTTCGCGACCCCGATCATAGCGAGCGGTTCGCCGCCGTTGCCGTTCGCGTCGACCGGAATAATGCCGCCGTTCTGGGAGATGGAGAATGCCGTAACTTCTTCGGTATTGATCTGGATCGGCGCTCCTCCCTCTGCATCGAGAACGTACATGCCGTCGGCATTGACCAGCCAGCCGTTCGCATCCAGCGTAAAGTTGCCTGCACGCGTCAGGTAAGCATTCTCCGGATCGCCGTTCGGGCTGACCACGAAGAATCCGTCGCCGTCGATGCGGAGGTCCGTCGCGACATTGGTCGTCTGCGCGCTGCCTGCCGTATGCACCGTATCGATCGCCGCTACCGAAACGCCGAGACCGACTTGCTTGGCGTTTACGCCGCCTTGCTCGCCGTCGATCGGGGCGGTAACGCCGGACATCGTCTGGCTCAGGATGTCCTTGAACATGACTCGGCCCGCTTTGAAGCCGGTCGTGTTCACGTTAGCGATGTTATTGCCGATTACGTCTAGCTTTGTCTGGAACCCTCGCATACCGGATACACCGGAATACAACGAACGTAACATGAACTCATCTACCTCCTAGGCTTGTCAACTATAGCGTTCGCTTCAATCGATCCGCGACGCCAGGGCCCCCTTGTGAGGTCCAGCCCTTCTTGCTAACGCTGTCGCCAAGTCAGCTGACGACGACTGCGCTGTCGATCTGGGTAAACACATGCTCCTTCATCGAGGAGCCGTCCAATGCGGTTACGACAGTGCGGTTAGGCACGTTGACGATCATCGCAATATCCCGGAACAGAACGAGTGAATCCTTGGCTCCTTTGGCTTCCGCTTGATCGACAGCGCTTGCTATGCGATCGAGCTGGTCCGGTTGGAGCTTAATGCCTCTCTGCTGAAGCCTCTGTTCCGCGTGATGGCTGAACTTCAATCTGGCTTGATCAAGCAGTTGCTGAAAAGAAGTCTCTGGATGGCTTGCCGCTGCCGAAGTGCCGCCATCGGATTGCGCAGGATACGTCCGTCTGCCTTGTACGGGTCCAAGCCGGCTAGCCGCCAGTTGGCCGACAAGCATCCGGTCACTCACCCGTGCTCACCTCCGCGTCCGAACCTTTTGTCGTCGGATAGGCGATGGAAGTGACTTCATCCACCTTGATCTCGGCCGCTCCGATTCTCGCGTAGGACAGGCCGTCCTTAGACACGATCGAATCCACGATGCCGGATTTCTCGACCGTATTGCCGCGGTTGTCCGTCTCGTTCCAGGTGACGTTCATTCCAAGCATGTTGGCAACCATTCCAGGCGCGTTCCGCAGCGCTTGAATCTGTGTTGCCATGTTCATCGTCTGCTCCAACGCCGAGAACTGCGCCATCTGCGAGATGAACTCTTTGTCTTCCATCGGCTGCATCGGGTCTTGGTTCTGAAGCTGGGTAATCAGAATCCTCAAGAATTCGTCCTTGCCCAACGTGGAGCCCGATTCCTTGGAAGAAGATTGCTTGGCCGCCGTTTGCACGTTCTTATCGGAGTAATAAGGCCATTGGGCCGCTGGGCCCACTCCGCTGCTTGCCATTCCGATTCACCTCCCCGCCGTTATGCCGTCGTGTTGATCGAAGCTCCAAATCCTGCTTCGCGAATCAATGTGGTTCTCTCCAGCTCGTCCTCGAAATTAACCGGCTCTTCAATCGCTCCGTCTTTATGCTGTCTGGCGCGGTTGCCGTTCTGTTCGGAACCGGAGCCGCGATCCTGGTCGTTCAGGAAGGACGTGGAATCCGAAGCGTCTTGAGGCTGCTGCACGACTTCAATTCGTTCGACCTGAATGCCTTGGCTCTGCAGAGCGCTGCGAAGCATGCTCATCTGATTCTCGATCAGATCCTTGGCCGTTCCGGAATGCGTCAGGAATTGGGCGGTCAATTGGCCGTCCTGCATGGAGATGCGCACGTCCACTTGTCCCAGATGCTCGGGCGTCAGCGTAATCTTCGCTTCCGTGAAGCCGTTGCCGTTCGTTAGAACGAACTGCCTCACCAGATAATTGCCGACTTGCTGGCTGAACTGCTGGACAGGCACTTGGGCAGGCAATGCCGGCTTCGAGCTGGAAAGCTCGGTATTCCGGTTAGCCAAGTCCTGCGTCTGCAGCGTCC
Source organism: Cohnella sp. AR92 (assembly GCF_003990975.1). Classification (GTDB taxonomy): domain Bacteria; phylum Bacillota; class Bacilli; order Paenibacillales; family Paenibacillaceae; genus Cohnella. The sequence goes on from NZ_RZJR01000008.1 coordinate 222,671, forward strand.
AAGCGAGCGTCGTCGAGCCGTTGTTCGCGGAAGAGGAACTGTCGTCTACCGGATTAACGACCGAAGAGTCCGATTCCGCCGAGGATGCCGTCGCTTCCTGCTGCAAGTTCCAGTAAAGGACCGGTTCCTTGAAGACGGAAGGCTTGCGAATCTCCGATGCGGATTGCTGGTGAATCGTCTGTGTCGAAGCTTGCTGCTGCACCCCAGCTGTTCCAATCGCTTGCGAGGTTCCGACTCGAATCGGATCCGCCTGTTTGTCTGCAGTCGACTCGACATCCAGCTCGATGCCGGAAGCCGGGCCCGCGGCCGCCAGTAGCTGCTTCAATTGATCGGTTACATTCTCCAGCTTGTTAGGGTCCAGCTTGCCGTTGTTGCTCTTTGAAGCTTGCTGCAGAAGCTGGAGCAGGAGCAGCAGATTTGCCGGCTGCCCGGTTGCCGCCGAAGCCCCTTCCTCCACCGTGCTCGCGCCGTCAGTCTCGCCGTTCCCGCCGGCAAGATCCGCCGGAACCGTCGTATCCTGGAGCAAGGCTTGGAGCGCCGCCAACAGTTCGCTTAACGCATCCTGCGTTTTGCCATCGGTCTCTTCGTCAGAAGCAGGGTCCGCAAGCTGCTGAACCAAAGCGTTCAACGCCGCCAGAAGGGAGTCTCCGTCTTCTTGCTGGCCTTCCGTCCCTAAACCGCCGATAAACGCCGCAAGTCCGACTGGCAGTGCCAATCCGTTGCCGGCTGCGTTGTCCTGGTTCTGTCCGCCTATCGCCTGAACGAGCGCTCCCGCGAAACCGCCGCTTCCCGAAGACTTTCCCGTCCCGCCCTGATTCGTTAAAGCAGCGGAGACAGGAGCCGTATTCGTTACGATCATGTTCATGTTCTCACCTCCTCTCGTCGGATTGGCAAGTACCGTACATTAATCATTAAGGATTCGCCGGCATAAGCTTGCTGACCAGGTCGGCCGTTTTTTTCTTGGCATCCTTGTCATCCAGATTCGCCATAGCCGCAAGGACCTGCGATCGGGATGAATCGGTCAACGCGCCGAGAATGCGGAGAGTCTTGGATTGATTCGACTGCGACATCTCCAGCAGGATAGCGGCCGCGCTTGCCGGTTGCATGGAAGAGAACGTGTTCTTAAGCTCGGACGTATCCAGAATGGAAGTATCCGAATTCACCGATTCCAGCTCCTTGATCCGGGACTGGAGAGCCGCCAGCTCTTGATTCTCGACGCTATCGGCGTCCTTAAGTCTCGTCGTCACTTCCGCCGCTACCTTCGGAGTCATCTTCTCCAGAATTCGCCCTCTCTGCGTATCGGTCATCGAACCGAGCACGAGAGACGCTTCCTCGAGGGTCATGCTCTCCAGAATCGGAGCGGCCTTCCCAGGCGTCATCTTGCCGTACATATCGGCCAGTCCCGAGATCTTCGAATCATATTGCTCGGAGGTGATCGATTGCTCTTGCGACTGCTTGGTCAGAGAATCGAGCTGGCTCTTCAGCTCGGTAATCGTCTTCTCGTTCTGGGTATTCTTGTCTTTCTCCTGCTGCAGGGCGGTCTGTCCGTTTACCACCTGTGCGTTCAGCTCGTCGATCTTCTTCTTGGCGTTGCTGACCGTGAGTTCTTCTTCGCTGACTGCGGCGGCATCCGGTTTAGACGGTTCCGGCAGAATCGCGCTTAACCCCGGAATCTTGTTGCCTACCTTTAGGGCCGAGTCTCTTAAATCTCCATTGAACGCGAGCAACAAAACACCTAGCAGAACGGCTGTGAACAAGATGGGAGTCAGGAAAAAGAGAAACCGCTCGAAGCCGGAATAGCCTTCTTTCTCCACGTTAGCATCCGACACGATATTCCCTCCTTCTCTGTATGGATGTTGTACTTGATGGAATCTCTTATCTCCTAGCCGAGGCAACCGCCCTCATCACAGCCATCTCGTCAAGAGCGCTCTGTTCCTGGGCAAGAGCCTGCTGCACGAACAGCTCTTTGGCCCTGTCGCGTGCGTTCAGCCATACCTTCTCGTCGACGGTGCGGTCGGCCAGCTTCCTCTGGCGCAGCCTGGCAGCTTCCTTCGCCTTGCGAACGCCTTCGCGCTGCTGTCGAATCCGCTGCTCCAGCCAGCCTATGTATTCTTGCATTCTCTGAATCTCGAACAAAGAGGTCGGCCGCTTGGTTTGCTCCGACAAGGCTTCGGCCATCTGCTCCAAATCCCGGGTCAGCGAAGCCAGCGTATCTTCCTCCGCTTTAAGCTTGCCAAGCGAGGCGGCATATTCCCATTCCGCCATCGCCTTCTCGCTGCCTTTAAGATCGACAATCTTCTGAAGCGGATAATGGAATCTCAACGCTTGTCAACCTCATCTCTTGTAGAAATCGATGATCAATCTCTCTTGGGCATCCTGGAGAGTCACTTTCTCGGTCGTCTTCTGCCTGGTATAGGAGTTGATCGTCTGGATAAACTGGATCGATTTATCGATTTCCGGATTCGTTCCCTTCTGGTACGCCCCGATATTGATGAGGTCTTCCGAATCCTTATAAACAGAGAGCAGCCGCTTAAGCTGTTCCGCCGAATCTTGCTGGTCCTCGGAGACGATATCCTTCATGACCCGGCTCACGCTGGCCAGCACGTCGATCGCGGGATAATGCCCTTTGTGGGCGAGCTGCCTGCTGAGCACGATATGGCCGTCCAGAATCCCCCGGACGGCGTCGGCAACGGGTTCGTTCATGTCGTCCCCGTCGACAAGCACCGTATAGAAAGCGGTAATGGATCCGGTCGGACCGGTTCCCGCCCTCTCCAACAGCTTAGGTAGAGCGGCGAAGACGGATGGCGTATAGCCTCTCGTCGCAGGAGGCTCGCCGATCGCGAGGCCTACTTCGCGAAGCGCCATCGCATAACGCGTGACGGAGTCCATCATCAGCATGACGTTAAGGCCGCGGTCCCGGAAATATTCCGCGATCGTAGTCGCGATCAAAGCGCCCTTCATGCGAATCAGCGCGGGTTGATCGGAGGTCGCCACGATCACGACCGAGCGGGCTAGGCCTTCGGGCCCAAGATCCCGCTCGATGAACTCCAGTACTTCGCGCCCCCGCTCACCGATGAGTCCGATGACATTCACGTCAGCCGAAGTATTGCGAGCGACCATTCCGAGAAGGGTACTCTTGCCCACGCCGGAACCGGCGAAGATACCCATCCGTTGGCCTTGGCCGACCGTCAGCAAGCCGTCGATGCAGCGAACGCCGGTCCCTAACGGTTCGACGACCCGAGGCCGATTCAGCGGATTGCCCGGCGAATTGTGCGTCGAGTAGCGGGGCATTCTCGCCGGAAGGCTTGAACCGTCCAGAGGCCTGCCGAGTCCGTCAAGTACTTTGCCCAATAGCTCGGAACCGACTTGTACGGTCAGAGGACCTCCTGTCGCAACGACATCGCATCCGGGACCGACCGAATGAAGATCGCCTAACGGCATGAGCAGCACCCGATTGTCCTTGAAGCCGACGACCTCCGCAAGGATGGGAGCGCCGCCCTTATGAGGATGGATGGCGCAGACGTCGCCGATGCTGGCATCCGGTCCCTCGGATTCAACCGTTAAACCGATAATTTGGGTTACCTTGCCGTTGACTCGGATCGGATCCAGATGCAGGAGAGCTTCTTCGTACCGGGATGCGTCAAGAAGTCTGGACATCGGAATCCCTCTCTTCGGCCGGATGAGCGGCGATTCGCAGCAATTCCTGGCGAATCGCGGACAGTTGGGTGTCGATTCTAGCGTCTATGCTGCCGAAGGAAGTGCGAATGATGCAGCCTCCCTCGCCGACCGTTTGGTCGGGGATGATCTGCAGCTCCGCCTGCGAATCGATGCCGAGCGCCAGCTCGTCCTTCGCCGCTTGCAGGAACGCGAACTGGGAAGGGGCCACGCACAGGGTGATCACTCCCTGCTCCTTGCGTCTTGCTAGAGCCCGCGAGATCAACTGAATCGTCAGCTCCGGCGTCTCCTCGATCTTCGAGGCGATCACCTTCTCGGCGATGCGGCTGCTTAACTCGACAAGGAACAGCTCTGCATCCGCAATGATGCTCTCCTTCGCTAGGTACGCTTGTTTGACGATCGCTTCCGCTTCTTGAAGCGTATGCTCCCATCGCTCGCGCATCTGGCGTTCCGCCTGCTCGCTGCCTTGGATGAAGCCTTCTTCGTAGCCTTGCTGCCTGGCGTTCTCGGCGATCTGCTCATCCTCTTGCCTGCGGCCTTGCCACCACTCGTCGGCGTCTTGTTCCGCTTGCGACCGGATGTGCTCCGCTTCTTCCCTGGCTTGGGTTACCATATCTTCGGCAACCTGTTGGGCGTCTTGCAGAATTCGATCTTTCATCGATTGTGTTTCGACATCAACTTCGGATATTCCTTCGGAATCGTCGGCGGAATCCGAAATATTTCGCGGTTTGGTCGCCAATCGAAGCTGTTCGATCCGTTTGAGGTCTTCAATCGAGATCACATGGGAGGATTTGATCAGATTAGACAATAATATCGTCTCCTCCGCCGCGTGCGATAATGATCTCGCCCGCTTCTTCGAGCCTGCGGATCGTCGCTACGATGCGCGTCTGCGCTTCCTCCACGTCGCGCAGCCGCACGGGCCCCATGTATTCCATCTCTTCCTTGAACGTATCCGCCATTCGCTTCGACATGTTCCGGAAGATCGCTTCCCGAACTTCCTCGCTTGCCACCTTGAGGGCGAGCTGAAGATCGGCATTCTCGATGTCGCGAATGATGCGCTGAATGGAACGGTTGTCCAGATTGACGATATCCTCGAAGACGAACATCCGCTTCTTGATCTCTTCCGCCAGCTCCGGATCCTGAATCTCGAGGGAATCGAGAATCGTGCGTTCCGTCCCGCGGTCGACGCCGTTCAGGATCTGGACGATCGCCTCGATGCCGCCCGCGTTCGTGTAGTCCTGAGTAACCGTGGACGACAGCTTCTGTTCGAGCACTCGCTCCACTTGCGCGATGACGTCCGGCGAGGTGCTGTCCATCAAGGCGATTCTCCTGGCCACCTCCGCCTGTTTGTCTTGAGGAAGCGAGGAGAGCACGGCGGACGATTGATCCGGCTGAAGGTAAGACAGCACGAGAGCGATCGTCTGCGGGTTCTCGTTCTGGATAAAGTTGAGGATCTGGGTCGGCTCCGCCTTCCTCGCGAAGTCGAAAGGCCTGACCTGCAGCGTAGCCGTAAGGCGATGCAGGATGTCCGAAGCCTTCTGCGAACCGAGCGCCTTCTCCAGAATCTCCTTCGCATACGTAATGCCGCCTTGAGAGATGAACTCTTGAGCCAGGCAGATCTGATGGAATTCCTGCAGAATCGCATCCTTCTCCGCGCTGTCCACCTTGCGGACATTCGCGATCTCGAGCGTCAATTGCTCGATCTCGTCGTCGCGCAGATGCTTGAAGATCTGCGCGGATACATCCGGCCCCAGCGTAATCAGCAGAATCGCTGCTTTCTGGCGGCCGCTTAATTGATAATTGCCCGTTCCCAACTTAGCCACCATAGACACCTCTATTCATCAACAAGCCACGTCCGGAGAAGATTGACGAATTCGTCCGGCTTGCGCTTGGCCAATCCTTCAAGCTGCTTGCGTACCTGGTTCTCGTTCGAAACGCTGTCGATGTCGATCGTCGGCGTCTCCACCCGAGGCAGTTCTGCCGCTGCGAGTTCCGCTTCCTCTCTCGCTTTCTTGCGGCGGCGATAGAGAAGGTAGCCTCCTCCGCCGAGCAGAGCGAGGGCTGCGATAGCGCCGATGGCGATGGAAGAGGACGATGCCGAGAAGCCTCCGGAGCCGGACGTTCCTACATCGAACGATTCCGAGATGACGGATACCCGCTTCGCAAGCTCGTCGTCCGGCAGGTTCTGGCCGGAATCCGCCAGCAGGGTGCGCACGTCGTTGACGAGCTTCTGCTGGATCGCCTGCTGTTTCTCCGGCGTCATGGTAGCCGAATCGACGGCGACGCTGATGGAGAGATCCTTGACCTGGTAAGGCGCGAACGTCGTGCTCGTCTGAATTCGGGAAGGCTCGTAGTTCGTCGTCGACGAAGTCTTCTCCGAGGAAGAGCCGCTGCTGCCTCCGCTGGACGGGTAGTTCGCGATATCGGTCTGGCCGACGCCTGCGACTCCGCCCGTGGAGCTGTCCGAGCCGGTATACGATTCCGCCGAATTCTGCTCGCTGATCACAATGCCCTTGTTGTCGTTGTTATCAAGCGGCTTGACGATCGATTCCTGCTGCGTCTTCTGATCGAAGTTGAGCGAAGAGACGACGCTGACGACCATCTTGTCCATGCCGACCATCGTCGACAGGAATTGCTCGGTCTTCGTCTTGATTCCGTTCTCGAACTTGCGTTGAATCTCGAATTGCTGATCGAGCAGCGTTCCGCTTACGGCCCCGCCGCTGCCTCCGACTTCGGAGGAAGGAGTCAACTGGCTCGACTGGCTCGTGATCGTAATGTCGTCGACGTTCAGGTTAGGAACCGCCGTCTTCACGAGATTGAAGTAGCTGTCGATCTCCTCTTGCTTCGGACGGAAGCCCGGCTTAAAGGTAAGCTGAACGGAAGCGGATGCCCGTTCCTTATCCTCGTCGCTCAGGAATACGCTCTCTTGCGGCAGATTAACGAGAACCTTCGCCCGTTGGATGCCTTGCATGCCTTGGAGCAGTTGTTGGACTTCCCCGTTGAGGGCGTTGCGGTACTTCACGTTAAACTCCTGATCGGTCGTTCCGATCGAGGAGGAATTCTTGCTGAGCTCGGAGAATCCGATGGAACCGTTCTGCACGAGCCCTTGCGAGCCAACCGCTACCTTCACTCTGGCTGCGTCGGCGCTCGGCACCGAGATGCTTGTTCCGCCGTTCTGCAGCTTGTAAGGAATGCCGCTGCTGTCCAGGTAATCCATGATGGCCTGGGAATCGGTCGAGTCCAAATTCTGAAACGCTAATTCGTATTCCGTTCTAGTGAACAGATAGGTTAATAGGATAATGGCGATAATGAGAAATCCGGCCGTCGAGGCCAGCACCCATTTCTGGGTCTTGCTGTATTGATTCCAGAAGCCCTTCAGCTTCTCCCGCATTCGGGCCAACTTCTCGTTCACGATTCCACCTCACTAGCGAACTTTGCTGCATCGTTTGAAAGCGATTAGATGGTTATCCGCATGATTTCCTGGTAAGCGTCGATAACCTTGTTCCGTATCTGTGAGGTTAAATCGAGACTAAGCTCGGCCTTGGAAGCGGCGATCATCACGTCGTTAACATCCGCTTGTCCGATGATGAATTGATCCGTTACGTTATGTACGTTCTGTTCTTGGGCTGCCACCGAATCAAGCGCTTTCTGCAGGTAGTTCGAGAAGCTCTCGGTAACTTCCGCCGGAGTCGCGTTCTTAACCGCCGGATTGGCACTTGAAATTGTCGATTGAACTGCCGATATAGAATTTATAGCTGGTATATTAATCATACTAGGACCTCCCCGGGATCAATGGATGCAAACCTCGATGTTATCGGCCAATCTCGAGAGACTTGGTGAACATCGACTTGCTGGCATTCAGCGCAGTGACGTTCGCTTCGTAGGAGCGCGTGGCCGAGATCATGTCGACCATCTCCTTCAGGATATCGACGTTCGGCATGCTGACCATTCCGTTCGCGTCCGCGTCCGGATGAGTCGGATTATACACTTGCTTGAACGGAGTCGAGTCCTCGCGGATCTCCGTTACCCGAACGCCGCTTGCGCTCGTGTTCGCGTTCGTGCCGTCAAGCTTGCTGCTCAGAATGTCGGAGAAGCTTGGCTGATCCGGCTCGAAGACGACTTCCTTCCGTCTGTAAGGCACGTATTCTCCGTTCACGTAGCTCGCTCTTGTCGTCTCGGCGTTGGCGATATTGGAGGAGATGACGTCCATCCGAAGCCGTTGCGCGGTCAAGGCCGATGCGCTTGAATCAAATCCGCTTAGTTTCACTATGTATCCCCCTAATCGTTATGCGTTTGCAAGTTAGGTTCCTTTGATTGCCGTTCTCATCATCTTGACGTCATGGTTGATCGCTTGGATGAACATATAGTACCTGAGCTGGTTCTCCGCAAGCTGCGACATTTCTTTATCGATATCCACGTTGTTCTTGCTGTTGTTGAAGATCGTGCTCTCATCCGTAACGACCTGAGCCTGAGGAGCGGATCCCGAAGCGCTTCCGATGACCATATGTCTCTCGTCCGTGCGCGTGCCGGCGAGGCTTCCCGCATTCCCCGAGCCCATCGCTTGCTCCAGCAGTTCTTCGAATGCGACATCCGAGCGCTTGAAGTTAGGTGTATCTACGTTGGCTACATTGCTTGATATGACCTGCTGTCTCAAAGAAGCCGCCTTAACCGCTCCTTCCAGCCTCTGAAAGGATACGCCGCCTAACAAATCCACCAAGTATCGCCTCTTTCTCCCAATGAAGGTGCGGATCATCCATCCAAGACTTAGCAAAAATCCGACTCGACATTCCAATATTCAACAATACTCCGAGAGAATCCTGCTTGATTCGACATAAATTTTAAGTTTGTCACCGATGCCGTCGACTGCTGTAGAAATTAAAATTTTCTAAGATCCATCATCCGATATCACACAAAAAGTGACAATAAGAAAAAAGCCCTAATCTTGTAAACAAGACCGGACTTTTGACTTGCGTAAATATTTGCATTTCCGATTAGGCTTTGCGGGACTCCAGTTCCTGGAGAAGTTTGCTGTTCAGGATGCGGATGTACGTCCCTTTCATCCCGAGCGAACGGGTGTCGATGACGCCGGCGCTTTCCAGCTTGCGCAGGGCGTTCACGATGACGGAACGCGTGATTCCGGCCCTGTCGGCGATCTTGGAAGCGACCAGAAGGCCTTCCTTGCCTTCCAATTCTTCGAAGATGTGATCCACCGCTTCCAGCTCGCTGAAAGACAGCGAATTGACCGCGATCGTCACGACCGCCTTGCTTCTCGCTTCGATCTCGCGTTCTTCGGCTCTCTCCCGAAGAATCTCCATCCCTATGATGGTCGAACCGTATTCCGCCAGAATAAGCTCGTCATCCCCGACATTTCCCTGCTCCTTCGTCAGGACTATTGTACCTAGACGATCTCCGCCTCCTATGATAGGGACTATACTTACTTTCTGCCCGGCGAACGCGGCCTCGACAGGGCTAAGCATATTCGCGGGCTCTTCATTGGAAGCCGTCGAGGTTGTCCGCAAAAATAGTTCGTTCGTCTCAGCAGGGAATCGAAGCTCGTCCGCAGGATTCTGCCGAAGCCACGCTTCCGCGAACGTCGCCGACGGAGCCGCGCCCAGAATTTTGCCGCGCCGGCTGACGACGAATACGCCGCCGGCCAGCGTCTCCCGAAGCGCCTCCGCCATGACGCGGAAATTCAGCGGCTTGCCCGCCGCATCCTGCAGAAGCGCGTTCAACGATCTCATTTTGTTCAACAAACTCATGGTAACCTTTTCCTCCTAGATAACAAACCCGTTGCTCTTACAAAATATATTGGCTCAAATCGCGGTTGCTGGCAATGCTGGACAGCTTATCGCGGACATATTCCGGCGTAATCGACAGATGGGTCAGCTGCAGCTCGGGAGCCTCGAAGCTGAGGTCCTCAAGCAGCTTCTCCAGCAGCGTATGAAGACGGCGGGCCCCGATGTTCTCGGTATTGCGATTGACATCCTGCGCCATCTTCGCCAGTTCGACGATGGCGGCGTCCGTGAACTCGATCTCGACGCCCTCCGTCTGAAGCAGGGCGGTATATTGCTTCGTGAGTGCGTTCTCCGGCTCCGTTAGGATACGCACAAAATCCTCGTCCGTCAAGCTGGACAGCTCCACCCGGATCGGGAAGCGGCCTTGGAGCTCCGGAATCAGGTCGGATGGCTTAGCGACGTGGAATGCGCCGGCGGCAACGAACAAGACGTAATCCGTCTTGACGGGGCCGTACTTCGTCACGACCGTGGAACCTTCCACGATAGGAAGAATGTCGCGCTGAACGCCTTCGCGCGAGACGTCCGGGCCTTGGCCCCTGCCCGTGCTGGCGATTTTATCGATCTCATCAATAAAGATAATGCCGGATTGCTCGGCGCGAGCGATCGACTCGGAGATGACGTCGTCCATGTCGATCAGCTTGTTCGCTTCTTCCACCGTCAGCACCTTGCGCGCTTCCTTGACGGACAGCTTGCGCTTCTTGCGCTTCTTGGGCATGAATTGGCTGAGCATCTCCTGCATGTTGCCCATCTGGTCCTGCCCGGCTCCGGCGAACATGTCGAGCATCGACGGCGACGTATCGTCCACTTCGATCTCGACGGTCTCGTTCTCCAGCTCGCCGGCCTTCAGCTTGGACAAGGTATCCGTTCTCTTCGTCTGAAGCGAAGGATCGGCGGGTTCCGGTTCTTCGGGCTGCTGGTTCTGCCCGCCTCCGAACAGCATCTCGAACGGATTGCGCTGCGACTTCTGCTTCGCCGGCGATGGGACGAGAAGCGCGGCCAGCCGCTCGTTCGCCGCTTCCTCCGCTTTGTCGCGCACCTTCTCCGTACGCTCTTCCTTCACCATGCGAATCGCGGTCTCGACCAGGTCTCGCACCATGGACTCGACGTCCCTGCCGACATAGCCGACCTCGGTGAACTTGGTCGCCTCGAGCTTGATGAACGGCGCATGCACCAGCTTAGCAAGCCTGCGGGCAATCTCCGTCTTGCCGACGCCGGTCGGTCCGATCATGAGAATGTTCTTTGGGACAACCTCGTCCCGCATGCTTTCCGGGAGCTTGCTGCGGCGGTATCGGTTCCGAAGCGCGACGGCGACGGATCTCTTCGCTTGCTTCTGGCCGACGATGTATTTATCCAACTCCGCTACGATCTGGCGGGGAGTCCATTGCTCACTCATTAAGATCCCTCCGATTCTATTCGGTTTGCTTATCAGATTTCTTCTACGATGATGTTGTTATTCGTGAATACGCAGATCTCGGATGCGATCTGAAGGGCATTCTTCGCGATATCCTTGGCCTCCAGCTGGGGAGCATGCCGCTTGAGCGCTCGCGCTGCGGACAGCGCGAAGCTGCCTCCCGAACCGATCGCCAGAATATCGTCGTCCGGCTCGATGACTTCGCCGTTGCCCGAGAGCAGCAGCATCCCGGTGGCGTCCACCACGATCATCATCGCTTCAAGGCGGCGAAGCACCCGGTCTGAGCGCCAATCCTTGGCCAGCTCGACGGCTGCGCGCTGCAGGTTGCCGTGGTGCTCCTCGAGCTTGCCTTCGAACTTCTCGAAGAGCGTGATCGCGTCGGCGACCGATCCGGCGAAGCCGGCTAGAACTTGCCCCCGGTACAGGCGCCTAACCTTCTTGGCCGTATTCTTCATGACCATGCTGTTGCCGAACGTGACTTGGCCGTCCCCCGCAATGGCTCCTTTGCCGTTCTGGCGTACCGCGCATATCGTCGTGGCGTGGAAAGACATCTCCATCGTAGTTCCTCCTCTTCTATGTCCCTGCGGCGGAAAACGCCGCGAAGCAGCTGGCGCTTAGTCCGGCTGCCGCTGCTTCAATGTGTCGGAACGTCGGTTGGGTTCTGAATGCTCATCTTGAATTGTTCGATCGAATCCAGCGCTCTCGCCGCGATCTTGTCGTTCTTCTCCTTCTTGCTGCGCACCCGGTGATCGAGCGGCGGGAACAAGCCGAAGTTCGCGTTCATCGGTTGAAAATGCCGGAAGTCTGCCGTCGTGATATACTCCGCCATGCTGCCCAGCGTCGTATCCGCCGGGAGCGGAAGCAGCTCCAGACCGCGCGCGAGGCGACCTGCGTTGAGACCGGCGATCAGCCCGGACGCGGCGGATTCCACGTAGCCCTCCACCCCGGTCATCTGGCCCGCGAAGAACAGCGTATCGCGTCCGCGGAATTGATAGGTGGACTTCAGCAAACGAGGCGAATTGATGAAAGTATTGCGATGCATGACCCCGTAACGAACGAATTCGGCATTCTCCAAGCCAGGGATGAGCGAGAATACTCTCTTCTGCTCTCCCCACTTGAGATGGGTCTGGAAGCCTACCAGATTATAGAGCGTTCCGGCGGCGTTGTCCTGCCGGAGCTGAATGACCGCGAACGGCTGCTTGCCCGTATTCGGGTCGACCAGGCCGACCGGCTTAAGCGGACCGAAGAGCATCGTCTGCTTGCCCCGTCCCGCCATGACTTCGATCGGCATGCAGCCTTCGAACACCATGTTCTTCTCGAAATCTTTGACTTCGGCCGTCTCCGCCGTCGTCAGCGCCTCGTAGAACGCTTCGAACTGCTCTTCGGTCATCGGGCAGTTCAGGTAAGCGGCCTCTCCCTTGTCATAGCGGGAAGCGAGGAACACCTTGTTCATGTCGATCGATTCCTTCTCGACGATCGGCGCCGCCGCGTCGAAGAAGTAGAAGTATTCCTCTCCCAGAAGCTCGCGGATCTGGGCGGACAGATCCGGCGACGTAAGCGGCCCCGTTGCGAGGACGACGATGCCGTCCTCGGGAATGCTCGTGAACTCTTCGTTCACGACCGTGATAAGCGGATGCTCCCGAAGCCGGCTGGTGACTTCGCCGGAGAAGCCCTCGCGGTCGACCGCCAGCGCCCCGCCCGCCGGCACGGCGTGATTGTCGGCCGCGGAGAGGATGAGCGAATCCAGGCGTCGCATCTCTTCCTTAAGGACGCCTACCGCGTTCGTCAGCCCGTTGGCTCTCAAGCTGTTGCTGCAGACGAGCTCCGCGAACTGGTTGGTATGATGCGCCGGCGTCTTCCGCACGGGACGCATCTCATATAAGGTGACAGCGACTCCTTGGGAAGCGATCTGCCAGGCAGCCTCGCTTCCCGCCAGTCCTGCTCCGACAACGGTAACGTGTTTATTCTGAACCACTTGAGTACCTCCTGCGGCGTAATTTGGATGGCGTCAGGATGTTCAGGGAGGACCTCAAGCTGAAGTCGATTACGGGTACATCCTGTCAGTTAGATAAGAAGAGAACGGCTCAGGCTGCTTGAGCCTGCTGCCGAATCCGGCTTATTCCGAGCCATCATCGGATTCAGGCGCCATCTCGTTATGCGAACACTGCGTACAATTCCATTGCACGCCGTTCTTCGTTCTTTTCTCGGTCATCATGGAGCCGCATTCCGGACAAGGCTTCGCTACCGGTTTGTCCCAGGACACGTAATCGCATTCCGGATACTGGTCGCAGCCGTAGAACATGCGTCCCTTCTTGCTCCTTCTCTCCACGATGTGGCCTTTCTTGCACTTCGGGCAGATAACGCCGGTCGCCTTGACGATCGGCTTCGTATTGCGGCAATCCGGGAAGCCGGAGCACGCGAGGAACTTGCCGAAGCGGCCCATCTTGTAGACCATCGGACGGCCGCACTTCTCGCAGATCTCGTCGGAAGGCTCGTCTTTGATCTCGATTTCTTTCATTTCTTCTTCCGCGACTTCCAGGCGCTTCTCGAACGACTTGTAGAATTCCTCGATGACGGCGATCCAGTTCTCCTTGCCTTCTTCCACATGGTCGAGATCGTCTTCCATGTTGGCCGTGAATTCCGTATCCAGAATCTCCGGGAAGAACTCTTCCATCAGTTGGTTGATCAGATCGCCAAGCTCGGTCGGGAAAAACTTCTTATCCTCGATCGCGACGTAATTCCGTTTCTGGATCGTCTCCAGCGTCGGCGCATACGTGCTCGGCCGGCCGATGCCGAGCTCTTCCATCGTTCTGACCAGCCGCGCTTCGGTGTAGCGGGGAGGCGGCTGAGTGAAGTGCTGCTTCGGATCGATCTCCTTCGTCTCCACGGCGTCGCCGGCATGGAGCGGAGGCAGCAAGCGATCCTCTTCGGTCGTCCCGTCGTCGTTGCTCTCCACGTAGACCTTCATGAAGCCCGGGAATTTGAGCTTCGAGCCGTTCGCGCGGAAGGTAGCCGGGCCGCTGACGAGATCCACCGTCATCGTATCCAGCACGGCGGATGCCATCTGGCTCGCCACGAAGCGCTCCCAGACGAGCTTGTAGAGCCGCAGCTGGTCGCGCGAGAGGAACGGCTTCATCTGTTCCGGCTCGCGGAGCACGGATGTCGGACGGATCGCTTCGTGCGCGTCCTGGGTATTCGCGTTCTTCTTCAAGTAGACTCGCGGCGTCTCGGGATAATAGCTCTCCCCGTACTTGCCCACGATGTAGCCTTGCGCCTCTTCTTGGGCGACGGGAGAGATGCGTGTAGAATCGGTTCTCATGTACGTGATAAGACCGACCGTGCCTTCTTTGCCGAGATCGACGCCTTCATACAGCTGCTGCGCGATCTGCATCGTCTTCGATGCGCGGAAGTTCAGCTTGCGCGCCGCTTCCTGCTGCAGGGAGCTTGTGATGAACGGAGGCGACGGGTTGCGAAGCCGCTCCTTCTCCTTCACTTCGCTTACCGAGAACGGCTTGTTCCCGATGGCGGCGAGCACCTCGTTCACGTCCGCTTGGGTGGCAAGCTCTTTCTTGTCATTGCCCAGAGAGAGGAACTTCGCTTCGAAAGCCTTCCCTTCTCTAAGCAGATGCGCGGTAATGCTCCAATATTCTTCCGGCTCGAACGCCTTGATCTCGTTCTCCCGGTCGATGATCAGCTTGACGGCTACCGATTGGACGCGTCCGGCGCTTAGGCCTTTCTTGACCTTCTTCCAGAGCAGCGGGCTGATCTTGTAGCCGACCAGGCGGTCCAGCACCCGGCGGGCTTGCTGCGCGTTCACCAGGTCCATATTGATCGGTCTGGGAGCCTTGAAGGCATCCTTGACCGCTTGCTTCGTGATCTCGTTGAACACGACGCGGCACGTATCGTTCTCGTCCAGCTCCAGGTAATGGGCCAGATGCCACGCGATCGCTTCTCCTTCGCGATCCGGGTCAGCCGCGAGATAGACTTTTTTGACTTTCTTGCTGGCGTCCTTCAGTTCCTTGAGAACGTTGCCCTTGCCGCGAATGGTAATGTACTTCAGATTGAAGTCCTTACCGACCTCGACGCCCATCTGGCTCTTCGGAAGATCCCGAATGTGGCCCATGGACGCTTTAACGATAAATTTGCTTCCTAAGTATTTGCCGATCGTCTTGGCTTTCGCCGGCGACTCTACGATGACTAGTGAATCCGCCACGTCCATTCCTCCTCTCCAACAGTCAACAAGTCCTTTAGCTCAAGTCCGCTCGCACGGAGAGACGGCTAGTAACAGGACAGTATATACAAACCTGCGATGCTGGTGAAAATCTTGCGCTTTATCTGTAAGGATACTCATAAAACCGTTCGAACGCAAACATAGCCCTTCTGTGCTCGTGGCATCCGTCTTCTCATTCGCGTCCTCGCCAGTCTATCTTCCGCTTCCGGAAGGCGGTCCGGACCGGCGTTATGTACTCGTTGCTCATCATACCACGATGTTTAAGTTTAGCTCAAATCCGAAGAGGCGAAAAAAAATAAATTCCTTCATTAATATATCGTTATCGAAGCTCCTCGCTCCCGACGTTTCGGGAGGGCGCTCACACGACCGCGAACACGGCTCCGGGAAGCTGCTGGACGAGGCGCTTCATCTGAAGGCTCAGCAGCATCGTATGCAGCGAACCGAGAGACATCCCGCTCCGTTCCGACAAGTCGTCGATCGTGCGAGGCTCCTCGAGCAGCAGCTCGTACAGGCTCTCTTCCGCTTCCGACAGCCTCTCCTCTTCCGGATCGGTGGAATACCGGCGCTCCTGCCGCTTCTCCGGCTGCGAGAAACGCGCATTCCAATCGCCGAGAGCTCTCTCGTAGTCCACGAGAATGTCGTCCGCATTCATGACCGGCTTCGCTCCTTCGCGGAGCAGCCGAAGCGGTCCGACGCTTCTGGGGGAAGTGATCGGACCCGGCACGATAAACAGATCCCTGTCGTTCTCGAATGCATGCTTGGCCGTGATCATCGCGCCGCTCCCTTCCCCCGCTTCGACGACCAAGGTTCCTTGGCTCAGTCCCGCGATAATCCGGTTGCGCAGATAGAAATGCCCCTTGGTCAGAGGGGTGCCTAGCGGAGCTTCCGAGAGAATCAAGCCTTGGCTCGCGATCTCCCGGTAGAGTCCCCGATTCTCCGGCGGATAGGGATAATCGGCCGGCGACGCGAGCACCGCGATCGTCGAGCCCGGCTTGCCAAGGGCGCCGGCGTGCGCCGAAGTATCGATCCCTCGGGCAAGGCCGCTGACGATGGTCAGCCCCGCGGCCGAGCAGGCGCTGGACAGCTCTTCCGTCACCTTTTTCCCGTAAGCCGTCGCCATCCGGGTCCCGACGATGGAGAGAGCGGGCCTGTCCAGCAGCTCCAGCCTTCCCGCGTAATAGAGCACCCACGGAGCGTCGGGAAGCTGCCGGAGCAGGGCGGGATAAGCCGGATCGAGCGCGGTGATCGCTTGGATGCCCGCCTTCTCCCTTCGTTCGATCTCTTCTTCCATTCTCTCGGCGGACAATCTCCGTACGAGATTCTCCGCCTGCTTCGCCGATAGCGCGAGCTCCTTCCAATCCTTCTCCCGGCGGCGTTCGGCACCTTCCAGCGCGCCTCCGGCCAGAATTCTTTCAATCGTCAGCCACCCTACCCCCTCTGTCTCGTGCATGCCGATCAATAGCTCCTTCTCGCTCCTGCTTTGACCCATTTTCCGCTTCCTCCCCGCTTCGTCTAATAAAAAAAGCAGCCCCCGCATCCCCTCGGTCAGAGGGGCGCGGAAGGCTGCTTGCCTATCCGTTATGGCAATGGCTTGCGCCATTAGACACCATTCGATACTTAGATGTTCTTGCACTTCTCCAGCAGGCCGCGCTCTTCGAGAACGCTGACCAGCGTCGAACCCATCTCCGAAGGAGTCGGGGACACGCGGATTCCGCACTCTTCGAGCTTGGCGATCTTCTCGGCAGCCGTTCCCTTGCCGCCGGAGATGATGGCGCCGGCATGGCCCATGCGCTTCCCTGGAGGCGCGGTTGCGCCGCCGATGAAGCCGACGACCGGCTTCGTCATGTTCGCCTTCACCCATTCAGCCGCTTCTTCTTCCGCCGTGCCGCCGATTTCCCCGATCATGATGACCGCATAGGTGTCAGGGTCTTCGTTGAACAGGTTCAGGATGTCGATGAACTCGGAACCCTTGACAGGGTCGCCGCCGATACCGACTGCGGAGGATTGGCCGATGCCGCGAGCCGTCAATTGATGAACCGCTTCGTACGTTAGCGTTCCCGAACGGGAAACGACGCCTACGTGGCCCTTCTTATGGATGTAGCCGGGCATGATGCCGATCTTGATCTCGTCCGGCGTGATAACGCCCGGGCAGTTCGGCCCGATCAGGCGAGTCTTCTTGCCTTCCATGTAACGCTTAACCTTAACCATGTCCAGCACCGGAATGCCTTCCGTGATGCAGATAACGAGGTCAAGCTCCGCGTCTACCGCTTCCATGATCGAATCCGCCGCGAACGGAGGAGCGACATAAATAACCGATGCCGTCGCGCCAGTAGCCGCTACCGCTTCATTGACCGTATTGAAGATCGGCAGCGTTACTTTCGTGCCGTTCTCCAAGTCGAAATCGATCGTTTGGCCGCCCTTGCCCGGCGTAACGCCGCCGACCATCTGCGTGCCGTATTCCAGTGCACCCTTGGCGTGGAACGAACCCGTCGCGCCGGTGATGCCTTGGGTGATTACCTTGGTGTTCTTATCGATCAAGATACTCATGACTTCACACTCCCCGGTTGGTTCTCCCTAGTTATTTCACGAGCGCGACAATCTTCTGCGCGCCGTCAGCCATCGAATCCGCAGCCACGATGTTCAGGCCGGAATTGTTCAAAATTTCTTTGCCGAGCTTCACGTTCGTGCCTTCGAGGCGAACGACGAGCGGCTTGTCCAAGCCAAGCTCGCGAGCGGCCGCAACGACGCCTTCCGCGATGATGTCGCACTTCATGATGCCGCCGAAGATGTTGACGAAGATCCCCTTGACGTTTGCGTCGCTGAGGATGATCTTGAACGCTTCGGTAACCTTGTCTTTCGTAGCGCCGCCGCCTACGTCGAGGAAGTTGGCCGGCTCGCCGCCGTAATATTTGATAATGTCCATCGTCGCCATGGCGAGACCGGCGCCGTTAACCATGCAGCCAATGTTGCCGTCGAGGGCGATGTAGGACAGATCGAACTTGGAAGCTTGAATTTCCTTCTCGTCTTCTTCGTCCAGGTCGCGGAGCTCCACGATGTCCTTGTGGCGGAACAGCGCGTTGGAGTCGAAGTTCAGCTTCGCGTCGAGGGCGATGATGTCGCCGCCGCCGGTAACGACCAGCGGGTTGATCTCCGCGATCGAGCAATCCTTGTCCACGAATGCCGCATACAGCGACAGCATGAACTTGATCGCCTTGTTGACGAGCTCGTTCGGAATGTTGATCGCATACGCCAGGCGGCGCGCTTGGAACGTCGTCAGGCCGACAGCCGGATCGACGATCTCCTTGATGATCTTCTCCGGAGAGTGAGCGGCCACTTCTTCGATCTCGGTGCCGCCTTCTTCGGAACCCATCAGAACGACGCGGCCCGTGCCGCGGTCAACGACGAGACCGATGTAATATTCTTTCTTGATGTCGCAGCCTTCTTCGATCAGAAGGCGTTTGACTTCCTTGCCTTCCGGTCCGGTTTGGTGAGTGACCAGAACCTTGCCGAGAATTTGCTCCGCATATTGCTTAACTTCATCCAAGCCCTTGGCGACTTTGACACCGCCAGCCTTGCCGCGTCCGCCCGCATGGATCTGAGCTTTGACGACGACAACAGGCGTGCCGAGCTCTTGAGCCGCGCTTACAGCTTCTTCGACAGTGAAAGCGACCTTGCCGTTAGGCACGGTGACGCCGTACTGCTTCAAGACTGCCTTGCCTTGATACTCATGAATATTCATGGCCTAGCATCCTCCCGTTTTGCACGCATCTGAAGAATCTTCTGGGTACTTTTGCATACCCGAAACCTTCCCTATTGTAACACCTTTTGAACGAGTCTTCCTCCATTTTTCATCTTTTTATTAGTCCCAATCGGCAATGGTTTCATATCAGAATGCGATGGATAGTCGCTTAAACGATAATAGATTTGCCATTTAACCGGAAAGATAACCAGATGATTGGAATTCCTTTCTTAACGGGACGATACCCCGATAGCCGCGATTTCGAGCGTCCCCCGATTGACATCTTTTTCGCTTGCCATTAATATTCTAATATATGGAATATGCGGAAGGGAAGCACTCTTCTTCGCCAACGATACCGTTGTGGAGGAGGGTGTTTTTTGTCATGTATGTCAAAATGCTAAGCGCAACCGTCGTCGGGGTCGAAGGCCGACTGATCGAGGTGGAGGTCGACATATCGAGCGGCTTGCCCCAAGTAAGCGTAGTCGGACTCCCGGACCCGGCGATTCGGGAGTCGGTGGAGAGAGTTCGCGCGGCGATCCAGAACGGGGGCATGAAGTTCCCGCTTGACCGTATCACGGTCAATCTAGCCCCCGCGGATATGCGCAAGGAAGGCAGCGCCTTCGACCTTGCCATCGCGGCCGGCGTCCTGGTCGCGAGCGGCCAGCTTCCGGCCGGCATGCTGGAAGGCACGCTTCTGATCGGAGAGCTGTCGCTGAACGGGGAGGTTAAGGCCGTGCCGGGCGTCCTGCCGATGGTCGAGAGGGCGAGAAAAGAAGGCTTGTCCCAAGTATTCGTTCCCCGCTCCTGCGTGGCCGAAGCGTCGTTGATCGACGGCATTCGCGTAAGGGGAATCGGATCGCTTGGCGAGTGGTTTATTGGTGGGGCAAGGAACGAAGCCGCGTCTCCGGTCGATTTCGGCGAACAAAGCAGCGCGATAATCGACGCGGCCGATCCAACAGAACCCGACCTGGCGGACGTCATCGGGCAGCAGCACGGCAAGCGCGCCCTGCTCATCGCCGCCGCCGGGATGCATAACATCTTGTTCGTTGGCCCGCCCGGAACCGGCAAAACAATGCTATGCCGAAGGCTGCCGACGCTTCTTCCCCCGCTGGACGACGAAGAAGCGCTCGCCGTTACGAAGATTTACAGCGTCAGCGGCAAACTGCAAGGCGAGCGTAAGCGAGGGCTCATTCGCCAACGTCCCTTTCGCTCGCCGCATCATACCGTCTCCGCAGCCGGCTTGATCGGCGGCGGCCCCGTGCCGAAGCCCGGCGAAGTCACCCTCGCTCATCATGGCGTGCTCTTCCTCGACGAGATGCCCGAGTTCCCGCGTTCTGCGCTGGAAGCGCTGCGCCAGCCGCTGGAGGATCGTCAGGTTACGATCGGACGCGCCCGCGGCGTCACCCGGTTCCCCGCCAAGTTCATGCTCGCGGCCAGCATGAACCCTTGCCCGTGCGGCTATTACGGAGCCGACTCGAGCTCGGCTGTCGGCCAGAACTCTTGCACTTGCTCGTCGCTCGCCGTCGCCCGCTATCGCGGCCGCATGTCCGGCCCCCTCGCGGATCGGATCGATCTTCAGGTCGAAATGCCGAGGCCCTCCACGCCGAACGCCGCAAGAGGAGGCATGTCCTCCGGCGAAGGCCGCTCCATCGTCGAGAACGCCTACGATAGGCAGCTTCATCGCTACCGCAAGCTCGGCTTTCGTTGGAACAGCGAGCTGTACGGACGCCATCTGACCCAATATGCCGTTCTGTCCGCTCCAGCCCAGAAGCTGCTCGATGCCGCCTATTCGCGAATGGGCCTCAGCTTCCGGGCGCACGACCGTATTCTTAAGATGTCGAGGACGATCGCCGACCTAGAGTCTTCCCACGAGATCCGCGAGGAGCATGTGGCGGAAGCGATCCAATACCGCTGCCTGGATCGGGCAGGAACATAAACGGCCCGTCCGATTCCTCCTCAGCTACTTTGGATTCGGCTCTCCCGACAATCTTGGGCGGCAGTGCCGATACATGGGGCTACCGTTACTTCGATTTTCTAAGTATCTCCGCCCTGCCACCAATACTAAAATATCTATGTTACTAATCATTTCATGGCATCATGCGACGGTTGGCGGGGAATTTGAGTAACCAGTACCCATTTGATAGCATCATGCGACAGTTGGCGGGGAATTTGAGTAACCAATACCCATTAGATAGCATCATGCGACAGTTGGCGGGGAATTTGAGTAACCAATACCCATTAGATAGCATCATGCGACAGTTGGCGGGGAATTTGAGTAACCAATACCCATTTGATAGCATCATGCGGCGGTTGGCGGGGAATTTGAGTAACCAGTACCCATTTGATAGCATCATGCGACGACGTGTGATGGGCAATTTGTTACACCGCCCTCCGAGCGCTTCTGGTGCCACTGTTACTTCGATTACCTAAATAAGTAGCACTGATTTATGTTCATCCAGCAATTCCCCGACACAATCGGGTTGCAAAGCCGGGATCTCGGCCTGATGCCCCTTATGCTCGCCTCAAGACAACAGAGCCATTCCATGAAGAAGGAGCCTCCTAGAAGGCTCCTTCGATATGTTTCAGTTCTTCGATCCCGCCCTCGAGGGCGAACGTGATGGCGATAACATCGAACCGCACCTTCGCCGACTCCCGGCGCGTATGCGACAGATAGACCAGCGCGGTGCTTCTGACCTGGGCGCACTTGCGCGGATTGATCGCTTCTATCGCCGTTCCGAAGCGTGCGGAAGAGCTGCGGCGCGATCGTACTTCAACGATCACGAGAACGTCCCCGTCGGTCGCGATAAGATCCAGCTCTCCCGTTCGGCACCGCCAGTTGCGTGCGGCTATGACGTAGCCCCGCTGCTCCAGATGAAGGGCGGCCGCTTCCTCCGCCGCCCTTCCGGTCGCCCTGCGCAGATCCGGCCTGGCGATTCTGCGATTCGAAGTAGAATCCCGATCCAACTCGCCACTCCTCCTTAAGGAAGCAGATCGCTTTCGCTTCCGCGAAGCCCCGCCCTTCGATCCGTCCGATAGACAAAGCTGAGCACTTCGGCGACCAGCTTATAAAGCTCCGGCGGGATCTCCTGTTCCAAGTCAAGCTTGGACAGCACCTCCACCAGCGAGTTGTCCTCCTGGATCGGCACCCCGTTCTCCTTCGCTTTCTTGACGATTTCTTCCGCGATGACGCCTTGTCCTTTGGCCACGACGACCGGAGCCGCTCCTCGTTCCGGGCTGTACTTCAGCGCCACCGCCTTGCGCGGCGGCGTAAGGTTCGCCCCGTTCTCCTCGCCTGGCAAGCCGGAGCTGTCTCTCATGCTCGGTAGTCAACTCCCTTGTAAGGCTTCGCCGCATAAGCGGCAACGGCTTGCTCCGGCATGCCGCCGACGGCGGCCGTCCCCTTCTCGCTGCTCTCGGCTTCTCCCGCTTGCATGACAGGGAATGGGGCCGTCTTCAGCGACAACAGCTGATAACCCGCCGACTGGAAGCCTTCCGCCGCTTCCGAGCGGGCGGATTCCATCAGTTCGCCAACCCAAGGGCGATCGTTCAGCACCCTCAGCGAGACGACCTTGTCGATCACCTGCACATCCACCAGCGTATCGCCGATATGGCTCATATTCAGTTGGAAAAGCAAGCGGCAGTTGTCGGTGTCCCATTCGCCCTTGCGCCCGCGCCTGGTCTGAACGTGAATGGAAGCCGTCGTATCGCCGTTCTGCCCCTTGATCGGCACGAACAGCGTCATATGGCTCATCATCGCGGTATTCTGGCGTTCGGCTGCCAGCAGCAGCTGTTGGCCGGTGATCTGCTGAGCCAATCCATGCGCAGCCTCGCGAAGGGCTGGAGGCGCGTCGTTGCTGTTCGCGAGCGTAAGAAGAGCGCTCTTCAGCGATTCCGAAGGCGCCGCAGCCGCTCGATCGGCCGACTGTCCCGCTCCCTCCGAAGCGTTCCTTGCCGGCGCGTCGCCCGAGAGCAGTTGCTGCGCCGCCTGCCGCTCGTGGTTCGCGCCCAACAGATCAAGGAATCTTCCGATCCAAGACCCTTCCGATCCGGATCTGGCCGCCTTGGCGTTCGCCTCGTTCGCCGCGCCGCCCGAACTCTCGTCGCCGGCTGCAGCAACGGCGTTGAATGGCGACGCATTCCCAGCCGAACGGTCGCGCGTCGCCGCGGAATCGGACGCCTGCGCGGCCGCTCCCTGCTTGCCCGCCAACGCGGCCACCGACTCGTTCCGCGCGTCCGGCGGCACTCGTCCGCCTTCCGCCGCGGCCGTGCCTTTCGATTGCGCGTCCGTTCCCGGAACGCTGCCTCCCGCTTCCGCGGCATTGGCAGCCGATCTAGCCGCCGCCTGCCCCGTCTGCTCTTGCGTCGGCCTCCCGGCAACCGCCGCGGCATCCGTCGATGCCGATCCTCCGGGCTGAGCGGCGCGTCCGGAAGCGCCGCCGGCATCATCCGCACCCATGCGGCCGGCGGCCCCCTCCGCAAGCTGCTGCGCGCCTTCGCTTAACAGCTGCTGTCCTTGAGCCAGCAGCTTCTGCACCTGCTGAGCGGCCTCCATTGCCTTGGGGCTAGCGCCCGCATCCTGCCCTCGCTGAAGGAAGGAAGCCAGTTGCTTCTCCAGATTGTCCAACTGCTCGCCAAGCGGAGCGCCGTATAGGGCAGCCTTAAGTGACGCGATCGTCGACTCCGTCGGCTCCAGCCCTCTACGGAAGGCAACGCCCGCCGCATTCATCCAGTTCTGAGCATCTTCGCCGGGAGGCTTGGCCGAGACGGCTTGCTTGAACCAGTTCGCCGTCTCCTTATCGATAGGGTAACCGTCTCGCTTGAGCCCCTTCATCAGTTCAAAGCTCCACTTCTGATCGGGGAGCCCGAACGACTTCGCGACGTCCTTCAACGCTTCGTCCGTCGGAGCCGCCGTCGGATCCGCCAGCGCCTTGAGCACGATCATCCCCGAGGTGGACTCCTGCGCTACCTGCATCAGAGTCCCCCGTCCGACGGGCAGCTCCGTATCGAGCTTCGCGCGAACCTGGACTCCGTTGACCTGAATGAGCGCTTCGTTATCTTCAAGCAATTCCAGGAGCACGCCTCTCACGATCTGGCCGATGCGAAGCTCCAAGGCTTTAACGTCCGTCGGCTGGCTGTCGCCCAGCATGGCACGCATAAGATTTCCGATATTCATGCTCATGCTTGCGCACATCCTCTCTGCTTCTGCTTATTCTATGTATCGGCATCTCTCGATTCGGATTTCAGAACAGGACCTGCTGCTCCGCCAGAATTCCCTCCAGAAAGCTCATGCGATGCATAGGAGACGGACCTAGTCGCAGAAGGCCTTCCCGATGCTCTTTCGTTCCGTACCCTTTGTTGCCCGCTAAGCCATATCCGGGATAGAGGGCATCCCAAGTGTCCTTGCACAATCGATCCCTCGTCACCTTGGCCAAGATCGAGGCCGCCCCGATCGTCTGGCTTCGGGCGTCCCCCTTGATGATCGCCGTCTGCGGCAGCTCCAGATCCACGCTCTCCGCGTCGATGAGCAGATGCTCGGGCGCGATCCGAAGCCCTTCCACCGCCTGCTTCATCGCCAGCCGAGAAGCCTGCCGGATATTGATGCGGTCGATCGTTGCCGCATCCACCCTCGCGACCGACCAGGCCACCGCATGCTCGATAATGACATCGTACAACAGCTCGCGCTTTTTCTCGCTTAGTTGTTTGGAATCGTTGATTCCTTCGAGGATCAATCCCGGCGGCAGAATGACCGCGGCGGCGACGACATCCCCGAACAGGCAGCCGCGTCCGACCTCATCCAATCCCGCAATCGCGGTCAGTCCTTGTCCCCACAGCCCGGACTCGAATTCCAGGCGATTGGGCTCCGCCTCGACCTCGACCTTTCTGCGCTTGGGCTTGCTTTGCTTCCCCTCGTCCGCAACCACTTCGCTAGTCCCCTTCCGCTCTCTTGCCTCGAACAAACGTATACGTATCATTTTCCGACATCTTGCGCCCTTCGCGCAACCCTTCAAACCAACCTCCACAAAAAAAACTCCCGGCAAAGGACGAGGATCGACGATCGCTCGCACTGCCCGGAGTCTTTCCATGGCTGGTCTCATACCGCTATATGATTGGAGCCTCGAGCGTGATCCGCCCCAGCTTCCCGGATCGCAGATCCCGAAGCACGACTCCCGCCGCCTTCTCGTAGTCCACGTGCCCCCCGCCGGCGAGACAGCCTCGCTTGCGTCCGATCTGCTCCAGAACCTCGGCCGCGGAACCTATATCGGGCAGCTGCTCCGGCAAATCGGTCAAGCCGTAGCGTTCGACCAGCGTATCCCGATAAGCCGTCGCCAACCATTGAAGGAGGAAGCAGGCCACCTCATCGATCGGGAGCACTTGCTCCTTGATCGCGCCAGTGGCCGCCAAGCGGAAGCCGACCTCGGGATCCTCGAACTTCGGCCACAGGATGCCCGGCGTATCGAGCAGCTCCAGGTCTCCGCCCGTGCGGATCCATTGCTGTCCTTTGGTCACCCCCGGACGGTCTCCCGTAATCGCCGCGGCACGCCCGGCCAACCGGTTGATCAGCGTCGACTTGCCTACGTTCGGAATGCCGACGATGAGCGCTCTCGCGGCTCGCGGATTCATTCCTTTGGCGATCTGACGGTCGATCTTCTCCTTGAGCAGGAGCTTCACCCGTCCGGAGATGTCCCGCGTTCCCGTGCCGGTATTGGCGTCGATCGCCAGTACCTCGTGGCCGAAGGAACGGAACCATTCCAGCCATCTCTCGTTCTGCTGCGGATCCGCCAGATCCGCCTTGTTAAGAAGGATCAGCCTTGGCTTCGGACCGACGATCTCGTCGATCATCGGGTTGCGGCTCGATACCGGAACCCTGGCGTCGATCAGCTCGAGAACGACGTCGATCAGCTTCAGCTTCTCCTGAATTTGGCGCTTCGCCCGGGTCATATGACCGGGGAACCATTGAATTGTCATGCCACACCCCACTGCCCACCGCGCGGATACGGATCGGGCAGGAGCCGATCCTGGTTAATATCCGCGACCGATGTAATTGATTTCTCCCGCCGGCCAGAAGATAAGCTCGGCACGGCCGACGATTTCCTTCATATCTATGTAGCCTATCATCCGGCTGTCTTTGCTATTCGAACGGTTGTCGCCCATGACGAACAAGTGGTTCTCCGGCACCGTTCCTTCCGGGAAGTCCTCGTCGTTGTAATTGGCGCCTTCCGCGTGCGCTTGCTCGATGGCTTTCTTCAGGTATGGCTCGTCGATCTCCTTGCCGTTGACGAGTACCTTGTCTCCTACGACCTGAACCGTATCGCCCGGAACCGCGATCACGCGCTTGATGAAGTCCCGCTGCTCGTCCGGCACGTGGAAGACGATGACTTCTCCCGGCTTCGGATCCCGAATCTTATACAGGATCTTGTTGACGATAATGCGTTCCCGGTCTTGGAAATTAGGCTCCATCGACTCTCCGTCCACGATGAACGGGGTCACGAGCAGCCAGCGAATCACGAACACCAGAATCCCCGCAATGACCAGCGCTTTGATCCATTCTTTGGCTTCGCTGCCGGCCTTCGACGGTTTCTTCGGGTTATTGCCCGAGCCGAGCGGTTCGTTCGAACCGGCGATGTCATCGGCAACGATGGAATCCTGCTTGTCCGACGATCGGCCGTCCAGCTCGTCTCGTCCCAGATTGATCTCGTCTTCGATGTTTCCGTTTCTCGATTGATCCATGTCGATTATTCGCCTCTCTCCTGGTCCAACACTCCGCTTCGGATGATCTAGGCGATCTCCGGAGAAAATGCAAAAAGGAGGACTTGAACTTCGCCAAGCCCTCCTCTTGTGTGCTCTTATCGAATTTCCTTGATACGAGCTGCCTTGCCGCGCAGACCGCGCAGGTAGTACAGCTTCGCACGGCGAACTTTACCGCGGCGAGCCACTTCGATCTTCTCGATACGTGGGGAATGAACCGGGAAAGCACGCTCAACGCCAACGCCATACGAAATCTTGCGAACCGTGAACGTTTCGCTGATTCCGCCGCCGCGACGCTTGATG
The DNA here is from genome assembly GCF_003990975.1 of Cohnella sp. AR92. Taxonomy (GTDB): domain Bacteria; phylum Bacillota; class Bacilli; order Paenibacillales; family Paenibacillaceae; genus Cohnella. The sequence goes on from NZ_RZJR01000008.1 coordinate 249,571, forward strand.
ACGACGCCTTCGAACAACTGAACGCGCTCGCGGGATCCTTCCACGACCTTCACGTGTACCTTCAGCGTGTCGCCGGGACGGAAGCTCGGGATGTCTTTGCGAAGTTGCTCTTGCGTAATGGATTGAATCAGATTCATGAGTATTCAACTCCTCTCATCACAGACGTTCGTACCCCGCTCCGCGAATCCATTGATCCGCCTCATGGCGTGCAGAGGACCGTCCGACTATCGAACCGATGCTCCCCTTCGCCTCAAGGACGAATAGAAAGCTCGGCACAAACAACAGTAGAAATTTTATCATATCGCCCACAGTAAATCAACTGTAATTGTTTATTCGTTTTTTCCCCAGCCGATTCGTTCGAGCGAAAATCCAGGCGAAAGTCCATAGAGCATTCGGGAGAGGGTCCGGGATAGAGCCCTATCAAGAATCCTGGAAATCCGAACCCGCTTCCGGCCGCTCCTTCAGCTCCTCCAGCTTCAAACGAAGCCATTGCCGCTCTTTGGCGGACAGCTCCGCCTTGTCCAGCAGATCCGGCCGTCTTGCCAGCGTCCGTTCCAGCGACTGGAGCCGACGCCACTTGTCGATCTCCGCGTGATGGCCCGAGAGCAGCACGTCCGGCACCTTCCAGCCGCGGAACTCGGGCGGACGGGTATAGTGAGGGTACTCCAACAGTCCGTCGCTGAACGAATCCAAGACGGCGGATTGGTCGTTGCCCAGCACCCCCGGCAGCAGGCGGACGATCGAATCGATGGCCACCATCGCGGGCAGCTCGCCGCCGGTCAGGACGTAATCCCCGATAGAGAGCTCGTCCGTTACGAGAAACTCCCGGATCCGCTCGTCATAGCCTTCGTAATGGCCGCAGATAAAGATGAGATGCTGTTCGCCCGCCAGCTCCTGCGCCTTGGCTTGGCTGAACGTTTCGCCTTGCGGGCAGAGCAGGATGACGCGCGGTTTGGCCTCAGGAGCGCCGGCTTGGCTAAGCCCATTGGAAGCAGCTTGCACGACGTCCTCGACGGCGGCGAAGATCGGCTCCGGCTTGAGCACCATGCCGCCCCCTCCGCCGTATGGCGTGTCGTCCACCGTATTATGCTTATTGTTGGCATAGTCGCGGAAGTTAACCGTATTCAGCGATACGATCCCCTTTTCCCGCGCTTTGCCTAGAATGCTGCTCCCGAACACGCCTTCGAACATCTCGGGGAACAGCGTCAGTACGTCCACCCTCATGATTTACAGCAACCCTTCCATCAGCCGTACCTTAACGGTCTTCGCAGGCACGTCCACGTCCAGCACGACCTCGTCGATGACCGGCAGCATCAGTTCCTTGCCCTTCGGCCGTTTGACGACCCACACATCGTTCGCGCCCGGGGAGAGGATGTCCGTGATCGTTCCCAGCTTCTCTCCGTCTTCCGTGACCGCTTCGCAGCCGATGATGTCGCGGAAGTAATACTCGCCTTCTTCCAGCTCGACGCGTTCGTCTTCCGTTACCTTGAGCTCCCAGCCCTTGTACTTCTCGATCTGGTTGATGTTGTCGTAGCCCTTGAGCTTCACGATGAAGAGGTTGTTCTGCTCCCGAGAGCTGACGACCTCGATCTCGAACGGGCTCCCCGCCGTTCCTGCCGGCGGGTATACGAGCAAGCGGCTTCCGTTGCGGAAGCGCACATCCGGAAAATCGGTCTGAGGCCATACCTTCACCTCGCCGCGGATGCCATGAGTATTGACGATCTTGCCAACGTTGAGCAATTGCTCTTCCGCCACGGAAACAGCCTCCTTCAATCTATGGATAGCGCCAATCCGGCCATGCGGCCGCCGCGCGCCATTCTTATTGTGTCCTTGTCGAGGAACAGAAAGAAGCCGGACATGCCAACTGGCACCCCCGGCCCCTTCGCCAAGCGTTATTCTGATACGATGTCCACGATGACGCGCTTCCGCTCCTTCACGGCAGCGGAAGTGACTACTGTGCGCAGCGCTTTCGCGATGCGCCCCTGCTTGCCGATGACTTTGCCGACATCGCCCGGATGGACGGAAAGCTCGTACACGAGGCCGCGCGCGTCTTCCTTGACCTTAATCCGCACGTCTTCCGGATGATCCACCAATGCCCGGGCGATAACCCGAATCAATTGTTCCATGGCTCAGCCCTCCGGGAATGAGACGTTACTTCGAGATTTTGGACTCGTGGAACTTCTTCAGAACGCCAGCGTTGCTCAGAAGATTACGGACCGTATCGGACGCTTGAGCGCCGTTTTGCAGCCACTTAAGAGCCTTCTCTTCGTCGATTTGGACTTGAGCCGGTTGAGCGACCGGATTGTAGATCCCGATCTCCTCGATGAAGCGGCCGTCACGCGGCGAACGAGAGTCGGATACAACCACGCGATAGAAAGGGGCCTTGTGAGCTCCCATACGTTTCAGACGGATACGAACTGCCATTAGAATTTCACCTCCTTGAAAGAGTATCGAATTTAAATCTTGCTTAAACTCTAAGAGCGAGAAATCTTCCTGCTCTTAGAACGGGAACTTCATGCCGCCCTTGCCGCGGCCCATCAGTCCCTTGAGCGCCTTCATGCCGCCCTTCGGTCCCTTGGGTCCCATCATGCCGGAGAACTGCTTCATCATCTTCTTCATGTCCTCGAACTGGCGGATCAGCTTGTTGACGTCCGCCACGGACGTTCCGCTGCCGGCGGCGATCCGCTTGCGGCGGCTGTAGTTGATGATGTCCGGCTTCTGCTTCTCCGCCTTCGTCATCGACTTGACGATCGCTTCCGTGCGGCCGATCTGCTTCTCGTCGATCTTGAAGCCCGGCGCCGCCTTCAGCTTGTTCATGCCCGGCATCATATCCAGCAGTTGATCGAGAGGCCCCAGCTTGCGAACCTGCTCCATCTGCTCAAGGAAGTCGTCGAAGGTGAATTCCGCGTTGCGCATCTTGCGCTCGAGGTCCTTCGCCTTCTCCGCGTCGATGTTCGTCTGCGCCTTCTCGATCAGGGAGAGCATGTCGCCCATGCCGAGAATCCGCGACGCCATCCGGTCCGGGTGGAACGCTTCGAGCTGGTCGATCTTCTCGCCCGTGGAGGCGAACTTGATCGGACAGCCGGTCACGGCCTTGACCGAGAGCGCCGCGCCGCCGCGGGTATCGCCGTCGAGCTTGGTCAGCACGACGCCCGTCAGCTCGAGCTGCTCGTGGAAGCTATTCGCCACGTTGACGGCTTCCTGGCCGGTCATCGCGTCGACGACGAGCAGGACTTCGTCCGGCTTCACCGCCGCGTGAATCTGCTTGATCTCTTCCATCAGCGCTTCGTCGATCTGCAGTCGGCCCGCGGTATCGATCAGCACGTAGTCGTTGCCTTGGTCCTTCGCGAGCTGAACGCCCTGCTTCGCGATCTCGACCGGGCTGACCTTGTCGCCAAGGGAGAAGACCGGAACTCCGATCTGCCCGCCCAGTACTTCGAGCTGCTTGATCGCGGCGGGACGATAGATGTCGCCAGCGACCAAGAGCGGCTTATGGTTCTGCGATTGGAGCAGCTTCGCCAGCTTGCCGGTGAGCGTCGTCTTACCGGCGCCCTGCAGACCCGCCATCAGCACGATCGTCGGCGGCTTGTTCGACTTCGCCAGCTTGGACTGGGTGCCGCCCATCAGTTCGATCAGTTCCTTGTGAACGATGTCGACGACGACCATGCCCGGCGTGAAGCTCTTCTCCACCTCGGCGCCGACCGCCTTCTCCTTGACCTTGGCGATAAAATCCTTCACGACCTTGAAGTTGACGTCCGCCTCGAGCAGAGCCAGACGAACTTCGCGCATCGCTTCGTTGACGTCGTCCTCGGACAGCTTGCCCTTGCCCCTCAGCTTGCCGAACACGTTCTGAAGCCTTGTTGTCAATCCTTCGAATGCCATGGTCCGTTCCCTCCTTCCGTTCGTATTCTAACATTCTACAATTCTATTCGTTCCCGCTCAACTCTCCGCGCCGCGCAGCAGCTCCGCCGTTCCGCGAAGCTCGTTCCGCCAAGGCTCGGGAAGCTCTCCGATCTGGCGCTCCAAGCGCTCGAGCCCCGCCTGCAGGCGTTCGTGCCGTTCCGCCAGTCCGAGCTTCGCCTCGTACTCTTCGAGAGCCTGCTCCGACCGCTTCAGGTGCTCGTACACCGCCTGTCGGCTGATCTCGAAATCGATCGCGATCTCGCCCAGGGAGAAGTCGTCGTGGTAATAACATTTTAGGATGGTTTGCTGCTTCTCGGTGAGCAACGGCCCATAGAAATCGAAGAGCACGTTGATCCGATTCGTCTTGTTAAGAGCGTTCTCCCCATGCACAAAGGTTCAACTCCTTCGACCTGTCAAGGAAAACAACTTTACAGCCTAATTCCGTTCCTTATGTTACGGGATATACGGATGGATGTCAAGGCAATTACCTTAACAGTTGAGAAAAATAAATGAAGAGGCGCCGGATTCACCATTTTAACGAAATGTCCAACCATTTCACCCCGAGATAGAAGCATCCATCGCGTTCAGGCGAAGCGATCAAGCAAATCACGGCATCTCCAGCCGGGGTCCAAGCGTGATGCCGAATCTTCAAGTAATCCTTCGTGAGAGCATAGGCCTCTTCTCCTCCCGGTCCGGCTGCAAACAGCCTTGTTCCAGCAACGACTTCGTCAATGCTTTCTCCTATCGTTCCTAACAGGAAGGAGACGCCGCTGCCATCCGGCTTGAAAGTTAAGTCGCTGATGCCAAAGGGACTTGCCAAGCCCGCTTTATAATAAGGAACTCCGTTCTCTGGAGCAGCGGCATCGTACTCGGGGTTAATCGCGGTAAACTCGTCGGCATCGGCCGGCCAAGGAACGCGGGACAGCCTATCGCCCATATCCGAATACAGATCAAACGATCCTCGCTGCGCAACCATTATTCTTTTCCTTCCATTATGGCTTGCGGTTTGAACCCTATGGTCCGTCGGATTCTGGATAAGCTGCTTCTCGGCATGACTCGACAAGTCGACAAGCTTAAGCCCAATCGCATCATCGAAGCCGTTATGCGCCAGAAGCGTGCGGCCAGGCTCCAGCCATTCGACTGTTCCCCAGAAGCCTTGCTGGAAGGGCAGAAGCTCTGTCCTTGCTTTCTGAATGTCGTACTTGGCTAGAGAATAATTCGGTCCCGCACCGTCCCCGAGTTCTTCTCCTGTATCCTTGAGAAAAATAAAACCGGATCCGTCCGAAAGCCATAGCGGCTGAGCGTCGTTCTCTCCCTTCGTCCATTGGACCTCCTCGCCGCTTCGCGCCTCGATCCCCCATATGCCTCCGCGTCCGTCCGCATAGACGGCTGCCCGGCTTCCATCCGGACTCGGCACCCGGATCCCGCGATATTCCGCAATATGCTCTTCCGTCAACACGTAACTTCTGAAATTCGGCTCCTCGCTAGAGAACCCCCATGCCGTCATCGCTAGAGGCTCGTCTTCTTCTTGAGGGGATGCGATTTGCAGGTTATAAAGCGGAATTTCGCCTTCAACCGTCTGCCAATCGGCGAAACGGAAAGATCGCAGATCATACCGCAAAAGCTTCGTGCGGCGTTCATCGTTCTCTCCAATTAAGAAAATCGTACCATCTCTCGCCACCTTCAAATCGCGATAGGAGAACCCGTCCTCCGGAACTTGAGCCACGTAATTAAAGTTGCTCCTTAGGAGATCCATGAAGGAGGGTTCCTTCGCAGAGTTGCCATCCGTCGAGGGGAGTATTGGGGCGGAAGCAGAGGGCACCGGCAGTGGGGTTGACGGTAGAGAACCCGAGGCTTCCCTCTTCTTCCCCGAGTTATCGCAGGATGTTAAAAGCACGGCTGCAACCATTGTTAGAACCCCAAGTTGGCCCAACATACGCAAGGACATGCCGAATCCCCCTTTACGGATCTAGATTAGTCAGATACTACTTAGACGGGCCCGTTAAGAAAATGTTTCTATATGGGTTCGCTTCGGGAATTTCCAACAACGAAGCCGCCCCCGGATAACCGGAAGCGGCTCTTTTGCCATCCTTTATTTGCTCTCATACACATCCAGAGCCGCTTGAAGCCCGGCGCCGGCGTTCACCTTGGCCCCGTGGCGAAGCAGCACGGCTTCGAACGCGCCCAGCAGATGAAGAACGTTCTTGCGGCTGCAACTGTAGCCCATCGTGCCGATCCGCCAGATCTTGCCCTTGAGCGGACCGAACGAGCTGGCGATCTCGATCCCGAACTGGTCGAGCAGCATGGAGCGAACGGACTCGCCGTCGACGCCTTCCGGAATCGTCACGCAGGTGACGACCGCCATCTTGCAGTCCGGGTCGCCATACAGAGGAAGCCCCATCGCTTCAAGACCGGCCACGAGCGCGGATTCGTTCAGCCGATGCCGTTCGAACCTGGCTTCGAGGCCTTCTTGCAGGACGATTCGAAGCCCCTCGCGCAAGCCGTACAGCATCGACGTCATCTCGGTATGATGGTTAAGCCGAGCCGGGCTCCAGTAATCCATGAGCTGCGCCAGGTCGAGATAATTGCTCTGGATTCGGGCGCCCAAGCCGTCCGGCTCCTCGTAGCCGGGCGGGCGAATGCCGCGCTCGACCCGCTTGCGCGAGAGAATCTTGCTCTCCGCCCGCTCGTTGAACGTGATCGGAGCCATGCCGGAAGGGACGGACAAGCACTTCTGCGTGCCGCCGATGACGGCATCGATGCGCCATTCATCCGTCTTGACCGGGATGCCCCCGATCGTCGCGACGGCGTCGACGACGAGCAGGACGCCCGCCTCGCGGCAAGCCGGCCCGATGCGGTCAAGCGGCTGGACCCGGCCGGTCGACGTCTCGCCGTGCACGATCGCCACGAGATCCGGCTTCGCGCGCTCGATCGCCGAGATGACCTCGTCTTGATCGAACACCGATCCCCATTCCGCGTGAATCGTCGTCACCTCTGCGCCGCATCGTTCGGCGAGCTCGTGGAGCAGGTGACCGAAGCGGCCGTAGATCGGAACAAGCACCTTATCCCCCGGCTCGATCAAGCTTGCGAGGACCGCCTCCAGTCCCGAACGGGACGTTCCGTCCACCGGGAACGCCCATTTGTTATTCGTCTGGAAGACGCTTCGCAGCATCTCCATCGTATCGTTCATATAAGAAGTGAATTCCGGATCGAACTGGCCCAGAATCGGATAGGACAAGGCGCGCAGCACCCGCGGATCGACCTCGACCGGCCCAGGGGTCATAATCGTTCTTGGCGATGGGGATAATTCGGTGTAAGTTCTCATATCGTCTGCTCCTCGTAAGCCAATTCGTACAGCATGGATGTCAGCACGCGGACTCCGTCCGCCAGCAAGGCCGGATCGGTGTATTCGTTCGGCGAATGGCTGACGCCGGCTTTGCTCGGGACGAAGATCATCGCCGTCTTGCAGAGCGGCGGCAGCAACTGCGCGTCATGTCCCGCTCCGCTGACCATCTTCCGGTAAGGGAGCACGAGCTCCTGGCAGATCCGCTCGGTGCTGCGGGTCAGCGCCGGGCTCATCGGCACCGGACTCGTGGACAGCCACGGCGTGATCTTATGCTTCAGCTTCCGGCGCAGCGCGATTCGTTCGATCTCGGACAGCGCCAGATCGCAGAACGCGTTCAGCTTCCATTCGTCCGCATGCCGGATATCGACCGTGAACTCGACGCTTCCGGCGATGACGTTCGGCGTATTCGGCGACGCTTCGATCTTGCCGACCGTCGCGACGAGAGGCTCGCCCCATTGCGCGGCCAGCGTCTCGAGCCGGACGATGACGTCCGCCGCTCCGGCTAAGGCGTCCTGCCGCATCATCATCGGGGTCGTGCCCGCGTGGTTCGCCGCGCCTTGCAGGCTGATCGCGTAGCGGCGCTGTCCGACGATCGTCTCGACGATGCCGATGCGCTTGTCCGTGCGCTCCAGCACCATGCCCTGCTCGATATGCAGCTCGACGAACGCGCCCAGATCGCGGCGACGGGCTTCGCCGAGATCTGGATTCCCGAACCCCGAGGCCAGCATGGCTTCGCGCAGGGAGACTCCGTCTTCGTCCTTCAGGTCGGCCCCTTCCTGCCGCCAATCGTAGATCCCCGTCGCGTTCCCGGAGCCCCAGTATGCGATCGGGAAGCGGCTTCCCTCTTCTTCCGCGAACGAAACGACCTCGATCGGGCGCAGCGGCTCGCCGTACGTTCTCTTCAAGTAAGAGACCGCGGCAAGCCCGGCGACGATGCCGTAAGCGCCATCGTATTTGCCTGCGGAGCGGACCGTATCCACGTGCGAGCCGGTCAGCACGACGGGAGCGTCCGGGCTGCGTCCGGACAGCCGGCCGTACAGGTTGCCTACCGGGTCGAACCGGGCAGCCAGCCCCGCGTCCGCCATTCTGCCCGCAAGATAATGCTGAGCCCTCAGCCAAGAAGGGGAATAGAGCAGCCGAGTGACGCCGGCTTCGTTCTCCGCGCTATCGGAATACGTTGCAAGCTCATCCAGCAAGCGGGTCAATTCATGAGCCATCTCATTCGGTTCCGGCAAATTCGGGATCATCTCGTCCCCACTCCTTTCGTTATCGAGCTCAGCAGAATGCCATGTCCCGGAAGCGTAACGCCCTCGTCGGACGAATAGACCATGCTGCCTCTCACCCAAGTAGACGCCACTCGGCTTGTGAACGTTTTTCCCAGATAAGGACTGATTCGATGCCGTTGAAGCAGGTGCTCTCGGGTCAGCGTATAACGGGCGTTCGGATCGACGATCGCGAAGTCGGCGTCGAAGCCGATCCCGATCTCTCCTTTGCGAGGATAGAAGCCGAAGCGCTTCGCCGGCTGCGTCGACAACAGCCTCGAGAGGAGCGGCAGCGGCAGTCCTCTCTTGAAGTGCCCTTCCTCCAGCATGACCTCCAGGCTGCTCTGCGCTCCGGCAATGCCCCCCCAAGCCTGCATGAAAGTGCGTCCTTCCAGCGATTTAAGCTCCGCAGGGCTCGGCGAATGATCGGAACCGATCACGTCGAGCTTGCCTTCGGCCGCCTGCTTCCACATGCGCTCGATCCGCTCTTCGTCTCGCAGCGGAGGCGCGCACTTCGCGACCGGGCCAAGCCGTACCAGATCCTGTTCGGACAAGGCGAGATAATGCGGGCACGTCTCGACCGTCACGTCGACGCCGTCCCGCTTCGCCTGCTCGATCAGCTCCACGCCCTCCGGGCTGCTGATGTGGACGATGTGCAGCCGGCACCCCGTCTGCTTGGCGAACAGCAGAGCCCGGTTCACCGCTTCCAGCTCGGCGATGATCGGCCGGGTCGCGACGAAGTCCAGCGGCCCGGTCCTGCCTTGGGCGGCCGCCTCGTCCGCCAGCTTGGAGGTAATGGCGTCGCTCTCCGCATGTAAGGCGAGCAGGCCGCCGAAGGAAGCGATCTTCTTCATCCCCTCCAGCAGCGTCCAGTCGTCCACTTCGCGGAATCGTTCCTCGCCTTCTCCGCCCGGGTTGGAGAGGAACGCCTTGAACGCCGGAACGCCGGCTTGCGCCAGCGCTTCCAGTTGGTCGACGTTGCCCGGAACGAGTCCGCCCCAGAACGAGTAATCGACCGCCGACGACCCGGCCGCCAGGCTTTCTTTCATCTTATAGGCAGGAAGGTTCACCGTGGGAGGCAGTCCGTTCAGCGGCATGTCGACATAGGTGGTGACGCCGCCCGCCGCGAGCGCCGCGGATCCGGTGACGAAGCCTTCCCAATGCCCCATGTTCGGCTCATTCAAGTGAACATGGGTGTCGACCATGCCCGGCAGCACCCACAAGCCTTCCGCGTGGACGACCCTCGTCCCTTCATCTCCTTGCAAGTCCGACGCCAGCGCGACGACGATGCCGTCACGCACGCCAATGTCCAGTACGTCAACCCGATCGGGGAGAACGACCTGTCCTCCCTTAATGATAAGATCCGTTCCGCTCTCCATCTCGATTCCTCCCCCTAGCTTCCGCGGTACGTGCTGTATCCTCCCGGTGCGACCAGGAGCGGAACGTGATAGTGCGAAGCCGGCTCCGCCAGATGGAACCGAACGGGTACCCACTCCAGGAAAGTGACATGGGCGCTTCCCCGGAAGTATTCGCCCACGTCGAACAGCAGCTCGTACGTGCCGCCGGCCATCTCTTCTCCCGACAGAAGCGGATGATTCATCCGCCCGTCCTCATTCGTGAAGCCCTCGAACAGAAGCTTCCGGCTCTCTTCCGTCTCGCCAAGCCGCCACAGCTGGATCTTCATCCCGGCTGCCGGCGCTCCCAACGAAGTATCGAGAACGTGCGTCGTCAATTTTCCGCTCATGGATACGCCTCCAGATCTCTATGTCATTTTCCCAGAAAGGGATACGCTCTCTACTATCTATTCCAGAAGATCGTCCAGCCGGAACCTCGTGATTCTCTTGATCTGGCGGAGCGCTTCCTCGCGTTCTTCCGATACCCCATTGTTCACTCGCCGCTTCATCGCTTCCAGGATCTCTTCCTTGTTCCGGCCTCGAACGGCCAGAATAAACGGAAAACCGAACTTCAGGACATACTCCCTGTTCAAGGAAGAGAACGTCTCGTATTCTTCCGGAGAGAGCCGGTCCAGGCCGGCGCCCTGCTGCTCGGAAGCGGAATAATCGGTCACCTTAAGCCGAGTTCCAAGGTCCGGGTGGGCACGAAGGAAGGCAATGACCGTCTCCTCCGGCGAATCCGTCACCGCTTGCATCATCGCTTCGTGAAGCGCGGAACCCGACGAGAAGGGGCGCCCCTCCCACGCCTTCTCGGCTACCCAGGAGGAGTGCTCGAAGATCCCCCCTAGAGAAACGACGAATTCCGATCGGCTCATCCGATTGATAGAATCCAGCGATAATTTCGTAGGCTGCGTCATTTCCAGTACCCCTCATGGACCGCGACGACGTCTTCCTCGATCTCCGGGAACGGCCCGATCACGACGATCGGCTTGCGTCCGGCGGCGAACACTTCCGTGCAAGGAAGATCCAGCGTCAGGTTCTGCTCGTCGTCTCCCGTCAGCTCCGCCAGTCTTTTCTCCGTAATCCCGAAGACGACCCGGCCGACATTGCCCCAATAGATCGAGCCCGCGCACATCGCGCACGGCTCCGCCGTCGTATACAGCGTGCATTCCCAGAGCTCCTGCTTGGAGAATCGCTTCGATGCGGCTTCCATCAGCGTCCTCTCGGCATGACCCGTGCAGTTGTGCTCCGTGATCTCGATGTTCCCTTGTTCCCACAGCACCCGTCCTTGCGGATCGACGAGGATGCAGCCGAACGGGGTATTGCCGGATTCTCTTGCTTTGCGCGATACCTCTACGGCCCTGCGCAGAAAATTCACATGCTGCTCTTTATCAACGATCATTCGGTTGTCCCCCTATTTCTATCGCTCTCGCTATGGATCTCAATATCCCGCCGTACCCCGTGCATCGGCACAAATTGCCGGACATCGCTTCTTCGATCTGCTCCATCGTCGGGTTCGGGTTCTCGTCGAGCATCGCTTTGACCGAGATGATCATGCCGGGCGTGCAATAGCCGCATTGATAGCCGCCTTCCTCCAGGAAGCATTGCTGCACGGGATGGAGCTTCTCTTCGTTCGCCAAGCCCTCTATCGTCGTAATCTTCTTGCCGGAGCATTGATAGGCCATCGTCAGGCACGAATTGACCGGCTTGCCGTCGACGAGCACCATGCACGCGCCGCAGCGGCCAATCTCGCAGGAGCGCTTCGTGCCCGTAAGCTTAAGCTCTTCTCGCAGAACGGAGAGAAGCCTGGTTGACGGGGAGATGCCGATGGACACCGGGCTCCCGTTAACCTCGCACTCGAGACGGGCGCTTGCTCCTCGTTCCGCCAATGTTTTATCGATCATCTCGTTAACACCGCCTCATGGAGATATTGGGGAGCCTTCTGAAGCAAGGCCGGATCGACGGGAAGCTCGCTTACCCGGATTCCAACCGCGTTCCAGATCGCCTGCGCGATGGCGGGCGCCAGCGTGACCGAGCCGATCTCGCCGATGCCGCGAGGACCGAACGGATCGTTCTCCGGAATGTCCTCGATCGCTTCGACCGTCATCCGCTTGCTCTGGTCGACGATCGTCGGGATCAGGTATTGGTCCAGGTTCTTGAATGCGTAATGGCCATCCTTCATCGCCGCATCCTCTGTTAGGGTAAAGCCTAACGCCATCCCGCTGGCCCCTTCGATTTGCCCGAGGAACCCTTGCGGATTGGCGACCGGGCCTCCGGCGACCGCATGATACTGATCCATCAGCCGAACGCGGCCGGTAAGCTCGTTCACTTCGACCCGGACCGTCGTACCGGCCTGGACGAAGAGGAAGCGGTTGGCGAAATCTCCGGTAGGCGACTCCGGAAAATGGGTAGTCGCTTCGCTGGCGATCGCCCCCGCTCGCTTATGCAGTTCGGCATAAGAGAGCAGCAGCTTCCCATCCTCCGTGCGTATGCCCCCTTTTCCCAGCCGAAGGCTCTCCGCCGGCCGATCCGTCAACCCGCTTGCGGCCGCTACGGCTTTGCCGGCGAATTCCGGCATAAGCTCGCTAAGCGTCAGCCACATCATCGTCGTCGTTCGAGCTGCCGTACTGGAGCCGCTCTCGGGCACCCGATCGGTGTCTCCGATCACCATTCGGAAGTCCCCTTCGTCGAGGCCGAACCGCTCGATCAGCATCAGCTCCAATGTCGCGAGCAGACCCTGCCCGAATTCCTCGTAGCTGAACGCCACCTCGATCCTGCCGTCTTCGGCCAGCGAGATTCGGCCGCCTCCCGGATCCGGGATGCCCTTGCCGAGTCCGGTTCCCATCATCGCGATGGCGGAGCCGTACCCGATCTTGATCCACGGCTTGCCGGGAACGGAACGCGAAGGGTTGTTCCGCTCCTCCTTCCATAGCGGGGAAGCCGTCACCGCCTCCCACACTTGTCTCGCCCCGTCCGTCGGAACGATCTCCTGCTCGTAGGCGCCCGGATCCTGCATCTTGCGGAGGTTGATTCTCCTCAGCTCCCACGGATCGATCCCGGACGCCTCCGCGAGACGGTCAAGCTGTCCCTCGAGAGCGAAGATCGCCTGGTTCGCTCCGAACCCCCGGAATTCCCCGGACACTCCGTTATTCGTATAAGCCGAGAGCCCTTCGATCTCGATATTCTCGTATATATAGCAGCCCAAGCAGTTCTCCAACGCGTTGGTGAGCACTTCGCCGCCAAGCGTCGCGTAGGCTCCGGTATCCGCAAGCACCGACACTTGATGGGCGATGATGCGGCCTCCCTCGTCGATCCCCGTCTTCATCCGGATCGTCATCGGATGCCGCTTGACGCTTGCCCTCACCGATTCGGCCCTGGAGTTGTGAATGCGCACCGGACGGCCCGTTCGCTTGGCGAGCAGCGCTCCGGACGGCTGAACGTTCAGCTCGTCCTTGCCGCCGAAGGAGCCTCCGATCGGGCTCGAGAGCACCCTCACGCTCTCCTCGGGAACGGCGAGGATATTCGCGATCTGCAGCCGATCCTTGAGACCGTGCTGCGTCGGCGAGTAGATCGTGAGCCGCCCGTCCGCCTCCGGGACGAAGAGGCCGCCTTCGGTCTCCATGTACGCGTGCATCTGCCTGGACGTCTTGTAGGTATGCTCGACGATATGCGCGCATCGTTCGAAGGCGGTCTCGACATCCCCTTTGGCGTAGCGGATATTCTTCAGCACATTGCCTTCCGGGTGAAGCCGCATCGTTTCGGGCTGCAGCGCTTGTTCGGGGCTGGTGATCGCGGGATAGATCTCGTATTCGACTTCGATCAACTCCAGCGCCCTTTCCGCCGCTTCCTCGGTGTCCGCGGCGACGGCGGCGACCGCGTCCCCGATATATCGAACGACGTCCTCGCAGAGGACCGGCTGGTCCAGAACGACGATTCCGAACCGGTTCACGCCGGGCACGTCCTTGTGCGTCAGCACCGCCCATACGCCGGGAACCGCTTCGGCCGCCGCCGTATCGATCCGCTTGATCCGCGCGTAAGGGTGCGGGCTTCGCAGAATGCGCCCGACCAATTGGCCCTCTGCGGACAGGTCTGTCAAATACGCCAGCGCTCCGGTGACCTTGCCTTTGCCGTCCGGCCGCGTGCGCCAACGGCTGCCGGACGTTGCCCGGTTCAACATCGCGATCCCCCCTCTGGTTGCTATGGCGATGAACGTGATAGTTTGAGCTTTGTCCTTGCTTCATCGGGGCCTTAACCCGATTTTGTCGGGTTACGGCGAGCCGGTGTTCCTATCTCTCGAAAGGCAGCACCTAAGTCCAACTCATAGATTCCAATAAACCCTCAAACGGTTCGTCAGAAAACAACCTTCTCCTGCAGAAGCTCCGGATTGACCGGCAGCTTCGTGACGCGCTTGCCGACCGCGTCGTAGATCGCCTGCGTGATCGCCGGCGCCAGCCCGACCGAGCCAAGCTCGCCGATGCCGCGGGGACCGTACTCGTCGCCTTCCGGCAGCTCTTCGATCGGCAGCACCTCGAAGGCTCCCTTGAGCTCCGCTATCGTCGGGACGAGATACGTATCCAGGTTCTTCGTCAGGTAGAGCCCTTTCTCCATGACGGCGTCCTCGGTGATCGTGAACCCGAGTGCCATCCCGCTTCCGCCTTCGATCTGGCCGAGATACCCTTGCGGGTTCACGACCGGCCCCGCGGCGACGGCATGGAATTGATCCGCTACGCGAACTCGGCCCGTAAGCGTGTTGACCTCGACCTTGACGGCGACGGAGGAGTAGGAGTACATGAAGTGCGCGCCTACTCGTTCGACCGGAGATGTCGGATAGAAGAAGCTCGTCTCCGAGACGATCTCCTCTTGGGTCCGTTCGGCCAGCTCCGAGTACGAGAGCAGAAGCTCTCCGCTCGCGACGTCGCGGATGCCTCCGTCCAGCGGTTTGATCCGCTCCTCCGGCAGCCCGAGAATCGCGGCCGCCTCCGAGCGAAGCTTTCCTTTGAACGGCGCGCGCAGCCGGCGCAGCGATTGCCACAGCATGCTGGTCGATCGCGAGGCGGTGCTGGAGCCGCTGTTCGGAACGACATCGGAATCCCCGATAACGATCCGAAGATCCTCGGCGGCGAAGCCGTATTGCTCGAGGAGCATCTGCTCGATCGATGCGATCAAGCCTTGCCCGAACTCCTCGTAGCCGAACACCGCCTCGATCTTGCCATCCTTCGCCAAGCGAAGCCTGCCTCCGGCCGGGTCCGGAATGCCGACGCCCAGTCCGGCGCCGTGCATGACGAACGCGGCTCCGTAGCCGACCTTCAGCCAAGGCGGCGAAGAGTCTTCCTTCGCCTTCCCAACCGTTTGCGACTGTTCATGCGCCCGCTCCTGCCATAAGCGGCTCTCTACGAGCGCCTCCCACACCTGCCGAACTCCGTCCGTCCGCGAGATCGGTTGACCGAGCGGCCCCGGGTCTTCGGGCTTGCGAAGGTTGATCTCCCTCAGCTTCCAAGGATCCATGCCCAGCATCTCCGCCAGCCGATCGAGCTGGCCTTCCATCGCGAAGACCGCCTGGTTGCCACCGAAGCCTCTGAACTCCCCGGACATGCCGTTGTTCGTGAACACGCACACGCTCCTCACGTCCGCCGCCCCGAACCGATAGGGGCCAAGCACGTGCTCGACCGCGAAGTTGAGAACCTCCGCGCTTAGCGTCGAGTATGGGCCTGCATCGGAGACGATGCGGACCTGATGCGCGAGAAGCTTGCCGTTCGCGTCGGTGCCCGTCTTCATCTCGATCTTCATCGGATGCCTCTTAAGGCCGGCCCGCACCGATTCCCAGCGGGATTGATGCAGCTTGACCGGCTTCCCGGTCGCCAGCGCGAGCAGCGCCCCGTAAGGCTGGACATTCAGCTCGTCCTTGCCGCCGAACGACCCGCCGATCGGACTCGAGAGGATGCGAATGTCCGTCTCCGGCCGGTCGAGAATGCGAGCCAGCTGCATGCGGTCCATAAAGCCGTGCTGGGTCGGCGAATAGACGGTCAGCCTGCCATTCTCCTCCGGGATGAACAGGCCTCCTTCGGTCTCCATGTACGTATGCATCTGCCTAGGCGTCAGGTACGTTTCCTCGACGATATGAACGCAAGCCGCGAAGCCCGCTTCCAGGTCGCCGTAGCGGTAATCGTTGCGATGCTGAATGTTCCCTTGTTCATGCAATTGCGGAGCGCTCTCGAGCAGCGCCTCTTCCGGATCGTCCAAGACGGGAAGCGCCTCGTACTGAACCTCGATATGCTTAAGCGCTTCGGAAGCGATCGCGGCGCTCTCCGCCGCCACCGCGGCGACGGCATCTCCGATAAATCGCACCCGGTCCTCGCAGAAGACGGGGTGATCGGGATGAGCGATGCCGAATCGATTCAGCCCGGGGACGTCCGCGTACGTCAGCACCGCATGAACCCCCGGCAAGGCTCTCGCTTTCTCCGTAGAGATCGATACGATCCGGGCATGCGGGCAAGAGCTTCTCAGCACCATGCCGTAGAGCATGCCCGGAGCCGACAGATCGGTCAAATAAGGCATCTCTCCGGTGACCTTCCCCGGTCCGTCCGGGCGAATTCGCCAGCGCTCTCCGCTTGATTCCCGATTAAGCAGCATTCGAATCACCCTTTCGCGGCCGTGGATTGCGATGTCGTCCAGAGCGCCGCCGCAACGAGATTGGCGGCGGTCTGCTTGCGATAGAGATCCGTCGCGAAAGGATCGGCCTTCGGCGCATATTGGTCCAGAACGGCTTCATGCACTTCCTGCAGACGTTCCGCGCGAAGGGATTCTCCCAACAGAAGCTCCTCGGCCCGGGTCAACCGGCTAGGGGTCGTCTGGCCCCCTCCGGCGGCGATGCGAATCGCCGAGATGCTTCCGTCGGCTTCCAGCGTTCCCTGGATGGCAACCGTCACCAAAGAGGGCGTGAAAGCTTCTCTTCTTCCTACTTTATGGTAAGCGTAGAATCGCTTTGCGTTCGAAGTCGGATCGCCGTCTCCGCCGGGAATGCGGATGGCGGTCAATATTCGAGAAGCAGCGGAAGGAGCGGAAGCCCACTCCTCCGCGCTCTCGAGGATAAGCTGCGAGCCGTCTCGCCATTCGAGCTCGGCATTCAAGGCAATCAGCGCGGGAACGGAATCCCCGACGCGATACATTACGTTCCCGCCAAGGGTCGCCAGGTTGCGTACCGACCAGCCGGCTATGGCTTTGACGGCATCGGCAAGTAGCGGCGCTCGCTCTCCGACCAACCCGCTATTGCGACATTGCGTCAGGCTGGTCATCGAGCCGATCCGGAGTCCGTTCTCCGTCTCGGAGATTCCGCTTAAGTCCTCGATCGACCCCAGATCGATCAGATGCTTCGGAACGGCGGCCGTTCCGGCCTCCCATTGCGTACGAAGCAGGGTCGTCCCCGCCGCA
This sequence comes from Cohnella sp. AR92, assembly GCF_003990975.1. Taxonomy (GTDB): domain Bacteria; phylum Bacillota; class Bacilli; order Paenibacillales; family Paenibacillaceae; genus Cohnella. Next base: position 266,904 of record NZ_RZJR01000008.1, read on the forward strand.
TAGGCGGAGTCCGCGCCCAGCGATTGCTTCAAGCCTACCGCTTCCTCCACGGTGCGGGGCTGCCAGACGGCAGGAGAGCGAAGGAGTTCCTCTTGATTCATCGCCATCCCTCATCCCTCCTTTTCTTCCTATCCGTTAACTAGAATCTTTGCTCGCGAATATACGGGACTCCCAGCGCTTCCGGCGAACCGGAAGGCTTGTTGCGATTGCGCCAGCCGAGATACATCAAGACGAGAATGGTGACAACGTACGGGATCATCTTCAGGAAATACGAGGGAATCGCGCTTCCGATCAGCTGGATCTTGAAGCCGATCGTATCCATGGCCCCGAAGAAGTAGGCGCAGAACAGGGCGCGGAGCGGATTCCACCGGGCGAAAATAATCAGGGCGACGGCGATCCATCCGCGTCCGGCGGTCATGCCCTCGATCCAGGTCGGCGAGTAGACGAGGAGAAGGTCCGCGCCGGCCAGGCCGATCAGCATCGAGCCGACGATGATGTAGCCATAGCGGAAAATCTGAACCGGGATGCCCATGACGTCGGCCGTTGCCGGATTGTCCCCGATCGCTCTCAGATGCAATCCGAAAGAGGTGCGGTGGATAAACAGATGAGCGGCGATCACGAGCGCGAAGCTGAACCAGGTCAGAATGTCGAGATGCGCGAACATGTCTCCGATAACCGGAACATCGTTCAGGAAGTTCAAATCGATCTTCGGAACGGAGCCGGGAATCGGCGTGCCCGTAATCGACTTGCCCAGGTAAGCGCTAAGCCCCGAACCGAACAGCGTCATCGCGAGGCCGCTGACGACCTGGTTCGTCCGCAGCGTGACGGTCAGGAAGGAGTGCAGCAAGCCCAGCGCCGCGCTTACGACGAAGACGGCGGCAAGCGTCCATCCCAGGCTGCCCGTATGGATGTAAGTCAAGCAGGCGGTGACGGCCCCCATCAGCATGAGGCCTTCGGCGCCAAGCTGCATGATGCCGGATCTCTCGATCAGAATGCCGCCGAGCGTCGCGAATAGCAGCGGGGTGCCGGAAGAGATAGCGGCAACTAGCAATTGCGTTAGTAAGTCCATAATCCGACCCTCTCCTTAACCGTTGCGGCGCAACCGGAATTTGCTGACCATATTGCCGGCGATCAGGAAGAACAGAATCGCCCCTTGAATCATGCTGGAGATCGAAGACGGCAGGCCCATCGTCTGAACGCTGTAGCCGCCGACGATCAAGCCGCCGAACAGAACGGAGGAGATGACCAGCCCGAACGGGTTCAGCTTCGCGATCCATGCGACGATGATCGCGGTGTAGCCGTAACCCGGCGAGATTCCGTACATCAGCCGGTGCGTTACGCCGGATACTTCGCTCATGCCGGCGATGCCGGCGACCGCTCCGCTGATGATCATCACGATCAGAATGTGCTTCTTGATATTGATGCCCGCGTTCTTGGCGGCGTCCTGGTTCGCTCCGATCAAGCGAAGCTCGTAGCCCCAGCGGGTGTACTTCACCGTGAACCAGTACAGGAGAACGATGACGAGCGCGAACACGAGGCCCAAGTGCAGGCGGGTGTCCCCCAGCACCGGAAGCATCTGCGCGTCGGTGAACATCGGCGTGCCCGGGAAGTTGAAGCCCTTCGGATCCTTCCAAGGGTCGAAGACGAGGTAATCCAGAAGCAGTAGCCCGATGTAGTTAAGCATGAGCGAAGTGATAAGCTCATTGACCTGGAAGTAGATCTTCGGGAGTGCCGTTAACGCTCCCCAGATTCCTCCCGCCACGATGGCGAACAGGAGCATCAGCGGAATCGTTGCGATCATCGGCAGATCCGGGAAGTAGATCGTCACCGCCGACGCTCCGATGGCGCCGGCGACGAATTGCCCTTCGGCGCCGATGTTCCATACCGAGATCCGGTAGGCGATCGCGACGCCGAGGCCGCAGAGCAGAAGCGGAATCGCTTTGACCAGCGTTTCGGTAATGCCGAATTCGGTCGCGAACGCGCCTCGGAACATTTTCTCGTAGACGAGCCATGGATTCTTGCCGTTCGCGGCGATGAAGATGGCGCAAGTCAGCAAGGCCAGCACGATCGAGACGATCGTCATCCACCAGGGGCTCTCCTTGCGCGCGGGATCGATCTCGAACCGGAAGGAAAATTTGCGGCGAACCGGGCTTGCCGCTTGATCTATCGGCATCGTGCCGGAAGCAGGCTGATGGCTCATACGGCTTCCTCCTCTTTCTCTCTAATGCCAGCCATGTACATGCCAATCCGTTCGCGGTTGGCTTCTTCCTGCGTCATCTCCCCGACGATGCTTCCGTTATAGATGATAAGAATGCGGTCCGAGAGCTGCATGACCTCTTCAAGGTCCTCCGAGATGAGCAGCACGCTCTTGCCTTCGTCCCTCAGCCCGTGCAGCAGTTGATGCACGCCCGCCGTCGCGCCCACATCCAATCCTTGAGTGGGGTGAACGGCGACCATCAGCTCCGGCTTGCGGTCGATCTCGCGGGCGAACAGCAGCTTCTGCTGGTTGCCGCCGGACAGTTGACGAACCGGTGCGTCGATCCCCGGCGTCTTGACGTCGAATTGCTCGACCAGCTGCTGGGACCAATCGCGATTGCTCTTGATCTTGAGGAAGCCGAACTTGGAGCGTTCCTCCGACCGGTAGGACTTGAACAACAGATTATCGACAACACCGAGGCTGCCCGCGAGGCCGCTCTTCATCCGGTTCTCGGGAACGTGGGAGATTCCGGATTCGATCGCTCCGCGCACAGATGCGGTTTTGATTTCGACGCCATTGAAGGTGATTTTGCCTTTCTTCCAGGAACAGAGACCGTTCAGCACTTCCGCCAGTTCGCTCTGTCCGTTGCCGGCCACGCCGGCAACGCCCACGATCTCGCCTTTGTATACGTTCAGGTTGAGATTGTTAAGGGCTTTGCGTCCATGCTCGGCATAGACATCCAGGTTCTCGACCTTCAGAAGCACGTCGCCTCTGGCTCGGGTTCTGCTCTGGATCTCGATCGGCGCGAAGTCGCTGCCGACCATCAGGCGGGCAAGATCTTTCTCGTTCGTATCGGACTTGTCGATCGTATGGATCATGCGGCCTTTGCGCATAACCGAGATCCGGTCGGCGGCGGCCATGACTTCCTTCATCTTGTGGGTCGTCAGGATAACGGTCTTGCCTTCGGACTTCATCTGCTCGAGCGTCAGGAACAGCTGATCGGCTTCGCCCGGGGTGAGCACGGAGGTCGGTTCGTCCAGGATGATGAATTCCGCTCCGCGATAGAGCGTCTTGACGATCTCGACGCGCTGCTGCTCTCCGACGGACAGCTGCCAGATCGGGCGGTCGACCGGGAAGGTCAGTCCGAAGTGGTTCGCGATGGATTCGATCTCCTCTTGCTTGTTCTTCATCCATCTCGGACCGCGCCAGAAGGAGGACTTCTCGCCCAGCACGATATTCTCCGCGGCGGTTAAGGTTTGGACGAGGCGGAAGTTCTGGAACACCATGCCGACGCCAAGCTTCGTCGCATCCTTAGGAGAACGGATCTTGACCTTCTCCCCGTGGATGTAGATGTCGCCGCTTGTCGGCCGATACACTCCGGACAGCATGCACATGATCGTGCTCTTGCCGGCGCCGTTCTCCCCGAGGAGGGCATGCACTTCGCCCGGTTTGCAGTTGAAGTTCACATGGTCGTTGGCGATGACGCTGCCGAATTGCTTCACGATTTGCTTCATTTCTAGGGAAAACGTCTCTCTCATCTTAGCTTCCTCCTTGTGCCTCAGAGGGCTTGTCATCCCCTCGCGAGCCCACGATAGATCGCCTTCCGGGGGGATAAATCAAGAAATCCCTTGGAGAAGGGATTTCTTGATTGGAAAGGATGAGCCGCACAGGCCTCAGGTTTATTGCGGGATCGTTCCTTCTACGCCCTTGACGAACCAGTTCATCTCAAGCACTTCCGCATCGGTCAGCGTTTGTCCGGCAGCTACCTTCTCCTTGCCGCTCTGGTCGACGATCGGACCGGTGAAGACGTTGAGCTCGCCGCTGATGAACTTCGCTTTGGCGTCCTCGATCAGCTTCTTGGCGTCGGCGTTGACGTTCTTGCCCAGAGGCGCAAGGTCGACCATTCCGTCCTTGAAGTCGCCGAGGTATTGCTCGTTCGTCCAAGTTCCGTCCATGAGAGCCTTAACCTTCTTCACGTAATACGGACCCCAGTTCCAGATCGGGTTCGTCAGATACGCGTCAGGCGCATACCTCGTCATGTCGGAGTCGTTGCCGCCCGCCATGGCGCCCTTCTCGGACGCGGCTTGCAGGGAAGCCGGAGAATCCTGGTAAGCAAGAAGCACGTCGGCGCCCTTGTCGAGCAAGCTTACGGCCGCATTGCGTTCCGTCGTCGGATCGAACCAGGTGTTCGTCCATACGACATTGACCTTGATATCCGGGTTGACGCTTTGAGCGCCTAGGGTGAAGGCGTTGATATTGTAGATAAGTTCAGGAATAGGGAATGCCGCTACGTATCCGAGCGTATTGTTCTTCGTCGTCTTGCCCGCCGCGATGCCGCTCAGATAGCTGGCTTCCCAGTTCTTGCCGAAGTAGGTCGCCATGTTATCGTTGGTCTTGTAGCCGCCGGCATGCTCGAATTTAACGTTCGGGAATTTCTTCGCCACGTTCAGGGTGTAGTCCATGTAGCCGAAGCTTGTCGCGAAGATGATGTCATGGTTCTGAGCAAGCTCGCTCATGATGCGCTCGGCGTCGGCGCCTTCCGGTACGTTCTCGACCGTATCCGCCTTGATGCCCAGCTCTTTCTCCATGTACTGTCTGCCCAGATCGTGCTGGTAAGTCCAGCCGCCGTCTCCCGGAGGCCCGATATACACGAACGCGACGCGAGGGTTCGCGATTCCCTTGCCGGAAGCCGACGCGGAAGGAGATGTGCTGGCTGCCGCCGAGGATGCCGGCGCCGATTCCGATGGGGATGCGGATCCCGATGGCGCGTTATTCTTGTTGTTGCCACCGCAGGCCGATAGAACGGCTGCCATCATAAACACCAGAACCAGACTTAGAGACCACGACCTTTTCACTCTTTTCATACTTTTCCTCCCCGACTCCCTATTTTTTGTCATCTCTATCGGTTTACCGGCCCCTTGCCGCTGCGGCAATCGCCGTTACCCGAGCGTTCTGTTCGTTCCAGCCCCTCAGGTGAGGTTCTCGAACGGAAGCACGAATGACTTATCTACAATATACTTTCAGGGTTATATAGCGTCAACTTACTTTACATTGAATTGGACTTAATAATGAAATGTACGGGTTTTTATTGTGCGCGATGCACCTATTACCCTGATTTTATGTAATGTTATATAACATATTCACAGGAAAACCGATCTCTCACCCGGCATATGACCCCTGAAATTTAGTATTCTTGCCTCATTCAGGGGCGCTATCGCGGGATTCCCCTGCCGACCGGGACGAAGCCCGCCGCCAATCGTCAAGAGTGTCCACGTCCGCGAAGAATTGTTCCGCGTCGATCTCCAGCAGCTTTCCGCGCCATGTGCCGTCCGCAAGAAGCCTCCGTGCCCCCTCGTCTCCGCGAAGACCGGCAAGCGCCGCGAACATCGCGCGTTTAAACAAAACAGGCGGATGAGCCTTCCCCCTCCGCCCGAAGGCCGCATAGTCGAGCGCTTCTTCCTTCTGCGCCGACCGCACCAAGCTTGTCAGCTCGGAAGAAGCGAGGAAAGGCTGATCCGCCAATACGATCAGAACGGCATCCGGGTCTTCGGCAAGAGCACGATCCAGGCCGCAGCGAATGGAAAACGACATGCCAAGGCGCGAATCCGGGCAAGCGACCGCCTCCAGCCTCCCCAAAGAGTCTCCCGCCTTCGCCTCGCGCCACCATTCCATGCCGTCATTCTCGCGAACGACGGCAATCACTCGTTCGATCTCCTCGCAGGCTAGCACTTCGGTTAACGCCGCCGCTCCAAGCCGTTTACCAGGAGCAAGCTCCAGGGACAGCTTGGGTCGCCCCATTCTCGAGCTCATGCCCGCCGCCAAATAGATTGCCGTTACCCTCACGAGAATTCCCTCCCGGCGTGCGGTTCCTCGCACGAGATTGCCTGACGGCGATAAGCTCGGCCGCGATGCTGACCGCGATCTCTTCCGGACCGTCGCTTCCGATATCCAGCCCCACCGGAGCATGAACGAACGAAGGCTTCTCCAAGCCGTCGAACAGCATCCGGATCCGCTTGCGCGAACCCATGACGCCCACATAAGCCGGCGAAAGCGGAAGTACGGCTTCCAGCATCTCGCGGTCTCTCTGCAGCTGATGGCCGCATACGAGAAGATAATCGCGGCTGCCGATCCCGAGCTCTCGAACGATCGACGGGACGCCGCCGGCCGCCAGCTCCGCCCCCGGGAATCGATCCGCGGTCAGCAGCCGGCTTCTCCAGTCGGCCACCGCCACCTTGAAACCGATTCGCGTCGCGAGCCGGAAGACCGGATCCATGTCCTCGCCCGCTCCGAAGAGAATTAGCCGCGCCCTCGGCGCGAAGCGCTGCTCGAAGAGCCATTCCCCCGCCTCCGGCGCTCCCGTCCCGTCTTCTTCAAGCGCCTTCACCGCGTATTGAATGCGGCCATTCGCCTTCTTTCTAATGAAAGAAACCGTCCGCCCCGCTTCATTCGCTTCATATGCGAAGCGAAGGTGCGCCGCCAGCTCCCCCGCCAGAGGCTCCAGCAGAATCAGCAGCTTGCCGCCGCAGCCGATCGCCTCGCCCCACATCGCGTCTTCCTCCGGCTCCATGTTATAGGAAAGCAGTTCCGTCTCCCCGGTCGCCAGGAGCGAATCCACCCGCTCCCTCAAGTCGGACTCCAGGCAGCCGGGACTGATGCCCCCCAGTTCTCCGCCATCCTGCAGCAGAAGCATGGCCGCCCCCGTCTTGCGATAGGAGTGGCCTTCCACCCCGATGACGGTGGCCAGTACGGAGGGCCTGCCGTCCAGAGCGGCATATCGCAGAATCTCGTAAGCGTCCATTCGCCGTCCCTCCGCCCTCGCCGTGCCCGGCACAGCTATTTTTTTACAGATCCAAACCCGATGTCAGAGACCTTAACCGATTCTAGCCAGCAAGCTCTTCAGCGACTTATCCGCCTCTCTCAGCACGACTCCCCGGTCGATGGTCCGAACCTGCTTGCCGGACATGACGACCTGGCCGTCGATCAGCACCGTATCCACATCGCCTCTCGTCGCCGCGTACACGACGCGCGAGAACAGGTCGGCGTCATAAGAAGGATAGACATGGAAGTCTTCCAGGTCGAGCAGCTGCAGATCGGCGAGCTTGCCAACCTCGATGCTGCCGATCTCCTTCTCCAGACCGAGCACTTCGGCGCCGCCTATCGTCGCCATGCGCAGCACCTTCCTCGCATCCATTACCGTCGGGCCGTGCTGAACCTTCTGGATGAACGCCGTCAGGCGCATCTCCTGGTACATATCCAGATTGTTGTTGCAAGGAGCGCCATCCGCCCCGATCCCGACCGGAATGCCGCGGCCGAGCAGATCGGGAATCTCCGCCATGCCGGACGCCAGCTTCATGTTGGAGCCCGGGCAATGAGTGATTTTGACGCCGCGTTCCTTGATGATCCGCTTCTCTTCCTCATCCAGCCAGATGCTGTGCGCCAGAATCAAATTCGGCTTCGCCAGCCCGATATGGTCGAGATAAACGACGTTGCGCATGCCGCGCTCCGCCTCCACGATCGCGATCTCGTCCCGGTTCTCGGAAGCGTGCGTGTGCACCCGAACCCCGTATTGCGCGGATAGATCCCGAACCCCGACGAGCAGCTCCTCCGTGCAAGAGACGACAAAACGCGGGCAGAACGCATAATGAATGCGGCCGTTCGCCGCCCCGTTCCACTTCGTAAGCAGATCGACGCTCTCTTGCAGGGAACGATCCGTCTTCTCTTGAAGAGGAAGCGGAACCTCCGTTCCGTGATCCATCATCACCTTGCCCGAGATCGCCCGCAATCCGCTGCTCTCGATCGCCCGGAAAGCCGCGTCCGTATAATGGACCGTCTCCATATCGAGAATGGTCGTCGTTCCGCTGCGGATCAGCTCTCCGATGCCGAGCAGGGCCGAATAATAGATCGAATCCTCCGAGTGCGCCGCCTCCAGAGGCCAGATTCTCTCGCGCAGCCAGTCGATCAACGCCAGGTCGTCCGCCCTTCCGCGGAATAGCGTCTGGCACAGATGAATGTGAGTCTGCACGAAGCCGGGCAGCAGCACCTTGCCCCCCGCTTCGATGATCTCGCCCCCTTCGGCAGCCTCCGCCCCGAGATTGTCGCCGATCCCGGCGATGCGATTCCCCTCGATCAGCAGATCCCCGGTAAAGATGTCGTTGTTCTCGTTCATCGTCATGATAATGGCATTGCGTATCAGCTTCTTGGCCATAGGTCGCACCTCCAGTTAAGGTCTAGCGGGAACGAGTCTGACTCCGATAAGTCCCCGTACTTCTCTCTTTATTCCTTCCGCTCAGATCCTCATCGCTCGCTGCGCGTATTCCTCGCGATTCAGCGACTTGCGGAAGAGAAAGACCAGCTTAAGGCGAAGCAGGTCGTTGATTCGTTTGAAGTCGACGTCCAGCAGCTCGCCGAGCTTCTCGATCCGATAGGTCGCCGTATTCCGATGGATAAACAGCTTCTTCGCCGTCTCGTTCATCTGCCCGTCGTTGTCGAGGTAAGTCTCCAGCGTCCGCATCATCTCCAGCACGTATTCCGGATCCTTGCCCATCAGTCCGCCCAGCCAGCGATCGCAATACATCTGCATCCGTTCGCGGGTTACGTGTTCGAACAAGAAAGCGAGATCGAGAGTCTCGTACCGCACGAAACGCTCTCCGACGCCCCACTCGTCCGCCAAACGCATCGTCTCCCTGCACTCCCGGAACGCTTCAGCCAGCTGCTCCGGCTTTCTTTTTCTTCCGCTCAGCGCGATCTTCACTTCCCCGAACGCTTCCAGCTTCCGCCCCGAGAGGCACGAAGCGAGCGCCGCCTCGATCAGATCCCCATCCTCGCCCGATCCGCTTGGGAACAAAGAGAACAGCCCCTCATCCACGACGATATGCAGGCCTTTGAGTTCTTGGAGCTTGGAATGGCTGAGAACTTCGGCCTTCAGCGTCTCCAGCCGCTCCTGCCGAATCTCCACCGACGCCAACTGCGGATAATCGATCAGAACGCCGAGATAAGGCTGTTCGATCAGATCGATCTCCCACCGTCCCGCGTATTCCTTCACCGTCTCGATGGCGAGGCCGTTCTTCAGGTGGCGTCTGATCAGCAAGCCAAGGTCCTTCTGGACAGACAATTCAAAGTAATCTTCATAATTGAAATTCAAGTGGTAGGATAGAAGCTCCGCCGCTTGCGAATACAAGCTTTCTTCGATCGCGGACAGGATGACCCTCGGCGTGAAGAAAAGGACGAAGCCGGTACATTGCGATTGCTTCATGAGAGGAACCCGGAACGCTTGCCACGACTTGTTCTTCACCCAGCTGTGATGCTGGTGCCAGGGCCATTGGAACAGCAGCTCGTTGTCCGGGACGGCAGAGCTGTTGTAGACCATCTGGCCTCTCGATCCGACGACGGCCATCGGCTCTCCGATGACCTCGGCGACCGAGTCGAACAACTGCCGGATGTGATCGGGCTGCAAGGCGAACCGCATGAGCCTCACCTGCTTGTCGAGCACCTCCTGAAGAATGCCGGTGCTTCGCTTCATGTCTTCATGGAACAAGCCGTTCATCTGATCGGAGAACGTAAATTGGAAGGGGAGTTCAATGAGAGGGAAGCCCAGTTCATCCGCCCGGGCGATCAACGCCTCGGGAATGGAGTCCCAGAAGCGCCCCAGCTTGATGCCGAAGCCCGAAGCTCCGCACTTATCCAGCTTGTCGAGCAGATCGGCCGCCTCTTCCGGGTCGTCCTTGATCAGATAAGCGGTCGTGAACAGCATCTCGCCCTCTTTGATCCAATCCGTGATGTCAGGTGCATCCATGACATTAACCGACCTTACGATTCGATTGCTTCCCGCTCGACCTGCCACAAGCTTCGCCTCGGACAAGGGATAGACGGATAAAGCCTGCTCGACGGTAAGATGCATAGATAGCCCTCCTAGGAATGAACGCGAACCGATTCGGAAGTTCCCATTCCGTTCATGTTAGTTTAAGTAACATTTTAGAAGGATACTATCATATGCGCAATACTTATGTCAGGAATAATAACGTTTTTTCATCCTATTTTTGTGAAAATAATTCAAAAGAGGCGGCTTCCGCGCGGGATAGCCGCCTTCCATTTGGATATATTCGCCATGGAGCGCATTCATTAATAAATCCGTTCCCCCGACTTCCAGACCAGGCGTTCTCTCGGACGGTCGTAGATGACGTCCAGAATTCCATCCGCCTTGACGAGAACCAGGTCAGCCGGCTCTCCGGGGAATAACCCCTTGGTTCCGCGGCTCCCCAGAGCCCTGGCCGCGTTCGTCGTGCACATGTCCGCCAACAGCCTCGCTTCTCTCGCCGAACCCATATGCGCGGTCTGCGCCAGAAGAAGCGCGATGTCCAGCGGATCGCCCGTGCCGAACGGAGTGAAAGCGTTGCGAACGTTATTGGAGCCGAAGCAGACGTTCACTCCCGCGTCCAGCAGCGCTCGGACCGGCGTTAGCCCCCGGCGAATGCGGCAGGTATCTTGACGTCCATTCAAGTAAAGATCCGTTGCCGGAAGAGTAAAGACGTGAATGTCCGCCTCCGCCATCTCCGCCGCGATCCTCTTGGCCGTATCGAGCTCCGCCGAACCCAGGGAGGTCAGGTGGCCGACCGCCACCCTGCCTTGAAGGCCATACTTCTTCGTCAGGGAGATGACATCCAGGATGGCGAGCTGCTCGGGGTCGTCGGAGAAATCCAGGTGGAGGTCGACCGGAAGGCCGAAGCTCTCCGCCAGCCGGAACACATACTCGAGATGCTCGAGCGAATCCCTGTCGTTATAGGGCACCCCGCCGATGGCGTCCGCTCCCTCTCTTGCCGCCTCTTCGAGCAGCTGCGCCGTCCCCGGCTGCCAGAAGATCCCCTCCTGGGGGAATGCCACCAATTGAAGATCGAGCTTCCCCTCATATTCCTTCTTAAGCTCGACCGCCGAATGCCAGCTCATCAGCCTCAGGACCGGATCGATCTCCACTTGCGTTCGCATCCGAGTAACCCCGAACCGGGATGCCCGGTCCAGCAGCTTGCGCGAGCGGGAGAGGATGTCCTCGGGCGAATAGCCCGACTTCAGCTCCGCCGTCATGGAGATCGCTTCCTTCAGGTCCGCCGCTTCGCCCGGCATCCGTTCCGTCAGGAAAGCTTTGTCCAAGTGGATATGCGTCTCTATCAGACCCGGCATAGCGGTATATTCGGATGCATCGAGCTCGTTATCCGCCTTATGGGAGGCGGAGACGGTCGATCCTTCGCCTGCCCCGGCTTCCATGAAAGCGATTTTCCCGTCCCGGATTCCGATCTGGACCCTCTCTCCGGTCGCCGCGTTCAGGCAGTCCCGGAGAAGCCAATCCAGCTGCTTCATCCCCTTCACCTCTTCCCTTCTTCGTTCATGCCGATCGGCGAATCAGTTCTCGAAAATCCGGCCCCATCTCGCGGAGAGCGGCTCGGGGTCCAGCCCCAGCAGGCGAAGCGCCTTCCAGGCCGTCACCGACACCGAATCCAGCATCGGAATGCCGTGCTCTCGTTCCTTCCTCGCAGCGAGTTCGGCGGCATTCATGTTCGTGCACACGATCGCCACCGCGTCCGGCTTCGCCTTCCGGACCGCCTCGTCAATCATCGCCGCCACTTCCGCCTCCGTCACGCTCGCGAACTCTTCGTTCACGGCAAGACCGGAGCCGAGCGAGATCGCGCACTCGACGCCAAACGCGCGATAGCCTTCCGCGATCTTCTCGTTGACATCCTCCGTATAAGGAGTGACCAAGGCCAAACGGCGGACGCCAAGCCGCTCATAGGCCTCCTTCATGGCGAGAGCCGACGTCGTCGCCGGAATTCCGGTAGCCCGCTCCATGCTCTCGCACAATGCGTAATCGTGATCGAGGCCGAGCCAGCTGCCCGAGGTTCCGTTCCAGACGAGCGCCTCCACCTTCGCGTCCGCAAGCAGCTCGGCGGCCGAGACCATCGGCGATTCCGCGAATTGGCCGTCGGAGCCGGCATCGAGCGAGATCCGCGTCACGCGGATGCGGGAGAAGTGGGCGGTCACTCCAGGCAGGTCCTCCAGCAGCCGGCACGTGACCGGCTCAAGCACGGTGTTGGAGGACGGGGTCAGCATGCCGATACGAGCCATCCCGCTCACCCTTCCCGCGGATCGTACAGCACGAAGTCCGCCAGAATTCCGCAGCCGGGCACCCACAGCTCCCGGTTCACTTCGACGGCGGTGATCGCCGGGAAATGGTCCGCTTCCGCGAATACTTCCCGAAGGGCTTCCATGGCTCCCGCGTATAAGCTCAGATCGGCGAAATAGAGCGTTCCCTTGACGATCTGGCTTAGCTCGACTCCCGCGGCATCCGCGATTCGCTTTGCCTTCTGCAGAATATAGGCCATTTGCTTATAGCCCGCATTGCCGAAGTAAGGCAGCCCCGGCGTCAACGAAGCTTCCTTCGCCAATCCCGTCGCGGGGTCCGTCGCCATCAGGCCGCTGAAGAAGATCAGGTCGTCCGCTCTCATCGCCGCCGGCTCCTTGCTCTTCGGCGACCATCCGCCGGTCACCGGCTGGCGCAGATGCGCCGCTTCCGGCATCAGGATGTCCATGCCGATCTCCACCAAGCAACCCTTGGCTCCGATCTCCACGCTCGGAACGAGCGCGCGGGCCGGAGCTTTCGACGAATCCGGGAACCACTTCGCCCAGACGTCCTCGAACGCGCAGTAGTCGGCCGGGTCGCTAAGGTACACATAAGCTTTGACCGCATTGTCCAGGCTGGTGCCCGCCGCTTCCGCGACCTTCTTCAGGCGGCCCAGAATGTAGTCCGTCTGCTTGCCGACCGCTTCGTCGCCCCAGAAAAGGCCGCTCGAACGGGCTTCCGGAGCCAGCGCGCTCACTTCTCCTTCGAATCCCGCTCCGCCCCAGTTGCCCTTCCAGTCGGAAGCGAGATCGCCGGAGAGGAACAGCCAGTGATCGGAGCGAACCCCTTCCGCGTGGCCGGCCGCCGGCTTCGCCACGTCAGGCGCGGATACCTTGACCGGCAGGCTGCCGTCCTTGCTCCAACGCGCGGTGAAGTCCGCTTCCACTTTGGCTCCTTCTACGAGGTGACCGCGAACGCCGATCCCCGTACTCGGAGGGCTGACCGTTTGGAAGAACTTCCCCTTCTCTTGGACATAACGCTTGTTATTGACCGTCAGATCGCCTTTCTTGTAGGCTGCCGACTTCATGTCGGCGCCGTACCATTGATTGACGCGGATGACCTGCTTCGGATCGAGTCCGGCCGCTTCCGCGATCGCTCCTACGCGAGCATAGAGTACGGCGGCCTGCTTGCCGATCGCATCGGAATAATGCGGAAACGCGGCGGGTACGACGGCTTCCGGGGCAAGGCCGGTCACGAGATCGGAAGCCGTTTGGCCCGAGAAGAACAGCCAATCCCCTGCCCGAACGGCGGGAGAATAAGGAATCTGCGGCTTTGGCAGGCCTTCCGGCCAGATGACTTGAATATTCTTGTCTTGCATGGGTGCACCTCCAAAGTGAGTTCGCTTGTCTGAGTTGGTTAAGCGAGGCAAAGCAGAATTACAAGGAAAAGCTCAGTCATGCGAGGCGACGTTAGCCAAGCAACGATAGATAGGTCTTAAGCTCGCTAATGAGGCGGTCCGGCGCCAGCTTGTGGATCTCGTGACCGATGTCCTCGTAACGCACGACGGCCACCCGAGGATTAAGGAGCTTCAACTCCCGCTCGGCTTCGATCGGGATGAGCGGCGATCCTCCCGCCGTAATCAGCAAGCCTTTGACTTTAAGCATTCGATAATAGGAATGGAACGGGTCCGAGTTCATCGCTTCGTAGGATTGGATAATCGCATCCTCGGAGCATTCCCGCAGCTCCTTCGCCTTCCGCTCGTAATCGAAGCCCGGCGCGGAGTAGAAGGAGCGGAACCGCTCCATGTCGCCCGCTTCGAGCGCGCGCTTCGGCCCGAGGAACCGTTCGATCGGCGTCGGGAAAGCCGGGCGTCCCGGTCCCGAGATCGGCGGATCGATCAACACGACGGCCTCCGGCAGCTCCGGGTATAGAGCCGCGAAGGCGCAGGCCGCGCGCCCTCCCATCGAGTGGCCTACCAGCAGCGGCTTCGCGGCTCCGCCGGGCAGATGGTTCCATACCGCAAGCAAATCCTGCGCGTAATCGAGAACGGCATACCCCGCCTTCGGCTTGTCGGATTTGCCCCTGCCTCTTAAATCGAGGCTTAAGAGATAGAAATCCGACGGCAGCTCCCGCATGATCGGCTCGAAGGCGCGGGCATTCTCGGCGATGCCGTGAACGAACAGAACCGGCCTCCCCTTCGGATTGCCGGCCGCTAGGAGCCGAAGGCGGCCGGCAGGTCCGGCCACCGTCAACTCGCGAATCTCGTATCTATCCGCCATGCTCCTTACCCCTTCTCCGACTGCAGGAACTCCGGCTTGACGCCGAACTGCTCGGCATACTTGAAGTAGCGCTTGGCCAGCCACTTGTTCAGCTGCGGCAGCGTTCTCTCCAGCGCCGCATAGCGTCCGCGGCGGGACAACTGGGACTTCAAGCCCTTCTGCAAGGAAGCGTTGGCCGCGAGATCTTGTTCGTTGATCTCCTGGATGCTTTCGTTCGCTTGCGCGTACCGTTCCTCGAAGTCCGGAAGGGCGACCGTCTCCGGCGGATACATTAGGCCGGAACGGAACAGGATCTTGCCCGGACCTTGCGGAAGGATGATGTTCCAGAATACTTGGTCCGGCATGAGGCCCAGCGTCAGCATCGGCGGAACCGAAGCGATCGTCATCTTCTGGCGCTGCTCCGGCGTCAGGGTCGAGATCGGCGGGAAGTTGGCCGTCATGTCCGGGGAGAAGCCCGCATCCATATGCGTGAAGCCCGTCGGGTGCATGATCTGTCCGTCATCCTCGTCGAAGTCGACGAAACCGGCGAGCTGGCTCGGCGCGAAGTCGTGAGGCCCTTTGTGCAGATAATTCGTGTGGTACGGCTCGAGCGAGGACTCGATCATGATTTTCCAATTCCACTCGCAGTTGTCGATATCGACGAACGGCATCGACACCAGCTCGTTCAGCCGGTAATTCTTCATCTCTTCGTCCAACTTGGTCAGAGTCGGAGCGAGCGGCTCGGCATTGTCGTCGAAGTTGATGAAGATGAATCCGTTCCAGATCTCCGTCTTCAGATGAGGAAGGCTGTGATCGTGGCGCAGAATATCGAACGGCTCGATCCGGATCATCTCCGGCGCGGAGATCAGCTCTCCGTCCAGCCCGTAAGTCCACCAGTGAAGGGGACAGCGGAAGTTCTTGCAGTTGCCGGTGCCCTCGGCGACCAGATGGCCGCGATGCTGGCAGACGGCGGAGATGACGTGGATCTCGTTCTTCTTGTCGCGGGTAACGATCAGCGGATCGTCGTTGACCGTAATCGTATAATAGTCGCCCGGATTCGGAACCTGCTCCTGGCGGCCGACGCAGAGCCAGCTCTTGCCATAGATCGCATGCTTCTCGAACTCGAAGAATTCTTCCGAGATATAAACCTCCGCCGGCATGGAACGGGCTTCCTTCGATTCGATCAGCGACGGGCCAAGTTCGTTCAGGATGGAGATGACGGTTTCGGACGGCTTGTAAGACATAGCGGGTTCCTCCCTATTCTGTAGTTGGTGACTCTCGCATGAATTCGATCAGACGGGAATGTATGGCTCTCTAAGGACGAACAGCTTCTCGGCCGCTTCCTGGGCTTCCAGGCGAATCGTCTCCGCGTCGCCGGTGAGCAGCTTGCGCTCCCGAACGATCGGTTTGCCGTCGATGAACACGTGGCTGACGTCCGATCCGGAAGCGGAATAGACCAGGTTGCTGACCGCGTTGTTGTACTTGCCGCGGATGATCGGCGTCAGATGGTGCTTGCGGAAGTCGACCATGATCAGGTCGGCCTTCTTGCCGACCTCGAGCGAGCCGATCTCCTTGTCCAGTCCGAGCGCCTTCGCTCCGTCGATTGTCGCCATCCGGAGCGCAATCTCGGCCGGAATCGCGGTAGCGTCCAGCAGCCTTGCCTTCTGAAGCAGCGGAACGAACTTCAGCTCCTCCAGCATGTCGAGGTTGTTGTTCTCCTTCACGCCGTCCGTCCCGATGCCGACGTTGACTCCCAAATCCAGGAGCTCTTTGATCGGAGCGATGCCGGAAGCCAGCTTCAGGTTGCTCACCGGGCAGTGGGCGACCGACGTTCCCGTCTTCGCGAGCAGCTCCATCTCCGAATCCTGCAGCCAGACGCAGTGGGCCAGCACGGTCTTCGGCCCAAGGATTCCCCGGTCGTAGAACAGCTCGACCGGCCAGCGTCCGGTCTCGGCGTGCAAGCGGCGGGCCATCTCGATCGATTCCTCGCCATGGGTGTGAATGCCGGTATCGTACTTCTCGGCCAGCTTCGCCGCGCGGCGGTAGGCTTCCTCCGTGCAATAGGTTAGATGCTCGAGCGCGAACCAAACCTGAATCCTCCCGTTCGCCGTCTTGTTGCGCTCCTCGACGAGACGGATGTTCTTGTCCAAGGATTCGAAGTAATCCATTCCCGGCTTGTCGACCACGTATGGAGCCAGAGTCGCCCTCAGTCCGAGCTGCTCCGCCGCATCCGCGCAGCGGTGCATGAAGCGGTACATGTCCATCACGCAGGTCGTCCCCGATAGAAGCCCTTCCGTGTAGCTGAGGCGGGCGGCCGCGAACGCAAGCTCGTCGGTCAGCGCCCGATGCTTCGGATCGACGTACTTGGTGAGCCATTCGAAGACGGGCAGATCCTCCGCCGTGCCGCGAATAAGGCCGGAATGCAGATGCAGGTTGACGAGGCCCGGCAGGACGACATGCCCCGCGGAATCCAGCCTCTCGACGTTCGAATATTTCGCTTCCAGCACGGCCGCCTCGCCGACGTCGGCGATCCGGCCGTTCTCGATCAGGACCGCGCCGGTCTCGATGACCTCGTTCGCCGCGTTGACCGTCAGAACGGTACCTCCCGTAATAAGCAAGCTGTCTGCCATCGTTGTTCTCCCCTAACTTATTGAATGGTGTAACCGCCGTCGGCCAGCATCGCGCTGCCCGTCACGAAAGAAGCCGCAGGGCTGGCGAGGAACAGAATGCAGTTCGCGATCTCCTCCGGCTTGCCGAGCCGTCCGACCGGATGCATGCCGATCAGATCGTCGATCGTCCCTTGCGGCCCTCTCCTGCCTTCGAACTGCCTGCGCAGAAGCGGCGTGTCGATCGCGCCCGGACAAACGCAGTTGACCCGAACGCCATCCTTCGCCGTCTCCAGCGCGAGGCTCCGCGTGAAGTTCACGACCGCGGCCTTGGAAGCGGTATACGCGGTAAAAGAAGAAGCGCCGACGAAAGCGAGCTGCGAAGCCGTATTGACGATATTGCCGCCGGACTCCTTCAGCAGGGGCAGGGCTTCCTTGCAGCTGAGAAATACGCTCTTCAGGTTGACGCCCATCACGCGGTCCCAAGCTTCCTCCGTCGTGTCCTCCAGAGCGGCCACGCATTCGATGCCCGCGTTGTTGATCAGAACGTCGAGCGATCCCCAACGCTCCTTCAGCATTCCGTAAGCCGCGGACAGCTGCTTCGAGTCGGCCAAGTCGACCGGAACCTCCAGCAGCCCTTCCTCTTCCCTCGCCTCCTTGAAGGCGATATCGAACACCGCCACCTCGGCCCCCGCATCCCGGAACGACTTAACCACCGCCGCTCCGATGCCCGATGCGCCTCCGGCGACCAGCACTTTCTTCCCGTCGTAGTTGAACATGAGCCTATCCCTCCCTGTCGAATCGAAGCTGCTTCCACTCGTTCTTGCACGGTTGCCCGAGCGTGTACTTCATCTCGGCTTCCGCCAAGTCCCAGATCATCCCGCTCACCGTATCGTGCGGCAGCGGAGCGTTTGATCTTCCGCTTAGAACGCCGTGGGCGCAGACGCTTCCGAGCGCGCTGCCGTCCGCGTTCTCGTGCATGCGAAGCAGGTATTCCAGCGCCGAGACCGCTTCCGAAGCGTCGACCTTCTTGCCGCCCAAGCCGCTAAGCACCGATTCCGCACGCTCCAGCCGAAGAGCCCGGTCCTTGCTGACATCCGCGTGCTGCAGCTCCTGCTCCGCTTGGAACAACCCGAACGATTGGTTGCTGCGAGCCGCCCAGCCTTGGGCGGTCGCATCCTGCCAAGCCGTGTAGCCCTGGCTGTGCTCGAAGACGAACAACCCGCCTCGCCGATCGGCTATGACGTGGCTTCCTCCGATCAAGATCCCCTCGGATCGATCGAATCGCTCCTGCATGAGCGCCAGCGCTTCTTCCGCCGTCGAGCAGCGGGAGAGCGCCTCCGCCTGCGCCGTGCCCCTCAGATCCCCATGCCAGAGCCCGTCTTTCTTCTCCGTATCCGCCGAGCTGTAGCCGAAGAAGGAACTGATCATGAGCAAGCCCTTCTCGTTCATGCCCGAATTGATCCCCGTCTGGGGCAGAAGCCCGAAGGCGAGAGAGGAGAAGCCCTCTCCGCTGCCCGCGACGCCGTGCCAATACCCGACGGGAGGGTTATCCGCGTTCTTGAAGCCGTACACGCGCAATTGATCCGAAGGATCAACGATGACAAGAGCTCCTATCGTGCACAATGGACTCCCCCCCTTGCGATTCATTTAGAAATTCGGATAGCGCCTCTCGCTGCGCATCCGGTTGTAATCGATCTTCGTCCGCAGAGCCGCTTCGTTCAGCAATCGGAACGATGCCGCTTGACCGGCTATAGCCGCCTTCTCTTCGTCGACATTCACGAGCTTGCCGTCCTTCACGACGATCCTGCCGCCGACGATCGTCATATCGACCGTCTGGGATAAGCCCGTCAGCACCGGCAGCGTCGCGTCATCGTGGAGCGCTCCCGCGAAGCCAAGCTGGCGGGTGTCGATCATGAACATATCCGCCGCCTTGCCGACCTCGAGCGAACCGATGTCGTCTTCCCAGCCGAGCACCCGAGCCGAACCGCGAGTCGCGATCCGAAGGCAATCCTCCGCGCCGAGAGCGGTCGTTCCGTGCATCAGGTTGTGCAGCAGGTGGGCGACCCGCACCTCGAGCAGCATATTCGAACCGTCGTTGGACGCCGATCCGTCGACTCCCATGCCGACCTTGACGCCTTTCTCGAGCATCTTCACGATCGGCATGACGCCGGAGCCCATCTTCATGTTGCTGGTCGGGCAATGCGCCACGCCGCATTGATGCGTGTGCAGATGCCCGATCTCGTCGTCGTTGAAGTAAATGCCGTGAGCGTACCAGACGTCGCTGCCGACCCAGCCGTTCTGCTCCATGAAGTCGAGAGGACGCATGCCGAGCTTCTCCAGGCAGAATTGATCCTCGTCCTTCGTCTCGGCCAGATGAGTATGCATGCGAACGCCGTAGCTTCTGGCGAGATCGGCGGATTCGCGGAGCAGGTCGGCCGTGATCGAGAAGGGCGAGCAAGGAGCCACGCCGACCCGCACCATGGCGAAGCGCTTCGGATCGTGGTACGTCTCGATGAGCCGGCGCGAATCCCGCAGAATCACGTCTTCCTTCTGGCACACCTCGTCCGGCGGAAGTCCGCCGTTCGAGCGGCCGAGGCTCATCGAGCCCCGCGTCGGGAAGAAACGAATGCCAAGCTCCTGCGCGGCGCGGATCTCTTCGTCGATCATCTCTCCGCTGACTCCGTTCGGGAAGCAATAGAAGTGGTCGGCAGCGGTCGTACAGCCGCTCTTGAGCAGCTCGCCGAGCCCGACGATTGCGCTCGTATAAATATCCTCCGGGCGCAGATGGCGCCAGATGTCATATAAGGTGATGAGCCAATCGAACAGCTCCGTCTTCTGGACAAAAGGGATGTTGCGGGTCAAATTCTGATAGAGATGATGGTGAGTGTTGATGAGGCCGGGGTAGACGATCTTGTTCTGGGCGTCGATGACCGTATCGGCGGTCTCGTAAGGAAGGTCGTAGCCGATGGCGACGATCTGCTGGTCGACCGCGTACAAGCTTCCTCCCGGATACCGGCGGCGCTCGCCGTCCATCGTGATGATGTTCTTCGCATTGCGAATCAATAACGTTCCCAATCGGGTAACCTCCTTCTCTTCAAAGACCGAACCGTCCATGTCCCGCGACGATTCAAGAAGGGCGGCGTTCGATTTTCCGGATTCGCCGTCCCTTTAAACCTTTGTAGGTTAGCCTTGCTGCTATTTTATAGGGAGTTTCTTGACGGCTTCAATGAATTAGAGGGATTTTTGTTAGATTTAATAACATGGATGATGGGATTTTGTTGTTGTGCACGCATTTTTAGTAATGTTACCTTACATTCGTTATAAGAGTTCAATAAGACAAGGGGAGAAAAACCGAGCGCAACGGCTGGGAATGGAGAAAAGCTGGCGAAAGTCTCCATAAAGCAAAAAAAGCCTCGTTCCTCTCTTCTGAAATTCAGAAAAGAGAAACGAGGCTTTGGGGGAGTCCGCGAAACCTTGGCTTACGCTTCTACGGATTTCTTCGCTTCCGTCGTTGCGGCAACCGCGAAGTCCTTGCCCGGCTTCGTCTTGCGGATGAAGAACGCAAGCGCGAGCGCGGCAACCGTCAGCCAGAAGGCGTATTCGAAAGCATGGTTGATGCCGACGACTGTGCCTTGATTTTTAACTAACTGCATAGCAGCTTCATTCGTGGTATCCACTTTGCCCGCGATAATCAGATCCGTAATAGACGACTTCGTCTTGTTGCTCATAACCGTTACGAGCCATGCCGTTCCAAGCGCGCCGCCGACCGTTCTGAGCGTTTGGGACATCGCGGAACCGTGCGGGTTCAAGCGTTGCGGCAACTGGTTCATACCGGCCGTTTGAACAGGCATCATCAGCAGCGACATGCCGAACATCCGGATCGAGTACAAAACTACCATGAAGGTATAGGTCGTCTCGGTCGTCAGCTGCGTGAACTCCCACGTCGTGGCGGCGGTGATGATCAGGCCGACAACGGACAGCCAGCGCGCGCCGATCTTATCGAAGATCGCGCCGGTAATCGGCGACATGATCCCCATCAGGATCGCGCCAGGCAGCAGAGCGAGACCGGATTTGATCGGGGTCAATCCCAAGATGTTCTGCATGTAGATCGGCGTCAGGATCATGCCTGCGTACATGGCCATCGTAACCAGAATGTTGATCACCGTGGTCAAGGAGAACATGTCGTACTTGAACACGCGGAATTCCAGCAAAGGCTTCTTGTTGAACCATTCCTTGAGGACAAATGTAACGAGCGCGACAGCGCCGACCAGCAAGCTTACGATAACCGTCGCACTGTCCCAGCCATCGTTGCCGGCTTCGCTGAAGCCGAACAGCAGGCCGCCGAAGCCAAGCGTAGACAAGATAACGCCAAGCGTATTCAGCTTAGGCTTGGTAAGCTCGCCAACGTTCTTCATGAAGACAAAACCGATAATCAGAGCGATAACGGCAAGCGGAAGGATGATGTAGAACAGAACGTGCCAAGAATGATGCTCGACGATCCAACCGGATAGCGTCGGCCCGACGGCCGGCGCGAAGATCATCGCGACGCCCATCATGCCCATCGCTTTACCGCGTTCTTCGACCTTGAAGATCGTCAGGACGACGATCGACATCAGCGGCATCATAATGCCCGCGCCTGCCGCTTGGATAATGCGGCCAGCCATCAGAAACTCGAAATTCCCCGCGAAGGCGCAGAATATCGTACCTATTAAGAATAAGAACATTGCGGTATTAAACAATTGCCGTGTCGAGAAGCGTCCAACCAAATAGGCGCTAAGAGGAATCAGCACGCCGTTGACGAGCATGAAGCCCGTCGTCAGCCACTGGGCCGTGTTCGTAGTGATGTGAAGATCGTCCATGATCTTCGGCAAAGCCACGTTAAGAAGCGTTTGGTTAAGGATCGTAACGAACGCTCCGATAATAATAGCGGCCATAATAGGCCCGCGTTTAAATGCTGCAACTGCTTGACTCATCGGTTACCCTCTCTCCAAGTTCTCCGTTTTCTCTAATAAAGCCACAATTTTCTTATGAATCTTGATCAGTTCGTTAACATCCGATTCATCCATTTGCATCAAAGGCTCCATCATCTGCATTCTTCTCTCGTTCGCCTGATTATACAGCTCCTCCCCTTTATGGGTAATTCTCAACCTCACGGATCGCCGGTCCCGTTCTCCGCGCTCTCGGATGAGCAGCCCCATCTTCACCATTCGATCCACGATCCCGCTCGTCGCGCTATTCCCGACAAATAAACAATCCGCCAGCTCGGAGACGCCGATCTGCGGAGTTTTGTCCAGGATTTTGAGCACCATCAGCTGAATCGGCGTAAGGCCAAGGTCCTCCGACGCGTTCCATATGGCATGGTGCATCGACTGGTTGACCTCTCGGAACGACAGGAAGATATCCGTGATTCGATTGCTATCCATTCTAGACCTCGACACCTCTCGTACAAATAGTACGCCTGCGAATGATTCGCGTACACACTAATTTATCACTAAGATATTTACACGTCAATAATAAAAGAATAACGAAAAGAAAAAACGACGGTATCCGTCCAATGAACAGGATTCCGCCGTTCTATTCTCGTTATGCGATTGTCGCGCTTTAGAATGCGTATGAACAAGGATTAGGCTTCCTCTTCGGATTCGCCTTCTTCGGAAGCCAATCCCGCGAACAGGGCATGCACGAACTGCTCGGCGTCGAACTCCTGCAGGTCGTCCATCTTCTCTCCGAGCCCGACGAACTTCACCGGCAGGCTCAGCTCGCTGCGGATCGCGATCACGATGCCGCCCTTCGCCGTGCCGTCCAGCTTGGTCAGCACGAGGCCGGACACGCCGCTCTTCTCGCCGAACAGCTTCGCCTGCTGCAGGGCGTTCTGGCCGGTCGTCGCGTCAAGTACCAGGATGGTCTCGTGCGGCGCTCCCGGAATCTCGCGCTGGATGACGCGATAAATCTTCGAGAGCTCCTCCATGAGATTCGCCTTGTTCTGCAAGCGGCCCGCCGTATCGCACAGCAGCACGTCGACGTTCCGCTGCTTCGCCGCTTGGACGGCATCGAACATAACCGCCGCCGGGTCCGAGCCCGCTCCCTGGCGAATGACATCGACGCCGACCCGCTGACCCCACACTTCAAGCTGTTCGATCGCTCCCGCGCGGAACGTATCGCCTGCCGCCATCAGGACGGACTTCCCTTCCTGCTTGAAGCGCCAAGCCAGCTTGCCGATCGTCGTCGTCTTGCCGACCCCGTTCACGCCGACGAACAGGATAACCGTAATGCCGTTCGGGTTCATCTTCAGCGACGTCTGCTCTTCCGATCCCTTCAGAAGCCCGACGAGCTTCTCCGTCATGATCGGCTGCAGCTCGGCAGGATCCTCGATCTTGCGCTTCTTCACTTCCGCGCGAAGCTCGTCGATGAGCTCCATCACGGTGTTGACGCCGACATCGGCCCCGATCAGGATCTCTTCCAGCTCTTCGAAGAACGCCTCGTCGATCTTCTTCCGTCTCGAGAAGAGATCGACTACCTGGCCGACGAACGCGTCTCTCGTCTTGGCCAGGCCGTCCTTGAACTTATTCGTGATCGCTTCCGTCTTCGAAGCGATGCTCTCCTTCAACCGCTTAAAGAAACTCATTCTCTCTTCCTCCAACGCCGGAACGATGCCCGGCGAATCTCTGCCTATGTCATACCATATGATCCGATGATGAGACCGTGCAATAAGGGCGATTGCCGTTGATATCGGGTTACGGCACAATTCGCGGCCTTCTGAGCCTCTGTAACCCGACTTTGTCGGGTTACAGCGCGATCATCCCGCGCAAGCGCACAGCGCCAAGGGCAAGAGCCAAGCTCGCCGAAAATTGCCTATCAACCTCATACCCTCGTTAAACCATCCGCATTAATCCGCCAAAGTTACGCCGAAGCGATCATCTCTTCGCCTTCCTCCAGCTTGACGGAGACGAGCTTGGACACGCCGCCCTCTTCCATCGTTACCCCGTACAGGCGGTCCGCCTCTTCCATCGTTCCCTTGCGGTGCGTAACGACGATAAACTGGGTCTGCTCGGAGAACTCCCTCATGTAATGCGCATAGCGGGCGACGTTCGCTTCGTCCAGCGCCGCTTCGACTTCGTCGAGCACGCAGAACGGAACCGGCTTGACGTTCAGGATCGCGAACAGCAGGGCGATCGCCGTCAAGGCTCGCTCTCCGCCCGACAGGAGCTGCAGATTCTGCAGCTTCTTGCCCGGCGGCTGCGCCACGATGTCGATCCCCGTGTCCAGCGGGCGATCCGGCTCGACCAGGATCAGGTCGGCGCGGCCGCCTCCGAACAGGCGGGAGAATACCACGACGAAGTGCTTGCGAATCTCCTCGAAGGTCGTGCGGAACCGCTTCGACATCTCGTCGTCCATCTCGCGGATAATCGCGTGCAGCTTCGACTTCGCTTCGATCAGGTCGTCCTTCTGGCCCGACAGGAATTCGAAGCGCTCGCTGACGCGTTTGAACTCCTCGATCGCGCCGAGGTTGACGTCCCCGAGCAGCGTGATCTTCCGCTTCAGCTCCCGGACCTCGTTCTGCGTCGCCGGAACGTCCTCCGGCACCGGATACTTCGTCTTCGCCCATTCGAAGCCGATCTCGTACTCTTCGCTTAGCTTGCGGAGCAGGTTGTCCAGCTCGACGTCCATCCGGTTCGTCGAGATCTCGGCCTGCCGCAGCTGCTCCTCGACCTGCTTCAGCCGGGCGCGCTGATCCTTGGTCTCGTTCTCTTTCACTTCGAGGACCCGCAGCCGCTCCGCGCGGTCGGAACGCTTGAACTCGATGTTCTCCGTGAATTCGCGTTTCGCGATGCGCAGCTCGTTCAGCTTCTCCCGCTGGGCGGTCAGCTCGCCGATCGTCCGCTCCATCTCTTCGGCGTTGTTCCGGAGCGCCTCGGTCAGTTGGCGCTTCTCCGAATCGAGCCTCGCCCATTCGCTCTGGAAGCGAGCGGTCTGCGCGCTGAGAGATTGGCGTTCCTGCTCCAGACGAGCCATCGCGACCTTCAGCTCGGTCAGCGAAGCCTGCAGCTCTTCCTTCGCGGTCTGGCTTCGGCGGCGAAGCTCCTCGGCTTCCTTGATCGCTTCTTGCAGCCGGTTCTCGTCTTCCGTGAACTTCGCCAGACGCGCATCGGCTTCCGCCTTCGACTCGTCCAGCGCCGCCATCTCGGTGCCGAGAATGGCGGATTCGCCGTCCAGCACCGACTCCAGCTCTCCGTGCTGCTTCTCTTCATTGCGAAGCTGCTGCAGCTCGGCAGACGCCTGCTGCTCGTTCATGCGAGCCTTCTCGCCCAGCTCGCGGAGCTGCTCGATGCTCTGGCTGACGAGACCCAGCTCCTTCTTGAGATCGTCCACGAGATCTCTCGCCGCCGTCTTCGCTTGCTCGGCTTGAGCGATGTCGCGTTCCAGCTCCTCGAGCTGGCGTTGACGGCCCAGCAGACTGGACGACTTCTTCTGCAGGCTTCCCCCCGTCATCGAGCCGCCCGGATTCACGACGTCGCCCTCAAGGGTGACGACGCGATAACGATACTGCAGTCTCGACGCGATTCGGTTCGCTTGCTCGAGCTTCTCCGAGATCAGGACATTGCCCAGCAGGCTCCCGACGATTCCCGAATAACGGGACTCCGCCTTCACCAATTCGGAGGCGACGCCGACGAAGCCCTCGGCTTCCCCGAGGATTCGGCGGTCGCTCTCCCCGATCGTTCTCGCTTTGATGACATCCAGCGGCAGGAACGTCGCGCGTCCGGACTGCCTCTGCTTCAGGTAAGCGATCGCGGTGCGGGAGGTCGATTCGTTCTCCATGACGATATTTTGCATTGCGCCGCCAAGCGCCGTCTCGATCGCCGTCTCCAGATGGGCCGGCACTCCGATCAGCTCGGCGACGGCTCCGTGAACGCCGTGAAGCTGTCCGCGCTTCGACGCCTTCAGCACTTCTCTTACCCCGTGCTGGAAGCCGTCGTAATCGTTCTGAAGCTCCTTGATCGTATCCCGCCTTGAGACGAGAGCTTCGCGTCTCTGCTCGGCTTTTCTCGCTTCCGCTTGCGCTTCCTCCAGGCTCCGCTGAACGTCCGCGGATCTGGCCCCTTCCGCCACGTAGCGGTCCCGCGATTCGCCGACCGCCGCCGTGCATTCGGCCAGCTTCGCTTCCAGCTCGGCCCTGCGAGCGGCAAGCGCTTCGCGCTGCTCCGCCCACTTCTCCCGCTCTTCGGCGGTTCGGCTCATCCGCTTCTCGAGCACTTCCTTCTGCTGGACGCAGTAGCGGATATCGTTGCGAGCCTGCGCCATCGCGTTCATCGCGTCGAATAGCTCCGCCTTCAGCTTCTCCTCCGCGTCGCTGCTGCCGTCGACGAAGCCCAGCTTCGTCTCCTCCAGCTCGTGCTTCTTCGTCAGCTCGGCGAGCTCGCTCTCCGTCTGCTCCTTGCGGGCCGCCAACTCCTGGCCCTCCGCCGCAAGCTCCGCCAACCGCTGCTCCGCCTGGGACAAGCTCTCGGTCAACCCCTCGCGCGTACGCTCCAGGTTGGTCCGGCGCTCGCCCAACAGCTCGGCGTAGCCTTCGCTTTTCTCCGTCTCTTCGGAAGTGTGCAACAGCTCGTCCTGCAGCTTCTCGAGCGTCTCCTCCAACCGATGGAGCGCCCCCCGGTCCTCTTCCAGCATCGCGTCGTGGCGGCTGACCTCGGCAGACAGCGCCAGCTCTTCTTCCTTCAGCTTCGCGAGCTTCTCGTTCGTCTCGTTCCAGGTAGCGTGCACCGTCTCGATCTGATGGACGTAAAGCGCGATTTCCTTGGCTTTGAGCTCTTCCTTGAGCGTCTTGAACTTCTCCGCCTTCTCGGATTGCTCGCGGAGAGGCTCGACCTGCCCTTCCAGCTCCGTCACCAGGTCGTTGATCCGCAGCAGATTCGCTTCGGTGTCCTCAAGCTTCTTCTGCGCTTCCTTCTTGCGGGACTTGTACTTGACGATTCCCGACGCTTCCTCGAAGATGCCGCGACGATCCTCGGAACGGGTACTCAGAATCTCTTCGATTCGGCCCTGTCCGATGATCGAGTAGGCTTCCTTGCCGATACCCGTATCCATGAAGAGCTCGGTGATATCCTTCAGGCGGCATGGCTGTTTATTGATCAGGTATTCGCTGTCCCCGCTGCGATGCACCCGGCGGGTGACCGTCACTTCGGTAAAGTCGAGCGGAAGCGTCTTGTCCTGATTATCGAAAGTAATCGATACTTCGCCGAAGTTGACCGCCTTGCGCGCGTCGCTCCCGGCGAAAATGACGTCCTGCATGTTGCCGCCGCGCAGGCTCTTCGCGCTCTGCTCGCCGAGCACCCAGCGGATCCCGTCGGAAATATTGCTCTTGCCGCTGCCGTTCGGTCCGACGACCGCGGTGATCCCCCGCCCGAATTCGAGCGCGGTGCGATCGGCGAACGATTTGAAGCCGGCGAGTTCTATCCCTTTGAGATACATCGATTAACCGTCACCTCTCCCGTCCCTTAGGATGTTCCGTTCTCCTTGGAGCCTTCCTGCAAGTGCAGCAAAGCTTTGGCTGCCGCCTTCTGCTCCGCTTCCTTCTTCGAGCGTCCGACCCCTTCGCCCAGCTTCTGGTCCCCGACCTGAACGATAACGACGAACTCCCGGTCGTGAGCCGGTCCTCGTTCCTCGACCGTCCGGTATTCCAGCGGTCCCAGGTTCCATTGCTGAACTTTCTCCTGGAGCTCCGTCTTGTGATCCTTAAGCGGCAGACGGCTGGCCTTCGGCAGATGAGGGAATAGATGGTCGTCCAGGAATGCGCGCACCACATCCAGGCCTTGATCGAGATAGAGAGCGCCGACGAACGCCTCGAACGCATCCGCCAGCAGCGAGGGCCGGGTTCTCCCTCCGGTTTGCTCCTCCCCTTTGCCCAGCAGCACGACTTGACCGAAATCGAGCGCCTCGGCAAAACGGACAAGCGACGGTTCGCAAACGATACTGGCTCTTAGACGGGTGAGTTCTCCCTCGGGCCGATCCGGATACATGCGATATAGAGTTTCGGATACCGTCAATTGAAGGACCGCATCGCCGAGAAATTCCAGTCTTTCATTATGCTCGACACGAGCTCCTCGCTGTTCATTGACATAGGATGTATGGGTAAAAGCTTGCCTCAGCAGCGCCGAATCGTGAAAATGCAGGTGAAGCCGGTCTTGCAGACGCTTGAGTGGTTCATTCATCTTAAGATGCACCTCCCGTACGGATGCCGGATATGGATTCAACTTGCCGACAGGCTGCAAACAGAGAAGACGCAGGGGCTCGCGCCGCCTGCGTCTCACGTTCGCGCCCATCCTTAGGCTTCGTATTTGCGCATAATAACGGTTGCGTTATGTCCGCCGAATCCGAACGAATTCGACAAAGCCACCTTCGTGTCCGTCGGTCTAGGCTTATTCGGAACATAATCCAGATCGCACTCGGGATCTTGCTCGTCGAGATTGATCGTCGGAGGAATGATGCCATTCTGCAGGGTCAAGCCCAGAATAACCGCTTCCACTCCGCCCGCTGCCCCCAGCATATGACCGGTCATCGATTTGGTCGAGCTGACCGCAAGCTTGTAGGCATGATCGCCGAACGCGTTCTTGATGGCGGCCGTCTCCGACTTGTCGCCAACCGGCGTCGACGTTCCGTGAGCGTTGATATAGCCGACTTCGGAAGGATCGATTCCCGCGTCCTTCAGGGCGCGAGTCATGCACCTTGCCGCGCCTTCCGGATCCGGCTCGGTCATATGGTGAGCGTCGCCGCTCATGCCGTAGCCGATGACTTCCGCGTAGATCTTCGCTCCGCGCGCCTTAGCGTGCTCCAGCGATTCCAGAATCAGAACGCCTGCGCCCTCGCCCATGACGAAGCCGTCACGGCCGATATCGAACGGGCGGCTCGCCTTCTCGGGCTCGTCGTTGCGGGTGCTCATCGCGCGCATGTTGCTGAAGCCGGCCATCGCGATCGGACGGATCGTCGCTTCCGCGCCGCCGCAGATCATCACGTCGGCATCGCCGCGTTGGATGAGCTTATAGGAATCGCCGATCGAATGAGTGCCTGTCGCGCAGGCCGTCACGACGGTCGTATTCGGGCCTTTGGCGCCGGTGACGATGGACACTTGTCCGCTCGCCATATTCGCGATCATCATCGGAATAAAGAACGGGCTTACGCGGCGAGGACCCTTCTCCATCAAGATGGTGTGCTGATCCTCCCAAGTGCCGAGGCCTCCGATGCCAGAGCCCACGCTTACGCCTACGCGGTCCGCTTCCGCATTCTCGCCGATCTTAAGATCGGCGTCCTTGATCGCCAGCAAGCTGGCCGCAAGGCCGAATTGCACGAAACGGTCCATTTTCCGCGAATCCTTCTTGTCGATGCCGAACGATTCGGGGTTAAAATCTTTGATTTCTGCCGCAATCTTCGTCGGGTATTCGCTCATGTCGAACGCTTCGACCAGGCTTACGCCCGATTTGCCCTCGAGCAGATTGTTCCAGAAAGTATTCAGATCGCTACCGATGGCGCTAACGACGCCCATTCCGGTAACTACGACGCGCTGCTTCAAAAGGCGTTCACCTCTTTACCTATCAATCGAGAGAGAAACCGGCATACGCCGGCTTCCTCGTTGGTTTGAATTTTTGAGTTAAATGTGGAGAAGTCCCGTCACACGAACGGGACTCTTTAGATCAATTAGGCATGAGATTGTATGTAATTTACGACTTCTCCCACCGTTGTGATCTTCTCTGCATCCTCATCGGAGATCTCCAAGTCGAATTCGTCTTCCAGCTCCATGACGAGTTCAACTACGTCGAGAGAGTCAGCGCCCAAGTCATCCTTGAAGTTCGCTTCATTGGTTACTTCCGCCTCTTCTACACCCAGGCGTTCGACCACGATGCGTTTCACGCGATCATATACATCGGACATCCGGTTCACCTCCCTTAACGTATTATACGTGAATCATTTACAAAAAGCCATAGTCTTAAAACTGTCCGCGAGAATCGCTAGACCGCTTACATGTACATGCCGCCGTCGATATGGATCGTCTGGCCTGTCATATAGGCGGCTGCGTCCGAGGCCAGATACACCACGGCGCTTGCGATATCCTCGGGCTTGCCCATGCGGCCGAGCGGAACCTGGGACAGAATGCCGTCCTTCGCCTCTTGGGGAAGCTTGTCCGTCATATCGGTCTCGATGTAGCCCGGAGCGACCGCATTGACGGTAATTCCCCGGGATGCCAGCTCGCGGGCCGCCGACTTGGTCAGGCCGATGACGCCGGCCTTCGCGGCGACGTAATTCGCTTGGCCCGCGTTGCCAAGAACGCCTACGACGGAGGAGATGTTGATGATGCGGCCGGCACGCTGCTTCATCATCGGACGAGTGACGGCCTTGATGCCGTTGAAGACGCCCTTCAGGTTCGTCTCGATAACGGCGTCGAATTCCTCTTCTTTCATCCGCATGATTAGATTGTCACGGGTGATACCCGCATTATTCACGAGAATGTCGAGCTTGCCGAACGCTTCGATCGTGCGCTGCACCAGCGAGTCGAATTCGGCCGCCTTGCCTACGTTCCCTTGCAGGAGAACGGCCTTGCGTCCCAGCGCTTCGACGGCGGCCGCCGTCTCCGCGGCGGCCGCTTCGCTGCCTGCGTAGTTGATCGCCACGTCCGCTCCGGCTTCCGCAAGAGCGATGGCGATCGCACGGCCGATGCCGCGGGAAGCGCCCGTTACGAGAGCGGCCTTGCCTGTCAGATCAATCAATGCCATGGTTTATCCTCTCCTTGATTCAACTTGTTAGGCCAGCGACGCTTCCGCGATCGCCGCCGCGCTGTTGACCGAGATGACGGTTACCGACTTGTCGATCTTCTTGATGAGCCCGGCCAGAACCGTTCCCGAACCGATCTCGACGAACGTATCGACGCCTTCGCCGATCAGATAGCGGATCGAGTCCTCCCAGAGGACGGGCGATACGACCTGTTCGACCAACAGGCGATTCAGCTCCGATCCTTCTTGGACCGGCTTGGCGCTCACGTTTACGACCACCGGGATCTTGGCGTCGCGGAATTCGACCTTCTTCAGCTCTTCCGCAAGCTGATCGGCTGCCGGACGCATGAGCGAGGAGTGGAAAGGTCCGCTCACTTCCAGCGGAATGACCCGCTTGGCTCCCGCTTCCTTGCCTCTCTCCGCGACGGCGGCGACGCCTTCGCTCGAGCCAGACACGACGATCTGGCCCGGACAGTTCACGTTGGCCAGCTCGACCGGTCCGACGGAAGCCGTCACGTCACGGCACAGAGCTTCAAGCGCGTCTCGGTCGGCGCCCAGCGTAGCGGCCATGGCGCCCTTGCCGCCCGGCACCGCTTGCTCCATGAACAAGCCGCGCGAGCGGACGAGACGCACCGCGTCCTCGAAATCAAGAACGTCGGCGGCCACGAGCGCGCTGTACTCGCCTAGGCTGTGTCCCGCTACGTAATCCGGCTGAATGCCGCGCGAGCGGAACGCTTCGAGCAGAGCGATGCTTGTCGCGAGCAACGCAGGCTGCGTGTAAGCCGTCTGCTTCAGCTGCTCGTCCGGACCCTCGAAGGCAAGCTGCGACAACGAGAAGCCGAGCGCCGCGTCTGCGCGGTCGAAGATGCTCTTCGAGGCTTCGAATTCGGCGTAAGCGTCCTTCCCCATTCCGACCGCTTGCGCGCCTTGCCCGGGGAAGACGAATGCGATTTTACCCATGGCGAACCCTCCTGTTTATTGCCGTTGCGATTCTCATTAAATGAAGGAGTAAAAAATAATAGCCGGCCTTTTTACCAGACGATCGTCGAAGCTCCCCAAGTAAGGCCGCCTCCGAAGCCGACAAGCACGAGCTTGTCCCCTTCCTTCACGCGCCCTTGCTCTACCGCTTCCGCCAGCGCCACCGGGATGGACGCCGCCGACATGTTGCCGTAGCGATCCACGTTGATCACGCATTTCTCCTCCGGAACCTCCAGCCGATCGAGCGCCGCCTGGATGATGCGGATGTTCGCCTGGTGCGGGATGAGCAGGTCGATGTCCTGCTTCGTCAGACCTGCCTGTTCAAGGACGTCCTCTGCCGCGCTTCCCATGACGCGGACGGCGAACTTGAACACGTCGCGCCCGTTCATGTACAGGAAGTGGTGCTTGGCTTCTACCGATTCGGCCGTCGCCGGCATTCTCGAGCCGCCGCCGCGGATGCAGAGCAGGTTGCCGCCGGCGCCGTCCGCGCCCAGCTTGAACGACTTGAAGCCGCGGCCTTCCGGCACTTGGCCGAGCACGACGGCTCCCGCCCCGTCCCCGAACAGCACGCACGTGTTGCGGTCCGTGTAATCGGTGATACGCGAGAGCGTGTCGGCGCCGACCACGAGGACGTACTTGTACGTTCCCATCGCGATGAAGCCGGAAGCGTTCGCCAGGCCGTAGATAAAGCCGGAGCAGGCGGCGGACAGATCGAACGCCGCCGCGTTCTTCGCTCCGAGCCGTTCCTGCACCAAGCAGGCCGTCGAAGGGAAGAACATGTCCGGCGTGATCGTCGCCACGATGATAAGATCAAGCTGGTCGGCCGTAATGCCGGCAGCCTCAAGCGCCTTGACGGACGCCTCGTACGCCA
This sequence comes from Cohnella sp. AR92, assembly GCF_003990975.1. GTDB lineage: Bacteria > Bacillota > Bacilli > Paenibacillales > Paenibacillaceae > Cohnella. The sequence goes on from NZ_RZJR01000008.1 coordinate 299,682, forward strand.
GGTCGGACGTCGCCTCGTGCGGAGCGGCGATGCGCCGTTCGCGGATACCGGTTCTCGATACGATCCATTCGTCGTTCGTGTCTACCATCGCTTCGAGGTCCTGATTGGTCAGACGGCGTTCGGGGCTGTACTTGCCGGTCCCGAGGATGCCAACGGGAATACCATTCATTCGCATTCTCTCACTTTCCGCCGAGATCATCGGCCAATGCAGAGATAAGTTTGTTGCTGATCGCCGTGCGCGCCTGCCGGATGGCATGCATGGTCGCTTCGGCGTTCGAAGAGCCGTGGCCTTTGACGACGAGGCCGTTCACGCCGAGCAGCGGAGCTCCATTGTAACGCTTGTAGTCCATCATCTTCCGGACGCGGCCGAAGTTCGGCCTTAGGACGGCGGCCGCAAGCTTCGACTTCCAATCCGAGGTCAATTCCTTCTTAAGCACGCCGAACATCGTCTCCGCCGCGCCCTCGATCGCTTTAAGCAGAATGTTGCCGGAGAAGCCGTCGCAGACCAGAACGTCGCAGTTGCGGTTCAGCACGTCCCGCGCTTCCACGTTGCCGATGAAGTTGACCGGCGCGCCGCTCAGAAGCTCGTAAGCCGCCTTCGACTGTTCGTTCCCCTTGGCCGCTTCGGTCCCTACGTTCAGCAGACCGACGCGCGGCTTCGAGATGCCGTGCACCTTCTCGCGGTAACGGCTGCCCATGAGCGCATACTTCAGCAGGTGCTCCGGCTTCGCGTCCATGTTCGCGCCCAGATCGAGCGCGACGACGCCGACTCCGTCCACGGTAGGCAGAATGGCCGTCAAGCCGGGACGATCGATTCCTTCCATCCGGCCAAGCACGAGCAGGCCCACCGTCATGAGCGCGCCCGTATTGCCCGCCGAGATCATCGCGTCGACTTCGCCTTCCTTGACCATCCGGCCGGCAACCACCATGGAAGAGTTCGCCTTGCGCCGGACCGCGCGAACGGGTTCGTCGTCCGCTTCGATCGTCTCTAGCGCTTCCACGATAGAGATATTGGAGGGCGGATTGCTGCCGAGGAAAGGCTTGATAGCCTCCGGCTTGCCGACGAGAAGGAGCTCGGTATCCGGCCACTCTCTCGCCGCGGCGACCGCTCCTTCTACCGGCGCCTGCGGAGCGAGATCGCCGCCCATGGCGTCTATAGCGATTCTCAAAGGGTGTCTCCTCCTTCAGCTTCCATATCCCCCGCTATAGCTATATGAGAACGATAAATCACGAAATTTCCATGGAATACTTTCTCTTCGCCGACGTAGGTAATCACTTCGACCTTGGCTTTGCCCTTCTGCGAGCCGCTGGAGCGCACGTACGCCTTCGCGATGCACTTCTCCCCCAGCCGCACGGGCCTGATGAATCGAATATCCGCCAAAGCCGTCAGCGCGACTTCGTCATTGATAATAGCTACGGCGAGCGAATTCGCTTGAGCGAATACGTAATGTCCCCGGGCGATGCCGCTGCGGGAGAAAACATGCTCCTCGCGAATCTCGAACAGGGAGATGCCGCTTTTGTCGAGCTGGAGATCGACGATCTCGCCGATAATCTCATCGACCGGCAAGGAACGAACGGAATCGTATGTCCTCTCCGCCATCATCTTGATTCTCTCCCGCAGCTCCGGAATCGACAGCTCCAGGCGATCCAGCCGAATGGTCTGGATGCTGACCTTGAGCAGACGAGTCAATTCGCGGTCGGTCAGGAACGGGTTCTCTTCGATAAGCTTATTCAACTGCTGATGCCTTTCACGCTTGGAGAGCCGCTCCACGTACCGCACACCGCCTTTGTAGGTTCCTATTGATACCTGGTGCCAATTGTAAGTAAAGAAAAACGCGCCAAGACGCAGGTGACGCCGGACGCGTTATCTTCATTATTGCTTGATAATTTCACGAGCCTTGTACGTACCGCAAACCGTGCACACGCGGTGCGAGATCTTCAGTTCGCCGCATTGATCGCACTTAACCATGCCTGGAACGACCAGTTTGAAATGCGTACGACGCTTGTTTTTGCGGGATTTAGATGTTTTTCCAAAAGGGACTGCCATGTTCCCACCTCCTTATCCAATCGAAAGCTGCCTGAATCGGCGTTCACATCGCGCACGAAATTACTTCGAACCGAACCAATCTCGGAGAGCATCGAATCTCGGGTCGATCTTCTCTCGATGACAACCGCATTCCTGCTCGTTTCGGTTCTGTCCGCAATCGGGACATAAGCCTTTGCAATCGTCCTTGCAGATCGGAGCGAGCGGCATGCTGAGCATTAGTTCTTCCTCGATATAAGGAAGAAGCTCAAGCGGTTCGTCTTTTATCCGCAGGATATCTTCGTCTTCCGGCTCGTCCTGGTCCAGCTGTTCCTTCGCAACGACCTTGAAGGTCGCCTGAAACGGAATATGCCAGTCCTTCTCGATCGGATCGAGACAGCGCGAGCATTGGAATTGAAGCTTGCAATCGATCGTTCCCGATACGTCGATCAGTCCGTCGGCGTAAACGGCGGTCAATTCCGCGGTCAACGGCCCGAGCGGCTTGACGTCGCGTACGTTGCGGTACGCTTCCGTCACATCGACAGTTTCCTTTAACGCGACCGGCTGCTTGCGAGCGGCCAGATCTTGAACGTTAAGCAGCATGAGCATCACTCCAAACAAACAAAAATTATTATATCTGCCGTGCCGCGCTTTTGTCAACAAGATCGGAGGAATCGTCTGCTTCTTCCGCTTCGTGTTATATTGAAAGTAATCCCAATCCGAAGGAGACTTTCATCGTCCATGCGTACCGTCGGCATTGTCGTCGAATACAATCCGCTTCACAACGGTCATCTCTATCATATACAACAATCGCGGAAAATAACGGGAGCCGACGCGGTTATCGCGGTCATGAGCGGCCATTTTCTGCAGCGGGGCGAGCCCGCCGTCGCGGACAAGTGGGCTCGCGCGGAGATGGCGCTGCGCGCCGGCTGCGATCTCGTCCTTGAGCTTCCCGCCGCCTACAGCTCCCAGCCGGCACAGTGGTTCGCTTACGGCTCGGTTGCCGTGCTCCAGGCGAGCGGCGTCGTCGACACGCTCTGCTTCGGCAGCGAGAGCGGCGATCTCGACACGCTGCTGCGCATCGCCGAGCTTCTGTCGGACGAGCCGGAGGAAGTCGGCGCCGAGCTGGGGCGCCAGCTCAAGGAAGGCTTGCCCTATCCTTCGGCCTACGCCGAAGCGGTCCGCCTTCATCTTCGCCGGACGGGACGCGAGCTCGACGCCGAGTTCCGCCTCGACCAGCCAAACCACACGCTCGGGCTCCATTATTTGATGGCGCTGCGGCAGTTGAACAGCCCGATCGTTCCTTATTCCATCAAGCGGGAACGCTCGGACTACTCCCAGACGTCGATCACCGACGTCTCCATCGCGAGCGCGACCGCGCTTCGAGCGCTGTTGGCCCGCTCGGGGGATCTTGCGGAGCTCGCTCCGTTCGTGCCCGCCTCCACGCTCGACATCCTGCGCCGGGAGGCCGAGGCGGGCCGCTTCCCGATCACCTGGGAGAGTTTCTCGCGCCCTCTGTTCCACCTGCTCAGCCAGCTGGAAGAAGACCGCCTGGCTGCGTTCGCCGAGGTGACCGAAGGGCTGGAGTTCCGCTTGCGCCGCAGCCTTCAAGAGCTGGAGACCGACAGCGTCGAAGAGCTGCTGGTCCGGCTCAAGACCAAGCGCTATACCCGAACGAAGCTGCAGCGAATGCTGCTTCGGATTCTTCTCGGCCATTCGAAGGAGGACTTATCTCCGACCGCCCTCCAATCCGGCATCCAATACATACGCGTTCTCGGCTTCACCGAACGGGGACGCGAGCTGCTTCGCAGGATGAAGAAGACCGCCAGCGTGCCCGTCGTGCAATCCGCCGCCGGCGACGAATGGCCGTTCCTGCGCATGGATGCCCGGGCCGGCGCCGTCTATGCTCTCGCTTTCCGGAACGATCGGCTCCGGGAAGGAAAGCGCGACTATACGAAGCCTCCGGTTCAAGTCTAAAAGCTGCGTCCCGGCTTCGAAAGGACGAGTTGGTCTAAGCTCTCGGACAGGCGCGTACATTGGAATAGGACGCCGCCTTCCTCGGACGGTTCGGCGCTCCGATCCGACCGGGAGGAAGAGCCTTCATGACCGATAAATCCGATAAAGCCCCTTCGCGCCGCCCGTCCGCCGCGCTGTCCTTGCTTGCGGGAGCCGGCGTCGTTCTGCTCGTGGTCGGCATCGTCAAGTCTCCGGGCGAAGCGTTCCGCGCTTCGCTCTCCGGCCTGCAGGTCTGGTGGCAGACCGTCTTCCCCGGCCTGCTGCCGCCGCTCATGCTCGCCGAGCTGCTCGCCGCGACCGGCTTGCTGCACGTGCTCGCCGCCCTTGCGGAGCCGCTCACCAGGCGCCTGTTCCGGCTTCCCGGGGCAGCGGGGTGGGCGATCGCCTTCGGCTGGTCCGCCGGAATGCCCGCGGGAGCGCGCGAAGCGCAGCGGCTCCGGGAACGGGGACTTGTCCGCGATTCCGATATGGACACGCTGCTGCTCGTCTCCCATCTGCCGAACCCTTTTGTCCTGGTGCTCGTCATCGGAACCGGCTTCCTTCATTCGCCCGCTTACGGCTGGGCGCTCGCGCTGGGCCTCTGGGTATCCGTCGTCGTCGCCGGAGTCGTCTGGGCGCGGATCGCGAAGCCCCCCGCTCCCGCCACGCCGCCTCCGCTCGCTCAGACGGAGCCTAAGGCTTTGCTGCACCGGCTAAGCCGAATTATCCGGGAAGCGAAGGAGGAGGACGGCCGCCCTTTCGGCAAGCAGATCGCCGATGCCGTCAGCCACGCCGTCTCCGTTCTCTTCGCCATCGGCGGCCTCATGATGATGAGCTCCGTCCTGCTTCGCATGCTGCAGCTGGCGTGGCCGGAAGCCGACGTCTGGCTCGCCGTCCCCGGCCTGTACGAGCTACACCTCGGCGCCTTCGAGACCGGGCGTTCCGCCTTGTTCTCGCAAACGCCGGTTCCCGCCGTCACCCTGCTGGCAGCCGTGCTCGCCTGGACGGGCTGGAGCGGCTTGCTGCAAGCCCGCGCCGTCATTCGCTCCGACGACGGATTCCCTTGGTTCCGTTTCCTCGCCGGACGCCTGCTGCACGCCGCTCTCGCCCTGATCTGCACGTACCCGTTCGCCATCGCCGCCGAGCGCGGCTGGCTGTCCGCGCTTGTCCCCTCCTGGGCCCAGCCGAGCGAACGGACTGTCTCCGGCTACGCGTCCTCCTCCAGCTTCCCGCTTCCGGACAGCTGGACGAGCCTGTCCGAGACGACTCTGACGACCCTAGCTTCCGTCGCCGTCTTCCTGCTCCTGGCTTTCTTGTCCGCCGTCATGCGGCCCAAGCGCCCTATCCCGCCCAAGCCGCCCAAGGGCAAGGGAAGCGGCGGCAGCCAAGGCGTTCCCCCATCGGATTCGGGCTTCTGATTATAGTTGATATTCCTCCCCTTCGCCGACAAAAGAGAGGCTGCCCGCGGATGGGCAGCCTCCTTTTGTTGCACACGTAACTGCACAGACTGTTGAGAAACGGCAACCCCATTTTGTCGGGGCCAGGTTAGCGAATATATTCGATTTTTCGAATACAATTCGATAGAAATCGGCTAGTTGGCTTATTGTATATGAAATTTCGTATATAATCATGGACTTTTGGGAAAAGCGATCCATTTATATATGATTTTTCGAATACAATCTGTGGTTTTTGTTATCTTGCGGCAATTAAACGCGAAAAATCACATCTATTGGAAAAAGGACTCGGGTCGGCGGATGCTTCGCAAAAGAACCGACGGAATTATGGACCTATTTTCCCCCTCGGGATGCCTTATGTATCTCCTCAAGACGGAGCGTTCCCGAACTTGCGCTTGAGCGCCGCTTCCACCGCCGGAGGCACCAGATCCTGCACCGGGGCGTTGAACTTGGCGATCTCCTTGACGATGCTGGAGCTGAGGTACGAGTACTTCGGATTCGTCATCATGAAGATCGTCTCGATCCCTTCGTCCAGTTGGCGATTCGTCGATGCCATCTGCAGCTCGTACTCGAAGTCGGTGACGGAGCGGATCCCCCGGATGCTGACCTGCGCGTTGCGCGAACGCATGTACCGGACAAGCAGATCGCGGAAATAATCGATCTCGACGTTCGGCAAGTCCTTCGTGACTTCCTTCAGCAGCGCGACTCTCTCCTCGACGGAGAATAGCGGATTCTTGGACGTGTTGTTCAGGACGGAGACGATCAGCTGATCGAACTGCTTCGCGGCTCTGCGGATAATGTCCAGATGCCCGAAAGTGACCGGATCGAAGCTTCCCGGATACACCGCGATGCGATGCTCCCCCTCTTGCCGTACCTTATTGCTCATTCCGATTCTCCTCCGTCTGTCTTGTGGTAGATCGAGATCGACGTCTCTCCATAGTTCGCCAGCCGGCGCCTCTCGAAGCGTCCGATCCGGTCTCCGTAATCGAAGCCCGACTCATGCTCCACGACCGCGACGGCTCCGTCCGCCGTCATGCCTCTCGCTTCCAGCTCGTCCAGCAGCTCGTGGCAATCCTTCATCGAATATGGCGGATCGAGGAAAATCAGATCGAACTTCTCTCCCTTGCGTTCCAGCAGCTTGATCGCCTTGCGCGCGTCGTTGCGGTATACCTCGGCCCTGTCCGCGACTCGCGCCGTCTCCAGGTTGGCCCGGACAACTTCCACGCTGCGCGGGTTCATGTCGATGAACACCGCTTTGCCGGCTCCGCGGCTGAGCGCTTCGATTCCCAGACCCCCGGTTCCCGCGAACAAATCCAACACGACCTCCCCGTCGAAATAAGGGCCGATCATGCTGAACAAGGCTTCCTTCACTTTATCCGTCGTTGGACGGGTCGTTTGGCCGGGCACGGCTTTGAGCGGCCGCCCCTTGGCATCTCCCGATATGACTCTCAAGTTGTCATCTCCTGCACTTTAGCCGCCGTTTTCTGCCCGTACGGCTTCATTCGGTGCTATGTTACCATATTCGCGAAAGCTTCAAAAGCACAAACTCCGGCATCGCTTTCGAATTTCAGCAATTTTCTCCCTTCGCCTGCGTATATTTCTTGCCGATTCGGTCACACTGGTACTACCGGCGCCTCAGAAACGCCGGGGACAACCGCGGAGAAGACTTACGTTTCCCCATAAGCTCTTCGTCCGGTTTCTCCTCTCCCATGTAAGAGCCTTGCAGCGATGCGAGGCTCGATTTTTTTGTCTTAACCCTTATATATCAGGGATTTTCGATGTTTGGGAATTCGTGCTAATCAGTGGTTTTGGCGACTTGGTAGCAGATTGGCAGTCAATTGACGGTTAATTCGTTTCGATAATAATCCTTTCAATAGCGTGGACATAGAGAGAGCGTGAATATAAAAAACCCGCAAATCTGCGGGTCCGGGTTGGTTTGGTTTGAATTTTGTTTGGTGAATTTAGACGCGAATATCAAGCTTGTTGCCTAAGTTGGGATCAAGGCTCGAAGCCATCAGCTGCGCCAGATCTTGTCCCTGCTGCTCCGATTGTCCCATCGCCATGTCCAGTACCTTAATGCCGAATGATTGCGATAAAGTCGATTGACTCATTACTGCAGATAGAGCTGCGATATCCAAGCTAACACCTCCTTGCTTGTACTATCGGCAACCTCCTATAGAGAATGAATCCAACCGAATACCCATTCGCTCCAGCGGGCCACAAGGTGATGGGCGAAGCGGCCTGTTCGGGCCGTTCCGCTGATTTAGTCTCACTGGAGACTATCTCGCCACAATGCCGACCTCGTCCCCGCCAATTTAGTCTCACTGGAGACTATCTCGCCCCGCGGCCGACCAACTTCCGCCGATTTAGTCTCATTGGAGACTATTTCGCCCCATCGCCGACCTTGTACCGCCGATTTAGTCTCACTGGAGACTATCTCGCCCCGCGGCCGACCAACTTCCGCCGATTTAGTCTCACTGGAGACTATCTCGCCTCACCGCAGGCCTCGTCCCGCCGATTTAGTCTCACTTGAGACTATCTCCCCCCGCTACAGCCCCCGTTCCGTCGATTTCGTCTCGCCGGAGACGATCTCCGCGCAACCATAAAACCCGAAGCCTGCGCCCGGGTTCTCCCACGATATCCTTCTCCCCCTCTATCCCTCTGTCCATTTACCCCTCTAGCCCTCTAGCCCTCTATCCCTTCCGGACCAGGCCCCCGCCGGCCTCAATCGCAATACAGCGATGCGCTGAAGCTCTCCGGCCCGACCCTCACCATGCCGGTGGCGTTCCCGCTCACGTAAACGGTGTATTTAACCGCGCTGTTCTCCTCCGCGGGGATGTCGTAATCGTTGCCCGAGACGGTGAACACCCTTACCGAGGCATCCACTAGCGTCGGCTCGCTCAAGGTGGCCGTATAGACCAGGACGGTTCCGCTAAGCGCGGCGTTGCCCCTGACCAGCTGCCGATAGACCGATATCGTGACGTCCCTGAGGCCGCCAGGCTCGTACTGGATCGAGACGGAGGCGGTGAACTCGGCTCTCACGATGCCGGAAGGATCCAAGCAATTCAACCCGACGACGGCGAAGAGCGCCTCCTGGCTCGGGGGAAGCAGCGGAATGGCCAAGCTTCTGGCGAAGCTGCTGTTCTGGCTCGTTCTGGCATCCAATAATCGGGTCATCGCTCCCCCTCCTCTCCCCCTATTTTATGATCGTTTTCCACCCCTTGCTTGTTTGCTTGTACTTCCCGCGGCCAAGCTCGCACAAAGTCGTGACAATTGCCGAGTTTCTTTGCAATGCCCGCTGCAAACGCGGTATCATACTTGCAAACAAAGGTGGTGCAATAGCGAATGAACGGCAAAAAAGGCGTCGCTCTCTTGGGACTGTACTGTCTCGGCATTTTCCTCATCGTGGTCGTTTCTTATTTCATGATCCGTCATTATATGGCCGAGTAAAATACGCCGCCGTCAGCGGCAACGAATGACGATCCCGTCCGCTATCCGCCGGTTGCCTCGTCCTCTAGGTTGTTGCGGAATTATAGGTTCCTGTGCTTTTGCCCTGTCCGTTTACCCATCCGCTTACATACGATGATTGGGTGATGAGGAATCACAATAACCTATGGCGGTGATCATTATGAGTTATCCAGTAGCTGGCGCAGGTGTTGGCTCCTGTTACGGCGGCGGGCTCGGCACGGCCGCGTTTGCTCTCGTTCTCTTCGTCCTCTTGGTCATCATTCTGCGCGCTGGCATTTTCTGAGTGTTGCCGTACTAGCATGAGCGAGAACAAGAACGCCGCGCCGGACTCCGGCGCGGCGTTCTTCTATCCGAGAGGGGGAGACTTCCGTGGCCGATTACCGCATAATCGTCGATCTGTCCGATCGGCAGCTGTATCTGCTGGACGCCAATGTCGTCGTTCGAGGCTATCCCGTCGGCATCGGGCGGATGGTGACGCAGACTCCGACCGGCGAATACGAGATTATCAACAAGCAGCCGAATCCCGGCGGCCCGTTCGGCGCCTTCTGGATGGGACTGTCCAAGCCCCATTACGGCATTCACGGGACCAACGATCCTTCATCGATCGGGCATCTCGTCTCGCACGGCTGCATTCGGATGTATAACGCGGACGTGCTGCAACTGGCGGCGACCGTCCCCCTCTATACCCGCGTTACGATTCGCCCTTGAATTCGGCTGCGGCGTTACTGAGAAGTGAGCGGCCCGTCAGCGTCGGAAGGTTTCCATTCGGGTCGGTTTGGGTTACGATGAATGGTGGAGACCTTTTTCCACAACGGCAGATCCCTGCCATCGCCACTAGGAGGGAACGACATTGGAAAGCTTCGCATGCCTATACGTCATTCGCGGCGAGCCCTACCCATCGGGCACCTGCGTGAACCTGACCGCGGACAAGACGTTGGTGGGCCGGGTGTCCGATTCGTTTTCTCCCGACTTGGCTTTTACGAACGCTTTTATCTCCCGCCGGCACTTCGTTATTCGCAACGAGCTGGGCAAGGCGGTGCTCTACGATCTGGGCAGCCGCCACGGAACGGAGCTTAACGGGGTTCGGCTCAAGCCGAATCACCCTTATCCCCTTAACACCTTCGATATCATCAAGCTGGCGAAGGGGATGGCCGTCATCCACTTCTCGTATACGTTCGCCGAACAGACCTTGGATCTGGAGCCTCTAAGCGTCACCGGAAGGGTGGCGGTCGCGGAACCGCCGATCGCGATTCATTGGGAGAAAAGAGAGTGCGTCGTCGAAGGCAAGCGGATCCCGATGTCCGAGAAGGAATATATGCTGCTCCACCTGCTTCACGAGAATGCGAACCGCCTCGTTCCGCTCGAGGAGATTAAAGCCTCGGTATGGCCGGAACGGCCGCCCGGAGCCGATGGCGTTCCGGACGTGACGCTCGACGAACTAAACGCCCTGATCTATCGGATACGCAAGAAATACGGCAAAGACACCTTTCTCATCAGCGCGGTTCGCGGCAGCGGCTACGTGCTGGAATCGGACTGACATCGTCCTAGCGAAAGAAGGATTATTCCCATGAAATATATCGAGACCGAGTACTCCGGACCGCTCCATGGAACGGTACATATCCCGGGAGCGAAGAACAGCTCCCTCGCCCTGCTGGCCGCCGCTTGCCTGGCGGACGACGTCGTTACGCTCGAGGGAATCCCTCGCATAGACGATGTCCGCATCCTTGCGAGCATCGGCCGAGACATCGGCATGAAGCTGCAGCAGGAGGGCGGGCGAGTCGTCATCGACCCGCGCTCCATTCACAGCGCCGTGATCGACCCCGGCAAGGCTTCCAGCTACCGGGCGTCTTATTATTTCGCGGGCGCGCTGCTGTCCAAGTTCGGCAGGGTCACGATCGGGCTCCCGGGAGGGGACGATTTCGTGGCTCGGCCGATCGATCAGCATATCAAAGCCTTCGAAGCGCTCGGAGCCCGGGTCCAGATCTTCAACGATTATTATGTCGTCGAAGCCTCCGATCTGACGGGGGCCGACATCTACTTCGATACGCTGACCTCCGGCGCGACGATCAACGCGATGCTGGCGGCCGTGCGGGCCAAAGGGCAAACGCGGCTGTATAACGCGGCCGTGGATCCGGAGGTGGTCGATACGGCCGTCTTCCTGAACAGGCTCGGGGCCAAGATTTACGGGGCGGGAACGGACTGCATCCGCATTGAAGGCGTCTCCTACTTAAACGGAGGGACGCATGCGGTCATTCCGGACCGGCTGATCGCCGGGGCTTTCCTGATGGCGGCGGGACTTCGCGGGGGCCAGGTTACCGTGACGGACGTCATTCCCACCCATCTCGGCTCCTGCCTTGCCAAGCTGGAGGAGATCGGCATGCACGTGGATTGCAGCGAGAATCACGTCACGGCTTCCGGCACGGGCATTCTCAAGGCAACCCGGGTTCGCGCAGGCATGTACCCGGGCTTCGCAACCGATCTGCAGCAGCCGATGACCGCGCTTCTGCTGCAAGCCAGAGGCAAGAGCATCGTAACGGACCGCGTCTATCCGAAGCGGTTCGCCCATGTGCCGCAGCTGCGGCGGCTCGGCGCGGAGATCGAGCTGCGGCAGGAAAGCGCCTTTATCCGCGGCGGGCTTCCGCTGCGGGGAGGCTGGGTGCACGCGACGGACGTGCGTGCCGGCACCTGCCTCCTGCTGGCGGGGCTGACGGCCGAAGGACGCACTCGCATAACCGGCGTCGAGCACATCGAGCGCGGCTACGAGGACGTCATCGGCAGCTTCCGCTCCATCGGCGCCAAGCTCTCCATGCGCGAGCTGGACTCGCGGGAGCTTCCCGGCCTCGCGCATCTTCAAGGGTGATTAGACAAAACAAGAGCTGCTCTTCCGGCAAGCGCCGACGCTTGCTGGAAGAGCAGCTCTTTGCATAGGAGAGGCCTCGTTATCGGCGTCCTTCGACCGGGGCCTCTTCCTTCTCCGCCGCCGGGCGGTTGTACTGGCCCAGCCATTGGTTGATCTCGCCGAAATACTTCGCGAAGCGCACGCTGATCTCCGCCCGCATGACCTCGCGGACTATCCCCAGCCGATCCTCGTACCCCCTGCAGATATAGCGGTGGTAGACGACCAGATCGACCTGCTCGTCGCCGACCACGCGAATCCTCCTTCGGCTCAGCTCCCGCCTCAGCTCATACATATCGCGATTGATCTGGTTCATGACCACCTGCGTCGCCGACAAATACAGCCGCTTCAGCAGGCTGGAGGAGTTCTGCATCTCCTCCATGTGCTTCTGCACCATGGTCAGCATATGAGGCAGGAGCACGTAATCCCGGATCATCTTCAATTCCTCCGGAGTCGTCTGTCCGGACGTTCTCGGCTCCTTCCGCGATTCGTATTGCTCCTGATGCTCGGTCAGCAGCATCTTGGACTTCCAGCGCTCGTTGCCGTCGAGTTTGCTCATTATTTATAATGTCCTCCGATCTGTTCCGCCCGCTCTCTGGCGACACCGGACTCCAGCAGCGAAGAGGCGCGCATGATCGCGCCGCTTCCGTAACGGTCCTTGATCGCATCCGTCGCCCTCTCTCGCCGATAAACGGCGGATCGATCCTCGAATAAGGTCAGCTGGAAAACGCTGTCGTCGGTCAGTTCGGTCAACGCTATGCTCAAATTGCTAAGCGGCAGGCCGCCCCAGTGCTGAACGAACAGCCTGCGGGCCGCATCCGCGATCTCGTGGGTCAGGGAGCTCGGCTGCGGAAGCGTCGTCTGGCGGCTGAACCAGGCGGTCCGCTCCCCGTCCGTCTCGGCGGCCGCCACCGACACGACGCGCCCCATATAGCCGTGGCGCCGGCTTCGCCGGCATACCTCCACGACCAGCTCCAGCAGCACGACCTCGATGTCCTCCAGCTTCCGGTACAGGCTGCTGCGAAGCGCCTTGCCGTGGCTGATCGATTGAAGCTTGCCCCGGATGCCCGTCACCACCGGGCTCGGGTCGATGCCCCTGGCCGTCTGCCAATAATATTCGGCCTGGATGTCGCTCTGCTTCTTCATCTCCCTTCGCATCTTCTGCTTGAAGACGCCAAGCTCCAGCTTCGCGATGTCGCCGATCCGGTTCAGCCCCATCCGGATAAAGTGCTTGGTCATCCGGGAGCCGACCATGAACATCTGGTTCACCGGCAGCGGCCACAGCTCCGTCTCCAGCTTGTCGTAAGGCAGCGCGAAAATGCCGTCGGGGCGTTTCTTCGCGAAGTTATCCGTTGCCATTTTGGCAAGTATCTTGGTCGGCCCGATGCCCACGCGCGACCACACCCCGGTGGACATCATGATATGAGTCTGGATGCGATGGGCGATCTCCTCCGGAGAGCCGTAATGCGAGAGCGAGCCCGTAATGTCCAGGAACTGTTCGTCGATGCTGTACGGCTCCACCTGGTCCGTCACCGATTCGAAGATCTCGGTAATGAGCAGCGAGATGGCGATATAGGTCTGCATCCTCGGACGGACCACGACCAGATCGGGACACTTGGCCAGCGCCTCGCCGACCCGCTCCGCCGTCGTCACTCCCCGGGACTTCGCGATCGGGCAGGCGGCCAGGATGATGCCCGACTTGCGGGCGGGATCCCCCACGGCGACCGGCTTGTCGCGCAGCTCCGGGCGGGCGGCTTTCTCGACGGAAGCGTAGAACGATTGCCCGTCGACCAAGAAGATCGTGCGTTCAGGAGGCATGGCCGGTCACCGGCTCGAGAGCCAGAATCCGTTCGGTGCGGAAGCGCCGCGGCTGCTGCCGGGCCACGTCCAGCGCGAGGATCGTCCCCGATTCGATATGGCGAATCAGGATCGTTCGCTTGCTGAACTGCCCCTTCCTGTCTTGATAGACGATCACGACCACCCGCCCGATATACTTGTCGATGGACATCGCCTTTCCCTCCTTGATTGTTCGGCATGGCGCCCCCCGTTCCCGAAGAGAAACCATGCGCGCTCAAAAGTAAGAACAAATTAAGAACACCTGTTCCTATATTATAACCAGAATGCATGTTCGTATTCAATGGGCAAAAAAAGGACGCTCGGAAGCCCTATGCTTCTCGCGTCCATGAATGATTCCTCAAAAAGCCATGTACGGGATCCCAAGTTCACGCTATAATAATCCCAAGTAAAATGCTATGAAATAGGAGGAATAGGTGATGATAAAATCTCTGCTCGCTAAATTATTCAAGGATACCTGCCCGGCCTGCGGCGAGGCGCTGATCTCTTCCCGCAACTCGATCGGCTGGACGAAAACCTGCCCCCAGAACCATTACAAAGAAGAAAGCTATGGCGTTCTGGGCGTCTATATTGTAACCAAGGGGAGCCCTCGTCATTGATCATTCTCCCCCTAGTCTTGCGCACATCCACCGAAACATCCATTCCCATTGCATGGCATAATTCAGAAAACGATAGTATCGGTTTATAACTTTATTTTATTGCTGCTTGGTTTGCTCGAAAATTCGTTTTACTTTTGGCGCCACATAGCCGCTCCCCCCGCGACCCTGTACGTTCTCGATCATCATGGAGATCAACAGTTGGGGGTTATCCGCGTCAAATCCGACGAACCAGCCGTTCTCCTGGCCTTGTGCGCCCTTGCTCGCTTTCAGCTCCGCGGTGCCCGTCTTGCCGGCGATCGAAGCTCCGGCAATATAAGCGCCATGCCCGACGCCTTCCGGACTTGTCACCGCCTTCACGAGATCGGCCTTGATGAGTTTCGCCGTTTCCGCCGACATCGCTTGCTCCTTCCACCGCTTTCCCGCATTAGCCGAATCCGCTTCCGACAGCTGCGGATAGGCGATATTACCGCCATTAACAAGCGCGGAGTAGGCGAAGGCGACATGCAGCGTCGTCATCTCCACCTGCCCTTGCCCGTAGCCGGAGTCGGCAAGCTGAATATCGCCGGAAGGCTCGCCTCCGCCGCCGGCAAGCTGCGAAGCGCTAAGCGGGTAGGCGAGCGGGAACGATTCGCCTATCCCGAATCGCGCCGCGCCTGCGACGAATTGCTTCTTGCCGATTGCCAGCGCCGTCTGGGCAAAGTAAATATTGTCAGAGTAGGTCAACGCCTTCGTTAGATCGACCGAATTCACGTCGTGCACCCGCTTCACGTAGTACTTCCCCCAGGAACTGTCTTTCTTCCATGTCAATCCGGAAATTTCCTTCGCTCCGTCCGGATCAAGCGCGCCGCTATCGAGTCCGATCGCTGCCGTTATGACCTTAAAGGACGAGCCCGGCGCATACGTCCGGGAGAAACGGTTCAGGAACGGATGCCGCGGATCTTCATTCCATTGTCGGTATTGTTCCTTGGACACGCCCTGTACGAAAGCGTTCGGATCGTATGACGGGCTGCTGAGCAGCGCCAGCACTTCGCCGGTCGCGGGCTGGATCGCCGCAACGGAAGCCGCATCGGCCTTTACTTCCTCATAGATCGCTTGCTGCAGCGCCGTATCGATCGTCAACTTGTACGTCACGCCGTTCCTGGCAACCTGCCCTGCGACCACGGATTTTCGTATGCCTGATCGATCAACGATAACGGCTTCTTTGCCTTGCGTGCCGCGCAATTGCGCCTCCAGCGTAAGCTCCAGTCCCGTCTTGCCGATCATATCGCCTGCCTTATAGCCTTGAGCTTCGTGCATCTTCAGCTCATCGGCGTTGATCTCCCCGATATATCCGATCAGATGAGCGGCCGCTTCGCCGAGTGGATAGCGCCGCACCATGACCTTCTGAGCCGCAACCCCCGGAAGCGCAACGAGTTCATCCCTCACCGCGTCATCGACCACTACGGCGATCGGAACGAACAGATCCGGCTTCACCCACGACGCCCCAAGCTTACGGTCGATATCCTGTACGGACATTCCCAGCTTCTTTGCCATCGATGCTTTGATCGTATCGGCCGAATCCCCAAGCTTGCTCGGTACGATGCCGAGCTGCGCCGCCTCGACGTTGACCGCAAGCGGATTGCCGTTGCGATCGACGATCTCGCCGCGTACCGCCGGGGTTTTCTCGACTCGCACCGTATCCCCTTCTTCCATGCCGGGGAAAATAAACGAAGGGTTCCAATCGATTAACCAGGACGTTACGCCGTCCTCTACCGTCTTTCTAACCCGGCCCTGATTGTCGAAAGAGATGGGACCTTCCGCCGTATCCATAGAAACGTGATACGAGAACCCCTTGACAGCGGTCCCCGTCCCCGTCAACGCCGTACCCTCCGAATCCGATCCGTCATCCGTCTGATGTCCGGTCGGAAGCGCCGTTACGACCAGATTGGACACCTCAAGCGCTTTGTAGATCGTCTGATAACGCTTGACGAACTGCTCTTCCGTCAGACTCTTCTTCACGAAAGGCGAAAGAAGCGCGTACATCCCCGCATAATCAAGCCGTTCCCACGCTGACAAATACGCGGTTACTCCCCCCGACGAATCCGTCACGGTCGAAGGATCCGAAGAAGGAACGCTAGTGGACGTTTCCGAAGCTGAAGGATCCGGGGACGATTTACCGAACAAATCGGAACAGCCTCCTAGCAGGAATGGGAGCAGCAGAACAATAATCGCCGCCAAGCGAACGCCGGATTGTCCTTTCAACTGGAACGCCCTCCTCGATATTTCAAAGTCGCAACTTATAAACGCTGCTTCTTGTTTATACCGCGATCAGGGGGCGATGTTTCTGATAACTGAAAATTTTGTTTGTTCATGAATAAGGCCTCTATTCCATTGTTGGAATTCATCCGAGGTCCGTCATTGATGAGCGAAAGATTGATGGGGGTATTTTCGCTTGCCTAATATGTAAGGATTTTCCTTTCGATCCCTTCTTTGAAGGGGAGATGATCACCAAATGACCGAACATATCTGTAACGGCAAGTTTGAGAGCCATCCTTAGCGGGATGGCTCTTTTGCAGAATACATGACTCGTTGGAATCACAGCCCTCGTTCATCCTGCCTGCCCCTCGGCGCTAAATCAAGAAACTGTTAGCCTATCCATGCCGCGGCCGAACCGCTATAAGTGCCTTTTTGGGTTTGACATGCGTTCCATAATCAAGGCCACCCTGCGCCTGCTAAAAAATCGGAGCATTCTAACTATAAAGTAATCGGTACGGCGATCGAGGATATAGCTGCGTCTCTGGTCAATCCCGCGAAATCCGGCCTGTACAACCTTTTCCGGGGTCGTGAACTTACGGCCCGCAGCCATGTCTTTACTGCCGACCGCATCGAAAAACCCTGTATCGGTTACACCCGGGCACAGCGCGAGCACACGAATGCCTCGCCCGCGCGTTTCCGCCCATAGCGCTTCAGAGAAGGACAATACAAATGCTTTGGTAGCCCCATAAACAGCCGTATAAGCACAAGGCATAAACGCGCCCAACGAAGCCACGTTGACGACGATTCCGTCCCCACGCCTCAGCATATCGGGCAAAAAACGATGCGTAAGATCGACAAGCGCAGCCGTGTTCAGCATAATCTCTTCCTGCTCGCGCTCCAGGTCTATTTCCTCGAAACGGCCGTAAGTACCGAAGCCTGCGTTGTTGATAAGAATATCGACCGACAAGCCAAGTTTGGAAATTTGTTCGGCCAGTTGACGCGAGGCGTCCGCTTTGGACAAATCGCAAGCCAGCGCATAAGCCTGCACGCCGTACTGGCGGTTGATTTCCCCAGACAATGCATCAAGTTTGTCCTTGGAGCGCGCTGCCAGCACGACATGGCAGCCTCGTGCCGCCAGTTCTTTGGCATACGCTTTCCCGATTCCGGATGAAGCGCCGGTGACTACAGCCAGCTTGTTTCTATAGGCATACTTGTTCAAGAAACAAAACCTCCTATCGACAGCACTTCTCTGTCGTGAATATCTTAATCGTACAGTCGGTAGAGGTTGTTAACCACATCATGTCTTTACTATTAGCGGGATTAACAGGCATCCGTTCTCGGTGAGGGTTCTGTCCTGTGGCAACAGACACTTTACAGAGATATAATGTTCGTGTACGAGGAGATATTAGTTAATTTTGTAAGTTACAATGTGTATTCTCGAATAGGATTAATGGGAGGTCACACATGTGAAAACGAATCATTCCTCATCCGCATTGGGTGAATTCATTAAATCACGCAGGGAACGGTTGCAACCCTCAATAGCGGGGATAAAGCCGCTTCCCGGACGAAGACGCACCCCGGGGCTTCGAAGAGAAGAGGTCTCCTATCTCGCTAATTTAAGCGTGACTTACTATACTTGGCTGGAGCAAGGCAGAGAGGTTAATCCTTCGCCGGAAGTTTTGCTAAATATCAGTAACGCGCTGAAGTTGGATGAAGACGAGCAAAAGCATCTGTTTGATCTGGCAAATGTAGACCCGGCGAGCGCAGGTGCAGTGCTAAATAACGAAAGATCAGATACCGGATTTTTGCAAACGATCGTTAATCAATTGCATTATCCTTCTTTCGTCACAGACGAAGGAACAGATGTTATCGCCTGGAATCGGGCAGCGGAACTGATTATAGCCGATTTCGGCAGTCTGCCGATAAGCGAACGGAATATGATGAGCCTAATGTTCTTTAATTCGGATTACCGACAAAGACTGGTAAATTGGGAGGAGTTTGCCCGATACACCACGGCGACGGTGCGGGCAAACATAGATCGTTATAAGGATAATCCTTTGTATATGGAACGGTTCGAACGTTTGAGGCTGGAAAGCGAGGAGTTTGTGCATTTCTGGGAGCTCTATGAAATCAAGCAAAGGCGGGTCGCAACTGCTTTATTTCGTCTTCCAGACGCACAGGAGATGGAGTTCGTGATCCATTCCGCTTCTGTAGTCGATAACGACCCTGGCCTGCACTGGTGTTTCTACGTACCGGTACCCGGGTCAGGCACCGAGGAAGGATTACTGCGTCTACTGGAGCGAGACATTAAGCGGTATTAGTATTACAGCAGGAACGAACGGGAAGCTGCGTTCCGTTCTCTGAAAACCTGGTTTCAGGACAGCCCCTGCCTTTGTTGGCTCTCCAAAAGCAATTGACGACTAAATCTCAACATCCACTTCAAAAAACTTGCCCTTATTTATGGTACGGTTCACCCATCCCCAACTTCAAGCTTTCAAATCCCCTACGTAATAAGCGAACACCGTATCCGCCGGCTTGAAATACAGGTACCCGTCATCCTCCCACGGCTGAAAATGCAGGTCCATGCGGGAGTCGTTCCAGTTCTCCGGCGTTCCCTTCGTGCGAAGGCGGCCCGGCACGACCGGCTCCTCGATCGTCTTCAGAAAAAGCTGATTGCGCCACTTGAACGCCGCGGCCGTCATCAGGTCGCCCTGCTCGACCAGCCGTCTCACAGACGCTCCTTCCGCCAGCGCAAGCAAGCCGGCCTCCTCCTGCCCGACAGCCCCGCCCTCTTCTATTGCATACGTTTTTTCGCCGCATGCTGCCCCCTCCAACCTAACGAATCCTCTCGCGCTTGAACGCTGACCCGCAAGTCAAGGCCGCCCCCGCGGTTCTCGGCCGAGAACCGTAGGGGCGGCCTATTCAGATATCAGCTGCAGCCGTCGATCAACCCTTGCAGGCAGATCCGCCTATTCCTCGCCTTCGTCCTCCAGGACGACGTCCAGAACGGTCGTTTGCCCCGCGATAATGATCGCAGTTCGATGCGCCGTCTGCTTCTCCGGGTAAGAGAAGGTCGCCGGAAGCTGTCCCGCAGGCAGATTGGATAAGGTATAACGTCCGCTCGCGTTGCTGACGGTAGAACGAAGGAACGTGAGCAGGGGCGCGGGAACCGGAGCCCCTCCTTGCCTTCTTCCGAAGCCGCTCCGGCTTCTGGATCTCGCCGCCAGCACGGCGGCCTTCTCCTCTTCCTGGAACAATTGAACGAGCGCGAGGTTAAGCGGCCGCCCGGACGTATCGCGAATCGTTCCCGTCAAGTTCCCGAATTCGACGGGCAGAAGGAAGTTAACCACCGCCGACATCCCGCTCGTCAAGTCCGCGCGATGAGAAGCCGAAGCATACGTCGGAGCCGTCGCCGTCACGAAGTAGACCCCTGGAGATAAGGACCGGAACGCATACAGTCCGTCCCCGTCGCTCGCGACCGTCTCGATGACCACGAGGTTCTCGGTTAGAACGGAGATGACGACGCCGGAGATCGGCGCTCCGGTCAGAGCGTTTCTCGTAATCCCGCTAATCGTTAGCGGGCTGGATCGAAGCTGCACGTTCAGGGAAGCTTGCTGACCGGGCGACAGGACAGAGGCCGCGTGGCCGAATTGATAATTCTGCGCGACGGCGATGATGTCCGTCTCGCTCTGCGAGCCGCTTCCGACGATGTAAAACCCCGAGCGGTCCGTCACTCCCTGCCCGACGATTATGCCATTGCGGTCAACGACGGACACGAGCGCATCAGGCAGAGGCTGGCCGGTCCGGATGTCCGTAACCATCCCCGATACGTTCGCGGTCGTTCGCCTCGCGCTGAGGTCGAGGCGGATCTGCTGCCCTCTGCCCGCGAAGAGGGACGACTGAACCGTATCGTAGCCGGTCGCCGACAGATTCAGCACGTAATTGCCTTCCAACAGCTCTTGGATGGAATAGAACCCGTTCTGATCCGACGTCGTTAAGCTCAGAGGCGCCGCGAAGCTGTTGAACGGGCGCAGGACAACGACCGCGTTCGCAAGCGGCTTGCCCGTGGAAGCGTCGGTGATGGTCCCGAACAGCGCGGCGGGAAGCGGCTGCAGCGCGAAGCTGTATTTGACGGAAGCGCCCGGGGTAATGGAGAAGCCTCCCTGACTGGCGGCGAAGCCCGACGCGATAGCGATGCACAGATAATCGCCGGGACGCAGCTCCGGATAGCTATACTGGCCGTTATTGTCCGTAAGAACGGTCGCGATCTGGACCTGGCTCCGGTTGAACAGCTTGACCTCGACGCCCGGAATCGCCGTTCCGTCGACCAGATTCGTCACAAAACCGAACACCTCGCCGGGATTCGGCTGCAGCGCGAAGTTCAAGACGATCGTCTCTCCCTCGGATGGATAAAGCGCCGCGGACTCTGCGCCGAAGCCGACGGCGGAAGCGAACAGCGTTAAGCGGCCGGCAGCGGAGAAGCGGAACGCATAGTCTCCGTTCTGATCGGAGAATACCGTCTCGATCGGGAACCCGGTTCTGCCGTTCTCGGAGATCAAAGCTCCTTCGATCGGCGCGCCGGTCGAAGCGTTCGTCACCTTGCCGGTAATCGTCACGCCGCCCCGCGCAAGGACAACGGTCACTTCCACGGTTTTCTCCTCGTTCACGTATACCGTCTGAGAGTTCGTGATAAATCCGGCGGAAGAGACGCTTACCAGGTAAGTGTCCAGGGGCAAATCAGGAATAAAGAAGCTGCCGCTCTCGTCCGTGAATAAGGAAAGATAGAGTGTCCCGGCTATCGTGAACAGCTTGATGAAGGAGCGGTTGCTGGCGATAGCGGCGCCGTCCTCCGACACGACCCTGCCTAGGATGGAGCCGAGCCGCCTAGCCAGCGCAATTGAGGCGCTCGTGATCTGATCGCTATCGACGGTTGCGCCGATCGCTCCGACGGCATAGCCTTCCGCGAACACCAGGATCGCATAAGAAGCCGGTCTTAGGTCGTTCACCAGAAATTCGCCGAATTCGTTCGTGGCTACGATGGCGACGACAAGCCCCGAAGCATCTGAGAGCCGGACGTTAATCTCGGCGCTGGCGATCGGCAAGCCTGTCGAAGCGTCCGTCACCAGACCGCTGATCCCGCCGGGATTGGCCCTCAGCTCGAAGTCGACTCCGGTCAGCCGCTGCCCCGGAGCCAATTGGACCGCGCCGATCTCGCTCGCGAAGCCGACCGCCGAGACGATCAGGCTTAGCGTCCCCGTCGGCAGGTTGCTGACGACATAGCGGCCGGCGATTTCGGATTGACCGGAGCCGACAATGACCTCGGTGTTGTTGACGACCTCAATCGTGGCGTTCGGAATCGGGACTCCTTCCTCCGAAGTAATCGTCCCTTCGATAGAGCCCGGCAGGGGATGAAGCGTAATAACCGCCTCCGAGCTGCCGCCCGCTTGAACGACGGCGCCGACCGGATCGGAGGAGAAGCCGTCCGCGCTGGCGACGACGACGTACGTTCCCGCCTTGAGGAAGGGGAACCGGAACCTCCCTCCTTGGAAGGTCGCAACCGATTGCAGAAGCACGTTATGAACGGAATAGAGCCGAATCTGAACGCCGTTCAGCGGAGGGACCACGCTTCCCGTCAGCTCCCCGGTTACCTGCTGCAAGGCGATATTCGTCTGAGTGACCGTATCGGCCACCACGATAGCGCCCACGACAAAATTCTCGAAGAGCGGAGCCGCGGCGATAACCGTATAGCTTCCCGGACGCAGGCCGTCCAGCCGATAGAAGCCGGCGCTGTCGCTAAG
Source organism: Cohnella sp. AR92 (assembly GCF_003990975.1). Taxonomy (GTDB): domain Bacteria; phylum Bacillota; class Bacilli; order Paenibacillales; family Paenibacillaceae; genus Cohnella. Next base: position 322,004 of record NZ_RZJR01000008.1, read on the forward strand.
GGCGGTGTCCAGCGAGATCCCGCTCTGGGTCAAGACGTTGATAGAGGTTCCCGCTATGGGCGCTCCCGTATCCCGATCGGTGACGACGCCTTGTATCGAGCCGGGCAGCGGCAGCAGCCGAACGTTCGCGACCGTCGTCTCGCCGGGGATAACCTCCCTCGTGACCTGGTCCGACCGGAAGCCCGGGGCGAAGATGAAGATCAGATAGAAGCCGGGCGCCAGTTCGTCGCTCGTATAGCTCCCGTCCTCGCCCGCGAATACCAGCGACACTTGCGCTCCGGTGGAGTTGCGAATCTCCACCGATACGGTCACCCCGGCGATCGGCTCCGACAGGTCGTTCAGTACGACCCCGGCGATCCTTCCCGGACTGCGCAGCAGCACGAAATCCAGCTGTTCCCGCGTTCCCGCCGCAATCTCGACGACGCCGGTCACCGTCTGGAACTGAGGGAAGGACACATTGAGAATATAGAGGCCCGGCGGCAGATCGTCGACGATATAAAGTCCCTTGTCGTCCGAGACCGTCTGCGTGAGAAGCAAGGTCGAGGAGAGCCGATTCTGGCTCACGCGGACGAACGCTCCTTGCAGCACGGCTCCGGCTTCATCCTTGACCGTTCCGAAGACGCTTCCCGTCAGCGGGCTTAGCCTAAATTCCAGTTCGGTATTCTCTAGAGGCTGAACCAGAGCCCCGAGCGATTCCGTGGCGAAGCCGTCGGCTTGAACGGTGACAATGTAGAGCGATGGGTAAAGTCCTGTCACCGTGAAGACGCCGTCCTCCGCCGTCGCGCTCTGGACGATAACGACGTTGTTGTAGGACACCGTGACCAGCGCGTTGTCAATTGGAAGACCGGCTTCCGTGAAAACCGTTCCGCTGATGGAACCGGAGAGCGGCGTCAGGGAGAGGACGATGAAAGTATCCTGACCGGAGACGATCTGAACGCTTAACGACCGATTCGCGAAGCCGGGTTCGTTCACGATAACCAGGTAAGGGCCGGGGCTAATCGAAGCGATGGCGAACTCGCCGTTCGCGTCCGTCGAAGCCTGGCTGAGGACGAACCCGCTAAGGTCCTGCAGGCTGACGGAGACGCCCGGAAGCGGATTTCCGTTCGCCTCCTGCAGCACCTGCCCGGATAAGCTTCCAGGCGCCGGCTTCAGGATAAAATTCACCGTGACCGCCTCTCCCGGACCGGCTCGAACGGACTTGACCGCTCCGCTAAAGCCGGGCGCCGACGCGCGAACGAGATAAGCGACTTGCGGGACGAGCTGATTCAACGAATAACGGCCGTTCGAATCGGTCTGCACCTCGAACTGCATGATGGCCTGCTCATTCGTGAGCGTGACGACGGCTCCGGCGATCGGCTGGCCGCCCGCGGTCGTGACGAGGCCGTTCACTTCTCCGGGCTCGGGAACCAGCGCAATATTCAACTGCTCAGTCGATCCAGGCGCAAGGTCAAGGACGACCGAATGCTGCTGGAATCCTTCCGCGCCCGCCAGCACGCGGAGCAGCTCGGCGGACAGCCCGGCAATGGAATAAGAACCATTCGAATCCGTCGTTGCCTCCCCCGCCGGAAGGCCGACCGCATTCAGGAAACGTACCGTCGCCCCCGCGATCGGCAACCCGTCCAGCGCCGACAAGACGGTGCCGAACACGGACGCCGGTTCCGGTACGAGCAGGACGTTCACCTCAAGACTCTGATTCGCCCCAATAACGATGGGAATAAGCTGAGTCTGGAACAACGCATGGGTGAATTGCAGCGTATAGCTCCCGGGAGGGATGCCAGATAACCCGTAGCCGCCTTCGGACGTCGACACTCCTTGCGGGCTGCCGGGGGGAAGCAGCTCGACAAGCACGCCGCTCAGAGGAAGCCCGTTGTTCTTGTTCTGGATGAGGCCGGATACGCTCCCCACAGCCTGAACTTGAACCTGCTGCTGTCCTGTCAACTGAGGCAGCGAATTGCCGGTGAGTAGATCGATCCCGTTCACCGAATAGAAATAAAGAGTCCGGGAAAGGGATTCCGAGAAAATAAGAGTGATAGTCGCCTTAAGAGTCGCCATTGCGCCGTTCGGCAGGTTGCCGATATTCCAGCTTAACGTTCGGGAGGAGGCGTTATAATTAGCGTTCCCGACGGTCGCGCCGGAGATCGAGACGCTCTGGATTTGCCCTTCCGGAAAGGCAAGCGCAGCGGATACCGTCGAGGCTCCGCTGGAACCCATGTTGCTTACCTCAAAGCTAATCTGAAGCGCGGCGACTTCGCCGGTGAACAAAGCGGCCGGAGGGTCGATAATCATTGCGGAGGCTTGAAGCTCGGCCCGTGCGTTGGCTTGGTTTAAGGTAAGAACGTCGGAGAAGGGCAAAGAATCGCGGTCGAACCCGCGCGTCGTAGAGGAGGTGAAGAACAGAAACCGGAGAGGAGACCTCGCATTGATGGCGAGCTGACTGAACAGCGTTCCGGTATCGATGGAAAAATCAAGAAAATAGTTCGGTGTCCCTCCAAACGAGGAGCCGTCTTCCGTGAGACGAGCCCTCGCGAGGTCGAAGTTGTTGATCGGCCGGTGAAAATTCGGGAAGCCGTTGCCGTCCGAGCCTTCCGGCAGGTCGGCCAGCGGATTCGCGCCTTGAACGCTGTTGCGGATGAGCGCGATCCAGCTGCTGCCTCCGAGAACGGCCAGCATCCACTCGTAGGCGGACGAGTTGTTGTCGGTATCGATCAGCACTCCCCAAACATCGTTCTGGAAGCTCGTATTGGAGCGAGGATCTCCGCGAAGACGGATGCGAAAATAAGCATTTTTGCCGTCAAAAGCATAGTAGGCTGGCGGGAACTGCGGATCTCCAACAATATCGGAATAGGCCGGCGAAACGTCGTTCGCCGGATCCGAAGGAATCGCCCCCGCCACGCGGATAGGAACAAACTGAACACTCGATGGAACAGCCACCGGATGACCTCCCTCAACAGCCGACTTTTTAAGCAACTATTAGGAAGGTATGACGTGCTCTGATCGCCTATGTACGTTGACTGCGAACGGCCGCTATCGCTCCAGATCCCCGATATAATAAGCGAACACCGTATCCGCCGGCTTGAAGTACAGGTACCCGTCATCCTCCCAAGGCTGAAAATGCAGGTCCATGCGGGAGTCGTTCCAGTTCTCCGGCGTTCCCTTCGTGCGAAGGCGACCCGGCACGACCGGCTCCTCGATCGTCTTCGGGAATTCCTGATAGCCGAACAGCAGGTTCTCGTGGATCGCGATGATCTCGTACTTGTCCCCGAAGAAAGCCCGTTCCTCTTGCAGCTGATAATGATAGTAGATGTAGCTGGCGATCATCTCCGGCTTCAGATGGGCGATCCGGCCGACCCGCTTCTCCACCGGCGCTTGGCGGAGCCAGTGCTCCTCGCTCGCCGGCTCGTTGAAGTGGAAGACGTCCGCCATCTCGACCCAGCGGCGCGGCTTCGCTTGCCCGGGCCAGTCCCGCAGATAAGGCTCCGCCTCTCCGGCGATCTCCTCCGGCAGGACGTCCCTCCCCATGCATTCATAATACAGAAAAAGCTGATTGCGCCACTTGAACGCCGCGGCCGTCATCAGGTCGCCCTGCTCGACCAGCCGTCTCGCCGACGCTCCTTCCGCCAGCGCAAGCAAGCCGGCCTCCTCCTGCCCCTTCTCCCACTCCGCCCGGTAAAACTTCCGCTTGATCATCGATGTCCTCTCCCCTGTCCCGCTGACTTTCCTTCGCTATTGTAAATTTCCTTCGCTGTTGTCCATATCCTTCGCTATTGTAACCCCGGGCCGAGCGTCCGCTCAACCTCCGCTCCCGCCCGAATCTCCTTCCGCTCGGCTCTCCCCCAGGCACCTCTTCAGCCATCCGCGCACAGCGGCAGCCATCCGCTCAGCTCGGCCCCGCCGCCGGGAAGATTGCCCGCGGCCAGCTCGCCTCCGTGCGCCCGGAAGACGCGGCGGGCGATCGTCAGCCGGAACCGGAATCCCGAACGGCCACTCGAGCCTTGTCCCCCTCCGGCGAGCAGCCTGCGACGACGACTCCTCCGCTTGGAGTATGGCGAACGGCGTTGTCCAGCAGATTGAGCAGGGCGCGCTCCAGGAAGTGGGCGTCCCCCCGCAGCCGGCAAGGAGCCGCGGGAAGCTCCGCCCGCAGATCGATTCCCTGCTGCCGCGCGGTCGGCTGCAGGCTGTCCACCGCTTGCCGCAGCAGCAAGACCAGGTCGGCGTTACTTAGAGAATCGAAGGAGCAGCGGCGTTTGAAGGGCTCCGGGGTCGGAGTTACTTTGAAAATCGAAGCCAAAACCGCCCAATCGGCAAAAGGATCGCTCCCTCTCGCGACGGCGCGCAGGAACGATCCTTTTAATCATGCAAACTTCAACTTTAGAGCCACCGATACAACCGCCGGGTGTTCTCGGCCAGCTTGCGGCCGAGCTCTTGCTCGCCGAGCCCCCGCAGCAAGGCGATCTCGCGGACGACATTCCGCGTCATCGAAGGCACCGTCTCGCGGCCGGCCAGCGGTCCCTCGAACGGCCAAGGCCCGTCCGTCTCCGCCATCATAAGCTCCAGCGGGTAGGCGCTCGCCAGCTCCCGGATATCCGGCTCGTAGAGCACGTCCGGCGTGAACGAGACGAAGCAGCCGTTGCGGATCATGCGTTCCACGGCAGGCGCCGCTCCCTTGAACCAGTGGAAGTGGGCGCGGCGAATCCGATACCGCTCCAGCAGGTCCAAGGCCTTATCGGCGTCTTCGTAGACGGCGTGCAGCACGATCGGACGATCGAGCTCGGCAGCCAGGGCGACGAAGCGCTCCAGTTGCAGCAGATAGGGAGTCTCGTCGAACGGCTCCCCCTTGCCCTCCGTCTCGGCGCGCAGATAGTAAGGCAGCCCGACCTCTCCGATGGCGAACGATTCGCCGGAAGCCGCGCGGGCTCGAATCCAGTCGCACAGCCGAGCAAGCTCCGGACCGTCCGGGTCGAGCGCCGGCTGCTCCGGGTGGCGGCCGTACGCGGGAAGCACGAGCCGCGGATACCGCGCCGCGAGCCTCCGATTCTCCTCGCAGGAGACGAGATCCATCGAGACGGCAACGACGCCGGCGATGCCATCGGCCGCCGCTTCCGCCAGCAGCGAATCTCTTCGCTCCGCGGGATACGAGTCCAGGTGGATATGCGCGTCATACAGCGGATAAGGCTGCGGCTTATGCTTATCCATGGGCGGTCCCGGCCCCTTCTCCGAGCAGCTCCAGCACTTCTTCCTTCAAGGCGACGAAAGCCGGCTCCTTCCACACGTCCTCCCGCCGAGGGCGGGAGAACGGGATGCGGATCTCCTTCAGAATTCGCGCGGGAGCGCGGGACAGCACATAGATGCGGTCCGACAGCGTCAGCGCTTCCTCGATGCTGTGGGTGACGAACAGCACCGAGCGCCGCTCTGCCTCCCACAGGCGCAGCAGCCAGGCCTGCATCTCGGCTCGGGTCAACGCGTCGAGCGCGGCGAACGGCTCGTCGAGGCACATGACGGCGCGCGGCATCAGCAGCGCGCGCAGGAACGAGACTCGCTGCTGCATGCCTCCGGACAGCACGTGCGGGTACTCCTTGGCGACATCGCCAAGGCCGATGCGCGCGAGCCACTCCGCCGCGAGACGCTTCGCCTCATCCGCGGCGATGCCCGCCGTCGTCAGCGCCGAGCTGATGTTGGCGGCCACCGACATCCAGGGGAACAGAGACGCTTGCTGCGGCATATAGCTGATGCGGCCGCGATGCCCGGTCGTTTCTTGGCCATCGATGAGGATGCTCCCTTCGTCCGGCAGCTCCACGCCGCCGATCAGCCGGAACAAGGTCGACTTCCCGCTGCCGGACGGGCCGATCAGCGTTACGAATTCTCCCTCGTCGACGTGAATCGAGAGCTTCTCCAGCACCGGATGATGCTTGCGGTCTCTAAGGTAGCTTTTGGACACGCCTTCGATCTCCAGCTTCCTTGATGCTAAGCTCATGCCGCTCTACCCCCTCTCCCGTTCGATGCGGCGGGCCTCCAGCGGATGACCAGCTTCTCCAGCAGAACGGCAAGCCCGTAGAAAGCGAGCGCCATCGCGACGATACAGACGATCGCGGCGAATACGCCGGTCGTGTCGTAACCCTTGGACTTCAGCACGATGTAGTGCCCGATGCCTTCGCTGGCGCCGAGCCATTCTGCCACGATAGCCGCCGTCACGCCGTAGGTGGCCGTCAGCTTCAGGCCCGTGAAGAAGGACGGCAGCGATGCGGGCAGCTCCAGCCGGCGAAGAATCTCCCAGCGGGATGCCCCGATCATCGAGAGGTATTCCCGAAGGTGAGGCGCCGCTTGGCCAAGCCCCGCGAGCATGGACCAGGCGACGGGGAAAAAGCACACGAGCGCGAGCAGAATGAGCTTAGGCAGGAGTCCGAATCCGAACCAGACGATAAGCAGCGGTCCCAACGCGATCGTCGGAATGTTCTGCGTGATGATGATAATGGGCGACAGCGCCGATCTCACTCCCGGAATCAGGTGGAACAGCAGCGCCGCCAGAATGCCGATCGCCACGCCGAGCCCGATCCCCTTCAGGGCCAATCTCAGCGTGAACCAGAGCTGGTCCCACAGCCGCGCGGCGTTGTCCGCCATATACGAGGCAATGGTCCAAGGAGACGGCAGCACGTACGCATCGATGCGGAACAGAGAGCAGCTCGCCTGCCAGACGAGCACCAGCGCGAGCAGCGTCCCTCCCGGAACGAGCGCCTTGCGAACGTTACCGGCCATCGGGGTACTTCTGCAGAAGGCGGGCCATCGAGGCGTTGCCGCTTCCGTCTACCGACAACTTGATCTGGGACAGGACGGACGGGCTGCCGAGCTCGAACATCTCCGCGTTCATTCGCTTGACGATGTCGAGCAGCGCGTCGAGATCGCCCTCCATCGTCGTCTCCAGCGGGCCGACCCGGTAAGGGACGCCCGATTCCTTGATAATCTCGATCGCGCGATCCACATAAGGAATCACGTCGGTATCGCCTTGCTTCAGCTTAGGCAGAATTTGAATGCTTAGCAGCGCTTGAGCCATAAGGACACTCCCCCTCTTCCATTATTGCGGCAGAAAATCATTCGTGAACATCGCGTTGTAATCGAGGTCGGCGGTCAGCAGACCGTGCTCCTTCAGGAACTCGGAGTAGCCGGACCATACTTCCAGCTTCTGCTCGCCCCAGCGAGGAGCGTCGTCCTGGTACTTGTCCGCCAGCCATTCCTGGCTCGCCTTCACCAAGTCCGCGTTCAGGTCCGGCACCGCCTTCAGCAGGATGTCCGCGGATTCCGCCGGATGCTCGATCGCGTATTCATAGCCCTCGGAAGCCCCCTCGACGAAGGCGCGAACGAGATCCGGCTTGTCCGAGATCATCTTCTCGCTCGTCTCGAGAATCGGCGTGTAATAGTCGAGACGCTTGTCGAAGTCCGACAGGTAGACCATGTTCAGCTTGATGCCGCGCTGCTGCGCTTCGATTCCCGTCCACGCGTAGAAGATCCATTCGAAGTCGATGTCCTTCTTGATCGCCGTGAAGAAGTCGGCCGTTCCCGCGTTGACGAACTTCACGTCCTTGGCGTCCGCTCCCTGAGTCTTCATCATGGAACCGATGACGGCTTCCTCCGCAGGGGAGCCCCAGCCTCCGTACGTATGCCCGGCGAAGTCCTTCGGCTCCTTGATTCCCTTCTCTTCCGGACTGGCGAAGCCCGACGTATTATGCTGGATGATCGCCGCGAGAGAGACAAGAGGCATGTTCTGCTCGCGCGCCAGCGTCAGCCCTTCCTGGGCTCCTACGCCGAAGTCGGCCGCTCCGCTCGCCACCATCGCGTCCGCTCCGCTCTCCGGCGGCTGGACGATGTCGACCTTCAGCCCTCTTTTCTCCCAGAAGCCTTGGGCCGCCGCCACGTACAGCCCCGTGTGATTCGTATTCGGCGTCCAGTCGAGCACGACCTTCACTTCCTGAAGCTTCTGCTTCCCTTCCGCCGACGCCGATGCCGCTCCCCCGTTCGAGTCGCCGCCGTTGTCGCCATTGCCGCAGCCCGCCAGAATAAACAGCGCCGTCAGCGACAGCAAGCCTGCTTTTCTCGCGTGAATGTACTTGATCTTCATGTTCTTCGTCCACTCCTGTCCCCTTTATCCGAGCAACCAACTTGTCCGGCGTCCGGGAGACTCCTCGGCGCCGGCCAGCCGCCTCTCGTCCCCGCAACCGCTCGGCCATCCGAACAGACCCATGCAACCGTGCTTCTTCGTCCCTATTCTGCCGCTTCATCAGCCTGGTAACCCTGCCGGAAGCGACAAAAAACGCCCCCCGGAAATCCGGAGGGCGCCCATGCATGCGAGGACGATACGGAGAACGCGCTCTGCCCGCTAAGGGCCGCGATTCTCTAATCACCTTCCGCGTCAAGCGCGGACAACTCGAAAGAATCGCTGATAGGAGATTCCTCTCGTAAAGGTGCAACTGCCTCCGCTGGAATTATCCAGATCAGGTCTGACGGTCGAAAGCGGATTAGCTTCCCTCTCAGCCAAGTTCCCTCAGCTCCCGCGTAAATGTTCGATATGTCGGTTGTCTCGTTGTTCATCATACTTGTTTCTCGCCTATCGGTCAACCGTTTGCGTCGCGATCCGGCGATGCCGGCGGGGCTTCCCGGTCGCGGGAGTCTTCTAGTCTAGCAAGCGCATGGCGGACGTGCTTCCGCGCTTCCTCGAAATAAGGCTCGTCGCGGTAATGCTCCTCGAAGATGTCCTCGAAGCCCGCGACATCCGTCCCCAGGCCTTCCTCCTCGCTCTGCTTAAGCCAGGGCAGCACCAGGTTCTGAACCAGAAGCAGCTTCTCCCGCGAGAGGGCCTCGGAGCCGAGACCGCGTCCGGCGAAGCTCCCCAGCACCTGCAGGTACCCGCGAATGAAGTAGTCGCCGAAGTTGTAACCCGCCGGTTCGTTATAGGCATGGGAGAACCGGTTGCCGCGAACGAGTCCGAAAAGGGGATTGCGCTCGAGCAGCCGATAGACCCAATGGACATGGTTAAAGCCGCTTCCGACGTGCCGGTCCAGCCCTTCCATGCCGAGGAGCGCCTCCCTATCGAGGATAAGGGAGGTGATAAAGCCCGCATTGAAGGAGGCCTCTCTCAGGAAATCGTCCATTCCCTCGCCCGCCTCCAGCCCTCCCTCTTCCCGCAGAATGTCCAGGAACAGCACCGAGCGGTTCCGCAGCTGGAGCACCGCGTGAAGCAGGGGCTGAACGGTCGTCGGCAGGAAAAAATCGTCGTCCCCGTGCAGCTTCAGGAACTTGCCCCGGGCGAACGGGATCAGTTCGAGAAAATTGCGCTCCGCACCCAGATTGGCCGCATTGCGGCGCACGCGCAGCCGGGGATGCTGCTCGACGAAGCCGGCCAGCACGCGCGGCGTCTCGTCCGTCGAAGCGTTGTCGGAGACGCAAACCTCGATGAGCCCGTTCTCGCCGATCTGCGGGAGCAGCGTCTCCAGGCACTTTTGAAGATCGGACGCCCGATTGTAAGTCGGAATCCCGATCGTCAGAAGCGGGCGCTCCCGCCTGGCCCGGAGCAGCTCCCGCAGCTGCTCTTCGTCCCGAATCCGCACCCAATCCCCGGCATCCGGATCGAACGCCTTCACCACCTTGGCGGGAGAACCGATCGCCACGCAGTAATCCGGAACGTCCCGGGTGACGATGCTGTTCGCTCCGATGACGCAGCCCTTGCCGATCTTGATCGAGCCGGCGATCACGACGTTGGAGCCGACCCAGGTTCCTTCTCCGACGACGACGCTGCCGTCGGTTCTCGTGATGCCCTGATGGATGACGGGCAAGCCGACATAGCGGTATTGATGATCCGTATCGGCGATATAGACGTTCGGGCCGAAGGCCGAATGAGGCTCCAGAACGATCGAGTTGGCGGCCGAGAGCCGCAGGCCGAAGTGGGTATGGACGCCGTCTCCGATGACGATCTTCGGCCGCTCGCCCGTTACCGGCGTGCAGACGTTCAGCCAATAGCCGTACCGGAGCACGACGCCGCTGCCGATCGAGATCTCCTCCGCGCCCATGACCTGCCCCGGCTGCTCGATCTGGTTATAGCGGCCGAACGAGAAGAAAGGAAGGTCCTCCGGACGGCTGCCTGCCGATTGGTTCATGCTGCTGCACCTCCTTACAGCCGAGCATAAGAAATCCAAGGATCGAAGGGGAACCGGCGAAGCTCGGTCTCGCGGATCGGAAGCATCTCCAGCATCGCCTGCGTCTCGCCCGGGAACGCTTCGCAGTTCAGCTCGTCGAAGCAGACGACGGCTCCCTTCGGCATCCGGGGCAGGAACAGCTCCAGCGCCTTCTTCGTCGGCTCGTAGAGATCGAAGTCGAGGTAGAGCATCGCGACGAGCAGGTGCGGATGCTTGCGCAGGTACGCCTCTCCCGTTCTCAGGAAGTCGCCCGGAACCAGCTCCAGGTTCGGAATATGGGCCAGGTCCCGCTCGGCGTCGTACTTGCGGGCGGATTCCCTCAGCGAATCGAGCGTGTCCCCCCGCATGTCTCCGGGGGAGAATTCCTTCTCCGGCTCGTCGTCCTCCTCGGACAAGGAAGGGAAGCCTGCGAACGTGTCGAAGCCGATGATCTTGCGGGAATGGTTGGACGGCTCGAAAATATTGGCGAACTGGGCCCAAGCGAACAGCCCCGCCCCGTTGAAGACGCCGCATTCGATGATGCTGCCGTTCACCGCTTGAAGCTCGCGGTAGATCTCGTACCGCGCCAGAAACCTTGCGATGCTTCGCTTCGTGGCGAAACGCGGGAACGCCTCCAGCTTGTTGACCAGAGACGTCTCGGAGGAACGGAAGGCCGCTTCGGCCATCCGGCGGACCTTCCGGTCCCGGCCGGATTGATGGCGGGCGATCGCTGCCCACGAAGAGGGCTCCTTGCGCATGGCTTACACGCTCCTTCCAGGTGTCTCGGCAGGCGCCGAAGCGTATTTGGCGAGCTGCCCCAGCGAGAAGCTCAGCAGCTCCTCCTCGTTCGCCCACGCCCGGTACCAGTCGGCCGTCTTGCGCACGGCTTCGAGGGCCGTCCAGCGGGGGCGCCAGTCTAATCTCGCTTCCGCTTTGGAGCTGTCGAGGCGCAGCGAGAGCGCCTCTAGGGCTCTTTCTCCGCCTTCCGCAGGCGCGGTCCGTCGAGGAGGGGCCTGCGGCGAGGATGGCGTTGGCGGTTGCGGCGATGGGGAATGCGGCGATGACGGTTGCGCGGAGGAAGGCGGCAACGGATGCGGCGAGGATGTCGGTTGCGGCGTTGGCGGTTGCGATGATAACGTTGACGGTTGCGTTGATGACGCTGGCGGTTGCCCGGATGACGATGGCGATTGAGCGGATGACGGTTGCAATGGCGATTGAGCGGAGGATGGTGCCGGCGCAGGCTCCGCGAGAGCCTCCGCCTCAGCCGCTGCAGCCGCCTCGCCCCGCAGCGCCGCCGTCAGCGCGGCGGCAAGCCAGCCCGCCGTCCGGCAATCCGCCGCCGACGGGCCGAAGTTCCAGGGCCCGGCGAACGCGTCGCCGCCGGCCCAGAGCGCTTCCGCCAGCCGGAGGTAGCCGGCCAGCGGCTCCAGCACGTGCTGCCACGGGCGAATCGCCCCGGGCAGCCGCAGCTGCGGTTCGCGCCCCGCCCGCCAGGCGCGAACCGCATCCGGCGCGAGCCTGCCTTCGGCGAAGTCCCCGCCGCCGATGACGTTGCCCGCGCGCGCCGTGGCGACGGAGGCCGGATGCCCGCGGCCCGGCCCGAAGAACGAGCGGCGGTACGCCGCCGTCACCAGCTCCGCGCACGCCTTGCTGGCGGAGTACGGGTCGGCGCCGCCGAGCGGGTCTTCTTCGGTCAGGCCTCTCGGCGCTTCCGGATTGTCGTAGCATTTGTCCGAGGTGACGACGACGACGGCGCGGACGGAATCGGTTCGCAGCACGGCGTCCAGCAGGCGGGCCGTTCCGATCGCGTTCACCTCGAACGTCTCCGCCGGGCTGCGGTAGCCGGCGAGCACGAGCGGCTGAGCCGCCAGATGAAGCACGATATCGGGAGAGAACGCCGCCATCGCGGCGGACAGCCTCGTCCCGTTCCGGATGTCTCCCGTCGCCGACGGAACCAAACGGTCGATCCCTGCCAGCTCATAGAGGGAAGGAGCCGGCAGCTTCCCCGCGCTGTAGCCGAACAGCTCCGCCCCCATGCTGCTCAGCCACAGGCTGAGCCAGGAGCCTTTGAACCCGGTATGCCCCGTGACGAGTACCCTCTTGCCCTTCCAGAAGGCCCGATCCGGCAAGCCTCCCTCTCCCGCTTCCGCTCTGCCGGCTGCGGCTTGGCGGGTTCCCTCCCGCACCGCTTCAGCCCTTCTTGCGGCAGACCGCTACCGCATAGGTCGGCCTTGCGTTCTTGATACGCCCGAGCGAGGCCGGGGCGAAGTACTTGGCTTGCTCGGGGGGATAGCCCGGGAGATCGGACGGGCTTGCGCCGAGAGCTTCAGCGATGTCCGGCCAATCCGGAGCGACGTAGCGGTTCTGCCCGACGAACGTCTGTCCATAGATGCGCTCGATATCGTAGAGCGCCGACAGCTCGCCGACGAACTCTCCCAGGGAGTACTCGAAGCAATGGTAAGGATTGCTCATCGACTGCCCGAACTGGCGATTCGGGTTCGTCACCTCGCGGTTGGGAGTCGAGATAATCAGCCTTCCTCCGGGCTTCAGCACCCGGGCGGCTTCCTTCAGCCATTCGGAGCCGTCGGGAACATGCTCGATCGTCTCGAACGAGACGACGAGATCGAATACGCCGTTACGGAAAGGCAGAGCCAGAACGTTGCCTTCCTGGAAAACAACCCCAGTGCCCGAATAATCCCGATTGGCCAGTTGGATCGAAACGGGATCGATGTCGATCCCGGCAACCTCCAGCGCGCCCGCATCCTTCAGCATCCTCGTTCCGTAGCCCGCTCCGCAGGCGGCGTCCAGCACGAGCATGCCTTGGCAGTAGTTCTGAGCCAGCTTGTATCGGAACAGATGCTCCGCGTAAACATCGGGATGGCTGCCGAGCACGGCGTCATTCAGAATGAGACGCTCCCCCGTGAAGACGACGTCGTGCTGGGAGGCCGGAAGATTCCCGGAGATCGCGGCGGGAGGAACCGAGCTGGCTGAAGAGGGGGAAGCCGCAGGTTCCCGAGAAGGGGCAGGGGCCGGTGTAGACGCGGCAGGTCCCGGAACTTGCGGTACGTGTGCTTTCGATGCTTGTGCTTGCAGTGCTTGTGCTTGCAGTGCTTGTGCTTGCGGTGCTTGTGCTTGCGGTGCTTGTGCTTTCGATTCCTGCGCTTGAAGCAACGCCGTCTCCTTCCCGGAAGGCTTCGCCGCCGGGGCTTCCCGAACGAGCGGGATCGTCTTCGTCGCCGCTCCGCGAACCGCGCGAACCAAGTAGTAGAGCACCGAGAAGTCGTCTCTCCTCCCCCGGCCCATCAGCTTAAGAAGCGCTTCTACCGCATCCGGATCGATGACGTCCGCCGTTTTGGCGATGGCGACTCCCTCGTAGCCCGCTTCCTCGAACCGCCTTCTCGTCTCGGCTTCGGACAGCATGGTGTAAGGAATCAGCCGATTCTGCGGAGCCAGATACGCTTTGACGTGATTGAAGTGCAGCCGGTTCGGCACGGTCGCGAGAAGCGCGCCTCCCTCCTTCAAGAGTCCTGCCGCGGTGCCGAGGGCTTCCGGCGATACGACGGTGGGGAAAATGTCATGAAGCAGAACGACATCATAGCCGTACTCCCCGTCCTCGCTCTCCCATTCCGACGGATCGGGGATCGACCATACCTTCTCCGCCAGCAGCGAGGCCGCTTCCGCCGCGGGCGCATGAGCCTCGAAGCCGAACAGCCGGGCATCCGGATAACGGTTCTTTAGCTCCAGAAGCGTTCCTCCGCAGCCGCAGCCGATCTCCAGCACCTTCAGCCCCTTTTTCCCCTTGAGATAGGGTTCCAGGGCATCCAGCGCGTCCGTCCGAATGTTCATGGCGAACGCCGGATGGAAGCCCCACTTCTTCTCGAACCGGACGGAATTCTCCCTCAGCAGCCTGCGCAGAAGCTCCTCGTCATGGCGAAAAGAAGCGCTGCCCTCGTGATGAATGAAGGTGTCCGAGCAGAGAAGCAGACGATAGCCCGCCCGGCGCGCCCGCCAGCTCCAATCGTCGTCCTCGAAGTTGCCGATGCCGAAGCTCTCGTCGAGCTCCCCGACCTCCTCCCAGACCTTCCTCTTGATCAGCAGGCAGAAGCCGATCAGCTTGAGCCTCATCTTCCATGCGCTCGGCGTCGAGACGTTATAGGCTTCGGCGAACCTCTCCAGCTCTTCGGGAGTTTTGTATTTGGTCGGAATAGACTGTCCGTATCCCGCAAGATTCGCTACCGGCCCGACCGCCGCGATATCGTCCGCGCTCTCCAGCGCGATCGTCAGCTGCTCCAGCCAACGGGGAGTTACGGCGGTGTCGTTGTTGAGCAGCAGCAGCCGGTCTCCTGTCGCAGCCCTGGCGCCTTTGTTGACTCCCTTGGCGAAGCCTTCATTCTTCTCATTCTCAATCAGCTTCACGTCCGGCTGCTCCCTGAGCCAGTCCGCCGTTCCGTCGGTGGAACCGTTATCGACGAAGATCAGCTCATAGCTGCCTTCCTGCGTATGCTTGCGGATGCTGGCGAGGCACCGGCGAGTCTCTTCGATCTGGTTGAACGTGACGATAACGATGCTAGTTCTCATACCGAATACCCCCCTTGCTCAAGCGCTTCCTTCAGCTTGGCGCGGTTGGAGAGCAGGTTCGGATCGTTCGGCATGTGATGGAGCGCCTTCTCGTTATGCTCGTATGCCTTCTCGAGCTCGCCCAGCAGTCCGTAGCAGATGCATAGCTGGAGATGGGGAAGCCAAGTCCAAGCGATCAGATTGACGACGCCGAAGTGGTGAACCGGCAGCTCTAATTGAAGCGCGAGCTCATACCAGAAAATCGCCTTCTTGATGTCGCCCTTATCCTGATAACAATAGCCGATCGCGCAGCAATGATCGGCTCTCGGCAGATCGTAGGCCATGATCCGGACGAGGGATTGCAGCTTGCGCTCCTTGTCTCCGAGGAAGTGCCAGCACTCCGCCAGCTTCGAGCAAGCGAGCACGTAATCCTCGTAATACTGGTCCGGCTGCGTCAAGAAGAGCTCGTAAGTCTCCGCCGCTTCCTTGAATTGCTGCGAATCGGCCAGCTCGTTCGCGTAATAGAGCACGTTGCGTCCCGAGAGCCCGCCCTCCCGCTCGATGATGCGCTTGAAGATATCCAGGTTGCGGGCCGAATGGCTTCCGCGGCGATCGTGGGTGACGGCGATATCGGTCAAGTAGACGTTGCCGTCCACCTCCAGGTACTCGTGAATGGGATTGTGCCACTTGAAGCCGCAAGCTCTTCGGACGAGCCGGTTGCGCTTGGCCATCGCCGCGGGCTTGCCTTCCGCGTCGAATGCCAAGTGATATTCCATCGCGACCGAGTCAACCTCTGGATCCAGCGTAGCTTTCAGCTCCGCGAACAGCTTGCGATCCCGCTCCAGGAACCGGTCGTCCGCGTCCAGCCACAGAATGTACTCTTCGGTCGCGAGCGAGAAAGAATAATTGCGGGCGGCCGCGAAATCGAATATCCATTCGAAATCGTGGACGCGGGCGCCGTAACGGGCGGCAATCTCCTTCGTTCGATCCGTTGACCCCGTATCGACGATAACGATCTCGTCGACCAGGTCGGCGACCGATCCGAGACACCTGTCCAGCACCTCTTCTTCATTCTTGACGATCATGCATAGGCTGACAGTAACCACGCCGTTCCTCCTTCGGCCCAATGGCTGTGTACTCTGTCCCAGTCTATGCGGCGAATATCGGCTCCGCTTGGACAGGTGTGAACGCCTGAGCCATATTCAAACGACAAAAGCCGCCGGATACCGTTAGGTACCCGCGCGGCTTCTTCGCGCTTATGCTTAAGCGTTGTGATTCTAACTCTGAGTATTGATTGGGAATCGAGCGATCAGCCCGGTGCGCTATGAGACGCGATTCCCCAGAACACTTCGGGTCCCGAACGTACGCCGCTCAGGACGATGAGAGGGCCGCCGAAGATGAAGGCCGAGTAGATCGTTTCTGCCGCGGCCGGAGCGAGCAGGTCTTGCGCCGAGAAGGAATAGAGATCCCCGAACAAGGACACACGAACGCCAAGGGTAGCCGTATAAATGACGTTAGCCGCATTGTAAGTCGTCGTGCCGCGAAGAACTTGAATGGTGAACGTGTTGCCAACGACCGGATCGCTAATGCCTACCGTACCGTTCAGCGTAATGACCTTGTTCACAACGTTGCCGGTTTGCAAGCCAATAACGCCGAACAGAGCCGGGGTCGTCGTCAGCGGAACATTGGGGAACCCCGTTCTGCTCGAGTTCATCGAGCTTCTAAGATCAAGAAATGTTCCCACCATGTTCACCTCCTTTATTGTGAAGATAGAACATGATATGTCATCTCTCGTCCTCCCGTTTGGACAATCCTTTAAGGCAATGGCGTATTTATCTGGGAGTATGCCAGAGTTACGTTTGGTTCATAGCATAGGATGACGCTTATCCATCGACATATATTATTTTATTAGAAGAATAAGGAGCTGAGACGCAGGCGTGACACCCGAGCTGCACTTGTTTATCGTATGGGAGAGAGCCGCCCCCTTCGTTCAGCCGATCATGAACGATATTCTAACCAAGTTTACCGTCAAGAAAGCTTTTCAGATCCATTGGACCCCATCCTACTTCCCTCATAACCTCTCTCGTTTCTACGGGCAGCAGCTTCCCCCGGGATCCGAGAAGGAGCTTCACTGCGGCAACGGTCCGTTCTTCTGCATCATCGTGGCGGATGAGCAGCCGGTATACGGACTGCGCCAGACTTCCAGAGGACCCGCCATTGTCAACACGAACGTCTTCGATGCCAAGGCTCTTTATCGCCATTGGACCGGAGGCGGCCACCTGATCCACGCGACGAATACCCCCCAGGAAAGCGCGCATGATTTGAACTTGTTGATCGGATGGGATCCGAATATCTTTCTGAAGGCATTTCCGGGAGCATGGGATGGGCAATGCCCGGTACTAAAGCAGGATCTTGCCGGAACGCTTGGCTGGCGAGACTTAAAGCAGGTCCTCGCCGTGCTCAACTCGACTTCGGACTACGTCATCTTGCGCAACTTCGAGCAGCTGCCGGATCGCTTTATCTCGGAGCAGCACGGCGACATCGACTTGCTGGTGCGGAACCCAATCGATATCGCGTACCTCTTGAACGGGGATCTCGTGTTTCGAGAGCCTGAACGGGTTCACTATCGAATTCTGATAGGCGGGCAATTGGTTTATTTCGATTTCCGCTATGTCGGAGACGGTTATATGGATGAGGAATGGGAACGAAGCCTCTTAAGGAACAGAACCTTCTCGCCGAAAGGCTTCTATACGCCGAATCCGGAAGATTGCTTCTATAGCTTGCTGTACCATGCCGTCATTCACAAACGATCCGTAGCGCCCGATTATTTCGCCCGCTTGTGCGAGATGGCGAAACGCCTGAAGCTGGCGGATTTCGATGCTTCCACCTTGCTGGACCCTGCGCGGTTGCAGCTTTTTATGAACCGTTATTTGAACGATCGGAGATATCGATATACCGTTCCCCGCGATCCGTCGGTCTATTTCAATCAGCGATTTATCGAACGTAAGCAGACGGCATTATGACGAGTATCAAGAAATTAAGCGCCCATCTGGAGCGAACCTATCCTTTCGCCAATCTCACTCCTTATTTAACCTCTTATTCGCACCATGGCTTTAGTTACTTGGAAGGAAATTCAACGAAGGACGGCAGAAGAATATTCATCAAAGTTGATGGCACCGGCGGGGACGCCGCTTGGCGCGAGGCAAACGCGCTCCGTCTACTCGACATCCCGAACGTCCCTCGAGTTATTGCTTATGAAGCGGGCGGACCGTTGTCCTTCGTCGCATTGGAATGGCTCGATGCCGTGTCTTTGGAAGCCTTATTGAAGCATCGCCCGCTGCTGCAGCCCGCCCGGAAGCTTCTTTTGCTAAATCAATTGTGTGCGGTACTGCAGGCGCTGCACGGCGCCAAGATCATCCATCGCGACATTCGCCCGGCGAACATCATGATCGAGATGAAGAACGAGAATTGGAAGCTTGTTCTTATCGATTTTGCTTTCTCCCTTCGGCTGGGCGGTGATCGTTGGCCGGAGCTCAGCTTCTTCGACCTTCAGCCGGAGTTGCTGGCCGTGCTTGGCGGAGAACGATACAAGCAGGATCGGTATGTATGGGATGACGCTTACGCCGCCTGCCAAGTCGCGCTCGACATCGATCCGCAATGCCATCTGAATTACCCCGATATTTGGAATCGGCTGATTGCCATGATAGGCAAAATAAATTACGCCGCGATAATCTAGCCGAAGCTGGCAAGAATTCATTAGAGTGGCTATCGTTCCCTTGTGGACGCGCTTGGCACCTTAAAGAATTTCATTCATAATGAGAGGGACACTCAAAGCGGCTTTTCTTCTATTCGCAAAAAAAAGGAGGAGACCCCCCATGTGCGGCAGATACACGATCACGGTGACGCTCGAGGAGATGCTCGCCAGGTATTTCGCGGAGAACGTCATCAGCCCGTATCAGCCCCGTTACAACGTGGCTCCGGGACAGCTCGTCCCCGCGGTTATCAGCGGAGGCAGCGGCAACCGGATCGGCCTGCTCAAGTGGGGACTGGTTCCTCCTTGGGCGGAGGATCCGAAGGTCGCGAACAAGATGATCAACGCCCGCGCGGAGACGATCGAAGAGCGCCCCGCGTATCGGAACGCTTACCGCAGCAAGCGCTGCATCCTGCCCGCCGACGGCTTCTATGAATGGCAGCGTTCGGCCGGCGGCAAGAAGCCGATGCGGATCACGTTGAAGAGAGGCGGTCTTTTCAGCTTGGCCGGCCTGTACGAGACTTGGACTTCCCCTTCGGGAGAGAAGCTCCATACGTGCACGATTCTCACCACGGCGCCGAACCGTCTGATGGCCGAGATCCACGATCGGATGCCGGTCATCCTGAAGCCGGAGGACGAAGCCTTGTGGCTGGACCGCCAGGTGCGGGAACCCGCCGCGCTCAGGCAGCTGCTCGTCCCTTATCCCGAGGAAGAGATGGACGCCTACGAGGTCGGCTCCGCCGTCGGCAACGTCCAGAACGACGCTCCGAGCCTCATCGAACGCGTGGCGAGATAGCGTTCGGCAGACAACCTTGAGAGCGGAGATAGAATGAAAAAGAGATCGCGTCGTCTTCGGACGCGATCTCTTCTTGTTTACCTGGCACTTCCACGCTACCCGCTTTAAGCAGTACGGTAAGCGGCCGAGATGTTGCCGTACGACACTATCTCAGCCATCTTAGCCGCCGCATGCGCCCAAACTCGACCGAATTAGTCTCAACTGAGACTAACTCCGCTTCTCAGTCTCCTCGTGCGCCCGAATTAGTCTCAACTAAGACTAACTCCTCCTCGCAGCCCCCACTCGCACCCAAATTAGTCTCCAATGAGACTAACTCCCACTCGCAGCCTCCGCGCGCGCCCGAATGAGTCTCCAATGAGACTAACTCCGCCTCGAATCGCAGAGCCTCCTATCGAAACATGGCCCACAGCTTGATGAGATGCAGCGTGTTCTTCGGGTCTATTTTCTGCGCAAGCACGAAAGCGACGATTTGTTCTTCCTGGATGTCGGTCAGCGGCTCGTTCAGGATCTTGGAGGCGGACTTCACATAATTGCGAACCTTCAGACGGTCCTGAAGATCGTACTTATTCGCTCCATCCATCAACTGCCGGATCCGCTCTTTGGTCGTCGGATTCTTCATCTTGAACTTCACGCGCTCCACCAAATCCGGCCGAATGCCGAATTTCTGCCAACTCATCGGCTACTCACTTCCTCTCGGCGATGTCTTGACTATCCTATGCCGATTCTGGATGCGTGAGACCCTGGGCATTAGCCCGATCATCCGGCGAGTCGATGCCCAACCATGCTGCTCCAGCAAAAATCCGATGATGAGTCGTCTCCGTCATGCCGCGTTTCGTCTTCCATCCGACCGTTTTAATCCAGCGGTTCCGCCTGCAAGGAAGCTTCCCTGCGCAGAAATTCCCGCAGCGCGTCATAAGCGGGCGATGTCCAGAACTCCGGCAGCGCCGTCAGCTCTGCCGCGTCGTCCCTTGCCTGCTCCAGCACCGCGAAGTCTTCGATCAGGTTCGCCAGGCGGAACTCCGGAACGCCGCTCTGCTTCGTGCCGAAGAACTCGCCCGGTCCCCGCAATTCCAGGTCGCGCCTCGCGATCTCGAACCCGTCGTCCGTGTCCGTCATCGCCTTCATGCGCTCCTGTCCGTTCTCCGACTTCGGATTGGCGATGAGAACGCAATAGGACTGGAATTCGCTTCTGCCGACCCGTCCTCTAAGCTGATGAAGCTGCGACAGTCCGAAGCGGTCCGCGTCCATCACGATCATCAGCGTGGCGTTCGGAACGTCCACCCCGACCTCGACGACCGTCGTCGAGACGAGCACCGTCGTCTGCCCGGCGGCGAACTCGGCCATGGCTTGCTCCTTCTCGGCGGCGGACATTCGTCCGTGAAGCAGTCCGATCTTCAGGTCGGGCAGGGCGAGCCCCAGCTGAACGTGAAGATCGATGGCGTTCTGGACGTCCAGCTTCTCCGATTCTTCGATCAATGGACAGATAAAGAACGCCTGATGGCCGAGCTCCGCTTCGCGGCGTATGAAGCCTAGCACCTGGTCCATTTTCTCTTGCTTTACCCAGTACGTCTTGATCGGCTTGCGCCCCTTCGGACGCTCCTTGATCGTGGAGACGTCCATGTCTCCGAATACGGTGATCGCGAGCGTGCGCGGAATCGGAGTCGCCGTCATGGAGAGTACGTCGGGATTCAAGCCCTTGCGACGCAGAACGCTTCTCTGGTTGACCCCGAAGCGGTGCTGTTCATCGGTGACGACAAGCCCAAGGTTGCGGAAAATAACGTCGTCCTGAATCAGCGCATGCGTGCCGATCACGATATCGATAAGTCCCATCTGGAGGCTGGCGAGAATGTCCCTGCGTTTGCGGTCCGTGAGGCTTCCCGTCAATAAGGCGACTTGAATGCCGTAAGGCTCGAACAGCTTGGACAAGGAACGATAATGCTGCTCCGCCAGAATCTCGGTCGGCACCATCAAGGCGCCTTGATAGCCCGCGCGAATGGAAGAATACAGCGCAATTGCCGAGACGATCGTTTTGCCGGAGCCGACGTCGCCTTGAAGCAGCCGATTCATGGCGTAGGGCCGCTTCATGTCATACGTGATCTCATTAATGACTTGCTTCTGATCGTCGGTCAGCTCGAAAGGCAGAGCCATAGCGAACTTGCGAATCTCCTCGCCGCTGATCGGATGCGCGATTCCGTCCGGCTGCTTGCGGTTGGCTGCCCGGTACGCCTGCAGCTTCAGCTCGAACAGGAACAGCTCCTCGTAGACCATGCGGCGGCGGGCTTCCTGTCCCTCATGCGTATTCTCCGGATGATGGATGCGTAGGATCGCCTCCCTTCGCGGAATCAGCTCATGCTTATGGACGATGGCTGCCGGCAGGATCTCGGGAATCATCGCTCCGTATTGCGTCAACGCCTCGTCGATCTTCTTGCGCAGCCAGTTCTGAGTAATGTTACCTCCGACGGAATACACCGGCTGCAGCGTGCCGGATTTCGCGGCTCCGCGGTCGGGGAATTCGGAATCGGCGACCGTGATCTGGCGTCTGCGCTGATCCCACTTGCCCGTCACGATGATGTCCCGGCCGACCGTCAGCTGATCCTTCAAGAAAGCCCGGTTGAACCAGACCGCCGTGATCAGCAGGCCTTCGACGGTTATCCGGCACAACAGCCGCGCCGTTCGTCCGTATCTCTGAAGAGACGGAGGGGCGGCCACCGTTCCTTGCACGGTAATCTTCTCTCCGTCCTTCACTTCGCCAAACTCTCTTAACCGATAGTCCTCATACCGGAACGGATAATACTCGAGCAGATCGCCGATCGATAAAACACCCAAGGCGTGAAGCTCCCCGGATTTCTGGGTGCTCACGCCTCGAAGCTTCTCGATGGGTATCGCGAATAAGTCCATGCTCATTGCAACCAACCTCATTCAAGCGACGCTTTCCGCATTCGATCCGGCATCGGCCGGGCCGAATGCGGAAGGCATCGGTATACTTCCTGCGCTCCGACTCATACGGCCGCTGCAGGGCTGATAAATAAACCGACCGTGCCCGGCCCGGCATGCGTGCCGATAACGGGACCGATCTCCGATTCCATATAGTGACGGACATCGAATTTCTCTTTGAGCATGGGAACTAGCTCTTGCGCCAGCTCGGTTTTACCAGGCGTGATGACCACGCTCAGATCGACGGGCTTGCCAGCGAAATCCGCCTCCAGCAGCTCGATGATCCGGGCGAACGCCCGCTTCTGCCCTCTTGCCTTGTCGAGCGCGTTCACATAGCCTTCCTCGTCGATCGTCAGAATCGGCTTGATGTTCAGGAGGGAGCCGAACAGCGCGGAAGCTCGTCCGATCCGGCCTCCCTTATGAAGATATTCCAAGGTATCCACGAGAAAATAAAGCTTCGTGCTCTTCTTTAGGCTTTCGATGGCGGCCAGAATCTCTTCCTTGGAAGCGCCGTCCCTAGCCATCTCCGCCGCCCTTACGACCAGCATCCCATATCCGTAGGAAGCCGACTTCGAATCTACTACCGTAACCTTAGATTCGTCATCCAGCATGGACTTGGCTAGCAATGCCGACTGATAGGTTCCGCTTAACGCGGAAGACAGGTTAATCGAGATGACTTCTTTGCCTTCGGCAATCCGTTTCTCGAAAGCTTCCAGAAAATCCGCTGGCGAAGGCTGCGAAGACTTAGGCAAGCCTTGATAGGTCGTCAGCTTCTGATAGAATTCGGCGGGTTGAAGATCGATGTTATCCAGATAACCCTCTTCTCCGAAATGAACGCGAAGCGGAACCATTCCGATCCCCAGTCGTTCCCGAACCTCAGCGGGTATATCCGCGGTGCTGTCTGTCACGATAGCAACCGATGTCATGGATCCATTCCTCCGTATAATAACGTATTATTCCGCTAATGATTGCAAGAGCCCTTAAACGCTCTCCGCCATAAACCAATAAGGATACAGCGGCTGTCCGCCCTCGTGCACCTCGACTTCGGCATCCGGGTAATGCTGATCCAGCCAAGCGAGCAAGGCCCCCGTGTACTCGGGATCCGAGCCTTCGCCGGCAAGGATGGTCACCACTTCGTCTCCGGACGTCAGCATTCGGCCGAGAAGCTGGCAGCCGGCCGCGATCAAGCTGGCGTCGGAGGTAACGATCGTCTTGTTCAGAATGCCGATGAATTGGCCCTCCTGAATGTCGACTCCGTCCATTCTCGTATCGCGAACGGCCTTCGTCACTTGACCGGTAGCCACCCTCTCGATCGCCTTCAGCATGCGATCCGCATTCGATTCCAGCGAGTCCTCCTCGCGGAAAGCAAGCAGAGCCGCCATCCCCTGAGGAACGCTAGTCGTCGGAATGACCGTCACCGGCTTCTCGGCCAGCTCGGCCGCTTGCTTGGCCGCGAGCTGCACGTTCGAGTTGTTCGGAAGGATAAAGACATGCTCCACGGCCAAGGAGTTGATCGCTTGGACGAGATCCTCCGTGCTCGGGTTCATGCTCTGCCCGCCGGAGATGACGGAATCGACTCCAAGGCTGAGCAGCAGCTGTTCGTTGCCTTTGCCCATGCTGACCGCGACGATTCCGAACGGCGCCATCTCGAAAGCAAGCGGATGAGGCGCGCCGACGTCAACCGCCACTTGGCCGGCGTTCGCCTCTTCGGCCGGATAGGCTGCAGCCGGAGGCAGCCCGGAAGCCGCTTCGAAGCCGATGGACTCGCTCTCGTAAGCATTCGGCAGCTTAGCGACCTCTTCGCTCTTGCGATCCTCCGTCTCGAGAAGCTCGCGATGCTGGTCTTGCATGTTCAAGATATGAATGGCCGACAGCTCTCCATGGAGCAGAGCCGCATTCAGCACGTCGCCCGGACGGCGGGAATGGACGTGTACCTTCACGATCTCCCCGTCGTCGATCAGGATGATCGAGTCCCCGTCCTTCTCCAGCGTTCTGCGGAAGTCGTCCTCCGGGAAAGAAGATTTCCTTGCGGCGGCATCCCTGACGATGAAGAACTCCATATCGTACGGGAATTGGATGGATTCCGTCTTCAGCCTCGACTGGGCGGATCCTGTCGCATGCTCCCGTTGAGGCTGAGAGACGGCGGCAGGCGCCGAGACGCGATCCTCATGGGAGGAAGGCTGCGCGTAGGAGGCCGCGACATCCAGTCCCGATGCCGATCGGCCTTCGAGAGACTCAAGGAATCCTTCGTATAAGTAGACGAGCCCTTGGCCCCCTGAATCCACGACGCCGACCTGCTTCAGGACCGGCAGCATATCCGGAGTGCGCGCGAGCGTCTCCGAAGCCTTCAGGACGACCTCTCTCATCCATTCCGTGAGATCCGCCGTACGGCGAGAGTAGGCAAGACCGTGCTTGGCTGCTTCGCGCGCAACCGTCAGAATCGTCCCTTCAACCGGCTTCACGACCGATTTGTAAGCGGTATCAACTCCCTGTTGCAGGGCATTGGCGAAAGCGGGAACCCCGATCTCCTGCTGCCCGGCGACAGCGCGAGAGAAGCCGCGGAACAGCTGGGATAGAATAACGCCGGAATTGCCCCGGGCGCCCATCAGCAGTCCCTTGGCCAGCACTTCGGCCGCTCTGCCGACCTCGACGGAAGGCTTGCTGCGAAGCTCGTTCGCCCCGGCCGTCATCGTCATATTCATATTCGTCCCCGTGTCTCCGTCCGGAACGGGGAATACGTTCAATTCGTTCACTTTCTCCGCATGGGCGGCGAGCCTGTCGGCTCCGGCCAATACCATGGCAGCCCATTCCGCTCCGTTCAAACTGCGTTTGCTCAAATGCCTATTCTCCTCCCGAAGGTACGATCGGTTCTTCTTCTGCTGTCTTGCTGCATCCGGTCGTTGCCTATTGAGACACTCGTACGCCTTGAACATAGACGTTAACGGAATCGACACGAAGCCCGACAATCTCATCAAGTACGTATTTAACTTTCGTCTGAATGTTATGCGCTACCTCGGAGATCTTCGTCCCATAGCTTACGATAACGAATAGATCGAGATGAATCTGTTCCCCGGTGCGCCGTACTTCGACGCCTCGCGACAGGTTCTCTCTTCCGAGCAGCTCGGCGATCCCGTCCTTCAGTTGCTTGCGGGAGGCCATGCCGACCAGTCCAAAACAATCCATTGCAGCGGAACCCGCAACGACAGCGAGCACCTGATCCGCAATATCAATCTTACCGTTCTCGGTAGCTATCTGCATGGTCAACGGAATCCACCCCTCTATGTTGGTATTATGGACCATAACCTATTGTACTATAAAAATTGTTGGAGATGAAGCCAAAAACACAGATTGCAACGCCCATAGCCGTATGTTATGATTATGAAAGTGTCTGCAAGGTCTTGGTAGGGAGGTGGATTTAATGGCTCGCAAATGTTACATCACGGGGAAGAAGCCCGGATCCGGAAACAACGTATCTCACGCTAACAACCATAACCGTCGTTCTTGGGGAGTCAATGTGCAGAAAGTGCGCATTCTGGTGAATGGTAAACCGAAACGTGTTTACGTCAGCACCCGCGCCCTGAAGTCCGGTCAAGTGACTCGCGTTTAATTCCACTTAACTGCGATTTTAAGCACAATGCTTCTGAATACGGATATGCACGACGTAATAACAAAGAGCACTTGGTCTCCCAAGTGCTCTTTGTTATTGCGCCTTATGCTTGCATGCGTCTCCCGGCTAAGCCGGAGCCTCCGGGAACCGCGGGTTCCACGGAGGCTTTAGTTTTTCTGGAACGTGTTGAGAATCGCTTTAACGAAACCGCCCAGAAACTTCGGCAGCTTGATGGTATAGAACTTCATCCTCCACCCTCCTCCGGACCTAAAGCGTCCCCCGCAGCTGAACGCACGAACGCGCCAATCGCCTGCACGCGCTGTTAATCCAATATATGCAGGATGACGTTTGTCCTAGTCCGGACAGGAAAAGAGAATTTTCACGCCTTCGCGTTCTTCAAAGTCGAAATCGCGGATGACCGGTCGCCATTGCCGTAAATATAGTTGCCGGCGACCAGGGCGTCGGCCCCCGCTTGGACGACGAGACTCGCCGTCTCCCCGTTGATTCCGCCGTCCACCTCGATGTGAACCCCGCTCAGGCCTCTCGCGTCCAGACGGCCGCGCAGGTCGCGGATCTTCGGCAGCATGGCCGGGATGAACGACTGGCCCCCAAAGCCGGGATTGACCGTCATGATAAGCGCCAGGTCGATATCCTCCATCACGTGATCCAATACGGACAACGGAGTATGCGGGTTCAACGCTACTCCCGCTTTGATGCCCAGCTCGCGAATCGCATGGATCGTGCGGTGAAGATGAAGGCATGCCTCGGCATGGACCGTGATCCGATCCGCGCCCGCCGCCTTGAGATCGTCGAAAAGCTTCTCCGGCGTGTTCACCATCAGGTGGACGTCGAACGGAAGGCTCGTATAGGAACGGATGGCGCCGACAACCGGCGGTCCGAACGTCAGGTTCGGCACGAATTGGCCATCCATGATATCGATGTGAATCCAGTCCGCGCCGCAGCGTTCCGCATCGCGAACGTCCTCTCCCAGCCGAGCGAAGTCGGCCGACAGGATGGAAGGTGCTACGATCGTCATACTTTTCAATACCTCCGTCTGTTCTCTCTCCACTCCGTCATGAAGCCGGCGTAATGCTCGTAGCGGCTGGACGCCGCTTCGCCTCGTTCAACGGCTTCCTTGACCGCGCAATTCGGTTCGTGAATGTGCGTGCAGCCTCTGAACTTGCACCCGCCCGACAACTCGCGGAATTCCTTGAAGCACGAGCCGATCTCCTCGATGCCGAGCTCCGCGAAGTCCAGTTGGCTGAATCCCGGCGTATCCGCGACGAAGCCGCTTCCCTCGAGCCGAATGAGCTCGACGTGACGGGTCGTATGCTTGCCGCGTCCCAGCTTCTCGCTGATCTCGTTGGTCTCGAGCTCCAGACCCGGAACGAGCGCATTCACCAGCGAGGACTTGCCCACGCCGGATTGACCCGCGAAGACGCTGACGCGCCCGGCCAGCTTGGCTCTGAGCGGTTCGATTCCTTCGCCTTGCTTGGAGCTGACGAGCATGGTGTCGTAGCCGATCGATTCGTAGAGGCTTCTGGCCGCTTCGACGTCCGCCCGGATACGCTCGCTGTCCTCCGAGGCTTCCATCGCGTCCAGCTTGGTGAAGACGATCAGCGTATCCAGCCCCGTATGTTCGATATGAACGAGGAATTTGTCCAAGAGCTGCAGATTGAGCTCCGGTCGTATGACCGAGAATACGAGCACGGCCTGATCCACGTTCGATACCGGAGGGCGGATCAGCTCGGAGGCGCGGGGAAGAAGCTCTTCGATCGCTCCCTCCCCGTTCTCCGTATCGCTGAAGACGACGCGGTCCCCGACCAGCGGGGATTGTCCGCGTTTCTTGAAAATGCCTCTCGCGCGGCACTGCACCGACTGGCCGTCTTCCGACTCGACGTAATAGTAGCCGCTAAGCGCTTTATAGATGATCCCTTGGGGCATCGAAAAACTCCCTAATTCTGTGAATTGTCGGCGGGCGCATCGCTGCCGCCCGGATCCGTTACGCCGTCCGTCGTGCCCGTGCCGCCATCCGTGCCGCCGCTATCGACCGGCTTCGACGGCTCCGGCGGATTAATCTCGTGGGAAGCCGGAATGTCTTCGTACGGAATCGGCTCTTCATCGATCAGATCGCCGTTGCGGTAAATCGAGATTTTGCCGTTCGTGTTAGGCGCAAGCACCAGAGTAACCGGGTAGGTCTGCGACGTCTTGATCTTCTTCGTTCCCCACTCGATGTCGTCGCCGCGGGCGTCCGAAATCTTGATCACGATCGTGCTGGTCTCTCCCTCGAGCGCCGGAGATACGTAAACGTTGTACGTTCTCTGCTTCGAGTCTGCCGGATAGCCGCTGCTGATCCAGATCTGGATCTTATCGCCCGCCGTCACCATCTCTCCCTGCTCCGCCGGGTACTGCTTGAAGATTTTGCCTTTGGTCGTATAGTTAGCCTCATAATGAATATCCGCATCTTGCAGAACCAGATCGTTCTGCAGGATGGTAACCTTAGCTTCATCTAGCGTCGAGCCGATCAAATTCGGCATAGGGAAAGGCGCCAGCCCTTCGCTCACCGTCAGAGTAACGGTTACCGTCTTCGGATCGAAGTTCTCGCCGGAGGCGGGCTCCTGCTTCAGAACGGTTCCCGCTTCGCTCTTGTCGTTCACCGGCTTCTTCGTGATCCGGTCCTCGGTGATTCCCAGATCGTTCAATTGAGCGACGGCGTCTTCGTAGGAGATGTCCGTCAGCGTCGGCATCGCCGACAGCTCCGGTCCCGTGCTTACGGTCAAGGTGATCGTCGCGCCTTCCTTCACTTTCATGTCCTGCTTGTCTTGCTTAATAACGTCGCCGGCAGGCACGTCGGGGCTAGGCTCCTCCGGATAAGGCTCCAGAACGTTAAGGCCCGCCGCGAGCAGCTCCGCTTTCGCATCTTCGTAGTGCTTGCCGACAACGAGAGGGATCTCTACGTCCTTCGGGCTCAACTGGCCCTTAAGCGCCATCACGGCCCAGATCAGGATGCCGATCAGCAGGACGGCAACGACCGCGAATACGGTAGGAGCGACCCATCTTCGCTTGCGGTCTTCCGCTTCGTCCCACTTCTCGTCCTTCTTGACGATGGTCTCCTCGCCGGACATTCTCATGTCCGGCTTCAGCGCGGGAATGACGCGAGTCTGCTCGCCGTCGTCCTCGTCCGAATCGCTAGGGAACTGGATCGGCGGCTCGTGCAGGCGCTGCGGCAGGAGGCAGGTCTCCAGATCCTGAAGCATGAGCTTCGCGGTAGGATACCTCTCGTGCGGATTTTTGCGCATGGCTTTGAGAATAATGTTCTCGACGCTCTGCGGAATATGAGGATTCACCTGCTTCGGCCGTTCGAACGGGTCCTGCAGATGCTTAAGCGCGACGCTGATCGGGCTCTCGCCGAGGAACGGCAGCCTGCCCGTCAGCATCTGGTACAGAACGATCCCGAGCGAGTAGATATCAGACTTCTCTCCGGTGCTGACGCCTTTGGCGTGTTCGGGAGAGAAATAATGCACGGAGCCGAGCACCGAGCCCGTCTGGGTGATGGTCGAGGTCGTCACCGCGCGCGCGATGCCGAAGTCCGTAACCTTGACTCTTCCGTTCTTGCCGATCAGGATGTTATGCGGCTTGATGTCGCGATGGATAATTTGATTATGATGGGCGTGATCCAGCGCGTCGGCGATCTGCGCGGCGATGCGCACCGCTTCCTCGACCTGGAGCGGCGCCCTGTCGCGTATGATTTCGTTCAGGTTATTGCCGTCGATGAATTCCATGATGATGTAATGCGTGTCCGCCTCTTGGCCGACGTCATAGATGCTGACGATATTCGGGTGAGACAAGGAAGCCGCCGCTTGAGCCTCGCGGCGAAACCGACGAACGAAATCCTCGTCGTGCATGAATTGCTGACGCAATACTTTGACGGCTACGAAGCGGTTCAGCAGGATGTCCCGAGCCTTGTATACGAGGGCCATTCCGCCTCCGCCGACGCGGTCCAGCAGTTCATACCGTCCCCCGAGCGTATGTCCGATCATGCCTTTCCTCCTCCACCGACGACATCGTCTATCTCGTAATCGACAAGCACTACCGTGACGTTGTCGTCTCCTCCGGCAATCAGCGCAAGCGCGATCAGCTTCTCCGCCTTCTGCTCCAGAGTGTCATTCGTTTCGCTTAACGTGTCTCGGATGAGCGCATCCTCGACCAGGGAGCTAAGCCCGTCGCTGCAGAGAAGCAACCGATCCCCGGGCAGCCAGTCGAAACGGCGAACGTCGACTTCGACGCTGCGATCCGTGCCTAGCGCGCGAAGGAGCACGTTGCGCCTCGGATGATTGGCCGCTTCCTCCGGGCTCAGCTGCCCCGACTTGGTCAGCTCCTGCACCAGCGTATGGTCTTCCGTCAGCTGTGCGAGCTCGCCGTCCCGCAGTAGGTAAGCCCGGCTGTCGCCGATATGGCCGATCAAGCCGGCGTTCCGGTTCAGAAGCGCCAGCACGATCGTCGTCCCCATATTGGAATATTGGTCGTTGCCCGAGGCTGTCTCGAAGACGACCGAATTCGCCTTGCGAATTAGCTCCTTCAGCCGATCCTCGGCATCCGCCGCCTCTACGTCCTCTTGCCAGGACGACAAGGAAGCGACTACGCTCTCGACGGTCAAGCCGCTCGCGATCTCCCCGGCTTTGTGGCCGCCCATTCCGTCTGCCACGACCGCCGCGATCAGCCCGTGCTCGATCCGATCCACCCAAGCGTTATCCTCGTTCACTTGCCTTATTTTGCCAACATGACTCCGCATTGCCGTTTTCACAACGATCACCTCGCCTGAGCCTCTTTCTCCTTCTCCCGCTTCTCTTTCTCTTCCGTATGCTTCGCGCGAAGCTGGCCGCAGGCTGCCGCGATGTCGTGGCCTTGTTCCCGGCGGATGGTAGCGTTGATCTTCTTGCGCTCCAGAATGCGCTGGAACTCGAAGATGTCGTCGCGAGGAGTTCGCACGTAATTCCTCTCCGGAACATAGTTGACCGGGATCAGGTTTACGTGGCAGAGCATTCCTTGCAGCAGGTCGCCCAGCTCCTCCGCATGCTCGGGACGGTCGTTCACGCCTCCGATCAACGCGTACTCGAACGTCAGGCGGCGGCCTGTCTTCTCGATATAATATTTGCAAGCGTCCATCACTTCGTTGAAGCGGAAGCGGCGGTTGACCGGCATCAGCTTCGAGCGAAGCTCGTCGTTCGGCGCATGGATCGAGATCGCGAGGCTGATCTGCGTGTTCTCGTCCGCGAAGCGATAGATGTTGGGCACGATGCCGCTCGTGGACACCGTGATATGGCGCTGCCCGATATTGAGGCCCTTCGGATGCGTCATCAAACGCAGGAACGTCATCATGTTGTCGTAGTTCTCGAACGGCTCGCCCGAGCCCATGATCACGATGCTCGATACCCGCTCGCCTTCCGCGTCGAGCAGGCGCTGCGACTGCACGACCTGGGCGACGATCTCTCCCGCCGTCAGGTTGCGCTTCAAGCCTCCCAACGTGGACGCGCAGAACGTGCAGCCGATTCGGCAGCCGACCTGCGTCGTGACGCACACGCTGTTCCCGTAGTTGTGCCGCATGAGGACCGTCTCGATCGCATGATCGTCATGCAGGCCGAACAGGAACTTGACCGTGCCGTCCTTGGATTGGAACTTCGTAATCTCGTTCAACGTCACGAAAGCGAACGCATCGGCCAGCTTGTCGCGGAACGCCTTCGGCAGGTTCGTCATCTCCTCGAAGGACGCCACCCGCTTCACATAAAGCCAATCGAATATCTGTCCGGCGCGGAACGCCGACTCGCCTTGCTCCTTGACCCAATCCTGGAGTTGTTCAAGCGAATAATCGTAAATAAATGGTTTGTCCGGCTTGTAATTTAATTTGCTGTCCAAACCCTTAAGTTCTTGTTTGTCCATATGTGTCACCACCGTTCGATCTATTTTATCACAAACGCCCTTCCGGAAGAAGGGAGAGGCTCTGCGCCGCAAATCCCGGCCCGGCGCGGGTTCGGGCTCGACAATCCGGTTTCAGTTCGAAGTCCCGTTCGTCCTCCGGTTCGATGCCCGGCTTCCATTCCTATCGACCGTCCGGCTCGAAAAGTTCCGCGGCCTGAGCGGCCCGTTCCCGCCTGCTTCCTCCTACTCCAGCCTCTTCAGCTTGGCGATGAAGAAGCCGTCGCTCCCGAACTGATGCGGAAGCAGCTGGACCATTCCCGAGAACGGCTCCGGCAGCGCATGGCCTGCCTTAAGCGCCTCTACGATCTCGGAAGGCCAATCCGCATCCAGTATATAATTCGGATGCTTCTTCAGGAATCCGGCCACCGCGTCTTCATTTTCTTCCCGGGCGATCGTGCACGTGCTGTACACGAGCGTACCGCCCGGCTTCACCAGTCCGTGCACCTTCTCGAGAAGCTCCGCTTGCAGCTTGGCCAGGCTGCCGATGTCTTCCTCGTGCTTGTTCCACTTGATCTCGGGCTTGCGGCGGATGACGCCGAGGCCGGAGCAAGGGGCGTCGAGCAGCACGACGTCCATGGCATTCGCCGGAAGACGGTCGGGCAGCTCGGCTGCATCCCCCGTCATCGTCCGGACGCAGCTCAGGCCGAGACGCTCCGCCTGCTGCGCGATCAGCTGTTCCTTGTGCGGATGAATGTCGTTGGCCAGCACTTCGCCCGAGTTGCCCATCAGCTCCGCCAGATGGGTCGTCTTCCCGCCCGGCGCGGCGCAGCAATCCAGCACTTTCGCCCCCGGCTTCGGGTCGGCGACCGCCGCGACCAGCATCGAGCTCTCGTCCTGCACCGTCAGAAGCCCGTCGCGGTACCAATCCGTTGCCGCCAGGCTGCCGGCCCGCGAAGCCACGATGCCCGCCGGAGCGAGCTTGGAAGGCTTCGCATAGATCTCCTTCGCGTTCATCTGCTCGAGAATCGCCTCGCGCGTCGTTCTTGCGACGTTAACCCGGGCGGAGCCTTGCGGCGGCTCGTTGCCCGCTTCGCACAGCGCTTCCGCCGTCTCCTCCCCGTAGACGCCGATCCATCTCCGAACGAGCCATTCGGGATAGCTGTGCTCGAGAGAGATTCTCTCCGCGGCGCTTAATCCGGCGGGCAGCGCCGGAATCAATCCCTCCCGAAGGAGGCCGCGCAGCACGCCGTTCACCAGTCCAGCGATGCCCGCATGCCCTCTCTTCTTCGCGATTCGAACCGCTTCGTCCGTTACCGCGTGCGCGGGAACGCGATCCAGCCATCGCAGCTGGTAATAGCTAAGACGCAGCAAGCTTCGCACCCAAGGCTCCACTTTTCTCGGCCAGCCCTTGACTCGGCCCTTCAGAACGAAGTCGATCGTCTGAAGCCGCTGGATCGTCCCGTAGACGATCTCCGTCGCGAGCGCGGCATCCGGACGGGACAAGCGGGCGTCCGTCAGCACCCGGTTCAATTCCAAGCCGCTGTAGGCTCCCTCTTGATCGACCCGCTGAAGCACGGCCAGCGCCGCTTCGCGCGGTCCGACCGGCGTCTTGCGATGAAAGCCTTTGTTCTTCTTGTCTTCTGATTGACTCATCTCTTACACGCTCCGATTGCGGCAGGCGCACAGCCTGCCTCTTATCCTCGCTCTTCCTAGTATAGCCACAGCAAGAGCGAACCCCTCAAACGCAAAATACGGCGCTCGACTAACCGAGCACCGTACCCGGGGCAAGCCTTGCCCCCCTCGCATAGTCCGCAGCGGGCAGCGCCTTCTTGCCTGCCGGCTGCACTTCCGTCAGTACCAGACTCCCGTCGCCGGTCCGGACGCGAATGCCGAACGGGCCGGTCTGCAGCACCGTACCCGGCGCTTCGGCTTCCCACTCGGCGGCCAGCTCCCGGTCCGCTTCCTCCGGCGCGCGGCAGCCCCATACCTTGAACACTTCTCCGTTTAAGTACGTGAAGCCTCCGGCCATCGGGTAGAGGCCTCTAACCCGGTTGAACAGCGACCGGGAATCCTGCTCCCAATGGAGCCGCTCATCGTCTCTCGTAAGGTTGGAGGCGAATGTCGCCAGCGACTCGTCCTGCACCTCCCGGGGAGCCGTGCCCGCTTCCAGGCTAGGCAGCCATTGCAGCAGCAGCTTCGAGCCCGCGAGGCTCAGCTTCTCGAACATCGTGCCGGACGTATCCCCGTCCTCGATCGGAACCTCGACGCGGTCGATCATATCCCCCGTGTCCAGCCCCGCGGCCATGAACATGAGGGTAACGCCGGTCACGCTCTCGCCGTTGATGATCGAGCGCTGGATCGGAGCCCCTCCGCGGTACCGCGGCAACAGAGATCCGTGGACGTTCACGCAGCCCAGCTTCGGCGCTTCCAACAGGGACTTCGGCAGAATCTGGCCGTAAGCGGCCGTCACGATCAGGTCCGGCCGCAGCGCCTTCACTTCTTCAACCGCCTCCGGCGCGCGAAGCCGTTCGGGCTGAAGCACCGGCAGGCCGCGCTCCAAGGCGACGACCTTGACCGGCGGAGGAGTCAGCTCCCGCTTCCGCCCCTTCGGGCGGTCCGGCTGGGTCACGACCCCGACCACGTCATACCCTCCGTCCAACAGAGCCTGAAGCGAAGGAACGGCGAATTCCGGCGTTCCCATAAATACGATTCTCATCTTATTCCCCGCCTTGCTCCGGAACCGCCTTCCGCTCGTAGACCGATTCCGCCAGGTCGATAAACAGGACGCCGTTCAAGTGATCGATCTCATGCTGCAGCGCGCGCGCGAACAGATCGCTGCCCGAGTACTCGACGGGATTGCCGTTGCGATCCTGGCCTCGCACGGTTACCCGGAGAGCGCGGCGTACGTCGCCTTGCAGCCCGGGAATGCTGAGACAGCCCTCCGGTCCGAATTGCTCGCCTTCCTTGGAGACGAGCTCCGGGTTCACGAGCTCGACCAATCCATGCTCTTCGTCCGCATCCACGACGATGACCCGCTTCGAGATGCCGACCTGCGGAGCGGCGAGGCCGACGCCGTCTGCCTCGTACATCGTGTCCGCCATGTCGTCGAGCAGCTTGTGCAGGTTCGAGTTGAATTTGGTGACTTCCTTCGCCGGCTCGCGCAGGACGTCGTCCGGGTGCTTCACAATAAGGCGAATGGCCATGCTATCATCATTCCTTTATTAAGAGATACGAAAGTATATTCTATAACATCATCTGAGGGTCGACGTCCACGCTGACCGTCGCGCCGGAGCGCTTCGCCGTCTCCGACAGCTCCCGCAGCACGGCGGACGTCCAGCCGACCGCGTCGACTTCTCCCCGATATTTTACCATACATTGATACCGGTAGCGATCCTTCAGCCTCGGAATCGGCGAAGGAACCGGACCGAGCACCTCCAGCGACACTCCCGTTCCGCTCGCGACGGTCTGGCGAACGCCTTCCGCCGCCGCCCGCGCGCGAAGCTTCGAAGCGAACGACTCCCCTAGCGTATGCAGCAGGGGAACCTGCTCGTGGGTGAAGGTGATCGTGATCAGCCTGCCGAACGGAGGATAGCCCAGGACTCGCCGGTGACGCAGCTCCTGTTCCGTAAAGCCGGCATAGTCGTGACGTTCGACCGTGGCGATGCACGGATGCTCCGGCTCGTAAGTCTGGATAATGACCTCCCCGGGAAGCTCGTGGCGGCCGGCGCGGCCCGCTACCTGAGTGAGCAGCTGGAACGTTCTCTCCGGAGAGCGGAAATCCGGCAGCTTCAGGGCCGAGTCGGCCGCTAGAACGCCAACGAGAGTCACATGCGGAAAATCAAGCCCTTTGGCGACCATCTGCGTACCCAGCAGCACGTCGGCCTTGCGCTCGCGGAACTGGGTCAGCCACTTCTCGTGCGAGCCCTTCTCCGTCGTCGTATCGACGTCCATCCGAATGACGCGGATGCCGGGGAACGACTGGGCGAGAGCCTCCTCCACCTTCTGCGTTCCCGTCCCGAAGAACCGGATGTGCGGGCTCTGGCAGGACGGGCACGCGTCCGGCTCCCGTTCCGCGTAGCCGCAGTAGTGGCAGCGCAGATTCTGGGAGCCCCGGTGGTAAGTAAGCGCGATGTCGCAGTGCGGGCAGTTCGCCGTATAGCCGCAGGAGCGGCACATCACGAAGGTCGAATAGCCCCTTCGATTCAGAAGCAGCACCATCTGCTCCTGCCGCTCCAGCCTCTCCTCGATCGCTTGCGCGAGCGCGCGGCTGAACATCGCCCGGTTGCCGAGCTTCAGCTCCTCCCGCATGTCAACGATGCTGACCTTCGGCAGAGGACGAGCCGCCACCCGTTCCGGCAGCGGCACGTAGACCGGATCCCAGGAGCGTCCGGAAGCCGTGTCCCGGTCATAGGGCCCGACCGCGGCCGAATAAGTCTCGAGCGAAGGGGTCGCCGAGCCGAGCACGACGGCCGCGCCGTGAAGGCGGGCCCGCTCCGCGGCCACGTCCCTGGCGTGGTACTTCGGACTCTCTTCTTGCTTATAAGTCGTCTCGTGCTCTTCGTCGATGACGATGAGGCCGATCCGGCCGAACGGGGCGAAGATCGCCGACCTTGCGCCGACGACGACCTGAGCGCGTCCTTCGCGAATCTTGCGCCATTCGTCGTACCGTTCCCCGTTCGAGAGCCGACTGTGCATCACGGCGACTCTCTCCCCGAATCTCCCCTTGAACCGTTCGACCATCTGCGGCGTCAAGGCGATCTCGGGCACGAGCACGATGGCTTCTTTGCCCAGCTCCAGGCATCGCTGGATCGATTGCAGGTAGATCTCCGTCTTGCCGCTGCCGGTCACGCCGTGCAGCAGAAACACTTCGTGCCGTTCCTCGGCGATCGCTTGCGCGATCGGCCCGTATGCCGCGTATTGCGCCTCGGTCAGCTTCATCGGAGCCGTCGGAGTGAAGGAACGGCCGGCGTAAGGGTCGCGATCCTCCGCCACCGGACGAATCTCGATCCAGCCCTTGTCCGCCAGCGCCTTCACCGTCCCGACCGTCGTGCCGACCGCTTCGGCCAGCTGCTGCTGGGCAATCGGCTGCGGATGCGCGATTAGGAATTCCAACGCCTCCCGCTGTTTCGGCGCCTTCTTGCCCAATTCCCGAATGCTCGCCTTCAGCTCGTCTTCCGAAGGAGGGAATACCGTCAGAACCGTCCGTACGGATAGGCGGTCCTCAACCTTCTGGGTCTCCATCAGCGCTCCGTTCTTCAGCATCCGCTTGATCGTCTCCGCTTCGTGCGGATAATGCTGAAGCAGGTACGAGAGCTTCACGGGCGCGCCCTTCTCCAGCAGTTGCCGGAAGGCGCTGTCCGCAAGAAGCTCCTCCGCCGGCCAAGCCCGTCCGTACGCCAAGGCTATGTATTTCTCCGCCTTGCCCTTGAGCGCGGACGGCAGCATCGCCTGAAGGGCGACGGTCAGCGGGCAGATCCACCGCCTGCTCATCCATTCCCCAAGCTCGACCAGCTCGGCCGACAAGGGAGGCAAGGCGTCGAGCACGTCGATCAGGGCTTTGAGCCGGCTCCGGTCCACGTCCGGATCGTCCGTCAGCTCGACGACGATGCCTTGCAGCGTGCGGCTGCCGAAGGGCACGGCCACCCGGCTGCCGACCTCGACCCAATCGCGCAGCCGGTCCGGGATCGAATAGTCGAACGGCCGATCGGTATCCCGGCTCGGCACGTCGACGATGACGCGGGCTGCCGTCATAGAGGGCCCGCCCCTTCGGAGCGCTCCGGCGCCCAAGCCGCCCGCCGCGAGATCAGCTGCCATAGCTGCTCGGCGATCAGGCGCTTCGGCTGCCGGGCGAGGGAGAGCACAAGCCCTTCCGCGCCGTACACGTTCACGATATTCGTATCGGAGCCGAAGCCGGCGCCTTCCTGCGACACGTCGTTGGCCACGAGCAGGTCGCAGCGCTTGCGGGCCAGCTTGTCCAGCGCATGCCGCTCCACGTCCGTCGTCTCCGCCGCGAAGCCGACCACGAACGGAGTCCGGCGCGCCCCGCCGTTCGCCTGCTTCCAGTTGCCGATCTCTTGAAGGATGTCCGGGTTGCGCACGAGCTCGAGCGTCATCGTCTCCGGCCCTTTCTTCATCTTGTTCTCCCGCTTCTCGGCCGGCCGATAATCGGCGACGGCCGCCGCTTTGAACACCGCGTCCATGTCCGGCAAACGCTCCATGACGGCCGCCAGCATCTCTTCCGCGGACGGCGTCTTCACGACGGTCACGCCGGCGGGCGGAGGACCGTCCGTTCGGGCGCAGACTAACGTAACGTCGGCGCCGAGGTCTCTCGCCGCTTCCGCCAGAGCGAAGCCCATCTTCCCGGAGGAATCGTTCGTGATGTATCGAACGGGGTCAAGACGTTCGATCGTACCTCCCGCCGTCACCAGCACCTTCCGTCCGGCAAGCGGCTTGCGCCCCGCCAGCATGCCGATAATGACTTCGACGATCTCGTCCGGTTCGGCCAGACGCCCCTTGCCGACATATCCGCAAGCCAATTGGCCCGTGCCGGACTCGACGAAGCTAATCCCTCGCGAGCCAAGGACCTCCAGATTGCCTTGGACGGCCGGGTGCTGCAGCATATGGACGTTCATCGCGGGCGCGATCAGCACCGGCGCCGTCGTCGCGAGCAGCGTCGTGCTAAGCATGTCGTCCGCCAGGCCGTGCGCCATCTTGGCGATTATGTTCGCGGTCGCGGGAGCGACGACGACCAGATCGGCCGCGTCCGCCAGATCGATATGCTGAACGACGGAAGCATCATGCTCGTCGAAGGTGTCCGTCGCCACGGGATGGCGGGACAGCGTCTGAAGCGTCAGCGGCGAGATGAACTTCGTCGCCCCTTCGGTCATGATCACGCGAACCTGCGCCCCATGGGAGACGAGCCGGCTGCACAGCGTCGCCGCTTTGTACGCGGCGATCCCTCCCGTGATGCCGAGCACGATCGTCTTGCCTTCCAGTATGTTCCCCACAAGCTTTCCTCCCCCCGGATTACACCAGCTTAAAACGCGTAAATTCCGAATAACCGAGAAAAAAAACAACCGCGCGGGTTGTTCTTTTCTCGAAGATTATGAAGCTTTAGTCCGCTTTGAGCGCTTCTACGGTTACGAAGTCGTGGTAGATCTCTTCCAGCGCGACGCCGACGTATTTGTGCGCCTTCGGAGCCACAAGCTGCGACTCCTTGCCTTCTCTAAGCCCTCTTGCCCGCTTGGAAGCGGCGACGACGAGCGTATACTTGCTGTCTACCTTGCGTACCAGTTCATCAATCGATGGATATAGCATCTTCTTATCTCTCCGATCCGTTATTGGCTGCCGCCAAGCTCTTCAGCTCGTCGAACAGCTCATGCTGAATTCTCTCGCGCTTGCAATGCTCCGCCGTAATGATCGCCTGGATCCGGCTGCAGGCCAGGTCGATCTCGTCGTTGAAGACCGCGTAGTCGTATCGATTCAGCAAATTCATCTCTTCAACGGCGACGGACAGGCGATGGTCGATCTTGTCC
Organism: Cohnella sp. AR92; assembly: GCF_003990975.1. Lineage (GTDB taxonomy): Bacteria > Bacillota > Bacilli > Paenibacillales > Paenibacillaceae > Cohnella. The sequence goes on from NZ_RZJR01000008.1 coordinate 361,257, forward strand.
TTCGTCTCGGTTCCGCGGCCGACGATGCGTTGTTCGAGTTCGCCGAGGGAAGGAGGAAGAAGGAAAACGAACACGCCTTCGTCGAACTTCTCCTTGACCTTGAGAGCTCCCTGAACTTCTATCTCCAGAATGATATCTTTGCCCTCGGACAGCGTCTTCTCTACGAATTCGCGCGGAGTGCCGTAGTAGTTGCCGACGTATTCCGCATGCTCAAGCAGAGCGTCGCGGGCGATCATATCCAGGAACTGCTCCTTCGACTTGAAGAAGTAGTTCACTCCGTCTACTTCGCCGGCGCGGGGAGCGCGAGTCGTGGCGGATACCGAATAGATAAGCTCCGGCATCCTGCGGCGTAACGCGGCGCATACCGTTCCCTTGCCGACGCCCGAAGGGCCTGATAGTACAATTAGCAAACCTCTGTTCATGGACTTCCCCAATTCATTCGTCATGTTCGTCGTCCTTGGTGGACAAACGGTGCGCGACCGTTTCCGGTTGGACGGCTGACAGGATCACGTGATCGCTGTCGGTGATGATTACGGCGCGAGTACGACGACCATAGGTAGCATCGATCAGCATGTGCCGGTCACGCGCTTCTTGGATGATTCTCTTAATCGGCGCCGATTCCGGGCTTACGATGGATATAATGCGATTCGCTGACACGATGTTGCCAAAACCGATGTTGATCAGTTTGATCGCCATGCAACTTTTCCCTCCGGTCATTCCTCGCAAGCAGCTCCGGGCTACCAAACTATGCAACAGTGTTGCCAACGGCGACCCCTTGCATACTGCGGGACTTGGATACAAATAGAGCAAACGGCCAACGCGCAAGTGCAGCATGAGTCCGAGTTGCAAGCCATATTGACCTATTTTACTTGAAAAACGCGGCACGGACAAGAGGGCGCCATCCTTTGCCCCTGGGAAGCGCGCAATTATCTTGCATTTATCGAGCCGAGCCGACAATTCTCTTAAACCAAAGAAGGGGCAAGCCCGCAGGACGAACGGCTTCAAGCCGATTCCCCGCTAGCTCCCCCTTCTGCCGGAGTGGCTGCTATTCGATTCGGATTACACCAGGCCTTGGAAGACGATCTCGGCCGGTCCCGTCATATAGACATGGTTGTCTTCCTCGCTCCATTCGATGAACAGGTCCCCGCCCGCGAGGGAGATGGTCGCCTTGCGGTCGGTAAGGCCGTTCAGAACGGAAGAGACGAGCGTCGCGCACGCGCCGGTGCCGCATGCCAGCGTAGGGCCCGCGCCGCGTTCCCATACCCGCATGTCCACTTGCCCACGCGTGTTCACCTTGGCGAATTCCACGTTGATCTTGCGCGGGAAGAGCGGATGCGTCTCGAGCTTAGGTCCCCACTTCGCCAGCTCGAAGTTCACCGCGTCATCTACGTAGATGACCGCGTGCGGATTGCCCATGGAGACGGCGGTGAAGGCGAATTCCCGTCCGTCGATCTCGACCTTGTGCCCGATGACCGGATTCGCGTCCACGGTCGTCGGCACGTCCAGGCCGTTCAGGATCGGCGCCCCCATATCGACGCGCACGAGGCTGGTCTTGCCGTTCTCTACCGTCAGCTGCAGCGGCTGCACGCCGGCGCCGATCGTCTCGATCGAGATGGCCGTCCGGTCGATCAAGCCGTTATCGTAGACGTACTTGGCGACGCAGCGAATCGCGTTCCCGCATTGCTCCGCCTCCGAGCCGTCGGAGTTGATGATCCTCATCTTGAAGTCCGCCTTCTCGGAAGGAAGGATGTAGACGAGCCCGTCCGCTCCGATTCCGAAGAAGCGATTGCACAGCTTGACCGCCAGCTCGGACGCGTTGGCGGGAAGCTCCTTCTCCCCGTTCACGACGATGAAGTCGTTGCCCAATCCGTTCATTTTCGTAAATTGCATCGATAAATCCCCCTCAAGCTTGCCGCGTTTGTCCTTCTGGTACACTATCATACCTCATCCCCTATTTTTTGCGCATATAGGAAACGCGGTTTTATTTGCACTATTTGATTAATGGCGGTCAATCGGAGCGCAAAGAGGAAGAAGCCCTCCCGGGACAGAGCCGGGAAGGCCTCTTGCATGCTTGCCGTTTAACGGATTACCGGACGAGTCTGCGAGTTGCCGTAGGAGATTCGATTCGTGCGGCGACGGCGGCGCGAGGAGCCCCAGACGCTGCCGATGCCCATCGCGAAGGTCGGGATGCCGGCGGCGACGAAGACGAGCGCCCAATCGCGAAGATGAAGCGGAACGGTCTTGAAGATCGGCTGCAGCGGCTCGACGTACAGAACGGCCAGCAGAAGCAGAAGCGAAGACAGCACCGCAAGCACCAGGAATTTGTTCTCGAAGAAGCGGCGGTGGAAAATCGAGCGCGAGCTGCGGCAGTCGAAGACGTGAATAAGCTGGGCTAGCACGAGAGTTGCGAAAGCGACGGTCTGCGCGTGAACCAGCTTGTCTCCCGTCCCCGTCGTGCCGCCAAGGGTAAGGGCGAATGCCGCGAGCGTGCAGATCCCGATCAGAATGCCCCGGCTGATAATCTTCCAGCCCAGCCGGCGCGCGAAGATGCTCTCCTTCGCCGAGCGAGGCTTGTGCCTCATCAGGTCGTTCTCGGCCTGGTCGACGCCGAGCGCCATGGCCGGCAGCCCGTCGGTGACGAGGTTGACCCACAGGATCTGGATCGGAACGAGCGGCAGCGGCATGGCCAGCATCATCGCGATGAACATCGTGAGAATCTCGCCGACATTCGAAGCGAGCAGGTAGCGGATGAACTTGCGAATGTTCTCGTAGATGCCCCGTCCTTCCTCGACGGCGCTGACGATGGAAGCGAAATTATCGTCCGCGAGCACGAACGCCGAAGCTTCCTTGGTCACGTCGGTCCCGGTGATGCCCATCGCGATGCCGATGTCCGCCGCTTTGACCGCGGGGGCGTCATTGACTCCGTCTCCGGTCATCGCGACGATATGCCCGTTGCGCTGCAGCGACTGAACGATTCGCAGCTTGTGCTCGGGAGACACTCGGGCATAGACGTACACGTCGTCGGCTACCTTATCGAGCTGGGCGTCGTCCATGGCGGACAGATCCGTTCCGCTCAAGACCTTGCCGTCGCGCGGCAGGATGCCGAGCGTCCGGGCGATCGCCTCCGCGGTCGTGCGATGGTCTCCCGTGATCATGACCGTCTTGATGCCGGCTTGGCGGCACTTGACGACGGCGTCGAACACCTCGCGCCGAGGAGGATCGATCATTCCGGTCAGCCCGATGAAGATTAGGCCTTTCTCGGCCTGCTCATCCGATTCGCAGGATTCGTTCGGCTTGAGATCGCGGTAAGCGAAGCCGAGGACGCGGAGGGCGTCGCTCGCCATCGCCTCGTTCGCTTGCAGCACCTTGCCGCGGAGCGTGCCCGTGAACGGAACGACGTTGCCTTCCCATAGAATGTACGAGCACTTCTCGATCAGCATGTCGGGAGCGCCTTTGGTGCACAGCAGCCGTCCGCCCTGATGGGAGACGACGACCGACATCCGCTTCCGCTCCGCGTCGAACGGGAACTCCGAGACTCTCGGATACAGGCTGTCGATAGAGGACCGCGACACTCCGGACTTGGCGGCGAGCACGAGCAAGGCCCCTTCGGTCGGATCGCCCTTCACGTTCCAATGCTGGACGACCGCCGCCTCTTCTTCCTTCGCCGTCTTCTTTTTGCGCGAATCTTCCGGATTCTCTTCCTTCAGCTCGGCGTTGTTGCACAAGGCCGCGACTTGGGTCAGCCGCTTGAGCGATGCATCCCCCTTGCTGTCGACAGTCCTTCCGCTCTCCGTGAACTGCCCCGTCGGCTCGTACCCTTCCCCGCTGACGTCTATCGTCCTCCCGCCGAGCCACAGCCGGGTAACCGTCATCTTGTTCTGGGTCAGCGTGCCCGTCTTGTCCGAGCAAATGACCGAAGCGCACCCGAGCGTCTCGACGGAAGGAAGTTTGCGCACGATGGCGCGCCGCTTGATCATCCTCTGGACCCCAAGGGCAAGCGCGATCGTGACGATCGCGGGAAGCCCCTCGGGAATGGCCGCCACGGCCAGGCTGACCCCGGCCAGGAACATGCCGTACATCTCCTGTCCGTGCAGCACCCCGGCGAGAACGACGACAACCGTCAACGCCAGAGCAAGGACGATCAGAATCTTGCCCAGCTGCTCCAGCCTCTTCTGAAGAGGAGTCTCCGCCTCCTCCGTCTGCTGGATGAGATCGGCGATCTTGCCCATCTCGGTCGCCATGCCCGTCACGGTAACGACGCCCTTGGCCGTCCCCCGGGTCACCATCGTCCCGAGGTAACCGCAATTCTTGCGGTCGCCCAGCGGAAGCTCCGGCGCGGACAAGGCCCCCGCCACCTTAGCCACCGGCACGGATTCCCCCGTAAGCGCCGCCTCTTCGATCGTGCACTGGTTGCTCTCGATCAGGCGAAGATCCGCCGGCACCCGGTCGCCGCTCTCCAGCAGGACGAGATCGCCGGGAACGAGCTCGCGGGCCGGAACCACCTCGAGCGATCCGCCGCGAATGACCTTCGCGTTCGGCGCCGACAACGCTTTGAGGGCTTTGAGCGAACGCTCCGCCCGGTATTCCTGATAGAAGCCGAGCAAGCCGTTCAGCACGATGATCGCGATAATCGTCAGCGCATCGAGCATCTCCCCGAGCAGGCCGGAGATTACGGTCGCGCCAGCCAGCACGAGCACCATAAAATCCTTGAACTGGTTCAGCAGAAGCTTGAGGGGAGACTCCCCTTTCTGTTCCGACAGTTCATTCAGCCCGTGGCTTTGCAGCCTCGCTGCCGCCTCCTCCGGCGACAGCCCCCTCCTTACATCCGTGCCAAGCGTCTGTGCCAATTCGTGTTCGCTTTGCTGGTGCCAGGCTTTCGATTCCACGACGGTCATCCCCTCCCGCAAATCCGCTGCCCATAAGGCTAGGACAGCCGTTCTCCCCTATGTGTATTCAGACAAGCCGGGAAATATCCCCCTCGATAATGCTTCGCGCTTTTCCTTTGGCGGCAACTGTGTCATCATAGGAGGACGGATCGCATCCGAATTCTGCATCATATCGGGAGTAATGCCACATGTCGCTCGACGGCTTCGTTACCCGCGCCTTGACCCATGAGCTGCAGGCTCTGGCCGGCGCGCGAATTCATAAAATCTATCAACCTACCGAGAACGAGATCGTCCTGCACGTCCGCGGCCAAGGCTTCGGGAAGAAGCTTCTGCTGTCCGCGCACCCTTCCATGCCGCGAATCCATGTCACGGAGAAGTCGTGGGAGAATCCGCAGGAGCCTCCCATGTTCTGCATGCTGCTGCGCAAGCATTGCGAAGGCGGAATCATCGAAGAGATTCGCCAGGACGGCCTGGAGCGCGTGGTCGAGCTGGATATCCGCCATCGCGACGAGCTCGGCGATCTCTCCATCAAGCGCCTGACGCTCGAGATCATGGGCCGCCACAGCAACCTGATCCTGCACGATCCGGCGACCGGCCTGATCCACGACGGCATTCGCCACGTCACCCCGGCGATCAGCAGCTATCGGATCGTCATGCCAGGCACGCCTTATGTCGCGCCTCCCGCCCAGGGCAAGCGGAATCCGCTGGACGCGGAGACGCCGGAGCAATTCCGGGATGCTATGGAGGAGGCCTCGGCCGGGAACGCTTCCGACTCGGGCAAGCGCGCGCTTGAGCAAGCGCTCGTGAACGCGTACACCGGGATCAGCCCTCTGCTCGCCAAAGAGATCGTCTATCGAGCCGATGGAAGTTCGGAACGGCTATGGCCGATTTTCCGCGGGATGATGGACCGCTTCCGGGAGCACGCTTACTTCCCGTCCATCGTGGAGACGGAGGATGGCAAGTCCAGCTTCTCCGTCGCGGAGCTGACTCATCTGGAGGGCAAGCGAACGCCATACGAGACCGCTAACGAATGTCTCGACAGCTACTACGGGGACAAGGCGGAGCGAGACCTCGTCCGCCAACGGACGACCGACCTGGCCAGGATGCTTCAGAACGAGACCGCGAAGAACGAGAAGAAGCTGGAGAAGCTGGACGAGACGCTGCAGGAAGCCAGCGGGGCGGATCAATACCGCAAGATCGGCGAGCTTCTGACCGCGCATCTTCATCTGATCCAACGCGGGGACAAGCAGATCGAGGTGACCGATTACTACGAGGAAGAGCAGCCGCTGCTCACGATCAAGCTGGACCCGCTGCTGACTCCGAACGAGAACCTGCAGCGCTACTTCCGCAAGTACAACAAGCTGAAGAACAGCCGATCGGTCGTGATCGAGCAGATCTCTGCGACCCAAGAGGAGATTCGCTACCTCGAATCCGTGCTTCAGGGACTGCAGACCGCGACTCCTTCGGATATCGAGGAGATTCGGGAGGAGCTCATGGAACAAGGCTACCTGCGCTTCCGCAGCTCGCGCAAGGGCGCGAAGAAGAAGCGGAACGATCGCCCGTTCCTGCTCTGCTACACTTCGAGCGAAGGAATCCCGATCTACGTGGGCAAGAACAACACGCAGAACGATTACGTCACGAACCGGCTGGGGCACCCGAACGATACGTGGCTGCACACAAAGGACATCCCCGGCTCCCACGTGCTGATCCGCGGCGCCGACTACGGGGAAGATACCCTGCGGGAAGCCGCGCTGCTGGCCGCCTACTACAGCAAAGCCAAGGAATCGAGCAGCGTCCCCGTCGATTACACGAAGATTCGCCTCGTTCGCAAGCCGAACGGCGCCAAGCCGGGCTTCGTTATCTACGAAGGCCAGAAGACGCTGTTCGTCACGCCGGACGAGGAAACGATCCGCGGCCTCGCCTCCGTCGTGAAGCAGCCTTAAAAGTGCAAAAGGATGTCCGCCAAGTCGTTCAAAATCGACTTTACGGACATCCTTTTTTTAGCTGGTAGCAGGAATGGATTCGAGTTATTGACTTCCGTTCAATAACTCCCGCCTCGCATGCCCTCATCGAGCGGAGTAGACGGAATGCTAGCTGCCGGAGCCTTGGACGCGAAGTTATGCAGCGAGATAGTCGAAATATTCGACTATCGGGGCCTCTTACATGGCATTGCGCAGCGAGATAGTCGAAATATTCGACTATCGGGGCCTCTTACATGACATTAAGCAGCGAGATAGTCGAAATATTCGACTATCGGAGCCTCTTACATGGCATTAAACAGCGAGATAATCGAAATATTCGACTATTGGGGCCTCTTACATGGCATTAAGCAGCGAGATAGTCGATATATTCGACTATCGGAGCCTCTTACATGGCATTAAGCAGCGAGATAGTCGATATATTCGAATCGGGGCCTCCTACACGGCATCGTGCAGTGAGATAGTCGAAATATTCGACTATCTCCCCCTTGCCTCGAACGCTCTCATCGAGCAGCCGCCTTGAGCCGCTCCAGAACGGAGATGTCTACCGTCCGGTTGCCGATCGGGCCGTGATAGACGCCTCCCTTGCGCGCGCCATGGAAGTCCGATCCCCCGGTTACGATCTTGCCCCGGGCGATCGCGAGCTGGCGGTACCGCTCGGCTTGCTCCGGAGAATGGTCGGAGTGGTAAGCCTCGACGCCGTCCGCTCCGCCGTCGAGAAGGATCTCGGCCAGCTCCTCCTTGCGGTACAGTCCCGGATGGGCGACGATCGCCGCGCCGCCCGCTTCCCTGATCCAGTCGTAAGCTTCCATCGGCGTAATGCGAGGCGGAGGATCGACATAGGCGGCGCGTCCCTTGGCCAGATACCGATCGAACGCTTCCTGGATGCTGCCGACGACTCCCCGCTTAACGAGCGCGTCGGCGATGTGAGGCCGCCCGATCGTCTCGTCCGGGTTGTCATCCCGGCCGGCAATCTCCCTAAGCTCCTCCATCGTCACCGGTATGCCAAGCTCGCCCAGCCTGTTCAGGATTCCTTCGTTGCGGCTGTCCCGAACCTTCCGCTGGTCGGCCAGCCTGGCGAGAAAGAGAGGGTCTTGGATGTTCATGTAATAGCCCAGCACATGGATCTCAGTGCCTTCGTAAGCCGTGCTGATCTCGACGCCCGGAACGACGACGATTCCAAGCCTCTCTCCTTCCCGCAACGCTTCTTCGACACCCGCCACCGTATCGTGATCGGTAATCGCGATGCCCGCCAGGCCGGCTTCCTTGGCCATTCGAACGTTCTCCGACGGGCGATGCAATCCGTCCGACGCCGTCGTATGCGTATGAAGATCAGCTTGGTTCATTCGATAATCCCCTTATATAATCAAGTAGCACTTCCGCCTGCATCGGCAAATCCGAGGACTTGGAGCGCACGGCGTAGAATTGGCGTTGGAACGTCACGCCTTGGATGCGGACAGGCTTCAGCAGCCCTAACGCCGCTTCGTTCTTGATCGACCATACCGACAGAACCGATAGGCCCAGCCCCGCTTGAACCGCCGACTTCACCGCCCCGTTGCTTCCGAAGTCGCTGACGATTCGCAGGCTCTCCTCCCGAACGCCTCGACGTGCCAGCTCTTCCACCAGCACCTGCCTCGTTCCGGAGCCCCGTTCGCGCAGCACCAGCGGCTCCGCGATCAGCTCCTTCAAGGCGACTTCTTCGCGAGAAGCGAAGGGGTGGGAACTAGGGACGATCAGCATCAATTCGTCGTTCATGACGGGCTCGGTAACGACGCTTTCGTCGTCGGTCGAAGCTTCCACGAGGCCGAACGCCAAGCCTTGATTGGCGATGGCTTCGACGATATCCGAGGTGTTCATCACCTGCATGCTGACCAATACTTCAGGATATCGTTTAAGGAAGGAACCGAGCAGTCTCGGGAGCACGTACTCCCCGATCGTAAGGCTCGCCGCGAAATTCAGCCTTCCCTTCAGGTTCTCCACATATTTGGCCATTAGAAAATCGGTCTCTTTCATGAGATCGAATGCTTTGCGCGCTTGCGGCAGCAAACAGTGACCCGCTTCGGTCAGCTCCAGCTTCTTCGTCGACCGATGCAGCAGCTTGACGCCGAAGCGCTCTTCAAGCGCCTGGATCTGCATCGTTACGGCGGGCTGGGTCATATGCAGCGTCTGCGCGGCGGCCGAGAAGCTGCCTCGCTCGGCAACGGTATAGAATATGTGCAATTGATGGATATTCAGCGACATCTAGCCTCTCACGCCCTCTTCGTCATTACGTGACTGCACTTGCATTATAACACAGGTTATGCGAGGCCTTGCCCCTTTAAAAGCAGCCTGCGTCTTCCCTAAGCACTAAAAACCAGCTAATGTTTGTCAAGCTTTGGCGTCTTGGTCTTAGGAAAAAACCTTGTTATAATTCTGTACATGCCAAATAACCTCCGTTGGCTCGGAGGATGTTGGTTAAATATGGATTATGCGGTGTAGGGCGTGCCCTTCTTCAAGATGGCGTATATGTGATGCAATAGCTTGTTGGCGCAAGCAATCACCGTCACCTTGTAGGGCTTGCCCTCTTGTCTTTTCTTATCATAGTACGCTCGTAGCCTTTCGTTCGTACTTCCTCTTATACCGCATTGTACAGCCAAATACAGTGCGCGTCGTAGCCGTTTAGAGCCGCGTTTGGTGATGCGAGTGCTGGACGCTACGAATTGACCTGAACTATGCACACTCGGATCCAGCCCTGCGTAGGCAACTAACTGTTTTGGATCTTCAAACTGCTTTGCATCCCCAATCTCCGCTATTAGCGAAGCAGCTAGCTTATCCC
>NZ_RZJR01000023.1 GCF_003990975.1 Cohnella sp. AR92
GTTTTGTTCTTCAAGCTTTTTCAGCTTTTCATAATCAACAAACACCTGCGATTTTTCTCCGGCATTAGCAAACTTTTTTCTCCATGCACGAATGCTGCTTACGGGAATGTCCAGCTCTTTAGAAACTTCAGCTGGTGTTTTACCGTTCTCTTGCATGTGTTTAATCGTTTGACGCTTAAACTCATCATCAAAATGCTGACGGATATCGCCCATGACACACCTCGACCTTTTTAGTGATTTTATTGTAGCAGGTCGCTGTTACAGCGTGTCTACTTTCTAGACTACATCCATTCGTGCGCTGTTATTGAACAAAGTTCAATAACTCGGAGCCGCGAACCGCCATTCGTGCGCCGTTATTGAACAAAGTTCAATAACTCGGAGCCGCGAACCGCCATTCGTGCGCTGTTATTGAACAAAGTTCAATAACTCGGAGCCGGGGACCGCCATTCGTGCGCTGTTATTGAACAAAGTTCAATAACTCGGAGCCGGGGACCGCCATTCGTGCGGCGCGCCTTAAGCCACAGAGGTGTGCGAGTTAGTCGAAGAAATCGACTAACGACGCGCCCCAAGGCTCCGATGCAGGCGAGATAGTCGAAGAAATCGACTAACGACGCACCCCAAGGCTCCGATGCAGGCGAGATAGTCGAAGAAATCGACTACCGGAGCATCTCGAGGCACAGGAGCAGGCGAGATAGTCGAAGAAATCGACTATCGGAGCATTTCGAGGCACCGAAACAGACGAGATAGTCGAATAAATCGACTATCGGAGCGCCTGGAGGCACCGGAGCAGGCGAGATAGTCGAAAAAATCGACTATCGGCGCGCCTTAAGCCACAGAGGTGTGCGAGTTAGTCGAAGAAATCGATTATCGTTTGCCCCCTCCGACGCGCCATACGGCAGCAGACGACGCAAAAAAGCCGCTCCCCGGTCGCGGAGGACTCGGCGGAGCGGCTAACTAGAGCTTTATTTTCCCATTAGCGCATGATCTTGCAGATGTCGTTCGTGAACGCCACCGGATCCTGAACCGGCAGGCCTTCGATAAGCAGCGCCTGGTTGTACAGCAGGTTCGTGTACAGGCTCAGCTTCTCCTTGTCGTTCTCGTACGCGTTCTTCAGCGATTGGTAGACCTCATGGTTCACGTTGATCTCGAGCACCTTGTCGGCTTGGATGTCTTGGCCGCTCGGCATCGCCTTGAGAATCTTCTCCATCTCGATCGTCACGTCACCTTCGGTGGACAGGCAGACCGGATGGCTCTTCAGGCGCTTGGATGCCTTGACCTTCTTCACCTTGCCCGCGAGCAGGCCGTTCATCGACTCGAACAGGTCCTTGCTCTCGTTCTCTTCCGCTTCCGAAGCCTTGTCGTCCTCGCTAGGCTCGATGCCGAGATCGCCGCTGGAGACGGAACGGAATTCCTTCTCCTTGTAGCTCATGATCATCTTGATCGCGAACTCGTCCACGTCGTCGGTGAAGTACAGAATCTCGTAGCCCTTGTCCGCGACCACTTCGGTCTGCGGCAGCTTCTCGATCCGCTCGATCGATTCGCCGGATGCGTAGTAGATGTACTTCTGGTCCTCCGGCATGCGGGACACGTACTCTTCGAGGCTGACGTTCTTCTTCTCCTTGGAGGAGTAGAACAGCAGCAGGTCCTGCAGCGTGTCCTTGTGAGCGCCGTAGTCGTTGTAGACGCCGAACTTGAGCGTGCGGCCGAACGACTTGTAGAACGCCTCGTACTTCTCGCGGTCGTTCTTCAGCAGGTTCAAGAGCTCGCTCTTGATCCGCTTCTCGAGGTGCTTCGCGATCATCGTCAGCTGGCGGTCCTGCTGCAGCAGCTCGCGGGAGATGTTCAGCGACAGGTTCTCGGAGTCGACCATGCCCTTCACGAAGCTGAAGTAGTCCGGCAGCAGATCGGCGCACTTGTTCATGATCAGGACTCCGTTCGAGTAGAGCTCAAGCCCCTTCTCGAACTCCTTCGTGTAGTAATCGAAAGGAGTGCTCTCCGGAATGTACAGGATCGCGTTGTAGACGACCGCTCCGTCCGCGCTGATGTGGATGTGCTTCACCGGCTGGTCGAAGCCGTAGCGCTTCTCCATGTAGAAGTTGTTGTAGTCTTCGTCCGTCAGCTCGCTCTTGTTCTTGCGCCAGATCGGGATCATGGAGTTGACGGTTTGCTCTTCCTTGAACTCCTCGAACTCGCCTTCTTCGCCTTCCTTCGGACGGCGGGACGTCATCTCCATCTTGATCGGATAGCGGATGAAGTCGGAGTACTTCTTGATGATCGCGCGCAGGCGGTACTCTTCGAGATATTCATCGTAATTGTCGTCTTCGGTGTTGTCCTTGATCTTGAGGAAAATGTCGGTGCCGACCGTTTCCTTCTCGGCAGGAGTGATCGTGTAGCCGTCCGCCCCCGTGGATTCCCACTTGAACGCTTGGTCGCTGCCGAGCGCGCGGCTGACGACGGTAACGGTGTCCGCTACCATGAACGCGGAGTAGAAGCCGACGCCGAACTGGCCGATGATGTTGTGGCCGTCCTTCGCTTCGTTCTCGTTCTTGAACGCCAGCGAGCCGCTCTTCGCGATCACGCCGAGATGGCTCTCCAGGTCTTCGGCCGACATGCCGATGCCCGTATCGGAGAGGGTAAGCGTGCGGGACGCCTTATCGGCCGTCACCTTAATATAGTAATTGTCCTTGTCGAAGACGAGGCTGTCGTCGGTCAAGGCCCGGTAATAGATTTTGTCGATCGCGTCGCTGGCGTTGGAGATCAATTCCCGGAGGAAAATCTCCTTCTGCGTATAGATCGAGTTGATCATCATCTCCAGCAAACGTTTGGATTCCGCTTTGAACTGCTTCTTGGCCATGCCGTGGATCTCCTTTCCTTCATTGAGAGATATGGGATTGTTTCTTATCACCGTTATTTTAGCACTCAATGCCGTCGAGTGCTAATCTTTTTTTCGGACGGAAGGCGGCTACGTGATAAAATCCTTCATTCTTTGCTTGCCCCATTCGTACATCATCAGAATGATCGGCAGCAGGCTCTCGCCAAGCGGGGTGAGCGAGTATTCCACCTGGATCGGAACGACCTCGTGGTACACCCGCCGGTGAACGATGCCGTCCTCCTCCAGCTCCCTCAGTTGATTGGTCAGCACCTTGTGGGAAATCCTCGGAAACAGCTTCTGAATGGCGTTGAATCGGTGCGGTCCTTCGACGCCCAGATGATAAATAATGACGACCTTCCATTTGCCGCTAATGATGGACAGCGTCAGCTCTTTCTCGCAATTGAACTCTTTGTTCTCGATTTTGGTCCGAATCTCTTGCCGTAGATCTCTCATTAACGAATGCCCTCTTCCTTATTCTAAGGTTGCCTGGAGGTAACCGCGTAACCTAGAAGTGCGTCCTTATCTTAACGTTCGGTCTGTTATAGAATAAACGAATCGTTCCCAAATAAAAAATGAACCGAGAATAGGAGACCTACCATGCAATTGAACAACCAAACCGCTATTATTACAGGCGCTGGCAAAGGAATCGGCAAAGCCATTGCGACTATGCTGGCCAAGGAAGGCGTACACGTCGGACTCATTGCCCGCAGCGCCGCGGATCTTGAAGCATTGCAAGCATCGTTAACGAACGAGTACGGCATCCGGGCGTATATCGCTTCTGCCGATGTTTCTAATGCTTCCGAAGTCGAGGCAGCCGTCGCCTCCCTGAAGAAGCAGCTCGGCTCCATCGACATTCTGATCAACAATGCGGGAATCGCGCAATTCGGCGCCTTGGTCGATATGGATCCGGCGCAGTGGGAACGGATCATTCAAGTCAACCTGATGGGCACCTACTACGTGACCCGCGCGGTGCTGCCTACGATGCTCGAGCAGAACAGCGGCAGCATCATCAACGTCGCTTCGACGGCGGGCGAGCGCGGCTTTGCTACCGGATCGGCCTACTGCGCTTCCAAATTCGGTGTACTCGGCTTGACGGAATCGGTGCTGCAGGAGGTTCGCAAATCGAACATTCGCGTGACCGCATTGACTCCGAGCACTGTCAACACGGAGCTGTCCGTCAATGCCGGCCTCAAGATCGGCGACGAGGACCGCATGATGCAGCCGGAGGATGTGGCCGAGCTGGCGCTTGCGACGTTGAAGCTGCCGAAGCGCGTGTTCGTGAAGGCCGCGGGGATCTGGACGACGAATCCTCAATAATCCGTAATAGAATTGTTATCCGTTATCCTAATAATTAAGCAGCCTGCCCGGCCCCTCGAAGGAGTCGGGCAGGCTGTCTTTTTACCAATTATTCACCGCATGCTCCGCGAAAGCGACCAAGTCCTTGAACTCGACCGTCCGCCCGTCGTCCAGAACGGCTCGGCCCGAGAACGTTCCGAACACCTGATGGATGCAGTTGTCGACGAACAGCATTTTCGTGATCTGCAGGTTATCGTAGATCGGAACGAACTCCATATCGAGCCTTCCGTCGTCGCTGACGATTCTCTTCTTCGACAAGTAGCCGCCGCCCGCCAGATCGAAGATAACCTTGCCAAGCTTATGGGCGGTGCCGTCGTAGAACAGCATGTTCTCCGTCGCCGCGGACGTATTGCCGAAGCCGTAGCCGATGTTGAAGCCGAAGCGCTTGCCGTCGACGTACCCGCTCCCGCTTCCCCAGTACCATTCGTGGTGGAACGGCCACACGCCGCGCCCCCAGTCGAGCAGGCCGAAGGCGCTGTCCGGCTCGAACCGGTACTCCTTCTCGCCGATGCGCACCGTTCCTTCCGCCGGCATGCAATTGATCTTGTGATTGTAATAGAAGTAGGCCGGATTCTCGTCGAAAGGAGTGGCGATGACGATAGACGACGGATCGGGCTGGGCGAGCTTGATATCTACCGTAATCGGCGGCGACTTCTTGTCGGTCGCTTCGCAGCGGAGCGACCTCTCTCCCGCCGACTGGCGGAACTCCATCTTCATTCCGCCGCTGCGGTATATCACGTCTCCTTGCTCCGCCGACGAAGGAAGCTTCAGCCGGTTGAAGGGCAGGACCAGCATCTTCGTGATCTCGTACCGGACGCCCGTCTTGAACTCGAACAGCTTAACCGAGACGTTGCCGGCGTAGGACACATGGCCGATCGTCATCTGGAGACAGAAGTCGTCGTTCGACACCTGATAGAAATCCCACTCCTTGATCTTCCAGGGAGCGGCCTTGATTCCGTCGCGATTGTAATGAAGAACCGATCGGGTGGAGTAGCCCCTCTGCTGCAGGGAGCCGTTCGGCCCGAGCACCGGACCGGCGTTCGTGATGCGGGTTTGCATGCTTTTATCCCTCCAAGTGAGTTGAAGAATCCGTGGGTACGGACGAGCCTAAGCGGCGCATGGCTTGCTTCGCGGCGGGAATGAGCGGCAGGAACGTAAGCAGCGTCACGGCCGCCGCGATCAGGAACAGCGTCTCATTCGGAACCATGCCGGCCACGCCGTCGATCTCCATATGGACGCCATGATGCTGGATCACCGCGTTGGAGATCAGCGGTCCGATCACCATCGGCACGCAGACGGCGAAGATCATGCGTACCCCTTCGAATTGGCCCCTCTGCTGCTCGGGGAACAGGTTCTTCACCCAAGCGGTGATCGTCTGAATGACGAGCACGTAGCCCGCTCCGGCGAAGAACGTGCCGATCAGGAGCACCGCGATCTGAGAGGACAGGTAGATCAGCAGCAAGCCGATGAAGTTGGAAACGACCGAGATCGCGATGATCCGAGCGGTCTTCTGGGCATTGATCCACTTGGCCGCCGGCAGCGTGAGGAAGATCGCCGCGACGAGACCGGCCGCCTGGATGCCTCCGGACAGCGTGTAGTTCATGTCGAGATAATTATTGAAATAGATCGTGATATACGGAAAATAAACGTTGAAGGAGATGAAGTAAACGGCGTTGACGACCAGCACCCAGAAGAGCTCCTTGTGGCGCAGCACCGTGCGAACGTGGAACACTTCCGCGAATTGCTTCCAATAGCCTCCGGCATTCCGGCGGGCGGTTACCTTCGGATCATCCTTCAAAGCGAAGAGAGAGAAGACGCCGATCAGGGAGACAAGGCTTCCCATCAGGATAAAGAAGGGGAAGAAGTCGAACAGGTCCACGAGCATCCCGGAGACGACGGCGCCGAAGATCGTGGCCAGCACCGGCATGGAAGCGAGCGCTCCGCCGAGCTTGCCCCGGTTGCGTTCGTTCGAGATGTCCGTCGTCCAGGGCTGATAGGCGGCGTCATAGCCCGTCGAGCCGAAGAAGCTCATCACGGCGTCCGCCGCGACGACGAATACGATGGCCGCGATCAGGGGATCGCGGGGAAGAAACTCCGCCGTGCCGAACGCAATCGTGAAGATGCCCCAGCAGATATAACCGACCGAGATGAACGGCTTGCGCCGGCCGGCCCGGTCGCTCCAGGTACCGATGAAGAACGTCGCGAACGTCGACACGATCGCGCTGACCGCGACCATCCACGTGATGATCGCCGAGTCCTTGGCGATCTTGTCGTAGACGAAGTTATTGAACCAGGAATTCTCGATGTTCCAGCAGATCTGGCCGGCCATGCCCAAGATCCAGATCAGCGTCCAATTCCGCCTCGTAATCCGCTCATCCGCCATCCGTTGCCCGCTCCTCTTCGCATGCGCGCGTTTCTCGCGATTCTATGAACCGATGCAGCTCCCGCAGCCTCGCGGGATCGATCTTGACGACCTCGCGGTCGTACGTCATCAGGCCGTTCGCTTCGGTCTCCACGTCCGTCAGCTGCGTATAGACCGCGGCGGACAGCCCTTGGGGAATCAGCGGCTTCAACTGGTCCTCGATGAGCGATCTATACTTCTCGTAAAGCTGCTCCGCGCTCTTATACTTCCGATAGCCGAAAGACTTGCCCTCCCGCCACGCATGACCGGGGAGCGGCAGTCCGTATCCGCCGTATTCGGACAGAACGTAAACTCTCTCTCGGCTCCCCTTGTCTCGCGGCTTCCGCAGCTTTCGAAAGTAGGTATGAACGCTTTTCAGATCTCCGTAGCCTTGATCGTGCCAGCCGCTCGCATGATCGACGGGCCTCGTCGGATCGCAGCTCTCCACCCAGGCTGCCGTCTCCGCAGCGTGGAATTGTCCCCATGCTTCGTTGAACGGCACCCACATTCCGATGCACGGGCTGTTGTAGAGCGCATCGATCATTTCTTTTAATTCCTTGCGGTACTGTTCCCGATTCGCCGGATCCGCGCGGCCGAGCGCCCGCAAGGTTCGCTCGGAGCGGTCGTCGATCCTCGCCGAGCCGAACAGGTTCGGCAGAATCAGATGATGAAGGTGGTTCCAGCCCGCTCCGCCGTTCGGCATATCCTGCCAGACGATCAATCCTAACCTGTCGCAGTGATAGTACCATCGGGCCGGCTCGACCTTGATATGCTTGCGGATCATATTGAACCCCATCGCCTTCGCCATCTGCGGATCATAAGCGAGAGCTTCGTCCGTCGGCGCGGTATACAAGCCGTCCGGCCAGTAGCCTTGGTCCAGAAGCCCGTGCTGGAACAAGGGTTCATGATTGAGGCACAGCCGCTTTCGACCGCCGCCGTCCGCCTCGATCGTGAAGCTTCTCATCCCGAAGTAGCTCCCGATCCGGTCGAGCACAACGCCGTTCTCGCCAAGGAGCCGGATCTCGAGCCCATAAAGGAACGGAGTCGCAGGGCTCCAGAGCTTCGCTTCCGGAATCCGCAGCTTGATCGGGGAAGACGCCTCACCTAGAGCGGAGGCGACTTCCTTCCCATCCTCCATGGCGACGGCTTCGACCGTCAACAATCCCGACGCCTCGCCCATATCCAGCTCGATCGTCAACTCCCCGGCGTCGATATCGGGAGTAAGCCGGAAGGAGCGAACGTGCCGCTCGGACACCGGCTCCAGCCAGACCGTCTGCCAAATCCCCGATACGGCGGTGTAGAACAAGCCCTTCGGTTGTAGCGTTTGCTTGCCCCTCTCCTGCCCGTAGGCATCGGTCGGGTCCCAGACGATGATAGCGATTACATTTTGCTCCGCGAAGCGGATATGGCGAGTGATGTCGAAGCGGAACGGACAGTACCCGCCCGAGTGCTCGCCGACGACCTGCCCGTTGACCCGAACCTCCGTCTTCCAATCCACGGCTCCCAGATTCAGGATCACCGAGCGCCCTTCCCACTCCGCGGGCAGCTCGAAGCTTCGCCGGTAACACAGCCTCTCCTCCGGCCTCATCGGCCGACCAACGCCCGACAAAGCCGACTCGATCGGGAACGGGACAAGGATCGTCCCGTCATAATCCTTGTCGGCTGCCTCTTCCGCTTCGAGCGGGCGAACCGCGTACTCCCACAGCCCGTTCAGATTCATCCACTCGTCGCGAACCATCTGAGGCCTCGGGTACTCGGGCAGCACGGCCTCCGGATCCACATCCGCCGACCATCTCGTGCGCAGCCCCTCGCCAGCCATTCGCCATTCCCGCTCTTTTTGGCCGATTGCCGTCACGCCCGTCATCCTCTCCCGTTGTACTCAGACCGCCTTGGTCCCATGGAGCTTCGTCAGCTTCGATGTCTTCCCGTCATGCTTCACGAGAGACAGGAAAACCAAGGCGATCAGCATGCCGCCCGCCGCGCAGACGAACAAGGACCGATAGCCGAATTCGTCTATCGCCAGCCCCAGCAGCGGAGGCGACGAGATCGCCGCGAGCGAGGATGCGAGATAATAGATTCCCGTGCGAGTGCCTACGCTGCTCTCTTCTCCCGTCGATACGATGAAGGGGTATGAATTGATATTGATGCACGCCCAGAAGATTCCGCCGAGAGCCAGCAGCACGCGAAGCAGAAGCAAGGACTTCGCCAGCGGAACCGCCGCGAAGACGAGGAACAGCCCGCAGATGCCGATCAGGATCGTTTTTTTCTTGCCGTAGCGGTTGCCGAGCCAGCCGCTCGGGATCGCGAACAGGACGAAGAACAGCGAGAAGAACGTCAGCGAGAAGGCCGCGGCGCTCTCCTCCAGGCCTAATTGATGCTCTCCGTACAGGGTGAACAGAGCCTCCACGCCTTGATAGGAGACGAACCAGAAGAAGATCGCCCCGAGCAGCAGCACCGTCGTTCGGTCCAGCTCGTCTCTCCACTTGATCCGGATTTTCTCTTCCGCGGCCGGGACGATACCGTCCCGCTTCTCGTTTACCGTGCGATAGAGAATCAGCAGGGAGAGGAGCGTGATGCAGGCCGCCGCGAAGAAGGGGAACGACTTGTCCGAGTCGTACAGAATGGAACCGGCCCCGTAAGCGAGAATGCCCCCGATGCCGCCCATAAAATTGACGATCCCGTTGGCTTTCGTCCGCTGCGCTTCCGGAGTCAGATCGGGCATCAAAGCGACCGTCGGGGAACGGTAGAGGCTCATGGCCAGATTCATCAGCATCATGAACAGCACGAGGGTGAACAAGCCGGTGTGAAAAGGAATCAACGTGACGAAGACCGCGGCCAGCGGCATTCCGATGAGCAGGTAAGGCATTCTCCGGCCGAATCGGGTATTCGTCTTATCGCTTCGGCTGCCGATCCAAGGCTGCAGGAACAGCGCGAAGTAGTTGTCGATCGTCATCATGAAGCCGATCAAGGCCGTGCTCTCGAGGTAATCGTCCAGGAAGAACGGAACGAAGCCGTTGTACAGCGCCCAAGTGATGCTGATGCTGAAGAAGCCGAAGCCAAGCAGCCAGGTTCTTCTCATCAAGCGTCCTCCCGGGACTCGCGAATGACCTCGGCCAGGCGGTCCGGATAATCGGTGATGATTCCCGCCGCTCCCGCCTCGATCAATCGGCTCATCGTCGCGGCGTCGTTCACGGTCCACGGATAATAGACGATGCCCTTCGCGGCCGACTGCTCGACCCATTCCGGCAGCACCGCATAATGATAGGCGTGCAACGCGGACGCGCCGATTCCCGCCGCATACTTCCAAGGCTCGTACAAGCCTTCCATATAGAGAATTCCCGTGCGAATCTCGGGAGCCAGCAGCTTGCACTTCACCAGCGAATAGTGATTGAAGCTGGAGAAAATGACCTGCTCGCTCAGCCCGAAACGCCGAATCTCCTCGATCGCCGCTTCCTCCATCCCCGGATAGAGCACGACGCCGTTTTTTAACTCGATATTGACGACGAGATCCGTTCCCCGGACAAGCGCAAGCAGCTCCGCCAGCGTCGGGATTCTCTCTCCCTGGAACTGCGGGCCGAACCAGGAGCCGGCATCCAGCTCCTTAAGCTCCGCCAGCGTAACGTCCTTCACCAGCTTGGGCGAGCCCGTCGTGCGCTTAAGCTGTTCGTCGTGAATAAGGACGAGCTGGCCGTCCGACGTCATCTGCACGTCCGTCTCGATGCCCGTCGCGCCCAGCTCGATCGCTTTGACGAAGGCGGCCATCGTGTTCTCCGGACAATAGGCCGAAGCGCCCCGATGGGCGAAATTTAGGATCGTAGCCATTGCTTCATTCCTCCTGCAGACCGCTTAATTCGATGAATCATTCCGATTATACAGGATACTAAGGCAAAGATAACCCATTTTGCGTAAAAAAGAAAGCGTTATCATTACGAGGCAAGGACGATTGGACGGTTCTATGCGGAATTGCTCGAAGACGGACGGTCGCAAACCGATAGCAAACAGGGCAAGAATGGAGAGTCAACCATTCCCTCGAAGAATGTCGCATTGGAGGGAATCAGCGGGATTGGCCGTCGCTGCCGCCGAAGAGGCTTTGCAGGTGCCGCTCGAAGCTCCGTCCGTATTCCTCCGACCACACCGTCAGGCCGCCTCGCCGGATCTCGGTCTCGTAATGCTTCGGAGGGGGCACCTCCCGCTCCGATTTCCGAATGACGAGGAAGGTCAAGGCATCCTTGACGGTCCTGCGGCCCATCCGAATGTCGACGAAGGCGGGGCGGTAGACTCCGCTATGTACCCCTTCCCTGCGCTTCAGGTACTCCAGCGCCTCCTGTCCGATCCGATAGACTTTGCCTTCGACGATTCCTCCCAGCTCCGCCATGTCGGCCCTTCCTCCGTCTTTGGCTTGGTGCGAGAACTTCAGGGAATACCCATGCAGCGTCCCTTTGCCCAGCATGTCTAGGAATAGGTGCGCCTTGCCCGCCCTTATGAATCTCTCGTCATCCATGCAGGAGCCGTAAGCGAAGTAAAGCAAGGGCTTGCCATCCCTCGCCCTTCGGTCGTACTTCCAATCTCCCAGCTCGATCGGCCGCGCTTCGCCGCTCCTTTCCGCTGATTGGATATAGACATATGCCTCCACCGTCCCGGAATCCGTGTGCACCGGCTGGCTCACGCGCAGGCTGTTCCTGCCCCGCCCATCCTCGTCGCACCCTTCCCAGGCATTCAATCTGCGCAAAATAGCGGGACTTACCCGGTACAGCTCCCCATACACGCTGCCGTTGCCGCCTGGAATCATAACGGGATAGCCGTTCCCCGTATCGTAAAGCCGGCCGGCCGTGCGGCATTGCTCCGCGGCAAGCTCCGAACCGGCGAGCAGCCGATGATTGCCTTCGTTCTTGCGCATGTTGCCATAGTGGAACACGAGAGAATTAGGTATGTTCATGGGATGGACACCCTCCTTATACAATCTCAGCAACCTATCGTATGAGCGTGAACGGCTTATCAGAAGGTCCTGCCCGATGCGGGAACGATTCGGAAGAGTTCGGATGCGCTGGGAGGCAATCTAAAGCCGTTGAGATGCGCGGAGGATGCGTTGGGAAGCCTTCGAATGCTGGTACTGGATGCAACAAATCGAGCGGGGATGCGCGGGAATGCGTTTGAATGCGCTTGGGGAGCAAACTCCTGCGGATAGGGCGGATACACATGCCATTCCCTCCGAATGCTCATATTTTAGGAGAACGAGGGGGGACGAACGTGAATCGGTATCGAAGCGTGTCCATCAAGAGCAAGTGGGTCAAAACGAAGTGGCTTCTGGGAAGCGAAGCTTTAAAGGATCATGTTCCTCCAACCGTGCCCTTCTCTCGGGACGCCTTGAAGCGAATGCTGGAGAAATACCCGACGGTTTACTTCAAGCCTACCGGAGGAACGGGCGGGTTCAATATCATCCGCATCGCGAAGCAGGGAGCAGGCTTCCGGACGAAGCAGAAGTCGGCCGTGCGCCGGCACTCCGGACTCGATGCGCTTTACGGTTTCTTGAGTCCGAAGGCAAGCCGCGAGCCTTACCTTCTTCAGAAAGGGATAGCGCTCGCAACCGTCAAAGGCAAACCCTTCGACATTCGCGTCATGGTCCAGAAATCGTCGGAGGGCGTCTGGACGAGCACCGGGGTCTTCCTGAAGATCGGGAAGCCGGGTACCGTGGCAACGAATTACGCCCAAGGCGGCAAAATCGGCTTCCTCGAGCCGTCCCTATCCGCTGCCGGCTTCAGCCGGCAAGGCATCGCGGAGGTGCGCGGCGACCTGGAGAGGCTGGGCGTTCAAGTAGGCAAGCTGTTCGATAAGCGCAAGAAGGGCTTCCGGGAGCTTGGGCTTGACGTGGCGTTGGATAAGCACGATAAATTGTGGATTCTGGAGGTCAATACTCGGCCCCAGTTCTATCCGCTCCGGAAGGCGGGAGACCGGAAGCTCTTCCGAAGGATCCTCTCGTTCGCCAAGCAATACGGCCGAACGCGATAACAATAGGGGCCGTCTCCGAGTCTTCACGACAGGGAGACTTGCCCCTATTTCCTTAGCAGCGGCGATTATTGCTCCAGCTCGATGCGGTAAACGCCGGAGCCCAGCCGGAAGCTTAAGCCCTGCGGCGCTTCCGTCACCCGCGAGACGCCTGCCGCGCTCGCCAGCGGTTGGCCCGAATCCTTGGCGCCCGCCAGCTTGGCGCCCGCCAGCACGACGTCGGCGGAAGAGTTAGCCGGAATCGTCAGCTCGTAGACGATGCCGCCGTTTCCGCCGCGGCTCCATGCCGAGCGGATCTCCCCGTACGGCGAATCCAGAGTCGCTTCGGCGTATGTCAGGGAGCCGCCCGGCAGAGGGCACAGCTTGATGCGGCGATAGCCGGGCTCCTCCGCATCCGCGTCGATGCCCGCTACGGCGCCGAACAGCCAATCCCCCACCGCGCCGTAAGCGTAGTGATTGAACGAGTTCATGTCGTCGCTCCAGAAGCTGCCGTCCGGCTTGATGCCGTCCCAATGCTCCCAGATCGTCGTCGCCCCGCGCACGACCGGATAGAGCCAGGACGGATATTCCCGTCGCTCCAGCAGCCGGTAGGCAAGCTCCCCGTATCCGTAACGAGCCAGAACGTGGCACAGATAAGGCGTTCCGACGAAGCCCGTCGTCAACTGGTTACCGCTCTCCTCGATCAAGCGGGCGAAGCGGTCCGCGGCTTGCGGGCGATCCTTCTCGTCGAGCAGGTCGAACATCAGCGCCACCGCGTAAGCCGTCTGCGTCGGCGAAGCGACCCTGCCGCTCGGGGTCACGAATTCCTCTCGGAACGCCGACACCACGCGATCGTGCAGCTTCGCGTACTCGGCCTCCTCCCGCTCGAAGCCGAGCGCCTTCGCAGCCTTCGCCACGATTCCCGTCGAGTAGGCGTAGAAGGCCGTTGCGATCAGCTCTCGCGGAGTGGCTCCGACGTAGCTGTTCTCCTTCGCGTCGAGACCGAGCCAGTCTCCGAAGTGGAAGCCCGTGTTCCACAGGTATTCGTTGTCGCCCTGCGCCCGAATGTACTCGACCCAGCCCTTCATGCTCGCGAACTGGTCTCGCAGAACGCGCTCGTCCCCATAGCGCTCATAGACGACCCAAGGGCAGATGACCGCCGCGTCGCCCCATGCGGCCGAGTTATGGCCGGCCATCTTCACCTCGGGAACGACATGCGGAACCCCGCCGTCCGGCTGCTGGTCCGCCGCCAGATCCTTCAGCCACTTCGCGAAGAAGGGCGCGACGTTCCGGTTGTACGTAGACGCCCGGATAAACGCTTGGGCGTCGCCGGTCCAGCCCAGCCTCTCGTCCCGCTGCGGGCAATCCGTCGGCACGTCGACGAAGTTGCCGATCTGGCCCCATACGATGTTGTCGGCCAGCTTGTTGATCAGCGGGTCCGAGCACCGGAAGCGGCCCGCGGGCTTCAGATCGCTCGTCAGCACGCAGCCGGCGAATCTCCCGGCAATCCGCTCGGCGGGTATCCCCTCTACCTTCACGTAGCGGAATCCTTGGAAAGAAAAGGTCGGCTCGAACGTCTCCGGCCCCTCGCCGGAACAAATATACGTGATCTTCTGCTTCGCCGTTCGCAGATTGCCCGCGTAGAAGTTGCCTTCGCGGTCGAGCACCTCGGCATGCTGCAGCGTAATGGTCGTGCCCGCCTTCTCCTGCACGGTGAACCGCATCCAACCGACCATGTTCTGGCCGAGATCGAGAACGGTCTCTCCGCGCGGCGTCGTTATTACCGACACCGGGACAAGCTCCTCGACCTGCCGAACCGGTTCGTTCTCTTGGGCGACGAGCGTGGTCTTCCCATAGGCATAAGGCTCCGCGTTCCCCCACCCTCCGTCCTCGCAGCCCGCCAAGCACCAGTCCTTCTTTTCCAACCGCGCATCATGAATCTCGCCGTGATAAATCTCGGACAAGCGAAGCGCCCCATCCGAGCCCTTCCAGGAGCCGTCCGTGCCGACGATCTCTTCCGAACCGTCCGCGTACCGGACGTGAAGCTTCGCCAGCAGCGCCCGCGTATTCCCATACAGGCGCTCCGGCTGGAAGCCCAGCTCGCTCCGATACCAACCGTTGCCCAGCATGGCGCCGAGGGCGTTATCCCCTTCCGTCAGAAGGCCGGTCACGTCATAGGTCTGATACTGCAGCCGCTTCCCGTAGCTCGTCCATCCGGGGTTCAAGTGCGTGTCGTCGGCCGCCCGGCCATTGACGAACAGCTTGTAGGCGCCCAGCGCGGTTGCATGGATGCGAGCGGCTGCGATCGGCCCTTTCAAGCGGATGCTCTTGCGCAGGTAGGCGATGGGCTCGTTGCCCTGTTCATCCGCAGGCAAGGGATAGGAGATCCAGTCCGCGCCGCCCCATTCTTCCTCCGAGTAATAAGCCGTCTCGAAGAACGCGGGAGCGCTCCACTCCGATTCGGCTCCGTTCGCTCCCCAGACCTTGACCCGATAGAAGTACCGCGTTCTCGGCCGAAGCGCTTCTCCCTTGTAGGACACGAGTACCGATTGGCCGCTCTCGACCTTGCCCGTATCCCAGACCGGCGGTTGCGCGAAGCTCTCGTCCTCGGCCGCCTGGAGGCGATAGGCCCCCTGAAGGAATCCCCTGTCCGTCGAACGAAGCTTCCAGCTCAGCCTAGGCTCCCGATCGTCGATGCCGACCGGATTCGTCTTGTGATTGCACGTCAACTCATAGATTTCGATGTTCGCCATCCGTCTCTCTCCTGTTCGGATCAAGTTTTCTACTTGCCTGAGAGGAGTGTAACGCGCTAACATCGCTAGTAATAGGGCTGAAACGGACGGATTACGGTGGTAAAATGGACATCGTAACCCGAAGACTCGGATGCGAAAATGGCGGATTGCGGATACGTTGGAAAATCGGGTTGAGCGGATATGCAGACATTAAAGGGTGGAGGCTCCTTCATGAGAACATCCCGGCATACGCTGAGAGGCAGCGAGCTGTTCCGAGAGGGACAGCGGATCTACGTCAATCGGATCGAGGAGAAGTTCGATCTCGGCCAGCACGAGCATGACTTCATCGAATGGAATTACGTGGCGGAGGGCAACGGCTATCACTACCTGGAGGATCGGGCGCTGCCGGCCTCGCGCGGCGATCTGTTCGCCCTCCCCGTGGGCAGCTCCCATGTTTTCCGTCCTTATTCTCTGGAGAAAAACCGTCGGCTGGTCGTCTACAACGTCGTGTTCGCCGAGGAGCTTATGGGCGAGATCGCGGAATCCGCGCCGGAGCTCGGGCTCGGCGAGCTATGGCGCTCGCTGTCCGCGGGCCCGCTCGAAGCCGGCATCGTGCGGGACCCGCTGCTTAGGCTGGAGCCGCTGTTCGAGCGGATGCACGAGGAGCATGCCGCCGCCAAGCCCGGCTACGGCGCCCTGCTCCGCTCGATGCTCGCGCAGCTCGTCATCGAGTGGGCGCGCCTGCTTTGCGCGGAGGCGGTTCCGGGGAATCGAACCGGCAGCGATCTGATCGGCGATGCCGCCTCCTTCGTCCGCGAGCGGGCGGCGGAACCGCTGACGATCCGCGAGGTCGCGGAAACGTTCCGCTTGAGCGAGCGGCACTTCCGCCGTCTGTTCAAGCGCCATACGGGGCAGACGTTCCACGAATTCGTGCAGCGCCAGCGAATCCTGACCGCCTGCGAGCTGCTGCGCACGACCCGCCACAAGCTGGACACGGTGGCGGGGATGGTCGGCTACCGGGATCTCCAAACCTTCTCGCGCGTCTTCAAGCGGATCGAAGGCAGCTCCCCGGGGCGGTATCGGAAGTCGTTCTTCCGGTGACGAGCCCTGCCTTGCCATTTCGCGTTCCGGCAAGACTTACCTCCGCCCGCCTCACCCATGCCACCGACTCACATTCCTGGACAGAGTCGATTCTCATTCGTTGGACAGTGTCTATTCTCTAACGGAACTGAGAGACCTTATTCAGCTTCAAAAGCACGATTTTAAATTCTAACGGAACTGAGAGACGTTAATTTAAAGATAAAAGCCGTTAACGAGCCATTGGATATAAATTAAGGGCTCTTATTTCCGTTAAATTTTTTATTGCCTGTTTTTCGGGCAAATAAAGGCTGTGAGTTCCGTTAGAACCGTCCGCGCGGCGAGGCTGGGTTTTTGGGTGGTTAGTATGGTGCATGGTTGGGTAGCGTGGCGTGCGGTTGACATGGTGTGCGGTGGCGTGGTGCGTGTTAGGCGTGTTGTTTGGCCGGCGTGGTAAGTAGTTAGCATGGTATGTGATTGGCGTGCTATGCGGTTGGCGTGGTGCGTAGTTGGCATGGTACGTAGTTAGCGTGGTATGTGGTTGGCGTGCCATGCGGTTGGCGTGGTATGCGGTTGGCGTGGTATGCGGTTGGCGTGGTATGCGGTTGGCGTGGTATGCGGTTGGCGTGGTGCCCGATCGGCTTCGATTCTCTGAGTAACTCCGTCCGATAACCCCCTCTGAGCTGCCGTTACTTCGATTTTCTGAGTAACTTGCCCACATGAGGACTCTGTCGTGTACCCTTCTTCATCAATCGCCTATGCCTTAGACTCGAATCAGGTGATCTCAAAGCAAATCTCTGGATCAACTTGCGAGAATAGAGAAAAATAAGGCGCAGAGCCAAGCTCTGCGCCTTGCTTTAACTATGGAAGTTCGTCCCGTCCGTTACCGCCTTCACGTAACCGGCGCGGACGACGAAATCGCCGAAGTGCTCTCCCTCGCTCCGTTCAACCGCATAGCGGTTGATGATCGGCTTCAGGGTATCGATGATCTCCTCTTCGCCGATGTTCTCGCGGTACATCTTGCTGAGGCGGTCGCCACGGAAGCTGGCGCCCATGTACATGTTGTACTTGCCCGGGGACTTGCCGATGAAGGCGATCTCGCCCAGCGCGGGCCGTGCGCAGCCGTTCGGGCAGCCCGTCATGCGAATGTTGATCTCTTCGTCGCGCAGGCCGGCTTCCTCCAGAATCGGCTCCAGCTTCTCGATGAGCGACGGCAGGTAGCGTTCCGCTTCGGCCATGGCGAGGCCGCAGGTCGGAAGCGCGACGCAGGAGAGCGCGCTGCGGCGAAGCGCCGAGTATTGCGAGCCTTCGCCGATGCCGTATTCCTTCAGGATGGCGGCGATCTTCGTCTTCTTCTGGCTCGTCACGTTCGCGATGACGAGGTTCTGGTTCGCCGTCAGGCGGAAGTCGCCGGTGTGGATCTTCGCGACTTCGCGCAGCGCCGTGCGAAGCGGATAGCCCTCGACGTCCTTGACGCGGCCGGCTTGAACGTACAGGTTCAGGTTCCACTTGCCGTCCTTGCCCTTGATCCAGCCGTAACGATCTCCCGTGTGCTCGAAGCTGAACTCGCGGGCCGGCTGAAGCTTCCAGCCGAGGCGGTCATGCAGCTCGTCCACGAACCATTCCAAGCCATGGCGGTCGATCGTGTACTTGAAGCGGGCGTTCTTCCGCACGGAGCGGTTGCCGTAATCTCGCTGGATCGTGACCGTCTTCTCTGCGACGGCGAGCACCTGATCCGGAGTGACGAAGCCGATCACCTTGGCGAGCTGCGGGTACGTCGCCGTATCCCCGTGGGTCATGCCCATGCCTCCGCCTACGCAGACGTTGAAGCCGACCAGCTTGCCCTTTTCCACGATGGCGATGTAACCCAAATCCTGAGAATAGATGTCCACGTCGTTCGACGGAGGAACCGCGATGCCGATCTTGAACTTCCGCGGCAGGTAGACCGGTCCGTAGATCGGCTCGACCGAGTCGCCCTCGATGCCGTCGCTCTGCGGCAAGCTGTCGAGAACCTTCTCGCCGTCCAGCCAGATCTCATGGTAGGCCGGCGTCTTCGGAGCCAGATGGCTCGTCAGCTGCTGCGCCCAATGGAACACCTCGCCGTGAACCTCGGACTGATAGGGATTCGGGTTGCACATGACGTTGCGGCTGACGTCGCCGCAAGCGGCCAGCGTCGAGAGCAGCGCCTGATTGATCTCTTGGATCGTTTTCTTCAAATTCCACTTTAGCACGCCGTGAAGCTGGAACGCCTGGCGAGTCGTGAGCTTCAGGCTGCCCGTGCCGTACTTGTCGGCCAGCTCATCCATGACGAGCCATTGCTCCGGAGTCGCGACGCCGCCCGGGGTGACAACGCGAAGCATGAACTGGTAGTAAGGCTCCAGCTTCTGCTTCTCCCGCTCGTTGCGATGATCGCGATCGTCCTGCATGTAGCTGCCGTGGAACTTCAGCAGCCGGTTGTCCAGATCGGGCAGGCCGCCCGTGACCCGGTTCGCAAGAGATTCCGTAAGCGAGCCCTTCAGGTAATGACTCTCCCTCTTCAGGTGCTCGACGTCGCTCGGAGGTCCGCCGATCGGCTCCGCCTTGTGGTTCTTCGCCATAGTTGTCAACTCCTTCGATTATGCGATTAATAAACGTCCCGTTGGTAACGGCCTTGTTCTTGCAGTTCGGACAAATATTGCGCGGCAGCCTCGGGAGACTTGTTCCCGTACTGTCCGATAATCGTCAGCAAGGCGGATTGCACGTCATGGGCCATGTGCTTCTCGTCTCCGCAGACGTACACATGAGCGCCGTTCTGCAGCCACTTGTACAGCTCTTCGCCGTTCTCAAGCATGCGATGCTGCACGTACACCTTCTCGTCCGTATCGCGGGAGAAAGCGACGTCGAGCTTCGTCAGTACGCCGTCCTTCAGCATGCGCTGCCAGTCGGTTTGGTACAGGAAGTCGGTGACGAAGTGACGGTCTCCGTAGAACAACCAGGACGGACCCGTTGCGCCCAGCTCTTCGCGATCCTCCATGAAAGCGCGGAACGGAGCGACGCCCGTGCCCGGCCCGATCATGATGACCGGCGTCTCCGGATCGACCGGCGGCTTGAAGTTCGGATTCTGCTGGATAAAAATCGGCAGCGTGTCGCCCGGAACGAGACGTTCGGAAGCATACACCGAGCACACTCCCTTGCGGTCGCGGCCATGCGCTTCGTATTCCACCTTGCGGATCGTCAAGTGCACTTCGTCCGGATGGGAGTTCAGGCTGCTCGCGATCGAGTACAAGCGCGGCGGCAGCTTGCGAAGCAGGTTCGCCAGGTCTCCGGGCGCGAGCGTCCATGGTGAGTAATCCTTCAGCAGATCCAGCAGATCGCGGCCGTCGATGTAAGCCCTCAATTGCTCTTTATTCTCCGGCTTAACCAGCTCCGCGAGCTTCTCGTCGCCCGAGTAAGCGACGGCTTTCTCCAGCAGCGGCTTGGTCAGCACGGTAATCTCGTAATGGTTCAGCAATGCCTTGCGCAGCGGGGACGTCTCGCCGGCCTTGCCGGTCGCGACGGGCTCCTCCGGATTCCACTGCTGGTAAGCGATGATCTCATCAACCAGTGCGGGGTCGTTCTGCGGATAGACGCCGACGGCATCGCCCGGCGAATAGGTCAGGCCGGAGCCCTCCAGCGACAGCTCGATATGGCGGGTCTCGCGGTCCGAATCCCGGCCGTTCAGGTTCAGGCTCTCCAGCACTTCCGCGTGGAACGGATTCGCGCGCGAATATTCCGATTCCCCTGCGGCAGGAGCGGCAGCGGACGCCGCCGTTGCGCCGGCCGCGGAAGCCGTCTGCGCAGAAGCCGCGCTGACTGCCTTGCCTACGGCAGCCAGCCATCCGGAAGCCGCCTCCTCGAAGTCCACGTCGCAGTCGACGCGGTCCGCGATTCGTTCCGCTCCGAGCTCCGCGAGTCTGGCGTCGAAGTCTTGGCCGGTCTTGCAGAAGAATTCGTATGAAGTATCTCCGAGCGCAAGGACGGAGAACTTGATGCCGTCCAGCTTCGGCGCGCGCTTGCTATGCAAGAACTCGTAGAAGGAGATCGCATTGTCGGGCGGATCGCCTTCGCCATGCGTGCTGGCCAGAATGAACAGATGGCCTGCCTTCTTCAGGTTGTTCGTCTTGTACTTGTTCATCGCGGACAGCGTAACCTCGAAGCCTTGGCCCTTCAACTGCTCGGCCAGGCGTCCGGCCAAACGCTGCGCGTTGCCCGTCTGGGAGCCGAACAGGATCGTCGCTTCGCGCGGCCCTTGCGGCACGGCTGCGGCAACGGCTGCCGGCGCTTCCGGTGCTTCGATCGCGGCCGAAGCCTGCAGCGCGGCCCCGGCGTTGCCGCCGGCGCGATAGAAAGTCAGAAATCCGTTCAGCCAATGAATCTGGGCTTCCGTCAGCGTCGGGAGAAGCTTGTTGAGAAGCTCGGCTTGCTCGCTTGTGAACGGACTATTCGTTACATGAAGTTGCAACTGCATCCACCTCGCACGATTCGTTATATATCCGACAACGTCACTATGTTTTCATTGTTTTAATACTACCCTAGACGGAAGCAACCTTCAATGACTTCGGCATGAGTTGTCTATAAGACTTTCTGCAGGATTTATTATTTTTCATTATAAAACGGCCGAACTCGGCAAAAAAAACAGCGCGCC
The DNA here is from genome assembly GCF_003990975.1 of Cohnella sp. AR92. Lineage (GTDB taxonomy): Bacteria > Bacillota > Bacilli > Paenibacillales > Paenibacillaceae > Cohnella. The sequence goes on from NZ_RZJR01000023.1 coordinate 21,084, forward strand.
GCGGGATGCGGCGCGCTGCTATCTCACCTAAGGTTAAAGCTCAGCATACGATGTAGGCGAATATATGGAGAGGAAGTTGATCCCTTGTATTATTCGCCTATCTATCGGAATGAAACGAATCCGTCCCAGCCATCGGGTTCTGCAAATGCCGCGAATCCCTCAAGCAATCCGGTTCCCGCTCTGTTTCTAGACCTCGAGAAAGCGCTGAACGGAGAATATTCCGCCATTGCCTGCTACGAGCAGCTAGCTAAGCTGGCTCCGAACGAGGAGCAGCGGAACCGAATTCTCGAGATTCGGAACGATGAGATCCGGCATTACCAGATCATCTCGCAGATGTACGTCACGATGGCCGGCAAGCAGCCCGCTCCGCAGCTGACGGAACCGTGCCCGACCGAGTATAAGGCCGGACTTCTCGCCGCCTTCAAGGACGAGCAAGAGACGGTGGACTTCTACCTCGGCATCACCGACCAGACGAACATCCCTTACGTCAAAGAGACCTTCCGAAGAATCGCGGCCGACGAGCAGAACCATGCGGTGTGGTTTCTCTATCTGCTTATGCAATGCTAATCGAAATCCGAGGCCAGAAGGCCTCGGATTATCTTTATCCTCTCTTCTTGCGCGTCATGACGTCGAAGATAACGGCTGCCGCCAGTACGCCGCCGCGGATCATGTACTGGTACGAGATACCGACGCCGAGCAGGTTCATCCCGTTCGTCAGCGATGCCATGACGATGGCGCCGATGATCGATCCGGTAACCTTGCCGACGCCGCCGGCGGCCGATACGCCGCCGACATATGCGGCGGCAATGGCATCCAACTCGAACAGCGTGCCCGCCGTCGGCGCTGCCGATTGCATCCGCGCCGTGAACAGAATGCCGCTTAGCGCGGAGAGCAGGCCCATTGAGCCGAAAACGATATAGGTAATCTTCTTCACGCTGATCCCGCTGAGATGCGCCGCTTCCGGGTTGCTGCCCACCGCATAGATATGGCGGCCGAGCACCGTCTTCGTCGTCAGGAAGTGATAAATCACGACGACGAGCACCATAATGATGGCCGTCCATGAGAAGCCTTCGTAACCGGCGAGAATCCACGTGATGTACGCGATGATCGCCGAGATAAACACAAGCTTCGCCGCGAACATGCCGCCGGAGAGAACCTCGAAATTGTACTTTTGCTTATTCCGACGATTCTGGAATTCAAAGTAGATGTACAGCAGAATGACGACTAGACCGAGAATCAGCGAGAGCAGCTTCAAGCCCCCGACCTCGGTAATCTCAGGCACATAGCCGTTGCCGAGAGCGTTGAAATGCTCGTTGGCGATGCTGATCGTACCCGTCTTCTCCAATACTTGCTGCAGGGCGCCGCGGAAGATCAACATCGCGGCAAGGGAGGAGACGAATGCCGGAATCCCGACCGAAGCGACCAGTACGCCGTTGAACATTCCGATCACGATGCCGAGCACGAGGACGATCAGGATCGTCAGGTAGACGGGAACGCCGTTCTTTACCATCAGCAGCGCGGCTAACGCTCCCATGAAGCCTGCCGCATAGCCGACAGATAAGTCGATGTGCCGGATGACGATGACGAGCGTCATGCCTACCGCGAGCACGGCGATGTAACCCGTTGCGTCGATCAAATTGCTAATGTTGCGCGAAGAGATGAACAAGCCATCGGTCATGATCGAGAATACCGCGATGATAACGACCAGGGCGATGTACATCCCGTACTCGCGAATGTTGGATTTGAGAAGCGTCCCCGCTTCCTTTAGCAACGTTGGTTGAGGCTGCCTCGCCTCTTGGACAGCGTTGTTCAAATTCATGGTTGTTCCTCCTATTGCGTAGCAAGATGCATAATTTGTTCCTGATCGGCTTCCTGAGCGGACAGTTCGCCTTTGATGCGGCCTTCCGCCATGACGTACACGCGATCGCTCATGCCAAGTACTTCGCCAAGCTCCGACGAGATCATGATGATGCTCATGCCTTCGTCGATCAGCTTGTTCATAATCGTATAAATCTCGAACTTGGCGCCAACGTCGATTCCGCGGGTCGGCTCATCGAGGATGAGCAGCTTGGGACCTACGAACAGCCATTTGCCGAGGGATACCTTTTGTTGGTTGCCGCCGCTCAGGTTGCCGACAAGCTGCTCGATAGAGGGCGCTTTGATATACAGCGAGTCCTTGTAGGAATTCGCGACCTGAATCTCTTCGTTGGCGTTGAGAACTCCCCTGGAAGCGACGCCGCGTAAGTTCGCGGCCGTCAGGTTGCGGCGAATGTCTTGAATGAGGAACAAGCCGTCGCCCTTGCGATCCTCTGTCACATACGCCATCCCCGCCTCAATGGCATGGCTCGTATGCCGGAACGTTGCCGGCTTGCCGTTTACCAGCATCTCCCCCTTCAGCCGATAAGCTCTGGGATTGCCGAAGATGCTTAGCGCGAACTCGGTTCGTCCCGATCCCATCAAACCGGCGATGCCGATGATCTCACCCTTTTTGACATGCAGGTTAACCTCTTTGACGACCGTTCTGGCCAGCTTGGCATCGTACGCGGACCAATTCTTCACTTCGAGAATATTTTCTCCGAACGATTTCTTCGCTCTCTTCGGGTAAATATCTTCGATCTCGCGGCCGACCATGTTCTTGATGATGACGCGCTCCGAAAGCTCTCCTTTGGAAGCGTCGAGCGTGCAGATCGTACGCCCGTCGCGGAGAATCGTCGCCTTGTCCGCAACCGCGATAACTTCCTTAAGCTTGTGCGAGATCATGATGCTGGTAATGCCTTGCTTCTTCAGCTCCCGCAACAAATTAAGCAGATTCTCGCTATCGTTCTCGTTCAAGGCGGCCGTCGGCTCGTCTAATATGAGCAAACGAACGTTTTTACTCAGCGCCTTGGCAATCTCGACAAGCTGCTGCTTGCCTACGCCGAGATCCTTGATCAACGTCTCGGGATTCACGTCCAGCCCGACTTTGGCAAGCATGCTCTTCGCTTGCACGATCGTCTGATTCCAGTCGATCGTGGCGCCGCGTTTGATCTCGTTGCCGGCAAAAATATTTTCGTACACGCTCAGATCCGGAAACAAGGCAAGCTCCTGATAAATGATGCCGATGCCCGCATGCACGCTGTCCGCGATCTTCTCAAACTTCTGCACCTTGCTATCGAGTACAATATCTCCGGAGTACGTTCCGTGCGGATACACGCCGCTAAGCACTTTCATCAGCGTCGATTTGCCTGCGCCGTTCTCGCCGACGAGGAAGTGAATCTCGCCCCGCTCCACCTTGAAGTTGACATCGGACAGCGCCTTGACGCCCGGAAATTCCTTGGAGATCTTGTTCATTTCCAAAATATAGTCACTCATCGTTTGCACTCCTTAGCCAACCAATTCCGCAACTCCCATATCGCCCGTAGATAAAGGAATAGTGATAGACGAATCCATCACTATTCCGCGCGAACTATTCGACGTCCAATTCTTACAGACCCTTGAAGTCAGAAGCTTGGTAGTAACCCGAATCCACAAGTTTCTCCTTGACATTATCCTTATCGACGGAGATAACATCCGTCTGCTTCGACGGAACATCCTTGTTGCCGTTGTTCGATACGCCGTTCGTCTCGACCGTCTTGCCGTCAAGGATGTTCAAGGCTACGCCCATTGCATCCTTAACAAGCGTGCGCACATCCTTGAACACCGTCATCGATTGCTTGCCGTCAATGATGTATTGAATGGAAGACTTATCCGCGTCTTGACCCGTGATCACATAGCTCTTGATCGCGCTGTCGGCAGCGAAGACGTCCGCGATGGAACGGGAGGTGCCGTCGTTCGGAGCCAGGATGGCAACGTCGCCCTTCATGTCTGCGGCAGCGGCCGTAAGGTGCGTCTGCGCCTTGTTCTTCGCTTCGTTCGGATCCCAGAGCGTCGTCACCTGACCGATGATCTTCGCTTCTTCTTCATGCGTCAGCGTCGCCTTGCTTGCAAGAGCCTGCGCTTCGCTGGAATTCGCGATCTTGAACGTGCCGTCCGCGATCTTCGGTTGCAGCACTTCCCAAGAGCCTTCGAAGAATTGGAAGGCATTGTTGTCCGTCGCTGCTCCGGCGTACAGATACAGCGGCTGGCCCGAACCCTTCGCATGATCGACGAGGTATTGCGCTTGCTTCGCGCCAACCGTCTTGCTGTCGAAGGTTACATAGTAATCCACGGCGTCCGTATTCATGATCAAACGGTCATACGAGATAACCGTGATCCCTGCGTCTTTCGCTTTCTTGACCGCCGCTCCCGCCGCCGTTCCATCGAACGGGCAGATGATCAGAACTTTGATGCCTTTGTTGATCAGGGTCTCAACGTTTTCCGCTTCTTTAGCGGAGGAGCCTTCGCTGAACAGAACGCTGGTCGTGTACTTCGAGCCCTTTAGCGCATCCTTGAAGCGCTGTTCGTCCTGAATCCATCTTTCTTCGCTCTTCGTCGGCAGGACGATACCGATGCTGACTTTACTGCTGCTTCCGCTGTCTCCGTTTTTGCTTCCGCAGGCGGCGGCCAGTACGGTGACCAACGCGAGAATCATCAGGACCGATAATGCTTTGAGGCCTTTTTTCATTCTTTTTACCCCTCTCGAAATATTGTCTAATGGCCTAGCAATAACAAATATAGCATCGGACAGGCTCTATGAAAGCGCTGTCGTCTAGCACTCTTTTATGACCTTCTAGACTTTTTTAACCTGGGGCAAGATTAGGAAGGTTGGGCTTCCCACACTTCCGGCCGTTCCCCCGCCATCCCCGCTAATTTGTTGCATCCAGTACCATGCTTCGGACCATCCGCCAGCAATCCCGCCGATTGGCTGCATTCAGTCCCATACCTTAATGAGGAAAATATGTAGGCAGACTGACTACCTTCTTCGATAGACAACTGCGGCGATTGGCGAATGTAAGTAACCGGATTACTTCAGTTCGTGGATAAGTGCTTCTGTTGGTGGAGGAGAGTAACGAAGTTGCCCACATGAGAATATGTGCAGAAATGCGTGGATAGTGTGGCTAAGTTCAGCCGTATGATCTATCCCCAGCATCACCGTAATGACGGAAATGTGTATAACCAAAAATAGCGCCATCCCCGTCCCTCAGGACGAGAATGGCGCTATGGCTTCCCGGTCGTTCCAGTGTGCATAAACGGCTCAAAACAAAGCTATGCTCTATTTCTTTGGCTTCGCTAACTTATACACATCCTCGCGGGAGTGGAAGCCGTCGGCGATGACGGTGTTGTCGATGTTGGAGGTATCTACCGCGATCGGAGATAGCAGCACCGACGGCACTTCAGTCTTGCCGTTGTTGACCTTCTTGTCCGTCTGCACGGACTCGCCGCGCGCGAGCTTGACCGCGAGCTCCGCCGCAGTGTCGGCGAGTTGCTTGATCGGCTTGTACACGGTCATCGTCTGCGTGCCGACGACGATCCGCTGAGCGGCGGCCAGGTCGGCGTCCTGGCCGGCAACCGGAATTTTCCCGGCGAGCCCCGCTTCGGTCAGCGCTTGGACGACGCTGGTCGCAGTGGCGTCGTTCGCCGCGATGACCGCGTCGATCTGATCGCCGTTGGCGCGCAGCGCCTCCCGCATGTTCAGCAGGGCGTTCGCAGGCGCCCAGTCCTTCGTCCACTGATCGTAAACGACCGTAATGTCTCCTCGATCAATCAGCGGTTGGAGCACGTTAAAGACGCCTTGCTTGAACAAGTGGGCGTTGTTGTCCGTATCGGCGCCGCCGATGTACACGTACTTGCCCTTCGGCACCAGCTTGGTAATCGCCCGCGCTTGAAGTTCTCCGACCTTCTCGTTGTCGAAGGAAACATAGAGATCGACCTCGGAGTTCTTGACCAGGCGATCGTAGGCAAGCACCTTGATGCCGGACAAATGGGCTTTCTTGACGATCGCCGCGGTCGCCTCGGCATTGTGAGGGACAATGACAAGGATATCCACGCCTTGTGTGATCAGCGTCTCCGCTTGCGAGATTTGCTTAGCGTCGTCTCCCCCCGCCGCCATAGTGGATACTTCGGCTCCCAAAGCTTCCGCCGTCGACTTGAACAGATCCCTATCCTTCAACCACCGCTCCTCTTGGAACGAATCCAAGGAGAAGCCGATCTTGATTTTCTCGCCTGAGATCTTATGATTTCCGATCGAATCTGCTCCCGGAGACGCCTTGGATGGCATCGACGGTTCCAAATATCTGTTCGAGGTGGTACCTCCGTCGCAAGCCGACAAGACGCACGTCACCCCTAACACAAGCAAGAGGAACCTGGCTTGTTTGAAGCCCTTTCTCATTTGCTGCACTTCCTTTTTTTGCAGAGAATGAATGAGCAGTTATCCCTTTCTGCCTAGCAGCGTCTTTCGGTACTCCGTCGGCGAAACGTCGCACATTTTTTTGAACACTTTGCTGAAATAATTCGGATCGCGGTAGCCGACCTCGAACGTAATTTCCTTTAAGCTCCGCTCGGGATCGCCCATTAGCTGCTTAGCCTTCTCGATGCGGCATTCCGTCAGAAAATCGATATAGTTGACGCCCAACTGGTCTTTGAACATTTTACTAATATAGAACGGGCTTAAGCCGACTCTTTTCCCGATTGCGTCCAGCGAAATATCCTTGTGGGAATGCTCGATAATGTATTGCTTGATCTGCTGAATCGTATCCGGCTCCAAGCGATCTTGATACTCCTCGAACGATTGCCGCATCCGGTCGAGCAGGAAGCCCGTTTCGGAACGGAGCTGTCGATAATCCTGAGCTTGAAAAGAATACATGGGCGAGTCCGTCTCGACTCCCATGCCGAGCAGTGCGCGCGAAGCTATCCATAACAATTCCAGCACCCGTTGCTGCGCTTGCAGCAAATCGGCCCCCTCGTTCTCGTAACGGCGAATGAACTCCACGACGTCCGCGCACATCTGCTCCCACTCGCCAAGCCGGATCCGGTCGAAGAACTGCTTCTCCAGCAGCCGGGCCGAATACCCGTCGCGGGTCACCCCCAGCACGGGGGTGTCGGAGAAGAACCGATACTTCACGGGAAGGCTCGAGTCCATCGAAGCGATAAGCGCCTCCTGGTACGATTGGCGAATCTGCCCCAAGGTCTCGCAGACATTGCCGATGCCAATAAACCAACCGTTGCCAGTCCCAGCTCCAACTCCAGCCTGTAACCCGCTTTCCATCCCTAATCCCAATCCAGTCCCGGCACCTGTCTCTGCTCCAGCTCTCTCCCTGCCACCAACCGCTCCCCCGCTTGGCCTCGTCAGAGCCAGCAGGTCCATAGCGATCTTCATCGCCTGCGTGCGGTAAGACTGGGCAGGGTCGCGGAACACGATAATCGGGATCTGACGTCCGTGCATCGCCCCGACCCAACCGCTGCCCATCTGCCTGATCTTGCTCTTGACTGCGGAGTACATGCTCTCCAAGCCGGCGGGCAGCAGCACGTTGATCGCGAACTTTCCGTTCGACGTACTCACTCCCAGCAGGCTGACAAGCTCGTCGGAATGCACCTCATGGACATGGTCGAACAGCAGCTGCGTGACGATATCGGTCTCGACGACCGGCAGCACTTTCTGCAGCGCGTCCCGTTGGAGCTTGTTCGTTTCCTGGGTCGCTCGCTCCTCCTCGATTGTTCCAAGCGCCTTCCTCACCGTTGCCACGATATCGCTCGCCTTGCTCGGCTTGAGCAAGTAGTCGATGACGCCCAGCTTGATCGCCTGGCGGGCATAGTCGAAAGTATCATAAGCCGTTACCATGATGAACTTGACGTTCGGATCCTTCGACCGAATGATCTCTATCGCTTCCAGGCCGCTCATTCCCGGCATCATAATATCCATCAAGACCAGATCCGGCTCGAAATCCTCAGCCAACTGAACCGCCAACTTGCCGTTCTTCGCCTGCTCGATGATCAGATCGGGGATTCCCTTGGCTAGAATGGCCTGCAGGCCTTCCCGCTCGATCTGCTCGTCATCCACGATCAGCAGCTTTGTCATCTTTCTCGCTTCTCCTCACCTTGGGGATTAACAGTATGACTCTCGTTCCGAGCTGCTCTCCGCTCTCTATCTCGATAATGTCATTCATTCCATAGAACAACCGAAGCCGCCGAACGACATTGCTGAAGCCGATTCCGGTCGAGTGACCGCCCGTCTGCACTCCACGCTCCTCCAGGATCTCCTTGATCTTGTCCTCCTGCATGCCAGGCCCGTTATCGGAGATCTCGATTCTTACCCTCTCGCCGTCCTGCGCGATTCGGAAGTCAATCGTTCCCCCATCCTCCAGCGGCTCGACCGCATGGATGACCGCGTTCTCGACGATCGGCTGCAGCGTCAGTCCGGGAATCTGGACGTACAGGCAGGACTCGTCGATCTCCGTGTTGAAGCGAAGCCGGTCGGTGAATCGCGCATTTTGGATCTCCATATACTGGTGCAGCACCTTCACTTCGTCATAGAGCGTCACGGACCGATCCAGCCGCTTTAGATTGTAGCGAAGAAGCCCCGCCACGTTCGCGAGTAGATCGCTAGTCTCCTCGGAGCCTTCCAGATAAGCCTTCTTGGAGAGGGTATCCAGCGTATTGAACAGAAAATGCGGATTGATCTGGCTCTGCAAGCTGCGAAGCTGGCTCTCCTGGAGCAGAAGCTTGTTCTGTTGGAGTTCGTTCTCCAACTGCGCCTTCTGTTGGATCTCCACAATTAGGTTGTTGATGTTGATCCGCATGCGCTCGAACATCTTCGCTAGGAAGGAGATCTCGTCGTTGGAGGTGACCTCGACCTTCAGGTCGAAGCGCCCGCGAGACAGCTCCTTGGCTGCTTGCGTTAATTTCTGCACGGGTCTCGTAATACTACGCGAGAACCAATAGGTGAAGAACAGCAGCAGGAACGTGATCGACAGCAGCAGCCACACCCCGAACGTCTTCAGCTCCGTGGATTGCTCGATAATGCCGCGGTAGAACCGATCGTACGTCTTCAGTTCCGAATCGAGCAAGGTCAGCGTCATCTCCGAGATGTACTTCGACATGCGAGTCGCTTCCGAGACGGCATTCGTCGATTCCTCGGTCTCCTCCTCGGACAGGAACATAATCGACCGGTCCGTCGTCTCAATCAGGCTGTCGATCAGGTTCATGTAACTCGTCAACGCGAAGTCGTTCTCCGCGTTTCTCAAGTCCATCACTTCAAGGCGAGCGACGCGAAGCCTCTCCTTGTTGCTGTTCACCTGCTGCAGGTTCTTCGGATTTGGATTGACCAAATAATTGTTGAGCGCCGTCACCGTCTGCTGGCTGGCGTTCGTGACTTCGTTCATGTGCAGATAGCGCTGCAGAATGGAATTGTATTGGTCTTGAGTCTTCTGGTTGTAGTAAGTAAGAGAAAGCCAGATCGCCGCCATGACGAACATGACGGCCGCGGCGAGCGTCAATATTTTCCTCTGGATGCTGTTCATCGCAAGTCAGCCGCCCTCAACATTCTAATTCTCGTCAGATAGCCGTCCGCGTTGAGCGGCACCGTCTCCCCGCGGAGCCACTCAATGATCCGCTTCACGCTGAGCCTGCCCATCTCGTCGGGTGACTGCTCGATGATGCCGTCAAGCTTCCCCGCCTTCAGCAGCGGCAGCGTATCCTTGCTATCGTCGAAGGAATAGATATCATACGGCGCGACTTGGGAACGCCGTCCGATCTCCTGCACCATGGCGTCCGTAATATTGGCGTTGACTGCAATGAAGGCATCCACATCCGGAATTCGATTGAGGACGTCTTGCGTCGTAGCTATGATTTTCTCGCGCGACTCGGTCGTCTCCGCGTATTCGGTCCGAACACCGGGATATTTTTGCAAAATGCTCATGATTCCGTTGACCCGCTGCTGCTGGTAATACTCCTCCTGGCTGTCTCCCATCAACGCGACGGTTCCGGTTGTGCCCATGTCCGTTAGCAGTTGCTTGGCGATCATCTGCCCGGCGAGGAACTGATCGGAGCCGACGTACGTCCTCCTCAGGCTGTCAGCCATTGGCACATCGTTGGCCACGGTGATGATCGGAATGCCATAGAAGGCCGCCTTGATCTTGGTTAGCTCTTTGAAATCGTCGTTATCCAGACCCTGCACGATGATGCCGTCTACCTTGGAGTCGATGGCGATCTCCAACTTCTTAAGGAACTCCTCCTGATCCTTAGCGTAGCTCCCCCATACCTCTATGCTTGACCCGTTGTTGTCCGCCTCTTCCTTCGCGCCCTCCGCCACTTTGACCCAGAACGGCGCCTCCAGCTCCTGCGTGATCAAGACCAAATGATATTCCGCTTGTTTCTCGTATGGCGGCCTCGGCAGCTGCGGGCCGGCTTGAAGCACCTTGTCGGCCGAGATCAAGGTGATCGCCAAAAGGATAACGCATACAATTCCAAGAACGAAACTGAACGCTTTGCTCAAGTCGGCGCTCTCCGTTTCTATTATGATATAGGCATAAAATAGGTTAAAACTATCATATCATCCCTCGTTTTCTTTTCAACGCAAAAAAACGCGAAGCCGTTACGGCTCCGCGTTAAGAGATTCATGCGCGTTCAGGCTTCAAGCGTTCAAGCGTTGCTGTCCGGATCGATCGGATCGAGACGACAAAAAAGACGCACGGGACCTCTCCCGGCGTCATCTTCGAATCGGATTCTTCGAATCGGATTCCCTTCCCGTATCTTCTTCTCGGCTTCGCTTACTTCGCCTCGTATTCCTTATTGGCGGCAGCGAGCATGGAAGCCCAATCGGCGAAGTCGGTCTCCCTGGCGATATGACGGTCGAACAGCTCGCCAACGATGTTGTTCAAGTCGTCATGCGTCTTCGCTTGGAATTTCCCCTTCTCCAGAAACTCGTCAAAGCTCGTGAACGGAGAATGCTTGCTCATGAATGTCTCGTTAAACAGCTTCCCCAGCGAGATATGATTCGGATCCTCCTGAATCGTTCTCTGTCCTTGCAAATCCAGCAGCAACTCTTCGAATGACATCGGCTTTTGCTTTTTCAAATGGCAGCCCCTTGAGTTTATTGGGTACTTCGGATGAACCTCTTCAAGTAATCCCTTGCTCCATTATACTTTGTATTGTCATTCGAAGGGGGATTAAATCGGCACTTTGCAAAAAAAGAACCGACGAAGCCGCCGGATGCCGTTCGGTCAAGCGACGTCATCCCTTCAGCCGATGCAACAAACGAGAAGTCGCGTAACAGACGGCGAGGCTGAGCGCGGCTCCGGCCAGATCGACGAGCACGTCCTGATAAGCCGGGGTGCGGGCGGGGGAGAATCGCTGATTCCATTCGTCCAGCAGGGCGACGATCAACGCAACGAGCAGCGACAACGCGGCGATCGCCGGGTTCCGCAAGCGGTACGATCGCAGCACGAGGGCGGAGGCTGCCGCCAGAACGCCGTAAACGAACAGGTGGGCTCCTTTGCGGAACAAGAACTCGATCATCCCGAACGGGTTGACGTCCCGGCTGTATCGGTGTCCGTCGTAGCGAATGCTCAGGCTTGGCAGCAGACGCTCGGCCGCTTGGAAGCTCAGCTTCTTCTCCAGGAAGGGCTGAATGGTTTGGACGCGGTAGGGCTGCGAGGATAGGGTGAAAATAACGGCGATCACGCCGCATAGCAGGATAAGAGCGGTAAGGTGTCTCCAAATCCGATGACCGGTCATGTCCGATCGCTTCCTTTCCCTAGAGGATGGCGTCCCGTCTTCCGTTCAATTGTCCTAGCGGGCGGTCCTACCGGAATCGCGACGCCGGATTCAGGCTTTCCTCCCGAACTCTATGATAAAATCGAACAAAACCGGCAATCGGGACGGAGGGACAACGATGAATCTCAATAGCGGCAACGTAACCTGGCAGCATTCCAAGCTGACGCGGCAGGATCGGCAGCGGAGAAACGGACACCCGAGCTGCGTGCTCTGGTTCACGGGATTGCCCGGCTCCGGCAAGTCGACGCTGGCTTTCGCCCTGGAGAAGGAGCTGGAGTCCAGGAAGATGGCATCCTACGTGCTCGACGGAGACAACATCCGGCACGGGCTGGGCCGCGACCTCGGCTTCTCGGAAGCCGACCGCGCGGAGAACATCCGCAGGGTCGGCGAAGTGTCGAAGCTGTTCGTCGACGCCGGCCTTATCGCCTTATCCGCGTTTATCTCGCCGAGCGAAGCCGACCGCCGGAAGGTCAGGGAGCTGTTCCCGAACGGCGATTTTATCGAAGTCTACGTGAAATGTTCGCTTAAGGAATGCGAGAAGCGCGACCCCAAGGGCCTGTACAAGAAAGCGCGCGAGGGACGGATCACAAGCTTCACGGGCATCGACGCGGGTTACGATGTTCCCGTCAATCCCGAGCTCGTCCTGGATACGGAGAGCTTGTCCGTCGACGAGGCTGTCGCCGTCCTGATCGGCTATTTGGATAAGCGCGGCGGACTCCGGGCCGAATGACCCTCCCGCCTCTATCTAAGTTTGCTGACGCACTTGTCTCCAGAGCCAAACGAACGGCCTGAGCGGAAAATAAAGAAAGTAAAGGGGCTTCGGCAGGGGCAGCGCCTCCGCATCCCGATAGCTCGGGTACAGGCGGCTTAGCAGGTACCGCCTCTTCTGCGAGCCCGTTCTCAGCTCGAACAAGTAGCGCTTGTAGTCTCGAGCCGCTTGGCCCGCGTTCGGATCGGTGGACAGAACCGTCCCATCCCGAATGAAGCCGAGCGCGAGCGTCGCCAGCTCCCTCCCGCGGCTCTCGGAGAGAGCGCCTTCCATCGCCGGCGGAATCGGAGTATCCAGCAGCGAAGCGGACAGGACAAGCGCCTGTGCCGCCGCGTCGAGAGACTCGTAACTCCGAAGAAGGGCCAGCAGCTTCTCCCAATCCAGATCTCCGCGTCTGGCCATCCGGTCGATATCCGCCAGCCAGCGCAAGCGAAACCAGCCGTGGCGGGCACCGTGCGTCGCCAGATAATAGAAGAGATGCTCCTCTCCCGGCATGAAGAGAGATGCGCCGAGAGCGCAAGGCTGTCTTGCGCCCCAGAGCTCTTCGAACGACGGCTCCTTGCCGCCTTCCCCGTTCAGCCGCCAATGCAGCTCCACTTCGATTCCATGCTCCGAGTGCAGGAAGGCAATATGGTGGGTCTTCCATTTCCAGTCGCCCAGGCCGCGCGGAATCGGGCGTTCCGCCCGGTAGCCCAGCTCGTTCATCAAGCGTTCGGCCGTCTCCAGGTCCGAGACGGGAATCAGAATGTCCGCGTCCTTCGACGTTCGAAGCGATACGTCCCCGTACAGGAGACAGGCGAGCGCCGGTCCCTTGAGCAGCAGCGACCTTATGCCCCGCTCGGCGAGCGCGCGGCATACGCGCTCCGTCTCTCCGCTGAGGCGCAGCATGCGGAACGCGTTCCGCTGATAGTCCCTGCCTATGGTTTGCAGGACATCGGCGGGAATCAATTCGCCGTCCGGGTGGCCCTGAAGCTGCGGGTACACGCGATGGTGCCGGACCAGCTTCAGGAATTGATTCCAATCGATGTGCGGCAATTCCGGACCGCGATGCGGCCTTTCCCCCGCCATGTTCGGTCTGCGCAACGCCTGCAGCATGACGGTTAGTTCCTTGGGCAATGCCTCGATATTCAGACGGATTGGCTTTTCCATGATTTCACCTTCAAACTTGGCTATTCTTTGGGTTCCGTCGCGAAGCTCGCCACGGTCGTAAACAATCTCCGCTCTCTGGCGCCGGTCAGATAGACCGGGCCGCTGCGAAGCCAAGCGTGCGCGATCAGCTTGCCCTGCTTGTCCTTGGCCGTGCCTAAGTAGAGAGTGCTGTCCAGCTTGCGCCGCTCCAGCATCTTGCGGGCCGCCAGCGCCTGAACCAGGCACTGGCTCTCCCACAGGGTGTGGCGGCTCATGACCCGGACCGCCTCCGAGATCCGGCGGATCAGGCGTTCCTGCTCCAGAGGATGAACGTGCGGCGTCTCGGCCATCGGCCTGCCGAACGAGAGCTTGAGGCGCGAGAACGGAAGCATCTTGAGCGCTCTCGCCCAGGCCAGGAAGACCAAAGCCTCCGCGAGCAGCCTCTTCTTCTCGGATGGCAATGCCATATACGTCCTCATCCGGCGTATCATGCCGACCGAACCTCGATCAGCGACTCCTTCAGCAGGCTGCGCAGAAATTCCCCGACCTGCATCTCGCAGGAGGTTCGATCCACCTCGAATTCCTCCGTAAGCGAGTCGACCAGCTTGCCGATCGGGACCGGGGACTCGATCAGCTCCCAGATGCGCCCTCCGACATGGCCCAGGTTGAAGTACTTGCCGGAGTAGATGCTGAACATCACCTTCTCCCCCTTCATGTCGCTTACGAAATTCCCTTCCCTGCGAACGACCGATTGTCCGGTATAGATCAAGTTAGTCATGCTTGGATTGCCCCTTTCTTTACGTATTGTTCAATGGACTTCGCCAGCGCGGGCGCCGTGAATCCGGTCCGCGGCCGCTGAAGCCGGCAAGCCTCGATCCTCGCGGCGACGGCCGCGGACGTGCGGAAGTGCCAGCCCTCCAGACCCAGCCTGGGGATCAGCCGGTTGCGGTACGTATGCTTCATCAAGACGCGAAGCTGCTCGAATCCGGACAGGGACGTCAAAGCGATCTTCCGCTCGCTTGGTTCCGGCGAATCCGGCTTCATCGACCCTGGAACCCCCGAATTCGGCGTTAATCCCGGCGGCGACGCCTCCGACGCTGCCGCCTCCGGCTTCGCCAGCTCGAACACCCCTGCAAGAGGCACGGGCTCCGCGCTGAAGCGCCGGGCCGACGGAACCGCGAATTTCTCCGTCTCGCGGTAGATCGGGCGGTACTCTTCCCCCTCCATCCCCAATCCCTCGAGGCTCTCTCGCCATAGCTTCTGCTGGGGATAGGAAGGGTAAACGACGGGAGCTCCGGCTCCGTCCAGCGCGACCGCGACGACGTCGTCGCTGGCGAGCCGATGCCCCATCGCGGCGCATGCCGCGGCCAGAGTGGACTTGCCGGCGCCCGAATCGCCGAGGAAGGCATACGCCTTGCCGTCGATGACGACCGCGCTGCCGTGCAGAGGCAGCACTCGCCGCATGAGAAGCAGCGCGCCCAGGCAGGTGCCGAGCAGATAGACCCGCACCTTCTCCGGATCGGCTCCCGCCGCCGGAGCGACGGCAATGCGGCGTCCGTCCTCGATGGCATAAACGGCGGTCTCCGGGATAAGGAACAGGAATCGTCTGCCGCCCCCTCGCGAATAAGCGAAGTTGCTGCCGCAGTCCTCCAGCTCCTTCATCAGCCGTGGATAATCGCCCCAATCGATCTCGACGTCCGGCGCCATTTGCGCCGCTTCGACCGCCGACTGGACGCCAAACAGCGGCAATTCGGGCAGCGGGATCCGGCTCGAGATCCTTAGGCCGAATGCCCGGTAAACGGACGCGCGCAGAGCAGGTATCCGATCGTTCAAGTCGTTCTCTCCTCTCCGGGCCTATTTGAAGAAGTCCTTATCCAATCCCCGGGGGATTGGATAAGGACGCGAGAAATATAGGAACTCCGCGTCAGCTCGGGCTATAGATGTCCATGTCTTCCACCGTCACGAAATCGATGTGCGTCAGTCCCTTGCCGTACATCGTCTCGGCCACATCCAACGTCTCCAGCGTCGGCTCGTGCCACTGCTTTTTCTCCATTCCGATCTTCTCCATTCAAGCTCACCTCCTTTCGCTGCGATTCGGATGAGACGGCCGCATTAGGCGAATCTCTTGATGAAGCGGTATAGAATCAAGCTGCGCATGAGCAGCCTCATCTCGGGGTGAAAAGCAAGCTCCGGGCGCGGCTCCCGTCCGATGCCTGCGGCGGCTTCCCGGATCCGGCCGACGTTCAGATAGCCGGCGACGTCCGGATCGGAGCAGAGACGCGCCACTTCCTCGGTCAGCATCGGCCACATCGGGGCGGAGCGATGGACCCAATCCGCCCCCTGAATGCCGCGCGACCGTTGGTTCAGCCGGACCTCGTCGGGGAGCACGTTCGCCGTCGCCCTGCGGATAAGCGCGCGGTCCTTCCCGCCCCGAACGTATTGCTCGAAGGGGACGGCGAGACAGAAGCGGACGACCCGCAGGTCGCAGGTCGGATCCCGCTCCCATGTCCCGTAGCGAAGCGACAGCTTCGAGGCGGTCGCTCCGTTCTTGTTCGCGGCCGCGGGACTGGCGAGCTTGGCGAGGCGAAGCGCGGCGGGGTCCGCGGCCGTTCGCTCGCTCTCCCTTCTCTTCAGAAGGTCGAACACGCCCGTCCGGGCCGCAAAACCGGGATGGATGAGCATAGCCGGCAGCTCCGGCCTTGGCTCCGGCTTCGCGCGGGAACGGCGCGTTAGAGCCGGGAAAGCCAGCTTGCCGACGGCCGCGAGCAGGCGCTTCCTGCCGATCCCCTTGTTCTCGCCGTATTGGCGAAGCTCCCTCGAGAGGCTTAGCCATCTCATCTGCCTCATCAGAAGGGCGTAATAGTCGAGGGCCGGTCCCCACGACACCGTGAAGTTGCCCCGCGCTCCGGTGAGCAGGATGCCCGCGCCTTGCCCGGACGCCCTCTCATGGATTCCTTTGAGCCAATAGGAATTCTCGAAGAACTTGTACGGCGTCTCGAGCAGGTCCAGCCATTCGTCCACCTCGGACAGCGGGCTGATCCCCTTGAAGTCCAGGTACGTTTCCGAGATATTGCCGGCATGGCGGGCGGTTGCCCGAATGAACGGGCGCTCGTCCGCCACCGTGCCGCGAGGCGTCCAATCGTCGAATTCGGGCGTCGGCACGCTGCTGTATGCCTGCAGCGTCTTGCCCTCCTTCCGCAGCGCCTTCGCCGCGAAGCTGGCCACCGTTCCCGAATCCAAGCCGCCGCTGAGCGTCACGGCGACCTTGCGGAACGTGCGCAGCCGGCACGCAACCGCTTTCTCGAATACGGCCCGGAAGGCCTCCTCGTACTCGCCGTCCGACTTCAGCCGCAGCGGTTCGCCCGGCTCCAGGGTTCCGTACCCGGCCACCGACACACGGCCTTCCGAGACGGCAATCGCATGGCCCGGAGGCACTTGCCGGATCCCGAGGTAAGGCGTCGCCTCCGGGTCCGTCGACTCGAACATCTCCGGGATCGCCATGAATTCCGCGAGCCATTGCTCGTTTAATCTATTCGGAGTTCCTCTCAGCACCAGAAGCGGAGCGATGGCGGTGCAGAACGCCAGCCTTGAGTCGCTGCGATGGTAATAGAGCGAACGATTGCCGAAAGGATCCCTCGCGCCGAACAGGAGCCTCCGCTCCGCATCCCAGATCATGAAAGCGAAATCCCCGAGAAGATGCTCCGGCGCCTCCCGCCCCCACTTCCGGTAAGCGAGCAGGATGAGCTCGCTGTCCGTCATGCCGGCGCGGCGATCCCGGTCTACCTGCAGCCGCTCGAACAATTCCGTCCGGTTGTCGAGAATGGCGTCGGCCGCGATCAGAAGGCGGCCTTCCGGGTCTCCGCCCGGCATTCGCTCGGAGACGGATTCGGGCGTGATCCACCGGATGCGGCAGCCGAGGAAGGCCGGCCCGGCGAGCTTCATTCGCTCGTCGTCGGCCACATAGCCGCGCATCGCGACCATCATCGCTTCCCCGTCCTCCAGCTCCGCGTTCTGCCCGTCGAACCGGACGAACCCTGCGATCGCGCTCATTTCTTCTCCCCCGTTCCTGCCAGATAAGAGGACGCCATCCTGGACAAACGGGCGCCGAAAGGTATCGCCGCCTTCAGCCAGTTCGATTTGCGCTTCATGGCTTCCAATTGGGAACGAAGCCGCTGCCGCTCCGCCAATCCGCTCTCGAGCCGCCGCTCGAGATTGCGGATGGTCATTCGGAGCTGCAGCTCCCGCGAATCCGCCGACTCTCCCGGCAGCGTCGCTTGGGCTTCTGTCTTCGATGCGGCCGGATTCCCGCCTGGAATATCATGCTCGGGAAGATCAAGCCCGGGAAGCCCAGGCTCATGCTCCCCGGGCTCGGAGCGGATCGCATAATACTCCTTCCACCGGTACCCGGTTGCTTCGGCAAGCTGCCTCGTCCGATAAGCCGCCCAGGCGTCGTCCGGCTCCGCTTCGAAGCGGACGCCCGCCAGCTTCTCCGCTTCCGCCAATTCCTCGCCATACCCGAGGCTTTCGATCAGGCTTGCCCCGAGCAGGCGCCCATACAGCTCGATCTCCCGCTTCGTAAGAATCTCCTTCCAGGCATGGACGGAATCCTCATGCGGGGCATCATGATCCGCGACGTTCGGATCCCCGACGCCCATGCTGAAGTAGAGGCCGTTCTTCGGAGTGTCCATCCGCCGGCCGTAGTTCTCCATTCCTTCCTCGTATTCCTTGCCGAGGAAGCGGCAGACGCCGCCGAGCTGTTCCCTTGGAGCGGCAACGAGCTTCTCGTACGACAGCCGATAAGCATTCGGATCGGGCCGGGAGAAATAGGCGGCATAGCGGAGCAAGCCGATCGTCAGATCGGCCGCCTTGATGTCGAAAGCGGAGCCGCCGAGAAGAGCCGCCAGATCGGACGATCCTCCTCTCGAAGCCCCGAGCTTCTTGTAGGAAGCGAGAACCGCGAACGGGTTGCGAACGAGCCAGATGCGCTTGGAGCTGGGAAACAGGGTATCCAGAAACTCCAGCAGGCAGTAGTACCGAGGGGACTTGTCGATGATCGCCTCCGCCTCGCTGCCCTGCAGGAGTCCGTTATAGACCTGAAGAGCGAAGGCCCGGCCGGCCTTCTCGAACGCTTTCTCCGGAAGCACGCCGCCATAGAACCGCTCGAGGATCGCCCCTCCGCCGTAAGCCCGCTTCTGAGCCGACTTCAGATCGAGCAGGCTCAGCAGAAACCACATCTCCTGCGTGGCGAACAGCTTGCTGTGATTCTGCAGCATGACCGTTGCCAGAGAGCTTCCGCTTCGGGGCGTGCACAGCAGGAAGACCAGGTTGTTGCCGCGCTCATCGACCATCCGATCGCCTCCTTTTTACTTCTGGCTGAAGTCGTAGTAGAATTTCGGCCGCTGGCCGAGCATGATCTTGTAGATGTCGTCGTTCGTGATCTTGGCGGCCGATACATAATCCTTATACGGCCGGTCCGCCGCGTTCACGAGGCCGGAGTTGTAATGCTCGCCCCAGACCCCCTGCCAATATCGGCCGAGACCCGCCTGATCCACGTAGTTGAATACGTTCGCGCCGACCACATAAGGCAGCGACGCTACGCCTTCCACGTAGTTCCGGTATCGCATGCCGCGCTGGAACTGGTTGACCGCGGAGTTCGGCAGAAGCGCCGCAAGCCCTTGCTCCGTCGTGCCATAGCCGAATTCGCTCATCAGAATCGGCTTGCCTCCCGATCTCTCATAGACCTCCTGCAGCAGATCGGGCTCCAGCTTGTACGTGTAGTAGTTGATGCTGATGACGTCCATGTATTTGCCCTCCGCGTCCGCAAGCGCGCGGCGAACCGTCTCGTTGTGGAACGTCGTCGTGATCCACCGGTCTCCAAGCAGCAGATGGTTGGGGTCGTACTTGCGGTAGAGGCGCGACACCGTGCCGAAGAACCGATCCAGATAGTCCGCCAGGAACGCGTCCATATCCCGCCAAGACGGAGAAGTCTTGAGCGTAAGCGCCGCTTCGTTCAGCTCGTCGAACGATTTGTAGCTCATTTTCCACGCCGCGTTGAACGCTTCGATCGTCCCGTACTTGGTCCGCAGCATCTCCACGAGCTTGCCCTTCATGGCGGTCTTGCTCGCTTTGAGCTTCGGCACGTCGGTGTAGAACCGATGGAAGTCGAACTCGTTCCCGACAAAGGTGCCGATGAGCATCCGGTCCTCCTTGTACGGAGCGACCGATTGGGCGAACGCTTGATCCAGCTTGGCTTCGGCGTCCGGGGCGTAGATGTCGAAGAGCGACAGCCCGTCGATCTTGGCCCAGCCCATGGAATCCAGCGGCAGCATGCGAACGTAAGGGAAGTACCCCTCCTCGCCGTACTTCTCGGGGGAGTAAGCTCCGATACCGTTGAAGCCCCACTTCTTCAGCCTTTCGATCGCCTCCATGTAAATGTCGTGCTCCGTCGGGAAGACTCCCGTCTTCAAGTACTTGTTGGCTACGAAGAACGAGAAGCTGTCCGTCCCGGTATAAGCAGGCTTGAACTCTCCCGCATACGGGGGAACGTATTCGAACTTCTCCTCGCGCCCCTTGACGAGCGTGTACGTCTCTTGGGCCGTGACGCCGTTGACCCCGAGACTGAAGAACAGATTCCCTTCGGGCGTCGTCAGAACGGGCCGATCGCCCATTCTCTGAACCGCGAAGAAGCCGGTTGCCTTAAGCCCGTACTTGTCCGCGCTTCCGGCAAGCCCTCCGTAAGAATCCCGGTCGTCCGGCGTTGTTAAGCTTCCGTAATACGCCGCGTCCGCCTTGGCGTCTTCCGCCAGCTGTCTCTCCTCGGTCACCTTGCCCGCGAACTTCGCCGTCTCCATCTGGCCGAACCGGTCGACCTGCACGTTGCTCCCGGCATTGACCGTATAGCTGCGGATCGGGCTCGGCAGGAAGCCTTCCTTCACCGCGTAAGTCTCCAACTGGTTGTAGCCGGTCAGCTTAAACGGAAGGATATAAGGGGTGAAGTCGACGCTTTTGTTCAGCCGGTAATAGATTCTCGCGCCCGCTGTCGAAGCCGCGATCGTCGCCAGCATGCTGCTGCCGCTCTTGACCGTGGTCAGCGTGGCGGAAGCCGTGTTCCGGTTGATCGTGACCTCCGAGACTTGCGGCGTCCAGGACTTGGACTCCCCGAGCAGCTCGATCTTCAGATAACGGATGCCGGCCGGAAGAGACATGTTCTCGTACGCATAGGGCTGCCAATTGCCCACCGGGTTTCCGGATGGGTACGATTCCGCGGTCGCCTCTTCATACTGGACGCCGTCCGACGAGACATAGAATCTCAGCTTCTGGAACGGCTGCCCCGAGAAGTAGAAGCTTCGCACCGCGAACGACTTCATGTCCTCTCCCGCGGTATAAACCAGCATTCCCGGTGCCGTCGTCGCCCGGACCGCGCGGCTGATGTCGTTGTCGAAGTAACCCGGCGTGCTCCGCTCCAGATACACGTTCGCCCGAAGAGCCGTCTGGGAGAAGTTGTCCAACAGGTCGGAGATGCCTGCCACGGGAGGAGCCTGCGGGTAGGGCGTGAACGAATAGGTGGAAATTCCTTGTCCTTGGGAGGAAGAGGCGTCAGCCGCCATATGGGCTGTCTCACCCGGACCGCTCGTCGTCTTCAGCAGCGTCTCGGCAACGATCGGGATCGGCGCGGTATAGAGCTTGCGAGTCGGAGAAGAACGCGGGTCGCTGCCATCCGTCGTGTAATAAACCGGGGCGGAGCCGTTCTCCGAAGCCAGCATGATCATGCTGCCGTACAGCACCGGACCCGAGGGCTTGTTCGCGCCCGCGCCGGCCGTCCCGTTAAGCGTGACCTTGCCGATCGAGAGGGACTTGGCATCGCCGCTCGGGAACACGATCCTCAAATACTTCGTGCCGCTGGGAAAATCCCTCGATTCAAAGCGAACGGAAGGAGGATCATCGGCATCCGAGTGGATGTCCGGCGTTACGGAGCGAAAGGACTTGCCGTCCGCCGAGATCGAGAACGTCGGCTGCCTGTAGATGCCGCCCTCCTTCCCGTAGGCGTACACCGCGAAGGAGCGAAGATTGCCCTTCGACTTGTAGGTCAGATATTCCCCGGAGACTCCGGTTCCGACGACTAGGGTCGAATCCGGCGAGTCCTTCTGGCCCGCGATCAGCGACAGCGTCTTCGAATGCGAGTACGCTTTGCCCCAATTGGCGAGATCGTCGGTCTCCAGCGGGTATTTGTCGGCGCCTTCCCCTAGCGTATGGGAGGAAGAGACGATCAACAGAAGCAAGAACAACGCGAGCAAGACCGCTTTTCTCTTCACTAATCTCTGCTCCTTCCGTACTAAGCGTCAGTATTGAAGAAGCGGAACTTTCTCCCTGACTCCTTGATTGAGGCTTGGACGGCCGATGGAGTAGTAGACGAAATCGGTTCCCGCCACATCCTCTTCCCGGAACACGTTGCGGCCGTCGATCAGGATCGGCCTGCCCATGACTCCCTGCAGCTCCGGCAGATCCGCCTTGGCGAACTCTTCCCATTCCGTCAGCAAGCAGAGGGCATCCGCGCCCGTTGCCGCTTCCAGGGCCCCTTCGCACCAGGCAACGCCTCGGTCCCCGAAGAGGCTTCGGAAGTTAGGCGTCGCGATCGGATCGTAAGCTCGAACCTTGGCGCCGACGTCCGTCAGATGCCGCATGATCTCCAGAGCCGGCGATTCGCGGACATCGTCCGTATTCGGCTTGAAGCTGAGGCCCCAGACCGCGATCGTCTTGCCGCGCAGCTCGCCGCCGAAGATCATCTCCAGCTTGCGGACCACGTTGAAGCGCTGCTCGCGGTTCACCTCGACGACCGAGCGAAGCAGCTTGAAGTCGTACTCGACATGGCCGGCGATCTGGATGAGAGCCCTCGTGTCCTTCGGGAAGCAGGAGCCTCCATACCCGATGCCGGCCTGGAGGAAGGCCGGGCCGATCCGCTTGTCGTAGCCCATTCCTTCGGCGACCTGCGTCACGTCCGCGCCCACCTTCTCGCAGATGTTGGCGATCTCGTTGATCAGCGAGATCTTCGTGGCGAGGAAAGCGTTGGACGCGTACTTCAGCAGCTCCGCGCTGCGAAGATCGGTGATCATGATCCGATCCGTCAGCGGCTTGTGCAGCTCCGCGACCTTGTTCGCCGCTTCGCGCGATTCGGCCCCGATGACGACCCGGTCCGGCTCCAGCGTGTCGCGGATCGCCGAGCCTTCGCGGAGGAATTCCGGCAGCGACACGCTGTCGAACGGCTCGTCCGTTCGGCTGCGGATCAAGTCGCGAACCCGCTCGTTCGTGCCGACCGGGACGGTGCTCTTCACGGCGACGATCGTGTAGCCGCGGAGAGCGTCCGCGATCTCGGCGGCCGCCGCTTCGATGTACCTTAGATCCGCTTCGCCGCTAGGCAGCGGCGGAGTGCCGACCGCGATGATGACGAGATCGGCGCCATGGACCGCCGCTCGAAGGTCGCCCGTGTAGCTCAAGCGGCCGGCGGCGACGTTCTTCGTCGAGAGCTCCTGCAGGCCCGGTTCGTAGATCGGGATTCCTCCGCTCTGCAGGGTGGCCAGCTTGAACGGATCCTTGTCGACGCAGACGACGCTATTGCCCAATTCGGCGTAACAGATGCCCGATACGAGCCCGACATAACCGGTGCCAATGACCGCGATATTCAATGGGATCCCTCCGATGCTTTGCATAGTTGAACGATCTCGGGCCACTTCAGCTCCAGCCGGACGATATCTTCCTCGATCAGAAGCTCGCCCGTCTGCACCTCGATGATCTCCAGGTCCGAATCGGCGCGAACGCTGTGCCGGCTCTCTTTCGGAACGATGAAGACGTCTCCGGCCGACAGGGTAAGCTCCCGCTCGTTCAGAATGACGGTTCCTTGTCCGGAGACGACGGTCCACACCTCGTCGCGGAAGCTGTGGTACTGGTAGCTCAGGTTGCGGCCGGCGGCGATGAAGATCCACTTCGTCAGCACTTCCTTGCCGTCCGCGTATCTGCGGTAATCCAGCACCCGATAGCGGCCCCAGCGGCGCTCCTCGTACATCGGACGCTGGTCCGAATGCTTCATCATGTCTTTGACCTGAGGGCTGAGCGCCTTATCCGCCACCAGGATGCCGTCCGGGCTCGCCGCCACGATAACGTCGGTCAGGCCGAGAACCGCGACGGGAATCTCCAGCTCGTTGATCACGTGGGCGTTCTGCGTGTGCTTCGAGACGATACCTTTGCCGATGAGCGAAGAATCGATCTCTTCCGTCAGCGTGTTCCAAGTCCCGAGATCCTTCCAGTCTCCTTCGTAGCGCACCGCCGCGATGCGGTTCGCCTTCTCGACCACCTCGTAGTCGAAGCTGATCTGCGGAAGCGAGCCGTACCGCTTGAGCATCTCCTCGTATTGAATCGGAAGCTCGTACGCCATCAGAATGTTGATGAGCATGTCGAGCTTGAACGCGAACACGCCGCAGTTCCAGAGCGCACCTTGCTCGATCATCTTCTCCGCTTCTTCCTGGCGAGGCTTCTCGCGGAAGCCCGCGACGCGGACGAACGGCCGATCGGCGCCGCTGCCCGGCTCGGGGACGATATAGCCGTACTTCTCCGAAGGATACGTCGGCTGAACGCCGATCAGCGCCAGGTCGGCTCCGGAATCCTTCAGCGCTCCTTCCAGCTGTCCCAGCTGGCGGAAGAAGTCTCCGTCGACATAAGGATCGACCGGCATGACGACGACCGTCTCGTTCAGGCTCACGCCTTCCATCGCGTACAGGTAGGTCGCCGCGAGCGCGATGGCGGGGAACGTATCCCTTCGCTGCGGCTCGGCGATCAGCCGAATGTCGTTGCCGATCTGGCCGTAGATGATCTCGACCTGGGACTTGCCCGTCGCCACGTAGGCGCTGTCTTGCAGCCCGGCTTCGCCGATCTGCCTCCAGACCCGCTGAATCATCGACTCCGGCTGGCCTTGCGGATCCTTGAGCACCTTCAAGAACTGCTTGGACCGCGAATCGTTGGACAGCGGCCACAGTCTCTTGCCCGAGCCGCCCGATAATAGAACGATCTTCATGCCATGCCTCCGCTCTTCTTGTTCGCCGTCTCCGCAAGCAGCTTCGCCGAAGCGATTCCTTGCGTCCAAGTGCGATAATAGCTGGCGTTCTTGCCGTAAGCGTTGTCGATCAGGACGTTAGGCTTGTCCATTAGGCAGGATAGGATGTGCCCGTGCAGCCTAGAGGTCTGAACGGCGCGGTAATGGCCGAAGCGGACGACCGCCTTCTTCACCAGACGATCCGTATACTTGCTCCAGATTTGCCCCATCGGCAGCTTGCCCTTGCCCATCCTCATCACGTCCGAGAAGAGACGGATCGACTTCTGCTCGGTCCGGCTGTACAGGGTCGGCCAATCCAGGCAATCCCCCGTCTCGCCGCCCTTCTCCAGCCGGTCCTGATCGGCCGTCTTCTCGATGTCGGTCCGCAGGAACCGAAGCAGCTCCTTCCCCGGCTCGGCCTTGGAGCGAATCGGCCAAAGCTGATGGGCCATGTCCGGGGACAGGTACACGCGGCAATTGCTGAACTTATCCTTCGCCAGCTCCAGCGAGATCGTGTCGCGAACGAACAGATGAACGTCCGAATGCTTGTTCAGAATATCCGCCGTCTTCTCGAACTCGCGCACATCCTTGTAGAAGATCGTCTGGGGCAGCATGACGATCCGATGCTCGGGGTAGTCGGCGACGACCTTCTCCCTCAGCTTCTGATGGACCGGATACAGATCGCCGAAGTTGCCTCCGCCGTGCAGCACCAGGATCGAATCCCGCGGAATGGACAATCCGTCCGGAAAATCCAGCGCGCTGTACCGGGCTCTCACCCGAATGCGGTAGTCCCTGAAGAAAGCTTCGGTCCCTTTCATGATCAGCAGATCGCCGCCATTGCCGTGAACCGGATAATCGAGATAATAGACATCCGATCCGGGAGGAATCACGTCCAGGATCTGTTTCAACCTTTGCTTGAGCTCATCCATCGGATGAGCGGTCCGTACGACCTCCATGCCATTCCCCTCCTATGCGCGTCTTTTGCTAGAGTTGCTAGAGTTGCTAGCGCCGCATCCTGCCCTAAATGCCGCAATTCGTTATAAGGACCAGATTACGTTGTCCCGAATCGGCTTCGCCGGGACACCCGCGACGAGCGTTCGGGCGGGCACGTCCTTCGATACGACCGCTCCGGCCGCCACGACGGCTCCGGGGCCGATCGTGACCCCCTTCAGAATGGTCGCCCGGCAGCCGATCCACACGTGATCGCCGATAACGACGGGACTCGTCGTCTCCGTTCCCTCCAGCTCGTGGTAATCGGTATCGGTGATCGTGACATCCCAGGAGATGGCGCAATGGCTGCCGATTCTCACGTTCTGCTTGCACAGGATCTCGCTTCGCCGATTCAGAAACGTATGGTCGCCGATCTCGATGACCGCCTGATTCGAATCCAGGTACAATCCGGTATTCCGATACAGGATGACATGATCCCCGAGGTAGAGCTTCGCTCGCCTCGATTTCGAGACCGTCACTCCGCCGGCTACCCTCAGGAGCTTGCCGCACCGATCGGTTTTCCTCCGGAACAGCGCGCCAAGGAACAGCCGATAGGCATGCTTCCCGTAATCCTTAAGCCTTCTTCTCCGTTGCATCCTTCCCTTGCCGCCCTTCCGCCTTGTTGTCAGAACTAGGATTGCCGCGACAGGCGTCCCATAAGGAAGCGCCAGTCGCCTCTGTCGAACAGAATGCTCGCGACGGGCGTCTTGAAGACGAGCTTCATCGCCGCGATCGTGATGACCAGCCGGCTGCAGGCCCCGACCAGCATAGCCAGCGCAATGCCGTTCAACCCGTATAGCGGCGCGAGCACGTAGAGCAGCGCGATGGTCAGCGCCAGCGCGATCGCCTGGCGTATCGCCACGAGTCCGGGGCGCCCCATCGCGTTGAACGAGGTCGCGAGCACCCAAGACCCTCCTCCGACGATGCATTCCAGGGAGAGCAGCGCGAAGGCCGTGCTCGACTCCAGGAAGGCCGGCCCGTACAGCAAGCCGAGCATCCAGCGTCCGACGAGCAGCCCGGGAACGAGCGCGACGGCCATCAGCGCGAAGCTGAGGCGGAAGGCCCGGCAAACCTTCGCGACGATCATGCTCGGGTCTTGGCCCGTCACCTTCGGGAATACGACGCTCGTGACGGCCGTCTGCACGGTGTTGAATACCCGCGACAGCGTGTAAACCACCGTGTACAGCCCGAACGCTCTCGGAGAGAGGAGCGCCAGGATAATCAGCTTGTCGCACTGGCCGTACAGCGTGCCGAGAAGCTCGACGCCGTACACCCGGCTCCCGTATCCGAACAGCGATCGGATCGCCTTGCGGTCCGAGAATCTTCCGAACCAGCCTACGGCCAGCTGCTTGCGCATTCGGTACAAGGACCAGACGATGACGACCAAGCTCGTCCCCAGGTAGATCAGCGAGGCGGAGCCTTGATCCAGCAATCCGAACGCCCATAGCGCCGCAAGCCCTGCCAGGTTGCTGAGCGGCACGTACAGCCGCAGGCCGTTGTACAGATTGAAGTTCTCCATGCTCTGCGCAAGAGCCGTCAGAAGACCGACGGCCAGCAGCATCGGAAGCATGAGTACGGTGTACCACCGGGCGATGCTTATGATCGATTCCGAGTAGTTCCCCATCCAGTAGGGCAGGCCGTACCAGGCGACCGCTCCGGCCAATAGGCTGACGGGGAGTTGGAACAGGAATCCCGCCCGGACCACTTCCGCGTTCTGTCCCGGATTCTTGCGCCGGTTGTAGATCAGCGAGGTCGGGAGCCCGAAGCTCAATACCCCGGCCAGCAGCGTAGGCCAGAAGACGATCGCGGCGAACTCGCCCTTGCCCTCGACGCCGAACCAGTGCGCCGTGACGATCGAGCTTACCATGCCGATCAGCATGACGAGCACGCCCGCGGCGCTTGTCCGCATGATCGCGGCCATGGCCCCTCTGCCGGTCAGAACGCGCTTGAACGCGAACGGCTTCCTTGCGCTCCTTATCATGCTTGCTTCCTTCCCGCTCATTGATAGGTCCTCAGCACGCCGCTGATCAGCCCGTTGTTGTAGACGATCCGCCGGACGTTGCGAAAGACGCGTCTCTTGTCGTACAGCACCGGGATCGACAGGAGGACGAAGGCCGGCACCTTCAGGAGCGACTCCGCCAAAACGCGGGCTTTGCTCCTGGAGCTGACCGCCCGGCTCACCCCTTGCCAATAGATGCGGCGCAGAAGCCACTTCCGGTTCATCCGGCTTCGCGGAATCTTATGCAGAACGGAAGCGTGCGGAGTGTAATACACCGAGTACTTGCCGCGGATTCGTTCGATCAGCTCGGATTCCTCGCTGGAGAGCAGATTGCTTCCCACTCTCCCCAGATCCTCCCGGAACATGGCCATGGAATCGAAGATCGACCGGCGAAAAGCGACGTTGGCCCCGTACGGCATAGCGGAATCCCGCATCTCCCGAACTTCGGCGGAGTAGTCGAGAATGGTATAAAGCGAACGGTTCTCCTCCGGCAGCCAGTCCGGCGCTTCGCCCTCCCAGGCGGGCTCGATTCGGCCGCCGACGCAGCCGATCTTCGGGTCCTTGTCGAACACCGAGACGATTCCGCCGATCCAATCGGGGGACGCAACCGCGTCGTCGTCCAGGAACAGGATGAACTCTCCCTTCGCTTCGCGGATCGCGCGGTTCCGGGCGACGGAGAGACCCAGACGCCCTTCGTATACATAATGGACCGGGAAGGAGGCCGTCCTTCCGAACTCTTGGACGGTTTGCGCGGTCTGGTCGGTGGAGCCGTTATCGACCACGATGACCTCGAAGGAATCACCGAACCGCTGAGGCGCAAGGCTGAGCAGCGCCTCCCGCACGTCCGAAGCCCGGTTGTGCGTGCAGATCGCGACGGATGCTCTCATGCGGTCGGGGGGTCTTATGCTTTCCGTTGCTTTCATGCTTTCCGTTGCTCTCATGCGTTCGGATGCTCCATTGCGTTCAGATTTGCGTTCCGTTTCCCTCATGCGTTCACCTCTTGAGGCACGGCTCCGGCGTAGGCGCGAAGCATCCTGCCGGCGATGCGATCCCAGTCCAGCTCCTTGAGCTTGTCCGAGATTCGCTCCTCCGCGGCCTTCTTGTTCAGCTTCATCGATGCGAGAAGCGCCTTCCTCAGGCCCTCCGGATCCTCCGGGTCGTACAGGACTCCGCCGCCCTCGGGCACGTACTCCCCGAGCGAGCCAAGGTTCGGCGCCACGACCGGCTTCTTGTACGACAGCGCCAGAATGGCGCTGCCGGAAGTCGTGATCTGCCGGTAAGGCAGCACGACCGCGTCCGCCGCCCGCAGATAATCGGCGAGCTCGCCGTCGTCGACGAAGGAAGGGTGGACCTTGATCGTTCCGTCATTCGCGGCGTCGATAAAGTCCAGGCCGTATCCCGCGTCCGCTTGTCCCGCGATCAGCAAGGAGCAGGCTTCGGACGGCAGCGACCGATAAGCTGCTACGAGCTGCTCCACTCCCTTGTAAGGATTGATTCGGCCGACGAACAGGAACAGGAAGCGATCCTTCGGAATGCCGAATCGAGCCCGAATGTCCGCTCCGCTCTCCGGATACGCTCCCAGGTAATGCCCGTGCGGCGTGACGACCAGCTTTTCCTCGGGCACCCCGAATACGGAGACGGCTTCCTGCCGGACCGACTCGCTCAGCGCGAACGCCGAATCGCAGAGGTTCAGGATGCGCCTGCGCATGAACGCGTCCCAACGCGACTTGCCCGTATGAGGCCAGATATTGTGGACGGTCCAGTACAGGCGCACGCCCATGCCTTTGTAAAGAAGCAGAAGCAGAAGGAACAGCGACGATTTCGCGATCGTCAGCGGGAAGACGGAAGCCTGGTAGGTGTAGCTCGGCCAGTGAAAATGGACGACGTCGCCCTTCCTAGGCTTCAGGACCGATCTGGGCCCGTAGTGCTCGACGTGCTGCCCCTGCCGCTCGATCGAGTCGGACAGCAGCTCCGAATACTTGTTGTGGGGACTCTTCTTCGGCCACATATAAACGGTAGGCTCGCCCATCTAATTCACCTGCCCGTAAGCGGCTTGAGCGGCAAGCTCCGGACGATGGGACAGGATCCGGGAGTACAGCTCCAGATGCTGCCCAAGCAGCGAAGCTTGGGTGAACTTGAGGCAATGCCGGACGCATTGCTCTTGAATGCTTCTTTTCTCGTCCCCGGACAGCGAATGGAACTCGAGAATCTTCGTCCGGATGACGGCGGCGCTCCCCGGGGGGAACAGGAATTCGTCCGGGTTCCAGACCGCGTCGGGAATCCCGCCTACGGCGGAAGCGTACACCGGCGTTCCGACCTGATAGGACTCGATGATGACCCGCCCGAACGGCTCCTCCCAGATGGACGGAACGAAGTTGGCGTCCATCTCCGCCATCAGGCTTCTCGCCTCCGCCGGCTTAACCTTGCCGGGGAAGACGAAGCGCGGGTCCTGCCGGCACAGCTCCTGAAGCTCCTGCCGGATGCTCCCCTCTCCGCAGATGACGATCCGCTCCACGACTTCGGCGGGAAGCGGCAGCGCCGCCTCGACCAGCTGGCGGACTCCCTTCTCCGGCTCGATCCGGCCGAAGTAGCCGATGCGAAGCGGCTTCCGGTCGAAGTCCCGCTCGGCGGCGGCAATCTCGCCCTCCACCGCGTTCGGAATGACCGATCTGGAAGCCTTCGGGAACAAGCCGGCCTTCGTATGCCGATTCAGAATGTGCGAAGAGATGCCGACGACCGCCGATACCCTTCCGCTGAAGCCGGCCGAGCTCAACGCATAGAGCTTTGCCAGCGCGGGGTTCCCGAGCGGGGAGCTGACCGGCGAGAGCAGGGAGTAGTCCCTTAGCGTATGCACGATCGGTACCTTCCGGGAAGCGTTCGCCGTCCAGACGGCGGCTCCGAAGCCCGACAGGTTCTGGGTGTGGATCAGGTCCGGCCCGATCGCTTCGAGACGTTCCCTCACCGCGCCGACTTGAAGCGGATTGTACAGATCGGTCAGCCTTCGGGCCGTTCGGGGCAGCACCCCTCTCCGCTTCCCGTCGCCGATCCAGTAGAGGTTGCTGTACGGCAGCCGATGGA
The DNA here is from genome assembly GCF_003990975.1 of Cohnella sp. AR92. Classification (GTDB taxonomy): domain Bacteria; phylum Bacillota; class Bacilli; order Paenibacillales; family Paenibacillaceae; genus Cohnella. Next base: position 51,795 of record NZ_RZJR01000023.1, read on the forward strand.
CGGTCACGCCGGAGATCTTCTCCATCCGCAAGCCTTCCCCTCGCTTCTGCCCGCCCAGCGTCAGGACATGGACGTCCGCCTCCGAAGCCAGCGCTTCCGCGAGGATCTGCGTGGAGATCTCCGCGCCGCCGATGATATGAGGCGTATATAAACTATTGATAAGGACGATTCTCATGCGGTATTTCTCAACTCCTTCTCGTTTGGCCTATCCCCTTCTGCCGCCGGGGCGGCCATGCGATCTTCGAACAATCCGCCCCGAATCCAGCCGATCAGCAGCCAGAAATTCACAAACGAATAGGAATCGAAGTTCATGACCAGCGACACGCATAACGCGAACGCGAACTGGGCGTATACGTTGCTGCGCGCGCTGCGCATAACTGCGGCCAAGAACCCCAGGAACAAGGAGACTCCGACGATGCCTTCCTCCGCGAACAGCTTCGCCCACAGATTGCGCGAGGTCGCCTCCTCGGGATGAAGCTCCACGAGAATACGCACCTCTTTGAATTGCAAGCCGTAGTCGTAATGCGCGAGAATCAAATCCGCGAATTCCTTGTAGTAAAACCCGCCGCCGACGCCGAAGAGCGGATGCTGCCCGAACTCCATGAATCCGATAGCCGGGAAAACGACCCGAACGAAAAACGAATTGTCCGATCGAATTAAATGTTGGAAATCGAATTGGAACCGGTCCGTGAAGTACCCGCTCACGTGAAGCGTCTCCAGAAGATAAGGGACCCCGTACCCGATAATGGCGGCAATCCCGGAGAGCGCGAGCAGCATCCGCCCGCGATACTTGTTCGCGATCAGAATGTAGACCAACAGCGCGGTCAGCAGCACGACGTACGAGTACGCCGAGAAAGAAAGGACAAGGAGCAGGATGCAGCCAAGCAGCGGAATAAGCGTCAGCCTGCGATATCCTTTCTTGTACAGGTAGAGCAAAATAAGGCCGCAACTCAACAGATGGATGCCTGCCCAAGACGGCTCTCCCGACAGCATCTGGATTCTTCCGCGATACACCTTCTGCGAGAAGAGCGCGGTCAGAGAGCCCGACATTCCGCTATGCAGCAGGTAGGCGTCCGCCGTCTGCAGCAGCCCGACCGCCAAGGGCGGAACAAGGCCGATCAATAAACATAGGGCGATTCGCCTCAGCAAGGTCTTGTCTTCCCTGACCTGCTTGGCGATGTAGACGGACACCCTGTACATCGAGATCCCGAACAGGAGCGTAATCGCGTGCTTGATGCTGCTGCCCGTATCCCCGTCGGCGATGGACACGATCAGCGAATGCCCGACGCTGTAGGCGGCGAAGAGAGTCAGCAGCAGGTCTCCCGTTCGGAACCGAAAATCGGTGAAGAGCAGGAGCAGCGAAGCGGCGAACATGGGAAACATCGCAAGCGGACGATACACCGAGAACGGAATGTACGGAAGGCTATCGTAAGTGATGACGGTTAGGGAGAAAAGAAACAGAGCGACGATCGTCGCCCGCAGCACGACATCTTTTCGCTCTGTAGGCTTAGGCTTTAGGATAGGATCAGCTCCATGCTGCTGCGAGTGGCGGAGCCGCTGAAGCGGCGCGTCACGTAGCGGATCGAATTGCCCGACACGCTGTCGTTCATCTCCCTGTCGCCCATCAGAAGCAGCACGTCCTTCACCATCTCTTCCTCCGATTCGCAGACGAACAGCTCCTCCCCGTGGCTTGCGTCGAGCCCCTCGCTGCCGATCCGGTTCGTCACGACCGGCACTCCCCACGCCATCGCCTCCAGAATCTTCGTCTTGATGCCGGTGCCGAAGAGAAGAGGAGCGACCATTACCGCGGAATCGCCGACGGTCGTCTTGACGTCGTCCACCTCTCCGGTGACGATGACGCCGGGGTACTCGTCCTGCAGTCGGCGCACCTCCGCGCTCGGGTTCTTGCCGACGATGTAGAAGACGGCAGACGGCATCTCGCGTTTGATGCGAGGCCAGATCCGTTCGCAGAAGTACACGGCGGCGGAGCTGTTGTGCGGGATGTCCATCTTGCCGACGAAGGCAAGCTTGTTCTTGTCGTAACGCCGGGAGCCGCTCGCCTGAGCGTCGGGCTCGACTTTCATCGGAATTCCGTGGCACGATTCATGACGGGTCGCTTGGCGGAACAGCTGCGCCTCTGCGGGAGAGGTAAAGATCAGGTGATCGAAGCGGGGAGCTACCTTCCGCTCATATGCGGCGAGCCGTTTGCTCTCGAAGGAGATCAGCCATTTCTGCATGAACTTCAGATCCGCGAGCCGCTTCAGGCTGCCCGGCAGCTTGTTCGAGAAGCCTCCGAGCACGGACGGGATGTATCGGAACCAGTCGAGCTGGCGCCGGTACCGGAGGGACAGCAGGTCGTCGTAGCTGAGCACCTTGCGGCCCGTCCCTTCCGTCATGTATTCCGCGACCCGGACCATATCGTACAGAATGAAGTCGGGCTTCTCCTTCCGGAGGAAGCCGCGAATCTGCCGATGCGTCTTCCGGCTGTAATAAGCGGATACCTGAATCGGCCATTTCTTGCGGATAAGGGTATGGAGAATGACGTTGTACAGCTTCTCCGCCAGGCCCGGCAGCTTCAGCTCGATGACCCGGCCGATCTCCGGAGGCTGCTGCTCCAGATATTTCGGGTCGTCCACGAAGCTGAGATTGACAATCTCGCTGTCGGGATAAATCTCCTTCATCTGCCGGATATACTGGAGGAGCATGTTCTTGCGTCCGTCCGTTGCGGGGAAGGGCAGCCGGTTCGTGATAAAAACAATCTTGTCCATCGGTCGCCACCCTTTCGGTTAATACGCGTCTTTGGCTCCAAGCAGAAGCTTGAAAGTCCGGAAAATAATCTTCAGATCCCCCCGAATGCTTCTTTGCCGAATGTATTGCAGGTCCAGCTCGACCATCTGCTCGAAGCTGAGCGCGTTGCGGCCGTTTACCTGCCACAACCCCGTGCAGCCCGAGTCTACCGTCAGGCGGAGCTTGTCGTATTCCGTGTACTCTTCCACCTCCCTGGGCAGCGGCGGCCTCGGGCCGACCAGCGACATTTCTCCTCTTAGCACGTTGAACAGCTGCGGAAGCTCGTCGAGGCTCGTTTTGCGAATAAACTTGCCGATCCGGGTCACGCGCGGATCTTCCTTCATCTTGAACATCGCGCCTTGAATCTCGTTCTTCGACAGCAGCTCCTGGAGCTTCTTCTCCGCGTCCGGCACCATCGAGCGGAACTTGAACATGCGGAACGGCTTGCCGTGCTTCCCGATCCGCGTCTGCCCGAACAGGATCGGCGCCTTCGGATCGTCCAGCTTGATCAGCAGAGCCACGGCCGCGAGCAGCGGCGAGAGCGCTACTATTCCCGCGGTTGCGCCCGCCACGTCCATGGCTCTCTTGGCCGCGTAGTAGAACGCCAGGTTGTCCCCGCTTCTCTCCGCGATCCTTCTCCGCTCGAATTCCGTCATCCTCGCGACAATCTCGCGATCATACTGCAGGGCCATGGCTTCCGCTCACCTTCTCTCTGTAGAGAAGCTCTTCCAGTTGGGTCATCAGGCGGTATTTCAGCTCGTCGTTGCGAAGAGCGAAATCGACCGTCGTCATGATGAACCCGAGCTTCTCGCCGACATCGTAGCGCATGCCCTCGAAGTCGTAGGCATAGACGCCAAGCTCCTCGTTCAGCTTCTGGATCGCGTCCGTCAGCTGGATCTCGCCGCCGGCGCCGATCTCATGCCTGCCGAGATGCTCGAAGATCTCGGGAGCGAGCACGTAACGGCCCATGATGGCCAGGTTGGATGGAGCTTGTCCTTGCGGGGGCTTCTCGACGAAGCGGCGAACCTTGTACAGCCGGCCGCTTTTCTCATAGGGATCGAGAATACCGTAGCGGCTTGTCTGGTCCGTGCCGACCGCCTGCACGCCGATGACCGACTTGCCGGTATTCTCGTATTGCTTGATCAGCTGCTTGGTGCAAGGCGTATCGGACTGCACGATGTCGTCGCCCAGCAGCACCGCGAACGGCTCGTTGCCGATGAAGTTGCGGGCGCACCAGACGGCATGGCCGAGTCCCTTGGCTTCCTTCTGCCGGATGTAGTGAATCTCGACGTTCGACGACTGCCGGACCTTCTGCAGAATGTCGAGCTTGCCTTTCTCCTCCAGCGTCTGTTCGAGCTCGAAGGCGATGTCAAAGTGATCCTCGATCGCCCGTTTCCCCTTGCCCGTGACAACGATGATATCCTCGATCCCGGACTCGATCGCTTCTTCCACGATGTACTGGATCGTCGGCTTATCGACGATCGGAAGCATTTCTTTCGGCATCGCCTTGGTGGCGGGCAGGAACCGAGTACCGAGTCCGGCCGCGGGTATAATTGCTTTTCTCACTTTTTTCATTCGCTCTCACCCCATCTATGTCTGATTGTTGCATGTCCACTTCCAAGTCAAGCAAGTATCCAAATCAAGCAAGTGGGCATTGAACCCAACCTCTCGCCACACCCTTGACGATGTACGTCTAAGGCCGTCAGGCCCACAGCATGGCCGAGTGCCTCCGGTGATAAAGGAGCAGGAGACATTTCCTTCCCTTGCGGGATTGCCGATATTCGCGAGCTTTCGATCGTCGGCGGCCTTAGCGGCCTCTATGGTTCAGGATGGCGCCGACCATTCGGGTCCGGCTTGCCTGCAGCGTCAGCTTCGCCTTCTCGGCGGCTTCCAGCTTCGTTCTGCCTCGCCGGATCACGAGTACCGCCCCGTCGCATTTGTCGGCGACGATCAGCGCGTCCGACGTGCTCTTCATCGCCGCGGTATCGATAATGACGACGTCGAACTTCTCTTTGGCCGCCGCCAGCAGCTCGGTCATCGCCTCCGACTCGAGCAGCTCGGAAGGATTGGGCGGAATAGGACCCGCGCACAGCACCTGGAGGTTATCGATCTCCGTCCGTTGAGCGACCTCGTTCATCTCGCCGATTCCGGCCAGGATAGTGCTTAATCCCCGGTCGTTGCGCAGCTCGAAAATTCGATGCAGCGTCGGCGATCTCAGATCGGAGTCGAGCAGCAGCACCTTGCGGTTCGCTTGGGAGTAAGCGACGGCGATGTTGGCGGAAGTGGTGCTTCTGCCCTCTCCTTGCTCGGCGGAGACGACCGCGATCGTCTTCAAGCCTCCGTCCCTTCCCAGGATCTCGATGTTGGTCCGCAGCCGTCGGTAGCTCTCGGCGGCCGTCGATCCCGGATTCTCGCTCATGATCCGAGCCCGTTTAAGCGTCCATCGTGACATTCGATTCCCTCCTTCCCGCCATGGCTTTATTCCGGCGATTGCCCTTGCCGCTCGAACCCCGGCTTCCGATTCGCGGCACTTCCGTCAGCAGCGGCATGCCCAGCTTCTCGTTGATCTCCTTCTCGCTCTTGACGCTGTCGTCCAGCTGTTCCAGCAGAAAGGCGAGACCGCCTCCGAGCATTAGCGATACCACGAACACGATCAGGACGGTCTTGACGGGCTGCGGCGATACCGGCAGCCGGTTCTCCGACGGATCCGCCCAGTTGATCACGGACACGTTGTCCAGCTTCATCAGGGCGCGAACCTCTTGCTGGAACACCTTGCTGACGGCGTTGGCCATCTCGGCCGCCCTGGCGTATGAGTGATCCGAGACGGTGACCGTCATGATCTGCGTTTCGGCCGTCGATGAGATACCGATCTTGGCCGCAAGCTCGTCCTCCGTCGTCTGAAGCTTGGGATATTCCGTAACAACCTTGCCCAGAACGCGCGGAATAAGAATTAGCTGCTTGAAAGTCTTGATCATCTGAATGTTGGAGTTGATCGAACCGGAGTCAGCCATCATCGAAGCATTGCCCGCGGCTCTTTGCTGATACACCAACAGCTTCGTGTCCGCCTGATAAACCGGCTTCACCTTCTGGCTCGTGTAATAGCCGACCGCGGTGCACGCCACGATCACGATCAGAGCGATCAGCCACATTCTTTTCCGGATTACGCTCCAATACCATTGAATCTCCAAGCCGTTTCCTCCGATACTGATTTCGTTGTTGAGAACCGTCGCTAACCGTCTCAATATTCTGATTAATTACAGAAATTCCGAGCGGCGTTTGCCTCGTCGGCTCCGCTTAATTAAATTCTAAGACCATCAAGCGCGGTAAAACTATTACGCGACAGGATGATTTTGCTTCTTCTTTCGAAGCAAACACCCTGCCGCGTCGGTAGTATCGATATTCCACTTTAGTACCATACGATTAGACGGATCCGCCCTCAAGCTTGTCCCGCAGCGAATAGCTGCCAATTCCCTGCGCCTGCGCGAATAGGGCGGCCTGCGTGCGGTCGTTCAAATTCAGCTTCTGGAAAATCCGGCTGACGTGTTTCTTGACGGTATATTCGCTAATGACCAGCTTCCGTGCCATGGCTCCGTTCGACAATCCTTCGCCGAGCGCGCCGAGCACCTCTCTCTCCTTGGGCGTCAGCTTCTCGAGCGGATCGTCCGGATCCTTGCGGAGCAGCGTGCCAAGGAGGCTCTGGTCGAAGTATTTGCGTCCCTTGCCGATCATCTTGATCGCCAGCAGCAGCTCCTCCGGCGGCGCCTCCTTGAGCACATAGCCGTCCGCTCCGCTCTCCTGCGCCAGGCGGATATCCGTCTCCGAAGACGAAGAGGTCAGCATCATAAACGCGCACGGCTGATGCCGCATCGCCTTGACCAGATCGTAGCCGGACTCTCCGCCCAGCCTGATATCCACGACGGCGACGTCCGGCTTCGCTCTCTCGATCAACGCCTTGCCTTCCTGGATCGATTCGGCCTCGCCCACCAGTTCGATCCCTTCCTCCTTGGCGAGAATGGCCCTAAGTCCATTGCGAACCAGTGGGTGGTCATCCACAACGATGATTCTCATTCCATCACCCGATCTTTCGATATTAACCCATTTTTTCTTGCCGGCCGGCAAGCGGAAGATGAATGGCGATACGCGCCCCGCTGCCGGCTTCGCTGCAGATCTGCATGGTTCCTCCCAGCGAGGTCGCCAGCATCTTCATGTTGCGCAGCCCGAAGCCGGAGTCCTTCTTGGCGGACAAGCGCTCGCACGCATCGAAGCCTCGCCCGTTATCCGAGATTCGAAGCGTGACGGAAGAACGCAGAACCGTCAGCTTGACGTCCACCTGGCTGCTGGCGCCATGGCGGATCGCATTGCCGACCGCTTCGGCGATGATTCGATAGAGCGCCTTCCGATGATGGACGGATAAGCGGCAATCGGACTCGGGAGCCCGGAAGCGGATCCGGACTCCGTTCAGCCTGGACAGGCTGGACAACAGCGTTTCGACGCTGTCCAGCCAAGCCGAGCCGCCGGGTTCCGCCGCGCTGAGATTATAAATCGTCGCGCGCATCTCGCGGGAGGCGTTCGCGGCGGCCGCTTGAATCTCCCGAAGCTGCTCCAGCTTCTGCTCCTCCGACAAGGTGCTCCATTCCCGTTCGACGGAATGGACCGCGCACGCAATGCCGAACAAATGCGGACCTATTCGATCATGGAGTTCTTCTGCGATTCGGTTGCGCTCCTCAAAGAGAACATACGGTTCCAACTCTAACACGCTCTGAATAGCCATCCCGTTCATCACCTTTCCCACGTTAAGTATGAGAAAACTCCAATCTTCCCTTCATTTTCCCCCATTTCTGAAAATGGTGCCTAATTTCAACATACTCTGCGGATAACAACCTGCCCATGCTCCGGGAGTACTGATTTGCGGGATGGTTCTTGGAGAAGGCCGCTTGAGTCCTTGGACATACCCGAGGCTTCCGAGTCCAATACAATTCCCCAGAATCATCCATCTTGAAACGATCGAACATAGAATTACGAACGAATAGAAGGGTTTCGTGCTTTTCCCGGTTATTCGCGTTTCTTCCCTATTAAATAATTCTGAATGGGACCTATGTCTTAGGGGGTCAAACCCGTTAGGTGAGGAATCTTTAATTAGATTTTATAATTCCAATCGAAGAAATTGGTATTAAAAGCGTTTTCAATTTACGGGAACGATACATCCTCCGGTCGTGACCAATCCGTCAAATGAGAGCCGATTCGCAACGCTATTAGAAAAATGAGAGGGAGCGTGCACAAAGGCGGGGATCGACGTTAGCCGGACATGCTCTTGGAACTCGATCTCTTCTCCTAGGCGGAAGGCTCGACGATGGTCATGAAGATACAGTCTTTACGCTCATAAACGAGAAATCCGCCAAGCTTCCGGGCTCGGCGGATTTCTTTCTTCTATATATAATGAAGCTTTTCGATAGGCGAGGGGAGCCTTAATGAATCGAAGCCGCCTGTATGGCTTGGAAAGCCCAGTAGGTTCTCGGCACGTCCGCATAGAACGGAGCTTCCGCACGGACGGCTTGCAGCCCGATCAGCTTGTTCAGAATGACGACCGCTTCCGCGCGGCTCAAGAACCGATCCGGCTTAAACGTGCCATCCGCGAAACCGTTCATGAGACCTGCCGACCGCGCCTTGAGAATCGCGGCCTCCGCCCAGTGGCCCGCCGTATCCGGGAAGCTCTCCGCTTCTTTGCCGGCAGCGGCCAGGAAAGGCAGTCTCGTCAGGATAGCCGCCAGTTCCGCCCGCGTAACCGGCTTATCCGGAAGGAATCTGCCGTCGGCCGTGCCGCTCATCAGGCCGAGACCGACGACCTCTTCCACGGCGCTCTTAGCCCAATGAGCCGAAGGGATATCCGCGAAAGGCTTGGGCTCGGCAACGCTGCGTCCGTCGATGATCCGCGACAGGATGGCCGCCAGCTCCGCTCGGGTCACGTCGGCGTTCGGCTTGAATGCCCCTCCCTCGAATCCGGACAGATAAGGAAGCTTCCGCAGCTGCCAGCTTTCCTCTTGTCCCTGTTCCGTCTCCTCACCAGGCCAATTCTTGACGGAAAAACCGGCAAGCTTGGCGTTCGCATGAAGATCAAGTTCAAGGGAGAGTCTGCCGGCTTGCGTCCCCTCCGCGGAGCTTCGAACAAGCCCCGTCTTTCCTTCTCCGTCCTCCAGGTAGAAGCCCGAATTCCCCGTATCCTTCAGGTTCTCGGCTGGAACAGAGAGCGTGATGCGGTTCAACGGTTGATTCGTCGCGATAGAGATGGAATGCCCGGCGAACGTTACCTCATCCGTTCCCGCGCGGCGCTTCGCTTCCTCCTTGGCCCGTCCTTCCAGCTCCGATCCCGCGGTCGTTCCCTCGATGGAAGAGAGGCGAATGGTCAGAGGTCCGTTCAGCCCTTGGAGAGTTGCCGAAGGGAGAACCAGGTTCGCCGTCGGCGTTCGGATGTCCAGCGCGATGCCGCTTGCGGCCAGCACATGGGCTTCTAGGGAAGATAAGTCGATCGCGAAATCGGTCGCCTCCGTCAAGGAGGGGGTAATCTCGATCGTCAAACGATCACGGCCTGCCGCATGAAGCAAACTGGCGGCGTTCTCGGCGAAGTTCTCCGGAAGTTCAATGGTATCGAATAGCCGGCCATCCGATTCCAGCGTCTGCCGGATCATCAGCTTCTCGGTCGTCTTCGGGTCCAACATTACGTCCACCGGATACGTCCGGGGATATTCCGGCGCCATTCCGCCGCCCCCGCCTCCCGGCCCACGGCTGACGATCTTCTTCGCTTCGAAGGCTGAGACGGCCGTCCGCAGCGCCGCAAGCGCCGCATCGACGTCGGCTTGCGTCGATCCCGGCGTCTCGAACGGCATGATCGCCGCATTGATCGCCGCCAGGAGAGCCGCCTTCGCTCCGGCCTTATATTGGCCGATCGCGGTGCCTTCCTCCGCCGAATCGTATAAATCCTGGGCATTCCCGATAGCCTCCCTAAGAGCGAACCAATTGACGAATACCCGCTTGGAGTCGAATGCTTCGAGAGCATCTTCCAGGTCCTCCAACGCTTGGTCGATCTCCGCCTGCGTCGCCCCGGGCGAGTCCAGCCAGGCGGCCGCTTCATCGATGGCCGCCTGCAGCGCCGCCTTCGCTCCGGCGGCGTACTGACCGTTGGAAGTGCCTTCTACCGCTGAATCGTATAAGTCCTGGGCTGTCTCGATAGCCTCCCTGAGAGCGAGGGAATTGACGAATACCCGCTTGGAGTCGAATGCGACGAGAGCGTCTTCCAGGTCCCCGAGCGCTTGGTCGATCTCCGCCTGCGTCGCCCCGGGCGAGTCCAGGCAGGCGGCCGCCTCCTCGATGGCCGCCTCCAGCGCCGCTTTCGCTCCGGCGGCGGACTCACCGTTGCAAGTGCCTTCTACC
>NZ_RZJR01000021.1 GCF_003990975.1 Cohnella sp. AR92
CTCTACGCTTTTCCGGTCAAACGCCTGCACTGTTCTTCCGTTATTTGCGTACGCCGTCCAAGTCCATCGTCTCGGAGGCGACGGTAACGGCATACTTGCGCAAGTCGATTTTTCGCCTGTTTGCCCAAAATCCACAGTTATCCATAACGAAAATAATCCGTTCCAAGCAAAATTCGTCCGATTTTGACGCCAATTCAATGGCTTCTTAAGCTTTAGAACTTTTTACTGTCCAGAAATGACGATATATAGATTAATTGATTATTTAAACACGGGGTGAATTCATGAGTACTCATGGAGTTAGTGCAGTCAATTCGACAAGACCTGTTCATTTAGCGACAAGTGGACAGGAAAGTGCAACTCAGGAGAACAAATCATCCGGGGATACTTTCGTTCAGTTCGTTCAGACGGGGGAAGAATTGAAGACTGCTCAGCAAGAAGGAGTTAAAGTGTCGATTGGCGAAGCGCAATTGATCAAGGCGATTGATCGTGCGATAAAGGAGTTTCAAGGCCCGCAGACCACTATTGAGATGAAGGTGCATGAAGCTACCAAGGCAGTCACGATTAAAGTGATGAATAAAGAAACCGGCGAATTGATTAGAGAGATCCCGCCGGAGAAGACATTGGATTTGGTAGCTAAAATGATGGAATTTGCCGGCATATTAATCGACCAGAAGGTGTAGGAGGGCTTACAGATGGTAACGAGAATTACAGGTATGGCGTCCGGATTGGACGTCGATTCTCTCGTTAAGCAACTAATGAAGGCGAAACAGGCTACGCTGGATAATATGGTTAGGAAACGGACGAAGCTCGAATGGCAGCAGGAAGACTATCGTACGATGGCTGCGAAGATCGTAGATTTTCGTAATAATAAGGTAAGTAATTACAATTTATCCACCGCAATCAATGCGAAGTCAACTACTGTCAGCGGCGATCAGAGTGCGGTAACCGTCAATTCGACAAGCTCAAGCGCTTCGGGCAGCTTGAATGTGAAAGTCGAATCTGTAGCAGAATTTGCAACAAAAGTATTCACCTTCGCTGGTGCGAACGATACGACAGAGTTAGGCGATCTACTTGAGTCGGATGGTACCAATGTAACTGTAACGATTAACGGTGAACCAATTACTTTATCCAAGACTAGCAAGTTGTCGGATCTTGCGACAGCAATTAATGCAAAATCCGGCACTACGAAGTCAACCGCCCTCTATAAGGATGGTCAGCTTTCTATATCTGCTACACAGACCGGTGTAGGCGCTAATACCGTTGACAGTAATGGCAACACGGTTAAAACAGGTACATTAGATATTCAGATGATAGATGTAAATTCTATTGGAATAAATGGAGTAGAAGCGGCTAAAGGTGGCCAGGCTAAGGTCATAATAAATGGAATAACTTACGAAAGCGATAGCAACAAATTCTCGGTCAACGGATATACCTTTACTGTCAATGCGAAAACTGCCACGGGAAGTTCCACTACGCTAACAGCTACACGCGACGTGGACAAGATCGTTGAGACAGTTAAATCGTTTATTAGCGATTACAATAGCTTGATTAGTGCCGTTAACTCTGAGCTGTCAGAACAAAAGTATTATAAGTATAATCCTCTCACGAGTGACGAGAAAGAGGGGATGACAGACGATGAGATTAAGTTATGGCAAGATAAAGCTAGAAGCGGCACGCTTCAAAATGATTCCACGCTTAAGAAGATGATATCAGACTTTCGATTCGAAATGACTTCCTTAGTAGCGGGTATTAAGGATGCGAATGGGCAATCGATTTCGATTGGTATCACAACCGGCAGTTATAGCGAGCAAGGGAAACTGTACCTTGATGAATCGAAGCTGCGAACAGCGTTAGAGTCGAATCCTGATGAGGTCGTGAATCTCTTTAGCGGACAAAGCTCAGGGTCATCTTCCGGCTTATTTTCGAAAGTATTGGACACGACAATGGAAGCATTAAAGAGCTTGCAGACGAAGGCAGGGACATCGCTTTATAGCACCGATCTTAATACCACTCTTCTTGCTAATTCCTTGCTGAGTACTCAAATCAGTGAAATGAAGAAACAAGAAGACTTTGAGCAAGAACGACTTAATAATGCTGAGACGCAATATTACAAAATGTTCACGGCAATGGAGACTGCTATAAATAGGTATAATAGTCAGTCTAGCAGTATATCCAGTATGCTTGGATAAGGAGTGAAGAGTTTGCAGTCCAATCCATACCAGAAGTACCAACAACAATCTGTTCAGACAGCTTCCCCTGGTCAGTTGATTGTGATGCTCTACGATGGTGCGATTCGCTTTGTGAAGCAGGGTATTGAAGCCATTGATAATAATGCTATAGAGAAGGCTAATACCTATTTAGTTAAAGCGCAGAATATCTTGCACGAATTGATTGCTTCGCTGAATCATCAGTATCCTTTGGCAGCAGATTTAGCAAGGATTTATGAGTATATGCTCTACCAGCTTATAAATGCAAATATGAAGAAAAGTAAAGAGCCGGCCCTTGAAGTAATATCTTATTTGGTTGAACTGAGGGGATCATGGGTAAGTGCGAGTAAATCCAGCCTGATAACGGCGGAAGCGGCTACTCATGGATAAGCTGTTGCAAGAAGTGTTGGAGGAAACCCAACAACTGTATGAAGCGGGATTAACTGCTAATTACGCTCGTTATGAGGCGCTCGTAGAAATGCGTCAGAAGCTAGTCAATCAAATGACCGCGCAAGGCACATTGTCCGATGAGCAGCAGAGGATCGTTCGGGAAATTATGACGTATGACCTCTTTATCACAAGTAATATGCAACAGATAAAGGAAGAGGCATCTGAAGCGCTCTTGCGAATCAAAAATTATAAGAAACAAAAAAATGCTTATGACAATAATAGTTCCATTGAAGGTTTCATGTTTGATCAAAGGGAATGATAGAAATTGGAAGGGCCGTCCATGAGGAAATCGGACGGTTCTTCTTATTTTGAACTAGGTTTATTCCGATATATAAAATAGTAGAGTAGGGGGAACGTTCATGCAGCAGTTAAACTCGCAAACGACGGAAACCATCGCACAGATCGTTCATTTTCTGCCGAGAATGATGGAGGCCTGTCATTCGCTCTCGGAACGACTTGTCGTGCCGATGGATGAACAAGCTTGGAACGCTCTTGCCGATGTTGTAGAAGGATTAAATGACCTATATCAAACCTCAAAGACAATTTATCCAGAACTAGAACAAATCAGGGAAATACGACTTGCGAGTGCATTACGGACAGCTTCAAGTAAGATCGAACGGTATTTTCAAGCGTTTAACATCTCGATCGATGAAGATGAGTTTATCGAAGCTAGCGATATCGTGCGGTATGAATGGGTTCCGATGCTCGTTGAATTGTACAATCAGTTGACTGGACAAGAAACAACAATAAGCAATGACGAGGAATCCGAGCCAGAGCTGATACAGATTTCCCCGAAGTTGTTCGAGAAAAATATGATGTACTTAAAGTTCAATTTCCCACATGTGTATTCGCAGATGATTCAAGTGCAGCGAGACGCCGTAAATTATCGCTTTGAGAGTGCTAAGAACGGGCTATTGAACCTCGCTGTTTGTTCTGAGGGACGTTTGTCATACTTGTCTAGTCGTTATAATCCAGTCCAGGAAGCGCAAGCATGGGTGAGAGGGATAGCCCCTACGGTCCAAGATAAACCGTTCATTCTGCTATTCGGATTTGGATTAGGCTATCACATTACTTCATTCTTTGAAACATTCCCGGAGCACAATCTGTTCATTTATGAACCCGATGAGCAAATTTTCCTATCGGCATTGTGGGCAGTGGATTACCAAGAAACGTTCGGAAAGCTTAATATTAGGGATATTTTCGTAGGTCGGGATAAGAACAATCGCAATAAGTTGATCTACAGATTCTTAAAGTATATGAGTGGCGAGCCGCATGTGCTGTCCTTGCCTGTATACGATAAATTGAAGGGGCCCGAAAAACTCGAGTTTTTTACAGATGCTAAAGTTGCAATAATGAATTACAACAACTCCATTGGTACCTTTAAGTACTTCGGGATGCAGTGGGTTAAGAATAGTTTTATGAATCTACCCCAAATATTACAAACGCCTTCTATCGCCGGCTGGAAGAACCGGTGCCAAGGCATTACTGCTGTCGTCGCAGGAGCGGGTCCGTCTCTTCAACACGATATTGAAACGTTAAAGAAGCTCAAGAATCATGCGCTTGTCATCGCCGCAGGCTCAACGATTCAGTCGTTGTTGCATTACGGCATTAAGCCGCATCTCATCATTTCGATAGACGGCGGCGAAGCGAACTATAACGTATTTAAAGATTTGGATACGAGTGATATTCCATTCGTGTTTACGCCGACAATTGAGTATCACATCGTCGAGAATCGGGATAGCAATCTTGCTCACTTTTTCCTAAGTAATGACAATACCATAAGAGGACTCTTTGGGTTTACGGAAGACGATCCCATTTTCGACCCGGTTCAATCGGTAACCGGTGTTGCAATCCAATTGGCAATTTATCTCGGATGTTCAGAAGTCGTATTAACGGGGCAAGATTTATCTTATCCAACGGATGATTTGTATTCACCAGGAGCGAAGCACCTGACCGTAGAACAGATAAGTGCGGCTATGGATGATAAGGAATCGCTTAGGGTGGAGAATGTCCGTGGCGGCTATAACCGCACGACCTCAGGGATGAGAGCTACCCTCTCGGGGATTGAGGATGTTCTTGCTAGTTTCCAAGAAGTTAAATTCGTGAACACGTCGCAGTTGGGTGCCAAAATCCAGCATACAAAGTGGGAACCGCTGAAGGCTGTGTTAAGTCGTGTTCATCATATTCATGTGGAAAAGGATTACATTCTTCACGCACAAAAGGAACTTTCAGGGTATTGCCTTGAAAGGGCGGAAAGCATTCTCAGAAAAATCCAGCATTTGCCGAGCGAGTTGATGAAGTCAAAGGACGACTTATTGTGGATTTCCAGGAATGTGAGAAAACTTGAATTGCTTAGCCGAACGAATCAGAGAAAGTGCTTCGAACTAATCGTTGAAATTGATAAGAAGTGGAACTCTTTCGTGCACAGCAACATATTCGATATGATATTTTTAGTAGTGTTCCGCAACGAGTTTTTGGTGTTTGAGCGCGAGATTGCGGACTTGAGCAAGGAGAAGGATATGATCAAGCGATCCAAGCTGATCTTCGACAGCATGAGTCCGTTCGTGAAAAATATGTTGGATAGCATCCCGGCATTTCATCAATTGTTAGAAGAATCAGCAAGACGATTGGGAACGCATAGTCAGCTTCAATAAGAGGGTGAATGTAAAATGGAAGGTATTTTTTATAAAAAGAAGATATTGATTATCGGCGGAACAGGGACGATCGGGCAAAGCCTTCTGCGGCATATTCTTATGCAGTCGCCGACTGTCGTGCGTGTATTCAGTCGAGATGAACATAAGCAATTCGAGCTTCAGCAAGAGATGCGGGAATATCGCAATATTCGTTATCTCATTGGTGACGTTCGGGATTACGATCGTGTACAACGCGCGATGCAGGATATCGATTACGTCTTTCACGTCGCAGCAATGAAGCATGTGCCAGCTTGCGAATATAATCCGTTCGAGGCTGTCCAGACGAATATTATCGGGACCCAGAATGTTATTCAGGCTTCGCTCGAATGCGGTGTGCAGAAGACGATATTCACAAGCACGGACAAAGCTATCGCACCTTCAAACACCTACGGGGCATCCAAGCTGATGGCTGAACGATTGATTCTAGCAGGGCAATACCAAGCGGGAACAAGCAATACGATTTTTGCGGCTGTTCGTTTCGGCAATGTGATGGGCTCTAGAGGATCCGTTATTCCACTATTTCGGCAGCAGATTGCAGAGCGTAGCGGCATCACGTTGACACGGCGTGACATGACGAGGTTTATGATGACGCTCCAACAAGCGACAGAACTGACCGTACATGCCATGACGGTAGCTCAGGGAGGAGAAGTTTTCGTACTGAAGATGCCAGTTATCCGCTTGCAGGATTTGGCCGAATGTATCATTGAGGAAGAATGCAAACATAACGGACTTCCAATAGAATCGATCAGAATCGAAGAAATTGGTCTTCGGCCGGGCGAGAAAATGTACGAGGAGCTTATGACAGAGGAAGAGTCGGGTCACGCATTTGAGATGGAAAAAATGTTTGTCATACCGAACTCTTTTCTTAGGCAGAGTACATATAAAGGAGCGGTTCCGGCCAAAACCCATAGCTATAGCTCGGATCAGGTTGAATGTATGACGAAAGAACAAGTGCGTAACATTCTTATCGATAATCAATTAATAAAACAGAAGCCTTCCGTACGGAAAGGGTTCGCTGTTAAATGAGTACCGTTATTATTATTCAGGCTAGAATGGGCTCGACTCGGTTACCGGGTAAGGTGATGGTGAAGCTGAATGGGCGGCATGTGCTCCAGCATGTAATTGAGCGTTGCAGGAGAGTAAAGCTCGCGGACAAGGTGATTGTAGCGACGACGGACAACAATGAAGACGATGCCATTGAGGCGTTCTGCTTGACGCTAGATGTTCCATGCTATAGGGGAAGCGAGCAGGATGTGCTGGGACGGTATTACGAAGCCGCCGTTCTCCATCACGCAACCGTCGTTGTTCGAGTTACGTCGGACTGTCCATTACTAGATCCGGAGATTTGCGATAAGGTCATTAGCATGCTCCATAATAGCGAAGAAGCGGTATACTGCAGCAATGATTTAGAGAGAACCTTTCCTCGGGGGCTTGATGTAGAAGTGTTTCGTATGAGTGCGCTTCAAGAAGCGTATCGTACAGCTCGGGAGCCTTATCAGCGGGAACATGTAACACCTTATATATATGAAGCGAATTCGCCGGACTTCCTATTATGTCTCAAGAATGAAGAGAACTTGTCGCATCATAGATGGACGCTTGATACGGAAGAAGATATGAAGTTTATGATAGAATTATTTAAGCGAATGGACACCGGAACAGAGGATTATTCCTGGAAGTCCGTTGTTCCGATCATTAATCGGCATCCTGACATCTCCTCTATTAACAATAGAGTCCAACAGAAGAAACTGCATAATTAGGTGGGGATGATATGAGCGTCGCAGTTGTAGCAGGTGGAGGAATAGCAGGTATATTGAGCGCGCTATTATTAAGTGAAAGTGAACGGTTTAAGAAAATTATCCTTATAGAGAAGAATGATGTTCTCGGGGGATTATTAAACTCGAGCGTTACCGAAGAAGGCTATTCTTTCGATTGCGGCACTCACTTGCTTGGAGAAACAGGGATCTTGGAACTCGACGAGCTTCTTCTAAAAGATGTTATGAACGACTGGAAATTAATATCCCCACTAAAAGTTAGTACATATTTTAATGGAACGATACAACATGAAGGTCCATGTATCGATGCCAGGCTTATTGATGAGCCGCTTTATTACAAAGGAGTAGTGGAGTTGCTTAACAGCAAGCCTGTAGAAGAGGGCCGGATCGATAATCTAGCGGACCAACTAGTGATGGAATACGGCCAAACCTTCGCAGATGAGCTTTTTGCCCGTACCATTAAGAAATTGTTTAATACAACAGCAGATCAGCTAATACCTGGAGCGCATGAATTGTTTGTTCCCAGACGAATAAAAATTCTGGCGGAACATATTAGTGCGGAATTAAAAGGATCTCCCTATTTGGACTCCAAGATAGCATTCCACCAAATTGTTGATCAACGCAGAAGCTACTATCCGCATAGCGGCGGTATAGGGCAGTGGATTTCTATCCTGGAAGATCGATTAAGACGGAACGGTATCGAAGTTATCTTGAATGACCATATTCGGCAAGTTGTTCACGAGAATGGTAAAGTCAGAGCTGTTCGTACATCTACAGAAGAAATTGCATTAGATCAGCTAGTATGGTCAATACCGCCGGGGATATTATACAAAATGGTGAAACAAGACGGCACAGTTAAAATGCCGAAGATCAGAAAGGTCAAGCTGTTTCACTTTGTCTTTGATGCGCCATTTAATTGCGATTGTGCGTATTTGAACAATTATGACCAGACATTCTCCAGCTTTAGGATTACATTCTATGCGAATATGAATAGTGAACATAATGGTTATCGATGCACGGTGGAAGTTTTGTTCTCCGATGACCATTGTGATATACGTGCAGAGACGATAGTGGATGAATTGAAACGAATGCAAGTGCTTAAGGATCTAAGCAATTTGCTATATTGCAAAACAGAGGAGCTTCCAACGGGGTTTCCGCTATTAACTAAACAGTATGTGAATGAGTTAAACGAGCAGGTATCTTATATCAATCAAAACTTTAACAATGTTCTAATGGTGGGAAAGTCGAATGGCAGCGGATTTTTCTTAAACGATGTATTAATAAATACATATCATTCAGTTAAGGAATTAGGGTGATGGAATGAAATGCGCGATAATGCAGCCTACTTACCTGCCGTGGGCCGGATATTTCCATCTTATGAGCACAGTAGATACGTTTGTTTTTCTTGATGATGTTCAATTTGCAAGAAGATCGTGGCAACAGCGGAATCGAATCGTTCTACAAGGCAGAGAAGCGTTCCTGACCGTTCCGGTAATGTCCAGAGGTAAACAGGAACAATTGATATACGATGTAGTAACGGACGAGACACAAGCATGGAGACAGGAGCATATACTTAAGCTTCGGCATGCCTACGGAAAGCATCCGTACGGAAATGAAATCATTCATTTGATAGAGCGTTGTTATCAAGAATCAGGTTCTAAGCTTTGCGAGTTGAATATCAATATTATTAGTGCGATAAAACATGCGCTTCATATGAATGCGAAGCTTCTTAGAAGCAGCGAATTATCCGCAGATGGCACGAAGTCTGCCTATTTAATAAATATATGCAAATCAGTTGGTGCATCTCATTACGTGAGTGCGCCTGGTTCACGGCAATATATTGAAGAGGAAGCGCTGTTCGCGGTTGAACCTCTCGAACTTTCGTATCATATGTTTCAACCTTTCCTATATCCACAACGCAATGCGACGGAATTCATTCCTTATATGTCAATTATAGACCTGATATCCAATGTCGGGTTTGAACGCGCAAGGGAATATTTATTGGAGTCATCCCATGTATCCTAAAATTGTGTTTATCGCTATGGCAGGCAGAACAATTGGAATGGGGCATGCAACGCGTCTGAAGGTTTTACGAGACAAGGCTGTGCGATTAGGATTAAATTCCGTTAGTTTATATGCGGTTGCCCCTATGGAAGATATTCATATAGAAGGCTTTGATAAGCAATATAGCACATTTGAACAACTAGAAGCTGATCTGAAGAAAGAGTCTCCAATAGTGGCTGTCGTAGATGGGCCGATTGAGCGATTGAATCGAGAAGCGATGATAGAGATGCGTCATACGGGGGTAACCATATGCCTGATCAATGATGCCGACGAACCGATTGATCCAGAGACATATGACTACAGCATTTCCTGCAGCGTGAAGTATGCCGATCAATCCAAACAGACTGGGACTAGATTGTTTGGGCCGAAATTCATTATTCTGAGCGATCAATACGTACCTGCGTATGTTTATAAGAAGAACATATCAGAGCACGTGCAACGTTTACTGTTAAGCTTCGGCGGCACTGACCCGGGCAAGATTACGCCGATAGCGTTAGAACTATTGAATAAGTGTTCTTGTCTTGTGAATAAATTAAGCATTGAAATCATATTAGGGGCTCATGCGGACATAAACGAGAAAGAGTTACAATCTCGCCACCAAGTGAGCATATATCGCGGAGTCAACAACATGTCGGAACGGCTTCGTCACGCGGATGTAGCTATTATATCCGGGGGGATGACACTCTACGAGGCCAGTTGCGTTGGCGTTCCGATCGTGACCATTAATCAGAACCAAGAGCAAGAGGATGAAGCGGCCGCCTTTGAGAATTTGAATGCGATTGTTAATCTCGGTATACATAACCAATTGACGAATGCCCATTTTGACGAGGCTATGCAGCGCATGATGGAACCCGAATTCAGGAGAAGTTTATCACGAACGGCTTCCAGGTTAATCGATGCGAGAGGTTCAGAGCGGATTGTGCAATTGATCCAATCCATTGTAGAGAGGGGCACACATCCTATGTATATTGATGATAACCATACCAAATGGGAAAAACTGCATCACTCCGCTCGATTTCGATTGATATATCCAAGCGAGACGACTATACGGTTTATTAAAGGAAACTTCAATCAAGGGGAAGGTCACCGGATACTTGATTTAGGCTGCGGAACAGGTAGACATGTCGTGTTTCTGGCAAGCGAAGGCTACGATGTGACAGGAATCGACTTCTCGAAGGAAGGGCTTCATTATACCGCTCAGCGGCTAGAGCAATTGAATTTATCAGCCGAATTGGTGCAGGGGTCCATTGTTACGCTTCCGTTCGAGAATGAATCGTTTGACGGGGTCATCTCGATCTCTGTCATTTATTATTTCATAAAGGCAGACGTGCAGAGAGTAATCGATGAACTATATCGCGTTCTTAAACCTGGAGGAAAAGCGTTCATCGTCGTGCGGGCATTGGATGATAAGCGATATGGACAAGGAATTGAAGTCGAACCGAACACTTATGTGATGGATAACGATTTCTCGAATGAAGAGAAGATGACCATTCACTTCTTCTCGGTAGAAGAAGTGAGGGAAATGTTCGTCGGATTCAACGAAATATCGATTGGCTTCCATCGAGAAGGCTATAGCAGCCTTGCGGATGTAGACTCTGATCTATTAATTACGATTACCAAATAGCAAGCGGAAGGGGGACTGAGATCGTGTACCTTAACAATCAAAGAGACAAGTGGGATCTCGTACACAGTATAGAGAGACTGCGGCTCAAGTATCCTAGCGAACAGGTTGTTCGTTTCATTAAATCGAATTTTAGCAGCGATATCTCCAACACTAGAATACTTGATTTAGGCTGCGGTTCAGGCAGACATGTTGCCTATTTGCTAGGAGCAGGCTATCAAGTTGCAGGGATGGATATTTCGCAAGAATCTGTAGCTTGTACGCAATCGATTATTGCTTCGAACGGATGGTCCGCTGATGTTGTACAAGGAAGTATGACTCAACTCCCCTATAAGGATCAGAGCTTTGATGGACTAATTTGTCACGGCGTGCTTTTATATCTTAAGGTGATTGATATTCAAGCGGCGATAAACGAAATGTTCCGGGTGATGAAGCCAGGCGCTAGAGCGTTGATCGTTGTAAGAAGCGTGAAGGATATGCGATATGGCAAAGGAGACGAACTTGGCGACAACACTTTCTTAATAACGGATAACTTTACGAATGAAGAAGGCATGGTCATGCATTTCTTCACGGAAGAAGAAATTCGGTCGTTATTTGCTTCGTTTACGAATGTGCAAGTTGGAATATCCGAGATGTCTATGAAATCATTAGAAGATTACAATTCTGATTACATTATCATTGTTACCAAGTAAGTAGAACTAGGAGGCAGTAATCATGAGCGTTTTCCGAATCGGGGATAAGAAAATCGGACGAGATTATCCGCCTTTTATCATTGCGGAAATGTCCGGTAACCATAATCAGTCGTTAGAGCGGGCTTTGGAAATTGTAGAAGCGGCGGCTAAGAGCGGCGCTCACGCTTTGAAGCTTCAGACTTACACGGCTGACACGATGACTCTGGATATTGACGAAGGCGATTTCTTTATTCAAGATCCAGAGAGCTTATGGGAAGGAAATTCCCTGTACAAATTATATCAGGAAGCCCACACACCGTGGGAATGGCACGAGCCGATCTTCAAGAGATGCAAGGAACTGGGGATTATCGCATTCAGCACTCCGTTTGATGAGACGGCTGTCGATTTCCTTGAGTCGCTAGATGTTCCATGCTATAAAGTCGCATCCTTCGAGAACACGGATTTGCCCTTGATCCGCAAAATAGCTTCGACAGGGAAGCCGATAATCATCTCTACGGGGATGGCCACCGTTGCCGAATTGGATGAGACGGTAAGAGCCGCTAGAGAAGCTGGGTGTGAGCACATCTGTTTGTTGAAATGCACGAGTACCTATCCTGCCACCCCTGATAACACGAATCTACTTACGATTCCGCATCTCAGAGAACTATTCAATTGCGAGGTAGGCTTATCCGACCATACAATGGGCGTAGGTGTGTCTGTTGCCAGTGTTGCTCTAGGTGCGAGCGTGATAGAAAAGCACTTTACCCTTGCAAGGGCAGACGGAGGAGTAGACTCTGCTTTCTCGATGGAGCCGGAAGAGATGCGCTCTCTCGTACTTGAAAGCGAGCGGGCCTGGCAAGCTCTTGGAACGGTTTCCTATGGCGCAACGGAGAAAGAGAAAGCTTCATTGAAGTTTAGACGTTCGCTTTATATTACAGAAGATATTCAAGCTGGAAGTGTATTCACTGCTCGTAACGTTCGAGCGATCAGACCAGGGTTTGGCTTGCCGCCTAAACATATGGAGAACGTTATTGGCAGAAAGGCGAAATGCGATGTAACAAAGGGGACTCCTGTTTCTTGGGATATTCTTAATTAGCAGCTAAGTAGTGGAGGAACGCGGATGAACATTTTACTTACCGGCGGAGCTGGTTTTATTGGTCGATGGGTAGCGAAGCGCCTGTTGGCCGATGGACATAACGTATGGATTTTGGATGATCTCTCCAATGGCAGGGAGGCCAATATAGCTGAATTTCGAGAGCATTCTGGCTTGAAGGCCTTTATCGAAGGCTCGATTATGGATGAGGCGCTGCTGGGCCGTCTGTTCAATGAATATAATTTCGATATTTGTTATCATCTAGGCGCATCTATTAACGTACAAGATTCTATCGATGATCCAAGAACGACCTTTAACAATGATGCCATAGGCACCTTCTATGTCATGGAGCAAGCTCGAAAGCACAATGTCAAAGTGGTCTTCATGAGTACTTGCATGGTATATGATCGTTGCACGGATGAGCAAGGCATCAACGAATTGCATCCGATTAAACCGGCTTCTCCCTATGCAGGATCCAAGATTGCGGCGGAGAATATGGTGCTCTCCTACTTCTATTCATATGGTTTGCCGACTGTTGTCATTCGGCCTTTCAATACGTATGGACCTTACCAGAAAACGGGAGGAGAAGGCGGCGTTGTTGCAATCTTTCTGAAGAACAAGCTTGCGGGTAAAGACTTGAATATCTATGGGAGCGGAAC
The DNA here is from genome assembly GCF_003990975.1 of Cohnella sp. AR92. GTDB lineage: Bacteria > Bacillota > Bacilli > Paenibacillales > Paenibacillaceae > Cohnella. Next base: position 13,231 of record NZ_RZJR01000021.1, read on the forward strand.
GCAAACTCGAGACTTGCTGTATGTTGAAGACTGCGCTGGCTTCGTCGCAGAAGCAGGATATTCGGATAGCGTCAACGGCGAAATTGTGAATGCAGGGCTCGGAAGCGACATTTCGGTCAATGAACTGGCGATGCTGATCGTTGGGGATGCCGACCGGATTAAGCACGTTGAACATATTCATCCACAGAGCGAAATTCAGAAGCTGCTATGCAATTACGACAAAGCGAAGAAGTTATTGAGTTGGGAGCCTATTGTATCACTTGAAGAAGGTCTCGCGCGGACAGAACGTTGGATCGCTGCAACAGATCTGATATAGGAAGAAGGCGGCTGAGTGATGAAGACTGCGCCACTGGCTAGAACGGAGATGCTGCCATACGGCAAGCAAGCAATCGATGAGGATGATATTCAAGCTGTTGTCGATGTGCTAAGAAGCGATTATATAACGCAAGGTCCTGCTATTGACAGCTTCGAGCGCAGGGTAGCTGATTATGTCGGTGCGCGTTATGCTATAGCTTTCTGTAACGGAACAGCAGCACTGCATGCAGCTTGTTATGCCGCCGGCGTAGGTCAGGGTGATGAGGTAATTACGACGCCGATCACATTCCTAGCCAGCAGCAATTGTGCGTTGTATATGGGGGCAAGACCCGTGTTCGTTGATATTAAACTGGACACGTACAATATTGATCCTGATCGTCTGGCTCATGCTATCACGTCTAGGACGAAGGCAATTATTCCGGTAGACTTCACTGGCCAGCCAGTAGAGATTGACCGTATTGCCGAGCTTGCGCGAGAGCGCGGGCTCGTCGTCATTCAAGATGCTGCTCACTCGCTTGGCTCTTCCTATTGTCACCGTAAGGTAGGCGCATTAGCGGATATGACGATGTTCAGCTTCCACCCCGTCAAGCATGTTACATCTGGCGAGGGTGGAGTGATCGTGACGGATAATGAGCATTATTACAAGCGATTGCAGCTGTTTAGAAGTCATGGCATGACTCGCGATACAACGCTTATGCAGAAGAACGACGGTCCGTGGTACTATGAAATGATCGACCTAGGATATAACTTCCGAATGACCGATATGCAGGCAGCGTTAGGAGCCTCTCAGATGAAGAAGCTGGACGGTTTTGTTCGGCGTAGAAGGGAGATAGCCGCTCGTTATTCGGAAGCATTCTCTGACGTTGAGGGCTTAATCGTTCCATATCAGCATCCTAATGCACAATCGAGCTGGCATCTATATATTTTGCGGTGGGATGAGAAGTATTTTAATGATGGCAGAAACCGAGCCTTTCAGGCACTGAGAGACCGCCTCATCGGAGTGCATGTACATTACATACCGATTTATAAACAGCCATACTATCGCTCGCTAGGCTATTCTTACGTCGATTGTCCTAATGCGGAAGAATATTATCAAACGGCACTAACTCTGCCGTTATTCCCCTCAATGACGGATCAGGACGTGCGAGACGTAATTAATAACGTTAAGGAAGTAGCGGTTATTCTTAAAAACGACTAACTCTCCCCCCCTCTCTCATACGAGAGGGGGGTTCGTTCGTAAGCTGATTTATGGGCTATAGCTACCGAAAGGTTTATTCCACATGTTAAAGCGAGCGGAACATAGACAAAGAAGCATATCGAGGTTCAATTGCAAGAAGGCGTTTCTTAAGTTCCTCTTTAGTAATCGGATCATTGCAGATACTGCACATAAGCAGAATGACATCTTTAGACTTCGGTTCGAGCGACATTGTATAATTTAGCCAATTTATTGCTTCCTCGATGTTACCTTGTCCTAAGTATAGGAAAGCAAGATTGATGCTATTCTTAGCGTTCAAGGCATCATTGTCTAATAAATGGGATGCGTATTGCAAAGCGGTGGAAATTTGATGTGTCTGGAAGAAATAAGACGTTAGGTTATTTATCAAATCAAGCGTCGCAATGCGATCAATGAGATCGCCGTATACATTATCTTGCTTCAGCAAGTAGAGGTCGGTCAATATCTCGAATAGGACATTGTTGATTTCAGACTCCTGCGAAATGTCAGTTCCATCTCGCAGTTTTCTAGCGATATCCAGGTGTGGATATTCGTATAGCTTTTCGGGCACTTCGGACCAGATGTCGATTCCCCAAACAATAGTACCGAGCGCCAAATGTTTCAACAGTTGCGGGTGATGCTCGGAACGCTGCCAGTCATACCTTGAAACAAACCTGGTAAAACGTTCCTTGTTATGATGAAGCAGATGATAACGCAATACTTCGTGAGGCTCAAGACGGTTCAGCGTATCGCCTTGTTCGACAAAGTGGGAAGCGAGCTCTCGATTTCCAATAGACACAGCGATTTTGGCTAGTTTTATTTCTCTTATATGGTCCTCAATATTTAATAATTTATGGAGAAAAGCAACAATCGAATCGGCGGATTCGTTCAAAGACATCAGTTCGACAAGCTTGAAGAGCGCAGCAATATTTTGGGGATTTGCGATAAGCTGCTTTGTTATATAATAGATGCTTTGCGGAAGATTGGCCTCTTTTTCATAGATTTTTGCAAGGTTCTCCAAAGGAATGTTCATGCTATGCTCCGGGCTCATAAGATAGGGATCGAGATTGTTCCTTGTCCTTTGCTCCGCAAGCTCAATCGCATCTAAGAAACCTTGTTTGGACAGTTTCCAGAAGCCTAATCGGTGTTCCAAAAGGGCTATGATGGTTTGGACGTCCGAATATTTCGTATAGGGGAGCATATACTTTTCAACGAATTCCCATGCATCAAAAAGTTTCCCGAGTCGGATCATCACAGTCAACGCAGAGAGGTAAAGGTCTGCAACCCATGAACCGTCGGGCGGTGCGATTGCGATGCCCTTCTGATAAATAGTCAATGCTTCCGCGTAATTTTCCATAACGGAATATTGATTTCCCAATGTGAAATAGTCATAGGCGTTATATTTCGTGTTCTTTTCCATCTCTTTGAAAATGGATAAGTTACGCCCATGTTTGTCCTTCTTTTCGATTTCGGACTTTTGGTATCCCGTATGGTAGATCGGAATTTTTAAATCGGCCGACTTCAAAGCGACTCCTCGCGTGGAATATACTTGCTCGTGGATCGGGCGATGAAATAGAAGACCCATATAATTCGGAAATACCCGAACAACCTTGGAGACGTTTAGGTTACCCCGTTCGTCTTCTCCCAGCATGCTTATATAGGGTTGGTGATAGACAATGCCTTCCTCGGGTTCCAGCCGACTAAGAACGTTGCGTAAATGGGCGATATCTTTTTCTTCCATGTAGTCGTCGGCATCCAAACATAGAATCCATTTGCCCGTTGCGTATTGCAAGGACACATTGCGAGCTGCCGAGAAGTCGTTGATCCATTCGAAGTGATAAATATTGTCGGTATATTTTTTTGCAATGTCGACCGTACTGTCCGTTGAACCCGTATCAACGAGAATTATCTCGTCCAAATATCGATATACGCTTTGCAAACAGCGTTCTAGCGAGTCTTCTTCGTTTTTTACAATCATGCAGAGGGAGATCAGTCGATCGCTCATAAGTGCCTCCATTGGCGCGTTTGAATTTTAGTTGTAACGGATAAGGTGACGTTGGTATATCTATTTTTTATCGGCTTATGCAACTAATTTGTGGAGATCGATATTGTAAACAATTGCTGAACGGATGTCGATATACTGTTCAGATTCGCTACCGCAGTGAAGGAGGAGCTTCTATGGGTGTTTCGGCAGCCATGATCGTTAAGGACGAAATAAGATGTGTCGAACGTTGTATATCTAGCGTAATATCTGCCGTAGACGAATTTGTGATTGTCGATACAGGTTCAACCGACGGGACATTGCAGGTTATAGAGCGAATGCAGGAACAAAATGAGAAAATTAAGCTATATCGCTTTGAGTGGATAAACGACTTTTCGGCGGCTCGGAATTACTCGCTTTCCAAGGTAACGAACGGTTGGGTCTTTGTCGTTGATGCCGATGATGTATTGCCGGAAGATCAAAGCTACAAAGTTAGGGAAATTACGAGTATTTTAGATAAAGAGGGGAAACAAACGGCATTATACGTTGTAATGGATAACGTCATAAATGGTCATATTGTGTCGTCTTATGACAATACATGTCTTCGTATATTCCCGTCCCACCTACGGTATCGAGATCAAATCCATGAACGCGTTGAGTTGCCGAAAGACTTCCCGGTAGCTAGATATGATCTGCATATTCTTCATGACGGCTATGATCCAAACTTAACGGATAGAAAGAAAAAAATCATACGTAATTTACAGTTGTTGCAATTGAGCTTGAAATCCGACCAGAAGAATGCCCGGCTATGGCTGCAGCTCGGCAGGGAAATGACAGCTTTCGACAAAGACAAGGCAAAGAAATACTTTGATATTGCCGAATCGTTGTCCAATGACCCCAATATTTTGAATTGGATAAAGCGTTCAAGGGAAGAAATGAATGAATAGCTTGGTTACTTAACAGGAGGGCATGGAGCAACCACGCGGAGGCCTTGACACCGCTTACATTTTCCCCATTGACACCAATCTTTACCTAATGGTATATTCGGGTTGTGGACCGGGCCAATTCGCCTATGTCAATTGAAAATGAAGGGAATGTTAAGCACATGCAAGGTAAAGTGAAATGGTTCAATGCAGAGAAGGGTTATGGATTCATCGAGACAGAACAAGGCGGCGACGTGTTCGTTCACTTCTCCGCAATCCAAATGGACGGATACAAGGCTCTCGAAGAAGGCCAATCCGTTGAATTTGACATTGTGCAAGGCGCTAGAGGCCCGCAAGCTGCTAACGTAACCAAGGTGTAATCATAAGACGCGTATGCGTCACCTTTGAATAAAGGGATAAATACAGAACCGGTTTTCCTAGATGAATGACCGGCCGCTCAACCCCGGAGAGATCCGGGGTTGTTTGTTGTTTTATCCGGCTTTTAGCTACCGCCAGACGCACCCTTGTCTCACTCTATGAAATCGCTTTCCTCTCTTTTCGCACGAAATGAGCCAAGTTTTCAAATAATTCAAAATTATTAGCCGAATGTAATGATTTGGCCCATGAGGATGTGGTATGATGAAGTCAGCAAAGGAGGAATGCAGATGAAATACAACATTCGTGGTCAGCGCATGGAAGTCACTCTCGCTCTTCGGGAATATGTCGAGAAGAAGCTGAGCCGGCTGGAACGGTATTTGGAAGCACCTCCCTTATCCGATGCGCAAGTAACGTTAAGCGCCACCAAGGGCTTGCATGCCATCGAGGTCACGATTCCTTTGACAAGCGTTCTGCTTAGGGCCGAAGTGAAGAGCGAGGATATGTACGCCTCGATCGACCTGGTAACCGACAAGCTGGAACGCCAGATTCGCAAGCACAAGACCAAGGTAAACCGCAAGTTCCGCCAGGACGGATCGTCCAGAGCCTTGTTCAAGGAGGAATATGGAGCCGGATCCCGCAACGCTACGGCGTTGGCAACCTTCGAGGAGGAAGAAGAGTACGAGCTGGTCCGCACGAAGCGCTTTAATCTGAAGCCGATGGATGTGGAGGAAGCGATTCTTCAGATGAATATGGTGGGACACAACTTCTACGTTTTCGCCAATTCCGATACCCGAGAGGTGAATGTGGTTTATCGCCGCAGCGATGGAAGATACGGACTGATCGAGTCCGCTGAATAGATAGGCGAAGATGGCGCTCCCAAGGCGCGAATCGCCGCGACACGAGGCACGGCCTGCGATCGTTAGCTCCTGTGGAGCTTCGGGACGCAGGCTTTTCCTTTTGGTAGGAATGGCTGACATTCCTTTCCGCCAAGCCTTCCTTGCCCGCCACCTGTCAAGCTGTTAAAATAAGTAGATACGGCTTTACCCGCACAGAGGGAAGGGGTAGACTATGCTCGGATTAGTGAAAAAAATGTTTGGAGATCCTAACGAACGTGAAGTCAAACGGCTCATGAAGACCGTCGAACAGATCAACGGATTGGAATCTTCTTTAACGGGATTAACGGATGAACAGCTGCGCGCCAAGACGGAAGAATTCAGAGGCCGCCTGGAGAAGGGCGAAGAGCTAGACGATTTGCTTCCGGAGGCGTTCGCCGTCGTTCGCGAAGCTTCTAAGCGCGTGCTTAAGATGCGCCACTTCGACGTGCAGCTGCTCGGGGGCATGGTGCTCCATAGCGGCAGAATCTCCGAGATGAAGACAGGGGAAGGGAAGACGCTCGTCGGTACCCTTCCGGTCTATCTGAACGCGCTCGCCGGCAAGGGCGTGCACGTCGTCACCGTCAACGATTATCTGGCGCAGCGCGACAGCCAGTTGATGGGACAGCTGTACGAATTCCTGGGCATGACCGTCGGCTGCAACCTGCATGGTCTCAGCCATGAAGAGAAGCAAGCGGCTTACGCTTGCGATATCACCTACGGTACGAATAACGAGTACGGCTTCGACTATCTTCGCGACAACATGGTGCTCTACAAGGAGCAGATGGTCCAGCGCCCTCTGCAATTCGCCATCATCGACGAAGTCGACTCCATCCTCATCGACGAAGCGCGTACGCCTCTTATCATCTCCGGACAAGCCCAGAAGTCGACCCAGCTGTATTATGCGGCGGATCGTTTCGTGGCCCGCTTGGAGGAGACGGAGGACTACACGATCGATGTGAAAATGCGCAGCATCTCGTTGACGGACACCGGTGTCAGCAAGGCGGAGAACGCGTTTAATATCGAGAACCTGTTCGCGCACGAGAACGTGACGCTGAATCATCATATCAGCCAAGCGCTGCGCGCGCGCTTCATCATGAAGCGGGATGTCGACTATGTCGTTCAAGAGGACGAGGTCGTCATCGTCGACGAATTCACGGGACGCCTGATGGCCGGTCGCCGTTACAGCGACGGGCTGCATCAAGCGATCGAAGCGAAGGAAGGCCTCGAGGTTCAGAACGAGAGCATGACCTTGGCGACGATTACGTTCCAGAACTACTTCCGAATGTACCGCAAGCTGGCCGGCATGACCGGTACCGCGAAGACGGAAGAAGAAGAGTTCAAGCGGATCTACGGCCTCGAGGTCGTGCAGATTCCGACCAATCGCCCGAACATCCGGACGGACTCTCCGGACGTGGTGTACAAGTCGCAGAACGGCAAGTTCAAGGCCGTCGTCGACGAGATCGTCGAACGCCACAAGACGGGACAGCCCGTCCTGGTCGGCACGGTGTCGATCGAGAACTCGGAACGCGTCTCGGAGATGCTGAAGAAGAAGGGCATCAAGCACCAAGTCCTGAACGCCAAGTACCACGCCGAAGAAGCCGCGATCATCTCGAACGCGGGGCAGCACGGCACCGTTACGATCGCCACCAACATGGCGGGCCGCGGTACCGACATTCTGCTCGGCGAAGGGGTAGCGGCGCTCGGAGGCCTCCATATTATCGGTACGGAACGCCATGAGAGCCGCCGGATCGACAATCAGCTGCGCGGACGCGCGGGACGCCAAGGCGACCCGGGTTCTTCCCAGTTCTACTTGTCGATGGAAGACGAACTGATGCGCCGGTTCGGCGCCGACAATATCATGGGCATGATGGAGCGTCTCGGCTTCGACGAGAGCTCGCCGATCGAGAGCAAGCTGATCACCCGCGCGATCGAATCCGCCCAGAAGCGCGTGGAAGGCAGCAACTTCGACGCTCGTCGCGTCGTCCTGCAGTACGACGACGTCATCAACCTGCAGCGCGAGAAGATCTACGGCGACCGCCGGGAGATCCTTAATTCCGAGAATATCCGCGAGATCGTAAGCGGCATGATCAACAACGTCGTGGAACGCGCGGTCGATAAGCATTGCCCGGGCGAAGAGGTTCCGGAGGATTGGGATCTGGAAGGCTTGGTTGCTTATGCCCACAAGAACTTCCTGCCGGAGAACAGCTTCACGAAGGAAGATATCTGGGGCAAGGAGAAAGAAGAGATCGTCGAATGGCTGCTCGCTCGCGTCAATGCCTTCTATGACGAGAGAGAAGAGCAGATCGGTACCGAGACGATGCGCGAGTTCGAGAAGGTTGTCGTGCTGCGCGCGGTCGATAGCAAGTGGATGGATCACATCGACGCGATGGATCACCTTCGCCAGGGCATCCACCTTCGCGCTTACGGCGGCAACGATCCTCTGCGCGAATACCAATTCGAAGGCCACAACATGTTCCTCGCCATGATCGAGCGAATCGAAGAAGAGATTACGCTCTACATCATGAAGGCTCAAGTCGAGAGCAACGTGAAGCGCGAAGCGGTAGCGGAAGGACAGGCCGTCGATACGAAGGCGGAAGCCGGTCCGAAGCGCCCTCTCAAGAAGGCCGAGAACATCGGGCGTAACGACCCTTGCCCATGCGGCAGCGGGAAGAAATACAAATTGTGTCACGGTCGCATAAGCTAGAAGGAAGATTGGCTGCAGCCATCGTCCCTGTGAGAAACGGCGCTACGTTGCGGATTGCAGCGGCGATGGCGCCGTTTCGCCGCGTCCGTTCCTAATTATCCTCAAGAGGTGGTTCAACATGTCCATCAACGATACATCGGCCAAGCAAGACCTTCGCGAGACCGCGAAGCGAATCCAGCAACTTAGGGGGTCTCTTTGACTTAGATCTCAAGCTGGAAATGATCGAGAACTATGAAGTAAAGATGTCGGCTCCTGACTTCTGGGACGACAACGAGAAGGCGCAAGGCGTCATCTCCGAGATGAACGCAATCAAGGGCGTCGTCGACCAATTCTCGGCCATGACGTCCGAGCTCGAGGATCTCGAAGCGATGCAAGAGATTCTGGAGGAAGAATCCGACGCGGAGCTTGAAGCCGATTGGGCTGATAACGTCAAAGGCCTGAAAGAAAAGGTCGACGGGTTCGAGCTTCAACTGCTGCTAAACCAGCCTTACGATAAGTCTCATGCGATTCTGGAACTGCATCCGGGCGCAGGCGGCACCGAGTCGCAAGACTGGGGCTCGATGCTCTACCGCATGTATACCCGTTGGGCGGAGAAGCGCGGCTTCAAGGTCGAGCTTCTCGATTACCTGCCGGGAGACGAGGCGGGCATCAAGAGCGTCACCATCATGGTTAGGGGCTACAATGCCTATGGCTACCTGAAGGCGGAGAAGGGCGTTCACCGCCTCGTTCGGATTTCGCCGTTCGACGCTTCCGGACGCCGTCATACTTCCTTCGTCTCCTGCGACGTCGTGCCGGAGATTCCGGACGACGTCCAGATCGAAATTCGCATGGAAGACGTTAGGGTAGACACCTACCGGGCCAGCGGCGCGGGCGGCCAGCACATCAACAAGACGGATTCCGCGATCCGGATGACGCATATCCCGACGGGGATTGTCGTGGCCTGCCAGACTCAGCGCTCGCAGATCCAGAACCGGGAGCAAGCCTTGAAGATGCTGCAGTCCAAGCTTTATGAATTGAAGATTCAGGAGCAGCAGCAAGAGCTAGCCGCTATACGGGGCGAACAGAAGGATATCGCATGGGGCAGCCAGATCCGTTCGTACGTGTTCCATCCTTACAGCATGGTGAAGGATCACCGTACGGGCGTCGAGACGGGCAACGTGCAGGCGGTGATGGACGGCGACCTCGACCCGTTCATCGACGGCTATCTTCGCAGCCAGATCAAGCAGCCAGAGGCGAACGAATAGTCAAACCAAGAGCATAGAGCGGATTCCGCGAAGGAGCCGCTTTATGCTCTTTTTCTTATTGACGGAGCGACGGGGACGGTGCTAGGATAAACAACAGACGGTAACCGCTTACAAGGGATCGCTTTCCCGCATTAGTGCAAACGTTTGCGCAAACGAATGCACAGCTTACGTTCTGATTTGCTTTAAAACCGAGCAACTCCACAAGAGAAAGCTCATTCGTTTTTTAGCAAGTGAGACCTAGTAAGAGCAAACAAAAGAAGCAACAAGTAAGAGCAATTAAGTAAGAGCCGCATAGTAAGAACCGCATAGCAAGAGCCGCATAACAAGAACCACACAGCAAGAGCCAGACAGCACATCACAAGCAACTCATCTCAGGCAGAAGCAACTCATCACAAGCAACGCAGCAAGACTTTCTCAGTCTCAGTAACTCTCTCTCAGTAACTCCTTATCAGCAAGCCCTTTTAAGAAAACGCCCCGCCTTTCCCTCGACCTCAAGTCAGACACCCTAGACGATTCAAGGCCATTCGCTCCACAAGCTTCAACCGCTATTCTAGATCCGAATATCCGCAGAAGTACGGCAAGACACGAACGAGCTTTCATTTTCCGAAGGAGGATGGGTATGAAGAGGCTGCTCAGCACGGCGGCAGGACGCAAGCATTCCCGGCAACGATGGGGGATTCTTCTCAGCATTGCAATGATCTTACAATTGTTCGGCGGAGCAACGGGAATCGCATCGGCCGACAACGAGAGTACGGCTGACGATGCGGCGATCAGCGCCGCGAGCACGATCGTAGCGACATCTGCGAACGAAGACGGAAGCATTACGTTCGTATTGCCCGACGAGAGTCAATCGGTAACGGTTAACGGCGGCTTCAACGATTGGGGGAACGACCATTCGGTTAGTCAGGCCATTAATGCAAACGTTTCCACTGGAGAAAAGCAAATCGAGATCGACGGTTTGCCGGCCAATCAGAGCTACGAGTACAAGTACTTGATCAACGGCACGTATTTTGAAGGCAAGAACTTAAGCGCTTCGACGGACGAGAACGGAACGTTGATGCTTCCGTATCCGGAGTTCGGGGTCAAAGGAAGCTTCGACGGCTGGAGCGAGCATCCATTGGCAGCAGACGAGAACGCTCCGGGCATTTACTCCTTCACGACCGAAGCCTTGGATGACGGCGCTTATGACTATAAATATTTTGCCAAAGCAAGCTCGGGGGATAACTCCTACTACTTCAACGACCCGACGAATTCCCTGAAGGCGTCGTCCGGCGACAGCCGAATCGTGGTCGGGGACGCCGCGCCGCTTCCGACCGCGGATGAGTTCGCCGAACAGCCGGGCGGAACGGTTAAATGGGTGCTGGCAGGTACCTTCCAGCAAGGGCTTGGCGACAGCGACAACTGGAAGCCGAACGGTACCGCGACCCGCATGAAGCACTTGGTCGGGGACTATTACGCTTTCTCCGCCGTTCTGGACGCCGGAACCTATCAATTCAAGTTCGCTCGCGACAATGGCTGGGATGGAGCGATAGGCAGCGCCGCCGACGGCAATATCTCGTTTACCCTCCAATCGACGGCCAAGGTAAACTTCTACCTCAACGGAGAGAAGGGGCAGGGCCGCATTGAAGTACCCGACGACGCGACCGTGACCGGAATCGCGCGATACGCTCCCGCCATCTCCGCCGATCTCTGGCCGAGACTGGTCGGCGATATGCAAGAAGCGATCGGAGACGGCGTTGGAGTCACTTGGTCTCCGAATTCCGCCAAGCAGATGTTCGTCGACTACTATTTTGACAACACGGTTTACAAGCTGCAGCGCACGATGCCTGCGGGAAGCTATGAAGGCAAGGTTGTGTTGGGCAATTCCTGGGACCCTCCGATCGAGAATTTCGGCGCGGGAGACCCGAACAACAGCAACTACGCGTTCAAGCTGGCCGACCGAGCGGACGTCACCTTCTCTTTCGATCAGAGGGACACCCCTCGCAAGCTGAAGGCGGACTATACGATCGGAAGCGGCAAGTACGATGGCAAGATCGACTCCTCGAAGATCGCCTTCGATAGCCGTTCGATCACGTTCAAGAAGCCGTTCGGGGCCATTAAGCAAGGGACGGAGGACCTGACGCTGCGGATCGCCGTCGGCCACGACGATGTGCAGATGGCTCGCGTCGAGCTGACGAACGGAGACGGACTGGCTTCCACCTATCCGATGCGCAGAGCAACGACGGTCGACAATCTGGACTACTACGAGGTGAACCTGAGCCACGATATTTTCGACAAAATCGGGATTTGGGGCTACAAGTTCATCCTGGTCGACGGCGCAACCAAAGTGGAATACGGGGATGACAGCAGCAGCGGCGGGACGGGAGCGGTCGTGTCCGACGGGGCGCTTCCGTTTAACCTGACGGTCTATGCGCCGGATTACAAGACTCCCGATTGGATGAAGAACGCGGTGGTCTATCAGATTTTCCCGGACCGATTCTTCGATGGGGATAAGAGCAACAACCGCGCCAAGCTGGTCGACGGGTCCCGCGGGGTGAGAAGCGAGACGGGCGCGAACGCTGGGAAAATCACCACGAATCCGCTGCAATTCTACGACGGAGGAGTAACGAACGATCCGGCGCCGAAGCAGGTGTGGGGGAGCTGGAGCGACGTTCCGGAGCGGCCGGACCGCAGTTCCGCGGTGAACGCTCCTTACTACCCGAATGCCAAGACGGACGGGATCTGGAACAACGAATTCTATGGCGGGGATATCCAAGGCATCGAGCAGAAGCTCGACTACCTGAAGCAGCTCGGCGTGACGGCGGTGTACCTGAACCCGGTCGCCTGGGCCTCATCGAACCACAAGTATGACGCGACCGACTACAAGCACCTGGATCCGATGTTCGGCGAGCCGGTGTACAACAAGCCGGGCGATCCGACCTCGGGCCTTAACTATGACGAGACGAGGCGAAAGTCGGACGCCGTGTTCGAGAAATTCGCCAAGGCGGCGGCCCAGAAGGGAATCCGCATCATCAACGACGGCGTGTTCAACCATGTCGGCGACGACTCCATCTACTTCGATCGCTACGAGAAATATCCGGAGATCGGAGCCTATGAGTATTGGGCGAAGGTATGGAACACGAAGAAGGCCCATCCGACTTGGACGAAGGAACAGGCGGAGCAGTCGGTCATCGCGTCCTTCACGAGCCAGATCAACCCGACGACCGGCCGAAATTACGTTTACCCGGACGACTTCGGCTTTACGACCTGGTTCACGATCGATGAGAAGACGGCTCTCGATAAGGACAGCACGACGGTCACGCACTACAGCTACGACGCATGGTGGGGCTACGATTCCCTCCCGGTCATGGACGCGAAGACGCCGCAAGCGGGAGATACGGAAGCGCTGGACGGCCAGCATGAATGGAACAACCTCGATTATCGCGACAACGTGATCGGTTACGATCTCTCCGGCAAGTCCGACGCGGATGCGGGCGCGGCGATGCAGCAGACGGCTTCGCAGCGGTGGATGTGGATGGGCTCGAGCGGCTGGCGCCTCGATGTAGCGCCGGACGTATCCAGCGGCACGTGGCAGAAGTTCCGCGAAGCCGTCAAGTCGGTCGCCGGCCGGACGGACGCGAACGGCAAGCCGATCGATGAGCCGGTCATCCTCGGCGAAGAGTGGGGCGTGGCGACGAAGTACCTGCTCGGCGACCAGTTCGACTCCGTCATGAACTACCGGTTCCGCGACGCTATCCAGAGCTTTATCATCAACGGCGGCAATGCCTCGGCGAACGCCGGCAATGCGGCGAACCTCAACGCGGCGCTGGAGAGAATCCGCGAGGATTATCCGAAGGAAGCGTGGCAGGCGATGCTCAACCTGGTCGATTCCCACGACACGGTCCGGTCGCTGACGAAGCTGGATAACCCGGCTTGGGAAGAAGAGAACATGAAGATCGCGGGCGACGCTTCGGACAAAGCTCTGAAGCAGCAAGCTTTGATCGCGATTTTCCAGATGGGCTATCCGGGCGCTCCTACGGTTTACTACGGCGATGAAGTCGGCGTGACCGGAACGAAAGACCCCGATTCGAGACGCACGTTCCCATGGGATCGCATCTCCGGCTCGAACGGCGATTACAGCGCGAACGGAAGGTATTCCGGCCTGTATGCGACGTACAAGAAGGCGGCATCGATCCGCAATAACAACGAGGTGTTCAGCACGGGCGATCTGAAGCTGGCGTATGCCGAAGGCAACGTGATCGCTTATGCCCGCAAGAACGACACGAAGGGCGCGCTCGTCGTTATCAACAGCGGCAGCTCGGAGGCCGAGATCGCGGCGGACGTTACCGGTTATTTGCCGGACGGCACGAAGCTGAAGGATCTTCTGGGAAGCTCGATCGAGGGAACGGTAACCGGCGGGAAAATCTCGCTGACGATCCCGGCGCTAACCGGCCTTATGATGCTGTCCGACGGCAATCTCGTCAGCGTGCAGGCTCCGGCGAATCTGCAGGCGGCGGCGGGGAACGGCAGCGTGTCCCTGTCTTGGGATGCCGTCGGCGGCGCCGATGGCTATCGCGTCTATCGTTCGCCGATCGAAGGCGGATCCCTGACGCTTCTCGGCGACGTTGAGGCTCCGGGCTATGTCGATACGACGGTGACGAACGGCATCAAATATTATTACTCGGTATCGACCGTGCAAGGCTCCGGAGAGAGCCTGCTCGGAGAAGCGGTATCCGGTACGCCTTCGTTCCCGATCGCGAGCGTAGGCGCGCCTAGCCAGGTTCCGGATCTCGTCATCGGCTTTGGCACCGCGACGAGCGACATCAACGTCTCGCTGTCGGTTCCGGGGTTGACGGATGACGGCGCCTATGCGGGTCAAGAAGCTCCGAACCTCTATGTGTCCCTTGTCGTTTACAAGGAAGGGGACGAGGCGAACGCTCTTGAGATCCCAATGGCCTATTCGCAGGACGAAGGTGCGAATAAGCTCTACAAAGCGAAGTTCGCTCCGACAGAACCGGGATCGTTCCATTATTACGCGAAGGCATCATCGGACAACGAGGAGACGTTCTCGTATTCGAGCGAGACGGCCATGACCGCGCTGCCTGACGCGAGCGACACGACGCCGCCCGATGCTCCGGCGCTTGCCTCGATCCTGGTGGAATCCGGGCAGGCGAATCTGAGCTGGAAGGCTTCGAGCGCGGACGCGGTCGCCTACGAGGTTTATCGCAAGACGGGAGCTTCCGGCTCGTATGCGAAGATCGCAACGCTGCTAAGCGCGCTCTCGTTCACGGACTACACGGTTTCTAACGGAACGACTTACGCCTACAAGGTAGCGGCCATCGACTCGGCTTATAATCGGGCGTACTCGGGCGAACAAGTCGTGACGCCGCAGCTCGTGATGGTCGATGTGACCTTGAGGCTGCACCTGCCGAGCTATACGCCGGCTACGGACGATATTTACATTGCCGGCCTGTACGATTGGAGCGCGAACGGGGGCAAGCTGAACGTGCCGAGCGGCGCAACCGACCGCAATACCGTGGAATATACGTTCAAGATGATGGCCGGCAAGTCGATTCAATATAAGTACACTAGGGGAACCTGGGAGACGGAGGCTTTCACGAGCCATACCCGTACGGCCGGCGACACCGAGGATTACGGCAACTGGGCGTACAGCTCGACCAATACGAACATGCAATTGAAGATCTCCAACCAAGGCGGGAACAAAATGGTCGTGGACGATTATGTCCTGCGCTGGGTGGATATGCCGATGATCGTCACGATGCCTCGGATCTCCTATGGCGACGATATTGCCTATTCGACCGCGGACAGCAAGTTCACGCTGCAAGCCTCGGTGCCGCGCGGAGTCTCCTTCACGATCAACGGCGACCCGATCCAGGCGGGAGCCATGGATACCCTTGGCCGCGTTTATCTGGAGGATATTCCGCTGAAGAGCGGGACGAACAAGTTCGTGCTCCATATCGAGCCGACACCGGAAACGCTGAGCCAGGAGTGGTATACCGATCCTGGACGCGCCGGCCAAGCGACCAAAACCTTGACTCTGACGATCACTCGAACCGGCAAGGATCCGGGCCAGAGCACGGGCGGCGTCTCCGGCGGCGGAGATTCGGTTCCTGCAACGGTGGAGAAGGGAGCCGTCCTTCTGCAGGCGAAACCCGATTCGAATGGGACGGCCGTTGCGACCGTGAACGAGGATGATTTGAAAAACGCGGCAGCTCAATCGACGAACGGTCAAGTGTCGGTTGTCGTTCGTTCGGACGATGGCGCGAAGAAGGTCATCGCGAACGTGCCGGTTCGGCCGATTCTGGCAAGCGGCAGCGGAATCGACCGCTTGTCCATCGATACCGGCTTCGCGACGGTACGGATCTCCGCGGGTCTGATCTCCGGCTCCGGAGCGAATCCGGAGCAAGTGACGCTGAGCGTGAGCAAGGCGGATCGCTCCAGCCTCTCCGCGGAAGTCCTTGCGGCGATCGGAGACAGCGACGTTTACGACTTCGAGCTGCTCATCGACGGCAAGAAAGTCAGCAAGTTCGACGGGCGGGACGACATCGCCGTCGAGTTGGCTTACGAGCTTAAGCCGGGCGAGAATCCGGAGCAAGTCATTGCGTATTACCTGAACGAGAAGGGCGGGCTAGAGGTCGTCAAGAACGCCCGTTACGACGAGAAGACGGGCAAGATCGCCTTCCGTCCGGCGCACTTCAGTCCGTATGCGGCAGCCTATGCGCAGGTCGCCTTCAGCGACATGCCGACGGCGAAGTGGGCGGCCGGGCCGATCGCGGCCCTTGCGGCGAGAGGCGCCGTCCAAGGAGTCGGCGACGGCCGGTTCAACCCGAACGGAACGGTCACGAGAGCGGAGTTCGTCACCATGCTGATCGAAACCTTCGATCTGGCGGACGGCTCGGCCAAGGCCGCCTTCAGCGACGTGAAGGAAGGAGCCTGGTATGCGGAAGCGGTCGCCTCGGCCCGGAAGCTGGGCATCGTGTCCGGACGCGCGGACGGCACGTTCGGCGTTCAGGACGCGATCACCAGGCAGGACATGGCGGTCCTGATCGCGAAGGCTGCCGAAGTGCTGAAGGTGAAGGCAGCCGGCTCGGACGGCGGAGCGGGCAGCCCCGCCTTCAAGGATCAGGCGCTCATCTCCGCTTATGCGGCGGATGCCGTCCTCAAAGCCAACCAGCTTGGGCTGATGGGAGGGAACGGCAGCGGAAGCTTCGATCCGCTTGCGAATTCCACCCGCGCTCAAGCGGCGGCCGTGCTGTATCGTTTGTTCGAATTGGCGGACTAAGTTTTTCGATACTTGATTTCCTGATACTCAACTCGATTTCCTGATACTCAATTCAGCGAAACTCGATGACCGAAACTCGATTACCGAAACTCGATTACCGAAACTCGATGACCGAAACTCGATTCACCGCTGCGCGATTTTCCGATATACGCTTCAACGTCTCCCGATACTCCGAAAGCCCCCTTGCCGGGGGCTTTCTTTTTTAGGTAAACGGAACCTGAGCGAAGGGGAGAGGAGGCGTAACGTTCATGCGGAGAGCTTGTATCTTCGTCGGCAAAACCCATTGTATAATTAAACTCGCGGTTGTATAATAATACAGAATTATCATTCGGCAGACAGACGCGCAATCAACAGGATCGACTTTCCTTCCTTACCGTAATTCGCTACAATGAGAAAGGTTTGTTCTCATCCGTTATCGGACATTAAATCGGCCTTTATTATCGTAATCTAGATCGGCGCATTTAGCCGTTTTTCATTTATGGGAGAGATTGCTTATGACTCACGGAACTCATGTACGCGCGGCGATTGTCGGCTCCACCGGATATGGCGGCGTGGAGCTTATTCGCCTACTGGCCGCTCACCCGAACGTGACGGTCACTTCGGTCGTTTCCTCGTCCACGGCGGGGACACTCTATTCGGACGCTTTCCCTCATCTCGTGGAGATCGTCACGGACTCGCTGGACGCCGTCGACCCGGAGTTGCTGAGGAGCAAAGCGGACGTCGTGTTCCTAGCGACGCCCCATGGAGTTAGCACGAAGCTGGTTCCGGACCTGCTTGCCGTCGGCTTGAAGGTCATCGACCTGTCCGGCGATTTCCGCCTCAAGGAGCGGGAAGTATACGCCGAGTGGTATAAGAAGGAAGCTCCGGAGCAGAGCTTCCTGGACCGCGCCGTGTTCGGCATGAGCGAGCTGTTCGGTGACGAAGTCAAGGGAGCCGAGTTCATCTCCAATCCGGGCTGCTTCCCGACCGCGACGACGCTTGGCCTGTATCCGGCCGTTCAAGCCGGTTGGATCGATCCGGACTCGATCATCATCGATTCCAAGACGGGGGTATCCGGCTCGGGTCGAGGCCTTAGCCTGTCGGCCCACTACTCCGAAGTGAACGAGAACTTCAAGGCTTACAAGGTCGGCCACCATCAGCACACGCCGGAGATCGAGATGATCCTGTCGCGCGCGGCCGGCCGTCCGGTCACGACGTCGTTCACGACCCACCTGGTTCCGATGACGCGCGGGATCATGAGCACGATGTACGCCACTCTGACGGATAAGAGCAGAACGAGCGAGGACTTCACCGAGCTCTACCGCCAATTCTATGAAGGCAGGCGCTTCGTTCGGGTTCGGCGGACGGGCACGTATCCGGCGACGAAGGAAGTGTACGGTTCGAATTACTGCGACATCGGCATGAACATGGATGCGAGAACGGGCAGGATCACGATCATCTCCGTTATCGACAATCTCGTGAAGGGCGCGGCCGGGCAAGCGATCCAGAACCTGAACCTGATGATGGGCTGGGACGAGACGCTGGGTCTGCTGTTTACGCCGGTATATCCATAAAGAGCGCACTTATGAGCGGCTGGATCAGACCGCATACGGAGGACAGGAACGACAATGGGGAAGACATACACCATCATCGAAGGCGGCATCACGACGCCTAAGGGCTTCAAAGCGGGCGGCTTGCATTGCGGTTTGAAAAAAACGGACAGAAACGATCTGGGCGTTATCGTGTGCGAGGTGCCTGCATCCGCGGCTGCCGTGTATACGACGAATCTGTTCCAGGCGGCTCCGCTCCAAGTGACTCGCGAGAGCTTGGCGGAAGAGGGCAAGCTTCGCGCGATGCTCGTCAACAGCGGCAACGCCAACGCTTGCACGGGCAAGCAAGGAGAAGACGACGCCAGAACGATGCGGTCCGAGATGGCGGAAGCGCTCGGCATTCCGAAGCATCAAGTGGCGGTCGCATCCACCGGGGTCATCGGCGAATTGCTTAAGATGGATCGCGTATCGTCGGGAATCGCGAAGCTTCCGGCGAAGCTTCTGACGGATGAACAGGGTTCAGATGATTTCTGCCAGGCTATCCTGACGACCGACCTCGTCAAGAAGACTTCCTGCGTTCGCCTGACGGTAGACGGTCAGGAAGTGACGATTGCCGGAGCGGCGAAGGGCTCGGGCATGATTCATCCCAACATGGCGACGATGCTCGGCTTCGTGACTACGGATGCCGCCATCTCCGCCTCCCTTCTTCAAGAACTGCTCCGCGAATCGACCAACGTGACGTTCAACATGATCACCGTCGACGGAGACACGAGCACGAACGACATGCTCGTGGCGATGGCCAGCGGCCTGGCCGGCAACAAGGAGCTGACTCGCGAGCATCCGGATTTCGCGGCGTTCGCCGCCGGTCTCCGCTATGTGTGCGAGGTGCTCGCGAAGGCGATCGCGCGAGACGGCGAGGGCGCGACGAAGCTGATCGAGACGACGGTAACGGGAGCGCAGTCCGACGACGACGCGCAAGCGATCGCCAAGACGATCATCGGCTCCAGCCTGGTGAAGTCCGCCGCATTCGGCGCCGACGCGAACTGGGGACGCATCATCGCGGCGGTCGGCCGCGCGGGTCGTCCGGTCGACGTCAACACGGTCGACATCCGGCTCGGCGATATCTCCGTGCTGGAGCAATCGAGGCCGGTTCCGTTCGACGAGGATGCGGCACTTGCATACCTCAAGGGCGACACGGTCGCCATTCGAGTGGACCTGAACCATGGAAGCGGGAAAGCCGTCGCTTGGGGCTGCGATCTGACGTACGATTACGTCCGCATCAACGCCGCTTACCGGACGTAAGGGGGCCGCAACCGTGAACCGATTCGTGATGAAGTGCGGGGGCAGCACGCTGGCTGCCCTTCCGGACGTTTTCTTCCAAGATATCAGGGAATTGCAAGAGAGCGGCGTCGAGACGGTTATCGTCCATGGAGGCGGTCCGGCGATCAACGAGACGCTCGGCAAGCTGGGCATCGAGAGCAAGTTCCTGAACGGGCTTCGGGTCACCGATGAGGCGACCCTCGAAGTCGTCGAGATGGTGCTGGCGGGCCGCATCAACAAGGAGATCGTGCGCAAGCTGCAGCAGAACCAAGCGAAGGCGCTGGGCCTGTCGGGCACGGACGGCCGCTTGATCGAAGCGGAGCCGGTCTCCAATGCCGGCGAGTTGGGCTTCGTCGGAGACACCGTCGGCGTCAACGCGGAACTGATCGAAGGCATCCTTAAGCTGGGCTACCTTCCGGTCATTGCGCCGATCGGAATCGATAAGCAAGGCCAGCGTTACAACATCAACGCGGACACGGCGGCGGGAGCGGTCGCTTCCGGGCTGGGCGTCGAGCGGATGATCGTCGTGACGGATGTGCCCGGCATCATGAGGACCATCGACGGCGAGAAGAAGGTGCTTCCGCAAGTGACGTTCGAGGATATCGAAGAGATGATCGCGAGCGGCGAGATTTACGGCGGGATGATTCCGAAGGTGCGAGCGGCGATGAGCTGCCTGCACGGCGACGTGAAAGAAGTGCTGATCGTCGACGGCTCCGTGCCGAATGTGCTTAGCAAGGCGGTACGCGAAGGCGGAATCGGCACTCGTATTTTGCGAGGTTAAGAATTAATCCCATTACAGGCTGGAAAGGAGAGATTGAGATGAGCAGTTTGTTTCCGACATTCACGCGCTATCCGATTACCTTTGTGAAGGGGAAAGGAAGCCGTCTATGGGACGACCAAGGCAAGGAGTATCTGGACTTCATGACCGGAATCGCGGTTACCGGCCTCGGTCATGTGCCGGAACGCGTGAAGAACGCGCTGGTGAGCCAGCTCGATCAGGTATGGCACGTGTCCAACCTGTTCCACCATCCCAATCAAGAGAAAGCGGCCAAGCTGCTGACCGATAACAGCTGCGCCGACGCCGTGTTCTTCTGCAACAGCGGCGCGGAAGCGAACGAAGCGGCGATCAAGATCGCCCGCCGCTACCAACAGAAGGTTCTTGGCAACGGCCGTTACGAGATCATCACGTTTACTAAGTCGTTCCATGGCCGCACGCTGGCGACCCTGACGGCGACGGGCCAAGACAAGGTGAAGGAAGGCTTCCTTCCGCTGCCGGAGGGCTTCGTCCATGTTCCTCTGAACGATATGGCAGCCGTGAAGGCGGCCATCACGGACAAGACGGCTGCGATCATGCTCGAGCTGATCCAGGCGGAAGGCGGCGTGCATGCGGCGGAACCGCAATTCGTTCGCGAGCTGCGCGAGCTGTGCGACCGCGAGGGCATTCTGCTCATTCTCGACGAGATCCAGACGGGGATGGGCCGTACCGGCAAGCTGTTCGCGTACGAGCACTATGGCATCGAACCGGATATTTTCACCCTTGCCAAGGGCATCGGCAGCGGCTTCCCGGTCGGCGCGATGCTGGCGAAGGCTCCGCTCATCCCGGCGTTCTCTCCGGGCTCGCACGGTTCGACGTTCAGCGGAACGCCGATCGCCACGGCGGCGATCATCGCTACGATCGAGACGATGCTGATCGAGCAAGCGCCTAATCGCGCGGCCGCATCCGGCGAGCTGCTCGTTTCGAAGCTGCGCGCCGCGCTGAACGACCTGCCGAACGTCGTGGAAGTGCGCGGCCTCGGCCTGCTCGTCGGAATCGAGTGCACCGGTCCGGTGGCCGACACCGTGACGGCGCTGCACCAGCGCGGCTTGCTTGTCATCACGGCCGGCGCGAACGTCCTGCGCCTGCTGCCTAACCTGCTCGTCACCGAAGAAGAGATCGACGAAGCGGTCGGCATCCTGGCGGCTGTTCTGTCCGAACAGCTGGCGGCTGCGACCAACTAAAAATATAGAGAAGCAAAGGAGGAATCGCCATGTTTCCAACCGCTAACGTGGAGGAGCTTGCTAATGGCCTGAAGGGCCGCGATTTTCTCGGATTGGTTGATTATAAGCCGGAGGAGATTCGTTACCTGATCGACCTGGCTAACGATTTGAAGCGCAAGCAGAAGAACGGCGAGATTTATCAGCCTCTCAAGGGCAAAACGCTGGGCATGATCTTCGAGAAGTCCTCGACCCGCACGCGCATCTCCTTCGAGGTCGGCATGTACCAGTTGGGCGGCCATGCTCTGTTCCTTAGCAAAAACGACATCCAAATGGGACGCGGGGAGACGATTCGCGATACGGCGATGGTCATGTCCCGTTACCTGGACGGCATGATCATCCGGACGTTCGGACACCGCAACGTCGTGGAACTGGCTCGCTCCGCAACCGTGCCGGTGATCAACGCATTGTCCGATCAGTCGCATCCTTGCCAGGCTCTGGCCGATTACCAGACGGTCTTCGAGAAGAAGGGCAAGCTGGAAGGCTTGAAAATCGCGTACATCGGCGACGGCAACAACATGCTGCACTCGCTGATGATCGGCGCAAGCAAGCTGGGCATGCACTTCGCCAGCGCGTCTCCGGAAGGCTACGATCCGGACGCCGAGCAAGTTCGCCTGGCCCGCGAGTTCGCTAACGAGACGGGAGCGAAGGTCGATATCCTGCGCGACGCGCGCGAAGCGGTCGAGAACGCGGACATCATCTATACGGACGTATGGGCGAGCATGGGCTTCGAAGAGGAGCAGAAGGAACGCGAACGCGCCTTCAAGAACTATCAGGTGAACGAAGAACTCGTCAAGAGCGCTCATTCGGATTACCTGTTCATGCACTGCCTGCCTGCGCACCGCGGCGAAGAAGTGAGCGAAGGCGTCATCGACGGCCGGAACTCGGTCATCTTCGACGAGGCGGAGAACCGCCTGCACGCTCAGAAGGCAATCATGGCTGCCATCATGTAAAAAAGGTTTTGCGAAGAGAGACAAGATAACGAAGGAGCGTTTACCCGATCATGGCTAAAGAAAAAATCGTGCTCGCCTACTCCGGCGGCCTGGACACTTCCGTCATTCTGACGTGGCTTAAGGAAACTTACGACGCGGAGATCATTACCTTCACCGCGGATATCGGACAGAAGGAGGAGCTGGACGGCCTGGAAGAGAAGGCGATCAAGACCGGCGCTTCCAAGGTCTACATCGACGACCTGCGCGCCGAGTTCGCGAAGGACTTCATCTACCCGATGTTCCAGGCTGGCGCTCTCTATGAAGGCCAGTACCTGCTCGGCACCTCGATCGCTCGCCCGCTGATCGCGAAGCGCATGGTCGAGATCGCCCGCGCGGAAGGCGCGACGGCAATCGCTCACGGCGCTACCGGCAAGGGCAACGACCAAGTCCGTTTCGAGCTGACGGCAGCCGCTCTGGCTCCGGACATCAAAGTGATCGCACCTTGGCGCGATGAAGCGTTCCGCAACGCGTTTCCGGGCCGCGCCGAGATGATCGCTTATGCCGAGAAGCACGGAATCAACGTTCAAGCTTCCGCCGCCAAGCCGTACTCGATGGACCGCAACCTGCTGCACATCAGCTTCGAGAGCGGCATGCTGGAAGATCCGTGGTTCGACTCCAGCGCGGACGACGTGCAAGACATGTACGTGCTAAGCGTTTCTCCGGAGAAGGCTCCGGATCAAGCCGAATATGTCGAGCTGGATTTCGAAGGCGGCAACTGCGTCGCGATCAACGGGGAGAAAATGAACCCGCTGGCCGTCATGGAGAAGCTGAACGAGCTGGGCGGCAAGCACGGCATCGGACGCGTGGACATGGTAGAGAACCGCTTCGTCGGAATGAAGAGCCGCGGCGTGTACGAGACTCCGGGCGGCACGATCCTGTTCACCGCGCACCGCAAGATGGAGTCGCTGACGATGGACCGCGACGTCATGCACCTGCGCGATTCCCTGATCTCCAAGTATGCGTCCCTCGTCTACAACGGCTTCTGGTTCGCTCCGGAGCGCCTGGCCATCCAAGCGCTGGTCGACGAGAGCCAGAAGAACGTAACGGGAACCGTGCGCTTGAAGCTGTACAAGGGCAACATTATGGCCGCCGGTCTGAAGAGCCCGGTAAGCCTGTACAATCCTCACATCGCGACGATGGAGGCAGACCCGACGCAAGCGTACGACCAAGGAGACGCGACCGGCTTCATTCGCCTGAACGCGCTGCGTCTGAAGGTATCCTCCGGCGTGAACGGAGCTTCCGGACTGAACGGATAATTTGAAGGGAGCAAGGAACGAACATGAGCAAGCTGTGGGGCGGACGGTTCACGAAGAAGACCGACCAGTTGGTCGAAGAATATACCGCATCGATTACGTTCGATAAGGAATTGGCCGAGGAGGACATCCAAGGCAGCCTGGCGCACGTGACGATGCTGGGCAAGTGCGGCATTCTTCCTGCCGACGACGTGGAGACGATCAAAGAAGGGCTGCTGAAGGTGCGCAACCGGATCCAGCGCGGTGAGATCGAATTCGCGATCGCGGACGAAGACATCCATATGAACATCGAGAAGGCGCTGATCGAAGAGATCGGGCCGGTAGGCGGGAAGCTGCACACCGGCCGCAGCCGCAACGACCAGGTAGCGACCGACATGCATCTGTACCTGCGCAAGCGCGTGGTCGAGTTCGTCGGGCTCCTGTCCAAGCTGCAGGCGGCGCTGATCGGACAAGCCAAGGCGAACCTCGACACGATCGTGCCGGGCTACACCCATCTGCAGCGCGCGCAGCCGATTCTGTTCGCCCATCATTTGATGGCGTACGTATCCATGTTCGGCCGCGATATCGAGCGCCTGCAAGACAGCTACAAGCGCATCGACGCTCTCCCGCTGGGAGCGGGCGCTCTCGCCGGCACGACGTTCGCGATCGATCGCCAGTACACGGCGAAGCTGCTGAACTTCGGCCGCGTCTACGAGAACAGCCTCGACGCCGTCAGCGACCGCGACTTCATCGTCGAGTTCCTGGCCGGTGCTTCGCTGATCATGACGCACCTCTCCCGCCTTAGCGAGGAGCTGGTGCTCTGGTCCAGCACCGAGTTCCAATTCGTCGAGCTGGACGATGCGTTCTGCACCGGCTCGAGCATCATGCCGCAGAAGAAGAACCCCGACGTGCCGGAGCTCGTCCGCGGCAAGACGGGCCGGGTATACGGCAATCTCGTCGGCCTGCTGACCGTCCTGAAGTCGTTGCCTCTGGCCTACAACAAGGACATGCAAGAGGACAAGGAAGGCATGTTCGACACGGTCAAGACGCTGCAGGGAGCGCTGCAGCTGTTCGCTCCGATGGTCGAGACGATGAAGGTCCGCAAGGACAAGATGCGCCGCGCTGTCGACCAGGACTTCTCGAACGCGACGGACATCGCCGACTTCCTCGTGGGCAAGGGACTTCCGTTCCGCCAAGCGCATGAAGTTATCGGCAAGACGGTTCTGTATTGCATCCAGAACAACAAGTTCTTGCTCGATCTGACGCTGGACGAATTCAAGCAGTTCTCCACGCTGTTCGACGAGCGGATCTTCGACGTGCTTCAGCCGGAAGCGGTCGTCAACGCTCGCAACGTGTACGGCGGAACCGCTACCGTTCAGGTTGCGGCCGCGATCGAACGCGCCGAGGCCGAGCTTGCGAAGTCGCAGGCCTGGGCCGACGAGTACGCGGAGAAGAGCAAATAGGCAGCAGAAGAGAAGGCCCGAAGCCGCTGAGCGGTTTCGGGCCTTTTTTCTCTCTTATCCGCGTCTTGCGCTAGCGCTATCCATTAACCGTTTCTATATCATCTCTCCCCTTCGCTCAGTTTCAGGTGACCTCATAAACTCCGCCTCATCGCATTATGCCGCCTCTCCCCTTTGCTCAGTTTCAGCTTCCTGAGCGAAAGGGAGAGGCGAGCTAGCGTCAATATCCCGGTAAGCTAAAGCCGCCTAGTCTCCCCTGCTGCCTAAACTAAACTCTCGCTGCCTTCCCCTTATACAGGCTCGGCAACGCCGCTTGAGCCGCTGCTTCCGTTGCTCGAACCCCCGCCGGCCGCAAGCCGGGAGTCGGCCGGATTCACGGCGATGAGCTCGTTCTGAGCCTTGTAGGTGCTCGTAGCAAGCTTGGTGCGCTCCGTTGCTTTGCCGTTCACCTTTTTAACCCGATAAGATTCGATCACGTAACCTTCGGCGCCCTTCTGCTGGATCTTGGACTGGCCGAGCTTGATCCCGCTGTCCGCCACATAGGAGATCTTCGGGGCAACGACCTTCTTCTGGACCGTCTCGACGTCATAGGAGACGCTTTCGTCCATCGTACCGAACAGTTTGATCGAGAGCACCTTGTCTTTCACTTCCGTGCGGATAAGAAGCTGCTTGCCCGTGGAGTTCTTGAAGCGGAAGTTGATGTAGCCGTCGGCGAAGGTGGCGTCCATTCCGATCGGGAGATAAGCGACGGGAAGAGAATGGTTGCGGCGTTCGGTGATGTCGATGCCCGACACCCGGATGATGGCGTTATAAAGAGTGCTCGATACTTGGCAGATGCCGCCCCCGATGCCGGGCACGAGCTTGCCGTTCTGAATGACGGGCGCCTCCTGGTAGCCGTATTCCTTCTCCGTCTTGGCGACGATCGCGCCGTAGTCGAATTCGTCTCCGGGCAAGAGGAGGGTGCCGTCCAATGCTTTGGCCGTGGCGGTTACGTTGTGGGAGCGTCCGTCTCCGCTTGTTTTGAAGGAGGTGGAGAACTCGATGATTTTGCGATCGAGCCCCTCATTCTTGAGGCTGGCGACCGTCACTTCGGGGACGACCGCCATCAGAGGAAGCTCGACGTTCTGCTCCGCGGCTGCGCCGTCCGCCAGATCAGCCGGTGCAAGCAACAGGATCGACTCTCGCAGAGCCTCTAGATCGGCTTGGGTTCCGAGCGTCTCCGGGGTATAGACGACCTCGTCCGACGCCGTAATCGTGCGCGAGGCATTGCCGGGCTCCGAGCTCCCCAGCCCGCCCCATGCCTTCGACAGAGCCCGGTCAAGCGCCGCCCCGTCCCAATTGACTTGGATCGCGTAGTCGGAACGAAGCTCCTTCTTCATATTCCCCCTCTGCCACCATTTGGCCTCGCCGAACGCCCTCAGATCGGATTCGGCTTCCTTCGCTTCGATCTTCATGCCCAATTGGGCAAGCGTCAGGGCGGGGGTCTCCTTCGTTCCTTGCTTGACCCGCACCGAGGCGGCTTCCCGTTCGTCGATCCGCTTGTGTAGAGCGTCGAGCGCCTGCTTCGAGCTTAAGCCTCCGAGCGGAAGTCCTCCGACGGTCAACCGGGGCGGAAGCAGATCCTCTCCTTCGCGCAGAGCGCGCCCGCCGGCCGTACCGGCTCCGACTCCCACGACAATAACGAAGACGACCGCGGCTATCCACCATTTTCTCATGGGCATCCCTCCGAGTTACCCTTATCGTTCCAGAACATAAAGAGACTGGCATTATCATATACGATTATCCAGAGGACATTGTTGTTGGGGCAGATTAGAAAATTTTAAAAAAATCCGGAAACGCAAGCGGTACAAGCCTTTGAAGTCGAACGCGGCTGCCGGACGGTGCGGAGAAGGATCGACATGGGAAGGAAATTCGCGCATGATGTCGAAGTATCTAAAGTCTGAATTCAAACGGGAAGTGATCATGTGATAGAAATGCACGACATCTGGAAGACCTATCCGGACGGAACAACCGCTCTGCAAGGCATCAACGTTGTCATCGACCGCAATGAGTTCGTATACATAGTCGGGCCATCCGGCGCAGGCAAATCTACCTTTATGAAGCTTATCTATCGGGAAGAAGTGCCGACCAAAGGGCAATTGTCCGTTAACGGGTTCAATATAGGCAAGCTTAGACCGCGCAAAATCCCCTACGTTCGTCGCAATATCGGAGTCGTGTTCCAGGACTTCCGCCTGCTTCCGAAGCTGACCGCTTACGAGAATATCGCATTCGCCATGGAGGTCATCGAAGCTTCGAAACGCTCGATCCGCCGTCGCACGATGGAGGTTCTGGACCTCGTCGGCCTGAAGCATAAGGCGAACAGCCTGCCGGCTCAGCTGTCCGGGGGGGAGCAGCAGCGCGTCGCCATCGCTCGCGCCATCGTCAACAATCCTTCGGTCATCGTCGCCGACGAGCCGACCGGGAACCTGGACCCGGAGACCTCCTGGGGCATCATGAAGCTGCTGGAAGAGATCAATTTCCGCGGCACCACGATCGTCATGGCCACCCATAACAAAGAAATCGTCAACAGCCTTCGCAAGCGCGTTATCGCGATCGAAGGCGGCACCATCGTGCGGGACGAGCTCAGAGGGGAGTACGGCTATGAGATTTAGCACGCTGCTGCGCCATCTGAGAGAAGGCTGCAAGAACGTTCTTCGCAACGGTTGGATGTCCTTCGCATCGGTGGGCTCCATCGTTGTCTCTTTATTTATACTGGGCGTCTTTATGCTTCTTGCCCTTAACGTGAACAAGCTGGCCGACCAGATCGAGAATCAGGTCGAGATCCGCGTCTACGTGCAGACGGGAACCGAACAAGCGAAGGTCGAAGAGATCAACCGGACCATCGGCCGCCTTCCCGAGGTGAAGAAGGTCACCTTCGTTTCGAAGGAAGAGGGGTTGAAGCGTCTTAGCGAGAGCCTTGACGATAATGCCAAGACGGCGCTCCAAGGCTATGAAGGGGAGAACAACCCGCTGCCCGACGGCTTCGACGTCGAAGTCTTCGATCCTCAGAAGATCGCGTTCGTGGCGAAGCAGATCGAGGCCATCAATACCACGGATGCCGATAAGCCGATCATGGGAGTCAAGTATGGACAAGGCACCGTGGAGAAGCTGTTCCGGATTACGAACGCCGTGCGCAACATCGGGCTCGTTATCGTGGCCGGCCTCGCGGTCATGGCGATGTTCCTCATCTCCACGACGATCAAGATGACGATTCTGGCGCGGCGCCGCGAGATCGGGATCATGAAGCTGGTCGGCGCGACGAACAACTTTATCCGCTGGCCTTTCTTCGTGGAAGGGATTCTGATCGGATTCGGAGGCGCGGCGATTACGAGCGCCGCCTTGCTGTTCGGGTACTCCAGGCTGATCGACACCGCCCAGTACGATTTGGGCCTCATGCTGATCAAGCTGGCTACCCTTCAGGATGTCGGCTGGATTATTACCGGAACGATGCTTATTCTCGGCACGCTGCTTGGCATCTGGGGAAGCGTCGTATCCGTTCGCAAATACCTGAAAGTATAACCGTACAAGCAAGACGAACAGAGAGAGGAGAGATAACGTGAAGCGCAAGCTTTTGGCGGTCCTCGCCATGTTGGTCGCTATCGTTTTTCTGACTCATCCATACGAGAGCCATGCGGAGACCGAGCTTCAGAAGATCGAGAAGGAGATCAAGAAGCTGCAGGATCAGATGAACCAGGCTACCGCCGAGAAGAAGAAGGCGGAGCAAGAGGCCCAGAACCTGGCCGCCAAGAAGAACGCGACGAAGGAAGATATCGTGGCGCTTCTAGCCGAGATCGAGAAGGCGGGATCGGAGCTCGTGGAGACGCAAGCTCAGATCGACGCCGCGGAAGAGAAGCTCCTTAAGACGACCGAAGAGCTGGAGAAGGCGGAGCAAGATCGGCAGAACAACGACGAGACTCTGAAGAGCCGAATCCGGATGCTGTATACGAACGGATCGGTCTCTTATCTGGACGTCTTATTCAGCTCGACCAGCTTCAGCGACTTCTTGAGCCGCTTCGATGCCATTAAGTCGATCATGGGGCAGGACAAGCAGGTGCTGACGCAGAGCGAAGACTACAAGGCGTTGGTCGAGGATAAGAAGGCTCAGGTGGAGAGCGATCTATCGAACGTGAAGGCGCTGTACGGCCAGATGGCCCAGCGAAAGGCGACGCTGGAGATCAAGGAACAGTCCAAAGAGGTTCTGATCTCCCAATACGACAAGCAGATCGAGGAGACGGAAGAGATCAGCGAAGAAGCCGAGAAGGCTCTGATCGACTTCGGCAAGAAGTACTCCAAGCTGCTGGAACAGAAGAAACAGATCAAGAACTACTACAAGGGCGGCAAGCTTGGATTGCCGCTGCGGGCTAACTACTACATTTCTTCTCCGTATGGATACCGGACGCATCCGGTTACGGGGCAGAAGAACAAGCTGCACACCGGGATAGACATGGCGGTGCCGAAGGGAACGCCGGTCTACGCGGCGGAATCGGGCGTCGTCATCGTCGCGCAGACGTGGAGCGGCTATGGCAACACGATCATTATCAACCATGGCGGCGGGCTGTGGACGCTGTACGGGCATCTTCTCAACGGAGGCATTCTCGTGAAGAAGGGCCAAGAGGTCAAGCGGGGAGACAAGATCGGCCTTGTCGGCAAGACGGGAACGGCTACCGGCTATCACCTTCACTTTGAAGTTCGGAAGAACGGAGATCCGGTTCCTCCGGCGCCATATTTGAAGTAATTCCAATCGAGAATCGAGCAGCAGCCGCTCCTGATCCTTGCGTTAGCGGGGAAGGAACGGCTGTTTTGCTGTTGAGGGATAGGCCTTTGAATGGCGAAAACGTTTTTTGCTTGCTATATCGCGGATTTCGTCGGATGATAAAAAGAGAAAAGGGGTGAGTCTTCATGATGTTTCGCGGTAGGACCGTACTGGCCATAGCAGTGCTGACGGCTCTGACAACAAGTGTCGCTACCATAGGAGCGCTGGGCTTGTCGGGGAACACGAATTGGAGCCTCGCCTCGGGATTTTCGTCCGGCTCGAACAAGGAGTCGGGCAGCGAATCGGAAGGTTTGAGAAAGGCGGAGATGGAGAAGCTGAACCGAGCGTTCGAGCTGATTAACGATAAATATCTCCAGAAGTTCGAAAGAGAGAAGCTGCTGGATGGAGCGATCCAAGGGATGGTTGGCGCTCTTGGAGATCCTTATTCGGCTTACTATTCCTCTGCGGATGCGTCCAAATTCGCGGATTCCGTGCAGGGAACGTTCACGGGAATCGGAGCGAGGCTCGATATCATCGAGGGTGCCGTCGTCGTGGAGAGGGTCATGAAGGGCATGCCCGCCGAGCGGGCCGGACTTAAGCCCGGAGACATCCTGCTCTCCGTGAACGGGGACAGTCTGGACTCGCTGTCCATTAGCGAGACAGTCGCGAAGATTCGCGGTCCCAAGGGCACGAAGGCAAAGCTTGAAGTCAAAAGAATCGGAGTCGATGAGCTGCTGGAGCTGGAGCTCGTTCGGGACCGCATCGTCGAAGAGACGGTCGGAAGCGAGATCGGCGCGGATGGAATCGGCTATCTATGGATAAGCCAGTTTACCTTCGATACGCCGAAGCTGGTCGCGGATGAGCTGCAAGACATGGAGAACTCCGGAATGAGGGCGCTCATTCTCGACGTTCGCGACAACCCCGGCGGGGTGCTGACCTCGGTCGAAGAGGTAGCGAAGCAGTTCATACCGGCCGGCAAAACGATTGTCGTCGAAGAGAATAACTTGGGCCAGCAGGAGAAGGTTGTCTCGACGGGAACGGAATCTCCGACGGGTCCGATCAATTATCCGCTTGTCGTGCTGATGAACGGCGGGAGCGCCAGCGCCTCGGAGATCCTGGCGGGAGCGTTGAAGCAGTCGGCGGGAGCCATCCTGGTCGGCAGTCAAAGCTACGGCAAGGGGACCGTCCAGATCAGCTACGAGAACGAACTTGGGGACGGCAGCTTGCTTAAGCTGACGGTATCGAAGTGGCTGCTTCCCGACGGCACTTGGCTGAACGGGAAGGGCATCCGGCCGGATGTTGCCGTCTCGATGCCCGATTACTATTACGTGTCCGTCTTGACGCGGGATAAAGTCCTGAAGAAGGATGAGAGCAGCGATGAGGTGAGGAAGCTGCAGATCATGCTGGCGGGAGCGGGCTATTCTCCCGGACGCGAGGACGGTTACTTCAGCGACGCCACGGAGCTGGCGGTGCGCGCGTTCCAACGGGATTCGAATATGGCGGAGACGGGCGTGGTCGATAACGCAACGGCAGAGCGGCTTGAAGACGCGCTCAATCTTCGAATCCAGAAGCTGGAGAACGATCCCCAGTGGCAAGAGGCTCGCGCGCAAGCGTTGCAAAAGCTCGGCGCATGAAGGGCAACGGCACGGGCTTCGGCTTGGGTTGGGATGAAGCTCATAAGAAGCTTCTCCCGGGAAGGAATCCGCGACCCGCTCGTCGAATAGGTAATAGGCTGCGAAAGGGGTTAGCGGAATGGACTCTTTCTTGGATCTATTGAGGGAAGCGGGGCATGCCCTAGCGGCGATGCTGGCCGCCCCTTATCTATACATAGCTATCGTTCTTGCCTGGTGGCATGCTCGGCAAGAGGTTGTCTTGCAGAGAACCATGTTCCATGTCAGGCTTTACAGCTCGCTTACCGTTATCTTCTACCGAACGCTTGCCGGGATCGCCGTCGGGCTAATCCTCTCGGTTCTAGGTTTGGGAGCGGGAGGACGTTTGGATGAAGCGACCCTGCTTTGCATTTGGATAGCTCTTCCCGTTCTGGCGTTGCTTCGGCTTCGCTACGTCTGCATCGCATACGGTGCCGGTGCATTGGGCGTCCTCCAGTATATTCTTGATTGGAGCGGGGTCGAAGCTTCGGACGGCGAGTGGGCTAAGACTCTGCTCGGAATCGACGTTCCCGCGCTGCTCGTTCTTGCCGGGCTGCTGCATATCGGAGAGGGCCTGCTTGTCCGGTGGCAAGCCTCCAAGTTCGCGGTGCCGTTATTCCTGGAAGGCAAGAGGGGCAAGCCGGTAGGCGCATTCGCCCTATCGGGACTCTGGCCGGTTCCGCTGCTCTGGCTCATTCCGGCGACGGGTTCGGCGAGCGGGTTCGCCCTTCCGTGGCATCCTTTATCGGACTGGGACGGCAGCGTGGCGAGCTGGGTTTTGCTCTCCTTCCCCGTGCTGATCGGATTTACCGATCGGACGACGACGAAGTGGCCGGAGAGCAAGGCTAGGGAGATGAGCTGGGGGCTGATCCTCTACGGCGTTGCGATTGCCGGGCTTGCGGCCGGAGCATGGTTCTGGGAGCCGCTCGGTCTGGTTGCGGCGATCCTGGCATTCGTTCTTCACGAAGGCCTAATCCTGTGGGGCCGCTCGCGCGAAACGGGACGCAATCCGTTATTCTCGCAGGATGGCCGAGGGGTAACGATTCTGGCGGTGCTTCCGGGAACGCCGGCCGCCGAGCTAGGGCTGCAATCGGGTGAGAAAATCCTGAAGGTCAACGGCCAGAAAGTGCGAAGCAAGGAGCAGCTCCACGCGGCGCTGCAGCTCCAGGCTGCCTATTATCGGATCGAGTTGACGAACCGGGAAGGCCACGTGAAGTTCGCGCAGCGGGCTCGCTATGCCGGAGAGCCGCATCAACTGGGTCTCATTCTCGCTCCGGACGAGGATGCCGACTGGGTAGCGGCCCCTAGGTCGGGCTCCGTCTGGCAAGGGCTGCAGCGCGCCGGCGCGAGAAGACGCAAGGGATCTCTGGCTGCGGAAACTCTGGCGGCGGCCGCCAGAGAGGCGAACGGAGCGAACGGAGAATTGGCGGCTTCCGAGGATAACGGCACATCCCAAGGGGCGGTTGAGAACCCGGAAGGGAAGAACGCCGATCCCGATGCGTTGCCGCCGCGCAAATCCCGGAATAAATAAAGGCGCAAATAAGGGGATGTCTCTAAGGTCGTCATGACCAAGAGACATCCCCTTTTACAAGTCTAATTGTTCTGCAGCAGCCACCAGATAACGGGAACCGCGATCGCAATGCATAAGAGCGTGAACAGAGTGATTTTTATCACGCTGCGGGGGACATGCCCGGAGACAAGGCCGGTTTGCCCGTTCACCATGTAACGATAAGGCTTATTCTTGAAGGAGTAATTGGCGTTCCAGACCGGCAGCAAAACATGTTTATAAGTGCGATTGTAATATTTCGTCCCGACGCGCAGACCCCGGATCTCATCCCCGCCGATCTGATGGCGGATCTCATGCTCCAGCGTGTTGCTCATCTGGTTGCGGGCTCGATTCCATCCTTCGCCTCGGGAAACGGAATACCTCTCGGCGATGAAACCGCTAAGGTACTCGGGCAAATAACCGGTCAGCTTCTCGAGCCGGAAGTTGCCGAGCTTCTGGAGAAGCTCGCCGTCGTACTGGCCGGAAGCGGGAATGAGCACGTCGTCGAACGAACGGCCGTAGTCTCCGGATACATGATGCCAGACCGTGTAGCGCACTCTCTCGGTATACGTCTCCGTTTTGCCGTTGACGACGCGGGTTCTCGTCTCCGTTCGATAGTGATAATTGCCGCGCTCGGCGGAGTAATTGGAGTACGTATCGGAATCGTACGTCCAGTACGGAATGTAGATGCCCGTGAGAGCGGAATCGATCGTTCCTTTCTTGAAGGCGTTCGGCACGAACCAACGCTTCCTCTTCCACGCCCGGAAAGAGGAGACCGCTTCATCTCTGGATATCTGGAACGGGATCATCGTCTCCGGCCGGATCGTGCCGGCCGTATCTTCCTGCACGAGCACCTTCGGCGATCCGCAGAACGCGCAGATCGTTGCCGTCTGAAGGGCGGGGATCAGGCTTTCCCCTCCGCAGTTCTGGCATTTGACCGCCTGCTGCTTCATGCCCCAGTCGGTGCGTCCGCGATTCGTCTCCTCGTCCATCTCTAGGTCGTGCTCGACCGCTTCCTCGCTCGAGGCGATGATCGTTTCTTCTCGCCCGCAGAATTGGCATTTCATCGCTTGCGCTTCGGAATCGAAGTGCATCGGCCCGCCGCAGCCGGGGCACGGGAAGGTGACGGGAGATTTGGTTGGGACGGCTTCCATCGTCATCCTTCGTTACACCTTCGTTCCGCAGCCGGAGCAGAACTTCGCATTCTCGGCCAGAGGCTGCCCGCATTCCGCACAGAAGCTTTTCTTCGCGCCTCCCGATGGAGATGCGGGGGCGGGGCTGTGACCGGGGTTCGCCGTTCCCGCATTATTCATGGCTTGGGCGAACATCTGGCCCATGGCCATGCCTGCGCCGAGCCCCGCCCCCGTGCCGGCGGCTCCGGAATCCGGGTTGTTCGCCGCTTCGCGCAGCGCTTCCGCGGCTTGGAACTTCATGTACTGGTCGAGGTTGCCGGCGATGCTCATGGACGATCGGCGATCGATCATCTTCTCCACCTCTTCCGGGAGGGAGAGATTCTCGATCAGCAGGCCGGTCAGCGACAGTCCCATAGCGTTGAATTTCGGCTGAAGCAGCGTAGAAATATCGCGGCTCAGTTCCTCGTAGGAGGAGGCCAGGTCCGCTACGGGGATGTTAGACTCCCCGATTCGGTCGCTGACGCCGGTAACGATGATGGATTTCAGATAACCGGAGATCTGCTCCGGGGCGAAGCTTGCGCTTGTTCCGATAATCTCCCGAAGGAAGAGAGCAGGGTCGTTCACCCGGATCGAATAGCTGCCGAAGCCGCGCAGCCGAATCATCCCGAATTCCGCGTCCCGCATAATGACGGGGTTCGTCGTCCCCCACTTCAGGTTCGGGAAGCTGGCGGTGCTGATGAAGAACACGTCCGCTTTAAAAGGCGAGTTGAAGCCGTGCTTCCATGATTTCAGGGCCGTCAGCAGCGGCATATTCTGAGTATTGAGCGTATACGTCCCCGGACCGAAAACATCCGCGAGCTGACCCTCGTTCATAAAGATCGCCGCTTGCGATTCCCGAACGACGAGCTTGGCGCCCATCTTGATGGCATTATCATAGGCAGGGAAGCGGTACACCATCGTTTCTTTGTCGCCCAGCCACTCGATGACTTCAATAAACTGGCCTTTCAAGAAAGAAAACAGTCCCATTGCTAAACCTCCGTATGGTGATTTCCATTTTTCTAGATAAATCTATTATACTTTACGGGTGAACGTTGCAGTAGGTTGTTTTGACGCGAGCCGGGTGCAGAGGATATAATGGATAAGAACATACATTCTTGTATAAACGAACCATATGGATAGATTTGGAGCATTATCGGGAAAAGAATAAGGAGGTGCTTGGCCAATGTCCGAGATGTCATACGATTACGAATATGCACCGGCTAACTTCAAGGTGGAATCCGAGTATACGCCGCAAGGGGACCAGCCGGAAGCGATCGCGCAACTGGTCGCGGGCCTGAATGCCGGTGTTCGGCACCAAACCCTGCTGGGCGCAACCGGAACGGGGAAAACCTTCACCATCGCGCACATGATCGCGCAAGCGAACCGTCCCGCGCTCGTGATTGCCCACAACAAGACGCTGGCAGCTCAGCTTTGCAGCGAGTTCAAGGAGTTTTTCCCCAATCATGCGGTGGAGTACTTCGTCAGTTACTACGACTACTATCAGCCGGAGGCTTACATTCCTTCGACGGATACGTATATCGAGAAGGATTCGAGCATTAACGACGAGATCGATAAGCTGCGCCACTCCGCGACCTCCTCTTTGTTCGAGCGCAGGGACGTCATTATCGTCGCCAGCGTATCGTGCATCTACGGCTTGGGTTCTCCGGAAGAGTACCGAGATCTCCGGTTGAGCCTGCGGGTCGGCATGGAAAAGTCCCGCAACGCGATCCTGCACAAGCTGGTGGACATTCAGTACCAGCGCAACGATTTGAACTTCGTCCGCGGGACGTTCCGGGTGCGCGGCGACGTGCTGGAGATTTTCCCGGTCTCGCGAAGCGACCGGGCGATCCGGGTCGAGCTGTTCGGGGACGAGATCGAGCGCATTACCGAGATCGACACTCTCACCGGCGAGATAGTAGCGGACCGCGATCACATCGTCATCTTCCCGGCGTCTCACTTCGTGACCGCGGAGGAGAAGATGAAGGTAGCTCTCGTCAACATCGAGCGGGAGCTGGAGGAGCGGCTGGCCGATCTGCGCGAGAACGGCAAGCTGCTGGAAGCACAGCGGCTAGAGCAGCGCACGCGCTACGACCTCGAGATGATGGCGGAGATGGGCTTCTGCTCCGGCATCGAGAACTACTCCGGTCCTCTCACGTTCCGCGAACGGGGAGCGACTCCATACACGCTCATGGACTTCTTCCCGGACGACTTCATTACGGTCATCGACGAATCCCACGTGACGCTGCCGCAGATCCGCGCGATGTACAACGGAGACCAAGCGCGAAAAACCGTGCTTGTCGAGCATGGCTTCCGTCTGCCTTCGGCAAAGGATAACCGGCCGCTTAAGTTCGAGGAGTTCGAGAAGAAGGCCAAACAGCTTGTCTACGTCTCGGCAACCCCTGGTCCTTACGAGCTGGAGAATTGTCCGACGATGGTGCAGCAGATCATCCGGCCTACCGGACTTGTCGATCCGATCATCGAGGTGCGTCCGACCAAGGGGCAAATCGACGACCTGCTCGGCGAGATCCGCGATCGGATCGCCAAGGACGAGCGCGTTCTCGTGACCACCTTGACGAAGAAGATGGCCGAGGACCTGACCGACTACCTGAAGGAAGTCGGAATCAAGGTCAATTACCTGCACTCGGACGTCAAGACGCTCGAGCGGATGGCGATCCTGCGCGACCTGCGTCTCGGCACGTTCGACGTTCTCGTCGGCATTAACCTGCTCCGCGAAGGCCTGGACTTGCCGGAAGTATCCCTTGTCGCCATTCTAGACGCCGACAAAGAAGGCTTTCTTCGTTCGGAGCGCTCGCTCATCCAGACGATCGGGCGGGCCGCCCGTAACTCTGAAGGACGCGTCATTATGTACGGCGACAAAATCACGGAGTCGATGGAGAAGGCTATCGGCGAGACGGAACGCCGTCGAGCCATCCAGGTCGAATACAACGAGAAGCATGGCATCACGCCGCAGACCATCCGCAAGAAGGTTCGCGACGTCATCGAAGCGACCAAGGTCGCGGAGCAGAAGAGCTCCTACCTGTCCGGAGCGGAGAACGTCGACAAGATGACGAAGAAAGATCGTCTGTCGCTCATCCAACGCCTGGAGGCCGAGATGAAAGAAGCGGCGAAGAGCCTTCAGTTCGAACGCGCCGCCGAGCTCCGCGACGCCCTCCTGGAGCTGAAAGCCGGAATGTAACCAATAACCAAGGGCCGATCAGGGTTCTCCCCGATCGGCCTTTTTGCCGTTCTTTCTCGCCGACGCATCTCATGCCCCATCTCATGCCCCATCTCATGCCCCATCCCAAGCCTCATCACATTCACACTCCCATTAATGTGTCATTCCATTCAACTAGCTCGCCTCTCCCCTTCGCTCAGTAGAAAACTAGTAGGTCGTCTCTCCTCTTCGCTCAATAACAGTAGAAAAAATAAGGATTGCAGTTTCTATTCTTCTTTGAGAGATAGAACGAGCTACAAAATAGGGGGGGCGAGGGGCTCTATACAGGAATGGGGGGCAAGATAGGCATGAAGCGGATCGAGATGAGCGTGGACAGAATGGGCATGATGCGGATCGAGATGAGCATGAACAGAATGGGCATGAACAGATCGAGATAAGCGTAGACAGTATGGCATGAAGAGGATCGAGATAAGCGTGAACAGAATAGGCGTTAACCGGAGAGGGGAGCGTGGGCAAAATACGACAAGTCCCGGACTGGGGCTGCCGCTTTCCTGCTGCGTCCTGAATTTACAGCGTCCGCTCTCGGAGAATGACGGGAGAGGAGAGTTAGGCATGAACAGGCAGACGGCTGCTTAAGCAAGCCACGGCCATGTGCCGAAGGCATTGTCCATCTTTGCGCAAGGCGTTCCACCGGAAGGTGAATTCGGCTAAGTATTTGCCCAAGTTGCGCAGGGAGACGCCGTGATAGGTGTCTTGGATTCTCTTAAATCCCGCTTTGCAAATGGAAGCCAGGGTTTTGCAATGGCGCTTGGTCAAGTACTTGGACCTGTAAACGGTAGTCTTCTGGCTCGCGGGATCAGGAGAGACAAAACGGGACTTAAATCGATGACAGCCCATTGGCGTCATCGTTCTGTCCAGCATCTCGCTGCGTGAAACCTCCATTAGAGCAATTTGGACGGGCTGACCGGCGGAATCGCACGCAACGCCTGCCGCAACAGGCTGCTCATGATCTCCCAATTCGAGGGAACTGAGTTTTTCCCGCCCCCAAATCGCAAGGCCCGCCTCGATAGATCCCGACAGAGAGCCCGAACGCAGATCGCTCTCGGTGGAGAGCAGGCTCTGCCGAATTTTATCCAACATGGCATAGGCCGTTTTATAAGTGACGCGTATAAGTTGGGTTAATTGAACGGCGTTGATGCCGCTGGAGGGATCGCTGAGTCGATGCATCGCATAAAGCCACTTGGACAGAGGAGTGCGAGTCCCCTCTAGAAAAGTACCCGAGGTAACGGAGGTCTGATAATGGCAGCGAGTGCACTCGAATAGAGGCATCCTCCGAGTAGCGATCGTGTAAGCTTCCCGAAATCCGCATTGCGGACAAGCATATCCGGACGGCCAGCGACAATGAAAAAAGAAGCGAAGACAGGCTAGCTCGCCGCCCTGTTCAAGCAAAAACGCCTCATATGAATCCGACACAATCTCACCTCGCCTACCATAAACGGGAACAAGTGTTCTGTTTTTATTATAGCAAAAATGTGGAAAAAAGCAATGGTTTTGGCGAAAGGAT
This sequence comes from Cohnella sp. AR92, assembly GCF_003990975.1. GTDB lineage: Bacteria > Bacillota > Bacilli > Paenibacillales > Paenibacillaceae > Cohnella. The sequence goes on from NZ_RZJR01000021.1 coordinate 52,611, forward strand.
AATGGGGGAATTCGAAGAAATAGTCTACTGAGCGAAGGGGAGAGGCGGGCTAGCGAACCGAAAAGAGGGAACCGAAAAGAGGATGGAAAAAAGGCGAGCAACTCCTAAAAAATTGTTGTAGCGGGGTTAGTGGTGGTTAATATGAGCGAGCAGTAGGTGAAATAGGGAGATAGATGGCGAGTAGAGTATTAGAGAGGGGGCGGCAGAAAATCGATAAACGAAAAAAGAAAATGAGCAGCAGGATGGCGGTTTCCTAGCTGCTCATTTTTGCTTCTTATAATCCGCGGACGGCGCCGCCGTCGACGAGGAGAGCCTGTCCCGTAACGTAAGTGTTCGCGTAGGAGCCAAGGAACACGGCGGCTTTGGCGAATTCCTCGGGGGTGCCGACGCGGCCGAGCGGAATGGCGGCGTTGGCTGCCCGCTGCACTTCTTCAATCGAGACGTTCAGGCTCTCGGCGCGCTGGTAGTCGAGCTGGGTGATGCGGTCGGTGCCGATGCGGCCCGGAGCGACGGTGTTGATCAGGATACGGTCCGGCGCAAGCTCTAGCGAGAGCGACTTGGTTAAGGAATTGACGCCGGCCCGGAAAACGTTCGACAAGATCAGGTTAGGAATCGGCTCTTTGATCGACATGGAAGCGACATTCACGATGCGGCCGCCGTCGGCGGATTGGCGGAGAAAGGGCAGCGCTTCGCGGATGAGCCGAATGACGCTGAGAAGCGTCAGCTCATAGCCTTGCTGCCAGCCTTCGTCGTCAAACGATTCGAATCCTCCTTGAGGCGGGCCACCGGCGTTTGTCACGAGAACGTCGAGTCCGCCATGCCTTTCGGCAGCGGAACGGATGGCGCTACGGACGTCCTCCGCTTTCCTTACGTCGAGAAGTACCGTATGCGGCTCATGGCCTGTTGCGGAAGCGATCTCGTTTCGAGCGGCTTCCAGCTGCGCGGCGTCGCGGCTGGCGATGGTAACCTTGGCGCCTTCGCGCGCATATTCAAGGGCGATCGCTTTGCCCAGCCCTTTGCTGGAGGCCGCGACGAAGACGGATTTTCCTGCTAGTCCCATATCCATGTTGCTCATCCTCTCTCTACACTTTTTTACCCAAGATGGCCAGATCCCGAGCAATTCCGTCCAAGACGGCTACTTCCGGATAGTAGCCCCATTGTTCGAAGCCGAGCTTGCGAAGCAAACCGATACTAGGTTCATTATGCGCAAAAACAAAGCCGAGCAAAGTGTTCACCTGAAGGCGAGGGCATTCGGACAGGACATGCTTCAGGATCTGAGTGCCGACGCCTGTGCCTCTCGCGGATTCGGCGACATAGACGCTTAGTTCCGCGGTTCCGTTGTAGGCCGGCCTGCCGTAGAAGTCGCTAAGGCTGGCCCAGGCTAGAAGCTCTTGCCCCCGCTTGGCTGCCCAGATGGGCCGGCGGTCCGGGGCGTGTGCCTCGAACCAGGAGATGCGAGCCTCGACGGTGACGGGCTCGAGGTCGGCGGTGACTCGGCGGGAAGCGATGGTGCTGTTGTAGATGTCCACGATAGACGGCAAGTCGGACTTATCGGCGAACGAGAAAGTTAGCATGCGGAAGCCTCCGATATATCAAATCTATATAAGAAATTGTAATGCACGATTAGGGAAGTCACAACCGAGACCGTAGACTTTCCATTTGCAACCTAAACAGGGCTCCGCTATAATGGATGGGAACACACATTCTTATGAACGGACAATCGCGGCCAGCGACCGTAGGTTTCGCTGCGACCGTATCGAAAGGGGCTTTACCGTTGGCCAACGAGAATATCGTTATCAAGGGCGCCCGCGCCCATAACCTGAAGAACATCGACGTAACGATTCCGCGCGACAAGTTCGTCGTATTGACCGGATTAAGCGGATCAGGCAAGTCGTCATTGGCGTTCGATACGATCTATGCGGAAGGACAGCGCCGTTACGTGGAGTCTCTGTCGGCTTACGCCCGCCAATTCCTCGGCCAGATGGACAAGCCGGACGTCGATTCGATCGACGGCCTCTCGCCGGCCATCTCGATCGACCAGAAGACGACGAGCCGCAATCCGCGCTCTACCGTCGGTACCGTAACGGAGATCTACGATTACTTGCGTCTTCTTTTTGCGCGCATTGGACGTCCCCATTGCCCGGATCACGGCGTGGAGATCACGTCCCAGACGGTCGAGCAGATGGTCGACCGGATTCTGGAATACCCGGAACGCACCCGCCTGCAGATTCTGGCTCCGATCGTCTCGGGACGGAAGGGAGAGCACGTCAAGCTTCTGGCCGACGTTCAGAAGCAAGGATTCGTGCGGGTGCGGGTGAACGGAGAGATCCGCGATCTGTCGGAGAAGATCGAGCTGGAGAAGAACAAGAAGCACTCCATCGAGGTCGTCGTCGACCGGATCGTCGTGAAGGACGACGTGGCGACGCGTCTCGCCGACTCGCTCGAGACGGCGCTCAAGCTGTCCGACGGCCAGGTGATCGTGGACATCATCGACAAGGAAGAGCTTCTCTTCAACTCGAAGCTCGCATGCCCGGTCTGCGGGTTCTCGATCGAGGAGCTGGCTCCCCGGATGTTCTCGTTCAACTCTCCGTACGGAGCTTGCCCGGATTGCGACGGCCTTGGCGCGAAGATGGTCGTGGACCCCGACCTGCTCGTGCCGGATCGCAGCCGCAGCATCGATCAAGGGGCTTTCGAGGCATGGGCCGGCGGCGTCTCGAACTATTATCCTCAGTTCCTCGCGGCGGTGTGCGAGCATTACCGCATACCGACCGACGTGCCGGTATCCGAGCTGAGCGACAAGCAGATGAATATCATTCTGTACGGCACGGGCGGAGAGAAGGTTCGCTTCCGGTACGAGAACGAATTCGGTCACAGCCGCGACACGCAGGTTCCGTTCGAGGGAGTCATTCGCAACCTGGAACGGCGTTACCGCGATACGGCTTCCGACGGCATTCGCGAATTCATCGAGGAATACATGAGCGCGCGCCCATGCGCCAAGTGCAAGGGGCATCGCTTGAAGCCGGAGGTACTCGCCGTTACGATCGCGGGGGAGAATATCTCTTACGTGACTTCCTTGTCTATTGGCGACGCGCGCCGGTTTTTCAGCGGGCTGACGTTGAACGACAAGGAACTGCAAATCTCCAATCTGATCCTCAAAGAGATCAACAACCGTTTAGGCTTCCTTGTGAACGTCGGACTCGACTATCTTACGATGTCCCGGGCGGCGGGAACGCTCTCCGGCGGAGAAGCGCAGCGGATTCGGCTGGCGACCCAGATCGGATCCAGCTTAATGGGCGTCCTGTACATTCTGGACGAACCGAGCATCGGCCTTCATCAGCGGGATAACGACCGCCTCATCCAGACGCTGGAGCATATGCGCGACCTCGGCAACACGCTGATCGTCGTCGAGCATGACGAGGACACGATGCGAGCGGCCGATTATCTGATCGACATCGGGCCGGGCGCCGGCATACACGGAGGCAACGTGGTGGCTCAGGGCACTCCGGAGGAGGTCATGGCGGACGAGAATTCGCTGACTGGCGCTTACCTGAGCGGACGCAAGTTCATCCCGGTGCCGCTGGAGAGGCGGAAGCCGAACGGCAAGTGGCTGGAAGTGAAGGGCGCGAAGGAGAACAACCTGAAGAACCTGAACGTCAAGATTCCGCTCGGCGTGTTCACCGCCGTGACGGGAGTGTCCGGCTCCGGCAAGTCGACGCTGGTCAACGAGATCGTGTATAAGACGCTGGCTCGGGATCTGAACCGGGCGAAGACTCGTCCCGGCGAGTACAAGGAGATGCTCGGCATCGAGAACCTGGAGAAGGTTATCGACATCGACCAATCTCCGATCGGTCGCACGCCTCGCTCCAATCCGGCGACGTACACCGGCCTCTTCGACGACATTCGCGACGTGTTCGCGATGACGAACGAATCGAAGGTGCGCGGCTACAAGAAGGGCCGCTTCAGCTTCAACGTGAAGGGCGGCCGCTGCGAAGCCTGCAAGGGAGACGGCATCATCAAGATCGAGATGCACTTCTTGCCGGACGTCTACGTGCCTTGTGAAGTGTGCAAGGGCAAGCGCTACAATCGCGAGACGCTGGAGGTCAAGTACAAAGGCAAGAGCATCTCGGATGTGCTCGAGATGACGATCGAGGCCGCGACGGAATTCTTCCAGAACATCCCGCGAATTCACCGCAAGGTGAGCACGCTGCTTGACGTCGGTCTCGGCTACATGACGCTTGGCCAACCGTCTACGACGATGTCGGGCGGCGAGGCGCAGCGCGTCAAGCTGGCGGCCGAGCTGTACCGGCGCAGCACGGGCAAGACCCTCTATATACTCGATGAGCCGACGACGGGGCTTCACGCGGACGATATCGACCGCCTGCTGCAGGTGCTGCAGCGGCTAGTCGATTCCGGCGAGAGCGTGCTCGTCATCGAGCACAACCTGGACGTCATCAAGACGGCCGATTACCTGATCGACCTCGGACCGGAGGGCGGCAGCGGCGGCGGCACGCTGGTCGGAACCGGAACGCCTGAACAGCTGGCGAAGATAGCGGATTCGTATACCGGCCGCTACCTGGCCCCGGTGCTGGAGAGGGACCGTGCGCGGACGGAGGCGGCCATGGCGGCTTCGGCTACGATCGAATAAGCGCGATACAACAACAAGGCTGATCCCTCTGAGGATCAGCCTTGTTTTATTTGATTTTGGCGAGTGCGGTCTCTCCCGTACGGGAGAGCTCTTGAATGCCATATCGGGAGATCATCGAGAGGAAGGCATCGTTCTTGTCTTTGTCCCCGACGACTTGGACAAAGAGACAATCGGCTTCGGCCTCGAGCACGGGACAGTTGAAGAGATCGAGCAGGCTCCGCAGCTCCGACCGCGCTTCCGCCGGGGGAGAGAGCTTGAGCAGCATAAGCTCCCGCGCGATCGAGGCGGTAGAACCGAACCTTGCGACCTGGACGACATCGATCAGCTTGCTGAGCTGGCTGACGATCTGGGCGATCCGCTGCGGTTCACCCTGCACGGCGATGATCATCCGGGAGAAGCCCTCCCGCTCGCTCCCGCCGACGGTTACGCTGTCGATGTTATAGCCCCTGCGCGAGAACAGGCCGGACACCCTTTGCAGTACGCCAGGCTTGTCTTGTACCGTTACCGACAGGTATTCTTTGCCGAAGTCCATCATGACCAATCCCCCAGTATCATGTTCTCGAGGATATCCCCTTGCGGAACCATCGGGTACACCAGCTCTTCTCTGTCGATCACGAAGTCGATGAGCACGGGAGCGGGGGTGTTCAACGCTTCCTGCCAGACGGCTTCGGCTTCTTGCTTGTTCGTTGCCCGCAGTCCTTTGACCCCGTAAGCTTCCGCGAGTTTGACGAAGTCAGGGCTGCCGGATAGGTCGATGTGGCTGTACCGTCCTTCGTAGATAAGCTCCTGCCACTGGCGGATCATCCCCAGCGTCCGGTTGTTGAAGACGGCGATCTTGACCGGAATGTCGTGGATCGCGCAGATGGCCAGCTCCTGGGCGCACATCTGCATGCCCCCGTCCCCGTTGACCGAGACAACGATGCGGTCCGGGTTACCGACCTGGGCGCCTATCGCCGAGGGAAAGCCGAACCCCATCGTTCCCAGCCCGCCGGATGAGAGAAAGGAGCGCGGCGACTCGTATCGGCCGAACTGCGCCGCCCACATCTGATGCTGGCCGACGTCGGTCGTGACGATCGCTGCTCCTTCGGTCGTGCGGGCGATCATCTCCATAACATACTGAGGCTTCAACGTCGTATCGGAATCCCGATACCGAAGCGGGTACTTCTCGCTCAGCAGCCGAACATGCCGGTTCCATGGAGCGATATTTTCTTTTATTGCGTTAAGTTCGTCTTCAGATAATTGCTCGAGTAAACGATTAAGCTCGTTTAGTACCTGCTTGGCGTCGCCGGCAATGGCGATGGCCGTCGGCACCAGCTTGCCGATCTCGGCGGCATCGATATCGATGTGGGCGATTCGCGCGGAACGGGCGAAGCCGTCCAGCCTCATCGTGACCCTATCGTCGAATCGGGCTCCGATGGCGATCAGGAGATCGCATCCGATAAGCGCTTGATTCGCGGCATACGTGCCGTGCATGCCCGGCATGCCGAGCCAGCCGGGATGAGAGGGAGAGACGCTTCCGAGTCCCAGCAGAGTAGTAGAGACCGAGTGGGTCGTTATGCAAAGAAACTTCTCCAGCTCCGAGCAGGCGCCCGATGCGATCACGCCGCCGCCGGCGAGCACCAAGGGACGCTTGGCCGCTTGGATAGCGCGGACGAGCTCCTCGATCGCTTCTAGCGGGGGATGGGGACTCGGCACGTATCCGGGCAATTCGATAGTCGCCGGGTAGACGAAGGGAGTCCGCTCGGCCGACACATCCTTCGGGATATCGACCAGCACCGGGCCGGGCCTTCCGCTGCCGGCGATGTGGAAAGCGGCGCGAATCGTCCAGGCCAATTCTTCCGCGCTTCGGACCATGAAGCTGTGCTTCGTGATCGGCTGCGTAATGCCGACGATGTCGGCCTCTTGGAAAGAGTCGGTGCCGATCAGCGCCGTTGGGACATTGCCCGTAATGACGACCAGCGGAACCGAGTCCATATACGCCGTGGCGATACCCGTCACGAGATTCGTCGCCCCCGGTCCCGAGGTCGCGAGGCAGACGCCGACCTTGCCGGTCGAACGGGCATAGCCGTCGGCGGCATGAATGGCTCCTTGCTCGTGTCGGGTCAGCAGGTGACGGAAATCCGGATTGTCGTGCATCGCGTCATAGATATAAAGCACCGCTCCGCCCGGATAACCGAAGACGCATTCGACTCCTTCCAAAAGCAGCGTGCGAAGCAGGATCTCCGAGCCGGTCAGCTCCTCCCGCTGAAGCAGCTTGGCCCGGGTATCTTCGGATAACCATCCGCTCATGCGATTTTCCCCCTGTCGAATCGATTTACGACTCTAAAGTAACATGCAGGGAGAAGGGAACACTCTATCCTTTCGGATACTTTGGTAGTATACTTTTCGATAAAAATGCGGGTTAACGGGAGTTGGCGTCATGGGGCAGACGTTCGGGGACCGAATTGCCAAGCTGATGGACGATCACTTCGTCGGCCGCGAGTTCGAGCTGGAGTACTTCCGGCAATGGCTCATTCGGCTCGAGGAGCGGAGCGAACGGATCTTGAATATATCGGGCACGACCGGCATGGGCAAGACTTATCTGCTTGATCGTTACGCTCGAATCGCTAGCGAGCTGGGGGCTGCGTACGTCCGCGTGGACGTGCGGGAGGCGATGGGGCTCCCGGATCGCTTGCTCGAAAGCATTCATCTGCAGATCGTTGCTCCGAATTCATCGGTTCCTCCCGGAGCCTCCCTGCTGGATAGATGCTTTCACGGGTTGAACGAATTGGCGGAGCGGGGGAAGCTCGTGCTTGCCTTCGACGGGTACGAAGAGATCGGGGATCTGGACCATTGGCTGCGAGCTACCTTGCTGCCGGGGTTAAGCGGGAACACGCTTGTCGTGATCTCCGGAAGATTCCCGCTCGAGGGACCATGGCGGCATGCGCCCGCTTGGAAAAAGCTCATCGTCAGGCTGCCGCTCAACCCGCTAGGCTACAACGAAATTCGCGGCTATCTGCGCAAGTGGGGCATCGAGGAGGAGAGCGCCGTCGATTCCGTATGGCTGAGGACGATGGGGCATCCTCTGGCGCTGTCCCTGTTGACGCCTATAGAGCCGGTCATGAGAAGCGGCTTGAACGTTGCCGTTCATGCCGACGGTACGGCGGAGAGGGAAGAACCGCTGCGGGCGCTGCTGGACAATTGGCTTAGGGAGGCGCCGGACGACGAGTTGCGCCGGCTGCTTTACGCGGCTTCTACCGTTCGCTTCTTCCATCAGGACCTGCTCTCCCGGTTGGTCGGAGAAGAAATAGCTCCCACGCTGTTCCAACGATTAGCCGATCTGTCGTTCGTCTCTCGGTCGGCTAACGGCTGTCAGCTTCAGGAGCTGGTAAAGGAGACTCTGCAGCGGCAATGCCGAGAGCGGATGCCGGAGACTTATGAGGCCTATCGACGAAGGGCGATCGAGCATTACCGGGGCAGGATCGAAGAAGGTCTCGCTCAGGGGAAGGATATCGTTCGGGAGTTCGGGGAATGTCTTCGCTATGCGGACAATGCGGTGCTGCGGGCGCATTACCGGCATGCCCGCGAATCGCGCAACTACACGGAACCGCTTACCGCGGACAATATGCCGGAAGCGCGGGCGTATATACGGCGCAGGCTCCAAGAGAAGAAGCCGAGCAAGGTGCTGTGTTCCGACCCGGAATCCGGGGAGAGCTTCCGCTTCGAGCTGAGCGCGGCGATCGGCCGATCCCGCCTGTCGCTCGTTCCGCTGGAGGAGCTGATGGCAACCGGAACGGAGTCGGTCAAGCTGCTGCGGAACCCGGAGGGACGAATCGTCGGACTGTTCGCCATCGTTCCGGTTAACGGGTCCACGTATGATTTTCTGGCTCGGGCTCCGGTATCACAGGCTTACCTGTCTTCCTTGCCGGATGAGGAGAAGCGGCGTATCCGGGCATCCAAGGACGACACGGGGATCCGGTACGTGTATGCGATGGACGTGGAACGTCTGGAGTCGGAGGAGCTTCGCGCCGATATTATCCATGCTCTGCTGGATCCGATCCTGGCGGGGCGCCTCTTGGTCGAGTCTCCGCCGCCCCATGATTATTACAGGCTGGGCAAGGCGAGCCTGGGCTTCGAGCCGTTGGCCGGCGCGGAGCATCTGGACTACGGAGACGGTCAGCCGGCTCCCACTTATATCCTGGATACGAGAAGAGAGAAGGGGAAGGAACTGCTTGACCGCTTGATTCGCGAGCCGGGCGGCGCGATTGTCGCGGCGACTGCTCCGCCAACCGATTCTCCGGCCAAGCTTGGCCAAGAAAGGCTCACGCCGAGGGAGAGGGAGGTCGCGGCTTTGCTGGCGCAGGGACTGACGAATGCGGAGATTGCGTCAAGGCTGTTCGTCAGCGAGGCGGCCGTCAAGAAGCATGTGAACGCCATGCTCTCCAAGTACGCTCTTCGCAACCGGACGCAGCTTGCCAACCATATTCATCTAACCAACAGCGGAGGGACATTATCATGAATGCGGATCAATTGAAAAAAATAGCGGCCGAGAAAGCGGTCGAATGGATCGAAGACGGAATGACGGTCGGACTCGGAACCGGATCGACGGCTTATTGGGCCATTCATCGCATCGCCGAGCGGGTGAGGGAGGGCTTGTCCATTCGAGCCGTGGCCAGCTCGATCCGTTCCGAGCAGCTCGCTCGCGAGCTGGGCATTCCGTTCGTCTCCTTGAACGAGATCGATCGGATCGACCTGACGATCGACGGGGCGGATGAAGTGGACGACAACCTCCATCTGATCAAAGGCGGAGGCGGGGCGCTGCTGAGGGAGAAGGTGCTGGCGGCGGCAAGCGACCGATTCATCGTCATCGTGGACGAGTCCAAGCTCGTCGGAACGCTGGGCGCGTTCCCGCTGCCGGTCGAGATCGTTCCGTTCGCGGAACGCCTCACGCTGAACCGGCTTAAGGAGCTCGGAGGCGATCCCGCCATTCGAACGAACCCGGACGGGCAGCGCTACGTAACGGACAATGGCAATTGGATCGCCGACTGCCGCTTCGGAGCCATTCCGGATCCGGCCGGCCTTAACGAACAGCTCAACCAGATTCCGGCTGTCGTCGAGAACGGCTTGTTCGTCGGAATGGCCTCCGTTGTCGTCGCGAGCTTGAGCGACGGGAGCATCGAAGTGCGCCGACGCGGGTAACGCACTCGAATCTATAAGGGCAGATCCCGCTTGGCGAAGAAGAAGATTCCCGCGAGATAAAGAAGCAGGCCTATAGCCGTCAGCAAGGACAAATCAAGGCCGATGGAGCCTTGCCCGGCAACGATATCGGAAGGACGAAAAAGCGAGAAAAGAGAGAGGGATCTTAGCCACTCGATTTTCTCGCTTATTTTGCCGAGAAGGTCGAGGGTGAACATGCCGAAGGTTAGCGCTCCGGCCAGCCCCATCGCGCGCTTCTCGTCGTTCGAGACGGCGGAGACGAGGAAAGCGACGCCGCCGATAGCGAAGAAGAGGGCGAATACGGCGGCGTTCAGCGCGATGAAGCGGGACGCGTCGAGCGGGTAGTTCTTGCCGACGATCCACGCTTGGCTGGCAAATCCGGCGAGTGTCGTGACGATAGCGATGGCCGCCGTTCCGATGATAAGGACAAGAGCCTGCGAGACGGCCACGCGAACCCGAGTCGTCGGGACGGAGAGCAGGTACGCCATGGAGCCCCGGTCCACCAGCTGCGCGATCAGTTGATTGGCAAGCGATACGCAGAATATCGTGAGCAGGATAGGGAGAATCAGGCCGTAGAATTCCCCGGAGATGAACGCCTCCAGCGTTCCGAAGCCGTTCTGGATACCGAAGGCGTTCACGACTCCTTCGGGCATATCGCCGATCAGGGAGTCGAGCGCATCGCTGCTGGAGGCCATGCTCGGATAGAGCCAGAACATCAGCACGATGTAGAAAGCGGAGCCGAAGGAGTAGTTCAGCATCACTCTGGAATGGGTCTTCAGCATCTGGCGAAGCAGGGGGAGGTTCATGGCGCGATCTCCTTTCGATCGTAATAGTGCATGAAGACGTCTTCCAGGTTCTGGGCGGCAATATCGATGCTCCGGATCGAATAGCGCGACGCCGCGCGGATCAGGGCGTCGTCTCCTCCTTGCACGGCGACGATTACCCGGTTGCCCTCGACCGCAGCCTCTCCGATCCCGGAGCGGCTGAAAGAGAGGGCGTCCTCGGCGTCGTCGAAGACGAGCTCGAACAGCTTGCGCTGCAGCGATCGGAGCTCGTGAATGTCCTTGACCGCGGCGAGCCTTCCGTTCTTGATGATCGCCGCCCGGTCGCAAGTCCGCTCCATCTCGGGAAAGCTATGGGAGGACATCAGAAAGGTCGTCCCCTTCTTTTTCTCCTCTAGCACCAGTTCCACGAAGGTCTTCTGCATCAGCGGATCCAACCCCGTCGTCGGCTCATCCAGAATGACGAGCGCGGGATCGTGCATGAGGGCGGCGACGAGGCCGACCTTCTGCTTCATCCCCTTCGACATCTTGCGGATCGGAGTGTCGGCGTCGAATTGCAGGCGCTCGATCAGGCGATCTCGCTTCGTTCGGCTCTCCGCCCGCTGCATCGACGCGAGAAAATCCAGAAAAGCCCGGCCGCTCATCCCTTCGGGGAAGGAGATCTCCCCGGGCAGATAACCGACCTTCTTCATGACGGCTTCCGGATGGCGCCTCGCCTCGAGCCCATCGATCGTCACGTGCCCCCGATCCGGCTTCATGAAGCCCATGATCAGCCGGATGGTCGTCGACTTGCCCGCGCCGTTCGGGCCGAGAAAGCCGAACGCTTCCCCCTGCTTCGCCTCGAACGAGATGTCCTCGATTCCTCTGCCATTCGGAAACTTCTTCGTCAACCCTTCGACCATGAGCATGGGCGCACCCCGCAGACTTTTTATGAAATATTCCATATTCTAAATTTCACGAAAATCATACTCCCGGAAAGGGAAGACGTCAATGGGTTATGAAATATGGATATGCTATAATTTCATTAAATCTGACTATGCAGCGGGAGGCCGGAATGAACGGATTCGAGAAAAGAGCGGAAGCGATCAAGGAGAAGATCAGGCGGACCGTCATGGAGCTGCTACGGGAGAGCGAACCCAAGAAAGTAAGGATAGCCGATATCGCGGCCAAGGCGGGCATCTCTCAAGTGACGATTTACAACTATTTCGGAAGCAAAGAAGCTTTGCTTCGCGAAGTGTTTCTCGATAGCGTTGTCCGGGCGACGGACGACTTCGAAGCGGTCGTAGCGGAGCTTCCGACGATGAAGGAAGCGGTGCAGCTCATCCTGGTGGCGGATCGGGAGGTGTACCTCACCTTCCCTCCCGAGTTCGTCAGGCAGATGGTGCTGGATGACAAGGAATGCGCTGCGTTCATCGAGAGTCTGTACCGGAATCGGGTCATCCCGCTCGTCGTCCGCTTCATCGAGGAGGGGAAGGCGAGAGGCGAGATTACGGAGAAGGTGTCGACGGAGTCGATCATGGCTTACATCCAGTTCATGAAAGAGAGAATGGCTCCCATGCTCGATCTGCTGGAGAAGAGCGGAGACACGGATCGGTTCCTCGGCGACATGATCCATTTGTTCTTCTACGGAATCAGCGGGAAGGAATAGTTTGGCCTGTTTCCCTGCGATTCGGAAGGGGAATGGCGACGCCTGTCGAAAAAAGGAATAGAGAAAAATGGAGCAAGGCAGAAGCGCGAAGTCGTTCGGAGAAAAGCTGGCGGGAGGAGCCTGGGGATGCTGTTCGTTTGGATCGCGTTATGGGCCGTGGCGGCATTCATGCTGTTCGCCGACCTTCGTTCGTCCGACCTGAGGCGCCTCAGCGGAGTCGCTTTTTTCGGCGGGACCGGCGCTCTTGCGGCCGTTCTGGACGGCCGCTTCATTCCCTATCTGAACAGCCTGGGGCGCTACGAGGCTTGGGCGAGCTTCTTCTACCATGTTCAGGCGGCATCCTCCGTCTCCTCCTATTACGGAGTCCCGTACTTCTTCCTGCTATTCGCGATCACCTACCGCGGAAAGAAGCTTGCCCGCAAGCTGTCGTGGGCGCTGATGCTCGCGCTGCTCTTGCCGATCGCCTATTGCGTGCTGTTCACGGCTCCTTACACGACAAGAACGCCGATTGCCTATGCGATCGCGGTCTGGTGGGCGGTGCCTTATATTATCGCAGGCGCGATCCTGATTCTGATGCGCAAGCCGCGCCATGCCTCCTGGTCGCCCGAATACTGGATCGTTTGCTTGGCGGTGCTTCCCCCGGTTATTTTCTTCGCGGCGATGAACTTCGTGCTGCCGAGTCTCGGAATGATGCGCATGTGGGTGTACAACACGTGGCTTGTCATTCTCGGCGTCGCGGTATTCGTGATCGGCCTGTTTACCTACGGCTTCATGGGGCTGAGCGTGCTGGTCGAGCGGCGGAGACTGGATTCCGCGCTGCGCGCCGTCACTTCGGGAACCGCGATTCTTAACCACGCGATGAAGAACGATGCCGGCAAGATCAAGCTGTTCGGGGAGAAAATGAAAGCCTACGCGCAGAGCACGTCCCAGACGGAGCTGCTGGCGGACATCGAGACGGTGCTAGGCGCTTCCCGTCACATGCAGGAGATGATCTCCCGCGTGCATCGCCGAACGGAAGATCTGGCGTTGCGGCTGAGCGAGACCGATCTCGGGCGGTTGGTCCAAGAGACGGCGGCGTCCGCGTCGCCCCGTCTTGGCGGGATCAAGCTGGAGATCGAAGCGTCGGAAGGATGGCGCTGCCGCTTGGACCCCGCTCAAGTGTCCGAGGCGCTGAATAACTTGATCTCGAACGCGCTGGAAGCGATGGGCGATCAAGGCGAGCTTGGGGTCCGCTTGTCGGAGACGAAGCGGGAGCTTATCGTCGAAGTCCGGGATACCGGCCCCGGGATGGATCGGCGCGAAGCGGCGAGAGCGTTGGAGCCGTTCTACACGTCCCGCGGCGGCGGGGCGAACTTCGGGCTCGGGCTGCCCTATGCGTATCATGTCATGCGCAAGCACGGGGGAACGCTGCATCTCGATAGCCGGTTGGGAAGAGGAACAAGCGTGTTTCTGACGTTGCCGAAGAAGGCCGTGAAGGCGGAGAAAATCATGCAGGCCGAGGAGAAGGGGAGGCTCGCGAGTGGAGCGCATACGGGTTTGGATCGTCGAGGATGACCGGGATTGGCTTCGCGGGCTGACCGCTTATCTGAACCGCGAATCGGATATGGAAGTCGTCTATGCTTCGGGAGAGCCGGAGGAGGTCCGGTCGGCGCTGCTCGAAGGAAAGGCCAGCGCGGACGTGATCCTCATGGATATCATGCTGGACGGAGTTCCCGAGGGCGTTCGGCTCGCGGAGGAAGCGGCCCTATCGACCGGGGCGCGGGTCATCATGCTGACTTCGATGGAGGAGAAGGAGCTCATCCTTCGCTCGTTCCAGGCGGGAGCGATCGACTACCAGATCAAGAGCGACTTCGAGGCTCTGCCCGCCGCGGTGCGGGCGGCCGCCAGCCGGCAGTCCCCGATCAGCCCCGCGGCGGCGGAGCGCATGCGCGAGGAGTTCCGCCGGCTGAAGCAGCTGGAGCGGGAGTTCGAGGTCAAGAAGATGAGGGACCTGATCACGCCGGCGGAGCTGGAACTCCTGGAGCTGATCGACGAAGGCTACTCGCAGTCGCAGATCGCGGAGAAGCGGTTCTTGTCGCTGCGGACGGTAAAGAACCACGTAGGCAATATCCTGCGGAAGCTGAAGTCGGAGTCTTCGAAGGACGCGGCCAAGCAGGCGAAGGAGATGGGCTTGTTCGACCGGGAGCAAGGGGGCGAATAGAGAAAAGAATCGCCGCAGGTTTACGAATAGCAGGCGCAAGGGAATGGTACCAGGTAAAGATGGTACTATTTTTTTTGCGCCATTTTTCTACAATGGGGTTGTAAACGAGAGGCGGGAAGGAGGCGAAGTAAGTGGAATTCCAAGCGTTCCATGCGGCTCATTGGGCGGCGTTGGCAGCCGCCGCGATCGCGGTCGCGGCGATTATCGCGCTAAGGGCTAAGCTTAGAGGCCCGAAGGCAGGGCGCGCCGCGAAGCTCGCGATCGTGCTGACGCTGGCCGGCAGCGAAGCGGCGCTGCAAGTGTCGTACGCGATAGAAGGGGGCTGGGGAATCGGGGCGCTGCCCTTCCAGCTCTGCAGCATCATGCTGTGGTTCTCGGTCGCGCTGCTCCTGACGGGCAATCGCCGGATCTACGAGATTACGTTCTTCCTCGGCATCCTGGGCGCCATGCAGGCGCTGCTGACTCCGGATCTCATCCAGTCGTTCCCGGAATTCCGCTACTTCCACTTCTTCATCGCCCACATCGCCATCGTGGCGGCCAGCGTCTACATGACCGCCGTCGAGAGATTCCGGCCGACGCTCGGCTCCGCCTTCCGGGCGGCGGGCTGGCTGAACCTTCTCGCCGTGCCCGCCGCGATCACGAATTGGCTCGCGGGAACGAACTTCATGTTCCTGGCCCGCAAGCCGGCCGGCGGCTCGCTGCTGGATCTGCTGGGACCATGGCCATGGTACCTGCTGCAGCTCGAGTTCGTCGCCGTCGCGCTTTGCCTTGCGCTCTACGGCATCGTATGGGCGATCGATCGGATCGCCGGCGTTCTATCCCATTCGGAAGAGGTCGTATGAACATGAACCAGAAGCTGGATACGAAGATAGTAAGCAAGCATTGGACTTCCTTGCTGGGAGTGCTGCTCGTGCTGGCGGCGGCGATCACGCTGTTCCGCTACTCGATCGATCAGGGCTGGCTGACCGATACGCTCAAGATCGGAATCGGCTTGCTAAGCGGAGCGGGAATTGCGCTCGGCGGCTTCGGCTGGACCTTGAAGCAGCGGGGGGCGATCGCCGGGGAGATCGGCATCGGGCTAGGCACCTCCATTCTGTACGCGACCTTCTCGTTCGCGGGCATTTATTACGGCTTATGGACGCCGATGACCGTGCTGCTCGGAATGACGGCCGTTACCGCGCTGCTCGTGCTGTATTCGCTGCGGAACGACTCCCGGCTGCTCATGAACATCGCCCTGGCGGGAGCCCTCCTCTCCCCTCTGATGATGCGTCCCGAGACCGACCAAGTGTTCACCCTGTTCCTCTATTTACTCATCGTAAACGCCGCCTTTTTTGCCCTCAGCATCTACAAGAAATGGACCGAGCTGCGGGTCGTCGCGTTCTTCGGTTCCTGGACCCTGTACGCGGTTTACTTCGTCTCTTTCAATCCCTCGATGGAGGGATGGTGGAGCCGCCCGATCCGCTATGCGGTCGCGGCATTCCTTTTCTACCTGGTCGGCTTCCTGATCGCCTCCTGGCGGAACAATCGCTGCTTCGACGGGTGGAACCTGTATCTTAGCTTGGCGAACGGCGTCGGCTTCGGCTGCTGGGCCTTGCTGATCTGGGACGGCGACGTGCCGGTCGGATTCACGCTCTCGGCCATCGGGCTTCTCTATGCCGCGGCGGGAGCGATCGTCTACCGGATGTCGGGCCGCGTCCTCGCCTATGCGGCGAGCCATGGCGGAGGCGGGCTCCTTCTCCTCCTGATCGCGCTTGCCCAATTCGGCAACGGGCTCGAAGCGAAGCCTCTCATCAACACGTATATCTGGATCGGCGTGGCCTGCATCGCTATCGCGATGGGAAGAATCAAGGGTTGGGCGGCTGCGGAAGGGGCGGGCCTGCTCGTCTGGTTCGCCGTCGGAATCTACTGGTTCGCGGTGACTTGGGATACGCCGCGCGGCGATTGGTTCGGGGCGTACATTCCTTTCCTGAACGGCGGCGCTTTGGCCTGGATTCTCCTTGCGGCCATGGGCTTCTACTTCTCGGCGAGATGGGCGGCGGGTCCGCTTGACTCGGATACCAACCGGATCCTGTCGCACCTGTTCGCGATTCTCTCCCACGCGGTCGTCGGAGGACTGCTGACGCTGCAGCTCATCAACGTATTCGATATTTACGCGCCGAATGCGGGACATTCCTCGGTTCAGCTCGCTTTGTCCGTGAGTTGGGGAATCTACGCGCTGCTTCTCTCCTTATGGGGCGCCTATCGCAAGCAGGGGCTGTTCCGCTGGTTCGGCTCGATCGTGCTCGTTCTGGTTGCGATCAAGGCCATCTTCCTGGATCTGAGCGGGGAAGCCGGCCTTTACAAGGCAGGCGTGCTGCTGGCGCTGGGAGGGATCGCCTTCCTGGTCAGTTGGGTGAACGGGAAGTGGGGAGGAACCTCCTCGGAGCAAGAGCCTGCGCCGGCTGTGCCGGAGGTTCCTGAGGCTCCTGCAGCGATCCAGAAGGAGCTGTCTTAGTTGAAGAAGCCATAGAAGAAGGGTGACAGGGTATTGAAGCTGTGCTACTCTATGGGCATTATCTCCGTGCTCGAGGCAATAGCCTCGGGCACGCTCGTTCAGGGGGCGGAACCGCTTGATTACATATACCGTTCATCGCTATGATGCCTTCTCTAGCGTGCCGGGGCAGGGCAATCCGGGAGGCTTCCAACGCCATGAATAGAGCCTATCGAGCGCTGCGCACGCTTGTCGTCTTCGGTTGGATCCAGGCTCTATGCTGCGCGTTTCCCGTCGTTATTTTCTCCGCCATGGCCGTTACGAAGGTTGTCGACATTCCCTTTATTCCGCGATACGATCTCATTCTGCTGATCTGCCTCGCCATGCAGGCCGCCATGGTTATCCTCAAGCTGGAGACGCTGGACGAGTTGAAGGTCATCACGATGTTCCACGTCATCGGACTCTGCCTGGAGCTGTTCAAGGTGAATGCGGGGTCCTGGACGTATCCGGAGGAAGCGTGGACCAAGCTGGGAGGGGTTCCTCTCTATAGCGGCTTTATGTATGCAAGCGTGGCGAGCTATATCTGCCAAGCTTGGCGGCGCTTCGATCTTCGGTTCGCGCAATGGCCGAAGGCCGTCTGGAGCACGGGAATCGCGGCCCTGATCTACGCCAACTTCTTCACTCACCATTACATTCCGGACCTGAGGTGGGCGATTATGGCGGGGCTGCTCGTTATTTTCTACCGTTCCTATGTGACTTTCAAGGTGGGGAGCCGGACGCTGCGGATGCACATTGTCGTGTCCTATGCGCTGATCGCTTTCTTTATCTGGCTGGCGGAGAATATCTCGACGTTTCTCGGGGCTTGGACGTATCCGAATCAGGAGAAGCACTGGAATATCGTTCACTGGGGGAAGCTGAGTTCGTGGTTTATGCTCGTCATTATCAGCGTGATTATCGTCGTGCAGCTGAAGGATCTAAAATACCGGGTGCTGCCCCGCGCCGTAACGCGAGTGCAGCCTTCCGGCAAAGCGGAGCCCGGAAGTCCCGGCAATCAGGCTTCTACAGATACATCTCTTTAATGATGTTAATATGGTGCAGTTCATGGCCGACGAGAACGCAGGCGAAGGCCCGGGCGGACATGGTGGTGTTGCTGGCCGTGCCTTTGCGAAGCCAAGCTTCCTCGGATAGCCCGCGCAGAAGGGTCAGCGTAGCTTGCCGAACGGCCGTATAGTCGGCTGCAAGCTGTTGGAGCGTCCAAGAATCGAAGTTCCCGCCCGGAACCAGCACTTCTTGGTCGTAGCCGGGCAGCGGAGTCGTGTCGCCGCGCGCGATCCGCAGCAGACGATAGCTCATGATCCGTTCGTTATCGGTGATGTGGCCGATGACTTCCTTGATGCTCCACTTGCCCGGCGCGTAGCGGTGCAGCGCCTGCTCTTCGGTCAGGCTCTCGATGAGGGAGACGGTCGCTTGACCCTGCTTCTCCAGAAGTTCGATGAGATCCCCTTCGGGGGTTAACGAAATATAGGTTCCGAAATGCGCGCCATATTCGTCTGCTTGCGGCCTAGCTCTCATAATGCGAATCCTCCCCTATAAGAATTACATGTAGCATATTTCCAGACTCTAGGCTCTGTCAAATGAATATTTTGAATCGAATCCGTGCGATGCGGGCGGCAAAAGGGTATAAAAATAGGAGGGAAAGGGCACCTTTAATTCTCGGGAAGAGCTCTTTAATGCCGTATCGCGCAAAAGACCATAGACATTTGGTGACAAACCTGTGACAAATCTGTTGCGGGGACGAGATCGGACTTGCATGGATGGCTTTGGGAATATAACATATAGGATAATGGGAAGCTTATGAATAAAAGGAGGTCGCACCCATGTTTTTGGCGGCGAATGCAGCGGAAGAATCGGCAAGCACGTTTACTCCGTTCGATGTATTCATGGTTGTTTTCACAGTATTGCTGGTTATCGGACTCGTCCGGTTGATCATGAGTCGCTCCAAGAAGAACGCTTTTGCGATCGCTTTCACGGTCGTTTCGCTGGCGGTCTTCCTTATTGCCGACGTGAAGATGGTTAGCGGCTGGTAATAAAAGAGGGAATCCACGTAAGGAAATAAACGCAGAGAATGAATGGGACTGTCTATTCGGCCGATCGGCCGGTGGGCGGTCTTTTGCTTTTTGCGGGGGCGAATGGGGCGGGACAGGTGACTTTTTGCCGATCTATGTAGTCCTTTGGGGTAATTTTAGGGCGTTTGAAGCAAAATTCAATACTATTAAACTATTTTATATGATAAATTATTCCATGTGAGTGAATTCCATAGTCTGGAATTTGATAGAGTGGGAGTGAGAGAAATGCGGAAGTCGGCAAGCAAGAAGTTGATCATCGGGGCGGTTGCCCTCTCGATCCTGCTCGCCGGTGGCAGCGCGGAGGCGGTTGCCCCATCGGCGGCTGCGCTGGATGCGACTGTCATCAATGGAGAGGTGTATGTCAAAGCCTCCTCGCTGATCGCTCAGACGGGCGGAACGGGAAGCTACAACTCGGCAACGAAGAAGTACACCTATACGGCTGCGGACCCCGTGCCGGCCGTGATCAAGAAGGTCGCTCCGTCCACCGTGGCGATTATCGGCAAGCCGCAGGACGAGCATGCTTCGAATCGGTTCAACCTGGCTCACGGGACGGGTGTCATTCTGAAGGCGGACGGCCTTATCCTGACGAATGCGCACGTCGTGAGCGGGATGGACCATATCGTTGTCGTCACCTCGGACGGCAAGGAATACGAGGGAACGCGCAAATATATGGACTCTACCAGCGATCTGGCGTTGGTGAAGATCAACGCGACCGGCCTCAAGCCCGCGACCTTCGCCGCTTCGCCGCTTAAGGTCGAGGTAGGCGAGACGGTCATCGCGCTCGGAACTCCGGTATCGTTCGCTTTGCGCAACACGGCGACGGTCGGGGTGATCAGCGGCATGAACCGTTCGGTTTCTTCCTATTACAACCTGCTGCAGACCGACGCGGCGATCAACCCGGGCAACAGCGGCGGACCGCTCGTCAATCTGAAGGGCGAGGTCGTCGGAATCAACTCGATGAAGTTCGTGGACGTCGACATCGACAGCATGGGCTTCGCGATTCCGGCGGATACCGTGCAGTACATCGTGAACCAGATCAACAAGTACGGCAAGGTGATGAGGCCGGCGCTCGGGCTGGAGCTGGAGGAGAGCTGGTCGGCGGTCGTCGGGCTTCCGACCGACGAACCGATGACGGTGCTTGCCGTTACCTCCAACGAAGCGACGGCTGCGGGCGTGAAAGCCGGAGATTCGCTTTATTCGGTTAACGGCAAGCAAGTATCGACGCAGGTAGAACTGAACGAGCTGCTGAAGGCATACCTGCCGGGCCAGACCGTCAGCGTCACGATGCTGTCGGACGGCGATCTCGTTACCCGCAAGATCAAATTGGTTACCAGCACGGCCGTATAATAGAAGGGAGATTACCCCATGAATCTTGCTAACAGATGGACTAGAAGCTTTATCGCATTCGCTTTGGCGATCGCTCTGACGATCGGCGTCTCCGTTCCGGCCTTCGCCGACAGCTCGTCGGCTTCCGCGGGAATCGTGATCAAGCTGAAGTCGGGCAGCAACCAAATGACCGTGAACGGCTCCGCCGTGACGATCACGAAGCCGTACCAGAAGGCCGGCACGACGTTCGTTCCGCTGAGCGTCATCACCAAGAGCTTCGGCGCGACGCTTCAATTGAAGGATAACAAAATCATTACCCTGAAGTACCTGACGCATACGATCACGTTGACGATCGGAAGCAAAACGGCTTGGGTAGACGGCAAGAAAGTGGCGCTCGTCTCCGCTCCCGAAGTCCAGAACGGAGTGACCATGGTTCCTCTCCGCGTCGTGGAGTACTTCGGCGCCAAAGTAGCCCTGAACAGCTCGACCAAAGAGATCGTCATCTCCGTGGCGACGGCGGCTGCAGGCTCCGGATCCGGCATCGGCGGCGGAATCGATACGGACGCCGGCAAGTCCATGATCGGCGACAGCTTCTACAAGTGGTCGATGAACTATCCGACGGGGCTGGTGCAGCAGTACCAATCCAGCGACGGCAGCTACTTGAGCTTCGAGGACGTAAAGGGCGATTACTACCTGTCCATCGGCGTGGAAGAGCAGGAAGATACGCTCGACGCCGACGAAGTGCTTGAAACGCTGGTGGATTATGCGGAAGACGACACGATCGTGGATATGAAGCCCGTTACGAAGAACGGCGTTACCTATCAGAGAGTCGTCTCCAAGTCGTACGACGGATTCTATTACGATTATAGAAGCGTTCAAGCGAACGGCTATCTCTATACGATCATCTTCGGCAAAGCGGCCAAGTCGGTGGCGGACCTGAACTCCAGCTCTTCGATTCTGGACAGCTTCAAGCCTTCGTTCGACGCTGCGAACAAATCCCTGAAGGATCTGACCAAGATCAAGGACGGTTTGATCGCGTTTAAGCAGGACGAATACGGCATCTCCTTCAGCCTTCCTTATAACTGGAGCGGCAGCTACGACGATTCGGAGCTGTATTACTATAGCGATAAGTCGGAAGAGCTCTATATGTATATCTTCTCCTTGCACGAAGGCGATACGGCGGACACGATCGCCGCGAGGGACATGGCTAGATTTAAGCAGAACTTCAAGTACAGCAAGGAACCGGAAGTCAGCGACACGACGTGGAACGGCATTCCGGCCAAGCTGGTCAAGTACGCATACTCCATGGATAGCAAGAAATGGATCACGGAGTATCATGTGGTCGCGGTGAAAGGCAATTATAAGTACCAAACCATCTACAACTTCTTGGACGAGGATGCGGTGAGCGGCGAAGCGGGCTTCAAGCAATTCCTCTCGACCTTCAAGCTTGACTTCAACAAGGTCGCGGCATCGATCGGCGAGATTCCGGATCCGGACGATACGACGGACACCTCGGCCGTCGTGACGAAGACAAGCAAGAAGTACGGTTATAGCGTCACTCTTCCGAAGCATTGGACGGGCGAGAGCAAGAACTTCGAGAGCGATTCGATTCAATATACCGGTTACGGCCTGAACTTCCTGATCTATGTGGATGACACTTCGACTCTGACGGCGTACGCCGATCTCATGGAGAAGCAGTATACGGGCACTGGGGCGTTCAAGCTGGCATCGAAGACGGCGGCCAGCGTAGCGGGCGCCAACGGTTATCAGATGGTCTTCGAGCCCATGCCGGGCATTGGGGCGGACGGCTCCAAGATTACCCTGTACGTGCTGGAGAAGGATGGCAAGGTGTTCATGATTCAAGGGGCCCTCAACGGCGCATATGCGACCGAGTTCAACGTGAATCAGTTGAACGACGCGCTCGCATCCTTCAAGTTCACGAACTAATAGAGAGTCCGGTCGGAGCGCGATTGCCGCTTCTTCCGGACTTTTCTTTTGTCCCTGCGGCATAGGGTTTGTTATACTAGAGCTAATTGACCGCGGGTAAAGCGGTATGGAGGTCATATAGGCAATGACAGAAAAAGCCGTTATTCGGCGTGAAGATATTGAACTGCTCGCTCCTGCGGGCGATTGGGAATGCATGAGAGCCGCCGTGGCGAACGGAGCGGACGCGATCTTCTTCGGGGTGGAGAAGTTCAACGCCCGCGCCAGGGCGAACAACTTCAAGATGGCGGAGCTGCCGGAGATCATGCGGTTCCTGCACCGCTACGGAGTGAAGGGGTTCCTGACGTTCAACATCCTCGTATTCGAGGATGAGCTGCGAGATGCCCGCATTCTGATAGACGCTTGCATCGAGGCCGGCGTCGATGCCGTTATCGTGCAGGATCTTGGCCTGGTCAAAATGATTCGCGAGATGTCCCCGGACTTCCCGATTCACGGTTCCACCCAGATGACGATCACTTCTCCGGAGGCGGTGGAGTTCACGAAGCCGTTCGGACTCGAGCGCGTCGTATTGGGCCGGGAGAACAACCTGAAGCAGATCCAGAAGATCGGGGAGCAAGCGAAGCTCCCGATGGAAGTATTCGTACACGGCGCGCTGTGCGTCTCGTATTCGGGCCAATGCTTGACCTCGGAAGTATGGGGCGGCCGTTCCGCGAACCGCGGGGAATGCGCGCAGGCTTGCCGCCTGCCTTACGACCTGATGGTCGACGGCGTCCACAAGCCGATGGGCGATATCGCTTATCTGCTGTCCCCGAAGGACCTGGCGGCGATCGACCTGATGCCGGAGCTGATCGAAGCCGGCGTCACCTCCTTCAAGATCGAGGGCCGCTTGAAGAGCCCGGAATACGTCGCCAATGTCGTGAGCAAGTACCGCCGCGCCATCGACAAATACTTCGACGGCGACAGCTCGGAGCCGACGAAGGAAGAGATCCGCGAGCTGCAGCAGAGCTTCTCCCGCGGCTTCACGCATGGCTTCCTGGAAGGCACGAACAACAAGCAGCTCGTCGACGGAACGTTCCCGAAGAGCCGCGGGGTCTATCTGGGCCGCGTCGAGAAGATTCTCAGGGACAGCGTCGTTTGTTCCATCGAAGCGCCTCTTAAGCGCGGAGACGGGCTTGTCTTCGACGCCGGGGATCCGACGAAGAAGGAAGAGGGCGGCCGCGTCTACGATCTGCGCCGCGGCGGCTCCAAGCTGGAAGGGGAGATCCCGGAAGGCAACCGGATCGAGATCGTCATGGGACGCAACGACGTCGATCTTACCCGTCTCCATGAGGGAGACCGAATCTGGAAGACAAGCGACCCGGCGCTGGATCGCCGGCTCCGCGGCACGTTCGAGACCGAGAAGCCGTACCGCGTCTTCCCGGCCGCGGTGACGGTCGAGGGCCGCGAAGGCTCGCCGCTGCGCACGATTTGGACGGATCTGGACAAGGGAACGACCGTTGTCGTGCAGTCCGCGATGCCGCTAGAGAAGGCGGAGAAGCGCCCTCTTGGCCAAGAAGTGCTGGAGGAGCAGTTCGGACGCCTCGGCGGCTCGCTTTATTGGCTGGACCAGCTGTCGGTAGCGCTGGAGGGCGGCGTGATCGTGCCGAAGAGCGAGCTCAACCGCATCCGCCGCGAAGCGGTCGAACAATTGGAGCTGCTTCGCGAGCAGCCACCGACGTATACTCGCCTGCCCGCCGCGGAGGAACCTGCCGAGAAGGATGCGGAGCCGGTAACGAATCCGAGAATGACGGCGCTCTGCCGAACGCTGGAGCAGGTGAAGGCGGCCGTTCAAACGGATGTCTCGATGATCTATGCCGACTTCGAGTTCATCAAGCAATTCCCGGATGCGATCGCCATCTGCCGCGAGGCGGGCAAGCCGATCGCGCTCGCCACTCCGCGCATTCACATGCCGGGGGAGAACGGGTACCACCGCAATATCCTGAACCTGAAGCCGGATGCCGTGCTCGTCCGCAATACGGGCGCGCTGTACTATTACCTGAAGGTACGGGCCGAGAAGCCGAACGAGAAGCATCCCATGCTGATCGGCGACTTCTCGCTGAACGTCTCGAATCACAAGACGGTGGAGCTGTTCCGCGAGGTCGGTCTCGACTGGGTGACCCCGTCCTACGACCTGAACATCCAGCAGATGGTCGACATGCTGCGGCTCGCGGATACGTCCCGCCTGGAGCTTGTCATCCACCAGCATATGCCGATGTTCCACACGGAGCACTGCGTCTATTGCACGTTCATGAGCGAAGGAACGAACTACACGAACTGCGGCCGTCCTTGCGAAGAGTCGCGGGCATCGCTGCAGGACCGGATCGGCATGAACCATCCGGTGCGCGTCGACGAAGGCTGCCGCAACACGGTATACAACGCCATCGAGCAGTCCGGCTCGGAATATCTGCAGAACTTCATGGAGCTGGGCGTTCCTTCCTTCCGGGTCGAGTTCCTGGAGGAGTCGGGCGAGAAAGTGCGCGAGGTGCTTCAGCTCTATCGCGACGCGATGGAAGGACGCATCTCCGGTACCGAAGTGTGGAAGAAGCTGAAAGCGACGAACCAGTTGGGCGTCACCCGCGGCCAATTGGTGAGATAAGCTCGAGATCAGGTCGGTTGACAGAACGGTCAAGGCTTGATAGGATGGAACGACATCAGAAAGCTTCCCTAGGGTTCCGCGGCATCGCCTCAAGCAGGCGGCAGCCGGTCCGGTCCGAGAGGGAACGCGCGGTCTCACTAGGAGACGCGTCCACGGAGGGATAGAAGCCCGGGAGTATCTTGATGTCGGCAGGCGCAACGAGGTTGCGGACGGCCGGCGTGAGAGAGGCTCCCGGGCTTTTTTGCTGCGCGAAGTCCGTTCTCTCATGCGGGAAGGATTCCCTTAACGGGACAAACTAATCAGGAGGGGGTTGTCGGCAATGAATCGATATTGGGGGCTGCTTATCGTGGCGGGGCTTAGCGAGGTGGGCTGGGTATCCGGCTTGAAGCACGCGAACAGCTGGTGGACGTGGGCGCTGACCGCCATCGTCATCCTATTCAGCTTCTATGCTCTAATCTTGGTGACTAAGGTGCTTCCGGTCGGAACCACTTATGCCGTATTTACGGGGATCGGAGCTGCGGGAACGGTAATCGGCGAATCCATCTTTTTCGACGTTCCCTTGAGCTGGGGCAAGCTGCTGCTCGTCGTCGTGATGATCATAGGGATCGCGGGGTTGAAAATAACGGCGGGCCATTCGGAGCCGTCGGCGAAGGAGGCGAACTAACATGGCGTGGGTGTTGTTGATCTTGGCGGGGGTTGGCGAAGTCGTCGGCGTCTTGGGTCTTAACCGTCTGAATGAGAAGCGGAGCGCGGGAGCGCTCGCCCTGCTGATCGGGGGATTCGTATCGAGCTTCATCCTGCTGACGACCTCGCTGCAATCGTTGTCGATGGGCACCGCTTACGCGATCTGGACGGGGATCGGCACCATCGGCGCGACGCTCATCGGAATGGCTTTCTTCGGAGAGTCGCGCGATGGACGAAGAATCTTTTTCCTCGTGCTGGTCTTGGCTGCGGCGATCGGCTTAAAGCTGGTGGAATAGGCCGCCTTTAAGAGGTCCGCTTGCGAGCGTACAAGAGGTAGGAATAGACCGCCGGAATCAGGGAGCTGCCGCCCGCGCAGACGAGAACGACGATAGCCAGCCAGAGGTTGGAAGTCAACCAGGCGGCCGCGAACATCAGGATTCCGGCGATGACCCACAGCTTGGCGGCCAGACGGTGAGTCCGAGTCCAATTCGTCTCGTCGGTTAGCGCCCACGGGGTGCGGATTCCGACGAAGAAGTTGCTCTTGACCTGGCTCATCCGGTTGCCGAGAACGATCCACAGCAGTCCCAGACCTCCGATGATGACGTTGGGGATTCGAATGGAGTAGCCGAGCTCGCTTAGAATGATCGTGGTGAACAGAGCGTGGAAGAACAGGCTGAGTCCCCACCGAATAAGCACGAAGTAAGGCTCGAACCGGGCATAATTGCCCCGGCGAGGGTCGAAGTGGCGCATGACGGTTATGAACGCCGGGAGCAGGACGGCAATCGCGCCGTACAGCAGCCAGAATCCGCCTTTGGGCATCGTTCCGTCGACTTCCCCATGGACGTTGTAGTGGGAAGCGACCTCTCCGGGCAGTCTGTGGTTGAAGAAGGCGTAAGACAAGGCAAGAAGCGCAAGGTTGATCGCGATCAGCCAAGTGTCGCGCTTGCTCCAGAAGAAGGACTTCTCGGAACTTGCTCTGGATTCGGTCATTGGGATTCGTCTCCTTTGGTTCCCATCATTCCAAGAAACCAGCCGAGCGTCTCTTGGAAGACGGTCATATTCAGCGAATAAATAATGCTTTGGCCTTGCCGCTCGTCGTCGATCAGCTTCGCATTCTTCAGGATGCTCAAGTGATGGGAGATGCTCGGCTTGGAGATGGAGAATTGCTCGGCGATCTCCCCGGCGGACAGGTCGCGTTCCTTAAGAAGCTGTATGATCTGGCGCCGGGTCGGATCGGACAAGGCTTTGAACGTATCGTTCAAGGGAGGTCGCCTCCTGACTGCAGTGATGCATTGTGTAATTAGATATTTAGACAATCATCTAAATAAAGTATAACGAACGACGAGCGCTCCCGCAAGGGGCAAAAAAGGGAATGTGTGTCATGCGCCTGTCGCGGACATATGCTATAGCACAACTCATCAAGGGGGCAATCGTTATCCGGGCATCCAAGAGCGTTGGTAGAAGAGGCCAAGGCGCAGTGGCGGGCCTCCTGCTGCATAAAGGGCGGATCCTCGTCACGCGATCGTCGCTTCCGGCTGTCGCGGAGTCGCCCATCCGGACGACGAAGGCGCTCTCCCCGTCGGCGGGGAAGCCGGCCAAGAGCCGGAAGCTGAAACGGAAGAGCGTACGGTTCGTCGGCAGCGTCCGGCAGCGCGGCAGGAAGATCCGGCTGACCAAAGCCGGAGTTGTCCGTCTGAGACGCCGATTCCGCTATCCTTCAGCGGCTTCGAGGCAGAGCGTTCGGAATGGCAGGCGCCTTCAGGGGTTCAACGACGCCTATGATCAGTTCTACCCGATCGGCTTCGCCGAAGGACTTGAAGAAGGCAGACGGAGGCTTGAGGCGCAACAGTAAACGGCAAGATAGCGGCAGAGAGAAGAGACTCCTGGAACTACGGGTTCCGGAGTCTCTTTTATTTGGATGTTCGCGGACGGGCAACTATCCATGCCTATCCGGGCAACCGTTCATATATTGTAGACTAGACGCGGCGGGCGGGAGCAGATGCCTCAAGAACGCGGCGATAGCGGAGGGGATGAGCATGGCGATTAGGAGAAAAAGGCATTCCCGGTCATCGAGCCCCTATGATCTCGGTTACCGTGAAGGATCGTTCGAAGGAAGAAGCGACGGACGATGGCAGGGGCAATGCGAGGCGGTCATGCAAGCGGCGGCAGCGGTATCCGTTCCGAAGCGTCCGCATCATATTCTTTACGTGACCTCGGGTAAAGGAGCTCCTTACGATTCGCTAGACGCCGGAATCGGAGCGGCTCTGACGGCGACGGCGGAGAGAGTAACGATCATGCGGCCGCAGGATCCCGTCGTTCCCGTGGCTCTGGCGGAACGCCCGAATCTCGTTCTCGTGCTGGACGGCACGCAGTTCGGCGCCGAGCACGTTCAACTGCTGCGCATGCACGGGATCCGTACGGCCATCTGGCTGACCGACGACCCCTATTATACGAACTTTACGGCCGGCTATGCTCCCCATTACGATTACGTCTTTACGCCGGAGAAGAATTGCGTTCCGTTCTATCGGCAGATGGGGGCGGCGCAAGTATTCAATCTGCCGCTAGGCATTCACCCCGAAGCCTTCCGCCCGCGCAATGCAAGGAGAGAGCTTCGAGGGGACATCAGCTTTATCGGAAGCGCCTACCGCAACCGCCTGGCGATGATGCAATCCCTGCTGCCGGCGATATCCCATCGCAAGATTCATGTATCGGGGTTCTGGTGGGAACAGCTTGAGCTTCCCTCCGGCTTCAGAGGGACGTTCGACCCCGGACGCTGGATGGACCCGCTGGAGACGGCCGAGCATTACAGCGCCAGCCGGATCTCCATCAACATTCATCGGATGGCGGACGACGAGAGGAACGAGAGCGACATCATCATCCCCGCCGTGTCGCCGAATCCTCGAACCTTCGAGATCTCGGCCTGCGGAACTTTGCAACTGGTGGATGCCAGAGAAGATATCGCCTCCTATTACGTGCCCAATGAGGAGATCGTGATCTTCGACGGCGTGGACGATCTTCTCGGCAAGCTGGAGCATTACCTGACGCACGAGGAGGAACGCCGGGAGATCGCCTGGAGAGCTCTCGTTCGCACCATGCGGGATCATACGTTCACCTCCCGGGTATCGCAGCTTCTCGATTCGGTCCAGCTGGCCTGACCATAAACAAAGAGAGACGCGCGCCTTGCGGAGCGGTCTCTCTTTTCTTTTCTTTTCCGCATCGGCTTCCTTATTCGTCGATGAAAGAATAGCTGCAGCCATCCGGCGAGCAGAATACGGCTCCTACCATCGTTCCGGTAATTTCGCGCAGCTTCTGCACGTCGACGGCCGCTTGCTTCTTCAGCTCGTCGAACTCCTGCTTGGCCGTCGTTACTCGGGAACTTGCCCGTTTATTCTGCTTTCTGTTGACGGCTTTTGAAGCTGCCTTGCCTTTTTTTCTGGCGGATGAGGCCACGAACCTTCCTCCTTTCGCGACGATCTGAACCATCTTATTCGTCCTTCTTCCGGGTCGGCTGGACAACTTGGCGATTGTCCTTTAAAAAGAGGCGGCGGCCTTCTCGGCGTCCTTTCTGTAAAATCAGGAATACTTAACACCCCGTTAACAAAACTCGGGATATCCGTCCATTCGCGAATGCTACAATTTGTTCAAATCGTTCCGTTCATTTGGAATCAGGGGGGGAGCCGCATGAGGATAGCGGTTGTAGGCATGAATGTTATCGGCTTGACAACGGGGGCCGGCTTCGCCGAGCTTGGGCATTACGTGGAATGCTATGACCAGGATGCAGGGCATATCGATCGGCTGGCCAATGGCGTTATCGAGTTCCGGGAGCCGGGGCTGGAACCGCTCGTTATTCGGAACGCAAGGGCGGGACGCCTCTGCTTCCGCACGGAGCAGGAGCTTCCGAACAGCGATGCGGAAGTGTTCTTCCTGACGGTCGGCACCCCGTCCGGGGACGATGGCAACGTTCAATTGGGCCAGCTGTGGACCGCGGTGGACAGACTCCCCGAATGGCGAGAGGGAGGCAAGCGGATCGTTGTCGTCAAGAGCGCGGTTCCCGTCGGGACAAGCGATCGGGTGGAGAGCCGGCTCCGCCGCCGTCTGTCCGCGGACTGCGAGTTCGGCGTTGCCTCGCTGCCCGAATTCTCGCGCGAAGGGACTGCCGTACGGGACTTCTTCGAGCCTTCGCATATAGTAATAGGGTCCAATGACGACGATACGGCGGAACGCCTGCGCCTGCTTCATGGGCGCTTCTCCGCTCCTATCCTGGGGACGGACCGGAGGAGCGCGGAGCTCGGCAAGCTCGCCGCGAACGGGTATCTGGCGGTCAAGCTCTCCTACGCCAACGAGATTGCGGCGTTGGCGGAGCAGACGGGCGCCGATTATCCCGCCATCGAGCGCATGCTCGGACTCGACCCGCGGATCGGTCCCCTGTATCTCGGGGCAGGGCTCGGCTTCGGCGGACCTAACGTTCCGAAGGACGCCCGGTCGCTCGTGCGAATGGCGGAAGGGGCGGGCGCCCCGCAGACGCTGCTCGCCGCCGCCTTGCGAGCCAACGCGATGCTGCCGATGCGCTTGGTCCGCAAGCTGGAGGCCGCTTTGTCCGGTCCTTCCCGGCGCCGCGTCGCTCTTCTCGGAGTCGCGTTCAAGGCGGGGAGCGAAGAGATGAGGGAAGCGCCGTCGATTCGTTTGGCCACGGAGCTGCTGCGCCGTCATTCCGGCATTCAGCTGACCGCCTACGATCCGTCGGCCGGCGAGACGGCAAGGCAGGCGCTTCCGAACGCGGTGCAGCTGTGCGAGACGGCCGAAGAAGCTCTTCGCGGAGCGGACGCGGCCATCCTCGTCACGGAATGGCCCGAATTCCGCAGGATCGCGCCCGATAAATTCAAGAGCTGGATGAGACGCCCGATTATTCTGGATGGACGCAACGCGCTTGATTCGGTTATGCTTAACTCACAAGGAGTTGTCTGCATCGGAGTAGGACGGCTCCCGGAGTCGAGAGCGGTTCCGTTCGACCTGTCATCGCCGTTCGAATCGCAGACGCCATCGACGAACGAGCCCACAGGATAGGAAAGGGTGCAAGTCTCATGAAGATTCGTAAAGCGATCATACCGGCGGCCGGCCTAGGCACGCGCTTCTTGCCGGCGACCAAAGCGATGCCCAAGGAGATGCTTCCTATCATCGACAAGCCGGCGATCCAATACATCGTCGAAGAAGCGGTCGCTTCGGGAATCGAAGACATCCTCATCGTCACCGGCAAGAACAAGCGGGCGATCGAGGACCACTTCGAC
Source organism: Cohnella sp. AR92 (assembly GCF_003990975.1). GTDB lineage: Bacteria > Bacillota > Bacilli > Paenibacillales > Paenibacillaceae > Cohnella. The sequence continues at coordinate 83,552 of NZ_RZJR01000021.1, forward strand.
AGCTCCTACGAGCTGGAGCAGAACCTGCTGCACCAAGGCAAGTACGATCTTCTGTCCGAAGTGCAGAAGGCATCCGATCTGACGGATATCCATTATATCCGCCAGAAGGAGCCGAAGGGGCTGGGGCACGCGATCTGGTGCGCGCGCAAGTTCATCGGGGACGAGCCCTTCGCCGTGCTGCTGGGGGACGACATCGTGCAATCGGAGAAGGAACCTTGCCTTAAGCAGATGATCAATGTGTTTAACGAGGTGCAGAGCAGCGTGCTGGCCGTCAAGCGGGTAGAGGGGAATGAAGTGTCCCGCTATGGGATCGTCGACCCGGCTGAGGAATCCGCCGGAACGTCCTTGATTCGCGTCAAGGGAGTGATCGAGAAGCCTGCGCCGGAGAAGGCGCCTTCCAACATCGCGATCATGGGCCGCTACATCCTGACCCCGGCGATCTTCGATCTGCTCGAGACCCAGAACATCGGAGCGGGCGGAGAGATTCAATTGACCGATGCGATCTTCCGTCTGCTTAGCCAAGAATCGATCTATGCGTATGCTTTCGAAGGCAGGCGCTACGACACGGGAGAGAAGCTCGGCTACCTGAAGACGATCATCGACTTCGCGCTTGAGCGTCCCGGCCTTGGCGACGACGTTCGGTCCTATCTCATCGAGAAGCTCAAAGGCGACGTTGCTTTTAACCGATAGAACGACGCAAAATCGCATCCGCGCATGAAGAACATGCCGCTCGATCCTCGCTTTGACGGGGGCGGGCGGCAGTTATTTTTTTACACAAACGAGGAGTTCTCCCTGCGGCTTGGAAGATTCGCCGAATTCCTGTAGACTAGGGGTAAACGTCATGGAGGAACGCATGATCGCATTCCCTTCTTTCTATGCCGGGTGGCGTCACGTGTTCAAGCTGGACCCGGATCGCCCGATCTCCGACGAAGATCTCGAGGCGGTATGCCTGTCCGGCACGGATGCCATCCTTGTCGGCGGTTCGAGCGGCGTCACCTACGAGAATACCGTGGATCTGCTGGCCAGGATCCGCCGATACGAGGTGCCCTGCGCCTTGGAGCTGACCGATCCCGAGAGCGCGGTTCCGGGCTTCGACGGCTACTTCGTTCCGCTCGTGATGAACGCGAAGGAGACCGATTGGCTGATCGGGCATCAGACGAGCGCGATCGAGGAGTTCGGAGCGTTCCTGCCTTGGGATATGACGGCCGGCGAAGCTTATATCGTGCTGAACGGGGAAGCGACGGCGGCGAAAGTGACGGGGGCGGAAGCCGCCTTAACCGATAGCCGGGTCATCGCCTACAGCCAACTGGCGGATCGACTCTGGAGGGTGCCGGTCGTATACTTGGAGTATAGCGGAGCTTTCGGCGATATGAAACTGGCGAAGAAAGTTCGCGAGACGCTTCGGCAGGCGCAGCTGTTCTACGGCGGCGGCGTTCGAACTCCGGAGCAGGCGCGGCAGGCGGCTGAGGCTGCCGACACGGTCATCGTAGGCAATGTCGTCTACGACGATCTCCGGGCTGCGATCGCGACGGTCGAAGCGGTGAAATTCAGCGTAAAGGAGCAAGACCATGTTTTTTGAACCGATGGATCCATCCGAGAACCAACAGGTGAACATAAACAAAGAAATCAACAGGCTCAATCCGAAGCAGAAAGAAGCCGCGATCACGACGGAAGGCCCGCTGCTTATCATGGCGGGAGCGGGCAGCGGCAAAACGCGGGTGCTGACGCATCGGATCGCCTATATCATAGCCCAGAGGCTGGCGGCCCCTTGGAGCATTCTCGCCATCACCTTTACCAACAAAGCGGCGCGCGAGATGCAGGAGCGGGTATCGAAGCTGGTCGGCCCGTCCGGACGCGACATCTGGGTCAGTACCTTCCACTCGATGTGCGTGCGCATCCTGCGGCGGGATATCGAGCGGATCGGCTTCACCTCGAACTTCAGCATTCTCGATTCGAGCGATCAGCTGTCCGTTATCCGCGCTATTATGAAGGAACAGAACGTCGACACGAAGAAGTTCGAGCCCAAGGCGGTCCAAGCGATGATGAGCGCCGCCAAGAACGAGCTCGTTTCTCCGGAACAATACGAGTCTCGCATCGGGGACTATTTTCAAACGATTGTCGCCAAGGTTTACACCCAGTACCAGAAGAGGCTCAAGAGCAACAATTCCCTCGATTTCGACGACCTCATCATGATGACCATAAAGCTGTTCAAGGACGTTCCCGAGGTGCTCGAGTTCTACCAGAATAAGTTCAAGTACATCCACGTCGACGAATACCAGGATACGAACCGGGCCCAATACATGCTGACCCGCATGCTGGCGGACAAGCATCATAACATCTGCGTCGTCGGCGACAGCGATCAGTCGATCTACCGTTGGCGCGGCGCGGACATCACGAACATCCTCAACTTCGAGAAGGACTACCCGGAAGCGACGACGATCCTGCTCGAGCAGAATTACCGTTCCACCTCCAACATTCTCGAAGCGGCCAACCAAGTGATAAAGAACAACATGGGACGCAAGGCGAAGAATCTATGGACGGACCAAGACGGCGGGGAGAAAATATCGGTCTACCAAGGGGATTCCGAGCATGAGGAAGGGTACTTCGTCGCGAGGGAGATCAAGCGAGGCAGGCAGAACGGCAAGCATTACAGCGATCATGCTATCCTTTATCGAACGAATGCCCAGTCCCGGGTGATGGAAGAGATTCTGATCAAGTCGGAGATCCCGTACCAAATCGTAGGCGGCACGAAGTTCTATGACCGCAAAGAAATCAAAGACATTCTCGCTTACCTGCGCCTCATCTCCAACCCGGACGACGATATCAGCCTTAACCGAATCGTCAACGTGCCGAAGCGCAGTCTCGGGGACACGACCATGGCGAAGGTGCAGGAGGAAGCGGCTCGCCGCGGCATCTCGATCTACAGTCTGCTTAGCGAAGGCGACGGCATTCTGGGCGACGGCCTATTCAATGTCGATATCCAGGGACGGGCTAAGAACGCGCTGTCGGGCTTCCGCTACCTGATCGCCAACCTGACGGCCATGGTCGACTACCTGTCGGTTACCGAGCTCACGGAGAAGATGCTCGAGATGACCGAATACCGGATGGAGCTGATTCGAGAGAATACGCTGGAATCCAAAGCCCGTCTGGAGAACATCGAAGAATTCCTGTCCGTTACCCAAGAGTTCGAGAAGCGCAGCGATGACAAGTCGCTCGTCGCGTTTCTGACGGATCTGGCGCTGATCGCCGACATCGACTCCATGAACAATGACGAAGAGGACAGCGACGACGCGGTCGTTCTCATGACCATGCACAGCGCGAAAGGGCTGGAATTCCCCGTCGTGTTCATCATCGGCATGGAAGAAGGGGTTTTCCCGGGCAGCCGGGCCTTCCTCGACAACGACGAGATGGAAGAAGAACGGCGTCTGGCGTATGTCGGCATCACCCGCGCGGAGAAGAAGCTGTATCTGACCTGCGCGAGAATGCGGCTGCTCTACGGACGGACGAGCAACAACCTGCCTTCGCGCTTCCTGCAGGAGATCCCGGACGAGCTGAAGGAGCTGTCCGAGCCATCGGGCGGCCGAAGCCAAGGCGGCTATGGCGGAGGCTTCGGAGCTAGGCCGAGCTATGGCGGGGGCGGAGGCGGCGGTTTCGCCGCGGGCGGCGCGGCTCCTCGCTTCGGCTCGGCCGCGGGGCAGGGCCAAGCGGGCAGCTTCGGAGCCGGACGCTTCGGTGCGCCGGGAGGCGGCGCGCCAGGCGGGGGCTTCGGCGGCCGTCCGAGCGCCGGACAGCCCGCCGCTGCGGGCGGTTTCGGCTCGCGCCCGGCTCAAGGCGGCGCGCGGGTGGTGCCGCAGCCGGGAGCGCCGAAGCCGGCGGCTGCCGGAGAAGGCGGCTTGTCCGTCTCCGCGGGCGATAAGGTGCAGCACGCCAAGTGGGGCGTCGGCACCGTAGTCGCCGTGAAGGGCACGGGCAACGACACCGAGCTCACGATTGCGTTTAACGCTCCTATCGGAGTGAAGCGGCTTCTGGCGGCGTTCGCTCCGGTGACGAAGATATAGGAATACGGAAATAAAGGAATATAGGAATCCATCCTTACGATCCTTAATTGAAGAGAGGGTTTGGCCCATGGCGGATTCGCTGCAACGAATGACAGAGCTTGTCGCGAAGCTAAACGAGCACAGCCATCGTTATTACACGGAAGATAGCCCGACGATCAGCGACAAGGAGTACGACCTCCTCTACGACGAGCTGGTCGCGCTTGAAGCGGAGACGGGGACGTCGCTTCCGGATTCGCCTACCCATCGGGTCGGCGGAGAGATCCTCAAGGGCTTCGAGCCGCATCGCCATCTTTCCCGTCTGTGGAGCTTGGACAAGGCGCAGAGCGCGGAGGATCTTGCCGCCTGGGAGACGAGGGTCCGGAAGCTGATCGCGGATTACAATGCGAAGAACCCCGAGAAGCCGCTTCCGGAGCCGGAGTTCGTCGTCGAATTGAAGTACGATGGGCTTACGTTGAACCTGACCTACCAGGATGGACAGCTCGTTCAGGCTTCTACGCGCGGCAACGGAGTCGTAGGCGAAGGCATACGGGCTCAGGTGCGGACGATCCGCTCGATCCCATTGACGATACCGTTCGATCAGGGAACGGTTGAAGTGCAGGGCGAAGGGATCATGCGCCTCTCCGTGCTGGAACGATACAACGAGACGGCGGCGGAGCCCTTGAAGAATGCCCGCAACGCGGCGGCCGGGGCGCTTCGGAACCTCGATCCTCGCGTGACCGCATCCCGCAAGCTGGACGCCTTTTTCTACAATGTGGGTTATGCGGAAGGCATCGGCTTCCGCGATCATCGGGAGATGATGGATTTTCTGCGCGGCAGCCGCTTCCCGGTCAATCCATACGTTCGTTACTTCCGGGATTTCTCGGAGCTGTCGTCCGAGCTCGCACAGATTGCCGAACGCCGGAACAGCCTCGACTACCTGATCGACGGAGCCGTCATCAAGATAGTGGACTTCGCGACTCGGGAAGCGCTGGGCTATACCGATAAGTTTCCTCGCTGGGCGATCGCCTTCAAGTTCGAAGCGGAAGAGACGACGACGGTTCTCGAATCGGTCTCCTGGGAAGTGGGCCGCACGGGCAAGATCACCCCTCTCGCCCGGGTGGAAGCGGTCGAGCTGGCGGGAGTGACCGTCCAGAACTGCACGTTGAACAATATCGGGGACATCGAACGGAAAAACTTGAAGTACGGCTTGGGCACGAGAGTGTTCATTCGGCGTTCGAACGACGTGATTCCGGAGATCCTCGGCAAAGCGGACGAGTCCGAGACCGGCCAGGAGATCGTCTATCCGACCGTTTGCCCGGGCTGCGGCTCTCCGCTCGAGATGCGCGGGGCTCACCTGTTCTGCAACAATCGTCTCGGATGCAAGCCGCAGGTGGTTGCCCGGATCACGCACTTCGCTTCCCGCGATTGCATGGATATCGAGACGTTCAGCGGCAAAACGGCGGAGCAGCTGTATGACCAACTGGAAGTTAGGGATCCGGCCGATCTGTACGGGCTGACGCTGGAGCAGCTGATAGGACTCGAACGGTTCGGCGAGAAGAAAGCGGCCAATCTGCTGGCGGCGCTGGAGAAGTCGAAGTCTCGCGACCTGGCGGCGTTCCTGAATGCCCTCGGCATTCCGAATACCGGCAAGGCGACGGCGAAGACGCTCGCCGACCATTACGGCGACCTCGACAAGCTGATGGCGGCGGAAGCCGAGGAGCTGACGGCGCTTCCGGACGTCGGCGGCATCGTCGCGGAGAGCATTGCGGGCTACTTCCGCGATCCGCTCATGCAAGAGAGCATCGCGCGGATGAGAGCGGCAGGAGTGAAGGCGGAAGCGGAGCGCCCGGCGGCAGAGGCCGCGGATGCCGGACACCCGCTGTACGGCAAGACGGTCGTGCTGACCGGCACGCTGACGAAGATGACGCGGGACGAAGCGGCCAAGCGGCTCGAAGCTCTCGGCGCGAAGGTGTCGGGCAGCGTCTCCAAGAAGACGGACCTCGTCATCGCGGGGGAGAGCGCGGGCAGCAAGCTGACCAAAGCGCGAGATCTTGGCGTCGAGGTTCTGGAAGACGAAGAGGAACTGGCCCGTCTGTTGGGCATGGAATAGCTTGAAGAAGCGGCTCGGAACAAACCGGGCTGCTTTTTTTTTTCGGCTAACTCCCCTTCCCCAACCGGTAGAACTTCGCCAACCTCCTCGCGCTTCTCTCCCGGCGACGAAGGTGCCGGGCGTCATGACGCAGCACGATAGGGGTGGACGCACATCTGCCAAGGTTGCCGCTATTACCGCGCCTCTCCCCTTCGCTCAGGTGAGCTCTGATTCCCTGCATCCTTCGCTTTGGCCGCGCCTTGCTCGCCTCTCCCCTGGATCAGGAGTTCGAACGGGCGAGGGGGATATTGAAGGATGTAGGAAAGCGAATTGTAAAGTTGCAAATTATGAAGGGGACGACGAATGAAGGGAAGACGAATGAAGGGGAGACCGGGAAGCGTGGCTGTATAATAGGATAATCACCCCCGTTGCCTTTCTTCCTGAGCGAAGGGGAGAGGCTGACTAGCGGGTCGGAAGATTGCGAATAACAACAAGCCCCCGCTATCCATTGGACAGCGGGGGCTTTGCGTAGTCGGCTCTTATTGTTAGCTGTGGCTAAGTCTGTGTTTGAGCTGTTTGTATTGGAAGTACAACGTGCATCCGATGCAGTACCCGAGCAGAGCGACGCCGGCGGCGATGAATAGGAACGCGGCGAACACGTATCCGGCTGCCGTCCAGCCTAGGGCGAAGAACAGCAAGGACAGAGTGAGGAACAGAACGGCCAATGAGTTGTTGAAGCGGGTCAGCACCTCGGCTTGCGTCTCGCGCCCTTCCGTACGTAGGAATGGCTTCGCGATTCGGACGAATAAGTTCCATTTGCCGCTCGTGGCCAAGCCGACGACTTCGATAAGCCAGAGCGCGGCAAGAAGCCAAGGTTGTCGGAAGACGGCCGTCAGGATAAGAAGAACAACGATGCCGGTCTGATTGGCTTTGATATAAGGCATGGGATTCTCGCGCATGGAGAACACCTCCGGGGGATATAATCACTTTAATACCAACTTAGTCGATCGGAATAAAAATGTCAATCATTTAGGAGACTAATTAGGAGAAGATATTGTTCTTTAACAATGTAAAATAATACCTGTTGCAATCGGATTGCGATTCATGGTACATTATTTCTCGCGCCGCTGAGGCCGAGCACGAATCGCTTCTAACACAAAAGAAGAAGATGACTTCCGGATTGAACGTGAAGACGACAAACTGGAAAACATTGAGGGTTGCAAAGCGAGACGGTATGCGATAAGATGTAATTCCTGCTTCGGAAACGGAGCGAAACTTGTTCCTTGAAAACTGAACATCGAGCGTAAATGGAAATAAATCGTCGAGCGGAACTTCGGTTCTGCGAGACAAACCAGCAGTACAGAACGAGCCTTCAAGGTTCTTCAAAAAGGTTTACCTTTATGGAGAGTTTGATCCTGGCTCAGGACGAACGCTGGCGGCGTGCCTAATACATGCAAGTCGAGCGGATCTTCTTGAGTAGCTTGCTACTTAAGAAGGTTAGCGGCGGACGGGTGAGTAACACGTAGGCAACCTGCCCATAAGACCGGGATAACATTCGGAAACGAATGCTAAGACCGGATACGCAGGACTGGGGCATCCCGGTTCTGGGAAACACGGTGCAAGCTGTGGCTTATGGATGGGCCTGCGGCGCATTAGCTAGTTGGTGGGGTAACGGCCTACCAAGGCGACGATGCGTAGCCGACCTGAGAGGGTGAACGGCCACACTGGGAC
>NZ_RZJR01000019.1 GCF_003990975.1 Cohnella sp. AR92
GATCGTCGAATTGTATGGCTACCGGTTCAAGATCGAATGTACGTTTCGGGAAATGAAGCAAGTGATCGGCGCGTTCGGCTATCGCTTCTGGAGTACGTCGATGCCCAAGGTGAATCGTTTCCGCCGCAAAGGCGAAAGCGATCCGCTGGAGCAAGTGACGAGCGAGTCGGATCGGCAGCGGATTCGGTTGACCCTTCAGGCGATCGAAGGCTTCGTCATGTGCAGCGTCATCGCCACGGGCATCGTACAGTTGATCGCTCTACGCTTTTCCGGTCAAACGCCTGCACTGTTCTTCCGTTATTTGCGTACGCCGTCCAAGTCCATCGTCTCGGAGGCGACGGTAACGGCATACTTGCGCAAGTCGATTTTTCGCCTGTTTGCCCAAAATCCACAGTTATCCATAACGAAAATAATCCGTTCCAAGCAAAATTCGTCCGATTTTGACGCCAATTCAATGGCTTCTTAAGCTTTAGAACTTTTTACTGTCCAGTAGAGAAATAAATATGAAAAATCGAATACATTCGCCAACCCTGGCGTGAAGCACAAAATCTGCCCGCGAAGCCGGTCGTTGACCGGACGGGCAGATTGGATAGCGCGCTGTCATGCGGAAATCTTACTGCGGACGAATCCGGACGACGCCGATGTCCGTCGCGTTGATAGAGATGGCGTTGCCGCCTTGGTTGATCGAAGCGTTCGCGGTTTGGCCGACCTTGACGTTGGTTTTATGGCTGCTCCACTTCACCGTGCGGCTGGATTTGTTCTTCTTCAACATGGCTCACCTCCTCTCGCGAGGATGGGGGATGAGCGGGCGAAGGCTGGGCAGACAGAGAATGGGCGGATAAAGACTCGGGGGATGAGAATTGGGCAGATGAAGGATGGGCAGGCAGAGGCTGGCGGATCAGCGCCTGCGGCCTTTGGACTTGGCGATCTTGATGTTCAGGGCATTGCTGGCAAGGGCGTTGCCGATAAAAGAATGGGCGGAGGCGGACTGACGAATCTGGATGACCAGATAGTGCTTGTCGCCTACCCGATAGCGGAAAGTCTTCACGCGGGTTCGGTTCACGCGGATCCTCCTTGTCTGTCTTGTCTCCTGTACAGGTTATGCAGCGAATGTCCAAGCCGAAGCGGCGCGTGCTGAAGGCAATCGTACGACCTTTGTCGAATAGGATAGGGTAATCGAGGGGCGGACAACGCGGCGAAGAGCTTGCACTCGGAGAGCGAGCATGATAAAACAAAGGGATATTGATGTTGGCAAGCTGTAAGGAAGGACGTGAAGTGTTGGAAAAGTCGGAAGTCAATCGGCAGGAAGAGACGGCGAGGTTGGCGGAGGTTCTCGGAGTCATCGACAGACGGCTCTATAAGGAGCTGTCCGTTCTAGGGGATCGGCGGGGCGATGTCGTCGGGATCCGGCAGGAATTCTGGGACGACGTCAGCTTCAACTTCTCGGATGCGACGGAGCTGGGGGAGACATGGAGCAGCATCGTGCAGCAAGCCGAGCTGCTGGCGGAACGGGAGCGCAGCCACCGGGTCGCGTCGACGGCGGTGGAGCGGCTGGCCTGGCAGCACGACAACCCTTATTTTGCGCGGATCGACTTTATGGAGGGACAGGGAACGGACGGCGAGCCGAATCCCGTCGAGCAGATCTACATCGGCCGCTCGTCGCTGATCGCCGAGGACGGCCAGACCTTCTTGATCTATGACTGGAGAGCCCCGATCTCGAGCTTGTTCTATGACGGCGAGCCGGGACCGGTACGCTATGAGACGCCGGGCGGGACCATCGAAGGGACCATGACGCTGAAGCGTCAATTCGTCATTCGCGGCGGCCAACTGAAGCATGTGTTCGACACCGACGAGACGATCGGGGACGACATTCTTCAAGCGGTGCTGTCGGAGCGTTCGGATACGTCCATGAAGAGCATCGTGGCGACGATCCAGAAGGAGCAGAACCGGATCATCCGCGACGAGAAGCACAAGCTGCTTGTCGTGCAAGGAGCGGCGGGTAGCGGGAAGACGTCGGCGGCGCTGCAGAGGATCGCTTATCTGCTGTACCGTTATCGCGATACCCTGACGCCGGACCAGGTCATTCTGTTCTCGCCGAACCCCGTATTCAAGGGATATGTCTCGCGGGTTCTGCCCGATCTGGGAGAAGCGAACATGCGGCAGATGACGTTCCGCGAGCTGATCGAATCGAGGCTCGGCCGGCGCTGGGAGGTCGAGGACCTGTTCGCGCAGACGGAGGAGCTGGCAGCCGCGAGCGGGACGGCAGAAGGCGATTCGCGGGAAGCGGCGGCCCGATACAAAGGGTCCGAGCACTTCTTCACGACCGTGAGGAATTACTTGGATCGCCTCAAGACGGCCGGCGTTCGCTTCCGTCCGCTTCGCTTCCGCAGCGGTACGATCGTCTCCGCGGAGGAGATGGCGGCGAAGTATTACGGTGACTTGGGCCGCGAGGATTTCGGGGATCGGCTGCTCAAGCTGAGACGATGGCTCAATGAACGGCTGAACGCTTGGATCGAGAGCCAGATCGGGGAATCGTGGCTGGAGGAAGCGGCGGAGCTCGCGGACGATGAGGATATCCAGCGAATCTACGTTCAATTGCGGCGCGAAGGAGGCTTCCATGACGAGGCGTTCGACGACGAGGATCGCATGACCGAGCTGCTCATGCGCAGGGTCGCCGAGCAATCGATCGGACCGCTTCGCAAGGCGGTGAAGGGCTTCCGCTTCATGGACCCGATGGCGACGTACCGCGAGCTGTTCCGCAGCCGCACGCTGTTCACGGCATGCGCCCCCGACGGCAAGCTGCCGCCGAAGTACGAATGGATGGCTCTCCGCGCGGATGAGACGCTCGGCCGCAAGATGATCGATCACGAGGACGCGACGCCGCTGCTCTTCGTCATGGAAGCTCTCGAAGGCTTCCGCAAGATCGAAGGGGAGGTCAAGTACCTGTTCGTCGACGAGGCGCAGGATTATTCGCCGTTCCAGGCGGCGTTCCTCAGGAGACGCTTTCCGCACGCGCGACTGACCGTGCTCGGCGACTTCAACCAGGCGATCTACGCCCAAGCGGAAGAGAGCGGAGGCTTCGGCGGCTGGACGCGTCTGGTGCCGGAAGCGGACACCGCCGTCTGGCGGCTGACGACGAGCTACCGCTCGACGCGGCCGATCGTGGAATTCTCGAAGCGAATCCTGACGCCGCAGGATGCGGAGAGCATCGCTCCCTTCAACCGGGAAGGCGAATATCCCCGCATCCTCTCGTGCCGCGACAGCTCCGAGCTCGCGCAAGAGATTGCCGCCAGAGCGACGGAGCTTCTGGAGGCGGGCTACGCGACGATCGGCATTATCGCGAAGACCGCGGTCGAATGCGGGAATGCCAGCGCCTTGATCAAGGAGCGGCTGCCGGACGAGACGCCGGTGACCCTCGTGACCGGGGGCTCGGCGAAGCTGCCGAAGGGCATCTCGATTCTTCCTTCTTATCTGTCGAAGGGAATCGAGTTCGACGCGGTGCTTGTCTGGGATGCGTCCGCCGAACGTTACGGAAGAGAACAAGATCGCAAGCTGCTCTATACGGTGTGCACCCGCGCGCTTCACGTGCTGGACGTCTATTACGCCGAAGAGCTGTCGCCGCTGCTCGCGTTCGCAAGACAGGAGGCGGAGCGATGAGTCTCGAAGCTTATCCGAGCCCGAACCGCATGGAAGACGCCAGACGGGCGCTGCGGCGATTCTTCGGCTACGATTCCTTCCGCAAGGGGCAGGAGACGCTGGTCTCCGCGATATTGGCGGGCCGGGACGTGCTCGGCGTCATGCCGACCGGAGCCGGCAAGTCGATCTGTTACCAGCTGCCGGCCGTGCTCCTTCCCGGAGTGACGCTGGTCGTGTCTCCGCTCATCTCCTTGATGAAGGATCAAGTAGACGGGCTTACGGAGACGGGAATTCCGGCAACCTACATCAACAGCTCGTTGTCGGCCAAAGAAACGAACGATCGGATGCGCGGGATCGAGGAAGGGCGCTATAAGCTCGTTTATATCGCTCCCGAGCGGCTGGAGTCGGAGCGATTCCTTAACTTGATCGGACGGATCGAGGTCCCGTTGATCGCCGTCGACGAAGCTCACTGCGTCTCTCAATGGGGACACGATTTCCGTCCGAGCTACATGGGCATCGTTCGCATCCTTCCGTATCTGGAAAGCAGGCCGGTCATGGCGGCGTTCACGGCGACCGCGACGGACGTCGTCAAGGAGGACATCCTGGAGCGGCTGCGCCTGCGCTCGCCCGAGCGCGTCACGACAGGGTACGCGAGGGACAACCTGGCGCTGTCGGTCGCGAGAAATACGGACAAGCGGGAATTCCTCGTTAAGTACATCCGGGAACGCACCGGCCAATCGGGCATCGTCTATGCGGCCACTCGGCGAGAGGTGGAGGCCTGTCAGCAGCATCTCGCGAAGCTCGGACTCCGCGTCGGCAAGTATCACGCCGGAATGACCGAGGACGAGCGTTCCGCCGTACAGGACGCGTTCCTGCGGGACGACCTGCAGATCATCGTCGCGACGAACGCGTTCGGCATGGGCATCGACAAGTCCAACGTTCGTTACGTGGTCCATTACAACATGCCGAAGAACCTGGAGGCGTATTACCAGGAAGCGGGGCGCGCCGGCCGCGACGGGGAGCCGGGCGAATGCGTGCTGCTCTTCTCCGCGGCGGATACCGTGACGCAGAAGTTCTTCATCGAGCAGAGCGAAGCGGACGAGGAACGGAAGCGCAATGACTATCGGCTGCTGAACGACATGGTGGAATATGCGAATACCTCGGATTGCCTGCAGCGCAGCATCGTGCGCTACTTTGGCGAAGAGGGCGGGGAGCCGTGCGGACGGTGCGGCAACTGCACCGACACGCGGGAGCTTCGCGACGTGACGGAAGAAGCGAAGATTATTTTCTCCTGCGTGGCAAGAATGAGGCAGCGCTTCGGCGTGACGCTCACCGCCAAGGTGCTGCGGGGAGCGAATGACGCGAAGATCCGCCAGTTCGGGTTCGATTCGCTGACGGTGTACGGAATGATGAGCAAGACGCCGGAGAAGGAGCTTGTCCGGCTGATCCACGAGCTGATCGCCGACGGTTACCTGCGGCTGACGGACAGCCAGTACCCCGTCGTCCAGCTGGCGGAGCGGGTTCGGGGCGTCATCGAAGGAACGGAGCGGGTGATGAGCCGCGTCGAGCCGGAAGCTCAAGCGACAAGAAGCCGTTCGCGTTACGGAGGAGGCCGCGCGGACGGCTCGGAAGCGCCGTACAGCGAGGAGCTGTTCGCCAAGCTTCGCGAGCTGCGCAAGAAGCTGGCCGATCGGGAGGGCGTGCCGCCGTTCCTCGTCTTCAATGACGCGACGCTGCGGGAGATGTGCCAGAGATTGCCGGCCTCCGAGCAGGAGATGCGGGAGGTCAAGGGGATCGGCGAAGCCAAGTACGCCAAGTACGGCGCCGAGTTTCTGCGCTTGATCAGCGAGAATGGGAGTGAACAGTAAATGAGCACGATTTACCATACGAGAAGGAAGAAGACGTTTGAATTTCTGAAGGAGAAGGGAATGGACGCGGCGCTGCTCACGTCACCTTCGATGATCTATTACTTAACGGGATTCCGCTCGAATCCCCATGAACGGTTCCTTGCGCTGCTGCTCGACGCCCGTTCCGAAGAGGAGACGCTGTTCGCTCCGATGCTGGACGCCCAAGCGGCCAGCGAGCAAGGCACTGTCGATACGATCATTCCGAGCGGCGATACCGAGAATCCTTACGAGAAGCTGAAGCAGAAGCTTGGGGCCGCCCCGGCCAGTCTCGCTATCGAGAAGAGCAACGTCACCGTGGACAAGGCCGAGCGCCTTCAAGACGTCGCTCCGGGCGCCCGATTCGAGGATCTTACTCCGTTCTTGGAAGCAATGCGCATGCGCAAGACAAGAGATGAGGTCGAGAGGGTTCGGCTTGCCGTCGAGACGATCGAAAAGGTCATGAACCATGCGCTCACCCATGCCGTCGTCGGCATGACCGAGCTTGACCTGACCGCGGAGCTGGAATATCAGATGAAGCGCTTCGGAGCCGACAAGCCGTCGTTCGATACGATCGTTCTCGCCGGCCGTCGTTCCGCGCTGCCGCACGGCACTCCGGAGAACGTGGCGTTTCAAGAGAACGATTTTCTGCTGATCGATATGGGCGTCGTCGTGCAAGGCTACTGCTCCGATATCACCCGCACGTTCATCATGGGAGAAGGAACCGCGGAGCAGGAAGCGATCTACGAGGCCGTTCATGCCGCGAACCTTCGAGGCATCGAAGCGGCTCGCGCGGGCCGGACTCTGGCCTCCGTGGATAAAGCCGCGCGCGACGAGATCGAAGCGAGAGGCTACGGGAAGTACTTCACCCACCGGGTCGGCCACGGCTTCGGGATGGACATCCACGAGTATCCTTCCGTGCACGGAGACAATCGGGAGCCGATCGAGACCGGCCTCCTGTTCACCGTCGAGCCGGGCATCTACGTGCCGGAGATCGGCGGGGTTCGCATCGAGGACGACCTCTACATCAAGGAGGACGGCACCGCCGAAGTGATCACGACGTTCACGAAGCATCTGATCCGTCTCTAAGAAGAAGCTCGGATTTCCTGCTTTGATCCAGCCTCTATCTCCTATCCTCTACCGGAATAGGTTCCGAACGACAAGCCACAGATTGCCGGGTTTCTCCGCGAGCCTCCGGGTGAAGTAAGGATACCATTGCCTGCCGTACGGAACGTAGCAGCGAACCTGATAGCCCAAGCCGGCCAGCTTCGCCTGCTCTTCCATGCGCAGGCCGTACAGCATCTGGAATTCGAACAGGCTCCGGTCGATACCGGTTCGTTCCGCGTACGAGCGGACTTCGCCGATGACCCGGTCGTCGTGCGAGCCGATCGCGACGAACGCCCCGCTGTCCAGATGCAGCCGTATAAGCTTATGAAGCTGAAGGAGAATGTCTTCGGAATTCGCGAAGGCAATCTCCTTTTTCTCTTGATATGCCCCTTTGACCAGCCGCAGGGCAATCCCCTCCTGAAGGAGCCGGGCGGCGTCTTGCTCGCTGCGGAAGAGGTACGATTGAAGCACGGTGGTCACGTTCGCGAATCCCTCTTCGCGCAGCTGCCTGACGAGATCCAGCGTGGCTTCGGTATACCGCGAATCCTCCATGTCGAGGCAGACGGAGGTACCGGCCTTCCGGGCCCGTTCCGCAATCTGCCGGACGTTGCGCAGGCAGCATTCCGGATCCAGCGCGAGGCCCATCTGCGTCGGCTTGACCGACACGGTCGATCGGGCTTTCTGCAGCCGGATGCCGTCGAGCAGCCGAAGGTATTCCTCCCGGAAGCCCGCTGCCGCGTTCAGGCTGCGAACCGATTCTCCCAGATGATCGAGCGTCGCCGAGATGCCGATCCGATTCAATCGCTGAACCATCAGCAAGGCGCTGGTTCGATCCTCTCCGGCAACGAAGCGGCTGGCAAGCCGGGCGCCGAACCGGGTGACGAGCCGCTCGACCAGACGATTCCCGAAGAGAGCCAGCATCAGCCTCCGATAAACCGCGCTCCCACGTCCCATGCTCCCCGCCTCCTTTGGCTCACAAGCATTTTATCCCTATTCTATTCAATGAGACCCCGATTCAGCTTCCAAAAAGATGCTATAATATTCGCTATATGCCTACTAGCCGAGAAAGGCGGTTGTTCAACCATGCCATGGAATGCGAATGCGTCCGTCATTGCCCCGATCGTCGTCGGAACGTACGATTCTTCCGACCGGGAAGGGATTCATCTGATTGCCTTGAACGGCGAGACGGGAGAGATCAAGCGGATCGGAGGAGTTGCCGGGGTGGAAAATCCATCGTTCGTCGCCGTACATCCCAGCAAGAAGCGAGTTTATGCCGTGAGCGAAACCGATGACGGAGGAATCGTCTCCTACCGTTACTCTTCGGAGGTGCAGACGCTGTCCGAGCTGAATCGCCAGCCTTCCCGCGGCGATGCGCCCTGCCATCTGCGAGTGGATGCTTCCGGCAGTTGGCTGGTAGCGGTCAATTATATGACGGGAAGCGTATGCTTGTACCCGATTATGGAGGACGGATCGATCGGTCCGATCTCGGACCAAGCCGTTCATGAAGGCAGCAGCGTTCGGACGGATCGGCAGGAGGCGGCCCACGCCCACTCGATCTTCCCGATCCCGGGAACGAAGGAGTGGATCGTCTGCGATCTGGGCACGGACGGCCTCTATATTTATCGAATCGAGGAGCCGGAAGGCAAGCTGAAGCTGTTGAAGCGCTTCGATACGGCCAAGGGCGCCGGACCGCGGCATACCGCGTTCCATCCGAGCCTTCCGATCCTGTATGTGGTGGAGGAGCTGAGCTGCGCGGTGTCGGCTTACGAATACCGGGCCGCGGATGTCGAGCTCCTTCCACTGCAGACAGTGCCGACGCTTCCGGCGGACTTCGAGGGCGAGAATACGTGCGCGGATATCCACCTGACCGAGAGCGGCGAGTTCCTGTACGCGTCGAACCGCGGGCATGACAGCCTAGCCGTCTATCGGGTGCTTGAAGACGGGAAGCTGCAGCCGCTTGGACAGGTGTCCGCGGGCGGACGGACGCCGCGAAGCTTCGCCGTGTTCGGCGATCGATGGCTGCTCAGCGCCCTTCAGGATTCGAACGCGATCGTGTCCTTCCGAATCGGCGAAGACGGAATTCCCGTGCCGGCCGGGCATTCGATCTCGGTCGTCAAGCCGGTGTCGCTGGAGCTCGTTCCTTCGCGGTCGGAATAAGCGAACCATCGCCAGCGATTGTTCGCCGTTAGTCAAGCACCGCAGCCCTTCCCTCCTAATAAAGTATAGGGGGAAGGGGTGGGGAGAATGGGAACGAACGCATTCGACGTGCGCAAAGCCATCCTGCTTGCGGGAGTGTGCAGCCAGACCTATAAGCAGTACGAACATCCGGACGGCAGCTTCATGGTACCCGCCCCTTATCGGGCGGTCGCGGCATTCGACGCCCAATCGCTGAACCGCAACCGCGAGCTGTTCGGCTTCATCCTGGAGTCGGAGGACGAGGTCGTCGTCGCGTTCCGCGGAACGAGCTCGACATCCGACTGGCTGTCGGACGCGATCGCCTCCCAGATAAGCTACCCCTATTGCAAGAACGCCGGGCAGACGCATCGGGGCTTCACCCAGATCTACAAGTCGGCGCGGCATGGCATCATGAGCGTTCTCAAGAATATGAGCAGGGAGAAGCGGCTTGTTCTGACGGGGCACAGCCTCGGAGGAGCGCTGGCGACTCTGTGCGCGATGGATGTCGCGGAGAACGTACCTTTCCGCTCTTATGCTCTGTATACATTCGGATCGCCGAGAGCCGGAGATCCGAGCTTCGTCCGGGCGCTGGCGGATGGCGTGGCCAATTCTCATCGCGTCAGCAATCTGTTCGATGCGGTTCCGTACCTGCCGCCCGCCGTGTTCCGAATGCCCAGAAGCAGCAAGGTATACGAATACAGGCACGTCAAAACCGCGGCTCCGATGGAATTCCGCAAGCGGACGATGTCGGGCAACCATGTGATCGGGAGCTACTTCTGGGAGCTCTCGAAGAAGGATCCGACCTATGCTGCGTCGCTCTGCGCGGCGAATCTCGGCTTCTGTCCCGCGAGGCCGCAATAAGCAAGCGAAGAAACCGTTCCCGACGGCAGCCGGGGACGGTTTTTTTGGCCTGTCACGATTCTGCGAGGACTTGGCGGAGAAGTCTGATATTGACAGATAAAGCCAATCCGGCGTAACATGGATAAAATCAATATCTGAGTTATCTAATCGGAAAAGTGGGATGTGGTGCAAATGAACATCGAGAACATGGAAGCGTTCGTGTACGTCATCCATTACGGCAGCTTCAACAAAGCGGCGGATGCGCTGTTTCTGTCCCAGCCTTCAGTGACGGCTCGCATTCAATCGCTGGAGCGGGAGCTCGACTGCCGCTTGTTCGACCGGATCGGCAAGCAGGTGCAGATGACGGATGAAGGCAAGCGGTTCCTTCCTTACGCCCAGCAGCTGCTGCAAATCTATCGCAAAGGGAAGCAGCACGTCCAACACAAGCAGCAATTGCCGAACGAGCTGAGAATCGGATGCACGGTGTCTGTCGCCAATTATTTGATTCCGGGCTTGCTGCCCGAGATGAAGCTTCGCTATCCCCAGATCCAGTTCAAGCTGCAGACCGGAACGACGGACGAATTGGCGAACAAGGTGTTGAACAAGGAAGTGGACATCGCCTTCTCGCGTCCCGTCAGCCACCCCGGGATCCGTTCGATCAAACTGCTGCTCGATCCGATCCGGCTTCATGTGTACGCGGGGCATTCTTTTCTGCAGGAAGAGAACTTAAGCATCGAGGCTCTCGGCGACGAGCCGCTCGTCTTCTTCGAGTGCGGGGCTCTCGATTGGCTGCGAATTCATCGGGTATTCGAGTCGCTGAATCGGCCGCCCCGAATCGAGTTCCAGACCGACAATTCCGAGACGGCCAAGAAGCTGGTCCTCCAGAAGGCGGGCATCTGCTTCCTCCCGGGCATATGCGCGAGACAAGAGGTCGAGGAGGGCAAGCTGTTTCCGATCGATTTTCCCGAGACGTCCGGAATCTCCATGCAGACGTGCGCGATCTCGCTGCAAGGCGAGAACACGGAGATCCTTCAAGAGTTCGCAGCCATTCTCAAGTCTCGGGCAAGCGACTGAGCGAGCGATTCAAAAGTTGAATTCATCGATAGATTTTCTCTATTAGAAGTTGCATTGACGCTTTCTTCCCCGGGTGATAAATTAGTTTCAACATAATTCTTACTTATCGGGTAGGAATTATAAGTTATCGTACATTCCAAAGGTGGAGGGTCCAAAAATGAAAAAAACATTATCGGTTTTAACGGCGGCAATCAGCTTAGCGGTGGTGCTGGGCGGCTGCGGCAACAATAATTCGAACAATGCTTCCGGCTCGCCCCAAGCTTCGGCATCGGAATCGGCTAAGGCGTCGACGCCGGCGGCGGCGTCGCCAAGCGCCAGCACGGAGAGCTCGGCCCCAGCGGAAGTGAAGAAGATTATCGTAGGAACGGGAACGCAATTCCCGAAAGTGGCCTTTCTGGACGATAAGGGAAAGCTGACGGGCTTCGACGTTGAGCTCGTGCGCGAGATCGACAAACGTCTGCCCGGCTACGAATTCGAGCTGCAAACCTATGATTTCGCCAACCTGCTGCTGAGCCTTGAGACGAAGAAGATCGACTTCGTCGCCCACGAGATGGAGAAGAATCCGGAGCGCACGGAGAAGTACCTGTTCAACAAGGAGCCTTATGCTCACTGGTCGAACGAGATCATCGTCGCCAAGGACAACGACTCGATCAAGAATCTTGACGACCTGAAGGGCAAGAAGGTTATCGTCGGCGCGACGAGCGCGGAAGCGCAGATTCTCGAGAACTATAACAAGGAACACGACAACGCGATCAAAATCGTTTATTCGAGCGGAGGCTCGGCGGACTATGTCAACCAGATCACAACCGGACGCGTAGACGCCACCATCGGCGCGAACTTCACGCTCTCCCTTATCGACCCGGATGGCAAGCTGAAGACGGTCGGCGACCCGCTGAGTTCCGCGGATATCCTGTTCGTCTTCCGCAAGGACGATCCGGATGAGCAAGTCCTGGCGGATGCCATCGACGGAGCGATCAAGGAGATCAAGCAAGACGGCACCCTGGGGAAGCTTAGCACGGAGTGGCTCGGCGCGGACTTCTCGTAAAGCCTCTCGTTAATCGGTCGGCCATCGTTTGAATCAAGGGAAGGGGGGAAACGAATGCCCGGCGCCAAGTTCGATATCGCGTATGTGTTCGATTATTTTCCCAAGCTGCTCTCCACGCTCAATCTAACGCTTACGATCGTAGGCTTGTCTATCTTGTTCGGGTTGGGCGTCGGTTTTCTCGTCGCCCTCCCCCGTCTTTACAAAGTCCCCGTTCTTAAGCGAGTGTCGCAGGTGTATGTCTCGTTCTTCCGAGGCACGCCGATTCTTATTCAACTGTTCTTGATCTACTACGGTCTTCCCGAACTGCTCAAGCTCGTTCATGTGGACGTCACCCGTACGCCGGTTCTCGTCTTCGTCGTGGCGACGTATTCGCTGCATGCCGGGGCATTCCTCTCGGAGATGATTCGCGCCGGCGTGTCGGCGGTCGACCGCGGTCAAGTCGAAGCCGCCTATTCGGTCGGGATGAGCGGATTCCAGGCTTTCGTCCGCATCGTCCTTCCGCAGGCGCTGGCCATCTCGCTTCCGGTCTTCGCGAACCTGGTTATCGCGACGCTCAAGGAAACCTCGCTCGCTTTCTCCCTTGGCATTATGGAGATGTCGGGCAAGGCGCAGACGCTCATCACGCTGGGGCAGCATTTCGTGGAGACCTATATCGATCTGGCCCTTATCTACTTTGTCATCAGCTTCGCCCTGGAGCAAGCGTTCCGGCTGCTGGAGCGCCGCATGCTGCGGCATGAACGGCGAGAGTCGTCCTCGGAACGAAGGTTCGGCTGGAAGAGCCCTTCTCTGCGGGGATTGCTGGCCAAGACACCTAGAGCGCAGGCCAAGACGTCTAGAGCGCAGGAAGGGAGGACGAGAGCATGAAGTTGGACCCGGCCTTTATCTGGACAGCGTTCGTCAGTCTGCTGTCGGCAGTGCCGACGACGCTCTTCATCACCGTTGTATCGGTGCTGGCGGGATTCGTGTTCGGAACGGGAATCGCGCTGCTGCGGCTCTATCGGGTTCCCGTGCTGAGCCAGATCGCGACCGGCTATGTCACCTTTATCCGCGGCACGCCGATGCTTACCCATCTGCTGCTCATCTACTTCGGATTGCCGGCGATCATCGACTCGGCGGCGAAGAGCATCGGATCTTCTTTCCGGTCGGTAGAGATTCCTTACATCGCCTTCGCGCTGATCGCCTTCACGATTACCGCCAGCGCGTATCTGTCCGAAGTCGTTCGTTCCGGGCTGCTCTCCGTGAATCGAGGCCAGCTGGAAGCCGCCCATTCGATCGGCATGACGACGCCGCAGGCGCTTCGCCGTATCGTGTTCCCGCAAGCGTTCGCCGCCAGCCTGCCGAATCTGACGAACAGCCTGATCGGGATGCTCCACGGTTCCACGCTCGCTTTCACCGTATCGGTCGTCGAGATCTTCGCCAAGGCGCAGATCGTCGCGTCGACGAATTGGAAGTTCTTCGAGGCATATATCGCCGCCGCGATCATCTTCTGGGGATTGACCGTGCTCATCGAGCAGATCGCCGCGCGCATTGAACGAAGAATCAATGTTTACAACCGAGGAGGAGTCGCATGATCCAGCTCAGCCGAATTACGAAGACGTTCGGCCGCCAAGAGGTGCTGAAGGGCATCGATCTGACGGTTGAGAAAGGAGAGGTCGTCGCGATTCTAGGACCAAGCGGCTCCGGTAAGACGACCCTGCTCAGGTGCATTAACTTCTTGGAGCGGCCGAGCGGAGGAACGGTGGCAATCGGAGACTACAAGGCGGATGGCAGACACCCTTCGAAGAAGGACATTCACGAATTGCGTCTAAAGTCCGCGATGGTCTTCCAGCATTACAACCTGTTCCGCCACAAGACCGCGCTGGAGAACGTGATGGAAGGGCTCGTCGTCGTGAGGAGAATTCCCAAGGAGGAAGCGCGGGCGAAGAGCATAGCCGTCTTGGAGAAGGTGGGGCTTGGCGCGAAGATCGACGCCTATCCGAGCCAGCTGTCCGGCGGACAGCAGCAGCGCGTCGGCATCGCGAGGGCGCTGGCGCTGGAGCCGGAGGTCATCTTGTTCGACGAGCCGACGTCCGCCTTGGACCCGGAGCTTGTCGGCGAGGTGCTGGAGGTTATCCGCAAGATCGCGAAGGAAGGCATTACGATGATCGTCGTGACGCACGAGATGGGCTTCGCCAGAGACGTGGCGAACCGCGTCGTCTTCATGGATGAGGGCGTCGTGGTCGAAGAAGGCGATCCGAAGGAGATCTTCGCCAGGCCCAAGGAAGAGAGAACGCGGCAGTTCCTTAGAAGAATAACGCCGGAGCCCAACTATTCGATCTGAACAGGGAGCTTCGCTTGAGGAGGATATCGAATGAGTCTGAAACTTAGCATTCTGGACCAGAGCCTGATCAACTCCGGAGAAACGGCGGAGCAGGCGCTGCGGAATACGATCGAGGCTGCGAAGCTGGCCGACGATCTCGGCTACCATCGCTTCTGGGTATCGGAGCATCATGATTCCGAACAATTGGCCGGCTCCTCGCCGGAAGTCTTGATCTCCTACTTGGCCGCGAACACGAAGCGCATTCGGGTCGGCTCGGGCGGCGTCATGCTTCAGCATTACAGCCCGTATAAGGTCGCCGAGAACTTCAGCCTGCTGTCGGCGCTCGCTCCAGGGCGCATCGATCTCGGGATCGGACGCGCGCCCGGAGGGCTGCCGAATTCGACGAGGGCGCTGCAACGCGGCGTGACCGAGCCGCTCTCGCTGAACGAGAAGGTAGCGGAGCTGGAGCATTACCTGCAAGGAACACTGCCGGAGGACCACCCGCTTGCGGGAATTCGCGTGACGCCGAAGCCGGAGACTCCGCCGGAGCTGTACCTGCTAGGCGCCAGCGTGGGTAGCGCGGAGCTCGCCGCGGAAGCGGGACGGCCATACGTGTTCGCCCTGTTCATCAACAGCGATCTGGCCGTTGCAGAACAAGCGATCAAGACGTACAGAGAGCGGTTCAATACGGCGAAGGGCACGAAGCCGCAGGCGATTCTGGCCCTATCCGTGATCGTGGCGGAGACCGACAGCCAGGCTCACGAGCTGGCCGAAGAGTTCAAGAACGTAAAGATCCGTCTGGAGAGCGGCCGCACGGTCACGGTAGGCACTCTCGAGCAGGCGGCGGAATTCGTTCGCCAAGCGGACGAATCCTACGAGATCGAAGTGAAGGATGCGGATATCACGAAGGGATCGAAGGACACGGTGAGGGCGAGGCTGCTCGAGCTGCAGAGCCGGTACGAGGTCGAAGAGATTATCGTCACGACAGGGATCAAGGATTTCGGGCTGCGCAAACGCTCCATTGAGCTGCTGCAGGAGGCGTTCGCTCCGATCCGCCAGGCGTAGGACTATCTATTAGGAGGAGTGCGAATGAGCCGCCATTTGACAAATACAGAGGCAGAAAATGAGGCAAAGGCGGCGCAGGAGTCGCTGGCGGCGCGGCTGGTCGCGATCCGGCGTCAGCTGCACGCGAACCCCGAGCTGTCGCACGAGGAATTCCAGACGACCGATTGGATTCGCGGCTGGCTGGAGGAGGCGGGCGTACGCATCCTGGATTACTCGCTCCGCACCGGCGTGATCGCGGAGATCGGCGGAGCGCGGCCGGGACCGACGATCGCGCTGCGGGCCGATATCGACGCGCTTCCGGTGCAGGAGGAGACGGGGCTTCCGTTCGCCTCGCAGAAGCCCGGCCGTATGCATGCGTGCGGCCACGATTACCATACGGCATCCCTGCTGGGAGCGGCGTTTCTGCTGAAGAAGAGGGAGAGCGAGCTCGCGGGAACCGTGAGGCTGATCTTCCAGCCTGCGGAGGAGAAGGCGCACGGCGCGCTCGAGGTCATCGAGAGCAGCGCGCTTGACGGGGTGGATGCCATCTACGGCCTCCACAACAAGCCCGATCTTCCGGTCGGCACGATCGGCATCAAGGAAGGACCGCTTATGGCCGCCGCGGACGGCTTCGTCGTCAAGTTGGAGGGGACCGGCAGCCATGCCGCCGTTCCTGAAGCGAGCGTCGACCCGATCGTCGCCGGCGCCCATCTTATCGCGGCGCTTCAGACGATCGTGAGCCGCAACGTTAGTCCGCTGCAGAGCGCCGTGATCAGCGTGACCCGAATTCATAGCGGCACCTCCTGGAACGTCATCCCGGAGAGCGCGCTTCTGGACGGAACGCTGCGCACGTTCGACGAAGGCGTCCGCGCTCTGGTGAAGGAGCGTTTCGAGCGCATTACCGACGGAGTCGCCGCCGCTTTCGGAGTGAAGGCCAGCGTGAAGTGGATTCAAGGGCCGCCGGCGGTGAACAACGACCGGGTCTTGTCGGAGACGGCCGCTATCGCGGCACGGAGAGTCGGGCTGCAGGTCGTCGTTCCGGCGCCATCGCCTGCGGGCGAGGATTTCGCCTTCTATCAGCGGGCCGTGCCGGGCGCCTTCTTCTTCATGGGAACCTCGGGACCTCACGAATGGCATCACCCTGCCTTCGACATCGATGAGCGGGCGCTTCCGCTGACGGCGGCATTCTTCGCCCGGTTGGCGGAGGATAACCTTGTCCAACTTGGCGGCAAAGACGCCTTATCCAGCCAAGACTTCGCATCTTCGCAAGATGAATCTCCAAACTCTATCCCTAACGACACAACCGTATAAGGAGTGACGATGTATGAGCCTAAGCGATAACGAGCTCGCTAGATACTTAAACGCCCACGAACAGCTGAAGGAAGCGATCGCGGGAGTGGCGCCCGAGCAGCTCAAGTGGAAGGAAGCCCCGAACAAGTGGAGCATTACCGAGGTGCTTACCCATCTGGCCGACCACAACCTGATCGTTTCCTTCCGAATTCGCGAGATTTTGTCCGGTTCCCCGGAACGGCTTCCCGGCTTCCGCCAGGATCCTTGGGTCGAACGGCAATACGGGAATGAGGCGTCTCCTGCCGACATTCTGGCGTTCTATCTCTCGCTGCTGAACTATAATGCGCAGCTGTTCCGCCGACTGACCGCGGAGGACTTGGAGAAAACGGCCGTCAACGCCAAAGGAGACACGGTGAAGCTGAAGGACGTCATTCGTTCCTTTATCGAGCACGTGCAGCATCATCTGGGACAGATCGACCGAATCAAACGGGCTTGGTCCGATGCTTCGGACAGCGTCCGCGCCCAAGAACAAATCCCCCAAAAGTGACGCAAAGCTCTGCACGGGAAATTATATGACATCATTTTTCCTATACGATAAAGAAACAGAGAGGTGACCATGATGGCCAATCCGAACCTGCGAATTCGCGAGGCGAAACAGCAAGACAGCGAAGCGCTCCGCAAAGTTCTGGTAGAAGCATATGAGCAGTACTCGGCGGAGATTGCCGATCAATGGGAGGCCTACAAGGAATCGATCGTGGCCTCGGTTGACGGAGGCTCTCCTAAGGCGCGGCTTGTCGCGGAACTGGACGGAGAGATTGTCGGCAGCGCGCTTCTCTTCGATTCTTCGGCCGAAGCCTATGGAGCGCCGGAGCTCGGCATCCACAATCCCATCATTCGTTTGCTGGCCGTATCCCCGTCGCATCGCGGCCAAGGCATCGCGACCGCTATTATCCGCGAGAGCGTCAGGCTAGCTTCGGAATGGGGAGCGGACACCTTGCACCTGCACACCTCGGACGTGATGGCTCCGGCCGTTCGGCTCTACGAGTATCTCGGGTTCGAGCGAGATTTCGACAAGGACGTGAACAAGGGCGTCAGGCTCGTGAAGAGCTATAAGCTTAGCCTTAAACAGACAGCGTTCCATTAAAGGGAGGAATCGAAGGCATGGCGAGAAAACAACTGAAGTTCGGAGCGATCATTCACGGCGTCGGAGGCAACATCTCGGCTTGGAGGCATCCGGAGGTGCTGACGGACGCAAGCGTAAACTTTAACTTCTACAAGAGTCAGGCTCAGAAGGCGGAGGAAGGCAAGTTCGACCTGGTGTTTATCGCGGACGGTTTATACATCAACGAGAAGTCGATTCCCCACTTCTTGAACCGGTTCGAGCCGCTGACGATCCTCTCGGCGCTTGCCGCCGTCACGAGCAAGATCGGGCTGGTCGGCACGCTGTCCACTTCGTACAGCGAGCCGTTCACGGTCGCCCGCCAATTCGGCTCGCTCGACCATATCAGCGGCGGCCGCGCCGGCTGGAACGTCGTGACCTCGCCGCTGGAGGGCTCGGCGCTGAACTACGGCAAAGACCGACATCCGACTCACGACGAGCGCTATCAGATCGCGGAGGAATATTTGGACGTGACGCGCGGATTGTGGGACTCTTGGGAGGACGACGCGTTCGTCCGGGACAAGGAGAGCGGCGTGTTCTTCGACCCGTCTAAGCTTCACACCTTGAATCATAAAGGCAAATTTTTCTCCGTTCAGGGACCGCTGAACATTGCCCGTTCCAAGCAAGGCCACCCGGTCATCTTCCAGGCAGGCTCTTCGGAGAGCGGGAAGAACCTTGCGGCGAAGGGAGCGGATGCGGTGTTCACCGGCCCGGAGACCCTGGAAGAGGCTAAGGCCTTCTATCAGGACGTCAAGCGCCGGACAGTCGAGCAAGGCCGATCCGCGGACGATATCGTTATCCTGCCCGGCATCGGGCCGATAATCGGCAAGACGGAGGAAGAAGCGGAGCGCAAGTACCAAGAGATCGCGAGCCTCGTCTCGATCGAGAACGCGCTGAATTACCTCGGGCGCTTCTTCGACCACTTCGACTTCTCGCAATTCCCGCTGGATGAGCCGTTCCCGGACATCGGGGACATCGGCAGCAACAGCTTCCGAAGCGGCACGGACAAGATAAAGAAGCAGGCGAAGGAGCAAGGGCTTACGCTCCGCCAGGTCGCTCTGCAGAGCGCGACGCCGCGAGGCGAATTCTTCGGAACCCCGGAGCAGGTCGCGGACCGGATCCAGCTGTGGCATGAAGAAGGAGCGGCGGACGGCTTCATCATTCATTCCAATATCCCCAGCGGGCTGAAGGATTTCGTCGAGCTGGTCGTGCCGATTCTGCAGGAGCGCGGAATTTACCGCACGGAGTACGAAGCGGACACGCTGCGGGGCAACCTGGGCATTCCGATTCCCGAGAATCGCTATGCGCTGGAGAAGGTTCGCGGTTAATTCCCTCTATCCCTCCGCCTACAATCCGAAAAGTCGACTCTTTTCCTCTCAAGCTGGGGAACGGACTCGGCTTTTTTTTCGCCAATTCGGGATCGTTCGAGGTTAACTCTGTATAATAGGGAATAGACAAAGAGAGTTGAAGGAGAGAAACCTGCATGTCCAATAGAACGTTGTCGCCCTTGATCGAGAAGCTTGATCTGCAGCCGCACATAGAGGGCGGTTGGTTCCGCGAAATCTGGAAGTCTTCGTTCGAGATTCCTCATGAGGTGCTTGGAGCAGCCTACTCGGGAGCGCGGGCATCGGCGAGCTCGGTGTATTTCCTGCTTCATCCGGGCGAGGTGTCGGCTTGGCACAAGGTGCTGTCGGACGAGCTGTGGCTTTATCATTCGGGCGGTCCGCTGCTGCTAACGTTTGGCGGAAAAGGCGAAAACCCGGCGGAAGAGGAAAAGCTGGTTCTCGGCATGGATCTGGAGAAGGGGCAGCAGCCTCAAGCTTTGGTGCCCGCGGGAGCGTGGCAGACGGCAACCCCTCTCGGTGACGAGCCGGTGTTTGTATCGTGCATCGTGGCTCCGGCTTTCCATTACGATGATTTCACGCTGATCGATTCCAAGGACAAAGAGTAAGATTCGCGAGGCCGGGCGGAGAGAAGCGAGGATCCTGCCCGGCTTTTGGTTGGGTTAGGACTATTTTGATGGGATATTGAACCCCTTACCGTTCCGAAGTTTTTTATCTGGGCGAAATTAAACGATTAGATTATTGGTTAAATCAACGAAAGCCTAGCAAGTCATGGCGTGGAAAGACGTGTAAGAGAGTACAGGCTAAAAGCCGCTTCCCGGTCGGACGAATCTCCCGCCGGGGAGCGGTTTGTTTCATGTAGGGGATATACGGGCCCCGCGCCGCGAATACCGATAAATTCGGTATTCAGAGGGCAAGCGGTGTGTTCGAAGCACGTCCGCAAGGAGCTTTCACATTACGCAACAACCCCAACAACAACCCAGGCATCAGTCCCCGGCAACACCCCCAAAATGTCCTTGCATTCGAATTGTTAAGAATGATATAACAAAATTAATATATAACTAAACGTTTAACGGGGCGGAGGCGGGCTGCGGATGGGCAGGGTCGGAATCAAAGATATCGCCGCCAGGGCGAATGTGTCTACGGCGACTGTCTCGTATGTGCTTAACGGCACTCGCAACGTGAAGCCGACGACCAAGGAACGGGTGCTGCGCGTGATCGAGGAGCTGAACTTCAAGCCCAACTCGATCGCCCAGAGCTTGAAGAACCGTCGCACCGATACGATCGGCGTCATCGCGGAGGACGTGACCGTATTCAACGTGCCGGAGATCATCGATGGTATCAACGACTTCGCGGACCGGCACGACCTTCATATTCTGTTGACGAACCTGCGGCTGGACAAACGGATCGGCAAGAAGTTCGATCGGGTCGAGAGCTATGCCCGTTACGTCGAGAACGCCGTCTCCGATCTGCAAGGCAAGCAGGTGGAAGGGATCGTCTACATCGGAGTACACCCTCGCGATCTATCCGGAACGATCGACACCCATGGCAAGCCTATCGTTTATACGTACTGTTACTCGCAAGATGAGATCACGATTCAATACGACGACGAACAGGCCTTCTACGACGCGACGGCTTATCTCGTGAATCAGGGCCACTCCAAGATCGCCGTCATCAGCGGGATCCTCGATTCGCTGCCTTCCCGAATGAGATTCAACGGCTACTACAAAGCGGCGAACGAGTACGGGCTGCCCTCTAACCCCCAATGGATTCGAATGGGAGATTGGGAGGCCGAATCGGGCTTTCGCCTGACGCAAGAGCTTCTGGCCTTGGAGGACCCGCCGACCGCCATACTGGCGATGAACGACGTGATGGCCGCAGGCGTTCTGCGCGCCGCTTCGGAGGCGGGAGTATCCGTTCCGCAGCAGCTGTCCGTTATCGGCTTCGACAACCGCGAATTCAGCGAATACCTGACTCCGCGTCTGACGACCTTGGAGCTGCCTCTGCACGAGATGGGCTATCGGGCGATGGAGTCGCTGGCGAAGATCATTCGGGGGGAAGAAGTCGAACGCAAGCTGAGTCCCGCCTGCCGAATCATCTTGAGGGAATCGGTTGCGCCTCCGAGAGAGGCAGCGTTTACGAATGGAATATTTATATAAATAGAGAGGGAGAGTTACGTATGAGTGACATTATGGTGAAGGTACGGGAAGCGGCTGCGCAAATGCCGGGAGTCGATCGAGCGTCGCTGGAGATCGATACCGTAAGAATAGAAGAGGGAGCTCTGCGACAAGCGGCTCCTTACTTGCGCAAGAAAGGCTATGCCAGAATCGGGCTGGTCGCCGACCGGACGACCTACGAGATCGCGGGCAAATCACTGGAAGCGGACATCGCTCTTGCCGGAATCCAGGTTCAGACGATTCTTATCTCGCCTAACGCGCAAGGGGACGTGATCGCTGACGAAGCATCGCTCGTTCAATGCATTCTTGACGCCAAGAGGTTCGGCGCGGAGGCTCTCCTCGCCGTCGGCTCGGGAACGCTTCATGATATCACGCGCTTCACCGCATACGGAATCTCCATTCCGTTTATCTCGGTGCCGACCGCTCCATCGGTGGACGGCTTCAACTCAGTCGGCGCTCCGCTCATTCTGAGGGGAGAGAAGACGACGATCCAGACGATCGGTCCGTCCGCGATTTTCGCCGATCTGGACATCCTGACCAAAGCGCCTTCGGAGCTTGTGGCGGCTGGCTTCGGAGACATGCTGGGCAAATACACTTCCTTGTTCGATTGGAGCTTCGGGAGAGCGGCGGCCGGCGAGATTTATTCCGAGGCCGTTGCGGAGATGACCCGCGGGGCGCTGCAGAAGTGCGTCGATCAGGTCGAGGAGATTGCGGCCCGCACTTCGAAGGGGATCCGGATTCTGACGGAAGCGCTGGTGGAATCCGGCTTCGCCATGCTTCTGCTCGGGCAATCCCATCCGGCTTCGGGAGCGGAGCATCACCTCTCGCATTATTGGGAGATGGAGTTCCTGCGCACCGGGCGGAAGCAAATCCTGCATGGAGCCAAGGTAGGTGTCGCGTGCGCGGTCATAGCGAAGTTATACCGCCGGTTGGCCGAGCAAGGAGAGTTGCCTGCGGTTCCGGCAGACCGGCAGAATATCGTTCGCGATGAGCTGGCTCGCATTCCGGACGCGGACAAGCTCAAGGAGTGGCTGCGCAAGGTTGGCGGTCCAACCGAGACGGAGAACCTTGGAGTTAGCGAGGAGCTGCTGGAGAGAAGCTTGAAGGAGGCCCACCGCATTCGGATGAATCGCTTCACGCTCCTGAGAGCGTATAACGAGAATCGATAAATGCAGCGAATAGGTCAGGCGGACGCCCGTGCGGATGGATACGGAGGAGCACGGCGTCCGCTAAAGTCCGCGAAGGATAAGCCTCATTAGCCAAATATAAGGATTCATACAGCCCCCTAGGCTCCAATGCTTTAGTCCTATGTTACTTCAGAATAAACAATTCTTCGACGGGAAGACCAAGAGCTCTTGCCATCTTAATGGCTAATACTGTACTAGGTATGAACTTGCCATTTTCAATCGTATTAACCGTCTTTCTGGTGACTCCAATCAATTCTGCTAACTGTTCTTGTGTCAATTTCATTTTGGCTCGCTGCACTTTAATCGTATTTTCAAGAACATCTTCACTCATCGCTCAGAACCTCATTTTTGTCAAGAATTAAGTAACTCACTTGGGGACAAATGACGCCGACGATAAGCAATATGTGTAAAACAACTTGGATATTTACTGTAACATACAAGCTAAGCGCGAATAAAATCCCAACTGATCCCAGAATAGCCCAGAAGCCTATTCTAAAGCTCTTAAGTCGAATCATTTGGTAGTACTCATTATTTAATGAAATGGCCAGAGAGCGTTTCTTTTGAATGAGGAACGATGAAAGGACAATCTTTATGAGGTAATAAGCCCAGACAATTCCACTAATAATAGAAATAAAAGTAATGAAGCCCGTGATGAAATTGTTGATATCTAATTGAAAATACCGAGTCAAATACGTAAGTTGCCATAATGCAAAACTTACCAAGCTTCTTTTGATAAATCGTATCCTTTTCTCTTCTAGCTGAGTTGTTTCGGATGCCAATTCGATCTCCTCCTCATCAATGTAACCTACGCTACTCATAATATCACGTTTGTGTTACAAAGAAAAGGGATATAAGTAAAAAATGGAATATTATCTTCACTTTGGATCAAGTCTTGGAGAACAGAAATGGGAAGTTGGTGTAGTTGTATCTCGTTTGTGTGCGTTTGACTTATCCCGGATCCCTAGCCGGATTTGTCCTGGAGCTTAAGCTTGAACTGCTTCGGAGAGCAGTCGTTGTACCGCCGGAACATTTCGTAGAAGTGGCCGATGTTCGTGAAGCCGACCGATTCGGCGATCTCGGCGATGCTTAGGTGCTCGCAAGTGAGCAGAAGCTGCTCCGCTTTCTTGATCCGCTTGAGGACGACGAAGTCGGTGAACGACATGCCCACGCCCTTCTTGAACGTCTTGATAAAATGCGTATAGCTCATATTGACCAGCTTGCTGGCGTCGGCGACCGAGATCCTCTCGTCCAGTCTCTCCTCCACATAAGTCAGAGCGGGCTGAAGCCGCGTCAGCAAGCTGTTGTTGTTATAGTGAAGCTGCTGCCTGTGGTCGTTCCGAAGGAGCTGCAGCAGCATGCTCTTGATCGCGGAGGAGACGGCGAGCTCGTAACCGACCTTGCTCTCGTTCATCTCGACGTAAATTTCCCGGATCAGCTCCGCCATTCTCAGGCGAACGTCCTCCTTCTCCCGGAAAATATAATTCACCGAGCTAAGAGGCCGGATCACCTCGGAGAAGTGCTGCATGCTGTTTAGCGTGCTCGGATCCCAATATTTGCGCAGGTCGATCTGAAAAACGATATAGCTCATGCTGCCGTCGTTCGTCTGGAGAGTCGTGTGAGGCTCCGAAGAACCGAACAAGGCGATATCTCCGGGTTGAAGAGAGATTCTCTCCTCCTTGCAGAAGACGGTAAGTTCCCCCTTCAGGACCAGAAGAAATTCGACTTCCTCATGGTAGTGCCAGCCGGAGTAGCGGGATTGCTGCCAGTTCTGCTCCAGGCGGATTCGGGTCTCATCGGATGCCCGGTTCTGCGCCCCTTCGTCAATCTGCCAGATGCGGATCGCGAGGAATGGATTCTGATAGACAACGTGCTCGTAGAACATATCTGGATGCATGCGGCTCAACTCTCCTTATCGGTGGCATTACACAGAATAACGTAAGATAAGAGTAGCATATAACTTGCCTTGAGAATAGCCGATGGCAGAATACCGGAGAAAAAGAATCGATTTTGTAATCGTTTGCTTCTGCGTCATATCCTACAATGGGAGGCAGAAAGCACAGAGGAGAGGTGCAGCGTATGAGCGCGAAAGTGAACGTTACGATCTGGAATGAATATCGTCATGAGAAGACGAACGAGAAGGTTGCATCCGTGTACCCGAACGGGATGCATGCGGCGATCGCCGAAGGGCTGGAGGTTGACGGCAAGCTTCGGACGGCTACGCTGGACGAGCCCGAACATGGCCTGACGGCCGAGGTGCTTAACGATACGGACGTCCTCATCTGGTGGGGACATATGGCGCATGGAGAAGTGGCGGACGAGATCGTCGAGCGGGTGCATCAGCGCGTGCTTCAAGGCATGGGGCTGATCGTGCTGCACTCGGGCCATTTCTCGAAAATATTCAAAAAGCTCATGGGGACGTCGTGCGACTTGAAGTGGCGGGAGGCGGACGAGAAGGAGCGCATCTGGGTCGTCAACCCGGCTCATCCGATCGCGGACGGCATCGGGGAGTACATCGAGCTTCCTCAGGAAGAGATGTACGGCGAACACTTCGATATTCCCCAGCCGGACGAGCTCGTGATGGTCAGCTGGTTCGAAGGCGGAGAGGTGTTCCGCAGCGGCGTCTGCTATGCACGCGGCGCGGGCAAGATCTTCTACTTCCGTCCCGGGCACGAGACGTACCCGACGTATTACAACACGCAGGTTCGCCGGGTCATCAGCAACGCCGTAAAGTGGGCCGCTCCCGTCAAACGAGAACAGCCGCGCTATGGCAACGCTCAACCGCTTGAAGAGATCAAAGCTAAGTAAAAAGCAGCATAGGAAGGACCGTAGCTTAGGCTACGGTTCTTTTTTTTGCACTATATTGACAATCGTTGTATCGTGTCTTAATATAATGACATACGATATATCGACCTACGATATAAATTGGAGGTGACCCGAATGGAGAGATGGAAGGAGATGCTGCCTCTGACGGAGGCGTTCTATTACATCCTTGTCGCGTTATACGTGGAGCCCTCCCACGGCTACGGAATCATGCAGGAGGCCGAGAGGATGAGCAGGGGGCGAGTCAAGATCGGAGCCGGCACGCTATACACGGCTTTGAACACTTTGCTGAACAAAGGAGTCATCGAGAACTATCCGGGGCCGGAAGGGACCGACTCCCGGCGGAAGATGTACGCCATCACGGAAGACGGAAGGGCGGTCGTGAAGGCCGAGATCGAGAGATTGGAAGAGCTTCTGGAGTCAGGCAGAACAGCACTGATCAAAGGGAGGAATTAAGATGGCGGAAACGATGGAGAAGCGATACCGGCTGTCGCTCAGCTGGGAGCACGATAAGGAAGAGAATTACTTGAACCGGCTGTCTGCCGAAGGACTTCATTTCGAGAAAATAAGCGGCTTTGTTCGTTACACGCTGAAGAGAGACCCATCGGTTCGATATACGTACCGCCTCGATTATCAAGGCGGCTTCAATAAGAAGACGAATAATAAACAGGAGTATATCGGGCTTTTTGAGGATGCGGGGTGGGAATACGTGAGCAGCTACGGCAACATGTGGCACTACTTCCGCAGGGAGTGGAGAGAAGGGGAGGAGCCGCAGCTGTATACGGACCGGGAGTCGATGGTCGGTTTCTATAAGCGAATCCAGTCGGTAATTCTGATTCTTTTCCTATCCAATCTGATCATCATGTCCGTCAATATTTTGAGGCCGGGACCGATCCGGATCGTTCTGCTCTTCCTTTACGCTTTTCTCTTTGCCGTTCTCGGCGTGGGATACGCGAAGCTGAACAAGAAGATCAAACAAGCGGAAGGTTGATTCGCCAGCGCCCATCTTAAGCAGAGGAGACTCATCCTCTGCTTTTTCCATGCCCTTGCGAAGATTCCAGGAGATCGCTTTCCCCTTTGGCCTTCCCGGCCAGGTGAGGGCGATCTTTTCTTTGTCCGTCGTGCTGCAGGGCTTGGAACTTTGTTATGAATACTAAAGATTTGGTATATAGTCCCTCTCGCGATGAATCTATACTGACATCGAGGCGGCGGAGTTTCGCCGTGCGAACAATATAGGAGGGATTGGTCTGATACGCAAATTAGGGTTAACGGTTCTGGTTGCGAGCCTGGTGATGTCTGCATTGCCACTAGCCGCATCCGCGAAAGAGGATCCCGGGAAAGTGACAATGGCGGCTGGGACAAGTGGAGGTCCGGCCGGTACAGGAACCGAGAGCTCCATCGCGGCTTCCGGGAAGTCTGACGGGCAGACATCCTATTCCGATATGGGAGGCCATTGGGCGACTAATGCGGTTCTGCGTCTTAGCGGGCTTAACATTGTGAAGGGCGATCCGAGCGGAAACTTCATGCCAGACAATCCCGTCAGCAGGGCGGAGTTCGCCTCGATGCTGAACCGGGTATTTAAGTTCGCCTCTGCGGGGACTAACGATTTTAAAGATGTAAGCGCCTCCGACTGGTATGCGGAAGATGTGCTCAAGACGCGTGAAGCGGGGATCATCCAAGGATATCCGGATGGCACGTTTAGGCCGCTCGGCCAGTTGGCCCGCCAGGATGCCGCTATTATGCTGGCAAGAGCGCTTCGAATGGAACCGGAAGCGGAGCCTAAAGCCAATGCTAGGTTCTCGGATGCGGGAAAAATTGCACCCTATGCGCAATTGTACGTAGCGGCTGCAGCTCAGTCCGGTTATCTGAAGGGAGACAACAAGGGGGAGCTGCATCCTGAGCAAGCGCTCACTCGAGCCGAGGCGGCGGCTATCCTCGACCGCGCGATCGCGTGGATGAGCTCGCAAGCGGGCAGTTACCGGGTGGACGAGATTAAGGGCAATGCCTTTGTTAATCTGTCCGGAGTCGAGCTTGACGGCGCGGCGGTACAAGGCAATCTTTACGTGACCGCCGGCGTCGGCGATGGGGACGCTGCGTTCGAAGGGATCAAGGTAAAAGGGCGTACGCTCATCGAGGGCGGCGGCGCGAATTCGATCCATTTTCGACAGTCCCAGCTTGGAACCGTGATATCTGCTAAGAAGGAATCGGCCGTTCGCATCTTGCTCGAGCAAGGCACTTCTGCCGAGGAGCTGATCGCAGTCCGACCGACGACGATTGAGATTTCGGCCGATTCGCAAGTGGAGACTCTCCGCATAGAAGCGGCTGCGTCCGGGACGAATATTGTGAACAAAGGGAAGCTCAAACGGCTTCTGTCGGAAGCTGAGAACGTGAGTTTAAATGGCCGACCGATAGCAAAAGGAGCGGATCTCCAGCCTTCGGAAACGACAGACGCGGGAAGCGGATCCGTCGATACTGGCGAGTCTGGCGGCAACACTGGCGGGGGGGCCGCAACCCCGGGCGACTGGAAGCTAGTTTGGCACGATGAATTCGATGGCGATTCGATTGATTCATCCAAGTGGAATGTCACCGATTCGGGAACCGTGTACAACAACGAACTCGAATATTATCGGCCTGACAATGCCTCGCTCGTCAAGGACGGCGCAAAAGGCGTGCTTCGGCTAACCGCAAAGCGAGAGGACTACGGAGGCCGAAGCTACACATCGGCCAAGCTGACATCGAGGCTGAAAGGCGATTGGACCTACGGCAAGTTTGTCGTTCGCGCCAAACTGCCGATTCAACAAGGAATGTGGCCGGCTATCTGGATGATGCCGACGGACGAACAGGAGCAATATGGACCATGGCCGGGCAGCGGAGAGATGGACATCATGGAGCTAACCGGTCCGCCTGCCAGCGATCAGGCCAACGCCGAAGTCTATCCGAGAACGGTGCATGGTTCGCTTCATTATGATATACCGCATGCTTCGCAATCGAAAACCTATACGCTGCCGAAAGGGCAGACGTTTGCGGACGATTACCATGATTTTGCGATGGAGTGGCTCCCGGGTTTGATCCGGTATTATGTCGACGGTCATCTCTATTTTGAAAGCCGCGATTGGGGAACGAAGGAAGACGGACAAGCGGATTATTATACGTACCCCGCGCCGTTCGACAGACCTTTCTATATGATTCTCAATTTAGCCGTAGGCGGCGATTGGCCAGGCGATCCGAAGGCCGACTTCCAGACCGACCGGATGGATATCGACTACGTACGCGTGTATGAGTACAAACACCTCTCCGAATGGCCGGATGTGACGGGCCAGCGCCCGGACTTGTCGGCTGGCGTGGAGCCGCAGCGCGAACCGCTGCCTGACGGCAACCAGATCTACAATGGCGATTACACGGGCGGAACGGGAACGGGAGGGGCACCGACCGATTGGGAATTTCTGTTGAATGCTGGCGGTGACGGCAGCGTCTCCGTCGTCAACGATGCCGTCAAGGGCAAGGCCGCCAAGGTGGCCATCACGTCGGCAGGCGTACAAAATTATTCGATTCAATTGACGCAGCGTCCGCTTTATCTAGAGAAGGGGAAAGCGTACAAGGTGACCTTCGATGCGAAAGCGGACGAGCCGCGGCCGCTTATGAGCAAGGTGACCGAGTTCGGCGGAGGCTGGACGGCCTACTCGAAGGAGCGCAACTTCTCGTTAACCGAGGATTGGCAGACTTATGAATATACATTCAATATGAACTCGGCAAGCGACAACAACGCGAGGTTCGAGTTCAATCTGGGACTTGGAACGGCAGCGGCATACTTCGCCAACGTGCGCGTGACGGAGACAACGCCGACCGTCGAGCCGCGGAAGGCTCTGCCGGACGGCAATTTGATCTTCAACGGCGGCTTCGACCAAGGCTCGGCCCGATTGGGCTATTGGCGTTTCGTAAGCTCTGATGCGGCCCGCGCCTCGGCTTCGGTTAGCAATGAGCTCGAATTCCCATACATGCAGAGGCAGTTTATGGCGGTATTGTCGGAAGACTCCGGGCTACCGGAAGATGTCCAACTTATACAGGACGAGCTGCCTCTGGCCGAGGGCGAATCCTACACGCTCACCTTTGATGCGAAAGCCGACCGAGCCAGGACGATAAGCCTAGCGTTGTCCGTAGGAACGCCAGGCGATGTCCAATATGGTGGCGGCGATACGGTCGAATTGACGGAGGACATGCGCTCGTATGCCAAGGATATCACCATTCGATCGGGCGAGCAGGCTTCTGCCGCGGCACTCTCCTTCCAGCTCGGAGGAACGGCGGGCACCGTCTATATCGACAACGTCAGGCTGGTCCGGCGCGCGGCGCCTCCTGCCCTCGACAGCTATCTGAATTGGGCCGCCGCTTCCTACTGGAACGCCGAAGGCGTAACGGAGAAGACCGCGGTCAACGGTGCGCGGCAGTTAGCCGGGTTCGATGCCGGCGGCTACGCGGACTACAAGTTCCGCATGTCTAGCAACGGGGTCTATGTGCCGTCGTTACGCCTAGCGGATACAGCGCCTGACGCCGAGGTGAAGGTCGCCTTGCTAGATTCGAATTTGGAGGAGATCATGACCGTTGAGGCGGGGACTGAGGGCATGGAGAGCGATCAGACAGTCTCGCTGCCCGCGCTGGATATCCCTGCAGGTACTAGCTTCCTCCGGGTATCCGGATCGGGCTTCAGCCTGGCTCGGGTGGAATTGTCGGCAGAGCTCGCCGTCAACGGCGACTTCAGCCAAGGAACGTCGGGGTGGGCGTTGTTCAAGAAAGACTGGGAAGAATCCGATCCGGTCAAGGACACGAATATGGAGGCCGTGGACGGCATGCTTCGAGTCAATCTCGGCGGCCCGGGCACGGAAGTCTGGAACGTTCAGGTGAAGCAAGAAGGCAAGACGCTGAAGCAAGGAGCGGCGTACAGGCTTCGTTTCGAAGCGGCTTCAACGATCCCCCGCGACATCGTCGCGCTCGTCCAGCATGACGGCAGCGTCGACGGCAACTGGACGACCTATCTGGAACGCGAGACCGAGCTCAGTACCGATAAGAAGGCGTTCGATTATATCTTCGTCTCCCCAAGCGATGAATCCAGCGCCGTGCTGCAGTTCAGCATGGGGAAGGTCGGAGACGTTTCGGGGGCGCATGAGATCAGCCTGAGCAAGATCTCCCTAATCCGTGTCGATCCGTCGCTTGCGGGAATCACCGAAGGCGTCAATCTCGTTCCGAACGGTGACTTCGCAGCCGGAGTCCCCGGCTGGAGCAGCTATTCGGTTGACGCGGGCGAGCTGTCTATTCGTCATGGAGACGAAGGCACGCTGCATATCGATGTGTCCAGTCCAGGCGCGAACAGCTGGGATCGCCAGGTTTATTTCGAGGGTCTGCCCTATACGAACGGGCACCGCTATAAATTGACTTTCAAGGCGAAGACGACGGTTCCGCGCAAGATGAATATCAGCGTCGGTTGGCTGGACGCAGCAGACAATTACGCTTGGCATGGCTATGGCAGCCATATCGTCGAATTGGGGACGGATGAGCAGACTTACACGTACACGTTCGACGTCGGACCGGACAGCACGTTAATCGGCAGATTGACCTTCGAGCTGGGCCGAGTGGAAGCCGGCGACGGAGCCGCGGCGGTCGATATCGACGATATCGTGCTAACCGACGAGGGTGAAACGTAATGAAGCGGTTTATCGTCGGGTGGAAAATCCAAAAGATACGCTGGGCGTGCGTATGGCTCTTATTCGGGACTGTTCTGGCCGGCTGTTCCGCCGGAGAGAATCACCAAATCCCGGAACGGCCGGGGATGAAGCTTGTCTGGCATGACGAATTCGACAAAGACGGACTGCCCGACAGCAGCAAGTGGAGTTATGACGTCGGCGGGGATGGCTGGGGCAATGACGAGTTGGAGTATTACGCGGAGGCGCGGCAAGAAAACGCCGTTGTCCGCGACGGCTATCTCACGCTCACAGCGCGCAAAGAAACGTACGAGGGACACGATTATACGTCGACGCGTTTGGTCAGCCGCGGTAAGGGAGACTGGAAGTACGGTCATATTGAGGTTCGCGCCAAGATTCCTACCGGAACCGGAATCTGGCCGGCGATCTGGATGATGCCGACCGAATCGGTTTATGGAGGTTGGCCTTCCAGCGGCGAAATGGACCTTATGGAGCATGTCGGATTCGAGCCGGGCGTCGTGCACGCCACGGTCCATACCGAGAAGTATTATTGGAAAAAGAACAACCAGAAGTCCGCTCAGACCTTGATTCCCGATGCGGACCGTACGTTCCACGTTTACGCGCTGGACTGGACGCCGGATAAGGTGCAGATCAGCGTGGACGGCACAACCTATTTCTCCTATGCGCCGGGGCCGGAAGATCAAGGGGACGAGTGGCGTGCCTGGCCTTTCGACCAAGCCTTCCATTTAATCATGAACATCGCGGTGGGCGGTTCTTGGGGCGGCCAGCAGGGAGTGGACGATTCGATTTTTCCGCAGTCGATGGTTGTCGATTACGTGAGAATCTATCAACCTGAGAAGTAGCATCGGATTGTTTATTATTTGTTACGCAAGCTTGGGATTTGTTATTTAAGGTGAAGAACGGGGCTCCTATAATCGAATTGCGAGGACGGGTGACCCGTTCTTCAAAAAAAATCATATCTTGCTATAGGGGGATTCACAGTGCGAAACAAGAAATGGACCGTATTCTCGACTGTAATGGCATCGACCTTGCTGCTTGCGGGTTGCGGGAGCAATTCCGGCAACGGCGGCGACGGCCAAGCGGCCGCAACCACATCGGCATCGCCTTCCGCGAGCGCAAGCGGACAAGCATCGCCCTCCGCGCAGACAGATCCCGTTACGTTGTCGGCTTGGATCATGCCGAACAGCCCGAAACCGGACGCAGACTTCCT
Organism: Cohnella sp. AR92; assembly: GCF_003990975.1. Taxonomy (GTDB): domain Bacteria; phylum Bacillota; class Bacilli; order Paenibacillales; family Paenibacillaceae; genus Cohnella. The sequence goes on from NZ_RZJR01000019.1 coordinate 32,001, forward strand.
CAAGGTCATGGATCCGTACCTGAAGGAACATCCGAACGTTACGCTGAAGGTAACCGTGCTGGACTGGGGTTCCGCTTGGACGAAGATAACGACGGCAGCAACCAGCGGCGAAGGCCCAGACATCCTGCAGCTCGGCACGACTTGGGTGCCGGCGATTGCAAGCATGGGCGGCATCGACAAGATCACGGACAAGATGGGCGACGTTGGAGGAGAGGCCAGCTACCTTCCTGCCAGCTGGAACACGACTAAGATCGAAGGCAAGGAAGACATTTATGGCGTGCCGTGGTTCGTGGACGCCCGGGCCATCTATTACAACAAGGAAGCCTTCAAGGCGGCGAACGTCGACCCGGCCGAAGCGTTCAAGACATGGGATTCGTTCAAGTCCGCGCTGGAGAAAGTCAACGGAGTCACGTTAGACGGCAAAAAGGTCGCAGCGCTCGGGGTTCCGGGGAAAAACGACTGGAACGTCGTGCACAACATATTCCCATGGATCTGGGCAGCAGGCGGTGACGTTCTGAGCGCGGACCACAAGTCGGTAACGTTCAACGACGACAAGGGAGTCGACGGCGTCATGTACTACACTGGCCTCGCCAACGAAGGCCTCGTGGATAAAAGCTCGCTGGAGAAGAACTCCTCGCAGATCGAGAGCGACTTCGGCGACGGCAAGTCCGCTGTCATCATTACCGGTCCATGGCTGGCGAAGAACTTCGCAACACCGTCCAAGGCCGGCGGCATGGACGATAAGGCGGCGGCCAAGCAGTTCGCAATCTCTCCGCTGCCGGCTGGACCTTCCGGACAGTCCACCTTCATCGGAGGCAGCGATCTGACGGTGTTCAAGGGCTCGAAGAATAAAGACGCAGCCTGGGAAGTCATCAAATATCTGAGCACGGTCGAGGCTCAGCAGGCTTACGCGGATATATCCGGCCAATTGCCTGCGAATAAGAACCTGATCGAATCGCCGGATCTTGATGCCAACATGAAGGCTTTTGCGGAAGCGACGAAGTATGGCAAGTCCTACCCGTCCATCCCGCAGTGGGGTCCAACCGAGACGGCACTCCAAAAGCACTTCGCCAATATTTGGGATATCGTTGCAGGCGTGAAGGGTAAGTACGATAGAGACAGCATCCAGAAAGAAATGAATGACGCGGCAAGCGAGGTCAATAGCATTATCAAGCAATAAGTACGATGAACATAGGGGCGTCTCGCGCCGAGCCGGCGCGAGACGCTCCTTTCCCGAAAGCGAGGACAACCCGATGCAACCCGATAATGTGACGAAGCGCAAAGCCAATAGCTATACTTCTCTTCAGAAGTCCTTCAGGACCAACCGATTCGCGTATATGCTCATCGTTCCAACGCTTCTGTTCATGCTGCTCGTCCACTTCCTGCCGATGGCGCAGGGCATCGTCATGTCGATGCTGAAGCTGAACCAATTCACGCTAGCCCAATATTTGCGAGCGCCATTCATCGGCTTCGATAATTACAAGTCGCTGTTGTTCGACGAAAGCAATCCCATCCGGCAAGGCATGGGATTCGCGGTGCGCAACACGGTCATCTACACGATTGTGGTCACCTTCCTTGTATTGGCTTGGGGGCTGCTAGTCGCGATGCTGATGAACCGGCCGTTCCCAGGACGCGGAATCGCTCGAACCGCCATGCTGCTTCCATGGGTTGTACCGTCTTATGTGGTAGGGGTATTGTGGGGATTCATGTGGCAGCGCGACGGTATCATTAATTATATATTGGTCGATCTGCTGCACCTTATGGGGGAGAAGCCGTTCTGGCTGATCGGTCACAATACGATCTGGGCGATTATCATCCCGACGATCTGGCGGGGCTGGCCCTTCCTCATGGTCGTCTTCCTGGCGGCTCTTCAAACGATACCCGAGGATATTTACGAAGCGGCCCGCATCGACGGCGCCCACAAGCTGCGTCAGTTCGTCCATATCACGCTGCCTTTGTTGAAGCCGGTTATCGCCGTCCAGCTGTTGTTCCAGTTCATTAATAACGTCTACTCGTACAACATCGTTTCTACCATGTTCGGCAATGGAGCCGGCTATCCCGGCGAATGGGGAGATCTTCTCATGACGGCGCTTACCCGGCAATCGTTTGGGTATTGGGCATTCGGGTCAGGCTCCGCAGCTTCGTTCCTGTTAATGGTCGTTATGCTTGTTTTCGTAGGCATCTGGTATCGAACGTTCAGATCGGAGTTGAACTCGCAATGACAAGACGCAATTCGGCCAAACTGGCAAGTTTATCGCTTACAACTCTCACCTGGATCATCGTCTTTATTACGGTGTTCCCGATTTTGTGGATGGTATTCACCTCGTTGCATTCGAACAGCGAGATTCTGAACGGCATTACGTCTCTCGCACTCCCGTCTCCGCAGTGGTCGAATTACCAAAATATGTGGGAAACGGTCAATTTCGCCGTCTATTTCCGCAACAGCCTGCTGATTTGCGGGTTAACGACTGTGTTTGCCGGCGCCTTCGCCGTCATGGCCGGCTATGCGCTTGCCCGCTTTCGGTTCGCGGGCTCGCGCACGGTCAGCCTAAGCATCGTCTCGACGCAGATGATCCCGGGCATCATGTTCCTATTCCCGATCTATCTGATGTTCCTGTGGATCAAGCAGGCGCTCGGCATTCCGATGATCAACACTTACTGGGGAATGATCCTGGTGTACACGGCCTTCTATACGCCGATCAGCATCTGGATCATGCGCAGCTTCTTCGTTTCGATTCCCCGCGATCTCGAGGAGTCCGCGGTCATCGACGGATGTACGAAGTTTCAAGCCTTCTACAAGGTTATCCTTCCGTTGTCGGTGCCCGGCATTATCGCGACCTGCATCTATATTTTCCTGACGGCTTGGGACGAGCTTCTATTCGCCTGGGTGCTTACGACCAGCTCGGACGTGCAGACCATTCCGGTAGGAATCCGCTTGTTCGTGGGCCAATATAATACGCGCTATGACCTTCTTATGGCCGCTTCTACCGTCGTCACGCTTCCAGTCATGGCTATCTTCTTTATGACGCAGCGCTACTTTATTAGCGGCATGACGGCCGGCGCGGTAAAAGGGTAATTCATAGAAGCGCGATCCGCATCCGCAAGTCAACTCTTTCTCGAATCCCGGTACTCCTGAGGAGTGAGCCCGTTGAATTCTTTGAAGAGCTTGATGAAGTAATGCGCGTTGGAATAGCCGAGCTGTGCGGATATCTCGTAGATCTTGAGCGGCGAATGAGAGAGCAGATAGGTGGCTTTCTCCATCTTCAAGTTAAGAATATAGTCGCTTATTCTCTTCCCCGTCTCGGATTTGTAGATCTTGGACAAGTAAACCGGATGCAAGCCTACATGGTCCGCAATCGCATGAAGAGAGACATAATGAAGATTCTGATCAACAAAATCATGTACCTGAGTGATCAACTGCTTGCGCTGGTCCAACCGTTCGGCATCGAATTCGTTCTTTAATTGCGACAGCACGGCGGATGCCCATTCTCGCAGTTGATCCGCCGTGTGTACGGTCCGTATCGCCAATTGCGGCAGGTCGACAATCTCGCCGAGAAGACGATTGCCTCGATGGGCGATGTAGTAGAAGACGCTCTCGAGGTAATGGCGGGCTTCCTGAACATGTTCGGGAGACAGATCCTCCCGGCCTTTCAACTCTTCGGCGATGGAAGCCAGCTTGTCCTTGATTGCATCCCAGCTATTCGTCTCGAACAGATGGAATAGCGTCGGAGGCTCATAGAGGGATTGGAGCGAAGAGATACCGGCAGGGATCACGGATTCTCCTCCTGACAGGTAGACGCCTGTCTCCGGTCCGATCCTCTGTCGAATCGTCGTTACCGCGGAGAGGTACAGTTGGCGCGTCCGATTCGGGAATACGCCCCAATCGGTCGTGACGACGGAGATGCCGCCGCCGAGAAGCGCGTTTACGTTTTTTTGCAATTGATAAGCGATACGTTCAAGAAGGGCTGCATCGGCTTTCGCAGCCTCCTCCGTATCGTCCTGCTCAACGTTCCCTATGTCGGCTCGCGGCTTGGCCGCCACCAGGAATAGGAGATAGTCGTGGGTATCTTTGCACGACCAGATTCGAAAGTGTTCTTGGAGCAATTCGCTGGCGATGTTAACGATGGCATATTCGAACAGCAACAGACTGTTTAAGTCCTGCTGTTGGAAAAACGCTTCTAGCCGAATAGCGAGCAACGAAGTACGATCACCGATGGAGAAGGGGACACCGAACTTGTCCATCTTGTCCGCAAGCGCGGACCTGGATAGGCGGCTTCCAAGAAGCAGCTCGTTCAGCAGCTTGTCACGCAGCAATGGCAGGTGCTCGCGAAGCGTTTGCGTTGTTCGCTGCTGGGAGGACAAGGCTTCCCATTCCAAACGAATTTGTTGTTGGAGCTGCTTGAGCGTATCTATCATGAATTCGTCGGCTACGGGCTTAAGCAGATAGGCGCTTGCTTGCCGCTCGATCGCCTGCTTGGCGTACTCGAATTCAGCGTAGCCCGTGAGCAATAAGCACTTGACATGTTTCCAACGATCGCGAACAACATCGATCAATTCCATTCCAGACATCTGCGGCATGTTGATATCCGTGACAAGGATATCGATTGGATGCCGTTGCAGAATCTCCAACGCCTCCATTCCGGAGTAGGCAATGTGGACCTGTTCGAAGCCGAGCTCCTGCCAGGGGATCGTGACGGACAGGTCATCCACGACGTACGGCTCGTCGTCTACAAGCAAGATTTGAAGCATCCTATTTTCCCTCTTTCTTGTCTATTCGAAGTTTTACATGGATACCGCCTAGCTCGGATGGTTGAATAGACAGCCCCGAAGCGGGTCCGAACTGATGCTTGAGGCGCTGCTGTACGTTCCACAGGCCGCAGCCGCTTTCGCCCCGTTCGGGCTCGTTCAGTTTGGCAAGCAACCCGTTAATCTCGCTATCGTTCATACCGGCCCCGCTGTCTTCAACGGTGAATTCAATATGCTCGCCAATGGCTTTGCCGCTGATGCTGATGTAGCCGGCGCCTGCCTTTTTCTCGATGCCGTGAACAATGGCATTCTCTACGAGCGGTTGGATCAGTAACCTCGGAATCGCCTCGCCAAGCAGCGGCTTAGGCACTTCGATATTATATTCGATGCGTTGTTTGCGTAAGTTCTGGATTGACAGGTAGTTTTCCAGCAATTTAAGCTCGTCCCCTACTGTCGTCATGTCATGGTCTAGTCGGGTGATATAACGGTAGTATTCGCCGAGATTGAGAGCCATTGCGGTCACGGCCGCGGTATCTCCAACACCCGCCTTGCTCTTTATGAAAAAGAGGCAATTGTAGAGGAAGTGAGGATTGATCTGAGACTGCAGTTGCTTCAGGTAGGCGTCCTTGGCGCGAAGCTGCTCCATGTAGACTCGCTCGATGAGAGATTGAATTTGGACAGCCATCTCATTAAACGACTCGTTCAACACGGTGAATTCGCTGTTGGTCTTCAGCCGGATCCTTGTCGACCATTGGCCCTCTTTCAACCGGTTGACCGCTCTCAGCAGTACGTTAATCGGGCGCTGGATTTGCCGGAACAATAGGAGCGAGAACAGGATGCCAAGTCCTAGCAGGACGAACGAAGCCGTGAAAAACGAGCTGCGGCTGCTCTCCAGGGGCTTCAACATTTGTTCCAGCGGCGAGTAGTGAATAACTTGCCAACCAAGCGAGGAAGACCAGACGCTGCTGACAAGATAGCGCTTGTCCTTATACGTGACAATCGAGTAGTCGTTCTTCTGCGAGGACAGATTACCCAGACTTGACACGAGTCCTTGAATAATGTTCGCGTCCGTGCCAGGGGGATTAATGAGACCCATCCCCGGATGATAGAGGAATGTGTATCCGCCATAAGGAGCTTGGATATCGCCTAGCAACTTCTGCAGATTGGAGGCCGGAAATCGAACCTCCATGATCATGTTGGCCAACTGAGGGGTTGATGAGTAGTCTGCCGGATCGGATAGCACCATGCGGAAATCGCCTCCCGATGCTCGCTGGTCGGTTGGGGCTGTATAGGTCCATCCGTTGGCAAGAGGGGACGACAACAGCGAAGGGTCGATTCGCGAATCCGAATCCGAAGAGAGATAATCCTTATTCTCCACGTTATAAACCGTAATGGTATTCACCAAGTTGCTAGTAACAGACTGAAGCGACAGCTTCTCCAGCACGCTTCGAATGGTTTCATTGCGGTCGATGAGATGGTCAAGCAGCCCGATCTGCTCGAAGTCGCGGACGGTTGGGTCGCGAAGAAGCGTATAAGCGGTAGTAGCCAGCTGATCAATGTTGCCGTCGAGCTGCTGGACAAAGAATTCCAGATTGCTGAGATCGGCGTTGGTTACTTGCTGTGTGATGACTTTAACGTCTTGTTGATAGGAACGTCCGTAAAGCAACAGCGTAATGAAAATGACGGCGACGAATAACAGCAACATTTTGACAAAAAGGTTCACGTGCTGGCGCAAGATGATCATCCTTTATGGTAACATATCACTTTTTATCAAATTATATCATGTCGAAAGAGCAAGGATGTGTTACTATGATCAAGAATTCGACGGTTTATGGCGATAGGGGTGGAGCCAGATTGCATTTGCGTTGGTACGCGATGTTGCTTGCGGTCATCTTGTGTGCCGGCTGCGATGGAACTAGACCTGACGGAACGGCCGCACTTAAAAACAACTCCGATGTCTATTATGATGATGAGCTTGGAAAGTTCGTCCCGCCTGTTGTGCTAGAGACGGTTGGAGCCGTTACTCCCAACGCCGTCTTCGCGAATGGAGAGACTCTTGAAAATAATGTGCACACGCGATGGGCTGAGGAACGGCTGGGTATTCGCATCCGCTATAAATGGACGATACAAGACACGAACGGCTCCTATGGCAACAAACTCCGGATTGAATTGGCCAAAGGCACGCTGCCTGACATCGTAACCACTCGGGAGGCAGAGGTCGTTCAGGAACTGATTGACTCCGGACAGTTCGCGGAGGTTGGCGGGCTGTTCGACCGGTATGCCTCCCCGACATGGAAGGCAGCGATGCGCGAGGATCCGGCCGCCTGGGACTCCTTGACGCGGGCCGGCGGAAAGTATGCGATTCCGATTCTAGACTACGAGTACAATTCCGACCCGGTCTTGTGGATCCGAAGCGACTGGCTGGACAAGCTGCATCTCGATAAGCCGCGAACGATGGAAGAGTTGGAGCGAGTCATAACTGCTTTCACCGAGCAGGATCCAGACGGCAACGGCTTGAAGGACACGTACGGGCTGACGATAAGCTTCGCACACGGCGCCAACACGTGGATGGCCGACAGCAGTTGGATCTTCGGCTCATTCGGCGTCGTACCGAAACAGTGGAACCGGACGAATAATGGGCTGCTTGCTTACGGCTCCATCCAACCCGGAGTGAAGGACGCGCTTCGTCTCCTTAAATCCTGGATTGCTAAAGGCTATGTACCTGCGGAAAGCCAGTGGTACGACGAGACAAAAGCGGCTCAGCTATTCGTGTCAGGCAAAGCCGGCATCGTCGCGGGACCCTATTGGATGAACGGTTGGCCGCTCTCCGAGTTAACGAAGGCGAATCCGAACGCCAAGTACGAAGCGATCCAGATACCCTCGGGGGCGAGCGATATCGTGCTTCGGCGGGGCACGCTGCCCGTTAACGGCGCCATCCTGATTAACAAAAAAATGAAGCACCCCGAAATCTTTTTCAAATACCAAAATTACTTATTCGACTATTATGCAACCTCCAAGGGAGAGTTCCAATACGGACTTGCGGAAGGCTACGATTGGATAGTGAAGGACGGTAAGCCGACGATCGCCCCTGAAGATTTGCCTCAAGGAGGAATTCGGGTTGCCTCTTACACGCTCACGTTTGACGGAGCGCGCATCCCGTCCCAAGTCGTGAAGGAGCTGCCCGGAGGTGTGGCGCAAGTCTTATTATCGCAACGGGATGCCTCGCGCAAGGATGAGTTTACCGGTCCTCCGACTCGAACCATGAAGACGAATTGGGAATTGATCCAGAAGCTTGAGCAGAAGTCGTTCGAAGCCATCTTGTTCGGCGACTCCTCGGCGGACGAGTTCGATGCGTTCGTAAAACTATGGTTTGAGTACGGCGGAGACCTAATAACCAATGAGGTAAACGATTGGTACAGATTCTCCAAATAGTTCATTCGAATTCGCGTTATCAACGAACCGTCATCGCGATGCGGCTTCCGACTGGAAGCCGCTTCCACGATGACGGTTTTTTGACTCGCTAACGATTTAGTTGCTCGTATATTTAACCCAGTCGTAATAGGCGTAAAGCGGATTAGCGCCGTTATAGGAACCAAGCCATGAATCTACGCCCTTGCCGTTCCACAGATTCATCATGATTCGGCCCGGATTGGATGGGATGTTACTCGTCACCGTATGCTTCAGCGCCCCGTCCACGTACCACTTGATGTAGCCAGGCTGCCAGTCGAAGGCGTACGTATGATAGCTCTGCGAAGCGTCGAAGCCAAGATCAACCAGCTTCTCGTGTCCGCCGACTCCGTTCGTATAGTAATTGAATTGAACCTTGGTCGTATCCTTTCCGAGAAATTCGATGTCGATCTCGTCCCAGGGTTTACCATCCGAGGGTCCGGTATAGGTGAAGAAGGACGATACGATTCCCGTATTCTTGGCCGGCATCATGCTGACCTCATATAGCCCGTAGCCGTACTTATTCACGGTACGGTACTCCGCGCAGTCGAACGTATTGTATGAAGGACTCGTCAGTGCCAAGCGAAGCTGTCCCCCTGAGGTGAATGTTGCGTTGTTGGCCCTCCAAGTGCAATTGAACATGCCGCCGTTCGAGTAACCGTCCGATTTCTGCCAGGTAGCCGAATTAAAGTAAGTAAGCGGTTCCCAGAATACCGTTGCTGCCGAGGATGGGGCGGCGAACAGGATGCAAAGCAGGACGAACAGTGAGAAAGCGCCTGTCAGTCGTTTTCTTCTCATTAATTAACCCTCCTATTGATTGTTGGAGATGCATGTTGATCATACTGCGTCTTTGGTAGCGCTACCATGACAATGATTTAAGTTCCATAACAACTTTTCAAGGTGATGTCTTCGTCTATCCATGCCCTTGCGAAGATTCCAGGAGATTCTTCGATCAGCAGAAGATTTTTTCCCATTGCCCTCCCCTAGAGCAAACGGCTATTCTAAAGTAGAGTCTGTCTATAGAGGATGTTCCGACCCTAACGCGAAGGAGGGCATACCCGATGTACAAACTTATTATCGTCGATGACGAGGTGCTGGTTCGGCAGGCGATCAAGAGCCAGATGAATTGGGCGGAGCTCGGCTTCGAATGCTCCGGCGTCTACGAGGACGGAGCGGACGCGCTCGAATCGATGGAGCGGGAAGAGGCCGACGTCGTCTTGACCGATATTGGGATGCCGTTCATGGACGGCCTGGAGCTAACCCGGGAGCTGGCCGCGAAGTACCCGCAGGCGAAGGTGATCATCCTGACGGGCTACGACGATTTCGATTACGCGCAGCAGGCGTTAAAGCTGCAAGCCGTGGACTATATTTTGAAACCGGTTACATCCTCCGAGCTGGGAGCGGTCCTGTCTAAGCTGCGGGAAGAACTGGACGCGAAGAGGAACCGGGAACAGGATTATGAGCAGTTGAAGCGAGAGCTGGCGGAGAGCATGCCGGTTCTTCGGGAGAGATTCCTGGAGCGGCTGATGACCTCGGAGATGCCGGTTCGCCAGAGGGAGGAGGGCATGAGCTATTTCCGGCTGGAATGGGCGGGACCTCACCTCGTTGAGCTGGCTGTCGACGTAGACGAGTACAATTGGGAGCTGCCGGCATCGATCACCGATCAGCAGCTCATCCGATTCGCGGTGTTTAACGTCGCGCAGGAATTAATAGCAAAAAGCGAGGGGACGGCGGTCTTCCGGGACAGGGAGAATCGAGTGCTCGCTTTGTTGTCGGGGAACGACCCGCAGGAGCTGCAAGAGAAGGCGCTCTCGGTGGCGGAGGAAGTGCACCAGGCGGTAACGGCCATCCTCCCGGTGAAGCTCTCGATCGGCATCGGCTGCAGCTGCCGCGACCGGGAAGACTTGCTCTTCGCTCACCGCACGGCGTTATCGGCGCTCGAATACCGCTTCGTTATCGGAGATAACGCCATCATCCGGCTGTCCGACGTCGAGCAGCGCAGGAGGCCGGAGGAGCTGTCCGTAGTCGCCTGGGAGAACGAATTCGTCACGAAGCTGAAGACCGGCACTTCGGAAGAGATGGACGAAGCGGTGGACCGGCTCTTCGCGGACATTCGCAAGAGTCTGCTGCCTTTGGAGATCTGCCAGATGTACCTGCAGCGGCTCGTGCTGACGATCGTGCATACTTCCTACGAGATGACTTCGGGCGAACAGAAAGGGACCGAGCCGGCTTACAGCCCGGTGCAGCAGATGGCGTTCCTCGAATCTCTCGACGAGACGCAGGAGTGGATGCGAGAGCTGTGCCGCTCGACAATCGCCAAGATCCGGAGCTTGCGCGAGGACCAGAGCGCGTCGCAGGTGAACAAGGCGCTCGAATATGTCCGAAGGAACCTGAAGGACCCGGACCTGTCGCTGATCTCGGCCTGCAAGCATATCTCGATGAGCCCGAGCTACTTCAGCGCCATCTTCAAGCAGCGTACCGGCCGGACCTTTATCGAGCAGGTGACTTATGCGCGCATGGAGCGGGCCAAGGAGCTTCTGGCCAATACCTCGATGAAGAGCTATGAGGTCGCCCATGAGGTCGGATACGGCGACCCGCATTACTTCAGCGGAGTGTTCAAGAAATACGCAGGCGACACCCCGACCGACTACCGTCTCAAAACGACGTCAAAGAAAGCGTGATCCCGTGAGGCTTCTTTTCCGAATCCGCAGCTTTCAGACCCACATCGCGCTCGCCTTCGTTGCGGTGATTCTTCTGACCATTCTCATCATGGGCGTGACGTCCTACTATCTCTCGAGAGAATCCGTTCAGTCGAATGCGCAATCCTACACCGCGGAGATCGTCAAGCAGGTCAACAAGAACATCAACTCGTACGTGAACGGAATGACTTATATGTCCGACCTCGTCGCGAACAACCGGACCGTCGTGGAATATCTGTCCTCCTCTTCGTTCTCGAGCTTGGCCGAAGAGAAGAAGCAGAAAGAGACGATCACCGACTTCCTGGAGTCGATGCTCGTCTCGAGGACGGATATCGCTTCGGTCAACATTATCGGCAACGGCGACAAGCTGCTGACGGGACGCCAGGATCTTGATTGGAATCCGTATGTCGATCTGCGCGCCATGAAATGGTATACGGATGCGATCGCGGCCCACGGAGAGAACGTGATCTCGTCCTCTCATGTCCAGCCTATTTTCAAAGACCGTTATCCGTGGGTGGTGTCGCTGAGCCGGGAGCTGATCGGCCGGGACGGACAGAGCCTGGGCGTGTTCCTCGTCGACCTCAATTTCAGCGTCATGAACGATATCCTTAAGGACATCAAGCTCGGGCATCGCGGTTACGTCTTCATCGTGGACCAGAACGGAAGGCTCGTCTATCATCCTCAGCAGCAGCTGATCTATAGCAATCTGAAGTCCGAGATGATCGGCAAGGTGCTGGAGGCGAAGAACGGAACGTTCACGAGCAATGAAGGCGGCGACAGCCGAATGTATACGGTGCAGGATTCCGACTTCGGCTGGAAGATCGTCGGCGTCTCTTACGTGAACGAGCTTGCGCAGAATCAGGAGAATTTGAAGCTGGGCTTCCTCGCGCTGGCTCTGATGTGCATCGTGCTGGCGGCGATGATCGCGATCTATCTCACTCAACGGGTCAGCCGCCCGATCCGGCAGCTGGAGAGGCATATGAAGGAAGTAGAGCGCGGCAACTTCGATATCCATGTGCAAGTGCCGAGGACGATCGAGATCGGAAGGCTGGCGAGGGCGTTCAATCTAATGGTCGGCAAGATCAAGGAGCTGATGAACCAGATCATTCTCGATCAGGAGCAGAAGCGGCAGAGCGAGATCAACGCTCTGCAGGCGCAAATCAATCCTCACTTCCTATACAACACGCTCGATTCGATCGTCTGGATGGCCGAGAGCAACAAGAACCGGGAGGTCATCGCGATGACATCGGCTCTCGCCAAGCTGTTCCGAGCTTCGATCAGCAAGGGAGAGGAGCTGGTGCCCGTCAAGAACGAGATCGAGCACATCACGAACTATTTGCGAATCCAGCAGATGCGCTACAGCGATAAGTTGGACTATTCGATCGACATCGGCGATTCCGCGCAGCATTTCTACACGATTAAGGTGATCCTGCAGCCCATCGTCGAGAACGCGATCTATCACGGGATCAAGAAGAAGAAAGGCATGGGCTTCATCACGATAACCTCGGAAGAGACCGAGAACGATCTGATGCTTGTTGTCGAAGACAACGGCATCGGCATGGACGAGGAGACGGTCCGGACGTTGCTGCTTCCGACGGCCATAAGGAAGGAAGGCAGAGGAGTCGGCGTGCGGAATGTGCATGAACGGCTCCAGCTCTATTTCGGATTGCAATACGGCCTGTCCTATTCAAGCCGGCCTGGCGCCGGAACGAAGGTGACGATTACGTTGCCGAAGACATCTAATCCGCTGGAGCAGGGAGAGTGACCGATGATCGCGAGCCGCCTTCGAACCATTCTAGGAGCCGTCGCTGCCGTCATTGCCCTCGTATTGCTCGGCCAATATCTGATCGGCAAGCTTGCGAAGCCCGAGAGAATCGATATTCAAGTCATTATCAAATCGACCGACAAAAACATTGAGTTCTGGCAGGTGATGAAGGACGGGATCGAAGTCGCGACGAACGAGTTCGGGCCGTCCGTGGAGGTGACGGGTTCCCGTTCCGACGCCGATATCGACGGGCAGATCGCATTGGTCGAGCAAGCAATCGAGAAAAAGCCGGATGCCATTATTCTGGCGGCCAACGATATAAATCGACTGGTGCCTGCCGTCGAGGAAGGGGCGAAGCGGGGCATTCGTTTCTTCATCGTCGATTCCGGCATCAATTCGGACATCGCGGAGAGCGTGATCGCTACGGACAACATCAAAGCGGGACAAGCCGCGGGCATGGAAATGCTGCGGCATCTGGACGGGCCCGGCAAGATCGCGATCATCAACTACGTGCAGACTGCGGCTTCTCTTATCGACCGGGAACGGGGAGTCCGGTTGATGCTGGAGGGGAGGAAGGACATCGAGCTGATGGACACCTTCAATGCGGCCGGGTCGGAGACGAACGCCTACCAAATGGCGAAGCAGGTTCTCGAAGACAATCCGGACGTGCGGGGAATCATCGGCCTGAACGAGCCGACGACAGTCGGCGCGGCGCGAGCGATCAAGGAGATGGGGCGGCAGGGCCAGGTCAAGCTGATCGGGTTCGACAGCTCCGTTAACGAGATCAAGCTGCTGGAGGAAGAAGCGATGCAGGCGACCGTGATCCAGAAGCCGTTCCAGATGGGGTACCTCAGCATCAAAACGGCGGTGGAGGCGTTCCAGGACAAAAAGGTGCCGAAGGTGATCGATACGGGGTCTCTGGTGATCACGAAGCAAAATATGTACGACGAGGAGAACCAGAAGCTGCTGTTTCCTTTCTACGATAAATAAGGCTGAGGACGCTTCCACGCATCTTCATAACAGAAACGGGCGAAAGCCCGTTTTTTTGTTTTCGGCAGGCCGCGCTCAACTCCGCATTTTATTCGACTGTTTCCGTAAGAAATCACATGTAAGCGATTCCAATGGACGTGTAACATGAGAAGCATGAAGGATGAAGCAAGGGCAAGGCATATGGCAAGGCGTTCTCAACAAGGCAGAACGGCCAGGTGAGAAGGAGGAGCTTGCATGAGCGCACCGCTCGTGAACATGAGAGGAATCGAGAAGCATTTTGCCGGCGTGCATGCGCTGAACGATTGCCGGTTTGAACTTCGCGCGGGCGAGGTTCACGCGCTTGTCGGAGAGAATGGAGCCGGCAAGTCCACGCTGATGAAGATCCTGACCGGCGTATACCAGATGGATGCGGGCGAGATCGAATTCAAGGGAGAGCTTGTCCCTATTCCCGATACGAAGGCGGCCCAGAAGCTTGGCATCAGCATGATTCACCAGGAGCTGAATCTCGCTCCGGACTTAACGGTTGCGCAGAACATCTTTATCGGCCGGGAGCCTAGGAAGCTGGCCGGCATCCTGCTGGACGATAAGAAGCTGAACCGGCAGGCGGAACAGCTGCTTAAGCAGATGAACCTCGACATCGAGCCAACCGCTCTCGTCGGCAACTTAACGGTCGCCAAGCAGCAGATGGTCGAGATCGTCAAAGCGATCTCCTACGAGTCGCAGGCGCTCATCATGGACGAGCCGACCGCCGCGCTCAGCGACTCCGAGATCGAGGAGCTGTTCGCCATGATCGACAAGCTGAGGCTGCGCGGAGTCGGGATCGTCTATATCTCGCATCGCATGGCGGAGCTGCAGCGGATCAGCGACCGAATCACCGTGATGCGCGACGGCTGCTATATCGATACGGTGCCGACGAAGGAGACGACGGTCGATCGGATCATCGCGATGATGGTCGGCCGCGAGCTTTATCACTCGGCATCGCCGGAGAGCCTGTCGCAGAGCGGGGAAGTCGTGCTCGAGGTGAAGGAGCTCAGTCGAGGCCATGCGTTCAAGAAAGTAAGCTTCCAGCTTCGCAAAGGCGAAATCCTAGGCCTCTCCGGCCTGATCGGAGCGGGACGCACGGAAGTGGCGAGAGCGATCTTCGGAGCGGATCGGGCCGATTCCGGCGAGATCTTCGTCCGCGGCAAGAAGGTGAAGATGTCGAACCCGCACCAAGCGGTGAACGAAGGAATCGGATACCTGTCCGAGGACCGCAAGAGGTTCGGATGCCTGGTCGAGCTGGACGTCCAATCCAACGTGGCCATCTCTTCGTTCCGAAGGTTCTCCAAGCTGAGCTGGATGTCCAAAGCACGGATTCGCCAATCCGCGGAGAGCGTCGTCGAGAGCCTGAAGGTCAAAACGCCGAGCGTTCAACAAACGATGAGGAATCTGTCCGGCGGCAACCAGCAGAAGGTCATCATCGGCAAGTGGCTGACGAAGGACTGCGACATTCTCATCTTCGACGAGCCGACGAGAGGGATCGACATCGGCGCGAAGAGCGAGATATATAAGCTGCTGGACAGCCTAGCCCAGCAAGGCAAGTCCATCATCATGATCAGCTCGGAGCTTCCGGAGATTCTTCGCCTTAGCCATCGGGTGCTCGTCATGTGCGAGGGCCGGTTGACGGCCGATCTCGTGAACGACGGCAAGCTCTCGCAAGAAACGATCATGCAATTCGCAACCCGGAGAGAAGAGGAGCTTCACGCCTAAACAGAGGGGGATATTCCATGAAAAGAACGTCGCTCGCGCTTGGGCAGCAAGCGCCGGCAGGCCAACGGCCGATTCGGTTCAAAAGCGGATTACTGCAGCAATTCCTGGCATTCGGCAGTCTGATCGTCTTGGTCATCTTCTTCTCGTTCGCCTCCGAGAACTTCTTCCAGTTCTCGAATATCGTCGGCATTCTCCTGTCGACGGCGGTGACGGGCGTCCTGGCGCTTGGCGCCACCTTCGTCATTATCACGGGAGGGATCGACCTCTCGGTCGGCACGGTCATGACGCTGAGCGCGGTCATGACGGGGGTCAGCATCACCTTCTGGGGGACGCCGATCTGGATCGGACTCCTGGTCGGCATCCTGACGGGCGCGCTCTGCGGCTTAGTGTCCGGTTACGCGGTTGCGAAGCTGAACATTCCGCCGTTCATCGCCACGCTGGCGATGATGATGATCGCCAAAGGGCTCGCGCTCGTCATCTCGGGAACGAAGCCGATCTACTTCTCGGACGCGAAGGGATTCACCGACATCTCGCTCGGCTCCCTGCTCGACAAGATCTTCCCCGGGTTCTCGATTCCGAACGCCGTTCTGATCTTCTTCGGCGCCGCCATCGTCGGCAGCTTGATGCTGACCCGGACCTTGATCGGCCGGTACGACTTCGCCATCGGCAGCAATGAAGAGGCGGCTCGTCTGTCCGGCGTCAACGTCGGCTTCTGGAAGATCGCGATCTACACGATCGCGGGCGTGTTCACCGGCATCGCCGGCATCCTGATCGCCTCCCGCCTCAATTCCGCTCAGCCGGCGCTCGGCCAGGGCTACGAGCTGGAAGCGATCGCGGCGGTCGTCATCGGCGGCACCTCGCTTAGCGGGGGCAAGGGCACCATCGTCGGCACGGTGATCGGCGCGCTCATCATGAGCGTGCTTACGAACGGGCTTCGCATTCTGTCGGTGCCTCAGGAGTGGCAAACGGTCGTCGTCGGCTTCGTTATCTTCCTGGCGGTTTACGCCGACATAATCAGACGCAAGAGAGCCGCTTGATTCCGATATGGTCTTCGGTTCGAAGATTATATATAAAGGCTGTCAAACACATTTTGAAGGGGAGCGTTCCTATGAAGAAAAGCATGAGAGCATGGTCCACCGCCTCGCTGCTGCTGGCCGGAGTCTTAGCCCTATCGGCTTGCGGTTCGAACAACAACGGCAACGCCGGCAAGTCGGCCGCGCCGGAATCCAGCAAGCCCGCAGCTTCTTCCTCCGAGAAGCTGTACATCCCGATCATCTCGAAGGGATTCCAGCACCAGTTCTGGCAGGCCGTCAAGACCGGCGCCGAGAAAGCGGCCGCGGAGCTGAACGTCGAGATTACGTTCGAAGGTCCGGAGACGGAAGAACAGGTCGACAAGCAGCTCGAGATGCTGCAGGTCGCCTTGGATAAGAAGCCCGACGCGATCGGTTTCGCCGCGCTGGACAGCAAGGCGGCCCAGCCTTATCTGGATAAGGCGAAGAGCTCGAACATCCCGGTCATCGCGTTCGACTCCGGCGTCGACAGCGACATTCCGGTGACGACGGCTTCGACGGACAACAAGGCGGCAGCCGCGCTCGCAGCCGACAAGATGGCCGAGTTGATCGGCGGCAAGGGCGAGATCGCGATCGTCGCCCACGACCAGACGAGCCGCACGGGCGTCGATCGTCGAGATGGCTTCAAGGAGCAGATCGAATCGAAGTATCCCGACATCAAGATCGTCGACATTCAATACAGCGGCGACCATCTGAAGGCGACCGACCTTACGAAAGCGATCATGCAAGCCCATCCGAACATCAAGGGCATCTTCGGAACGAACGAAGGCGCGGCGATCGGCGTCCTGAACGGCGTCTCCGAAGCGAAGATGGACGGCAAGGTGGTCGTCATCGGCTTCGACTCCGGCAAGGCGCAGATGGACGCGATCCGCAGCGGCAAGTTGGCCGGAGCCATCACGCAGAACCCGATCGGCATCGGCTACGAGACGGTGAAGGCGGCGGTTGCGGCAATCAAGGGCGAGACCGTCGAGAAGAATATCGATACCGGCTTCTATTGGTACGACAAGAACAACATCGACGACGAGAAGATCAAGGCCGTACTCTACGAGTAACATTAATAGGGAAGAAAAAGGGAGGGAGCGCAAGTCGCTCCCTCCCTTTGACGACTAAGAAACGGACTTATTGTGCCCAATAAATACATCTGCTCAAATATTGATAGGAAACGCTCAAGATCCATACGTTCGTTTGGGTCGGAAATCAGGGGGATGAACAGGACCGGCAGCAAACATCGACGTAATATCAAGGAGGGGGATTACTATTCCAACCGTTATGCTTAGTAAGACTCTTCTCGTTACAATCATGAAGCATACATATTTTTAAACAAAGGCTATCAGAATTCTAAAAAACACGAATTATGAGGCTGTGGACGAACGATCTCCTCTATAGTTGATTTCTAGATTCTGTGTTACTAGATAAATAGTCTTTACCTAATCTTTATCTCAAACTATTTATATTATTACATAAACTAATAAAAAATACTAAAAAATAACAAAATATCTCAATGAAAACGAGGTTTTATTACTATATTATAGATTTATCGAATTATAAATTATGGAAGGAGTATAATTATGAGAGTTTTTTGTTATTTTAAGGAGATAGCTTCGAAGGCGGGAGTTTTGTGTCTTATAGGAGCGTTACTACTGTCAGTGGTTCCTGCTTCACCGATTGCTCCAACGGTGCATGCAGCAAGCAAAAGTGATAGTAAGCAGTCCTCGAAGTACATTGTTGGTTTGAAAAAGGACGTAGCAACGGATTCTTTTATTTCCAAGAAGGGTTTCGATCATAGGAAAGTTAGAAAAGGTAGAGGCTCAAACACTTTAATGCTGAGCTTGGATCCTGATGAAGTAAGTAACTTGAAAAAAGATTCCAGTGTTCGGTTCGTGGAACCAGACGCTAAAGTTAGTGTTGCATCAATTGATTCTGTCACCCTTACTAATGATAGTGAATTAGAGGAACACCAGCCTTCAGCGGAGACTATGCCTTGGGGCGTTCATGCAATCGGGGCGGACTTGGCAGATAGTCAGCATTTGAATGGGATCGGGATAAAGGTTGCTGTTCTCGACACGGGAATATCACGGCATGAGGATCTAAACGTGAGAGGCGGGGTAACATTCGTACCCGATACGGAAAGTTACTACGACGATAACGGTCATGGCACGCATGTGGCAGGGATAATAGGGGCCCAAGAGAATAATATTGGCATCGTAGGGGTTGCACCGAAGGTAGAGTTATATGCGGTGAAGGTTCTGGACAGCATGGGTACCGGCAGTTATAGCCAAGTTATTCAAGGAATTGACTGGGCGGTCGAGCATGACATGGATATCCTCTCGATGAGCATTGGTGGTGAAGTTGATAGTCAGGCGTTGCATGAGGCGATTACGAGTGCTATGAATCATGGTGTAATTGTCATTGCTGCAGCCGGCAACAAGGGGGCAGGAGAAGAGTCGGAAATATATCCGGCATTATATCCGGGGGTTGTGTCGGTCGGGGCGGTAGATCAGTCATTACAGAAAGCGAACTTCTCAAGTACTGGTAGTGAATTAGATCTTATGGCGCCTGGAATGAGCATTCGAAGTACAAACTTTAATGGAGGTTATAGTTCTCTCTCTGGAACTTCAATGGCAGTTCCGTTTGCTACAGGAGCCGCAGCCTTGCTTTGGTCTGCCAATAAGGAATGGACGGCAGAGCATATCATTCAACAGCTTTACGAAACGGCGACACCACTTGGCGCGGCTCATGAATATGGACATGGGCTTATTAACGTTGCTAAAGCGCTGCAACTGATAAATGGACCTGTTGAGCTTGATGTAATGTCCTCCCCTAATGATCCCAATGCATCTTTTGATGTTAATGAACAAGATGCTCGTTTGCTCGAATTAAGCAACCAATTGGATGCGCTTTATCGTAAGGCCTATCAATCGGACGATCAAGCACTCGCTAAGAAAATAAAAACTCAATACTATGAGTTATACAGGCAGAACGTAAATCTGCATCAGGTTACAATGGTTAATTCCTCTTTGTCAAAAGAAGAACGAAGTGTGCAACTTCAGAGTCAAATAGCGGCATTCGAGAACCGATCCGAAGAATTTAAGAAACTCGAAGAGGCTTATCAACAAGCGATAACAATTGCATTAAATGCTGTTCTACCCGAGGGTTCGATTACTAATACGAATTACAAAACAGGAGATGGTCAGGTCGTTCAAGCAGGTCAAGAAGCTAAGGTGTCAATCGCTTGGGTACAAGTCCCTTCGAAGGTAGATATCCAGGTTAGCAACTTAGACACTCAGTCGATTGTATCTTTAGACACATACTATCCTGATGATTTATTTATGACCTATACGTGGAGTACTCTTGATACGACAAGTCCCGGTCACTATCAGATCCGTTTATCATATCCGGATGGACCAGTAGACTTCGATGATTTTTCCATTGAAGTAACGGAGCCGGTAACCCAAGTGCCTGTGGAGCAAGAGCCGGTGCCTGTGGAGCAAGAGCCGGTGCCTGTGGAGCAAGAGCCGGTGCCTGTGGAGCAAGAGCCGGTGCCTGTGGAGCAAGAACCGGTGCCTGTGGAGCAAGAGCCGGTGCCTGTGGAGCAAGAACCGGTGCCTGTGGAGCAAGAACCGGTGCCTGTGGAGCAAGAGCCGGTGCCTGTGGAGCAAGAGCCGGTGATCGTGGAGCAAGAACCGGTGCCTGTAGTGGATGAGCCTCTGATGTCCATTCAAGCAACTACCTTAACTCTGAATTCAGCAGTGGATGTTAATTTGGCAGAAGGAGTAACACAGATATATGCATTTACACCGTCCGCTACTGACAAATATAAATTTTTTACCGGGCCTTATGGGGGGACAGGAGCGGAGAACGACACTGTTTTAGAATTGTTCTCGGATGCTAATTTAACCAACTTGATTGATTCAAACGATGATGCTAACAGTACCCTATTCTCTGAGATTGGCACGACGTTAACTGCAGGAGTGACAGTTTATCTAAGATTAAGCGGATATGGTCTAGGAGCTGTTCATGCACGGTTAACAGTGAAAAACTTTATTACAACAATCACGGTGGGAAGTTCTACAAATGTAAGTTCAGCTTCTGCTTATAAATTTGTTCCGACCACTTCAGGTTTTTATCGGTTTTATACGTCTTATTACGGAGGTAGCAGCAGTGCAGGGGTGAATGACACCTACTTAACTTTGTACTCGGACAATAATCTCACCCAATTCATTGACTATAACGATGACGCATACAATGGCAACAGTTTTTCTGAGATTTCCAGCTACTTAATAGCCGGAGTGCCTTATTATATTCAAATTGACAACTATTTCGATGTTGTGCATGCGAGATTGCAAATCGCGGCTGTAACGCTAGATTCACTTTCGTTAAATTCTGCGGTGAATTTAGATTCCTCAACTGGCTTGTTGAAGATGTATTCCTTCACGCCTACGACAACGGATACGTTCAAGTTTGTCACGGGCCCTTATGGGGGAACAGGGGACGATAACGATACCTTAATCGAACTCTATTCGGATCCGCAGCTAACTAACCTGATTGCTGCGAATGATGAAGGATTAATAAGCTACTTTTCCGAACTGGACATTCAATTAACGCAAGGTGTTACAGTGTATGTGAAAATAAGAACTCCGGTAGGCGATCTATTACATTCCCGCTTCGCTATTAATTTATATACCCCGGCATTAACAACCTCTACCCCAGTGAACGCGGATTCAAGAACGAGTGGGTCTACGATATACAAGTTTACCGCCCCTTCGACAGGCGTATACAAATTCACGACAAGTTACTATGGTGGTAGCACGAGTGCAGGCCTAAACGATACTTTGCTTGGTGCATATTCTGACATTGACCTAATCAATTGGATTGATAACAACGATAATTTCAATAATTCTGTATTTTCTCAAGTCGTTATTTCCGTAACTGCGGGAACGTCAATCTATCTGCAAGTTCAATCGTTAGATTCGAAAGGCGTTCATGCAAGATTGAGTGCAACAGCGCTATCAACATCAACTTTGAGCATAAGCACGACACCTGATATATCAACTTCAGATGTTAAGTTGTATAAGATTACGCCTACGTCAACAGGAACCTATCGAATCAATACGACTTATTACGGTGGTCTTGATACTAACCAGGAAAATGATACGGTTATTTCGGTTTATAGCGATGCTTCATTCCAAACACTTCTCCCATATGGCTATAACGACGACTCGAACGGAATGCTCTTTTCTGAAGTCCTTGTATATCTTACGGCCAATACTTCATACTATCTCAAAGTTTCCGGTTACGACAATGCTCCGTTATATACAAGATTGAAAATTGCTCAGACAGCTGCGCCGTTATCATGGATCGATACTCCAACAAGCAATCAATCGATTAGTAAGTTATTTACGCTTAGTGGGTGGATCTTAGATGGCGCTGGTGTCAATAAAGTTGAAGTTCTTATAGATGGAACTGTTCAGGGTGAAGCGCAGTACGGCTTAAGCAGAGAGGATGTTTTTAATGCCTATCCTGCTTACAATAATCATAATTCTGGATTTCAATATCCATTGAATACAACATTGTTAACAAACGGAACGCATACTCTGACTATACGTGAGACATCAATAATCGGCATATCAACTATTGTTGCCACCAAAAGTTTTAGTATTTCTAATACACTTGATGGAAGTCTTCCAACTGTGAGCAGTCTTAGTGCTTCAGGAGCCGTACAGGCCAATAGCGGTTCATTTGATCTATATGCTTACGGAGTGGCAGACATCGGAGCAGGAGTGGCTAATGTCGAGTTTATTACCTGGTCAGAATTTAATGGACAAGATGACATAAAGACAGTCAAGGGAAAGAATATGGGAAGCGGAACCTGGAAGGCAACGATACCGCTGGATCAACATAACAACGAACGCGGAAATTATATTACGCATGTCTACGTATCCGATTATTCGGGTTATAGGGTTCTAGTCGGTCAAGTGACATCGAAAGTTTATTTGAATGGAATAGATTACCGTTATGACGCAGCAGGGAGGCTGATTTCATTAATACCAGCTCTGAATAAAGAATACAAATTTACCTATGATAAAAATGGAAATATGCTTAAGAGCCAATACTACGACTATAGCAATGACACGTCGGGCTTATCCGGCTACAGCACGACACAAGGAAAGAACAACTGGTACTACCAAGAATGGGATGGAACAACCTTCACCAATTTGACTTGGGATAGTCTTAACGGATTGTGGAGAAATTCTTCGAGCAGTACGGAAATCAGTAGTGACTCCCAACTTCCAGGAACGAAAAATTCCGTAAGAAAGTGGATAGTCTCTACAGTAGGGACCGTAACTATATCAGGGAATGTGGCCAAATCCGATATCACCGGCGGAGACGGAGTAAACGTAAAGATTATGAAGAATAGTACACAGATCTGGCCAGCAAGTGGATGGCAATACATTGCCTACAACAATAACTCTGGCATTAATGTTAACGTGAAAACTACTGTTGCAGCAGGAGATGCCATTTATTTCATAGTCGATAAAAATGCCAATAATTCAAATGATTCAACTAAATGGAATCCCGTTATTTCTTATGATTTTATTTAAACTGAAAGGAGAACATTCGATATGTGGAAACATAAATGGAGCAAGCGATTTATGGTATTGGCGGCAGTATTACTGGTGGTGCTCGCAATGGCTATTGGGTATGTAGTTGCAGAAGAAAACGATCAAGGACCTGATGAAAATAGTATTCGCAGAGAAATCGAAAGCAAGGTGAAGAGCAATCATCATATCCCCCTTCAGATTCAGGAATCATCCGGCGACTTGGCCTTGGAGGCGGAGCTTAACGATCTAAAGAGCAAAGCGCAACAAAACCGAACAAAGCGATTGCATCAAGCGGATCAATACAACTATACGCAAAGTGAACTCGAAGATTTATTAGTCAACGGAGCGACTGTCGAGGATATCTATTATTCGGATTATATTGGCAATGAGTGGCTTGTCGAGCCGAAGGAGCTGATCAAGCAAAAGCAGGATGGCAGTTTATCGTGGACAGAAATAGAAGCAAAAGTGAAGCGTGATAAAGAATCGCAACTAGCCTTGTTATCCAAAAAACACCCAAAAGTCCAAAACTTATTCGCCAAGAAGAAAATGAATTCGGCTGAGAAGCTGCAAATGCTAGAGCTGGCTGATCAACAAGGAGAGCAGGCTGTATCTAAAGCACTGGTCGATTATGAGTCCAAAGGGCTCGAAGGCCTTCACTTAAAGAAATCTGACTCGTTGGAGGAGAACTAAATGAGAACATTGTATTCTTTTCTATTCTCCTTATGCTTTGCATTTCTATTCGCTTTGATTATGAAGCCGAATATCGGACATGCCGAAGTTAGCGGCAGCGTACTTGATGGATTAATCGCTCAGCAAAATATCAATCAAACTGAGAAGCCTCAGTATTCATCATTAGGTGGTGCGAATGAAACTGTTGATCCGAATTCAGGAAAACTAACCTGGACTCAGAATCAAATTCATCTACCGGGTCGAGATGGCCTGGACTTGGATATAGGCGTCTTGTACGATTCGAATTATTCTTTTTCTTATATGAGAAGCTCGACCAGCAGCAAACAAGTCAAAAAGTATAACTATTACATTTCCAGATATGATTTGGGAGTCGGGTTCTCCTTTACGTTCCCATCCATTCAATTGGCGGATGGAGGATATAAATACTATCATCACGGAGACGGGCAAATCTATCGCTTTGATACCAGTGCGACTTCAGAACCTGATAAGACAACGCACCTGATCGGTTACCAAGGCAAAGACATGAAGTTGATGACAGATTCTAGCACAACCGGTCTATATAACAATGGACAGGAACGCTCCAAATATTATTTGGAATACGCGAACAAAAAAAGAGAATATTTTGCTCAAGACGGGCGTCTATTGGGCATTGTGGACCGCTTCGGGAATGAAATCAAATTCCAGCATATTGATCGCCTAATGTATGACGGCAAGACGTATAAAGTCATCTCTTCCATTACGGATACTTTAAATCGGACGGTTACCTTTACTTATGAGTCCAATATATCCAGCGGCAATGATGAGAGCATCTACGTTACTGTCAAAGATGCTAATAACGTACAAACGAACAGCGTTACCTATTTGAAATATGCGCAAGATTTATTATTCAATAGCACTCCTGATGGTTATGTTCCTAATCTTTGGGAAATAGACAATGAGGATGACTATATTTATTTTGGATATGACGTCCAGACGGGAAGGTTTATTTTTACAAGCAAGTCGTTTACTAACTCAGGATATAATAGTTATAACCTCTTAACTGACGTCTATTATCGAAATGCAAGCACTCATACAACGTATGATAAAGTAACGAGAAACTTAGGATCCGGTGGTGTTTGCGAGGATTTCAGAGTGACATCCAGCTATGATGATAAGAGTGGAGGAACTTCGCCAGCGGGAGGCTATTCTCATATCAATTATACCTATAAGGGTGATTATACTGGGTATCCGGCATATACGAATCCTGCTGCATTACCAACAACCTACTATTATTCATCAACGAGTACCGTTCAGAGCAGCACGCCGACCTTTGGATTAGAGAACACGACCAATTTTGATGGAAAGGGAAAACATGTTTCAACGGTTACCTTAGCGAGCAATGGGGAGAAGAAAGTAGTAAATAACTTGCTCTTCGATAGCATACTTAAATCAAAGCCCACAAAAACTCAAATAATGGAATCTGATGGAAGTTCAACGAATGTCCTCTATGTAGGAAGAGAATATGCGGATTGGGGAGGGGTGCTTAGTGAGACTCAGCCGCTTACGGATACTCAATTCAACAATGCTTCAACAAAGGCTAAATATACCACGACATATACGTACGACACAAACTTCTATTTCCCATTAAGTAAATCTTGGTATAAGGATATCGAAAGCACGACACCGATTATAGAATCCTATCAATACTATCCAAGCGGTCGATTAAAGAGTACGACAGATGCAGTGGGAACTGTAGTTAATTATTGCTACGAGTCTACCGATGGGTTGACGTCAACTTGCACTAATCCTAGTGCTACGCTTAATGGAAAAGTGGGGAAAATAAAAGCAACAAAATTGTTAGGCGGCGGTCAAGTTGCAACAACGGAAACCATTTACAAAGCGGACACACAGTTTGCCTACCCAGGAGAGATCATTACCTACTTTACAACACTAAACGATAGCAACCAGAACGTGTCTCAAACGACCAAGAAATCATATACTTACTATGGTACTGGATTAATTCAAACGGAAACAGACGGAGCCGGCAGAACGACTCGGTATGAATACGATGCATTGAGAAGGCTGACAAAAATTCAGTATCCAAAGTTTATTAATTTGGCGAATACACAGTATGATTCTTACGACCAATACCAGTATGACTATGTCTATACCCCGTCGACCGCCGATTCAGAGACGCGTAATATCTATTCTTTGAGGGTGACTAGTAGTAGAACTTATGTCACCACTTCAGGATCTACCCAGATATCTAAACAGGTCTCCTATTACGATGGACTAGGCTTATTAAGATACGACCAATTGATAGGTGGAGGACAGACACAAACAACGCAGTATCATTGGGATGACCTGAAGCGGGCTGTTTATATGATTGATCCGATGGGATATACGACCACGGTTTCGTATGATGAATGGGGCAATCAGAAAGAGTCGATAGATTCGGACAACAATCTATATGTAACGGAAACGAATTTGCTTGCTCGCGAATCAACCACCTATTTCGTTGCTGCTAGCAACGTAGCCACTTACAGGACTAACCCGTACCTGGCCGCTAACAAGTCCAGTGTATTGAAGAAAAGTTATGATCAATGGGGACGTCTCCTTTCGAATACGGCATATAAAACATGGCCTAGTACCAGCCAACCCGTCACTGAGACTTATTCCTATGATTTGACTGGAAATGTAGTAACCCAAACGGACCCCAAAGGAAATGTCAATGATGAGGGGGTGACCAGCAAATTCAGCTATGATGCCAAGAATCGTCTTACGAGCATAAAGGATGCGCTTGGTCAAATAACAAAGTATGAATATAATGCAAATGATCAGATTGTTAGAACCACCATTCAAAATGGCAATTCAGGAACTCAACAGGTTATTAGCACCAAAACGTATAATGAAGTAGGTTTAATAACCTCCAAAACCGACCCGAATAATCAAAAGGAATCCTATTCCATTTTCAATAACGTGGGATTATTAGAGAAGACTACGGATCGCAATGGAACGATTTATAGATATCAATATGACGAGAGAAATTTGCCAAAAATCCAAACGGTTACCGGTATGGTCGGCGGGGTTACTCAGAAACTGCAAACAGAGACAACTATTGGGTATAACGGAATTCTGAATGATAAAATTCAAACCTTGCAAAGCAATGTAACAGGAACATTAGTTGATTCGGGAATATTAACTACGGGAATTGATAGTCTTAAACGTACAACTTCAAAACAAATTCAGGAAAGTGGATTTACATCGTACCTTGGACTTGCGTACGACTTAAATAACCGTATTACTCAAATATCATCTGGTACTAATTCTGCGAGCACGTTCAATGTTCTATATAAGTATGCTAAGAAGAATTTGGAAAAAGTCCAAGTAGACGGTCAGAGCACTGTAAATAACTTGGATTCCACAAATGTAAAGTATACTTATTATCCGAATGGTCAGCTCCAAAGTATAACCTATCCACCATTACCGAACGGGAAACTACTGACAATTAATTATACCTATGATGCACTGAATCGGGTTTCGACTGTCCAAAATAAGAATGGGGTCGATGTACTGTCCTCGTTTACCTATGGATATGACAATAATGGTAACATTACATCGATTATTGAAGTGAGAGGGCAATTCACCACTACGAGCAACTATACCTATGACAAGCTGAATCGCCTGACAGGAACGTCTCGTAATGGCGGAGCAACTGTAAGCTATACTTATGACCTCAAGGGTAATCGTCAAGCCGTTACGAATAATGCATTTGCTTTAACCCCTGAAACTACTCGTTACGATTATGATTTATTGAACAAGTTAAAGTCTATAACAAAGGGAGCTGCTGTAACTTCGTTTGAGTATGCTCCGGACAATCTCCGCTACAAGAAAACCTCCGGTAGTACTGTCAGTCAGTATCGCTACAATCAAAACGGAGAAGTTATAGCAGAGGTAAACGGAAGTAATCAAACGACAGCAAATTACGTACGTGGAGACCGTTTATTGGTTAAAAAGGATGTTGCAACCTCCAAGAATTACTATTACTTATATAATGGTCATGGCGATGTCGTACAGATGGTCGATGCTTCGACGGGAAATGTTGTCAATAGTTACAGCTATGATGAATGGGGCAACATATTACAACAAACAGAAGATCCTTCGGCATCAAATATATTCAAGTATGCTGGGGAAGTATATGATAATGAGACCGGACTATATTATTTAAGGGCCCGATATTATGATCCAAGTGTAGGGAGGTTTATCAATGAGGATACGTATGAGGGGCAGGTAAATAATCCTCTAAGCTTGAACCTTTATACGTATGTCCAGAATAACCCGTTGATTTATACAGATCCGTCAGGTATGTGTGGAGTTAAGAGCTGGGGAGACGCTGGTGATTGCTTTGTAAAAGCCGGTAAGGCTGTAAAGAAAGCGGCAGTCGCGACATACAATTTCTTAATTGGAGATGATCTTAACACTTTATTTGACCCCAACTCATCGCAACAAGAAAAAGATATGGCAGCAAAGATGCTCGCTTTGAACTTTATCCCAGGAGAAGGTCAGGTTGCAAAAATAGGGTTGAAGGCAGCGGAAAAACAGGCATTAAAGATAGCAGAAGAGCAATTAGCCAAACAAATTCTAAAAGAGTCTGATCAATTCATAAATATATACAGGGCTGTTGGTGCAGAAGAGTTTTATCAGATAATGAAGAGTGGCTCCTTTATGGTTAGCCCTATGGGATTTGATGGGAAGCAGTTTGGGTTAAACTTTGATGATACGCTTAAGTTTGCCGAAAAATACAAAGATATCGCAGCAATAGTAGAAGTCAAGGTTTCAAAGACAGAACTCGATAGGCTTGCTGATTATACACACGTCGACCCGTTTATTTTTAAGAATGGTACACTTACGATTCACCTTGAAAACTTGGATGATTTCAACAAAATAATACAGGCAATTAGTCACAAGTACTAATTAGAGGAGATTATTATGCTTAAACTGGATGCAAGAGTGATTTTCGATTCAAAGAACTTAACTCACGATATAAGCGCTAAAAACATTCTTAGACCAGGAATAAACTTTGGAAACAATTTATTGTTTTCGGGGACGATTATTCCGGATGCTGATGTAGAAGTGTTAGTGAGAGATGCTCAATATTCGGTAACGATTGAGCTTCCAACAGTCGATGAAGAAGCGTTTGGGCACATCAGAGACCTTGTAAAGAGTGGTGGCAGTATCACTCTTCAACTGGCTTCTAAAATATTGGGAAAGGGAATAATTGAAAACTTCACCTTTGAAACTGAGTAAAGAGAGTGGCCACATGCGAGTGTAACAACTCCATGTGGCTTCTTTCAACAAAGAGGCATAGTAGAAGGAGGCTAAGCTCGTGCGGTCGTTGCCAAGGTATATCGCATCGTCAGACTTTGATGACCTGATCGAACTGGCGTTAGCTAACGGCGACAAGGAGTGGTTCCTCGATCTCGTTCAGCGGAAAAAGGAACTGGAAAAGGCGGAAGCGGAAGTCCGGCGCGACCTTGGCTTCGAAGATTAGACGTTGACTTGCGAAAATAGATGGGATGAATAGAGCACATGGCTCCCTTCAATACATGGGGCTCATGTGCTCTATTTTGATTGGTGATAAGTCGGGCGCGAACGTCATGCTTTCGGTTTTCGAGGCTCTCCGATGGTGAACGGATGATTTTACCACCGAAGGGGTTGAACGGGCGCAGCACCCGGAATGCGCAAGCGAGACACGGTTAAACAGGAGTCGAGTGCGGTGGAACGATAACGACAAACGTGCTATTATTGCCGCGGGAACGTCTTGAATATCTCCACCAATAGCTTCTTGGTCATCTGAATGTGGCGAAGCTCCTTGGCTTGAAGTAACGTGAGCACTTCCTGTAATGCTGCTTCCTTCTTGTCGGAAGGCGGCTGTACGAAGGGCTGTTCGAAGTCAAAGAATACCTTCGGCTCCAGTTCCAGCGTCTCGGCAATCTTAGCAAGGTTCTCTAAGGAGATGTTGCGCTCGCCGCGTTCGACACCGCCGATGTAGGAGAAATGGAACCCGCACAACTCAGCGAGTTGATCTTGGGAGAGACCCTTGGCTTTCCGGTAGTCTCGTATTTTGGAACCGACTAAATTTAGAATATCTGCCACGGTAAACACCTCTATAGAGAGAGTAGACGATGGCAGAGGATGCGGTAATTGATAGTATAGTATCAAAATAAATAATACTAAAATACATGCTTTTACTGTATAATTCTGCCTATCGTAAATTGTCGAAGGGGTGCAGAAAATGCAGGGAAAGCAGAAGAATTCGTTGAAGAGTGGGACAAACGTACAGTCGGCAAGCGTGGTCAAACAAGGAGAAGTGAACAAGCAGAAACCTAAGACGAATTTTCTAACCGGGTGCCTTGGATGTTTAGGAATGTTGATAGCGCTGGTCTTCATTGGAATCATCATCGTAGCGATTGTAGGGGATAAGGGCAACAACAACGAGCATGGGGCTGCGGAAGCAACACCCGTGACGGCGAACAGCACAGGGCAAGGAATCGAAGCTCAGGTTCGTTCCTCCATAACGAGAGCCATCGGGGACACATCCAACATGGACGAACCGAGAATCGTTAGTCTTCAAGTAAACGACCATTCCGGCACAGTGCAAGAAGGGGATAAAATTGTTGTCGCATCACTGAGAGGGAACGATAACTTGACTGCAGGCATGATTAAGGGCGGCATGCAACTAGACTCGATTAAGGTGTTCAAGGCATTGTTCCAGATAGCGGACATTGAAGAAGTAGCCTTGTTATGGCAGTTCCCAACTACTGACGATTACGGTAACTCCAAATCAACAACGATACTCAAAATAACACTAACGAAAGAAACAGCCGGTAAGATCAATTGGAGCGAATTTGATAAAGATGACTTTGTGAAGGTAGCCGACAGCTATTGGGAGAGTCCTGCGATTCGGGAGTAGGAAGAAGAATGAATCTATTGCTTCACGCAAGACTCATGATGGTGAACTTTTATGGTAAAAATACACAGGCAAGCAAACGTGTCATGAAGCCTTGATTGTCCGGTTTACACAGAAGCTCATGAGTGTGATTTGTTTAGTGTGATTCAACTGGAACTCCATGTAGGTAATAGTTGTCGGTAATCCGGATTACACGGAACTCATGAATATGAACGTTTAACATGAAGATCGTTTGAAATGAGGGTTGACCGCCAGATAACCTCTATGCAATAATGAGGACGCGAAGGCGGGATAGGCTACGCCGGGACAACCTTAACAAACATTCAACCTTAGAACACTTGATTTTCACCGCTTGGGCGGTGGCAGTCGGTGTTCTTTTTGCGTTTCGGTGCAAATTGATCGTCCGACATAATAATTCGAGCAGAGAGGGATGGACGAAATGAGGAAATCAATCAAAGAAATGGATTTCGAAGCACTAAGTTGGGAGATCGTGCGAGTAGAGAGGGTCTTGTTCGCGTACAGCACGATTAAAGAATCCGTACAGCAAGCCATGAAAGCTATGTGTCAGGAGGATGCGGAAGCAAGCATGACCATCCTGCGTTCTATTCAGAAGATGGAGAACGATCAGCAAGAGAGAAAGCTTCGACTGGAGTTAGAGCAAGTGCGCAAGGGGAGAGCGTTAGGGCTGCTGCCCATCTCAACGGAACAATCGGAGTCGATGTCCGAATGGTCGTTTGACATGGTGCAGAACGTAAGCGAGAACGGGAGAAGTGGGTTAACAGGGTTCGACATCTTCGAGGACGAGGAGTTCATCGATGGCTATATCTAATGCAACGCATACAGCGGCGATGGTACTGAGATATATTCGGCTGGCTGTTGGCTTGCACAAGTCGCTGACCGTAGAGGGACGGAGTCCGGTCAAATGGGCTAGCTGCTGACGAGTCATACGACGCTCCTTCAAGATTTCATTCAGACGGATTCGAACAATGGATTTCATCATGGGTTCCTTCCTCCAACACGTTAATTGCGAATAGTGTACGACCTCTTCCGGAGCGAACACGAGTATAAATTTGCGGGTTGTGCAGATTTTGGAAAGGGTCGTATACTACGCATCAACGTTTAACCGTTGACGGAGGCGAGTTATCCGCAGAAAACGGGGATAGCGTTAAAGGGACTAAAGTCCGTGTAACGGGAGGGGATTTTCTTGAGGGAGAAGGTCGTCGGATACGTTAGAGTATCCACTTATGGACAAGCGAAGGAAGGTTACAGCTTGACCTACCAAGTGGAGGAGATCGAGCGATACTGTCTTCAGAACGACTTGGAGCTGTTGAGCGTCTATGAGGATAAGGGCATAAGCGGCGCGGCAGTCGATGAAGAAGGGTTGACCGTTGAACGCGAAGGCTTGCAGGAGATGCTTGCCGATCTGAGGTGCGGGGATGTGTCCGCAATCGTCGTCCTGAATACGTCACGACTATGGCGTTCGGATATGGCGAAGGTGCTCATTCAACGGGAACTGAAACGGCAGAACGTGGATGTAACCGCCATTGAGCAACCGAACTACAGCATCAACGCCCATGACCCTAACGACTTTCTAGTTAATGGCATGTTGGAGTTGTTAGATCAGTATCAGCGCCTTGAAATCGCTTTGAAGCTGAGTCGAGGGCGCAAGAAGAAAGCCCAACAAGGCGGTTATGCGGGTGGTGGCGTTCCGTTTGGATACCGTGCTACGAAGGGGCAGAAGGCTTTTCAGATTGATTGGGAATGTGCCATTATCGTTCATCGGCTGTTTGAACTGAAGGAACTGTTCCCGCATTGGCCGCTGTCAGAGTTCGCCAAGCAACTCAACTATGACGGTTACAAGACAGCGCAAGGCAAGTCGTTCACCAAGGTGCAGATCAAGCGCATATTCGATCGTGAGGACTTCTACAAAGGGATCTACAGCTACGGTGAAGTCACGGCTCCGGGTCGCTACACCGCGATCATATAGGAGGCAGTCGGAATGGAAGACTTGAATAACCGATACAACCGACTTGTCGAGAAGGAAGACCAACTATTAGAGGAACTTGAAACGATTGAAACCTACGTAGATGGGATGCTCAGCTATACGCATAAAGAAGGCGACCGATTCCAGATGACGATGATCGAGGGTATTCTGAACGCCGTATTCGCGTTAGAAAGTGATCGCCGTCAGCATCTGCTCCATGTCCGATTCGAGAAAGCAATGCTGTCGTGCAGGTTGCAGAAGCAAGTTTGAATAAAAGGTTCAATGCCACTTAAAGAATCGACTTGAAATCTTTTAAGTTAGGTCAGGGCAGGAGAAAGGGAAGAAACTTGCTGTTGTATCTTTGCGGGCTGCCTCGTGCGGTTAACGCTCGAACTGAGGATGCAGGCTTCTCTTTTACCGACTGTCCAAAATTCTGAAGGGGGCATCCAGAATGATCCATCCTAAAATGAATCATATCTATGTGGGGGTAGATTTGCACAAAGAGAAACATGTGGCGGTTGTCATTGACTGCTGGAATGAAAAGACGCTGGGAACGTTCCGCTTTGCGAACAAGCCATCAGCGTTCCCTTCATTCGTTGAACAAGTCAAGTCCTGTACCACAGAGGGGCTGACACCTGTATTCGGTCTGGAGGATGTTAACGGATATGGGCGAGGCTTATCGATCTATCTAACAAGCGAAGGGTATGCGGTGAAGTCGGTAAACCCATCGCTTGCGAATGACAAGCGTAAAAGTAACCCACAGCCAAAGAAAAATGATAATTGGGATGCCCGAATCGTTGCCAAGATACTGCTTGACGAGTTGGACCATCTACCGGATGCAAAGCCCCAAGATGTCTATTTCTCGTTAAAGCATTGCGTTAATCGCCAGGACTCATTGGTTTGCGAACTGACGAAGACGAAGAAGCAGCTCCACAATGAACTTAGCTATCACTATCCAAGTTACAAGAAGTTTTTCACCGATCTAACGGGGAAGACGGCGTTGGCATTCTGGAAGGAATATCCGTCCCCTCATTGTTTGAAGGATGTGCCAGTAGAGGACTTAGCGGAGTTTCTTCGAAAACATAGCAACAACTGTTTAACTGTCGGGAAAGCGATGGAAATAGTAGGTTGCATAGAGTCAGATGGAGACACGAAGCGCGGGAACCAGGGGGTGAAGGATGCGATGATTGTCAGTTATGTCCGACAGGTTGACTTCTTGAAAAAGGAAATCGCAATGGTGGAAGAGCAAATCAAGGAACTGATGGATACCCTCGACTATAAGTTAGAATCCATGACAGGCATTGAACTTGTGACAGCAGCGGACTTTATAGCCCGAATCGGTGACATTAGACGCTTCAAGAACGCCGATAAACTGGCGAAGTATGCAGGAATTGCACCATACGAGAACAGTTCAGGCATTAGGGAAAACGTGAAGAAGAGTAAGTTGGGAGACCGTCACTTGCACGGGCTGTTCTACGACTTGGCCATACGACAGTTAGCGGTGACGAAAGGCAAGAAAGAACCTAGAAACCCAGCAATGCTGGCATACTACCAAAGCAAATTGGATGCGAACAAGACGAAAAAGCAGGCTATCGTCTGTGTGATGAGAAAGCTGGTCAACGTTATTTTTGGCATGATGAAGCATAAAACTGCTTATGTAATGCCAGTGGTAGAAGAAAGAAGAGTAGGATAAAATTGATAGAAGATAGCGGTTTATTAACTAGGATACGTATGAGGGGCAGATTGATAATCCTCTGACGTTGAATCTTTATACGTATGTACTGAATAACCCACTAAACAGTATTGATCCTACAGGCCATAATCCGATAAGTGGGTGGTCATTGACTAAAAAGTTTATGGATAAAGTCCAAGATTCAGTGGAGTTTGCTGGGAAATGGGTGTATAACGGATTAACAGGCGGACTTGCTTCGGATATATACAATTCTGCAATCGGAGTGGACTTACTAACTGGACAAAAGTTATCTGCAACAGAAAGAGTCATAAGTGGTGCATCTGCTGCGCTCTTTTTCTCACCGGTGTTAGAGGAGTTTGTACTTACTTCAAACACAGTTAAGTCTATGCGGGTTCTTAATATTGGATCAGGTACCAATCCAATTAGAGGTGCGATAAACATTAATAATGTGATGAAGGATGGCGTAGATTTGGTAGCTGATGTTACAAAAAAACTACCTTTTGACACTGGTTCAATTGATAGCATAATATCAATTAACCCTTACGGTTATAATCCCTTGAACGCTGCTACAAATACGGTTCTTAAAGAAGGGGGGACATTCACCATTGTCGGGCAAACATGGAACAAATATTTTAACAATATCTATAAGGCTAGTTCTGAAGCACTCAAACAGATGGGATATGAGGTGGTTTCAAGAGGCGCTGCCTCTGATGCTTATAAGTTCGGAACTCAAACAACGAATGGTAATCCTATAGATCCAGATACTCTTTTCCAAATAATCTTGCGAAAGATATAGGTGACGAAATGAATATTATATACATTACTGGAGAAAAGTTCAATTCAATTGGATTTGGTGAAGCTAAAATTGATTGTTCTCCTTCACGACATGTAGATGGCACTTTAACAGTTCAAGTCAGTAATATTGACTTCTCGGCCTCTTTAGCACAAGATATTGTTTCAAGTTATGAGGATGATGTAATAATAACAAACGCTACTTTAACTTTTGAAGAAGTTTCAAGGATAAAAGTAAAAGTTGCATTATATGAAGAAGATGGAAGATCATTCTTAGTTCAGCAGAGTGGGGAAATCTTGAGATTAAAAAAAGAATGGATATTCCCATACGAAAATGAAGGTTATACATATAATTTTGGAGGTGTCTTAGATTGGCCTTATGGTCATTGCAGTATAGTTATCACTGCACACGGAAATGTGCTAATTCAATTTAATCAAGAAGATTGTATCAATTTACGTGAATTTAACTTGAGAAAGTAAACAGCTTTATTACCATATGAGAGTGTAATAACTCCATGTAGTTTTCGTGCGCTTGCTAAGCTAGGTACAACTCGTCGGTGAAAGTCAGACCAAGGTAAGAGCCAAGTCGCCTTGTAGATGACAGGCAACTGGTGGAGAAATCCTAAGGTTGAAGCCCTGTGACAAAGCATTCCTTCCGGAGTGCAAGCAAAGGAACAGACCGTAACATCAAGTGAATCCTGCCGCATCGTCACATGGCCCCGAAAGGGACAAGAGAGAGTCGAGCCTTGTATCGGATAATTGCCGCATGCACAAGAAAGAGGAACATCGGAAAGCCTTATGAGGGAAAACCTCACGTACGGTTTGATGCAGGGGGGACTGGGATACCAGTCCCCCTCTACTTTTCGCCAACATACTGGTGTTTTCCCTAAGCAATTAGAAACATAACCGGATTCAGAAAGATGAACTTTGGTATGAAAATGATGGGATTGTCGGCCGATATCAGAGGTAGCGAAAGGAGGCAAAACCATGCAAAAGTTGCCAAGACAATCGCCTCGTCGGACTTTGATGTTTAGATTGAGCTGGCGTTAGCTAACGTTGACCAAGGATTAGTTCCTCGATCTAGTCCAGTTGTGGAAGGGACTGGAAGAGACGGATTCGTCGTGACCTTGGCTTAAAGGAATAGGTGCTGTCGCTAATACGAACGTCATGCTTTCGGTTTACAGGATTCTTCGATAATGATCGGGTGAGATTTTACCGACAAGCGGGGTGAACAGGTGCAGTACCCGGCAAGCGCAAGCGAGATACGGTAAATAGGGGGCGGGTACAGTGGGACGATGACGGCGAACAAATTTCTCATTGCCGAGGAAACGTCTTGAATTACTCAACCAATAGCTTCTTGGTCACTGAATATGGCGAAGCTCCTTGGCTTGAAGCAGTGAAAGCACTTCTTGGGTCCAGCTTCCTTCTTGTCAGAAGGAAGCTGGACGAAAGGGTGATCGAAATCAAAGAACACCCTGTGATTTTAAATGCTTCCGCGCTTTACGGAAGTTCTACGACAACCTATTGTTTGTCAAAGAAGGGCCTAAGCCTAGACAACCCTCATAGACGGAACGAAGTCACTTCTCCCAATGAATGAACCGGCTGACGACAGAAACGATCGGCGACGCATCCAGATCCATCAGGCCGTTCAGATCGGACACGACGTAGATCAACAAGAATGGCAGCAGCCCGATGGCGAGCAGCGCCATGACCATCCCGACCGTAACACTGCGCACGATACGGCCCCATGCGATCATGAGACTCACCCCGCTTTTCCAATAAGATTAGGAATGGAAGAAGCGACCGTCTCGGAAGGAGGGCGGTCGCTCGCGTATGGTCACCCTACGGCGTCTCTCTTCTTGAAGAACGTCTTGAGAGCGCTATAGATCTCGGTTTTCTCCTTGATGACATGATAGAGAAACTGCTGATGCTCGAGATGCTTGTAGGCGGACATGAGGGTGCTGGAGCGATTGTATTGGTTCACTTCCCCATAGCCGAAAATATTCGCAACATTCAGAATTTCTTTGATAAGCCGAACGCATCTCTCGTTGTCGCTGGTCAGGTTGTCGCCGTCGGAGAAATGGAAGGGGTAGATGTTGTAGAGAGACGGGGAGTACCGGCTGTCGATGATCTCCAGCGCCTTGATGTAAGCGGACGAACAGATCGTGCCGCCGCTCTCGCCGCGGGTGAAGAACTCCTCCTCGGTCACTTCCTTGGCTTCCGTATGGTGCGCGATAAACACGATCTCGACTTTCTCGTACTGCCTTCTCAGGAATCTCGTCATCCAGAAGAAGAACGAGCGGGCGCAGTACTTCTCGAAGGAGCCCATGCTTCCCGACGTATCCATCATGGCCAGGATCACGGCATTGTTCTGGGGCTTCACGATGTCCTCCCATGTCTTGAAGCGGAGGTCGTCGGGGGAGATGCCGGCGATCTCGGGCCGTCCCTCGCGGGAGTTGCGGCGCAGGTTCTCCAGGATCGTCCGTTTCTTGTCGATG
Organism: Cohnella sp. AR92; assembly: GCF_003990975.1. Taxonomy (GTDB): domain Bacteria; phylum Bacillota; class Bacilli; order Paenibacillales; family Paenibacillaceae; genus Cohnella. The sequence continues at coordinate 69,675 of NZ_RZJR01000019.1, forward strand.
TTGGACATGATCCCTTTGCGGCGAACGTCGGTGAAGCGGACGTCCTTCATCTCGATCTGTTCTTTCTCCTTGCGCTTCAGATAAGGCAGCTCCAGCTCCTCGAACAGCAGATTTTCCAACTCCGCTATGGAGATCTCCGCTTCCACAACATCGTCGCCCGGCTGGTCGCCGGCTCCTTCCCCCTTGCCGCTGCCGCTCTGGGGGTCGGTACCGAGAACGTCGCCGACCTGGCTGTCCCCGGATCCTTGGCCGACATGCTTGCGCTTGTTGTTGTTATAGATGAAGCGATACTCTTCCATGCTGCGAATCGGAATCTTGATGATCTGCTTCCCGTCCGAGAGGACGATATTCTCTTCCGACAGCAGGTCGGGCAAGTTCTGCTTGATAGCCTCGCGAACCTTCTGCTGATGCCGCGACTGATCCTGGTATCCCTTGCGATGCAATGACCAGTCTTCGCGCGACAGGATGAAAGCCGGCTCAGTCATGGCGTGGACACCACCTTTTTTGGCAAGTGTAAAAATCGTGTGTTATTCAATATATTCTAGTTCTCACAAACGATGTGTGCGATTTTTCTAAGCTGTGATTCCCATCATAAGATCGAGGCCTTTCCGGCGAATCATTTGTCCCATTTCGTTCATGGCGTTAAGCCGGGGAAAAGGGTATGATGGTAACAGACTGCCACGATTTGCCTTTAAGGGAGGATATACCGTGTTAAGGAAATATGCGATGATCGGCGCTTTCATTGCGCTGTTGGCTGTCGTATTCGGAGCGTTCGGCGCTCACGCGCTCAAGGACCAGATCTCCGAGGACGACCTGAAGACATTCGAGACCGGCGTTCGTTATCAGATGTACCATGGGCTGGGCCTTCTGCTAATCGCCCTTCTGGGAGACCGGTTCGGCTCCGGCAAAAAGATGGTTTGGGCGGGGCGGCTGCTCGTGCTCGGAGTCATCCTGTTCTCGGGAAGCCTCTACGGCTTGTCCCTGACGGGGCTGACCTTCTTCGGTCCGATTACCCCGCTCGGCGGCGTTTCCTTCATCGCCGGCTGGCTCTGCGTGATTCTGGCGGCAAGGAAGGCACAATAGTTTCAAAAATGTCGAATTTTGTTATATAATGAAGATCATACATCGTTTGTCATGTTTCCCATAAGGGAGGAAGGACGTAGCCTTGTGAACGGATGGACCGACATAACGTCTTACGAGCTCGAGCTTCTTCACTCGATTTACAACAGTCCGATCACGATAGCCGTCTTGAGCAGCGATGGACGCTTGCTCGACCTGAATCAAGATTCCAGCGATTACTTCGGATATGACAAGTCGGAAATGATCGGCGAGCCGTTCTTGAGATGGCTCGATCCGTCTTCTTATGAGACTGGCGTTCAAGCCTTTAGAAGATCGCTGCTCGGCGAGAAAGTCACGGAGGACATTCGCATCTTCCACAAAGCCGGACATGCGGTCGATCTGAACGTGACGATGACCCGCATGCACCGCGACGGAGAAGCGGCCGGCGTCGTCTTCGTGCTGCAGGATGTCACCCAGCACAAGAGATCGCTGAAGCGCAATCACTACCTGGCCCATTATGACGATATGACGGGGCTGCCGAATCGCCGTCTCTTCCTTCAGAATCTGCAGAAACGCATGTCGGAGATGAGCAGAGGGGAGAGCCGGCTTGCGGTCTGCTACCTGGACGTCGATCGATTCAAGCTGGTGAATGCGTCCTTCGGCCGCGAAGCGGGGGACATGCTCCTTCTGCTGATAGCCGCGAGGCTGAATCTATTCTTCCAAGGAGAGAGCGATCTGGCCCGGATGGAAGGCGACGAGTTCGCGGGCATTCTCCTCGACGTCCAAGGAGAAGAGGACCTCTCGCACCGCATGCGTCTTCTCATGAGCTTGTTCGATGAGCCGTTCCTGCTGGGAGAGTCGCCTATCCACGTATCCGTAAGCATCGGCATCATGATGAGCGACGGTCTTGCGGAGGATGCTCCTTCTCTGCTTAAGAAGGCGGATACCGCCTTGAACAAGGTGAAGGAGAACGGCCGCAACGATTATCAGCTGTATTCCCCGGACGTCGACCAGCAGGCGCTGCGTCGTCTCCAGCTTCAGCATGAACTGATGAAGGCGTTGCAGAACCAGGAATTCCTGCTGCATTATCAGCCCCAATACGAACTTGCCAGCGGAAGGATCGTCGGGATGGAAGCTCTCGTTCGCTGGCATCACCCGAAGAGAGGCCTCGTCCCCCCCGGGGAGTTCATCCCGGCCGCGGAGGACAGCGGAATCATCGTTCCGCTCGGAGATTGGGTGATTCAAGAGGCTTGCAGACAAAACAAGGAATGGCAGGACGCCGGCCTGCCTCCAATTCCGGTGTCCGTCAATTTGTCGGCTCGCCAATTCTCGCAGCGCAATCTCATAGGCAAGATCGCCGAGGTTCTCGAAGCGACGGGACTCGATCCGAACTACCTGGAGCTGGAGATCACGGAGAGCATGACGATGGATGTGGAGCGGGCCACTTCCTTCCTGGAGCAGCTGTCGGAGCTCGGCGTGGGCATCAGCATCGACGACTTCGGCACGGGCTACAGCTCGTTCCATTATTTGCGCAACTTCCCGATCGGAAGCCTCAAGATCGACCGATCGTTCGTAAGGGACATCCAGCAGGACCCGAACGATGCCGCTATCGTAGCGGCCATCATCGCCATGGCCCATAATCTTCAGCTGGAAGTCATCGCCGAAGGCGTGGAGACGATCGAGCAGGTTCAATTCCTGCAGCAGCATGGCTGCGACGAGATGCAAGGGTACTACGGAAGCCCGCCGCTGCCCAAGTCGCAGATCGAGGGGCTCCTATACGAAGGCGGCAAGTTGGAAGGGCAAGGGTAGAATGCTTATTTCTCCATATAACAATCAAAGGCCGATCCTTATTGAAGTTAAGGATCGGCCTTTGCGGTTGACTGCGCCTATTCAATGAAATCGTCGATCTCGTTCAAGTAGATGGAATAGACTCTCTTCTCATCGACATGATAGAGCGTAAGCAGCGTTTGTTCCGGATCGAAGTTAACGATCCTGCACGGCATGGATTGCTTGATGCCCTTCCCGCGGTTCAGGTTAACCCGAATCAGCTTGTTCGACTGGATGTAACCTCGTATCTTGGCGTCGAGGTTGTCCGTCAGGAGGAGACTGGTGCGCTCCGAAGAAGCAAGCTCCTTCTTGATCGTCTCTCCAAGCTTCATTCCGGATTGTATTCGGTAGTCCGCGAGTTCACCCTCGTTCAGAAGGTGCAGGAGCTTCTCCATGGCGATGCCGTTGCTCGGTGCGCGGATCAAGATGTCGACTTGGAAGAGGTAAGAACCGTCTTCCGAAGCTTTGTTTTTAGTCATGGCTGATCCAAACCCCCGAGGTAACCCAGCATTCAACTATCAAAATGGATACCGTTAGTTATAATATACCATGTTTCTACTGGTTAAAATAGTACAAATTGGGCATTTCCCTATCGATTACACAGGACCTATTGCATAGTCGCGAGCATAGTATGGTTCGAATGCACTATTGAGATACCCTCAGCAGCTGCATGATCGCTATTGGGAGGTGATTATCGATGATGCGACTCGTTCCTATCGAAGTGGAAGGCCATACCGCGCTTGGCGTAGAGGTTCTGCTGCCGGGAACCACGCTTCTGGCCATCACGATAAACGACGGGTATATTATGTGCGGAGCGCTTGACGTTCAACTTCTGAACGAGCGGCTCAAGGACCGCCGAATCATCGCGGGCCGCGCGGTAGGCGTACGGACGTTCGAGCAGCTGCTGGAGGCTCCGCTGGAATCCGTTACGGACACGGCGCGGGAGCTTGGCATCGTGCCCGGGATGAAAGGCCATGATGCAATTGCGGCGATAGCGGAGCGCCATGCTCGCTCCTGAACACCGCCGCCTGCGGCTTTGCTTATCCAAGCAAAAACGCCTTACGCGTTCTTGGACGTCGATGAAGCTTAGCGTAAACGATACAGGCAATGATGAGCTTGAAACTTATTAATCCTGTATCGTGAATAAGGCTTTGAGGCCGGTCTGATAAGGGGCGCGAACGATTCCCTTCTCGGTAATGATGGCCGTCACCAGTTCGTTAGGAGTCACGTCGAAGGCGGGATTGTAGACCTTCACCCCTTCAGGCGCCGTACGGCGCCCGAAGGCGTTCGTGACCTCGTCCGAATGCCGTTCCTCGATCGGAATCTCGGCTCCGGTCGCGGTAGACAAGTCGATGGTGGACATCGGACAAGCTACATAGAACGGAATGTTGTGCGCCTTGGCCAATACAGCCACCCCATAGGTGCCGATCTTGTTGGCGACGTCGCCGTTCGCGGCAACGCGATCCGTTCCGACGATAACGGCTTGAACCCATCCCTTGGACATGACGTGAGCGGCCATGTTGTCCGTGATGAGCGTCACGTCGACGCCCGCCTGTTGAAGCTCGAAAGCGGTCAGCCGCGCGCCCTGCAGGACAGGACGAGTCTCATCGGCGAACACCTTGAGCGTTATTCCTTGTTCGAGGGCGAGATAGAAGGGGGCAAGCGCCGTTCCGTACTTGGAGGTGGCGAGACCGCCCGCGTTGCAGTGCGTCAGTACGCCCATTCCGTCGCGGAAGAGCGTCAAGGCATGCTCGCCGATCAGTCGGTTCGTCTCCACGTCTTCCGCATGGATAAGCTGGGCTTCCTTCCGCAGCTCTTCGATCGCCTCGGCAGTCGAGAAATCGGATGCCGCCAGCGCGGCCGCCTTCGATTCCATGCGCTCGAGCGCCCAGAACAGATTGACGGCCGTCGGCCTGGAAGTGGCGAGATATTCCGCGTGGCGCTTCGCTTCGGCCGCCAGCTCGCGGACCGAACCTTCGAGGTTCTGCACGCCGAGAACGACGCCATAGGCAGCCGAGATGCCGATCGCCGGAGCTCCGCGAACCTTCAGCTCGCGGATCGCTTCCCACACCTCCTGCGGCGTGGTCAGCTTCAAATAAACGGTCTGCTCGGGAAGAAGGCGTTGATCCAACAGTTCCAATTCTCCGTCCGCCCATATAACAGGTTGCAATATCTTCGATACGACGGAAGCTTCTAGCTCGCTCATGATGCGTAACTCCTCTCGTAATGCCGGACTCTCGTCCGAATGCCTGATTTGCCCGGCTGGCGCCGAGCGTTAAGGATCCGAACCGCTTACTTCGCGGCGGCATCCGTTGCGATCCGAATGATATCTTCAATAGAAGCGGCTTGACGATGGCTCTTGATCAGCCCAGTGCCGATCTTAAGCGCCAGGCGCTGGGCGCGCTCGCGGGAAGCGGCGTCCGGAATGGTATCGATATCCGCGACGTGGGCGAGGCCGTAGACGCGGCGGACGGTCTTCGCGCCGGCGAAGCCGACCGTGTCCTGCAGCAGGCGGGCGAGGAAGCTGTCTTGGTACCCGGAAGCGCGGAAAATGCGGTCGTTGCCCTGCTCGTTCCACAGCTTGCGGAATTTCGACTCGAACAGCGTCCAGGTGTCGCGGATGGTGTTCAACAGGTAAGCTCGGCGGTCGCTGCGGGAAGCTTCGTCAAGGCTCCAATGCTCCTGGGAAGCATAGTTCAGCAGCAGGTTCGCGAAGACGGCGCCGATATCGAAGCCCATCGGGCCGAAATAAGCGAATTCCGGATCGATGACCTTGGTGGATTCCGGGGTGATGAAGATGCTGCCCGTATGCAGGTCTCCGTGAAGCAGCGCCTGCGCGCTCGTCAAGAACTTCTCCCGAAGCAGCGCGACTTCCAGCTTCAGCTCCTCGTCCTTCCAGATCGCTTCGGCCGCGTCGCGAATGCTCGATTCGATGCTGTTCGTCGGCGCATCGAAATACGGATCCTCGAAGATGAGATCTTCGGTGATCTTGCACAGATCGGGGTTGATGAAGCGCTCCACCAGCCGTTTTTTATCCTGTTGATTCATGCCGAGGTCGGAGGTGAAGAAGAGGGTTCGGGCCAGGAATTCGGAGATGTGCTCCGCGAATCTCGGATAGGTTCCGCCTTCGATGAGGCCTTTGCGCATGATGACGTGATCGCTCAGATCCTCCATGATCGTCAAGGCAAGCTCGTTGTCGGCTTTGTATACGCGGGGGGTAAGGCCGGGGGCGAGTTCGCCTTCCTTGACCAAGGCTTCGCTCTCGATCCGAGCCCGGTCCAAGGACAGCGGCCAAGATTCGCCGACCACCTTCGCGTAAGGCAGCGCCTGCTTAACGATCAGGCTGGCCCCCGTTGCAGGCTGTGTGATATGGAAGACGAGGTTCAGATTGCCGTCTCCGATCTCTTTGGAGACAAGCTCTTCGCTCGTCGGGAATACTTCCTTGATCGTACGCGCGATCTCGATCGCTTCCGCTTCGCTGAGCGGGTGATAGTGGCTCATTCTCTCCAACCTCCATTAAGTCGTCTTGCTTGTCGATATGCGCTTGCCGCATGAAGCCCGTTAGCCTATCGCATCGCCTTGCCGGCTGAAAGCCCTCGGGCCGCCTTCCAGCAAAAAGACACAGCGAGGAGGCGATAGCGTCTCCAAGGCTGTGCCTCTCCGCCGTCGGTCAAGGCCTTGCCCAATTTGATTCTCTCATTATAAGGGAAGCGGAACATTTCATCCAGCGATAACCGATATGTTATAATCCGAATATAGAGAAAGAAAGGGGAAGAGCGGCATGCTACAGGAGATTGCGCTTCGCGAATGGGCGGTTGCCGTGAAGGCGCTGGAGAGCGGAAGGCAAGTGATCGTGCTGCGCAAAGGCGGAATCGCGGAGGAGACGAGGGAATTCCGTCTGGAAAGCCCTCATTTTTATTTATTTCCATCTTATGAGCATCAGCGTCCGGAATTGGTCAAGCAAGAGACAAGAGACGTCGTCGGCGACACGATCCGGGAAGCGGAGAGCCATCCCGGAGCCGTCATGATCGCGTCGTACGCGGAAGTCGCGGACGATATCGAAGTAACGGATAGCGAGACGCTGTCCCGTCTCCGCGATCTGCATATCTGGACGGAAGAATACGCGGAAGAGAGGCTGAAGTGGAAGAAGACCAAGCCCCTGCATGTGCTGGTGCTTCGGATGTACAGGCTGGGGAAGCCCGTGCTCGTTCCGATGAAGGAAAGCTACGGCGGCTGCAAGTCCTGGCTCCGCTTCGAGGATCCGCTCCCCGAACTAAGCGGAATCCCCGTATTGGCCGACGACCTGTTCGAAGAGCGGGTGGAAGCTGTTAAACGAGCCATTCGGGGCGAATAATCAGAACCGGCGCCGAGATGTCTGTGATAAATATCACACTTAAGGCGCGTCGGTTGCGTTTTTTCTCTGATTTTCATAAAATGTAGGTTGAGAATCAATGAGAATCAAATTAAAATAATTATAAATAAGGATGAACCAAACGTTGCAATCGACATCTAAGCACCATGTGAGCGGTCAACCGCAACGGGATTGGAGTCCTCATCACCTGGAGGGAAACGATATGTCCAGCTTGTTCGAAATCCACGGCCTGCGATCGGCCATTGAAGGTAAAGAAATTCTGAAAGGCCTCGACTTGAAGATCGAAGGCGGCCAAGTGCACGCCATCATGGGACCGAACGGTACCGGCAAGAGTACGCTTGCGTCCTCGATCATGGGTCATCCTAAATATGAAGTTACGGGCGGCGAAATTCTGCTCGAAGGCGAAGACGTTCTGGAGATGGGCGTCGACGAGCGCGCGCTTAACGGCCTGTTCCTGGCTATGCAATACCCTAGCGAAATTACCGGCGTCACGAACGCGGACTTCCTGCGCAGCGCGATCAACGCTCGCCGCGGCGAAGGCAACGAGATCTCCCTGATCAAGTTCGTTCGCCTGATGGAAGGCAAGATGAAGGAGCTCGAGATGAATCCCGAGTTCATGCACCGTTACCTGAACGAAGGCTTCTCGGGCGGCGAGAAGAAGCGCAACGAGATTCTGCAGATGATGATGCTGGATCCGAAGCTGGTCATTCTCGACGAGATCGACTCGGGCCTCGACATCGACGCCTTGAAGATCGTCGCTGCCGGCGTGAACGCGATGCGCTCCGAAGAGCGCAGCTTCCTGATCATCACTCACTATCAACGCTTGCTTAACTACATCAAGCCGGACTTCGTGCACGTTATGATGCAAGGCCGCATCGTGAAGTCCGGAGGTCCGGAGCTTGCAGAGCGTCTTGAAGCGGAAGGCTACGATTGGGTCAAAGAAGAGCTGGGCATCGTCGACGAGACGGTTGGCCAGGCCTAAGAGGATAAGGGAGGCTAGCAATCATGAGTACACCGACCACCTCTTTTAACCGCGAGGCGGCTGCTGCGTTGTCCCGCAGCAAGAACGAACCCGCTTGGCTCGTCGCTTGGCGCGAGCAAGCCGGCGAATGGGCTTCCGCGCTGGAGCTGCCGAAGCCGGAGAAGACGCCGATTCACCGTTGGACGCTGGATGTTCAAGGCGCGCATCGCCCGGGCAAGGCCGTAACGGCCAAAGCCGATCTTCCTGCCTCCATTGCTTCCAAGCTTTCGGAGGAAGAGATCGAAGCGGTCATCGTTCAGCACAATTCTTCCGTTATCTACACCCGCCTGTCGGATGAGCTGAAGGCGAAGGGAGTCATTCTGACGAGTCTCGAAGAAGCGGCTCGCTCGCATGAAGAGCTCGTTCGCGGCCATCTGATGACGGCGTACGAACGGGATGAGCACAAGCTGTCCGCGCTGCACGGCGCTCTGTGGAACGGCGGAATGTTCCTTTACGTTCCGCGCGGCGTCGTCATCGAGAAGCCGGTACAGGCGATCTTGTTCGCGGATGACGCGGAAGCGACGTTCGCTCCCCATATTCTGGTCGTAGCGGACGCGAACAGCCAAGTCACCGTCGTCGAGCACGTGTCCTCGGACCTCGGAGAAGGCGTATCGGCTACTCTGCTCCATAACGCGGCGGTCGAGATCTTCGCGAAGCCGGGAGCCAAGGTTCGATACGCATCCGTCCATCACATGGACAGCACGGCGATCGACGTAACCTACCGCCGCGCTATCCTGGAAAAGGATTCCCGCATCGAATGGATCGTCGGCGAGCTTCACGAAGGCAATACGCTGGTGGACACGAAGTCGATCCTCAAGGGCAACGGCTCCACCTCCGACGCGAAGGTCATCTCCGTCGGAACGGGCTCCCAACGCATGAGCCTCACGACGCGCGCCGTACACTACGGCCTCTCCTCCGAGAGCGACATGATTACCCGCGCCGTGATGACGAATGAAGCGACGGCGATTATCAACGGAATCACGAAGATCGAGAAAGGCGCGACCAAGGCGAACGGCCAGCAGACCGAGAAGGTCCTGATGCTGAGCCCGAAAGCACGCGGCGATGCCAACCCGATCCTTCTTATCGACGAAGACGATGTCAAAGCCGGCCACGCGGCGAGCGTCGGCCAGGTCAATGCGGAGCAGGTGTATTACCTGATGTCGCGCGGGATCTCCAAGGAAGAAGCGGAACGCCTTATCATCTATGGATTCTTGGATCCGGTCGTTTCCGAAATTCCGGTCGAGTCGGTCCGCGACGAGATGCACCGCATCCTTGAAAGGAAGCTGGGGTAAATGGATCCGATCGCGCTGAAAGCCGAGTTCCCGATTCTTCACCAGGACATTAACGGCCATCCGCTCGTCTATCTGGACAACGCGGCGACTTCCCAGAAGCCGCGGAGCGTCATCGAAGCGGTTAAACGCTACTACGAATGGGATAACGCGAACGTGCACCGCGGCGTGCACACGCTAGGCTCGCGCGCTACGGACGCTTACGAAGGCGCCCGCGAGAAGGTAGCCCGGTTCCTGAATGCGGCGAGCCGGGAGATCGTCTTCACGCGAGGAACGACAACGGCTTTGAATCTTGTTGCGCACGGTTATGCGCGTCAGGTTCTGAAGCCGGGCGACGAGATCGTCATCACCTATATGGAGCATCACAGCAATATCATCCCTTGGCAGCAGGCCGCCAAGGCGACCGGCGCGACGCTGAAGTACATTCCGCTGCAGCCGGACGGTACGCTTGCGATGGCCGACGTGGAGAGCACGGTGACGGAGAACACGAAGATCGTCTCCATCGCTTATGTATCGAACGTACTCGGCACGGTGAATCCGATCGCCAAGATCGCGGAGATCGCTCACCGGAAGGGCGCGATTATCGTCGTCGACGGCGCGCAGAGCACTCCGCATCTGAAGGTCGACGTGAAGGCTCTCGATGTTGATTTCTATGCGTTCTCCGGTCATAAGATGTGCGGACCGACCGGAATCGGCGCTCTATATGGCAAGGCGAAGCTGCTTGAGAAGATGGAACCGATGGAATTCGGCGGAGAGATGATCGACTTCGTCGGCTTGCAGGATTCCACCTGGAAGGAGATCCCTTGGAAGTTCGAAGGAGGCACTCCGATTATCGCGGGCGCCGTCGGGCTTGGAGCGGCGATCGACTTCCTCGAGAGCATCGGCCTTGACGAGATCGACCGTCATGAGAAGAAGCTCGCGAAGTACGCATACGAGCGCTTGTCGGCGATCGACGGAATTTCGATCTACGGACCGAAGGCCGATCAACGCGTCGGCCTCGTGACGTTTAACCTGGGCGACGTGCACCCGCACGACGTGGCGACGGTGCTCGACACCGAGGGCGTCGCCGTCCGCGCCGGCCATCATTGCTGCCAGCCGCTGATGAAGTGGCTGGAGCAGAGCGCTACGGCAAGAGCAAGCTTCTATCTGTACAATACCGAACAAGACGTGGACCGTCTCGCCGAAGCGCTACTGAAGACAAAGGAGTTTTTCGGCTATGAACCCGTTAGATGATCTCTACCGCCGCGTTATTATGGACCATTATAAGAATCCCCGCAATCGAGGAGCGCTGGAAGACGGTTCGGTTACCGTCAACCTGAACAACCCAACCTGCGGAGACCGCATCAGCCTTCAGCTCACCCTGGAGGACGGTATCGTGAAGAACGCGAAGTTCACCGGCGAAGGCTGCTCGATCAGCATGGCTTCGGCTTCGATGATGACCGATGCCGTCAAGGGCAAGACGGCTGCCGAGGCGCTGTTGCTGGCTGACAAGTTCTCTTCCTTGATGAAGGGCGAGAAGGCGGAGTTCGATGAATACGAGGATATCGAGGCGCTGTCCGGAGTCAATAAATTCCCTGCCCGTATCAAGTGCGCGACTTTGTCGTGGAACGCGCTTCGCAAAGGCGTAGAGAGCGGTCAAGGCGAGCACGAAGGAATCGAAGAATAATAAAACCAACAACAGAAGGAGGATGATCGCCATGGCAAAGCAAATGCCTGAGATGGAAGAGTACAAATACGGCTTCCGCGACGAGCATAAGGCGATATTCCAATCCGGCAAAGGATTGACCCCGGAGATCGTGCGCACGATCTCGGAGATGAAGGGCGAGCCGGAATGGATGCTGAATTTCCGTCTGAAGTCGCTGGAACAGTTCAACAAGATGAGCATGCCTCGTTGGGGCGGCAATCTTGACGAGCTGGACTTCGACGATATCCAATACTACGTCAAGCCGTCCGAGAAGCAAGGCAAGACGTGGGAAGAAGTGCCGGAAGAGATCAAGGCGACCTTCGACAAGCTGGGGATTCCGGAGGCCGAGCAGAAGTTCCTCGCCGGCGTCTCCGCTCAGTATGAATCCGAAGTCGTCTACCACAACATGCAAGAAGACCTCGAGAAGCAAGGCGTTATCTTCATGGATACCGACTCCGCTCTCCGCGAGTATCCGGAGCTGTTCAAGGAATACTTCGCGACGGTCGTTCCGGCGGCGGACAACAAGTTCGCGGCGCTGAACAGCGCGGTATGGTCCGGCGGCAGCTTTATCTACGTGCCGAAGGGCGTGAAGTGCGAGATTCCGCTTCAAGCTTACTTCCGGATCAACTCGGAGAACATGGGCCAATTCGAACGCACGCTTATCGTTGCGGACGAAGGCAGCTTCGTGCACTATGTCGAGGGCTGTACGGCTCCGGTATACAGCACGAACTCCCTGCATAGCGCGGTCGTCGAGATTATCGTTAAGAAGGACGCTCGCGTTCGCTACACGACGATTCAGAACTGGGCTCCGAACATCTACAACCTCGTCACGAAGCGCGCCGTCGCGGAAGAGAACGCGACGATGGAATGGGTCGACGGCAACATCGGCTCCAAGCTGACGATGAAGTACCCTGCCGTCGTTCTGAAGGGACGCGGCGCAAAGGGCATGGTTCTCTCCATCGCCGTCGCCGGCAAGGGCCAGCACCAAGACGCCGGCGCGAAGATGCTTCACCTGGCTCCGGACACGACCTCGACGATCGTATCGAAGTCGATCTCCAAGCACGGCGGCAAGGTGACGTATCGCGGCATCGCGTCGTTCGGGCGCAATGCCGAGGGAGCGAAGTCGAACATCAAGTGCGACACGCTCATTCTCGATAACCAATCGACCTCCGACACGATCCCGTACAACGAGATCATGAACGACAACGTGACGCTCGAGCACGAGGCGACCGTCTCCAAGGTATCCGAAGACCAGCTCTTCTACCTGATGAGCCGCGGCCTGTCCGAAGCCGAAGCGACGCAGATGATCGTCATGGGCTTCATCGAGCCGTTCACGAAGGAACTTCCGATGGAGTATGCGGTCGAGATGAATCGTCTTATCAAGTTCGAGATGGAAGGCAGTATCGGCTAAGCTTACAGCCGTGGGGCTTTCGGGGATTCATGCGAGGCTTGTCCGGGTTTTGTCCGGTTTTAAAACGGGGCATGGCGCTCGTAAAGACTTAATGAATCCTGCTCAATCTTTTTAGTGATGTAAAGATACGTGTCCGTTGTGATTCTGGTGCTTGCATGCCCTAATCGCGCGGACACGTATTTTTTTTCTTTTTAAGAAGATGAACAGCATGAGGGGGCGTCAATATTCGAGTTGATAAGATTGGCAAGCAAATATGCATGTCACTTAAAAATCTCTCCAACAACATTTTTACGAAACATCCTCAGTAATGTTGATAAAAGACAATGTTAGAGGTTTGAGCCTTGTAGAGGCGATCGTCCAGCTTAATTGTCTGAGAATCTTCTTTGATTGTGGGGTTGAAAGGTAAGGCTCCTAGTTTAAAGGGTAACATTGCAGCCTATCATTGGTTAGAATTTTTGCTCTAGAATCAATGTAAGCTCTTTAACAATAAAGAATTGGATCTGTCACTGCGTATCGATATCCTTCGAAACTATAATTTTCCTCTATATATTCTCAATTCGTTTCTTAATCCTTTCGTTCCCGTCTTCCTCAAATACATACTAAGTATTTTCTGCGGCTATTTGTCTTTCTCTGTCTTGAATCCTTCTTTACGACCTACTATTGTTTTTCTGATTTTGATCAATAAAGTTAATTCAACGAACACCCACATTTACAACTCGCTTGAGGGATAGTCCATTTTCTTTTCTTCAATTCTCATCAGACAAAAGATAATCGTATATAAAATGTTGAGCGAGATCGCCCCGTTAAAAACGTCCGTGTAGTATTTGTAAAAAGTGCACCATCTCCAACAGCCTTTTGGGATGGCTCAAGGTCAACATTACTCGTTTGAATCAAATTCCGTGATATTGCCATGATTTTACTGTTAAAATCCGAATCCGTTGGATAGCCGCAAGACATTCGGCACCTGGCATTGAATTTGCAGCATCGTAGCCGCCCCGAACAGACATATATCAACCTTTGGTGAACAAGAGGTCTTGATAAAATAATAGTAAGTCGATGGTAACACCCGTCAGTTGTAGTCGTGGTGATATCGTTATGCCAACGCAGATCTCTTTCGCTACGTATGCCTTACTTGGTAATCAGCTCAGAGGCAAGGTCTAACGGACTTATTTTGGATAAAATACAAAAAAATAAAAAAAATATAAAGAAAAAGGAGGAATAATAGTAATTATGTGGAATCACTATAACGGAGGAGGTAAAATAAAGTAGAAATAAGTGGAAAATACATGAATCTAGGAGGTTTTATGATGAAAAAAGGATTTATACTATGTAGTGTTCTTACTTTGGCATTGGTTGTACCATTATCAAACGCAAGTGCATATAATCTTTTAACCACTAAATGGCCGAAAACAGTAGGATCGACCTACGTTGTAAAAGTGAAATATAGTACGATTATTTCTACAGATGCAAAGAATGCGTTTGATACCGCTGTCTCGGATTGGAACAGTGCTCAAACAAAAATTAGCTTTAATTTATCAACCTCAAATTCTACTAGTAGTAATGTAGTAACCACAGAAAATGTTGCGGATCAATCACTTTTTGGAGATACTTTACTTACTTCTAGCGGAACCACAATAAGCTATTTCACAGCAATGATAAACGTCGGAAATTCAGATGTAATTAATAAATCTAATACTCGCAGAAGTGCTGCAGGTCATGAACTCGGTCATGCTCTCGGTTTAGATCATCCCCCAGCTCCAACACTTTCAATAATGAATTCTTTTAGAGATCGAGAAGTAGTATACACACCACAATTAGATGATAAGGATGGTATAAAGGCTCAATACCCACTATAAGTTCAAAGGAGGAATGAATAATGACAATTAAGAACAGCTACAAGTTATTAGTTATTGCACTCGTAGCGCTTTTAGCGTATTTTATTTGGAATGGATCTGAGGGTTCAGAGTCAAACTATAAAACAAATGCCAGTGCAGCAAAAAATGAAGCCAAAGTAATAAATGTTAATAAGTCATTTGACTACGCAACAAGTGGTGATATTGAAGGCTTGGTAAATTACGCCGATTATGTTGTTAGTGGTCACTATGAAAAGCTTGAGAAACAGTGGGATATGGGTGGGGGTTACGTTAGTGATGTTTATTCGTTTGTAATTGATGAATCCTTGAATGGTGATTTGAAAGATACCATTAGTGTAGCAATCCCACAATATGTTACTTTGTATGCTGATGTAGAAGGTCAATCTTATTCAGCGAATCTAGATCTTCCAAACAAAACAACCCCGACTAGCACATCCAAATACATTTTATTCTTAAAGAAATATGAACCGGCCAATATTTATACCCCTGCAGCAGTTCCATTCCAAGTTGAAATTAGTTCAACTGGGCAAACGGCTCTGATATATAATAAAAAAATAAGTACATTGAAGAAAGTTGAAACAGCACAAAAAACTGTTGTTCATTTTAATCTAGACAATCCAAACGATGGGCTTGTAGATGAGATATCAGGATTAAGTGAAAAAGAAATTCTTTCAGAAATAACTAATGCAGTAAGCCAGAAATAATTTTTAGCCCGGGGGCTTTGGCCCTCGGGCTTTTCTTATTTAAACCGATCAAAGAAGAAAAACGGTCTTTGAACTATCATGTTACCTTAACAAATTTGATGCATGCCCCTCGCGATAGTACCATTCTTTTTGTCTACATAATCAATTCCACTTTCACAATTACTTTTTCGTTCCCATTTTATTTCATACTCATCCTGTTTTTTTAGGATAGAAACGATTTCAATTTCACCAAAATTGAATTTTTGTTCATGTTGGGTTTTAACTGTTTCTATTGCTTGGTCCTCAGTTATTGTACCAATCTGAATTTCACTCTCATTGCTGTTTTTGGTACAGGCGGTAAGTAAAATCAGTAGAGTAATTACAATTGTTAAATTAATTTTCATTTTTACCCTCCTTATAGTCTCGATCCTTATATAACGACGAAGGGACTTTTATAAATGTTCCGTTATGAAGAAGCTTTTGAGCTATTATGGACGAAAACAACAGGCTGCTCTCTGGATAACGGACTCTGGTTGCCAACAGAAAAACACCGCCAGAGATGTTCCTTACATCTTTCGATGCAGAGCATTTCTTTTGACGGTGTTTTGATTAGTTTCACGCTAGGAGGTCATTCCCTTCTTCCTTACGAGAGAGGCTGCGTAGGTTTTTTGGTTAGAAACGGCTTCTGGAGCCGTTATCGTTGCGAATGATCAGGTATACGATCAAGCCGAGGATAGGGAAGAAAAACAAGCCCAGCAGGACCAGAATCGCGAACTCCTGGCTTCTTCCTTTGTTTAGAGCATCCCGGTAGGCCCATACGCAGATCGCTACTTGGGCGATAAAGAGCAGAATGGAAAACAGGAAAAAGAATGCGATGATCCCGCTGAAGAAGCCGGCGCCTCCGTCGTCGATCGCCAAAGAGATGTCTCCTTTCAAGGCGTAGGATGTTAAACATTAACAATAATACGCGATAAAGGAAGAGAAGTTCCGTTCTGCAAGCCGACTACCCATAGGAACTTCGACGGCTTCCGGATATTTTGCATAGAAGCGATCCATTCTATCGGAAGGACAGGAATATGGGCATGGCAAGGAGCGGGATCGGGTGGATAAAAACAAACGGTTAACGAAGCGGATGGCGGCTGCTGTTCCAGGCACTCTCATGCTGTCGCTAGCAATCGCCTTGTCGGGGTGTGCGGCCAACAACAACGAATCCGGAGGGAACGTTCGCAAGTATTCCGCGCCGGTTCGAATCAAGACGCTGGAGCAGACGAAGGCCGAGGAGAACGGCTCTCCGAGCGTTGTCCCCGTCAAAGTTATCCAGAACAGCGAATACGTGGCGCTCGGAGACGTCGCCCGGGCGATGGGCTTCCACGCGATGTGGCTTCGCGACGGGCATTACGGAATCGGGGACAACGACGCGGCCTGGAAGTTCAAGCCCGGCATGAGCTCGGCGATGGTTGGAGACGAGAACGTCAAGTTGCCGGCGCCCACGATCAAAGAGAGCAATCGGCTCTATGTGCCGGTTAAAGGGTTAAAAAAGCTGTTCGGAGATGTCGCGACGTTCCGCGCGGATTCGGAGACGGTCTCCTTCTATCCGCATTCGGACCACATTCTCCGGAACGGAATCAAAGCCCAGGCCGTTAATCCGCATGGGGGCTGGGAACATCGGAACGAACACGGTCCTCAAGCGGAGGAGCTTCTTCCGGGAACCGGAGGGGCCGAGGCGCCGAATACGGCCGGCGGGCCGACGAACCTCTCTCCCGATGAATCCTTCGGCAACGCAGCCGCAGAGGAATCGGCGAATCCCTCCGGAACGAACGAAGGGGCGGGAAGCTCATCGGAAGGACAAACCTCTAACGCAAGCAACGGCACGGCCGAAGCGACGGCTGTGATAACGGAGGCGAAGAAGTATCTAGGCGTCAAATACGAATTCGGCGCGGGGGATTATAAGGATACCGGCCGATTCGATTGCTCCTCGTTCGTTCAGTTTCTCTTCGCGAAGGAAGGAATCACGATGCCTCGTGCGGCCAGGGACCAGGCGGAGCTCGGAACCAAGGTATCGCGGGACCAGTTGAAGAAAGGCGATCTGATGTACTTCTACGTGCCGGGACGGTTCAAGAGCGACAGCACGGTGGGGCATGTCGGCATCTATATGGGCGACGGCAACATGATTCATGCGAGTCCGGCGTCGGGCGAAGGGGTTCAGATCACGCCGATCGACAAGCCGTACTGGGCGAGAACGTACCTGTACGCGAAGAGAGTACTCCCGGAATGACAGAAGAGCTATCCCTCTCGTTCCAGCAACGAAGGGGATAGCTCTTTTCATGGAATGGGTCAATTGGTCTGTCATATACATAAATAGTTTTCGGGGGCTGGGGAAACGATTAGTCGGCGAGAGGAGCTAACGGGTTCCAAGGGCCTTGCTGATGTCCCTTCCATTCCGAGCCGTCCTCGTAGACTTCCTTCTTCCAGATCGGAACGGTCTGCTTGAGCCGATCGATCGCATATCGGCTGGCCTCGTACGCGTCCGCGCGGTGAGAGGAAGAGACGCCGATGACGACGCTGGCTTCTCCGATGTCCACGCGTCCAATGCGATGATGAATGGAGACCAGCGTTCCGGGCCAGCGGCCGGCAATCTCCTCGCCGATGGTTCTCATCGCTTGAAGCGCCATTGGCGCGTATGCCTCGTATTCCAGCGTGACGGTGCGGGAGCCGGCCGTCCATTCGCGGGTCGTTCCTACGAATAGAATCGTCGCCCCATGATCGGGATGCGCCACCCACCTTTGAACCTTTTTCGCTTGGAGCACTTCCTCCGTGATCGCATATCTCGCGCCTTCCGGGTCCTCGTCAATCGAACCATCCGCTTCATCGCCCGAGCCGCCGGAGACCGGAGGCAGCAACGCCAGCTCATCCTCGGCGCGAAGCTCGGCGGAATCGTCCGAGAACGTCCGGTTGCAGGCCATGAACGATACGGAGATAAGCTCCGCATGTTCGGGATAGATCTGCTTAAGCCGACCTTTGAGCTCTCCCGATGTCAGCTTTGCTTCAGGATATTCAAGATTCAGAATTCTCGCCTGCAAACGCTCTGCCAGTCCAGCGAATAAGGTAATTGTCCATTTGTGCATTCGGATGAGTCCTTTCATGCTTCCCTAGCCCGGGGAGATTTCCTTACACAAGCATACCATATCGCCATTGAAAATGTTATGCTAGAGGAACAAGAATGCGGGATTGGCAGCGAACGCTGAGGAGGGACCGACATGCAGGAATTGATCGATAGATACGGGAGAAAACATACCTACTTGCGGATTTCGGTCACGGACCGGTGCAACCTGCGTTGTCTCTATTGCATGCCCGAGGAAGGCATGACGTTCATGGAGCAGAGCAAGCTGCTCAGCTTCGACGATATCGCGGAAGTGGTGGAGACGGCCGCGGGCTTCGGGATCTCCAAGCTTAGAATCACGGGAGGAGAACCGCTTGTCCGCCCGAACCTCGATCAACTGATCGGACGGCTGTCGTCCATCTCCGGCATCAAGGAGATCGCCTTGACGACGAACGGCTTGCTGCTGGCGAACCAAGCGCAGAAGCTGAAGGACGCGGGCCTAAGCCGAGTGAACATCAGTTTGGACACGCTGGATTCGGCCCGGTTCCGCTTCATTGCCAGAAGAGGCGAATTGAGAAGAGTGCTCGAAGGAGTCGAAGCGGCGGCGAAGGCCGGCCTTGGGCCGATCAAGCTGAATTGCGTCCTGCTCAAGGGCATCAACGAGGACGAGATCGCGGAATTCCTTCGGATGTCCTATGAGCAGCCGCTTCATATCCGGTTTATCGAATATATGCCGATCGGGCACGACGATGCCGGCTGGCGCAATCATTATCTTCCGCTTAGCCGCGTTCTGGAGGTTGCGAATGCACAAGGGTATGCCATTGATTCGGCGAATGACGAGGCCCCTCAAGGGAGCGGTCCTTCCGAGAACTGGAAAATCCGCGGCGGGGTCGGGACTTTCGGTCTGATTCATCCGATCAGCGATCATTTCTGCAAGAGCTGCAATCGGCTGCGGCTTACCGCGGACGGCCATATCAAGCCTTGCCTGTACTGGATGGACGAGCTGAACGTGCGCCCGGCGCTCGGTTCCAAGGATGCGATGAACCGGCTGTTCCTCCGGGCGATGGATATCAAACCGGAGAACCACGAGATGGCGGCGCTGCTGGCCGGAGAGGCCCAGTCGCATATTCCGACCGAGCGGAGAATGTCCCAGATAGGTGGGTAAGGAGGAGGTTGCGCAGCCTCCTCTTCTCATGTTACGTTTACTGATAACGGGTTCGGGATCGCTTAATCGCGGCACGGAACGGAGCAAGCAGCCCGATTGCGCTTGCAGGAGGTTGAGATGAGCGAGAGCACTGTCGCATTGACCCTGCTTCATACGAACGATATCCATAGCCACTTCGAGGAAGCCTGCCGGATTGCCGGTCATGTGAAGGACTTGAGGGCAAACCGTTCTCCAGACGAACTGCTGCTGATCGACTGCGGAGACTTCCTCGATCGGGTTCGCGCGGAGACCGAAGGATCGGATGGAGCGGCTAACCGCGCGCTTCTGGATTACATGGGGTACGACGCGGTCGGCATGGGCAACAACGAAGGCTTGTCCTACACGAGGGATCAGCTCGGGTCGTTATTCAAGGAAGCTCCATACCCGATCGTGTGCGCCAATCTGATCGAGGCCGAGACGGGAGGCTTGCCGGTCTGGATGAAGTCCCACGTTCTCGTTCGGCGCGGGGGATTGCGAGTCGCCTTGCTCGGATTGACGGCACCGTACACCGACTTCTACGAACTGTTAGGCTGGAAGGTTCTCGATCCGATGGAGACGCTTGCGAGGATGGTTCCCGAGCTCCGCAAGCAGGCGGATCTCGTCGTGCTGATCTCCCATCTGGGACTGAAGCACGATGAGAACATAGCGTCGACCATCGAGGGAATCGACTTGATATTGGGCGCCCATACGCATCATCTGCTGGAGGTTCCTCTGCGAATCGGCGGCACGGTCATCTGCGCGGCCGGCAAGTTCGGCAAGTATGCCGGGCTCGTAACGATCCATCGGGAGCCCGAGAGCGGTACCTTGCGAATAGAGGGACGCGCGGAGACGACGGAGGCTTATCCCGTCGACCCGGGAGCGGCTCTTCTCGTCGAGGAGCATAGGAAGAAGGCGGAGGCAGCCATGAGCGGAACGATCGCGACGCTGCGTGAGCCGCTGGAGCTGCGGACAGATCGGGAATCCCCGCTGGGGACGCTGCTAGCCTCCGCCGTTCGCAAAGCGACGGGAGCTCGAATCGGGCTCGTGAATTCGGGACAGCTTCTTCGGAGCTTCCCGGCTGGACCGGTGACGGAGCTGGACGTGCACGAGGCCTGTCCTTCTCCGATCAATGCATGCCTGATCACGCTGAAGGGCTCGCTTCTCAAGGAAGCCCTTGAAGAGAGCCTGCTTCCCGAGTTTATCGGGTTCGAGTTCCAAGGCTTCGGCTTCCGGGGAAGAACGTTGGGGACGTTAAGCGTGGACGGACTGGAATGGCTAGTCGACGAGACGAAGCCTCCTCGGGAGAAGGTCGTCGGCATCTTCGTCGACGGAGAGCCGCTGGACACGGAGGCCGAATACGAGGTCGGAACGCTGGATATGTTCACCTTCGGGGTCGGTTACATGGGACTGAAGAAAGGGCGGGTTGTCCGTTACTTCCTGCCGGAATTCATCCGAGGCATCCTTGCCGGGGCGCTGCGGGACGAAGAGGCGCTGCTGGACTGCCGCCGCTCCCGCAGGCATTCGCCAGCGGATTCCAATATAGAATTCTGATCGAAAGAAACTGGAGGAGAACTATGGATTGGTTCGATAGCGTCATACTGGGCATTGTTGAAGGATTGACCGAGTTTCTACCCGTCTCGTCTTCGGGACACATGATTCTGACGAATAAGCTGCTTGGCTATGAAGACGCGCCCGATATTCTGAAGACGTTCGAAGTCGTCATTCAATTGGGGGCCATACTCGCGATTGCCCTCGTGTATTGGAAGAAGATTCTCCAGGTGTTCGGCCTGAACAAGAAAGAGACGGTCAAAGGGCTAAGCGTAGATCAGTTCCCGAAGAAGCGCCTTACTCTCGTACATGTCGCTATCGCGATCGTACCCGCTTTGGGGCTGGCGTTCCTGCTAAGGCATCCGATCAAGGATCTCGGCTTCTCGCAATACCCCGTGCTTCTCTCCTTGATCGTGGGCGGCATTTATATGTGGGTATCCGAAGCGTTGTACGACAAGGGCAAGATCAAACGAACGTCGGAGACCATGGATGACATTACATACAAACAAGCGCTTATCATCGGCTTGCTGCAATGCTTGTCCCTCTGGCCGGGCTTCTCGCGTTCGGGCTCCACGATCGCGGCGGGAATGCTGAGCGGGCTCAGCTACCGCGCGGCGGCGGATTTCTCGTTCTTCATCGCGATTCCGATCATGGTGGTCGCTTCCGGCTACGAGATTCTGGACAACCTGGGCAACTTCCATTCCAGCGACATCGGCTTCTTCGTTACCGGCTTCCTCGTCTCCTTCGTCGTCGCTTGGATCGTCATCGTAACCTTCCTTAAAGTGCTGCAGAAGGTCAAGCTTAAATATTTCGCCTGGTATCGTTTCGCGCTTGCCATTCTTTTCTACTTCTTAGTAATGATGTAGGCATTCTCGGCAGGACAGCAGGGAACCCGGCAAGATCGTTGGTGAACAATGATCTTGCCGGGTTCTTTTTTTGTGCGGAAATTCGGGAGCTGCTTACCAATTTATGTCGAAAAATGTTGTTTTACGAGGAAATATCTTGTACTAATCCTCCAAATCTCTTACATTATTCATAGGGAGATTTAGGAATTGGAAAGAAAGAAAGCCAAAGCATGTTCAACCATGCACCAAGAAAGGGGGACCCGTTACGAATGCGCATGATGCCGCTTGCCTCGATACATCCAGGTATGAAACTAGGCAAAAAGATCTATTCGGAAGAGGGCATCGTGCTGTTGGCAGAAGGAGTCGAGCTCACGGGAACCTTGCTGCGCAGGCTTGGTGACAAGGGGATTCACTATCTTTACATACAAGATCCTCGAACGGAGGGCATCGAAGCGCCGGAGCTGCTGAGCGAAGAGACCCATCGCCAGGCTTTGTCCACGCTTCGGTCCGTCTTCCGCGATCTGGTGGACCAGCCGGGCAAACGCCACGCGGGAACCTATCCTTACGTCGGCAAGACGATGCGGCAGCTGATGCATTCCGTGATGGAGGAGCTTCACCGCAGCAAGGATTCCATGATCATGCTCATGAATATGCAGACGGTGGATCATTACCTCTATATGCATTCCTTGAACGTGTGCGTCTATACGGTCTTGCTAGGCATGGCCTATGGATACAACTCGGAGGAGCTGTCGAACCTCGGGTTGGGCGCCCTGTTGCACGATGTGGGCAAAACCCAGATCTCCATGGATGTCCTGCTGAAGCCGGGAAGATTGTCGCACGAAGAGTACGAAGAGATGAAGAGGCATGCCGAGAGGGGCTTCTATCTGCTGAAGGACGAGCCGAACATTCCGTTGCTCGTCGCTCATTGCGCCTACCAACATCACGAGAGATTGGACGGCTCGGGATATCCGAGGGGATTGCAGGGGTACGAGATTCACGAATACGCGAAATGGATCGGAATCGTCGACTCCTATGATGCCATGACCAGCCACCGCGTCTACAAGAATCCGATGCTCCCGCACCAGGCGACCGAGACTCTCTATGCGGGAAGCGGGACGCTGTACGACACGGCGATGCTCAAGATTTTCCGGGATAAGGTGGCCATCTACCCGGTAGGCATCAGCGTTACGCTGAGCACGGGACAGACGGCGATCGTGGTCGATATCAACGCGGCCAGCGTTCACCGCCCTATCGT
Source organism: Cohnella sp. AR92 (assembly GCF_003990975.1). Taxonomy (GTDB): domain Bacteria; phylum Bacillota; class Bacilli; order Paenibacillales; family Paenibacillaceae; genus Cohnella. Next base: position 92,826 of record NZ_RZJR01000019.1, read on the forward strand.
TCGGGTGCTGACCGACGAGAGCGGCGCCGACTTGAAGACGCCTTACGACCTGGATTTGTCCAAGAATTTGTCCGTCATGATCAACCGTATCGACGCCGGTCCATCGAACCGCTAGCGAGCTTGACATGGCTTCCGGGAGCTTGCTTCCGGGGGCTTTTGTTTGCTTTCCCGCGGCACGACAAGTACAATGAAGGATATATCTAGACCAGACAGGAGTACTTGCCATGCACGGCTTTGCCGCAACAAACCTGACCCCGCGCTTCGCGCCGCCGGCCGATCTTACCCCTCTGACGCCTCAATACGATCCTTGGGATCCGATTCGATCGCTTCAGAGATACGGCCGACATACGCTGACCAGCGTGGAGTTCACCGTCACCCATCTGTGCAACATGCGCTGCGAGCATTGCGCGGTAGGCGACAGCCTGACGATGACGGAAGCGCCTCACCTGCCGATGGATCTGATTCTCCGCCGCTTGGATGAGGTCGAGAATCTGGAGACGATCAGCTTGACCGGGGGCGAACCGACTTTCCGCGAGGAGACCGTTCGCGAAATCCTGCTTCCGCTTCTGAAGTATGCGCGTTCCCGGGGAATTCGTTCGCAATTGAATTCCAACGTCACTTTGGATTATTCCCGCTACGAGATCATCGCTCCTTACCTGGACGTCATGCACATCTCGATCAATTATACGGAAGCGTCCGACTTCCACGAGGTGGGATTCGCGCGGACGGGGCGTTCCGTCAGCCCGGCGGCGACCTCCAAGCTTTATGAGAGAATGATGGAGAACGCCCGCAAGCTGTCGCAAGATGGCGTTTTTGTGTCGGCCGAGTCCATGATCAATTACCGCACGTATAACAAGATGGACAAGATTCACAAGCTTATTGTAGAGATGGGCTGCAAGCGGCATGAGGTTCATCCGATGTATCCGAGCTCGTTCGCGTCGAATCTTCCCGTTATTACGCGCGATCAGATGCTGGATACGATCAACGGATTGCTGGATATTCGCGATCCGGACGTCTGGATGCTCTTCGGAACGCTGCCGTTCTTCGCCTGCGGTTCCGACAAGAAGGAACTGGCGCTGGTACGCCGCCTGGCCTCCGAGCCCAACGTGACGGTACGCAACGACCCGGACGGACGCAATCGGGTGAACGTGAACCTGTTCAGCGGGGACGTGTACGTGACGGACTTCGCGTCGATCCCTCCCTTCGGCAACGTCCAAAGCGAGAAGCTGGACGACGTCTTCGCGAAGTGGCAGGATCACTCCCTTCAGAAGAAGGTTAACTGCCACTGCCCGTCCGCCGGATGCTGCGGTCCTAATCTCTTGGTATCCGACATGTATTTCAAGGAAGTCGATTTTACCCGGCGCCAATCCTTGATTTAACCGATTGCATTATGGTTACCTGGAGCCTGGAACGGGATTTCTTATTTTTTGAAGGGGTGCCATAACGGTTTTGCATACGGAATTCTTATGGGGTTCTATCTTCTGGAATTTGTTGATCGTCCTTGTTCTTGTCCTTCTGAACGGCTTCTTCGTAGCCGCGGAATTCGCTCTTGTTAAAGTTCGCCAGAGCCGGTTGACCCAGCTTGCCAACGAAGGCAATGGCAGAGCCAAATATGCGCTTAAAGTAAACAATAAGCTGGACGTATACCTGTCCGCTACTCAGCTTGGAATCACGTTGGCGTCACTCGGACTCGGTTGGACGGGAGAACCGGCAATCGCCGAATTGATCGTCGAACCGCTCATGTATCAGATGAATATCACGGACGAGACGGTCATTCACACCGTAGCATCGATCGTAGCTTTTGTCGTGATTACATTCATGCATATCGTGTTGGGCGAGCTTGCGCCTAAATCGTTGGCCATTCAGAAAGCGGAAGGTGTCTCCTTGTGGCTGAGTTGGCCGCTTCTAACGTTCTATCGCATCTTCCTTCCGGCGATCTGGCTGCTCAACGGCGCGGCTAACCTGCTGCTGAGGATGGTAGGCGTTCAGCCTGCCGGCGAGCATGAAGCTCATACCGAAGAAGAGATACGAATTCTGATGAACGAGAGCGCGAAGAGCGGCATCATCGACAAGGAAGAAATGACCTTGTTCGATAACGTCTTCGAGTTCGCGGATCGAGTCGCCCGCGAGGTGATGCTGCCGCGAACGGACATGGATTGCATGTTCACGAATCAATCCATGAGAGAGAACATGAAGGTCGCCTACGCTACGAAGCATACCCGTTATCCTCTCGCGGTCGATGACAAGGACCAGATTATCGGCTTCATTCATATTACCGATCTGCTCACGGCCGATCCCGACGAGGATCACGACCTTCGGGACTTCATGCGTCCGATTCTCAGCGTTCCGGAATCCATGGAGATCAGTAAGGTGCTGAAGCTGATGCAGAAGCGCAAGTCCCAGCTCGCCATCGTCATCGACGAATACGGCGGCACGGCCGGGATGCTGACCGCGGAGACGATCCTTGAGGAGATCGTCGGCGAGATCCACGACGAGTTCGACAACGAACCGCCGAGCATCGTGATCAAGGGCGACGTCACTTCCGTCGAAGGGCGGATGCTGATCGAGGACGTCAACGACATGTTCGGGCTCGACATCGACGACGAGGAAGTCGATTCGATCGGCGGCTGGCTGTTCCGCAACCTGGAGGGCAATATCGCCAAGGGGCAGAAGTGGATCCACGACGGGTACGTATTCGAGATCGCCCACACCGAGCGTCTTCGCGTCCTGCGGGTTCATATCTTCAAGCTCAAGAGCGCGGATAAGACGAAGCAGGGAGAAGAGCAATTGTCCGGCGCGGGAGCATCGGAAGAATAATCCTTTAATAGAGAGCAGCTTGCCGATTGGCGCAAGCTGCTCTTTTTCGCGTTAGATCGGGCGCACGAAACGGACGAACGTCCGCTTTTTATTTTGCGCGGGCTACAAGTTTCGGCTGATCTTCACATATACGTAGAACGTATGCCTATACCGACCGAAGGTTTTCTCAGAAGGAGGAGTGACGGTGTACGACAACGATCAATGGCGCGAATGGAAGCCGTATGTGAGTCCGTGCGATCCCTGTCCGCCGATTCTGGTAAAGCGCTATGTGGTGCCGCCCAATCAATATATTCCTTTTCAGCCGATGAATCTTCCCCAGTTCCCGCTCCACGAAGCGCTGCGGAGAGGAACGCTGTGGCCCGCTCTGTACAGCCCATACCCGTCGAGAAGAGCGACCAAAGGAGGGTAAGCGATGGCAGAACGCCAAGATCGGTATGACAGGTCCGACCGGTATGATCGCAATGACGGCAAAGACCGCTCCGGTTCAGGCAAGAAAGAACCGGCCTCCGCGCCGGAACGATCGGTTCCGGGGGACGAGAGATACCGCGCGGAGCTCGAGCAGCTCCAGATTGTCGACTTCGCCTTGGTGGAGCTGACTCTCTATCTGGACACCCACCCGACGGATATGCAGGCGATCCAGCAATTCAATCAGCTCGCTCAGAGGCGGGGGCAGCTTGCTCACGCGTTCGAGATGCAGTACGGGCCGCTTCTTCAATTCGGACACAGCTACACCAAGTTCCCTTGGCAATGGAACGAACCGCCGTGGCCATGGCAGGTATAAGGAGGAGCATGGATGTGGATCTATGAGAAAAAGCTGCAGTACCCCGTGCGAGTAAGCAAATGCGATCCGAGAATGGCGAAATTCCTGATTGAGCAGTACGGCGGGGCGGATGGCGAGCTGGCCGCCGCTCTGCGGTATTTGAACCAACGGTACACGATCCCGGACAAAGTGGTCGGTCTTCTGAACGATATCGGCACGGAAGAATTTGCCCACTTGGAAATGATTGCCACAATGGTTTACAAGCTGACAAAGGATGCAACGCCGGAACAGATGGAGGCAGCGGGGTTGGGGGAGCATTTTGTCAACCATGACAAGGCGCTGTTCTACAACAATGCGGCCGGGAATCCATGGACAGCTACTTATATTCAAGCCAAAGGCGATCCATTAATGCGTTGAGGCTAAACAAAGGATTTCCAAGTAATACTTACATCAGAACCATTGAGCAAGGTTATTTCAGATATAAGCTGACGAATTGCCGACTTTGCTTTAACTCTATCATCCCCGGTTATATCACCCCATAATTTCCTCGCGCTTTCCTTAAGTCCGCTTACATCTTGTTTTCTATCCGCCAGTTTTTGAAGCTTTTTAGATATTTCAAGACGTTCTCTTTCGGCCCGCTCTGTTGCTATCTTCAGATCGGAGGCGGTGATCAAATCATCAGAATATGCATCAATGTTCTTCTGAATCCTTTTTTCAATTTTTTGTAGTTGGGCTTTAAGTTCGCCTATTTCGTTAACAATAATTGTTGGCTGTGAGAATGATAGCGTTAGTTCTTTATCAGACTTGTTTGCCATCGTTTGGATATGATTAATAATCTCTGATTCAAGATCATCTCGATGAATTGCGTGGTATTTGCAGCCATAGCCGAGTGTATAAGACGCGCAGACATATCGGAAGTAATCGTATGAAGCATTTTTACGTCTAACGCGTGCAGTATTGCCTTTCATATTTCTCCCACAATGGCCGCATTTAATAAGTCCTGTTAATAAGTATGTCTCACTGTCGGCGTGTTTTTTTGCGGGTTTTCTACTATTTAAGAGTTCTATTATCTTCTGATGACGCTCTTTAGAAAGGATCGCAGGATGATTATCTTCTTTAATGATCCACTCGTTTTTATCCCTTGCTACAATCTTGCCGTTCTTGTTCTTCCTGGCGTTAAATATAGCTGTTCCTGAAAGCATTGGGTTTAAAATAACTCTTTTAACATTAATCTGATCCCATGGCTTTCCTTTTCTCGTCAGATAACCGCAATCGTTTAAAATCTTTGCCACCATTCGGTATCCATGTCCTTGTTCGAATGCCGAAGCCATTGTTTCAACTACAATCAACTCTTTAGAATCAATTGAGTATTTCCCTTCAAGAACAGTGAATCCATAAGAAGGGCGAGAGAGGGCTTTGTCAGTATTTCGAGCAAGTGATAACATGTTGTCTTTTACTCTTTCGCTAATTCTCTCCCTTTCAAACTCAGCGAATGCCGCGAGTAATTGAAGCACCATTCTTCCTACTGCAGTTGAAGTATCAAACCCTTCTGATGCCGATACAAAGTTGCAATCATGATCGTTTAATAGATTTACTAACTGGAGCATGTCCAAGAGATTACGAGACATTCTATCCAGCTTTGAAGTCAAAACTATGTCGAATTCATTGTTATGTACATGTGTAATCATTTCTTGGGCTGCAGGCCTGCGCATATCTTTGGCGCTGTAACCATCATCAACAAAGAACGTTGGTCGCCCCCACCCCATAGCGATGCAATAAGCAGCAAGGCGTTCGCGCTGTTCATGTAATGAATTACCTTTATCCGCTTGTTCATCCGTACTTACGCGAATGTAAGCTGCTACACGCATTTTAAACAGCCCTTTCAATATTTAACGTTATATGGGGACATGTACCATATCATTTTTCCAATGACTTTTAGCGTGGAAGCTTCTTCAGATCCATATAGTTTGGCAATATGATCGGGATTGAAACTGTCAGGTTCAAGAGCAACTGTGTTTTGAAGACGAAAGAATCTTTTGAGAGTTGCGTCGAAACCATCAACACTAACAGCAGCTATGTCGCCATTATTTATTTCTTCTTTAGGATCAATAAGAGCATATGCGCCATTTGGAATAATTTTGTTCATACTGTCCCCATTTACACGCAGCAAGAAGGCATTGGGGTGTTTCTCCGCTAAAGATTCTGGAATTTCTATATAGTCTTCAACAGTTATCATCTCTAACGGTTGCCCAGCAGCGATAGAGCCGTATAAAGGAGCTTTATGTGATTTTCCTTTCACAGGAACTACATCATAACTAGCTTTAGTTTCATTAACAACGAAGGGACTTTTTACTTGTCCTTCATCAACGAATACCATGGGATTCACATTGAAGAGGGCCGCAATTTCCTTAATCTTGGATAATGCTGGAGATTGTTCGCCGGACTTCCACCGACCAATGGTGGAACGGTTGACATCTAATCTGCGCGCAACCTCAGCATCACTATACCCAGATTGATCGACCAACTTTGCGAAGACAACTTTAAAGGTCTCAAAAGTCATTTCCGTTTCCTCCTTCATATATAGACATTATAAGTAAATAGTGTGGGAAACGCAACAAATTTGTTGTGTCGAACGAAACAAGCGTATTTTGACAAAATTAGTGTTGCGTCGCACGAAACGTTGGAGTATATTGGTTCTACGAGGAGGTGAGAAACATGCCCGAGGCTACCTCTCAATACGCCGAACTCGTTTATCTGCGCAGGATAGTAAGGAAAGTTCCGTCCTCAGATATGGCGAAGACTATCGGCGTCAGCACCGAAACGTATCTACGATCTGAAAGGGGTGAGAGAGAATTCACACTTCTTGAGGCGATGAAAATCGCTAATAAGTTAAGAATGCCCATCTCTTATGTATTTCCAAAAATTTTTGAACTCGATGTTGCGAATAGCGCAACATAATCAGCGGCAAGTCGGACAATCGTTGCGGCATACCATTTAACGAGGTGGTGGCGATGGGAAAGCGTAGAGAGCGGCCTCAAATCAGAATTGTTGCTCATTTCATGAAAGTAAATGGGGTGCTGGTGGAGATTGATCCGATCAAAGCTGGCATCCCGGACCGGTGCAAAAAGGTAGTCGCTGAGATCATGTCAGGTAAGAAGTATGAACTTGTCGATCGAGTTGCAAGCAGCTCCTAACGGGGCTTGCTATAAAGGACAAGCATAATAAAGGAGCTGATCCCCATGCCAAGACTTCAAGCCGAGATCGACCCTGAAACGATCCGAGCCGAGAAGCTGCATCGATTCTTCCGCCACTTCGAGATCCAACGCCGCTACAAGATCACTTTTCGCGAGTTCGTCGCAATGGTAGACGCCGGCACATGGGTCCCGTATCTGGCGGGGCAATGAGGAGGAGGTGAGAAGGTGAAGGACTTAACGCAAGCCAAGGAAGTAAGGAACGCCTCGTCGGCAGCAGAAACAAATGAATTGCTTAGCAAGGGATGGACGTTGCATTCCGTCCACCCCAACGCAAACGGGATCATCTTCGTGTTACTTAGATTCTAGAACCCAAGGTCTCCGAACTCGCTTTTCAATTTCGAAAGCATTGCAACGTTTGAAGGTTTACCAAGGACGTACATCGGACAAGCGATATCTTCGTTCCGAAACGGGACAACACTTATAATCTTCCAACCTTCTTTCAAGAACTTGTTTGCTTCCTGATCGCTGGATGTCTGAATCACTTCAACGATATCATCGTACATCGAATTTCCTCCTATTTTGTTAAATGGTAAGTCTGGACAACTTCCAGTATTCGACAGGAGATGAGGTTAACCCTTCAAAGGAGGTAAGGCTATTGAATCAACTTCAAGTATTCAACTTCCAAGAAACTCAGGTCCGGACGGTCGAGAAAAACGGACAACCTTGGTTTGTGCTTAAGGATGTCGCTGACGTATTGGAAATAGGACACGTACCGGCATTGCGGCAGCGGCTTTCCGATGATGTAGTTTCAAACTACCCCATCCMTGATTCGCTTGGMCGCCAGCAAGAAACAACAATCATCAACGAAGACGGCCTTTACGATGTCATCCTAGAAAGCCGAAAGCCAGAAGCTCGGGCCTTCCGAAAATGGATCACTTCCGAAGTGCTCCCAACAATCCGCAAGACCGGCTCTTACACGGCAGACAAGCCCAAATCTCAAGCCGAGCTCCTTCTGATG
>NZ_RZJR01000034.1 GCF_003990975.1 Cohnella sp. AR92
GGCCTGAAGGGCAAGGTTCAACTGACGGGGCTCGGCCTGCCGAGCGAGATGGCGGAGTACATCGAGAGCGGCGTCAGCCCTTGGATGTACCTGTGGAACCCGATCGACGTCGGCTACCTGGCCGGCTATGCGGCGGAATCGCTTGTCGACGGCAAGCTTACGGGCGCCGTAGGCGAGAAGTTCACGGCCGGCACGCTCGGCGAGAAAGAAATCGTAGCCGACGGCGACGGCACGCAAGTCATGCTGGGCGATCCGTTCAAGTTCGACTCCGGCAACATCGCGGAGTGGAAGTCCGTTTACTGATGACTTAATGGAATTTGAAGAATAGAGCTGCGCGACCCTCCTTGGAGCCTGAGGAGGGTCGTGCTTTTTATGCTTCGTAGATTCGCGTGAGGTCGGTCCGTAATTAAGCGCGGGGGCTCTTCCACGTTTTACGATAGGCAAGCGGCGTCTGCTTCTCGCGGGCTCGGAACAGATTGATGAAGTGGCTGACGTTGTCGATGCCGACAATCCCCGAGATCTCTACGACGGTGTGTTCCGAATATTTCAGCAGTTCCTTTGCCCGAGAGATGCGGGTATTGATGATGTACTCGCCCGGCGAGAACCCGCTGTATCGCTTGAAGGCCTTGGCGAACGGATATTTGCTCATAGCGAATTCGCCGGCCAGGCGATCGAGTGTCAGCCTTTCGCCGGCATGACGCTCAATGTAGCGCATCGCATCGGCGACGAACCCGGGGAGAACGGTCTCCGCGCGGTCGGCTTCCGCATTCAAGAGCATAAGCTCGGTCAACAGAATCGAGATCGTCGCGGAAGCGAGCAGTTCATTGCGAAGGCTTCGCGTCTCGTTATGTGCGAGCAGTTCCTCCAGCAAGGCGGGGATGCGGCTTCCCGCCGTAAGCGTTCGGACGGGACCTCCGCGAGTCGAATAGAATCCGTATTGACCTCCTAGAGCAGGGCCGCTTACGTGCGCCCAAGCCATCTCCCATCCTTCGTCTTCCGCAGCATAATACTGATATTCCATGCAATCGATCATGAAAATTTGCCCGGGTCTAAGTGAGTGCGTCTCTCCGCCGTAGACGAGCTTGCCGCCGCCGGCTATCGTATAGACGATCAGATAGGAGCTCAAGCGCTCGCGCTCCGTGAAATAACCGGGGAACGCGACGAAACGGCCGATCTCCTGGGCGTGATACAGCGATTCCCGGGAGAAGGGAGACGGCGTTAGGATGAGCCGCACAGAGTCTTCCGTCCAGGCGTGATTGGCATTCTCGCGGTAGTTAGGCATTGTCGTCACCTCATGGCAAGATACTATGATTATAAGTTGCGATTCTGCGATGACACAACCGTTGAAAGCGGTTACGATGAGACTGATTCCAATGATAGAGGTGATATGTATGACTATGCCAACCCCGATCAAGCTTCCGCCTAAGCCGCGAATCGGCCTGTATGCCGTCGGGCTTCGCGCTTACTGGGATCAGTTTCCCGGCTTGCGCGAACGGCTGATCGAATACACGGCTTTTATCGAGAAGCGATTATCCGAATGGGGCGAGGTTTATCATTATGGATTGGTCGATACGGCGGAAGAAGGAAGAAAAGCGGGAGAGTGGTTAAACTCCCGCAATGTCGACCTTGTATTCTGTCATGCGGCCACGTATTCGACCAGTTCTACGGTTCTGCCGGTTCATCAAGCGTGCAAATCGCCCGTTGTCTTCCTCAATCTGCAGCCGACGGATCGCATCGACTACGAGCGGACAACGACAGGGGAATGGCTTGCGCATTGCGGAGCTTGTCCCGTGCCGGAATTCGCCAACGCGTTCAATCGCGCCGGTATTCCTTATCGAGTCGTGAACGGACTGCTTGGGCTGGATTACACTCCCTCTATCTCGCTTACTAACGAGATCACGAACGATCGGTCGGAGGCTATCCGCGCTTGGCGGGAGATCGAGGAGTGGGCGAGAGCGTCCGGGGTGCCGCGCGCGCTCCGTCAAAGCCGAATCGGATTCTTGGGCAATACGTATAGCGGCATGCTCGATATGTACAGCGACTTCACGATGATTCAAGCGCAGACCGGCGTACACGTAGAAGTGCTCGAGATGTGCGACCTCGACCGCTTGCTGCAGACGGTAACGCCAGCCGATATGGCGGCCAAACGCGAAGAGACGCTCTCCATGTTCGAGATCAGCGGCGACTCTCCGAGCGATCCGATCGCGCGAAAGCCGACGGAGGAACAGATGGAATGGTCATGCAAGGTAGCCGCCGCGCAGGAGAAGCTGGTGAGGGAATACGATCTGGACGGGTTGTCCTATTACTACCACGGCGCGCCGGGCGGACAATACGAGCGATTGCAGTCCGGCTTTATCGTTGGCCATTCCCTGCTCACGGCCAGGGGAATTCCTTGTTCGGGCGAAGGCGACCTCAAGACGGCGATCGCTATGAAGATATGCGATATTCTGGGAACCGGCGGGAGTTTCTCGGAGATCGTGGCTACCGATTACGTGGACGGCACGATTCTTCTAGGCCACGACGGCCCGTTCCACCTGAAGATCGCGGAGGGCAAGCCGATTTTGCGCGGCATGGGGCTTTACCATGGCAAACAAGGAACCGGCGTATCTGTCGAGGCGAAGGTCAAGACGGGACCGATCACTACGCTTAACGTGACGCAGACCGGTGACGGCAGACTAAAGCTGATCGTGAGCGAGGCGGAGTCGACCGACGGCCCGATCATGCGAATCGGCAATACGCAGACGCCGGTTAAATTCAAGGTGCATCCGGATGAATACCTGACTCGCTGGTTCGATGAAGCGCCTACGCATCATTGCGCGATGTCGATAGGGCATAACGCCTCGCTATTCCGTAAGGTCGGCGATCTGATGGGGCTGCCGACGGTCGTTCTATAGCTGCCTCGGGAATTCATTACAGCCGGGCCGCGAGAGCGTTGGTTAAGCTTTAGGAGAGAGGGGAATAGGGGATGGGAAACGTGAAATTCGCCTGGACATGGAACGTGAAGGAACAATGCGTCGAGGAATACGTGAAGCTGCACGAGAAGCCCTGGCCGGAAATCCTGGAGGAGCATGCAAGAGCGGGCATTCGCAACTATTCGATCTTTCGCAACGGCAGCCAGTTCTTTTATTGCTTCGAATGCGACGATATCGATGCGGCTTTCAGTTATTTAGATAGAAGCGAAGCGTGCAGACGCTGGAACGCGATTACCTCGAAGATGGTGGAGGGATCGTTCGATCTGGGGGAGGCCGAGCCGATCCGATTTTTGCCCGAAGTTTTCCGTCTGGCTTAGCACTCTCAGGAGCTCTCGTGGGACAAACGAACAAACCGAAAGAGACTCCGAAGGAGGAAGCGGAAAGTGAAAAAGATAATGGCATTGGGATTGACGGCGGTGTTGTCCATGTCGCTGCTCGCGGCTTGCGGCAACAATAGCAACGATAAAGCGGCAAGCGGCGGCGACGCCAAGCCGAGCAGCTCGGCGGCCAGCGGCAATACCGGCGATAAGCAGAAGTTCGCTATTATTTTCAAAAATACGGGCAACCCTTACGGCGAGAAGCAGATGGAAGGCTTCAAGAAGGCGATTGAGGAGAACGGGGACGAAGCGATTCTGAAG
>NZ_RZJR01000024.1 GCF_003990975.1 Cohnella sp. AR92
AGGCGGCGGCGCGTGAGAAACAAGCACGAAAGGCAGATAAAATTTCATTGATAAATTTCAACATAGTATGGTCGGTCGCGACGAAATCGGGTAAACTAACAGAGTAACCCGATCTAGCGATCTGCTCTCCTTTCTGGCCTGAGAACCTTAAGGATACCACAGAATCGCTGATTGGGTTATTTTGCTATGCGACCATTTTTAGCGAGAACTTTTCACTGTCCAGGTCATTTAACATCTCAAAAATTAGTTATAACAAAAAAACAGAGGCCTTAGATAATCTAAGGTCTCTGTTCGAGAAGCAAGAACGATTAACGAAGCAGCGAAAGAACGCCTTGCGGCTGCGAGTTCGCTTGTGCGAGCATCGCTTGGGAAGCTTGCAGCAGGATGTTGTTCTTCGTGAGGTTGACCATTTCCTTCGCCATATCCGTATCACGGATGCGGGATTCGGAAGCAGTCAGGTTCTCAGTTGTCGTGCCCAAGTTGTTGGACGTGTACTCAAGACGGTTCTGCAGCGCACCCAGTTTAGCGCGCTCAGTAGAAACGCTAGAAATCGCCGTTTCAATGTTAGTAAGAGTCTTAGCACTGGTCAGACCTACGAAATCAGTAGTCGTAATGCTGCCGATCACGATTTGCTGCGAAGCATCGTCCGATTGAATCGTAACGCCGGTCGTGTTGTTGATGTGAATTCCATTGAACGTCGTATCGGTCATGATCTTGTCGATCTGGGAGCCCAGTGCGTTAAGCTCAACGTCGATGTTAGCCTTATCTCCCGTCGAGTACGTGCCGTTCAGCTTCTGAACGTTCAGTTCTTTCATACGAGAAAGCATGGAAGAAACTTCGTTCATTGCGCCTTCAGCCGTTTGTACGTAAGAGATACCGTCTTGTACGTTGCGTTGCGCCATCTCCAGACCGCGGATTTGACCACGCATCTTCTCGGATACTGCCAAACCAGCAGCATCGTCAGCTGCGCGGTTAATGCGAAGACCGGAAGACAGCTTTTCCATGTTCTTAGAAGCTGCATTGTTGTTCAGGGTCATGTTGCGGTGCGTGTTTACTGCTGGAAGGTTGTGATTGATAATCATCTTGAAATTCCTCCTTGAATTTGGGTGATTGCCACATCCTTGTGGACTCACAAGTTCCTTTCGGCGCTTGCTAATTTATATATCGGCTATTTTATGCTTAACATTTATAGCTTTGGAGACATTTTTTTTATATCTGCAAACAAGTTACTAATGTCCTCCGGCATACCCGCCGCTTCTTTATTTGTCTCCTTGACGGACGTTAGCAGCTCTTTTCGAACAATCTGAACGTCCTTAGGCGCTGATATTCCAAGCTTAATCGTGTCCCCCTCTATCTCAAGAATGGTCAATTCAATCTGATCCTGGAGAACAATCGCTTGTCCTTTTTTTCGAGATAATACCAACATGGCGATCGCCCCTTTCTACTTCATATTACTGGCTTCAAACAGCTTGTGCCGTGTCGTATAGCTTGTCGACGTCAGAATTACTTGCTTCCCTAAACGTTTACTATCATTAAGAACGATTGGCGCAACGAGATTGGTTGTAGCATGCTCTAACTTCTCTCGAACGGTTACAATGGTGCGAATTTTAATCTGTTCGGAGGGGTACACTTGCAGTTGCTCCACCGCTAGGTCAGGCAAGTTAAACTCGTAGCTCTTATAGAATTCGAATGGATCTACAACGATGAATGACAAATTCTTATCGTCTACAGATTGCATATACGAGAACGATTCATGTTCCTCTACGTCAATGAAGACAAATCGAGTTGCGTGCTCGAATCCGGGAATACCCTGTTCGAATAGATAAATATGGTCTTCCTCTATCTCAATCTGCCCAAATTGTGCCGTTTCTAATTTCATCAAGACCCCACCTGTCTGAAAATGATAAAAAGCTATAGTGCGCATGATTCGCCTATAGCTAGTTATAGCATGACTATACTGTAATATCGACTTGCGGAGGAGTAATCGTCACTTTCGGATATTGCTGCATGTAGATGTCAACCGAACCGCGTCGGAAGTTGATCTCTGGTTTCTGAATATGCGGTGTGATCTTTACATCCCCCGGAGTAATCTCGAGATTAAGTTCGTTCGGAACGTATTCGAAATGTACGTTCCGAGGCGATGCAAAACCGTATACCTGAAGATCTGGGCCACCTTCGATAAATTCGTTAAGCGCCATATCCGGAATCGGGTTGCGCTTGATTCTTAAGTCACCCATCTGATTGCCTTCGTCGACGATCCGCTGAATGTTCTGTTGAACAACCTGTTTGTATTGGGAGTAGATACGCTCCCAGAATACAACCGGCTTCCCGCCAGTCAACGCATTCTGCGTATCCGAGTTGTCGATGTTCAGCGTTCCCGGAGCCGTATGGGCTGTCATCTGCGGCTTCGTCGTCTCGACCTCTAATTGAGGTCGAAACGTTCGAATTTCATAGCGGCCGGGCTCGGAGTCGATTCCGATTAAACCACGCTGAGAACTAATGGAGATCTGCGGAATCAAGACTCGCCCCCCCCTTGCATTATTGATTAATTCAGAAAATCAACCAAAGTAGGCTGGATGATCTTGGATCCGACAGACAGCGAGGCCTGGTATACATTGTCATTTACTTTCGACTTGATTATTAAGTCGTCATAATCGACGTCTTCTGTCTTGGCCTGCAAGCTTTGTAAGTTCATGTTCAAGTCCGCCAGCCTGGATTGCATCAATTCCACGCGATTGGTTCTAGCTCCAATATCCGCTTGCTGCGTCAATATTTTATCCATTCTAGATTCAAGCAACGAAATTTGATTCGCTACTCCAGTACCCGATTGAAGATTCGTTATCATCTGATCAAGAACATTAAAAATATTATCGTCCTCATAGACGGGTGATTTAACTACACTCTTGTCCACGGAATTAGGCGGATAGCCGAATACAGCATTGCCGCTCAAATTGACCGGGAGCTTGATGCCCGCGCCAATGACGTAGTCAATCGTGCCAGAATCTGTTACAGTCTCGATCGCCTTGTTAGAATCCGGATAGGGAATATCTCCAGTGAACTGGCCGTTGAAAACATACTTACCATTAAATGTACTATTCCCAATCTCGACTAATTGACCCTTCAATTGATTCATCTCAAGGGCTATATTATCCAATGAAACATCCGGATTAGTGCCATTGGATCCTTGCACAGCTAATTCCTTAACGCGCTTCAACACATCGTTCACTTGCGACAATAAAGTATCATTGTAATCTAGCCAAGAGACGGCGGAGTCAACGTTCGATTTATACCTTTCGTTAACGGAGAGGTCACTCCGATACCGAAGAGAATAAGTAATACCGACTGGGTCGTCAGAAGGTTTATTGATCTTCATGCCGGTAGACAACTGCTCCTCGATCTTAGATGATCGATTGAGATTGTTATTCAGATTGCGAAGCAGCTGCGATGTAATCGCTCCTTGTGTTATACGCGCCACCATGGTATGTCAACCCCATCCTCTAATCGATAGATTATCTGCCCACGACACCCGTGCCGTTAATGAGCTTGTCCAACGTCTCGTCAATCGTCGTCATGAACCGCGCCGCTGCGCTGTAAGCGTGCTGGAACTTGATCATGTTAGACATCTCTTCGTCAAGAGATACGCCACTGACCGATTGTCGGTTACCCTCTACTTGAGCAACAACACTCTGAGCGTTCTTCGCTTGCCGCTGCGCTTCCTCGCTCTGAACACCGAGTTGACCGACGATTGAGCGGAAGTAATCTTGCATGGTACCCTTCGAACTGCCGCTGGATGCTGCTCCAACCGACGAGAAATCAATCTTAGTATCCTTATACTGAGCAATTAGTATCGCCAAGTCCTTGTTGCCGTTCACGATCGTCTCTGTACCGTCATCGTTCTTAACCGTCCGCATCGACGAAGCAATCTTGGACGCATCCTTAACGATTTCCGGATTAAGCGCAATATTGCTCGCAGATAGAGGACCGCCATCCGCCGATACGAAGAACAAGCCTCCGCTTACGGGTGCATTGGTCGCACCTTGAATCAAGTAACCAAGCTGATGCAGCCCGTTCAGTCCTTTGACTGTGACGGTCAAATCCGATGTCAGGAATCGATTCGTATCGTTAAAGGTGACGCTTGTTGATGTCGTTCCGTTCTGCACTGCCAATACCGTTCCATCCGGAATCGTCGAGCCGGCCGGAATCTTAATCGTGATGTCGCCGTTCACCATTCCGTTCACGAGCGTATTCAATTGATCCTTGTAGGTCGTAACGTATTGATCGCGAGACTTGATCATGCCGTACACTTCGCCGCCTGTCAAATTACCGCCGAAGCTTGACACCAGATCGTCTGCCGTTAACGGCGTCGCCCTTCCGCCATTCACGAGTTCTTGGTTTCCCATCGTAATCTGATAGTCGCCATTCGGCATCTCAGTGAAACTGATGTTTATGTCCGACGACAGTTTATCGACTAGCAAATCCCTCTGGTCGCGCAAATCATTCGCGTTATCTCCGAGCGCTTCGATCTTCCGAATCTGATCGTTAAGTCCGGCGATTGTCTGGATCGTCGTATTCATCTCCGCCGCCTTGACCCTAATGTTCTCCGTCAGATCGGCCTGAAGGTCTTCTAATTGATCGTAAGATTGGTTAAACGCATCTGCGAGGGATTGAGCAGTCTGACTGACGAGCTTCCTGGCCGTCAGATCTTCCGGATTCTCGCTTAGGTCATACCAAGAGTCCCAGAACTTATCGATGACGCTGCGTAACCCGGATTCCGAAGGCTCATTCACAATCGTCTCCAGCTTTGCCAAGATGCTCTCCTGTACCGACCAACTGCCGGAGTTCGAGCTCTCTTTGCGAAACTGGCTGTCGAGGAAGGACTCGCGAATCCGGTCAATGGAGCTGAACTCAACCCCCGTACCCAGTTGTCCTGGACGAGTAGAATGCGTCAAGCCTACCGCTTCAATCGGTCTGGACGCAACCATATTCACCGTCTGTCGAGTGTAGCCTTCCGTATTAGCATTGGCTACGTTATGCCCTGTCGTATTCAGCGCAATCTGCTGCGTCATTAAGCTTCTCTTCGAAGTCTCGATCCCCATAAAAGAAGATGTCACGGAGAAATCACCTCTCTCATTAGTTGTACAATCGCATCATGTCCGGTAATCAAAAGCCCTTGCGCCGTTACCGTACCCGGTCTGCGCGTCGGGCCGCGTATATACATAATCCTGAGCATCCGTCCCAGCCAGCAAATGCAGCGAGAACTCATTGAACTCCGCCGCATAACGAAGCAACTTCATGTTGCCCTCGTTCAACGCCTTCAATTTTGTCAACAGCTCGTTCAAACGCTGACTGAGATCGATTAGCTTGGCCTTGTCGTGCGCGTTCGGGATCAGCCGAATAATGGTCGAGACTGTTGCTGCAGCTCCAGTTCCCAGCCCACTCTCGACGCAATAGTCAGTGACTGCCGCTATCCTCTGTTCTTCCGTCTTGGAGATCAGCTTCACCAATCTCGATTCTCTCGTTGTCAGTTCGATCAACAAATTGACATCGTTGCGGATAATCGCCTGCTTCTTCTGCTCGGACATCTCGCTCAAATTGATGTGCTGCTCAATCAGAATCTCCATAGCCTCATACAGACGTTCCAATACCAATTCATTCATCCCCGATCTCATAGGCTACGACTGTCTTATGATGAATGGCAGCAACTTCTCGGCAATGACTCCCGCGTCCACATGGTAGGTTCCGGATGAAACTTCCTGCTTTAGAGCCTCAATTTTCTCCGCTCGCGCCGCTTCCGTACCTTGGGCTCCTAGCAGTTCCTTCGCTTCGGCCGATATCTGAACCTCGTCCTTGCGCTTCTTGCCGACCGCCTGGTCGGGACGCGCCTCCGCAGCCTGCTGGTAAGCCTGATACAGGCCGACCCGTTGGGTTTGATTAATCTTCACAGAGATCACCTCATAAATAAAACCGATAATACCTATGTTGGTATTATCGGTCATAATCTGCTAAATGTTTATAGAGAATTATTCGCGGTCGCGAAGGCGATCCCCGATCTGATAAGCGCTGTGCTTGGATGGTCCACGATCCTGCATGTCCCGATTCTGGGCGCTTGCGTTGTTCACGTCCTTGCGCAGCCGGCTTCGGCAATTGTCGCACATGTTTCCTTCCCGAATTAGCGTGCCGCATACTTCGCAAGGGTAAGACATGTTAGGAGCATTATACAACGAGATTCGGCCTTCCTTGATGAATCTCGTGATTTGCTTGACCGACACTCCCGTCTCCTCGGACAGTTCCGTGATCGTCGCGCCCTTGTTCTTCCTTAGGAAGTCCGTGCAAGTCTCGTATTCCTTCTCTATATCACCATAACAATTCGGACAAATGTCGCGGAAGTGGCGGGCGAACAGTCGGCCGCAGCGGGGGCAATTAGCCAGATCCACTTACGTTTCCTCCATTCTCGACAAAGCTCGATAGAAAGTACTAGGATTCATTCTATCATACTAATTTTTTCAATGGAAGAATAGAGCATTTAGGACTAGACGACAGTCAAGACCTCGCCCAGACGGCTCCGTGAATTTCCCCGTTCGGATAGGCTTGCCGCAGCGCCGCCGAGCATTCCGCCATCGTGCTTCCGGTCGTGTAGATATCGTCGATAAGAAGAATGCGAGGACCGGATTGGGGAAAAGGAAGAGCGCGAGACGCTTGTCCCAAAGCCGGAGGAGGCTCGATGGCGGCGAACGTCCCCTTCATGTCTTCGATTCGGTCCCTGCGGCCCTTGAAGCTCTGCTTCCCCGTATGCCGGGTTCGCTTCAGAAGCGGCCGAAACGGGATCCGGTAGCGTTCCGCGACGGCGCACGCGATCCGCTCCGCCTGGTCGAAGCCCCTCTCCTCCAGCCTTCGTTCGGCGATAGGGACAGCCGTGACCGCATCGAAGCGCATCTCCGAGAGCATGGGCTCGACGGCTGCCGACAGCATCGCGGCAAGGATCGGCTCCAGCTTCTCCAAGCCTCTATATTTGTAGAGAGCGAGAAGTTCCTTCATGGCGTCGTCGTACCGGACGGCTCCCCGGCTTCGCACGAACGGCCGGTTCGGACGGCGCAGGCAATCCCCGCAGCGATCCGGCCTTCCACAGATCGGGCAGGCGATCGTCAGGATCCAAGGGATCCAGCCTAGACAGCTTCCGCACAGTCCTTCTCGCAGGATCCGCCTGAAGAAGGCATCCCTGACAGGGAGAGGACCAGAAGCGTTCCTTCCGATTGACTGGCCGCAGAGCACACAGTCGGGCATTCTCGGGTGAAGCCATTCATGCAGACGGTCGGCTAACCTCATGCCCTCTCGCCCTCCTGCCTAAGATACCCCCGCCTTCGCGCCATGCGATTCATCGCGCGTATCTGCCGACAAGCCTGCCGTTGAGAAAGCGTAAGGTAGGGCGAGCCGAAATAAACGCGCCCGAACGGATCGTCCGCCGAACGTCCCGCCCTCCCGGCCATCTGGACAAGCGAAGCGTCGTCGAAGGTGGATTGGTGAGCGCCCAGAATAAAGACATCGCTCTTCGGAATCGTCACTCCCCGCTCCAGGATGGTGGTCGTCACCAGCAGTCGAAGCTTTTTCTGCCGGAAATCCTGCACCTTAGATGCCCGCTCCGGATCGCTGGAGTAGGTTCCCGCAATCTCTTCCGTGCGGATGCCCAAGGCCGGGGCGGCTCTTCGAAGAAGGCCCACGACCGGCAACACGTGTTTAATGTAGGGAACAAACACGAAAACCTGAGCCCCGCGGCGAACGGAGACGGTTATCGGGGCGAGCAGAGCCCGCGGCAGCTCTCTCCTTTGGACTAGCTTGGATAGGGGAGGAAGAGATAGGCGTTGCGGAACCGGAAGAGGATGCCGGTGGTAGCGAACCGGCACCCGAGCGCATCCCGCCTGTCCTCTTCGAATACGTTGGCGCAGCTTCGCGGGAGGGGTCGCGCTGAGCAGAACCGTCGCCCCGTGACGGCGGCGGGCCTTATCCGCGGCATAGTGCAGCACGGGATCATTGTGGTAGGGGAAGGCATCCAGCTCGTCCACGAGCACCAGATCGAACGAATGCTGGAATCGCATCAGCTGGTGGGTCGTCGCGATCGTAAGTGGAGCGTTCGTCCAGCGGTCCTCGCTGCCGCCATAAAGAACCGCCTGGCGAACGTCGGGAAACGCCTTAAGCAGCCGGGGAGCCAGCTCCAGCACGACGTCCCTGCGCGGTGTCGCGATAAGAGCTCGGCCGCCGGCCCTCAACACGGCATCCAACAGCGGGAAGATCATCTCGGTTTTGCCGGCGCCGGTCACCGCCCAGAGAAGAAAGCTTCTAGCCGGATGGTCGGCGTGGGAGGATCGGCCGGAGGTGAGGGCCAAGGAGGCGAGCATGCGGCGAAGCAAGCGCAGGGCTTGCGTTGCGAGATGCTGCGAGCAAGCGAGGGGTTGGCATGGCTCCACCGCTATAGAAGCAGGAGCCTCGCCGACCGCTCGCAGGAAGCGATAGGCCGCTTCGGCCGCGCTGCGCTGCGCGGGACTGAGCCCCCAGCGATCCTCGAACGCGGGGGGCAGCGCGGCTAGCGCCGTGCCCGGCTGCTCGGCCCCCAGCACGAGCAGCTCGCATTCGCGGCTGCGGCCCAGCGCGGCGCATGCCTCGCAGACGGCGCAGCCGCTTCGCCCGCACGAGGCGCACCGCGTGCGGCGCATGCGTTCTTCCCCGCTGCCGCATCGCCGGCAGCGAAGCCCTTGGCGGCGGCGCGAGCCGGCGGAGCCCGCCGCCCGAGGCGCGATCGCGGCGGCGAGGCGCACGGCGCCGCGCAGCGCGGAGAGCTGCAGCGCTTGCAGCGGCTCCCGCTCCCGCAGCGTCGGCAGAGCCTTCGCCAGCATCGCCATCGCCTCCTCTCGCAGCAGCGAGCGGCCCTGCAAGCAGGCCCCCGCCTGCTCTGCCGCCGCGCTCAGTACCTCCCATTCCGTCTCGTTGGCTTTTCGCCACTCCGCGTTTTTTTCGCGTTCGCCTTCACTTCGCGACGTTACGAGTACCGAAACCCCCTTCTCTCCCGCAGCATCCCAGGCACTCTCCGCCGACTGCCGCAACGACATCGCTCGCTGATCCGGCGTCCTAGAATCCCCGCGCTTGCCTGCAAAATTAAATAACCGGCAGCTCTCCTCGGCTATCCCTAAGGGCATTGGCTCGCGCAGCCAACAGACGGTTCGGCCATCCTCTCTTGTTATCTCCATCCGCTCGCATGCCTCCCAATCAACTGAAAATCTCGCCTCTACTTCTCCGTTCTTCTTTTGCCACAGATAGACCATCGCCTTCATCTCTTTCCCCTCCTCGGTTCTCCCTCTCGCTCAGGACCCTATGTCACCTTGCTTCTACTAGATTCCGCTTTACCCGATATGTCGCGTTAGCCCGCCTCTCCCCTTCGCTCAGGACAGCAAAAAAAGCACGCCGAGATTGTCTTATCGACAATTCTCAAGCGTGCTTCGCTCGTACGTATGGCTGATGGATTTAGTATACGCCGACTGTCCCTTGGACGCAATCGTCTTCTCAAAGAGGAAGCCGCGCTAGGTCCTCCTGCTTCGCAAGCTCGATCCAAACGAGCTTTCGTTCCGCGCTTTGCGTCTCCGGTCGGTCCGGCTGCCGCTCATAACTCCAGTCGATCCCTCTATCGGTTCTGGCGAACTGCCTTACGATCGCTTCGGTACCGTCGTTAGAATTCTCGAAGACCACCGTGATCTGAATATCCGTCCCCGTTCTCCGGGAGTACCACTGCAAAGACCTCATGTACCATTCGATCTGTTTCTCGTGATTGCCCGCTACGAGCACGTAATGCTTATCGTCCCGATGAAGCCGGCGCCGCGCCAGCCAATGAACGAGGACGATTCCCAGCGCATATACAACGATGACCCCGCATAACCCAAGCAGCACAGGAGCACCTCCTCCGGCATACTTTTCCGGTCAGCCTTGCCTCCTGGCCGATCACAGTGTCCGGTATGCAAGCAGGCTGCTCCATCCCCTGGCGGCGGAGGCTCCCTTTGACCTCGTGTGACAATATATGCCGGCATTCGGGCGTTCGTTCCGGTATCCGCCTGTCCGCGAATGGCAACAAGCCATTGGTGGAAAAGAAGGGGGCATTATTTCGAGGGGTGATATCCGCCCCGTTTGATCCCGAACAATCGCCTACTGAGCGAAGGGGAGAGGCCAGCTAACTCTTAGGGCATCAGTCCGCCATCCTGAGCGAACGGGAGAGGCCACCTAACCCTACGCACATCAGTCCGTCATCCTGAGCCAACGGGAGAAGCAACCTAACCCTACGCGTAACAATCCACCATCCTGAGCGAACGGGAGAAGCAACCTAACCCTACGCGCATCAGTCCGCCATCCTGAGCAAACGGGAGAAGCAACCTAACCCTACGCACATCAGTCCGTCATCCTGAGCAAACGGGAGAAGCAACCTAAAACCCTACGTGCATCAATCCATCATCCTGAGCCAATGGGAGAAGCCGTCTAACCCAAGTGCTACTATGCTCCTAAACTTTCCTCCCGCTCCTCCGACAAACCGAACGGCCCCCGGAGGAGATCCCGGAGGCCGTTGCTGATGCCGAGTATGTAGGTTTAGTTCTTTCTTGCTTCTTGCTTCTATGAATCACACTTGGCGCTGTTCCATTACAGAACAACCCAGCCATTCTTGATCGAATTGATAACGGCCTGAGTGCGGTCGTCCACTTCCATCTTCTGCAGAATGCTGCTGACGTGGTTCTTGACGGTCTTCTCGCTGATGAACAGGTTCTCGCCGATCGTCTTATTGCTCTTGCCTTCCGCCATCAACCGAAGGACCTCGGCTTCGCGGCGGGTCAGCGGATTGTTGCCGTTCGGGATCAGCTTGGTCACCGTCTCGCGGCTCGCTGCGGCACCTGAAGCGGCTCCGATCTCGTCGAGGTAAGTCATGCGGCGGAGCTGATTGATCAGCTTGCCCGTCACTTTGGGATGAATGTAGGCTTGTCCGAGCGCTACGGTGCGGATCGCGTTGATGAGCGCTTCCGCTTCCATATCCTTGAGCAGATAGCCCGATGCGCCCTTGCGGAGCGTCTCGAACACATAGCTCTCGTCGTCGTGGATCGATAGGATGATCACCTTGATCTCCGGGAAAATATCGCGAAGCCGCTCGGTGGCGATAACCCCGTTCTCCGTCGGCATATTAATATCGAGAAGCACGACATCCGGCTTGATGCGGTTGCAGAACTCGAGCACTTGAATGCCGTCGCCGCACTCGCCGATTACCTCCAAGTCGGACTCCATATTAAGAATTCTTTTAAGCCCTTCGCGGAAGAGCTGATGATCGTCGGCCAGAAGCACCTTGATTTTACGATTCGGAATCTTGTTCTCCATAATGTCCCAACTCCTTTCGCGGCTCTGCATTAATAGGTACCTCAATGACGATGGTTGTGCCTTGACCGACTTCCGATTCGAACTCTATCGTACCTTGGAGCAGATCCACCCGTTCCTTCATCCCGATCAAGCCGAACTTGGAATGCTCCCGCGCATGGGCATCAATCGAATGAGCGGCGAAGCCCCTTCCGTTGTCCCGGATAACCAAGTCGATCGTCGTTTCGCGAAAAGTCACTTCCAGCGACACGAAGGTAGGCTGAGCATGCTTCTGCGCATTCTGGAAGGCCTCCTGCACGAGACGAAACATCGCCGCTTCAAGCGCGGAGGACATTCTTTTCTCCTTGCCTGCGACATCGAACTTGGCATGTATGGTGGTGCGTTCCTCGAAGTCTTGGACAAACTTGCGAAGAGTCGGGATGAGTCCCAGATCGTCCAACGCCATCGGACGCAGGTTAAAGATAATCTTGCGGATTTCTCCAAGATCCTGCCGAATCTGAGTCTTCAGATCGATTAGTTCGCCTCTTACGACCTCCAATTCCTGAGTCCCCAGCATTCTCTCCGCAATCTCCGTACGCAGGATCAGGTTAGCCAGCGATTGCGCGGGACCGTCGTGGATCTCTCTCGCAATGCGCTTTCTCTCTTCCTCTTGCGCCAGGATAATCTTGAGGCCGATCATCTGCCGGTTCTTCGTCGATTCTAGTATTCTCGTCACTTGGGTCAGATCTCCCGAGAGGTACCCCAGAACGACATTCATCTGGGAGCCGATGGACTCGGCCCTCTCGATCGACCTCTCGACGTTTCGGGCGCGCCCTTGCAACTCGTCCCGCCGAGCTTTGAGATAGCCTTCTTTCTCCCGGTACACCATAAGATCAAGCTGGATGTTCGTCGCTTTCTCGTAGGCGGCTTTGATGTCTTTCTCGGAATACTTCACGAAGTCCCGGCTTACTTCCGTAAGCCGAATTCTCGCAAGCCGATAATCCCTCTCCAGCCGGTCTACAAGCTCGATCGTCTCTCCCGTCTCCTGGAGAACCCTCTCCAGTTCCTGGCCTAGAGACTCCAGCTCGCGGCGTGCCGATTCGCATATCTCAAAAACTTGAAACTTGCTGTCTTCCATGACTTTGACGGCATTCTGAATGACACGATCGATCTGCTCCACACGATACTCCATGTGTTGATTCCCCTTTTGTTCTCGGTTCCTCGCGCACACGTGTCCCAGGCCGCTGAGTCCCGTTCCAATCCCCCGCATGCAGAATCTTTCGGCAATGCGGGGTCTTATTTCCATCATAACACATCTTGGTCCTAGTTGTATCCGGGAGCGTGATAGTTAAATTAACATTAATAAATTGTAATAGACTTCTTGGCTTGTTCCCAGACGACCGTCAATCCCAACTGCTCCGATACGACGCGGAGCGGCACGAGAACGCGCCCGTTCTTGACCATCGGAGCCGCAGGGGCCGTCACTCGAACGCCGGTCGCGATCATATCCGGACGGTCCGGCCACAACTCTATCATCCTCGCGCCCCTTAGGACTGTGACTCTCTTCATAGTCTGATCCCAACCCGCCTGGCCGCCGAGAGCCTCGGAGATAAAGCGAAGCGGCACGTAGGTCGTATTGTCTTGAATGTAAGGGGCGGTATCCAGCGCGGTCTTGGTTCCGCCGATCGTCGCTTCCTTGCTTCCGACCGTCAGGACGACGGTCTTGCCGGTCGTCGCGGAAGCCCCAGGCGGATACTGCAGCGAGAGGTTGTCCAACGCCACGGTGCCGGTCGTCGCGCGTTCGTCCTGGTCCTGCGCCAGGTTGACGACATAGACTTTCGTCAGCTTCGCCGGATACTTGATGCCCGCTGCGGACAGGTCGACGCGCAGCGACTTCCAGCCCGTCCAATTGATCTTGTCGGCAAGCGTCAGATAGGCGATCGAGCCATCCGCGTTCTTGACTTCGGCGCGAAGCCAGCTGTTGCTGTTGTCCCCCATCGCGTCCAGGGTGAGGGCGCTCGCGCCGCTATCGAGCGTAAGCCCCGTTCCCAGAACCGCGTAAGCATACTTGTTGCCGCTGCCCAGCGTGAAGTCATAATCCAGCTTCAGCACCTTGGACGATTCCCGCCCCGTCACTCCGCTCGCGATCGAAGCGGCGCCGACCGTCTCCGCCGGCGTTGCCGTGAAGCTGACGGAGTAGCCCGGATTCTCGAAGTCTTCCAGCTTCTTCTCGGAGCCGGATGCGAGAACGATCATCGTCGAGAAGCCGTCGTACCGCGCGATCGCGTAAGCGTTAGCCGCGTTCCCGCTCACCGACTTCACGACGAGCTTGCCTCCGCTGACGTCCGCCGAGAAGCCCTTGAATTCCCACTTCACGGAAGACGCGGGCACGCTCAGCTCGCGGCCGTCCTTCAGCTTGGCGGTTACCGGCACGGATATCGTTTGTCCGGCCTGAAGCAGCGTCGTGCTCGGATTGATCGACAGCTCGTTGATCTGATCCGCGCCGATGACTTCGATATTCACGTCGTTCGTTGCGCTCCCCGCCTTGACCGTCAGCTTCGCGGTCCCTGCTTTGGAAGCCGTAAAGACTCCGTTCTGTATGCTGCCGACGTCCGAGCTCACGCTCCAGGTCGGAGTCAAGCTGCCGGCATCGATCGGGTTGTAGTAGGTGTCGTACGCCTTAAGGGAATAAGAAGCCTGCTGGCCGATGAACAGCGTCTTCGAGCCGCTCGCGACGATGCCTTTGATCGTGCCTTGCGGAGCCGTCGTGTACACGCCGATCGCGTTGGCGATAAGCCGTTGGTAGGTTCCGGACGAGGTCGGATGAGTCAACGTCACCGCCGTCTCCCCGAGCGGGCGGGACACCATCGTCGTCGAACCGCCGCCGTCCATGTTGACGCCCTTGTAGACGCCTAGCTGCAGCATGATCTGCTGCAGTTCCTTGAGCGTGACTCCCTTGCGGCCGCCGCTCTCCTCTACCGTGATCAGATAGACCGTCTTGCCGTCCTTCGAGTAGCCGACGGCCGTACGCGCGCGGTCGTTATTGCCGCTCAGTCCGGTAATATCCCGGGAGAAGGCTGCCGCCGCTCCGTTGTCGACCAGAATCGTATGCCCTCCCACCATCATCTGGAACGTGGCCGGATCATACGAAGCGCCGGTCGTCTGCGAGACGAGCTGATAGCTGGAGGATATTCGCTGGCCGACCGCGAGGTGGTTCACGATGAAGTCCGCCGCATCCTTATGGCCGCGCAGAATGTAGCCGTTAGCCGGTATCGGCGTCGCGATCTGCGAGCCCTTGGCGATCTCGGCGACGACGCCGTCTACGACGAGAGCCTCCGTCGGGGTCGTGTAGCTGTTCATCGGGCGTTGGGATGCCGTCCAATTGTCGGTATAGATATAAAGCTTGTTGACATGGCTGTACGCGTTGTCCGGCTCCGTCATATAGGCGCTTTGGTTGATGCCGGTGAGCGCGAAAGCGGAACCGTCGGCAGCCGTCACCGAACCGGTGAAGGTAAACGTATCGATCATCGGCACTCGGTCCTTCGTGACCGCGAAAGCGTACATGCCTGCCAATTGAGAGGTGCTCGTGAGCAGCTCTCCCGAACGAATGGCCGCGCCCATCGCGACCCCTTCGCTGCCGGTCGTCGAAGTGTTGAAGACGTCGCCGTTGATTCCGGCAACCGCTCCCGTCTCCTTCGCCATGCCGCCGACCGATTGCTTCGAAGTGACGTCGGAGGCTTTGCCGGACATCGTATTCAGTTGAACGTAGGGATTCGTCAGGTCGATCTGAATGACATGAACGAGCTGCGTCGTCTCCTTGTCGTTGGAGGAGACCCATTGATAGTCGACTTGCTTGGCTCCGGCCGTCACCATCGTCTCCGACTGCTGCACCAGCTTATAAGTGGCGGCGATCGTCGCGGCAACCGCGACCGGAGAGGAAGCGAACGGAAGCCCGATACCGCTTACCGAGGTAAGGATCAGCGTTCCTGCCAATACGGGGGCGAGACATTTTCTGCAGAATGGAATCATATGAAATTTACGAGACATGAACGTTCTCCCATGTAGGTATGTAGGATTTGGGTCTATGGTTAATCGTTACTACCAATTTCCCTATTAAATAAGACTCCGAAATCCTCAAAAAGTTACATTAGAAATAGATTAAGATAAAATAATCCGAAGCGGTCGGCAGCCGAAAAACGACAAAAAGCCAGCTTTTCGGCTGGCTGTGTCGACCTTTATTCGGCTCGGTTCGTTCTTTTCGACTAAATAACCGCGTTCCCCGGCTCTTCGTAATCCTCTTCGGCGAGCTCCGCTCCCCTCTGGACCTCCATGATCTCCATGCGGGTATGCGCCAGCAGGGTATGCTCCGTGTCCGGCGGGATCAGCAGCGTATCCCCCTCCCGCACCATCCGCCGCACTCCGTTCAGGGATACCTCTCCTTCTCCATACAGAACCAGCCACAGTTCCTCCCGCTGATGATGCAGGTGGCTCGGGATTCTTTTGCCGGGATGGATGTTCATTCGCCTTGTCAGCATCTCCGATTGCGGCTCGTAATGGTTATAATCCACGACCCGGTACCAGCCCCACGGGCATTCCTCGTACATCGGTCGCTGCTCGAGCGTAAGCAATTCCTTAAGCCTAGGGCTCGCGGCCTTGTCGGAGACAAGGATCCCGTCTGGGCTGACCGCCACCACGGCATCCGAGATGCCGAGCACCGCCACGGGAATATCGAGCTCGTTGATGAGGTGAGTGTTGCGGCTGTCCGAAGAGAGGATTCCCTTGCCGATCAGCCTGGCGTCCATCTCCTCCGTCAGCGTATTCCAGGTTCCAAGGTCCTTCCAGTTGCCGTGATACGGAAGCACGGAGATGCTTCGGGTCCGCTCGACGACCTGGTGGTCGAAGCTGATCCTCGGAAGCTGCTCATAGCGGGCCCTCAGCTCCGCATAGTCGGTAGGCAGCCCCAGATTCTCGAGATGGTCCAGGATCCAACCGATCTGGAAGGCGAACACCCCGCAATTCCACAGAGCTCCCTGCTTCAGCAGCCGGGCCGCTTGCTCCTCCGTCGGCTTCTCTTGGAAGTGGCTGACCCGCAGATTGGCGCCGATCGCCTGCTCCGGATCGAATTGAGGAACGATATAGCCGTATTTGGAGGAGGGAATCGTCGGCTCGACCCCGATCAACGCCAGCTCCACCTTGCCGCTCTGAACGACATGCCTCAGCTCCATCACCTTGGAGAAGAAGTGGTCGTCCACGTGGGAGTCCACGGGAAGAACGGCGACCGCTTCGTACATGCTGACTCCTTCCACGCTGTACAGATAAGACGCCGATAAGGCAATGGCGGGAAAAGTATCCCTGCGTTCAGGCTCGATCACAAGAGGAACGGAGGAACCGATCTGGCTGTATAGAATGTCCGCTTGGGCACGGCTTGTCGCCACGATCGCGTTCGCTTGAAGGTCCGCTTGCTGCAGCTGTCTCCAGACCCGTTGGATCATCGACTCCGGGTTCCCCTCGGGGTCCGTCAGCACCTTCAGGAATTGCTTCGACCTGGAATCGTTGGACAGCGGCCACAGCCTTCTGCCCGAACCTCCAGATAACAGAATGATTCTCATCGTTTCACCTCGCGAATCGGTATCGAGACGGGGTCAGAAACCATCTATTATTCATACCGACGAAGCAGGTGCAATATGATTAGCCAAGCTAAATAAAACACTCACGATCCCATCATCCCATAAATTGTGAGGACAAGATCTCAGCGGAATTTAAGTTTAATGGAAACTAGTAGGACTAGTCCGATAGATAAGCTTGCTCCGAGCAGATCGACACCTACGTCGAGAATCGTAGAAGTTCGATTCGCCACATGGGACTGGTTCGACTCATCCGCTAGAGCAACGGCTACCGCTAATGCAAGTGCGCCGACGCTGCGCTTCCCCTTGCCGTTCATTCGATAAAGCAGCAGGTAGAGCAGCAGGCCAAGCAGTCCATACTCGAACATATGGGCTCCTTTGCGAATGAAAAATTCGATAAAACCATAAGGGTTGTCTTTGCCGGACACTATCCCATTATGATAACGAAAGCTTATATCCGGGACGACTCTCTCCGCTACGTTTTCCGGGATCAGCTTTTTGAGTTCGGGCTTAATATCTTGTTGTTGATAAGGTTGAGAAGAAAAACCGAAAATCATGAAGAGCCAACCAATTAGAATGATCGGGAGTAGAAGTCTCCATGTTCGTATGAGTCGCACTCTCTTCATTCCATAGTATCCCTCCTTAATCCCTGCTGAACAAATCTCTCGTGTATACTTTATCCGCCACATCCGCCAACTCTTCGGACAAACGGTTCGCGACGATGACATCCGACTTTTCTTTAAACCGTTCGAAATCTTTAAATACCTTGGAATTAAAATAGTCCCCTTCCAAAGCCGGCTCGTATACGATAACTTCGATCCCTTTCGCTTTTATGCGTTTCATAACCCCTTGAATGGCCGATTGCCGGAAGTTATCCGAATCCATCTTCATGGTAAGCCGATAAATTCCGACTACCTTGGGGTTTCTATTAATGATCATTTCCGCGATATGATCTTTGCGAGTTCGATTAGCTTCAACGATAGCTGACATGATATTCTGAGGAACATCGGAATAGTTCGCGAGCAGTTGCCTCGTATCCTTAGGCAAACAATAGCCGCCGTATCCAAAGGACGGGTTGTTATAGTGATCTCCGATGCGCGGATCCAAACTGACGCCGTCAATGATCTGCTTCGTGTTGAGCCCTCTCACTTCCGCGTAAGAATCAAGCTCATTGAAGAAGGCCACCCTCATGGCCAAGTATGTATTGGCGAAGAGTTTAATGGCTTCGGCTTCCGTCGAGCCCGTAAACAGGACAGGTATATCCCTCTTAATGGCCCCCTGCACAAGTAAATTCGCAAAAACTTCAGCCCGTTCCGACTGCTCGCCCACGACTACTCTGGAAGGATAAAGATTATCGTATAAGGCTTTGCCTTCTCTAAGAAATTCCGGCGAGAAAATAATATTGTTCGTCTCGAACTTCTCTCTCACAAGCTGAGTGTACCCAACGGGGACCGTAGACTTAATAACCATTACGGCATTGGGGTTAATCGACAACGCCGTAGCAATAACCGCTTCAACGCTTCTTGTATTGAAGTAGTTCTTGTCCGGGTCATAGTTCGTCGGCGTCGAGATAATGACATAGTCCGCGTCCTTGTAAGCGAGATAATTGTCCGTCGTCCCGATCAAGTTCAATTCCTTGTTGTCAAGGTAGTCTTGAATCTCCTTATCGATAATCGGCGACTTCCTCGCATTGATCATATCGACTTTTTCTTGAATGATGTCAAGTGCGATGACTTCGTTGTGCTGGGCGAGTAGCACTGCGTTCGATAGGCCTACATACCCGGTTCCGGCTATGGTGATTTTCATAAGATTACCCTCCCGCTATACGCTCATATTCCGGCGGACTCGATTTACTTCCCAGCCGCGCTTGCCGATGCGCGAAGAAATAGGCAAGAAGATAGAACAGAGCATAGATGTCGATTGTCTTGACACCGAATGAGTTCATCGCGGATAGGGCAATTAACATAATGATTACAAAGTACTTGAAGTCGACGCGCCTGATAACGACATACAGATAGGCAAGGAACAAAAGGATGAAATAGCTGACTTCAAAGAACAAGATAATCCATGGATTCTCCAGATATACTTTCTCATAACGGGAATTGTACAGGGCAATCGTACTTGTCGCCCCTCCCAACCCAAGCATCTGGAAGGAGAATAGATGGTGCAGGAAATAATTAATAAACAAAAATCGCGCTTGCGTGGACTCCCCGGCGTTGTTAAAGCGATTAATGATCGTCTGGCCTAAAGGCGAGAAGAGCATGCCCAGAACAAGCAAGACGGCTGGCACCAGGAAGTACAAGTATTTCTTAAAGAATGCCCAGCCCGTTTCCTTGATGGAGTTGTTATACAGCAGGACAAAGAAGGACAGAAGGAAAATGCTTCGCGAGCCGGATGCAAGCAAATCTACCATGAAGAGCAGCAGGATTCCGTACTTTAAATAAGCGTTGCGAATGTTGGTTTGAACAAGAATCATCGCGAATAGGAACATGATGGCGTTATCAAGCGGATGACCGATCGAGGTCTTGATCCGATATCCCTCGTGATAAGAGCCTTCGATCCAGGTCGGGGTCTCCGTATCGTAGATGGTTTGCAGCGGAGTCGCCTGATTGATGTATTCGACAACGCCCCATATTCCCATCAGAACCATGACGACAATCAAGACATTCGTGAACAATCGCAGCTTGTGTAAGTCGTATTTCTTCTGGCTGTAAATGAAGTAGAAGAAGGACAGCGGCCCGAGGTAATTCTGATTGAAGTAGCTTACCCCGCTAAGTCCTCTCTTCCAAAGCGTTATGCCCAGGAAGACGACGAAGATCGCTACAGTAAGTTTTGCAACGCGATCCCATACGAATTTGCCGCGCAAAACATCCTCGAGAAGCGTCAAATAAACAAGCACCAGCAGCGATAGAACCAGCGGATGAATCTTGATCGGATTTAGACCGTTATGGTCATAGAAGTCGAGTAAGAAGATCTGCCCGACAAGCACAAGAGCGACAGTGACAATCGGGATCAGGAACAGGAACGACATCTCCCTGCCGAACCGCCGAACCAGCAAGTAGTAAAAGACACCCAGCAATAGGTAGACAAGATAAACGTAGAAGTGAGTACTCAGGAGATACGCGAAGAGGGCGCCGATCAGGAGCGGCGTTACGGCCAGCGTGGCCCCCCGTCTGATGGACAAGTTCATAAATTCACCTTCAAGAGCGAGATTCGAGCGGTTTGCATCGAGAGAATCAATCCAGTCAATAGCCCAACGATGATTGATAATGTCATGTACTGTACCGGTTTGGGGGAATCGGCAGACTTCGGAACTTCCGCTTCCTTTATCGGAATGATGAGGTCCTGTGCTGTAAGCTTGGTCGCAAACGATTGAAACGTCTTATTGACCGTGTTAGACAAGATGGCGGCATGCTCCGGGCTGCTATCGTATCCGATGATGTTGAGGACTCGGGTATCACTGCGAAAAGTGACGTCCACGTTCTGGTGCAGATCCTCGAGAGTAATGCCTCGCGCCCACTCATATTCGCTGTTTAGTCGGGCTTCAACCTGCTCCAGGAACTCATTCGACAGAATTATGCTCTGGAAGTCGTTCGCTAATGCCGCTCCAGCCAGTAAGTCTAGAATCAACTCGGGCGGATCCCCGTGATCGTTGTTAAGTTCCGCTAGAGGAGGCTGGTTCAGAATCATGAAGCTGGACACGGCCTCGTATCGGGCCTCGGCGACAAAGAAGGTGAAATACCCGCCAATAACCGCGGTTACCGCGATGCTCCATGCGATGATTGCCAAGCTTCGAATGATTCTCCCAGATCGGGATTGTACCTGGTTAGACAACTGGACCATCCTTTTATGTAAGGTGACAAATGCTCATTTCCATAACCGCACGTCTTATCATACCATAATCAGGGTATAAATGACTGTTTTTACAAAGAGATTCGTCGAATATTGTTAGAAATGGAACTCTTCATACAAAAGAGCTTCTGGGATCTCCAGAAGCTCTTGGCCTATCTTCTACTCTATGCCCTCCAGCTTCTCCAAGAAAGCTGTATATGCCGGTTTGGAATTATAGGAGTTATCGAACAACAGAGGGTACTCGTTCTGACCCGTATAATTCGGCAGCCAGCTCTGGTTGTCTTTGAGCCCCCAAATGACGATCGATTTGACGCTCGGAGTATCCATCACAACGTCCATGATATTCCGGTAAACGTCGGCTTGGGCCTCTAGCATGTTTTGTTCTGCTCCATCGAAGGTATGAGTGATGACGTCGAATTCCGTAATGTCGGTATCTACTCCAAGCTTTCCGAAGCGATTCAGATTCTGCTTCATCAACTCGTAGTTGACTCCAGGGATTTTCAAATGAGTCTGGAAGCCGACGCCGTCGATAGGGATCCCCCGTTGCTTCATGCTCTTCACCATCCCGAAGATGGCATCCGAACGCGGATTGGCTACTTCTGTATCGAAGTCGTTGTAGAACAGTTTGGCATTCGGATCGGCTTCGTGGGCGAATTGGAACGCGAGATCAATATATTCGGGACCAATGTTGGTATACCAGATACTCGGACGGTAATCTCCATTCTGATAGAAAGCTTCGTTCACGACATCCCAGGCATAAATTCTGCCCTTGAAGTGAGACACCGTAGTCGTGATATGATCCCTCAGAATCTCGATCCATTCGTCCCTGCTGTACTGGCCGCTTGTAATCCAGTCCGGCAGCGACTGATGCCAGACCAGCGCATGCCCCCGGACGAGCATATCATTCTTCTCCGCATAATCGACGATCTTATCCGCTTCCGTGAAGTTAAAGGCGCCTCGCTGCGGCTGAATCTGGCCAATCTTCATCTGGTATTCCGCAGTAAGAATATTGAAGTTGTGCTCTACTACGGAAGAGTAAGTCTTATCGTTAAGATACCAGGATTGAGTGGCGATTCCGATTAATTTCCCTTGCTTCTTCGCGGCCTCGCGCAAGGATGGCCCGCTCTGCTGCGTATTCACCTTGTTGGCAAGCTGATCCGACACCGAATTAGCCAGGTCGATCAAACTCCGGGGAAGAAACAAATTTACGGCCAGCAGTACGGCGACTCCGGCTTTCCAATAGTTTTTTTGCCAGTAGGCTTTAGATCCGAATCTCAAGGCCTAATACCTCCTATACAGTCCGATTATCTTTTTACTAGGTTGAGAAGGGCAGTGTAGGCCGGTTTCGGATTGTAGTCGTTGTCGAACAGCAACGGATATTCCTGGTATCCCGTATCAGTGTTCAACCAGCTGTGATCGTCTCGAAGGCCCCAGACGACGAACGATTTGGCGCTCGGAAGCTTGAGGAACATGTTAAAGACGTTCTTGTAAACTTCCGCTTCAGCCGCCAATTTCTGCTCGTGGGTTCCCTGGAACGTATGCGTTACAACGTCCATCTCGGTGATGTCGGTATCCAGACCAAGAGCCGCGAATCTCTTAAAGTTGGCTTGCATGTCGTTGTAGTTTACGCCATTGATCGCCAGATGGGTTTGGAAGCCGATTCCGTCGATAGGGACCCCTTTGGCTTTAAGCGATTTGATCATGTTGTAGATTGCATTCGATTTCTCGTTCGTGACTTCGGCATCGAAGTCATTGTAGAACAGCTTGACGTTCGGATCCGCCGCGCGGGCGAAACGGAAGGCCATCTCGATATATTCGGGGCCGATGTTGGTGTACCAGACAGAAGGACGGTAGTCTCCGTTCGTGTAGAAGGCTTCGTTCACGACGTCCCAGGCGTAAATCTTCCCCTTGAAATGACGAACCGTCTGCGTAATATGGTTCTTTAGAATCTCGATCCATTGATCTCGAGAATAATTGCCATTCTCCACCCATGACGGCAAAGCGTCGTGCCATATCAACGTATGACCTCGAACAAGCTTATTGTTCTTCTTCGCCCAATTGACAAAGTCGTCGGCTTCGTTGAACCGGAACACGCCCTTCGTCGACTGAATTTCGCTCATCTTCATTTGATATTCGGGCGTAACCATGTCAAAATTGCTGTTCGCCACCTTAGAGTATTGGCCATCGGATAAGTACCAGGTTTGTGTGGCAACGCCGAAATGCTTGCCGCTGCTCAGATAACGGGTAAGGGTATCGCTGGTGCTCGTCTTGTTCGATTGGCGGACAGCATTGCTTAGCTTGTCGGCATATTGGGTTACATGGTCCATGATCGGAGTTTGAACAGCCAGGTTCAGTGCCAATAAGGTACCCAGAATGACTTTCCAATAATGCTTACTCCAAAAGCGTTTGTTCATCTGCACCACCCTTTTCACCATAAAATTAGAATAAAAAAGGGCTTATCCGAATTCTCTGCGGATAAGCCCTCTGCCGAAGACAGAAGTATTTCCCTTATCGGCAGCTGGCTGGCATGGCTCGTCGCCGAAGCCCCTATAGCTTTGCGTCCCCAACTTTCGGAAGGTTTGCCATTATCGATCTCGGAATAAGCTTTAAACCCATAATTAACCAGATTAACCGAATAAGAAATAGTTCCAAAGACTCATTTATTGTGTTTTGGCTTGATTTTCTATAGGAATATTGTATTTTTCGAGCATTCTCTTCATATGTCCGATCAATTCGGGCCGAAGTTCATCCCGATTCAAGGCGAATTCAAGCAGAGTCTGAATGAACCCGAGCTTCTCTCCGACATCGTACCGGGTCCCGCTGAATTCATATGCATAGACCGCTTCGACCATATTTAAAGTCGCGATCGCGTCGGTCAATTGAATTTCGCCACCCGCACCGGGAGCCTGACTGTCGAGAATTTGAAAAATTCGCGGTGTCAGAACGTATCGGCCCATAATGGCTAAATTAGAGGGGGCTTCATTGCGCTTCGGTTTCTCGACCAGACGGGTAACGCGGGTAATTTTCTCCTCGAGAGACATGCCGTCCACGATTCCGTACCGGGAAACATCCTCATTCGATACGTGCTGAACGCCAAGAACGGATACGCGATACTTGCTATATACATCGATAAGCTGCTGCAAGCAAGGACTTCCTTCTGATTCGACAATGTCGTCTCCCAGCAGAACGGCGAACGGCTCGTTTCCGATGAATTTGCGTGCACACCAGATAGCGTGTCCAAGTCCTTTCGGCTCGCTCTGGCGAATATAGTGGATGTTGCCTAGCTTCGTAGAAAGCTTTACTTGATCCAGAAGATCAAACTTCTTAGAATCGGCCAGAATCTTCTCGAGCTCCATAGAGCTGTCGAAGTGATCCTCGATCGCCCGCTTGCCCTTGCCCGTTACGATAATAATGTCTTCGATTCCGGAAGCGACGGCTTCTTCGACGATGTACTGAATCGTCGGCTTGTCTACGATAGGCAGCATTTCCTTCGGCATCGCTTTGGTAGCGGGAAGGAAACGGGTTCCTAAACCCGCTGCAGGAATAATCGCTTTTTTGACGGTCATGTTCTCTCTCCATCTCTCTTTATTAATATGTTAGCAAAGAGTTTTCGGTTAATAGGCTCCTCTTCTAACGAATACAACTAAGCAGGTCTTGGCTATTATCTTGAGATCAAGCCAGATCGACCATTGATCGATGTACTCCGTGTCTAATTTAACCACCTGATCGAAGTCGGTGATCTCGCTCCTCCCCCCCACCTGCCACATACCAGTCAATCCGGGTTTGATGCTGATCCGGCGATAATGATGATTCTCGTATCTGCTCACTTCGTCAATGGTTGGAGGTCGCGTTCCGACAAGGCTCATCTCGCCTTTAAGGATATTGATGAATTGCGGAAGCTCGTCCAAGCTTGTCTTGCGAAGAAACCTGCCTACCTTCGTAATCCTGGGGTCGTCATCCATCTTAAACATGAATCCGCCCTCGATCTTGTTTTGTCTCATCAACTCTTCCTTGCGTTTCTCCGCATCTATGTACATCGTCCGGAACTTATAAATTTTGAAGATACGACCATTGACGCCAACGCGCTGCTGAGCGAAGACCGCCGGCCCCCTGGAATCTAGTTTGATTAGCGGATAGATAACGAGCGACAGAACGAAAGTCAGGACTATTCCGACAATTGCCCCGGCTATATCCAGCAATCGCTTAGAGATGAGCTGGAAGTAATTCAAGCTGACCGTATGGAGCGTCAGCATGGGCAGCGTCCCGATGCCGGCAAAGTGGGATTTCGCTATGCTGAGCCGGAAAAGGTCAAGAACCAGACGTGCCGTTACGCCCATCTTCTCGCATAGAGCCACATAACTCTCGATGCTTGAAACATGCTTGTCACCGACCGCAAAATAAACTTCGTCGACGATATGCTCCTTCAGAATGGATTCGAGTTCGGAGACGTCGCCAAGCATCGGCGTGCTCGTAAGCGCTTCGTCTTGATGGATGCAAGCATAGCCGACAATGGTATGATTGACGCTAGTCTTCCCCAAATAATATTGGAACTTATCGATGACCGACTGAACGCCGACGATTAGAACCCGTTTCCGCAAGCCGCGCTGCCTTCTAGCATAGGCGATGTAGCTTCGCATAACAACGATAATCAATAAGGCAAGAATGAGGAACGAATCGAAGAAGCTTTCGTTGAATGAAAGATGGGGCTCCAACCAAGAAATAATGGTAAGGACGCCTCCGGTAAACAGGACGGAATAGAAGACGTGGCGAAATATCCGGTCATAGTAATTAAAGGTGAGCCGGTCGTACATTCCAAAGACATTCATGGTCGAGGTATACAACGGGACAAAAACGAGCAAGAGCCAGAGATATTCTCCTTTTTCCAGCAAGTCTCCCGGGTGGCCAATAAACTTGTAGGAGATTCCATAGGCGAGCAGAATCGACACGATGTCGGCGAGGAAAAGCGGGACGTGAAAAAAAGAATTCTTGTTAGATCGATGCACGATTTCCACCCTTTTGTTACCGTGAAGCATGCCTACGGAACTAGCTTGCTAGGAGTTAGGCTAGCTTTCACTCTTTCTTTATATGAAGATTGTACCATAAGTTTCGTTTTGTTGAAGAATTTCATGGAATAAATTTATATAAATTGTAGTTTGAAGGCGACAATTGGTTGCTCTTGCCCTTTAGACCTATTAGAATGTAACCATATAATCAAATACAGGGGATGCGTTCCTACCCATAAATTCTCGCAACGAAGGAGGAACAATTGTGTGGAATTCGTTGCGCCGATTGGTGAAACACATTATTTACTTTGCATTCCACTATTCGGGATTGCTTGCGCTATTCGAGTTCCTTCTGCGCCCAAAAGGCCTGTTTATCGTTGGTTATCACCGCATTAGCGAGGATATGCCCGACCGCGATGTCCATCCGCTTGCTGTTACCAGAACACGTCTGGACTCTCACTTTCGCTTTTACCGCAAGAGGTTCAAGGTTATTGGCATGGATGACGTCGAGAAGGTGCTTTCTCAACCTAAGCTCGACGCCAATTACTTGGTTGTGACGTTCGATGATGGTTATCTGGACAACAAAGCGCTTGCGGAGCAGCCGTTCGTTGATTACGAAGTTTGCGCGACCCTCTATTTGACCGCTTCGCCGATCGATAAACGGGAGCCGCTATGGACCGACAAAGTCGATGCGTTTCTCTTCTCCTCTGCGGAGAAGAACGTTACGCTGAACTACCCTGGTCTCTCGGGAACCTTCTCTCTAGCCGACAATACGGACCGCATCCAGCTCGCAGAACGGGTTAAGAACGAGATCAAACGATATGACGAGACGGCAAAGCGCAAGATGCTGATAGAGCTAAGAGATTCCCTGCGCCCCGAGTTCGAGGGAGATGATTCTCTGATGCTGACATGGAGCGATGTGGGAGAATTGGCGGCTGCCGGAGTGACCCTCGGAAGCCACACCATGAACCATCCGACTCTCAGCCGGATTCCCGAAACAGCCGTGGTGGAAGAGCTGCGCGATTCGAGACGGCTAATCGAGGAACGAACGGGGATCGACGTACGCCACTTCGCGTATCCGTACGGCAGGGAGACGGACTTCACGACCGTCGTTGCAGAAGAAGCCCGCCGGCATTATCGGACAGCCGTTACGGCCATTAACGGAATTAACTATCCAGGCCAGAACCTGTGGGAGCTGCGCAGGGTGATCGTGGAGAACATTCCCGCCAGCTTGCTCCGTCTCCGCTTACTCAAGCTGCGGGCGCAAGATTACATAAGGAATAGAAGGTAAGGGCATGGCTCAGATCGAACATAATTCCCTCCGGCGCAAGCTGTTTCGTCATTTAGGCATCGTTTTCTCGGAGAATGTGGCAACTAAGGCAATGAACTTTGTCATTATTTTGCTCTTGTCGGTGCATCTAGGCCCCGGCGATTACGGCAAATACTCCTATATCTTTGTCAACGTGGCTTTCTGTGCCGCCTTCTTCGACTTTGGCATGGAGAATACGGCCGTCCGCTTCTCGGCCCGGGACAAGAATAGCACGAACGTGCTTTTCGGCTTGTACGCGCTCGCCAAGTTGACGATAGTCGGCGTCGTGACGTTGGCTCTAGCGCTTTTTGGCGAACAAATCTTCACTCTCCTTGGCAAGCCGGAGATGGTTCCCTACCTTCCGTATTTCATCGTCGGATTTATTGGAGAATCCCTACTCTTCGTTAACGACACCTATCTGCAGGCAATTCAACGGTTCAAGCTTCGGGCTATGATCAACATCGGCCGCTTTCTCCTCTCTCTCTTCTTCGTCGGCGCGTTGTACTTGGTCGATGACCTGAAGCTTGAGTACGCGCTCCTGCTTTACTATTTGCCAATTGCCATGTCTTTGTTCTTCCTTCCGAAGTATGCTTCTTTCCTGAAGTCGTACTTTACCGCCCGTCTTCGCAAAGAGGCTTTGGCCGAAGTTCTTCATTACGAGAAATGGATGCTGCTGGTCTCAATTCCGACCAACACCTTGGGGAGAATCGATTTTCTCATGATCGCCCTCTGGGTCACTTACGATCAGATCGGCATCTACAACGTGGCGTTTCAGCTGTCGGCGATCGTAGCCTTCCTTCCGTTCGTCCTGAGCAAGGTGATGCTGCCCAGCCTGTCGGAGCTCACCCCCTCTCGTGTCGTCTCGTTCACCCGCGGGCTGGCGAAGCCTACGCTGCTCATCTCGGCCGGAATGTTCGCATTGATTCCGCTCGCCCGTCCCGTCATTAATCTGATTCTCGGCGCGAGCTACCAGCCCGCCATCACGATTCTACAATTCATGCTGGTGTCAGCTATTGTGGCATTCGCTCTCATACCGATTGAACAAGCGCTCTACTCGCTGGGAAGGCCGAAGTACATTACGGTCGGCAAGTGCGTTCAGATCGTGTTCATCGTTATCTTGATCTCTCTTACCGTGCCGACGCTGGGGCTTGTGTGGGCGGCCGTATCGGTCGCGATAGCCCGCCTGTTGTACGGACTCCTGCTTCTTGGCATGTACATGTCCTTCGCTAGAACCGTCCCTGCCGAGTCGGAAGCCGCCTGAAAGGAGAGGATAAAATGAACCGTCCCGTTCGTGTCCTACATCTGATCTCCGCCTTCCAGATGGGTGGTGCGGAGAAGCTTCTTCTGGACCTGGCCGCGGAGAACGCCCGAGACAGAGAGATCGATTTTACTATTGTCGTGATGAACGACCTTCTGAATGAAGAATTGGTAGACGAGCTGCGCCGAACCGGAAGCGAAGTCCATCTGCTGCGCCGTCCCCCGACCCACCGGCACCCTCGGTATCTATGGAGCCTGCTGCGGCTCATTCGACGGAGAAGAATTCAAATCATTCATGCCCATAACTACGGCAGCAAGATGTGGGCAATTCTCTGCAAGCTCGCTTTTCCTAGGCTTAAAGTAGTCTTCACTATTCACGACACGAACATCGTAAGCAGGCTCGGAGCTTTCTCGCGTTGGTTGCACCGATGGGCGATCGACCGAAATATAGCCATCTCCAACTCCGTCCTTGCGGAATGTCGGGAAGCCCGATTTGACAACGCTGTAAGGATTTACAACGGAATCAGGACAGCCAAGTTCTCGGAGCATCGCCGGACGCCGGCATCTGCAGACGCTAAAGCGGGTCTAAGGCTTGTCAACGTAGCGCGTCTAACCCACCGAAAGAAAGGCCAGGATGTGTTGATCCGAGCCGTCAAGCGCTGCGCGGATCAAGGATTGAACGTGACCTGCGATTTGATTGGCGGAGCGTATGAGTACGATAAAGGCTCCCCGCTCTATCTGAACGAGCTTGTTCGAGAGCTAGGACTCGAAGGCCGTGTACGATTTCTCGGCAACCGGTATGATGTCGAACGCCTGCTGCCCCAGTATGACGCGTTCGTCTTGCCGTCCCGTTTCGAAGGGCTCGGCCTCGTCCTGCTTGAGGCGATGGCAGCAGGCCTCCCGGTCGTCGCCTCCAATATTGACGGGCCGGCCGAGCTCATCGAGAACGGGAAGAACGGCCTGCTGTTCCCGAATGAAGATGATGCTGCTCTTGCGGAGATGATTTGTGATCTGGCTCGCAACGAGCGGCTGATCGATGATCTATCCGAGAATGCGGCCTTATTCGTGAAGGACTTCGACATGGACGTGATGCTCGGCAAGTACAAGGACATGTACGAACAATTGACGGTCGGAGGAATGCGATGAGCGTCAGAGGAACGATCACAGGCCATGCGGCGCCCGGCGTGCTCCATCTCGTCTCGTCGCTGGAGATTGGCGGTATCGAGACGCTATTGACGAACTTCGCGGAAGCAACCGGAAGGCGAGCGGAGAACTCCATCGTTATAACAATTCTAAACGACAAGATCGATCGGGGCCTTAGCGACCGGCTCGAGCGATGCGGATTGCCCGTATACTTTCTCCGACGGCCTGAAGGGAGCAAGAATCCGGCATACTTCCTCCGCCTCCTACGGATTTTCTTTCGTCACCGGGTAAAGGTTATCCATGCCCATGACCACGGGAGCAAGCATTTCGGCATGCTGTGCAAGGCGCTTCGACCGTCGCTGAAGATTCTCTTCTCCGTTCATGACCGGTTCTTGTTCGATGGACTATCTTCGCCGAAGCTTTACCTGCACAAGCGACTGGTCCATTGCAATATCGCCATCTCCCGATCCGTACTTTCGTATTGCGCGGAGAAAGGGATTCATCGTGCGCGTGTGATTCCTAACGGAATCAAGCTCGACCGTTTCTCCAAGGGAACCCGAACGTTCATGGAAGACGGAGTCTTGCGGATCGTCAACGTTGCCCGGCTTACCCACGAGATTAAAGGCCAAGACGTTCTCCTTCGCGCGCTCGCACTCCTGAAAGAACGCGGCTGCTTATTCCGCTGCGATCTCATCGGAGGCGAATACCCGTACGATCCGGATTCACCGGTTTACTTGCGTGAATTGACAAGTCAGTTAGGATTAACGGAGGAGGTCGCCTTCCTTGGCAATCGGCCGGACGTCGCAGATCTTCTGCCAGGCTATGATGTGTTCGTCCTACCTTCGAGAACGGAAGGATTCGGCCTTGTGCTGCTTGAAGCTCTGGCTTCCGGTCTCATGGTCCTAGCCAGCCGTTTGGATGGTCCACAGGAGATTCTGGGGGAAGATCGGCTCGGATGGCTGTTTTCTCCGGGAAATGAATGGGGTTTATTTGAAAAACTGCATCGTTTATACGAAAAAAACTATGATATAATAAACCCCGACGTCATTCGTCAGGAAATTTCTAGGTATGATATCGAATTTATGACTAATGAGTATTTGGACCTATACAACGAACTTATGCGTAACGGCAAGCGAGGTGCCCTATGAAAGTGCTGGTAGTCGCCAGTTCACCGAAGGTCAAAGGCGGAATCAACTCGGTGGTGGTGTCTCTGCTTGAAGGGTTCCGAACAAGGACAACCGATCTTCAATTCGAGAGATTCTCATCCTATATTAATTCGGTTCCCCCGTTCCTGCGCATCCTCTACTCGACAGCAACCTTCGCAAAGTTCGCATGGAGGGTATTGCCGTTCGATGTCGTGCATGTTCATTCAGCGGCACATGGAAGCTTCTATCGCAAGAGCGTCTATACCTATTTGGCTAAGCTGCTAGGCAAGCAGGTTATCTTCCATATTCATGCCTCCGGGTTTGAACAATTCCAGAAGAGCAACCGTTTCAATGCCAGACTGGTAAAATCGACGCTCGAGAAGGCAGATGAAATCATCGTTTTGTCCGACCAGATGAAACTTCTCGTGAATGGGGCATGCGGCAATCCCAACGTTACGATTCTCCCGAACCCGGTAGCCATTCCGGATGCCGCGGCTATTGCTCCGCTCAGACGTCATCGAGATCGGGTCAATCTCTTGTTCCTGGGAGAGATCGGCCCTCGCAAAGGCATTTACGATCTCATAGACGCTATCGAGAAGCTGACCGAACGGGAGCGCAGTGAACTGACGCTGCATGTATGCGGCAACAACGAGATCGACCAGTTGAAGGCGTACATAAAGGACAAAGGACTTGAGGATAGCTGCATCGTTCACGGCTGGATCGACGGCGAGAGGAAGAAGGACTTCCTTGCTAACGCTGACATTTATATTCTCCCCTCCTATGCCGAAGGGCTGCCTATCTCTATTCTGGAGGCCATGGCCTACAGCCTTCCCA
The DNA here is from genome assembly GCF_003990975.1 of Cohnella sp. AR92. GTDB lineage: Bacteria > Bacillota > Bacilli > Paenibacillales > Paenibacillaceae > Cohnella. Next base: position 31,535 of record NZ_RZJR01000024.1, read on the forward strand.
TTATCAGCACGAACGTTGGCGGGATTCCCGAGATCGTCCGCGAAGGCGAGAATGGCTTCGTGCTGGAACCGGGACAGACGGATTCCCTTGCCCGTGCGATCCGCACGCTAGTGGGCCATCCTCAACTAAGAAGAGCCTATGGACAACGCAGCCACGAGATCGTCACCCCTCACGATATCCATCAAGTTCTCGATACTCTAACCAATATTTACAAAAAGGCATTACGACGGTAAACAAGCCATTCAAGAACGAACGTTCTTGGCGAAAGGGTGTTGCGGATGTGTGGTTTGGCAGGTTTTCATACTCGAGTTCCTCGCGGGGATTATGCCGAGGTTCTAGCCTCCATGATCGAAGAAATTCACCACCGCGGTCCGGACAGCGATCACTTGGAACTCATTGAGCCCCCAAGCGGCGGCGTCATCGGGCTGGGACATAAGAGACTAAGTATCATCGATTTGTCCGATAATGGCATTCAACCGATGACATCCGCCAGCGGGAAGACGACGATTATTTTCAATGGCGAGATCTATAATTACCGAGAGCTTCGCGAACGGCTCACCCAGGAAGGAATGACGTTCCGCACGGGTACCGACACCGAAGTCATTCTTAATCTCTACGAGAAATTCGGCGAAGACTGCCTGCGGCATCTGAACGGCATGTTCGCATTCGCTATCTACGATCGGGACAAGGACCAGATCTTCGTAGCCCGCGACCGGTTGGGTGTCCGTCCGCTGTTCTATAGCTATGAGCCGGGCTCCCATTTTGCCTTCGCCTCGGAGCTAAAGAGCCTGTTTCTGTTCCCTTCCGTCATTCGTTCCATTAACTATGGAGCGCTCATCGGGTATATGCGAAACCGATATGCGAGCTATCCGGATACCGTTTACGACGGTTTGCGCAAGCTTGAACCCGGCCATTACCTGATCTACCGACAAGGACAATTGACCAATGTTCGTTACTGGGACATCGAGCGCTTCGACAAGACGGACATGAGCTTCGAGGAAGCCCAGGAAGAACTGGACCGTCTCCTTCGGGACTCCATCCGGCTTCGAATGATTAGCGATGTCCCCTTCGGTGCCTATCTAAGCGGCGGGTTGGACTCCAGCTTGATCGTCGCGATTATGTCCCAGATGAGCGGTCAGCCCGTAAAGACCTTCTCGGTAGGCCTGGAGAACTCCAGATACAACGAGCTCGGGTATGCTAAGGTCGTCTCCGATCTCTACCGCACGGACCACCAGGAATTCATTATCAATTCGAAGGACTTCAGGGACACTATCTACAAGGTGATCCACTATCGCGATGCGCCTGCCTCCGAGACGGCCGATATTCCCATGCTGCTCATGTCGCAGCAAGCGAAGAAGAAGGTCAGCGTCGTGTTGACAGGCGAAGGCTGCGACGAGTTGTTCGGCGGATATCCGAAGTATGCTTTTGACGGGTTAAGACAGACGTTCTGGGGGCGCCAGGTGTTTAACAACTCCGCTGTATCCGGCCTTGTTAATCGGCTGCCTTACTCTTTCCGCAAAGCAAAGCTGGCCTACAGCAGCTTGAGCATCCAAGACGACGTAAAGCGCTATAACAACTGGTTCGCCTCCTTCTCCGAGGATCAAGTCGGAGCACTGCTCTCTCCGGGTTTCAAGGATGCCCATTATCCGGCCTTCTCGGCCCGGGAATTCGAGATACGCGGGCACTCGAATCTCGACCGGATGCTCTATTACGACACCAAGTACTGGCTAAGCGATAACCTTCTGGAGAGAGCGGACCGCATGATGATGGCAGCCTCCATCGAGGGTAGGGTTCCTTTCCTCGATTACCGCCTCGCGGAATTCGCTTTTCGCCTGAAGGATTCTTATAAGGTTCGCGGGATGCGGCGCAAGTTTATCGTGAAGAAGGCAGCGGAGAAATATCTGCCCAAGTCGATCATCCACCGCAAGAAGATCGGTTTCTACATGCCGATCGCAGACTGGTTCCGCACCGAGATGAAAGACTTCGTGACGGACCACTTGCTCTCGTCAGCCTTCCGGAACCGAGGGATCTTCCAGGCGGACAAGGTTGAATCGATGTTGAATGCTCATCTGAACGGGATCACGAATCATGAGAAGGAGATTTGGATGCTTCTCAATCTTGAGATTTGGCTACGCACATCCATCGATAGGAGGCCAAACCTGTGAAGATCGCCCTCGCATGCTCGGTAGGCGGTCATCTGACCCAGATGCGCCAGTTATCCAAGTTCTATAAGAAGCACGAATACTTCTTTATCACCGAAGATACCCTCATGACTCAACAGATGGCTAAGCATGAGAAGGTTCGGCTTCTGCGTCTTATCAATCGCAAGAAGTGGAACTTCCCATTGTTGTTCCTGTTCAACACCATCAAGTCACTCTACTACTTGATCAAAGAGAAACCGGATATGATCATCAGCACAGGCGCCCTAAGCGCGGTTCCAGTGCTATTGATCGGTAAGTTAATGCGTAGGAAGATCGTCTTCATCGAGAGCTTCGCGAAGATGCATTCTCCAACGTTGACGGGGCGAATCGCTTACCGGTTCTCAGATCTCTTTATCGTGCAATGGGAATCCATGCTCCGTTTCTATCCTAAAGCCGTTTTTGGAGGGAGTATCTATTGATTCTGTTATCATTGGGGACCCAGGACTTTCCCTTTGAACGACTTCTGAAGGAAGTTGACCGCCTAATCGAGAAGGGCGTCATCCGAGAGGAAGTCTTCGCTCAGCTTGGTTACAACGATTACAAGCCTATGCACTTTGAGGGCAAGGCTTTCACCGACTTTGAAGAATTCGACGCTCTGCTCGATCGTTGCAGCTTCTTGATCACCCACGGCGGCACGGGTACGATCGTCGGTGCGCTTAAGAAAGGCAAGAAAATCATCGCGGTTCCACGCTTGGAGAAATATCAGGAGCACGTCGATGATCATCAGAAAGAAATCATCGGATTTTTCGCGGAGAGCGGTCTAATCATCGGATTGGACGAGGTCGAACAACTAGAGGACGCGCTTGGGCAGATCAATCGTTTCGAAACCAGGCCTTTCATTAGCGGCAATGATCGGATTATCTCCTTAATCGAAGAGGCTGCCGCAGGCAAGATTGATTGACTTTATCCATAATGTAAGGACGATTAACTACTACGGCATGGGCGTTCGAGAGCGCCGGTATGCCCGCAAAGGAAGAGGATCGCTCGTGAAACCAAGCTCGGTTGCATTAACGATTGTGAAGAGGTCTTGGATCCTGTTAATCGGGGTTGTCGTGTTCCTGGCGCCCATCTTCTATCTGGATCAGACCCGAACGGATGAATACAAGGCAAGCGCCTCGGTATTCATTCTGAGACAGACGGACAGCACTTCAACGAACTTGTACCAAGAACTGCTTGCTTCGCTTAGCTTGATCAAGGATTATAAGGTTCTGCTGCCTTCTACGGCGATCACCCGACCGGTCAAGCAGGAGCTGGCCGATCAATTTGAGTGGGCGCAAACGATATCTCCGGAGGAATTAGCGAATAAGATCTCGATAAAGAACGATAACGATAGCCATATTCTCACAGTCAGCGCCACTGACGAAGATCCGGAACGCGCTGCCATTCTGGCTAATGCAATTACCACTTACTTCAAAGAGTTCGCCAAGAAGATCACGGTGGATGAGAGCGTTATCAGCATCAGCGATGCGACGCCTCCTTCCAGTCCGGAATCCATGAGCATTCTATTCTATGCCGCAGGTGGGCTTATCGGTCTTGTCATAGGCGCTATCGTTGCTCTGCTTCCCTTCGGAGGCAGACGCTCACAACGAAGCCAGCGGACGGGCTATCAGTCAGAAGCCTAATCGCGTCAGAATAGAAACAAACGATGGCGTTCCATCCGGAACGCCATTCTTGTTATTAGAAGCTTACATTCTCTCTTGCATGAACGGCTCTGCCGCATCGCGGGCAGTAATGACTTCCGAACGGAATCGTGCTGCTGCATTCGGAACAATCGATATAGGTTACGGGTTCTTCCCCTCTATTCAGCAATTCCGGATTAAGAGCGATGATCGACTGTCTCTCATCCCGAAGACCTTGCCGGACGATCTTCTGCAGGGAATAGAGGCCAAGCGCTCCAATCAGCAGCATCTGTAGAAGATAGGAACGGCTAGGTAATACCTGCAAGTCCCAGAGAGCGTGAAGCGCCAGCGCGAGACTCACGCAGAGAGCGCATACGACTTTTTGATTGTGAACGTACAACTGCCATAACCCATAGGCGGCGATAGCCGTCCAGGTGCCATGTCCGAACGGGGCGAACAACGCACGGAATAGAATAACGTTCAGCGCTTGCCCGGGGTCATGCAGATGGTTTAACCCGTACAGGATATTCTCGAAAGCGGCGAAGCCCATACCGCATGCCGCCCCGTACACGATACCGTCCATGAGGAATCGGTTGCGGCGAAGCCGCAGAAGCCAGAAAACAAAAATGAGCTTCGCGGGTTCTTCGATCAACGCCGTCAGGGCGCTGTTCAAATAAGGACTCTTATCCATAAGGCCGGAGGTTAGCTCTTCCAGCCAATAGGCGATCGGAATGCCTCCGGCAGCGGTAGCCGCAAACATCGTCGCCAGGAGAAAAGGCCTGTTGGTCAGGATGCTTCTTGCATGGAGATAGGCGACGAAGGCGACCGGGCCGACGAAGCTGCCGACGGCGATGGCCGGAATTAACAGTTCATTCAGCCCTAGCCCCAAGCTGGCGTAAGCAAGCGCCGCGAAGCCAATGAGTCCCGCGAGCAGTACTCCTATATGATAGCGTTTCTTGCCGCTCTCGATCTCTGGCATTTCAGTGTTGAGTACCGCCCTTGGATGACTTCTCATGATATCGGCATACCGGATGCGGACGATTTCCTCGAATTGATTAGGCAACAGATTCTGCTGCTGGAGGATGGCTTGGAAATCTCGCTTTGAAATCGTCAGCACTTCGCAATTCGTCGTGCTCTCGACGGTGAAAGGCTCTTCTTGATTCAGAATCAAGCTGCACTCGCCGAAGAAATCTCCTTTCTGGAAAGTCTCCAACGGTCGGCCATTTCGGGTTGCGCGAAGCGTACCCGTTACCACCATGTAAAAGTGGTCCCCGAAGACTCCTTCTCGGGTAACAACCCAATTATCCGGGAAATGGAGGTAGGCCGCCCTTCTTGCGAGAGATTCCAGCGTCTCCTCAGGCAGTCTTGCGAAGATGGAGGCCAAGCGCAAGTAGGTTGTCTTCTGCCGCTCGAGGGAGAACTCGATTAACTGGTTATAGAACGAAGGAGCCTCGGAGACGATTCGTCCGAACGAGGCATGATTGATCATAAGCAGAGAAGCATCCTTGCACGCGCGCGCGGATGTTCTCCGTACCGTGTCCCGATGCAGCGTGATATCGCCGAAGATACGGCCGCGGTCCAGCGTCGCTACAACTGTATCCAGCCCGATCAGATCCTTGCTTACGATCTCGATCGCTCCGTTGTATACAAAATAGCAAGCATCGCTGTGTTCGCCTCTGCGGACGATGTACTCCTCCTGCTCGCAGGTAACGGCTTCGATATGGCGGTGCAAAGCGGCTGCCTCTTCGAGGGAGAACTCCCGTATGAAAGGCAGGGAGAGGATGAACGCATGAAGTTCACTCACATCCGGTTTCCGAACACTCATCATTTCATCTCAACCTTTGAGGCATGTCGTGATTTCATTGTATGATGACGGACTCTCCCATTCAAGAAGAGCTCGTCGATTTTTGCGAAATTTGGAAGATTTCCTAAAGCGTATATGGAAATTTATATCATTTAATTTTAGAATAAAAGGATTAATGTGGAAGATTAGGTTCGAGGGGGCTCCGTACATGCGAAGATTCGGTAAATACTACCTCGTCATATTCGCAATTCTTGCCATTCTGTCGGCATTTTGGTATTTCAATGCCGTCGGGCAGGAGAATTCGCCGCAGACCGTCTCCCTTCATCCCGGCGATAACCTATTGGATGCCGGAGCGATCGTCCTGGACGCTCCAGCCGGCAAGTATGGTTTTGTTCGTGCGGAAGGAGATCAATTCTCTTTTGAAGGCGGCAGGATGTTTAAGATCTGGGGAACGAACCTTTACTTGCGGGGAGCCCTCCAATCCAAAGAGAGCGCCGAGAAGCTGGCAGATCAACTTGCCAAGCTGGGATACAACCTTGTTCGTCTGCACGGTCTCGACAACGTAGATGGCGGTATACTGGCTCAAGGGGATCGTTTAGCCTTGGATGCAGAAGCGATGGATAAGCTAGACTATCTCATCTACCTTCTTAAAAAGAAGGGTATCTACATCGATCTGAACGTTCATGTCAACAACCGATACGAACATTCCGATCTACCTCAGACGGGCATCCCGATTGACGGTAAACAGGTGCACTACTTCAGCGAGGACGCGGAGAAGCATCTCAGAACGTATATCGAGCTGCTAGCCTCTCATCTCAATCCCTATACGGGATTAGCTTACCGAGACGAGCCTGCTATCGCCGTCGTAGAACTTCTGAACGAAGACGGCATGCTTCAAGCGTCCCTCGCCGGACAGTTGAACGGAAAATATGAGGCCAATTCGGCGAAGAACGTAAGAGGCTCTTATGATCTGCTTCTGACCCAGAAGTGGAACGAGTGGCTGAAACAGCGGTATGGAACGAACAAAAAGCTCTCCGACGCCTGGAAGGGCCGCGAAGCCGGCCCCAATCTATTATCCTCCCCGGAGAGCAAGAGCGGGCTTGATTGGTTCTTCAAGACGAACGCCGAAGGGCTTCAATCAACCGTAAGCTACGACTCCGGTCTGCGAGCGATAAGAATCTCGACCAATAAACTGGCCAAGGCTCCGGAGAAACTGCACATCCAATATGGACAGAAAGGGTTCTCCATGCAACGAGGAGAACGTTATGAGCTGCAATTCGACGTTAAAGCGGATTCCGTGCGAACGATTGCCGTCGAGCTAACGAACGCTTCCGAAGCTAATGGAAGCTTAGGTACCTATCTGGGAGACGAGACAAGAAAGGAATTCGAGGAGATTCCCGTAACGACGTCATGGGAACATCGCCGGTACGTCTTCACGAGCTATGACGGTTCCCCGGACGTACCCGCCAAGCTTGATTTCGCTGTCGGGGATTCGACGGGCAAACTTTATTTGAAGAATATTTCGCTTCGCATCGCGGAAGTACAATCGCTGTCTCCCGGAGAGTCTCTCGAGCTAGGGACGGTCAAACGGACATACATCTTTGATTCCGAAGACGATTCCAAACAGCGCACACAGGATCTAACGGAATTCTATTACGAGCTCGAGACCGGCTTGAACGAACGCCTGTATAAGTATGCTCGCTCCGCTGGGTTCAGGCAGCCGCTTAGCTTCAATAATTGGTACAACGGCGGCAACCTGTCTACTCTCGCCCAATCAAAGGGCGATTTCACGGATAATCACATCTTCTGGGATCCTCCGTCAAGTTGGGCTCGGAGCCAACCGTTCACGATGAATAACCGATCTCCAGTTTCGGATCCCGAGAAGCTCTTGCCGCACATGATGATGATCCAAGCCATTAAGGACAAGCCTTATTTGCTTTCCGAAGTGAATAACACCTTCCCATCCGATTATGAATATGAATTTTACCCGGTTCTCGTACCTTATTGCAGCCTTCAAGGAATCGGCGGGATCATTCAATATGCGTACACGGACGCCGATATCGGCACCTTGAAGGACGACTATGTTAAATCGTTCCTTTATACGGTCAACGACCCCGTGATGAACATCCAGTCTTTCGTCTACTCGATAGCGTTCCTCAAAGGCTATGTCCAGCCCGCTCGGGAAGAAATCGTTCTGAACTATACGAAGTCTTACTCCCTGAGCACTTTTAAGCAATTCCAGGACAAGACCAACTACAACCTGATCGGCACGGATTGGAGAAAGGGGATCGATCTGTCGAAAGGCTTGTTCGCCGCACACCGCGTCAGAAAACAGTTCGTCCCGGACAACGAATCGACGACCAATGTATCGGAAGTGCGTCCGGTCGAAGCGGCCCTGCTGGACAAGGCCGACAAGCTTCAATCCGATACCGGCGAGTTGACCTGGACTCGGCAGTCGCCGGAATCTTCTTACTTGAAAGTAGATGCCCCGAAATTCCAATCGCTAACGGGGAGAATAGCAACGAAATCCTTGTACACGTCCAACTTGTCCATCCAGTTGGACGGTGATGCATCCGTCTCGCTCCTTTCGCTGGATGACCAGGCGATTGGCAATTCTTCGAAAGTCCTGCTATCTATCACGAGTAGTGAACAGAATACGGGACAGACCAAGGACCCCGTTACGGGGAATTTGAGCAACTGGGGTACCGCTCCCGTCATTTTGAATGAGATTCAAGGCACGGCTAAAGTTCTGGCGAAAGCCGGGGTTAAGGTATACGCGCTCAATCTGCAAGGTGACGTCGTATCAGAATTGGAGTCCTCTAGAGAAGGGGAATGGGTCCGCTTCCGGATCGATAAACGTTACCCCTGGTATTTACTATCCAACTAGTCTTTCACCCAAAGAAAAAGCCTCATCCCTTTTGCAGGGATGAGGCTTTTTCTTGTAGGGTTGGACTACGATATTGCGCCTTGCTTAAGAGCATCGACCTTGTCCAGACGCTCCCAAGGAAGATCCAGGTCGGTGCGGCCGAAGTGGCCGTACGCGGCCGTTTGCTTGTAGATCGGGCGGCGAAGATCCAGCATCTTGATGATGCCGGCCGGACGAAGATCGAAGTTGGAGCGAACGAGCTCCACCAGCTTCTCTTCGGCCACCTTGCCCGTGCCGTAGGTGTCCACGTTGATGGAGACCGGATTCGCCACGCCGATGGCGTAAGCGAGTTGAATCTCGCACTTGTCGGCCAGGCCGGCTGCCACGATGTTCTTCGCTACGTAGCGCGCCGCATAAGCAGCCGAGCGATCCACCTTCGTCGGGTCCTTGCCGGAGAACGCGCCGCCGCCGTGACGGGCGTATCCGCCGTAAGTGTCGACGATGATCTTGCGGCCGGTCAAGCCCGCATCGCCTTGCGGTCCGCCGATAACGAAGCGGCCGGTCGGGTTAATGAAGAACTTGGTCTCGGCATCCAGCCATTGCTCCGGAACGACTTGCTTGATCACATGATTGCGGATATCCTCCTGAATCTGTTCAAGAGCGATGTCTTCCGAGTGCTGGGTAGAGATGACGATCGTATCGACGCGAGTCGGCTTGCCGTCCACGTACTCGATCGTGACTTGCGTCTTGCCGTCCGGACGCAGATAGTCCAGCGTGCCGTTCTTCCGAACTTCGGACAGGCGGCGGGACAGACGGTGCGCCAGCGCGATCGGAAGCGGCATGAATTCCGGAGTCTCGTTCGTCGCGAAGCCGAACATCAGGCCTTGGTCGCCCGCTCCGATATCGGCGTTCTCTTGAAGGACATCCTTGCCGTCGCGATTCTCGAGCGCGGCGTTAACGCCCTGCGCGATGTCCGCGGATTGCTCATTAAGCGAAGTAAGAACGGCGCAAGTGCTGGCGTCGAAGCCATACTTGGCGCGTGTATAACCAATTTCTCTGATCGTGCTGCGCACGATGGCGGAGATATCTACATAATCGGCTTTGCTGCTGATTTCCCCAATAACCAGAACGAGTCCGGTGGCGACGGATACTTCGCACGCAACGCGCGCATAAGGATCCGCTTGAAGGAAGGCGTCAAGCACCGCGTCGGATATTTGATCGCATATTTTGTCCGGATGGCCTTCCGTGACCGATTCGGACGTGAAGAGATGTCGTCCTTTGATCGACAAATTCTCCAACCTCCTCCTGCACAAAAAATTAACCTTTTCCAATAGGAAAAGGTTGTAAGACAGACCTTCAGATGATAATGATACCGGAATAGTCGAGGGGTGTCAATGGACCTTTGCCTATGTCGATCCCTTACAGAATCGTCTGTTGAGCTTGCTGCACAAGCTTCTTGGTGATTCCGCCCCCGACCGCTCCCGCTTCGCGCGCCGTCAGATTGCCCAGGTAGCTGGAGCCGGATCCGGACGGGGAGAAGCTTCCCAATTCTCCCGCGAATTCCGTATCCTGACCGCCGAATCCGCTCTGCCCGAAGGGCACTCCCAGCTCCGAAGCCACTTCATACTTCAACTGATTCAACGCGCTCGCGCATTCCGGTACCAGCTTCTTATTCCGACTTGCCATTCGTTATAGCACCTCCTTATAAGTTGACGGTCTTAGTATGGATCGGGACCGGACTCCGTAGGCGTATAACATCATGGGCATGGGGGAAAATAAAGGCGGTTCTGCACGTTTCTACACTTGCATGAAGCCGATATACTTCAGAAGACGATCGATCATGACCGCAGCTTGGGCGCGCGATGCGTTATCCTGCGGCTTGAATTGATTGCTCGACACTCCGTTCATGATCCCCGCCGCAACGCTCTGCAGCGCTGCGTTCTTGGCATAGGAGCTGATTTTCGCCTTGTCGGTAAATCCATTCAGCTCCGAGCCCGTGGCGTTCACCGAGAGCCCGACGTACGTGATCGCCCGCTGCATCATCGTCGCCATCTCTTCGCGGGTAATGTATGCGTTCGGCCGGAACAGTCCGTCCGAACCTCCTTGCACGATACCCGCCGCGCTGGCCGCTCCGATATAACCGGCGTTCGCGCCGTTTACCCCGACATCGCTGAAGCGAGCCGCCGCGCTCTTCTGGCTGGACAGCCCCAAGCCCTTGGCGATCCACTTCGCGAAGTCCGCGCGGGTAACGTTCTGGTCTGGTTGGAAGGTATTCAAGCTCTTGCCTTCCACGATGAACTTGGAGGACAGGCCGTTGACGCTCTCCTTCGCCCAGGCGGCCGTTACGTCGCTATAGGACTTGGCATAGTACACCGCAGCATATACGCTGTTGCCCTTACGCTCGAAGCTCAGCTTCGTGGTAGTGCCGTTGCGGGTAATCGTCGTCGGTACATAAGAGATATCGTTGGCGTCCGGGTCGTAGCGAACGACGGACAGCTGCGAATTCTTCAGGTTGGACGCGTTCCCTACCGTAATCGACCGTGTGACATAGTTATCGTATGCCGTCACTTCGGTACGGGTCCCGTTCACGACCGTATAAGCCGAGAAATCAACCAAGGAAGTCAGAATCGTTCCGCCTTGCGAAGTGATCTTGCTGACCAAGGAGGAGTTCGAAGACTTCTCGATCTGGAGGAGCAAGTAAGCGGAGCCGTCTTGGTAGAACTTCTGGTTAAGGGAGCTGCTGCTCAGCGCAAGCAGCGGATACTCGAATTGATAATCGCCATAGTCTACCCGAATAACCGCTTGCGGGTTGATGGACGCTCCGGTGATAAGCGCCTGAAGCGGCAAGGCCACGAGCGCTCCGGACTCCGTCGTCGGTACCACGAAGTTCACCTGCAGCTTCGATATATTGGTTCCCTTCTGCAAGAGAGCCAATGCATTCGTTAGGTATTCTGCGTTCAGCGTATATAGATTCGCAACCGCTCCGGATGACAGCGTGCTCGTAGAGGTCGTCGCGCCCGTCTTGTTGAAGGTCAGGCCGCCCTCGCTGTTATACTCGAGGTAGCTGTTCAGGCTGCCCGCTCCCGAGCTGTTGGTCAGCGTTACCGGCCCGAAGCTTGCGACGGTCAAGCCCAGGTTATCCTTCAGCGAGTTGCCTGTCGAATAATAAGAGACCGTAACCGCTTGTCCCGCGATCGCTTGGGACGTCAGGTTCAACGTAACGGCTGCTCCGGATACTTGAACCGTCGATACCATCGCGTAGTTCCCTCCGACCGTTACCTGGAACTGGGTTCCGTTAGGCACGTAACCGGAGTTCAGGGAGGACGAGAAGTTCAACGTGATCGTCGAGCCGTTAATCGAACCGCTGGAATACTTAGCCGCGTTGCCCGAGCCGACGGTAATCGCGTAGCTGCTGATCAGAGCGGCCTCGTTGCCCGCCAGGTCCTCAAGCGGCGTCGTGCCCGGAATGTATGTAACGAGCACCGTGCCGGACGTAATGGAATAGGACAGCGTGAGCACCACAGAATTATTATTGATGGCCACCGAAGAGATCGCAGAAGCGGTACCATTCGACAGCACCGAGAAGCTGGACTTCGGAGGAACCGAATTCGGGTTCAACCCTTCGTTGAAGTTAAGGGTAACCTGATTCCCCGATGCCGTTCCCGACGACAAGGTCGGAGCCGTCGTATCGATGCCGTTCGTCACGTAGAAGTCCGAGAACGCGGTCATCGCGTTGCCGCTCTTGTCCCGAATCGGAGTCGTGGAATTCGGCGAATAGGACACCGACACGCTCTGCGAGGTGGAAGGGCTGCCATTGAGAACGAACGTGATCACCGTGCCGTTCAGCGACACGCTCCGAATGCCGACGGAGCTGCCGTCGTACTTCACGGAGAATTGTGATGCCGCGTTGCTAGGCAGATCGTTCAGCGTCTTATTGAAGGTTAACGTCAGGACATTGCCGGCAATCGAGCCGGAGGACGGCTTCGGAACGGTCGTGCTGGATGTGTTGGACACCGTGGTGGAACCCAAGCTGGCAGCCCGGTTGCCGGACAGGTCCATGAGCGGGTTAGAGAAGACGGTATAAGCAATCATTACTTTCTGGCCGACCGCTACGCTCTTCTGCAGCTTAACCCACACTTGCTTGCCTGCAACTTCCACGCTCGAGACTTGTACGGCCACGTCGTTGACCGTTACATAATAGTTGGCCGGAGACGGGACGGAGTCTTTGTCGAGTTCCTCGTTGTAGGTGAGTACGACCGACATGCCGTCCATCGCGGCGCTGACGAAGCTAGGCGCGGTAGTATCCGAACCGACGGTCTGGAAGCTCCAGCGGTAATCGTTCAAGATGCCGGGGAACACGTTGTTGTTGTTGGTCGTATCCCAAATAACTCCGGGCTCGATGTAGACGGCGTACTTGGTGGACCTCGACAAGGTCGTCCCTGTTGGAAGCTTGATATTAACAACCGTTGGATCACTTGATGAGACGCTTAGCGGGATATCCGAGATAAAATAGCCTGCGGAGGGGCCGCTTACGGTCTTGATTCGCGCATTCCCAAGAACATTCACGGGCTTATTGAACTTCATGCTCAAGGTGCCCACGTTCACCTTCACGTTAGTAGCGCCGGCCGCCGGCGTCAGGGAGACGATCTCGGGAGCCTCGACGTCATCGACCACCTTGAAGCTCCAGTTAGAGGTTCCCGCATAATTGTTGCCCGCGGCGTCATGGAATGCCAGATTCGAGATGGTTACCGAATAAGTCGTGTTGTCTACGAAATCCGGGCAGTAGCCGTTCGTCGGATTTATCGTAATGGTGGAATCGGAATTGCCATAACCCGAGACAGCTCCGGAATCCGCTGCGATCGTACAGATCGTCGTTGAACCTTTTTTAAGAGTAATAGTGCCGCTTCCGGCATAGACCGGCTCGCTGAACTCAACGGAGAGCGTTCCTCTCAGCCCTCCCATCGTCCCTCCGTTCGTCGGCTTGAAAGCAACGACGGTCGGCGCCGTTTTGTCGATCTGAGCCTTCGTCGTGAAGTTCCAGGTTGTCGAATCGGCGATCCCGTATTCGCTGTTCTTCGAATCCAGAATGGCTCCCATATCCATTAGAATGTAATAGCTCGTCGAATAATCCAGCTTGCTCAGCTTGATCGAGACCTTCTGGCCGCTGACCGTCACCGAACTGCCGGAAGCGCTGATCGTCTGGACGGTTGCGTTGTCCGACGCACGCTTCACATAGATATTACCGGTGCCCTTCTTCATCGTCTTCGAGGTCGAATAGGTCGCGGAGATCGTGATAGCCGCATCGGCGCTAACATCATTCGTATAGTACGGATCATAGGTTGTCGCAATATTAGCAACCGTGAACGACCAGCTTGTGATCGCGCCGAAAACTTTACCCGTGCTTTGGCTGGCGAATACGCCTTCAGGGATGGTTACCGAGTAGTTGCCCGGAGTAAGCGTTCTCTTCGGCACAATGGTAACTACTTTAGTAGGTTGCTCGAGCAGGACGTTGCCCAGGTCGTTCTGCACGTCCAAGGAATCGAACGGATTGCCGTCCTTCGTAATCGTGATAGAGCCCGCGCCGCGAATGATATATTCGTCGAAGGTCAGCTTCAGATCGGAGCCCGAAGGAACCTCCGTATCTCCTAACTGGGGAACTTGTTGGTTAAGCGAAGGACCGTTCGTCCCGCTTGCAAGTGCCGTCGTTGCCCCACCCATGCCATAAGGCAGGCTTAAGGAAACAAGAAGAGCGGCAATAAGAACGATAGCTAGTGATCGTATTCGAAGCAAAATGAACCCTCCCGAAAGGCATAGTCGTACCTTATATTTCGGCTTTCGGGCTGGAGAAATTTAGGTTTGAGAGGGAATCCAAGCAAAAAACCTGACCGCCTCGACGCCTATGCATCGGTTCGGTCAGGCGAAAGCAGGAGAGTTGTGCGCCGCTGCCCATTCTATTGCTCCGAGAGATATTGCCGATAGGCTCCCGACTGTACCCGGTTCATCCACTCTCGGTGCTCCAGATACCAGCGAATCGTCTCGCGAATTCCGCTCTCATAGTCATGTTTGGGGCGCCAACCGTGCTGCGGATCTTCGTTGCGTCAATCGCGTAGCGGCGATCGTGGCCGAGCCGGTCCTGCACGTACGAGATCAGCGAATCCGGCTTGCCTAGCTCCCTCAGAATTGTCGACACGACCTGAAGATTCGTCCGCTCGTTGCTGCCTCCGACATTGTACACTCCGCCGACCGCTCCCTTATGAAGAACGAGATCGATCGCGCTGCAATGGTCCTCGACGTAGAGCCAATCGCGAACGTTCAACCCGTCTGCGTAAACCGGAAGCGGCCGATCGTTAGCAGCGTTATCAATCATTAAAGGGATTAACTTCTCGGGGAATTGCATAGGACCGTAGTTGTTCGAGCAGCGAGTAATGTTCCGGCTCCGCCGGTTACCAAGAGCCTCAACTCACCCCACCCTCGTAAACGAAGTTGATCTCGGCTTCTTGAAGAGTCGGATGCCTGGCATCCTTGTCCGATAGAATCGGCTTGCTCGTCGGCCAATCGATCGCCAGATCCGGATCGTCCCAAGCGATGCCGCGATCATTCTCCGGCGAGTACAGCTCATCCACCTTATACAGCACTTCCGTGTTCGGGACCAGCGTGCAGAAGCCGTGAGCGAAGCCTTGCGGCACGAGCAGCTGACGCTTGTTGCTGGCCGAGAGGATAAAGCCCTGCCATTGCCCGTAAGTGGGAGAGCCTCGGCGGATATCGACTACCACGTCGTAGACAGCGCCTGCCGCGACGCGAACGAGCTTGGTCTGAGCCTTCGGTTGAAGCTGGTAGTGCAGTCCTCGCAGGACCCCTGCCTCCGCGGACAAAGAATGGTTGTCCTGCACGAACGTCATCGCGATCCCGTTCTCGGCGAACGTCTTCGCGTTGTAGGATTCCAGGAAGAACCCGCGATGATCGCCGAATACGGTAGGATCAATCAGAATGACCCCTTGCAACTTCGCCTCCGTCAACTTCATAGGGTACCACTCCCATCTCGTTTTTTTGTTTTATTTTACCAGATTCATCTCACTCATATATATTCCCTTTAGGTGTTAAATCGTTTAGGCGGTTGCGGTTTTTCTTGTCTTGCACAAAAAGAAGGACTCCATCGGCTGTCGATCAGCCTGCAGAGTCCTTCGTTGTTATTGGAGCTGATAGCTTCCGCGAACCAGCACGATCAATCCGTTCTTCTGGTTCGGATCGGCTTCGACGCCTCTTCCGCCGCGCGGGAACAGGATCAAGTGATTCGTCGCCACGGCCTTGCCGGGAGCGATGTCGAGTCCGTCCGTCATGTCGGACAGCCCGTTCGCGTCCGTGCTGTAGGCGATGGCCTTGCCGCTGCGAACGATCAGCTCTCCGCCGTCCTGCACGATAATCTTCTTGCCCAGAGGCACCGTCACCACTTCAAGCTTCGCCGCTCCGCCGGACGAGCCGCCCGAGCCAAGCGCTTCCGCGATCTTTTGATCCACGTACGATTTGGAAACTATAGGGTCGCTTGTGCTTCCGGGAGTCGTCGAACTTCCGTCAGCCAGCGCTGACTGATAGTAGACCGCGCTGCCTCCCACGATTCCTGCGGCGGCTAGCAAGGCTGTCAACACTTTCATTTTCTTCCGCAAATTCAATAACTCCTTTCTATTCATGCTTAAAGCCCTATAGTTGATATCGGCCATCCTCTCGGAGCTCGTAATAGTTTTCTACCAAAACATTCGGCGAAATAGAAAAGGATTTTCTCATAAAAACAGAACCGCCGCGGATTGCGGCGGTTCTGTCCTTCGGGATTATTGCGCGGTTGCGGTTGAAGCGGCAGAAGCGGCTGCGTTCTCTTCGGTCCAGTTGTTCTCGATGAACCAGTTGAGCTTATGTTCCGCTATCAGCTTCTTCGAGTTCTCGACTAAGGAGTAGATTCTCACATAGTAAGTCAGTCGTCCGTCGATCGAATCATAGTTTAGAGGCTTGCTAAGAGTAATTTCTTGATCCGAGCCCGGTTTAAGCGAAGTATCGGTATCCTTATCGATCTCAAGTTCTTGGGAGGAGTACGTGTAAGTCTTGCCGTCATCCTCGTCGAAGCCTTCGATATTAATCATAAGCTTGGATCCGCTCGGTACGGCGTTATAAGTCATATCTTTCTCCAACGTGTAATCCAACTCAAGGTTAAGGGTTGGAGTAAGCACATTCGGAGTCAGCTTATTAATCGTCAGTTTATAGTTCAGGAACGGAATCTCGCTCATGACCGTCATAAGCCTCGTATCCATCGGAAGATTGAACTTAGCGGCGCTCAGGTAAGCATTCGGTGTCGCAGTACCTGTCGAATACGCTGCATCCGTTACGGCTTCACCCAGGATCAAGCGCATGTTGCCGGTGAAGTAGTCCTGCGGCAAAGTGGTCGTGTATGTCACGAGCGACTTGTTCGATGGGTTAATCAATCCCGTGCCTTCATTCAACTTAGCCGGGAAAGTATCCCCATTGTCGTTGACGAAGTATCCTACGAGCTTGGACAGATTAGCGGACCTTGTTTGGTTGTTCTGGAGACCCACCTGAACTTCAAGAATCTTGGATGTCGTGCTGTTGTATACATTCACGTTATTAATTGTTGCCGTCATCTTGCTTCCGTCTCTTGTGATCTTGTAAGACTGATCGGCTGCATAGATCGGCATAGCTGTCTGCGCGGATGTTCCAGTCAACTCTCCGGCTTTGGTGTAAGTATTGTTGTCCTTCTGATCGTTGATAACAAGCGTAGCCTTGGAGAACGAGTAGCTTGTTGGCATCTTCGCATAGACATCCAAGTCTATGTAAGCTCCTGCGTTCAGACCGAGTGGAATGCTCGTCGTGACCGGAGTGAAGTTCACCTTAACCTTGTTATCCAGGTAGAAATAGCCTGTCAACGTTGGAATCGATATCGACGTCTGGGAGGTGTTCTTAATTCGGATCCGCGCGGACAGGATATCTTGATTATCCCAAGGCTGTCTTGTTAGTTGGCTCAAGTTGAACGAATAAGTTCCCTCGCTCGTCGAGTAGTTGAAGGACGTGGTACTCGTCGACGTGCTCGTCGAGCCGAACTTGATCGCGTATCCTCCAACCGGCAAGTAAGTTGCCGAGTCTCCTCCGTCCTTCTTAGTGACGACTAGGGTCCATCCTGCCGTTTTGATTGAGGATGGGATAGTGGCGTTCAAGGTAACTTCGGTTCTCTTTAGAGGTTCCATCACCAAATCGGAGGTGTTGGATGGCGTTGCCTCGTAAGTCTCGCCTGTTGCCGTAACGATGTAATACTTGTAACCGCTCAGCGTAATGGCTTTCTTGCCGATGTTGTTGTATACGAAGTTCACCGTCGCATACGTGTCATCTCCGGACGTGCCTACGGATGCTGAGGAAATCTTGGAATAGAGAGTCGTATTGTTAAAGTACAGGGCCTTGAATGCGCCCGCCGATACGATGTTGTTGAAACTTTTCGGGAAGGAGAACTTGCCCAAGCTAACCTCGTAGTTTGCCTTAGTGAAGTCGAATTTAACGACCTTTAGGCTCAGGTCGGACAATTTCGTCGTTTCTCCTACTTCTGCGTATAGGGTGATGAATGATTTCGTTTTCGATGCGATTTTAGTCGTCTTTGCATCAGCGGAAGCCGTCTTGATCGTATAAGCTCCTCCCGAACTATTCGTCAAGCGGAACCAATAGTCGGATAGATCAAGTGCGCTGGAACCGCCATTGTAGATACTGAGCGTGAGAGCCACAGTTTGGCCGCTATCGGATGGTGAGATAGCAGCATCTACGAGATTGATATAGCTGTTCTGCGACAGAGCGATCGGTTTAATGAATTTAGCCAACGATGCCATTCCTGCCGGAATGCTTGAAGTCGCTGCCGCGGCGTCTTTGGCTCCGGAAGTCAGCGTGAAAGGAGAAGCGACGAGCGCAAAGGCCGTGATTCCCAATAATAGTTTCTGCCCTTTGCGGGAATGCTTGCGATGCAAGGCCTTATCGTTCGAATGTTGATCCATCGGTACGTAGTCCTCCCTGATCATAATTGCATATAGTATAGTCTTCCTAAATGAATAGAACGTGAATGGAACATAAAAACTATCTGAAAGAAATTCTGGAGGCGTATGTATTATATACGTATATTCAAGGTAAAAAGTTGTAGCTGCTCCTGTTTTTACGTAAGAAAAGAGCCAGAAACGATAAATACCATCGTTTCTGGCTCTGCAAGTCTATTAATCCTTATTTCGTTATGAAGGTGAACTCCTCGGAAACTCCTTCTTTATAACCGCCCTCGACAACGATCCGGAACGTATAGCGCGTGCCCGATTGCAGACCGGTCACCGTCGCAGAGGTTGCCGTTGGGTTAATAACCCCCGTAACCGCAGATACCCATTGTCCTCCGTCCCACTGTTCAATGCGAACGGCTTCCGCCTTCGTTGCCTGACTCCAACGAAGAGTAAGACTGCTCGTTGTACTCGAGTACAGACTGAGGCTAGGAACAGCTTGAGTATCCGTCTTCACCGTGATGACATTGGAAGGACCCGCATTCTCACCGCCGGTTACATTGAGCCGGATGTAGTAGGTCGTGTTCGGAGTTAAACCCGTTAATGTCGTGGTCTCAAGCGTCTTCGTCACCGATGTCGATGTCCAAGTCGTGCCGTCCGTCGAGCGTTGTACCTGCACGGCCGTCGCTTTCTTTGGCGCCGTCCAGATCAGGGTGATTCGACTGTCGCTCTTCACCGTGCTCTTCAGATTGCTTACCGCGATCGTATCCGTCGTTGCCGTTACCGACTTCGAGTCGCCCCCATAGACGCCATCGCTGATATACAGACGGAAATAATACTTCGTGCCCGGACTCAGACCCGTTACCGTCACTCCCGTCTCCGTAATGGCAAGGTCCTTGGCGGACGTGCTTGTCCAGGAG
>NZ_RZJR01000006.1 GCF_003990975.1 Cohnella sp. AR92
CTGCGATTTTTCTCCGGCATTAGCAAACTTTTTTCTCCATGCACGAATGCTGCTTACGGGAATGTCCAGCTCTTTAGAAACTTCAGCTGGTGTTTTACCGTTCTCTTGCATGTGTTTAATCGTTTGACGCTTAAACTCATCATCAAAATGCTGACGGATATCGCCCATGACACACCTCGACCTTTTTAGTGATTTTATTGTAGCAGGTCGCTGTTACAGCGTGTCTACTTTCTAGACTACATCCAATCGAGTGCGCCGATAGTCGAAAAAGTCGACTAACGTCCCGCCGGTAGCTTGATCGAGAGCGCCGATAGTCGAGAAAATCGACTAACGTCCCGCCGGAAGCTCGATCGGGAGCGCCGATAGTCGAGAAAATCGACTAACGTCCCGCTGGAAGCACGATTCGCAAAACACCTGTACGAACAGCCGGGGCACAGCCCGAACTTTCTCATTTTCGCCATATCCGCCTCTTCCGCTTCGCCAATCGCCCTTTTCAACGTTAGATTAATTTTTATTGGCAAACAGCGAGTCGAGAAGTTGCCGTACGACACGGTCTCGGCCTCGCGGGCACGCATCAAAAAAAAGGACCGAACAGATCGAAATCCGTTCGGTCCTTTTGCCATATTATCCGATGCTGCGGATCAAGCCGATGACCTTGCCGAGAATGCTCACCTTGGTGAGGCGCAGCGGTTCCATCGTGCTGTTCTCCGGCTGGAGACGGATGTGGTCGCGTTCCTTGTAGAAGGTCTTGACGGTCGCTTCGTCTTCTTCCGTCATCGCCACTACGATATCGCCGTTGTTGGCGGCTTGCTGCTGCCGGACGATGACGAAGTCGCCGTTGTGGATGCCGGCTTCGATCATGCTGTCTCCCTGAACGGAGAGCATGAACACGTTCTGATCGCCGACCATGCTAGTCGGAAGAGGATAGTACTCCTCGATATTCTCCGTGGCGGTAATCGGCACGCCCGCCGTTACTTTGCCCACGAGAGGAACCCGGCGAACCGAGTAGTTGAACTGCACGAAGTTCTCGTCTTCTTCATCGAGGATCTCGATGGCGCGAGGCTTGGTCGGGTCTCGGCGGATGAGGCCTTTCTTCTCCAGGCGATCCAGGTGACCGTGCACGGTCGAGCTGGAGGCTAGTCCAACGGCTTCTCCGATCTCTCTTACGGAAGGGGGATAGCCCTTCTCGCGAACTTCGCTCTTAATGAATTCCAGAATCGCAGTCTGGCGATTGGACATCTTCGACACGCCGCAGACCTCCCATAGGATAAGTACATGATGACAAATTATAACACAGAACCGGAGTTCGCACAAACATTCGTTCTCGGGGAACAAATGTTCTAAATTATGGTTGATTCAAACGTATGTTCGTGTTATGATCATACCAGAACAAACGTTTGGGGAGTGGGAGCTCATGGTACATGTATGGGAATTAGGTTCTGGAACTCAACCGCAACGCAAGGCGAACATGCCGAAGAGGGTGTCGTCCGATCGTTTACATAGAAGCCATTCGATCACGCCAAGATCCGGGGCAGAATACGTAACGAGATCCGAAGGCGGATCGAGATCGGCGGCGGGATGGAAGCTGGCAAGAACGTTATTCTTCGTAGCGGCGTTCCTGCTGCTGTTTACGGGGTTTTCCTTTATGAGATCGTTCGCGGATGAGTCGACGCCCGCTGTGCCGGCTGCGGAAGAGGCCGTCGTTATCGCGGATAGCGGCGATACGCTGTGGTCGATTGCTGCCGAGGTGAAGAGAAGCGGAATGGACACCCGGCAAGCCGTGCATCGGATCATGGAGCGCAACAGCCTGACGTCCTCCAGCCTCGACGTCGGCACGAGTCTCATCGTTCCGGTCGAGGTCACGAACAGCTGACTTCACGGACGGAGCTTTTCTCGGAACTGACTTCCTTCTTTCTATAGAAGGGAGTCAGTTTTGTTTTCCTTTGAATCCAAATGAAAGGTCGGACGTATAAAGCAATGGCATCTACAAGCATAGGCGAATGCGGTTGGAAGGCTTCTTGACAACGCCCAGAGGTTAATGTCAAAGTAGGAAGAGGATTTGGACCGGAAGGGGTGTGAATACAGCAATGGATAAACTGATAGAGAGAATCAATGAGCTCGCCCATAAACATAAAACCGTAGGGCTCTCCGATCAAGAGCTTGCCGAACGCGCTGACCTTCGGAAGAAATACCTCGATCGGTTCCGCAAGGCATTCCGTCAACAGCTTGACAATATCGAGATCGTCGATGAACCGCCGAGCCAAGGGCTCACGCACTAACTTGACAATTGAATGGATTAGAGGAGGCCCCCATACATGTCGCGTTCCTGGGAGCGTAAGGTAGAGCGCAATTCGAAAAATATCAATGCACGCCGCAAGAAAGACGGCAAGGACCGGATCTCAGCCCCCGCCCAGCAAGTGGATCGGTTCAAAGGACGCAGCTATGTCGTGCCGATCCTGCTTGTCTTGCTGATGGCGTTCTTCATCATCGTTTCCCAACCGTGGTCTTCCGACTTCCAACAGAGCCAAGGATTGTTCTGGGGTACGGTAGGCTGTTACTTCCTTCTGGCGATCTTCTATTATCTGCGCCGTCCGTTCCTGTCGATCTACAAGGATTCGCTGGAGACTCGCCGTTTCTCCGGATACAAGCGTCTGAAGCCTACGGAGATCCGCAAGATTACCGTGCAGCCCGGCTATGTGACCATCGAGACGGTTAAGGGCACGAATTGGGTATTCTCGAAGCTCATGAATCTTTATCCGATTCAAGCGATGGGCGAGCGGCTTCACGCGTTCGCGACCGCAAACCACATCGAGTGGGAAAAGAAAGACAAATAAAGAAACGCGCATAGAGAAGGGGAACACGGAATGACGATCAAGGCGGTACTTTTTGACCTGGACGATACTTTGCTGTGGGACGACCGCAGCGTAAAGGAAGCTTTCCGCGACACTTGCAGGCTGGCTGCGGAAGCGGCCGGCGTGAATGAAGAGGCTCTGGAAGAAGCCGTACGCAAGGAAGCAAGAGCGCTCTATGAGAACTACGAGACCTTCGCCTTCACCCAGATGATCGGAATCAACCCGTTCGAAGGGCTGTGGGGCAACTTCACCAAGGGCGAGCATCCGATGTTCCGGAAGATGGAAGCGATCGTGCCGGAATATCGCCGCAATGCCTGGACTAGAGGTCTGGCGGCCCTTGGCGTGGACGATCCCGAGCTTGGCCATAAGCTGGCCGAATGGTTCCCGGCCCAGAGAAGAAAGCTGCCTTACGTCTACAACGAGACGTTCTCCGTATTGGACGAGCTCAGCGGCTCGTATCGGCTGCTGCTCTTGACGAACGGTTCTCCGGATCTGCAGCAAGAGAAGCTGAACGGGGTTCCGACCTTGATTCCTTACTTCGATGAGATTGTCATCTCCGGCGATTTCGGCGAAGGCAAACCGTCGCCTCGCCTTTTCGCTCACGCGCTCGATCGCCTCGGCATCGCGGCCGAGGAAGCCGTCATGGTTGGCGACAAGCTGACGACGGACATCAAGGGGGCGAACGGCGCCGGCATCATATCTGTCTGGATCAACCGGCATGGCGCGGTTCGGTCGGACGAGATCGTGCCTCGATATGAGATCTCCGATCTGCAGGAACTCATTCCTCTCCTTAAATCGCTATAAGCATCGAGAAAACCCCGGTTCAGGAACGACGTTCCTGCCGGGGTTTTCTCGATGTCCTTTTACTTGGCGAACGAAGGATCGGCGAACGGATGAGCGATCCAGCCTTCGGTCTCGATGAACAAGCGTACGGCTACGACCTTGCGGAGATCCGTCAGCGTGAAGAAGTGCGGGTTGCCTTCCGGAACGGAGATGACATCGCCAGGGGAGAGAATGACGTCGAAATAGCCGACATCGTCATTGCCCTTGATGATGAAGATGCCTTCGCCGGCGGCGATCGCGCGGACTTCGTCTTCCGTGTGCGTATGGATATTCTCGAACTTCTTCAGCAGCTCTTCGATATTCGGAGTGGCGTCGGAGAGAGCGATGACGTCCCACGTCTTGTATCCGCGACGTCCGGCGAGATCCGTGATCTCGGCGTTGTAGATGTCGAGGAGCTCTTGCTTCTCCGCGTCGGTAGGAGTGAAGTTGTTCGCCAGATGTGCAGGAAGCTTGCTCGTATCCCAATGTTCGTACAGAACTTCGAATTGTTCGAGGAACGAACGGACGTTCTCTTCTCCGGAAATCAGCTCACCGGTGTTGCGCACGCGAATTTGAGCCATGGATTATTCCTTCTTTCCCAATATGGATTAATGAGATTATTATAGCCCAATTAACGCCTGATGTCGACGGTCCTTCAGGTATACCTTTTCGGAAATGATCGATTCTGGTAGTATAAAGGTTAACGATTTCGCAGACGAAGGATGAGGGCTTCTAAAATGACTTTAACGCAAACGAAACCGTCTTTGCAAGGGGAGCTCGAGAAGCGCATTCTGTTCCTGGATGGCGCGATGGGCACGATGATTCAACAAGCCAATCTGACAGCAGAGGATTTCGGCGGGGAAGAGCTCGAAGGCTGCAACGAGATGCTGGTGCTTACTCGCCCGGACGTGATACAAGGCATTCATTCCGCTTATTTGGAAGCGGGTTCCGATATCATAGAGACCAATACCTTCGGCGCGACGGCGGTCGTTCTGGCGGAATACGACATTCCCGAGAAAGCCCGCGAGATCAATCTGGCGGCAGCCAAGCTGGCGAGAGAAGCCTGCGACAAGTACTCGACGCCGGATAAACCTCGTTACGTGGCCGGAGCGATCGGGCCGACGACCAAGACGCTGTCGGTAACGGGCGGCATCACCTTCGAGCAGCTGATCCTGGATTACGAGGAGCAAGCTCTTGCCCTGATCGAAGGCGGCGTCGACGCGATTCTGGTCGAGACTTGCCAGGATACGCTGAACGTCAAGGCGGCGGGAATCGGCGTTCGCCGGGCGTTCGACACCCTTGGCGTCGAGCTTCCGGTCATGATCAGCGGCACCATCGAACCGATGGGAACGACGCTGGCCGGCCAGAACATCGAGTCCTTCTACATCTCGCTCGAGCATCTGAAGCCGATCTCGGTGGGGCTGAATTGCGCGACGGGCCCCGAATTCATGCGGGACCATATTCGTACCTTGTCCGGCATCGCGAACGTTGCGGTCAGCTGTTATCCGAATGCCGGCCTTCCGGACGAGAATGGGCATTACCATGAATCGCCGGAGTCGCTAGCCAAGAAGCTGAAGGCGTTCGCGGAGCAGGGCTGGATCAACATCGCCGGCGGCTGCTGCGGGACGACTCCGGCGCATATCAAGGCGATGGCCGATGCCATGAAGGAAGTTGCCCCTCGCAAGAGAGAAGGCGAACACCCGCCGGCCGTTACCGGCATCGATACCGTCTACATCGAGAACGACGGCCGTCCTTATATGGTCGGCGAGAGGACGAACGTTCTCGGTTCCCGCAAGTTCAAGCGGTTGATTGCCGAAGGCAAATACGAGGAAGCGTCGGAGATTGCGCGTGCTCAAGTGAAGACGGGCGCGCATGTCATCGACGTCTGCGTACAGGACCCCGACCGGGACGAGACGGAAGACATGAAGCAGTTCCTGGAATTCGTCACGAAGAAGGTAAAAGCGCCTCTGATGATCGACACGACCGATCCCGCGGTTATCGAATTGGCCCTTAAGTATATCCAAGGCAAGTCGATCATCAACTCCATTAACTTGGAGGATGGCGAAGAGAAGTTCGAGAAGGTTGTTCCGATCCTTCATCGCTACGGCGGCGCGGTCGTCGTCGGTACGATCGACGAGCGCGGGCAAGCCATCACCCGCGAGGATAAGCTGGAGGTTGCCATCCGCTCGCACGATCTCCTCGTCAATAAGTACGGCCTTAAGTCGGAAGACCTTATTTTCGACGCGCTTGTGTTCCCGGTCGGTACAGGAGACGAGCAATACATCGGTTCCGCGAAGGAAACGATCGAAGGCATCCGCCTCATCAAGCAGGCGCTGCCGAAGTGCCAGCAGATTCTGGGCGTCAGCAACATCTCCTTCGGCTTGCCTCCAGCCGGCCGCGAGGTGCTGAACTCCGTCTTCCTGTATGAGTGTACGAAGGCCGGGCTCGATTATGCCATCGTGAACACGGAGAAGCTGGAACGCTACGCTTCCATTCCCGAACACGAGAAGAAGCTGGCGGAGGAGCTGCTCTACAACACGAATGACGAGACGCTGGCCGCCTTCGTCGCCGCTTTCCGCGACAAGAAGGTGGAGAAGAAGGTCAAGGCGGAGAACCTGACCCTCGAGCAGCGCTTGGCGAATTACGTGGTGGAAGGAAGCAAGGACGGCCTCATTCCGGATTTGGACGAGGCGCTGACCAAGTATGCTCCGCTCGACATTATCAACGGCCCGCTCATGGACGGCATGAGCGAAGTCGGACGCTTGTTCAACAACAACGAGCTTATCGTCGCGGAAGTCCTTCAGAGCGCGGAAGTGATGAAGGCGTCCGTCGCCCATCTGGAGCCGCACATGGAGAAAGCCGATTCCGCCGTCAAAGGCAAGATCATGCTCGCCACGGTCAAGGGCGACGTGCATGACATCGGGAAGAACCTGGTCGAGATCATTCTCTCGAACAACGGCTACAAGATCGTCAACCTCGGGATCAAGGTCCCGCCGGATCAATTGATCGAGGCATACCGCGAAGAGAAGCCGGATGCGATCGGGCTCTCGGGACTGCTCGTGAAGTCGGCGCAGCAGATGGTGCTCACCGCGCAGGACTTGAAGAGCGCGGGCATCGACGCGCCGATTCTCGTCGGCGGTGCCGCCCTTACGCGCAAATTCACGAAGACGCGGATCGCTCCGGAATACGACGGCGTCGTACTGTACGCGAAGGACGCGATGGATGGTCTCGATATCGCGAACAAGCTGAGCAATCCGGAACAGCGGGCGATTATCGAGCAGGAGCATAAGGCCGCGCTGGCTACGCTGACCTTGGAAGGGGAGCAGAAGAAGGAGCTCCCGACATTGACGAGAGCCCGCCGCTCCAACATCTCGCAGGATGCGCCGGTATTCCTTCCGCCGGATTACGACCGGCATGTGCTTCGCGACTATCCGCTGGCGCACGTCATGCCGTACGTGAACATGCAGATGCTGCTCGGACACCATCTCGGCGTCAAGGGCAAGGTCGAAGAACTGCTTGCCGCAGGGGACGAGAAGACCGTTCATCTCAAGGAGACGGTAGAAGCTATCATGACGGAAGCGCAGCATACGGGCTGGCTGAAGCCCCAAGCGATGTACCGCTTCTTCCCGGCGCAATCGGACGGCAACGATATCTTGATCTACGACCCGCAGGACACGGGCAAAGTGCTTAAGCGCTTCTCGTTCCCGCGCCAGTCGGTTGAACCGTTCCTCTGTCTGGCGGACTTCCTGAAGTCCGTGGAGAGCGGCATCATGGATACGGTCGGCTTCCTTGTCGTAACGGCCGGTCAAGGCGCAAGAGAGCAAGCCGACAAGTGGAAGGAGAGCGGGGACTATCTGCGCTCCCACGCGCTTCTCTCGACCGCGCTCGAGGTTGCGGAAGGCATGTCGGAACGGGTTCATCAGATCATGCGCGACAACTGGGGCTTCCCGGATCCGGCGGAGATGACGATGAAGCAGCGCTTCGGCGCCCGCTACCAGGGCATTCGCGTATCGTTCGGCTATCCCGCATGTCCGGACCTGGAGGACCAAGGGCCTCTGTTCGAACTGATGAAGCCGGAGGATATCGGGGTTCAGTTGACGGAAGGCTTCATGATGGAGCCGGAAGCCTCCGTATCCGCAATGGTGTTCGCCCATCCGGAAGCGCAATATTTTAACGTGGATAAAAGTTAATCTCATAAACCGTTCCGAAAATCGATGGATGGAACGAGCGAATCGAGCATAGAAGTAAGTCGTGCCGGTATCGCGCGCCAGCCTGTCATTTCCGGATCGCTTCGCCTTCCGCTTCATCGGAGGGCGAGGGCGGGAAAAGGAGAAAGCGGGCCAGCTAGGCCCGCTTTCTCTTCCTGTCTATAACCTTGCGAACGATCCGAGATCAGGATTCGTCTTGGGCAAATTCCGTCTCGTCGGCAATCTCTTCTTCAAATCCTTGAACCGCTTGGCGCCGGCGGGCGTTTTTCCTCTCCAGCTGAGAAGTTTCTTCCCCGGAGATCTCGTCTGCGTGCTCGTCCAGGTAGTCTTCCGTTTCTTGAATGTTGCCTACCGTATTCGATTTGGCATTCTGGATTCTCTGCGCGTTGTTCGAACGGTCGTCCGGTTTGCTCATTCGTAACCCTCCTGATTATCGTTGTCGTTTCCATGGAGAACGCTTCTGCCGCGTTCCGCCTCATAGGGTGGCAGTTCCAGTCGGTTTCTATCCCTCGCGTAAAGCTCTTTTCTCCGATCGTTTGACTTGCCGTATGGTATAGAAAGGGGAGGATCCGTGTTTGGATACGGGATCGCACTTGCTGTTTGGCTTGTCGCTCGCGGGGTTGGCCCACCTAAGCCCCGCCGTTCAAGGGGACCCGGCGTTGTCCGGGGCAATCGTCTGCGCGACGATGATCGGCTCGCACGCGCCGGACTTCGATATGGTCTACCGGCTTCGCGGCATGGATGAATACCTCAAGCATCACCGAGGCTGGAGCCATTCGCTTCCCGCGCTCGCCATATGGCCGATGGCGGTGGGGCTCTTGACGGCTTGGGGCTGGGGGCAATGGACTCATCTGGCGCCGATCCTGCTATGGTCGTTTATCTCGGTCGTCATCCACGTCCTGCTCGATTGGACGAACGCCTACGGGGTCCGATGCCTGCTCCCGTTCCGAGGCGAGTGGATGCACCTCGATTCGCTGTGCTTGACGGATCCTTTCCTGCTAGTCGTTCATCTTGGCGCGACGTCCGTTTGGTTAACGGGCATTCTCTGGAACTCCGATCCCGGAATCCTCTTCGCGCTTGCCTGGGGCACGACCGCGTTGTATGCGATATGGCGAGTGATTCATCATGACCGGATCGTCTTTAGGGTGAAGCGCCGATTCCCGGAATGGCAAGCCGTTCATGTCCTTCCGGACCTGAGGTGGTTCCGCTGGCATTATATCGTTCAGACCGGAACCGATTTTCACATGGGCGTCATCAAGGGCCGCCGAATCGAACCGTCGGAAGATTTGCCCGCCGGGATCGATCATTCCCACGATTGCGTCAAAGCTTCCATGGCGGTTAAGGTCGTGCAAGCGCTGCTCAGCTTCGCCAAACGAGCGTACGTGAAGTGGCAGCGGCAGCCCGAAGGGGGCTATCTGGTGACTTGGACGGATCTCCGCTTCTGGAGGGAGCGGGATTGGCCGTTACGCGCGGAGGTTCGCATGGATGAGCAGCTGAACGTCATCGAACAGAAGCTGGGCTGGCATAAGAAAGCGTGGGAACCGCCTTACGTATGATCGAACGGAACGAGCCGCGAATTCTCCTCCGGCGGGGGGAGAGACGCGGCTTTACCTTTTCCCGGGAAAGCGCAGGGATCGACAGTTCTGTCGAGCGGATCGGAAAAAGCTCGGCGGCAGACGAAATCCATCCGCTCGGCGCTTCTCGGGCTAGTCAATCGAACAGATATTCGCTAAACTGAGAGATATGTTAAGAGGAGACATGGCCCATGATCACGAAGAAAACGTTGCCTGAGATGATCGCGGAGCTCAGGACCAATGAGAATATAGCCTATTGGCACGAGATGGAACCGCAGGAGGCGCGAACTCGGCCTTTTCCCGAAGACGTCGATCCGCGAATCCGTTCCGCGCTCCAGAGACGCGGCATCGCGGAGCTTTACACCCACCAGGAGTCCGCTTACCGAATGGCCGCGCGCGGCGAGAATATCGTCGCGGTAACGCCGACCGCCTCCGGCAAGACGCTTTGCTACAATCTGCCCGTCCTGCAGGCGATCGCCAAGGACGACACGAGCAGGGCGCTTTACTTGTTCCCGACCAAGGCGCTGGCGCAGGACCAGATGAGCGAGCTGAACGAGATCATTCAGGAGATGGGGATCGACATCAAGAGCTATACCTACGACGGCGACACGTCGCCGGCGATCCGCCAGCTCGTCCGCAAAGCCGGGCATATCGTCATCACCAATCCCGACATGCTGCATTCCGCCATCCTGCCTCATCATACGAAGTGGGTCAGCCTATTCGAGAATTTGAAGTATATCGTCATCGACGAGCTGCATACCTATCGCGGCGTATTCGGCAGCCATGTCGCCAACGTCATTCGCCGGCTCAAGCGGATTTGCCGCTTCTACGGCAGCAACCCCGTCTTTATCTGCACGTCCGCGACGATCGCGAATCCGAAGGAGCTGGCGGAACAGCTGACCGGCAGCCCGATGCGTCTCGTCGACGATAACGGCGCGCCGCGCGGGCGGAAGCACTTCGTCTTCTATAACCCGCCGATCGTCAACGTTCCGTTGAACATCCGCAAGAGCTCGACGGTCGAAGTCAACCAGTTGGCCAAGCAGTTCCTCAAGAACAAGATCCAGACGATCGTTTTTGCCCGAAGCCGGGTTCGGGTCGAGATTATTCTCAGCCATATTCAAGAGCTGGTGAAGAACGAGCTTGGTCCGAAGTCCATTCGCGGCTATCGCGGAGGCTATCTGCCCAAGCAGCGCAGAGAGATCGAGAAGGGGCTGAGGGACGGCGATATTCTTGGCGTCGTCAGCACGAACGCGCTGGAGCTCGGCGTAGACATCGGCCAATTGCAGGTGTGCGTGATGACCGGATATCCGGGAAGCATCGCCAGCACGTGGCAGCAAGCGGGCCGGGCCGGCCGGAGGCATGGAGAAGCTCTGATCGTCATGGTGGCGAGCTCCACGCCGATCGATCAATATATCGTCCAGAACCCCGATTATTTCTTCGAACGGTCGCCGGAGCAGGCGCGAATCAACCCGGAGAACCTGATCATTCTGGTCGACCACTTAAGATGCGCCTCCTACGAACTTCCTTTCAAGGTTGATGAAGAGTTCGGTCCGCTCGACGTGACGGACATTCTGGAATACCTGCAGGAAGAGAGAGTGCTGCATCGCAACGGAGATACGTTCTATTGGGCCGCCCAGTCGTTCCCGGCCAGCGAGATCAGTCTCCGTTCGGCTTCGCAGGAGAACGTCGTCATCGTCGACCAATCGAACGTCGCCGCCGTCAAGATCATCGGGGAGATGGACCGGTTCAGCGCGATGACGCTCTTGCACGACGAAGCGATCTACTTGCATCAGGGCGTGCAGTACCAGGTCGAGAAGCTGGATTGGGAGAACAAGAAAGCGTACGTGCGCGAGGTCGACGTCGAATATTACACCGACGCGAACCTGGCGGTGAACCTGAAGGTGCTCGAGATCGACCGGACCCGGGATCGCGGCCATGCGGCCGTTCACTTCGGCGAGGTCTCGGTCAACATGATTCCGACGATCTTCAAGAAGATCAAGATGACCACGTTCGAGAACATCGGCTCGGGGCCGATTCATCTGCCGGAAGAGGAGCTGCATACGAGCGCCGCCTGGCTGGAGCTGAAGGAGGTCGATCCGGAACTCGGAACGAAGGCGTTGGAACAACTCCTTCTCGGGATCGCGAACGTCCTGCAGCACATCGTTCCCGTCATGGTCATGTGCGACCGCAGCGACGTGCATGTGACCCCGCAGATCAAAGCGGCCCATACCGGACTGCCGACCGTCTTTATACACGACCATTATCCGGGCGGAATCGGCTTGGCGGAGGACGTGTACAAGCGGTTCGACGAAGTGAAGGAAGCGGCGGCGAACCTGATTCGCCGATGCCCTTGCAAGGACGGTTGTCCGTCTTGCATCGGCAACGAATTCGAGAGCTTGGATGCGAAGAGCAAAAGCATCCAGCTCCTGTCGTCCATGTGAAAGAAGCGGGATAACGGAGGGAGGAGAAGCGAGTGAGCAGCATTCGGGATAAGCTGAACCGGCTGAAGGGGACGAGCGGAAGGACGGAAACTTCGGCGCCTCCAAGCAATGGGGAGGCGGGAGGGAGCGGGCAGCCTTCGGCGGGCCAGGCTAAGGATCCGGCAGCGGAAGAACGGGAGGCTCAGGAATCGACCCGTCCAAGCTCGGGGCTGCCAGCGCCATCGGCTCCATCCGAACCGCCCGCTGCAATCGGTCGATCCACTCGATCCATTCGGGTGGACAATTCCCTGCATCCCGCATTCTTGAAGCTGGGGATATCCGAACAACGGAATGCATACGGGGAATTCCTCCTGCGCCGGATCGAATACCCGCTGGACCATCGGCACGGCCATTATGCGCTAGGGGAGCTGCTTCACTACGCGCCTTACTTGGAGCCGATAGCGAGAAGGCAGAATAAGGCGAGGCTCGGAGCCGGCGCCGCGGAGAAGGCCGCAGCGCTGAGCAAGAAGAAGCCGAGCGCCAAGGATTTGTACAGGCTGCCTCGACCGGAGACGGCCGAAGAAAGCGAGAATCCTAGCGCAACGGGAGCCCGCAGGCTGCTGTTCCTGGATACGGAAACCACGGGTCTTGGCGTCGGCGCCGGCAACGTGCCGTTCATGATCGGGTTCGCCTGCTACGAGGAAGAGCGAGGCTCCCTCTTCGTCGAACAGACCCTGATCCGGCACCCCGGCGAAGAGAAAGCCATGCTTCATTATCTGCTCGGCCGAATGGGCGGGAGAACCCACCTCGTTACGTTTAACGGGCGTACGTTCGACTGGCCCGTCCTGGTCAACCGGTTCATCCTGAACGGCTGGAGGCCGAGCGGGGCCGAGCCGTTCCATCTCGACTTCCTTCATCCGTCGCGGGCGCTGTGGCGGAATACGCTGGAGTCCTGCCGGCTCAGCCGAATCGAAGGCGATCGCCTCGGCATCCGGAGGCATGAGGACGTGCCGGGATCGCTGGCTCCGGAGCTGTATATGCGTTACCTGAACGACGGAGACGCTTCGCATCTGGAAGGCGTCTACCTTCACAACGAGCTTGACGTGCTGACGCTCGTGACGCTGTCGACGCACTTCGGGGCTCTGCTGGCTTCCGATCCCGAAGATGAGACGGCTCTTCCCGAAGCGGCGGAGGAGCTTTATCGCACGGCGGCATGGCTTGAGCTTCATGGGGAGCAAGGGAAGGCCGAGCGGCTGTTCGCCGAGCTGATCGGCCGATCCGACGCTTCGGCGGAGCGATGGCTGCTGCCGGCGGCCGACCGGTTCAAGAAGCAAGGCCGATACGAGCAGGCGGTCGAGCTCTGGGTGCGGGCGGCTCGCAAAGCCGAAACGGCCGCGTTCCCCGCCGTCGCCGCTCACGTCGAGCTGGCGATGCATTACGAGCACCGATGCCGCGATTATCGGCTTGCTCTCGAATACGCCGAGCGGGCGCTGGAGCTTATCCAGCGGCTTCCCGGCTCCGGCAGAGAGAGCCCGAAGCGCCGGGAAGAGCGGGAAGCGCTCTTGCATCGTCTGGAGCGGCTGCGGCGCAAGTCGCGAACGTTATAGGAATTAATGCCCTTAAATGCTTGCCTTCCCCTTGGGATTTCGGTATTGTGGGAGACAGCGGCGCAACAAATGGCCTTAAATCGGCAACGCAGAAGGCGAGTGGAGCACATGTCCAAACAAACGATTCCCCATCCGCCTCGGATGACGAAGCCAAGAGCATTGATGTTCGATCTGGACGGAACGCTATATCGGGGAGACGATCCGATTCCGGGAGCCGATAGGCTGATCTCCGAACTGGAGGCGCTTGGCGTCCCCTGCTGGTATCTGACGAACAATTCCACGCGTACTCCGGCACAAGTGGCGGAGCATCTGCATAGAATGGGCATTCACGCGGAGGAAGCGAGAGTCGTTACCTCGGCGGCGGCGGCGGCCCATTACGCGAAGGAGCGCTTCGCGGGACGTTCGGTCTACGTGATCGGCGAACATGGCCTTCGCCACGCATTGACGGAATCGGGTTTTCGTCTGGCGGCAGAAGGAGAGGCGGATGTCGGTCTTGTCGTGCAAGGAATCGACCGTTCTTTAACCTTCGATAAGCTGACGGCAGCCGTACGATATCTTCTTGGCGGAGCCAAGTATATCCTGACGAATCCCGATCTTCAGCTACCGGTGGCGGACGGAATTCTGCCCGGAGCGGGAAGCATCTCCGCGATGCTGCAAGCGGCTACCTCGAAGAAGCCGATCCTCATCGGCAAGCCTTCGACGATTCTGACGCACTATGCGTTGGAGAAGGCGGGCGTCGCCGCGGAGGAAGCGTGGGTTATCGGAGACAATCCCCTGACGGACATCGCGGCGGGCGAAGCGGCGGGCTGCAAGTCGCTGCTGGTGCTCACCGGCGTGTGCACGGAGGACGATTGGCGGGAGCGATGCGAGGCGGCCGGCGCGATGCCTGCAGCCGTTCTGCCCGGACCCCATGAATTATTGGACTATATTCGTTCCATCATACAGACACCGAATTGACGAAGGGATGACAACGACATGTCGGATTGGCCAGAGATCGAAACTTACCGGCGATTGCTCTCGCCGCTCGTCTGCGGCTTGACGATCGTGGATACAACCGTCCATCGGATCAAGTCGATCAACGAAACGGCGGAAGAGTTCCATGACGGGCTCGCCGGACATAAGATCCTCTTCGTGGAACGCAGGGGCAAGCACCTCATCTTCCATCTGGATGACGGCAACCGCCTGCTCGTCCAGCTGATGGCAGGCGATTGGATCTATTACGGAGCCGAGGGAGAGACGAAGGATGACGATTACGCCATCATTCTCACGCTTGAAGACGGCAACCGGATCTTCTTTGGCGGCTTGCGCTACGGTTACGTGCATCGCCTTACCGCGAAGAAGCTGATCGAGCTGATTCGCCCGCTCGGACCGGATCCGTTCGATCCGCGGCTGACCGCGGACAGCTTCGCGAAGCTGCTGGGCGGCAAGCGCGGCAAGCTGAAGACGGCGCTTACCGATCCGAAGTTCCTCTCCGGCATCGGCAGCGGCTATGCGGATGAGATCCTGTTCGAAGCGGAACTGCATCCGGGCCTCCTTAATGCCAGTCTGAGCGAAGAGCAGAAGCGCAAGCTTTACGATTCGATGCGCAAGGTGCTGGAAGAAGCTGCCGAGAACGGCGGCACGGCGGAGCATCCTTTCTCGGCCGACAGCCCGGTCGTAGGCGGCTTCCGCGGCCGGTTCAAAGTATTCGAACGGGAAGGAGCCGACTGCCCTCGTTGCGGCGGCACGATCGCTCTGGAGACGGTAAGCTCGCGGAAGCAATATTACTGTCCGAATTGCCAGAAGGAAGCCTGATCGATGAGGATCGGATGCCATTTGAGCACGAGAAGAGGGTACAAGGAGACGGCTAGGACCGCGGTTAAGCTTGGTGGGAACGCGTTTCAATATTTTCCCAAGAATCCCCGAAGCCTTCAGCTCAAATCGTTCGATCGCGCGGAAGCGCAGCGCTGCGCCGTTTGGTGCCGCGAGAACGGAGTCGTATCGGTAGCGCACGGGCCCTATCCGGTGAATCCGGCCGCCGAAGGCGAGACGGCGGAGCAGATGGCGGCCTGCACGCTGAACGACCTCGATATCGCGGAAGCCTGCGGTTCTTTGGGCGTTGTCGTCCATTACGGCGTTTCTCGCGCTTCCGACCCGTTACAGGGCTACCGAAATGTTATACAATATATGAATAGCGTGCTATCCCGTTGGCAAGGCAAAGCCCTGATCCTGCTGGAGAATCAAGCGGGGGACCACGGGCCGATGGGGACGACTCTGGAAGAGCTCGTTACGGTGCGATCGTTATGCGACAGGCCCGAGGGGATCGCCTTCTGCCTCGATACGTGCCATTGGTTCGCGAGCGGGCAATGGGATGGAACGAATTGGGAACGCTTGCGCGATCGAGGGCATGAGCTGGGCTTCTGGAATTCGCTGGCGGCCGTTCACCTGAACGATTCGCGCTATCCTTCCGGAAGCCGCCGCGACCGCCATGCCCGGGTCGGAGAAGGACACATCGGCGAAGCGCGATTCCGCGAGCTTCTGGCTTCGGATGAGCTGAACGGAATTCCCCTGCTCCTGGAGACGCCCGCAGGGCCGGACGGCACGCACGCGGCCGAGATGGAGCGGGTCAAGCAGTTAAGCCATTCGGAGGTGTAGAGCGAATGATCAACGTATTTCTGGATGATATGCGCCGTTGTCCGGCCGGATTCGTGCTCGCCAGGAACGCGGAGGAATGCTTGCTTCTCATGAGCACGGAAGACGTGAACATCCTGTCGCTCGACTTCGAGCTCGGGATCGGCGAACCGAACGGGCTGTTTGTCGTTCATGGAATCATCGCGGGTGCGTTCTATCCTCGCGAAGTGTTCGTCCATTCTTCCAGCATGATGGGCAGGGCCCAGATGACCAAAGCGCTGCGGGAAGCGAATCCGTCCGGGGTGCTGATTCATGACGGTCCGATGTCGATCGATCGTCTGAACGAAGTGGCGGCCGCCGCCCAAGCCGAAGGAGTCTAGCCATGAGAGAATGGGAAGACGGCAGCTGGAAGCGGGAGCTTGCGGAGCTTCCGGAGGGGAGCTTGCTCTACGTCCATACCCCTCTTTGCGGCACCTGCGCTCTCGCCCGCCGAATGCTCGGAGTCATCGAAGCGATGATGCCCGAGCTTGACATTCAAGCTGCCAATCTGAACGTAATGCCGGGACTGGCGGAGCAGCTCAAGATCGAAAGCGTTCCCTGTTTGTCCATCCTGGACAAGTCCGGCGAGTGGAGGAACGTCTACCGGTTCGGCTCCGTCGTCGAGCTGTCGGACACGATACGCAAGTCTCAAGAAGGATAGCAGGTCGGAACGGGCAGGAAGCAAGCAAGGATAGGATAGCAGAGCTTCGCCCCTTCGCTTGATGACGGGACGAGAAATCCCGACCGACCGGAGGCCGACAGAGGGGAGAGAAGCGCATGAGCGTCATTCATCTGAATCACTTGACATTAAAGCGCGGTGCCAGAGAGATTCTCCGCGGCGTCGATCTGAACGTGCAGGAAGGCGAGCATTGGGTTCTGCTGGGCCGGAACGGCTGCGGCAAGACGACGATGCTGGAGATGATTAACGGGTATCTGTTCCCGACGACGGGGACGGTCGATGTGCTGGGGTATCGCTACGGCACCGTCGATCTGCGCGAAGTCCGCAAGGAGATCGGTTACATAGGGGCTTCCCTGATCGAGAAATTCACGCTGAGGGATCCCGTCTGGGAGATCGTGGTCGGCGGCTTGAACGCTTATCTGAGGATCTACGAGGAAGTGCCGCAGGAGGCGCGCGACAAGGCGTTCCATGAGCTGGAGAGAATCGGCTTCGCCCACATGGCTCATCAGCCGTTCGGCACGCTGTCCCAAGGGGAACGGAAGAAGGTGCTGCTCGCCCGGACGATGATGGCCGATCCGAAGCTGCTCATTCTCGATGAGCCGTGCGCGGGGCTGGATCTGTTCGAACGGGAGAAGTTCTTGGCGGCGCTTGAGGATTTGACCTCGAGGAAAATGTCCATGCTGTACGTAACGCACCATATCGAGGAGATCGTTCCTTTGTTTACGCATGTGGCGCTTATGGCGGATGGACAGATCGTCGCCGCCGGCGCGAAGAAGGAAGTATTGACGCCGGAGCGGCTGCGCTCGGCGTACGATGTGAACATCCAGGTCCAATGGCATCAGGAGCGGCCTTGGATCCGGGTCGAGAAGGGATAATAGAAGAATGGCTGATTTTATCGCAACGGCGAACCCGGGGTTCGCCCCGTTCGCCATGGAGGAGCTGAGACGCAGCTTCTCCGGGATCCAACAATCGGGACTTGCTCCGGGTGAGACGTTCAAGGTGTCGTCCGGTCCGCTGCCGGGAAGCGAGTGGATCGAACTCCTGAAGAAGAAGGAGCCGATCTTCCTGCGGCATGTATTCCCGGTCGATCAGGAGACCGAGCTCACCGGTTCTCCGGAGGAGACGGCAGCCGCGCTCGTTCGTTTCGCTTCTGCCCATGCGGACAAGCTAAAGGGAACGACGGTCGCGGTTCAGGTTCGCAAGTCCCAGGACAGCCCGTTCCCGTTCTCGAGCGCGGAGGGCAGGGACGCGGTGGCGCCGACGCTGCGCGAGCTCGGCGCCGAAGTGGCGGCCCGGGACACGAAGTGGATCCTGTCGGTTTACGCCGCCAAGAAATCCTTGTTCATGGGACTGTCCCGTCCCGAAGACAATCTGTCGGACTGGCCGGGCGGAGCCGTGCGGTTTCGTCGCGAGGAGGGACTCATCTCCCGCGCGGCGTTTAAGCTGCTGGAAGCGGAGAAAGCGTTCAATCTGCCGCTGAAGAGCTTCGTGAACGCGCTGGATCTAGGAGCTGCCCCGGGGGGCTGGACATCGGTGCTGCTCGACAGGGGAGTGAAGGTCACGGCCGTCGATCCGGCCGAGATGGACGAATCGCTTCTGCTGAATCCGCACCTTCGGCATATTCGCAAGAACGCCGCCGAGGTGAGCTTCGCGCCGGGCTCCTTCGACTTGCTCGTCTGCGACATGAGCTGGGACCCGCATCACACGTGCCGGATCGTCTCGGAGCTGGCTCCGGCGCTATCGGCCGGAGCGTCCGGGATCATAACGCTGAAGCTCATGTACCGCAAGCCGATGCACACGATCCAGGACCTGCTGCAGGAATACAAGAAGCACTTCGAGATCCGCAAGGTGAAGCAGTTGTTTCATAACCGCGAAGAGGTTACAATATGGGTAAAGCGTCGGCCGTAACGCCGACTTCGGGAAAGCATCCCGCGATGGAAGTGGAGCTCAATACGGCTCCGCTTCCGACGCGGGATTTTTTTGTTGCAGACATAAACCGGGAGCAG
Source organism: Cohnella sp. AR92 (assembly GCF_003990975.1). Classification (GTDB taxonomy): domain Bacteria; phylum Bacillota; class Bacilli; order Paenibacillales; family Paenibacillaceae; genus Cohnella. Next base: position 18,818 of record NZ_RZJR01000006.1, read on the forward strand.
GCTACGAATGGTATGAATGAGTTCTGCTCTTCGCGGAGAGGATGGGCGCCAATGGGACCGAAGCAATCGATTGACGGACTCCCGAAGACGGGAGAGCTGTTCGCGGGAAGGTATCGCATGCGGGCGAAGATCGGACAGGGCGGGATGGGCAGCGTGCTGCTCGCGGAGGATGAGCGCCTTGGCGGCAAGCTAAGAGCTCTTAAGTTCACCTCGAACCCGAGAGAGGAAGAGGAGCGCGGAGACGAAGGTTTTATTGCCGAAGCCACCCTTCTCAGCCAGCTGCAGCATCCGAACCTTCCTCAGATCGTCGATTATTACGGGCCTGCCGGTACAACTCCGCCCTGCATCGTAATGGACTATATCGCGGGAGAATCGCTGGCTTCGCGCTGGCTTCATCATGGCATGCGCTTGCCCTATCGCGAGATTCTGAACGCGATGCTCCAGCTATGCGATGCGCTTCGCTACCTTCATGCCCAGAGGCCGCCGGTCGTGTTCCGGGACTTGAAGCCGGCCAATGTCATGATCGATCATCAAGGTCGGGCGATCCTCGTCGACTTCGGCATTGCAAGAAGATATCGTCCGGAAGCGTCGGCGGATACGATGAGGCTGGGAACGCCGGGCTTCGCCGCGCCGGAACAGCTTCTGGGCGAGCAATCCGACGAACGAACCGACCTGTACGGGCTCGGCGCCCTTGTATACTATTTGCTGTCCGGAGGAGAGCTGGCTTCCCACGGCTACCGCGCGGAAGCCTGTTACCCTGACGTCCCCCGGCGGTTTCGGGATTTGCTCGGAAGGCTGCTCGCCGCGAAGCCTTCCGATCGGCCCGGCAGCGCCCAAGCCCTTTATGATGAGCTCGAGCGGCATTCGTCAGCCCCGGACTCGGAAGCGGCCATGAACCGACGGGCGGCGAGAGGACGAGAATCGAGCGGACGTGCCGTTGGTCCGGGTACTCGAATCATTGCCGTCCTGTCCGCTTATCCCGGTGCCGGTGCGACCTATTTCTCCTTGCTTCTCTCGTGGAGATTGGCGGCGCTGGGAGCCCCGCATTCTCTCGTGGAATGCCCGGGCGGCGAGCCCGAATTGTTCTCCTGGCTCGACGGCGAGCGGCGAATGCCAAGCCGTTCCGTCTTCTGCGATCCTTCCGGGATGCTCCCCATTGCGCCAGCCTGGAAGAGAGGGACGGCCCGCTACTATCCGCTTCATCCGGAGGATGGCTCGCGAAGACAGCCCGAAGGAGCCTTCGAAGGCTGGCTTCGCTCGCTCGAAGGACGCCTTGTCGTCTTGGACGTCTCCAGCCGATGGGAGCATCCCGCCGTAGAAGACTGGGTTGCCCGGCATGCGGACCGGCTTCTGTTCGTGGCGGATTCCCTTCCGCTGAAGTGGAGCGCTCGGCGTCAGAAAGCTTTGCTTCGGATAAGGCAGCTCGCCGGCAGCCGCGGGGCGGACACCGCCTGGATCGCGAATCGCGACATCCGTTTCCGCTATCGGGAGGAGTGGCTCCGGATGCTACCGGAAGCTCCTCTGCTCGCGATCCCCGATGCTCCCTACTCGGATGTCTCTCCGATGCTCTGGAACGGAGAATTTCCCGCTGCGGACGCCCGCATCGCGGCATTGATCGACAGCTTCGCCAATCATCTCTGGGAGGATCGACCTATGCCGGAATGGCGATTCGCGCCTCCCTCCAAAGGTTGGCATCGATAGAACTGGACAAGCATGTTAAAATGTAGATTAGAGTTCCTTTCCTTTCTAGGAACGGATGCTCATTTCTCGCACGCGACGCGGGGAATAGTGGGTCTAACCGATCAAACGGAATCCATCAGCTTCGAATCGCATGCAAGCAAGAACGCGAAGAGCCATATCGGAGTGTAGAACGCTTCGAATTCCGGAAGCAATCGAATACGATGAGGTGTATCATGAGCGAGAATATATTGATTATCGAAGACGAAGACGGCATTGCCCGCATTCTTCAGCTTGAGCTGGAGCACGAAGGCTATTCGGTGGAGCGGGCCAAGGACGGCCGGTCCGGCCTGGAGATGGCGATGGCGGGAGGCTGGGATCTCATGCTCCTGGACGTCATGCTCCCGGGACTTAACGGAATCGAGGTTCTCCGGCGCGTCCGGCAGAACGATACGGTCACGCCGATCATCCTGTTGACCGCGCGCGATACGGTTCCGGACAAGGTTAGCGGCTTCGAGCACGGAGCGAACGACTATGTCACGAAGCCTTTCGCCATGGAAGAGCTGCTGGCGCGGGTGAGAAACCTGCTGCGGATCTTCAAGGCTTCCCGCGAAGGAGAGACCGAAGACGTGCTGCGCATCGGCGATCTGACCATCGAGCTGATGACGCGCAAGGTGTTCCGCAAGGATCACTCGATCGATCTGACGCCGCGGGAATTCGAGCTGCTGCTCTACCTGGCGCGGCATAAGAACGAAGAGAAGACCCGGGAGGAGATCCTCTCGGACGTGTGGGGCTACGAATACATCGGCGACACGAACGTGGTGGACGTCTATATCCGATACCTCCGGCAGAAAATGGACAAAGGCTACCGGCATAAGCTTCTGCATACCGTCAGAGGCGTCGGTTACATGGTGAAGGAGCCCGATGCATGACGCTTCGCTCTCGGTTTACGCTATTTACCGTATTCTGGTTAATCTTTATTCTTATCCTCTATAACATCTTCGTCTACTTCTTCGTGATTCGGGTAACGACGCGCGGAGAGATGCAGATCATGGCGAACAAGACCGACCTGATCGTGGAGACGCTTCGCAAGAACCAGATGGAGGGGATCGAGGATCCCAAGCTGCTCAGCGACATGTACAACGCCAACGAGATGATGAGAATCGTCAACAAGGACATGGAAGTCGTCAACATCGTCGGCATCGACAAAGAACTCAAATCCATTACTCCGGTCATCAGCAACGTGGTGCGCAACGAGACGGTTCGAATCAGCGGACAACGGGTTCTTATCTATTCGGAGCCCCTCTACTATCACGATCAGCTGTACGGGGTCGTGGAAGGCATTCGTCGGCTGACGGTGCTGGACAGCTACCTTCAGATTCTGGTCGGCGCCCTTAGCGTGACTAGCGTCGGAGCCGTCGTGTTCGCGATATTCGGCACCTATTGGTTCACGTCCCGGCTGACGGGCCCGATCGGCCAGATGGTGCAGACGATGAAGGAGATCGACCGCAGCGGGAAGCTCCATCAGGTGAAGCTGGGGCGGGAAGAATCGATCGAGCTGCAGCAGCTCATCCGGGCGTTTAACCAGATGATCGACCGCCTGGATCGGACAATCGAGAGGCAGAAGCAATTCGTTGCCGACGCATCCCATGAGCTGAAGACGCCGCTCACGGTCATCGGAAGCTATGCCGATATGCTTAAGCGTTGGGGCAAGGACAACAACGAGATCCGCGACGAGGCGATCGAGGCGATCGCGAACGAGACGGAGCGGCTGAAGAAGCTGACGCATTCGATGCTGACGCTGGCCGAAGCCGAGCAGGACGATTGGCTCCATATGGACCGGTTCAACGTAGTCGTTGTACTGAGAGAGCTTGCGAATATTCTCAGCACGACGTTCCAGCGGGAGATCCGGGTGCATTCCTCGACCGCGAGCATCATGATGGTAGGAGATAAGGACAAGATTCGCCAGCTGGCTCAGATCCTCATCGACAACGCGCTGAAGTACAGCAAGGAGCCCGTCGATGTCCGAGTGAGGCCGGAGCGCAATCATGTCAAAGTGGAAGTAACCGATTACGGGATGGGCATTGCCGAGAGCGAGATCCCGTTCCTGTTCGAAAGATTCTATCGAGTGGACGAAGCGAGGCATCGGACGACCGGCGGCAGCGGGCTTGGCCTATCCATCGCCAAGAAGATCGTCGACGTGCACGGCGGGCATGTGGAAGTGTTCAGCAAGATCGGCGTCGGCACGACGATCGTCATCCAATTCCCTCGCAACCTTCATCATAATTGAAGCGAAGAGCCGGCTTTCCGTTCGACGGGAGGCCGGTTCTTGTCGAATATAAAGACAATGGCGCTTGCTCCTGGGCTTCAACTCCTTATAATAAGGGAAAGAAAGGATGGATGACGGATGAAAATGAGAGTGTCCGCCGTGCAGTTCGAGCTTCGGGATGTCGACAGCTTCGAACAGCTCGCCGAGCAAGTCACCCACTACGTTAGGAATGCTTCCGAATACGGAGCCAAGTTCGTGCTTTTTCCGGAGTTCATAACGACTCCTCTTCTTGCGATCGGGGATAAGACGGGGAAGGGACAACCGATCACGACCCTCCCGCAGCATACGGATCGCTATATCGAGCTCTTCTCAGGGCTGGCGGTCGAATACGGCATGTATCTGATCGGCGGAACCCATGTGACGCAATCGGGCGATCGTCTTCGCAACACGGCTTTTCTTTTTACGCCTCAAGGGCAGCGCCTAACGCAGGACAAGATTCATATCACGCCTTCCGAGAGGGAGGAATGGAACGTAACCGGCGGAGATGGCGTCGAGGTATTCGACACGGAATACGGCCGAATCGCCGTGCTTACCTGCTACGATATCGAGTTCCCGGAGATCGTCCGCATGGTTAGGGCGAAGGGGGCGGACGTCATCTTCTGCCCGTCCTGCACCGACGACCGGCATGGCTTCTACCGCGTGCGCTACTGCTGCCATGCGCGCGCCGTCGAGAACCAGGTGTACATCGTGACGACGGGAACGGTCGGCTCGCTTCGCAAGGTCGATTTTATGAGGGCCAATTACGGCCAAGCCGCCGTTATTACCCCGAACGATATCCCGTTCCCTCCTCGCGGCATTCTCTGCGAAGGCGAGATCAACGAAGACATGCTGATTACGGCCGATCTGGATCTGTCGCTGCTGGACGATGTGCGCAAGGCCGGCTCGGTCACGACTTGGCGCGACCGCCGCACCGACCTGTATCCGGATTGGGCCTGATCGCCGAAGGGAGAGCTCGGCATGTTCAAGCAATGGATGGCGTACGACGGACAGCGCTTCGTTCCGGCCGTGATCCGCAACTATAACGAAAGCGACTTCGCCGGGCTGATCGACGTGCAGGCGCTGAGCTTTCCGCCTCCGTTCCCGTCGGAGCTATGGTGGAACGAGGAGCAGCTAAGCGAGCATGTGTCGCGATTCCCGGAAGGGGCGCTGTGCGTGGAGATGGAAGGACGGATCGTCGGTTCGATGACCGCGCTTCGCCGCACGTTCCGGGAAGGCGATCGCCACGATTGGGCTTCCGTTACGGATAACGGCTACATTCGCAACCATGAACCGGACGGAGACACGCTCTACGTGGTCGATATCTGCGTCGCCCCTGCCTATCGCCGGTTCGGCCTCGGCAAGTGGCTGATGCAAGCCATGTACGAGACGGTCGTCCATCTCGGCTGCGACCGGCTGCTAGGAGGCGGGCGGATGCCCGGCTATCAGAAGGCGGCGGCGGGCATGACTCCGGAAGAATACGTGAATCAGGTGAAGACGGGCGAGCGTACCGACCCGGTGCTGACCTTCCTGCTTCGCTGCGGAAGGATGCCCGTCGGCGTCGTGCGCGATTACTTGGAAGACGAGCAGTCCGGCAACAATGCCGCGCTGATGGAATGGCGTAACCCTTTTGAGTCCCGTACATACCGAATAGAGAGAAGGAGCGAATAACGATGACCCTGCAATATCACAAAATCGCCTCGATCGAGGACCCTTACTTCGCGAAGATGCATCATCTGATGGGAGAGGTTTTCCCGCCGGAAGAGGTGCTTGCTTACGAGCTCTGGAGAGAACCGCTGCTCGATCCGACCATTCAAGTGTTCGTCGCCATTCAGGAAGGCGAAGTCGTCGGCGCGACCGAATACCGTTACCGGCCCGAGCTTCAAGTGGCTATGACGGACTTCACGATCATCGGAAGAGCGGGTCTCGGGATCGGCCGCTTCCTCCTGGTGGAGCGGGAGAAGCACCTAAAGCAGTTGGAGCGGGAATCGGGAACGGCCTCTCTCGGAATGTTCGCGGAGATCTACAATCCGGAGGCGGACGCGACGGCTTCCTTGTCCTTCGGTTCGGTTCAGCCGATGCATCCGTCCGTTCGGCGGGAAGTGCTGTCGCATGTCGGCTACAAGAAGCTGGACATTCCTTACGTTCATCCGAGCTGGGATCACGAAGGCAAAGCCGTGCAAGGGCTCGACTTCTGCTTCCGTCCGGCGGACGACAGCCTTGAGTCGCTGCCGGCGTCGCTGCCGGCGAGATTCCTGCGCTGGTACTATTCGGCGCTTCCGAATAAGCCGCGGGAGTGGGAAGAGATGATGGAGAGCCTCGAGAAGAAGGATAAGGTGGCCTTGCTGCCTTTGTAAAAGCTTAGCAGGATGGGAATGACACGGATGAAAATTACTTTTCTAGGGAATGGAGATTCGCTCGGCACTCCGCGGGTCTATTGCGAATGCGGGGTCTGCGAGGAGGCTCGCGCCGGCGGCCGGAATGTTCGGCTCCGTCCGTCGGTGTGGCTGGAGTGCGAAGGGGAGGAGCCTATGCTCCTCGACTGCGGACCGGATTGGCGCCTGCAGATGGAGAAGCTCTCCGTGAAGAACGTCAGTCAAGGGCTGCTGACCCATGCTCACTTCGACCACATCGGCGGTCTGGTGGAATGGGCGGACGCCTGCCGCTGGCTGGATGCGACCGCGACGGTCCATACGCCTAAGGAAGTGATCAAGGAAGTGCTGGACCGCTTCCCGTGGATCGGTTCCCGGCTGAAGCTGACGGAGAACGACGGCGGCATTCGCTACGGGGGATGGACGATCGTTCCCTGGAGAGTCAATCACGGGAAGAACGGTTATTCCTACGCTTATCGGTTCGACCATTCCGCAAGCGGCAGAAGCTGGGTCTACTGCTCGGATTCGTTCGATATGAGCGTCGAGGAGAAAGCTCCTCTGATGGGAGTCGATCTCCTCGTACTGGGTACCAGCTATTACCGCGAGCCTTACGAACGGGAAACGCGATCTTTATACGATGTGGTCGAGGGGCTGGAGCTCGTCCGCGAAGCGGGGGTCGGGCAAGCCGTGTTCACGCACCTGTCTCACGATATCGACATGCGCATGGATTACGGATTGCCTGCTAATGTCAGACTGGCGACCGAAGGGCTCGTCCTGACGATATAAGGAGGTTGCTGGCGGAGGAATCAATCGCGGCATCGGATCACGAGCAAACGGCCTTCGCGGAGATGGATCGTTCCGCTTGGCTCGGCCAGCAGATTGCTGACTCCCAGCGACATCCCCGTCCGCAGAGTCGCTTCGTTCAGCGGATACTGGAAGCCATCGAGCGTAATTCCGCTGGCTACCGGCGTCATTGGCAGAAGCGAGACGACGGGATAGCGGTCGGAGATCTCGATATCGCGGCTGCCCGGACCCGACAGGAGGCTGATCTCGTTGTTCTCGTCGCAGAGCGAGGCGTCGCAGCCTTCGGCGTCGGCGATGGCGAGAAGCTGGACGTTCGCCAGGCTGTGGTCGAAGCGGGTGCCGAGGCCGCCTACGATCTTGATCTTCTTGAAGCCCCGCTTGATGGCTTCCCTTATCGCCAGCTCCGTATCCGTCCAATCTTTATCGATCGGATCGTAGGCTTGACATTCTTCCGAAGCGTCTTGGACTTGCTTGAACTGCCGAGCGTCGATCGAATCGAAATCGCCAAGCGCCAGATGAGGGCGGAAGCCGTGCTGGACCAGGTAGAACGCTCCCCGATCGGCGCCGATCAAGTAGTCGCTATCTTGAATCAGCGAGATCGACCAATCGCCCAATTGTCCCCCTGTGAATATAAGGGCGCGCTGAGTCGCCGATGTTGCCGATGTTGCCATAACCAGATAAGCCTCCTATAGTAGAAATGCTTTGGACTTGCTTGCAAGCAGCAGCCCTTGGCAGCAATTGCGGAATTTCCCTTAAGTATAACGCAGACAAGGCGCAAGCGCCTAATCATTAACGAGATTAACGGTCTTGGAAGAGAGGAAGAGAGAGATGTCGTATTCGGTGCTGTTCGTATGTCTGGGCAATATATGCCGTTCTCCCATGGCGGAAGCGGTATTCCGCGACAAAGCGGGGAAGGCGGGTCTTCGGGACCTGACGATCGATTCGGCCGGAACGGGAGACTGGCACATCGGGAAGCCTCCCCACGCGGGAACGAGAGGAGTGCTCGATACGAATCGAATCTCCTATGAAGGGATGCGGGCCAGGCAGCTGAAGCGGGAGGATGGCGAGAAATTCGATCTTATCGTTGCGATGGACACGAACAACGAGAGGGACATTCGGTCCGTCATCGGATCCGATTCCCGGGCGAAAGTCATCCGATTCCTCTCGCTCGTTCCCGAGAAGGGGTTGGACGACGTGCCCGATCCGTATTACACGGGCAACTTCGACGAAGTGTTCGAGATGGTCGGAGAGGGCTGCGATCGTCTGATCGATAGAATCGTCGATCGTAAACAATAAGAGCCGTCCCGGAGGTCGTATCGACCAAAGCAGAGACAGCTCCTTAAACGAGAACAGCAGCCGGCATGCTTGCCGGCTGCCGTTCGTTTACATATGAGCTTCCGGCCCAAGGAACGCGCCGAGCGCCTCCGGAAGCTCGGATTGCCAGAAGCCCCACTTGTGCTCGCCGTCCTTTTCCCGATAATCCACGTATGCTCCTCTTGCGACGAGCGCTCTTCTCGCGGTTCGATTCAGTTCAACGAAGTTGTACGTTCCGTGATCCGTCTCGAACGAGTTCTCTTGAAGTCCGACCGTCATCCATAAGGCAAGCGAGGACAAATCGCCGGAGGCCTGGATCTCGCGCAGGATCTCATCGTAATAAGCGCCGGACAGGGACAGGATTCGGGCGAAGAGCCCCGGGTAATGAAGCGCCAGGGAGAGGCTCGCGGCGCCGCCGAGCGAATCGCCCGCCAGCAGTCTCTCCTCCGGGGTACGGCGGACGGAGAAGTTGGCTTCCACATAAGGGAGCAGCTCCTCCGCGAAAAACCGCAGATAAGCGTCGTGGCGACCGCCTCCGGTTCGATACTCCGACGTGCGGTGCGATTTGTTCACGTCGACGCCGACAATAATATAAGGATCCCAATCCTCCTCGAGAATCAAGCGGTGGGAGATGGTCGCGATTCTTCCGAAGTTGAAGAAGTCCTCGCCGTCCTGGCAGTAAATGACCGGATAGCTGAGCATTTCCTGATAGCCTGGCGGAAGATAAACGCGGATCGACCGCATTCCTTCCTCCAGAATTCGACTCGGAACCTCGTGTCGCACGATCGTTCTTCTGGTAAGCGATGGTTCACTCATCTGACGGATTCTTCCTTTCTTGGCGATAATTCTACGTATGGCCAGCCGTCGGCATGGGTACACCATAGGGATAGCGGCGGGATTTGTCAATAGGAATCGCGGTTAACGCCCGGGTTGGGAGAAGGGAGTCGATGGTCGGCACGCGACGGCGAGCAAAGCCGAAATCCTTGCGCGCGAACGGGATGTAAGCTGTTCCATTGTTAATTGTATTACTGTGTTATATATATAAATGAAATCTGTACTACAAACATTTTGGTAGACAAAGTTAAGCTAAATCAAGAAAAATGGCTATTTTTCTTTGACCAAACGAGTTATACAGCGTTATAATAATCCTATAACAGAAACTCCTCTTCCACAATTCTAGACGAGGTGAGCGATAATGAGCAAAGGTTCTTTGGACGCCCCGGCAAAGCCGGTTAATTCTCTTTCGCACGAGGTGCACTCGGAAGATGTAACCCCGTTGCAAGTATTGTCTCCTGAAGGCGAAGTCATCAACCCGGAGTTCATGCCGGACCTGACGGACGATCAGCTTAAGGAAATCATGTACCGCATGGTCTTCACCCGCGCTTGGGACGACCGCGCGATCAATCTGGGCCGTCAAGGACGCCTGGGCTTCTATGCTCCGGTATCCGGACAAGAAGGCACGATGGTCGGCAGCGAATACGCCCTGACGAAGGACGACTTCGTATGCCCGGGCTACCGCGACATGCCGCAGCTCGTATGGCACGGCCTGCCGCTGTATCAAGCATTCCTTTATTCCCGCGGCCATCAGCATGGCGGCCAGATTCCGGAAGGCGTTAACGTACTCATGCCGCAGATCATCATCGGCGCGCAAATCCTGCACGCTACCGGCATCGCGATGGGCTTCAAGCTGAAGGGCGAGAAGCGCGTAGCCATTACTTACACCGGCGACGGCGGTTCTTCGGAAGGCGACTTCTACGAAGGCCTTAACTATGCGGGCTCGTTCAAGCTGCCGGTTATCTACTTCGTGCAGAACAACGGCTATGCCATCACGACCCCGTTCGCGAAGCAAACGGGCGCCCAATCGATTGCGCACAAAGCGCTGGCAGCGGGCATCCGCGGCCTTCAAATCGACGGCATGGACGTACTCGCGGTTATCTACGCGGTTCAACAAGCGGCGGCGATCGCACGCGACGGCGGAGGCGCTACTCTGATCGAAGCGCTGACGTATCGTTTCCGTCCGCACTCGATGTCCGACGACGCGACCAAGTACCGCACGAAGGAAGAAGAGCAAGAGTGGAGCCTTCGCGACCCTCTGATCCGCTTCGGCAAGTACCTGGAATCGAAGGGCCTCTGGTCCGAAGAAGACACGGCCCGCGTCAGGGAAGAAGCGAAGAATACGGTTAACGAGCACATCAAGAAAGCCGAGCAAACCGAGAAGATGACGGTTAACGGCCTGATCGACAGCATGTTCGAGACCACGCCTGCTCATCTCGAAGAGCAAAAAGCGGATTTCCAATAATACGTAACAGCCGATAAACCATAGATGGGAGAGTTAGCAGCATGGCACAAATGAACATGATTGAAGCCATTAAAGACGCGATGCGAGTCGAGCTGAAGCGCGACCCGAACGTGCTGATCTTCGGCGAAGACGTCGGCCACGTCGGCGGTGTCTTCCGCGCTACGGAAGGACTTCAAGCCGAGTTCGGCGAGAACCGGGTATTCGACACCCCGCTTGCCGAATCCGCTATCGGAGGTCTTGCCGTCGGTCTGGGAACGCAGGGCTTCCGTCCGATCGCAGAAATCCAATTCGTCGGCTTCATCTTCGAAGCGCTCGACCAAATGTTCGTTCAAGCGGCTCGCATGCGTTACCGTTCCGGCGGCCGTTACAACGCTCCGATCGTCTTCCGCACTCCGTTCGGCGGCGGCGTCAAAGCAGCCGAGCTTCATACCGATTCCCTGGAAGGTCTCGCGATCCAGACTCCGGGCATCAAGGTCATCGTTCCTTCCAACCCTTACGATGCGAAGGGCCTGCTGATCTCCGCGATCCGCGACAACGACCCTGTATTCTTCATGGAGCATTTGAACTTATACCGTGCATTCCGCGATGAAGTTCCAGAGGGTGAGTACACCGTTCCGATCGGCAAAGCGAACGTCGTTCGCGAAGGCGCGGATGTGACGATCATCGCTTACGGCCTCATGGTCCACACCGCCAAGAAGGCGGCGGACGAACTCGCGAAGGAAGGCATCAACGCGGAGATCATCGACCTGCGCACCCTGATGCCGCTCGATATCGACACGATCGTCGAGTCCATCAAGAAGACCAATCGCGCTATCGTCGTTCAGGAAGCGCAGAAGACTTCCGGCGCGGCTGCCGAAATCATCGCTCAGATCAACGAGAAGGCGATCCTTCATCTCGAGGCTCCTGTGCTTCGTTGCGCCGGTCCGGATACGATTTATCCGTTCGCACAGATCGAAGACGCTTGGCTGCCGACTCCGGCACGCATCGTGAAGACGGCCAAGCAAGTGCTTGAGTTTTAATTAGAGGCATAAGACAGGAGGATTCGACGTGGCTCGATTCGAATATCGTTTCCCCGAGCTCGGAGAAGGACTGCATGAAGGCGAAATCGTCAAGATGCACATTGCTCCGGGCCAGTCGGTAACAGACGAAGACATTATCATGGAAGTGCAGAACGATAAGGCAATCGTAGAAGTTCCTTGTCCGGTAAACGGCAAAGTGCTCGAAGTGTTCGGCAAGGACGGTCTCGTCATGCACGTCGGCGACGTGGTTGCCATCATCGAAGCGGAAGGAGAGCTTCCGGAATCGATCCACGCTTCCGACGCTCAATCTTCGGGCGGCAACGCCGCAACGGGCGGAGCCGACACGCAAGGCCAGCCGGCACAAGCGCCCGCGGCGGCCGCTCCGGCAGCGCCTGCGGCACCGGCTGCGGAAGCCGCGCCTGCCAACGCCGTCGTTCTGGCTACTCCTAGCATCCGCAAGCTCGCTCGCGAGAAGGGCGTTGCGATCGCAAGCGTGAACGGAACCGGCAAGAACGGCCGCATCACCCGCGACGACGTGCTTGCGTTCGCTCAAGGCGGAGCTCCTGCGGCCGCTCCGGCTCAAGAAGCGGCTCCAGCCGCGGCGTCCGCCGGACAAGCCGCTGCCGCTCCGGCAGCCAAGACGGTTCAAGTAGGAACCGGCGTAGAAGAAAGAGTGCCGTTCAAGGGCATCCGCAAGGCGATCGCGAACGCGATGGTCAAATCCGCTTACACGGCTCCTCACGTGACGCTGATGGACGAAGTAGACGTGACCGCGCTGGTGGCTCTGCGTACTCGCTCCAAGGCGTTCGCCGAGAAGAAGGGCGTCAAGCTGACGTACCTGCCGTTCATCGTCAAGGCGCTCGTCGCCGCTTGCCGCGAATTCCCGGTCATGAACGCCATGATCGACGAAGCGGCTAACGAGATCGTCTATAAGAAGTATTACAACATCGGCATCGCGACCGATACGGACAACGGGCTTATCGTTCCGGTCGTTCATGACGCGGATCGCAAGAACATCTGGTCCATCGCGAACGAGATTCGCGATCTGGCAAGCCGCGGTCGCGACGGCAAGCTGACCCCGAACGAGATGAAGGGCAGCACGATCTCGATCACGAACATCGGCTCCGCCGGCGGCATGTTCTTCACGCCGATCATCAACTTCCCGGAAGTGGCGATCCTCGGTACGGGACGCATCTCCGAGAAGCCGGTCATCAAGAACGGCGAGATCGTCGCCGCTCCGGTCATGGCTCTGTCGCTCAGCTTCGATCACCGTATCGTCGACGGCGCAACCGCCCAGAATTTCATGAACTACATCAAACAGCTGCTCGCTGATCCCGAGCTGCTCGTAATGGAGGTATAAGACATGGTCGTAGGAGACGCTTCTCTTGATATCGATTTGCTCATCATTGGTGCGGGCCCTGGCGGATATGTCGCTGCTATCCGTGCCGCTCAACTCGGTCAGAAGGTCATCATCGCCGACAAAGGCAACTTCGGCGGCGTGTGCTTGAACGTCGGCTGTATCCCTTCCAAGGCGCTGATCAACGCAGCTCACCACTTCGAAGAGATGATTCACGGCGACAAGTACGGCCTCAAAGCCGACAACGTCAGCGTGGACTTCGGCAAGGTTCAAGAATACAAGGGTTCGGTCGTTAACAAAATGACGAGCGGCGTCGAGATGCTTCTGAAGGCGAACAAGGTCGAGATGTTCCGCGGCGAAGTCATGTTCATCAACGAGAACGAAGCTCGCCTGTTCAACGATCAGGAATCTCCGCGCTACCGCTTCAAGAACTGCATCATCGCGACGGGCTCCCGTCCGATCGAGCTGAAGGCGTTCCCGTTCGGCGGACGCATCCTGTCCTCGACCGAAGCGCTCTCGCTGCCTGAAGTTCCGAAGAGCATGATCGTCATCGGCGGCGGCTACATCGGCGCCGAGCTCGGCCAGATGTACTCGAAGTTCGGCACGCAGATCACGATCCTCGAAGGCGCGGACACGATCATCCCTGGCTTCGACAAGGACATGAGCCAACTCGTCGTCAAGAAGATGAAGAAGAACAACGTCGAGATCGTGAACGGCGCGCTTGCGAAGAGCGCCGAGCAGACCGACAAGGACATCACGGTGACTTACGAAGTGAAGGGCGAGACGAAGACCGTTACCGCCGATTACCTTCTCGTTACCGTCGGCCGTCGCCCGAACACGGACGGAGAGCTTGGCCTCGACCTCATCGGCGTCAAGGTCGGCGAGCGCGGCCTGATCGAAGTCGACGACCAATGCCGCACGAACATCAAGCACATCTTCGCGATCGGCGATATCGTTCCGGGCGCCGCTCTTGCGCACAAGGCTTCCTATGAAGCCAAGGTTGCCGCGGAAGCGATCGCGGGACTGCCATCCAAGGTTGACTACAAGTGTATCCCGGCCGTCGCGTTCACCGATCCGGAGTGCGCGAGCGTAGGCTACACCGAGAAAGAAGCCAAGGAGAAGGGCCTCAACGTCAAGTCCAGCAAGTTCCCGTTCGGCGGCAACGGCCGCGCGGTAACGCTTGACGGCGCAGACGGCTTCATGAAGATCATCTCCGACGCGGAGACGGGCCTTGTCTACGGCGCGCAAATCGCCGGCGTCGAAGCATCCAACATCATTGCCGAGCTCGGTCTGGCGATCGAGATGGGCGCCACGGTCGAAGACATCGCTCTGACGATCCATGCTCACCCGACGCTGGGCGAGATCACGATGGATACGGCGGAACTGGCGATGGGCCATCCGATCCACACGCTTGCTCCGAAGAAGTAAACACCCTTGCTAAAAAGCCCGATCCAAGCAGCAGAGAATGCTGCTTGGATCGGGCTTTATTCATATGCGCCTTAAGTGAGATTCTCCAGCCAGATGTCCTTGAAGTCGATCCATCCGAGCGAATTCAGGCTTGCGCCGCGGACGGACGGGTGAAGGTAACGATTGACGCTCTGGTGATAGAGGAACATAATGGCTGCTTCGTCTCGCAGCCGATCTTCGATCTGGCGGAGCGCCAGACGGCGATCTCGGATCGTCTCGGCCTTCAACGAATCATCGATTCGCGACCGGATCTGAGCGAGCCGTTCCGGGTCCAAGTAGCTGCTGACGATGCAATTCCCATGCTCGTAAAGCTCGATCTCGCAGACTTCGTCCTCGACGAAGATGATCCGGTTGATGGCAAAATCGGCATCCCCAAGGGAATCGCCGCCGTCTATCGACTCTTTGAAGCTGGAAACGATGATCTCCGTCGGGATTCCCCATTCGGCCAGCCTGTTGACGATCCATTGCGCATCCTTGCTGAAACGGTCGCGCGTGCGCAAGCGCAGGACGGAGCCGTCGTAACGGCTTTCGCGCAGCGCCGCCCGAATCCGTTCCGGATCCAGCGAGCCGACGGGAGAAGCCATGCTGACCTCGGGCCGGAAGCTGGTCGCGGCCAGCATGCGTTCGCTTCCGAGTTCCTTGACGAGGTCGTCCGAATTCAGGATCATGCGGACGGCGCGCCGGAACGCTTCGGACTGCTGAGGGCCTTGCCGGTTCAAGTTCCAGATGACCAAGACGCAGCCTTCGCACAATTGCGCCAGCCGTTGGCCCTCCTCTTCGGTCGACAACGCCTCGATGACATCCTGTTCCTTGTCTTTGCTCTGCATCACTTCAGGCAGCTCGTTCAAAGCATCCTGGCAATTCTCCGGCACCGTTACGATTCGTACTCCATCCAGATAAGGACGGCCGGCGTAATAGCCGGCATGGGCGCCCAGCGTAATCCCGTTCGGAGTGTAAGAGAGAAGACGGAACGGACCGCTGCCGACCGGCAGCATCCAGAAGGCTTCTTCCGACTGTCCCCCTAGATCCTTCGGCAGAATCGAGATCGCCGACGTGCAGAGGAATCGGTCGAAGATTCGATTAGGCGCCGTCAATTTAAACCGAACGACCCAAGGGCCGACCGCCTCGACTTCCTTCAAGCCGCGAAGAACCCAGCTGTTCGGCTTGCCGGAGCGAAGCCTATCGCATGTATAGACGACGTCTGCCGACGTCAATTCGCGGCCATTGTGGAACAGCACTCCCTTACGAAGGTAGAACACCCATTCCATGGCATCCGGGCTTGACTTCCAGTCATGGGCGATTCCTCCCACGATCTTCTTCTGGCTCTCGTCGAACTGGACAAGCCTTCCGAAGATTTGGCGGATCACATGGGAGTCGAAGCCGTAATTCACTTCGGCGGGATCGAGCGTCAATACCGATTGGAACACGGGGAAGCGAAGGATGTCGCGGGGGATCATGCCGTCGCGTTCAATCTTCTCGTACCCGAAGTGTCCGTTCAGCCAGTCCAGGAACTTCTCCTTGGCGCCCGTACCTTCCGAGAAACGGTCCACCAATTCGAACGAGTGCTTGTAATCCCCGCGTTCGACAAGGCTCCGGCTCGTGTCGAGCAAGAACGTTTCCTTATCCGATAGGAAAGCGATGCGGGAGCGATTGCCTCTTCCGACTCCGGGAGACCATCGGATGAGCCGTTCTTCCTCGAGCTTCCTCAGCACCAGCTTCGCGTTGCGGGGCGTGCAGTATAAGAGCTCGGACAGTTCGTCGACCGTCGCTTCGTAGAACTCCTCGACTTTCCCTTCGCCGTTGTAGCGGTCGTACAACGTTAAGTATCTCTCGGCCGTCAACATGGCAGATCAGCCCTCCAATCGCTTCGTTCCTTAAAAGGTGAAATCTAATAATAAGATTCTACGCTTTTTATCATCTTTTGAGAAGTCCATAATTGGTATCAATAGGATACGAAGTGGGGGAGTACAAACATGCTGGACCAAGAATACATGCTTGAGAAAATGCGGGAGAGCGGCAATCGGGAGCTTATGAGGATCGAGAAGAGGTACCAGGCTGGACAAGAAGGGCGGGATAGCCGGTCTAGCTCGCGAAAGATCAGGCGTCCGCGAATGCTGGCCATCCTCCTGTCAATAATCGGACGGAACGCCACCCGATAATCCGTTGCAGCTCTGCTGGCTTCCTGCCGAATTTTATTTTCTTGCCGCGCGGGCTCGTTTCGGGCTTCTGGCAAGACTATAATAAGGAATAGACAGGCAGCGACAGCTGGCAGAGAGGGGTAGCGCAACATGAATGCCAATGGCAAACCGACGAGCGTCTCTCGTTCGATAAAGACGATGCTCGTTTTTCCGGGGGATACGAATTATCACGGGACGATGTTCGGCGGGAACTTAATGAAGTACATAGACGAGATCTGCGTGATCGCCGCGATGAGGCACTGCGGACGCCGGGTGGTCACCGCTTCGACGGACAGCCTCGACTTCAAATCTCCGGTGCGGATGGGGGAGGCGGTCGAGCTGGAAGCGTTCGTGTCTTGGACCGGAAGGACGTCGATGGAGATCTACTGCATCGTTCGGGCCGAGAACCTGGAGACGGGGGATCGGCGCACGACCGTTACCTGCTTCAACACTTTCGTGGCGGTCGACGAGAACGGCAAGCCCGCGCCGGTACCGGCGGTCCTTCCGGAGACGGATATCGAGAGAAAGCTTCACGCGAGCGCGCCGGAACGGGCGGAGATGCGCAAGAAACGGCGGGAAGAAACTTATTATATCGACGATTAGAACTCGACAACGGAGCACGGGCGAATCCCCGCGCTCTGTTTTCCATTAAAGCGTTAATTCAATTATGATCGACAGAAACCTCACAATAAGCTAAAATGATCAGTAAATAACGACAAAAGGTGTGTAAGGAATTGCGTAATTATTTGGATCTGCTGCAAGACGTGCTCGATAACGGCGTCAAGAAAGAAGACCGTACGGGAACGGGAACTCTTAGCGTATTCGGCAGACAGCTTCGCTTCGACCTGTCGAAGGGATTCCCACTCGTGACGACCAAACGCCTGCATCTCAAGTCGATCGTCCACGAACTGCTCTGGTTCTTGAGCGGAGACACGAATATTCGTTATTTGAAGGAGAACGGCGTCTCGATCTGGGACGAATGGGCCGACGAGAACGGCGACCTGGGACCGGTTTACGGCTCTCAATGGCGCGCTTGGGAGACTCCGGACGGCCGCGTCATCGATCAGATTACCGAGGTTGTCGCCGCTATCAAACGGAATCCCGATTCCCGCAGGCATATCGTAAGCGCTTGGAATGTCGCCGAGATCGACAAGATGAAGCTGCCGCCCTGCCACTTCGTGTTCCAATTCTACGTTGCGAACGGCAAGCTCAGCTGCATGCTGACGATGCGTTCCATCGATACGTTCCTGGGATTGCCCTTCAACATCGCTTCCTATGCGCTCTTGACCCATATGATCGCCCAGCAGTGCGATCTGGACGTCGGCGAATTCATCTGGTCCGGGGGAGACACGCATATCTACAGCAATCACCTGGAGCAAGTCAAGCTTCAATTGACGCGCGAACCGCTGCCGCTTCCCAAGCTCGTGATTAAGAGAAAGCCGGAATCGATCTTCGATTACCGCTACGAAGACTTCGAGTTCGCCGATTATCAGTACCATCCGGGTATCAAAGCGCCGGTAGCCATCTGATTTTGCGCGGCTGCGGCTCTCAACTCCGAACGATTATTCGGAAATGTAACCGAATGTTCGGTAGTCACCGCCGTCGGCCTTATGGTATGATAGGATTACTCCGTTAGGGAAAAGGTGTTTAAATGACGATTACGCTGATCGCGGCGGTTGCGCGGAACGGGGTTATCGGAGCGGACAACAAGCTGATCTGGAGACTTCCCGCCGATATGAAGTTCTTTAAGAGCCAGACGATCGGCAAGCCTGTTCTCATGGGAAGGAAGACCTTCGAATCGCTTGGCAAGCCCCTTGTCGACCGCACGAATATCATTCTGTCCAGGACGCTGGAGACGGCTCCCGATTCATGCGTGCTCGTTCGCACCGCGGATGAGGCTATCGAGAGGGTCGGATCCGAAGAGGAGCTCATGGTGATCGGAGGAGCGGAGATTTACCGCTTGCTGATCGGCAGGGCAGACAGGCTTGTGCTGACCGAGATCCGCCAGGATTTCGAGGGGGATGCGCACTTCCCCGAATTCGATCGTTCGGATTGGGAATTGGTCTCCCGAACGGAAGGCGTCCAAGACGAGCGGAATACGCTCCCTTACGCATTCTGCGTCTATGAACGGCGCTCCGTGTAGACAAATCGTACAAATTATTCAGAGAAAAATCCATTCTAGCTATAAAGGCCCGTCTGGTAGGATGAGTTAAATTAACGGCTCATGGATGCAAACTTAGACTCTTGCAACTTTTGAACTAGACGGCTATATTAAAGGGTACTATTAGCGCTGCGTGTGCGAAACACCGATAGATGGAGGAAATGAAGATGTCTACGCCTACGGGATTTATGGAATATCAACGCGAGCTTCCAAGCGATCGCGATCCTCTGGAACGCATCAAGGACTGGAATGAATTCCACCGGATGTTCTCCGAAGAACAATTGCGTACTCAAGGTGCCCGCTGCATGGATTGCGGCACTCCTTATTGCCATACCGGAATGGAACTGGCCGGCAATGCTTCCGGCTGCCCGATCAACAACCTGATTCCGGAATGGAACAACCTCGTCTATCGCGGTCTCTGGAGAGAAGCGTACGAACGCCTGTCCAAGACGAATAACTTCCCCGAGTTCACGGGCCGCGTATGTCCGGCTCCTTGCGAAGGCTCCTGCACGGTCGGCCTTATCGGAGATCCGGTAACGATCAAGACGATCGAGCAAGCGATTATCGACCGCGCCTTCGAAGAGGGTTGGGTCGTTCCCCAACCGCCTAAGGCTCGCACGGGCAAGAAGGTTGCCGTCGTAGGCTCCGGACCTGCGGGACTCGCAACGGCGGCTCAATTGAACAAGGCTGGACATACCGTAACGGTATTCGAACGTTCGGACCGCCTCGGCGGCCTGCTCATGTACGGCATTCCGACGATGAAGCTGGAGAAGGACGTCGTTCAACGCCGCGTCGATCTTCTTGCGGCTGAAGGCATCAACTTCGTGACGAACACCGAGATCGGCAAGGACATCACTTCCGAGCAGCTGGTCGCGGAATACGACGCGGTCGTTCTGTGCGGCGGAGCCACGAAGGCTCGCGGCGTCGGCAATGTCGAAGGCGCGAACCTGAAGGGCATCTACCCGGCGATGGACTTCCTGACGACG
This sequence comes from Cohnella sp. AR92, assembly GCF_003990975.1. Lineage (GTDB taxonomy): Bacteria > Bacillota > Bacilli > Paenibacillales > Paenibacillaceae > Cohnella. The sequence continues at coordinate 38,756 of NZ_RZJR01000006.1, forward strand.
AGCATCAAGAGCTACTTGGACAGCGGATTGGCAGACGGCCAGTACATCGACGCCAAAGACAAGCACGTTATCGTGATCGGCGGCGGAGATACCGGCACGGACTGCGTGGCGACGAGCCTTCGTCTCGGCTGCGCCAGCGTATCCCAGTTCGGCACGCACGCCAAGTCGCCTGAAGTCCGCGACGAAGTGAATAATCCGTGGCCGGAATTCCCGAACGTCTATACCCTTGATTATGCTCACGAAGAAGCGAAAGCCCTGTACGGCGAAGACCCTCGCGCCTTCTCCGTGTTGACGAAGAAGTTCGTCGGCGACGAGAACGGCAACGTGAAGGAGCTGCACACGGTTCAAATTCGCCGATACGTCGACGAGCAAGGCCGCAAGATCTACGAAGAGATTCCAGGCACCGAGAAGGTATGGCCGGCTGATCTTGTTCTCGTGGCGGTCGGCTTCGAAGGACCGGAGAGCACGATCATCGATCAGCTGGGTCTGGCGACGGATCGCCGTTCGAACGTGAAGGCGGCTTACGGCAAGTACAAGACCAGCGTAGACAAGGTATTCGCCGCAGGCGACATGCGCCGCGGTCAAAGCTTGATCGTATGGGCGATCAACGAAGGCCGCGAAGCGGCTCGCGAAGTCGACAAGTACTTGATGGGATCGTCGATGCTTCCTTAAGGCGGCAGCGGTTCGACATGAACGTTACCATTCGATAGTTAGAGGGTTGTCCTCGGGTTCAGGGATCTTCAGGATCTCCTGCCGGGGGCAGCCTTTTTGCATGAATACCCTCATAAGTTGGAGGCAAGCCATCGATGATTAAGTACGGAGACGACCGGATCACAGAGCTCAAGTTCGCTCAATTCCACCCGCGGATCGAACGCAGAAACGAGCAATGGGTCGATGTGGAGCTCAAGTTCGAGACCAAGCCGAATACGGACGAAGTGCCGGACGACCTGATCGAATTGACGGCGCTCGTCATATGCACTCGGGCAGGCGCACCGATTCAGATCGAAGCCCAGGATGAAGGCTGCGACTGCGAATATCAATTCACCTTCTTCGAGAAGGAGCAGATCGAAGCATTCATTCTTAGCGAACCTATGCAGGAGGCCATTCGTCAAGCTTAACATCCCGTGAAGAATACATGATTGGGTGCGGTTGGCGAATCTAGTTCTTCCCCCAAATCTTTCCTCTATGATAAACTAAGCGAAGGGAAGTAGACTACCGATCGATAGTCGCTTAGGGGAGGGGAACGGAAGCGGATGAATAGCGCGGTGCTGCTGTCGCCTTCGGATGTCGTCGTCATCCGCCGATATGTCCAGACGAAGTACGCCCCTCTGCCGAGCGCCCGGCAGGCGGAGATCGTCGCGGATGCTATCCGCGGCACGATCGAGCGAAGGCTTCCGGATTTAAAGCCGGAGATCAAAGCCCATGTCACCAAGGAACTCATCCGACGATGCCTGGTGAGCGAAGGTAGAGACGTGATTCCGGAGGACGTTCTCGAGGTATGCTCGGAGATTCGCATCGAGGAGCCGAAGGACCTGGATCGTCTGTACGACTGGCTGGAGGCCCGCGAGTCCGGCAGATGGACTCGCGAGCAGATCGCATCTCTAGTGAATAGAGGGAGCCGGAAGCTTGCCTCTCTAGGGGAAGAGCATGCCTTGACGGCTGTCGCGGAGCCGCTGCAGCCCGAATGGGGATCGCTTGCTCCGGCGGCTCCATCGGATAAGTCGGCGTCTTTGTCGGTACCGTGGTGGCATTGGCGCCGCAGCACGTTATGGGGAGCGTTGTCTGCCGCTCTAATAGCCGGCGTCATTCTCTGGACGATTCCGGAGATTTACGGAAGCAATGGCGATACGGCTATCGAAGCAGCTCCTCCGCAATCGGCCGTTGCAGAAGCGGCGCGAGCGGATGCCTCCGGAATGCCGGTCGAGCTCCGCTATATGGACTTTGAGAGGGAACCGGTGCTTGCCTACTTGCACGGACGGGACTCTTTGCTCGCGCAAGAGCCGTATTTCACGGCCATTATCGAAAGCGCGAGAGAGTTCGATGTGAACCCCTTGCTGCTGTTGGCCATAACGGGTCAGGAGCAGGGCTTCGTGCCAAGAACCCACAAGCAGGCGAAGGAGATCGCGAACAATCCGTTTAACGTGTTCCATAGCTGGCAGGAATACAATACCGATATTCGCGACTCCTCGCGCATAGCCGCCAAGACGATCGCCAAGCGAGGCGGCTCGACCCCCGAAGGGGAGGATGCGATCGAATGGATCAATCGCAAGTATGCGGAGGATATGGCTTGGTCGACGGGGGTTCGCCAGCTGTTCGCCAAGCTGACGGAGCTTTCCCAAGCTCGATCCGATCAAGAAGCCGTTCAATAGATAGAGCAAGAATAACAGCCTGCGTTCCGTCCCTTGATGGGGACGTGCTCGCAGGCTGTATTTTTTGATTTCTCCTTGCGTTGTATCCGAAGAAGAGAAGCATATACTCCTAGGGTGAACGACGAGGGAGGTAGGGATAGAGAATGGTTCGGCTAAGCCCGGAATACGCGGTTCGGGTCGCCTCTCAGCTTCTTCCGATCGGAGCGGAGCTGGCTTATCTGGAATATCCGGCTCGTCATCCGGCGGTATTGGCTGCGGATCTGGATGGCGACCGGAATCCGGAGATCACTTGCGTCTATCGAACGGCGGAAGGCATGCAGGCGCTTATCGCGAAACACTCCATCGAAGGCTGGTATACCGCCTGTCGGATGAAGGGGCCCGGTTACGGCGTTGCCCGGATGGCAGCGGCGCCTATCGCCGGAATCTATCCTCCGACCTTGGCGGTCGGGTGGCAGATCGGAGAGAGATGGGCGCAGCTCGATTTATGGCAGTATGAACAGGGCGGTTATCGGCATCTGACCCCATCCGATATCTTATACAGCAAGCTTGCGATCGTGGAGTCCTCGCCGGGGCGTAACCGCGACGGGCTCTGTCGCTTGGCTCTCTGGGTCCAGGATACCGAAGAAGCGTATCGGGTGGATCTCTATCGCTGGCAGGCAGGGGGCCTAGTCCGCGATCCGGAGGCGTATCCCGCCTACTTCGCGAACGCGGTCGTTCCCTACTACACGAAGCTCGTCAGCGAACGGCCCGGTTCGACTCTTTATCGGCGATTCCTGGAAGAGGCTCGCGGCCAAGCGGGGGGGACGGCTCCGAGAAGGGAGACGGCCGTCGATCTTACGGTATTGGCGCCGGAGCGCGCGCGCGATGTTGCCCTCGAAGCTGCGATTGCGGCCGCGTACGGAATGACTGCGGAGGATCAAGGAAGCTATGCTTATAACCGGCTGGATCTTAACGGCGATGGAAGCCCGGAGACGATCGTGTTCTTGTCCGGCTCGACATTCTGCGGGTCCGGCGGATGCAGCGCGGCGATCTTCCGAACGGAGGACGGGAACTATCGCCTGCTCTCCAAGCTTACTCTGGTCCACACGCCGATAATCGTGGGCAACACGATGACGAACGGCTATCGGGACCTCATCGTAATCATATCCGGAGGAGGAATACAGGAGCCCGTCTACAAAATCCTTAAATTTAACGGCATAAACTACCCTTCGAATCCTACAATTGAGCCTGAGCTACCCGCTGGCGCAAGATTGGAAGGGAAGGCGATCCTGGGGGACGACAGCAGCCTATTCTCCGGGATTCCGCTGAAGCCTTAAAGATTCTGTTTGCATTTTCCGCAGATGAATGAGAAAATTTTCTTGCAACGATCATACCCGAGCCTTTGCAAGGATGGAATCTGGAGGACCCGCAATGAGAAGAAGCACTATCGCCGTCGATATGGACGATACGATCTGCCATCTTGTTAAACGCGCCATTTATCACAATAATAGAGAATTTCCGACTCATCCGCTGCGATACGAGGACATGATGGATTGGAACACCGACCATCTCCGGCATCCCGACAGCACGCAGGAAGTGTTCTTCGGCAGGCCGGGGCTGTTCGAGGAATTGGAGCTGTACGACGAGCATGTGGTCGAAGAGATGGAGAAGCTCCATCGCGACTACGACGTCCTTATCGTTACGGCTGGACAGCCAGGGACGATAGGGGAGAAGTGGAACTGGCTGCAGAAGCACATGCCGTTCATCCCGCTCGAGAACTTCTTCGTCAGCAAGCGCAAGAGCCTGATTCAATTCGATTTGCTGATCGATGACGGCCCTCACAACCTGCTGCCGGCGATCGAAGCGGGGCGGAAGGTACTCTGCATTCCGCACCCTTGGAATGTTAGATTCCGCCAGCAATACGATTTTCCTCTGATGGATTCGTGGAAGAACGCGAAGGAACGCGTCGATCAGCTGTTGGAGAGGAATTAAACGATAGGAATAATCGAAAGGCCCCGCCGGTCTTAACGACTTGGCAGGGCCTTTCGGCTTCTTATCGGGTACGATCGATCAGCTGTTTAAGCTCCGATACGAGCTTGTCCAGGCTGCCGTAGCTGTCGACGACGCCTTCGATCTTGTTGTTCTGATCCTCCAGGCTGGCGCACACTTCCTCAAGGGAGGACATGTTGCGTTCGGCGGCGGAAGCGATCAGATTCGAATCGCTGGCGATGCCCGAGTATTTCTCTCGGACGCTCTCGGCCGACCGATAAGCAAGTTCCGCCTGCGCTTTGACCCGATCCGTGTTGCCGGAGATGTTCCCGATGATCTGGTTGACCTGAAGGCAGGCCGCATGGCTGGCCTCGACGGCGATCTCGCCTCTGGACACTTCGTCGCTCACCGCTTCGATCTGCGTGCGCACCGCGTCTAGAATGGACGCGATCTCGGCGGTCGCCGAGCGAGAATGGTCGGCCAGCTTGCGAACCTCCTGAGACACGATCGCGAAGCCCTTGCCGTGCTCGCCCGCGCGGGCGGCTTCGATCGCGGCGTTGAGGGAGAGGAGGTTCGTCTGGTCGGCGATCTCGCCGATGGTGCCGATAATCGAACTGACGCGATCGTTCTGTTCGCTGAGCGCGTTCATGAGCTGAACGGTCTCGCGGATGATCAGGCGAACCCGGCCGACTTCCTCGGAGAGCGCGGCAATCCGGCTCTCTCCGGCATGGGTCAGCTCCGCCGTCTCGGCGGAATAGCTCCGAAGCCGCTGCGTTCCATCCGCCAGATCCGTGATGAACCCGTCTACCTGATGCACCGAGCCCGAGACCGAGATGACGGCATGGCTCTGCTGCTCGATATCCTGGGACATCTCTTGGAAGGCGGCTGTCACTTCGCGGGAGATGTGGCCCGTCTTGTTCACTTCGTGCTTCTGGCTGGTACTGAATTCGCTCAGCACCTTAATGGACGACTCAAGCTTCTCGACGAGCCTGTCGGACAATTCCTTGGCTGCCGCCGTCTGTTTATGCTCTTCCGTCACTTGCCGCTGCAGCTTCTCCCCGAAGCGGGCGGAAGTCGCCAACGCGGCGGTAAGGAAGATCAGGTACAGGTAGAGATAAAGCAGGGAATCGTTCGGGAACAAAGTATCGCCCAGCTTCGGATCCAGGAATACGTACGTCGTCGTCGCCATGCCGAGAAGACCCGCGAGCAGAATGGGCTTGTAGTTCGAGTAGAGAGTCATGAGCGCCACGTTGACGTAGACCAGAAAATAAGTGCTGACGATCGGATTCGGGTCCGAGACGATCAAGAGAAGGGTGATCACGGACAGGATGACCGAAACGAGATACATCACGTACTGGCTCATTATGCGTTTGTAGGTCATGACTGTCGCGCTGGAGCAAGTGATACCCCCGAATACGATCAGGATGACCAGCATTCGGAGCGGAAGATCCGCCGAGAGATCGGCAACGATGCCGAGGAGGAGCATTCCCCATAGGATTTTGACATAAAGCCGATTTCGTCTGTCCAGAACCGTCAGTTCGTTCATTATGTACCGCCTTCACCGATTAAATTATCTAGTTAGAACATTCTCCGCCAGAACGGGCAGTTCGACGCCCTCCAGCACATCCAGGTCCAGCCAATCGTACTTGGCCGGGTATTCGAGGATGGACTTCACGTCGAAAATTACCGGAATGACGGTGTCGCCTTTGTAGTAAAGCGATCTTCCCACCTTGTCGGTAGGTACCCGATACGTGATTCGCAAGGCTCGATAGAAGACGGGTTCCATCAGAGACAGCAGATAATGATAGCCGTTCGCTTTGCAGAATCCGACCAGAAGCGTAAGCATCTCGGTCAGATAAGGTCCCCGGTGTTCCTTAAGGAAAGCGATCTTGTCGACCTCGATCGCCTTGGAAGGATCAACCGCCACCCAGGGGTGCAGGGAGAAGGGGGCGATGGAATCCAGCCGGCTATCTTCCGGGCGGTAAGGCTTGAATTCCGCCGTACCGGCAGCCTCTCCCAACGGAGTAACGGACAGATACCTGCCGAGATATTCCGTCGAGAACTCGAACTCGAAATTTTTCTCGCGCCAAACCGTCATCCAGATGTAGTTAAACAGCGCAGCCTCCATTTCGTTTTGTACTTTCTTGATCATACGGCATCCCTCCAAGTCCTTCTTTTCTCTAACGGACAGTCTGCTTCTGACCGGAATTTTTCGTTTATCAATTCACCTCCTTTAGGACTATATAAGTATACTATCGGAAATCTATGGAAACTTATTAGAAAATACTTTCATAATATAATAACACATGGGAATTGTCGACATTAAAACCATGAATTCGTTTCTTCTTCAGGGCTCCTATTGAACGAATCAATAGATCGAATCGTCCGATAGACAAAATCTATCGATCGGCGATTGACTAGTTCCGCAGGGGAATGTAAGATTGTTCCTATCCATACATATCCGACCGGGAAGGTTGTATATGAAAATCAACGATTCCTGCGGGAGGCACCTCCATTCATGAAGATCGCGCTGTTCAGTCTGCTGATGAATATCCCGAACGCGGTGACGGGAGAGACTTTAACCGATTGGCAGAAGCTGCAGAACGTCATAAAACAAGCGGAGTTAGCCGAGAAGCTCGGCTTCGACGCCTACGGGATCGGGGAGAGACACGGCCAACCCTTCCTGTCTTCGTCCCCTCCGGTGGTGCTCACCGCTATCGCGGCCCGAACGACGCGAATCCGGCTTCTCACGACGGTAACGGTCCTTAGCGTTCTCGATCCGGTGCGGGTCGCCGAAGATTACGCTACGCTCGATCAATTGTCCGGCGGCCGGTTAGAGCTCATGATCGGCAAAGGGAACGATCCCCGCCATTATCCCCTGTTCGGCATTCCGGAAGAGGAGCAGTGGGATTCGCTTGCCGAGCGTTACTACTTGCTTAAGAGGCTTTGGGAGGAAGAGAACGTGAGCTGGGAGGGGAGATATCGTCCTGCGCTGCATCAGGTGACGACCCAGCCGCGGCCGTTCCAGAAGAAGATCCCGATCTGGCACGGCAGCGCGTCCAGTACGCTGTCGACGGAACTGGCGGCCAAGAACGGAGACCCGATTTTCTCCTCGAACGCCTTCCATCCGATGGCGAAGTACAAAGCGCTTATCGATCATTATCGCGAGCGCTGGGCTTATTACGGCCGCGATCCCGAGGACGCGATTGTCGGCTCGGGGGCGGGAAGCCTCTTCCTGGCGGACACGAAGGAAGAAGCGATCGAGCGGTATCGCCCTTATTATCAAGCGTTCAGCTTGACGGAAGCGGCGCAGCACAATCGCTCTCCCTTCACCAGCTTGGAAGACACGGTCGAGAAAGGCCCCGCTTTGGTCGGCAGCGCGGACAGCGTGATCGAGAAGATCTTGAAGTATCATGAGGCCTTCGGGCATCAGGTTCTCGCGATCAGCGTCGACGGGTTGACCGAAGCGGAGCAGAGGGAGCAGGTGGAACGATTCGCCTCGGACGTATTGCCGGTGCTCAAACGCGAAATCCCCGGCAAGGTGTGGGGATAACGGTTATCCTAGTAGGCCAGTCCTTGCTTTCTATTAGGTAGATGCATTGACTAAAAGCAGAGAGACGAAGCGGAATGGATCCGCTCGCTTCTCTGCTTTTGCGTTTGCAGAATCAGGAATCTTATGGTTACATTATATGGTAGATCGATAAAAAGAGAGCGCAGGCCAAAGGAGAGGGCAAAATGTCGGACCGGGACGAGATCGCCGAGCAGCGGCGCAAGAACCTGAAGCTAATCCACTTTAACCACGACGATCAATCGCTTGTCGAGTCCGAGAAGCCTAAGGAGACGTTCGCGGACGTAGGCGGCCTGGAGGATGTCAAGAAGAAGATTCGGATGAACTTCATTCTTCCTCTTGAGCAGCCCGAGGTGTTCGCGGCGTACGGGAAGCACGCGGGCGGCAGCCTTCTGCTGTTCGGGCCTCCCGGATGCGGCAAGACGTTCCTGGCAAGAGCCGTTGCGGGGGAGATCGATGCGAATTTCCTCCATATCGAGCTTCAGGCGATTCTCTCGATGTATTCGGGACAGAGCGAGCACAACCTGCATGATATTTTCGAGAAAGCGCGACAGAGCAAGCCCTGCGTCATTTTCATCGACGAGTTGGATGCCATGGGGGGAAGCCGACATCAGATGAGGCAGCATCACGATCGCATGCTGGTGAACCAACTGCTGCTCGAGCTGGACGGCCTGCAAGCCGAGAACGACAAGGTATTCGTGATCGGAGCGACCAACACGCCATGGTATCTGGATTCCGCCCTCCGGCGTCCGGGCCGGTTCAACCATCTCGTATTCGTTCCGCCTCCGGAAGAAGCCGAGCGCGAGACCATTCTCGGCCTTAAGCTGGCCGGAAAGCCTGCCAACGGCCTTAACCTATCCAAGATCGCGGCCGATACCCGGCTGTTCTCCGGGGCGGATCTGGATCAGGTCGTCAAGGACGCCGTCGAGTCGGCGATGGAACGTACCTTCGAGACGGGGATCATTCAACCGATTACGATGGACGACTTGAAGAAAGCGGTCAAATCCCGAAAGCCGACGACGCTGGAGTGGTTCTCCACGGCCAGAAATTACGCGACCTTCAGCGACGTTAACCAAGACTATCAGATCGTGCTCGACTACGCGAAGAAGCACAGCCTTAAATAATAGAAGCCGGAACGGGGGAGAACAGCGGGTGGAGAATGCCCAGCAAGAGGCCTATTCGTACCGGAACGTCGACCAGCTGATCGAGTGGCATCGATATAAGGAAGCCCTGAAGGAAGCGGAGCAGATCCTGTCGCGCAGCCCGGAAGACCCGGATGCCATGGCCTTGATCGCCAAGGTCTATCTGATGCTGTCGGAATATCCGAAGGCGTTGTACTGGTCCGCAGAAGCCCTGAAGCGCGAACCGGAGCATGAACAAGCCTGGTACGTGCGCGTTCTCGTCTACTATGAGACGAGAAACGCCAAGGAATTCTACGCTGCGGCGGACGAAGCGATCCGGATCAGCCCTTACGAGGGAATGTATTACTTTCTGAAAGGAAGCCTGCTTGCCAACAAAGCCAAGCTTAAGGAAGCTCGGAATCTTGTTCATGAAGCCTTGGCGCTCGAACCGGAGACGCCGCTCTATCTTGCGTTTCTGTCTTATATCGAAGCGTTGGACGGCCGAATGGCGGAATCCGCCCGTCTGGATAAGCAAGCGGCACAGATCGGCGCGGAATCGGCGACCGTTCTTCTCTATCTCGGGCTGGCGGCGCGATGCCGCGCCGATTACAAGCTGGAAGAAACGTACCTTCGATCGGCCGTTCGCCTGAAGCCGAACAGCAAGCAATATCAAGACGAATATCTGGAATGCATGCAGCACAGCTATCGGATCTTCCGCGTTATGCTCTGGCCGTTCAAATTCTTGCGCCGATTGAAGCCATGGCAGATCGCGGTTTGCTGGTTTTTCGCATTTCTCCTTTTTAAACCGTTGCTCGTCTTATTTATCCTTGCGTATCTCGCCGTGCATTGGGGAACCAAAGGCTTCGTGCATGTCAAGGTATTCGGATGGCGGAGAAGGCCGGGCTGACCGTAACAGATTCCAACACGTAAAGACGTCGTTAGGGAACGAATCCCTGCGACGTCTTTTTAGCATGCACAGGAGCATTATTGACGGCGGCTTTGTTTTCCGTTACCATTGAACGTAATTATTAATTTAGTAAATTAGTAAATTAGTAAATCTTAAAAGTAGTATCCATCCAATAATGGAAATGAGGAAGCCCTATGAAAATTCCGACTTCATTAAAGCATAAGCCGGTTATCGTGGCAGAGGATTACGGTCAGATCGACGGACGCTCCGCGGGGGACACCGATACTCAAGGCTTGAGTCTAGGTCTTGCCCAATGGAACGATCGCGGCAAGGTCGACATCTCCGCCAAAGTATGGAGGTACACGGGCGAGAAGTGGTCCCGCCAGTCGGAGGAGCTGCCGCTGCATCGCGTGCTGGATTTATCGATCCTGATCTGCCGCGCTCTGGAGCACTTCCGCGAGTCCTATCGTTATGAGGGCTTGTACGATCCGGAGAATCCGGTCATCGATCGGATCGGCCTCCAGGGTGAAGCGATGACGGTATCGGTCTGCACCGACAACGAGAAGATCCGCGAGGATATCAAGCTGTTTAACCAAGCTCTCAGCGATGACGGCGAATTGATCGGGGAACGGCTGAGCACGCTCTCGCGGCTTCTGAAGGAAATGGGCTATTAAGGGAAGGAATATCGCATGAAGGAGGCATCGACGTGGATAAAAGCAAACGCAAGGAGCTTCAAGAGGAATATAAGCAAATAAAGACCTTTATGGGGGTCGTTCGGATCACGAATCGGACGAATGGCAAGATGTATGTCGATTCTTATCCGAACCTGAAGAACAAATGGCTGACGATCCAGATGCAGCTCGATATGGGCCGATTCGCGAACGCCGAGCTGCAACGGGATTGGACGGCGCTCGGGAAGGACGCATTCGATTACGAAGTCTTGGAAGAGAAGGACACGACGGATATTCTGGACGTTCGCTGGGAAACGAAGCAATTGGAGAAGAAGTGGTTGGAGAGGCTCCAGCCGTACGGAGAGAAAGGATACAATAAACCGAAGCCAACGACAAATGAATAGCGTTCTCGCAAAGCCCTTGCCGACGTCGTGCAAGGGCTTTTTTACGGTTCATATTCCGTTCATATCCGGTCCTTATTCTTATCGTGGAGGTGTTAAATATGACAAATCAACATCCAAACCAGAATTCAAAGCCGAACGCAAACCGCCGCATTGCCATCATTGGAGGAGGACCCGGAGGGCTGACGCTTGCCCTTATTCTCCAGCGCCACGGGATCGAATCGGTTATTTACGAGAGGGAGCCGGTCGAATCCAACCGCGATCATGGAGGTTCCCTCGATATTCACGAGGATTCCGGGCAATTGGCATTGAAGGAGGCCGGGCTGCTGGAAGCCTTCCAAGCCATCGCCCGTTATGAAGGCGAAGACTTCTTGCTCGTCGATAAGAACGGAACGACCTATCGCAAGGAAGTGGCCGAGGGAGACAAGAAGGGTGACCGGCCGGAGATCGACAGGGGAAGCCTATGCGAGCTTCTGCTAAGCGACTTGGATCCGAGCCGCATTCGGTACGGCTTTAAGTTAATTGAGGCGATTTCCCTTGAAGACGGCAGGCATGAGCTGCGATTCGAGAACGGACATATCGATACGGTCGACCTGGTTGTAGGAGCCGACGGAGCATTCTCCCGAATTCGGTCGCTTCTGACGGAATCCGCGATCGAATATTCGGGTTTAAGCATGGTAGAGCTCAACGTCGAAGATGCCGCCAAGATTTACCCCGATCTTTACGCCTATAACGGGCGCGGGAAGATGTTCGCCTTATCCGATAACAAAGCGATTCTAGCTCAGTTGAACGGAGACGGACGAATCAAGGTATATCTGAGCTTCCGAGCCGATCGTGATTGGCTGGACACGAACGGAATTCCGCTCGATCAGCCAGCGGAAGCCAAGCGAATGCTGCTGAACTATTTTGACGATTGGGATGATAAGCTGAAGAATTACATTCGCTATGCAGGAGATCGGATCATTCCGAGAAGAATCTACATGCTTCCTGTAGGGCTTACCTGGACGTCCCGCCAGGGCATCACTCTCATCGGAGATGCCGCGCATCTGATGTCTCCATTCGCGGGAGAAGGAGTAAACCTTGCGATGCTGGACGCTTCGGAACTTGCGTTATCCCTTGTCCGCAATGAGGATCTCTGTGAGGCCGTACGCGAATACGAGAAGAAGATGTACGGCTACTCGTCGCAATCGGCCAAGGACTCCGACGAGAATCTTAAGTTAATCTTCGGCGATAATGCCGCCGAGAAGCTGAATGAACTGTTTGATCGGCTGCAGCAGCATGCCTAACCATAAACAGGAAGAACGGCTTCGGGGATCTCCCCCCGAAGCCGTTCCGTTTGGCAGCGCGCGATTATTGGAATATCTCGCCGCCGGCGCAATTGACGATCGTGCCGTTCAGCATGTCCGCTCCGGTCGTCGCCGCAAAGATGACCACCTCGGCGATATCCTCCGGAGTCGCCGGAATGTTCGGGCCGGTAGAGGCTGCCAACTTCGCGAAGCGTTCTTCCGACATCGTCGTAACCGCATTCGCCGCGATATTCGTGATCATGGTGTTCGGCGCAACGCCTACCGCCCGGATATTCAGGTCCTGGTAGTCTTGTCCGATCGATTTGGTCAGCGCGGCCAAGCCGTGCTTCGTCGCCGAATAAAGGCCGTTGAAGGCCGTCGGCTTGAAGCTGTTCGAGGATACGGTGTTGACGATGCGCCCGCCGCCGTTCTTCAGCATAACCGGAATGACGTATTTAAGCCCGAGGAACGCTCCCTTAAGATTAACGCCGGTTACCCGATCGTATTCGCTAAGCTCATATTCGTGAAGCAAACGTAGCGGAACCATGATTCCCGCGTTGTTGACGAAGTAATCGATCCGGCCGAACGCTTCGACCGTTTGCTCCACATAGTTCTTCACGTCTTCCTCGCGAGAGACGTCCGCTTTGATGAAGACCGCTTGGGCACCACGCTCCAACACGAGGGATAACGTCTCTTGGCCGGCTTGCTCGTTGAAGTCGACAAGAGACAGGCTGTACCCTCGCTCCGCGAGCTTTAGGGCGACCGAACGGCCCAGGCCGGTAGCCGAGCCGGTAATCAAGAACACTTTGGATTCGCTCATTCTGAACACCTCTCCGGATAGGATGATCATTCACAGATGCTTTTTTTACACCGCATCGTTCAGATGGTACCATAAGAGCAAGAAACGCGATGAACAGAGGCTTTTAGAGGTGTAGTAAATACGACACATGCATGGACAAGTGTCAACTAAAAATGAAGGAGAGTCCTTATGGCCGGTCCCCGTGATTATCCCGATATCCGCGTCGTTCGCACGAGAACGCAGCTGAGGGAGGCGCTGATCGATCTTCTGCAGGACGCCGGCTTCGAGTCCGTGAACGTGGCGGATATTGCCCGCCGGGCAGGCGTTAACCGAGTGACGTTCTACAACCATTATTCCTCCAAGGAAGAGCTGCTCGCCGAGGTTCTCGATACGCAGCTGGACGAGTATGTCTCGTTGATCGACAAGTTCGATCCGAAGACGCAGACCGAAGGATTCCATTCTAGCCATGAACAATTCATCCGGCTTAATTACGAACACTTCGACCAATACGCCAAGGTCTATAAAATCCTCCTGTCGGAGGAATTTCCCGCCTACACGAAGAAATTCATAGAGATCATGCAGCAGAGCATCCGCCATGTCCTGTCTCATATGAAGAGGAAGCCCGGGCTCGAGGAGGAAGATTACGCCTTCTTCAGCGAGTGGATCATCGGAGGGACGATGCAGACGGTCCGCAATTGGATCCGCAACGGACAGTTTCCTTCCGCGGAAGTGATTGCAAGGCGAACGGTACAGACCACCAAGTTAATGCTGTTATGAGAATACAGATGGAGACGAGAGGGGCAGCCGAAGTGGTTATTGGTCGTCAGGTGGGGATCGGCAATACGGCGAGCGTGTACGAATGGGGAAGCAATGAGGTCGTCAAGCTGTTCCATCCAACCGAATTCGCGCGTTCGGATGCGGAGAAGGAAGCGAGAAACGCGGAACTCGTCAGCGAGCTGAATCTCAAGGCTCCGCGCTACTCGGGACGAATCGAGTACGAGGGCAGGCATGGTTTGATCTACGAGAAGATCGAGGGACCGACCATGCTGGTCAGGATCGAGCCGAACCAAGAAAGCGTAAGTTACCATGCGAGACTAATGGCGCAGCTTCAGCACGAGTTTCATCAAGTGCGAGTCGGACGAGAATCCAATCTGAAGAAGGAACTGCTGGGCAGGTTGAATTGGACTCCCGAATTGAGCGATGCCGAGAAAAGCCGGATCCGGGACATTGCGGCCGGCTTGCCGGACGGAGACGCGTTCTGCCATTACGATCTGCACCCCGGCAATATCATCCTGTCGCCGAACGGCCCTGTCTTGATCGATTGGATGAACGTCCTGATCGGCGATCCGGCCGCGGACGTGGCGAGAAGCGCCATGATCATCCGGTCGTCCGACCTGCCGCCGGATGCCCCGGAATGGCTGCAGAACAGCTGGCTGGCCGACCGCAGTCACCGTTTGTTTTTCTACGAGCAGTATTGGAACGAATACCAAGCGTTATCCGGCATGAATCAACAGAACGTAGAGGACTGGTTGGCGCCGACCTGGGCGGCACGAATCCTCGAAGTCGATCGGAGCTCAAAGAACGATTTATTAACCCTCATCAGAGAGAGGATAACGGCGTGACAACGATAGAGCAAGCGATTCACCTTAGACAATCCGGGCAATTGGACCAAGCTCGCGAGCTTCTGCTTGAACTCATCGAGATGAAGCCGCTCAATCCGGAAGCGCGGTATCAATGCGCATGGGTGCATGATGTCATGGAGCGGGACAAGCTCGACAAAGTCTGGAATTAATGGACTCCCAGGGTTGAAAATCGGGTTGCGGGCATGCTATGATGCAAGTAATTCAAGGACGGGAGTGACTGCGATAATGTGATTCTTCTTGCTAAGGCTCAAACAAGATACGCGAGTTTATCGCCTATTTTATTTGCCTATGCAAGAAAGTTACGTTATCCGTTCACTCAGACGAATATCCCGAGCGAACCCTGATTCAAGAGGGCTCGTCCCGTTGTATTTATTTGAGTCGCGAGAAAGTAACTTTCTTGCGGCTCTTTTATTTTGTACGCGGGAGGATAATTTATGTCATTAATTAATGTGCGAAACCTAACCTTTGCCTATGAAGGCAGCTACGATAACGTCTTCGAGAACGTCAGCTTTCAGATCGATACCGACTGGAAGCTCGGTTTTACGGGAAGGAACGGAAGAGGAAAAACCACATTCCTGAACTTGCTGCTCGGCAAGTTCGACTATTCCGGCCACATCAGCTCCAACGTCGATTTCGATTATTTTCCATACCCGGTCAAGAACAAGGAAGACAATACGCTGGATATCATCGGCGAGATCTATCCCGATTATGTCCATTGGGAGCTCATGCGCGAGCTTAACCTGCTTGAAGTGGAGGAGGATGCGCTCTATCGGCCGTTCGAGTCGTTATCGAACGGAGAGCAGACGAAGGTGCTACTGGCCGCTTTGTTCTTGAAGGAGAACAACTTCCTGCTCATCGACGAGCCGACCAACCACCTGGATCGGAAAGCGAGAGAGCTGGTCGGCGAATACTTGAATTCGAAGAAGGGCTTCATTCTAGTCTCTCACGACAGGGCGTTCCTCGATCGCTGCATCGACCATGTGCTCTCGATCAACAAGACGAATATCGAGATTCAGCAAGGCACCTTCTCGAGCTGGATGGAGAACAAGCAGCGTCAGGACAACTACGAGCTGGCGGAGAACGACAAGCTTCGCAAGGATATCAAGAGGCTAAACGAAGCGGCTGCTCGCACGAGCCATTGGTCGGACGAAGTGGAGAAGACGAAGAACGGTACCCGCAACTCCGGGCTTCGGGTGGACAGGGGCTTCGTCAGCCACAAAGCGGCGAAAATGATGAAGCGATCCAAATCGCTCGAGAATCGGCAGCAGGCGGCGGCGGAAGAGAAGTCCAAGCTTCTGAAGAACATCGATACGACGGAGAGCTTGAAGATCGCACAATTGACCTATCACAAGCAGAAGCTTGTCGAGGTTGAGCGCGTATCCATCTTCTATGGGGACAAAAAGGTGTGCGAGGATGTCAGCTTCTCGATCGAGCAAGGAGACCGGATTGCGCTAAGCGGCAGGAACGGAGCGGGCAAGTCCAGCCTTCTCAAGCTGATTCTAGGGGAGGAGATCCGCCATACGGGAACCCTGAGAGTAGGGAGCCAGCTCCGAATCTCCTATGTGTCTCAAGATACTTCCCATCTGAGGGGAAGCCTGACGGATTACGCGAGGGAGCACGAGATCGACGAGAGCCTGTTCAAAGCGATCTTGCGGAAGCTGGACTTCTCCAGGGTCCAATTCGAGAAGGATATGTCGGACTTCAGCGGCGGCCAGAAAAAGAAGGTGCTGATCGCAAGGAGCTTGAGCGAGAAAGCTCATCTGTATATCTGGGATGAGCCGCTCAACTTCATCGACGTCATCTCCCGCATGCAGATCGAAGAGCTGCTTCTTGAACATGAGCCGACGATCCTGTTCGTGGAGCACGACCTGGAATTCCATCAGAGCGTCGCCACGAAGTTCGTCGAGCTCTCCTGAGGCGAAGAGGACGTCGAACGTCCTCTTACACCTCGATCAGGATCGGAAGGATCATGGGGCGTTTCTTCGATTGGGCGAAGAGGAACTTCGCCAATTCATCCTTAAGGGCGCGCTTCATGGCGCCCCATTGCCTGATCTTGGCTTCCCTCAGTTCGGATAACGTGGCCCGCGTCCGTTCTTGGACCTGCTTGATCAGATCGTCATTGTCCTTCATGTAGACGTAGCCGCGGGAGATGACGTCAGGTCCGGACAGGATCGAGCCGTCCCGCTTGCTTAACGTAAGGACGACGATCAAGATGCCGTCCTCGGACAGCTGCTTGCGGTCCCGGAGCACGACGGTTCCGATGTCTCCGACGCCCAGACCGTCCACGAAGGCATCTCCGGCCGGAATCTTGTCGCCGAGCGCGACCGATCCTTTCGAGAAGGCAACCGCATCCCCGTTGCCTACGATTAGGATGTTATCGGGCTCGATTCCGACGGCTTCCGCGAGCAGGCGATGCTGATAAAGCATTCGGTATTCGCCGTGGATCGGGACGAAGAAGCGGGGCTTCATCAGGGTGAGCATCAGCTTGAGCTCCTCCTGGCTGCCGTGCCCGGAGACGTGCATCCCCGTCGAAGACCCGGATCCATAGATGACTCGGGCCCCCAGTTGGAACAGGCTGTCGACGATGCGCGTCACGTTCCGCTCGTTGCCGGGAATGGCGCCAGCCGCGATAATGACGGTGTCTTCCGGGTCGACGCTCATCTGCCGGTAGCTTCCGTTCGCCAGCCTGGCCAAGGCGGCCATCGGCTCTCCTTGGCTTCCCGTACAGAGGACGGTTACCTGCTCGGAAGGCAAGCGGGACGCTTCATCCGCTTCGATGAGCATGCCGTCCGGGATCTCGAGATAACCGAGCTCCTGGGCAACATTGACCACGTTGACCATGCTTCGCCCGAGCAGAGCAAGCTTGCGTCCCGAAACGATAGAGGCCCGAATGACCTGTTGCAAGCGATTGACGTTAGAGGCGAACGTCGACACGAACACCTTGCGCGGGGCATGCGCAACCGCTTCTTCGATGTGCGCGCCGACCAGGCGTTCCGACGGCGTAAACCCGGGGCGTTCGGCGTTCGTGCTCTCGGACAGCAGGAGCAGGACTCCCTGGGAGCCGATCGACGCCATGCGATGCAGGTCGGGATACTGCCGGTTCTCCGGCGATAAGTCGAACTTGAAGTCTCCCGTATGAACGATTGTCCCGAGAGGGGTATCGAAGACGACGCCTAGGCAGTCGGGGATGCTGTGGTTGGTGCGGAAGAAGGAGGTCCGGATCGGACCGAACTCGACGACCGATTCGGCATCGATCACGTTCAAGGACGCGTCCCGCAGCAGCCTATGTTCCTTAAGCTTGGTCTCGATAAGGCCTAGCGTCAGGGCGGTCGCGTAGACGGGAACGTTCAACTCTTTGAGGAAATACGGGATGCCGCCGATATGGTCCTCGTGGCCGTGAGTGACGATCAGAGCTTTGACATTGTCCGCGTGTTCAAGCAGGTAAGCGATATCGGGAACGATCAGGTCGATGCCTGGCAAGCTCTCATCCGGGAACTTCGAGCCGCAATCGATGACAAGGATCTCCTCGCCATATTGGATGGCGTACATGTTCTTGCCGATTTCGTTCACTCCGCCGAGCGCGAAGACCATTCCTTGGTCCGGTGTCCGAGTCATGGCGATTCCTCCGTTGGTAAGGTCATGACAACTAGTATGAAATCGGACATCCGAGCTTATTCAACCAAGCCAAAGAGCCTCCCGCGGCTGGGAGGCTCTTCGGCTTCTTTATTGGCTTAAAAGCTTTATTTAGAGGCTCGTTTGGCTTCCCAATCCTCTCCATATAGCTCCTTTAAGTGCTTGACGTGAGAGATTCCCCATTCGTTCAACGCTTCAAGGGCGCCGGACATCCCTTTGCCATAGTCCGAGACCCAGTATTCCACCTTGGGCGGAACCTGAAGATAAATCTTCCGATGGACGATATCATGGTATTCGAGTTCCCTAAGCTGCTGGGTCAGCATCTTTTTGGAGATGTCCGGAATGGCCTTCTGAAGCTCGCTGAACCTCATCGTTCCATTCGACAAGAGTTGCGAAAGAATAATCGGCTTCCACTTGCCGACGAGGATCTCGAGCACCGATTCGAAATTGCAATTCTCGGACATGTGGCGGAGTCGCCTCCTTTGCTATTGTACTTCTAGGTTACTTTTTGGAGACTATGTTTATTTGGAGTTACTACTTCCCAAGTTCATTTCTAGCCCTTATTATACACCTATGCACGAAAAGTAAGCAACTTAAGGAGAGGGTTTGGGCTATGAATATTGCATTGTGGATTGCGCAAGGGTTATTGGCGTTCATGTTTATTATGGCAGGCTTCATGAAGACGTTTAATCCAGCGAAGACGAAAGAGAGCATGCCTTGGGCGAAAGATTCTTCCACGGGATTCGTCGTCTTCGTCGGTTTGGCGGAGCTGCTCGGAGGTATCGGACTCATCCTGCCGGAAGCGATTGATGTTGCAACGGTACTGACTCCTATCGCGGCGGTCGGACTCGGCGTCATCATGATTTTGGCGGCCGGACATCACGCTAAGCGCAAAGAAAACCAAGCGATCGGGATGAACATCCTGCTGCTCGCCATCGCCGTCTTCGTGGCGATCGGCCGGTTCTAAGGGAAGCTTCTTCCTAGTTTGCGATGGGTGATAATTACAATTCGATTACAATTCGGATATTTTGCTGATTGCCTTGTCGTTGTTTGTTATAGTTTAAGGGAGTTATCCCATACAGGGTAACGATCTTGTAGCTTAGTTTCCGGTGAAACCGGAAAGCGGGGGAACCAATCTTCTGGGGCGAATCGGTCTGCAAGGACCGTAGGGGACCATCTAACCCGAGTCCGTCAGCTAACCTCGTCAGCTTTGGATGGGTCAATTATACGCGCAGCGGAGGAGATCCTCGGCTTGTCTTTTGACCCGTGCAGCGGGTCTTTTTTGCGTTCTGGCGCCTTCCGGCTCCTACCTGCAAGATCCGACGCGAGAAAGCCCGACAAGTTCAAAAAACAGCTAAAGGAGCGTGTCTATGCCTCAGCCGAAGTATTTGATGAACATTGACAGGATCGAACGGATTCCCGAGTCGGAGAGAGAGCAGCTCAAGCGAATTACCGAGAAATTCGTGTTCCGCGTAAACGATTACTACTTGGACTTGATCGACTGGAACGATCCTCACGATCCGATCCGCAAGCTCGTTATTCCGAATGCGGAGGAATTAGGGGAATACGGGCGCTGGGACGCATCCGACGAGGATACGAACTACGTCGTTCCCGGGTGCCAGCACAAGTACGGAACGACGGCGCTCTTGATCGTCTCCGAGGTATGCGGGGCGTATTGCCGCTACTGCTTCCGCAAGCGATTGTTCCGGAATGATGTGAAGGAAGCGGTCTCGGACATCGAGCCCGGGCTGCGATATATCGCTCAGCGCAAGGAGATCAACAACGTTCTCCTTACGGGCGGGGACAGCTTAATACTCGGAACGCCTAGGATTAGGATGATCCTAGAGCGCCTCAGGGAGATCGATCACGTGAAGATCATCCGGATGGGTTCCAAGATCCCGGTGTTCAATCCGATGAGGATCTATGAGGACGAGGAGCTTCTCGATGCGATTCGCACCTATTCGTCCCCCGAGAAGCGAATCTATGTCATGGCGCATATCAACCATCCCCGCGAGATCACGAAGGAAGCGGTCAAGGGGTTCGAAGCCCTGCATAACGCCGGCGCTATCGTCGTCAACCAAACCCCGGTTCTGCGCGGCATCAACGATGACCCGGCCGTGCTGGGAGAATTACTCGACAAGCTCTCGTGGGCGGGAGTGACGCCGTATTATTTCTTCGTGAACCGTCCCGTTGCGGGAAACAAGGCTTTCGTGCTGCCGTTGCGAGAAGTGTATGAGATCGTGGAGAAAGCGAAGGCGCTCACTTCGGGGCTAGGCAAGAGGGTTCGTCTCTCGATGAGCCATACTTCCGGCAAAATCGAGATCTTGGCAATCGACGGCGGTAAAGCCTACTTGAAATATCATCAATCGAGAGACAACCGGTACGGGATGTTCATGACGCTCGACTGCCCGGATGACGCCGCTTGGTTCGACGACCTGCCTGGCAGCGAGAAGTTCTGGACGAAGCCCGAGAAGAAGACGAACGCCGTGGCGTCCGTGAACGCGATGCCGGACATGCCGACCTCCAAGAAATTATCGACGGGCAGGCAAGCCGCTTCTCAGAAGGAATAGGCGAACAAGAGTTTACAAAGGAGTAGGTAACAATAGATAAGCCCCGCCAAGCCGTCATGCGTTCTAAAGGAACCGATTGGATTCCTGATTAGAAGAGGCGACGGCGAGGAGGGGCTTCGTTTTTCTTTATCGACAAGGCATTCGTTAACGAACATAGATCCCGCGAGCGTATTGGACGGGCGGTTCGACCTTGCGCGTTACGGCGCGAATGGCATGCAGCGCCCAATAAGGATCGTCCAGCATGCCGCGTCCGACGGCAACAAGGTCGGCGTCCCCGTTCGCCAGGACGGCTTCGGCGACCAGCGGATCCTCCAGGATGCCGACCGCGATGACGGGAACGTCGAGGGCCTGCTTGAAGGCTCGGGCGAACGGAACCTGGTAGCCGGCATGGCTGCCCGGCTTGCGGACGCCGTGAGGCGCTTCACCGCCGCTGGAGATATGGAACAGATCGACGCCGGCCGCTTGGTAGTTCTTCGCGATCCCGATCGAATGGTTCAGATCGTAGCCGCCGTCCATGTATTCTACCGCGGAGATTCGCAGGATCAGAGGCATGTCATCCGGCATTGCGCTGCGCGCTGCTTGGATGACTTCGACGCCGAAACGGGACAGCTCTCGGCCGTATTCGTCCGCGCGATTGTTGATGCCGGGGGAGTGGAATTGATGAATCAAGTAGCCGTGCGCGCCGTGAAGCTCGATCGCGTCATAGCCCGCTTCGACGGCCCGCCGGACGGCTGCCTTGAATTTGCCGACCATCTCGCGAACCTCTGCGGTCGAGAGTGCGCGGGGCGGGTTCTTGATTCCTTGCACCGGAATATCCGAGGCGCCGACCGGTTGTTCGGCATCCTCCGCTTTGCGGCCGGCATGGGCGATTTGCACCGCGATCTTGGCGCCGTGCCGGTGAACCTCATCGACGATCCTCCTGTGAGCGGGAATTTGGTCGTCCGACCAGAGCCCGAGGTCTCTCGAGGTGATCCGGCCGTCCGGCTCGACGTCCGTCATCTCGACGATGATAAGGCCGGTTCCGCCGACGGCTCTGGATGCGTAATGGACAAAGTGCCAATCGTTCGGAATGCCATCTAAAGCGTCGACGGAATATTGGCACATCGGAGGCATCACGATACGGTTTTTTAACGACAAGCCTTTAATCGTATATGGTTGATCCAAGTAGGACATTATTAGCAGCTCCTTCAATGGCATAGTACTTGCATGTAAGGATAATAGTAAAAGTTCCGGCAACGCGATTCAATAAAACATCTTGTTTTGATAGGAATAGAAGTAGTTACATATCTTGCTTTTTACATGGAAATACGAAACAATGAAAAGGCGGATATTGCAAGCGAGAAGGTGAAGGGATGCAAGCGACGGAAAGGGGAATCGTCCCGCAGTTAGTCTACATAGGCAAGGTTAGCGACAATCCGAATTGGAAGTTCCCGAGCCATCGGCACGAGAACGTCAGCGAGCTGATCTTCGTCGCCAGAGGGAGGGGAGTCATCAAGATCGACCGGCAGCTTCATGCCGTCGAAGCCGGCGATCTGCTTGTCTACAATCAAGGAGTGATCCACGAGGAATGCTCCTCGCCCGCTTGCCCTCTCGGCGTGTATTACTGCGGAGTTAAGGTTCCTTACGACGAGAAGTACGGCACCGACTTGATCTCGAGAGATGTCCTTCCGCAGATCCCGACTCATGAGGATTCGGAGAAACTCCAATCTTTGTTTGCCGCTCTTCATCAAGAATTCGTTCAAAGGAAGGATGGCTTCGAGATCGTCTGTTCCGGCCTTCTAACGGCGATAATCGCGCTGGTTCGCCGAATGTCCGAAGACCGGCCGCCGGCGTGCAAGAAGGATCCCGACACGTTGGCCGCGCGCATGAAGGAATACCTGGATCGGAATTATTTGAAGCATTTAGCGCTGAACGACATCGCGGAAGCCTTTCATATGAACGCCTATTATCTTGCGCATGTGTTCAAGGACAAATACGACGATTCGCCGATCAACTACATGCTTCGCAGGAGAATGGAGGAGGCGACGCGACTGCTCATGCATACCGACATGAAGGTCGTGGAGATCGCCGGCTTCCTGGGGTATGAGAACGCGAATTATTTCACCAATCTATTCCGCAAGACGATGGGGGAATCTCCGACCCAGTTCAAGAAGAAGGGGAAAAGGTAACGGGTAAAAG
This sequence comes from Cohnella sp. AR92, assembly GCF_003990975.1. Taxonomy (GTDB): domain Bacteria; phylum Bacillota; class Bacilli; order Paenibacillales; family Paenibacillaceae; genus Cohnella. Next base: position 61,870 of record NZ_RZJR01000006.1, read on the forward strand.
ATGACGAGAAGCGGAGGTTTGCATAAGTGGGCAGCATGATGTGGCTTATCGTGGCCGTCGTCGTCGTCCTTCTGGCCGGTTTGGTCGTGACGGTGATGATCGGGCAATCCCAGAGCAACCGGGAAGAAGATTCCAGCTATTCGAAGAACAACGGAAGAAACTGGGCGAATTTGTCCTGGATCTACTTGATCGGAATGATCGTTGTCCTGGTCATCGTGTTCTGGCTGCTGAAGTAAGCGGGGAAGGATATAATGTCGATCATAGAAAGCTGCCGATAAATTTCATAGGATATAGATAAATTCGAATCGGGAGCTGACACACAATGACGACGCAAGAGAGCCGCCCCGCCCGGCAGCTTCTTCAATTCATGGAGCGAATCTACCGGTACGGAATGACCACGACGTCCGGCGGGAACTTATCCATTCGCGAGGAGAATGGGGATATCTGGATTACGCCGTCCGGCGTGGACAAAGGCGCCCTGACCGTCCAAGACATGGTGTGCGTGAGAGCGGACGGAACGGTGGAAGGCTCGCACCGTCCCTCGAGCGAGTTTCCCTTCCACCGGCTAATCTACGAGACGCGTCCCGACTTGAAGGCGATCGTACATGCGCATCCGCCCGCGCTCGTCTCCTTCAGCATCGTAAGGAGAATTCCGGATACGAGACTGCTGCCGAATGAACGCCGCATCTGCGGACGGATCGGAATGGCGCCGTACGCGCTGCCGGGCAGCGAGCAATTAGGGCGCAATATCGCCAAAGTGTTCGGCGAAGGCATCAATTCGGTCATGCTGGAGAACCACGGCGTCGTCGTCGGGGGGCGCGACTTGTTCGAAGCGTTCCAGGCGTTCGAGACGCTTGATTATTGTGCGCGCTTGGAGATCGAAGCGGCAAGGATCGGGAAGCCGACTCTGCTCACCGACGACGATTACGCCATCGTTCGGGAGAAGAGCGCAGCGTCGCTCCCCGTCTATAGAAGCGAAGGCATCGACGAAGAAGAGATGGAAGTTCGAAGGACGATGTGCGGTTACGTCCGAAGAGCTTATGATCAAGGGTTGTTCACGAGCACTCAAGGGACGTTCTCGCAGCGGCTTAACGAAACGGATTTTCTCATTACGCCTTACGGATGCGACCGCAAATACCTGGAGCCGGAAGATCTTGTTTGCATCCGCGGCGGCGCGAGCGAGGAAGGGAAGATTCCCAGCCAATCCGTACGCTTCCACCAAGCGGTCTACGGGCAGCAGAAGCACGTCGATTCGGTTATTCTCGCGCACCCGCCCTGTATCATGGCGTTCGCCGTCACCGATCTGCCGTTCGATTCCCGAACGATTCCGGAGAGCTATATCCTGCTCAGAGGCACGCCGAAGCTAAGCTTTGAATCGCTATACAACGAGCCCGAAGAGACGGCCGCGTTGTTTGTCCCGAGCACGCCGATCGCGATCGTGAAGAACAATTGCGTCGTCGTCGCGGGACAAGGCTTGCTGAATACATTCGATCGGCTGGAGGTCGCCGAATACAGCGCGAAGTCGATCCTGTCCGCCCGCGCGCTCGGCGAAGTGGTCCATATCGAAGACGCGGAGATCCGGGATTTGAAGGCTGCTTTTAAGCTGGCGGATTAGCCAATTATCGAATAATAGAGAAGACCGACCGGAACCCTCGTTCCAGTCGGTCTTTTTCGCGATGCGGACGCTACTCTTCTTAACTCTTTACAGGCTCATATCGACGAGTATCTTGATTTGGGTGCGGTCTTTAAGAAGCACCTCGAAGCCTTGATCGACGATATCGTTCAGGGCGATCTTGCCCGTAATGACTTCATTGCCGTTGATCACGCCGTTCGCCAGCAGCCGGATCACTTCCGGGAACAGGTTCGTGTAAGCATACGAGCCGGTAATGCGGCCTTCCGTCGTGACGATCGCGTTCGGGCTGAACGTTGCGGGCTTCTCCCAGATGCTGACGACCTTGAACTCGCCTCCCGGACGAATGGAGCTGGCGCCGGCCTCGAAGGTCGCTTGCACGCCCGCCGCGTCGAAGGCGACATCCGCTCCGCCGCCCGTAATCTCGCGGATGGCTTGAACCGCGTTCGTCTCGATCGGGTTCAGCGTATGGGTGGCTCCGAGCTCCGCGGCTTTGCGCCGGCGTTCTTCCGACACTTCCACGACGACGATGACGCTGGCTCCGGCTGCCTTGACGGATTGAAGCAGAAGAAGGCCGATCGGACCCGCGCCGAAGATCACGGCCGAATCCCCGAGTCTCAGTTGGCTCTGGCGAACGGCGTGAACGGCTACCGCCGTAGGCTCGACGAGCGCGCCCAGCTCCAGGCTCATTCCCTCGGGAAGCAAGAAGCAATTATTCTCCTTCACGACCGCGTACTCGGCGAAGCCGCCGGAGATCGTATAGCCGTAGCCTTCGCGCGCAACGCACAGGTTGGAGAAGCCTCGGCGGCAATTGACGCATTGCCCGCACGGAATAAGCGGCTCTACCGCGACCCGATCCCCGGCCTTCACTTTGGTTACTCCTTCTCCGACTTCGATGACCGTGCCGGTGAATTCATGACCGAGCACAGGCTGCTTCCGAATCGGATAGGTGCCTCCGACATACTCATGCATATCGCTGCCGCAGATGCCGGCGTAATTGACTTTGACAAGCACTTGGCCTGCCGCAAGAGCCGGTACTTCGGTTTCCTTCACTTGAATGTCTTTCGCTCCATAGATGTGTGCCGCTCTCATGCTGATCTCTCCTTCGCAATGTATTGAACACATGTTTTGAACAGATGTTCAACGCTACGTCCCTAGAATAGCACTTGATTGCTAGATTGTCAAAAAGACAAAGGAGGCAGACTTGCCAGAGAACTTGAAGCTATGGCGAATACAGACATGGATGGCAATAACGTAACGGACGACGGTTCGCTAGGTTTTTTCTATAGATACCCTTTACTAATTGGTCTAGTCAGAGCGACTGCTTCCTGCGCCACAACGGACTGACCAGACAAAGGCCGAAGACGGCCAGGTTCAGGGCGAACCCGATAAGGAAGACTAGCGAGGCGCCTTCCTGCTTCGTTACCCAGCCGGAGAAAGCAATGGCGAAGGGCATGCCCAGCTTGAAAATGGATCCTGTGATGCCGCTGATGCGTCCAATAAGATGATGCGGCGTGGACTCTTGGCGGAACGTCCAGATGCTGAGGGTACTGATCGTCTCGAACCAGCCGAATAGGAACAATCCAATGGCGAGCCAATAAACGGAATCCGCAAAATAAAACAGAAGCAGAACAAGCGAAGTCAGCAAGGTAGATAGCGCGATCAGCTTCCCCACAGAGAAATGGCGGCGCAAACGGCCGATGAGAAGACTGCCGACAAGTCCTCCGATTCCGGCGGCGGACAGGACGACTCCAAGCTCCAGGTTGCTTAATTCCAGTTCGTCCTTGGAGTAGAAGATAATCGTGGTATCCACCATCCCCGACGTCGAGTTCAAGAAGATAACGATGACCGACATCCAGAGCAGGAGTCGATTGCGAAGAAGCTCCGCCCAGCCGGCTCGAAGCTCCGTCCAGAAGCCTCTTTCCTCGAGGCGGGACGTGTTGGTGCCGTTATGGCGAATGAAGAGAAGGGTTGCGAACGCGCCGGCGAACGAGATCGCGGTGACGAGCAGCGCTTCATGGAGCTTCGGAAGCATGAGAATGAATCCGCTGATAGCCGGGCCCAAGATGCCGACAAGCGTCGTCACGAAGTTGTAGGAAGCATTCGCCGACGTCAATTGGCTGTTCGGAAGCGAATGCTTCACCATCGCTACTCTGGCGTTGTTATAGGCATACCCGAAGCCCATTAGCAGAAATCCGGCAACGTAGAACACGATCGGCCGGGGATGGCCGAACTCGATCGCGGCATAAAGGGCGGCAAGAATCATTCCTTGAAGGAGAATGGCGGCGAGAGACCATTTCTTCTTGTTGACGCGGTCCACAAGCACGCCGATAAACATCGCGAGCAGCAGATTCGGCAGGAATTCGATGCCCCGCATCGTCGACATGATCACGGACGATCTTGTCATGTCGTACAGGATGAGCGGAAGCGCCAGCTCGTAGATTTTGTTGCCGAGGGCCATGACGGCACCCGTCCCCAGCAGGATCAGGAAGGCAGGGCTGCGCCATACGGAAGGGGCGGGCGGCGTCGATCCCTCGTTCTTGGCGGCGGTTGACAGGGTGGATGTAGCCATTGCGATAAGTTCACTCCTCTTTACGGTTCAAGCGAGACCCATTATACTGACGGAAAAGTAGAACAAAAAGCGAAAGATGAACCGAGTGATTTCGCCTTTTACGAGGGAGGAGCAGACATGGAGCTCGAGGACTATTACCTGCAATTAAGAACTCGATTCCCGGATCGTCCCCAAGGCCAAGAGCTGCCGATTACGTTGGACGAGCTCTCCTTCGCTCTGGACTGCACCCGCCGCAATGCGCAGCTGTTGATCCTGAAGATGATCGACAGGAACTTTCTCGAATGGCAGCCGGGCCGAGGAAGGGGCAACCGATCGCGGCTTACATTCCTTCAGGACAAGGACGAGCTTATTCTGCATAGGGCCGAGAAGCTGGCGAAGGAAGGCGATGTGAATGCCGCGCTTCAATTCCTGGAACGGCATGCGGACGAACGGCTGACTTCCGAATTCCAACGCTGGCTGTTCGGCCAATTCGGCTTTCATAAGCGCCCCAATGAGGAGGACGTGCTTCGTTTTCCTTTTTACCGGCCGATCCCCGATCTGGATCCCATGAACGTCATTCGAAGAACGGAAGCCCATATGATACGGCAGATTCTCGATACGCTGGTCGTCTATGACGAAGCGGAGAAGCGGGTGAAGCCCGGGCTTGCGCATCATTGGGAGCATAACAAGGCGAGAACGGAATGGACCTTCTATTTGCGCAAGGGGGTTCGCTTCCATCACGGGAAGCGGATGAACGCCGAAGATGTGAAGTACACGTTCGAGAGAATCCGCGCTGACAAGCCGGGGGATTGGTTCTTGGCTAACATCGAAGGCATCGAACTCCTCGGATCGACGAGCCTGCGGTTTCGGCTTCGGGAGCCGAACACCCTGTTCCTGTCCTTTCTCTCGGCGGAGCGATTCTCGATCGTGCCGGACGATTTGGAGCAGATCGCCGCCAGGCAGGACATCAAGCGGCTGCCGATCGGGACGGGACCGTTCCGAATCACGGACAATACGGACTCGCTCCTCGTCCTTCAGGCGAACGACTTCTATTATGGGGGCCGACCCTATCTGGATCGGGTGGAGACTTGGGTGTGGGAGGATTATAAGAAGTCTTCGGTTATGGCGAGCGATCCGGCGGAGAGGATGCAGGTGTTGTATTTCGATGCGCTGGCCAGGCAGCGGGCCGAGCGCGTCCTCTACCGCGCGGAAGCCGGCAGCACGTATTTGTCCTTCAACCTGATTAAGGAAGGTCCGCTTCAGGATTCGCGCTTACGGGCCGCGGTTCATTGGGCGCTGAATCGGGAAGAGATGATCGGGGAGCTTGGCGGGAGACGGATGAAGATCTCCTCGGGATTCGATCCTCTGAACGACGACGAGGCCTATGGACTTGGCGATCAAGCGAAGGCAAGAGAGCTTCTGAAGGCATCCGAATACCGCGGAGAGGTCCTGCGGCTCTATACGTATGCGCTCTCCTCGAACGAGCAGGACGCCGAATGGATCCGGGAACGCCTAAGCCGAATAGGATTGAACGTCGATCCGGTCGTCCTGCCGATTCGCGAATTGTCGCAAGCCGACGCCATCGCGGAAGCCGATATGATCTTGGCGGGCGAAGTATTGGGAGTCGAGCCTTCCGTTACGCTGATCGATATGTATCGTTCGAGCGAAGGGTACATACGGAATCATCTGGACGAACCGTCCAAGGAAGAGGTGGACGCCGAGTTGTCCGCGGCGCTTCGCGAGACGGATTCAGAGAGGAGAACGGAGCTTCTTCTCAGCATTGAAGAGAGCTTGCGCGGTCGGCATCTCGTCTTGTTCCTGTACCACAGCCACCAGACCGTTGGCTTCGATCCGGCTTTGAACGGAACTTCCTTGAACGCGTGGGGCAAGATCGACTACAAAGAGATCTGGTTGAAAGAGAACCCCTGACCGGAAGCCGATTCGGCATGAAAAAAAGCGGTATCGACGTGTGATTATCGGCAGGCGGATTACGGATTGCTCTAACGGCTCGTGGCTAACGGAAGTTTCAGACCTTAAGCGATCGAATAAGAGCGGTTATTGATTCTTACGGATATAAGCGACGCTTAAATGGGCAGTTAGCCTCGAGGAGAGGGGCAATACCCGTATAAGGGCCTGTCATTTCCGTTAAAATTTATAAGCCCTCCATTTTCCCCTGTAAAGGTCTCAGATTTCCGTTACAATTCTCAGGACACTGCCGCTGCCAATGGAATAAAGAGTCGAAAGCGGTGGAATACTAAAACGACATGCGTACACAAATTTGTCAAATTTACTTCATGTTTTCTTCATGTGCATGAGGGAGATCGATGATATTATTTGTATCAAGCAGTAAATAAGAATGATTATTGACTGCTAACCGTTCTCAATAGAAAAATCATTTAGGAGGAAACCAACAATGTCTCTGATTGGAACTCAAGTACTACCGTTCAAAGCGCAAGCATACCAAAACGGCAACTTCATCGAAGTAACCGAAGAAAACTTCAAGGGCAAGTGGAGCGTTGTCTGCTTCTATCCTGCTGACTTTACGTTTGTCTGCCCGACCGAGCTGGGCGACCTGCAAGATCAATATGAAACGCTGAAGTCCCTGGGCGTAGAAGTCTATTCCGTATCCACGGACACTCACTTCACTCATAAGGCTTGGCACGACAGCTCCGAGACGATCGGCAAGATCAAGTACATCATGATCGGCGACCCTACGCACACGATCTCCCGCAACTTCGACGTTCTGATCGAAGCGGACGGCCTGGCTGACCGCGGAACGTTCATCATCGACCCTGACGGCGTGATCCAGACGATCGAGATCAATGCAGGCGGCATCGGCCGCGACGCGAGCGCACTGGTCAACAAGATCAAGGCTGCCCAATACGTTCGCAACAATCCAGGCGAAGTTTGCCCGGCCAAGTGGCAAGAAGGCGGCGCTACGCTGAAGCCAAGCCTCGATCTTGTCGGCAAGATCTAAGGAGGGCGAACAAGGTGTTGGATTCTGATATCAAGCAACAATTGGACCAATACCTTCAGCTCCTTGAGGGAGACCTGCTGATCAAGGTTAGCGCAGGTTCCGATGCAGGATCGAAGGACATGCTGGCTTTCTTGGACGAGCTGGCCGGCATGTCCTCCCGTATTAAGCTAGAGAACGCTGAGCTTGCCAGAACTCCGAGCTTCAGCGTGAATCGGGCGGGAGACCCGGATTCCGGCATTGTCTTCGCAGGCATTCCTCTTGGGCACGAGTTCACCTCGCTGGTTCTGGCCTTGCTTCAGGTCAGCGGTAGAGCTCCGAAGGTAGAGCAAAGCGTCATCGATCAAATCAAGAACATCAAAGGCACTTATGCATTCGAGATTTATGTCAGCTTGACCTGCCACAATTGTCCGGACGTCGTCCAAGCCCTGAATACGATGAGCGTGCTTAATCCGGGGATCACCAATACGATGATCGACGGAGCCGTATTCAAGGAAGAGGTCGAGAGCAAGGACATCATGGCGGTTCCTTCCGTCTGGCTGAACGGCGAATTTTTCGGCGGCGGACGGATGTCCATCGAGGAGATCGTATCCAAGCTGGCAGACTCTCCCGATCCTTCAGAATTTTCGAACAAAGAGCCGTATGACGTCCTTGTCATCGGCGGCGGACCTTCCGGCGCCAGCTCCGCGATCTACGCGGCGCGCAAGGGCATTCGCACCGGGTTGGTGGCGGAACGCTTCGGCGGGCAAATCATGGATACCGTCGGCATCGAGAACTTCATCAGCGTCAAGTATACCGAGGGCGCGAAGCTCGCGGCGAGCTTGGAAGAGCACGTCAAAGAGTATAATGTCGACGTCATGAAGCTTCAGCGCGCGGTTCGCCTGGAGAAGAAGGACCTGATCGAAGTGGAACTGGAGAACGGCGGCGTCTTGAAGAGCAAAACCGTCATCCTGTCGACCGGCGCCCGTTGGCGCAATGTCGGGGTTCCCGGCGAAGCCGAGTTCAAGAACAAAGGCGTCGCTTATTGTCCTCACTGCGACGGTCCGCTCTTCGCGGGCAAGCGCGTCGCCGTCATTGGCGGAGGCAACTCCGGCATCGAAGCGGCGATCGACCTCGCGGGCATCGTCAGCCATGTGACCGTCATCGAATTCGGCACGGAGCTCAAGGCGGATTCGGTTCTCCAGGATCGTCTGTACAGCCTTCCTAACGTTACGGTCTACAAGAACGCGCAGACGACCGAGATTACCGGTACCGACAAGGTGAACGGCATTACCTTCGTTGACCGCGACTCTAAGGAAGAGACGCATGTCGAGCTCGAGGGCGTCTTCGTGCAGATCGGTCTCGTCCCGAACACGGAATGGCTTGCCGATACGCTGGAGCGCACCCGTATGGGCGAGATCGTCGTCGACCGTCATGGCGCGACGAGCCTTCCCGGCGTCTTCGCGGCGGGCGATTGCACCAACAGCGCGTACAAGCAAATTATTATTTCGATGGGTTCCGGCGCTACCGCGGCACTCGGCGCGTTCGATTACCTTATTCGGAATTGATCATAGCAAGCTAGTCAGACAAGCCACCCGATCGGGTGGCTTTATGCATTTTGCACGACACGGAAGGCTATTCTGTTCCGCGGCGGACGGACATATAACCTGTATATAGGGAGATTGTCCTCAAGCCAGTTGCGGAGGGAATTATGAAGAACCTTCAGCTTCAAATAACGGGCATGACATGCGCGGCGTGTTCGTCCCGAATCGAGAAAGCGCTGCTCCGGGTAGAGGGCGTAAAAGAGGCAACGGTCAGTCTTGCCACCTCGAGCGCCGTCGTCCAATGGGAGAATCCCGACCTGAACGAGAGCCAGATCGTCGATCGCATCCATAAACTCGGCTATGGAGCCGAACCCCTGCGTCCGCGCGACGGCGATCCTCTCCAATTGGAGACGCGCCAATACCGGCGGCGATTCATCGCTTCCGCGATTCTCTCCGTACCTTTGTTGATCGCGATGCTCGGGCATTTCTCCGACGCTATCAGCCGCGTGACGCCGCCAATATTCTCGAATCCGGTCTACCAGATGATCGCGGCGGCCGTTCTGCTGCTTTATTCCGGTTATCCGTTCTATCTGGGAGCTTATCATGCGTTAAAGCAAGGCATGCCGAACATGGACGTCCTGATCGCCATGAGCACCGCCGTTGCCTTCTTCTACAGCCAATATCAAGCGCTGCAGCGGCTGGGTGCGCATTCGGCTCACGGACATCCCGCCCTTTACTTCGATTCGATCGCCATGATTCTCGTTGCCGTTACGCTCGGGAAGTGGATGGAGTCCATCGCCAAGGGGAATGCCGCCCGCAGTTTATCTTCCCTGCGGCAGCTGCGTTCGGAGACGGTCCGGGCCATCCGGCGCAATGCCATCGTCACGATTCCCGTCGGGGAGCTGGCGCCGGGCGAACGGTTCGCCGTCGATGCGCCGGAATGGATTCCGACGGACGGCGTCATCGTTAGCGGCTCCGCGGAGGTCGACGAGTCTCTCTTGACCGGAGAAGGCTTGTTCGTCGCGAGGAAGGCCGGAGAGAAACTTTATGCGGGAACGCGCGTGGCAAGCGGCAGCGTGGTGCTGCGTTCGGATTCGAACGGAGAAGAGACCCGTCTGTCCCGAATGATCGCGGTCGTCGAGAAAGCGCAGCATGCGAAGCCTGCTATCGAGAGAAGGGTGGACCGCGTCGCCGCGTACTTCGTGCCGACGATCCTTGCGTTAGCCGTATTGACATTCATCGGATGGACGCTCCATGCGACGGCGATTCAAGCCATGGATCGCGCGATGGCCGTTCTGCTGGTCGCTTGTCCATGCGCGCTGGGCTTGGCAACCCCGATCTCCATGCTGATCGGCTCCAGCCTTGCTCTTCGAAACGGAATCGTCGTCAAAGAAGCGAGCACGCTCGAGACGTTAAGCCGCGCCAACGTCTTTATGTTCGACAAGACGGGGACGCTGACCCGAGGGCAGCCGGAATTGTCCGACCTGACCTCGGTGGACATCCCGCAGTCCAAGCTTCTCCGGCTGGCGGCCTCTCTGGAACAAGCTTCCGATCATCCTTTTGCCCGCGCCATCGTCAAGGAAGCGATGGCACGCCGCTTGCTTCTGGCCTCGCCAAGAGAATCGAAGGAACTGCCCGGCAGAGGAATCGAGGGTATTGTGGAAGGGCGCCGATTGCTGCTGGGACGAGCGAGCTGGTTGAAGGAGAGAGGAGTCGAGCTCCCGTCATCCGTTCAGGAAGAGAAGGGAGAGGAGCCCGCTTCGGAACAGTGGTTGGCCGTAGACGGCAAGTGGGCGGGGCTGCTGCGGTTCCGGGATCCGATCCGAGACGACGCGCTCGCGACGGTTCGGGACTTGGAGCCATACGGAGAGATTTGGGTCGCGTCCGGCGATCGGGAGAACGCCGCGCGCGCGATCGCGTCCCGCTTGGGCATCCCGAACGTGAAGGCGGAGCTGCTTCCGGAGCAGAAGCTGGAGCTGCTGCAATCCTTGCAGCGCAAAGGACGACGGGTCGTCATGGTCGGCGACGGGGTCAACGATACCGCGGCGCTTGCCGCTGCGGATGTCGGAATCTCGATGGCAGGCGGCAACGAGGCCGCGTTTCAGGCGGGCGACGTCGTGATCGCCGGCGGTCGTTTGTCCCGAGTGAGCGACGGTTATCGTCTCGCCCGGCTGACGATGCGCAATGTGAAGCAGAACCTGCTGCTTGCCATCGTCTACAACGCGGTGATGATCCCGTTAGCCGTCTCGGGAATTCTCGACCCGCGTCTGGCCTGCCTCAGCATGGCGTCCAGCTCGCTGCTCGTCGTCGGCAATTCGCTGCGGCTTCGCCGCATTCGGATGGGTTCCGGCGAAAGCGAGAGGCGCCTATGATAACCAACGAGCTGGCAATCGCCGTGCTGGCCGGGTTAACGGGGGCGCCTCATTGCATCATCATGTGCGGCGGGATCGGAGCCTCCATCGCCATGGAAGCCAAGAGGAGCGCGGTCGTTTCCCTGCTCCTGTACCACAGCGGCCGCATTCTGACGTACGCTTTGACCGGCGCCGTCATGGGAGCGGCGGGCTCGTTCCTCAATCTCGCCGGCAGCTTCGTGGGGCTGCAGGGAGCCGCCAGCATCGCCGGCGGAATCTTCATCCTGCTGTGGGTCTGGAGAAAATACGCGCTTCCGCTGCAAGCGATCCGGCTTCCCGGTCACGAGCGATTGAGACGGCTCGCGGCTTCCTCTACCGGAGCCGCTGAATTTCTAGCGATTTTCCTCACCGGCCTGCTGTTGGGGCTGCTTCCTTGCGGACTTACCTACGCGATGCAGATGAATGCCGCGGCGACAGGGCATTGGGGCGAGGGGTTCCTGATTATGCTGGCTTTCGGGCTTTCCACGTTTCCCGTCCTGTTCGCCTTCGCTCTGTTCGCCAAAGCGATCGGCCGTCGAACGAGGCGCGGTCTCCGTCAAGCCGGACAGATTCTGGCGACGATCATGGGCGTGCTGGCCGTCATGAAGGGTTTAAGCGCCAACGGCTGGATTCCTTCCATTCATCCTTGGCTGTGGTAATCGGAATTCCGGTTTAACGAACGACATATTCGTGCTGGAGCTTATAAGTCTCTTTGCCTACCTGAATGTTCGCTTCCGCTACCCAGCGTCCTCTCATGACGGGAAGCACGACGGCATCGTATTGTCCGTTCTCGCCGCCGGGCGCGATGCCGGCCGTGAAGATTCCGCAGAACATCTTGGGCATCCAGGTCTTGATCTGAAGCTTGTCGGCTTCGACCGGCAGGCCGTTCGAATCGGTGATCCGAACGAGAAAATGGCTCTCCTCCATAGGGGAGGAATGAGCCGTCAGAGTGACGATCTCCAATCGCAAGCTGCCGGTGTCCAGCGCGCTCTCCAGCGGAAGCGCGCTCGTGCGCTGCTGTCCGATCAGCCAGAATACGATTCCGAGAATGGCAGCGATCGACAAAGGCCAAGCAAGACGCCGAATCGGTCGTTTCACGTATGACCGCCTCCTTCGCTATCGGTGATGAATATGCGAAGATAAGCCTTCTTTATGTTAGCCCCTTAGGATCAACGGCTTTCGATTCGATGATTCTCCGCTTGGCGGGAGAACGTCCACTTGAGAACCGGGGGCGTGATCAGCGTCGTAACGATAACCATGATGATCACGGCCGTAAAATACTTCTCTTCGAGCAGGCTCGCCTCCAGTCCGGCGGCGGCGATGATCAGCGCCACCTCTCCCCGGGAGATCATGCCGGATCCGACGGCAAGAGCGGAGCGGGTGTCGAAGCCGGTCAGCTTGGCGCCTAATCCGCCCCCGATCAGCTTGGTTAGGATGGCGATAATCGTAATCGCGACAACGAAGCCGATCTGAGAGCCTAGTCCTTCGAAGGTGACGTTAAGCCCGATGCTTGCAAAAAAGACGGGAACAAAAATGCCGTAGGCGATCGGTTCGAGCTTGTGCTCCACATCGTGAACGAGAGGAGTCTGCGAGATCGCGATTCCGGCGGCGAAGGCGCCAATGATGCCGGCCATGCCCATCGATTCCGCGAAATAAGCGAACCCGAAGCAGATGACGAGGGCGAAGCCGATGGCGGCCTCGGTCACGCGAAGGCTGCCGAGCCTCTTCATCAGGGGAGGTACAAGCAGCCAACCGGCCAGCAGCACGGCGACGAAGAAGATCGCCTTTTTGCCGATGAGAAGGCCCAAGGAAATGTCGCTTCCCGTCCCCAGAACGCTCATCATTACCGCCAGCAGGATGACGACAAGGACATCGTCGACGACGGCGGCCCCCAAGATCGTCGTTCCTTCGCGAGACCCCAGCTTATTCATCTCCTTCAAGACTTGAACCGAGATGCTGACGGAAGTCGCGCAGAAGAGGATGCCGAAGAACAAGGCGTACTTCTGCTCGAAGCCGAATAGGACGGCAGCCGAATAGCCTCCGACGAAGGGAAGAAGGATCCCTCCGATCGCGACGGCGAAGGCAGGCTTCCAATTGCGCTTAAGCTGATCCAGGTCCGTCTCCAGCCCCGCAAGGAACATAAGCAGCAGGACGCCGATCTCCGAGAAATAGTGGAGGAAGGATTCGTCCGCATGAAGAACCCCGAGTACGGCCGGTCCGAGCACGATCCCGGCGATGATCTCTCCTAGTACGGCAGGCTGCCCGATTCGGACCGACAAATGACCGGCGATTTTGGTAGCTGCGATAATGATGCCCAAATAAAGAATGAATTCCATGCGATGACCTCCTTCATGATGACTAGAATGTCCTAATGCCTAAAAAAAACAAAGAGGAGCCCTTGGTGACAGGCTCCTCCGCAAAACAGTTCATTCCGTATTCGATTATGAATTCCATATGAGTATACAGAATACGATTCGCCGGCGCAAGAACAATCGATAAAGAAAAACGCCAGGTCTGGCTCAGAGATGAGCGGACTTGGCGTACTTTTTCTTGAAGACCGCTTCGAGGCCGCCCGCTACCAGGTGGAAGCCGACGATCAGCACGATATAAGAAGCGAGGGGGATAAACAGCATCCATTGGTTCGCATAGAAGCTCGTCCTTGCTTGCCCGATCAAGCCGCTCCATTCGTTCGTTCGGCTGTGGAACTCGGCGGGATCGAAGTACATGGTCGTGCCGCCTACGAAGATATTGAAGATGGCCAGCTGCCCGAACAGCGACAAGACAAGGATGACCTCCTGGACGATAAGGATGAGGAAGCTCTCCTTCAGATGGGGGAACAGGTGCGATCGGATGATTTTCCAATTGCCCGCCCCGAGAGAATGAGAGGCCAGGACGAATTGGCGATCCCGAATGACCCTTGTCTTGTCCTTGGTCACCGCGATGACGGAAGGAATTCCGACCAAGGTCAGGACGACTCCCAACAGGATCGACATCAATAGAGGAGAGAGTCCCGGATTCATCGTGATTCCCGCCATCGCGAACCAAGCGATCAGGAAGATCGGGATGCCGTTCAGGATGCCGAGAGAAGCTCCTTTGCGAATGGGTTTGTTGGGGTTCTTCCCATAATAGCCGGTCAGCATGCCGAGCAGGCCGCCGACGAATACTCGCGCGACCGCGATCGCCAAGGAGACGAAGATCGTATATTTCGCTCCGTAAAGCAGCTTCGTCATGAGATCGTAGCCGTTCTTATCGGTCCCGAACGGATATTCCGCGCCTGGAGCCGCGGGCGGCGAGACGATCGTTCCTTTGCCGTTCTCATCCACGATATATTCCGTCTTCAGCTGGTCCTGCAAGCTATGAGGGGCGAAGTAGCCGCCGAACAATGCCGCGAGAACCATAAAACCCGTTAGGACGAGTCCCGTAATCAATGTTTTATTCATCGAATGAACACCTTCTCCCATCCGCGCAGGAACAGTCTTAGAACGCCATACACGATCGCGTATACCGCGATAAGCGCCAGCAAGCTGTTGACGACCAGATTGAATTGATAGCCGCCATGGGCGAAGGTATCGGAATAGATCAGCTTGGTGACGCCATGCAGGTTGAACAAGTACTCGACGATGAACAGGTTGCCCATCAGGATGCCGAGCAGCTTGTGAAGATCCGCCTTGATGAAGGGAAGAACGTTAGGCAGCGCGTGGAAAAAGACGATGTACGTCTTGCCCAGGCCGCGAGCCTTCGCGAAGCTGATATAATCTTCCGTCAGAGTCATCTTCATCTGCTGCGAGACGGTGCGGATCATATAATTGGCGGGGAGGATGACCATGGAGATCAGAGGAAGCATGATCGCCGATTGGTCGGTCGAGAGACTCGCGACCCGGAAAAGAACGACCCCCGTCTGGGTAGCGATATATACGATGATGAATTGAAGGAGCAGAATCACGACGAAGTCCGGCAGAGCGCCGACCAGCTCGACGATTCGCTTCAGCCACTCGGCGCGCGACATGCCGAGATAGACGCCGGCAAGAATGCCGATCGCGGTTCCGAGCAGCGCGCCTATCGCTACGTAGAAGAGGGACACGTCGAAATAACTCCAGATTTGGTTCCAGAAAGAATGTTCGGTCCTGCCGGATAAGAAGCGGAACGTATCGCCCGTCCCGATCCCGGCGAAATATTCCTTGATGCTCGATAGACCGCCCGAAACGTTCAGATGAAGAGAGTCTCCGTTCTCTCCAAGCTGAATCAGGATCGGGAGTAGGGCGATGACGAAGATGAAGGCCAATGCGCCAGGCACCGCCATCGCCAGTTTTGCGGCTTTTCCCATGCTCCGACACGACTCCCTCTGCGCTTTTTCCGCTTTGAATATATCTATCTAGTATACCTTCGATGGTATTAAATGACTATCGGTTTAAACTATTTTTTAAGTGCGTTAGCAGGGGGAGAGGACCGCAAAGAAAAAAGAAAAGCCCGCGGAATGCGAGCTCGTTGCTCTTTCAACTTCACTATTTCTAGACTCCGTTCTAACGTTTGTTTATCGGCTTGCCTTGCGCTGCATTCGTTACGGACTCCCATGCCTCCCAAGCAGTTAAACGATTGGCATAGGCTTCCCGCGCCAAAGGCAAGACCCCCGCGCCGACCGCAAACCGCAGAGGCGGTTCCTCGGCATCTACAATATGAAGAATCGCATTTGCCGTCGCCTGCGGATCGCCGCGTTCTGCGGTCGATAATCGACCGAACACCTGATTTCGAAGATCGGCGTAGACTTCCATTCCCGGTGATGTCTTCATGGACAAGGGACTTCCAAAATCGGTTGCAAAGGCGCCGGGCTCAATCAGCGTGACCTTGATGCCGAAGCCGTTAACCTCTTGCGCGAGGCTATCGTGCAGGGCTTCGACCGCCCATTTGGAAGCGCAATAGAAGCCGATGAGCGGCGCCGCCACAATGCCCATGGCGCTTGAGACGCCGAGAATGTGCCCGTTGCCCTGCATTCGTAGTAGAGGCAGGGCAGCTTGTATGACCCGAAGCGTACCGAAGTAGTTGGCGTCAAACAGGTCGCGGACGTCGGATTCGTCAGCCTCCTCCGTCGTACCGACGAGCGTGTAACCGGCATTGTTCAGGACGACATCCAGCCTGCCGAAATGAGCATGAGCCTGTCGAACGACCTTCTCGACCTGACGGGGATCCGTTACGTCGAGCGCTAAGGGAAGAACGGCGTCTCCAAATCGTTCCTTAAGCTCGGAGATGCTTTCCGGTGTGCGGGCGGTCGCGGCGACCTTGTCACCACGAGAGAGAGCGGCCTCGGCCCAAATGCGCCCGAATCCGCGAGAGGCTCCAGTAATGAACCAGACTTTGTTTTTGTTTTCCATCGTTTCATTCTCCTCCTATGCCATTCCTGAGTGCGTTTTTTTGCTTCTTTTATTTTTTTCGTTCTTCTGTAATGTTACGACCTATCCGCTTGATACGGAATTTCAAATAGGTTAGCATGGTGTTAACTATTGGTTTATGCAGAAGGATGTGCCTATTCGAATGAATGAACAACTGAAGACGTTTGTTCAAGTTGCGGAGTCCGGAAGCTTCTCTAAGGCAGCCGAAAAGCTATTTATTTCATCAACAGCCGTGATGAAGCAAATGAATATGTTGGAGAAGCAAGCCGGAGTCCCTCTATTAATCCGTACCAACCACGGCGTCAGGCTCACAGAGGCAGGAGCAGCCTTTATCAAAGATGCGGAATTTATGCTGCAGTATTTTCAAGAAGCTCTGATTCGCATGCGTCAGGCCGCACAGGCCGACCGGCATCTTGTTCGTGTAGGCACTTCCATCCTTAACCCTTGTAAGACTTTGCTTGAATTGTGGAATGAAATTAGCGATCGATACCCGCATTTCGGAATAAACATCGTTCATTTCGAAGATGACGCGCATACTCTCCCAACAACGTTCCGTACAATCGGACAATCGTTCGATATCCTTGCAGGGCCATTTCTTACCGATCGCTTCAAGGATTACTACCGTATGCTTGAATTGGGGAGTTACCGTTTATGCTTTGCCGTATCTCGGCATCATAGGCTGGCTTCTAAAAAAACACTATTTATCGAAGATTTGTATGGGGAAAGAGTAGCATTGGTGAACGGAGGGAAAAGCGCGGTCATTCAAGACATACGTGATTTCCTGATAAAGAGTCATCCTCAAATACGAATAAAAGATGTTCCGCGGCTCTTTGATCTTGATGTGTTTAATCGCTGCGAGGAAAGTAATACGGTTATGCTAACCTTGGAGGCGTGGGCGGATGTTCATCCATCCTTGGTGACGATCCCTAGCGAATTGGATTTCTTCGTTCCATACGGTCTGTTATATCCATTGCACCCATCCGAGGAAGTCAAACAATTCATAGAGATCATAAAAGAATGGCAGGGTGATGGTTTACCGAATTTAGTGATTTCGAATCGCAGCTAGAGCTAGAACATCTTACCGATCAATACAGAGGCAGCCGATACATACGTTCGGCTGCCTTTTAATCATGCTAAAGGGAAACGATAGCTCAAGTATTAGTTGATCTGCACCAGAATCTTCGCTTGGCTTTTGTCTTTGACGAGCAGCTCCAAGCCGTCCTCAATAATCTGATCGAGTTGAATCTTCTTCGTGATCACTTTGGCGACTTCCAGCTTGCCGTCCGCGATAAGCGCGATAATCTCGGGGAAAATATGGCGGTAAGCCAGGATGGAAGTCACGTTGGCTTCCTTGCCCATCAGCTCGAGCATGTTGATCTGGGCCGGCTGAGCGAAGGCTGCGATGACCATCACCTCGCCGCCTCTCTTAACGGACGACAAGGCGGAAGAGAAGGTAGGCTGCACGCCTGCCGCCTCATACGCCACGTGAACGCCCCCGCCGGCGAGAATGATCTCCGTCGCGTTCTGCTTCAGGCTGTTGATCGGGATGGCTCCCAGCTTCTCGGCCAGGGCAAGACGCTCGTCCGAGACGTCGACGGCGTAAATCTTGGAAGCGCCCGCGGATTTCGCGCCGAGGATCGTCAGCAGACCGATCGGGCCGACGCCGTAAACGGCGGCGGAGTCGCCGACCTTGAGCTTGCTCTGGCGAACGGCGTGCATGGCTACCGCCGTCGGCTCGACAAGGGCGCCTTCTTCGAAGCTTACGTTATCCGGAAGCTTGTGAACCATGTAAGGCTCGACAAGGACATATTCCGCGAATCCGCCGTTGTCGTTCAGACCGACGAATCCCATTCTCGCGCATTGATTATAACGTCCCGAACGGCAGCTCTCGCATTCGCCGCAATAAATAATCGGTTCGATCGCGACGCGGTCTCCCGCTTGGTAACCGGCGACGCCTTCGCCAACTTCTTCGATCACGCCGGCGAATTCATGGCCCAGCGTGAGAGGGGCTTGCATGCCGGAGATCGGATGCGGCGTTCCCGTCTGGACGCCGATCCCGTGATGATAAGCGTGAAGATCGCTTCCGCAGATCCCCGCGTATTTCACTTTGACTTTGATTTTGCCCGGCTTGATCTCCGGAATCGGAACTTCCTCTAGACGTACGTCTTTGACCGCATGGTAAACGGCTGCTTTCATTCGAGTCATCTCCTAACTGGATGAATGAGTGCGATAGATCGTTTTCCATTCGATTATACCGCTCCAGTGGGATTAGCAGTATTTAAGGTTTATAATGTGGGTATAAGCTGCCGTAATATCCAATGGAGGAGAAACTCATGAATATCGAACAGCTCGAATATATCGTGGAGATCGCCAAGACGGGCTCCCTGTCGGCGGCATCCGCATCTCTGCACGTGACGCAATCCGCCTTGTCCCAGTCCGTCTCCCGCTTGGAGGAAGAGCTCGGAGTCAAGATTTTCCAACGCACGCACGCCGGAGCGCATGCGACGGAAGAAGGGAGGAGGGTGCTGGACAAAGCGTTGGATGCGCTCCACGCCATCGACGAATTGAAAGACAGCGCGCTTAATGACCGCAACCTGATTCAAGGAGAGCTCGATGTGGCCTCCTTCCCGGGCGTCATGTCGCTGTTAGTCAAAGCGGTCTCATCCATCAAGCAGGATTACCCCTTGCTTAAGGTGAATGTAGAAGAGAGCGATTCGCGGTCGATATTGGAGGCGATCCGTTCGAATCGAATCGGTCTCGGTTTGATCGCGATGTACACCAAGGATATCGAGAAGCTGTCGGGGCTAGCGTTCGAACCGATCGTACAGGGGAAGCTCGTGATCTGCGCGAATAAGAACTCTCCGATCGCCCAGCACGCGGCCGTCCATCCCAAAGAGCTGCTGAAGTACGAGTTCGCGCTATATCGGGATAACTTCCTAGAGGACTTCTTGATCGACTACAAATCGACCTATGGCGAATTGTCCATTCTATTCTCCACCAACAACGGGGAAGCGATTCAGACGGCTCTTAACGAGAACCTCGCGGTCACGATCGGCCATGACTTCTCCTTCTACGGCAGCAGCCGCCTGTTAGGGGAGCCATTCGTGCTGGTCGATATTGCCCCCTATGCGCAGCAGCCGATGCAGGTCGGCTGGGTCAAGTCGGAGAAGAAACAGATGCCCTCGCTGTACCAGCTCTGCGTAAACAAGTTTAAGCACGAATTCGATCGCAATCGAATTTAAGGAGGAGTTCCCATGTCTCGAATCATTCGGATTCCGGCGTTCGCCCTTTCTCTTCTGTTCGCGGTCTTCGCCGCCGCTTGCCAAAGCGAGGAAGCATCCACCAAATCGAACTGGAAAGCCGCGCCCGCTTTCGAATTGGAGTCGATCAGCGGGGAAGGCGAAACCTTCTCGTCCAGCTGGATCGGAGATCCGGGCAAGGTTGCCGTCATGAATAACGCTTTTCGCGCCGGCGAGACGCAGAAATACATGTGGCTGTTCTGGGGAGAAGAAGAGGAGCTTGTCGGCCAAACCTTCAAGATCGTCGCCAATAGCGAGCGTGGAGACAGCGAGACGATCTTCGAAGGCAAGCTGGGAGGAGAGAATTTCGGCGCGACGGCGTCCAGTCCCTCCGGGCTGTCGATCGGGTCCAAAGGTCTCTGGAAGCTCGACGCGTATGTAGGAGATCGGTTGCATGGGAGTTTTGTAGTGGAAGTCATATAGCCGATCGATGACGCAAGGAATTCGCCGGAATCTAAACATCGAATCTTGGTCGAGAATAAGGAGAAGGAGCCCGCGGCGACGCGAGGCTCCTTCTTATTGTTCACGCGATTTCGGCTGATCGTCTACGTCGTCTTTCCAGACAACCTTCTCGCCGTAATTTTTGCCCCAATCGTACATGCTGCGCAGCACGGGCATCAGGCTCTCGCCGTATTCGGTCATGGAATATTCCACGCGAGGAGGGACTTCGGGATAGAGCTTGCGGCTGACCAGCTTGTCTTCTTCCAATTCGCGAAGCTGATTGGCGAGCATCTTCTGCGTTATGTTCGGAATCAGCTTGCGAAGCTCGCTGAATCGTTTGGTTCCCTCGAGACCGAGGTGCCACAGGATAATGAGCTTCCACTTGCCGCCGATAACGGCCAGGGTCAGCTCCTTCTCGCAGTTGATCTCCTTCAAGTTGATGCGGTTCTTGACTTCCAACGCCATTCGCCATTCCTCCTCAGAAGCAGTTTCCTAATGATAGTTAGTATACATTAGAAACTAATCCGAAGCAAAATAGCGAGCCGCAGCCGGAAGTCCGATCATGAATCGATGGCGCAAAGATTATTCGAGGTTGGCGTGTTTGCCGAACATGGTATCGCCGCGCAGCTGCTTGAGCTCCATGAGCTTGAGCACGACGGCGTCGTAGAAGAGCAGCAGGCCTTGTTCGAACAGAGAGCCCATCGGTTGAATCGTTGCCGCGGACTCGGAACTCGATTCTTTGACCGCAGCGGGCAAAACCGCAAGGTCATCTGCCAATCGGGCAAGCGCCGATTCCGGATTTACGGTTACGAGAAGGACAGCCGAGCCGATTCGTTTTGCTTTCTCGGCCATCCCGACCAAGCTCCCGGTTCCGCCCGAACCGGAACCGAGGACAAGGGTGTCCGATTCGGCGATTCCGGGCGTAATCGTCTCGCCGACGACATAGGCCGTCATTCCAAGATGCATAAGACGCATCGCGAATGCCTTGCCCATCAGGCCGGATCTTCCCGCGCCTGCGACAAAAACGCTCTTTGCTCCCAGAATCCTCTGAGCGAACGAATCCACCGAATTCGCATGGCCTTCGTTGGCTGCCATTAGCTTGTCCAATTCGCGGACGATGATCGATGTCTTCGGTTCGGGGTTCGTCGACATGAATTAGCCCTTGATCATGCGCTGCATTTGCGAAGCGACGTCGGCCTTGTCTTCGGCACCGGTGATGCCGCCGCCTACGATAACCAGGTCCGGCTTAGCGGCGATCGCTTCCTGAAGCGTATGGAGCTTGATGCCGCCGGCAACCGCCGTCTTGGCTTGGCGAACGACGGATTTGATCGTCTGCAGCTCTTCGAAGGAGTTCTTGCCTGCCGCTTGCAGGTCATATCCCGTATGCACGCAAATATAGTCGACGCCCAGAGCGTCGATCTCTTGCGCGCGAGTTGCGATGTCCTTGACGTTGATCATGTCGACCATGATCTTCTTGTTCTGCTTCTTGGCTTCGGCTACGGCGCCTTTGATCGTGGAATCGTCGGTAGCTCCCAGGACCGTAATGATGTCGGCGCCCGCCTCCGCGGCTTTCATGATCTCATAGCCGCCGGCGTCCATGATCTTCAAGTCGGCGAGAATGCTTAGGGAAGGGAACGCTTCTTTGAGTGCCTTAACCGCATGAAGCCCTTCGTTAATGATGATCGGAGTTCCAATCTCTACGATATCGACATAAGGCTCGACTTCCTTGACGAGCTCGATTGCTTCCGGGATGTTGACAAGATCCAATGCAAGTTGCAGTTCCATGATGATCGCTCCTTATATCTGTTAGTTAAGATGGCAAGGATGATCATACCCGGCTTCCGCGGGAAGCGGAAGTACGCACTTGGCCGTGAGTTGGTTACGCCGGGGTAACTTTTGGCTTGTAAAGGGCGTTAGACCCGAAGAACCCGGTACGCTTCCAATCGTGTCGCGCATATGATACAATTCATCTAATTGATGTAAAGGGAGGTGAGGTAGGTGAATCTCGCCATGGTCAACGATCGTCTTAGCCAGCTTCATTTGGAAATGACTGGCATCGCTCCGAAATCTCTCGCGAACGGGATCCGTCTGTCCATTTTTGCTAATACGATAAAACCATTCGCGAGAAGACGCCTGCCTTGACCGCCACGGATCAACGACATCCTGGAAGGGCTGCGGCTTGTTGCCGCAGCTCTTTTTTTTGCGCGCGGGGCAGGGTCTTCCTTAAACAGGAGGCTCTTGCCATGATGATGATAAATGCACAACAGATTAGAAAATACCACGCGGCGAACTTGATCTTGGACGAGGTAACTTTCCAGCTTCATGAAGGGGAGAAAGCCGCTCTGATCGGGCGGAACGGCAGCGGGAAGTCGACCCTGCTTCGCCTCTTGTCCGGACACGAACCCATTGACGGAGGCGCCTTGTCGATAAAGAAGGATCTGCGCATCGGTTACTTGCCGCAGATCCCGGCGGAGTTCGAGCAGATGACCGTCTATGAAGTACTCGCCCACGGGTTCAAAGAGCTGATCCAGCTCAAGCAGGAGATGACGGAGCTGGAGATTCGGATGGCCAGTCCGGAAGCCGCCGACAATCCGCAGCTGTTAAACCGAATTCTCCAGAAGTATACGGATGTTCAAGGGCGATTCGAAAGCGGCGGCGGATACGAGATGGAGACGGCGATCGATCAAGCGGCGAACGGCCTTCGCATCGACCGCGAGAAGGACGGGCGACGTTTCGGTAGCTTGTCCGGCGGCGAGAAGTCGCGGGTGATCCTCGCTTCCCAGCTGGTAACCCGCCCCGATCTGCTGCTTCTTGACGAACCGACGAACCATCTGGACCTGAAGGGGATCGAATGGCTCGAGAATTTTCTGCAGCGTTACGACGGCTCCTGCCTGATTGTCTCCCACGACCGGTATTTCCTGGATGCCGTGAGCACCCGGACGATCGAGTTGGAGGATGGGGAAGCCCAGCTGTACCAAACGAATTACAGCGGTTACTTGAAGGAGAAGGAAGAGAGGCTTCTTCAGCAATTCGCGCTGTATCAGGAACAGCAGAAGAAAATCAAGCAGATGTGGGAAACGATCCGAAGGCTGGAGGAATGGGGTAGGAACGGAGACAACGAGAAGTTCTTCAAGAAGGCGGCTTCGATCCGCAAGGCGATCGAGCGGATGGAGAAGGTCAAGCGGCCTGTCATGGAGCGGAGAACGGCCGACTTCGGAATCTCTCCCCTGGATCGTTCCGGCAAGCAAGTCATCGAGTTCGAAGGCTTGACCAAACGGTTCGCCGACCGCGTTCTCTTAAGCGGCGTTGACGGCAGCTTGTTCTATGGGGAGAAGGTCGCGCTGCTTGGCGACAACGGCTCCGGCAAGACGACTTTCCTCAAGCTGGTGCTGGGAGAGCTCGAGCCGGATGAAGGGAGGATCAAGCTAGGCTCCCGCCTGGAGCTTGGCTATCTGGCTCAGCAGGAGCCGATCCCGGATCCCGCGCTTACGGTTCTCGAGTACTTCCGTACCGAGGGACGTATCGAAGAAGGGGAAGCCCGGCATGTCCTTGCTCAATATTTGTTCTATGGGGCCGACGTGTTTAAGCCGCTTCGGTCGCTATCCGGAGGGGAGTGGTCGCGACTGAGACTTGCCTTGCTTGTCCGCTGCAAACCGAATCTTCTGCTTCTAGACGAACCCACGAACCATCTGGATATGGCTTCGCGCGAAGCGTTGGAGGAAGCTCTCGAGGAGTATCCGGGGACCATCCTCGCGATCTCCCACGACCGTTACTTCATCAATCGTCTTGCGAAGCGGGTTTGGGAGCTGCAGGAAGGAAGCTTGACTTCCTACATTGGCAATTACGACTACTACAAAGAAAAGCGGCCCAAGCCGGCCCAGCAGGCGAACACAATAGAGACCGCTGGCAGGAAGGAGCCGCAGCCAAGGACCCAAAGACCGAACGAGATTACCCGGTCTATCGATGAACTAAACATTACGAAGCTTGAAGCGGAAATCAGGTCGCTCGAGGAAAAGCTCCGGCAAGCAGACGAAGCTCTAGCCAAGATTAGCGAATCAGGCGATACAGCCGAGTTGGAATCGAGCTGGAAGGGAAAAGAAGAACTTCAAGCCAAGCTGGATGAACGGTTGGACCGGTGGCTGGAGCTCCAAGAATAAGGAATCGCGTTACGTGAAGAATCCGACCGACATGCCGTTCCACCTTCTTGACAGCGGAGGCGGAACGGCATTGCAGCAATGAATCAGCCAATTACTCGCCGCGCTTAATAATCAAAGCTGATATTCTATGGGAGTAAATGAGAGTAAGCTGTTCGCACATGAAATTTGTTGAATACTTAAAGTTCGATTGGATCCAATACTTGATTACGCCAAGGGTAGCGTGAACCACATAGCTAGCGTAGATCTCGTATTCCACCTCCGATGGATCTTGTTCCAACTGGAGTTGAATGTCCTCAAACAAGATTTTTCGTATTTCATATTCCAAACGGTCATAGAGGTCTGGTATTTTCTGAATAAGGTCGAGAGCCTTGAATAGATTCCGGTGATTCTCGATATGCTCGAAGAGCAGTTTCGTCGATGGAACGATGCCATCAAGAATCACTCGATCTACATTCTTATATGGATCCCGAAGCGCCTGGCGGATGCCTTCAAGCGCGTCCGTGAACAAATCTTCGATGATCTCATGCTTGTCCTTGTAATGGATATAGAAAGTTCCCCGGTTTAAATCAGCTCGGTCTGCGATTTCACTAACTGTAATTTCCTGGACATTGTTATTCTCCAGAATGAGGTCGACGAGCGCATTTTTTAGGATCTTTCCCGTTTGCTGCTTGCGGGCCTGTCGTCGAGAACCAATCAACATTAACGCTCCTTTTGTTCAAGGATAAAACCAAATTAAACAGTTCATTCCGAGCTGTTCATTCATCAACACATTCGGTTTCCCTGATTATTGATTCACACTCAGTCCAAATTTATTATAGTTGGGCAAGAGTTCTTAACACAAATTTCGATAATATCAGGGAGGATGTTGAACGATGAGTACGATTCAGGAAAAGAGATTCGATGGACAAGTTGCGGTGGTAACCGGCGCCGGCGGCGGCATGGGAAGAGAGCATGCGAAGCTGCTGGGATCCCGCGGCGCTTCCGTTGTCGTAAACGATCTGTCCCAAGGAGCGGAAGAAACGGTCAAAATGATTGTCGACGCTGGCGGCAAGGCTGTCGTTAATCACGACGATGTCTCTACGGAAGCCGGCGGCGCTGCGATCGTGAATACCGCAATCGAGAAATTCGGCCGGATCGATATCCTCATAAGTAACGCCGGCATTATCAGCAACGTGCCATTCGCCAAGTTGACGGAGGCTCAATTCGATAAGGTCATGAAGGTTAACGCTTATGGCGCGTTCCATGTTACGAAAGCGGCATGGCCTCATTTTATTAAACAAAATTATGGACGTATCGTTCTCGTTACCTCATCTACCGCTTTTGTCGGTCAACCGAATATCAGCCAATATGCGGCTTCCAAGGGCGCGGTGCTCGGCATGGGCAAATCAATCTCCGAAGAAGCGCCAGCGTACGGCATCACGGTGAATATGCTTGCTCCTGGGGCATTCACGGCTATGGCCGGCGCGATGGAGGATGAGGAAGCGCGCAAGAGAATCGAAACGATGATGCCGGCATCTCTGGTCTCTCCGATTGTGGCTTGGCTGGCTCATAAAGATAACACCCTGAACGGCGAAGTCATCGAGGCCGTTTCCGGCCGCGCGGCGCTAAACTTCTTCGGATCTACCAAGGGTTATTGGAATAAAGAGCTGACGATCGAAGACTTGGATGCCAACAAGGATAAGATCATGGACAAGGAAGGATTCGGCACTCTGGTAAATACGCCTGCGATGACTAGCTGGTGGACGGAAAACACCGGCTGGGCGGCAGAATTCAATAAATAATATTTAAATAAATAATACAGCGATGCATATATGATGAAGGAGCCGTCCTCAAGTCTGAATCGACTTGGGGGCGGCTCCTTTGATTGCATTAGCTTTATTCCGAAACTTGCTGAGTTTGGTTATCCTCGAGAACTCGGCGAGCCGTCACGAAGGTTTTGTCCCAGACGCTGCCTTCGAAGTTCGAGACGGTAACGCCGATTCCGACGCGGTAGGTCTGCAAGAGCTGTCCGTTCCCGATATAGATGCTGACGTGATTGATGACGCCGTCCTTGTTCGTATCGGAGAAGACCAGGTCTCCCGGCTGCAGGTCCGACTTGGCTACTTTCGTGCCCACTTGAGCTTGCTGTCTCGAAGAACGGGGGAGATCGATGCCGTTCTGCTTGAAGACGTATTGAGTGTACGAGGAGCAATCGAACGAGTTCGTTTGTCCGCCCTTGGCTCCGAATTGATAATCCACGCCGAGGAATTGCTTGCCTGTCGCGATGACGTTATCCGCGATAGAGGCGCTCGCCGCGGCATCGGAGGGATTCGCGGTATCCGAAGTGGCGTTAGCCGATTCGTCATTAGCGGCGTTCGATGCGGCTGCGTTCGTTGCGGCAGCGGCCGATTGCGGAGTCAGCAGGGCGCTTCCGGACAGCAGAATGGCCAAGCTTAATCCGACTCCCATCGCCGTCTTGCCGAATCTATTCTGCTTTAGGTTATCCAATAGGTTGAGTTTATTATTCATGTTAGGATGTCCTCCCTTGGGATGTTTGTTCGATCGGGCGGTACGAAACCAGCATAACACACCGTTTCGAGCCATCACTTACCAAGGAACGCCGAAATCCCGCAATACCGGCTGCTTCGCCATCGATATGAGAAAACGATTAGAAAATCATCATGAAAGGACGGTTGACAAGAATCTCGCCGATATACGGACAGCCCGAGCCGTATACATATAGAACAAAGGAGGCGGTCGACATCGGGAGTTCAGTAGGCCAAAGCATTCGAAGAAAAGAAACGGCGGAGAAGGTGACGGGAGCGGCTAAATACGCGAACGACAACCCGGCCCCGGGTCTGCTGCACGCGAAGCTGGCCGTCAGCACGCATGCTCACGCTCGCATCCTATCGATCGATGTCTCGGAGGCCATGCGGATCCCGGGCGTATTGGCGGTCGTTACCGGGCAGGATTATCCGGTGTTGACCGGGTCGCCGTTAAGCGATCGGCCGCCACTTGCCTTGGATAAGGTGAGGTATGTGGGCGAACCTATCGCGCTGGTCGTCGCGGAATTGGAATCGATCGCGGAGATGGCGGCCTACCGGATCCAAGCGGAGTACGAGCCTCTGCCGGCGGTTTTCACGACCGAAGAGGCCCTTCGGCCAGGCGCGCCGGTTCTCCATGAGAGGATGAGCGAGTACGAGAAAGACGAGGAGGTCTATCCGGAGCCGGGCAAAAATATCGCGAACCGAACCAAAATCCGCAAAGGGAACATGGAGGAAGGGTGGAGCCAATGCCGGCATATCGTTGAGGTCCATATTCATATGCCTCAATCCGATCACGCATCGATGGAGGTGAGAAGCAGCACTGCCGAGATCAAGCCCGACGGCAAGGTATTCCTTCGAACCGCGAGCCAATCTCCATATGCCGTCAGAGGCGCCGTCAGCCAAGCCTTTCGCCTTCCGCTTCATCATGTCTTCGTTCATACGCCTCTCGTAGGGGGCGGTTACGGCGGGAAGGCCGCCATTCAGCTGGAGTTTCTTGCCTATATGGCATCTCGTTCCGTAGGCGGCAGAAGGGTGAGGATTACCAACTCCCGCGAGAAGGACATGATGTCTTCTCCGGTCCATATCGGGTTGGATTCCACGGTCAAGCTGGGCTGCACGGCGGATGGAAGACTGATGGCCGCCGACATCGAGCATCGATACAACTGCGGCGCTTATGCGGATAGGGGCCCCATTATGAGCCGGGCGGGAGCCGTGGATTGCACGGGGCCTTATCGGATCGATAACATGCGCTGCGATTCCTTATGCGTCTATACGAATCATCCCTACTGCACCTCTTTTCGCGGCTTCGCCCATTCGGAGCTGACTTTCGCGATGGAACGAGCGATGGATTCGCTGGCGAAGGAAGCGGGCTTGGATCCGTTGGAGTTTCGATTCCGCAACGCCATCGGACCCGGGGATACGACCCCTACGCAAACGCTTCTCACTAGGAGCACGGTAGGCGATCTGCCCAAGTGTATCGCTAAGTTAATGTCATTAAAGAACTGGCAGGGTTCCTCGTCTCCCCATAAGGACGGTCCGGTCGTCAAGGCAATCGGATACTCGTGCTTCTGGAAAAACTCGAGCACTCCCCTGAATGCCGGCGGAGGAGCGTCCCTTGTCTTCTACCCGGACGGGACCGTGAATCTTCAATGCGGCGCGGTCGAGATCGGTCAAGGCACGCGCACCTCGCTGACCCAGATCGCGGCCGAACGGCTCCGCATGGATGTCGGCTTGATTCATATCTCGACGGATATCGATACCGAGAAGGATCCTTACTTCTGGAAGACCGTCGCCAGCCGCAGTACCTTTCTGGTCGGCAACGCCGTTCTAAGAGCAGCGGACGACGCGATAGAACAACTCAAGAGGCTGGGGTCGCTCGTTCTGCAAGGCTTGCCGGAAGATCTGGATGTCGGCTATGGGAGAGTCTTCCTGAAGGCGCGCCCCGACATCTCGATTCCAATCGCCCGGCTTGCCGAAGGAGTTGCTCTCCCGAACGGACGAACGGTCGGAGGCGGTGCGATCATCGGCCGCGGAAGCTACACGATGCAGAATCTAACGCCTTTGGATCCGGAGACGGGAAGAGGGGTACCCGGACCGGAATGGACGGTCGGCGTTCAAGCGGTCGAAGTGGAGTATCATCCGATCGACTGTACTTATCGGCTGTTAAGGGCGGCGACGGTCATCGATGCCGGCAAGGTAATCAACCCGGCGCTGGCTCGGGCGCAGGTGACCGGCGGGATGAGCATGGGTCTTGGGCTCGGCAGCCGCGAAACGTTCTATTTCGATTCCAACGGGGTCTTGCTTAGCCCTCAATTCCGCAGCTACAAGCTCATTCGATATGGAGAGCAGCCGCAATACGACGTGGAGTTCGTCGAAACGCCTCATCTTGAAGCGCCTTACGGATTAAGGGGAATCGGCGAGCATGGCATCATCGGGATGCCTGCCGCATTGGCGAATGGATTGAGCAGAGCCGCGGGAGTCGAACTGAATCGGCTTCCTCTGACGCCGGAGCGAATCTGGAGGACGGTCCATGATCCCTTTTGACTTGGAGTACTACGTCCCTGCCGATGTCTCGGAAGCATACGATTGGTTCCGGAAGCTTCAGGAGCAAGGGAAGGACCCGGTCTATTACTCCGGAGGAACGGAGATCTTGACGTTCGCTCGCCTCAATCGCGTTCGTACGGGCGCCGTTATCGACCTTAAGGCGATTCCGGACTGCCGTTCCCTGCAGATGAGCGGCCAACTGCTCGAGATCGGCTCTTGCGTCTCGTTATCGGACTTGTGCGCGGCCAACCCGTTCCCGCTTCTTAGCTTGGCCGCGAGGGGGGTTGCCGATCAAACCTCTCGCAACAAAATCACATTCGGAGGCAACATCTGCGGCCGGATCATCTATCGGGAAGCCGTGCTGCCGCTGCTGCTGACCGACAGCGCGGTCGTCCTCGCAGGGGAGAACGGGATGCGCGCGGTTTCCATCCATGAAGTATTCGAAGGTCGCTTAAAGCTTCGGAAAGGCGAATTTCTCGTCAAGACTTTGACCGATATCCGCTTTTTGCCGTTGCCGTACTACCATGAGAAGCGCCGCAAGATCGGCCATGTCGGTTACCCGATCGTAACCGTCGCCGCGCTTAAGAAAGACGGCAAGCTCCGCATGGCCTTCAGCGGCGTCTGCGCCTTCCCCTTCCGATCGGACCCGATGGAACAAGTCTTGAATGACTCCTCGATCCCGCCCCATAAGAGGATTGAGGAAGCGATCGGCAGGCTGCCGGGCCCCGTTCTCGACGATATCGAAAGCTCCGCGCCGTATCGGAGATTCCTGCTCGCGCGAACGATGGCCGATGCGATCCAATCCTTGGAAAGCAGGTGAACGATGAGAGAGCCGATGCCTGCCGCCGACTCCGTAGAAATGGAAGTCAACGGCGAGAAGCGCAGGGTGAATGTTCGAGCCTCGTCTCTGCTCCTTCATACTCTTCGGAATATGCTCGGCCTTACGGGCTGCAAACCGGGCTGCGAGAACGGGGATTGCGGAGCATGCACGGTATTGGTGGAAGGCTTGCCCATGAAATCCTGTCTCATGCTTACCGCGGAGGCGAACGGCAGGAAGGTCACTACGATCGAAGGGTTGGCGAATTCCCCGGCAACCTATGCATTCGCCAAGAACCAAGCGTTCCAATGCGGCTATTGCACGCCCGGCTTTATCGTGAATTGCGAAGGCTTGAGGAACGCTTACCCTCAAGCGGATCTAGAAACCGTGCGCCTATGGCTCGAATCGAATATCTGCAGATGCACGTCCTACGAGGAGATTCATGCAGCCGTACAAGAGATGCTTGCCGGTTATCGCCGCACGCCTTAGTGAACGGGCTTGTTCAATTGTTGAATCAGTTGCTCGATAGACCAACACAGGACGACCAGATATTGATCGTTCTGCAAGCGTGCGGGGATTCGTTGCCGGAGGCCGACGGGCAAGGAAGACGCGGCAACGGTTACCGGCAGGTTCCCTTCGGTTTGCCACTTCCGCACCAGATCGGCTACTCCCGTCAGCTGACTCGACCATTCGCGCTGCTGATCCGTCGAGAAAGTGCCGCTGCCCGACCAATCGGAGAACGCTTGGATCATATCGCCGAGCTTGACATACGCCGCACGAAGCCGGAGCATCCCATCCTTCATTTGCTCCACGGCCTGACGTTTCTTACCGGCTAAAGCATGGAACTTCAGGCTTTGCTCCGCGTTCTCCAACTCGGCGGTCGTTCGATGCATCTCTTGAAACAAGGTCTTCGATCGATTCTGCAGGATGGCCAGAGCCTGCTGCGGGCAGCCGTTCTGAACCCATTGAGCCGTTTCATGAAAGCTTGCGGTCAATTGGCCCATAAAATAACGAAGCTTCTTGCGCGCTTGATTGACGGTATCGGGAGGGAGTATCAGCGCGTGAATAGCGGTGGCGGCAATCGTACCGATTAAGGTATCGCGGATCCGATCGGACCAATAAGTCGGCATCCGGCTGTGAAAGAACAAAACAAGCAGGATGCTAAGACCGACTTGCGTCATCAGAACTTGATCCCACTTCAGCCAGGAGGCCAAGAGGGTTCCCGCCAGCAGCAGGAGAGCGAGGCTCCAACCGTTTAGCGCCAAATAAGGAGCGATCCATACGGTAAACAGCACGCCGGCGAAGGTACCGACCATTCGATGCCAGGCAAATCGGATGGATTGATCGATGGTCGATTGAATGCACAGAATGGCCGATAGAGGAGCCAAATAAGGGTGCTTCGACCCGGCCCACTCCGCGAGTTCCCATGATAATGCGGAAGTCAGAGGGATTTTCCAAACGATTCCGTTCGCTCTGAGCCATGTCATCCATTTGCTTGCCACGAAGTTCGCTCCATTCGCTTCGACTCGATTCCCCTAGTATGGGCAAGTGAGTCCGAATGACATTCTTCATTCCGATTTTGACAAAGATACGGGTTTGCGGTTATTATGGATACATTAAGTCTGTAATTAGGCGGGACATCATGAAGTATTCGAAAGCGACCAATTATGCCTTGCATACGATCCTCTACCTGATCGCTCACGCGCCGGACCGAGCGATCGGAGTTCAGCAGCTTGCCGGACATCAGAAGGTATCGCCGACATATCTGTCGAAGATCCTGACGAAGCTGGTTAAAGCGGGATTGATCGAGTCCGCATCGGGCGCCAACGGCGGTTATCGGTTGAAGGGCAAGATAGAAGACATCTCCGTGCTGGACATCATCCATGCGGTAGAAGGAACGGCTTCGTTGTTCGATTGCCACAACGACGACGATCGATGCGTCATCCGTCAAGCGATGAGAGCGGCCGAGGACGAGATGGAGGAATTCCTGAAGAACACCAAGATGGCCGATTTGGCGAAGAAAGCCGTAGCGGCCAAATAAGAAGAACGGGAATCCGTTTTTCTTCGCTCTAATTACAGACACTAAATATCTATAATATCTATGAAGAGGTGAATGGAATGATAGTAAACTATGATTGCGCCATCGTCGGCGGCGGGCCGGCAGGATTAAACGCAGCTCTGGTGCTAGGAAGAGCCAGGCAGAACGTCGCTTTATTCGATAACGGGCAGCCGCGCAACGCGGTGACGCAAGAATCGCACGGCTATTTGACCCGAGATGGCGTTACTCCTGCGGAATTCAGGCGGATCGCCTACGAGGAGGTGTTGAAGTATCCTTCGGCGAAGCATTGGCCCGAGGAAGTAACCGACATCCGCAAGTCGGAGCAGGGGTTCGTCTTAACCGTCGGAGCCGGGGAACAAGTACAGGCGCGCAAGCTTATCTTGTCCGCCGGGCTTAAGGAGAAACTTCCGGATATCGAGGGTCTTCGCGACTTCTATGGGAGAAGCGTATTCAATTGCCCTTTCTGCGACGGGTGGGAGCTGCGGGATCAACCGCTCGCGATCATCTCGGATCACCCGGCTGCTCTCCATAAGACCAAGCTTCTGCTTCATTGGACTCGGGATCTCGTTGTGTGCACCAACGGCGGCGACAACCTGACCGCCGAACAGGAGGAGCAGTTGGCGTCGAGAGGAATCGGGCTCGTGAAGACGCCGATCGCCGCTCTCGAAGGCCGGAACGGCAAACTCGAACTTATCCGCTTCACGGATGGGAAGGAGATCCTTCGGAGCGGCGGCTTCATCGATCCGATTCAGCTTCCTTACGTGAATTTCGAGGACTCGTTAGGCTACCGAACGGCCCGACACGGGGGAATCGTCGCCGACGAGATGGGCAGAACCTCGGTCCCCGGCCTCTTCGCCGCCGGAGATGCGGCTTACGTGATGCCTTCCCAACTGATCTATGCCGCTGCCTCCGGCAGCAAAGCCGCCATGTCGGTCATGGCTGAGTTAACGGAAGAGAACTGGAACAACCAATAGGAGAGAGGGGAGAATGCCGCGCTAACGCGGCATTTTTATTTTCCGAAGAATGAACTCCATA
Organism: Cohnella sp. AR92; assembly: GCF_003990975.1. GTDB lineage: Bacteria > Bacillota > Bacilli > Paenibacillales > Paenibacillaceae > Cohnella. Next base: position 95,199 of record NZ_RZJR01000006.1, read on the forward strand.
GAAATGCGCTTTATTTTCCAAGAATGACGCCTTATCGCTCCTATGGCCGAATGCTACGATATTATCGTCACTTTCTACCACTTGGGAGGATTCCATTCATGAGATGGCGTTGGATCATGATTGCGGTTTGTTTGGCGCTCGTCGGCTCGGGAGTGTTCTACTTCTTGGAAACGAACCGTCAGGAGAAACGAACGGAGGCGCCTCTGCCGACCTCTTCCGGTCTTCAGACTGCTAGGGCGCTGTCGGAAGCGCCCTCGCGACTAAAGAGTCATTTAAGTCCGAGTTATGAAGTTAATGTCATTAAAGATGTCGTTTATGCGAACAAGAAGAACGAGACGGAAGCCATAGAACCGTTGAAGCTCGATTTATATGTTCCTGAGACGCATGATAATGAGCCCAAGCCCGTGTTCGTCTTCATTCATGGCGGAGGGTACAAGGAAGGCAGCAAACGGGATGCGGCGGACTTCTCGACAGCGTTGGCCAAGAGAGGCTACGCCGTCGTCTCGATCGATTACCGGCTTAAGAAGGACCCCGACGCGAACCTGTATTTGACGTTGAACGACGACTATGAGGACATCTCCGATGCGATCGGCTGGGTCCGCGAGCATTCGAAGGAATACGGGTTAGATGTCGGGAAGCTTGCGATCGGCGGAGACTCTGCAGGCGGCCATCTCGCCATGAACTACGTGAATCAAGCGCTGAATAGCGATCCGGACAGCGTTCGATCCGTCTTCGCGATCGTGGATATTTACGGCGGTACGATGGATGAAGCCATCGACGGCAAGCTTCCGCCGGTGCTGATTATCCACGGGACGATCGACACCTTGATTCCGTATTCCCAGAGCGTTCAATTGACCCGCGACTTGGCGAACGCAGGAATTTATTCTAATTTCTTCACGATGGAAGGCGCCGGGCACGACTATAAGAACGATTTATACAAGGATATGGTGATCGATACGGCCGCAACCTTCCTGCAGAACGTTATTGACTTTAAGGGAGCAGATCGAGCGCCCAACGTGTCCAGCCTGTATGCGATCTCCGGCGATGCTTTCAAACTGAAGCTTCCAAGCGCATTTCAGCCTTCGGACGGAGGCAGTCGGGCCGCCGTATTCTTGCCGCCGGGTTGGACGCTCGAAGGGGCGGAAGAAGAGGCGATCACCGTCCGGATTCCCGCCGGTTTGGAGCGAGGCAGCAACAAAGTATTCGTGACCTCCGATCCCAGCAAGAATCCGGTTGACGGCTATGCGGTGAACGTAAATGTGATCGATCCGATCAAGGCAAGCTACGAGACATTCTTCGATCGGGCAGACGGCAAAGTCAAGACAGAACTTACGGTAAGGAATGAGACCTCTCAGCCGTTCAACGGAACCTTGCGCGTGCGCTACGCCGACCGGAACGGCAAGGAGAACGTGTTCGAAACGAAGGTCGAACAGCTGATGCCGAACATAAGCAAGGCATATACGATCAGCGATGCGTTGTCAGGAAAGAGGATTCTTGAAGCGACGACCGATAACGGAGTCTTAACCCAGCAAAGCGCAAGCAAGACGAACGCGCTTCTCGCCCGCCATGCCGGAACGCAAGGGAGTGTAGACGGCAAGCTGGACGAGTGGCAAGGGCAGACCCGATTCGAAGCGGATACCGTGAGAAACGATAATTGGGAAGGAGAGAAGGATCTCTCCGCCTTCGGTTATCTGAGCTGGGATGAAAGCAATCTCTATCTCGCCGTGGCTGTAACGGACGACGCGCAATCCCAGCCCGGAACCGGATTCGACATCTGGGCCGGAGACAGCATCCAATTCGCGATCGGAGCCGCGGACGAGACGGGAGACGCTCCCGGCTCATACAATGAGGCGGGAATCGCGCTGGGGGATGCAGGGCAGGTGCTGCGATGGAGATGGATCGCTACCCTGGGTCTCGCGGCCGACGGCTCCTTCGCTCCGAATGCCACTGTCTCGCGCCAAGAAGGAGAGACGATCTATGAGGCGGCGATTCCGTGGGAGGAGCTGGGCATCGATTCAAGCCGGGCGGCGAACGGTCTAAAGCTCAAGTTCTCGCTGCTCGTGAACGACAACGACGGAGGCGGGCGCAAAGGCTGGGTCGAATACAACGGAGGTATTGGCACCGCTAAGGATATACATGAGTTCGGCGACGTATTCTTAACTTCTTAATTCAGAACCTCTACTCCTGCTACTTGGCTTCAATTTGTGGGGTGAAGATGCGGAAGATGACATCTCCCTCCCAAAATTAATTCTCTAACGAAATGACAGAGGTCGTCGCAAAGTCGGTTGACTTTTGGGACAGCCTCTTTTTTTGCATGGAGCGCAAAATTAATAATTTGATAAGAAACGGTTCATTGCCCATTTATGAACGCGTTGTAAGGTAAAGGAGAGGAATCTCTAAATGGCTAAAGAGCGGAGCGATAGGGATGAAGCCGGAAGCCAAAGATCGCTGCCGATCGTTCACGGGTGCTCGTAATGGCCGGCGCTTACGGCGTTCAATCGGTCGTTTTGTTGCTTCTATTGATGGGGAAATGGTACGATCGGTCTGGCAGCCGACGGTTTCTCATCGGCGGATTCGGTCCTTTCGTCATGCCGATAAGCGTTAATCGGAAACAAGAATTGTCCTTAAGCTGCGAAGAATTGAGGAATCGGCGTGTCCATTCGCATTAAGTTAATCCTGTCTTACTTGGCGATGCTGATCGTCCCTATGATCCTGCTGGTGTTGACGGCTGCGCTGCTGGTTCTCGTCTTCCAAGGCGATCTGCAGAATGTACGCAATATTTACGAGACCAAGATCGAGAGCTTCGAGGAGAGCGACTATCACTGGCTGCTGAAGCACTCCGTCGAACAGAACCCCGCGCTGCTCGCCGACCGCGATTTTCTTAATGAGATCGCTTCGGAGCTTTCTGCCAGGGAGACCTATGTCTATGTGAAGTCGGGAGATCAAGTGCTGTACGAATCGGCGGCTATCCAGACGAAGGCCGAGCTGCTCTCGTCGCTTGTCCCGTTCAAGCGCGAGGGAGAACGCTATTTCTCCAAGACCAAAGCCTACTCCAATAACGAATATTATCATTATGTCCGGTACGATCTTTTGAACGGGAACAAAGAGCCCGTCTCGTTCTACCTCATCAAGAAAGTAGATCCGTTCGTTTATTTCGCGAAGAAATATTCGCCTTATCTTCTTGTGGCATTTGTCGTCATCTTGATCCTAACGAATGCATGGCTGACGTATTACATGTCCAAACACCTCATTCGGCCGCTTCTTGCGCTTCGCCGATCCGCGGTGCAGTTCACGCAAGGCAACCTGAATACGCCGGTCCCGGTGTCGGGGAAGGACGAGATCGGCCAACTGGGTACGGCGTTCGAGGAGATGCGGACGCGGCTCAATCATTCCTTCGAGGTGCAGGCTCAATACGAGACGAACCGCAAGGAGCTGATCGCGAGCATCTCGCATGACCTGAAGACGCCGATTACGTCCATCCGAGGTTACGTGGACGGCTTGCTCGAGGGCATAGCGGATTCCCCGGAGAAGACGGAGAAATACATGAAGACGATCTCCTCCAAGGCAGCCGAGATGGATAAGCTTATCGACGAGCTCTTCCTCTTCTCCAAGCTGGACTTGCATCGATTGCCCTTCGCTTTCGAAACGGTTAACGTTCAGGCGTTCTTAAGCGATTGGGCGGAGGAGCTGGCATTCGAATTGGAAAAGAAGGATGTTGCGCTTACGGAAGATTGGCAGATAGACAAGACAACGAGCGTAAACGTGGACAGGGATTCGTTCCGGCGGGTTCTGTCCAACGTCATCCAGAACAGCTTAAAGTTCATGGATAAGCCGAACAAGGAGATACGGCTTGCGGCTTCGACGGTTGACGGCGAATTGAGACTGTCCGTTGCCGACAACGGCCACGGCATTCCGGAGAGCGCGCTTCCGTTCGTCTTCGATCGATTCTACCGGGCGGAACAATCCCGGAACATGGACACCGGAGGAAGCGGCCTCGGTCTAGCGATCGCCAAGCGCATCGTCTCCGAGCACGGCGGAACGATAAGCGCCCACAGCAAAGAAGGTATCGGCACGGAGATTGTCATAAAACTGCCGATCGCGAAAGGAGGTGTCGCCGGCCATGAAGAAGAAAGCGATCTTGATCGTGGAAGACGATAAGGCGATCGCGGAATTGCAGAGGGATTACCTGGAAGCGAGCGGCTATCGAACCGAGATCGCCGACAACGGCGAGAAGGGGCTTGAGCAAGCTCTGAGCGGCCAATTCGATCTGGTCGTGCTGGACGTGATGCTTCCGAGACTCAACGGGTTCGAAGTGTGCAAGCAAATCCGCGAGGAAGCCGACATTCCCGTGCTGATGATTACCGCGAGCCGAGAGGACATCGACGTCATTCGGGGCCTGGATCTGGGAGCGGACGACTATATGACCAAGCCGTTCAAGCCGGCCGAGATGGTAGCGCGGATCAAAGCGCACCTGTCCCGGTATGAGCGATTAAAAGGCGTGCCTTCGGAGAATCGGGAATTGGAGATCCGAGGCCTTCGCATCGATCCGGAAGCCCGCCAGGTATACGTACAGGATGAAGAAGTCATGCTGACGGTAAAAGAATTCGATCTGCTGCATTTTCTTGCGGTTCACCCGAACCGCGTGTTCAGCAAGGATCATCTCTTCGAACGGATCTGGGGAATCGACGCGCTTGGGGACACGCAGACGGTGACCGTTCATGTTCGGAAGCTGAGGGAGAAGATAGAGAAAGACCCCTCCAATCCGATCTACATCGAGACCGTCTGGGGGGCCGGGTATCGCATGAAGGCTTAAGCTTTCGGCGAGAGGAATTTGATCTTGGACGTCGCCCGGCGGTAGAATCGGATGATTCCGTCCGGGATAAAGTCGAGCTTGCCGTTCGTGCGGTAGACCAGATAGCTGACGATTCCGGAAAGCGCGAGGCCGCCGACGATGTCGGCCGGATAGTGGACTCCGACATAGACGCGAGCGATTCCCGTCAAGCATGCCATGGCAAGCAGCACGCTTCCCAAACGCCGGTTCGCGTACCAGACGCTGAAGGCTATCGCGAACGCGAGAGTCGCATGATCGCTCGGGAACGAGGAATCCGCGGAATGCGGGATCAGCTGCGTGACGGCATGGGAGACGAATGGCCGGGGATGATCGACGACCGGAGAGACGACGTATTTGCCGAGGAACAAAGAAATGGCGGCTGAGAGGCCGGCATAGAACACGAGCCGTTGCTGGCGAGCCCTTGCGCCGATCCATAGCGCAGCCATGACGGCGAGAAGAATCCATACGATATCCTGCGCCATGAATTCCATGAAGTCGTCCACCGTATCGGACCGGCCGGCGAATTGGTTTAAGAAGTGAAAGAGGGTAAAGTTCATATGGCAAGATCTCCTTTGCTTATGGTCTAATCGACTATAGCCCCTCTTTCTTAACTATTTATTAATCCATCCGACGATTAGGGCGGATTAAGAATCATTTAATCTTTCGCAAGGGAGCAGGACATCATTGACGATATTGCATAACGTTCCTCTGATAGCCGCCGTTGTCGCGATCGTAACCGCTCAATGCGCGAAGGTGCCTCTTCGCTATTTGACCGGAAGAAGATGGGAGGCATCCCTTGCCCTGAGCACAGGCGGGATGCCGAGCTCCCATTCCGCTGCGGTCACTTCGCTCGCCACCGTCGTCGGAATCGAAGAGGGCTGGTCTTCGTCCGTCTTCGCCGTGGCCGCGGTGGTCAGCGCCATTACGATGTACGACGCCGCCGGCATCCGGAGACATGCGGGGTTTCACGCTTCCTTGCTCAACAGGGTGGTCCGGTCGGTGCGCGCTATGCAGCCGCAATCGAAGACGGACCTGCATCACGGCGAAGAGCTCAAAGAGCTGCTCGGGCATCGGCCGATCGAGGTGTTCGGCGGAGCCGTGTGGGGGATCGGCATCGGTCTGCTCACGCATTATCTCTATAACGGTTAGCTCGCGGCGAACGCGGGCTTTTCTACTTTCTCTTCTTCTAATCTCTGATATAATTAAAAGCGCATCGATTTTCATTACGTTCGGCAACGGGGTGTCTTCGTGAAGATTGGCTTTTTCGATTCTGGGGTAGGCGGGCTTACGGTGCTGGATCAGGCTTTGAAGCTGCTGCCTCATGAAGATTACATATTCTATGCGGATACGGACCATGTTCCTTATGGCGAGAAGCCGAAGGATCTGGTTAAGCAGTACGTCACCGAAGCGGTCGACTTCATCGCCGGCCAAGGAGTAAAGGCGATCGTCATCGCTTGCAACACGGCTACCAGTATCGTCATCGACGACCTGCGGGCAAGTTACGACTTCCCGATCCTGGGCATCGAGCCGGCCGTGAAGCCGGCCGTTCTCGCGCTCGACAAGGAGAAGAAGAAGGTTCTCGTGCTGGCGACGCGCCTGACCTTGCAAGAAGAGAAATATAAGAAGCTGGTGAAGAGCCTAGACAGCGACAATCGCGTCGTGAGCCTGCCGCTTCCCGGACTTGTCGAACTGGCGGAAGCGCTGGACTTCAAGGATGAAGACGTGCTGCCGTACTTGCGAGAGCAATTACAAAGCATCGATATCCGCGAAGTAGGAACCGTCGTGCTGGGCTGCACGCATTTTCCATTCTTCCGAACCGCCCTTCGCCAGATCTTCGGCCATGACGTCGGCTTGATTGACGGAAGCATCGGCACCGCCAAACAACTGAAGCGGCTGCTAGGCGACCGCTTGGAGGACGGCAGCGGTACGATAGCATTCTACGAATCGGGACGGCCTGTCCTGGAGGAAGCCCGTTTAAGTAAATATCGGCTCCTGCTGAATCGCCTGGAAACAGCCGAATCTCCCGTATAAGTCCGTTGATTGGCCCCTTCATCTGCAGCCCGAATTCGGGAATGGAGATGTGCCCTTTGTGAGAAGCTAATTCAAACAAAGTACGCACATTCTGGCAGAGAAGGGGCCTTGTTCATGTCACAGCTTCACTTGCTTCCGCAGTTCCCTCAATCCTACTGGACGGCGACGGCCGAGATCCCGGAATTCCCTTCGCTCACAAGCGATCATTCGGCCGACGTCGTCATCGTGGGGGGCGGGATGACCGGCATTACCGCCGGCTATCTCCTGGCTCAAGAAGGACAGAAAGTCATCCTTCTGGAGGCGGGCCGAATTCTTAATGGCACCACCGGCCATACGACGGCGAAGATCACCGTTCAGCATGGCCTGATTTATGACGAGCTGATTCAGCACTTTGGCGAAGATAAGGCCCGATTGTACTATGAAGCGAATCGGGATGCCTTGGATTTCATCCGAAAAATCGCAGAGTCGGAGAAAATAGCCTGCGAATTAGCGGAAGAGAGTGCTTACGTCTATGCGTCATCCGAACAATCCGCCAAGAAGCTGGAGACGGAACGTACCGCTTACGAGAGGCTTGGCATACCCGGAGAGCTGCGGGAGACAGCCGACCTTCCGTTTGCGGTTACGGCCGCATTGGCGGTGCCGAATCAGTCTCGTTTTCACCCGATCCCCTATTTAACGACATTAATTAACCACATGATCGAAGCGGGCTCCGAGATATACGAACATACGACAGCCAAGAAAGTCGAAGAGGGAGAGCGTCCGGTCGTCGTCACGGGATCCGGGCATCGAATCGATTGCCGTTACGTGATCTCCGCTTCGCATTTTCCTTTCCTGAATTGGAAGGGGCTATATTTCACCCGCCTGCATGCGGAGAGATCCTATGTGCTTGCCGTTCGGGTGGCGCAGGAATACCGCGGAGGAATGTATATCAGCGCCGATACCCCCACCCGGTCGATTCGTCTTGCGAACGAGGGCAAGGATCCGTTGCTGCTCATTGGCGGAGACGGACATAAGGCAGGGGAGAGCTCTTGCACGTTCAGTCACTATGAAGCGCTACAATCGTTCGCCGAGTCCTTCTTCGAAGTGAAAGAGATTGCCTACCGATGGTCTACTCAAGACTTGGTGACCTTGGACAAGGTTCCTTACATAGGAAGGATAAATTCGAATAGCGACAATATTCTCGTGGCTACCGGATACCGCAAATGGGGAATGACGAATAGCACCGCGGCTGCCCATATGCTGAAGAACATCGTTCTGGGAATCGACGATCCTTACCTGCAGGCATTCGATTCCTCCCGGTTCCATTCGGATCCGGATATCAAATCTCTGATCACGAACAACCTGGATGTGGCTAAGAATCTTATCTCCGGGAAGATGGAGATGGTGTATCGCACTCCGGACGAAGTGGGGACGAACGAGGGCTCCGTCGTTCGCGTGAACGGCAAGCGCGCGGGAGCGTATCGCGACCCCGAAGGCAAGCTTCATCTCGTCGACACGACCTGCACGCATATGGGTTGCGAGACGCACTGGAACGAGGCAGATCGGACTTGGGATTGCCCTTGCCACGGATCGAGATTCTCTTATACGGGAGAGGTGGTCGAGGGACCGGCCAAGAAGCCGTTAAAACAAGTGGAGATGTCAGAATAAGGTCCAGTTCCCCGACCGTCTGGCATGCGATTCCGCCTTGTTCAGCAGGAGGATGGCGAGCGGAATCAGTAGAATAATTAATGCCATTAATGATCCTAGTGAGATCCACCAACGTTCCGAAATCGAATCGGAGATGGCTTCTCTAATCGTAAACAAGGAATAAGTGACAGGGAAAAGAATCGCCAGAAGCTTCCCCCATGCGGGGAGAGCGGACGTTGGTATTCGCACGCCCCCAAACAGCTCCATCGGAGCTTGAAACAGGTAATACGAATAAATGGTCAACGCGATCAAAACGGTATCGGAGCGCTGTCTGCCTGAGCTATCAGCACGGCACAGGCGAGGCGTTGAAAAACCTGTACTAGTTTGAGGAGTCAAAAGCGAAAAAACGTGCCTAAACAAGCGGCAGAAGAGGGGGGCCTAGGTGGCCTCCTTTTTGATTGGTGTCTAAATAATAGTAAAAATGGTAGAATAGGGAATCGATCTGTTCAGGAGGGTTTTTGGTGAGCAAACGCAGATGTGCACTTCTTTTGGCGGTTTTGTGCTTATCCTTTTCGCTGTTTCATCGTTCGCCGCATGCCCGCGCGGCAAATACCGCGCTTACGCTAACCGTTGACGGCGTAAAGCTGTCCAGCACGGCGGCCGCCCCTGAAGTGATGGACGGCCATACGATGGTGCCGCTGCGGGTGGTGGGCGAAACGATCGGCGCCAACGTAAGCTGGGCAAACGGCGTGGTCACGATTACGCAGGGCGAGACCAAGGTCGTGCTGACCCCTGGCCAAAAGGTTGCCGAAGTAAACGGCAAAGCCGTCTCTTTGGAAACAAGCGCCTACGTCAAAGGCGGCCGCGTCATGGTGCCGTTGCGCTTTGTCGGCGAGACGCTGGGCTGCGACGTCGGCTTTGCGGGCGGGACGGTCACGGTGAACACGCCACCTTTTGCGATCGGCGGTGCGGCCATTGCGCTTGTGAAAAATGAAATTCGCTTCGACGATATCATCTTGAATACCGAGCTGCGGGGCAATCCGTTCATCAAGACGATGTATGACTTACTGGAGAGCAACAAAGGGGATTCCGCCGTCATGTCGGATCCGTTAACCTACGCGATGTCGGATATATACGATTTTGTGGACGAAAGAGGAACGAGCGTCCAGCGTTACGAACTGTACGTGGAAAGCTTTTCGATCGGCTATTCGTTAATTCATGATGTTACCGCCGATCAGTGGTTTACCTATGCGGACGCAAACCCCACCAAGTGGCTTTGGCTTGAGGAGTTGAAACATGCCGACGTATACGGCTTCCGAACCGTTGTCCCTAAAGGAGGGGTCACTTCATGAAAATAAGCTCGGTTCTGCTTCTCTTTCTGATCGCAGCAAGTGTGGCGACACCAGCACACGCAGCAGGTAACGAATTGAAGCTGGTAGTGGACGGCGTGACGCTGCCAACCACCGTGGCGCCCGAGGTTAAAGACGGCCATACGATGGTGCCGCTGCGGGTGGTGGGCGAAACGATCGGTGCCGATGTCAACTGGGCCAACGGCGTGGTGACCATTACGCAGGGCGAGACCAAGGTCGTGCTGACCCCTGGCCAAAAGGGGGCTAAAGTGAACGGCAAAGCTGTTACTTTGGAAACAATCGCCTACGTCAAAGAGGGCCGCGTCCTGGTGCCGCTGCGCTTTGTCGGCGAGACGCTGGGCTGCGACGTCGGCTTTGCGTACGGATCGGTCACCGTCAAAACGGCGCCGTTTGCGATCGGCGGGACGAACGTGGCTGTCATGCGGGAAGAGCATTACAATCGCTACTACTACTTTATCAGCGAACTGCGGGGCAATTATTTCACTAGCACGACGTACTGGATTTTTGAGAGCGGCAAACAAGAAGCCATTGAAGCGCCCGCCCAATATACCTCTGATTTGTCAGACGTTCCCGCAGGAACGTACAAACGCGTCGCGGTATATGACTTTCTAGATGCAAATGGAAAAAGCCTCAAGCGCTACGAAGGGTATGTCTTGGGAGAGGGCGACCGTTATGTGATTTATGACGCGACGGAAAACCAGTGGTACACCTTGGTGGAAGCTAGCAGTGATCTGTGGGATAAGATGCAAAATGCGGCCTTGGATTATGGCTTTTGGAGGGACGTCGATGGGGGGCTAAATCAGTTTCCTAAGGGGGAGGCTGTCCGTTGACCATGTGGGATCCGTATCTTCCGAAATATTAATAGAGACTTAAGAAATAGTTAATTCCTTCCCTATAGCATACAAGTATGCCTAATCGAGGCCATGCAAACAGGGGGGAAGGAATAGGATGGATGTTTATCCTAACAAGCGAAATTCATGGCTAAGCAAAGTGCCGGAAGTGACGATTTTCTTCTGGATCATCAAAGTCTTATGCACAACGGTGGGAGAGACTTTCTCGGATTACCTAAGCGTTAATGTCGGGCTAGGGCTGCCTCTTACCACGGGCATAATGGGGATTGCATTCGTTCTCGTCTTGTTTCTTCAGTTCAAGGCGTCGAGATACATCCCCTTCCTGTATTGGCTGACCGTCGTTCTGATCAGCGTGTTCGGAACGCTCGTCACCGACAACCTGACGGACGGCATCGGAGTGCCGCTTGAGACCAGCACGATCGTGTTCGCCATCCTCTTGGGAGTAACGTTACTGGTCTGGTTCCTCTACGAGAGAACTCTGTCCATTCACTCCATCTACACGAGGAGAAGAGAGGCTTTCTACTGGCTGACCATCCTATTCACGTTCGCGCTCGGAACGGCCGTCGGCGACTTGTATTCCGAACAGCTAGGCCTTGGTTATCTCAACACGGGAATCCTTGTCGTCGCGATTATCGCCGTCGTCTTCCTAGCCTGGAAGTTCGTTAAACTTAACGAGATTCTAGCGTTCTGGACTGTCTACATTCTGACACGTCCGCTTGGAGCCTCGCTTGGCGATTATCTCTCGCAGTCCAAGCTTAACGGCGGATTGGGGTTAGGCGCTACTCTCACCAGCGTGATCTTCCTGATCGCCATTCTGGCGATTATCGCCTATCTGGCCGTAAGCAAGATCGATTTGCTATCGACAAAAGAAGGGACGGCAGCGCCGATACGCGTGGCGGGCAACCGGAATGCCGTACTGACGCAAACCTTGCTAGTCGTGTGCCTCTTCCTCGTTGCCTGCGTCGGCGGATACGAATGGCGCAGTAATCGCATTGCATCTCAACCGGTTTCTTCCCAGGCCACGTTATCCGGTCAGCTGACCGCTTTTATTCAGCTTGAGGAAGAAATGGTTAACCTCGTTAATAATCATGATGCGGCTTCGGCGAAGCCCCAAGCGGACCAATTGGAGCGAGATTGGGACAAAGCGGAACCGACACTTCGGAAGATCGACCGCAAGACCTGGACCGATATCGACGGTACGATCGACGGCGTATTGGCTGCGGTTCGTTCGAAGAAACCCGATGAAGGCAAGTGCCGGAACGTTCTGGCCGATTCGCTGAATGTCTTGAATGCCGCCAACCAATAGGTAACAAGCAAAAGAGCCCAACTCACGTTATGTTGAATGACAGAGATATTGAAAGACCACCTCCAATAAATGCGTGGATATAAGATGTGACACAGAATCGATGTCAAAAAGCACAGCAGAATTATTCGGCTGTGCTTTTTGTTTCATTTTTAGCGAGGTATCGCTAAGCTGTCTTCTATGGTCATGCCGTTAAAAAAATGATTTCCCTCCAAACTAAAAGGATCTATTGAACTAACGTTCCCCGTTAGCGTAATGATTCACTGTGGTACGGCTCACCGTATCATCATAAAGGCGAAAATAAAAGGCACCTTGAGAGGTGCCCATACTGCACTATAAATTAATTCCTTTTATACAACCATTCTTTTTCTAAAATGCTCATTTCCCACAGATTCCAAAATTCGTTGTCAACTTTTCGTGCTTCTCGAAGTAGTCCTTCTTTTACAAACCCAGCCTTCTCGTAACAAGCAATCGCGGGAAGATTAAAATCAAATACTCCGAGGCTGACTCTGTGTAATTTCAATTGTCCGAAAGCGATATTTAAAACCTTCTGTACCATTAATTGCCCAATGCCATGTCCTTTCAGGTTTCTTTCCCCAACTAAGACCTTACCTAATCTCCCCGAATTGTTTATTCGATCAATCGTTAAATTGATATGCCCAATAACCTCTTCATTTTCTTCAAGTACCACCCTATAAATTAGCGTGTCGCTACGAATATAATTCTCTAATTGTTGTTCTGTTAAAGGGTAGCTAAACGTTCTTCCTCCCCATTGAAGCATAAATTTCGGCGAATCAATCCAATCGATTAGTTGCTTAAAGTCGATACGTTCGAAGTGTTCAAGTTTGATCACAACAATCCTACCTTCCTCAATGGTATTGACCCGTAACATGTTCATTCGTATCTTGCAGCATCTTGGCAAACACCACGATCTGCCCCGCATGATATCCATAGTGTGCCGACACCTGTATAAGCAGACGGCCGATTACTCTTGTATCATAGGTTTCGTCGGCAGGGGCATCCACTCGGTGCATTCGGTTCCAATCATCGCGGTCATAGCGAATGATGACCTCCCGAAACAAATCATCGTTCGATAAAGCAGATAAAACTTCTTCCGATTCGGAACGGGTTTTCCGCATTAGGCTAATCAGCTCTTCTTTTGATGTTCCCCCATCCGTCGTAAATTCGCGAGTACGCTCCCGGATGAACGGCTTGTTTCCGATAGCGCTCACAAAATTCTGATATTCGTTGCCTGCCAAGTGCAAGATGAGATTCCCGATGCTGTTCATGGATTCCTTCATTCTTGTCCAAATGAGTTCATCGCTTAGCTGATTCAAGCTCTTCTCGATTCGGTCAAGCTGCTTGTTCATATCTTCCATTATGTAATTGGTCAGTTCAATCAAAGGAATCCCTCCAACTTGGATGGCGATATCCGACTCCGGCGGTACGATGGTTACATAGAGCGTGCCAGGACGACCGACTGCATCACCTTGTCCTATAATTAGGCGAGTCTTTTCTTTGCTATGACTAGCTCCCTTTTATCTAATAAGTCACGATGATCATCGTTTTTTCCCTCCCATATGCAGTATCATAATCGCAAACGAATAGAACAGTTGGCTCGAGACAGAACAGATGGACGGGATATCCGATAAACTATTCATAAGCAAAGGGAGGGGTTCGCGGTGAAGACACGATCGGTCGATGACCAATCCGACAAGTTTTATGCCCAAGTTTATCATTAGCAAGACAGATTCGTCCACGTCAAAGAGAAGTCCGGCTACTAACACAAGAGAAAATTAAAACTCCACCTTTGCTAACGATGCAACGTCGGAGGACTTCTTTGCGTCTAATGACTAAGAGGTGGATAAATGTTGAGAAAATGGTACTCGATAGCAATCGTAATAGCCGTAATTACGTTGGCAGCGTGCAGCAAGCAGTCAACGAACGAGCCGGGAACGACTTCGGCTCCGGCGGTGCAACCGACCGCGCCGGCTAGCGTAGAGCCGACTGAACAGCCTGCAAGTTCGCCTTCCGCATCGCCAAACGAGACTGCACCGGCATCGCCTAATGCCTCGTCAACCCCTGCTCCGGTGGTCAAAAGCGCATCTTACGGTTTCGACCAAATCGCTCCTTTTCCTTATGACGTCAATTCCTACTCTCTAAATCAGATCGTATACGAATCGGATTCCGAAATTATCGTCGCAAGCTATGACGGTAATATGAAACTGGTCCGATACGAAGTGGGAAGTAATGTCGTCTCTTCAAAATGGGAAGGGACTTGGAGCGATTTCGTGAGCATGTACAACGCCGAATCCGCACCTTCCGAAGACGGAAGAGGCCGAAACATCACGTTCCAGGTCAACGATAAAACCGCTTCTTTTTTCGTGAAATCAAACGAAGCCATCGACGGCGAATACGTTAGCCCCGACGGCAAATGGAGCGTATACACGAAGGATTTCGACAAGCGAGACGGGATTTGGGGGAAGGATCGGGCGACGGGGCAAACGTATCATTGGACGCGTGGCAAAGCCGATTCAGATCCGCTCTGGTATCCGGATAGCACTAAGTTCCTATATTTCGCGGACACCGGCAAGGAATATTCGCAACCTGGCTACGGCAACGCAGTGGTATTAACCGAGTTTGACGTTGCAACGCAAAAATCTAAAAGGCTCCCTTTTGAAGCAGGTTTGCTCGGCAGAAGCGAATGGATAATACCAGGCGTTTCGCTAACGTTAATCAAATCTGCTAACGAAGAAGCTTGGCAAACGGAAATCGTTCATTTGCAAACGAAACTCGACGTGACGTTTTTTGGTGCGTTAACGGGGATCGTCACCCGTAGTTATAATTTTTCCACTTATGTATATAACCCGGTTCAACATCAATTTCTCACTTCCCAGCTAGGGCATTTTCAGTTGTACGATGAGAAGGGGAAGCTTGTATCGGAAGTGCCGTGGTTAAAAGGATATGATTCGGATTCGTCGCCTAATCCGGCATTCAACGGCCATAACGGCGAAATCGAGCCTTATTACAAAGTCGGTTTTGAATATGGCCCGCATGATTTTCGTATTTCTCCGGATGGCACTCATATCGCTTATCAGTCAGGATTTATCGTGGGCTCCAGTGAGGGGGGCAAATTGGTCATAAGTAACGCCGATACGACTGAACCGATCATGCGTACGACGGAAAAACTATTCATTAACGAAATCCTGTGGACGCCTTCCTCCAAGCGGGTCCTCGTTATTTTCAAGAATTCCGAGGTTGGAGACCCCTTTATCGGGTGGCTGGACATAGATCGCGCCAAGTAATAGACTGGCTTGAACTTAGCCAAGTTTGTTTGGAACCCGCTGACCATTATTGGCTGAGCTTAGCACGCTGGCTATGCGCACAAGTGAAAAGCTCCCAAGAGGGAGCTTTTTTTGACTCACACTGTTCCTAAGTAGACATTGCTTAGCTTGCCTACCTGATAATAGGGATACTCAAGTTTCTGTTGCACCTGAAGTGCGGTGTCTGTATTTACGAGCCATTCGACCATATAGAGTCCCAGATCGATAGATGCAGTTACACCACCTCCGGTGACGATATTTCCGTCCCGGACCACACGTGCCTCTAAAACTTCTGCACAATATGGAGCTAACAAATCGTATGCAGCTGAGTTCGTGGTTGCTTTTTTACCCTCTAGGAATCCGGCCGCTCCCCAAAGAAGTGCTCCTGTGCAGACCGACACCTTGTAGCGCGCGGATTCTGCAGTCTGGATCCAACCCATGAAGGCATCGTCAAATCGAAGCTTTCTGGTTGAGAAGCCACCAGGTAGAAACACAAGATCAAACTCACCTAGATTCGGCAGTACCAAGTCGGCCTTCATTTTCAGTCCACGGTCATCCGTTACTTCCTCCTTGTCCGCACAAAACTTCCACGATACGTTTTCTTTCGCTTTCAGGATAGCCATCCAGGTCACAGCTTCATAAAATCCAACTAAGTCCATACTGGTCATACCGTCGAATAATACAAACGCCATTCTCATCGCCGCCACCATACCTTTCATCCCTTAGAAAATTAACAGATAAATTTGGAATTTACAACTAAATTCATTGCGCTATTCTGCCATTCACAAGAACGATGCTCCCCAGGACCAGCAAAATCCCGAGAACGAGGTTCAGCGTCACATGCTCATTCATGAACAGAACGCTGATCAAGATCGATACGACGGGAATCAGGAATGTAAAGGAGGCGACCTTCGAGGCTTCGCCCGACGCGTTGAGCTTAAAGTAGACGAACCAGCCGGCGGCGATGACGAAGACGGAGATAAACAGCGTATCGGCAATGAAAGGCAGCTTCCACTCAATCGACGACCACTTCTCCGCGAACGATCCGCCGGCAAGCATAACCAGTCCGCCGATCGTGATCTGCATGGCCGTCATCCACAGGATGTCGAGCTTCGCGGACGTTTTTTTCGTATAAATCGTTCCTAACGCCCAGGACAGAGCGCTCAAAAGCGCCAGCACGATGCCGATCCCGGATAAGCCGCTCTCCAAGCCGCCAATGCTCATGGATGCCACGCCGCCGAATCCGAGGATCAAGCCGAGCAGCTTCAGGGAATGCATTCCTTCTCCCAGCCACAGCCAGGCGAAGAAGCCGACCAGCACGGGCTGAAGGAAGACGATCGCCGAGAATATGCCGGCAGGCATGTAGCCAAGGCCGATCGTTTGGAATCCATAATAACAAACGATGCTAAGCAGGGACGAGATCGCGTAGGTTACCCAGTTCTCCTTGAAGCGCAGCTCCCGCCAGCGAGGAAGCGCTATGGCGATTAACAGCAGTCCGCCGATAAGGGTGCGCAGGCCGGCGAACAACACGGGAGGGGTAAATTCCAACGCATATTTGGACAGGGGCCAATTGACTCCCCACATGAGGACGAGAAAGGTCAAATACAAGATCGTTCGGTTGCGAGACAAGCCAGGCATTCGAAACACTCCTTCGTAAGCATTCTCGAATTATAGCATGTTTCGCGCCGAAACAAAGCTCGATAGATCCTTGCCAATATCGCATATTGCTCCGAATTCAACGGTCTGCTAAGATAAACTCAACTTATTAAAGAGATTTAATAAGTAAAATGGACTATCTATGGACTACTTATAGACTAGAAAGGCGTTGATCCCCATGACGAATCCGTATACTTCGCCCAAAGAAATGAGAAAGCTGATCCTTCAGCGAATTCGCGCCGCTCTTCTGATGATGGGGAGCGCCACGAAGGCCGAGCTTAGCCAGCGTCTGGGCATCAGCTTTCCGACAGTCAGCAAGTTTCTCGCGCAGATGGAGCAGGACGGGGAGATTCGCTACGACGGAGAAGACGACTCCAACGGAGGCCGCAAGGCGAAGAGATATTCCTACAACCCGGATTACATGCTGGGGCTAGCCATCTTCGTCGAGAAGAACGAGACGATCTATACCGTCTTCGACAGCCTCGGGGATATTCAAGAGCAGGAGAGGAAGCCTAGCGTGCTGAATCAAGAGGCGGAATCGCTGGACGAGCTCATCGAAGCTTTGATCGAGAAATACCCGAAGCTTCGTTCCATTGCGATCGGAGTGCCAGGCGCGGTCAACAACGGCAGGATCTTCCACATACCGCCTTATCCGAGCTTGGCCGATTACGATCTGCAGGAAGCCTTGGAATCCAAGTTCCAGATTCCGGTCGTCGTCGAGAACGATATGAACGCCTCCGTGCTCGGCTATGCCTCGAGGATGGAGCTGGAGAACGAATCGCTCGTTTATTTGTACTTCGGCCAGAACGGCCCGGGTTCCGGCATCATGATCAATGGGGACGTCGTGCGGGGAAGCACCTTCTTCTCGGGCGAAATCTCGTACATTCCGCAATACGACAATCGATCGTTCAAGGAAGCGCTGCAACGAGGGGATCGGTATCGGAAAATCGTTCTGACGGAGGAGGAGCAGATCGATGCGGTTGCCCGCTTGATCGCCACGTTCGCCGCCATTACCAACCCGCGCGCGGTCGTCTTCTGCGACGATGAAGTTGATGATGAGCTTCTGGCCAGAATCGCGGAGAGAAGCGGCAATTATATTCCTCAAGATCACCTTCCGGTGCTGATGATGAGCGATTGGCGGCAAGATTATTTGAGCGGCTTGCAGCAGCTCGCTCTGAATCTAATGATTACGGAGAGCGAGGTTTAACGAGCAGGCCCGGCGGCAAAGGAAAGTGCTTTGTAAGATTAACGGCGGATCGGACGGTTCCTCTTTTTTTTAATTGTTAAATCCCTATCGAAATGGTATGATATGTTAAAACCATTAAGGGAGTGAACCGTATGAGCAAGCCTCTATTAGTCATCGTAGGCGCCGGTCCGGGCGTTAGCTCGGCAGTCGCCAGAAGATTCGGAACGGAAGGATTTAAGGTTGCCCTCGTCTCGCGCAATCAAGCATCGCTGGATAAGCTGTCAAGCGAACTAAGCAGGCAGGGAATCGAAACCTTCTCCGTTCCGGCTGACGCTTCGAAGGCGGAATCGATCGCCGAAGCCTTCCGAACCATTCGAGAGCAACATGGCGAGCCTGATGTGCTGCTCTACAATGCGGCCGTCATCTCCCAGACCTCCGTATCCGCTCTGACGGAAGAGAATCTGTTGGACGACTTCAAGGTGAATGTCGTCGGCGCGCTCTCCAGCGTCAAGCAGGTGATCCCAGCGTTCGTTAAGAGGGAGGAGGGAACCATCCTCATCACGGGCGGGGGATTCGCGCTCTATCCGAGCGCCGAATATGCTTCCTTGTCCTTAGGCAAAGCGGCCGTTCGTTCTCTTGCCTTCTCGTTAGCCCAAGAACTGAAGCCCCATAACGTCTACGTCGGAACGGTTACGATCGGAGGGTATGTATCCAAGGGAACCTTCTACGATCCGGATGCGATTGCGGAGAAATATTGGGAGCTGTACAAGAACCGCGATGAAGTCGAGTACTTATTCGTAGAGAAATAAGAATGGAATCCGTTAAGATCGGAATTATTCATATGCTGAGAAACCCATCATCTGGAATCCGGATGCATGGGTTTCTTTGTTTGGGGAAAGCTTACCCTCGGACCCATCTCCGGTTCAATCAACATTCGAAAGAGTTTCGTTGAAGATGAAGGTCATTGGGCGACAGTCGATCGCCATCTGTCGGATAGATGACATTCCCGGTTGCATTGATTCTTGTTCACCTATCTGTAACGATTTAAACTACAGATGGGCCCCAAGAAAAAATGAAACCTGGTTTCATATCAAACTCTATACGGAAAGAAGAGAATATCCATCATGGCAAAAACAGCGATTATCACCGGCGCCGCCGGCGGCATCGGCAAAGAGCTTGCGCGCCGTCTGGCCGAACGCAAGCTGAATCTTGTGTTGGTTGACTTGAAGGAAGAAGCCGTCAAAGCGGTCATCGAAGAGCTGGGCTTGAACGATTCCAACTCCCTGGCGGTAGCGGCAGACGTATCGAAAGAGGAAGACGTTAAGAACTACGTCGACAAAGCGGTCGAGAAATTCGGCTCGATCGACTACTTCGCGAACAACGCCGGCATCGAAGGGCCGCTCGGCAATGTGGACGATCTTAGCGTTAACGCGCTCGATCTCGTCTACAACGTCAACGTTCGCGGCGTGTTCCTTGGCCTTCACTATGTCGTGCCGGTCATGAAGAAGCAGCAATCCGGCGCCATTCTCAATACCTCGTCGCTTGCTGGCTTGATGGGCGCGCCGGGCATGTCTCCGTATGTCATGTCCAAGCATGCCGTTATCGGCATTACTCGTTCCGTCGCGAACGAGCTGGCGCCGCTCGGCATCCGCGTCAATGCCGTATTGCCGGGGACGATTAACACTCGCATGATGCGTCAAATCGAGAAAAATTCGGGCAATCCCGAAGACTATAAGAAGCTGAACGAAGCGGCAACGCCAATGGGACGCTACGGCGAACCGCAAGAGGTTGCGGCCGTCATGAACTTCCTGCTGTCCGATGAGGCTTCCTTCGTAACCGCTTCGCTTTATACCGTCGACGGCGGCATGATGGGGCAATAACCCCCCGCTATAACCGTTAGCCGACAAGCTAGCCCGGTTTTCTCCACCTTGGAGAAGGCCGGGCTTTTCTTCATCGCTTGTATTGCGGATCCCCGAATGACTATAATGTTTTCCTAGAACAGCCCCTTATCGAATAGGAGTCTAGCGGACATGGAAGAAGCGAACGACAGAAGAATAAACCGTACCCGAATCGCCCTGAAGCGGGCTCTGGTCGAATTGATACACGAGAAAGGCTACGAAGCCATCACCATATCGGATATTGCGAACCGTGCGGACTATAATCGCGGAACTTTCTATAAGCATTATTTGGACAAAGAGGACCTGTTGGCCGCGATCAAAGAGGAGATCCTGAAGGATCTATCCGAAGCTTTGTTGGCCCCATACGAAGGATTGGAACGAATCGACGCCCATCACATTTTCCCGTCCACCCTTAGACTGTTGGAGCATATCGAGCATCGCAAAGAGACCTTCATCGCGATCGTGTCCGTCAATAAGGATTTTTACTTCGATATCTATAACATGCTTCGCCGATCGATGAAACAAGAGATGCATATCGTCATCAAAGAAACGAAAGACGACATTGATTATGAGATCATGCTTAGCTATCGGATGTCCGCCTTCGTCGGGGTCATCATGCATTGGGTAGAGAACGGGTTTAAATATTCGGCGAATTACATCGCGGAGCAAGTCCTGATCCAAGTGAACCGGAGCCTCGATTATATCGAATTCATCTGACGGAATCGGGACAGCTCTTCACGATGAGCCGCACCTTCAATAAGAAACGGCTTTTCTTTATTCTCGCGCATTGAAACCAAAGGAAGCGGCCAGTAGAATAGAAAACGACACTTCGTCACGGAGGCTCCAAGATGAACATTAGACCGATTCGGGTTCAAGATAACGAAGACATCGAGACCATTATCCGGCAATGCTTGATCGAGTTCGGCGGTAACCGCGCCGGGCTGGCATGGGAGGATGAGAGCTTGAGCCATCTATCGGACTTCTACGCTCAAGAGGGAAGGGAATATTGGGTGGCTCTCGATGCAAGCGGCAAGATCGTCGGCGGGTGCGGCATTGCGGAGTTCGGTTCTCCCGAGGGGGAGATCTGCGAATTGCAGAAAATGTACTTGCTGCCGGAAGCGAGAGGGACCGGGGCGGCGGCGGAGCTGCTTCGGATCGCTATCCAATTCGCCAAGCAGCATTATCGGGCTTGCTATCTCGAGACGCTGCAGAACATGCAGGCCGCCAATCGTTTCTATGCGAAGCACGGATTCAACAAGCTGGACGCTCCTCTCGCCGGGTCCGATCATTTCGCCTGCGATGCCTGGTATATTCGCGAGATCTAGCAGATGTCCAGCTCGTCCATAGAAGGAGGAGGCGGAGAGGCCATGGATCAACGGGACCTTCATATTCAGGAGTTGACGACGCTTAAGACGATCGCCGAGACGCTTAACGAATACAACGATCTGAACGCCATGCTCCATGTCGTCCTCGAGAAGCTGCTCGAGCTGACGGGACTGGCGGCCGGATGGCTGTTCCTCGTTGACGAACGCGGAACCTACGAATTCGCCGCAGGAAGCCGTCTGCCTCCCGGCCTGTCTTATAACGATGCCCAACCGATGCGCTGCGGGGATTGCTGGTGCTTGAACCGTTATAAAGACGGCAGACTCAAGAATGCCGTCAATATCATGAACTGCAAGCGGATCGAGAATGCGGAGAGATATGCTTGGGGAGACACTTGCGGAATTACGCATCATGCGACCGTGCCGCTGCGATCCGGCAATAGACGCTTCGGCTTGCTGAACGTCGCCTCACCCGGTAAAATCCGCTTCGAAGAAACGGAGCTGGAGCTGCTGCAATCCATAGCCCTGCAGATCGGCAGCGCCATCGAACGAATGCGGCTCTATGCAGCCGAACAGAGAAGAGCCGCTTTGTTCGCTAAGCTGGGCGAATACGGCAGCGCTTTAGGAGCGGCGACGGCCCAAGAGGAGGATCGGGCCGAGCTGTTCAAGCATGCCCTGTCTCTGGTGGGCCGCCTGTTCGATTGGCCCTATGCGGCGCTGTTCGAACCTATCGGGGGCGAACTTGTCGTACGAGCCGTCTATGCGGAAGGACAAACGATGATTCCGCAGCTTCAGACGCCGATGGACGACATCGATTGGTTCGAGGACAATTCCATTCATCGAGAGACGGCTTCGATCCGCAGGGAGGAAGCGGAGAAGCTGGCCGTTTG
Source organism: Cohnella sp. AR92 (assembly GCF_003990975.1). GTDB lineage: Bacteria > Bacillota > Bacilli > Paenibacillales > Paenibacillaceae > Cohnella. The sequence goes on from NZ_RZJR01000006.1 coordinate 117,486, forward strand.
GCTCGAACGCCATGGATTGATGCCCCGTGCGGCCAAGGCCGCAGCCGCTCCGGTCACTTGTCCGGGCAGGGGTTCGTCGGGGATCCTCCTGATCGGCTACGATACGGAGGATGATCGTTATCGTACCGATGCCGAAGCGATCGAATCGCTCGCGGGCCATATTGGCCTGACGTTCGAACGGATTCGGCTGGAGAGGAATCGGCGCGAGATTGCCCGCATGGAGGAACGCAACAGGCTGGCCCGGGATTTGCATGATTCCGTCAGCCAGACGTTATTCTCGCTCGCCATGATGTCGAAGGGGACGTCAAGTCTTCTCTCAACGGGCAAAGACGATCTCTTGAGCGAATCCTTGCAGGATATGCAGACGTTGTCCCAGAGCGCCCTCAAAGAGATGAGGGAGCTCATCATGCAGCTTCGTCCCGCCGGGCTCGAAGCCGGATTGGCTACGGGGCTCAAACAATACGGAGAACGGCTTAAGCTTAACGTTCAAACGAAAGTAAACGGGGTCATGGAGCTGCCTCGAGAGGTCGAAGAGGCGTTATGGCGTATCGGCCAAGAGGCTCTCAACAACGCAAGCAAGCATTCGGGTACGTCCGACGTCGACGTGATCCTTATCCTAAGGCGGGAAGAAGCCATTCTGCGGGTAATCGACCATGGCATAGGCATCACGAATAAGAGACTCGCCGAGTTGAAGCGGCACTCGATCGGCTTGTCTTCGATGCGCGAACGGGCAGAATCGTTGGGAGGCCGCTTGACGTTACAGACGGCCTATCGAAAAGGAACTACGATTGAGGCAGCCATCCCATTGGCTGTAAGTGACTGATCTTGGAAAAGGAGGGGGACGGATGGCGATTCGATTGCTTATCGCGGACGACCATGCCATGGTCAGGCGCGGCCTGCAAGTTTTTCTGGCGACGCAGCCGGATATCGTATTGGTCGGAGAAGCTTCCAACGGGCAGGAAACGCTTGATCGTGCCTTTGAACTGCAGCCAGACGTTATCCTGATGGACCTCAATATGCCCGTGCTGAACGGGATCGAGACGACGGCTCGGCTCGTTCAAGCGCAGCCGTTGACGAAGATCATCGTCCTTACGTCGTTCGCGGACCAGGACCATGTGCTGCCTGCCATTCAAGCCGGAGCGAAGGGTTACTTGCTCAAGGACATCGAACCGGAGACGCTTGTCGAAGCGATCAGGCGGGTCCATCAAGGCCGGGTGGAGCTGCATCCGGACGCCGCCGGATTGCTTGTCAGCCATCTGTCAGGCTCCGAAATGACCCATGGCCGCAACGATCCGGAAGCGATCGAAGAGGACATGCTTGCCCGGCTTACTCCAAGAGAGATGGAGGTGCTTCGGCATCTCGCCTCGGGCAAGTCCAATAAGGAGATCGGCGATTCACTCGTCATTACGGAGAAGACCGTCAAGACCCATGTCAGCCATGTGCTCGACAAGCTGGGTTTCTCCGACCGGACGCAAGCGGCCATCTTCGCCGTTAAACGGGGGATTGGCTTGTAGAACCGAATCCGTTATCGTCTCCGACTAAAGTCGTAGAGGCTCTCGACCGAACGGTTGAGAGCCTCTTTGCTGTAACTTCATCCTTGCAGCCGACGACCGAGGAGAGGCCGTTCTCTACAATAAGGGTAACTAGAACAGACAAAGGGTTCTAACCCAAGGAGTGAGAGGCCTATGAAGATCGCAGTGATTGCAGGAAGCAACCGTATTAACGCAACAAGTACGAATCTGGCTAAGGCAATGGTCAATCGGATGGAAAGAATGCAAGTCGAAGCAAGCGTCTTCGATCTTGCGGAGCGGCCGCTGCCGTTCTACTCCCCGGATGACAGCTACGCGCACCATGACGGCGTACAGAAGCTGAGTAGAATCATGATGGATGCAGACGGAATCGTCTTGTCCACGCCGGAGTACCACGGAGGGATCAGCGGCGTTCTGAAGAACGCGATCGACTTCCTGGGCAAGGAACACTTCTCGGGCAAGCCGGTTCTCTTGATCAGCTCGTCCGGGGGCGCCGTAGGCATCAGTTCTCTGACGCAGCTGCAGATGACCGTGCGCAACCTTCATGGCATCAACAGCCCGCACTGGATCTCCATCGGCGGGAATCAGCGTTCCCGTTACGAGAATCCGGAGACGGCTGAGCTTGATTCCCGCGCTGAGCAAGCGATGGAGGCTTTCCTGGATTTGACCGGCAGGCTGGCGGGAAGATCGGAGGCGAACGCCCGATAATCACTCATTTTGCGAGTCTAAAGCTGCACACCGTTTCCCTTCAAGGCGTGAAGCAGTTCTATCGCGATATACTCGGATTTCCCATTATCCAAGAAGAAGAAACCGAGATTCGGGTTCAGTCTTCCGAGAATAGCGAGCTTATCTTCGCGGAGACGGAAGAACCGATCGCTCCCGTACACTTCGCTTTCGAGGTTCCCTTCTTAGCCTTCGAAGAGATTGCAGCCAAACTAGGGCAAGTCGTCCCTTTGTTAGCCTGGCAGGATGGTACCCGGATTAATCGGTACCCGGGGGGACAGAACGTCTATTTTCGAGATGGAGACGGGCATCTGCTCGAGTTGATCGCGCACGAGGATCTCCGCGGAGAAGTCCCAAAGCCATTCGGGAAGCTCCAAGTGTTGTTCCTTCGAGAAGTCGGACTCCCGTTTGCCCCCATTCGTTTAGCTGCGGCCAAAGAATGGATGAGAAAGGTTCTGGGCATGAGGAGCGAGCTGGAGGACGATCGATTTGCTTTTATGATAGCCGGTTCCGCCTACGCGGTAGTCGTATCGACAGACAGAAGGTGGGTGCCGATCTCGATGGCCGCGCTTAAACCGAGAATTGAGCTAACCTATGGAGTCGACGGCAAGGACTATTTCGAGAGCGTGAAGAGGCAGTTGAGTTTGGAGCAAAAGCTGATAAAAGGCGGAGAAAGCACGTTGACGTTCGACCTGTTCGGTTATCTTATTCATATGACTTTAGGAGGCGGCAACAAGGAACGTTATCGCTGAAGATTACCTGTGCAAGATGTTGGGCTTGATGCAATAGCCCGTTACCCTTCAACCACTGCGCTTTTCATTGGCGCCGGTGGTTTTTTTTGGATAGAAATCGCGATTTCAGTTTATAAATGATTAATAATTGCTGTCTATACTGGGAAGGACATCGGCAGCGACTCGGTTGCTTTTTCGAAAATGGCCATATAGGCAGGGTGAACATGAGATATTTAAGCCAAAGGCTGTCCAGAGAGCAGCTACTTATCATTTCGGCCTTCTTCTTTCTTTTGCTTTATCTAAGTCCGTTATTGATTCTGGGAGATAACGCACATGTGCGGGTTCACGATAATTTGGATTCCAATGTCGCTTGGTACAAGGTGCTCACGCGCAGCCACGAGCTGTTTGGACCGATTGACGCGACCGTCCCCCAAGTGATCAATGGATTGCCTAGAGGAGCGTATGGAACGGAATTCAGCGGAATCGTGTGGCTTTATGCGCTCTTTCCGACCATGATCGCTTATTCGCTCAGCCAGGCCATCACAAGAGTATTCGCTTTCCTCGGCATGTACTGGCTGCTTAAGAAGCACTTTGTCCGCGAGGAGGCCGGGGGGCTGATCCGGGTTGGCGTCTCTTTGGCGTTCGCATTGACCCCGTTCTGGCCGTCCGGCATGCTGAGCACGCTGGGACAGCCTCTGGCGCTATGGGCGTTCCTGAATATCCGCAACCGGGAGAAGTCCTGGAGATCGTGGCTGGTCCTTCTGTTGCTGCCCCTGTATTCCAGCTTCGTGCTGGGGTTCTTCTTTTTCTTGACGGCGATGGGCTTGCTCTGGCTTCGGGATCGAATCAAGAAGCGAGATTGGAATCCGGTCTTCCTCGGAAGCATCGCTCTGATGACGGGGCTGTATCTGGCGATCGAATATCGGCTGTTATTCGGAATCGTTCTGTCCAGCGTCCCGACAAGCCGTTCCGAATTCGTCGAATCCACGCAGAATTTCGGCCATACGCTGCTGCTTGCCCTGTGCAATTTCCTCGTCGGCCACGGCCACGTGCTAACCATGCACACGCTGGTCATCCTGCCGGTTCTTTTCCTTGCGTTAAGAGTGGTGATACGCCGGGGAAGCCGGCAGGAGAACAAACGGTTTATTTACCTGTTGATCCTGAACGGCGTGCTATCGCTTTGGTACGCCTTCTGGTTCTACAGAGCCTGGGCGCCTTTGAAGGAGCACTTCTCCATCCTCACGACGTTCAATTTCGCGCGGTTTCATTTTCTGCATCCTCTTGTGATCTACGTGGGGTTCGCGCTGGGTCTCGGCATTCTCTGGAAGGCGGGGGGAAAAGGACCCAAGTGGGTGCGCGTCTGCTTGGTGTCGCAAGTCATCATTCTCTTGCTGTGCAATGACGAGATCGTGTACCGCGTATACGGGGAACCGTCCGTCAAGCAGTTCTACGCGACCAAGCAGTTCCAAGAGATCAGGGACTTTATCGGGAAGCCCCAGAGCTCGTACCGCGTGGCCAGCATCGGGCTTCACCCGGCGATCGCCCAATACAACGGATTCTACACCTTGGATACCTATAACAATTATTATCCGCTAACGTATAAGCACGAGTTCCGCAAGATCATCGCGGGCGAATTGGAGAAGAGCCCGGAGCTTGAATCGTACTTCGACCATTGGGGAGGACGGTGTTATGTCTTCGTTAGCGAGCTCGGCAAGAAGTATGACTATAGGAAGGATTCCGCGAAGGAGATTCGACATCTGGACTTAAATACGGATGCATTCCGTTCACTGGGAGGGGAGTATCTCTTCTCGTCTGTCCCCATTCGGAATGCCGATGAAGAGAGGCTTCGTCTCTTGAAGAGCTTCGACAATCCGGAGTCCGCTTGGAAAATCTATCTCTATCAGGTCGAGTAGCAACCTTATCCGATGCGATGCGTCCAATAGTGGGAAGCAGAAACAGCTAATTTTCTACTTAAAGGAGCAATCGACATGAAGAAGGTTCTGGCTAGCATGACTCTAACCTTAGGTTTGCTCGCCGCGGCGTTGCCCGCTTATGCGGCTGATCAGCCGATCAAGATCGACGGCGTTGCGATTAAATCGGACGTGAAGGCCGAATTCAAAAACAATCGTACGATGGTGCCGCTGCGCATCATCAGCGAGAATCTGGGAGCGAAGGTGAATTGGGCGAATTCGGTCGTCACGATCGCGAAGGGCAAGTTGACCTTGACTCTCCAGCCTGGCAGCGCGACAGCCGTGAAGAACGGGGTGAAGCTACCGCTCGACGTGAAGCCGTACATCAAGAACAATCGAGTCATGGTGCCTCTCCGCTTTATTGCGGAGACGTTCGGCAGCACGGTGAATTACAGCGATTCGACGGTAACGATCGATAACGCTCCTCTCTTGATCGGTGGAGTTAAAGTAGCCGCGCTGCAGAATGAATTCCATATGACGATGGGCGGAATGATCACTCAATACTACGGCAATGCGAATATCGAAGCCGTCTTCGACGCCTTCGAAGCGAACATAGGCAAGAAAGTGGATGCGCCATCCAGTTACTCGTGGCAAGTGAATCTGGATGTTCCTGGTTCCTATTATAAGAATGGACAATTTGAATTCTTGGACGAGCAAGGAAAGAGCTTAACCCGATACGATATCTACACCCTGCTTCACTCGGTCCCCGAAGAACAATTGGCCGGTTATGAGGAGATCCTGCTCTATAACGCGACGGAGGACCAATGGTATACGTTCAGCAGGTCCGCTTACGAGACCATCAGCCAGCTCATGAATACGGCCGCTCTGAATGGCTTCTCGAAAGTGATCAGCAACACGATTGTTTAATCTAGCAGCGATTTAACATAGGGATAACAAAGAATGCCTCGAAAGTCATTATACTATGACGAAGAGGCATTTCTTTGTTAGGAGGATCCGGATGAGAGCATTGTTGGAAGTTTTCGCCGCGTCGGCTAAGCTCGGCCTGACGTCGTTCGGCGGCCCGATCGCGCATTTAGGTTATTTTCGTCAGGAATACGTGGAGCGCCGGAAATGGATGGACGAACGAAGCTACGCCGATCTGGTGGCCCTCTGCCAGTTCCTTCCCGGGCCGGCCAGCAGCCAGGTCGGCATCGGAATCGGCGTGATCCGGGCAGGCTTGCTAGGCGGGATAATCGCTTGGCTCGGGTTCACTCTGCCTTCTGTCCTTATTCTTGTCCTGTTCGCTCTGCTGATGCAAGGCTTCGATATCGGAAGCGCGGGATGGATACACGGACTCAAGATCGTTGCCGTCGCCATTGTCGCCCAAGCCATCCTTGGAATGGGGCAGAAGCTCACGCCAGACCGCTATCGGGTGACGATCGCGATCCTAGCCGCCTCGATCGCTCTGCTATGGCCTTCCTCGGCCACTCAGATTCTGTTGATTATCGGAGCCGGCCTCATCGGGATAGCGGCGTACGGCAAGAGGGAGCTTGGCGATTCGGCGGATATTGCGGTTCCCATAAGCCGCAGGGCGGCTATTGCCTGTTTGACTATCTTCTTCGGCCTCTTATTCGCATTGCCGTTATTAAGACAATGGGTTGCTTCCGATGGGTTCGCCATGTTCGACAGCTTCTACCGGTCGGGCGCGCTTGTCTTCGGAGGAGGGCATGTCGTTCTTCCGCTGCTCGAGAGGGAGGTCGTCCCTACGGGGTGGGTTAGCGAAGCCGACTTTCTGGCGGGCTACGGAGCGACGCAAGCGGTGCCGGGGCCGCTGTTTACGTTCGCCGCCTACTTGGGAGCGATGAGAAGCGGGGTCATCGGCGCCCTGATCGCGACGACGGCGATTTTCCTTCCGGCGTTTCTGTTGATCGTAGGGGCGCTGCCGTTCTGGAATTCGCTTAGGAGGAGCAAGAAGGCCCAGGGAGCTTTTATCGGAATGAACGCGGCCGTCGTCGGGATCCTGCTCGCAGCGTTGTATGATCCTCTATGGACGAGCGCCATCCTGGCTCCGGCCGACTTCGCGCTGGCTGCCCTGTTGTTTATCCTGCTCGTCTTCTGGCGAACGCCGCCTTGGCTCGTCGTGTTGGCCGGTGCCGCGGGAGGAATGCTTCTGCAGCTTTAGACGTTGGCCGGAGCGAGGGCGAATTGAGACGGGGACTTCCTCGACGAGCGAGGATATGACAATTATACTAAGATAAAACGCTCTATTGGGCTTGTTGGGTAACAGGAGGATTGGCCGATGTCAGAGAGTCAAATCTATATTCGCTTTCCGCAGGAAGCAGATACCGCTGAATTGGCAGCCCTATACAAAAGAAACCGGGAATTCTTCGAGGAGTTCTCGCCGAGCCCCGGTGACGATTACTATACGGAAGAGAATCAACTCCAACGGATCATTCAAAGCAAGACCGATAGAGACGAGGATCGGAGATACGAGTTCGTTATTTGCGAACAGGAGAATGACCAGGTGATCGGCACCGTCGGCCTAACGTTCGTGACAAGAGGACCGCAGCAGAGCTGCATGATCGGATATAGTCTCGATCAAGCTTATAACGGCAAGGGTTATATGACCGAAGCCGTGAAGCAACTGGTCAGATATGCGTTCGAGGAACTAGGGTTCCACCGGATCTATGGCGAAGCCACGCTCCGGAATCCAGGCTCTATCCGCGTGCTTGAGAAAGCCGGCTTCCAGAAGGAAGGAATCGCCAGAAGCAAGCTGAAGGTAAACGGAGTCTGGACCGATCTTCAGGTGCTGGCCATCATCAATCCAGCGGATGAGGTGTAGAATCCATATCGAAATGGGGTTATTTGATGATAATAAGAACGGAGAATGAACGGGAATACCAGGAAGTCTATGACTTGAATTATCAAGCCTTCGGTAATAGAGAAGACGAATCGAAGTTAGTGGAGCGGATAAGAACGTCCGAAGGATTCGTTCCCGAGTTGTCGCTTGTGGCGGAAATGGATGATCGAATCGTTGGTCATTTATTATTAAGCGAAGCCACAGTAGAAGATCAAGAGGAATCGCATACCGTAATCGTATTAGCCCCAATAGCCGTGAAGCCGGACATGCAAGCACGGGGAATTGGAAGCAGCTTGATTCAAGAGGGGATTAAGAGGTGCAAGGATCTAGGATACGAATTAGTCTTGTTAATCGGACATCCTAGTTATTATCCGCGTTTGGGATTCCAGCCGGCGAGACCGTTTGGACTTGAATTGCTACAGTTCGAGGTGTCCGATGACATATTTATGGTCTACGAAGTTAAGGAAGGGGCGCTTCTAAAAATGAAAGGCGAGTTGAAATATCCGGAAGCCTTTTTCTAAGCTAGGAACTGATCGACGATAAACTGCTGTGGAGAGGGACCTGCTAGAATGGAGGCGCCATGAGGAAGAAGCGAATTCGATTAGAGCCTGCACACGATATCCGAGAGTATGCTCATGGATTCAGCATCGTTTCAGCATCAACGGGCTTTGACAGCCTCATCTATCTACTCCTTCGCCAGTCACTCCCATATGGATAAATCCGCGCTCCGCGCGGTTTTTTTATTTTCGCCCAGCACATGACCTTGACAGGAGGGAGGGTATCGCCTACTATGGGATCTATTCAATAAATCTATTGAATAGTTGAGGTGGGCGCAATGGAGTTTGAACGTCAATGGAAAGATCAACTCTACCGGGAGTTTGCGCGTATAGGCAAATGTTTATCCAGTCCGAAGCGGCTGGAGCTGATCGACTTGCTGTCCCAAGGACCTAAATCCGTGGAGCAGCTGGTCAAGCTAACGGGAATGAGCGTAGCCAACGTCTCCCAGCATCTTCAGACCCTACATGAATCGAAGATGGTGCGCTTCCATAAGAAGGGCAATTACGTCATCTACGAGATTGCCGAGCGCTCGATCGCCGACTTCATGGTATCCATGCATAAGCTAAGCGAGAAGCAATTGATCGAGATCCAACAGCTCAAGAAAGAAGTATTGGAGCATCGGGCTCGAATGGAGCCTATTGCTCTTGACGAACTTCTAGAACGCATGGAGAAGGGGGAAGTCGTGCTGGTGGACGTAAGGCCGGAGGATGAATACGCGAGCGGGCATATCCCCGGCGCCCTGTCGATGCCGATCGATGAACTGGAGAAGCACTTGTCGTCCTTGCCGATGGATAAGCATATCGTGGCTTATTGCCGAGGTCCTTACTGCCTTCTGTCGGCACAGGCCATCGAAATTCTGGAGAGAAACGGGATAAAGGCCTCCATGCTGGAAGAAGGCGTGCATGAATGGAAGCATCATCTGGAGCACTCCAATCGAAGATAGGTAAATGCGGTTCGAATTGATTATAGAAGAAAGGCGGTTCTACGCGATGAAGCATGAACCCGATCCTATCCAGAAGTACGTGAATTCGCCAAGCTTGCAGCAACAATTGTTCAAGAGGTCCCTCTGGATCGTCGTCATCTCGCAAATATTCGGCGGAGCCGGTCTGGCCGCCGGGGTAACCGTCGGCGCACTGCTTGCCCAGGACATGCTGGGAACGGAAAGCTATGCGGGGATACCAACAGCTTTATTTACCCTCGGTTCTGCGCTGGCTGCGTTCCTGGTAGGACGTTATTCGCAGCGCTTAGGCCGCCGTTGGGGACTTTCCGCCGGCTTTATGGCTGGTGGAATTGGAGCCATAGGAGTCATTTTCGCGGCTATTCAAGACAGCGTTGTTCTCTTGTTTATCTCGCTCTTTATCTACGGGGCAGGAACGTCGACGAACCTGCAAGCCCGATATGCCGGGACCGACCTGGCGAAGCCGAATCAACGCGCCAAAGCGATCAGCATCGCGATGGTCACGACGACGCTGGGGGCGGTTGCGGGTCCGAACTTGGTGGAAGTCATGGGCAAATTCGCGATTTCCATCGGAGTTCCGGCTTTGGCGGGGCCCTTTATTCTTGCTGCCGCAGCCTATATACTGGCAGGTTTCGTTTTTCTCCTCTTTCTCCGTCCGGATCCGTTCGTCGTCGCTCAAGCCATCTATCGGGCGCAATCGGCGACGAATGGCTCAGTCCAAGCGCCATCGAGCGCTTCTAAGGTCAATAACCGGAATCTGATCGTCGGGACGACCGTCATGATCCTCACGCAAGTCGTGATGGTCGGCATCATGACCATGACGCCCGTTCACATGAAGCATCACGGACATAGCATAAGCGATGTCGGAATCGTCATCGGCATTCATATCGGATTCATGTTTTTACCATCTCTCCTAACAGGAGTACTTGTCGATAAAATAGGTCGTGCGACCATGTCGATTGCATCGGGCGGCGTGCTTCTTCTTGCCGGACTGGTTGCGGCTTTGGCGCCGGCCGACTCCATGTTCGTCCTGATTATCGCGTTGGCTCTGTTGGGGCTTGGCTGGAACTTGGGCTTGATCAGCGGAACGGCTCTCATCGTGGATGCGACGGATCCGGCAACGCGCGCCAAGACGCAAGGAACCATCGACGTGTTGATCGCGCTTGCGGGAGCTTCGGGAGGAGCGGTATCCGGCATGGTTGCCGCACATTCCAGTTATTCGGCCTTGTCGCTCTCCGGCGGCGGACTTGCTCTTCTATTGATCCCCGTGGTGATATGGTCCCGAAGAAAACAGCAGCATCAACCTTCTTCCGACCAAATCTCTCTTAACTAACGTTCGATCATCCATACGGCCATTTCCGATCCGCGCGTTGCGCGGATTTTTTTTATGCTGCGGGACGTTCTTTACAAAGCCAATGGGAAACGATATTCTTTGGTGTAAATAAAACAGGAAGAGGAGTTGCGAAGCATGGCGTTCACAAGAGCCCTCATCAATATCGATTATACGAACGATTTCGTGGCCAGTGACGGGGCACTGACCTGCGGGGAGCCGGGACAAGCGATCGAAGCCCGAATCGCGGCCCTGACGGACGAGTTCATTCGGAACGGCGACGAAGTCATCTTCGCAATCGACATTCATCGGGAGAACGATCCCTATCATCCGGAAACGACACTATTCCCGCCGCATAATATTGAAGGAACGACCGGCAGGCGATTGTACGGCAAACTGGAAGAAATCTATCAAGCTCATCGAACGCTAGCGAACGTTCGCTGGATGGATAAAACAAGATACAGCGCGTTCGCGGGCACGGATCTCGATCTTCGGCTTCGCGAGCGCGGCATATCGGAGCTTCACTTGGTCGGCGTCTGCACGGATATCTGCGTTCTTCATACCGCGGTAGACGCTTATAACAAAGGCTATAAGATAATCATTCATGAGGATGCGGTCGCGAGCTTCGACGAAGCCGGCCATCAATGGGCGCTGCGCCACTTCAAAGGTTCGATCGGGGCGGAAGTGGTCAGAGGCTAAGCGAAAAATGAGGAAAAGGACAGGGAGGAGTAGGCATATGAGACCGATTTGATTCACTTTTTACACTGCCCAAACTAAATCTAAAATTGAATACGGGGAGATAAAAGTGAACGCTAAACGGTCTTTTTATTACTTGTGGGGCTCGCAGGCCTTGTCCAACCTGGTAGACGCCTTCTATTTAGTCGCGCTTATCACTTACGTGCTCAACCAGACCCACTCGGTTATCTTCGCGACAATGGTCCCTTTGATGCGCGTATCCGCGCAGCTGCTAAGCGGATTAGCGGCACCGCTCATGATCGTCCGATACAGGCTGCCTTTTCTGCTTACGGTGTCCCAGCTGGGGCAGTTCCTGCTATTCGGCGCGTTGGCCGTCTATTTGTCCCCTCATGTCGAGGGAACCGCCTTATTGCCTATCTATGCGATTATCGCCGCGATCTCCTTCCTCGACGGTTGGACGACGCCGGCTCGCAATGCACTGGTTCCGAGACTCGTCCGAGACGAAGCGCTGCTGAAGGCGAACGGGATGATCGCCACCACCGATCAGATCATTCAATTCGCCGGATGGGCGGTCAGCGGGGTACTGGTGGCATCCTTCGGATCCTTCCCGGTTCTGCTGGCCGTAGCCGCCGGCTTCGGCGTTGCGATGGCAGTTACGCTGCTGATCGAAGATCCGACCGAGTCCAAGCGGCGCAGTCTATGGGATGTGAGAACGGGGCGGGAATATCGCCGCGGAAGCGAGACCAGATGGAACACCCTGAAGGAAGGATGGCAGCTGCTGTGGCAGTCCAGACGGCTTCGTTCCATGAGCCTTATGGATATGACCGACGCATTGGGCAGCTCCGTGTGGGTCGGAGCTTTCTTGCTTGTGTTCGTGCAGGACGTTCTGCATAAAGACGAACAGTGGTGGGGGTATATCAACGCCGGTTATTTCGCCGGAACCGTATTGGGCGGCATTCTGGTTATTGCCCTCGTGAGACGGTTGGAAAATCGGCTGTTCCTGTTCATGATTGTCGGGTTGCTAGGGTATGCCATGTGCACGGCCGTGTTTGCCATAAACAAGGTTGCTCCCCTTACTTTGTTGATCGTCTTGGTGACGGGTCCGTTCACGGAATTGTCGGCCATCTCTCGCAAGACGCTAATTCAGAGAAGCTGCACCCGGGATCAGCTGCCCAAGGTCTTCTCCGCCCAGAACACGTTGATGAACTTGATCTTCGGCGTATCCTTGCTCTTGATGAGCTATCTCGCGGAGCGGTTGGGGATCGTATCCATGTATCTGATCGCTGCCGCAATCAGCGCCGCGGCCGCAGGAGTCGGCTGGTCGAACCGCAACGCGTTCGCCGAGGGACAGGGAAAGGCTGTCAACGGGAGGCAAGCGGGAACGAGCCTCTAAATGAAGACGTTAAACGGAAGAAGAAGCCGTGCGCTCGCACGGCTTCTTCCCGTTTACATTCGAAGGGTACGGCGTCCGCCGATACGTGCCTTGACGGCGGCAAGTCCGGGAGGGAAGGGAAGGCCGATATAGGATTGGCGAAGATCGGAAGGAGCGAATTGCGATAGGTAATCGTAGTCCGGATAGACGATTAAGTCTTCCAGGTAAGCGGATCGGTCCGCGCCCGACCGTCTGCGTCTATTTAATGCGTTGATGATGTCATTGGCCGATCGGATGCCGACGCCGTGGCCATAGTACAAATCCTGATCGAGCATAATGACGTTCTCGCCTTGCCATTCCATCTTCTCGGGATTCACGTCCGGGTTCTTGAAGTAAAGGCAATCCCCCGGCCGTCCGTAGGAAGCGCTGACTTCTGCGGAAGACACGCCCAAGTCGGCGTCCGTATCCCAGCTGTGCAGAAGCAGTCTGCCGAACAACTCGTTGAACTTCGTCGAGCCGATCGTGTCCAAGACTCCTTTGTAGAACAGGATGACGACGGCGGTGGCGCACTCGAAGCCGTATTTGGATCCGTTCGAGAAGATATCCCGGATGCCCTTCGACGGGGAAACGCCGTCGCGAATATGGAAGCCCCCGTTATTCGTCAGGTACCAATAGTTCTTATTGCAGAACGATGTACGGAAGGTGGCGAACCTCGTACCGCCGGTACTCATCTCTCGCGCCGCGGCGACAATATTCGATCGCAGCGCGTCTTCGAAATTCATGTGGAATCATCCCGCCTCTCCAGGTTGCTATCCTTCAGCTTATGGCCGACTGCCTAACTTCGTACCTGATCGTAAGTTCCCTGCAATTGGATATACTAGGGCAGACTCTTGAATAAGGAGGAGCCTCATTGACGCCTGCAACGATCGGCCTTGAATTCGACAAGTTAGTCGGCGAGCACTTCGCCGAACAACACGATTATCGGTCCCAAGAGCTTAACCTCGGAGTATCTCGGTACAAGATTCATTACTTCGAGACGTTAGTCGATTCCGCTCTTATACAGGATTATATCCTGAAGCCTCTCTTACTGCGGCCTAATGATCCTATTCGAGAAGTCGTCTCCATTCTGGATTACGCGGAGACGGACAATCCGGGGGAAGCCGTGCAAGCGATCTTGGGCGGCAAGACGGTCCTCCAACGATCGAACGGAGACAAGATCTATTTGCTTGGGACGGATCTAAAGAAAGAACGATCCATCAATATCCCGACCAATGAAAGAGTCTTGCGGGGGCCGAACGAAGCTTTTATCGAGAATCTCCATACGAATATCAACTTAATGCGAAATCTCATTCCTTCCTCCGAGCTTATCGTCAAGATGACGACCGTCGGAAGGATCTCGCGAACGAAGGTAGCGCTCCTCTATATCAAATCGATTGCCGATTCGACGTTCGTGAAGGAGATCGAAAGCAGGCTCCGAAGCATTGACATCGACTACGTGGAAGCGCCGGGATTTATCGACGAACTGATCCGCGAGAAGAAGTTCAGCCTGTTCCCGCAACAGCTCGTCACCGAACGGCCGGACCGGGCTCGAGCGCATCTTATGGAAGGGAAGATCGTCCTCCTAACCTCCGGTTCTCCGGACAGCCTTATTTTACCGGTAACCTTCTGGTCTTTCTTGCAGAGTCCGGACGACTATCAGATCAGCTGGCTGCTGGGCACGATTTTTCGGCTGTTGCGCCTATGCTGCTTCTTCATTACGCTTGGCCTGCCCGGCTTGTATGTATCCGTATGCTCGTTCAACCCTCAGCTGCTGCCGATCAATTTTGTCAATACGCTCCAGAGCTCGATGAAGTACATTGCCTTTCCTCCGTTGCTCGAAGCTCTCTTCATGATGTTATTGCTCGAGGTTGTCAGGGAAGCGACGGTGAGGTTGGCGAATCCGATCGGCCAAACGATCGGCATCGTGGGAGGCATCGTCATCGGTACCGTCGTCGTGCAATCCAATCTAGTCTCGAATGCGATGGTCATTATCGTCGCCTTGACGGGGGTGGCTTCCTTTATCATTCCGTCCTACGAGATGAGCAGCGCCGCAAGACTGTTAAGCTATCCGGCTCTTCTTATCTCCTCGCTCTTGGGTTTATTGGGACTTGCCTTCTTCTTTATGATGATCGTTATTCATCTGTGCAAGGCGAGTACGTTAGGAGTCGCTTACTATGCTCCGCCGTTCACCGCACAAGCAGCGAAGGATACGTTGATCAGAGCGCCGATGTGGAAACAAAGGGAGCGGCCGAGAGATACCGCGCCAAGCAACCGAACGAGGCAGCGCAACCCGAGGGGATGGAGAAGATGAGGAGGGAACAATCCATCACGGCTAGACAGCTGTTCGCGCTCGTCTTGATGACTCAGCTGGGGACCGAAGTGTTATCCTTGCCTCATGTGGAGTCGGGAATCGCGGCTCAGGATTCTTGGCTTGCCGTTCTTCTCTCCGGATTGGCGGGGCAACTCGGGATCCTCGTGCTCTGGCGGCTGGGAAGCCGTTATCCGGAACGGAACTACTTCTCCTATACGGCTTCTATTGTCGGCATTCCCGCGAAGAGCCTGATCAATCTCCTTTACGGAAGCTATTACGTCTTCTCCGGCTTATTGCTCGGCCTGCAGTACTCCGACATCCTGAATCGGTGGCTGTTTATCTACACGCCGAGATGGATCATCTTGCTGCTGATCCTGATTGTATGCGGATTTGCCGCAACGGCCTCTCTCCGCCAATTGGCTAATGTCGTTCAAACCTTTATCCTTTTCCCGATCTTGGGATTCCTGTTGATCCTCTTCAGCGGAGTCTATGGTTATGATGCGACGAATCTGCTTCCCGTGCTATCTAATGGATGGTCGCCCGTACTGAGAGGAGCGTATGCGGCGTTTAGCGCTTATGTCGGGTACGAGGTGCTTCTCTATGCGTACCCGTATGTGGATGGAAAGGGCGGCGCTCCAAGAATCCTTCTGACGATGACTCTAGCCAACGGCTGCACGACCGCCTTCTATGTCATCGTCTGCCTGATTTGCTCGACCATGTTCAGCACGAGGCAGCTAAACGTCATTCCCGAGCCGATCGTCTTCATCTTGAAGAACTATAGGGTTCAGGTGCTGCAGAGCATCGATACTCTATTTCTTATTTTCTACCTATCCGTCGTTACGGCAACGCTTATCGTATATTACTTCCTGGCGGCCAAAGCTTACATGAATCTTCGCAATCAAGGCTTAGGCAGACAAGGCGCATGGGTATGGGGGAGCGTCGCGATCTGTTTCGTCTTCGGCTTATTCATCCGGAAGCGCGGCTTGATTCTCGAAATCGCGTCCATTCAAGATCGAATGTCCGTATTCTTCGTGGTTGCCGTGCCGTTCCTCTTGCTGATCGTGGCCGGAATTCGACGTTACGGAGGGATCAAGAGTTGAGGAAGAAGGGATCCGTTCTCTTCCTATGCTTGCTGTTGACGGGGTGTTGGGATCAACTGCAGCTCAAAAAGCTGCTGTTCGTCGATGTTGTCGGGATCGATTACGCGGACAATCAACAGAAGCTCAAGGTAGACTTTATCATCTCATCGCTTCAAGAGGCCAATCAAGGGGGCGGCAAACCGTCCAGCCTATTCATTGGCTCGTCGGGAAGCAGCCTCTATGAAGCAGTGGCGAAGACGAACAAAGAATTGTCAGGCAACCTCTCCGTCCTGGAAACCCGGTTATATCTCATCAGTCCCCGTTTTGCGAGGGATAAGCCTTTATCATACCTGGATTCAACGGCCCAGTTTATGTCGAACCCCTTATATGCTTATTTAGCGCTTTATGACGGCGATCTCAGCGAACTCCTGGGTAGGAAGACGATAAAGGAACGCACGGTCCCCGATTTCCTAATCGGTCTGTTGGACGACGAGAAGGAGAGAGGGAAGATCCCTTCGAATAAGCTGCTGCACTATATCCTCGGCGGTACGGAATTCAGGAACGATTTCGCGCTGAACCGATTCGAGCCCTATCAAGACGGCGTTCGGCTAAGCGGGACGTCCCTGTTCACGAACGGCAAATACACCGGGATCAATCTGACAAACGAACAAACGCAGCTCGCGAATCTCTTGGACGGTGCGGCAGGCCGATCCCAATTGATCATAGGCGAAGTGAATAACGATAATTATTCGGCTTTCGTCCAGGGATCCAAACGATCGATTCGAGTGATCGCAGCGGACAAAGACGTCAAAGAAGTGGACATCGAGTTAAAAGTGGAGCTGAAATTGGTGGAGCAGGATTTAAACCGAGAAAAATACACCGACGAAAAATTGGCCGAGCTCGAAAAGGGGATAGCGCAAAATATGGAATCCCTTGCCGAGGAAGTCTTTGCGACGTTGAAGAAAGCGAATTGCGACTATTTCCAATTGGCGCATGAGATTGCCGCCCATCACCCCAGGCTTTATCGGGGGATGAACTGGGAACAAGAGTATCCGAAGCTTCGCATGAAGCCGATCGTTAAAGTAACTATTCTAAACAGCGGGATCCTGGAATCCTAATTTCCGGGTTCCCGCATTGACACGACGCCGAACGGCGTCTTACAATCGAATTGTCACCTTAAGGTGTCCATTTGGATAATCGAAGCAAATAGGAGAGGGTGTTGTGAGCGGAACCACTGTTGTGCGGGATGTATTCGACGCGATCGCGGATCCGACCCGGCGTCGGCTGATTCGCTTGTTGGCGGAGGGCAAGGAGACGCCGCTTCATGAATTGACGATCCATTTCCAGATGGGCCGTACGGCGGTATCGAAGCACCTGACGATTCTTAAAGAAGCGGATTTGGTCGTCGACCGCAAAGTAGGCAGAGAGACGAGGTTCAAGCTGAATCCCGCTCCCCTTCGGGAAGTACAAGACTGGCTGTCTTTCTATAGCAAGTTCTGGCAGGACAATCTCATGCGCTTGGGGCAACTATTGGAGGAGGAAGAAGAAGAATGAGTTTAACGTTAACCTTGGATTTCCAATACAAGACGACGATCGAGAAGCTTTGGGCCGCTTTAACCGATTCGAAGAAGCTGGCCAAATGGACGTTGGAGAACGACTTTAAGCCCATCGTCGGGCATCAGTTCACGTTCCGGGCTCAGCCGACCGAATTCTGGGACGGAATCATCCAAGGAGAAGTGCTGATCGTGGAGGAGCCTACGCGGTTGTCCTATACCTGGGCGGGCGGGGAAAAGCATACGGTTACGTGGACGCTTCAGGATCTCGGGGGCGGCCAGGTTAACCTTCATCTCGAACAGTCCGGCATCTCGAACGAACGGGCGCTTGGCGGGGCCAAGTACGGCTGGACGAACTGGAACGGCGAGCTCGAGAAGCTGCTTGCGGAATAAGCTAGCCGAAGATCAAGGAAGGAGGCCGGCATGAGCGAAGCCAACCAAGAATTTATCGTCATTAACGGAGCCAGGGAGAACAACCTCAAGAACGTATCGCTGCGAATTCCCAAACGGCAAATCACGATCTTCACCGGGGTATCCGGATCCGGGAAGTCGTCGATCGTCTTCGACACGATCGCGTCGGAATCCGCGAGATTGCTGAATGAGAACTTCAGCATGTTCGTGCGTACTTTCTTGCCGCGTTATCCGCAGCCGGACACGGACGGGATCGAGAATCTCAGCATGGCCGTAATCGTGGATCAGAAGAGGCTGGGCGGAGGCTCCCATTCCACGATGGGGACGATTACCGACATTACGCCTATCCTGCGCCTACTCTTCTCCCGAGTAGGACAACCGCATGTTGGATCGGCGAATCTGTTCTCGTTTAACGATCCATTAGGCATGTGTCCGCAATGCAACGGGATCGGACGCAGCTTGTGCATCGATAAGAGCAAAGCGGTGGACATGTCGAAGTCGTTGAATGAAGGCGCCATCCGGCTGCCGGATTATTCGGTGGACAGCTTCGATTGGACGATGGTCGTGCAGTCGGGCTCCTTCGATCCCGACAAGAAACTGAGCGATTATTCGGAAGAGGAGCTCGAGGAGCTGCTGTACGGCAAGGCGAAGAAGGTAGCGACTTCCTTCGGCGGAAAGTCCGTGAACATAACCGTAGAAGGCTTCCTGGAGAAGTTCGCCAACAAGTACATCAAGCGCGATATCAAAACGATGTCCGAACGCACTCAAGAGAAGGTTGCGCCGTTCATCATAGAAGGAACCTGCCCCAGCTGCCTAGGCGCGAGGCTGAGTCAGGCCGCATTAGGCTGCAAGATCGACAACCTTAACATAGCCGATATGTGCGCGATGGAGGTTGGGCGGCTCATCGAAGTCGTCCGCGGCTTGGACATCCCGGAAGCGGCGCCGGTCATCAAGTCTCTGGCGGAACGGCTGCAGCATCTGGCTGATATCGGGCTTGAGTACCTGACGTTGGACCGGGAGACCGATACGCTATCCGGCGGCGAGTCGCAGCGGGTCAAGATGGTCAAGCACCTAAGCGGAAGCCTGGTGGATTGCACGTATATCTTCGACGAGCCCAGCATCGGCTTGCATCCGCGCGACGTTCACCGCTTGAACGAGCTGCTTCGGAAGCTCCGCGACAAAGGCAACACCGTGATTGTCGTCGAGCATGACCCCGATGTGATCAAGGTAGCGGACCATATCGTAGACGTCGGTCCTTATGCGGGCAGCCGCGGCGGCACCATCGTCTATGAGGGCGGCTTCGAGGGCTTGCTCGAAGCAAATACGTTGACGGGAATTCACATGAAGCGTACGCTCCAAATCAAGCGGGAAAGCAGGCAGCCGACCGGGAAGCTGGCGATCCGGAATGCCAATCTTCACAACCTCCGGAATGTCAACGTCGACATTCCGACCGGAGTGTTGACCGTCGTAACCGGCGTCGCCGGTTCGGGCAAGAGCACGCTGATTAACGATGTCTTCCTCAGCCAGCATCCGGATGCAATCGTCATCGACCAATCGGCGATCGGGGTGTCTACGCGCTCCAATCCGGCCACCTACACCGGCATCATGGATGATATCCGCAAGGCGTTCGCATCCGTTAACAAGGTGAACCAAGGCTTGTTCAGCTTCAACTCCAAGGGAGCCTGCGAGAACTGCCAAGGACTCGGCGTCGTCTATACCGACCTATCCTTCTTCGAAAGCGTGAAGACGCCGTGCGATGCCTGCGGCGGCAAGCGGTTCAAGGAAGAGGTTCTTGCTTACCGGTACAACGGCAAGAACATTGCCGATGTGTTGGAGATGACGGTAGAGCAAGCGTTGGAGTTCTTCCCGCTCAAGGAAGTCGGGCGCAAGCTTCAGGCGATGAGCGACGTGGGGTTGAATTATTTGAAGCTTGGCCAACCTCTCAGCACGCTCTCCGGCGGCGAATGCCAGCGCATTAAGCTGGCTAGCGAGCTCCATAAGCAAGGCAGCGTCTATGTGATGGACGAGCCGACGACCGGCCTGCATATGTCCGATATCGGCCACCTGCTGGAGATCATGAACCGCCTCGTGGAAGCAGGGAATACGGTCATTGTCATCGAGCATAACCTTGATGTCATCAGCCGTGCGGATTGGATCATCGATATGGGACCGGACGGAGGCAGCAATGGCGGGCAGGTGGTGTTCGAAGGCACGCCTGCGCAGATCGTTCACGCGGAGCAATCGATTACGGGGAAATATCTGGGTTGAATGAAAGAGCCTCGCAGAGAGGCTCTTTTGCTTTTAAATTTGTCTGAGATGATGCTCCATATGTTCGAGGTAGTCATCGATCAGCCACTCCAGCGAGACAATCTTCGCTTCGCCAACGTCGCAAGAGTTCTTTAATTTGTCTTCCGAGATATTCTCTAGGACGGCGACGATCTGATTATTTAATGCTGCCCATAAATTCAACAGGTGAGCGGTGGGCAGGGCACGATAATTCATCCGATCTACCCATTGATCTTGCTCGTATTTCAATACTTGATAAGGCAGCGGCTCATATTGCGCGCGAACGAACCGCTGCAGATTGACCAGAGCGGAGTCGCACAGATGGCCAAGAATTTCTTTTTTAGACCATTTATTAGGTTGAGGCTTGGCGGTGAGATTTTCCTCCGGAATAGCTTGAATCTTTAAGGGAACTTCGGTAATCAATTCCTTTAATTTTGCTAATGCATGGGTCATATGACTTCACCTATCCCTCGTTTTACTAGATTATATCAGCGCGCATATCCGTAAGCCAATTTAGCAATTACGAGAGACGATTAATCATTTCAATCTGGCTTTATACTTGCCCGAGTGACGAATCAGAACCGAGACTCTCACGCGGCGCAGATCGACTTTATTCATATCCAGCTGATCGGTCACGTTGCGCTTCCAAGTCTGATAATGGAATCGGTAGAGATGATTGGTCAGGTTGTAGACATCCGCGTTAATCCGCTTGCCTTCCTCGAACGTTGTTTGTACGGCTTCTTCCACGTTCTCGCGAATTTGCTGCACTAGGAACGATTCGGGGACCTCTTGAAGCATCTCGTCCACATAAGCTTCCATGCTTATGCCCACGTCGAATCGGACGATCCCGCCGGACACGCTGTGCCGGATTTTGACTTTGGGTTTCACCAGAACGAGGAGCGCGGCCGGCTGCTCGTTCTTGAATACGGTGAGTTTGGTACGATGCGTTCGTTCATTCATATACCTCAGGCCGATCGCTTGATCCATCGTCAGCTTGCCGGAAAGTTTCTCCGAAGCGAATACGTAATACCCGTTCAGCTTTACCGTCGGAACCTTCTTGCCTCCTTCGGTCCAAGTCGAATCGTCCAATGCCAACTCGGGAAAAAGCAGCGTTCGGCTCCGTTCGAAATAATCCGAGACGAACCGGTTGAGATAGATCGGAGCGATATCGGAGAACTGCCGAAAGGTCTGATCCGGCTTCATGAGCCTGGAATCATAAGGCGAATAGCCGAAATACGGCGAGAATTCCAATATCCGTTCGATCGGTTCGTCGGTTCCGAATACCCACACGTTATAACGAAGATCGCGATAGCGATTAATGGAATCGACCAAGCTCTCGATCGTTACGTTCTCAAGCGCCTGCCTGGTGAAGACGATCGAAGAGATGTGACCCCAATAAACCGGCTCCTGCTCCGATTGGTAAAGATGGAACATCGATTCCGCGACCGTCTCGCCTTGGGAGATGCCGACGATGGAGGTTGCCGCCTTCGTCTGTTGGCCGGTCCTCTTGGCGATATTGGCCAAGTTCAACGATTGCGCATACATCGTATAGGCATTGTTGCGGTAATCGACGCCGATCGTCGACCCGTAGGTAAGCTGGCGCGCATCGTGAAAGTCCCAGCATGCGGTCAACAGGGTGAAGACGAGTAGAAGGAATGTCATCCGAATTGTACGAACGAAAGCGAGTATTGCCATTCTCCGATTCGCCCCCATGAAGCGATTGAATGCTTTAACGCAATCTGCCTTTGTATTTGCCGGTATTCTGGAGCAAGAAAGAAACTTCGACGCGGCCGAGCTCCACTTTGGACATATCAATGCTCGGGCCGATCGTACGCTTCCAGGTTCCATAATGGTATCGGAATAGAGGAAGCGTCAGATTCAGCACATCCGCGTTCAGCTTCTTGCCTTTCTCGAACGTCTCTCGAACCTGCTGCTCCACGTTCTTCTCTACCTGCCGTTCCAACTCGTTCAGCGGTATATCCTGCAGCAACTCGTCTATGTTGCCTTGCAGTCGAATCTTGACGTCGAAGCGAGCGACTCCGTTCGCGACCGAGGGACGAATCTTCACTCGAGGTTTGTTAAGGACGATCAAAGAAGCAGCCTTGCCGGAGCGATGGATGACCATCGGCATCCGGACGGAATGCTTATCCATGTAACGTCTTCCCTTGAGCTCCTCTTCCGACAACGAGCCGACATAGGGTCTAGGCGAGAAGATGTAGCACCCGTTCATGATTAACTCCGGCGCTTGTTCGCCGCCTTCCTTCCAGGAAGTGCTGTCGATATCCAGCTTCGGAATCATCACCGTCTTGCCGTTCTCGAAGTAGTCCGAGACGAACCGGTTCAGATAGATGGGCTTGATATTGGAGAACTGGCGATACGTCTGGTCCGGCTTCATCAACCGCGAATCGTACGGCGAGAAGCCGAAGTAAGGAGCCAGATTCTCCAGCTTATCGATCGGCTCATCGGTTCCGTACACCCAGACGTTGTATCTCAGCTCCCGGAAGCGGTTGACGGAGTCGACCAGGCTGTCGATTTGGACGTTCTCCAAGGCTTTCCTGCTGAAGATAATCGCGGAGATATGCCCCCAGTACACGAACTGTTGTTCGGAGCGATAGAGATTGAACATGGCGTCCGTAACGGTGTCGCCGGTCGCGACTCCGACGACGGCTTTATGCCTGGTTGGGCGTTCGCCCTCCCGTTGGGCAATATTCATGAAGCTGAGCGCCTGCGCGTACAGAACGTACTTCTTATCCTTGTAATCGATGCCGATCGTCGTGATGAAGGAAATGTGGTGAACCTCGTGATAATCCCAGCAACCCGTCGTTAGCAGCATGGCTTGCGCGAGCGTGATTAGAAGAGCAAGGAATCGAACCGCCTTCCGCATGGACATCTACCCTTTGTTGTTTTTACGCAGATGATAAGGAACGAATCCGCCTAATTTGCGCGGCATCATGAGGAAAGCCCGAGCGATATCTTTAATGTTCAAAGGAGTGACGGGCGCCAAGTACGGAACCCCGAACGAGGTGAGTCCCGACAGATAAACGATCAATAACAGGACAGACAGCAAGAAGCCGTACATGCCAAGGAGGGCGGCGAAGGCCAGCGAGAAGTAACGAAGAACGGCCACCGTTCCGGTCAGCGTCTGGCTGATCAGCGTTGAGCCGGCAACCATGGCGATCGCGCCGATGACGACAAGGCTTGGCGAGATCAATCCCGCGCGAACGGCGGAATCGCCGATGATCAAGCCGCCGACGACGGTTAGCGTCTGCCCGATCATGGACGGCAGTCGATACCCCGCTTCCTTGAACAATTCCAGGAAGAACAGGACAAGGAACATCTCCATCGGCGCCGAGAGAGGAATTCCGAGCCGGGTCATGACGATCGTCGCCAAGAGTGGGAACGGAATCTGATCCTGGTGGAAACCGATAAGAGCGATAAAGAAGCTGGGAAGGAACGACGAGATCAACAAACTGAACAGTCGAAGGGTCTGGCCGAAATTCGCGGTCAAGAAGCTGAAGTGGGAATCCTCCGGGGTCTTGATCAGCAGAAACAGCGATGCCGGAGCGACCATGGCGCCGGGTACCCCGTCGACAAGGATGATAAACCGGCCTTTATTCAAGCAAGTCGCAATAAAATCCGCCCTTCCGGTATAGACCGAGAGTGGGAATAAGCTGTACGGGTGGTCGGAGATTCTCTCCTCTAATTGAGTCGTGCTTGACAGCTCGTCCAACTTGTCGGCAACGTCTTTAAGACGGCTGCGGATTTCCTTAAGCGTCGGTTCTTGGACTTTGCCTTTGAGGTAGAGCAAGCCGACCTTCGTTCGGCTTAAATTCCCGATCTCGATCACGTCCAAGCCGAGATTCGGCGTTGGCAGGCGCTTGCGAACCAAGCCGACATTGATCGAGAGCGACTCGACCAAGCCGTCCTTCGGTCCGCGGATCGAGACGTCCACGTTGGAAGCCTCCGTGGATCGGTGAGGAATGCTGGCAATGGACAAGCTGAGCGGCTCCTCGAGGGAGTGGAAGAAGACAAGCGCGTGGCCCGCGAACACGGAGCGGACGACCGCATCCCGGTCTTTGGCTTCTTCCAGTTGAATGCGGCTCTCCGAACGGATCTTATTCATATCGGAGAAGCCGGTCAACTGATGGAGACGCGTCAATTCGGGCAGTACCATCTCGTTGATCAACTGCTCTTCCACTAACGATTCGCAATAGACGAGCGATATTTCTTGACCGTCGGAATAAGCGTGGGGATAGAACAAGACATCCGCGCAAGGCGCAAACCATTCATGGACTTCTTCAAGACGCATTGGTGTGGCGCCCTCCTTTTCGAGTCGATATCCGAATTAGCACAAAGAGAAGCAGCAATATCGCCATCAGGCAACAGAACGCAATCGGGAAGTAATAGGTCCTCAGAAAATAAAGGAAGACGTTGTCGGGCAGCTTGATGGAGATGCTGACGGCAAGCAAACCCGAGATCGAAGGGAGCACCCACTTTTTGCTTTTGCCGGTCATGTCCGATATGAGAAAAAGCGCCAATCCGATTCGTATAAAAGCACCGCTTAACCATTGGAAGATCGACAGGAAGTCCACGTGCTCGATATAACTGCCGATCTTGACGATTCGCCATTCCTCGAACGCCGGGAAACGAAGCAATGCTCCTTCCGTCGGACCGAATTCCGCCAATGCGCCCATGACCGGACCGATCGTAAGTCCCGCCAGAAGGAAGCCGAGAATAATGACGTTGCGCTTGCGCAGGGGACGGGCGAAATAGTGCTGAAGTAAAAAGAGAAAGATCAGCTCCAGGAAGCTTGCCCCTATGTAAAATACGCCTTTCCACATCGGCATGGCTCCATATTCGAACGCCGGAAACAGCGCCGTGTAGTCTTTGCGAGGGAAGTTGAAGGTCATGACGAACTCGCCGAACAAGACGACAAGCGGCAGCAGAATGGCGGAGGAGTACGCAATGGTCCGAATGCCGCTGCTTGCCAGGTAATAACAGACGCCGATGAAGCTGAACGTAACGACGATCATGGGCGTCTGGGGAAGGAAGGATTCATTGATCCATATCACCATGTCTTTGCCTGTTATATAAGCAGTCATGAAGAGAACGATAGCGCCGATGGCTCCGATGAGAATGGACAGCCACTTGCCGTAGCGTTGACCCACCCAAGAGAGGAAGGGGCGATCCGTCCCCGTCCGCTGAATAATGGAGGCAATCATATAGAAAAAAGGGATGAACAAAAACGCGGCCACCAGAACGGACAGCCACGCATCCCGATGGGATACATCGAGAAGAATGGGAATGATGATGACATGATTGTTCAACCCGATAGAGAGAAGGACAATGAAGGCGATCTGCAGGAACGTGAATTGAGGCTTCGGCAAGGTTGGTTTCCCCCTAGAATCTGACAAGCGATTCAGATACATTCTAGCCCTATTCGGAAGCGGGTAAACCATCGCAGAAGGGGTGGGATCGTCGAAGAGCAAACCCGAAGGAATCTTATGCTCCTGATTCGAATTTTGTATGTCCATATTGGATTTTTCTATTATCCTCAGCCATCGCGGGTAGCCTATAGTAGAAATGCCGACATCTTGCATATGATATGTATGAATTAATTATCGAAAGGAGATCAACCGCATATGTCCACATTAACTGAATATTTACGGCAAAAGAGAGAAGCGCTGCTCGCTCGCAGAGAACATGCCGAGAAAAATCCCATCCAATCCGGCAACTTAATCGGAGCGAAAGTCAGAGTGGCGGGAAGAAGCGGCGTCCGTGAGATTCGGATCCGCGACTTTCAAGTCATCAGCGACAGCCCGCCGGATTTTGCGGGTTACAATCTCGGGCCATCCTCGCCGGAGCTTCAGCTTGGGGTGCTCGGCAGCTGCATTTCGCATATAGCGTTAATTCAAGCTGCCGATCTGCAAATTTCTCTTCAATCGCTGGAAGTCGAGGTCAACGGCGAAATGCATCCTTTGGCGGGTCGCCCGGGTTATGAAGGCGTACCGATCTATCCCCACAACATCCGCTATAAGCTGATAGTAGAATCGGATGAATCTCAGGAAACTCTTGAAGCATTCCTTGATTCGATTGAGAGGGTGTGCCCGATCTTTAATCTCTTGCGTAATCCCCAGCACATTCAGGGCGAGCTCGTAACGATCCGCTCCAACGCCAATCCGGTGTAACTACGATACGGAGGACCGGCGAATTGCCGCACTGGAAACGCAATTTATATATACTCTGGCTCGGACTCTTTTTTAATCATATGGCCTACACGCTGTCCGTTCCGTTCTTCCCCTTGTTCCTGCAGAAGGATCTGGGGATCCGCGGCGGGCTGGAAGCCTGGTCGGGCATCTCTATCTCCATCAGCTTCTTGATCAGCAGCCTTTGCGCTCCTTTCTGGGGGTCGCTCGCGGACAAGTACGGCAGCAAGTCGATGCTGATCCGTTCCGGCCTTGGACTTGCAGCCGCGCATCTGGCCAACTATTTTGTCCACGATCCGTTTGTCTTCATCCTGGTGCGGATATTCCAAGGACTTATGGCTGGCTTCAGTCCCGCCTCCATCGCGTTGGTCGGAACGAATACGCCGGAGAAGCATGTCGGCTACGCGCTGGGCGTCATCTCTACATCAACCGCCGCAGGCGGCATTCTAGGACCGCTGGCCGGGGGAATCTTGAGCCATTGGGTCGGACTTCGCGGCTGCTTCGTAGCGTCTGCGGTCATCACTCTATTCTCCGCCCTCATCGTCATGGGAGTCAAAGAGGTCCATAAGCATAACGAGGGATTAAAAACGAACGTCTTGCAAGATTTGAAGAGAGCCGCGGCCAACCGCCGACTCTTTCATCTCTACGGGCTTAGTCTGCTCGTTTCGACTTCGGTGTTGATTCTCGAACCGCTGTTGACGCTTTATGTCGTTCAGCTAGGCGGCAGCGTTCAGAACGCTACTCTCAGCTCGGGCATCGTCTTCTCGGCGGTTGGCGCGGCAACGGTGATCATGGGATCGCGGTGGGGGAAAATAGGAGGTAGAATCGGTTACGAGAAAACGCTGTTGATCGGTTTAATAGGCGGGGGAATCGGCAATCTCCTGCAGCTCGTTGCGCCTAATCTCTACGCATTCGGGATATTGCGGTTCGGTTACGGTCTTTTCTTTGCTGCCGTCTACCCGGCGCTCAATGCTCTTATTATCCAGCATACGGAGCCGGATTTCCGAGGAAGAGCCGTCAGTTTAAGCCAATCCGCGAATCAGCTCGGAATCGTGATCGGACCGCTGGCCGGCGGTTTTATCGGCGGTTGGATCGGCATCCCATTCGTATTTCTGCTTACGGGAATCGCGCTGCTTGGTTCGTCTTGGGGCATCCGCAGCTTTGTAGCCGGGAAAGGGGAAGCAGTCGAATTTGAATGAAGAACCGCCTCGGGACCCAAAATCCTGCACGGCGGTTCTTTTTTTCTGCGGCTTTCTATGGCATCATCAGAATAGACGGAGGCGGTAAAGGATGTTCCAGGATTTTAAGCTCGCCCATGACCGGCCGGTCGCGATTCAAGCCAAAGAATACCTCAAGCGTTTGATAATCAAAGGGGCGTTGCAGTCGGGTCAGAAGCTGCCTTCCACCCGGGAGATGAGCAGCCTTCTCGGGATAAGCCGCAATACCGTCATTGCCGCTTATGAAGGGCTGCAGGACGACGGATTCGCTTATGCGATTCCCGGCAAGGGAAGCTATGTCGCAGCTGCGATTGCCGGACAGACGGATGCGAATGACGGGTGGAACGACGGCATTGCTTCCTGCCGGATCGACTGGAAGGCCAAATTTAACGAGTATACGGTCTCGGCCTCAACGCTGGATACGATGAAACGGGGGATCCACGCCCCTAAAGATGCGATATCGTTCACCAGCATCGCTCCGGATGAGCATCTGTTCGATCTGGGAGATGTCAAACGGGCTTTCCTCGACCGAATGGCGATCGAAGGCCAGGTGCTTCTCAATTACGGATATGCCAAGGGCTATAAGCCGCTGATCGACTATCTGATGCAATATATGGAGAACAAGGGCGCCGATACCCGCGGCAAGGATATGCTGATCACCTCCGGGTTTACGGAGGGCTTCGACTTGGTCTTGTCGGCCTTGCGGCCAACGACCCGCCAAGGCAGAGCGATCTGCGAGAATCCGACCCACCATACCGCGATCAAGAATCTGAAGCTTCATGGATTCGAGCTGACCGGCGTTCCCATGAAGCCGGACGGAATGGATATGGAGCGGCTCGAGGAGATCCTGCGCACGGAGAGCTTCGATCTGGCCTATCTCGTTCCTTCCTATCACAATCCGACGGGCATCGTGATGTCCCCGGCCAAGAGAAGCGCCGCGATGAGCTTGCTTGCCCGTTATCAAGTTCCGGTAATCGAGGACGGCTTCAATGAGGAGCTGCGCTATTCGGGAGCTCATATTGCCCCCTTAATCGCGACGGCTGGGCAGGGGAACGGCGTGATTTATATCGGAAGCTTCTCCAAGGTGCTGTTCCCCGGCTTGCGGGTAGGCTGGGTGTTCGGCGATCATGAGCTGATTAGCGCCCTGGAGAGCATGAAGCGCGCGCGCACCATTCATACCTCCACCATCGACCAATCCATTCTGTACCAGTACCTGTTAAACGGCAACTTCGATAAATACGTCCGAAAAGCACGCATGGAGTATAAGCGCAAGTTCGAGGTGACCAAAAAGTGCTGCGAAGTCCATATTCCGAATGCGCAGCTAACCGGCGACGGTGGCTTGCATGTGTTCCTCGCCTTCCCGACAGGGGCAGATACGCGGCGGCTGTTGGAAGCATGCTCGGAGAAAGGCGTTATCTTCACGCCCGGCGACCGATTTTTCGTTCGCGAAGGGGAAGGAACGAACACGCTCCGGCTTGGCTTCTCAAGAGTGACGGACGAGAATATCGAACGGGGCATTCGAATCATCGGCGAGCAAGCGCGCAGCTTGTTTCATTCTTAAACAAACGAGGGATCGACATGAAGATAGGCGTTATCATGGGAGGCATCTCCTCCGAACGAGAGATTTCCCTGCAGACGGGCAACGAGATGATCCGCCATCTGGAACAAAGTCGTTATACGGCCATTCCTATCGTGATCGATCGGAGATCGGATCTTATCGAGCAAGTCCGGCAGGCGGGCATCGATCTCGCGCTACTGGCGCTCCATGGGCAATTCGGCGAAGACGGAACGGTGCAGGGATGCCTGGAGACGCTTGGCATTCCATATACCGGAAGCGGAATTCTGGCAAGCAGCTTATGCATGAATAAGCAGCTGTCCAAGATGCTGTTGAAGGCAGCGGGAGTCTGGGTTCCTTCCGGCCTCGTCTGGCATGGGATGGACGATTATGATCCGCAGGCGGTCGAGCGGATCGGATATCCGGTTATCGTCAAGCCCAACACGGGAGGCTCCAGCATCGGCGTTCAATTGGTACGTCAAGAGAAGGAGCTCTTGGCGGCGGTACAGGAGGCTTTCGCCATGGATCGGACGATCCTGATCGAGTCTTATGTGAACGGAACGGAAATTACCTGTTCGATCCTCGATGGCGAGGTCCTGCCGATTATCGGCATTCAAGCCGCACGCTCGGATTGGTTCGACTTCCAATCGAAGTATGAGGACGGCGGCGCGGATGAGAAGGTGATTCCGCTTCCTTCGGAGATGGAGCGCCGCGTTCGCGAGGCTGCGCTGGCCAGCTATCGGCTTCTGCAATGCAAGGTGTATGCGCGGATCGATATGATCCTAAGCCAAGATGGACCGTACGTGCTGGAAGTCAACACGCTGCCGGGAATGACCGCGAACAGCCTGCTTCCGAAGAGCGCGGCCGCCGCAGGCATCGCCTTCCCGCAGCTGCTCGAACGGATCATGGATGTCTCGCTCCTAGAACGAATGAAGGAATGGGGAACGAACAGCTAAGCCTAAACAGAAAGTCCAGGCAGGGAATCCTGCCTGGACTTTCTGTTTGGATCGGATATTAGTCGAGCACGGCCGAAATATGGGCTTTGGTAACCGACCAGTGAGTCGCGCTCCAGTATTTGGCTTTGTCCTTGATGTAGATGATCTGCGGGGACTCGTGCTTGACGTTCAGGTCTTCGGCAATCTGATTCGAGATCGGACGGGACTCGATAACCTTGACCAGCGTATAGTCGACGTCTTGGTTCGGAGCGCCCTTCAAGTATTCCTCGTATTCGTGAAGCGCATTGGCGCTTACGGGACAAGTGGTGCTGTGCTTCAGAATAACCTGCCCGCGCTCAGCCGATTTAGCAACAAGGTCGTTCCACTCTTCTAGGGTCGAGATTTCTCTCCAGGACATTCGGATTCCTTCTTTCTTCGATTCGTTATACGTCTCTTGAATGAATGAATTGTATCATAACTAGCAATTATTGCTCAACTTCCGAGCAATTATCGGAATTACGCGGGGAACGGATTCCGATAGAATGGGTTCAAAAAACGAAAAGGTGATCTTCGTGACCCAACCCGCCATGACCGTGACGGCCAGGCAAACGGCCAATACCATCCTCTTCGGCGTCAGCCTTGCCCATCTGCTGAATGACGCCATGCAGAACGCCGTTCCGGCCGTATTCCCCATTTTCCAGAAGTCCTTGCAGCTCAGCTATGCCGAGATCGGCTGGGTCGCCTTCACGCTGAACGTAACGGCTTCCATCCTGCAGCCGCTGATCGGCACTTATACCGATCGCAGGCCCATGCCTCTTCTGCTTCCTCTTGGAATGGTATTCACTCTGCTCGGCATGGTCGGATTGGCCTTTTCCCCCGGGCTGGCTATGCTCCTTCTGTCGGCAGCGCTCGTCGGAATCGGCTCTTCGGTGCTGCACCCGGAATCGTCGCGCGTCGCCCATCTGGTCGCCGGCAAGGGGAGAGGGCTTGCTCAATCCGTATTCCAAGTAGGAGGCAATACGGGCCAAGCGTTCGCGCCGCTGATGGTCGCTCTTATCATTACTCCGCTAGGACAGCATGGGTTCCTGTGGTTTACGATCCTTGCCGTCCTAGGCATTCTTATCCAATCGTATATCGCCAAGTGGTACGGCGGCCATATGCGGATGCGTTCCATCGCGGCCAAGGAAAGTCCCGTCGCTCCGATGGCCGCGTCGCCGTTCTCCCGCGGCTTCGTTATTTACGTGCTTGGCATTCTGGTCGTGCTGCTGTTCTCGAAATTCGTCTATCTGGCCAGCATGACGGGGTATTATTCGTTCTTCTTCATGGAGAAGTACCATTTATCGCTTGAGAGGGCTCAGGTATCCCTGTTTGCGCTTCAATTCGCGGGCATGCTCGGAACGCTGCTCGGCGGACCGCTCGCCGACAGGTTCGGCCGGAAGAAGATCATCTGGTTCTCCATCTTCGGCACGGCGCCATTCTCCTTGCTGCTGCCCTACGCCGGCCCGGTTGGATCGGTCCTGCTCTGCTTGGCGATCGGCGCCATCCTGATGTCCGGCTTCTCGGTCATCATCGTCTATGCCCAGGAGATGCTTCCCGGCCGGGTAGGCATGATCTCCGGCCTGTTCTTCGGACTCTCCTTCGGCCTTGGGGGGCTTGGTTCGGTCGTTCTCGGCTCGCTCATCGATCATACCGGCGTCGACTTCATGATCAAGGCGTGCGCGTTCTTGCCGCTGCTCGGCGTCTCCGCGTTCCTGCTTCCCAAGGATTCGAGAATCATGCGAGAGTCTTAATCATAGCGCTAATAATTGAAAATAAAGGCACAACATCCCATATTATGCTATTATCCAGTTAGATAATAGAAAAGGGGACTGATTCACCTTATGCAAAGAACGATCAATGATAGCCTAATAGAGGCCGATATCGATTCGCTGCAAGCAGCCATGGAGGCAGGCTCGCTGACGTCGGCGGCAATCGTGCGCTGGTATATCGAGCGAATCGATCGAATGAATCCGAAGCTGCGGGCGGTGCTGGAGGTTAATCCGGACGCGCTTAAGATTGCGGAAGAGCTGGACAAGGAGCGTCTGGAACGCGGCGCCCGCGGTCCGCTTCACGGCATTCCGATCCTGCTCAAGGACAACCTCGATACGGGGGACCGCATGCACACGAGCGCCGGTTCGGTCGCCCTTGCGGAGCATTTCGCCCCGAAGGACTCGGCCGTGGCCGCTCAATTAAGAGCGGCAGGCGCCGTGTTCCTGGGCAAGGCGAACATGACGGAATGGGCGAACTTCATGTCGAACGAGATGTGGGCGGGGTATAGCTCCCGAGGCGGCCTGACGCTGAATCCTTACGGCCCCGGCGAGCTGTTCGTCGGCGGGTCGAGCTCGGGTCCCGCCGTGGCGGTTGCCGCGAATCTGTGCGCGGCCGCCATCGGAACGGAGACTTCGGGTTCGATCATCAGCCCGTCTTCGCAGAACAGCATCGTCGGCCTCAAACCGACGATCGGGCTTGTCAGCCGCACGGGCATCATTCCGATTACCCAGAGCCAGGATTCCGCCGGCCCGATGACGCGCACGGTCCGGGATGCCGCGATTCTACTCGGCGCCATGACGGCGTTGGATCCGGCTGATAAAGCCATGCAAGAAGAGAAGAGAACCGCGCATCCGGATTATACGGCGTTCTTGGACCCGAACGGTCTCCAAGGGGCAAGGATCGGGGTGCCGAGGCATTATTACGGCGGATTGGACGAAGCGCGCGCGAGGATTATCGAGCAGGCGATCTTGCTGTGCAAGGAACGCGGCGCAACTATCGTCGACCCGGTAACCCTGCCTTGCGAATCCGCGAGATGGGATTGGACGGTCATGCATTACGAATTCAAGAAGGGGCTCAACGATTATCTCGCGCAAGCGGGGGAGGGACCCTTCGTACGGACGCTGGATGAGCTCATCGCCTATAACGAGGAGAACAAGGAGGCCGCGTTAAAATACGGGCAAGACGTGCTGATCTGGGCTAACGGGACAAGCGGGACTTTATCCGAGTCCGAATATGCCGAGAGCTTGCGACTCAACCTGGAATGGTCACGGAACCAGGGCATCGACCATGCTCTCCGCGAACATAACCTTGACGCGCTGATCTTCCTCGGCAACGAAGACGGGCTCGACATATCCGCCCGAGCGGGCTATCCGGTCATTACCGTACCCGGCGGGTATGCGGAAACGGGAATTATCGCCGAAGGCGGCTATATTACCAAAGGACCCCAAGGCATTACTTTCGTCGGAACGGCCTACAGCGAACCGGTCTTATTCCGGCTGGCTTACGCTTTCGAACAGGCCAGCCTAGCCCGCTTGGTGCCGGACGAAGCGATCTAGCATCCATGGGCATATCAAGAGAAATAGGCCTGTTGATCCGCATTCCAAAGCTTATAGACGAATAGAGGAAAAATAAGTAAACTATCTCTGGACGATAAATTAAGCGGATGGAGTGGAACCATGGGCAAAATCGCGATTTACGGTTTCGGACGTATCGGAAGGCAATTGCTCCGAGTAGCGCTGCAGGACAATCTCTTCGTTCCCTTGTCGATCTCGGATATCAAGGACGAAGCGACGCTGGCCGCTCTATTCGAAGTGGATACGAACTATAAACGCTGGCCGGAGGCGGTCTCCGCGGAAGAAGGGCATATCGTCATCGGCGGCCGCGACATCCTGTACTTGAATTCTTCCAAAGAAATTCCCGATTGGAAGGCGCTGGAGGTGGATCTGGTCATCGATTGCACGGGCAGAGCCGTTACTCGTCCGGTAGCCCAGCTCCATCTGGATCGCGGGGCCAACCGCGTGCTCGTAAGCGGTCCTAGCAAATCCCTGGAGGATTGCGATGCCGTTCTGTTGAAGGGGATCAACCTTGACACCTTCGATCCGGATAAGCATAAGATCATCAGCATGGCGAGCTGCACGACCAACGCATTGGCACCCGTCGTCAAAGTCGTCCGCGAGAACTTCGGCATCAAATACGGCCTTTTCTCCACCGTTCATTCCTATACGAATACGCAATCGCTGACGGATCAACCGATGAAGGATCGCCGGGATTCCTGGGCGGCGGCCGAGAACATCATTCCATCGTCGTCCGGCGCGGCCAAGGCGCTCAAGTTCATCTGGAACGACCTGCAGATTACGGGCAAGGCTTACCGCATCCCGACGCGTACGGGAAGCATCGCGGAGCTTAACCTGATCACCGAGAGGCCGTGCACGGCCCAAGAGATCAACGACCTGTTCCGCGCCAAGGCGAAGGAAGGCGAGTTGAAGGGCGTGCTCGACGTCCTGGAAGGCGAATGGGCATCGTCCCGGATCGTCGGCGATTCGCATTCCTCGATCATCGATCTGCCGCTTACCCAGGTGCAGGGAGAGATCGTATCGATCGCCGCTTGGTACGATAACGAATGGGGCTATGCTTCCCGTCTGGCGGAGGTTGCCGCGTTCCTGGCCAATCGATAAAGAGAGAGGGTCCCCGGCGGAATTATCCGCCGGAGACCTTCTTCTTTTATCCGCGGAAGGAGTATAATAGGAAGATGTTCGTATCGGACAGTCGCGTTTGGGGTATGTTGGGAATTATCGAAAAATAAACTTTCATCCATGAATGAGCAGCAGAATCGAGGATTTCTATGAGCAGGGTCAAACAACTAAAGATAAGAAATGTCGGGTTGGAGCATCTCGAACAATACAATCAGCTTCTTAGATACGTCTTCCAAGTGACTTATCGGGATCTGCATCAGATCGGATGGGAAGAGCAGGAGAT
This sequence comes from Cohnella sp. AR92, assembly GCF_003990975.1. Classification (GTDB taxonomy): domain Bacteria; phylum Bacillota; class Bacilli; order Paenibacillales; family Paenibacillaceae; genus Cohnella. The sequence goes on from NZ_RZJR01000006.1 coordinate 152,530, forward strand.
CATTCGCGCCAAGTCCCCCGTGCTGGAGCAGGCGGACGTGATCGGTTGGTTCGACGGGGACAAGCTGATCAGCCAGGTTGCGGTATACCCGATGAAGGTGCGCATCTTCAACAAGACTTACTCCATGGGGGGATTGACCGGGGTCGGTACCTATCCGGAATATGCCAATCAAGGACTCATGCATAAATTGCTCGTTCAAGCGCTGGAGAAGATGAAGAGCAAGGGGCAGTCCATCTCTTACCTGTATCCTTATTCCATCCCTTATTATCGCAGAAAAGGCTGGGAGATCATCTCCGACAAGATCACCTACGAAATAAGCGATTATCAATTGCCGAAGAACAAGCAGGTGTCCGGCGATATCGAACGGGTGCCGGTGGAGAGCGAGCAAGTGAGAAAAGCCTACGAGCGTTTCGCTACGCAGACCCATGGGGCTCTGCTCCGCGACAGCTTGGCCTGGAATGAATATTGGCTGTGGGATCCGGACGACATGATGGCGGCCATCTACTATAATTCGGACGATCAGCCCGACGGCTATGTGCTATACCGGATCGCGGACGAGGTTTTCCATATCAAGGATATGATTTTCGTGAATGAAGAAGCCCGGAGCGGTCTTTGGAACTTTATCAGCGCCCACTTCTCCATGATCTCGAAGGTGGTCGGCAATACGTTTACGGATGAGCCGTTGGCGTTCCTCCTGGAGGATGCGGACATCAAAGAAACGATCTCTCCTTATTACATGGCCCGAATCGTAGACCTGGAGCAGTTTATCTCCGAATATCCGTTCAAGCCGGACACGATGGATCGGGAGTGGACCTTTACGTTGGACGATCCGATGCTTGCCTGGAATCAAGGGGTCTGGCGTCTTAGCATTACCGCGGAGGGGCGGGGCAACGTCGCTCGCGTCTCGGAGAGAAGCGCCGACAAGATCGACATCCAGACGATGACGACGATGCTGCTAGGCTACAAGAGACCGGACTATCTGCACAAGATCGGACGCATCGCGTGCGCGCCGGAGACGGTCGATATGCTGGAGGATGCCATCGAGCAGCAAACCCCGTATTTCTCCGATTATTTCTAATGACGTTAACGACGATATCGAAGGTAACGGCATTGTTAATGAAGTAAATAGCTCTTCACAAGCGCAATCCGCAACCGGTTCCGGTTGCGGATTGCGCTATTTATTTCGTGAATTTCACATTCACTTCCTGAAAGTAATCGTCTATCGTTTGCTTGCGCATATGAAGCTGCAAGATGCCATTCTTGTACACCGCAACGCAGCTCTCCGGAACGACATGGGACGTTAGCTTAATGTTCTTTTTGGAATTGCTGTCCGGCAAGCCCTCCAGCCGGACTCGGTCGACTCCCGCCGTTACTTTAACGTTCTTAGCCTCGTTTTCCGTTAAGTGTACTTTAATGATGACGTTCTTGTGGGTTTCAAAAACTTCCATCTGAAGCCTGGATGGATTCTGCGAATGGGTGGAGAGCGTCTTAGGCATATATTGAGTCATGGCGTCCTGGACGTATTTCTCGATCCACGCCAAATCGTCCATTTTCTCGAGAAGATTAAAAGGGAAGTTCTTGCCGAACGGCAGATTGAAAAAATCCCGGTCCATGCCGCGGTTCGGGTCGCCGCTTTTCGAATCGCTCAAGGTGTCATCCCCTTTTCTTCCGAGTAGGTAAGGGGCACATGCGGATTGAATATAAGAGAATCTGTAGGCGTATCGAAGTAGGACGAGGTCACGATAGACTCCGCATCGCCGATCAGGATCAGCGATGTCGCCCCGGCGTCGCCCAGATCCATTTTCCCGATGAAGATGCATTTGTTCTCGACCGTCATTCTCATGTTCGGATTTCCGCCTTTCGTGCCGCAATATGCGAGGGTACCCGCCGACTGTCTTCTAATCTATGCAGCATATGGGCGGGGAATGAATATCCGATAAGCGAAGATCATATTATGCATTAAATGTAGCCGCGAATTTCTTATCCGTTTCGGGGGTATTCGAGTGAGCAGGCCCGGAACAATAAGGGTGTGGGATCATGCCGGCAATCGTTGGCGCCGTAAATATTATCGCGATCGATGGAATATTCACTATCGGCGACGTAGGGACCATTGCTCCGGTAGGTTTTTTTAAGACCTTTGCGGGCGGAGGATCTTTTAACGCGGGAGAGACGGTAAACATCAGTAATTCGCCAAGCGTATTCAACGTGTACGGGAACGAAGTGTTCGAACAGAATATCGTTGCCAACCGAACCGAACCGCGAGACGGGCAGGAGAAGCTATCGACGGCTTCGGAGCCATCCGACGGTTCAGAGCAGGAGGACAACCGAACATGAATTTATTCGTGCATCAGAACATTACCATTCATAGCTTAAAGGTCGAGGGCATATCGAATTCCTCGGTTCTCCAAATCGGGAGCGCCGGCCTTATCAAGCCGTTATCCCAGCTGTTCAACACCGGGGGCTTCACGAAGTCGGCCCCGACGACGGGCGGCCTTCCTTCGATCGTTCCGTTAATCCCTTTGTCGCCGGTCATCAATCTTCCTACGCGCTCCTGATAAGCTCTCGATTATTTCTTCGAAAGGTGGATTTGAATGCAAACGCCACAAACGCCCCAGGATATCCTCAGTTATCTGCGGCAATTAAACGGCTACCTGTACCAGCAGCATCAACAAATCCAACAAATCGATACGAAGCTGAACGAGCTGCTTCAGGAGATCAAACGAATAAACGAGAAAAATGCCGAGCCCCCCGTCAATCGCAATGAGTACCGGTTCGATCTGCTCAAAATCGAACGGTTGGAGGGAACCCTGAACATAGGAATCAATCCCAAAGCATCGGATACGGATATGAATATCGAAGATTTCGCCATCGCCCAGTCGCTAGAGGTTCCATCGTTGATAGAGAATCAGCATCCGGGCGTCTTTCCCGGAATTCAGCAGCTAGTGAACGAATATTTGGACAAAGAAGCCTATGATTACCTTAAGCAATTGGAGCTTAAATACAATCTTCCTCTAACCGACACCTACAGGACGTTCATTGTCGAGGACGTGAAGAAACAGATCGACGCCCGAATCCGCGACTATCTGAAGCGCGTTCATCCCGAGGACGCAGGATCGCCCGAGCAAATATCCACGATCACGCAAGCCGTCTACGAAGATGTGAAGCGCGACGTCCAGAATGCCTTCGAAGCCTATTTAACCAATCTAAACCGGAAGGAGAAGGGAATCTGATGCTGGAATACACCGTCGTCAACGGCAAAGTCACGATCGGCGCGTTCAAAATGTTTATTATCTCCACTTCGACTACGCTAATGGTCGGAGACGTAAAAACCGTCTCCTTATACAGCGCGTTCGAAGGACCTCCGGAAAGGGTTATCGTCGGCGCAACGCTGCCGACGGCTTAACCGGCAGGATGGTTCCGAATCCAGGGAAAGGCAGAGTCTCGTCCATTGGCTACTTCAGTCTAGTTGCCGTAGGGGGCACGAGTGTCGTTGAGATTGGAGATTCCAACGCCATAACCCCGGTCAGTCATACCATAGCCGTACAACGGGAGAAGGCCCACTTTTTCCCGTATGTCGAATTTTTATTCCGCGATTATTCGATCTTCTTCCGTCCGGTCACTCTGCCGGCAACGGAACCCGTTCAAGTGACGACCATCAATGAATGCTCCGTCATCGAAGTTCAGTCCTTCGATCTGTTCCGTACCTTGTCCAGCAGCGTCGTTCATTTCGGATCGAGCGAAATTCTGATGGGCGATTCACGAATTAAACATGTTCGTCATTTATTAAGGGAGAGGCCAGAGAGCCTATGATTGTCTTCATGTAAATAGGACCTGCAGCCGTTTACGGCGAAGCCCCTAAAGAGGGGGATCCACCATGCCATCACTTGTCGGTTCCGTGAATGTCAATAGCAACTCCGGGGTCATTAACTTCGGCGACACCTTAAACATATCCCCGAAGAGCGCAACCAAAGAGGTTACCGGCCAGGGGGGCGGCAACATCGGCAATGTCGTGTTCACCCTGAACGGCGCCAATATCAATAATACGCTGGACCCCGATATCGCCGATCAAGCCATGGCCGGTAATGCGTAACGCCGCTTCGATTCCGATGAAAGGAATGGATTCCAATGGAATTCAAGCATGTGACGACGGACAGAAGCTGGATCGGGCTAAGGGAGCCGTTCGAAAAGCATTTCCCATTCATCGACCCAAAGCGATGGACCGAAATCATGAATGAATTTCTCGCCTCCCAAGCGGTCGCGGATCCCGATATCGTCTCTCTCTATTACAATAACAGTTACTTTGGGATCTCCAAGAATACCTTTGAGAACGTGTTGGGAACAAGCCAGACTCCGGAATGGGAAGAACGGGAGGAAGAGACCGGTTTGATGCCGGTTGAGTTAGACTTGACCGAAAGCGACTAGTTGGCAAGAGATCGCTCATAAGACGAATGGGGACCGCCGGCGAATCCGGCGGTTATTGATGCCATTATCGGATTCCGGGCGCTTAACCTGTCATAACTCGCTCCGCCGGATAGTTGAACTTAGGCGCCTTGCGGTTGCCGCCGATGAGGTACAGGCACGAGGTCAAGCCGATTCTTCCCATGAACATCAAGGCCATTAGAATGCCCTTCGCGATGGGACTCAGCTCCGGCGTGATTCCGGTCGACATGCCGACGGTACCGAAAGCGGAGCACACCTCGAAGATGACGGCCAACAGCGATTCGCGATCGGTTATGCAGATGGCAAGAATGGATAAGCTGCAGAGGAGAAGGGCGAGAACCGTAATCGCCAAGGACTTAAGGATGTCGTCCGGATGGATCTCCCGCTTGAACGCCTTGATCTTGCGATAGCCTTTGGCATACTGGTAGACAAACAGAACGTTCAAAGCGAACGTCGTCGTCCGGATTCCTCCGCCTACCGAATTCGGAGATCCCCCGATAAACATGTAAGCGCTCATCAGGAGAAGGGTGGGCATCGTCAGGTCGTCGATATCCAGGGTAGTAAGCCCGGCGCTCCTTGTCGTCGTGGATTGGAACAAGGCATAGAACAGACCGGCATGCCATGACATCCCTTTAAAGGCGTGCCCGATCTCCAACAGCCAGATCAGGATCGCGCCGATTGCCAAGAGAATTCCGTAGGTGAAGGTAGTCATTTTCGCAAACAGCGAGAAGCGGTACGGCGACCCTGCCGTTTTTCTTTTGGCGAAGAAGGTCTTGACCTCGATCAAGACCGGGAATCCGATCGCTCCGAATATGATTAGCGCCATCGTGACGAGCTGTACGACATAATCCCCCGCATAGGGCACGAGGGAGTTGCCCGTAATGTCCATTCCGGCATTCGTCGTGGCGCTGACGGAAGCGAACAACCCCTGTAAGAGCGCTTCTTCGACAGTAGGATAATAACGCAGGAAGCGGATCCCGAATATGACGGCTCCCGCCAGCTCGGTGATAAGAACGAACTTCAGAATATCCGTCACTAGGGAGACCAGGCCGGATAACGCGAACTGATTGTTGTCGACCATGATCAGCTGTCGTTCGCGCAAGCCGATCCTGCGGCCGGTTAGAATCCAGAAGAACGTGCTCATCGCCATGATCCCGATTCCGCCGAATTGAAGAATGAACATGATGACGAAATAACCGAACGCGCTGTAGGTATCCGCCACGTTAAAGACGCTTAGCCCGGTGTCGCTGACGATGCTGACCGACATAAATACCGTGTCGAAGAATGAGACATTCACTCCGGGCTTGCGAACGGCGGGCAGGCTCAGCAAGAGAATGGCAATAGCTACAGCCAATAAATAATAGCCGGCAATCACTTGGGCAGGGGACCGCTTCTCAATCCATCGCCTCGTTCGGATCCACATCGCGAGCAACTCCCTTGAGGGCAGCGTAATAACTACTGCTTTCGTTTGCCCCCATTCGAAAACGAATATACCAGATAGTGGAGATCGTGGATTGACACGACACCAAAAGGTGACCTATAATGCGGATTAAAGCGATGAGGAAGAGGAGCGGACCTTAATGATAGCAGGGGGAAGAAATCCGAAGATCGATCCTTACTTTAACAAGCTCAAGAGTTGGAAAGAAGAATCCGCGCTGCTCCGAGAACTCGTTCTTGACTGCGGACTGGTCGAGGATTTCAAGTGGATGCACCCGTGCTATACGTTAGACGACAAGAACATCGTTCTTATCCACGGATTTAAGGATTATTGCGCGCTTCTGTTCCATAAAGGGGCATTGTTAAAAGATCCCCACGGGATCCTCATCCAACAAACGGAGAACGTACAAGCAGCGCGCCAAATTCGGTTTACCGACCTTCAGCAGATCGAAGAGATGCAGCTGATTATCAAAACCTATATCGACGAAGCGATCGAGATCGAGAAAGCCGGCTTGCAGGTTCCCTTAAAGAAGAATGCCGACTATGCCGTTCCGGAAGAATTGGAGAATAAATTCGTTGAAGTGCCCGAGTTAAAAACGGCATTCGAAGCGTTGACGCCGGGCAGGCAGAGAGCCTATCTTCTGCATTTTGGCAGCCCCAAGCAGTCCAAGACTCGCGATTCGCGGATCGAGAAGTATCTGCCGCATATCTTGAACGGCAAGGGAATGGACGATTAACGATGGCAAATGCAAGCCGAGATCGATGCCGATCTCGGTTTATTTGCACTTGCAACCCGAACTTTTCTTCGTCACAATAGGGGAAAGGTTTAGAAGAGCAATCAAGCGCTGGAGGTCTATCCATGAGTCAACGTTACCGGATCACGAGATCCTTTCAAGAGAATAACCCCGAGCAGACGATTTCTTTAGAAGAATGCTTGCAATATTTTGATTCCAAACCCGACTTCAAGTATGCGCCGGTGTATACCGTCACCGGTCCGGAGAGCACGATGTCCATCGAAGGGAATTTTTTCTTGTGGCACCATGACGGCAAGATCTATCCCTTCCGGCATTATGACGGAGACCTGTACGTTGCGGTATCCATTGAAGCGATCGTTCCCCTGATGATGGAGATAGCGAGCGAGCTTAAAGCAGACATCTCGGAAGGGTAAGAAAATAATAAAAAGCCGACGATCCGCAGAGGGGTCTCGGCTTTTATTCATTTAATTTCCTTGCTCCAAGAACAACTCGATTCTTGCCTTAATCGCATCTCTCACGCCTCGGAATTGGGCCATAATCTCATCTTCCGAGCCTATCGCTTTAGCCGGATCGTCGAAGCCCCAATGCCACTTTGTTACCTTAGGGTTGCTTATGACCGGGCAATGTTCATCCGCATGTCCGCATAACGTGATGACGTAGGCGGCTTGATTCAGAATCTCGGGATCGATCACGTCGGAGGTATTCCCGCCGATGTCGATACCGGCTTCCTTCATGACCTGTACGGCACGAGGGTTTAGGCCATGAGCTTCCAGGCCGGCGCTTCTGACATCGAACCTCTCAGCTCCTAGAGCCTTAAGGAATCCATCCGCCATCTGACTTCGGCAAGAATTGCCTGTGCAGAGGAAGTAAACGATTGGCTTCTTGTTCATCTTAAGATTACCCCTTCGACTCTAAAGTGTTATCCGATTCCATTCAACCGCAAGAACAAACCAATAAGCGTAAGCAAAAGTACGGGAATCGTAAGAACGACTCCTGTCTTGAAGTACGAGCTCCATGAGATTTTGACGCCTTTGCTAGACAGGACATGCAGCCATAGAAGCGTTGCAAGGGAACCGATAGGCGTGATTTTGGGGCCCAGATCCGATCCGATGACATTGGCATAAACGAACGCTTCCCGAAGGACGCCTTCCGGATGGGTTCCCTCGATGGCCAGCGCATTGATCATCACCGTCGGCATGTTGTTCATGATCGAGGAGAGAATGGCCGCGATGAAGCCCGTGCCGATCGTAGCGGCGAAAAGTCCGTGGTCTCCCACCCATTTAAACGCATTGCCAAGTTCATCCGTCAATCCTACGTTCCGAAGGCCGTACACGACGACGTACATCCCGATGGAGAAGATCACGACGGACCAAGGGGCGCCTTTAACAAGCTTCCAGGTTCGTATTTGTCCACTGCGCCTTGCCAGGAGCAAAAAGACGATTGCGGCCGCTCCAGCAATGATCGATACGGGTACTTCAACGATTTCGCTGGTTAAATAGGCAAGAAGCAAAACCGCTAGCACGATCCATGAAATCTTAAATAAATTTTTATCCTTGATGGCGTCGATCGGTTTCTTCAGTTGGGATAAGTCGTAAGAGGACGGTATGCTCCGTCTGTAGAATACATAGAGCACCAGTAGACTTGCCGCCACAGAGAAGAAGGCAGGAACAATCATACGACCAGCGTACTCCACGAAGCCAATTCCGAAGAAATCGGACGATACGATATTCACCAGATTACTCACCACAAGGGGGAGAGAGGCCGTATCGGAGATAAAGCCGCTCGCCATGATAAAGGGGAGGATCATCCGTTCGTCCAGCTTCAGTGCCCGAACCATAGCCAATACGATAGGGGTTAGGATCAGAGCGGCCCCATCATTCGCGAACAAAAAAGCGACTGACGCGCCTAAGAGAATGACATACACAAACATAAGCCGGCCATTCCCGCGAGCCAAACGCGCCATGTGCAGAGCCGCCCATTCAAAGAAGCCGATCTCATCAAGGATGAGAGAGATCAGAATAACGGCGACAAAAGCAAGGGTAGCATTCCATACGATTCCCGTGACATCCCAGACATCGCGTAAATCGACGACTCCGCAAGCCAAGGCAACGACGGCTCCTGCGGTTGCGGACCATCCGATGTTTAACCCCTTCGGCTGCCAAATCACAAATACCAAAGTAACGAGAAAGATGATGGTAGCTAAGGCTAACATGGGTTCTCCTTTCCAACCGTTATGTCGCTTCATGTCCAAACATGGACGATTATATAGGCGGCCAATCTGATTATCAAGAGCTTTGGCTCATTTAATCAAAAATATTTGATTTAGTGTTGACCCTCCATTTTTTGCATGTTATGATCGCTTCATCAAATATATTTGATGTATTGGTGGAATGAAGATGATCAAAGAACTTCCCGTTATTGGGCAAACAGAGGAGACCGTCGATTTTGCGGCCTACGAAGCCAAATTCAAAGCATTGGCCGATAAGAAAAGGTTGCGAATCATGTACGAGCTGACCCAGAAGGGCAGCGTCTGCGTATGCGATCTGGAAGCGATCATGGAGATGCCCCAATCCAAACTGTCCTACCACTTAAAAATCCTGCTCGATGCGGGATTAGTCACCAAAGAGGCCAAAGGAACCTGGAGCTATTACGCGCTAAACCACTCCGAAGTGAACCGTTTGCTCTCTGCCGAGCTGTGCTGTGTTTTCCGCAAAGACGATCGTCAACAAGGGGATTGTTGCTCTTAAATGCAGGTTCTAATTCCAGCGAAGGAGTGATTCCGTTACCATGAGCCAGGTTCAGAATGATGAAGTCCGTAACCATGTTCGCAGCCGATATAAGCAAATCGCGATCGAAAGCGCCCCGACATCAAGCTGTTGTTCGCCTCATCCGTCTGCGTCAAGCTGCTGCGGCACGCCTGATGAAGTCTCCTCTAAACTAGGTTACTCGGAAGAGGAGTTATCCGCCGTTCCGGCAGGCTCCAACCTTGGTCTTGGCTGCGGGAATCCGCAAGCGATCGCCTTGCTGCAGCCCGGAGAAGTCGTTCTCGACTTAGGCAGCGGCGCAGGCTTTGACTGCTTTCTGGCTTCCAAACAAGTTGGGAACTCGGGAAAAGTATACGGGGTGGATATGACGCCGGAAATGGTGAGCAGAGCACGGTACAATGCCCAGAGCAACCATTACGAGAATGTCGAATTCAGACTTGGCGAGATCGAGCATCTGCCGATTGCGGACGGAGCTGTTGACGTTATCATCTCGAATTGCGTCATCAACTTGTCTCCGGATAAGCAACAGGTATTCAATGAAGCCTATCGCGTTCTTAAGGCAGGCGGCCGGTTAGCCGTTTCCGATGTCGTCACGACAGCGACGCTTCCGGAAGAGTTGAAGGGGGACCTCGACTCGCTCGCGAGCTGCGTATCCGGCGCCTCTTCGATCGAAGAGGTGCGGCATATGCTTCAAATAAGCGGATTCTCGGATATCCGCGTGGAACCCAAGGAGGAATCTCGAGAGTTCATCAGGGATTGGATTCCAGGCAGCTCTATCGATGACTATATCCAGTCTGCCGTCATTACTGGAGTTAAAGCTAGATAAATGCTGCTTCGGCACGGCTTGCGGGCTGCGCTTCCTCAATCGATCGCGTTTATAGCAGTGAGAAGCCGTTCCACGCTTGATAGATTCATGCATAAGTTATCAAGAATGGCTTGTCATTCTAGCACTGAAGGAGACGCGATCGATGAGTTGGAATTTCTATAATCCCGTATTTGCTTACGATTCGGGCAATCCGGCTTTGAAGGCACTATCGGCTTGGACGGGCCATCGGCGGTTCGCTTACGATCTGGCCCGGAATCTGAAGCCCCGTACCGTCGTGGAGCTGGGGACGGCGTTCGGCGTCTCCTTCTTCAGCTTCTGCCAGGCAGCGGTCGATTCAGGCGCGGACACCCGTTGCTTCGCCGTCGACACCTGGCTGGGGGACCCTCATGGAGGCTATTACTCCGAGGACATCTACCGAACGGTTAGCGCGATCTCGCAATTCCACTATCCGAATACGGCTACTCTCGTACGCTGCACCTTCGATCAGGCGCTGACCTATTTTCCGGATGCATCGATCGACGTCCTGCATATCGACGGCTATCATACGTACGAGGCCGCCAAACACGATTTCGACACTTGGATCCCCAAGCTCGCCCCGGGCGGAGTCGTGCTGTTCCATGATATCGCGGAGAGAGGGCGCGACTTCGGAGTGTATCGAGTGTGGGAGGGGCTTGCGATCTACCCCAGGATGGAATTCGCCCACAGCCACGGACTCGGCGTTCTATTCCCGAAGGGATGTCCTCCGTCGATGTCCGCTTTGGTCTTGAACGGCCCCGCTTACGCTGCCCATTATGCGCAGTTGGCTCATCTCGGTTAATTCATGGCAATTGCTAAGTTCAGGTGAAGAAGCAGGACAAGTACGATATAATGAGTTGACGCTAATGTCCACGGGATCCGTGGGCTCTTTTATTTAAGATCAAGCTTGGAGGTCGACAACATGATTGCTCCTACCGCAGACCGAATCAAGATTGCGCAGGGATTCTGGACGAGCTTAAGAAGCCTGAATTTGCAGCCCCAAGACGTTGTTCGGCAAGCCAAGCTTCCTCTATCCGTCATCCATGAACCGGTTGTCTCTACCGAGCAATATTATGCGATCTGGCAGGCCTATTCCGATCTCATTGGGGAAGCGGCCAAGGGAATCGTTAAGCTGGCGACAGCTTTCGAAACGGCGCTGTATCCTCCTGCCGCCTTGGCGACTTTCCATGCTCGCAACTACCGGGATGCCTTGAACGGAATGGTACGATATAAGCAAATGTGCCCTCCTGAAAACTTAAGCATTCAGGAAGTAGGCGAGCTAGTCTCTATTGAGCTGCAGTGGCAGCATGCCGAGCAGCCTGGACCGCCGGTACTTCTCGGCATTACGCTCGCTTATCTGCTTGAACTCGGGCGCCGGGGAACAGGCTATCCTCTGAAGCCGATCTCGGTGGAGTTCGTCCAATCCGTAGGCGAAGTTAACGTTCTTGAAGAATTCTTTGGCTGCAGCGTTCGGACAGGAATGAAGCGCAATAGCCTAACCTTTAAGAGCACGGATCTCGAGCGCCCCTTCACGTCGCACAACCAAGAGCTTCTCGAGATTCTGACGCCCGTTCTGGAATCTACTTTGAATGAACAACAACGGCAGCTCTCCTTGAGCGATAAGGTGAAGGCGATCCTATCGAGAAGCATGTCGGGAGGGCCTGCCGACATTCAAGCTGTCGCAAGCGATTTGGGCATCAGCAACCGTACCTTGCAGCGCAGGCTGTCCGATGAAGGCACTAGCTTTAAGCTCCTGATGGCGCAAACCAGACATGAGCAAGCGGTCGCGTATTTGTCGGATCCATCGCTGGAGATTAAAGAGGTCGCTTTTCTAGTCGGTTACGAAGATCAGAACTCCTTCTATCGCGCATTCCGTTCCTGGGAAGGGGATACTCCCGCCAATTGGCGCGTCGCGCAAGAACGTCGGCGTTCCGCGCTAGTTACCAAGTAGCGAAATCGAAGTATCATAATCTCTATCCTACGCATAAGGAGTGCAGCCAGATGGATATGGGATTGAAGAAGATGACGGCTTTGGTAACGGGTTCAACCCGAGGGATAGGCAAAGCGATTGCCATAGAACTTGCTAGAGAAGGAGTTAATGTACTCATAAACGGCCGGAACAACAACGATGTCGAGCGCACGATCTTGGAGATTCAAGAGGCCTTCCCTGATACGCAGCCTCGGAATGCAACGGCCGATCTCGTCGATGAGCGGCAAAGAGAGGCTTTGTTCGAGAAGTTTCCCGAGGTCGATATTTTGGTCAACAGCATGGGCATTTACGAGATCATGGCTTACGACGAGGCAGACGATGCCGTATGGGAAAAGTACTTCCGCACGAACGTGCTGGCGGCCAACAGCTTGTCCAGGTTCTATATGCCGTCAATGCTGAAGAAGGAGTACGGACGCATTATTTTTATCGCAAGCGAAGAGGCCGTCATGCCTTCCGGGCAAATGCCTCAATACGCGATGACCAAGTCGATGCTGCTATCGCTGTCCAAGAGCCTATCGAAGCTGACTCGCGGCTCGGAGGTTACCGTCAACACGATAATGCCGGGTCCGACTCTATCCGAGAACGTGAAGCAGATTATCGAGAGCCTTTACTCGGATGAAGCGATGACCTTCGCCGAGAAGGAGAGGCACTTTATGGCCGCGAACCTGCCTCAATCGGAGATTCAAAGGTTCATTCAGCCTATCGAGATCGGCCGTTTGGCCGCGTTCGTCTGCAGCCCGATGGCCTCCGCCTTCAAAGGATCCCCGATTCGCATGGACGGGGGAATGGTTCCGACCATCTATTAACTTACTTGCGAATACCCATAGGAAGCCGCGCTCTGCGCGGTTTTTTTTTGTAAGGACCGGGAGATAGGAGGCAGGATACCGCTCTGTTTTAGCCATGAATTTAATATGCTTCAATAGTTATGAAGAGTGCTATAATTCTCAATATCTTCATATAGAGGTGACTACGCATGAACCAAAGACCGTTAGAAGAAGAATACGCCGAAGACTTCGGCTATTATATCGGGTTGGTGCCGGAAGGCAACATCATCGACATTCTGCTCGCCCAGGAGAAGCAAATGTCCGAGCTGTTAGCATCGTTGACCGAGAGCCAGGGCGCGTATCGGTATGCGGAGGGGAAATGGACGCTGAAGGAAATCGTGGGCCACATTGCGGACGGGGAACGTGTCATGGCCTACCGCCTTCTCCGGTTCGCAAGAGGGGACCAGACGCCCCTGCCCGGTTTCGACCAGGAATTATTCATGTCTCCTTTCGAAGACTGGACAATCGGGCAAGTGGCCGAAGACTATCGGGCCGTAAGGCAATCGACGATCACGCTGTTACGCGGCTTACCGGAAGAGGCGTGGTCCCGTAAAGGCACGGCCAACGACGTAAGCGTTACGGCGCGCGCTATCGCGTACGGCATCGCAGGACACGAACTTCATCACATGGGTGTCATCCGGAATCGGTACTTATAGACCGATAGGTTGCCAATCAAACGAAGTTCTCAACCCGCTTGCATAATTGGAAAATTCAATGCAAAGAGTAACCCGTATCACTTTGCATTGGGGGATTACGATTGAGACGGAAATTGGCTGTCGCTGTGACCATGTTGGTAATGGTTATGCTGCTGTGCGAAGTGAAACCATTATGGGCGGCCAGCGGAGCCGAGCCTTATCATTTCGGGTTTAAGAAGAGCCGAGGCGGACAGCTGCCATCCATTGCCGAAGAGGGCTTCATGGGCGTCATGCAGAATAACGAAGCCATTTTCTTAGGGGATACGAACAAGAAAGAGCTGTACCTGACTTTCGACAACGGCTATGAGAACGGCTTTACCGGCCGAATCCTTGACGTTCTGAAGGAAAAGAAGGTGCCCGCCGTATTCTTCGTAACGGGCCATTATGTGAGGGAGCAGCCGGAGCTTCTGAAGCGGATGGTCCTCGAAGGGCACTTGATCGGCAACCATTCCTGGAGTCACCCCGATATGACGACAGTCTCGAACGAACAGATCCGGCAAGAGCTGGAGAAGGTCCGCCAGGAGGTCGCCAGACAGACGCCGCAGCAAACGATGAGTTACGTTCGTCCGCCTCGAGGCATCTTCAACAACCGGGTGCTCGGCGTTTGCCGGGAGAACGGCTACACGAACGTCTTCTGGTCGATTGCCTACCGGGATTGGGAACCCAATAGGCAGAAGGGCTGGCAATTTGCGTATTCGAGCGTGGTCAATCAGCTGCATCCCGGGGCGGTCATCCTGCTTCATTCCGTCTCGAGCGACAATACGTCGGCTTTGGGCAAGATTATCGATGAAGCAAGGGCGCAAGGCTACGAATTCAAGCGACTGGACGAGCTTAAGGTGAAGGTTTATCGATAAGCAAATAAGGCGGAACGGGAGAATGATTCCGTTCCTTTTTTTTATTACTCTTGCAGGATAGAATACGAGTACCTTAGAAAATCGAAGGAACAGCGCTAGAGCGGGAGCATTGAAAATATAGGCTTCATAACATCCATAATCCCCCAACGAAAAAAGTTAATCATCGACGAACAAAATAGGCACTTGCGGAGTCCTTTGAGATATACCAACCGAAAGGGGCTTCCCCGATGAACAAATTCATTGCGTCCGTTATGCAACGGTCTACCATTATCCTTATTTTTGTCATTCTCATTCTTGCATGGGGCGGCGCAGCCGCTCTGCAGATGCAGCGAGATTATATGCCCGGAATCACCAACACGACTCTTATGGTTTCCTTGCGCGCCTCATCCTTGCAAGCCAATCAAGTTCAAACGCAGCTGACTTCCAAGCTGGAGGATGCGCTAAAGAGCGTGGACGGGTTATCGAATATCGAGACAACCTCCTACGACGGCGGCCTCTTAATGAATCTGTACTTCCCGATGAACGACAACATGAAGAAAGCGGAGAGCGACACGAAGCAAGCGCTCGCTGCCGTTACGCTTCCGGACGGCGTCAATGCGCCGACGGTGACGAGGCTGACGACAAGCACGTTCCCCATTCTGAGCTACAGCCTCACGGCCGGCAACGGCAAGATCGACGAAACGACGCTGCGTTCCAGCATGCAAACCGGCATCGTCAAACAGTTGAAATCGGTTCCCGGCGTTGCCGACGTCCATACGACGGGCGGAGCAAACAATGGCTACGTCGTTACGATCCGAATGAGAGACCTTGAGAAGAGCGGAATGACGCTGGATGACTTTAACCAATCCGTGTCCGCGGCTCTGCCGAATTGGTCTCAGGGCAACCTCGCGAATATTCGCGCCTCGATTCCGATTCAAGTCCAAAGCTGGGATGCGACCGATCGGGAGCTCGGCAATCTGCCCATCAAGAACAAACAAGGGGACACCGTCGCTCTTGCTGCCGTAGCCGACATCTCTCACTCGCTTACCGACGTCAAAACGGTGTCTCGAACGAACGGGCAGGCTAGCGTAACGATTGACGTCATTAAGACGCCATCGGCGAACCTTATCGATGTCGCCAAGCAGGTCAAAGACAGGGTTGCCCATCTCTCCGACGTGCAGAACGGCGATGTCGCGATGAGTTTGTTATTGGATCGCGCGCATGATCTGAATGCATCCTTGAAGGGGCTCTTAAGAGAAGGGCTGCTTGGCTGCTTGTTCTCGATGATATGCGTGCTTGTGTTCTTCCGCAATATCCGTTCGACCCTCATAATCGCAGTCTCCTTGCCGATCTCGCTCCTTGCGACAACCGCGTTGCTTAAGGCGATGGGCATCACGCTCAACATCCTGACCGTCTCGGGACTCATTGTAGCGATGGGGCGCATCGTGGACGATGCGATCGTCATTCTGGACAATATGTATCGGAGGACGCAAGAACGCAAAGACGGCGACGAATCCCGGATTCGCGTTCTGTCTTCCTCGGTCGTCGAGATGCTGCCGGCCATCTTCGCGTCGACGGCCACGACGGTAGCCGTCTATATTCCGATCGCGATGATCGGAGGGATCGTAGGAGCATCCTATTCCGGATTCGCCTGGTCTGTCGTAATCGCCATTGCCGTGTCCTTCTTGGTCGCTATGCTCGTTATCCCGTCGCTTGCCTATATGGGGTGGAAAGGGAACCAAGCCAAATCCGTCACCTTGGAGCCGGTTATGCGTCCGATTCTTCAAGCGGCGCTCAAGCATAAGAAGACGGTGGTTGGCATCACGTTAGCTCTCCTGATCGGAGCGGCGGCCCTAGCGACGCAACTTCCGTTCAGTCTTCTTCCGAGCACCGCATCCGGCGAAGTGGCCGTCAAAGTCGAGATGCCGAAGGGCAGCACGCTAGCTCAAGTAGACGACCAAGTCAAGCTCGTCGAGAACGCGCTTAAGCAAGACCGGAACGTGGCTTCCTATTCGGCCAGCTTCGGTTCGACCTTCACTCCGCAAGCCGACGACGTGTTCGATCAAGGAGGGGGATTCATTCAGCAGCCGAATGTAGCCAATCTCTCCCTGACCCTGCATGACAAGAAGCATCTGAACTCGTTTATCGCCTCTCTGCAGGACTCGCTGAACCGGATTGCCGGCAAGTCCGTCATTACGGTCTCGAACCAGAACATTGCCGGCGATGACTCGCAGATGAAGATCATGCTGACCGGCGCGGATCAGAAGACTCTCGAATCCGCCGCTCAAACCATCCGTACTCGCCTGGCTTCCATTGACGGTCTAAGCGTGAACGGCAAAGCGGATCTGACCAATGGGGCAACCAAGTATGCCATCCGACTTCATCAAGACCAGATGGAGAAGTACGGCGTCCGTATGGATGAGGTCAACAAAGTGATCGCCCGCTATATGGCGAAAGGCAAGGACTTCGATATCCCGACATCCAAGGGAGCCATCCCAGTCGACGTTTATTTAGACCCCGTTCATTCCGGAAGCGGGGCGAAGTCCGAAGCGGGGACCGAGCAGGCTCTGGCGGCATTATCGGCCGAGACCTTCCAAGCCAAGGACGGGCAATCCGTAAGACTCGACCAGTTCGCAACCATAGGAACGAGCAGCGAGGCGACCTCGATCCAAGAGCGGGACGGACAGCCATTCGCGGTCGTAACCACGCAGATCGTCGCCAGCAACATGAGCAAAGTCTCCAAGCAAGTCCAATCGGCACTCGCTCATACCGAGCTGCCTAAGGGGGTAAGCTACTCGTTGGGCGGAATATCCCAGCAAGTTACCCAGATGATCGAAGAGATGGTCGTTGCCGTAACGGTGTCCATTCTGCTCGTGTTAATGATCATCAGCTTTGTTTTCAAAGGCTTGAAAGCTCCGCTAGCCGTACTCGTCAGCATCCCTCTGGCATGGATTGGGATCGTGATCTCGCTCTATCTGATTCACGGACAATGGAATTTGGCCGCGCTCGTCGGCGTTCTGATGCTGACCGGAATCGTCGTCACGAACGGGATCGTCATGATCGATAAGATCGAACGCAACCGCAGAGAAGGAATGGAATTAAGAGAGGCCGTGATGCAAGGAAGCTTGTCTCGCGTGCGCCCGATCTTCATGACGGCGGGAACGACGGTACTGACTCTGCTTCCGCTGGCATTCTCCCATGAGGGAGACGCCGTCGTATCGCAGACGCTGGGAATCGTCGTGATCGGAGGGATGATCACTTCTACCTTAAACAGCTTCCTTGTCATTCCGATTCTATACGAATGGCTGCAAGGGGCCAAAGCAAAAGCCTTGAACGTTCATCAAGCGCCGATAGGAGGGAAGCCATGACCCACATTAGCGATATGTTGACGCATTTATTGGAGTCTTACGGATACGTTGTTCTCTTCTTCGCCCTTCTGTTGGAGTTGATGGCTTTGCCGCTTCCGGGGGAACTCATCATGACCTACGCGGGACTTATCGTCTATGGCGGACGCCTGAATTGGATAGCCAGCATGGCGATTGCGGGACTCGGAGCTTCGCTCGGAATGACGATTGCCTACGCGATAGGGTATCGGCTCGGTTATCCCTTTTTCCATAAATACGGCGCTCGCTTCCATCTTGGTCCCGACAAGCTGGAAGGGATCTCCAAGTGGTTCGATCGCTACGGAAGCAGAATGCTGGTAATCGCTTATTTTATTCCGGGGATTCGCCATATCACGGGTTACTTCTCGGGAACGACGCGGATGCCTTTTCGCAGATTTGCGGGATATGCCTATACGGGCGCCTTCTTCTGGGTCTTCGTCTTCGTCACCTTAGGGAAGCTGCTCGGGCCGCAATGGCAGGAGTATCATGCAACCATAAACTCGTATATGCTTGCGATCGGTCTCTTAACGGCGGTATGCTATGTAACGATAACGATCATTCGCAAGAATCGTTCGATGATCAAGCAGAAGCTCGACGTCCTCTTGCAAAAGGGGATTCAGCGGTTCCGATCGGCGGGGAAAATACAGCTCCTGATTGGATCCGCATGCGTTCTGTTCCTTGTGTTCTTCTCCTTTACGATCGGACTCATCCAGGATTTCCTGGCACAGGAGTTTACCCGATTCGATCTAGCGGCCGGTTATCTGGTCGAGAGGCTGTTTACTCCGGACTGGATGAGCTCGTTGGAACGCGCAACTCGGATAGGAGCTTACCCTTACTTGTTTATCCCCATGGCCGCTGCCTTGGTCTACATCGCGTTCAGCAGCCGGAACCGCGCGCTGGAGCTCGCGTTCTTCGCTGTCGCGATGGCGGGAGGGGAAGGATTGGATGAAGCCCTTCGTCGATTGTTCCACCGTTTGGGGCCAATCGACAGCTTGTACTCTTTTCCAAGCGAGCAGGTCTTCATGACCGTCACGGTTTACGGCTTCTCCGTTTACTTGCTGCTGCGGCATCGCAAGGAATCTCGTTTTCAAGTGGCAGCCTTCCTCGCGGTCCTTGGCTTGTGCGTTCTGGTTGGGTTAAGCGCGGTTTATACGGGAATGAGCCTTCCGAGCGATGTCGCGGCAGGATTCGTGTTCGGCGGTCTCTGGTTCACGTTAATCGTGGCGACATTGGAGATTTATCGGGCGATTCGAAGCAAACGTTTATGGACGAGACCCAAGCTTGCCATACCCCCATACCTATTATCGTCATCTTAGGGGCTGATCCTGTTTGGACGAAGAGCTTAACCGAATCATTCGGGAGGCCAGAAGAGGGAGCAAGGACGCCTTCGCTATCCTTGTCCATCGATTCAAAGATCATGTGTATCGCTATGCTTACGGGATGATAGGGGATCGCATGGAAGCGGAGGATATCGCGCAAGAAGCCTTTCTGAAGTGCTTCGCGGCATTGCCGCGGCTGGAGAACGAATTCTCGTTCGTCTCCTGGTTGAATCGAATCGTCTCCAATCTGTGCGCGGATCGTCTTCGGAAGCGAAGCAAAGAACGGTTAAAAGCAGCTTCCGTCGAAGCGTTAGACGCTATCGAGATCAGCAGCGCGCAGGAGCAGCAGCGAGTCCGGAATTTGAAAATGACAATCGAAGAGGCCATGAAGCAATTATCATTGGATCATCGTCAGATTATCTTATTGCATGACGTTCAGGGCTTCCGCTATGAAGAGATTGCGCGAATGCTTGAGATTCCCGTCGGAACGGTGAAGTCTAGACTGAATTCGGCCCGGCTCGCTCTCCGTCTAGCCATGAGAAGAGGGGAAGAGGAAGAATGAAGGAACATCCATTCGAATGGATCTCCGCCTACATCGATGAAGAATTGGATCCCGCCGAGCGGCAGCGTATGGACCTCCATCTCGCCCAATGCGAATCCTGCTTCGACTTAGTGACGGAATTAAGGGACATGAAGAACGAGGTCGCGATGCATTATGAACGGATCGAAGCGCCGGAAGGAATGGAAGTCCGCATCCTGCAAGCTGTAGAGGCCGTAGAGAGAAAGCCTTCCACTCTGACGAAGGCGGGTTCCTTGAGCATTCCGCTAATCGGATTAACCGTTCTCGTTGCTTTGTCCTTCTTCTATGGCTCCATCCTTGTAAAGTTAATTACCGTTGCCGTTAAATTCATGGTAACGGCCGCATACGTGGTGTCCCATGTGGCTTCATCCATTCCCGCCGTATGGGTGACGGCTTTGGCGATAGCGATTGGAATCTCCTTGTTATCCGGGTTCTCGCTCCGGCGAATCCTACGAAGCACGACCCAATAGAAAGGGGGAAGTACGCTGCGCAGACTCCTGCAATTGTCCTTGTTGATGTTTATCGCAATGCTCATCTTCCCAATCTCGTCTACCCATGCCGCAAGTTTGTACGACCATCAGGATACGACGGTTCCCGCGGGTCAAACGGTTGTCGACGTTGTCGTCGTCGGAGGCGACGTAACCGTAGCGGGCAGCGTCAGCAACTCGGTCGTGGTCGTCAACGGCGATGTCAACGTGAGTTCGACCGCTCGCATCAAAGGAGTCATCGTCGTGATCGGGGGCCATCTGCACCAAGAAGAAGGCGCGGACGTTACGAATGATATCGTGAGTATCTCCTTCGACAACGCGACGGTCAACAGCCTTATCATCGGCACGGGACTTATTCTCGGACTCGGAGCCTTTAAGCTCGCGGCCAGTTTAATTCTGTTCATCGTGCCCATTCTTATGGTTGCGATCGGGAGAAGGAGAACGGCGGCCGTCGTGGACCGGTTCCGGAACTCGCCAAGGGGCAAGCTGTTCGCCGCAGGCTTCTTTGTCGGCTTGCTGATCTTTGCCGTAAGCGTCGTGCTGCTGCTCACGATCGTCGGGATCCCGTTTATCCTGATCTTCGCTTTATTCCTCTTCATCGCTCTTGGCATCGGGATCACGATCGTCAGCCAAACGATCGGAGAACAGATTCGAATCTTCGAAGACAAGCCCGAATGGGCGAGAGCAGGCGCAGGCGCGATGCTGCTCGTCTCGATGCTGAACGTTCCCTTTATCGGAATGCTGCTCTTCCTGGCGCTGACCCTGTTCTCCCTTGGCGTATCCACTTCCCTAACGGTCTCCTTGTTGAGGAATAGGAAGCGGCCGCTCAATGGCAGCGATACAGATCGATAAAGTTCCGGGCCGCCTTCGACAGGCGATGGTTGCGCAGAGCGACAAGACCGATCGGCGACGTCAATCCGGATTCGCCGGAAAGTCGTCGTCGGATGATCGGATAACCCGGATAATGATGTAGCAGCGATTCCGGAACGATGGAAACGCCGAAGCCGGACGCGACCAAGCTCATCAAGAGAGCGATATCCGAACATTCCCCCCGAAGCTTCGGTTCCAATCGAAGCTCGGAGAACGACTTCAGAATCAAATAATGGACGCCCAGCCCTTGCGTGCTTGGGAGCAGGAGCGGGAGATCGACGACGTCTGCCAGCGAGATCTCCCGTTCGTCCCCAAGCGGATTCTTGTCCGACGAAATCAAATAGAACGGCTCTTGTTCATGATGCAGGACGGTTAGATCGTCCCCAAGCTCAAGGGGCAGCCGGATAAAGGCGAGCTCGACCTCGCGTCCGCGAACCAATCGGCACAGATGGGACGATTCCCCTTGATGGATCTTGTAGGTGATCTTCGGATACTCCCGTTGAAATCCCTGCAGGACGGAGGACAATCCGGAGACGGACAGGGTATTGACTCCGATGGAGAGCTGGCCGTTCAGCCCGCTTCCGACTTCCTTTACCTCCGACTTGGCCGCTTCCATCAGCTCGACCATCTGCAAGGCATACTCGTACAATCGATTCCCCGCTTCGGTCACTTCCAATCGTTTGCCGTTTCTCTCCAGGAGAAGGGCGCCAAGCTCCTGTTCCATCGCCTTCAACTGCTGGCTTAACGGAGGCTGGGAGAGGTGCAGCCGCTTGGCGGCGCCCGAGACCGTTCCTTCCTCCACGATAGCAATGAAGTAGCGCAGCTGCCGAATGTCCAATGCCGATTCCCCCTTCGGATGTATATGCAAAACCTTAGTTAAAGGCGATATAAACAATATTTCTCCTATCGATCTCCTCATGCTACCATGATAGCAGAAGGATTAGAAGGAGGGACGAGCATGATCAACGATATCGATCTCATGCATCTCAGACGCTGCGTCGAACTGGCCGCGGAAGCGCTGGAAGCCGGCGATGAGCCATTCGGCTCCATCCTCGCGGCAGGCGACGGCACCGTTCTGATGGAGGACCGCAATCGCGTGGCGGGAGGAGACCACACGCAGCATCCGGAATTCGCGCTGGCCCGGTGGGCGGCCAATCACCTGACGCCGGAACAGCGGAGCGAAGCGACCGTATATACGTCCGGCGAGCACTGCCCGATGTGCGCAGCCGCCCATGGCTGGGTCGGACTGGGCCGCATCGTATACGCGAGCTCGTCCGAGCAATTGGCCGGATGGCTTCGCGAGTTAGGCGCGGCGGAACCGAAGGTGCGTACGCTGAGGATCCAGGACGTTATTCGGGACACGCCGGTCGAAGGACCGGTTCCGGAGCTGGCGGAGCAAGTGAAGGAACTCCATCGCCGGATGCGGTCCGCGCCGCAAGCATAAAGCGAAGAACCGCTTCTCGCCGGCGAGAGGCGGTTTCTTTGTTCGGTTAGAGCACGAGCTCTCTGCGAGAGATATTCGTACCGGGGAACCGGAAGAAAAGGGGGAGAAGCGGATGTCCATTCGGGTTCGGCTGCTGCTGAGCTTCGGTTCGGTGCTTGCGGTCGCCGTCGTTCTTCTGCTGATGACCTCGTATTTGCTGTCCGTTGCCATAACGGGCGATATGAGAAGCATCAGCAGCTTCTACAAAATCCATTATTCCCTGCATCCGTTAACCGACGAGGAGGAAACGATCTTCCTGGATCTAAAGTATTTGGCCAAGCAGGATCCCGGACGACTGGCGGACGACGCTTTATTGGCGGATTACGACGGACAGCTGAAGATGGTTCAGGCCGGTTTGTTCGTCAAGAGAGACAATAAGCTGCTCTATTCGTCGCCGTCGATCGGGGAACCGAAGATGCTGTCGGCTCTGCCCGGTTATGATGCCGACAATCTCTCGATCCGAAGTACGCTGAACGTCGGCAATCGGTTTTTCTCCTATGCGAAATTCGACTTTCCCTATCCGGACGGTACGCAAGGGAGCTTATATGTGATGAAGGAGCGAAGCCCGTTCGCGGAGCTTGTCCGAACGCTGCTTCCGATTCTTGGGGTCGTGCTGCTAGCCGTCATCATGCTGACCGGCTTGCTTCTCTACCGGTACATCACCAGGACGATGATCCGTCCTTTGGAAGTATTGAAGCGTTCGGCCGACCAGATCAAGGAAGGGGATCTGCAATTCGAATTGAAGCCGCAGTCGCGAGACGAGATCGGGCAGCTGAGCCAATCGTTCGAAGAGATGAGGCGAAGGCTGAAGGAATCGATCCAGCTTCAGCTTCAATACGAGGAGAATCGCAAAAGCTTGATCTCCAACATCTCGCACGATCTTAAAACGCCGATCACGACGATCAAAGGGTACGTGGAAGGCATTCGCGACGGGCTGGCCGATACGCCGGACAAGCTGGAGAAATACGTCGGTACCCTCCATGCGAAAGTGACCGACATGGGGCGCCTGGTCGACGAACTGCTGCTCTATTCCAAGCTGGATTTAAGGCGCGAGCCTTATTCGTTCGAACGCGTCGACCTGATGGCATTCGCTCGCGATGCGGCGGAAGAATCCGCGCTAGAGCTGGAGGGCAAAGGCTTCATCGTCGATCTGGACGTCGCGTCTCCGGGACCCCTGTTCGTCATGGCCGACCGTTCGAAGCTGATGCGCGCTCTCGGCAACTTGATCCAGAACAGCGTGAAGTTCATGAACCGGGAGGAGAAGAGGATCGGAATTCGAGTGGGAACCGAAGGAGCCCATGCGCTGTTGGCCGTAGAGGATAACGGACCGGGCATTCCCGCCGAATCGCTGCCCTTTATCTTCGAACGATTCTATCGCGGGGATGCGTCCCGCAACAGCGAAACGGGAGGCAGCGGCCTGGGGCTGGCCATCGCCAAACAGATCGCGGAGGGACACCGCGGTTCGATCGAAGCCGTGAGCGCCTCGGGGGAAGGCGCCAGAATGATCATCCGTCTTCCGCTGGCCGACACGGGAAGCGCCGCCGACGCGGCTATTGGCTTACAGACTACCAAGAAGAGAAACGGGGCAGACGGATGAAACGAATCTTGATCATCGAGGACGAGGTCGCGATCGCGGAGCTGGAACGGGATTACTTCGAGCTGAACGGCATGCGGGCGGAGCTCGCCCATGACGCTCCGCAAGGGCTGGAGATGGCGCTTAAGGACGGGTTCGATCTAATCGTTCTTGACCTGAATCTTCCCGGAGCGGACGGGCTGGAGCTGTGCCGGCAAATTCGGAACAAGCTTGACGTCCCGATCCTGATCGTCTCCGCGAGAAGCGAGGAGATCGATAAGATCCGCGGCTTCGGGCTCGGAGCGGACGATTACGTCACGAAGCCGTTCAGCCCGAGCGAGCTGATCGCAAGGGCCAAGGCTCACATGACAAGATACGAGCGACTGGCTGGAAGAGCCTCCGACCCGGAGCAGCTTCGCATTCGCGAGCTGACGATCGACCGGTCCGCGAGAAGAGTTTACGTCCGGGGAGAAGAAGTCGTTCTGACCGCGAGGGAATTCGACGTGCTGTCGTTCATGGCCCAGCATCCCAATCGCGTGTTCAGCAAGGAGGATTTGTTCGAACGGCTCTGGGGGCTCGAATCCGCCGGGGATATCTCGACCGTGGCCGTGCACGTCCGGCGGGTCCGGGAGAAGATCGAGGCGCTGCCCTCCGATCCTCAATTCATCGAGACGGTATGGGGCGCGGGATATCGCTTCACGGTCTGAGCGCTACGATCGAGCGACGCAATTGTTATGTTCCCGTTCATAAATTGTTAATCTCCTCTATCGGGATTGTTCAACTCTTGGCGTTAGGATGAAGAAGAGCCAAGCCATGACGACAATTCCAAGGAGGAAGATACCCGATGAGAAAAGAATCCCGCACGATCGCAGCCTGGACGCTGGCCGCCGCCCTTGGCGTAGCCGCCATCGCTCCGGCCGCCGCTTCGGCCGCAACCGCGAGCTCCCCGCCGAAAGCGGTCGCGATATCCGAGAGCATGGACGCCGCCGTTCGGCAAGCCGTGAAGCTGCTGATGGAACAGGGTGTCCTCAACGGTTACGGGAACGGAACGGTCCGGCCGAACCAAACGGTTACTCAGGCGGAAGCAGCCAAGCTGCTCGTTCTGGCCCTGAAGCTGAAGCCGGCCGCTTCCAGCGAATCGACACTCGGCAGCGAACATAACGGCAAGTGGTACGCGCCATTCGCCAAGACGGCGATCGGTAACGGCCTGTTCGCCGCAGACGACTTCGATCCGAACAAAGCCGTCAGCGAACAAGAGCTTGCAGCATGGGTCGCGAAGGCGGTTCAGCGGGACGCGTTAAGCGCCAGAAGCTGGATGCAAGCCATCAGCGACGGCGGCAGCCCGGCCACCCGCGGAAAGACCGCCCGTCTCCTGGTGAAAGCGGAAGCCTCGGTACGGTCCGACGAAGCGCGCATCCTGTCGGTGAAGGCGCTGGATTCCATCGCGCTTGAAGTGACGACGACGGGACCGATGTCCCTGAACGACGAGACGATCGAACGCTCGGCGGAGACCTTCCGGTTCGACGGCGGCCTGACGATCGTTAATCAGCCGCGCTTGAAGACGGGCTCTACGAATACGTATATCGTTCCGGTCACGACGTTGGAAGAGGGCAAGAGCTACACGCTAACGTATAAGGGCAATCAGAAGTTCACCTTCACGGGAAGCGGCGAGCGAATTCGCTTCGAACAAGCCCGTCAAGTGACGAATGATACGTTCGAGGTCGAAGCGCTTCTCGCGAACGGCGTGGTCGACTATGGCTATGTCATCTCCGCCTATGCGGACGGACGGGGCTCGAACGCTCTTGTTCTGGGAGAGGGCAATACCTTGAACGGCAAGCCGCTGCAGATCATCTCTTCGCTGCGGAACCGCACGGCCGTTCTGACTCCGGCCGGCGGAGCGCCGATGACGGTATCGTACGTCGGCTATACCCAATCGACGGACGGCAAGCAAGAGCCGAAGTTCCGGCTTCCGGCAGGACAGAAGCTGGTGTCCGGCGTCACGTACACGGTATCCGCGGACTGGTTCGAGACGAAGAACGCTTCGTTCGTCGCCGGCAGCGCAGAACCGTTGAAGCTTGCGTCCGCTCAAGCAACGGATTCGAAGACGCTCGCGGTTACCCTCGACAGCGATCCGGGGGACGAATTGTTCGCCTTCCGTTCCGTTAAGCTTACGGGCAGCGACGGCAGCGAATTAACGGCTCAATATCGCGTGCAAACCCGCAAGGGAGCGACGGGAACGTTCGATCTGCAGAACGGCGGCGAGCTCAAGGCCGGCGTGTCTTACGCGGTGGCTCCGATCGGCGATTGGGCTGTTACGGAGAGCGATCTTATCGTTACAGGTCTTTAATTAATAGCATTAATTAGAAGATGAGCCATCCCGTAAATTCAAAGATAGCCATTCCCAAAAGAACCGATCTCATCTGAGACGGTTCTTTTGGGTTGGATTCGCGGGCATGTTCATTTCCAATCAGAAAGAACGATAGGTTTCCTCTAATCCTTCCATCAAGCTGACTTGCGGCCTCCAATCGAGCAGACGCTCCGCATTGCCGTTATCCAAGCAGCTATCCATGATATCGCCGGGTCTCGCAAGATCATATTCGACCCTCAGATCGGGACCGTGAATCCCTTCCAGCAACGATACAAGCTGGTTGATTGACGTTCGGAGCCCCGAGCTTACGTTAATGGTCTCCCCGTCTCCGCGGCCGACGGCTGCGAGATTCGCTTCCACGACATCGCGGACATAGATGAAATCTCGCGTTTGCTCCCCCGTACCATGAATCGTTAACGGGAGTCCGCGTTTCAGTTTGGACAGAAAAACGGAGATGACACCGCCTTCCCCATGGGAACACTGGCGGGGTCCGAATACGTTGCTGTAGCGTAAGATCGTGAACCGAAGCCGTCGCAATCGATGATACAGATAAAGGCTTCTCTCCGCGGTTTCTTTGGACAACCCGTAGAAGGAGATGGGGGAGGGAGCCATATTCTCTTGCTTCCGAAGAGAGTTAACTTCTCCGTATACGGCCGAAGTAGAGGAGAAGATGAGCTTGCGTACGTCCGATCGCTTGCAGGCCTCCAACAATCGAAGGGTTCCGACGACGTTCGTATTCGAATCGTGAGCGGGATCTAGTATCGAGCTCTGGACATCCGCTTGGGCGGCCATATGGAATACGATGTCGGGCTTGATCGTCTGGATAACGCTTGAGATGGAATCATGCGTGATGTCTGCCACATGCAAACGGGCGGCTGGATGGACATGGTCTCTTATCCCGCTGGACAGATTATCGACAACGTGGACTTCCGCGCCGTTTAAGCATAATGCTTCCGTGAGATGAGACCCGATAAAACCGGCACCGCCTGTGACAAGTGCTTTCATAATTCAACTCCTATCCAAGGAATTGAATTAGTTTACGGTACAAGGCGGAGCCTTGCGTGTGTACATGTCCGTAGTTCGTATGCGGAGCGGATGGAAAAACGACAGCCGAACATGAAAGAAAACAAAGGCAATGGGAAATGCTTGAAATACGGTTTGGGGAATTGACTGCCGTCCTGTTTTAGAACTCTAAAGGGGATAAGGGCCATCCATGGAAAAAAAGAAAAAAAGGGATTTGGCCGCGCTTGCGACGATTCCGCTAACGATGACTTTAGCCAACTCCATGTTAATCCCCGTTCTTCCCGTCATCCAGAAAAAAATCGGGATCAGCGCATTCCAAGCTAGTCTAATCATTACGGCCTACGCGGTGGTCGCGATCTTCTTCATCCCGCTGGCGGGCTATTTATCGGACGTGATCGGGAGGAAGAAAGTGATCTTGCCCGGCTTAATCATCGTCGCGGCCGCCGGAGCGTTCACCGGTTGGGCTTCCACCGCCATGGACAAGCCGTACGCCATGATCATGGTGGGACGATTGGTGCAGGGTCTCGGAGCGTCGGCTTGTTTTCCCGTTGTGCTGCCTCTGGTCGGGGATTTGTTTAAGAGGGACGAGGACGTGACGAACGGACTCGGGATCGTCGAGACGGCGAACACCTTCGGCAAGGTTCTCAGCCCCATCCTTGGTTCCGCGTTGGCCTATTGGGCATGGTATATGCCTTTCTGGTCCATCCCCGTATTTTGTCTGGTTTCGATCGTTCTGGTATCCATATGGGTGAAGGTGCCCAAGGATAAGGAAAAGGCTCCGGGGTTCCGCGCCTTCATCCAAAGCGTACGAGAGCTGTTTCGAACGCAAGGACGTTGGCTATGGGGGGTGTTTGCGTCGGGGGGCATCAATATGTTCGTTCTATTCGCCTCCTTGTTCTTCTTGTCCGAAACGCTCGAGGACAGGGGAATCGACGGCATCGCCAAAGGCGGATTGGTTGCCATTCCGTTGGCTGCGCTATGCTCGACCTCATGGGCCGTAGGGAAGTGGTGCGGCAAGAACAAACGTCTGATGAAGTGGATCAGCGTGGCCGGGTTCATCCTCGCAACGGCTTGCATGATTTACTTGGCTATTGCAGGGAGAGATAAGAACGGCGTTCTGATTGCTGTCTTGTCGGTCGGTTCGGTTGGTCTCGGGGCGGCCCTACCCAGCTTGGATGCGATTCTGACCGAGGGGATCAAGAAGGAGCAGCGGGGAACCGTTACTTCCTTCTATAGCAGCATCCGGTTTCTAGGCGTAGCGGCCGGACCTCCTCTGGCGGCTTGGATCAACAAGAATTCCGTCTCCGCTTTGTTCTGGCTGCTATTCGCCGTAAGCTGCGCGGCTGCCTTGATCGTTCTATTCGCCATCAGACCGAATAAATCGGTTGAATCGGCCAAATGATAAGCATTCGAGAGAGGGAGATGGACGGTGCCTTTCGTTCATGATGGGAATGTTATTGAACCAAGATCTCCAAATCCGGCTTTAATCGGTTCCGGAGTACGACCAGCAGGATAGCGCCGACAAGGAACGCGGCGGCGTCGGCAATGACAAGCGACCAGACCACCCCGTGGAAGCCGTTCAATCGATCGGCGATAAACAAAACGGGAATCAACGCTATTCCTTGAACGACGGACATGATAAACGCTGCGGTTCCTTGCGCAGTTGCCTGGAAAATCCCCGTGAACAACGTGGTCATTCCCGTGATGAACAAGGACAAGAACGTTACATGCAGAATGTAGCTGCCCATCTCGATTAAAGCAGGATCATTCGTGAACAAGCCGATCAAGCGGCCGGAGATCAGATAAACGACAATTCCGAACACGACGGCCAACGCCGCGATCGCTTTGATCGTGAAGCCAATGGTGGTCTTCATCCGCAATTTATTCGCAGTGAAAGTAAAGGCAATGAGCGGCACGACTCCCTCGCACAAGCCCATCAGGATAAACTCCGGAAATTGCAGCAATCGCGATGAGATTCCGTAGGCCGCAACGGCTTGATCCCCATAATCGACAAGATAATGGTTAAAGATAAGCGACATGGCCCCCAAGAAGACACTCATGACAAACACGGGAACTCCGATTTTAAACACATTGCTCAGAATATCCTTCGAAGCCCGGAACCATCTGGCAGAGATCGTTAAGATTCGGCTCTTATAGCCCATATGGTAGGCGTAGAAGGCGACGGCAACCAGATTGGATACGACCGTCGCCGACGCAACGCCGATAATCCCCCAACCGAATACGAAGATGGCCAGCGCATCGAGAATCACGTTCACGACAACACTAAGAATCATCCCGATCATCGACGTGACGGCCGCCCCCTCCGAACGCACGATATTCTCAAGCGTAAAGAACAAGACGACGATCGGGGAACCGATAAGCATGACGGTGACATAGTCCTTCGTGAACCCGAAGGAATCCGGCGTCGCTCCCAAGCCATGAACGATCGGATCGATCAAAGGGAGACCGACGGCGATCACGATCAGACCGATCGCGATACTGCTGTAGAAGGCGAAGGAAGACACCTGTTTAACGTCATTAAACTTTTTCTCGCCAAGCAGACGGGAGATAAAGGTGCCGCTTCCCATGCCGATCAAGTTGCCTAGCGCCATAATAATCGCGAATAAAGGCAGGGTTAAAGCAAGCGCGGTCAACATCGCCGAATCGTGGAGCGTTCCAAGGAAATAGGCGTTCAGGATGGAATAGATGACGCTCATCGATGTTCCGAGCATCATCGGGACAGCGAAATGAGCGACGGCTTTGGCGATCGGCGCCTTCTCAAAGTAATGGAGATTCTGCGTATCCATTGAAGTCACTTCTTTCTTCGAGTTTTATCTAACAGCGTTAGATTGAACCTTACAGTGTTAGATGATATCATGAAGGCAGGAACCTGTAAAGAAATAATCTTACACTGTTAGATAAAAGGGCGGATACCGATGAGAAAGCAGCAACCTCAGATCTCGGAGGAGAGGATTCTGGAAGCCTCTTGGGAGCTTCTCGGGGAGGAAGGCATCGAGAAATTCAGCTTGAGGCGATTGGCCGACCGGCTGGGAATTCAGGCGCCTTCTCTGTACTGGTACTTCAAGAGCAAGCAGAATCTCTATCAACGTCTGGCGGGCCAGGTATCGAAAATCATTCTGGAGGAGTTCCGTTCGGACGGGGATTGGAAGGAGCAGTTGACTGGTCTTGCGGTAACGATAAGAAAGGTGCTCAGCCGGCATCCCTGCTCCTCGCAGCTCATGATGATGACGCTGCCCCACGAACCGGACATCATTCGGTTCACCAACCGCATGCTGCTCTGCGTGGAATCGACTCCGCTTGGGCAGGATCAGAAAATGCAAGTCGTGACGACGCTTGCGAACTATGTCTTCTACTTCGTCATGGACGATTACCAGCATGAGCGCAATGTCTCCGCGATCCTTATGGAGAAGGGAGCGGATGCGCTTCCGGGGGAGGAGATGATCCGTCTCCTGGACACCATGAGCGACTCGGAGGCGGGACTATTCAAGAGAATGTTCACGAACGGTCTGTTCGAGCTGATGGGGACAGACGCGGCGTTCGAGTTCGGCTTGAAGCTGGTTCTGCTGGGGATCGAGCAGGTGATTAAGGAGCAAGAAGCATAAAAGCAAAAAAACCGCCCATCTGATGTTCAGATGGGCGGTATTCCTTCTAACCGATGGGCCGCTTAAGCCAATCTCTCAATAAGAAGCGACGCGCTTGTGACCGGCGTTCCGCCGCCGATGCTCGCTTGCAATGTAACCGCACCCATGTTGTCGATCCGGTTTAGCGTCAGCGTTCCTCCGGCGGTCAATCGAGCAACGACTTGGCCCGGATAAGTTTGGTTGCCCGAACTCGAACCGTAGTTGCTGCAAGGAACAAGAGATGGAGCGATCGGACCGGCCCCGTCCGGGTCGAAGAACAAGCCGAAGGCGGTGTTGCCGGCATTCGGGAACACTTCCCAAGTAATGCGATAGAATCCGGTCGTCAGGATGTTAACGGTGGAGGGCGAGGTAAAGGATACGTTCGTCGAGTCAATCACGGCGTCGTTGAACGTAACGGCCCCGCCTTGGCCGCCGGGAGCGGGAGCGGGGGCAACGGACTGGTCGACCGAGCTGCACAGGAAAGCGAACGACGCTTGAGCAGCGGGACCGGCAGGGCCTTGAGGACCTTGTGGGCCTTGGGGGCCTTGGGGACCTTGCGGCCCTTGCGGGCCCGCTGGGCCTTGCGGGCCG
The DNA here is from genome assembly GCF_003990975.1 of Cohnella sp. AR92. Lineage (GTDB taxonomy): Bacteria > Bacillota > Bacilli > Paenibacillales > Paenibacillaceae > Cohnella. The sequence continues at coordinate 184,429 of NZ_RZJR01000006.1, forward strand.
GTTAATCCTTGCGGGCCTTGTGGCCCTTGAGGGCCTTGCGGCCCGGGAGGTCCGGGAGGACCTGGTAATCTACCCATCGGTTACTTGCACGCTCCTTGTTTAATGTGATCGGGCCGGGTTAAACGTCCGATGAGACTGCCCGCTCCTACCCTATTCCAATTGGTGCGGATGCGTACCCGCTCGGATCCGCTTTTTTTGCGTTGCGTTGTATTGTTGTCCATGCGCGAACGGGATGGACGACATACCCTGATGTTACGAATCTTGCGATATCTATACGGAGGCCGGCCATGACTGTCAATAATGGGTTCGTAGGAATTCTGGTCGCGAATCGAGCGCAAAGAAAGTACGTGCTTAACCAATATTTATCGCACAACACGGCAGGAGTGCAGCTGATCGCTTTCACTCCATCCTCTATCGATTGGAACCGTCGGAAGATTATCGGAATGCGTCGAATCCGAGGAAGGTGGTCGATCGGCCGATTTCCTTTTCCCAAAGTCGTGTATAATCGCTGTTACGGCTCGAATACGCCGCTTATCGAAAGGCTTGGTGCCGAGATCGGTGGGGAGCATTTCTTTAATCACATTAATCAACTGAACAAGCTGGCCATATATAATAAGCTGAATAGGTGGCTTGAACCTAATCTGCCGGAGACCGTTCCTTATGAAGAAGCGGATCTGATGAGCATGCTGGAACGTCATAAGGAAATTTATATAAAACCTTATTTCGGATGCATGGGCAAGGGCGTTTACCGTGCAGAGATCGATTCCTTAGGCGATATCCGCGTGGGTCAGCACTATTTCGCCCCGAAGACGGCGACGAGCGACAGCGTTTTTTTCCAAGACCATATCCGGAAGCTGGTAGGTTCAACTCCTTACCTCGTGCAGAAGGGAATCCCGATCCATCAGCTCGACGGGCAGGTCTTCGATATTCGTTCCCTTGTGCAGAAGAATGATCGGGGATTGTGGTCCGTCACGAATCTCGTGAGCCGGATCGCCTACAAAGGCAGCTATAATACGAGCATCTTCGTTAAATCCTGCTTGTCGCAGGAAGTCCTTAAGAAGCTGTATCCGCCGGACAAGGTTCAGGCCATTGTCACTTCCATTTACGATATCAGCCTCCGGACGGCGGAGATCATCGACATGGAGACGGATTATCATCTGGGCGAATTCAGCGTTGACGTCGCATTGGACAGCGATGCGCATCCTTGGATCATCGAATTGAACGGCAAGCCGCAGAAGGATCTATACCGAGGCGTCCCCAATCGGTCCGTCGTCTATCAGCGCCCGCTCCAATATGCGAAGTACTTGTGCGGGAAACGCTCCTTGTGATCAACAGTATATGGGTAAACGCTTGGACGCGTGATCAAAGAGCGGAAGAAGGAGAACGTTCCGGACCATTTGCAAGAGCATCTATAAACGGGACTGCCCCTTAGAGCGAGACAAATCAAAACACCTTCAACTGTATCCCTCGCATCGAATGGTGCAAGGAACCGCATTGGAGGTGTTTTTCTGTTGTCAGCTAAATAACTAGGTAAAGAGCGCAACCAAGGGAGCCTAATGGAAGTTATATGAGGGTGATTGTTTCTCTGCTTGAATTACCACATAAACAATATTTATGTATTATAATAGTCGAATGTATCATTCGAATCCGAAGGAGCCGTTGAATGGATGAAAGTCGTCATGCTGGAGAAGAACCGGGACGGAAGCCTTGTCCCTATCGATGAGAGGGAGTGGACGCACGAGATGCTGGAATCCCTCCATCACGTCAACTATTGCGTACTTGGCAGCCAGGAATACCAAACGCTCGAAGGCCGATTGAACCTGGACTTGGAGCGGATGGAGCTGCTGGTCGTCAAGATGCTTCATGAAGATTAATGGTCTCGGATAACAAGAGTTGAATAGGAGAGAAGGAATGGACATGCAACCGGAACAATTCAAACCGAATGCGAAATCCGATCGGATGCCGAATTCGAACCCGGATCGGAATACGGATGAACTCATCCTCCACAAATTATTCACCAAAGACGGAGTGCCGCTGCGAATCCTTTCGACTTCTCTCGGGATCGCCTTGCTGGCGAACTTAGCGTTCCTGCCCGCCGGCGCGCGTGCCGAGACGGCGTCGCCTACGCCAACCGCCTCCGCGGGTGCCGACGCGGAAGCCGGTCCCAAGCTGGTGGAATGGTCCAGCGAAGCCGTCAAGAAGTATTACGACGCTGCCGTCGATTGGAACTTGCCGCTTCCGGCAGACAAGGAACTCGACCAGCAGCCCGTACCGACCGATGAACCGGCGCAAGGAGCCGCGGGCGGAGGCGGGTCCGGGGGGACGACGGTCGTCCATACGTACTCGTCCGGCTTCGGGTGGGACGATCTGCTCCTCTACCATCTGCTATTCAACGGCGGAGGCTCGTATTCGTCGAATTCGTGGTCGAGCGGCCACCGTTCTTATACATACGGCAGCAACACGCCTTACAAGCCGAAGTCTTATTCGTCCGGAGCGTTCCAGAACAAGACGGTGACCGGATCGACGGTGTCTCCTAAGACGTCCAACTCTTCGGGCTCCATCGTTCGCCGCTCGACTTCATCGACTCCCGGAGGGATCGGAGGCAAGTCCAGCAGCGTCAGTTCCGGGTCGTCCAGCTCTTCTTCCGGCTCGAAGTCGTCGGGAGGCTTCGGCGGATGACGGAAACGTTCCGAGTGATCGGACGGCCGGACGACAATCGAGCTCGCAAGGTGGAACAGCTGAGAGAACTAGGCTTCGCTTGGGCTGACCTTGAGGACGAAGCTTATTGGCTGGACCAGGTCGTCGGCATGAACCGTTCCGTCTACGAGAAGCTAGAGCAAGCTTCCGAACGTCTATGGCGACTATTGGATCGCACGGTCCGCTACCTTATCGGCAGAAGAGACCTGTACGAGCTGCTCGGCGTTCCCAAGGTTCTGTGGGAGATGCTCGATCTGTTGCCCGTTCCGCCTGAAGGCTTGATCAGCCGGTATGCCCGGTTTGACTTCGCGATCTCGTCGGACGGCGAGATCAAGATGCTCGAGCTGAACGCGGACACGCCGACGGGTTACGTGGAAGCTTCCATTGCGACCCCTTGGCTATGCCGTCAGGCCGGAATCGATAACGTCAACGAGACGATGAAGGAACGGCTGGCGGAGGCTTGGGCCATCGAGAAGCCAGACACCATCGCTTGCGTCGGATACGGCTCTCATCTCGAGGATTCCGGCACGATCGAGGCTCTGGCGAAACATAGCGGCTTGAATCCGAGGCTCGTCGATTGCCTGGAGCTGTGGGTGGACGAAGGAATCTTGAAGGACAGCCGTGCGGAGCCGATTCGCCGCCTATTCGCCCTTTATCCGAAGGAATGGATGGCTTACGACGACGGAGGCGACGCGTTGGCCTATGCGATCGAGATGGGCAACCTCCAGCTGTTCAATTCCGTGCACAGCATCCTGCTTCAATCCAAAGGGCTGACGGCCGCGGTGTGGGGCTTGCATGAATTGGGCGCGTTCTACGACGAGGAAGAGAACGACGCCATTCGGCGCTACTTGCTCCCGACCTACAACAAGCCCGTATTCGATGGCGGCTTCGTCTCCAAGTCCATGTTCGGCCGCGAAGGCGGCTCGGTACGGATATTCGACGAGGACGGCAAGCTGGAGCTCGAAGACAAGGACGGCTATGATACGAGCGAGCTGTTCCCGGTCGTCTACCAGAAGAGAGCCGATCTGGCTCGTATCGAGACGGCGGCGGGGTCTTACCATCTCCTGACGGGCATGTTCGTCATCAATGGGAAGCCGTGCGGCTTGTTGGGGCGTGCCGGCGGGCTGATTACGGGCAACTCGAGCCATTTTATCCCGATTGGAGTGATCTAGCTTCATGAAGAATTCGTTCAAAATCATAAGCGGAATCGTTCTCGTGCTTGTCCTCGGTTCCTGCGGGTACGATCATCAATCTTCGGTCTTCACGACTTCGTCTTCCGTCACTTCGACAATACCGGACGACCAGTCGGCTAACCATACGCGCGTGCCTTGGGACTATCGGATCGTCCAGGGAACCGTCGGGGATCTAGTCGGCAGCGACATGACTCTCCTGCCGGATAACGTCCTGCTTCCCAACGATAACAATTACGCGACCGGCGATGCGGTCTGGACGCTGCAATTCATGGATGCGCAGATCGCTACGGACGCTCGGAACCGCAGCCAGATCAACCTTTCGTCTTGGATAACGCTAAAGTCCTACAAGGATGAGCAGAGCGCCGAGAAAGACATCGCCGAGCTGAAGGAGACGATCGTGACGGAAGTGGATCTGGTCGGCGTGTACAAGACGGAGAAGGCAGGCGAGACGCGCCAGTTCGCCGTGATCACGATGCCGTCCGGAAACGCGGTCAAGCAGCCGGTCAGCGCGGAGAAGTACGAAGCGCTTAAGAAGCAAACCAAAGCGAAAGTGAACGTCGAGCAGGTGCACGATTTTGAAAATTACGATACGGTTTATGCTAAATTCCGGGGGTGGGCGCAATGACAGAATTCGTCAATATCGTGGTAAGCGTCGTCGTCATCATCGTGTTGCAGATGGCGGGCATGCTGATATTCAGTCTGATGACTCCGTTTAACGACTTGGAAGAATTGAAGAAGGGCAATTCGGCCGTCGGACTCGCCTTCGGCGGGAAGTTCCTCTCTACCGCCATCATTCTCGGCGTATCCGCTTATACCAATACGACCATCTGGCACATGATGCTCTGGTTCGCCGTGGGCTATGTCATTCTCATCGCGACTTACTGGATCTTCGAGCTTCTGACGCCTGGACTCCGGATCTCCGAGCACTTGCAGAAGGGCAATGCGGCCGTCGGCGTGCTGCTGTTCTGCGTCTTCCTGGGAACGGGCTTCGCCGTTAGCAGTCTCATTATTTAAGATAGTTCCTATTTCTTCGGCTATTCTAGTCTTGCTAGCCGCTAATAACGAAGGAGCTCCCGAGCGTTCGGGAGCTCCTTCGCGTTATCCTTGTTCTCTTTGCCTCTGAATCAATACGGTTAAGCTGACCAACGTCACGAAGATCGTTGCCCCCATGTCGGAGAGAATGGCGATCCAGAGCGTAAGCCAACCCGGTATGGTTAACAGCAAGGCGATCAGCTTTAAGCCCATGGCGGTACCGATATTGAAGCGAATAATCCGATTAACCTTCTTCGAGACGCGAATCGCGGAGGGAAGCTTCCCGAGATGATCTTGCATAAGAACGATATCCGCCGTTTCGATTGCGCTGTCCGTTCCTTTGCCCATGGCGATGCCCAGTTGAGCCGAAGCCAAGGCGGGAGCGTCATTGATGCCGTCGCCGATCATTCCGACCGTTCCGGTTCGGGCCAATTCCTTCACCTTGGCTACCTTGTCCTCCGGAAGAAGATCTCCGTAATATTCGCTGACGCCAACGGCTTGAGCGACTTTGGCGGCGGTTTGCGCATGATCCCCCGTAAGCATAACCGTCCGTTTGATTCCGCTGCGGTGAAGCTCCTTAATGACCGAAGGGCTCTCCTCGCGAATTCGGTCGGCGATTCCGAACATACCGAGAACGCCGCTCTCATCCGCCAGCAGGACAAGCGTGAGTCCTTTGTCCTTTAACGCTTGCACGGCGGTACGAACCTCATCGGTAAAAGTCAGATGGCGGATGCTTTTCTCGTTCCCCAGCCAATATCGACGGCCCTGGTACGCAGCCGTAATCCCTTGTCCGGACACCGTCTCGATCTCTTCGGCATCATGCGTATCGATTCCTTTAGCGTTCACTTCCCGCATGACCGCTTTGGCGAGCGGATGGACGGAAGCCTTCTCGATAGCTCCCGCGACCATGTAGAAGCGTTCGTTATCGTATACGATCGTCTCTTCCACGTGCGGTTCGCCCATGGTGAGCGTTCCCGTCTTATCGAGAGCAAGCGCATCCAGCTTGCCGAGCTGCTCCAGGAATACCCCTCCTTTAACAAGGATGCCGTTGCGGGCGTTGCGGGTGATACCGGACACGATAGCGATCGGAGAGGAGAGAATAAGCGCGCACGGACATCCGACGATTAATACGGCCAAGCCTTGATAGAGCCAATCCGACCAGTCTCCGCCCAGGAAGAGAGGAGGGACCGCGATCACAAGGATCGCGATGGCGATAATGATCGGCGTATAGTAGCGGGAAAATTTATTGATGAAGAGTTCCGTCGGGGTCTTCGTCTCCTGGGCCTCTTGTACAAGATGAAGGATCTTGGCTAACGAAGAGTCTTCGTACGCTTTATCGATCCGAACCCGCAGGACGCCTTCATTATTCAAGCTTCCTCCGAAGACGCGTTCGCCGGGAGCTTTCTCGACGGGCAATGATTCGCCCGTAATAGCCGCTTCATTAACGGAGCTCTTGCCGCTAGTCACCTGCCCGTCCGAAGGGATTTTCTCGCCGGGCTTAACCAGGACGAGATCTCCGACTTGCAATTGGGAGATGGGAACCACCGTCTCGAAGCCATCTTCCACCCGAATGGCCGTTTTGGGCGCAACCTGCAGCAGGGTCTCCATCGACTTTCTTGCCTTTTCCATGCCTAATCCTTCAAGCAGCTCATTGAGCCCGAACAGGATGGCGACAAGCGTCGCTTCTCTCCAGTCTCCGATAGCGGCGGCCCCGATTAACGCAATGGTCATGAGCGTATCGATATTGAATTTGAATCTGGCCAAGTTCTTTAAACCGCGCCAGAACGTCGAGTAGCCGCTGAGCAGGGAAGCGATGAGGTACAACACAATGGACGTGGAATCCGCGAGATAAGGAGATGCGAGAATAGTCCCGATATAGAGAATAGTGGCTAGGCTCAGAATAGCGATGATCCGCTTCATTCCATCGGCGCCATGATCATGACCGTGATCATGACCGTGATCATGACCGTGATCATGACCGTGATCATGGTCGTGATCGTGTTTATGGGAGTGATGATGGTCGTGCTGGTCATGCTTGCGTTGCGGATATGCCGGGGACTCCAGATAAGCTCCGTCCGATCGAAGGATACGGCTCACTTGCTCAAGGGAAATCTTGTCGTTTACGATCAGCTTGCCGGAATTATAGCTTAAGGTCGCCTCTTGTCCGTGTTCGAGCCTGCGAATCTCTCCCTCAAGCTCGGCAGCGCAATTCGGGCAGGACAATCCTTTTACGCGCAGTTCCATTCCGTTCACCCCTTTATCATATGAGTATATGTTCATATGTTATCCATTGACCGTTAGGATGTCAATTTACTCAAGTTTAACTTTTGAACCAAGTGATGGAGATTTTACGTAGATATTTGTATTATTATAGGGATAATTAAGCGTGGAGGTCTTGCACGATGGGGTTATTCAGCTGGATCCGCGAGAGTGTAACCGGAGAACGCATCTGTCCGATTGAACAATTAGAAAGCTATAGAAGACTCGGAGAGCAAGTATATGATCTTCATGTGGAGCTGGCCGCTTGCGATAAGCCGCGCGCGCTTGCTTTCATGCAGGCTGCGAGATCCTTTCAGATAATGGCCGATGCCTTGCTGGCAGAGGCCTTCTACAGTTATGGCAACGAGAACAAGTCCGTTCCGATCGTCACTCACGAACAAGCGGATATCTGGTATGGCAAAATACCCGAAATGATGATTGCCGCTCGACAAGAAGTCGCATTTGAACGTTCTTCGGCGATCGAACTGCCGATTCGGCTCGGATCGATCGTGGAAGGGCCGAAGCCGTGTCCGGTCGCCCATCTCGCCGGGCTTCGCCGCGCGGCTCAACAGATGGAGGAGATAACGAGCGGTGCTATCGAAGCAATCAAAGATCAGAAAGATACGTACAAAGCGGTCATTCTTCTATATGAATCTGCGAGAACTCGCAAGCAAGCCGGGGATGCCATTGTAGGCAGCCTCACGAACGGACGACGCGTATCCGAAGAGAGTCATGAGGATGCCGAGAAGCAATATTGGTTGGCGCTGACGGATTATTTGCTGATCTCGCAGGGACTGCGTGCACCGGACTTATTAAACGTTCAACCGGGTTCCTCTACTTTTACAGCGACAAGGACATGTAAGCTTGACTCGAATGACATCTGGAAGGTAACCTCTCGCGATGCCAAGAGAGAGATCCGCAACGCGGGGGAATGGGAGCAAGCGGTCGAGGACCTTCAAGAACATTGGGCAACCTGCCTCGTCACCAATGTAGAGCGTGAGTACGAAACGACCGTCGAGATGCTGCTGGAACAGGGCTTGATTCAGGAAGACGGCTACTGGTACTGTTGTCCTTTTCCATCGGTCTACCGTGTTCAAGCCTCGACGGAGTCCGTTCAAATCTTGGGAAGAACGATTCCGAGGGGCCATGTGTTCGTTTACGAATACGGGGACGACGGCGCGCAAGGAACCTTTATCACGGGGGCTTCCTTTGAGTCCGGCGCGGAACGCAAATACTGCGAGGACGAGTAAAGGAGAGGACTTCCTTGGGGGTCTTACATCGATTAACCTCACTATTTCGAGCCAATAAACAAGCCGATGATAACCCGGAGCTCGTGCTTAATAGCTTTATCGAAGCTTCTTCGGAGAAGTTAGGGGAATTGACCGTTGCCGTCAGACGAGCGCAATCCCAATGGCTGACTTCCCAAGAGGAGGAATCTCGCATGGAATCGAGACTTGCGATGTACCGGACCCATGCGGAAGAAGCAGCCAAGCAGAATGATCCGGATACCGCACGATCATGGCTTATGAAGGCGCAGAAGGAACAGGAAGCTTATCTGAACCTCCGAAGAGAGTCGGAGCAGAAGAAGGCGGCAGCGGATCAATTGGAACAAACTCTTGCACGTCTTACCGACAAACTCCATTCCGCCAAAGAACTGAGAAGGCAATGGCTGGACAGGAGCCGCAACGCCGCTTCGCGATTGCAGGCCGAAACGGACTCCGATCTGGACTGGATGGCGGCAGTGGAACAACTCAAGGAAGATACCCTATTGGCTGAAGCCGCAGAGGAAGTTCGTCGAAGCCGTCCTTATTAACACTAAAGTAGCCCAAGTCTTTGCCGCGAAGCAAAGGACTTGGGCTTTTCCGTGCAAATAAGATAAAATGTTCAGAGGCCAGCCGCCGAATGATATAGATGAAGAATCGGAAGGTTAATCATTAGATGCGAATATGGCTGGAGCATGTATACAAGAGGAGCGTTCGAATTGTCTAATTTCAAGGCGTATTTCATCTTCGTCAAACCCTATTGGCGCCTCGTTCTGGTCACGGTACTTATCGGCATCGTCAAGTTCGCCATTCCTTTAACGCTGCCCTTGATCCTGAAATATGTGGTAGACGAAGTCCTTATGGGCGATCAGGCCGATTCGGCCAAAATCGCGAATTTATTGACCGTCATCGGCGGGGCGTCCGTCCTGTTCGTCATTATTCGTTATCCGATCGAGTATTACCGCCAGTATTTTGCCCAACTCATCACCTCGCGAACGTTGTTCGATATTCGAAACAAACTTTATGACCATGCTCAGCGCTTGTCGCTGCGATATTATCAGAATCATAAGACCGGAGAGATCATCTCCCGCATGATGAACGACGTGGAGCAGACCAAAGGCTTGGTCGAGACCGGGATGATGAATATCTGGCTGGATATCATCACGCTATCCATCGCAATCGGAATCATGTGTTACATGGATACCTCGCTGACGTTGGTGTCCATCGCCGTCCTGCCGTTCTATGCGATCGCGGTAAAGTTCCTATATAAGAGATTAAGGCAGTTAACTAAATCGCGTTCGCAGTCGTTAGCGGAGATGCAAGGCTACTTGCACGAGAGAATCAACGGGATTCCCGTGATCAAGAGCTTCACTCTCGAATCGAACGAGCTGCGTCAATTCGGGAATAAGAACGAGCAGTTCTTAAATCGGGCCATTGCGCATTCCAGGTGGAACGCGCTGACGAATGGCATCATCAATACGTTAACGGACATAGCGCCGCTTCTCGTCATTGCCTACGGCGGTTACCAAGTCGTTCAGAATCACCTGTCCGTGGGCGCTTTCGTTGCTTTCTTCGGCTACCTCGAGAGGCTGTACAATCCGCTCAGACGCATCGTGAACTCTTCCACGGAGCTCACTCAGGCCAGCGCTTCCCTGGAGAGAGTCCTCGAATTCATGCGGGAACCTTACGACGTGACGGACGAGCCGGGCGCCAAACCCATGCGAGAGATTAAAGGGGAGATCCTCTTCGATAAGGTCTGGTTCCGCTATGGCCAGGAGTCCGATTGGATTCTGAAGGGGATCGATCTGCATATCCATCCCGGCCAAACGGTGGCGCTAGTCGGAATGAGCGGAGGAGGCAAATCCTCGATCGTCAGCTTGATTCCCCGGCTCTACGACATTCAAGAGGGCTCCATCACGATCGATCGCGAGGACATTCGCAACGTTACCCTTCAGAGCTTAAGAAGCCAGATCGGAGTCGTTCTGCAGGATAACATCCTGTTCAGCGGAAGCATCCGCGACAATATCCTGTTCGGCAGACCCAATGCTACCGAGGATGAAGTACGGCAAGCTGCCATTGCCGCCAACGCCCACGATTTTATTCTTGAATTGCCGCAAGGCTATCAGACCGAAATCGGGGAACGCGGCGTGAAGTTATCCGGGGGACAGAAGCAGCGGATCGCCATCGCGCGCGTCTTCCTGAAGAACCCGAAGTTGATTATCCTTGACGAAGCAACGTCCGCGTTGGATCTCGAATCCGAACGTTTGGTCCAAGAATCTCTTGATCGGCTCGCCAGAGAACGAACCACCCTTATTATCGCTCACCGGTTGTCTACCATAACGCATGCGGACAAGATCATACTCATCGAACATGGGGAGATTAAAGAGCAAGGCACTCACCAAGAACTCATGCAAAGAAATGGATCTTACGCTCGCTTATTCAACATTCAAACCATTAGAGATACCGAGTGGACTTCTTAAAAACTTGCGAATTGGCTCTGTTAGAGCGTCACTCTATCGATTAAATTGGAATTTGACTATCCCTACTAGAGGTGATGACATGTCGATTCGAATGATGGAGACCGACTCGGATATTCTTGCCACGTTTCCGGTCATGAAGCAACTGCGCCCCCATCTGGCGAAGGAAGATTACGTTCCCCTGATCCGGCAGCTTCAGGCCGACTTTGGTTATCGACTGATTGCTCTGCTCGAAGAAGGCGAAGTGGCGGCGGCTGCCGGTTACCGGTACTGCCAAACTCTGGCGAGCGGGCAATTCCTGTACGTGGACGACCTGATTACCGATGAGAAAAGCCGATCCCGCGGATTCGCGGAGAAATTGTTCGATTGGTTGGAGAGGGAGGCTGCCGAGTCGGCCTGCTTGTCTCTGCATTTGGATTCGGGGGTTCAGCGCTTCGATGCCCATCGCTTCTACCTGAAGCGGAAGATGAGAATTTCCTGTCACCACTTTGATATGCCGCTGAAGTGAATAGGATTGCAGGCGAAGTACACACTACCGTAAGAAGTTAACCGGTTAAGAAGGAGTGACATGGATGGCGACCGATAACAAAGAACTTCGGGACTTAAAGACGGAGCAAGCCGGAATGACCGATCTTCATGAGACGAGGAAGCATAATAAGCCGATTCAGATCGATCCTCCAGAAGTCAGCCCCGGACCCTATAGCAAAAGCACGCTCGAGAACGATTGACATTCCGAACAGGAGAGGCCATTTCCTCATGTCCAACAAAAAGAACTATTACGCATTCGAGGATCCGTCCGGCAAGATCATCGAGTTCCAAGCGACTAGCTTGCAGCAGGCCATGATCATTAAGAAGAAAAAATCTTCCGAGCTCGGAATACCGAAAGAAGCGTTCGAGCTCAAGACCATCCGCAAGAAACCGACTCAATCCGCTTAATCCGAACATAGCGAACCGTTTCCCATGCAAGACTCAATAAGCTTCAACATGCTCCCGGCGGTATTCGCCGGGAGTTTTGCCTTTATTCTCGCGGAACACCCGCGCGAACACCTTATAGGAGCTGAAGCCGACTTCCAAGGCGACATCGATTATGCTCATGTCGGTCGCGACCAGAAGGCTGCAGGCATGATTCAGGCGGATGCTGTGCAGCAGTTGGACAAAGTTGATGCCGGCGCGCTTCTTGATCTCGAGGCTCAGGCGGGAAGGATGGATGGCGAACATATCGGACAAGCCCGCCAAGGATAAGTCCTCCCGGTAGTTGTAATGAATGTACTCGATCACGGGCCATAAGACGCCGTTCCCTTTGGAATCGGCTTCTTTCCGCGATTCGGTCGCCTTGAGCGCTAGACGCATGCGCTGGAAATGGATGAGCAGCTCGTGCAGCCGCAGCGGCAGCAGCTCCTTGCGGAAAGGATTGTTCTCCCGGTACTCGGACAAGAGAGCCGCGAACATCGCTTCGATCGGCGCAAGCTCCCGGCTGCCGATTTGCAAGTAAGGCTGTTGGTTATCCACGAGCAGCGATTGAAGATGGGAAGAGCTAGCCTTCGACGAAGCGGTGAGAAGTTCCATGGCGAACATGCAATTAAACAACCGGAGCGGGGTTGAGGAGGAGGTGACGATCTCATGAATCTGGTAAGGAAGCAGCAAGGTGAACGTACCGCGGCTCATCGGGTGCTTCACGCCATTGATCGTCTCATGGCCTTCCCCTTCGATCACTAGCGAGCATTCAAGAAAATCATGCCGATGAGCAGGGAAGAAATGGCGAATCTCATTAATGGAAACGTAGAAGGGAAAGCCTCGTTCTATCATTTCATAATCGGACAAATTCTTGTTCATAGGGAAGATCGTCATAAAAAACCTCCCACAACGATGAAAAAATAGGATATTCGCGTAAATATATGAGATACTGGCAGAACGATTATACCATAAACTAGGGTTGTGTTCAGGAGTTGATTAGGCCCATTAACCAAGAAACTTAATAGCACAGGAGGATCATATGAACTTGCCGACATTAGGGTTAATCGGAGCCCTCCAATCCAGTCCGTTAGTCGTTCGTCATCCGAGCAATCCTATTCTGACTAGCGAACAAGTCCCTTACAAACCCGCGTTGGTCTTCAACGCCGGCGTGACGAAGTTCCAAGGGCGTTATGTCATGATTTTCCGCAACGATTACGGCCAAGCGGATCTGCAAGCGCTTTCCCCGATCGATACGACGAACCTTGGACTTGCGTTCAGCGACGATGGAGTGAATTGGGAAGTCAAGCCGGAGCCTTGCTTCAATATCAAAGACGAGGATGGGGAGATTATCCGCGCCTACGATCCGCGCCTTACCGTTATTGACGGAAGCTGCTATATGTGCTTCGCCATCGATACGCTGCACGGCATACGCGGCGGAATCGCCGTGACGGAAGACTTCGAGCGCTTCGAGGTCATCAGCATGAGCGTTCCGGATAACCGGAACATGGTTCTGTTCCCCGAGAAGATTAACGATCGTTACGTCCGGCTTGAACGTCCCTTCACGATCTATAGCCGCGAGGGGCAGGAGCGCTTCGATATTTGGATCTCCGATTCTGCCGATCTGAAGTATTGGGGCAATTCCGATCTGCTGCTCGCCGTCGAGCAGGTTCCTTTCGCCAACGCGAAGCTAGGACCGGCGGCGCCTCCGATCAAGACGCCTCAAGGCTGGCTGACGACCTTTCACGCCGTGGACATCGATCCATCCCGGGGCAAGAACGGCTGGGAGCCAAGCTGGAAGAAGAGGTATACGGCAGGCATTATGCTGCTGGATCTCGATAATCCGAAGCGGATCGTCGGTTTATACCAGGAGCCCTTGATCGCTCCGGATGCCTCTTACGAGAGAGAAGGCGGCTTCCGCAATCATGTCGTATTCCCCGGGGGGATGATATTGGAGGAATCGGGCGAGGTCAAGATCTATTACGGCGCAGGCGATACCTACGAATGCCTGGCTTCCGCGGACGTGTACGACTTAATCAAGCTTTGCTTGAAGAACAAGTGACGCGCGCGGGAAGATGATATCCAAATAGCTAGCTCTCCAACTAAACCACGGTCTCGGGGATGTGAACAGGGATGACGGCAAATCTAAGATCGGCGCTGCGTTACCTCAACCGGAAGAAGTACCTCTATCTCATGCTCCTTCCGGGTATTCTCTATTTCCTTATTTTCAACTACGTTCCGATGTACGGGGTCGTCATCGCCTTCAAGGAATTCAACTTCGCCAAAGGGATCTGGCACAGCCCGTGGATCGGCTTCGAGAACTTTAAATACATGTTCAAGCTTGACGATTTCTACACGGTCTTCTGGAATTCCCTGATCCTAAGCTTTCTGAAGTTGGTGTTCGGCTTTCCGTTTCCGATCCTGCTGGCCTTGTTCCTCAACGAAATGCGAAGCCGCGCCTATCAGAAGTTCGCCCAGACGCTTATCTATCTTCCGCACTTTATCTCGTGGGTCGTTATCGGAGGCATTCTGGTCAACTTTCTGTCGCCCACCTGGGGAGTGCTCAATCTATTTCTAACGCAGCTCGGGTTCGAACCCGTCTTCTTCCTGGCCGATACCGCTTACTTCCGGCCCTTGGTCGTGCTAAGCAGCATCTGGAAGGATTCCGGGTGGGAGAGCATTATCTATCTCGCGGCGATCGCTTCGGTCAACACGGAATTGTACGAGGCCGCCAGCATAGACGGGGCGGGCAGGCTAAAGCGAATCTGGCACATAACGGTTCCGGGCATCAAATCCACGATCGTCGTTCTGCTGATTCTGCGATTGGGACATATCATGAACATAGGCTTCGAGCAAATCTTCGTCCTTCAGAACCAGATGAACCTGGGCGTCTCCGAAGTCTTCGAAACCTACGCGTACCGGGTCGGGATACTCGGCGGGCGCTTCTCCTTCGGCGCGACGGTAGGGCTGTTCACCTCCGCGATCGGACTGATCTTCCTGCTGGCTAGCAATCGGATCGCGAAGTGGATGAAAGAGGATGGAATCTGGTAAAAAGGAGGATTGCCGTGAAAATCAGGTCCAATGGAGATCGGGTATTCGATGTCGTCAATTATACGGTCATCACGCTGTTCGCGCTCGTTTGCTTGTTCCCGTTCGTCTATGTAGCCGCATTCTCGATCACGCCTTATACGGAATATTTGCAGAATCCTCTGAAGCTCATCCCGAGCCATGCCGAATTCGGCGCCTATCGGCAAATTTTCAAAATGACCGTGCTTTGGACGGGATACCGCAATACGATCCTCATTACGGTCGCCGGAGTCTTGATCAATATCTTCTTAATGCTTATTACCGCGTATCCGCTCTCCAAGCGGGATTTGAAGGGCCGCAACGTCGCCCTGATCCTGATCACCTTCACGATGTTCTTCAACGGCGGACTCATTCCGAACTTCTATCTCATCCGCTCGCTGCACTTGTACAATTCCCTGTGGAGCTTGATTCTTCCCGGCGCTCTCGGCGCCTATAATTTAATTCTCATGAAGAACTTCATTAGCAACATTCCCCCAAGCCTGGAGGAATCGGCTTCGATCGATGGAGCGAATGAAGTAACGATTCTAGCCAAGATCATTATACCGCTGTCCAAACCCGCGATCGCGACCTTCGTGATCTTCCACGCGGTGTCGCAATGGAATCTGTTCTTCAATGCGGTCATTTACACGTCGAAAAGAGAACTTTGGCCGCTCATGCTTATCGTCCGCGATTTGGTCGTGGACAGCGGCGCCGTTGCTAGGGATACGAGCGATGCGGTCAACACCGGCGTTACGGAGTTTACGATCAAGATGGCCATCATCATTTTCTCGACGTTGCCGATTCTCCTGATCTTCCCGTTCATGCAGAAGTATTTCATGAAGGGCATTCTGATCGGATCGATCAAGGGCTGAGGCCAAGCGATCCGTTAAGCCGAGTTAAGGCCGTGACCGGTCGCGGCTTTAATAATAATAAGAATAATAAAGGGGATTTTGTCCATGGGGAAAAATAGCCATTCTCGCGTGAGCGTCCTGATGTCCGTCCTGTTGCTGACGTCGGCGCTCGCCGCCTGTTCTTCCAACGACAATAAAGAGAGCGGCGCAAGCGGCAGCGAAGCATCAGGTTCCTCTCCGGCGCCTGCCTCGGCGTCGGCGAAGGAAACGGAGAGCAAGAAAGAGCCCGTTAAGATCAAGATGTTCAATCGAGTGAACGCGGATGTCGTTATCGATAAGAATCCCATCCTCGAGGAAGCAGGGAAGCTGGCCAACGTGAAACTAGAAGTCGAAGCTCCGCCGATCAACAACTACGTGGATAAGCTGCAGGTGGTCATGGCTTCGGGGGACCTTCCGGACTTGATCTACAACTGGGGCACGGCCGGCAACGGAGCGGACGCCAATATGGAGAAGTGGGCCCAGAACGGCCTGCTCGCCGCGCTGGATGATAAGATCGCGAACTATCCCAATTTGATGAAGAATATCACGCCTGACATGTGGAACGCCGTCAAATCGGTCAACGACGGCAAAACCTACATCATCCCGCGTGCGAACGTCGTCAATCATTGGGGATACGTGATCAATCAGAAATGGCTCGATAAGCTGAATTTGAAGGCGCCGACGACGCTGGATGAATTTACGAATGTCGTAAGAGCGTTCACCAAGGACGATCCGGACGGCAACGGCAAAGACGATACGTACGGCTTATCCTTGTCGGGACCGGACCTCGGCCGCAATACGATTTGGAACGCCACGAACTTCCTGGCGGCTGCTTTCGATCTTCCTGTCGTCGACGGGGCGAAGGACACGGACGGAACGTATAAGATTCGCGAGAAAATGTCCGGATATCTCCCTTACCTGACCTATCTGAAGAAGTTGAACGACGAGAAGCTGATCGATCCGGAGTTTCTGATCAACAAGATCTATGTCGATACGGAGAAGCTGAACCAATACAAGGTCGGAATCGTTTACGGTCACCAGTTCGCGGTGCTGGGCAACATCAGCAAACTGCCGGATTCCGAGAAGATATTCAGCTACCACGGCGTTCTCAAAGACAGCAACGGCGTCGCTTCGGATTGGGTGACTCCCGCGATGTGGGGCGGATGGATGATTCCGAAGGATTCCAAGAAGATCGACGACGTCCTGGCGTTCCTCGATTGGGGGAATACGCCCGAAGCCAACGCGCTGTTCCAGCTCGGAATGCAAGGCCTGACTTACGATAGCTACGATCCCACTACCAAAGCAGTATCCCGAACGGCCGAGCAGGCAGAGAAACTCAATACGCTTACAAGCACCTACATGACGCTTGCGAACGCGATCAATGGGGAAGGAGCGTCGATCGCTAACGCGGATACGCCGGAGAAGCTGAATGTCTACAAGACTCAGCTGGACGAAGCGATGAAGCAAATGACGGTCGTCAACGTTCCCGCCGTCCGCTCGCCGAAGATTCTGAACCTGAACGGGACCATTCCCGATCTCGTCAAGAAGAAGGATGAGAAGGAGATCGCGTACATTACCGGAACCATCTCCGAGCAGCAATTCAAAGACTTCCTCGAGAAGGAATGGTACCCGGCTACCGCGGACGCCGAGAAGGAATACGTCGACTACATGAACTCGCTCGGCAAGTAACCTAAGGGGTTGCCCTCCGTCATTCGCCATGGCGGCGGGGCAGCCCGTTCTTGCTGGCAGAGGACAGGCGCAATCGACGCAGACTGACGTGAGAGGAGTCACGACATTGAAGATAGGGAACGAACTTCAGAATCCTTCTTCCCGTTATCGCACGCTCCCCTTCTGGTCATGGAACGACCGGTTGGAGAAGGCCGAGCTGGATCGGCAGATGGAGGAGATGCATCAGGCCGGCGTCGGAGGCTTCTTCATCCACGCGAGGGACGGACTGCAAACGCCTTATATGGGCGAGGAGTGGATGGCGGCCGTAAAGGCGTGCGTGGAGAAAGGCAAAGCTCTCGGCATGGAAATTTGGCTTTACGACGAGAATACGTGGCCGAGCGGATCCGCCGACGGCAAGGTTCCCGCGATGGGAGAAAGGTATCGGCAGAAGAGGCTTGCCTATGAAGCTGCGCCGTTCGAAGAAGACTCCGACCCGGACCGAACGATTGCGTACTACGCGCGGTCGGAGAAGGGGTATCGTCTCTTGTCGGCGGAAGAGCGGAGCGACGCGGAACTGCGCTTGTACTACAAGGTTAATCCCGATTATATCGACGTATTAAGCGAACATGTCGTTGCGGCCTTTATCGAGGCCGCTTATGAGGCGTATTGGGAGAAGCTCGGTCCGGAGCTCGCGTCCATCGTTCCGGGCGTATTCACGGACGAACCGCAATACGGACGAGGGACGCTGCCTTGGTCCTTCGATCTGCCGGCCGAGTTCATGGCGCGGCATGGCTATGACGTGACAGAGACGCTTCCATCCCTCTTCTTGCCAACAGAAGACTGCCGAAAGCACCGTTACGATTACTGGGAGACGGTCACCGCCATGTTCGCCCGCGCTTATTCGGAACAGATCGGCGCTTGGTGCGAAAAAAGAGGTTGGAAGTTGACGGGCCACGTGGTGGAAGAGCAAACGCTGATGGGACAGGTTTCTTCGGTTGGCGATCCGCTGGCTTCCTATGAATTTCTGCACATTCCGGGCTGCGATTGGCTCGGGAACTTCATCAGCGAGGAACCGATCGTGCCGAAGCAGGTCAGCTCGGTCGCGCGCCAGCTCGGCCGCAAGCAGGCCATTACGGAGAGTTTCGGCTGCGCGGGGTGGAATGCTAGCTTCCAGGATTTGAAGCGCATCGGGGAGTGGCAGTATGTGCACGGCATCAATCTTCTGTGCCAGCATCTGCAGAGCTATTCGCTGAAAGGACTTCGTAAGCGGGACTATCCGCCGTCGCTATTCTATCAGCAGCCCTGGTGGGGCGAGTACCGGGTATTTAACGATTACTTCGCCCGCTTGTCGCTGCTCCTGTCCGAAGGGGAACGTCAGGCGGATGTGTTGCTTCTGCACCCCGTCCGTTCAGGATGGGTAGAGCAGCAGGGGCGGGACGCCTCCGCCATCGAGCCTTATCACGCTTCGTTCGCCGCGTTGACCCGTTGGCTGTGCCAATCGTTCGTCGGGCACGATTACGGAAGCGAGGGGATTATCGAGCGTCATGGCAGGGTGGACGGAGGAAAGCTGATCGTAGGGCATGCCGCCTATTCCGTAGTCGTCATTCCTCCAAGCGTTACGCTGGCCGGAACGACGGTCCGACTGCTTAGGCAATTCGCGGAGGAAGGCGGCAGCCTGATCGCATTCCCCGGGTTCCCATCGATGGTGAACGGAGTACGAGATAGCGCGTTGGACGATCTGATCGCGGGAGCCGTCTGGCCGGAATGGAGCCGCGAAGCCCTTCTTCAAGCCGTTGCGGACACTGCTCCTCCTTCCGTAATCTTGACGGATGGACAGCAAGAGGCGATCGCGGAAGATACGATCAATATCCAAGAGTTGACGCTGGACGGAGCACATCTTTATTATCTCGTAAATTCCGGGAACAAGAGTTATGAGAACGCGCAGATGGAGATTCGCCGAAGCGGGATCCTAACGCTCATCGATCTAGAGACCGGCGGCATGATCCCGGCGCGGAAGTTTCATAAGGATGGCAGCGGCATCCGGGTTCGGCTGGATCTTCATCCGGCCCAGTCCTTCATGCTGATGGTGAGTGCCGATCCGTTAGGGCTAGCTTCGGCGGCAACGGACCGGGAAGCAGCGGACGACGAGCCTACCGAGACCGAGGAGCGAACGGGCCATCGGGTAGCTCTCGGCGGACGGTGGACGATAACGGCTGCCGACTTGAACTGTTTGACGTTGGATAACTGCCGCTTGCGGATCGGCGAGGGGGAATGGTCCGAGCTTCAACCGGTCATTTTCTTACAGGAACGCCTGAAGGGACTTGATCGAGCGACTCCGATCGAGCTGGAATTCGAATTCGATGCGAATTTCGAACCGGGAAGCCTTCGCGAGCTCTATCTAGTCATGGAAGAACCGAAGTCTTACGAGATCCGCCTGAACGGATGTTCAATCGAATCCCGAAGCTGCGGCTGGTGGCGGGATATTTCTTTCCGGAAGCTAGATATCGGCGCTAACGTTCAGAGAGGGAAAAATCGGCTTCGATTATCGGCGAGGTTCAATCGGACGGGCGAAGCCGCACCGGAACTAGAGAGCGTCTATCTGCTGGGCGACTTCGGCGTCCGGTCGGATACGTCCTTTACGGAAGGAGAGCGTGCGGTCGTATTCACGGAAGGCCCGTTCCAACTGACGGAGACCCCCGAGTTCGTCGAGTCCGGCGATCTCGTGCGTCAGGGATTTCCTTTCTTCGCGGGCAAGATTCGCCTCGCTCAAACGTTGAAGTTAGAGAGCTGGGCACGCAACCCTTCAAGATTCGAATGGGGGTTGCCGCCGGATGCGGTTGTCGGCAAGCTGTTCGTCAACGGGCAAGAAATTCGAACCTTCGTTTGGGAACCTTACGAGACGGACCTGACGTCATACCTGCAGGAGGGGGAAAACTTGATCGAATTGGAGCTTTCGGGCAGCTGCCGCAATCTGCTGGGACCTCATCACCACATCAAAGGAGAACCGAACAAGGTTGGACCGGACAGCTTCAAGGATAGACCCGGATGGACGGATAAGGACCTCAGTCCGGACACGCCTATTTACCAAGCGCGATATGCCTTCGTCCGGTTCGGACTTCGCGCGGAGCCTACCATAGAGATATTCGATTAGGGCTCAATGATGGAGTAACGTTTAGGGGCTTTTTCGAACTTAGGAGAAGCCCTTTTTTAATTGCACTCGCGAATGCCGATTTTTACGCTCTGAACCGATTGCGGTAGTCCCTCGGCGTTATATGTTCGGATCGATGGAAGCATCTCGTAAAGTAGGAGTTGCTCTCAAAGCCAACCTCGCCGGCGATCGCGGATATGCTGTGGTCCGTATTAACCAGGAGCAGTTTGGCTTGTTCTATTCTTACCTTCTGCAAGTACTGGAGAGGCGTGCATCCCAAATTTCTTTGCATGCATCTCGTCAGGTAAACGGGATGGAAGTGGAACTCATTGGCCAATGCTTCGCTATCGATCGCTTCCTTATAGTGCTTCCGGATGTACTCCGTCACCTTCTCGGTCAGCCGCAACGCGTCGGACAGGTAGACGTCCCGGGTCTCTTGATAAAGGATTCGAAGCCATTTCTGAAAAGCCTCTTGCTGATCCCAGCAATTCGTAACCGCTGTCTTGTGGTTAAGCGATAGGAGATGCTTGATTCCTTCCTCGACGGCAACCCTATGCTTAAACGTCCAGTATTGCTGAAGCAACAATTGATACGAGCTGCCGAAATGCATGGATATCGCAGGATCTCGGCGATTAGCCTCATACGGGTTAGGGGAATCTCTCGGCGGGGCATTCGATTCCGAATCAACTTCCGTCCAACGATGCCCTGCTTGGAAGTGAACCCAATAGAACAAGGTATCTTCCGCGCACGGCGCTGCGGGAAAGTGGCTGCGCTCCGGATGCAGGATAAGCATATCGCCTGCCCGAACTTCCCAACGCTGCCCTTCCTCCCCCATATATAGACATCCTTTCGTGACCAAGAGAAGGTCGAAGACGCCGATATTCGATCGAGCTGCATGCGATTCGCCGCTTCGAATCGACTGTTTGCCGCAAACGTAAAAATAGGGGAGAGGCGGAGCTTCAAAGCTGTAGTAGAAGGGCAACGTTTACACACCTCGGTTAGGTTTAAATCGTACTAATTTCTTTTGCCAATTTGCTATTATTGTCGTATAGAGAAGCCCTAAAATCAAATGGAACGATACATTCTATACCATTTGATGGGGGGATTTCTGATGTATGCGGTCGCTTATCCTTTCGGTGACACCTATGTATCTTGCGGGGAGCTTCAATTTGCGATCCGTCTCTCGACCGACCGGAATGTTTACTGTCCTTCTCCCGAGCATGTCCGGACCGAGAACGCGAACGGTCGACTTCGGTTGACCGCCGATCGGTTATCGGCTGCCGGCGGTCAATTGTCGGCCGAGGGAGCCTTGGAATTAATGCTGGAGCGGGACATGACGGACGGAAGCATCATCATAAGCGGGCACGGCCGACACGGCACGGAATTATGCAAATCCATCCTTATCCTCGTCAAAGGCATCCATGTCCGCTATTTGGATGCGGAATCGGACAACATGGGCCGCTGGGAGTTTCGCCATCCGGCAGGGATACAACCGCTCGTTTATCCCGGACGCGAAGCTACGATGCCCTTGGCGTTTATTGGCGGAGCCGATTCGGCTAAGGGGACAACTCGTGAATGGTACGCCTTATCGCGTGATGAGCGGGTACGCAAGAAGGGCTTCGCCGCCTATTACGACGCAGCGGAACAAGCGCAAGTGATTATGCTCGCCTTCGAGGAAGACCGCCGACATTGGACGAATGAAATTACGCTCCCAGCCTGGCAATTCGGGGAGGCTGCCTCTCGGCATGAGATCGTTGCGGAGCGCTGCCGGGATCTGGAGAGGCTGTACGGCATGAAGCCGTTCCATGATCGGCAGGAGCTGCGGTGGATTGACGACATCAAAGTGATGGTTAACTTTCACGGCGAGCACTGGACAGGCCATGTCTTCAACACGTTCTCCGATATGGAACAACAAATTCGTGACCTGTGCAGCCTTATGCCGGGGAAGCACATGATCGCCTTCTTGCCAGCTTGGGACGGCCGTTATTATTACACCTATCCTTTCCATCGCGTAAGCGGACGAATGGGAGGCGAAACCGGGCTGAAGCGTTTTGTCGAGACGGCTCATTCCTTGGGCGTGAAGGTCATTCCCATGCTTGGCGGGCCTAATCTGGGAACGACTCGCTTTCTTCAGGAGCATGATCTGCTCGATGCCGCGCTTAAGGATGATCAGGGGATGCCGCAGCTTCAGAACTGGATCGATTGGAACGGCGATCTCTCGAAGGAAAACATGGGTTATCTATTGAATTATGGCCATCCAGGTCTTCAAGCTTATATGCGGAGGAAAGTGGATGAATTGATCGACGCCTTCGGCTTCGACGGGATATTCTTGGACGGGGCCGTCCGCTGGTCCAATGCGCCGGATTACTCTCCCTACGAAGGAATCACCGACTTCGCAGAGCATTTCTTGAAGCGGCATCCGGGGAAGCTTCTTATGGGCGAAGACGGGTATGACGCGTTATGGGGGCACTTCGGGATGTTTGCCGCCAGCTGTGGGCCAATCGGGTTGGAGAATGCCATGCTTCGCTATACGAGACAAACGGAATACTTGGCTTATCCGGCGCTTAACGGAAGTTCCGGCATCCACGAAGCAGGTTGGGATTGGGAGAGCCTCAACAAGAGCAAGAAGTCTTATACGATTCCTGCTCTGACCTTATTTGCCGGCGACACCGCGCGGTATAAGGAAGAAATTCAATTGAAATTAAAAGAGTACCAGTCTTGGCGGTTGAAGATAGACTAGCGGACAAACCATCCTTGAAGGCTTGAGAAGAAGCGACACGACAAAAAATGAAACTTTTTCCAAATGCCATTCGTCTTATCCGTATTCCAATCAGGGAGAGGTATCCGATGACTGCCATTCGATTATTCGTTATCATGGTATTCGCTTCGCTCGTCTTATCCGCATGCTCGACATCCTCGGCAGATCCGGTTGAGCCGTCGGAGACGGCCTCGAACGGGATGGATTCCGCTCGATCGAGCCCGCAAGCCTCGCCAAGCACGCAGACGTCTTTGTTTACCGAAGTACAGTCGGGCGGTTCGATTATTCAAGCTTATACGTATAATGACAAGCTGGAGAACGCCGTATTCCGCAAACACGCTTCGCTGCCGTACGGGGTTTACGTTCCGGAATTCATGGATCAACGGGATATTCCCGATGGGGTGGAGTGGGGGTATGGAGAGCCCAGAAACTCTTTCGCTATCATGGATGGGAGCTTGTTCCGACCGGATTATCCGAATAGCGTTCCGGATTTGACCGCCTATACGGAATACTTGGGATCGGACCTGAGCGACCGGACGATGGAATACGACTATTTCTCGTACCGCGGCGAAACGACTGATTTGATTATCCGCTTTGCCTATTCCTCCGAGGAGAAGGAGAAGGCGCGAAAGCTGTTTCTAGACATGATCGCTTCGATTAGGGAGACGCGTGCGAGCAAAGACTTCAAAGCCGGCGTGTTCCTAAGCTACGACGAATCGACGTTGGACGAAACGGAGAAAGAGGTGCTGCAATGCGCTCTGGAGAGCATGGACGCGATCATAGCAAAGGACGCCAAGGCATTCGAGAAATCGCTGTATTCCAAACAATTGGCGGAAGCTCTGAGCTTCTTTATCGATGAGGGGAAACTGTACAGGTTCGAACGATTGGATTCGATCACGGCGCTGGACGAGAAAAGATACAACGTCAACGTGGTCTTTACTTCGCTAAGCAAAGAGGGCTTCCTCTTTAATAGCGGGTATGCCTTCACGGTGTTAAAAAACAAAGCCGGGGAATGGAAGGTAGCGAATATCGATTAGAGGACTTCCGAGACCGGGTTCATACGATCCACAAGAATAGGTAATAATTCCCTTTGCTTAAGCTCGGATCGAGGCGTATAATCCGTTCAGACATCGGAGCGAGAAGCGGGGAATGGGTTTATGAACAACGGATTGGTCAACGCCATTATTGCGTATATCATGTGGGGAGTTCTCCCCATCTATTGGAAGCTGTTTAACGACGTGCCTGCAGGCGAGATTCTATCGCATCGGGTTGTCTGGTCGTTCGTCTTCATGGGGATTCTCGTCGCCGTCCAGCGCCGCTGGGGCGATATGAAGCGGATTGCGGCCAACCGCGCGCTCCTGCTGCCGCTCGCCGCCAGCGGGCTGCTGATCGCCGCGAATTGGCTCATCTTCATCTGGGCGGTCAACAGCGGGCATGTCGTCGAGACCAGTCTCGGCTATTATTTGAACCCGTTGCTGAACGTTGTGCTGGCCGTCTTCTTCCTGCGAGAGAAGCCGAACCGCGGTCAATGGCTCGCGATCGCCATCGCCGGCGCCGCGGTGCTCATCATCGCCATCGACTACGGCCGATTCCCGTGGGTCGCGATCACGCTGGCCGCGTCGTTCGGCTTGTACGGATTGGCGAAGAAGAAAATCGTTCAGGACGCTTCGGTAGGCTTATTGTCGGAGACGGCCGTCGTCCTGCCCATCGCGCTCGGGTACTGTATCTACCTGGCCGCCGCGGGAGAGACGACGGCATGGACGCTGCCTGCGTCTACTTTCGTCGAGCTGCTTCTGTCCGGCGTGGTAACGGCGCTGCCGCTGCTCTTCTTCGCCCGGGCTGCCGCGCGGATGTCGCTGTCCACGCTGGGGTTCGTTCAATACATCGGGCCGACGATCATGCTGTTTCTGAGCGTATTCCTGTTCAAGGAATCGGTCTCGCGGGTCCTGCTCGTCGGCTTCGCGCTCATCTGGACGGCGCTCGTCGTATACGCCGTCGCTTCGATTCGCGGCGCGAGACTCGCGAAGGCGAGCTGACGGCGACGCGGATGATCAAGAACCGCCATAAAGGCAAACTAAGAGAAAACCGCCCTTATGTGGCGGTTTTTTTGCTTGTTAGAACCAACAGTCAGCACTGGACGTTATTGCATGATTTCAAGGCCTAAGGCCAAGCTAACGGAAAAACGCAAACGGGTGAACGGCCATGACTCGATATCGATTCAAAGTTTGGGGCGCTATGACTTTCTTCTTTTCCATCCAGACCTTCACGCCGATACCTATCCATGCTGGCCCCGCGCTTCCGATCGTCAAAGATAACGGTCACCTTACGGTAGCAGTGTTCCCGCAGAAACATCGGCTCATCGTTTATTTGGATCACATTCCTTACAAAAGCTTTCCGGTAGCGGTCGGCAATCCGTCTACGCCGACTCCCGTGGGAGAATACATCGTCACTTACAAAGGGAAGAATTGGGGGCCGTCCTTCGGTTCCCGTTGGATCGGCTTGAACGTGCCTTGGGGGATTTACGGAATCCACGGCACCAATAAGCCATATTCCATAGGCCAACATGCCAGCCATGGCTGTATTCGAATGAGGAATCGGGATGTGGAAGAATTATACGAATGGATTCCCATTGGAACGAAAGTAACCATATTCGGTCATGTGCTTGGCGAAGCGAATCAAGAGCCGAGATCGATAAGCGAAGGGGACGTAGGTGCAGACGTTCAGCTCATCCAGAACCGCTTGCAAAGCGCTGGGTATTATCACGGCCCATGCGACGGAAGGTTCAAATCTTCCACGACGATTGCCCTTAAGAAATTCCAACGCCAGAACGGTCTTATCCCGAATGGTGTCGTGACGTTGAAAGTGTACGAGACATTGGGGTTGTTAGAATGATGATAGTTATGCCTTGATGTCGGAATCGAATTATCCAAGACATATTGCATACCTATACGGGGTATGATATGTTAAATAAAGGACGACTGATTGGCTGCTTTGCAGCCATTATTTTTCGCTCGTTATATACCCCATATGGGTATATAACATTTAGGTAAAGCATGATGAATACAGGCCATCCATCAAACCGAGCAGGAGGTAATCATGAAGATAGGACTAACGGTAATAGCGATCGCTGCCGTGCTGTTAACGGCGTGCGGAAAATCAGGGGAGGCCATGCATCATTCGGGTACAATGGCGTCAGTTGCAGATGCCGCTCAAGCGGAGAGCGTAGAAGCGATGTTCATGCTCTCGAGCGAGCAGCCACAACCCAACCAGGATACGACGATTACGGTCCGGATTCAGGATAAAGACGGAAACCCAATCGATGAATTTGATGTGCAGCACGAGAAGCAAATGCATATTATCGTCGTTAGCAAAGACCTATCCTTTTTTAACCACATTCATCCGGATTACAAAGGCAACGGGGAGTTTACGGTAACGACCGCATTTCCGACCGCGGGGGAGTATGAGATCATTTCGGACTTTGCACCGGCCGGGAAGGGAGCCATGAATAAAAGCCAATGGATCACCATACAAGGGACAGCGCCGGAAGCCCAACCCATCGAACCCGATGCTGCGCTTATCAAAGAAGTAGACGGCAAAGTTGTTGCCCTGTCCATTGACCATTTGATGGCGAACATGGAGTTGGAATTAAACTTCAACATCAAAGACGCTCAGACGAAGCAGCCTATTGCCGATTTGCAGCCCTATCTCGGAACCGTGGGACACGTTGTGATCCTTAACAAAGAGGGCGGCGAGTATTTGCACGTGCACCCATCCGACGAGCATTCATCGGGACCGGACGCTAAATTCATGACAACGTTCCCGCATAGCGGCGTCTATAAGATTTGGGGACAGTTCCAACAGAACGGAAAAGTATTTACGGTTCCGTTTGTCGTGAACGTGCCTTAGGAAACGCCCAGCCCTTGGATTAGTCAGCCGCATATACTAGGAATTAGCCTCGTTCTGCCATTCCCGGAGGCAAAACTACGTAAGGGTGCGGTGCTGTGGCCAACACGCAGGTGGTTTGGAGAGGGCCGGTTAGACGCGCCTCTGGTCTTGGAATCGCGAGCAGGGAGTATGTATCCGCTCTACGAAGACAAGGCGTTAACGTCAAGGTAGGCGACAGCCCCGTTAATCATAAGAAAGCCGCCTCGAAGAAGAGAAAAGTGCTTATCTATCATCAATTGCCATCCTCGCTGGATATGAGGCGCGCTCGCAAACGGTTTGACCGCATTATTTTGAATACGGTTTGGGAGACTTCCCGAATTCCGCGGGGCTGGGTCCCGAGAATCAACCAATTCGACGCTGTTTGCGTACCGACCACCCATAATAAAATCGCTCTGCGCCAAAGCGGAATCAAGATCCCCATTTACATTGTCCCGCACGGCGTTCACCGCGAAAAGTTCAAGCCCGGAAACAAACCGTTCCGGCTGCCGATGGCCAAGGGTCGTTTTGTCTTCGTTTCAATATTCGGCTTCCAGCATCGCAAGAATCCCGAGACGTTGCTTAGGGCTTACTGGGAGCAATTCTCGGCGAAGGATAAAGTGCTGCTTGTCATCAAAACGAACGGATATTCGCGGCACGAGACCGGGCAGTGGATTCGGAACCGAATCGCAGCCTATAAAAGAAGGCTCGGGATTCGCAAACAAACCGCCCCGATCATCGTCATCACCCAATATATAAGCCCTGATCAACTAAAAGGCTTGTATACGCTTGGCGACGTATTCGTTCTGCCGACAAGGGGAGAGGGAGTCGGGCTTCCTTTTCTAGAGGCGTTGTCCAGCGGGGTCCCCGTCATCGCTACCGGCTGGGGAGGGCAGATGGATTTTCTGAACCAGGGCAACTCCTTTTTGGTTCGCTATAAACTGCAGAACCCCCAGATCCGAATGAAGCATTCGATCGCGAGAACGTTCCGACCCTTATTCTCGGGGAAAGGGCAGCGATGGGCAGAGCCGTCCTTGTCCAGCTTAAAAGACAAGATGAGGTTGGCGTACCGCCATCCCGAGCTTTGCAGAAAGAAAGGCCGGCAGGGCCGACTGGACATGAGAAAATATACGTGGAACAGAGCCGGAGCCGCTTTTAAAAAGGTAGTGGAGATGAAATAGTCCGGTTATTGCCGAGTCGCATATACGTTTCCGTAACGGCCCGTGAAAACGGGCCTTCCGAAGGCTTGATCCCATTCCGTTAACAGCTTGGCCGATACAAGGGAGGTTCTGGGGCTGTGACCGAGGAATCCAAGACGGATGCCGAAGTGATGAGTGCGCAATAGCTGCACATGCGGACAAAAGCTTGAGAAATCAAGCTTTTTTTGTTTGTGTTTGCCGGCTTCTACGAGAAAAAATATTTTAATGATCATTAAAGATTTATCTTGAATGCTCAATAAAGAAATGCTATTCTTTTCCAGTAAACGAATGTTGATCCTTCATTACAACGATACTCAAGGAGGTCCAACATGAGAAATATCGTGATTACGGGCGGAACCGACGGGATTGGCAAGGCTCTTGCCATGACTTATCTAGAGAGAGGAGACCGCGTCATTGTCGTCGGACGTAATGCCGAGAAAGGCTTTGCGTTACTCGCGGCCGCGCGTGACATGAACGCCGGTGAGAGAGCTTCCTTCATCCAGGCGGAGCTTAGTCTGGTCCTAGAGAATAAGCGGGTCATCGAGGAGATCAAAGATCGGCTCCCCGCGCTTGACGCGCTAGTCTTATGCGCGCGCCATTATCGTTCCTCACGAATGGTAACGGCAGAAGGGTTCGAGGACAATTTTGCGTTATTCTACTTGAGTCGGTTCGTGCTCAGTTATGGGTTGATCGAGCTGCTGGAGAAAGCCGATAATCCGATTATCGCTAACGTTGCGGGACCCGGCTACAATCTGTCCGCCATCCAATGGGACAATCTCGAGCTCGCGCGAGATTACCACGGAGGCGCGGCCTTGGGCCAGGGTGGGAAGCTGAACGACCTGCTTGGAGTCGCTTTTGCCGAAAACAACAAGGGGAGCCGGATCAAATACGCGTTGTTCCATCCGGGCATCGTGTCTACCAGCTTTTCCGGCGAATACGACGAGTCGACCGCGGCTCATATCACCGAGCTGAAGAAGCATGGAAAATCTATCGCGGATGCTGTCGCGCCGATTATCGCCCGCATGGATGCTCCGCCGGCCGAACCGCTAAGCGCATTCGTGGAAGGCGAACGCATCAGCGTCGAACACGAGGCCTTTGGCAAGAGCGCTGCCAGAAGGCTTTATGAGATGACCCTTAGCTTGTTGATGGAGAGGATCTCTAATGGCCAGACATAAAGAGTTCGATACAACCGTTGTCCTTTCCAAAGCCATGTATTTGTTCTGGAAGCATGGTTATGAAGGCACCTCTATCCAGGATTTGGTCAATCATGTCGGAATCAAGGCGCAAAGTCTATATAACGCTTTCGGAGGCAAACGCGAGTTGTTCCTTGCCGCGCTCCGGTACTATGCCGATCATAGCACTACGGTTCGTATTCTGGACAGCACGCCTTCAGGGAAAGAGGCGATTGCTACCGTGTTCCGCGAAGTATCCGCGATCTTTTCCGGTCCGGATGGATCGAAAGGATGCTTCCTCATCAATTCGAACGTGGAGATGGCGCCGCATGATGCCGAGATTGCCGATTTCCTTGAGAAGGAAAGAACCCGTGCGATCGACGCCTATTATCGCGCCTTGACCCGGGCGAAGGAACAGGGAGAGCTTCATGAGCGTCACCAGGATCTTATGGCGCTTGCGCGATATTTGAGCAATGCTCAGGGGGGGCTGGCGATAACGGCCAAGACAAGCTCCGGCAGGATGATTCTAGACGACATCGTCCGGGTCACTCTCTCGATTCTCGATTAATTAATTGAAAGGGGACCTACCCATGATCGCTCAACCTGGTTTACGGAAACTGGCCGTCGTGACGGCGTCTTATTCCGGCATCGGCACGGAAATCAGCAAGCTGATGGCGAATAGAGGCTACAACCTGATTTTTATTGGCAGAGACCGCGAACGCATGGAGAAGCAGAAACAGGACTTGAATATCCTGGATCCGGCGATTGTTATCCTTACGGTGACGGCCGATTTATCCGACCATCGCCAACTTCGCGAAGCAGCGCGGCAAGTGTCTGAGATGCAGACCCGGATCGACGTGCTGATTCACAACGCCGGTATGTTGTCGGACCGCGTCGTTCTATCTCCCCAGAAGCAGGATGTTCACTACGAAGTAAACACTGTTGCGCCATACTTGCTCACCGAGCTCTTTCGTCCATTGCTTCGAGCTGCTGGCCGTTCCGTCGTCGTTACGGTCGGCTCCAGCGCCATGAAGATGGCGGGCAAGCTGGAGCCGGGGAATCTGCCGTCCCCGCGCAAGTTTAAGAAGTTTAAGCCGTATGCTCAGTCCAAGTTGGCCGTCGCCGCCGCGTTCTTCGCCATGGCAGAGGATTACGGCAGGGACGGCATTGCGCTTCGAGTAGCCGATCCCGGCATGAACCGAACAGCCATGTCCCATAATCCGGGCGTGCCAGGTCTGTTCAGAATGCTCCGCTTTCTTTTCTCTACGCCTGACGCAGGCGCACGGAGAATCGTCGATGCGGCGACGGATCCTAAGTACGGGGACCGCGGCGGTATCTATATCGAGAAGGGAAAGATCGCGCGCACTCCGCCTTCGGTAACGGATCCCGGTACGCAGCGGGAGCTTCTGCAATTGCTGCTAAAGAATCATATATGAGAGCCTATCGGAACAAACTGGTATGGAACGCCAATTCCGTGAGGTGCATATCCAGGTGAACGAGGAACTCATTCTGCAAACCATTCGCCAGCTGGCCAAGGTATATCGGGGAGCAGCGGAAGCGAACGCGTTAATCGATAGAGCCCGCAGGGCTAAATTCGTGCTGCTTGGAGAAGCGTCGCATGGGACTTCCGAGTTCTATGCCGACCGAGCGGCTTTGTCCAAGCGGCTTATTACCGAGCATGGCTATCGATTTATAGCCGTAGAAGGCGATTGGCCATCCTGCTTCGCCCTGAATCGTTATGTTAAAGGCTGCTCGGATTCAGGATCCGACGTACGACAGGCCTTGCAGGATTTCTCCAGATGGCCTTCTTGGATGTGGGCGAATCGCGAAATCGCGGATCTGGCCGAGTGGCTTCGTCGATATAACGCCGATAAACCGGATGAGGAGAAGGTCGGCTTCTATGGGATGGACATTTACAGCTTATGGGAGTCGATGGACGAGATTCTGAAGTACCTTGGCTCCCGAGAGGGATCGGATTTGGAGGCGGCCAAACGGGCTTTCGAATGTTTCGAACCGAATGGCGGAGATGAGCAGAGCTACGGGGTTTCGGCAGCCCTTTATGGGGAAGGCTGCGAGGATGAGGCGGTGGAGCTGCTGCGCAAGCTTCAGGACAAGTGGAAGGAAGCGAAACCGGGCGAACGAGAACATGCGTTAAGCGCGGAGATGAACGCCATGGCCGTCCAAGGCGGGGAGGCTTATTATCGCACCATGATCCGCCATGACGCCGAGTCTTGGAACGTTCGGGATCGTCACATGGTCCAAGCGATCGAGAAATTGGCCGAATTCCACGGACCGAGGGCGCGCGCCGTTATCTGGGCGCATAACACCCATATCGGAGACGCTCGGTACACGGATATGGCGGCGGACGGGATGATCAACTTGGGACAGCTGCTGCGCGAGAAGTATGGCGAAGATGTCTATGCCATCGGCTACGGCACCTACCAAGGAGCCGTTATCGCCGGACGTTCCTGGGGGGCGCCTTCCCAAGAGATGAACGTGCCGAAGGCGATCGCAGGCAGTTGGGAGGAACTGCTCCACCGCAGCGGGACGGAGAACAAATTGCTCCTTTTCGAAGAAGAACATCCGGCACTGGACGATGCCATTATAGGAAATAGAGCGATAGGGGTCGTGTATCATCCGGAGCGCGAACGGGGCAATTACGTGCCGACGGCAATCTCCAAACGGTACGATGCGTTTATTTACATGGATGAGACCAAAGCGCTGTCTCCGTTATCGCCGATGGTCGTCCGATAAGCAGTCCGAACGGCCGCTTTGGATGGGCACGTATCGTCACCTGTGTTCCGACGTCCTTCAAGCGCTGGAGCACGCATGTCAACAAGCGGGTTGACGCTTACTTATTCGTAAGCCCCCTACTTTAAAGTGGGTTCTTAACATAACGTCGAAGCGATGCTAAGCTCGAGTTAACCAAATGTTGGGAGCCATTAAAGAGGAGGAACGAACAATGAAAATTATCGTGTTTGGCGCGACGGGGAATACAGGGAGAAGAGTATTGGAACAAGGCGTGCAGATGGGGCATGAGATGACCGCGTTCGTGCGTAATTCGGAGAAGCTTTACGCTCAACTAGGGGAACATTCCGCCAAGCAGGTGAAGGTGATCGTGGCCGATATGCTGGACCCGGTGAGCGTCGGCGAGGCGCTCGCGCATCAAGACGCCGCTATTGTCGCTGCCGGCCATGCCGGCCAGGGAGAAGAGTTTATTCAGATCGTCGATAACCTGATCAGCCAATGCGAAGCCCAAACACGTTTCTCCGGGCGGGTGTGGATCATGGGAGGAGCCGGCCTGCTGGATATTCCCCATACGAAGTTTATCGGCAACGATTTGCCTGGATTCCCGCCTGAATTCAGGAACCACAACCGGAATCTCGAGAGGGTACAACAGACTCGACTCGATTGGTCCTTTATGTGTCCGGGAACCATGGTGGATTCGATCGAGCATCCGGATCCCGTTCATCTGCAGGTAACGACGGATATCCTGCCCGTTCCGGTTCCGGAGACGATCAAGGAATTAACCGATGCCGAGATAGCCGGTCACCTGTTCAGCCGATTTCAAGAGCTGAATGTTGCTTATGACGATGTCGCGGCATGGATGTTGAACCATCTCGAGCTCGGAGGAGCGTTCAGCAGGAAAAGGGTAGGGTTAGCCTATCAAAGCAACAGCGCGGTGTTAAGCTAGCGGAAATCGATAGAGTATGATTAGCTCGAAAGGCAGCCGTCCAGATGGATCGGCTGCCTTTGTCGTTTAAACGTTCGATCGTGCTTGCATTCGACAACATGACAATTGTCATATCCGATCATTCCTCCAATCACTGCCAACTCGTTCCGGCATTCGGTAAGATGGCTTTAAGTCAAAAAGTTGTCAAAGGAGCGGGCGACATGATTGTAGAGGTTAAGAACCTGATTAAACGCTACCAGGATTTTGTTGCGCTGGATCACATCGGCTTCACGGTCAAGGAAGGAGAGATCTTCGGACTGCTCGGGCCGAACGGCGCCGGCAAGACGACGACGATCAGCATATTGTCCGGATTCACGAAGTATGACGGCGGCGAGGTCAAATTTCTCGGCAAGGAAGTGCGCCGCCACGAGATGGAAGTCAAGCGGGAATTGGGCATCGTCCCGCAGGACATCGCCTTGTTCGAGGATTTGACCGCCTGGGAGAATCTCGATTATTTCGGCAGGCTCTACGGACTCCGCGGCAAGCTGCTCAACGCGAGGATTAAGGAAGCGTTGGAGTTTACCGGACTGTCGGACCGGAAGAAGGATCGGCCGAAGAAATTCTCCGGCGGCATGAAGCGAAGGCTCAATATCGCTTGCGCTATCCTGCATCATCCGAAGTTGATCATCATGGACGAACCGACGGTAGGCATCGACCCGCAATCCCGCAATCACATCCTGCAGTCGATCAAAGAGTTGAACCGCATGGGTTCCTCGATTATCTATACCTCGCACTATATGGAGGAAGTCCGGGAGATCTGCACGAGAATCGCGATCGTCGATCACGGGCGAGTCATTGCGAACGGTACGCAAAGCGAGCTGACGTCCCTCATTGCCACGGAAGAGAAAGTGATCATCGAGCTTTCGTCCGTCAATTATACGATGATCGAAGGAATCAAACGCGTTCACGGCGTTCGGGAATGCGCGGCGCAAGGCAACCGGCTCGAGGTGATCGGCAAGATCGGCGAGAAGTATCTCAGCAAGGTTATCCAGATCGTATCCGAATCGGATGCCGAGATCGTGTCCATGCAGATGGAGAAACCAAGCCTGGAATCGGTGTTTCTGACGCTGACCGGCCGATCGCTGCGCGATTAACAGGGATAGGAGGAGCTTCGGATGAAAATAAGGACAGTCGCCTATTATACCTTCCTGCGTCATCTGCGCGATTACATCGCGATCCTGGCATTAATCGCTTTTCCGATCGCGATCACGATTATTCTTGGAGCCGATGAAGGCGGCTTTAAGCCGAGAGTCGTCGAACAGGTGCCGGTCGGCTATCTCAACGAGGATGGCGGCGCTCTCGGCGCGGCATTCGATAAGTTGATGACTTCGGACGCAACCGGCAAGACATTCGAAGTTCGGAAAGTAGAGGACGCCGATCAGGGAGAAGAGATGGTCCGGTCGGGCGAGCTAGACGGGTTCGTCCACGTGCCGGCGGACGCATCCAATCGGTTGAATCTAGGAGATTCGGTACGCTTGGAGTATTACGGCAAAGGAAAAGGAGACAGCTTCCAACCGATGGTGGAAAGCTTCATCCGATCGTACAACTTGAACGCGACTTTGCTTCGGCTGGGAGATAAATCGCCGGATTCGGGCGACTCGGGCGAACTTGTACGGGAAGATCAAGTGGAGACCGAAGGGAAAATTCCGCGTGCCATCGATTATTACGCAATCTCCTTTTTGTTACAGGCGATTCTGTACGGCGGGCTGCTTGGCATGTTCGCGATCACGAAGAATAACGGCAACCATTCGCACTCGAGGCTCCTGGCCGCTCCCGTTCGCGGAAGCCAGGTCATGCTCGGCAAGTGGATCGGCAGCACGGGAATGCTCTTCCTCATCGCCGTTATCATCTTTGTAACGACCAAATACGGGTACGAAGCCAACTGGGACGCCAGAATAGGGTTAATCCTAACCGTTCTCCTCTTGTTCTGCGCCGTCTCGGCTGCGCTGGGCATGATCATCGCCTATTTGACCCGGAGCACGATGGTCGCATCGCTCGTCCTTGTCATCGTGACCACTTTCTTCTCGGTCGTGGCCGGCGGCTATTCTCCGATGGAGAGCAAGGTCATGGAGACGATAAGCAAGTTCGCCCCTAGCTCCTACGCCCAGAATGCGCTGTTCGCGGATATCTATGACAAGGGCGACTTGAGCTCGAATCTGCTCGGATTACTGGCGTACAGCTTCATCGTTGTCTTTCTCGCATTCTTGATGGGAAGGAGGAAAGCCATATGACCGTCTTTCTCAACTATCTGAAACGCATTTTCCGCAACAAAGTGCAGGCTTTCTTCATCTTGCTGTTTCCGCTGCTGTTCATGACCATCGGCTTTGTCAGTAACGAACCCGCGTTAAAAGCGGCGGTCATCGACAATGATCGGACGCCCTTTACTACGGATCTGGTTCGCCAATTGGGTTCCATGGCGAATATCGGCACCGTCCGGGAAGACGAGATCGAGCAGAAGCTCCGATCTCTCAACGTAGAATACGTGCTGGTCATCGAGCCCGGATTTACGGAGCGGTTGATTCGGGGGGAGAGCGGCGGCATTACGGGATATGCGGTGAAGGAATCCAACGTCTCCAAACCGGCGAGCTCGTTTATCGAGCAGCGGCTCGGCGCGGCCAGAGCGGTTGCCGCGGCCGTAGGACGCGATCCGGATGCTTTCTATAAAGAAATGGCGAACTATGATGAACGGAGCTCTCTTCAGCTGAACGCGCATACTTTCAAGGACGTGCAAACGAAGGAAACGAGTACGGTGATCGGATTGGTCGTCGTAGCCATGCTGTATACGGCTTTAATCGTCAGCTTGCATGTTCTAATCAATCGGAACAATCATACGCTGCATCGGACGTTGGCTGCGCCGGTCACCATGAGAAGGTATATGCTGCAGATGATCGGCAGTTTCGTAGCGGTGGCCTGGATTCAAATTACGATAGTCATGGTCTTCATGAAGTGGGTATTCAACTTGTATTTCGGCGGGGCGGAGTGGGATATTTACGGGTTGCTGCTGATCTTCTCGCTCGTCGGCGTGTCGTTCGGAGTCGCGATCAGTTCCCTTACCCGAAATATGGTGCAAGCGTGCTTGTTCGGAATATGCATTATCGTTCCGCTGGCCATGCTGGGCGGAGCTTACTTCCCGATCGAAGGCAAGTCGGACGTCATCGATTCCCTTAGCAAGCTGACGCCTGTCTCTTGGGTAATGGGCGGGGTTAAGAAGCTGCTGTCCGGGGCAAGCCTGATCTCGCTCGGCCAAGAAATTTCGATCGTGCTGATGTTCGCCGTCGTGTTCTTCCTGATCGGCACATTCAAGAAGGCGGATACGGCAAAATAAGGTATAATGAAGGGAAACTAGGCAAGATCTGGGGCCAAGGATACCATGAGCCATTGGGTGAAAGCAGTCCTTCTCTCGTACCTCGCGATCGAACTCGTGATCGAACGGCAGCTCTCCTACGAGCATGTGGCGATTCTGCTCGCGGTCGTCGCGATCACGATATGCAAAGAGAGATTCGTAGATTCGGTTTATTTGACCATCGTACTGCTGCTGCTCGCATGCGCGGCGGCTACGGTGGATTTGCTTTTTGCCGTCTTATTCGCGGTCGTCTGCTATGATTTTATGTTGGGGAGAAGGGTCGTGGGCGTTGCCGCATCCGTGGCCTGTACGTTCTTAATGGCGGCGGGCGACCCCGATTTGCCTGTCTATCTATCCTGGATAGGCTTGAGCTGCCTGCTTGCGTACGTCGTCGGCAAAGGCAGAGAAGATCAGATCCGATTCAACGATACGCTGGATAACGAACGGCGCTTGCGGTACGAGCTCGAGCGAGCCAAAGCGGCGCTGCTTCATTCCTCCAAGGAAATCGCCGGCATTGCCGAAGTGAAGGAGCGCAATCGGATCGCCCGGGACATTCACGACAGTATCGGGCACAGCATCGCGGGCATCCTGATGCAGCTTCAGGCCGCGTATAAGCTGCACGACTCGGACGAGACGCGGTCGATGGAGATCGTTAGAAAATCGATTGACGGGTTGGCCGAATCGGTGGACATTCTTCGCAAGACCGTACACAATATCAAACCGTCGGAGAATTTAGGCGCGGAGTATATCCGGAATATCGCGGACAATTACGGCTTCTGCCCGGTGGAATTGAAGCTGAGCGGCGATTACAACTCGATTCCGGCCGCTCATCTGGAATTGATCAGCACCAACATGAAGGAGGCGCTCACCAATGCGGCTCGCTACTCGCAAGCGACGAAGGTGGATATCGCCATCGATGCGAATGAACGATATACGCGGCTGTATATCAAGGATAACGGGGTGGGCTGTCCGGCGATCAAGGAAGGACTCGGCTTAAGCGGCATGAAAGAACGGGTACGCAACTTGGGAGGCACCATCACCGTCAGCGCCAATGACGGATTCCTGATCGTCTGCGTGATCCCGAGACAGGAAGGAAGTGGACTCTTTGAAAGTGCTAATCGTGGATGACGATGCGCTTATTCGGGACGGCTTGAGAATTCTGATCGGACTGGAGAAGGATTTCGAGGTGGTCGGAACGGCGGCGAACGGGCAGGAGGCGTTCGCGAGATGCCGGGAATACATGCCGGACCTGGTGCTGATGGATATCCGCATGCCGGTCATGGACGGCGTACTCGGAACGAAGATGATCAAGCAGCATTTCGAATCGGTCAAAGTCGTCATTCTGACGACGTTCAAGGATGACGACTATATCAAAGAAGCGGTTAAAGCCGGAGCGGAAGGGTATATTCTGAAGAACCAGCCCTCGGACAGCATCATCGAAAGCCTTCGCGCCGTCGGCAAAGGGAACGCCGTGTTCGAGAGAGAGGTCGTCCATACGCTATCCTCCATGCTGAGAGAGGAGAAACAGGCTCCTCCCGAGCTATCCGGCCTAACGGATCGAGAGCTTCAAATCCTGGCGTTTGTGGCCGAGGGATTGTCCAACAAAGAAATCTCGGCTCGCCTTTATTTGAGCGAAGGAACGATACGGAACTATGTCACCGGATTGCTGGAGAAGCTGCAGCTGCGGGACCGAACGCAGCTGGCGATCTATTATTTAAAGCATTTCGATCGGTAGAAGCGAGCCGACCAACTGTCGGGGACAAGAATACGCATTCTTAAGAAGCCGCGAATAACGCGGTTTTTTTGTATGGAAATCGGCATGAATGGATGTGTGGATGGAACATCCATAACTGGATCTTGCGCCTAGTAGTTATATCTGTTATATTCGTAATATAACAGATAGCAATAGAAGGCAGGTGATTCGATATGGAACGGCATCCCTACGCTCGCTTCCTGAAGAAGCAAAGCTGCCGGAAGGAGAGATATTCATGTTCATAGAGCTCGATCTGCAATCGGACACCCCGATTTACGCGCAGCTAATCGATCAATTGATCGGCGGGATCGCGTCCGGGGAGCTAAAGCCGGGAGATCCGCTTCCTTCGGTCCGCAGCTTGGCGGAAGACTTGGGAATCAATCTCCATACCGTCAACAAATCCTACAACTTGCTCAAGCAGGAGGGCTATCTTCAAGTACACCGCAAGAAGGGTGTTATCGTGCAGCCCGACGGGATGCCCGGCATTACGGACGATTTCTTGGAGAAGCTTCGGCATCAGATGAGGTCTCTTGCGGCGGCAGCCGCCATAAGAGGCATGTCAGAAGAGGAATTCGCGCAGGAGAGCAGGGCGGTATACCGGACTGCCATTAAGAATCGCGGAGGCGAACAACAATGAAACAGGAATCGATGATCCTATTGTCCAGCAGTTATTTGATGTACGCGCTGTTTCTCAGCTTGCTGGTTTATCTCGGCCCGAGGGCGCTGCTGTTCGGCATCGCGCTGCCGGCGGAGGCATCGCAGGATAAAGCCGTCCGAGAGATTCGCCGGAATTACGCTTTGCTCACCGGCTGTATGGCAATCCTGATCGGAGGCGCTTGCTTCCTGTGGATTCGCGATCAACCGGCGGGGCGGATTGTCCTATGGAGTTGGATGACGGCCATCCTTGTTTTATCGTTGGCATCGAGCTTCGCCATATGGATCAGCCGGAGCTCCGCGCAGCAGCTGAAAGCGGCCAGGGGCTGGCAGGTTGTCGCGCAGACGAAGCGAGCAGCGAGCCTTGAGGTTGGGCGGGCGAACGGCTCCGCATGGAGCCCATGGTGGTATTCGGCGCATGTCGCCGTAATGGCGCTATGCATCTGCTTCGCCATTGCGAGGTGGGAAGAGATCCCGCAAAGGCTTACGACGTTTCTCGTCGATCATGACTCTTCCAAATCCGTGCGGACCGTCTTCCTGTGGAACTTCTGGCAAGCGCTGACGATCGCTTTGTTCCTCGGCATTCATCGGATGATCGGCCGCGTTCGGATCTCTCTGGATCCCCAGGACCGGGAAAGCTCCTTACGGAAACAGCTGAAGCGCAAAAGAATCTATTCGGTTCTGGCTTGGGGCGCTTCGCTCCTCATGATTGTGTTCCATGGGTTGACGCAAGCCGTGACGTTGTACGGTTGGAAGGACGACCTGATCTTCCGATCCGGCCTCGCACTCTGGGTGGTCCTGTTCTTGGCGTTGATGGGAGTCATGCTTTACCTGCGAATCCGAGGTCTGGATCAATTGAAGGACTTCCCGTCGCAGGAGGAGAGGCACTGGAGGTGGCTCGGCAGCGTTTACGTGAACCGCGATGACCCTGCCTTGTTCGTTCCGGATCGATATGGATTCTTATGGACGGTCAACATGGCCAATCCGATCGGCAAGATCATCGCCGCGGCGGCGATCGTCGTTCTAGCGATCTTCCTTCTAGCGTTTAATTATCTCCGGTAATTATCCTATTCATAGAGAGGATTGATTAAATTGGCAAGAAATCGATGGACGGTTGGCATTATGCTAGTAGCGTGTCTGTTGCTAGGCTTCTGCGCCGACACGGCGGCAATGGAGCCGCCTTCGAGCAATGCTGAGATCACCTTCGAAGCAACTCGAGAAACGGCACAGGAGAAGGCGGAATTCCTCACGAAATATTACGGCCCTAGCAGCGTGCAGTATGCTCTGATCGACCATGGCCGTATCGTCGTCACCGGTCAAGCCGGCAAGAATGATGAGAAGGGACTGAAGCCGCTCACGAAGGACACGATATACGGGATCGGCTCGACGAGCAAGATGTTTACCGCGGTTGCCGTCATGCAATTGGTCGAGCAAGGGAAGATCGATCTCGAAACGCCGGTCGTCCAGTATATCCCCGAGTTTACGATGAAGGACGAACGTTACAAGCAGATTACGCCGCGCATGCTGCTGAATCATTCTTCCGGCCTGAACGGATCGTCGCTTACGGACGCCTTCTTATTCGAAGATAACGATACTTACGCCCACGACAGCCTGCTGAAGCAATTGGCCGGTCAGACGTTGAAGGCGGACCCGGGCGCTTATTCGGTATACTGCAATGACGGATTTACGCTGGCCGAGATTCTGGTCGAACGGGTCAGCGGCATGGACTTTACCTCTTATATTCATCGATATATAACGGAGCCTCTTGATTTGGCCCATACGGAGACTCCTACCGATTCTCCGGACGCAGCGAAGATCGCGGGGCTCTATTATCCTGCCACCGGACAGCTTCCCAT
This sequence comes from Cohnella sp. AR92, assembly GCF_003990975.1. Taxonomy (GTDB): domain Bacteria; phylum Bacillota; class Bacilli; order Paenibacillales; family Paenibacillaceae; genus Cohnella. Next base: position 225,461 of record NZ_RZJR01000006.1, read on the forward strand.
CGAGACAATCAACGTGATCGGAGCGGGAGGCATCTATTCCACGGCGGAGGATTTGGCCCGTTTCTCGCAAGCGTTCACGGGTGGAGCGGAAGAAGTCTTGTCCGGCAAATCGGCCGCGGCTATGGCGGAAGACGAGTATAAGACCTCTCTGTGGCCTGACGAGGGGGACAACACCTCCTTCGAGTACGGCCTCGGCTGGGACAGCGTCGATGTCTATCCCTTCGGCGAATATGGGATAAAGGCGCTGACCAAAGGCGGTGACACGCTTCACTATCACTCCTCGCTCGTCGTGCTTCCCGAGCAAGGCATGGCGGCAGCCGTCGTCACTTCCGGCGGGACCAGCATGACCGACCAGCTTCTGGCGAACGAAATCTTGCTTCAAGCGTTGAAGGAGAAAGGGACGATTACCGAATTCAAGCCGGAGAAATCGTTCGGCGTGCCGGTGAAGACGGATATGCCGGAGTCTATGCTGCAGTATTCGGGAGTCTATGGCTCGTTCAGCAGTACGGCTAAGGTAGATATTACCAAAGACGGCGTCATGTCCATTACAAATGAGCTGCTGCCGAATCAGCCAGCCCAAATCTACGTTTATTCGGCAGACGACACGTTCAAGAGCGCGGATGGGAATGTGAAGATCAGCTTCGTGACGGAGGAGAACGGCCGCACCTATCTATGGCTTCGTCAATACGCTTCGCTGCCGGGTCTTGGCCAGTATGCTTCATCCGAGTACAACGTCGAGAAGCTCCAGCCCCAAGAGCTACCGGCCGAGACAATGGAGACATGGAAGGGGCGCGACGGCAAAATGTATTACCTTCTGAACGAGAAGCATACGTCGGTTGTTTATATGTCGTTGCCTGCCATCCAATTGAAATTGTCGCAGCAATTGCCCGGGTATGTGTTGGATAAGCGAATAACGGGCCCGAATACGGCCGTCTCCGAATTGCAAATCTCCCGAATGAATGGACGGGATCTCGCCGGTTATACGTTCTTCACGCAGGACGGCGCGGAGTACCTGGAGTCGAGCGGAAGAATCTTCGTGAACGAGAACGCCGTGAAGCCTATCTACGTCGCTAAGAAGTCAATCGCTACGATTCCGTCGAGCGGATACGCCAAATGGTATACGATCAGCGAAAAAGATGCCGGCAAGACCGTTAAGGTGAGCATGTCCTCGAAGAATGCCTCCTTCGCCGTTTATGACGCGAAGGGAACTTGCGTTTACTTCAGTATCCTCGGAGGCAAGGGTCAGGTCGAGCTGCCGGCGGGAGGAACGATTGTATTCGCCGGGGATGCCGGCACGAAGTTCGAGATTGCTGCGCAGTAACTGCTTGCGTTAGATGACCGCCTATCTTAGGCGGTTTTTTTCACCCTATTCGAAGTACCTATTTAAACCAACCTTTCTCCTTAAACCGAGTAATAGCCTCAATTCGGTTGCTTACATTTAACTTGTCGAGAATGACAGAGATGTAGTTGCGCACCGTCCCCGTTGTAATGTAGAGCTTACTTGCAATCTCCTTGGTATTCTTGCCGTCAGCGATTAGCCCGAGGACCTCCGTCTCACGGTCGGTTAGAGGGTTGTCGGCGCCATAGGCTTCGTCGACGAGCTCTGGCTCATAGATCCGTCTACCGGCCATCACACTGCGGATGGAAGCGGCCAACTCCTCGCTAGGGCTGTCCTTCAGCAAGTATCCGCTGACTCCCGCCTTAAGGGCTCTCTCGAAGTAACCGGATCGGGCGAACGTCGTGAGAATGATGACCTTGCATCCGAGACCCTTGATTTCGGCCGCGACATCTAGGCCGGTCTTGCCGGGCATTTCGATGTCCATGATACATACATCGGGATTGTGGAGATGGATAAGCGTCAATGCTTCTTCTCCGTTGCTCGCCTTGCCGACGACCTGCATATCCTCTTCGAGGTCCAGCAAGGAGGCGAGGGCGCCAAGCAGCATTCGTTGATCCTCCGCGATAACGATTCGAATCATCCTTGTCTTTCCCCTCCTTGGCGCTGAATAAATACGATCGGCACTTGCATGGCGAGAGTTAAGCCCTGATCGGAACGGACGTCCAAGGTTCCGTTCACGAACTCCAGCCGTTCCCGGATTCCACGAATACCGCTTCCCTTGAAGTTGTATAAATTCCCGTTCGCTTTAATGCCAGTTCCATTATCTTTGACGACTAACGTTAGATTATTAGCGCTCTGTTCGATATGAATCCAGCATATCGTCGCTTGGCTATGCTTGACCACGTTGGTCACGGCTTCTTTGAGGCACATGCTCAGCACATTCTCTGTTAATAAGGAAACGGCCATTCCATCGACGTTGCTCGAGATATGGGCTTCGATCCCGGCGGCGCCAAGAATTTGCCTGACATGATGAATCTCATCCTCCAGCTTGGTTCCCCGCATCTCGGTAACGAGCTCGCGGACTTCCTTTAGCGCGACCCTGGCCGTTTGCTGAACCTCTTTCATCTCCAGCTTGGCTTGCTCCGGATTGTTGATCGTAAGTTTGCTGGCTAGATCGCTCTTGAGGCCGATGAGAGAAAGCTTCTGCCCGAGGGTGTCATGCAAATCCCGCGCGATTCGTTGCCGTTCCTCCATGACCATCAGATCGGATATCCTCTTGTTCGCGTCCTCCAGCTGTCCTTCAAGCTTCCCTTGCTTATTGCGGTTATAAATATTGAACGGAAGCAGAATGACGACCAGGAGATTGATGAAGATAAACGGGAATTGCGAGATAAACACCGGCTTGAAGGAGGCGAACCCATAATTCATCGTGACGAAGACGCTCACCAGATGAATGACGTACATCGTCAGGAAGCCGGCGCGATTCTCGATATTGCCGATAAAGTACGCGAGAAACAGCGCAAAATAGACGTAATCGAACCATAAAGACATGGTGATCGAGATCAAGAGTTGAACGCTGGTCCAGAAATAAAGCTTCCATCCCTTGGAGACGAAGGCAAGTCGGTAGCAAAGAAAGAACAGGACCACCAGAATGATTCCGCCCGCGACTTCAAGGGTATTGGAGGAACGGAAAATGAAATAAAAGGGCAGAATGCAGAAAACGAGCCAGACGTAAGGATTCAAGCCCGTATTGCGCTGGAAAATAAGGTACCACTTATTCAAGGCGTTCCTCCCGGCTGATCTTCCGACTTGTCTCTATCATAGCACAATGCCTTATCCGGCTCGAACTTCCTTAAACGAGACGAATCTGCGGTTGCTCTCATCCCACAGCTTGAATCGAAGCGATAGGAGACTCGTGCGCAAGGTTATCGTCGTTGCTTGCTGAAGGGGAGGAGTAGCGTTGTGAGCTTCCTCCAGGCGGTAATTCGGAACTTTCGGGCTAAGGTGGTGAACATGGTGGAAGCCGATATTGCCCGATAACCACTGCAGCAGCTTCGGGAGCTTATAATAGGAGCTTCCTTCCACAGCCGCTTTCACGTAGCTCCACTCGTCTTCATTTTCAAAATACGATTCCTCGAATTGATGTTGGACATAGAACAGCCAGATGCCCATCACGCCGGACATCCAGAAGACAGGAACTTGAACGAGCAGGAAAGCTTGCCAGCCAACCAACCAGATGAGCACCGCGTAGATGGAGACGATCAAGAGATTGGTCACGTAAGTATTGATTTTCTCCTTCCGCTTGGCCCCTCGGCGATTAAACCTGTAGAGCAGCAGGAAGATATATATCGGCCCCAGGCCGAACATGACAATAGGATTGCGGTAAATTCGATATTGAAGTCGCTTCAGGAACGATGCGGCTTTAAATTCTTCCGTGGTCAGAACCCAGATATCGCCGATGCCCCGCTTGTCCAGGTTGCTGCTGGTGGCGTGGTGGACCGCATGGCTGTATTTCCACTGCTCATAGGGAGTTAGGGTGATCGCTCCCGTAATCGTGCCGATGATTTTGTTGGCTTTGCGGTTATGGAAGAACGATAGATGGCAGCAATCGTGAAAAATGATAAAGGTGCGAAGAACGAAACCTGCGGCGACGACGCTAAAGGCCAGTGAGAGAAGCCAAGAAACGCTCAAGCTTAGATAGGATCCGTACCAGAGCGCGATCAGGGGAACGAGCGAGGTCAAGAGCTGACGAATGCTTCTCCTCGTGTCGATGTTCTCAAAAGGAGCAACATCTTTCTTTAGTTGCATTTGCTTCGTCATGTTCATTCTTAATACCCTCCAGTGGCTGCGTCTTGCGTTTATATCATTGTAAAGAACGGTAGCGAAGACAAAAAGTCATAAGTGTCATGTGGGGGGATGACAAATGTCATGGTTTAGAGGAAGGAGTTCCCACCTTGTTGTCGAAATTTATCAAGGAAGATAAAGCCGCAGGAGGTTACCCATGAATCCTAAATATACGCATACGCATTACCACGTCAGAAAACAAATTCTGTCGCTCGCGGGAGCTAAGGTCGATATTTTCGACAGCAGCGGAAATCAGGTTCTATTTTCGAAAATGAAAGCGTTTAAGCTAAAAGAAGATATTCGGCTGTTTGCCGACGATACGATGCAGCAGGAGCTCATCTCCATTCAGGCTCGCAGCGTCATCGATTTCTCCGCGACCTATGACGTCGTCGATTCCACTACCGGGGAGAGGCTCGGCTCCCTTCGCCGCAAGGGAATGAAGTCGATGCTGAAGGACGAGTGGGTGATCCTGAATTCCAGCGAGGCAGAGGTCGGGCTCATCAAGGAAGACAGCCCGCTCTTGGCGCTTCTTAGAAGATTCTTGACCAACTTGATTCCGCAGAAGTTCCATGTCGAGATGGGAGGAGAGCGGGTCGCGCTGTTTAAGCAGGACCTGAATCCGTTCGTCGGCAAGCTGAACTTGGATTTCTCGCTCGATACGGGCAACCGGTTGGACCGCCGGTTAGGGCTGGCGGCTGCGGTGCTGTTGGTCGTCATCGAAGGACAGCAAGGATAGATGAGCAAGTACCGATTGACCAAGCTACAGGCGCGGAGATTCCTTTTGTTAAAGCAGGGGCTGCTTGGAGCTTATAAGTTCCAGGGCAAGGAAGGGATTTGCGAGTTCGTGAGCCAAGCCGGCTGCATCCAGTTCGACCCGATCGACGTGTGCGGCAAGAATGCCGAGCTCGTGCTTCAATCCAGGGTTGCGGGATTTAAGAAAGAGATGCTCGGAGAGCTGCTCTATGAAGATCGCAAGCTGGTCGATTATTTCGACAAGCAGCTCGCGATTCTCCCTATCGAGGACTGGAAGTATTTCGAGAGAACGCGCAAGCGGTACAGGCTCCATGGCCGAAGCCGAGACAAGGTCGATTCGGTTGCCGACGAAGTCAAGCGGTTCATACGGGAGCGCGGGGCGGCCTGTTCCAAGGATATCCCGCTTAAAGAGACGGTGGACTGGTCCTGGAGTCCGACGACGTTATCCCGAGCGGTGCTGGAGACGCTGTATTTTCGCGGGGATTTGATCGTTCACCACAAGAAGGGAACGATCAAATATTACGCTTTGGCGGAGGACCATATCGACTCTGCTATTCTACGTGCCGAAGATCCGAACCAATCGGATGCGGACTTTATGCGGTGGATCGTACTGCGCCGTATTCGGTCCGTCGGGCTCCTGTGGAACAAACCGTCCGACGCCTGGCTCCACATCGAATCGATGAAATCCCAAGCGCGCAAGGACGCATTCGCTTCGCTGCTCGCGGAGAAAGCGATCGTCGAGTGTACCGTTGAAGGAATAGCGGATCCGCTCTATATCGCCGTGGAGGACGAGGCGCTCTTGAATGAGGCGTTGTCTTCGACGACGGAGACGGAGCATGAACGCCGCGTCGAATTTCTCGCTCCGCTCGATAACTTCCTTTGGGATCGCAAGCTAATTAAGGCGTTGTTCGATTACGAGTATAAATGGGAAATTTACACCCCGGTCAGAGAACGAAAATACGGGTATTACGTGCTTCCGGTTTTGTACGGAGAAGCGCTAGTCGGCCGGATCGAGCTCGTTGCGGACAAGAAAGCGAAACAGCTCAACCTGGTTCACTACTGGCCGGAGTACGGGGTAGACCTAGACGAAACGTTCCGCCGGAAGCTGCGTGAGCGGATCGAACGGTTCGCGGCTTTTAATGGATGTACGACGAAACCGGATGTAGATCCGTTGCGATAATTGCATAAGCGTATCGTGGCAGCCGGACAGACGATGCGGCAGCTCCTTTTGCTTCTTCACTAACAGCATTTGATACATATGGCCCGTTTTGCGTTGAGCTAACGGGCAGTTTAGTTCCATGGGCTTACCGACAATCGGTAGCCTTTTTTGTGTTAAGTAAAACCCTTGACAACCCAAATTCATTACAGTAAGGTGTAAGTGTTACAGTTAACTGTAACCAATGTGCTTGAGTGTGAAGAAGGGTTGGTTATAAATATGGCTTACTATACTGCAAAACAAATATCAGAAACGTTGCAAGAACACGACGAAGGTATGAACTTGCGTACGGTTCGCTATTATACGCAGATCGGTTTAGTCCCTCCGCTTGAATTGGTTGGCAATAAACGAGTATACACAGATAGTCATTTGGACTATTTTCGCGCAATACGTACCCTGTCAAAGGCGGGCGAATCCTTGCAGGTAATCCAAGATAAGCTTGGCACCATGTCAGCCGAAGAAATTCGTAAAATCGGGGAACTCATGCCCTTTTATCAGCCTAACAACAATCATGAAACGGTCAAGGTTAACGACGATGTACTGATCACGTTGAGTTCTCGAATTCCCGCAGAGATGAAGGAAAGGGTCATTAACTCGGTGTCCCAAATCCTTAAAGGAGGTAACACTGAATGATGAAAACCAGCATTGCCAAATCCAAAATGGAAAACGAAGAGGGAATGAACCACTTGTTAATTGAGATTCCCCCTCTGGATGTTCAGGAAGCAGAAGTGGACATTATCCTTCCAGATGGCATGTTCCGAACTCAAAATTTAACGGGTTACAATGAGGGTGAATCAGGTTCCATTCGCATTGATCATCTCACAAAATGGACGCAGCACCTCCTGATCGAACTATACACGAAGGAAAAATTAAACTTCGAGCAAGCAACGATAAATACGGCGTTAACCCTGAAGGCTAAGGATGGCACAACAACACAATTAAAGAATGCTGTCGCGGTGACCCTCGCCGACGAAGAGAATATGGAGGGCTTGGTGATTGATGACAACGTAATAACGTTTCTTAAAAATGTACAGACGAAAGAGGAGAATAACACACCACATCCCAAAGAGTACATAACTGTCAATGAGTATGCATTTTTAGAAGAAAAATATCGTGTTGACTTTTGAAGGAGCTTAAATCTTTTGGAGGTGAGCATGTTGAAGTTGATCATTGTCGAGGGAATCCCTGGTTCGGGAAAGTCTACAACAGCAAGATTCCTCGCTTTACAGTCAGAGCGGAACGGAAATGCGACGGAGCTTTTCCATGAAACTGCATACCAACATCCAATCTTGATACAGGATACCATTCGTACCCCTGTAGCTTGGATGAAACAGTATTTAATCAATTGGGATCGGTTCTTAGAAGAACAACGGGACAAAAATGCGACTTTGGTGATGGAGTCAGTATTATTTCAGGCACCCATTCTGCGTCTGCTCCATATGGATCTGGATAAGGAAGCGATCATTCAGTTCATCGAAAGCATATGTGCACGATTTGCGGATTTTGATTGCCATTTGGTTTATTTATATCAGGCTGACCCTATGATTGGGATTAACCGAATGATGAGAGCAAGAGGCGGGACGAATTGGTTAAATGCAACATTTGAGGAATTTAAACATGAACCCTTCTATGTCAACCGGGGGCAGACAAATCCAGAATCACATCTTAACTTTTTGGAGGAATATGCGCAAATTGCTGGAGCTGCGAATAGCAGGTGCAGTTCATGGTCTCTGTCGATCGAGAATACCAACTGGGATTGGAGATCTTATTATCACAACATCGTGGATCATTTTGGCTGGTCGTTCATACCCGATCCGATCGTTCCCTATTCCGAACTTGTGAAATATGTGGGGGTTTACCACAATGAGGAATTGAACCTTCTTATCCACGTTGAGCTGAAAGACGGTCAACTAATCGGGTTTGGAGATCGACAACTCAAGCCAAATACTTTGAGCACATTTTATCTTGATTATGTCAGCATGAAGATACATTTTAATTTGGGACCTTCGGGTCAATGCAGCGGCATGTTTGTTAAAGAGAAGGATTTGTTTGGAAACCGCAGAGATGAAGGGACAAAGTTTATAAAAATTTCCTGATGATTCAACGAACGGGTGCGTCTGCAGAAGGAATGAGTGCCGTAAATCTTTAATATAGAAAGTTGACTCACTCATACGCAGTTCGATCCACGAGAGAGGGGAATGCTTATTGCTGCAGAGATACATTAGCTCAGACCAGGACCAATTGGAAGAGTTTATGAGAACGATGTATAATTCCAGAGGATATGTCTTTGATCCTGAAGGTTCGCATTTCGATATTAGATGTATTGAACGGCTGTATTTTGGTACTGGAGGCGGCTTCTGGTTATTGAAGGAAGATCAGAGCGTAATTGGGACTATTGGTTTAAAGGGTATTGATTCTGAAAATAGAATTGGTGAAATAAAGAGGTTCTTCGTGTTGCCTGAACATCAAGATAAGGGTTACGGCAAAAGCATGATGAGCCAAGCAATAGAATTTGCAAGACAAGCTGGATTAATAAAGCTAAGGTTGGACACTGAGAAACAATCATATAAAGCGATGTCAGTGTTTCGAAGTTTTGGCTTCTATGAGATACCCAAATACAATGATAATGATATTGCAGAACTATTTATGGAATTATCCATTAGTAAAGGGGATGAGTTTGATGACGGTTAATTTTTCAAAAGTTCAAGACGTGCTTGAAAATTACAGGTTTTCCATTTACGAAAAAAATGTTGAACGTTTCTTATCAGCCTATGCCCCCGACATCCATATCTACGATTGCTGGGGAAACTGGGAGAGCAAGGGGATCACTCCTTGGAAGGCAAATGTTGAGGCGTGGTTTAACGGATTAAGGGCAGATCGTGTTACCCTTAAAGTCGATTTCAATGACTTAGTAGTAGAAGAAAACTTGAATCTTGCATTTGTTCATTGTGCCGTTACCTTCGCTGCACACGATATAGAATCAGGAGAAAAACTTCGTCAAATAACAAATCGTTTCACTTTTGGTTTAAGAAAAGACAATGATTCCTGGCTAATCACTCACACACATTCATCTTTACCAATAAATATGGAGACTGGAAAGGGTCTCTTTAATTTAAGGTAACAACTAGTCATTAAGAAAAGAGCAGTTCGGAATGAATCCGACTGCTCTTTCTTGCGATTAGTGACTCCTTCTGACGGGCGGCCTGTATTCGATCGATTGATAGGGGTCGGCTTTCGGTCCATCTTTTCTAATGGAGCGGAGAAGATTAAGCGTGGTAAGGGTGGAGAACAGCATAAACACAATGAGGTACCATGAAACGCCGTAACGGATTACCAGGAACAAGGAAAAGGCAACGAAGAGAATCAATATTCCGAGCATCCACTTTCTGGTCATACACATCCCCCTCGATTCATTATTTCGATAAATACGGATAATATATCCATATTATACATGATTACGAACAAGCTTGCACCCAATTAGAATCCAGTATCCTGTTGAGATATCGATGATCTTTTGCTAAAATTTCCATTGAAAGGTGGTCGATTTAAATGGCAAATCATTTTGCCAGTATGCTGCGCGGCTCATGCAAAGCCTATTCTTAGGGCGAACCTTTGCATGGGCGGACATAAGTAACTCTGTTCGCCTCTGACATTTCTAAGGATGGGCTCTGCACCTTATTGTTCGAATATAAATAAGGGAGTTGAGTGCATTGACCAATCCATTCATTAGAAACCATCCATATCTCGTGGAACTTCAGAATCATGTCCAGCAGTTATTAGATGAACTCGCGGAAGACGATATCGGCGCAGGATTTCAAGCAGCGGCTTATTGGCACGGAGAGCTGGTCCTGAATGCTTTCTCAGGGAGCGCGGATTCCGCTGGACGGCGCCCCGTTGACTCCGATACCTTATTCGTTGCGCAATCTTGCTCCAAAGGCATTGTTTCAACGGCCATTCATATTCTCGTCCAACAGGGCAAGCTGGATTATGATGAGCGGATTTCCCATTACTGGCCCGAATTCGGAGCGAATGGGAAGGACAAGATCACTCTCCGTCAGGTACTAACCCATACGGCAGGTGTTCCCGTGATGCCCGCGTACTCGGATATGCGGCTTATCGCGGACTGGCGAGCGATGGTCGGGGAGATGGAGAAGCTAGAGCCCATCTGGGAACCTGGCAGCAAGTCCGGTTACCATGGTCTGACCTTCGGCTGGATTCTGGGGGAGACCGCATCCCGTGCGGATGGGCGGACTTTTGCTCAGATTGTTCATGACGAGATAGGCAAACCCTTAGGCATTGAAAAGGATCTGATCTTAGGCGCTTCATCGGAAGCGGAATGCCGTATTGCCGAGATTAGCGGCGAAGCCGTACCGATAGCTTCCATGCCGGATGACATGCTTTTCAAGCGAGTTCTGCCTCCGGCTTTAGTCCCCGTCGCAAATCCGGAATGGAATTCGCCCTGGTTTCATGCAGCGGCCGTACCTGCCGTGAACGTCATCGCTACGGCTAAGGCGGTAGCGTGTATGTATGCCTCGCTGATTGGCCACGGCGTAGACGGCGGTAGACGTCTGCTCGAGCCAGCTTGCGTAGCGGAGGCGACGTCACCGCACTTTGAAGGCATCGACGAAGTTGCTCTTGCCCCCATTAAATTGGGACTTGGCTATAGCCTTAGTCAAGAAGGCGATCCCATGGGCGGCAGCCCGATGGCGTTCGGTTACGCCGGCCTGGGGGGCATGATTGGATATGCCGATCCTTCGAACAGCCTTGCCGTGGCGGTACTGTGCAATCGCATGAAAGTCGGAAGGGGAGAGCGGTCCCCCGATCGACTCGTATCGGACCTAATCCGCGAGAAACTAAGCGCTGCTGAATCCTAATAGATGCCTTCAATAGAAGGGTCCGACATCGTTAAATAGTCGGGTCAATAGCAAAGGCTGCCGAATCCTTACGGATCGGCAGCCTTTCGTCTCGTTTTAGAGCATTGATTTGGGGATAGTCACCGCGGTCAACTTGCCCGGCGTTTGGATGATCAGCGTATTTCCGGTTTTGAGAGTGGATCCGAAATATCGCGAGCCGGTATGGACGTTGAATACGGGCTCTCTCGTATCCAGCCGATATCCGCGTAACACGCCGTCGCTTTGACTGACATAGACGCCGTTGCCGTAAATAGTCGTAGCGACGACGGGGTTATCCGCATACCAGATAAGCGATTTGCCGTCCAACAGCTTGAGTCCGAGCACTTCCCCGGAGCCGTATCTGGAGAAAAAGAGCCGCCCACCATTCACGGGTCCCGCGAATTCCGCTTCTGCATCCGGTTTGACCCAAGTCTGAAGCGGTTTACCGTCTACCTTATAGGAGGCAAAGTCGTACTTCCTCACCTCGACGTCGGTCGTGATATAGAGGTCATTTCCTTCGAGCAGAACGGAACCGCCGGAGACGTGATAAGGCGGTGCGCTGGCTATTTTCCAGCTGAATACTTGAGATGCCATGAGTTTTCCGGTAGTAGCGTCAAAGGCGTTGATCGTCACGTTGCGTGCCGGATCGTCGTCAGGAGACGGATACGGATCGTAGACGGAATAGACGACGCCGTTCCGAACGGTGAGAGGAGTATTCTGGTGGAAAACGCCCCACAGCTTTTTGCCTGTTTTCGCGTCGAAGGCATCGAGCTGCGTGGAGGTGAGAGCCCCTTGCACGAGATAGCTTTGGAACACAATCCCGTTCGCGACCGTAATGCCGAATGCCGAACCTTCAGCCTGCGGCTCCTCCGACACCCATTTTGTCTTGCCTGTCGCTGCGTTCAGCGCGTATGTACGTTTCCCTTCCGCATAATAGACGGTGTCGCCTACGACCGAGACTGTCCCTGGCGTTTTGCTGATTGCGTTCAGCCATTTCTGAGCACCGGTACGCGCATTCAGCGCGAATGCTTTTCCGTTTGCCGTCGTTCCGTACACGATGCCGGCTGCGTAGACGTAATTGTCGGTCAAGTTGCTTCCGTAACGGTACTTGATTTTACCCGTATTGGCGTCGATGGCGATCAGCTTTTTGTCGGCAACAAGAAAGACGAGTCCGTCTTCCGCGATCGCGTTGTCGATGAAGTTGTTCACGGACAGGCTCCATTTGGGCTTCAACTCCGGCACGCGGATCTCCCCTGTGACCGAGCCGCGGTCGGACACTGCGATCGGTTTTTCCGCGCTGGCGGAGGCAAAGAGGAGGCCGTTTGCCATCAAAACAGCGATTAACGATAATAAAATAGACTTTTTCACAGGTAAACCACCCACCCTCATCATGTGATAAAGGTTAGACGCTTGAAGTGTAATAAAGTTCCATATCAATCAACGAACGGAAAGCTTGTTGTGTAATTAAGCTATTTTACAAACCTTGCATATACCGAATCAGAAGGTATGGCTTCGATAATGGAATTCAATCCGTCTGTCAGCTGTCGAAGAATATTACGGCATCTCCAGTTGTCAGGAAGCAGCTCCGGCGGAAGCATCGGATCGATGAGATACAGCTCATTGATGGTCTCTCCCAAGGTTAGGAATAGGTTAAACAGCTCCAATCCATACGCCTCGAACGCTGTAGAAGAACGATTGTTCAATGCAGCAATTAGAAGGGGCACAAACTGTTCCTCGTACCAGTGCCGTTTCTCCTCGTAGACCCTCGCTACTTCCTTCAAAGACCATATTTTCTCCGCCTGATTCGGGGTGATTTCTCCGTGTTCCAGCTTCCCATAAAATACCGTTACATATTGACCGGCACTATGCTTATGAATCAATTCCGACAACTCTTCCCGGTATGGCCATGGCGATACATACGCTCCGCTGTACAGCAGCCCTAGTCCCGTTTGGAGCAAATCGGAGCGTAATTGATCGCGGCGTTTGCGTTCCGACTCCGGGAATGAAAGGAGAACCAGATGCCAGGTTCCCTCCCAAGCGGCGGAATAAAGCTCCGGTTTACGATTAATGGAGCGGATATACGTCCGTCCAGATTCCGTAATGCTGTAAGTAGAACGAGAAGGGGTATCCACATACTGCTCTTTTTTTAGCCTGGATAGTCCATTGCGTATATAAGGAGCAGAGTACCCTCGCTTCTCGTAGATCCGAATGAGATCCTGGGATTGCAGTCGATCTGCTTTGGACAATAAGAATAGCATTTGTTTTTCCACGGACAACATGTTTTTTTCACCTCGTGTTGACAAATCCACATCATCAAATATAACATATTTATCGTCGGCAATACAAATACGTGTTACAAAGTAGCGCTGCTTCGTAGACACTCATTCTGCACCTAACGAAGGGGACTTATAATTCATGAAAAAAACAGCCTTGAAGTCTAGCAAAATCGCGTTGAGCATCGGACTTCTGTTTACCTTATCCGTGCCGCAAGTTTATGCAGTTGAAGAGGTTACCTATTCATCGTCAACCATCCAAAAAGATGTCGCTAGCAATGTAGCAAGCTATAGCCAGTGGAATACGCCATTTGACCTGACGGTGAACGGTAAGAAGATCGGAACTAAGGGCCAGATGGTAAATACGCATATGCTTATCCCTTTGCGTACCGTATTCGAAGCGGCCGGTGCGGTGGTGTTATGGAATAAAAACACGCAATCGTGGTCAGCTGAAGGAGAGGGGTTCACAGCCAAGCAAAAGCTTGGGGAATCCAAAGTTACCGTTAATGGGGTTGGTTATACTCTGGATCATGAGACTGTCCTGGATCATGGCAATATGATGGTATCCTCTAGACTGATTGAAATTGCCTTAGGACTAGAGCTGCGTTGGGATTCCTCAATCCGCATGTTGACTGCTTCGACAGTAACTTCTACATCCGGATTCAAGGCCTGGTCAGGTGCATTCAAGGCTTACAATAGTATCCCGGACAAATATGCACATGGCTATGGGCAAAACATCAGCCTTCCGGTCAGTTGGAAAGACGCTCCTGAAGGTACGAAATCAATTGCCTTGGTGATGTATGATGTTCACCCCATTGCCGATAACTTCATTCATTGGAGCGTTCTTAATATTCCGGTATCGGCAGAGGGAATTGCGGAAGGCGCATCAGGACACTTCTCGGACGGCTCTGTAGAATTAAACGGTTATTATGGTGTTGAGCCTCCTCGTTATTCGGGTGATCATCTCTATCGTCTGGCCGTATACGCTCTAGACACCGACAAGCTGGATCTGCCAGTAACAGCACCTGTATTCTTCGAACAGTTAGAACCGTTGCTTCTGGCGCATTCGCTCGGCTATTCCAGACAAGACGGATTTGTTCATCAAGATTAGCAGTTCGTAAGGGGGGAGCAAGGAAATGAATGGTTATCTCTCATTATTCGGAACGGTAAGCGTGCCGATCTTACTAGCTTGCTTTCTCGGATATGTCTATCAGAAGTATAAGTCGCCCGACTCGAAGGTATTGGCGGATATAAGCTTGTTCGTACTCTCGCCTTGCCTAATCGTAAGTGCCGTATCGGGAAGCGACCTGAATAACTCAGCCTTTGCCCACATTGCCTTATTTACCGTGCTGCAGACTATTCTCTGCTGGGTGGCCTCTATAGGCGTTGGGAGATTATTCCGATTCGATATACCCTCTTCTCGTGCAATGGAACTTACGACAATATTTGCCAATTCCAACAACTACGGGTTGCCGTTACTGCTTCTTGCATTCGGTAATGCTGGCTTCGCCATTGGCGTGACCAATGTAGTCCTTCATATCGTGCTTGTGAATACGCTTGGATTATATATTGCCTCGCGCAGTTCATTCAGCCCTAAGCAAGCTGCAGTCAAAATGGTGCGTAATCCGTTGATCTATGCTGCAGCTGTCGGTCTCATTCTCTATCTGTTCCAAATTCCGCTGCCAACAAGTATAAAGGATGGCCTATCGCTTATTGGCGGAGCGTACGCTGCTATCGTGTTGCTCCTGTTAGGCATGCAGCTTAAGAAAACAAACTGGCGTTCCAGCATGCGACGCGAGCTTTGGATATCGATCGCGATGCGAATAGTAGGCGTGCCTGCATTGTCTTTTCTAACCATTCAGTTGCTTGGACTTCACGGTCTCGAAGCCTCTGTATTATTCGTGCAATCGTCTATGCCTTCCGCTATTAATTCGGTTGTGCTTATGGAGAAGTATGGGGGAGACAAGGAACTGGTGTCGGTCAACGTTGCCATGACGACTGCAGCAAGCTTTCTTTATCTTCCGGTCCTTATTTATTGGTCTGGCTGGTTCTAAGGGACAGCATCATTCAGTCAGGATAGTAAATGACGACCAACGGGATTCCTTGGGTCGGCTCTCACTTCTAGGAGCGGGCGACATTTGCTTCCTTTGCCAACGAGGCAACATTCGGCTACAATGAAACCTCGCAGAATTCGCAAGGCAGAGGAGTAGGAACGTGAGCATTAGAAGCAAGGAGCAAGTGGAACTCATGGCGCTCGTTAAAACGATTCGATTGGGCATGGCAACGGCGGAGGCGTCCGCGCTGCGTCTCAAGAAAAGCGGCGACATGCGTTTCGAGGACAAAATGATCGGTCTTTTTCTCCATGAGATAGGAGGGAGGATCCGCCAAAGTTACGGCCAAGCGTTCAAAAAGGAGCTGGACCGCTACTCCAATCTAGATCTGGTCCAGTTTTATATTAGCGCCGGCTTTGATAGGGAAGTAGAGGAGCTAATCTCTATTAACTCAAACGGGGAAGGTTCGTTCTCATGAATATTTTAATACTGGGTTCGACCGGACGGGTCGGGTGTCGACTCCTTGCTTATGCCCTTCGTGATGGACATAGGGTAACTGTATTAGTTCGCACTCCGGACAAGATTCGAATGAATAATGAGAAGTTAACGGTCATTCAGGGAAACGTTATAAATAAAGAGGATATCGTACGTGCGACATTAGGGGCTGATGTCGTTCTTAGCGCGCTCAATACGGATGGGACAACTACTCTATCGGAAAGCATGCCGCTCCTTATCGAAGCCATGCAGAACGAAGGCATTCGACGAATAATAACGATAGGAACAGCCGGTATCCTGAGAAGCAGGACGAACCCCGAATTGTTGCGCTATCAGTCAAGCGAATCCAAGCAGAAGTCGGTCCGCGCGGCAGAAGAACATCATAAAGTGTACGAGTTGTTAAACCAATCGACGCTCGATTGGACGATTGTTTGTCCCACATATCTGCCAGATGGCGAACAGGTAGGCAACTATCGCGTGGAGCGCGATGTTCTTCCGGAAGACGGTGCTGCAATATCCGTGTCGGATACGGCAGAGTTTGCTTATAGCCAGATAATTAATAGCGATTTTATCAAATCGCGCGTGGGTATCGCTTACTGATTAATCAATTGTTGAACGAAAGGCGAACAAATACTTTAAAAACGAAGCCTGCCGGAGTGAACCGGCAGGCTATTCTTCTTACTTGCAGGCAGTGACCGCGAGCAGGATAGATTTGCAAAAAAATAGTGGAAGATTTACTCTCGACTATAGAAGCAAATGTTGGCAAACGAGTGGAGGACATGGGATGAAGAGGACAAATCTGACGTGGCAGCTGACCGGTTTGGCGGGAATCGTGTCTATGGCGGTAATGCTGGCGGGATTCGCCTGGGCTGTAATCTCCCTAGTCCATCCCGCCGGAGCGGAGCCCGCCGATCAGCAAGCGGTAAGCACATCGGCGCCGATGTCGGCACCTGGGGAGGCGCAAGGCATACACATCTTGGCTCTAGGAGATTCCTTGACGCTGGGAATCGGGGACGAGAAGGGCGAAGGCTATGCTGGCAAGGTGAAGAACCTGCTCCGGCAAGAAAGCAAGCAGGAAGTCTATGTCTGGAACATGGCCGTGAGCGGGGCGAAGACGACGGATCTATTGAACGAGTTGGAATCTTCTACGCTTCTGTCCTATGCGGAGCAAGCGGACATCATCCTGTTCACCATCGGGGGGAACGATCTCAACCAATGGGCCATGCCATCCGCCGATGGAACGGAGGACCTCCAAATGAATTACGAGGAGGCGCGCCAGCATCTTCCGGAAGCCTCGGCCCGCTTGAAGCGGATCATGGCGATTCTCGAGCAGCACGCGCCGAAAGCCCGTATCGTCTATGTCGGGCTGTATCATCCTTATCCGGATAACGATCCCGACCGGATCGGCGGCTACATCATCCAGCAGTGGAACGCGGAATCCGAACAGCTGGCGAACGCTTATCCGAACATGGTAGTGGTTCCGATCTATGACTTCTTCCAGACGAAGTGGAGCGAGTATTTGTTCGCCGATCATTACCACCCGAATGGGGCGGGCTATGCGGAGATTGCCGCTCGCGTTATGCAGGTGATTCGATGAAGGCAGAGGGAGGGAACGGGATGGCAGCGGTGACGCGTATGACAGCAGTCCAAGCCGCCGAGCCGGCATTTGAACAGCCGGTCCTATCGGTACAGGGCTTGAAGAAGCGGATTCGGGACAAGTGGATCATTAAAGGCGTCTCCTTCGATATCGGAGCGGGGGAGGTATTCGGCTTCCTTGGGCCGAATGGGGCGGGCAAAACGACTACCATCCGCATGCTGGTGGGACTGATCAAGCCGACGGAAGGCACGATCCACGTCTGCGGCATGGATCTGACGAAACGCACGAACGAGGCTCTGAGCCAGATCGGCTGCATCGTGGAGAATCCGGAGTTGTACGGCTATCTAACCGGGTGGGAGAACTTGGAGCATTTCGCTCGCATGCTGCCGGACGTGGGGCCGGACCGCATTCGGGAGGTGACGGCTATCGTCGGCATGGACGCACGAATCCATGACAAGGTGCGGACATACTCCCTCGGCATGCGCCAGCGCTTGGGCATCGCCCAGGCACTATTAGGACGTCCAAGGCTGCTCATCCTAGACGAGCCGACCAATGGCCTCGACCCTCAGGGAATCAAGGAGATGCGGGAATTCATCCGCCAACTGGCCGCCGGAGGCCTCAGCGTCTTCGTCTCGAGCCATCTGCTCTCGGAGATCCAGCTCATGTGCGACCGGGTGGCGATCATCTCCCATGGGGCAGTGATTGCGGTAGGCGGAGTAGCCGATCTGATCCGGCAGGAGACGGAGCGGGTGGTGTGGCATGTCTCCCCGCGGCAGGAGGCAGTCCAGCTCCTCCCTGCACGATTCCCGAAGGCGGTTCGGGTATTGGAAGAAGAGGGGATGTCCAAGCAGGAGCTGGCAGAGCTGGCGCCCGATGCTTGGCAGGGGATCGCAACGGAGATGAGCGCCGAGCGAATCCCGGACGTCACCCAGGCGCTGGTGCAGGAAGGCATTCGAATTTTCTCCGTCACGATACAGAATCCAACGCTGGAAGACTTATTCCTGCGAGTTACGGAGGGGAAGCGCATTGAGTAGCTGGAGCTTTGGACTGTACCCTCTGGTCTGCAACGAGACCATCAAGATGATGCGGAAGCGCCGCTTCCTCGTCATCGTTCTGATTCTTCTTGTCCTTATTCCCATCTTCTCTTATGCACAAATGCGCATCTCCCAGGAAAGCCAGAAGCAGCTGGGGACCAGCGATTGGCGGCTCAAGACGGAGCAACAGGTGAAGGAGATCACCAACCGTCTTAGCGGCTCTCGCACGATCCCGGGCTCCTGGCGGCAGCAGATGGAGCTGCAAGTGAAGCAACTGCAGTATGCGCTGGATAAGAATATTAATCCTGCGACGCCCAATGGCGTCACGTTCACGCGGGAGTTCATGATCAACGCCATCGGGCTGTTCCTGCCCTTGATGGTGGCAGTCATCGCGGCCGATCTGGTGTCCGGCGAGCAATCCGCCGGCACGATCAAGCTGCTGCTCACCCGTCCGGTATCCCGTTGGCGCATTCTGCTGAGCAAGCTGCTGACGCTTATCATGTTCACTTCGCTGATCGTCCTCCTCACCGGGATCTTCTGTTATCTCATCGGCGGCGGCTTCTTCGGTTATCGAGGATGGACCGAGCCTGTTCTGAGCGGCTTCCGCATCATCGGGGATCAGTTGGATACGTCCGCGGTACGAGCCATCCCCCAGTGGCGCTTCATTCTAATGGAGTTCGGCCTGGCCTGGTTCTCCTGCGTGGTGGTCGCCTGCTTGTCCCTCATGGTGTCCGTGCTGGTTCGCAGCACCGCTGCCGCCATGGGCATCATGATGGCCGCATTGATCGCCGGTTCCATCCTCTCGGCGATGGCATCCTCGTGGCACAGTGCCAAGTACCTGTTCATGATCAACCTCCAGACCACCGATTTCTTGACGGGTTCCCAGACGCCGGTCCCGGGGCTAACCATCGGTTTTTCCTTAGCCGTTCTGGGAATATGGGCTTTGGCCGGCTTGATCATCGCATTTGCGGTGTTTACAAGGCGAGATATCCTAAACTAAAACAAAGAGGTCGACCATTACGTTGGTCGACCTCTGACTATTTTATTGCGCGGTCAGGACTTGCGGACCTTCAGCCGTGATGGCAATCGTATGCTCGTATTGGGCGGCGAGCTTGCGGTCCAACGTCCGCGCGGTCCAGCCGTCCGCATCGACTGTCATGTCGTAAGTGCCTTCGGTGATCATGGGCTCTATCGTGAACACCATGCCTTCCTTGATACGAAGGCCTTTGCCTGGCTTGCCGACATGCATATAGTTCGGCTCCTCGTGCAGGTCCCGGCCGATGCCATGGGCGAGAAGATCGCGCACGACGCCGAAGCCGTTCGATTCGGCATGCCGCTGGATCACGCTAGTCACGTCGCCGAGCCGATTGCCGGGCTGCGCTTGCGCGATGCCGAGGTCAAGGCATTCCTTCGTGACGCGTATCAGCTTCTCGGCCATCGGCGAGATCTCCCCGACCGCATAGCTCCAGGCTGAATCGCCGAGCCAGCCGTCGAGCTCCGCGACCGTGTCGATCGTCACGATATCGCCTTCCTCAAGCGGCTTATTGCTAGGGAAGCCATGAGCGATTACGTCGTTGACGGAGGCACAGGTCGCATATCGGTAGCCCTTGTAACCCTTCGTGTAGGGCTTGGCGCCGTGTTTCAGAATAATGTCCTCGAATATGCGCTCAATCTCGTTCGTTGTGATGCCCGGTTTGATGAGCGGGGCGATCGTGCGATGGCATTCGGCCACCACTTGGCATGCCTTGCGGATGGCCTCGATTTCATGCTTGCTTTTTAATATGACCATGTTCGTATCAGGACTCCTTCGTAATAGCTTGCATCGCGAGCTGAGCGATTCGATCGACGTTCAGCTCGGAATTACCTGCATAGTAGTGCAACCCGCAGCAGCCGACCAGCACGGCAAGCATATGGTCGACGCTGTCGTCTTCGCGTTGGGCGATCGATTGGAGCGGAACGTACAGCCGTTCATGGAATCGTCTTCTGGCAAGGTGGCGATCCTTCTCGGACAATCCTGCATACTGTTCCGCCGCCATTTTATAAACAAGATAGGCACGGGCATCCGACTGCCACAGGCGGAGCAATGCCTTGCAATACGTGAGCAGTTGCCTGCCATCGACAATGTCGCCGCTAATGCTCGCCCATTCCGTCAGGGCTTGCTCGCATCGTTCAAAGCCGCTGTCCAGCACATCTTCTATAAGTAAATGCCGGTTGGGGTAATAATGATATACCGTGCCGTACCCAAGCTCGGCCTCACGCGCGACGTCGCGAATATCAAAGCTGCCGCCCGTGCGGAAATAGGCGCGCGCGGCGACGTCAAGAATCTGTTCTCTGCGCTGCATGCGGATGAGCTCATTTTGTTCTTTGGTACGGGGGCACATGGCGTGGACCTCCTTTTATAGACCTGCAAAAATGTCAATATAAAAGATGATAACTCACGAGTAGGAGAAGTGCAAATGATCTGTTAGCGTTCGGACGGCGGTACATGAAGCTGGGGCCCGAACAATAGTTCAACATAACCCCGAATAATTCTCATGCATGCTTGGCATTATATTAGGGACGGTGTAAGAGAGGTGTGGTTCCATTGGACCTTCCAGTGCAAGAACTGCAAGAGGAACTGATCTAATCACTTAGACTTGGAAGCGAGGGGTTGTGTCGCAGAGTATCTCTGAACACAGGATAGACCCAAGTGAATCCGTTGAAGTGTGACGTTAGAGACTCATCAATCAAACACCGTCGAGAGAAGAAGCCTGTCATGGGCTTCTTCTTTTCCATTACGAAGCTAAATTTCCAAGTTGGGAACCGTGCCGTACATGCTATGGCAATAAATTTTATATCATAATATGCTCTTCTTAGAATCGGAACGTTAATTTCTAGGTATATGAAGGTTATTTTAACGGTTACGCCGCTGACGATACCATTCATATTGCATCGGTGACGAAGAGCGTCGTTTCTGCTTTGATTGGTATTGCCGTAGACAAAGGCTATATTGGAAGCATCGACCAGAAGGTATTGGACTTCTTTCCCCAGTATGCGGTCAAACGCGGTGAAAAAACGATATGGAATGTCGCAATAAAAAATCTTCTGACCATGACAGCACCCTATAAATACAAGTCGGAACCCTATACAAAAGTTTATTCAAGCGATGATTGGACAAAAGCCGCGCTGGACCTATTGGGCGGCAAGAGCGGTCTTGGGGAGTTTAAATATTCCACAATCGGCGTCCAGATCTTATCGGGAGTTCTAACTAACGCAACAGGCCGAACCGTGCTTCAATTTGCTGCGGAAAATCTGTTTGAACCACTAGGAATCAAAGCACCCGATAATGCGAGCATAAATAGCAAAGAGGAATATTTTGCTTTTCTTAAGGATCGATATGTTCGTGGTTGGGCGGTGGATTCCAAAGGCACGAACACCGCCGGTTGGGGGCTAACCCTGACGCCTAGGGATATGGCCACCGGCAAGCAGATTCTATCCTCGAAGTGGATCGAGGACAGTACCCTAGAAAGCAGTCGATGGGGAGAGTCATCCTATGGTTATTTATGGTGGATCCTTGACAACAAGGATCAGGGTTGCTATGCCGCATTGGGGGACGGGGGAAACGCGATTTACGTAAATGCCAAGAAGAAGCTGGTGATTTCCATCGCTTCTCGTTTTATGCCGCGTGCAAAGAACAGGATTGAATTGATTCAGGAGCAAATGATACCGTTTATCGAGGCATTGCCAAATGATATCGGGGCAAACTGACAATAAGGCGACATCAAAAAAAGGAGAGTTCCCGATGCCATTCAAAAGACATATCACTATTGTGCTTCTTCTATCACTAACATTTCTGACCGCATTCAGCAATCAAGTCCCAATTATGGTAAAGGATGTTGAAGTCAATGTTATGAAGACAGCCGGCATTCTGCGGTATGACATTGTATTAAAGAAAACCAAGGAATTAAAATTTGATAACAGCGATGATAGGGATTCGCCCGGTCATCATCTGTTTCATCATGGGAATGGCTTAAACTTTGCAATAAGGCCCAACCATTCTCTGGCATCCCTAATGGAGTTGGAGCAAAGAACGAAGTATATAAAAATGCAGCTTCGTGGTGGCGGAAATTCAGGAAGTATCGAAACGGAAGGGCAGGCTACGGTTCATCTTGAATATGCCGTAAAGAAGGGGGTAGATGTTGAAAAGGTACGGAAGTCTGCGCTTGATTCTACATTGCTTGTGCTTAGGGGAAACAAGGTTATAGCCGAGCTCCCGTTAAACAAAAATACTTAGGCGAAACAATTGGTCAGCAATATAGGGAGCAATATGCCGCGGCGACATTTATTCGCCGCATATTATCGTAACCGTAACTTCGACCGGCTGAGCAAATTTTGTCCGTATCGTAATACTTCCGCCCTGTTGGATACCTGGGAATTATGGGATGATGTATCCATCAGGGCTCGGGGTTAACGGCCGCGGGCTCTGATCTTCAGGCTATTGCGATCCTTCCTTCTACATCAAATTGGCGAATTAGGGTCGCAGCTTTCCTGAAGATTCTTTTTTTTTACGGGAGAATTCATGATGATCAATACGATTTACTTGCGCCGAGAAAACAAGGTAATCGTGGATCGAGGGCCTAGCGGCGATTCGGTCTCGAAGGCATGGCTGGCTACCGCCATGAAGAATATCGAGGATTTAGGGTATCAATTCTCGCTCCGTTTGATGCGCGAGATAAGCCATCTATCCGCGGAAGCCTTCGGTGCGTTCTATAACGGACTGATTGCCGATCTGAAGACGATGATCGGGGCTCATGTCGAGTACCGGCCGATGTACCCGGATTTCCCCGCGCAGGTGATGCAGGAATCCGATGCGGACCTTTATCTGAACGCCCTCTATCATTACTTCACCTTGGATCTCCCTGATTACGAAGCCGGAAGCAGACCGCCTCTAACGGATGAGAGCCTCCCTCTGAAGGTTATCGAGCTTGGAACGAGAGCGGAATTCCACGTCTTGATCCGTCAGCTTATTGAAGCTAAAGGGTCGATCTCCGAGACCGACAAAGTGGATATCGATACGGCGATCGGATGCGCGGGAGCCGAGGAGATAGCGGAGATTCTTCCTTCCGAGATTCCGTTCAAGGAAAATGCGGCGTTCGTGGCGGGATCGCTATGGAAGCATCGCAAAGCGGATTCGAGTGTGATTGGACGGTACGTCAAGACGGCTACCGATGTCCTTCGCCTGGCTGTCGCCTGGTCCGGAGGGGATACGAGCCTCGCCGAGACGACTCGGTTCGTCAAGTTCGCGCGTCCGGAGAGGAAGCTGTTGCTGTCCCTGCTGGAACAAAGCTATCTGATGAAGGAGGATATGCTTCGGTATAAGCATCGCTGGATTCGCTTAGGCGAAATTCTGCATCCGTCCGAATATAAGCATCGTTTCTTGCGGTGCCGGGAAGCCTTCGATATCCTGCGCAACAATAAGCCTTTCTTTACTTATAACAGCAGCGTCGAGCTCGCATTCCAATCGAATCAAGTCTGGACGCTTATCGATCTGCTGACGCAGCGCCCGGGCGAATTCGCCAGAAGGCTGGATCAATTGACGCGTTCGACGGAACTTGCCGAGTACGTGGTGTTGGCCTTCGGGGAAGTCGTAAACCAGGTGTCGACGCCTGTGCTGCTGCAGGTAAAGTCGCATTTCACGCATCGTCAGGAGCCTCAGAAGCTTCGCACCTTTTTCCCAAAGGGCAATGTGGCCAAAGCATACGCGATTCCCCATTCGCTCTCCGAGATCCCGGAGGAGGTATGCCAGGCGATCGTGGACGTATGCGAACAGGAGCTGGTCCGCCGCTTCTCCTTGCTGTCTCCGCTTGGCAAGACGTTTATCGATCCGCGATTGAAGCCGTATCTCGTTCCGTTCTCCCAACGTTCGGCGAGCAAGGCTCTGCGTACGATCGTCCGAGGAAGCCGGGTTCCGATACCGGAGGGGGATACGATCCGCTTCTTCAACTGGTGGAGGGAAGGGATCGTCGATGGCCGGCCTACGGGGCGCGTCGACATAGATCTATCTGCCGTTCTCTACGATCGAGACTGGCGGTATGTCGAGCATATCTCGTACACGAACCTGCGCTCCTCTAAGTATCTGGCCATGCATAGCGGGGATATCGTTACGGCTCCCAATGGGGCGTGTGAATTCATCGATCTGCATATCCCTTCCATCGTCGAGTACGGCGGACGGTACGTGGTCGCCGCTCTTCAGTCCTTCACGGAGCAGCCGTATTGCGACCTGCCGGAGTGCTTCGCGGGGTGGATGATGCGCAGAAAACCGGGTTCTGGCGAGATCTTCGAGCCATCTGCGGTTGTCGATAAGATCGACGTGACGGCGAATACGCAGATTGCGATTCCCGTCATTCTGGATTTAGTGAAGCGTACGGTCATCTGGACCGACCTTGCTCTGACGAGACATCCTGACTACCACAATAACGTGGAAGGGAATCTCCGAGGGATGGCATTGATGGGCCAAGCGATGACCGGATTAAGAAAACCGGATTTATACGATTTGTTCCGGCTCCATGCGAAGGCGAGAGGAGAGCTCGTCGAGAGCGCGGAGCAAGCGGAGTCCATCTTCGCAGTGGATCGAGGAGTGACCCCTTATGATATCGAGCGGATCATGTCCGAGTATCTGGCTTAGACGTAGATAAAAGCGCCCATATCGATAGAAGCCTAATGAAGATAAATAACGCTTGCCTTAAAGTGCACTTTAAGATGTATGATAAATACGGGTAGAACACTTATAAATGTTTAAATGTCCGGAGAATTGATCTTCCCAAGACAAGCCCTACAGAATACGTCGAGTTTGAAACGATCTTTGACGTTAGGCCGCTAGAGTGGCAAGGTAGGATGTTCATAGACTTTACGAAGGAAGTTGAAGGCTATGGCAGCACAGCTTTCATCATTTGGGTCCCCGATCAAAAATGTCTAGGCAGCTTTGATGTAGAACATGAGGAGCTTTACATCTTTGAAGGCGTAAAGTGGAGTAAATTCATTAAGAAGTTGCCAGTCATTGTAAGTCACGTGCTTGATGGTCTTCCGCTCGATGAGCTATATAAATAGTGTTATAGATATATTTCTTTAAGCTAACGGGAAACGATAGTTTAACAATTCACAGGGAAGGCAATGGCTCTGAAAATAAACTGCCCGCATGCGATTGCCGCGTGCGGGCAGTTATTCTTTACAGCTTCAACTTTGCATTGCTACTCCAATCTACTTGTTGCCAAGGGACTGAAGGATCTTCTGAACCAATGCCGCGTAACCGGCTTCAATGGCTTTCCCCGTCTGGGCGCTCACTTCGTTGCTGAGGGCGTTCAGGGCATTGCCTAGGTTCTTGGCATTGTTGCCCGCCGCTTGTACTTGCTTCACCTTCGCTAACAGGCTGTTTAAAGTCCCCGGTTTCGTAATGAAGCCATTGTCGCTGCCGGATTGGAACAGCGAGTCCAGATGCGCGACATCCATATAAACGGTAATTTGGCGCGTGACCGTAACGGAATTCCCCGCCTTATCGCTAGCCGTCACGACGATGGTATGAACCCCGAGCGTTAGACTCAATGGCGCTGCTTTAATCAAATTGGAGGCAGGCTTTCCATCCAAGGTGACGGACACCGAACCCACCCCGCTAGTCGCATCGGATACCGCAATCGGATAGTTCAAGGCATCGCTAATCAGAATCTTCGTGATGACCGGCAACGTGATCGCGGGGGCTGTCAGATCGATCTGGATGATCTTCTCCTTGACCGCTTCCTTGTTGCCTGCCGAGTCCACACTGTAATAACGAAGAGTGTGATTCCCCTCCGAAGTAATCGATACGGAATTGCCGGCGGTAAAGGCTCCTCCGTCCAGACTGTAAGACGTGGAAGCCACTCCGCTGCCTTCATCGGTCGCTTGGAGGACTACGCTCACGGGATGGGTCTGCCAACCGGTTGGGGCGTTATCCGTCGTTACAGGAGGTACCGTGTCGGCCCCTGCGACAAGCTGCAACGTGCCGATTTTGAATAGATCCTGATAAGCCGTTCCGGTAGCGTCGTTCCAAGCGAACGCGCCAATGCGCACACCGGCTTTCGCGTCGTTCACCTGGGCGTCAAAGCCGATCTGAGTACCAACCGCAGGCGTAATCTGGATAAACGGAATTTGCATCTCGACGGTGTAGGAGTTCGTCGTCTCGTCGTATGTCGTCGCGGAGGTCATCTTTGTTGCAACCCCCTGATTGTCCGTCATGCCTGCGTCTACCGTCGCAAAGCCGTCATACCGAACGCGGTAATGCCCGGAAGCGTTCGAGTACATGGCGCTGGAGCCGTTCGTCAGGTCAACAACAACTTCGACTGAATCCTGCTCCCAAGGGTTTGCGTTCCCCTTGTCCAACGGTTCGGACGGATCTTTGGTCACCTGCGCGAGTACGTACAGGTTCGCGTTGTCCCATAACATGCGAGCGGCAGCGGCCGGCATGTGCGTATCCGCCTTCGTATTGCCTGCCTGGGTTACATTGATATCGATAGGCGTTGCCGTATTCCAAATGTTATCTATATGGCCGTCGATATTCGGCGTTCCCTTCGCGGCTGTTGCCGTTTTGCTCCCCTCAGGCTTTGTCGGAGCGTGGTAATTCGCAAGGTATCCGGCAGGATCAATCACGGCGTAAAACGCGTCCTTCGGGTATAGGTTGCCGTCGAACAGCAACGGGCTGCCGGAAGACAACCAGCTATTGGTGTCTGTCAGTCCCCAGAACGTGATACGCTGCACCGTGTCCTTGAAGGCGGGGTCGGTATAAACTTGCATCAACCGCGCGTACTGTGCAGCTTGGGCTGTTTTCTGATCGGCAGTCTGCGTTCCGCCCGTGCCAGCGGAGATGTCCAGCTCGCTGATCGAGACTTTGACGCCAATATCCTTGAACATCTGGATCGACTTGCGCGTATTGCTAGGGTTGGTGCCAAGGCCGTTATGCTCTTGCATGCCGACGCCCTGAATGAGCTGTTTGCCAGGATGATCCAAGGCCCAACGGTCATTAATGTCTTTCACCATGTCGCGAACTGCCGCAGCCTTATTCTGATCGTCCATGCTATAGTCATTGTAGTACAGCAGGACGTTGTAATCCGGTTCCGCTGCACGAGCATACTTGAACGCCTGTTCGACGTAGTTATCATCCGTCGCCTTCAGCCATGGGGTGGCTTTCAGGTAGCTGCGCCAGTCTGTCGGACTTAGTGAGCTGTCACGGACGGCGCCGCCCATCGCTTCGTTGACGACGTCCCACGAGATGATGTTCTGCGTGCTAGCGTTGAACTTGCCGTCAAAATGCTTGAGAACCGCATTAATATAATCGTTCATGTTCGCATAGGCCCCAGCCGCGGTCAGACCTGGGTTGGACGGAGTTGGGTCGGAGTCGGAGTTCTTAGCGTTGTTCAGCCACGGAATCGATTGCCCTTCCCAGACGAGCGTATGTCCATGTATTTTTAGGCCATTGTCAATCGCGCTCTGAAGCTCCGCGTCCGCTTCGGTAAAACTCAGATCCGCGACGTTATGCGTAGATGCGCTGGTGCCGATCAGCGAAGCAGGCTTCGTCGCGTTCTCGGGCGTCACGACGCCGAACTGGGCTTTCAGGACGGACAGGATGGGGTCTTGCATGTAATAGGGGCCGATGATGCTGCCCATCAAATAATTCGGGTACGTATTCTTAATGCTTGGCAAGTTGAGTACATCCGGGTTAAGGGTCGGCGTTGTTGCAGCATTAATACTATTAACCGTAGACAGTGTAGCACTCCCATTTGATACAAAACCATCAGACGTTTGGTCGTTAAAGTTGGCCGTGTAAACAACATTGCCGCTTGTTGCGTCTTTAACAACAAAGTTGTCGATGTAGTAAGTGATATTCTTTGCATCCGTAGCACCGCTATCGCCGGTTTTAACAAACTGAAGCTGTGCGCCGCTTGCGTCTGTATAAGTATAATTCGCCGTGTATGAAGTCCAACCGGGGCTTGCCGCGCTTAATGCTCCCGTATTTTTAATCCAGTTGTAGTTTCCGTTAGTCTGCAGAACAATGCCCGCCACATCTTGGTCAGGGGTGTATAAGTCATAGGAGAAGGTGTAGGCTGTGCCGGCAACGAGATTTAAGCCGCTTGCCCCTGTGTCTATATGCGCGCCATCCCATTGTTGCCCGCCAGTCGTTTGAATCTTTAAGAAATAATCGGTTGCTGCCCCAGGAGGTACAACCGTAGACAATGCAGCCGTCCCGCTTTGTTTAAAGGCACCAACCGTTTGGTTCTCAAAGTCGGCTTGATAAACAACCGTACCATTCGCGTCTTTAACAACAAAGTTGTCGATGTAGAAAGTTATATTCCTTGCATCCGTTGCTCCGCTATCGCCGACTTTAACAAACTGAAGCTGTGCGCCGCTTGCGTCGGTATAAGTATAATTCGCCGTATATGAAGTCCAAGCGGGGCTTGCCGCACTTAAAGCTCCCGTATTCTTAATCCAGTTGTAGTTTCCGTTCGTTTGCAGAACAATGCCTGCCACGTCTTGGTCAGGGGTGTATAGGTCATAGGAGAAGGTGTAGGTTGTGCCGGCAACGAGATTTAAGCCGCTTGCCCCTGTGTCTATCTGCGCGCCATCCCACTGTTGCCCGCCTGTGGTTTGAACTTTTAATGCATAATTTCCATTCGCACTGGCCGCACTGGCCTTTTGTACGATCCCAAGCTGCGGCAAGAACAAGGCAACCGCAAATACGACCATCAAAATCTGCTTAAACCGCTTGTTCATCGTGATACTTTCCCTCCTATAATAGAATACGGTCTCCTGACATTCGCCGAGACTTGCGGTTAATACAGACCAAGTTTGTGAATTTTAACTTTAAGGATATCCACTAGCGTCCCGTTCGAGAGGAGAGAGCACATTCGGCGCATATCCTGTAACATCCTTAGCGAACGCCTTTGTGTATACATAATGTATCATTGCAGTCATATCGATTTCCTTCTGAGAAGACTCGCTTAAGCATTCCCCCTGATAGAGTGTAGTAAGAAAAAGTAAAGCGTTTACATTTTGTCAAACGTTTCTCCTTTCTGAAATTATCAAATCAATAATAATGCAAATGAAAGCGGTTTACACTGAACGAATTAAAGAATAATCCTGTGCATTCTATAGTTCAGGCATGGGGGAAACGAAGAACCTGGGCAGAGTCGTTCTAAACCGAGTCATCCCCAATTTGAAAGTCCAGAAATGGTTAATAGCCCTGTGTATATGCACAGGTACGTATGTCCCGCCTCTCATACTGATGAGTGGAGGAGGATGATTCCCATGAATCAAGGCGAAGCGTGGCGGAACGAGAGATGACGGTGAATCCCGCGGATCCGGAGACGATACCGAAATTCGTCGACCCGTTGCCGATTCCACCGATTCTTAAACCGGTCCGGAAGATTAACGGCAAGCCTTACTATGAAGTGAGAATGCGGCAAACCCAACAGCAAGTCCATCGCGATTTCCCGGTCACGACGCTTTGGGGATACAACGGCATGTGGCCGGGACCCACGATCGCGGCACGAAGGAACTGTCCTATCAAAGTGCATTGGATCAACGAATTGCCGACGACGTCGCTTCTTACGGTGGATCATAGTATTTTTGGCGCGGAAGCACTATTTTCGGGCAACGGAACCCAGAATTTCAGGCCCGATGTTCGGAACGTCGTGCATTTGCACGGAATCAATGCCCCGGCCGAATACGACGGAACGCCCGATCAGTGGTATACGCCCGGCCTGACACAGATTGGACCGCTCTTCAAGACCGATGTGTTCGAATACCCGAACCGGCAACCCGCCGCCCAACTGCACTACCATGATCATGCCATCGGCATCACCAGGCTGAACGTGTATTCGGGCCTACAGGGGTTCTATTTCATTCGCGACGCAGTCGAAGAGAAGCTCCCTCTGCCCAAAATCCCCTACGAGATACCGATCTTGATTACGGATCGACAGTTCAACCCGGACGGGTCTCTCTTTTACCCGGAGCACTGGGAGCCCCAGTTCCTAGCCAATACGATCGCGGTCAATGGTAAACTCTGGCCCTACCTGGATGTGGAGCCCCGACGCTACCGGTTCCGCATCCTGAACGGATCTAACTCCCGATTCTATCAGCTTCGATTAGATCCGGTTCTGACTTTCCATGTGATAGGCACCGACGATGGGCTCATGGAACGACCTGCCGCCGTCGAGGAGTTCTTGTTAGCCCCGGGAGAACGGGTAGACGTGATCGTTGATTTCACCGGCCAAAGGGGCAAGACATTCACGATGACGAACAGCGCGCTCGCCCCGTTTGACGTCGGCCTTCCCCCCAATCCGAACACGGACGGCCTGATCATGCAGTTTCGGGTAAACCAACCCATGTCCGGCAAAGACCATTCCCGCATACCGAAGCGACTTGCGCAGCTCAAGCGCCTGAATCCTAACAAGGTTGCAAAAATCCGCGACGTTACACTGAACGACGGAACCGAACGGGAGGGAGAGGAAGAGCGCGCGATCGTTCTTCTCGGCACTCGGAACCTGACGGGGAGAACGCAGCCTTACCTTTGGGGGGACTCCACTACCGAAAAGCCTGTTCTAGGATCGACGGAAATCTGGCGGCTGATCAACACTTCCCCTGGCACCCACCCGATCCACCTTCACTTGGTCCGATTTCTAATCTTGGACCGCCAACCCTACGATGTAGAACATTTCGAAAAAACGGGGGAGCTGGTATTCACGGGACCGCGCGTACCGCCGGCAACCTATGAACGGGGATACAAGGATGTCGTACGGGCGAATCCCGGCGAGGTGACCCGTATCATCGCGCGGTTCGTCGACTATGCAGGACTTTATGTTTGGCACTGTCACATCCTTGAACACGAGGAAAACGAAATGATGCGTCGCATGGAGGTCGTACGGCCCGGATGCCGAACGTCCGAACCCGCTGCAAGCCGTTCATGGGCGGCAGTTCCAAGAAGACAGAATCGGCATGTAAACCGTAGACGAGGGGTTCACGAAATCCGATCATCAATCAAACGTCGCTGTCGGCGAAGATAAGGAGGAGCTTGCAAGCATGGCTGCATCCGCCGTTTGGACGAGGCGGTTTGAGATCTTCGCACAGCTAATCATACTTTGCGACTTCACAAACGGCATAAAGGTCCGCGCAAGCGGACTTTTTGTTTCGTTTTTCGTTAATAGGGGAGGGGATGATATACGAGATCTGGGCCCTACGGATTTTGGAGGCCTTTTTCTTGATTTAGTTCATTAAAGTAAATTCCCGAAGTAACTCATTGAGCTTGTCGCGCTCTTCGTAGAACGAACCGTGGCCGCTGAACATGAACGGCACGAGTCGTGAATGGGGGATTTTGCGCTGCATCTCTTCTGCCTGGCTGAATGGAATAACCTTATCGTGAATGCCATGCACGATCAGTGTCGGAATTTGGATGTTTGGCAGGTCGGGATTCAGATCGAAGTCGCGCAGCAAGACGATGATCGCGGCCGTTGACCAGCCTGCAGCTTGCATGCCCATCTGCTGGAACCAGTCCGAGAGTGGCTCGGTGATGTACTGGAAAAAGAACATGTCCCTTACGCCGCGCAACATATTTGCCCGGTCGTTCAACGTTTGTTTTAGCAGCTGCGCTGCTGTCTCCGTGGTGAAGCCCCTTGGAACTGCCGCGTCTATTAGCACGAGCTTGGATACGCCTCCGCCATTGTAACGAACTACGTATTTGACAGCTATTGCGCCTCCGGTCGAATGGCCGACGAGCACGAAATCTCTCAACTGGAGCGTGTCAACGACTGCACGGATATCGTCCGCAAGCCGCTCCAACGTATAACCGCCATAGGGACGGTCTGACTTGCCGAAGCCGCGCCAGTCGATACCGATGCAGCGAAACCCTGCGCTCGGCAGTAGATCGAACTGATACTCGAACTGGTCATGGCTGAACGGCCAGCCATGGAGAAACACGATCGTCTTGTTTCCTCCCGGGTTGATGTCCTCTACATAGAGCTTTACACCTGGCTCAACCGTTACGTAATATCCCACTGTCGTTACCTCCGCGAATCATAATCCTTTCCCGTTAGAATACGCGGCACTCGCCTAAACGTGATCTGAAACAGACTGGAATTGCACGCTCTAAAAAAGTAAACTACCGGAGTTATCTCACATGGGGATACAGAGAAGAACCGTTATGAAGGCAACCGCCATGGAACTCGTCATCTGTGTCATTTCGTAAATATTCCTTTACAAGAATATTCCCGATAGGGTATATTATAACCAACAAAAAGATGATATTGCGATAAAGGATGGTGAGTTATTAAGGTTGAACGAGATAAAGAAATAGGGACAGCCGGAGCCAAGACCATTTTACAGGAACCCCCTAAAGGAGTGTTTGACTTATGAAATGGGTTGTACGTATTCTGCAGGGTCTAATTGCATTGGACTTTTTGTTTGCTGGGGCTTCGAAAATCTTTTCCGCTGCCGACCAAATCAAGGAATTGTTCACCGACAAAATCGGAACGCCGGTCGCATTGATTTACACAGTTGGCGTTTTCGAAATTTTGGCCGCACTGATTCTTATAGCCGGCTACCGTAGCCAGAAAGCGGTAGCTTCATCGTTAGCGATCATGATCGTCATCCTGATCGGAGCGACTCTAACGAATCTTGCCGCAGGCCACGTGACGGATGCAGCTGTTCCTTTATTGATTTTAGTATTTGTGGCCGTTCTCCTTTACCTGAAGCGTGACGCGCTCAAGAGCTTACGGTTTATACTTCGCAGGAACATCAATACTACCAAGTAATGACGATAAAAAAATATAATGAGGTGACCCAAGATGGCATACAAATCTACTCATACTTTTATAAACTTGCCTATTAAAGATCTAAATCGGACAAAGGAATTTTTCGGCAGCATCGGCTTCGAGTTCAACCCCCAGTTCTCCGACGAAAATTCAGCCTGCCTTGTAGTAAACGACAATACGTTCGTTCAGTTGCTTACGGAGTCGTATTTCCGGACGTTCATTACCAAGCCTCTGGCAGATGTCGCCAGCGCTGCTGCAGGTATTATTGCGCTGTCTGCTGACAGCAGAGAACAGGCAGACGAACTGGCTAACAAGGCGCTGGCCGCGGGAGGGAAGGAAAGCAGAGCACCGATGGATCATGGCTTTATGTATGTCAGAAGCTTCGAGGACTTGGATGGACATCTGTGGGAAATCGCCTTCTTTGACCCAAGCGCCTATTCCCAGGCTTAAGGTTCGTGATTGATGTAATGTTGTTGTTCAAAATACGCAACGGCAGCCGCCAAGAAGCGTGGCTGCCGTTTTTCATTTAGAGAGAAAAAGAAAGAGTGCAGTGAATTGTATGAAGAGTACAAGGATTCGAAGGTATTTAAGGGCTTGCAACCTGGAATAGAAAGTAAATTCGGAGTACAAGTATTGATAAAACCGTTTTATCGACTTCTGTATAAAATACGGGTTTTGTGAAATTGTCATGCAGATTAAACGGCCAAGCGCTTTGATTATATCATTTATTAGGTTCTCATTAGGTTCTCAGCCGTCTCATTCAGCTTTTCCTTGGTTAGATCCAATATTTTTAATGATTCGGTTTTGTTACTGTCGCTTACGTATTTATCCAATTGGATTATCTCTTATGATTTCAATTCGTATCTCTTTATTAACACATCTCGACTGGTTATGATTCTTTGCCGGCAAAGCGATTGAACTGCTGCAGCTAAGCCTTATGATTATGAGCTCATGAACTCGAACCGAAACTTTTCAATCAGCGTCCAATGCAAAGCTTGCGAAGCTATCAGCACAACTCCGAA
This sequence comes from Cohnella sp. AR92, assembly GCF_003990975.1. Lineage (GTDB taxonomy): Bacteria > Bacillota > Bacilli > Paenibacillales > Paenibacillaceae > Cohnella. The sequence goes on from NZ_RZJR01000006.1 coordinate 259,784, forward strand.
GTTGTTATATTTGCTCTGGATACTATTTAACCGCACACCTACTTTGTGATATTTTTCTCATTCCATTCTCAGCTTTCCCATTTCACTATCATCTATACGAAATCAACCTGCGATTAACCTGAGTATCTTCTTATTTAACGGGATCTTCAGCCACCTTTATCCAGAACGACCCTCCAACGACCTGTTCCGGCGCAAGGCCGATTTCTTGCCAGAGTACGTCCTCTCCCTCCGCCGCCTTGCATTCACCCGACCTGGCCAGGTAATAACAAGGAAACTCAACCGTATACCGGGTTCCTCCGCCCAGAAGCATAGCTGCGAGCAAATATTGTTCATTATAGTAGCGATCGCTCATTTGAGGCGGATAATCGTACGGCAAGAAGATGTCGTGAAAATGGACCAGGACGCCGGGCTTCAACCGTGGCAGCACTTCAAGGACCGCGATGGTAACGTCCGAGTTCGTGAACGAACGATGGCTGCTGTCCACGAACAGAATATCGCCCGGTTCGAGGTCGTCGAACAGCTCCAGACTCGTCTCCTCAAGCGGCAGCCGCACGACGGTGTCGCAGATGGCATCGATCTCCGAACGAGGCTGCGGATCGATCGATAGAATCTTCGTTGTCAGGTTGAAGTCTAGGATCGCTTGCCGAACGAACGAGGTGGACATTCCCGAGCCGATCTCATAATAACGCTCTGGCTTCGAGACGGCCACGAACCCATATAACGCTATCGCATCCATGCCAGGAAGCCAGCGATTGAACCAGTAAGGCTTGCCAGGCTCGGTGAACGAGTGCTTCTGCGCAATCCGCGCAAGCTGCGGGCGCAGCTTAAGGAATTGATCGAGATAGGCCTCGAACCGAACCATGCCGTTCTTCAGGATCCGGCTTAGCTGCGTATGCGGCGGCCCATTCCAGCCGAATCGAGGGATAGGGTATAAAGGATATTCCAACCGAATGACATAAGGATCTTGATCTTCCGTGGGTGCTCCCTTCCTTCTGAGCAAGCATTGTCTCCCACTATCTTATGGCCGGCTTCTAGTCTTGGTCCCTTTCCCTCAAGCATTAGGAAGCGGATCTTCGAATCGACGCCAATCCAGGTTCATCTCCATATCCGTTAGAAGGCAGTCGTCTAAGGAGGCGATGATCGACTCCTTCTGCATATCGATACCGATAAAGACGACCTTATTGATCCGGTCGCCAAACTCCGGAGACCAATTCGCCTCCAGCTCCGGATCCTGTCGGCGGTACCAAGCTTGCTCCGCTTCGGGCAATGCGGCGACCCAATACCCTGCAGGGCCGAACTGAATCGAAGGTCCGGCTTGACTTAGGCTCTGGCCCATTTGATTTCTCGAAGCCACCCACAAGACGCCTTTGGCACGGACGACTTCGGCCGGCCAAGCGCTGAGCCAGTTCATCAACCTTCCAGGGTGCATCGGCCTCAGTCGCTCATAGACAAACGATGCGATGCCGTACTCTTCCGTCTCCGGCGTATGAACCGGCTTCTCCAGCTCCTTGATCCAGCCTGCGGATCGGCTCGATTGTTCAAAGTCGAACCGCCCGGTATTCAAGATATCCGCCGGATCCACCCTGCCCTTCACCGTCCGAATCAGCTTGGCGCGCGGCTGCAGCTTGCGAAGAAGTTCCTCAAGCTCCAGGAGCTCCTTCTCCTCGATCAAATCGCATTTATTCAGCAGAAGAACATCGCAGAATTCGATCTGATCGATCAGGAGGTCGACGACTTCTCGCGTATCATCTTCGCCTACGGCTTGCCGCCTCTCCAGAAGCGACTCTCCGGAGGAGAAATCATGCCAGAAACGGTAGGCGTCCACGACCGTCACCATGCAATCAAGCCGGCACAAACGACTCAGGTCGATGCCCTGCTCCTCATCTTTATAGGTGAAAGTCTGAGCCACGGGGATAGGCTCTCCAACGCCGGTCGACTCGATCAGAATGTAGTCGAACCGCCCGTCCTGCGCTAATCTCTCGACCTCGCGAAGCAGATCTTCCCTAAGCGTACAGCAGATACAACCGTTGGACATCTCGACCAGCTTCTCATCCGTTCTCGAGAGCCCTCCGCCCTCCTTGATAAGTCCCGCGTCGATATTCACTTCGCTCAAGTCGTTGACGATTACGGCAACCTTCATGCCTTGACGATTGTTGAGCACATGATTGAGCACCGTCGTCTTTCCAGAGCCCAGATAGCCGCTGAGAACGGTGACAGGAATTTTATTCATTTCAGCACCCCTTTATATGTAATTATTACAGTTATACGACGCGAGATAAAACGCTTCTCTTAGCTTAACGCCTTCCGCAAGGCTTTCAGGTTGTTCTCCATGACGCCGATATAATCCAGGTGATTGGCTAGCTCCTCTTCCGTTAATCCTTCCAACGGATTGAGAACATCCGTCTGAGCCCCGATCTCGGTCGCGATCGTCCGTGCCACCTTAGGATCGACGAGCGTCTCGAAGAAGATCGTTCCTACCTGATGCTCGCGTGCGAACTCTACGACCTTAGCCATCTCTTCGGGGGATGGCTCTTGCTCGGGAGACAGCCCAGAGATCGGTACCTGCACCAATCCGTATTCCTTCGCTAAATAACCGAATGCCGCATGCTGCGTAACCAGCTCTTTCTTGGACACGTTCTTTAAGCCTTCGCGATAATCTTCATCTAATTGTTGGAGCTTGGCGATATAGTTGTCCGCGTTCTTACGATAATCTGTCTTGTTAGCCGGGTCAGCCTTCTCCAGAGCTTTCAGGATGGCGATGACTTCTTGCTGGGCCAGAACCGGACTCAACCAAACATGCGGATCCTGCGGATGCTCTTCTTCGTGCGAATCGATACCCTCGCCATCTTCATGTTCATGATCATGCTCCTCCCCTTCCATTAGAGGAATCCCTTCGCTAGCCCGAACCACGATTCGGTTCTCCTTCTTGGCGCTCGATAACGCATCGTCCACCCAGCCTTCCACGAGTCCGTTGTATACGAACACGTCCGCTTCCTGGATCAGAGCCATGTCCTTCGCGCTTGGTTCCCAATCATGCGGCTCTACGCCCGATGGAACGAGCGCGGTAACGATGGCATGTTCGCCGGCCACCTGCTTCGCGAATTCATACATAGGATAGAACGTCGCGACGACATTCAATTTCTCGCTAACCGCGCTCTCTGACGACTTGCCGCAACCGGATAAGAGCAGCGCCGCTCCGGTAACCAGAACCAATGAAGCTTTCCACCAAGAATCGTTTCTCATATTTCCTCCGCATTCTCATAGTTAAAGTGGTTAAGTGTTTTCTTGCTGTGACGTCTAAGCCTTAGAAGCACTCTCCTGCCGGTTATCCCCAAGATCAGCATCAAGAGAAGCACGAACGCGATGGTAGCTCCGGGAGGAGAGCTAAGCTGATAAGAAGCCGAGATTCCTCCTAAAGTGCCGATAAAGCCCGTTCCCATGGAGAGAAGGATGGCCCACCGGAAGCTTGGGGCGATCCGAATCGCCAGCGCCGCGGGAAGGACGATCAGCGAAGACAGCAGCAGCACGCCGACAATCGGAATCGCGGACGCGACGATCGCGCCGACGAGCATGCTGAAGCCCATAGACAGCCATGCGACGGGAATTCCGCTTGCTTGCGCCGTCTCTTCGTCGAAGCTGATCAGGTAAAGCCATCTGCGGAAAAGAAGGCAGAAGGCCCCACCTGCGCCAGATGCAGCAAGCAGATAAAGAAGTTCGGCAGGATTAACGGCCACGATCGAGCCGAACAAATAAGCGGTGAAGCCCTTGTTTAAACCCTTGCCCATGCTCATCAGAATCATGGATACCGACAATCCGCCCACCATGATAATCGCCACGGACAACTCGCTGTAAGATTTATACGTTCTCCGTATCCATTCCACGGCAACGGCTCCGAGAACCGCGACAGCCAAGCCGGACAATGTGGGATTCCACTTTAGATAGATTCCAAGCGCAACGCCGGCCAACGAGACGTGCGAGAGCATATCCGCCATCATCGCCTGACGCCTAAGCAGCAGATACACGCCCAGCGCAGATGCGATCAGCGCAACAATACCGCCGGCTAACAAGGCCCTGCGCATAAAATCGTACTGCAGCATCTCCATCCGCCCGCCTCCTTTTCACTCTGCTTATGTATTTTTCGTCCCCCCCTTTTCAAACAAAAGTCATGGCCTTATACGTAATTATTACGCTATAACCACAGTTGATACCTTATCACCTTTGTTCTTATTCGTCAATATTACGATTAAGACACCCGATGCAAACAAAAAACCGGCGCGCGCGATACGCTGCCGGTTCTCCATCGAGTGATTACTTTTTTAGATGATACGGAACGGTCGTAATAATCAGGTCCTTGCTGTACAGCAACCTCGTTCGTATCATGAAGCTGGTCTGGTTGTGCAGGATATGCTGCCAGCCCTTCTTCGGAATGAATTGGGGAATGATAACCGTAACCTGGTAATGGTTCTCTCTAGCCTTGTGCTGAACGGAATCGATAAATCGCATGAGCGGCTGAATGATCGACCGATAAGGCGAATGCAAGGTGACAAGACGAATGTCCGGCTTCCACCGGTTCCACTTCTCCTCGAATCGAACCTCGTCCTCCCTCTCGAAAGGAACATATACCGCAATGATCTGATCCGCCTTCAGCGACTGAGCATAATTCAACGAGTGCTCGACGACGTGCGTGATTCCCGATACCGGCACGATAATCACGTTGCCCTCGATCGGAAACGCCGGTTCGCACGATGCCAGCCTCAGCTGTTCTCCGACCGCTTCGTAATGCTTCTTGATCTTGTGGAAGATGAAGATGATGATCGGCAGGAAGATAAGCACAGGCCATACCTTCGTGAACTTGGTCAGGAAGAACATGAGCATGACCGTGAAGCTGATGAGCGCCCCGATGAAGTTGATGATCAGCTTCGGCACCCACCCCGGCGGCTTCTGCCGAATCCACTTGACGATCATCCCGGTCTGCGACAGCGTGAAGGGGATGAACACCCCGACCGCATACAGCGGAATCAGTTGCTCCGTCTCGCCGCGGAACGCTACGATCAGAATAATGGACAAGAATCCGAGGCATATTATTCCGTTTGAGTAGCCCAGCCGATCGCCTCGAACCGTGAACATGCGCGGAATGAATTTGTCTTTGGCCAGATTAACCGCCAGCAGCGGGAATGCCGAATATCCCGTATTGGCTGCCAGAATGAGGATCAAAGCCGTCGTACCCTGGATAAAATAATACATGAAGTTCCGTCCGAACGTCTCTTCGGCGATCTGGGACACCACCGTTACTTCCGCCTTGGGCGCGATTCCGTAGTAATAACCCAGGAACACGATGCCCGAGAACAGGATGGCCAGCAGAATCCCCATCGCGGCGAGCGTCTTGGCGGCATTGTTCGGCCCGGGATCCTTGAAGTTCGGGATCGAGTTGGAGATGGCTTCAACCCCCGTCAATGCCGAGCTCCCCGAAGCGAACGCCCGAAGCAAGATAAACAGGCTGATACCCGCCACGGATGTTCCGACCGGCGTGTGAAGCTCGGGCGACACGTCGCCGGTCGCGATTCGGTAAAGCCCGACGCCGATCATGATGAACAATGCCAGGACGAATAAGTAAACCGGATAAGCGAGAATGGAGGCCGATTCCGTGACGCCGCGCAAGTTCAATATGGTGATGAAAATAACGAACGCGACGGCGATCAGAACGTTATGCTGGTGCAAGCTTGGGAATGCCGAAGTGATAGCGTCCGTTCCGGCCGATACGCTGACGGCTACGGTCAGAATGTAATCGACGAGCAGCGAGCCGCCGGCCACGAGACCGCTGGACAGCCCCAGATTTTCCTTGGACACCACGTAGGCGCCGCCGCCATGCGGATAAGCGAAGATGATCTGACGGTAAGACATAATAAGCGCCGTGAGAAGCACGAGTACGCCGATCCCGATCGGGATCGAATACCAGAAGGCCGCCGTACTGACGGTTACCAAGACGAGCAAGATCTGTTCCGGACCGTATGCGACGGAAGACAAGGCATCGGAGGAGAGTATTGCCAGTGCTTTCGTTTTTCTGAGTTTCTGTTCCCCTAATTCGTTCGACTTCAGCGGTCGTCCGAGGAGAAGCCTTTTAATCTTGGATGCCAACCCCAATCACCGTTCCCCATGTCCCCTAATCTTTCGTTAACGTTCGTTTTGTTGAAGTATCCCCTGAAAATCTTAATGGTACGATCCCAACGGATGGGCAAAATCCGGAAAAAATCGATTGCTGCCCGAAATTTCGACAAAAAGGCATGCCAAATAGCCGCGGAGAATCCTCCGCGGCCCCTAATGACCGAAGCTGGTTCACCCTCTCTAAAGACGCTTACGAGGTTAGCTGACGGATTCGGGCGATTAGAGTCGCCCTACGGAATACGGCCGTGCCGGCTCCGATTCACCCCGCGCGGCCCATGGCCCGCCGCGATTGGTTCCCCCGATCTCCTTCTTTGGCGGAGACTCAGCGATGACGGATTTAACTGACGGATTGATCATACTGCATCGCCACTCGAAAGCCAAAAGGAAAAAGCGTTGGAAAAGAGGATTTGGGACGGAAAGGACATTCAAATAAGCGCTTACACGAACCGCTCTCTTAGCTTCTATTCGATTTTCATCCAAAATCACGAGAATACGCAAAAGGAATGATAAACGCAGCACGGCGTTATCATTCCCTCGTTCGCTTTTCTGCTTATGCTTGAATCGTCGTCGCCGAGTTCGCCTTCTTCTTCCCTCGAACGAATACGCTTCGATAGAAGACAAGAATGCCAGCATGCGCAATCGCCAGAACTAGATACAGATTGCTGAAGACGAAGGCGGTCTCGTTCGATTGCCACGGAATCCAAGGCGTGTCCGCCCCTAGATCCATCACTCTCCCGTAGATGCCGGTTGCAATCGCTCCGGAGAGGAAGTTGCACAGCGTCATCAGCCCCATGCCGACCCCTGCTTGGTTCTTCGGAATGCTCGTGGAGATCGTGTTCGACAACGCAATCTGCATGAACATCTGCCCTACGTTGCCCAGGATAAAAATAAAACCGATCACGACAGCGGGGCTTCCGACGAAGAACGACAACAGAAGGAAGCAGCTGAACAACAGCGCGGATGCGGAGTGATATACGAAGGAATTGCCTTTCCGATCCGCCAGCTTCCCGATCTTACGCCCTAGATAAGCCGACACGCAAGCTCCCGGAACCATGACGAATCCGATCAAACCAGGTTCCAGACGGTTGATATCCGCAAGCAATTGAGGCGTTACGAACGTTAAAGCATATCCGATGCTCATGACGATCGCAGCGATCATTAACCCCATTAAATAAAACCGATCCCCCATTAACGCACGGGACACGAAAGGCTCTGCCGCCTTACGAATCCGAACGAGGAAGCCGATCAGGAATAGCAGGCTGACTCCGGCATAGGCCAAGTTCCATTGCGTAATCGCCAGAAGCAACGTCGCGACCGTTCCTGCGAGAAGAGCTGCCCCCAGCCAATCGATGCTTCCTCCGCTTCCCTTCTCGCCGGAGAGGTATTTCCTATAGAACGGAATCGCTGCGACGATAAGCAGCGGAATGGCGAACAACCAACGCCAATGAACCAGCGAGACGAGCAAGGAAGAAACGATCGGTCCGATCGCGTTGCCTAGGGCGAGTCCTGTAGCCGATATGCCGAGCGCCCTCCCTCTTCTCTCCGGAGGGAAGTAACGGACGGGAATCAGCATCGCGAGCGCGGGAATCACAGACGCGCCTATCGACTGTACGATTCGGGCAGCCAAGACGAAGGCGTACGACGTCGCAACCAGTCCGAGAAGCGATCCTGCCGCGAACAGCAGCAAGCCGAAGGTGATCAAGCTCTTGGCCCGGTAACGGTCCAGCAGCTTGCCGTAGAGAACGGAACCGATCGCGTAGATGAGCAAGTAGGCGGTCGATACCCAGCTGACCTGCGCGACGGACAAGCCGTAATCCGCGCGAATCTCGGGCAATACGATATTGAACATGGTCGCGCTCATGGAGGAGAGGATCAAGGTAAAAGCAAGCAACCGGATGAGGACGTCTCCGTTCCGGGAAGCTTCAGGGACTTGCGGGTGGTTCTCCATGGTCATCATCTCCTGCTTCAGATTACATGTTTTACTATACCCTTCCATATTAATAATTGATAATATATATTTAGACATGGGGTTATATACTTGAGTGTATGGATACAGGGGGTTCCGGGATGGAATTGCTGCAGCTGCATTATTTCCGAATCGTAGCGAAGCACGAACACATGACGCGGGCGGCGGAAGAGCTTAGAATCGCTCAGCCTGCGCTTAGCAAGACTATCTCCAGGCTCGAAGAAGATGTCGGCGTCCCTCTGTTCGATCGGCAGAACCGCCAGATCCGGTTGAATCGGTTCGGCAAGGCTTTTCTCCTACAGGTAGAGACGGCTCTTAACGCGTTGGAGGAGGGACGCCGACAGCTCGAGGATATGACGGGAACGGAACAGCGGACGATCCGGCTTGCTACATCCACGCTCAACCGCCTCTCCAACTCGATCAGCGACTTTCGCGAAGCATTCCCTTCAATCCTTTTCCGCGTCGTTCAGATCCCCCCTGCCGCTTCTAACGAGATGATCTCTCTTCTTGAACGCGGAGAGGTTGATCTCTGCTTCACCGCCGCCTCGCTGAAGCAGCCGTGGATCCGCGAGAAGATCATTCTGAAGGCCGAAGTGTGCTTGGCGGTCCCCGTGGGCCATCGATTCGCGGACAAAGGAAGCGTCGCCTTGGAGGAAGCGAAGGACGAAGCTTTCATCGAATATCACGAGGGGCATCCCTTCCGTCAGATTAATAACGAATTCTGCCGGGCGGCCGGCATCGAGCGGCAGGTCAGCTGCGAGGTCGATGAACCTTCTGCCTTAATGAGCCTGGTTCAGGCGGGACTCGGGATCGCATTCGTCCCCAGCAAGCAGCACGACGATCCCGGCTACAGAATCGTGAGGATCGAATCGCCCGTCTGCCGGCGCGAGTTCGCGATCGCCTGGAACGGCAAGAGATACCTGCCGAGAGCGGCCGAGCAATATTTAAGCTTCCTGGAATCTTACTTCAAGCTGGAATCCAAGGGGAATTAACGCAAAGAACCGGCAGCCTCCGTTGAATGGAAGCTGCCGGTTCTATTTGGGCGAATACGAAGTCTTAGAAATTAAAGTTGAAATCGTCGTCCGTCAGAGGCTCGACGTTCAACGTGCGCACGTATCCGTTCCCCTTCTTGGAGAAGAAGTCGTGCTGCTTCGTCTTCGTGCTGATGCCGTTGAAGACGATCGGATTGACGTCCTCGACCGGGAACACTTCGTCCAGCCCGAGGTTCATCATCGCCTTGTTGGCGTTATAACGAATGAAGGTCTTCACTTCTTCGTCGAGGCCAAGCTCGCGGTAGAGCTCGTCCGTATAATTCAACTCGTTCTGATGAAGGTATTGAAGCAGACCCTTCAGCGTCTCGGACGCATCCTTCTGCTCGTCCTCGTCCAGCTCGGCGAACACTTCCTGAGCCAGCAAGCCGACATAGACGCCATGAATGCTCTCGTCGCGCAGAATCAGGTCGATAATCTCGCCGCTGCTCGTCATCTTGCCTTGTCCGGCCAGATAGAGCGGGTAGAAGAAGCCGCTGTAGAACAAGTAGCTCTCGAGAAGAACGGAAGCGGCCATCGCGAGGTACAGGTCCTTGCGAGTCTCGATATTCTTGTAGTATTGGGAGATCGTCTCGGCCTTGATCTGCAGGTGCTTGTTCTCTTCTACCCAACGGAAGACCTCATCGATCTCTTCCGTCGACGCTAGCGTCGTGAAGATGCTGCTGTACGACTTGGCATGGATCTGCTCCATCATCGCCATGAAGCCCAGCACCGCTTTGCGCTGCAGGCCGTCGACATGCTCCAGAATCTTCGGCATGCCGATGCCGCCTTGCACGGTATCCAGCAGCGTCAGGCCGCCGAGAACCTTCTTGTAGAGCGTGCGTTCCGCGTCGCTCAGTTCTACCCATACCATCTTGTCATCCGATAACGGAATCTCTTCGTCTGTCCAGAACTGCATGATGTTCTGGCTCCAGAACATATTCGTAAAATCGTCATCCGGACGATTCCAGTTGACGGCTTTCATCGCGCACATCGTTGCTTGTCCCCTCTCCGGCCGCGCAGAAGCGGCGCTTCAATGCCTTATACCGCGCAGCTTACGCAGTTCTCTACCGAGAGAATGTTCGTCCGCGTGTAATACAGGGACTTTAATCCCTTCTTGGCCGCGTAAATATAGAATCTCGACAGCTCGCGCGTCGTCACGTCGCTGTTAACGTGAAGAACGGTGGAGATGCCTTGGTCGACGTGAGCTTGAATCTCCGCGATCAAGTCGATGATCTTGAACTGATCCATCTGATACGCCGACTTGTAATAAAAGAAGTTGTCGCGCGACAGGAACGGCATCGGGTAGTACGTCGTCGAGTTCGCGTACGTGCGGGTCTCGATCGGTTCGACGATCGGCATCACGCTCGCGGTCGAGTTCTGGACGTACGAGATGCTCTGCGTAGGCGCGATAGCCAGGCGGTAAGCATGGTACAAGCCATGCTCCCGAACGAGAGCCGCGAGCTTCGCCCAATCTTCCGTCGTCGGAATGGCGACATCTCCGAAGAGCGCCTTCACCTTCTCCGTTGCCGGACGGTAATCGGTCGATTGATAACGTTCGAAGTACGCGCCGTTCGCATACTCCGAACGTTCGAAGCCGGCGAAGGTTTGACCCTTCTCCCGGGCGATCTCCATGCTTCTCTCGATCGAATAGAAGTTCACCATCATGAAGAACGTGCGCACGAAGTCGCGCGCTTCCGCGCTCTCGTAAGCGATGCGGTTCTTCGCCAGATAGCCGTGAAGGTTCATGGCGCCGAGGCCGACCGAATGAAGGTCGTTATTCGCCTTCTCAACGCCCGGGGCGTTCGCAACCTTCGACATGTCGCTTACGGCGGTCAGGGCGGTGATGCCTTCGTGCACGGACTCGCGGATCTTGCGCGTATCCATCACGTTAGCGATGTTCAGCGATGCCAGGTTGCAGCTGATGTCGCGGCGAATCACGTCCGGCGTGCCGTAATCGCCGATCTCGGACGTCTCTTGCAATTGGAAGATCTCCGTGCACAGGTTGGACATTTTGATCGAACCGATGCCCTTGAGCGCATGCTCGCGGTTCGCGTTCGAACGGTTCATGATATAAGGATAGCCGGATTCCAGCTGGATCGTCGCAATCTTGGTAAGCATGTCGCGCGCGCTCATGACGACTTTTTTCTTGACGCGGGAGTCGGCGAGCAGCGTATCGTACATCTCGTCGAGATCCATATCGTCGAGGTGCGAGCCGTATGCTTTGAAGACGGAATAAGGTCCGAACACGTGAAGCGGCTGGTTCTTCTCGGCAAGCTCGTAGAACTTATTCGGAACGATCAGGCCGATCGACAGCGTCTTCAGGCGAGTCTTCTCGTCGGCGTTGATCTTCTTGCTGTCCAGGAACTCCATGACGTCCCAGCCGAAGATGTTGTAATAGCCAGCTCCGGAGCCCTTGCGTTGGCCCATCTGATCCGCATAGGAGAAGGCGTCCTCCATCAGCTTCAGAACCGGCATGATGCCCTTGGCCGCGCCTTCGACGCCCTTGATCGGTTCGCCGCGTCCGCGCAGCTTGGAGAGGTTGACGGCAACGCCGCCCCCGATCTTGGACAGCTGCATGCACGTGCCGAGAACGTAGTTGATCGAGTTGAGCGCATCGTCCATCTCGAGAAGGAAGCAGGAGACGAGCTCGCCGCGGCGGCTCTTGCCCGCGTTAAGGAAAGTCGGGGTAGCCGGCTGCACGCGCTGTTCCATCATGGCGGAAGTCAGCTTCAGCGCGGTGTCCGCGTTGCCGCCTCCAAGATGAAGGGCGACGATGGAGACGCGATCCGGGTAGTGTTCCAGGTACAGCGATTTATCGTTGCTCTTCACGGCGTAATCGGTGTAGAACTTGGAAGCCGCCATGTAGGATTGGAATTGGAAGTCGTAGGAATGAGCAAGGGCGTAGACGTCTTCTACTTCTTGCTCCGTATATTGGTCATAGACGTTCTCATAGAAGTCCTGATCGATCATGTAGCGAACCTTCTCGGCCGTGCTGGCGAAAGACAAGCTTCTGCGCTTCACTTCCTCCATGAACGAATCGACCGCCTCGCGGTCCTTGTCCAATTGGAAGAAGCCCTCGGAATCCCGCTGCATGAGCAGGTTGTTCAGTTCAATGTGACGCAATGAGGCTCACCTCTCTCTTGAATTTTTCCACATCGACGGACGTTCCCGACATCTCGAACTTCATCAGGACCGGAACCCCGTACTTCTGGGAGATATAATCGGCACTCTTGGCGAACCCGTCGCCCCAGTTGCGGTTGCCGCTGGCGGAGACGCCTATCATGCGATCGTGATTATGTTGGAGGAAATTCATGACCTTCACGGGAGGTTGCCCGAATCCCGTCGTGTATGTAACCAGCACGAACGGCTCGTCCAGCTTGGTCTGTTCATCAATCTGTACGGCCGGCAAGTCCAGCTTGCGAATGAACCTCTTCACGTTACCCGTCTTGGAATCATAAGCGATCAGCATGGTACCGTCTCCTCTCTCTCTCTCTCTACTTCTACCTACTGACAATAAAAGACGCATCCGGCAACATCTGGAATCGAAAATGCCGAACGCGTCCATGGCGAAAAGGAATAACTCCTCGCGCATGCGGAATCCTGGACGTATCGGACACGCTCCTATTCATCGTAGGAGAGGGTGTGCCGCTCGGCGCGAGCAGGTCTCTGGCTTAGGTATCCGAGTCTCTCTACTTACAGGCGAGAAACTCTACCAACACAGTGGCGGGACCGCGCCGGAATCGGACCGGCTTCCCTCTTATGCCTTGAAACTTGTCGAGGACCAAGGCACTCGCGCCGACTATATGTAGTTCGTAGTTCTAAATTTATATCAATATTTTGTGGGTGTCAACGGTTTCTCTCTACTTGTTCTTCGAGAAAATTGTCCATAAGCCTGTAGACCTAAATCCGAATAACCAGTCACGAAAGAACAGTTTATCACTCTATCTCCCTCTCGTCAAAGCGGCAGAATGTGGGATAAATAGCAGGAAGCCGCGTCCCAAAAGGCGAGAGCGGCTTCCTGGAATCTCTTATTTTTTTGGCATGACGCTGTTAGACGATATGGATCTGCGAGGCTTGGATACGTCCGTCTCCACCTACATCAAGACCGGTTGTTCGGATCTCGAGCTTATCGCCGATCTGAATCCGATCCGCGGTCGCCGGATGACCCGACACTAGATATTGGGTGAACTTGAGAAGATAGACTTTCCGATCCCCCAATCGAACGTAGCTCTCGTCTTCCAGAGACGCTGCCAGATGAATCTCCGTCACTTCTCCTTCTAACTCAGGCTGACCAGGATCCTCATCCAGCACCCGCTAACAAGCGCAATCATTAACGACATTAATCCAGCGATTCGCCACATGCCCTTGTACATAAGCGATGCCCCCGTATACTTTTATGGACGATTCAAGCTTCTGCACAATGGACGGAATCAGCTATCCGAATGTTGCGTACGAATCGAACGTTTCTGAAGAAAGCATCTGGAGAATCGGTTAACGTCTAAGCTTCTCTTCCACCGACGCCAGCTTCTGCTCCATCGTCCCCTTCTTGTCTCTGCGGTCGTCTATGGTGATCGTCGTGGATACGCGCTGCGCGCCTTCGCGGAACGGAACCTCATGAAGCCTGCGCACGACGGCAAGGAGGTCATCCAGCTCTCCTTCGATGATCGTGCTCATCGGCGTGAGCTGATAACGGATCTCCTCCGGGGCGCGGTCGAGCTCCTGCTTCACCGCGGCCACGTATTCGCTGACGCCGGTGCTTCCCGTTCCGAGAGGAACGATGGTTACTTGAACGATTGCCATCCTTTAGGTCTCCTTTTCTCTGTCGCAAAGTTTATTAAGCTACGATTCGAAGCTAAGTTAATCTGGTTAATTACGGAGATCGCACGCTGTTTGTCTTCTTATTATAGAAGATTCCGACAATGAATGCTCGAATATGCTCTTTTTGCATCGGCTTAAGGCTTCATTCGAACGGCTCCGAATTGTCGCTTCCATGCTATAATATTCCTGTTGGCTGCGTCAACGAACGACTAACCTACCATTCCCGGGTGATCGAATGAATCTGCAGAAGAAAAAAGACCGCGAAGAGCTGGACAGGAAAGTTCCCGACATGCCTTGGTATGTGGAGAAGTTCATCAATTACAAGCTGCCGGACTTGTCGCCCTCGTCCTTGCTGGAATACGTGAGAGATTACGAGACGTTCTTCTCTTGGCTGATGGGCGAAGGGCTGACCGCAGCGGAGAAGATAAGCGGAATCCCGATCGTCGACCTGGAGAGGCTGCATATGGACAGCGTGGACAACTTCCGCATGTACCTGTCGACGCGAACGGAGAACGCGAACAGCCGGACGACGATCTCTCGCAAGCTCTCCTCCCTTCGCTCTCTGTTCCATTACTTGAGCCAGATCGCCGAGGACGATGAATTCTATCCTCTTCTGAAGCGCAACGTCATGGCCAAGGTGTCGATCAAGCGAACCCATAAGCCGAAGGATACGGCGGCGAAGCTGGAGGGGAAGCTGCTGCAGGAAGAAGAGATCGACGAATTCATCCGATATATCCATAGCGATTACGCTCAGGACGTGGCGACGAACAAGCAAGCGCTCTACTCCCACGAGCTCAACCATATTCGCGATGCGTGCATCGTCAGCCTGATCCTCAATTCCGGCCTTCGGGTGTCGGAGCTGGTGAACCTGAACGTGGACGATCTCGATTTGAAAAAAAAGCTCGTATACGTGTACCGCAAGGGGAAGAACGACGATACGTTCAAGACGCCCGTGTTCTTCCGGCAGGAAGCGATCGCGGACTTGGAAGCGTATCTGGAGCTTCGCGACCTTCGTTATCATGCGCCGAAACGCGAGAAAGCCCTCTTCCTTGCCATCGCCAACGGCAAGAAAGAAGGCTCGCGGATGACCAAGCGCGCGATCCAGGAGATGGTGATCAAGTACGCGAAGCGGTTCGGCAAGCCTTTTCTATCCGTGCACAAGCTTCGTCACTCGTTCGCTACCGATTATTACTTGCGCAACGATCTCTACAAGACGCAGGAGCAGTTAGGGCACGCGTCTCCGGAGACGACGCAGATCTACGCCCACCTGACGGACAAGACGATGGAACAAGCCATCGACAGACCGAAGACGGCCGAATGACTCGGCCGTCTTCTTCTTTATTCCATCCCTGCCCGGCACCATTCCAATAGCCGCGGTTCCTGCTTGCGCAACGCCGCCAATCCGCTCGCCGCGTCGGCGACCTGCTCTTGAAGCACCTCTGCCCTGTCGACTCCGTCCCGATACCGTCCAAGGAAATGCACGAATACATCGAGCTTCCGCAGACGAATCAGCTGCGGAATCGCAAGAGCTTCCGGCTCGGTCAATCGCACGACGCCCGAGAAGCCGGCCAGGAACGCCGGAATCGTCTCTTCGAGCCCTTCGCTCTCGAGCATCCCGGAGAGCACGACGGCCGGCTCCATCGCCCGGAGATCGCGCGTGGCGAACTCGAAGTCGAGTACCGCTTCGATAGGATTCCCATACTCCGGCGACGCCAACAGATTGGAATCGTTGATATCTCCGTGCACAAGCTGATGCGGCAAGCCTCTCAAAGCCGGAATGACGGACCGGAAGTCCTCCAGCTCCGACCGGATAGAAGCGAGTTCCTCGGCGAGTTCCTCGAATTCGGCCGGCGGGTTGCAGCAGAAGCGACGGATCGTCTCCGAGTCGCACGAGGGATGCGCAAGATCCATCTCGTAATAGGGCGGGTACTCGGGAGCTTGATTCGGCGCGATCGTCGCCAACGCACGGCTTAGCCTGCCGACCGTCTCTCCGACGGAGCCCGCGGTGAGCGGATCGCGGCTGTCCGGACGCGTTCCTTCTATATATAGGAACAAGCAGGCGAAGCGTCCCGTTCCGTCTTCCAGCTGAACGTATGAGCGTCCGTCGGGCAGACGGACAGGCTGAGGCACGCGGAACGGCAAGCGAAGCTCGCCGAGCTTAAGGAGAACATCATGCTCGAAGCGGATCTTGCTGGAATCCTGATGCGTCTCATAGATCCGCAGGACATAACGAGCTCCCTGGCTTTGTACGTACCTGGTCGTGTTGTTGTAGCCGGACGCCCCCTCCGATATCGTCGCGGGAGCATCCCCTAGAAAAGCGTTTAGGATAAATTCGTAAGGCAAGCGCACACTATCCTCCGATCTTCGTCACGCTGCTGTCGATCGCCTTCATCTCCGCCTGGGTCAGAATGCCGAGCCTCCAGAACGCGACCCCGGCAAGATCGTAGCGCTTGGCCAATCCGATCTTGTCCAGAACCGTCGTCTCGTTCTCGTTCTCCATATCGATGCCGAGCAGAAGCTTCTGCTTCGGAACCCCTTGCCTCAGCGCAAGCGAGATCGCGGCATCTACTTTGTTCATCGGCTCCGGCGTTTTGTCGGCTACATATAAATAAGCCATAATGACAATCTCGTCCGCGTAGCCCGCGAGCGTCTTATAATCATATCCTTGATAAGCTCCGTTAAGAGGAGGAAGCGCGAGCGATAGCTTGAGTCCTTCCTTCTTAAGCTGCTCGGACAACAGGGCCGTATATTCGTTGAACTGCTTCTTCGCGGTTGCCGGATCGTCCTTCCAGCCTAACCCTTCATAATCCAGCATGACGCCTTTGAAGCCTTTGTCCTTCGCCAAGCTTACCATCTGTTGAATGGAAGAGTCCCTTGCGGCCGGATCGGTCAGTACCTTGGTCGTCTGCCGGTTGCCGTCCAGCCCGTGAACCATCAGGTAACCGTCTTCCACTCGCGCGGCGATGGATTCCGGAGTCACGTCTCCGTCGGCCTTCGGCCACTTGTAATCCTTATCCGTCGTGGAGAATTCCCCGTTCTGGTTGATCTGAGCCCAACCGAAGGCCGCCGAATTCAGATTCTCCAGTCGGCTCACCTGATCGTAAGACGATATCGCATAGAAGCCCATCGTGCGCATCTCCCGCTTGGGGGATTGAATGCGGACGGTCTTCGTTGCCGATTCCCAGCTCACTTGCGCGCCAAACTGTCGTCCGAAGAAGGCCATCGGAATGAGCACCCGGCCTTGCTGCACGACGGGCGCCGCGGTCAGTTCGACAGCCTGCCCATTGACTTGCGCGCTCTTCTTGCCGATGGTCAAGATGACCTTGGCCGGCTGGCCGCTAGCGTCGTTTCCGGTCGCCACGACCGTCTTCGAGGCTGCGTCCCAGACGACAGCGATTCCGAGCGCTTCCGCAATCGTTCGGAAGGGCACTAGCGTCACGCCGTTGTCGATCTTCGGCGCGGAATCGAAAGGCAGCGGATAATTGTCGAGCACAATCTGAATAGAGGGACTAACGGAGCTCGTTGACGGAGCCGGCGCCGCGCTGACGACGCTGGTTCCCGGAGAGATAGGAGCTAACAGCGAGATTCCAACGACGACGGCCGCGGCGCTTCGGCCCCAGCTTCCCCAGCTTCTGATCACAATGACGTTCTCCCTTCGCTACTTTTCTGTTTTTCTCTGTTTCCTATCGGATTCTATTAATCTATCACACTAGTGAATTATAGCAAACCCGACCGAATCTCACAAAATCCTAGCGGTGGAATTTTGTGTTAAAATAAAATAAGGTCTCCCCCGAAGTCAAGGTTGCTGACTTCAGAGAAGACTCAATCTTCCCCAAATTATCTCCCCAGGAAACGAATTGCGAGCTCCCGGTAGAAGTCGATCGAATCAAGATAAGCGTCGATATCAACCGATTCGTCCGGTTGATGAGCCAACCTCTCGTCTCCCGGACCGTATATCAGGATGGGAACCGCGCTATTACGGTTCAGAACCGATGCGTCCGTGTAATACGATACTCCTCGCACGCCCGAACACCGGTCGCCCGCCAGTTCTATTGCCGTTCGGATAAGCGGATCGTCTATGCTAGTGACAACCGGCTGCCTCTCGAGAATCGGCGTTAAGCGATAGCTTAATCCCTGATTTACCGCCTGCAAATCTTGCAATCTCGACTCTATCTCCTTGAGGAGCTGATCCTGGCGGATCGGAGGTACGAACCTTAGATCCAATTCCGCTTCGCAGCGGTCCGGAATGATGTTCGTCTGCACGCCCCCGCTAACCTTCGTCACCGCTAAGCTGCTTGCGCCTAGAATCGGATCAGTCGCTGCCCAATCCGACTCGCACGCCTTTATGATTGCAATCAGCTCCGCCATCGCCTCGACCGCGTTCGTGCCAAGCTTCGGCATGGAGCCGTGCGCACTTAGGCCGAACAGTTCAATTCGAAGCCATAACGCTCCCTTATGGCCGACCACGATTCTGCTGCCGGTCGGTTCGCCGATCACAACGCCGTCGAACTCCCTCATCTCCGTGAAACTCTCGTAAGCTGCGGCGCCGCAGCTGTCGACTTCCTCTCCCGCCGTGGCCAAGAACACCAAATCCCCGCCGAGACGGATCCCATCGCGTTGAATAGATAGAAACGCGAGAAGCATTGCGGCCAACCCGCTTTTCATATCGGAAGCGCCTCGTCCATAAATCCTGTTGTCCGCGATAACCGCCCCATGAGGAGGGTAACGCCCCGCCTCCTTGTCCCATGGTGCTACCGTGTCCATATGCCCGCAGAACATCAGCCTGCTAGGTCCGTCCCCTCGAAGAACCGCTTCGACATTGCTTCGATTGCCTTTCCGATCCAGCATCTCCACACGTACGTCCACGCCTTCCCGATTCAACAGCTTCTCCAGCGCTTGGGACACCCGATGCTCGTTCCCCGGAGGGTTGCTCGTGTCCAGACGGATCAACTCACAGAGCAGCTCGACGGCTCTCGTATGTTCGTCCACTCCCATTGTAACCGTTCTCTCCTTCAATCCCGTAGGATTTGCAGCTTTAGCGGCGTCACACGATAACCGTTTACCGGCGCCATATCCTGAGAACATGCGGATACGGCGACAATCACATCCCAGAGCGCCTCAAGCATGACGTAATCGCCCGGCTTCGAAAGAGGCTCCTCGATTACGTAATCCGAATTCTCGTCCAGCGCGTTGTTCATGAACCAGTTGATCGGGTCAGGCAGGACGTCATACTTTACTCCGAAAGGCTTCAGTGCCTTTTCAAGATTGTCATGGCAATTCGGATGCCCTTCCACCCCGAAATCCACTTTGTATCGATAATCGTCGCAGGCCGGGAAGAAGAAGTCGTGCTTGCCGACCGTATCCTTCACCAGGCGCATGAGCGGTCTTCTCAAGTTGCTGTACAAGCCGTCCCCTACTTTAAGCCGGATACTGCTGAGCGAGGATCTCATATGAACCGGAGAGACATGCTCCCCGGATTGGCCTTGAAGGAAGCAGACGAAGTCCCCGACCTGCTTACCTTCCACGTCGATAATGCACAAACGATGCCCCTTCGGCACCACGACCGCCCTTCCTTCATAGGGGGGAATCAGCACCTCTTCGACTATCGTCCCTGTTTTCATAGCACTACCTTCTTTATAGGTAAAAATTTTTCATCAATCGATAAGCACGGCGACCGCGCGAATTGGCGAGCCCGTCCCTTTGCGAATCTTCAGCGGCAGGCCGAAGTAGAGGAAGCGCATGCCCGCCACTTGGTCCAACTGGCACATGTTCTCCGTATTCGTTAAGCCGTAACGGCGGCACATCAGATGCCCTGAGAAATCCGGATCGTTCGGATTGTCGATCGAAGGAGCGTCCACTCCGATATTGACCGCCCCTTGCTTCGCTAGCCACTCGGCCGCCTCGTAATCAAGACCCGCATGCCGAGTCAACCATTCTTCCGTTCCGTAGGAGCGATTGTAATGGCCGGTATGAAGGAGCACGATGTCCCCTCTCTCGATGAAGAGACCGTTCTGATCGAGCTGATCCTTCAGGTCGGATGCCCGGATGTATCCGTCCGGGGAGACATGGGAGACGTCGAGGCAGATCGCAGGCCCGTAAAAATACTCCAGGGGCATCTCGTCGATCGTCTTCCCGTTGCGGTCGTATTCGTAGACGGCGTCGCTGTGCGTCGGTCCGTGCTCGTTGATGAGCAGGTTGTTTGTCGCGAATTCGAAGCCGAGCTGCTTCTTGCTCTCCTCGTGGGTCATGTTGGAGAAAATCATCGTTTTCTGATGTGGAGGAAATACCGGCATTCCCTGATAGATCTCCTGAGACAAATCGATTAAGCGAATTCCCATGCCAATCCTCCTCTATAGGACCGTCGGGAGGACTTCGAAGTTCTCCGCATCGATCAGGCCATGGTCGGTAATTTTCCATTTCGGGCTCGTCACCAGCGAGAGGAAGCTCAGATGCATAAACGGAACATGGATTCCGCAGCCGAGCTCCTCCCTAGCCTGACGGTGAAGCTCCGCGATCTTGTCACTCATCTCCTTGCCCGTGAGCTCGTCGGTCATGAGCCCTCCGATCCGCAGCGGCAGATCGCCGACGACCTTGCCCTGCTTGATCATACAGATGCCGCCGTTCATGGCGATGACTCGATTCGCGGCGATCAGCATGTCGTCGTAATTCGTTCCCGTCACGATGATGTTGTGCGTGTCGTGCGCGACGCTCTCCGCGATCGCCCCTTCTCTAAGCTTCATTCCCTTGACAAACGCCTTGCCGATCTTCCCGCTGCGACCGTGACGCTCGATGACGAGAATCGGCAGAACATCAGCCGAGACGTCCGGCTCGACGATACCGTTGGAAACGATCAAGCGCGATTCCGATGCGCCGGTCAGATTCTGGTCGGGAATGACCTCGATGACCCGGACAATCGCTTCCGAACCGCTGGCTCGAATCAAGATCTCTTCTTTCCTAAGCGGCTGTCGTTTGACCGAATGCTTGACCGAATCCGGATAGACGTAGGAAGGAATATCAACGGTGAGCTCGCCGCGCTCCGCCGACATCACGCCGGCCAGGTAAACCTGATCGATCGTCATCTTCTCCAGATCGGAGATGACGGCGATGTCCGCGCGTTTTCCGGGGGCAAGAATGCCGACATCCGCGAAGCCGAAATGCGTCGCCGGATTGATCGTAACCATCTGGATCGCTTCCACGGGATCGATTCCCGCCGCAATTGTCCGGCGAACGATGTCGTTCATGTGGCCATGCTTGAGCAAATCCTCGGGAACCATATCGTCCGAGACAAGGATCGCACGTCGCGAATCGACGCCCTCTTCCGTGATGGCGCGGATGCATTCCGGCATGTTGCGCTGCGAAGAACCTTCTCGAATGAAGACGCTCACGCCGTAGCGCAGCTTCTCTAGCGTCTCTTCTTTGGTCGTCGTCTCATGGCAGGAGACGTGCGTCCCGCCGGCGATAATGTGGGCGGCGAGCTGTTTGCCGAACAGTCCCGGTGCATTGCCCTCCACTGTCTTCCCGATGCTCTTGGCATAGACGACGGACGCGATCAGATCGTCGATCAACGGAGAAGCATGCTTGAACACGGGACCGACGTTGCTGAAGCCTTGAAGCTCTCCGATGCCTTGCACGAGCGGATCGTTCAGCAGCTGATCCATGTCCTTTGAACCGATCTCGGCCCCCGCAGTCTCTAGGCCCGGCACGTCCGGCGTCAGGCTTGGCACCGTGTATAGAACCCGATTCGGAAGCGTTCGTGCTTCGTCGATCATCGCTTTCATCCCATGAATGCCGAGCACATTGCCGATCTCGTGCGGATCCGCGACAAGGGTCGTTGTTCCCGTTGGAATGGACAGCTTCGAGAATTCGGTCACGGTGAGCATCGCGCTCTCGAAGTGCATATGAGAGTCGATGAAGCCCGGCGAGACGAACTTTCCCTTTACCTTCACCACGTTCGTCTCCGGACCGATCAGGCCGGAGGCGTCTCCCACCATTAGAATTCGGGAGCCCTTGATCGCGACGTCCGCGGCATAGATCTCTCTTGTAATGACGTTGATGACATAGCCGTCCTGCAGAACCGTGTCAGCGAAGAGACGGTCGTCCATTAGGGTATCGATCAGACGGCGATATTCCATTGCTTCCAATAATCGTTTTGTATCCATATTAGGCATATCTCCTAATTTAAGCTGTCCAGCGTATCGATAATGCCGACGATAGCGGCGTCGACGGGAGCGCCGGTTTCGGGCAGCGCCCGGGCGGCCATGCTGCCCATCACATAGATGACCCGTTCACCGATGCCAGCGCCAACCGTGTCGACCGCAATGACCGGCTCTCCGGTCAAGCTGCCGTCCAACCGAATCGGCTGCGCAACGAGCAGCTTCGTTCCGACAAGACGCTCATCCTTCCGCGTCGCGGTTACCCTGCCGATCACTTGTCCAAGCTGCATCGCTAACGACCTCCCGATTCAGAAGAATGTAAGTTAATGCCAAGCTTTGCCGCCATGTCCTTGGCAAGAGGAGTGACGATGGCGCCTGGCTGAAGGCGGCAGCTTCGCATTCCGCTCGCATGAGCGGCTGACAAGTCTTCCGCCGTGACGATTTGTTTCTTGGCTCTTACTCGCAGCCAATTGGTCATCTGATTCTGATCGATTATCCGTAGCCCATAGCTTCTGACAGATCCGAGCATCCCGTCCAGCTCTCTCCGGATCGCCGGCGGCGGCTGAAGTCCTTGCTCCGCCCATTCCGGATGACGTTCGTTCACGCCGACGTCCAGCGCCGCCGCACGCTTGCCAGCGAAGAGCATGCGAATCGTCAACCGTGAGAACGGATGCTCGTCATCAAGCCGAGAAAGCTTTGATAACAGCGAGAATGATAAGATCGGCAGGAAGATCGATTCGCATTCCGCCAATACGTCTTCTTTCCGATTATCTGCGGCAACGATATCGTCGCACCCCGTCCATCTGGCAATGCTAGCGATGGTGTATCGGCGTTTTGTTGCTTCGCTTAGGACAATTCGGACCCTCGCCTGAGAATGGACGAGCTCCCGGACCGCCTTCATGCCGGCCTCCATGCCGATCCAATGATCATCCAGGAGCACAAGCACGGCTGGATAACGTTCCGCAAGCTCCGTTCTCCTCCCGCGATAGTACAACTCCCTGGCGGTTCGGAGCGCTAACGCGCTAGAGGTGATTTCCATGAGGCTACCTTATTAGTTGCCGGAAGTCTTCGACAGGATTGCTTTCTCGACTTCGCTGTGAGGACGCGGGATGACGTGAACGGAGATCAGCTCACCGACTCGCTTTGCCGCGCTCGCGCCCGCGTCGGTCGCCGCTTTGACCGCGCCAACGTCGCCGCGAACCATGACGGTAACGAGACCGAATCCCACCTTCTCGTATCCGCAAATCTCAACATTCGCCGCCTTCACCATTGCATCCGCCGCTTCGATCGCCCCTACCAAGCCTTTCGTTTCTACAAGTCCTAACGCTTCTCCCATCGGTGATTCCTCCACTTAATTAATGTAGTTAATAATATTGTCATTGAAATCATTCTGCCTTATGCCAAATGCCGGATGAACGCGTGTTCAGGTATCTTCAGCCGGCGGTTTTAACGGATTCGGCCTCTGCTTCTTCTCAAGAGTTGGCCTCTCCTGTCCATTCTCTTCGGTCATTTTTGATTTCCCGTCTGCCTTTTCCGTTCCCGAAACGGCGCTGCCGTCACGATCAGTTGCGGCTTCCAGAGTCGGGCCGCCTTCCTCCGTCGGTAAAGTCTTTGCCGCCTCGAACCGCGACAGCACCTTCAAAGCGACTTCCTGATGAGCCCGCGGAAGGACATGCGCCGAGACCAGCGTACCGACACGGCTCGCTTCCAGCTTGCCCGCCTCTACGGCCGATTGAACGGCCGCCACGTCGCCGGCGAAATGAACGGTCACGCCGAGCATGCCGCCGACTCCGATGACTCGCTCCACCGCTTCGAGACGAACGTTCGCGGCCTTCAAGGCGGCATCCGCAGCCGATACAGCGGTCGCATACCCGATTGTCTCGATTAATCCGAGCGCCTGCTGTGCCATCTATTCGTCCCTCCTTTCGTTTCTTCTATATAAATGGCGGCGTATACGGCGCAACTTCCCTCCGCAGCGCTTCCGAAGCTCGCTGGATCGAAGCCGACGGTCCGGCGATCAGCAGATATCGGTCTTCGATCTTGTGACGGAAGCCCGCCTCCGCCATTTGCTTCATGCAGCGGTCGAGCAGAGCGACGCTCCGGAAACGGTCGATGCCTTCGACGACGACCACGCCTTCATCAGCCGTTACGCCAAGATGCTTAACAAGCAGAGCAGAGGGATAAGCCGTTTCATAGATTTGAACGGAGCCTGAACATTCGCAAACCTTGCGCTTCTCGAACCACCGTTCAAGCAGAGACCTTACGGCGGCGGAATCTCCTTCCCGTTTGCCGATCAGATAGATAGCGGAGACACCGTCTCTAGCCCCTTGTTTTCGCACGTCAATCTCCAAATTCGAAGCCCTGGGAAGAAGCTCGTCAAGTTCGAACAATAGACCGGGCAATCCGTTCTCCACGGCCACCGCACCGACAGTAACAGGCTGCGACGAGAAAATGCCAAATTCGGACGCTAGCTTCGGATTCAATTCGGGATAAAGCCAAAATCGCAGCGGTCCTTCCAAGCGTCCGATCATTCCGGAAGCGGAAGTTTCCTCTGCCGCGTAATCAGCTTCCTGTCCTGGAACGAATATCGCGTTTCCCTTCGCCTCATTCCGAATCTCGTCGTCTTGACCTTGGTTCAAGGTTAGCCGAAGTAAGGGAGATAAGGAATTCTCCATGAACTTCGAATTCGACCTAGAAGACGTGCTATTCCTCTCTGTCCCTCCCTTAGAGCCTCCCGACAATCCTGCATTCAACCGGCGATTCTGCTTCGCTCGTTGGTAATTCGGACGCTTCAACGCCAACTCCGATGTCGCTTCGCGAACAGGGTTCGGTTCCGCGTCAGAAGTCGGGATAGACTCGTCTTTTCTCAAGGCTGCCTCTACCACGTTTCTCATGAAGTCTGACAATCACCTCCCCCCCTTCTACATCATCTTGGCCAACTCCGGATGCGGCCGCGGAATCACATTGGCCGACACGAGCTCGCCTCCTGTTCGATCGGGAACCTGTTTGCCTGCTTCGATGGCGGACGATACCGCTGCGACATCGCCTTCCACGACGACCGTGACCAGTCCCGAACCAACTCGCTTCAGGTCGATCATTCGAACGGCTGCGGCCTTGCACATCGTATCCAGCGCTTCAAGCGCAGCGACGAATCCCCGCGTCTCGATCATGCCGATCGCTTCCATTCTGCTCCTCCTCCTTCTTGGTCAACTAGGCGCCTCTCTCCGGGACTCCATTCACGACGACGCTAGTTCGCCGATAGGCCTCTGCGGCGCTAGTCGGATATGTCGCATCAATGCCCATTTTTGCGCTTACCCCGCGCAGCTGATGGGACGGTTCGAGCGGAGAACCCTTCGCTCCCGGAACGATAAATACGTCTAAATCGGCCTGAACCCTCGTCGCGATCGCCCATTCCACGTCCTCCGCATCGAAGATGTTCACATCCTTGTCGACCACAACGACATGCTTCAAATCCTTATCGCTAGCGAACGCGGCGAGGCAAGCCTGCTTGGCATCGCCTTCGGATTGCTTGTCGATGGAGATCACCGCGTGATATCGGCCGATGCCGCCGGGCGTCAGATGAACGTCAAGCACGTCCGGTACGACCTGACGTACGGTGCTTAACAGCACGGCTTCCCGCGCGATCGCCATCGGCGTGTGCTCTTCGAAGCCGGAAGGATAGATCGTCTGCCAGATCGGGTCGTTGCGGAATGTAATCGCCGATAACTCGACGATCGGCTGCGGGGTACGGTCACCGTAATAGCCGCCAAGCTCCCCGAACGGGCCTTCCTGTTCTCGGACATGCGGCAACATCCTGCCTTCGAGCACCACTTCGGCTTCCGACAGCACCTCCAGATCAACCGTTCGGCATGGCACGACCTCAAGCGATTGACCGAGCAGAGCTCCGGCGACGTCTAGCTTGTCCCGATGATACAAGTGAGTACTGATTTGGGAAGCGAGAATGACCGCCGGAACGACGCCGAACATGATCGCCACTTCCATTGGAGCATTCTCTTGTTCGTATTCCTTGTATTGCCGGAAGAGCTCCGGCGAGGAGATCAGAATGCTGGCGCGATTGCCTCCGAGATACTGCATTCTTCGTATGGACGTATACCGCTTGCTGCCATCTTTCTGCTTCACGACGAGAACGCCGGAGACAAGATACCGTCCGGAATCGTCCTTATGGTACTTACAGATCGGGAACAGCTCGTCCAAGACGATACGGTCCGTGACCACATTCTCCTGGACGGGACCACGGTCGACTCTCCGCGTCGGAATCGGCGTGACTATCGCGTCAATCAGCTTCGGGACAAGGTCCCGCACCCCGATGTCCATGCTCTCGGCGAGCATCCCCCGATCCCCGCCCAATCCGGACACCATCGGAACTCGATAGCCCTTGATCTTGTGAAAATAGTAGGGCTTCTTCCCTCGTCCTCTTCGCACGATCGCGGCCAATTCGTATTCCGGATCGACTTCCTCCCGCACATGCTCGATTCGCCCGGACTTCTCCCAATGCGCAAGGAGACTTCGGATGTCGGTCATCATTCCGCCGCCTTCTCCCCCCATCTCACCATTAGAGAATGCTCGATTCCGAAGCCGTCCAGCACGCGGGCGACAACGAAATTCACGAGCTCCCAGATCTCTTTCGGGTGATGATAGAAACCTGGAGAAGCTGGCATGATGTCCGCGCCGGCCCTCGCCAGCCGGGTCATGTTCTCCAGATGGATTAGATGAAGCGGCGTCTCGCGCGGAACGACAATCAGCTTGCGCTTCTCCTTCAACATGACGCTTGCTGTCCGGCTTAGGAGAGTGTCGCCTACTCCGTTGGCAATCGCTCCGAGCGAGTTCATCGAACACGGAATGATTGCCATTCCGTCCGTCTTGAACGAGCCGCTTGCCACCGAAGCGAACAGGTTTCGATTGCTCAGGATCGTCGCGTAGTTTTTCATTTCGTCCATCGTCACGCCGCACTCGAACTTCATGACTTTCTCAGCCATTTCGGTCGCGATCAAGTAGGTATCCACGCCTAGATGGTTTAGGGCACGAACGAGTGAATAAGCATAGATGGACCCGCTTGCTCCGGTCACGCCAACTACAATTCTCATAGGATTTGCTCCTTGCCTTTATCTGTCTGTTCCGTGAAGCGGTTCAGCTCGGCTGGCTCTAGCTCCAAGGAATCATCGTTTGCACTTTCTCAAGCCTGCGCGCCAGGAATAGAACAAGAATCGGAGTTCCAATGACAAGGGGAGGAACATCGCTCAAGCCAATCCATAGCACTCCCCACCAAAAATTGAATATTCCGAAAAAATGAAGGCTGGCGCAAGCGATCACAATCATCACGATTCCTGCGGCGAGTGACCAAAGCGCCGATTGAACGAGAACGGACTTGCTGCGGCCCAGTTCTGCAAGCGTCCTGCCCCGACCGACCATCATCGCGGGCAGCCAGCCGGTAAAGCCGACCATGATGCCATCGGCCAGCAGCGTGTGTGCCGGAAGGAACGTCCCTGCCAGCAGCGCCCAGACGACAGTGCCGATGTATCCGGAGAAAAAGCCCGTCTTCGGACCAAATAGGATGCCGATGACGGCCGGAAGAAACGCGAAGATTCGAAGTTGAATGACTCCGGGCACGAGCGCGATCGGATTCGCATACGCCCACAGTACTCCGGTCATCACTCCGAATATGACCCAGAATACGATGTTCACGATTCCGGCGGATGACGTTCGGGTTTCTGTCTTAGCGGTACTCCACTCATTGGACATGGTTTCTTTTCCTCCTCGATACGTTGCGTCGTTTACTTTCGATACCTCGTGTTCAGAACCTCTAGCAGCATCTCTCCCAGCTTGCGCACGGCATAGTCCA
Organism: Cohnella sp. AR92; assembly: GCF_003990975.1. Classification (GTDB taxonomy): domain Bacteria; phylum Bacillota; class Bacilli; order Paenibacillales; family Paenibacillaceae; genus Cohnella. The sequence goes on from NZ_RZJR01000006.1 coordinate 287,774, forward strand.
GGAACAAACTGCCTTTCTCTTCGGTAGCCAGCGTAGGAGCTCCGATCACCCCCTTACTTGAGACGTCGCTTGTTTTCCAACCTGGAATAATCGGTCCTTTCAGGCTGACATGGCAGCCATGAGTCAGAATGGCGTCCGGGAACTCGTCCTCTGCCTTAGCCATATCCACAAGCTCCGGGCGAATAGCCAGCATCAATGACGTTTCCAGCTCGCATGCATGGAAGACGCCGTAATCTCCGGATTGCTGCAGCTCTTCCAGAATGTCGTTCCAGAAGGTGGTGAACCACCAATCGAACACGAACACTTCGGCGTCCAGTTCTATTCTCAGGTCTCGGCTAATCACGTTAAGAAGGTCGGTGTTGCCCCCATGGCTATTCACGAAGATAAACCGCTCGAAACCGTGTTTTCGCATCGAAGCGCACATTTCCGACAACATTGCCATGGCCGTACGAGTCGAGAAGCTGATCGTTCCCGCAAAATCCGAGTGTTCGTTGCTCTTGCCGATCGGAATCAGAGGGGCGATTAATACGCGATATCCGGGAAAATCCCTCTTGTCAGCCAATTCCTTCATCAACCGGTCCAAAATGATCGTGTCGGTGCCGACCGGCAGATGTGCTCCATGCTGCTCGATTGCCCCGATCGGAACGATGACGAGCGCATCTTGCTTATCCATTCCTTTGATCTCGTAAGATTTCAGCTCCGCCCAATGTTGAATCATGCGCATCAGCTCCTTTTATCGAATGCGGTTAGGTGGCTTGCAACGGATATTTCGTGCCGATTAACACAGCGATCGCCCACAAGAGCAGGAAGGCGGCGCTGAACCTCGCATCCCCTCCGGTGATCCGGAAGGAACGATAGGAGCTGCGGTTGCGCGTGAATTCCAGCCGATAGAGATGCATGGACAACGCGATGTTCTGTCCGGCCTGAATGGAGCGAATAAACAGCGGGAACAAGATGATCGAGTAGCGGCGGATTCTCGAAACAATGCCGCCCTTGTCGAGTTCAAGGCCTCGAGCTCGCTGAGCGTCGGCGATCGTGCGGAATTCGGAGATCATGATCGGAATGATCTGGAACACCAGTCCGCACATGAATGCCGCCCGGAGAGGGATTCGAAACTGCCGAAGCCCGTAGATCATCTCGCTGAAGTTCGTCACCATGATAAGCGAGTAGAACGAGGTGACCATCAGGAAGATCCGAAGCGCCGAGACAACAGCCCTCGTCACGTCGGACGCCTCCAATCGCACCGTACCTAGTGCAACCAATGCGGTTCCTCCGCCGTTCTCCGCCGCTCCGATCACCAGCCAGGTAACCATAGCCATAAGCAGCAGCGGCAGCAACTTTCGAACGATCCCTCCCGCCTCCCGAAGCAGACCGGATATCGTCCATAAGGCTACGGAACTCGCGATGAGAAGAGCCATGACGAGCAGGTCTTTGAACACCACTGTCAGAACAGTCGTCCCGACGAACCAGATCAGCTTGATGCGGGGATCGATCCGATGAAGCAGAGTCCTCTTGTTCACGTAGCCGTTAAACTTCATCTGCCGTCACCTCGTTTCCGGAAGGCTTCGCTTCGAATCGGCATAGCCGGACAAAATCAGGAATCGTCAGAATACCCGGGACGCCTAACCTATTGGCGATTCGAGTGATTTGCGGAAGCTCAATCTTCGCCTCACGAAGCAGTGCTTCTTCACGGAAAGCCTCTTGTGTCGTTCCTTGCAGAAGGATTCGCCCCCCCTTCATGACGATGACTTCGCTCGCCGTATCGGCAACGAAGGCCATCTCATGGCTGATGACGATGACCGTCTTTCCTTCGGAGGCAAGCCCCTTCATAAGCTTGGCGAGCAGGTTCTTCATCTCCCGGTCCATTCCGAGCGTAGGCTCATCCAGGATGAGGATGTCCGGATTCGCGGAGAGAACGGACAGGATAGTCAGGATATGCTTCCGGCCCATCGACAAGCTATTTGGAAAAGCATCCTTGAACTCGAGCAGTCCATGAGCGTCGAGCAGTGCCGAGATATGATCTTCGCTCCAGGGCAGTTCCATCGTGCGCGCCGAGAACGTCGTTTCCTTCCAGACCGTATCCTCAAAGAGCATATGGTCTGGATGTTGGAACACGTAAGCGACTCGTCGCGCCATCTCCGCCGTGCTCTTCCCTGCGATCGATTCGCCATCTAGATAAATCGTTCCGGACGTCGGCTCGATCAGTCGGATCAGATGGCGAACCATCGTCGTCTTGCCGGATCCGTTCTGGCCGAGCACTGCGGTGATCCTACCTGGGAGGAAGCGGGTATCGACGCCGGCCAACGCCTGGAAGTCTTCATACTTCTTCACCAGTGCTTCGATCCTGATTGACGGTGCATCTTCATTCGGAGACGACGCTTCGAATGTATGCGGTGGAACGGAGAAAGCGATATTCATAGCCCCCAGTGTCTCCGCTGCCTCTTCGACATTGGCGAACCAGCTAACCTCCTGCTTGCTCCGAAGCTCATGGAAGAGCTCGACGGCTTGAGGAACCGTCACTCCCAGGCGCGCGGACATCTCCTCGTTACGCAAAAAGTCGTCCACCGCCCCGTCGAATACGATCCCTCCCTCTTCCATTCCGATCACCCGGTCGACAGCGCCGGCCGGCCAATCCAGGTTCTGATCGATCAGCAGAATCGTCTGTCCTTGGGACTTGAGCTGTCGCAGAACGTCGCTAACGAGCTCCTTGCCCGCCGGGTCGAGCGAGCTGACAGGCTCGTCCAAAATGAGCAGATCCGGCTCCATGGCTAGAACGGAGGCAATACACACGGTTTGCCGCTGACCGCCTGACAACGAATCAACCGCACGCTCGCGCATGTTCTGAATTCCGAAGAGGTTCAGTACTCGGTTCAATCGAACGCCGATCTCCTGCGCGTGGAGCCCCATGTTTTCCAATCCGAAGACAATGGCATCCTCCACCCGGTAGCCGAATAGCTGATTCTCCGGATTCTGAGTGACGAAACCAACGCTTCTTGCCTCCGCGCTGCCGAACTCGATCTCTCCTGATAGCTTTCCTCCTCTATGCAGATGAGGGATGACACCGCTCAGAAGGTAGGCGACGGTCGACTTGCCGCTTCCGCTGCTGCCTGTCAGCATGACCGTCTCGCTCTTTGCGATATCGAAGCTTGCCTGATTGACAGCCGGCTTGGTGCCATGTGGGTATTGGTAAGACAGCTGCCGTACGGAAACGATCATGTTCCGCTCCTCCTTTCGCAAGAAATTAGCCGACCATCAACTCATCCATGCCGACAACCCGTCCGAGCACGTAATCGATATGTTCCAATGCCGCTTCGTGCTGCTTCTGCGACGTACCGGCTACGCACTCCTTCGGAACGATAACGTAAAAGTCATGCTGCTGAGCGTCCGTCGCCGTGGCGCGCACGCATACGTCGGTTGCCGCTCCGGTGAGGATGATTGTGTTCACGCCAAGACCCTTGAGCAGAACCTGGAGATCCGTTTGGAAGAACGCGCTGTACCTTCTTTTCTGAATAACGTAATCCGTTGGCTCCGGCTTCAGCTCTTCCAGAATCTCGACTCCTCTCGTGCCCTCCACGCAATGGATCGGCTCGCTGCGGTCCAGCTCGCGTCCGAAATCGACGTGATTCTTGCGATGGATCTCCTGGGTATAAATGACGGGAATTCCGTTGGTTCTCGCATAGGCCAGAAGCTTCTTGTTGTTCTCGATCAAGCTGGGATCGGATTTGCAAGGGATAACGGCCTCCTCTCCGACGAAATCGTATTGCATGTCGATGACGATGATCGCTGCTTTTTCCATGTTGATTGATCTCCTTTCGGGTTTGGGGGGAATAAAAAAAGAAATCCGCCGTTAGAAAAGAAGCTCTCTAACAACGGATTTCTTAATCGTAAACGATAGAAGAAACGCCGAGGGTATAAGTCGGTATCCGCCGAGATAAAATCCCGGAGAATCGCCGGCAATTTAACTTTCCGTCAGGATGACGGTGACCGCCCATTCCGTATCGGGATCGTAATCCCGCAGAATCGCCGCCGCTTTCAATCCGAATTCCTCTTCGACCCGAGGCTTGAACCGGAGCTTGAACTCCGAATGCAAGGCGTAATCGACCGCTTGCTTCATCTGCCCGTATCGTTCCTCTAGGCTCTTAAGGGCCGGAACTCTCTGATGCTTGACGTAGATGGAGATGACCCCATCGTCCAATGAGATCCTGATCTGGGTGACGCCGTACCCGTAAATCTCCTTGTTGATCTCGTTATAGATCCGGGTCAGAGACTTCTTCGCGTCATTGGACAGGATTGTTCGAGTCAGGGACATCGGGCGCCCTCCATTTATGGGATTGATTATAAGAGCCTCTATGTCTTCTTGTCAATGTACATGTTAGATTTGTTTACAAGTTTGTGTTGATCAGGCTTGCGGCCCTTTCTGCTTCTTCAATAGTTTATTAGCCTTGCGAGTCATAGAGACGGAATAGAAGACGAGTCCGAGAATCGTAGCTACGTAAGGCACAGTCGAGATTAGTTCAGCCGGGATCTTCAGAAGCTGCAACGCGTTGGACAACGCTTCTGCGAAGCCGAACAGAAATGAGGTAATTGTCGTCCCGATGGTCGTGCTTCGTCCCATCGATTCGGCGGCAAGCGCGATCCAGCCTCTACCCGCGGTCATGTTACGAGTGAACAAGGAGAGATAACCCATCGACATGTAAGCCCCGCCGAGACTGGCAAACAGCCCGCTAAGCAGAAGTGCGGTATACTGAATTCGTTTGACCTTGACCCCAACCGACTCGGCTGCATGCAGATTCTCTCCGACCGCTCGGATCTGCAGGCCTAAAGGCGTCTTCTTCAGCAATACGAACACGGCTACGGCCGCAACGATCGAGAGATAAGTCAGGACATGATGACCGGACAGGATCGGACCGACGACCGGAATGTCTTCGATCAGCGGAATTTCGACCGAAGGCAGAACCTTGCTCGCCAGCGATGAAGAAGTCCCTTTGTCCCCCGTCAGCATATACAGCACGAAAATGGTTCCGCCCGAAGCAAAAGCATTGATCGCGATTCCGCCCAGGATGAGGTGCGTCTTGAACTGCAACGTGAAGAAAGCGAGCAACCCCGCAATCAGCAACCCGCCCAACGCCGCTCCCAGCAGCCCCAGCCATGCGCTGCCGGTATATGCACTGACGAGAACGCCTAACAGCGCGGATGTCAGCATGATGCCTTCCAATCCGATATTGACGATACCGGCCCGGTTGGAAATGAGAGCGCCAAGCGCCGCGAAAAGAATCGGCGTCGTGACCCGTAACACAGAGAAGGCGAAGTCGGTGGTCAGGATGACCGCAAGGAAGTCATGCATTCATCTTCGCCTCCTTTAGTAGCATGCGATTTTTCCAGAACTTCAGGAATTGATCTGCAGAAACGAGCAGTAGAATAACCGCCTGGATAATCGAGATCAACTCGGACGGAACGTCCGAATAGCGCGACATCATGTCCGCTCCGACTCGAATATAAGCCAGGAACAAGGCGGATCCGATCACAGCCAGCGGATTGTTCTTCGCCAGCATCGCAACAAGAGCTCCATCCATGCCGTACCCCGGAAGCGCGTTCCATTGGAATCGGCTGTACATGCCCAGTACTTCGACGGAACCGCCGATTCCGGCGATCAACCCCGCAAGAAGATGAACGTACAAGATGACCCGCCCCGTCTTAATGCCTGAGTATTCTGCGAATTCGCGGTTAGCTCCCGTCATCCGCAACTCATAGCCCCACTTCGTCTTGTACATGAAGTAGTGACCGGCAACGATACAGACGAGAACGATAATAAGCCCTGTATGGATTCGCGTACCCGGAATGATCCGGTCCAGGACAGCCGTCGGCTCGAATTTGAACGACGCGGTCTGGAATGCGGATGCATCCCGAAGCTTGTAATTGAGGATGTATTGGCCCACTCCGTATAGAATGCTGTTGAACATGAGCGATGTGACCAACTCGTTCGCATTCCATTTCGCTTTCAGGAAGCCCGGGATTCCCGAGATCAACGCGCCGACAATCCCGCCAAGCAGAATCGCAACGATCGGATGAAGGAATCCATTTAATGAGAAATGAATGGCTGCTGCGGAAGCGACCAAAGCGGAGAAATAGAAGATCCCTTCGGCGCCGAGGTTGAACATATTCATCTTAAACAGCAAGGAAAGCGCAAGCCCGGTGAACATGAGCGGAATCGCCATCTCGACGACGTTGCCCGCGTGAGAGACCGAGGAGATCGGTTCATAGAGGAAAATCCCTATCGTCTGCAGAGGACTTCCGCTGACGAACGAGATCATAATGAACGTCAGCAGCAGCGAGATCAACAGCACCGCCGCGGTCCGAATGAGTTCGAAATGTTTGGACTTAAGCATGCATGGCCCTCCTGATGGATTGTTCGTCCTGCTTCTTGATGCCAAGCATGTACAACCCCAGTTCCTCTTCTGTCAGTTCGGACGGACGTTCGAAGCAAGCAGCCATATCCCCCTCATACATCACCGCCAACGTATCGCTCAACTCGAGGATCTCGTTCAGGTCAGCCGAGATAAGCAGGATCGCACACCCTTCTTCCTTCAGTTCCAGCAGCTTGCGATGAATGAGCTGAGCTGCGCCGACGTCGACTCCACGGGTCGGCTGCTCAGCAATCAGAAGCCGAGGAGCGGTCGAGCTCTCGCGGGCGACGACGACCTTCTGCATGTTTCCGCCTGACAACATGCCGATCTCTTGAGCGGGTCCGGATGCTTTGATCTGGAACTCTCTGATTTTCTCTTCCGTCAGCTCCGCCATCTTCTTCCGCTTCTGGAAGCCCCATCTCGTCCAAGCTTTGCTATTGTAGACCGTGGAGATCAAGTTGTCGACGATACTGGCTTCCTTGGCTGTTCCCTGCCTCATTCGGTCTTCCGGAATATAAGAAACGCCCAAGCCGCGAATCTCTCCGATATCGAACCGGGAGATATTGGCGCCCGCGACCTGAACCGTGCCGCTGTCTCCTTCAAGTCGCCCGGTAAGAGCCTCGACTAGCTGCGCCTGTCCGTTTCCCTCCACGCCGGCTATGCCCAGAATCTCACCTTCGCGGATGGATAGATTAATACCCCCGAGCACTTTCTTGCCTTCCTTGGAATAGCCGAGATCTCTGACTTGCAGCACGGATTCTCCGTATTCACGTCCCGACTTCGCGTATTTAAGAACGACATCGCGCCCCACCATGAGCCGGGAGATCTCTTGCTCCGTCACTTCTCTGATGTCGAAGACACCTTCGGTTCTTCCGTTTCTCATGATCGTAATCCGATCGCAGATTGCTTTGACTTCCTTCAATTTATGGGAGATAAAGACGATCGTATGGCCATTCTCCCGCATCAGCTTCAACTGTCCGAACAACTCTTCTGTCTCCTGAGGAGTCAGAACCGCGGTTGGCTCGTCCAGAATGAGAATCCGTGCCCCGCGAACAAGCGCTTTAAGAATTTCGACCTTTTGCTTCATGCCGACGGACAGATTCTCTACTTTCTCCTCCGGGTCGACTTGAAGGTTGTACCTGAAGGAGAACTCCCGCGTCAGTCTGGCAGCTTCAGCCTGGTTCAGGAACACCCCTTTTTTCGGCTCCATTCCGAGAACCATGTTCTCCGCGACGGTAAACGAAGGAACGAGCATGAAGTGCTGATGCACCATCCCTATGCCAAGACGAATGGCGTCCATCGGAGATTGTAGACGAATTCGCGAACCGCGTAAGTAAATCTCGCCCTCGCTCGGTTCTTCCATGCCGAACATCATTTTCATTAGGGTGGACTTGCCCGCTCCGTTCTCGCCCGCGACCGCGTGTATCTCCCCTTCGGCAAGGGAGAAGTTCACTTTCTGGTTAGCGACGACGCCGTTGGAGTAGACCTTCGTAATATTGCACATCTCTAACAGTGTCTCTCTCATAAGCAGTCTCCTCCGCCCTCAGCTTCCTTGGTGATCAAGCGACGATAAATCCGGCCGGAGGAGACTCGCTCGTATAGAATCTCCTCCTGCGGATTCACCCCTTACGGTTTGACGGAATTACGGATCTTCTCGACTTCCGCCGTCTCCATGCTATTCGCGTCGTCAACCTTGATTTCTCCGGACTGCAGCTTGGACTTGATGTCGTTGATCTTAGCTTGCATGTCCGCGTTCATCAGTTTGCCGTAGATCTCATTCTCCGCGATGCCCGTTCCTCCTTCGGCGAAACCGAGCGTCTCGCGTTGGCCGAACTTTAGCGTGCCATCCTGGAAGTTCTTCACTGCTCGAAGGATGGATTGATCAATGTTCTTCATGGAAGATGTAATGATAAGATTCGCTTTCTCCGCGTCCGTGTCTAAGAACAGCTTCGCTTGGTCGGAATCGACTCCGACCGCGTATTTCTTCTGTTCCTTCGCGGCATCGAAGATTCCAAGCCCGGTGCCGCCGGCGGCGCCGAAGATAACGTCAGCGCCTGCATTGTATTGAACGAGCGAGAGCTCCTTGCCCTTGGCGGGATTCGTGAAGTCTCCCGCATAGGAAGTGACAACCTTGATCTCTGGATCGATGTATTTAGCCCCTTCAATATAGCCGACGAGGAAGGCGTTAATGCCCGGTACGTCTAGGCCGCCAAGGAATCCGATCTTCTTGTCTGGATTCGTTCCCGGCAGACCCGAAGTCGTCGCGAGAGCAGCGACCGCACCAGCCAAGAAAGAAGCGTCATTGACCTTATAATTCATCGCGTACACATTCTCGGGAACCTCTGCGAAGTCCGTGTCGAAGTCGATGAATTTCTTGTCTGGATGCTCGGAGGCGACAGCGTGGAACACTTCCGAGGCGGTCGAGTTGCCGGAGATGATCAGATCCCAATCTTGATTCGCGATGTCCTCGTAGATCGGCTGATACTTGGTCAGATCGGTTCCCATCTCGATAACCTTCGTTTCCGCTCCAAGCTCGGATTTCACGAGTTCGATCCCGCGGTTCGCCGAATCTAGGAACGACTTGTCGCCAAGGTTGCCCGGAATGAGCAAGACAACCCTTAGCTTGTCTCCCGATGCTGCTGCGTTTGGCGATGCGTTCGCTGCAGCGCTGGAACCGCCGGAGGATATACTCGCGGTAGGCGAGCTCCCGTTATTGCCGTTGTTGCCGGAGTTAGAGCAAGCGGACAGAACCAATGTCAGAGAAGCTAGCAGTACCAGTACTTTTTTCATCTCTTCATTCCCTTTCCTCTTCTTGTTTTTGTGATTTGACTCCAATCCAAGGTGTAGCTATATGAAACTCCGGCCGCCATTGACGGTCAGAACTCATATCCGATGAATTATGGCTGGGAAACGAACGATTTCGCTCGGTAGGCTTTCACGACATCCATGAATGCCTTGACTCGCTGAGGATCGACCAGGTTGTCGAACTTGCCGTCCACCTTGAACGTCGTTCCGACAACCGCTCCATCAGCGATCGATAACTGCCGTTCGATCGTCTCGATGGTGCAGCCCGTGTTGCAGAAGACGACGGTCTCGGGAACGGCGGCCTTCACCTTCGTGAGAATCGCGTTGTCCGTGGCAGCGCCCGCCGTCAAGCCAGAGACGCACAAGGCGTCCGGACGATTGTTAAACACGGTGGACTTCGCGATATCGACGATGTCGCGGTCGGCTAGGTACTTGGAGGCTTCCGGCACTATGTTGAAGAGCATCTTAAGATCCTTGGCGCCTAGCTCCGCCTTGTGCCGGATCGTCTCTCCTACATTGGTGTTCCACAGGCCAAAGTCGCTGGCGTACACTCCCGTGATAATCTCACGAATGAATTTCGCCCCGGTGGCCACCGCCAGATCGATCGAAGCGATCGGATCCCACAGCACATTCACTCCAAACGGCACTCGGATATCCCCCATCAACTCCCCGATAATCCGAGCCATGCATGCGACCGTTTCCGGTCTAACTTTCGTTAGATATGGCAAACTGAACTCGTTCGAGAACATAACGGCGTCCACTCCGCCGTCCTGCAGGCCTATCAAATCTTGCCTAGCCAGATCGATGACCCTTCTCATCCCTCCTTCGCTCTCATAGTACGGATCGCCCGGCAAGGCCCGGAAATGGCACATGGCGATGATCGGTTTGCGCGTACCGAACGTTTCTTCAATCCATTGCATGTTGTCTGCCTCCACCACTCGTTGATTTGCAAATCTTGAATTGCCAGAATATTCTTTTGTGATCTTATACGTTAGATTAGTTAACATTAAGTTAACTAATTTATCCCGATTATAGACCCATGTCAGATATACCGTCAAGATTAGATGTGATTATTTAATTTCTTTTTTGATTCATTTTGTTCCTTTTGTGATCAAGCACAAAAAAGCCTTGCAGCTGCCCAATGGAAGCGCGACGCGAAAGCGCGTCGACGATTGCATAAGGCAGGCAAGGCAATAGTGAATCAGTTGCATTTGAATCCGAACAACGATTATGGGGCTATGATGACCTCTACGCCCTTCTTCTCAAGCTCTCTTTTGTACACGTCGTCGATCTCGTTGATTATCAGCTTGTCGATCTCGGAGATCTCACATAGGTGGCAGAATACCTTCTTGTTGAGTTTGCTGCTGTCGGTAACCATGATGACTTCCTCGGCGGCTTCGATCATCGCCCGTTTCGTCTCGACCTCTTCCATTGTCCGGTTCGAGATGCCGAATGACAGATCGATTGCATCGCACCCAAGGAAGGTTTTGTTCACGTGCACTTTCTCGAAGAATTCGACGGTTTGATCGCCTACCAGGGTATAGACGGATTCATTCAGAATGCCTCCGGACACCATCAGCTTGATACTTCGCTTGTGAGCCATCTCCATCGAGATCTTAATGTCGTTGGTAAGGACGGTTATCTCCTGGTTCTTGATATTCTTAGCGACCTCAAGCGTAGTAGAACCGGCGTCGAAAATAACAATATCGCCATCCTCGATTAACTTGGCCGCTTCTGCCCCTATACGTCTTTTCGCTTCGAGATTCGATTCCTGCTTGCTTGAGGAGGGGATCTCATACGAGAACTTGTTCAAGATCGACATGACGCCTCCATGCGTCTTCACGACAAGCCCTTTCTCCGACAGCTCGTCCAAGTCGCGTCTGATGGTCACCTTCGACACCTCGAAGATATCGCTTAGCTCGTTGACGTTTGCTTTCTTTTTCTTGTTAATGTATTGCAAGATTTTCTCTTGCCGCTCGATTTGAAACATCCTGCCGCTCCCTCCCGATTAGGAACAATGAAGCCGATCGCTATATTTTCTCATGATGCTTCTCAAATCCTGCACCCGATCGAAGAAAGCGCCCTCATAACAAACGATCGCAAAAATAAGTTGGATACAATCATTTTACCCGCTCTTGAGCTAGTCGTAAACGTCCGAGCCGAGAGCCTTCAAGCTTCCGGCCCGAACACCCGGGAACGGTCAAATCAGGGCTAGCGCCACTTCCATCATGCCGGTGAACGTCTTCTCCCGTTCTTCGGCAGTCGTCGGCCTCTCTCCCGGCTTGTCCGAGATGGTCACCATGCACAGAGCATGTTTGCCGGCCCTCGCCGCGTTCATGTAGAGTGCGGCTGCCTCCATCTCTGATGCGAGAACCCCCATCTTCACCCAGCCTTTATCATGCTTCTCGGCGTTATCGCAATAGAAGACATCTCCTGATATGATGTTACCGACGCGGACAGGAATTCCTTGCGCTTCTGCGGCGTCGACCGCCTTCGTCAGCAGCTCAAAGCTAGCCGTGGGACAATACGTCCCCGGCAGCTCGAAGCTCTTCGCGTAAGCGGAATCGGTGCATGCGCCCATGCCGATAACGATGTCGCGCATCATCACGTCCGGCTGAATCGCTCCGGAAGAGCCAATGCGTATGATTTGATCAACGCCGTAGAAGTTAAACAGCTCATAAGTGTAGATGCCGACGGAAGGCATCCCCATGCCATGGCCCATAACCGACACAGGTTTACCCTTGTAGGTACCGGTGTAGCCGAACATGTTGCGAACCGTATTGAACGGAACGGGTTCGACCAGGAATTTCTCGGCAATGAATTTGGCACGCAGGGGATCACCGGGCATCAGTACCGTCTTGGCAATGTCCCCCGGCTTCGCGGCGTTATGCATCGTCGGCGTTAAGCTCGGCTTCACTAGAAAATCCCCCTTCGTTTATCGTCAATGCAATCTCGATTGCCTTGCTGTACGTCTCAGAGGCGTCAGGATTTTGTTCGGCGACAAGCAGGCTTAGAGCGCTGCCTCCAGCTCTTGCCGCGTTCATGTATAAAGCGGCTGTTTCCATCTCCCAAGCTAACACCCCCATCTTCGCCCAGCGCCCCCAGGCCTTCGAATCGTCGGGATAGCACACGTCCGTCGTGAGAACGGTGCCGACGCGGCTGGAAATCCCCCGGCGTCGCGCGATGTCTGCCGCCCGGCGCACGAGGCGGTAATCCGCGATCGGCGCATAGGAGCCGGGCAGCTCGAAGCTGTCCGCATAATGCGAGTATGCAGTGCTAGCCCCCATGGCAATAAGCAAATCCTCCTTCTTCAAATCGGGTTGAATCGGCGTCGACCCTCCGAGCTTAATAATTCGCTTGACGCCATAGAAGTTGTACAGTTCATAAGAATAGATGCCCATGGACGGCATTCCGATGCCGCTTCCCATAACCGACACCGGTCTTCCTCGATAGAATCCCGTGTAGCCCAGCATGTTGCGAACTTCATTGAATTCGATCGCGCGGTCCAAGTAAGTCGCCGCAATTCTTCTCGCCGACAGCGGATCGGACGGCATCAGCACGGTCTCGGCGATCGCGCCGGCCGCGGCCGTCAGATGAGGAGTCGGTATACTCATAATGAATCCCCTCCGTAAATTGCATTTGATTCGATCTGTTTACCCCAATCAACCCGAGTTACGCGCCCTGTCCATTCAAATACAAGCCGGTCGTCTCTCTCATCCAATCCTTTAACTCCGGATAGAGCTTGCGATATTGGCCGAATATTCGCTTGTATGCGGCATGATTCTCCGGGATCGGCTTTATGACCTTATCGAAACGAACCATCGACTGTACCGCATCCGACAAATCCAAATAGACGCCGGCCGCCGTTGCGACGCAGATGGCCGCACCTAGGCAGGGAGCTTGGGGTTCGGATGGAACGTTAACGACAACGTTGCTCACGTCCGCGTGAATCTGCAAATACAGATCCGAGTTGGTCGTCCCTCCGGCGATGTTGATCTCGCCGACCTCGAAGCCGTTCTCCCGGAACTGAGCAAGCAAATTCTCCGTTCCGTAGGCAATGCCTTCCATCAGCGCGCGGTACATGTGCGCCCTGGTATGATGGAGGGACAAGCCGTAGAACATCCCGCGTACGCCGGAATCCAAATAAGGATGACGATTGCCCTGCCAGTAATCGAGCACGACGAGTCCTTCGGATCCGATCGGCAGTCCCTCTGCCTCCATGTTCAGCGCCTCGAAGACGCTCACCCCCGACTGCTCGAGATCCTTGCAGAATTCCCGCTTAAACCAAGTTAAGATCGAACCGGAAGAGACTTGCCCTCGATATGCGGTATAGTACCCCTCGATCAAATTGTCCGGACCGCTGTTGATCCCGCCCTCGTCGAACATTAAATCCTTCGTCAGCGCCATCGCCAGGTTCGATGAGCCCGTTATCAGAGCGATTCGCCCCGGCTCGTACACCCCCATCCCCAAGACGCCGATCGAAGAATCGATCCCGCCTTGAGCGATCAGCGTATGGTAACCTAAGCCAAGCTCGTCCGCTGCTTCCCGAGCGATCGTACCGATCGCGTCGCCGACCTTGAACACCCGCTCAGATGGGAACTTCGCAATCGCTTCCTCCATGCCGAGTTTCTCATACAAAGTACGCGCGAAGCCGCCTTCCCTGCCGTTATATCCCCAATTGCAGGAATTGTTGATGTTGATCGACCAGAGTCCGGTCAGTCGATAGGTCAGCCAATCCTGGTATTCGCAGAAGATATCCGCTTTGTCGTAATTCTCGCGTTCATGCCGCTTCAGCCAAAGCAGCTTGCCCGGCATCCACTCCGCCGACAGCTTCGATCCCGTCAACCGTTCAATATCCGCTACCTCTTGGGAAGCTCTGACATCCATCCAAATGAGACAATCCCGAACCGGGGCTCCGTCGCTCATGCACAGAACAACGCTGCAGCTTGTCGTGGCAGTGCTGATGCCTAGAATTCTCTCCTTCGAGATTCCCGTCTCCACCAGCGCCTTACGCATGCTGGTCTTCAGCGCATTCCACCAGTCTTCCGGAGTTTGCTCCGCCCAGCCGGTATGAAGATGCTTCGTCTCGTAATCAGTTGAAGCAAAGCCGAGCGGATGGCCGTTCAAATCATAGAGGCCGACACGAATACTGCCGGTTCCTCCGTCAATTCCGATTAGGACATCCCGTACCAACCTTGCCACCTCCTCTTCTATGTTCTATTTTCTCAATAACGGTTTAGATTGAAATCCCGGTCGATCGAATCGATAAAAGCCGCAACCAGCAGACCGACCTTTTCGAGATCTCCGAGATCGCAGGTCTCCATCGGGGAGTGGCTGTACCGATCGGGCGTTCCCATATCGAGACAAGGGATTCCCAACCCTTCAAGTTGAAGGTATGCCGTATCGGACAAAGCACCGCGGGCCGCAGAGCGTTGCAACGGAATTCCACGATCTTCCGCCACCTTCCTCAGTCGCTGATACATTCCTTGATGGGCGATATTGCCGTTCAACGTGCCTTTGCCATGGAAGTTCATCAAGGTAACCGCAGGACCGCCCCCAAGAACAACATTGTTCACCCCACGTTGATCGGGCGTGTCCCCCGCGCCCGGACCGAGCAGGCAGATGGCCATGTCCGTATTCGCGGTGCGAGCAGCCATCATCGCCCCGCGGGCGTTGAACTCCTCCATGACCGTTCCGACCAAATGAACGGAGCAGCGCGGCCTTCGTTCGTTCAGAATCGAAGCGATCTGGACGAGATTGGCCATTCCTGCCGCATCGTCTATATAGGCTCCCGCGATTCGATCGCCGAGAAGTTCGACGTAATTCGGAGCGAACGTGACTGGACAGCCGACGTAGATACCTAGCTCGTTTACCTGTCGCTCGCTTCCAGCTCCAATATCGATGAACAAGGAAGAGAATGGATCTACCTTCGACTTCTCCTCGGCCAATTGACCGTGATAGGCTTTGGCTCCGATCATGCCCGGATAGAACGTGCCGCTCTCGCTGCCGACCATAACCGCGATTCCTTGAACGATTTTCTCAGAGATGCCCCCGACCCTCTCGAAGCGAAGAAAACCGTCCGGCTCGATGCGGCTGACGATGAACCCGATTACGTCCATATGCGCGAATATCATCAAACTCGGAGCTTCCGGGTCAGTACCGTTAAATGTAGCGATAACATTGCCCATCCGGTCGATTGACGCTCGATCGGCATAACTTCCCAGGTCATTCAGCAGCTTGTAAGCCATCCTCGATTCGAATCCGGATAGACGAATGGTCCCCATGTAATCTTTTATCTTCTCTCTCAATTCGTTCCTCTGAAGCATAAGAGCGCTCTCTCCTTCGCCATACCAGGGTGTCAATCGATAGTACGATCTTCTTATGTGATTGTTTGTGATCTTATATGATCATATTTTATCTATTATTATAGGGTCATTCAAATTGTTTGTAAAGATTCATGACATGGATGGAACATAATAAAATCGCCATCCGATAGATTCACTCTACGAATGGCGATTCAAAAAAGAAAACTTCACAATAGAAACACTATTCGCTAATCTCAGCATCCCATTCCGACCGAAGCAATCCCATGGCGATAACGTCGACGTATCGTCCCTTCTTGAACTGCCGTTCGCGGAATCTTCCTTCCTCCCGGAAGCCGCAGGACCGGTAGCAGCGAATGCCGCGTTCGTTGAAGTCGTAGACCTCCAGCTCGAGTCGATTGAGACCGAGATCCTGGAAGGCGAAGTCGATCAGTAGCGTCATTGCTTCCTTGCCGTAGCCTTGTCCCTGCTCCGCCGCGTTCCCGATGACAACTCCGATACGGCCGACCCGGTTCTTCCAATCGATGGAGTCAAGGTTGATCTGTCCGATATATAGCTGGGTGTCGGCATGGGCGATGACGAAGCCGGCGCGATCCGGCTTGCGCTCCATCATCATGTTCAGGAACGATTCCGTGGCCTCTACCGTCTGCGGCATCAGGAAGATGTCGGACAGCGATTCCACGATGCCCGGATCGTTGACCCAGTTGCGAATCGGCACGAGATCCTCGAACCGATATTCGCGCAGCATGACCTTCTCGCCAATTAAATAAGGCATCGCCATCGAACCTTTCTTCTATAGAATAAGTCCTCTCCGCGCTTTCCGTTAAGCCGTTCAACCCTTCAAGTAACCCTTATCCGCGGCCCTATGCAGCAGCTCGTTAATGAAGGAAGCCAGCACGGGAGAGGTTTGCTCGACGAACTCGACTCTCTTCAGCGCTTGTGCCAGCCGAACCCCGTTTTCCTTCCAACTGAAGCCCTCCGAGTAATAGTTGTGGAGCATCGGCTGGATCCGGTCGATCGCCGCCGCGAAGACGGCCTCCGGCGTCTCCATGTCCTCGAATTCGCGCCACAGGGCCATCAGGCTCGCCGCTTGGTCCTCCGGCAGAAGGCCGAAGATCCGGTCCGCCGCGGCTTGTTCGCGCTCTTCTTTATCCGCATAGCCTTGGGAATCGTAGGCGAAGGTGTCTCCGGCATCGATCTCTACGATATCGTGGACAAGCAGCAGCTTGATCGTATGGTTCAGATCCGGCTTCGGATCGACGGCGTGTTCATGCAGCGCCATGGCCATCAGGGCGATATGCCAGGAATGCTCGGCCGTATTCTCGCGGCGGCTGCCGCCGGTTATCAACGTTCTCCGCAGCACCGTCTTCAGGCGATCGATCTCCATGATAAAAGCGATCTGTCTGTCCAATCTCTCCATGCCCCATGCTTCGTTCGGTTGTTCCATGTATCGTCTCTCTCCTTCTCTCGTCTCTGCTTATCTTAAACGATCCATCCAATTCCCGGGCAGAACGATCGCTTCTTGAGCGATTCGTCCCGGCGTCCATTGCCCGATCAGATCCTGCGGCTTACATGGCTCCGGCTCGGGAATCAGCCCGGTTGCCCAGGCGATCAGGCCGACGATCCTCTCGGAGGCGACCCCTTGTTCGCGGAGCTCGGACAACGCCACGGAGCCGTGCCTCTTGGACAGCCGTTTGCCGTCTTCTCCGAGCCATAACGGACCGTGCGCATAGCGCGGCGGTTCCGCTCCTAGTGCGTCGAACAAGGCAAGCTGGCGCGGCGTAGAATCGAGCAAATCCCAGCCGCGGAAGACGTCGGTCACGCCCATGGCGATGTCATCCACGACGACGGCGAGCTGGTACCCGATGATTCCGTCCGCTCGCTGCACGGCAAAATCGCCGGCGCTTGGAAAGCTCCTCGCTCCGGCGACTCCGTCCGCGAAGAAGATCTCGCGATCGGGCATCGCGAAGTGCAGCGAGGGGGTCTTCTCCTCGGCTCTTGTTTCCTGCTCTTCCGGGGATAGATAGAGGCATCCGCAGCGTCGCGGATTTCCTTCCTGCTCAAGACCATGCGGCGCGTTCGCCATCAGGAGAAGCTCGGCTCGACTGCAATAGCAGGAATACAGCCAGCCATCCCGCTGTAATCGCAGAATCGCTTCCCGATAGAACGCTCCTCTCTCGCTTTGGACATAGGGGCCGTATTCGCCGCCGACGTCCGGACCCTCGTCCCAATCCAGGCCGAGCCAATGCATGTCCTCTATTAAGGAAGCCGAATAAGCCGGTTTGCAGCGCGCGCGGTCCAGATCCTCCATTCGGAGAAGCATCGTGCCTCCGGCCGATCGAATCTGCAGCCAGGCAAGCAAGGCGGTCGAGGCGTTGCCGAGATGCAATCGGCCCGAGGGCGTCGGAGCGAATCGTCCCCGCACGGGCGCTTTCGGTGTCGGCAAGTCGCTCCCCCCTTTTTTTATTTTCTATTGTAGCATAGAACAATTCATATTCCGTTCACAATGTTCGCTCATGATAGGAGCATGCTAACCGGCAAGGTTCTCAGCGGTCCGAATTTCGGTTAAACTCGGAGGGAGTCCGGATAGATTCAAAGGAGGGTTCGTAATGGCTAGAGTGCTCGTCGTTGACGATGATCCCCATATTCGGGAGTTGGTGCGCGTGTTTCTCGAGCGGGAAGGGCTTGAGATCCGGGAGGCGGCGGACGGCGTGGAGGCTCTCTCGATCCTGGAATCGACACAAGTCGATCTGGCTATTCTCGATATTATGATGCCGAATATGGATGGCTGGGAGCTTTGCTCCGAATTAAAGGCCCATTATGATTTTCCTCTCTTGATGCTCACGGCCAAGGGAGAGACCTCCCAGAAGGTCAAGGGCTTCCAGCTCGGAACGGATGATTACCTGGTCAAGCCGTTCGAGCCCGTAGAGCTCGTCTTCCGCGTGAAGGCGCTGCTGCGGCGGTATCATATCACCGTCTCGCAGACGCTGCAGCTCGGCAGGGTGCAGCTCAATCATAAGACGTATGAGCTGACCGAAGGCGGCACAGCTCTCACCCTGCCGCTCAAAGAATTCGAGCTGCTGTACAAGCTGGGAAGCTACCCCGGCAAGACATTCTCCAGGGAGCAGCTGATCGAGCAGATCTGGGGATACGACTACGAAGGCGACGAACGGACGGTAGACGTGCATATCCGCCGTCTGCGCGAACGCTTCAACGAGGACAAGTGCGGCTTCCGCATCACGACGATCCGTGGCCTCGGCTACCGCCTGGAGGTGCTCTCTTGACTCAGCATGGGCAACACCGCGAGAGCAACGCACGCTCTGAGGCCGCTCATGCAGGAATAAGCCGCCATGAAGCCCATCTAGAGAAGCATTATCGGCGGCTGCAGGAGCGATTGGATCGCAAAAAGAGACGGCTCCAACGGCGTATCTCGCATACTCGTAGGATCGGCAGCCGTACGGCGAGCCATCGACTCGGGCGACACAAGGCTCATTTGCAGCGAAGGCTGGACCGGCTCGAGGAACGGATCAACCAATCGCGGCTGATTTATGAAGAACGGCAACAGCGGGTAAAGAAAAGACATCAACGGCAACTGGATTTCGAGATCGAGCCCAAACCGAAGTGGTATCAGGTGCTGCTGGGCTCGCTTGGAATCTTCGCGTTCTTCTCCCTGTGCTGGACGGCTGCCCACTTTCTAACGCGAATCCTGGATAATTATTGGACGTATGCGCGTACGCACACGACGTTCCGGGAGTATGTCGCCATCTTGATCTCGGTCTTCCTGTTCGGATTGACCATCCAAGTGGTCGGTCTAATCATGAAGCCTAACCGGCGCAAGATGATTAACGTCTTCACGATGATGATCGACGCCATGCAGCGGATGGCCAAAGGCGACTTCAACATCAATCTCGAGACCCAGACCGTCTCCCGCCATGCCGGCCAGTTCGCCATCTTGATCGATAATCTGAACCGAATGGCCAACGAGCTCGGCCAGATGGAGCAGATGCGCCAGGAGTTCATCTCCAACGTGTCGCACGAGATCCAATCCCCGCTTACCGCCATCAAGGGGTTCGCCCAAGCGCTCCAAGGAAACGACCTGTCGCCCGAACAGCGCAAGCATTACCTGGAGATCATCGAGACCGAGAGCGATCGCCTCTCCCGTCTAAGCGACAATCTCTTGAAGCTGACTTCTCTCGAATCGTTGCATCATCCCTACCAGCCCCACAGTTATCGCCTGGATCGCCAACTGCGCAAGCTCGTTCTCTCCTGCGAGCCGTTATGGGACGCCAAGCAATTGGAGCTCGACATTCAACTGGATGAGCTTGTCGTCACGGCGGACGAAGAACTGCTTAACCAGGCTTGGAGCAACCTGCTGCACAACAGCATCAAGTTCACTCCGCCCTCCGGCCAACTGTCGATCCGACTCGAGCAGCAGGGCAACCAGGCCATCGTCCGTTTCTCCGACACCGGGATCGGAATCGACGAACAGCATCTTCCCCACCTGTTCGAACGATTCTTCAAGGTGGATCGTTCGCGCAACCGCTCCGCGGGAGGAAGCGGATTGGGGCTGTCCATCGTAAAGAAAATCATCGAGATGCACGGGGGCGCGATCCGGGTTGCGAGCCAGCTCGGAGCCGGAACCACTTTTACCGTTCAATTGCCGCTTACGCAGCCTGCCCACGAGCAGGCGAAGTAAACAAGAACATCCTTGCCGCAAGCATTTGGCAAGGATGTTCTTGTGTTCCTATGCGGTAGGCAGCAGCGACCTTAGTACGAAGTTGAAGAACAGAGCCTGGAGCGAACGGGAGGAATACGTATTCGTCTTCTTCATCATGCAAGCCAGGTGGTTCTTCAGCGTCTTCGGGGAGATGTGCATTTGCGCGGCGATATCGTCGTTGCGCATTCCTTCGATGACCAGAATTCTCATGACTTGAGTCTCTCGCGGCGTCAGCCTGTAACTCTTGGCGAAGGACATGAAGAGCGGGTGCAGAAGACTGACGGGGACATTCGGGGCCTCGTAATTAGGCGCGTCGGTCGTAAAATAACTGTTCAGCATTCTCATAGTGTTGTTGGCTCCTTTTTCATCTCTTGAATGGTGTTGCCAAGCGTTTGATTTCGATTATGTATGGGTATGACTCCCTTGCCTCGAACTCCTGGAGAATGCGGAAGATGTATGCTTCCCCATTTCTTTCCTTCTAACGACGTTCCCCTTTTGCCCTTCACAAATTTGATTCTTTCGTTATTATAAGGACAAAGCGTTAATTATTTTCCCTGATTGTTATTTGTCATTTGTTAGTTTCGCTCATACTTCTAGGGGGATTTGCATGTCGAGATCGCTTCGGATTACAATGGGGGCTGTGTTCCTCCCTTTGTTTATGCTCGTTATCCTGCTTCTTATCGCGGAACTAGGGATCAGCCGGTATCCGGCGCATGGATTTCTCGCAAAGAACGTTTGGTTAGCGCCGTTGGCGCCGATCGCCATCCTACCGATCGCTTTCCTGTTTGCCTATCGAACGCTCAACCGGCGCTTGCAGCCGATTCGCGATCGACTGCTAACGAGACAGCTTGAATTCGATAGAAGAACGGCTGCCTTGCACGATTCCCCCATTCCGCTGCTGCGATTCGGACGGGATGGCCGAATCCGTTCCTTGAACTCATCCGCATGCCGATTGCTCGGCTTCGACACCATGCCTGTCCGCCTCGACTTCTTCGCCACGTGCCTGTCGAATGCCAGCCGCAGTCGATTCAAGCGACAGCTGGCAAGTGCAATAGAAGCGGGCATCGGCTCTAGCGAGATCGAACTTCGAAGGCCGGACGGCACCTTCATTCCCGCGACCGCGGCGTTCGTCCTTCTCTCTCCGCCATGCGGCGATCAGGAAGAACAGGAAGACACCGTGGCGGTCATTCTGAAGGACTTGTCAACGCCGCGGCCGCTTGCATCCGATCAGCCAAACAAAGTCATAGAGCGCGTGGATTCCGTTAGCGCAACGAAGGAAACTATCCGCGACCTCCCGGACCGAGCGCGGGCGGACGATAGGCCGGCGGAGAACGCAAGAAGCTCGCCATCTCAGGGCAGCGTGCTGCTGATCGAAGATCATGAGATCAGCCGAATGATCGCATCGAAGATGTTGAATAGCTTCCAATGCGTCGTTTACGAGGCGGAGAACGCGAATCAGGCTTACGAGCTGCTGATGGAGATCGGCTCTCGGCTCGATCTGGTCCTGATGGACTTGCACATGCCTGGCATAGACGGCGTCGAAGCGGTCCGTACGATACGATCCATGGAGCGGTTCCGCAACCTTCCTATCGTTATCCAAACCGCGGATACGTCGTTGGAACAGCATATGAGCTGCCTAGAGGCGGGAGCGAACGAAGTGATGACGAAGCCCATCGAGCTGAAGCATCTGAAGCAGCTGCTAGAGCGTTGGATCGGCGTCGTGCCGACAGAGTCGCCGTCAAGCCCGGACAGAGGACGAAGCGTCGCCCTTGAGCCGGAATTGCAGCTGGAGGGATTGAATGCGATCGAGGCTTTGGAACGGGTGGATGGCCGGCTATCGTTCTATCTCTCGATGCTTACCCGGTTCCAAGAACGTTATCGCGATTTGATTCCCTTCCTCCATCGCTCGCTCGAGGGCGGAGAGCGCCCGGAAGTCATCAGGATCCTCCATACCTTCCGGGGAGCGGCCAGCCATCTGTCCGCATTCGGCGTTTACGAAGCCGCTACCCTGCTGGAAGAATCGCTCAAGCTCAGCGATACGAACGGCCCGAAGCTGCTGGACGAGCTAGGGCGTCAATTGGACATCGTTTTTCGATCCATTGACAAATATAAGGAAAGTATTAGCGTAGCTAACATTTCAGACACAGGTGGAGATTTGCTTTGACAAAGATTCTGGTCATAGAAGACGATCCAATTCTCGGCGAGATGCTGACGTTGTACCTGGCCGAAGAAAATTTCAATGTCATCCGGGTGGAATCGGCGCAGCAAGGGTTCCAAGCCCTTGGCGTATTCGATCCCGATCTTATCATTCTGGATTTGATGCTTCCGGATGCGGACGGCCCGTCCGTCT
The DNA here is from genome assembly GCF_003990975.1 of Cohnella sp. AR92. Taxonomy (GTDB): domain Bacteria; phylum Bacillota; class Bacilli; order Paenibacillales; family Paenibacillaceae; genus Cohnella. Next base: position 310,373 of record NZ_RZJR01000006.1, read on the forward strand.
GTACGGAATTCCGCGAGAAGACATCCGTGCCGATCGTCGTCACTTCCATGAAGAATACGGTCGCCGATCGAATCCAGGCCATAAGCTTGGGAGCGGACGACTACTTGACGAAGCCTTACAGCGTGCAAGAGCTGAAAGTAAGAATTCAAGCGGTTCTGCGGCGGGTGTCGGCCTCCATCCCGGAAGCGGATCCGATCGTGCCTTCCCAGTCTCCGAATCGGATCTCCCTGAATACGGAGAGGCGTACGATCGTCCTTGAGGGCAGAATCATCGACACGACCTTCTCCGAGTACGAGATGATGAAGCTGTTCACGCAGAATCCCGGACGGGTGTTCAGCCGCGAGGAACTTCTCAATTCGGTGCGGGGAATCGATTCTTTCGTCAACGAGCGGGCGATCGATGTGCATATCACGAATCTAAGGAGGAAGATCGAGAAGAACCCCAAAGAGCCCCAGCACATCAAGACCGTGTGGGGCATCGGGTATAAGTTTATGAAGTAGCGGAAGTCCCGGTCGGATTAATCCAACTCGTTCAACAGCTTCTTGTTCGGCAGATAGTGGATGGCGCGGATAAAACGAATCGTTCTGGTCTGGGCTCTCATCACGATGGAATGAGTCTCGGCACGTTGCTCGGACAGATAGCGGACGCCGCCCAAGAATTCGCCGGGCGTTACGCCCGTAGCGGCGAAGATGACATCCTCGGACCCGATCATATCCTCCATCGTGAGCACCCGGTAAGGGTCCTCGATTCCCATCTCGACGCAGCGCTTGTATTCGTTCGCATCCGACGGCATCAACCGGCCCTGCAGCTCTCCTCCGAGACAGCGGAGCGCGGCGGCGGCGAGCACGCCTTCCGGAGCTCCTCCCGAACCGACGTAGAGGTCGATACCGGCTTCCGGGAAAGCGGGAGCCATGGCGCCTGCGACGTCTCCATCGGAGAGGAACTTGATCCGGACGCCCACCTTGCGAAGCGTCTTGATCATCGCCTCATGCCGGGAACGGTCGAGAATCATGACGGTCAGGTCCGCTACCTTCTTATGCAGGTGAACGGCCGCTTTCTGAAGCGTCACCTCCAGCGGATCCATCAGGCTTAGCTTGCCGGCCAGTTCCGGCCCGACCGCGAGCTTCTCCATATACATATCCGGCGCATGAAGCAGGTTCCCTTTGCCGGCGACGGCGATGACCGACATCGCGTTGTTGAGTCCCCTTGCCACGATCTCGGTCCCTTCGAGCGGATCGACGGCCACATCAAGCTCCGGCCCGTTGCCGCTCCCGACTTCCTCGCCGATGTACAGCATCGGAGCTTCGTCCATCTCCCCTTCGCCGATCACGACCGTTCCTTTCATGGAGACCGTATCGAACATCGATCGCATCGCGGAGGTTGCCGCTCCGTCGGCGCCGTTCTTGTCCCCTCTCCCCATCCAAGGCGCGGAGGCCAATGCCGCAAGTTCGGTTACGCGTACAATCTCAAGCGCCAATTCTCTCTCCATCATGATCCCCCATTTGGTCTAACTGACCGTATTCTGCCAGTGTTCGAGTATGATTCCCGCCGTTTCTTCGATCGCTCTCTCGGTGACGTCGATGACGGGGCAGCCAAGCTGCTTGAGCAATTCGTCCGAGAAGCGAAGCTCCTCTTCAATTCTCGCAAGCGTCGCATATTGCGCATGCGACGGCAGGCCGAGGGCCTTCAAGCGCTCCGCCCGGATCTTCAGAAGACGCTCCGGCTGCATCGACAGCCCAATCGTGATCCGCTCTCCCGGAACGGTCGGCAGGAACAGCTCGGCGGGCGGCTTTACTTCCGGCGTGAGCGGATAATTCGCCGTCCGATAGCCTTTGTGAGCCAGATAGATGCTAAGCGGCGTCTTCGACGTTCGCGAAACCCCGACCAGCACGATCTGCGCATGAAGAAGTCCTCTGACATCCTTGCCGTCGTCATATCGGACCGCGAACTCGACGGCCTCGATTTTCCGAAAATAATGGTCGTCCATCTCGTGAAGCAGGCCGGGCTTGTACTTCGGGGAGTCGTTAAAGGTGTCGATGAACGCCTGCATCATCGGTCCCATGACGTCGACCGCCTTCACCTCGGCCCGGATCGCCTCTTCCCTCATCGTCTCACGAAGCTCGGGCTGAACAAGGGTATAAGCGATGAATCCGCCTGTCCTCGCCGCTTCGAGCACGAGCGAACGAACCTCTTCCTCTTGCTTGATGCCGCCATACCGTTTGATTCGCACGTTCTCGAAAGCGAACTGGCGGACCGTCGCCCGGGCAACCGCTTCTGCCGTCTCGCCCACGGCATCCGAGCAGACGTAGATGATTTTCTGATCTTCTGCTGGCACAGGTTCTCCTCCTACCCTTACATATCCGAGGCAAGCTCGACCAAGGCTTGGGTGATATTCGTCTTCGTAATCCGGCCGATCACCTCTAACTCCTGATGATGGTCCGGCGACGTTATCGCCCGCACGACCGGCAAGCTGTTCAACTGATGCGCCATCATTCGCCTAGCCGCCTCGAGCAAGGTATCCTCCGGATCGATCGTCACCAATTGAGTCTGCTTCGTCATGACCATGCGAATCGGAATCGTCGATGCGCTCGCGTTGCCAAGCGTGAACTTGAGCAGGTCCTTCGGGGATACCATTCCGATCAGCCGGCTATCTTCGTCCGTAACGATAAGGCTGCCGACATTCTCCACGAACATGCTGATAACGGCGTCTCCCACCGCGGCCGTATCGCGAATGACGACCGGACGGCTCATGCGGTCCTTGACCTTCCATTCCAACAGCCGATTATGCGCCTTGCGTTCGGGCTTAAGCTCTTTGCCTAGGAAGTAGCCCACCTTCGGCTTCGCGTCGATATAGCCGAGCATGACGAGTACGGACAGGTCGGAGCGGATGGTCGGCCGGCTGATCCCGAGCGTCTCGGCTATCTGCTCGCCGGTGATCGGGGCGTTGCGGGTGACAAGGTCTACGATCTCCAATTGCCGGGAAGTGAGTTCGATTCTCGCTCCCTCCTTCTTTACCGACTTTCTATGCGCTTTCATTCAAGCCTATTTATTGTATATCATAAATTTATTTGTGACACAATATTAATTCATATATAACGTCATATATAGCAAGGGACTTCCAATAAATAAAGCGTCAAATAACCCACCTTGTCATTTAAGTTGTGGGCTGCTTTCTGTGGGAGCTAAGAATGTAGTGCGCAAAAAGCTTAAAAAGTCTCTTCGAACTCCCTATTCTGTTGCACCAAGTACCACGATTCCTCTCGTACCCAGTCATTCATCGCTCACTTGTTGCACTCAGTACCACGCTTTCGTTCGTGCTCCCTCTAACTATCTGATTTGTTGCACCTAGTATCACGATTCCTCTCGTACCCAGTCATTCATCGCTCACTTGTTGCACTCAGTACCACGCTTTCGTTCGTGCTCCCTCTAACTATCTGATTTGTTTCACCTAGTACCACGATTCCTCTCGTACCCGGTCATTCATCGCTCACTTGTTGCACCCAGTACCACGCTTTCGTTCGTGCGCCCTCTAACTAACTGATTTGTTGCACCTAGTACCACGATTCCTCTCGTACCCAGTCATTCATCGCTCACTTGTTGCACCCAGTACCACGCTTTCGTTCGTGCGCCCTCTAACTAACTGATTTGTTGCACCTAGTACCACGATTCCTCTCGTACCCAATCATTCATCGCACACTCGTCTGCTCCATTTTTCCTCGCAAAAAAACACGCTTAAGGCCGAAGCCATAAGCGTGTTGTCTCTTTACCGTTTAATACGAATAGGACGAGCTGCCGCTTCCTGCCGTCCACTTGCGATAAGCCATGATCGTCAGGCTGACCCAGAATCCGCTGAGCAGATAGCCTGCAACGACATCGCTCGGGTAATGAACGCCCAGATAGATGCGGCTGATTCCCATTACAACGAACCAGGTGACGGCCAAGAGGATTAGGACCGCGCGAAGCAATCTCGAGGAGACATGCTTCCAGAGCAGATATACGGTAATGACCGCTAAGGTGAAGGACGCCATCGAGTGTCCGCTGGGGAAGCTAAAGCCCTCCTCCTCTGCCAGACGATGCAGCAACGGCCGATCCCGTTCGAAGACGTCTTTCAGTAGGCCGTTGATCAACGCGGTGCCGCCGAGAGCCACTGCGAACAGCACAAGCTCCTTCCGATGGCGAAGAAAAAGAGCGAATGCTACCACAATAAGGATGGCAATGACGACAACATCCAAAGTCGAGCCCAAGGTAGAGATCGTTCTCATGAATCTGGTTAAGCCAGGCGACTCCCAGCCTTGTACGACCTTGATAATGGGGTCGTCGAACCCGGAGACATCATCCTTCTTCACGAATACAGCAAACAGAACAAAACCGATTAAGCTCATTGCGCTTGCCAACTTCAAACTTGCGAATCTCAAACCATATCCTCCTTGAAATAGACCCGAATCTGGATAATCTCACTGCGGCTTGCCAGTCTAATAGGAGGTCCCCAGGTACCGAACCCGGAAGACACGAAAGCATGCATGCTGCCCTTCTTCAGATAACCCCAATCCAGCTCGAACAGCCGGCGGGTGATCCAATGATTCGGAGCGAATTGCCCGCGATGCGTATGGCCGGAGAGGAGCAGATCGACGCCGGCTTCCGCCGCGGCCGCGTATTGATACGGCTGATGATCCATCGCGATGATGGGAAGCGATGGATCCAGCGCGGAGACCAGCTCCCGCATCGGAAGCCTGCCTTCCTTCTCCATCGCCTCGGCCGTCTTGTCCTTCCGTCCGACGAGCTGGATGCGACCGTCAGCGATCGCAGCCGTCTCGTCAAGAAGCACCGGAATGCCGATCCCCTTCATCCGGCGGACGAACTCATCGGCATGCCCTCCATAATATTCGTGATTCCCTAACACAGCATACGTACCGAAGCGTGCGCGAAGCTTCGCCAGCCGATCAAACATCCGATTGCGGACAAGCGGTTCGATGTCTTCGTCCATCACGTCTCCAGCCAACAGCAACAGGTCGGGCTTTAGATTGTTAATGGCATTAAGCAATCGATCAAGATGCCGATTGCCTACGATATTGCCCAAGTGGATATCGGAGACGACGACAAGCTCAAGCTTGTCGAGGTTTCCCGCCTTCTTCTCGACCGTGACTTCGTACGGCCGCACGATCGGGCTCCAAGCGTTCCAGGACCCGATGGCCAACAGCAGAACGAGCAGACCGAGAGCAACTCCTCCGGTTGCCAGAACGAAGCCGGAAGAATAGAATCCGAACAGCTTAGCTGCGCCGGCTGCTAGATCGGCAGCGATCGATAGAATGATAGCATACTCGAACACGGCGAAGTAATAGGAACCTATTACCTTCAACAGCCGCGACAACGGCTTAGGCTTGAACTTGGTTCTTCCCAGGATGAAGCTCAAGGCCAACAAGGCGATAACGACCCAGTAGACGGCCTTCGGATAAGCCGGCCACAACTCTCCCAGGAAGATGCTCGCGTTCCATCCGGCGTACCAGCTAAGCGCCCCATAGACAAGCAGAATGGGAAGAAAAGATAGAAGAATTCGACGAGTCATGCGAAGACAGCGCCCCTTGAAGGAAGGATTAAAAACTGTGATCTATTATATCACACATCCTTCTCCCTCCCCAACGCTGCCATCCGCTAGACGATTAACGAGCTCGGATCGCCTTGGTGCAAGAGCTTCAATCTATGCAGGGCGCGCGTGCATGCCACGTAGAGCAGCTTGGCGTCGTCCGCCTCGTAGCTCTTCTCGTCCGCGTCGGCGATCAGAACGGCATCGAATTCCAGTCCCTTGGAGAGATAGGCCGGCAGGACCGTGATGCCTCCGTTGTAAGCTTGCTGCTCCGCGGACAACAGAGACGCTTCGACTCCCCGCTTCTTCAAGTCGGCATGAAGCTGCTTGCTCTTGGCTGCCGTGCGGCACAGGACGGCAATCGTTGATACGCCGGGCTGCTGCTTCCATACTTGGATCGTAGAGGCCGTTTCCGCGGCCAACTCCTCCCGAGAAGAGCCCACCGCGATCGTCTCGACCGGATCGCCGCTGCGGAATACCGGTACCGCCGGCTTGACTTCGCCTTCCATCCCGGCAAGGATCCGGTTCGCGAACTCGATGATCTCGGTCGTCGAACGATAGCTGCGATCCAACTCGTAGTAGGCGGTGCCTTCGGAAGGGAACAGCTTCGACAATTCCGACCAGGAATGGATACCCGCATAATCGTGAATCCCTTGCTGCAAGTCGCCCAGCACCGTCAAGGACGGCGTTCGCTGCCTGCCGGCGAGCACCTCCAGCTGCAGCGGGGAATAATCCTGCGCTTCGTCGATGACGATATGGTCGTAGGCCGCTTCGGAAGAGCCATACAGCTGCAGATGGATGAAGGCTAGAATCGGCAGGTCTTCCGCCGGAATAACGACCGGCTTGCGCTTCGAAGCGGCAGGACGATAGGCTGCATCCTGGGGAAAATACTTGCGATAATAATCGGCCGCGGCGAGCAGGGGAACCTTATTCGAATAAGCCTTCCACTTCGCCGTCGCCGCCGCTTTGATCGTCTTGTCGCTCCAACGGGCGCGGCCGAGCTGGATTTCCATCCATCGCTTCAGCCGGTTCAGCAGCCGTTCCCGCCGCTTCATGATCGGCTCTTCGGCCGGTTCTTCCCCGAACCATTCGCGAATCTGGCTGGCCGGAAGCGCTAGGCCGGGATATGGGCTGAAGGAATCGTCGGGGATGAACTCCTTCTCGAAGCGAAGGAGCGACTCGCGAAGGAGGTTGGCGTACTCCGCGCTTCCTTTGACTCGTCCCGGGGCCGTTTCCCGCTCCTCCTTCGTCGTCTTGCGCTCGAACCACTTCTCCAGCGACAGGACGGGACTCTCCACGGCGACCGTTCCGCCGAGCAGCTCGATCGCCCATTCCTCGAAGGTGGTCTGGCGGATGTTGCCGACGCCGAGCTCCGGCAGCACGCCCGAGATATAATCGAGGAACATGCGGCTCGGCGCGAGAATCATCATCCGGTCGGCGCGCACCCGATCTTGGTAGCGGTACAGAAGGTACGCCAGACGATGCAGCGCAACGGTCGTTTTGCCGCTTCCCGCCACCCCTTGGATGAACACCGCTTTGTTTTTCTCCGTCCGTATGATGGCGTCCTGTTCCTGCTGAATCGTCGAGACGATATCCTTGAGCTTGTTGTCCTTGCTCTCCCCGAGCTTATGGAGCAGGAATTCGTCCGTCGCCAGCGTCTCGCCTTCCTGTCCGGCCTCGTAGCTGTCCACCAGCCGCTGCAATTCGCCTTCCCGGATCAGCAAATTGCGTTTAAGCGAGATTCGCCCGCCGACGATTCCGTCGGGAGAATCGTAGGTGACGGAAGGATCCCCGCCGGTGAAGGAATAGAACAAGCTGGAGATCGGAGCTCTCCAGTCGATGACGAGCGGCTTCTGGGTCTCTTCTTCTCCGACGCCCGATTTGCCTATATAGAGGGGCTGCGCTTCCGGATGTCCCTCCTCTTGGAAGTCCAAGCGTCCGAAGTACGGCTCGCGCTCCGCGATTTCGAGCCGCTTCTTGCGCTCCTGCCGCAGATCGTCCAGCACCTGCTCCGTAATATCCTTGCCCGTATAAGGCGTCCCTATCGCGTTCTTCTGCTGCTGGATCTCGCCGACAACCCGCTGCAGCTTAAGCGCTTCTTCCTGATATTTCGCATCGACCGACATTGCTTCTCCTCCCGGACGTATATTCGATTCCTAAATGTGGACAATTAATGTAGCATAACGCGCTTCGGAAAGCAATTGCCTTCTAGGGGTGTGATCCCGATCACTTGCATTGCTTTCCAAAGAGTGCCATCATAAAGATAGGCTCATAAGCCCTACATTCTACAGGTGAGGTGTTATTCATGAGTTACTCCAATATTCTTGTCGCTTATGATGGTTCCGAACAATCAGATAAGGCCCTGAACCAGGCGGTCCAGATCGCGAGCCGTTTCGGATCGAAGCTGACCGTCGTACACGTCTTCTACCTTCCCGTCTATAACACCGGCGATCTATTCATCAATACGCCGGCCGATCTCGTCCAGCAACTGACGAATCAATCCACCCAAGTGCTCGAGAAAGCCAAGGTTCGCGTGCCGGACAGCGTCTCTGCGGATTATAAGCTGCTGGAAGGCAGCCCGGCTAACGCGATCCTCGAGAAGGCAGCAGAGGTTAAGAGCGACCTGATCGTCATCGGAAGCCGCGGCCTCGGCCCGATTCGCGAGTTCGTGCTCGGCAGCGTCAGCCACAACGTCGTGCAGCATGCCGAAGTCCCGGTACTCGTCGTAAAGTAACGGGAACGGTTATACCGCGGACAACAAAGAGCAGCCCTCTCAACGATTCGTCGTTGAAGAGGGCTGCTTTGCTGTTGCCGATTCGCTTTATGCTTTTTGCTTATCGATTCTGCGCTTCGCTCTCGTTCCAAGCCTGCTCGGCGGCATCGATCAAAGAGAAGAACAGCTCATCGTTCGTATCCAGTTCCGCCTCGACGGAATCGATCTCTTCCTCGCTGCCCGATTCCCCCAAGAAGAACAACGAATGGCTCCATTCGCTCCCCCGGTCGCTCTGCAGCGTAGCCTCATAAGGCTGCTTGTGTCCCTCGACCTCGAACTGCACATGTGCGACATAACCGTTCGCCTCGTCATAGCTCATTCTGGCCCCTAGAATATGAAGCTTCATCGTCGCGCCACGTCTCCTTCTATTCTTGCGATATGCTCTATCATAGCAAATTCGGGAACGGACTTCCAAAGCCGTTTCGCGTTGGCTAATGAAGAAAGAACTCGATTCTGAGGAAATTCTTATCGGATTTTCATCTGGCTTTAAGAAACCAGTCGTGTCAGGCTTCCTCTCTCTTATAGGAAATTCCTGGTTAAATCTATCGTGTTATAGTGAATTCACATCAAGAGATACCAGGAGGTTCTGCCATGAATACGCGCAAGTCCCTTATCGTCAAGCTGGCCGCCGCCGGCATCGCCCTGTCGATCCTCATGTACGGGGCGGCCGATCTGGTCGCACCGGCTCAAGCTAGCGCAGCTACGGTCAGCTCCCAATCGGCCAAAGCGTCCAAGATCATCGCCAAAGCAAAGACCTACATGGGCACCAAGTATAAATTCGGAGCCACGACCGGCAAGACGGCTTCCTTCGACTGCTCTTCGTTCACTCAATATCTGTACAAGCTGTACGGCGTATCCCTGCCAAGATCGTCGGCCAGCCAAGCTAAGTCCGGCAAATACGTGTCCAAGGCTAATCTGAAGCCGGGCGATCTGGTCTTCTTCTACTCCCCGATTCACCACGTCGGCATCTATATCGGGAACGGCAAGATCATTCATACGTACGGCTCTCCGGGCGTGACGATCAGCTCGATCAATTCGGGCTGGTGGAAGACTCACTATAAGACCGCTCGCCGCGTCTTGTAATTCCCGCTCCAGCGAAGGCTGTCCGAGGAGGACAGCCTTTCATTTTCATCATTTACTCGATCTTTACCCGATCTTTTCCTTCTTCCCCATTTTCTCTTTTCCCTCTCAACTCTTCTGCAGCTTAATCTTCCCGGAATGCAGCAAGTGCACCTTCACCTCTATCTTAACGGGCAGCTTGTCGAATTCGGTCTCCCGTTGGTTTAACTTCTTCCAGTCGCGATGGTGAAAGCGATAGATATGATCCTCGAATTCAAATAGATCCAACCCCTTGCTTCGCGCGAGCTGAAGGGTGGTCTTAATCTGGTCGGTAATGGACTGAACGGCCTTCGACTCAATCTCATGCTCCGTCAGCTTCTCGTCGACTTCAAGCATCACGGCTTGAACGCTCAGTTTAAGTCTCATGGCCGGCGTCGGAGATTGAAGGAATCGATAGTCGCCTGACGATTTTTTGACCGCCAGGACCGAGGAAGGCTGATCCTGCGGCTCCAACGGAATAAATCGGCCTTGCGTCGAGCCTTTGAACCAATTCACTCCTTCCAGCTGTTTGTCGTCGAACTGCCCCGCGTACTTTCCTTTATGGATGACGAAGGCTCCATGGAAGCCCGGCAATCTCAGCCTCTGGCCCGTGCTCAGCTCCCAGTGACTCTCATCCAGCTTCAGCGCGGGAATATAAACCGTGCACGGACAGCCCTTATATGAACGGACAAGATCCCTCATCACATTATGCGTCGTGAATGGCAGACTCCTCTTATTGGAATTCGGCTGATAGATATCCGTATTGAGCGGAGAAAGCGCGATTCTGCCGGTCATCTGGAACAGCTCGCCGATCGGATTCTTGCTTCCGAGCACATGAATCCCATACCGAATGGAGCTGATCCGATTCACGCCGTCCATTAGTTCGTTCAGATGAGGAAGCGCGTTCTCGTCCACGATCAGCGACATCACGTGGTCCAGGTTCGGATCCATCTGCATCGTTTGGAACAAGCGGGCAAGCGCAAGGCTAGGGGTTTTGCCCGTCTCGTGTCCGTAAGACGACGTGACCTTCGTGTCTCCCGTATTCTCCTTCTTCGCTACCGCCGTCAAATCGACGATCTGGGCGAACACCTCGTATTCCTTCGACTGCTCGCTGTACGAGAAGCCCAGAGAGGTGATGTAATGCAGATCCTGAATCATGACCTCGTCCCAGCAGCCGGTCATCCAGACGCACAGGAACAGCCATACGGCCGACGCTCCTAGTCTTCTGCCCCTTCTTCTCATCGCTTTACTTCCCCGATTTCTTCTTTTTCTGCGGGTGATAGGGTCCTTGGGCAAACCTGGCGGGAAGCCGGAAAAAGGTGCTGATCGCCTTCTTCAGGTCCAGCGGTCCCAACGGATACAGATAAGGCTGCCCGAACGAACGAATGGAGCCGAGATAGGTCAAGACGGCCATCATGGCCAGGAAAAAGCCGTACATTCCGAACACCATGCACAAAAGCAGAACGAGCAGCCTCATGATCGTCACCGCTCCGTACAGCGATTGATTGACGAGCGTAAACGACGCGACAATCGTCAGCGAGACGATGACGAGCATGGTCGGCGAGGTGAAGCCGGCTTGAATCGCCGCTTCCCCGACGATAATGCCCCCTACGACGGCTATCGTCTGGCCAACCGCCTTCGGCAGCCGAACGCCCGCTTCCCGGAACACCTCGAAGAGAGCCAGCATCAGAAGCATCTCGATGGTCGCCGACACCGGCAAGCCGACTCGCGAGAGGACGATGGTAGATAACAGCGGAAAAGGAATCTGGTCGACGTTATACGCGGAGACGGACACCCAGAACCCCGGCAAGAAGATCGTCGCGACGAGCGCAAAGCTGCGGACCAGCTTCTCGACCGTAACGAAATGATAAGGCAAATAGTTGTCCTCGGGGGATCGAAGAAGCGAGAACAGATTCGACGGGGCCAGATAAACGAGCGGAGAGCCATCCAGCATAAAAATCAGGCTGCCGTTCATCAAGGCATCTACCGCGGAATCCGGCCTTCCCGCGTAATCGATCAAGGGGAACAAGGAAACGGAACGATCGCCCAGCATCTCCTCTACTTGCGCGGCGCCGTTCACCGTTCGTACACGCAAATTCTCCAAGCGCTTGCGCCCTTCCTTGACCAGCTCCGGCTTCGTCGTGCCTTCCAGGTAGAGGAACGCCATCTCGATACCTGTTTCCGTTCCGATCGTGAAGATTTCCACCTTAAGGTGGGTTGTCTTAAGTCTCTTGCGAATGAGCCCGAGGTTCACGGCCATTTCTTCGACGAAGCCGTCTCTCGGCCCTTTGATCGACAGCTCGGAGTTGGATTCCTCGGGCTGCCTACCCGGCACGTCCGCAATCGAGAAGGCTTGGATCCGATCCTCCCTGAACAAGAGCAGGTTGCCCGAGAACAGCTTCGAGACTACCTGCTTACGGTCCGAATCGGTATCGTACGGAAGCCTCTCGACGGGGTAGGAGGCTTGATAATCGACTCCGTTCTCCAGCGACGCCTGAATCCGGGGAAGGATGGTCTGCGTCAGCAGCACCCCGTCGATCAGGCTTGGCGTGTATGCCAGAATGATGCCATTCCCGTTCGCCTCAAGCTTCTGCACGATGACGTCTCCGCAATTTTCCAACCCGTCGTCCAGCCATTTATGCCCCGTTATTGGCGTCATGCGCGACTTCTCCTTTCCTGCCGAAAGCCGCTATCAACAGGAGGACGATGAACAAGGCAAGGAACGCGCACAGCATATAAGGCACATATTCCTTGTAGAGCCGATAGCCGGACGAATCATCGAACGGATACAAGGTGAACCCGACGGTGAGCAAGCCGATCGCGCCTCCGAGAATCCCCCGCTTCACTCGGTTCCGGATCTGGAACAAGTCCATGATCAGAGCAAGCGCGCAGGCCGTTCGAATATAGGCTCCCGATATCCATTGGAAGATCGCGAAGAAGTCGACATGTTCGAAGTACTTGCCGATCTGAACCTGCCTCCATTGGACGAAGGCCGGGTAACGCTGAATCGTGGCCTCGTAGGGACCCAATAACGTAAGAATGCCGATAATGGGACCAAGGCTTAAGATCACGACTATCGCCGAAGTGACCGCCAGATGGGATTTGCGAAAAGGCTTATCGACGTAACCTTGGAACAAAGTGAACAGAGTCAATTCAATGAATCCCCCCGCCACCATCACCATGCCGTTCACGATCGGCGACCAGCCGTGCTCCATGACGGGCAGCAGCTGACTGTAGTCCTTGTGCGGCGTATTGGCACCGGAGACGAAGAAGCCAAGCACGGTGACGACCGGCAGCAGAAGGCAGGAAACATACGCGATGACGTGAATGCCGAGGATGGCCCCGGATACGCTTAACGCGACGAAGACAATTGACGTTACAAAGGGAGGCGTGTTGGGCAGGTAGGTTGTCTCTCCCCAAGTAACCGTGTCAAATGCGGTGGAGATAGCAATCGCAGCGAGCAGCAAGCCGAAAGCGACGATCAGAATGTTCTTCGTTACGCGGCCCGCGCGCTCTTCCAGCCAGACCGGGAGCTGCTGCGTTCCGATCGACCGCATAGTCGCGTAAAGCGGCAGAAGCAAGAGCGGCAGCAGCGCTGCCGTTAGGATAATCGCGATCCACGAGTCTCTGCCCGCTTCGTCGAGAATCATAGGCGCGATGATGACATGGTTCATCAATCCGATCGAGAGCAGCATCATCATGATGCAAGGAACGGGTCCGATCCGGACCAATTGATATTCCATCTTTACCACCTCTTTCCTTACTATCTCCTGCCGAACGGACAACCATGCGCATTCTCCCAAACAATGCCAAAAAAGCCCACGCCATGAAGGAGTGGACTTGAAGTACAAGATGAGGTCAGGAGGACGGAGACGATGCCTCCTGCAGTTTCGTAAGTCTGCTCTCCAGATCGGAGCGCGAGAAGCCTTCCCCGATAAAGACGAGAACGTCATGCACCGTCTTCTGGGGAGTAATTCTCATGAAGTCGCTTTCTTTGTAAGCGTATTGGAACAGGAAGCGGCTCGGCGCGTCAACGAAGGTGACGATCCCCTTGGCCCGGTAGACTTCGTCGGGCAGTTCTTGGAGGAATCGTTCAAAAAGTTCGCTGTCCAGAGGATTCTCCAAATAATGAGTCCAAACGTGGATATGATCGTGGTCGTGCCGGTGTTGATGATGATCAGGATGAGCCTGATCATCATCATGGCGATCCTGGTCATGTTGGCGTTCATGTCCGGAAGAGTGATCGGATCCTCGTTCCGCATCGTTCCCCTGGCGCTCCATAGCAGCCCGCACTCCCGAATCCCGCCCCCGCTCCCACAAGAAGCCCAAGTTCGCTTCGCACCGAACGGTTGGATAAAGATCCGCGTGCGGATTCCACTCCCTCAGCCAATCCTGAAGCTCCCGCAGCTCCTGCGGGCCTACGAGATCCGACTTGTTGAGCAGCAGCGTCGTCGACGCCCGGATCTGGTCCTTCATCAACTTGAACGTCTTGCCGGTTCCGATCCGAATCCGGTCAAGCAGGTGCCTTGCGTCGACAACCGTAATAACGCCTTTGAGCTCCAGCTTCGTATAGAGAGACGTATCCGATACGGCATCGATGATCTCGAGCGGCTGGGCGACTCCCGTCGATTCGATCCATACGATGTCCGGCTTATGGACCTGTATCAGATTCAACAGCTCCATGCCGACATCCGATTTGATCGAACAGCAGATGCAGCCTCCCAGCAGTTCCGACATCGGAACCGTCTCGTCGACCGCCAATCCGTCGAGATTGACGTCGCCGACCTCGTTCATGAGGACGGCGGACTTCTGTCCCCGCCTCTCCGCTTCCCGGATGAGCCTCTGCAACAGCGTTGTTTTGCCGCTGCCGAGGAATCCCGACAGCAAGTAAACTTCGACTACCTTCTCCAAATGCTATACTCTCCTTCCGACCGCATCGCCTGGAATCGCAACAGCCTCATGCGGAACAAGATCGCCGCAGAGGCTGTCCATTCATCTTCTATCTTCTCATGGCAGCGAACACCGGACGAATCGGCTCCGCGCATTCCGGCGTTTCGAGCGTGAGGTTGTTGATGTATTCGCCTACGGGATACGCCTCCAGGCGCTCAACCGGCAGCTCCCGGACCGAAGGATACACCTGCCGGTATTCCTTGTTCTCCTCGCTGAGCCAAGCGTCGATTCCCGCTTCATCCAGCAAGGCCGGCATCCGATCGGAATAGTTCTGGACGATACCCGACGAAGGCGTCGTCAGCATCGTGAACGCCTTGATCGCTCCGCCCTCCACTCTCGGCCAGATCTCATAAAAGCCGGGAATGGCGAAGGTGCGCCTGTCGCGGAAGACGATGCGCATCGGCTGCAGCACCTTCTTGTCGGCTCGCCAGCCGTAGAAGCCGCAGCACGGAATGACGCACCGCTGCTTGTTGACGATTCGGCGATAGATGAGGCGCTCGCCGATCGCGCTGCCGTCCGCATTGACTCCGTCCTTCGACCAGTAAGGCATGAAGCCCCACCGGAAGTTGTCCAGAATCCGCTGATTCCGGTATTCGTAGACGATAGAACTCTCTTGGGTTGGCGAGAGGTTGTATCGCGGCCGATAAGTCGCGAACGGATCCACCTCGTCGATCCGAAACTGCTCGATTAGCTCTTGCAACCCTGTTGCAAGAGAGAAACGCTGACACATGGGGAGCACCGCCTTTGGCTAGTCTTCCCCCAGTATCCGCTTATCCTGCCAAAATATGCGTCCGGCTTCCCGCTTACTGTTGTTGAATGAACACCGCGGTCCCGCTGGCGGCGACCATCAGCATGCCGTCTCGAACGACCTCGTAATCGACGTCTACCCCGACGATCGCGTTAGCGCCCATGCGATGCGCTTGACCGACCATCTCGGAGATCGCGGTGTCTCGCGCTTCCTTCAGCTTGTTCTCGTACGCGCCGGAACGTCCTCCAACAATATCCGTGATCGAAGCCATGAAGTCGCGGAAGACGTTCGCTCCCATGATCGTTTCTCCGTTGACGATACCGTAGTAGTTCGTGATTCGGTAACCTTCGACGTTATTGGTTGTCGTGACCAGCATGGACATAATCGGGCCCCCTCGAGAGGTAATTGGTCCGCTGTCGCGGATACCCCTCATTTTACCATATTCGGAGGCTGCCTTCATCTTCAGGACAGATAGCGGCTCGTACCGAAGCCGATTAAGTATTGCTCTCGCGCCCGATTCCGCATCTCGTCGTCGAAGCCGTCAAGCTCATCCAGGAGCGCCAGCGGGTCTTGCCGCTCGCGCTCCGCGCCGGCGTATAGCAGCCATTGCGCGAGATCGTCCGAAGCCCGGGTGCGATCGAACCGGTGGTGATAATACAAAGAAGCGCGTTCCAGATAGAGCTGGGAGGTGAACGGGCTCAGCTCGATCGCCCGGTTGATCGCCTTGATCGCTTCGTCATAGCGGTGGAGGTTCGAATAGATCGTGGCCAGATTCTGCTGGCCTTGCTCGTCGTCCGGCACCAGCTTCGCATAATGCTGGGCGTCGAGAAGCGCCGCCTCGTACTCTCCTATCTCCCAATGAAGGTAACTCTTCATCCAGATCAGCCTGGCGTTATCGGGTACAAGAGCCAATCCGGCGCGGCAATCTTCGATGGCTGCGCCGTACCGCTTCGCCTTCATGCGCACGACGGCGCGGCGCTCGTACAGGTGCGGATTGCCCTCCTCTTGCGAGATGGCCAGACTGTATTCCGTTTCCGCGAATTCGAAGTTCTTCATCCCCGCATACAATTCGCCAAGCGCGAAGGCGGTCTTGCTCTCCCCTCGCAGGGAAGGGTCGATCGCCAAGGCTTCCTGGATGTCCAGCATGGCCGCTTCATAATGATTCGCCATATAGTGGGCAAAGCTGCGGCGCATGAAAAAATCGGCGGTGCGTTCGAGCTCGATCGCCTGCGTATAAGCGGCGACGGCTTCCTCGTATCGCTCCATGTCGATGAACAGCTCCGCTCTCTGCTTCCAGTTCAGCGGGTCTTCCGGCTCCGCCTCCGTCAAGTCGCCGCTAGCCTCGCGGGCATCCGACAACCTTCCGGCGTCGCGGTATACGTCGACGAGCCAATAGCGCACGACCGTCTGACCCGGGTTCATTCGCAGCGTTTCCGTCAGCTCGGCTATCGCCTCTTCCCAACGTCCGAGCTTCCGGTACGTCAGAACAAGCTCCATTCGGGACGAGAAGCTGTCGGGCGACTCTTCTAGGAGCTGCCGGAATTGACGGATCGCCTCTTCGTCGCGGCCCAGCTGTCGGTACAGCACCCCCTGCCTCAGATGGAGGAGCTCTTCTCCCGGATACTCCCGCAGCCCTTGCTCGATCGCCTCCAGCGCTTCCGCCAATTGCCCCGCTCGCTCCAATAGCTGCGATTCCCTGATCCGGAAGCCGTACTCCGAATCGATGATCGACATCACGGTGCGAATCGCGGTATCCGAATCGCGGGTTCGCTCCCTTAAGTAAGACTCTCCGCGATCCTTGCTCATGTGCAGCTGGCTCTGCAGCCTCGCGGCTTTGCGGAGCGCCGCCAGCGCTTCGGCTTCGCGCCCGGAAGCTTCCAGCGCTTCCGACAATCGGGACAGATAGAGAGGGATCGCCCCGTTCTCCTGCCTAACGACCTGCTCGAGCTGCTCGGCCGCTTGCTCGTTCCTTTCCAACCTCATGTAGATGCAGGCGAGCTCGTAGCCGGTCGACGCCCGGGAGTCCTCTCCGCAGCGATCCAGCGCCGCCTTCATGTTCTCCGCCGCCTTCTCGTACTCTCTCAGAAGGTTGTAAGAGATCGCCCTAGTAAACCAATAAACGGAACCATCCGGCTCCAGGCGAATCGCTTCGTCCAGATCCTGAATGGCTTCCCTCTCTCTGCCGATGTCGTTATAGACCAGCGCTCTCTGCAGCAGCGCATCCGCTCCGCCCGACTCGGCGATCAGCTCGTTGAACACGAGAACGGCTTCGGCCGATCGATCCCGTTCATGCAGAAGCGTTCCGTAATCCAATCGATCCCGTCTCGTCATTCGCCGCCTTCCGATCCGACCGTACCAGAACAGCGATTGTTCAAGCTTTCCCTGATTCTTTCTTCTGACCGCCATCCATCGGGCCCATGCCGCACCTATCCTCATTCGTTCCCCCCTAGCGCGAGAAGCTGCCGGCTTCGGCCGGCAGCTTCCTTATTGCGAATATCCATCCGTTGTCGGCACGTCTTCCTCAAGGGCGAATTCATAATCGTCAATATCATAGAGAAGGACCGGAATGCTATTCTGCACCGCTTTGTCTTGGAACTCGATCTGATCGGTCAGAATCGGGCATTGAAGGCGCAGCGAGGTCAAGATGAGCTCCGTCTCGATCGGATCGAACACTTCGCCGTACTGCATGTTCTCGACCGCGTTAACGACGATAAACGTGACGTGCTCGTTAATAGGGAGAGGAGGACTTTCGCGCCATGGCGCAAGAAGGGCTCTCTCCAGCTTTTTCTTGTTGAAGGGATCCTCGAAGAATTGAATCATCTCCGCGACTTTCGCCTTGACGTGGCGATCGTCCTCCGGCTCCGGCATGATCGGTTCCGGGCTATCCTTCATATCGTACAACTCCATGATCGTGGAGTAAGGAATCCTGTATTCGACAGGACGTTTCGGCAGAAGCAGCTGGCCATAGGTGGCGATCATAACCGCCTCGATGACAAAACGTCGTTCCATTGATTTGTTCCCTCCCGCGGACATCTCGCACTTATCCTTGATTGCGTTGACTCTCATTATATCACAAATACAAGGAACGTGATGACGGCCATTTATCCGGAAATGGAAACAAAATATTGGCTGCAGGGAAATGACGAGCGGCGCCCCGAAAACAAAAAACGGTTAATCGGAACATTCCGTTTAACCGTCTCTCGTCGTTTATCCGCCTTATTGTATAAGGCGTTCGCCTAATAGGTGCCTGTTTTATCGTTAGGGATACTAACTGCTGCCGGCCGGGTACGCAACCATCTGACCGTCCCGCAAGTAGACCCGAAGCGCGGGGTCGTTGCGCAGCTTGACGTTGCCGAGCTTCGCTTCCTGCTCCGTCAGCAGCGTTACTTTCCAACGTCCCATCTCCAGAACCTGCTCCCATTCGGCCGCATGCCGGTTCTTGAAGTTGATCCCTTCCCCGAACGCCCGGTAACGCCCCGAATTCATCAAGCCATCGAAGCGCAGCGCATCGTCCGGCTCGTCGTCCCAGAGCCACAGCCCATAATACGGGAGCTGATAGGCGTTCGCCTGCATGCCCGCCAGCAGCTCCCCGGTCACGGAATGCCTAAGCGCATACGGCATCTCCGCTCACCGCCTTACAGATAGGGGCTCTCATGCTTCGCCTTCAGCACGGCCCACCTGCGCTCGATCTCTCTCTCGAACTCTTGCAGCGTCTCCTGGTTCTCGGGTTTGGACAAGTGCTTCGTCTTGCCCATCATTCGCAGCCAATCGAGGACGGGGCTCTTCTTGCCCTTCTCTTCCGGGTTATACGTAATATTCGTGATGCCCCGCTCTATCTCGTAAAGCGGGAAGAAGCACGTATTGACCGCCTGCTCGATGATCGTGGATCCATCCTTGTCTTCCGACAGCCAGTTCAGCGGGCAGGTGATCAGGATCTTGCCATACACCAATCCCTCGTTCTGCGCGTACCACTGCGCCTTGGCCGCCTTGCGCACCAGATCGGGGGCATTCGCTTCGCTTCCCGTGAACACGTAAGGAATGTTCGTCGCCGCCATGATCTGCGCCGTGTCCTTATGGTGGAACACCTTGCCCGCTTGCTTCTTGCCGACATTCGAGGTCGAGGTCCGATGCCCGAGCGGCGTCGAATACGACAGCTGGGCTCCCGTGTTCATATAGCCTTCGTTATCGTACTCCAGAATGATCATTTTATGATTCCGCAGCGCCGCGCCGATCGCAGGACCCATCCCGATGTCCATCCCGCCGTCGCCGGTGATCATCACGAACGTGAAGTCGTCCTTCAGGCCGAGATGGTCGAGCTCTCCTCTGCGCTTGCGCTCGTAGAACATCTCTACGACGCCCGACAGCGTGGCCGCCCCGTTCTGGAACAGGTTGTGGATGTACGTCGCCTTATGCGCGGAGTACGGGTAGCCGGTCGTGACGACCATCGCGCAGCCGGTATGGAAGAGGGCGATCATGTCTCCCTCGATCCCCTTGAAGAACAGCTCCAATCCGGAGAAAATGCCGCAGCCCGGACAAGCGCCGTGACCGGGCGCGATGCGCTTCGGTTTCTTGGTCAGGCTGCGCAGCGGCGGCACGCGAACGTTCAGCTTGCCGGTAGCCTCGTCGGGGGTGACGGTGATGAGGCCGGTCTTCAGCTCCTCGTACCTCATCGGCTCCAGAACCCGCTTCGGCGCTTTGGCCGGATCGCCCGGCGTGTGGCCGTGATAATCGAACGGCTTCTCGACCTGGCCGGTGCCGGCCGCCTCGATCGCCGCTTCGAACAGCTTCAGCCCGTCCTCGGCGTAGAAGTCCTTGCCGCCTAGCCCGTAGATGCGGCTGATCACCTTCGTCGTATGCACTTCATAGGTCTGCAGTGCGGCCTTCACTTCGAGGGACATGTTGCCGCCGTGGCCGCCATAGGAATCGGCCCGGTCCCCGACCGTGACCGCCTTGACCCCGCGAAGGGCATCCGCGATCTGCTTCGCCGGGAACGGCCGAATGATATTCGGCGAGATCGCCCCCGCCTTCACGCCCTTCTCCCGCAGCTGGTCGACGACGTCCTTGACGATCTCAGCCGACGAGTTCAAGAGGAAGACGGCGACCTCGGCGTCGTCCATCCGATACAGCTCGAGAACGGGATAATCGCGTCCGGTCAGCTCGGCGTACTCTTGGCGGATCCGGTCGTAGACCTCTTCCGCGCGGTACATCGCCATTGATTGCTGATAGCAGTTGTTGATGTAATCCGGTTCGTTCATGTACGGCCCGACCGTTATCGGGTTGTTCCGGTCCAGCACGTGAGCGAACCCTTCCGGCGGCTTATCGCCGACGAAGGAAAGCACGTCCTCGCGATTGGCGAACGTCATGACGCGCCGCTTCTGGTGGCTCGTGAAGTAACCGTCCGAAGCGACCAGCACGGGAAGGCGAACCTCGGGATCCTCCGCCAGCTTCAGCGCGATGATGTTCATGTCGTACACCGCCTGCGGGTCGCGGCATAGCACGATCGGCCAGCCGGTGTTCAAAGCAAAATACAAGTCCGAATGATCGCCGTGGATGTCGAGCGGTCCCGACACGGAGCGGCACACCAGATTCATGACCATCGGGAAGCGGGTTCCCGACTGGACGGGCATCTGCTCGAGCATATACAGGTAGCCGTTCGCGCTCGTCGCGTTGAAGACGCGTCCGCCCGCCGTCGAAGCCCCGTAGCAGACGCCCGCGGAGCCATGCTCGCCGTCCGCCGGGATGAGCACGATATCGTGCTGCCCGTTCGCCTTCATCAAGTCGAGGAACTGCGCGACTTCGGTCGAAGGCGATATCGGAAAATAGCCCATGATATGGTAGTTGATTTGATGCGCGGCATAGGCGGCCATCTCGTTGCCCGATTCGTAAACGATTCGCTGCTCGACCTTCCCCTTGGGGGCCGTCGTCTTGCTTAGATCAATCGCCATCTTAAGCTCCACCCTTCTTAACCGTCTGAGACTTGCGGTTGCTTAGGAGATCGCCAGATTGAATCGATGGGGAACGCGGGTGCCGTCGGCGTAGCCTTCTTCCTCAAGTTCGCCCGTCAGCGCCGCGGTCGGGCAAGCCTGAACGCACTTCAGGCAGCCCTTGCAATATTGGTAGTCGATGCCTTGGAGGAACATCTGCGGACGCCCTTTCTTGTCGGGCTGCTCCTCCCAGACGAAGCAGTAATCCGGGCACACATTGTCGCAGGCCGCGCAATGAATGCACTTGTCGTCGGCGAAGTGCGGCAGCCGTCCCGCCCTGGAGATGCTGAGATCCTTCAGAATGCTGTTGCCGGGGTTGGTGATAAGCCCGCCGATCGGCTGCGTCTCGTAGCCGAGAACCGGGGTATCCATGCGGACGAAGCCCGGCATCTCTTCGCCTTCGGGCAGCGCGAACGTCTGGAAGCTGACCTCGTCGTAGCCTCGTTGGAACGTATTCAACGCGGGCTGAACCGCCCCCGGATACTTCTTCTCCAGCGACTTGCGGACGACGCCTTTCATGAACTCCGGGTCAAGGAAGCCGCACAGGCGGAATAAACCGCCCAGCATCGCCATGTTGACGCGGTTGTTCTCTTCGAGCGCGATTCCGGTCGCATCGACGACCGCGATCGTTCCGCTCTTCAGCTTCAGCTTTTCTTTGAGCTCTTCGGGAGTTTTTCTGGAGTTCACCAGGACGATGCTGTCCTCGTACATGCCGGAGATGACGTTGACGGTGCGGGATAAATTCTCGTGGAAAATGCCGATGACGTGGGGTCGTTCGACCGGTGAGGTGTCGCGGATCCGGGTGTCCAGGTCGCAGAAGCGGATGTGCGCCTTGACCGGCGAGCCCTTCTTCTCGGAGCCGTACGAGCTGAAGCTGACGCCGTTGAGCTCCGCTCCCATGACGCCGGCTTCCGCCAGCATCTTGCCCGCCAGGTTCGCTCCGAGCCCTCCGATCGATTCCAAGCGAATCTCAAAAAAACCGAGTTCATTCCATCTAGGCAGCAGTGACATAAGCCTCAGATTCCCCCTTCGCATTGTCGTAGCCGAAACGAAAGAAGTGAATGATACGCTTGCTGATGCGGTTATTAAGTACCTTTTCGCCATCCTTCCGGGCAATTCCTTCTGACTTTGACGGAAAATGGAAAACGCTTACGAGGAAAATAGGGAAAAAGGAGCAGCACGGGCCGGATCGCGAGTTATCGTTCGCTTCCTGCTCATCTGCTCCTATTCTATGTCGCAACTATCCGGCGATTGCATAGGTTGTGCCAATGCTTCGATCCTGTCGGCAAGCAACTACTCGACGTAGATCATTTTGCGCGTCATGCCGCCGTCAATCGTCAGGTTGATGCCTGTCACAAAGTCGTTCTCGGGATCGGTCAGATAGAAGCAGGCGCGCGCGATATCCATCGTCGTCCCGACGCGTCCCGCCGGATGCTGGCCGTGATCCTCCGGGCGAAGCTCGCCGAACTTCCCATTGTCGATCCAGCCCGGACTGATGGCGTTTACCCGGATCCGGTCCGGTCCGAGCGACAACGCCAGCGCATGGGTGATGGATAGGATTCCGCCTTTGGACGCGGCGTACGCCTCCGAGTTCGGTTCGGATTGAACCGCTCTCGTGGAAGCGATGTTCACGATCGCGCCGCCGTCCCCCTGCCGCTTCATGAGCTTCGCCGCTTCCCGCGAGCAGAGAAACGTTCCTCGAAGGTTAACGTTCAGCACCGAATCCCATTCCTCGACCGTCAGCTCCAGCGGCGACTTCCAGATGCCGAAGCCCGCGTTGTTGATCAGAATGTCGACGCGGCCGAACGTTCGCTCTGCCGCTTCCACGATCGTCTCGGCTGATTCCGCCTTGGCCAGGTCCGCTCCGTAGAACGCCGCCTTCCCTTCTCCGCGGTTCAGCTCGAACGCGAGCTTCTCGCCTTCTTCGCTCGGCTGATCGGTCAGAAGCACGGCGGCACCTCGCTCGGAATAAGCGCGAGCCAAGTCCCTGCCGATGCCTCCGGCCGCTCCGGTCAGAATGACCGTCTTCCCCTGGAACATCGTCATCCCTCTTCTCCTTCGAGTCGATTCAGCCTCTTCGCGAACGTATTCTTCCAGCTGTCCGCAAGCGCGTCCAACGAGAGCATTTTCCTCAAGCCATCTTTATCCGTTCGATCCCCATGCATGACCCGGTTCGCTTCCGTGACGGTAATTCGCGCAGGATGCCGTTCGAGAAGTCGTACATCGCCCGTGCCGACAAGCCCGGGCTCCAGGACGCGGAAGTAGAAGCCGGTCGCTCCCTTCTCCGTTACAAGAACGGGAAGCTCGTCCAAGCTCCACTTCATCGCGAGCTTCCAGCAAGGCTGTCTCGGCTGGCTCACCTGCACGACCGCATCCCCGATCCGATAAGTGTCTCCGATATGGACCTCGTTCTCGGAGAGCCCCTCAACCGTAAAATTCTCACCGAAGGCGCCGATCGGAAGCGAACGGCCGAGAACCCGCTCCCAATGCGGATAATGGTCGCGGCTGTAGACGCAGACGGCCTTATCCGGTCCGCCGTGGTTGACCAAGTCCGCCTGCTCGTCCCCCTCGATCCCCGTCAAGCCTAATCGAACCGGCTGAGCCACGGGTTCCTTATAGATGCCCGAGAGAGCCGCCTTGCCTTTGAACGTTCCCTCCAGAACCTTGCCGATATTGATCGATACGAGCCGATCTTCCCGCTTGATCGCTTGCTTATCACTCATGATCGTTCCCCTTTCCGCATGCGTCCCATGAACTGCCGGGAATGGCCTCCAGACTAAGGCGCCATCCTAAGGAATGCTCTTCATCTTTGCGACAGGAGGCTGCCCAATGTCCACATCCAAGCAAAGGCGGGAGAACGCCTGGAAGGTCCGCAAGCAATCTCAGCATCCTCACCGCAAAATTACGTCGTTGCACGATCTGGCCACGAGCAGCCCCAAGCACTTATAAGGAGCGTTTGCGAAGGAGACCGGGTTGCCCCGGTCTCTCTTCGTTAACCATTTAACCGCTTGACCATGTCGTGCCAGTCGACTCCGCCATGCTCGCTATGGACAATTCCGGTCGCTTCGAAGCCGCCGGATTCGTACCACGGAACGAGCTCTCGCTGGCTCATCAGCATCACGGCGGACAGTCCGTTACCCTTCGCAGCCGAGACGATGTTCTGAAGCAGCCGTCTCCCCAGCCCCTTAGCCCGGTATTCCGGATGAACCGCAACCGACAGGATGCACAGCTTGCTCCCGTCGATGCGGCCGCCGTGGCGCTGCTTGATGCCGATGTCGGTGCAATCCGCCGCGTCGGTTCGGACTCCGCAGACAAGCCCGATCAACCCCTCTCCTTGCCAAGCCGACAGAAAATAATCGGGGAACGCGGATTGGCGGTAACGGAACGCTTCCAGCGAAGCCGCTTGATCGGCCGGGTAGCAGCGAGTCTCCAGTTCGTAAGCCTGCCGCACTTCGTCTTCGGATAACGGCTTGATGATGATCTCGATGCTCAAGACAGCCTGACCTTCTCGGCGCCGGTCAGCCTGCGCCCTCTTACGATCAGCTCGATCTGCCCATCCTTCAGTCCCCAGATCTCGTCCGCGAACTTCTCGGCTAGCTCGACCCGGTGCATGGCGACGACGACCGTCGTCTTCTTTTCTTTGCAGATCTTCTTCAGCATCTCCATAATGTCCTCTTGGGAATGCGGGTCGAGTCCCGATACCGGCTCGTCCGCGAGCAGCATCTCGGCGCCGTGTGCGATCGCTCTCGCAATGGCGACGCGCTGCCGCTCTCCGCCGCTCAGCTTCTCGGCTTGCTGATGCGCGCGATCGATCAAACCGACCGATTCGAGCGTCTCCATCGCGCCCATATAGTCATCGTTGCGAACCATGCCCGTTACCCGGCGGAACCAAGGCACCTGGCCGATCGCGCCGATCAGGACGTTCTTGAGCGCGGATTTCCTCTCGTAGAGGAGGGGCTTCTGCTCCAGATAAGCAATCTTGCGGCGGGACTTCCACTTGGCGAACAAGCTCGCCTTCAGCAGGTTCTTCCCGTCATACAGGTATTCTCCGCCGTTCCAAGTCTCCTTCATGGCCAGGCAGCGCAGCAGCGTCGACTTGCCGCTGCCGCTCGGTCCGACGACGGCGACGAACGTTCCTTGCTCCAGTTGGCCTCGTATATCCTTCAGCACGACTTTGCCTTGAGGCAGCTTGCGGGTCAAGCCAGCTATCGTAATCATCGCTATTAAGTGCTCCTTCTGAATGACGGATAGAATTTCGTTAAATTTCGCAATAAATATAGTTTATTGTATTCCGGAACACCTTTCCATACGAACAAACGTTTGCTATAATGAGAACAAGAACAATTGTTCTCCTATCATCTGTCAGAGAGGTGGATCAGGGATGGTTAACTGCGAGCACTTCCGTTATCTGGAGGCATCGAGAGGAAGCCTCCCGTCTAAAGACCTTACGTTCAAATTTTACGCCGACGGGAAACTTATCATAGTGGATAACGACACCGGACACACGATAAACCCCCGCGAGCTTCGCGGGGGGAGCTACGACTTCTATGTGCGGCAGAGAATCGCCTTCATTCGGCGAGATTTGAACGCCAAGCGAGCCAAATACGCGTAACAACGCATTTCCGATTACGGCAGGTTCTTGTTGATCTTGTTCATGCTTGCCGGATAACGGGACATCTTATCCAGACGGATGGATCTCGACTTCTCCCGAATAGACGAATGGTTCTGTTGGTCGTCGATTTTGGAGCTGCTGTTTCTTGGCATCGGCTTCCACTCACCTCCTGACCGGATGGATCGCTCTGCGTCGACCCTTCGCCCCTTTTCGGGGCTTTCTTTCATTTTGCCACGTTCATCGCATTTACAAACCTTTGCCTCCTCGCCATAATGGATATATTATGTTTGCAATGGCTTGGATGAAGGAGCATGAAGATGAAGCAAACCCTGTTGTTCGATCTTGACGACACGTTGATCTACTGCAACAAGTACTTCAATTTAACGCTCGAGCAGTTCGCCGACACGATGATGGATTGGTTCTCGTCATACGGCCCCTCCCGGGCCGGAATCCTCGATAAGCATACGGAGATCGACATTGCCGGGGTTAAGGTACTCGGCTTCCAGAGCGAGCACTTCCCGCAGTCGTTCGTCGATACGTACCTGCATTACAGCAGCCTCTATGGACGGGAGCCGAACGCCAAGGAACAGAAGCTCCTATGGGATATCGGCATCAGCGTATACGAACACGAAGTCGAACCTTATCCGCATATGGAAGAGACTCTTGGGTTCTTGCGGGACAACGGACACGAGCTTCATCTGTATACGGGAGGCGACCCGGCCATTCAACGCCGGAAGATCGAGCGGCTGGAATTGGATCGGTTCTTCGAGGACCGAATCTATGTTCGCATGCACAAGAATACCGAGGCTCTCAAGGGGATTCTCGCGGAACGCTCCTTCGAACAAGGCCGTACCTGGATGATCGGCAATTCGATCCGAACGGATGTCGTTCCCGCTCTCGAATGCGGGTTGAACGCGATTTACATGAAGCGGGATAGGGAATGGACGTTCAACATGGTCCCAATCGAAGCGGCGCCTCAAGGCGCGTTCTTAACGCTGACGGACCTGTCGGAAGTGCCAGGGGCTATCGAACAATATACGATAAACGGGAAGGAACCTGGCGTCTGACGCGCAGGTTCCTTCTTCCGTTCGTTATTCAGAATTTACAAGTTTCACTTTTATCCATTTCTGAATAACCTCCGCAAAGCTGCATCAACGTCCAGAAGACGCCGAAGGCGTTTTTGCTTGAATCGTTATTTAACGGTTTCTTTCACCGATTGCTCCTCTTCCTCTTCATCTACCCAGTCCGTCACCCCGTTGTCTTCGATAATGCCCAGGTTGACGTCCGAGATCGACGGATCTTGGAGCAAGCGGTCGCGAACGCTGAACTTGATATCGTCAGCGTCGGCCAGCGACAATCCTTTTCTCAATTCAATCATACCCTCAACGTGGTAGTAGCGCCCTTCCTGCATGATTCGCATCTTGTTGATATCGACCACGTTAGATTCGGCGAAGATCAGCTCCGCGACCTTCTTCTCGACGTCCCGGGGAGCGGCGACGCCGATCAGGCCTACCATATTGTCATAGCCGACGCGGAACGCGACGATCACCATCAGAAGCCCGATGAGGATCGAGGAGATGCCGTCGATCTGATGGAACGACGTCAAGGACGTCACCACGACGGCGACCAGGGCGAACAAGGCTCCAAGGGTCGCGACCAAATCTTCATAGAACACCAGTCGGGTCGGCGGAGCCGCGCGGCCTACGTTCCGGAATGCGGCGGGCAGCAGGGCTAATCCCTTCGCTTCGATTCCGGCCTCGTGGCGGATCTCCTTCATCGCCTTGATCAGAACGAAGCCGTCCGTGGCAAGAGCGAGAAGCAGAACGATCAAGTTAAGCAAGAAGCCGTGCGACTCGGCCGGGTGCTTCAGAAGATGGAAGCCTTCATGAATGGTCTCGTAGGCCATGATCGTTACCACGATGACGGCGACCATGCAGAAGATGTTGATGACGCGGCCGAAGCCGGTCGGGAACCTGCGGGTAGGCTTCTTCTCCGCGAGCACGCTGCCCGTGAATACGAACGCTTGGTTCACGGCATCCGCGATGGAATGCATCGTCGATGCGAACATGGCGCCGCTGCCGGTCATGCTTGCGGCGATGCCCTTCACGATGGCAAGCAGCGTGTTGCCGAGCGCGGCGGATGCCGACGACATGTTGCCCTTGCGGAGCAGGTAGAAGAATGAATTCGAGGGATCGGGGACTGACGACGCTTCTGCCATTGCTGAATGTATAACCTCCTGGTTAATAGCGGCGCTGTAGGATTTTGGGTTGCGCAGCTTACCTTTTTATACGGAACTTGTCCTCTATACGTTTCAGCATACATAAAAAAAGCCGTCCCTAAACCTGCTCGGGACAGCTTCTCTCGATTAATTCGCTCTCGCGAAATCATTCTTCAGCAGCTTCTCTACTTCCAGCGCCGCTTCTTCGGTCGACCGCGCATGAATGACGGTCTCCGATCCCGGCGTCCGCTGGCTGGAGCTATGTTCGTACTTGGGATCGTAATAAAACAATAACAACAGCATCACGGCCCGCTCGTACTTCTCTTCTCTCAGACAGAGGTCGATCTCGGCCGCGACGGGCGTATGAATCGTGGACTTGATCTTGCGGAACGCTATCAGGCATTCCTCTTGATGGTTCCAAGGCTCATAATCGTTCAAGAGATTCTGGATGCGGGCTTCGAGCGGGAGCTCGATCCAGATCTCCTTCGCTTCCTCGCGCTTGCGAACCATGAGCTCCGGCTGGACGATCTTGCCGATGCGCTTCGCTTCGGCTTCGAACACCAAGAAGGGCGCTTGCTTGGCCCGCTGCAATTGATCGAAAAGCAACGAATCGAACATTTTCTGATTATTCGCCTTCAAGCCGATATTGCCGAAGATAGAGCCGCGATGACCCGCCATTCCCTCCAGGTCCAGTACGGCGATCCCGCGTTCCTCCAACCGATGCAGGATCTTCGTCTTGCCCGTGCCGGTCAATCCGTTCAGAATGACGGCGGAAGCTGCGATATCCATCGTTGTCAGCTGTTCCAGAAGCCAATTCCGATAAGCCCGGTATCCTCCCGTCAAACGATTCACATGAATATCCATCAAGGAAAGCAAAGTTGCCGTCGTTCGGCTGCGCATGCCGCCTCTCCAGCAGAAGACGGACTTCTTCCCCGGGATGGAGCCGATCTCTCGAATGAAAGCCGGCAGCTTCGCGGAGATGATCTCCAGGCCTCGATCCTTGGCCGCCTGCACGCCGACTTGCTTGTACAAAGTCCCGACCTCCGTTCTCTCCTCGTTGTTGAAGAAAGGAACGTTCACGCTGCCCGGGATCGAGGCTTCCTCGAATTCCCCCGGCGAGCGGACGTCGATCGTCGTCATCTCGCCTGCTTGCCGAAGCTCGAACCAATGCTCAATGCTAATGTCTTGGAACATAGACGAATCCCTTCTTCCGATCACTCGACCGTAATTCGGCCCGGGTGATCGGATGTAATCTCGCCGATAAGGCTGGCTTCCACGCCGGCCTCGACCAGCTCGGCGAGCAGACGCTCCGAAGCTTCCGCTTCCACGGAGATCAGCAGGCCGCCGGAAGTGACCGCGTCGCACAGGATCCAGCGATCGATCTGGTCCATCTCTTCCGGGAAGTCGACATCGTCCTTGACATGGTTGAAGTTGTTCTTCGTTCCGCCGGGCACGAAGCCGTTCTCCGCCAATTCGCGAATGCGAGGCAGCTTCCGAACGTCGTCGTTCCGGATCACGAGCCCGTTCCCGCTTCCCTTCGCCATCTCCAACGCATGCCCGATAAGGCCGAAGCCGGTGACGTCCGTGCAGGCGTTGACCGGGTAAGGCTCCATGATCTCCGCGGCCCTCTTGTTCAGCGTCGCCATCACCTGCGTCATCCGCTTGATCTCTTCTTTGCTCAATTGGTCCTTCTTGATCGAGGTCGTCAGAATGCCGACGCCGATCGGTTTCGTCAGGATCAGCTTGTCTCCGGCTTTCGCTCCCGCATTCGTACGAACCCGCTTGGGATCCACGAGGCCTGTCACCGCAAGCCCGAACTTCGGTTCCTTGTCGTCGATGGAGTGTCCTCCGACCAGGGTCGCCCCCGCCTCGCGAACCTTATCGCCCGCTCCTCGAAGGATATCCGTCAGCACCTGCTTGTCCAGCGTGGAGATCGGGAAAGCGACGATATTTAACACCGTTAAAGGCTTGCCGCCCATCGCATAAATATCGCTGATGGCGTTGGCTGCGGCGATCTGGCCGAAGTCGTACGGGTCATCCACGATCGGGGTGAAGAAGTCGACCGTCTGGACGAGCGCCAGCTCGTCGCTAAGCCGATAGACGCCCGCATCGTCGCTCGTATCGAGTCCGACCAGCAGGTTCGGATTCGGCTCCGACGGAGGAAGGTTCCGTATCACCTGCTGCAGATCCGCCGGCCCTATTTTGCAGCCGCAGCCTCCTTTGGTGGAGTATGATGTAAGCTTCACTTGTTCGTTCGATTCCATCTACGATCTCATCCTCTCTCTGTCGCATGACCATTCTATAATCGTACAAGATCGTACCGCGCAAGGCAAACAAGAAAAGCCCCTCGGACAAGCCGAGGGGCTGGCAAAGACGATTATCGATATAGCGCGCTTAAGCCGCAGGATGGCTGGAAGGATAGGATTGGTACGCCCGGAGCGCCACGACCGTCGCCATCTCCCGGGTTACTTCGCCTTGCGGGTTGAAGAGATTGCCTTGGCCTTGCAGAAGCTTCGCCGCAACCGCCTTCTCCACGTCCGACTTTGCCCAAGCGGAGACGTCTTGGCTGTCTTTAAATGTCAAGCCTGCCGACGCTCCCTTAAGGCCAAGCGCTTTGACCAGGATGGAAGCCATCTGCTCGCGCGTGATCGTGTCGTTCGGATGGAACTCTCCGTTGTAGCCGCTGATGAACCCGGCTTCGCTCGCGGTATTCACGTAAGAGAAGTACCACTTGTCCTTCGGGACATCCTTGAAGCTGCTGCTCGTCGAGGCAGACAAAGGAAGACCCAGCACGTTCACGAGCAGCTTCGCGAACTCCGCGCGCGTGATCGTCGCTTGAGGGTTGAGCTTTCCTTCGCTTCCTTGAAGGTATCCCTTGTCGACGGCCGTCTCGACGGCGGACAACGCCCAGCCGGAGACCGAACCGGCATCCGCGAAGGCTTTCTTCCAATCGACCAGCGGCGCCAAGCGGTTATAAGCGGCATCCACGCTTGCTTGCGTGCTCTCCAGATTCTCCAAGACCGAATAGGCATTCTCGTAAGCGGACTTCACGTCCGGCTTCTTCAGCTTCTCTTCCTTCGAGGACGAGCTGTTGATCGAAGCGACAAGCGCCGTCAGATCGTCCTTATCGGCGAATGGAACATAACCCTCCGCCCACTGGCTGGTGGTGATGTCGCTGCCGTACCCGTAGACGGAGAATTGATAGCGAATGACATCGCCGTCCTGCGGATGGTAATCCGATGGGCCGACCTCCGGCGGAACATTGTTGACGACCGACAACCAGCCCGCCATTTTCGAATAATCCAGCTCGCCAAGCCATTCATCGCCCGCCTCTCTGGCCGTCGGCTTCTCTTCCATACGGGTTTGAATGTATGCCGGAATGGTCGCTTCGACCGTCGAATCCTTGACCGCGGTCATGTAGAAGCCGCTGGCCGCCGTCCCTTGATAGCGCAGATTGCCTTCCCCTATAGCTCGAAGCAACAGGTTCGCTCCGTTCTCTCCCTGGTAGAACGGTACCTGGATCGGTTCCAGGTAATAGCCTTGGCCGAGCGTGAACTTCTCGACCGATAGAGTGACCTTGCCGACAGGCGCGGTTCCCGTATCGGCGGCAGCCGCGTAGGCCCCCATGTTCGCGGTAATTCCCAGCGCCGCAATTCCCAATGACAACAACGTGCTCAACGATTTCTTGCCTCTCATCGATAACATCCTCTCTTTTCTACCAAAATGAATGTATGACTGCGTGTTACGCAGCGACTATGCAAACGAACTTAGCGTTCGACGAGTCCATACTTGGTCTTGATCCGATCCAGCTTCTCGATCATGGGACGCGAGAGCGCGAACAGGAAGATCACCGTCGCGATCGCATGCACCAGATCGAACCAGAAGCCTGTCCCGTAAGCGGCCATCAGCGTCTCCCAATTGAGCTTGGGCGTAAACATCATCACCGAGCCGATATTGATAATGCCGCCATAGATAATTAATGTCGTTAATCCTCCGAACAAACAGAGAGAGAAACGGGATCTTCTCAGCCAGCCTTTGCGATAGAGCAGTCCGGCGATGAAGCCGATGATGCCGAAGCAGAACATCTGCCACGGCGTCCAAGGCCCTTGGCCGAAGAAGAAGTTCGAGACGAAGCCGGTCGTCGCCCCGACGAGAAATCCGGCCTCCGCCCCGAAGCTGACGCCCGCGATGATCACGATCGCGACGACCGGCTTGAACTGCGGAAACATGAAGAACGCCGCCCTGCCGGCGACCGCGATGGCGGCGAGCACCGCGATGACGACCAGCTCTCTCGCTTGCGGCTTGCGCTTCTCGAAGACAAGCGCGAACGGAACGAGCGTATACAGAATGATCAGCAGGCTGATGAAGTAATACTTCCGATCGTCTAGGACAAAGATTCCGAAAAGGATCGTTGCCGGGATGACGATCAGGATCAGCAGAGCGGCAAGCCAAGTGCGGCTCGAGAGCTTATGCGTCCTTATCGGTTGTTTCGGTTGATCTGGCATAAGCGAATCACATCCTCCTCCGTAACCGCCATCGGATCGAGATGGCGCGCCATGCGATTGGCGGAGGTCGTGTAGAACGAATTCCCCGCGAAGAACGATGACGTCTCCTTGGTCGAGATGACGGTGCCGTCGAAGAACATGGCGCATTCCTCAGCGTACTTGGCGCAGAACTCGATGTCGTGCGAGACCATGACCACCGTCTTGCCTTCCTCGTTCAGCCTCTTCAGGAGCTGGCCCAGCTTCTCCTTGAAGAAGTTGTCCAGCCCTTTCGTCGGCTCGTCCAGCAGCAGGATCGCCGGTTCCAGCAGCAGCACCTTGGCCAGCGCCGCCCTCTGCTGCTCCCCGCCGCTCAGATCGTATGGATGCTTCTGAAGATGAGGCTCCATCTCCGCGAACCGAACAACCCGCTCGATCCGCTCCGCTTTCTCCTCGGCCGACAGCTTCAAGCCGGACAGCATCTCGTATAGATCAAGCTCGACCGTCTTCTTCACGAACAGAGATTGCGGGTTCTGGGGCAGGACGCCGAGGCGTCCCCGGAACAGCTTGCCCGGGCTCGTCGAAGCCGGGTCGTCGCCTCCGACTCGGACTTTGCCGCGATAAGGCTTCAGCACGCCGCTGATCAAGGACAACGTCGTCGTCTTGCCGGTCCCGTTCCCGCCGACAATCCCATAGAATTGGCCCTCTCTCACCTTCAAGGATAAATCTTTGATCGTATCCGGCGCGTGCTTGTCGAACTTGAACCAGACGTCCTTCAGCTCGATGGCGATCGGCCGCTGCTCCTTCACCGGGACTTCGGTCAATGCCTCCGCCGTCCGGAGCGGGTATTGCGCCGCCTCTGCCGAACCCAGAACCGCGTCCAGCCATTGGCGACCTTCCTTCACGGTGATCGGAGGCTCCGATACGGCGTTCGTCTCCGCTTCGGCATGAATCCGCATCGGCGTCGGCATCGAGCGGAACATCGGATGCCCGAGCTGCCGCAGCTTCTCGCCCGCTTCTCTCGGCGCCGCATCCGCCACCACGACGCCATGGTCAAGCACGATCAGGCGATCGGACACGGGAAGCACTTCTTCGAGGCGATGCTCCGTCAGAACGATCGTCGTTCCGAGCTCGCGGTTGATCTTGCTCAGCGTCCCGAGAAATTCCGCGGCCGCGATCGGGTCCAGCTGAGAAGTCGGCTCGTCCAGCACGAGCACGGACGGATGCATCGCCATAATGGACGCCAGATTCAGAAGCTGCTTCTGGCCTCCGGACAGTTCGGCGACATCCCGGTGGAACCAGGTCTGAATGCCGAAGTAGCTCGCCATCTCGGCGACCCGCAGCCGGATCGTCGGCGTATCGAAGCCGAGGCTCTCGAGGCCGAACGCCAGCTCGTGCCATACCTTGTCCGTGACGATCTGGTTATCCGGGCTTTGCAGCACGTAGCCGATCTCCGAAGCCTGCGTTCTGGCGTCCCATTCCGCGACCGGACGGCCGCGATAGAGAATCTCTCCTTCTCGCCGGCCGTGAGGCGTCAGCGCCGGCTTGAGGTGGCGGAGCAGCGTGCTCTTGCCGCAGCCGGATTTGCCGCAGATCGTGACGAACTCTCCGCTTCGGATTCCGATGTCGATATCGGATAGGGCGCTGCGCTCCTGTTCGGGGAACGTGAAGCTTACATTCTGGATGCGATAGATCTCCATTTGATGTCCTCCAAGATTTGAATGCCGACCGGCATGAGGCATAACGCGAAGTAAGCGACATAGACGATCGCGCTGAACGATGAGTAAGGATCCAACCGGATGGATG
Organism: Cohnella sp. AR92; assembly: GCF_003990975.1. Lineage (GTDB taxonomy): Bacteria > Bacillota > Bacilli > Paenibacillales > Paenibacillaceae > Cohnella. The sequence goes on from NZ_RZJR01000006.1 coordinate 344,624, forward strand.
GAAAATAGCGGATCGTGTTCTCGCCAAGCGCCGCCCCCGCCAGAATGACCAGAAGGAGGCCGGCCAGGATGCCGAGAGCCAGCCGGTCCCGGTTATCGAAGCGGTAGAGCGAGAAGCTTGTCCGCTTCGGCAGCCCGTACCCTCTCGATCTCATGGAATCGGCCGTCTCGATCGCGTTCTCCAGCGCCCAGGTCGTCATGATGGAGACGATCCGAAGGCCATGCTTGGCCCTGCGGTACGGCGAGCCTTGCGTGACGTCCCTGCCGATGCTGCGCTGCGCATGGGAGATTCTCCGGATCTGGCTTTTGTACCGCGGCACGAATCGGAGAACCATCGAGAAGATAAGCGATAAAGCGGGAATCGCTCGTCCGAAAAGGTAAATGAATTTGTCCGACGTCATCACGGCGTTGTAGCAAGAGAACCAAATAATAACCGTCACGAACATGACAGCCGTAGCGACTCCGTACAGGATCGATTCCAGCGTGACCGGATTGCCGCTCTTCAAGTAGAAAAGAATCGTCACTCCCGCATGGTTGAACGCGGGATTGATCACGGCCGTTATCAAGAGGAGCGGCAGCATGTAGATCAGATTGAACTTAAGCGCACGCTTGCCTTTAAGCATCTGGGAATAAACGACGGCGCTGACCAAGGCGATAGCTTGCAGGACAGGATGCATGAAGAACATGCCGAACGCGATGACCGAGACGAAGAAGAGCATGTTGACGACGGGATGGTAACCGGAGAACGCGTCCCGCTTCACTTCTGCGCCCCCGCTGCCTTGTCTCCGCCGACGTCACGGCCGAGGTCGCACGTATACACCCATTCGATGACGTCTCCGTCCTTCAATGGATAGCGGCTGCTGCCGTAGTTCGGGAACCATCCGTTCACCTTGTACATCCACCCGCTTAGCTCGCCGCAGTCGAATTCGTAAATGTTGTTGATCCCTTCGATATAATTGCTGTTGTAGATCGGGGTCATGGAGAACTCCATGTGAATCTTGTGCTTCTTCATCTCCCGCTGCAGAACGTCGAACACGGATTCTCCCTCGTAGAAGCTCACCTTCTGCGACGCGAAAATAACGCCGTCATCCGGTAGCACCTCGAGCTTATCCTCATTGAAGTAGTCGAGGTTATCGAGGATCGTCTTGCACGTGACGGAGAGAGTGGCCGTCAGCACTTTCTTCTTGTCGACGTCCGCGTCCTGCCACTCTACCGGCTTCGGCTTGCCTTCTGGGACAGGTTCGGTCAGGTATTTGTCCTTCCCTCCCGCCGATGCCGAAGGCGACGGCGAAGCCGGTTTGCCAGCGGCGGTCTTGTTCCCCTTGCTTGGAGTCGCGCCGGCGCTTGGCTTAGAAGCGGTCTCCTTCGAGGGAGAAGCGCTCGCAGGTGCCGAGACCGATGGCGATGGCTCCCCTGACGATGGCAGAGCGGATGATTGGCCCGGACTTTCCTTCGGCGCGATCGTCGAGTTCGCGGCCTCCGGGGCCGATGCCGACTCTTGAGGAGCCGGTTCGGCGGATGAATCCGGCGCTTCCGAAGACGGATCCGAACTTGCGTCCTGCCCCGCTGAAGGCGAAGCTTCTGCTCCAAGATCGGAAGATTCGGTTGCGGCCGGCGGCGCCGCCGGCTCGGATCGGCCGGAAGGACGATCTCCGCCCCAGACGAAAGCAAGCGCCAGCACGCACAGGATCCCTGCCGCGACCAGCCATTTTTTAGGTGTCATTCTCATTGGTTTATGCACGCTCCATGCGACTAAGCAAGGGCGCCGTACGCCCTTGCTTAGCTCAAATCATTTCCTTATTTGACGTCTGTCAGGTCATAGAGCCTAGGGAGCCCTTCTGCGAAACGTTCGTATGCGACAAGCGCATACATCGCTTGATCGGTCGCCATGGCGTCGGTGTTCCCCGGACTCGCTCCGCCATTGGCGACGCCGCCGGTTTTGACGTGATAGAATCCGCCCTCAGGGGCCGCGAAGCTTAACAGCGCCTCGAGAGCCGAATGCCCGTTCTTCACGAACCGGGCATCCGCGGCCGGATCGATGCCGAGACTTGTCAGGGCCACGATTACCTGAGCGATGCTCTCCGAGTTCACGGTCTGCGAGATCGCGAAGCTTCCGTCCGCCAGTTGGGCCTTGGACAGCCAAGCGACGCCGCGGTCGACCGCCGCATGCACCTTCTCATTCGTATCGTAGTACGGTGCGAGCGCTTGGAGCGCCATCGACGTGATGTCCGGATCGGATTCCTTCGCGTTGGCGCCGAGGGCCCATCCGCCGCCGGCCACTTCGCGCTTCAGGATGAAGTCGATCAGCAACTCCCGCGTTGTCTGCGTCTTGACGCCGGTCACGGCCGGTATCTCGTAATTCCGGCTGTCGAGAGCGATCAGCGCGAAGATCGGGCCGTTGATGCCCTGCTTGATCAACGTCTCGTAATCCGCGAGCTTATCGAGCAGGTTGTACCCTGCCGCATCCGTGACGCTCTTGCCTAAGGCCGACAGGGCCAGAATTACCCGGTCGTATTCCGTGTACTTCACCGAATGCAGGTTGCCAAGCTTGTCTTTTAACGTCTTGTTCAAGTTCTCGATATATTTATCGTAATAAGACTCCGGAACTTGAACCCCCGAACGGGACAGACCGAATACCGTCCACTCTCCTCCGATGCTGCCGACGATCGGATCGGCGATCGTCTTCTGCATGTACGCGGCGGTCATCGGAATGAGCTTTTGTACTTTGTTGCGCAGATCTTCGGCCGTCGACCCTTCGTCCGCCTTGTGCTCGTTCCGGTAGTCATATGCTCTCATGGCGACCACGATCGCCATCTCGCGCGTTACCGAATCCTTCGGAGCGAATCGATCGCCCTGCCCCTTCATGATCTGAAGCGAGAGAATCTTCTGCACGTCTGACTTCGCCCAAGCCGATACTTGGTCCATATCCTTCAGCGATTCGGCTGCGGTCGCCGATTCAAGATCGAGTGCCCTAGACAGGATCGAAGCCATCTGCTCCCGGGTAATCCGGTCGTTCGGGTTGAACTTGTCGCCATAACCGCTGACGAAGCCGGCCTGTTGCGCGGTATTCACGTAAGCGTAGAACCACTTGTCTTCTGTGACGTCCGTGAAGCCGTTCGTCTTCGTCTCGGATGCGGCTATTCCGAGGACGCTTACCAGAAGCTTCGCGAATTCGGCTTTGGTAATCGAAGCCTGGGGACTCAGCTTGCCGCCGCTGCCTTGCACGAAGCCTTGGCTCGCAGCCTTGCTCATCGAGTCGAATGCCCAGCTAGAGACGCTTGCCGCATCCGAATACTGCTTCTTCAGATCAAAGTCTTCGGTTGCCGGTGCCGCAATGCCGTAAGTCAGATACGTCGTAAAATGATTCGTCTTCACGATCAGATCGTTGCCGTCCGCATAGGCGTAGGCGAACTTCTCTTGTCCGGCCGTGGCGTAAGCTCCTTGCTCGTCGGACTTGTAGATCGTGATCGGAGTGAACTTCCCGTTCTCGACGAAGCCGGCCAGCTGGTCCTTCGCCCCTGCGATCGTCAACGTAACGGGCCTGTCAAAGACGAAGGAGTCGTTATCGCTTCCCATCGAGAACGAATGAACGATGCCTTTAAGCTCCCGGCCTTCGCTCAGGCTTTCCTTGACCAGCCCGGCGAGCTTGTCGGCGTTCGCGGCGTCCGCGAACATCTCGAGCGTCTCTCCGCCAGCCTTGAGCTGCGTTCCGTAATCAATTGCAAGCTTATAATCGCCTCTGGTAACGATCAGGTTGGGAATGGCGGCTTTAACCGCCTTAAGGTTAATAAAGAACTTGAATGGCGACGTTGCCGGAATGTCGTAATAAATCTTACCGGAAGACTTATCCGGATACAGGACGTCCAGTACGAAGTCCTGCTGCTGCTCCGTCGGGAGCTTGACCACGACGTCGCCTTCTTCGGCTCCTTCGCTTCCGCCGTCCATCGGCCGCTTGCCCGGATCTTGGCCGAGGTCCTCGCCTAGATTCGTCGTGTAGCGCCATTGAACCCTATCGCCGTTCTTAAGCGTGTAATTGCTCGCGCCGTAATTCGGATATTTGCCGTTGACGCTGTACATCCAGCCGCTGCCGGAGCCGTGATCGAATTCGCCGTCTCCCGCTATGGATTGCAAGTAGACGCTGTCGTACTTGTCCGTCCATGCGTAGCTGTACTCGATGTTCCTCGCGTCAAGCTCGCGCTGAAGGACGCTCCATACGGTGTCGCCCCCGTACAGCTCGACGCTTGCCGGATCAAGGACATACCCCTTGCCGATCGTATTCTTGTCGATGGAGAGGGTGATCTTGCCCGTCGAAGCTTGTCCGCCGCCGGTCCCTCCGCCCGAGTTGACGGCGGCCGTCGAGTAAGCGACGTAGTCGGTAAAGTGATTGGTCTTGACGATCAGGTCGGGGCCGCTATCGTATGCATATTCGTCCAAGCCGCTTTCGATTCCTTCCGAGTCGGATGCGAATCGCGCGATCGGATGCGCGGATCCGCTCTCGATATAAGCGGCGGACTTGCCCTTCATGCCCGAGAACGTAAGGGTGACATAGGAGTCGAACTCGACCCGGTCCGTTCCTCCCATCGAGAAGGCTTGGGAGATCGAATCGAGAGATCGGCCTTTCTCCACGATTTTGCCGATCGTGCTCTTTAGGGCGTCGCTGGCCGGATCAAGCTTCGTCAGCCACTCAAGCTCCGAACTGTCTCCGCGCGTTACCTCCGAATTCCGCGGAAGGAGGACCGAAACGCTGCCCTTTACGGCTTCGATTCCCGGCAGCTTGCTTCCGAACGGAAGCTTAAAGCTAACGGCGGAATCCGAGTCGTCCGGGATTGCGACCTTGATCGTGCGGGAAGAGTCAGCTGCGGAGACCAGAATTCGATAGCTGCGATGATCGGCCGGAATCTCAATGCTTGCCGGATCCTCATCGGGGAGGTTGATTTGTACGGGGCCGCCTGCATTGATGCCCGTATCCGTCATCTCGTATAAGCGGGTCTGTCCCTGCTTCATCCGTTCGTAGGCGACGAGCGCGTAGGTTCCTTGATCGGTCGCCATTCCGTTCGCGGCGCCCGTCAGAACGTGCTTGAACCCGCCTGTCGGCACGGCGAAGCTTAGCAAAGCGTCGATCGCGGAGATTCCGTTCTTGACGAATCTCGGATCCGTTGCCGAATCGATTCCCAATTCGGATAAGGCCGTAATGACCTGAGCGATACTCTCGCTGCTGACCGTTCCGTAGCTCGCGAAGCCTCCCGTCGAATTCTGGGCATTCGACAGCCAGGTCACCGCGCGGTCGACGGCCGCTCTGACGTTCTCGTTCGAGTCATAGTACGGAGCCAGAGCCTGGAGTGTCATGGCGGTCAGATCGACGTCCGCAGCCGAGGTGCCGAGCGCCCATCCCCCCGCTTGCGCGGTTCCGGCCTTGATTTCCTTGCTCAGAAGATAGGCTAGGAGCTTCTCTCGCGATGCCTGGGTCTTCCCTTCGGCGGCCTGCGGGAACTCGAATTGAAGGGTATCCATAGCGATTAAAGCGAAGATTGGACCGTTAATTCCTTGCTTGACGATATAATCGTAATCGGATAAGGCCTGCGTGATGTCGTACCCCGCTACATAGCGCGGATCCAATCCCGCCGAGGCGAATCCGATGATCAATCTGGAATGCTCGGTGCTCCTGTTCTTGTCCAGAACGCCGCCGTTGGCGTTCATTAGATTCTTAACGCTGTTAACGACATTCTTGCGATAGATCTCATAATAGTTGGCAGGCACCGAATAGCCGGCTCTCGCAAGCGAGAGTACGCTCCATTCGCCGCCGGAAGTGCTGAATGTCGGGTTCGGAACGTCGGCCAGAATCTTCGCCAGGTTCTTCTCCAACTGCTCGCTGACCGCGTCCGGGCTGGCCAGCTCCTCCGAATCGCTCAGCGCATTCAGACTGCCCGGATCTTCCGATTGGTTCGGTTCTTCAAGGCTGCTCGGTTCTTTCGAGGCGTTCGGATCTTCAACATTGCTAGGTTCTTCAAGACTGCTTGCATCTTCTGAACGGCCGATCGACGCTTGAAGCCCGTCCTCCGCTGCGAAGGCTCGGCTAGGCGCGACTCCAACGTTCGCGGCGAATAACGTAATGAAAAGGACAAAAGCCAGTAACCCGTATAAAGTTTTCTTTATCTTCATGCCTCTCAACCTTTCGACTAGCTAAACTCAACTGCAGGTCCATCCATGTTCTGCATCATGCCTCCGTCGCGTACAAACCAAAAAAACCTCTTAACCCAGTAGGTTAAGAGGTTTAATCCATGCCGCGGTCGTCAAGTTTACCAGCCATGAATCAAACACCCCCTATCGCTCGTAGAGTTGATGGTGTTGTCATTCAGGCAGGTCTTCTGGCTCGAGAGTCGATGCGCTTGCTGCCTTCCCGGTTGCCCAGTGGCGCATTAGCAAGAGCTTCTCTCTTACAGCGGCGGGACCGCGCGGGATTCTCACCCGGCTTCCCTTTTAATCCTTGCGTAAGACGGCAAGGAACCTGAACTCCTATTCGATTAGTCTCTATCTTATCGCGTTCCTATGAATTTGTCATTGCTTGTTCTTGTCGCATTCCTGATATTTTTGCGTCCGGCGTTCTCTCAGCGGTTGAACGACTCGGATGCCGAAGCCTTCCGGCCCCTTCCCGTCGCCAGCAGCATCAGGAACGAGATGATGAGAATCGTTCCGGTCCAAGCCCATGCCAGCTTCGTATGCCCCGCGTCGACGGCGACATAGATCGCGGTCGGAAGCGTCTGGGTCCGCCCCGGGATATTCCCGGCGATCATCAGCGTGGCGCCGAACTCCCCCAACCCTCTCGCGAAACCGAGAATAAACGCGGTCACCAGCGAACGGTAGCTGAGCGGCAGCGTGATATACCGGAACACCTGCCACTCGTTCGCTCCGATCGATCTGCCGGCTTCCTCCAGGCTGCGGTCGACCGAATCGAAGCCCGCTCTGAGCGACTGGTAGACGAGCGGGAATGCGACGACGACCGCCGCGATTACCGCCGCCCACCAGGTGAAGATGATCGGAGCGCGGAATGCCCATTCGATCAGCTGTCCCGCCCAGCTTCGGCGGCCAAGCGCAACCAGCAGGATGAACCCCACGACCGTCGGAGGAAGCACCAGCGGCAGCATGAAGGCCGTCTCGACTAGCACTTTCCCCTTGAACGCTGCGCGGCTCATCCATCTGGCGGCGATCATTCCCGCAATCATGACTATAACGCCGGCCAGTAGAGACACTTGAAGCGACAGTTTGATCGGCTCCCAGTAATTCGCTCCATTCATCGTTATGCCTTAGGCGCCGAGAAGCCGTATTCGGTAAAAATCTTCATGGCGTCATCGGTCTGCAGATAGTCGTAGAAAGCTTTGGCGGCATCCGGATGGCTCGTTGCCGCAACGATGCCGATCGGGTATTCGATCTCCTTATACGTTGCCGGGTCGACCGAGAAGGCGATCTTGACCTTGCCAGAGACGAGCGCGTCCGTCTTGTAGACGAAGCCGACATCCGCGTTGCCGGTCTCTACGTATTGAAGCACTTGCTTGACGTCCTTCCCTTGCACCATCTTGCTCCGCAGAGAAGCCCAAAGGCCCGCTTGGGTAAGGGATTCTTGCGCATATTGGCCGGCTGGAACACTGTCCGGGATGCCGATTGCGACGAATTTTACCGCGTCCGAGGAGAGATCCGTTACGTTTGCAATCCGTGTATCGCTATCCTTCGGAACAACGGCGACCAGTTCGTTGTTCAGGAGCGTCGTCGTTTGATCGGCTTGGATAAGCTCCTTATCGACCAAAGCCTTCATGTTCTTCGTTGCGGCAGAGAGGAACAGGTCGGCTGGAGCTCCCTGCTCGATCTGCTGCTGAAGAGCTCCGGAAGCGCCGAAGTTAAAGCGAAGGGTCACATTTGGCGCCACGGTCGAGTATGCTTTCTGAATGTCGTTTAGAGCGTCGGTCAGGCTGGCCGCGGCGGAGATCGTCAACTCTGCTTTCTCTGCCGGAGCCGCTGCATCTTCCTTCGAATGGTCGTTGCCGCATGCCGCCATCGAGATCATCAAGACGGTCAACAGCAGGAACAGTCCCATTTTCCAGATCGGTCGCATCTCTACAACACCTCTCCAAATTATATCTAATTATATTTATTTATATCTAAACATCATCATACTTAGCGTCTACTGGTTTGACAACCCTGCTTCGCTTCGATTGTGCTACAATACAATCAATCGAACCCTCCATGTGAGAATGTCCAAGGGAGAATGGCGAATGACCGAAGAAATGTCCTACACGACCGAGGAGATTGCGAAGCTCCTGAGAATATCCAAGCTGACGGTATACGACTTGATCAAGAAGGGCGAGCTCCCCGCTTACCGGGTCGGCAAGCAGATGAGGGTGGATTCTACGGATCTGGAAGCTTATAAAAGACGATCCAAGGAGGCCGTCGCCGCCCATGAGGAATCCGGCAAGCCCGTCCATTCCGTTCCGTCGTTCCCCGCCGCCTCTTCCCCCGCTTCCGGCAGCCGGCGTCCGATCGTCATCACCGGGCAGGACGTCAGCCTCGATATCTTGGCGAAGCACATGGAGAAAAACATTCCGGGCGTGCGGCCTCTTCGAGCCTACGTCGGCAGCCTGGACAGCCTGATCGCCATGTACCGCGGAGAATCGGATATCGTCAGCACCCATCTGCTGGACGGAGATACCGGAGAATACAACCTCCCCTACATCCGCAAGCTGCTGATCGGCTCCTCCTACCTGGTAGTGAACCTGCTCAGCCGACAAGCGGGCTTCTATGTGCGGAAGGGCAATCCGAAGAAGCTGTACGGCTGGGACGATCTTAAGCAGCCGGGGCTGCGCATCGTGAATCGCGAGCGAGGCTCGGGGGCGCGAGTTCTGCTGGACGAGCAGCTGCGGCTGAACGGCATTCCGAGCTCCGGACTGGCGGGATATGACCGGGAGGAGAACAATCACCTGGGAGTCGCGGGCAAAGTGGCATCGGGCGAAGCCGATGCCGGAGTCGGCATCGAGAAGGCGGCGGCGATCGTCGGCGGGGTCGATTTTGTCCCGTTGGCGAAGGAACGCTACGATCTTGTTCTGCTCAAGCGTCCGGACAACCTGCCGTGGATCGAGTCCGTCCTGGCGATTCTTCGTTCGGAATCGTTCTTAAGCGAGCTGCGCTCCATCGCCGGCTATGATCTGTCGCTTACCGGCCGGATTCTCCTGGAGACATAAGAAAAACAAATGCGGCGTCCTCTGGACGCGAAATAAAAGGATCGTCCCTGCGCGCCGACGCGCTTGGGAACGATCCTTTTTTCGATTGAGCGGTTTTGGCATCTCGCGTTTACTTCGATTTTCTAAGTAGCGCCGCCCTCGGAGCCCTGTATACGCAGCTGTTACTTCGATTTCCTAAGTAACGCCGCCCTCGGAGAGCCTGAAGCGCCGCTTGAAAACAAGCTACTCCTTGTCTTCCGCAAGATCCCAACGCTCCCTATACTTAAGCAATTGGGGATGAGGCTTCTCCGGCATCTCCGCCAGGATCAGCCTCAGCTTGACGATCCATTCCTCGAACGAGGAGAACGACGCGATAGCATTCGCCATCTCCGGCGTCAAGTAAAGAAAGTACGGAGCGGGGAGCGTCTCCGTCAGATGGCGAAGGGCATAGTCGATCGGAGTGTACTTCTTTCTCTTGCCCTCCCACCTGTCGACGTCGATCCGCTCCTCTCCCCGTTCCTCCAGCCATTCGATCAGCTTTTTCTCCCGTTTATGGAACGCCAGGACCGGCTCCTTGGACATCCTCTTCCAAGTCTCCTCGTGGAGCAAATAAAGAACCAATCGCGAGAAGGAACGGAGCTCCGCCGTATTCGCCGCCCGGTCCAATTGCTCATCCGTTATCCGTTCGAACGAATCGTAGAAAATAAGCGTTCCACGCGTCCGTTCCTCAGGAGGTTCGTATCCGAAGGGTACCTTCTGGACGTTCGCCGGCATTCTCAGTCTCCCTCTCCCGCCAGAGCGTTCAACAGCTCCCGGGCTTCCTCGTGGTCGGGTTCCTGCTCTAAGGCTTGCTTCAAATATTCCGTCGCCCGGTCGTTATCCTCCTGCTCCAAGCAGCAGATCGCCAGACAGTAATACACCATCGGGTCCGGCAGTTCCGCTGCTGCCGCAACCGAGTCTTCCAGGTATCGCCGGGATTCCTCGAACTGATCCATCTCGAAGAGCAGCATGCCGATATCCAGCGCCAGGTCGTATTTCTGCTCCAGGACATAATACGACGACCACATGCGGCGAATGCCGAGCTGCAGATCCAGCTTCTCTTCGTCGGTTGCCTCCGGCATGAGCGTCGAGATTCTTCGTCCGCTCTGGGCGAACCATTCGGCATCGTACCGGCCGAGCCTCCAGAACGCGAGCAGCTGCTGCAGATGCATGTCTTCGATCTGCTTGTCGGCCCATAGCTTGAGGCTAAAGAAATCGTCCGGACCGAAGTTCTCGACGGACCTGCGATAGGCGAGCCTCGTATTCGCGAAGCTCGCGGGGTCTTGCACCGCCAGCAAGCAACCCACGTTAAGGTTCTTGTAATGATGCTCCGTGAAGAGGGCCTGGCCGCCCCTGCTCTCGAACACATGGTTGATCGCATGATAATTGGCCGTCAAGGAGAAGCTGCCGTGCACGACCAGCTTCGGAGGCTCGAGGAAACGCCAGTTGTCCGCCAGATGGTCCCCTTTGTCCGCCGTGAGAAGGATGAAGCCTTCCTGGGACAGGGCTTGCAGCCGTTCCAAGCAACGAAGGCTCGCTTCCGGGAACAGGATATGGGAATCCTCCATCTCTTCCCGATAGAAGGTCAGAATGTCCCGATAGCGGTAATCCGGAGACTCATATTCCGGCGCCCGGCGATGGTTGTAGGACAGCTCCACTGCCGCAATGGCATCCTGGGCTTTCTTCCGGCTGCTTCCCTCTTCAATCTCGATCTCCACGTCGCATTCATAAATATCGCCGTCCCCGACATAGATCAGTTCCTGGGGGAGGCTGTCGAAGAAATAATTGGCGACGACGATCAGCGGCTGCGAGAATTGTCCCTCTCTTATCGACTCGCCCGAAACGACCGGCCGCAGCTCTTCGTCGTATACGGCGTCGAAGCGGGCGAAATCCAGCACGCCTTCGCTGACATATTCCTGGAGGGCGGAATGCCGCCGCCAACCGGCTACGTTATCCGCGACCAAGTCCGTCATGAGGTAACGGTAAGGCGGCAGCGGGATCCCCGCGTATTGGACGAGCTCGTTCAGCGAATGCAGGATGTGCTTCGCCAGCCGCCCGGCCCCCGCCCCAAGCTCGACGATCTGCACCGGCTCATCTAGCTGCTTCCGTGCCGCCAAATCTTGAAGCACGCCGAAGATCATCTCCGCGTACGCCGTTCCGATCATCGGATTGCTCGTTATGTATTGAGGGACTTGGTCGTTTCTCCATGCCTGCAGTCCAAGTTCCTCGTAGTATTGCCGAAGAAGCTCCCAGATCGGGGCTTCGCTGAAGCGATATCGTTTCGCCTTTACTTTATTCATTCGGTCGGGTACCGCCTTTATCTGGATTGAATTGTTCTGGAACCGTAATCTTATCATATCATTTCAGTTTACCCAATGGACCGCGCGAATAAAAAACCATCCCGTCGTCATGGGGATGACTTAACGGGATGGTCCTCGGGTTAGAACAAGGGTTTAATCAGCGAATAGCCGATAATGATCAGCATGACGAACGTCATGTGGTACAAGGAGAAGATGAACATCGTCTTCGACCACCCGTTCTCGGCCATGCGGCGATAACCGACGATGCTGAGAACGAGCCAGGCGATGCTGAGCACCGCGTTGAGGATGGCGATGGCCGGGCTGAAGCTCCAGAACAGCGCGCTGGTCGCCAGCAGCAGAACCAGATAGAAGTTCTGCATGTAGTAAGTGCGTCGAATTCCATAGACGACCGGCAGCATCGGAATGTTCGCGGCTTTGTACTCTTCCATGCGGCGAATGGCGATGGCATAGAAGTGCGGCATCTGCCAGACGAGCATGAGCAAGAAGATCGCGAGCAGCGCCGGATGGCTCAGATCGCTCGTAATGGCCGCCCAACCGATAAGCGGCGGCGTTGCCCCCGACAAGCTGCCGACTTCGGTGTTGTAGACGGTCCGACGCTTCGTCCACATGGTGTAAGGGACAACGTACAGGAACAAGCCGAGGAAACCGAACAGGGCCGCCATCGGGGAAGCCCAATACAGCAGCAGTACGCCCGCCAGCGCCAGCGCGCCGCCGATGATCAGAGCGTTCCTCGCGCTGACCTGGCCGGTAACCGTCGGTCTTTTTCTCGTTCGTTCCATGATGATGTCGATGTCCCGATCGTAGACGTTGTTGATCGCTCCCGCCGCGCCGATGACGAAGGTTGTCCCGATCAAAGCCAGGATGATCTCCCCGATCTTATCGAAGAACGAAACGTCCGAGATGTACAGCGCCATGCAGAGACCCGCGAACATCGAGATGAGGTTCGACTTGATGATTCCTATTTTAATGGTCTCGAATACGATGTTGGTGAATGACCTTACGGATATGCCGTATCCGAGACGATCGGCTTGCGCACGCATGCACGACACTCCTTCCGCTTTCTCTCTCCTCCCATGCTATCACAAAATGAGCTTCGATTCCTCTTCAAATGACACCTAACATGATTCTGTCAAAAACTTGTGTCTCTTTCGTTAACTCCTATGGACAAAAAAGCGGCTTAAAAGCACCCTGTTCCGGATGCGCTTAAACCGCTTGGCATGGAGATCGGATGCCTTACTAGTCTGCGCTTGCGCAAAACTTCTATCCTTCATTTATCCTTAGTCGGATATTTAATGGCATTAATTAAGCAACCCATCGATCGCTTGGGCGATCCCGGCGTTGCGAGCGACCGTCGCGTTGTTCAGGAACAGCACTTCGGTTGCCTGACGCTCCTTCACGAAGTCCGTCAGATTCCCCTTGTAGGTGCGAGGATCGACGAAATAGATCGACTCGTAATGAGGCAGCAGATAAGGAATGAACGGGTTCGCGAAGGAATCCTTCACGACGACCAGCCTGCGTCCGTTCTTGTTGTCGGTCGAGATCTCTCCCCAAGGATAGTCGCCTCCCAAGAACACGGAATAAAGCCCGATGCTGTCGTTCGCATACTTCGCGTTCACGACGTCCCGCTTCATCGGTTGGTTTTTCGTCGAGTAGGCGGTGTACGTATAGTTCGTTTGGGGAACGTAATACGCGATCGTATCGGGCTTCGTCCTCAGCGCCTCGCTCTTGAGCGTTTTGTATTCGGTGCCGAGGAAGCCGTCGATCGTTCCTTCTTTGTATTGGCTGAGGCTCGCCGGTTTCTCCCCGATCGTCTCCATAAACCGGGAATAGGCGTAGTACGCGCCTAGAGCCGTCCAATGATGATCGGTTCGGAAGAACACGTATTCGTCGAGGTGCGTCGCAATGGCGTTATAAGCGTCAACCTGGTTGATCTCCGAATCCAGCTTCTCGTTAATGCGGGCGAACGCTTCCTTCTCCGAATCCGAATTCTGCTTGGCCAACTCGCTCGTCTCGAATTCCGCAGCCGTCGGAGCCAGAAGCGAATAAACGCGAATGGTCGGATCGATGCTTTTCTTGAACTTGTTCAATGCCTCGGCGTATTGATCGGCCGCGTTCGGGTCGTAAGCGAACAAGGTGACCGCCGTATTGCCGGACAGGAAGTATTTGACGGCTCCCTGGCTGATGATCTGATCCTCCGCTTCTACCGGGGTCTCCGCAGACTGCTTGGCCGCGTGGGAAGCCGCGGGCTCGGCATCGTTCTTTTCATTGTCCGCGCGAGTATGAATTATGCCGAAGATCCCCACTGCCGCGAGGAAAACAATAAAAATAGTAAGCGTGAGTTTAAACGAAGCTTTCATCCTGCATATCCTCCATGAACAATCATTCTAAAATCCTATTTACAATCCATAATGATTAGAGTACAAGTCCTAATTTAAATATTCTACGATACAAATCTTAATTTTTCTTAAAAATCGTGATGGAAAATAAAAGATCGCCTCCCGGCAGTCGGGAAGCGATCTTGTTAGATGTTGCATAAGGATAGGCGTCGAGCCTTATTCCACCTTCGTTGAGGCAGCCGAGATCTCGAATTCTCTCCCGTCGTATGCGGCGTGCAGATTGGCGAAAATACCGCGGGCATCGTCCACCATCCGCTCGACGTCCTCCTCCCCGAACCGGGCGCTGAAATGTGTGACGACGAGACAACCGGCTCTCGCGGCATGGGCTGCTTGGGCGGCTTGCGCGATAGTCGAATGCCCGTACGCCTCCGCCTTCTCTTCCATGCCCGCCGCGAAGGTCGATTCATGGACGAGTAGATCCGCATCCCGCGCCAGCTCGACCGCATTCGCGCACGGCGCCGTATCTCCTAGAATGGCGACCGTCAAGCCCGGCTGAGGCGAGAGCAGCACCTCTTCGGGCTTGATTGCCGAACCGTCCTCCAGCACGATAGACTCGCCGCGCTTCAGCTTGCCGTATGCGGGACCCGGAGGGATCCCCAGATGAGCCAGCTTCTCCAGATCAAGCGCGCCGCTCTTCGGCGACTCCAAGATCCGATACCCGAAGCATTGAATCCGATGATCCAGCTCTTCGGCTTCGACGCGGAAGCTCTCGTCCTCGAACGCGACTTGCCCTCCGTCCAATTCAAGGATCTCCAGTTCATAGTCCAGATGCACCTGGCTGATCTCCATGATCGTCTCCAGATAAGCTCTTAATCCCTTCGGCCCATGAACCGTCAGCTTCCCGGCCCCTTCGATGAAGGAGCGGCTCGTCAGAATGCCCGGCAATCCGTATAGGTGGTCCCCGTGAAGATGGGTGATGAAGATTCGGTCCAGCTTGCTCAGCTTTAGCTGCTTTATGCCAAGCAGCCGATGCTGCGTGCCTTCCCCCGCATCGAACAGCCAGAAACGGTTATGCCGTTCGGGAAAATGAAGCGCGATGGAAGTGACATTGCGTTCGAGAGTCGGGCGTCCCGCCCCCGTGCCCAGAAAGATAAGCTTCATCTTAAGTCATCCCCTTCCCGCCATGAAGCCATCCGAATAGGTTTAGTATGTCATCGATGAAGTCCTTCGATTAGGATAACACGCCGGAAGGACGAAGAATAGAATGAGCCTGTACGCAATTAGCCCTTGATAAACTTCAGCAATTTTCCGATAATAGCCTACATCAGAAGCCGGAGGACGGTGCGTAGCATCCTCTTCGCGGCAAAAAGGGGAAGTGTCATCATGACTACGGCAGATTGGCAACGCCTGGAGACAAGCTTGCCGGCATGGGTATCCGAATGCCGGGGCTACACGGCGCAGGGCAAAGTCGCCTCCTACATTCCGGAGCTGTCCAAGGCTCCCAAGGACGCGCTGGGGATCACGATTATGAGCTCGGACGGCAGGAGCGTATCCGCAGGGGACAGCGAGCTGGCGTTCACCATGCAGAGCATCTCGAAGGTGTTCACGCTTATTCTCGCGCTGATGGACAACGGCGAGGAAGCCGTCTTCCGGAAGGTCGGCATGGAGCCGACGGGGGACAACTTCAATTCGATGCTCAAGCTGGAGCTCGTGCAGCCGGGAATACCCTTCAACCCGCTGATCAACGCGGGCGCGATCACGATCTCCTCGCTGATCAAGGGCAACGGTTCCGCCGAGAAGTCGGCGCGGATTCTGCAATTCTTCAAGCGCCTCTCCGGCAACGCTTCGCTCGCTTACGATTCCGACGTCTACCTCTCGGAATCCGATACCGGCGACCTGAACCGGTCGATGGCGTACCTGCTCAAGGATCACGGCGTTCTCGAAGGCAAGGTGGACGACGTCCTCGACGTCTACTTCCGTCACTGCTCGATCCGGGGGACCTGCGCCGACCTGGCTCGCATGGCTCTCGTGCTCGCCAATAACGGCAGCGATCCGCTCACGGGAGAGATCCTGATCCCCCGCCGCTACGTCCAGATCGCCAAGACGTTCATGACGACCTGCGGCATGTACAACGCCTCCGGCGAATTCGCCATCCAGGTGGGTCTCCCGGCCAAGAGCGGCGTGTCCGGCGGCATTCTCGCCCTGCTTCCCGGCCGGTACGGAATCGGCGTCATCGGCCCGGCGCTTAACGCCAAGGGCAACAGCTGCGCGGGCGTTCGTCTTCTGGAGACGATTTCTCAAGAGATGGATTGGAGCATGTTCTGAAGCGAGGAACCGGAAGTAGGTCTAATAGTGATCTGGATCTTTGGCCCAAATCCCTTAAGGATGAGGGTCTATTTTTCTGCCCTAATTCTCAATCTGCAATATGGCTTTGGCAATTCGCTCAAATCCCATGTCTCGGCCCTCTTACCCGACATTGTCGGGGTACTGCTTCTCGATCCTATGTCGCGACTCTCTAACCGACATTGTCGGGTTACAGCTTCTCGAATCCCATGTCTCGGCCCTGTAACCCGAATTTATCGGGTTACATCCGACCAGCGCTTTCCCTTCCCCGTTTCGCCTCTGTTTGGCCTCCGTTCGGCCTCCGTTTGGCGTTCGTTTCTTCGACAACCCTTCGACAATCCGCCGCCTTTCATTGAGAACATTCGCGGATTGCGATATTCTGTTAATATCCTTTTCTATCGTCGATTGGAGATTATCCGTTATGTATAAGAGTTTGGAAGAATGCGTCCTGGATTTGGAGCGCCACGGGCATCTTGTTCGCGTCCGCGAGGAAGTCGACCCGCACCTGGAGATGGCGGCCATCCATCTGAAAGTATACGAAGCCGGCGGCCCGGCCCTGCTGTTCGAACGCGTGAGAGGCACCGCCTTCCCGGCCGTGTCCAACTTGTTCGGAACGCTCGAACGCAGCAAGTTCATCTTCCGGCACACGCTTGCCAACGTGCAGAAGGTCGTGCAGCTGCGCGACGATCCGATGCAGGCGCTCCGGCATCCGCTGCAGAACATCTCCTCCGGCTTCGCCGCTCTTAAGGCGCTGCCGTCGAAGAAGTCGAGCAGCTTCCCCGTTGCCGAGCAGGAGATCCGGATCTCCGATCTTCCTCTCATCAAGCACTGGCCGATGGACGGAGGCGCCTTCGTGACGCTGCCTCAAGTCTATTCGGAAGATCCCGACAAACCTGGGATCATGAATTCCAATCTTGGCATGTACCGCGTCCAGCTTAGCGGCAACGACTATCGCCTGAACGAAGAGATCGGGCTTCATTATCAGATTCATAGAGGCATCGGCATCCACCAGGAGAAGGCGAATCGTCGCGGCGAGCCGCTCAAGGTGAGCTGCTTCGTCGGCGGTCCTCCCGCCCACATGCTGTCCGCCGTAATGCCGCTGCCCGAAGGGCTGAGCGAGCTGCTGTTCGCCGGCCTGCTCGCCGGCCGCCGCTTCCGTTACAGCTACCGGGACGGCTATTGCATCAGCAACGACGCCGACTTCGTCATCACCGGCGAGATTCATCCGATGGATACGAAGCCGGAGGGCCCCTTCGGCGATCACTTAGGCTATTACAGCCTCGCCCATCCCTTCCCCGTCATGAAGGTCCGGAAGGTGTACGCGAAGAAGAACGCCATCTGGCCGTTTACCGTCGTCGGCCGGCCCCCTCAGGAGGATACCTCCTTCGGGGAACTGATCCACGAGATTACCGGAGACGCGATCAAGCAGGAGATTCCCGGCGTCAAGCAGGTTCATGCCGTCGACGCGGCGGGCGTTCATCCGCTCCTCCTCGCGATCGGCAGCGAGCGCTACACGCCTTACCTGAACACGAAGAAGCCGACCGAGCTGCTTACGATAGCCAACCGGATTCTCGGCACCAACCAGCTCAGCCTGGCGAAGTATCTGTTCATCACGGCGGAGGACAATCGTCCTCTCGATACGCACGATATCGTCGATTTTCTTACCTATATCCTGGAGAGAATCGATCTGCGGCGAGACCTCCACTTCCACACGAATACGACCATCGACACGCTCGATTATTCGGGCGGCGAGCTGAACGGCGGCAGCAAGGTCGTATTCGCCGCCTATGGAGACGTTCGCCGCGAGCTGTGCCGCGAGGTTCCCGACTCTCTGAAGGCCATTCGCGGATTCGAGAACGCCAAGCTGGTCATGCCTGGAATCGTCGCCCTTCAAGCCTCAAGGTTCGTCAGCTATGAAGCGGCGGCGAGCGAGCTCCAGGGGTTGTGCGAAGAGCTTCGCGCCCGCGGAGAGCTGGAAGGCTGTCCGATGCTGCTAGCGTGCGACGACAGCGAATTCGTAAGCGCAAGCCTCGCGAACTTCCTCTGGGTCGCGTTTACGCGCAGCAACCCGTCCCACGACATTTATGGCGTGGGCAGCGCTTACGAGAACAAGCATTGGGGCTGCGATAACGTTATCCTGGACATCCGGCTTAAGCCTCACCACGCGCCTCCGCTCATACCGGATCCGGTTGTCGAGAAGAACATCGGCCGCTTCTTCGCAAGCGGCGCCAGCTTAAGCGGTATCAAGAATGTATGATGGCTACAATGCGCCAGGAACAAGCACACCCGTTTGTTTAAAGCTGCGAATCGCTGCCTTCGCCTCGGAGGGGAGAGACAGAATCCTCTTCGCCAGACGGGAACGCACATAGGAATAAACCTCAAGATCGACATCGACAAGCTCTTCAATGCCGCGGAGTTCCGCCCAGGAGAGTTTGTCGTTTTTTCTAATGTCGTCCCTGCTGTTCTCCTTGAACATCTTGACTTCTCCCCAACCGAACCTTTCCTGCCATAAGTAAACGGTCTCTTCGAACCTCTCCACCGTCCCCAGAATCGGATATTTCCGCTCGATGATCTCTATCGCTTCCGCAGCGGTCGCGTTCAGCTTGCCCGTCAGCATGGTTGTCTGGTAATTGCGGAAAGCATACATAAGCTCGGAAGGCAGCTTAAGGAATTGCTTCAAGCTCCCGTTCCCCATCCATTGATGAAACGGATGATCCGCTCTCCTGACGATATAGGAATGGTAAGAGAGAATCGCATCGACCGGATTACGCATCACGGACGTATATTCGCATGAACGAGGGATATCGTCATGGAGTCCATAGAAGAAGTGCCCGAACAGGCATTCATAATGAAAAGGAAGCACCCTCAATAGTTGCTGCCAGCTCTCCCAATCGTTCATATCGATAACGCCTAGCCGTTCCTTGTATTGCTCGTAGAACATCGATGCCGCGCTAGTCCCTGCCGCTTTGGGAATGTGAACGTAGAGAATCATCGGTCCGACGCTCATCGGATCCACTTCCGAATGGCCGCAACGAGCCGGTCCGCGCTCTGCTTCGGCGACATCTCCAACGTTGGAATGACAAGATCAGGGCTAACGGGGATATCGTAAGCATCGCTAAGTCCCGTGAAGTGGGCGATTTGCCCCTCGAGCGCTTTCCGGTAGAGCCCCTTCACGTCGCGACGCGCGCACTCGGCGAACGGGCATTCCACATAGATCTCGCGATATTGGCTCAGCATCGCCCTGGCATAGGCCCTCATCTCCCGGTAGGGAGTGATAAAGGGCACCAAGACGGTGACGTCATGCTTGGCGAGCAAGCCGGCTACGTAGACGGTTCGCTTCACGTGCCGCATTCGATCGTCGTAGGTATATCCAAGCTCCGGGTTAAGCGCGAGGCGCACCTCGTCTCCATCCAGAACCTCCACTCGCATCCCTTCTTCCACGAGGATCCGCTCCGTCAGACGGGCAATCGTGGACTTTCCCGAGCCGGACAATCCGGTGAACCAGCAGACCAAGCCTTCGTTCATGGCCAACCCTCCCTAAGTAGCATATTCAACGGAGGTGCAACGGTATGGACGAGACGGCCGTTCTCCCGAAAAAAACGGCGCGGATCGAGCTTTCGCTCTCTCCGCGCCGTTACCTTGCCCAGGTTCTCTTATTCTTCGTCCTCGTCCGCCAATTCTACGTTATGATACACCTGCTGGACATCTTCGAGATCGTCCAACGCGTCGATGATCTTCTCGAAACTAGGCAGCGATTCCTCCGGCAGCGTCACATACGTCTGAGGAATCATCGTCAACTCCGCGACCGTGAACTCCGTCACGCCCATGCTCTTGATTGCGTCTTGAACGGCATGGAACTGCTCCGGATCGGAATAAACGACGACCGATTCGTCTTCTTCCACGACGTCGCGCACGTCTACGTCCGTCTCAAGCAGCAATTCCATCACGTCGTCTACCGACTTGCCGGTCAGGCCGATGACGGCCGCCGAGTCGAACATGTAAGCAACCGAGCCGGATACGCCCATGTTGCCGCCGTTCTTGCTGAACGCGGCGCGAACGGAGGAAGCCGTACGGTTGACGTTGTTCGTCAGCGTGTCGACGATGATCATCGAACCATTCGGGCCGAAGCCTTCATAACGAAGCTCGACGTAGTTCTCATCCCCGGAACCCTTGGCTTTCTCCAGGGCGCGATCGATGATCGCCTTCGGCACGTTATATGTCTTCGCGCGTTCCAGGACCACTTTAAGAGCGCGATTCGCTTCCGGATCCGGCTCGCCTTTCTTGGCGGCAACGTAAATCTCGATCCCGAATTTGGCATAAATCTTGCTATTGCTCGCGTCCTTCGACGCTTTCTTGTTCTTAATGTTGTTCCATTTGCGTCCCATGATCTGTCCTGCTTTCTTTATTTATAATATTGCATTATACCAAATGACTCATTGCTTAATCCAGTACAAGCTGCCATTCGGTTCCCGATCCATGAATCCGTACTCGATCAAATACCTTCTCAACGTGGCAAAATCGGCATGCCGCTTCTTCAGGACCTCATTGACTTCCTTCTCCGTATACTTCTTGTTATCCGAGAATTGCCGCGCCAGATGCCGCAGGACGACCAGCTTGCGCTTCTCCTTGCGCGGGATCTCGCTTAGCGGTCCGTCCGGGCCTTCCTTAAAGTAAATCTTCATGACGCTCTCTCGTTCTTGCTCGGTTACTGCATATCTCTCATCCACCATAGTCGCCGTCTTATGAGGCGTAATCAATCGCTGAGGCTTGGCCGTTCGACCGTCCGCCAGCTCCATCAGAGCCAGGAATACCTTAGCCTGCTTCGCTCTCTCCCGCAGGGCGAAACGATGATTGCGAATCGTCGACGAGCTCCCTCCTTCCATTGTCTTCACGATCTCATTGTCGGACAAACCTTCATGAAACAGCGTCAATAATCTTTTCTGCAGATCGGTAAGCCCCGTCAGCTTCTTGTCCAGTCCCATCAGGTATTCGAACATCGAGCCATGAGCCTCCGCTAGATGAACCTGCACGAATCGAGAGGCTTCGTAGAAAACCCCATCGTGAGGAAAGACGATGCCTTGTTCGAAGCTCTCCCCGCACGCAAGGCAAAGATAGGCTCCTTGCTCTTCGCGATAGGCGTACCCTTGAACCAACTCGTGAAGCGGCACTTCCCAGAACAAATCCGACACTTGCATATCGCCGACACCGTCCATAATTGTTTGTTTAATATATAGACATTTTATTATTATGTCTATTATTTGTAAACACCCTGCTGTTCCTGCTTCGAAAAGTGCAATGACTGCGAAGACGAACTCGTAGGCTAATTCGCCTTCCACCGAGTACGCATAGAAGGAATTGCCCCTTCATTATTCCGGACATCGGAAGGAACGTTTCGCTCGAACAGTGTTTACATATCTCTTATTATGTAAACTCAAAATTAAAATTTAGCGCCATGGGTCTCTTTTCCATTTTGTAATCCTGGCACCAGCAAGCATCACCATACCGTCCCAACGCGCAGACCGGCACGAATCGGACCGAGTCATTATCGCCAGATGCTTAACCGCTACCGTGTGAACAGACTCGCCTTGCATCTCCTCCTCGGATCGAACGCAATCTGAAGCTTTACCGCTTGCCCTCCTTTTATCCAAGAAATTCTCCTATCTCGAATTGTCCCAATATCCTCCCATAGAAGCTCGACTATTTAATGTCATTAATCACTGCACTCTCGTTCTATTTCGTTAAGTTTACATATATATGTTTATGTTAACTTAATTCATTTTATTTAACCATGTTAAGTGTTTTTGTTGAAATGTAAGGCTTGCACACCCGGCGAACTAGCCAAACATCGCAGCAGCATTAAAATCGTTTGATGAAATAGGAATTGTTGATAGAATAAGGATGAAGACGATCAGGCACTCCATTTGTACCCATAAGGAGCTAAATCGATGGCAACTAACCAATTACTAAGGATGGACAATGTCGGAATCGTTGTCGAATCCCTTGATGAGGCCATCTCCTTCTTCGAGGAGGTAGGCTTGAAGCTGGAAGGTCGTGCTACTGTCGAAGGTGAATGGGCGGGTCGCGTAACCGGGCTGGGCTCGCAGCGCGTAGAGATCGCAATGATGGTTACCCCGGATGGGCACAGCCGACTTGAACTTTCGCGATTTGTCACCCCGTCTCCTGTCTCGGATCACCGAACGGCTCCCGTCAATGCCCTCGGTTATCTTCGCGTCATGTTCACCGTGGAAGACATTGACGAAATGGTATCCAGGCTCTCAAAGCTTGGCGCGCAGGTCGTTGGGGAAGTGGTTCAGTACGAGGACTCGTATCGGCTCTGCTATATTCGCGGGAATGAAGGACTTCTAATCGGTTTGGCGCAGCAGCTCGGGAAAAAATAAGTTCCGAGGGACGAGTTAGCTAACTCAAAAAGCCGCCCCTTCAACGAGGCGGCTTACTTATCGAACCCGATTCGGATGGGATGATTCCCGTTATCGATTCTCGATCAATTCCTTATAGCTTCCATCCAGCCCCGCGATCTCCAGCTCCAGCCTCTTCCGCTCATCCGCCAGCCGCTCTAGCTGAACCTTCACTTCGACTACGCCTCGGTCTACCTTCCTCAACGCATCGTTGATTCGCCCTTGAACGACCCAATCCGTGATGAAACCGTCGAAGAAGTAATCCGCGAATGTCAGGAAGCCGCTCATCTCCACGTCGCCGGCGCCCGTTCGCCAGTTCAAGTCGGCCAATTCCCGTTCGAAGGCTCTCAGGGAGGATTGGGCTTGCTGCATCTGCGCCCTGGCCGCGTCGATTCGGCTATGCTTGACCGCCGTTGAGATCGCGCCTCCGCCGAGCATGTCGTACGTGCCCCAATTCCGCGCGGAACGAAGCTTATCTTGGGCGCCAGTCAGCTTGCTATACGCTCTGGAGCCGGCGTCTTCCGCTTCTGCCGTCTCCCTAAGGCGAGCGCGCAGCGTTCCCGCTTCGTTGGAGAGGCGTTCCAGCTCCTTCTCGGTCTCCTCGTCGAACAGGCGTATCCAACCTTTTTTCTTCGCGAGCAGCTCTTCGAATTCGAGCTCCGCATTCGTGACTTCGGCATACAGCCTGCTTGCTTCCTCATGCTCCGATTCCAGCGACGCAAGCGCCGATAAAGCCGAATCCAGCTTAAGCGCCGCTTCGGCGGCTTCTTTCTCCTCGCGCTCAAGCTTCTCCTCCAGCTGGCCGATCAGCTTGTACCATGCCCGCGGGAGCGAAGCGTTCGTCAGCGTCTCGACGTCGGCTTGCTCCTCGTTCGCGGCCGACCGGCATTGCTGCACAACGGCTTGCTGACGGGAAATTTGGGTCTCCAGTTCGGACAATCGGCGTTGTCGCTTCTCCTTTAACTGTCTTTTCTCCCTGCATGCCGCCAATTGTTCGTTCCATTCGAGAAGCTGCGTCCTCGCTTGATCCATTCCCGTCTCTCTCCTCTTCATCCGCTATTTTCCATATCTTCTCTATATATAACGTCTGAAGAGAGCTTTTGGTTGTCATTTATTACGAAATCGCCGGGATCAGCCCCGCTATCTGGTCCATCGCCCGCTTCATCTGTTTGTTGTCTACGTGCGTATAGATCTGCGTCGTCTCGATGCTCGAATGCCCGAGCAGTTCCTGCAGCGTGCGGATATCCGTTCCGCGGCGGATCTGCATCGTCGCGAACGAATGGCGCAGCTTATGGCAGCTCAGCTTCGTATCCCGCAAGGCCGGCAGCTGTTCGGCGAGTCGATGCAGCGTCTCTTCCGCAATCGACTGAATGCGGCGAATCGACAGCCTTCTGCCGAACTGGGAGATGAAGAACGCCTTCTCTTTGCTCTGCCGCGGCTCTCTTCTATCCGACAGGGATTGCCGAAGCAGCTCGGCCAACGGTTCCGGGAGCGGCACCAACCGCCACTTGCGGCCTTTGCCCAGAATGCGGAGCAAGCCGTCCTCCCCGAGATCCGTCGCGTTCAGCCGGTGTACCTCTCCTACCCGTAAGCCCGCGTACGCCATGAGCAGCAGAATCGCCAGGTTGCGCGAGCGATATTTGCCGTCCACCAGCTCGACCATCTCGCGAAGCTGATCTTCCTCCAGGTACGCGGGAATCCGATTCTTCTCCTGCTTCGACTTCGCGACGGCCGCGGCCGGATTTTCCTTCAACACTTCCAATTCGATCAATGCTTTATACAAGGAACGAATCGACGACAGCTTGCGGTTGCGAGCTTCATCCCCGGCTCCGCTCTCCCTGCACTCGGACAGATACAACATGAGTTCGATTTTGCCCGTGTCCGCCAACGCTTTGGGATAGATCGATCGAAGGTAGCCTCTCGCGTCGTTTAGATAAGCCCTTTGAGTAGCCGAGGTCATCCCCCGGTTCTTCATCCAGAGGAGGAACAATCGAAGCTCTTTCTCGTACTGCTCTTCCAATTCGTTCTTCATGACGTTCGACATGCCCATGCTGCGCCTCCTGATGTGAACAAAGTCCTTCTATCCTATCAAAAAAACGGCTTAGAATTCAAATAGCGTGAAATTCATATTTCGCGCCATTTTTTTTGCGCGTTTACGCAACGGGATAACTGCTTAAGAAGGAGAAGGAATGCGCCATCTTTCTAGCGAAACCCAGCGGAGGTTCGACCGATTGAATGTGCATGTAATAGATCGAAGGCGTCATGTACAACCAGTGATTGTGCAAGGCGCTGACGATCAGCCCTTGCTGGATAACCGAATGCATAAAGCGGGGAATCTCTTCGCCCAGCACCGCTATCTCGGCCAAGCATAAGGCATTGCCGCTGGCATCCAGCGCTTCGAATGAGATTTCCGCCGGTACGACGGATTTGCTCGGTCTTCCTTGCACGGTAACCTTGAGATTGCGGTTCAAGGAGATCGAACAAGCTTCCTGGTCAACGGTGCTCTTGGCATGGAAAATAGCAGCGAATTGTTCGCAAACCGATAACAGGTTGTTGTCCATATCAGGCATTCTCCCTCTGCTCGTCAAAAGATGCCTATAAGTATTCAAGGAGGGTTAGGATTATGCGGGCATGACGCGAATATATAGAAACAAAAAAACCGCGCTTGCGCGCGGCTTCAATAAAATCGATCTATGGATCGAACGATGCAATCGAAGAATGTCGTCGAACCATGCAGTCGGTTGTTATTCTCGGGGGTGCTGCAGGTCCGCAGCTAACCGTCTAGGCCGATAAAGAATTTCTATGGCCCGACGACAGCCTGCGGCTCAGCTCCGGAATGGCGACCCCGATCAGGACCAGCGCGACGCCTCCCCATTGCAAGAGGCTGATGCTCTCATGCAAGGCAACCGCCGACATGGAGACCGTTACCGGCAGCTCTACCGAGCCCAAGATCCCCGCCAAGCCGTTGCTGATTCGCGGAACTCCGATCGCGAACAGGGCCGGCGGAATGAAGGAACCGAATAACCCGAGCGCCAGACCGAACAGCAGCAGCTCCCCCGTCATAGTCCCGTTGAACAAGTAGACCGGCGGATGAAGGATGAGCACGCCGAGCATCGAGCCGGTAATCATCCAAGCCGTTCTCTCTGCCGGTTCCGCGGTCACGACCGCTTTGCCGCTCACCAGAATAAAGAGCGAGTAGGTGACGGCCGACAGAAGGCCGAGCATGATGCCGAATCGGCTGAACTCGTCGACCCCCTTCTCCAGCAGGCCTGCCGCCAGCGCGGTTCCGCCGAGCAGCACCGCCAGCGTCAGAAAGACGGAGACTCCCGGCCTTCTGCGGCGCATGACCGATTCGATCAGGACACCGATCCAGGTAAATTGGAACAACAGGATAATGGCAAGGGAAGCCGACACGTGATGCAGCGCTTCGCCGTAAGCCAGGCTCGTGCACGTCGACGGGAGACCGCACAAGAGAAGAATCCCCCGCTGCTTCCAGGTTAAAGATGATGAAGTGGGCTGGGCTTTTCTCCCCTTGACGCGGCTTGCTCTCCAAGCTCGAATCGTTCTCAACAGCCATGCCCATCCCCAGCAGAGGCAGACACCCAGCATCAATTGCGTTCCTATGACTTGAGGCATCGAATAGCCTTCATTATATGCATGTACCGTAATCGTCGATAGAACTCCATAACTTGCCGCACCGAGCAGTACAGATAATCCGTCGTATCTCATCGTTGCCTTCTCCCTATCTGCGCGTGAAGCCGTCAAGCAACCGTACAGCCTTTTAAATAACTTCCGAACCTTCGCCATCTTACAATGGAATCCAGGGGGAGTCAATCCGACCTTACTCGCAGATCTCCAAACGCGGCTGGTCCGAATTGACAAACGCCTTCAAGAAGTCTTATGATTATAGTTCATTGAACAGCTGAACGGGATGCTCATTGAACCAATCGAGAATACGACGAAGGAGTTGTACCCATGTCTAACGAAGAAGTCATCCTCACTCCGGAAGGCAAAGAGAAGCTCGAACAGGAGCTTGAAGAGCTTAAGACGGTCAAGCGCAAGGAGCTCGCCGCCCGAATCAAGACAGCCATCAGCTACGGCGACTTGAAGGAGAACAGCGAGTACCACTCCGCGAAGGAAGATCAAGCGTTCATGGAGACGCGCATTCTGACGATAGAAGGCATGCTTCGCAAAGCCCGTATCGTTCAGACGGTCAACGACAATCGCATTCAGGTGGGAACGACGGTCGTTCTGCATGACGTGGAGATGAACGAGAAGGTCGAATACAAGATCGTGGGCACTGCGGAAGCGGATGCCATGGAGAACAAGATCTCCTATGAGAGCCCGATGGGCGTAGCCCTCATCGGCAAGTCGGCCGGGGACAAGGTTGTCGTCAATGCTCCGGTTGGCGAGATCGAGTTCAAGGTACTTGAGATTAAATAAAGAACGAAACAGAATGACAACAAAGGCAGTCCATTCGGTCGCTCGGAACCGATTGGACTGCCTTTTCGGTTTTTTGCCATTCTGCACGTCAAAATGCGATTGCGTTATACGATCCGAGTCTGAGTCGGCCCGTCCGCCGTTCCGCTTCTGCCGGTATGGGTAGCAGGGTCCTGCCACCAGTCGGCCTCCCTGCCCCACTCCGTCTCGGCTTCCGAATCCCGATCCAGGTACACCGTCTCTCCGATCTTCGGAATCCGTACGGGGACCCCTAGCTTCTCCGCTTCGGCGGACACCCTTCTCGCCGGATCGTTCCAATCGTGCAGGGCCAAAGTGAAGGCTCCCCAATGAACCGGCAGCAGCACGCCCCCCTGTACGTCGCGATGGGCCTGAACCGTCTCCTCCGGGAGCATATGGACGCCGCGCCAACGCTCATCGTATTGCCCGCATTCCATGATGGCCAGCTCGAACGGGCCGTGCTGGCGGCCGATTCTCTCGAAATGGGGTCCGTAGCCGCCGTCTCCGCTGTAGAACAGCTTCCTCTCCTCCGATTGAATGACCCAAGAGCACCAGAGAGTAGAATCCCGATCGAACAGCCCTCTTCCCGAGAAATGCCGGGCGGGAGTGCAAACGAAGCGAATGCCTTGCACGTTGCGCTCCTCTCCCCAATCCAGCTCGATGACCGCATCGGCCGAAGCCCCCCGCTTCCGGATTCGCTTGCCGACTCCCGTCGGTACGAGGAATACGCCGGTCTTCGGAACCAGCCTGCGGATCGAAGACGAGTCCAGATGATCGTAATGGTCGTGGGACAGCAGAACGATATCGATGGGCGGCAGCTCTTCGATCGAGATCGGCAGCTTCACGCTGTAACGCCGATTGCGGGAGAACGGAACCGGCGAAGGATTGTTGCCCAGCATCGGATCGATCAGGATCGTCTTGCCGCCTATCTGAAGCAAGGACGCCGAATGGCCGAACCAGACGACCTTGTCCTTGCCGTCGCGCAGGGTTGCCGGAGCGAGCGGTACGACCGGAAGCGGCTGCTTCGGCCTTCTCAACGTTCCGGAAGCAAGGAATGCCCGCAGCAACGACACCATGTCGCCGGCGCCCATCTTCATCTTCGCGGAGATCTCATTCTGGAATTTGCCGCTCCGGGCACGGCGGGACTTGTTCCAATCCTGCGTCTCGTTCATGGTTCCGCACTCCTCTCCGTTGTTAGCGATAGTCTAATCCGTCTTCTTCTCCCTGTCAAACGGGCGTTCGGCTCGTCGGCTCCAAGAGTCGGCTTCGCCCTGGTTTTATGGTACGATGGATAGAGATAAACGGGGAAAATGGATCCGGTACGCGGTTTGGAAAGGAAATCATCTATGCCTTCAACTCTATCAACCAAAGAAATCAAACAGCTGTGCGGACGGTTGTCCTATGAGCGCGGTCAGGCTTACCTGCGGGACGGACAAGTCTTCCTGCACCGATATGACGAGAACGGCGCCCGGTATGAAGCCGCCGTCCAGGCGAATAAGACCTATGAAGTGGTCGTCGAGCTGGGCGGACGCGGAGACGCCGCCGTTGTCGGCGCCCGATGCAGCTGCCCTTCATTGGAATCCTATCGGCAATACTGCTCGCATATCGCCGCCGTTCTGCTCGGGATCGCGGAGCTTAACCGGGGGAACGCAGCCAAGCCTGCCGCAACGCGGCTGGCTGCGGAGTCCGAGGAGGCGAGAAACTTGGAACGGTCAAGAAGCCATCTTTCTTCCAATGACTCCGGCCATGACCTGGATGAGCGGGTTTTGCGGCTGTTCTTGCCCAAGACGCCGGCGCCGGGCAGCCGCGCTTCCGTCGTTCGGGAAGCGCGCCGCTTATGGAACGTGGAATTCGCGGTTCGTCCGGTCGCATACGGAATCTCGGATCCTCAGTGGCTGTTCGGCCTGGAGTTGAAGCTGGGAGAGACAAAGAGTTCCTCCGTGCCTAACATTCGGGAATTCCTGGGGTTCTATGAGCGGTCCGAACGTTATTCTTTCGCGAGAAACGCGGAGTATGATCCGCTGCTTCATGCGTTCGCGCCGGTGGACGATGATATTCTTCGCCTTCTCGTTCGCGTTGCGGCGAATGAAAGAACGATACAAGCGACGGCGCCGGCCGTCGCCACGCGCATGCAAGCCAAGAGCGACGAACGGGTCTTGCCGGTCCCTCCCGTCTATTGGAAGGAGCTTGAGCCTCTGCTGGTCGCCGCCGCCCGCGTTCGCCTGATTACGCAAGATGGCGAAGTCGAAGGGCTAGCCGTCGAAGAGAGCCCTGTTCCCCTTCGCTTCGAATTCGATGAGAGCGGCGCGCAAGGCCAGTACGAGCTGCGCGCCGCAGGCTTGGACAAGCTTCAAGTCATGGAAGCCTATGGCCTCGCGATCTCGGGCGGCAAGCTTCTGAAGCTGCCCGAAGCGGAATGCCGCCAGCTGCATGAACTTAAGCGACTGGTCGGCGACCGCTCCGAGGAGACGGTGCCTATCTCCGCCGATTCGCTGGAGAGCTTCGTGGAGCATGCGGTGCCCGGCCTGATGAAGCTGGGGACGGTTGTCGTCGCACCGGCACTATCCGAGAGAATGACCCGACGACCGCTCAAGGCTAAACTCTATCTCGACCGCGTGAGGGACCGGCTCCTCGCCGCTCTGGAATTCCACTACGGCGACATCGTCGTGAATCCCGTGGAAGCCCGGGAGCGTCAGCGCCATTCGGATCGGATACTCATCCGGGAAGGCGCCAAGGAACGCGAGATTCTGGAATGGATGAACGGCAGCGGCTTCGCGATGACGGAGAGCGGCTACATCATGACGGATGAAGAGCTCGAATACGACTTCCTGTACCATCGGCTTCCGAAGCTGGAGAAGCTGGCCCAAGTGTACGCGACGACCGCGGTAAAGCTAAGGCTTCACTCCGGCCCTTCTCCGATTACGGTCAAGGTTGACCGGGAAGAGAGAACGAACTGGCTCGAATTCCGCTTCGAGCTGGACGGCATCCGCGAATCGGAGCTGCGCGAGATCGTCAAAGCGCTGGAGGAGAAGCGCAAGTATTACCGGCTTCCGCAAGGCTCCCTCCTCTCGTTGGAGAGTCCCTCTCTCCAAGAAGTCATGGAGCTGCTTAACGCGGCAGCCATCCGCTCGAACGAATGGCACGGGGCGAAGGCGCGCGTACCGCTCTCCCGCGCCCTCCTCTTGTCCGACGCCGCGGACAGGAATCGCGGAACGGTCGAGCTCGGCAAGGAAGTGCGGAAGCTGCTAGCGAACATGCGTCATCCCGACCATCTCGAGCATAAGGTGCCGGAGTCGATCGCTTCCGTGCTTCGCGACTATCAGACATACGGCTATCACTGGATGAAGACGCTCGCTCATTATCACTTCGGCGGCATCCTGGCGGACGAGATGGGTCTCGGCAAGACGATCCAGAGCATCGCGTATCTCGTCTCCGCGCTTCCCGAGATTCGGGAGTCCGGCATGCCGGCGCTCGTCGTCTGCCCGGCCTCCCTTGTCTATAACTGGCGCAACGAGCTGCGCCGTTTCGCGCCCGAAGCGCGAGCCGTCATCGTCGACGGAGACGAGGCGCAGAGAATCGGGCTCCTGAGGAGTTCGCCCGACGGCGCGCCCGATATTCTGATTACGTCCTACCCGCTTCTGCGCAGGGACATTGCCCGTTATCGGGACAGGACGTTCCATACGCTGATCCTCGACGAGGCTCAGAACTTCAAGAACGAATCGACGCAGACGGCTCGCGCGGTGAAGAGCTTGTCCGCGAGCTATCGATTCGCCTTGACGGGAACGCCGATCGAGAACTCGTTAAACGAGCTCTGGTCCATCATGGACGCCGTGTTTCCGGATTTATTCGGCGATAAGAACCGTTACTTCGAGCTGCCGCCGAGCGAGATCTCCCGCCGTCTTCGCCCCTTCCTGCTTCGCCGCCTGAAGCGGGACGTTCTGCGCGACTTGCCGGAGAAGATCGAGTCCGAGCATGCCTCGGAGCTGCTGCCCGAACAGAAAAAGCTCTATATCGCTTATTTGGCCGAGCTTCGCGAGGAAACGGTTAAACGCTTGAAGGATAAGGATCATCGGGCCAACCGGATCCGGATTCTTGCCGGCCTGACGCGCTTGCGGCAGCTCTGCTGCCACCCCGCCCTGTTCGTCCCGGGCTACCGCGGCGGCTCCGCCAAGCTGGAGCAGCTGCTGGAGCTGATCGAAGAAGGACTTAGCTCCGGCAGGCGGATTCTGATCTTCTCCCAATTCACGAAGATGCTCGATCTCATCGGGAAGGAGCTCACTTACCGGGCGTATCCGTACTTCCGCTTGGACGGCTCGACGCCGCCGGCCGAACGCGTCGAGCTGAGCGAGCGCTTCAACGCGGGCGAGAATTCCCTCTTCCTCGTCTCGCTCAAGGCGGGAGGAACCGGGC
Organism: Cohnella sp. AR92; assembly: GCF_003990975.1. Lineage (GTDB taxonomy): Bacteria > Bacillota > Bacilli > Paenibacillales > Paenibacillaceae > Cohnella. Next base: position 376,152 of record NZ_RZJR01000006.1, read on the forward strand.
TGAACCTGACGGGAGCCGACACGGTCATTCTCTACGATCTGTGGTGGAACCCGGCCGTCGAAGCCCAAGCGACGGATCGCGCCCATCGAATCGGCCAGAAGAACGTCGTTCAAGTCATCCGCATGGTCGCGGAAGGCACGATCGAGGAGAAAATGGCCGAGCTGCAGAAGCGCAAATTAGGCCTGATCGACGAGGTTCTGGAAACTTCCGGGGGCGAGTCCTTCTCTTCCCTGACCGACGAAGAGCTGATCGAACTGCTGCAAGCTTGAGCCGCGCTCCTACTCCAGCTTAAGTCCGTAGATCTTGCCGCCTCGGGTCGCCACGACCGCATAGTCGTTGAACACGGCAGGCGAAGCTTCGGTGTTGGCCCCGAGGCTCGTGCGTCCCTTCACCTGTCCCGTCAACGCGGACAGCACATAGAAGTTGCCGGCGGAATCCGCTTGCAGCAGGCTGGCGTTCCCGGATCGGTCATAGACGTCCACCGGGGACGACCATGCGTAATTAGCCATTTTCCAAGTCCAAATCTCCTTTCCGGTCTTCTTATCGAGTGCGACCATGAGTCCCGCGCCGAAGCTTCCATAACGGGCAATGGTGAAAATAACGCGGTCGTCGATCGATTGCTTCCCGAGTACGGGAGTCGCGAGCAGGCCGCCATTCACCGGATGATCTCCGCGTTGCGTGAAGCAGGCGTACTGCCTTTGCCACACCGCTTCCCCCGTGAACCCGTTGATCTTCCGCAGTACCGCATACCCCTTGCTTCCTTGCTTATCGACCTCCGTGCCCGTATAGAGGAACGGAATGCCGTTCTCCGTCTCGATCACGATGGTCGCATCGGTATCGTCGAGGGACGGCAGCGACCAGATCGGTTTGTTCGTCGTCAGATCGATCGCCTGCAGGCTTCCCCCGTTGTCGGCGAAGAAGGCGTAATGATCGTATACCGCCACCGAATTCTCGATTCCTTGATAGGAGTTGCCCGCGATGGAATACCGGTATTTGCTGACCTCCGGCTTGATCGTCAGCGTCTTCTTGGTCGCGCTGAACTGAGTGTTGAGCTTCACGCTGTAGAACATGCCGTTCTCTCCGCCGACCAGCAGCGTATCGTCATAGCGATTGAACAACGCCGAGCTGTCGAACGCCCCCCAGCCTCTTTTGGCGAAGGAGTCGATCCCTTTCATATAGAACAGCCTCTTCTGGTCGATTAGGCTGTACAAGCCGAACCCGATCGTCCCGTTCTCCGGGATTCCTTCTCCGACATAGAGAAGCGGATAACCGCGCGAATCCACCGATACGCTGCCCTTGATCGGATTGCCGATCTTCAATGGATTGCGCGTCTGCTCCCCGGTCTCCAGATCGAGGAAGTAGACGTATCCGTCCAAGGAAGCGTAGATGACCTCGGTGAATCCCGTTTTGCTCTTGAATTTGTCCTTCACGTTCATGGCCTTCAGCACCTCGGGCTGCCACCGGACGATGGCCGGCTGCCCGGTCCATCCCGCGCCGCCGCCCCAGGAGCTCGAACGGGTCGTCAGCTTCCATACTTGCCGGGGAACGAACGTCTTCATGTCCGCGGTTCCGAAGGAAGGAGCGCTGCGATCGGCGGACCCGCGAAAGGTAAGCACGCCCTCTACATCCGTATATTCGGCCGGAAACGATTGCTTCTTCGGCTCGACGTTCCAGCGATACTGAATTTGGCTTGCCGCGCTTGCGCTGTTCCCGATGACCGTTCCGATGGAGTGAAGGACCAACAACGCCAATAAAGTGATACGACGAGACCGCATAACGAGCTACTCTCCCGACTCTCCCAAAGTCGAAGGAGATTTCCGTCTCCTCCGCTTGTTCGATTGTACCTGTCGCCGATCGAGAAGCATGTCAATCGCTCTGAGCGGATACGCGGAGAGTTTGTCGAAGGAAGTTCCCCTGGATCGAACGATGGCCGGGCATTGTCATGCCTTGCATCCGCGTGGCATAAAGTACCAATAGACTCTGAGAAAGGAGTGACCCCTTCCGATGATGAACCCGCCCTATCGTTCGATCAACCCGCTCGTCTTCGTCCTTATTCACGGGTCGTGGGCCGACACCAGCTTCTGGGACGGCATCTCCGCCGAACTTCGCCAGATGAGGCATAACGTCCATGCGGTTCCTTATGCCGGCCACGACTCGGATCCGAATCGGCAAGCGACGCACGCCATGATCGTGAAGTCCGTCGTCGATTATATCGTCCAGCGCGGCTTGACCGATATCGTCCTGGTCGGCCACAGCTTCGGCGGAACCGTGATCCAGAAGACGGCCGAGCAGATTCCGGAACGAATCAAGCGGCTCGTCTTCCTGAACGCGTTCGTTCTGCCGGATGGGCAGAGTCTCGCCGACCAGCTCCCTCCTGCCGCCGTCGATACCTTCACGCAGCTTCGCAAAGCTTCCACCGACGACACTATCTCGCTTCCCTACGCTCTGTTTCGCGAATCTTTCGCCAACTTGGGCAGCGAAGAGCAGGCGAAGTGGCTGTTCGACCGCACGCCCGCCGAGCCGGCCGGACCGTTGTTCGAGAAGCTGGGCCTTAAGAGGTTCTACTCCCTCCAGATCCCGAGAAGCTACGTTTACTTAACGGAAGACAACGTGTTCCCCCAGACCGACGAATACAGCTTCCACCCTCGCATGTCCGCTCGTCTCGGCTTATATCGGCTTATCAAAGGAACGGGCGATCATATGGTCACTCCGCGCTATGAACCGGGATACGTCGCCCGTCTGCTGTACATGGGCGCGCGGGATTAATGATGACAACGCCTGTCGAACCTTCCATCGATTTTCTCGATGACTCCCTTCGATACTATTCGGCACTTTAGAACGCCGATTATGGTAGGGTAGACTGGAGAGATCAGTTGAGATGGAGGTTCGGGATGGATGAGGGAAGATCAACTGCAAGGCTTGTTTGTCCCCGTCGTGGCGCCTTTCGATTCGAATGAAGAGCTGGACTTTGTAGCTTTCCGCCATTATATCCATAGCTTGCTGCAGGAAGATATCAAAGGAATCGTAATCAACGGCACCACGGGAGAGTCGCCAACGGTCGCTTGGGAGGAAGTTCGGCAGCTGTTCGAGATCGCCAAGGAAGTCCGAGGAGACAATAAGAAGTTGATTATCGTCGGCACGGGGACGAACGATACCCGCGAGACGGTTCGCAGGACCAAGGAAGCGAAGAGCCTCGGAGCGGACGCCGCGCTCGTCGTCGTCCCTTATTACAGCCGCCCCTCCCAGGAAGGCATTCTCGAGCACTTTCGGTTTGCCGCCAGCACGGGACTTCCGATTGTCGCTTACGAGGTCCCGCCGCGAACCGGCGTCCGCTTGGAGCCATGGACGGCGTACTCGATCCTGCAGCTGGACGGCGTCATCGGCATGAAGGATAGCTCGGGAAGCGTCGAGCTGCTGCGGGAGCTGAAGCGATTGGGCAACATCAAGCCGGTTCTGTGCGGGGAAGACGCTCTCCTGCTGCCGATGCTGCGGGAAGGCGGCGCAGGAGGCATGCTCGCATCCGCGAATGCGCATACCGCCCGATTCGCAGAGCTCCTGCGTCTAGTGAAGGCAGACCGCGATGAGGAAGCGTCAGCCCGGTTCGAGGAGCTGCTCCCCTTCATTCGGCTTCTCTTCAGGGAGTCCAATCCTTCCCCGATCAAATGGCTTCTTGCAAGTAACGGCAGCATCGCCAGCGACCGGACGCGATTGCCTTTGACCGGAATCTCGGAAGAGCTCAAGAGAGACCTCGAGGGGTGGATCTGATCCGGGCATTAAAGAAGGTCATGTCTTCCACATTGCATCGAGCCACCAACCTTATCAGCGTTTGAATGAGTGGGCAGCATGCCCACGGAACGCGAAAGGACCTCATACACACCGATAAAACGGTGGGAGAGGTCCTTTGTCTCGATATTTATTGTATTCGAATTTTCGAGCATATTTTTATCGCGATACTCGAATTCAACAAATCTATTCGAAATTTCATATATAAATTTGCTTACCATCCCAAAACAGAGAAATTATATATGAGTTATCGTATACAATCTTCTTATTCTGAATTTATCTGCAAATTATAATCGAAAAATCGAATATAATCACGCTCTGTACGCAGGATCAAGCCCATCAAAAACGAACGCTTATAGCAAAGCCGCGATCTTCGACTCGAACTCGGCAGGCGTCACCATCGGATCGATCCGTTCCACGACGTTGCCCTCGCGGTCGACGATGAACTTCGTGAAGTTCCACTTGATATCGAACTCATCGGCAGGGCCTTGGCTCGTCAAGTATTGGAACAACGGATCGGCGTTGTCGCCGATGACTTCCGTCTTCTCGAACATCGGGAAGGTAACACCGTAGTTCAGCGTGCAGAACGCTTCGATCTTCTCGTTGCTCTCCGGCTCCTGCTCTTTGAACTGGTTGCTCGGGAAGCCCAGAATGACCAAGCCGCGATCCTTGTAGGACTCATACAGCTTCTGAAGACCTTCGTATTGAGGCGTAAGGCCGCACTTGCTGGCGGTATTGACGATAAGAAGCACTTTGCCGGCATATTCGCCAAGGGTCGTCTCGGTCCCGCGGATCGTCTTCACTTTGAAATCATAAACGGACATGGGGTTGCCTCCTCTAAGGGTACGACTATTTCTTTGAATCTCAATTAGATTGTATGCAATTTAATTTCCGTTGTCAAACCCGATAAGAAAAAGGACAAAGTTCCCCGCTAACCGGGCTTTGTCCTCTTCTCCATTCGATTTATTGCTTGTTGAACGTGTCCGTCAGAATCGGAACGATCTGCGACTTGCGGGATACGACGCCCTTCAGGATCGCCTTGTTCGCATCCAGCTTCACGCCGTACGCTTGTTCGACGACTGCGGCGGACTTGCCGAGCGCGACGCCGACGGAATCGTTATTCAGGATGTCCGTCACGACGAAGAGGAACAGATCCAGTCCCTTCGCCGCGATAATGCCGTTCAGCTTGTCTTCCAGCTCGGCTTGACGGTTCAGGACATCGTTCACGTCAACGGCGTTGACTTGAGCGATCTCGACCTTCGCGCTGCCCATGGAGAATTCCTTGGAATCGAGCGATACGAGCTCGTCGATCGACTTGTCGGCGAGGTTGGCGCCTGCCTTCAGCATGTCGAGGCCGTAGACGTCGGCATCAACGCCTGCGATCTGAGCCAGCTCGCGAGCGGCGGCAACATCTTCCGGAGTGCAGGTTGGAGACTTGAACAGAAGCGAATCCGAGATGATAGCGGAGAGCATCAAGCCCGCGATATCCTTGGAGATCTCGACTCCGTTCTCTTTGTACAGCTTCTTCAGGATCGTAGCCGTGCAGCCGACCGGCTCGGCGCGATAGTACAGCGGGCCGCTCGTCTCGAAGTTGGCGATGCGGTGGTGGTCAATCACTTCGATGACGCGCACTTGGTCGATATCGCTGGCGCTTTGTTGACGTTCGTTATGATCGACGAGAATGACTTCCTTCACTTCGTTCGCGACCGTCTCCACGAGACGAGGAGCAGACGCTTTGAACGTGTCCAAGGCGAATTGGGTCTCGGCGCTGACGTTGCCCAGTCGAACCGCTTCAACGTCTTGTCCGAGCTTGGTCTTGAGGTCCGCATACGCGATGGCAGAACAGATCGTATCGGTGTCGGGATTCTTATGCCCGAAAATCAGTGCTTTTCCCATGTTCATACTCCTTATTTATCATTTGGCGTTAAAATTATACCCTAGCAAAAGGAAAGCAAGCAAGCTCTCGCCGCAATATGGAGACGGCCTCCCCGCAAAAAAACAGCTTCCTTCCTCCGCGCGGGAGCAGGAAGCCGTTCATTCTCCGGAAGCCTACGACATGACCGCCTTGCGCGTCTCCACGGATTTGATCTCGGCAGTCGCCGCGTCGATTCTCGAGGCATCGATGGCCGAGCATCTCTTGCATACCTTTAGCGACTTGCCGTTCGAATTCGTTCTCGTATAGAGCAGCTTGATTCGGGTCGCCTTGCAGACCGGACAGGTTCCCCGGCCATGCGAGGGCATATTCCAGATCGATCTTCCACGCTTCGACTTCGCCACGCTCTCACCTTCTTATTCGATAGGATGAGTCCATTGTAGCGATGTTTCCGTGTCACATGCTGTCACTATACGGGGTCGAATCCGAATTCCCGTAGATAAATTCATAGAGCCGCTTCCGTTTGGCTTCGTCCAGCTCGCCTTCATTATCCAGATAGAGCACCGAACCGTCCGGCAACTCCCATCGGATCTCTCGAATCGCGAGCGATTGGCGGAAGCGGTCCCAGTGCCGAAGCTTCCATTCGTCGGAAGCCAATCGGCGTTCGATGATCCTTCGGCGATAAAGCTCGGGATCGCTCAGGTAGACGTAGACGACTTTGACGATGGCTTGACGGCGTTTCTCTCCAAGAGATCGAAGCTCGTTCTCGAGCCATTCGCGGCTCTCGGTCTCGCGGGTGAACGGCCCGATGACGATCGCGTCGTTGCCAAGCTCCACGTTCTCCAGCGCCGCGTTCATCGTCATCCGGTAGCCCAAGTCGCGGCACAGCTCCTTATATTCGTCGGAATCGCGGTCCTCCGGGTCCAATCCGGCTAGCGTCATGAGCTTCTCCGAAGCGGGACGGGCGAAGGTGTCCATATCCAAGAAAGCCGCGCCGCGAAACCTCGCGAGCTCCTTCGCTATCGTCGTTTTGCCGGCTCCCGCGGAACCGATCACAAAGATAAGGCGTCCTATCGTCATCTCCACCCGTCCCTCCGGCCGTAGCTGCGGTTCCTTCGCCTTCTCCTTCGCTTGCGCAGCCAGCCCCAGAACAAGACGAGACCCGCGGCGGCTAACGCAAGCCAGAGCGCTCTATTCCCGTGTTTGCCGGTTTCCTCCGTGCCTGTCCTCTCGCTGGCCGTCCGCGAATCCTCAGATGCTTTCTTTTCTACCCGATCCGTCTCGGTCAGGCTTCCGACGGATTGTTCGCCGTACGGAGTATCGATCAGCACCTCTCCGTCTTGGCTCACGACCGAGCCGGGATTCGTCCCGTTCGGAACCAAGGCGGTAATCGCTTTATCGGCGGTCCACTTCACGGCAGCGCTCTCATCTTCGCGGACATATTCCTCATTCTCATGGAAGAACGTCTTCGCGTAGAAATCCGCGAAGCCGTAATCCAGCATCTTCGCGGTATCCGAATAGGCAAGCTCGCTGCCGGAGGCTCTCAACACGACGGCGATCAGGTCGACCCCGGCTCTTGTCGCCGATGTCACGAGCGTATTGCCCGCCGCCGTCGTATAGCCGTTCTTGACGCCGTTCGCTCCCTCGTAGTTCCAGAGCATTTTGTTATGATTCACGAGCTCGGACTGCCACTCTTGGCCGTTCCAAGGCATCGACTTGGTGGAGACGATCTTCCGGAACGTCTCGTTCCGCATCGCATAACGAGCGATAAGGGCCATATCCTCGGCGGTTGTCACCATCTCCGGATCGGGAAGGCCGGACGGATTCGTAAAGCGGCTGTGCGTCACTCCGACGTTCTCTTGAACGAATCGGTTCATTCGTTCGGCGAACGCTTCCTTGCTGCCATCCATATGCTCCGCGATAGCGGTAGCCGCGTCGTTGCCGGAATTGATCAGCATTCCGTAGACAAGCTTCTCCAGCGTAACCTGTTCGCCCTCCGCAAGGTACACTCGGGTACCGTCTTCATGGCGGGCTTCTTTGGACACCGTGACGATATCGCCGAGATTCCCTTCCTCGATGGCGATGATCGCGGTTACAATTTTCGTGATGCTGGCGGGATAAAGCGGCTGCTCGGCATTCTTGCCGTAGAGGACGACGCCCGAATCGGCATCGATCAGGACGGCCGCCTCCGATCCGACCAGGGGAATTCGTTCTTGTTCGGTTCCCGTTCCTTCCGCGTAGATAACAGGCGCCTGGATGAACGAAATCCCGATTCCTAATACTAGCACAGGGATGATTCCGCGACTTGCCATTGTGCACCGCCTACTATGTAGTTGATCGGAAAAGTTCCTTTATGAGCCTAGTTCGTATTATAGTATAAATAAGGAAGTTCCGAACTAGAATTTCTATCAAAAAATAGGCAGAAAGCGCGGGATATCGACAAAATGAACACATTCCTGAAAAGATGGCAATCCAGAAGAGAATTAGGCAAGCAAAAATACGTGCTTCGGTATGGGTTTATCGCCATCGGAGTGACGGCCACTCTCTTATTCACGATATCCGACCTTTCTTTTAATGGAGACATCTCCTTCACTTACCTCTTGGGAAGATTAGTCATGTTCCCCACGATAGGAACCATTATCGCCGGCATGGTATGGGAGAGAAACGAGAAAAAGTATGCCCGGCTGACCGCGAAGAACGCTCAATAATCGGCAAGAGAGACTTGCCTAGTAGTTGCTTAGAATAGAAAGAAGGAATGAAAAAGTGGCATTCGGCATTACCCGGCTCGAGTTGTCCGAATGGAAGAGGCAAGTGCTGCAAGGAGAGATCGCTTACCTCACGCATTACTGGCTGGATCCTCGTTTTCCAGGCATAACGACAGTAACGAAGGTTGGCTGCGCGAATCTGGACCGCCTTCGTTCGTGGTGCCTGGAGAACGGCTTGAATCCACGCTATATTCATGAACGGGAGACCTATCCTCACTTCGATCTTATCGGAGCCAAGCAGAAGGAGATCCTGCTTCGCGAGGGTTTGGAGAATCAGTTGGCGCGTTTCCGCCTGCTCTAATGGGTATTGTCCAACTTAACGGGATTGGACTTTCCGTGCCGCATGAGTTCCGATACGGTCACCATTCGGTAACCCCTTCGGGTCAATTCCGGCAGAATCTGCTCTAAGGCTTGAACCGTCTGCGTAGAGCCCGCCACATGATCGTGAAGCAGAACGATGTCCCCATTGCGGGCGTTATTCAGCACTTTGCGGACGATTTGCCCGACTCCCGGAGAGATCCAGTCCCTCGTGTCCTGATGCCAGGACCAGAGAATCACCGTGTACCCGCGTTCCTTCGCCATGCGGATAACCGTCTCGTTATAGAAGCCCCCGGGAGGCCGGAACCAACGGCAGCGCTGCCCCGAGATCTCCGATAGTTTGCTTCCCGCGCGGTCCATCTCGCTGGCGATATCCTGCTGCCTGTTGCGGCCGTTAAAATACATATGAGTATAAGTATGATTCGCGATCTCGTGCCCTTCGAGCGCTTCTCTTCGGACGATATCCGGGAATCGTTCGGCTCGTCGCCCGACGACGAAGAAGGTCGCTTTGGCATCGTATTTCGAGAGCAGGTCCAGAATCTTGTCCGTGGTTCTCGGATCGGGACCGTCATCGAAGGTTAACGCAATCAGCTTCTCATCCATCGGGACCTCCCAGACGATCTCCCCGCGCGATTCGTAATGTTTCCTCGAATTTTCGCGCGGCGCCGTCGTAAAGCTGCTGGTCACGAGCAAACAGGCAAGGGCCAGCGCGGAGATCCATAACGATTTTTTCAACGTTCGTTCCCCCTTCGTTCATCCTTGTTAGTATGAGAAGCGAACGTTTGATTTATGTCCATTCGCGCTTTAACGCGCGGTCGCGCGCAGTCGGCCTTCGCCGCGTTTGCTCTCCTCCCCCCATCTTCTGTCCGGTTCCGTCCCTTTGGTCTCCTCGCCTAAGAACCACACCGCGAACGCGCCGATCAGGATCGCCGCGAAGAAAATCGTAAAGATCGCGCTAAGCGGCACGTTTCTCGTCTTCAGCTCTCCGACCAGATACGGGCCGATCACGCCTCCGACCCGGCCGAACGAAGCGGCCAATCCCACCCCGGTCGAACGGATGGAAGTCGGATAGTTCTCCGGCGTATACGCATACATGGCGCCCCATGCCCCCAGATTAAAGAAGGAAAGGCAGATGCCCATCGTCAGCAGCATTCCTTCCGTGTGGGACAACCCGAAGCCTAGCGCGCTTACGGCCGTCAGAATCAGATAGGTGACGAGCACGAACTTCCGGCCCGTTTTCTCGATGAGGAATGCGGCTGTAAAATACCCCGGCAGTTGCGCTAACGTAATGATTAGCACGTATTCGAAGCTTTTGACCAAGGTAAAGCCCTTCATCCCCATGACCGTCGGAAGCCACAGGAATATCCCGTAATAAGAGAAAACGACCATGAACCACAGGATCCACAGCGTAATCGTGCTCCTGCGATGCTCCTTCGCCCAGACGGCGCCGAATCTCATCTTGAAAGTCGGTCTCTTCTCCCGCCGAGCCGCGAAACGCGGGGAATCGCTGATGGTCCGGCGCAGCAAAATCGCGTAGAGAGCGGGAACCGCCCCGATCGCGAAAGCGATCCGCCAGCCATATTCGGGAATCACGAAGTACGAGATCAGCGCGGATACTATCCAACCGATTGCCCAGAAGCTCTCCAGCAGAACGACATACCGCCCCCGATCCTCCGAGGGAACCGATTCGGATACGAGCGTGGAAGCGACCGGAAGCTCGCCTCCTAGGCCGAACCCCGCGATAAAACGCAGAACGCACAAGACCGCGAAGCCCGAAGCCAAGGCCGACAAGCCGCTTGCGAGGGAGAAAATCAACAGCGTCCAGAGGAGTATCGACTTCCTTCCGTATCGATCCGCGAGCGATCCGGCGATCGCCGCGCCCGCCACCATCCCGATCGAATTGATCGCGGTCACCCATCCGACCTCGCGGGCGGTCAGATTCCATTCGACGACCAGCGCCGCCACGATGAAGCTCACCATGCCCACGTCCATCGCGTCGAATAACCAGCTAAAGCCGGCGCTGAAGAGCAGCTTGCGTTTTTTCGCTCCGGTTAAGTAAGGTGGTGCCTGCGTATGATGCTCCTCGTTAGACAACATCCTTGCGCCCCTCTCTTCCTCTCGGTCATGCTGCTAATATTCGCCGGCGTAAGCGAACTTATGAGCAACGACGAGACGAGCGAAGCCCCTTACATTCGATACGAGCATGTTGACAAAGTGCGGTGAATTCCTTTATCCTATATAGTGTTCTTTTTACGGTCTAATTGTAGACTTAACTTTTCATATGTCAGCATAGGCGGTAGAGAGGGCGTGCCTTTCTGCCGCTTCTTATTTCTTGATGGGAGGATCATATGCGATGATCAAACAACCCGAATATCGAGTATTGCTATTCTATAAGTACGTCAAACTTCCGGATGCCGAAGCCTTCGCGAACGAGCACCGCGCTTATTGCCATGCGCTTGGAGTGAAGGGCCGCATACTGGTCGCCGAAGAAGGAATCAACGGCACCGTGTCGGGCACGTTCGAGCAGACCGAACAATATATGAACGATTTGAAGGCGAACCCGCTGTTCTCCGATATCTGGTTCAAGATCGACGACGCGGAGGGCCATGCGTTCAAGAAGATGTTCGTACGCCTGAAGCCGGAGCTTGTGACGCTTCGCTACGAGAAGCCGCTCGATCCGACCGTCTTCAGCGGCAATCGCTTGTCCCCGAAGGAATGGCTGGAGTACATTCAACGCGATGACGTCGTTATTCTTGACGGCCGCAACGACTACGAATGGGATCTCGGCCACTTCCGCGGCGCCATCCGCCCGAGCGTCGAATCGTTCAAGGAATTCCCGGAGTGGGTGCGCAAGAACATGGGCGAGCATAAAGACAAGAAAGTGCTCACGTACTGCACGGGCGGCATCCGCTGCGAGAAGCTGACCGGCGTGCTGATGAGCGAAGGCTTCGAGGATGTCTACCAATTGGAAGGCGGAATCGTTACCTACGGCAAAGACGAAGAGGTCAAAGGCCGCCTGTTCGATGGCAAGTGCTACGTCTTCGACGAACGGATCTCCGTGCAGATCAACCACACGGACGAGGACGTCGTCGTCGGCCGCTGCCACCATTGCGGCGATGCGGCCGACATCTACATCAACTGCGCGGATGATACCTGCCACCTGCAGCACATTGTCTGCCCGGACTGCCTGGAATCCGAGCACGGCTACTGCTCCGACGAGTGCGAAACGCACGATCGCGAGATGGCAGCGGCTCGCTGAACTTTTAAACGCCTCCATTCTCGCTCGATCGCGAGTTGGAGGCGTTTTTTGCACCTTATTTCCGCTTCAAATAATCTTCCTTCAACAAGCTAAATGGTACATGGTCGACAAAGTTTGAACGCTCGGTGCTTACCGCTTATCGCGGCAACTTTCTCAGCCATAGCTCCATTCTCTCCAGAGCTTCATTCAATTGCGCGAGCGAAGAGGCGTAGGAGCAGCGAATATGGCCTTCGCCTCCAGCGCCGAATACATCTCCCGGCACGGTCACGACATTCGCTTCGTTTAGCAGTCGCTCGGCGAACTGAACCGAGGTCATTCCGGTACCGGCGATCGAAGGAAACGCATAGAAGGCTCCTCCCGGATCCATGCACGGAAGTCCGATCTGGCGAAGTCCCTCGACGAACAGCTTCCTGCGCTGGTCGTAGGAATCCTTCATCCTCAGCTTCTCTTCCTTGCCGTTCTTCAGCGATTCGAGGGCCGCAATCTGGCCGAGAATCGGCGCGCACATGACGGTATACTGGTGGATCTTCAGCATGGCTCCGATCAAGTCTCGGTGTCCGCATACGTAGCCGACTCTCCACCCCGTCATAGCGAACGCCTTAGAGAATCCGCTGACCAGCAGCGTCCTCTCCTGCATGCCCGGCAGCGAAGCAAAGCTGACCGGACGGCTGCCATACGTCAGCTCCGCATAGATCTCGTCGGCGATCACGATGAGGTCATGCTCTTCGACGAAACGAGCGATCGGGAGCCAATCCTCATAGGTCATCGTCGCCCCCGTCGGATTGTTCGGATAACAGAGGATAAGCACCTTGGACTTCGGCGTCACCTTCGCCTTCAGGTCCTCGACGGTAAGCTTGAACCCGTTCTTCGCCTCCGTCTCGACTTGGACGGTCACTCCCATGCCGAGGGACGTGATGGGGGAATAGGAGATATAGCAAGGGACGGGAATCAGGATCTCGTCACCCGGACAGATCAGGGTTCGAAGAGCCAGGTCGATCGCTTCGCTGCTGCCTACCGTAACCAGAATCTCCTTTTCCGGCTCGTAGCTCACCTCGAACTCCTCGTTCAGATACTCCGCGATCGCTTCCCGCAATTCGGGCATCCCGGCATTCGAGGTATACGAGGTTCTTCCCTGCTCAAGCGCGCGGATGCAAGCCTCCCGAATCGAAGCGGGAGTCGAGAAATCCGGTTCTCCGACGCCCAACGAGATGACCTCCTTTCTCCCTTCCAGCAGGTCAAAGAACTTGCGGATCCCCGATGGCGGCATGTCTCGGACAATCGGATTCAGACGCTCTTGCATGGTTGGAACGCTCATTTTCAGCATTGGAATATCCCCCTTAGCTCGCTTATAAAGCCCAAAGACAACAAAAAACCCGTCCCGCAAAGGGACGAGTCTGCACCCGTGTTACCACCCTAGTTCCGTCAACAAATAAAAGGACGGCACTCATCTCGCGTATCCAACAATACGCGTTCCCGTTAACGCTGGAATTGCGTCGGAGCCTACTGAACTTCAGCCCGCTTCTCGGAGATGGCTTTCGGTTATCACCTGAACGTCGGCTCTCAGCGCGCCCGACTCTCTGGAGGAACAGATGGATAACGTACTCTTTCTCGTCAATGAATTTGTGTGAACGATTTGGAATTATCGCCATTATAGGCACGATTCCCTCAAGGATGCAAGCTTAATCTATAAATTCACTTTATTTAATGTCAATAATTATTCCCATTAAATAAATTCAGAATCCGCTAACTATTGGAAAAACGGGGCTTGTAACGTATAATGAAATTGCATATGGCGGAACTGCGTTTTATCTAATGGAACACATTTCGAAGGAGATGTCCCTATGAGCTTCCAATTTATCGGCCTCAATCATGTCCAAATAGCCGCTCCCGAAGGCAGCGAAACTGAGGCTCGAAGCTTCTTTCACAACATTCTTGGCTGGCCAGAACTTCCGAAGCCGGAGCCTCTTCGGAGCCGAGGCGGCGTATGGTTCCAATGCGGCAATCATCAGGTACACATAGGAATACAGCGGGATTTCATACCTGCCGTCAAAGCCCATCCTGCTTTCGAAGTGACCAATCTGGATGGGCTCCGCTCACATCTATTGCTTCAACGCATACCCGTGATCGAAGACGACGCGAGAGATGGCGAAGGCATTCGCCGCTTCTACCTGAACGACCCGTTCGGCAATCGCCTTGAATTCATGGAACGGCCGGGAGAGCAATGAGGGAAGTCGATCGCCCCATCCCCTGCTTGATCATCCCTTCTGGAAAATGCTCGCCGAATCGATATTGAGAAACTCCGCCACCCGTTCCATGTGCTTTCGCCTCAAGGAATAGTTCTCGACCGCCCGGCTGGCGACGCGGTTCGCATCTCCGAAGAAGAATCGCTCGTAGAGAGTCTGCCGACCGCCGAACGAGCTGGCGCCGATCTCCCAAGCGAGGCGAAGCAGCGCAGTTTTGCGCTTCGCATCCAGGCTGCCCGAACGCAGATACTTCTCGAGCTCCGATCCCTTCGCCGATTCGAAGTCCTTCTCGCCGGGAATCATGATCAAGCCGCCGGCTCCGATCAATTGCAGGATCTCGACAAGCCTGGGATACAGCCTGGGGTACAGAAAGTTCGCGCTGTAGAGAATGTCCGGATTCGGCAGCATGGAACCGAAGCGGTCTTTGGCTGCCGTCGCCTCCGATGCCAGCAGCATCGACCTTAGGGTCTCCGTCATCGCCATCACTTCGGCGGATTTCTCCGTCACGTGCGAATACGTCGACAGCCCCATTGTCTCGATGATGCATTCCAGCAGTCCTCCGATAAACTCCGTTTTGGCCACGACGCGGCACAGAATCTGATGAGAAGCATGCGGGTGGAACCGGCACTCTCTCATCCAGCGGTCCACCATGAACGAATCGCCATACAGGAAGACTCGATCGGCCGGTATCTTCACATGGTCGAAAAGGACAAGCGTGTCCATCTCATCCATCGCGGAGCTTAGAGGATAATCGTAAGCCGAATCGGCGTTCGCCCAATTCTCCCGGCAGACGAACGTCATCCCTTCGAGATTGTTCGGCACCGCGAACACGAATGCGTACGGATTGTCGGTCGCGGACAGATGAGGAAGCGGGGTGGGAAACACGATGATCTCTTCCGCCGTGACTCCCTGAGTCGTCATGTAGAAAGCGCCGCTGACGATGATGCCGTCCGTGGTTCTTTCGACGACGTGGGCAGCCGCGGGAGGCTCCAACGATTGCAGGAAGGACGTCATGCGAGCCGATGGCGGCTGAATAAAAGCATGCGACAACGTAATATCGTTCTCCCGGCAGTACTTGTAGTACCGCTTGACATTGTCCGCATACTCCGGATATTCTTTGGCCAACAAGGGCGCGGACACGCTGAAAGCCATGAGCGCCGTATTCATGTAATCCGGAGAACGTCCCAGAAAACCATGATGCCGTTCCGCCCAGGTCTGCATCATTCCTCTTCGCCGAGCCAGATCGCGTTTGGTCTTGGGCTGAAGATAGGACAGTCCGACCGGTTGATCGAGTTCCGGATCCCAGTAGGTAAGCTTGTCTCGATGCTCATCCGAACCCTGCATGTCATACAAAGCCGCTTGCGTGCGCATCAAGCCGCGAAAAGCCGGATGCTGCGACGGCTTGACGGCAAGCTTCTCCCCCGCCAGCCAGACGTTCGGATTCGCTTCATCGATCCGAGCGATATAGTGCTCCCCCGACTTGATTCCCATCGTCTAAACCCGCTCCATTCCCTGTAGGTTCGGCCGCTTTCCTCACCTGTTACGCACGTACGGCGCCGGCCCCGTTCTCGCTTCCCTCATTCTATGAGCGAAGCCCTTCAGAGGAATCTCCCCATCCGAATAAAAAATCAGGGCCAATCCCTAACGGCATGAAGCCCGCAAGGATTAACCCTGATTTTATTTGTGCTTGAGATGCTGGAGCGTCACGTGGAAGATCTGTTCGATATGAGAGTCGTCCAGCGAATAATACACCGTCTTGCCGACCTTGCGACGCTTCACCATTCGAACGTTGCGCAAGTATCGAAGCTGATGGGAGACGGCCGACTGGCCCATCTCCAGCAGAACCGAGAGGTCGTGGACGCACAGCTCCCGTTCCAGCAGCGCGCCGATGAGCTTGACTCTCGTCGGATCGCCCAATGCCTTGAACCATTCCGCCATCTCATGGACGGAGGCTTCATCAAGCAGCTGCTCCTTGACGACGGCCAGATCCGATTCGGTGCCGGTGCAAGAATCTTCGCAATCCTCAAGAACAGTCGTGTCCATGCCGACTCCCTCCTTTCTCGATCGTTCGGATGCAGCTTCCGGTATGGGAATGAATGAGGTCATTATAGCAAATTCGGCGACCATCAGGGAAGTTATCCATCGATGCTATCCAGAAGCAGCTCATATTTGCAGAAGCCGCTCTCGGAGATTCCCCTATGCCGATACCCCATCCGGGCGTAAAAATCGTTCAGGACCGGGTTGTCCGCGATGCAATCGAGCCGGATGCGATCCTGGCCCTCGAAGCGGATGCCGTTCTTGGCCCAGTTCAGCATATCCCGGCCAAGCTGCCTGCCGCGGTACAGCCTGGAGACGGCGAGCCGATGGAGATAGACCGAGCCTTCATGGCCGGTCTCTCCCCACAGCTCTTTATCCCATTGGCTCGGCTGCCGGAGCAGCATCACCATGCCCGCAAGATGCCCGTCCCCTTCGAAGACGAAGACGTCCCCTCTCGCCACGGCGTCGACCGTATTGTGGGAGTCAACCCCCTCGAGCAAGCCGCTCCATTGGGTGGATCCCGTGCTGCGCAGCCATGCGGCCGTCTGCACCAACAGCTCCATCACCTTGGAAGCATCCTCGGGCCGGGCCTGCCTAGCCGAGATCTCCGAATTAGCCTGTTGCGTGATATAGGTAAAGTCACCCATCGCTATTGTTGCGAGAGCGCCATCAAGCTCCGCCATTCGCTTGATTCGCTCCCTCCTCCTCCGGTTCGATATGAATAAACACATGCTCGACCTGGTGCTCTTCGATCATGCGCTTCTCGATTTGTTCGGTAATCTCGTGACTCTCGGCTACGTTTAAGCTGGGCGCGACTTCTACGGTCACGTCCAGAAGAACGTTGTTGCCGTGAATTCTCGCTTTGAGATCCGTCACGCGGCATACGCCCGGCGTGTTCTCGATCGTGCTGCGGAACTGCTTCAACGTCTTGTCGTCGAAGCCGTCCGTAAGCGCGAGGGTCGCATCCCGGAAGATGTCGATGGCCGTCTTGCAGATGATGAGCCCGACCGCGAAGGCAGCCACCGGATCCAGCCAAGCAAGACCAAGCTTGGCGCCAATGATCCCGACGAAGGCGCCCAAGCTGACAAGCGCGTCCGAACGGTTGTCCTGCGCCGTCGCCATCATGGCGTTGCTGCCGATCCTCTTCGCCAAGCGCGAATTGTAATAGTAGACGACGAACATGATGATCGAGCAGAACAGAGCCGTCCAAGCCGTGATCAATTCCGGCTCCTCGTAGGAGCCCCTGACGAAGTTCGCAACAGCCTGATACAGAACCTGAAGGCCGACGACAACCATGATGAAGGAAGCGATCAACGCGGCGACGGTCTCGGCGCGGAAATGCCCGTAGCGATGGTCGCGATCCGGCGGCTTCCGCGAGATGCGCAGCCCGATCAGCACGGCCAGGGAGGCGACGATGTCCGTCGAGTTGTTCAAGCCGTCGGCGCTCAGCGCTTCCGAATGGTAGGCGTATCCGATGATGAGCTTCATGCACGCAAGCGCGATATAAACGCCAATGCTGAGCATCGCCCCGCGCTCTCCCTGCTTGATCTTCTCATAGGCTTCCAATGAATCTGCTCCTTCGCGCTTCGGCTCTCCGCAGAAGTTCGATATTATTCGTTCTCCGAGAACAGCCTCAACATCTCGGCCGGAATCTGGATCGGTCCCGACTGGCCGATGAGCTGGCCGAGCTGGGCCGACAAGTCGTCTTCCCGTTCCGATCGGATCTGGCTGATCTCCTCATGAAGTCTCTCCATCTGCTTATCGAGCTTAAAAGCAGCCTCGGCCGCTTCTTTAAGTTCTTCCGTCAATCGATTCGGAACCGTGGCGTCGTATTTATAATAGATTTTGTGCTCCAGGCTGGCCCAGAAATCCATCGCGATGGTGCGGATCTGAATCTCGACGCAGACCTGCTCCTCCCGGTCCGACATGAAGACGGGAACGCCCACGAGCAGATGCAGGCTGCGATAGCCGTTGCCCTTCGGTCGCTCGATATAGTCTTTCTCTTCGATAAGCGTAAGATCGCTTTGCGATAACAGCATGTCCCGAATCCGGTAAATATCCGCAATGAACGAGCAAGTAATTCGCAGCCCCGCGATATCCTTGATGTTGCTGCGGATCTCCGGCAAGCTCAGCACGCAGCCTTTTCTCCGGATTTTGCCCAAGATGCTCTCCGGCGACTTTAATCTCGACTTCGTATGTTCGATCGGGTTATAGTCGTGCAGCAGTTGGAATTCTTCCTGAAGGATCTCCACCTTGGTCTCCAGCTCGGCCAGCGCGAATCGATACATCATCATGAACCGCGTGATTTCTTCTTTGAACTGCTTCAGTCTTGCAACCGGGAATGAATTCATCGTTTCTCTCCGTTCGTCTCCGTCTAACGGTTTGTCGAATCCCATGTCTTCCCTTCTATTGTAGACGTTACGGCTTCTCAGAACAAATCGCGGCGATCTCCCGTCCGAAGCTCGACCCCATGAGGAAGCAGCTTCCGAACGACTTCTTGCAATTCGGCGGATGAAGCGAGCTTCTCGTCCAGAAGCGCAACGATGCCGCGGTCCTCGCGTGTGCGAATGAGACGGCCTAATCCTTGCCGCAGCCTTAGCTGCATGTAAGGGAGGTCCACTTCCTCGTAAGGATCGCGCGCCTCCTTCCTTCTGGCCTCGAAGACCGGATCATTCGGCGGAAAAGGCAGCGTCCAGACGATAACGTTCGACAGCGAGGGGCCAGGAATGTCCAAGCCTTCCCACAGCGTAACCGCGGCGAGCACGCTTCTCTCCTCGTTCTGGAAGCTCGAGATCAGATCGCTGATCTCCCTCTCTCCTTCGAAGTAGAAGGCGTAATCGGCTTGCTGCCTTGCCGCCTCGCTGGCAACCTTGAACCGCTGCAGCTCTTCCTTCGAATTGAAGAGCACGAGAGCCCGTCCATCGGTTCGGCGAATGAGCTGCAGCGCCGCCTCCGTCTTCTCCTCAAGCGTCGGCTTGCCGGTCCATGCCGCGGCGACAGCTTCCATCCGCTCCTCATATTCGTAGGGCGAATCGACGCTGAAGCTCAGATACTTGCTTATTCCCAGACTGTCCGCGACGTAGTCGAACGAACCACCGAGCGAGAGCGTAGCCGACGAGAAGACGATCGGCATTCTCTGGGAGAACACCCGCTCCTGAAGCACTTCCTTCACCGCGCGAGGCATGATGACGAGCGTCAAGCCGTCCGGGCTCTCTTGCGCCCAGCAGATCGGCGGCTGCTCCCGCTGGAATAGGGCGAGCGCCCGCTGCATCATCTCCAGATGCTCCTCGACGATCTTCAGGTGGTAATCGTTAAGCGTATACAGCTCGCTCTCGAAGACCAGCTCCTCTTCGACTAGGTCCAGCGCCTTGCGGAATAACGAGATCTCGGTCCGAAGCGCTTCGTCCAGAGGAATGGCCCGGCGATCGGATCCCGGAACGGCGACGCTTGTCCGCTCCAGCTGGTGGAAGAGCTTGTCGCTTCGCATGAGCGCCTCTTCTATGCTTAGCGCTAGGGATTCGCGCACTTCTCCCTCCAGCATCCTCGTGATCAGCGCCTCGAACACGGAATGCTTCAACCGGTAGGTCAACGCCTTCTGGGCTGCCGCTTCCAGCAGATGCCCCTCGTCGAAGACGACCGAGCTGTGCTCCGGCAGCAGCGGAAGCTGACCTTCCCGCTTCCGGCTCTCGTACGTCCAGACATGCTCCATGTAGAAGTCATGGGAGCAGACGATCAGATCGGCGGACCCGCGGTAATGATCGCGGGACAGCGTCTGCCCGCAGCGATGGCGCCGGTCGCAGACGAAGCAATCCTGGAATGGATCCCAATTGATACGTTCCCACTGCTCATCGTTCAAGTACGGGTATTGCTTCCGATCCCCGTAAGCATGGAACGATTGCATCGCCGCGCTCTTGTAGACGAAGCCGGGAAGCTCGGAGCTGACCTTCTCGAACAGCTCGGCCTCCGCGTCCTTCTCCCTCGCCTGGTCTAGCTTCACCAGGCACAGATACTTGTCCGGCGATTTGCCCAAGCGCGCGTCGACCGACAGGTCCAGGTGCTTGGCCAGCTTCGCCAGGTCCCCTTCCGGCTTCGCGAGCTGTTCGATAAGGGATTCATCGGCGCAGGCGATGATCGCCGGCTTTCCCGTATAGCGGGCATAGCAGACGGCGTAGAGCAGATAAACAAGCGTCTTGCCGGTGCCGACGCCGGCCTCGGCGAAGATGGTCGTCTTGTCCGCGAACGCTCTCTCGAGCTGGTAAGCCATGTAGATCTGCTCGTCCCGGACCTCGAACCCCGCCTCAGGCAAAATATCGTAAAAGACGTCCGCGACCCATTCCCCTACCTGCTGGAGGAACGGCTTCGACTTCTCGTATTCGAATGGATATCGATTCACTGGTTTCTAGCCCTTTCTTCTAATCGACGATAATGTGCATATCCGAGTGACTATAGCATAGATGGAATCCGCCTGCAAACCATTTCGGAGCAGAACAAGCGGGACGTTTGACCCGATCCCGCACGCGGAGCATAGAATATACGAGAACATTCAACAGGAGGGATTCATCCCGATGCTAATGCCGTTTGCGAATCAAGGCCAGCCGCAGCAGCCGCTGTCAGGCAGCAGCGTGACGGTCCAGCAGAAAGCGATGTACTACATGGGCAGGCCGGTCGGAGTATCTCTTCGCAACGGCCAAGGCGTGTCCGGCATTCTGTGCAACGTGTCGAACTCGCAGCTGTTCCTGCTCCAGTATTTGTACAACACGCAGTTCGCGACCTTCCACTATCCGTTAGGGGAAGTATCCGACGTGATCCCGTATCCCGCCTGCGGTTAACTTTTTGCTTCGGATATCGGTAAAAAGACGGCGTCGGGATCTCTCCCTAACGCCGTCCTGTCATTTCCTATATTCGGTTGTTACGCCTGGGGCTGCTCGCTCGGTTCGTTCTCGTGCTCCTCGAGAATCCGGTAAAGCCCGTCTATAATCAGATCGGCCGGATCGCGGTTCATCAGATGATGCGCAAGCAGAAGATGCAGCGGCATCGCGCAAACGTTGTTGCCGTCCTTGTATTTCGGGAAGCCGGCTTCGAGTACCGGTCCATGCTGCGGGTGAAGGTCGAGTCCGGAATAAATCTCGTCCGCATCGAATTCTTCCTTGATCGCATTGAAGCAATGAGGGAGAATCTGACCGTCCATCATCTTCTTGGCTTCCTCTTCGTTCTGCGGAGGCCTTGGCAGCAGCACGCTCTCCGGAACCTTCATCAGATCGACATAGAAGGAAGACATCCATAGAGCCGGATTCGGGCTATTCTGGAAGGCGTTCAACAGCTCGCGGAGGAAAAATCCGCATACGTAAGCGTTCCCGTCTTCCTTCGTCACGCGGAATGTGAACATGGGGCCGTACACGCTGTGTTGATTCGCCTGCCCGTCCACTTTGCAGCCTTCGAATTGGGACTGAAGCGCCACGATCCCGTTATGGTGAAGCGCCTTCACGAGTTCTTGTAATTTCTCGTTCTGTTGCTCCGCTTCTTCGCGTTCATTCACATTATCTGGGGTTGTCGTCATGAATAGCACCTTCCTTGCCTCTATCATACCATCCGAAGGGTCCTTGAAGGAAGAGAGTGCGAGGAGGATCCGATATTTTTCCAGATCTCCCCGCCTCGCTTGGCGCGTTACTCTTCCGAATCCATTTTACTCAGCACGATAACCGCGTTGTGGCCGCCGAAGCCGAACGAATTGGACATGCCGATCCCCAGCTCCGCCTTGCGCGCCTCGTTGGGCACGTAATCCAGGTCGCATTCGGGATCGCCCTTCTCCTGATTGATCGTAGGCGGGATTACGCCCTCCTGCAAACCTTTGATCAGCGCGATCGCCTCCACCCCGCCGGATGCGCCGAGAAGATGGCCCAGCATGGACTTGTTCGCGGTGATCGGCACCTTCCCCGCATGCTCGCCGAACATCCGCTTGATCGCTTGCGTCTCCGATCGGTCTCCGATCAGCGTACTGGTCGCATGGGCGCTGATGACATCGACCTCCGACGGTTCGATCCCCGCTTCCGCAAGAGCGGCACGCATCGCCAGATAAGCTCCGTAGCCCTCCGGGTGCGTCGCCACCATATGATACGCATCCGAGCTGGCGCCGTATCCGATCACCTCCGCGTAGATGCGGGCTCCGCGCTTCCTGGCATGGGTCAACGACTCCAGCATGAGAATGCCGGCCCCTTCCGCCATGACGAAGCCGTCGCGGTCCGCGTCGAACGGCCGGCTGGCCTTCGCCGGGTCGTCATTGCGTGTCGACAGCGAAGTCGCGTTGCCGAAGCTGGCCAGCGAGATCGGCGTGATCGCCGCTTCCGCGCCTCCGGCGAACGCCGCGTCCGCGATGCCAAGACGAATCAGGCGGAAGGCTTCTCCGATCGCCGTGTTGCCGATCGAACAAGCCGTTACCGGCGACAGGGAAGGTCCCATCACGCCATAACGGATGCTGATCGATGCGGCGGCCATGTTCGAGATCATCATCGGCACGAGCAAGGGGCTGACCCGGTCCGGCCCTCTATCCCGCAGCACCTGGCTTTGCTCCTGAAGGGTCTGGATGCCCCCCGTGCCGGAGCCGACATAGACGGCTAGCCGTTCCCTGTCCACCTTGTCCGGGTCAAGCCCCGAATCGTTCCAGGCTTGCTCGGCCGCGGCAAGCGCGTATTGGGTGAACCGGTCCATTCTTCTGGCTTCCTTCTTCCCGAACCGGCCTTCCGCGTCGAAGTCCAGGACCGTCCCCGCAATCCTCGACTTGAAGGCTGTTGTATCGAAGCCTTCGATCGTCCGAATGCCCGATTCCCCGTTCGCCAGTCTTCTCCACATCGCGTCGACTTCATTCCCAAGCGGCGAGATCGCTCCCAGACCGGTAATGACTACTCTTTCCATGGGATTGGTACCTCCTCATAATAGCTGATTATGGTATTAGCATGTCACAGCCATTATCCTATTACAAGTTGTTGGTTATCCTAGTATAATAGGTACCATGAACAGCCGTTGAATAACCGTTTAAGGAGACGACCCATGAATCGAACCGCACGTCTTCAAGCGCTATCCGCTTTCCTTCAGTCGCAACGGGCCAAGCTGAAGCCCGCGGACGTCGGACTGCCCGAAGGCGTCCGCCGCCGTACGCCCGGCCTCAGGCGCGAAGAAGTCGCGCAGCTCGCCGGAGTTAGCGCAACCTGGTATACGTGGCTTGAGCAAGGACGCAGCATCCAAGTGTCGGCAGCCGTTCTCGACAGCATCGCGGCGGCGCTTCGGCTGACCGTCGACGAACGCAAGTACCTATACTCGTTGGCCATGGAGTCCGCCGGGAGCTTCGCCCCGTCGATGACCAAAGAGCCGCCTCGAATCGACGCTTCCCTGCGGCACATTCTGAAGGAGCTCGTCTCCTGCCCTACGATCATCTCCGATCGGCACTGCCAGATCGTCGGATGGAACGAAGCGGCCGCCCAAATGTTTATCGACTTCGAGCTTGTCCCCGCCGAGAAGCGCAATCTGATCCGAATCCTGTTCGAGCGCCCCGAGTTCCGACGATTGGCGGTCAATTGGGAGCTGTTCATCCGCGGCTTCCTCTCCATCTTCCGTTCGTATTACGGGGAGTACGTGAACGACGAATGGTACGAGCGATTCCTCGGAGAGATGAGCGAGCTGGATCCCGACTTCCAGCGCCTGTGGATGGAGAGCAAGGTTAGCTCGGCGCCGGAGATGGTGGTCGAGTTCCGCCATGCCAAAGCGGGCAAAATGCAATTCCACCTCACCTCGTTCACGGTGCACGGGGAATCCGATTTGCGCTGCAGCGTCTATACGCCGGATCCGGACACTCGTACCGAAGAGAAGCTTCGCCAGCTGCTGCTTCGTTCCGGCAAATCAAGATAAAGAGTCGTTTTGCCGAACTCCGATCCGAGGCCTACCCACTTTCTTCCGTACCGCCTATAATTAGGTCTAGCAAGGTCTAGCAAGAGGCAAGCGGTCAATCACTCGATCCTAACGGGAGGAACCTGCATGGCGGATAAGCTGCCGGCTCTATCAGACCAAACAGATCAGTCGAATCAATCGGATGAGAGGAAAAGAAGCGGCAATCCCCCGGCAATCGAGCTGCGCAAGCTCACTAGAACGTACGGCAGCCGCACGGTGTTGAGCGAAATCAGCCTCGAGATTCGCCGAGGCGAACTGTTCGGTCTGCTGGGTCCTTCCGGCTCCGGCAAGACGACGCTCGTGAAGCAGATCATGGGCCTGGACGCGCCGAGCGGCGGCACCGTCACGCTGCTCGGCGAACGGATGCCGGTGCGGAGCGCTCTGCAGCGCGTCGGTTATATGGCCCAATCGGATGCCCTGTATAACGAGCTCACCGGCAGAGAGAACCTGGAATTCTTCGCTTCCTTGTACGGCTTGAGCGGAGCGAGAAGGAAGGAACGAATCGGCTCCGTCATGAAGCTCGTCGACCTGACCGAGCATCTGAACAAGCCGACAGCCGCGTATTCCGGCGGCATGAAGCGGCGTCTCTCCCTCGCCGTCTCGCTCCTGCACGAGCCGGAGCTCCTCCTGCTCGACGAGCCGACCGTCGGCATCGACCCGGTGCTACGCCGGTCGATCTGGGAGGAGCTGCTCGCTCTGCGCGCCCGCGGGATCACGATCGTCCTGACGACGCACGTCATGGACGAAGCCGACCGCTGCGACCGGATCGGCCTCATTCGCGACGGCAAGCTGACGGCGGTCGACACTCCGGAAGGGTTGAAGCAAACGAGCGGCAAAGCCACGATCGAAGAAGCCTTTATCGCTCTCGGAGGGGGGACGGCCACATGAGAGCGCGCGCGCTTGCTCTGCGGATTATCCGCCAATTCGCCCGGGATCGCCGGACGCTGGCATTGCTCTTCTTAGCCCCTCTGCTCGTTCTGACGCTCATGTACTTTGTCTTTAACGGTCAGGAAGTGAAGCCCGATATCGGGACCGTTAACTATCCCGAGGCTTGGCAGGAGAAGCTGGATCAGGCGGGAGCGCACGTCCACTCCTATTCCTCGTCCGCCGAAGCCGAAGTAGCGCTGCGCGACGGCAAGCTCGACGCGCTGCTGACGACCGAAGGCAATCAACCCTCGTTGCGTCTGGAAGGCAGCGACCCTTCGAAGTCGAAGGCCGCGCTTCTTCTGATCCAACAGGCGCTTCAGCAGGAGATTCGGATCGATCAGACCTCAAGCGCATTCTCGGCGAAGCTGCTCGTCTCCTATGAGCACGGCGAAGGGAAGCTCACTTCCTTCGACTCGTTCGGCCCGGTGCTTGTCGGCTTCTTCTCGTTCTTCTTTGTTTTCCTGCTTGCGGGGGTCGCTTTCCTGCGCGAGAAGACAACCGGCACGATGGAGCGGCTGATGGCGACGCCGATTCGGCGCTACGAGATCGTAAGCGGTTATCTTATCGGATTCGGCGTGTTTACGATCCTGCAGGCGACGCTGATCGCCTTGTATTCCATTCATGTGCTGGGCTTATACATGGACGGCTCCATCTGGCTGGTGCTGCTCACGAACTTCCTTCTCAGCCTCGTCGCCCTGACGCTGGGAACCCTGCTCTCTTCGTTCGCCGGCACCGAATTCCAGATCATTCAGTTCATTCCGATCGTCATCGTGCCTCAGGTGTTCTTCTCCGGCCTGTTCAACCTGGACGCGATGAACCCCTGGCTGCAGAAGCTCAGCTATGTCATGCCGCTCTACTACGGAGCGGACGCGATGAGAGGAATCATGCTTCGCGGCGAACGCTTCGCGGACATTCAGCTTAATATTTATGTCCTTCTCGCTTTCTCCATTGCCTTCATCCTGCTGAATATCGCATCGCTGAAGAAGCAGAGGGCTTTCTAATGGGTCTGCATGCGAGAACCGGTTAATCGACAAAAAGGGATATCCCAGAGCCGACGTCAACGGCCTGCGGGATATCCCTTTTGCTTCGTGAGTTCAAGGATTCAAGGAGATCCGGTAGTTGGAGCACTCCTCGACGATATGCTCGCCTTGCTGGTAAATCCACTTGAAGCGGAATTGCTCGCCTTGGTAACCGGTCCGGCTGCGAATATCCGGAATGATGACGGCGTCGAGGTTGTTCAGAATCCGCGATTCTAGCTCGCGAAGCCAGTTCTCGTTCTCGATGCGCATCCGGTTCGCTTCCTCTTCATTGGCAGCCGTGCTCAAGAAGTAGGTCGTCCCGATCAATTCCGCGGGAGCGTCCGGAGCGAACGGCATTCCGGAACCCCGATAGATCTCGCGCACCGTGTCCAGCCAATCCTTGTACAGATCGATGGATACCTCTCTCATGACGACTTGCCCCTTCCGTTAAACAGCTAAGAAATGGATACTAGTCCTGATTGATTATCTTAATACAAAATGCCGCAAGCTTCAATGAACAAGCTCGCACATCCGTTACCGGAACAGCTTGCGGAGAATCGCCAGCCCGTTCTTGGCCGACGGATAGCGGAAGGAGAAGTCGAAACGCACCGTCTGCTTCAGGACGCTCTTCTGATGCGAGAAGGTCCGGAAGCTGTAGATGCCGTGATAACTGCCCATGCCGCTCGATCCCACTCCGCCGAAGGGCAGGTACGGCGTGGCGATATGCATGAGCGTGTCGTTCACGCAGCCGCCTCCGAACGGGATCGTGTCGATGATCCGCTTCTCCAACGCTTTGTCTCTGGTGAAAAGGTATAGCGCGAGCGGCTTGGGCCGCGAGTTCACCTGTTGGATGACTTCTTCGATATTCGTATATTCGAGCATCGGAAGAAGCGGGCCGAAGATCTCTTCTCCCATCACCGGCAGCTGCCAATCGGCATGATCGATGACCGTCGGCGCAATCTTCAGCGATTCCCGGTCATAATTGCCGCCGATGACCGCATCCGCTCCTTCGAGCAGCCCGACCAGCCGATGGAAGTGACGCTCGCTCACGATCCTGCCGAGCTCCTCGCTGCTAACCGGATCCGAGCCGTAGAAAGCCGTAATCGTACGGCGCAGCTCCTCGATCAGCTTCGCCTTCTGATCGCGGTGCACGTAGACATAATCGGGGGCAATGCACGTCTGCCCCGCGTTCATGAACTTGCCGAAGACAATGCGCTTCGCCGCAAGCTTCACATCGGCGTCATCATGCACGATGCACGGGCTCTTGCCCCCTAGCTCCAGCGTGACCGGCACGAGCCGTTTCGCCGCCGCTTCCATGACGACCTTGCCCACCGGAACGCTTCCGGTGAAGAAGATGTAATCGAAAGGTTGACGCAGGAGTTCGTTGCTCTCCTCGACGGCGCCCTGCACGACCGAGACGTGCTCCGGCGGGAAGACCGCTTCCACGATCTCCTGCAGCACGCCCGCGACGCGCGGCGTCAGCTCGGAGGGCTTCAACACGGCGGTGTTGCCCGCCGCGACCGCGCCGACCAGCGGAGAGATCGCCAATTGGAACGGGTAGTTGAACGGCGCGAGGATAAGAACCGTGCCGTAAGGCTCGCTCACCAGATAGCCTCTCGAACCGATATGGGTCATCGCCGTCTTGACCTTGGCCGGCTTCGTCCACTTGCGGAGACGCTTGCGGATGAAACGGATCTCCTCGTAGACGATGCCGATCTCGGTCATGTACGATTCCCGGTCCGACTTGCCCAGGTCCTGACGCAGCGCGTCCATGACCTGCCGCTCGCGCGACTTGATCGCATCGCGCAGCGCATCCAGCCTCCGGAGGCGGTCCTCCGTCCGTCTTGTTGCTCCCGTGCCGAACCAAGCCTTTTGCTTCCGGACAATCTCCTCGATCGCGGTCATCCTTGTCCTCTCCCCGTCCCCCGTATTAAGTGCGAATCGAAATCAGCTTCAACTCGGTTAATTCCTCTATCGCGTACTTGATTCCTTCTCGGCCGATTCCGCTCTCCTTGACGCCGCCATACGGCATATGATCGACCCGGAACGTCGGGAAATCGTTGATCATGACGCCTCCGACCTCGAGCTTCTCCGCCGCCCTCATCGCCGTATGGATGCTTCGGGTGTAAATCCCCGCCTGCAGCCCGTAACGCGAGCGGTTCACCCGCTCGATCGCTTCGTCGATCGAATCGAATGGCTCGACGCACACCACCGGCCCGAACGCTTCCCGGCAGCACAACGGTTCGTCCTCGGGAACCCCCGTGACGATCGTCGGCTCGTAGACGCCGTCCGGCCGCATTCGTCCTCCTAAGATCACCTTGGCCCCGCGCTTCGCGGCCGCCTGAACCCATTCATCGATCCGCTTGGCTTCCGCCGGATGAATGAGCGAGGAGACGTCCGTCTCTTCCAGCGCGGGGTCCCCCAGCTTCAGCTTCGCGCTTCGTTCCGCGAACTTGTCCAGAAACTCGCCAAGCATGGAGCGATGAACGAAGATCCGCTGAATGGAGATGCACACTTGGCCGCTGAAGGAGAATGCCCCGAGCACGCACCGATCCATCAGCGCGTCGTCCAGCTCGGCGTCCGAATCGAGAATGAGCGCGGAGTTGGAGCCGAGCTCCAACGTCACTCGCTTCAGCCCCGCCTTGCCGCGCAAGGAGATGCCGACCTCCGGGCTCCCCGTGAACGTGATCGCCTTGACCCGGTCGTCTCTCGCCAGCGCCTCCCCGACCACCGAGCCTTTGCCGGGGATGATGTTGAGAGCTCCGTTCGGCAGTCCCGCCTCGGCGAACAGTTCGGCCAGCGCCAGCGCCGACAGGGGAGTCTGGCCGGCCGGCTTCAGAACGACGGTATTGCCCGCCGCGATCGCCGGCCCTACCTTGTGCGCGACCAGGTTAAACGGAAAATTAAACGGCGTGATCGCGCCGACGACGCCAAGCGGCTTGCGGACCGTATAAGCGATCCTTCCCTCGCCGCCCGGCGCGGCGTCCATCGGGATCGTCTCCCCGTGGATGCGGGTCGCCTCCATCGCCGCGAACCGGTACGTCTGGATCGTCCGCTGGATTTCGCCTCTCGCCGTCTTGAGCGGCTTCGCCGCTTCCCGGGTGAGCAGAGCCGCCAGCTCCTCCTTGCGGGATTCCATCAAGCGAACGACTCTCTCCAGAATGGCGGAGCGCTCGTGAGCGGGCATGCCCGCCATTAAAGGAGCCGCCTTCTGGGCCGCTTCGATCGCACGCATCGTCTCCCGTTCGCCAGCCTGCGCGACTTCGGCCAATACCTCCCCGTCGTAGGGGGACTTGAGAACCGTATACCCGTCCGACGGGGTCCACGCACCGTCAATCCATAATTCCTGTCTCATGATGAAGCTCGCTCCTTCCTGCCGTTGCCAACCTTTGTCTTTTAAGAATACCACTTCCGGCCGCGTCGAAAAACCCAAAATAAAAGCCGCCCGACCGGAGAGAGCATGAGTCCGGCGGGCAGCCATTGCCTCCATGCGGGAGGCGTTCGATTATACGGTTATGGACGATCGCCCCTATGGCGTCTCCGCGACGCCCTTCCCCATCGTTAGCGGGTCGGGGACTTGTACTTCTTCTGGAGGGCAGGGAGATGCTTCATCGTTCGGAGCATGGGACCTTTGCACATCGGGCATACCTGGTCCGGAACCGCGAATTCCTCGCGAACCCAAGCTTTGCAATCGTTGTTTCTGCATTTGAGGATTTTGACAATGTTGAGCTTCTGTTTCTGTTCTTCTTCGTTACCTGACAATTCGCAATCGCATTCCCTTCGTACGTTTCGTTTAAAAAGACACCGAATTAATATATTACTTTAGTCTTATCCAAGTCAAGCTTGAGCGAGAGCCGAACAGAAAACCGCCGGCCCGCAGGACCGGCGGCATCGCCGTTAGAAATCTTTTGATTTTAAGTCCGATATCCCCTTGTATAAGATATGGAGCCGTCATAGTTCAAGTTAACGTTTGCCACATCGGATCTCATGAGAAGATTCGATACATAGTAATATAACGGAAGAATAACCATTTGATCCATCAGCAGCTTCTCGGCTTGCGCGTACAAATGCATCTGAATGGTCGGATCCGACGTTTGCCGCGCTTGCTTGAGATAGCCGTCGTAAGTCGGGTCGCTCCAGCCCGAGTCGTTGTCCGGGCTCCAGGAAGCGAAGTATTCCAGGAACGATGACGGATCGTTATAATCCGCGCCCCACCCCGCTCTTGCGATCGAGTAATCCAAATGCTTTCGATTCTCCAGCAATTCCCCGAAGCTCTGGCTCTCGTAGGTTGCGGTGATCCCTAAATTTTTCTCCCAGCTGGCGATGACGTCCTCCGCAATCTCGGCATGACTTGCCAGATCGTTGATGATGATCGAGAATTCGGGGAGCTCGGTCAAGCCTTCTTCCTTAAGCCCTTCCTTCAAGAGCTCGCGCGCTTGCGCCGCATCCTCTTGGAAATAAGTCGAGTCCGCGAATTGCGACCGATAGAACTCGCCGTCCCCTTGGATGCCCCACGAAACAAAGCCGAAGCCGGGATTGCCGTAGCGGATCGTGTCGCGCTCGACGGCCATGGCCAACGCTTTTCGGATCTTTGCATTATTGAAGGGAGGCTGCGTCGTGTTGAATTGATAGAAATAGGTAGAAGCTATGGGAACGCTCTGCCAGTCGTGCGCATCGGCGGAGGATAACGTACTCGGATCCACATTGCCTGCCGCAAGGTCGATTTGCTTGTTCGAGTACGCATTCTCCAGGGAGCCCGTTGCAGGCTGCACGAACGTCACCTCGGCGAGGCGAATCTCCTTGGAGGCATAATAATCGGGGTTTCTGACCGCGCTTATCCGATTATCGTCCCATTTTTTCAGCTTGAAGGGGCCATTCGTTACGACGGTGCTCGCGGCTAAGGACCAATAAGGATTCGCCTTCGCGATCTTGGCGTTGACGGGCTTATACACGTCTTCGGCAAGAAGCCTTAGAAAATAGGACGTTTTCTCCTTTAAAGTTACCTGAAGCGTATAACTGTTTAAAGCTCTCACGCCCACGTTCGAGGCATCTTTGAGCGCGCCTTGGTTGTATTTCTGCGCATTCGCGATCATGAACAGTTTGAAAGCATAAGCATTCGCAGAATCCGGCGCAAGAGCCCTCTTCCAAGCATATTCGAAATCCCAAGCGCTGACCGGCTGCTTATTGCTCCACTTGGCGCTGGAGCGCAGCGTGAACGTGTAGGTTCTGCCATCGGCGGAGATCTTCCAGAATTTCGCCATTGCCGGGATGACTTCTCCCTTCTCATTCAACCGAACCAAGCCCTCGAACAATCCGTTTGCGATCGCGGATGAATCGACATCATAGGCGAGAGCCGGGTCGAGCGAGTCAGGCAACGCGGCGACTCCGATCCGCAACGTCTGTTGGGCAGAAGATGCTTCCGCGTTAACAGCCCCGAAAGCCGAACACGACAACAGAACCATGCTCAATACCAACATCAATAACCTTCTCATGTCTGAACCCCCCCAGAATATTTTCCATAATAACCCATATGCCATTCAGATGAATTCGACATTTTCTCTTAAAATCCTCTATTTTCCAAAGCTCGCAACACAAAGTAAAAAAAAAGAGCAAAGGCAATGGCTGCCCTCGCTCTAATAGGATGGTTGTTGGTTTAGCTGGAAAAGACGGGATTGGATTCGAATTCATACGACGACGGCGACGGTATCCTCGGATGCTTTCAGGAATCTCTCGCAATCGAGAGCGGCCATGCAGCCCGTTCCCGCGGCGCTGATCGCTTGACGGTAACGGTTGTCCTGAACGTCGCCGCAGGCGAAGATACCCGGGACGTTCGTCTCCGTCGTGCCCGGCTTCACGGCGAGATAGCCGTGAGAATCGGCCTCCAGCTGTTCGTTCAGGAACTTCGTGTTCGGGTTGTGTCCGATGGCGACGAAGATTCCTGCCGCTTCAATGAGTTCTTCTCGACCGGATTCTTTGTACGGCGCCGGCCAGGAGCTCTCCCGGCGATATCGCGAGCTTCTTAATCCTCTGCGATCCGATAACCGTAGCCTCGCACAGTAACGATATAGCGCGGCTGCTTCGGGTTGTCTCTCAGCTTCTGGCGCAGGCTCTTGATATGAACGTCAATGGAATTGCTGCCGCCGAAGTAATCCGTTCCCCATAGGGCTTCCATGATATCTTGGCGGGAGAGCACCCCTCCCGACGTAAGGAGCAAGCGCAGAAGGTCGAATTCCGTCTTCGTCAGATCGATCCGAGTGCCGTTCTGGATCGTCTGCATCCGCTTCAAGTCCATGAGAATATCTTTGAAGCGAATCATTTGCTCCCGATGCGAAGCGGCTGCAAGCAGCGCTTCCCCGTCACTCCCTGCGGCGAGCGTCTTGACGCCGTTCGGCTGTTCGCTGGTCATCTCCTCGATCAGGCCGACCGCTTCCTGGACCGGGCTCGGCCAAGGCAGGGCTCTTCCCTGCTCCGGAACCTGTCCGTGCGCCGGATGAATCAGATAGAGGATATCCGTCCTTGCGTTGACCGTCGACGGAACGTTCTCGTCCGCGATTCGGGTACGGTCCACGATGAACAAATCGTTGTCCAACAGAGGGAGAATCGGTTCCTCGGCATGGTGGAACACCAGCACGTCGTAACAGCGGGTCATCAGCTCGGACACCAGCTGCTTCAGCGCGGCCGGGAACGCGCTGATGATGACGATTCTCCTCGTCGTATCGCAGCAAGCCCCTTCGAGCCCCGCGATAGCGGACTCGCTCAACGTTTGGATGGGCTCGAGGCTCGGCATGACGGGCACACCCCCTTGAAGAGCATCTGTTCTTCCGTTATCGAATAACCGGAATCGTCGGCGATCCGGTCCAGCCAGTCCTGAGGAGTCTTGGTCATCACTTCGTCGACCCGGCCGCACTCCGTGCAGACGATATGCTGGTGATCCTCGGTGCGGGCGTCGTACCGGCTGGCGTCCCCCTCCAGCTTCAGCTCGCGGATCATTCCTTGTTCGGTCAGATAACGTAGGGAATTATATACCGTTGCGTAAGCGACCGAATGGCCGCGGGTCTTCAAGCGATCGATGACGTCGGCCGCCGTCGGATGATCGTGCGAGTCTGACACGATCTCGAGGATGATTTTGCGCGGGGTCGTTAAACCGTACCTTGACATCAAGCGTTCCTCCTCGTATCGATTATATTTAAATTAAGTATAATTTTAAACTTAATTTAAATCCATGTCAAACCTTGTTCGCGGTTTACAAGTACCTCAAATAAACATAAACGCTTGAGATCGCGATGGAGACGAGCATCAGCGGAAAGCCGAACTTCAGGAACCGGAGGAAGGTGATCGTGTGTCCTTCCTTGGCGGCGAGGCTAGCCGCGACCAGGTTCGCGCTCGCTCCGATCAGCGTTCCGTTGCCGCCCAGGCAAGCACCGAGCGCCAAGCTCCACCATAGCGGATCCAGGTTGCCGTAGCCCATCGTTCCGATCTCTTGGATGAGAGGAATCATCGTCGCGACGAACGGAATGTTGTCCAAGACGGAGGAAGCAATCGCGCTGAGCCAGAGAATCAGCATCGGCGTAGCGACCGGATCGCCGCCCGTCCAATCCATCGCCGATTCGGCCAGCTTAGAGATGACTCCCGTCACCTCCAACCCTCCGACGAGGACGAATAACCCGACAAAGAAGAAGATCGACGTCCACTCTACCTTGTGCAGAGCGTTCTCCATCGCCTTTTCCCCCGTCAGCAAGAGCAGCAGAAAAGCGCATCCGAGCGCGACCGTCGCCGATTCCAGATGCAGCAGTTGATGGGTAAAGAAGCCGATCAGCGTCAAACCGAGCGCGACCAGACACTTCGTCAGAAGCTTGCGATCCGTAATCAGAAGCTTCTCGTCCATCTCCATAAGACTTCGGATATCTTCTTCGGACGCGCGAAGCTGCTTGCGGAAGAGCAGCCAGAAGATCGCCGCATAGACGAGCATGATCACGCCGATGATCGGAGCGAGATTCAGCAGGAACGCATTAAAAGTCAGCTCCTCCACCGCGCTGCCGATCATGATATTGGGCGGGTCTCCGATCAGCGTCGCGGTTCCGCCGACGTTCGAGGCGATCACCTGGGTAAGCAGGAACGGAATCGGATTGACCTTAAGCTTGCGCGTGATGCTAAAGGTGACGGGAATCATCAGCAGGATCGTCGTCACGTTATCCAGGAAGGCCGAACCGACCGCCGTTATGAGCGCCAATGCGATCAGAATGCGGACCGGAATCCCCTTCGCCTTCTTCGCCGCGGCGATCGCCAGATAGTTG
The DNA here is from genome assembly GCF_003990975.1 of Cohnella sp. AR92. Classification (GTDB taxonomy): domain Bacteria; phylum Bacillota; class Bacilli; order Paenibacillales; family Paenibacillaceae; genus Cohnella. Next base: position 410,608 of record NZ_RZJR01000006.1, read on the forward strand.
AATAAACCGGTCTCGGCCGTCACCCCGACGATGATCATCATGCCGATGAGCAGGCCAAGCGTGTTGAAGTCGATATGGTGTACCGCTGTCTCTTGCTCAATAATGCCGACCCCCACCATAACCGCGGCGCCCAATATGGCGACGATCGTACGGTGGATTTTCTCCGAGATGATGAGTGCGTAAGTCGCTAAGAAAATAACGATGGCCCAGATGGCTTGTGCTTCCATGACTTCCTCCGTCAACGATTGGAATGGGAACCGGTACGCGGAACGATTCCGCTACGATTCGTAACCCTAAAACAAACAAAAGAAGCCTGCATTTGACAGGCTCCCCCAATAAAAAACGATTATTAACTTTTTAAGATTAATGGCTATTCATTAAGACAATACTTTATCATCTTATCAGACGGCAGAATGGCTGACAATCCCTATTCGGCCGTTGCTCACGACAGGCTGAATCGCTGCCGGTACCCGCACTTGCGGCACAGCTCCTCGACGACCTCGCGGCGGGAGAAGCCGTCGTACATCCGATTCGCCCGCTCCCCTTCGACGATCTCCGAGAACGGCTTGTCATGGATGTTGCCCAGATTGATCACGCCTTCCCCGTCCAGGCAGCATGGCACGACCGTGCCGTCCACCAGCACCCCGGCCTGGTTGCGGAGCCCATGGCAGAAGCCGCGGCCGAGGTCTTCTTCCTCCGTCAGCTTCGGCCATTTGAATTCGTGGTCCTGGTTCAGGTAGATCCTCTCCGCGAGCTTGATTCCCTTCCCCCGCTGGAACTCCTCTCCGATCGGGTAGTCCAGCTCGAATTCGCGTTCGATCATCTCCAGGATCTCTCGGTTCCTGCGCCTGGCCGCGTTCGTGGCATTATCCTCGGTCAGGTTCCATAGTCTCAGAGAGATCAGAACGCCGTGTTCGCCGGCCGCTTCCTTGGCGAAAGACAGCACTTTGCTCACGTAGCCTTCCTTATCCGTCGAGCCCGCATGGCCGTCGAAGCTGTGAAGCGAGAAGTTCATCTGCCGCAGCGCCGGCTTGTTCAGAAGCTTCTCGCGGTTCTTATGAAGAAGGGTTCCGTTCGTGGTGATGTTCACTTTAAAGCCCTTCTCCGCGCTGATGTCGAGCAGCTCGTCGATCTTCGGATGCAGCAGCGGCTCGCCCTTGACGTGCAGATAGATCGAATCCGTGTGCGGCTTGATCTCGTCCAGAATATGCCGGAAGCGTTCCGTCTTCAGGAATTGAGCCTGCCGCTTCGTCTCCGGGCAGAAGCTGCAAGCCAGATTGCATACGCTCGTAATCTCGATATAGAATTTCTTGAATGTTTTCATTCCGTCTTAAACCCCCACGCCAGCTAGCTCTCCTATTGTAGCAAACAATGCCCGTTCCCGTCATTTTCGAAGTCTCTCGAGCGCTCCCGATCTTCATCCAATCTTCATGATGAAGCCTGAATCTCGTGCTATATTAGAGTCATATTTAGACTTAGTTTAAATTTAAAACACGGGAGGAAAACAAAATGAGCGCGATGAGAAACGTATTGACGAAGCAACTGGCGAACTGGATCGTGATCGAGATGAAGCTGAGAAATTACCACTGGCATGTAAGGGGACCGCAATTCTTCACCCTGCATGCGAAGTTCGAAGAGCTGTACGGCGAGGCCGCCGAGCACATCGACGAGCTGGCCGAGCGGCTCCTGGCGCTGGGGGATCCTGCGATCCTGTCGCTGTCCGAGACGCTTAAGGCCGCTTCGATTCAAGAAAGCGGCGGCAAGGAGAACGCCGAACAAATGGTTGCGGCGATCGCGAACGACTTCAGCCTGGCGGCGGAAGAATCGAGGCTCGGCCATTCCTATGCCGAATCCCTCGGCGACGTCACGAGCGCCGATCTGCTTCAGGACATCGTTGCCGGCCTCGAGAAGCGCATCTGGATGCTGCACGCTTATCTGGGCAAAGCGATCGAGCCTGCAATCAAGCCGGCCGGCAACTAATGAGACGATGCACAATGAGAAAGCCGAACGGAAGTTGCTCCGTTCGGCTTCTTTTGGCATTTGGTTTAAGGTGCCGCGATCTCCACCGAATACGCCGCCGCGTTCCAAGAGACCTTGGCGCCAAGCGTCTCCGAGACGAATCGCAAAGGAACGAGCAAGCTATTGCCCGCGTTAATAGGCTTTACATCGAGCTGGACGGCTTTCCCGTCGACGGTCGTTTGTCCGTTCTTCGCGTTAAAGACGATGCGCGTATCGCCCTTGTCGGCGATCACCCAGCGAGTAGACGTATCCCAACGGATGTCGACGCCCATCTTCTCCAGAACGCCACGAAGCGGAACATAAGTCGTACCGTTCAGAATCAGCGGCGGCACGGCAAGCTCCAGGGTCTCTCCGTTCAATCGGATGGAAGCCGCTTGGAGGACCGGCTTAAATTCCTTTGCCTCCGGATCTAGGATTCCTTGACCGAGTTGCCCGAAGTTATTATCGCCTTTTGAATAAACGCTGCCGTCGCTCATGAGCACGTAGATTGTGCCTCTGCCCGCCGTTATGGCCTTAGCCTGCTTAACCGGCAAGTCAAGAACGCTGATATGGCTGACAGACCCATCGTAGAATTCCCAACTCCAAGCCTGGCCGTTCGCATCCACCGCCGACCATGTCGTTAAAGAAACGACTTGACTTATTTTCGGGACTTGGACGGGCAGAAGATCGGCCTTCTTCCAACTGGAATGGTTGTAGTTCTCCCAAACCCAGACGGCTCCCGTGCTATCAAGCGCTGCACCTTGCCATAAGTCGGCTGCTATCGCCGTAAATTCTCTATCGGAAGGTAGCTGGGTCGGCTTCCGGATATACCCATGGAAAATGTCTTTCGTATCGTAAGCATGCAAACCCCATACCCAAACCTCGCCGCCGTTCCCAAGCGCAAGCGACGTATAACGGCCCGCCGCGACGCTGTTCACCTTCGGCAGCCCATTCACCAATCTCGGCTGCAAGCCGTTCTTCCGCGAGTCGTCCCCTAGCTCTCCGTTCTCGTTGCCGCCCCAAGCCCAGACCGTACCGTCGCTCTTGACGGCAAGACTGTGCGTATCGCCGGCGGACACTTGAATGACGTCCGTCAGCCCCGGTACCTGCACCGGCTCCTCCACCAGCTCCGCTCCCTCGCTTTGCTTGCCGATCCCGAGCTGGCCGTGTTCATTGCCGCCGACCGCCCACACCGTCCCGTCTTTCTTCAGGAATAGGGTGTGGCGATAACCGCTCGAGACTTGCTTTACATTGTCGATACGAATCCGCACGGGGAGAAAGGCCGGCGTCGTCGCTCCATGTCCCAGAGCTCCGTAGCCTCCTCCCCATCCCCATACCGTACCGTCGGCGCCGACGGCGTATGCGGCGGAATCGCCGGCTTCAATCTGGGAGGTCCATAATGCGTTGGGATTCTCCGCTTTCACCGATGTGTTCGATCCGGTTGTTTCCGCATTGGCGGCAACCGGCAGGAACAACGCCAAGCAGCACAGGACAATGGTTACGCGCAGACGCAACGTCTTCTGGGTCCAGGTAGACATGATCGCGACAGCCTCCAAACTTCATATTCGATCCGCCGTATTTTTACGGCCGATCCATTGTTTGGAATATAGACGATAGAGAAGGCTTGTTTGTTGCGGAACGGAAGGCGATGGAGGACTTATCTCTCCAAGCGCCGGTTTACTCTGTCTGCGTAGCCCCTCAGGAGCCTCTGTTACTGCGATTTTCTGAATATCTCGTTGCCCTAGCATGTAAACAAAAGACCGCCTGGAGCCGAGAACGGCCAAGGCGGTCTGGAGAGAGTTCCTTAAGCTTGGGTGTTGAACAAGACCTCATGAATAGTCAGCTTGGATCCAAGCATGATGCCTGACGGAGGACCCTGCCGCGGAGAAGATTCCGCCTCTCCGGCTCCTTGCGGGGCTGCCGCCGGCCGAGAGTGAGCGTGGGCTTGCTTGAAGGCGTCGCTGTTCACCCAGCCGTCGAAAGCTTCCTTGCTCTCCCAAGTGGTGCACACCCGCAGCTCGTCGTGCTCTTCCCCGGGCGCGAATTGCAGTTCCATCTTCACGAAGCCGGGCGATTGCTGGACTCCCTTCGGGTTCTTGAACCTCTCCGCCACCTCAAGGCCGTGTCCCGGCTTGATGCGGATCGTGTTGGTCGCTACGATCATTAGCCTCTCCTCCTTCTTGTCTCACTCTTGATTAAACAACTTCTGCTGGAACTTCGCAATGTCGGCGTATTCTTCCTCCAGCTTGCGAGAAAGACGAACGAAGAGCGGCAGGAGCTCCCGGTACGTCTCGGAAGCGGCCGCATCGGGGATATGCTCGTGGGTCGTGCCGACCATCGACGCTACCTTCGAGAAGGCGTCCGCGTCGCCGAATGCCTGCAGGCCGAGCACGACCGCTCCCAGGCAGGAGCTCTCGTAGCTCTCCGGCACGACGACGTTCTGGCCGAAGATGTCGGCCATCATCTGGCGCCAGAGCGGCGAGCGCGCGAAGCCTCCGGTCGCGAGAATCCGCTTGGGCACGCCGGTCGTTTCCTGCATCGCCAGCATGACCGTATACAGGTTGTAGACGACGCCTTCCAGGACGGCGCGGATCATATGCTCCTTCTGATGGTGCAGGGTCAGCCCGAAGAAGGAGCCGCGCGCGTCCGGATTCCAGAGCGGCGCCCGCTCCCCCGTCAGGTACGGAAGGAACAGCAAGCCGTCCGAACCGGGACGGACTCTCTCGGCGATGCGGGTCAGAACGTCGTAGGGGCTGATGCCGAGCCGCTTCGCGGTCTCCGTCTCGGACGCGGCGAACTCGTCGCGCACCCAACGGAAGATGACGCCGCCGTTGTTGACCGGCCCCCCGATGACCCACTTCGTGTCCGTCAACGCGTAACAGAAGTATCGGCCCTTCGGGTCGGTCGCCGGCTCGTCGATAACGGTACGGATCGCTCCGCTCGTGCCGATCGTCACGGCAACGACGCCGGGATCGATCGCGTTCAGTCCCAGGTTGGACAGAACGCCGTCGCTCGCCCCTACGACGAACGGCGTGGAAGCCGCCAATCCCATCCGGGCTGCGGCGGAGGCGTTCGTCATGCCCTCGAGAATAAACGTCGTCGGAACGAGCTCGGACAGCCGCTCCGGCGTTACGCCTGCGATCGACAACGCCTCTTCGTCCCATTCGAGGCGGGACAGGTTCATCATTCCCGTCGCGGACGCGATGGAATGATCGACGACATATCGGCCGAAGAGGCGGAATAACACGTATTCCTTGATCGAGACAAACTTCGCCGCCTGCTCGAACAGCTCGGGAACGTCGTAGCGAAGCCACATCAGCTTCGTAATCGGAGACATCGGATGAATCGGCGTTCCCGTGCGGCGATACACCGCCAGCCCGTTCATCTCGTTCTTCAGCTTCTTGGCCCAATCGGCGCTGCGGTTGTCCGCCCACGTCATCCCCCTCATCAGAGGCTTGCCGTCGGCATCAAGCGGAATGACGCTGTGCATGGCCGAGCTGCAGGAGACGAATTGAACGTCCTCCGGCCTAAGTCCCGCTTCCTTCACCGCCAGCCCGACGGAACGAACGACCGCCGCGAAGATCTCTTCCGGATCCTGCTCGGCGATCGACGGCGTCGGCGTATAGAGCGGATAGCCCTCGTTCGCCGTTGCGATTACCTTGCCTTCCCGGTCGAACACGACCGCTTTCGTGCTGGTCGTCCCCATATCGATTCCAATGCGATAACCTGCGTTGCTTCTCATACCGTCTCTCCCCGCTCTCTCCAACAGCTTTGCTTTATACAAATGCGCTTACGATCAGAATAAGGATCAATCCCGCCACCGACAAGAGGGTCTCCATGACCGTCCAGGATTTGAGCGTCTGCGGGACGCTCATGTTGAAGAATTCCTTCACCATCCAGAAGCCCGCGTCGTTGACGTGAGACAGGACGAGCGATCCCGCTCCCGTCGCCAGCACGACAAGCTCGACGTTCGCTCCCGGCGTCATCGCGAGCACCGGCGCGACGATGCCGGCCGAGGTCGTCATCGCGACGGTCGCCGAACCGGTCGCGACGCGAATCAACGCGGCGACCAGCCAAGCGAACAGAATGACGTTGATGTTCGCGTTCGTTGCCAGATCCGCGATCGCCTGGCCGACGCCGCTGTCGATCAGCACCTGCTTGAACGCTCCGCCTCCTCCGATGATAAGGACGATGCCGGCGATCGGCGGCAGGCTGTCGGAAGCGAACTTCGACACTTCTTCCTTCGTGAACCCTCGCGCGAACCCGAGCGAGAAGAACGAGAATACGACCGAGATCAGCAAGGCGACGACTTCATGGCCGATAAATTCGCAGAACACGGTGAAGCCGCTTGTCTTGTCCGGATCGGCGATGCTGGCGATGGAGCCGATCAGCATGAGGATGACCGGAAGCAGAATCGTGAACAGCGTGATGCCGAAGCCCGGCAGGCTGCGCTGCTCCTTCATGGCGAACTGCTCCACCAGCTTCGGATCGGGTTCGACTTGAATTCGCTTGCCGATAAACTTGCCGAAGACCGGACCGGCCAGAATGGCGACCGGCAGACCGATCAGGATCGAATAAAGGATCGTCTTGCCGAGATTGGCCCCGTAAGCGTCGATGGCGATCATCGGCGCCGGATGAGGCGGAACGAGCCCGTGCACGACGGATAAGCCCGCCAGCATCGGAATTCCGATCTGCAGCAGCGGCATCTTGATCTTGCGCGCCACGATGAAGACGATCGGAATAAGCAGAATGACGCCGACCTCGAAGAACACCGGAATGCCGACGAGGAAGCCTACGATCAGCATCGCCCAATGCACTTTGCGGTCCCCGAATCGATCGATCAGCGTCGTCGCGATTCTCTCCGCGCCCCCCGACTCGGCCATCATCTTGCCGAGCATCGTGCCGAGACCGATGACGATCGCGATCGTGCCTAGCGTTCCCCCGAGTCCCTTCGTGATCGACGTGACGGCGTCCGCCGGCTTCATGCCCGTCAGCAGCCCGAGACCGAGGGCCGAGATCAGCAGCGTGACGAACGGATTCCACTTGTACTTGGAGATCATGACGATGAGGAAAGCGATTGCAATTAACGTCCAAACTAACAAAGTAGCGGTATGGCTCATTCCGAACAAAGTGTTCATGTCGTCCTCCTGATGGTTGATCTGGTTGCCGGACCTATGCGGTCATCCAAGCATCTTGCTGCTAGTGTTGCCTTTCTTGGCAGGAACAACCGCTTAAGCACAAATCGTTCGTTGTCCTTGATGCGAAGAATATTGCTTAGACTGTATAAGCAAAGATGTGCGCAAAAAATCGCCGATAAATGCCTACAAGTATACATGTCGACAACTTTGATCGAGAGAAGCTCAGCCAATCGCTGATCTCTCTTGTACTCGAGTAAGCTATCGTCAATGCGGGGCCTAAGATTGGCCAAGGCTGCGGTGCAAGGTGACGTAAGAATCGGCAAAGTAATTCCGAACCTGCTTTCGAATCTCCGTCTCGCTTCCGGACCGCAATCCCTGAAGGAGAACCCGGTGCTTCTCGACGACCGCTTCGGTCCGCTCCTCGCCCTCGCCGAACACTTTCTCCGTCGTCACGAGCATGACGGTGAGTACGAGCTGACGAATGCTGCGCCACAGCTGCCAGATTCGCGAATGCTTGGCTTCCGCGACGATGGTCTCGTGGAAGGAGAAGTCCTGGAACGCGAACTCCTCGACGTCCCGATGCTTCGCGGCGAGCGTCATCTTGTCGATGATGCGCTCGAGCTGAACGATGACCGGCTCCAGGTCCATATGCGACAGCCTCTCTTGGACGAAGCCTTCGATCAAGCTTCGGACGTCGAACAGCTCCCGGACCTCGTCCTCGCTTAAGCCGAGAACGACGGCCCCCATTCTCTCGAGCCGAATAAGGCCTTCGTCGGATAGCGTGCGCAGGGATTCCCGAACCGGCGAACGGCTCGTGCCGAAATCCGCGGCGATCCGGTTCTCGGACAGCTTCTCCCCGGGCTTGAGCTTGCCGGTGACGATGCCGAGCCGAAGCTCGCAAGTAATCGCTTCGCCGAGCGACGCTCCGCGGAGCCATGCGGCAGGATAAGCCATCCCGGTCACACCCTCTCGCTGTGTACTTGTATACAACTTAGAAAAGCAGTTTTTATTTTACCCTTCGATTTGTCCTTTGTAAACGGTTAATTTCTTCAATCGACAAAGACGGACAGGAACCGTTTGATCGCGCGCGGGCCGTCCAAGTCCATGGCGAAGCGGATCGGATTCCCCGATGCATCGGAAGGCGGATCCCGGCGATCGGCGACCACCATGCCGGCCGCGAGACCGCCGCCGCTCTCGACCCGGGCGCGCCAGGTCTGGAAGGCGAACAGCCCCGACTCTTCGGCCGCTAGCACGCCGAGCGTCGCGTGAAGCGGGATGCAGCCGAGCGGGCAGCCTGTCGCGAGCAGGCGCCGCGCTCGGTAGGCATGCAGCCGCCGCAGCAGCTCGGCGGCGCGGAGCTTCCGCGGCTCGCGGCTCATCTCCGCCGCGAGCGCGAGATCGGCGGCGGCGAGCAGCGCGCGCCGCGCCGCGTCCAGTCCGACGGCCGTGAGCTGCGCGGCCGTCCGGAACAGCGCCGCGGCGGCCTGCGGGTCGCCGCGGAAGCTCGTCTCCGCCACGGGCGTGGCGTCGCCCGGGGCAAGCACGGTTCCGCCCGCCGCGACGATCTCGCGGAACCGGGCGCGGGTGGCCGGCTCGAGCGCCAGCGCGGCCGGCCAATTGGAGGCTCGTCCCGCGAGCACGAGCGTGAGCTCGCCGGGACGAGCCTTGGCCGCGCGCGCGAGGAACGGCGCGGCGGGCAGCGGTTCCGGCGCCTGATCGGAAGGGGCGAGCAGCGCGTCCCCCAGCCCCTGGCGGCCGTCGTCGCCAGGGACGCCGCCGCTACCGCGCTCTTCGTGCGCGGAAGCTACCCTGCCCTCCCGCGACCCCCGCTCATCAACCCCGTCGCCGGGAAGAGGCATCGCCGATTCCGCGCCTATCGCGACGGGAATCTCATAGCCGGGCTCGCACAAACGAATAAGACGCAAGGCGTTGTCCGCGGCCTGGCGCGCGGAATACGCGCCGTTGGAGGTCGCGAGGATGCCCTCAAGGCGAACCCGGGGCGACAGCAGCGCGTAGACGAGCGCGAACGCGCTGTCGATGCCGGCGCCGATATCGAGGATGAGCCTCGGTTTCTGCTTCGAATGATGCGTGTCCGGCCAGTCCCGCTCCTCCTCCACCGTAAGCTCCCCCTTCGGATTTACCATTTTCCCCGTATTGGCCTAACAGGCTTGAATATTAACATATATGACAAAGAAGCCTGCGCATGACAGGCTTCTTCTACGTCCGGCTTGGAGCCGCTTATTTGTACTTCTTCCAATCCGCGCTGCTGTTGTTCAGAAGATACTCGAAGTCGTTGTCGAGCCGCTTCTGCTCCGCTTTGCGCTTCTCCTCTTCTTCCTGGCGCTTGCGCTCGCGGACGGCCGCTTCCTCGGCTTTGAGCTCGTCGGCTTGAGCCTTCAGCTTGCGGATGACATCGGCTCCGAGCAGCTCCTTGAGGGTCATCGGCGCGTCGGACGAATCCGCGGTCGCGGGCTTGCTTGCCGTCGGGTTCTGTTTTTTCTTCGCCACGATCGGTTCCTCCTATGGATTACAGGGTGAAACGGTCTCCCGGAGCCATGACATGGCCGCGAATTCCGTTCTGCTCCAGCTTATTCACGAACGCTTCGGAATCCTGGCGGATTGGCGGGAACGTGTCGTAGTGAACCGGCACGACGTGCCGGGCGCCGAACCACTTCGCCGCTTGCAGCGCATCCTCCGGCCCCATCGTGAAGTGATCTCCGATCGGCAGGAAAGCAAGGTCGATGCTCTCGCGTTCGCCGATCATCTTCATGTCGCCGTACAGGCAGGTGTCGCCGGTATGCAGGATCGTCTTGCCTTCGGCGCGAATAAGGAAGCCGGCGGGCATTCCCGCGTAGTGAATCGTCTTGGTCTTCTCGTCGACGATACCCGAGCTGTGGAAGGCCGGGATCATCTTCGCCTTCGCGAAGCCGAGATCGTACGTGCCGCCAAGATTCATGCCGACCGTCCGAACGCCTTGCCAGGACATGTAGGTCGCGAGCTCCACGATCGCGACGACCGGCGCGTCGTTCGCTTTCGCGATCGGCTCCGCATCGAGGATATGATCGCCGTGGGCGTGCGTGAGCAGAACGGCATCCGCCTTTATGTCTTCCGGCTTCGTAACGGCAAGCGGGTTGCCTCTAAGAAAAGGATCGATGATAAGCGACTTGCCGCCTGTCTCGATCTGTATGCAAGAATGGCCATGGTATGTAATTTCCATTGTGCAGCACCTCCTGTTTATCCTCATCATAAACGACAATGCGAGGAAAATTCAATTCCATCGCAACTCCCTTCGCACCTCAAGCGGACCGGCATGCGCTTATTCTGTGATTTTATTGACTACAGTTAACGAGGGAAGGTATGATGGAGAGGATATGGAGGCTGCGTGCGATGGCCGCGCTCTCCCAACCTACATCCATCCCTAAAGGGAGGTTTTCCACTTGAAGCTTAGCATTCTCGATCAATCCCAAGTCTGCGAAGGCCAAACGGCATCGCAGGCGCTTATGAATACGACCAAGCTCGCCCAGGAAGCGGACCGGCTGGGCTACCATCGCTACTGGGTGTCCGAGCACCATTCGTCCCGTTCGCTCGCCCACTCCAGCCCCGAGGTGCTGCTCGCCCATCTCGGCGCGAACACGAAGCGGATTCGGCTCGGATCCGGCGGCATCATGCTTCCCCATTACAGCGCCTACAAGGTCGCGGAGAACTTCAAGCTCCTCGAAGCGCTGAACCCCGGCCGGATCGACGTCGGACTCGGGCGCGCTCCCGGCGGGATGCCTCTCTCGACCCGCGCCCTGCAGGAAGGGCGTTACGGCGATATCGATCGTTACCCGGAGCAGGTAGGCGATCTGATCAATTACCTGTACGACTCGCTTCCTGCCGGACACCGGTTCGCCGGGCTTCACGCTTCCCCTTCCATCCGGACGAAGCCGGAGCTGTGGCTGCTCGGCTCCAGCATGGGAACCGCGCAGATCGCGGCACGCCTGGGCGTTCCCTACGCCTATGCCCAATTCTTCGGAGTGCCGGGCAGCGAGGACGCGATTCCTTATTACAAAGACCGGTATCAGCCGAATGCGCTGCATCCGGAGCCCCGCGCATTGGCGGCGGTGATGGTGATCTGCGCGGACACCGAAGAGGAAGCGGCCAGGCTCGCGACGAGCACGGAGCTGTTCTTCCTGTCGCTGGAGCAAGGCCGCATGTTGGATTTCTTCCCTTCGGTGGAGACCGCTTTGAGCTATCCGTACACCGAATACGACCGAGAGAGAATCCGCGCGGGCTCCCACCGCCGAATTGCCGGCACGCCGGAACAGGTGAAGCAGCGGCTGGAGAATTTGAGCGATCAGTTCGGCATCGACGAGTTTATGGTCGTGACGATCACGCATGACTTCGAGGCGAGGCTCAAATCGTACCGGCTTCTGGCGGAGGCATTCGGCCTTCGGGCAAGCGAATAAACATAAGGGGCTGTCTCAAAAGTAAGTTCTATCTCACTTTTAGAACAGCTCGCTTAAGTAAAATGGGTTATTTTTGAAAAATAGCAGTGCCAGGGAGGCTATCCCTGCACTGCTATTTTACGTTTTCGATCAATGGCTGCTTTCAGTTTTCCAAGTGAGGCTTTAAGCAACGAGTATCCGTCGGACGTTGATGCAGGCTACAACCGATAATGAACTGCTCTTCCGTCCCGATTTGCACGTTGTAGCCCGGCTTGAGCTGGCCGTTTCGCATGTGATCCTCTTTCATGCGCATGGACGTCGCATCCGGATCGGTCTTGCTGAAGCTGTTTCGATCGCCGAGTATCTCTCGCTGCTTCTCMTATTTCTGGAGACGCGGAAGGAGGTCTTTGCGGAGCACCCGTACCGTCTTCTTGAGGGGTTTGTTCTTTGGTTTATCTTGAAGCTTAGTCTCCAGCTTCTGAACAGCCGCGGCCAGCTTCTCGCTTGTCATCTGCGCCGCTTCACCTAGSTCGAGAAGATCTTCTCCCGCATGYTCTTGCTCGTCTTGGCGCTCGGACTCTGCAATAG
>NZ_RZJR01000014.1 GCF_003990975.1 Cohnella sp. AR92
TGTATAAGAGACAACCCCCTATCTTGTCATCATCGCACCTATCATCAGCTCCGTAAGGTCCTTTGAACGGATGAGGAAAGTCTCTAGCACGAATGGAATGTCGATAGACTCTCCGAGTGACTTTCCTTGTTTCTAAGAGCTCCAAGTTGCCCGTTCGAAAGCCTGCTCCACCTGCAGTCATATAGATTTCGGTATAACGCTTCTTTCGATCCGTAGGATCTGTTGGATCCAGATGAAGGAATCTAGCAAGCTCATATCTTGGCTTTCTTCTGTGCTCGAGAATGAGACCGGCCGGAACTAAATATGATTTGCAAAAGGCCGAGATAAATTCTTCTGCACAATTTATGACGCCTCCACCTGAGATGGAATCGAATACGACCGTCAATTTTCCATCGGCTACTTCATTGGGACGAAAAATCTGCACCCACGCTGTCATGGGACCGTTATCATAAACCGTGAAAGGGAATCTTTCTTTATGAAACTCATCGTCGATTTGCTCATTGAGCATGGTAGCTAAGAATCTCTCACGTATCTCGTTATACATGGCTTCTGGGTCTCCAGACCAATGATCGACCCTTCTCTTCACATAATTGCCCTCGTGCTTAGCGAGCTTCCAAAGGTCATTAATTAACCAGGTAAAGGCTTGTTCAAAAACGCCATCATACTTCCCGAAGTATGGCAGTTGGCCATGTTCTTTAAGAATATTCAAAATTCTCTGCTCATCGAGATTCGGTTGATCCCGATAATCATCTGCCTGGCCACCAAGTAGCTTAGCCAATTCCGCTGCCTCATTGGCCGTGGGACGCCTGTTCCCCTCATCGATCGCTCTAAGGTGATCTTCACTCCAATTAAGCAACCCAGCAAGATCATCTATTGTAAAACCGTATTGTTTCCGTCTTTTCGTAAAGAAGCTCATATGATCCTCCAGAACAAGGCCATGTACTCAGAATGTGTTTGATTTTCAACTAATTATACAGACCGTGTTCATTAACCAATTGCTATTCCGTAGCGATCGCGGCCCATTCATAGTGAATTTAGTATTTCAAAGAAGAGAGATGCGGATCTAAGTTAATAAAGGCGGTTCCGGAAGAATGTAACTCGCTAGCTGCATGATTCCAAAAAGCTACTTTAACCTTATAGCCATCACTTAATAGCTCTTCAACAGCTGGTACGAAATCCTTATCGCCAGCGACAAGAATAATTGTATCTTCTTCCTTATTACATGTCTTATATGCATCTTTCATCATTCTCGCGACAATACCGGTATCTACTTTCTTTTCCTTATTAGCGAAATTACGATCAGTTAATCTTACCGTAAATCCTACTCGACGTGCTGTATCCCAAATAGAGTCGTTTTCTGGCGGCCTGGATCCAAATAGCTCAGCTACTTTAGGCGTCTCACTACCCGCAAGGAAAGTATAGAGTTTTCCAAAGTCGATTCGATAATCGTTATCTAATATGCGGGCATTCATGGCATCATAAATACTTAATGCCATTCCTTTGCTGACAGCACTTACACGTTTTCCTTCTATCCAAGTATTCGAATTATCAACATATAGAAGCAAAGCCACAAAAATCCCTCCCTATAAGTGAAAACCGCTTATTGCTTAATCTATTATGTCCTGGTTGGTTCCTATGTATCTCATGGTGATGTCGGGGCAGAATGATTAAATATCTGCTGTTGAAGCGCTACGTCCTTATAATGCTTATAGAAATGACCACTTTCTTACGATGTACTCTTGATATTCATTTTGATACCAAAGTCTCTAAGCCTGATCCGCTTTAGACATACTTTGATTTGTATCTGTCCTCGATCTTTCCCGTTAGAGCCTCATCATAAAACTTAATGCACTTTTTGCAGGTCAGGCGGGTTTCTGGTATGTTATATGATTTGAAGTAATTACGCTCGTCGCATAGGTAGTGTCCTTCAATTAAGTTATCTGTATTACGATCTTTCGGCGAGCTGCAAACAAAAATGTGTGTGACAGTCGCGCCTCGCAGTACAGTGTATGAGGCCGGAAAAGTACGATAATCAACTATAACGACGTTCCCCACCCCCAATTCAATATGATTCATAAAGTCTCGTATCTCCGACAGTAGCCCAATGATTGGCCTCTCGTGACGACACAGCCAGAGTTTCAATCATTTCAACGTCTTACCCTCTTGTATCTTTACTGGCTTATATTCATTTTTAATTTCCTCGATACGATTCAAAAAACATCTTTGAATTTCTTTAAATGTCATCTTATCAAGCTCCTCTTTCGGCGCGCCGGCTTCAATGAGGTTCTTGTGATTTGACAAAAACGAGATTACATCAAAGCCAACTCGCAGCTGGAACTCGAGGAAGATAGCTTTGAACTCTTCATCATTCAGATCAGGAAACCCAAATGGGTCATATCGATCGAAAGTCACAATTACCCTCTCCTATTCATTAATCCTCTTCAGCTCGTCCATCCTTCTATGCCTCCAGTTTCTAGGATGTTCAGGTTGGCTTGGATTCGGCTGCTCACGTTCCAGAATCCATGTCTTGCCGATAAGCCGCGCTTTCACAACACCATCACGACACAGCCGTTTAACATGATCTTGGGATATATTCCACAGTAAGGCGGCCTCATCGGTGCCCATTATCCGGTCCAATACACTCGTAATGTTATTTACTCCCAACAATTCCATTATATCATGACCGATTCGGACATCAATAAAAGCCGCGCTATAGCTGCGGCTATTATCGTCAATATTCTTGGATTTTCGGCAATGGCTTTATTTGATATGTTCCAGCCATTTGTAGTAATAGTGTTCAGACTCTTCATCATAGGGCTCTGCCGACAACGAGCTGCGGGACTCGATCTCCTGAAGCAACTCAGCCATCGTACCATCCGTGATCCAGCTCCGCGGCAGCTGTGCGATCATTCCGACTCGTGACGCTTGACGCTTATAGATGTTGATCAGCAGAGTGAAGCGGTCGAAGTATTCAACGGCAGCCGGTTCCTTAAACTCCGGAAGCCTAGATCTGATCCGGTCGAAATCTTGCATCTTGCGATAAAATTTCTTGTGTGCGGAAGAATAGCGGGTCAGATCCTTGGTGATGTCCACGGATAGTAATTTAATGTCCGTCCAAAGTATCTTGGGAGCAATGTCCGGAGTCAAGTTATGATAGATGTTGAGCGTAATTCCTTCATCATCGAGGACAATCCAATCGATAACCTCTCCCGACTGCGATTGGCGTGCGACGTTTGACGTCTTTACGCGCGACCGCAGAAGATAGAAGAGACCGATGACAATGCCGACTGTGATTGCCGAATTTTTTATCCACCCAATTTTAGAGGCAAGATCATTATTATCCGTTACGATGGCGACTTGCAGGACGTAGTAGAGGATAATCATGGCGAACGGGATTAGAATAACGAGAAGACAGCCTAGCCAGGAAGTGCTTTTATAGCCTCGCTTATGCCCCCCGATCATCGAGTGATACCTAGCAAACTCCCATTCTGCAGCGCTGCATTGATATGAGTTATTCAAACGAACCCTTCTTCCGTAGTCTTTTTTGTCTCTAACAGAGCTTATGACTTGAGATCTACAGCTTTAATTCTTTAAAGAATGCGACAATCATTTCTTTATCAGGATGGATAGTGGGTTCTGGGAATGCTAGCAGGATCTCTCCATTCAACAACATAGGAAAATCTTCTGGATTTTTGTTAGATGGAATTATTTTATCCTTAACAATGGACAACTGACTTGGGTCGTACTGATATAGTTCTATTTTTTGGCCATTAATCTCAACAGCCAGACCATCTTTGGCTCCAACAAGTTGATAGTACTTTTCAGAGGTTTCCCCTACTATGAATCCATTTTGCGAGAAGTAGTTGATGACCTTTTCAATATCACTCATATCAGTACTGTTAGCAGAAGATGGGGTTGATTCTTTATTTTTCGTTTCTGAGCCGATGCTGATTTTCTTTTGAGTGGAGTTATAGTTGATATCCGTGGATAATGCACTAGCCGCTGCACGCAAAGGAATGTACGTTATTCCTTCATATGTTATAGGCAATATGGTCTTGCCCGATGCGTCCTTTGGCGTCCACGCTTCACCATTTACCTCGAACTTGATATCACCATTCAAGTAAGCCTTTATTTCAGTCAGCTTTGTTCCTGCGAGAACGCCTGCAGACGATGAGAAAACGAGTGAAAAGACAAAAATCAGAGCCGCAATTTTCTTATTCAATGATAATTCCTCCAATAATTATTATTCTTCAATAGTCATTACTTCAGGATGAAACCCATCAGCTTGAGCGTAATTTTCTACACTCCATATCCCAAGTCCACTACTCTGGGCAATGGCTTGTATGGCCAGAAACTGATCAACATACTTTGTGTTTGGTTGAAAGACATATGCGACTCTAGCCAGCCCTTGTTCCAATAACATCTCGTTAAACAATTTATCTCCGACGTATAAGTAACATAGTAATCTTCCATATTTGTCTCGCTCTGAGACATCAAGTTCTATGTTTACGTCTTGTCCCGACAGAGTGGACTTAGCAAAATCGGAAGCCTCTTTGCCATATGGCTGCGGATATGCGATATCTGGATCGACCGTCTCCGGAGTGTCTACCAATAGAAGCCGAATTGTTTCTATATTTTTAGAGCCATTGATCCTGACCTTCATCGTGTCACCGTCAATAACCTTAGTAACTTTCGCTGCTATTAGACTTTTTACCGGACTGGTAGTGTCCTCATCTTGCGTTGGACTGATCGTTGAACTCTTACTAACTAGGAAGTCTTTTGCTGATGTATCGATTTGCGAGTTTGTCGAAGCATATTCAGTAGCGCAACCGGATAAAAGCAGAAACACGATTGCAAATACAACAAGTCCCAAAAATCGCTTCATTAATATATATCTCCTTTTTCCCTGATACTGCGGAGGACTAACTAACAGACTCGAGACTGGAACCAGGTACGTGGGTCCTTCCCATAACAATGAGAGTCACGGTTTTCAATCTTACCAATCTGCACAACTGCATTCTTATCATCAATCATATAAAACACCCTAAGACGCTTCGCCTTGATGCGCTTAACGTCTGTACAACGATTAACAGAACCAAAATCCAGGTTTGCCGGCCGTGGATTCTTAGATAAGATGTTCATCGCCTCTTCAATCATTTTGATTTCATCCTTAGAGAAACTCTTCATCTCCTTCTCAACTCGTTTCGATGCAAATTTAATATCATACATCTATCTCATCCCCTATTCTTTGCATTACAGCGTTAATACTTTAATGCCAAAATTATAGCACCATATATTTCCATTGTAAATATCGGAATGTAGTTAGTCTAATTTATATATTTCGTTTTTGTATTTAAACTATACAAATTATCAATTTTTCTATATTCAATATCAAATCATTAAGCTATCATATTGATTAATAGATTCCATTCTTTAATCGCTACGAATCGAAGGAGTGGTTATCATGTTGATTCAACAACTCCAGCTTCAGGAACAATTCAGCTGGTTGGATAAAAAACTGTACGCTGCGATATCCAATGAACATTTTCAAAACACCGATTGGTTGAGTATTCCGGATCAACTCCTGGTATATGTATTCCTTCACGATGAACCAACCTACGGAAAAGTGAGATCCGAAGGAACAAAATCGGAATACCTCCGTGATTTGTTAGACTTCCTTCAATTCGCCGCGGGACTTGGAGGCATTCGGCAGCTGGCGCCGGAAGATATGCTAATTTATCAGGACAACCTCTCTTCTCGCTACGCAAACACCTCCTTTCGTAGAAGAACGACGGTTGTAAAGCAATTCCTTCGGTACATCTACCAAAAGAACGCAGTCAATGCGGACCTAACAAGATTAATGAAGAAAGTCGCGCAGCCTGCAGACGAACTTGTGAATCGCGATCTATATGAAAATGAAGTTGAAACACTGCTCGAGCATTTTAGGTCAACCGATTTTTTCATGTATGCATTGCTGTTCATTTTGCTTAGCAGCGGCCTGCGAATAAACGAGCTGGCCAGCGCTGAATGGAAAAACGTCTATTATGAACCACGTGCCGGTTATCACTTTTTGGATGTCATAGGTAAAGGAAACAAGTTGCGATCGGTACTGCTTTTCGATGACCTAATGCCTGTCCTATTTGAATTTCGAAAACGACGCGGCTTAGGTGGTGAACTTGATCGCGGGAGTCCCTCCCCATTCTTTCCGAAGGGTAACGGCCGTGCCTATAATTCAAAGTATTTGTCAAACGCGTTTAAAGAGAAAATATTAGAGACGGAGCTGCCGCTCGTTAAGCACC
Source organism: Cohnella sp. AR92 (assembly GCF_003990975.1). Taxonomy (GTDB): domain Bacteria; phylum Bacillota; class Bacilli; order Paenibacillales; family Paenibacillaceae; genus Cohnella. The sequence goes on from NZ_RZJR01000014.1 coordinate 6,300, forward strand.
GTAAAGATCCAATTACACCTCACACCTGCCGGCACTATTATGCAGCTCGACTCGATCATGCTGGTTCTAGTATCGATAGTGTGAGAGATGCGCTTGGACATTCCAGTATTATTACAACTAAGGGGTACTTACTGAAAAACAGACAGCGCGAAAACCATGCCGCCTTGAAAGTTGGACGAAACTTCATCAGTTGAGAACCGGTCCCCATTAGGGGTCCGGTTCTTTGTTTGAGCACTTGTAGCCGGGTTACGCTGCTTCATTTGCGACATCTGGCAAGTGGAATCCAAAGAGATCGATCGTTCGCGCTCGCACAAGGGCTTCCCGCTTGGTCGCGTTCGCTACCAGTCTAAGACCGTCTTTATCGCCCGCCTCCTCCTTAAGCGTCAATTCGCTTTAGAAGTGCTTGGAAACCTGGATGTGTCGATAATCTTATTCCTGGTTCTTTAAAGTCCAGAACTTCCTCTGAGCTGATAATCTTGAATACCTCGGAACGTTGAAGATTTGCGAACTCCTCTTCGCTAATCGTACGGTTTATATTGAAGCCCGATTTATGCTTCGCCTTAACCTTGTATCCTTTTGCCATTCTCCTTGCCTCACAATTCATCAGACCGATCCAGGCAGCCTGTTAGGATAACCTTGCTATGCTCGATATGATCCCTCGCGAAATGCATATCTTTCAGGTCCTGATGATTCGGTTTCCTCGCTGAAGAAAGATACAAAATTGCGACGTCCATCTCAGCAACCGACTTCTCGAGCTTGTCGACAACCTTCTTAAGGCGCACTCGATCATGACTGTTCATATCAATTTCATCCTCCTCGAAACTCTGCGTTGTAGTCCTCTCTATCGACTTGAGCGCCATATGTTTCCTCCAAAATTCAAAGTCACGAGAGATAATCCAGCATAAGATCCTCAAACGTGTCATCGTCAGCATACTTAGCCATCTCAGCACGTTCTTTTTCAAGATCCTTAAGCCATAGCTCATACTGGATCTCTTCCATCTCCTCATGCGTCAATTCAGTCCTCTCATACTCGTCATGAAAGGGTTCACGCGCCCCCTTTTGCCTGGAAACATTTAACCAAGCACAATTAAGGGCCTTAATCAGCTGCGTCCAAATCGACTTACCTGATATCCTGCATGCTGTCATGAACATTGAATCCTTCCTCTCCAGCTTTCGAATCCTTCTTTCTCAAGAAGGTCGATATACCTCATAGATGACCAGGTCTGATAACTATCCCACGACGGAATAAGGTATACGTGACCAAGAACAGTCCCTCCGGATTCACTATCCAGATAGAGAATTGAAGGAAACCCTTGTAAGAAACCTCGATAGTCTGTCGACGTCGCTAACCATTCATCGATCGTTAAGATGGGGCGGACGCTCGATCCTACTAAGTATGTCTTTGTGGCCACTGCATCAATTTGCTTCTCAAAAATGACTCGAACTTTACCCTCTGCATCAACAACTGCAAATCTCATAGATACTCCTCCTTAGCCTACTCCTAATTTCCCATCCTCATTTGAACCATTAACATGACCACAAAAAAGACACTCTGATAGAGTGCCTCAAGCGCGAAATGTGGTTTTTATTCCCCTGTCTTCTCCTCCTCTCTATGATCCCCAAATCTTGTTAGACGAAAAAAAAAGCCCAACCAAATGGATATCATCATACGGAAATAGAAATACCGTATAAATCATTCCACCCGATAGGGCTTCTCGTCTTCGTGATCAAGCTCTAGCTGCTTGCAGATTAGCAAGTTCAGTGAGCAATAGGAAATTATACGATTTAATTATAGCAAATACAAAATCTACTCGCTATCTCTTTCGATCATTTGCCTGCAGACGTAATCGTTTCTACATTCATTTCCGCTTATGCTCTTTCTCTAAATGCCAGCTGAGAAGCAGAAAGATTATGAGAACTGATAGTAAAATAAGACCTTTCATAAGAAGCCCCCATTCTTGGGTTTGTAGTGAAACCGATGGAACGTGGATGTCGAAGATGCGATCTTGCAGACCTCGTCGGGCATTGCCGGCGGAGCTTGAGTGGAAACCAAGCAGAGCTACAAGCACTGTTCGTTCTCAACCCGGTCCGCACATGAAGGAACGTCATATAACACAAAGAAGCCCTGAGTGGAATCTCATGTGATAAAAATGCAATACAGCAGCATTCTTATGACGGAAATATCCACCCATAGGGCTTCATGCTTCGTAATCAAGCTCTACCCGCTTTCAGCTGGGTAAGCACATTAAAATTTACACACTCATCAGGTTTCTATTTAACACTTAGAATTTCGTGATAAGATATAGCTTAGTACAAATAGTATCCCCTTTAGAGGTGAGATCCCTGCATATTGATGAACTATTCGAGCGAAATCAGAACTTAATTAAAGAAGGTCAACAAATTCATATATTGCTCATTGATGAGACCACGATCATTGGATCATTCTTTCGAGTTTGGAAAAGGGAAGATAGCGAACCCCAACTCGTTCTAATTACACGAGAGTCTGAAGAAAAGGAAAGTCTTCATTACATAAAGCAATCTGATATCGTTGACATACAGATCTTTGACCCAAGTGGAAAGCCTATTCTATTTCGAATCAAATAATTGTCTATGATTCATGAACCGGAAGCGCGTTCAAAAAGGTTAGGGCTTCCTGGATATTGGAGACGGGGATTAATTTAATGCTTAATTGTTCCTCCTTTAAATATCCTAAGGCAGCCCTATAATTATCCTGTGCCACAATGCAATAATCAAAGTGTTCCCGCTCTGCAGAGATTAACTTCATACGCAGACTTCCAATAGATCCGATCTCCCCGTTTTCCTCAATCGTTCCCGTACCACAAACCGAGTAACCTTTCAAAAGATCGACATCTCCGAATTGTTGGACGAGCTCCAAGGTGAGCATCATGCCGGCGGAATTGCCCGCGTAAGATGAAGTATTCGTTTCGAGCACATCCTCCGGAAGCTTCCTCCCCAGTAGCCTTTCTGCAACAACAACAGAATTCTGTTCAGACTGTTGAAATAGCGCTTTATTAGAAAGCACATTCGACTGGCTCGCTGAAATAGGAGCACGTAAACTAAGCGTTGCGGGTTCAGCATAGGCATGAGAAAAATCATACTCATCCTTGAGGGTATCGTTAGAAAATGGGATCTTCTTCTCTCTAAATGCTGCTACCGCCTTCTCTTTTTCATAAACCCGGTACAAGCCTTTATATGGTTCCTTGAGTCCCGCGCTGCTCTGGGTATAAAGGGAATGGAAATGACCCTCTCGTTGATTCGCATACTTCGAACTGATGAATACAGAATCAGAAAACGTTCCCCCCGTTAAGACCACTTGATAATAGGAATATCCGCGAACAATAAACAGGTAGATAAGCGCAACTTCAACAACAACCAAGGAAATAACATCCCATCTAACCTTTGCCTTCTTCCTTGATCGCCGTATAAGGATACTTGGATGCCGTATGATGATAAAGATCACCGGGATCAGAGCTATGGCCAAGACGAGATATATTGTCGCGAGTGGATCATGAATGAAATCAAACATGCCATTTCTCCTTATTTCATCTGTTTATTCTAATTACTTCTTTTTCGCTTTAAGAACTCTATATACTTATCACTCTTTATGACGATTTCCGTTGTCTTCCTGTCCTGGTAGTCATTCTTACGAAGCACTCCGTAAATCAGTACATCCTTCCCCTTCAACTCCGCTTCCGACAGTTTAAAATACTTAAAGTATTTCTCGAAAATGACGATCGTGAAGGGAACATCATTTACTCTTTCAAGTTTGATGTACATTACTTTTTCCCGACGCATGACTTCAGCTATCCGGCCGTATACAAAATACCCAACATCACGCATCGACTGATCTTCCCAAAGTAGTTGATGGGCACGCTCTTGACTAAGAACGATATTGGAAAGAGGAAGTTTCCGGCCACCGCCAATATTGAAATAGATGGTTGATAATAGATCCGGCTCATACTGAACCATTAGCTGCACAACGCTCTTCAAGGAACTAATGGAGTTTGGATTCTCGTTCTTCTCTTTGGTTTTCACCTTATCTGGATCCGCTTCTTCTTGTTGCTGCTGTTCTCGATCGGTTTTCTTGGGTTCATATTCCGGATCTAACCGACGCATGTTTAACGAAATGACGGTCTTTTTGATGCTATGCGCCTGCAGAATATCCTTCTGGTATTCAGCGACCTTCTCAATCGAATCTACAATATCTAGAGGCTGGTAGAATCCACATGTAGCGGAATGCTTCGAATCTTCACTTTTCCCGGTTGTCTTAAAGTGGGATGATGCCGTATCCCCTTTAGGTACAAAGATTAGCGGCGCCCGACAGGACTTATCAAGACAATAAATCTCATAACCATGTAATGTCGGATCATACTCAGATGCATGCACCAGGGCGCCATTTGGAAGTAAGGCCGTTCGCATAAACTCTATTCCTCCAATCTCATCTAAAATAAAAAAGGCAATTGTGATAGCAGCTCATGTTGAGACTGTACACTAATTGCCTAAAGCTGCATTATGATCTCTCCAACCACTGGGTCTAGGATGTGGAACCCATTGCTCACCGGTATTCGTGACTAGACCATATTGTCCATAGCCTTCTTCATCAACGATCCACGCCAGGTGATGTCGCATCTCTTTTTGCGTCAAGTTCAAAGGTTCATGAATCGGTGCAGTCGATTTTCGGACAAAAGGACTCCATCCCCAAACCCGTTCTTCATTCTCTTGAATGGAAAGCGCGCTCTTATTGATGATCCAAGTGCCGAATCCCGCTTCCTCATTTACGTACCACACCATATCATCCCGGATCGGGTTACATGGCTTCATTGCCGGGTATCCCTCGTAAAGGGTACGGGATTTTACATCCCTCTGCCAGTCGTCGCTATTTATGAAATATGTATAATATTGCTCTACCTCTTCATTAGAGAAAAGGTCTCGGATATCCAAACGGCGCGTTTTACATGGAAATTGATAGACAATTGCCATAATTTATTCACCTTCCGTTAATAGAAGCTAAGTACGATGTAAGGCAGGGTAATAAAGAGTATCGTGAGCAGTATCATTCCCCAAGAGGTAAGCATCCAGAACTTCGCAAACACCATGTTCTTTCTGATTTTCGCAAGGCGATAAAAGAAGAAAAACATAATGACGCAGACAACGGTGCAAATCACGCCGTACTTTTGAAGAATACTTAGGATGTTCATCAACCAGGACTCGATATGCCCATCAGATGGGAGTGACAACCAATCGTCACCCGCATTAGGTTCGATACTCTTATCCGCCAGATACATCAGCAAGTTCATCTCCTTAGGTCACTATGCATCAACGAGCTCTTCGTCTCGATGTCAACGATAAGGCCGTTATCGAAGTGGAAGAAAATGCTGCCGGCAACCGGAGGCTTCTGATAAAGTTTGGTCTCGATGATATCCAGTGCAAACATGAAGTTGTCCTCATCAAGTTCTGCCTTCGAGTTGTCTAGAAATACTCGCCCTTTATCGTCATAACGCGGCCGCTCGGATGTAACCCGCTCCACTCGCGGCAGATCATACTTCGGATAAAAATGAAGGATGATCGTCCCCTTATACCCCTCCCCACTGAGTGTAATGAATGGGCACTCGGTTCTAATAATTTCCTTGACGATGGAAATTGTGTTGTCAATGTATTCTGCCTGTAGCATAATTACACCCCTCTTTGATTAAATATCGTAAATCAATAATACTATTCAAAATCGTTTTTTAATAAAAAGTAACATTTATTATATTATGGTTATGTTTGGAACATGTCAAGGACTTTCAGGAATAAAGTTCTATTTATATTACAGAATCTGCTTAATTCTGACGTATTTTTCAGGGATTTTGGAATAGGTTCGCGGAACCATAATTTCGGGTTGTCGGGTAATTAGTCCCGACAACCCCTTGGAGTTATGCTGATATGACTGCTGGATTTTCAGCAGCCCATACCATCAAAACATCCCTATTGCTTGCATTTTCTGACTGACTCACTAGCACTTGCAGGCATACCTTATCGCCCTTTTGGAATGCCGACAGCTTCTCATGGGTCAAATGATAATGATAAGAACCATTCGAAATTAAGGCGAAATCATCGCTGAACTTCTGCTCGATGCTCCCTTCCCAATAATGGATCCCGGCGTGGTTCAACGAAGATGTTGAGAGTGTGGCGAATTCACTCTCCTCAAACATAATGGTTTGCTCAAGGCTGGCCATCTCGTCTTCTGGAGCAACCTGTTGCGTAGGCTCGTCCATCTGATCGAGATTAACACCGATCTTTTGAAGAAACGCCATCGTGACGTTTCCAAGCTCGGTTGTCTGCATTTCCCTTGGGTCACCCTCATAAGCTTGGAAGTGATATTCCGGTTCAGCTTCGGAAGGAGGAACCCATTCATCCCTTTTGGATGCAGCGGGAACTGTTACGGCTGCCTTTGGAACATAGGGTTGATACGAGTTAGAAGGAAATTGTACGAGCTGCGCTTTTAGCATCTCAACTTCCTTCATCCAGCGTCTCTCCCTATCAAGAAAGTCTGCTGCTTTCCCTTCCAAAAAGGAATTATCAGCCTTCGCTTTTAGCCATGCCACCAACAGTAGTAATGACATCGCAATGGAACATAGCAGAATATAAAACATGCTATCTCCTCCTCCAGAAAGTTGTATATAAACATAAAAAGCCCTACTAGATGGCTTATTCCTTGTGGAATATTCTGTCCGTTTTAACCTTTCGGCTAGAAACGGACAGACGTATTCCAGGAATCGTACCACCCAATAGGGCTTATCTCTTCAACATCAGGCTACTGCTTGACAGCAAAAAGAAAAAGTCAAGTGAGCAAATAGAACGAATTACATTCCCAGTATAACATAGTCTTCCAATAGTCGACAATCCGTAAACTGAAACCGTGACCACTCCCACAATAAAAAAAGCGCCATAACGGCGCTAAAATAGCATTAATGGTTCCGGGGTTGCTGCAGGCGGAATCAAAAGCCTTCCTGCAACCTGGTTATCATATTTCTCTTCCAGAGCCGTGAAGAGTTCTAACCCATAGCCAATCCCTTGCTCTATAGTCCAGTCTTCCGGCAATGGAACCTGTCCTTCATGCGTATAAATCACTCCGTATTTTCGTGGTGCGAATACGCCAGATCCGTCTGCAGAGAACCAATCATACGTATACAAATCATCATTGCTTACACCCAATCCGTGTAGCAGCTGATCCGGGAATAATCGGAACAAGCGGTCTAACCGTTTCTTGCGTCGCTTTTTACCGCAGAACAACAAGCCACCCACTCCTACTATGGCCGGATCGTGCTGCTGAATCAGCTGTCTCAACCTGGAATACCGACTATTAATGTTCCATATGGGAATCAGTCCATCTCCCAAACCTTGCTCAATCATGTATTCAGTATTCTGCTCCGTTTCGATCGGATCTTCTACCCGATCCAGGCTGAACCAACCACAAAACATTTCGGTACCGCCGTGCCTCTTTATGAAGTCGCAGTATTCTTGCACGGTGATATCGGGAACGTCCTTCCCATCTAACTTCGCCTTATGCAGAGAAAACCCTCCGGAATCGAGCAGCACCCTTCCTTTGAACCCAAGCCTCCAGACATGATGGCGCCAATTGTCCGTCCTAGCTTCTCTCAGATGATAGTAGCTTAGAAGCAGCCATTTCCCGTTGTAAAATTTGACTGTCTCCATATCCTTCGGCGCGCGGCTGCAGCCGGCTGTAAACCAACGTACCCCACGAAGCGATAATCGCAATAACCCTTGTGCGGTCCGGCCGAATCGTGCCATCCCCCGCTCCATGAAAATTAAACGGAGAAGGCCGAGTAATGCTGAGCTGTACTTGGAGAATTGCTCGATTTGCTTTCGCGTCGTGGTTCGCACATAAACCAGGTAAATGCACGCCTTCTCCAAACTCTTCCGGCTAACCCGGAATGCTGGTCTAGATAGGCTTGTACGAATATAGACGGCATCCCGCTCCACCCGGTCAAACACATTCGTTTTCCCCGTTCCGGTTTGGAAATTCGTGCCGGCTTTAGATCGCTTATAAAACATCCTCAGTATTTGTTTTGCTCGTTTTTCATACGTCGAGTCCATTCGAACGCCTCCTAGAATGAAAAGAGGAAGCGGGATAGATCCCTCGCTTCCTCTCATGTTTCTTTTTCCAAAGAACAGTCGGTTTATCATAATTCATAAAGAAAAAATACAACCTTCAACAAATAAAAGAGGAGCTGCAGCAGCAGCTCCCCGAATACTACTTACATGACCGCAATCCACTCAAAGGTAGACTGATCAACGTAGTAATACTCCCCTCTAAGTTGAATAACGTCGCCAATAGAAATCGATCGGCCGCCATAATTTAACGGCTTGTCAACATTAAAGGCCCTGTAGATTTGCTGTAGAATCTGAATGGTAGGTAGGCTTGGATTAATCTTGAGTTGCGCCAAGGTCGCGCCATACACGCGCTCATGGAGCGACAAATCCAACGTCCCGCGCTTATCCCGAAACTCCTGTAACGGCAATAGACCATAGTCTCGCAAGTGGAAACTTGATACCTGCCAGATACCGAATTCATTTTCGCGATTAAACGCTTCACTGAGCTCATCGAGCCTTCCACGTTTTTCCGAGAACGTATACCCGTTATCTGCTAAGTTGCAGATAAACGAATCAATCGTCTTGGCTTCAAACGTCGCAAACGAAAATGAGACCCTTACTTTCCGGCCAGACTTTTTGATCTTCACATCAGACGCTGCGTGAACTGCGTCCATCATCAATTGCATGAAGCCCTCAACTTGGCTTGATTTCATGAAAACATCGGTTTGAGAGACGATCAACGTGCTCATCGTGTTTTTCCTCCTAAATTGTTTAACGTTAATCTTCTTTCAAAACATTTGCAGTTGTTTCCCAGCCGGCGCTGCCTTTTTGGTGGCCAAGGAAAGCGGCGCCCCTGTTTTCAACAAGTTCTTCACCGTTGAAAAATAGGCAGGATTCCGCTGCGGGCAATTCGCCTGCAGGATCGTCTTTAGCTGGAGAATCAAATCCTCATCTTCGGTCATTAAAACCTCGTGGCGATTAACCTCCATCGTCTGGCCATCTGCCCGACGAATCTTTACCATCGGTCCGTACGGCGCTTTCTCGATGCACCTAATGATGTCGACCGGTTCAGAATGAGGAAGCCAGGTTGCTTGTTGACTCAAACTGACGCCCCCCCTTCTTCTGTTCCTCCATCACGGATCATTTCAAACTCTTTCATCGTTTCTTTTGAGATCAATACCGGGCTGCTCCCGCCATACTGGCAATTGAAATTGATCACATGCTGATAGATCCCGAATGTATGAAGCAAGTTGTTCACGATGTTATTAGCCAGTTGGGCAGCCATTTTGTTCGTGGCGGCCCGTTGCGGTTGCGATGGGAGCTGCACGCCGCAACCAGGGAAAGGGCTATCCTGATCCTCCAAGATGTTCGTGTAGACGCGTCCAACCGGTTCTAGGATCACTTGTCCGGCGTACTTGAAGCCAATGACAACCTGACCACCAAAGCCAGTCCCATCCACGTTGCGCGTGTTCTCCGCGCTTGCAACGCCCTCCACGCCGGTGTCGATGTAGATCAGGTTATAAACCTCTTCTTGATAAAAGAAGTCATCGATCAGCCTGCGGGTCGCATTGTTGTCTACCATCCCGATAAGAACCGGCATAAAGAAAAAATGCCTCTCGCTGTGTTCCGGAATCGAGACTAAACCATTTAGCGTTTCGAGATCCTTCACGTATTCGGGATAATACTTTACTGGCAGATCATAGTGCTCTCCGTACCTTTCGGCCAGAGAGATGACCTTCCGCTCCCCAATATCTTCCGCATCGAACAGTTGGTTCCCGAGGTTTTTCTTTTCAACCGTGTCGCCGTCAATCAGCATGACATGCTCGAGCTTGAACGAAGGTTTCTTATCAAACCCCGGCTTATCCATGTGCGATCGTAGGTCCTGACATAAGCTTCGATAGAAATGGCTCCCGGTTGCTCCCGTTCCGATAAGGGTGAAGCTAAAATATGGCCTCATGGAATCTTTAAGTATGAGTGAGTTCATGGGCTATCCTCCTTTTTGGTTTAAAAACAAAAGGAAGAAGGGCGTTAGCTCCTTCTCCCGCTTCCATGAACATCACCTAAGCAGCAGCTGCCCGTAGACGTTCTTATTCTTCAATTGCTGCTTTCTTTGCAGTTTAGAAATGGCAATAATCAATTGTGTTTTACTCATCGTAAATTCCTCCAATAGGTTCGTTTTTTTATCCTTCGAATAAAAAGAAAGAAGACGTCTCCGACGCCTTCTCCTCCATTACTTTTCAGCAATCACAGTAACTCTCTCGTTCCAATCATTTGGAAAGGTCGTTACCGGCTTCAAATTGGCCATCTCAAACAATTCTCGGGGCGTCAACTCGAACGAAGTGTCATTGTACCTCGCGCGAAAGCAGCACTCCGGAATCTGTTCGTCTAACCGCCCGATGATGCCGTACACCTTAAATCCTCGATCGTTTTGGTTATCGCCCGAGGAATAAAATGCACGGTCTGCAGCATGAGAATGAATCGTCATGATCAGCTCGCGATGCGGATTAGAAGATGGCTCGATAAATGCCTGGACTTCATTCGAACTAACGACTTGCTCCGGACAAACCAAGTCGTATTCCCTTCGGCTCCGATCCCAGTAAATATGAACAGCCGCTTCTACTCTCTTCTCGCAATAGTGCCGGAAGAAAGCGATGGTGGTTGCTAGGAATTCGCCGGGTATTTTCGGTCCTTTAAGAACTACTCCTTCTTGAACTCGCTCGAGCTCGTGATGCACTTCTTTCCTTACAATCATCCGCATATAGTCATTCTCGCGGATCTCGTAAAGATGGCCGTCTCTCGAGGCTACAATACCGATCGGCGTCTCATCGACAGAACGAAGGTAATCCGACAACTTCCAGAAAAAGGTCCGGAGTTTGATCTTCATACGGCATTGTTCTTTTCGCCAACGATAATCGGACGTAGCTTCTTTTCTTCCAGATCATAGTCCCACTTGGTTCGCGATTCGCTAAAATCCCAATACTCACGGAACAACGCTTCTCGAATCTTGTTGAGATGCACAGTGCCGGACTCGGGAATTTCATCGATCAGCTCAGAAACCAGGAACGTCCGCGTTGCATAATGGACCGTGAAGTCGATGCCGACCTCGATATCCTGGTCTTGCCATCCCCTCTTTGCGCTGCTGGCAGCAGCCGTCGCAACCGCGGAGGAAGACGAAACCTTCTTCGACTCTGGTTTAGACGTTCTTCCCTTCGAAGCGTTTGGTGCGCTTTGAATGATTTCGCCAAACAGATCCCGAGGTTCATCGCTTGAAGCTGAAGCGGAAGCTTGCGTTTCTTCTTCCTCGTTATGCTCTTCATCATCAGAGGTGTCCGCTGAAGCGGGTAACCTATCTTCTGGCCTGATCGGGACCACATTGTTGACCGAACGATCGGGCTCACTGTGCTGCTCCGTTCTACTAGGTTCCGACCTATCCGCCGCGGCCGGCTCCGCTGCAACCACAGACTGTTCATCCGCTTCGTTCGAAGCCGAGGATATCTCCGTCTTGGTTTCAGAAGGCGTCTCGCTTACGTGCTCATCGGAATGTGAAGAACCCGAACCAGCAGCGTCATTGTTCCCGAATAATTGTCCAAATAGATCCAGCATAAAAATAGCCTCCTAAGATTTTTTTTGAATGAGTTGACCCACGGTTTTGTTCATCGGCTTTAACATGGCATCATCAAACCGCTGGTGCTGCATGCTCACCAATAAATCCCGTAGATTGATCTCCTGCGCGTTCCTATACAGATCCGTGTTCTTGGTCGCTCCCAAAAACAATGCCGGCAGCGCCTCAAGTTGACGTACTTCCTTAATTTTATGGTTGGCCAGCGTCGTCCAGCAGATTTCCCCGTTTGAATGTACATTCGAGTAGGGAAACTCGTACAGCTGGGTGTCCTCTTTGATGATCAAGTCCTTTACCGCTGCTACACTTGCTTGTGCCTTCCCTTTATGCAAGGAAAACCAAAACAATAGCTTCGGATAGCCGACTTGCTCATAGACAACTTGTCCGACATCCCCAAACACAACATCATGTTGACCCTTGTCCAATTCGATCCCGACGATCTGCTCTCCATTGCCGCGTTCCTGGTAAAACACACAGTTTTTTGGCAAAAGAGGAGAACACAACTTTTGGTCCTTCATGTATGGACGAGCCGCCGCGATCAATGCTTTGGGTGTTGCCTTCTTGGCCAACGTATCAAACATCGCGTCGATTAGATCCACTTGAGCGTCGGTGAACTGGCTAGCGAGCGTAAACAAACCGCCAATGACGCTGGATAGAAGATCAGCTTCTGGATCATCAAATAACCGAATCCTTTTCAGGAGCTCCAAATACATCTCCATCAAAATCGATTTATCTTTCATATGGCTCGCGCTTGTAAGCACCGATTGAAGGACAGACACAAGCTGCTCTTCACTGAGGTGCGCCAGATTTTGTGATTCTCCCATCGCCCGAAACAATGCCGTGAGCATAGCTTCGGAAGGATCGTCATCTGCTAACGCAAGGACCTTCTTTAGCACATCTGACATCTGCTCCGGTGCGTGCTCAGAAGAATAATCGACGATCGTTTCAAACAACGTCTTCATTTGACCGTCGCGCAATAGATATTCGACAAGAAGATGCTCGTCCAATTGGTCAAGCAAAGAGAGAATTAACTCCCCGATAAGAATCTTCTTGCTGCTGACGGTAATCCCGTTCATAACCTCATGCACACTGACTAACTTCGTGTGCTGCTTCGGAATCACAATTCTCCATTCTTCTTTCGTTGCTTCCATCTTGAAGCTCCTTTCCCCTCCAGAAATTTAAGGACTCGATCCACATACGCTTGAGCGTAAATAGATCGTCCATTATGGGATGACAGTAGGTCGTGTCAGACACATCCTCAACAATCATGCCATCTTGATCAAAACGGATCGAAATGCCGCTGCCTCCATATATGCAGTCGAATTCAAGACTGCTCATATCTTCTTCGAGCTCTTTGGCTTCCGGGTATTTATCCCGCAAACGCCACCAGTCTTCGTAGCCATCTAGCGGAAGTACCAACTCTGGCGTTTCATAGCTGCCATTTGATGTCTTCCGCGTTAGAGACCGTTCGACCGGTGTGCATTCGAAGATTGTCGCCAACGCAAACTCCATTAAATGGTCACCCCAGGTGGAGGCCACAAACGTGAAATCACTAGGGAGCTTATAGCCCTCTTCATCCAGCCTCTTTAGCGTGATCAAGTTATCCAGCGTCTGCAAATAATTGCAAAGGGAATCAACCGTTAGCCATAAGCCTTTCATCAGAAGAACCTCCTCGTTTTTCTCTGGACATGCTTTGGCTTGAAATGCTCAAAGTGAATGTCCATTCCCGCAATCCGGTTAATCTCGACAATGGTCTGGCCCTCGTTAACGAGATCAGTGTCCTCTTCGCCGTGTTCATCGGACTGATACTCCTGTAGTTCTTCGAATGCGGCCTCCAAGATTTCGCGGTCCAGTTCTTTTAAGTTAATGTCTCCCACCAAGGTCTTGTCGGAATAACAGACAAGATCAATGATTTCGAGCATTTTTTCCTTTTGCTCCGCTTCTGCATTGTCTAGTACGCGACTCGCAAGCGATTGAGCGAAACAGTCCGTGTCGAAGTTGACCTGGTTTTCTAGCGATTCAACATTCCCATCCATCTCTCATCCTCCTTTAAAATTAAAAAAGTCGAAAACCAAGACAACGTCATCGGTTCATCGACTTTTTTTGTTAATCGCTCCAAAAGCAAAAAAGCCCCAGCAGCGAGTATCCTCAATAACAAGATAGATAGACCTGTCCTGTTAATTGATTCATACCGCCACTAGGGCATTTATCTTCGGAGTCAAGCTCAAGCGAGCAAATGTAAATTGTACAAATTTATTTTACCATGTGAAAAGAAACGAGCGCAAGGAACAAATAGTCCCACGCTTTCTTGTTAATTTGGCTATAACGTTGTGCAACGATGGTCTCGTCCCACATGTCTATTTATTCTGTGTTAGACAGCAGGTTAAAATTATTCAGCAATGAGCACTGACGGAGGCCAGCTCTGGCTATCCAAAGAAAATAAAGTATTAGACTGCAACCGCTCGCTTAACCCGCTCTGGCTAATGTTAACGGGTTATTTCATTATTACTCGCAAGCAACTCCATCGTGATCACGGTCTAATTTGCTGCTATAGCCAGGATCACCTTCATATAGAGGAGCTTTGCCCGCATTTCTTACCGCAGTACAATTCTGATAAAAAACCGTGGAATCAGACTTGTTGGAATTGATCGAACCACTAGAGCTACTCGAGTTGCTGGAACTGCTGGAGCTATTCAAACCTTTGGAACCACTAGAACTACTAGAATCGCCTGATGTTGACTTCGAGTTTGAACTGCTACTAGAAGACGTTGATTTAGAAGTATCTTTATTGCCCAAATCATCAATTATGAAAAGGACTCGTGTTCCATTTGAATAATCCTCGAGTTGATTTCCTACCCAAGAGCCCGCACCACGATTGTCGGAGGGGGATATGTATTCGATGTCAGCTCCAGCACCACCTTCTGCACACATCGCCATAGGCCATTCATCCCGATCGTAACCCGACTTAGTCGGCACATCAGCGAGGGATTCTTCACGGTTCTCTTCAGCATTAGCTCGATTGATTGTACAAATTGCAGACTCGCCGCTTTCAATCGCCTCTTGGATATGCGCTGCAGTTTCAGGATACTTGTCAGCCGGGAAGTGTAGTATTTGATCATATGACCCACTTGAAGGGCTAGAGCTCGTTTCCTTTTTATATCCATCGGTAGAAGGCATTGTCTCCGATTTAGCACTTAACGGAGATGAAGGAGTAGGTGTTGGTGAAAGAGAAGGCTTCTCCGATGGGGTATTCAAGTCTGTTTTTGGTTCAGATAGTGATTTGCTTGGTTCTACAGACGCTGTCGCTTCAGATAGTACTGTTTGATGATTGTCCTCAGTAGTATCAGGAATGATAAGAGTGCTAGTAATAATAAGTGCAATACTTGCTATAGTAAGCCAGGAATTCCTTTTTAGTTTGTTCCTATTTTTCTTTAATATTAAGCTTACAATTAACATGCCAAATGAAAAAATAAATCCTAATAAACCGATAAACAATAGTAATCCCCCGACGACTTCCAAGACGGTTCCCCCTAGTGAATTTTGGTTTGATTATAAACGTGGAAGATTGTTCTAATCAATGGTGAATTGAGGTACCTAATTAAACTGCGGATGACTGTCCGAAGAAAATAAATCATTAGACTGAGGATATTGATTTGACGCGGTTTCAGTGTTTGAAAAACTCCTGGAATTGAAAAATAATTAGACTGGAAATAAAAATGAAACAGTGGCGGCCCAAGACTTGAAAATAAAGCCTTAGACTGCCACTGTATTTGTTTGACTATAGTTCTCCATTAGCTTAATCATATATCTGAGAATAAACCTTATTGTTTATAGTAATTGGTTTCTTTAGTCCAATCTTCTAGATCAGTCTTTGCAAATTGAACAAATGTACCGTTGTATTTGCTATTATCATTACTCAGTTCCCGATTAACACCAAATGAAATGTTCGAAATTGATGAAGAAAGATGGTTATCGAGTTCAGAAAATTTTTGTTCCACATACTGAGAGATGGAATCATCTATATTTTTGTTTTGAATAGCCATTAATTTGTCATCTAATTCTTTGCATTCATCAAGATAGTTGTTTAGTGAGTACAGACCTAAATTATTGATATTTTGCTCGTCTATTGAGTTTGCAATTTGACTTACTTTTACGAATATCACTTTCCTACTCTCGATGTATTGATCGATGTGCCGCTTGACATCTTCCTCGTTCTCCTTGCTTTTCAAGTCCTCAAGTGATTTCCCTGCCCTGTCATAGAGAGCCTTTGCATCCTTGTCATTCGGTTTCTCAATAAGAGCGTTATCGAAATACGACTTTGCTTCATCATATTTTCCGTCTCTCAGCAATTCTTTTCCTTTATCCATGTAACTTTCAAATTTACTTTTACCGCAACCCGAAAAGATAAAAATTAGCGCTATGAACAACAAGAAAAATTTCTTCATGTTTCACCTCAAAAGTGAATGGATCGAACTATCTATGATAAATTTATATTTATTTTGGTAATTGAGCAATATTTTTGTGATGTACTTCTCCTGATTGTTCCGCTGTTGCATTGCACTATCCTGCCAGTTAGCTTAATGGCGATTTCAGTCTAACACTTTATTTTCTCAGTCTACAACTATATTTTCCCAGTCTATTACTTTATTTTCTTTGAACAACAGCCTCCGGTTCTATATATTCTTGCCAAAAAGCGAAAGGCGCGGAAACGATTCCGCGCCTGTCTCCCTCTATTCGATTAAATAAATCTCCATCGCATCCCCACGTGGAATAACGGTATATTGAATCTCCCGCTCCCGTAAAAAGTGCCTGACATAATCAACGATCGCCGTCGTATGCTCATAGCTTTTCTGCAGGTGGGTATATCCGTCTTCATAGAGATCATGAAGGGTACATACCGCTTCGTTCTCGGGGGTCTCCTTATAGATGCCCATGTCCATAGGCGGCAGCATTTCGGACGTTAATCTCGCTGCTGGCGTGGATAGAGGCACCGATTTTCTAATCATCCTCCCTACTTCCATAAATTGCGGTTCAATCCCGGAATCTACGGGGCAACCGATGATCAATTTATTTGGCAGGATGGCGTATTGCGGAATAACGACATGTCCAGCTATATCCGAATAGCCGCCAGTATTCTCCTCCCCCAGCATGTACTGCCCGGTATGCTCGAAGTAGACCGGATGGATCAAGCTCTTTGCCACTTCTCGGGTATGTTGAGCCTCAGGATAACGCGCTGCGACATCCGCCCAGTTGATCTCTTCGGTCAAGAACTCAACGATTTCCTGACAGGTCTTCTCGTCACCGAACCGGCAACAATAAATCCCCGGCCCCATCATCCCATCGAGGGATTGCCGAATTCCATCCTTTTGGATGTCGGCCAGACTCCAGAGATACGTATAGTGAACAAATCGCTCATTTTGTGCCATAAGGCGGCTCATCTTATAGGTCATTGAACTTCCTCCTCAATAGAAAGAGGCTTGCATCCGCAAGGCCCCTAACGTTGTTTATTAAAAATTCCAGCAAAGCTGATTCTCTGCCGGCGCCTTCCTCCCGCGCGCTTTTTTGTACTTCGTCATGGAGACCACAATTTCTGGCTCCACCGTACCCGCAGGATCCTCTTCAATCGGCACCTCTGCTCCTGGGAACGCTTGTTCAATACCGAATGATTGGAAGTCAAAGTCGAACACGGAGGGTGTTCGTACTTCATCCTCGACCATATCGACCTCGAACGCAATCTCTGGTTCAGTGGCAATCGATTCCCGCTCCAGACGCTCTTTTTCAGCGCGGTATGCCGCTAGATCTACAACGCCGCATATCTTAAGCGTTTCGTCTGCAAGGGCACGCATGCGCTCAGCAAGAACCTCCTTAAAGCTTCCTTCTTCAACCATTTCGATGTCCGCCAGATCCTTAGCTGCAAGAGCCGTCCAGGACTGAGCAACATCGCTGGAAGCAAAGCAACTCGCCAAGTCGCTTGCAAGGGATGACTGTGAATCCCTCGAATACTGTGCCAGCTCGGAGCTGTCCAGACGTCCTTCAACCATTAGGGCATGTCCGCGGCCGTTCATGATGTGAATGAACTGCTTCATTTGCTGGCTGCCATTATAGACCGGATAGTACACGCGGCACTCACGGTCCTGTCCGATTCGCCAAGCCCGGCGCGTAGCCTGCCTAACCGTTGAAACCTCATTATTGAGCTGATAAACGATGATCGTCGGCCAATAGAGCATATCAAGTCCCACTTCCACCAACTTCATATTGCAGATGATAACGGGGACTTCCTCTGCTTCGAGTTCCGCCAAACGTTCTTGTCGAAGATCCGTGTTCGGCTCATCAAGAATCTTGCATTGAATGCCATGGTCCGTAAGAATGTTCCGGATCCGCTCATTCATACCATACGCACCTGTGAAGTTGTTAAAGATGGTGCACCGGCGATTTTCAGCAAGTTCCTGCCTTACCGTCTCAACGAGCCAACGTTCCTTGGCGTGAAGCTCTTTCCCCTCGGAATAAAGAGCCGGAGCGCCGATGATCTCGCCTTCCTGACCCAATACCACGTGAGCTCCAAGGTCTGGCCTATCCCCATAATTGATCGTTGAAGGCGAGAACTTTGACCAAGCGCCAACCGATTTGCTTGAGCGTGAAATTTGCGCGCAACGCTCATAAAGGTTGTTGTGGAACCTTTGGTAGCTGGCCCTATGTTCGTCGTCCATATCAAGGAATACCGGAATCTCTTTAAGCTCAACCAGTGGCAAGCCTAAATCCTTGAGCTCAACAAACCCGCTTTTGTGGAGCAAAAACTGGGCGGTGAGCTGCGGGGCAATCCCGGGTGCTTCCTTAACTTGGGCGCCTTTCTTCTTGCGACGGGTAATAACACCTTCGTCGCCTTCTTCTACTTCAACCACTTTCTCCAGCTTGCCGAAGCGGGAAGCCCACTCAATCAAGCCCGATTGATGAGTAAATCCAGCGTCGAGAAGCGACTTTGGATCGGTTCGCCAGAGCAGCTCCTTAATCGATGTGGATTTCCCGTTGGTCAGTGTTCCCGTCAGCATCAATACCCGCTTCGCCGACTTAACCATTTGCGCGAAGGCATCGCCGCGGCCAGAATCACCCGCTTTGCATTGATGGGCTTCATCACAGATGTAGAGATCGAAATAACGCTTTGTCCTTTTCAATACCTGGGAGATATTGACCCTCGGCTTATTCTTCGTCTCTCCCCTGCTCTTTAAAGCCGGGCGCCATAGCATGGCGTTACAGGACTTCTGCGGGAGCTCTTGCTCATCGCCTTTTTCGTTCTGTTCTAAATGAACATTGCAGCATTCAATTCGGTTCTTTCGCTTCCATGCCACTTTGAATCCTGCCGGCAAGCCATTTGCCTGCAAGGTTTTCGTTTCCCGGGCTTCCTCCAGCTGCTCCAAGGTCGGTCCGGAGCTATCGGCAGCATCGAACCATGTTGCCGGCTCGTAGTCATCGGCACCTTCCATCTTGGTGAGCAACGGCTTGAAGCAATCCGGACAATGCCAAGCATATCTGCCGCGCCCGTCTTCCTTGGTTCCGCTTATTCGCTTCCAGATGCCGGCGAAGTAGCCTTCGGCGCCAAGTTTGGCGCGATCGATGCCTACCAGCGTGAATTCAAGCCCAGAAGGGCGGTAGCCACTTCGGACGTTTCGCAAGAGCTTTAAGGCGTCGTTTCCATTCCGAAGAATAGTGACCTTGGCTCCTGGAATCGTGCCTTTGATTTCTTTGGCTTCCCATTTCGGCAACGTAATGCCGGGAGCGGATAGAAGTACGGCCGTGCCACGCTTGCTGCCTTTACGCTTCTTCCGTTCGTGAAGGACGTGTGATACCCCACAGGCAATAATACTTTTCCCCGTGCCCATGTCTCCGCCGCAAGCAGGATTCTCATCCTCCAAGGTATTGACTACCCCTTGGATCATATGAGCTTGAGTTGGAAACGGAATTCGCTTCAGCTCCGCAATTGACGGATCCACCTGCTTGTCCATAGAATGCCGAGGCGCCTTTTCTTCTAGCTTCTTCGCCATATGGACCGCGTTGTTCAGCAGATAATCCTTCATCGTCCAGGTTGGATCAAATTCCCCTTGAACCGTACTTGGCGGAATTACGAGCTCTTTTCGCTTTAACGCTCCCCGGATCGTCTCGATAACAGACTGTTCCGTTCCGGAAAACATCACCGCTTTTAACTCATTCCACTGCGGGAGATCCGGATTAACGATGATCTGAAGTGGCAAGATATCCGCCCGGAACAACGAAGGATACTGATCCATCCATTCTCTTGGCAGGCCGAAGCGCTCAACCAAATGCTCGGAGAGCACGCGATCGATGTCGCCCTCTGGCGCCATCAGATAGGCTCGATCCAGCTTTTCGGATTCAGGGGATGCCTCGATGCCTTCAAGCGTCATGAGGCTGTTGTAGACCGCTCCGTGAGCGACATCTCCAAGCCCTATCAGCCGTTCGAGCCGTTTGTATGGGTCTAGCATGCGTTCAAACTCAAATGGCCCATAATGAAGCGACCGCTCCTCCAGAAAGGCTGCCGTAACTGCTTGGACAGCTTCGGGGATCCCGATGTAAGACGCGAAGACCAATTGCTTCGTGTGTCGCCCCTTGTCCTCGAATACGAGGGCATGAGGCTCTACCGTGAAATGGCGATCCTTATCCGCTACTGTGAGCATCATTCGTTTATTAGACATGGATGGAACTCCTCCTCTTGGTGTACCGGTTCTTATCTAGCGCAATAGGCCGAAATTTCTCGGTTCAGCTGCTCGTCCCAGGCTTCATCGATACGACCTAATTCGCATCTGTCGCATCGTCCGTTTGTCATCTCCGCTACGGGAGTCTCTTGATTGCATGATGAACAATGCTCCGTCTCCGGAAACAAAGTAGCCTCGCAGCTTACGCATAAGGTGGTATGCTGCTGATCATGCCGGCTATAGCACCTCACACAAATGTCATCAGGAAATTCTTCCTCTTCTGACTGTTCAGTCCTCATCTGAGCTTCATCCTCACTTAGAAATAAAAAGGAGGAAGCTATAAGCCTCCTCCTATTTCCTATTCCAAATCGCAAACCGTATCAGGCGTAAACACCCGAACGATACTTTGAAAGAACTCGGTTACCTTCTCCCCGGTTTTGAACCCGTCATCATTGAAAATATCCGATACGTCCTTGCGCCTTTTGGTGATCCCGGCGACGATGTGCGTCCCCATGTTTCCCCCAACGGCGCCGCTCGCGATTGCAACCCCCATATGTGTGGGCTTGAGCGGAAGCATCGGACGCTTCATGCTCGCGGCCATGTTCTTCGATAACATGCGCTTATTCAGCTCATCGAACAATGGTGATGCCGCCAAGTCACGAGCCAATTCTTCGGGGTTCATTTTGCCTGCCCGGTAGAAGCCAAGCTCCCCTTCCGAAATGTCCACTACGATGTCTTCATCGATATCGGCAAGCGTAGGAAGCATATCCTTCTCGCCTTCTCCGATCGATCGAAGCCATTTGTAGTTCTTCTTGCTATCCTCCCCGCTCGCCTTGCCCAGGTTAGCAATGACGACTACCTGCTTAAATACATCGTAGTTGTCATCGGTAAACCGGTAGACCCTAATGTTGCGGAAACGCCCGCTTAAAACGGCTGCCGAATCCCTCACCACATACTGAGGGATGCAGAACATCAGCAAGCCATCTTTCTGCAGCAGGCCGTGTTTCACAGAGGATAGCGCGCGAAGAAACGTCAGTTCCGTCCTCTCACTAAACCCCTCCTGGTAAGGTGGATTCAGCCATAGGAGCGAAAACATGGGCTGCGTACGCAAGAATTCGTAGCCATCTAGGATGACATGATCGATCACTTGCCGCGCCTTCTCATACCGTGTTTGCTCGAGCTCTACGCCATAGCTCTTCACGTCAGCCCCCTGCTCTTGAAGGGAAATAGCAAGCATATTGAGCGCTTCCCCTTCACCGCAGCAGGGATCGATGATCCGAACCTCGCCGGCGCCTTGCGCTTCTTCGCCTTGATACCGCAGACGGATTCGCTTGCACAGCAGCTGCAGCTCGTCTATCGGAGTGGCATAAAACCCGCCTTTCGATTCAGATGCTAAGCGTGCCATACAGAGACCTCCATCCCTTCATCCGTCTCTTCTTCCCACATGTACCCGCGCAAAATGAGCGGTAAGTAGAGAAGCGAAAGAATGATGATAACGGCGCACGCCAAAGGAATAAACAGCTGGTCATTGAAGCATGCCAAGAGTAAGCCGGCAGCGATAGCATAGAACAATCCTCTCACCCAACGCCTATCATTGCTTGGGCAGTAGTTAAATTCAATATTACGTTCAGCCTTCCTCATTCGGTAATTCAAGACCAGCGTCGGGAGCGTCAACCTAAGGATCATGATGATCATACTCGCCCCGTACAGATTACGAATGGTTTCGTTCAGGCTCATAAGCCAAATTCCAATTGACAATATAGCCCCGTAGAATACAATCCTGTTCACAATTTTCATTGATCTTTCCTCCAATGGGTTTGATGGTCATGCCGCATTCTTAATCTCCAACGATATAGCCGATATGCCTACCGTTGATCACTACCTTCTTGCTCTCGCATGATAGGTCTGCCTTCAACTTGCTGCTCAATCACTCACCTCCTCCAGAAAATAAAAAAATCCAGCTGCGGTGAACCCATAAGGTTCTCAACAGTTGGATTTCGTTGCCCTAAGAACGCAAAAAAGAGCTTGTTCTCGCGGGATCCTCCTTCAATATAGGCAGACCTATAGTGAAGTTTGTGATTCCTCCCAAATAGGGATTTACGCTTCGAGAACAAGCTCATCTTAGAGCAGAAAATATAATTTCGTCTTTATGATAGCATATGGCACTCTTTTTGCCTATGTGGAAAACAGGGGACTAGTTTACGATAAAATGTTAGAGTGCGTCTCCGCGTAGCTTTTTTTAAAATCTAATACCTACATTCTTTTTAAAAATATTTATTAGATCATTTGGAACCATTATTAAAATCGCATTCCACAATCTTCTTCCTGCTTCCTCGTATTTATCATAACTTAGAGGCATTTCAGAGTAATATTCATGCATTATATCAATAATCTTTCTACACATTTCATTATATCCACTATAAGTCTCAGGTATGGATGGGAAATTAATATTTCTAATGCTATGCACGATAATTGCTGTGCAATTATCATAGAAATGATTGTATCGAGTTATATCATTAAAACCGCTCAGCATAATAAGTTGTTTATTAAGCCATTGTTTCATTGCTCTTTGTAATTCACTCTCTGTTGATCCGATGCTTGCCTGACTATATTTTTCATCCGCACTTTTATACGCGTCATATTCATCTATCAGTTGCATCGCAAAATACGGTAAAGAAAATCGATTATTATATATCTTTTCTCGCGTATCTTGAGTTAACTCTTCTCTATTCTTAACATGTCTTAACTCGTGAACAATTGTATTTTTTAGTGTTATCCACTCACTTTCCGATAGTTCGCTGATTTCTCTATTTCTTGCTCTTTTTCCCTTTATGCCTATATTGACAATGCATTCCTTGTCTCCAAAATTTGCGTCTCCCTTGTTGATTGGTAACTCATCAGAAAATTTGACATTCATAGGTCCTACTATTGAATATTCCTTTTTGATTTGATCTACAAACAGCATTATTTCTCGTTCTGTATCTGTACTTCTTTTATTAATTAAAACCCGGGATAATATCTTCCTTAAATTCATATTTCACCTCTAGTTCTCCTTGGTTGATGTACATTACAATATTATACAATAAAAAAAGGCTACTGGTTTCCCAGTAACCTTTTCGTGAAGCCTCTAAATTAATGAATCATATAAGTCTCTTCAACCGTTTGTTCTGGGCTCACCCATACTTGAGCATGCGAAAGCATGAAGTATCCAAGTGTTCCAGACATTAAAGCGAAAAGCATGACTTCCGCCATAGCCCTCGCTGCCGATGCTGGAACTGCGTTGCCCACGTACATTCTGGCCATCGAGTCCGAGCATCCTTCCAGTTGGAACGGGCGCCCATCAGGCAGAGTGAGTGGGAAATCTTGTAGCCATGCAAGTTCAGCTGTCGTCAGCGGTCGGTGCCATGTTTCATCTTCAGCAACGATGACATACACACCACGTTCATTATCATCAGGAATGCGCGGATCGGAGATAGCCGCTGCACCAGCATGAATATCGCTGGAGCCGATGACTGTCCCTGCCGTCTGCTCCCAATCCATAACCCCCATTGTACCCGCTCGCGGGGAACAATTCAGTCGTGGATCAGAAATGCTGCTTGCACACTGCATGATTCGAGAAGAAGCACGGATCGTTTTCGACGGCTTTTCCCAATCTTGAATGCCGTAGCAGTCCGGATGAAGTTCCGTTTGAACCCTCGGATCCGCGAAAACGATCGCTCCGCTTCCGAAACGGGTTCCTGTGAAGCACGGCGCTGGCTTGTCTTCCTTGGAGAGGCTATACACACCAGGATGACGGTTTTCCCGCTCAAGCACCCGGGGATCCGCAACACATATTGCACCGTTGCTTGGACCAACTGCACCCGTGATGCACTGAGCTGTTTTGTCGTAGCGGACAATGCGATATAGGTTTGCCTTTCCGTCAGCATTAATTGCCAAACGTGGATCGGAAACCGCGGCGCCGGCGCTGCTCCCACTAATGCGGGCATTTCCGATTACCGTATTCCCTGTCCGGTTCCAATCTTGAACTCCGTACGCTCCCGCTCCTCTTGGTTCATATGTAATGCGATAGTTCCACCAATCAAGCTGATTCAGGTCGCGCCAATCTCCGCCTGCCGGGATGAGTCCGAGACGAACCCAAGTCTTCCATTCAAGATTCGGAAGCTTATGCAAAGGCCCGCCGAGCTGAGTATCCCCGGGAAGCGGCATATGCTTAAGCACGTCTCCAATGGTCCGCAGCTTTCGCTTGGCCGGCTTATAAACGAATGAATTGAGTTTCTGCTCATTCCGAGCGATCAGCAGATATCGTCTGCGATGCTGGCCGAGCCCACCGAGCTCCCCACAGTCGTGATTTTCATCGCTAACTGCATATCCAGCCTTTCTTAGCAGCTTCTTAATCTTCTCGAGAATGTCTTTTCCCCGCGTTTGAATACGCGGAACATTCTCCAGGAGGATAAGCGAAGGCAGGTCATCTGCAAACGCCTCGAGACAAAGCTCGATACTTCGGATGGTCAATAAATTTAACGCCTGGTACTTTTTCGATTTCGCCGATTTTTCGGGTAGCAGGCCGCTAAACCCCTTACAAGGGGGGCTCGTGAAGACGACATCCGGACAGATCCCATCACAGGCATCTAAAATATCTGCCGGTGTCATCTCCCGCCAGGTGTCCGGGGGCTCCTTCCCAAAGAAATCGATGTATTGTTGCCGGGAGAACAAGTCCATTTGAACGGCCTTACTTCCGGTAATAGTCTCATAGTTTTTACAGGCGATTGGATCAACGTCAATTGAGCAAAGGGTTCTAAACCTACCGACCTTGCCCATGAATTCGCTGCGCGCGCCGTTAAATCCAATTGTGCCTCCGCCGATCCCGCCGCATAGATGCAATACTGTATACTCTGTCTTTAAGGATTCGATATTAAAATCTACCTTTAGCTTATCTTCGAGAACTGCTGCTCCCATTTTCAATTCCTCCCAAGTGTTTAAAATGAAAAAAGGCCGCGCCCATTGGCGTGACCTTTAGCCTCATCTATTTATACGAACTCTCTCCCTAACAATTAGGACTCATAGCGGATAACCGGAATGCCGTTCTTCCGTCCGTTCCACATTGGCCCCGAAAACCCAACGAGCTTCGGTTGCCCATACAGTTCGTCTCTAACGCATTCTCGTTCTTCATATCCGCTAATTACATATTTTTGTTCCAATTCGCCCTTTGTAATTAACTGGCCGTTGCCAGGAGTAGCGATCTGATATAAAAACTCCTCTTGTCCATCCATACTCGTTTTTCATCCTTCTTTCGTTTAAGATGAGAAAAGCCACGGAGTTATCCGCGGCTTTTCTGCGCTTCATAACGGGTCAAATTGGGAAGAGATGACCTTTGAATCCATTATTAAAGAGATCATCGATTCCCTTCCCCGCTTCCTCCGGCCAGACATAAATCGCAAGTTCGATCCCATGTTCATTCAAGATCGGCTTTGCTCCTTTGATGCAATTCAGGACCGCTTTACCAACGCTGTCCTCTTTGGTTTGAGCATCAGCATCAAACCCTAAGATGACACGCTTCGGTTTAAGCTCAAGGGTCGGTTCAAGTAAGATGCGCCATGAGCTGACTCCCGCTGCCTGCAGGTGTGGTTCTTCCGTGAAGTCGGCTGCAATATCACCTTTAATCGGGCCTTCTCCCCACCAGACCGTGGATGTGTCCATGACTTCTTTGATGCTTTGCCCTGGGCGCCATCTCTCCAGCACTGATGTAGGAACGGCACAGTGATATGGAGCTGGGTCGCTGCTTGTTCCTTTGAGGATTCCTCTCTCCGGAGCGGGACTGGAAGCAAGCCAGCCATACCAGCGTCGCTTGGAGAGGATGACAACAGGGCCAGGAAGGACCTGTGGAAGTTGCTCTTCCTTGCCTTCCCAAATGATGCTGCCAGTCTCCTTGTCCACTACCTTAATTTCGTCGGATCCCTGTACATGGTAGCTGCCCTTCCCTTTTACAACGACTTCAACCTGCGGGTTGTCATAACGAAGCTGGAACCCATGCACATGGTTGAAAATGTCGCGAAACGGGAGCAAAATGCCTGGTCGGCCACCCAAGGTCCAGTAATTCGCTTGTTTCCCTTTCAAGAACATGAATCCAGGAATACCCTCCGGCTCCCCTAATTCCTTCATGATCTTGTTCGTGACAGAATACCTCGCCTGTTTATTTTCAGTCAAAGACCGATATTGCCGGGCTTGGATCTGCCGATCGTTCAGTTTCCGCTTTTCTTTAAAATGGTTAACGTGCTCAAGCTGAAGCGGGAATTCCTCCATCACACGCCTATTAAACTGATTAAGGATTGGATTATCCTTTTTCGGGCTCTCAGGCGGCGCCGGAGGTGCATTCTTCACTTTCGGTTGTCCTGTAAAACCGGCCGGCGTCCACTTCTGGCCACCTTCGTACTCAATCTCGATGCCGGCGATTTCAGCAACACCTTCAACCGCTTCAATAAACTTCTCACCGGTCGGGTAGGGGTTGTTGAACTTGCGATAAGCATAGTAGCTAATCGCGTCCCGTCCACCTTCCGTTGAGCCAAAAGCAGTCCACATGCGTTTACTCGGGGTGATGCAAAGACTAGGAGTATTCTCACCATCATTACGATACGTATAATAGTGACGTCCTTCTCTTGTCAGTTGATCCCCTAGCAATGTCGCAAATTCCGCTAAATCCAGTTCCTCAATTCGGTTCATTGTATCCTGGCTAATTCTCGGCATAACATACATCTTCCCTTCCGGATTTTTGATAGAACGCAAAAAACCCTATGAGTAGAAGATGCAGCCATAGCATAGCTATGCCGACATACATCCACCCATAGGGTTTCAATTCTTCGAGGTAAAGATCAACACATGGTCGATCAAAGTAAAGGTTACTCTCTAATAGTAAAACAGATTTTTTGGAAAATCAATCATATGAGCGAACTATAACAGCCGGTATTCTAAAACAGGTGACGAGTATACCCTTTTGATAAGCCTTATTGTTTTTCCATGAAAGAGGTTTCGAAGGTTTAAGTATACACCCGCATATGAAGCAATAACAATAAACCCGGTTAGCTCAATTTGTTTTCCTTGAAGTCCCTCTTCTTTATATAATTCATGAAGGGTCATTGTTTTAGAATATAATTCTCGATCAGGAAAGCTTGCACGATATTTTCTAATGGCTTCTTTCCGATCTTCCCTAAACTTCTTAGATGATGTCCAACTAAATATGCATATAGGAGAATGGTTCAAGTACCACTTATTTTCACTCTTGTTAAAACTAAAAGCGAATTGATTGTTTAGCCGGTACTTTCGCTGTAGAACAAGTCGTAGAGGGAATAGGATCAGCCATTCAATTAAGAATAGTATAACGATAAGGAATGCAAAGACTGGCCCTAATATTTTCAATTGTTTATCCTGATCCATAGATTTAATGTTCCCTCCATATCCGTTGAATGTGCACTCCATATGATCAATCAAACTGATCCATGCAGAGTTATAGATAAGCATCCATAAAAGCAGCATGTCTAACGCTACTACTCTTGTCATCCATAAAAGACTTCATATTGTCTCTATCTGCATATTTGGCGAGTGCTCTCGCTATCTTAATGACGACATCATTGTCTTCATATCGACCTATGACGATTCGATTCAGACTAATGCTTGCTTCACCAAAGCCTCTCGAATATGCATAAGCCACCAATGAGGTAATTCTTCCTTTTACCTTGTCAATATCGAACAAGGACATTATGAAATCGCAAATAAAATACATAGATCGAAACGTCCAGCGTGTTTGGTAAGCAATCTGCTCTAGTTGCTCCTCGAAGCGATCCAAAAAGGTCTCCACATTTTCAGGAGAGGCATAGTCTTGGGCCCACGTCAGAACAAGACCAGGAGGCAGATTTAAGAGCGGCTCAAAGTAGGTATCATACGTCAGATCGCCTTGATTTCCCCCGGTATAAATCCGATTGTTTTTCGTAAGGTAGTCAGACAAGTCCACGACTTGTTCATGCGTCAATGTCCGCTTTACTTGAAACTCAAAGCCGATCTCTTGAATGCTGCTCCGAATCCGCTGCGGGTTACGAATTCGAAGATATTGTTCCAACATCGTAAACACCGCTTGCGTATCGGCCGGACGTCTCTTTGGATTCTGCTGCATCAGTTCAAGAGTTATATCTAATAGACCAGACTCTATACGCGTTCGAAGCGGATCCTTCCCTGTGACCATGTAGGTCATAAGCGCACCAACCGAATAAATATCGGATTGAATATTCGCATTTGCCAATGCCTCATATTGTTCCGGAGAAATAAACGAGGCGTGCCCAAGATGAGTATCGACCGATCTCGTTAATGCTTTGGAATTTCGCTTATGATCCCGACCAAGTCCAAAATCGGCAACCCAAACGTCAGGAAGAGGGGCATCCGGCCTCTGGAATAGCAAAATGTTGTGCGGCCCTAAATCCCGATGCAAAATACTGATTTCATGAGCTGCTTGCAACCCGGTCAGTATCTGCATGGTCAGCGTAATTGTAACTTCTTCATCCAGTTGACCATGTTGTTCCACATAATCGGACAAGTTCATTGTCGCTTTCGGCATCATGTACCACGGACATACCGCTTCAATCTCATAATCGGTGATTGGAATGATATTTGGGCTTCCGTTAAGTTGATTTAGTATGGCGATCTCGCGTTGCATTCGTCGTCGATCTTCTGCGCTGCCTAGGTCAGGATCCGGATTCAGCGCCTTTATAACAACATTCGGCATTCCCTCAACCTCATATATAACCCCGAACGATCCTCCGTTAATTCGGTGACCATTGTATTTTTCGTGCCATTCCGTCATTGCTGCACCTCTATTTTCGACGTTTATACTTCCAATTTTACACTTTTGCCCAATATAAACCAATCCGCGAAAGCAATAAATAGAGTAATTCTCTAAGCATCGGTCGGATCGGACAAAATAAAAAACCGGCGCTTCAAACGCAACCGGTTTTATCTCAATCATATTCTTTTTTTCGGTCAATCTCTTCTTTCATTCCTTCATTTTTACTATCCTTCTCGTACTTCTTAAATATCTGATTCAATTCCCTCTCGATGTTCTCACGAATTTCTTTCGATGAGGGAAATGCCTCTTCTCCTAACCGGAATCTCCCCCGTATGACATTGCTCTTTGAATCCCCCACTGATGCCCAGCTCCTCATTGCGTAGTGTAACGGCAAGTAAATATTTATTGAAGGCTCTGTCATTCTTCATTGTTGAATTTCGACCAAAAAGATCTACTCTCTATCCGTGCTTATTTGGATTATGCTTTTAGAAGTTCCTCATCTGATAGTAAATCCTCCATCTTGCTGTCTGCATGACCTCTATAACCGCTACAAATACATTTTCTATTCTTAATCTTACCAACGATAAAGGAATCATTATTCTGCCACTGTTCAAAAGTTTCAAACTCATTTTTAGTAATTTGATAATACTCAGGAACATCTGCAATGCCCGTAAGCACCTCATAAACAAAAAATTCACCAAGCATGCCAACGCTTTGGTATTGCCCCTGTTTAATTTGTTTATAGTCTCGGTAGTTCATTTATTCGCCCCCTACTAAAGGAAAACAAATAAGACCCGCTGCTATATCCGCAACAGGTCTTATCTTAGGCCTAACTTTTCCATCTTTTGATCAACACGGGTCAAGGTTTGTTTAGCAAGCTCATGCCTTTTCTTGTCTACCACATGCTGAAAACCCGGTTTATAAACGATGAGGCTAGCCGGCTTGCGATCTCGATCCGCTTTTCTCTTGAAGAAAGCCATGAAACTCACCACCTTACGGAGCATTTGGGAACTTTCTGGTACAATTTGATTATAGCACGATAAAATTAAAAAATCACCCAACATGATGGTCCATGTTAGGTGATTTTCGGAATGTCTTAACGATGAATGCCCATTCTAGCTAGGCGTTCCTCCGTATAATGAATAACCTTTTGAGCCGATGAATCTTTCTTTGGTTTCAATGGGTATTCCCTCAATCGGTAAATCACGATCGGAAGGTTCCTATTCGATCCTTTACTCCTCAACCGCAGATGTTTGAGATGCTGCAGCAGCTTCATGCTCTGCCCCCCCGAGGTATCGATTAAAATGCAAAAATTGATGTTCCGGAATTAGTCGCATAAACGCGGTTATCATTTGCGCGTATAGGATTATCGTATTCGTGATGTAGGAACGTTCGTACTCTGTGAACGTAGGCTTGTCCTTGAAATGCAAAACAATGACACCAATCGGTATGTAGGCATCCCCAATAACATGGATCGGGTGCCCCATCACAGCTGCGTACGGCAGGCTCTTGGCATGTTCAGGATTGTATCCGTATAGCTGCGCCTCATCCGAGGTGAGGTCGTTAAGCCAAACCACATTCCCCTGCTGCACAACCTTGCCGGCGAACCTCTCTCCGATCGGAATTACCCGTGTCCTACGAACGTTCTCATGCAGATTGTACGAACCGACAATGCGCAAATTGCTATTGGAACTATCAACAAGCATAATCGAGGCCTGGTGAACAAGACCGTGCAGCTGCTCGATGCACGTCATCTCACTGATCAGATGATCCATTACGTTCTCGAATGAATATCGAGGATTCTGCGTATTCCGAAGCAATACAGCTTCCGAAAAGAATCCAACAATTCGGGTTAGCGACTGGATCACTTCGAGCGGAAAATCAGAAGCTTCGTCTAGGCGTTTAACCGTATCCTCCAGAACAGTGATCATTCGGATTAGTTCCCGCTCCCGCTCCTTCATTTGAGCATCCACGTATTCCTCCAACTTCGTCGTGGCTTGCTGAGCATACTCGAAAGAGTAAAATCGATTCTTTATTTTCCCAATAAAGTTCGCTGCCCAGATAAGCTCGACCTCTTTGGAGACCATGTTGTGCATGGTCTTGCGAACCAAGTGGTAAAAGAGAATCCAACCTACCCACACATACAGAATCCAATGCCAGTTGACGTGGGTTGAATAGTCAGGATCCCAAACCCACTTATACACCGTTTCTCCCGCCCCGACGAGAGTAATCAATAGGACAGGGATATTGACGATAAAGTGGATTAGGGCAAACACGAAGTTCACGACCCACTTGAGGCCTCTTTTAAGTCCTGTTTCTCTTGCCGTCTCGAGCATCGGATTATAGGACCCGTTACCAATCATCTCTTCTGCTGTATCACGCGGCTGTTCAGCCATCTATCTGCACCTCCTACGCTTGTTAACACGGTCCCCCATCGCCACCACGGAACGCGCCTGCAGGAAACTCCCAGGTTTGTCCGTCCGGCAAGAAGACCTCTTCTGGGCTGAATTCGCCCTTCATCACTTGAGCTAGCGCACGTTGGTTGGTGCGGTTGATACAGCTCACCGCATCCCCAACAAACGTATTGATGTTCACCTTGTTATCGAGTGTGAACCCCAGCTCGCGTTCAGCCTCTACAATTTGGTTAAACATGCTCCCTTCCCCGCTTCCATACAGCTCCTTGATGCCTGCCCAATGGCTTGGCCCATTAAAGATACAGAGCGCGCAGGATACTCGATTCATCCCAACCGAATAAAGAGGACTTGGGTTCATTCGGTACCTCTTGATGATCTCCCATACATCTCGGAGTGACCAGTCAATAAGTGGCCTCCATTGATGCACGGTCCGTCTGTTCCTTCTTTCCGCATTTGTTCCATGTATCTCGACTTCGTTATACCGCCGGCGGTTATGGCTCTCTCCGCGTCTCTCTCCGCTCACCAGGAGGAGCTTGCAGTCTTTCTTCGTGCCCGCGGAGTGAGCGATCATGGTATCCCCTACCATGATCTTCAGGTAAGCCGAGCAATAGCGAGTCGATAGATCCGCGCCTTTTGCCGGGAACTTCATCCGGTACCCGATCTTCTTTAACTCCATAAAACATTTCTGCAGTAAATCCCCATTTCCTTCTATTTCCGCCTGTTCCATCATCGCTTTTAATTCCTGCGATCGCCGCCATGCTTTTGGTTCAACGGTTTTATGGCCGTCCTCGTCTTCAAATACGACCGGTGCCGTCGATCCTAGCCGATATACCTCCGACCAGAAGCCGCCCTCTCTCCAACTCAAACGAAGCCGGATTCCAAGTGCTTCAGCGACAGCCTTTGTATAAGGGAGTGTTACGGGATGATCCATCTTCTTATCTGAACCGTGATCGATAAGATGGTGCCAAAGTTCAATCTTCTCTCTGGGTACACCGAGTTCAAGCAGATGGAGAACACATCCTAAACTGTCCTTACCGGAGCTAAAAAAGACGATGACCTTGTCGTAATCCTCAAGCGGAAGCAGAGCGTCCAAGTAATGCGTCTGGTCATGCTCCGATTCTCGGCGTCCCTTAAACCGCGGAACAATCGAAACTCCCTGTCCATAAATAGGCTGCACCGGGTTTCCAAACTGCACCGGGGTCAGTATGCTGCAATCGGCGTCTCGTACCACTTCCGGGATATCAACACATGCGCCAGTCTCGAAATCGAATGACTGGCGAGTAAAGGTATCGGTCACTCTAACCTTCCTCCTTAAATAAAAAAAGGCACTGCTTAAGCAGGCCCTTTCGGTTAATGGGTAACGGAGAGAAGCGATTCATACGGTTTCGTTATATTGACAGATTAGCTTCTCTCAGTCACTTAGACCGACCCCCTCACTCAGCCGACGATGGAGTTCACGAAGGTTGATGACGTTGTACGTCACGCCCTCGATCTCCTCCTGCTCAATCGCGTACTCCTCAATGTAATGTTCGATGTCGCCTTCATCCACACAAAATCTCATGGTATCACCCTTGATTTCGTAGCTATCGACTTGGCAGCAGATTCTTATTTCTCTTACCATTGCTGCTAACCAAATATTGTCCATATCAAACCCTCCAGGGAAATAATCATCTACACTAACAACACTTTTATGAAATAGAAAAAGGGCGCTGCCGGAGCAGGCCCTTTCTACTTGGTTAATGCGTTACGGAGAGAAGCGATTCAAATTCCAGTTGTTCCGGAATGATCTCCCGTCTATTTAATCTCCATAAGATTTCGTCATCAAGCACCGTTTCGATCTTCGCCGCCAGTCGTAAGTCTCCCAGCGTTCGACCACATTGATCGCAATAGCTGCGCGGAACCCCTTTAAGGGTTAACAAGCGGTCTTCACTGCCGACGTTGACCGTGCGTTCCTCGTCAATGTAGACGATATGAAGCGCGGTATTGCCGCAGCGGCACGCAGGCAGCGGTTTTGGCGATCGATTATCATTGAGCGCGACGTCTCGAATGTATTCTGCCATATTCCCTCTGTTAAAGAGAGTTGCTTTCAGTTCGATCATTCTTCGTTCCTCCCGAGTTAATCGAATCTTCGGTAGATCGAACGTACGCGGATTGTCGGACTTCGGCCGGCCAGCTGATTTCTTTTGCATGGCTCCCACCCCTTCAAACGGTTTGTACGCTCATTATACCGAACTTCTATAATTTTTGCACGTGCATTAATTAATTGCACCTGCAAATTCGCCTCGTATAGTTGTCGGTCCATTGCCACTCTTTTGAACGCGGGTCATATACTGTTACGACCACCAAGTAATTAGGATTGGCGACAGGCATCACGACTGGAACATGCATCGGACGATATTGACCACGTCCGATTTTCACGTTGTACCAAATCAAGAACCCGTACTCGCCATCCCGCTTCCGACATTCAATGATTTCTCCGTTCATTAGGGCTTCAAGGATATGAGTCTCTGAAAAAGCACGCCATACTTCACGAAAAGAGGCATGTTCGTCAAAAGCAAGATCCGCCTCCCCGTTCTCATAGGCTTGCCTAAACCGCTCCAATCGTCTAGCGGCAGCAGCCAGATGGGGCTCCATACGAGCGAACTTTTCCTCCGAGATCGATCTACATAACTCTTCATTTTCGCATTTCATCCCGCTTCACTCCTCCCGTGTTGTAATAAAAAAGAGCCCCTCCATGTGGAAGAGCTCCTCTTATGCGTTCTGGTGTCAGTTAAGCCTAATTGGAATAATGACACCGATCACTTTATTAGTTTCGTTATCCGGCCGGATGGCAACTGGTGTCGTCGGACTCGTGAACGATAGGCGAATCTCCTTGTGATCGACCGCTTTGATCGCGTCGATCAAAAAGAAGACATCAAGCCCCAATCGCATTTCTTTTCCGACCGTCTGACAATCCAAGCCCTCCGCCACCTGCCCAATTTCTGTCTTGCTGAAAATGGACATCTGATCGTCCTTTAGGGTGAAGATCCCCATCTTCTTGGTCTTTGCAAACACACTTGTACGTGTAAGCACCGCAAGCAGCTTTTCCCGTTCCAGGACAACTTCCATTTCAAATTTCCGCGGGATGACTTTATCCGTATCCGGATAGTTTCCTTCTAGAAACTTGGAAACGATCATGAAGCCAGGTCCTGTTATCGAAATAACCGATTGCGTGACCGTCACCTTCACTTCCTGCTGAACCGAGTCGATGATCTTGACGATCTCCTTGCAGGAAGATACAGCAATCGTTTGCCTAAAAGGCTGAGCCTGGATGCCTTCCACAAGGAAGCGGGAAAGCCGGTTTCGATCGGTACCCGTAAATTTCAGGTTCGTCTCTCCTGCCGCCATTTCCATATTCACACCTGTTAGCACGGGCATGTTCTTAGATTCCTGCTTGGATTCCTCCGCTGCCGCGTACATGGTACTCTTAAGTCCAGCAACGAGCGAAGAAGCAGGAATTTTGAACTCGCTCTCCACGTTTTTGTCAGTTGGGATTTGCGGGAACTCATCCCCATTAAATAGCGAAAGATCGAATTTAGCTGACCCCGCTTTAATAAGGAGCGACTCCCCATCCTTTTTCGTGAGTTCGACCTTGCCAGCCGGCAGCTTTTTGATGATTGAAGAGAATAGTGCAGCTGGTACGACAAATGACGCATCTTGATCTGCTTCAACGACATCTTGTTCTCCGACACAAATGGTGTTAATGCCATCGCCGCCTGTGAAAACCACGCTCCCAGCCCTGACTTCGATCTTCATACACGTGAGTAAGGGGAGCGCGTTGGAGTCAGGACAAGCATCAGCAACTTGAACTACCTTGTCTTTAAACCTACTCGGATCCTTCACTACGATTTTGATTCCACTCTTCGTTTTTACAGCTGTTGCCATGAACTTCATCTCCTTCAAAGTTGTTGTATTAATTCCCGTGCACGCAAAAAAAGCCCCGTGTCGGAGTCCTCTCATGAAATAGACAAAGCTATCCCAAGGAATTCAATCCGCCACTAGGGCTTTTATCTTCGAGGTAAAGATTAGCAAGTGCTAATCAAAGGGAAATAATACCTCTATATTTTAACATGGTTGCTTTTATTATGGCAATCATAGTGCTGGGGGGTCTAGAGTAAACGGCAGCACATGGAAAGTTCAGGCTTGCTTGTTTTATAACGAAAGAAGCGGACCCTCTTTTCAGAGGCATCCGCTTCATAGACGATTCATTGCTATTAGGTATACACATATTACATCAGAACCTTATGTATGTCAATTATTCTTTTCCGATTTCTCCTTGGCACTCGCGGCGATAGCTTTAAACTGCTGCAGGAGTTCGGGCGAAAAACGTGAGATTAGGTCTTCTACTGAAATTAGTAGTTCTTTCATCGTTTCGAGCTCATCTTCTACAACTTTCTTCTCTCTATTTAAATTATATACTTCATTCTCGTGATGAGCCAAAACAACCTGATAGAAATGCAAATTGTTCAACAAGAACTCATCCAACTTATCCAATATGACCGGATTGGTAACCTTTCCGGCCCGGTTTAGGACACGGTTTTTGCTGATCCATCGTGCCCCTCCTATCCCAATTCCAGTATTGTTGGTTAATCCGGTTGCTTCAGTTACCGTAATATCAATGACGTTCCGGTGCCCTTTTCCGAACGTCTGTGAGCTGCAGGGAGCAACCAGAATAGTATTAAATGCGTTTGCTAGGACGATAGCGGGGTGTTCATAAGAAGGCTCGTAACCATAATTCATCGCGCCAAATTCGACAAAGAGAATTTCTCCACGGTTGTATGTTGCCGTTATATTCTTCCCACGATCATCGATCCACCGCTCGACATGAACCAGCCATTGAGCCAATGAATAGGCATCAGCATCTTGTAAAGTGTCCGTTAAGTTCCAGACCGCTTGTTTATACGCATTAGCCACAGGAGAGACTGTCAGACCTTTTAAGGTCTTCTTATTGGCGCCAAGCCGATCAACTTCTCTTTTAACATCGCGTTTATTGATGCGGAACAACACGGTCACCATCTTTCGTTGATTAGAACATATTGAAAGGTTTCGCTTAAGCTTCTTCTGTAAGGATGTTGGGCGAAGGAGAAATCACCCAGAACATGCAGCACTTAGTCGTTCCCTCGTTTAAGATACTCCTTGATTCTGTGAATGACAAGACTCAGTTTACCTCTCAAGCAGGGCTATCATCTAACTCGGCAGAAGAATGCGCTCTCTCCTTTCGGAATCCCCCAGCAAGCTTCTTAAAGAACCCTTTGCTCTCCTTCGGCATAAGCTTTTTGACCAAATCCTCTGTAAGAAGCTCCGCAGCGATATCCTCAAAGACAGACTTTATTTGTTCACGTACATCGCCCTTAATAAAAGCGCTTTGCCAGAAGGACTCCCCGCTCATGTAAATATCGGGAAGGGATGGAATGACCGGTAGCTGGTGAACATGATTCACACCATACGCTCGCTTGAACCCCTCCTCATTTTCTTTATGAAGCCAGGAAGTCGACTTATTAGCCACTACGATTACTTTGTCGCGGATCATTCGAAGCGTTTCTTCATATGCCTTATGCTCTCTGTTTACCCGGAGTGGGTCATATCCGCTTACCAAGATGACTTGGTTTGCCTGTTTAAGAATGATCCTTTCGCGTTCATCTGCAAGCCCGGTACTCAGATCGTAAAAGAGAATCGGATAATGCCTTCCGAATCCTACAAGGTGCGCGGTATGCATGATATCCCACGAATCTAGCAGCTCATCAAGATGTCTTACCATGTATCCAACACCATTTGCGGTAAGCTCTGAGCCGCGGGTTACCGATTCCTCTTCAAGGATCTGCCGATGCCAGCTCTTCCAGCTGGCTCCCTGATCCGATTCTATGAGCAGTTTGGCCCCATGAATGAGCTCAAACCACGAATAAGGTGCATAGGGGGATTCACAGACGCCTACCTTTAGGCTTAGATTGTTTAAGTACTCAGCTAGCATACGTATTAATATCGAAGAGCCAGCCCCCGGGAAGGCAGAAGCAACTGCAATGAGCTGTGGTTGAATGTACATCTGCTCATAAACATGAACAAGCTTCTCACGCTCCACAACCTGAGTTATGACCTTGGTTTTTGGCTCTTTTTCCCTTTCCTTATCCTTCACCTTCTCTTTCTTTTCGTTACTGATCCCCTGGCTGATGATTTCCTCTGCACGCTGCTCTTTGGACTTTTCCGCGATTTGCTTCGCAGCCTCTCCGACCTTCCCGCGGAACTTCTCGATGTTTTTAAATACAGGAGGACTCGTGAGTTGCTCCAAGTAACTTGCCGGCAGCTGGCCATCATTGAAGATATCAAATACGAACTGCGTCGTTAGCTTCGTCAAAAAGAGATCGTCCGCCGGGCGCTGGCAGAAATAGACGATTCGAAGCTGCAGACTAATCCGCTTCATCTCCTCGATAATCCGCTCCCATTCTTCGTCGGTACCTTCATCACCAACTAGTTCTTCACCGATGAAAATCAAGGTCGCTTCCGTTTCCATGAACCGCTTAACAAGCGAGTTTCTTGTAGTTACCGTCGCAACGACGGTCCCAATATTAGCCTCTTCCATATCTGACTTTATAAGTTCGTCCAAGGATTCGTTCCCTGTGCCAATAATGATCGTTTGCCTCATATTTATCCCCTTTCGCAACAAAAAAAGGACAGAGAACGCCAATTACTCTGCGTCCTCCGCCCATCCTAATTATACCATATTCCGTTTCTATCTGAGACTATTTATTTCATCAAACAGCCATTCAGTATCCGGGCATCTTATTCTTTGTAAGCCCATTTATACCCATGTTCGTCGTAATCGGTGCATTCCGAATACCCGCACGCTTGATATAGGATGTCGAAGAGTGGATGCATCTTTTCTTCGATGTTCGTGTCCGCATCTTCGATAAGAATCCCATGGAAAAAGGTATGATTTCTCCCACCAGCAAAACGGACTCTACCACGAACAGGTGAAACTGCATATGAGCCATGCATGTGTAAAACGCTCATGAAGACAGCGAATGGAGGAGAGATCTGGTAGTGCTGAACTATCTTCATGAAGTGGTATAGCATTCGCATCGCACATAGTGAAATGTCCCCCACTTTTAAGGCCCAGTCGTTATCGCTGTCTTTTTCGAAGATCAACGGATCCCGCGCTTCCATCTTTCCGTCTCGAAAGAGCTGATAATGCCAAGCCGATTCATTTATCGTTTGAATAATGCCTTCTAGGTTGTACGTTGTCCTGGTTAGATTGTATCTATCTTCTGGTAGTAACCCTTTGAAATTGTGCAGTTGCTTGTTCAGATCAATAAAATCTCGTCTACCTAGCGGCACTAAATGAAGAGTCACTGAAGGAGTGTTATTAAGAAATAAAAATTCACGATTCCGGTTATGCCGGAATTCTTCAGCTGCGCTTAACCAGTCATTCATTTGCAACATGGCATCTCTAATTTGTCTCACATCCATCTGAAATTTTCCGGTATTGGCCCGGGCATAGAACTTGGCGTCATTTCTAGCGGTTACCATATGCGGCGCCTGCAGGCTACGTGGAACATCTATGATGAAGACAAAGCGATCTGCGTCATATGAAATCTCTTTAAAGGTAATTCCAGGCAGCCGCGGATCGATACCGTCGCGAATAATTTGATCCAACGACTGTTTAAGTTGCTCCACATTCACCGGCTTTCCCTCGGGATCCTTCATGGCCGTGACTTCCGCTGGATAGCCGGCATTCTTCCCATCTTCTTTCGCTTCCTTCAGCCCAAAGAGGAGAAGCCCGCCTGCCGTATTGGCCATCGCGACGATATCCGCCAGCAGTTCTTTCTTTCCAGCGTCATTTAAGATGGGAAGTTCAGCCTTGTAATCCAATTCGATCGATTCGGAAACCTGGTTGTCGATCAGGCGATCGATGTCGTTCTTGTCCAAGTCAGATGTTGCTTTGCCAAATAGTCTCATGCAGAAACCATTCTCCTTTTTTCAATTTGGTAGATTCCGGCAACAAATGTGAGCTGCTTCATTCCTAACTAAGACAAACGAATCTCTCTCAATGCCCTCTCCAGGTTCATTCCTCTCAAATAATTTACTGGAATGTCGCGATCGGCTGCCCATTCTTTGATCTCCCACATGGCCTCATGCGAAATAAATTCAGTCCAAACAATGATGGCATCCGCGGCTCGCAGAATTGCATAGAAAGCAGGATCTAGGCGCCTAGCGTCGTGCAACATCAATGTGCATGATTCATATCGAGCGTCTGCTTGTCGCGGCCAACCGCCTAAAACGCCGATCGTCTTCCCTTCAACCAGTGAGGCCTCTTCACTAGGATCCACTTGCGGAATGGTCACTACATTCTCTTCAATCGGAGGCGTCGGTATTTCTTCAACCGGCAGCAGGCTGTTCAATCGCTTATTTTCCGTCTTCAGCTCCGTTATTAGACCTTTGAGACGCTCAATCTTTGAGGTTTGACTCGTATCCGGACGGAAGGCTTCCACCCGCTCCGCTTCCAGTTGTTCAATGGTCCGGTACGCCGCGGCAAGCTTGTCCTGCAGATCCATGCTTTGCTGGTGATAGCGATTCGACGACACCAACGATTTATCTAAGCGGGAAGATAGCTGCTTGATTCTTCGATACAGAAAAGCCTGGTCGCCGCTCTCTTTTTTCACGAGCTCCCCGATAGCTTGTGAGCGTATCCCTTCAAGTTCCTCCGGAATAGGCAGTTGAAGGATCAGAAAACGGACCCGCTCCCGGCCATACAGCTTAATGGCGTTCTTCACGTCCCAGGCTTCGATCCCAATCTCAACCAGGTGTTGATACATGCGCTGATTAGCTGCCCGCCAGAATGACCGCCTAGAAGCCTCAGAGACGATCTTAGCCTCCACATCCCTCCGGTACTTTGACACGGTCGCCTGAGGCCCGAGTGTCGTCAAGGAAAGGGTGCCGTACGCTTCCTCAAAGTCCTGTTTGGTCAACTCTACAATAATTCCTGTCCAATGCTCGTGCGCATGCGCTTCAAACTGCTGCCAAAACGAATCCGAATGGTCGGCAATATACTCCACCCATTTTGCAACCCCGCGGTCAATCTCCGCTTGTTCTTCTTCCGTGCGCGTATTCACATAGCCGGCTTGCCCCGCATCATCGATCACCGGGACATCAGCGCCGATCTTCGCTTCTGATATGACTCGGCCCTGTAGCTTATCGAACAGTTTCATGATAGTCGGCAGGTTAGAGAATCCACACTTGGGACACACGATCGGCGTGACCGTAACATCCTGCTCCCCCATCAATTGCTCCAGCTCGTTCAAATCTCTCCTGCCGAAGTCTTTGATCGTTTGTTCAGTTCTTCGGCCACATCCGCTGCAGATAGAAACAAATGATAAAACGACATGCAGTTGCGTCACTACGCCAACCCTCTCTCCCTCATTCCGTTCCTTCAAGTCTAGCATGAGAACTCATCTTCGTGACATGCCTGAAATAGAAAAGATCGCCAGGCACGATAATGC
The DNA here is from genome assembly GCF_003990975.1 of Cohnella sp. AR92. Lineage (GTDB taxonomy): Bacteria > Bacillota > Bacilli > Paenibacillales > Paenibacillaceae > Cohnella. Next base: position 47,510 of record NZ_RZJR01000014.1, read on the forward strand.
CTGACGATCGAGTGCTTACTTGTCGCGAACCAGCAGATAGTAATCGTCTACCGTATTGGTGTCGATATAAACGACCACTTCCGTTGTCTTTACGACGCCATTGCTGTATGTTGCCGTGAATCGGAACGTTTGGGCGCCGGGCGCCAGTGATTTAAAGCTTGAATTCCACATCGTTCCTGTCCAGCTGGTTCCTGATGCCGAACTTAGTGCGACGGTTGTATTTGTACTTAGTAACGTGACGGATACGCTTTTCGCGAAATCGCTACTACCGGACAAGATATCCGTTGTCTTCGCACTAAGGACAAATTCTTCGCCCGCCAGGAACGTGTTCGCTGCCCATGGGCTGTTATCTGTACCTGTCTTCAATTGGTTATATTTGATTCTGTTTTGGTTCCATTTCGCCGTATGCGAGACAGCGCCTGTTACAGTCAGCGGTAAGACGCTAACGGTTTTGGTGACAGTCACGAATTCTCTTCCATCGCTAACGATCATTTTAGCCGTCCATTCGCCTACGTCTGCCATCAATACGCTTGGCCCCGTGTTATCGTATGGCGCCGTCTTGTTCAAGCTGAAGGTCTGCACAACGCCAGCTGGCGAAGTGATCGTAAACGTGACGGTGAGCGGATCTTTATCCGGATCGTCTACAACCGGAATGAAGTTTACGGTATCTCCTTCATACACGGTCGAAGGTGTCCAACTGAAGTCACCTATAGGCGGCTTATTGGTGATGATGACGAAATACTTCGGATCGCTCCAGTCGCTCCAGTCATAGCCGTCATAGACACGTACCATGACGTAGAAGTTGATATTCTCTGGAAGGTCGCTTGATGGCGCCCAAGATGTCGCGCTCGAGCTGATCTCCCCGGAGTCCATATAGGAGACCCCACCGTACTTGTAGATCCGGAGCTGGTATTTAGTCTGTTGATCGTCATCCGCGTCCGAATAGCTCCAGGTGAATGTCGGCCGCAAGGTGTCGAAGACAGTTGGATTCGCAGAATCCACGCTTGACGGCGTTGTTACTTGCGCAGCCGGATTCTGGTTAACGACTTCAACCGTGTGGGTGACCTCGGCTGAGAGCCCGAAGCTATTTGTTACGATCTGCCTGATAGACATGATGCCAAGTGAGTTAAATACTTTTTCCCATGATGTGCGAGAGTCGCTCTGTAAAGTGGATGCTCCACCGGCCGTTACGTTTTGGACATAATAAGCATGCTGCAGCTGCGTGCGATCGCCATCCTGCGGGTCACTAGCCGTCGAATCGATCACAAACGGCATATTGCGATACCACAAAAGCGGTGTCACGGTGAATCCAGCAATCGGCGGCAGAGCATCGTAGCCGTCCACGTAAACCGGATATACATTTTGGTCCCAGGCTCCATATTCATCGAACACGGTATGCTCAATGTAGTAAACGCCCTTGACCATCAGTATGCCAGGCTTGCCGTCAATAAACGTAGTGCTCTTAGGCGCCTGGTAACGGAATGATTCTTTTAAAATGCCTTTCGTTGCTTTGTAATCAATGCCCGTATCTTCTGTCGAGAAATTCCCGTTAATCGGATCATAACGGTCCGGGTCATAAGATGAGTCAACATACGAGAGCGTATTATCGTCATTGAGCGTTATATCCAACTGCTCGATAGGCGGCCGGTGTACACGCAAAATGCCAGACACCATATTGCTAGACTGTCGGTACACGTCGAATGCATCATCCGGATATAAGTGCTCCGGATGAGGATCGTCCTTGGCTATAAACGTATACGTGTAGTCTCCAGGTAGCTCAAACGATGTCGGAGGAGAATTCAGCGTTTTTCCGCTTTCGCTCCAGGTGCCCTCGGGATTTAAAAAGACGTTTGGATTATGGGTGAATGTCCATTGGTCCAATTGTGTTAGGCGCGGATCCAATTCTTCATCATCCCACGATACAACGTAGTCAATAGAGGTATTAACCAGAGCAATGCCGCCCAAAATATTTGCCGTATCGGTAGCCTCATAGTAGGAGGCCCCCATATACGTCACACCTTGCTGCCCTCTATTGATGATGCCGATGCTTCCTTGACTCCAGCTGCTTTCAGAAATAAAGGCTTGCTTAATCTTATTAGCGTAAACGGTAAATCCTCCAGCACTCGGCACGATCTTGAGGTTGTAGGTTTTTCCGTTTACGAAGCTATAAGTCTTGTTATAGACCGTCGTTGCCGTCCCGTTGACCGTCTTCTTAACCCGAAGCTCTCCTCCTTCGAACTCTACGCTATAATAATTGTTCTTATCCAGAGCGAAAAATACATATCCCGTACCTTCAGCTGATGAGTTGCTAGGAGATAGGGATAACGAAATCGTGTTTTTCGCTGGAATTTGATCACCGAGAATTAAGTCCTTTGTTGGTTCACCGATATCGAATTTTTTAGGTACGGTCAGTTCTCCCGTACTGTTCAGAATATAGGTGTTTGTATCTGCGGCATATTTATTAGAGAAAACGATGTATGTCTGGTCTCCTATGGGAGCCGCGTATACATTAGTAGACAAGTTGGGACTTGTATACGTTGATCTTATTTCCATCGTTGTCGGGTCGATGGTAACCATCACCAACTGGGAGATGCTTGTGCTTATTACTTTCTCGCCGACGAATGTTATGAGTCCATCAGACCCCTGGTAGAAGCGATCAAAAGTATAATCAGGAGACGCATATACTGTCGCTGCATTCCCAAACGGGTAGAAGGATTTGATTAATGAACCATCGCTGCCATAGGCTGCAATCAATGGGATTTTTCCAGTGACAGTTCCATCTGTGTTTGACACAAACCAGTACCTACCATCATCATCGGTACCTAAGACGCTAGATGCTGCGTTGAAATTACTGAACAGCTTGAATCTTGCGGTGTCTGGTGAAACTGAAGGCGCGATCTTGGTCATCACACCAGACGGAGAGTAATTGTAGAGATAGGCACCACTAGTAACGAAATAGTTACCATTGTTGTCGAACCCTTTTGGATTTGAGCCCAATAGACCGAACAAATGCGTTAATTTGATGTCCCCATCTTTGGCTGATGTGAACATTCTGGTCCCATAAGATGAGTTCATACAACCACAGTCGTAATATCTGTACAAAGTACCTATTACCATTGCGTTGTTCTTTTGAGACATAGTTGCATTGTTACTGTTATCGAAATATGGGGCATTGCTGTAGTCTGAGGTTAATTCCCCCAGTCTAGTGCCATCGAGTGAGAATTTGGACCAGTACCCCCAATAAGTAGCACTCTCTGGGTAATTGAATGATCCAACATATATTCCGTCTCGCCCTCCTAATAAGGCTGCAGTGGACCATTGGTATGGAATATAAGTAGAACTGATTAATTCGCCAGTATCTCTATCTGCGATGTTCAAATAGAATTTTTCACTGACGTAGGTTTGGTAGTACAGTTTTCCTTTATGTGCCAATACCCCGGCAGTATACATTGTTGCATAAGAATTTGCGCCTGTGTATGGTTGGCTTGCTCTTATATTTGGTGTTGATTTTGTCCATACTGGGGTGCTTAAGTCTGTTTTATTGAATGCAGTGATTGAAGCCGTTCCTATGAGATAGACATACTTTTCATCTGCGATGACACCGTATTGATAAGTACCGCCAGAGGCTATTTGCGTCAAGGTTGGTGTCCCCTGGATGCTGGCATAGGGACTTGTTGACTTGTTGTCCAACCCCAATGTGTTACCCATGTTGTACAAAGCCTTGTAGACCTTGCTCTTGACAGCTCCGTTAACGAGTTGGAAATTATCCTTATTTCCGAGTCCTCCCGTTAGCAACGATACGTACTTTCCATTTGCGTATAGATCCGCAAATGAAATAATCGTTGATTCCGGTGCTTCCGGCACGTCTGATGTAACCGCCAGGTCTACGGTCGGCGGCAAGTTGACGACATCTAGTGTCCGCTCGCTCTCCGGTTGATCGTCCGTGTTACCCGATTTCCCGTAGTCTTCATAGGCTGTCTCAGCAAAGAGATACTTGCCTACGCGGGACGGCTTGAACGTATAGGTAGCAGCTGCACCGTCTTGAACGCGAACCCAATCGTTATCATCGAAGCCGTTGTTTTCGGCGTCATACTTCTGGAAGAACACATGCCTGACCACCGTGTCGCCATCCGGACTATATGCTTCGCTTACAACCGTTACTTCTCCAGTTCTCGTCTCTTCAGACGGCACCTGGATATTAACGACAGGCGGCTCATCCGGGATAACAGTCACATCTTTGGTAGCCAGATCAGACCAACGGCCAACAGAGTCTTGCACTATCAAAGTCAGGGTTTCGATGCCTGGCGCGTGGAAGGTGTCTCCATCAGCTGGCTTGTTCTCGGACCACTCGTAAGCAACGAGAGGCAGCTTCGCCGGGCTGTACGATTTATTGCCATGGATAGGTGATGGCAGCGGATGATTTTCCTTTACACGATCCGGTGCTGTAATGATGGCCACCGGCCGCGGATCGATAACGCGCAACAGCGCATTAGCCGTATACGTCTTGCCCTTTAGGTCTTGTACCGTGAGACTGACCGGATGCTCGCCTAGATCCTCTGTCGTGATTCCCATTAGATTCTTATCCGTTAACTTGAACCCATACTTGGCTTGTAAGGAAGCAAGCCATGGCGTACTTGTTAAGTCCCATCCGACGATCGATACTTTATCGCCCGGATCCGGATCGGTCATGGAGGTAACCTTCAGATCCACCTTATTACCTTGAGCAACGGAAATGACGTGCGTTTCCGTTCCAGCGTCAAACCAGGAGATCGCTGCGTAAGGAGGATTGTTCTCTGGCTCCGGAGGAGCTTCCGTCAAGGTGAGCGTCTTGGGACCAACCCAAGCATCGCCACAAGAAGTATTGATGAGCATGGACACCGGATAGCTGCCTGGGCCGATAATAACAGATGGATACTCATCCGTGTTGTTATAGGCGTAGAAATCGGTCTTGCTATATGACTGATCTAAGTCTTCGTAGTTACCGTTGGAATCGTAGATTCGGAATTGGATGTAGTTGAATGTGCAAGATTTCACGTCTACATCCTTCGGGATCGGCGCGAAGCCATTGCCATATTCAATGGTGTAATCCGGGTCGATGTAAAAATCACCTTTTACACCTTTATCTTCTTTTTCGTAGTAGAATGTCACCCAAGCTTCTTTTATCGTGGTTGTCAGACTAACCGATTGCGACTTCTTGCCAGTCAAAAGATCGCTATACGCAACATAACCAATGCTGCTGTCGACAACCGTACCATAAGAAGTCGTAGGATTGACTGTCTTCGTCGCCGGCAGACTATCGACTGTTATTTCAGTCTCGGCTGCCTTTGAGTAGGAGCCGGTCGATCCGGTTCGAACCATGTGACGGACATGAATCAAGCCGCTTGTAGTAGGAACATTCTTCTTGTAATACAGATATAGAATGTAAGTAGCATAATTACCATCATAAGTAAATTTAGGCGGGGTACTTGTAGCGACAGTTGATAGACTTGGATAAGTCTTATCTTGCGTCGTTTTAGAGTATCCATAATAAGTGTAATTTGCATTTGTAGGAGGAGTTGCTCCACTGTAAGATTGGCCAGTTACCATTGTGGCACTTGTGTTCGTAAAAACAGATGAAAGTGAATTGCCAGATGTGTCAAAATACTTTGTAACAATCTTGGGGGTAACTTTTATTTTTAGTAACATTGGGAAATATACTGTCAAAGATTTCTTTGTTGTACCTACAGCAGTATAATCAGGGTTTGCAGCTCCAATAACAGAGCTATCTGTAAGCTTCACAGTAAAACCTACTGACGATGTACCCATACCTGTTTTTGTGCTACCGACGACTTCTGCTCCGAAATCGGAGCTTATGTTTTTATTATAAAGACTGAACAAGTCTGTTCTAGACTGTGTCCATGCTTTGCTCCAGTTGACGGAACCAGTGCTGTTGTACTTTGAGCTAGTGTATGCTTCGACAGAGACGTCCTCCACTTGCTTCTCATCTTCGAGCTGGAAGCAGTACGGGAAGCTCACGACTCCTGTGGGGGTTTTGGAAGCTGTAGTACCTGGACTAACTGGGGTCCAGGTACCGTCGTCTTTTGTCTGAACGGTGTAGCTGAACATACCTACAGCATATAGCATTCGACCTGCATTTGCAGATGTATCTCCAATGCTGTATGCAGAGATGTAGGACAATGTGCTAGCGGTACAGCTGGATGCGGCTTCTGCGTTGTTTTGGGTTGTTGAAGGATTTGGAATTACTGCCCCTACCAACAACGCAATGATGATTAGAATACATAGTGATGTTTTTCGTATTTTTTTCATCCAGTTTCCTCCTGTAGTACTCAATGTAGAAAAATAAAAAAAAGACGCAAAGGAAGAGATTCCCGCGTCTTTCGCTCCAAATCTTTGAAGATAGACCTATTCTGTTCTCGAACAAGCGCAAGTGGGCACATCCCCGAAAGCATGCCACCCATACCGCTTAAAAACATTGGCTCGGATGGAGCCTTCGGGGAGATTACTGCATTAGCGGACTCGTTGAACTGAGAAACCCCTTGCTTTAGCTATAGGGAGTCATTACGCCTTGTAGTAAGGATTCTTCACAAACACATAACTGTAGCTGTCGTACAGGACCTGAACATACTTCACGTTGGTGATCTTGTAATTTTTCCAATTCTTATCACCGCGTTCCTCATCACCGATTTGTGTAACTGGGAAATACTCAATGTAACTTCCATCTGTGTCCTTGCTAGACATGCTAGCTATCTTACCACGAGTGCGAGGGATGCCATCATCAGAGAGCAAACTGAGTCCTGTGTGACCCTTGCCAGAGTAGTGGATCTTGATGTACTGTTGGTTGTTCACGACCTCAAGCTTCATGCTGTACAGGATAGAGTCCCAAACAGGATCTTCAGAAACACCCTCTTGTCTGAATCCATAAAGGATCTTCAGCGGAAGTTGGTTCGTAGAAATGTCCCACACCTTCGTCCTATTCACTCCATCAGAAGCCAGGTCTGCTGGGATCTTACTGAACAGGTATTTGTAGTCAGCGACAGGAGAACCCTTGATTACTGTCGACACCTCAGGAGCAGTCTTTTCGCCGATCCAAACGTACTGATCGACTCCACTCCACTCTACCGTCTGGCCCAGTTGCTCGCTCACAAAGCGCAGTGGCACAAATACTCGGCTGTTCTTCACATTTGGAACACTGTCTAGCGTGACAGATTTGCCGTTCGCGGTCGCCTCCTTGCTGCCGATCGTCAATTTCACAACAGAGGAGCCTTGCGTAATCGTGACGACATTATTGCTGTAATCGACCTTTGCTCCAAGATTTTCCGACACCACACGCAGAGGAACGAGAACACGTCCGTTATCCGTCACAGGCTTCGCATCCACAAAAGCAATCCGCTTGCCATTCAAGATGACTTGGATATCGCTCGTTTCCGTTGCAGCTGAAGCGCCGTTAACGATCGTCGTAAGAGCTAGTAGTCCCGTCATACTTGCAAGTAATAGCTTTTTCATCATCTAAACATCTCCTTTAGTTGATATTAAAAATAAAAAAAAAGACGTCAAGGGAGAGATTCCCGCGTCTTTCGCTCCAAATCTTTGGTTATAGCCTATTCTGTTCTCGTAGAAGCGTAGGTAGGCACAACCTCAGAAAAAGCATGCCACCCATAGGGCTTATCGCTTCAGAATAAAGCTCAACTAAATGAGCAAGGAAAATATTACATATTCATTTTAACATGTTTATACAAATTGTGACAATGCGATTTTTCATCACAAGGAGTTGTCTTTATAGCGATAAACGGCCGTCTTAAACGTCACCGGCGAGCCTTCAACCCTATAGGAAACTTCAATGATGCCAACAACGCTTGGCCCATAGATCGTCTCATTGATCGAAACTGTCTGGCCACGGTAAACGACATTGTTCTGATACTCATATGGATATGATGGAAATCCGCTTCCGTCCGTAGGCGCTTTATCATCGCCTAAGAAAAATAGGGCCACGATTTTGACTGGGGAAGCAAAGATCGAATTGTCATTTGGGGAGAGGTCACTATTAAGCTTCAGCGTCTTCGTAAGGGATTGCTTGAAATTATCAGTCCCTTTACCTTCATCGAACACAATATAGCCCTTCGACTTATCAACTTCATAGGGAATCGCGGCATCATGAGCGGCAATGATCGTAGCCGAATAGGAACGCATCTCGCCTGTCACCATGACACGGTCATAGGTGTCGTACTTGAGGAAAATAACAAAGATGACACAGGTAGCAATCAACCGGAAGACCATATTCACAACAATTACCTACCCTTCAATCAACCGCTGGATTAATTAACCGTGTACTCCGTCTTGATTTGGCGGTACGCCGTATAATTACTCTTGACCATGCCACCGAAGAAAATATAAATCTTGCGAGGATAGCTAATATAGAGCTCGATGTCTTCGGACGCGCTGCCGCGGACCTTGCGTTCTTCGACCGTTACATCACCCGTAATTTCAATATCACTTGCATCAAATCCGCGCGTTCTGGCAAGGTTTTCCTTGATCTGTTCCTGCAATTCGCTTGTGATATAGCCTGCCGGCGGAGCTTTTAAGATGGCCTCAGCTGCTTCCATCTCGATATACATGGCATTCTTGCTGTCGGCATGATCAAGAATGAGAGCCACCAGCATCAGAGTGGTAATTACAAGATAGGTAATCATTTTGAAGGTAAAATTCACCGAGTTCCCTCCTGGTCCTTTGCGAAAAATAAAAGGGCAGGTTCCCCCGCCCCTCTGTTACGAAAACAGGTCGCCAATCTATTCTTTCAGATTATCGTTGACCTTATCAATGCGCGTAACAGCATTGGTATGAGATGTTTGCGTCTTCGAGATCAAACCGGTACCCGATTGGAACAGCAACGTTGCCACCAAGAAAGCTGTGATCCCAAACCCCAAAACCTTCTGCCAAGTCCAATTCATTAATGGACACCATCCCTTTTAATTAAAAGTTTGTATCAAATGAGTAGGACCACATGAACATCGCTATGACGAACCAAAGCAATGCAAGCGCAGTACCGCCCAGATTGATCATGAATAGGATTTGATTCAAGTCGTTCTCCCGCGCCTCGAAGCTGGATTGCTGCTTCTTGTTCAGCGTCTCGGAATTTTCTTTGAGCATCTTGTCTAGATCCTCATATTCCACGCTGTCCATGTCTCGCAGCATCGACGCCAGATAGGCAATCTCATCGTTCTTCGGATGCCTCTCGAGCATCTGCGTTAAGGCGATATCCTTTCCCCGCCCCCACTCGTGTTCAAGGATCAATAAGTCTTGCTTGATCACCTTGAAGTAAGACTGGTATTTCTGGATGAGAGAGAGTACACTCCGTTTTTGAGTCTCTTGCACCTCATTGCGCAGCAGGAGCAAAAGGACATGTGTCTCTCTTGTCACTCGATAACGCCGGATCTTTTGAAGCAACGGGCCGATAACGTTCGAAAAGATCGAAAAGTTCTTCACGCTCGGCCAAAGGCAGCTGTAAATCAACACTGTAAGTACCAGACCGAACAACAACGAGCCGTGAGTCAATACATAACGAAGAAGGGTAACAAGCAACACAGTGCCGGCGGCAACATCTCGGATCACCTTCAGCTTCGCAGCACTGATCGGAAGACCCATGCTCCGGATCAACTGATTTTCCTTTTCGTTATGGTAAAACTGTTGCCAATTCGACAGGCGCTCCCGCGCTTCTAACTGGACATAAATCCGCATCTCGTTGATGGCCGTGAGCCTCTGTCCTCTACCAATCGAAAGGACCATTCCAAGCGATGCAAGGATGATCAGAATGAAACTGGCCCAAAGTAACGAGTAGAACGGATTTACGAACAAGAATGACATCGCATAAGCACCCCCTTACAAATCAAACTTCCGGCGTGTGATAACGAGATTCACGATGATGGCCAAAAATCCAAAGATGACCGAAGCCACGAACAAGGTCGATCCTAGCGGAGAATCAAACATAAACCTTCTAGCAGCCTCATCGCCCATCATCTTCACGCCAAAATAGTGGGCGCCGTACAGAAGAGGGAATGTGAAGAACCCGACCTGTACAATTTCCTTCTTCTTCGGCTTGTCCTCCGTCGTCACGCGCAGGAACCCGTGCATTTGCTCGATCTGCGATCGTAACCCCACCGAGATTCTCTTCGTCTCCCGACGCCCCGAAGCATTATTCACAAGACCGTAAGCCTCACGGATCATGATGAAAAAGGCTCTAGCAAAGATGGACCCCACCTGATGCTCAAAGACCTCGAGCTCAAACCTTAGCTTCTCTTCCTGTTTCCGCTGCATGGCTTGCGCAACGCGGAACGTCATGTTTTTAAACACGCCAGACGGAAGCACATCGGTGAGCTCCAGCAGGGTCGGGTAGAGATCGAACTTTTGGAGATACTTGCGCTCGAATGCTTCGACATAACTCAGGAATTGATGGCTAAGCTTCGCGCGTCGCCGCTGAATCAAAGCCCGCAGGACCAGGAACGGGAGCAGCATGGCACCTAATCCAATGAGGATCGGGATAACGTAACTCAATTGGTTGTAGGGAAGGGAACTGTTTCCCGTTTGGAAATAGCTTCGTTCCACCCACAAACCGCATGCAGCGCCGATTAGTACACTGAGAAGCAAGCTGGCGTTCAGCACAATCCGCGTCATGGAAGGCGTCAGCTTTACAAGAGCATTCAAGTCGAGGGCAACCAGCCGGTACCAAGACCGTTTAAAATAATCCTCGCTTCGGACCCCTTTCCCCTGGAAAGCGCCACTGTCACTGAACCGCTGATCAATCTCCAACTGCTTGCGATAGAGTGACACTGCTTCAAACATGAGCGCAATGCCGCCTACCACGCCGCCCAGCAGGATCAAGATCATACAAAGCTGCATCCAGTAGTCGCTTACTAGCGTTAGAATCAAACGCCACCGCCTCCCCAACTAAGCGATATTTCCTTCTCGTCATCAGGGATGGGGAACCTTTGCGATAGCTTCGCCAGCACGCTCATGCCTTCTTCGAAAGCCTCGCGATTCTTCCTTCGCATGCGGCGCTGCAGCCGGCTGTCGATGATGTTGTTGAACCGCCAACCATCGCCGTCGAACCACATGAGGCGCCGGCTGGTAACGGTTAGCGATATCGCATCGAAGACAATCTCCGCAATTTCCACATTCCGTAAGGTGATCTGATCCTCATCCAGCTCCATGACGAGTACGAAATCGATGTGACTCGCGTAATCGGTCAGGGCAATCCGATACTCCATCCCTTTCGTCCCGCGGATCTCTTTCCGGGCTAACGTTCCCGGCACGTTTGTGGAGTCCTTCTCGTGCATGGAAGATCCGACAAAGCCGGTCGTATTGGCACATGCTTCTTTATACATGCCCGCCTCTACCTCCCGGACCTCCCCGATAAGGTACTGACTAGGATCCTGGCGCAGCGTTCGCGGGAATACTTCTGAAACCATTGTTTTGTCGTCTCCGACAAACTCAGTAATATCGCGGTCCGGGAAGAGCGCCTTCAGTCCAAGCTCTGGCGCATTCTCAGCCAAGACGGTGATTTTGTCCGTTTCCGTTTCTGCAAACAGCGATATCAGCATCGTCGACTTCCCGACTCCCGGCTCACCCGAAAGCATGCATTTGGATCCGCAACGCGAAATCATCCGGAAGACAGGGATCGCCTCTTCGGGAATCGTGTTTAGCCGAGCTTGTTCCTGTAACGTGAAGTGAGAAACCGTGCTCCGCCGAAAAACGATGGTCGGCCATTTTGTAAACGGAGGCTGCGTAATGACCACGCGCGTTCCATCGAACAGCTGCAGCTCCGCGTAATTCTTATCCCGGTTCATGTACTGCGCTTCATCATTACGCATCAGGTTCTCGATCAACCGGTAAACGTCTCGAATATGGCGGTATTGCTCATGCATCCGGTGTTTTTCCCCGATCTTCTTGTACCGGACTTCCGTTCCATTCACGCGGCATTTGCCGATGTTCCGGTGTCTCTCGAGCCATACACTGACGACGCCCAGCCCCCATATCTCATGGAAGAGGGCATCAACCAGGTTGAGGTAGGTCGACGGATACTGCGTATCCCCGAGCTTCAATTGCTCGACTTGCTGCTTGATGACTGTTTTGAGTTCCTCGACCGCTTCCGGATGGCCAATTGTGGCGCGATGCTGCTGGAGCAGATATTGTTTCTGTTCATTATCGCTATTGGCGCTCTCCAGGCGATGATCGAAGTATTTGCTGATGACATCCTTGGCGTTGTCAAACGCGACGAGGGAGAAGACAGATCCCTTTGACTCATTCTTGTGATTGTCCCTCGCATAATCGATGAGCTGGTCAATCGATACTTCAGCGTGTATGTCTCGCTTCAGCTCGCTTTCCGCAATCGTCGTCATGCCCATCACCCTGTCTTTCCAGATAGCAAAGAGGACAAGGACCGGTTTTTATCCTGCTTCTGCAGCACCGATGGCAAAGAATAGTCAGCCGCGATCAGGTCAACAAGCTTCCCTAAGCCGTTCTTGAAGTGCTTGGAGTTCTTCGCGTTAAGCGGTACATAGGGCAGCGTAGCAATGTTTGGCGAGTTCAAGAAGGAGGAAATATTGAGCCTCGTTTCCGAGCCTTGGCCGTCGAAGTTCACAATGAATGAGGTTTTCCTGAGGTCAATGTCAAACTGCCGGATCAGGTGCGGTGTCACGGCATAAAACTCCTGCATTTCGTCCGCCTTGCTGGTCGCTACCAGGTACTTCCGCTGAACGGATTTGAGCGGCACCAACGTATAGGAGTTGTCCCAGTACGGGCTGACATCAAGCAACGTAACGTCAAAGGCGTGCTGGATGATCCCGAGGATTTGTTCCAGGCGGTTTGGCATAAACGTCCGCGCATATTCGAGATGCGGGTTGCCGTTGATCTCAAAGATCGTGCCCTTCTGATGGGCAATTTCACGAACCCGCTCCGCTGTCAGGCTCCCCGCTTCATACTCTCGGTAGACCTGAAACATCCCCTCCCGAGAAGCACTCATATCATAGGGATCCAGCCGGACAATGCCGATATGCGCCTGCGTCTTTTCCGCAAGCTGCTGGGCAACAGCGTCCACGACCTTCGAGGTGCCCGACTTCCGGTGGCAGGAAATAAAGGCGACTGCATTCTGGCGCTGGTTCTGGAAGCGCTCCGGGAAGACTTCCCGCGCGATTTCTTCTTGCACCTGCATATCCGTCCGATCGACGAGGAAAATGGCGCCCTTAAGCCCGCATGTTTCTTTGGCCTGATCGTAGTCATCGCCCAAGCCGCGGCGAACGCCATACACATAAATCAGTTTCGCTTTCGGGTACTCGCTCGCTGCCAGATCCAGCAACTGCAAGGAGGTGTGATCCAAGATCACGACATCGATTTCGCGGTTTGCCGTAAGCTCGAACATGTATTCCGTGTTCTGCAGGTCTTTGATGTTCTGCACGATCGGAGTAAGCCGGCTTGTACTGCCAATGACGACTGCTTTCACCCCGTTCACTCCCCTTCGTTTACCGCATAGATGAGTTTGTAACCCTCTTGAACGGCCATTTTGAGAACGCCGTATTGCTCTGGTGTTAAGAAGATCTTCGCTTCTGTCGGCTTCCCGCTTCCCTCGGAACGATCATCGACGCCTGATCCGTTGTGGATCGCCTTGTTAGCCGAGTCCGTAATGTATCTTAGGCGAACGTCGGTAAGGATCGGTGTGCTGAGCGGACGCTCTGGCGTTTCCTTGATGGTTTCGACGCTGCCACTTACCTGGACATTGATCGATCCATCCATGCCGCTTCCTGTTTCGGAAGGCGATGTAGTAGAAGAAACGTTGGTCTGCAGCAATGCTTGCTTCAGCTTATCTGTCGGGAACAGCCAAATCTCTCCGATATCGCCGTTACGGCCGGTCCAGTCAAGCACTTCCCACCAACTGGCCGGGATCGGATATTCCTTTTCCCCTGCTTTTTGCGTAAACACGCTCTCCCCGACATAGTTGACGGTAAGGAAGTCGCCCGGATATAGGGTTTGAACCATGACCTTATCCATGACGGAATCCCGGTTCTCAGCCGTAATCATGTTCGGTGTCACGGACGCCTGCAGGATCTCCTTGGCTTCAAATAAGCTGTCAAACTTCTCGGAAGTAATTTCGGTGTATCGCTCAACCTTTATATCTCCAATCGGTTCATAGACGATGGTGCTCGGCAATAGATCCTGTCCCTTGGCATAGATAAGGGCAAATCCCCCGATACCGGCTAAGAACATGAAGATGGCCAGCGAAAACACGACGGTGACACGTACGCGCATAACCCGCTCCTCTCGATGGACGAATCGTCTCGTTTGACGGACGATGGCAACGGCTAGTCCTTATGAAACGATTCGACTCTCTTCAGTCTAGGAAATCAAATACGAACTTCTTGAGGATTACATCTCCCGGCTGATCGCCTTTTATAGCGACCCGGAAGGCCTCCTTCACATCGCTCATGTGCTCATCAATCAAAAAGAGATGAAACATATCATCTGGCAAATAGTTGAGCGAGCCTACCAGCTCAATAACGGCTTGTTCCGTACCGCAGCTCCATAGCATGATCGGCTGGTTATCCGATGGGAACGGGCTCGGGAGTGTGCCTTCCCGAGCGATCCAATCCCCATAGCGCTTCATCTTGTACTTCATGAACCGCAGAGGCTTCTTCGTTTGCTGTAGCCGTTCGACATACATCACGATCGCTCCAGCTGGCGTGTTCATCTTGACCAGCGCGAGTGGGTTTTCTTCGTTCGGCGCCAAATGCGGATACAAAACGAAGTCCGACTCATGGATGATCCCTTTGAGCAGCAGTTGAACCCGCAGCTCATTGACAGCACAAACGGCAAGGTTGTGGGTTATGTTCTGCGCCAAGGCAATGGGGTTGGGGAGGTCGTGCATGCCCATGACAAACCCCAAGTAATTTCGAGCCGCAACCCCAATGCTCCATACGTATTCCCTGGCGTTATACTCACTTTCCATGTGCCAACCGTCGAACCAGCCAATCTGTTGCAAGAAACGAAGGCGCGATCCAAGCTTATGTGCCTTCGGGAATTGATGCTGATAGAGCCGGCGAAGTTGGTTTTCCGTTAGAACTCTCATTTTGGCAAGGGTAATTGCCACTTCAACATCGCTTTCCGTGATTTGTCCGGTTTCGACGCGGAAAACCGTCAACTCCAAATTCGTATCCGGCCGGCTTTGCCACGGCAACATCTTGATCTGCAAAGCCGGATCATCGAATATCGGAACGCCGCCATCAAGCGACTTCCAAATACGAACCGGGTCTATCTCAGGTGGAGTGGGAGTTGAACGCATATGGTCTACGAAGAGACGATTGCAGCGTCGGATCAAGTTTAAAGATACGTGCTCTTCCGCGTCGGTTTTGCTTATCCATCGATACGATTTCAACGTGGACCTTTAATCCTTGCGGCAGGCTGCCGCCGTACTGGCGCCGTAAATTGGACTGGAGATTACCCAGAATGACGATTCCCTTCGGCAGCTCCAGGAAGTAGCTGTTCTGGCCGGACCCGAAGCCGGTGATTTTCGCGACTGTGGTATCGCCGCGTGTGTAGTGATCCTCGATATTCTCCCAAAGCTTCGCCTTCTCCTCGTCTAGCACTGCCTTACGAGAGAGGCGGACCCGATAGCCGAACTCGGCTGCCGTCGTGCTGGCGCCTGTTGTGGCCTCTTCTCCCGCTTCCGCTTCTTCCTCCCGCTTCGGAAGCTCGTCGATCGTCAGGATCTTCAGATCGAGCTCGGTTCCGATCTTCAGAAACTCCCGGAGGTTCGTCGTACGGACATGATCCCACTCTTGCGGCGGAATGAGGCAGGGAACACCCTCCACATCGACAAACACGAGGTTGTTTGCCGTAACGCCGGTTACATAGCCGGTTACCATGTCGCCTTCGCTATGATTCCGGATAAAGGTTTTCGCCACTCGCGGAATCGCTTCAAGCCTGCTCACGATAACATGGCCGTCCGGTGTAACCTGCTTCACGATAAACGGCACTTCGGTTTGCAGGAAGCCGCTGTAGGAGGACAAATTGCGCTTAACGAATTCATCTTTCCGGCAGTACACGATAACGCCGTTGAAGTTGATCAGAATCAGTTCTTCTGTGCTGTCTTTCGACAAGCGCACCTGGCTGATTTTCTCTACCACGCCGGTTTGAACATAGTTTTTCCGCATCGATTCCTGTAACAGTTCCAGTACCGCTGCATTATTCATGGATAGCCTCCTAATGGGTAATTTGAGCAAAAAAACAAAAAAAGAAGACGCACGTAACCAATAGGTCGCGTGCGTCTTCCGCTTTTCGCTCATTTCAATATTTTTCAATTAAGTTCACTATAATCAAATCCCGTTCAACTGACAAGTCCTAATGTGCCGTGTCAAATTACTTATCCTTCGTCACTTCGAATATCTTCTTCAAGAATGGATTGCTGTTCACATCGATCCCTGAATCCTGCAGATGATCCAGCCGCCGTTTCTTCTCCGGCTTCTTATCGGCAATCGGCTCAGTTTCAGGTGCTTCCTCTGCCTTCGGCGCTGGAGCGGGTTCTTTGGTATCCTCCACTTCAGTAGGAACCAATCCCGCTTCCACGGCTGTTGAAGCCTTCGGTTCAATGGCTGGAGCTTCTGCAGCTGCTGGAGTAGCCGGCTTTGGTTTGTTCCCGAACATGCTTGAGAAGCTCACCACTTCCGATTCCTTCTTCTCCGGCTTCTCCGTCTTAGGGTTAGGCTCAGATGCACGCGGAAGCGGGATCTCCTGCTTCGTCTCCGCCTTAGATGTCTCCCGTTCCTGCGGACCAGTTGATTTCACGGCAGCCGGCTTAGAGCTATTCTTTCCGTATACGAATTGGGACGCTCGCGGAACAGGAGTATTCTCCGCAGGTGCTTCCTCCGGTCCCGTCTCCTCATTTCCGCCCGCTTCCGTATCTTCATTCCTTGGGGAAAGGGCTTGGAAGCGGCGAACGCTGCTGTCCGTTTTGGCAATCTCCTCGAAGACAGGAGCTGTTTGCTTGATTTGGATTTGTTGTTCGAGATCGGCCGTATCGTCGTTTTGATCCGATCCAACCGCTTCTCCCCATGTATCAATCCAATTCATATCAAACGCGTCTTCCTTCTCCGAATCGTTCTGCCAATACTGCATGAACGCCTTAACCGCGTCCTCATTGAGCGCCTTTTTCCACTTGTTTGCATCACCCATGTCCACGAAGTCGCCTTCAGCCTTAATGGCTTTTGTCGTGCTGCCTTCTACCACAAGCCGTATATAGCTGAATTTGAACTTATTGAACATGATCTCGTCTTCGCTGACCAGTTCCTTTTCCTCTCGCGTAACGGTCTGGGCATAACTGACATTCGGGCTTTTGGTATTCTCTGGCGACACCGATTCTCTCGTCGAAACGACCTCTTCGACCTGGGTACCGAAGATCGGCATTAGCTTCTTGGCGTCATATTGGCCGACACCTCCATAGACGATAAAGTTCCGGATCGTGCCAACCATCGCATCGACAAACGACTCATCGAACTTGAACTTGAATTGGGAAAGAGACTGGCAGGCGACCAAGAAGGCAACCTTATATTTCCGTCCCTGTCCGGCCAGCTTCAGGAATGGGCTATTCATGTAGTCATAGAACTCATCGACATAGACGGATACGAGCGGCCGGGTGTCCTCGTCTCCCTTACGTCTGAATACGGCATTCTGGGTACTCATGAGGACGAGCTTACCAAAGGCGTCGGAGACATTTCCGAGGAGACCATTATCCGTATTACAGAGCAAGATGCCTCCTTTCCCCATCAGCTTGTCCAAGTCTACTGCGTTGCTGCCGACAAGAATGCGCGCCAGATAAGGGTTTTGAATCAAGTCGGCAAGTAGGTTACGGGTTTGCCGCGTGAATTCAGTCTGCTTGTCCTTGATTTTAACTTGTCCTCTATACGGACCAGACTCATATCGGAGCACCATACCTGTCTGGCGGTCCCGCTCCTCCTCGAGTCCATCGTTATCGAACCAGCGTAGCGTCCGAGTGACGAGCATCCAGTAGATCTGCATATCGTTCGGCATGCGGTTGATATCTGTCTGACTAGGTAGCTTCTTGCGAACCTCTTCCACCATGTCTTTTGTGAACCTCGGATCCTGATACATCTGATCCAAGTCCAAAAGTGAACAGGTGTTCTTCATGTGGAATTTGAGCAAGTAGATATACTGCTTAAGTACGGTCCGGCATGCCTGGCGGAAGAATTCATTGCTTACTTCGCTCATACCGTCCAATACCGCTGTTATTGTTTCGGCTACTTGCTCGATCGGTCCGATCATGCAGTTAAAGCCGGGCGTCCGCGGATTCGATGGATCCAGATAAACGATGAGACGATCCGGAATCCCATGCTCTTTTGCAAGGTGAAAACTTTTATCGCATAAATCTTTAGCCGGCTCAATGACCACGGTACCGATCAGATGCTTACCCATCTTCTTCTTGAACTCCGGGCTGTCGGTCCCATACTTTTGTGCCAATACAGGAAACGCATTGATCATCTTCTGCATGTGCGCAAGGTCCTGGCGAACACCTTTAATGATCTTAAGTGATGTCTTACCGCTACCGGGGGGACCGATAAGCAAGGTTCCAAGCTGCCGAGATGCCCCCATTAAGACAACCGGAACCCGCAGGACAGCATCTATCGCCAGTGTGATATCCGGGAAGACGTTAGCCATTTCATCACCGAAGCGGGATAAGTACTTCCACTGGAACTTGTAATCCGCAAACCAGTCCTGAACGACTTTATCCTCGCGGTAGACGCCTATCAGCCAGCTGAGGAAGAAGAACGAGACGATCTCAGGGATCATCATTACCGCAATGCCAAGAAACCGGAGAGCGCCAGGATTTACATACTGACGATCCTCGCCCTTCACAAACGTATCGATCGTCATGATCTTGTCATAGGTGATCGGTCTCAGATAGTTTGAAGCAAATACGTTAAAGACTACGGTAAATGTGATCACCACAAAGGCAAAGAAGAACATTCTTCGTCTTACGCTGGCGGTGCTTACTTTTACCCTGGTGCTGAATAGCCAACCGCATACGGCTAATACGGCCGTAATGAGCAGCAAGGAAAAATGAGAGGAAGCGGGAGGCGAATAGAAGACTAATAATCGTCCCAGTTCTGGAATTGCCTTGGTAAGCTGATCCTTGCCCATTTCAAAGTTCCCTGTGACGGTCGCCAAGAACATTCCTATGCTCGACAGCAGAATCAAAAATAAGGTGCCGTATATGAGCCATAAGACAATGAGCGGGGACGTTTTGCGCCAGTTGATGCTTCCGACCCGCTTCAGCAGGAAGCGTTTCATCGATCGGCCTCCTCCCATACCAACGTCAGTTGGCCACGGACTTTACGATAAGTTGGTTTTTTGTAATGCCCCCACGCACCTGTCCGCAGAACATCTTGCCAGTTCATGTAATGAAGCTGCGCCTGGGTTTCCAGCAGATGAACGTCATTGCTCATTTCCTCATCGTTCGGATAGACGATGACAACCTTTGCCTTCTGATTGCCCTCATCGATCCATCTCTGCATGGCAAGCGCTTTGGCGACTTGGTTTACCCAACCGATTCGAGCAAAAAAGATCATGTGTGTCTCAGCCTCACCGAATCGCCTTACACGTACAACCTCATCGGGGAATACAGGCATAGGCGGGGTGACGGACACGTTCTTTAATTCTTCGGTGAAGGGAATGAGCTCGTAATCCAGAACACTTGGGGCAGCATTCACATAAGCGGCGAAGGCCTCCCCTCTCGTAAAGCCGGCAAGCATATTCCCTTCCTGCTCGATAAAAATCTCACAAGATTGCCGGCACGTTAATTCGTCGCCATGGAGAACGTTCGTCCTGTCATGGATAAGAGCATCCTCCAGCTGCCGAATGATTACCTTCTTCGTGTTGCGGCCCCGCTTCTGATTGTGAATCTTGGAGGACGGAAGCAAGGTGTCGTTCTCATACCATTCGTTAATGCTAAAAAACGCCATGCTGTTACTCGGGTAGTAGTCGAGTGAGTATAAGAACTTCTTGCACTTGTCTTCAATCTCTTTCAAGTCTTCTGTCTTCAGGTCGCATTCCACAGAGAGCAGTCCCTTGAAGTGCTGCTTCAGTAGATCGAGCTCTTTCGATGACCTCGATTCAACCGGAGTATGGAGCGGGCATTCCGAGGTTCGTTTCTCTTCTACGAGAGAAGTGTAGTACGCATTCGGTTTAAAGATGAACCAGTCCGGACGGTAATAAGCACTCTTCCCCGCAACGCTCGGATCCTCAATCGGATATCGCCGCCACTCAGTGCTCGGCGGGTGGATGCCCCGATCCGCCAAATTACGAAGAAGACGACTTACAAAGTCCTGTGTTTCAAAGTGGTGGCGTTCTTGGCTTCCGATCGCCAGGTTCTTCAGCATGTAGTGCTGCTTCGGTTCATTCAGATGGTCATAAACCCAAAGCGCCTGCATATCGAAGACCGCGATGATGTAAAGGCCAAGGCGAGCCAGCCGATAATGGTATTTCTTTTCATCCCCCTTCGTCCTCCACGTCTTAAACGAAAGGTCCCGGCTGAGCAGGTTCTGCCCATACATCTCGGCAAGCAGATTGCCGACGGACTTTTTGTGCATATGCGGCACAGCTAACCGGGAGATCTGAAACATGTCGAGTTGACGGTGGACATATAAGCAGCGAAGGATAGACATTTTATTCTCGTTCTTCAAACAGAGCTTAATGACCTTATCTTCGTCGTGCCCCGATTTTAACCGGCTACTCTTCCCGCTTACCCATCGCTTTCGTCGGCCGCTCTTTTCACGGAGCTCCGGAGTAGAAACCGAGGCATTCTCGTCCTCAAGTTCCTCATCTAGCAAATCGTCATCGGATTCCTCGTCTTCTAGGATGTCAGTAACGCCATTCACTCGCATACCATCAGTCGGAGAAAACGACTCGGTCGGATCATAATCCCCCAGGTCAAATTCGTCGCCGACGAAGTGCCTTACTTCCGTCATTAGATCTTATCGCCTCCTAAAACGCAAAAAGACGCGACGTAGCCATAAGGCATACATCGCGTCTTCCGCTCACAGTATGATTATCACGAATTATACATCACGGACACGGAGAATTGGAACGGATTGTGGCAAGAAATATATGGAAGATGTTCCAAGGGTGGAATTGATGGTACAGCCCTCGTTTTGGGGGAATGGGATAGGGGATGGTAATCGGGTCAGTCGATATACTTACTCTCGGTTCCGGAACACGCCCCTAAGCGAAAAATCTTAGCCCCGGGAAATCGAGAATGTAAAGAACGGAATAATCACTTGGAGTCCCTTGTTTGATCACGATTCACTGTCGTCCAAATTTATGCCTATAAACAACGGATTCAAACGGTAAATGGCAACGGGTTCTAATGGTGCATATAGACCGTTGCCATAAGTAACCTCGCTCGATATTGATACCCACTTCCCTCTTGAGGGTGAATAATTGGCAATAATCTGGCTATATTTGAGAGCCTTTTGGTCCCTTTTAAGAACCTCACTCAACAGGAATACCATGATTTGATGTGATAGGTTATCGCATATCATAAGGTCAATGCCGGCGATTCAGCTCCTTCCAAACATGCATTACAAGCTAGGAGCAGCTGCTGCTTCTGATAAGTGGAATACCCCTCCCACCTCCTCCTACTCGTTTATCATCATTCGGCCTACATTATCCTCTAGGGTCATTCTTCCACGTTTCCATGATTCCACTTGAAGGAATCCCATGCTCGAGTGCTTCAGCAGCTTGGTGCCAGACCTTAAAACTCTGTATCGACTTAAGTTTGAGTTCTATGCCTTCGATTCAACTAGAATGGGCATTGAATGAACGAACGTGATGATCCAATTAACGTCATGATGGCCACCAACCAGAGTTCTTCTTACACCGTCAAAATCAATTAAAAATCATTGAGATAAAGGCGATAAATAGATTCTATTATAGTTTCTTTTATAGTTTCTATTGATTTAAAATTCTTTATAATCCCTTTATTATCAATACACCATATATAGTTACTACATATTATTTCGATTCAGATAATTGATCATAAATTGATCAACTTCAATTCAGATTTGCCATTTTATTCCCATTTCAATACGAAATTCTGCGAATTCCCGTTCTTTAAAGTGCAATAATCGCTCATTGTAACTATTTTAGTTTCTATTATAGTTACTATCTGTAAAGCCTTTAATATCAAGGATTTTATTGTCGTGTTGAAATATGAATCAGTCTGATATACAATGTCTATAGAATCTATATTAGTAACTATTACCACCGTATTGAGGGGGTGTTTTCGATTCGTGGAGATCCAAATGCATCAACGCTACATAGACGTGGAGTTCACAAAAGAGCAAGTAGCCATGTTCACCGACATTGTTGAATCGGATCTGCCGATGAGACGGATTCTGCTAGCTATAGGGCAGCATGCTGATACGCACAAAGATGATGAGCTGAGCTCGGGAATATCAATCAAGCAATTATCCGAGAAGGTTATCATTAACCGAAAAGTGCAGGATCGCAAAAACAAGAAGAAATTTAGCCTCCAAGATACATACATCGAGCGGAAACATGCTGAACGAGTAGTTGAAACGCTTCTGAAGATGTCCCTCTGCTACTACAAGTCATTTCATCCAACGAAGCTGATCTTCCTCTCCCCTCGCGGCCGTATGGTTGCAGGCGAGATCGTACGGCGTCACAAGGATAGTATAAAAACCACGACTAGGAGTTGATTGAATGTCTTTCCGTGATAACACCCCTTCTATCGATATTACTGTTGTCGGTTATGGACAAGCTGGCTCTCGGATCGCAGATAAGTTTGCAGCTTATAAATCGCGCGACGGAAAGCCGGTCTACAATTGCTTAGCACTTAACTCTAACGATGGTGACCTCGAGGAGTTAAGATATATCCCCCAAGATAATCGGATCTCCTTAAAGCTCGGTGGTCTGGGCAAAAACCCAGAAAAAGCACTCAATATTCTCGAACAAAACGAACAGGCAAAGGAAACGTTGAAGGATTTCATTACGAAGAAAGTTCGTGTCCAGGATTCCTTAGTATTATTCATCGCTGGTCTGGGCGGCGGTACCGGCACTGCGACTATCGTAAAAGCGATCGAGGAATTCCACGAGTTCTACAATCTTCGTCTTGTTAAACAAGCCTTAGTAGAGATTCGTAAGCAAGTCGGTGATGCTGACTTCAAACAAAATTTCAAGAAGCACCAAAGCAACGCATATAACCAGGTCAAAGATCAGTTTAAAAAGATCGGCGTCATTGCAACGATACCTGTAAGAAGTGATGGTCCTGATGTGCTCCGCCAGGTTAACGATTTTGCTTCACGCATATGGGATATGGCTAAGAACCCGACCAAGGGAATTGCGTTTGTTGACTTCCCGGATAACCAAATGTTTTATGAACGATTCCAGAATGAAGTCGATACAAACTCTAAGAATTACCGCGATTTTGCAAATAACGAGATCAGCTCCATTTTCCATGAACTGAATACTGCAACGAATGGCAGCGGAACCTCGGTAATCATGGACTCCAATGACTTTAAGCGCATCCTCCTTGAGAAAGAAGGCTGCTTAGTCCTCAACCGGGTAGAACAGAATGTAAAATCGATTACGAACTCGGATGATCTGACGAAATTATTCGTAAAGTCCATTGAAAGCAACAACCTCCACGACCCTATTGCACTGCAAAAAGTGAGCGAGGATGGAGAAATTACTTATGCCCGAGTCCATCACGTTGGCTTGCTTGGTGTAATTCCTCCAGATCTCAGCAAACTGGGCAGCTCTTTCATCGATAATGCCAAAGAAGATATCGTCAACAAACTCCCACTTCAAGGAACAATCTTCTCTGGTTACTTGAATGAACCTAATAACTTTAAAGTGACGGTATATTCCTTCTATAAAGCCGATGCCTTGCCAGAACGTCTCTCCAAAGGCCTTGTTAAAGAATATGAAGAGTTCATGGCCAAGCAAAGAACAATGAATTTCTCGTCGGATACAATCCAACAAATCGCGGTTGCCACTGATGAAGAATTCGATCTCGGGTTAGACCCTGGCGACTTTGGTATTTCTATTGCTGATGTGCAAGAAGACAAACCCACTGACGACGATTTCACAGCTGATGATGTTGAGCTCGACTTCTCAGGCATAGATCCTAACAACCTATAAGCTTTTAATAGCCTCCCAATAACCCTGTACATGGGGATTGGGAGGCTATTGTTTGCCCTTTCCTCAACCTCTTCTCCCCCACTCTCCGTTCATCGCTCCAACTGTCTTGAGAAAATAAAGTTTTAGACTGGATGTATTGAATCTACACGGTTTTTCGAATTGCTAAACCGTCAGGCTCCGAAAAATAAGTATTAGACTGACCCTAAAAACGGAACAGCAGCAGCCAGGGACGAGTAAAGAAAGTCCAAGACTGCTGTTGTTTTATTAAACTAACGTTACCCGTTAGCTTACTCCTATGATGCAATATTTTCTTAATATTAAGCATTTAACTGAACGTCGTAATCATCATTTCCATTTGTAATAAACAGTTTCTTTGCAACTTTTCCGATAACTACAGTAGAAACTCCATCAGCAGTCCCCCCGATGAGTCCACCAGCTAACGGAATCATCTTGCCTAGATTAATTGCACCTTTACTTCCGAATTTGGTAAGCAAACGAAAGCCTACTTTTTGATTTATTTTTGTAATTACTGCGCCTGAGATCATATTAATGGCTGCTTTCGCTAGTTTATTACCTATTACAATCCCACAGCGTTTAAGGATTTCCTTTACCTCATTGCCACATAAACACATGATCACAAATGCTTTAACCTTATCGTCACGTAGGTCGTAACCACCCAAGTGAGCAATTGCTGCAATCATTCTCAATTGAACATATAACACACTTGCTAAATTAGCAGGTATAGCAACAGGCAGAGTTACAATTCCGCCAAGTCCGGTCAGGAATCCCGAACTGGCTGAATATGATGTTTGCCATCTAATTAGTGAGTCAACTGCTTCATCTATAGATTTGGCTTTACGCAGATAATTCTCCGCAAGTTCTTCAGCGTTATCAGTACCTGGCAGACCATTAAGGGCTTTATCATATGCCCAATCTAAAGCCTTTACAATTACCTCTTGGTTCAGTTTCGCCATTTCATTTTTCCCTCTCTGTTCGATGAATTAATATGAATATTCTAGGTGATTTTTTAAAAACCTTCTATTCATTTTTCAAAATCAGACAAATTTATACATATGACACCTTATCCGAATTACTTATGCAAGTAATCTCCCGATAGCTTAATGCCAACGGCCAGTCTATAACTTTATTTACTGGTCTAATCAAACCGTTACTTAACCAAACAGGCGAATTATTCGGCTAATAAGCCCGGATTCCCCTCCCCGATGTTAATGACAGCTGCAATTGTCGCTCAACAATCCCATCTCAACAGGCTCTTAGCTCACAACAGCCTAAATAGAGCCTATTAATAGGTCATTTCCGTGTGCTTTAACAGCTATACTGATAGCCTCTCTATAGATGATAGCCTATTAATAATTATTAACTAACTACCTCCTAGTATATCATCATCTAAAAGTAATCAAATTCAGTTGAATCTCCGATAGTCTATCGATAGTTGGTAGTCTATTACTAATTATCGGTGTTCTATCTCATGATATATCAAGCCCTTTTATTATTTATCAGTCATCTCCCGACCAACATATGAAAGGTTACTAATAGGTAGATTACAGACAGCCAATCTTGCGTGAGTAGTAGCTTGTTAGGAGTTAGGAGGGTCTTAGTAATTGCCAACAATCTACTTAAAGAGCTAACTATATGATATAATTGGTTCGGTTATGCCTATAATGAGCTATAAGAGGCTATCAAAGAGAGACTATTAACATATAGGAGCTAATTATTAAGAGGCGGAAGGAGGCTCTCAATGACTTTGGCAGATCAATTCGAACAATATGAGGGCTATGTGACCATTGGAATAGCTAACGAAATGCTGAAGAAAGAAAGTGTAACAATCCCAGTTCCTACGATGCGCAACTGGGTCAACGACTTACATCACCTTAAAGTCCATACCATACCTCGAAACCAAAGAGGGGAGAGGATCTTTAGCCTAAAGGATATCGAAATCCTGCGTTTCATTTACGAAGCTAAACAACGATTCGGAAATAATATAACCATGCAGGCCATCGGTACAATGATCGTCGAAAAGTTCCCGCAACATCTCCATTACGATCCTAATTTTGATTCGGAGGAAGATGGGGTAGGGGGCCTGCCGGTACTAGCAGAAGATCGTTTGCGCGAATTCCTTCGTAAGGAACTTCAAGAAATACAAACGATAAAAGAAGAAATGAATGAAGTAATCGACTCCTATAAACAACGGCTTAGCTTAATGCCTAGCCCAGAAGAAGAAGCTCGGATGAAGGAAGAAGAGCGTATTCGCTTGATAACAGAAATGCGACAGAATGATCTCAACCGAATGTTTACTGAAGATCGGGTCCGCCAACGTCTCCGAGCGAAAGCAACTGAGCTGTGGAATCAGAACCCGAAGAAGATTGGGGTCTTTAAAAAGAAAGAAGATACAGCTGCGAAATTAGAGTTTATTAAGAAGTATGAAGATGAAAATTTCCAAGACGAAATCAAAAAAGAATATACTATTCCAGAGCAAACTGATTAGTACAGCTGCACCATTACGAATAATTGGCTCCGAATACATGAAAAGACCACAGGGCAGTTAATCCTGTGGTCTTTTTTTTCACTTAGTTTGATCAATTGAGCTCTTTCATGATTTAAAGGAATAGTTAAAAAATCAATGCGCATAATAGCGGAAAGATAAGGAGCTTTCATAAGTTATTAAATAAACCTGTACATATTTCTCAGGCGAACCACCGTTTCCATATACCTTTCCATTTCTTTAAATGATAAGGTGTTGGCGGAGGAACGCCCATGTTAAATCAACCAATAAAACCGATGTTATTACAGCCATTACCCCCTGAAGAAATAAAGCAGGATTGGAAATCCAGTATAAAATGGGATGGCTTCAGAATTATCATTCATTATGATGATGGGAAAGTTAGGGCATTCACAAGACATGGAACAGAAGTGACGGATCGTTTTCCTGAGCTCCTGAACATCAAGCTCCCGGTAACCTCTGCAATATTAGACGGAGAGTGTATAGCGTTTGATCTTACGCAAACTTCCGATCAGCCATATAAGATTTGGTGGGACGATGCGATGATGAGGTTCAACACCAAAAAGCCGGCAGCCGTTCAGCAAATCTGCAGGACTTTGAAGGCCCATTTTCCGGTTTGGGATCTCTTATGGATTAACGGCAAATCGGTTTTACACAAGACATTTCAGGAACGCCGGGATCTGCTGCAGACGTTAGTCCAAACGACAGATATCTTATCGGTTACTCCTTTATATGATAATGGCGAGCAACTATTCACGAATGTCCAGCAGCAGGGGCTAGAAGGCATCGTACAGTACAACGCGAATTCGACATATCATCTTGATTCAAGGCCTCAAGATGTCATTGTTAAGATAAAAGATTATCAATACGTTACTTGCCAGGTCTCATCAATCCGAAAAAATTCCTTTGGGTGGGGACTGCAGCTTGAAGGAAAGTATGTCGGTGTTATTGAATTTCCCCCTCATAGGAACGTCATACGAGCATTTCATACAATCTCAAAGCAAATTATTAAAGGCGAAAACAAAGAATGGGTCTTCTTAGAACCAATCTTAAGTTGTCGAGTTAAGTATCAGTGTTTTACAAAAGACGGAAAACTAAGGTCTCCTAAATTTGAAGAGTTTTGTACGGTGTAGTCAGAAGACAGAGACAGGAAGGCAAGGGATTTTGAAGACTGCTACTTATGCTGCCTGGCGCTAGGAAAGGGACTTAGATCATTTAGGCGATCTGGGCGATCTGTAACACCTGATCCGTCGTAGACGGAGGGGTAGGGGAGAGCAGGACCTTCGAGCTTCTATCAACTGTACACGCTGCCTGACGCCTCCTAGACGCTGAGATAGGGGAGAGCAGGACCTTCGAGCTTCCGTCAGCTGTTCGCGCCGCCTGATCGCGTGCTATAGGTGGGGGATAGGGGAGAGCAGACCCTCGAGCTTCTATCAGCTGCTCACGCTGCCTGACGCCTCCTACACGCTGAGATAGGGGAGAGCAGACCATTCGAGGTTTTATTAGCTGTTCATGGATGCCTGATGCCTCCTAGACGGTGGGATAGAGGGGAGCAGACCCTATTCATGACTTATACCCAGTTTCTACACTTAGTTGACAGATATCTGTAAAAGGATTACTATCAGTACAACCGAATATAGTCTCTGTGACGAGACAAAAAAAGGAGAAGCACTCCTCTGCTGACACGATGTGTCATCATTGGAGCGCTTTTTTTTATTCGGAATTTGAGTGTGGAGGTTGGTTAATTGTGAAGAAGGCACTTTTCTATTATCTTACGTTTGATAACCAGAATTATTTTCTTCAAAGAAGCGATGGTTATTCAGAGGACTTGAAACGAGGAGTGACATTAAAATTCTCGTATCAAGATACTTGGCTGATGGAGCGCGAGCAACCCACATTGAAAGGAATCGTAGGACGCGATCTTAAAGTAACATCCGTTTATGAGTGCGATGGCATGGTAGGGGTATTTCTCGAATTGGCTTTCCCGGACTACCTCTCCAGTCAAAAATAAGAACTGCCATCAGTGGCTGGCCGCACAACACCAAGTATCGAAATACGAAGTCGCTCGCATTGTTGTACACCTGTTTTATGCGTATGAAACGGCTGAGTATGCCGTTATCCACCACGCCTTTTGGTACAAAGCCCCTTAGGGGCTTTTTTTATTTGCCAAAAAGCACGATGGATCGACAAGCATTGGGAGTATGGGATAAGATGGAAACAACTGCGGGAAGAAAAGGGGAACGGCAATGAGAACAGGTTGGATGCTTGTGCTTATCGCGCTTCTAGTCGAAAGCTTCTTGTTTGCTGGCGTGAACGGGCACGTTGTGGCTGCCGCCGCGGCGCAAAAGGTGGGCGTGATCGTCCGCGCGGAAGAAGGGGGCGCCTCGCAAATCCCTGGCGGGTACGTGTGGCTACGGGTCGGGCTTTACCATACCGATGCGGCCGACAAAAACGGCCTCTCTGCAGCCGATATTACGATCAGCTACGATGAAACCGAATTTGAGGCGCAAAACAACCTGGTCATTTACGACGAGGCGGCAGGGCATGAGGTTTGGCGCCAGCACACGTTTATGCAAAATTACGAGTGGCAAAACCCGAAAGCAAACAATCCTTATGGCGTTGAATTTTTCTCGGACATTTCCGTGAGCGCTCCTGTTTCGCTGGACCTTGACCCCAGTGATGGCCGAAAAGAGATCCGCTTGACGGTTAAGGCAACGGGGAAGAGTTTCTTAAAAAACAAGACCGATGCGCCTGATGACCTGCTCTCCTTGCGGCTGGGCGTGAAGATGTACGCCCCGATGAAAAAGTCGGCCATCACCGTGCGTACCGATAAAACCGTATTAACCGACAGCAAAGGCAGCATCGTAAGCGGGTTCTATTACAAAGCCGCGCACCTTACGGTCGGGATGCCGCAATCGGTAACGATCGCAAATGGATCGAGGGTGCTTCCCGCCGCTCCGCTCACGCTTCACGTGGGGGATGGCTTCCTTCTTGGGGGCGTGGCCACGTACGCGAGCGGCGACTATTTTTCGACGTTTGGTTCGTGGAGCACCTCCGACAAACACGTCATCACGGTAAGTAAGTATGGGGATTTGGATGCGGTCGGTATCGGCACGGCTAAAATTACGTTTATCTCCGATGAGCTGGGCGAAACGGGGGTCACCTTAAAAACCGAAAAAGTCGTCCACGTGGTCGCAGATTCGGTCGCGATTCCGCCTGAGCCAATGGAAGTGTATCCGAGCGCGGCACAAACCCCCGTTCAAGATGATGTGCAGATGCTCGTGAACGGTGAAGATGCGGGGTTTGCGCGCCTTGTCGGCGGCAGCCTCTATGCTCCGCTGAAAGCAGTCGGGCACGTGCTGGACGCAGACGTGTCCTACAGCGCGGCAAAAAAAATCGCCAACCGTAAACGGCAAAGCGGTCAGCTATCAAGTCGTCGACGGCGTCACCTATCTAAAGCTTTCGGACCTGCGCACGCTTTTTGGCGCCAAGTTGGCGTACAGCGGCAAACAAAAACTGCTGACCATTACCCTGCCCATTTAGTGCGTAGGGAGAATCATTACAACAAGGAGGCCGCCTCATGAAGAAAGGGATCATCGTTATAACAAGTACGCTTATTGCGATCACCTTATTTTACGGGCAAACCCGTACCACCGAAAAAGCAGAAGCGGAAGCAGCGGCAGCCAATGCCCCATTCAGCGATGTCACGACACACTGGGCAAGCGCTTCGATTAGTAGAGCGGCAAAAGAGGGCTACGTCGGGGGATTTACGGACGGCACCTTTAGGCCCAATAACACGATCACGAGGGCGGAATTTATCAGCATCCTGGTCCGCGCATCAGGGGGCAGCGGGGAACCAGCAACGGCGAGCCCTTTTAGCGATGTTCCCGCGACATACTGGGCGGCATCCGACATCACGGCAGCAGTAACCAAGGGGTATCTCAACGTAAAGGACTTTGCAGGCGGCGCCTTCAAGCCCAATCAGCCCCTTACGCGGTATGAGATGGCCAAATGGCTCGTACAGGGGCTCATGAAAACCGACAAAGGGTACGACCAGGCTTACGAAGACACAAAAAGCACCCTGCTGCCATTTGTCGAACAAGGCAAAGGGCAAATCAGTCAGGTGATGACGCCGTATATTGCGGTTGCGCTCGGGAGCGGGCTCATGGCAGGGCTTCCAGACGGGAATTTCGGGATCGCGAATACGACCACTCGCGCAGAAGCGTGCGTACTCCTTTATCGCTATTTGAACGCGGCATCGAAAGAGGCATCGTCTTTTCTCGCACTCGATGAGTTAAGAGAAGTCGGCACGACGGGAACGAACGTGGTGAGTCGCGGAAATGCGGATTTTAGCAAATACCGAAACACCTTAGGTGAAGTCATTGGGCACGAAATTAATTTCAAAAATGGAGCCGCAACATTTAAAATCGAGAAATACATTGTGGTCGATGCAGATGTGGGCGTGACCGATCGCGGCGTCTACTTCCCGCTCTTTAACGATCCAGCCACGTACAAAGGGGAATACCCCAATGAATATGAAGTCTATGCCCTTCTTACGGTAACAACAAAGACGTCCATTACAAACTCCACCACCTTGGCGAGTGGGTATAACTTTATCACCTCGCCATATCGTGTAGATGAGAAACAAGCCCAAAAATATGGTTTGCCGATTTTGGACAGGCCTACCTTTTTGGCCCTCGGAGAAAAAGGGGTTACCAAATCCTATTGGGTAAAAGAAGACTATGTACATAAAGGCGGGATACCGATATCTATCTTAACTGCCGATGGTCTTCAAACCGCCATTTATTTGAAATGACCCTTCACCAGCCCCCTTTGGGGCTTTTTCAATGCCCCTGTAAAACCCATGTTTTTTTGCGACACTTCCCATGAGCCATGTGCTCGTTTACTGGGCTCGGGCAAAGGGGAATGGCCAAGATGACAAGCACCAGGGCGCGCGCAGTGGCCGTCAATAACGGCACCTTCCTCGTGTATAAGGAAAACGGCGCCTCATGGTCTCTTTGGCGTCGCCCAGCGTGATTTCGCTCCCAAGGTCAAAGAAGGCATGCGAGCCGCTCGCTCGCCAGGCGTTTTTGGAAACCGTGACCTACTCCTGGTGGCGATGCAATGCGAAAAAAAGAGTAAAGTCTATGAGAAATCTGAAGTTTGTCTGCTATAATACTCAAGCGGGCAAGACAGGGAAAGATTTACTGCCCGAACCTCTTGCCATGTACTAATCGCTACGGGCAGCTTCCGTTTTGTGGTTAGGGGGGATTGTAATGTGGACGTTAACGTCTAAGGTAATTAAGTGGATAGTTGTTCCGAGAATGGAAGATTCGGCGATGTGCAATGGGTGGGGAATCGTCCAGTGGCGATTCAATTGGACATCGAGAATTGGTGTCTTCACTGCACTGAAACTCGGAGCGACGAGGTCTGTGGATTTTTCCCTGACTGACGCGAAGAAGTATGGTGGGATGAGGCTCATTCGCATGTCGAGCTTTCAGCTCATCATAGTTTGGGAGCGGGGACGCTGAAAGCCACCAACCTAACTAAGACATTATAGCAACAAAGGGGCAGGCTCTGCCTGACCCTGCAAGCCAAAAGCCAGGTCTACACCCGCCTGGCTTTTTGGCATGCCATATTCTAGAGCAGATTCAATAGTTTTAAATGCTTTTCTTCGATGGCGACAACATCTCTTCAGAAAATTTATTCATTTTGACCCTAATCTCTGACTTCATTACTTCTCGAGTGAATCCGACTTTCTCAACGAAGCCGCGGCAGCGTACTTGGAAATAATATACATCGTCGAAATGCTCATCTTGGTTCACTTTTATGTTGCGCCTATTTAGCTCGCGGACAGTTTTTTGGATTTCACCACTAATCCGATCCATAAGCGTCTGAAGAAAGAGATCGATAACTGACTTAAGCGGATTTGCTGATGAACTATTGGTTTTTTGGCTGTTATCTGCCATCGTAAGCATATGAGGAAGCACGACATAATCCCTGACTAAAAACCGTTCTTCCTGGGTTTGGCGCTGACTCATTGGTTTGTCGTTGCGCGCCTCATACTGCTCTTGGTGTTCTGTTAGCAGCATTTTGGACTTCCAACGCTCATTGCCGTCCAACTTGCTCATTTATAATGTCCTCCAATCTGACCGGCTCTTTCCCGAGCTACTCCTGAATTGAGCAAAGAAGAAGCCCTCATAATCGCGGTATCCCCGTATCGATCCTTGATTGAATCCGTTGCATGCTCAATCGCGTACGCAGCGGGCCGGTTGTCGAACAGGGTAAGTTGGTAAACATCGTCTCCCGCAAGATCTGTCAGGGATATAAATAGCCGGCTGATCGGGAGTCCGCGCCAATGTTCAATAAATAGTTTTCGTGCAGCTGCAGCTACCTCGTGTGTAAGCGAAGTGGCATGGGGCAAGGTTAATTGTCTACCGAAATGAAAGGCTCTCTCTCCATCAGTTTCGACAGCACCGACAGAAACAACTCGCCCCATATATCCATGTCTCCTTGCTCTTCGGCATACCTCAACGACGAGCTCCAGTAAAACAACCTCGATATCCTCAATCTTTTTGTATAAATGACTACGTAGTGCTTTGCCATGGCTAACGGATTTAAGCTTGCCACGTATGCTTGGGACAACAGGGGAGGGGTCTATACCTCTGGCTGTTTGCCAATAATATTCGGCCTGGATATCCGCTTGCTTTCCCATTTCTCTCCGCATGCGCCGCTTAAAATCACCAAGTTCGAGTCTGGCGACATGCCCGATCGTAGGCAGCCCCATCCGTACAAAGTGCTTTGTCATTCGAGATGCGACCATAAACATTTGGTTAATAGGTAACGGCCAGAGATCTTTTTCGATATTCTCGGGGCCAAGTTGAAAAATGCCATCTTCGCGCTTCTTTGCAAAATTATCAGTTGCCGTTTTGGCAAGTATCTTAGTCGGACCGATACCCACACGTGACCATACGCCAGTCGAGGCAAGAACTTGAGCTTGAATTTGGCGTGCAATCTCTTCTGAACTGCCGAACAGGGCGAGAGACCCTGTAATGTCGAGAAATTGCTCGTCTATCGAATACGGTTCAACCAGGTCAGTGAAATTCTCGAAAATCTTCGTAATAAGAAGCGATATTGTGATGTATCTCTGCATTCGTGGCCGAATGACGATGAGATCAGGACATTTCGCTTGTGCTTCGAAAACGCGCTCAGCGGTCGTTACTCCGCGGGCTTTGGCAATAGGACATGCGGCGAGTATTATTCCGGACTTGCGATCCGGATCTCCAACAGCGACGGGCTTATTTTTATATTCCGGATAAGCGGATTTTTCAACGGAAGCATAAAAAGATTGCCCGTCAATTAGAAGTATGGTTCGTTCGTTCTTTCCCAATATTCTCGCCTCCGATGGGAATGTATGTTCTTCAATATTAATACGAACTAGTGTTCCCTTCAATAGGTTAAATTATACTGTCCGTTGAGATCGTCTCATTACGTTGATTTCTTGGTTGACTAATTTACTTCGAGAATATAAAAAGTCTATATTTATCCAAGCAAGGGAATACTAAAACTCAATAAATTCTATTGAGGTGAGTCTAGTGCATGTTTTATGGAAGGGCTCTATCACGTTTGGACTGGTTAGTGTTCCCGTTAAACTCCATTCTGCAACAGAAGAGAAGGAGATCACTTTTAAAACCGTACACCGGCCATGCGGGACCCCGATCAATCAAGTCCGTAATTGCTCTACATGCCACACTCAAGTAGATTCCGCAGATGTCGTTAAAGGCTTTGAGTATGAAAAAGGGCGAATTGTGTTGCTCGAGAAGGCGGAATTAGATCAAATTCTTCCTGAAGCGAGTAAAGAGATTCGGGTTCTTCATTTCATGCAAAGAGATGAAATTAACCCACTCCATTATCAAAAAACGTACTTCCTGTCTCCTGATACCCTTGGTGTGAATGGATACCAATTACTTTTAGCAGCAATGAATCAATCGAAAAAAATCGCGATCTGCAAGCTTTCCATTAGATCGAAGAGCAGTTTGGCTGCCATACAATCGGTAGGGGAGTGCTTAACATTAACAACCATGTACTACCCGGACGAGATTCGATCCGTCGAGGCAGTGCCCAACCTACGGGCAGAAGCAAAGATTGAACGTAAAGGAATTGAGCTTGCTCAGTTGCTTATTGAACAGATGAGTAAACCATATACGGCAGCCGATTATCGAAATGACAGCCGTGAACAGCTGATTTCTTATATCCAAGAGAAGATTGCAGGGAATCAGATTATTATCCCGCCTCAAGCGAGCAACACAACGATCCTTGATCTCATGTCTGCACTGCAAGCAAGTATCGAGGCTATCCAAGCGGATAAGAAGAGCAGGGGAGCTAAGCGCACCAAGGCTAGTAAAAAGAATTTGGAGAGTATCGAATTACCTGGGAGTACTGAAACTGCATAAAAATAAAGCAACTGACCCAGTAGAGGGAAAGGTGGCATGGTGACAGCAAATGCTTATTTGCTATACTGAAGCTAATAATCCATCCAACAAGATCAGGGGGAGACATGACAAGAAAGCTGGATATTGAGCTGCTACAGAAACTTCCGAGCCAGACTGGTGAGTTTGCCCGACTCAAAGCCAACGGCGGCTATATCATCTATAAAAGTGCCGATAGTGGCCAATGGGTAAAGGAAGATACGACTAGTGGGGGAGTGACGTTGCTGGGCGTGGATGAATTCCTTGTTAAGGATAAAAAGCCATGAGGCACGCGACGGAGCCACCATCGGACCTCAGCCTAAAGATGCGCTGCTGTTTGGCCCAACGGAATTAAGTGCCGCAGACTTCATTCGCGAAATGCGGACCCTTCGTAAGCAAAGAAGCCAACTCATTAAATCGCGTCTAGAAGAGGCATTCCGAAGATTAACTTAAAGTAACAATGTCGGAGGACAAGAACATATATCCTTTAGAAGCCGCGCCGAGCGTGGCTTTTTTATTTTATGAATGCAAGGCAAATATTAATGATATTGCAAGCGGGCAGGAGTCTCTGTATCGACAGTATCAATGTTTAAAGAAAATAAAGTTAGACTGAAAAACAAAGTATTAGACCAAGAAAAAGAGTTGTAGACTGACACGCCGGTGACGGCGGAAGTCGGTGGCTGCAGTTCACACTCGGGTCTCCAGCCTGTTGTTCCATTATGTCGTAAAAGCCTAATGGGATACTATAGCTCAGAATGCATGACGGCAGCCGGCCAAGAAACACCGCTCCGTCATGCATTCTTAGAGAGAGTTTCTAATGCGGTTCGGTGGCACCTTATTGATGAAATGAGGAGGAACCTGTCAATACTGCTACTACAGATGGCAAGGAAGATCGAGACACTTGACCAAATGTATCAATAGTTTTTTCGCGTTACATATTCTCACTCAAATAGTGATATATAAATGGGAATACACATAAAACAACGATTAAGTAACGCGACATGTAATATATTTTTGATTGAAAGCGCTTTATATCTGTCATTCTTCGTCGAAACCTATTGAAGTCTGAACTTTTATGTAATAGAATGAGTTCAGCAAATGTGTAAACGTTATGACAAATAAAATAATTATGTTGTCATGAATGTTTAATTTAATGATCCCACAGGTATAAAAACGTTTTTACAATAATGGGGAAGAAGGGAAGCTATGAGCAACCGGAATATCACGATTAAAGATGTAGCCAAATTAGCTAACGTTTCCGTCGCCACCGTATCCCGAGTCATCAACGGGTTAGACCGTGTGAGCGATTCCACCCGTAAGAGCGTGCTCAAGGCCATACAGGAGCTGAACTTCGTTCCGAATACGATGGCCGCCTCGATGGTGAACAAGAAAACGAAAATGCTCTCAGTCGTGGTACCGGATATTCAGAATCCTTTCTTCACGGCGGTAATCGAAGGAACGGTAGAAGTAGCCAAGCGGGAAGGATTCTTTACACTGGTTCTCTCCACCAACGGGGAAGAGAGTGAGGAAGAAGAATTCCTCGAGAGCTTCCTTGGGAAGAATGTAGATGGCATCATTTTGATCGGTAGCCACAAGGAAGCGGAGTTCTACCGAGGGATTCTAAAGCCCACCATCCTCGTGGACCGTTATTTTAATGACTGCGGGCATGATGGCGTCATGATAGATAACTATCGGGGTGCTTATGAGGCGACGAAACATTTTATCGAGCTCGGGCACGAACGGATTGCCATCATCGACGGCGAGCATGATTTTAATGATGGCAAGGATCGATATTGGGGCTACCAGCAGGCGATGCTGGAAAGCGGGCTATCAACCGATCCCGATTACCACAAGCAGGGACACTGGGCAGAAGCCGACGGATATCAACTTACAATCGAGTTACTAAAATCGGAACTCCCGCCTACGGCGATATTCGCCGCGAACAACGTGCTTTGCAAGGGAGCAATCCGGGCGATTCGGGATTTGGATCTGCAGATAGGAGAGGACATTTCTCTAATCGGCTTTGACGAGAACGAACTGGCCCAGTTTGTGAAACCGCAAGTAACTGTAGTTCGAAGACCGACCAGGGAGATGGGGCTTCAAGCGGCAGAATTACTTGTTCGTAAGATCAGGGATACCCCGCGGGAAGCAGGAAACCCCATGCGGGTTGTTCTCGGGGTGGAACTGTTGAAGCGCGGATCGGTCAAGAATCTCAGGTAGTCCTTAAGTAACGCTAACTTTGAAGAATCAGCTAAATAACATGCCCCAATGACCCCAATCGACGGGAATAGGGAGGGAGTTACCATGGAAAATCCGGTTCTGACAATGGAAGGAATCAGTAAGGAATTCCCCGGCGTAAAGGCTTTGTCCAACGTTCATTTCGAACTGTATCCGGGTGAGGTTCATGCCTTGATGGGAGAGAACGGTGCCGGCAAGTCGACACTGATGAAGATTCTGTCCGGGGTTTACCAGGCGACGGAGGGGACCATTCGTTTGAAGGGCGAGGAGGTCGTGTTCGGTAACCCACTCGACGCTCAGAGACAAGGCGTATCGATTATCCATCAGGAATTCAATTTGTTCACTAACCTATCTGCCGCCGAGAACATCTTTATCGACCGACCAGAGATGGTCGGAAGCCTTGGGCGGATCCGATGGTCCAAGTTATACGACGAAGCGCAACGTCTCGTCGACTCCATTGGCGGCGGCGAGATTGACGTCCGTCGAGAGGTGCGCCATCTTGGGGTGCACAGTCAGCAGGTAATCGAGATCGCTAAGGCGTTGTCTTTCCAAGCAGATGTGCTGATAATGGACGAGCCTTCCGCGGCTTTGCCTGAGAACGAAGTGCAGAAGATGTTCGACGTTGTAAAGCGGTTAAAGGCACAGGGTGTGGCGATTGTGTACGTATCGCACCGCATGAAAGAAATTTTTGAAATTGCGGATAAGGTCACGGTACTGCGAGATGGTACGAAGATCGAAACTCGGAGCATTGGGGAGGTTACAGAACAGAGCCTGATTCAGATGATGGTAGGCAAAGAAGTAAACCAGCTCTATCCGGTCCGCGATCAGAAGCCTCGCGAGGAGCGTGTTCTAGAAGTCAGGCAACTGTCTTTGGACGCATCCCACGCCGTCTCGTTTGATCTACGAAAAGGCGAGATTCTCGGAGTGTTTGGCGTTCCTGGCTCCGGTTCTCATACGATTGCCGAGCGGTTATTCGGCCTGAGACGTGGAACAGGCGACATTCTCGTCAACGGTGAAGCGGTGCGGATTCGACGACCTGGCGATGCCAAGGTAAAGAGGATCGCTTATGTGCCGCCGGATCGCCATCGCCAAGGTATTATAAAGCCAATGTCCATTCGGCAGAATCTCTCCCTTCCTTTGCTTCAGGAGCTATCGAAAGGACCAGTGTTGGACCAAAAGCGCATCAAGCAGATGAGTCATGACTATATGGACAAGCTGCGGATTAAAGCCCCGAACGATCAGCAGAGCGTCGATTTCTTAAGCGGCGGGAATCAGCAGAAGGTTGTTATCGGCAAGTGGCTTGCGGCAGAACCGGAGATTCTGATTCTGGAAGAGCCGACTCGTGGTGTCGATGTCGGAGCCAAGGCTGAAATTTATAGTATCATTCATCAACTGGCGCAGGAGGGCCTGAGCATTCTTCTGATCTCTTCCGAGATGCCGGAGGTGATCGGTCTCAGCGACCGTATTCTGGTTCTCTATAAGGGTGAGATTGTACATGAATTCGCTCGTGGAGAAGCCGATCAGGAACAGTTGCTCAGACGTGCTTCGCACCCTCGCGCTACGGAAGGAGAGCTTCTATGAAGCGAATCGCGAACATTCAAGAAGCACCGATCATTCTGTTTACTCTCTTGGTCATCGTGCTGTTTTCCAGCTTGTCGTCCGGATTTTTTCAGGCCGACAACGCCAAGCTGATACTAGACCAGAATATTACCTCCTTAATCGTGGCGATTGGCATGACGATGGTCATTTTGCTGGGGGGAATGGACTTGTCCGTCGGCTCCGTGCTGGCGCTCACCGCCACCGCTGTCGGCGTGTTCCTTAATCACGGTATGCATCCGTGGATCGCAGCACTGTTAGGCGTCTGTATCGGAGTGCTGTGCGGAGCCGTGAATGGTTACTTTATCGCGATACGGAAAATTCCCGATATAATCGTGACACTCGCTACAATGTACATCTTCCGGGGGATTGCGGTCGGAATTAGCGGTGGCACATGGATGACGAATTTTCCGAATGGTTTCAGGTATTTCGGACAAGGTGAATTGCTTGGCCTGTCGTTTCCGCTCATTGTGGCCATCGTGCTAATCGCTTTTTTCATCTACCTAATGAAATTTACCCGAAGTGGCCGAAGGATTTACGCTATCGGCGGGAATGGTTCAGCAGCTAAGCTTGCTGGCATCAGCGTAGCCCGAACGAAGTTTACTGTATACGTGTGGAGCGGCATGTTGGTTGGCATCGCAGCTGTGATCTTCGCCTCTAAGGTGGGGAGTGTGCAAGCTTCAACGGCAGGAAGCAACTTGTCCTTCGAAGTGATGGCTGCCGTCCTCATTGGCGGGGGCAGCATCTTTGGTGGCGTTGGCACTGTGGCGGGCACGATGATAGGTGTTCTATTTATGGGAATCATTAAAAACGGTTTGATCATTACTAAGATTTCTCCTTTCTGGGTAGATGCAACCACTGGATTTCTGATAATTCTGGCAATTATAATCAATACCTTGCAACGCATCAGACAAAATAAAAGAAAAGAGGGTGATCTGTTATGAACGTGCTGAAGATTGGGCTCTCTTTCAAGCAGAACAAGCTGCAGGTCCAGCTTCTCCTTCTGCTCTTCATTCTCGTCCTGTTCAGCATCATTTCTCCCTACTTCTTGTCTGTTACCAACTTCATGAACGTCTTCAATCAGATGGTCGAGGTAGGCCTGATCGCCATTCCAATGACGATGATCATCATCTCTGGTGCGATGGACCTCTCAGTTGGCTCCATTCTCGGTTTCTCGGCTGTCTGCATGGGGATCGCCTTCCAGCAAGGCCTGAACATCTGGGTTAGCGTCTTCGTTGCACTACTCGCAGGTTTGTTGTGTGGTGCGGTCAACGGATATCTGATCGCCCGGCATCGCATGCAGGCGATTGTGGTGACGATTGGAATGTTAGTTATGCTGCGCGGTCTGGTTTACGTTCTCAACGAGGGCCGACCAATCAGTGGCTATCCGGACAGTTTCTACTTTCTGGGTCAACAATACATTGCCGGCATTCCATTCAACGTGATTTTTCTCGTGGTCGTTTTCCTGTTGGCCAACTTCGTTATGAAGCGGACGCGATTCAGTACCTACGTATACGGTATTGGAAACAACGAAGAGGCAGTTCATTATTCTGGGGTTTCCGTTGTGCGCACACGATTTATCTTATTTCTACTCAGCGGCTTGTTCTCGGCAATGGCGGGTGTCTTTCTGGTATCGCGTCTGGCAAGTGCGGAGGCGACATCAGGTACCAATATAGAGCTGGATGTTCTCACAGCTACTTTGATAGGCGGCACACATATTTTTGGGGGGAGGGGGAGCTTGTCGGGGACATTCGTTGGGTTACTAATCATTGTGTTTCTTCGCAATGGGCTGAATTTGTTAGGCGTATCGGTGCTCTATCAGGCGGTTATTCTCGGTGCATTGTTGCTCATCGCTGTAGGTAATAAACAGTTTAATAGGGGGTTATCTAAATGAAAAAAGTAGCATTGATGGTTCTCACAGGCGTTATGGCATTAAGCTTGGCGGCATGTGGAAGCACGAGCACTAACAATGCGTCATCGGCCGACAGCGGCAGTTCGGGTTCCCGTACCTACTTCATCAATCCGAAGTCCATCGGTCCAGCCTACTGGGCGGCGGCACAGAAGGGGGCAGAACAGGCGGCTAGTGATCTGAACGTAAAGGTTGTCTACAATGCGCCGACTGAAGCAGACTCCTCAAAGCAGATCAACATGATTCAAGATATGCTGACTCGTAAGGTCGACGGAATCGGCGTATCGCCTAACGACGCGAAGGCGGTCGGCCCGATTTTCAAAAAAGCGTTAGGGCAGAACGTCAAGATTGTTACCTGGGACAGCGACGCGCCGGATTCGGATCGCCAGTACTATGTCGCTCCGGACACCGATAAAGCCGTCGGTGAGCTGTTGGCCAAGACGATCGGGGACGAAATCGGCGGCAATGGTAAAGTGGCCTTCATGGTTGCCGGGCTGGGATCGGAAAATCAGATTGCCAAGTCGGATGCGGCAAAGGCTTATTTCGAAGCGAACTATCCTGACATCGAGGTAGTGACGACCGTCTCGAGCGATGATGATCAGCAGAAGGCGTATGCCAACGCGCAAAACCTGATCAAGACGTACCCGGACTTGCGAGGCATTATCGGCTTTGCTGGTGGTGAGCCTCCGGCTG
The DNA here is from genome assembly GCF_003990975.1 of Cohnella sp. AR92. Taxonomy (GTDB): domain Bacteria; phylum Bacillota; class Bacilli; order Paenibacillales; family Paenibacillaceae; genus Cohnella. The sequence goes on from NZ_RZJR01000014.1 coordinate 89,151, forward strand.
CCGCGGAGGTTGTTGAGCAAGCTATCAAAGACGGAACGTTGAAACAAGGTCAGATTGCGATTACCGGCATTGCCGTACCGAGCGTCGTGAAGAATTACATCAAAAACGGCACAATCAAAACAGACATCATCTGGGATCCAGGTAAACTGGCGTACGCGACGGTGTATGTTCTTGATCAACTGGCACAAGGCAAGGAGATCACGGACGGCATGGACATTCCGACTGTCGGAACGGTGAAAGTGGATGGCCAGAACGTATTCATCGGTACGCTCCAGGTGACCCAGGACAACGTAGACAGCTTCGGCTTCTAAGAAGCGCAAGCTGAACGGGGAGGCAATTAATCATGCAGCATGAAATACAAATCGAGGAACTGACGCCGGAGGCGTTCGCTCCATATGGAAAGGTCATTGACCTGCCCGACAGCGCTCCTTCTAAGAGTGGAGACGGCTGGGACTGTTGGAGTTATGTTCAAATGCTAGACGCGAATGTGCCGGTTGGGTTCGGATTGGTCGTTACACGGCGTCGGGAGCCAATTGTGGATTCGATGGAACGGCACGTCAGCCGGGAAGAACTACTGTTGACCTTCGATCGGGAGATCATTCAACCGGTAGCCCGCTGCGCGGATATTGATGACCCGGATGAGCGGCCAGACCCTACCACGGTAAAGTGCTTCAAGATCAAACCTGGTCAAGCGATCGTAATCGGGCGGGGGGTCTGGCATAGTCCAGCGTATGCGGCCGCGGAAGACGCGCGTTATTTGTTCGGCATTGAGAAAAAGCCGGACAAGTTTGGTGATGAGATGGTCGAGCCATGGGTGTATTTCCAAAGAAACGACACGATTCTATTCGTTTAGATAGGAAGGAGTAACAGCATGAATCAGGAACAACGAATAATGCAGTGGATCGACGAGCACCAGGATGAGATTTTAACATTTCTACAAGAGCTCATCCGTATTCCTAGTGTAAATCCATGGTTCTTCGACGAACCGGTGCCTTCGAAAGAAAAGGATCTGCAAGAATTCCTTCTACAGAAGTTGTCCGGGCTAGGGGCGAGCACTGAGCTTTGGGAGCCGATCGCCGATGATTTGAAGCAGTATGAGGGGATGGCCGGTTACTACGCGGGAAGAGATTTCACCGGTAGACCGAATCTGGCTGCGACCTTCGAGCCGGAAGCCAAGGGCAAGTCGCTTCTACTGTTTGGTCACATCGATGTCGTCATGGCGGGTAGTAAGTGGACCGTAGATCCGTTTGAAGGAAAGATCGTGGACGGCAAGATGTACGGTCGCGGCACAGTTGACATGAAGGGCGGCGTCGCCGCTATGATTATGGCGATCGAAGCAGTCATCCGTAGTGGCTTTAAGCCTAAGGGCTCGGTTGTCGTTGGAACAGTTGTGGATGAGGAAGCTGGCGGCATGGGCGCGCTAGATTTCATCCATCACGGCTATCGTACCGATGCTTGCATCCTAACCGAGCCGACATCTCTGACGATTGCTCCGCTGTGCAGAGGGATTTTGTGGGGCAAGATCAAGGTACAGGGCCGAAGTGGACATATTGAAATGCCGCAGGCGGACTGGAAGGACGGCGGCGCGGTCGATGCAATCAAGAAGGCTCGTTTTCTGCTGGAGAAACTGGACCTGTTGAACGAGGACTGGGCAGCGCGGAAGAAGCATCCGTATCTATCGATTCCGTGCCAGGTGCATGTCGCGCAACTCAACGCAGGCGAGTACCCTACCTCCTTTGCAAATGAGGCTGAGATTGTGTTCAATGCACAGTATTTACCGTCCGAACGCGACGAGAAGTTGGTCGGCGGCAATGTGAAGAAGGAACTGATAGACTTTCTAACGGTAGCAGCCAAGGAAGACCCCTGGCTAAGCGAGCATTTGCCGGAAATCGAGTGGTTGGTTGACGCTGACTGCGCGGAAACCGATGCCTCTCATCCCTTCGTACTGACCTGCGTCCAGTCGTTGAAGGCGATCGGAGAAGAAGGCAAGATCGAAGGATTGGGCTTCCACACGGACATGGGCTGGCCCGTCAATGTCGGCATTCCCACCATCAACTTTGGTCCTGGTGACCCAAGCTTGGCCCATCACAGCGATGAATTTACGCCAGTGGACGAAGTAATTCAAGCGGTCAAGATGATCGCGAAGACAATTATTAACTGGTGTGGCGTAGAAGAGGCCTGACGGTTCGCCCGCGCCTCAAGGTAGAGCGTTCTTCCTGATTAGAAATGGATGGTGAGACTATGATGAAAATTTTATTTATTGGTGAATCATGGATTATCCATATGATTCATACGAAGGGCTACGACAGCTTCACCTCGACTAAGTACGAGGAAGGTGCGACTTATCTATTGTCCTGTTTGAGGGAGAACAAAATAGACGTCACCTACATGCAAGCACATGAAGTACAGGTGCGCTTTCCTCAGTCGCTTGAGGAACTTCAAGCTTACGATGCCATCGTGCTCAGCGATATCGGCGCGAATACATTCTTGCTTCAGAATTCGACGTTCTATCAGATGCAAGTTGTTCCGAACCCGTTGGAACTAATCAAGCAGTTCGTGACTGAAGGCGGTGGCCTTCTGATGGTTGGCGGATACCTGACTTTCATGGGCATCGAGGGAAAGGCCAATTACAAGAACTCGGTGCTAGCCGATGTGCTTCCGGTCATTATGGCTGACGGAGATGATCGTGTGGAGATGCCGAACGGTTTCGCGCCATCCGCGACCGCTTCCCATCCACTAGTGGACGGTTTGGGTGTATGGCCAAAGTTACTTGGCTACAATCGCTTAACTGCAAAGCCTGATGCTGAGATGCTCCTCGGACACGAAGACGATGCCATTTTGACCGTGGGTCGCTTCGGTGCGGGCAAGACGGCAGCATTCGCTAGCGATTGCTCACCACATTGGGGGTCGCTGGAATTCATGGGATGGGATAAATACCCATTGTTCTGGTCCAATCTTATTCGGTTTTTAAAGTAACATTATAATACTTCATTTCTACTCTCATTTAGAAGCAAAAGACGCCCAATTGGGCGTCTTTATACTATCAAAGAACGAAAGAATAGAAATGCTGATTTTATTTTCTTTCCGTGAAATTGTAAATATTGTTGGTCCAAAGAATTGTCAATCATACTTAGCGAATAGAGGCGGAGGAATAAAGATGGGCAAGATCGTAATTGTAGGTAGCATTAACATGGATATCGTAAACGAGGTTGTCCGTTTCCCGGAACCTGGGGAGACTATTCACGGACGCGGGGCTGCTTATCATCCAGGTGGCAAAGGGGCTAATCAGGCGGGTGCAGCTTCGCAAGCTGGCGGCGAAGTCGTCATGGTGGGGGCAGTTGGCAGCGACGAGTTTGGCAAGGTTCTTCGTTCTTCCTTGCGGGAGCTCGGTGTGGATACTACACATTTGAAGACGAAGCAAGGATCTTCCGGCTTGGCCTTCATCACGGTGTCAGATAGCGGCGAGAACCAAATAATTTTGTCTGCAGGCAGTAATGGGGAACTAACACCTGATGACATTTCCAATGGGCCCTTCGAGTGCGCGGCATTCGCACTTCTGCAGAACGAAATCCCATTGGAGGCCAATCTGCACGCGATGAAGCTGTGTGCGGACAGAGGGATCAAGGTTTACTATAACCCTGCGCCCGCGACTACAATTCCTCCGGAAGCTTTCCCATTAATCGATACGATAGTCGTTAACGAGACGGAGGCCGCTGTTGTTAGTGGCTTAGAGGTCAGAACTGCAGTAGACGCGGAGGCTGCCGCTTACAAGCTGAGACAAGCCGGTGCATCCAATGTAATCGTGACCTTGGGTGGGAAGGGTGCCTATGCGCTTGATGCATCAGGTGTATCGTATCAGGTTCCTGCATTCCACGTCCAAGCTTTGGATACGACCGCTGCAGGCGATACGTTTATCGGTTCATATGTAGCTGCAATGGCGGATGGACTTGCGGTCTTTGACGCACTTCGTTTTGCGTCTGCGGCCGCCGCGATCGCCGTTACACGACAGGGGTCACAGAGCTCAATTCCGACGCGAGAAGAGATTGTAGACTTCCTCGAGGGCTAAGCACACTCGAGTGAACCGGCTGTTTCCGGTTCGCTCGCTTTCATTTAGAAAACACTACACATTAATTTTGATGGAGCCCGTTTAAAACAATGTTTAACATGCGAATACTTTGGAAATCCCGCAAGCTTAACGGCCCTGACGTTGTAGCTCAGTCAGATACCTAGCCGAATACAAACCAGGAGCGAGTTGAATTGAATAACTGTAACCCCTTACTTTACTGCATACGTTTACCTAACTCCGACTAAGGGGATAATGGAAATCAGAGAGGTGTGACGCATGAATCTGCCGGAGTTTTTAAAGTCGAGACAGGAAGTGGATTCGGATTTATTCCTTCATCCTATGATTCTCGCATATCAATCAGTCGTACTGGCCGGCTACAGGTCCTTGATCGACCTCCCGCAGACGGTCACCTTGCTCAGGCAATTGACCTTGAATGCAGACGCTGCTGATAAGCCGTTATTCGATCTAAAGAGTGGAGTCGGCATTCCGATGAACGATCCGGGCGAACGGGAAGTATTGAACGCAATCGCCGACGGGCAAATGCTCATCTATTCAGACATTAGTGATCGGTGCATGAGGTTGGTCCCTGTCAGTCGTACATTGTCCCGCTCCATCGAATCCCCGACGACGGAAAACGTGGTACGGGGCGCCATCAGCGCTTTCAACGAGGAGCTCGATACAAATATCGGGCTTATTAAACAGAGCATGCCAACTGAGAAACTGCAAATGCAATCCTATGCGCTAGGACGGGACCAGCGCAGAAGGATAGTTCTCCTCTATGTGAAGGGGAAGATCCACGAACGCCTCCTGCAATCCATCTCGCAAAAAATAGAGTCCCTCCCCGAGAAGGACATCCCCGACTTGCAGGCATTATCCGATTTGCTTGGATTTTCAAAATGGACGATAATCACCCGTTATAATACGACCGAAATACCTCAGGAAGCAGCCTCTGCGCTGGCTGCAGGCAAAGTTGTATTACTGCTTGACCGGTTTCCGTTTGCCCTAACGCTCCCGATTTTGTTATCCGATATGTTCGTCTCGCAGAGCGACCGCAACGTCCCTGCCCTTTTACAACTTTCATTACTGGTCTTGCGCGTCCTCGGTGTTTTGCTCAGTATTCTGCTGCCTGGTTTGTACGTCGCGCTAGTGTCGGTGAATCCCGAGGTTTTACGGATCGAGATCGCGCTCTCGATCGCCGGGAGCCGTGTAGACGTCCCGTATCCGGCCCTGGTCGAAACGCTGCTCCTGCTGCTGGTCCTTGAATTGACATTTGAATCCGCCGTCCGTCTTCCCAAAACGATCGGACCGACGATCACGATGGTGGGCGGCATCATATTGGGACAGGCCGTCGTTCAGGCAAAGCTAGTCAGCAACGTTCTTATCATTATATTGGCAGCATCGACGATCGCAAACTTTGCGGTTATCGGCGTCCAAAATACCATGTCCATCCGTATCTACAAATATCTATTGTTGATTCTGTCATCGATGTTCGGATTATTGGGCCTGTTCGTAGGAATCGTCGTTATCTGCGCGTATCTGGGGCATGTCAATACCTTCGGCATCCCTTACTTATCTCGCTGGAAAGCAGGGCGCCGCTATGGATAGAAGCATCCAAGTCATTGCTATGTGCCTGATCACTAATCTCGGCCTAATCTTTTTCCTCTATCCGGCGGACATCATCGCCAGTCTCTCCACCGGACATTGGAGCGCTGTGTTGCTCGGTTTTGTGATCCATATCGGCATGGTATCTGTTTATATAAAAGGGTTGAGTAAATGCGCGCCGAAAAACGTCATCGATTTGTTTCAAAGTGCAGGCAACGTTTTTGCTTTTCTGATGCTGCTTCCACTTGCCGTTTATTTCGTGATGATGCTCATCATCACGGTTCGCGCTTACGCCGAGATCGTTACCATGGTATTTCTGGCCCAAACGCCGCTTTGGACGATCATGCTGCTTTTTCTTGCGTTGAGCACTCTGGTCTCCTTATGGGGCATCGAATCGCTATTTAGAACGAGCATGCTCATCGCGCTACTTTTCTTCCCTTTTTTAATCATAGTCGTCATACTATCTTTCCAAAACGTGGACTGGCACTACATGCTTCCTTTCGTGGATCGCAAGACTGCAACTTTCTCCTATGTATTTCACCGCCCATTCCTGCAGAGCTTGTTCGCTTTTGTGGGCGGCTTTTTGTTTTTGGGCTTTATCCCTCCGTATGTTCCATACCAAAGCCGCAAAATCATCATGGCTAGCCTCTTATTGCTGCCGTTTTTTCTCATATCGGTTTATGTACCGCTCTTGACGTTCGGTGAAAATACGGCTTCCAAGTTTCCTTTCCCGTTCATAATGGCAGTGGACACGGTGGATATCAGTTGGCTGATGTTCGACAGAATCACGATTTTTTTTATGATCAGTCTTTTATGCTTCGTCGTCTTATTTTTATCTCTGGTCATGTGGATGACTTTACAACTGCTCAAACGCAGCATGCATTTCTTTAATGCCCCGATCGCAAGCGTGCTACTGGCAGCAACTGTGTTTATCGTTTGCTTGCTCGTACCGAGTTGGAGCAATGTCGAGCAGATGATTTGGTGGAATACGTATCTGCGCTTGTATGCAGCTTTCGTCATACCGCTCGTTACCTTCGCGCTCGGTGTAAGCCGCCGTCGGAAAGAGGTCATTCGACCATGAGAAAATGCCGCCTGTTGCGTATGGCATTATTTCCGTTGATGTTCGCAGCTACGATGGCCTTAAGTGGATGTTGGGATATCAAAGACATCAATCATCGCTCTCTGCCGATCGTTATGGGCGTCAAGCAGACCGGTCAGAAATATAAAGTGCTACTTCTAATACCTGAAGTGAGCCGAAGTGAAATGAATATAAAGATCATTTCCGAATCGGGAATTACGATTAACGCAATTTTGGACGAAATCAACAAATCCTTAGAAAGCAAACTCGATTTGCTTCATCTAAAGGTCATTATTTTCGAACGTCCCGTTGCGGAAATGGGATTGGCGCAAAGCATAGAAAGCTTCATGAGGTCCCGAGACATTCCCAACAAAACGTTCGCCGCGATCAGCGACGGAACGCTTGAGCCGCTTTTCGATAAGCTGGGGGCTTCATCCCAAGGCGGTGGCACTCAGCTCTACAATTTTTTTGAAAAAAACGCGGGATGGTCGCCGGAAGTCGTGCAAACCCGAATCTGGGAAGTGTACCGCAGCATAGACTCGTACACGCGGGATGTTGCCATACCGTCCATAAAGCCCGGCCGAACGACGACGATCGAAAGCACCGGAGCGGCGGTTATCAAAAACGGCCGGATGGTCGGCTCCATCGATTCGGAAGAGTCGCTGCTGTATAACCTGTTCAAAGGGATAGGGACGCAAGGCAAAATCGAGGTCATGGATCGCGCGACGGTAAAAATCGTAGCGGATCGATTGACTCTAAGCAGCACGCTGCGCGAAGACCAAGCGACAATAAACGCCCAGCTTAATTTAAAAGTGACCGTCCTTGAGACTGTGGGCGATCCTTCCAATGTTGAAATCAAACAGGAAATCGACGAGCAGTTATCATCGCGGTTTGATACGATGCTTCGGGCCGCTCAGGCCAAAGAAGCCGATATTTTAGGAATGGGGCAGTTTTTCCGCAACAAGCTCTCCCGGGAAGAATTGCAGCATTGGAGATCGAAGTATTACCCCTCTATGAAAATCAAATTCAAAGTCCATGTCATTATCCAGGACGAAGGTCAATTGAAAATAAGATAAATTCATAATTCATGAGCGAAAGACACGAAATCACCCGGAAGGGTTGGTTTCGCGTCATTTTTTTACTCAGGACTTAATGCCATTCCTTCGAGAGATTCCGCCCTAACTGATGAGGAAAATCGAAAAGATTAGAATAGAGCTCGGAATCCAGGGTCGGATGCTCCTTCCCGTCTATATGCGAATTTATGGGTGGGAAAAGCCCTTGTCGCCTCAGGAGAAGCAAACGATGGAATACGCTCTTCGAGATAACGCGGAACGCTTCTTCCATACCGCGAATCACCCTTGCCAAGCAGTATCGTTGTCACAAGATTGCTTGCTCATCACGGTCGTCTTGGACCAGAACGTGGAATGGGAGCCGGAGCCGTGGAGTGAACTATGCATCGCTTACATGGAAGAATGTCATCAGTTATTTTACTGTGAATTAAGATGCGGCATGGGGATCCCAATCCCGTCAAGTGATATTGGTCATTATATGAAACGGTTGAAGGAACTGGTAGACTCTGAGGGCTTGGACAACCGAAACCGTATGTTTGAACTGAGATTGGAGCCGGGCTGTTCGACGCCAGTTGAGGGGATGCGTCCACCTGTTGCATTCTGGTCGGATTTACTGAGGTTGGGATTAATTCAGGCACTCGCGCTTGATACGAAAGCGTATTTAGAGAGCTTACACGGAGCGCTGTCATCAGATACTTCCATACTAGAGAGATATTATGCGGACTTCTTACAATTGATTGTCGTGTAGGAGCAACAAGAAGCATTTATGAGATGAACATCTGGACGCAGAACGTCCTGAATCGAGTAGATGCACTTATTGCGGATAGCAGATCCCCAGAGGGGCTGATCGAGCGAATCAAGCAGTTCATACAGTCTCATTTGGATCACAGTTTTTCGCGTGAACAAATCGGGGAATCGGTTGGTCTTCATCCAGATTATACTGCTAAGCTGTTTAAGAAAGAGACTGGTATGTCAATAACCGACTACACGGCGAAGTTACGGATCGATACGGCGAAGAAACTGCTCGTCAAGACTGAAATGCCCGTCAGCGCGGTCGCACTAGCCGTAGGATATTCGAACTTTTAATATTTTGCAAAGATCTTCAAGAAGTGGACTAATACCAATCCCCAAGATTTCCGTAAAGTGAATATGAATGTTAAGTAGATTGCATTGAATTAGCAAGCTAGATTTGTTAACGACGAGCTCGGGAATCGGTCAATGTTTTTGTCAATTATCGGCCAATGTTCTTGTCATCCAACAATAAAAAACCTTGAAAAATAAGGGGTTTTTGCTTTTATTGGACATATGTACAAAATCCACCTTTTGCGAACATGTGTACCCATTAAGATTATGTATTTGAAATTCTTATTGCCACCTATAGAATCGACAGTGTTTTTATGTTGAATAGTTATAATATTTGGTAAGGAAGAATAGGTCTTTATTTGCTCACCAGTTAAGTTAAGGACTGATAACTAATGGTCGCTGTTATCAAATTCGTTCTTTACGTCTTCGGAATAATCTATATGTTTACACTTGGATTTAAGGGTTCGTATCAACTTTTGCAGATGAAACGATATTTGCGATTTTTGATTGTCACTTCGTTTTGGTTTGGGTACCCTATAATTGCTATAACCTTATTTTGTTTCGCTGAGAAACATTTTGATTCTCAGATAGTCTTATTGATTCTTTGTCCGTTAGCTTTTGTAGGTTGTTATTGGTTATTTTTTGGTTTATTTATCAACGATATGGTCGAAAAATTAAAGATGGAAAGAAAAGTACAAGAGAGACAGCACATGAGATAGATCAAAAATAATGATATAATCTACAGCAAAAAAAGGATCAAGGCCATTACGCCTCGATCCAGTTCTTTTTAGCCTGCTTTGTTCTGCATAATAAGCAACCAGACTGCGATTGCCACCTTAAGCGCCACAGCTTCCACGTTCGCTCTGATCTCGGAGTTAAGGATGTTAACTATTGTCCATCCTTGCCTCCTGAGATACGCTTCTCTCCTAAATGCCCTTGGCTTGTTCTTGTCGTCGGCATTAATTTCGATCGCTTCCTTAATTGGCCCATGCAACACCGCATAGTCAATCCAACAGCGATCTACGCCGAATTGCTGACCAGACTCTTTGATGTCAATCGCCCTCAGCCATTTTGGCAGACAACTTGAAGCTATCGTACACGGATTTCGAACTCCGGATGTTCGAGCGGGAGCGATTCGGGCGTTAATCCGAGCAGAATTCTTGAGACATGAACCGCAAATTGATTCTTGGGCAGGTTAATCGGAGATCCCCTCAAATCACAAAACAGAATAGGTAAACCACCTTCGTTGAATCGATACAGTTTGAAAGAAAATGAATAATCCTTGCCGCTATGCTTTCTAAGAACGACTTCCATTTCACGAGATACATTATGCTTATCTAGTAAACGAATCCAATCGTTGCTGACTGAGAAGATCGCCTTTGCTCTTCTGTTTACAGCAATGTCTTTCAATGCATGAAACGTTAGGTCGGCCAGTGGAAAATCATTGACCCAGGCACGCTTGAAGCGCTCTGTCAATTCATCCTTTCTTGAATGGAACGGGAAGAACTCCATCGTATGCAGAAAACCAATGTCCCCAACGATGCCTCTCGCCTGCTGAAAACGCTTGTCCCTCCAGCGATTTTGCTTCTTTAGGACTTCTTCCTGCTGATTGTATTCTTCTTTCGACCAAAGTCGCACATATCGATCTTTTACAATTTCATTCCATCCTTCTTCGCGTGTTCGTTCATCCCTTGCGCCTGGGTTAAGCAATAGGAGTAGTACGTCGTTAGACAAATCTTCATGAATATATCCGTAATACGGCTCAGGAGCCGCTCCGATCTCGAATTGGGTGAGATCCTTCCCATTTAACCCCAACGCTTTAATAGGATCTTGTGATGAAAAGACGGCTTGCCAATAGCTAACGAATTTTTGTGTGCTCATTATGCGCCCCCTACTTGATTATGCTCATGAAACTGCGAAGTATATTTAACTTAGAGATTGTTGTGTTGTTATAATTTTATTTTGATTCGATTTCGTTCTTGAATGTTGCCAAATCACAAATGCTCTCTAACCCTTTATGTGGTCCTGAGTGGATTACATATTTTACGCGATCAGACGTCATACTGATGTCTACGATCTTACGAGAATGTGCGCGCATTTTAAAAACAGCCCCGGACACATATACGCGTCCTTCTTGTTTAGCTGCCTTAAACTTCGCAATTTCTTGATCTATGCGATCCCATTGCACTTGTCTAAGTGTTGCTAGATCCGGCTTCGGAGGTGCTATTTTTGGTGGTTTCGGCTGTGAATTAGTTTTTGCATTGCCCGAGTTTGTTTTCTTACCTTGCTGCGAATAAACGTTATCAAAGTACATGCAATTGGTTGCCATCGATTTTTGATCACGTGGACTGACGTAGCCGCTCGATTGTCCTTCCGTGTTCTTCCGGATTTTCGAGCAATTATTTCTTCTCCTGTCCATGAATTTACAGTTGAAACAATTGCGGGATTGCTTATCGACTTTTCTCGGTCTACGAACGATTGCACCCATCGAGACGCCAAAATGACCTTTATGCGGCATATTACTGATTCCATCCTTTGCGTATCTTAGACTGTGCTTTTCTATTATCTTTCAATTTTTTTCTTAAAACCCCTGCTAAATTAAATGACATTATTGTTTATTAAATAATTTGTTCACAGAGAACAGTTTTCCCGTGATGTTGATTAGCCGCTGTCGGAATAAAGAAAGCAACTTCCGAAGAAGTTGCTAAACACTTTCAATTTTTATTTAGTTTCTAAGGAGGTAAAGTACCATAGCTTCTCTTGTGAATGATCGTCGATCATTTCCGATAACCCAAGAGTTAATTTAAGCGTCTTGTCTCCCTTCAACTTCAGTTCTACTTCGCAGCTCATATCATGATTGATCTTGGTTAACGGCTTCACCTTTGTTTTCAATAATTCCCCTGGCTCAAACAAATGAACATAATCTTGCATATATAGCTGCCGGCTAGCGGGTTTATCCTTTGCCATGAGATCAAGCATATAATTCGCATCAATCATGGTTGCCGCGTCGTCCAGTCTCCCCTCATTGATGAGCTCAAAGAAGAAACCTACAACATCTTCTAGCTTTTCCCGTTGTCCAGCTGACTCCCCTTCTATCGGCCCTTCCTGAGCCGTAGGCTCCGGGATCTCTGCTATAACTTGGCTATCTAAAGCTGTGGTCGCTACAGGACTAGGGGTCGGAGTTAAACTTTCTTTTGTTGTACCGTGACTAAGGAGCTTTGGTAAAACGATTATCAGCACCATGATGACCACCCATGCACCTGCAAGAATCAAGACCCAACGCCGCATGACTACGATCACTCCCTGCTTACATACAATAGTGGATTTACAGGTTCGCCTTTCACATGGACTTCGAAGTGTAGATGGCGACCGTCAACATTCCCGGTTTCCCCCATTGTGCCTAATACCGTGCCGGCAGTCACTTCCTGGCCAACTGTCACTTTCAAACTATTCGCCTTCATATGGGCATAAAGCGTCTCTATGCCACCACCATGATCAATAACCACTTTATATCCGTATCCATCCTCGCTATAGCCAGCCACGGTCACAATGCCATCCATTGCTGCAATATTGGGATAATCCCGCTTGTCTGAATTTGCAGGGGCAATGTCGACTCCTTTGTGTAGTTTATAAACTCCACTTACCGGGTTAGTTCGCATTCCAAAATTTGATGTCACATAGGTCGCCGTTGTTGGCCAGACCATCTGTCCTGCTATTGCTTGAACTGGCACACTGGTTCCATCTTCAGATCCAACAAGTGTGGTATCGCTTAAACCGATACCAAATATACCGTTATACCCAAGCATCAGAGTCTTTGTCTCATCATTTTCATTAATGCCTTCTGCAATCAACTCGACGTCTTCTTGAGTAAAGTCATACTTCTGCATTAGTTTGTCGAACTTGGTGAAATTCGGAGTCGAGCATCCATCAAAGATATTGCCGACGTATGTAACGTCCTCCCAGTGCTCGCCTGTGTCCGGATTTATTCCACTGTTAGCGTCATACTGAAATAAGTTATAGGAATTCATGATGTTTTTTAATTTTGTTGCATAGTTCGGATCCGTAGCATAGCCTGCCCTGGCTATTTCATTGACGAACTCATACGGATTTGATTTCGTCAATGCAACTTGATACCGCGGATTCTCTAGGAAAAATGAAGTGTGATCATGGAACCCCTCAACAGCATTTTGATATGCACGAAATGCTGCTTTCTCTTTATATACAACTCCTTCATCACTCACTTCAGTTGTCCACATTAATACTTTGGATCCTGTCCAACTCTCATCGGCTTTTATACCAAAGAAATTGTAATACTTAGAAGCGAGCTCGCTGGTTCCCCATCCTCCTTCTAATACCGCTTGGGCAAGAGTAACACTAGCTGGTACTCCACTTTCCAAGCTTTCTTTTTGAGCTAAAGGCCCCCATGTATCAAAGAAGGAATTCGTTTTGCTCCCGATCGTCGTTATGGTTGAACCCGATGCGGAATTTGACACTAAGCAAGCCGACACATCCTTAACCCACCTGGTTGAGGTTGTTGTAACTGTGGCGCTCTCCTGTCCATCGCCTGAGGAATAATGGGTTGTCGCGGTGCTTGATTCTTGTTTATACGGGATCATGATATCCCGATTCCAAGTGTGTGCCTCCGTAAGCAATTTGAGAGTAGTATTGCTCTCATTAGTCTTGGTTGTGATGCTACCGTCTGCAATTGCCGTAGTCGTTGTCGTTGTCGTAGTTGTATTGGTGAAGTTTTTATATACGAGGTCAGGCTTTAACGCGTTCGCGATTGTTTCGGGATCGATATCATCTATATCAAGTTCTGCTTTCGTAATTCGCATGCTATCTATGACTTGCACAACAAAAATTGGAGGCCGGTACTCTTCGATTTCTGAGGTTTTAACGATCGCGGCTGTATAGGCATCTGTCACATTTTGAGAAACATCGCCGTCATCGCCCCCAAGCCACATCAAAAAGATAATTGCGCCTCCGACAAGAATTACAACGGCGGCTAATATCAGTGCTGGTATGCCTATCAATGCGGCCAGGTAGCCCAATAATTGCATAATCGCTCTCATGAGCATGCTTGCTAACTTCTTAACGAGCTTTTTGATGAGCTTTTTAACAGCATGCTTAATTACTTTTTTTATCTTATCTTTTACTTTGTCCTTTGCCTTGTTTCCTATTGATCTCGCGACTTCCAACATATTGCCATCGGTAAATCCACTCATTTGGAAATCTCGCTATTTAGCGAGAATTCACCTCCCTTCGCAAGGTAGTCTCTTAAATTTTTGCACGCTGCAGCGCGGAAGGAGCCGACTGCAAAGAAGGAACACTCATGTTCTTTCTTCTTAGATCAACATGGTTTGCAGGACGACCTTTCTCAAGGAATTCTGCAGGATTAACCGTCCTTCCCTGGTAGACCATTTGAACCCCCTCGGAATCATAAGTGACTGGAGGCACTTCTTCCATTGAGCCTGGTCTGATCTCGGAAGGTTGCATCATTGGTTTAATAGCAAAAGGCTGCCCGTTCACTTTACTTGCGGTATAGGTTCTTGCAACAACTTGTCCTTTTCCAAGAGAGGCATTTCCACGTCCGATATTGGAAATACGAGTGAATTGTCCATTTTCTTGGGTAGCTAGGAAGCTGCCATCGCGGGTTTCGACCGTATACACCTGCTGATCTGGCGTAAAGCTTCCGGAAGATAGCGGTTTACCTGTATGGCGCCATTGTGCAAACTTCTCGCCAAGTTGGTAGCCACCTTTACCACCGATAACCTCACTAATTGCGCCGTATACTTTTTCAGCGCTGGCACGCTTGATAGCTGGATCATTCCTTTCTTCTACCCCTCCGGCTACTCCCTTAAAGGCAGAAGTAACGGCTGATCCGACCATTGGAGCCGATCTTACAACCGCTTTAGTAAGTGGATCCGCGTTTTGATAGCGTGGTTCATCCAGAGGATTGCCCTTCTTTTGTTGTGCATCGTTAAAATGCTCTTTCGTGTTTCTCACCCAGGAGTGAGCACCTTTACCGGCAGCAACTGACAATGCCCCTGCACGATAGCCTGCTGCCTCGCCAACTGCTGCTCCAGCCTCGCTGAAGGCAAACTGACCCACTGGTCCAAGACCAACGCCCATCGAGGCACCAGCAAAGCGTCCAGCCCCTTTGCTAAAGCCTCCGGTCAATGCACCCGCTAAACGCATACGAGAAGCAAAGGAGTTTGAAGGAGCTCCATCAGCAGAACCATTAGCAGCAGCACCAGAACCACCCATCATTCCACCAACATGCGCCATGACGCTTGCACCAGCCTTAGAGCCGCCTCGCGCACCGCCTTGCTCAGCAGATCCGCTTTTGCCAGATGCCTGTTTATCGCGAACGGTAGAGATGCCGTTCTTCACATCACCGATGGCGCGGCCCATGTGCATAAACGCGCCTACGCCTGCAACCGTGCCCGCCATAGCGAGCTTGGACCCGGTTTGACTCGTGGAACCGAATATAAATCGAACAGACTCAGATATTGGTATAAATAGAGCCATCGCAACTGTTACATGGAACCATCCGATATTTTCACCGAACAAGTTAAAGAACAGCCAGAATAAGGCAGCATGTATGCCTTGTGCAATGATTTGCGACCATAGCTCCTTAAAGGCGGCTATCGTTATCCCCTGCAACATGGGATAGAACATCATCGATATCCATAAAGGAGCCAGAACAAGCAGAAGGGAAATGAACATGTACCTTTGCAGATAGAAGACTTCCCACCAAATTGATAGCCCTCGAGTAGCGAAAGAAACAATAAGTCTTCCAAAACTGCTTTGTTCAGATGAGAAATCTCGTAACTTGATACGATCTCCCTCAGCCACACTCGACTGTAAATCACCGTTTAGGTTTTCACCGTAATAGGAAAGGTCTACTGGTTGCTTGATATCCTGGTAGAACATGCTCACGACCATGTCATTTGCCTTAAACAGGGTACCTGATACGGTGAAGAAGTTTGTGATTAGCACAATGCCTATCATGCATTTGATAAGAGTTTCAGTTGTCTCGATCTTCATGGTCGACGAAAGTGGAGTCACCGAATATAGGGTACCGGCTTTCACTACGGCTGCCGTAATAATGAATCCCATTGCAATTGAAAGAAGCGCATAACCGCGGCGGATGACGTGGTTAAAATTGTCCTCCGAGTAAAGACCAAAAACTTTATCGTCGCAGCCCGTTTCATTTTCAAAACAAGAATGATAGAAGACGTGGTCGGCTGGATCGTGTATTCCACCAAAGACAGATAAAATCTGATCAAGAATCCATAGGAACGGTTTTGCATACCAGGGATCGGACCCCAGCTCGATTGTAGACCCAAGTTCAACTGGAGAAGCGAGTGCCGACGACAAAGGTAGGAATATGCTGGTCATTACAAACAAAAGCAAAAATACAACGGCTACTCTTTGCTTTGATTTCATTCATTCCCCACCCCAACCAGTTCAGTAGTTTCCTCTCCATCCTCGATCTCCGGAAGTAATCCTTGTGTTTGAAGGTAATCTGGATCGGTATCGATAAACTTGCGCATCTCACCAGAAACCGTCACCTTTATGTAGGCTGAGCTACCGCCTACTCGAAGCACACCTTCACCTTTACTATCATCCTTGGAGGACTCCGGAGGCCGCCGGCAAATAATGTCCATCTCGCCCTCTGAGAAGTTAAAGATCGATTTTAGTTTGTTCTTCTCATCGAATGAGATTTGACCTAAGCGGAGAAACAGCGCTGTCGTCGCATTTTTAACTACAGCAATCCCGTTCGGGTCATCAAGGAATGGCATTAAGTCCTGAGTAATGATATCGATGCCCCCGTTATATTTGCGGCTGCGTCGGCCCATATCCTCGACGAATTCCATCCCGCCCGGAATACGTTTTTGTCTCCATGCTTCCTCGAGCTTTACGCGCTTGCGGAATTTACGCAAGGAAGGTCGCTTTACGAAATATTCCCAAGCCAGAGTTGTAACGATGTGATTCATCAAATCATAGATATCGCTTCCCTCAATCGGTTTAAGATTGAAGTTGATCCAACAAACCTCATCTAACATGTTGTCGACTGGCTTACCATCATCAAAATTGGTTTGGCCATCAAGTAGCTTGCCGTCCGGGTAGTCTCTCAAGTAGCCTCGAAGGACCTTAATCAAGCGGGCAGCGAATTCATCCTTTAGCCCGTCAAATGTTAGCGTCTCTAAATTAGGATTAGTCGTGCAGTTCAACAGGATACGATGGTAAATATCCGTCAAAGTCATTTCCCTTTTACGCTTTTTGCGATAATCAATCCCACCGGATTCTGTTCGGTAGGCGATCTTCTCTGCTTCGTAGAGAGACTCCGGATCCTCATTGATGCCAAAGTCATTGAATACGTCCATGATGGCTGATTTGACGATCGCTTTTTCTTCAGAGGATAGTCCACCTGCCAACTTGTCATAAAACTTCAGTAGTTGGCCGGTCTTGGAGCCGATTGGAACAGTGACCTTATTGACTCGCCGCCCGTTTGCTAGCGTCACTTCTACTTCTTCTTCTGTAATCGCGCAAACATTTATGCAAACATTACTGCCTTCGCGGATCTCTACTTCTCTACCGCCCATAAGCCGGCAGATAGGTCCGTTCTCTCCGTCCGGATCAATGGAGAAGATACGGTAGCCGAGAAGTACCTGTGTAGCCGTAATATGCTTATTGCTAAAGCTCTTGCCAGAACCGGACGCTCCGACAATGAGAGAAGTATAGGAGTCGAGGTACGGAGCGAACACATTTAGAAATTCCATGGTGTAGGTGTGCTTGTTTACGCCTATCGGTACGCCGCCGGTGAATGGAATCTTCGATGAATAGAACGGTGATGCAGCGACAAGTGATGTCCTGTCAAAAAACCGACGATCGCCGCGCTCTTTCAAGCGGTTATTTCCGGTAGGTAACGTTGACAACCAGCCATCTCTTTGCCGATCATAAAGGACTCTTAGGTTATGGTCATTCCCGATAAGATCGTCCTGGATGATCATTCCAATGTTATCGAGCGTTCTCTCATCGGGTGCATAGACGGTTGCAACACAGGTTGCTAAAAAACCATCGTTATAGCCATCCGATATTTCATCCAGCAACCTTCTGGCTTGATTCATTGACTTTTCGGCATCCGCTGCCTCCAGATCGTTCCCACTCTTAAGCATGCTGACTAATCGAGCGCCTTCATCTGTTGCAGCTGACTTATAGGTTCGGACCGCCTGGCTCTTAGTCAACTTTGTCATGTAGAATGTCACATTGACGGCGCCTGCGCGGTATAAGGTATCCAAGGCACCAGTGGTGAGGGTGGTTGTTCCAAATTCCAAGATGAAGGAACGGAACGGGTAGTCGCTGACAGCCCCCTCACTTTGATAGCCAATGTCTCGAATATTCGTCGGAATTTCATGGCCATTTAAACGTATAAGGTCAAAGAGGTTTTTTTTGTTTCCAGCGTATTGGTCTTCCGTCGTATCCGCTTCGTGAAGTTGAGGTTGAGGCTTTTGAGCTTTCTTGGATTTACTAAATGGCAACTTTATCTTCATCCGATTCGTTCTCCTCTTCTTCAAGATAGCGGTAGCCCTTTCTGGAATAGTCACTCATTACAAATGGCGACAGAGGGTTTTCCCGGTCAAATAAACTACGGAAATGCTCAATGCTTGCCGATTTCTTATGCGTTGCAAAATACAAAGCCTCGTATAGGTCTCTTTGCTGGCAGATTTCTGCTATTCCGCCCATTCTTCCATAATTACTGATAATGTTGCTCGCAAGCCGGCCGAACTCGTTTCTAACCTTAACCAAAATTGAATCTTCATCCATGTCCCCGATCATTTTATTGGAATAATCCAGAGTGACAAGGAAGTACCGCCCATAATCGAATTCTTCAACGCCCTTTTGCCAAGTTTCCATGAAAGGGAAAAACATCGTTTGTGCATACCTTTGAGCGACCGGGTCAAGATTCTGAAAATTGTTATAGTAGACTTTCATTTGGTCTACCAGTTCGATCGGTCGCGAGTGAACATGAGTCGCGACATGAACTTCTCTCCCGGGTCCAAGTGATAAGCTGGCGAACAAATGCTCATATGCATTATCTGTGTCCGCTTGCTCATCGTTGGAGCGCAATGCGTAATTAATGGGTTCACATTGAACTGCTCCAACAAATACTCGTACATCCTTCTGCTCTGTCTTCAGCTCAAACAAGTTGCCATGAACAGTCTTGATTCCAAGGAGTTCATTGAATGGCCCCTTGATTTCACGAGTATTTATTGCTAATTCTCGCTTGTTTTTTTGTTTTTTAGCTCTTTTCCGTAATGGAATAATGGGTTTATGGTTGAGGCCTCGGTAGAGGAGGTATCCGACAAGTCCAAGCGCTACGTACATAATCAAATCTGCCACTAGTTACCCCTCCATACTCCACTCTGTGTTTTTTTGTGTCTCAGATGATACCAAAGGTGACGGTCCAAAAAGTGGCCCGTTTGGGGATGCCTATAAAGGGCGAAAACGACGAAAGGAACGACAACGGGTATGCACAATACCCATATGATGAGGTTCACGATTATGCTTAGTGAACTGGTATAAACCCATTGACACAGTTGGAGAAGCAGCAGAACGGCCGCACCAAAATAGGCAGATTGTCTCCAGGAAAACGTCCAATCCCATATTTTCACGGGTCTTCGTTCTTTTTCTGTATCAAATGGTAGAAGAGCTCTCAAATAACTCATCCCCCTTTAGGAATAAAACCCCTACATAATGTAGGGGTGGCCCGAGTGCCGTATTTGGTCAAGTTGCTGACTGATTGATGAAGTAATCGGCCAACGTCGGCGCTTTACCGATGATAACGATCCCGATAGCAGCACCTATCAAACAAGCTATTGCTATTCCCCGTCTCTGTGCGTTACCTAATGAAATAGAGAATAGAATGCCGCCGATTACGATACCAAAGACAGCTACCACAGCGCCAATAATCCGTAGCGTTAGGATCCAATCCTTCAAAGTGGTCGTAATGTCCGTTATGTTGCCTGTGCCGCCGCCAATCTGGCTCTTGTCAACATAATCATCTGCCGCAAATGCGTGACCGGATCCTAGCATTGCTCCGATGGAGAAGAACGAGAATAGTAGCGCAAAAACGACAAGATACGGTACAGAGCCTCGGAAAATCTTCTTGGTCATAACCATTTTTCAACCCTCCATTTAATTTGAGTAATCCGAGCGGAACAAAACTGCACCTCCTAGCAAAAAAAGACGCAAAACCAATCCCCTCAAAGGGATTTGATTTTGCGTCTTCCGCTCTTATCGATATGAATTGAACCCAAAGCTCTGTTCAATTTGTATATTACTGAGTCTTATTTTAAAGAAATTTGGTATTTCTGGCAACATGAAATATCGAAAATAGATATTTATAAACGTTTTACGATATTGCACTATCCATTTCTTGGTTGTATAATTGGCGCACAAGGAATATTTTCCATGACCCTAGAAAGTGGGTGAGCGATATATGCTGGATCCATTGATTAACTATTTCATGAAATCACTACATTACACCTCTGATTTTCCTGTAATTGCTCTGTTCGCAGGAGTTGTAATTTATGGGTGTTGTTCTTTCGTACCTAAACTATGGGCAGCAGTTTCGGTAGCCATTATCGCGATCGTCGTTGGGTATTTCCCAGCTTTCTACTTTGCTCCAGACATTGCATTCTCGTTAGCCAATATGGGCTTGTTTGGAAAACAGTGGTTAACGAATGAGGATCATGCCCGGAGTATCGGAATTGGCTCGATGATCGGCATTGTTCTTGCCATCATGCTCCTTTATCTGTTGATTTCGACCGTTGTAGAGCTGATTCGAAGAACAGATTCCGTATACATGCTCAAAGCCAAAAAGGAACCATCGCTGAAGACATATGTTAGAGCGACATCCCCCATGGTAGCTGAGTATGCAAAAGCCGATCTTGAATATTTGAGATCAAAGCTTGATGCTGCCGATTTGAACTTCATCCAAAATAGCTTCACGAGTGAGCAGCTCGTTAGAAATGCAATAGCTTGGGTACTGTTGGGGGTTCCGGTAAGGCGGGCAGTTAAGAAGGCACAACTTGATTCACATTCAATTTCCGCGGCTGCTTAATAGCAGACTGCGGATTCTTTCTATCGGGATGAATTCGAGAGGACGTCGCAAGAAATTAGAAAGGTCACATCAGCCCTATCGGCTGTGTGACCTTTCGTTCAATTGATCTTTCGATTACGATGTGCAAAAAATCGATCTGCAGTCTCCCTGCACTCTTGGATGAAAGATGCCGGCCAGTTAGACGGCAATTCATCAACCCGATGGCAGTTAATGATCTCCCCTGTGTTACGTCTCATTTTGATGATAAAAAATGGACCATCAACTTTGTAGTGACGTAAAGCCAACATGACTGGAGAACGGTCAAACATAGAAGTTACTTCCAAAATATCACCCCGTTTGTATTACCGGGGGTTTTTCATGGGCACATTAATTTTACCATATGGCCATTACCTGTGGAAGATATGGATGTGAATCCGACTATTAAAACACGATAAATATTTGCTAGAAACACCGGTAACCTTGACCCGAAAGATGCGCCGTTCTATTGAATGAAGTACCCAGTTAGCGTTATGAATCTTGCCGAATGGTCTGACGAAATGTGAAAATTGTGTATTAAAATCACTTGAAATCTATTTCCATGACATCGATTGGATTTTTGGATAGCATACTATCAATTAACTTCAACACTAATTCATTTGATTCTTTCAATTTTTCAAATCTAACTCTATAGATTCTATAAGGGTCCTCAAAAGCCTTTTCTTTAATGTCTGACTTGATACTACTTTCAAATTGATTAATCTCATTATTTGTGATTCTCAGTCTTTCGTAAATTATATGTAGACAGTTTCTTTCCTTAACAGTTAAGTGATTATACAGATCTGTGATGTTATTCTTATAACCAATTTCTAAAATGCCCACGGTTTGACCTGGAGTAATAACTTTCTTACTCAAAGAATCTATTATTAATTGAATATGGTCTGATTTTTGTTTAATCAAAGAAATTAAAGACTGTAATTCAGAGAATAATACACTTTTCAGTTTTCTCTTTCTTCTACTTTCTCTAATTATTCGAGAAATTTCTCCTAAAGAGAATCCGAGTATAACTCCAACCAATCCAATAAGTGGTTCCATTTCAAGCCTCCAAGTAATATTCTATGGTTCTTTCGTAGATATCTATTTCTCAAATTCGTCTATGTATTCGACAAAATTATTGGACTATCCTGCCCGTTACCTTAACGCCGCAGTCAGTCTAAATAACAACGAAACCCCCTTCCTATCTTGGAGAATGGAAATTCCATTCTCCATTAGGAAGGGGGTTTCAGTTAATTCGATTACTTATAAAACCCTTGTTTTTGCAGATTGTTTAACCATGTGTTGAGAAATTGGTTTAATTCCTTTTTCCGCGACGGATAAAATTGTCTCCGATCGTCGTCAAGATACACGGTCTTGAAACCGAACGTATCCTGATAAGTAAGCGCCTCTGCCATTTTCATCTCCGGATGAACGAGTATTTCCATATCCGGGTCAGGTACCAGGTCGCCGTTCAGCAAATAGTAGTGGGTCAATGCAAGTTTCCCATTATACCCGAAAGATTCTATTGTTAAATCCATAAAACCTTTCGATTGAAGCTTCAATGAACGGTGCTCAGCAACAAATTCGTTAATTCCCCCAGTCAGGCGATTTAACCTATCATATATTCTTTCATAAATGCATTTGGTCACTTTGGGTGCCTTCATTGTGGTCATGAGATTTCTCCTTTGTTCCCTTCCGATTTAACCGCAGAAGGGTAAATGTTATCTCCGCGGCCGGGAGCATGAAAAAAAGGGATTGCCGGCCAGTCTGCCTAGGCAATTCCCCTGTTTATTTGTTCGATCCTCAATTGAGTTAGCCGATTGAAACCGCAGCACTCCTTGGTTCCAAACGAAAGCCATTGCCAATGCCATAGGGCTGTTTCAAAATCACATAGCCGATAAGATTAGCCATACGGAGGCCCGGTAAGACCATTAATCCCTCTTCATCGACGATGGAATAGAAATGGTGTTCGCCGGAGAACAGCATGTCGACAACCGCTATGCTTGCCAGTTCCCTCCACATATGTTTCAGCAGTGGATTATGAGCGGCGTTCTCTTCGACACTTGGCGGACAAACAAAGTGGTTCTCATTTGCTGCAACGAATTGCTCGCAAAGCTGCCGGCATTCATGCCAGACCACCTGTTCCAGATCCGCTTCCATTTCTTCATATGACACATCCCCATCGAGGAAAAAGGTCCAAGTAACCGCAGACAGCTCGTCTCCTGGTACCGAACGAAAGATATGAGCAAAGCCATCATTAGTCCGAGGTACCTTATCCAACTTGTCCTGATAACCGTTTTTGCTCAGATACGCACGGATTAATTGACTTGCTTTCTTAGCAATCCCATCCGCCTCCGAGTAGACGGTTACATGCTGAACCATACCCTTGTCGTATAGAAGAAACACATAGCTTGGCACGATTAGGTTTGTCGTTTGAATTGCCTCCTCAACGCCCCCTTTCACCGCGGGGAGTCGTTAATCCATCCCCGCGGCAGGGATCATAAAGAAAAGCTATTTCAGATGAGCCAATCAGAACGGCAAATCATCATCCGATATATCGACCGGTCTGCTATGCCCGGCGAATGGATCTTTGCCGTTTCCACTGTTTCGTGAACCGTTTCCTTGGTTATCACTACCGCCAGAACCATAGCCGGAGCCTCCGCTGCTGCTTGGTCCTTGTCCAGTGCTCTCTCGATTCTGAGATTCGAGGAAACGAACATTATCGGCGATAACTTCCGTTACATAGACTCGGCGTCCTTCGTTGTTCTCGTAGTTACGCACTTGAATGCGACCTTCTACGGCAGCCAGACGGCCCTTCCGAAGGTAATTCGCACAAGTTTCGGCCAATTGGCGCCATGTCACAACGGGAATGAAGTCCGCCTCGCGTTCGCGCTCTCCTCCGTTATCTCGGGAGGAGAAGGGACGATCGACAGCCAGCGTGAATGTCGCCACGGCTACGCCTGCCGGCGTATAACGAAGCTCAGGGTCTTTGGTCAAACGCCCGATTAGAATTACTCGGTTCAACATGGAAAATCCTCCTCTGCCCTGCGTGCCATTCGGTCACGGCTTATGAGTCTCATCAATTAAACAGCCTTACGTATGTCACGTAGTACATTTCTTCCTTTAGCAGTCCTTGTCCAAAGACTGTAGGTACTTCCTTCTTGAAGGTTGAGCACATCGATTCGTTCCATTAGCGGACCGACAGCCATAATCTCCTTCGTTGTGCCATTGAAATTGAAGACGAGCTTGTAATATGGGTCATCCTCTCCTTCAACGGAGATCATCTGATACACCCCGCTTATGGGCCCTTCAGGTTGTTTGTTCTTTAGCGGCGCCTGATCCTCTTTCTGTCTGTTCTCCATGGAGGCAAACCTACTGTCAGAGCTAGGGACATCCTTTGGCGTCTGATTTCCAGCACCTTTTTTGTTTAGGGCATCCTGCAAAACATAATCCATATGAGCAAGCGAGGCACCCTTTTCATCTAGCCTTTTGAACCAGGCGTTGAAGCCAGCTTCAGATCCATTGCCGGAAATGTACTTCTCCATGAGTGTCGCCATTGTAATGATGTCGGATTGAAAAATACCCTTCCAGTTATTCCCTTCATAGATCGACTTATAAGAATCAGGCAATATCACGATTCCATTCTTAAATTGCTTTGAATTGGTATCAAGATTCAGCCTACTTGCCGTTTCCCTATACTCTCGAGAGTCATTTCGGAGAGCAGTTAGCCTACCGCGATAAACGTCAGAGGCGACACTTAACAAAGACGCACATTTTTTCATGCAATCGGATGCAGCCTTCTTCTTTGCATCGTTGATCGCTTGTGCAGTTGGTGTTCTTTCCCCTCTTTTGATGACCATCGTGGCATCGCCGAATTGACTCTTTTCAATCCATTCACCATCATCATTTTGAATCGCAATCTTCCCGAAGATGGAAACGTAAAACATCTCCATATCGACATTTTGATCGATGATCTGGAATGTCCATCTGAGCGGCCCGATAACCTGGTTGAGGCGATCCGCGGTTGCTTGAGGACTAACAGAAACAAACCCATCATGATTAACAGCATACTCCTCATAAAGGAATGGAGCGTTTAATTGTTCGAAGATGCTTCCAGCGTCGTTAGTCATTTCACTTACCTCCTATGATTGATGTAAAAACTGCATATATATAAAAAAGCCGAGCTATGATGAGAAACATTCATCATGACTCAGCTTAAAAGCATCAAAAAAAGCCCTACGATGCAGTATCCTCTTTGAAATAGAACATACCTATCCCAAAAAATCATACCGCCCATAGGGCTTTTATCTTCGAAAACAAGCTCAGTAAAGAGCAATAAGAAATTAACTACCTGAATCATAGCATAATTTGGTAAGGTGAACAATCTGGCGGAGATAGATGGAGATATATTTATCTTTTAAAGATTAGTACCTTATAAAAAGAAAAACCTTTTAGATCAGGTCAAGGAACCTTCGAAGCTTTGAGGGGAAAGCGTTCTTGAGCTGCTTGTGATCATTTTTTTAGACGAGGCCTCATCGATCGGATATTTATTTAGAAGGAATGAGGAGTTTGATAATAAATTAGAAATTCAACGCTCGGATAGAAAAGTGAACGACTGAACCAATAGTTGAACAATATCTATCCCCAGAAATGGCTTACTATTAACGTCTTTCGTCTGAAAATATATCAATCTGAAGCCCTATTATTCTCTTTTGAACGCAAATTTCTGAAAAAATCACATTCAATCTTCAGATAAAGGCAACTGCGCATTGGTTTGCTGACAGCTGCCTTCTCGTCTATAGGGGGATATATTGAAAAATGGAGCCTGCGTTGAAGTGATTCCAGGAGAAAAAAATGCAGTACCGCACGACGAATAACTCCCTATTACGGGGAGTTATGCCGTCCGAGTCGTTTTCGATTGAGCAAGATCGATTAGGAAGTCCTCCAGGAAGAAGGTTTCATATTCTACGGTCATTCCTGGCCGGCTTGGCTGAATCATGTTGATGATCTCACTTCGAAGCGCTTCACCGAATCGTTGCCGCAGAAGCGGGAACGCCCGGATACAGGTCCGTTTAAAGGTCTTTATCGTGAAGTGTTGATTAGCGGATCGGAAGAACTGAAGAGGTCTCGCATTATCGAATGCCCCATCGCCCATTCCCAGATAAGCATATACGCCAGTGTCCTTCATGATCTCGACAAAACGAACAAAGGTTTGATTTTGTAACTCCGATTGAATAGCTTGAAGCATATGCTGGTCATAACCATTTCGCTGCAGCATCTCTTTAATTCGGGCAACGACGAATCGGATTGTCTTAAAGCTTGCATTGTGGAGCAGCTGCGCGAGCTTTAGGAAAAACCTTCCGTTATCGAGGAATTGAACCTCGCCAATCCTGAAGTGCTCGAGCAGCAAGCGAAGACGAGCAACTGTTTTGGAATACGGAATCTTTGCTTGTGGCACCATGCGGTAATGAGCGCCCTCGATGTGCTTGACCAGGTAGACCGGATTAAGGACACAACGAACCGACCATCTGCCGAGCAGATCCTTCTCCACGCTTCCTTCAAGCAAGAGCGGTTGGCCCTCAACCGGCTCTAAGGATTTAAGCGATTCGAGTAGTTGCCGAACTTGAGATGGCCGTGACTTATGAGTTAGGGTATAGATCCAGGAGTTTGATTCGATGAATTCTTTGAATTCAGCCTTCACCTTATCTCCGTTCCGGGAGACGATGTACATATAGAGCTTTTGCGCTGCAACCTCCAGATCAGTGAAGCCTTTCGAGAAGACAAGCGGGTTAAAGAGAATAAAGCGGCTTGTCTTACGTTTAAAGGACTCTAGCTTCCACTCGTTCACGATTCCGTCGCGGGAAACCGACAGCAGGCCGAGCTCAATAAATTTCCGAATCTCCGCATAGAATTGCTCTTTGGAGCCGCCCTCTTCGTATTCCTCATTCATGAGGCAGTACAAACGGTGGATTGGGACCCCTACTAGTGCTCCCTCCGTATTGAAGCGGCGGAAGATGGTCATCATGAGTCGGATCGACATGCCGGTTACGTGGAACTTTCGCAGGGGATGGCTTTGGCGCCGGAACATAACGACACTATCACTTGCATATGATCTTTCTAGGTTGAATAAGTCGGTTAGGAAGGTATAATCTACCGAAACCGGATAGGTCGGGCCATTAGATTTGTTGTTTAACGATAAGAGTCGAAAAGCATTTGGTCCTGACACAATCTTTTCCTTCGCCATCCGGTTCGGGCACCTCCTTTTGACCTAATTTCAGCAAACAATAAATTGATATATACGGGAAATGGAGCTATAATAAGTCCATTGGACAATATGAAAGCAGGCCTTCAAATGCTCCGTTTTTTCGGAATTTGAGGCGTTTGCATGAGATTCCTGGTGGGGACCGCGGATCTCGATATAGAATCCTTGCTTCGAGTGGTGGTACACTCGATCAGCTAAGCTCCCAGTGACATGGGGGCTTTTTGCTTTGTTAAGAAAGATGACTTCTTTCTTACTGTTTCGACAATACCATGAGAAGAAATATTAGGCAATTGGAGTAGAAAGTATGCGAAAACCGGAGTATGAAGTATTTTTCGGAGTATGAAGTATGGAATTTCCGGAGTACAAAGTATTTTTCGGAGTAGAAAGTATATTCCGGAGTATGAAGTATATTATTTCGGAGTACAAGGTATTTTCCGGAGTATGAAGTATTTTATGCTGGAGCACGAAGTATTTTTCGGAGTACAAAGTATAAAATTCCGGAGTAGAAAGTATTTTCCGGAGTATGAAGTATAAAAAAAAGTGAAACATTTTTAGAATGTTTCACTCACTCATAGGTAGACTCAGTTGTTCTGGTTTAATATCAATCAACTCAGGTGCTTCTAGCTTTCCTCTCGCTCGGTACTCCGGATGCGGTTTAAATGAAACATAGTAGCGACCTGCTAATTTCTTGCTGGTAGGCTCTAGGATCAGTTCAGCTGTTCCCTCGAGCTCTTCCATCGCATTCATGATCAGAGAACGAGATCGGGATTCATTATCTGGGCTGATATTAAATTGCTCCACCATCAGGTTCATATCCAGCATATAAAGATCTTGGTTCTTGCTCAGCTCCGAGAGGATAAACGGATAGAGAACCTTCGTCGTATCGTTTTTCAAGTCGTTATACAGAAGCATGTTGATCATGATAAAATTGCCGCCGGCCATGCTGCTTTGCACGTAATCATGGAAAGTGACCGTCGCCGCACGTTCTTTATTCGGCTTGCCAATAAGCTTTAAGGTATGGATTGGCCGGTGATATTCACGGCTTATGCTCTCATTGCTCGACGGATCCATGTACTCTTCCATAACGATCGACGTTGAGTACAAATTCTTAAGCGAGTTAAGGATTGCATTGTACTCTCCGCCTGACGGCTCAACAATAAACATTTCATCTGCGAGTTCTTTGAAGTCAAAGGAAATGGTCTGCTGCTTGCCGTGCGTCAGCCAGAGTCTGAAGAGTCCAATTAGCACTCTCTCGTCGTGCATGGTGAGGTAAGTCCCACGTTCGTTCTCATAGTACAATTTGCGGAACCCATTGCGCTCCTGCACGATGACGCCTTTGTTGTTCCTCATCTGCTTCATCTTGGTTTCCTTAGGCGACGAAGCGGATATCAGAGGATATTTGACCATCTCTCGCTCAATCGGATGCTCTCCGCTTGGCTTCTTATGGTATTGCTTCTTCATATTAAGCGCATTTTCGATGATGCGAATCTGCATGGTTATAAGCTCTTTCTGCTTTAGATCCAGTGGGTCCGGCTCCACGTTGTTTCGCTGGCAGTCCAGGATCTTCTTTTCCCAATTCGTTTCTTCCGATTTCAAGACCACGAAGGCGTTATTGAGATCAGCAGAATAAAGATTCATGAGCATACTCGTCCGATTTTCCATTTCGCCCTTAATTGACTGTTTGATGAGATAGTCTGATTGGCCAATCTCCTTCAGGTTTCGCTCAAGCTCCAGCAATAGTGGGGCTTCCTTTTCAATGATTTTCTGCAGCTTCTTATTCATCGGCTGATCCTTCACCTCCACTCATCTCCTCTCTATTGTATGTTTTGTTCGCCTGCTCGTCTAGTAAGAGAAGCTCGCAGATTGTAATAGCGAATGACCAACTGATCAAGCTCATCGGATTTGAGCTGCAGCTCATTTGATTGGAAGGCATACTCGGCATTCTGTCCGAGCACATGTAGCTCATGCCTGGCTTGTTCGATTTGATCTTCAAGCTCTCTCTTTTGGCAATTGGAAGAATGACTCATCACACCGGCACCTTCTTGGGTAATGAAGAATATGCGTTCCATTCCGCGAGGAACGATCGCAGTTGCTGCAGGAAGTCATTATCAAACTGCTGAGGGTTGTCCGACAGGTAATTCAGAATGCCTTCATCGTCAATCGTATTTAGCCGATAGAGCCGCGGCATCTTCATAGCCGAATACACATCAGAAATAGCCGCAATCCTTCCGATGAAGCTCTCTTCCGGGATACCCTGCGGATAGCCGCTTCCATCGAGGCGCTCATGATGCGATTGGCAGAAGTGTATGATGTCATCGCCAAAATGGAGTTCCGTTAGTGCGTCCACGCCTTTTTGAACATGTTCAATCAGGCCGAGCCGCTCCTCCTCCGATAATTTGCGGGATGATTTTAAGATGTCATCGGGCATCGTGAGCTTGCCAATGTCGTGGAGTAAGCCGGCTAAAAACATTCGTTCTGCCAATTGAGGGCGATCCATCCGCAAACAGAGATGATAGGCTGCGAAAGCAACGACAAGCGAATGATCCGCTGTTGCTTGGCACCTGTATTGAAGGGCAAGAAATAGCGTTTTGCCTTTCTCCCACTCCATGTCCTTGTGTTGGGAACTCAGCTGCATAAACAAATGCTTAGAATCGTCCAGAATAGCCACCATTTACCTCCTTGGATGAAAAAAAAGACGCGAAACCAACCCTTCCGGGTGATTTCGCGTCTTCCGCTCATGTATTGTGAATTTATCTCATTATAATACAGCAAGAAAATAAAAGGAACGTTTTTATCCCTTCGAATTTCCATATTTCCGGGCGCCGACGCTTGCGGGGCCCCATGCCGATCTCAAGAGCGAGCTGCCAGCTATTCGGTTATTCAAATTGATCCAGGCGATCGATGATCATCCGGATCAGCTCGCGCTGCTTCCCTTTTTGGATCTCGACGATGAAGTCCATAAACAAAATGGAGAGGAGCTCGTCCAAACTCATCGCGAAGCCGGGCGAGGCAACCGATACGTCATGCAGGAAGATTTCCCCGCGCAATGCCAGCTCCCGCTTCATCTGAAGAGAAAGCACCATCCACCGGAGGCGCCGCTGGTAGTCTCCCGCTCCAGCCGGCTTCTTCTGATAGTAGTGGCGCTTCTGTTCGATGAGACGCTTTGCGATCATATCTGGAACAAATTCATCGCGGATCTGGACCAAGAAGTCTTCATACAGCAGACGTATCAAAACATCCGTTGTAAAAACGTCCGCGAACTCATTTTGTGTTAGCACGTTCAAGTCGGCCAGGAAGACTTCCGCGCGCAGAAAGTCAACATCCCGGCCGCGAACACGGACCTCTACCACTTTAGGACTCAGGAATAGGTTTCTCCAGCTGGCTTTATGGCTGCCGTGACCGTGAAGTTCGGATAACTTCTGCCGGACAATGCCTAGACTACGATTCACCCCCTCCACGGAATAAAACCTCCCCTCTAAATATGTAGTTCATGATCAGCCGGTGCGCCGCCTTCCGGATGGAGACATTCCATTGCATGGACAGCTCCACGATCTGATCATAGACGGCGAGCGTCGGCTCGGCATGCATATATTGCTTGGTGTCCTCGTAGACGAGCTCCGGATACTGCTCCGGAAAGAGCCGGTGCTGATTAAGCGCAGCGATAAGGATTTTTGTATTCGAGATCGTCTCATTGCGGGCTGCCACTTTAAGCGCTAGGGC
The DNA here is from genome assembly GCF_003990975.1 of Cohnella sp. AR92. Lineage (GTDB taxonomy): Bacteria > Bacillota > Bacilli > Paenibacillales > Paenibacillaceae > Cohnella. The sequence goes on from NZ_RZJR01000014.1 coordinate 120,177, forward strand.
TCTGCGGCGGAGTTCCTCCCGCTGCCGCGGCGTCACCGGAAATTTGATGTCCTTCAGCTTATCGGATCGCTCTTTCCTGTCCTTCTTAGGACTCGCTTCTCTCGTAGTCGCTGTCGGCGTCGTAGTCATTTGAATCGAAGTCTTTGAGACGGATCCCGCTTCGGACTGGAATATGATGTTTAGGTTGTCCCTCTCCTTCTCGCTGATCATCCCCGCGTGCCTCCCTTATCTCCTAGGGTCATTCTGCCATGCTTCCACGAATCCATAATTCCACGCCTTGATTAATACAAGCTTATGCGAAAGGGAAGCGGGTAGAACGCGGTTGCCGTTTAAATCTAGCACTTCCGGACAATACTAATCTTATAGATCCTGGCGGAAGGAGTGCTCTCCCGTGGACAATCAACTCACTTCAAAAGAAGCGGCGCAGCTGGGCAGCATCATGAGGAAAATCAGCAGTCTGCATGCCACCAAGGGCAAGCCCAAGAACAAATAAATCGCGATCGGAACTGCCGGCCCGGGCGCCACAAGCCGGGCTTTTTGACGTTTCGCATACCCGCAAACAGTTTGTAAACAAACACTCGGCGCCCGGCTCTCGCTCCTTTCGCCGCCGTGCCTCTCCTTCCCCTCTCTCCCGCTCCAGCTCATGTGATTATTTCCGTTCGGCTGCTGGGTAGTCTTGCTGCCCGCTTCCTTTGCTCCATTGTCTACCCCTGCAATTTATGTGCTCCCACCTCGATGTTCGGCTTGACTTCGACTTCGATCTCTGGCACTTCCCTTCCCCTTTTAAACTTGTTTTCCGCGCAGCGCGCGGCGGTCCCTCTCGCCCCCTGACTGCCTTCTACCTGGGTACGGATTAAGTAGCAGAACTGATGTCTTCGTCTAGATCCGTACGAAGTTTAGATCCGGATCAAGGATCAGAGTTGAACGCTGCAGCTAGATCCGGACTTAGGATACGGAGTAGAAGAATTGGTATAAAGGGGAAGGAAACGGAAGAATGCGAAGTAGCGTGCTGCGGCGGAGCGTAGTTTGTTAACAAACAGTTTGCGAGTAAGTGGTCGTCGTGATATACTGGTAATAATTAGTACATGCTCAGCTATTCATCCCTATTGCGAGGAGGCGCCATGACAGATTAGCCCATCTCCACTTCCCTAGAAATCTCTGGCCAAAGAAACGGTCAAGACTCAGAGCATAAGGAGAACTCGTTATGGAAGTCTCATATTGCGGAAAGCACGGTCAGTCCTATTTAAACGATACCGGCATGAGCAAGTGCCCGGAATGCCAGAAGGAATTGAATGAAAAAATCCTAAGTAGTTGGTATCAGCAGCGTGATAGTTCTACCCTGGATCCGGAACTTATCGTGCCGGAGGAACCTCGAATAGAAGCTTGGAAGCAGGAAATGAAAAAAATACACGATTGCCCACAAAGACAGGATTCCACTTCGGATCAGATGATCGACTTATATGATGTCGCGGTTAAATTGGGGTTCTACGATGCTGCCGATTACATCAGACAAGTATTTATTGAGAAACGTAAAGGAAGTTGAAAAGGAGTGTTTGGGTTATATGAACCCTAAAAAGCTAGTTGATAAAGATGAGACTCTTGGGAATATCGTGAAGGTGTCCGAGATTCTTGAATATATCGTCCTCGCAGAGCTGATGACGCATGGTCCTACCTTTCAGCAAAACCTTGAGCAGCGCATAATTGAAGTCCTGGACCGCGTTGGAGTCAATAAAGGGTACCTTTCCCAACGGACTAGCAAGCTCATTGAAACAGGAAAGGTTGAACACGTTGGAATAGACCCGGAACACCGTTCCCGACACTTCCTGAGCATCACCGAGGATGGTGTGGACTACCTGAAAAAGCTCATGCAAGAAGTACCTGGTAAAGTGGAAATTGCGATGAGGACTTATAATGCCTTCGAGACATACATGAAGAAGTATGCCAAAATGCCGCTAAAGTGAGGAGTTCTTTCGATGACTTATGATGGAAAAACAGTAGTTACCGATGCAGAATTATTCCGTTGCTCCCTCTTCCGCACTCCCGTAACGATTAACATGGGTGATTGTTCCGATCATGGGATTATCGTGAATCAGTTCGACGAGGATTGCCTCTATGTTGATGGAGCTTTTTATATCCGGAGCGGGATCCAGGTTGAGCGTACGGAAATAAAAACAGACGCCGATCTGTATAACTGCCTCCTGTTCCAAACTTCTGTCGAGGTCCGAACAGCTGGGATCGTCAATACCTATGCTTCAACGATAAACGCGTTTAATGAAGAAATTGTGTTTGCAGACAATGAGTTCTTCTTCAGAATGCTGTCGGAGTTCTATGCAGCCTGATCGCTCGTCCATTCCCCCTAATCAAGCAGGTGAACTTATGACGAAACCATATTCTGAGGTGGTTAAAGACCTCAAAGAACGCTTCCCTAATGGAACCGTAGTAAATAACCGCTTCATCCCTAATCAGGTGTATATAGACCGTCTGGAAGCCGCTACAGAGAGTGAATGGAGCAAAGAGATCCTTCGCTTGGATATCCGCCCGGAAGCGGGATATGTATGTGCAATCGTTCGGGTGAAGATTGGTGACTACCATCGGGACGGCTATAAGGTCGAGAAAATTAAACCAGGAGCGGATGACAAAGCACTCACAACAGCGATCGATCTGGCCGTTAATGGAGCATTAGTAACCGCGATCGATGATTGGCAAGTTGGCTGGATAAATCTAGCCGAGACAGGCAATCGTGACTGGGCCACGAATCCAGGCATTACGCTTCTGCAGGCAGAGAAGGCAAATACGCAATCGACTAAGGCTACAGGAGCTGCCGTCCCTTCCTCTTCCACTCGGAATTGCTCTAATTGCCGTCAGCAGCTAACAGTTGAAGATATCGATTATCTAAAAACCATCCCAAAGTTAAAAATCGACTTTTGCAGAGCACATGTCCCTAAGTTTTATCTGAAGAATAAAAACTAAAGAGCCTTCGAGGTTAATCCTCGAGAGGCTCTTTTTCTAACGCTTTCGCTAATAATAAGTTTACTGTCTGATCAAACGTATTTCCGGTTTGATGAGTTAATTCAGTTATTCGCTCATATATAGCCTTGGTGTAATTTGTTCTCTTTGCTACGAGGCTTCCTTCCAGCTCAATGTACTCACCATTAAAATGGATGTTACCTTCAACTAGATACTGCTCTAATAGCTTATAGTCAGAATTACTACCTTTAAACCGTCCAATTCTACAAGTAACAAAATAGTGATTCTCACGTTCAAAAACACGAATATTTTTTGTGCCCATGAATTCGATCATAGTTGTTAAAAGACTATATATTTTAGAATTTACATCAGATTCCCTAGGGAAGTTAAACAGAATGCGTCCAGTTTTTCGCTCATAGGGTAAATCTAAACAAGGTTTCGAAGTAGGCAAATACCCACTCGGCTCTATGATATTCATATTTTGATCCATCAATCGAATAGGATCGACAGATAGTACGACAACTTTTTGATTATGCAAGGTAAAACTATCAAACAGCCTTAAATTGTTTTTATATAAGTTAAGTTCTCTTCCACTGTCTCTAGATAATGGGCTACTTGAGCTATTGTCTAAAGATTCTTTTAGAGCCAGACAATCGGATCTTTTAAAAACCCTTCGGAGTTGACTCCCGTACATAATCATCTGGCTTGGAATTTGATCTGATTTTGCAAGCACGCCTAAATATTGTTTAGAAACCCCAATTAGTTTCGCTGCATCTACTACAAACAAGGTGTCTTGATCAAACCACTTCTTCTTTAATTTTTGATACTCTTCATCTGTAAAACGATAGCCTCCATCACTCCTGTAAGTGTCCGGATTCACAGGTGTAATGAGCCCTTTCTCAACCCAATGGCGTATCGTATTTACAGACTTATTCAATTGATTAGCCATTTCTTTTTGAGATATATAGTTTGACATTTAGGCCCTCGTTCTTCCGCACTATATTAGGGGAATTTTTGGAGATAACTAGTACTGTAGAATCAAGAATAACATATCATATGTGACATGACTATATAGATTACCCACGATATTCCAGCTAATTATACCTTACTTCGTGTATTATTTTGCATACCTAACGACTTTGTTTTTACCGGTTGTTTTTGCTTGATACATCGCTTGATCGGCCTGCTTAATCAGCTCTTCATGGGATACTCCTTCTTCCCTTGTACTGTATCCAATACTTGCTGTTACGCCTGGATCAGTCTCTTTTTCAATCCGGAAACGGATTCTTTCTGTTAGCTGCTTCAAATCAACTGCCTCATTCCGAACAAGTCCCACTAGTTCTTCTCCGCCATATCTTCCGGCCATACCGATGCCATCTAATTCTTCCTTTAGAATATTTGCAACTTGTTTTAACACATCATCGCCAGCTTTATGTCCTCTAGTATCATTTAAACGCTTGAAATTATCAATATCGCTGAAGATTACAGTTACTGGGCGCCCTGCATTCACAGCCCTTTGTACATTCTCGTAAAAGTGCCGGCGGTTAAAGATGCCAGTTAAAGCATCTGTTATCGATGATAAATGAGACTTCTGCATAACCTCTATAACCCGCTCCAACAGTATGAAGAAGAGGATCGAGTAAGATAATACAGGCAGCACTTTAACAGCGAATAATGGCCAGTGCTCAGGCTGCTCCTTCCACTCCATCCACACTTTTACCCCATCTGTAAGTAAAAAGGTAAAGATCGCCCAGCGGAATTTATGATCATTACCAACCCGACTACCCAATAGGATCAAAGATGCCAACATAATTACCGCCATATAAGCCATTTGAAACCAACTATTAAGTAAGGATAATCCACCGGCTGCCAAACATAGCCCATAGAACAATCCCTGCACTTTAACGGATGTAAGGTGGTAAAGTTGATAAAACCCCAACAACAGAAGGATAAAGGCGCATTCGCCTACTACCGTTATTCCTCGATCGATCCAGACGTTGGTTATGGTAATGGAAGATAACCAAATGGAAGCGAGATGATCGAGCAATGTAAGCAGCAGAGAGATAGATAGCGTCAAATACGATTTCTTGCGTCTTTGCCTGAAGAGCTTAATCGATATTAGTAACATCAATAGAAGCACCGGCAGTAATATTAGCGATGATATGATGGCGCCTTGTAAGCCAATAAAGATGTCAAAAAAATTCATTTCAATCACCTGACTTCCATAGTTTGTTTTTCCTTGTGGTGTATTAAAAGAGACCATAAAAAAGAAAAGAGCACACCACGAGTGGCGTGCCTTGAGTCTTTCTCCTAGGCGAATATTGTATTTATATTATAGTTGAGAAATTATGTAATTCGCAATCCTTCCTTTTCTGCACATCTTCTCTTCTTTAACCAGGTTAGTTATTTATGATGTAGCGACGGTCTTCGTGACTTTTTTCTTTGAGCTCCACGTGCGGTATAGACTCTATGTAGTGGCAGACAGGTAAGAAAATATGAGGCTTGCCTGTTAGGAAGCGGATATCCGGCGCCTGGTGCTCCGATATGAGAAGCTCGCTTATGATACGCGCGCTTTGGACACCGCTTTCTAGGAGCTGTTTTGTCGGTCCTTGTAGGTAATGTGGGAGCTCAAATATTGGAGCGGGACGATCGCTCTTGAGTGGCTTATTCCAGGTGAATAAATCAATGTCTGCAGCCGGCTCCGGCGCCGTTGGCGGCGCAGAAACGATCTGTGGTGGACTTGGTGGTGCAGAAGCGGCGCTACGCCGCTGACGCAGGCGCCGGATCTGACTCTCCAGGAGTGGCAGCCCACGTTTGAGTTGCTCGGAAACATCCTTCGGAAGATCCTCTCCTTGGATGAGCTGCGGGTCCAGCTCCCAGCCGTTGTTATACTTCAAGAGGAGCTCGTCCAGTTCATAGTCTACGGCATCGAATCCCTTCTTAATGGCCGCGACCGTAATAGCGTCGATGGATAAATGCTCCTTTAAGTGCTCAATGCCGAATTTCTTCACTTCTCCAGTAGTCTTATGTTCGACGTGATGTTGGTAGCGCAGCGGCCGGCCACACTCGCAACGAAGATCCGCGGACACTTTACCAGCGTCTATATAGCCGGTATAGACCCATTCACTTAGAAGAGACTCAATCTCCTCCGGATCTGCTTCTGAAGGAATGTGGAAGCCCTTCTGGGTGGCCATGGCGTTTGCGAATATCGTTCGCCGGCCACGAACCAATTGTGAAGTTAGATATTCCCGCTGATTCTCGCTCATTTTGCTTAGCAGCTCGTCTCGCTCTTCAACCGAAAGAATCATGGCCGGCCCACCCTTCTTAATCATTGTGAATTGATTCTCGGACAAGCTCTACATTCATTCGCTCGCTTGTGCTTATGTGTTTAAAGATGGTAAGATCCAGGATCTGCGCCAATAATAAGCGATGTCTGCCATCTGTTAAGCCAGTGCTGCCACCCGTAATTGGATGTTTTTCATCCGCGTAAGATCCATACATCCGTGCATATCGGAGATTCGAAGTTATCTCATCAACATTTGAACCAGGACAGAATAACGATCTGAATTCAAGATATTTATCCGGATGCTCCGTCGGAAAATTCTTTACAAATTCGGGACTCTGCATGGCTGCATCTCCAACATGATTCGCGAGCCACTCCCACATTCTCCATGTCTTTTCAATGTTGCGGCATTTCGTGCAGCCATTGTGTGGATCTGTTTCTTTCTCATGAACAAGTGGGCAACCCCCTATCTTGTCATCATCGCACCTATCATCAGCTCCGTAAGGTCCTTTGAACGGATGAGGAAAGTCTCTAGCACGAATGGAATGTCGATAGACTCTCCGAGTGACTTTCCTTGTTTCTAAGAGCTCCAAGTTGCCCGTTCGAAAGCCTGCTCCACCTGCAGTCATATAGATTTCGGTATAACGCTTCTTTCGATCCGTAGGATCTGTTGGATCCAGATGAAGGAATCTAGCAAGCTCATATCTTGGCTTTCTTCTGTGCTCGAGAATGAGACCGGCCGGAAMTAAA
>NZ_RZJR01000010.1 GCF_003990975.1 Cohnella sp. AR92
ATTTGAGAGGGGCTGTCCTTAGTACGAGAGGACCGGGATGGACGCACCGCTGGTGTACCAGTTGTTCCGCCAGGAGCATCGCTGGGTAGCCAAGTGCGGGAGGGATAAGCGCTGAAAGCATCTAAGCGCGAAGCCCGCCTCAAGATGAGATTTCCCAATTCGTAAGACCCCTTGGAGAACACGAGGTTGATAGGCTCGGGGTGTAAGCACAGCAATGTGTGTAGCTGACGAGTACTAATCGGTCGAGGGCTTATCCTAATAAGCCACACACAGGCAAGAAGATTCTAATGAACGCTAATTCGTTTCGTATCCGGTTATCAAGGCGCAAGGTCTTGATGTCCGTTCAAGTTTTCTTGGACAAGCAAGCATTATGGCGGCGTAGCTCAGCTGGCTAGAGCGTTCGGTTCATACCCGAAAGGTCGGGGGTTCGATCCCCTCCGCCGCTACCAATTCTTATCAAGTCCCATGGAGGCTTAGCTCAGCTGGGAGAGCATCTGCCTTACAAGCAGAGGGTCGGGGGTTCGATCCCCTCAGCCTCCACCATATAAGCAATTTTTCTCTCTTCGCGGAGCCGTGGTGTAGAGGCCTAACATGCCTGCCTGTCACGCAGGAGACCGCGGGTTCGAATCCCGTCGGCTCCGCCATTTCTCACAAATGAATATGAGGCTCGGTAGCTCAGTTGGTAGAGCAGAGGACTGAAAATCCTCGTGTCGGCGGTTCGATTCCGTCCCGAGCCACCATTGTAATTCTCCGGTATAAGCTGCTCTATAGCTGCACAACCTACCGGCGGGGCGCATGGAGGGTTAGCGAAGTGGCCAAACGCGGGAGACTGTAAATCTCTTCCTCACGGTTCGGTGGTTCGAATCCATCACCCTCCACCACTAACTCACCCCAAAAGTGAGCGAAAGCTTTGAAGTGAATTCCGATTACTTTTTCGGTGACACCCGTGCTTTCGAGCCATTAGCTCAGTTGGTAGAGCACCTGACTTTTAATCAGGGTGTCGAAGGTTCGAGTCCTTCATGGCTCACCAGTTTAACCATCAGCAGACGCGAAAGCGTCTGTTTTTTATTTTGCGCGCATGAGGCTTCCGTTGTCTGGAAAGGTTAACAGCAAAAAGGCTGTATCCAGGGGGCCGGATCATGATCTATATCTATACGTTAGGAAGCGCGTTTTTGCTTGTCTTTTTCCTGGTGCCGATCGTCCGTGAAGCGGCGCGACGTCTTGGCTTCGTGGATCGTCCGACGATGCGCAAAGTACATAAGATTCCGGTTCCTCTGAGCGGAGGGCTGGCCATCTATATCGGAGTTATCTCCATGGCATGGATATTCGTCGGCGACACCGCGATCGTAAGGGCGCTCACCTTGGGAGGCGGCCTGCTCGTTGCGATCGGCCTCGTGGACGACGGGTTTAAGGCCTACGGCAAGGAGTTCCCCGTCTGGCCCCGATTGATTGTGTACATTGGCGTCGCGATGCTGCCCGTTCCCTTCGGTATCGCCATTCATGGAATCTCCGCCCCTTCTCATTCCGCGATGCTGATCTTCTCCGACGGCTGGTCCATTTTCTTCACGGCTCTGTGGATTTTTTCCCTCATTAATATGATGAACTTTATCGACGGCGTGGACGGACTCGCCTCCGGAGTCTGCGTGATCTCTTCCTTTACCCTGTTCATCGCCTCCCTGCTGGGAAGTCAGGGCGTGATAGCGATTCTGGCGATCGCTCTAGCCGGCTCCTGCCTCGCTTTTCTAACCTACAACTTCCATCCGGCCAAAATATTCATGGGAGACGCGGGAGCTACCTTTCTCGGATATACGCTGGCGGTTCTCGCGATCGAAGGCACTTTGAAGGGAGCCACCTTCCTGTCCGTCTTGGTTCCGCTGCTCGCCTTGGGCGTTCCGATTCTGGATACGGTAATCGTGTTTACCAGAAGGCTCATCGAAGGCAAAGGCCTTCATCGGGCCGACAAGCTGCACACTCACCATACCTTGATGAGATGGGGACTTACTCAGGTTCAAACCGTATCCTTCCTGTACCTGATAGCGGCCGTTTTCTCCCTGATGTCGATAGTGATCCTGCTTATCTTAAGATAAAGCCGGGAGAGACCGGCGCGCGGGTTGCCCTTTAAGCCCATTAATTATGCTACAATGTGGGTATCGACTACGGACGAGGGGCATGCAGCGATGAACAAAACCAGATTGCAGCAGCTTCAACAGGTGGCGGGGACGGAAGTAGAGGTCGTCGTTCTCCAGGCGAAGGATTGGGAGCAAGCAGGAGGCAGCAAGCAGCCGGATGTCGGCGATAGCATTCAGAACGAGGGCAGCTTGATCGTCGTCAAGGTAGACGGAGAGGAACTGGAGGCTCTTAAGTTCTCGTCCGTCTTAACACCGCTGGAGGTCGAATTGTTCAAGTGGGTGCTGCAGCCTGCATCCTTGCGTGCGGCAGCGAATGGCTTCAACGATTCCGAACGAAGCGCGAGAAGGCTTGGCGAATGGATTGAACAGAGCATCGGAAGCGGAGACTTGAGGGCCGAGATCCCCGACCGATTCGAGCTTCGCAATCGGCTGTTCGACGGAATGATCCCGTTCCTGTTGATCAGCGAGCAGGCGGACGACCGGGAACCCTCCTATAGCGAGCTTGAGAAAGTATTCAAGTCCTTCATCTCGGAAGAGATCCTACTGCTTCCTATCCGCGAGAGGGAGTGGCTGGTGCTGGGGCCGGACCGTCTGCTGGCTGAGGTCGAATCCGCCGACGAGGAGATTCTCGAGATGGACGAGACGAAGGAAGCTCTATTCTCTTTGGCCACCGGGCTCCACCAGATGTTCACGGAGGAATGGGGAGGGGAATGCCACGTGGCGGTCGGCTTGCCGATCATTCCGACGGAGAGCCTCGTTCAGACGGTCGCTTCCTTGCGGGAGACGATCTATCTCGGGCGCAAGTTCCATGTCGGCATGCAGGTTCATCTTCCCTGGATGGTTCATCTGGAGCGGCTGCTCAACGGCATCCCGGAGGCAACCCGGATACGGTTCATGGAGGAGATGGTCGGTCGGCCGGACCTGTTCACCGAGCCGGAGACGATCTCGACGCTGGACGCGTTCTTCGCCATGGATTGCAATGTAAGCGAGACGGCGAAGCGCTTATTTATTCATCGGAATACGCTATTATACCGTCTGGATAAGCTCAAACAGGAGACAGGACTTGACGTTCGTTCCTTTAATGACGCGGTTCTTGTCCGAATCATGCTGCTATTGTACAAAGTTACGAAAAGGAAATGAATTTTTTGTACGCTTTGTGCATAGTCATTCGACACTGCTCTGGGTTAAGATAGCTATGTACCTTAAACGAGTAGTTAGGGGGAACTTATAAATGGCAGGCGTACGTTTAGAGCATGTTTATAAAAAATATCCAGGTTCCGACAAGGCTTCGGTAACTGACTTTAACCTCGACATTCAAGACAAAGAATTCCTCGTGCTGGTAGGCCCATCGGGTTGCGGCAAGTCCACAACGCTGCGTATGATCGCAGGTCTCGAAGAAATCTCCGAAGGCAAGCTGTATATCGGCGACCGCGTCGTAAACGACGTTGCTCCGAAGGACCGCGACATCGCGATGGTATTCCAATCCTACGCGCTGTACCCGCACATGAACGTATATCAGAACATGGCATTCGGTCTGAAGCTCCGCAAGTTCCGCAAGGACGAAATCGACCGTCGCGTTCGCGAAGCCGCTCGCACACTCGAAATCGAACACCTACTGGATCGCAAGCCTAAGGCTCTGTCCGGCGGTCAGCGCCAACGCGTTGCCCTGGGCCGCGCTATCGTCCGCGAACCTCAAGTGTTCCTGATGGACGAACCGCTCTCCAACTTGGACGCTAAGCTCCGTACTCAAATGCGCGCTAACATCTCCAAGCTGATGAAGCGTCTTGAGACGACTTGCATCTACGTAACGCATGACCAAACGGAAGCTATGACGATGGGCGACCGCATCGTCGTCATGAAGGACGGCTTCATTCAACAAGCCGCTACTCCTGAAGAGCTCTACAACCACCCGATCAACCTGTTCGTTGCCGGCTTCATCGGCGCTCCTGCGATGAACTTCATCGAAGGCCAACTGGTTGAAGAAGGCGGAAGCGTTCACTTCAAGGCTACCGGCGTGAATGTTGAAGTTCCGGAAGGCAAGGCGAAGGCGCTTCGCGCGAAGGGCTACATCGGCAAGGAAGTTATCGTAGGCATTCGTCCGGAAGACCTCCACGAAGAGCCAGTCTTCATCGAAGCTTCTCCGAAGTCCATCATCAACGCAAGCATCGAAGTGTCCGAGAACCTCGGTCACGAGATGTACCTGTACCTGAACGGTCTTGGCAAGGATAACGTTATCGCTCGTATCGACGGACGTTCCGGCTTCCAAGAAGGCCAGAACGTGAAGCTTGCGATCGACATGAACAAGATCCATGTCTTCGACAAGGAAACCGAGCTGAATATCCTCGAGAACAACTAATCCTGTTATCCCCAAGCGCTCGGCCAGACGGCCGGGCGCTTTTTTACTAACGGGGGCTTTTACATTGATTTCCGCCCTTTTTTTAGATACGATGAAAAGGACAAGTGGAAGGGAGACCGCGCGATGGCTAAGAAAGTTAAGGTATCCGAACTGGTACAACAGTTTCAGCTTGAAGTCGTTGCCGGGTCGGAAGGCCTGAGACGTACGATAAAGACGGACGACTTGAATCGTCCGGGTCTCGAGGTCGCCGGTTACTTCGAATATTATCCGGTAGACCGCATTCAGATATTGGGCAAGACGGAGCTGGCGTTCCTGGAGACGTTAACCTCCGAGGAACGGTCGGAGAGACTAAAGAAAGTGTGCACGGAAGACACGCCTTGCATTATCGTTACCCGCGGGTTGGCCGTTCCGGCCGAGTTGGCGGAAGTCGCGAACGAGAGCAAGTTCCCGATTCTGCGGAGCGGCCTTGCGACAACGATTCTTTTCAGCCGGATCACGAACTTCCTGGAGAAGAAGCTGGCCCCGACCGCGACGATTCACGGGGTTCTTGTCGACGTTTACGGCGTCGGGATGCTGATTACCGGGGGAAGCGGAATCGGCAAGAGCGAGACGGCGTTGGAGCTGGTCAAGCGCGGACACCGCCTCGTCGCGGACGATGCGGTCGAGATTCGCCAGACGGCGGACAACCTCCTGTACGGCAGCGCGCCTGAGCTCATCCAGCATCTGCTCGAGATTCGCGGCCTTGGCATCCTGAACGTGATGACCTTGTTCGGTGCCGGCGCCGTGCGGACGTCGAAGCAGATCAGCTTGGTCATCAAGCTGGAGAACTGGCAGCCGGAGAAGCAGTACGACCGGCTGGGATTGGACGAAGAGACGACGAAGCTGATCGAAGCCGAGGTGCCGCTCGTTACGGTGCCGGTAAGGCCGGGACGAAACCTTGCGGTTATTCTCGAGGTCGCGGCGATGAACTTCCGTCTGAAGAGAATGGGCTACAATGCGGCCCTTCAATTCACGAACAAGCTGACGGAAGCGATTGCGGACGAAGATTACGAATAACAGAACTTACTTCGGCATGCCGCCGAAAGATAAGGATGGAGGATACGGATGTTGCCGCTCAAATTAGACCCCATTGCCTTCTCGTTGGGATCGCTTGAAGTGCATTGGTACGGTATTATTCTAGGATCGGCCGCTTTGGTCGGGCTGCTTCTGGCGATATGGGAGGGCAAGCGCTTCGGGCTCTCTCCAGACTTCTTCCTGGATCTGATGCTTTACGGAGTTCCATCTGCCATTATCGCCGCGCGATTGTACTATGTTATTTTCACTTGGGATTACTACGGCCAGCATCCCGGAGAGATCATTCAGATCTGGAACGGGGGCATTGCCATCTATGGTGCCTTGATCGGCGCCTTGATCTGCGGTTATCTGTACTTCCGCTCCAAAGGCTATTCCTTCTGGCGGGTAGTCGACATCTGCGCCCCTTCCTTGCTGGCTGGACAGATGATCGGCCGCTGGGGCAACTTCGTCAACCAGGAAGCGTACGGTTCTCCCGTTGAAGAGTCGTTCCTTCGGGACACGCTTCACCTTCCGAACTTCATCGTGAATCAGATGAACGTGGAAGGAACCTTCCATCATCCTACGTTCCTATATGAATCGTTATGGAGCTTGCTCGGCATCATTGTCCTATTCGTGTTGCGCAGACAGAACTTCATGAGAGCCGGCGAGCTGTTCATGTCCTACTTCATCTGGTATTCGATCGGGCGCTTCTATATCGAAGCGATCCGCACGGACAGCCTGGCCTTCGCAGGTCCGAGCTGGCTGGCTTCCTTCCTGAAGGGGCTCTGGACGCCGATGGAATGGTTCGGCTTCGAACAAGGCTACCTGGATCCGCAATACGGGAATGTTCGCAGCTCCCAGCTGCTCGCTCTTCTTATTATCATCGGGTGTATCATCCTTATTATCGTACGCAGGAGAATGGGCTACGCCAAGGAGAGATACGTCGATCCGCTGACCAGCACGAAACAGCCTGCTGAGACGACGGCAACGGCAGGCGCAAGCGCTGCGGCCTCCGATTCCGCGGCACTGGCCGGCGTTACGGCTCCTGCGGCAACGGCGGACAAGCATCGGACTTCCGAGCACGAGCCGTCGAAGGCTTCCGGGGAGAAGAAAGACGCGGATTCCGGAGATGCCAAGTCCAACGGTTCTCCGACAGGAGAGAACGAATCCGGCGATACCGGTTCTAACGGGACCGATAGCGGAAGCTCCGATTCCGGCGCTGGGGATTCCGGAAGCGCGGGCTCCGACAGCTCTAGCAGCGATTAGGCAGGAATTACGGAAAAGAGGCTAAGCAACGAATGACAGCTAAGATTACAACGGTTCTATTTGACTTGGACGGCACGATCATCGACACGAACGAGCTGATTATCGAATCGTTCCTGCACGCGCTTAAGGGAATCGTTCCGGAAGGCTTCGGACGCGAGCACATCATTCCCAGCATGGGAATGCCGCTCGTGACGCAGCTTCAGCAGTTCTCGGGGCGAGAAGAAGTCGACGATCTGGCCCGTTCCTATCGCGAATACAATCTTCTTCGCCACGATGAGATGGTGACCTTGTTCCCCGGCGTGAAGGAGGTCATCCCTCGCCTTCATGCGGCGGGATTGAAGCTCGGGATCGTGACGACGAAGATGAAGCCTTCGACGGAGAGAGCCTTGAAGCTTCTGGGCATCTACGATTATATGGGAGCGATCGTGACGCTGGACGACGTCGAGCACGCGAAGCCTCATCCGCAGCCGGTGCAGATGGCAATCGAGGCGCTTGGCGCCCTTCCGAACGAGACGATCATGGTCGGAGACAGCGCCGTCGACATCGAGTCGGCGAGAAGAGCGGGAGCGATTCCCGTCGGGGTCGCCTGGTCGCTCAAGGGAGAAGGAATCCTGAAGGATGCGGGAGCCGCGCACATCATCCAGAACATGGAGCAGCTTCTGACGATTAGCGGATTGGAGCGATGAACGGTTGAGACGAGTCGAACGGTATCCGGTGGAGGGCCCGAATTCGCTATGGCAAGTTTATCGAACGGTTCCCCGCTGGAAGGCGGTTCGGAACTTCGCCTTCATCCAGCTGGCCCGTTACTGTCCGTCTCTTCCGGTCAAGAATTGGATCTACCGCCGCGTATTGGGGATGAAGGTCGGCGAGAAGACATCCTTTGCGCTCATGGTGATGGTCGATGTGTTCTTCCCCGAACGCATACAGGTCGGCAATAACAGCATCATCGGATACAATTCCACGCTGCTGACCCATGAGTACCTCATCGATGAATACCGGATCGGCCCGATCCTGATCGGCTCCAACGTGATGATCGGAGCGAACGTCACCATTCTTCCCGGAGTGACCATCGGCGACGGAGCCGTCGTTGCGGCAGGGGCCGTCGTTCACCGGGATGTGCCCGCTTATACCCGGGTCGGAGGCAATCCGCTTCGGGAGCTGGTTTCCCGCAGGGATGAGGATAACCTGTTCGAAGAACGGTCGACGAGGGTTCACTAAGTATCTGCCGAGAAGTAGGATCAGACCCATACGCGAAGAGCCGATACGAGCTCCTTGCGTGTGGGCTTTTTCGTTGGGGCAGGCAGCGTATTATCTACAGACGAAAAACCGGCTGGTTGTTGAATGGCTACTATGGCCACGATGGCTACGAGGGGCGTTCCGTTCTTGACGGAGAGGATCGCTCGTGATAAAGTACAAGAAGCCTTTATTTTGGCAGTATGGTAGAATGGTAGAACTTTAACGCGTTAAAGTATGGCGAGAGCCTACATATAGAAAACGTCATTCGAAGATGAGCTATTCAAAGAAGAGCAGTTCATTAGAAGCACAATACGAAGAAGCAGAGAAGAGGGAAAAGCGTTGTCTAAGCCAAAGGTGTTCGAGAAGCCGACGGGAGTGAAGGATTATCTGCCGAATGCGGTCGCGAAGCTTCGCCGCATCGAGCGGGACGTGCTGGAGTGCATGCGCCGCTGGGGGTACGAGCAGATCATGACGCCGACGATGGAATATTACGACACGGTCGGGGTCGCGAGCGCCACTTCGGATCAGAAGCTGTTCAAGCTGCTGAACCAGAAGGGGACGACGATCGTGCTGCGTCCGGAGATGACGTCTCCTATCGCGCGGGTCGTCTCTTCGCTGCTTAAGGAGGTTCCTTTCCCGCTGCGGCTTAGCTATCACTCGAACGTGTTCCGCGCCTTCGAGGAAGAAGCCGGACGGGACGCGGAGTTCTTCCAGACCGGCGTCGAGCTCGTCGGGGATTCTTCGTCTGAAGCGGATGCGGAGGTCATCGCGCTCGCCATTGCTTCGCTTAAGGCGGCCGGAGTTCCTTCGTTCAAGATCGCCGTCGGGCATGTCGGCTTCCTGAACGGGCTGTTCAAGGAAGCCCTTCCGGGGCGTCCGGAGGAGCAGGAGCTCCTGAAGACGCATCTGCTGCAGCGCGATCACGTCGGCTATCGCGATGCCTTGAAGAAGCTCACGCTCGAAGAGAGCGTTCGTTCCGAGTTGGAAGGAATCCTTCGCCTGCGCGGCGGCGTCGAGGTGTGCGACCAGGCGCTGCGCCTGAGCGGCAGCCCGGACGCCCAAGCGGCCATCCGCCAGCTGTGCGAGGTATGGGAAGTGCTCGTTGCGTATGGCGTGCAGGAGCATGTTCTGATCGACCTGACGATGATCGGCGACTTCTCTTACTACACGGGGATGACTTTCGAAGGGTATGCTTCTCATCTGGGCTTCCCGGTGTGCAGCGGAGGCCGTTACGACAACCTGCTGTCCCAATTCGGACGGCCTGCGGCGGCAACGGGCTTCGCGCTCAAGACGAACCGCATCCTGGAAGTCGTGGCGGATGACGAGGACGAAGAGACTCGCGTGCTGATCGTCTATGCGAAGGAATCGCGGCGGGAAGCGCTGCTCGAAGCGGAGAGGATTCGCGAAGAGGGCTTGGCCGCGGTGACGGAGAAAGCGGAAGCTCTCGCAGACGTGCTGCCAATGCTGCGCGCCGAAGCGAAGCATGGCGCTTTCGCCCATCTGGGGATGACCTTCGCCAGCTTGATCGTCTATGGGGAGGAGGAGCAAGAATGACCGACAACGGAGTCCTGAAGGTAGCGATGCCGAAGGGAAGAATCTATAAGCAAGCGAGCAAGCTGTTCCGGGAAGCGGGATTGACGATTCCCGAGGACTTCGACGATTCCCGCAAGCTGATCATTCCGGTTCCCGAAGCGAACATGGAGTTCATCATGGCGAAGCCGGTCGACGTGCCGACTTACGTGGAATACGGCGTGGCCGATATCGGCATCGTCGGCAAGGACGTGCTGATGGAAGAGAACAAGGACGTCTACGAGCTCCTCGATCTGGCTATCGCGAAGTGCCGCATGTCGGTGATCGGGCTTCCGGGCTGGAAGCCGGTCATGAATCCGCGGGTGGCGACGAAGTATCCGAATGTCGCTTCCCAGTACTTCCGCGAGCAAGGCCAACAGGTCGAGGTCATCAAGCTTAACGGCTCCATCGAGCTGGCTCCGCTCATCGGCCTGGCCGACCGGATCGTCGACATGGTGGAGACGGGACAGACGCTGAAGGAGAACGGGCTCGTGGAGATGGAGACGCTGTTCTCCGTGACGAGCCGTCTCATCGCGAACCGGGTAAGCTACCGATTGAAGAACAATGCCATTCAAGCCTTATGCGACCGCTTGAGCCAGAGGATCGCGATTCGCAGCTAAGGCTACGATACAGGATTGAGGAGAAGGAGGGTGTCGAAAATGTATATCGGATCCGCTGACGGCTTCCGTCTGGAACGCCAGACCGAATACGGAACGCCCGAGCAGAACGCCGCGGCGAAGGAGATCGTCGAGGCGGTGAAGCTCGAAGGAGACGCGGCTCTCCTGCGGTACACGGAGAAGCTGGATAAGGTGAAGCTTCGGCCGGAAGAGCTAAGAGTTACGCAAGAGGAGATAACGGCTGCCTACGACAAGGTCGAGCCGGAGTTCCTCGCCGCGCTGCGCCAGGCGGCGGCGAACATCACCGCCTTCCACGAGAAGCAGAAGCGCACGACCTGGATCGACGCGCAGCCGGATGGCACGCTGCTCGGGATGGTGCTGCGGCCGCTTCGCCGCGTCGGCCTGTACGTGCCCGGAGGCAAGGCGGCGTATCCGTCGTCGGTGCTGATGAACGTGCTTCCCGCCAAGGTAGCCGGCGTGCCGGAGATCGTCATGGTGACGCCGCCGGCGACCGGCGGGCGCGAAGGCATCGACCCGTACATCTTAGTGGCGGCCGCGGAAGCGGGCGTGACGGAGATGTACCGGATCGGAGGAGCGCAGGCGGTTGCCGCGCTCGCCTATGGGACGGCGAGCATTCCCGCCGTCGACAAGATCTGCGGGCCCGGCAACATCTACGTGGCGCTGGCGAAACGCGCCGTGTTCGGCGCGGTCGACATCGACAGCATCGCCGGGCCTAGCGAGATCGCGGTGCTGGCGGACGACACCGCCGACGCCGGATACATCGCCGCCGACATGCTGTCGCAGGCGGAGCATGACGAGATGGCGTCCGCGGTGCTCGTGACGCCGTCGGAGAAGCTCGCCGCTGCAGTTGCGGCAGAGCTCAAGCGCCAGGTGGCGACGCTGCCGCGGCGCGAGATCGCGGAGAAGTCGCTGGAGCAATACGGCGCCATCCTGACGGTGGCGACGATGGCTGAAGGCGTGCAGGTCATCAACAAGCTCGCTCCCGAGCATCTGGAAGTGATGACCGAGGATCCGCTGGAGCTTCTCGGAGGCATCGAGAACGCGGGCGCGATCTTCCTCGGCCCGTACAGCTCGGAGCCGGTCGGCGACTACTTCGCGGGACCGAACCACATTCTGCCGACGAACGGAACGGCGCGGTTCTCCTCGCCGCTGAACGTCGATCACTTCCTTAAGAAATCAAGCTTGATCCGATACAGCCGCCAAGCTCTCCTGAGAGACGCGGCAGGCATTGCGACGCTGGCCAGGCATGAAGGGCTCGAAGCCCATGCCCGCGCGGTCGAAATTCGATTAGAAGGTGGAGATTCTAAATGACGGTACCTGCTGGCACGCGCGCCGCCGAAGTGGCGCGCAAGACGAACGAGACCGATATCAAGCTGTCCCTTGGCGTGGACGGAACGGGCGCGGTTCAGCTCGAGACGGACGTTCCCTTCCTGAATCACATGCTGGACCTGTTCGCCAAGCACGGCCAATTCGACCTGAACGTTGAAGCGAAAGGCGACATCGACATCGACGATCACCATACGGTCGAAGACATCGGCATCTGCCTCGGTCTGGCGCTGCGCGAGGCGCTCGGGGATAAAACCGGCATCAAGCGCTACGCGAGCGTGTTCGTGCCGATGGACGAGGCGCTGGCTCAAGTTATCATCGACTTGAGCAATCGACCGCACTTCGAGTACCGCGCCGAATACCCGTCGACTCAAGTCGGCAGCTTCACGACGGAGCTCGTTGAAGAGTTCCTGTGGAAGTTCGCTCTCGAAGCCCGCGTCACGCTGCATGTCATCGTGCATTACGGCCGCAATACGCATCACATGATCGAGGCGGTGTTCAAGGCGCTCGGACGCGCGCTGGACGAAGCGACTACGATCGATCCTCGGGTGAAAGGCGTGCCTTCGACGAAGGGAGTGCTGTAAGTTGATCGCCATCATCGATTACGGCATGGGCAATCTGCACAGCGTCAGCAAGGCCATCGAGCGGCTTGGAGCCGAAGCCGTCGTCACCTCGAAGCCGGAGGAGATCCTGGCGGCGGACGGAGCGATTCTGCCCGGCGTCGGGGCGTTCGGAGACGCGATGAGCAATCTTCGCGAGACCGGCCTCGAGAGCGTCGTGAAGGAATATGCGGCCTCCGGCAAGCCGCTGCTCGGCATCTGCCTCGGCATGCAGCTTCTGTTCGACGAGAGCGAGGAGCACGGGACTCACGCCGGACTGGGCCTTCTTCCAGGCAAGGTCGTGCGCTTTCGGGGAGATTACAAGGTGCCGCACATGGGCTGGAACGAGCTGTCGTTCTCGCAAGCGAGCCCGCTCTTCAAGGGGCTCGCTCCAGGCCATGTCTACTTCGTGCATTCCTATCACGCGCTCCCCGAGCGCATAGAGGATCTCCTGGCGACGACCGACTACCACCAGGCGGTAACGGCGATCGTCGGCCGCGGGTCGGTATACGGCATGCAGTTCCATCCGGAGAAGAGCGGCGAGCTGGGCATGGCGCTGCTGAATAACTTCATCATGTTGACTTCTAACGGGACTAATAATTTATAAACCGAAGGATTGAGTGCTTTGCGCTTCAGGCCCTGTATCGATATCCACCAAGGCAAGGTCAAGCAGATCGTCGGCGAGACGCTGCAGGAAGACGCCGCGAAGGTCGTGGAGAACTTCGTGTCCGAGCGGGACTCCGCCTATTATGCCGCGATGTACAAGGAAGACGGGTTGGCCGGCGGCCACATCATCATGCTGGGCGGCGGGAACGAGGAGGCTGCTTCGAAGGCGCTTCGCGCCTACCCTCAAGGCCTGCAGATCGGCGGCGGCATCAACGCCGAGAACGCGGCGGGCTACCTGGAAGACGGGGCGTCGCACGTCATCGTGACCTCCTACGTCTTCCGGGACGGCCGGCTTCAGATGGACAATCTTCGCAAGATCGTCTCGGAGGTCGGCAGGGAGAAGCTCGTGCTGGACTTAAGCTGCAAGGAACGCGAAGGCCGGTGGTTCGTGGTGACGAACCAATGGACGAGGTTCAGCGACGTGGAGCTGAACGAAGCTTCGATCCGCGAGCTGGAGAGCTATTGCAGCGAATTTCTCGTGCATGCCGTGGATGTGGAAGGCAAGAGAGAAGGCGTTCAAGAGAAGCTGGCGAGGCAGCTGTCCGAGTGGGTCCGGATACCGACGACTTATGCCGGAGGAGCCCGTTCGCTTGCCGATCTCGAGCATTTCCGGTCGTTGACCGGCGGCAAGCTGGACATTACGATCGGCAGCGCGCTGGACATCTTCGGAGGATCGCTTCCCTATCGGGAAGTGGTGGACTATTGCCGGCGTTAAGAAGGAGGCCATAACATGCTAGCCAAGAGAATTATCCCTTGCCTCGACGTGAAGGACGGACGCGTCGTGAAGGGCGTTAACTTCGTCAATCTGAGGGACGCCGGCGATCCGGTGGAGCTCGCGGCGATCTACGACCGCGAAGGCGCCGACGAACTCGTGTTCCTGGATATCTCCGCCTCGGTCGAAGGCCGGGCGACGATGATCGAGGTCGTGCGTCGCACGGCGGGAGAGATCACGATCCCGTTCACGGTGGGCGGAGGCATCTCGTCGACGGACGACATGAAGCGGCTGCTTCGCGCGGGAGCCGATAAGATCGGCATCAACACGGCGGCGATTCGCCACCCGGATCTGATCAGCGAAGGCTCGAAGATCTTCGGAGCGCAATGCATCGTCGTCGCGATCGACGCGAAGTTCAACTCCGAATGGGGAGAATGGGAAGTGTTCACGCATGGCGGCCGCAACCCGACCGGCATCCGGGCGTTGGAATGGGCGAAGGAAGCGGAGCGCAGAGGAGCGGGAGAACTGCTGCTGACCAGCATGGACGCGGACGGAACGAAGGACGGCTTCGACCTGAAGCTCACTTCGGCGGTATCCGGCAGCGTAGGCATACCGGTCATCGCCTCCGGAGGGGCGGGCAATGCCGGACATTTCGTCGACGTCTTCGCGCAAGGGCAGGCGGATGCCGGGCTTGCCGCAAGCATTTTCCACTACAAGGAAGTAACCGTCCGGGAGGTCAAGGATACTCTTCGGGCACAAGGAGTGAATGTCAGATGACAACGAAGCTTATCGATGAGATCAAGTGGAGCGCGGAAGGGCTCGTTCCGGCTATCGTTCAGGACGCCGTAAGCAAGGAAGTCTTGATGCTGGCTTACATGAACCAGGAGTCGCTGAAGCTGTCCCTCGACAGCGGGGAGACCTGGTTCTGGAGCCGTTCTCGCAGCGAGCTGTGGCATAAGGGCGGAACCAGCGGCAACACGCAGAAGATCGTCTCCCTGCGCTACGATTGCGACGGAGACACGCTGCTCGTCCAAGTCGTTCCGAACGGTCCGGCCTGCCACACGGGAGCTTATACCTGCTTCTATCGCGACGCGAACGGGGAGCTTCCGGAGGAGAAGCTTCCAACTGCGGACCGTTTCGCGCCGCTCAGCGGGCTGGAAGAGACGATCGCGAAGCGGGAAGCCGAGCGTCCGGAAGGCTCCTACACGACATACCTGTTCGAGAAAGGCCTCGACAAGATCCTGAAGAAGATCGGGGAAGAGACGGCCGAGGTCATCATCGGCGGCAAGAACGAGGACAAGCAGGAGATCCGCAGCGAAGCGGCGGACCTGATCTTCCATCTGATGGTGCTTCTGCGCCAGCAGAGAATTCCGTTCGACGACGTGCTGGCGGAGCTCGAATTCCGTCACCGCAAGCCGACGAAGAAAAATTGAAGCATTCGAGTGAATTCGGCGCCGCTTGGCGTCGAATTTTCGCGTTTTTGCCAATAATTGACCAGCTTTCGGGCAAGATGCGCTTTTTAAGTTGCATGTCGACTGTTGTATAATATAATCTGATTGTGATAAATATCGCATTTATTTGTACTTAATTGATTGAACTTTTGGAGGGGCTCATGTACAGCAGCAGCAAGCTTCGTATTTTCTCGGGAAGTTCCAACCCGATTCTGGCGGAGAACATCGCGCATCAATTGGGTTTGCCGCTTGGGAAAATCAAGCTTTCCCGTTTCAAGAGCGGGGAAGTGTATGTTCACTACGAAGAGACGATCCGCAACTGCGACGTCTTCCTCGTACAATCCTTGTCTCATCCGATCAACGAATTTTTCGTGGAGCTGCTGGTCATGATCGATGCCGCCAAGCGGGCGTCGGCCAGAACGATCAACATCGTTCTGCCTTACTACGGCTACGCCAGGCAGGAACGCAAGGCCGCGCCGCGCGAGCCGATCTCGGCCAAGATGGTGGCGGACGTTCTGACGACGGTGGGCGCGAATCGGATCGTGACGATCGATCTGCATGCAGCCGCCATTCAAGGGTTCTTTAATATACCGGTGGACCACTTGACCGCGCTGGATCTTCTAAGCGATTACTTGAAGGCGAAGAATATCACCCATCCGGTTATCGTCTCGCCGGATGCCGGCCGCGCGTCTACCGCGGAGAAGCTGGCGAACCATCTGGATTCTCCGTTCGCCATTATGATCAAGAAGCGTCCGGCGCATAACGAGTCCGTCATCACCCACGTTATCGGGGATGTAGCGGGCCGTACGCCGATCATTATCGAAGACTTGATCGACACCGGCACGACGATCGTGAACGTAGTCGAAGGCTTGAAGGAGCGGGGAGCCGAGGACGTCTTCGTCTGCGCGACCCATCCCCTGTTCTCGGGCGACGCTATCAAGAAGCTGGATCACCCGAACATTCGGGAAGTCGTCGTGACGGATTCCATCGCGGTGCCATCCTCTTGCTCTTCCCGATTCAAGACGCTGTCCGTTGCGCCGATGCTGGCCGAAGCCATCCGCATCATCATGGAAGGCGGCTCCATCAGCACCCTTTTCAAGGACAACGGCGTTTAAGAAGCTCGAGACGGTTGCGGCGGCGACCCCGCCCTCGGGTCCTCTTCCCGAAGCGAAGAGGCACCGGGGGCTTTTTGCGTGCCGCCGCCGAGACGGGGCTGGGACGGATATGGGGATTTTGTTTTATGGATGGAGAACGCTGTGTTATAATCGGGTTGACGCATCCGGCGAAGCCGGAGCCTGAACAGATCGGATACCATTCACTACAACCGGGGAGGTGCCTTGCGGGTGAACCAACGTAAGCACGCGGTCAAGAATCGGCGCAAGAAAGTCATTCCCTTCTCTCTGGATGCCACGTTCTTCTTCGAACGGGCGGTTCAATCGCTGGATCGGTTTCATTACGACAAGGCACTGAAGTACTTCCGCCGCGCGGTCGAGTACGAGCCGAACAACCCCGTCAACCACTGCAACATGGCGGGCATTCTCTCGGAGATGGGGCGCTACGAGGAATCGAATGACGTTCTGAAGACCGTTCTCGAACGAGTCGATCCTTCGATGACCGAATGCTACTACTATCTCGCGAACAACTTCGCCAACATGGAGAAGTACGAGGATGCGGAGAAAGCCCTCGTTCACTACCTGGAGAAGGACGAAGAAGGCCAATTCCTCGACGAGGCCGACGAGCTTCTCGAGCTTTTTCGGTATGAGCTGCATCGGCCGACCAAGCTGACGACGATCAAGTCCAAAGAGAATATCTACGCTCACGATAAGGCTCGCGAGCTGCTCGAAGCGGGACACTTCGCGGAAGCGGTCCGCCTATTGGAAGAAATTATCGAGCGCCAGCCCGATTTTCTGGCCGCACGTAATAATCTGGGATTGGCATACTACTATATGGGGTTGTTCGACAAGTCGATCCATACGATCCGCGAGGTGCTGGAGGTCGAGCCGGGCAACCTGCACGCCTTGTGCAACCTGGCGATTTTCTATCAGCATTCGAACATGCAGGAGGAGCTTCGCTCGCTGCTGGGGCTTCTGCTCAAGACGGTTCCTTTCCATCCGGAGCACGTCTTCAAGCTGTCCACGACGCTCGGCATCGTTGGCGAACACGGGCATGCTTATCGGCACTTCCGCCGGCTTCTGCGCTCGGGAGAGCTGACCGGCGAGCCCAGCCTGCATCACTTCGCTGCCGTGGCCGCGGCGAACATCGGGCGGTTCGACGATGCGGAGCGGCACTGGCAGCAGGCGGAACGCCTGGATCGCGAATCGGAAGTGCCGGCCTTCTATCTGCAGAAGCTGCAGAAGATGAGAACCCTCGAAGAGTCGCCGCCAACGCATTACCACTATCATCTTCCCTTCGACGAGCAGTTCCGGAAGTGGGCGAACGCTCCGGAGCTGGTGCCTGGAGCGCTCAAGCAGGATCCGCTGATTCGTTCCTCTTTCTTCTGGGCGCTTCGTCATGGGGACAACCGGACGAAGGCTCAAGTCATCCAAGCGCTCGGTCTCGTGGCGGACCAAGAGGTCATCGAAGCGCTCAAGGCCTTCCTGATCGATCCGAAGGAGGAAGACGAGCTGAAGCGCGTCGCCGTTCTCGTTCTGAGGTCGATCGGCTTGAACGAGGCCCTCCACGTTCAGTTCGGCGGTCGCATGGTGACGCTGGAAGCGAAGCGCAAGGCTCCCAGGCTGCCCGTCTGGGACAGCACCTGGCAGGCGGTTCTGGAGAAAGCGATGGAGCAGATGGCGGGGCGTTACGACGTCGTCCAGCAGCACGACATGATGACGCTGTGGGTGGACTACCTCTCGCGGGTCTATCCGGACGTTCCGAAGCTGAACAAGTCGTCCGGCTGGGCGGCCGCGTTGGAATATTGGACGGCGAAGATGCATCGGCAGGCGATCACGTACACCGATCTGGTTGCCCGCTACGAAGCTTCGCAAGCGAGCATCAGCCGCTATGTGAATCGAATCGACGAGGCTTGCGGCATTCGGGAGAAGATGAAGCAGTCCCTGACGATTCCCCAGCTATAAGAAGCGGGATGGAACCTAGCTTGTCGATATTCGTATATACTGTTAGAATAATGATTACAGTTCAAGCGCCGTTGAGTTCGGCTCGACTGGCGTAATAGGCGTAATAGGCGTAATAGGCGGCATAGGCAAGAAGAAAGGCCATTCAAGAATCACGGCAACGCGAGATAAACGTCCAAAGCGGCGTTTAAGCGGCCTACCCAGAAGGAGAGAGACCCCATGTTCAAAAGCATTGTAATCGGAACGGGACCTGCCGGACTTACGGCAGCCATCTACTTGGCTCGAGCCAATCTGAATCCGCTCGTCATCGAAGGACCGGAACCGGGCGGCCAATTGACGACGACGACGGAAGTCGAGAATTTCCCGGGCTTCCCGGAAGGCATCATGGGTCCGGACCTGATGGCGAATATGCGCAAGCAAGCGGAACGATTCGGCGCCGAGTTCCGCACGGGCTGGATCAACTCGGTGGATCTGTCGAAGAGACCGTTCACCTTGGATCTGGAAGGCGGAGAGAAGCTGCAGGCGGAGACGCTTATCATCTCGACAGGCGCTTCGGCTAAATACCTTGGCATTCCCGGCGAGAAGGACAACGTGGGACGAGGCGTCAGCACCTGCGCGACCTGCGACGGCTTCTTCTTCCGCAACAAGAAGATCGTCGTCGTCGGCGGCGGCGATTCCGCGATGGAGGAAGCGAACTTCCTGACTCGCTTCGCCTCCGACCTGACTCTCGTTCATCGCCGCGACGAGCTTCGCGCGTCGAAGATCATGCAGGACCGCGTGAAGGAGAACCCGAAGGTAAGCTTGGGGCTCAATCGCACGCCGCTCGAAGTCGTCGCGAACGATCAAGGCGTTACCGGCCTCAAGGTGTTTAACAACGCAACCGGTCAAGAGGAAGTCATCGAAGCCCATGGCGTATTCGTCGCCATCGGCCATACGCCGAACACGAAGTTCCTGGGCGGCCAGGTCGAGACCGATGAGCATGGCTACATCGTCACGAAGCCGGGCTCTTCCGAGACGAGCATCGAAGGAGTATTCGCTTGCGGAGACGTGCAGGACACGAAGTACCGTCAGGCGATTACCGCTGCGGGCAGCGGCTGCATGGCGGCCCTCGATTGCGAGAGGTTCCTGGAGAGCTCTGCCGTTCACGACTGGAGCCAGACGCTCGGCTAAGCGCCGAAGCGAATGACGTTCGCAGCTGCTGTACCGATATCATTATCTATCCGAGGTGTCTACAATTATGTCTCAAGCTTTGTATGTTGGCGTCGATCTGGGCGGTACCGCCATCAAGATCGGTTTGTGCAATGCCGAAGGGGAGCTGCTTCGCACCTTCGAAGGTCCGACCCATGCGGACCAAGGAGCGGATGCCGTACTTAATAACATCGCGGCCTATGTGAAGGAGCTCGTTTCTCAGGGTTCCGACGAATGGGAAGCCATTCAGGGTGTCGGTATCGGCATTCCCGGCTTCTTGGACATCCCGAACGGGATCATCGACTTCTCCCCGAACCTTCCTTTCCGGAACGTGCCGGTCAAGATGATCATGGAGGAGAAGCTCGGCAAGCCGATCAAGATCAGCAACGACGCCAACGTGGCAGCGCTGGGAGAAGTATGGGGAGGAGCCGGCCGAGGCGTCGATCATTGCGTCTGCTACACGCTCGGAACGGGCGTCGGCGGCGGCATTATCGTGAACGGCCGACTGCTCGAGGGCTTCAGCGGCATGGCGGGCGAACTGGGCCACATGTCCGTCGTTCCCGATCTGGAAGCGATCCAGTGCGGCTGCGGCCGCATGGGATGCCTCGAGACCGTCTCTTCCGCTACGGGAATCATCCGGATGGCTAAGGATGCGGTAGAACGCGGCGATCGGACGTCGCTCTCGCTTGTCCCGGACATCGCGGCGAAGGAAGTATTCGACGCGGCGAAGGCAGGGGACGAGGCGGCGCAGCGCATCATCAGCCGCGCGGCCTTCTACCTCGGCAAGTCGATGGCGGCCGTCGCGGTCGTCACGAACCCGCAGCGCTTCATTATCGGAGGCGGAGTGAGCAAGGCCGGAGAGTACTTGTTCGAGCAGATCCGCGCCGTCTTCGTCAAGCTGGCGCCGGAATCGGCCTCGGCGGGCGTGGATATCGTCGCAGCGGAGCTTGGGAATAACGCCGGCATCGTAGGAGCGGCGGGATTGTTCCTTCGGGCATAATGGAGAGCGCCTGCTTCGTCGGCCTTCCGACGGACAGGCGCTTTTGACATGACGCAACCGAATGGATAAGGCTTAACATTATTTATCTCATTGCTTGTAATTGGAGGAGACAGAATGGACTCGATCGCATCCAAGCCGACGCTGGTCATCATCACGGGGATGTCCGGCGCAGGCAAGACCATAGCGGTGCAGAGCATGGAGGACCTGGGCTACTTCTGCGTCGACAATCTGCCCCCCGTTCTTATTCCTAAATTCGCCGAATTGATCGACCAGTCGCAGGGAAGGATCGGCAAGGTTGCTCTCGTGATCGACCTGCGCGGCCGGGAATTCTTCACCGCCTTGTCGGAGTCGCTTAATTATATTCGCGAGCACTTCACGATTCATAACGAGATTCTGTTCCTGGACGCGACCGACTCGGTGCTTGTTCAACGATATAAGGAGAGCAGGCGCCGCCATCCGCTGGCTCTGGAGGGCATGCCGCTGGAAGGGATCCAGAACGAGCGGAAGCTGCTTGAGGATCTGAAGGGATGGGCGACTCAGGTTATCGATACGAGCAACCTGAAGCCGGCGCAGCTGAAGGAGAGAATCGTCTCCCGGTTCTCCAACATGGATCGGAGCTCGATCTCGATCAACATCACTTCCTTCGGATTCAAGTACGGCATTCCGATCGATGCCGACCTGATCTTCGACGTGCGGTTCCTGCCGAATCCGCATTACGTGGAGACGCTGCGTCCGAAGACGGGGCAGAACGCGGAGGTTTACGATTATGTCATGAAGTGGCCGGAGACGCAGACGTTCCTCTCCAAGCTTCTCGACATGCTCCAATATCTCATTCCGCTGTACCACAAGGAAGGCAAAAGCCAGGTCGTCATCGGCATCGGCTGTACCGGAGGCAAGCATCGCTCGGTCGCCATCGCCGAGTATCTGGGAAGAATGCTGGGCTCCAGCGAGACGGAGAAGGTGCGCGTCAGCCACCGGGATTCCGACCGCGAACTTCATGGGTGAGGTGAGGCAATGACTCCGAAACCATCCGGGACTTCCCAGGCGGAGACGCCGCGCATTGTCGTCATCGGAGGAGGAACGGGGCTGTCGGTCATGCTCCGGGGCTTAAAGCAGAAGGCGCTGGACATCACAGCCGTCGTAACGGTGGCCGATGATGGCGGCAGCTCCGGCATTCTGAGAGAAGAGCTGCAGATGCCCCCTCCGGGAGATATTCGCAACGTGATCACGGCGCTGGCCGATGCGGAGCCGCTGCTGGCGGACATGTTGAGCTACCGGTTCAACAACGGCACGGGTCTGGCCGGCCATAGCCTGGGCAATCTGATTCTGGCCGCGATGACCGACATCTCCGGCGATTTCGTGACCGGGATTCGCGAGCTTAGCCGCGTTCTGGCCGTGCGAGGAAGGGTTCTTCCCGCGGCGAACCAGGCGATCTTGTTAAAAGCGGAGATGGCCGACGGCAGCATCGTAGTCGGAGAATCGTCCATTCCGAAGGCGGGGGTCGCCATTAAGCGGGTGTTCATCGAGCCCGAGCACGTCGAGCCTCTCCCGGAAGCGATCGAGGCCATCCAGCAGGCGGACGCCATTCTTATGGGGCCGGGTTCCCTTTATACAAGCATTATCCCGAACCTGCTCGTTCCCAAGCTTGCCGATGCGATCTTGAAGTCCAACGCGGTGAAAATATTCGTGTGCAACGTCATGACGCAGCCGGGAGAAACGGACAATTACTCGGTTACCGATCATGTCGACGCGGTTCATGCCCATATCGGCCATCAGTTGTTCGACTACGTGATCGTGAACGACGGCGAGATTCCGGCCCAGGTTCATCAGATGTATGCGGAGCAAGGCTCTACGGCGGTTCATCTGGATATGGACGAGGTCGCTCGCAGAAGCTATCAGGTAATCGCGGACAATCTGGTGCTGTTCCGAACCTACCTGCGCCACGACGCCGCGAAGCTAAGCAATCATATTTATCAATTGGTGGTCGATTGGAAGAAGAGAAAGGGGTGAGGGCGGATGTCCTTCGCAGCTCATACCAAGAAAGAGTTAACCATGATCGAGGCGGAGCCGTGCTGCGAGAAGGCAGAGCTATCCGCTCTCATCCGGATGAACGGCTCCGTGCAGTTGACGAATAAGCGGATCGTCCTGGACATCTCGACAGAGAACGCGGCGATCGCAAGGCGGATGTACACGCTTCTGAAGTGCCATTATCCCGTTCCTACCGAGCTTCTGGTGCGGAAGAAGATGCGTCTCAAGAAGAACAACGTCTACATCGTGCGGGTTCCCGTCGGCGTCGAGATGCTCCTTAAGGAATTGGCCATTACGAGCGAGGGCTTCCAGTTCCAATCGTCAATCGACAAGGAGCTGGTCCGCAAGCCGTGCTGCAAGCGGGCTTATCTGAGGGGAGCCTTCCTTGCCGGGGGTTCGGTCAACAATCCCGAGGGCTCGTCCTACCATCTGGAGATCGCTTCGATGTACGAGGAGCATTGCCAAGCGCTGGTGGAGCTGGCCAACAAGTTCAATTTGAACGCCCGATTCATCGAGCGGAAGAAGGGCTTTATCCTCTACATCAAGGAAGGCGAGAAGATCATCGAATTCCTCAGCATTATCGGAGCTCACCAGGCCTTGTTCAAGTTCGAGGACGTTCGAATCATGCGGGACATGCGCAACTCCGTGAACCGCATCGTCAACTGCGAGACCGCCAACCTGAACAAGACGATCGGAGCCGCCGTCCGGCAGATCGATAATATCAAGCTTCTGGAGAAGGAAGTCGGGCTGGAGAACCTTCCCGACAAGCTGCGGGAAGTCGCGGAGGTTCGCCTCAAGCATCCCGACCTGAATCTGAAGGAAGTCGGCGACATGCTCAAGGGGCAGGTCAGCAAGTCCGGGGTAAACCACCGTCTCCGCAAAATCGACGAATGGGCTGAAAAAATCCGGAACGGCGGAGCATAAGCGTATGGCGTTACACCATTTAACAATGTATAATAGACGATAGACCAAACACGTGATGAACAAAGATTGGGGGTATCCGTTCCATGACGAAACAGCCGGTGGTTGTTCGGCTTAAGACGGGGCTTCACGCCAGACCGGCGGCTTTATTCGTTCAAGAAGCCAATAAATTCTCCTCCGATGTCTTCGTGGAGAAGGACGACAAGAAGGTTAACGCCAAGAGCATCATGGGAATCATGAGCCTAGCGATCAGCTCGGGTACCGAGGTAAACATTAGCGCCGAAGGTTCGGATGCAGAGCAAGCTGTAACCGCTTTAGTCCAACTAGTCAGCAAAGAAGAGCTCGAGAACCAATAAAGCAGCCAACGGCTTAAAGCTCCCGGAAGGGGGCTTTTTGCATTTCTGCTTAAGCTTATGACTTACGAATAGGAGTAGGGAAAGTCCGTCCAGCCATCTTCTTGTGGAAGATTTTTGCTCCTCGCCCGAATAACTTGCAACTTTCCGGGAACCCTCTGCGTCGAGTAGACAAACAGGAGAAAGGTGTGTGGGCAATGGGCAAAAAGGGGTTGCAGGCAGCTGCCGTCGCGGTAGCGATTATGCTTGTCGGCTGGATCGGATTCGGAGGGCGCGGAGAGGTGAAGCCAGTGTCTGCAGAGACGACGTCGGTTCAGAACACGATTACGGTGGGAGCGGAAGGCTCGATCAAGGTAGAGCCGGATATCGCTTACGTGAACGTCGCGGTAGAGACGAGAGGGGCGGACGCGAAGACTGCCCAGCAAGCGAACGCGACGAAGTTCGCAGCGGTAGAGAAAGTGCTGTATACGACGTACGGACTGAGCAAGCAGGACGTACAGACGGTCAGCTTCGATGTGCAGCCGGAATACAACTATACGCAGAATGAAGGCCAGGTGCTTAAGGGTTATATCGCGAATCATTCCCTCAGAATCTCGTACCGCAAGCTGGCGGATATCGGCTCGCTGCTGGACGCTCTGACCGCAGCCGGTGCGAACCGCATGAACGGCGTTCAATTCGGGACGGAGAAGCAGGATCAATATGAGCTCGAAGCCCTGAAGAAGGCGATGGCGAACGCCGACGCGAAGGCGTCCGTCCTGGCGAGCTCCGCCAAGAAGCAGGTGGGCGAAGTACTGAACATCGTTCAAGGAAACGCCGCGCCGATTCCGGTTATCGAGACGAGCTTCGCGAACGCGAAGATGATGGCGAGCGACGCCGCGGCATCGACTTCGATCCAGAGCGGCCAGATCGAGGTCAACGCCAGCGTGACGGTCCAATATGCGATGAAATAAGCGAACAAACAAGAGGGGTACCGGATTCAATATCCGATACCCCTCTTGTTTGTGTTCAGAGGCTCTTCTCGTATTGTTCGAACATCCAGTAATAGATGGCGGCGGCGAATAGGGACAGCGCCGTCAGAATGCCGAACGTCCAGGGGTAGCCGATCGCCGCGCTAAGCGGGACGGACAGCGGAGCGATCGTCCTCCCGAGCGTAAACTTCAGGCTGGAGGCCGCGAAGTACTGGCCTCTCATGTCGTCCGGGGCAAGCCGGGCGACGAACGCCTGCTGAGGACCGGTAGCCATCAACTCGGCGAAGGTGAAGAGCGCCATGACGAGGACGAGGCCGACTACCGAGTTCACCTGGCCGAAGAGGAAGATGCTCGCGGCATAAACGATGGCGGTCCCCATGAAGACGTAACGGTCCTTGTACTTATCCATCCACTTCGTCACGAGCACGGTGAACAGCACCACGAGCAGGCCGTTCTCGGAGACGAGCACCCCGAACAGCTTCTCGCCGGTAAATGCTTCTTGCCAGCCGCCGATATGCATGCTGACGGTGTCGATGGTCTCGTTTAAGTATACCGGGAACAGCAGATCCAGCTGCATGAACGTCTGGGCGACCAACACCCCCGCGATGATGAAGAGCATGAAGACGCGGTCGGTAACGATGACGCGGTAGTCTTTGATCTGAGACTTGATCGCCTTCAGGACGGAATTGTCTTTGCGCTTCGTCTCTTGCTGTTCCGGAGAGAGAGTCTCCGTCAGCCGGATCGCCAGCACCGCCGATAAGGAGAAGCAGAGCAAGCTTGTCGTCAGCAGCACCGCAGACGGGTGCTCCATGAAGAGGATGGAGCCGATCAACGGGCCGACGACGACCGAGAAGTTCTGCACGGCGTAGAAGGTGGCGAACACCTGATTCTGATGCTTCTCTTCGACGACGTCCGCGACCATCGCTTGGCTGGCGGGCCAGTACATGGAACTGGATATGCTGGCGAAGGAGAAGCCGGCGAACCCCAGAAGCGGAAGGTCGATCCAAGGGGCGGCCGCCAAGGCGAACGCCCCGTATCCGATTCCTTGGCCGATCGCGGAAACGATCATCATTCTCTTGCGGCCAAAGCGATCGGCGCAATAGCCTCCGAGAAGATTGGCGAAGACGGAGATGATCTGGGAGCAGACGAGCAGCAGGCCGGCCGTTCCTTTGCCCAGGGCTTCGGAGAAATAAATGGTTAGATAAGGAAAGAAGATCCAGAAGCTTATATTCGTGGCGGATTCGCCGACAAGTCGAATTCTCAGGTTAAGATCCCAATCTCGTATTCTCATAGCTGTAATGTCTCCAGTGGGTAAATATCCATCCATCATAGCTTACGGGGAGGCGTTAACACAAGCTTGAAAATATGCGGGGCCATGAGATAATAGGACATACTCCCGAGATTGGAAATTCACGATGCTAGACTTGATTCGTTCGAATTGACTATTTGACTTGAGGTTCAAGGAGGCTTCCTATGAAGCTGCTAATCGTGGATGACGAAGTGAGAACGAGAGAGCTGCTATCCGGCTTCATTCCTTGGGAGGAGCTGGAGATTGACGAGGTGAAGACGGCCCGCAACGGCATCGCCGCATTGGAACTGGCGCGGGAATGGATCCCCGACGTCGTGCTCTGCGACGTCCGCATGCCGAAGATGAACGGGATCGAGTTCGCCACTCACTACCGGGAGCTGGCGCCAGCCAGCCAGATCATCTTCCTGAGCGGGTTCTCGGACAAAGAGTATCTAAAATCCGCGATAAATTTGAAGGCGCTTACATATATCGAAAAGCCGATCAATCTCGAAGAGGTTCGGGAAGCCGTCGCCAGCGCGGTAAAGCTCGTTCAGGAGGATCGGAAGAAGCGTGCCGAAGAGCAGCGTCTGCAGGCCGGCTTCGACAGCAGTCTTCCCTTCCTTCGGCAGGAGATGGTTCGCAAGCTCATCACCGTCCCGGACTCGCCGCATGTCCTTCCGGCCCTTCAGAGCCGGGAGACATTCCTGCTTCCGCAGGAGGGACCCTATACGACGCTATGCGCCGCGCTGTTTTGGAACGATTCGGAGCTCCCGGACGACCCGACATCCGTCCAAGAGCGGCTGCTGCTCCAGCTGAATGCCGACCCGCTCCTGCTGTCGCGGAAGGGACTGTGCGGCTTCGACTCGTTCAACTGGCTCGTGCTAATCGTTCCCGGCGCCTACGGCAGCAGCTATAGGGAAGGGCGGGAGGCGATCGATCAACTGATCGACCGGGTGCGCGAGCTGGCGGGAAGCAAGATCCAAATCCCGTTCGGCATCGGCGTCGCCGCCAAGAATCTGGAGGATCTTCCGCAAGCCTATAAATCGGCGTTCCAGGCCGGACAGATGCAGTATTACACGAACGGCCAAGTCCCGATCTTCGCCGAGACCCTCTCGCCGACGGCCGCCTTGGACATCGACTGGGAAGCGAACCGCCGGCTTCGCGAGCACCTGAAGCGAGGAGAGCTTCAAGAGGCTCGCTCCATTATTCAGAATTGGACCTTGCATGCTTACCGCCATCCGGATTCGGATCTCATGCGGCTCATCAATACGTACTTCCAATACCTTCTCACGATCATGGACGCGGCCGCGCAGGAGGGGATTACGGAGCAATCCGGAGATGCCGAGCGCCGCTATATCTGGCGGGAGATCCACCGCCGTCCCAACCTGAAGGCGCTGGAGGAGTACGTACTGTCCTTCCTGGAGCCCTTCTCCGATCTGCGGCAGGGCGGGGAGGAATCGACGGGCAAGCTTCGGGAGATCGTGCGCTACATTCATGCCCACTTCCCGGAGAAAGGCTTCACGATCCGGTCCATCGCCGACAACGTCGGGCTTAGCGAGACTTACCTGTGCTCGTACTTCAAGAAGCAACGGGGCACGACGATCAAGGAATACATCACGGAGGTCCGGCTGGAGCGGGCCAAGGAGCTGCTTCGCGAGAAGGAGCTGAAGCTGTTCGAGGTGGCGGTTCGATTGGGCTTCGCCGACGCGAATTACTTCACGACCTTCTTCAAGCGCGCGTCCGGCATGACTCCAACCGAGTACAGGGAGAAGATGGCCCGATGATCAAGAGATTCTTCCGACGGCTGGATAACCTCGGCATTCGCCATAAGCTGTTCGCTTCGTACCTTCTCGTCATCTGCATTCCTTTTCTGCTGCTGCTATTTATTCATATCAACCTGACGCAGAGAGAGAACAAGGATCAGATGCTCTACTCCTCTCACAAGATGCTGGACGAGACGAAGTCCTATCTGGAATTCAAAGCGCAGGCGATCATGGAAGTGGTCAACTTCATCGCGTTCAACGACCTGGTTCAAGCGAATGTCAGCGAGGACCCGCGGAAGTACGAGGACGTGAACCTCTGGGGTACCGACGCGAATTCTCTGGCGAAGCTGCTGAACCGGTACCGCAACAACGACGATATCGCCACGATCCAGCTGTACATGAAAGCCGGACTCGCCTCGGCGGCGGAGAATCCGGACTACCTGAACATGGGCAACGTCGAGGAGACGGATTGGTTCAAGAAGTTCGCGGCTTCCCATTCCGCATACGTCTGGATTCCTTCCTCATCTTTGGATAACGGGATTGCCTCCGAGAGCAGCCAGGTAAATATTCTTCGCAAGATACCGAACGCCCACAACATCCAGGAGTTCGACGGCATCGTCCGCGCCCAGGTGAAGCAGAGCGCCATGCAGTCCGTGCTGGATCATGCGATTCTTACGGTCAACGCGTCCGCCGTGCTCTTTAACGATCAAGGACAGATTCTGAGTCATTCGAGCGGCTTCCCCTATTCCAAGGAGGAGCTCTTCGACATGCTGAACCATCACCCGGCGACCTATGACGAGGATAACTACTGGAACGATAACTTAAGCCTCGGGGCGAAGCGCTTCTTGTTCGGCGTGCAGGCGATTCCCCATACCGACATGAAGGTCGCTCTCATCGTCCCCTATACCGACGTTCTGCATGCGACGGACAAAGCGCGCAACCGGCTCATCTCGATTTTCCTCATGGTCGTTCCGCTCGTATTCCCGGTATCCTATCTGGTCGCCGCGTCGGCAACCAAGCGTATTCGCAGGCTGATCGTACATGTCAGAAAGGTGAGAAAAGGCAACTTCAACCTGGAGCCGCTGCCCGCCAACGAGGATGAGATCGGGGAGCTGACGCACAGCATCAACGTGATGGTCAAGGATATCTCCGGCCTGATGGAGGAGACCTACACGCTCGGCCGCGAGGTCAAGAACAAGGAGCTGAAGGCGCTCCAGTCACAGATCAATCCGCATTTTCTATACAATACGCTGGATCTCATCAACATCATGGCGATCGAGAGCGGCGCGAAGGACATCTCCAAGGTGGTCGAGGAGCTTGCGATCTTCTACAAGCTCAGCCTGTCCAACGGCCGGGAGATCGTCCCGCTGGAGAACGAGCTGATGCATATTCAGGCTTATGTGCGAATCCAGAACATGAGGTTCGGCGGAGGGGTGCGGCTGGACGTCGAGGTGCCGAGCGAGCTTTACGACCTTGAGGTGCCCAAGATCATTCTGCAGCCGATCGTCGAGAATGCCATTCTGCATGGAATCATGGAGAAAGACGAGGAAGCGGGAACGATTCGCATCTCGGCGTTCTCCGATCATACCGGAACGTTCCTTGTCGTGGAGGACGACGGGGTCGGCATGAGCCCGGAACGAATGGATCGGATCTTGGCGGGAGGAAGCGACCATGCCTCGGGCGGCTACGGTCTTCGCAATATTCAGGAGCGGCTGCAGCTGGCGTACGGAATGCAGTACGGCGTCGGCTTCGAGAGCGAGCCGGGGGGAGGGACAAGCGTGCGCCTGCGGCTCCCGCCAACTGCTGCGCTGAAGAAAGCGGTACCATAAGAAAACGAAGAAGATCGTAACTTTTCCCCATATGTCGCTGAATCCGCTTTCTCTATGATGGAAATAGAGAGAGTTCAGATCGCTGGATAGCGGCATAAGGAAGGTGAGAAGGTTGCAAACGAACACGGAAGCAACGGCTGCGGCAACGGCGGCGAATATCGGGAGAAAGAAGCGGAACGGCTTCTTAAGAGACCTCGCTACGAACAAGGTTCTCTATCTCATGTTCGCGCCGATTGCCATCTATTATATTTTCTTCTCGTACATCCCGATGGCGGGCATCGTCATGGCCTTCAAGGAATTCAACTATCGCGAAGGCATCTTCGGAAGCCCCTGGAACGGCTTTGACAACTTCGATTATTTCTTCTCGTCGGGCAAAGCCTGGCTCGTTACCCGCAACACCATCATCTACAACGTTATTTTCCTGGGGTGCTACACGTTCTTCTCCATCGTCGCGGCGGTCTTCATCTCGGAGATTACGAAGAAGTGGTTCAAGAAGATGTCGCAGACGCTCATGTTCCTCCCTTACTTCATCTCCTGGGTCACCGTTTCGGCCTTCGTCTACAACTTCCTCAATTACGAGTACGGAATCGTCAATCGGATTCTGGACAGCATCGGCATCGCGGCGCTCGATATTTATTCGACGACGAGCTACTGGTACTTCCTCCTTCCTTTCCTGTATGTGTGGAAATGGGTCGGCTACGGCAGCGTGCTCTACCTGGCCGCTATCGTCGGGATCGATCAAGAGATTTACGAAGCCGCTACCATCGACGGGGCTTCTCGTTTCCAGAGGATTACCCGCATAACGCTGCCGCTCCTCAAGCCGACCATGGTTATCTTGATTCTGCTGGGCTTAGGCCGAATCATGCGCGGGGAATTCGATATGTTCTACCAGCTCATCGGCAACAACGGCCTCCTGATGGACGCGACGGACATCATCGATACGCTGGCGTTCCGCTCCCTGATGGGTTCCGCCGACTTCGGAATGTCTTCGTCCGTGGGGGTCTACCAATCGGTGCTCACTCTCGTGATCATTCTGACGGCGAACTGGCTGGTGCGCAGATACGACAAGGAACAGGCGCTGTTCTAATTCCCCAATCTTGAGAAAAAGCAGGTGAGCCCATGAGCGACATCGCGGTAAAAAGCAAATTGAAGTCTTCTCCGGCCTTCACGGCGGTCTCCTATACGATCGTCTCGATTATTGCCTTCGTCTGTCTGCTGCCTTTTATCGTCCTGTTGGCCGGCTCCTTCTCCTCCGAAGGCTCCGTCCTGAAGGAAGGCTTCTGGTTCTGGCCCAAGGAATTCTCGGTGGAGGCGTACCGGTACATCTTCCGTTACCCGGACGATGTGCTGAACGGCTACAAGGTCTCCATCCTGATCACGGTCATCGGGACGGTCATCTCCTTGTTCGTCTCGACGATGGCCGCTTACGTGATCGGACGCAAGGAGCTCAAGTACCGCAACGTGCTGTCCTTCTTCCTGTTCTTCACGACGCTCTTCAGCGGAGGACTCGCTCCTTACTACATCTGGCTCAGTCGCAATCTTCACCTGTCCAACACGTATTACGTGCTGATCCTGGTGCCGATGTTTAACGTCATGTATATTCTCATTCTTCGCAGCTTCATCAAGGGGGCCGTGCCGGAGCCGCTCATCGAATCCGCCAAGATCGACGGCGCGGGGGACATGAGGATTTTCCTCCAGATGATCCTGCCCTTGTCGAAGCCGGCGCTCGCATCCATCGGGTTGTTCACGGCGCTCGCTTACTGGAACGATTGGTGGACGGCGATGATGTTCACGAATAAAGACTACCTCATTCCGCTGCAGTACCTCTTGTACAAGATGCTGTCGTCCATCAACCTCTCCTCGCAGATGTCTCAGTACGTCACGAACCTGGATGCGCCGAAGGAGACGTTCAAGCTGGCGATGACGGTTATCGCGACCGGGCCGATGGTGCTGATCTTCCCGTTCGTCCAGAAGTACTTCGTCAGCGGCATTACGATAGGGGCC
This sequence comes from Cohnella sp. AR92, assembly GCF_003990975.1. GTDB lineage: Bacteria > Bacillota > Bacilli > Paenibacillales > Paenibacillaceae > Cohnella. The sequence goes on from NZ_RZJR01000010.1 coordinate 31,418, forward strand.
GTCAAGGGCTGATATGGATTCCGGCCCGTCCGGAATTTATATAGAAGTTTGCAATCATTAAGCTATTAAACAAATAGGGAGGTTAAGCAATTGAAAGCCATGAGAAAAAGCATGCTTTCCGTATTCGCTCTCGTTCTGTTGTTCGCGATGGTCCTGACCGCTTGCGGCAACAACGACAACAGCAGCTCCAGCCCGTCCGCCAGCAGCGCGGCCCCTTCCGAGAAGGCGTCGGAGTCTGCCTCGGCATCGCCGTCGGCATCGGCATCGGCTTCGGAAGCATCCAAGATCGACAACTCCAAGGAAGTTAAGCTCGTCATGTACCTGCTCGGCGAAGCTCCTAAGGGAATGCCGGAAGTTCTGACCAAGCTGAACGAGAAGCTGAAGAAGGACATCAACGCCACGATCGAGCTGAACTACATCGGCTGGGGCGACGTCGCTTCCAAGTATCCGCTGGTGCTCGCATCGGGCGAAGACGTCGACATCGTCTATGCGGCAGACTGGAACTACTACGTCTCCGAAGCGACGAAGGGCGCGTTCTATCCGATCACGGAAGACCTCTTGAAGACTTACATGCCGAAATACTTCGAGAAGCAGGACCCCGCCGCATATGAAGCGGCCAAGGTAAACGGCCAGCAATACATGCTGCCGACGGTTACGCCGGACCGCAAGGTCAACGTTGCCGTGCTGCGCAAGGACATCATGGATAAGGCCGGAATCACGAGCATCTCCAAGTTCTCCGACATCGAGCCGTACCTGGCGGAGATCAAGAAGGATTACAAGGACATGATCCCGCTGAACCTGGATTCCCAATACGACCTGCCGACTCCGTTCGACAACCTGGTCAACGAGAAGTTCTCCTACAAGGCGGCTCCGCTGGATTCGGGCGACCCGCTCTCCGTCGGCGTATTCACCGATTGGGAAGACCCTTCGGGCAAGACGTTCAACGTCTGGGATGAGCCGGCTCAAAGCGCATTCAAGTATGCCGCAGGCATCATGAAGAAGTGGTATGACGCCGGTTACGTCAACAAGAACCCGTACTCCAACAAGGTCCGCTCCAAGGACAACTTCTGCGAAGGCAAGTCCGGCGTGGCGTTCGGCAACTCGAACGACATCCAAGCGACGCTCGCAGCATGTAAGGAGAAGGGCATCGATACGTACATCTTCGCGGAGAACGGACCGCAAGGTCACTCGCCTGCGAACGGCTGGCTGAACAACGGCCTTGCGATCGCCGCCAACTCCAAGAATCCGGAGCGCGCTCTGCAAGCGATCGACCTGATCATGAGAGACGAATCCTACGTCAACCTCGTTTACTACGGAATCGAAGGCAAGAACTACGTCTTCACCGCGGACGGCAAGCTGTCGCTGCCGGAAGGAGTCACGTCGGATTCCAACACGTATCCTCCGGATGCAGCCGGCTTCTGGTTCGTCGACAAGGACTACTTCAAGCCGAACGCTGCGTGGACGGATAACTACGTCGATCTGTACAACAACATGAAGAGCTTCCTGGCTCCGGACACCTATGTCGCCTTCTCGTTCAACTCCGAGAAGGTCCGGTCCGAAGTCGCCAACCTGAAGAACGTGGCTTCGCAATACTTCCTGCCGCTGACGATCGGAGCCGTGAAGGACGTCGATAAGTCGTTCGACACCCTGGTCTCCAAGATGAAGGCTGCAGGCGTAGAGAAAGTGAAGACGGAAGTGGATGCGCAAGCTTCCGCATACTTGGCATCGAGGAAGTAAAAAGGGGAGCGCCCCCGTTGGCTGAAGAGCCGGCGGGGGCGCTTGTTGTATAAGAGTAGGCTGATCTGCCCGACCGACGCCCCCCCAGTTCGATTGGGGACTGGGGGGCAGACGGGAAAGCGGAGCTTATCGCTCGTTATGATGCTTTCGTTACATTGGAGGCGGTTTTCTAGGCGAAATCTGTCTTTCTAGTCGTGCTTGAATGCCAGGAGAGCCTGTCTTCTAGGCGGCAGTCGTGCTAGCTGTGTATTTTAGCCGTGCATGAATTCTATCGAGACCTGTTTTCTTGGCGAAATCTCTTCTTCAAGTCGAAACCTGTCTTCAACCGTGCTAACTGATCTTTCTAGCCGGACTTAACATGTTTAAACCGAGTTCTAACGGAAATATGAGACCCTTAAAGGCGTAGATTGAGTGCTTTTGGATTTTAACGGAAATATCGGACCCTTATATGATCAATAACCCTCTAATCGAGGCTGAAATACAAGCTAAGCGTCGCTAATATCCGTAAGAATTTAAAACCGCTCATTTCGGGTGGCTAAGGGGCTGAAATTTCCGTTAGACGTAAGCAGCAAACGGCGGAATAGCGTTGCTGCAAGCCGCAAACAGTATGTCATAGGCCGAATACAGGATAGGCGAGACGTAAGCGCTAAGTGGAAGCCGTAAATGCACGCCGCAAACCGTATGCCGCATGCCGGTACGGAATAGGCGAGTAACTGTCGATGTGTCGCATGCAGCGAGTAACGGGTGAGTCGATACGTTCGGGCCAGTTTAAAAGCCCTTCAAAGCCCTTCAGAGCCGGCCTGTGACAACGTGTCATTGGCGAATGTTCAGCGAGCTTCAAAGTGACGTTCAATGCGCTTAGAGGCGCTTGCCTGTCACATACCCTCCATATAGGGCTAATGTAAACCGGCATCTAAGGCGGTTGTTATAACTGTTGCATATGGCTAGTTCGGCGAATGCGAGAAAGAGTAACTAAGCAACTAAGCAACTAAGCAACTGAGTAACTGAGCAACCGACCCCGGACCGAATCTATCGGGTTACAGATCAACAGGCGTTAATCGATTGCGGTCTAATCCCATCACGCGCCCAAAAAAATAATAAGGTGAAGCAGGATCACCTGCTTCACCGAAATTGAACGAGCCTTGCCAGCCCGCGAGTATATATATTGTCGGTACTGCTTGATTATGCCTTCAGCCGGTGCTCCAGTTGGCGCATCTCGATGGCATCTTCCAGAAGCTCGATGAATTCGTGCGACAGGTTCATTCTCTTCGCTTCCCGGTAAACTTCCAGCAGATGCTCGTCCTTAAGCGGGCGAAGCAGCGATGCTTTATCGCTCAGCTGCCTAGCGGCAACCATCTCGGGATATTCGGTTTCGGAAGCTTGCTTGGGTGCGTAAGCAGGTTGCAGTGTCTTGTTGCTAGATACCAAGCGGATCGTTTGGGATGGACGACTCATTGGGGGTTCCCCCTTCGCGGTATTTCTAGACCACAGCTAGATATGGTTGTTTATGGTACTTTCTATTTTCTAGTGTACCATGGGTCATCCAATTCGAAGAGGGGGGATTCAAAGTTTTGAATTTGTGTTGACAAGAATCGAATGATGTGATAAAAGCTCCTCTTCCGACTCTTGCTGTCGGAGGAGGAGCTTTGCGTTGGTTACAGCTTTTCGATGACTTTATCCACGAGTCCGTACTCGCGAGCGACTTCCGCTTCCATGAAGTTGTCGCGGTCGGTATCCTTCTCGATCTTCTCCAGCGGCTGCCCGGTGCGCTCGGACAGAATCCGGTTCAGCTTGTCGCGCATCTTCAGGATGCGGCGGGCGCGAATCTCGATATCGCTCGCTTGTCCTTCCGCGCCGCCGAGCGGCTGATGGATCATGACTTCGCTGTTCGGGAGCGCGTAACGCTTGCCCTTGGCTCCTGCCGCGAGCAGGAAGGCTCCCATGGAAGCCGCCATGCCCACGCAGATCGTGGAGACGTCCGGCTTGATGAATTGCATGGTATCGTAGATGGCCATCCCGGCCGTGATGGAGCCGCCGGGCGAGTTGATGTAGAGGCTGATATCCTTCTCCGGATCGTCAGCGGCCAAGAATAGCATCTGGGCGATGATGGAGTTGGCGACGACATCGTTGACCCCGGTCCCGAGGAAAATGATTCGATCCTTGAGAAGACGGGAATAAATGTCGTAGGCGCGTTCTCCGCGGTTACTCTGTTCAATGACCATTGGGACAAAGCTCATGCGTCAATCCCTCCTTGAATAATGAAGCAGTTGGTTATGGTTTCTCCATTCTAATCCATCCCCAAACAAAAGTCAAAGAAAGTCAAACTGTAGGCGGCAAAACGAATTCCCTTCTATAGAAGGGGTAGAGGGAGAAGGAGGAGAGGGGAGAACGGGCAACGGGGGAAAAGGGGCAGCCAAGAGTGGACGGGCGTTCGGCGCGCGGAGAAGCTAGGTAGGGGAATAGCCGATGAAGGCAACAAAAAAAGCAGCCGCGAATACGGCTGCTTTGGCTGTCGATAGTTGAATGGCGCGCCCGCAGGGAATCGAACCCCGATCTCAGGCTCCGGAGGCCTGCGTCATATCCTTTGGACCACGGGCGCATAGTGAAGAATGAAGGAGACAGCAAAAGTTATTATAGTGGATAGAAGCGAAAGATGCAAGGGAAATCTGGGCTTAAGAATCGGCGATAATTTGAAAACTCTATTGCGTGAATGCGTAAGTTCCATTAAAATAATGGTGTGGGACTTAATTGGATGTGGTGGGACATATTACGTCCAGACCTACGGCCCGCAGTTTGCCGATCGGATCGGCAATAGGGGGAAGCTAGTCGATGAGCAAGATCCTGCAAGTACAGAAGAAGCTTGTCCCTGACGTGCTCCAAGTCATGAAGAAGAGATACGATATCCTTCACCGGATTCTGATCTCGGGCACGATGGGGCGCCGCACGCTTGCCGCGAATCTCGATCTTACCGAGCGAACGCTGCGAGCCGAGCTGGATCTGCTTCGGGAACAAGGCCTGCTGGAAGCGGGAACGGCCGGCATGACGCTCAGCGAAGCCGGCAAGCATCTGCTCGAAGAGATGGAGCCCCTCGTCAAAGAGCTGTTCGGTCTCTCGGAGCTTGAAGAAGCGGTTCGCGCGAAGTTCGGCTTGCGCAAGGTCGTCGTCGTTGCAGGAGACTCGGACGTCTCGGACGAGGTGAAGAGGGAGATCGGAAGAATCGGAGGGCGGGTTCTCAGCCAGTCGCTCACGCCGGGCGACATCGTCGCCGTCATGGGCGGGACGACCATGGCCCGCATGGCCGCGCATTTCAAAGTATCCTCTCCGCTCCAGGACAATTGGTTCGTGCCGGCAAGAGGCGGACTTGGGGAGAGCGTGGATTACCAAGCCAACACGATCGCCGCCGAGCTGGCCAAGAAGACGGGAACTCGCTCCCGGATGCTTCACGTGCCGGATCACCTCAGCGAGGAAGCGTACCAGACCATCATGATGGAACCGAACGTGAGGGAAGTCGTGGATATGATCCGCCGGGCGCAGATCGTCGTTCACGGCATCGGGGACGCTTCCGCGATGGCAAGAAGACGGAAGCTGGATGAGCAAACGATCGAAGCGCTGCTGCAGGACGGGGCTCTGGCCGAAGCTTTCGGCTACTACTTCAATCGCGAAGGCAAGGTCATGCATCGCATGACGAATGCCGGACTGCACCTCGAGGACATCGAAGCCGCAAGAACGGTCATCGGGCTCGCCGGCGGCCGAAGCAAGGGAAGCGCCATTGCCGCGGTATTGAAGTTCGGACACGACGATATTCTCGTGACGGACGAGGCGGCGGCCGAGGAAGCTCTAAAGCACGTCTGACGGGAGCGTCAAGAAAAGAAGGAACTTACGCAGTGATCTCGGCGCATTACCGCGCCTGATATAGATCAAAATAAAACAAAGATTTCCAAGGAGGAACCATTCATGAGTGTTAAAATCGGTATCAACGGCTTTGGTCGTATCGGACGTAACGTATTCCGCGCTTCCTTGAACAACCCGAATGTAGAAGTAGTTGCTATCAACGACCTGACGGACGTAAGCACGCTTGCTCATTTGCTTAAATATGACACTACTCATGGCCGCCTGAAGGCAACCGTAGAAGTTGGCGAAGGCGCGCTTATCGTAAACGGCAAGACGATCAAGGTATTCGCTGAGCGCGATCCGGGCAACCTGCCTTGGGCTTCCGTAGGCGCTGAGATCGTCGTTGAATCCACGGGTATCTTCACGGCTAAGGAGAAGGCTGAACTTCACCTGAAGGGCGGCGCTAAGAAGGTTATCATCTCCGCTCCGGCTACGAACGAAGACATCACGATCGTTCTGGGCGTTAACGAAGACAAGTACGACGCTGCTTCCCACACGATCATCTCCAACGCTTCTTGCACGACGAACTGCCTCGCGCCGTTCACGAAGGTTCTTAACGACCAATTCGGCATCGTCAAGGGCATGATGACGACGATCCACTCTTACACGAACGACCAACAAGTTCTCGACCTTCCGCACAAGGATCTGCGTCGCGCTCGCGCCGCTGCTGAGAACATCATTCCTTCCTCCACGGGCGCAGCGAAGGCTATCGGCCTCGTTCTGCCTGAGCTGAAGGGCAAGCTGAACGGCATGTCGTTCCGCGTACCTACGAAGAACGTATCCGTAACTGACCTCGTTGCTGAACTGAAGGTCAACGTAACGGTTGAAGAAGTTAACGCTGCTCTGAAGGCTGCAGCTGAAGGTCCTCTGAAGGGCATTCTGAACTACTCCGACGAGCCGCTCGTATCGAGCGACTACAACACGGATCCTGCTTCCTCCACGATCGACGCTCTGTCGACGATGGTTGTTGAAGGCAACATGGTTAAGGTTGTCTCCTGGTACGACAACGAGTGGGGCTACTCCAACCGCGTCGTAGACCTGGCTGCGTACGTCGCAAGCAAGGGCCTGTAAGACTCGCTTCAACCCTATCTATAACCAATAACGCTTAAAGAGGAGACGAACGTTCTCCTCTTTAACGCCGTTTATAAGTTGTTCAGAATACGCTACTTACGCCTTTGTCCCTTTCTGAATAACCGAGGCAAAGCTTCTCCGGCGCCATCTTGACGCCGTTGGCGTTTTTGCTTGAGATACGAACTTATAGGAGGAGAGCTTACCATGAACAAGAAGAGCATTCGCGATATCGACGTAAAAGGCAAGAAAGTGTTCGTCCGCGTAGACTTCAACGTCCCTCTCGAGAACGGCGCGATCACCGACGACACGCGCATCCGCGAGACCCTGCCGACGATCAAATTCCTTATCGAGAAGGGTGCCAAGATCATTCTGGCGAGCCACTTGGGCCGTCCGAACGGCCAATTCGTCGAAGAGCTGCGCCTGACTCCGGCTGCCGCTCGCCTGTCCGAGCTGCTCGGCAAGCCGGTAGCCAAGGCTGACGAAGCCATCGGAGCTGCGGTTGAAGCTAAGGTAGCCGCTCTGAACGAAGGCGACGTCCTGTTGCTCGAGAACGTTCGCTTCTACGCGGGCGAAGAGAAGAACGATCCTGAACTGGCGAAGGCTTTCGCCGCTCTGGCCGACATCTTCGTCAACGACGCTTTCGGCGCCGCTCACCGTGCTCACGCTTCGACCGAAGGCATCGCGCACTTCCTGCCTGCCGTATCCGGCCTCCTCATGGAGAAGGAGCTCGACGTTCTTGGCAAGGCTCTGAACAATCCGGAGCGTCCGTTCACCGCTATCGTGGGCGGCTCCAAGGTAAAGGACAAGATCGACGTCATCAACAAGATGATCGAGATCGCCGACAACATCCTGATCGGCGGCGGCCTGTCCTACACGTTCCTCAAGGCTCAAGGCAATGAGATCGGCTTGTCGCTGTGCGACAATTCCAAGCTGGACCTGACCCTCGAATTCATCGAGAAGGCGAAGAAGCTCGGCAAGAAACTCTATCTGCCGGTCGATATCGTTGTATCGGAAGACTTCAAAGCGGCCGTTAACGCCGAAATCGTCGCAGTCGACGGAATTCCTTCCAACAAGGAAGGCGTCGATATCGGACCGAAGACCCGCGAGATCTACGCGGAAGTTATCAAGAACTCCAATCTTATCGTTTGGAACGGACCGATGGGCGTATTCGAAGTCGACGACTTCGCGAACGGCACTCGCGCGGTAGCGCAAGCTTGCGCAGAGACAGCCGGCTACACCGTCATCGGCGGCGGCGACTCCGCGGCGGCCGTCGAGAAGTTCAACCTGGCAGACAAGATGGACCATATCTCTACAGGCGGCGGCGCTTCCCTGGAATTCATGGAAGGCAAGGCTCTTCCAGGCGTCGTTGCACTGAACGATAAGTGAGGTTGAACCCATGAGCAGAACACCGATTATTGCAGGCAACTGGAAGATGTTCAAGACCGTTCCGGAAGCTGTCGCATTCGTGGCTGACGTGAAGGGCAAGGCGGAAGTAGCGGGCGTCGAGAGCGTCATCTGCGCTCCGTACATCGCCCTTCCGGCTCTCGTCTCCGCGGTGAAGGGCACGTCGATCAAGATCGGCGCGCAGAACCTTCACTTCGAAGACAACGGCGCGTTCACCGGCGAGATCAGCGGCGTCATGTTGAAGGATCTCGGCGTGGACTACGTCATCATCGGCCACTCCGAGCGCCGCCAATACTTTGGCGAGACGGATGAGACCGTCAACAAGAAGATGCATGCGGCGTTCAAGCACGGCATCACTCCGATCCTGTGCGTCGGCGAGAAGCTCGAAGAGCGCGAAGCCGGCAAGACGGACGAAGTGAACCGCGTTCAGACGGAAGCGGCTCTGGCCGGCCTGACGGCTGAGCAAGTCGCCGAGACCGTTATCGCTTACGAGCCGATCTGGGCGATCGGCACCGGCAAGTCTTCGACGGCCACGGACGCGAACGAAGCGATCGCTTATATCCGCAGCGTCGTCAGCGGATTGTACGGCGCGGAAGTCGCAGCGAAGGTACGCATTCAATACGGCGGCAGCGTGAAGCCGAACAACGTCGCGGAATACATGGGCCAATCGGATATCGACGGAGCTCTCGTAGGCGGCGCTAGTCTGGAGCCTGCTTCTTACATCGCGCTGGTCGAGGGGGCGAAGTAACATGGCTGCACCGAAACCGGTAGCCCTTATTATTCTCGACGGCTTCGGCCTTCGCGAAGAGACTCACGGCAACGCCGTCGCTCAAGCGAAGAAGCCGGTGTTCGATCGCCTGTGGGCGACTTATCCACACACGCAGCTTACGGCGCAAGGCGAAGCGGTCGGCCTTCCGGAAGGCCAGATGGGCAACTCCGAGGTCGGACACCTGAACATCGGTGCCGGACGCGTTGTCTATCAAGACCTGACTCGCATTACGAAGTCGATCCGCGAGGGAGATTTCTTCGAGAACACGACGCTGCTCGGCGCGGTTCGCCATGCCAAGGAGAACGGCAAGAAGCTTCACCTCTACGGTCTGCTCTCCGATGGCGGCGTGCACAGCCACATCGCGCATCTGTTTGCTCTTCTTGAGCTTGCGAAGAAGGAGTCCCTCTCCGAGGTGTACATTCACGCGTTCCTGGACGGACGCGACGTCGCTCCGGACAGCGCGGTAGGCTATCTGACGCAACTCCAAGACAAGATCAAGGAGATCGGCGTCGGCCGGATCGCGACCGTTCAAGGCCGCTACTATGCCATGGACCGCGATAAGCGCTGGGAGCGCACGGAGAAATCCTATCGCGCGATGGTTTACGGCGATGGACCGACGTATACGGATCCGATCCTTGCAGTGAAGGAATCGTACGAGAAGTCGGTCATGGACGAGTTCGTTATGCCGACGGTCATCGTCGGAGAAGACGGCAAGCCGGTCGGACTGGTGGAATCGGAAGACGCCGTCGTCTTCTTCAACTTCCGTCCGGACCGTGCGATCCAGCTGTCGAACGTCTTCACGAACGAGGACTTCCGCGGCTTCGATCGCGGCGACAAGTTCCCGAAGAAGCTGTACTTCGTCTGCCTGACGCTGTTCGCGGAATCGGTCGGAGGCTTCGTCGCTTACAAGCCGAAGGAGCTCGACAACACCTATGGCGAGGTTCTCGTGCAACACGGCAAGACGCAGCTCCGCATCGCGGAGACGGAGAAGTACCCGCACGTGACCTTCTTCTTCAGCGGCGGCCGCGATGTTCAGCTTCCGGGCGAGACTCGCGTACTTATCAATTCGCCTAAGGTCGCTACCTATGACCTGCAGCCGGAGATGAGCGCCTATGAAGTGGCGGCGGCTGCGGTGAAGGAGATCGAATCCGACAAACATGACGCGATCGTCCTGAACTTCGCGAACCCGGACATGGTCGGCCACTCCGGCATGCTGGAGCCGACGATCAAGGCGGTCGAAGCGACTGACGAATGCCTTGGCAAAGTCGTTGACGCGATTCTCGCGAAGGGCGGCGTGGCCGTCATCATCGCGGACCACGGCAACGCCGACATGGTCATCGACGACCAAGGCCGTCCGTTCACGGCGCACACGACGAACCCGGTTCCGTTCATCGTAACGAAGCCTGGCGTCGAGCTGCATAACGACGGCGCACTGGCCGACGTTGCCCCTACGCTGCTGAAGCTCTTGGAGCTGCCGCAGCCGAAGGAAATGACCGGCAAGTCCATGATCAAGAATTAATCAAGCCATCGCAAGGCAACGCTCGAGCTGAATTCCGCGGCGCCGCTGCAGAGGCGCCGCCGGGCAGAGCGGAAGACGGGGGAGCCCGCAGTTGCGAAGCTGCCCTCAGATGTCGATAATAGAGATGGTAAAATATAAGACGAGGAGTGTTTTCCTAAATGACGATCATTGCAGACGTATATGCTCGCGAAGTCTTGGACTCCCGCGGCAATCCTACTGTTGAAGTAGAAGTTACTCTCGAATCCGGCGGCTTCGGCAGCGCCATCGTACCATCCGGCGCCTCCACCGGCGCTTACGAAGCCGTTGAGCTTCGCGACGGCGACAAGAACCGCTACCTGGGCAAGGGCGTCGAGAAGGCAGTCGAGAACGTAAACTCCCTTATCGCTCCCGAGATCATCGGCCTCGACGCGCTGGACCAAGTCGCGATCGACCGCAAGATGATCGAGCTGGACGGCACGCCGAACAAGGCGAAGCTGGGCGCTAACGCGATCCTCGCCGTATCCATCGCGGTAGCTCGCGCAGCTGCCGACGCGCTGCAAATCCCGCTGTCCGTATACCTGGGCGGCTTCAACGCGAAGACCCTGCCGGTTCCGATGATGAACATCGTGAACGGCGGCGCTCATGCCGACAACAACGTTGACGTGCAAGAGTTCATGGTTCTGCCGGTTGGCGCTCCTTCCTTCAAGGAAGCACTCCGCACTGGCGCCGAGATCTTCCACTCCCTGAAGTCCGTTCTGAAGGCCAAGGGCCTGAACACGGCCGTAGGCGACGAAGGCGGCTTCGCTCCGAACTTCGGTTCCAACGAAGAAGCTCTCTCCACGATCATCGAAGCTATCGAGAAAGCCGGCTACAAGCCGGGCGTCGACGTCTTCCTGGGCATGGACGTTGCTTCCACCGAGTTCTTCAAGGACGGCAAGTATCACCTCGAAGGCGAAGGCAAGTCCTTCACGTCCGCCGAGTTCGTTGACCTGCTCGCCAGCTGGGTAGATAAGTACCCGCTGATCACGATCGAAGACGGCTGCTCCGAAGACGACTGGGAAGGTTGGAAGCTGCTGACCGAGAAGCTGGGCAGCAAGATCCAACTCGTCGGCGACGATCTGTTCGTAACGAACACCGAGCGTCTGTCCCAAGGCATCGAGAAGGGCATCGGCAACTCGATCCTCGTTAAGGTTAACCAAATCGGTTCCCTGACCGAGACGTTCGACGCTATCGAGATGGCTAAGCGCGCCGGCTACACGGCGGTTATCTCCCACCGTTCCGGCGAATCCGAAGACAGCACGATCGCGGACATCGCGGTTGCGACGAACGCCGGCCAGATCAAGACGGGCGCTCCTTCCCGTACGGACCGCGTTGCGAAGTACAACCAGCTTCTTCGCCTCGAAGACCGTCTGGGCAATTCCGCTATCTACGCTGGCAAGTCCGCGTTCTACAACCTGCGCGACTTCAAGTAAGATACAGCGAAACGACATAATCCCCAAGCTCGCCGTAAGGCGGGTCTTGGGGATTTCTGCTGTTTACGGGATCAGAGGTTGGGCGAGATCAATCCTTTGCGGATGAGGTTGGCGGAGACGGGAGCTCTGCCCAGCTCGCGCGCCCAGACGGACAACTGGCCGATATGATGAATCTCGTGCGCAATGACGTGGCGAACGATCTCTCCCCAGGCATGCGCTTCGATGGTGCCGTCCTGCCGCTCAGTGTAAACAGGACGCGTCTCCATGGAGTCGTTCCAGGCATCCACGAATTCCGCGACCTCCTCGTGGAACTTGGCGTCCAGCTCCCGAACCTTTTCCAATGTCGAAAAGTTCTCGAAGGGCTCCTCGAAGTCCGGTTTGCCGTTCATCACCCGAATCCAGCTCCACTCGACGTCGACGATATGGAAGAGCGTCTTCAGGATGCTTCCAACGCCGCCTGTCCGCTCCTTAGTCAATTCCTCGTGAGTAAGCTCTTCGCACCACTGATACCACTGCTCTCTGACGACCCAGTTATAACGGAAAAAGGTAAGCATAAGGAAACCTCCTCGACGAATGCGAATGCATGTGCCAATTGTACCCTATAATAGAAAACCCGGACAGGCCATGATCGGGCGCCGTCCGGGTTGATTGCAGTTCCATATGACGTTCCGATTAGAGAGACTCCCCGTTCAAATACCGGTAGAACGGAGCGTCTACCCAGAAATCATAGTGCTCCACCGTGACGGACGGATCGATCGACTTGAAGCCGTCGATCACCGCTTGGGACTGTTCCTTCAGAGAGAAGGACTGCGCATAGTAGCGGCCGAGTTGGATCTTGTTGTTGCTGATCACTTGATATTCGGGAAGAGCGGTCAACGAGTAATACAGCGGCTGCCACCAGGAGCCGTAGATCAGGCCGGACGGATTCTCTTGATTCTTCTTGGCATAGGAGAGAATGATGTCATTGAAGCGCTGCTTATCGGCTGCGCTATCGAATTCGAAGGCGATGTCGTACTCCTTCGCGTATTCGATGTAGTTGCCGTTCGCGATCTGGCGAACCTCGTACAGGTCGGATTGGCCCGGATCGCCCCACTCCTTCAGGTAGACGAAGGCGGATGTCTTGGGCTCAAGCTGCACCTTGGCGTCGATGCCCTCGCTGTTCAGCAGGCCGATAAGCTGCACGGCATGCGTCAGATCGGAGTGGCCGTAGACAAGGGACAGGGAATCCACGAAGTTGGCTTCATAAGCGGAGTCTTTGAGGTTGTAGCCGGTCACCAGGTTGTTCTCCAGCGCGGTATCGACGATCTTCTGCAGCTCTTCGGACCGAATGATAACGGAGGATCGGAAGGCGTCCGTCAGCTTCAGATAGATATCCGCGTCGCTAGCGTAGCCGATATAGTGCTTAAACTCGCCCTTGAAGCTAAGAACCTTGCCGATCAGGGTGGAGACCAGGCTGGAAGTCGCGCGCGCGTTCGGCTGAAGGTCGGAATAGTAAGCGGCAGGAAGCAGCTGGGTGTCGACGGCAGCCGCCAGCTCTTGCTTCGCCTGAAGGCTTAGAGAGCCTGCCTTTACGGGGAGCTTGCCAAGGGATTTAGCCGCTTTGGTCTCCGGGTAGGAATAAGCCAATTCCTTCAGATCGGCCGCCTTGAGAGCGATCTGCACGGCATTGACGGCGCTGAGCGGCTGGAGCGCGTTCACCGTGTCCGAGGTTAGTACGCCATGCTGATAGAGCGCTTTGGCCGCGCTATAGTAGGGACTCGTCGAAGCCAGATCGGCGAAGGCGACCGGCTCCTCCGAAGGCGCCAGGCCGAGCGCCTTGACGAGGGCGTTCAGGAATTCCCCCTTGGTGACGGAGGCGGAGAGCGTAATTCCGAATTTGTCCTGGAGGAAAATCGAATATTCCGCCGAGGAGACCGAGCTGTCTCCGGCCTTGCCGGAAGAGAACGAGGAATGGCCGCCCGCTTGCGCGGCGGAAGCGTAGCTTGGGACGACGAGGGCGGCGGATAACGCGGCAATTAGCAGAAGCTTTCTTGCGGCTGGGGCTTGCATGGCGAATCTCATCGTAAAACCTCCTATGTAATTAAATCTTACCGGATTAGTAGGAATATAGTAGCACCGGATTTCCGGCTCTGTCAACGAACTTTTCAGGCTAGAGGGCTCGCCAAATGCCATAAGAACACAGCACAATCCGCTATCTCCGGATGACAGCGGTTTCGTTATAATGAAGTCAGTTGAAACGGCATGTACGGCGGACCCTTAGGACGGTTGCCGAATGGTTCGGACGGCTGCATGCCCTAACCAGAACAAGGCGGTGCTTACCCATGGCAAAACCTCAATTCGGCATTCAAATGTATTCGGTACGCGACCTGTGCCAGCAGGATTACCTCGGAACGATTCGCAAGATCGCGGACATCGGCTACAAGAACGTTGAGCTTGCAGGCTATTACGGCGTATCGGCGAAGGAACTGAAGGCGGCGCTGGCGGATGCCGGACTCACGGCGAATTCGGCTCACATCGGCTTGAACTACAACGAATCGATCTCCGAGCAAGTAAAGCGCCAGCTCGAGTACGCTCAAGAGCTTGGCCTGAAGCGCTATATCGTTCCGTTCTACCCGCTGCAGGAAGAGACGACGGAGGACGGCTTGGCCAAGATGGCGTCGATCCTGACGGAAGCGGCGGAGATCGTGACGGCCGGCGGGCTCGAGTTCGGCTATCACAACCATGCGTTCGAATTCGCGAAGATCGGCGGCGTCGCGGCTATCGACCTGCTCTTCGAGCGCCTGTCTCCGGAGCTTGTCTTCGCCGAGTTCGACCTGGGCTGGGTGAAGGTCGGCGGCGAGGATCCGGCAGCTTACCTGCGCAAGTACGAAGGAAGAGTTCCGGTCGTGCACGCGAAGGACTTCAAGGCAGACGGTACCGACACCGAGATCGGCCGCGGCACGGTAGATTGGGATTCCGCGCTGCAAGCCGCGGAAGAGACGGGCGTCGAATACGTCATTATCGAGCAGGAGCATTACGACGTCGGCTCGCTCGAGAGCGCGAAGCTGAACTATGCTTGGTTCAAGGAACGCGGCTGGTAAGCCATATTAGCGGAAAAGAGAGCAGTCCTAAATCGGCGAACGGCCGATGAAGGGACTGCTCTTCTTTGCATTAGGAGGAAGTTGGGCTTTGCGCGGAAGAGAGCATGGGCTCGCGGACGAAGAGTCTGCCGGAGAGGAACGTCGCCAGCGAAGCGGCCAAGCAGACGGCGGCGAAGATTCCGATCGCCGAATAGCCGCCGAGATGGACGAACATCAGGCCGGCCAGCCAGGCGCCGAGCGTGTTCGCGCCGTTCATGGTCGCGTTCGCGAGGCTGGAGATCGTGCCGCGAAGCGAGGCGTTCAGCGAGGTGAGCGCCCCCATGACGAGCGGGAACACGATGCCCAGCAGCATGAAGATCGCGAAGTAGACGGCCGTTGCGGCGGAGACGACGGTCAGGCGGGGAAGCAGGGCGTACAAGGCGATGGCGCCGGTCATGGCGACAGCGACCGCTACTCCGGAGCCGAGCTTCCGGGCGGCGAGGCTGCTTAGCGTGCTTCCGAGGAGGCTGCCGAGGCCGAGGAAGATCATCGCCGTGCCGATCCGGCCGACCGAGAGGCCGAAGGAATCGGCCAGCCACTTGCCGGAGAAGGCGAAGGCGGCTCCGCTTCCGAGATGAAGCAGCAGATAAGCGGAGAAGCCTGCCCTTGCTCTTCCGCTGCGAGCGAGCGGAACATAGCGGCGCAGGATAGAGCCGACGCTCGCAGTCGATTCGGCGGAGGCGGGCATGCTCGGCAAGGCGAAGAAGGCGAAGACGGCCAGCAGCAGAGAGGCGCACCCGATCGTCCAGAACGGCACGGACCAGCCGCCGGAAGCGAGCCAGCTGCCGATCGGGACGCCGAACGCCTGGGAGGCGGCTAGGCCCGAGAAGGCGAGGCCCATCGTTCTCGCGATCCGCTGCGGCGGCATGACGGAAGGGATGGAAGCCCACACCTGCGGCGCGGTGAACGCCGCGCTGACGCCGGCAAGCAGCCGGAACAGGCACATCGTCCAGAAGCCGTTCGCGAAGCCGCACAAGAAAGTGCAGATCGAGAACGCGGTTAGTCCGCACAAGAGAACGATCCGGCGGTTCCAGCCGTCCGACAAGGGACCGGCGATCAGCGCGAAGAGTGCCGATCCGAGCGCGTAGGCGCTCAGCATCCAGCCCGCCGACTCGGTCGAGACGCCGAATTCGGCCTGCAGGGTCGGCAGCAGCGGAGAGACAAGGAAGGTGTCCGTTCCGATCATGAACATGATCAGGAAGAACAGCGCGGGGAATTTGAATGCGTTCATCATAACCACTCCTAAGGGTATCGTTGCGTTGCGAACCCATCGTAACGCATAATGGTGACAGATTCCGTCAACGATTAACCGGAGACTTACCGTTATGAATATTAAAGGAGGAACTCGGGATGCCGAAGTCCAAGCGGCTGATGGAGCTGATGATGACGGTCAATCGCAAGCGGCGCTTCAAGGTACAGGAGCTGGCCGACGAGTTCGGCGTCTCGAAGCGCACGATCCTTCGGGATCTCCAGGAGCTGAGCGAGCTGGGCGTGCCTCTCTATTCCGAGCCGGGGCCCCACGGCGGCTATCAAGTCGTAAGGGAGAGGGTGCTGCCTCCGATCGCGTTCACCGAAGGGGAGGCGGTGTCGATCTTCTTCGCGGTGGACGCCCTGCGTCACTATGTCTCCTTGCCCTTCGAGAGCGAGTCCGCATCTGCGCTGAGCAAGTTCTATCTTCATATGCCGGGCGACGTCCGGGACCGGATCGACGCCATGAAGAACCGCGTGGACATCGTGACCCCGAGGAGGAAGCGCGAAGCTCCTTATCTGGCCGCGCTGCTGGACGCCGCGATCCAGGGCCGGGTGCTGCGCATCGATTACGAATCCCGGGGAGAGAACAAGGAGGACGCTTCTTCCCGTCTTATTCAGCCGATCGGGATTTACGCGAACAACGGCTTGTGGTACTGCCCCGCCTATTGTTTTCTTCGGGAAGGCGTGAGGGTCTTCCGCTGCGACCGGATCCGAAGCGCGGAGCTTGACGAGTACGGACAGCCGCGTAAGGATCTGGAGGGCAGGCACCTTGGCAATCGCAAGGAATACGAACCGGGTTTCCCGATAAGTCGTGAGAACGGCACGGGGAGCCTGCGGCTCAGGGTAAGGCTGACTCGGGAAGGGGTTCGCCGATGCGAGTTGGAGCCTTGGCTGACGGACTGCTTGAGCCTGCTCCCGGACGGAGAAGGGACGTTGGAAGGCCTCATCCCTGCGGATGACCTTCCGTTCTATGCCCGGTTCTTCTCCGGATTAGGCCGGGAGGCGCAGGCGGAAGAGCCGGCGGAGCTGCTCGAAGAGATTCGCAAGGAGCTGAAGCGGGTACTCGAACAGTATGCCTAAACTTCCCGGATGGGTTTTTTGGCCGAGCAGGTTGTCACGATATCATGCATATGGTATTATGAAAATACTGTTTTTTGTGATAATCTTCGACTACTCATATCCGAACTCGCTTCGGTCGCTGTCTTATCTTTAGGAGGTGGATGCATTGGAAATTGCTCTGAAGATCGTTCTGGTTATCTTCGCGATCGGGCTGATCGGTGTCGTCTTGCTGCAACGCGGGAAGAGCGCAGGTCTGTCGGGCGCCATCTCCGGCGGCGCTGAGCATTTGTTCGGCAAGACGAAGGCTCGCGGGATGGATTTGCTCCTGCAGCGCGCGACGGTTGTTCTGGCTGTTGGCTTCTTCGTACTGTCGCTGCTCGTAGCCTACTTCGTTTCAAAATAATTCCATCATGACCAACCGAAAGCGGGAAGCAGGAGCTTCCCGCTTTTTTTGCGTAGGAAGAGCCTGCGGGTAATGTTGAGAGATTTTCCAGGCAGTGGCAGGGTCGGCTCATCCGGTTGCCAAGCGGGGAAAGCGTATATACTAGTAGCAGGATGAGGTGATGCGGGTGCCATTGTGTACGGAGCAAGAGCTGCTGGACTTCATGCGCGAGAACGCGTATAAGCCGATGACGTACCAAGAGCTCGAGAAGTACTTCGGCATCAGCGATGCCGCGGAATTCAAAGAATTCCTGCGGATGCTGGCCGAGCTGGAACAAGACGGGAAAATCATGAGAACCCGGACGGAGCGCTACGGCGTTCCCGAGAGAATGAACCTTCTGCGCGGCAGGCTGCAAGCCCATGCCAAAGGATTTGCTTTCCTTATACCGGAAGATACCGACCATCCGGACTTGTACATTCATGCGAACGATCTGAAGGGCGCCATGAACGGCGATATCGTGCTCGGCCGAGTCACGTCCAAGAGCGACGGCGGCAACCGGCTGGAGGGCGAGATCGTCCGAATCGTCAAGCGCGCCGTGACCCAGGTAGTCGGCGTGTTCGAGAACCACGACAGCTACGGCTTCGTCGTTCCCGACGACAAGCGGATCAACAAGGATATCTTTATCCGCCCCGAGAGCTTCCTGGGCGCGGTAACCGGACAGAAGGTCGTCGCGAACATCATCGTCTATCCGGAAGGCCGTTCGGCCGCCGAAGGCGAGGTCGTCGAGATTCTCGGGCACAAGGATGACCCGGGGGTCGATATCCTGAGCATCATCCGCAAGCACGGCTTGCCGGAAGCATTCCCGGACGAGGTCATGAAGGAAGCCGAAGCGGCTCCGGACTCCATTACCGAGGAAGAGATCCTCTCGCAAGGCCGCCGCGACTTGCGCGGCCGCACGATCGTGACGATCGACGGCGAGGATGCCAAGGATCTAGACGACGCGGTCAACGTGGAGCGGCTGGAGAACGGCAATTACTTGCTGGGCGTCCATATCGCCGACGTCGGCTACTACGTGCGCGAGAAGTCCAAACTGGACGAAGAGGCGTACAACCGCGGAACGAGCGTCTATCTGGTCGACCGCGTCATTCCGATGCTGCCGCACCGGCTGTCCAACGGGATCTGCTCGCTGAACCCGAAGGTGGATCGCCTGACTCTGTCCTGCGACATGGAGTTCGAGCCGGGCACGATGCGGGTCGTCCGCCACGACATCTATACGAGCGTGATTCGCACCGTGGAGCGCATGACGTATACGAACGTGCGCAAGATTCTAGTGGCTCAGGACCCCGAGCTGATGGAGAGGTATGCTTCTCTCGTCGATACGTTCAAGACAATGGAGGAGCTCGCGATGGCTCTGCGCCGCAGGCGCATGAGACGCGGGGCGATCGACTTCGACTTCCAGGAGTCGAAGGTCATCGTGGATGCCGAAGGCAAACCGGTCGATATTATCAAAAGAGAGCGGTCGATCGCGGAGCAGATCATCGAGGAATTCATGCTGGCGGCCAACGAGACGGTGGCGGAGCATTTCCATTGGCTCAAAGTGCCGTTCTTGTACCGGATCCACGAGGAACCGAGCAGCGACAAGCTGATGACCTTCATGCAGTTTGCGGCTAACTTCGGCTATGCGGTGAAGGGCAAAGGCAACTCGGTTCATCCGCAGGCGCTTCAGACCTTGCTTGAAGAGATCAAGGGCAAGAAGGAAGAGACCGTGCTCAGCACGATGATGCTGCGGTCGATGAAGCAGGCGAAATACGACGCCCAGAGCCTAGGCCACTTCGGGCTGGCTGCGGAGTTCTATTCGCACTTCACGTCGCCGATTCGCCGGTATCCCGATCTGGTCATCCACCGGATCATCCGCGAGGTCATCGAGAACGGCGGCGCTCTTCCGGAAGCGAGAATGGAAGCGCTCGGCGTCCGCATGCCGGACATCGCGCAGCAGTCCTCCGAGCGGGAACGGCTGGCCGTGGACGCCGAGCGCGACACGGAGAAGCTGAAGAAGGCCGAATTCATGCTGGATAAGATCGGCGAGGAATTCGACGGCATCATCAGCGGCGTCACCAGCTTCGGCATGTTCGTCGAGCTGGACAACACGGTGGAAGGATTGATCCGGCTTAGCGATATGTCGGACGACTATTACCACTTCCATGAGCTGCATATGGCGCTCATCGGAGAACGGACGAGCAAGGTGTACCGGATCGGCGACGAGGTTCGCATCCGGGTCGGCCGCGTGAACATGGCCGAGCATTCGATCGACTTCGAGCTGGTGGATATGCATCCGCGCAGCTCGGGCAGAGTGAACTTTATCGATGCGAGAGGAGCATCCTCCGGCTTCGGGCGCGGCAAGCGCAAGAAGGGCGCGAGGGGCGGAGATCTCGCTGCTTCGTTCGGCGGCCGCGGTGGCCGAGAGGATCGGAACGATCGGAATGGACGAGGCGGAAACAGAAAGAATAGCGGTCGCGGTGACGGTCGTCGTGGGGGAAGAGGAATGGACAACGGACAAGTCTTGGGCAGTGAAGTAGTGGAAGAACGCGGCGGAGCGCCTAGCGCCGCCGGGGAGACGCGCGTAGGCGGGCGCAGCCGCAAGCGCAAGAAGGGCGGCCGGGGCGAAGCCGGCCGCAAGGAAGGCGGCAACCCGAGCGAAGCGGGGGTTGCCATCGGCATTGCCGCGCCGGACGCAGCGAAGCGCGGCGCGGCAGCGGGCGCCGGCGAGCCGAAGGCTGCCGGCGGAGGCGAAGGCCGCCGCAAGGATGGCGGCGGCAAGAAGCGCGGCCGCGACTCCAGAGGCGGCGGGCGGTTTGACCGCGCGGCGATGGAGAAGCCGGTATTCAGCGGCGGCGAGATCATCGGCGAGGGCCGCCTGAAGCCGATCAAGGCGACGCTGGCCCGCGAAGGCGGCCCGGTCGTCAACAAGGATTCGGCGGATTACCTTCCGCCGGCCGCCCCGCGCGGCAAGAAGGTGACCCTGGACATGTGGGGTCTGCCGGTCAGCGCGAATCGTCGCCGCTTTGACGACGGCGAGTTCGGCGGACGCCGCGGCGGCGCCGGTTCCTCCGGCAACGGCAGGCGCAGAGGCGGCGAAGGAAGCCCGCAAGCCGGAGCTCCGGAAGCAGCCGCAGAGGGCGCAAAGCCACGCAAGCCGAAGAGAAAGAAAAAGCCCGCTGCCCCATCGCCGGTAGAAGCGGCAACGGCAGCTCCGGCGTCTTCGGAGACGGCAAGCGCGAAGAAGCCTAAGCGCAGGAAGAAGAAACCGGCTCAACCGCAACAGGAAACGCCACAGTGACATTAGAAGGGGTCGTTCGATCAATCGGACGGCTCTTTTTTTACCCCGGATTCCCTGTCGTCTCGGGCACGAATACGATTTACTTTTGAAGGCGTATCCGATAGGATATATCTTGGTGTGTCAAGGTTACGGAAGAGGGGGAAGGCAAGTGAAGTCGAATCTGTATCACGTTCTGGGAGCCAAGCAATTCAGCCGTACGGAGCTGGACGAGCTGTTCGAGGCATCCAAGGGAATGGAAGAGGTCGTTCGGACGGGCGGCAATCGCAGCCACCAAGGCAGCATCATGACGACGTTGTTCTTCGAGGCGAGCACGCGGACGCGTCTGAGCTTCGAAGCGGCGATGAACCGCCTGGGAGGCAGCGTCATCGGGACGGAGAACGCGGCTCAATTCTCGTCGGCGATCAAAGGCGAGACGCTGGAGGATACGATTCGCATCATCAGCGGCTACAGCGACGTCATCGTCATGCGCCATACCGAGATCGGAGCGGCGAAGCGGGCGGCGGCCGTAGCGGACGTGCCGGTCCTCAACGCGGGCGACGGAGCGGGAGAGCACCCGACTCAAGCCTTGCTGGACGCGTACACGATCCAGAAGGAGATCGGTCAGCTCGACGGTGTGCGAATCGCGATGGTCGGAGATCTGGCCTATGGACGTACGGTGCACTCGCTCAGCTACATTCTGGCGAACTACAAGGACGTCATGATCCACTACATCTCCCCCGAGAATGTACGGATTCCGAACTACGTCAAGCGTTACATGGACGAGAAGGGCATCCGCTACGAGGAGACGGGCGACCTGAACGAGGTGGCGGGCTCCATCGACGTGCTGTATCAAACCCGCATCCAGAAGGAACGCTTCCCGTCTCTGGAGGAGTACGAGAAGGCTTCCGGCCACTTCATCGTCGACGAAGAGCTGATGTCGCTCATGCGCAAAGACTCCATCGTGCTTCACCCGCTGCCTCGCGCCGGCGAGATTACGGACGCGGTCGACAGCGACCCTCGCGCCGCCTACTTCCGCCAAGCCCGGAACGGCCTCTATATTCGGATGGCCCTGGTGGACAAGGCTCTTAGCGGAATTAATCGTTAATCGGGCAAATGGCAAGGGGCGCTAACGACTTCGATTTTTACGAGGTGATGCGCCTCCTCCTAGCCCTTACTTTTATGCTCGCATGATTCGGATGACATTGTGCTCTTTTTTCCAATAGGCCTCTTCTCCCGTTCGCTCAGGTTGGCCGTCCGGCCCCCTGTTGTTTCGGGAGAGTCCAGCGTGATATAATGAGAGACCGATGACTGCGATAGAAGGAGATGAAGCTAGGAATGGGCAAGAAGGACAGCACCTTCGACAAGCCGCTCGCGCAGAACAAGAAGGCCTCCCACGACTACTTTATCGAGGATACCTTCGAGGCGGGCATGGTGCTTACCGGTACCGAGATCAAGTCGCTGCGCAACGGTCGAGCCAACATGGGCGACGCTTTCGCGACGATTCGGAACGGCGAGATTTTCCTCCACAATATGCATATCAGTCCCTTCGAGCAGGGCAACCGCCACAACCCGACGGACCCGACTCGCGCTCGGAAGCTGCTCATGCATAAGGTGCAGATCAATAAGCTGTACGGCCTGTCCCGACAGGAAGGCTACACGATCGTTCCGCTTAAGGTTTACACGCGCAACGGTTACGCCAAGTGCCTGATCGGCCTCGGCCGAGGCAAGAAGAACTACGATAAGCGCGACGTGGCGGCCAAGAAGGACGCCCAACGCGAGATCCAGCGGGCTCTTAAGGAGAAGCAGAAGGTCAGCTATTAACGGCTTGGCCGGATGCGTGGCAGGGCAAGCAAGGATCGCCAATGTTGGCATCAAGACGTACGGGCTATTCGGCTTCGGACGTGTTATAATAAATAAGCATTCATGCAAGAACATCGCCGATAGCTGAAGAGCTTCGGTGACTAATCCAGTCTCATCCGCCTAAGACGCGGGTGGCGACCTTCTATTCGGGGCCGTTTATGGATTCGACGGGGATAGTTCGAGCATGGGTAGCGGGTAGTAGGGCTGCGTCTGCTTCATCAACGCGGAAAGCCAATTAACTGGCAACCAAAAACAACAACTCGCTTTCGCAGCTTAATAACCTGTGACGCGGCTTCTACCTTCCATCGCCCATGTGGCGGGATAGGGGCTCAACTTTAGTGGGATACGCTGTCTAGTCTCCGCCTGGGGCTAGCTGAAGAAGATAATCAGGCTGACCCAACGCAGAGCCGGTTACGGGGCGCTGCTCGGGTGACATCAAAACTGTGACTACACCCGTAGAAGCCTGTGTGGCGTTGTCTTCGGACAGGGGTTCAACTCCCCTCGGCTCCACCAACATCGAAACCATCCGCATGAGGATGGTTTTTTTGCGTGGAGATGAGAGTTGGGAGTTGCCCCGAATCCGGAGGAGGACAGGGGGACAACCGCGCGCAGGGAGCGAAATGATGGGGCCCCCACAAAGTAATCGGAATAAGCTTAGAAGGTTAGCTTCACTTTGTGGGGTGTAGCAACGAGCACGGCATCTGATTCTACCTCTGCGCTCTGCTTCGTCGAATGGGCATCGTCAGCAAACTTAATCGGGAATCATATACCCCCTCGGCTCCACCATGTAAATCCACTACCGCATGAGGTAATGGATTTTTGCTTTTTTTCATTTATAGCTAGAACCTTATGAAAGCTTTTTCAATTTAGTATAACTAAGAGAGATTTTATATGGTATGATATGTAAAAATATAAAGGGGATTACATAAATTGAATCGCCGTCTATTTTTTCTAGATAACATACGAACGTTCCTAACCATATTGCTCATAATATTCCATACGGCTATTACTTACGGAGCGTCTGGGTCTTGGTACCTTGATGACGTAGATAAAAGTGAAATCAATGCGACTATTGTTCTGTTAACGATCTTTACTGGAGTATGCCAATCTTTTTTTATGGGACTCTTTTTCTTTATTTCTTCGTATTTCTTCTCGCCATCGTATGAGAAAAAAGGAGCTTTCCGGTTTCTTAGGGGGCGTCTTGTACGTCTAGGGATTCCTCTGCTCATTTATTATTTTGTGATAGGCCCAATGACGGTATGGTTTGCAAAATTTCGAGATCAACAGACATTGGTTCAGTTTTATAAGGATAACGTTTGGAGTTTTCGTTGGACGTTTTTTGGTCCTACTTGGTTTTTGGAAGCCTCTATCTACTTCACCTTGCTTTATATTCTGTTTCGACTCCTTTCAAAAGATAGGCTTCCGAAGAAATCGATTGTATTTCCCAACGGTAAGACGTTGGTTGTCGTGGCGATTGCTCTTGGATTAATTGCCTTTGCAGTACGTCTGGTTTATCTAACGGGCACGGGGCCTTTGGAATTGCAGTTGGGTTACTTTCCATCCTATATCTTGCTATTCATTGCAGGCATCATCGCACAAAGACAAGGATGGTTAGAACAAATTCCGGGGAAATTACAACGGATATGGCAATGGGTCGCGATGATTGGCGTGGTTCCCGTTCTGCCACTCGGACTTATCTTAACCGGGGCATTAGATGGAGACGTTCATTTTGGCGGCGGGTTTAACAGTCAAGCATTGTTCTATGCAATGTGGGAACCATTCATCTGTTTAGGAATAATTATTTCCCTGCTTACTTATTTCCAAAGGAGATTCAATACGAGGAATGTATTCTCAAAATGGTTATCTGATAATGCTTATACGGTCTATTTGATTCATCCACCGGTTGTTGTCGGATGGACTATCGCTTTTCATGGAGTCGGCTTGCCGGCGATCGTGAAATGGGTTATCGTCTCGGCTCTTTCTGTCGCCGTTTGTTTTATTGTCGCCAGTGCCATTCGAATGCTGCCCTACGCCAAACGGGTGCTTTAATAGGTGTGAACGAAAAACATACTCCGGCGAATTGTGGTTAGCGGTGATCGAAGGGGAGTCCATGAAAATGTGGTGAAGCAGCTCAAGCGTACTCCTTCCTTCTGTCCAAGGCCGCCAGGATGCGCTGGATTCAGGCAGTCTTTAAGGATTTGATCTCCCGCAATTCGACTCCACGATAAGAACTCTGACCGAGTGAGGTTGGAGTTTTTTGTTGTCGGCCTTGTTTGAGTTCATACCTTCATCATTGCCAATGCATAAGATGGTATAGAGGCTAATGCGGAGAGGAGGATTCATTATGGTTCGTGCACATAATGGAGGAAGTTGCTACATGATCAGAAACGACACTGCCGTATTGGATGCGAAGCGGGGGGATGTAAACGGGGATGGAACGCCAGATCAAGTTTATTTGACAGGCAGTCCTACTGTGGGCAGCGCTTTTGTCCAGAATATACAACTGACCGTCGTTGACGGTCGCAGCGGTGCAAAATATACTAGCCAACTGAAGGACAATGCAGGTTATAACGCTCGCCTCTTCTTAGGTGATTTTACAGGAGACCGCGTGGACGATATCTTGATAAGTATCGATTCCGGCGGCAGTGGCGGCTTTACCTACAATTACATTTATTCCTTTCTACAGAATGTGTTTCACGAGCTCTATAACAATGAGTGGTTCTACGAAGCATACAGTGACGCCTCTGTTATCTATGAGGACAACTACAAAGTTCGAATTGTAAATCGTTCCTTGCATAAACAATACCTTTTGGACATCAGCACGCGCGACCCCTCTTATTTGTCTGAATTGTATGATTCGAACGGTAAGTTGAGAAAACCAGTTGAAGGCAGCGTGCTGGGCGTAAGCGGAGCTTATCCGATCGACCTGCAAGGGGATAGAGTATACGAAATATGGCCCCTCCAACGTGTGATCGGTTTGTATAACGCGGATACGTTGGCGTATTTGCAAACCCCGTTAAGCTGGAGTTCAAACACTTCTAGATTTATCCCTATGTTTCAGTGGGCTTCCGTTATCGGTAATGATACAAATTGAAAAACAGGATATATTCGAATAGGAATTCAAGGGCCGGTATTCGGGGAGTGGTTCGGCTCCGCCAACATGAAACCCGATCGCATGAGGTCGGGTTTTTTGCTATTCTTTGCATTGTTCTATTATTGCATGCGAATGATTGGCAAACTATGGTATGTTATAACTACCTTAACTACCCTATTGAAATGGCTGCGATGGATCGGTGTCCTCGGTGGACTCTTATGGATTCTGTTAATGGTCAAAAGGAGTGCATGTGATTGATGAACTCAATCGGAAAAGTAAACGCAGTGACGGAGCTTGATCCGCCGATTATGAATCCTGATTTTCCGCCCATGCTCCATCTTCTTCAAATCCCGTCAGGCGACAGCCAGCTTGTTGGAAGAATGTATTCGCCTCAAGGGAGCGGATCGCATCCATTAGTCATCCTGCTGCACGGCTTTCCAGGTTCTCAATTCAATCACGACATGGCAGCCTATCTTCAGGAGCTGGGGTATCATGCATTAGTATTTCATTACAGGGGAGCTTGGGGCAGCACGGGCGAGTTCTCGATCGTTCATGCCTTGGAGGATGTAAGAACGGTTCTTGCTTATTTACGCCAAACGGATATCATTGAAAAATATCATATCGATACTGGCCGCATTGCGCTTGTTGGTCATAGCTTTGGAGGCTTCCTCGGATTGATGACCGCAGCGAACGATCCGTCAATCGCGGCTTGCGCTTCGATCTCCGGCGCGAATTATGGAGCCATCGGCACAAAGCTGAGCGATCCTGGGATGATCAACCGGTATGAAGAGGCGTACGAATATGCTGCCCGTTTTCTTACTGGTTACACGAGTCAGAAATTGGCAAGCGAAGTGCTGGAGCACTTCGAGCAGTGGAATCTCGCCGATTGCGCTCCCAAGCTTGCGGCCTGTCCGGTATTGCTGATCGGAGCCGGTCAAGATGCCGTTCTCCCAGCCGCCGAACACCATGTGCCCCTTGTCCAAGCTTTCGAGCAACTGGACCGCGCCGAATTCCGACATCTTTTATTCGAAGAAGCCGGCCATGGGTATGAAGGCAAACGCAAATCGCTTTGTCATGCTATTGGTGAATGGCTGGCACAGGTGATTGAAACGGAATGAGAAACAATAATGGATGCAAGCGGATCCATCCTAATCGGTAACGATTACAAACGAGCCAGCCTCCTTTTTACAGGAAGCTGGCTCTTCTTTGCCTAGCGCTAATATCGGTACTTCTGCCGTTGCCAAGAGTAGCTTGAATAATCAACTGGGGATTCTGCATGTATTGCGGCCTAATAATTTGTTAATTCCGCATCTTTGAGTCAATCCCGTTAGCAGAAACGGAATAGCAACTAAACCTAACCATTTCCAATGCCCGGGGAGAACAAAGAATAAAACGAGAAGAGCGATTCCAAGGACAATACGAATGGCTCGATCTGCTCCGCCTACATTTTTCATTTACAAATCCTCCTCTCTATTTGATTCGGCAGGATGATCTTATCAAGAGCTAAGAAGTTAAACCGTAACAAGATCACATAACCGTAAAATAAGCAAATTTATGATGTGTCTTGACTTTGTGAAGGCCAAATGGAAGGTGAATAGGGCTTTTGGAGGGCAAATAACAAAGAAGGAGCCCAGGTACTGGACCTGGGCTCCTTCTCTTGTAATCTCTAACATTTATCAAGGCGTTATAAGGGTAATAGGTTCGGATATACCCTCATTCGCGCCGCCGGTAACCGTTAGCCGGAACTGATGGTGTGTGAAAATGTGGGGAGAGAAGGGGGTTAATCATGACTAGTTCCAATAGCATGAATCCTGCAAAGTATTTAAATAAGTCGGACTGCGAAGAATAGATTCGCAGTCCGTTATCCTTTATCCGTTGGCGGAAGGCAGCTCGATCTTCGTTTCCAGTCCTTTTAAGTATTGATCGTCCTCGATATCCTCTGCAAAGTCGTCTTTAATGACGAAGGGCTTCACAATGAAGTACTTGCTCGTTCCCGGTTGGGAAGCGTAGCGGCGGTCGAAAATAAGACGGTTCCCTTCAATAACGCCATCCCCGTTCAGGGCAGTCAGGCGACGTCCTTGATCGTCATAAACGGCAACCCCGATCTTGATCAAGCGCCGCTCTTCTTTGCTTGTCAACGTCGTCGCATCTGCCAGGGCGATGGAAGTCGTCAGGCGTGTCGTAATCGGCGTTACCCAAACGTCGGAGACAGAGAAGGTAAGGTCGCCGCTAGTCGTGACGGTATTCGGACTTAGTTCGGCCGTTTTATCGGTTGTTTTCTTAAACGGGATGTCCACGGCAAACTCATGGTCAATCCCGTCGAGAGCGATGGTAACCGTGGAATCGAAGGAATCGGACGCAGCGCTCGGATCGACGATTGCTTCAAAGACAAGCGTATTCGGATGGCCTTCGCCGGCACTTCCGTAGTAGATCCCGCCGTTCTGCTGCTTGCCGTCTACCGTGAAAGTCATACTCGAAACGGCCTGACTCAGTCTGATCTTCTTTTTCCCATTGTTGTAGGTTCCGTTATCCAGGTTGGGTGCCGTCACATTCAGCAGAAAAGCAGCTCTTTGACCGTCATAAAGGGTTTCGGTCACTTCAAGATTTACGTCTTCATAAGAAACGGTATGATTAACGGTTGAAGTAAGACCAAGTTCACCGGCTAAACGAAGTCCCATGTCGCCTTGGATCGAGCTGAAGATACTGCCGATAACCGGGATACTCTTCAGCGAACTCGCCATGGCCGGAGATACGAAAGCGGAAGTGAACAGCCCGGCCGCCAGGATGCCAGCCGCTGATGTCGTTAAGGCCAGCCGGCGAGACCGTGAAGATTTCCTTCTGGTGGTACGCTGGACCTGGGCCTGCTGGGACAGGAACGCATAGGTTTCGTCCAGGCGTGTCCGGACGAGGGGGGACATCTCCGAATTGCTGCTATCTATCTTTTTAAATTCCTTCGCAATGTTAAATGCTTCCATAGTTCATCTTCCCTTCATGCCTATTGGGTAAAGATCTTTGTAGAGCGTCGCGCGCTCGGGAAAGACGCATCTTCACGGCGCTTTCCGAAATATCCAGGATCCGGGCCACCTGGCGAAGCGGAAGGTCTTCAAAATAATGAAGGATAACCGCGAGGCGCTGCGGTTCATCCAGCCGATCTACGGCCTCTCTCAGATCAACCTTCTCGTAATCGCCGGAGTAGGAGGACACCGGCGGAACCTCCGCATAGGCGATCGAACCGGAGTGCTGCGCGATAAGGTTCCGGCATTCGTTGATCAGAATCCGGAATATCCAGGTTTTGAAGTACTTTGGTTCCCGTAAAGCAGAGACGGCTTTATAAGCCTTGAGAATGGTTTCCTGCAGGGCATCCGCCACGTCCTCGTCTTTGGACAAGAGGGATTTGGCCATAAAATGCAGGGAGTTCTCTAGTTGCCTGATTAAAGTAATAAATGCCTCGGAATCGCCTGCCGTAGCTTTTGCTGCAAGTTTCGTGAACTCCACTTGGCGCTCTCCTTTCTGTGTTTATTGTCTTTATACTAGTTAGACAGCGCGAGCCGACAAATGGTCACTAAGCCTAAAGAGATCTTGCTAATTAATTCATTCATACGCCTATGCTTGCTTCAGCGGATGAACTCCGTGCTTCATGTAAAAAATAGGCACCCATTCCCCTCGATATTAAAGACGAGATGTGTTATAATCAATCTCAGAGAATGCATGACCTAATTCACATAGCGTAGAGGGTTATTCTTGAAGGACAATAACCTTGTACGATGTGTGAATTTTATTTTTAAGTAAATAAGATGCTCATGTTAATACTGAGAAGGTGGTAATCCTAATGGAATCGGGAACAGTCAAGTGGTTTAACGCAGAGAAGGGCTTCGGCTTTATCGAAGTGGAAGGCGGCAACGATGTATTCGTTCACTTCAGCGCGATCGTCGGCGACGGCTACAAGTCTCTGGATGAAGGCCAACGCGTAGAATTCAATATCGTTCAAGGCAACCGCGGACCGCAAGCCGAGAACGTCGTCAAAGTTTAAGATCAAATCGCCCCAGGCATATCGTTTGGGGCGTTTGTAACTCTTTACATCCATTCCAAACCTGAAAGAGGGATGTACATGCATTATTCCAAGAAAAGACAGC
This sequence comes from Cohnella sp. AR92, assembly GCF_003990975.1. Lineage (GTDB taxonomy): Bacteria > Bacillota > Bacilli > Paenibacillales > Paenibacillaceae > Cohnella. The sequence goes on from NZ_RZJR01000010.1 coordinate 61,474, forward strand.
TTGAGGAAGTACCGCAAGAGTTGACCCCCGTCTGGCTGTGTCCGACCGAGAACTGCAAAGGATGGATGCGGGAGAACTTCACGTTCTCAAGCACGCCGACATGCCCCCAATGCCAGGCCAAGATGGTTAAAGGCGAGAAAATGCTGGCGGCTGTCCCCAATACGAGTCCGATTCATACCAAATAGAGAATAGGCGAAGCTCGGATCCACTATGTAAATCCACTACCGCATGAGGTAGTGGATTTTTGCTTTCCTCGATGTTGGTTTGCGTTCAAACCCCGAAAGCCGCCGCCCTTAACCCCCGGCGACCGAGAATCCGTGCATGATCTCCCACCATGCTTGATCGTAGCCGCGCCAGTCATGTCCTGTCGGAATCGATATCGAAGCGATCCCCGGAAAGCCCCAGTCCTCGTGCCGGATCCGGTATTCGTCCTTGAAGTTGACGACGAGCAGCCGGAAGCCGCGGGGAGCGATCAAGGACAGCGCCCTTTGCAGCTGAAGCGATTGCGACTCGGAAGCCTCGGTCCGGACGAAGCAGAGCGGTCCGCCTGCACCGGCGGAGAGGACGGCTTGCGCTCGACGGCGCAGCTTGCTTGCGACTTCGGGGTATGCGACAGTCCAAGGCTGGAACGCCGGGAAGTCGTGATACGATTCGAGGTTGTAGCCGGTATCCCGGATAACGTGGTTCGTCTGGTCGATGCCGACCACCTGCAGCCGATTCACATTCAGCAAGCCGTCGAACCGATTGCTTACAAGGCGGGAGATATCGGAGGCATTGCGGGAGATGAACCAGTCCAACGGACCGGCGAAACGCCTGAGGCCAAGCCTGCGGAGCTGATGGGCGGTCTGACAGGTGGCACCCAAGCTGACGAATGCCTTATAGGCGCCCGCACAGTCGTACCAGCGCATTCGCACCCTCCTAGTGGGCCGCCGGTGTGGCGGCGCTAATGTGGTATCAGTATATCGGTGCCCAGGTAGGTGCGACACGGATAACAGCCCGTGGGTTGAAAGGGAGGGATAGGGGCTCCATTGCACCAAAACCATCCTCGAGAGGATGGTTTTGGTGTGGAGATAAGAATGGGGAGTTGATCCGAATCCGGAAAGGCTTGTTCGATATTCAAAGCAATCAGTTTATAAGTTTTGCAGCTATAAGCAATTGGTACAACACCTTGGCGGCTGTCTCGCGCGTCGTCGCCTCGGCAGGGCGGAACGCGTAGGAGCCATTGGTTGCGACTCCATTCATCAGACCGGCATCGGTGACCGCTTGGATGTCGTCTACCGCATAAGCGCCGAATGTCACCGCATCTTCGAAGTTGATGCCGCTGCTAGCCTTGGATTTCACATCAAGCAATTGTAGCGCGCGATTCAGCATGACGGCCAATTCTTGGCGGCTGATCTCCGCATTCGGCTTAAAGCTTCCGTCGAAGCCCGTTACCAAGCCGGCCTCATACGCGGCGGCAACGTCGTCGGCGAACCAATCCTTCTCGCCCACGTCCTTGAACGGAGCCGATTTGTCCGACGATGGCAGACCGAGCGCTCTAGATAGCATCGATGCGAATTGGGCTCGAGTGACGTTGCTCTTCGGAGCGAACGTGCCTGCGGTTGTGCCGTTCATAATGAATTTGTCGGCGAGCTTCTGGATATCGTTCTTCGCCCATGAAGCTCCGATATCGGTGAACGCAATGTCGCGCTCGGCAACCGCATATGTCGAGAAGCCAGGTCGCGTGATGATCACGATTGTCCCGCCGTTCTTGCTTGCCGTGAAGGTTGCAGGCGCCGGATGGACGGTGCCGTGTTCCTCATACAAAGCGCCGGCTGTCGTTACGTCGACGGCTCCATCGATCAGGAAGGAGCGGGTCACCGTTTCGCTTGCGGAGAGCGGAACCGGCGTCTCCTGGTTGTCCTTCACGATGTTCGCTTCGAAGGCGACCGGCGTGCCGATTACCTTGGCGTCCGGATAAGAGGCTTCGAAGAGCTTGGTGCTGCCTCCGTCTTCCTTCACGCGAATGACAAGGCCTGCCCCCTCCGAAACGCTGCTTAGCGCGGAGAGCGGGAGAGCGACGGAAGCGCCGTTCCAGGAGAACACGACCGAGCTTCCCGCAGGCGCGGCTTTCAAGCTTTGCACTTGCGAAGCCGTGAATTTAAGCTCAGCCTCATGGGATTCCGCGGAGGATACGCCGACGATGATTGCGCTTGGTCCCTTCGCGCCTTCGAGCGCTTTGCCCAGGTCGGCGTCGTCAACGGTAGCCGTCAAGACTCCTCCGGAATTGCTTGTCTTGGCGTCTAGCGAAGTCGGCGTCTGGGATGCCTTGACCACCGATGCCGTCACGGCTGTACTGGTCTCGCTTGGCGCCGGGGCTGTAGTAGGCGGAGCTTCAGAACCTCCCGTATCACCGTGCTTCGGCGGGGTTTCCGGCTCCTCGACGTTGTCTACATTGATCGTTATGTTGGTGAAATGAACATCCAAAGGATGCCCGAAGACAACCAACTCTGTAGCGGCTGACAACGTATATTGCCCATCAGGCAGCATCGGAAGCTCAAAGACGCCGGAAATGCCGTCTTTCTGTGCTCCTCCCAGGTAACTTCCATCGAAGTCCTCAATGACATATTCGCCTTTCGGAATGGCTTGTTCCTCGCCGTCCTTACTGCTTTGAACATTCGCAAGCAGCCCATAATAGGTTCCGTTGTTGTCGAGAACGCCGAGCTGCATGATATTAAACAACCCGCCGTTATATTTCAAGGTGATATCGATCGGCGCATCCGACTTAACGATCCGATTGGAGACGCTAATCTCGCTGAATGGATTCTCGTTCTCGATCGCTTGCTTCCCGATATTAAACACGAATGGCATGTGCAGAGTAGGAACGCCTGGGCTTTCCAGGACGATGTCGCCTGCGTAAACCCCTTGCTTGGCGTCTGGATCTGCTTTGACGGTCAAACCGAAGCCGCGAGTTCTATTGGCAGCGACGGAGACCTTACCGCCTGAATCGAGACCGGTGAGCTCGACGGAGACGCCGTCCCAATCCGGAGTCGTGGTGAGACCGGGCGTATTGGTATACTCATCATGCAGTTCCACCTTAGCTGTGTACGTCACCGCTTGACCGGCTACGCTTTTCAGTTGAAGCGGATTCGTTGCCGTGTCCTTGACGGCTGGATCGATGATTCCGAAGGCGACGCTGCTAGCTTCGCTCGGAAGAGTGATTTTGTTCATTTTTTTATCATAAATAGTAATTTCGTCAAGCGACTTTAATAGAGCGGGAGTGTGAAGGGCATTCACAATATTTGCGCGTCCCGCCCCTTGAGAGTAAGCGTCGTACAGAACGCCTTCTTCGTCCGACAACGGATCGGACGTATTCGCCAAAGCTGCCCGAACGTCCGACGTCGTCCAGTTCGGGTATTTCTCCTTCAGCAGTAAGCTTAGGCCGGCGATATGCGGCGTAGCCATACTTGTTCCGCTATAACGTTCGTAAGCGTCGTCGTAATCGGCATCCGGATTTGTTTTTCCGTAAGCGGGAACGGTCGACTCGATGCGATGCCCAGGTGCAACGACGTCCGGCTTGATCCCGAATCTGCCGTCGTTGTTCGGTCCCCGTGAGCTGAACGACGTAATCGTATCGCCAGGAAGCGTGTAACTCGTAAAGGGCTTGTTGAAGGTCAGGGTTACCGGTTCGTCAGGGTGCTCCATCATGGATCGAGCCAAAGCTCGGCCTTCCGCGCCCTTCATGTCGAAGGTGGGAATGAAGTCGCTAGACTCGCCCTGGAAGCCCATGTACCCGATAAAGCTGTCTCTTCCCGGAATGGATTCCGACAGATCGATCAGCTTGTATGGGTCTGTTTCTAGATATTTATCAGAATAACTTGTCCCGTTGAAAATGATGACCGCCTTGGCGCCATGTTTTTTAGCGTACTCAATTTTATCGCTGAACGTTATCATAGAGGCGCTATGCGTTCTCGAGACCAGGACGATTTTGCCTGCAACGTCTTTATCTTCATAGCGTTCGTCATTGCCCAGTCCGAGATAGACGACTTCCAACGGATCTGTTCCGAGAAGCTGGGCGAAGTCTGTTTGGCCAGGTTCCCATGCCATCGCACGAAGCGAGTAGCTTTGGTTCGGCGTGGAGCTTGCGGCAACCGTCTCATAAGTATCGATCTTGCTGGTTGCTGCGCCAACCGTGATGCCGAGCTCTGCCGTCGACGGGGCTCCAAGGGAATAATAGTAGGGGGCGTCCTGGCCGGAGTTGCCCGCCGCGAGAACCGGGATGACGCCGGCTAGCGCCGCATTGTTGATAGCGATCGCCTCCGCGGAGTTGGTGTCCTTCGTCCCGTCGTCGCCTAGCGATAGGTTGATTACGTCCATGCCGTCTTTAACGGCGTGCTCGATGCCGTCAACGATCATGGCAGAGCTGCCGGTGCCGAGTAGACCGCCTAATACTTTATAAACGTATAAGTCCGATTCGTACGCGATGCCTTTCTGCAGATGGACTCCATCTTCATTTGCGGCGCGTCCGGCGATCGTGCCGGATACGTGTGTGCCATGTTGAGTGCCTGGGGCTACGCCCGGTATTAGGATATCTTCATAAGGATCGTCATCGCCGTAATAGGAGTCGTATCCGCCTTTATACGCTCCTGCCAGATCGGGGTGCAAATAATCGATACCCGTATCAATAACGCCGACCTTCAGTCCTTTGCCGGTATAGCCTTCCGCCCAAGCCTCGTCGACACCCAGTTGATGCAACGGAACCATGTCGATCCGGGGATCTTCCTCCGCCACATCGGATTGTTCCTCCGGCTGAGCCGTGTAGGTCAAGTTCGGGAAAATCGCCTTGACGCCAGGGAGCTTCGCCAGATCGGAGATGCGATTGCCCGTTAACGTGACGGCCATTCCGTTCAGCACTTGGTTGAAGCGTAAGCCTACGTCCAGCGACAATCCGCTGCTCTTAGCGTTCTTCAGGAATGCGGCTTGCTCGGTCTGAACGGCTGCAGTAGTTGCTTCGGCAGCCAACGCGGTATAACCCTTGCTCGCGGCGTAGATGCCGACGGCAGCGGGCTGTCCGCTCAATTGGACGATGACGCTGACAGGCTTGGAGGAGGACATGTCGATGTCCGGAGAAATATAGACGTCTGACGAACTCGCGGGAGGCTGTGTTGGTTGGGATAAGCTGCTCTTCCATTCGTCGTAGAACTCTTCAAACAGATTTATTTCCGGCTTCGCCGAGGCATCCGCCGCGGGAATGGTGTCATTCAGCGAAGCGCTGGCCGCCGCGGGAATGGCAGATTGGAGAAGGCCGGTCGCCAAGAGGGTCGAGGCGACGATGGCGGATGACATCTTGTGGAATCGTTTATTCGTTCTCTTCAAGTCTAGTTCCCTCATTTCCTTATTCGATGTGGAACGCGTCGATCGAGATGGCCGTGCTGGTAGAGTCGACGTTCTTCTTGCCGCTGTTCACGATGCGGATGGTGTGCGTCCCTTCGGATAGCAATTCCGATTCGAAGCTGACGGTTTGATACTGCCTGGTTGGCGAATACAAATCTACCGAATCTACTAACTTTCCGTCGATATAGATATCCGCGATGCCGCGATTGACGCCGCGAGGCGCGTAGAGACGAACCTTCTTTCCGACGAATGTCAGCTCACAGTAGCTGTCTTTCGCAATGGATGTTGTGGCGGATTGACCTAAATATAAAGAACTGAAGTTCGTTAACCACGCGCCGTCGTAGAGTACCTTGTAGAAGTCGGAATCTTGAACGAGATGCTTGACGACGAACGCGTCGACGTTGACGAATGCGGAAGTCTTCGTCCGATCTTTCGGGTCGGTATTGCCCGTCCACTCGATCTTGATCGTATGCTTCCTGTTGCCGAGGACTTTCTTGAAGAGTGTCTGCTGTTTCAACTCGGTTGCGCTATACAAGGATACGGAGGTGACGAAGTCGCCGTCGATATAGACGTTGGCAATCCCTTGTTCCGCATTCTTAGTCCCGATCCATTCAATGTAGTTGTCATCAAGGGTGAATTCGACCGTACCCGGACCGTCGAGACGCTTCAAGTGACCGCCGGACAGATCCGAGTCATCTATGGATTTCCAATCCCCAGTGAAATAAACTGCGTTCGAATCCTCTTCATAGGTGCCAAGAGGATTGCCGTCCTGTAGACCCAGGGTGAAGTTGCCCGATCCCCCGAATGCATAGACGTTAAGATAATAGGTGCCAGCCTCTGTAACCAAATAAGAAAGCTGTTCGGTAGACGTGTTTTTCGTTTCGGAAGAAGCGACAATACCGGTTTTGCCTCCGATGGTAGTGGCAGTAGGATCGTAGAGATACAGATCGAAGTCTGTTCCCTCATCGCCGGTCAACTTTGCCTTAATGGTCTCGCCTGCATGTAGATCAATCGCATAGACGCGGTCTGGATCGGTTGTTTCGTCCAGGTAATCGCTCACTTCTAAGTCCTGGAGCGGAGTGCCTGGGATATCTTTGTCAGACAGTGCACGATAAGCATCAACCATGCTGCCGGACATGTTCATATTTACTAAGGAACTGATTTTCTTCCCGCTATTCATTAAACGTTGAATAACCATTTTCGGATCGTACTTCGGATTCTGACCGAGTATCAAAGCTGCAACTCCGGCAGCGTGCGCGGTTGCTTCAGATGAAGGGGCGAAGATTAGATCGTAGTCCGGATTATCAAGGAGCAGATTGGTTTGAGCGTAAGAATCTATGGCAGCGATAACTTCGCCATCATAGATCTCCGGCATTGGGATTTCTTGGCCGGCATAGATGGTACCGTCCACGCCTAGCAACATATTATTGTTGAACCCTGTTGCTCCGAGTCCTGTATGCAGATATTCTAGATGAAGCATGTCCGTGACGAAAGAGGACTTTTCGTTCCCGGATAGCGCCTCCTTCCCTGATAGGAGAAGTCTGCCGCCGGCATTCATGTAATCCGTTAAGCTCGCTTTGTCGGACTCGCTCAGTACCGGAACAACGTTGCTGCCACCACCAATGGCGTTGCCGGTGAACCATACCACAATATCGTATTGCTCCATGGTCTCAAGAGATGGACCGCTCTCACCCTTCGGGACAGTAACGACCTGGAAGGTTCCTTGCTGTTCATCATCGGGAATCCAATTCGCATCTAAATCATAACCGGCAGACAGAAGTAAACCCTGGTACAGTCCCTTAAAATCTATCTCTGACGGATCAGTCGCGTTTAATGAATTGTCGTCCTGAACAAGCAAAATGGATGGGTTGTCGATGCCTTCGGCTAAGTAATCGAGTGCCGCTTTGGCGGAATCGGTTTGGTAAGATGAATTAAACCATTCATAGCCCAACCCGTTAAAAATCGCCTTGTACGTGCCGGTATCGATCTGCGCGGCGAATGCAAAGTTGTCCGAAGGCGTGGTAGATAACACCTCAGCAGCAGGCGCAGCGATATCAACGCTATTTTTGCCGAAGGCACTATAGAGTGCGCCATCTCGAATCGTACCCATGACCGTCAGCAGATTGGGAAGGTCGTAAGATGCCGGATACATGGGGGTTTGATCCCGGTTCTCTATCATATCACCGCTGGGCGCGACGAATAGCATATTGGAATCTTTAAGAAGGTCATAGATCAGTTCGCTCGGTTCCCAAGAAGCAAAATCCAGGACAGCGATGTCGGCGCCCATCTGCTCGGCGTAAGCAATACCGCTGGCGATTTGGGCGAAGGAACCTCCCCTATACGTATAAGAAAACGTTTTGATCGGTAATATTTTCGCATTCGGGGCGATCCCGGCGATCCCGATAGAGTTGTTAATAGAGGCGGCTATAATGCCCGTCATCGCTGTTCCTTGATAGGGCAGGTCGTTATTGTCGTTAGTGTTGTTATCATCATTGAAGAAGTCCCATCCGTGGACGTCGTCGACAAATCCGTTACCGTCGTCATCGATGCCGTTGTCCGCGATTTCCTTGGGATTCGTCCAGATGTTATCCGCCAGATCGGGATGATTAATATCCACGCCGTCGCTGATTACCGCGACAACAACTTCCTTGCTATTATCTTTCATAACCGACCAGGCTTCTGGCGCGTCGATGTCGACATTCGCTACACTAGGAAAATCCCCTGTATTGTCGAGCGTGTTCTGCAGCCCCCACTGTTGTGGGAACAAAGGATCGTTCGGGAAGGAATCCTCCGAATCTGAAGGAACAGATTCGGCCTCGCTACTGGATGTCTCAAGCCCCTGCGAGACGGGGGGCGTCAGGTTCGATGTGAGGACCTGATTGTTCGGCTCCGCGAACACAACGCTTGGATCGGACGCCAGCTTCGAGAGAATGGCGTCGATATCTGCGCCTTCGGGCAGCTTCAAGAGCTCGGTGCCGGTTCCCGGCAGCGGTTGTGCCGACTCCAAACCGTAAGTCTTGGCGAGCGAAACCGAGTTCGCTCCATTTTTGATTTTCACGATGATGCTGTCGGCTTTGGGCGTCGTGCGGTCGCTATTAGGGAGCGCGATGGGTTCCGAGGCAAGTCCTTCCGGGACTTCGATGATCGGCTCTGCCGTATTTCTATCGTCCGTCCACAACGTCTTCCGGAGTTTCTCGGAAGATGGGGCTCCCTGTGCATGGGCTAGCGCTTGGAAGTTCGGGACGATGGCGCCGGAAACCAAAATAAATGAAGACAACAGTGTAATGAACAGCTTGCTTTTCGAGTGATTCTTCAAGTTAGCTTCTCCTCCTACCTCGAATATATATAACTTCTATAATAGAAAATTACTAATATAGACATGGTAGGTAAATGTATGAAGACGGTGTCTAATCTTCGGAACCCTGCAGTATCGTACGCTTCAAAAGGTGAAAAGCGACGTACAAGAAGTCGCCGCGGTGGCTGCCTTCTCGGAGGAATCCGCAGCTTCGGTCGAAGAGGTTCTGGCAAGCTCATCGGGTATGGTATGATAGCAAAAGAAGGCATAACCCAAAGGAGCACAGGACGTGGCGGACTTTGAATGGTACAGAAGCTTTATCCATATTTACAAGAATCATTCCGTTTCCGAGGCTGCCAGGATCCGGAGCATGACGCAACCGGCCATGAGTCAACACTTGGCTGCGCTGGAAGCGGAGGTCGGAGGAGCTTTGTTTAACCGAACTTCAAGAAAAATGGTGCCAACGGAACGAGGCAAACAATTATATTCGCAGTTGGCTCCCCTGGTGGAGGCGCTAGAGGAGGCTACATTGGGCTTCAAGTTCGCTTCCGTACCTGCGCTTTCTGTTATCAGGATCGGATCCGCACATGAATTTTACAGCGAGCATATCCTTCCTAAGCTTCGACAATTCAATACCGGCTCCATTACCCGGTTCGGGACAGCCGAATCTTTGTTGGAGGTGCTGAAGGAAGATCAATTGGATCTGGTCGTTACTTCGAAAAAGCTACCAATTCAGGGAGTCGAATATGCGAAATTGATGGAAGAGCAATTTGTCATTGTTGCTCCCCGTTCTTATGAAGTCCCTCCAATGGAGAATTTAAAACGGAAGGAGCAGTGGCTTACCTCGCAAAGATGGATCAGTTACGGGCTGGAATTGCCGATGATCAGAAGAATATGGCGGGAGCACTTCAAACAACGGCCGCTCATTCAACCGGCTCATGTCATTCCGAATTTGCATATGATGCATAGGGCCATTACGAATGGCGAGGGCATAGGCGTCCTTCCTACATACATTCTAGATAAATCTGCGCAAACGGATCAAACAAAGGTTCTCTTCGAAGAATTAAAGGTAAGCAATGAGTTGTTTTTCGCTTATAAATCAAAGCACAACCACCTGAATCAATTGAGAGAGATCATGAGTATCATTCAAGAGCGGGAATAGGATCATCCGTCGAGAACGGTTGATCTTATTTTTTTGTGCAAACTCATAAATATATTTATTGGTTAGTTATTATTTTATAATTTGTTTTATATATAAATTGATCGTAGAATGAGGCTATCGAAATCGAAACGAATAATGGGAGGCGTATGAAATGGCAAAGAAAGTATTGATCGTGATCACAAGTCATTCGGAGATAAAGGAAGGCAAGCCAACGGGCGTTTGGTTGTCGGAATTCGCCGAGTCCTATGATGGATTCCTCAAACAAGGGTATGATATCACGGTGGCAAGCCCGCAAGGCGGAAAAGCTCCGGTCGATCCGAGCAGTATTGGGGCCGACACGTCGGAGGAAATTATTAAGGCTGAGCAATATTTGGAGAATACCGTAAGTCTGAAAGACATTTCGAGCGACGATTTCGATGCCATTTTCTTGCCTGGCGGTCACGGAGCCATGTACGATCTTCCGCATAATGAAGAGCTTCAGACGCTGCTGCGCGAGTTTTATGAAGGAAATAAGCTGGTTGCCGCCGTCTGCCACGGACCGGCCGCGCTGGTTGGCGCTACCTTATCGAATGGGCTTCCGCTCGTTGCCGGCAAAAGAGTCAATGCCTTTACGGACAGAGAAGAAGCAGAGACGACATTGGCTCCGGTCCTGCCGTTTCTGCTGGAAAGCCGGCTTCGCGAGTTAGGCGCTATTTTTGTGGCGGCCCCGAATTGGTCTTCGCATCACGAAGTAGACGGCAATCTCGTTACAGGCCAGAATCCTCAGTCCACGCTGGCCGTAACGCAAGCAGTCATCGAAATACTGGGTTGAGTAATGAAAAAAATCCACAACCTCGCGAGGTTGTGGATTTTTTCTTATGTTTATTAGCAGCCCCATTCCTGACAAATCGCCTTCCTAACAAAAACACTCCGGACCGCCGGACGCCCGCGTTTCTTCCGTCTTTTCCCTCCCATTTCCTTCTTCCTCATCGAAAGAATGCAGGAAGTGGGTGGCATGGCTCAATATCGCTCCTGCGCGGGTAGAGGTTGCGACCAGAACGGCTTCGAAGGCTTCTTCGCGAGTTCCGCCAAGCTTCTTGAGCTTCTGAGCATGGACGTCGATGCAATAAGGGCAGCCGGTCACGTGGGCGACGGCCAAGGCGATCAATTCCTTGGTCTTCAAGGGAAGGGCGTTCAGATCATGGTAGATCTCGTTCTCGAAAGCCAGGAACGTCTTGGAAGCTTGCGGAGCGAGTCGGATCAACTCGGGCAATCTGTCCAGATTAGAGCTGTCATAGTAGTTCATAAGGATTCGCCTCCTCGATAATCGGGATTACTCGAATCCATCATAGCGGGAATCCGCCATAGCTCTCCGTGACAAAGTCACTATCCATCGGAATTCAACGTCTCCAGCAAGAGACTTCGATCCAAGATCTGCAGGCGGCCCCTTCGGGAGAGAAGAATCTTCTTCTGGACGAAGTCCTTTAAGCAGCGGCTGACGACCTCCCGGGCCGTTCCCAATTCGATTGCTAATTGCTCGTGGGTTATCTTGAGTACGGCCTCGTTCTCGTCGGATTGTCTGATCAGATAATCCGCGATTCGATAGGGAATAGGTTGAAACGCCACATTCTCCAGCAGGTTCGTTACGGAGGTTATCCGTTGGGTGATCTGCTTGAAGATGTATGGTTTCAGGAGCGGGTTCGTATCCATCCATCTCTTGAACAGCGGGATAGGAAGAAGGAGGATTTCGGTCTCCATCTCGATGGAAGCCGAAGCTTCATAGGGGGTCTCCCCTAAGATGCTCGCCATCATGAGGGCGCAGCATTGTCCCTTCTGCACGCGGTAAAGCGTTATTTCTTTGCCTTGCTTGCCGATTTTATGGATGCGTACGGATCCGCTTAGAACGAACATGGCATGCCGAAGCAGATGGCCCTCCCGTATGGAGTGGGGGGTACTCGGGGTCACGGTCACGATCTCGATTAGCGGCAGATCCATTTCGTTAACGGGAGAGAAGAACGGAAAGCTAGAGTCGATTCGCTGGATATCGGACGGTAACATTGCATAGCCTCCAAGCCAAGCCTTTTTTACTCCTTTCTCTCTCGGGAGTTCGTTTTCCTGCATTCTGCAATAAACGAAGGCCATGCCGACGAAGGCTTTGGGGAAAACGAGGGTTGACAGGATCGCCGCGAGTCTTTATGATACCCATAGGGGTATACGTTATGTTTTCGGGAGGAGGTCACATACGACAGCTTTCCTTATGGCTTTGACGAGTATTCAACAACCTTAGAATAGGAGAGTGGCAACATGGATTGGAATCTAGGATGGCTGCTAACGCTGTTCGCCATCGGCTTCATCGGTTCGTTTATCTCCGGAATGGTCGGCATCGGGGGTTCGATCATCAAGTATCCCATGCTTCTGTATATTCCTCCCGCGCTGGGATTCGCGGCCTTCACCGCGCAGGAAGTGTCGGCGGTCAGCGCCGTTCAGGTGTTCTTCGCGACCATTGCGGGCGCCTTCGCTTATCGCAAGAGCGGCTTGATCAACAAGCAGCTCGTCATCTACATGGGAATTCCGATCGTCCTAGGCAGCTTTATCGGGGGATACGGCTCCAAGTTCTTGCCGGACTCTGTTATTAATGTGACCTATGCGGTATTGGCGCTCGTAGCGGCCATTATGATGTTCCTTCCGAAGAAAGGTTCGGACGGCGGCGATTATTCGAAGCTGACGTTCAACAAGGGAATCGCAACGGGTTCGGCAGCGGTCGTCGGCATTCTGTCGGGCATCGTCGGCGCTGCGGGAGCTTTCATTACCGTCCCGATCATGCTAGTCGTCCTTAAGATCCCGACCCGGGTCGCGATTGCTTCGTCTCTTGTCATTACGTTTATCTCGTCGATCGGTTCGAGCGTCGGCAAGGTCATGGGCGGCCACATGCTGCTTGTTCCTTCCATTATTATGGTTATTGCAAGCATTATCGCTTCTCCGATCGGCGCCAAGATCGGACAGAAAATGAAGGTGAAAGTGCTTCAGTACGTGTTGGCCTTGCTTATCGCGGCCACTGTCGTTAAGATCTGGCTGGATATTCTGTTGTAAACCGTCCACGGAGCATGCGGTTATTTTTTTGCCCGCACCAATACCCTATAGGGTATAATATCCATCGATAAGGGAAGAATCTCGAATGGTCGCAACGCACGGCCCGACGACCGTTCAACGATTGACACTTGCTATTCTGGACAAAAAGCCGCTATTCATTCTCGACGTTCGCAACATAAAATCAATCCCATTTTTCCAAGGAGGAACCAACGATGCAGAAGGATTTGACTGTCGATACCAAAGGACTGGCTTGCCCCATGCCGATCGTGAAGGCGAAGAAGGCTCTGGACGGCTTGCAATCCGGACAAGTGATGGAGGTTCTGTCGACGGACAAGGGCTCGGTGAACGACTTCCAAGCCTGGGTAAAGCAGACGAACCACGAATTGATCAAGCATGAAGAAGAACAAGGCGTCTACAAGTTCTACGTTCGTAAATCCTAATTCAGAGGGCAAAAAAGCCATACCGATAAAACATGGACGATCATCGGATCGTCCATGTTTTTTATCCTATTTCATTTGCTTGCGATAAGCGTAAGGCGTCGTTCCCGTCAGCTTCCGGAAAATCTGATAGAAGTGCCTCATGCCCTGAAATCCGCAGGCCTGCGCGATCGTCTCGACCGTATCGTCCGTGGAGAGCAGCAGCTCCTTGACGAGGATGAGCCGCTTCGCATTGACGTAGTCCGTCACGTTCATTCCCGTGTGCTGTTTGAACACGCGTGAGAAGTGCGCCGCGCTCACGCAGGCATCGTCCGATAGCTTGCTGAGTCCGCCGCATCCGACCGGATCCAGGTGGATATCGCGCAAGGCCTTCCGGATCCACGGGGGACCGAAGGCGGAGGGCTCCGAGGGCGCCTGGGAGGAAGGATGTCGGCTGACTTCCAGCAGCAGGTTCTGCAAGTACAGCCGAAGCGCATGGCGATACCCCGGCGTTCTCGATCTCCATTCGTCCGACATCGAGCGGAGAATGCCTTCGATTTTCGGCCGTTTCGATGGGGATAGCGCGAGTCTGTATTGCTTGCTTCCGCGCGCGGCCTCGAAGCTTAGCAAGGGCTCATAATCATCCCCGAGCGATTCAGGCTGCAGAAGCGAGGGAGCGAAGAACAAGGCCGTGGAGACGATCGGATCGGCGTCGGACGGAAACGAGCGGTGGACGGTGTTGCCCGGAATGAGGAATAAATCTCCGGGCTCTTTGTCGTACAAGGCGTGATCGATAAAGATCATGCCTTTGCCCTCATGGACGTACACGAGTTCATAGAGATCGTGAAGATGGTCGGGCAGCTCGTTCTCCGTATAACGGACACCCTTGTAGACAATCTCGAAGGGAAAAATCGGATCGAGAACGAACGGTTTGCGGATCGGTTCCATGCGGATGGCCTCCAATAAGGAGAGTATGCTTTATTAATATCAAATTCGGATATAAAATTGCAATCCCTAGCCATTCCATTTTCCGATTTTACGGGTTAAATTAGGATCAATAGAGAGGAGAGTGCTTCGAATGCGAATCGATTCCCATCAACACTATTGGACAATGTCCCGTTCCGATTACGGATGGATTACGCCTGAACTGCCCGTCTTGTATCGGGATTACTTGCCTGAGGATCTGGAAGCTCACTTGAAGCGTCACGACATGGACGGAACGATCGTCGTTCAGGCAGCCCCCACGGTCGAGGAGACGGAGTATTTATTCGCGTTGGCCGACCGATACGATTCCATTCTCGGCGTGGTCGGTTGGCTGGAATTATCCGACCCCTCCCACCGGGAGCACTTCGAGCGATACCGCAAGCATCCGAAATTCGTCGGGGTTCGCATCATGATCCAAGATATGCCCGACGCGAACCGCGTTCTGGAGCCGGAATACGTGGAAGCGCTTCGGGAATACGCAGCCATGGACATCCCTATCGATTTTCTTGTCAAGTCGAGTCAATTGGATACGCTTAACGCGCTGCTCGACGCCGTTCCGGGCGTCCGGGGCGTCATCGATCACATCGGCAAGCCGCGTATCGCGGAGCAGATTATCGAACCGTGGTCGTCCCAGATCCAACGGGCGGCGAGGCATCCGAATATCTATTGCAAGCTCTCCGGCTTGGTGACGGAAGCGGATCACGAAGCTTGGGAACCGGAGCATTTCCAAGCGTACGTGGAGCACGTCGTCGGCCTATTCGGGGAGGACAGGGTGATGTTCGGCACGGATTGGCCCGTTTGTTTGCAGGCAGCCAGCTACGACGAAGTGGTAGACGTACTGGAAGCGTCGATCCCGGCCGCTTGGGGAGAGAAGGAACGGGCGAAGCTGTACGGGGATAACGCGAAGACATTCTACAAGCTGAGGACGGAGTGAGATCATGAAGTATCGCCTTCTTGGCAGAACGGGATTAGAGGTATCGGCTCTCAGTTTCGGAGCGTCTTCGCTGGGCTCCGTGTTCCGGCAGACGGACGACGGGGAAGCCGTCCGCACCGTTCACTCCGCGCTCGACGCGGGGATCAACTATATCGACGTCTCGCCTTATTACGGCGCGACCAAAGCCGAGACCGTATTGGGCAAGGCTATCGCCCAGACGTCTCGGGACCGCTTCTGCTTGTCCACCAAAGCAGGGCGCTATGGCGTGGATACGTTCGACTTCTCCGCGGCGAGAATCGAATCGAGCCTGGAGGAGAGCCTTCGCAGGCTGAACACGGACTACGTCGATATTCTGTTCCTGCACGACATCGAATTCGTCGATCCGCGGATCATTCTGGAGGAAGCGATTCCCGCGCTGAACCGGCTGAAGGAGCAAGGGAAAATCCGCTTCACCGGCATCTGCGGATTGCCGCTCGCGCTGTTCGAGCAGGTGCTCCCTCAAACGGAAGTCGACGCCATTATCTCCTATTGCCATTATTCTCTGAACGACACGACCTTACTGGGATTGCTTCCGCTGCTGGAACGGAACGGAACCGGCCTCGTCAACGCTTCGCCGATCTCGATGGGACTGCTGAGCACGCGAGGAACGCCCGATTGGCATCTGGCCAGCCCGGAGCTCAAAGAAACTTGCCTTCGGGCCGCGCGGCTGGCGGAAGCGAGAGGGGCGGACATCGCCAAGCTGGCCATCCAGTTCTCGACGAGCCATGATCGCATTCCTACGACGCTAGTGAGCACGGCGAATCCGGACAACATCGTTCGTAACGCGCGCTGGGTCGACGAGCCGATGGACGAGGAGCTGCTGAACGACATTCTGGAAGTGCTGGAGCCCGTTCAAGGCCGCACATGGGTTAGCGGGCTGCCGCGATACAACGAAAATATACTTGTCTAAGAGAAGAGAGGCATGAGGATGAGAGGAATCGTATGCGAGGATGTCGGAGTGTTCGGAATGACGTCGGAGCTGCCCGAGCCCGAGCTTAAGGAAGGGCATGCGATCGTCGCGATTAAGCGAATCGGCATCTGCGGAACCGATTATCATGCGTTCAAGGGCAATCAGCCTTTTTTCCAATATCCGCGTATTCTCGGCCATGAGCTATCAGGGGTCATCGAACGAATCGGAGACAACCAAGCAGGTCTCGCGCAGGGTGACCTCGTGTCGGTCATCCCGTACCTGCATTGCGGTCAATGCATCGCTTGCCGTAACGGCAAGACCAATTGCTGCACCGATATGAAGGTGCTAGGGGTACACAGTGACGGCGGCATGCGGGAGCGGGTCTCCGTTCCGATCGCGCATCTGCTGAAGGCGAACGGCCTGACGCTCGACGAGGCGGCGATCGTCGAACCGCTTGCCATCGGCGCGCATGCCGTGAGACGGGCGAACGTATCCGCGGGCGACAATGTGCTCGTCGTCGGCTCGGGTCCGATCGGACTCGGGGTCATGGCGTTCGCTAAGCTTGCGGGCGCTCGAGTGATCGCCATGGATATCAACGACGAGAGACTCGAGTTCTGCCGCTCCTGGGCCAAGGTCGAACAGACGATCAACGCGCTGAACGCGGATGCGAAGAGGAGTCTGTCCGACATGACGGACGGAGAATTCCCGGTCGTCGTGTTCGACGCGACGGGCAACGCGGCGTCCATGACCCAATCGTTTGAATTGGCAGCCCACGGCGGGAAGCTTGTGTTCGTAGGTCTCGTGAAGGGAGACATCGCGTTCTCCGATCCCGAATTCCATAAGCGCGAGCTGACGCTCATGGGCAGCCGGAACGCGACGGTCGCCGACTTCCAACACGTGATGGAAGCGTTGGAGCAACGTACTTTCGATATCAACCGTTTTATTACGCACCGTTCTTCGTTCGAAGAGATGATCGATTCCTTCGACGAGTGGCTCAAACCGGAGTCTAAGGTGATAAAGGCGATCGTGGAAGTCTAAATCAGGTTGATAAAGGAGAGAAGAGAGCCATGCTGAAGGGCATTCCTCGTATTATATCCCCTGAATTATTAAAGACGTTAATGGAGATGGGCCACAGCGACGAGATCGTCCTGGCGGACGCGAACTTCCCGGCCGCCAGCCATGCGCAGCGGCTCGTGCGCAGCGACGGCCATGGCATTCCGGAGCTTCTGGAAGCAATATTGGGGCTGTTCCCGCTCGATGCGTACGTGGATAAGCCGATCTCTCTCATGCAGGTCGTGCCGGGAGATCAAGTGGAGACGCCGATCTGGGGAACGTACGAGGCGATCGTGCGGCGGCAGACCGAGTTGGAAGCGCCATTCGAAGAAGTGGAACGCTTCGCGTTCTACGAGCGCGCGAAGCAAGCGTACGCGATCGTGGCAACCGGCGAGCAAGCTCTTTATGCTAACGTCATTCTGAAGAAGGGCGTCATCGGCGACTGACGATAAAAATCCGGCTCTCCTCCGCATGTCGGGGAGGGACCGGATTTTTATCGTTCAGGCTTGCTTGAACCGGCTTCTATAATCCGTCGGGGTCATGCCGGTGAATTGTTTGAAGATCCGGCTGAAGTAATAGGGATCGGGGTATCCGACGACCTCTCCGATCTCCTTCACGGAGAGCTCCTTCGGCAGCGACAACAGGTGCTTCGCTTCGTTCATCCGAAGGGACATGATGTACCTGGAAGGCGATTCGCCGGCGTATTTAAGGAAGATCTTGCTTAGATGCGGCGCGTTGACGTTATACTGCCTCGCGATATCTTCGAGGCTTAGCTCCCGGGCGTAGTTCGTCTTAATGAACTCGGCCACCGACTTGACGATCTCCTCTGCGGTATACTGCCGATTCGATAGCGGAATGGGGGACTTGATGGCGGATCTCTCCCCCGATATTCGAATTTTGAGCCGCGAGAGCAGGTCATCGAGGTCCTGTTTCTTAACCGGCTTAAGAAGATAGTCGAGGACGTTCATCTTGAGCGCTTGCTGGGCATAATCGAATTCGCTGTATCCGCTGATGATGACCTTTTTAACCGCCGGGTAATCCCGTTCGACGGCTTTGATTAAGCCGATGCCGTCCAGAACGGGCATATGAATATCCGTTATGATGACGTCGGGAACTTGCACGTCGTTCACGAATCGGAGCGCGCTCTCCCCGTCGCCGGCGGCGAAGACAACCTGGAAGAAGGGGTCCGTCCTCTCTATCTGATGAACTAGCGTCCTTAATAGCAATGGCTCGTCTTCGGCGACAAGGACAGAGATCGGATTCATCTTCATCAACCCCAATCGTTAGAAAGTAACGGGCCCCCGATGACGACGATGGCGCCGCGTTCCGGCAAGTTGCGGATCTCGAACAGCATCTCGCTGCCGTAGTGCAACTTGAGCCGAATGAACACATTCAGAAGGCCCATTCCGTGCAGTCGAAGCGCGGGGAGCGCTCCGTTCCTCTCGATGTCGTCCACTTGCGAGTAGAAGCGGGTTATTTCTTGTTCTTCGAAGCCCGGGCCGTTATCCTTTACTTCGATGGTCCACCGGTTGCCTTCCATCGTTCCGCGAACGGAGATCTCCCACGGCGGACATGTTTTCGTGCCGTACTTTAACGCATTCTCGACCAGCGGTTGAATCATGATCTTCGGAATCCGGACGTTCTCGATCGAGTCGGGTAGGTCCATCCGGCAAGAGAGCATGTCCCCGTAACGCAGCTTCATGCAAGTGAGATACATGTCGGTATAGTTGAGTTCCGTCTGGATATCGACCAGCGCGGTTTCGTCGGCGGCGATGTACCGCATCATGTCGGATAAATTGTCGCACATGACAATGATCTGCTCATACATCTTCTCGTAGGCCATCGCGCTAATGGTTGCCAGCGAGTTGTATAGAAAATGAGGATTCATCTGCGATTGGAGCGCGGTCATCTTAGCCTGCAGTTCTTGCGTCCTAGCTAGCAGCAGCTGGTCGAAAGAGTCCTTTAGCCGGGCGTTCATCTTGACGAACGAAGCGTTAAGCCGGTCCCATTCGTTAAGACCGCTATTGAGCTCCGCAGCGGGTCCGGTCACGAGAGATTCAAGGCTCATCGATTTGACCGTTTTGTTCAGCTTGCTAAGCGGGCTCATGATTTTCTTGGATGCGAAATACGACAAGACGATCAGAAAGGCAAGAATAAAGAGCGTGACAAGAATCGCCAGGCGGGTAAAATGGTTGAGCGGGGCCAGCAGCGTCTTGTTGGAGATCATGACGGCGATGTTCCAGTCCGTTAGATCGGAATGCTTGAGCGTAAGGAGCACCTTGTCCTTGGTCTCGGGATCTTCGATATACGTGCGTTGATCGTACGGGAAATCGCCGGGCGAGCCACTGCGGATACGATCGACAATCTGACGGTCCTGTTCGGTGAATTTGTAGGGATAGATGATCTCGCCCGCATTGGAATAGATAATGACCTGTTCGAGCGAAGGGTTATTCTTGGCCAATTGATTAAACCCGCTGAACACTTTGTTGTAGCTCTGCTTAACCTCGACGATCCCCGTCGGCGTGTTGAATTTATCCGTGAAGTAGCGGAAAAGCGACAACGAGACGTTATTCGTCGGATTCGAGAATTCGCTTCCCGATTGCGTAAGAGACAATACTTTTTTCCTTTTATTCTTCATGACGGCATCGTACCAAGGCTGGCCGACGACGTTGATTTCCTTCTGGCTATTGTCGAAGCCGACGCCGATCGAAGTACCGGAGAAGAGGTGCAAGTATACCTGCTGCACCGGGTAGGAAGGACCGACCAAGGCAACCAAGATATCGTACAAGTCCGTATTCGGCTTCTTGATTCCGGTTACATTCTGTTCCGTCGAGGCTTCCGGCGGTTCTTCGGGGGCGGGTGCCTCGTATTCCGAGATGCGATCCGAGATCAAGTTGGAGTACAGGATGCTGACGGACACGGAGTCGAGCTTCTGCACCTCCAAATCCAATTGCGTCTGCAGCGAAGCGGACAGCTCGGAGATGGAGTTGAAGGCCTTTGTCTTGAGCAGGCTGGACGTCCACGAGTAGAACAGCACGAACAGGACCGTGATGCCGATGATAATAATCGATGAATAAGTGAGGAACAGAATCGAGCGAATGGAACGAGGTTTCCGTATCAAAGAATGGCTCACCCGATCTCCGATTGGTTAATGGTTTCTCAATTGTGCAACTCGCGCGAAGAAGTTGTCAACTCGGAAAAAAAGTACAACGAAACGCACAAACATCTGCATGGAGACGATGATAGCGCTTTACTATAATGAAGCTGAAACGATCTGAATGCGTTTTCAAAGACGTTAAGGGGGAGCTAGCAATGAAGAAAGCAGCGAGTTTGTTACTAACGGTTGGTCTGGCCGGAAGTTTGCTCAGCGGATGCGGGAACTCCAATGGGAATAACGAAGCATCGCCGCAGAACACGAGCAAGGCTTCGGAGTCGAACGGACCAAGCGCGAGCGCTTCCGAAAGTTCCGCACCTCAGAAGAAGAACGTTACCTTGTCTTATCTGGCGAGCCAAGACTGGATCAAAGATCCGGAGATGAAGCTGGCCGAGCAGTTCGAGGAAAAAACGGGCATCCATATCGATTATCAAATCGTGCCTTCCGATCAGTACCTCAACGTACTAAAGGCGAAACTCGCCGCGGGCGAGGCGCCTGACATCTTCGGGGGCCAGAGCGGCAAGTTCGATCTGGGACCGCTGTACGATGTCGAGAACAATGCGGTAGACCTGTCGAATGAAGAATGGGTCAAACGCGAGGATCCTCTATTCGTCGAGCAGGCGACTTGGAAATCCAAAGTGTATGCGCTTACGATCTGGGATCCGAGCTATAGCTGGATCGTGGTCTACAACAAGAAGATTTTCCAGAACCTCGGTCTTAGCGTCCCGAAGAGTTATGACGAATTCCTTAAAGCTTGCGAAGCGATCAAGGGCTCCGGCGTTACGCCGATCTACGAGCCGATCTCCGATGGCTGGCACCACGTTCTTTGGTTCCCTGAGCTAGGCGTCAGATACGAGGAGCAGGATCCCGGACTTGCCGATAAGCTGATTAACAATAAACAATCATTCGCCGATTCGGCGGTGCTCGAGCAATCGCTCAACCAATTCAACGAGCTGGTGCAGAAGGGCTACTTCGGCAGCAACGCGCTGTCCAATACGTACGCGGATACGGAGAAGAACATGGCCAGCGGCAAATACGCCATGACGGTGTATAATATCGGCCTGCCGTCTCAGATCGAGAAAGCCGTGTCGGGAAGCAGCGCGGCGGATTACGGATTCTTCCCGATTCCGCTCAACGACAACCAAGACCTGAACGTCAATCCGGCGGCGCCAAGCAAGTTTATCTCGAGCACTTCCAAGCATATCGAAGAAGCGAAGCAATACTTCGAGTTCCTGACGGAGAAGAATAACCTTCAATTCTTCCTCGATAACGAGCCGAAGTTCACCGCGTTGAACTTCGGCGAGATTCCGGGGAAATACAACGACGAACAGAAAGCATTCTTCGACACGTACGGGAAGAAGACGGGAACCGTCTATCAGACGGCAATCAACTACGTAAATCCGCAATGGATGGACATCGGCAAAGACATGGTCGCCATGATCAGCAAGCAAATAACGGCCAAGGACGTCCTCAAGAATATCGACAAGAGACGCGCGCAGCAAGCCAAGACCGCGGAAGATCCGAATTGGAAGTAATTCGATAAGCATCGCGACGGACGGGGCCCGAACGGATTGTTCATTAGTTTCGGGCCTTGTCTCGTCGAACGCCAGAACAAGAACGGGGAATGAATCATGACTAGGCGAATGTATCCTTTTTATTTTATCGTCGTCGCTTTGGGCCTCTATGTCGTATTCGCAGTCGTTCCCAGTCTTATGGGGTTGTACCTGTCCTTAACTGATTGGAATAGCTTCTCCAAAGCCGTTCACTTCATCGGATTCGACAACTTTAGAACGATCTTCTCTTCCGAGGAGAATTACTTGCACGGCATTAAGAATACGGTCGTCTTCACGGTCGCAACCATTGTTCTGAAGACGGCCATCGGGCTGCTGCTGGCGGTCCTTGTGAATAAAGGAATCCGATTCAGAAGCTTCCACCGCGTCATCATCTTCATGCCTTCGATCGTACCGATGCTCGTCGTCGGAATCATTTTCAAATCGATCTTCAATCCGGAGTATGGATTGATTAACGAGGCGCTAAGAGCGATCGGACTGGATCAATGGACTCAGCATTGGCTTACCGACATTCAGTGGGCATTCAAATCGATCATCGCAGTCGACGTCTGGAAAGGCGCAGGCTACATCATGGTCATCTTGCTTGCGGGTCTGCAGGCGATCTCCCATTCTTATTACGAAGCAGCCGATATTGACGGGGCGGGCGCTTGGATGAAGTTCAAGGCGATCACCTTGCCGTTGCTAATGCCGGCATTGACCGTTACGACGGTGCTCAACCTTCTATACGGCTTAAAGATCTTCGATACGGTGTACGTCCTCACGAACGGAGGGCCGGGTTATGCCACGGAAGTTGTCTATACGCAGGTGTTCAGTCAGTTTTCTCTTGGAAGCTACGGTGTAGGAACGGCCTTGATTACCGTCCTGTTTATCATCATGGCGGCTCTAGGTTACTTCGCGGTTAAGCTTATGTCCAGAGAGGAACAGAACGGATGAGCCCTAACAAACGAATGAAAGCTGTCCTATCGAATATCGTGATTTGGATGATCAGCCTGCTCGCCGTCATCCCGATCTTATTAATAGTCGTTAACGCGGTCAAATCAGGGTCGGAAGCGACCTCCATGTCGTTCAAGCTTCCGCATTCCTTCGAATTCGGCAATTTCTCCACCGTCATCGAGAAAGGGAAGCTCGGCCAATCCTTCCTGAACAGCTTGGTGTATTCCGGCATTGCGTCGGGTCTGTGCATTCTGTTCTCCGCCATGGCGGCCTACGTCCTGTCGCGAAACAAGTCGCGCCTCAATCGCTTCCTGTACCTGTTCCTTATTCTAGGCATCGCGCTGCCGATCAACTACTTCACGCTGATCGATGTCATGAAGTGGTCGCAGCTGATCAATACGCGCGCGGGCATCATCGTCTTGTACATGGTCACGCAAATTCCGTTCAGCGTGTTTATCCTGTACGGGTTCATCGGAGGCGTGCCGAAGGAGCTCGACGAGGCGGGGGTTATCGATGGCTGCGGTCCGAAGCGATTGTTCTTCTCCATCATCTTCCCCATGCTGCAGCCCGCGGCGGTGACGGTATTCATTCTCTCCTTCCTTAATACGTGGAACGAGTTTTTGCTGCCGCTCTATTATTTGAACAGCGCGGACAAGTGGCCGATGACCCTTGCCGTCTATAATTTCTTCGGCCAGTTCCAGCAATCGTGGAATTTGGTCAGCGCGGACATTATTCTGACGATCTTGCCCGTTATTATCATCTACTTGCTCGGCCAGCGATTCATTATCGCGGGCATGACCAGCGGATCCGTAAAAGGGTAACGCGGAGAGAGGGATACGATGCCAATCATTCAGCATAGCGCGGCGCCCGAAGGCCTTGTTCTGGAGACGTCGGATGGGAAAATGAGCTTGACTCCCTATTCGGACGCGATCGTGCGCATTCGGTATACGAGAGAGCCGGAGTTTAGCCAACAAGAAAGCTTTATGATCGTACAGGGGCTGCAAGCCCCCGCCTCCTACGAGGTTGATGAAACGGCCGATATCCTGGTTTTCCGCACGGCTAAGATCGAAGTGCGGATCGATAAGCGCACGTGCGCGTTCGCTTATTACGATTCGGACGGCCGGTTGTTGACCAGAGAGCCTTCCCGCGGCGGGAAGACGCTCGTGCCGGTCGACGTCTCCGTGTCGGTGTTCGACGAGACCGCCCAGATCGAAACGGGGCAAGGCGCGGACGGTCTGCGGGTAAGGGCGGATCATATCCGGAAGGAAGTCGACCGCCAAGCCTACAAGACGAAGCTCGAGTTCGAGTGGGCCGAAGGAGAGGCGCTGTACGGCCTCGGATCCCACGAGGAGGGCATGTTCAACCTGCGAGGGCAGCACCAATATCTCTATCAGCAGAACATGAAGGCGGTCGTTCCCGTCCTTGTATCGACGCGGGGATACGGCGTCCTGATCGACAGTTATTCGTACATGTCGTTCCATGACGATGCTTTCGGGTCTTACCTGTCGACGGACGTGGACGACGAGTTGGATTACTATATCCTCTACGGTCCCGAGCTGGACGACATCGTCGGAGGCATCCGGAGCCTGACGGGCAAGGCGCCGATGCTGCCTAGATGGGCCTACGGCTACGTGCAATCCAAGGAACGGTATGCATCGCAAGAGGAATTGGTCGAGACCGTCCGCGAATACCGCGAGCGAGATCTGCCTCTCGATTGCATCGTGTTGGATTGGAAGTCCTGGACGGGCGAGCTGTGGGGACAGAAGACGCTTGACCCGGAGCGGTTCCCGAATCCGGGGCGGATGATGAACGAGCTGCATGGCATGGATGCTCGTCTCATGGTGTCCATCTGGCCGATCATGAATCCGGACAGCGACAATCACAGGGAGATGGCGGAGCAAGGCGGACTGCTCGGCAATCGGGCTACCTATGACGCCTTCTCGGACAGCGCGAGAAATCTTTATTGGAAGCAAGCGTACGACGGCTTGTTCTCCCATGGCGTCGACGCTTGGTGGTGCGATTGCACGGAGCCGTTCGAAGCGGATTGGCAAGGAGCGGTTAAGCCCGATCCGGAAGAGCGGATGCGCATCAATACTGAAGAAGCGAAGCGTTACCTGGATCCCGAGTTCATCAACGCGTATTCGCTCCTTCATTCCCGCGGCATCTACGAGGGGCAGCGCCAAGCGACGGATAGCAAGCGGGTCGTGAATCTGACCCGTTCGGCCTACGCGGGGCAGCATCGGTACGGCACGATCACTTGGTCGGGCGACATCTCCGCGAACTGGGAGACGATGCGCAAGCAAATCCCCGACGGCCTGAATTTCTGCGCGACGGGTTCTCCTTATTGGACGTTGGACATCGGCGGTTTCTTCGTTCAGAATAAGCCGGATCTATGGTTCTGGAGCGGGGATTACGATGACGGCGTGCAGGACCTGGGATATCGGGAGCTGTACACCAGATGGTTCCAATACGGCGCTTTCCTGCCTATGTTCCGCTCGCACGGAACGGATACGCCGCGCGAGATATGGCGCTTCGGCGAGCCGGGCGAGCCGTTCTACGAGACGCTGTCGACCTTCCTGCGCCTGAGATACAAGCTTCTGCCGTACATCTATTCTCTTGCCGCGCGCGTTTATTCGGACGATTACACGCTGATGCGGGCTCTGCCGTTCGACTTCCGCCGCGATCCGAACGTGTACGACATTCGGGATCAGTACATGTTCGGTCCGGCCTTCCTCGTGAACCCGGTTACCGAGCCGATGTATTACGAAGCCGAATCCAAGCCGATCGTCGGCTCCAAGAAATCCCGGAGCGTCTACCTGCCGCAAGGCTCGTCCTGGCACGATCTCTGGAACGGCGACGTATTCGAGGGAGGGCAAACGATCGAAGCCGACGCTCCATTGGAGCGGATACCGGTCTACGTCCGTTCGGGCTCGATCGTCCCGATGGCCGAGCAGCTTCAATTCGCGGGCGATCGCACAGACGATACTCTGTACGTTCGGATCTATGCGGGACAGGATGGTTCCTTCGACTATTATGAGGACGAGGGCGACGGCTATCGCTACGAGCAAGGAAGCTATGCCGTCATGCGAATGCGTTGGGACGATCGGAGCCGGACGTTCGCCGTAGATCGCAGAGAGGGGGAGTATCCGGGGATGAACAAGCAGCGGGATCTGACCGTCGTGCTGATGGAGCCTCGGAAGAATCCTCAGGAGAGAAGCTTCCGATACACGGGAGAACCCGTCGAGATTTCGTTCTGAAGCGTCAAGCAGCTGTATCAGAGAATCCCTCTGCGACAGCTGCTTTTTTTGATACTTACGATTGTTCGAGAGGTATTGTATTGTTAAGTATATTAATGGAAATCGGGAGGGCTGGAAGATGACGGGGAAGATAGGCCTGGTTACAGGGGCTAATTCAGGGATCGGATTCGCGACTGCCGAAGGGTTGGCTAAGCAAGGGGCGCGAGTCGTTATGGTAAGCAGGGACGCCGAGCGCGGGGAGGAAGCCCGACGGCAGCTTGTTCGGCGTACAGGCAATGCGAATATCGATCTCCTTGTCGCCGATTTGTCGTCGCAACAAGAGATTAGACGCCTAGCCCGGCAATTCGAAGAGCGGTACGATAAACTGGATGTGCTGGTCAACAATGCCGGGGGCGTGTTCGCCAAGAAGGAAATGAGCGCAGACGGCTATGAGATGACGTTCGCCGTCAATTACCTGGCCCCCTTCCTGCTGACGCACCTCCTGCTCGATCGTTTGAAAGCGTCCGGCGCCGGCCGAATCGTGAACGTGGCTTCCATCATGCAAGCCAAGCGCTTCCAGCCGGATGAATCGGCGCAGCCCCGGCGATATTCAAGCATGACGGCCTATAAAGAAGCGAAAGTAGCCGTTCTGATGATGACTTATACCCTTGCCGAACGGCTGGCGGGAAGCGGGATTACCGTCAATGCGCTTCATCCTGGAGTCATCTACACGCCTCAATCCGCAAGGATGGCTCCGGCTTTCGCAAGACCGCTAATGAAGCTGTTCATGAGTACGCCCGAACAGGGGGCTCGCATGTCCCTATACATGGCGTCTTCGCCGGATATGAATTCGGTAAGCGGGAAATTTTATGCGAAAGGACAAGCCCGGCGTACGGTTCCGGTGTCCTACGACTCCAAGCTCCAGGAGGAATTGTATAACAAGAGCATTCGGTGGGCGGGATTAACTTTAAATTGACAATGGTTTGATATCAAACCATAATGGGGTTATGGAAACCAGAGATGCCATTTCGTTGATTTCTAAGATTAGAGAGAAAGTGAACCGGTTTATCGCGTCGGAGATGGAGAACCATGGAGTGAGCGGAATCGGCACTTCGCATGGCGATATTTTCTATGCGCTTTTTAAGACTCCCCGACTCACGATGGCGGACATCGCCAGAAGGATCAATAAGGACAAGTCCACCGTCACGGCACTCGTCGACAAGCTGGTCCGGCTCGGCTACGTAACGAAGGAAAGAGATCGAGAGGATTCGAGGATTGTCTATGCGGCTTTAACCCCTAAGGGAGCCGGTCTGCAGCCGATCTTCGAGTCCATATCCAAAGACATGTTGGACGTGTTTTATTTAAATGTCACGGAGAAAGAAAAACAGGATTTGCTTAACGTCCTTAAAAAGATTTACGGCAACTTCTAGTTTTTTTTGCTCAAATAGTTTGACATCAAACTAAATAGGAGGGGTCATGATCATGAGGGACTTTGTTAGAGAATTGCCGGATCACAGGGAGTCGTATGTCGGAGAGAACGATTTGTTTCTGGAGATCTTCGAGGGGGAGGAGCTTTCGAAGGGAGCTGGACGAAGACCTCCTTTGCTCTTTGTACACGGGGCGTACACGGGAAGCTGGATGTGGAGCAAATACATTCCCCATTTTGTGAACGAGGGGTGGAATTGCTATGTCATGAACTTGAGAAGCCATTACCGAAGCAGGCAGCTGGATATGACGAGAATAACGTTCGAGGATTATCTGGAGGACATCAAGGAAGTCATTGCGGAGGCGGTCGCGGAATGCGATGCCCCGCCGATTCTTGTCGGATTCAGCATGGGCGGGATTCTAAGCGAGAAGCTGGCGGAGACCGCGGAGGTTGCCGGGCTGGTGCTGATCGACTCGGTCATCAGCCGAGAGGTATTCGAAGCGGTACCCTACAAGGAGCTTGGAGGGGCAATCCGGGATATCGTCGTGCCGGCCCCGACCCGGGAGGAGCTCTCCAGCATCGATGAGACGGAAGAAGACATTGCTTTTCAGAGAAAGTACCTGGCGATGGAATCGTCCCATGCATTCAATGCGTTTATCTTTACGCCCGAATCGAAGGGAATATCGATCGACAGCCGTTCCATTTCTTGTCCGAGTCTGGTTATCAAGTCGGTTAACGACGAGGATGAAGATCGCCGGGGGAGGGTGACCGCCGAGCATCTCCGAGCCGAATACAAAGGGCTGTGGAACACCACTCACACCGGCGTGCTCATCGGGCAGAGGTATAGGGAAGCCGTGGATACCATCCTAGAATGGTTAATAAGATTCTGAGTAACGGGATTAGAAGGATCTCTATCTCTATCTCTATCCAAGCCAGCCCAATACGGCTGGCTTTCGGCATCTCGGCTAAGGGGACAGAATTAGGGAGTTGCACTTATACCCTATGGGGTATATAATCAATGGCAGCAAGTTCTTTTTTTATGATCAAAAATATACCTAGTGGGGTATTGGGATCAACATTCGAAAAAGCGAGGAGAGAACGACATGGCAGGTCAATTCACCAAATCGATCACATCGGAAGAAGTCGTTGCAAGGCTTGAGCAAGGGAAACCATTGTCTATCATTGACGTTCGGGAGCCGGATGAGTGGAACTCGGGACACATACCAGGCGCCAAGCACCTCCCGCTTGGCCAGATCAGCGCCCGCCATTCGGAGCTCGATCCGAAGCGGGAGACGATCGTGGTATGCCGCAGCGGCAACCGCAGCGGGCTTGCTTGCGAGCTTCTGGAAGCCATGGGTTACGACGTCGTCAATCTAACCGGAGGCATGCTGGGATGGAAAGGACGTCTCGAGTTCTGACCGCCGGCCGGCAGGAGTATCTCGGGAAGGAGCCGAAAGGAGCCGATCCATGTACACGCAGCAAGTGGGTTCATTCGTGTTGAACTTGGAGATTGCGGTTTATTTGATAGCAGGCTTGGCCGGCGTACTTGGGATACGCCTCCGCATGAGGCGGCATCCGGAGAAAGCCAGAATGTCGGCATATGCAGGGAATGCCGTGCTGTTATGGCTGCTCGTATGGAAAGGAAGCCTGCTTCTGTTCCACCCTGTCGACGTGATCTCCAATCCTTGGTCCCTGGTTTATTTCAGCGGAGGGGCCAATGGGATATGGCTTGCGACAGTGGTATCCGCAAGCTATTTGATTTACCGGTCCATGAAGACAGAGTTTGACGTTAAAGCTGCCGGTTCCTTGCTAACCGTTATGATTCTCGGCTGGACGGCAATTTATTATTCGGCTCAGGCAATCCTGCTTGACGATTCCGTCGTGCGGCATTCACTGATGGCCATCGGAGCGGCGGCATTGTACATGGTCATGGCAATCGGAAGTCCGGCCGACGGCCAATTAAGCACGGTTTGGCTCTGGTTAGGACTCGGCAAGGCCGCGCTTGCCTTCATGGAGCCGGACCGAGAGCCGCTGATTCTTGAATTCAGCGCCGAGCAATTGGCGTGGCTTCTATTCGCCGGAGCGATGCTCGTCGTGGTCACCCGTTCGGAGCGAGGGAAAAGATTCCGCGAACGGGCTGGAGGGAAGGCCTAAATGGAACAGATTACGATCATTGCCGCCTTTGCGGCCGGCCTATTGTCCTTCTTGTCGCCTTGCGTGTTCCCGCTCGTTCCGGTTTATGTGACCCATCTGACGGAATCCGCGATCCGGGACAACCGCGTCGTCGTGGAACGCAAGCTTCTGTTCCGGCGCTCGGTCAGCTTCATCCTTGGATTCAGCGCCGTGTTTGTCCTCATGGGGACGTCGGCTAGTTTCCTCGGTCAGCTATGGGCCGAGCAGCGCACATGGATCGAGAGAATAAGCGGGTTCCTGATTGTCGCATTCGGCTTGCAGATGGCGGGCCTGCTGAACATCCCCATGCCGTCATTCCTTCTTAACCGCTCGCGAGTCAGCGGCGTAAAGGGCGGAGGCCGGCTGCGTTCTTTTCTAATCGGAGTGGCTTTCGGAACGGGCTGGACCCCATGCGTAGGATTTGCCCTGTCGGGCATTCTGCTGTTGGCCAGCGCGACGGATACGATGTGGAACGGGATCTTTCTGCTTGCGGTTTACTCGCTGGGAATGGGGGCGCCGTTCCTGATTCTCTCCATGGTGATGACAAGAACGCTTGGCTTCTTGCGTCGCCTTAATCGTCTCCTGCCGGTATTGTCCGTTGCGAATGGAGTTCTCTTTATCGCGATGGGGACTTTGCTGTTCTCCGGCCAATTCCAGCGAATCAGCGCTTGGCTTGCCGGGCTGGCGGTATGGATCCGTTAAGGAGAGGAGGAGTGGAACAGATGAAGAAAACTTCGATAGGCGTCCTTGTCTTGTTTGCGCTGCTCGCTTACGGGATTTATCAGAGCCGTTTGGATGACGATCCTTCAGACCGCGTGGAGACAGCCCGACAGGCGGAGTCCGGTATTCGGAAAGGCCAGCTTGCTCCGGACTTTCAACTGAGCGATCGGGCGGGGAATCCCGTTCGGCTGTCGGATTTCCGCGGAAGAACGGTCTTCGTGAACTTCTGGGCGACTTGGTGTCCTCCCTGCAAAGCGGAGATGCCCCATATGCAACGAGTCTATGAAGAATATAAAGAGCAGGATGTCGTTATTCTATCCGTCAATCTGACGACAACGGAGAAAAAAGCCGCAGCCGTCGATCATTTTGTGTCCGAGTACGGGCTGACGTTCCCCGTCGTGCTCGATGCAGACGGGACCGTGAAGCAGCTATACCAGGTGACCGCCTACCCGACAACCTATGTGCTGGATAAGCAGGGCATCATCCGCAACAAATTCACCGGCGCGATCAATGATGAGACGATGAAGCAAGTCATACGCAATATGGATTCGTTTTGAACGAATCGATCTCAACTTTCTATAAATTAGCACTTGCAAAGATACCCCATGGGGTATATGATGGATTCAAGCCGATCGACGCCAATGACATTTGGTTCGGTCGCAAAGTTACCCGTAGGGGTATGTAAAATGAAACACAAGAAAATAACCATATAGCGAGGAGAGTATCGAATGGCTGGAAAGTTCTCTAAATCCATTACAACAGATGAAGTTGCTGCACAGATGAAGCAAGGCAAGAAACTGAATATCGTGGACGTTCGCGAGCAGGACGAGTGGAACTCCGGCCATATTGCCGGGGCCAAGCATATACCGCTCGGCATGATCAGCCACCGGCATAAGGAGCTCGATCCGAAGCAAGAAACCATTGTCGTATGCAGAAGCGGGAACCGCAGCGGGCTGGCATGCGAGCTGCTGGAATCCATGGGCTACAATGTCGTCAATATGACGGGCGGCATGATGAGCTGGACAGACACCGTTGAATATTAAGGAATTTGCAACCCCGATTGCAACTGACATTCCATTCTAAAAAACTTGCCTGAAATGGCAAAAAAATTTTACCCATCCCTATACCCGTTAGGGTATAATAACGAAGGAGCGTATTCAAAATGACAACTAACGCATACAACCCGATGACCGCCAAAGAAGTGACTCGCTTCATTCTGGACAAGAAACCGTTATTCATTCTTGACGTTCGCAACGAGACCGATTATGCGGATTGGCGCATCGAAGGCGAGACCGTCCAGTCCATCAACATTCCTTACTTCGATCTGCTCGAAGGCGTGGAAGCAGCGATCGAACGCATGCCGGCCGAAGGCCAAGTGCTTGTCGTTTGCGCCAAAGAAGGCTCGTCCAAATTCGTTGCCGAGCAGCTCGCGGAGACGGGCCGCACCGATGTGTTCTACCTCGAAGGCGGCATGAAGGCATGGAGCGAA
This sequence comes from Cohnella sp. AR92, assembly GCF_003990975.1. Classification (GTDB taxonomy): domain Bacteria; phylum Bacillota; class Bacilli; order Paenibacillales; family Paenibacillaceae; genus Cohnella. The sequence goes on from NZ_RZJR01000010.1 coordinate 93,410, forward strand.
TACCTGGAGCCGGTGAAGGTTGCCGATCTGCAAGGCGGCGGCGAGCTGTATCAATTCGTTCGAATCGGCAAGGGCTGCCTGTCGTACATGGTGCTGTCCGACGGCGAAGCGGCTACGATCGACACCCTGCGCATAACGGACGTGTTCGAGCAATTCGCGGCGGAGAAGAAGGCGGAGATCAAGCACACGATCGACACGCACTTGCATGCGGACCATATCTCCGGCGGACGCCAATTGGCGGAGAAGGTCGGCGCGACTTACTGGCTGCCTCCGAAGGATGCGGGCGAAGTGACATTCGAATACGCGGCGCTTAACGACGCGAATGAAATTACGGTCGGCGGCACGAAGATCAAAATCCAGGCGCTTTACTCCCCGGGTCATACGATCGGCAGCACGTCCTTCATCGTCGACGATCGTTACCTGCTGTCCGGCGATATTCTGTTTGTCGAGTCCATCGGACGTCCCGACCTCGCAGGCCTTGCGGAAGACTGGGTCGGCGATCTGCGCAACACGCTCTACAGCCGCTATAAAGAGCTGTCGGAGGAACTTATCGTGCTCCCGGCGCACTTCGGCAAGATAACGGAGCTCGGCGAAGGCGGCAAAGTATCCGCTCGCCTAGGCGATTTGTTCGCTCACAATCCGGGTCTCAACATTCATGACGAGGATGAATTCCGTCGCACGGTTACGGAGAACTTGCCGCAGCATCCGAATTCTTACCAACAAATCCGCCAGACGAACATGGGCAAGATCGCTCCTACGGCTGACGAGCAGCGCGAGATGGAGATCGGACCGAACCGCTGCGCGGTCCATGACAAGTAAGAGATATCCCCTATAAACCTTCAGGAGGACGATAATCAACATGTCTAACCAATCGCAAATTCAAGTGGATCTGACGCTCGATTGCAAAGGGCTTGCGTGCCCGATGCCGATCGTGAAGACGAAGAAAGCCATCGAGACGGTTCAATCCGGACAGGTAGTAGAAGTGCAGGCGACGGATAAAGGTTCGCTTGCCGACATGCAGGGCTGGGCGAGAACGACGGGCCATCAATACTTGGGCACGATCGAAGAGAACGGCGTCCTTAAACACTTCATCCGCAAATCGAGTTCGGACGAAGCCAAGCCGGAAGTGAAATTCTCCGTCACGATGACGACGGAAGAGCTGCAGGCGAAGCTTGACGGCGGCGAGGCGATCGTCGTGCTGGATGTACGCGAGCCTGCGGAGTATGCCTTCCAGCATGTGAAGGGGGCCGTCTCCATTCCGTTCGGCGAGTTGGAGAGCCGTGCCGGCGAATTGAGTAGCGACGCTTCGATCGCCGTCATCTGCCGCACGGGAACCCGCAGCGATCTTGCCTGCCAGCTGCTGCAAGAGAAGGGCTTCGCGAATGTCGCGAACGTTCTGCCCGGGATGACCGGCTGGAATGGACCGACGTCGAAATTAATCTAATTACAGAACGATATATCCAAGGAGGATAACAAAAATGGAAAAACATCTGGTTGTCGATACGAAGGGCCTCGCATGCCCAATGCCGATTGTCAAAGCAAAGAAGGCGCTGGACGGCCTGCAATCCGGTCAAGTGATGGAAGTGCTCTCCACCGATAAAGGCTCGGTCAACGACTTCCAAGCATGGGTGAAGCAGACGAACCATGAGCTCGTTAAGCACGAAGAAGAGCAAGGCGTCTACAAATTCTACGTTCGTAAATCCTAATCGATAAGGGGGAACCTGTTTACCGATGGAACAAAAGAAAAAGACGACAATCGTGCTTTTCAGCGGCGACTACGATAAAGCGATGGCGGCATTCATTATAGCCAACGGCGCGGCGGCTTATGATCACGAGGTTACGATTTTCTCGACCTTCTGGGGACTTAATACGTTCCGCAAAGAGCAGGCCGTTTCAACTAATAAAGGGCTGCTGGAGAAAATGTTCGGGTGGATGATGCCGCGCGGCGCGAACAAGCTGGGTCTATCCCGCATGCAGATGCTGGGCATGGGGCCGAAGATGATCAAGCACGTCATCAAGAAGCACAATGCGCTGACGCTTCCGCAACTGATGGAGCTGTCGCAGGAGATGGGCGTTAAGCTGGTAGCGTGCACGATGACGATGGATTTGCTAGGCCTTCAGAAGGAAGAGCTGATCGACGGCATGGAGCTAGGCGGCGTGGCTGCTTACCTCGGCGACGCAGCCGAAGGCAACGTGAACTTGTTTATCTAATCATAACGGATGCCCGTCATCCAACCAGTCTTCGGAAAGGATGGGGAAGAGATGGATTATCATTACTCGGATGAGATCAAAGCGCGCCTGAGAAGGATCGAAGGGCAAGTCCGCGGCGTACTCCGGCTCATGGAGGAAGGCAAACCGTGCAAGGATGTCGTCAGTCAACTATCGGCTGTCCGCAACGCTTCCGATAAAGCGATCGCTCAGATCGTCGCCGAGAATCTTCAGCAATGCATCCTGGAAGAGCAGACGACTGGCGAGGATACGGGCAAGCTTGTCAAGCAGGCGGTAGAGCTTCTGGTGAAGAGCCGATAATCGGCGCAAGCAGTAGACGAGCGGCAAGAAACCAAGAAACCGGCTATGGGATAGCCGGTTTCTTGGTGTTAGCAAAGAAAGACACCCACGAAACAATTGCCAAAATATAATGAGAAAGCGGATACGCCGAAGTCTTTCAAACCGGGAATATTCGTTGACTTCTCCAAGATCGACGATGAATCCATCCCGGATGAAGTGATCAAGAAATTAAAAGACAACCTAGAAGCTCTCCTAGACAAGAACGTAGAGGAGTTCAAAGCCGGTCTCCTTGAAGGGCATGATACAGAGGGGAATATGGGCTATATCTTAGACGAGAATCAATACCGATTTACGGACATTGCCGAAGCTAAATACTTTCCTGACAACAACAGCATCATGATCTCATTATCCGTTCAAAGGTTAAGAGAAGGGCAAGTAGATGACGGAAGCATAACGTATTACTTCAATCTGGACAAAGCAGGAGAATGGAAAATCGTGTTGATTGACTGACGGGTCCAAGCAAACTCCTGCGCACCCGCATAGGGTAGAGGAACATTCCTCTGCCTATGGGGTGCTTAAATGGCTAAACGAGCCGCTCAGCAGCGAATACCTACCGCGACCATTCTGCAAAGCGTGGCTAAGGCCATGCTGCCTTTCTATAACGAAATCGCCCGCAACGGGACTTATGCCGCCAGTTGGTCCAAGGCGGTCATCGACGCCGACCTGGACCGGATGCAGAAGCTGCTGCGGCAAGTCTCTCCTTCGATTGGCGATTCTCTCGGCTCGAACGCGATCGGCTATTTTATCTCGTTCTCGTTCGCCGATCCGGACGTCTCCTATACGAATGGAACGACGATCCCTCCGGGGAGCGTGCAGTTCTTCTTCGAGACGCGCGTGCACCGCGCCATCGCAAGAAGCGTATTGCCGTTCTACCGTAAGATCGCGACGTCCCGAGCTTTCGCTCTGGCATTGGCCAAGGCGATTCGCCAGAGAGAGGTGTTATCCGTTAGACGGCTGACTCGATCCCTCGTTCGAACGGCGGCATTAAGGTCGGTGACGATCGAAGACTCCGGGATCGCCTTGTCTTTCAAGCATTCCTTCAGCAGGTACTCTTACCGCAATCTTCTTCTTCTCGAGGGCGAATAATGCTTTTCTAGTAAACGGAATGGCCGTATACCTTCTCTATTACCCGGTAATAATGATAGTAATAGAAGGAGGGAGAGGCATGATTACGAGGCCGTTCAACGTATTGCTCACGTTCAAGACGGGCAAGCAGAGAGTCGTGACGATCGTCGATTGCGACGGGTTCGTCGAGCTGCAGAACCGATGCTACAAGGGGAATTTTCTTCTTTATCCAGCGCTGGGCTTCTCGTTCAAGGTGTCGGAGATCGCGACGATGGAACCCACCTCGGAGATGACGGAGGACCTGCAGGGCCAGCTTGAACTGTATGATTGGCTTGAGACGGGCGAGACGAACGATAGCCATTAATCTTAATTTGTTGGATCAATAAACAAAGTAAAACGGCGGCTTTGGGCGTACTTTTCCCTTAGTGACGCCGTTTTTCCGCATCCAATTTTCCCTATGGAATTCCTCCGTTTATACCCCTTCCTGCTAGTCTCGTATACTCCTCTCGTGGCATTTGAATTTTCGCCCAGTCTGCTATAATTGTCCCCAAAAGCAGGTGGATCCCCGGATCCGCCGCAGGATTGGAGAACTATGACGGCAATAGCTGGAATCGTTGCGGATAACGAACCCGTCTCTAGCGAGGCGGCGGAGAAGATGATGGAGGCGCTCGGCAGATACCCTTCCGATCAGGTGCGAACCTGGCACAACGGGTCTGTGTTCCTGGGCTGCCACGCGCAATGGTTCACGCCCGAGTCGGTGCAGGACCGGCAGCCGTGCGGCAATCGTCGGCACGGGGCGGTGATTACGGCTGACGCGATCATCGACAATCGGGAGGAGCTGTTTAACCGGCTTCGGATCGAGCATGCCCTTCGGAAGCGGATGACGGACAGCGAATTGATTCTAGAGTCTTACCTCCAATGGGGAGAGGAGGCTCCGAAGTCTATCATCGGAGACTTCGCCTTCGTCCTATGGGACGGTCGGAGACGCCGATTGTTCGGCGCTCGCGATCTGGCGGGGAGCCGGACGCTGTATTATGCTCATCGTCCGGGGCGGTTCGCTTTCTGCACGGTGATGAATCCGCTGTTCGCCGTGCCCGGCGTCCGTCGGGAACGGAACGAAGCTTGGCTGGCCGAGTTTCTCGCGATCCCGATCGTCCTGGACACGATCGACGTTCGCTCCACGGTGTACCGCGATATCGAACAGCTTCCCCCGGCTCATTCCTTTGTCTACGAGAACGGCCGTCTAAAGATCGACCGCTACGGAACGCTGGCGGCCGATGTGCCGAAGTTGAAGCTGAAGTCGAACGGCGACTATGAAGAGGCTTTCCGCGAGGTGTTCCGGGAAGCCGTGACGTCGAAGCTCCGAACCCACCGGAAAGTCGGCGCAAGCCTAAGCGGAGGGCTGGATTCGGGGGCCGTCGTCAGCTTCGCGGCGGGGCCGCTGCGAAGGGAAGGCAAGACGCTGCACACGTACAGCTTCGTTCCCCGTCCGGACTTTGCGGATTGGACCCCGAACGGGATGACGGCGGACGAGAGGCCTTATATCCAGTCGGTCGTTGACCATGTGGGTCATCTAACCCACGCCAACATGGACTTCCCGGATCGGAACCCGTACGAAGAGATCGACGATCTGCTCGAATGGATGGAGACCCCCTACAAATTTTTTGAAAATTCGTACTGGTTCAAAGGAATCCTCGAACAAGCGGGCAAGCACGATGTCGGCATCCTGTTGAACGGCGGAAACGGCAACTACAGCATCTCGTGGGGACCGGCCCTGGATTACTACGCCCGGCTCCTGCGCAGGCTGCGCTGGGTACGCCTTCATCGCGAGCTGCGACAATACGGAAGACGGATGCGGCTCGGAAGATCGATCCTGCTTCCGCACATTGCCAAGCTTGCTTTCCCGTTCCGCTCATCCCAGCCGATGCCGAACGACATTCCCCTGCTGATCCATCCGGAGCTGGCGGAACGCACCGGCGTCTTCGAAAGGCTGAAGGGCCATGATGTCGGGCTAAGCGACCTCCGGATGGACGACTTCGACGCGAGAACGGATCAGTTCGACAACCTGTCGATCCTGAACCATCAGGGGACGTCATCGACGAAGCTGTCGCTGCGGTACGCCGTTCGCGAGAGGGACCCGACCGTGGATCCGAGAGTCGTTCGCTTCTGCTTATCCGTGCCGGTCGAGCAGTACGTTCAGAACGGCATGGATCGCGCTCTCGTGCGGAGGGCGACCGAGCATTATCTGCCCGATAAGATCCGGCTCAACCAACGCGTTCGGGGCGTGCAGGGGGCAGATTGGATCCATCGGGTGATCCCGTTATGGGGCAGGATCGCGGAGGAACTGGACAGGCTGTGCCGCGATCCCCAAGCCGGGCACTATCTGAACGTGAAGCAGATTCGCGCTTCTATGGCGGCTATCGGGGACCTGCCGCGGCCGGAGCAGGCCTATGACCGGCATGCGAGACTGCTCATGCAGAGCCTGATCGCGTATCGCTTTATCCGGCAAGGCTCCTGAAGCACCGACCGAAAGGAGGTGAGACAGATGAAGAAAGAGTGGAACCAACCGACTCTCGAAGTTCTGGACGTCAGCCAGACGTTCGGCGGCCCGCACGGCTTGTTCCCGGACCGCAACGGCAAAGGCGGGAACAACGGCCATCCTCATGCTCCGCTTCCTCAAGAATCCTAAGAGGTGAACGAATGGCCATATCGGAGGGTCCTCCTGCCTGCATGGGATAGGATAGGGCCCTTCTTTTGTCGGAAAACAGCTCCCGCGTGCCGGGACTTTACATACAGGCAGGAGAGGTGAGGTAGATGACAGCAGCGGCGGCGCCCGTTCGATACACCGCATTCGGCTTGCGGATAAGAAGCGAATATCCTCTGCCCGAGCTGTTGCGGACCACGGAACAGGAAGGCGAACCCGATGTCGAGATCGCGATTGGAGACTTGTCCGGGGCTTGGAACCGATACGGGGGGCCGGACGATTATTATGCTTACCCGGACGATGAATTCTTGTTCCGCGTCCCCGAAGTTGCCATCTTCGGAGTTCGCGGCGGCAAGCATATAACCGTGTCTCCGTTCGCCGAAGCGGAGGAGAAGAGCATTCGCCTCTATCTGCTGGGGACGTGCATGGGCTCCATTCTGATGCAGCGCGGGACGCTGCCCCTTCACGGAAGCGCGGTGGAGATCAACGGACGGGCCTACGCGTTCGTCGGAGAATCGGGGGCGGGGAAGTCCACGCTGGCTCGGGCCTTCTTGAGCCGCGGCTATCGGCTTCTGAGCGACGACGTCATCGCGGTATCGCAAAGCGCGAATGGAGGCTTCCCCATCGTCATGCCCGCCTACCCTCAGCAGAAGCTGTGGCGGGAGAGCATGGACCGGCTTGGCGTGGAGCCCCGCGGCTCCCGTCATTTGTACGAATCCAAGTATGCCGTCCCCGTCGCGTCCGGCTTCGCCGCGGAAGCCCTGCCCTTAGACGGGATCTTCGAGCTCGGCAAGACGGAGGGGAGAGAGGCGGAGCTCTCGCCCTATCGGGGGCTCGAACGGCTGGCGATTCTTCGGCTGCATACGTACCGTCCTTTTCTGATCCCGCGTCTAACCGGAGAACAGTGGCATCTGTCGGCTATTGCCGGGCTCTCGAGTCAGGTCGATCTGTATCGCATGCGAAGGCCTTCGGCCGGATTCTCCGCGTACGAGCTGGCGGAACGAGTCTTGGAGACGGTTCTTGAAGGAGAGAAGGTCATGCGCGGATGAGAAGCGTCGAGAAGCTGGGAATCGGGCCTGTGCTTGTCTACCTGAAGCAGCTTCACGTCTTTGCGGGGCGAAGGTTGTATTTGAATCTGATAGGAACCATGGTCGTCAGCATGCTCGAAGGGATCGGAATTTTCCTTCTGGCTCCCATGCTGAGCCTGATCGGGCTGATGGATTCGTCCGCGGGCGGCATTCCTTTGCTCTCCGCCATCGCAGAACCGCTTCGGAAGCTGCCTTCCGACGGTCAGCTGCCTGCCGTGCTTGCCGTTTTCCTTGTTCTTGTATTGGGCCAAGGGCTGCTGCAGCGGCAGCTGACCGTCCGGAATTCCGAATTGGAGCAAGGCTTTATCCGGCAGCTCCGGATGAACATCTATAAGGGACTGTTGCAGTCGAACTGGTCGTTCTACTTGCGGCATCGCAAGTCTGATTTTATCCATCATGCGACTTCCGAGCTGCCCCGGGTGAGCTTCGGCGTGTTCATGTTCCTGCAGCTATTGACCAATATCCTGTTCACGCTGATCCAGATCGGCTTCGCGCTATGGCTGTCGGTCCCGCTCACGTTGGCGGTGCTGTTGTGCGGGGCTGCTCTTGTCGTCTTCTCCCGTTCCAAGGTGAGCCGATCGAGAGCGATCGGACAAGAGACGACCGAGCTGATGCAGCTCTACTTGGCCGGGATGACCGATCACTTGGGCGGCATCAAGGATATCAAGAGCAACCGGATGGAGAAGCCTCATCTGGCCTGGTTCCAAGCTCTGTGCGGCCGGCTGGAGAGCAATATCGTTCAGTTCACGCGGTTGCAGTCGGCCTCCCGATTCCATTACAAAGCGGCCTCGAGCCTCCTCATCGCGGGCTTCGCTTATTTCGCCTTCGCGGTTGTCCAAGTCCAGGCGGAGACTCTCTTGTTCATCGTTCTTATTTTCTCGCGCTTGTGGCCGAAGTTCTCGGCGCTGCAGTCCAATCTGGAGCAGCTCGCCCAGACGCTTCCCGCTTTCCGGAACCTTGGGGAGATGCAGCGGGAGGTCGAGGCTTCCCGGGAACCGGAGCTGCCCGAGCCGGGGCACCCGGATGCCGGGCGCTCCGTCACACAAGGCTTCGAGCTGCGGGACGTCTTCTTCCGGTATGACCTCGAGCAGTCCAGCTATGCTCTTCAAGCGGTCAATCTGCGCATTCCGGCCAATCGGATGACGGCCATCGTCGGGCGATCGGGCGCGGGGAAGAGCACCTTGATCGATATGCTGATCGGGCTCATCCAGCCGGAGCGAGGGCAGGTGCTCGTCGACGGCAAGCCTCTGGAAGCGAGCGATTCGTATGAGCTGAGGCGGGCCGTGAGCTACGTCTCGCAGGATCCGTTCCTGTTCCATGAGAGCGTGAGGTACAATCTATCCATTGCCGCGCCGGACGCGAGCGAAGACAAGATCTGGGAGGCGCTGCGTTTCGCCGCGGCGGATACGTTCGTCAAGAAGCTTCCGCAGGGGCTCGACACGATGCTGGGAGACCGGGGGGTTCGTCTATCCGGAGGGGAGAGGCAACGGATCGTGCTGGCGAGAGCGATCCTGCGCCGGCCCTCCATTCTTATTCTGGACGAAGCGACCAGCGCGCTGGACAGCGAGCACGAAGCCAGCATCCAGCAAGCGCTGGAACGGCTGAAGGGGAGCATGACCCTTATCGTGATCGCCCATCGTCTGTCGACGATTCGGGGAGCGGATCAGGTCGTCGTGCTGGACGACGGAACCATCGTGCAGCGAGGGGGCTATACGGAGCTTGCCGACGACCGGAACGGCTTGTTCGGCAAGCTGCTGGCCTATCAGGCAGGAGCTAGAAAATCGAAGTAACGGAAGCCCCTAAAAGGGCACCGCATCGACAGTCAAGTGCCCCTATTCTCATGAACAGGGGCACTTCTAGCTTTACGTTGCATTTTTGATGTTACCGATCCTTCGCTTGCCACTGCTCCAACGTCTCCAGGATGCGATCGGCGACCTGTTCCGGGTTCAACTCATCCGTTAGCACCGCAGCATGGTTGATCGAGTACGTGCTCTTCCGGAGATTGAACAGCTCTTCGACCTCTTCCAGGGACTTGCTCTGCAGGAGCGGCCGATTCTCCATAAGAAGATGGTACCGGTTCTTCCACAGCTCCCAGGAGATGTCGAGGAAGAACACGTTGGAGGTAGCCAAGCAAGCCTCGCGAATCTCCTCCTGCATGAACGCGCCTCCGCCAAGGGAGACGATCTTCTTGCTCGTGTTCACGCATAAACCGGTGATGAAGTCCCTTTCCATCTCCCGGAATTTCGCTTCTCCGAATTGGCTGAAAATCTCGCGAACGGGCATCCGGTAACGTTCTTCGATAGCCTGATCGGCGTCCACGAAGTCGCGGTTCAGCTTCTTCGCCAGCTCCAGGCCGACGGTCGTTTTGCCGACTCCCATGAAGCCCGTCAGAACGATGTTTCTCTCAAGAATGGGGACTGGCCTGTTTCGATCGATGGCGAATCACTCTCTTCCGATTATTATCCCAATTATAAGGCGAATCGGAGGAGGCTTCAATTGGACATCCCGCTCTTCCGTTCAGGGTAATCCTTAATATGGTAGAATATTAATATTCTAACAAAGTGTTGATAGGAGGAGCATTCGATGAGCAAAAGGCTGCTGGGCGGTTTCCTGGTTATCCTATTGGCGTTATCCGTAACCTCTTCGGTGTCTGCGGATTCGCAGAAGTACAAGAATCTGCCGGTTCGGGATTTAGTGTGGAATGATCAGACGGCGAAGGCGACGGACGTGCCGGTCGTGGTGATGGATGGGCGCACGATGATTCCGGCTTACCTGTTCAAGCAATTCGGATATTCTCTCTCGTCAGTAGGCGATAAGGTTATCGTGAAGAATACCCAGAATGAGCGTTATATCCGCTCGGCAGGAATTGCCCATTCGTTCGAGAGCTTCCTGTGGGAAGCCCAGAATTACGAGGAGCAGCTTTCGGACGCCGTATTGGAACGGGCAGCGAACGAGGAGATTCCGGAAGAGACCGTCAGCCGTCTTCAGGATCAGTTAAAGGCGCTGCAGCAGAGTTATCAGCTTCAAGCTCAGAACCTCAGCCAAACCCCGGCGAAGTTCGAGGATTACTTCGAAGCCGGCAGATGGGCCGAAGGGATGATGACGGCCTATCGCGAGATGACCGAAGCTGGGGCAGAGTTCCTGAAGGAGGGGACGCCGGAATCGCTAAAGACCTACCGATCCAAGAAACAGAAAGCGCTGAAGGAACTGCAGGGCGCACAGCTAGCGGTCACGAAATTGTTCAATCGAAGCATGACGAAGATCCAGTGACGTTTCCCATGACGCCATCTTTTCTTTTCCCTCACCATAACCCGACTCCCTGATTAAACTGCATTACATCCAGTAGAGCGGGCGCGATGGAGGGATTCGATGAGGGCTGCATATGATTACAGCTTCGAGACGAATTGGGAGTTCGAGGCCGATATTCGGCAGGTGTGGAGTTATATTGGCGGCGTCGAATACGGCGCATGGTGGCCGGGGGTTCGCACGGAGCTGGTCCACAAGAGCCCGTCGCCGTTCGGCATCGGCAACAAGTACAAGTTCGATATCCGCACGAAGCTGCCCTACACGCTGACCTTCGTGGCGGAAGTCGCCGCGAGAAGGGTTCCGGAGTCCTTGGCGATTCGCGCGACCGGCGATCTGGAGGGCAGAGGCGCTTGGACCTTGGAGCAGGCCGGAGACGTCGCGCAGGTCCGGTACGTGTGGCAAGTGAACGTAACCAAGCCATGGATGAGAATGCTGGGACCCGCGCTGCGCCCTCTTTTCATATGGAATCACGATCAAGTCATGCGCGAGGGCGCCAAGGGACTGGCGAACGCCCTGGGGACCAAACTCAGGAAGAGCGATAAACTCCGTATGCAACCGCCCCGGTTAGATCAAACTACACGTTAAGAAAAACTTGGGAGACGGGGCGAAGACGTGAAGTCACAAGGGAACTCCAAGAAGCCGCTTATCTATTATCTGATCGCTGTCGCCGTCGTGGTGCTGCTGCTCAACCTGTTCCTGTTCCCGTCGATCCTGAAGCAGCAGGTGACGCAGGTCGATTACGGAACCTTCCTGTCCATGGTCGATTCCGGCAGGGCGCGGAGCGTCGAGATCGAGAATTCGAACATCTTGTTCACCGCGGTCGATGAGAAGGGCAACGAGAAGCTGTACTCCACCGGGCGAATGGACGACTATGTACTGGTGCAACGGTTGTACGAGGCGAAGGTGGAGTTTAAACGGGTCGTTCCGCGAGAGAATTCGCCGATCGTGAATTTCCTGCTGACCTGGGTGCTGCCGCTTCTTATCTTCATCGCGATCGGGCAATTCCTCATGCGGACGCTGTCCAAGAAGATGGGCGGCGGACCGGGCGCAATGAAGTTCGGCAAGAGCAACGCCAAGATCTACGTGGAAGCGCAGACCGGCAAGTCGTTCGAGGATGTCGCCGGCCAGGAAGAAGCGAAGGAAGCGCTCGAGGAGATCGTCGATTTTCTCGAAACCCCCAGAAGTATCGGGAGATCGGCGCGAAGATTCCGAAGGGCGTGCTGCTCGTCGGGCCTCCGGGAACCGGCAAGACGCTGATCGCCAAGGCCGTCGCCGGGGAGTCCAAGGTTCCGTTCTTCTCGATCTCGGGATCCGAATTCGTCGAGATGTTCGTCGGCATGGGCGCGGCCCGGGTCCGGGACCTGTTCAAGCAAGCGCAGGAGAAGGCTCCGTGTATCGTGTTTATCGACGAGATCGACACTATCGGCAAAAGCCGCAACTCGGGCGGAGGCGGGATGGGAAGCAACGACGAGAGGGAGCAGACGCTCAATCAGCTGTTGACGGAGATGGACGGATTCGCCGCCGACAAGGGAGTCGTCATTCTGGCGGCGACCAACCGGCCGGAGACGCTGGACAAGGCGCTGCTCCGGCCGGGGAGGTTCGACCGCCGGGTTCCGGTCGAGCTGCCCGACCTGCGCGGGCGCGAAGCGATTCTTCGCGTCCACTCCAAGAACGTCAAGATGGGCGACGACATCGACTTCAACGCGATCGCCCGGGCGACGCCGGGGGCGTCGGGAGCGGATCTGGCCAACATTATCAACGAAGCGGCGCTCCGCGCGGTCCGGGAGGGACGGAAGGTCGTCCTGCAGAGCGACCTGGAGGAATCGGTCGAAGTCGTCATCGCCGGCTACCAACGCAAGAACGCGGTGCTCTCGATGAAGGACAAGCTTACCGTTTCTTATCATGAGATCGGACATGCCCTGGTGGCCGCGAAGCAGAGCCACTCGGCGCCGGTCCACAAGATCACGATCATCCCGCGCACCTCGGGAGCGCTCGGCTATACGATGCAGATCGAAGAGGGCGAGCAGGTGCTGATGTCCAAGGAGCAGGGAATCGATAAGATCGCGGTGTTCATGGGAGGACGCGCCGCGGAGGAGATTATCTTCGGCTCCATCACCTCCGGCGCTTCGAACGATATCGAACAGGCGACGAAGCTGGCCCGGGCGATGGTAACGCGGTACGGGATGAGCGAAGAGTTCGACATGATGGGCTTGGAGACGGTCAACAACCCTTATCTGGGCGGCGATACCTCGCTTACGGTATCTGCCGTTACCGCCGCGAAGATCGACGAGGTCGTTCTGGGCATCATCAAGTCGACCCACAAGAGGGCCCTTGAGATCTTGGAAGAGAACAAGGCGAAGCTCCACGAGCTCGCGAAGTTCTTGCTGGAGAAGGAAACGATCACCGGCGAAGAGTTTATGTCCATCCTGGAGAAGCCTCTTGACACTCCCGTTGACGAAGCATAGAATAATCAACAATTAAACATTCCGGATCATGCCGATGAAGAGATTCCAACTCGGAGGCGTTCTCGTCAAGAGCAGCCCGTCAAGGGCCGGCTCCTAAGCTTACCGGCCCCGCCCGTTACCGCGGAACCAAGAGGATCGGATCGCGCCGAGCGCGATCCGATCAAGTTGGGTGGCACCGCGAGCAGACGCTCCTCGTCCCAATTAGGGACGAGGAGCGTCTTTTTGTTACCCAACAAACGGGAGAGAGGGCGAGGAACGATGAATCGGGCGTACAATTTTAATCCGGGACCGGCGGCGCTGCCGCTGGAAGTGCTGGAGCAGGCGCGGGACACTTTCGTCGAGTACGGAGAGCAAGGCATGTCGTTGATGGAGATGTCGCATCGCAGCAAGCCGGTGGAACGGATGGTCGAGGAGACGGAGAAGCTCCTGCTGGAGCTGATCGGGATTCCTTCCGGTTATCGGGTTCTGTTCATGGGGGGAGGCGCGAGCGCGCAGTTCGCCTTGCTGCCGCTTAATTACCTGACGGAGGGCAAAGTCGGGCGTTACGTGCTGTCGGGGAACTTCTCGGAGAAGGCCTATCAGGAAGCCCAAACGATCGGGGCTGCGGAGATCGTCGCCAGCGGCAAGGCGGACCGCTGGGGGCGGCTCCCGGACCTGTCGAAGCTCGCCTTCGGCGACGATACGGCTTATGTTCACTTGACGACGAACAATACGATCGAAGGCTCGCAGTGGCAGGAGTTCCCCGATACGGGAGCGATTCCGCTCATCGGAGATATGACCAGCGATATCCTGAGCCGGAGCATCGACTGGACGAGGTTCGCGATGTTCTATGCGGGGGCGCAGAAGAACCTGGGACCGGCGGGCGTGACGGCCGTCGTGATCCGGGATGATCTGCTGGAGCGGGGCAACGGGAAGATCCCGACGATTTTCCAATATGCCGCCTTCGCGAAGAACAATTCGCTCTACAACACGCCTCCGGTCCATTCCATCTACATGATGAAGCTAATGCTGGAATGGGCGGTGAGCCAAGGCGGCGTCGCCGAGCTGGAGAAGCGGAACAGGCAGAAGGCGGGGATTCTCTACGAGGCGATCGACGCCAGCGGCGGTTTCTATCAAGGGATCGTGGAGAAGCCATACCGTTCCATCATGAACGCTACGTGGAGAATGAAGGATGAAGCGCTGGAGAAGCAGTTCGCGAAGGAAGCTGACGAAGCCGGACTGGTCGGCCTCGCCGGCCACCGCAGCGTCGGAGGCTTGCGCGCTTCCATCTACAACGCGGTGCCGACGGAGGCTTGCGAGGCTCTTGCCGGATTCATGGGCGATTTCGCGAGAAGGCACGGATAAGAGGTATTTTCACGGAGAAGAGATTTAAGCCTCCCGAGGATGGAGAGGGGCTTGAATCTCTTTTTCCTGTGTTAGGCGCTTGGCGATCTTGTTCTTGTACAGGTTCACGACGAAGGAGATGATCGCGACGGAGACGGCGGAGTAGATCATGCCCTCCCAACCGATCGTATACCAACTGCTCAGAACCACGAGGACATCCAGGGAGAACATTGCGATACCGGGATTCCAGCCATAGGTTTTCTGCAGAAGCAGGACCAGAATCGTCGTGCCCCCGAGGGAAGACTTGCACATGAACAGCAGAGACATGCCTATTCCGCACAGGACGCTGCCGAACACGGTACCGAACCAGACGGGGGTGTCGAGCGCTGGGATCGTTCCGGTGACCGAGGAGATTGCGCTGAGCAAGAGAATGGCAGCAAGAGAGGACAGCGTGAACGACCTTCCCATCGCGAAGAACGAGAGGAGGAAGAACGGAACGTTGATCAGGATGTAGGTCAGGTAGAAGGGGAAGTCCAGCCAGTAGGATGTGCTAAGGGCCAATCCGATCGTTCCTCCCGTACCGACGTGGGATTGATGAAGCACTAGGATCCCGAAGCCCATGACGAGGCAACTGGCGAATAGTTTGATTGCGTTCATACGATAACCCTCCGGAATCCAACGCTCATCGGTGTTGGAAGATATCGGATTGATTATAGAAGGGAAGAATGGGGCTCGCAAGAACGCGAGTTGACGCTTCTACGTGCATTCGCTTTGCCTGAGCAAAGCGGGAAAAGCCTGTCGCATCAAGGCCTCGGCCGAGATCATTCGTTTGTCCGGGTGCTCCCGGGGGAACATCTACAGCCACGAAACAAGAAAGCGCCGAGAGCTTGAACGCTCCCGGCGCTTCCGTTTTGTTCGGTTCGAATGACCTTACGCCTTGCTCTCGGAATAAGCCTTCTCCAGAGCTTGCAGGAATACCTCGGTCGGCTGCGCGCCGGACACCGCGTACTTGCGGTCCAGCACGAAGAACGGTACGCCGCGGACGCCGAATTGCGCGGCCAGCTGCTCGTCCTCGCGAACCTCCGACGAGAACTCGTCGTTCTTCAGCGCGGCCAGGGCGCCTTCGCGGTCAAGACCGATCTCGACGGCTAGGCCGGCGAGTGTCTCGTGGTCGCCGATGTGCAGCCCGTCGGTGAAGTAAGCCTTGAACAGCCTCTCCGCCATCTCTTCGCGCTTGCCGAATTGAGCCGCGTAGTGCGTCAGGCGGTGAGCGTCGAACGAGTTGGTGAGAATGGACTTGTCCATGTGGTAGTCCAAGCCGATCGCCTTCGCTTGTTCGGTTAAGCTGCGGTTATTCGCCGCCGCTTGCTCAACGGTCATGCCGTACTTCTTGGCAAGCATCTCGTTGACGTTGTAATCCACGTCGCGCTTCGCGTTCGGATCGAGCTCGAAGCTGCGGAATTGCACTTCTATATCGCCGCCGTGGCCGAACTGCTCCAGCGCGCCTTCCAATCTGCGCTTGCCGATGTAGCAGAACGGGCAGGCAAAGTCGGACCATACTTCGATTTTCATCGAACTTCCTCCTAATCACCTATGTTTCATTATTAAATGTAACATACTTCGTTTTTGAAAGGAATAACCATTCGTTTCTTCGCGCGGACGGCGGATAACCCTTGATGGCCTTGAAGACGTTGCTGAAATACGAGATGTCGTGGAACCCGCAGCGGTCGGCGATCTGCGTCACGGAGAATCCGCCGGTCGACAGCAGCATCTCGGCGTGATTGATGCGGATCAGGTTGACGTACTCTTTGAACGAATAACCGGTGTTCTTCTTAAACAGTTTGCCCAAATAGACGGGGTGCAGGTTCACGAGTTTGGCCATGTCGGACAAGTGCAGCTCCTCCGGGTAGTGCTCGCTCACGTATTCCAGAATCCTATTGATCCTCTGATCCGATTGATGGGAGTTCTGAAGATAAGAGTTGACGAGTAGGCGATGGAGAATGAGCATGAACAGGGCTCTGGATTGCAGGATATATCCCGGCTGCTTGCCCATCCACACCTGCGTGAATTGCTTGATGTAACCGTAGATCTCGTTCGTGATGACGTTCTTGGTTACGGTCTGGAGCGGGAGCGGGGTAGGGCTTCCCGGTTCCCAGTTGAAGTTGAAGGCATAAGAGTGCATCGGGTTCTCCTTGTCCGTATAAGCCTCGCGAACGTTGCCCAGCGGAATGTAGATCACGTCTCCGGCCTCGACATCGTATTGGACGTCGTTGACGTAATAGGTCGACTTGCCTTCGACGACGAACGTTAGATCATGGAACTGGATCTTCTGTTTGATAATCTCCCAATCGGGGAAGCACCGCCTATCGACAAAATAATTGATCCACGGCACATAATTCTGCAATTGTTCGAGCTCCAGTTCGATCACCTGCTCCCGAAAAAGATGTTTAATAATTACAAGTTTTAGTCTAGTTTCCCCATAGCAAAATGTAAACGCTTAATTCTATAATGTTCACATAAGAACCATTAAAGAGCAAATATATACATGATTTTCCGAACTGTTTGCATGGGCATGGAGAACTACGTTCGCTCGAGATTGGTTTAATTGTTGCAAGCTCCTTGGAGGTTACAGAGTGGCAGAGAACAAGACGATGGACATGGGAATGAGCCGCCAGAATGGGGAGCCGATTAGCGATGCCTACCAAGCTTGGCTGCGATACGTCCGGCTGAAGCCGGAACTCGCGAAAGAATATTCCTCTTGGTGCGGCGCGGCGATCGTCGTCGCTTCCGAAGGGGCTCCACTACTGGCGACGGCGCGGAAAGAACTCGCTGCCGGTATCGAATCCATGCTTGGCTTCGCTCCTCAAGAGAGCGAACAGAGTCAAGGGAACGAGAATTCAGGTCAAGAAGGCTTCCTGCTCATTGGAACATTAGGCGAGAAAGAGCTTCAAAACGTAGCAAGCGAGAGCGAAAGGTCAGCGCTGGGCAGCGAGGGTTATCTCCTTCGAACCGTCGAAGAACCGGGGCGTCGCTTCATCGCCATCGCAGGCAATACGGATCGAGGGGCTCTGTATGGAGCGTTCCACTTCCTGCGTCTGATGCAGACCGGACAGCCGATTCGCGGCTTGAACGTCGTCGAACGGCCGGCCGGCAGCCTAAGGATGATCAACCATTGGGACAACATGGACGGAAGCGTGGAACGCGGGTATGCGGGCCGATCGATCTTCTATCTCGACGGGGTTTTCCGGGAGGATTGGGGACGGATCCGGGATTATGCCCGGCTGATGGCGGCCATTGGGCTGAACGCGGTCTCGATCAACAACGTGAACGTCCACGAGACGGAGACGAGGCTGATCGCTCCCGAGCTTCTTCCGACCGTGGCGAAGGCGGCCGGCGTGTTCCGTGAATACGGAGTCCGGCTGTACCTCAGCATCAACTTCGCGAGCCCGATGGAGCTGGGAGAGCTTGGGACGGCCGATCCGCTCGACCCGCAGGTTCGGCGGTGGTGGGCGGAACGGGCAGCCGACGTGTACCGGCACATTCCGGATTTCGGCGGCTTCGTGGTGAAGGCCGACTCGGAATTCCGGCCGGGGCCGTTCACCTACGGACGGGACCACGCGGACGGAGCGAATATGCTCGCCGATGCGCTCCGGCCTCACGGGGGCATCGTGGTCTGGCGCTGCTTCGTGTACGACTGCCTGCAGGATTGGCGGGACCGAACCATCGACCGGGCCCGGGCGGCTTACGACCACTTCCGTCCGCTAGATGGGAAGTTCGCCGACAACGTGGTGCTGCAGATCAAGAACGGACCGGTCGATTTCCAGGTTCGTGAGCCCGCGTCCCCGTTGTTCGGCGGAATGCAGGCGACCAATCAGCTGTTGGAGCTGCAGATTACGCAGGAGTACACCGGGCAGCAGAAGCACTTGTGCTATCTGGTTCCCCAGTGGAAGGAAGTCATCGACTTCGACACCTGCGCCATCGGCGAAGGCTCGACGGTCGCGAAGGCGGCGACCGGAGAACTGTTCGGCCGCCCGGTCGGGGGATTCGCCGGCGTCGCCAACATCGGCGACGAGAGCAATTGGACCGGAAATCCGCTGGCCCAAGCGAACTATTATGGATACGGCCGGCTGGCTTGGCGGCCGGAGCTGACGGCGGAGCAGATCACGGACGAATGGGTGAAGCTGACGTTCGGGGACGATCCCGGGGTCGTCGAGACGATCAGCCGCATGCTGCTGGAATCCTGGAGCATCTACGAGAACTACACGTCTCCGCTCGGCATCGGATGGATGGTCAATCCGGGCCACCATTACGGGCCTAACGTCGACGGCTACGAATATTCCCTGTGGGGCACGTACCACTATGCGGACAGCCGGGGACTTGGCGTCGACCGCACCGTCCGCACGGGAACGGGCTACGCCGGACAATACCATGGGGCTCCCGCCGCAATCTACGAATCCGTCGAGAGCTGTCCGGACGAGCTGCTGCTCTTTTTCCACCATCTCCCTTACTCGCATGTGCTGAAGTCCGGCAAGACGATCATCCAGCACATCTACGACTCGCACTTCGAAGGGGTGGAACAGGCGGAAGGGCTGATCGTATCGTGGCGAGGACTCGAAGGGAAGATCGATGGCGAGCGTTACGAGAGCGTGCTCAGCCGGCTGAAGCTGCAAGCGAAGCACGCGGCGGAGTGGCGGGATGTCATCAACACGTACTTTTATCGCAAGTCCGGCGTTCCGGATGCGCATAATCGGACGATCTATTAAGCGGATTAAGCGGATGCCGAATTCGGGATTCGCTTTCTATCCAAGAAAAATGTAAGCGATTACCGAAGCGGCGAATTTCAAGATGGAAGCGGTGATGTCATGTTAGCCGAAGAGAAGGTTGCTCGAACGATTCCCCGGACTCCTCAAACCTCTCTTTTAAGACACGTAAGAAAAGAGTGGAAGCTGTACTCGTTTCTCGTTATTCCCGTCCTCTACTTTCTGATCTTTAAATACGCTCCGATGATAGGGAACATTATCGCCTTCCGGAAATATAGAGGCGGTCCCAATATTTTTGGAACCGAATGGGTAGGTCTGCATTACTTCAAGATGTTCTGGAAGGACTCTGCTTTCTGGAGAGCTTTCTATAACACGATTTTCCTGAGCATCTCCTATTTGATCGTCCGTTTTCCGCTTACGTTAATCTTCGCTTTGTTGCTGAACGAGCTTCGCAGCATTAAAGTGAAGAAATTTGTTCAGACCGTTTCTTATCTGCCGCACTTTATCTCCATGGTAATCGTGGTAGGGATGATCAAGGAGATGGTCTCCTTGACTGGCCCCATCAACACGCTGCTCGGTCATCTGGGGATAGAGAAAATATCGTTCATCCAACAGCCGGGTTGGTTCCCGTCGCTCTACATCACGTCCGGCATCTGGCAGGGGCTTGGCTGGGGCACGATCCTGTACCTGGCTGCGATGACCGGCATCAACACCGAACTGTACGAGGCGGCTAAGGTCGACGGGGCGAGCCGGTTCCGAAGGGCATGGCACGTTACCATTCCAGGAATCCTGCCTACCATCATGGTCCTTCTCATTCTCGATATCGGCGGCATCATGGGATCGAACTTCGAGAAAGTGTTGCTGCTTTACAATCCGCTTACTTACGAGACCGGGGATGTCCTCTCCACTTACGTGTATCGGATGGGGATCGGCGGCAAAGAAGGCATCGGCGGCAACTTCAGTTACGCGACCGCTGTCGGTTTGTTCGAGGGTGTCGTCGGTTTGATTCTGGTGACCATGGCGAACTTCGTCTCCAAGAAGACGACGAAGACGAGCTTGTGGTAGAAAGGAGCAAGACGCATGAAAGAATCATCCTCCTATCGTGGATTTCTAATCTTCAACACGCTCGTCATGACGGTTGTCGTCCTCTTTACCTTGTACCCGTTCGTCTATCTGTTAGCGCAGTCCTTCAGTTCGGAGAGCGCTATCTATGCGGGGAAGGTCTTCCTGTTCCCGGTAGAGTTCACAACGACATCGTATGATCTTCTTCTGAAAAAGCCGGAGTTTTACCGCTATTACGGAAACACAATTCTGTATTCGGTACTAGGAACGTTCATCTCGGTATCCGCAACGGCGATCCTGGCTTATCCATTGTCGAAGGAAAAGCTTCGCTTGAACAAGTTTTTTATCCCGTTCGTGCTTTTCACGATGTACTTCAACGGCGGCCTGATTCCGAACTACATCCTCGTCGCCCAGAAGCTGCAGATGCGGGATACGATTTGGGCAATCGTGATTCCCGGCGCCATCAGCGCCTTCAATGTCATATTAGTGAAAACCTTCTTCGCAGGTTTGCCTAATGAAGTAGAAGAAGCGGCAAAGGTAGATGGATTGGGAGTTTACGGAATTTTCACGAGGATCGTCTTGCCTCTCTCGAAGCCCATTCTGGCCACGATGTTCCTGTTCGCCATGGTCGCTTACTGGAACGATTGGTTTACCGCTTCTTTGTACTTGAACACGAAGGAATCATGGCCTGTATCCTTGTACTTGCGGCAGATCGTTGACAACTTAGTCAGCACGCAAGAATTCAGTTCGTCCGACGCGGCATCCGTCCAGATTGCGGCGACGATTAAATCCACCGCGATGATCTTGACCGCTCTGCCGATTATCTGCATCTACCCGTTCATTCAGAAGTATTTCGTACAGGGGATGCTGATCGGTTCCGTAAAAGGGTAACGAACGGTTTCACAGAAGGGCTGCACCGCTGACACTGTCTATCCATCTATGTCCTGCAGCATTTCTACCATTATAAAAAATCGAGAATAGGGAGGCGCAATATGAAGACGGTTAAAAAGACAACAGGAGTTTTGCTAGCGGCATCATTGGCAGTCGGACTTGCAGCATGCAGCAATAACGACAACGAGGCATCCAACTCGGCACCGAAGAGCTCGGCGCCAGCCAGCTCCGCAGCTTCCAACGATGCATCAAAGTTGGGTTATACCTTCGGCGAAGGCGTAACGTTCCATTCCGACAAGCCTGTAACTTACTCCATGATGTACAGCGATCACGAGGCGTATCCCTACCAGAAGGAATGGAGACTCTGGAGCGCAATCCAGGAGAAGACCAACGTATCTTTCGACCTGACTATCGCGGCTAGAACCGAATACGAGAATCAGAAGGCGCTGCTCATAAACAGCGGTGACGCTCCTTACATCATTCCCAAAACGTACGACGAGTCGCCATTTGTTGACGGGGGCCAAATCGTCGCGATCAGCGATTATGTGCAATACATGCCTAACTACCTCAAGGCCGTCAAAGACTGGGGTTTGGAGAAAGATCTGAAATCCAAACTTAAGGCTGATGGCAAATACTACGTGCTTCCGGGCTTGTGGGAGAATGCGGCCGGCGGTTATTCCTACGTCATTCGGAAAGATATCTTCGAGAAAGCCGGCGTAGACGTAGTGGGCCAAGAAGCCAACTGGACGTATGAAGACTTCTATGCGGCGATGAAGAAAGTAAAAGAGTACACGGGCGCGAAGTATGTCATGTCCGATCGCTTCAAGGGCGATTCCACGCTGAAAGTCGCAGGCGTTGAATACGGAGTAAGAGCCGGCTGGGATTTGGCTAACGGCTTGAAGTTCGACGAGGCCGCGAAGAAGTTCTACTTCTCCAACACGACGGAAGACTACAAAGCCTTCCTCACCTACTTCAACAAACTGATTAAAGAAGGCATTCTTGACCCGGAATCCTTCACGGCGGAAGACGATCCGCAACTTGCAAAATTCTATAGAGGCGAAACGTACGTCATGGCCGCAAATTATCAGAACGTGGGCGACATGAAGGTGAAAATGCAAGTTCCGGATGCGGAGCTGTACATGATCACGATGCCAGGCGGTCCGAAAGGACAACTTCAAGTTGAAAACACCCGTCTGGAAAATGGCATCATGATCAGCAAGAATGCGCTTAAGGATCTTGGCGAAGAGAAGTTCATCGAAATGCTTCGTTTCATTGACTGGCTGTGGTACTCCGATGAAGGTCAAACGCTAAGCCTGTGGGGCGTTGAAGGGGAAACCTATACGAAGGATGCGGACGGCAACATCAAGCTAAATCCGGAAATCACGTACAATGGTCTGAACCCTGAAGCAACGAAGAAATTGAACTTCGACTATGGCTTCGCTG
The DNA here is from genome assembly GCF_003990975.1 of Cohnella sp. AR92. Lineage (GTDB taxonomy): Bacteria > Bacillota > Bacilli > Paenibacillales > Paenibacillaceae > Cohnella. The sequence goes on from NZ_RZJR01000010.1 coordinate 116,085, forward strand.
GCGGCGTATTCGCATACGGAGGTACGAATAAGCTGAGAACATCGAAGTTCACCGACGGCGAGAAGGATTACACGAACCGTGTCTTGACCACGCGTCAACCTCGCGAGATCGATCCGCCGATTATGGGAACTCCTGACGAGAGCGAAGAGATGAACCTGATCCAGAAGCCTCTGATGGATTATGTGAAGACGATGACGCTGAAGTTCATTACAGGCCAAGCAGACATCGGCAAGGAATGGGATTCCTATGTCGCCCAAGCCAAAGCAAGCGGCAGCGAGCGGTATACCGAGATGGCGAACAAGATCTTCGAGAAGACGAAGGGCTCTCTCGGTTATTAAACGATAGTAAGATTCAAACAGAGGGATCTACGGTCCGGTCGAATACTTCGGCCGGCTGCCGCAGATCCTGATTGTCATTTTATCGAAGAAAGCGGGCGCGGCAGAGATGAACAAGAAGACACTCTTTAACGACGGATGGGAATTCGCCAAGAGCGGACTCGACGAGACGGACTGGACGGAGCTCGTCTTCAAGCCGGTTGACGTTCCCCATGATTGGCTGATCGAGGACTCTCTCAACCTGTACGAGGACGGCATCGGCTGGTACCGCAGAAGATTCTCTTATACGGAAGAAGCCGAGAGCGTTCTTCTTTCTTTCGACGGGGTCTACATGGATTCTTCCGTATACGTGAATCGCGCGTTCGTCGGGGAGTGGAAGTACGGCTATTCCTCCTTCGAGCACGATATCACGGGCGCTCTTCAGGCCGGAGTCAACGAGATCGTCGTGAAGGTCGTCCATCAGGCGCCGAACAGCCGCTGGTACTCGGGAGCGGGAATCTATCGGAACGTCTGGTTGAGAACGAGGGGTCCCAGCTGTCTGGCGACGGACGGCGTTTATTTTAGCATAAAACAGGCAGAGGACGGGTGGGAGGTAGAGGTCGACACGGAGGTCGCCGCTGGCGAAGACGTTATGCTTACTCAGACAATCCTGCTCGGGGATGCGTCCGTCGCGTCCGTCTCCTGCGAAGTCCCTGCCGGAAATAGGCCGGATTCGCCGGTCAACCAGAAGCTGTCGATCCGCGATCCCCTCCCGTGGAGTCCGGCGGAGCCTCATCTCTATCGGCTGGTCACGGAACTAAGGAAGCTGGATTCGTCCGAGGATAACCGCTTGCAGGAGGGGCAAGGCATTCTTCTGGAGCGAGTGACTCAGAACCTCGGCTTCCGCTCGATTGAACTCGATCCTTCTCAGGGGCTCATCCTAAACGGCCTCCGGATGAAAATAAACGGGGTGTGCGAGCATCACGATCTCGGGGCGCTGGGAGCGGCGTTTAATAAGGAAGCGCTGAGAAGAAGGCTCGCGATTCTCAAGGACATGGGGGCGAACGCGATCCGGACGGCCCACAACATGCCGGCGCCGGAGCTGATGGATCTGGCGGACGAGATGGGCTTCCTCGTCGTCTCGGAGGCGTTCGACATGTGGGAGAGGCCGAAAACCCCTTACGACTACGCCCGCTTTTTCCCGGAATGGGCCGCCTTGGACGTAAGAAGCTGGGTTCGCCGCGACCGAAATCGCCCGAGCCTGCTCCTGTGGAGCATCGGCAACGAGATCTACGATACCCATGCGGACGAGCGCGGGCAGGAGATCACCCGAATGCTGATGGAGGAAGTGCGGAAGCATGATCCGAGGGGCAATGCCAAAGTGACGATCGGCTCCAACTATATGCCTTGGGAGAATGCGCAGAAGTGCGCGGACATCGTCAAGATCGCGGGCTACAACTATGCCGAGAAATACTACCGCAAGCACCGCGAGGAGCATCCGGATTGGGTCATCTACGGAAGCGAGACAGCGTCGGTCGTGCAGAGTCGGGGAGTGTATCATTTTCCATATGAGAAGCCCATCCTGACCGACGACGACGAGCAGTGCTCGGCGCTCGGGAACAGCTCGACCAGCTGGGGAGCCAAGTCGGCGGAAGCCTGCATCATCGCGGAGAGGGATACCCCGTTCTCCCTCGGCCAGTTCCTGTGGACCGGCTTCGATTATATCGGGGAGCCGACGCCGTACCACACGAAGAATTCCTACTTCGGGCAGGTCGACACGGCCACGTTCGAGAAAGACTCCTATTTTATCTACCAAGCGGCATGGACGGATTATCGCTCCCGCCCGATGGTGCACCTGTTCCCTTACTGGGACTTCAACGAAGGGCAGATCGTCGACGTCCGGGCCTGCACCAACGCGCCAAGGGTAGAGCTGCTCGTGAACGGCCGCTCCATGGGGCTTCAGGAGATAGACTGGGCGAAGGGGACGCAGCTTGTCGGCTGGTGGAAGGTTCCGTATGAGACGGGGGAGATCCGGGCGATCGCCTACGACGAGAATGGATCGGTTGTTGCTGCTGCCGCAAGAAGCTCGTTCGGAGATGCGGCGCAGATTAGGATAGGGGCCGATAAGGAGCGACTGATCGCCAACGGGACGGACTTGGTCTTCGTGGAGATCGGCATGGAGGACAAGGACGGCCGTCCCGTGGCCAACGCGAACAACCGGGTGCGGGTCGAGGTGACGGGAGCGGGCCGGCTTATCGGCTTGGACAACGGAGACAGCACGGATTACGATTCGTACAAGGGCTTGAGCAGAAGACTGTTCGGCGGCAAGCTGATGGCGATCGTGGCGGCGACTATGGAGCCGGGCAAGGCGAGGATTGAGGTGTCCTCCGAGGGAATGCGGAGCAGCTTCTTGGAGATCGAGTCCTTGCCCGTGGCCGATCCGAAGCTATTGGAGGGAACCTCCGCGAACGAGCGGAATCAAGAGAAGCCCGTCGCGATGGGGGAGATCGGAGAATTGCCTCTGCGGAAAATAGCCATCAAGAGTCCTTCCGGCCAGTCGTTCGGAGAGTCCGTGCGATTGATGGTCGTGCGCGCCGAGCTTTACCCCGTTAATAGTTCCTATCGCGAAGTAGAATGGAGCGCCGTCAACGATTCGGGAATCGCCTCGAATATCGCCAGGGTAGAAGCGAATGGTCTCGAGGCGAAGGTAATCGCCCTGGGAGACGGAGAGTTCCGCCTGCGATGCGCGAGCAAGAACGGGACGGGGAAGACGAAGCTGATCTCGCAGCTGGAGTTCAAGGCGGCAGGGATCGGCAAAGCCTTCAAAGATCCTTACGGCTTCGTCTCCGCCGGCTTATACGACTTCAGCAAGGGCGAGGTGGGCAACGGCAACGAGAGGGGAGTCGCGACAAGCCGGGACGGGGAGACCCAAGTCGGCTTCCGCGATCTCGACTTCGGTCCGTACGGCTCGGATACGATTACGCTGCCGATCTTCGCCCTGTCGAGCGAGGAGTATCCGATTCAGATCTGGGAGGGAATGCCCGGAGAAGAAGGAAGCGTCCTGCTGGCCGACGCGGTCTACCAGAAGCCTTCCCGGTGGAACGTGTATCAGGAGGAGACCTATCGCTTGTCCAAGAGGCTGCGCGGGGTGAGCTCGATCTGCTTCGTTCTTCGGCAGAAGGTGCACATCAAAGGCTTCTCGTTCACGAAACCGAACAAGGCGCTTGAGCTTCACCATGCGGCGGACAGCGACCGGATCTACGGGGATACGTACGTTATGGAGGGGACATGCGTCGAAGGGATCGGGAACAACGTCTCCCTGGAGTTCGATCAGATGGACTTCGGCAGCGAGGGGGTTACCCGACTTGCCGTGTACGGGCGGTCGGAGATCGATCGGAATACGATCCATGTTCGGTTCTCCGGAAACGGGGTGGAGGGGGGCGAAGGAGAGGGCTCGGAAGAATCCATCTGCATTCTTGAATTCTCCCGAACCGATGGCTACGAGAAGCGGCTGTTCGACCTGGGACAGGTGAGGGGCTCCCGGAAGGTGACCTTCCTGTTCCTCCCGGGAAGCCGCTTCGACTTCGGCTGGTTCCAATTCATCCGGTGAACACCCGGAAAGCAGGCTCGCCCTTGAGGAAGCGAACGGGGAGATAAGGATACAAGGATTGCAAGCGGTCCGCCAGGAGGCGCATGCCCGGCTCCTCGCTCTCCGCGTGTCCTAATAATAGAAACGATCTCGAGACGCCTTGATACGCGGAATCCCTCGCGTATTCGGGCGTTTCCCATTCCGGGCCTTCGCCCGCTAGGATTAAGTCGAGGCCCTTCTCGCGGAAGAGAGGGATGGCATTGTCTCCGCCGCCCCGGTAGCCTACCAGCACTCCGACGCGTCGGCAGGCCATGTCCGCGTCTCCCGCCAGCCGGACGAAGGGGATGTCGAGCCGCTCGCGGACTTGAACGGCGATGTCGCTTGCCTTGGCTTCCGGGATGCGAAGAACGGCGGCCGTCGGCAGCATCTCTTCTACATATTCCTCCCATCCTAGGCTATGAAGCAGGCCGGTCATGATGAGATCGGGCTCCGACCGATGGCAGTAGTCATGATGCCGGTAGATGGCAAGACCGGCATGATCGATCCATGCGCTCTTGGTTTGATAGACCGGATCGGACGGAAGCGGGCCGCTCGGCATCCGATGGCTGTAATAGATCCCTTCATGCGAGATCAATAGGTTCGCTCCCAGCTCGGCGGCACGCTCGACTATCGACTGGGTCGCCATGAACGCCGTCGCGATGCCCGTCACCTCCGTGTCCTGATGGCCCGTCTCCAGCACGTCGACGCTTCCCTCGATCGGCGGCGCGGAGCCTCTCAATTGTTCGATAACCTCTCCAATAGTCGGCATGAGGGTTTCCTTTCTGCGTTGGAGTTGGAATAGAGTGTCTCTTCTTTTATCCCCTTAAACTTCGGCGACCGGGGGGCGATTTCCTTGTGGGAGAGGCATCTAGGCGACGTATCGCCGCCAAGTGAGCCGTCCGAGCACCCTGCAACCCGACAAAGTCGGGTTACAGAGCCAAGCTCTCGCCCTACATGGAGAAAAGAAAAAGCCTCCTAATCCGCAAAGGGGATTAGGAGGCTCTATCCTGCTTGCTTAACCCCGGATCTGGGTCACGGAGAAGACGATTCTCCCGGTCGCGGCGTCATATTGACCGTCAGGCACCACGGTTACATGGCCATCGCCGTTCAAGTACCGGATGAGGATATGGTCGGGACGGCGAAGCTCGGCGGCGGTCGGCGCATAGGGAACGGAGACCGTTAAAGGCGCCTTCTGGTTGCTCCAATCGCTCGCCTTGCCATCGAAGAAAGCGCTCAGGCTTATGATCGGAAGCTGATCGTCCTTCTTCTTGCCGTTATCCGTCGGAGCTTGAGCAACGCGGAAGGACGCTTGCTCCGCTTTGGATTTCTCTTTGGTCAGCGCGTCGCTTGGAATCCGCATCGTCGCCAGCTCCGTCTGCCAACTCAGCTCGAACTTGATCTTGCCTCTCAATCGTTCGGCAGGAAGCTGAACTTCGTAAGACGTCGCGCCCGTTTGCTTGGGCATGTCGATGACAATCGTCTTGATGCCGTTCGAAGCCGGAGCGGCAAGCTCAAGAGCTTTCTTCAGGTTGCCCTCGGTAACGACTCCTTTAGCCAGGCTGCCTTGCAGCTTTACCTCCGGCGTGATCGTGACGACGCCATCCTTGACCGTTACGGGCCCTTCGCTCTTGCCGTCCAGGGTCAGTACGCCGAACACCGAAGTGTCCATGTAGCCTGAGCCGGTCGTGTCGTTCCAGGCGGCGACGCTCTGACGAACGCCGTCCTTCGCGTCGTTGATCTGCACGTCGAAGCCCAGCTCCTTGCCATTGGCCGGGGCGACGGCTTCGATCGGGATCTTCGCTTCCACCACGTAGTTCGTTCCCGACGTCTTCGTTGCCGATACGAATCCTTCGGCTATGGCCGGCGGGTTGAAGGAAGTTTCATTTTCAAAGTTGATCCGATATTGCCCGTCGCCCTCTTGATAGAACGAAGTCTTGGCGTTGTCCGGATCGAGGAAAATCTCGACGGAGTCCTGTTCCCAAGGGTTCGCGCTCGCCTTGTTCAACTGCGTGTCGCTGACTTGGGTAAGGACGTAGAGATAGTGTTCGTCCCATAGAACCTTGGCGGTTCCGGTCGCGCCTTGCCAAGCCATCTGGTAACGGTTCACCGGGAGTTCGGGAGCCTCACTCCAGATCGCGTCGATCGTTCCATCGATGACCGGGGTACCGTATTTGGCGGTTCCTTGGTTCGCTTGCGTCGATTGAGGGGGATGCTCGGCCATGTACTTCTCCGGATCGATGACTCCGTAATAGGCAGGTTTGGCTTGGAGGTTCTTATCGAAAAGCAACGGGTTGGAGGAAGCTCTCCAGCTCGTGCCGTCGTCCATGCCCCAGAAGGTGACGCGAGCGATCTTGTCGGCGTGGGAATGGAAGAGTGCCATCAGCTGCGCGTACAGGTAGGCTTGAGCAGCCGCTTGTTTCTCGGACAACTGGTAGTTGCTGCCGGCCTGAATGTCCAGCTCGGAGACGCTGACCTCGACACCCAGGGAAATGAACCTCTCCAGCGACAGTTTCACATTTTCCGGATTCGTGTTGACGTTATAGTGTCCCTGCATGCCGATGCCGTCGATCAACAGCCTGCCGGGATGACTTTGCGCATACTTGGCGTTGAGCGCTTGAACCATGCCCGCGATAGCTTGGGCTTTGCTCTGGTTATCCTCGTTATAGTCGTTGTAGTAGAGCTTGATATCCCAATCGGGGTGGTCGTCCAGCACTTCCCGTGCCGCCAGGAACGCCTGCTCGACATAGTCCGGGCCGATCGCTTTGTACCAAGGCGTCTGACGCAGGGAACCCTGCCAGTCCGCCGGATTCGCGGGGGTGTCGTTCATCGCTTCGTTAACGACGTCCCAAGAGATGACCTTGCTGCCGAAGTGCTCCATGACCGTGCGGATATGCGTTCTCAGGTTGACGAGCGCCTCGTCCCGCCCCAGAGGAGCGCCGGAAGTCGTGTCGGTATTCAGCCACGCCGGAGATTGCTGGTGCCAGACGAGCACGTGTCCGTGCATTTGCATGCCTTCGGACCGTACTTTATCCACGAGAGCGTCGGCAGCGGCAAAGGTGAAGTTGCCCTTGGTCGGCTGAAGCGCGTCCGGCTTCATGGCATTGCCAGCCGTCGCGACATTGTGGTGCATCTTCAGCAGATCCAGGCGGACGCCCTCCAGATCCTCGGCGGAGATCGCGTTGCCGATCAGGAAATCATCCTGATAAGCCGTCTTGATGGGGGTCAGGTCCTTCTGGATGGAGATCGGAGCCGATCCCGTGTTGACGAAGCTGACATCGTCAATGTAGAAAGAAGCGGTCGCGTTGCTTGAGCTCTCGACGTAGATCGTCAGGTACTCGTCGCCGACGCTGCTGTAGCGATAGGTTCCTTCGTACTGCACCCAGCCATCGCTCGTGCCGATCGTCTTGGCGGCTAGGCTGACGTAATTGGCGGTGCTGCCTTGGCCGATCTGGGTCGAGAGCTGAAGCTGCGAGCTGGCCGGGGAGATCAGCTTGACCCAGGCGGTCACTTTATACTCGCTGCCTTTGTCGACATACTTCTCTACCCGAAGGGACGGGCCGTGCCAGGTGTCCGTTCGTCCTTCCACCTTCAGCGAGTAGCCGCCGCCTTCCGTATGGTTGGCTTCATTCGTGACCGAAAGCGTCTCCGTTCCGGCTCTTCCTGCGAAGCCTCCGGTCGTCTGATCCTCGAAGGTAACCGTGCTGAACGGCAGGGCAGGCGGGCGCGTCGGATCTACCCCGCCTCCGGCGTCGCTCTTCTTCGTAATCAGCACATCGCCGATGTAGAAAGGGACGGTCGCGCCCGTATCGTTGGATTGCACGCGAAGCGCACGATCCGTGCTCGTATCGACCGTGAACTCCTTGGTCAGGGTGAAAGCCGCTCCTGCCGTTAGATTAGCCGCTGCGAGGAACGCATAGCTGTCCACCGTCTGGAGGAAGGCTTGGGAACCGCTCGGGACCGAAGCGTCCGCGTCAACGTAGCCTTTAACGGTTACCGTATACGTCTCGCCGTTAACGAGGCCGATATTGGCAAAATTAAAGTCGGCGGCATCCCAGTTATTGGCGCGGTTGCTTACGTACAGGGCGGCGCCGTCGTCATTGCCGTCGAATGTCTTGCCGGTTACGGCTGTCAGGGAAGCTCCGCCGGACTGGGACGCTGCCCCCTTGCCGCCGGCGAAGGTCTCATGGTAGACCGTTGCGACGGCTGGATCCGTCGAGTCGGCCGTTGCCGTTGCAGCGAACAAGCCGGATGGTACAAGCATGGCCGCCGCAAGCACGAGCGACACGATTGCGGTCATTCTATTCTTCATTTACTCCCTTCCTCTCCGAAAGCTAATAGGAATTAAGTTAAGCGCTTACAATTCTATTTGTTCAAATTCCTCCTCTCCTAAGGCTGATTATAGCGGTTTGGAATTCAAGAGTTTACCGGGGGAATTTAAGCGCTTACTTCATTTATTTAATAGGAAAACGAACCGTTCTTCATACCCCTTCAATGCAATCTGCCATATGAACCGGGTAATGCTTCCCTATTTTTATAGCATCGGCAATTGGTACAAGCATGAATCGCAAATCGGCATAGCTTATGGTATCTCCATATAGAAAGGGTGAGAGTCATGAGCAAAGCTAGAGTATCCTCCTACTCCTACTCCAACAATCAACGTCATCAATCCGCGGAAAAGTTCGAATGCATCTGCAAACGCAAAGAGCAGCACAAATCCTACGGCTACAGCAACAAAAGCGGCGGCCATAAGTCCGGTGGCTATAGCAGTTACGGCAGTCAGAAGTCTAGCGGCCACAGCAACCAGAGCCATCAGAAGTCCGGCGGCCATAGCAATCAAGCGTATTCCAACTACGGCATGAACAAATCCGGCATGCAAAAATCCGGCGGCTGCCACAAACAGCAATGCGGCGGGAATTACGGCGGTTACCACAACTATTACGGCCCTTGGATCTAACGAAGGGCTCCTCCTGAATAAGCGATGGACGGCCGGCGGACGAGCTCCGCCGGCTTTCTCGCCGTTGAGAGGGATTGTCCGGCTGCCGTCGAATTAGGAGGAAGGACCACCTACTATGACGAGAGAGCGAGAACGATCATGTATAAACTCTATTGCAGGCTCTATCAATCGGCGTTGCGCTTGTTCTCCCGATTCATGCCTTGGCGCGAGCCGGAGATACTTGAAGGAGAGGGAAGTTTAAGACTGCTTCCGGCGTTGATTCAGCAACGGAGGATTGGAAGGGTGCTCCTTGTGACGGATCAAGGCATTCGAGCGGTCGGCTTAATGGACAAGCTTCTGGAAGGGCTGGACAACGCGAAGATCGCTTATTTTATTTATGACGGCACCGTTCCCAACCCGACCGTCGATAACGTCGAAGAGGCGCTGGAGATCTATCTCCGGAACGATTGCTCGGGCATCATCGCATTCGGCGGCGGTTCTCCGATGGACTGCGCCAAAGGAGTCGGGGCTCGCATCGCGCGACCGAACAAGAGCGTCGCCAGGATGAGAGGCATATTGAAGGTTAGGCGAGCCATTCCTCCTCTGTTCGCGATCCCAACAACTTCGGGAACGGGCAGCGAAGCTACGCTTGCGGCGGTCATCTCCAATAGCCGGACGCATGAGAAGTTCGCGATCAACGACCATTCCTTGATCCCTCATTACGCCGTGCTGGATCCCGCCCTTACCTATGGGCTTCCTCCCGCCATTACTTCGACGACGGGAGTGGATGCGTTGACGCACGCAGTCGAAGCTTACATAGGCCGAAGCAACACGAAGCAGACCAGGCAGCGAAGCCGGGAAGCGGTAAGCCTGATCTTCGGCAATCTCTTGGAGGCCTATCGCAATGGGGACAATCGGGAGGCTCGAGCCAACATGCAGAAGGCGTCCTATCTCGCGGGCTTCGCTTTTACCCGAGCCTATGTCGGCTACGTGCACGCTATCGCCCACACGCTTGGCGGCTTTTATTCCGTTCCTCACGGGCTGGCGAACGCGGTTATCCTGCCTTATGTTCTAGATTACTACGGAGCATCCGCGCATAAGCCTTTAGCCGAACTGGCGGATCTTATCGGGATCGGGGACCCGGCCGATACGACGGAACGGAAGGCAACGAAGTTCATTGAGGCCATTCGGATGCTTAACGAGGATATGGACATTCCGCGGAAGATCGCGGGAATAGCGGACAAGGATATCCCCGTGATGGTGGAACGGGCGTATCGAGAGGCGAACCCCCTTTACCCGGTTCCTCGAATCCTGTCCAGATCGGATCTGACGAAGCTATATGAGAGGATTAAAGCCTAAGCTGGAGGTCAACCATGAGCGAGAAAATCGGTCTTAAGCAATCCTATAATAACTTCGCGGAGCAGCGGGAACGGTCGGAGCTTGCGCCTTGGAAAAGAGAGGAGCGCGATAGCTTCCTGTCCATCGTTCTTGCCGAGAAGCGCGAAACGCTGCTGGAGATCGGAGCGGGACCTGGCCGGGACAGCCTCATCTTCAAACAGAAGGGGCTGAACGTAACGGCGACCGATCTGTCGGAGGAGATGGTGCGTCTCTGCAAGGAGAAGGGATTGGATGCACGGGTGATGGACTTTTGCGAGCTTGCTTTTCCCAATGAATCTTTCGATACGGTGTATGCAATGAACTGCCTTCTTCATGTTCCGAAGGCGAATCTAGACGCGGTTCTTCAAGAGATTAGAAGAGTGCTGAAGCCGGGTGGATTGTTCTTCTGCGGTTTATACGGCGGGGAAGAGACAGAGGGCATCTGGGAGAAGGACAATTATGAGCCAAAGCGCTTCTTCGCCATGCATGAGGATGACCGCGTCGTGGAGGCGTATGGCCGTTCATTCGAGGTGGAGGATTTCCATACCGTTGATATGGGGCCGGGCCGGCCCCACTTCCAGGCGCTGCTGTTGCGGAAGAGCGGCATGCTGTAACGGGCGTAGAGGAGACGGGAGCCGGACGGACCTTCACAGATCCAGTACCGGCACCTCTCCGTCTACCCAATTAAGCTGGCTGTCGACCATGAACTGGACGGTCCAGTGATGCTTCCAGGGGTACCAATCGTGGAAACCGACAATCGCTTCATAGAGCTTCTCGACGGACTCCGGAGTCTTATGGTTAATGACATCATCCATTAATTCCATTAAGTTATCCGGCTTCTTCGGGGTCTCGCTCAGCACTCGCCGGAACCACTTGTAGGAAGGGAACAGCGTCTCGTTATAAGCGAGAATCAGCCGTCCCGAGAAGTAGACGAATTGCGTCAGGGTGTAATCGATCAGCAGCCGATCGTCCCTCTTAAGCCCCTCGTAGTAGTACCATTTCCACGTCTCGAACTGGGCGTAGAACTTCTTGATGTTTTCCTCTTTCTTCTCCGCGGGGAAGCGAGCAGCGTCCCGGATCCACTCATCCAGGCCTTCGATCTTCGAATAAGCAACCCAAGCGTCCTTGAAGGCGAACCGCGAAGGCTCGCTGCCTCGCTCGGCTACGAGCTTAATGTGACCGGGCGAGACGTACTTGCCGTCTACATATCCTCCTTCGTAGCTGCAGGACTCGGTCTCGTAATAGCCGATGCCGTTGTTCGCCAGAGCCTTCGCGTAATCCTCGTCGGAGAGTACGATGAGAATGTCGATGTCTGACGTCTCGCCAGCGTAGCCATGCGCGATAGATCCTCCGACTACAACCCCCAGAACTTCCTCCCTAACCTTCAGCTTGTTCGTGATAGCATCGATAGCGGCTTGATGATGCTTGTACATGAGTGCTGCACCTCGCAGGATTCAGAGATAGTATCGAATACTATTACAATAATACCTTAAATTTACATTGTCAGGTGGATTTTTGGGAGGGTCGAAGTTTTTCTTCGGTTTCGTTTCCTTCGCTCAGCAAGTCTCCTTGCGATCTTCAGATCAGATAGAACTTGTTGTCGAACAGTCCTATCGGCCAATACCCTAGTTCCAGCACGGGCAGCAACGCAAGAAGCGGATTCGGATCGGCCGATTCGTCGGCGACGATCTCCCAACCGGTTGCGACGCCTCCAACGAAGAGAGCAGTACCGACGGCATAAGATAGGGCATTCCCCTCATCCTTGAACGCCGAGAAGGCGCCGTCGAAAGCGGCATGGAATATTCGCTCCGGGACAAGGTCCGCCGCTGCCGTTACATACGCCGTCCGATTTGTTTGCTCCGCGCGGGTCTTCACTTGCTCGGGCAAATGGAACAGGTGATGCCACAGCGAATCGTCCGTCAGATCAAGCCGGGCGATGAAGCCGTTCAGCTCTTCTCTGGTAAGCCAATGAAAAGCAAAGTCTTGCAGACCGAATTGCTTGGCAAAAGCGAGCACGTCATGCTCTGCTTGGCGTCGCGCCGACGGATCCCATGCAGCCGAATACCAAGGGATCTCTTCCAGCCGACGCGTCAACGTCATCACGCTTGAGGCATTAGGGCCAAAAATGTCTTCAGCGCCATTCGATGCAGGGGTCATCATGATAATCTCCTAGCGTCCTGCGTATTGGGGCTTTCTTTTCTCGAAGAACGCTGTCATGCCTTCAAGACGGTCCGCGGTTGCGAACGTATTGCCGAAACAAGCGGCCTCGAGCGTGAGGCCATTCTCCAGATCCATGTCCGCACCGGCCTGGACGGCGGTCTTCATCATCCGCATCGCTACCATCGGTTTCTCGGCCAGCTTGTTTCCCCATTCCAGCGCCGCATCGAGCAGATTGTCCAGCGGGACAACCTTATTTACCAATCCGCATGCCAATGCGTCCTGAGCGCTGATCATGTCCCCGAAATAAAGCAGCTCTTTTGCTTTCGCTTGCCCGATAAGACGCTGCAGGCGCTGCGTTCCGCCTCCGCCCGGGATAATGGCCAGATTGATCTCCGGCATCGCGATTTTGGCATTGTCCGAACAAATCCGGAAGTCGCAGCAAAGCGCCAGCTCGCAGCCGCCTCCAAGCGCCAGTCCGTTAATCGCCGCGATAACCGGCTTGCCGATCGATTCCGCCTTATGAAACGCTTTGCGAGATAATTGGTTCATCTTCGTCATTCCATTGTAATCGAGGTCTTTCATCTCCCCGATGTCCGCGCCCGCAACAAAAGCCCGTTCGCCCTTGCCTGTTAGAACGATTGCGCCTACATCGTCATTCTGCTCCAGTTCTTCAAGCATCTGATACATCTCTTGGAACAGGCGGGTATTGAGGGGATTCATAGGCGGACGGTTCAAGTGGATGACGGCTACTTTGCCGTGATAGGTCAATTCAAGAGTTTCAAGCTGCATCGAGAACTCTCCTTTATTCGATAGTCAAAGCCAGGTCACTTGTCGTAATCGTACCAGCCTGCTCCTGCTTTACGGCCTGTGCGGCCTGCCCGAATCAATCGTCTGAGCGAGAGAGGAGCCGCGAATCTCGGATCTTTGAACTCATCGTAGAAATAGTCCATGACGAAGAGCCCGATGTCGACGCCCGCGAAATCCTGAAGCGCAAAAGGACCCATCGGATAATTAAGCCCGAGCGTTACGGCCTTGTCTATGTCTTCCGGAGTGGCGACGCCTTCTTCGACCAGCCGGATAGCCTCGATGAATTGAGGGATCATGATCCGGTTTACGATGAAGCCCGGAGAATCCTTCTTCACTTCAATCGGTTCTTTGCCCAATTCACGGGCCAAATTCATCAGCGCGGACACGGTCTCATCGCTGGATTTAAGCCCGCGTACCACTTCCACCAATCTCATGACCGGCGCCGGATTGAAGAAGTGCATGCCTGCAACGCAATCCTGCCGCGCCGTCGCCTCCGCTAGCTGCGTAATCGAGAGCGAGGAGGTGTTCGTTGCGATGATGACACCCGGTTCCAGAATCTCATCCAGCTTGCGGAACATGTCTTGCTTAATCTGCATGTCCTCGACAATCGCTTCAATGACAACGGTTACATTTTGCAAATCGCGGACATCGGAAGTGATCTGAATACGGGCTAACGTCTCCTCGCGATCCTGCTCGGCGAGCTTGCCTTTATCCACCAGCTTTGCTAGCGAAGAAGCAATACGGTTCAATCCTTTATTCACAAGGGCATCGTTCAGATCGTAGAGGCTTACTTTAAAACCTTTCTGCGCTGCCAATTGGGCAATCCCGCTACCCATCGTTCCTGCGCCAACCACGCCGATTGTCTGTCTGGTCATCCCCATTCTTCCCTTCGTATGGATGTTGTGCAATGACAGGTTCATTATAGAAAAATAAAGGCATAATCAACACGTACATGATGCAGGAAAAACCGGAGCGGATTTTGTCCACGATTCACATGAAAGGAAGCCCGCTCTACCTTTGCTTATGAAAGCAATCTCTGCCGCAGCGCATCCGGAAGGGCATCCGCTTTTAAAGCTCCGCTCTGGAATACGGCCCACACTCTAACCTCGTATCCTTCCGCGATAAGCGTTTCTTCTCGATAGAACCGATGGGCGATTCGGATGACTTTGGTTTTGACCTCTTCTATGGATGAAACGACCTTCACCTCATCATCGAATCTCAAAGGCTCGCGGAACCGGCAATTCGCTTCGAGCAGCGGAAGGCCGACGTTCTCCTCCATCAGCTTACGTGTGGAGAAGCCGGCGGCAAGCATGAGCTCATGCGTTGCTTGATCCATCCATTTGTAATAATTTGGATAGAAGACGATGCCCGCCGCATCCGTTTCGCCGAAACGAACCTTCATTCTCCATTCATGGTTAAGCATGGTTGTCCTCCTAGGTCGGACCCTTGCGTCCGGTTATGGTAGCTTTTTCTATTATAAAGGACATGCGGGAATGCTTTTATCGTTACTGCGCAGGAAAAGCGGAGGGGACTTTCCTACATGGCGAACGTATCCGATAAAGCGTTTTCAAATTATAATGGCTCTAAGAATGGCACGGTTAATCATGAAGACGATTGGAAGGAGAACATGCCGTGAATAAGAGTTTGCATCGAACTGTCATCATCGTTGGCGCGGGACCGGTCGGGATGACCGCAGCGCTGGCACTGCGCAGCCAAGGCTTGCCGGCCACTATCTTGGAAGCGGAACCGCAAGGCCGATTTCGTCCCGGAAGCCGAGCGATTTTTATTCATAAGGCCACTCTTTCGTTGCTGGAGGATATTTGCCCCGGTCTCGGCTTCACCTTGAAGAATAACGGCATCATCTGGCCGGTCAAAAGAACCTTCTACCAAGGCAAAGAGGTCTATTCGCGCCGGTACGCCCCTCCTGAACCGGAACAGCTTCCTCACTTCACCAGCCTTGCGCAGGTTGAGATTGAACGTCATCTATATGAAGCCTGCTTAGAGGCTAATGTCGAGTTTGTGTGGAATACGCCTATTAAAGAGGTAACGACAGATAGCATCGGCGTTTTTCTGAGTACGGAATCCGGAGAAAGCTGGACGGCGGAGTACGTGATCGGATCGGACGGCGCCCGATCCGCGGTGCGCCGTTCCGCAGGGATTGAATTGGAAGGACCTCGTTCGAAGGATTCCTTCTTGGTCGTCGATCTGAAGGAAGACGAGAACGATCCGTTGCCGCTTGAGAGGACGTTCCACTACGAGCATCCGGCTATGGAAGGACGCAACGTGTTATTCGTTCCGTTCAAGGGGGGATGGCGGGTTGACTTGCAGCTGCTGGATGGCGACGATCCGGAAGCATTCGGAGAGGTTGAAGGGGTGCGCAAGTGGCTGCCGAAAGTGATGCATCCCAAATACGCCGACCGTATCACATGGGTATCCACTTATCAGTTCTATCAAGTCGTCGCCCGTTCGTTCACCGATGCGAATCGCCGTGTCCTCTTGGCAGGCGAAGCCGCGCATCTGTTTGCGCCGTTCGGCGCGCGTGGACTGAATTCCGGCGTACCTGACGCCATTCTGGTTGTGCGCGGGATCGTGCAGGCTTTGGGGGCGGAGGACGAAGCCTCGAGGGAGCAGGCGATTGCAGCTCCTGCGGAAGAGCGGAGATTAGCCGCTCAGTATAATCGGGACGCGGCAGGCATCGCGCTTGAGCATATCCAAGGCGGTTCGCCCTACATGAGGACGAAGCGCGAATTGGCGGCTTCCCTGTCTTCCGTGCTTCCGCGCCTCGGACGTTGGCTGGACGAAGGGCCGTATGGACCGAAAACAGGGCATTCTCAAGTGACAACCAAATATTGAGGATTGGCCGCAGTAGGCGAAGACGATAAGGAGGAGAACAATGAGTCAGAGCGAAGCAAGAATAGCGTTGAACGAATTCGCCGCTAAGATTTCCGAAGAGCATCTGGGACCGTTATGGGACAATTTGGGCCATATGATTACCTTGAAGCCCAAGCATGAAGTCATTCCTTACTTATGGAAATGGCAGACGATCCGGAACTATTTGCTGGAGGCGGGACCGCTTCTTGCTCTTGGGCGCGAGAGCGAGCGCAGGGTTATCTATTTGCAGAACCCTTCTCTTCTGAAAGACGGCAAGATCGGATATTCGACCAACACGCTGTACGTCGGCGTGCAGTTGCTTCTTCCGGGCGAAGTTGCGCCTTCCCACCGTCATTCCCAGGCTGCCATCCGATTTATCATCGAAGGAGACGGAGGCGCTTACACGACGGTTGACGGAGAGAAGACCTATATGGAGCGCGGGGATTTAGTGCTGACGCCTCCATGGACTTGGCACGATCACGGCCATGAGGGCACGGAGCCCGTATTCTGGATGGACGGCTTGGATGTTGGCTTAGTCAAGACGCTGACCGGCTCGTTCTTCGAACCCTACCATGAGAACAAATATCCGCTTTCCGGTCCCCCGGACGGCTCGGTGGCCCGTTATGCGAGCGGCGTACGCGCGATCTCGGAACGGAAACGCAAGGGATACCCCTCCCCTCTGATCAATTATAAATGGTCGAACATCAAGCAAGCCCTCGAGGGGCTCGAGCGCCTCGATCCGGATCCGTACGACGGCTATGCAGTCGATTACATCAATCCGACGACAGGCGGATCGGCCGATGCCAGAATCGGAACGACCATGCAGCGGTTGACGCCAGGCATGCATACCAAGGCTCACCGGCATGTCCACAGCGCAGTCTATCATGTGTTGGAAGGAAGCGGTTATACCGTCATCGAAGGGCAGAAGTTCGAATGGGAGCAAGGAGACTTCTTCGTCGTGCCGCCGTGGCTCTGGCATGAGCATGTGAATACCGGGACCGGCACGGTCCATCTGTTCTCGGTTAACGATCGTCCCGTCATGGAGATCCTCGGCTTGGAGCAGGAGGAGGAGCTAAGAGACAACAACGGACAGCAGGAAGTCGCGCGCACATTCGAGCCGGCCAGGCTGTCGAAATAAGGCATAAACATTGGAGGGGATAACGCATGAAGTTTGCTCTATTCAACGATTTTCAATTAGGACTCGTCCAGGATAGCCGCATCTATGACATCGGTCTTGTTCTCTTCGGCGCTGAACATCCTCATCCTTGCCTGATGAAGGCTTTCATCGACCAATATGACAGTTATAAGACGAACGTAGAGGAGCTGATAAAAGAAGCGCCTTCCTTTGCCCTCTCCGAAGTGCGGCTTCGTCAACCGGTCTCTAAACCAGGCAAAATATTGGCTGCTCCCGTCAACTACTATTCTCATCAACGGGAGATGAATTTGCATAACACGGCACGCGGCCTCGGTTTCTTCCTTAAAGCGAATACTTCGCTGATCGGGCCTGGCGATCCTATCGTATTGCCGGCGTACAAAGCGGGAAGGCGCATCGATCACGAACTGGAGCTGGCCATCGTCATCGGCAAAAAGGCTAAAAACGTGAAGGCAGCGGATGCGGGAGACTATCTGTTCGGTTACACTTGCTTGAACGATGTCACGCTAAGGCCGGACGAACAGAATGAAGAGGAAAGATGCCTGCGCAAATCCTTCGACACGTTTACGCCTATGGGGCCATGGATCGTCACCGCCGACGAAGTCGGGGATGCACAGAATCTAGAGATGGCCCTTCACGTGAACGACGAACGGAGGCAGAAGATCAATACCAAAGAGATGGTATGCGGGATCGGAGAATTAGTCGAAATTTTCTCTCATGTCGCGACGCTAGAGCCGGGCGATATCATAGCGACAGGAACGCCGGACGGAGTCGCGCCAATCCGGCGCGGCGATAGGGTGCGGATAGAGATCGAACGTATCGGCGTATTGGCAAATCCGGTGGAAGCGGAAAGCTAAAGGGCAGGGGAGGCAGGAACGATGAGAGCGCATGATGTTGTCCTCGTGGACGGATGCCGCACGGCATTTACGAAATTCGGAGGCCCCTTCCGCGATGTTTCTGCGATCGACTTAGGGGTTTGCGCCGCCAAAGAGGCGTTGGCCCGATCGGGAGTTGCGGCGGAGGAGATCGACCATGTCTTCTACGGCAACGTCATTCAGTCCAGTCCGGACGCCGTGCTGGCCGCAAGGCATGTCGGCTTGAAAGCGGGCGTTCCGGAAGAAGTGCCGGCGTTGACGGTCAATCGCTTGTGCGGATCGGGATTGGAAGCGGTTACCCAAGCGGCGCGAATGATCATGACCGGTGAACTGAAGGCAGGCTTGGCGGGCGGCGGAGAGAACATGAGCCAAATTCCGCATGTCATCCGAGGCGCTCGCTGGGGGATCCCCTTATTCGAGGCCCCTATGAAAGATTACTTGCATGAAGCGCTGTATGACCCTTACGGTCAGTGCTTCATGGCCGATACCGGAGAGAATTTGGCCGTAAAATACGGGTTGACCCGCGAGGAGATCGATCGTCATGCGCTTGGAAGTCATGAGAAGGCGCTTGCGGCGATAGAGAAGGGCGCATTCCGTGAGGAGATCGTTCCCGTTGCCGTCAAGGAACGTAAAGATACCGTCTGGATCGACAAGGATGAACATCCTCGCGCGACTTCGCTGGACAAACTCGCAAGGCTTGAGCCGAAATTCAAGTCGGACGGGGTTGTCACGGCCGGCAACGCGAGCGGCATCAACGATGGCGCCGCCATGGTCGTCGTAACATCGGCCGATTACGCGCAGCGCCGCGGGCTGAAGCCGATCGCGAGGCTCGCGAGTTGGGCCGTTTCGGGCGTCGACCCGAAACTCATGGGGATCGGACCCGTGCCTGCCATACGGAAAGCGCTGCAGCTGGCAAATCTGAAAATCGAAGATTTGGATCTAATCGAGATCAACGAAGCGTTCTCCGCTCAATATTTAGCATGCGAGAAGGAGCTTGGTTTCGATCCGGCTATCGGCAATGTAAACGGAGGCGCAGTTGCGCTCGGCCATCCCTTGGGAGCATCGGGAACGAGAATATCCTTGAGCTTGATCTACGAGCTGGGCAGAAGAGGCAAGAAATACGGAGCATCCGCCCTCTGCATTGGCGGCGGACAAGGCATCGCCGCGATATGGGAGAAGATCTAGGAGGCGAACGACATGGATTCGGCTCAGTCGGCATTATCCGTACCTCAATTGTTGGAGAGGGCAGCGCTAAGCAGGCGGGATCAAGAGGCCATTTATGATCTGACTCGACGGATGACCTATGGGGAACTGCAGACGGAAGTCGCGGAACTGTCGTCCGCATTGGTCACCTTCGGGGTCAAACCGGGCGACAGGGTAGCCGTGGCGCTGCCGAATTGGCACGAAACGGTAGAGCTGTTTTTTGCGGTGGCCCAAATCGGGGCGATCCTTGTGCCGTTCAATCCGAAATATCGTTTGCACGAGGTGCGCCATATCCTGATGAATTCCGGCGCAGAAGTCATTTTCGTATGCGATGAGTTTGAGAACGTAGGGTTGGAACAGATCCCTCCGACGATACGCGTGGTTACGGTGCGTTACCGGAAGGAAGGGGCTTTATCTCTAGAACAGCTGCGCATGCTGGCAGGGCAATCCGCTTTGCCTCAAATCGCAGCCGATCCGAACGAAGACGTGTTCTGTATCCTTTATACGTCCGGAACGACAGGGACGCCCAAAGGAGCGATGCTCACTCACCGGAGCATCGTGCAATCCGCGATCACGATCGGCGTCGGCCTTCAAAGCACGAGCGACGACGTGATGATGATTCTATCCCCGATCTACCATGTATTCGGCATGTCGGTGAATTTGATGTCCTCCATCTATTATCGGATGCGTGCGGTGCTCGTTCCTAAATTCAAGCCGGCGGACGCGCTGCGGCTAATCGAACAGGAGCGAGTGACGATTCATCACGCCGTTCCCGCGATCCTTAACATCGAATTGAAGGATGAGAATTTCGAATCCTTCGATCTATCTTCGCTAAGGGTCGGAATCACAGGGGCTGCTTCTTGCCCGCCGGATACGATTCGAGGAGTTCGCCAGAGGATGGGAATGCGTCTGTGCATCTCTTTCGGCGCGACGGAGACGGGTTCCGTAACGACTACGGGATACGACGATCCGGAAAGCAAAATAATGGATTCCGTTGGAAAGCCGTTGCCGGGCACCGAGGTCCGAATTGTGGACGGAGACAGGAGAACGCTCCCATTCGGAGAAACCGGTGAGATCGCCGTCAAAGGATTCGGCGTTCTCAAAGGCTATTACGGCATGCCGATCCCGACGCGCGAAGTGTTGGACGAGGACGGATGGTACTATACCGGGGACTTGGGAACGATGGGAAGCGACGGTTACATCTGTTATCTTGGCCGCAAGAAAGAACTGATCAACCGAGGCGGATTCAATATTTATCCTCAGGAGATCGAAGGGCTGCTGCAAAACCACCCGAAGGTGCTGGAATCCGCCGTCGTCGGTATTCCGGACAAAATTCTGGGCGAGGTGGTATGCGCTGCCGTTAAACTTCGTCCGCACTTGGAAGCCACCCAAGAAGAAATAATCGAGTATTTAAAGAGTTTTATCGCCGGCTACAAGCTTCCGGGCCATATTGTCTTCGTATCCGAGCTGCCGGCTACCGCCAGCGGCAAAATTCTGAAAACCAAATTAAAGGAGGAAATCCTAGAGCAATTGAATGCAGGTTGAAGAGGTCCTAAAATCCTACCCTCTTTTCCATCAGGAATGAGGGATTGCGCTGCTTTGTTTCCTACACCGTGAACGTACCCGTTGTCATGGCTGCACGGTATAATGAAATCGGAACATATTGCAAACGCTTTCAATGTAAATGTTGTAAAAATACCGGCGTTCTTCAATATCCAATAAGGAGGCAATTCCAGTGAAAGCAGCGAAAAGGAAATGGCTGGCGATGGGGATGGCAGTAGCGGTTCTAATAGCAGCGCTTACTGCTTGCGGCCCATCCAAAAACAATTCTTCAAGCAGTCCATCTAGCAGTCCGTCAACCAGCGCGTCAACGGAAGCAAGCAATTCGCCGAGCGCGAGCCCTGAGAGCACCGAGAGCAAAGAGATCAAGATCGGCCTCGTTCTCGCAGAAACGGGTCCGGCCTCTACCTTGGGCTTGTCGGAGGTTCAAACGCAAAAATTGTTCCAGAAGCAGCTGGATGCCCAGGGGCCGATCAACGGCACTAAGATCAAGTTGGTTCTGCAAGATTATGAGACGGACGATACGAAAGCGGTTATCGCGGTCGATCGGCTCCTCTCCGAAGGTGTCGTAGCCGTCGTAGGGGCGACGCAAGTGAGTACGACCGCGGCCATTCTGCCGAAGGTTGTCGATGCCAAGCTTCCTTTCCTAACGGTCGCGCCTGCCAATTCGAAAGCCTCGGATAATGTATTCGTCATGACGCCTAGCTCCAGCACGGTCGGCAGCGTTGTTCTCGAATGGCTGCAGAAACACAACATCACCAAAGTCGCCTGGATTAACGCCAAAGACGCGTTTGGCGTGGAAGGCAAACCGGCCTTTGAAGAACTGATCAAAGGAACGGATATCCAGATTGTCGCTCATGAAGAGTTCGACGCGACGGCTACCGACATGACGGTGCAATTAACCAAAATCAAAAAAGCAAAACCGGAAGTCGTTATCGTCTGGTCCCGGACACCCGGAGCCGGCGTCGTGGCCAGAAACTTCAAAACGCTCGGCTTCGACATTCCGATGATTCAAAGCACGGCAGCAGCCAACAAAGGCTTCCTAGAGCAAGTCAAGGACGATAACAAGAACATCTTCGTCGTTGGCAGCAAGCTAAGCGTGGCGGATAAACTGCCGGATTCGGATCAGAAGAGCAGGCTCATTGCCTTCCGGGATGCGTTCAAGGCCGAATTCAACGCCGAGCCCGATCTGTTCGCCGCCCATACGAACGACGCTCTCTCCATGATCGTCGATGCGGTCAAAGCGGGCAACACGACGTCGGAAACGATCTCGAACTATTTACGGACAAGTCTCGGTCAATATCCGGGCATTACGGGAACCTTCGATTTCGCCGAGTCCCGCGGAACGGCCAAGGCAGACGGCTTGGTTGTAATGGGCATTGAGAACGACGCTTGGACCTATAACGAATAAGCGAATTGGAATCTATGGTGGACTCTGTCCGCCATAGATTTTCAATCGAAAGGGGTAGCTTCATGGACTTCGCCCAAGTGGTTCAATATCTGATCTCAGGCCTTACCGTCGGCAGCATCTACGCGCTGCTGGCGATCGGATTCGTCACCATCTACAACACGACCGGCATTTTGAACTTTGCCCAGGGAGAATTCGCGATGATCGGCGCGATGAGCTGCATTTCGTTCATCGGTTGGGGGTTCCCCATGTATGCCGCCATTCCTTCGGCGATTCTTGTCACTTCCTTCGTCGGTTTATTCCTAGAACGCACTCTGATCAAACGCGCTCGCCGAAGCACGCCGGTCCATATGGTCGTTATTACGATTGGCTTGTCCATCCTGCTTAAAGGAATTGGGATGATCATTTGGGGCACTTATCCGAAATCCCTTTCCCCTATCATTCATGCGGCTCCCATCGAAATTTTCGGTGCCGTGATGACCTCCCAGAGCCTCTTTATCTTCATCGTCTTGATTATGCTGCTTATCCTGCTGTATCTGTTCTTCGATAAAACGTATCTTGGATCCGCCTTGCGGGCGAGCGAAACGAATCCCCGCGCCGCCAATTTGATGGGAATCAACACGCAATCGATGTCGGCTTTGTCGTTCTCTCTGGCGGCCGCATTAGGGGCGATCTCCGGCATTATTATCGCTCCGATGACGGATGCAACCTACGAGATGGGATTGATGATAGGTCTGAAGGGCTTTGTCGCGATGGTCATCGGAGGAATGAACAATATTTCGGGCGCCGTTATGGGCGGTTTGTTGCTCGGAGTGCTGGAGGCGTTCTCCAACGGGTTCCTTTCCAGTACCTATAGCGATGCCATCAGCTTCTCCGTGTTATTGCTGGTTCTTTTCTTAAGGCCAATGGGCTTGTTCGGGAAAACTAGCGGCGCGAGAGTCTAGAGAGGAGACAAGCCGGATGTCAAAGCTGGAAGCTAAATTATATGGACCGCGCTGGAAGCCTTTTATCGGATTCATCGCCCTTATCCTTGCATTGCCCTTTTTCGTTCATGCGCCGCACATCTTTACCATCTTAATATTAATCGGCATTTATTCCATCACGACGGTCGGGTTGAATCTGCTCGCCGGATACGCGGGGCAGGTCTCGCTCGGCCATGCCGCGTTCTTTGCGATCGGTGCCTATGTTTCGGGGATGGCGACGACGAAGTCTGCGATCTCCCCATGGGCCGCGCTATTGCTGGCGATGGCAATCACGTTCGCGGTCGCATGGTTGATCGGCATTCCGATCCTCAAGCTGAAAGGGCATTTTCTAGCGCTAGCTACGCTAGGCTTCAACATTATCGTTTATATTCTGATCTCGGGATTGACCGATTACACGGGCGGCGCGCTCGGGCTTAACAATATCCCGGCGTTGTCGCTGTTCGGGTTGGATTTATCGGATCCCCTGCATTTCTACTATGTGATTTGGGCGCTTGCCGCTTTGGTCATTCTGTTCTCGACGAACATTGTCCGTTCGCCGATCGGCCGCCTGCTTCGCAGCATTCATGACAGCGAGATCGCGACGGAGACTCTCGGGGTTAACGCGGCGAAATACAAAGTGTATATATTTGCCCTCAGCGCTTCTTTTGCTTCGCTGTCCGGCAGCATGTATGCGCATTTCATTCATTTCATCGCGCCGCCGACGGTGAACACCAGCTTCTCTATTCTGCTGCTCATTATGGTTATGGTCGGAGGCAGCCATTCCATCTGGGGAGCGCCGCTCGGGACAGCCATTATTATGTTCCTGCAGGAAGTGATTCGCAACGTATCCCACAGTTATCTGAAGATCAGCGGTCCGGTCGAGATCGTCGTATACGGCTTTGTTATCGTGCTGGTGATGATGTTCCTGCCGCAAGGTACGATTTCTTTGTTCTCCCGCCTCGATGCCGCGTTCCCCCGAATAAGGAACAAGACTTTAAAGCAAGAGACAGGAGGGTAATGAGTGGATCCTTTGCTGGAAGTAAGCGGTTTGACAAAGCGATTCGGCGGTGTCACGGCTGTGGACGATGTGAGTTTCCAAGTCGGAAAAGGAGAAATCGTCGCGGTTATCGGGCCCAATGGCGCTGGCAAAACGACGTTGTTCAATATGATCTCCTGCTTTATCCCTCCTACGTCCGGACATGTCAATTATAAAGGGGAGAGGTTGACCGGCAAGAAAATATACGAAATGGCGCATCTCGGAATCTCGCGTACGTTCCAGAATCTGCAGATTTTCAAGAATATGACCGTGCTTGAGAATGCGATGATGGGAGCTCATATCAAGCTGAAGACGAATGTTCTGGCCGCAGGCTTCCGGTTTCCGGTCGTTAAGAGGGACGAGGAGGAAGCTTACCGGCATGCCGTCGCCGCGCTGGAATCCGTGGGGCTGAAGCATCTGATGGACGAGAAGGCGGGCCGATTGTCTTACGGTCTGCAGAAGCAGCTGGAATTTGCCCGCGCCATTATCTACGATCCGGAATTCGTCTTGCTCGATGAACCGATGGCGGGACTGAACGATGCCGAGACGCGCAAAATGTCCGAATGTATCGTGAATTACAAAGAGAAAGGCGGCTCCTTCCTGTTTGTCGAACATAAGGTAGCGACTGTCATGGAGATCGCCGATCGGATCGTCGTCATTGACTTCGGACACAAGATTGCCGAAGGCAAGCCTCAGGACATTCAGCGCGACGAGCGAGTCATCAAAGCCTACTTGGGCGAGGAGGCGATCTGATGCTGAAGATCGACAATTTGAGCGCTTCCATCGGCAACGTCCGGATCTTGCATTCGATCCATATGCAAGTCAACGAAGGAGAAATCGTCTCCGTCATCGGTGCGAACGGAGCGGGTAAAAGCACGCTGCTCAATACGCTGTCCGGCTTGTATAAACCGACAGAAGGAACGGTCCAGTTATTTAGCGAAACGATTAGCGGCTTGCCCGCCCACAAAGTTGTGGGCAGAGGGCTGAGTCTCGTGCCGGAAGGCCGACAAGTGTTCAGCAATCTCACGGTTAAGGAAAATTTGCTGTTGGGCATGTACTCCAACTATTTTAAGAAAAAAGAGCTGGCGAAACCGAATTTAGAGAAAGTGCTCGAGATGTTTCCCGGATTGAAGAAACATCTGAACAATCTAGGCGGGTTGCTGAGCGGCGGGGAGCAGCAAATGCTGGCGATCGGCAGGGGCTTGATGTCCGATCCGAAAATCATTCTCTTGGACGAGCCGTCTATGGGGCTCGCGCCTATGATTGTGAACGAGATATTGGCGAATTTAAAATTCATCAAAGAGCAGCTGGGAGTTATGGTCATTCTGGTCGAGCAGAATGTGAAGGCGGCTCTGAATGTGGCCGATCGCGTCTACGTAATGGACCAGGGGAGAGTCACCTTAAGCGGAACGAGAGACGAAATAGGCAAGAACGAGGACGTCATGTCCGCGTATTTAGGCGTCAAGAGAGCTTGAGCTTATCTCTCGGCTCTCTCCAGATTGAACGGTTCTAAGCGTCTTCGGCTGCAAGGCCGAAGACGTTTCTATTTCAATTGAACACAGCCATTCATTCAGGATATGATAGAACTATCAAATAATTGTAAATAATAGCGTTTCATGGAGGAATGGCGATGGCCGAAACGTCCAAGGAAGGTTATATTCGAGACAAAGTCGTCACGCATCTGAGGAAAACGGCGCGTCGGATGGTTCAGTTCGATACGCTTGAAGAGACGCTGGTTTATTTGATCGACTCCTTCTCCAATCAATTCGGCTGCGATTACATGGCCATTCTAACCATCGAGAATCAATCGCTTAATCCCCGAACCTTCCGGGGCGCTATGCTGCCGTTGGAGCAACGCTACCCGATTGCCATCAAGGAATGCTTGCCCGGCATTCTTACGGAACCTCTCTGTTCATTCGACCACATCCCCGAGAAGCAAAGCTGCGCGTTTCTGTCCGCCTTGGACAGCGGCTTGCTTCAGACCTGGTTCACCATTCCCATCCATCACGAAGACGGAAGCAGCCTCGGGCTGTGCGTCATCGGATTTCGTTCGTTCGTGCCTCTGCTCCTCGATGCGGGCCATCTTTTTCAGGAATACGGCAAAGACATTGCCACCGCCTTCGAGCTTGCCCGCCAGAAAGAAAGCGAGAACAAGAAGATCAAAGGCTTGGAGTGGCTGAGAGAAAACTCCTTCCTGGGAGGCTCATCGCTCGAGCAGATCACCGAGAAGATCGTGGAACGCGCCGGCAAAGGAACCAATGCGCAGGCTGCCTACATCTATCTATACGACGAGCCGGCCAATTGCTTGGTCCTTCAACCGCCCGTTTACGGGAGAACGACGAACGTCCCCCGAATCGATTTTCGCGAAAGCTACGACTTGAATCCCTATTTCTCCTATTTGGAGAAGCCAGGCGGCAACGAGATTACGATTCCGCTGATCGTCAATTTGAAGTTGATCGGAATTCTACACGTGGTCGAGAAAGAGAGCGGCGCTTTCACCGCGGAAGATTTGGAGCTTCTGCAATTTCTTGCGTCCCATGTCTCCGTGTTGATTGAGAATGCCAGACTTTATATCAGCGAGAGAGAACGGAAATTCCGGCTTGAGACGTTTATGAATCAGCAGCGGGAGCTGGTCAAACACACCGTGGAAGAAGACGGCTTCGGCAGCATTTCCGTTTTTCTATCCGACATGGTCGGCAGCTCCGTGTTTCTGTTTGACCGTTTCTTGCATCTGATCTCTCATCACGTGCTGGAACGGCACTCCGAATTGCCGCATGCCCTATTGCTTGCAGTCGACAACGAGAAAAAAAACCTGCTCAAAAGCAGCCAAGCGGAAAGTTGGATCAAAGTCGACGACCGGCACGAAATCGGGCTGTGGCGGGTGACCGGCGGCGGGGATTCGTTAGGCTACCTTGGTCTTGTCATTGCGAGAGACCGCCTGGATATCGTGCTGCAGATGACTTTAAATCATGCTTTGAACGTTTACGCGATTCAGTTCATCAAGCAGAAGCTCGTACTCGATGTCCGGGAACAGGTCAAAGACAGCTTCTTTAATCAACTATTCGTGGAGAACATCGAGGACACGAGCAAAATACTCGAATACGCGAATCTGCTCAATTGGAATATAAGACTGCCGCACAGCATCGGACTCTTATCGTTCGAGATCTCCAAGAGGGACGGACAGACTCCGAATTTGCTTGAAGAAGACGCCCAGAAGACCTGGATTTGGGGGCGCATTCGGGATCTCGTCAGCCGGACGGAACCGGGAATCGTATTGACGCGCAAAGACGGTTACTTTATAACCATCGTGCCCAAGGACAAAGAAAGGCCGTTCGAACCGTTCTGGAAATCGTTCTATGAGCGGTTAAACAGAATGATCCGTTCCGAGTTGGAGAATGCATCGATCTATGTCGGGGTTAGTCAACAAGCGGAAAAAATGGAGGACTATTACCTGTGTTATAAGCAAGCGCAAAAAACGCTCGCGATCTTATGCAACCGCTTTCCCGATAGAGGATACATGACGTTCGAACAGCTTGGATCCTACTCCGTATTGTATCATTTGGGCGATCCGCTGGTTGCGCCGCTGTTTCTTAGAACCTATCTGCAATCTTTGCTCAACTACGGCAAAAACCGCGATTTATACGATACGCTTCGGGTCTATCTGGAGACGAACGGGAATATCAAGGAGGCGGCAGCCACGCTGTACATTCACCGAAGCTCCTTAAAATACCGGCTGGAGAAAATACGCGAAATCCTGAAGTTGGATATCGATAACGCGGAGCAACGGTTTAATTTAATGCTGGCTTACAAGCTGCACGATCTTTACGGCGAAGAAGACAAAATATAGGTTAAGGGTCCAACCCCAACCTCGACCTAAGGAGGGGAATGCCCCTCATCCGCGGACGGTTCATCGCTCGGCCCCTTATCCGATATACTTCAGCTATTGAAGAAATGAGGGGGTACTTTCGGAATGACAGAAGCGGTATTGGAGCTTCGCAGCGTAACGAAGAGAATAGGCACTTGCCGCATCGTCGATAATCTCACCTTCGATGTTCCGGCGGGAGAAGTATTCGGGTTCCTCGGTCCGAATGGCGCGGGCAAGACGACGACCATTCGCATGATCGTCGGGCTGATCTCGATGACGAAGGGCGAAGTCAGAATCAAGGGAGTCTCCGTCCGGGACCAGTTCGAGCTGGCCATGACGCATGTCGGCGCGATCGTCGAGAATCCGGAGATGTATAAATTCCTGACGGGGTATCAGAATCTGGTTCACTTCGCCCGGCGTCATCACGGCGTTACCAAGCAGCGGATCGACGAGGTCGTCAAGCTTCTCGGGCTGCAGAACCGCATCCATGAGAAGGTGAAGCGGTACTCGCTCGGCATGCGCCAGCGACTGGGCGTCGCTCAGGCGATCCTTCATCGGCCTTCCTTGCTCATCCTGGACGAGCCGACGAACGGGTTGGATCCCGCGGGGATCCGGGAGCTGCGGGATTACTTGCGCAATCTGGCGCGGGAGGAAGGAATCTCGGTTCTCGTCTCCTCGCACCTGCTCTCCGAGATCGAGCTGATGTGCGACCGGGTCGCCATCATCCAGTCGGGCAAGCTGGTCGATATCCGCTCGATGGAAGAAGCGCGGACCCAGACGCAATCGAAGATTCTGCTGGAGGCCGGAGACATCGATGCGGCTCGCCAACTGCTGAGCCAGCTGTTCGATCCTTCCCAGGTTGCCGCCGCCGGTTCGTACCTGGAGATTGCCGCGGACAAGTCCGTGATCCCGAACATCGCGCGGGTGTTGATCGCCGCCGATATCGAGGTGCTTGGCATTCATGCCGTGCAGAAGTCGCTGGAAGAGCAGTTCCTGGAGATTACCGGAGGTGAGATGGTTGTCTAGCCTGTCGCAGCTTATACGCAACGAGAACATGAAGATTTACCGCCGTCCGCGGACTTGGCTCATGGTTCTCTTCCTGGTCGGGGCCGTCGCGCTGATGAGCGGAATCATGAAATACGACGAGAGCCGAACCGACTCGGGGGACTGGAAGGCGAGCCTGACCCAGCAGAACCAGCAGATGAGCTCGGATGTGCAGAATTCAAGCATGGACGAGGATCGCCGCAACAGCCTTGAGAACCGAATCAAGCTGAACGATTATTACCTATCCCAGAATATCAATCCCGACGAACTCACGATCGGCGACTACGTCAAGAGCTCCGCTTCCTTGATCCTCTTGGTGACGCTGCTGACCGTCGTCGTTGCGGCGGATATGATCGCGGGCGAATTCACGTGGGGCACCATTAAACTGCTCCTTGTCGGGCCGGCCTCCCGGACCAAAATCATGCTTGGAAAGTATCTCTCGACGCTAGCCTTCGCTTTGTTCTTATTGGTCGTCTGTTTCTTGGCCGCCTTAGCCGCAGGGGGCATTCTCGCCGGGTTCGACGGGCTGAGCGCGCCGGACATCTCGATCAACGCGAGCGGCATCATCCATGAGAGCAGCATGCTGATCGCTTCTATCGAGAAGTATGGCTATAACGTCATTATGTTATTGATGTACGTGACGATGGCGTTCATGATCTCGGCCGCGTTCCGCAGCTCCTCCATGGCGATCGCGTTCTCCCTGCTGTTCATGCTGGTCGGCAACACGCTTTCGGCTATTCTGAGCGGGTACAGCTGGGTGAAGTACTTGCTATTCCCGAACATCGACCTGACGCAGTATATGGACGGCAATACGCCGCTTCGTCCGGAGATGACGATGTCGTTCTCCATCCTGATGCTTGCGATCTACTATGTCGCCTTCCAGTTGATTGCCTGGCTGCTGTTTACGCGTAGAGACGTTGCGGCCTAACTGGATCGAATGAGGCCCATTCCCATGTGAAAAGTTTTGTTAATCGCCTCAATAACAATTTTCTATTTTCTTATTGACAATCATTCCCTTGGCTCGTATTATAGACACTATCTTACTAAGGAAAGGAGGCCGACGGACATGTTCGGTATTCATCAACGCCGCAATGTCGCCAAGCCGCAGCTTCAAACGTTCATTGTCCATCGGCCTCTACGGGCCCGAGCAACGTCAAGATAAGGCAGCGTCTCTCCCTCGGAAGGAGCGGGAACGCACCGCCTGTTTTCACGATTTGCAAGAAGACCGTAAGCGAATGGGCTTGCGGTCTTTTTGCGTTCTTATTTTCCAATATAGAGAGGAATTCAGCTAATTAATGAGCATGAACATAAACCCCGTTTATTATCGGCGAATCGATCTCCCGGCCGGGGATCTGCACGTATTCGCCCACGACGATCTCTTCCATGCCATGGGAGCCAAGGTGCTCGAGATGGCCAACAACAATCTTCAGATTCCGAATATTCGGTACATGAGCTATACGCCCGACGCCCACGTCGGAGTCGGAACCTGCATCGGGACCACGGCGGTATGGCGAGCGGAGGACGGCTTCGTGTCCCCTTCCATCGTCGGCAGCGACATCGGCTGCGGGATGCGAGTGCAGCTGACGAATCTGCAAGCCGAGGACCTGCAGGATGTGAAGCTTCGGCGCAAGCTGGTCAAGGCGATCGAGAAGAGAATCCCGGTGGAAAACCACGCCCGAGGCTTCTTCTCCGACATTCGGCTGGAGGACGTCCTTCGCAAAGGATTGCACGGCCTGCCGGGCAAGTATGTGCCGGATGCCTATACGCCTCGCAAAGCGACCTCGCTCACCCATGTGGAGAGCAGTCGGTTCCGGTTCGACGAGAGCGAGCTGGATCGCATTCCGTTGCCGTATTGGCACCGGGCTCACCGGCAGTTGGGGACGCTCGGGAACGGCAATCATTTTATCGAGCTTCAGGCTCTGAGCATTAACGAGGAGAACCGCAAGGTCGCGGAAAGCTGGGGGCTGCGGGACGGCCAGGTCGTCGTCATGATCCATTCCGGCTCCCGTTCCTGGGGCGGATCGGTCAACCAGATCTGCGGCTCGGCCGTCGCCAAGACGATGAGCCGGCTGGGACTGGGAACGGCGGATCCGAAGCTCGCCTTCGCGCCGCTGGACAGCGAAGCCGGGCAGACGTACGCGAACCTGATGTACTCGGCGCTTAACTTCGCGGTCGCCAATCGCCACTTGATGGCGTTCGCCGTCCGCGACGCGCTCAAGGAGACGCTCGGCTCCCAGGCGGAGATGAGCACGCTGTACGATCTGATGCACAATTACGCCTGCGAAGAGAGCTTCGGCGCACGAGAGGGCGAAGGGGCGGAGGACGGGCAGTCTCTGCTTATTCATCGCAAAGGAACGACTCGCGCCCTGCCGCCCGGACACGAGGGCAATCCGGAGCCGTACCGGGAGACGGGACATCCCGCTCTGATTCCCGGCTCGATGGGGACGGCGTCCTACCTGATGGTCGGCATGCCGGACGGCGAGCGCAATTATCATTCGATCTGCCACGGCGCCGGACGGGTGCGTTCGCGGAACGCGACGAAGCAGCTCGTTACCGTCGACGAGTTCGCCTCCTCGATGCGCGTCGGGCAGGAGGACGAGATCGTTCTGAATCATCGGGCGCTGGAATCCCTGATCGACGAGTCCCCGCAAGCTTACAAAGACGTAGACCAAATCATCGACAGCGTCGTTCAGGCGCGGCTGGCCGCAGTCGTGGCCAAGTGCCGTCCATTGGCGGCTGTCAAAGGAGTGTGAGAGAGAGATGACTATGCTATTGAAGAAGAAAGAACCGCCTTTTCTCGTTAGGGCGCAAAGCGAGACGCTCGACCCTGACAGTTACTTTAACTACATCGCCATCGTCCAATCCATTATCGAGTTTCTGTCCGAACGGTATGGATGCGAATTCCGGCTCTACTATCAAGACGACGGATATGAAGTATGGAACGGATTGGAGGAAGACCTCAAGAGGAGATATGACGGTGTCGAGCATCTGGCCAGCCTGTTCGATCTCGTAGAGACAACGGTATTCGAATACAGCTCCGAGTCCGCTTCGGAGCAGAAGGGCTATACGATTCGTCCGGCCGTTCGGAACAACCTGTTCGGGTATTCCGAGCATCGGGTGGCGTTGGCTCGGGTGCCGAGGGTGACGCAGAACGGACTCGGCTACGAGGACTTGATCTTCGGCGCTTCGGAGGAAGGATTGCTGAAGTTCCTTGAAGAGATGAGGGAACGGCAGCTGAACGACCCGAAGATCTTGCTGTTCACGGACACCCGCGACGGGCTGGAGCAGAACCGCGAGCCCGTGAACGGCACGGTCGGCCGGGACGACGTGTTCATGGAGGAAGAGCTGAAGACGCAGATTTATCGCTCGGTCGACGAATTTTTCTCCAAGGACCGGTCGTTCTTCCAGACGTACGGCATCCCGTACAAGCGGGGGATCCTGCTCTACGGCAAGCCGGGCAACGGCAAGACGACGCTCGTGAAGTCGATCTCCTCGACCACGAACGCGCCGGTCGCTTACTGGCAGATCACCGAGTACACGAGCAGCGGCTCGATTCAAGAGGTGTTCGAAGCGGCGGTGCAGATGGCGCCGATGGTGCTCGTGATCGAAGACATCGATTCGATGCCGGCTTCCTGCCGCTCCTTCTTCCTGAACACGCTGGACGGAGCGACCTCGAAGGACGGCATCTACCTGATCGGGACGACGAACTATCCCGAGAAGATCGATCCCGCGCTCATGAACCGGGCGGGCCGGTTCGACCGGGCCTACGAAGTCAGGACGCCGAACGAATCGCTGCGCCATGCTTATCTGGTGCGCAAGGGGCTGAACCGCTTCTTGGACGATGAGATCGTCGCGCAAGCGGCCAAGCGCACCGAAGGCTTCACGCTCGCCCAGCTCAGCGAGCTGTACGCGTCCGCCGCGCTGCAGATGCATTACGAGAACAAGGTGGATCTCGAGCGGCTGCTAGCGGAGATGAAGTCGGACTACTCCAAGGGCAAGAGCCGCGAGTGGATGACGGACGGGCAAGCGCGCAAGGTCGGATTTACTTTGGCGGACTAAATGGCGCATAGAGAAAAGCGATATCCCGCGGGCCATGAAGGCGAGGGGATATCGCTTTTCGAATTCTTTGAACTCAATAGCGGGGGAGTCAACTACCTTCTTGATTCGGTTTATTTTTCCGTCATTGACGTCCTTCACGTAAACCAAGACCCTATTGTCCTTCTCGTTAAGCTCGACAGCGCTGATGCCCAGGTCTTTCATAGGGTCCGATAAGGCCTCGATCGTTTGATTCAGGTAGGCTAGTGTATAGCTCACGCTGTGATACTTAACATTGTTTAATTTAGTACTGGCGTCCCCGACAACATTCATGATAGCTCCCATCCTCCAGATAGACCCCCGAATATTGTTCATTATTAACCTCTACTCCTAATGCGGTCAGGAATGAGGGCTTCTCCCGTTCGGCAGATCCGGCGCTGTAACCCGATAATCCCCAACTCCCAGTTCCGTTTTCGCTTACATTCCATCCAGTTTTTTACTATAACGCAAGCTGTCCAAGAAAGGTTTCAGCCCCGCCAAGCTTCCATGAGAAGCGTTAGCATTCCATGAGAAATCGTTAATAATCAAAATTTTCCTGTGGAAACGCTGTATAATAACCGACAGTGTAGTTAATTCGGACTAGAATAGGCAAGGGAGTGACAGACATTAATAGGTTCTATCGATTGGCCGTATTAAGCCTGGCGCTGCTTCTGGCTGTCGGCACGGGTTCGGCATTCGCAGCAACGAATAGTACTTTATACATAGAAGATCAGAAAGTAAGCCTGGACCAAAGCCTTCGCCTGATCGATGGGGTGACTTATGCTCCGGTTAAGGAATTGGCGTCCCTGATGGATTGGCACGTCGCGTACGACAGCGGCTCCAACTACGTCGTGGTGATGAACGACATCGGCGACAAGCTGGCTTTCCGCACGGGAGAGTCGGAGATTCGCTACAACGGCAAGGCCTATGACATCGCCCAGACGGCGGATCTGATCGACGGCGCTTCCTATCTGCCGCTTCGCGTCCTGACGGAAGCCATGCATGCCAAGATCGGCTGGCAAGCCGACGAGAAAGCGTCCATTATCCTGCAGCAGGATGTCTATACCGTTCAAAGCGGAGATACGCTCGCAAGCATTGCCGAAGCGAACGGAACGACCGTTGCCGCGCTGAAGGCACGCAATCCGTTGATCGGCGCCGCGCTTAATGCCGGAGATACTTTGAAGGTGATCACTCCGGAATTCATGGATCCGGCGACGGCCGACGTGGCGCTTCTCGCCAAGCTGATCCAAGTGGAAGCCGGCTACGAGTCTTACGAAGGGAAGCTGGCCATCGCCAACGTCGTTCTGAATCGCGTGAAGAGCGGCAAGTTCCCGGACACCGTGAGCGGCGTTATCTACGCGGCAGGGCAATTCCCTCCGGCGCGGAACGGCAATCTGCAGACGCTGTCGGCTTCCAGCGAGTGCGTTCAAGCAGCCAAGGAGGCGCTGGCCGGCGAGAACAACGTTCCCGGCGCGCTGTACTTCTTCAATCCGAAGCTGGAACCGAATAAGGCCAAGACGGCAAGTCTGGTCAAGAAGATCGGCAACCATATGTTCGTGAGATAAAGTTAGGTAGAGGGCGGCATCCCGGGAAAAACCACTTCCCAGGTGCCGCCTTTGTCTGTCAAGGGAATCTGGCTGCGTTGACAGCCCTTCCCTGCGGTGTTAGCATGAAGCCGACTTTTACTCCATGCAAAGAATGTGATGATGTGGCCCAGACCGAGACCCGAACCCGTCCGCCATTCAGGCAAAGGGTCGGCAGACGGCAAGCGTTCCTGAATAAGCATCTGACCGGCGAAGCGTTCGACTATCGGCAGCTGACCTCGCTGTACATTCCGCTGCTGATCGATCAGGCGTTCATTATCGGCTTGAACCTGCTGAATACCGCCATGATCAGCTCCTCGGGAGTAGAGGCGATCAGCGCGGTCAACATGGTCGATTCGGTCAACCTTTTTCTCATCAGCATCTTCGTGGCCTTGGCGACCGGCGGGACGGTCATCGTCGCTCAGTACAAGGGCAGCGGCAATACGGCGATGGTACCGAAGGCGGCCGCAAGCTCGATCTCTTCGGTATCGCTGTTCGCGCTCGTCATCGCCATTCTGATGATGGCGTTCCACAACCCGGTGATGAATCTCCTGTTCGGCTCGGCGGACCCGGAGGTCATGGAGCTAGGCAGAACCTACCTGCTCGGCAGCTGCGCATCGTTCTTCGGAATCGCGATCGTCGAGGCGGTGTGCGGGGCGCTTCGCGGCATAGGCAAGTCCAAAGCTTCCCTAACCTTGTCGCTTATTATGAACTTAGCCTATGTTCTCTTGAATCTGCTGTTCGTTCAGCTATTGGATATGGGCGTGCTCGGCATGACGATCTCGGTCAACGTGGCGAGGTACCTGGGAGCGGTATGCGCCATCGTATTCCTGGTCCGGATCGACACGGAGCTTCGGGTGCGGATTAAGAATATCTTCCTCATGAAATGGGGGATGGTCCGCCGGATCATGACCATCGGCATTCCGTTCGCGGCGGAGCAGATGTTCTTCAACGGGGGCAAAATCGTCACGCAGACGTTCATCGTCGGGATGGGAACGTACGCGATCGCGACGAACGCGATCAGCAATTCGTTCGCCGGCGCGCTGCAGATTCCTTCGAGCGCTCTGTCTCTCGCGCTCGTGACGGTGGTCGGGCAATGCATCGGCGGCAGGAATATCCAGGATGCGCGCAAGTTCACGCGTTCCTTCCTCTGGATCTCCGCCGGGTTCTTCGTGGTGACGACGGCGATCGTGCTGCCGCTGTTCTTCCCGATCGTCAAAGGGCTGTTCCATGCTCCGGACGCCATCATGGACGATCTGCTCACGCTCTTCCTGATAAACGCGATCGCCCAGATTCCTCTCTGGTCGATGAGCTTCATGATTCCGTCCGCGCTGCGGGCGGCAGGGGACTCGAAGTTCACCTCGATCGTCTCCCTGCTCTCGATGTGGCTGTTCCGGATCGTGCTCGGCTACATTCTCGGAATCCGGCTGGACTACGGAATCATCGGCATCTGGCTGGCGATGAATATCGAATGGGGCGTTCGCGGAGCGATCTTCTTCTGGCGATATCGCGGAACGAAGTGGTACAAGAAGCGGATTATCTAACGATAGGGAAGGCCGGAAGGAGGCGAAGCTACTCCTTCACGACCAGACCGAACAGATTCGCGAAGATATAAGCCTGTTCCCGAGAGATGATGCAGCCCTTCAAGCTCTCCGCATCCACGCTGAGCCCGTTGAATTCGTTCTCGCTCAGATCGATGCCGGAGAGCTCCGTTCCGGCGAACGAAGCCTGATCGAGCCGGTTGCGTACGAGCTCGAAGCTCTTGAACTTCGCGTAGCCGAAGTCGGAACGGTTTAGGGAGCAGTCTTGGAACGCCGCCTGCTTAAAGTCGGCGAAGCGGAAGTTGGCGTAATCCGCCAGGTTGTTGTCGAAGACGGCGTTCCGGACCGTCGCGTCGGACAGGTTGAGGCCGAGCATCTTGCAGTCCTTGAAGACGACGCGGTGAAGGATGGCGCCGCTGAGGTCCAGGTTGGACAGGTCGCACTTCTCGAACCGGACATCCGTCAACTCGATTCCGTTCAGGGAGGTGTCCGAGAACGCCACGTTGCGGAACACCGACTTCTCGATGCTCACTTTTCCGGCTTCGCACTCTTCGATCGTTCCATCCCGGAACAAGCTCTTCTCGTATCGATCGTCGGGTTGGAACCCTTGAAGCCGGATCTCCCGAAGAAGGCTTTCTTCCGGGATCTGCGGAGACTCCAGCTTCGGGACTTGTTTGCGCGCGCTCATTCCGATTGCTCCTCGTTCGTTTCCCGTCCGGGAACGTTAGTTCCCCCATTATAATGCTTCTAACCGCAGACTGGCAAAGGCATCGGTTACGCGAGGGTGTCCGGCTGGACCGTACGGTCGCTATTGCGGAGATCGGAATGACGGCACGAGGCGCCCTTCCGGAGGGTGCCTTTTTGGACATTCGGCGCCATTGCTCTTGTCGAAACTTCTAGTGAAGGCCAAAAACAGGTACAATGGAAGCAAAGGGAAGGACATGGAGGGAACCATATGGCCGTCATCGATCCATCGAATCAAAGCGAACGGGACAACTACAAGCTGCTGATCGGAAGCATTCTTCCGCGGCCGATCGCGCTCGTGACCACGATCTCCGAGGAGGGCGTCGTGAACGCGGCTCCGTTCAGTTACTTCAACATCGTTTGCTCCAACCCGCCGCTGATATCGGTGTCGGTGCAGCGGAAGAACGGCGTGCCGAAGGACACTTCGCGCAATGCCGAGTCGTCGGGAAGCTTCGTCGTGCACATCACCGACGAGTCGAACGTCGAGGCGGCCAACGCCGCGGCGGCGAACCTCCCCGCGAACGAGAGCGAGCTTCCGGCCGCAGGGCTGACGGAGGTGCCGAGCGTCAAAGTCCCGGCTCCCGGAATCGCGGAGGCGAAGGTGCGCATGGAGTGCGTGCTCGAGCATAGTTATCCGCTCGGAGGCACAGAGGAGGCTCCTCAGTGCGACCTGCTCATCGGAAGGGTCGTCTGCTTCCATATCGCGGACGAGCTGCTCCATAACGGGCGGATCGATGCGGAGAAGCTGAAGCCGGTCAGCCGGCTGGCGGGCAGCAATTATTCGAAGCTTGGCGAGATTTTTGCGCTGGCCAGGCCGGAATAACGAGGAATCCGATAAAATCGAGAGGCGGTATGGACATGAGCTATTCGTTCGTCATCGAACCGCTGCTGTTCTTCGAATTCGATTCGGAGGACGAGCAGATCGAGAAGTGCAAGGAATGGGGGCTTCTGTCCGGCAAAGCGAGCCGAATCAAGAGCTTCTATTATAAGGGCAACGGCATGAATGAATCCGTCAGCGTCATCGGCTTCGTCGACAAGATGACGGCGGTGATCGAGTTCGAGAACAAGAAGAGGCATTGCATTCACCCTTCCTTCCTGAAGGAGATGCAAGCTTCGAATTACGGACAGAAGAACGCCTCCCGCGCCGAGGGCGAAGCCGATGCCGGGACGGATACCGACGATGCGGTCTCATCGGCGGAACAGGCGATCGAGCAGGCGATCGTCGACATATCCGAACCGCCCGAGGAGGCGCTGGTGCCAGTCCAAGCGGCAGCCCCAAAGGCTTCGAAGCCGTCCGCTGAAGAGGATAAGCCGAAGGCGAAGAAGGGCAAGGCCAAGCTCGAATTGCCCGAGGAGAAGGTCAAGATGGTCGCCACGGTACAGGAATTCACGACCGTGCCGAACCACTTCTCCGACAACGACGACGAAGTCGTCATCTATGAGCAGGTCCGGATTCTGGAGCCGGAACTGGAACTGGGCGCCGCCTGGTCCAGCCACAGCAATACGCTGAAGAAGCTGGAGCTGGCGATCGGCGACACGATCTCCTTCGAAGCGAAGGTCGCCGCCAAGAAGCTGACGAAGCATCCGGTGCCGTACAAGATCAATAACCCTTCCAAGATTCAGAAGTCGGAATAGCGGGGGCAGGATATGCTGGAGGTAGCGGCTGCCGTTATCGAGAATGACCAAGGCCTTGTCCTTGTCGCAAGGCGCAAGGAAGGCAAGTCGCAGGCGGGGCTCTGGGAGTTCCCCGGCGGGAAGCTCGAAGCAGGGGAGTCGCCGGAGGACTGCCTGCGCCGCGAGCTGCGGGAGGAGATGGGCATCGATATCCTCCCGTACGAGAGAGTCGGGTCGAACGTGCACGATTACGGAGCCGTCACCATTTGTCTAATGGCTTACCGCGCGAAATGGCTGGGCGGAAGCATCGTCTTGACGGATCATGACGCCTGCTGCTGGGCGAAGCGCGAGGAATTGACTTCGTTCGAGTGGGCGCCGGCCGATATCCCGATCGTCGAGAAGCTGTTGGCCAGTCGGGAACGGCGCTAGTCGCACTAGAGAGAATTTGGACAGCAAGCATAACAGCCTCCCGAGTTCTCGGGAGGCTGTTATGCTTGCGTTGCAATGATGCCGCCTCCGGTTGCTTCCAGTTACTTCTGAGGATAACCGACCAGCTCGAGGAAGCCGTAGCCTTCGATAGCTTCGGCGTCCCCCGCCAGGGTGTCCGCCGTTCCGCTTACGGAGCAGACGCCCTCCCAGATCGCTTGCAGCGGCCCGATAATCGGCATCTCCTGATGATCCAGCAGCGGAGTAACGCTTAGGGACATGCCGAATTCGGGCAGTCGGATGCTCCACTCCACCGGATACTCCGCCTTCGCCCAACCTCCGCTCCAGGTGCGGACGGGCTTCAGTTCCACCTTCTCCGTCGTGGCGATGGAGCCGTCCTGCCGGATGAGCTTCGCGATGGAGTAAGGCTCGGATTTCGCGTTCGCATAGCGCAATCGGCTGATCAACAGCTCCTGTCCGGAACGAAGCTGAAGGCCGAACCAATCCCAGCCTTCCCCCTGAAGCAGGCCGTAGTTGCGCCCCCATTGATGATCGAACCAGCCTTCTCCCTGAACCGATTCCATGCGCCCCTCCTTGTGCAGTTCTCCCGTGACGACATTGCGGGTCGAAGAATAATAGCGAAGTCCGTTGATCTTGCCCTTCTCGTCGATGAGGGAGACCGGCTTCATGGGCTCGAAGTTCAGCCGAAGCCGATGATTCCCCGATGTCAGCTTCAATTGGAAGCTCGGGCTCGAATCGTCCGCGAAGGCCATGCCGCAATCGCCGTAGATCACGTGGGTCGGACGGGCTTGTACGGATGCTCCGGGAAGCAGTTGATGCGGTTCGGGCAAGGAAGCGGTCAGCAGCTGTTTATATTGTCCCCAGGTATGGCTATCCAGCGGATTCTTCATGAGGTAGACTGGAAGATAGAGGGAAGCCATCTGATAGGCAAGCATTCTATCCAGAAGGGAGGCGCAATCGAAGCGTTCCCGATCCAGCTGAACGAGCGAATGGATCATATAGTGGCCCTTGGGCGCGACCAATTCCCCGACGCGGAAGAAGGAGGCCATCACCGCATAGCGATGCCCTTGGCTCCCGCTCAGCAACGCATAGGCGTACCACCATTCCGCGTTCGAGAGGGAATGGCCGGAGGCGTCTTGAGGCAGGGAGATCGAGGCGGGCAGTCTATTCATTCGAGAGCATCCCCCCATCAGGATTATCTTCCACAGTATGTAGGCGAGGGCGGAGGGGTGATATCCTTCATCCGATCCGAATCAGATCCAATCCAATCCTAACGCGCCGCATCAAGCGCCATCGACGTCCATGGAAGCCGAGCGCGTTTTCCCAGAACTCCAGCAGAACTCCAGCAATACTCCAGCAATAATAGAAATCTCTCTAACATACAATGTAGCAACCGGGAGGCGATTCTCATGGTGCTCTTGTTCCTCATTGCGCTTGCCTGCATGGCGGGCTTCGTTCTGTTTCATCGGAATACCGTTCCAATCCAGTCTTCTCCGGTTCCGGGGCTCGATAAGCTTAAGGTCTCCGTCATCATCCCCGCGCGGAACGAGGAAGGCAATCTGCCTCATCTGCTTTCTTCTCTCCGGAGCCAATCCTTGCAGCCTCATCAGATCATCGTCATCGACGATTTCTCGACGGACCGGACCCGAGCCATCGCCGAAAGCTTCGGGGTTACGGTCATAGAAGCGCCGCCTTTGCCGATTGGATGGACGGGCAAGAACTGGGCGGTATGGAATGGATACCGGCAGGCCACCGGCGATCATCTATTGTTCCTAGACGCCGATGTTCGTTTGGCTCCTGATGCTCTTCGATCTCTGTTGGCCGTTCAAACGCAGAGGGGAGGTGTTCTATCGGTCGTTCCCTATCACCATACGGAGAAGGGATACGAGAGGCTGGCGCTGCTCATCAACATCTTGGGAATCTTCGCGTTCACGTCGCCGTTCGAGAAGCGCAATCCGCGGCAAGGCTTGTACGGCTCCTGCATTCTGGCTACCCGCGCGGATTATGAGAAGGCCAAGGGGCACGAGTCCGTCCGCTCCGAGCTTCTCGACGACCTGACCCTGGGGGGACGATTCAAGCAAGCGGGAGTTCGAGTCTCCAACTTCATCGGAGCGGGGCTCGTCTCGTTCCGCATGTACCCCGGCGGGATACGCAGCGCCGTCCAAGGCTGGGGCAAAGGAGCCGTGCTGAGCACGGGAATGCTGAAGCCGCAGACGACCTTGCTGGTGGCGGCTTGGCTGATCGGCTTGCTGGCGGCCGAAGCGGCTCCGTTCCTTGCCTTCTTCTCCTGGGCTTGGCCGTTCTTCATCGGCTATGCCCTATTCACGCTGCAGATCCTCTATTTCGTTCGCTACACGGGACGCTTCGGCCGGCTGGTTCCTCTCATCCATCTCTTAAGCACGGCATTCTTCCTGTTCATCATGCTGTACTCGTTGTTCCGGGTGATCTTCGTAGGAAGCGTAGCATGGAAAGGCAGAAACATAGAGATAGGAGGCAAACAGAATCGATGATCATCCTCTGGACGTTGATCGCCTTTCTATCCGGTTCCCTCATGTTCTCTTATTGGCTCGGTCTGCACGCTCATCACAATCTAAAGCAGATCGGGGACGGCAACCCCGGCGGCGCCAACCTATGGAACGCAGCAGGCTATTCGTACGGGTTGGCCGGAATCGCCCTGGACTTTCTCAAAGGCTATCTGGCCGTCCTGATTCTCCAGCATACGACGCACCCTTCCGGAATCAAGCTGTTCCTGATCGCGCTGGCTCCTATCGTCGGCCATTGCTTCTCCCCGTTCCTCGGAGGCAAGGGAGGCAAGGGGATCGCGGTTACGTTCGGCGTGTGGAGCGCCCTGACGGACTTCTCGGCTTCGCTGGCCTACGCGATTATCCTGGCTATTCTATGGGTATTGTTCCGCTTTGTTCATCGCGGCCGCTCGATGTCCTCCGAGGTGAACGCCCTGCAAGTCGTTCTGGGCATGCTTCTGCTCCTGGTCTTTCTAATCAAACATAGCGGAGAGGCAACCCTTCTATGGATCTGGGCAGGGAATTTCGCCTTGCTGCTGTATGCGCATAAACGAGAGCTGTTCCGATTATTTCAAGGATAAAATAGAGTGCAACCAAAGATCGTTTAAGGGGGTTAATTAGTTAGACCGATCGATAAGGAGCAGAGTTGAGCCGATGGAGAGGAATCCTGCGCTGTTCAATAATCAAGAATTAGGCGAGAGGCGGAACGGGAAACCGGAGGAGAAGCCGATCCGGTGGGATGACGATACGATTCCGGGTTTCCCGTTCAAGGTCGCCGATGTAAGCGGAGCCGCCCAACGAATGGTTGTCTATAAGAACGCAGACCTGTCTATTGAATTGTCTATCCGAATTGCCTATAGCGAATATGATCTGGGAGAGGAACTGCTATGCTGGAACGGTCTCTCCTCTGCCGGAGATCCGGCTTCTTCGACTGCCGCGCATGTGGATATCGGGATCTATAGTCATCGCAACTATATCGTCACCGTTATTCAGAAGTCCGTCCGCGACGCGAGCCCGGAAGTAACGAGAACAGCGGCGCTGACCGTCCTTCGGAGAGTCGCCGGTAAACAAGCGGCCCTGATATAGAATGCTCTCCGCCTTCTAGCAGACAAGCCAAGAATGCCATGCCTCAGCGCCCCCTATTCTTTTTGTCATTTTGGAATAAATAGATACAACATAAGACAAAAGGATCATGTATAATTCTATAGTAGGGCGATGTGAGATTAGGTAATAGGCAACTTGGCGGTCAGGCGGAAGGGAGCATCTATCGGAATGGCGAGTCCACTTATGCTCCTCATGGCGGAGGACTTCGAGGGGATGTCCCCATCTATCCAGAAGGAGATCTTTCGGGAGTATTATGAGCTTGTCTACGGGTTAATTATCTATCTGGTGAAGGACCATGCGACGACGGAGGACCTCATTCAAGAAACATTCCTCCACGTTCTGAAGAAGATGCCTTCGATCGATAGCGAAGTCAAGTTTAAAGGCTGGATTCGAACGGTGGTCAAGAATCGAGTCTATACATATCTAAAGAGAAATCGGAAAATCCGAGACGAGATGGCCGATGACCGTACGGTTTTTCTGGACAACCTGGTCTTCGTCAGCCCGATGGGCTCGACGGAATCGGAGATCGAGCTGAAGATCATGACGGAAGAGATCGGCCGATGTCTGCAAGAGCTGAAGCCCGAATACCAAGCGCTCATTGAGTTGAGATGGAAGCAGGAGCTCAGTTACAAAGAGATGGCGGCTATGCTGGATACGAACGAGTCCACGGTCAAGCATAAGCTCCATCGGGCAAGAGAAGCCGTGAAGAAGAGATTCGTTAAGTTGTGGGGGGAGCAAGCGGATGCAAGACGAATTCGATAACCTGTTCGATGCCGCGTTCGCTGAAGCTGCCAAGAAGCAGACCCTCGCGCCAAGCTCCGACCCGTTATGGGAGAAGACGCAACGAGCATTAAGGAAGCGCCGTACCCGGAGAAATCGACTGAGAAGCTTGCCGCTGATCGCGTTTTCCTTCCTGCTCGGTGCGCTTCTTTTCGGTACCCCCATGGCTTCCGATGCGTTCAGTCCGTTCTTCCAGGAAGTCAAGTCGTTACCGGGTGGAGTGGTCAAGGTCATCTTCGGGTCTTCGTCCGGCAAGGAGATCGATGCGAAGACGGCGCCTCCCCCGGAATTTGAAGCTCCTCCATTGGTTAATTCGGATGGCATTCCGGAAGGAATGGAAGTTCCGAATTCGCGGCCCCGTTCCGAGAACTTCTCCGGATGGGAAGAAATCCGATCGTTGTACGACGGGATAGCTCCGGATAACTCCACGATTCCGGAAGGCTACAAGCTTCTTAAGGTAGAAGCCAAATTCGACTCCAAGAGCGGGGCTCTTCTAATGGCGACTGGGATCTATCAATCGGACGCAGGGAGCCTGTTTACGATCATGACGTTCAAAAGAGAAAAGAATGAAGTCTTCAATTCGGAATACAAGGAAACAGACGGGACGTTGGAGAAGCTGAAAATCCATGGCTATGAAGCGTTTCTCTTCATCACATTGG
Organism: Cohnella sp. AR92; assembly: GCF_003990975.1. Taxonomy (GTDB): domain Bacteria; phylum Bacillota; class Bacilli; order Paenibacillales; family Paenibacillaceae; genus Cohnella. Next base: position 160,349 of record NZ_RZJR01000010.1, read on the forward strand.
ATGGAACCTCGAGCCTGGAATGGGTGACCGGAAGCTGGAGAATCGCGATTGTCGGTCAATTGCAACGCGATGAGCTGATCGAGATCGGCAAAGGAATCCAATAGAGAGAAGGCCGTGCCTGCAGCTAATCGATTCGCTGCGGGCACGGCCTCTCTGCTTCTAGGATCGCCTTAGCCGACAAGCAGGCTGCTCGTATAGGCCACGGCCGACTCGGTCGTGGCTCCTTGCTTCGCATAATGAGTAACCTTGCCGCGATAATAGTAACCGGAAGGGGTCGATAGGTTGGCAAAGTCCGAGAAGTTGCTGCTATTGGCTGCCTTGATCGTGACGGCCGACCCTATATCTACCCAATCCGAGCCGGTCCATCGTTGCAGCTGAATGACCGCTCCCAATTCGGAGACGACGGACTTCGATTGCGTAACCGCGCTAATCTTCGACGTCTGGTTGCCATTATCCGTCATTCCTACATTCGAATACGAGAGGTACGTATATCCCGTATAGGATGTGTAAGGGATGACCTCGACCGGAGGCGCGGATGTTAACGGCATTGTCGCGGCCCGAGCGATTGGCGAAGCCCAGAAGAAAGCAAGGGCGGCGATCATAAAGGTCATAAGCAACGGGCGGCGAAGCGGCTGCAAGCTGGACATGGGGAACTCCTCCAATCATCATTGAATTCACCATGTAAACACTGGAACCAAGACGGAAGTTGCATGGTTTATCGAAAAAAAGAAAATAAAGTCGAATAATTGGGGAATAGATCGAATGAGTAGGAGCGATTCGCCCTATCTTCCTCTTAATCTAGCGTGCCGAATGGATGATCGCCGATTGCTTCTCGTGGAACGACAGAAGCCGAGGCTGCGTCTTAATGCAGCCTCGGCTTCATGGGGAGGGGCTTATTTGACGACGCTCTTCAGGACGTTGTCGATGATCTGGCTGTTGGCGATGGTACCCGTATAGAGCCAGCTCGTCTCCGGGCCGAACTCGTAGACGTGCCCGTTCTTGACCGCCGGAATGTTCTGCCAGACCGCGCTCTTCAGCTCTTCGCTAGCCGCGCCGTCGCTGTTGATCAGGAAGAGATGATCCGCATCCAGCGTAGCGAGCTTCTCGAGCGAGACGGCCCGCCAGTTGCCCGTCCCTTCCGCCGAGATCTCCTTCACGAGATTCGGAACGTTCATGCCGAGATCGCCGTACAGCACGGCGCCGGCGGACAGGTCGTCGCTGACCATGTAGAAGTTCTTGGCGACGAGCCAGATCGCGGCGGCGGATTGCGTGCCGATGGACGCTTGGATCTTCTCCTTCGCATCCTTCGCCTTGGCGTCATAGCCGTCCAGCGCCTGCTGGGCTTCCGAGCTCTTGCCGAGAACTTCGCCCACCTTCAGAAGCTCCTGTCTCCAGTCGTTGTTCTCCTCCGCGCCGACGACATAAGTGGGAGCGATCTTGCTGTATTGGGCGTACTTATCGCCTTCGACCAGAGAAGCGGAATCCATGATGATCAGGTCCGGCGAGAAGCTGGCGACTTCCTCGAAGGGCAGGTCGTAGGAGATCTTGGGTACGTCTTTGAGGCTGCTCTGGAGGTAATCTTGAATGCCGTTCGGCACCGACCATTGAGCGGCCGGAGTAACGCCCAGCGCGACAAGGTTGTCTTCCAGGTAGGAAGCGATAATGCGCTGCGGATTGGCGGGGATCGTCACCTTGTTGCCGAGAGCGTCGGTCAAAGTGCGGTCCGCCGCCGGAGCGGACTCGGAAGCGGATGGAGAAGCGGCGGCGGAAGCCGGCGCCGATGCGCTTGGAGACGGCGATTCCCCCGCGTTATTGTTATTGTTGCCGCATGCGCCGAGAACGGTCGCGATCGCGAGCAGCCCCGCCGCTGCGGCAGCTCTTTTTTTACCTTTGCGTGTAAGCACAGTGAATCCCCCTAGAATCTTGTTTGTATCGGTTCCTCGTTCAATGGAGTTTATGATAACAATTCTCATTATCAATATCAATACTTTTTTGGATTGTTGCGCAAGATGACATACATAAGAAAATCCTCCCCAGAAAGATTCTGAGGAGGATGAATATACCGAATTTCCTATTAGAAACAGCTGAAGGAAGAAATTTGTCTCAGGTCAAGGCCGGAGAACACCCAGTTCCTGCCGGTCCAGCGAAAGCCGGAGACCGAAGTGCGGCCGACGAAGACGGGGTAGAACCAGAACCCGGGTCCGAAGGTCGGCCAGATGTAGGTGTTGCGGAACAAGCAGAAGGAGATCGCTCCGGGGTCGACTGCAAGCGGGGTAGCGGCGGGCTTCGGCGGGGGAGATAGAGGCGGCGGTGCGGTAGGGGGCTGGGCTCCTTGCCCGCCGATTGGCGGGGCAGGAGGCGGCGGGGTCCCTGGCCCGCCGAATGGCGGCAATTGAGGGCCAACAGGCCCAAACGGAGGCATAAAGGCCAAACCAATTCACTCCTCGTCGGGTTTCGGATATCGTTGCTTCCATTCACGTTGCGGCTTAGGCGTCGACTTTTTTATAACAAAGAGATGGTCAGCAAATTAAACAAAACAAGCGGAAGAACGAAGTTGCTGTAGGGATTGGCGGCAGGAAAGGCACCCGGGAAAAAGGCTCGGGAGTGCCCTTCCGTCGACAGCCTCAGGTAAAGGATTCCTTTGTCGCAATGGGCGATATGGCCTTCGAACACGTCGCCGTCCGTCGTCTCCACCTTGACCAGCTTATGCGTATGCGGCAGGCAGAGGCGGTGGACATGATCTTGCAGGGACTTCAGGTGCTGAACCAATTGGGGCTCCGGCCGATAAATGACGGTGGGCTCGGAACGCTCGGCAACAGGCAAGCTCATTGGATTAACCTCCGATCGTTCAAGCGTAACTTGGAAATATTGTATGCGAATGCCCAGCCAGGGGTGATTGGAGAGTCGCATCGCAAGCGCAACAGTGGTAAAATCGATGAAGAGATCGGCAAGGTGAAAGGGGTAAGCGCGTTGAGCAACTATGAACGATATTTCGCCGACAAGCGGGAGGAGCACTTGAGCGAGTTGAAGGAATGGCTGTCCATTCCCAGCATCTCGGCCCTCTCCGAACATAAGAAAGATATCCAAGCAGCGGCAAGCTGGCTGGCGGACGCCTTGAAGCGCGCGGGAATGGAGACGGTGGAGATCCTGGAGACGAAGGGGCATCCGATCGTCTACGCGGAGCGCATGAAGGCTCCCGGCCGTCCGACTCTGTTGATATACGGACATTACGACGTTCAGCCGGTCGACCCGCTGAATCTATGGACGACGCCTCCGTTCGAGCCCGACATTCGAGACGGCAAGCTGTACGCCCGCGGCGCAACGGACGATAAAGGCCAGCTGTTCCTTCATATTAAAGCGGTGGAGGCGATTCTCCGCGAGGAAGGCGAGCTTCCGGTCAACATCAAGTTCTGCATCGAAGGGGAAGAAGAGATTTCCGGCGAGAGCCTTCCCGAGTTCCTGAAGGCGAACAAGGAGAAGGTGGCGGCGGATGCGGTCATCATCTCCGATTCTTCGCTGCTGGAGCCTGGCAAGCCGTCGATCTGCACGGGGCTGCGCGGGTTGTGCTCGCTGGAGGTAACGGTGTCGACGGCGAAGACGGACCTGCACTCCGGACTGTACGGAGGGGCGGTTCCTAATGCGCTTCATGCCCTTATCTCGCTACTGGACACCCTGCACGACGAGAAGGGGAGGGTGACGGTCGAAGGCTTCTATGAAGGAGTGCCGGAGCTGACGGACCTGGAGAAAGCCGATCTGGCCAGCTACAATCCGGACGAGAAGAAGCTGGCGGCAGACCTCGGACTCGACGCTCTCTATGGCGAGGAAGGCTTCTCGTTCACGGAGCGCACCGGCGCAAGGCCGACGCTGGAGCTGAACGGAGTATGGGGCGGCTTCCAAGGAGAAGGAACGAAGACCGTCATTCCGAAGGAAGCGCACGCCAAGATTACCTGCCGTCTCGTCGGAACCCAGGATCCGCAGAAGACGCTGGACCGGGTGGAGAGCCATCTGAAGGCGAACGTCCAGAAGGGAGCGAAGGTGCGCGTCGAGCAAGGCGAGAGAGCGAACGCCTTCACGTGCGATCCTTCCGATCCGATGCTTCAACTGGCCGCCGACGCTTACGAAGAAGTGTACGGCAAGCGCGCGGTGTTCACGAAGGACGGCGGGTCGATTCCGGTCGTAGCCACCTTCTCCCGCGTGGTCGAAGCCCCCGTCGTGATAATGGGCTTCGGCCTCCCGGACGAGAACCTGCATGCGCCGGATGAGCACTTGAATCTGGTTAACTTCGACAAGGGCTTGCTGACTCTCGTTCGGTATTTGCACAAGACGGCGAAGGTGGAGCCCTCCCGGAAGTAAAAGAGGCATTAGGATTTTAACGAGGCGCAGTTCCCCCGAGAATAGAGGATGGGGGACTGTGCCTGATTGATGCAGCGACTATAGGAAGATGGGATCGGGGACAATGGTGAATCGAGTAGATACTCACGAATTCGGGGAGTCGCTCCCACAGCAGATTTACAAGATGATCTTGAAGAAAATCATCGCCAAGGAGATCAAGGCGGGGGAGAAGATCGTCGAGGAAGACATCGCCCGCGAATTGAACACGAGCCGCGCTCCGGTACGCGAAGCGCTCTATTTGCTTCAGATAGACGGCATTGTCGAGCGGCTTCCGAGACGGGGAACCGTGGTCAAGACGTTCTCGGAGAAGGAGATCGAGGAATACAATCGGGTCGCCTTGGAGCTGATTCGGATCGCGATCGATTATTCGCGCGAGAAGTGGAACGAGTCGAATCGAGCTCAATTGGCCCAGTACGCGGACGAGGTCCAGGCGGCCTTCGAACGGCAGGACGTGATCGAATACGAGACGATTGCCGGCTATATGCTTCTGTTTATTTTCCGCGTGGCTGACAACAAAGCGTTGATCCGGCTGTACGAGACAGCGATGAATATCTTGGACGTATTCGTGCAGGTTCGTTGGACCCGGCGTTTGATGGGCAGCTTCCATGCCAAGCTGGTCGACCTGCCGGCGGCGATTCTGGAGTCGGACTTCGAGAGAGCGAAGCAGGCGGCCCGGGAGGCGCTGGACGAAGGGGTCAATCTATCGGAGGCTTAAGCGGGAACGGAGGCATAGGGAGAAGGGGAAAATGGAACCTTTGCCTCGGGGATGAAGATACGGAAAATTCTTAGTATCGTCAAACTCTTAACAAATTGTCGACAATCGACTATAAATTCCGGTCGATGACGGCTTCCTCAGCTTCAAGACGAAATAAGCAGACGGGAATATAGAGGATTTGGCAGACAAAGGGCAGCCGCGAACATGCGCGGCTGCCCTTCTTGGCGTTGCGGCTTAGAATTCGGCGCTGCTCCTCCGCAGAGTGAACAGATCCTTCAGCTCCTCCGTTGAGAGCTCGGTGATCCAGCCTTCGGAAGCGGAGATGACGTTGTCGCTGAGCTGCTGCTTGCTCTCAAGCATCTCGTCGATTCTCTCCTCGAGGGTGCCGAGCGCGATGAATTTATGAACCTGCACATCGCGCGTCTGGCCCATCCGATAAGCCCGGTCGGTCGCTTGATTCTCGACGGCGGGATTCCACCAACGGTCGAAGTGGAACACGTGGTTCGCCGCCGTCAGGTTGAGGCCGACTCCCCCGGCTTTAAGAGACAGGATAAAGACGTTCGGCTGCTCCTCGGGCGGGAGAGTCCGCGATTGGAAGTTCTCGACCATCCGGTCGCGGGCGGTCTTCGAGGTGCTGCCGTTCAAGTAAAGGACGGGCTCTCCCAGCTCCTGCGACAGAATCCTCTGCAGCATCTCGCCCATCCCGATGTATTGGGTGAAGATGATGCAGCGTTCCTCCTCCTCGCGAACCTCTTTGACCATGGCCAGCAGCCGCTCCAGCTTGGAGGAACGGGAAGCGATCCGTTCGGCGTCGAGTTCTTCCTTGCCCGTCTCGGCATTCGGCTGCAGCGGCAGCGACTCCTGCAGAAGCAGGGCGGGATGATCGCACAGCTGCTTGAGCTTGGTCAAAGCGGACAGAATCGCTCCCTTCCGCTCGATTCCCTCGAGCTTCTTCATTCGCTCCATCAGCTCGTTGACCGTCTGGTCGTAGAGGGCGGCTTGCTCGCCGGTCAGATTCACGTAGGTCTTCATCTCGTTCTTCTCCGGCAGATCCAGCTGAATAGCGGGGTCTTTCTTCTTGCGCCGGAGCATGAACGGCTTGACCAGCTTCTGAAGGTCGGCGGTTCGCCGCGGGTCCTTCTCCTTCTCGATGGGATTCGCGAATCGTTCCTGGAATCCCTTGGCGGTGCCGAGAAAACCGGGGTTCATGAAGTCGTAGATCGACCAGAGCTCGGACAGCCGGTTCTCGATCGGGGTGCCCGTTAGGGCGATGCGATGCCTGGCTGGGAAGCTGCGTACGGCGGCGGATTGCTTCGTCTGCGCGTTCTTGATGTTCTGCGCCTCATCCAGGCAGACCGCGCCCCAATGGTATTCGCTCAACCATTCCTGGTCGAGGGAGGCCGTCGCGAAGGAGGTGAGGACGACATCCGACTCGGATGCGGCGGCGAAAAAGTCGTCGTTCGTCAGTCTGCGGCTTCCGTAATGGAGCATGGCGCGAAGCGAAGGAGCGAACTTGGCGAGCTCCTTCTGCCAATTGCCGAGCACGGAGGTCGGACAGACGATGAGCGATGGCGCGCCGCCGCTCGAGTTCTCCTTCCGGTGAAGCAGGTAGGAGATGAGCTGCACGGTCTTGCCCAGGCCCATATCGTCGGCCAGGCAAGCGCCGAGCCCGAAGCTTCCCAGGAAGACGAGCCAGGAGAAGCCGTCGCGCTGATAGCCGCGAAGCTCGGCCTTCAGGCCGGCGGGAGCGGCCAGCTTCGGCCATTCCGACTGCTGGTTGAGCTGGCGGAACAAGCCGAGAAGCTGCTCGTTCAGCACCACCTCCAGCTCGAAGCGTTGAGCTCGCTCCTCGGGGGATTCGGGAGCCTCCGTCCCGTCGGGAACGGAAGAGGCTTCCGTCTCCTGGGACAGCAGGTGAAGCTGAAGCACGTCCTGCAAGCTCAAGCCTTCGGAGCGGTCCATCCCTTCCATCGCGCGGTTGATCTGAGCGAGCAGGGCGGGATCGAGCGGAATCCATTGGTCGCGGAATTTCACGAGGCGCTGCCCGGAAGCGACCAATTCCTTGAACTCGGCTTCGGACAGCTCGGCATCCCCGATGGAGACGCGCCAGTCGAAGTCGATGATGGAATCGAGGCCGAACATCGAGCGGCCGCCGCGCCCCTTCTCTTCGCCGCCGTTCACCTTGGCGCGAAGCTTCGGTTTCTTCCGGCTGGCGGCTTCCCACCAAGCCGGAAGGAGCACGATCCAGCCGGCGTCGATCAGGCTCCGGCTGTCCGCGGTTAGGAATTGCCACGCCGCCTTGTCATCCAGCGGCGCGGCAAGGACATCGTCGCCGCGGGCGGAGATGCGCGGCAGCGGCAGGGTCGCGCGCAGCCGTTCCAGCCAGCCGGCGCAGCGTTCCTGCACGTACGGCGTCCAGCTCTCGGGCCAGGCGCCGAACGCTTCGCCTTTGTCTGACAGTTTGGCGCGATAGACGGAAGCCGCTTGCTGCTTATCCTGCAGGACAAGCCGCAAGCGCCACTGCGTATGTGATTCCCACGGCTCGATCAGTTGCAGCGCGGGACGGAAGGGGGCCGTGTCGGTTCTCCAGCCGATGGACAGGAGCCATGCGTCTGAATCCATGCCCTTGGCGGAGCCCGACCGGTTCGAGACGAACAGGGCGGGGAATTCCCGGCGCAGGTCCGCATCCGCTTCTTCCGTCCCGTAGTGCATGGAATAGACCGAAGCGGAGAAGGCGGCGGCGATTCCTCGTCGGAAGCCATCGTCAAGAAGGCGGTCGGCCAGAAGCGCTTGCTCCTCCAATTCGAGCCCTGATTCGTCCCAGTTCCATTCGAGCTCGCCCGACTCGAAGGCGGACAGGCTTGGGGCGTAACGCTTCTCCTCCAAGCACCTGGCCAACAGCGGAGCCAGCTCGATCAGGTCGGCGGCCCGCTCCTCCCACGCCCAGGAGATGTGCTTGACGGCTTGGCTCCGGTCCGCGAAGAAAGGGATGACCTGCTCGGCGGGCAGCAGCACCATCTCCGTCTCTCCGGCGGTCTGGATCGTCAGCTCGGTGCCGAAGAGAGAAGGGACATGCCAGGCGAACAGGCGCTGCTTAAGCGTAAGTCCCGGAACGAAGCTGAAGCTGTCGTTCGCGCCGTAGATGAGCGCGTCGCCGAACTCCGTCAGCATCAGATTCACTTTTATCGTATCCATCAGCTTGGTCATGGAATTAACTTTCCTCTCCTGAGCTCCTCTTGCAGGGCGCGAAGCCGGCTGTGCCGGAAGGTGAAGGCGGCGATGAACAGCTCCCAGCGCTCCTCCAGCTTGAGCTTCTTATAGATCTTGGAGATTCGCTTCAGCATCTTCACCGCTTGCTTGTAGCCGCTCCGGTTCTTCTGCAGGATGCAGCGCTCCACCGCCTGGTGGTAGAAGGGCAGCAGCAGCTCGGGAGCTTCCTTCTCGATAGGCTGCAGCTCGCTGACCCGAAACTCGAGCGGATCGCTTCCCATGCTGAGCTGGCAATCCATCCACTCTCGCCATTTTCCATGCTCGATCAGCTTCTGCTCGTACATTCGCCGCGTGCCGGGAAGCATGCTCACGAGCATCTCCCACATCTGCTCTTCGGCTTCGGGCCGCTTCTTAGCGACGGATTCCCAGAACCCGAAGTAATTGTCGAATACGCCTTGGGTGCGGTTGCCCAGCAGGGGGCCAATGACCTTCAGCCAGACGACCATTCGCTCCCACTGCTCGTGATGCTCCAGCTCGGCTGGATAATAGAGCAGCTCGTAGGTGAGATAGCCCTCGAGAGTAGACACCTGGCGCAGCAGTACCCAGGCCTCAGGGTCCTCTCCCAGGTAGAAGTGCATGCGCGCGCGAGCCAGCAGCCAAGGAGTCCGCTGCAGCGTATCCCCGAACTCGTCCTTCCCGGCTTCCAACCGAGCGAGTTCCTCGCGCAGCAGCGTCGGTTCTGCCCCCAGATGAGGGCTGACCCAACTGGCCCACAGCTCGTAGTAGCACGGACCGTAGCAGAGCCGATCCTTCGGCCGCTCCTGAAGCATTCCGCGGCGCAAGTAGTCGATCGACTGCTTCACCCGCGTCCATTGCTCCGGTTCTTGCTCCAGCGGCAGCCGCTTGTCGAAGTAATCGACGATGCTCTGCTGCAGCTCGGAAGCGGCAAGATCGGTGTTATAAGGAAGGTACGAGCCGAAATGATGCTCGGACGAACGGTAAGGATTCATCAGCTTGGCCAGTACGAACAGGCGGGCATGCATCTGGAACAGCATCTCGACCGCAGGCGTCAGCTCGGGCTTCGGATCGAGCACCGCCCGCAGGGCGCTGGCCGCGTATTGCGGATTGCGGTGCATATTCTCATAGGGCTGAACCGCCAATTGGAACCATTCGTTCCACTCTTGCACGCTCATCTCGGGGATGCGGAGCGCCTGCTGCTCCAGGACGTGCTGCTCCTCGCTTCTGCGAACGATGGACAGCTTCGACGAAGCATTAGCCTTCATCGCGAGGGAGGAGCGGGCGTTCACCAGCTCGTGCAGAGGAGCATTATACTCCTCGGCGAAATCAAGCAGCAAAGCGGCCATATGCTTGCAGCCGCCCTGAACCGGACAAGTGCAGGCGCTCTTCGGCAAGCTGTCCAGCGACAGCTCGACCCGGTAGTCCTCCGACCCGCGGACAATCGCGAGAAGGCGGTCGCCGCTCTCTTCGCCCGGAATCCGAGACACCTTGCCCTGCTTGAAATATTGATAGCCGCGTTTAAGCGTCAGGTCGTCGAAGAACGACGCCGCTCTGCGGACCAAGTCGTTCCATTGTTGTTCGGTGATCGAATCGGAAGGTACCATCGTGCAATCTCCTGATCTTTTATTGGTTCTATTATAGCATGTCTTGGGAGAATTCCGGTTCGGACGTTAAGCGGGAAAATGATCGAGGTCTGCCGAATAGGTACCTAAGGAGTGGAATCGCAAACAAGGAAAATAGGTTTGAAAACGGGGTTGACTCTGCCATTGATGTCAGGGTGTATGCTAGGGACATCAGAGGGAAAGGGGGTGTCGTTCTGAGAATAGGGGAGCTGTCCAAGGCGACCGGAGCGAGCGTCCGATCGCTGCGGTATTACGAGCAGAAAGGGCTTCTGACGGCGTCGCGCGAGGTCGGAAGCGGGTATCGGGAGTATCATGCCTTCGCTATCGAACAAGTGAATACGATTCGCTTGTACTTGTCGCTTGGCCTCAGCACCGAGCAGATCGCGGGCTTCCTGCACTGCGTGATGAAGAGCAAGGAAGCGTTCTGCGCCGAAGTCATGCCCGTGTACGAGCAGAAGCTGGCCGAGATCGAGGAACAGCTTGCCCTGCTCGGCGCCATCCGCTCCAATCTGATCGAACGAATCGCGTCGATTCGGGAAGAACAGAAGGAGGAGAGCAAGCATGTCCTTGACGGTGCTGAATAAAATGGAGGATTTGAACGGGCTAACGAAAGCGAAGGTGGCGGTCGTGGAGTTCGGAGCGGTATGGTGCCCGCCGTGCCGGGTGCTTCTGCCGTTGCTCGATGAACTGGCGGCAGAGTATGGCGAAGCCGTTAACTTCTCTAAGGTCGATGCCGACGAGTCTCCGGAGCTGGCTTCGGCCTTCGGGGTCATGAGCATGCCGACCGTCGTCTTCTTCAAGGACGGAGAGCCGACCGACAAGCTTGTCGGCCTCCGCCCGAAGCAGGCGTACCGGGAGGTCATCGACCGGCTGGCTCGGGCGTAAGGGTTCGCTTCGCGGGCGGTTCCCGAGGCTGGAATGAGATTCGAATAGGAACGAGAAAGGAGCAGCAGAGGGGACTCTGCTGCTCCTTTCTATTAGGATAGGCGAGCGTTGATCGCCGCCCGCAGCTTGCGCCATTCGGCGATCTGCTGCTCGAAGCCGCCGATCAGGCGGTCGATGTCGTCTCCGAGGTTGGCCAACTGGTCGTACCTCAGGCTGTCGAGGCTCGGCAGATCGTCGCCTTCCAGGGCGGCGGCGGTCGGAATCGCCTCGAGCAGGCGGACGATCTCTTGCTCGACGATGGCGACCGGCAACTGGCCGCGCGGCGTTCTCGCGCTGGAAGACGCGGGCTCGTCCGCCGAAAGCTCGACGACCGTCGGAATCTCGAACAGCGGCGCTAGAAGGGGTTCCGACGCTTTGGAAGCCGCCGTACCATTGCCGACGGCTGCTCCATCCGCGTCCGCGCTTCCCGCCGCTTCCTCTTCGGCCAGCCTAGCCGCCTCCTCGGCTTCGGCTCGCTCCTTCTCCCGCTTGGCGCGTTCCTTTCGGTTGTGCTCGAAGGTGGACCACGTCTCCAGCAGCTCGTAGCCCGACTTGTAGAGCAGCTTGCTCTTCAAGCCGTCCGAGATGCCGGGATCCTTGAACAGCTTGGCAATCCGCTTGATGTCCGGAACGGGGGTCTCGTCCCGGGCGAAGGTGAGCGCCAGCGTATCGCGATATTCCATCGGCAGATCCTTGAGCGGAAGCAGTTGATCCTCGGTCAGCTTGTCCTTGCGGATCTCGGAGCCCGAGACGATCAGCTTCTTCACGGCGATTCCGAACTTCAGCAGCTCCAGCTTGTTCTTAATGTAGTTCTCCGGCTTGCCGAGCTTGCCGGAGAGGAATTTGATCGAACAGCTGAACTTCGGGTTATTCAGCATTTTGTCGAAGGCTTCGGCCTCTTCGATCGGGGAGAAGCCCTCGCGCGTCAAGTTCTCGGCGATCTGCTCCAAGTAAATCTCCGTTTCGTCGGTCACGTGCGAGACGATGCAAGGAACGGTCTCAAGGCCTAACATGGTGCACGCCTTGTAGCGGCGATTCCCATAGATGATCTTGTATCGCCCATTCGGCGTTGTCCGGACTTTAATTGGAGAGAGCAGTCCAAGCTCTCCGATGCTGTTCATGAGTTCTTGTAGGGCATCGTCGTCGAACTGGTACCGAGGCTGGTCGGCATCTTCGTCAATCAGGCCGATGCGAATATTCCGAATATCCATTAGGCTATGATCTCCTCGAAAAATTTACATTTATAAATAAATTATATCTTAGTCTTTAAGGGGTGCAAATATTAACAATCAAGAATAAAGACTCGGCCTAATGCGCATACCATTGTAAGATTACCTATCCATGACCACAAAGGAGCATGAAAGTGAATGGCAAACGTAAAGCTGGCCGTCATCTATTATAGTTCGACGGGAACCAATTATCAGCTGGCGCAATGGGCTTCGGACGCGGGCAAGGAAGCGGGCGCGGAAGTCAAGCTGCTGAAGGTTCAGGAGCTGGCGCCGCAGGCCGCGATCGATTCCAATCCGGGCTGGAAAGCGCACTCGGAGGCGACGAAGAACGTGCCGGTAGCGGCTCCCGCGGACCTGGACTGGGCGGACGCGATCATCTTCAGCGTGCCGACGCGCTTCGGGAACGTGCCGAGCCAGATGAAGCAGTTCCTCGATACGACGGGCGGCTTGTGGGCGCAAGGCAAGCTGGCCAACAAGGTCGTCAGCGCGATGGCGAGCGCGGGCAATCCTCACGGCGGCCAGGAAGCGACGATTCTGGCGCTGCATACGACATTCTATCACTGGGGAGCCATTATCGCCGCTCCCGGGTTTACCGATCAATCGGTCTACACGGCGGGAGGCAACCCGTACGGGACAAGCGTCACCCAGAAGCAGGACGGAACGATGGCGGAGGACGTCCAAGCCGCGGTCAAGCATCAAGCGAAGCGCACCGTCACGGTGGCGGGCTGGGTCAAAGCCGGCCTAGGCGGCTGACCGCATCGTTCCCGCAGCCAGAGCATCATCCTCAATGGGCCTGCGCCTTTACCGGCGCGGGCTTTTCTATTTTCTCCCAGAATAGAACGATTTGATGTTTCGCCCCCGTCGGAGCCCTACATTTTTATGCAAATGGAGTCATTCGGCTTCGAGGCAGGACCGGGATGCTATAATGGTAGCATCCTAGAGCAGAGGAGGCGCGCGCGATGCGGAGCCTGCTGTCCCGCCTGGTCCCCCACTCGCTGAAGTACAGGATCTTCGCCGTGTTCGCCCTGATCATCCTGTTGCCCTTCAGCTTGTTGAACCTGTATAACTACCAGAAGATCGAATCGCTCGTGCAGAAGAAGATCAGCGAGCAGAGCCACGAACAGCTGGACAACCTGCATCGTTCCCTGGACGACCAGTTAAGCATCGCGTTCAAAACGCTGATCTTCCTCGAGCAGGACTCGGATGTCCGGACCATCCTGCAGTTCCCGGCCCGCGACAACGTTCTTGCCAACAAGGAGCTCATCGAAGACAAGTTCAAAGGGCTGAACAACAGCTTTTTCCTCTATAATCCGTCCGTCTACTATACGCTTCTGGACCTGAACGGGAATGTCTACTCTTCCTACCCGCCCAGGTATCCGCTCGATTACGATCAGATCCTGGCCAACCCTCATTTCTCCGAGATGAAGGAGACGAACTCTCCTTATCTATGGGTGACGGACGACGAGAACTACGTATCCCGGGATATCACGAGGAGCCCGACCCTGCTCTCTCTCTATTCGGAGCTGCGCGACAACCGCAACCGGACCTACGGCTACGCCAGAGTCAGCATCGACTTCTCGTTCTGGTTCCAATCGACCCAGCAGAATTCCGCCAGCGACCAGGCTTATTTCATTCTGACCCATAAGGGAGAGCTGATCGCCCGGTCGGAGCCGGCATCCGAGCTGACCGCCGGGGCCATCGAGAAAGTGTCGCTTGCGCCGGAGAATGGCTATTGGATCGACAAGGAACAGGATTCCCTGGTGAACTACAGCTATGTGTCGTCGCTAGACTGGTATCTGGTGAACCGCATTCCTCTCAACATTCTTTTTAACGAGATCGAGACGCTTAAGAAGCAATACTTCGTCACCTTCTACGGCATAACGGCCGCCTTCATCGCGGTTGCGTTCATGATCGCCCATGCGTTCACCCGCCCGCTCGCCCATCTGATGAAGAAGATGAGAGACGCCGTTCGCAAGGATCTCCGGACCCGCCTGCCCGAGAAGAATTACAAGGGAGAGATCCTGGAGCTGACGCGAACGTTCAACGCGATGATGGTGGACATGAACGGGTTGATCGGGCGTCTCAAGGCGGAGGAGAGGCAGAAGGACGCGGTTCACTTCCAGATGCTTCTCGCCCAGATGAATCCCCATTTTCTGCTCAATACGCTGAACACGATGAAGTGGATCGGGATGAGGAACAAGAACGAAGAGATCGTGGAGATCTGCCTGTCCCTGGGCAAGCTGCTCGAGACCAGCCTCAATTCGGAAGTCGACCTGATCCACCTGCAAGACGAGATCGACCTGACGAAGGCGTTCATCTATATCCAGCAGATCCGCTACAGCAACCGGTTCGAGGTGGAATTCAGCTGCGAGGAGGGCATTCTGTACGCGCTCGTCCCGAAGCTCAGCCTTCAGCCGCTCGTCGACAACGCGATCCGCCACGGCATCGGCAACATGGCCGAAGGGGGCCGAATTCGCATCCGGGTCGGACTCGGAGGAGAGAACGGCGATCTCTTGGTGCTGGAGGTCGAGGACAACGGCGTCGGCATCGAGAAGTCGAAGCTGGCCCAAGAGGGCCGCAAGCGTCCGGGGATCGGCCTGTCGAACGTGCGGGAGAGGCTTCGCCTGCTGTTCAAGGACAAGGGAGAGCTCGAGACGATTCCGCTTGAGCAAGGAACGCTGTTCCGCATGAATCTGCCGCTGCTGCTGTCCGAGCCGTACGGGGGCAACCGTCAGATTATCTCGTAAGGATTGTTGGATTCTTGGAAAAAGGGGAGAGAGCGATGTGGAAAGTCCTGCTGGTGGAGGATGAGACGTTCGTTCGGGAATCGGTGCGGGAGAGCATTCGTTGGGAGGACATGGGCTTCACCCTGGCGGGAGAGGCGAGCAACGGGGAAGAAGCGCTGCGGATGATCAAGAACGAGCCGCCCGATCTCGTGCTCTGCGACATCGTCATGCCGCAGATGGACGGCCTGGCCCTCCTGAAGGAGACGAGAAAAGCCGGCATCTCCTCGAAGTTCGTCATGCTTACATGCATCGGCGATTTCGAATCGATGCGGCAGGCGATGGAATACGGAGCTTCTAACTATATCCTGAAGCTGTCGATGAGCGTGAAGGACCTGAGAGAGACGCTCGGCAAGATCGATGCGGAGCTGAAGAGCGCCTCGGCCGCCGCTTCCTCTCCTTCGACTGGAGCAGGCGGCTCGCTGCAAGACAAAATTACGCATCCCGAAGTGAACAAAATCATTCGATATATAGAACAAAACTACGACCAGGACATCACGCTGAAGTCGTTATCCCAATACGTCATGATGGGAGAGAACTACGTCAGCGCCCTGTTCAAGAAGAAAACAGGAGAGACGCTCATCCACTACCTGCATCGGGTGCGGGTCGGGAAGGCAATCGAGCAGTTAAAGAACACGGAGCTCCCCGTGAACCGGATCGGACAGAACGTGGGGTTCATGAACGACAACTATTTTATCAAGATTTTTAAGCGGATGACGGGCACGACTCCGAGCCAATATCGCCTGACCCGATAGAACGATTATGCAGGCCGCGAAGCCGGAAGAGGCTGCGGAATTGCATGGTTCTGTTCCATGGACATCATGATTCTGTTCCTTCCGGCGCTCCCTCCCGTCTTGCTATCCTTAGTTTGCAGCAATCAAATCGAGATCGCACAGGGAGGTCAACGCTTGTGAGAAAGAAAAGCTGGTTAGCGGGAACGGCATCGCTCGTACTCGTATCGGGCTTGTTAGCCGGATGCGGCGGCAATAACGGCAACGCGAAAGTGGAAGCGCCTTCATCCGCGGGGGCATCGGCTCCGGCATCGGCATCGGCTTCGGGCAAACCGGGAGACGTCGTCAAGCTGAAGATGTGGGGAGGCGTTCCTCCGGAATCCGGACCTCAGGCGGTCGTGGACAATTGGAACAAAGAGCATCCGGAGATTCAGGTGGAGTACGTGCGTTACGTCAACGACGACGAAGGCAACTTGAAGCTGGATACGGCTCTGATGACGGGGCAAGACGTCGACATCTACGTCAACTACACGATGAGCCAGGCGCAGAAGCGCGTGGAATCCGGCTTCTCGATGGATCTGGGCACGTTCACGGACTATAACATCGATGAGAAAATGGGTGCGGACGCGGCCAACTGGAAGATCGACGGCAAGTACTACGGCATGCCGACGACGATGAGCTCGTACTTCGTCGCGCTGAACAAGGACGCCTTGGACGCAGCCGGCCTGGCGGTTCCGACGGAGTGGACGTGGGATGATCTTCGCGAATACGCGAAGAAGCTGAAGAAGGGCGACGGGTACGGCTTCATCCAGAACACCGAGCCTTATGCGGATCCGCTCGATTCGGCGCTCTCAAAGGACGGCTATACGAAGGCCGACGGCACGTCGAACCTGGACGACCCGCTCGTCAAGAAATGGCTGGAGACGCTGAACGGCATGATGTACGACGACAAGACGACGCCTCCGCTCGGCGAGCAGCTGACGAGCAAGATGCCGGTCGAGCAGATGTTCCTCAGCGGCGAAGTTCCGATGCTCAACATCGGCGCCTGGCTGCTCCGCAGCTCCAACAACTTCACGGACTATCCGCGCGACTTCAAGATCGCTTTCGCTCCGGTGCCGAGGCTGATGGACAACCAAGCGGATTACATCACGCGCGGCGGCCAGGGCGACTTTATCTCCATCAACTCGAAAGGCAAGAACACGGCTGCCGCATGGGAATTCCTGAAGTGGTACGCGGACGGAGGCATGGCTCCGATGGCGGCCGGCGGACGCGTTCCGGCTTCGAAGGACGCCGACCGCGACGCCGCTCTGAAGAGCATGCTCGGCGACAAGCCGGAGACATATGACGAGGCTTCCCTGATGTACGTGACCTTCGAGGACGCAACGCCGAAGTTCGTTCGCTCCGTGCCGCAAGAGGTCGTGGACCTGCGCTCGCAGGAGTACGAGAAGTACTTCCTCGGCTCGCAGTCGCTGGAAGATACGCTTAAGGCCATGGTTTCCCGTCATAACGACTATTTGAAGCAGAACGCGAAGTAAGGAAATTAGAGGGAATGGAGAGGGATTGCCGCCAGCGCGGCGATCCCTTTTTTTGTTGCTATGGCTCCTCTCCCATTCGCTCAGTAATGAGCTTCGCTATGGCTCCTCTCCCATTCGCTCAGTATCGCGGTCCACTATACCGCCTCTCCCGTTCGCTCAGTAGTCACTTCGCTAAAATCGACTAACGGAGGCACAAAGCGCCGGGTAGCAGAGAGATAGTCGAAAAAATCGACTAACGGAGGCATAAAGCGCTGGGATGCGAGAGAGATAGTCGAAAAAATCGACTAACGGAGTCACGGAGCGCCGGGTTGCGAGGGAGATAGTCGAGAAAATCGACTAACGGAGGCACGAAGCGCCCGATTGCGAGGGAGATAGTCGAGAAAATCGACTAACGGAGGCATAATGGATGTAGTCTAGAAAGTAGACACGCTGTAACAGCGACCTGCTACAATAAAATCACTAAAAAGGTCGAGGTGTGTCATGGGCGATATCCGTCAGCATTTTGATGATGAGTTTAAGCGTCAAACGATTAAACACATGCAAGAGAACGGTAAAACACCAGCTGAAGTTTCTAAAGAGCTGGACATTCCCGTAAGCAGCATTCGTGCATGGAGAAAAAAGTTTKCTAATGCCGGAGAAAAATCGCAGGTGTTTGTTGATTATGAAAAGCTGAAAAAGCTTGAAGAACAAAACCGCGAGTTGCAGGAGGAACTCGAGATCTTAAAAAAGGCGATGCACTTCTTCACCAAAAGCCGAAACTGATTTACGCGTTCATTCGCAAATACCGCTTCCAGTTTCGTGTCGAGAAGATGTGCGCTGTCATGGGTGTTTCCCGAAGCGGCTACTATAAGTGGGYAAATCGTAAACCAAGCGATCAAGAGAAGCTTCGCAAGAAGCGTATGAAGCGAATTCAGCATCACTTCTACGCCTTTAAAAGACGATATGGCAGCGATAAAATCGCGGCTAAATTGCGTGAAGAGGGCGATGTTGTTGCGCCAAAGACCGTCGCCAACCTGATGAAGGAAATGGGACTACGTTCCTGCACGGTSAAGAAATACAAAGCAACCACGAACTCCAACCATAAYCAACCGGTTTATGAGAACGTGCTGAACCGTGGCTTTAAGGTKCAGGCGCCGAACAAAGTATGGGTAACGGATATTACCTACATTGCCACTCTTCAAGGTTGGGTCTATCTTGCCAGCGTAATGGATCTTTACTCTCGAAAGATCGTGGGCTGGGCGCTTGGAGAGCGGATGACCAAGGAACTTGTACTTGARGCTTTCGATAAGGCCTGTGAGCGTCAAAAGCCAGCTGCAGGCCTTATCCACCATTCGGATCGCGGCTCTCAGTATGCCTCAGCAGAGTACCGGGAACGGTTAACGAAAAACAACATGATAGGCAGCATGAGCCGAAAAGGGAATTGCTATGACAATGCCTGTATTGAGGCATTTCATAGTGTGATAAAGAAAGAGCTCATTTACCAAACCAAATTTAGAACTCGTAAACAGGCCTATGATGCCATTTACGAGTACATCGAGTTGGAGTACAACCGCATTCGCATCCACTCGACCATTAGCTACTTAACTCCTCATGCTTGCGAGAAAAAGTACTACGAGCAACTCCAGGGAGCGTAAAGTTGTGTCCACTTTCTTGACAGAGGTACACGATTGAGCTTCCGTCGGGACGATAGTCGACTACTTCGACTATCGGTGCTCTCGATCGAGCTACCGGCGGGAAGTTAGTCGATTTTCTCGACTATCGGCGCTCCCGATCGAGCTTCCGGCGGGACGTTAGTCGACTATTTCGACTATCGGCGCTCTCGATCAGGTTTTCGGCAGGGCATTCGGTAAGCAGAATCGCCTTCGGCGGGTCAAGGTAAGCAGCAGCGGCCAGCTAGGGAGGAATTTATCCTTTCTGTTACTCAAACCAAAAAACCACCCCAAGCCTTCGCTTGGGGTGGTTCCGTTCTAAAAGCATCGCTATTAGTAAGTGGTCATGTACTGATCGCGTTCCCATTGGTGGATCTGGGTGCGGTAAATGTCCCACTCGATCTCCTTCATCTCGTAGAAGTGGCTGAGCGCGTGATCTCCCAGCGCCTCGCACACGACTTCGTCGCGGAGCAGGTCGCCCAGCGCTTCGTGAAGGTCGCCCGGCAGGCTCGGGATGCCGGCTTCTTCGCGTTCCTCTTCCGTCATCACGTAGATGTTGCGATCGACGGGAGCCGGAAGCGGAGTCTTCTTCTGAATGCCGTCCAGGCCGGCTTTCAGCATGACCGCCAACGCGAGGTAAGGGTTCGCGGCCGGGTCCGGGTTGCGGACTTCGACGCGCGTGCTGAGCCCGCGGGACGCCGGGATTCGGATCATCGGGCTGCGGTTGCTCGCCGACCAAGCCACGTATACCGGAGCTTCGTAGCCCGGAACGAGTCGCTTGTACGAGTTGATCGTCGGGTTCGTGATCGCCGCCATGCCGCGAGCGTGCTTGAGGATGCCGGCCATGAACTGGCGGGCGGTCGTGCTCAAGCCGATCTTGTCGTTCTGCTCGAAGAACGCGTTCTCGTTGCCGCGGAACAGCGACAAGTGGCAGTGCATGCCGGAACCGTTCACGCCGAACAGCGGCTTCGGCATGAACGTCGCATGCAGGCCGTGCTGTCTGGCGATCGTCTTGACGACGATCTTGAACGTCTGGATCTGGTCGGCCGCGCGAATCGCATCCGCGTACTTGAAGTCGATCTCGTGCTGCCCCGGAGCGACTTCATGGTGGGAAGCTTCCACTTCGAAGCCCATCTCTTCGAGCATAAGCACGATATCGCGGCGGCAGTTCTCGCCCAAGTCCGTCGGCGCAAGGTCGAAGTAACCGCCTTGGTCGTTCAGCTCGTTCGTCGGGTTGCCCTTCTCGTCCGTCTGGAACAGGAAGAATTCCGGCTCCGGTCCGACGTTCATCGTGCTGAAGCCCATCTCTTCCGCTTCCTGAAGCGCGCGCTTCAGAATGCCGCGAGGGTCGCCCGCGAACGGAGTTCCGTCCGGCATGTAGACGTCGCAGATCAAGCGGGCGACGCGATCTTCCGTCACCCAAGGGAAAACGACCCACGTATCCAAGTCCGGATACAGGTACATGTCGGATTCCTCGATGCGCACGTAGCCTTCGATCGAAGAGCCGTCGAACATCATCTTGTTGTCCAGCGCCTTAGGCAGCTGGCTGACCGGAATCTCCACGTTCTTGATGATGCCCATCAAGTCCGTGAACTGCAGGCGAACGAAGCGAACGTTCTGTTCCTTAGCTATTCTCATAATATCTTCGCGAGTGTAATTGCTCATGACATCCTCCTTGGATTAGGCGGAACCCGGATTATTTGTTCTTGAAGAAGCGCGAGAGCTCGCCCTGAATAAGCGATACCTGACCCGGGCGCTTGTTGCCTGCCATCAGCTGCTGCTTCAGCAGACGATGGAGCTGAGAATCCGTCATCTCGCGGCGCTTGACCTCGGATTGCTCGCTGATGATCGTTCCGTCGTCGGCGCCTTCGCCGACCGGGTTCATCACCTGCTTGATCCCCGCGATATTGACGCCCTTCTCGATGAGCGCCTTGATCTCCAACAGCCGTTCTACATCATTGAAAGAGAACATCCGTTGGTTCCCTGCCGTCCGGGCGGGCTGGATTAACTCGTGCTGTTCATAATAACGAATTTGCCGGGCTGTCAGGTCCGTCAGCTTCATGACGATACCAATTGGGAATAACGCCATATTCCTTCTTATCTCATCGCCAGCCATACGTATCAACCTTCCATTAAGACACTTTGTTTTGTAACCTCTTCCATTGTAACTTCATTCCACAAACGTGTCAATGAATGTAAGGTTTAATTACGGAATTCAATGCCGATTTTCGTCGATCCGACGCCCATTTTCATCAAAGCAGATTTTTGCCCTGCATGTCCTCTATCACCTGACGTACCGCTAATTTAACATGAGCGTACGTTAGCCCGCCTTGCATGAAGGCTATGTAAGGTTCGCGAATCGGAGCGTCGGCGGACAGCTCCAAGCTCCCTCCTTGAATGAAGGTTCCGGCAGCCATGATGACAGGGTTCTCGTACCCCGGCATGTCCCACGGCTCGGGAACGACGTGAGAATCCACGGCAGCGGCGCGTTGGACGGCTTGGACGAATGTTATCAAATGTTCCGCCGAACGGAAGCGGATCGCCTGAATCAGGTCGGTGCGCGGATCGTTCCAACGCGGATGGGTCTCGAACCCGAGCCGTTCGAACGCGCTTGCGGCGAACACGCTGCCCTTGACCGCCTGCGAGACGAGCAGCGGAGCGAGGAACAAGCCCTGGAAAATCGATCGGGTCGTGCCGAGCATCGCGCCAACCTCGGCACCGATCCCCGGAGCTGTCAGGCGGTAAGCGGCCAATTCGACGAGATCCCTGCGCCCGGCAATATAGCCGCCGCTGGATGCGATCCCGCCTCCCGGGTTCTTGATCAGAGAGCCGGCGATCAGGTCGACTCCGACCTCCGTCGGCTCCCGCTCCTCGGTGAACTCTCCATAACAGTTGTCGGCGAAAATAATCGCATCGTTCTTGAGCATCCGGAGCTTCTTAACCATCTCGTCAATCTTCTCGATCGTAAACGATGGTCTCCAATCGTAGCCCCGGGAGCGCTGTATCGCGAATACCTTCGTGCGCGGAGTGGCCGCCGCCGCGACGGCATCCCAATCGACTTCCCCGTCCGGCATCAGCGGCACGAAGGTAAAGCCGACTCCCCAGTCGGCAAGCGAGCCTGTCCCGTCGCCCGGAGACCCAAGCACTTTGTGCAGCGTATCGTAAGGCTTGCCCGTCACGAACACGATCTCGTCCCCCGGACGGAGAACGCCGAACAGCGCGATGCCGATCGTATGCGTCCCCGAGACGAGATGCGGACGGACGATGGCCGCTTCCGCGCCGAACACGTCCGCATACACTTCGTCCAGCACCTCGCGGCCGCGGTCATTGTATCCGTAGCCGGTCGATGGATTAAAGTGGAAGTCGCTTACCTTGTGTTTCTGGAAAGCCTTGATGACCTTCCATTGATTGCGCTCGGCAATCTCGTCGACCTCGTTCAATCTAGCTCTCGCCGCATTCTCCGCATCTCTCGCGAAGCTTTCCCAATTTCCATTCCAGTTACTCATCTAGGCCAATCCCCGTTTCTCCCTATTCAGCGCCGGAGCTATCGCCCTCAATAAAATAAGGCTCCAGCGGTCTCCCCCACTTCGCCATGTCGCTTTCGTTCAAGCGAACCGTCAACAGCAGCCAATCGTCTTCGGTCTCTTGGGCTTCTACGTCTCCTACCCGATAAGCAAGCGAAGCCAGGTCCCCGCGCGATGCGGGGATTCTCAGCGTCGTGACGCGGCCGAGAAGCTTGTCCTCGATGCGCCCGAGAAGCATGTCCATATCGGCTTCGTTAAAAGCGCTCACCCGAAGAGCATCCGAGCCGCCCGAGAGCAGCTCCGATTCCGACGGCGGGCAAATATCGATCTTGTTATAGACGAGAAGCGTCGGCTTGCCCGACGCACCCAGCTCGCCAAGTACCTCCTCCACGACTTCGCGTTGACGATCGCGCATCGGGGAGGAGGCATCCATGACATGCAGAAGCAGATCGGCTTCATTCGCTTCCTCGAGCGTTGCCCGGAAAGCGGCAACCAGATCGTGAGGAAGGTTCTGAATGAACCCGACCGTGTCGGTAAGCAGCACTTCCTTGCCGCTCGGCAGCTTCAATTGGCGGGAGGTCGGATCCAGCGTGGCGAAGAGCTTGTTCTCCGCCAATACGTCCGCTTTGGTCAGCTGGCGAAGCAGCGTGGACTTCCCCGCGTTCGTGTAGCCGACAAGCGCGACTTGAACCGCCCCCGTCTTGCGCCTGCGCTCCCGGTGCAGGCTGCGGTGCGCCAGGACGCCTTCGAGCTGCCTCTTCAATTCGGAGATCCGGTTGCGAATATGCCGGCGATCGGTCTCGAGCTTCGTCTCCCCGGGTCCTCTCGTACCGATCCCGCCGCCGAGCCTCGAGAGATTCTTCCCTTGGCCGGAGAGGCGAGGCAGCAGATAGGTGAGCTGCGCGAGCTCGACCTGCAGAATCCCTTCGCGCGTCTTCGCCCTGCCGGCGAAAATATCGAGAATAAGCTGCGTACGGTCGATGATCTTCGCATCGAGCGATTCTTCCAGGTTGCGCACTTGCGCGCCGGACAGCTCCTGGTCGAAGATCACGGTCGAGATGCCGTCCCGCTCGACAAGCTCCTTGAGCTCCAATGCCTTGCCCTTCCCGACGAACCATTTCGAATCGGGAACGTCGCGGTTCTGCATGACGGTTCCCGCCACTTCGACGCCTGCCGTCTCGGCGAGCTGAACGAGCTCTTCCAGGGAATGTTGCGGATCGACGCCCGAACGGCGGCTCTCGTCCGTCACCAGACTGACGAGCAGCGCCCTTTCCTGTTGTTCCGCGCCGGTATCATATGTGTAGCCTCTCATCGCTCGCGTGTATTCCTCCATTATCGTCTATGAACTTATTTTCCCCTCATGCTAAACGCGCTTCTCTTCCGTCAGGTCTTCCGGCTTCAGCGTCATGAGCTCCTGCCTGCCGGGAGACGCTTCCGGGTATTGCATCAGGAGCCGCACCGCCTGATTGCGGATCGCCCTCTCCAGCATGTTGCGCACGAATCTCGCGTTACTGAAGTGAAAGGGGGAATCCTCGCGCTCCTGCAGGATCAACTGCCGAATGCGCTGCAGCGATTGCGGAAGCCAGATATATTCCCGATCCTTCGCCATGCCCTCCGCGATCTGGATCAGCTGGTCGGGCGTGTAATCCGGGAACTCCATCTGAATCGGGAACCGGGAAGGCAGCCCGGGGTTCGTCATGAGGAAAAAATCGATCTCCATCGTATACCCGGCCAGGATCAAAACAAATTGATTCTTGTAATCCTCCATCGCCTTCACGAGCGTATCGATCGCTTCCTTGCCGAAGTCCTTCTCCCCGCCGCGGGCAAGGCTGTACGCCTCATCCACGAAGAGCACCCCTCCGAGAGCTTTCTTGACGAGATCCCGGGTCTTCTGGGCGGTGTGTCCGATGTATTCCCCGACGAGGTCCGCCCTCTCTACCTCGACAAGATGCCCCTTGGTTAGCAGTCCCATCCCTTGGAACAGTCTCGCGAGCAGCCTCGCCACCGTCGTTTTGCCCGTGCCCGGATTCCCTTTGAAGATCATATGGTAGACATGAGCCTGGCTGGACAGCCCGGCATCGCTGCGGAAATGAGCGATCTGCAGCAAGGCGTAAATCTCGTACACAAGGGCCTTTACATTGTCCAGCCCCGTCATCTTATCGAGCTCTCTCTGCCACTCCAGCCAAGGGCCGGAGGCCGGGATCGATCGGGCCATGGCGTCAGAAGAAGCCGCCGCCGAAGCGCCGACTCCATCATTGGATCTAAGAACGACGTTAATCTGCCTGGAGGGACGGGACTGAGCCCGATTCCCGCTATCGGAATATCTCGCGCCGATGTTCAACGCCATCACCCCGCAAGAGCTGAAGTCGGCCGATGCTTGCTTCATGCCGCTACCTCAATCTATTCCGGGACTTCAGCCTCCATGCAATAACCACTTCTCGCCCAGCCATTTGGTATAGGCCAATACTTCTCTTGTCCGATGATACGCCATGTTCAGCACCTTGCTGTCCGTAACGCTCACCTGTACGTCTTGGTAACCCAGATACTCCGCGATATCCTGCGACCTTGAGCCATGATATTGATGCGTCACGATGACCGCCCGGCTCCAGCCCTCTTCCTTCATGATCCGCTGGCTGAAGAGCAGGTTGTCGTAGGTGCTGTGGGAGTTCGATTCGAGCACGATCGCCTCCGCCGGGACGCCTTGGCCCAACAGATAATCGCGCATGCCCTCCGCCTCCGTCAGTTTCCCGCCTTCCGCATCCATTCCCCCGGACAGCAGAAAATGCTCGAACGTGCCGGAACGATACAGCGACAGAGCCTGATCGAGACGTTCTTCGAGCGCGGGACTCGGCTTGTCCTGCCACAATCTCGCTCCCAGCACGATGCCGACATCCGCCTTCTTCGGCGTTCCTTGCGCCGGCAAGCCTTCGTAACGATTAATGATCCACCATAAAGAGCCGCACCAGATGACGAGAGCGGCGGCGCCCAGCGCGACAAGGCGGATCGCCCACTTCAGGTAACTCCTTGACCGGGAACGCACCGCCGCTTGATCCGTGCCGACGGTCGCCATCATCGCGCGCCCTGCTCCCAGCCAAGCTGTTCAAGCAGAACCTTGCGGTGATGAAGGCTCATATCGAAGTAAGGGAAACGCTTCTGCCGGATCAAGGAGAGCAGCCTTCCGGCCGTCTTCTGCGCCATCGCGGAATCCCGGGCCGTAATATGCCCTTCGTCCAGCGCTTCCTCCAGCTCGTCCTCGTCGAGCAGCAAGGTCTCTCCCGTCGGAAGCACGACGATATCCAGGTACAGGTCGTCGAACCACGGCACCTGCTGATCGGTCAAGCCTTGCGTTTTGCAGATGTCAATGTACCATTGCACGACCCTTCCTTTGTCATCGAACATGGTCGTGACCACGAAGTGCTCGCCTCGGGGAAAATGCTGCATCCACAAGTATCCTTTGTCCGCGAGACACATTCTACGCCCGTTGTATTCTTTCCATAAGGGGTCGCGCAGCTCATGGATTCTGTACAGCGTCACGAATCCCCGAAAGCTCGGGTCGTCGTACGGAATACAGGCATAGCTCTTCTTGAGAATTCGGCGCCAATTCGCCCTATCTGAAAATTTACGTTTCATGACTGATTTCGTCTCCGGAAAATGATTTACACAAAGCTTACCACAAGTTCACTATTCTCACCAGTGAACGACAGGCTAATCTGTCAGAAGCCAGTGAAAACGGACGTTACTCCTCCCATTTCTTGCCCATTCGGACATGCGGGATACCCGCATCCATAAAGATGTCGGGCGACAAGGTCTTGTAGCCAAGCTTATGATAGAACGCTTCCGCCGAGCATTGGGCATCCAGGATCGCGCCCTTGAAGCCCTCCTGCCGCGCTCCTTCCTCCATCGTCTCCACGAGCAGCCTTCCGATCGAGCGGCCGCGATGAGGCTTCAGCACGGCGATCCGCTGCAGCTTGGCGATCCCCGGTTCATACTCCTTCCATCGGGATGCCCCGATCGGCGTCCCGTCGTCATCGATGGCCAGATAGTGTCGGCATGCTTCCGGCGAGACGTCGTATTCGTCCCATTCCAGCTCCGGAGAGACGTTCTGCTCCTTGACGAACACCTCGCCCCGTACGTACTGCGCTTGCTTCAGCTGCTCTTCTGTCGTGATTCGCTTGCAGATCATGGGTGGTTCCTCCTTGTGTTATCCGTGAAAAGTTATGTAGAGAGGGGGAGAGGGACAAGCCGTATCTCGCTTGTCCCTCTCCTTTGTTACGGAGTCGCCGCGCTTATGGCGACCCCTTTGGCGGAATTATCGCCCGTGCTTGCCGTAGTGCCGTTTCCATTCCCGTTACCGCCGCCATTCCCGTTCCCATTGCCGGTGCCGGGATTTTCTCCCCCGTTGGCCGGTACGGACGGAGTCGAGCTAGGCGACGGAGGCGGCGATTCGCTCGGCGGATTGGAGCCGCCAGGGGTTCCGGAATTGCCGCCTCCTCCTTCGCCGGGCGGTAGGCTCGGGGATTCGGACGGCTGCTCGGAAGGACCCTCGGAAGGAACGTCGATCGGAGGAGACTCTTCGCCCGGGCTTGGAGTCGGCTCCAGATCGGTCGTGATCGTCACGGATACGGACTGCGACGGTTCTCCTTCCTGCTTCGTCTCGGCATCGTATGCCGTTACGTAGTAGGTGTAGGTCACCTCCGGCAGAATGGAATTATCGATCCAAGACGTCTCCGCCGTCTCGCCGATGTTGACGAAGCCAGCGCCGGAATTATCTTTCCGGTAGACCTTATAGGTATAGCCGTCTCCCGCGCTCGTCCAGTTCAGCTCGACCGCCACGTCTTCGGTGTTGTAGGTGCCGACCAGGCCCGTGATCGCGCCGGGAGCCGTCGGCTTCTCTTCCTCAAGCGAGGACGGCGTCGGGAACGACTGCTTCTTCACGTTCTTGAGGCCGGCGGACATCACCTTCGAGAACAGCGCGGCGGCTTGGCCGCTGCTCTTCTTCACGTAGTGATCCTTATCGGTCTTGTCGTAGCCCATCCAGACGGCGGCGGTCCATTCCGGCGTATACCCGACGAACCAGACGTCGCGGTTGCCGCTCGACTTCACTCCGCTCAGGCCAAGCTGGGTCGTGCCGGTCTTGCCGGCGACCGTGCGGCCGCTGACCTTCGCCTTGGTGCCGGTTCCTCCCGCGACGACGCCCTTCATGATATCGGTGACGTAATACGCCGTCGTCTCCTTCATGACCTGCTTCGCCTTGGACTTGAATTCATATACCGTATCGCCGGCGGAGTCCGTAATCTTCGAGATGCTGTGCGCCGTCTCCAGCGTTCCGCCGTTCGCGAAAGCGCCGTAGGCGGTCACCATCTGCAGCGGCGATACGCCGTTCGTCAAGCCGCCGAGCGCGATCGCGAGGTTGCGGTCATCCGATCCGAGCTCGATGCCGAGCTTGCCCGCGAAGTTCACGCCCGTCTTCACGCCGATCTCGTTGAGCAGCCAGACGGCCGGCTGGTTGCGCGATTCCCGGATCGCATCCGCCATCGAGACCGCTCCGATGTACTTCTTGGAGTTCGAATCGGTCGGGCAGTACTTGCCGTTGTTATAGCAGATCTTATCGTCCCGCAGAATCGACCAAGGGAAGTAGTCTCCCGACTCGATCGCCGGTCCGTAGGAGACGATCGGCTTGAACGAAGACCCCGGCTGGCGCGCTTTCGTGACGCGGTTCCAGCCCTTCTGCTCGTAATCCCGTCCGCCGACCATGGCGACGAGAGAGCCGTCGTGCTGGTCCATGATGACCATGGCGCCCTGGATCTGCGTCTCGTCTTCGCTTTTCTCGAAGTTCGCGTCGTTCGCGAATTCCTTCTCCATCGCTTTCTGGGCGTCCGTGTTGATCGTCGTGACGATCGTGTAGCCGCCGGTCAACAGTTTCTCCTCATCCCAACCGGTTACGTCTTGGGCTTCCTGCACGACGTAATCGATATAAGTGGTGAACTCGGAGTTGCTCTTGGCCGATGCCGGCTTCTTGTATTCCACCGCCATCGCCTCTTGCTTCTCGGCCTCGGTGATCAGTCCTTGATCCTCCATCAGGGAGAGAATGACGCCGCGGCGATCCATCGACTTCTCCGGATTATTGATCGGATTGTAGATGTTCGGTCCCTTAGGGATACCGGCTAGAGTCGCAATCTGCCATAGCTTGAGGTCCTCGAGATTATCGACGTCGAAGTAGTACTTCGCGGCCGTCTTGATGCCCCACTGCCCCTTGCCGAAGTAGATCCGGTTCAGGTAAAGCTCCAGAATCTCGTCCTTCGACTTGTGATTCTCCAGCGCAAGGGCGATGGAAGCTTCCGTGCCCTTCCGGAAAATCGTCTTGTCCGCGTTAAGGAAAATGTTCCTCGCGACCTGCTGCGTGATCGTGCTCGCGCCTTCGACCGCGCTGCGGGCGATCACGTCCTTCACGAGCGCCCGTCCGATGCCCCAGAGGTCGACGCCGCTGTGCTCGTAGAAGCGCTTGTCTTCGGTTGCCACGAACGCCTGCTGGACTTCCTTCGGAATATCCTTGATCATGACGTACTCTCTATTGCCTCCGCTGACGTACAGCTTCGAGAGCTCGTTCCCGGAGGCATCCACGATTCTGGAGGCTTGCTCCATATCGTTCAGCTTATCGATATTCTTGCTGAGGATTCTCTCCCCGTTCAGAATGATGAGCAAATACCCGACGACGGCGCATACGACCGCAAGGAGCGCGACGAAGAACATCCACAGCCAAACCTTGCCTCGCTTTTTCTTCTTTTTGCCGCTGCCTTTCTTAGGCGAGTTCGACGGTTGTCCAGTCTTGGGTGTCTGTTCTGAAGATCTCATGGAATCTCCCCTTTGTTACAGGATGTCTCTCTTGTCCTTTTTTCTCTCTACCCCGCCACAAAGAAGAACAACCCACCAACGGGTTGTTCGAGTGGCCGGTCTATTCTGTTAGACGCTGACTAGGGGTGAAAAGTTTCAAAAATCGGTTGCGAGCAGAAGCGTGCTTAGGCGTCCGAACCGGAATCCTGCTGCTGCAGAGAGATGCTGCGCTGAGGCATAAACGTGCTGATCGCATGCTTATAGATCATCTGCTGACGGCCTTCGCTATCGACTACGATAGTAAAATTATCGAAGGCGCGCAGGATTCCGCGAATTTGAAACCCGTTCGTAAGATACACGGTGACAGGGACACTGTCTTTGCGCAGCTGATTCAGGAACGTATCCTGGATGTTTATGGACTTATTCATTACCCGTAACCCCCATCGCCATATGGTTTATGAACAAATATATTCAATATCGAAAGGAAACTTTCCTGCTATTATACCACAGATCTCTTTGAAAAGATCGCTGTTTTTTGGAAGAGAGTCGAGGTCGACCCACTCCAGCTCCCTCATATGCCGGAACCAGGACAATTGTCGTTTCGCAAAGTGCCTGGTGTCCCTCTTTAGCAGTGCGACCGCCGAATCGTAATCGAGCTCGCCGGTCAGGTACGGGACGATCTCCTTGTAGCCCAGCGCTTGAAGAGCGGCGGAGGATAGCGGGACTCCCTTATCCATCAGCCCTTTTACCTCATCCACCAAGCCTTGCTCCAACATGAGATCGACGCGCTCGTTGATTCGTTCGTACAGCCGGTCGCGATCCATCGTCAAGCCGATCAGGCAGAGCTTGTACGGAGACCGCTTGGCGTCTCCCCGGCTCTGGCTCTGAAGCTCGGACAAAGGCTTGCCCGTCGTCTCGTAGACCTCCAGCGCGCGAATGACTCTCCGTTCGTCGTTCGGGTGAAGCCTGCCTGCGGTCTCCGGATCGACCGCGGCCAATCGCGCATGGAGCGCTTCGGCCCCGAATTCTCTCGCGTAATCGCTCATCCGCTTGCGGAACGTCTCGTCGCTTCCGTAATCCTGGAACTGATAGCCGTAACACACTGCTTCCACGTATAAGCCCGTGCCGCCGACGATCATGGGAAGCTTGCCCCGCGAATGGATGTCGCGGATCGCATCCGTGCATCTTGCTTGAAAATCCGCCGCGGAGAACGTCTCCGACGGCTCGCATATGTCAATCAGGTGATGGGGAATGCCCTCGCGCTCTTCCAGAGGAAGCTTCGCGGTGCCGATATCCATCCCGCGGTACACCTGCATCGAATCCCCGCTTATGATCTCGGCTCCAAGCGCTTTCGCCAACTGGAGGCTCAGCGCGGTCTTGCCGACGGCAGTCGGGCCGACGAGAACGAGGAGCGGCGGCCGAGAATCCGCTTCTTCCATGGATGCATCCAGCTGAATGCTTGTTGATCTTGCGTTATTTAACGTCATTAACTTCTATCACTCCATAAGCGACCGAGGATGCCGTCCGCCGGCTCCTCGCGAAGCCCAATCTGCCGAATTCCTTGCTGTCTCTATGCTCTTTGAGTACCACTCTCTTACGCGCGACTCTTCTTGCCTCCGCCACGGCTTCTTCCGTTAACCGTTCATCGTGCGCGACCGAACGCAGCGGCAAGAGCGAAGCCGATTCCATCACGGGCTTCGAGAACATCGGATCGAAGAAGACGATGTCGACGCTGCGGTCCGGCAGCGATCTTAAATAGGACAGATGCTCGCCGTGCACGGGTTCGATCCGGCGCATCGCTTCATTGACCTCCGGAATGCCGGAGTCATATTGCCGCAAGCCTTCCCGCACGACCGTGTGAAGCACGCGGGACGCCTCCAGCGCCAGAACCCGGCCGCTCGCTCCGACAGCGTAAGAGAGCACGAGAGCATCGGACGCGAGCCCGGCCGTGCAATCGAGAACGACGTCGCCCGGAACCGCCTGAGCCGCCCGAAGGAGAGAATCCGTATCCCCTTCCAGCAGCCTCTTCAACCGGACAAGCGCCATGCTGGGATGGAAGAAGAGCGGCGGCGACTCTCCGCTCACGAATCTCAGCTCGTTCGGTCCGACGACGAGCACGCCGTCGGCCGCTTCCGGCTTCGCCCGCTCCAATCCGCGAATCGTCTCACGCCTTCGGCCGACGTACCGGCTGCCCAGCTCTTCGGCCAGCCGCTTGGCCCGGACGATCGTCTCCGCGGATGGCTTCTCTATCGTCGTTACGATCATTACATCACCCGCTTAAACATCTTCTCCAGCTCGTAGGTGCTGAAGCTGATGACGATCGGACGCCCGTGAGGGCAAGTATAAGGCTGTCTGCAGGCGGCAAGCCGCTTCAACAGAACCTCCCCGGATTCCCGGGTCAGCGCTTGATTCGCTTTGATGGACGCTTTGCAGGAGCACAGAATGGACGCTTTCTCGCGAATCTTGAACAGATCCACTCCCCGTTCCTTGAGCACCCAGTCCGCCATCTCGCGCACGATGTCCGATTCGTCCCCGTCCGGAAGCCAATGCGGCACCGCGCGAATAATAAAGGTATTGCCTCCGAACTCTTCAAGATATACCCCGACCTGTTCGAACAGCGCCAGACGCGCGCGAATCGCCTCGGCTTCGTCCGGAGCGAAGCTTAGCGTTACCGGAAGAAGCAGCTCCTGGCTCGCTTCCTGAGGGCGTCCGAACTTATCGTAATAAAATTCGTAATGAATGCGCTCGTGGGCCGCGTGCTGATCGATCAGATAGAGCCCGGTCTCGTTCTGGGCGACGATATAGGTTCCGTGCGCTTGTCCGACCCAATACAGCTCGGGGAACTCCGCCGGCTTCGCTTCCTTCTCGGGAGCGGCGAAGGCGGCCTGCCAGACGTTCTCTGGGATCCTCGCGTCCGCATTCATCCGTTCGGAAGATGTCCGATAGGTGGAGAAGGACGACGAAGGTTTAGAGCCGGCAGCCGTCGAACGAGACGCGTACGACGGGGCGGGAACCGACGGCCGAGCCCCTTCGCCGCTCCCTCCCGGCTTCCGCTCGGAAGGAGCGGCGGCCGGAAGCTCCCTTAATACGAGCTCCTCCAGCGAGTTCGTACTTTGATTGTACGAGTTCGGACTTTGATTGTACGAGTTCCCGCTTTGGCGGTACGGCTCCGGCGATTGCGCGGAAGACGCCTGCGGATTGGCCGCTTCAGCGGACTGGGCCGCGGCGTCGCTCGCCGGATTCACCTGGAAGCGGATCTGCTCCTGCACCCAGGTCTGGGTCTTGGGCGTCCGCACGGCCGCGCCGGACGGAATATAAGTCTGCTCGCCGAGCGCCTTGCGCACCGCTTCTTCAATGAAGGCGCGGAGCTCGTTCTCCTTGCTGAAGCGAACCTCCAGCTTGGCCGGGTGAACGTTGACGTCGACGAGCGTCGGGTGCATGCGAAGATTCAGCACGGACAAAGGGAAACGGTTGATCGGCAGCAGCGTATGATACGCCTGCAAGAGCGGCTGCACGACCGCCGGGCTGCGGACATATCTCCCGTTCACCAGCACCGTGATGGCATTGCGATTGGAACGCGTCTCCAGCGGCATCGCCGTAAGCCCGGTCAAGCTGTAATCCAGATGCTCCGCCTTCACTTCGACCATCGCCTTGGCCGCTGCCGTTCCATAGATGGCGGCGATGACCTGGCGCAGGTCCCCGTTGCCCGTCGTCCGCAGCAGGGTCGACCCGTTATGGGCGAACGTGAACGCGATATCCGGACGAGACAGCGCTTGCCGGTACATGACGTCGGATAGATGGCTCAATTCCGTCTGCACCGTCCGCATGTACTTCAACCGCGCGGGCGTATTGAAGAACAGCTCGCGCACCGACATGTCGGTGCCTCGCGTGGCGGCGGCGTCCCCCTCGTGCTTGACGGTCCCTCCTTCGATCTCGAGCGCCCTTCCCAAGCCGCTGTCGTCGGAGGCGCTCACGACTCTGACCTTCGCGACGGCCGCAATACTCGGCAAGGCTTCTCCGCGGAAGCCGAGCGTGACGATCTGGAACAGGTCCTTGCCCGTCGAGATCTTGCTCGTGGCATGGCGCTGGAAGGCGGTGCGAAGATCGTCCGGCTCGATCCCGCGGCCGTTGTCGACGATGCGAAGAAGCGACAGTCCGCCTTCCTCCGCCGTGACGTCGATCGTTGTCGCTCCGGCATCGACCGCGTTCTCGATCAATTCCTTCAGAACGGAAGCCGGTCTCTCGACGACCTCGCCCGCCGCGATCTGATTCGCCAGATGTTCGTCAAGCAGCTTGATGATCCCCATCCCGATCTCCTCCTCTCCTCGTTATCTATTTTTCAGCTGATTATAAACCTACTTTAAGCAATCCGTTCGAGTCCGAATATTGGACCGAAGGAACCCATGTCTTGAGAAGCGATGGGCTTACGTAGCTGACGCCATTGATAAGATAAAGTCCGGCTTTATTCGATTTGACCTTGATGGATTGTTGATTGCGAGTAAAGACGATCGATTGCGTCACCTTATCGTAGCCGACCGTCGCTCCCGTGAGCGCGGCGGCCAGCTTCAGATCCAGATAAGCCGTTCCGTTCTTGCGAACGACCGAATCCGCGTAAGACATGCGAACGCCGTTCAGCACGATCGAGCCCTTGCCGGCCGTCAGCGCCAACTTCGTGCCGCCGGCTTGCCGGAAGGCCGCGAGCAGCTGCTGCAGCTCTCCGTCCACCGCGAAGTCCGGAGAGAGGCCCTTCTTGTTGACTTGGACTCCCTTCGGCGTGTAATACTGCTCGCTCGTCACCTTGAGATAGCCGCCGGACGGAACCTCCATCAGCTGTTGAACGACGCCTTTGCCGTACGTTTTGGAGCCGATCAGCTTCGCCACGCCGTAATCCCGCAGCGCGCCGGACAGCAGCTCGGAGGCGCTGGCCGAATGGCCGTTGGTCAGAATGTAGACCGAATAGTTTTTCTCCGTTCCCCCTGTAATGTTGACCGGCATGTCCTCGCCCTTGCTGTTGATCAGGTGGGCAAGAACTCCTTCCTTAATGAAGTTCGCGGCAATGCCTTGCGCTTCGTTCAGATAACCTCCGCCGTTGTTGCGCAAATCGATGATAAGAGACTTCATTCCTGCCTTCTCCAGCTTGGACAGCTCCTCCTTGAACTTGTCCGCCGCTCCGGTGGAGAACTGGGTGAGCTGCAGGTATTGCACGCTCTCCCCCATCGACTGCGAAGTCGCGATCGGATATTGGAAGCCGCTTCTTGTGAGGTTGGCGGTGACGGTAGCGCCGTTGCGGTTCACGACCAGCTTCACGGCGCTGCCCTCTTGGCCGGCCAGGATATCCCCTAAGTCGCCCGCTTTCTTGCCGGTCATGGCGACGCCGTTAACGGAGACGATCGCGTCGCCCGGCTGAAGGCCCGCCTTCGAGGCCGGACTGTCCGGGATCACGTCTTCGATATAGACTTGATTCTGATCGTCCTGAAGGACGACTCCGATCCCGACGTACTGCAATTCCAGGCTGCTCGTGAAGTCGTTCCACTGTTCTTCCGTGAAATATTGCGTATAAGGGTCCTGCAGCGATTGCACCATTCCTTGAATGGCGGCGTCGTTCAGGGCTTCCTCCGAAGGCGCCGTCAAATGATACTGCTCGAGCAGCTGCTTGACGTCTTCGACTTGCTGGGTTGTCGCGGCGAGCGCGGATGGCGCGGTTCCGGCGAGCATGGCGGTAAGAGTCAAGAGCAGGATAGCGGGGCGAAGCTTCTTCGTCTTCTTCATCCTTGGGAGTCTCCGATCTCGATAAGTTGATTGCGGGCATCGTTCAACCATTCCAGCGCTTGCAGCGGCGACAGTCGCATGATGTCCAGCTTGCGCAGCTTGTCCGCCAGCTTGTCCGCCGCGGGCGACGCTTTCTTCGTTCTCTCGTGCTTCGGGGGTTCTTCGAAAATCGACAGCTGTACGATCCCGGAATCCGGAGCCGTTGGCGCGCCGGCAGCCGTCCCATCGAGCTCAGGCGAAGCTCCCGCTTCGGATTCGGACGCCGATTCGGGGCTAGCCTCCTCCGTGACGATTGCCGGTCCGGATTCCCGCACGATGGCCGGAGCCGGCGCCCGCATCCGCGGCTCGTCCGTAATCTCCGAAGCAGCCGCGCTCTCCAGCAGATTGTACGCTCTGGAGACGATCGACTGCGGCAATCCCGCCAGTTGGGCGCAATAGATGCCGTAGCTCGAATCCGCCGCGCCCGCCACCAGCTTGCGCAGGAAGGTCACGCCGTCGGCGTTCTCCTTCACCGCCATGCAGCCGTTGCGCAGCGACCGAAGCGACTCCTCCAGCCGAGCCAGCTCGTGGAAGTGGGTAGACACGAGAGCCTTGCACCCGATGACGTCGTGAACGTATTCGATGACGGCTTGCGCGATCGCCATTCCTTCGTCGGTCGAGGTGCCCCGCCCAAGTTCGTCGATGATGATGAGGCTTCGGTCCGTCGCCTGCTCGGTCATGACCTGGATGTCCTTCATCTCGACCATGAACGTGCTCTGTCCGCCGACCAGATCGTCCGCGGCGCCGATCCGCGTGAAGATCCGGTCGATCAGCGGCAACTGAGCGAGCTTCGCCGGAACGAAGCAGCCGATCTGGGCCATGATCGAGATCATCGCGACCTGGCGCATATAGGTGCTCTTCCCGGCCATGTTCGGCCCGGTAATCAGCAGAATCGATCCGTCGTCCTTCGTGAGGGACGTATCGTTATGAATGAAGGTCACGCCTTCCGAGACCGCTTCGACGACCGGATGGCGCCCTTCCTTCACCGTGAGGTCATAGCCGGATTCGAACCGGGGACGCGTGTACCGCTTCTCGGAACCGACTTCCGCGAACGATTGCAGCACGTCCAGCGAGGCGATCTGCTCCGCCAGCTTCTGCAAGCGCGGAATCTGAGCGGCAATCCGGTCGCGAAGCTCGGCGAACAGGGAATATTCGAGGTCGACCATCCGGTCCTCGGCTTCCAGGATCAGCGTCTCCTTCTCCTTCAGCTCCGGAGTGACGAACCGCTCCGCGTTGGCCAGCGTCTGCTTGCGTTCATAGCGGCCTTCCGGCAGCATCGACAGATTCGCCTTCGTCACTTCCAGATAGTAGCCGAACACTTTGTTGAAGCCGATCTTCAGCGACTTGATGCCGGTCGCTTCCCGCTCCTGCCGCTCCAGCTCGGCGATCCACGTCTTTCCGTTCTTGCTTGCGACGTGAAGCTCGTCCAGCTTCGCGTCGTAGCCCGTCCGGATCAACCCGCCTTCGCGGACCGACACGGGCGGCTCGTCGGCGATGGCTGCGCCGATCGCTTCCGCCAAGTCCGCGCAGTCGTCCAATCCGCCTGCAAGCTTCGCGAGCGGGGCGGAATCGAGCCTCTCGCAGACGGCCCGAATGGCGGGAACGCGCTGCAGCGACGCTTTAAGCGCGTTCAGATCGCGAGCGTTCGCCGTACCGTAAGCGATTCGGCCGACGAGGCGCTCAAGGTCGTACACTTCCTTGAGCTCCTCGCGCAGCTCTTCCCGTTCCATCCAGCTGCCATGAAGCGCTTCGACGGCATCGAGGCGCTCTTCGATGGAGGCCTGATCCAGCAGCGGCTGGTCGATCCAGCGCTTCAGCAGCCGGGTGCCCATCGCCGTTCTTGTCTTGTCCAGCAGCCAGAGCAGGGAGCCTTTGCGCGAGCGGTCCCGCACGGTCTCCGTCAGCTCAAGGTTGCGGCGCGTGAAGGCGTCAAGCGCCATGTATTGCTTCGGATCGTAGAACTTCACCGACTGGAGATGCCCGAGCGACCGCTTCTGCGTCTCGCCCAGGTAAGCGACGAGCCGGGCGATCGCCAGCTTGCGGATCCCCTCCGGCCTGGTCCAGTCCACCCCGGGGAACTGCGTCCTCAGCAGCGTGTCCGAGTCGCCGGGCTGGTCCCTTTCGGTTCCGAGCAGCTCTTGTCCGCTCCGGGCCGCTTCTTCCTTCAACCTTCGCAGGGCGGACGCATCGCCTACCGCTTCGGAAGGACGATAGACGTTCAGCTCGTTCAGAATCGTCTCCTTCGAGACCGGGAACGAGGTCGCGTACAGCTCGCCCGTCGTCAGGTCGCACGCAGCCAAGCCGAATCGGCCGTCATGCTCGGCGGCCGCGACGATAAAGTTGTTCGAGCCTTCGCTTAGGCTCTTCGTCTCCATGACGGTGCCGGGAGTCACGATCCGGACGATCTCGCGCCGGACGACTCCCTTGGCTGTCGCGGGATCCTCCACCTGCTCGCAGATCGCGACCTTGTAGCCTTTGTCTACCAGTCTCGCTATGTATCCTTCCGCGGAATGATAGGGAACTCCGCACATCGGAATGCGTTCCTCTTGGCCCGCTTCCCGCCCCGTTAACGTAATTTCCAGCTCTCTGGCCGCCGTAACGGCGTCCTCGAAGAACATCTCATAGAAGTCGCCTAAACGAAAAAAAAGCAGCGCATCCTGCGCATCCGCCTTGACGGAGAGATACTGCTGCATCATCGGCGTATAACCGGCCATCGTAATCCTCCTACGGTTGAACCCGTTCGCCTTCCGCTCCGATTCGGACGGTTTGGCGAAGATGATCGTTTTGGTATCCTTTGATTATAGCAAAAAAGCTCAGATTGCGCTTCGTCCAATTCCTTGAGGAGCTCCTTAGAGCGAGGAAGGAAGAAACGGTCTGAGCTTACCCGATTCGGGCGATTCTCCCCGTCGCGCGAATCGCGTCCAGGTTCGCCGCCCCGATGCCGAACATCGCCGCCTTCAGCTCGTATTCGATGACGGCGAGACGCTGATCGAGGCTCTCCGCGGAGACGACGGCCGCCGCGAGCAGGGAGCGGCCGAAGCCGACGAGATCGGCGCCGAGCGCCAAGGCCTTCGCCGCGTCGACTCCGTTCTTGATGCCTCCGCTGCCGATGAGCACGCCCGAAGGAACGGACTGCCTGGCTTCGATAAGGCATTCGGCCGTCGGGATGCCCCAATCCGCGAACGAGTCGGCCGCCTGGCGCCGGACCTCGTCGCGAAGCCGCGCCTTCTCCACCTGGCTCCAGGAAGTGCCGCCCGCGCCGGCGACGTCGATAAAGCGGACTCCGGCTTCCTGAAGCCTTCTGGCGGTATCGCCGTCGATGCCCCAGCCGACTTCCTTGACGCCGACGGGCACCTCCAGCTCGCGGCACACGCTCTCGATCCGGCCGAGCAAGCCGCGGAAGTCGGTGTCTCCTTCCGGCTGGAACACTTCCTGAAGGCCGTTCAAGTGCAGCACCAGACCGTCCGCTTCCATCAGCTCCACCAGCCTGCGGCAATGCTCCGGTCCATAGCCGAGATTCAGCTGCACCGCTCCCAGATTGGCGAGTATCGGGATGGACGGCGCCCACCGGCGCATCCGGAACGACTCGGCCGCGTCTTCCCTCTCCAGGGCGGCTCTGCCGGAACCAAGGGCAAGTCCCCACCCCCGCTTCTGCGCGACCTCCGCCAGGTGACGGTTGATCCTAGCCGCCTCCTCCGTCCCGCCCGTCATCGAGCTGATCAGCAAAGGTACGCTGAGCGGACGCCCCAGGAAGGAAGCGGCGGTGCCGATCTCCTCGAAGCGAAGCTCCGGCAGCGCCAGATGGCGGAAGCGGTATCGTTCGAAGCCCCCCGTCAAGCGGTTCTCCACATCCTCCGTCAGGCATAGCTCGATGTGCTCGTTCTTGCGTCTTTCCGTCTCCGTGGAGTCTCTCTGCAACCGCTCCGTCATGCTGTTCGTCCCGTCCGTTCCGCCTGCGATTGCCTCATTGGAAGCCTTGCTTCGCAGACCTGTTGTAAATGTCGATCCAAGCGTACCATAATCCCCGGCTTGGCACCAGAAGAAGGCTTTAGCGGTCAGGGACGGGAACGTGAGGAATGCGCCACTTGCTTCGCAGATCGGTAGCCTCGTCCCAATGCCGGCCTTCCCGGATCGCGCGGAACAGAGGGTCGACGTCCTCCCGGTATCGGGCATAAGCGGGCGTAGATTGGATAGATCGATAGATTCGCTCCGCTCCTTCCAGCAGTTTCTCGCGGTCGCCTTCATAGAAGGCGTCGCGCATGCCGTCTTCGTCCAGCGGCCGATTGCCTGCCAGCTGCCGGGAATGCTCCGCCGCCAGCTTCGCCAGCGCCAGCGTGCCGCGCGCGAGCAGAGGCGAGACCAGCCAGCTGGGCGGCGTGCGATATTCGAAGCCGCCGTGGCTCTTCGGGCGGAAATCGCCGAGCGAGCCGTAACGCGGCCGGCGGCGGTTCGCCTCCGCCGGCTCCAGAAGCCGGAGCGGCAGGGCGACCGCATTGTCGAGCGCGCGCAGGCGCTCGCCGGTCAACGCCGCGCCGCTGACGTGCAGATGGCCGCCCAGCGGCATGCCGCGCACCGGGGCGGCTCCGGCGCGAAACCTCACCGCCGCGCCGGACGTCCTCTCCGCGGCAAGCGAGAGCAGCCGCCGGATCGAGGCGGCCAGCTCGCGCGGCTCCTCCGCCGGCTGGGGGCGCAGCTCGCCGAGCGGCCAGCGGATCGTGCCGCCGACCCTCATCGAATCGCAGCCCGCCGATCCTCGCTTCGGCAGATACCTCGAAGCCGGAACGATCTTCCCTTCGGGAGACAGCAGCACGAATTCGGGATCGGCGCCAAGGCGAACCCGAACCGGCTCAAGCGCTTCTTTTCTCCATTGAAGCGCGAACGCTTCCAGCCCTTCCGCCAGCAAGAGATTCCATTCTTCCCCTTCTTCAACCAGCCAGGGGGAGAGATCCGTTATCGCGCCGAGCCTGCCGTCGCGTCCGACCCTCCACCACACCGTCCCGCTGTCCAAGCCAAGCACGTAGAGAGCCCGAGCGGAAGCCCTTGCCAGCCTACGCTCCAATTCCAGCGGACGGCGGAACTCGATGGGAGAAGGCACGACGAGGGCGGTGCCGAGACCGAAGACGGATACCCGGAAGCCGCTCTCCATGGCGTTCCGATCGGCCCCGATGCCGGCTCCCCAGACTCCGGGCAGAAGACTCCGTTCCGGGCGAAGCCTTCTGCCGCTGCGTCTTGCTCCCCCTGGGGCACCGGACTCCGCGGATTCCGGAAGGCTCGCCACGAAGCCTTCCCTTCTTAATCTTCTCTCCCATTCTTCGGCTTCAAGAGAGGCGACCTCATTCGCTTTCTCGTTCCAGACCCACGCCTCTCTCGCTTGTCCAAGGCGCGGATCGGAATCGCCGGCTCCTCTGCCCAGCCGAATGATCGCATCCCCGCCAACGCTCTCGCCGGGTCCCGGCGCCCCTTCGAGCACGCCGGAGATGCCGGACAGCCCCAGACCGTTCTCCTCCGTCAGCAGCCATACCCGTCCCGCCACGCGCAACCTCCCCCGCCCAAGCAAATACGCCTTCGGCGTCCTTTGACGCCGGAGAAGCTTTGCGATGACGATATAGGTAATGATAAGCGTGAAACTTATACAAGCGATATCGCGAAGAAATACGGGAAGGGCCGTCCCGCCGGCGTATGGACGCCGAAGCCGAATGACCCTTCCCGATTGCTGCTCCGGTGCGGCTATGTTTCCGCACCGCGAAGAATAGGCTAGTTTCGATGATACGACAGGGCACCCGCCCTCGCGCGTTCTCCCTCATCGGCATAAGCTTAAGTACCGACCACGCCATGGTCCGCTTACAGATCGTCTTCCAGCAGATCCGAATCGAGATCCTCGAAATCGCCGTCTTCCAGGCCGAAGTCGGCATCCTTGGCATCATCGTCAAATCCGGTCGGATCGACGATGACCGTTACCTTCGTCTCGGCAACCATCTCGACGGCATACTCGCGCTCAACGCGAATGAGCACGGCTCCGCCGCCGGAGCTGATGGTTGCTTCCACGCAGTTAGGTTCTTGCGTGGCTTCCGCCGACACTTCCTCCGTGGATGCGCGGTGCCTCGGATCTACATAAGACAGGGGCACTAGCTCAACGTAGGAGATCGTTTCCTTGGCTACGTCGGTTTGCGAATTCTTGTTGTAAGAGTACCAGATGTTGATATCATAAGACCCGATTACCTCGATTCCGCCCCCCGATTTTGCCGCCTCGTATTGATGATTGATGATCCATGCTCCCAGAATGCTGGAAGGATGGTGCGGCGGCGTCACGGTGTGGGTAATCGTCGAGAACTTCCGGCCTTTGCCGCAAACCGCTTTCGTGATGATCTCCCTGCGTTGCAGCCGTTTATCCGCAATAGCCATTCGGTAGACCTCCTCCATACAATCAAGTCAATTAAGTCTATGCAGGACATTCGTCTAGAGTGACTAAAATGTCTCCGTGCACAAGCTCTTCCCTTCCATTCTATGACTTGTTGCTTAGAAGATGACTAAAGATTCGTCTTCGGTTTGGCAGGATTGCGGATCTCTTGCAGCCCCCCGCAGCCTGGCTCCGCGAAGCCTATCGGTGGAAGAATATTCGGGACATTGCCTTCTTATTCCGTTATTTCAACCGATAAACGTCGTTATACTTGGTTTCCAGGTAATCGCACAGGTACTGGGAGTTCAGCGCCTCTCCGGTGATCTCTTGAATGATCTCGGAGGGCTCCTTCATCTTGCCGTGGCGATAGACGCCCTCGGTCAGCCAATCTTTAAGCGGAGCGAGCTCGCCGGCGGCGATCCGGTCTTCCAGATCCGGCTTAAGCTTCTTCGCGGCGTTCAGAATCTGCGCCGCGTACATATTGCCTAGCGAGTACGACGGGAAGTACCCGAACGAGCCGCCCGACCAGTGAACGTCCTGCAGAACGCCTTCGGCATCGCTGCCCGGCACGACGCCGAGCGCTTCCTTATACTTGGCGTTCCATACTTCGGGAAGCTCCTTCGCCGTCAAGCCTTCATTGAAGATCATCTTCTCGATCTCGTAACGGATCATGATGTGCAGGTTGTACGTCAGCTCATCGGCTTCGATGCGAATCAGCGACGGCTCCACCACGTTGATGCCGCGATAGAATTGCTCCGCGTCGATATGCTCGAACTGGCCCGGGAAATGCTTCTGCAGATCCGGGAAGTAACGCTTCCAGAAGCTCAGGCTTCGGCCCACCATGTTCTCCCAGAGTCTGGACTGGGATTCGTGAATGCCCATCGACGTTCCGGTGCAGAGCGGCGTTCCCGCCAGCTCCGGCGCGATATTTTGCTCGTACAGCGCATGTCCGCCCTCATGGATCGTGCTGAACAACGCGCTGATGAGATCGTTGGCATAATACTTCGTCGTGATGCGGACATCCCCCGGGTTCAGGCCGGACGCGAACGGATGCGCGCTTTCGTCGAGGCGTCCCGCCTCGAAGTCGAAGCCCATCTGGTTCAGAACGAATTGGCTGAGCTTCTTCTGGGCCGCGATGTCGAACGTCCCCTTCAGGAAGCCGGTATCCGGCTTGTCGCCTTGGGCGGCGATCTTCTCGGCAAGAGGCACCAGCCTTGCTCTCAGCTCGCCGAACAGCCGATCCAGCTTGGTCGTCGTCATTCCCGGCTCGTAAATATCGAGCAGCGTGTCGTACGGCGTTCCCTTCACGCCCCACAGCTCGATGAACTTGCGGTTGAATTCGATGATCTTCTCCAGATACGGCGCGAAGCCCGGAAAATCGTTGTTCTCCTTCGCGCTCTCCCAAGCCGATTCCGCCTGGGACGTCAGGACGACGTATTCGCGGTAGAGCTCCGGCGGGAGCTTGCGGTTGCGTTCATAATCCTTGCTCGTCTCTTCCACGAGCTTGCGGTCGATCGGTCCCAGCGTTCCCAG
The DNA here is from genome assembly GCF_003990975.1 of Cohnella sp. AR92. Lineage (GTDB taxonomy): Bacteria > Bacillota > Bacilli > Paenibacillales > Paenibacillaceae > Cohnella. The sequence goes on from NZ_RZJR01000010.1 coordinate 203,250, forward strand.
AACCTCCGGCTGCGAGAGCGCCGCGAGCAGCTCTCCCATCTCCGGCGACGTGGCGATTCGGAAGCTCTCGGCGGACAGCGTGCCGTAAGCTTCGGAGCGAAGCTCGATCCCCTTGCGCGGGGCTCCCGTTCTCATATCCCAATAGATCGTGGCTAGTATCTCTTCGTACTGTTTGATCTGCTTCATCAGCTCGCGGAAGCGTTCCAGCTTCGCGGCCGTATCGTTGGCCGTTCCGTTCATTTCGATCCGTCCTTCCCTATCAGAAAGTGCTGCGCCTCTTGATCATACCTTCCATGATATCTATAATCAACATAATGGACGAACGAGGGCATCCTGCCTGTCCAACGAGAGGATGAGCGCAATGATCATAGAATGGAGCGAAGCGGCCGTTGCTGCACTTAGAGCCAGAACAGGCGATTCGAATTCCGTATGGAAGCTCGTATCGGACAGCGAGGGCTGCGGCTGCGCGATGAACGGAGTGCCTGCTCTATGGCAGGTCGACGCGCCGGAGAAGGATGATCTTCAAGCGGTCAGCGTCCCGATCCCGCTATGGTACGAGCCGAGACACGCCATTTTCTTCGAAGAGAGAATGCGCATTACGTACGACGAGCGGCTCCGAGCCTTCGCCTTGGCGAGCGACGGGCAGATCTATACGAATCGGTTGGCCGTTCGGGATCGAAGGAATGCAACGACTTCCCTATAAGCATGATCAGGCCCGCTCATTCGATTCTAGGAGGTTATCATGAGAAGAGTAGACGAGATTCTGGCTCATAACCGAGCCTTCGTGGAGAACAAGGAATTCGAACAATATTGGCCGAAGAAGCCGCAGGACAAACGCCTCGTTGTCGTCACCTGCATGGACGCCCGCTTGACCGAGCTGCTTCCCAAAGCGTTCAATATCCATGACGGGGATGCGAAGGTCATCAAGAACGCCGGCGCGATTATCACCGCACCCTTCGGCAACATCATGCGGAGCGTCATCGTCGCCTTGTATGAGCTTAACGCGAACGAAGTCGTCATCTGCGGCCACCACGATTGCGGGATGACGGGGATCGACCCGAAGACGGTCGTCGGCCACATGGTGGAACGCGGCATCTCCACCGATACCATCAAGACTCTCCACCATTCGGGCGTCGACTTCGACAGATGGCTGACCGGCTTCGAGAACGTTCAGGCGAGCGTGGAGAAATCCGTCGACATCGTGCGCAAGCACCCGCTGCTTCCTCCCGGCACGCCGGTTCACGGCATGATTATCGATCCGAAGACGGGCGCTCTGGAATGGGTAGTCGACGGCTACGATTATCTGGAGAACGGAACCGAGGAACAATAAGACTTGGTCATAAAAGAGACCGTTCGACCGTGCGTCAAGCGCGCGTCCGAGCGGTCTTTTTTCGGCGTTTCTGCGACCCACTTATCTCTCCGTCCAAGCGTCGCGAACATAGCCGAGTCTCATCCCGACCCGTTCCATGTTCCGATGGCTCTGGGATAAGAAGGAGCATTGGCCGACGGCCAGCTCGCACCGATGCTCATAGGCAATCTCGATTCGATGGTCGAGCAGCCTCCTCTGCAGCCCGCGGTTGCGGTATTCGGGCAAGGTGGCCGCGAAGGTCAAGGAAGCCGCGCGATCCTTCATATAGAGAACGCCGACGGCGGCGGGCTCCCCTCGAACGTAAGCGGCATAGAACTTCCACCCGGGCCGTCGGTACAAGACTCGATTGTTCTCGGCCACATGCGGAATGCCGCTGTTGGGCAAGCCGGTTCCCCGGCAATGAATCGTCGCATACAGCTCGAACTGGTCTTCCTTGAGCTCGCGGATGACGATGGAATCATCCTCGTCCTTCGCCTCAAGGGAAGGTCTTGGCACGATGTATAAAGAGGAATGAAAGCCGGATTGATATAGGCCATGATCCGCCAGCCGCTTCAGCAAGCTCGGTTCGGCCAGCGAGGGCAATACTTCGAATTGAGCCTTCCTTTCCCTCGCGCGATAAAACGCTAAGATAGGCTCGATAACATCCACTTCCTGCGCGGTTAACCCTTTGACCGTATTAAACGAAGGCCACGGCATCGTCTTGCTGTAGAAGGCGACCGCCTGCCCGAAGCGCCTTATCTCCACTCCCTCCGGGTTGCCGTTTCTACCCTGTATGGCCGCCATGCGGTCGCTCATATAATCGATCTCCGAAGCTTCGATCGCTTGCGTCAGTTCATGCGAAGGCAGGAGAATAGTCGTCATCATGCACCTCTTGCAAATCTATTTTTTTTACAAATTCGACGTGGAAGCGAACATTCCTTCCCGTCCCCTCTGCTTCTGCTATACTGTTATCTATAACGAATCAGAACGGAAGGAGAATCGGATTGAACAACGCCGAATTGCATTGGAGATTGGTGAACGTTGAAGGCGGTTCCGCGACCGACGAGCGAATTCCATCATGAGCGAGAGAGTCTCCTACCTGCGCAAAGTCCCGAAGTCGATGCTGAACGCCGGAACGGGGTTCCTGTCGGGGTACAGCCATTCCTTGAATCCTTACGCCGGCTGTTCCTTCGGTTGTTCCTACTGCTATGTCAGAAGTATGCCCGTGTCGACGTTCCGCGGAGAAGAATGGGGAACTTGGGTCGATATCAAAGCGGACGCCGCGCTTGTATTCGAGAAGGATTACCGGAAAGCGCTGGGGAAGGGCAAACCCGTCACGATCTTCATGTCCTCGAGCACCGACCCTTATCAGCCGGTCGAGTATAAAGAAAGGGTGACGAGGTCCCTTCTCGAGGTCATGGCCGACCAGCCTCCCGCATTCCTCCTCGTTCAAACGCGAAGTCCTCTTGTTACCCGAGATATCGATCTTCTGCGTCGGCTTGGAGAACGCGTTCGGGTCAGCGTAACGGTCGAGACGGACCGGGAGGACATCCGCAAGGCTTTCAGTCCGTCCGCGCCGCCGATCGCCGCACGGCTGCAAGCGCTCGGCAAGCTGCGCGACGCCGGGATTCCGACCCAAGCCGCTATCGCCCCCCTCCTGCCCAGCAGCGAGATGTTCCCCGCCGTCCTGCATCCCGTTGTCGATCGGATCTGTCTCGACGATTACTTCATGGGCGACGGAAGCGGAGGCAAGCGAACCGGGCGCCTCGGCCTGTCGGAGCGGTATCGGGAGCTGGACGTCGCGGATTGGTACCGGCACGATTCCTACTTAATGCTGAAGGAACGCCTGCTGCAGGTCTATAAGGAGGAACAGATCTTGATCAGCCGGAGAGGCTTCGAACCGTAACGGATTCGAGACCGCTCCGGTTTTTTTGGGGCGCGCTTGTACGACAGAAGCGAACAAGTCTCGCGGCTTTACGATTCTTCCGGCATAAATGCGCTTGTCCTCGACATATCATGGTGTTGAGGAGAAAAGCAATCAACCGGGAGGTTATGCGGATCATGAAATCTGCGGTGAAGGGCGCATGGATGGGACTCTCGATGACCGGAGGCTGGCTTCTTGCCGACCTCTTGATGCCGGAGCCTTGGGGAGACGTTGTCCTGTTCTCGGCAATGGCGGTAGTGAATATCGGAATCGGCTGGAAGCTGGGACGGCTATTCGACCAGCAGGAAGCCAAGGACACGGTCGTTGCGTCCGAATCGAAAGGCGAACCCGAGCCGGAGCTCCAGTCCTAATATTCCGTTCATAGGAGAAGGCCCGCCCTACCGCTTCCCATCCAAAGGAAGCCGGGAGGGCGCTTTTTTTGTTCCTGCCCCCCGCTTCCACTCGTAATTAATCGTCCATCTTCATTTCCTTGACATAATTTGCGTTCGTTTGGAAATACCATAATCAGCGAAGATTGCAGGAAGCCGGATCTTCCCGAGATTCAAGCAACCGCATACCCACTTCTTGGAGGTTACGACCGTGAAAAAAACGCATGCCACAATCGGAGCAGCGTTATCCCTGGTGATGGTGCTGAGCAGCTGCTCAAGCAACAACAACAATAACAACGCTTCTCCTTCGCCGACGTCCAGCGCCTCCGCATCCGCGCCCAGCTCGCCTGCCGCAACCGGCGCGACCGGCACATCCTTTGAGAATTGGGGCTCCTATGGGTACACGCTGGCCAATAACCGACATGTCCCTTTCAAGGAGATCACCGCAGATAACGTCAAGGACCTGGGCGTCATCTGGTCCGCGGATCTGAAGACGCTCGACGCGGACGTCAAGAACGGGAATCAATCGTATCCGGTCGTCGTCGACGGGGTTATCTACGTGACAACGGCAGGCAACCAGGTATTCGCCTTCGACGCCGTTACCGGCAATACCATCTGGCATTGGAAGCCGGACGCGGAGCAGGCCGCCAACTTCTCCAAAGCCGGGATCATCGCGAATCGCGGCGTGGCGGTAGGCGAAGGCAAAGTCTTCACGTTGGCGGTAGACAATTCGCTGATCGCCCTCGATCAGAAGACCGGCCAGCTAATCAAAATGATCAAGCTCTCCGACCATATCGACGGGGTGACGCTAGAGAACGGCTACTACGAGACGACGGCTCCTCAGTACTACAAGGGGAACGTCTATATCGGAAGCAGCGGCAGCGACAACGGCGTTCGAGGCTTCGTAGCGGCGTTCAAAGCAAGCGACCTGACGCCGGCTTGGGATTCCCCGTTCTGGACCGTGCCTCCTAAGGGCGAGGATTGGCTGGCGAAGAGCAAGTTCCAAGGAGGCGGAGCGGTATGGGATCCCGTCGCGATCGACGAAGAGACGGATATCATGTACTTCGCGGTGGGCAACCCGGCTCCGGACTTCTACGGGGCTAATCGCGAAGGAGCTAATCCTTACACCGATTCTGTCGTCGCCGTCAACGCGATGACCGGCAAGCTGGTCTGGGCCAAGCAGGAAGTCAGCCATGACTTGTGGGACTACGACGCCGCGGCGTCTCCGATGATCATCAACGCTACCGTTAAAGGCGCCAAAAAGAAGCTGGTCGTCCAAGGCGGCAAGTCCGGCCTTTGGTTCGCTTGGGATGCCGCTACAGGGGACAAGGTATGGGATGGCATTCCTTTCGCGAAGATCGATCACAAAGACCCGACTCCGGAAGGGGTAGTCGGATATCCCGGAGTGCTTGGCGGGGAGAACTACGCCCCTGAAGCTTACGACCCCAACTCGAATTACGTACTGATTCCGGGAGTCGAGTCCCCTTCCCTGTTCAAGACGGCGAAGTCCGAAGCGGAAGCCGCAACTCCGGACTTGCCCGGAGCGGCTGCGTTCGGTACCGCGGCAGACGCAGTCGAAGGGGCAACGGCTTATGGAACGGTCACCGCGATCAACGTGGACACCGGTAAACAAGCCTATCAGATCAAGACGACGGACACGCAGCGCGGCGGCTTGACGAGCACGGATTCGGGACTGGCGTTCTTCGGCGAGTTGGACGGCAAGATCAACGCCCTCGATATCAAAGCGGGCAAAGTGGTCTGGACCTTCCAAACTACCGGCGATAATATTCAAGCCGCCCCTTCGATCTTCACGGTCGACGGCAAGGAATATGTCACCTTTACGACTGGCGGAACGAAGCCCAAAATCCACGTATTCGGCCTCGGCGGCGACAAGACGCAAGGCCAAGCGGGCACCGCGCAGGAAGGCAGCGCGCATTCCGGCGGTTGATCCCTTAAAGCAGAATCGACGGTCAAGACTTGGACGCCCGACGTTCGGTCTTGACCGCCTTCTTATGAAAGGAGACCCCTATTAAATGAGAATACATAACAATGCAAAGCTGCTGTTGATCCTTGCGATGACAATGGCGGTATGGCTGTCCCCCCTCGCGTATCGTTATGCGAATGCGGAGAATTCGCCTGCCCGAATCGAATTGGAAAAGACGACCTTTCATGCGATGTCCTGGCGGAGCGACGGTACCCATCTGATCGATATCCAGGGCAGGCTGACTTACGGAGATCAACCGGTCGCCAACGCCGTCGTCCAGGTCGATTCGAAAGGACGAAGCATACGGACCGGAGAAGACGGCGCTTTCCGCCTGACCGTCGACCGCAGCCTGATCGCTTACAAGCTCGTTCGCGTCGTATCGGTTCAAGAGGCGAAGCTGGGAGGCAAGCCTATCGGGAATGACGCGGCCGCTTCCCTTCTGTCGGCATCCGCGCCGATCAGCGTCTATCATCCCATCGAGATAGCCAAGGTGGAGCCTTCCGAGACGGATGCCGACAAAGTCAAGGTGCATGCCCGGATTCAGATCGGCAAGGACGACAAGATCTCCTTCTTCCGCGCCGATAAATATCGAATTGCCGGCCAAGTGAGCGACGCCGACGGCAATCCGGTTCAGAACGCGTTCGTCTGGATCGACCGGGACAGCGGAGAAGGCTTCGCCAAGTCGACTCCGACGGATCGGAACGGAAGATATGAGATGTATTATTGGCCGGAGGAAGAAGATACGAACCTTACCGTGATCGTCGGCACGAGGCAGTACACCCTGCCCAAAGGCAAGGTGCTGAGCCTCCCGCGTAGAACGAGCGTGGAAATTCGAATCCGGCTGCCCAAGGAAGGCACGGTTCTCGACGACAAACCGCCTTCGCTGGTATTCGCGACCTCGACGGGCGCAACGTACAGCGGTTTGCTCGCCGGACTGGACCTCCCGTCCGGAACTCCTTATACCGTCACGATCCCCGACCCGGAGGGACGGTTCATACTGACCTTGTCGCGGGAAGCGTGGGAGAAGCATCCTCCGTTCTTCGAGACTCGGCTGACCAAGTTCTTCGACCAAGAGAAGTTCCTGAAGGCCGGCGACGAATTGCCTATCGCTTCCCTGCAGGCGGGCAATCAGGACCCGAGAATCGTCGCTTCGGCACCTTGATCGGAGGATATGCCTCGATAGACAAAGACAGGTTCGCCGATCTTGCTCTGCTCCGTTGAATTGGCCCGCTTAGCGATAATATCGCGATGAGGGGAATGTATGCATACGGGATCCGCTGCCCGCGCGTCGCCGCTTAACAGAAACGCCTGGCAGCGGCATCCTCCGTAGTCGAGCTCGCGCCTTTCGCAGCTCCTGCAGGGCTCCATCATCCAATCGTAGCCGCGGTATGCCTGGAAAGATGGCGATTCGTGCCATATCCAGCTGAGCTCGCGGTCCTTCACGTTCTCGAACGTCAGCGACTTTATTTCCGATGCTGCCGTACAAGGAAGCACCCTTCCGTCCGGCGCAACCGTCAGGGACAGACGGCCCCATCCTCCCATGCAGGGCTTTGGATAATCTTCGAAATAATCCGGTATGATCCATACGAGTTCCATTCGATTGCCGAAGCGTTCCCGAGCCCTTACGAAGGCGGCTTCGGCTTCCAGCAGCTGCATTCGCCGCGGAAGCAATTGATTGACGTTGCGCAGAGCCCAACCGTAATATTGGGCATTTGCCAGCTCAAGCCGCTGCGCTCCCCAATCCGCGCAGAGTTCGATGATCTGTTCGATCTGGTGGAGATTGGCCCGGTGAAGGACGACATTCATATGGAGCGGAAGCCCGCTCTCGCGGATCCGTTCGGCGGCTTGCTTCTTCGTCTCGAAAGCGCGAAAGCCGGCGATCGAATCGGCGAGTTCCGCGGCCGCGGCCTGCACGCTCAGCTGAATGCTGTCGATCCCGGCTTCCGATAGCTTACTTATCCTTTCATCCGTCAATCCGACGCCGCTCGTAATGAGATTCCCATAGAGCCCCGCTTCCCGGGCCCTATGGACGAGCCGCTCTAGATCCGGGCGCAGGAGAGGTTCTCCGCCCGTAAAATGGACTTGCGCGACTCCAAGATCGCTTGCCTGCTCCAATACGTGAAGCCATTGCTCCGTCGACAGCTCGTTCTCTCTCTTCTGCAGCTCGATCGGATTCGAGCAATAAGGACAGTGAAGCGGACAACGGTGCGTGAGTTCCGCGGTCAAGGCATACGGCAAGCTTACGGACATAGCTCCAACCACCCCCTCTCTTCGGCCGAAGCGAGGAATTCGACGATATCGTTCTCGAGGCCGGTCTGGCCGAACCTCGTCTCGAGTTCCTCGATCAGCTGCGCGATCGATCTGTTCCCGTCGCAAAGCCGGAGAATCGCGCCCGCCGCCTCGTTCAACTCGACGACCCGCTCCGGGAGCAGAAGCATTTCCGATTGGCGGGCTTTGTCGTACTTCATGCGGCCCGGACGACGAAGCCTTGGCCGTTCCGACAGCGCCCGGGCGCTCATCGCTCGTTCCCTTCTTCCGGATAAGCCAGGCTTAACGCGTCCAGGAGGGCCCATAGTACATCGCATTTGAAGCGCAAAGCGGCGATCGCCTGTTCCTGTTCCCTCCGATCCCGGCATTCCCTCAAGACAAGGCTCAGCCCATGATCCGCATCGCGAGGCGCTTGGCTTAGCCTGGCTTCGAAGTAGGCTAATCCCTCCGGACGAATCCAAGGATACAGCCGCTCGAAGACGCCGATCCGCTTGGAGACGAGCGTCGGAGCGAATAACTCCGTCAAAGAGGACGCGACGGCGATCGGCCACGGCTCCAACCGGCAGAAGTTCACATAAGCGTCGACGGCGAATCGAACGGCCGGAAGAACGTGGCGTTCATCCAGCATCTCCTCTCTCGGGATGCCCGCAGCTTCTCCTAACCGGATCCATGCTTCGATGCCTCCTTCTTCTCCGGGTTCGCCTTCCCTGCCGTCATGGTCGATAACGCGTTGAATCCATACCCGGCGTTCCTCCCGGGACGGCAGTTTGGCCAGGATCAGCGCGTCTTTGACCGGGATATTCTTCTGATAGTAGAACCGGTTGACGATCCAAGCCTTAAGCTGCGTTCTCGACAGCCTCCCTTCGTGCATGGCGATATGATAGGGATGCTTGTCGTGATAGCGTTCTTCCCCTACCTGCCTTAGGCGAGCCGTAAATTGTTCGTTCGACATCAAATACGATTCCAACTTCAAACCTCCATTTCCATTCCGTCCATTCCGATTTCGATTCCCCATTCCGCCAATCTGCGCCGTTCCGGCGAATCCTCCGCCAGCATCGGATTCGTGTTGTTCACGTGGATGTAGACCTTGCGGCGCGCGGACATTCCCGCCAGCCGCTCCGCGCTTCCGCCCGGTCCGGCAACGGGAAGATGGCCCATATCGGACGCATCAAGCTCGGATACTCCCAGCTTGCGAAGCTCGTCGCCTTGCCAGAACGTCCCGTCCAGGAAGATGCAGTCGGCTGCCTTCAGATGCCTCTCGAGCGTTGGCGACCAGGCTTCGATTCCCGGCGCGTAGACGGCAACCCCGCCCGTTGTCCGATCCGTGATTCGATAACCGACAACCCACGCTTCCGGCTCCCGATTCGCTCCCATGGACGCTTCCCCATAGACGTACCTAGGAGGCTTGTCGCCCAAAAAAAACGGACATACCGATAATTTTCCCCCAAAAAGTGGAAATGATTCCTCTGGAATGGTGTCCATCCAACGAAAACTCGCGAACGGCTCGATGATTCTTCGAATGGGGAAGTCGTCTTCAAGCGCCCAAAGAACGGGAGAGGTCGCGTAAATATCCATGGACGAGTTCTGCCTTAATTGAAGCAGTCCCGTCGTATGATCCAATTCCGCATCGGTAAGCAAGACGGCTTCAATAGGGGAGCTTCTCAGATGAGGTCCCGGGTGAAGAACGACATTCTCTTCGGTCTGCAGGCAGACATCCGGACCGGCATTCAGAAGCGCCCAGCGGATACCGTCCGGGCTGACGGCAAGCGAATCGTTCCTTCGAGTCTGTACGGAAGGGTCGCCGGCTCTTAACCGCCTGCAGTTGGGGCAAGCGCAGTTCCACTGCGGGAATCCTCCTCCCGCAGCGGAGCCTAATACTCGAATGATCATGGCTTCTCCCCTTTATAGAAGAGATGCCGGAATTGTCCGGCATACAAAGGTTATTTCCGATGAGCGTAGCCCGTCACTTCGGCGCACAAGTCGATGATCTTAAAGTCCGGCTTAACCCACATGGTTACACCTCCCTCCGAGGATCGAAGCGGCATTCTGCTTCATTGTATGTCGGTATCGGAATGTCCAAGAAGCACAAAAAAACGATGCACGGGCTGCGCTCGTTGTCGAACGTCCCTTTGCATCGTCCTGTTGCTCTTTCTTAACGGTCGCGCTGCGGATTGCGGCTTCTTACCCCGAACAGCCCGAGCAAGCCAAGCAGGCCAAGCCATCCCCATCTGGAGCCGTTGCCCGTTGTCGTCGACGTCGTGCGGTACCGGCCGTCCGTCGTGCGGTTCGAGGTGCTGTAGTTCCTGTAATTGTTCATCCGGTTGCCGTCAGTAAACGTCGAATTGTTGTTCGTGCTGTAGTTCCGATAGCCGTCCGTGTTCGTCGTAGACGTATTCGTGCCAAAGCCCCGGTAGCCGTCCGTATTCGTCGTGGACGTATTCGCGCTGTAGCCTCGGTAGCCGCCCATGTTCGTCCCCGTCGCATTCGTGCCGTACCCGCGGTAACCGTCCGTATTCGTCGTCGCATTCATTCCGTATCCGGTGTATCCGCTGTTGGGATACGTCGTCGTACCGTAGCTTTGGAATTGATTCGTCGTTGTCGTTCCAGGCGCATTCGGGTTCAAGAACTGGGTTCCCGTTCCTGTTCCATAGACGCTGACTTCTTTGGTTCGGGTCATGCCGTTCGGCGCAAGGCCATGCGACTTGCCTTTGACGCTGTAAGTGGAGACTCCCGCGTGCGCTTTCGTTTCCATTCCGTTGCCCAACCCGCCGTTGCCGCCATCCGCGGATCCGGTATAAGCATAAGCCGGAACCGCAAGCATCAAGGTTACCGCCGAGACCGCTAAACCGCTGACGATTTTTCTTCTCATGAGTTTGACCTGCCTTCGAGGAGGATTAATTTCTTTGGCTTATGGTCTCAACTTTGCGGCGATCCTATACAAGGCTTGTACTACCGGTATATCCTGTGCATATGGTTACAAATAAGAAGCGGTGAAGGAGCTCGTTATGGAGACGTTGTTCGCATGGATTCTAACCCTGTCCCTAGGCTTGGATACGTTGATCGTATCCGCTTCGATCGGTCTAAGGGATAACTGGAAGGAAAAAAAGAAAATCGCGCTCGTGTTCGCCGCGGCCGAATCCCTGATGCCGATTGCCGGCATCATTATCGGAAGCGCTTTTGGGCGATTTTTTAACGAGGCGATTTCCATTATCGGCGCGCTTTTGTTGATTGGGGTGGCGATTTATTTTCTAATCTGGGACAAAGACGACGAAGAGAGTCGGGTTCTCTCGCAGCCTCTATCCGGTTGGCCATTGGCAGTAGCGGCGATCGGCATCAGCCTGGATGAACTGGCGGTCGGTTTCTCGGCCGGGTTGCTGGAGATGCCGATCGCTCTCACGGTTCTGTTTATCGCCGTCCAATCGTTCGCGTTCGCCATGATCGGCGTCACGTTCGGGGCGAAGCTCAAGCCATTCCTTGGCGAATGGGCGGAGAAAGCATCCGGGATTATCCTAGGATTGATGGGCGTTTGGATGCTTCTCGAGAGTTTGGGCCTTGGGTGAAAGGAAGAAGCTTGCCTAACTGGCCCCTTCTTTCTTGAATTGGCACTGCTCTTCAGGCAAATGTGCGATCGCCCACAGATACAGGGACGCAACCGTTCCGTATGGCGCATAAAGCCCGGTTAACTCGTCGAATTGTTCCCTGGTCAACGAATCGAGCCCATGAAGCTTCATAACGCCTCGCCTAATGGCCACATCTCCCCAGCTGACGACGTTCGGCCGCGCAAGAGAGAAGATGAGGACCATCTCCGCCGTCCACCTTCCGACGCCTTTTAATGCCATTAAATAAGTGACGACTTCCTCATCGCTCATCGTTTGAAGCTGATCGATCCGAAGCTCCCCCGCCACGATCTTCCGGGCGATCTCGACGATCGCCTCCGCCTTCTTCGTCGTCGTCCCGCAAGCGCGAAGCTGCTCGGGCGACGCCGCGGCCAGCGTCTCGGGCGTTAGCTCGCCGAAATGAGCGATCAGCCGTTTCCATATCGCTTCCGCGGCTTTGTTCGAGATCAACTGCGATACGATCGAATCCACCAAGGATACGAAGACGTCCGGGATGACTTCCCTCTCCACGGGACCAATCTGACGAATGGCGGCCCCCAGTGCCGGATCCGCCGCGGTCAGATGATCGATCTCTGTCTGGCCGTATTCAAATCGTTGCTTCATAACCCTTCCTCCTCCATTCGCTCCTTCTTGCTTCTCGCGGAGCGTTCTCTTTCCTCGATGACTTCGGTGCGGTCTCTCAGCAGGTGACGATCGATGATCGATCGGCCCAGCTCTTCAACAGGCGTCCCCCACTTCCATCCTTGTGAGAAACAGCGTTCCTGGGCAAGCTTATATAAGGCCAGGCTCCGAATGGGAAGATCGAGTTCTTCGTATTCGACGCGGTCTGCATCGCTCCATCGCTCCCGCAGCGACTCGAGCATGGCCTGAAGCTTATACCCGTCCAAGCCGAGCTCATCCATCTTGGCCGGGTCGATCTCCTGAACCGCCTTTTGCAGCAGCTTATAAGCGCCTTCCCGATTGTTTCTTCTTGAGTGGTATTGCATGACGGCAATTCGAATCAGCACGAGCCAGCTCGTCTCGTACGGGGAGCCTTTCTGATCCTTCCAATACTGTTCCATGATCTCATGGCATTCGAAGAAATCCCGGGATCCGTAATATTCCGCCAGATAGTCGACTAAAGCGTCGGGGTATTGGGACCTGATCAAGGTTATCGTGCTCCTCCGTCGATCTGCGCCTCTTAAGGACGTTATTATCAGGATAACCTATTGCGAAGGAATAGGCATCTTATTTTCCTGAAACCGACCGCCTGTCCGCCCGTATATAAAACCGTAGACAAATAAAACTTATCTACTATCAGGAGGAGCAATTCAACATGTGGAAAAAAGCGTTTCTTATCTTCAGCCTCTTCGCGCTGTTCGTCGCGGTGAGCGTTCCTGCCGACTCGGCGGACGCCGCGCGCAAGTCGTTCAGCTCGGGCAAGAAATCCTACAGCCAGACGCCTTCCAAGGCTAAAGAAAACGTCTCGAACAGCTCGAGCGGCACCGGCTCCAAGACGGGCAGCACCGCCGGCTCGACGACGAATACGAATCGCGGCTTCTTCAGCGGCGGCAGCTTGATGAAAGGCTTGATGATCGGCGGCTTCGCGGGTCTGCTCTTCGGAAGCATGTTCAGCGGAATGGGCTTCATGGGAGACTTCCTGGGCCTCATTATTAACCTGATCGTTATCGTGGCTCTGATCTCGATCATTCGGGCCGTCTTCGTCTCCTTCCGCCGCAAGCGCGATCAACAGCGTCCTGACGACGCGCGCCGCTGGTAATCGCCATGAAGATCACGATGGACGAGATCGTCAACTCCGTGATCCTCCATCTGTCGGAGAGACACGAGGTTCCCTTATCCGAAGTCCAGGTCGAACTGCTCTGGGACGAGGAACAAGGCTTCTCGGCCGAAGCTTGGGTGCAAGGCCGCAGCCGCTTCCTCGTGGAAGCGAACCTGAAGGAATCGATCATGAGATACGCGTTGAATGAATATCAGATTCGCGTTTATCCGTCGCAGATTACTTTGGAGTTGAACGAAGAGCTGGAAGAGATCCAGGCGAATATCGAGCAGTAAAAGCATAGAACAAAATCGGCTGCCCGCTTCCATTGACGGAAGGGCAGCCGATTTTTTCTATATTCCTCTGAAGTCGCTTTCGCTTAATCCAAGGAACTTCATAAGATCCCCGATAAAGGTATTGCCCTCCGGTCTTAGTGCCCATAGGACTTCATTGTTAAGATCGTCGATCCTTCGCTTAATCTCTCCAGACTTGGAGTTATGGAGCGGATCATGGCTTTCGACGAGCAGATACGGCGTTGTGTCGGCGGAATCCTGCGGTGCCGTCTTTTTGATCGCTTGCCGGGCTTCGCAGGCTGATAATAGCAGAACAACGAGCAATAGAATGGAGATTCGCATAGATTCCTCCGTTCGAGATCAAGATTAGACGTCATCGCCATCAAGAGAGGCTGACGCCTTCAGGAAGGGCTGGTACATCATCAAAGCATGATTTTCCGTGATCCACTCGTCGCCGACCATTTCGCCGTCTAGGTTATATTTTCTGCGATAGATCGCATTATGCCTCGTGTACCCTCCCCAAGGCTCGGACGTCATTCGATGGTCCTTCTCATAGATTTCGTAGCGGTAGAGAGGCGCTTTCTCGGCCCTCCACTCCCCCATGAGGGAATCCGCATCCATGGACGCCATGAACTGATAGGGCACATCGGTCGGATTATAGATTCTTAGGTCGAGGTAATTGTACGCGCAAGTAGCTCCGCTGCCGAAGGGCTGCGTTCGATTCGCGTCCGGAAACACGTCATAGCTATGGCGGTGCCTCTCTGTTACCTGTAGCGGCGTGTGCAGAGCAGTCCAGTATATCAGGTTGGAGAGTTGGCACAGGCCCCCGCCGACACCTGGTTTGAAGCCTCCATAATAGAGCACCATCCCTTCTACGTAGCCTTTTCTTCTCGTCGGATTCCCGATGAGCTTCCAATAGGAGAACGTTTCTCCGGGATGAATGACCACCTGGTTGATTCTGTCGATCGCCAGTCTCAGGTTCTGAATCTTGTTGTATTGCAGCCACATCTCCACGTCTTTTAATCTTCTTAGCAGGGGAGTTTGATGCTTAAAAACGGGGTGCGGCAGGGAAACGGATAGCTCCGGTTTGGCGAAACGATAGCCCCCTAGCAGCCATTCCAGATACCTCTTATTCCTGTAATAAATAGTGCCGATCTTCACTCTAAGTTTTGACCGCATAATGGGTCTCATCGGATCCCCCCCCCGGAACAGAGTCAGGCATAAATGCGCCATCTTTTCTATTTGACGTTACAGGAGTGGAAAAAGGTGCTAATGTGGCGCGTTGATTGGGGACTATATCGGCATACCGCCGGTCGTGCTCCGTTGTTGAACAACGTTCAATAACTCGCGTCCGCATACCGCCGCCAGTGCTCCGTTATTGAACAACGTTCAATAACTCGCGTCCGCATACCGCCGCCAGTGCTCCGTTATTGAACAACGTTCAATAACTCGCGTCCGCATACCGCCGCCAGTGCTCCGTTATTGAACAACGTTCAATAACTCGGGCCCGCATACCGCCGCCAGCGCTCCGTTATTGAACAACGTTCAATAACTCGCGTCCGCATATCGCCGCCAGAGCTCCGTTATTGAACAACGTTTAATAACTCAAGTCCGCATACCGTCGCTAATGCACCGTTATTGAACAACGTTCAATAACTCCCCTTCACTCCGCAGTCACCGCGCCTCACGTCCTCTGCCTCTCTATCGCTCCAACCAATCGGCAGCATACGACGCCAAAAAGCCGCTCTCCGGTCGCGAAGGACCGGCGGAGCGGCTGTCGGCAGTTTTATTTTCCTATTAGCTATTAAGCCAAAATGGCCCCCCTGATCCACCCGCCTTCCTTCCTAAGCTTTGCTTATATCCCCTCTTATACCGGTGCGGTCCGGCCTACCCCCCATGACCGGAAGCGGCATCGGAGGAATCGGTCTCTTCCCCGCCAGCGGACTTGCGGTAATCGGTAGGCGTCAGGCCGAAGTGCCTCTTGAACATTCGATAGAAATACGACGGGTTGGTGAAGCCCGCTCTCTCCGCGATCTCGGCGACGGAATAGTGCGTCTGCTGCAGGAGCACCAAGGATTGCTCCATCCGGACCGTATTGATCACATCCACGATGGCTTTGAAGGTGATCTGCTTGTAGATCCTTCCGATATAGCTTGGCGACATATCCAGCTCTTCCGCGATCCAATGGAGCGACAAATTCGGATTGGAATAATTCCTCGCGATGGATTCGTTGATTCGTTTGATGAGATCGTCGTGACGCATGCTGCGCTTCTCGACCAGCTTCTCCTGAATCTCGTCGAACACGCTTCCGAAGAAGTCGTCTACTTCCTGCAGCGTCTCGAATCGCTCCATCGCCGGAGCCGCCCATTCGGGGCTATGCTCGAATTCGAACGAGTGGTTCTTCTGCATGATGCGCATGATGCTGACGATCTTCAGAGCAAGATGGGTAATGACGGACTGCAGAACGGGAATCGGGTAACGGGACGCTTCGCCGATAATATGCGCATACTGGTCGCGGGCTTCCTCCAGCTTGCCGGACATCATCGCGTCGACCAGCTTCTTCTCCTTGTCCTCCGGGTACGCGTATTCCTTGATCGGAGGAGCAGGCGTATCTTGCGCTTTGATCACCGACCGATGGCCCAACAGCATGCGATATTGCGCCGCTTCCTTGACCTTCTTGTACAGCGAATGCAAGTGAAGCACTTGGTTGTCCGGCTCGGTGAACGCCGCGGTAACGCTGATTCCCAGATGCTCCCCGACCGCCCTCTGAATTTGCACGAGAAGGGATTGAAGGTAGATCTCGTCCGCCTGTTCCGTCGACTTCGCCGCGCCAAGCAGGAGCAGCACGCTGTCTCCTTCCAGGTCGACGGTCTCCACCGGGTAGGCTTGGGAGCTCAGCTCGGATGCGATGTTCAGGATCGCGTACTTGTATACTCTCAAGTCGCTCTCTCTCGTCTCGGCGAATGTCTTGAACCGATCGATTTTGAAGAGAACGAGCCGATATTCGCTATTAAAATCAAACCCTACGCCTAACGTCGCCAGACGATTGCGCAGCGTCTTCGGATTGATCGCTTCGCGGCCGAGCACCAGGTTGCGCAGGAAGTCCTGACGGATCGTATAGAGGCTGTTCCTCTTCTCGACCTCCAGCATCTTCATGCGGTTCGCCATCCGGTCGATCGGAACATAGAGCTTGCGGGACAGGAACCAGGACAGCAGCAAGCCGACCACCAGAAGCAGCGCGGCGATGCCGATCGTGGTCCTCACGATTCCTCGCACCTCGTGCGTAACGAGCTTATAAGGAGTGCTGCGCACATAGCGCCACTCGAGCGAGTCGGGAGCCGTATAGGAGATGAGGGATTTCTCTCCGTTCACGGTGTCCACGAAGTAGCCGGAATCCGCGTCGGACAAGATTCTGCGGATAATCGGCTGGCCTTCCTCCTTCGAGGTTCCCGGGATCAACTCATCGCCGGAGAGCAGTCTCCCCCTGTTATCGATAATGAACGATTTGCCGATGCTGCCGTCCTCATGGTTGCCGATGTCCTTGTTGATCCACTGCGATTTGATATTGACGATAACGGCGGAATTGACCACCTTCGGAGAACCGATGGCATCGTAGCAGAGATAAGAATAGACCGCCTCTCTCTGCCCGGTATCCCCATCGACGAGCACCGTTCTCGGAATCGGCGTAAACGGCTTGTAATCCTTATAATTATTGAGAAGCTGAAGAATCTCTTTATCGAGAAGAGCGTCGGTCTCTATCATGCCGTTCTGCCCTTTGTTCGCGGAGATGTACAGGTATTCGGACTTCGGGTTGTATACGTAGATCGATTCGATATAGGTCATCGAGAGCAGGTAATTCTGCAGCTCCGCCATGGCCGCAACCGTATCGTAAATATTCGGCTCCTCATAGAACATGAGCTTGGAGACGTTGAGGTTCCGATAGATCTGAAAAGAAAGGGATTGGGCGCTGTCCGTCATCCCGACGACCTCTCGGCTAGTCTGGGTGAGAGTGCCCAGGTCGGAACGATACACCTGCCCCAAGGCGATTCGATTGAAGAAGACAAACAGGATGGTAGACGTAAGCGTAAGCGTCACTACCGTACACAGCACGATACCGAGGAAAAGCTTATTATAAAGGCTGCGATTCTCCTCCGACTTCACGAGCCGCACTCGAGCTCCCCCCTCCATCCAACAGATCCTGAGACATTGAATATATGGTTGAAAGCGTTTTCTGTCAATGGCATTGTCGGCAAAAAGCCGGGTACCCCCGTAAAAATCGAAGGATACCCGGTGGTCGCCGCACGCAGTCGGTTACTTGATTCCCTTCTCGGCCGTATAGGCGAGCCATTGCGTCTTATACGCGTCCTGTACCTTCTGCAGCCCTGCCTTGTTCGCCTTGTCCATCGCGGTCTTCACGCCTTCTTCGACGTTCTTGACCAGTCCGGCATAGAGAGGATAGAAGTACTGCTTCTCGACCTGCTCCAGCGCGGCGCGTTCCGCTTGATACGACGAATAGTCCTCCGCGAAGCCCGTGAACAAGTCCGGCTTGGCGACTTTGTCGAGCTCGGCGAAGATCGCCTTGACCCCGTCGAAACTCTTGTCGAAGAGCATGAATTCCGGATTGCGCCAAGCCCATCCTTGCATGCCTTCGCGCGCGAAGCCGTTGGACGTCGAGTCGCCGATCATCTTGTAATAGCCGTCTTCCACGGTGTAGTTGACTCCTTCGATGCCATACTCCGTCAATTGGTTGTAGCGCTTGTCGGTCACCATTTTCTCATAGAAGGCAAGCGCGCGTTCGGCGTTCTTGCTGCTCTTCGGAATGGCGAAGCCGTTGTGGATCGGATGCACCGGAGTCGCGAACCCTCTCGTCACGGCGAACGGCGTGTACCCGAGATCCCAATCCGGATGGGTCGACTGCATCTTCATCTTCGTGTCGTTGAAGCGGTTCGGATTGTCTCCCAGCTGCGCGGCTGCCTTGCCGGTGACGATGCCGTCCTGCATCGTATCTTGAACGTTTAGCACGTTCTTCGGGAAGAAGCCCTTCTCCTGCCAGCGTTGGATCACTTTCAGGTCGGCGATCTGCTCGTCGGAGCCCCAGTAGGAGTACACGTCGTTCGGGCTGTGATACTTGATGCCGATCCCGTACGGCAGCGGACCGCCGACCGTATCGTCGTTGATCTCGCGGAAGACGTCCATCATGTTGCCTTTGACGTCCGCATTCAACGAGAGCGGCTGAATGCTAGGCTCGTTCTTCTTGATGCCGTCGAGGTATTCCTCGAACGAAGCGATATCCTTCGGAACCGGCAGGTTGTACTTCTTGCGCAGATCCTCGCGATAGACGAAGCCGTTGTTGACGTATTCCTTGAAGGTGGCCGGCACGGTGTAGATATGCCCGTCGATCTTGACCGCATCCCACATATCCTGCGGAACGAATTGCTGAAGCGTCGGAGCCGCCTTCGGCAGCAAATCCTCCAGAGGCAGGAAGGCTCCGCTCTTGGCATAGGATTGATACTGCGTCCAGTCGGCCGTGAAGATCAAGTCGACATCCTGCCCCGAGGAGAGCAGCAGCTTGTACTTCTGATCCCAGTTCGTCCAAGTGGTGAAGTTGAACTTGACGGTCGCGTTCAGTTCCTTCTCGGACATCTCGTTGACCTTCTTCTCGATGACGGACAGGTCCTTCGGCGCGTCGCCAAGCATATAGAACTGAAGCGTCACATGCTTCGACGTATCGATCCCCGCCGGATTCTCGGATGGGGAAGCGCTTGCAGATTCGCTTGCCGAAGCGCTTGCGGACGGGCTGGCCGAGGACTTGCTGGGGCTCGGACTTGCCGAGTTCCCGTTATTGTTGCTGCTGCAAGCCGATAATGCCGATGCCAGGATAAAGCTCGATAAGATGACCGCTGACGCCCTTCTTTTGGTAATCATTCGAATCCTCCCTTATACCTTATCTTAAATGTATGTTAGCCGCCTCGAAGCCGCAAGTGCGAGCTCCGCGCCCGGTTCTAACCTTTGACCGCGCCGATCGTCAGCCCTTTGACGAAGTACCGCTGAGCGAACGGATAGAGCAGCAGAATCGGCCCGGTTACGATAAGCGACATCGCCATCTTCGTCGTCTCGGTCGGAATGTCTCCTCCGAGCGAGACCCCGGAGCCCGCCCCCATCTGCGTGATGAAAGCGATCGTGTTGATGATGTTATAAAGATAGAATTGCAGCTGATAACGGTGCGGATCGTTGATGAAGAGCGATGACAGGAACCAATCGTTCCAGTAGGCCAAGGCGAGGAACAAGCCTACCGTCGCAATGCCGGGCATCGAGAGCTGGAGCACGATGCGGTAATAGATCTTGAAGTCGTTCGCCCCGTCGATCTTGGCCGATTCCGTCACTTCGTCCGGAACCGCCGATCGGATAAAGTTCTTCATCAGAATGATCAGGAACGGCGTCATAAGCCCTGGGAAAATAAGCACCGTATACGTATCGACGAGGTTCAAGTACTTGGTCAGCAGCATATACCAAGGAACCAAGCCTCCTCCGAACAGCGTGGTGAAGTAGATGACGAAGGAGAAGAAATTCCGGTACTTGAAATCCCTGCGTTGAAGGACGTAACCCGCCATCGTGATGAAGAACAGGCCGAGGAACGTTCCGATTACCGTCGTGGTTACCGTTACTCCATAAGCTCTCAGCACGGGCTCTGGAGCTTTGAAGATAAGGTTGTACCCGTCCAAAGAGAACTTCTTCGGAATGAGATGGAAGCCGTCCGTTATGATCGATGCATTGTCCGTGAAGGAAGCCGAGATGATGAGCAGGAACGGAAACAGGCAAACGATCGAAGCGAGGAGGATGACGGCATAGGCGATGAACTTGAACAGGCCGGTATATTTATCGTCTTTGATCTTCATGCGATCCCTCCGTCAGAACAAGGCGTAATCCTCGTTGATTTTGCGAATGATCGCGTTGACGACCATCACGAGCACGAAGCCGAACAGCGATTGATACAGTCCTGCCGCGGAAGCCATCCCCATGTCGAACGTCACTTTAAGCGATCGATAGACGTAAGTATCCAGAATGTCGGTCGTGTCGTAGAGAACCCCATTGTTCCCGATCAGCTGGTAGAACAAGTCGAACTGCCCTTTCATGATGCTTCCCAGCGCGAACAGCAGCAGGATGATGAAGGTGGACTTGAGCATGGGAACGGTGATATAGCGTGCCCGCTGGAAGATGTTCGCGCCGTCGATCTTGGCCGCCTCGTAGTATTCGTCGCTGATCCCGGTTATGGATGCGAGATAGATCACCATGCTGTAGCCGATGTTTTTCCATAAGTAGAAGAACGGGATCAGCAGGTACCACAGCTTCGGCGAGTTGTAGACGTCGACCTCGTCGATTCCGAGGCCCTTGAACGTCGTATTGAGGAAGCCGTGCTCGTAATTGAAGACGTTATAAACGATAGCGCTCAAGATTACGAAGGAAACGAAGTAGGGCAGGAACAGGATCGATTGCGTTAGCTTCTTGAACCACTTCAATTTGATTTCGCTTAGCAGAACGGCGCACGCGATAGCGAAGACATTGCTGCTCAGGATGAAGACCGCGTTGTAGCCGAGCGTGTTGACGGTCAGCTTGCTAAGGATGCCGGATTGCCATAGGAACCGGAAATTCTCGAGTCCGATGAATTCGCTGTTGAACAAGCTGCGGTTAAAATCGAAACGTACGAAAGCGTAGTAAATGCCGACCATTGGCGTGTAATTATTAATTAGAAAAAAAAGCAGTGTCGGCAGCAGCATCAGGAACAGGATGCGATTCTTGATGAGCTCGTACCAGAACCCTCGCTTGCGGATTGGCATGCCGTTGGAATTCCTCCTTCTCTTTGGATTTTCTCTTTGGATTTTCGCTATTCTTGGATTGATTCGGAGCGAACAGCGGCGTCTCCCCTCTCGACTGCCGAGTTCCGCTCTTCTCAACGACTTCAGTCTATCTGCACTCCCATCGGCCGAATAGAGCAAGATCGCGTCAATCTGTGAACTATCGCGCTCGGAGAGGAATGAACGATTCCGCTTTTTGTGCACTTTGACGCGAATATCCCGAGTTCACACTGCACAAATGCTTCCCGTATACAACAAAGAAGCCATTCTCCCCCTTCCGTTAACGGATGGAAAAAATGACTTCTTCGCACTTTAAGCTAATTTATTGAGGCTATCGAATCACAGCTTAAACCGGTTGACCAGCGACTCCAAATCCCCGGCTACGCCCGAGAGCTCTCCGGACGATACGCGCATGTCCTCGCTGGCCGCGAGCTGCTCCTCCGTGGCGGCGGTGACCTGCTGCGCCATCCCGGCCGTCTGAACGGCAAGGCTGCTCATGCTCTCGATCGAGGCGGCCACTTCCTCGGAGCTGGCGGACAGCTGCTGAGCGGCGGCCGCCGTCTCTTGGATTCTTGTCGTTACGAGCTCCGTGGAGCCCACGATCGATACGAACGATCTCTCGGCGATCTTCACGCTCTCCGAGCTGTCCCTTACTTCGGTCAAGCTGATGCCCATCGTACGGACGACTTTCTCCGTATCCGCCTGGATCTCTCGAATAAGCTCGATAATATCCTTGCTGGATCCGTCCGTCTGGGACGCCAGCTTGCGAACCTCCTCCGCGACGACGGCGAAGCCCTTGCCGTGCTGACCCGCATGCGCCGCTTCGATCGCCGCATTCAGGGACAGCAGGTTCGTCTGGGTGGCGATGTCGCCGATCAGCGTGGAGATCGAGCCGATCTTCACGGTGTGGCTCTCCAGCTTCCGAATCGTCTCTTCCGCCTGCTCCAGCGTTCGGCAGAGCTCGTCCATCCGGCGCGAGACCAATTGGATCTTCTCGGCTCCGTCGATGGCCGCGGTCGCCGATTCCTTCGACAGATCCGCCACTTCGCTCGTGTTCTCGGCGATCCGTTGGACGCCGGTCGCCATCTCGTCGATGACCTTGCTGCACTCCCCGGCAACCTGGACCTGATGATCGGAGCCGCTGGATACCTGCTCGATGGCCTCCGTCACTTTCTTCGCCGAGCCCGCGTTCCACTCGGCCCGCTCGCTAAGCTGCTTGGACGAGTCCGCCAGGTAGACGGAGGAATCCTGCATCTTCCTCACGGACTGCTGCAGCTGTTCCATCGTCGAGTTGACCGCTTTGATCATCAGGCCGAATTCGTCCTTGCGCTTCGTCTTCAACTGCTGCACCGTCAGATCGCCGGAAGCGATGCGATTCAGCGTCTGGGTCGAAGCCTTCAGCGGCGTGATGATATTGCGGACGAGCAGAAGCGCGAACAGCAGGTTCACGACTAGCGCCAGTCCTCCGACAATGGAGAAGTTCGTTAGCGAATCCTTATAGAGAGCTTTGGCTTCCTTCGTGCTCTCCACCGCTCCGTTATGGTCGAACATGACCATCATCTTCAGGAGGCTGCGCATGTTGTTGAAGTATTGAACGGCGTTCTGCGTCGCCTTCGTCTCTTGCTCCGAGCCCGCCGCGGTTGAAGAGATCTGCTCGTAAGCTTTCTTGAACATGTCCCAGTTGTTCTGAAGGCTGGCGAAGTTATTGCTTCGATCCTCGTCGGCCGTAAGCGTAGTCTCGTAAGTCTTCATGCTCTGCTCGATATTGGCGATAATGGTGTCGCGAGTCGCGGTCAGGCTTTTCTTCTCGTCCGGCTTGTCCGTCAATTGAAGCTGGTAGTTGTTCGTCAGATATTGCTCGACGAATTGGCCGATCGTGTTGATCGTTTCAATGCCGAGCAGCCATTTGCCGGTTACTTCCTCGGAGTTGTGTTGAATCTGGCGAATATTCGCGATTCCATTCCAACCGATAAAACCTGTAAAAAGAAGAATCACGATGAACGAACCCAATAGCTTATTGCGGACGGACCACATAACGATTCCTCCTCGCTCAATCTGAAGTGTATTTCCACATTTTGTCGTAGGATTAACCAAGTATAATCTCATTTACCGATTGTTTTCAATCGTTTTTCATTAAATATTGTCAATTATTATAACATCAAGTTGCCCTATTGGGCCTAAGTTACGACAGAATTCGCTCATTTTGGATGTAAGCGTTGTCATATTAGTTGACAATAAAATAGCACCGGTACAATCACCGGTGCCATTCTCAAGATTCTTATTACCAAGCGTATGCTTTCGGAGCGGCTCCGCCGGGACCCGGGAAAATCTCGTCCAAGCGATCCAGAACTTCCTGCTCCAGGACGATATCCACCGTTCGCAGCGAATTCTCGAACTGTTCGAGCGTGCGAGGACCGATAATGGGCGCCACCATCGCCGGACGCGTCAAGGTCCAGGCCAGCGCGACGTTCGCCTCGCTCTCGCCAAGCTCGCGGCACAGGCGCTCGAACGCTTCGAGCTGCGGCCGATGCTTCTCCGCCCTCTCCGCATTGTTCGCGCGCTTCGAGCCGGCCGCCGGCTTGAGCGCATTGCCGCCCAGCAGGCCGCCGTCGAGCGGGCTCCAGGCAATAACGCCGATTCCTTGGTCTTCCGCGGCCGGAAGCACCTCCAATTCGGGCAAGCGGCAGGTCAAGCTGAATTTGTGCTGCTCGGAGACGAGGCCCAGCATCCGGTGATGGCGTGCCTCGTACTGAGCTTTGACCAGATCGTGTCCGGCGAAGTTGCTCGATCCGACATACCCGATTTTCCCTTGCGTAAGGGCGACTTTGAATCCTTCCCACAGCTCGTCCCAGGAGACGCTGCGGTCTACGTGATGCATCTGGTAAAGCTCGATGTGATCGGTCTGAAGCCTCTTCAGAGACCCTTCCAGATGGCGGCGAAGCTTATAGGAGGACAGGCCGCTCGGGCTGTTCGGCCCATCGGCGCGGTCGCTCATATCCCCGTGGAACTTGGTTGCCAGAACGACCTTCTCGCGGCGGCCGCCTCCCTGGGCGAACCAGCGTCCGATAATCTCCTCGGTTCGGCCGGCATTCTCGCCCCATCCATAGATATTGGCGGTATCGAAGAAGTTGATGCCCGCGTCGATCGCGGCGTCCATGATGCGGAACGCTTCCCGCTCGTCGGTATCGACTCCGAAATTCATCGTTCCCAGGCACAGCCTGCTGACATTCAAGCCGGAACGCCCTAGCTTCGCATACTTCATCTTCTCGATCTCTCCTTTAGGGTTTGACGGATAATTGCGATATCGAGCGTCGAACCGAAGCCCGAATCCCACCTTAATATGCCAGCAGCCGTCGCCCGAGTCAAGGGGAAGGAAGGACCGGAGACGAAAGTTCCAAGCTCATCCACTCCCCCGCCGTTCGACAAACAGTCGGTCCGAATGCGCCTTAAGGAGCATTTTCGCATCGTCCAGGAACATATGTTTGCTTTTTATTCGTCCGATTGTTAAAATATAGTCGTTCCGCCAAACAATAAGAGGAGTGATCAGCCTTGCCGATTAACGCTTACCTCAACTTCGACGGCAACACGCGAGAGGTTGTCGAGTTCTATGCAGATGTGTTCAAGACCGAGCCCGCGAATCTGACAACCTTCGGTTCCATGCCGGCTCATCCGGACCATCCCCTGCCTCCCGGCACGGAGAATCTGATCATGCACGCTCTGCTTATTATCGACGGCAGCCCCCTAATGTTCTCGGACGTATTCCCAGGCATGCCTTATCATCCCGGCAACAATATCTCCTTGAGTTATATCACCCGAGAAGAAGCCGGGCTGCGCGAAGCCTTCCATCGGATGAAGGAAGGCGGCAAGATCGCCATGGAATTGCAGGAGACGCCCTGGAGCAAGTGTTATGGTCAAGTCGAAGACAAGTTCGGGATCCTGTGGCAGTTCAACCTCGAAGAGTAGCCCCTAACATCAAGAAGGCAACCCCATCGGAATGGAGCTGCCTTCTTTTTGTTTAGCATGACTCGATCAATAGTAAGGTTCCATCATGAGGAACACGACGACTCCGGTCAAGCTGACGTAGAGCCAGATCGGCATGGTCCAGCGCGCGATCCTGCGATGCTTGTGCAGCTGGTTCGTCCATCCCCATACGAGCGTGAACAGCGCCAGCGGTACGATGATCGCTGCCAGAATGCTATGGGAGATCAGAATGAAGAAGTAGACCGGCCGAACGAAGCCTTCTCCTCCGTACGTCGCCGTCTCCGTAGACAGGAAGTGGAACGTCAGGTAAGAGACCAGGAACAGCAGCGTCGACGAGAAAGCGGCGAGGATAAACGCCTTATGTACCCTCACGTTCTTTTTGAGGATAGCGATGAAGGCGGCAAGCAAGAAGATAAAGGTAAAGCTGTTCAGCAAGCCGTTCACCCTAGGGAAGATCGTCAGATCGAAGTCGATCTCTCCTTTATACCCAAGCGGCGAGAAGAACAACAGCAGGATAATGATATTCGCGACGAGCGAGATCGCAATAATGGCAGCCGTATAGTTTTTGTTGCTGGTAGGCTGCAAGCTGTCGGACTTGTTGCTCATGCGTCCGCATTCCCCTTTCCTCTGGACATGGCTCCATTATAGACGCAATTAACGTCCAACGGACGCCGGTTAAGTAACAACATTATGAACAATTCCCCGGAAAGCATCCGATCGCTCATCCTTTTTAGTATGACCCTCTCTCCCTCTCATAAACAGGGAATGACCATGGACGATTTAATATTGGAACAACAAACTCCCTATCATTCGATCATCTTTCTTCTATACGATAGATTTGCCGACCGGTACCCGTACCCTTCTATCCTGCAGCAAAGGAGGTGAACTTCGCACAAGCTAGCCGAACGTTCGCAAGATGATCCTATGGAGAGGTGGCAATGATGATGAGAAACAAGCTCAAATCCTTATTGGCGGTTATCGTTCTGCTCGTCGGCCTGATCCCTTATTCCGCCTTCGCGGAAGGTCCTTCCGACCCCGCGCCGGCGATCTCCCCGGCCGGCACCGCGAACGGCAAGTCCATTCTGTTCGATAACGCCCACGCTCAAACGGCAGGCGCCGCGGACTGGGTAATCGACGGCGGCTTCTCCGACTTCGCCAACGCATTGGCAGGGCAAGGCTATTACGTGAAGGAATTGCGCAAGTCCTCCGCGATCACGCTCGCGGATCTTCAAGGCTATGATGTCTTCGTCATTCCCGAGGCCAATATTCCCTTCAAGACCTCCGAACAAGCGGCGATGCTGCAGTACGTCCAGAACGGAGGCAGCATCTTCTTTATCGCCGACCACTACAATGCCGACCGCAACAAGAACCGTTGGGATGCATCCGAGGTGTTCAACGGCTACCGTCGCGGCGCATGGAGCAATCCGGCTCTCGGCATGAGCGCCGAAGAAGCCGCTTCCGCCGCGATGTCGGGCGTCGCCAGCTCGGACTGGCTATCCGCCAACTTCGGCATGCGCATTCGCTATAACGCGATCGGGGACGCGAATTCCGGCACGATCGTCGCTTCCTCGCAGGCGTTCGGCATTACGTCCGGCGTCTCTTCGGTGACGATGCATGCAGGCTCTACCATTGCCATCACGGACCCGACCAAAGCCAAGGGAATCGTCTATATCCAGAATTCTCCGGCCGCCTGGTCCAGCGCCGTCGATCAAGGAGTCTATAACGGCGGAGGAACCTCGGAAGGCCCCTATGTAGCGGTAGCGAAGGCGCAGCTCGGCAAGGTTGCCGTCATCGGCGATTCTTCCGCCGTCGAAGACAGCTCGCCCAAGTATTTGAAGGAAGAAACGGGCGGCACCAAGACGACCTACGACGGGTTCACGGAAGCGAGCAACGGCACGCTGCTCGTCAACCTCGTCAACTGGTTGGCCACCCCGGAGAGCTACACGAGCTTGTCTTCCGTCAGCGGATTGACCCTGGATACCGCAACGACGCTCCTGTCGATGGAGACTCCCTCCGCTTCGACGGAACCGCAGTCGGAGCCTTGGGCGGCGCCGGCCTCCGGCTACAAGTGGTATGACAGCTCCACCTTCAAGTCCGGCTCCTACGGTTATGGATCCGGCAGCGGCGGCGGCGGTACGGGAACCGGCAACGAGTCGTTCGAGACCGGCACGAAGACGGCTTATACCTCGGCGAGCGTTACGCTCGGCAGCGGCGCCTGGTACTTCGATAACGCCCTGTTGGGAGATTCCGCGACGGACAAGAAGAACGGAACGAAGTCGGCGCGCATCCGCGCGGCGGGCAGCATCGCGATGAGCTACGACGTCGCGGGCGCCGCTAGCGTTACCCTTAGCCACGCCAACTTCGGCACCGATTCGGGAGCCAATTGGAAGCTGCAGAAATCCACGAACGGAGGCTCCACTTGGACCGACGTCGGCTCGACGTATACGAGCGGCAGCTCGCTCGCGGCCCAGACGATCCCGGTCGGCGAAACGGGCAGCGTCCGCTTCAAGATCGTCGTCGGCGGAACGTCCGGGCAACGCATCAACATCGACGACTTCTCCATTACGGCCCCATCCGTGACGCCGACCGGATCGCTGTCCGAGACCTACGAGAGCGGTTCGAAGACGGCCTATACGGCTGCCGGCGTTACTCTCGACAGCGGCACCTGGTACTTCGATAACGCCTTGATCGGAGAATCCTCCACCGACAAGAAGAATGGCGGCAAGTCCGCCCGCATTCGATCGGCAGGAAGCATCGCCATGAGCTTCGACGTTCCCGGAGCGTCCGCTGTCACCGTGAAGCACGCTAACTTCGGCACTGACACCGGGGTGACTTGGAAGCTGCAGAAATCCTCGGACGGCGGCTCGACCTGGACCGATGTCGGCTCCGCGTATACAAGCGGCAGCGCGCTCGCCACGCAAACCATTACCGTTGGCGCAACCGGCAATGTCCGCTTTAGGATCGTTGTCGGGGGCACGTCCGGGCAACGCATCAACATCGACGACTTCGTCATCAGCTAACGAACGGGTTCTAGCCTAGCAAGCAAATGAAGCCCCGCGTCGTCATCACGGATGACCATGCGGGGCTTCTTGCCGAATTATTGCGCGACCGCTTCCTTCGGCCACTTGCCGACGAATTCCACTTCGTCATACTCATAGAATTTGGCTAGGATCTGTTCCCGATCGTCATGGAAGAGGCTGTCGCCGATCGCGCTTACGAGCTTCGGAATCGCGAACCGCATCCCCGATAAGGCCGAGGCGGATAAGCCGCAGCTCACCATCGCCGAATAATTGAAGGAATAAAGGCCATGAAGAAGATCCTTCCCTACTTGATCGCGGCTCTGGAATTCGAAGCCGGGGCTCAAGTAGGGGTGTGCGTCCAGCAGAGCGTTCGCCGCTTCTGCGGGCGCGATGTAACGGTCGCTCCACCGGACGATATGCTTCTCTACCTGGCGAAGCTCTTGCCGCAGCCCCGGATCGGTAATAAGTCCGGTGCTGATGATCAGGAAGTCGAAGGAGAACTTGCCATGCGGAGTCGTGACGACCGCCTGGTCTCCGTCCGCCTCCACGTCCAGCCAAGGCGAACCCAGATGAAGTCGGAAGCCCGGCCACGACGTCGCGCGTTCATACGTATCATTGGTAGGCGGCTGATTGTGCTTGAAGAAGTGAGACATGACCGCGTACTTGTCTTCGTCCGATAAGGAAGGGAATCGTTCGATCATGCCGGAGCCCTCCATCTGCCGGATCGGATTGATGCGCGGCATCTCCTTCCGTCTCACGAAGACGTGCGCTTCCGCCACTCCGTTCGATAAGGCGAAGTTCGCATTATCGAAGGAAGAAGCTCCTCCTCCGAGCACCGCGATCTTCTTGCCTTGCAGAGCGCCGATATCGATCGGCTCCGACGTATGCGCGTAGAGACGGGAAGGAAGCTTCTCCTTGATCAATGGAGGAATGTGCCATTCCCCTCCGCCTTGAATGCCCGTCGCCAGAACGACCTTGCGCGCAAGCAGCTTGCCGGAAGGAATGCCCGCCCCTTCGACGTGAAGGCGATGAAGGCCCCTCTCCAGCGGCTCGATCAAGCCGAGCTTGACTTCGTTGACGACCGGAAGCTTCAGCACCTTTCGGTACCAGCGCAAATAATTCATCCAATCTCCCCGCGGGATTTTGTCCAGTCGTTCCCAGCCCTCCGGGCCATGCTGGGCTTCCCACCAAGAACGGAAAGTAAGCGAAGGCACGCCCAGCTCGATGGCGGTCAAGTGCTTCGGCGTACGCAGCGTCACCATTCGGGCGTACGTCTCCCACGGCCCTTCTTGACCTTCCGGATTCTCGTCGATAACCAGAATGTTAGAGATTCTTTCTTTTAATAATCCGAAGGCAATGCCAAGTCCGCTCTGTCCTCCGCCCACGATGACGGTATCGTATACGTGGCCTTCCGGATGCTCCATCGGCACAACCCAAGGTTTGCCGCCGTATGCCAAATAAGACAAGTCCGTATTCACGCGTTCGTTCAATTGTTCCAAGCTCATTCTCATCCTACCTTTCCACGGTAACCTAGGAGTGTCTCGCGAAGCTTTGTATGCTGGATACTTTCCACTCATGTAATCATAACTGACGCAGGATCAATTACAGCTCAGCACTTCCACTCCGCTTGTCATGAATAAGAACAATTTATGTTAGATTGAACCCATCTTAACTCTTAAGAAGAAGCAATTGAAGCGAAAATCCTCATCTTTGTAAATGAAGCTAATTCCCTTTCGGCTAATTGTTCATCGTTACGAGGGGTTCCGCGATCCTTCAAACTTATCTGCGCCGGCGCTCCGAATCCTTTCTCGAACCGCGTGGTTTCCGAGACACAGGGACAAGTCCAAGCGCGGAGATGAGAAAATCTTAATGAGCCTCCTCCCAATCCTCGACCCGTTCAGGCCAGAAACGCTCTTGTTGCGACAAATAAAGTTGCTGATCCGCTCCTAGACTATGACACTTTCTGCATGGGCTTCTCTGTACAATCAGTGTAACCTTCCTCCCAAACTAATACAGAGGAGTGATTGTATGAGAATTAGTCTTCAAGAGTTCGCTCGAATCGGGCTCTACGCCGGCTCGTTCCTTGTGCTCTTCCTGATCCTCTTCGCTCTCCATTCCCCATCCGTTTCGGCTGCCGCCGCAGCCCCTGCCGCACCCGCTGCCGAGGCCCAATCGAGCCCGGCCTACACCTCTTACGTAACGACCGCAAGTTATTTGAACGTTAGAGCCGCCCCTAACACTCGTTCCAAGATATTAAAAGTCGTGAAGAAAGGAACCGTCTTATCGGTGACCGGCAAGTTGGATAACGGCTGGCTGCAATTGGAAAGCAAGGGGTACGTTCATGGCGGGTACGCCATTCCCAAGAATAGCGCGCAGAAAGTGAAGGCCCTCTCCTATTCGCCCGTAAGCAAGCAAAGCGCAGCCTCCAGCGGATCCCCCGGAGACGCTCAGACCGATTCCGGGCTTACCGTCGAGGCGATCGAGGATCTGTTCGACGGCACCGGCTTCGAGAATCAGGGCCTCGAGGAAGCCGTTCTGCAGGTCGAGGACAAATACGGAATCAATGCCTACTTTACGATAGCCGTCATGAGGCTGGAGAGCGGCAACGGCACGAGCCGGCTTGCCAAGACCCGCAACAATCTGTTCGGCTTGAATTCGAGCAACGGATATGTGAAGTTCGCGTCCAAAGAAGCCTGCATCCTCCGCTTCGGAGAGCTGATATCCAGCAATTACTTAGGCAAAGGCTACACGACGATCGACAAGATCGGGAAAAAGTACTGCCCGGCCAACTCCAAATGGGCGAGTCTGGTGAAATCCTACATGAAGTCCGATTATCGCTCCACCGCGTGACAGGCTTGTCCGGTTGGAGTTCCTATAAAACAAGAAGAGGGTGTCCCAACAGTCATTTGACTTTGGGACACCCTTGCTTATTAATTGGCGATTTATCTTTTGTAGGGATGTATCTCTTTCCGATTGCTCGATCCCGACGTGAAATTGGATGAGATGACCCCGTAATAAGGGGGTTTCACGTCGGCATAAGCAACCGCTATTCCCGGTTATCTTAAGAACTTACCGAGACAAATACACTCTTCTCGGTTTAGATATTTACCGTAATTGTCTATTCGCATATATCCCTTATTTTCATAAAACGAAACGGCTTTTTGATTCACTAAACGTGTTTCAAGCCATATTTGTGAATAACCGAAGTTTAAGGACTGTTCCTCAAGATAGGACAAAATAGCAGTGCCAACCCCATTAGATTTTGATTTGGCATACATCCTTTTTAATTCTGCTATATTCGTGTCAATTGGACGAATCGCACCGCAACCAATGGGTTCCCCTTGTTGATTGCGTGCAACAACAAATAACGAACGGGGAACGGTAACGTCTGTTACGTCAAAGGAGTTCTTGCCACTATCGCCAGTTATGGACTGTAGATTGTCTGATAATAACTCCATTAGCGCTCTTGCATCATTGGAATTTGGGTCCTCTGGCTGGACAATAACATAATTCTGCACGATCTTCACTCCTGCAATATCAACGCTAAGGTATACATAGCTTAAAAGAATTACCTTGAGTTTAAAAGCGAACTAGAACTTACTTTCGGGGACAGCCCCTGTCCGAATTTTCACGATTTTAAATGCCTGTGACGTTATCGATCGGGGTAGAATGCCCATTAATAAGAATATCAATCTTCTCATGTTTATTGTCTGATGTAAGTTTAAAGATATGTTGCTTGAATTCGCTTTGTTGATTCGATTCATCTAGCTTTACGACTATTGTGTCGTCATGTGCTTCAAGGGCTGCCGTAACGGTTCCTTTTGACTGAAAAACAATATAAGAAATATCTTGACCATCAAGCAATTGGAGGGTGTATTTTGAATCCAATTTATTCTGTAATTTACTCGGAATAGCTTCCATTTCTTTCATACTTAAAGTTGCTGATTTGCACGCTGTTAACATAATTGCTGCAACACACAACGAAAGCAATATTCTTTTCATAACGTCCTCTCCTTCCTATATTCAATTATAATCCATGCGTTTGGTCTTAACATCTTGGAGCCTTTCCATCCGGAATTTATTCGTTAATGAAACACGGCACCGGGATAAACCCTGATGCCGCATTGGAAAGTTTCTATGAGTGCAGATGGTTAGAGGTGAGTCGTACAATTATATAGGGAACACAGCCATCTTCCCTGTTTGTGCTCTAATTGAGTAACGGAGGTATTGTCGAGCAGCGTCTCGGCTTCTATCTCTTCCACCAACTTCTTAAGGGTGTTGCGCAGGATCGCTCCATGACTGACGACGAGAATGCTCTCGCCCGGATGCCTGTCGGCGATCGCCTGGAGACTGGCCGTCCCCCTCTCCGCGCCTTCCTCCGGACGTTCTATTCCAAGATCCAGCTCTCTCCAATTCTCTCCCCATTTCGCAATTCTCTCGTCCATGGTCATCCCCTCGATCAAGCCGCCATGCAGCTCTCTTAGGCGTTCATCGAAGTGAATCTCCGGTATGCCAACGGCTCTGGCGATAATCTCCGCCGTCTGCCTGGCCCGAATCAGGTCGCTGGAATAAACGCGATCCCAACGGGAGGCGCACAGTCGCCGCGCGACCTTCTCCGCTTGACGTAGCCCTTCTTCGTTCAACTGAACGTCCGTATGCCCTTGGGCGCGCTTCTCTTCATTCCAATGGGTGACTCCATGCCTAATGAGCGTAAGCTTCGTGGTATCGGCCATAAGACCGCTTCACCTTCCGATCTGTCCCTGGATCGCTTCGCGAATTCGAGGATTCATCCGAGACGGGAGCTTATCGAGTGCAAAATACCTCAGCGTTATCGCTTCGCATCCGTCCGCTTCCGCCTGTACGTCTCCGATATCTCCTGCATCGAGCAGAATCGTGACGCCATAGAATTCGTCCCCGTTCGCAAGCTTCCGGTATTGGTCCCGTCCGGAAATCACATCATAAAGCGCCAGGCTTCCAAGCCGAAGCCCCGTTTCTTCCCGAACCTCCCGGCGCCCGGTCTCCTCGGCGGATTCGCCCAGCTCCATCAAGCCTCCGGGCAAGCTCCAATCGCCGCTTGGCTTCTGCGTCATTAGTAGCTGTCCATTCGAGTTGCGGATTAGGACGGCCACCCCGACCAGGATGAGCGGCTGGTGGCCGATCTTCTCCCTCAAATCCTCCACATACCCCACGAAGTACCTCCCTCGTTGGCCACTCTCCTAAGTCAGACACCCTTCAAACCTGATTAGTGCAGGCTGTCGATCTTCTGCAAGCATCGCTCCACGATTTGCTCTTCCTTGAGCGTATGAAGCTCGTGACCGGGAATGACCGTTTCCCCCGCTAATTTCTCATCGTCGTTGCGTCCCATTAGCGCTTTCACCAGCTTCATCGACCACGGTCTCTTGCGGTAAACGCGAAGGGTCAATCGGTCTTGGCGCCCGTCCCAGATCAAGCGGACGACCCCCTCTTGGCTCTCATAGACCGAATAAAGATTGCCCATGAATTGGACCTGATACTGACGCTTCACCTGACGATAGCCATGCCGGCTCAAGTGTTCCTCCACCTGCCGTTCGATGGAGAACAGCAGATTCTCGGATACCAAAGTCATTCCATTCCGTACTCCTTCGCATGCGATTTCTCGATAGCCGAGCGCTACTACTCCTACGTATCAAAGCCGATTCGGTTGCTTTGCCAAGAAATCCGCCCACTTGCCCTCCGGCCAATCCGCCATCTCCAGCAATCGTTCATAAGGGTCGCCCGTCAACCCCAGCGCCTTGGCGAAGGCCGGCTCCGTCTTCAGACCGCCCCGCTTCAAGCGGATAATGCGCTCCCGGAACGATTCGCCATAATGGCGGAGAAGCCGATCCTCTACCACCATATGAAGATAGCCGTTCTGCCTGTCCGTAGGCTTATTCTCGCCATAAACCTCGATCGGCCAACCGGAGACGGCGAAGTTGACCACAATCCGTTCCCGGCCCTCTCCATCTCCAGCCGCATCTCTAGTGATCTCAAAGCTCTCATACTGCCCATAATGAGTCTCGGCCAGCTTGCCGAATGCGTCCATATCCTTCACTTCGCAGATGATGTCCAGATCGCTTCCGGGAACTTCAATGCCGATGGGAAAAGTACCGACGAGGACCGGGCGGTGGGCTAGAAGAGGAACCAGCAGCTTCGTTCGCTGCAAGAGGGCGAATATCTCTTGCTGAGCGGCAGTTCCCGACGACAAATAGGCTAAATCGGTCCATCTCGTTGCCATGCCGAATGCTCCTTACAAATAATAAACCATCAGTTCCTCGTCGTAATAGGCATCCCCAAGCTTAAGGGCATGCCGCTCGGTTCCGAACGTCTGGAATCCCGTCGAACGATACAGCCTCTGCGCGGAATCGTTGCCGACGACGACATAGAGAATAAGCTTCTCGAGTCCTTCCAGCTCTGATGCCTTCTGCTGCATGGCCGTTATCAACTGCCTGCCGATTCCTCTGCCTTGGTAATCCGATCGGACGTACATGCCCCAGATCATCGCCTTGTGCCTTAGCTTCTGCCTTCTCTCCCTGGACAGGCCGACCATGCCGACCAGCTCCTTCTCTTCGAAGGCGCCTAATGCGAATAGATCGTCCGAGGCGGGGAACCGGGCGCGGACCGTCTCCATGGGCAGGTCCTTCTCTTCCTCGTAAGCCGCTCCGAACGATTCCGGATGCTCCCGAATGGCCCGGAGCCGAAGCGCCCAATAGGCATCGATGTCTTCTATCGTCAGCTGTCTGATCATGCCTCTAGTTCTCCTCTTTGTTAGAATGAGGTCATCGCCCCATATTCGTTAAATACGGCGGTCGGATTCCACGCCACTTCCCAGGCGTTGTTCTCCGGATCCATGAAGTAAGCCGATCTTCCTCCCCAGAAGGCATCCTCGGGCTCCTTCACGATTCGGCCGCCGCGCTTCCGAACCTCCTCGATGACGAGATCGACGTCCTCCCGCTTGTCCAGATTGATGGCGAGCGTGACTCCTCTGAACTCGGGGATAGGCTTGACTTCGGAGAGATTGGCATCCTTATACAGCTCCTCGATCGGGAAGATCGAGAGCAGGACGCCGGCCGTACGGAAAACGGCGTAGGTGTCCGAGCTTATCTCCGTTTCCGCCCACCCGAGGCTCTGATAGAAACGGCGAAGCGTCGGCAGCTCATAGGCGCCGATCGTAATGAGACTGACTCTTGCCGGGATCATTGGACTCCTCCATTCCGTTCTGCTTCTATGACCGGGGGCTGCAGTGCCGCCAGCTTCTCATTGATCTCTTGGATGATAGAAAGGCGAACTACACCTCTGCATTATACCATGGGGTGGAAGGAAATGGGATGTTCGATCCCTTTCTCACTCTTCGATCAGCCGCGCATGACGATCATAATCGGCAACCACGAGGACATCCATGTGCCTGGCGCGCCTAAGGATCGTCCGGACCACATTGCCATGCCGCAGCCGATGCCAGAAGCCGCGTCCCGACTGGCCGACGATGATCTGGGTTCCTCCGTACTCGTCCGCCTTCGCGATCAGAAGGCCGGCGATGCTCTTGCCATGCTCGGCCCTCTGCACCTCGAACTTGCCTCCTAATCGCACGGTAAGCTCCAGCAGCTTCTCTAGCCTTAGACGGGTCTCCTCCTCCGATTGATGCCCCGGTTGAACGAAAGTGACATACCACGCCGCCTTCAGCCGATGGGCGATTCGGAAGCCTCTGCGAATCAGCCTCTCCGCATTGGAGCTTAGGGTGATCGCCACGCAGATCGTTTCTTGCCGACGCCACGGCCCTCGAAGCGAGCCGCCGCGTTCCCAGGATTCCAGCCTCTCGTCCACGTCGTCCGCGATCTCCCGAAGCGCCAGCTCCCGAAGCGCGATCAGGTTGCCGGTCTTGAAGAACGATCTCAGCGCCTGGTCGACCTTGCCCAGCTCGTAGATTTGCCCTTCCTTCATTCTCTGCCGCAGAGAGGACGGCGCGACATCGATCAGCTGCACCTCGTCCGCGAGCCGCAGCATCCGATCGGGAACGGTCTCCCGAACCCGGATGCCGGTGATCTGCTCCACCGAATCGTTCAAGCTCTCCAGATGCTGAACGTTCATGGTAGAGATCACGGATATTCCGGCGTTGAGCAGCTCCAGAACATCCTCGTAACGCTTGGAATTTGCGCTCCCCGGCACGTTCGTGTGGGCCAATTCGTCGACCAGAACGACCTCCGGATTCCTTGCTAGGATCGCTTCCAGGTCCATCTCTTCCAGAACGGAGCCTCGGTAGCTTGTTGCCTTGCGAGGAATGACCGTCAATTCTCCGATCTGCGCCACCGTCTCTTGACGTCCATGCGTCTCGAGCAAGCCGATCACGACGTCGATTCCCCGCTTCAGCAGGTCGTTTCCTTCCCGAAGCATCGTGTAAGTTTTGCCGACGCCGGGAGCCGCGCCGATGTACACTTTGAACTTGCCTCTGCGGATTTTCCGGATCTGCTCCTCGACCTCCAGGCTGCTGAGCCGGCGATACCGTTCCGTTTCTTTCTCTCGTTTGCTCTTCGTCGGCAGGATCCGCTCCCCCTCCCGATCCGCGCGATCGGCAACGAAGAAGAGATCCACGTTCCGAATTCGCTTGAGCAAGCCGTTCACGACCGAGCCCTTGCGCCACTCCTGCCAGGCGCTCATCTTCGAATGGCCCATGACGATTCTCGAGACGCCGTTCCGAGCGGCGTAATGAACCAGCTCGCGGGGCAGCATTCGCCGACGGGACAAGGGAATCTCCTCGAATTGGCCGTCCACTTTCGCGGTCAACTGGATGATCGAACGCTTGAATGCGGCCGCCTCATTCGATAATTGGACCCGCGGGTTCACGAACGAGACGATTCGAAGATCTCCCCCAAGCCGCTTCGCGATCTGCTGCCCCCTCCGGACGTAGATCGATCCGTTCCAATGATACTGGACCGAGACGAGGATGCGCTCCGCCGCGCCCGATGGACCGAGCAGCCCGTTCTCCTCGCGGTGCTTCTCCAGGGTCTCGTTGACCCCTTCGGCGACAAGCCGAAGCGCGAGCTCTCGCAGCTTGCCCAGGTTGCCGCGTTCGTAGAGGCTGCGGTAGGATGCCTTCATATGCCCCGCCGAGATTCTCTCCAGAATCGCCTCCGGCGTCGCGTCGATGAGGCGGACCTCGTCCGCGAGCTCCAGCGTATCGTTGGGCACGGTCTCCTTGATCTCGATTCCGGTCAGCTTGCGGGCCAGCTCGGTGGCTCCTTCCAGTTCATAGACGTTGACCGTCGTGATGACGCTGATCCCCGCGTTCAGCAGCGCTTTAATGTCTTCCAGCCGAGTCGCATGGGCGGCGCCCTCCCGATTCCGATGCGCAAGACCGTCCACGAGCACGACCTCCGGATTCCTCTGAAGAAGCGCCTCCAGATTCAGATCCTTTTTCTCCGCGTCGCCCTTCATCCAATGGATGCTCGGAATCCGCTCCAAGCCTTCCAACTGACGGGCCGTCTCCGGACGCTGCATCGTCGAGACCGCGCACAGCACGACATCGATCCCTTGCCGCTTCAGCGCCTGGCCTTCCCGCAGCATGTGGTAGGTCTTGCCCGATCCGCTCACCGCTCCGATGTAGATCTTCAAACGCCCCTTCTGCAGTTGGAAAATCGTATAAAGCAGCTCTTCCGGCGTTCTGCGGCGGAATCCTTCCATGTTCGTCTCTCCTCGCGAATGCGCGAATACCCCGCCGAAGAGCAAGTCTTCGGCAGGGCATCGCGTTCTCTATTAATGAAGCAAAGTTTGTAGATCGATATTCAGCTTCAGCACGTTCACCCTTCGTTCTCCGAAGACTCCCAGGTCTCGCCCTTCCGTATGCTTATCCACCAGCTGCCGCAGTTGCTCTTCCGGTATTCCGGTCAGCTTGCTGATTCGGGGAACCTGAACCTCCGCGGATTCCGGCGTGATGTGAGGGTCCAGCCCCGAACCGG
This sequence comes from Cohnella sp. AR92, assembly GCF_003990975.1. Taxonomy (GTDB): domain Bacteria; phylum Bacillota; class Bacilli; order Paenibacillales; family Paenibacillaceae; genus Cohnella. Next base: position 241,648 of record NZ_RZJR01000010.1, read on the forward strand.
AGTTCGTGATCAGGTCGATCGGGAGCTTGGATACCGGCACGTCCGGATTCTGCTCCGCCCAGTCGCCGATCGAATCCTTCGTCCGCTGGAGCATGTCCGGATTGGACGGCGCGTAGTTGTTCGAGCCCGAAGCTTCCGCCTTGTATTCGATGCTCGATACGCGGCTCTGGAAGTACTTCCGGTCCGTAAACGTCTGGCCGATCAGCTCGGAGCCGACCGTGGTTCCGGAGGCGTCTTTGATCAGGCTGCCATTCGCGTTGTGAGGCAGGAAGAGCTGGGCGATTCCGGTCATGGCCAGAGGGTACAGGATGCCGCACAGAATGATAAATACGATGCCGGCCCTGAGGGCAACTGTAAATATCGGGCCGCCGGAGCTGCTTGGACGGCTGACGGTGTCATTCATGGTATCTCACTCCTATCCGAGTCGTTTCAAAGTCGGTTCCCGTTCGTCCTACACCCTATCGTTCTATACCCATAGATGAACGACAAGATCGATCAGCTTGATCCCGATGAACGGAACGATGACGCCGCCTAAGCCATAGACCAGAATGTTGCGTCTCAGCAGCTTGGTCGCCTTCATCGGTCTGTACGAGACGCCTCTCATCGCCAGCGGAATAAGCAGCGGGATGATAATGGCGTTGAAGATAAGCGCGGATAGTATCGCCGACATCGGGGAGCCCAGGTCCATGACGTTGAGCTTGCTCATCTGCGGAATCGCCAGGATGAACATGGCCGGAATGATGGCGAAATACTTGGCGATATCGTTCGCGATGCTGAACGTGGTGAGCGCGCCGCGCGTCATCAGCAGCTGCTTGCCGATCGAGACGACCTCGATGATCTTGGACGGGTCGGAGTCGAGGTCGACCATGTTCGCCGCTTCCTTGGCCGCGATCGTGCCGCTGTTCATCGCAAGGCCGACGTCCGCTTGCGCCAGGGCAGGCGCATCGTTCGTGCCGTCGCCGGTCATGGCGACGAGCTTGCCTTCGGCCTGCTCGCGGCGAATGACCGCGATCTTGTCCTCCGGCTTGCTCTCGGCGATGAAGTCGTCGACCCCCGCTTCGCGGGCGATCGTCGCCGCGGTGAGCGGATTGTCGCCGGTGCACATGATCGTCTTGATCCCCATCTTGCGAAGCTCTTCGAACCGTTCGCGCATGCCCGGCTTAACGGTATCCTTCAAGTAGATCAGGCCGTAGATCCGGTCGTCCACCGCAACGGCCAGCGGCGTTCCGCCTTCGCGGGCGATGGAATCGCTGTGCGCGTCCAAGTCTCTCGGGATCGCGCCGCCTTGCGCCGCAACCCACTTCTTGACCGCATCGACGGCTCCCTTGCGCACCTTCCGGCCGTCCTTCAAGTCCATCCCGCTCATTCGCGTCTCCGCCTTGAACTCGATGAATTCACCGGAGATCGCGGTCTCGTCGAAGGTCAGGCGCAGCTTCTTCATCAGCTCCAGCACGGAGCGCCCTTCCGGCGTCTCGTCGCCTACCGAGCTGACGGCCGCCCATTCGCCGACTGCCTGCAGGTCTTCGCCGGAGACCGGAATGAATTCGCTGGCCATCCGGTTGCCGAAAGTGATCGTCCCCGTCTTATCGAGAATCATCGTATTGATGTCGCCGGCCGCTTCAACCGCTTTGCCGGACATCGCCAGCACGTTGAATTGAGTGACGCGGTCCATCCCCGCGATTCCGATGGCGGACAGCAAGCCCCCGATCGTCGTCGGGATCAGGCACACGAGCAGCGCGATCAGCACCGGAACCTGCAGATCGATGTCCAGATAGCCGGCGATCGGTCCCAGCGTCACGACGACGATCAGGAAAATAAGCGTCAAGCTGATGAGCAGCGTGTTCAGCGCCAGCTCGTTCGGCGTCTTCTGCCGCTTGGCTCCCTCGACGAGCGAGATCATCCGGTCGATGAACGACTCGCCCGGGTCGCTGGTGATGCGAACGACGATTCGGTCGCTCACGACCCGGGTGCCGCCGGTGACGGAGCTGAAGTCCCCTCCCGCTTCCTTGATGACGGGAGCCGATTCGCCGGTAATCGCCGATTCGTCGACGGAAGCGAGCCCTTCGATCACTTCGCCGTCGCCGGGAATCATCTGGCCTTGGCTGACGATGACGATGTCGCCTTTGCGAAGCTCCGTCGAAGGAACGACTTTTATGCCGTTGCCGATTTTCTTGTTCGCGGTAATTTCTTTCTTGGTCTTCTTCAGGGAATCCGCCTGCGCCTTGCCGCGGCCTTCCGCCAGCGCCTCCGCGAAATTCGCGAACAGCACGGTGAACAGCAGAATAAAGAACACCGTCAGGTTGAATCCGATATTGTCTTTAGCGTCGAAATATCCGGGGAACACTGTCATTAGAAGAACGACCGCCGTTCCGACCTCGACGACGAACATGACGGGGTTCTTCATCATGGCGATGGGGTTCAGCTTGATAAAACTGTCTTTAACGGCTCGCCCCACGACCGCGGAGGTCAGCATCGATTGGCGTTTTGCACTCATATCTGTTTCACCTCATCCTTAGCCCAGCTTCAAATGCTCTGCGATCGGTCCGAGTACGATAGAGGGCAGGAAGGTGAGCGCCCCGATAATCAGTACCGTGCCGATCAGAATGCCGTAGAACAACCCGTTGTCCGTCCGGAACGTGCCGATCGTCTCCGGTACCGTCTTCTTGCGAAGAAGCGAGCCCGCGACCGCCAGCATGGCGATCATGGACACATAGCGGCCTAACAGCATGACAAGTCCGGTGGTGAGGTTCCAGAACGGCGTGTTGTCGGCCAAGCCCTCGAAGCCGGAGCCGTTATTCGCCGCGGACGACGTGTATTCATACAGCACCTGCGTAATGCCGTGCGAGCCGGGATTCGAGATCGCTCCTTGGCCGAGATCCGTCAGGAAAGCGATCGCGGTCGGCGCCAGGATAATGAACGGGTGAACCAGAATCGCGATCGCGATCAGCTTCATCTCCTTCGGCTCGATCTTGCGGCCCAGGAATTCCGGCGTACGGCCGACCATGAGGCCGCACAGGAAGACGCCGAGAATCGCGTACATCAGCATGTTGATCAGGCCGACGCCCTTGCCGCCGAAGACAACGTTCAGCATCATTTGAGCCAGCGTTCCGAGTCCTCCCAACGGAGTCAGCGTGTCGTGCATGTTGTCGACCGTCCCCGTTGTCGCCGCCGTCGTCACCGCCGAGAACAGCGAGGACTGCGGAATGCCGAAGCGCACCTCTTTGCCTTCCATGCTTCCCTGCGAAGCGTCGATGCCCATGGCGTTGATGGCCGGGTTGCCGCGCAGCTCCGAGAAATAGATGAGCGAGAGGAACACCAGGAAGAGTGTCATCATCGCGCTGAATACGACCCAGCCTTGCTTCTTGTTCTTGGCGAAGCGGCCGTATACGTAAGGCAAACAGGCCGGGAGAAGCCACATGGACAGCATCTCGATCACGTTCGTGAGCGCGCTTGGATTCTCGAACGGATGAGCGGAATTCGCTCCGAAGAAGCCGCCGCCGTTCGTGCCCAGGTGCTTGATCGATTCCAGGGATGCGACCGGACCGATCGCGATATGCTGAACCGCGCCTTCAAGAGTTGTAACCGTAAGCGTCGGATCCAGCGTCTGCGGAACCTTAAGCGCGACCAGCAGCAGGGTAACGATAACGGCCGCCGGAATAAAGATGCGGGTGTGCGACTTGACGAAGTCCTCGAAGAAGTTCCCGAGCGTCGCTCCTTTGCCGGTAATGCCGCGGATAAAGGCGATCGCCACCGAGAAGCCGGTCGCGGCCGACGTGAACATCATCATCATGATGACGGCCATCTGGGAGAAGTAGCTGAGGCCCGTCTCTCCGCTGTAATGCTGCAGGTTCGTATTCGTGATGAAGCTGATGATCGTATTGAAGCTCAGCGTCTGCTCCATACCGCCGGTTTCGTTCGGATTGAGAGGCAAGACCTGCTGAATCCGCAAGATCACGTAACCGATGGCGACAAGCACGAAATTGGTGAGCAGAAAACTGACCGCGTATTTTCTCCATGTCATCCCGTCGCGATTCTTCAACCCGATCAGTCTGTAAATCAATCGCTCCGACCATCCGAAGATTCGGTCCGTTCGGTTCGGCTCGTTGGAATAAACGTGGTACACGTAACTCCCGAGCGGCTTAACAAGCAGGACCACGATCGCGATGACGATAAGGATCTGTAGAATGCCCATTGAACTTCCTCCTGCGTCTTAGGCATCGAATGCCCATTAGAATTTGTCCGGATTCACCAAGGCGTAGATCAGATAGATGAACACGAGCAAGGTGAATATCGAGATCACGATCATCTCTTGCCGCCTCCTTCGTCGACGACCCGGCCGCACCATGCGATAAAGCCGTAGAACAAGCCGAATACTCCCGCGAGCATCAGCACCATATAGATGTCGAGCATGGATCCTAACCTCCTTAACCATTGGCCTTCATGTCATCCGTAATCAGAAAAGAGAGATCGAGCGAGCGGCTGTGAATGACGTAATCGGCGCCAAGCGCTTTGTAGATATGCCGGGGATTCGAGCTCTCCGTGATCAAGTAGATCGGCTGCGTCGTCCAGCTGCGGCAGATTTGGAGATAGCGGCAAGCCAGATTCAAGCTTCTCTCGAACAAGAACGCTTTGCCGATCCCGAACGGCGGGACGATCCAGGTCTTCCTCTCGGCCGTATCCACTCGAATCAGCTCGGCCGCTCCGATCGCGCTTAAACGAGAGCACTCGGCTCGGTTGTTCGCGATCGCCGCGAACGGAATATTCCGGGCTCGAAGCAGCATGGCGAACTGCTCGCCGGCTGCATTCGGAGCCGATATCAACACGGTATCTCGATAGCCCATCATCATGCTCCTTGCCGCGTTTAACGTTGAACGTTACGGCGGCCTCTCTCGCTATCGCTTACGAGGTTAGCTGACGGATTCGGGCGGTGAGAGTCGCCCTTCTTCCGCAAGCGCAAGCGCTGCGGAAGGATTCACCCCATGCGGGCCGCAAGCTTGCTCTCACACAAGCTTCGTCCGCGTTTGGTTCCCCCGTTGGCCGCTACGGCCATTCAGCGACGGGAATGGAAACGTCGGTTCGTCGGTTCCATTCATGGAAGGTATCGTACTCCCGAAGGCGAATCCTGTAAAATACCGCAAAGCCGTTATTGGCGGTATTTATTTCTTCTGCCGCAGTGAAGCCGATTACAAGAGCTGCGAGCTCCCGAATCCTCTCTCTCACTCGCTCATTTAAGCGTTTTCGCGCATTTTTATACTATTTTTACACCTTGGATCGGTTTCTTTTATTCGTTTTTTACAGTAACCTTAATACATAGTTCGGACATGACGACGAAGCAGGATGTGACGGGATATGAGCAAATGGATGCCTTCGGCCCATCGCGCGCAATGGAGATCTTATATCGGAATTACGCTGCTGATCGTCCTGATGACCGCCATCGTGCGTCCGCTTGATTTTGCGTTCGATTTGGTCAACGTCGCTCTTATTTACTTGCTGCCGGTGCTGCTCAGCGCCTCGCTCTGGGGATTCCGTCCCGCCTTCTATGCGGCCGTTCTGAGCGTCCTGGCTTTGGATTTCTTCTATATCCCGCCCAAGCTTAGCTTTACGGTGGCGGATCTTCGTTATCTGATCTCCTTCGTGGTGTACCTAGCGGTTGCGGCCTTGACGGCAAGCCTTGCTTCGAGGCTCAAGCAGCAGCTCCTCTACTCCAGGCAGAAGGAAGCGCACACGGCGGCCCTGTATGAGGTCAGCCGGCAGATCAGCGCCACGACCGATATCCGCGCCTTGATCGACAGCGTTTCGCTTCAAGTCTCGCAGGCGATCGGCTCGGAAGCGGCCTTTTACTTGCCGGATGAGCGGAACAAGCTGAAGGTTATGCTCCCCTCCTTCGCCTCCTCCGACTGGGGCCGGAACGAAGAGGAGCAAGCGATCGCGAAGCTTGTCTACGAGCACGGCGAAGCGGCGGGATTCGGCACCGAGCTTCTCCGTGACCACTCCGGGCATTTCTCCCCGCTCCAAGCGGACGGCAGCATGCACGGCGTTCTGGCCGTTCGCCTCAAGGATAGGAGCTCTGGCTTCACTCTCGAACAGCAGCGTCTTCTGGAGGCGCTGGGCGGCCTTGCGGCAAGCACGATCGCCCGCATGAAGCTGATGGAAGAGGCGCGGATCGCCCATCTGACCGCGGAATCGGAGAGGCTGCGCACCGCGATCCTCGATTCCGTCTCCCATGAGCTTCGCACTCCTCTTGCGGCGATTATCGGATCGGCTACGAGCCTTATCGAAGGGCATGAACTGTTCTCCTCGGATGATCGAATGGAGCTGCTGAAGACGATCCGCGACGGCTCGCTGCGAATGAACCGCTTGGTTCAGAACCTTCTAGGGATGGTCCAACTGGAGAGCGGAATGCTGAAGCTGCGGCAGAACTGGTGCGACGTGGAGGATCTGATCGGGGTTGCTCTTGCTCAAGTGAAGGATTTTCAGCAGAATAGGCGGATTCGGGTCCGACCGATGATCGGGATTCCGTTGATTCGAGGAGACGAGGTGCTGCTGGAGCAGATGCTGGTGAATATCGTCAGCAACGCGATCAAGTACAGCCCGGACTTCAGCGAGATTGCGATTGTCGCGCGGGTAGCGGAGGACCGTTTGGTCCTGAGCGTCTCCGATCAAGGCTCGGGGCTGGCGAACGACGAATACGACCTGATCTTCGAGAAGTTCTATCGGGCTAGATCCGCCCGGAACGTGACGGGGACGGGGCTCGGCCTTGCCATCTGCAAGGGGATCGTCGAGCTGCATGGCGGTGCGATCTCCGCGTCGCCGAACGTGCCGAACGGGACCATGATCACGATCAAGCTTCCCCTCGCACGAGACGAGGAAGCCATCGGCAAGACAATCTCCCCAGTAATCGAAAAAGCGGGTGTTGAACATGAATGAGCACGGCGCGAGGATCCTGATCGTCGATGACGAACCGCAAATCCGCAAGCTGCTTAAAGTGTCACTACAGGCGCATCAATATGCGATAACCGAAGCCGCTTCCGGAGAGGAAGGCTTGCTTCAAGCCTCGACCGCTCCGCCGGATCTGATCGTTCTCGATCTCGGTCTGCCCGACCTGTCCGGCATGGAGGTGCTGGCGCGTCTCCGGGAATGGTCCGGCGTTCCTATTATCGTTCTGACCGCCAAGGACCGGGAGGAAGACAAGATCGCGGCGCTGGACGGGGGCGCGGACGATTACGTCACCAAGCCGTTCGGCATGGGCGAGCTGGTCGCGCGCATCCGAGTGGCTCTGCGTCACGTAGCGAAGTCTCCCAACGAGCCGATCCTCCAATTCGACGAGCTGACGATCGATCTCGCGCAGCGTATCGTGGAATTGAGGGGGGAGCGAGTGAAGCTGACACCGACCGAATACGATCTCCTGAAGCTGCTCGCCTCCCATGCCGGGAAAGTCGTCACGCAGAGACAGCTGCTTCAACAAGTTTGGGGAGCCCAGACGACGGAGTCCGACAGCCATTATCTCCGCGTGTACATCGGACATCTCCGCAAGAAGCTGGAAGAAGATTCGACGCAGCCGAAGTTTATCGTCACGGAACCCGGGATCGGCTATCGATTTCTCTCCCGGGACTAAACGAGATTTGAAGAAATGCGAAGAATAACGTAGAATGCATATAGCATCTTTAAGACAAAGCCCATTCTATCCGCCGCGATCTGGTGCGGCGGCCGATTCCTCTCGGGAATTGGACGGAATTGGCTTTTACAAGGCGTTGGAGATGGCGTATCATACCCATCAACAACTATATATCGTCTTCCTAACGCCGAGTTCCCTAGCATCTGCTTATGTTCAGACAACATAAAGAAGCCCGGGAGTAGAGTTCCTCTGCTCGCAGGGCTTCTTCTTTGCGCCATTCCTGAGCGCCTCTATGGATAGAGTACCATTATTTGTCTTGGAGAGTGACCGTCATGCCCATCCTTTCGGAACCCTTGGCGATACCAGCCAATCCGCAACTGCAGGAACCTAGAATCGGTTCCATGGAGATCTTCCTATATGAACATTCCTTTATTCGAGACCATCTCCCGGGTACGCCAGAGGATTGGAACTGCGGTCTATTCAAGATCTCTTCCGGAGGCTGCTGCGGCTGGGAGGAATTCCGCCTGCCGCCGACGGCAGCGCGAATCGATCTCATCCGCTTCGCTTCCGTCTTCCGTTCGCTTAAGAAATTATCCGTAGCCGACGCTTATGTCCGGGTGCAGACTCATGGCTCCGCTTGGGGATCGGATCGGCAACAATTGGCGGAAGCGGCTCTCCTTAGCCTTGCGCTTCAGCTTCAGCATAAGAAGCCGTCGCCCGACAGCCGGAGTTCCGCAGCTGAACGCGCTTTGCTGTTCGATTGCTCGCAGGCGTACTTCTCCTTCTGATTAGAACGGGGCCCGCTTCCTTCTTCGCCAGAGGATCACGGCAACCGCAGCGATCAAGGCTAGAGCGAAGCCAATCCAATAATACATGGAAGTAAAACGGTTCTCATGCTCAGCGGCAATTCCTTCATTCGTGTTGATGCTTGTTCCAAGCCCCAATTGCCGAAGGTCGTCGTTCGCGTGTTCGTAGACGACATTGCCGCTGCACAGATTCGTCTGCAGGGTTCCATCCTTATCTTGATAGGAGTAGACGAGATAAGTTTGCCCTACGTCGAATGGATAGCCGCATGAAGCATCCCCGCCATCATAGGCGTATAGGGAGAACGGACTCTCCTCTACGCCTTTCCAAGCTTCCTTCACCTCGAACGTATACTCCCTTAAGTTCCCGAATCGCGAGCTTACCGTCCCGCCTTTATCCAGGACCTTGCCGACGAATACGGCCGCATAGTTCTCCAGCTTCTCATGCGGATCCGAGACGGCACAGCTGCAGGCAGATGCCTCTCTCTGCGGGAATACCATTAAGGTGACCAACAGCATCATTGACACTAGCAAAACGGATAAGATTCTCTTCATTCTCCGCCCCCATTCTCCTATTTCTTTACCAAACGGCGTCTAGTAGGAAAAGGTTGCATCGGCGTTTATCCCTGCTTGATCTTCATATCCTCGATGAACTGTCTTACTTCTCTGCGGCTCTTCAAGATAAAGACTCGCTTGCTGCCGCGCGCCTGCTCAAGCTGTTCCACGATCTTGCTCCGGCTTCGCTTCTTGTAATTCCAGACCCACTTCAGGAATGCCCAATCCAGCTTCTCCGGGCAGCCCTCATTCAAGTCGGGCCTGGTCTTGCCGCTATATTGAACTCTTCTCTTCAGCACTCGGTAGACGCATAAGAGCGTCGGCATATCCAGAAAAACAATCGTGTCGGCGTGCCGGATGCGAATGTGTAGCGTTCTCGAGTAATTGCCGTCCATGATCCACCTAGGCTGGCGCGAGGTCACCGCGACGAAATCGTCCCATTCGTCGTTCGGTGTCGCGACCCAATCGGGCCGCCAATAATGCCTGTCCAGGTGAACCACGGGCAGAGACAGAAGCTCCCCTAACCTTTGCGATAAAGTGGATTTGCCGGAGCCCGCCGAGCCTATGACTGCTATCCGATTCACTGCCGTTCCCCTTTTCCGTTAACCAAGATCATTGATGCGAATGTCCCTAATGGTCTGAACAATCCGGTCTGCTTGGGAGAGGTCCTGATTCCCGGAGTTCGGGTTCGCATAACCGATACAGAACATCCCCGCCGCCTTAGCCGCTCGAATCCCATTGCGGGAGTCCTCGAGCACGGCACAGTCCTGCGGCTCGACGCCAAGCTGCTTAGCGGCCTCGAGATAGACATCCGGTTCCGGCTTGCCCCTCTCCACTTCTTCCCCGCTGACGATACAGTCGAAGTCCTCGAGCAGATGGAACTTACGGAGGACTTCTTCAATAAAGCGAATCGGCGATGAAGAGGCCAGCCCAATCTTCAGATGTCGTTGCTTTAACTCGGAGATAAGCTCCGGGATGCCTTCGATCGGAGCGATCGCAGCCGTTCGAAGATAATCGATCTTGGCGCCGAGCTGATAATCGATAATCTCGCTAACGGTTGAAGGAAGCCCTAACTCGGTCTTTAAGGTCGCCCACATCTCCGGATTCGTCATTCCGACGAACCTCTCCAGCTCGGAAGGCGCAATCGTTATGCCGTAATGCCTTAGCGTTGCGATGTCCATCTCGAAGTGAATCGGCTCGCTATCGATGATAACTCCATCCATGTCGAAGATAAACGCTCTCATACGGATCAGCCTCCTATATAACCGCTGGACCTTCTGTTCAACCAAAGTTTAACATGATAAATTAAGAGTATCTTTATAACATGAATGGGAGGAACAGGAGCCGGATGGAAATAGAAAAGAGAATTCGCGATCAGATCATCATCGAGGAATTAAACAAAGCATCTATCGAGCAGAGCGGCTTGGGCGGCGTCGGTGCCAGTCTGGTGTCGGGCTTGCTCAAGACCGTGAATTATAAGCAAACGCTGATCTATCCGCACAATCAGGAGACGACGAAGGAGCACTTGCGCGAGATTTTTAACCGCTTCGGCCGATTGATCAACATCTCGAAGCATCTGGATACTCCGCATCTATCCGCCATTATTCCAAGCGGCTTCTTGAATATGACCCCCGCGCTTGTCATTGCGGAATTCGAGCCGAATGACGCCAGGTCGACGAAGATCAACTTCTTCGGCACTGCCAAAGAAGGCCTTATCAATTCCAAGGCAGGCAAGAAAGCCGTCCTCCGGGCGATCGAAGCCTTGAAGCAATAGCAGCTGCGGGGCTATTAGGCAGACCAATTCACTCTCTCAAGGTACTTCTTCAACTCTTCTTCTTGCTTCGCGCTGTGAGTCTGGAAGTTGTACTGAAGGCGTCCCTGGCTGAACTGATAGACCTTCCTCTCGTCCTTCGAGAACACGATGTAGATATATTTGCCGATTTGAGTATTCTGCTCCATCCCGCTGTATCTATTAGGGCTAATTGAGAGCAGAAGCTTAATCCCATTGGAGAAGTAAATCGTACACGTTGGAGAAGTAAAGTGATCGTCTCTGGCTTCCGCCTTCTCGATCTCCCAATCCGGAAGCTTCAAAGAAGCTTTCATGTTCAGAGCCTGAGGGATGTCCTGCACCTGAATGATCTGTATGGAAGTATCGTCCTGGAATACGCGGAATACCCCCATTCGATTCAAACTCCAACCGGCCGCAAGAAGGACGAGGACGATCAATAATGAACCTATTAAGACTAATCTTCTCATACGCCTAATCCACCTCGGCTCTCGCGTACTCTATCCTTTTCGTAGGATCTTATGAATGTCGGCCAGCTCGGAGATGGTATGTTGGGGCTCTATCCCGCGAGGAATCATGACTTCATCTCCGAGAGGGTTAGTGACTAAGCTTGCTCAACATAATGTCTACTACTTCGCGAGTCTCTAAATGATCCGTAACGATATGCTCCTGAAACTTCGGGTTCTTCAAAGCGCTGACACACTTCCTCGTTTGCTGATAGGACCAGCCCCCGTATGTATCTCCGCGTTTAGCCAGCCTCTGATGAATGGTCTCCTCGGTTGCGATCAGGCAGAAGTGTACCACATCGTTATCGATTCCTTTGAGCCCATCGTAAATATAATCAAAATTCGCTTCTTTATAAAGGGTCATGGGAACAATGAGATGCCTGTTGTATTGCCGTTTGACCTCGCCGGCAATGCGAACGGTCAGGGTTCTCCATAGCTCGATATCCTGAAAATCGTCCGTCCGTTCATGCTCATGCCTTACGGACTCCGGAACGATCTTCCGGATCATGTAGCCGATCTCCTCGGGGTCATATATCATGCTGTTGTCCAGCTTGGAGAGCAGCATGTTCGCCGCGGATGTCTTACCTGAGCCAAAGGCGCCGTTTATCAGGATGATCATGAGGGTATACGCTTCCTTCCCTATTCATTCGCAAGATACCATTTAGGGTCGAACTCCAAATTCAACAGCTGGCCCAGCCTCACGCCGAATGGAATAAAGCCTCTGCCTCGAGCGGTCAGAATATTCCCATCTAGAACGACCAAGTCGTTCGAGTAGTGGTCCTCTTGGAAAACCCCGGTTATCCTGCGTTCGGACTCGAGCATTCCAACGGTATATTTTCGATTCTCCAGCAAGCCGGCTCTCGCCAATAAATAGGGGGAACTAGAGATCGAAGCAATCACAAGATTCTTAAGGGTGTCCGAGCATCGCTTGATGAAATCCACAACATCCTGCCTATCATAAAGAGTCGTAATATCCATGCATCCGGGCAGAAGAAGACTGTCCAAACTCTCGATGTCAACATCGTAGATCGTTTGATCAGGGATACATGCCAGATCCGATTCGCCTAGGATCGGCCCCGCCGAAATGCCAATCGTCGTTATCGGATGTTTACCCTGCTTTAGTATGGATAAGGCCACGGTAATCTCATATTCGCTAAATAAAGGATACAATAGAACGCCTGTCTTCTTTTCCATCATTATAGTCCCCTAGGATTCATCGTGAACTCGTAATCGGCAATCATGATAAAACTCAACCCAAGTTCACCGTCGATGTTCATCGAGATCGTGTATGCCTTGGCTCTATCCGCGATCTCCCCATAGGATTTACGCAGCAAGAATCCTTCGTCGGTTCGTTCGATTATGTACGTTAGCGTTGTTATGCTGCTATGTTGCTCTAGGCTTATCGGCTCGCCGTATTGCTCTAGGATGGACTCCAAGGGATCCCCGTACTCGATTCCCCTTGGCGTCGAGAAACGGATTGGATTCTCCGTTCCGGAGTCGATGATGAGCCCGTTCACTTTGTTCTCTTTATCATAATGCACCTTAATGCCCGAATACTCGAAAGCATGTATGGCATACAGATCGTCGATGGGTTCGCCAAGGGCTTCGGCCACCTCTTCCTTGCTCATGCCAAACCCCACTTTTACCCGTTCCTTCGAATCATACAGGAACAAATCCCCCGACTGAAAAACGCCGGGTTGGAAGTCTTCTTTCGACGACGGAGCATGTGACGTTGACGAACTTACCGAAACCGCGAGCAGCGTCGCTCCAATGACCGTTTTGAGAAACATATTATCCCTCCGAGTATGAATTCACCATTTCGTTATATAACCGGCTTTTCTCAGAATGACCTCTATAGATGGATTCAAGTTAGGAATGGGTTCTTCAAGGGAAAAATAGTTCAGTTCGAGTCCCTCATTATCGTTGATTTTAGGCATCCCTTCCACTTCGATGGCTTCGTACACCGCGGTTACATTATAAATCTCGTCTCCATGAGGATACCTGTAATACATATCCTCGCCGGATAAAACCGTAATAAATTTGAACGACTTCGCTCTTAAACCGGCTTCTTCATACAATTCCCTGCTCGCCGCTTCTTCAAGGGATTCCCCGAGTTCCAACGATCCTCCGATAGTTCCCCAATCCAAACTGTCCGTTCTCCTCTGCAACAGTAAATGGCCCTCGTTATTGAAAATGAGAACGCACGATCCGACCATGATCAAAGGACGTGTTCCGACAGCTTTACGTAAGTCCATTATGTATCCCATGTGATCTCCACCTATTTCATCGTTTTCACAAAAACAAAATCGCAAACCATAAAGATCAATGAGACCAAAAGTACGGAAAATGGAATCAATCCATAGCTACTATCGGTTACCAGAACTAATAGTGTTGGGATGATTACTTGGAGGACAATGGCCAACGGGATTTGATAAACTTTCTTGCGAATGGCTTTGTGCTCGGTAACGAAGGATAAAGGGATGATCAATAGGAACATAAACATAAGGATCAATGCACCATACCCAATAATTGGAAGGAAGTATTCCGTGTAAATGGAGCCAAGCGAGATAAGATAAACGCAGCTAATGATCAGAGCCATCAGCATCTTCTTACTCAATTTTTTCTCTGCAAAGGTTTGTTTCTTATCGGCCAGATAGCTGATGATGACTTCGCTCTCCGCTCGATCTTTATCGGAATGCTTCATCTTCCACCTCCGCGTTCAGTTTCGCTTATATGCTCTCGGAACCTCTCTATTAATTCTCCCCTTAGGAAAATGGGACCGATCACCTTGAGCCCTCCTTCTCCCCAGCCGTGCCGCTTACTCCTCGTACCTTACCCTGTCAACGCTCCACTCGCTGTTCGGGTCCTTATGAAGAATGACATGCACGGATAGGGAATCTTTGCTGCCCTTGACCTTAATGGTCAGCTCGGAATTGCCGTACCCGTTCGAATACTCGATGCTGCCCATAGGGAAATAACCGAAAGAGATGTCATCTCCTACGAGCTCTTTCAATTCGGAATTGGCCTTAAGATAATGGGTAGCTGCTTTATAGGAACCGCTCTGTTTCATCAGTTGAATGATCCCGAAGAACAAGGAACCGGCAAAAACGACCACCAACAGTAGAATCGAAATGACCGCTCCGACTTTCCCCTTATTTTGCTTTATCATATAGACGTTCGTGCCGGCCATTCGATCTCCTAACTTCTTCTTTTGCTGACTAGCCAATACGGAGATCAATTCGATTGGCCACATGAAGGTCGTAAGGTTCCTTGCAATCAGCTTCCACGCTTTAGGCACCTGATAGCTGTCATCCCTTACCCCAAGCCCAAAGATTCGTTTCCCTATGCTCCTGCCGTTAATTACATCCTTGCAGCAATAGAGAACAAAGGCGCCAACCATAAGAATTAAGAAACTAACCATCGAAAAAGCATCGAAATGATCAAAATCCATAACCAAAAAGACTACGCTTGTCAGCAAGAAAGTTAAAATAAAGTGATCGATCAGAAAAGCGCCTGCTCTTCTGAGAATAATCGGCTTCTGCAGTTGCTCCAAAGATATCCATCCTTTTACATGCTGCTGATATTAAAGCGATTACCATCGATATCATAGAAGTGAAAGCTCACCATTCCTCGAGTCTGAAAACCTCCGACCTCAGACGTCTCGATGCCGGAAGCAAGCAAATACTCTCTGTAAGCGAAGAAATCCTCTCTATTCTTTATCCAACAGATCGGCTGTACCTGACCGTCGACCTTTCCTCTATAGGCTTCTTCCGGCAACTGCTCAATGATCCAGAGAGAGTCACCTTCTTGATGATTTAAATGCAGCTTCATCAGCATGTAGCCCTGCTCACTCTTATCCTCTACAAGCGACATTCCCATGTACTTCCTATACCACTCAACGGAATCCGCAAGATTGCTTACTCCGACTCTTACCCAGGAAGGCAACAATTCATCTCTCTGGAGGGATCGATCCTCCTGTAGGGTAATCCGGATTCCTTCGGCAGTTGCCCAGAGATCGACATATCGAGTAAGCGGCCCATCGTATATTGGAGAAACCCTGACACCCTTTTCCACCAACGAGTCATACCGCTCCTCTATGTCATTAACGCGGAAGCATAAACGGATATTCGATTCTACCGATCCTCGTTCGGCGTAATGATGAGGCAATCGTGAATTCGTTAGATACGAGACGAACCATGTCCCCCAATTCATATTCGTCATTCTTCCATGCAGGCATCTGGGATCGACCTTCCAGTTCTCTTGTTGTTGCACCTGCCAGGCAAAATTCGTCTCGAACCACTTTATTGCATCATCAAAGTTATCCCACAGGACGTCGATAAACTGACCATCGAAATAAAGATTAGGCAGGGAATAGGCGTTTGACATGGTTATTCCTCCTAATGATTAGAAAGTAGATGAAGGATTCCCGCTAGCTCTGATAAATCTTTTACTTCATGATCTGGCTTGCCATCCAATTCTTCAAATACGGCATTCCTGCGGTTCAGCCAACACACCTTGAAGCCATATATCTTGGCAGCCGCCGCATCCCAAGCGTTGGAGGATACAAAAAGGATCTCGTCTTTATTTAGCGAAAGTTTAGAACGAGCCAACTCATATACGGTCATGGATGGCTTATAATTGCTCACTTCGTCCGAACTGACTATGTAGAGGAAATGCTCCTGCAAGCCCGAGTTGATGATCATTTTGTTTAGCATCTCTAACGTACCATTCGATAAAATCATCTTGTTATACGAATTCAGCGCGCTTAAACCCTCTGCAACATGATCGAATGGTTTGACTTGAAAATATTGCTCGAGTATTTCTTGCCCAGTAGAATCGGAAGCCTCGATCTTTAGATGCTTGAGCGCGTATGTAAGAGCATCGTTCGTGACCTTCCAGAAATCCTTGTATTGATTCGTGACGGAACGGAATAAATTGTATTCATGATATTTCGCACGCCAAATCTCTCTGATGGATTCTCCCTTGCCGGGAAACACGTCATTAAACTTCTGTCCCATTGTACCCTGCACGTCATATAGCGTCCCGTATGCGTCGAAGATAATCGCTTTTATTCCTCCCATCCTATATACCCCTATTATTAATCTTACGACCAACATACAGTAAATGGGATGACATTCCTAAAACAGACGGTTCTCTTGCCACACGGATCAACAACTCGATAAGTTTATGATAATCCCCCTTACTCTTCCAATACTCCCACTGCTCCGGTTGAATAGCGGTTCCAATATTGGTGGAGCCGATTAAGTCAATACACTCAAATCCATGCTCTTCCATGAACGGATTGATATCTTCAATGTTGTAAAAGTAAGCTCCGGTAAATCGGCCTTCATCGCTATGATTGAAATTACCTGATTGTATAAATCGATTGATCTCGTCGATCGTGTTATTAGGTCGCCACACTTCAGGACTCACCAAAGAATTAATGACTTGATTAATTCGGCTTCTAAATGCGACAAAGACAGTTCCATTTCTCTTGGTTACACGATTTAACTCGGCGACAGCACGGGATCTATCAATCTCGTTCTGCAAATGATAGAGAGGACCTAACATCAGAGAAGCATCAAAATATTCATCAGACAAGCCCCGCAGCTCAGTCGCATTTAATACAAGAAAGTTCTCGAATTGGTCCTGTAACCCAAGCTCGTTTGACTTGGTTCTAGCGATCTCGACCATTTTGTCAGTCAAATCGGATAACGTTACTTGATACCCGCTCCTGGCTAATTCCATCGTGTATTTTCCAGGGCCAGCACCGTTATCCAGAATTCTGCCGGATGCAGGAAGATACTGCCGGATGTAATGCATATTAATGATGAATTCTAGTGGTTCCCGATCCAATCTTCTCCATTCTCTGTCACCAAAGCTGGTATAGTAATCAACTACCTTATTCATTCTTAATCCCCCTTTAATCCCCTACAGTCTGCAAACCTTGATCTCGACCGGAATATCTTGAATTCATCCTGTAGGATTTCCCTAACGCGTCCCCAACCGTTTATTTCCACGCTCAGAAGTGCTTTACGAATCGAACTCCGGTATCTTGGTAGCCGAGCTCCTTATAGAATTTATGGGCTTCATTCACTCTTCCGTGGCCGGTCACTAGCCAAGTCCCTTTGCATTGATGCTGATTGGCGAGCTCTTCTGCATAGTCCATTAAGATTCTACCAATTCCTTTTCTCTTGGCCTCGGCCTCGACAACGATAACGGATATTTCTCCATATCGCCCTATGTCCTCGATATTCTCGCGGATCCTAAATCCTAACGTGCCCATGATCTTGAGATCCTCTTCATAAACATATAACGAATCGTAAGGGCTTCGTGCAATGAACTCCAACCTATCCTTCATTACATTCTCGGTAATCTCTCTATTTAGCAGCTGAGTCATCAACCGGCTCAATGCTAAACAATCCTTTACCGCAGCTTCTCTTATTCGGAAAGACACGTATAAACGCCCCCTAAGACATGACAAGATATCCCGTCAACTGACAAAAAATTGCACCAACCCGACCAATAATAAAAACGCCAAAAGACAGATTGCTAGCGTGAATAAGCAACCCTTCTTCTGCTTTGTAACATTTCCTTTAAGGATTCCGAGTAGAAAGACCAAATCCTCATAAGCGAGTCCGCTCAAGGGAATAAGATGTGCCGATTGATTGGTTATAAACAAGTAGGCGTTCTTTTTGGTAACGATATACTTCGTAAAATCTTGCCAAAGCACCCTTTGAGTTGTCGAAGCGGTCTGCAAGAGGAAGTATTCTTCCGTTATCGTGTAGGTCTTCTCTTCTTGTATAAATTTATTGTTGTAGCTTCTCTTAGCGTTAATGAAGAAGAAAACCAGGATAAAGATAAAGAAGAAGCTGAAGAACCAAACTTGGGCGGGTACTTCCGAAAGTTCGCCAGCGAATAATCGCGAAATGATAGTTCCAATAGCGAAGACAAATACAAATGAGATAGGCCAGATATACCATTGACGAATTAGAAAATGAATCTGGAACATAAACACGTCATTGCTTGTTATGTTAGCTTTTATGGTCAGTTGTCTCGTTGTCAGTGTTATCATCCTTTTAGCGGTTTTGTTAGTGATTCAAGTTGTTATTCATTTCCTTCCAAAGAATATCAAGACGAGCGATTATTCTTTCTTGATTCTCGAGCTGTTTTTTTTGGACAACATAGATGCTGCTTAGTGAAATCAGAATAAAAAATAGGAGTATTATTACAAAGATCATACTCATCCCCACTCCACATCTTTAACAATCTCATTCATGCTTGAACTTCCAATCGAATTCCGCTTGATCTCCATTGAACACGTTTATATCTACATAAGCCTTAATCCCTGGTATTCTTCCTCTATTGTTGAATTGCCACAATGTCCATTCCCTTTGCCCTTTTAGCTTGGGGCGCTTTAGAATGTCGCGAATCCAAATATCATAATCAGCGAATTCGCCCTTTATGTATTCGTTATAGGTGTCATAGGTAACATATAAAATGGGTTTCTGATGATAATAGCCCTCAAGGCTTTCGCTCATATCCGTGATTTCCTTCTGAATCTGCTGCACGTCCTTATTCGTAGCAATCTCAATATCAATAACCGGAGGTAAGCTGGTTTCTATGTTGGGGACGGTCTCTATAAAATGTTCGGCTTGCTGCTTTCCCGTGCTTTGAGTTGTAAAAAAGTGATAAGCCCCAACCAACAATCCGCTTTCCTGCGCGTTTCTCCAGTTCTCCTCCAAATAAGAATCCGTATAATTTTGACCTTCCGTAGCTTTGCTATAGGCAAACTGATACTTATCCTTCTCGGCAACCTTCTTCCAATCCACCTGATATTGATAGTGGGAGACATCGATTCCTCTAACCTTATACTTATTGGCAAACAGGTTATTATGCCAGATAACACCTCTATACTCTAGAACTCCGAACAGAATCAATACGGCCAATAAGATAAGAAAGAGCTTTAACCATTTCCTTCTATTCAACGTTTGCTCACGCCCTTATCGGCTACCAACCTTAACGGTCTTGTACGTGCCATTCTCATAAATCAAACCATTCAATTGCAGGCCGTACGCACACCCTCCATCGATCCCAATCCTGTCTTCTTGGAACCAAACATCAGGAGATCCATGAATATCGCTCGTTCTTGTATGGCCAAAGACGACGGGCTTGTCGAACCTCATCCTCGAGTAGATAAACTCATCTTTTATATACATAAAATCGTAATCGGGTTGTTCTCTCCAATTCGGATAATTGGGATTCAGCCCTGCATGAACATAGATATGGGAATCATCCTCGTAATAGAGTGGAAGATTTTCCAAGAAACGAATGTGATCCATGAAGTTCTTACCAATATAGTCGGTTGCCGAGTCTAGAACATCATCATTGAGTTCTAACACTTCCGAGTGGAGATAGCTTTGAATCGTTTGAAGTCCCCCGTGCTCAAGGAACTTTCTCCGAACATCCTTATTGGAATTCCTAATTAAATCCACCAGTCTCTGATCGTGATTCCCGCGTAATGCAATGGCATGATGCTGCTGCACCAATTGCATGACTCGTTCTACGGTTTCCTTGCTGTTCGGTCCTCGATCGACAAAGTCGCCCAGCAAAAAAAGTTGGTCCACTCTCGAATCGAACGAGATGGTATTCAACAGTTGGTCCAGATCCACAAGACATCCATGAATGTCGCTTATCATTATCGTTCTGTTCATGCTCATGGGTCACCTGCATCGGTTATTTTTTCTTCGGTATGGATGTCACGACATAATCCTTATCTTTAATTAGTTTGCCAATGTACATCATCTGGCCTAAGTGTTCCGAGAAATGAGTTGCGCATTGGATGATCATGTCTAGATTCGTTCTTTCCTTGTTCCTTACCAACTGAGTCTTCTTCCATGTCTCTTCCGGCATATTGCCGATGGTATCAACAATAGTTTGATAAGTTTCTTTAGTGATTTCGATTAATTCATCCTTAGATTTATACAATTCTTCAAATTCCGCGTCTCGATTTCTTGTCAATCCTCTGTGAAGAATTCCATTCAGAATTCTCTCCTTCACATTCCCCTGAACGTGAACGATTAAGTTGGCAATGCTATTACTGGATTCATTAGGACGCCAGTTTAGCTCTTCATCCCCTAATTGATCGATGACCGATAAAGTCCTTCTCAGGATTTCATTAAACTTTGCAATTAGCAGCTCTTTGATCTCATCCATGTAATCGAAATTTCCTCCTATATTCCTTGCTCCCTATAAGATCTGAACAATATGATTCGATATTCGTTTGTATGTTTGAAATAAGCTAGTGTCATGATACGGCAGCGGAATCCAACCATCGCGATAAGCATTATGGATAAAGGTTTCGTTTTTCCTTGTATCGGAGTAGATGCCAATTGGTATTTGCTGAGTTAGATTATCGCGCGTATAGCATTCATCCCCCGTAATCACGTACTTCTGTTCATTGTGTTCAAAGTAGACAACGGATGAACCGACGGAATGGCCGCCTACAACTTTGAAAAGAAAGGTATCCTCATAAATCAGCTCATCTTCCACTTTGATTACGTTGTCTTTCCCAAGCCTGCTTTTTATCGCGGGACTTCCATTACTCATGGCATGCCCATACTCCGCATAACTGATGATGATCTGCGCGTTAGGGAACAAATCGATATTATCGATATGATCGAAATGGCTATGGGTAATGAAGATCACATCAACCTGATTCAAGTCTCCTATCTGATGGATTTCATCATCAAGATTGAAAAGCTTAATGCCCCAATCTCTCGCGATCATGGGATCCCGAAAACCAACGTCGAACAATATCGTTTTGGTGTTGAATCTCGCAACGTAATAAGACCAGGCTATTGACGTTGAATCATCAGATACGGCATCCTTGTAAATATATTTGGTCTGCAAGCTTGATTCGCCAAACTTCACCGCGTAGAGCTGCATGTTTTAAGACTCCTCAATAAACTCCGCACCGATCGGCGTTAAAAATCCGTCCATACTGGTGGAGTTCTTCTCTTTGCGATATTGTTGTAATTTCTCTTCGCCTTTATTTTGGGCCCATTTGATCAGTGTATCCCTCTCCCCTTCATAGGAGTAGAACGGCACGCTAAATCCGCATGAAGTCTTTACAATGTCTATATCCGAGACGATCACTTGCCGGTACCCTGGATATAACTCAAATAGTCGTGCAAATTCATCCCATTCCTCAGATCCAGGCAATACTACTCTGCCATTGCCATATAACCGTAAGATCAAAGGCTTCCCCTCAAACGAGACAAACATAAACGTTATTCTATTATTCTCAGTGAGATGCGCGCTCGTCTCGTTCCCGCTTCCTGTCAAGTCAAGATAGGCAACTCGATTGGGCGATAACATTCGGAATACATCATGGCCTTTCGGCGAAATATTCACATGTCCGCTAGATGCGGCGGTTCCGACAAAGAACATTTTCTGGTTGTTAATGAATGCTTCGTGCTCAGGCAAAATGGATGGATAAGTGGTTCCCATTACAATCACCTCTTGGGTACTTGGGTAGATACTTAATGGTATTATATACCAAACCCATATAGATCTGCTTTAAAGAATTGCACAAAAAATAACAGGCCAGCCATCGGATGATGAACGGACCTGTATTCCAACAAATGTATCATTACCCTGTCATTCGTAATTAGATACTTCCAGCAGATTCCCATCCGGATCTCGGAAATAAACAGAAGTTATCGGTCCTAATGCTCCCGTTCTTCTTACCGGACCTTCCTCGATGAATATTTTGCACTCCTCTAGATGAGTTAATATGGATGGCATTTGAACATCCGCTATAAAACATAAATCGGCAGATCCGGACAATGGAGATCTTGCTTTGGGTTCAAATTCTTTGCCTGCTTCATGTAGATTTATTTTCTGTTGTCCAAACTGCAGCGCCTTTCGTCCTTCTCCAAAAGTGACAACTCTCATTCCTAACACTCGAGAATAAAAGTCACATGTTTCTTCGATATTGGCGACCGTCAAAACGAGATGATCCAACCGATTCATGTTCATTTTTACTCCCCCTGCATTTTTCGAAGAGAATATTCCGCTGGCGCAAAGATAACTAGTATTTTGAGATCCTCCGTAATAGTGGTGAAGCGATGCTTTTTGTAAGCTTCAACGAATACGAGCGACCCTGGTTTCACTTGAATTTCTTCTTCCTCTACTTGTAGTATCGCTTTCCCCTCAATAATGTAATATAATTCATCCTCCGAATGGGGTTGTTGCAGGTCTGTGCTCCCCACGGATAACCGATAAATTCCGGAACTCATTGCGGGAAAACGCAGAAACTCATAATAGAGTTGTTCATCGTTCTCATGTTCAGCTATTAATTCAAATAGATTAAATGAGTGCATTTAAGCAACTCCTTTGGATACAAAAATAGCGAGGATTTCATAGATTCTTAGAAAATAAATAGGCTCTTCTCTCAAAACCATTTCGTTCATAAAATTCATGGGCCTGAGCTCGATGGAAGCCTGAATCCAATTCAAGCTTTGTACATCCATTATTCTTAGCGATCTCACAAAAAGTATTTATTAATTTCTTGCCTAGCCCTTTACCTCGGTATTTATTATCTACGATTAGAGTTGTCAGATAGCCTATTCTTGCCTCTTGCCAGAAATTATTAAGAATAACCATCGACCCAAACCCCACGATTTCTTGTTCAACCGCGCTCAAAAGGATATTCGATTTTGTGGTCAAACTATTATCAAAGATTTCCCTTAGCTTCGAATGATTTAATTCTTTCCCCGGCCAAAGCTGATGGAAAAGTTGAAAAACTTGCTCGAAGTCTTCCGATTGCGAGATTCGAATCATTGGTCATTCTCCTTTATTACAGTATCTTCTGGAAACTTCCAATGTCTAATTTCCTTTCAAATTTATATCCTACTTCTTTAAATAAAGCGCATTGTTCATATCCGTTCTTCTCGAATAATGATTTACTTCTAGTGTTCTCCATACAAATCGTTGCCATTAAGCTATTAAATTTTTGTTCTTTGGCAACTTCCTCAATAAATATCAATGCTTGCTTTCCAATCCCTTGTCCTAAGCAGTTGGGCTTTAAATAAATGGTAACCTCACCGCTAATATCATAGGCTTGTTTACTCTTGAATTGAGTTATCAATACATAACCTACTATTTCTTTAACATCAATGATTACGTAAGATTTATAACGGGGATTCTTGTTCATTACCGACGCTTTGATTTGGTCGATATCCAATTCCTCTGTATGAAACGATATTGTGGTATTCAAGACGTAGTAATTATAGATTTCTTTAATGTCAATAAGGTGCTTTTCAGTGATCTCTTCAAAAGTCAAATGGGTCAACGGTATCTCATTCCTTTGCAAGATGATCTTCAATTAATTCAATTTGAATTTTTTCATTTTTGTATTTCATGATCTTATCTGCAATGTTTGGAACTAATTTGATTTCATTTAAGTTATTCAACGGAATCCACTTAACCCCTGTTTAGCGCTATAGATTCTATAATCACTTCGGTATTTGCTTCTTCCATCATTTCTCTCTTTAATGCTTCTTTTATCGTTTCTCCTTGTTCTATTCCACCACCAGGCAAGAAATAATGAACGCCTCGTTTGTTTGAATTGTATTCAATTAACAAAATAGAATCTTCTTTAATAACGAGGGCTGTTGGTCTTATTCTACTATTAAGAATATTTGGTTCCCCCTATCGATCTTGATAATCTAATTAATCTCGTTGCAAATCTCATTGACAATAGTGTTAATTCCTGCCCCACTTTGCTTTGCCTTTAATAGCTTATCTGACATATGCCATCTCCTTCCTAACTCGACTGCCTGAGGATAATCGTTGATTTCATAGGTCAAAAGTTTCTCTGCTCTATCTTTGTCTTGCTGTCGTAACAAATAATCAGTACGCAGAACTTTTTGGATGCTCCCTAAAGTATTATCTTCACATTGCACGTCAATGTTTCGGGATAAAATAAAGCTATTGTTGGATGTATTTAAGTTGGCTCCACCAGCCAAAGAGTCAGTGGATGCGAACCGAACTCGACGAATCCCAGACATGACAATAGCTCCGAAACATAGAACACATGGTTCAGTTGTTGTATATAAGGTATAGTTTGGAAGCAACTTCGACTCTTCATTACATACTTGCAATAGAACATTCATCTCAGCGTGAGCTAGACGATTTGAACAAATCTGATTAATTGGTGCAGAATCATCATAAATTCTGTTCCTTCCTCGATAGACTACCTCACCAGAAGAATTTGTTAGGACGGAGCCTATAGGAATCGATCCATTGCAATAGGCATTCCATGCCTCAATAAATGCAAGTTGCCATGGTCTTGAAATGTCCTCCCACATGAATTGCTCTCCTTAATGGTTTATAAATTCTTGTAACGGTCCTTTATTATCAGCTCTTCTAGCCTCTACATAATTATTGTTTGTATAGTCTTCTAATACGAATCTCCAAAATTTCTGTGCAGGTAAATTCCAATCGAACTCACTCACACGCCATCTACCCATAAATCTATCAAAAATTAATTTCGCACTTTTCTTTCCAATTTTTTGATTCCTAAATTTCCTTAGTATAAAAAGTGATTCAAATAATATATCTCTTCTTCTGGTAAGTACTTCACAATGATAAAACCAGCAATTTGATCTTCTACCCTTATTAAAAATATGTAAAAATTCTTGTCATTATATAATTCTTTTGCACTGATTTTAGGTTCAAACATTCCACTTGGCTTAATATTACTTTTATTGAATTCTGACAGATCGTACGCTACAAATTCGAATAAATTTTGTAGAACAGGTAGTTCTTCTTCTTTAATTTCTTTTAATACGAGCTCCACTGGATCACCTCAAATTATTGTTTTCTATACCGGCTTCGATTGAGCCGATAATCGCTGATTCAGTTTCTCTTTCAATCGCTTTTCGCGCCACCGTAGCGTGAATATTTAGTTATAAGATGTCAATGCCGTCTTTCACTTTCTTTCGTTAACTAGCCATGTTTTTGCATCTTCTGGGTCCGAATAAAATGATATTGGGCAACTGATTCCCGACCTCTTCAACATTCTCTTTAATCTCCATTTACTAAATCCAGAAAGCCCAACAAAAGAGATTTTAATGATTTGTTCATTCATGTTAATCAGATTTTGTACTAATTCCTGCCGAACTTTGTTTGTTGTCGTAGTCTTGTACAGATCAATCCATATTCTATGTTTTTTATTTGTTAGTTTAATAAACTCTTCTTCTTGTCTCATTATTTCGAATAGTTTTTCTTGATCTTTATACTTACTTCCGTATTTAAGGCAATGAATTTCTCCGCCTTTATAGTAATAAGGATATTCAGATCCTCCAGGCGATTTCATTATTTTCAGCTCCTATGTATTTTTGTTGCCTTTTCCGAAAACTTATTCAATTATTATTTCCTTTGGCTCGGATCTTAGATTAATTTCCTTGGTAGTTTCATTCTCTTCTATTCTAAAATTAGCTCTTGCAGTTATGTAGTACTTACCATGTTCTGATATTGAAATCCTTCGAAACTGTTTGGAATTTGCATCCATATACGAGTATTGTTTATCGGGAAGTAACTTAGTTGATATTCCTAAGCCTACCACGACTATCATTCCGTTATTTTCTACTATTTGTCCATCTTTGTTTCTTATTTCGAAAGTAAAGATATCAACTCCATGAGTAATATTCCATTTCCTTTTTGATTCATTCGTTATAAATGCTTTTGCTTCAAACTCTTGACCTCCTTTAACACTTTGAGGTATTTCAAAATCCAACTTAAACATATTGTCGTTCGGTAATTGTTCTTTAGAATTACAACCGCATAGTACGATAATTAAAGTCAGAACAATGATTGTTTTGATTTTCAATTGTCTCATCCTTTGCAAGGATTTCACATAACGTTTCCGTATCTACGCCCCCAACGACTTAAGGCTTGGCTCCGATGCGTGGATATGATAGAAATATGACCTACACTCTTTTTGAAGCAGCTCTCAACCATTGTAGATCTTCAATTTGTTCAGTTCATCGACGAACTCATTACAATTGTCTACTGACAAATTGATATGCTTTATATTTCGAGTAATTCCAAGAAACCCGTATGCCTTTACTTGTTTCTTAAGAGTTATTTGGCAGTTGATCTCATCCTTAAATCCAATTAACTTGTGACAAATTATTGGTGTGGCAACTACCCAAAAACTCTTAGTTGATTGAAATAATTCATTTTCATTTTTAACTTTTCTTATTGATTCTATCTCGTTAATTCCTATTTCTATTGATTTTCTTATTCCTACATTAATCAATAATTTGTCACTTTGAATATTTATTCGACCTCTACGGACTAAGTTATAATCCCCAATCAAATAAATAATTCCGTAAATATGAATTACTTGTAATATCATGATAAAGGAATCTGAAAACCGATCCTTCAACAAGAAATGAAAAGCAATAAATTCTAGCACCTGCTCATGAATAAGTGCTAAGAATATGAAAAAATATAGACTACTTTTATGATATGTAAACGATACTTTCTCATGATTTTCTTTAACTGCCCTCCATTTAAAGAACGCATGATAGAATACAAACAAATCACCCAATATTGCTTGCAAGCGTTTGTTTAAAACAAGCATCTTCGAATCACTCCTAAAAATTGAAATAGCGTATGTCGCATAACGGTTACTGTATCCACGACATCCCAACGACTAAAATCTATGCCAGCAGCCGGCCGCGAGCCGAAAAGTTCTGAAGCGTGGATATGTTGTTAGCTGATGTTGCCGTCTTATGCGGTTCTACTACTTATTATTTCTTCTGCCCATAAATATATCTTAATTTGTAAGTTCTAATGCTGTTATCCGAGTATTCGAATACTTCTTCGACTTTCCCAGTTTCTATTATTTCTGTCTCTTTGAAATGTCTGATTAAATCATCTTCACTAAAGAAGTGTGAGATTTTTCCCTTTTTATATTCAAAAGTATTTTCTTCGATTTCTTGTCCTACACCAAATGACTCATCCTCATTTGAAAAGCAAGTAAAATAATATAACCCGCCCTTGTTAAGGTGCTGGACACACGTTTCGATCAATTTGATTCTTTCTATTTGAGCGAATAAATGCAGTAAATCGTAACAATAGATGGCATCATAGCATTTATTAGATGTCGATAATTCAAAAATGGAACCTTCTATAAAATAACTTCTTTTGTCCCACTCTCGCGCAAGATTTATTGCTTCAGTTGATATTTCAATTGCGTCGACTTGAAAGGTATCGGACAATATCTTCGTATTTCTTCCGTATCCAGCTCCAGGTACCAATATTGTCTTAACATCATTTAGAGCAAATAACCTCTTTGCGTCAATTACTGTTTTACTAGGTTCTTCTCCCCAGATATAACCTTCATTATTAAATCTATTGTTCCAATAATCTCTCATTGAACAACCTCCAATTAGGTTCTGTCCAAGACTACTTTCCGATAGTAGCTTTCAACAACTTTTTCTTCCGTTTTTAGTTTTACAATTAAATACTCCAACCTAATAGGATCAATATCGTACCCGTATTTCTCTTCTATTGTGTAATACATCTCATTCTCAGGAACATCAGCGAATGTCTCTGGATCCCCTAATAGACGAATTACTTGGTTTTTATTCATGTTCTCTAGTAGTTGTCGATTAATAAGGTCTTGAGCCATTGATTTTCGTATTTTCCAACTTGCATTATCTTTCGCTTCAATCCAATTCTGATGTTCAAATTTCAAATTTTCTTTGCTACATCCAATACTCAAAATAAGAAAAATTAGAATAATATATCTATTTAAAGCCTTTGAGTTTCTCAAATTAAAATTAGCCATCTAATTACTCCTATTGACGTTTATCTATCATCTTGGTGCGGTTGTGTCCGCCTAATTTCCCGCATTTCAGTTCTCTAATTGATTACCCTAAATCTTTATTCTGGCACTTCTATATAATCTGAAACTCTCGATTTCAATATTTCTATTAATTCTTCATCCATAAACTCAAAATCATCAGGTATATTCAAACAAATCAATTGCTTCCCAATTAGTGTGTTTGAAAATTTATCCTTTAGCCTTCTTATATGCTTTTTCTCCATTGCAAAAATCATATCAGACCAACCAATATGTCCTTCAGTAACCCTAATCCTTGCGCCTTCTTCGGTTCCTGCAGACCGTACTTGATATCCATTAAATCCATCAAAAATCTTCTCAGCTGTTAAACTTCGCCATTTGTTTCGGCTGCAGACAAAGAGTAGTTTAATGATTTTCACCTATTTCTTATTATCGTTCTTCATCCATCTCATTCCCGGTGCATCCGCAGGACGTTCTTCAAATCCAAATCTCTTATAGTAATTATATTTGTCTTTCGCTGCGAATAATTGAATCATTAAAATTTCATTCTCATGACATTTTCGTAATAACTGTTTTAAGATTGATGATCCGATGCCCTTTCCTTGATAAGTCGGCAATACAATTAAGTCACAAATTATTGCATGTAATACTCCATCCGATAATATTCGTCCGTATCCAACGGTCTCACCATTATCAATTGCAGATACACAATACCAACTATTCATAATTGACTCATTCAGTTTATTTGAACCTTTAGTAAGTATCCCTTGCCAGCCGGTACTCTCAATTAAGTTTATATAATCTTCTATTGGAGGTACAGATTCAGAATATGTAATGTTCATGCTATGCTCCTTGTCTTCATAATGTAATTAGCATCTGTGGTTTCCAATTATTTGATAGATTATAGTTCAAAACCGCTACAACTATAGCGATGTATTGGAGTAAAACCTATCCGTTCTGCAAGTTTCTTCGATGGTTCGTTATCAATTGAACAATCCCAATAAGGGGAGAATCCATTTCGGTAAATCTCTTCAGCCAATAGGCTTCCAAGACCCGTCCCAACGCCCTTGTTTTGTGAGGATGCTACTGTTTCAATTCCAATTGCGTGAGTATCCTGTGTCACAAAACTAGAGTAACATACACCGATTATTTCATTTTCTTTGACGGCAGCATAACCAAATCCCTTTTTCTTGAAGTCATTTATTGATGTCCAGAATGTTTCAAGATGACTTTCAATTAATTCTTTGTTCTGAAATTCTTGGTTCTTCCAATCACATGTCTTAAGGTTGATTGTTTCTATCTCATTACTTCTTATTACTTGTGGTTTGTTCATTAATTTCAAAACCATTTGCTCAAAATTGTATAACTTCCTTGTGGAGAATATCGATTCCAACTTCCATCCCTCATGATTACCGGATACTTCGAAATGGTTCAATGAAAGTTCTTTCATCCTTGGTTCAACTATTCTCTTTATAAAGTTATCCAAATTCCGTACAAAAGCTTCATTTGTATGGTCACCTATGAGGTAAAAACCTTTTATCCCCTTGCTCCATACTAAAGCACTCTTTAGATGGATAATTTGATCTACAAATATCCAACCTGGATTATTATGCTCGATTATGGATACGACCTCCGGGTGTGAATGGCCATCCCTGAGCAATGGCTTTATGATTTGAAAATCGTCTTGATCTAACTCTTGCATTTAATATCCTCCTTGAAGTTACCTATCTACAGGTTTTTCAACTATCGTTCTCCATTAATAAAATAGGTTAATTGGTTAATTGATTCTCTTGATATGCCTTCTTTACCCTTTCAATTTGAGCAAGATGGCCTCGGACATGATCGACGCGGTATTCCAGCAATTGTTTGAATGTGAACCGCCCCTGATCAGCATACACCCCCACTCGCTCACTTTGTTCACTAGTTAGATTGTCTAAGATTGTCTGCATACTAGAACGCAGCAATTTGAACAGAAGAAGATACTGTTCGCGATCCAATAAATCATACCCCAAGTTTTTCGCCCATGCTTCTTGATCAAATGAATTCAGAGTCGGTTCATCTTCCGCCAAGACTTTTTTAAGTCGTGATGTTGACGAGATCTCTGAATCTGTCACATGTATGAGGATCTGATGAATACTCCATTTGTCCGGAGCAGGTTTGTAATGAAGCTCTTCCTCTGTCAAACCTTCGATGACATCCCGAAGCATGGTGTATCCTAAGGCGTACTCCTTAATCACTTCCTTCAATTCAAACCCCTCCTATTTTCAAGTAAGCGCTAAGAGCAAACTTATTCATTTAACCCTGATTTGTTTCTTTAATAACATTATTTGACCAATATGATAGGCATTATGAATACACAAATTAGAAACCACTCCCCACCAAGGAGCATTAAAATATCCTTGAAGTTTTGTAGTAAGCTTTGATTCATTGGATTCTTCTATAGCAGTTCTCCAACTACCAAATACATTCCTAAGTCTAATTAATAAAATGCCCAATGCGTGAATATTAACGCTGTTGTACACTTCCTGAGATACATATTCATTTGTATTACCCTACTGAATTAAATCTATCCGACCTTATTCCTTAACAATTAAAAGATTAGCAAATGTTTGTTTTCTTTTGTCTTCTTATAGAATCGAATAGAACCTCTAATAATGATAACTGATAAGACAATGATGATAACTGGACCAAGCTCTACAAGAAGTAACGAAGATGCAGCAACGAAAATCTCATAAAGTATAAAATAATCGGCAATTCCAACTACAAAAATGGAGAGAATCATGACCTGAAATTTCTGATAATAAAAAACTAGCTTATAGATCATCATTCTTATGATTTCAATTAATTTCATTTCGCACCTCTTAGAATTAATTAGATGATTACAGCGAGATACGAGTGTAACTGGAAAATGTTTCATGCTTTTGTGACATTATGTGTTTGTGCAATTGCGTACAACGTTCGTGTATCCACGATGTCCCATCGACTTAAGGCTCCGCCAGGAGCCGGCCGCGGTGCGGTTAGTCGGTGCGGATGTGTCCGCAAGATTCTATCCCCTGCCATTCCACTTCGGGTGACCGAGGAGCGAGTCTGTAAAATACTTTGTGTAAACTCTCAAACCTACTAAAATGGAATTACTAGAAAGGTTGGGAGCACACATGGGATTATGGTCAAAGGAGCAGCTCAGATCGTTTATCAAGGAGAATAATCTGGTTACCGCTCAGGACGCACAGAATGCCTTGAAGGACTTGTTTGCAGAAACGCTGCAGGAGATGCTTGAGGCCGAGATGGACACCCATCTTGGCTACGAGAAGCATGACATGCAGAACAAGCAGACGAGCAACAGCCGTAA
>NZ_RZJR01000005.1:2500-358619 GCF_003990975.1 Cohnella sp. AR92
AGGGAAAATTACAGTACCGAAGGTTCCGTGCTCACGCTGCCGAGAAAAGCCTCTAGCCAGGTGATGGTGCCCGTACCGCAAACCGACACAGGTAGGCGAGAAGAGAATTCTAAGGCGCGCGGAAGAACTCTCGTTAAGGAACTCGGCAAAATGACCCCGTAACTTC
This sequence comes from Cohnella sp. AR92, assembly GCF_003990975.1. Lineage (GTDB taxonomy): Bacteria > Bacillota > Bacilli > Paenibacillales > Paenibacillaceae > Cohnella. The sequence continues at coordinate 2,667 of NZ_RZJR01000005.1, forward strand.
GGGAGAAGGGGTGCCTCGGTAGGGTGAATAGCCCGAGGGGGCCGCAGTGAATAGGCCCAAGCGACTGTTTAGCAAAAACACAGGTCTGTGCGAAGCCGTAAGGCGAAGTATACGGGCTGACGCCTGCCCGGTGCTGGAAGGTTAAGAGGAGCGGTTAGGGGYAACCCGAAGCTGTGAATTGAAGCCCCAGTAAACGGCGGCCGTAACTATAACGGTCCTAAGGTAGCGAAATTCCTTGTCAGGTAAATTCTGACCCGCACGAATGGCGTAACGACTTGGGCGCTGTCTCAACGAGAGATCCGGTGAAATTTTAGTACCTGTGAAGATGCAGGTTACCCGCGACGTGACGGAAAGACCCCATGGAGCTTTACTGTAGCTTGATATTGAACTTTGGTACGGTCTGTACAGGATAGGTGGGAGCCTTTGAAGCCGGAGCGCCAGCTTCGGTGGAGGCGACGTTGGGATACCACCCTGATCGTATCGGAGTTCTAACCTGTCGCCATGAAACTGGCGAAGGGACCGTGTCAGGCGGACAGTTTGACTGGGGCGGTCGCCTCCTAAAGCGTAACGGAGGCGCCCTAAGGTTCCCTCAGAATGGTTGGAAATCATTCGAAGAGTGCAAAGGCATAAGGGAGCTTGACTGCGAGACCTACAAGTCGAGCAGGGACGAAAGTCGGGCTTAGTGATCCGGTGGTACCGAATGGAAGGGCCATCGCTCAACGGATAAAAGCTACCCTGGGGATAACAGGCTTATCTCCCCCAAGAGTCCACATCGACGGGGAGGTTTGGCACCTCGATGTCGGCTCATCGCATCCTGGGGCTGAAGTAGGTCCCAAGGGTTGGGCTGTTCGCCCATTAAAGCGGTACGCGAGCTGGGTTCAGAACGTCGTGAGACAGTTCGGTCCCTATCTGTCGCGGGCGTAGGAAATTTGAGAGGGGCTGTCCTTAGTACGAGAGGACCGGGATGGACGCACCGCTGGTGTACCAGTTGTTCCGCCAGGAGCATCGCTGGGTAGCCAAGTGCGGGAGGGATAAGCGCTGAAAGCATCTAAGCGCGAAGCCCGCCTCAAGATGAGATTTCCCAATYMGTAAGACCCCTTGGAGAACACGAGGTTGATAGGCTCGGGGTGTAAGCACAGCAATGTGTGTAGCTGACGAGTACTAATCGGTCGAGGGCTTATCCTAATAAGCCACACAGGCARGAAGATTCTAATTTTACGTTAAATCGTGAACGCTAACTCGTTTCGTATCCGGTTATCAAGGCGCAAGCCTTGGACACCTAAACATGGTTTGGTGATGATGGCAGAGGGGTTCCACGCGTACCCATCTCGAACACGACCGTTAAGCCCTCTAACGCCGATGGTACTTGGACCGCAGGGTCCTGGGAGAGTAGGAAGTTGCCAAGCCAAGAAGAAGAGCACCCATTGCTGGGTGCTTTTTTTGTGCTTTCAATTGGTCTTCGATAGAGGAAATAAAAAAAGAACCCGCAGCAACGAGGCCGCGGGCTACAGCAATCTATATATCAGAAGGGGTCATGGGATTATCTTATCTCTACACGATTAAAGCTTCCTGATTAGAACCTTAATATTGGATGAAAGTTTGCGAAAAGCTCAACGATGGTAATAGGAGATCTCCGAGCCCTGGAGCCGAATAACGCCGTCCCCCCTGTCCTTGCGCATACGCATAAGCAGATAGAAACGGGGCGCTAGCAGCCAGAAGTGCCAATAAATCAACGCGATGACCAGAGAGGCGCTCGTCCAAGGGTAGAACAGCCCCGCTACGCAGCAGCCGACGAGCAGGAGGTGAAAATGGAGTCTCCGGAATAAGGACAGGCTTGTATCAGAGACGGGCAGCGGTCCGATCCACGGAAGGTCGAAGCGCAAGAACCACTTTTTCTCCGCGGGCTCTTCCACCCTTCTGAGCGTGATCTTAAGCACGATGGCATGCACCGCGAACATAAGAACAAGACCCAGGAGGGAGAAGATGAAGCCTGCCCACCGGTCAAGAACGGACAGCACGGCAATCCCCATGAAGGCGGTAACCAAGTAGGCGTATTTCATCTCCGGAAGAAGATTCAGTTTGCGGATCAGCTTATAATGATAGATAGTCGCATCGTTCATGCTTACGGCTCCTTACTTAGACGCTCTGTTCATTACTATCGGCTTGAAGATTGGGAAATGTTAAGGTTCAGAGGCAAACCGCTAGCATTGAGTATATTTTCATAGAATGCGGGCCATACTATACATACTATAAGCGATAAGTGAATAGAAAGCAGGGATGCCAGTGGAACAGGAAATCATGTCGACCTGTATAGTCTGCGGCCAACCGAAAGAACAGGGCATTCATATCGTCAATGAGTTTATTTGCTTGGATTGCGAGACGGAGATGGTTCAAACCAAAGTAGAAGACGAGAAGTATCCGTTCTTCGTCCATCGACTTCGTCAGATTGCGGTTCGTTATCATGTGTGAGATCGCCATAGCATGCATTGGTTAAGCCGTCAGTGTACCCTGTATCGGGCGCTGGCGGCTTTTTGTTGCTTCCTCCGGATGCGGGTTTGGTATAATAGACCGAAGCTTACATAAGGAACGGTGTTGAAAATGAATTCAAACGAGGATCGGGCGCCTCTCTTCGACGCTCTGCTGCAGCATGCGAAGCGGAAGCCGGCAAGCTTCCATGTTCCAGGTCATAAACAGAGAGAAACGGCCTATTGGGCGGAAGACGCGTCGATCTTCCGAGAGCTGCTCTCAATCGACTTGACCGAGCTGTCCGATACGGATGATCTCCATCAACCCGAAGGCGTTATCGCCGAAGCGGAGCGGCTTGCGGCACGCTGCTTCGGGGCCGAGGAGAGCTGTCTGCTCGTCGGCGGCAGCACTTCCGGCAATCTGGCCATGATTCTGGGTGTCTGTCAGCCCGGGGAGCTCCTTCTCGTTCAGCGGAATGTCCATAAATCGGTCATCCATGGCTTGATTCTCGCCGGAGCCCGCGCCGTGTTCCTATCGCCGGAGATCGATCCGGACAGCGGTCTGGCTTTGGCTCCTTCCTCCGCAACGGTAGAGGCTGCTCTGGACCGTTATCCGCTTGCCAAGGGGCTAGTTCTCAGCAATCCGAATTACTACGGGCAGGCCTCGGATTTGTCCTCCCATATCGCATTCGCGCACGAACGGGATATTCCGGTTCTGGTCGATGAGGCTCACGGTCCCCATTTTGGACGGCATGCGGCTTTTCCTATGGGCTCTTTAAGCCTTGGTGCGGACGCGGTCGTTCAATCGGCTCATAAGATGCTGTCGGCGATGACGATGGGAGCCTATCTTCATCTGCAGGGAGAGCGGGTCAATCGGCAGACCGTCAGGCAGTACTTGCGGATGGTACAGAGCTCGAGCCCTTCTTATCCGATTATGGCGTCTTTGGATCTCGCCAGATGGCAGGTGCAAACGCAGGGCGAGAGCCTCTTCAACGACGCGCTGGCGGTCTCGGACGAGATTCGGACAGCTCTCGCGCTATCCCCTATTCAGGTGCTTCCTTTGCAAGGAGCTTCATTCGGTTGGAGAGGAGATCCGCTTAAGCTCGTTATAACGGACGCGACCGGTACGCTCACCGGCTTCGAGCTGCGTGATGAATTGGAATCGCAGGGCTGCCTAGCGGAGATGGCGGATGATCGATACGTCGTTCTAGCACTTGGTACGGGAACGCGAGCGGAGGATGGGGAAGCATTGGTCGGAGCCGTAGGAGAGATCATTCATAAATATGGGCTCCAGAAGAAACCCTATAAGGAAAACCTCTCCCACTCCCAGATCGAATACCAGGCGATAACGGAGCCTCCTTATTCTTCGCCCGTTGCCTTCACCCGCCATTCCCCTAAGACCGAATCTCTCGTCCTCGAAGAGGCGGAGGGAAGAAGATGCGGAGAATGGATCATTCCGTACCCGCCGGGCATTCCGGAGCTTTACCCGGGCGAAGAGATAACGGCTGCCGCGATTCACCGGCTTAAGCAATGGCGTCTTCAAGGCTCGCGCATTCAGGGCGCGGAAGACCAAGGGCTTAAGCGAGTGCGGGTGATTGCCGAAGAGTAGTCGTCTGCGCATCGGGAGGGGAAGTCCAAGGAGCTGACCTTCCCATGAATCGTTCCGATGAGGATATCCGCCCGGCTATTAGCCGTTTAGCTACGCTGTTGGCGTCTCTTCTGATTGTCGGCCTTATCATGCTTCCCCCTGTCGTCGGAGTAGCCGACAACGGAGATTTCGCCCGGGTGATGGGCGCTGCCGGAATAGCTCCATTGGATCCGCAAGAGTCCTACGCCGAGCGGTACTTCCGCCATGCCCATTCAAACTTCGCATACGGCAGCTTCCTCAAAGGCGGTTACGTGTCCACTCACGTCGTATTCGTCGCTTTCTCCGGCCTGGTCGCACGTCTTCTGCAAGAACCCCTGTACGATATCCGTTCGTTGGGTCTGTGTTATATGACCGCTCTTCTCCTAGCGTTCTCGCTGTTCATTCGGCATATGCCGGAATTATCGAAACGGCGCAGCAACATGATCTTGGCTGCCGCTCTAAGCATCGCTTTCGCCTTCGTTTTCATGGACATCGGTTATCTCGCCTACTTCCAATCCTTCTTCGGCGAGCCTTACGCGATGGTCGGCATGCTGCTGTCGATAGCGTCGGCCGTCTCTCTGGCTTCGTCCAAGCATCCTTCAGCGAAGCTGCTGGCGCTCTTCATCGGTTCCGCCATGGCCGTCACCACCGCCAAGATTCAATACGCGCCGCTGGGCGTTGTCTTCGCCGCGCTCGCTTGGAGAATGGCGCCCCTGGCAGACCGCGGGGAGTGGCGCCGTCAGGCCCGCGCCGGAGCTCTCCTGCTCGCGGCAGGGACGGTTGCGATGATGCTGGCCGCGCCGAATCGGCTCGTTCACACGAACCTTTACCAATCGATTTTCTACGGCGTGTTGAAGGATTCCCCCTCCGTGATGGCCGATCTTGAAGAGCTTGGGATTCCTCCTAAGTATGCCTCCCTCGCGGGAACGAATTATTTTCAGAAGGATACGGCCATTCCCCAGAGAGACGCGGGCCTCCGGCAGGACGTGCTTGAACGGTTAAACCACCGCACGATTGCCCTGTTCTATCTTAAGCATCCTGAACGGCTGATCGATAAGATGAACAAAGCGGCGCGAGCAGGAACGGCGATCCGCCCCTATTACCTGGGAAATTACGATAAGGAAGAAGGGAAGGCGGACGGCTCCTTGAGCTATCGGTTCAGCGCGTGGAGCGAGTTCAAGAAGCATCGGATGCCGAAGTCGCTTGCCTGGTTCGCCGCTGTCTTCGCAGGGTACATAGGGATTATTACGGCTGCATGGCTTCGATGCTCGACTCGAGGGGGGCGATTGGCGTTCGAGGCGCTGGCGGTTGTCGCCTTATGCGGTCTCTTTGCCTTCGTCATTCCGCTCATTGGAGACGGGGAGGCCGATCTGGGCAAGCATCTGTTCCTCTTCAACGTTTGTTTCGACATGATGCTGCTTGCGCTGTTTGTTCTCGGACTGTACGGATTGGGCAAAAGGTTGGAACGATAGGGACGCGGAGGAGTCGAATAGTATATAATAAAGGGAGAATTTGAAGACGCGAGGATGGGTACACCGGTCATGACTAGAGGTTATTTTCTATCGGTTGAAGGCAACGAGGGAGCCGGCAAGTCTACCGTCCTGACGATGGCGGCCGAGCATCTGGCGAGCAGGGGAGTCGAAGTCGTGACCTCCCGCGAACCGGGAGGAATCGCCATTGCGGAGCAGATCCGGGCGATTGTTCTTGATAAGGGCAATACCAAGATGGATGCGCGTACGGAAGCTCTCCTCTATGCGGCTTCGAGAAGGCAGCATTTTGTGGAGAAGATAGTCCCTACCCTGGATTCGGGCAAGACGATTCTGTGCGATCGCTTTATCGACAGCAGCTTGGCTTATCAAGGGTACGCACGCGGCATCGGAATCGACGAGATTCTGGCCATCAATCAATTCGCGATCGAGGATACGTTCCCCGACCTGACGCTGTTCCTGGACGTCGATCCGGAACGCGGACTCGAACGCATAAACGCGAACAAGAATCGGGAAGTCAATCGATTGGATTTGGAAGCGCTCAGCTTCCATGAGAGGGTAAGGGAAGGCTACCTGAAGATCGCCGACCGGTTCCCGGAACGGATCGTCCGAATCGATGCCAATCGCACGGTTCCCGAAGTGCTTGATGAGATGAAGCGGGCTTTGGATGCCTTCCTAGCGCGGGGGACTCTTTCTTCCTAAGGATTCGTTTGGCGGGTAGAAGAGGATTTTGGCCGCATCGTGTCTAATTATAAGAAGTAGGATTGAAGCGCAATGCTGATAACCGAAGGAGGGACAGGCCGATGAAGCTGTTGATTGCCGTCATTCAGGATAAGGATAGCAGCCGATTGTCAAACGCTCTCATCAAGGAAGGCTTCCGGGCGACTAAGCTTGCCAGTACGGGGGGATTCCTTCGCGCGGGCAATACGACTTTTCTCATAGGCGTCGAGGATGAGAAGATTCAACAGGTGCTTGACGTGATTCGGGCCAATTGCAAGATTCGCGATCAGCTCGTGACGCCGGTATCCCCGGTCAGCGGCGCGGCCGATTCGTATATTCCATTCCCGGTCGAAGTTCAGGTTGGCGGCGCGGCGGTGTTCGTGCTTCCGGTTGAGAGGTTCGAACATTTCTAACGAGACAGTGTGGTGATGCGCCAGTGAAGATCGAACCCGGATTCAGACCGATTAATAAAACGCTCGTGCGCAACGAGATGCCGAACCGGCAGGCGCAGGCGCAAACGTTCGGCGACTTCATGCAGCATCAAGAGGAGAGCCGCACGATCGAGGAGTTGAGCCGCAAGCTGGAGGAGATCGGAGCGCAGGGCGACCGCCTGATGCGCTCGATGACCGTCCGAGAGTTGAAGCAATACCGCCTTATGGTCAAGGCCTTCCTGGAGGATACTCTTAGACGGGGAATCAAGCTCAAGGAGACCAAGGGCTGGGACAGGCGCGGTCGCGGCAAACGATACAAGATTCTCGACGAGGTCGACTCCCTGCTTGTCGCGATGGGAGAAGAATTGCTGCAGTCCGAGGAAGGCAGACTGGAGCTGCTCGAGAAAGTCGGCGAAATTCGCGGCTTGCTGATTAATTTAGTATTCTAATGGATATGCTGTGCAAGGCCGTCTGCGCGAGAGTCGAGCTAATCGAGTCGAACCTTGCGAGCGGCCTTTGTTATTATACATAAACGGGATCAGGAGAGGGGGAGAGAGGATGTCGATGCAAGACGTTCCCGGGCAGCGCCGGGCGAAGTCGCTGCTTCAGAACGCGCTGCGCGCCGGCAAGGTGGCTCACGCCTATCTGTTCGCGGGGCCGGCGGGAAGCGGCAGGAAAGCGATGGCCCAGGCGTTCGCCCAGACCTTGTTCTGCGAGAAGCAAGGGATCGATGCTTGCGGAGAATGCCTGGAATGCCGCAAGGTGCTCCACGGCAACCACCCCGATCTCCATCTGGTCGTTCCGGACGGGGCGACGGTGAAGATCGAGCAGGTTCGCGAGCTTCAGAAGGAGCTATCCTATCGAAGCGCGGGAGCGGGACGCAAGATATATATAATAGAAGGCGCGGAGACGATGACGACGCCGGCGGCGAACAGTCTCCTTAAGTTTCTGGAAGAGCCCTCTTCTCCGGTCGTTGCGATCCTGATCGCCCCGAGCGCCCAGGCGGTGCTTCCGACCATCTTGTCGAGAAGTCAGCTGGTGCCATTCGTTCCGGGCGATCCCGAGGAATTGGAGCAAGCTCTCGTCTCCGAGGGCAAACCCGCGTTGATCGCGAGAACCGCGGTACATCTGACATCGGGTCTCGACTCGGCGAGAGCTCTCTCCCAAGAGAATTGGTTTGCAGAAACTCGAAACGTAGTGATACAATTGGGGAAGGAGAATTCGTCGCGATTCCCTGCTGTCCTGCTCACGGCGCAGCAGCAGGTGTTCAAGACGGATCTTGCCGAACATACAGACACCTTGCTGCAGATGTTTGCCTTATGGTATAGAGATATGATTTACGTCATGACCGGCCGAGAGAAGAAGATAGTGTTCTCGGATCAAGTAGATTGGATCGCCAAGCATGCCTGGAGTCGCAGCTTGGACAGCTGGCTTGCGGCGATGGAATCGGCGTTGACGGCGGCTCGCCGAATTAAGGCGCATGTACAGCCGCAGCTCGCCTTGGAGCAATTTTTGGTTAACTCGCGGGAGGGATAGAATTGTACGACGTTGTCGGCGTCCGCTTTAAGAAGGCGGGCAAGGTCTACTATTTCGATCCCGCCGAGCATTCGGTATCCAAAGATCAGAACGTTATCGTGGAGACGGCCCGCGGAGTGGAATATGGTCTCGTGGTCATCGGACCCAAGACCGTCGGAGAATCCGACGTGGTGCTGCCGCTGAAGAAGGTCATTCGAGTGGCGGGAGAGCAGGATGCCCGGGCTGTCGAAGAGAATCGGAATGCGGCTAAGAATGCCTTTGCGATAGGCCTGCAGAAGATCAAGGATCACCAATTGAAGATGAAGCTGGTAGACGTGGAGTACACGTTCGACCGCAACAAAATCATCTTCTATTTCACGGCCGAAGGCCGCGTCGACTTCCGGGAGCTCGTCAAGGACTTGGCGGGGGTATTCCGGACACGGATCGAATTAAGACAGATCGGCGTGCGCGATGAAGCGAAGATGCTGGGCGGGATCGGCCCGTGCGGACGGATTCTCTGCTGCTCGTCTTGGTTGGGAGACTTCGAGCCTGTCTCCATCAAGATGGCGAAGGATCAGAATCTGTCGCTCAACCCGACGAAGATATCGGGCCTGTGCGGGCGATTAATGTGTTGTCTGAAGTACGAGCACGACAACTACGAGAGTGCAAGAGAAGAGATGCCGGCGGTTGGCAAGTTCGTCGTAACTTCATTCGGCGAGGGCAAAGTCGTAGGATTGAACGTAGGCAATCGCACGGTGCATGTCCAGTTGTTCGACCTCGGCAAAGTGAAAGAACTATCGTTCGAGGATGTCGTGGTCAAATAACCGTTTCGACACTGACACAACCTGATGCTTGAGGTGTAAGCTGTTGATGAATGACATTTTCCAACGCATGGAAGAGATTGAAGCGCAGCTGCTCCATGCCCATACCGAATTCGGATCGCTTAAGTTTAAGATCAAAGAGCTCCTCGAACAGAATCAGCAGCTGCTGATCGAGAACGAGCAACTGCGCAAGGTCTTGAAGCGTGAGAACGGCTATGCCGCCGTCGAGACGGAGCAACGGGCGGCTGCAGGACCTTCCAAAGAAGCAACGGGATCGACGAATGGCGTCGGGGAAGGCTACGATAACTTGGCCCGGCTTTATCATGAAGGATTCCATATTTGCAACGTTTATTATGGGCATCTGCGGATGGAAGGCGATTGTCTGTTCTGCCTCTCCTTCTTAAGCAAGTAAAGACAGCTCTTAGGAGCCATGCGAAGCACGCGCTGTTCTTCCTTCATTGCGAGGAGGAATGGCGCTTTTTTAATTCCCGCCGCCGGATAAACGGCTGCAAGGGTGGCATTTCGCCTGCGGATCGGGTAAGCTAATGGGCATGAACTTGTATGGAACGGATGGTGGGGGAAGAAATGTTGGATTCGCCGATGAATGCCGAGGCCTATGCGGATTCCGAGCTCAGGCCGGGAGAACGGCTGGATGACCTGTTGACGTACGAGCTGAAGATCATTCAGAGCCAAGAGGTATTCAGCTTCTCCTTGGATGCCGTTCTCCTGGCGCGGTTCGCAACGGTTCCTCCTCGCGGACGGGTGCTTGATCTATGCACGGGCAATGGAGTTATCCCTATCTTGCTGTCGACGCGAACCTCCGCGCAGATCGAAGGCGTGGAGATTCAGCCGCGGCTGGCGGACATGGCGGAACGGAGCGTCGCGCTGAATGGGCTTGCCGATCGGATTCGGATCCGGCTCGGCGATCTGAAGGAGTTCGACAGCCCGGACGGACCTTATGACGCCGTAACAGTGAATCCTCCGTATATGCCCGTGAAGTCCGGCGAGCACAAGGAGAATCTCCATCAAGCGATGGCTCGACATGAGCTGGGCTGCACGCTCGAGGATGTCGCGTCGGCCTGCTCCCGCTTGGTCAAGCGGGGAGGGCGCGTCTCGATGGTCCACCGGCCATCCCGTTTGGCCGAGATCATGGAAGCGCTGCGGAAGAACCGCCTGGAGCCGAAGCGGATACGCTTCGTCCATTCCCATGCGGACAGCGAAGCGAATATGGTACTGATCGAAGCGCTGAAGGAAGGCAAGCCGGAGGTTCGGCTGCTGCCGCCGCTTATTGTCTACCATAAGGATAGGCAATATACGGAAGAGCTGCTGGACGTCTTCTATGGTAGAAAAGATCGGCTAATCGATAATGGCACCCAGGGGATGGAGGAGAAAGACCAATGAGCTCACGGGAGAAGGAACGGGAAACGGGTGGAGGAATCGGGAGCGAGAGCGTCAATGGGACAAGCCCAGAGGTAACTATCCAGAAGAGCTTCGCCAAGCGGGATAAGCCCGGCACGCTGTATCTGGTTGCGACCCCTATCGGCAATCTGGAGGACATGACCTTCCGGGCCGTCCGCACGTTGAAGGAAGTCGACCTGATCGCCGCGGAGGACACTCGCCTATCCCGCAAGCTTCTGACGCACTTCGAGATCAGCAATCGCCTGGTCAGCTATCACGAGCACAACAAGGAAGCAAGCGGTCCTGAGTTGATTCGCCTGCTGTCCGAAGGCAGCCATGTCGCGCTGATCAGCGACGCGGGTCTGCCGGCTATCTCGGATCCTGGCGCCGATCTGGTGGCCGAAGCCGTCTCCCTGGGAATTCCCGTCGTCCCCATTCCGGGGGCCAACGCGGCTCTGTCGGCGTTGATTATCTCCGGCCTGCCGACGGACCGGTTCCTGTTCGCCGGGTTCCCTCCTCGCGATCGCAAGGGATTGGACCGCTTCCTCGACGGAATCGGCTCCGAGCCGGGAACGGTCATCCTCTATGAAGCCCCGCATCGGTTGAAGAAGACGTTAGAGGCGATCGCGGCCAAGTGGGGTCATCGCAGGCTGGCGATCGTGCGCGAATTGACCAAACGATACGAGGAAGTCGTTCGGGGTACGGCGGAAGCGTGTCTCGGCTATCTAGAGGAGGTTCCGCCTCTGGGAGAGTGCGTTCTTCTGCTAGAGGGAACCGCTAGCGCCGGCGATGCTTCGGGAATGGAGCCCGGACAGGCTTCGGGCGAAGCGGAAGCTTGGTGGGCCGCTCTGCCGCTCGCCGAGCATGTTAACCGTTACGAGGCGGAAGCGGGCAATCGGAAGGAAGCGATGCGTCTTGCTGCCCGTGATCGCGGGTTATCGCGCAGGGATGTCTACCAAGCGCTGCTTGAACAGGAGTAGGTTGTCCACAGAACCGATCCGACGGTCGGACGACTTATGCCCTTGCTGCTTGTCCACTTGTGGACAAGCAAAAAAATCCCTCCCGAATGAGGCTCGGGAGGGTTGCAAGGAGATATAAAAAGGTTAGAATTAACAAATTTTAGACTTTCGTTTTCTATTATAGCACACTTCTTTAATTTGTCACAGGTGTAGGCATATCCTTCAGGCAATCTCTGCAAACAATTTTGCCTTTGAAGTAGATGACGCTCTCCGCATTTCCACAGAAGATGCAAGCAGGCTCATACTTCTTGAGCATAATGCGCTCTCCATCCACATAAATCTCAAGCGCGTCCTTCTCTCCGATGCCCAGCGTACGACGCAGCTCGATCGGGATGACCATCCGTCCCAGCTCGTCCACTTTACGCACAATACCAGTCGATTTCATCATTTGGAAAACTCCCTCATCTCAGGTTAAAATAAATGCAAAGCTCTCTAGCAAACGATCAACAAAGTCGGATTAGTATTCGTCAGTATTCGACAAAATTCTCGGTTCACTGGCTATTATCATACCAACCATTCCCAGATAAGTCAACTGAGATTGTGTGACGGAGTAGAGAAAAACCTTGAAAGGCCTTTAAATACAGGAACATTACAGATACTGAGGCGAAATGCTGCAGCAAAGCAAGTCATTAAGTCCTATTACATATAACGACATTATTCGACAATAGTTTCGGTTTTTTGTCGATTCTTGTGAAAGAAAATTATGGAATGCGGAGGTGCTGCCTATGTTTCGACTTTTAGATGAAGAGAAAGTATTCAAGGATCCGGTTCATCATTCCGTCTACGTGCAGGAGGAGACGATCTGGAGGCTGATCAACACGCCGGAGTTCCAACGGCTCAGGAGAATCCGGCAATTAGGCACGACGTATCTGACTTTCCATGGCGCGGAGCATAGCCGGTTCTCCCACTCCCTTGGCGTCTACGAGATTACGCGGAAAATCATCAATCAGTTCGAGCGCAACGGGTACAAGGATTGGCCTCAAGAGGAGAAAATGGTGAGCTTGTGCGCGTCCTTGCTCCACGACGTCGGTCACGGGCCGTTCTCCCATGCGATCGAGCAGGTGTTCGACATGGACCATGAAGAATGGACGTGCGCGATTATTCTAGGAGATACGGCGGTCAATCGGGTACTCAAGGAAGCCGACGAGGAACTTCCGCAGAAGGTCGCTTCGGTCATACGCAAGACGTATGACAAGCCGATCGTCGTCAGCCTCGTGTCCAGCCAGATGGATGCGGACCGAATGGACTATCTTCTCCGGGACGCCTATTACACGGGAGTCAATTACGGCACCTTCGATCTGGACCGGATTCTTCGCGTCTTAAGGCCCCATCAAGGGCGAATCGTGGTCAAAGAGAGCGGAATGCATGCGGTAGAGGATTATCTGATGTCGCGCTACCAGATGTACTGGCAGATTTACTTCCATCCGGTGACCCGAAGCTCGGATATTCTGCTCAAGAAAATTTTCAAGAGGGCCATGGAGCTGCATCGGAACGGGTACACGTTCAAGTTCATGCTCCATCCGCTAAGGCAGCTGCTGAAGGGGGAGCTTACGGTCGCCGATTATTTAAGTCTGGACGACAACATCGCCTTCGCGGCCTTCAGCCAGTGGGCCCTTGAGGAGGACGAGCTGCTGGCGGATCTATCCCGCCGATTCCTCAACCGGCAGCTATATAAATATGTACAGTTGGAGACGATGGATCTGAAGCTTGCGGACAGCCTGCGCGAGGAGTGGACTTCCATCGGCTTGGATCCGGAATACCACCTGGAGACGGATACGGTGGTCGATCTTCCTTATGACCTGTATAAGCCGGGAATAGAAACGGGCCCCTCGGAGAAACCTCCCATCCTGCTGCTCGACGAGAAGGACCAGTTAACGGAGATCTCCGCGAAGTCGGATATCATTCGCTCGATTGCCGGCATCCACCGCGGAAAGTACTTCATTTATTATCCGGAGGAGCTGCTCCGGGAGAAGGCCGATCTGCTGAAGACTCGGACCCGGGAGCTATTGCATCTATAATAGAAGCAACAATTAGATAGAAGGAGACAAAACCCGACATGTTATTTGACACCCACGCGCATATGGATTCCCCGAAGTTCGACGACGATCGCGAAGAGATGATCGAGCGCGCCCGCGCGGCCGGAGTCGAAACGATCGTGAACATCGGCTTTAATCGCGAGACCATACCGACAACGATGGCGCTTGCGGAGAAATACCCCTTTATTTATGCGGCTGTCGGCTGGCACCCGACGGATGCGATCGACATGAAGCTGGAAGAGGATCTGTCCTGGATCGAGCGGCTGTGCGCTCATCCGAAGGTCGTCGCTATCGGCGAGATCGGCCTTGATTATTACTGGGATACGTCCCCCAAAGACCTTCAGCAGATCGTGTTCCGCGAGCAAATCCGGTTGGCCAAAAGGCTCAAAAAGCCAATTATTATTCACAATCGGGATGCCCATGCCGACGTTGTGAGACTCCTCCAGGAGGAAGGCGCATCGGAGGTCGGAGGCATCATGCACTGCTTCTCTGGAAGCTGGGAAACGGCCAAGCAATGTCTCGACATGAACTTCTATATTTCGTTCGGAGGGCCGGTCACCTTCAAGAATGCAAGGGTTCCCAAAGAGGTGCTTGAGCAGGTTCCGAACGACCGATTATTGATCGAAACGGACTCCCCTTATTTGACTCCGCACCCCTATCGAGGGAAGCGAAATGAGCCCGCTTTCGTACGTCTCGTCGCAGAGGCCGCGGCGGAAATAAAAGGGATTTCTCTGGAAGAAATCGCTAAATTAACGACGCGAAATAGTCTGGAGTGTTTTGGTCTAGCGAGATAAAACGCTTCCAATCGAAGGAAAACGAATCCCCCCTACGAAAAAAATGATATTTCTTTAAGAAAACGGACATTTGGGGTTTAATTCATCGAAAATGGGCCAAATTCGCCAATTGCCCCTTCTTTACACCTTTAGCGCCGAGAGGTTATCATCACAATCAGAAGTTTGAATATGGCATCCCTTTTCCAGTGCGCTTAATCTCCGATAAGGAGAACGGGGGACCCGCTGCAGCCGGTTGGATCGGTTCGATCCGCTCCGGTGCAGACGAGCAATCTTGGGGTGAATTTCGAGGATGAGAATTCGGCCGATTATCGGCTGCGTTCATCGGAATCGAATAGGGCGACTCTCTTCGTCCGAACCCGACAGCTAACCTCGTAAGCGTGTTAGAGAGAGGTCACCTCGTGCTGCCCATTTCCCTTATTTATTCGTACACAAGCGGAAGCCACGAACAGATCCTCTGTCTGTCGATGGCTTCTTTTTTGTTGTCCGTATAACTGGAGACCCAAGGGAATATGCGTGCAAGCCCCAGGAACCACGTACTGGGCAAGGCGGCGCAACGTTCGTGCGATTGCCGCATCGCATGAATATCCACGCCGTTATCATAAATGGATAGTCGCGTCAGACAACATGCGTAACAGTCGACGGCGGGGCTATGAAGGAGGAACGAGAAAATGGGCTTTGTTCCATCAGGGGACACCCATGATCCACGACCGACCGGCAAGCTTATCGCAGCGCGATGGAAGCATGGGCACTTACGCTTGGTCCTACTCAGCGTAATTCTCTCTTTTGCTATGACCATCTTGTTTCTAATGCTGCTGCACGGCGCGTCCGCCATGAGCGTGACCGTCGTGGACGGCGGGAAATCTACCGTCATCCAAACGCGTAATTCCGATGTGCAATCGCTTCTTGAGGAGCATAGCATCTCCGTGGGTCCTTATGATGAACTGTCGGCTCCGCTTGCGACACCGCTAAGCGACGGCAGCACCATCGTCATCGACCGAGCAGTGGGAGTCACCCTGCTTGCGGACGGGAAGAACGCAGTCGAATATACGACCGAGGAGACCGTCAAGGATGTTCTGGCATCCAAGAACCTCTCGCTCGGAACGGACGATCGAATCTATCCGTCGCTCGACACTCCGGTGTACGAAGGCATGAAGATCCGTATCGTCCGCGTTAAGAAAGAACGGAAGGAAGCTCAGATCGAAGTTCCTTTCACGGTCGTGGAGAAGAAGGACGCAAGCATGGAAGCCGGTATGCAGAAGGTCGTTCAGACCGGCAAACAAGGTCTTGTCGTCAAGCAGTTCGAGAAAGTGTACGAAGACGGCAATCTCGTCAGCACTCGCATGGTCTCTAAGACCGTATCCGAACCGGCCGTTCAGAAGATCGTGGCGGTCGGAACGAAGAAGAAAGCCGCGGTGACGACATTGTCCTACAAGGCTAACTCCGAAGCGAAGACGCTTAAGCTTAACGGCGAAACCGTCAAGGTGAAGAGCGTGCTCAGCAACGTCGTCCTGACCGCCTATACGGCCGGACCTGAATCGACAGGGAAGGACAAAGGCGATCCAGGCTATGGTATTACCGCATCCGGAACCACGGTATCGGAAGGACGGACGATCTCGGTCGATCCGGACGTCATTCCGCTTGGTTGGTGGGTCTATATCGAAGGCATCGGCCTCCGCCGAGCCGAAGATACCGGAAGCGCCATAAAGGGCAAGAAGATCGATGTTTACTTCGATAGCGAGAGCTATGCGAATAAGTTTGGTACGAAGCGCGGATACACCGTGTATGTGATCGGACCCGTGAAGCCGTCTGCCGACTAAGGTCGGACCGTACGGCGGCCGTTAACAGAGGACGGTCCGGCAACGAGAACAATGGGATGCCATCCTTGCACCACATCGATATCAACATATGCGGAAGCTGGCACTAATTGCTGGGGGAAGAGGCGTGAAGCCTCTTCTTTTTGTTATAATACGGATATTGCGTTCTGAGAAAAGGTACGGGTTAACGGAAGGCGGCAGGCAAGTTGGCTAAACTAAAGATACAGGAAATGATCGTGGTGGAAGGCAAGGAGGACACCGTAGCCATCCGGCGAGCGGTCGATGCCGACACGATCGAGACGGGCGGCTCGGCGATCAACGAGGACGTGCTGCGGAGAATCGAACTTGCGCAGGCAAGGCGCGGCGTGATCGTGCTGACGGATCCCGATTCCCCGGGCGAGCGGATACGCAAGATCGTGGAAGCCAGGGTTCCTTCCTGCAAGCACGCCTTCCTGCTGAAAGACGAGGCTCGCGGCAAGGACGGGATCGGGGTCGAGCATGCTTCGAACGAGGCGATCATTCGGGCGTTGGAACGGGTACGAAGCTCGGGCGGTTCGAACGCGACCGAAGCGGAGTCCGCGGCGGCGGAACTCGAGCCCGAGATCGAGTGGAGCGACCTGTTGGACGCGGGACTCATCGTCCACGCCTCGGCGTCCAAGCGCCGGGAGCGCATGGGAGAGCTGCTCGGAATCGGCTATGCGAACGGCAAGCAATTCTATAAGCGTTGCGTGAATTTCCGCATAACCCGGCAGGAGTTCGCAAGAGCTCTGGAACAATTGGAGAAGGAAGGAATTTAACGACATGACTCAATCGAACCTCCGGACCGGAGCGGATATCGCGACGCCCAATCGGACCAAGGATATTATTCGCAAGCACGGCTTCACCTTTAAGAAGAGCCTCGGACAGAACTTCCTCGTCGACAAGAACATCCTCGACAAGATCGTCGCCGCCGCCGAGCTGAGCGATTCGAAGGGGGCGCTGGAGATCGGCCCCGGCATCGGAGCGTTGACCGAGCGGCTGTGCGAAGAAGCGGGACACGTCGCCGCCGTCGAGATCGATACCCGGCTGATTCCGATCCTGAGAGATGTGCTGGCGGATCGCGACAATGTGAATATCGTCCATGCGGACGTCTTGAAGACGGACCTCCGCCAGCTGTGGCAGGACCAATTCTCCGCATGCGAATCGGTCAGCGTTGTCGCCAACCTGCCTTATTACGTGACGACTCCGATTATCATGAAGCTTCTCGAAGAAGGGCTTCCGATCGAGAGCATCGTCGTGATGGTGCAGAAGGAAGTCGCGGAGCGCATGGCCGCGAAGCCCGGGGGCAAGGACTACGGCACGCTGAGCATAGCCGTGCAGTATTATTGCGAGCCTCAGCTGGTCTGCATCGTCCCTTCCGGCTCGTTCATACCGGCCCCGAACGTCGATTCGGCGGTTATCAAGCTAAGACGCCGCAGCGAGCCTGCCGTTGCCGTCAAGAGCGAAGAGGCATTCTTCAAGGTCGTTCACGCGGCGTTCGCCCAGCGACGCAAGACGCTGCAGAACAATCTGTCGCAGCTGGCGGGCAAGGAGAGGAAGGCGGAGCTCGGAGCTCTGTTGGAAGGCTGCGGCATCAAGCCGGAGCGCAGAGGCGAAACCCTGACTCTCCAGGAATATGCGACCCTGACCGAAGCTTTGCTGGAAGCGGGAATCCTCGCCTGATTCCGATAATTCGTCACCATGTGCCTATCGCCTCCATACGATAGGCTTAGAGGTGATTTGCCCATGAAGCAGGGGGAATTGGTCGTCCGCAAATCCTATGGCGGCGATATGTTGTTCCGCGTTGACGCCGTATTCGAACGGATGGCGTTATTGCGCGGGACGGATTACAGGCTGCTGGCGGATTCGCCTGTCGACGACCTTCAATCGGTGCGGAACCCGGACGAGCTTGGAGGGACGAGGAAAGCCCGCATCCAAGCCAACGAATCCTTGAAGCGGATGAAGGAACAACGGGCGAGCATCAGCCTGTCGAAGCTGCCTACGCTTCTCAGCGCGGACAGACGTCCTTATTTCGAGATGCCCGGCAAGGTTCTCCATCTGGATGGAGATCCGAATTATCTTCAGAAGAGCATGGCCGTATATAACCAGCTCAGGGTTCCTGCGGAGGGAGCTCATTGCCATGAGTCCCAGATGCCGCAGGTGCTGATGAGGCTGCTTCCCAAGGTTCGCCCCGATATCGTCGTCATCACCGGACATGACGGGGTACTGAAGCAACGCGAGGATTGGCACAAGCTCACCAGCTACAAGAACTCGGTCAATTTTGTCCAAGCCGTTCATGTCGCCCGCGATTTCGAGAGCCACAAGGACTCCTTGGTCGTCGTGGCGGGCGCCTGCCAATCCCATTTCGAAGCGCTCCTCGGAGCCGGCGCGAACTTCGCGAGCTCGCCCGGCCGCATCATGATCCACGCGCTGGATCCGGTCTATGTGGCCGTGCGCGCGGCGTTCACTCCATTCCGGGAGACGATCAACATGGAGGACGTCATCTCCAACACCATCAGCGGCATGCAGGGAGTGGGCGGGCTCGAGACGATGGGACGTTACCGGATCGGCGTGCCTAATCCCAAATCATTGACTCCCAGCGCGGGAATCGGACAGTGAGCATTCGGTCCTATTTTGCGGAAATGGGCTAAGATGAGAGAAAATCACCGTTGACAACATTTGATCTCGGCCTTATAATATTTGATCGTTTGACATCACCCCTCTTTTTTTGTTATAATTTACAGGGAAAGAGGTGGTAGTGGATCATGGCTAAGAATGCGCTTATCGAGATCAAGCGAAGCTTGGAACCGCATGTCGGTTCTAAAATCATGCTCCGCGCCAATGGTGGCCGCCGCAAGACCGTTGAACGTACCGGCGTGCTGGAAGAGATATACCCTTCGGTGTTTATCGTCAAGCTGGATCAGGAACAGAATGCCTTTAAGCGGGTTTCGTACAGCTATGCAGATATCTTGACCGAATCCGTTGAAGTGATGGTTTGCAATGAAGAGGGTCAGGTAAAGATCAATTTCATGTCGCACTGACAAGATTCGGATGATGGGCAGCCGCGTTCCTTGACGCGAGCTGCCTATTTTGTTTGGATGAACGCCGCCAACCCGGGGAAGAATAACGGCAAGGCGCCGACAGGCGTTCCACATTCGCGTTGCGCGAGAGGAGCGGAAGAATGAGCCGGAGAAGAAGGAGCACGATGTCCGAGGAATTCAAAGCGGAGCTTGCGAAGGATCTTGGTTTCTACAACACCGTTCAGAATGAGGGCTGGGGCGGCATACGCGCCAAGGATGCCGGGAATATGGTCAAACGGGCGATTCAGATTGCCGAGCAGGCGGCTTCCCGCAAGCCATGACCGAACGGCCAACGATGGAAATAGCAGCATAACGGCGGCGCTCTTCTTCTAACGGGAAGGGTGCCGCTTTCTTGTCTTTCTCCTGGCGCAGGGACGGAAATCGCATTTCTCTCGGGGGTTTGTTATAATATGTAAAGCTTTTTCAAGCCCAAGATTGCACTGCTCCTACAGGTGATGATAATGACAATAAAAGTGTACGAAAAGGCTCCGGCCAAAATCAATCTGCTGCTGGATGTTCTGCGCAAGCGCGAGGACGGCTACCATGAGGTCGAGATGATCATGACCATGGTGGATCTAGCCGACCGGCTCGAGATGTACGAGCTCCCCCGCGACCAGATCGTTCTCTCCAGCCACGCCGGGTTCATTCCCCTCGACGAGAAGAACCTCGCTTTCCAGGCAGCGCGGCTCATCAAGGATCGATATGGAGTGAAGCGCGGCGTTTACATCCATCTGGATAAGCAAATCCCGGTCGCGGCCGGCCTTGCGGGAGGCAGCAGCGATGCCGCCGCGGCGCTGCGGGGACTGAACCGGCTGTGGGAACTGGGACTGTCGCTGCCCGAGCTGGAAGCTCTGGGAGCGGAGCTGGGTTCCGACGTTCCGTTCTGCATTCGAGGAGGCACGGCGGTTGCGCGAGGCCGAGGCGAGAAGCTGGAATCGATCGAGAGCCCTCCGCAATGCTGGGTCATCCTCGCCAAGCCTCCGATCAACGTGTCGACCGCGGACGTCTATGGCAAGCTCCGCGCGAACGAGATCAAGGATCACCCATCGATCCCGGGAATGATCGACGCGATCCGGCGCGAGTCTTTCCACGACGTATGCGCCGGGCTCGGCAACGTTCTGGAATCGGTCACTCTGCCTAAATATCCGGAGGTCCGCCAGATCAAGGAAGTCATGACCAAGCTGGGAGCCGACGGCGTGCTTATGTCCGGCAGCGGCCCAACGGTGTTCGGCCTGGTCTCCAAGGAATCCAAGGTGTCGAGAATCTATAACGGGCTGCGAGGCTTCTGCAAAGAAGTTTACGTGGTACGGCTCCTTACTTAAAAAAGGACATACTTACAAGTTCGATGTCAGGAATGTTACCATGACAATGAGTGAAGTCTTGCTCAAAACCGGATAAAGATGTTATGATTGCGATAAATTATTCGGGTTTTGGACGGGAGAGAGGACCTGTGAAAAAGTTGAAACGAAGCGCGCGGCTTGTAGAGATGACTCAGTACTTGTTGGCCCGTCCCCATACGTTAATATCTCTGACAGCCTTCGCGGATCGCTACCAATCGGCCAAGTCTTCCATTAGCGAAGATCTGGCTATTATCAAAGAAGTGTTCGAAGGAGAAGGTATTGGGGACCTGCACACGCTGGCCGGGGCCGCCGGAGGCGTCCGCTTTATTCCGCGGTGCAGCAAGGACTTCGCTCTGGAGAAGATCAAGGAGATGTGCCGCCAGCTGGAGCAGCCGGACCGACTGCTGCCGGGAGGCTATTTATATATGACCGATCTGCTGGGCCAACCCGCGCTGCTGCAAGAGGCCGGCCAGATGTTCGCTACGGCGTTCGCCGATCGGGAGATCGACGCCATTATGACCGTGGAGACGAAGGGGATTCCGTTAGCCTATGCCACTTCCTTGTACCTGAATGTCCCGGTCGTAATCGTTCGCCGGGACCATAAAGTCACGGAGGGCTCCGTAGTCAGCATCAATTACGTGTCCGGCTCGACCAAGAGAATTCAGACCATGTCTCTCGCTAGACGCGCTTTAAGGGAGCAATCCCGCGTGCTGATCATCGACGACTTCATGAAAGCGGGCGGAACGGTTCAAGGAATGATCGACCTGCTTCATGAGTTCAGGGCCGTCGTAGCCGGCGTAGGAGTGTTCGTGGAATCCGGGGAGATCGATAACGAAGAGAGGCTGCTTCACGATTACGTCTCGCTCGCCCGTTTGACAGAGGTAGATTTGAAGACAAGACAGATTACCGTTCAACCCGGTAATTTCTTTAAGGAGGAATCATGATGGCAGCTTTGGAGAAGATCTCTACGAATTCGGCACCTGCCGCGATTGGCCCTTACGCGCAAGCCGTACGCCATGGCGATCTGCTATACACGTCCGGACAGATTCCGTTGACCCCGGAAGGCACTCTCGTCGAGGGAGGCATCGAGGAGCAAACGCATCAGGTGTTGGCTAACCTGAAGGCCGTTCTGGCCGCCGTCGGAGCCGACCTGACGAACGTCATCAAGACGACCGTCTTCCTGAAGGACATGAACCAATTCGCGACGTTCAATTCGGTTTACGGCACCTACTTTTCCGAACACACCCCAGCCCGCTCAACCGTAGAAGTGGCGCGGCTTCCGAGGGATGTTCTTGTCGAAATTGAGGTTATTTCGACAATCCCTGTCGAAGCTTAGAACGAGCAAAAAATTATTTCAAGTTAGACCGGTTATTTTCCAATAAAAAGAAGGAATTTGCACGGTAATGTGGAATATTACACCAAGTCTTCCGAAGGGACAAAGGTGGTGAACACAAGTGCAAATTACAGATGTGAGGCTCCGCCGCGTTAATTCCGAGGGGCGCATGAAGGCTATTGCTTCCATTACCATTGATAACGAGTTCGTCGTTCATGATATCCGCGTGATCGACGGCAACAATGGGATGTTCGTTGCTATGCCGAGCAAGCGGACTCCAGATGGAGAGTTCCGTGACATTGCTCACCCCATTTCCTCCGGCACACGCGAGAAAATCCAATCCGCCGTTCTGGCGGAGTACGAACGGGCTGCTCAAGACGAAGAAGTATTGGTCGAAGGCGCCTAACAGGCATGATAGAGAGACGGTTAATAAGTTTCGATTCAGAGAGGGCCCGACTTGGGCTCTCTTTTCATTTGCGCCGGAATAAGCTAAACTTTAGAGATTGCGGATTGACTTGGATGATGGAAAAAGGGGGTCTCGTTGTTTGAGAAGATTGGCTATCGTATTAGCGGCCGGACAAGGCAAACGGATGAAATCCAAATTATATAAAGTCCTTCATCCCGTATGCGGCAAACCGATGGTAAGCCACGTATTGGATGCGGTGAAAAAAGCGTCTTGCGAGCGTTCGGTCGTCATTGTGGGTCACGGGGCCGAAGCGGTGAAGGCGCATCTCGGCGATGCCGCCGAATACGTTCTGCAGGCCGAGCAATTGGGAACCGGACATGCCGTGCTTCAGACCAAGGCGCTGCTCGGCGATCTGGACGGAGTGACCTTGGTCGTTTGCGGAGACACTCCGCTGGTTACGGCGGAGACGCTTGAGGCTCTGGCAGCGCTGCATGCCCAAGAAGGAGCTTCCGCCTCGATTCTTACCGCCGACCTGGAAGAACCCACGGGCTATGGGAGGATCATTCGCGGGCAGAACGGCGAAGTCGTGGGCATCGTCGAGCAGAAGGACTGCACGCCGGAACAAGCGCGAATTCAAGAGATTAATACCGGTACCTACTGCTTCGATAACCGCAAACTGTTCGAAGCGCTCTCTCAGGTCACGAATCAGAATGCCCAGGGCGAATACTACCTTACGGACGTGATCGGCATTCTGCAGAAGCAGAGCCTGCGAATCTCCGCCTACAAGTCGAAGGATCCCGCCGAGGCGATCGGCGTCAACGACCGCATCGCGCTTGGCGAGGCGGAACGGCTCATGCGCGGAAGGATCGCAAGAGCGCATCAGGCGGGCGGCGTTACCTTGATCGACGCCGCAAATACGTATATCGAGGCGGACGTGACGATCGGAGAGGACACGGTGATTTATCCCGGAACCGTCCTTAAAGGCCGTACCTCGATCGGATCGGATTGCGTGATCGGTCCCAACTCCGAGCTTAAGGACACGTCGGTCGGGAACGGCACGACGATTCGCCAGTCGGTGACGGACGAAGCCGAGTTGGGCGAAGGCTGCAGCGTCGGTCCGTTCGCTTATCTGCGTCCAGGCACCAAGCTGGCCGCCCGCGTTAAGATCGGCGATTTCGTCGAGGTGAAGAACGCAACGGTCGGCGAGGGAAGCAAGATTCCTCACCTAAGCTATGTCGGGGACGCAACGGTCGGCTCCGGCGTAAACATCGGATGCGGCGCGATTACCGCCAACTACGATGGTTATAATAAGTCGAGAACGGAGATCGGCGACAATGCCTTCGTCGGCAGCAACGTCAATCTGATTGCTCCGGTTACCGTAGGCGAAGGCGCCTATGTCGTGGCGGGCTCTACGATTACCCAGAATGTCGGAGCCAACGACGTCGCGATCGCCCGCGAACGCCAGGTCAACAAACAGGGCTATGCGGAGAAGCTCCGCGCCAGGGCGCGTGCCCAAAAAAACAAGAACCAATAACTCGTTCTCTCGTATCTATTCTATAAAAGTATTTTAAGGCGGTGCGTCATGACTTACCCAGATAATACTCTCAAGCTTTTCTCCGGCAACTCCAACCCGCGTCTAGCTGAAGCAATCGCTCGCAGCATCGGAATCAAACTAGGCGACGCGGAGATGAGACGATTCAGCGACGGCGAGATCCATATTCGCCTGAACGAAAGCGTTCGCGGCAGCGACGTCTTCGTCGTGCAGTCGACCTCTCAGCCGGTCAATGAGCATCTGATGGAGCTTCTCGTTATGGTAGACGCCCTGAAGAGAGCTTCGGCGAAGACGATCAACGTCGTCGTGCCTTACTACGGCTATGCGAGACAAGACCGCAAGGCTCGCTCGCGCGATCCGATCACCGCGAAGCTGGTCGCGAATCTGATCGAGACGGCCGGAGCTCACCGCGTCATCGCCATGGACTTGCATGCGATGCAGATTCAGGGCTTCTTCGACATTCCGGTCGACCATCTGTTGGGAGTTCCGATTCTGGGCGACTACTTCCAGAGCAAGGGACTGCTTGCGCCGGTCGTGGTCTCTCCGGACCATGGCGGCGTCGTTCGCGCTCGCCGTCTGGCCGATGAGCTCCAAGCTCCGCTTGCCATCATCGACAAGCGCCGTCCCGAGCCTAACGTCGTGGAAGTCATGAACATTATCGGTGACGTCTCGGGACGCACCGCGATCCTGATCGACGACATTATCGACACCGCGGGAACGATCTCGCTGGCGGCGGAAGCGCTCATGAAAGCGGGAGCTCGCGAGATCTATTGCTGCTGTACGCACCCGGTTCTCTCCGGCAAGGCGCTGGAGCGCTTGGAAGCGGCTCCGATCACGGAAGTGGTCGTGACCGACACGATTCCTCTGAGGGATCCTTCCGCTTCGACGAAGCTTAGAGTGCTCTCCGTTGCTCCGCTTATCGCGGAAGCGATCGTCCGCATCCACGAGCAGCAGTCGATCAGCAAGCTATTCGAGCCGCACGTTTAATGTTTAGGCTAAGGCGCTAACGGGTACTAATAGGTGTATCACCGTCAGGAGGGATCGCCTAATGAGTACGACGTTACATGCCGAAGCACGCCAGCCATCCACCAAGAGCGCTCTGCGTCAGCTGCGGAAGCAGGGGAAGATTCCGGGCGTTGTCTACAGCAAGGAGATGGGGACAGGCTCCGCCATCGCATTGGACAGCAAGGAGCTTATGCCCCTGCTTAGAGGCGGGGACGCCAGGAGCATTCTTCAGTTGGAAGTCCCGGCTCAGGGCAGCAAGCCGGTCTTGTTATCCGAGCTGCAACGCGATCCGATGAGCGGACAAGTTCTCCATGTCGACTTCCGTCATATCAACCTGAACGAGAAGATTCATTCCTTGGTCCGATTGGAGATTCAAGGGGTAAGTCCGGGAGAGAAGGAGGGCGGGATGCTTCAGCCTATCCTGCATGAGCTGGAAGTGGAATGCGTCGCGAAGGATCTGCCGGCTTCGATACCGGTCGATATCGGTACCCTGGAGATCGGCGGCCATATTCTGGTCAGAGACCTGAAGCTTCCCGAGGGAGTTACCGCAGCGGCGGACCCGGAAGCGGTCGTGATCGCCGTGCTCGCTCCGCAGAAGGAACGCACGGAGGCCGAGCTTGAGGCGATGGACGATGCGGCGGAAGAGAACGAGAACCATGCTCGCGCCGCGATGGCCGTGGAGACGGATTAAAGACGGGCTTCCGAACGGGAGTCGGCCTGTGCATGAGGAGAGTGCGGACGAGCATGCGTTCCGCACTCTCTATTTTTCCATAGGGGTCAATATCCGGGCCGCGAGATGAAGGTGAATTGCTTGCGGCTGTACAAGATGCTGTTGACCTTAACGAATTCTTTGCCATAATATTCGATGAAGCCTATGTCCTTGTGGATGGTGCCCCGATACACTTGAATGGGCACGTCGGAGGCCATATGATCGAGGAAGTGGCAATCATCGAATATCATCTGTCCGTTCAAGTACATCTACCATACCTTCTTTCGATCGGATAAGTTGGCTTTTATAAATGATGACACTTCAGGATGCGGAATCGTTCCATGGCATGAACCACTTTTTTATAAGCGGTCGGTCCCAACGAGCTTGGGTTCATGGCAACGATGACATTCTATTCGGGAAGATCGGGGGATTATTCATATGAGATGGATTGTGGGATTGGGGAATCCCGGATCCGCCTACGAAGCGACGCGGCACAACGCCGGCTTCATGGTGATTGACGAGCTGGCGAGAAGATGGGGAACGAGCGTCGCCCAGAACAAATGCAAGGCGCTGATCGGCGAAGCGCGCGTGGACAACCAGAAGGTTGCCTTGATCAAGCCGATGACCTTCATGAACCTGTCCGGCGAATCGGTGCGCGCGTTCATGGACTTCTACAAGGTCAAGCTGGAGGACATGATTGTCGTATACGACGATCTGGACACCGATATCGGGCGTATCCGGCTTCGGTACCAAGGAAGCGCAGGAGGTCACAACGGAATCAAATCCATCATTCAGCACGTCGGCACCCAAACGTTCAATCGAGTTCGCATGGGAATCTCCCGTCCGAAGAACGGGCAGCCCGTCGTCGATTTTGTCCTCGCTCCTTTCGCGAAGGCGGAACAGACGGATCTCCGCAGAATGATAGAGGAAGCCTGCGATGCGATAGAATTCGCGCTATCCCATCCGTTCGACCAATCCATGGCGAAGTTCAACGGCAAATCGGACTGAAGCACGTCTTATAATCCGAAATTCGCGCTTAATAATGGCGGGAACGGGGCATACTGAAGGTGACGCGGCCCAGGCCGCATACCCCATCTTCAGGAGGCATACATATATGGCTGTAAACTATGTCTGCCGGCATTGCCGGATGCCGCTTGGAAGCTTGGATTCGCTGCAAGTAGAGGACTACAGGCTGGGCTTCCATTTCTTGACCCCCGAGGAGCGAAAGCGTATAATATCGTATAATTCCAACGGGGATGCGACTGTTCAGGTGATATGCGAATACTGCAGTCAAACCTTGGAGAGCCATCCGGAGCTGGTCCTGCAATCGAATCCGCTCCAGTGAGCCCTAATCGATTGATAGCGAGGCCTTGGCATGTGCCGGGGCTTCTTTTTGAACTTCCTCTATGCCCGCGGCTGCTCCTCTTCGAATGTGCGATTCTTAGCTGATCCCCGCGATGCTTCGCCTGCGTCCCCGATCTCATGAGGATGTTGGATTGCGATTTCGTAAGCAACTGTTTTTGCTTGTTCGGTGCCAGTAATGAAAGGGGAAACGTAATGAAGGCGCTAATGAATACGTTTGCCACAGATCCCGAGCTGGTCTCTATCCTGTCGGGGATTCGGGGAGGCATGCGCGAACAGCTTGTCGCCGGGCTTACCGGGTCCGCAAGACAGGTCATGATAGCAGCGATGTACCGCGAGCTGCAGAGGCCCTTGCTTGTTGTGACGCATAACATGTTCTCCGCCCAGAAGATGGCGGAGGATCTGCAAGAGTGCTTGTCCGAAGACGAGGTGCTGATCTATCCGGCTAACGAGCTGATAGCCGCGGAAACGGCTATCTCAAGTCCGGAGACCTCGGCAAGGCGGATGGACGTACTGATACAACTCGCTGGAGGATTCCGCGGGGTTATTGTCGTGCCGTTCTCCGGGGTTCGCCGGTTCCAGCCGGATCGCCAGACGATCTCGCAAGCCATGATCTCTCTTAAAGTCGGCGATTCCTTGCCGATGAACCAATTCCTCGAGAAGATGATCGGGCTTGGCTACGAGCGGGTGGACCGCGTCGAACAGAAGGGGCATCTGAGCGTTCGCGGAGGCATTGCGGACTTCTATCCGCTGACGTCTCCGGTCGCCGTCCGGGTAGAATGGTTCGACGACGAGATCGATTCGATTCGGACGTTCGACCCTGCGGACCAGAGGTCGGTCGATAAGCTGGATACGTTCCTGGTTCGTCCGTGCCGGGAGATCATCGCCGATTCCAGGCGCTTCGCCAATGCGGCCCAGCATGCGAGCGAGCTGCTGGATATCCAGCTGTCCAAGATGACCGATCGGCAAGCCAAGGAGAAGCTTCAGACCGAAATGTCCAGAGAAATCGATTTCTTGAGACAGAACGTTTATTTCTCCGAAATCTATAAATATATTTCTTTGCTCTATCCGGAGAGACAGACCCTGCTGGATTACGTTCCGAAAGATACGCTTCTGCTCATGGATGAGCCGAATCGCCTGACCGAGACGGCGCGCCAGCTGGAGCGGGACGAGATGGAATGGACGACCCACCTGCTGCAGCAGGGCAAGTCGCTTCCAAGCTTCGTTCTGGCTCTAAGCGCGGAGCAAAGCTTGTATCCAAAGATGTTCCAGGTCGTCTACCTGTCGCTGTTCGTCCGCCAGATTCCGCATACCCAGCCGCAGAATATCGTCAACTTCGTCTGCCGCTCCATGCAGAACTTCCATGGGCAGATGAACGTCCTTAAGACGGAGATGGAGCGTTGGCGCAAGAGCGGCTGCCATATCGTCATGCTGGCCGGCAACGCGGAGCGGGCCGACCGGATGAGGAGGGTGCTCGACGATTACCACATCGAGCTTCCGGATATCTCGGAAGGGAACCTTCAGAGCGGCTTCGAGCTGCCTTCCGTTAAGCTCGTCGTCATCACGGAAGGCGAGATGTTCACGCAGAAGCAGCGCAAGGCGCGCCGCGTGGATCGCCGGATGGACAATGCCGAGCGGATCAAGAGCTATACCGAGCTGAAGGTCGGAGACTATGTCGTTCATCAGAACCATGGCATCGGCAAGTACCTGGGTATCGGAACGCTGGAGATCAATGGGATTCATAAGGATTATCTGCATGTCGTCTATGCCGGAGGAGACCGTCTCTCCATTCCGGTAGAGCAATTCGATCTCATTCAGAAGTATGTCGGATCGGACGAGAAGGAGCCGAAAGTCAGCAAGCTCGGCGGCTCCGAGTGGACGCGCGCGAAGACGAAGGCTCGCTCCTCCGTTAAGGATATCGCCGACGATCTCATTAAGCTGTACGCCGAGAGGCAAGCGACATCCGGCTTCGCCTTCGGCGAGGATACGCCATACCAGCAGGAATTCGAGGCGATGTTCCCGTACGAGGAGACGCCCGACCAGCTTCGCGCGATAGAAGAGATCAAGAAGGATATGCAACTTTCGCGGCCGATGGACCGTCTACTGTGCGGAGATGTCGGCTATGGCAAGACAGAGGTTGCGGTACGCGCCGCCTTCAAGGCGGCGATCGAGGGCAAGCAAGTCGCGGTGCTGGTTCCGACCACGATTCTGGCGCAGCAGCATTACGAGACGTTCCGCGAGCGGTTCTCCGGCTATCCGTTCCAGATACGGGTACTGAGCCGCTTCCGTTCCCGCAAGGAGCAGAACGAGACGATCAAGGGAGTCAAGGCCGGAACGGTCGACGTGGTGATCGGCACCCACCGCCTGCTCTCCCAGGATCTCGTATTCAAGGATCTCGGGCTTCTGATCGTCGACGAGGAGCAGAGGTTCGGCGTCTCCCACAAGGAGAAGCTGAAGCGGCTCAAGACGAACGTCGACGTGCTGACCCTTACGGCGACGCCTATCCCGCGCACCTTGCATATGTCCATGCTCGGCGTCCGGGATCTGTCCGTTATCGAGACGCCTCCGGAGAACCGGTTCCCGGTGCAAACCTATGTCGTCGAGTACAGCCCGACTCTCGTTCGCGAAGCGATCGAGAGAGAGTTGGCCCGCAACGGCCAAGTCTACTTCCTCTACAATCGGGTCCAGGGCATCTACCAGATGGCGGAGCAGATCAACGCGCTCGTTCCCGATGCGCGCGTGGCCGTCGCTCACGGCCAGATGTCGGAGCAGGAGCTGGAGAGGACGATTCTCGACTTCCTTGACGGCGAATTCGACGTCCTGGTCAGCACGAGCATCATCGAGACGGGCGTCGACATTCCGAACGTCAACACTCTTCTTGTTCACGACGCGGACAAGATGGGGTTGTCCCAGCTGTACCAGCTTCGCGGCCGGGTGGGCAGATCGAACCGCATCGCTTATGCTTACTTCACTTATCAACGGGATAAGGTGCTTAACGAAATCGCCGAGAAAAGGCTGCAATCGATCAAGGAGTTCACCGAGCTGGGCTCGGGCTTCAAGATCGCCATGCGCGACCTCTCGATCCGCGGCGCCGGCAACCTACTGGGTGGGGAGCAGCACGGCTTCATCGCTTCGGTAGGCTTCGATCTCTACTCGCAGATGCTCGCGGAAGAGATTCAAGCTCGCAAGCTGGAGCGTTTCGGCAGCCAGGAGCAGCCGGAGATTCCGGTCAATACTCAGCTCGATCTTGGCGTGGATGCGTATCTGCCGCCGGAATATATCTACGACAGCATCCAGAAGATCGAGATCTACAAGAAGGTGGCGGCCGCCGCGTCGATGGACGACGTGACGGATATCTTCGACGAACTGACCGACCGCTTCGGAGATCCTCCGAAGTCGGTCTTGAATTTGCTTGCGGTTGCCCGGCTCAAGGTATTCGGGCGCCAATACGGCATCGAGTCGATCAACAAGCGCGGAGACGAGGTTCTCATCAAGATCGAAGCCCGCCGCCGCGAGCTGATGGACGAGACCAAGCTGAAGGCGCTCGAGCAGAAGCTCAAAGGCAAACTCCAGTTGCAGAGCATGTCCCCCCAGCCGACGATGAAGCTGTTCGTTCGAGGCATGAACGACGACGCCATGTTGGCATTTGTCGAAGAGTTTCTGGTACAATACAAAGAAGTGAACAAAATTAAGGGGGAATTACAGGATGTCGCACCCTAAGCGCAGCTCCTATGGCCGGTTTGCGATCATGCTGCTGGTCGTCGGGCTGATCGTCAGCTTAGCCGCTGGCTGCGGGAAGAAAGAGAACGGTAAAAAGGTCATAGCGGAATACGAAGGCGGACAAGTTACCGCTGACGAATTCAAGTCCTATAAGACGTTCCTGAAGGTCGTTAACCCGACTTACGCAAGCATTATGGAAGAGGATTCCGTTCAAGAAAGCATCCTGACTTCATACATCGGGTTCAAGATTCTTGGCGATCGCGCATCCGACGAAGCCAAGAAGCAAGGGACAGAGACGGCGAACACGCAATTCGATTCGATGAAGAAGCAGATCGAAGCGGATGCGAACACGAAGAAGTCGGTCGAGGACCTCATGAAGGAAGGCGGCCTGACCTACGATCAGCTGAAGACCTTCATGACCAGCCAGCTTATCGCGATGCAGGACGCCGATCTGAAGGTGACGGACGATCAGATCTCCACCTACTATAACGAGAACAAGGCTTCGTTTAATTACGCGACCGTACGCCACATTCTGATCGGCTTCACGGATAAGGACGGCAAGACTCGCGAGAAGGCCGACGCGCTGAAGCTCGCGCAAGAAGTGAAGCAGAAGCTGGTGGACGGCGGCGACTGGAAGGAACTGGCGAAGCAATACTCCGACGATACCGGTTCTTCCGAGAACGGCGGCCTGTATGAGAAGGTCAACCCGGACAACTGGGTCGAAGAATTCAAGAAAGCGGCCAACACGCAGCCGCTGAACGAGATCGGCGATCCGGTGGAGACCGAATACGGCTATCACGTCATCAAGGTGGAAGCCCGCGGCACGAAGACGCTGGAAGAATCCAAGGAGACGATCAAATCGACGCTCAGCAACCAGATCATCGACAAGTTCATGTCGGACGAGCTGCCGGGCCTGATCAAGAAGATGGACGTCGTCAAGCCTAGCGCTTCCCCGTCGGCAAGCGCATCGCCATCGGCATCCGCTTCGGCAAGCCCGTCGGCGAGCCCATCGGCATCCCCGAGCCCGGAAGCTTCCGCTTCGGCGTCGGCGAGCAAGTAATCGAATAGCCAAACCGCACATAAGCCTCAGGATCCAAATCGGATCCTGAGGCTTATTCCATGTTCTGTCGAAATCCCGAATGGAATGCGCTTTCCTTATAATCCAAACGGATGGCTGGCGAATAGTATGTTATATAACATTACACAACTTAGAAAATCAGAGGTCTAATTGCCTAAATAGCGTAATTAAATATAACGTATAAGGCGCGAAAAAAAGAAGAAAAACTGAACAACAGGCGAACTAGCACTATTTTTGTTAGGTTTATTGACGCAATTGTTAGCCTCCCCCTATAATTGGCTCACGAACGGTCGGACTCATTCCGAGCCTGAATGTTCGGATATAGAGAATAAACCAATAGGATGGGGAGTGTATGAAGGATGGGGAGAGGTTGGCTGAAGGGTTCCGTGATTCTGATTGCGCTAGGCATGGTCTTGGCGGCTTGCGGCAGCAACAATAATAATCAAGGAGCCGCATCGCCGTCCGCTTCCTCGCCTACGCCGTCGGCATCGCCGTCTGAATCGGCATCAGGCGAGGCAAGTCCGGCAGCTAACGATGGCGGAACGGTGAAGGTAGGGGTGCTTCACTCCCTAAGCGGTACGATGGCGATCAGCGAGGTGTCCGTCAAGGATGCGGAGCTGCTTGCCATCGACGAGATCAACGCGAAGGGCGGAGTACTAGGCAAGAAGATCGAGCCGGTTATCGAAGACGGCGCGTCCGACTGGCCGACCTTCGCCGAGAAGGCGCGCAAGCTGATCTCGGAAGACAAGGTGGCGACGGTGTTCGGCGGCTGGACGTCCGCGAGCCGCAAAGCCATGCTGCCGGTCTTCGAGGAATTGAAGGGGCTTCTCTGGTACCCGGTCCAGTACGAAGGGATGGAGAGTTCTCCTAATATCTTCTACACCGGCGCGACGACGAACCAGCAGATTGTCCCTGCGGTCGATTGGCTGCTAGAGAACAAGGGCAAGAAGTTCTACCTCCTCGGCTCCGACTATGTCTTCCCCCAAACGGCCAACAAGATTATCAAAGCCCAGCTCAAAGCCAAGGGCGGAGAACTCGTCGGCGAAGAATACACTCCTCTCGGCCATACCGACTATTCCACGATCATCGCCAAGATTCAAGCAGCGAAGCCGGACGTCGTGTTCAACACGCTGAACGGCGACAGCAACGTAGCTTTCTTCAAGCAATTGAAGGATGCGGGCATAACCTCCAAGGACCTCACGACCTTGTCCGTGAGCATCGCCGAAGAAGAAGCGCGCGGGATCGGCCCCGACATTCTTCAAGGACACCTCGTCGCCTGGAACTACTACCAGACGACCGATACGCCGGAGAACAAGACGTTCGTCGAGAACTACAAGAAGAAATACGGCTCCGACCGGGTGACCGACGATCCGATCGAAGCCGGCTACGTCGCCGTCTACTTGTGGGCGGCAGCCGTCGAGAAGGCCGGTTCGTTCGACGTCGACAAGGTTAAGGCAGCGGCCAAGGGAGTCGAATTCAACGCTCCGGAGGGCAAGGTGACGATCGACGGCGATAACCAGCATATCCTGAAGACCGTCCGCATCGGAGAGCTGCAGGCCGACGGAATGATCAAGGAGCTGTGGAATTCCGGCAGCCCCGTCGTGCCGGACCCTTACCTCAAAACCTACGATTGGGCGGCAGGTTTAAGCAAATAACCGCGCGGCGCACTCAATAAGAACGGTGGCTATTAAGAACGATAGCTAACGAAGGGCGAATCGGATTCTCGGATTCGCAAGCAACGCAGCATTCGCAATCAGCATTCACAATCAGCATTCACAATCAGTGTTCGCCATACTGCATTCGCAATCGGCATTCACCAGCGAAGGGAGCCCCACCTCGGCCGCCGCGCCGATCCGGGGGACCCTTCGCTTGCACCGTCAATGGAAGCGGCCGGGGAGGGAACGGAATGGCTTTGTGGCTTACGCAATTGTTCAACGGGCTAAGCGTCAGCTCCATCCTGCTGTTGATCGCGCTCGGCTTGGCGATTACCTTCGGTCTGATGCGCGTCATCAACATGGCGCACGGCGAATTCATCATGATCGGCGCCTACGCGGCGTATCTCATGCAGAAGATCTTCCAAGACTCGCTCCCGGGAAGCTGGTTCGGCGCTTATTTTCCGCTCGCCATCGTCTTCAGCTTCGTCCTGGCCTTCACGATCGGCTACCTTCTCGAAACGACGCTCATTCGCTTCCTGTACGGGAGACCGCTGGACAGCTTGCTGGCGACCTGGGGAGTCGGATTGGTTCTGCAGCAGCTGGCCCGTTCGATCTTCGGAGCGCCGAACGTGGGCGTGACCAGTCCGTCCTGGCTGGATGGGGGCTTGAGGGTGATGACGGGCGTCGTGTTCCCCTATAAGCGGCTCTTTATCATCGGATTGGTCATCCTCTGCCTGCTCGCGATGTACTTCTACATTTACCGCAGCAATCCGGGGCGCCGAATGCAGGCGGTCATGCAGAATCGGGACATGGCGGCGTGTCTTGGCATCTCCACGCGGAGAGTCGACTCCACCACCTTCGCGATCGGCTCGGGCATCGCCGGGATCGCGGGCTGCGCCCTGACGCTGATCGGCCCGATCGGCCCGACGATCGGAACGAATTACATCATCGACGCGTTCATGGTGGTCGTGCTCGGAGGCGTCGGCAAGCTGGCGGGAACGCTGGTCGGCGCGCTCGGCATCGGCATGCTGAACATGCTCTTCGAGTGGTGGACGACAGCCTCGCTCGGCAAGGTGCTCGTGTTCCTCTGCATCGTGGCGTTCCTGCAGTGGAAGCCGATGGGCCTGTTCGCGGTCCGCTCTCGTTCGCTGGATTAGCTTGCTAACATGGGAAGGAGGAGGAACGCCATGAACGCATGGAACGCCATGCTGTCTGCCATCTCGCTGCCCCGCGGCAAGCTCTGGCTGTTAGCCGGCTACGGAGCCGCGCTTGCCGTTCTGCTCACGGCTCCTCTCTATCTGAGCGACTTCCGCTTGAACATCCTGGCGAAGTGCCTCGCCTTCGCCATCGCGGCGCTCGGCCTCGATCTCTTATGGGGCTATACGGGCATCCTGAGCCTCGGACACGGGGTGTTCTTCGGACTCGGCGGCTATGCCATGGCGATGCACCTGAAGCTGGTCGCGAGCGGGGATCGGCTTCCCGACTTCATGGACTGGACCGGGGTCACGAAGCTGCCCTGGTTCTGGGAGCCGTTCCGGTACGCCGGGTTCGCCATTCTGATGGGCATCGTCATCCCGTCCGTCCTCGCGTTGATCCTGGGCTTCTTCACGTTCCGCAACCGCATCAAAGGAGTTTATTTTACCATCCTCACGCAAGCGCTCGTCATCATAACCGTCACGCTGTTCGTCGGCCAGCAGAAGTACACCGGCGGCACGAACGGCTTGACCGGTTACGCGGAGCTGTTCGGCGTGCCGCTCAGGAATGCGGGAATGAAGAACGCTCTCTACTTCGCGACGGTAGCCGCTCTCCTCGCCGCCTTTCTCCTCTGCCGGTATCTGGTCAAGAGCCGCCTGGGCAAGGTGCTCCGGGCCATCCGCGACGGCGAGAACCGCGTGCGGTTCCTCGGCTTCGACCCGTCCGTCTACCAGATGGCGGCGTTCGCGGTCTCCGCCGGACTCGCCGGCTTGGCGGGAATGCTCTTCGTGCTTCATGTCGGCATCATCTCTCCATCGATGATGGCGATCGTTCCTTCGGTCGAGATGGTCCTGTGGGTCGCGATCGGAGGAAGAGGAACGCTTGTCGGGGCTGTTATCGGAGCTATCGTCATCAACGAGGCGAAGAGCGGTCTCAGCGAATCGTTCCCGGATATATGGACTTTTTTCCTCGGGGCGTTGTTCATTCTAGTTACGGTATTCCTGCCGGGCGGCCTGGTCGGCCTCTTCCGGCAGGCGAGTCAGAGATTCCGAAGGAGGGAACCAGCGCATGAGCACGACGCAATCGACGTCAGTCCTGTCCTGCGAGAAGGTAACCGTAGCGTTTGACGGCTTCAAGGCGGTTCAAGAGATGGACCTGACGATTCTGCCGGGAGAGCTCCGCTTCCTGATCGGCCCGAACGGCGCCGGCAAAACAACGATGCTGGACGTCATCTGCGGCAAGGTGAAGCCGGTCGGCGGCAAAGTCGTCTTCAACGGCAGGCACGGCGCGGTCGATGTGACGAAGCGGAAGGAGCACGCGATCGCGGAGCTGGGCATCGGGCGGAAGTTCCAGACCCCATCGATCTTCTCCGGGCTTACGGTGGAGGAGAATCTGGAGATCTCCATGTCCCAGAAGCGCGGGGTATTCGCCGCCCTGCGGGCGAAGATGTCGAAGTTCGACCGGATGCGGATCGAGACCGAACTGGACCTGATCGGGCTCCAAGCGAAGAAGCGGCAGCGCGCGGGGCTGCTCTCGCATGGGGAGAAGCAGTGGCTGGAGATCGGGATGATGCTGCTGCAGGAGCCGGAGATTCTGCTGCTCGACGAACCGGTGGCCGGCATGACCGACAAGGAGACGGAGAAGACCGGGGAGCTGCTGAAGCAGATCGTCCGCAAGCGCACGGTCGTCGTCGTCGAGCACGACATGGAATTCGTCCGCCGCTTCGCGAGCTCGGTAACGGTCATGCACGAAGGGAAGCTTCTGAAGGAAGGCAGCATGGACGAGGTGCAGCGGGACGACCGGGTGGCCGAGGTTTATCTGGGCAGAAGGCGGGATGCCGATGTTATCGGTTCAACAGCTTGAATCCGGGTATGGGGAGAGCGTCGTTCTAAGGGGAGTGTCGCTGCAGGTGCAGCCCGGGCAAGTCGTATGCCTGATGGGTCGCAACGGCGTGGGCAAAACCACGCTGATAAAGACGATCATGGGCCTGATCAAGACTAGAAGCGGATCGGTCACTTTCAAGGAGCAGGACATCACCGGCAAGGCGCCGGGGCAAAGAGCGAAGAAGGGGATCGGTTACGTTCCTCAGGGACGGGAGATTTTCTCCCAATTGACCGTGTACGAGAATCTGCGCATCGGGCTGGAAGCCTCCCGGGATTGGGCCGTACGCAAGTCCAAGGTGATTCCTCCCAAGGCGCTCGAGAAGTTCCCCGTCATCCGGGAGATGTACCGCCGCAGGGGCGGGGACTTAAGCGGCGGCCAACAGCAGCAGCTGGCGTTCGCGCGGGCGCTGTCTTCCGACCCGGAGCTCCTGCTTCTCGACGAGCCGTCCGAAGGAATCCAGCCTTCTATCGTCGAGGATATTCGGCAGGTCATCCGTTCCATTCGCCAGGAGGGGAAGACCGCCATCCTTCTCGTGGAGCAGAGCCTCGACTTCGTTCGCAGCGTTGGAGACCGTTTCTATATCATGGAAAAAGGAGCCATCGTCTGGTCCGGAGATCGGGAAGGGTTGGAGGATCCGGCGGTGATGCGCTACTTGACCGTATAGTCGGCAGCCTTCGATAGAAGTCCGCTATTCGAGTCTGCCGGAGATGGTGCCGAGGGAGATGGAGCAGGCTCCGAGCCCTCCTTTTTTTTCGATCGGAATGGAAACGAATTCTTGAGGAGAGAGGCGGAGCGGGATGGGCTTCATGGGCGATCACGGAAGGGAATGGAGGCGGACGGGAAGCCTCTCGGAGCCGAAGAATGGCGATCTTCTCGGAATCGGGGAGGAGACCTCCGGAAGAGAGGGCAAGCCTGCTTTCTTGGGAGCGCCAATCGAGCGGGATTGGAACCGCATTGCCGAATATGACGCCGCGATCGTCGGAGCGCCGTTCGATCTCGGCCATTCGGTCCGGACCGGAACGAGGCTGGGGCCGCTCGCGATCCGCAAGGTATCGGAGCTTTATCAGCCCTTCCACTATCGGACCGGCATCGACTTAAGAGAGCGGCTCCGCTTATGCGATATCGGGGACATGGCGGTCTGCGACAGCGTTCAGACGAGCTTCGACACGATAACCGATGCCGTCTCCCGGTTGATGCGATGCGGAACGATGCCGATCATCCTCGGGGGGGACCATTCCATCGGGTACCCTTGCATTCGGGGAATTGCGGAGAACGTCGAAGGCAACGTCGGCATCATTCACCTAGACCGCCATCTCAACATCGAAGCGAGCGAACGGGACGAGCGCATGCATACGACTCCCTGGTTCCATGCGACGCATATTCCGAACGCTCCGCCCGGCAACCTGGTCCAGATCGGCATCGGTACTTGGCAGGTTCCTCATGCCGGCATTCATGTCAGCGAAGAGAGAGGGACTAACGTCCTGACGATCCATGACGTCGATGAGCTCGGTATCGAGAAGGTCGCGGAGATGGCGTTGGAGATCGCCTGGAAGGGAGCGAGCGCCGTCTACTTGAGCTTCGACCTCGACTCGGTGGACAGCGGCTTCGCCCCGGGAGCGCGAGGGGCGGAGCCGGGAGGCTTCCTGCCCCGGGAAGCTCTTCGGCTCATGGAGCTGGTCGCGCGAGAAGGGCTTGTCGGCATGGAGGTAGCCCATGTGGCGCCCTCCTGCGATCTCGGGGACCAGACCGCGCTCCTCGCCGCGCGCGCGATTCTCGACGTGCTGGCCACGATGCTTCACCATAACAAGCTGGGAGGCGGGAAACATGCACATTCCGGACGGATTTCTGGACGTTAAGGCGTGCGCGGCGACCGGAGCCGCGGCGGCGGTCGCGCTCGGTTACGCGCTCAGCCGTTCCGAAGGGGCATTGAACGCGAAGCTGGTGCCCAAGATCGCCCTGACGGGAGCGTTCGTCTTCGCGGCCCAGATGCTGAACTTCCCGGTTGCGGGAGCGACATCGGGGCACTTCCTCGGCGGCGCGATGGCGGCCATTCTGTTCGGCCCCCGAATAGCGGTTATCCTGATGGCGGCGGTTCTGATCGTTCAGGCGCTGGTGTTCCAGGACGGCGGACTGACGGCGCTGGGCGCGAACATTCTATGTACGGGGGTCATCGGTTCTTACGTCGGCTATGGCGTTTACCGTGCCGGCGGGATGCTGCTGCGCGGCAGGGGAAGCAAGGCGGTCGTCTTCTTCTCCGCCTGGTGCTCCATCGTCGCGGCCGCCGCGGGCGTCGCCCTGCTGCTCGCATGGTCGGGCACGATTCCGCTCGGACTCGCCCTGCGGGCGATGGTCGGCTGGCATAGCCTTATCGGCATCGGAGAAGGTCTCATTACGATGCTGGCGGTCTCTTACCTGACGGAGCGCCAAGCCTTTCCGGCAAGACCCGCTCGCGGCGCCGTCTCGGAACCGGCCCTGGCTGAGGGGACGGTGCTGCGATGAGCCAACTGGAGCAAGGAACCGCCACCGAAGGAAGAAGGGTCGGACGGCGGCTTACCGCCAAGAAGGGCAGATGGCTCCTATTCGGCCTGGCGGCGCTGCTCGCCGGAGGCTTGCTCTCCCTCTTCGCTTCCGGCAAGCCGGACGGCTTGAACCGCGTCGCGGAGGACCACGGCTTCGCGGCGAAGGAGACGGGACGCGGATGGACCGCTTGGCTGTCCGGCTACGAGATGCCGGGAATCGCGTCGCCGCTCTTGAAGGCGGCTGTTGCGGGAGCGGGCGGGGCCGTACTGCTTTTCCTATTGCTCTATGGAGCCATGAAGCTGATCGCGCGCGGAGAGGAGCCCTCGAATGGCCGGACCGACGATCCTGACGCTTCATGAGCCGGATGGGGTGCGGCCGCTGATCAGACGGCCCTCCCTGCGGTTCGGAGTCGTCATTCTCTCTCTTTTTGTCGTTGTCGCCATGTCTCGTCCATGGCCGCTGCTCGTTCTGAGTGCGCTGCTTCTCGTCGCCATTCGCATATGCCGAATTCCATGGCTTCTCCTTCTTCGCCGAATCCTGCTGTTGCTTCCTTTCGGGGCCGGAACGGCGCTTTTGGTTCCTTTTCAGCTGCCGGGGCATGTCGTCTGGGAAGGCTTCGGGATTACCGCTACCCGCGAAGGGATCGACCGGGCGGTCCTCTTGCTGCTCAAGCTGGGCTGCGCCAACCTGTTGATCACTTATCTTCTTGCCGTTACGCCATTGTTCGCGCTGCTCCGTACGCTGCGGCGGTTCGGGGTTCCCGCGCTGCTCCTCGATATCGTTATGATGACCATGCGCTATTTTATCCTGTTGAGAGAAGAGGCGTCGTCCATGCTCCGAGCGCAGCGTTCCCGGGGGCTGATGCTGGAACGGCGGTTCTGGACCGGGAGAACGTATCGGCGGTTCGGGCAGTTCGTCGGCGCGCTGTTCTTGCGGGCTTATCATCGCAGCGAGCGGATCTATGCCGCCATGACGGCCAGAGGGGGAGGCTTACCATCCATGGGAGGGAGAGAAGTCGGCGGAACGGGAAAAAGGGGAATGGGCGGCAATCTTGTCGAAGCCCGCGGATTATCTTATTCATACGGGGATTATCGGGCGTTGGACGGGATCTCCTTCGACATTCCGGCCGGAGCCAAGGTGGCGCTGATGGGTCCGAACGGAGCGGGCAAGTCGACCTTGATCTCGATCTTGAACGGGCTGGAGGGAGCGGCCGGCGGCGAGCTCCGAATGTTCGGGGAGCCGATGACGGAGCGCAGCCGTAGTCGCCTTCGCGGCAGAGTGGGCGTCGTCTATCAGGATCCCGACGACCAGATCTTCTCGACCACGGTAGAGGAGGATGTCGCCTTCGGCCCCCTGAATTTGGGAATGCCCCGCGAAGTAATTATGGAACGAGTTGACAGAGCGCTGGGCTCCGTCGGAATGAGGGAGCATCGGGATCGCTCGCCGTTCGAATTGAGCTATGGGCAGAAGCGCAGAGTAGCCATTGCCGGGGTGCTGGCCATGATGCCGGAGCTCCTCATTCTGGACGAACCGATGTCTTTTCTCGATCCGAGGGGCCGAGATGAGCTGCAGGCTCTGCTGGAGAGCATGCACTTGATGGGCATGACGATCATGGTGGCTACTCATGACGTGGACTTCGCGGCGGAATGGGCCGATGTCGTGCTGCTGCTTAAGGACGGACGCCTGCTGGCCAGCGGTTCGGCGGAATTGCTGTTCGACGACGGGCTCATCGAAGAAGCGTCGCTGCATCTGCCCCGGCTGGCAAGGCCTTTCCGCCTGCTTCAGGGAGTCGGTCATTCCCGGCCGCGCAACGTCCGGGATGCGGCGCAGCTTATCTGGAAGCTGCTGAGAAGAGGGCCGGAGCCGAGCGATTCCGCCGGAAGGACGGCTGTCTCGAGCAGATACTACAAATAATGGAACGGGAACTCGGCCTTCGCTCGGCCCGCTAGAAAAACGCGCCATTCAGGGTTGCCAAGTTCGGCTGACGATAATCTCCATCGGTGGGCAAGCGCATAAGAAATTGGGAGGGGTTGAATACTATGCCCAAGTTCAAGGTCACCTTTCTAACCAATGGACAACGGTTCGTCATACAAGCCTAACGCAAGCCAGAAGTCTCAAGCGGCAGGCTGATTCCAAGGTTTATTACATCCAAGAAAGTGGGGCAACACGAGCTATGAAAGCAACCGGGATAGTACGTCGCATTGATGACCTCGGTCGGGTCGTTATTCCAAAGGAAATTCGCCGCACGCTCCGCATTCGCGAAGGGGATCCGCTCGAGATCTTCGTGGATCGAGACGGAGAAGTCATTCTCAAGAAGTATTCGCCGATTGGAGAACTAGGCGACTTCGCGAAGGAGTATGCCGAATCGCTGCACGAGAGCACGGGCCACATTGCGATCATCTCGGACCGGGATACCTTCATTGCCGTGGCTGGCGCCTCCAAGAAAGAGTACCTGGACAAGCCGGTCGGCGGCATGCTGGAGAATTGCATGGACAACCGTAAAATCATCGTCGAATCGCAGTCGGGCAGCTACGAGATCCAACGCGACAACGCCGAGATGTTCAGCTCGTTCGCGATGGCTCCGATCGTGGCGGGCGGAGACCCAATCGGCACGGTTCTTCTGATCAGCAAGGAAGACAACGTGAAGATGGGCGAGCTCGAGAGCAAGATGGTCGAGACGGCCGCCGGCTTCCTGGCTAAGCAAATGGAACAATAGGACGTTCTCTCTTAGCAAGTTTCGCTTGATCGAAAATAAAAGCTTCCCGGCGGCGGAACGATCGTGAACGTTCCCATGGCGGCGGAGCTTTTTCTTATGGATTCGGTCGTCGAGAGGACGGCCGGATCGAGGCAGGAAGGGGCCGGGACGAGCCTTCGCGCGGAATATGCTATAATGCTTCATGGATGGTTAACCAATCTTTGCGCCAATCGTTGCGTTTGATGCCGGGGAAAGGAATGCGCCATGAAGACGGTTAGGAGGAAATCCGAAGGAGGGGGCTCCGCCCTGTGGCAGGGCGCGGCTCTCTTGGGAGGAGCCGCCCTGCTCTCGAAGGTGATCGGCACGTTCCAGAAGATCCCGCTGCAGAACCTTGCCGGCGATCAGGTCTTCGGTCTCTACAGCGCCGTTTACTCGCTCGCCGTGATGTGGATGACGCTGGCTTCGGCGGGGGTCCCCGTCGCCGTGTCCGTGCTTGTCGCGGAACGGTCGGCGGCAGGCAACGAGGACGGAGCGCGGCGCGTGCTCCGGTATTCCCTGGGCGTTCTGACCGTTAGCGGACTTCTCGCGTTCGCGATCCTGATGCTGGGGGCGGATGCGTTCGCGAGGTGGATGGGCGTCGGCGACGCGGCTCAAGCGATCCGCACGTCCTCGCTGGCGCTGCTGTTCGCTCCGATGACCGCGGCACTCCGCGGTTATTCGCAAGGGCGGATGCGGATGCTCGCTCCGGCCGTATCGCAGCTCTCCGAGCAGACGGCCCGCGTCGCGTTCATGCTCATCGCCCTTCTGTGGGCGATAGACAGCTCCTGGTCGCCGGGCGCGACGGCCGCTGCGGTTCACGGAGGGCTCGCGGTCGGCGGGGCGGCCGGGCTTGCGGCGATGCTGGCGATGAGCCTTAGGGATCGGAAGGAGGGAGCGCCTAGGGTCGAACCCGACGCGCCCAAGACATTCGAGCCGGAATCCCGCTCGGCGCTGCTTCGCCGAATTGTGGCGGTCGCGCTGCCGGTTGCGGCCGGTTCGATCGTCGCGCCGCTGTTCGGGCTGATCGACGCCTTCACGCTGCCGCGCCTGCTTCAGCACGCGGGCGCGACGGCTGCGGAGGCGATGGCCTCCTTCGGCGAGTACAATCGGGGCATCGCTCTGCTGCAGCTGATCGTCATGGCGGCGGGCGGCGCGGCCGGAGCGCTCGTGCCCGCGTTGACGGCGGCCCGGACGCGAGGCGACCTGGCCGGCCAGCGGGAGCAGGCGGCATTCGCCCTTCGGCTCGGCTGGTGGTTCGGCGGAGCGGCCGCCGTCGGGCTCGCTCTCTTGGCCGGGCCGATCAACATCGCCTTGTTCGCCGATGCTCACGGCACCGCGGCCATGGCGATTCTGGCTTTCGCGGCCTTGGGCGGCACGCTCCAGGCGGTCAGCGCCTCGCTGCTGCAAGGGCTCGGCGACCTTCGCTCGCCCGCCGTCCACCTGGCGGCGGCCATGCTCGTCAAGGCGGCGCTCAACGCGCTGCTCGCGCCCAGCCTGGGCATAGACGGCGCCGCCATCGCCGCGCTGGCCGCCTACGGCTCGGCCGCGCTGCTGAACGCGCTCGCGCTGCGCCGCCGCATGCCGCCGCGCCCGGCCGTCGCCGGAACCGCCTCGCGCTCCGGCGCGCGCCTTGCGCTGGCGCTCGGCGCCATGGCGGCGGCCGTCGCCTTGCTCGCGGCGCTGCTCGACGCCCTGACGCGCGGCCTTGGGCCTCGCGTCGCCGCGCTCCTGACCGCGCTGCCGTGCATCGCGGCAGGCGCTCTCGTCTTCGCGGCGGCGCTCGTCGCCTTCGGCGCCGCGGCTCCGCGCGACTGGCGGGCGCTCCCCGGCTGCGGCGAGGGCTCGCGGCTGGACCGCTGGCTGAGGCGGCTTCGACCGCAGCAGCCTCTGTAGCCGCGACTGGCCAGCGTTTCGCGATATAACGCATAAGCCGCCCATAAGGGCGTTTGTTGCAAGCATGCTTGTCGATTCCAGTTCAACCGGGAAGGATGATGGACGATGTCCCCCTCCATTACGATCGTCGGGCTCGGCTCCGGCGGCGAAGATCAATTGACGCTCGGCATTCTGAAGAAGCTGGAGAGTTCTTCCTTCCGCTTCGCCCGCACCGCCGAGCATCCGGCCATCGCCGATCTCGCGGCCCGCGGCCTTTCTTTCGAGTCGTTCGACTCCCTCTACGAGAGCCTGAACGGCTTCGAAGAAGTGTATGAAGCGATCGCGGGCAAGCTGCTGGACTTGGCAGAAGAGCATCGATCCGCTACAATCATCTATGCCGTTCCGGGCCACCCGATGGTCGCCGAGCGAACGGTGCAGCTTCTGCGCGGCAGGGCGCAGGAGCGCGGCATCGCCCTTGAGATTCTGGGCGGGGAGAGCTTCCTCGATCAAGCGTTCGTTCGGCTGGGCTTCGATCCGATCGAGGGCTTCCAGCTTCTCGACGCTTCCGAGCTTCGCCGCGAGCACCTGCGGCCGCAGCTCCATACCTTGATCGGCCAGGTCTATGACGAATTCACCGCATCCGACGTGAAGCTGAGCCTGATGGCCGTCTATCCGGACGAGCATCCGGTCGTCGTCGGGCAATCGCTCGGCGTTCCCGGCGAGGAGAGGATTCATCGAATTCCGCTGCACGAGCTGGATCGGCTGGAGGACTACGGAAACCTGACGCTCGTTTACGTACCCGCAAGCGAAGATGCCGGCCTGCGCCGTCATTCGTTCGAGCGGCTGCACGAGATCGTCGCGATCCTTCGCAGCCCGGAGGGCTGTCCTTGGGACCGTGAGCAGACACACGGCTCGATCCGCAAGAACTTCGTGGAGGAGACCTACGAAGCGATCGAAGCGATCGACAACGACGATCCGGACAACATGAAGGAAGAGTTCGGCGATGTCCTCCTTCAAGTGCTGCTCCAC
Source organism: Cohnella sp. AR92 (assembly GCF_003990975.1). Taxonomy (GTDB): domain Bacteria; phylum Bacillota; class Bacilli; order Paenibacillales; family Paenibacillaceae; genus Cohnella. The sequence goes on from NZ_RZJR01000005.1 coordinate 47,285, forward strand.
AGCCAGATGGAAGAAGAGGTCGGCTCGTTCGATGTCTTCGACGTTCTGGCGGAGCTGAACGACAAGCTGATCTTCCGGCATCCTCATGTCTTCGGCGGAGAGAACGCCCAGGACGCCGAAGAGGCGCTTCGCAATTGGGAAGCGATGAAGGCGGAGGAGAAGAGGCGCAAGGGAGTCGCCGAGCGGCAATCCAAGCTGGACGGCATTCCGAAGGATCTGCCTGCCCTTCCGAGGTCGTATAAGCTTCAGAAGAAGGCAGCCGGAGTCGGCTTCGATTGGCCCGATCTGACGGGCGTCTTCGAGAAGGTGGACGAGGAGCTGGCCGAGCTGAAGAAAGCCATCTCTAGCGAATCGCATGATCGTCAGAAGGAAGAGTTGGGGGATCTGCTGTTCGCGGTGGCGAACATCTCTCGTTTCCTCAAGATTGACCCGGAGGAAGCCCTTGCCGGAACCAATCGCAAATTTTCCTCCCGTTTTCAATATATCGAGGAGCAATTACGTATAAGAGGACGTTCCTTTGACGAGACTGATTTACAAGAGATGGAAGAATGGTGGCAGCAGGCCAAAAGCCTTAACTAGAACGCTTTTTAGGCGGCTTCTTGGCGTGGATTCCACACAATTCTAGGCATTTCTTCATATTTCGCGATTTTTTTTGCGAGCGAGGCAGGATTTTTTTAACAGAGAACAGAATACTATTCATCGTGTTACTGCAACCTGAAATTCCTTACGCCCAGAGGCGTTCGGACCAACATCTAAATCAACTTTTTTGGGAGGAATTTTATTTATGAACAAGACAGACCTGATCAACAACATCGCCGAGAAGAGCGGATTGACTAAGAAGGACGTAGAATCCGTTCTGAACGGCTTCCTGGGCGAAGTTTCCGACGCGCTTTCCAAGGGCGACAAGGTTCAACTGATCGGCTTCGGCACGTTCGAAACTCGCAGCCGTTCCGGCCGCGTAGGCCGCAACCCGCAAACGGGCAAGACGATCGAAATCGCAGCTTCCAAGGTTCCAGCATTCAAAGCCGGCAACAAGCTTAAGGACGCTGTTAAGTAATAGATGCGTCTCGATAAATACCTGAAGGTGTCGCGTCTCATCAAGCGCCGCACCGTTGCGAAGGACGTGTCCGATCAAGGGCGCGTCCTTCTCAACGGAAGGGAAGCCAAGCCGGGCAGCGTCGTCAAAGCCGGCGATACGCTCGAGATCGAATTCGGCCAGAAGACTCTGACCGTAAGAATCGAGCGGACGGCGGACTCGGCCAAGAAGGAAGATGCGGAAGGGATGTACACGATCCTGAAGGAAGAGGCTCGCAAGATCGAACCGTTTCTCTAAGAACAAGCTCGCTTTAACTGGCCTTGCGGCGGTTGGGCGGGCTTTTCGTATTATTAGGTCAGCCAGAGATTTCTGGTTGGCCTATTTTTGTGGTCGTTCTATGATGGCGGTAGCCGGGAGAACGTCGGGCTTTTAGGGACATCGATCCCGTACTAAAAACTGTTCTCCCACTACCTCCAATGACCATGTTTGAGCTGGTTGGGGCAATTGACCTCGTATCACAAGCGAAGCTATGGGTTTGGAACCATCGTGGGATTGCCGGCTAGATTTACATCAGGAGGAGCTGACATGGAACCGGTTATCGGATTGGATGTTGCGAAAGGATTTAGCGTATTACAAGCGTTCACGAAGCGTGGTGAGGCGTACGGGAAACCGGAAACCATTCGACATGCCGGTGGACTTGAAAGGCTAGACCATATCATTCGTCAGTTAGAAGAGCAAACAGATATCAAGCCCGTTGTTATTTTGGAAGCAACCGGACATTACCATCGGGTGGTTGTAGCCTATTTGCAGCAGATGAATATTGAGTATTTTATCCTAAATCCCTTGTTGTCCAAACGCTCAAAAAGCGCACAGTTACGCAAAGTTAAAACGGATGCGGCAGACGCCTGGCATTTGGCTGAGATGTACTATCGTGGCGATGTAAAGCCTCACCGAAGTTGGGAAGATCGAATAACAGAGATGCAACACTTGACGAGGCAGCATGAGTTTATGACGGCTCAATTCGTGCAGTCGAAATTGAACGCGAGAGCGTTATTGGATCAAGTTTGCCCGGCATATGAAGGCGTGTTTCATGACCTGTTTTCCAAGACTTCGTTGCGTGTGCTCCTTCATATGCTTCAGGGGGCTGTCGTAACGGAGGAAGTAGTGCGCGAAACAGCAGGCAGTTCGCACGGGAAAGCATGGATTCAATCGAAAGTAGGGCAAATCCAAAACCTGCGGCTCCCTCAGAAGCAAAGCGCCGCTCAAAGGGCAGCATTGTTGTTTATGGTGGAGATCCTGCTTGCTCAACAAGAACAGTTGACCCGACTGGAGATGAGAATCCAAGAAGAGGCGAAGGAGATTCCGGAAGTGGAGTTGCTAAAGACGATTCCAGGCATCGGGGATAAGCTAGCTGCTTCGCTAATAGCGGAGATTGGGGATGCAAAGCAGTTTGAAGATCCAAAACAGTTAGTTGCCTACGCAGGGCTGGATCCGAGTGTGCATAGTTCAGGTCAATTCGTAGCGTCCAGCACTCGCATCACCAAACGCGGCTCTAAACGGCTACGACGCGCACTGTATTTGGCTGTACAATGCGGTATAAGAGGAAGTACGAACGAAAGGCTACGAGCGTACTACGATAAGAAAAGACAAGAGGGCAAGCCCTACAAGGTGACGGTGATTGCTTGCGCCAACAAGCTATTGCATCACATATACGCCATCTTGAAGAAGGGCACGCCCTACACCGCATAATCCATATTTAACCAACATCCTCCGAGCCAACGGAGGTTATTTGGCATGTACAGAATTATAACAAGGTTTTTTCCTAAGACCAAGACGTCAAAGCTTGACAAACATTAGCTGGTTTTTTGTTTTCAGCCGGCTAAGCCCCTGCTTGTTCAAACCCGCAGATATAATCGTCGGACAACCAACATATACATGCCCTAGACGCTTGTCAACGGGAGGGTTAACCGTATGCCCCATCGTCGTATGTACCGCATGCTTGTCCTAGCGGTCTCCGCTGCATTGTTAGTCAGCTCCTTCAAATTCGGATTCGCGGACGCTTGGGCCGGCCAATATGTCTTGCCCGCGGACACGACGCCGCAAGGCTTGCCCGTCATTGGCGAGTCGCTCACCGTTCCCGCATCCGAACCCAATGCCGATGTTCCGTTGGCGCCTACGGCCACCGTGCTAAGCAATCGCGTGTCGGAGTACCACATCTCCGTCACTCTGGGGGATGACGGGACATTGAACGCCCAGCAGACCATCACCTGGAAGAATCCCGGCCGCAAGGAGGTGTCCGACCTCTATCTTCATCTCTACCCGAATGCGTTCTCCCCCGGCAGCACCTTCCTGAAGGAATCGGGAGGCCAGCTGCGCGGCGACAAGATGCAAGCCGGCAGCTACGGTTCGATGACGCTCAATTCCTTGACGACCGAAGAAGGAGAGACGCTGCTCCCCCGGCTCCATTACGTGCAGCCCGACGACGGCAATAGGTCGGACAAGACGCTGGCGACCTTGCTGCTTCCTCATTCGGTCAAGCCGGGTAAAAGCATTACGCTGAGCATGACCTACACCGTGAAGCTGCCGCAGGTGTTCGCCCGGATGGGCAAGGCCGGAGACTTCGTGATGGCCGGTCAGTGGTTCCCCAAGGTCGCCGCCTACGAGACGGTCGGCACGCGCGGAAGAACGACGGAGGGCTGGAACGCCCACCAGTACCACGGCGACTCGGAGTTCTACTCCGACTTCGGCATCTACAGCGTGAGCATCAACGTCCCGGAGAAAGACAAGGTCGCCGCGACCGGCTTCCAGACGAAGCCCGCCGTCATCTCCGAAGGCCGCAAGGTATACCAATTCTACGCGGATGACGTTCACGACTTCGGATGGGCCGCTTCGCCGAACTTCGAATTCGTGGAGGACACGTTCTCTTCGGCGGGGGTTCCCGGGGTACGCATCAAGCTTTACATCGACCCTCTGCACAAAGACCTCGCCGAGAGATACATGCACGCCGCGAAGTCCGCGCTGGCCAAGCTCGGCGAATGGTACGGGGATTATCCGTACTCCACGCTGTCGGTCGTCGTTCCTCCGGCCGATGCGAACGGCGCCGGCGGCATGGAATACCCGACGCTAGTGACGGCCGCGGCTGCGAAGAGCGACAAGCCGGGGTACGACCTGGAGAGGACGCTCGTTCACGAGATCGCGCATCAGTACTGGTACGGCATGGTCGCTTCCAACGAATTCGAGGAGGCGTGGCTGGACGAAGGCTTTACCTCTTATTCCGAGGATAAGCTGATGTCCTCTATCTACGGCGTATCGCCGAGCACGACGGTTGAGGCCAGCTACATGACCCATCCCGAACCGCTCAAGCTGGATTCATGGCGCTACAGCGGCTCGGAGCGGTACGCGGAGAACGTCTACATGCGGGCCAAGCTGGTTCTCAAAGCGATGGAGAAGCAGGTCGGAGACAAAACGATGAACCGAATCCTCCGAACTTACTTCCAGAAGTACAAGTTCAAGCACCCATCCTCCGCCGACTTCCAGAAGGTCGTCGAGTCGGTCACCAAAGACAAGTGGGGCGACTTTTTCCAAGCGTACGTCTATCAAGGGCAGATGGCCGACTTCGCGGTCGAATCCATCCATTCCGTCCCTCAAGACGGAGGCGGTTACGTGACGACCGTGGTGGTTCGGAGAAACGGGGGCAGCGCCCAGCCCGTTGGGGTCCTGTTCCGGTTCGAGGACGGACAGACGGTCCGCCAGACCTGGGACGGACAGCAGAAGCACGCCACTCTGCAGTTGAAGCACGGCTCTCCGCTCTCCTACGCGGCGATCGACCCGTCCATGTCCGTCGTCCTGGATAACCTGCGATTCAACAATTACCTGAAGGCGGAGATCCCGGAGAAGAAAAGAACGCGCTTGAATATCGGCTTCTCGACAATCGTCGAAGGCCTGCTAGGCACATTGGCATGGTGAGGTGAGAGCGATGCGCAACTATCTGCTGCAAGGCTGGACGATGACCCTCAAGCACAAATACGTCCTCATCGTCCTATTCCTGTACCGGCTCCTCTGGGGATTCTTCCTGTATCGCTTCATCGACTCCATCGTCTCTCCCGTGCTGGCCCGATATCCGAACGATCTCCCGAATCCGGAGGCCGTGCGCCTCTTCTTCATCGAAGCGCAATTCCGGCTGTTCAAGACCGATCTCTCCTACGGAGCGCTCGCCATGCTTGCCGGGATGTTCCTGATCCGAATGATCGTCACCCCCCTTATCAATGCCGGACTCTTCTATTCGTTCTGCCATTCGGAGGATTCGCAGGGCACTAAGGTGATGGCCGGAATGCGGCGCTCCTGGCGCGGAGTCACTCTTCTCTATTGGATAGAGACGCTTCTGACGATCGTTCCGCTCGTCTGGCTTGTCCCGAAGCTCTATTCTTCCTACCTGAAGGCGATGACTGCTGGCGCTTGGCTTCAAGAGCTTCTCCCCTACGCTCTGGTCTGGATCGTATGGAGCTTCGCCATTCATCTGCTGTTTCAATTCATGCAGTTCAGCTCGGCCGCGGACGGCTCCATCCTGAACGGGCTGCTCCAAGCTTGCCGGCGGGCGCTTCCGCTGCTGGCCGTCTCGCTGATCCTGGTCGGGCTCGGCCTGCTCGCGTCGCTCCTCTTGACCTCGACGACCCTGCTGTGGACCGGGTTCGCCGCCATCGTTCTGCATCAAGCGTTCCAGCTCGTTCGCTCGCTGCTCTCTCTCTGGACGGCCGCCTCGCAATACGAGGTATGGAGAAGCGAGATCTCCTCCTGATTTTCCTAAAATCCTAGCTTTTGAGCCAAGCCTCCTTATCGAGCGGACGACAGAGTCCGCCGAATAAGGAGGCTTGTCCGCGCTTATTCGTGCGGTTCTAGCTATCATTAAGGTTTTCTAATCTTTGAGAAGCAGGAAAATCGGACCAGAAACCCGAATATATTAACCTCAGTGCAAAAAATTGCCGAATTCCCGCGCACAAGGGAAACGGGGGAACCAGTATTCTGGGTGAATTGATCTCGCTACACAGGGATCATAGGGAACCTTCAACCGAACCCTCCAGCTAACCTCGTAGGCTTTGGAAGGAGTCACCTGTTTTGCGCAAGAAGTTTTCTGCAATCTTTATGGGACTTGCTTTATTGCTTGCTTTCCAGGTTGGCAGCGCTTCGGCGGAGTCTAAACTGGATGGCGAAGTCAGCAAGCTGATTGGCATCGACTACGATTACGGAGGAACGACCACGAGCGGCTTCGATTGCTCCGGCTTCACGGCCTACGTGTTCAAGAAGCTCGGTATGACTCTTCCGCATTCGTCTAGCCAACAGTACGCGCTGGGCGATAAAGTAGCCAAGAGCGACCTGAGAGCTGGCGACCTGGTGTTCTTCAATACCAGCGGCAGCGGCGTCTCTCATGTCGGTGTGTATGTCGGCGATAACAAGTTCGCGCACGCGGCTTCCAAGGGCGTCACGATCTCCGACCTCGATGAGAAGTACTACGCGAAGCGTTATCTCGGCGCACGTCGAGTGATGAGCGATGAAACGTACAACAAAGTCACTTCCGATACCGCGGCAGTGGCGTAAGGTTCGGATCCCCGATCCGTAAAGAAAGAAGGCTATCCGGTCTACTCCTCGAGGAGCGATCGGATAGCCTTCTTTCTATTGCTTGGAATTAATATTGGTTGGATTGGCCGCCGTCGATCGGAATGACGACGCCGTTGATGAATTCGGATTCGCCCGAGAGGAGGAAGGCAACCAGACGGCCGACTTCTTCCGGCTTGCCGAAGCGCTTCTTCGGATTGACGCTGACGAATGCCTTGCCCGCTTCTTCCCAGCCGTCTTCGCCGCCGATTTGCTTCAGCGATCCGACGACCATGTCCGTCATGATAGCGCCCGGAGCGATGGCGTTGATGCTCAGGTTGTATTGGCCGTATTCGATGGCGGCGTTCTTCGTCATGCCGGCTACCGCGTGCTTGCTCGCCACGTATGCGGCTTGGTTATGAACGGCGCGGATGCCTCCGACGGAAGCGACGTTGACGATGGCGCCGGATTGCTGTTCCTTCATGACCGGCAGCACGTACTTCATGCCGTAGAAGACGCCCTTCAGGTTGATGTCGATAACCTTGTCGAACACGTTGCTGTCGTACTCGGCTGTCGGAGCCTGCTTGCCCTCGATGCCCGCGTTGTTGTAGAAGCCGTCGATGCGGCCGAACTTCTTGACGCTGTCTTCCACGTATTGCTTAACGGCCTCTTCGTTCGAGACGTCGGCCGTAAGGAGGAGGAGCTCGGCGTTCGGAGCGACCGCCTTGATTTGATTCTGGGTCTCGACGAGAGACGCTTCATTCAGGTCGATCAGCGACAGCTTGGCGCCTTCCTTGGCCAATTCCAGGGCGGTTGCGCGTCCCAGACCGGAACCGGCGCCCGTAATGACGACAACTTTAGAAGCAAAACGATTGCTCATTTTATTTCCTTCCTCTCTACTCGTTAATAGAATGGGAAGTCGACCGCGGATGCTTCATGCGATCGGCTTTATGTTGGTTTGTTACGTTCTTTATTATAGCGCTATTTATGTCGATTGTCGACAATTTTTATTTGCCTTATTCACGATGTCGTCACCGGATGCCGGCAAAAAGGCCGATCGAACAGCTAAAAGCCTGTTCGATCGGCCCAAATGGACAACCTATCGTTAGAATTGGAAATATTCCTTCGCATTGCGATAAGAGATATCCTGAACGAGTCCGCCCAACAGCTCCATGTCGAGCGGCGCCTCTCCGTTCTCCGCCCATTCTCCCACCAGATTGCACAGAATGCGGCGGAAGTATTCGTGCCTCGTGTAGGAGAGGAAGCTGCGCGAGTCGGTCAGCATGCCGACGAATCGTCCAAGCACGCCGAGGTTGGCCAGCGCCCGGAGCTGCTCCAGCATGCCGTCCTTCGTATCGTTGAACCACCACGCCGAGCCCAGCTGCATTTTCCCCGGGATGCCCCCGCCTTGGAAGCTTCCGATCGCGGACCCTAGCACGGAGAGGTGCGTCGGGTTCAGCGAATAGACGATCGTTCGAGGCAGTCGATCTTCCCGCTCCAGAGCGTCGAGCAACGGCACGAGCGCCGTGCCGACGTTGCTGTCCCCGATCGAGTCGTAGCCGGTATCCGGACCGAGCTTCGCGAACATTCGGGAGTTGTTGTTCCGGGAAGCGTTCATGTGCAGCTGCATCGACCAGCCGAGACGAGCATAGATGCGGCCGAGGAACAGCATCGTGTACGTCTTGTACTTGCGCTCTTCGGAAGGACTGATGGTCTCCCCGGCTCTCGCCTTGGCATAAACGGCCGCCGCTTCCTCCTTCGTCGCTTCCTCGTAGACCGCGACATCGAGCGCATGGTCGGATACTCGGCAGCCTGCGTCATGGAAGAACCGAGCTCGCGCTTCCAAGGCATGAAGCAGCTCGTCGTAGCCGGCAAGTCCGGAGCCCGTAACGGTCTCCAACCGCTCCAGCCAAGGAAGGAACGTTGGCCGGGTGATCTCGAGCGCCTTGTCGGGACGATAGGAAGGCAGCACTTTGACGTGGAAGTCCGGCAGATCCCGGATCTTCAGGTGATCCTCCAACGTGTCGGCCGGGTCGTCCGTCGTGCAGATGACCTCGACCCCGGAGCGCACGATGAAGTCGCGCACCCGGAAGCCTTCCGGCTGCCGAAGCTTGGCGTTCGCCTTCTCCCAGATCATCGGCGCGTTCTTCTCGTTCAGCAGCTCCTCGATTCCGAAGTAACGCCTCAGCTCCAGGTGAGACCAATGGTACAGCGGATTGCCGATCGTCGCCGGAACGGTCTTCGCCCAGGCCAGGAACCGATCGTAGTCGCTGACTCCCTCGCCTCCTGTCACGTACTTCTCCTCGACTCCGTTCGCGCGCATCGCTCTCCACTTGTAGTGGTCCCCGTACAGCCATACTTGCGCCAGGTTGTCGTAGGAGCGATTCGCCAGAATGTCCGCTTGGTTCAGATGGCAATGATAATCGATAATCGGTTGATTCGCCGCGTATTCGTGATAGAGCTTCTCGGCCGTCTCGTTGGACAGCAGGAAGTTCTCGTTCAGAAAGGGTCTCATCCCCATCGCCTCCTACCGATAGAATCGCACGAGATCGTCGATTTGTACAGCTTGGCCGGTGCGGATGGAACGGTTCGCCGCGATTCCCGTCAGAATCGAGCGAGCCCCGTCGACATGGTTCGCCGCACGATGGAACGGATCCGGGACCGGCGTGCCGAACAGGTCGTTAAGGAGTACGGGATCGCCTCCTCCGTGGCCGCCGACGCCTTCTTCGACATTCGCGATATAGGGAGCGCCGAACATCGGGAGTACCTTGATCTGCGCGCCCAGAATCGCTCCCTCGTCCGCTTTGTCCCCGCCGGAGTTCACGTAGGACTGTTCGACGACTTGCATCTCGATGCGGCCCTTCGTGCCGTTGAAGGCGATGCGGTAGCCTTCCCATGGAGCGTACGCCGTCAGCGAATAGGTCAAGATCGCTTGATTCTTATAACGGACGATAACGCCCATCGTGTCTTCGATGTTGATGCCGTCGCCGAAGACGCTCTGGTCGCGGCGGTAGCCGTCCTCGTGCTCGGCGTCGAGGTACATCGCCTTCAGGTGTTCGTTCGAATCCAGGTGGAGAGCGAACGGATCATCCTTCGCGAGAGGATTGCCGGTCGCGCGCTCGTAGAACTTCGTGACGCCGCGCTGTTCGGCATTCTCTCTGCCGTAGAACAGCAGGTCCCCGAAGGCGAACACCGATTCCGGCTGGGAAGCGATCCAGAAGTTGACCAGGTCGAAATGGTGGGTGGACTTGTGAACGAGCAGCCCTCCGCTGTTCCGCTTGTCGCGATGCCAGCGGCGGAAGTAATCCGCTCCGTGCTGGGTGTTGAGCAGCCACTCGAAGTGAACCGACGTCACCTTGCCGATAGCGCCGGAAGCAATAAGCTCTCTCGCTTTCGTATGGTGGGGGGCGTAACGGTAGTTGAAGGTGACGCGGACGCTGCGTCCCGTGCGCTCCACCGCGTCCAGGATTCCCTGGCACTTCTTCTCGTCCACCGTCATCGGCTTCTCGGTGATGACGTCGCAGCCGAGCTCAAGCGCGCGGATGATGTACGTATGGTGAGTCCGGTCGACGCTGGTCACGATGACCGCGTCCGGACGCTGTTCTTCGATCATGCGGTCGAACCGGTCGGAAGGGTAGGTGGCAACGGCCTTGTAATCGTAAGCTTCTACAAGCCGCTTGTTCGCGTAATCCATGCGCGTCTGATTGATGTCGCAGAATGCGAGCAGGTCGGAGGTATCCCGGTAATGGGTGGCGATGGCTCCATAGAAGAATTCGGCACGTCCGCCCGTGCCTACCAATACGTATTTTCTCTTCGCTTGCGATTGCATGCTCAGGTCTCCTGTCCTTCGGGAATGGGAATATGGCTTTATTCTAATGCATGGTAATGCTATAATTCTGCTAAAATCATGCCATAATTGCCTTAAACCCCGCATATCTTGCGCATTGCCAAGGAGAGACCCGCTCATGTCGATCGAAGCGTTCAGCTATGGAAGCACTAGCAGCCTCTACGTCGAATACGTGAAGCGATCCGAGCCTTATACGATGTCGATCGATCACTTCCATTCCTATTACGAGATTTATTACCTGCTCTCCGGAAGCCGGGTTTACTTCGTGAAGGATCGTACCTTCCGGGTGGAGCAAGGCGATCTCGTCTTCATCGACAAGTCCGTCGTGCACAAGACGCTTCAGGGACCGCTCGCTCCCGAGCACGAGAGGATCGTCATTCACTTCACCGATGCCTACTTGGAAGGTGTCGCCGGCTCCAATTCCGCGCTGCTTCTGGAGCCCTTCCGTCAGGCGAGCCCCGTCATCCGTCTTCCCCGCTCCGAGCTCCGCAGCGCGGATACGGTCATTCGCCGGCTGCTGGGCGAGATCCGCCTGAAGCCCGCGGGCTACGAGCTGGTTCCGCCGGCCGCCGTCACCGAGCTTCTGCTGGCGACCTCGCGGAGCCTCCGGGAGAACGCCCACATCGGGCTGGACGGCGACACTTCCCCCAAGCACGCCAAGATCTTCGAGATCGTCCGTTACTTGAACGAGCACTACGACGAGCCCGTTAAGCTAGGGGAGATCGCCGCCGATTTCTATATTAGCCCCTATCATCTAAGCCGTTCCTTCCGCGAGGTGACCGGCTTCACGTTCTCCGACTATCTGCTGCTTACCCGAGTGAAGGAAGCGCAGAGGCAGTTGAAGGAAACCGATCTCCCGATCGCCGGGATCGCGGCTTCCTGCGGCTTCGACAACTTCTCCCACTTCGGCAAGATGTTCAAAAAAATAACCAGGCAGTCCCCTCGGGAGTACCGGAAGGGAGCCAGGTTCTGAACGTTGCTGCCTGTTGCGGCGGATGGTGAAGGATGCCCGCCGATGAGGTTCGCGGTTCACCGAGGTTGATCTCGGCTGACCGGAGTTGACTGGTATGGACTGGGGTTGACCCAGGTTGATGGAGTTCGGTTCGGTCAGCCTGCGGCTCCTACGGGCTCGGCATGCGGAATCGCAGCAGGCGCTTCCGAGCCGGCGGCGGCGCCGGACGCCGCTTCGGCCTGCGCTTCGTGAGCCAATCCGTAAGGCAAGCACATCGGCGTGCCCGAGCGGGGATCCGGAATGACGTCGGCGTCGATTCCGAAGACGACGCGGAGCATCTCCGGAGTCATGACCTCGACCGGATCGCCTTCGTACCGCACGGAGCCTTGCTTCAAGGCGACCATGTGCTGGGCGTAGCGGGCGGCATGGTTCAAGTCGTGGACGACCATGATGATCGTGCGCTTCTGCTCCTTGTTCAGCTTCTCCAACAGCATCATGACTTCGATCTGATGCGCCATATCGAGGAAAGTCGTCGGTTCGTCGAGCAGCAGCACTTCCGTGCCTTGGGCGACGGCCATGGCGATCCACGCCCGTTGGCGCTGCCCGCCCGACAGCTGGTCGACCGGCCGGTCCGCGAACGCGAGCATTCCGGTCGCTTCCATGGCCCATTCGACCATGCGCAGGTCTTCCGACTTCAAGCTACCGAATCCCTTCTGATGCGGATACCGTCCGAACGAGACGAGCTCTCTTACCGTCAGCCCGTCCGGCGAAGTCGGGTTCTGCGGCAGAATGGCCAGCTGCTTCGCCACTTCCTTCGTCGGCTGGCGGTGAATCTCCTTGCCGTCGAGATAGACTCCGCCGCTCAGGGGATTCAGGATCCGGGCCATCGACTTCAGAATGGTGGATTTGCCCGAGCCGTTGGAGCCCACCAGGGCCGTGATCTTCCCGTCGGGGATCGACAGGTTCAGCTCCTCCACGATTCTCCGGCTTCCATATCCCAACGACAGTTGATTCGTATTCAGACGAGACATAAGATCTCTCCTCGTTATCGCATTTATGTAGCAATGCCTGCCTTCGGACATTGAAAATGCTTCTCAACATCTTGCATTATGTTGATGATAATCGTTCTCAATGAATATGTCAACCCATGCGACAAGCCGGGCCGGGGCCAAAATGTTCCTTCCTCGCCTTGATATCCCAGTAATTCATAGTATAATACTAGGTAAAGTTTTGACGGAGGGAGAGACGGAGATGGATGCCCTTCATCGGCAAGCGGCCGACGATTGGATAAACGATCATCTGGATTTATACAATCACGCGCTCCAAATCGGCGACTCGGCATGGCAAGAGCAAATCCTGGATACCCTCAATCAGAAGGAAGAAGCGATCCGGCTGCTCGTGAACGTTCTGATCCTTCAGAAGCTCTGGGACCGATTCGATGCGATCAACCGCCTGATGCTGAGTCTTTACGACCTGGCCCGCGAAGACGAGAGCCCCGCAGGCCAGAAACAGCTCTATCGCGCGGTGCGGGAATTAGGGAAACAGCGAGCGGCCGTCACGAGCCAGATCCGGTCGTTAACCTCATCGCCCCCCTTGGAATAGAAACGAACGCCAATGCCTCCCGAGCGGCATTGGCGTTCGTCGTTTATCCTTTCTTCGCCTTGCGGATGGTCAGGTCATAGATTCTTCCGTATCTCTTGCCCAGCTTCACGATTCGCTTGATCATCGATTGGTCGTCCAGCAGCACGAACGGCTTCGCGTCGGGGGCCGTGTTGATCTCCAGGATCCAGCTCCTATTTTGGTTGTCCATGGCGATATCCAACCCCAGCTCGTTAAGCTTGGGATAGACCTTCGCCAACCGTCTGGCGGACAGATGGGCCAACCCCCGGAACTCCCCGAGAATGGCCGCCCCCCTTCGGCTCCCGGCTATTCGGTCGAGCATCGTTCGGGATGGATAGATCGTGCCTCCCTGGCTTCCGTTCGTCACCGCTTTCCCCGGATGCGCTACTCGGGCGAGACTGCCCGTCACTTCCCACTTTCTTTTCTCATTGCGCTGGATCATCACCCGGTAATCGATGGGACGGTTGCCGAGGCGAACCATACGAATCCCTCTCTGAACCAGATACACCCGTTTCTTGCGGTTGTTCTTTATCCACCTAAACGCGCTTTCGAAGGTCGCCAGTTTCTTGCGCACCGTGCCGTAATGAACGAAATACCCTTTGTCCAGCTTCTCCACCTTCATGACGCCGACCCCGCGAGCGCCGATATCCGGCTTCACGTACACCATCCCGTATTTTCCCAGCATCGCCCTTAGCGAAGCTTCGCTCATGATGCGAGTCTCCGGAACGTGGGCCGCCAGCCGCGGAACGCCAACAATACACTGGGTCTTCGCCCATTTGCTTCTGGCACCCGGTTTCGTCCCCATGGAATCCTCCCCTTCACGCGCCTTATTTTGATTACCGTCTCCTTACCATATGGCGATTTCCCCAAGCTGCAAGGGCAAGCACCTAAGGCCGGCCCAGAACCAATAAGCTTTAGGCTCATAAAATGTTAAAAGGCTTGAACAATGTCTCAGTTGGCGGAGGGTATCGAGAATTGGACGCAATTGAGCTTAAGCGCAAGATCCATCAGACGATCCGTACCTTCCCTTGGTACGAGACGGCGATGAAACAGCACGGCTGCCTGAAAGCCGGAGAGGAAGTCCTTACTCTAAGCGATCTGCCCCTCATGACGGCCGAATGGTTGGAGAAGCACTACTATACCCCTCATCAGCCGCTTAGCAGGCATCCGGGGCTTCGCTGCTACCGGACGTCCGGCACGAGCTCCGGCCTGCGCAAAGCCATCTATTATTCCGAGGAAGACGAACTCGCCTACGCGCGAATCAAGAGCCGAATTTTCGGACGATTCCTGGGAGGCTCGAGCGTTCGCACGGCCCTGTCCGATATGGGTACCGGGCATGCCGCGGACACGGCTCCCGAGATCTTCGCCCGCATCGGCCTGCAAGCCGAAGCCATCTCCTTCCGCTTGCCGGTGGAGATGCATCTGGAGAGGCTGCTTTCCATGCGTCCCCATGTCCTGTACACGATGCCGTCCATCCTGGACAGCTTGCTTCAGGCGGCGGACGATCCGACGCGCTTCGGGATTCGCAAAGTGATTCTGGTCGGCGAGGCCGCGGCTCCCTCCTGGATCGCAAGATCGGCCGAACGTCTGGGCATTCGTACGACCGATGTGATGGACACTTACGGTTCCATCGAGATCGGCACGATCGCTTATTTCTCGCATGAACACGGAAGATACTTGATTGCCGAAGGGCTCGAGGCCGAAGGAGTGCGGGATATTCCCATGCCTTCCCGCGGGAATGCCGCTGCATTGGATGAAGATGAGTCCGTCCTGGTCCTCACCGCGACGGTTCGCGAGATGTTCCCCGCCATGCGCTACGTCACTTACGACGTCGTGCGGGATTTCCGCCCTATCCTGGTGGACGGCGTCTGGCGCCAGAGCTTCCAAGCTCTCGTTAGAAGGCTGGGGCCGGAGCTGAAGCACGGGGAGAAGATCAGCGTCTTCGACATCGAGGAAGTCGTCTTCCGCCATATCGGCCAGACCATCGTTCGCGTCGAAGTGGCCGACAACCGGCTCCGCATTCATATCGGGGGCGAGAATCCCGGAGAAGAGAAGCTCCGCGCGATCTCCCAAGACCTGCAGGATCGAATTCCCGAGATCGGGAGAATGGTGCGAAACCGGCTGCTGGAAGAGCTTCAGGTGCTGCGTCTGGAAGAGGGGGCTTCCCTGGAAGGAAGCTCGATCAAACACAAGAAGATCTATTACAATTGAGGTGCATGACGCGGTGGATCTGAACGAAGGCGTACTCGCCACGATAGGCCGAACTCCGTTAGTTCCTCTCAAGAGAATGTTCAAGGATGCTCCTTTTCAGGTATACGGCAAGCTGGAGATGACGAATCCGGGAGGCAGCGCCAAAGACCGTCCGGCTCTCCACATGCTCAAACAAGCGGTCAAACGCGGAGAGGTCGGCCCCGGGACGACGATCATCGAATCCAGCTCCGGCAACCTCGCGGTCAGCCTGGCCCAGATCTGCGGCTGCTTGGGGCTGCCCTTCATCTGCGTGCTGGATTCCCGCACGACGTCCTATCATCTGAGACTGATCCGCAGCCTCGGCGCGCGGGTCGAATGGATCGACAAGCCGGATCCTGAGACCGGGGAATATCTTCCGGCCCGGATCCGGCGGGTAAAGGAGCTGCTCTCCGAGATTCCGGACAGCTACTGGACGAACCAATACGGCAACCCTGACAACTACCTCGCCCATTACGAAACGACGATGCCGGAGATCCGGCAGGCGCTCGGCCAAGTCGATTATCTATTCTGCGGGGTCAGCACCTGCGGCACGATCCGCGGCTGCTCCGAGAGAATCCGCGACGACGGCCTTCCAACGAAGGTGATTGCCGTGGATGCGGTCGGGAGCGTCATTTTCGGCGGCGATGGACGAGCTTCTAGACGGCTGCCCGGACTGGGCGCCGCGATCGTTCCGCAGCAGCTTCGCAGCGAGCTTGTCGACCGGGTCGTCTACGTCGACGATCTTGCCTGCGTCCGCGGATGCCGCGACCTGCTTCGCACGGAATCGATCCTGGCCGGCGCTTCCTCCGGCGGAGTGCTGGAAGCCATCCGGCTCATGCAAGACAAAATCCCAGCAGGCTCCGTATGCGCAGCCATTCTGGTCGACCGGGGCGACCGCTATTGGGACACGGTCTACAGCGATGAATGGGTTGCCTCGCTTGCGGTGCCGACTCGCTCCGTCGCGGGCCCCGGCTTGGACTCGCGCTTGGACTCGCACAGGGATTCGAGCAGGGATTTGAGCTTGGGTTCGAGCTTGGGTTTGAGCAGGGATTCGAGCAGGGGCTTCGGCTCGGGTTCCGGCTCCGGCGGTGAGGCTAAGCCGTGATCCACTTGAACGATCGCCATATCACCCGGATCGGCACTCCTTGGCGCGAGCTGCAGGAACAAGTCGAGGCCGTCCTCCGGCTTCAAGGCACTTCCGAGGTCGTTCAGCCGCTGAAGCCTTACCTTCGATTCCGCGACCCGCGGAACCGCATCATCGCCATGCCCGCCTTCGTCGGAGGAGAGATCGAAGCCAGCGGCATCAAGTGGATCGCGAGCTTCCCCGGCAATCTGGAGCGCGGGCTGCCTCGCGCCCACAACACGCTGATCATGAACGATCCGTCCACCGGCGCCCCGATCGCTTTCATCCGCAGCGACCGGCTAAGCGCCATCCGTACGGCGGCGGTGAGCAGCCTGATGCTGGATGCCTATCTGGAGCGCAGCTCGAAGCCGGATTTCCGTGCCGGAATCATCGGAGCCGGACCGATCGGCATCACGCATCTGCTGATGCTTCATTCGCTCTACGGCGATCGGCTCGAGGAGATTCGGGCCTACGACCTGCGGGGCATCCAGCGGAGCAAGCTGCCGCGGGAGCTGCAGCGCCGGGTCCGAATCTGCTCGGACTGGAGAGAAGTCTACGACCACTCGGATGTCTTCCTTACCTGCACCGCCTCTTCGGCACGCTACATCGATGAGCCTCCTCGTCCCGGCACCTTGCTGCTCAATGTCAGTCTTCGGGATTATCAGCCGGAGAGCGTCAGCGGATTGAAGGCGATCGTGGTCGACGATTGGCGGGAGGTATGCCGGGAGAATACGGATATCGAGCAGCTCCATCTGCTGCACGGCCTGGAAGAGAAGGACGTCTTGACGCTGAAGCAGATCGTCTGGACGCGCGGGCTTGAGGCCTTCCCGCCGGAGGAGCCGGTCTTCTTCAACCCGATGGGAATGGCCGCATTCGACATCGCCCTGGCGGCATTCTACCTTCGGGAGGCGAAGCGCCTAGGGATCGGCAGCCGCCTCTGAATTCGATAACCGCCTCTCATCGACGATGAAGCCCGCCGGCGCCGGCGGGCTTCTCTTCTTAAGCGCGGAACTCCCCTTCCCGGCACTCCTTCAGGAATTGCGCCGTGATGGAGATCGCTTGATCCAGCTCGGTCGACGCCCCCAAGAAAGGATGGGTCGTGTTGAAAGCATGGTCTGCGCCTGCCACGAGGACATGGCGCTGATGAGGCGCCGCATCGCGCAGCTGTCGGCTTCCTCTTAATATTTGCTCCGAATCCCGCTCTCCTTGGACGAACAGAGCCGGAAGCCGCAGCTTGCCCATCTGGTCTAGGATGTGGTAACGCTCCTTATTCCGGTCGAGATCCTCGAACAAGCCGGCACGGATCGGCATTTGGTTGCCCGTTCGCGGATCGTGCACGTAGCCGATGCCCTCGCGCAGCACCTTCTCCCGGAACTCTTCCGGGAACAGGTAGCAGACCGCGTTCCCGTTCCAGGAGACGATGCCCTTCACTTCCGGATGCGCGGCGGCATACAGGTCCGTGGCCGCCGCGCCCCGGCTGAACCCGAGCAAGAAGAGCTCCTCGGGGAGAACGCGGTCGGGGAGAGGCAGCTCGCCCGCCCGCAGCGCGTCGACGATCGCCGACAAGTCGGCCTGCTCCTGGCTGAACGTGTTATAGCCGAACTTCTCCAACTCGTCGTAATCGGTCTCCTTCACGCCGTTAAGCGAGAAGTTAAAGGTGATGACGAGGTAACCGGCGCGTGCGAAGCTCTCCGCCGCATAAGGGATGAACCCCCAATCCTTAAACCCCTTGAAGCCGTGGGCCATGATCAGAACCGGCCTTCTTCCTGAGCCATCCAACGCCCTGACCTCGCCGCGAACGACAAGGTCTTCTCCCAAAGCCAGCTCGAACGGCTCTTTGCGGATGCCATTGTCTTGCATGAGCGATCCCCTCCTCTTGTAATTCAATCTCATGAATTCCGCCGCGAGTCGCTCCCAGAGGGCCGTGTTATTGCGATTTCGGCAATAACGCCACGTCGGTTCGCCCGCCAAGGACCAAGTTATTGCGATTTCGGCAATAACGCCATACCTTAGCGACGTCACTAACGTAATAGACTCGCACCTTCAACACTCGACGAATCCAACGCTATGCGGCGTATGCTACTCTAGCCGTCCAGCTTCGAGGTCCCCCCTGTATCGTGAAACGCTCGTCAACAAACATGACACAACACTCCCGTTATGCAAAACCATTACAGCTATGCTCCTTCGAATACTCGTATCTTAAGCGCAAATTTGTCGAATTCAAAGCGTATTTGCCTCTTTTCGTCGAATTGCACTATGTTTTCACGTCAGAATCCTTTACAATAACAGAAAATGGCCTAAAATTTTGCATTTTCTATTCTATTTATCGATGACAAAGGGGATTAGAGCCACCGTGAACGAACACCCTTCCGCCCACTCGATACCCCTCCCTCCTCCGGAAAATCAACTTGCGGCGTTCTTCCAGCCTATCCTTGCGCTGGACAGCCGCCGAATCATCGGATACGAAGTGCTTGGCCGGCAGCTGGACGGCGATTCCGTTCGCAGCCTCGGTCCTTTCTTCTCGGATCCCAGAGTTCCCGTATCCGAGCAGATTCGAATCGACCGTCTGCTTCGCGAGCAAGCGATCGCCAAGCTAGGCTCCATGGACGAGCCCCCGTCCATCTTCCTTAATCTGAAGCCCTCCTGGATCTACCGGCACTTCAAACAGACCGGGGAGCTGCAGACGCTGCGGATGCTGGAGCGGCACGGCATCGATCCTAGCCGCGTCTGCATCGAGATCACGGAGGAGGAGTTCCGGGGCTCCTTCAAGGAGCTGAACGAGATCATTAACCTTTATCGCGAGCAGGGCTGCCGAATCGCGATCGACGACGTCGGCTCCGACTTCAGCAGCTACGATCGGATCGCCCAGCTTCAACCGCACTTGCTCAAGGTGGATATCCACCTGATGAAGCGAAGCGCTAGCCATAACGGTTATCTCGGCGTCCTTCGCTCGTTCTCCACCCTCGCCGAGCAGATCGGGGCATCCCTGCTGGTCGAAGGAGTCGAGACCCGGCAGGACCTGCAGCGCGCGATTCAGATCGGAGCCCGCTACGTCCAAGGCTACCTCTTCTCTCCGGCGGAACCGGAGTTCCGCGCCGGGAACGAATTTGCCCCGCTGATCGAGGAGGAGCTGGAGGGGCATCGGAAGCTCCTCCACCGGACGGAGCTCTACTGGACGAATCGCGGCAAGGAACTGCTCCGTTCGATTCGCGAGAACCGGATCCGCGAAGAGCTGGAGCCGGCCGAGGAATATCTGAGGATGGAGAGCGAAGGCGAGAGCGCCGTCGGCCAAGCCTCGGACGCGGCGGACGCCATTCTGGAGAAGTGGCGTTCCCAGCTGGATTCCACCTGCTTGAGGGTCTACCTGTGCCTGGATAACGGCACGCAGCTCTCCTCCAACCATGCGCGCATGGCAGACGGCAGTTGGCGGTACGAGCGGGAATACCGCAAGTCGGACTGGAGCTGGCGGCCTTACTTCATTCCTCACCTGTCCCGGATGGATGGCCTCGCGGAATCCAGATTGTCCCCGAAGTACGCCGACCTCAACACGCGGGAGTGGATTCGCACGCTGTCGCTTCCCATCGGGAAGCGTCTTGTCCTGTTTCTGGATATGGAGGAGCCGTCGCTCTGACTGCGCTTCTCCGGACTCTTCTCGGCACCCTACGCACTCTCCGTGCTGTCTGCCGCTTCCCCCGCAACTCTCTTCTCCTTGAACTTCCATAACCCCTCATTCCCTCGCTCGCTTCCCCCTCCCGCCTCCTCCTTTTCCAACTACTCTTGTTCGCTACCCGGGCACACCTTAAATTTGATACAATGAAGGTCATGACGACAAGCGGGGGTTACCGGATTGGACTACATTATTCTGGATATTGAATTCAACGGGCGCAAGTTCGCCAGCGACCTGCCGATGGAGGTCATCGAGCTGGGAGCCGTGCGGCTGGACTCTTCGCTCGCTTACGTCGACGAGTTCTCCTCGATGATCAAGCCTGTCTACTTCCCCAAGCTAAACAGCTTCCTTAAGAAAAAAACGGGCATCGCCCAGGAAGAGATCGACAGCGCGGACGGCTTCACCCAGGTGATCGGCCGGTTCAAGGAATGGCTCGACGCAAGCGAAGAGCGCCTGCTCGTCACTTGGGGCGGCGAGGACATGAAGCGCATCGTCTTCGACACGCGCATGCACAAGCTCGACGACGGCTATTGGATGAATACCGACTACTTCGATCTCCTGAAGGGCTATATTCGCTTCAAGGGCGTGACCAACGACGTAAGCGTCGAGGCTGCGCTCGCGGATCTTGAGATCGACGCTTCGGGCTCCGCCCACCGGGCTCTCGACGATGCCCGCATGACGGCCGAGGTGTTCCGCGCCGTCTTCGAGCAGCTGGACCTGAGCCATAAGCAGCGGTTCAAGGATACGTACTCGAACGCGAAGGAACGGCGCTTCGTGAAGAACGCCATCCGGATGATGAAGGCTCAGAAGCTGGCTCTGACTTGGGAGGTTGCGTTGGAGAAATTCCCCTCCGGCAAGCTCGATACCGAGAACAAGAAGAAGATGGAAGAGCTGCGGGAATACTTCGAGGCCGAGATGAACAAGCAGGACTAGAACGAACTGGGGAGATCTTTTATGCGATTGGTATCTTGGAACGTGAACGGACTGCGCGCTTGCGTCAACAAAGGTTTTCTCGATTACTTCAAGGAGGCGGACGCGGATATTTTCTGCCTTCAAGAGACTAAGCTGCAGGAGGGCCAGATCGAACTGGCGCTCGGCGAGGAATATGCGCAGTATTGGAACTACGCTCAGAAGAAGGGCTACTCGGGCACGGCTATTTTCACCAGGAAGAAGCCGCTCTCCGTCCGTTACGGAATCGAAGAGGACGAGGAGCCGGAAGGCCGCATCATCACGCTTGAGTTCGACCGCTATTATATCGTTACCGTCTATACCCCGAATGCCAAGAGAGACCTGTCGAGGCTGGATTACCGCCTGGAGTGGGAGGAACGGTTCCGCTCCTACCTGCAGAAGCTGGACGAGCATAAGCCGGTCATCGCCTGCGGCGACCTGAACGTGGCCCACAAGGAGATCGACCTGAAGAACTGGCGGGGCAATCGCGGCAACTCCGGGTTTACGGACGAGGAACGGGGGAAAATGACGCTGCTGCTGGAGGCCGGCTTCACCGATACGTTCCGCCATCTGCACCCGGAGCAAGAGGACGCGTATACGTGGTGGTCCAACATGCCGAAGGTGAGAGAACGGAACGTAGGATGGCGCATCGACTACTTCCTCGCCTCCTCCCGGCTGGAGCCTGCGATCTCGGGGGCGGGCATCGACGCCCACGTCCTGGGCAGCGACCATTGCCCGATCTATCTCGAGCTCGCGGACGAATAACAAGAAGAAGGCCAGGAAGCTCCCGATAGGAGTCTCCTGGCCTTCTCGCCGTCTAATTCTGTCCGGTGTAAACAAGAACGGCATCGCGCAGAAATTCGGCCGTTCCCGGCTTTTCCTTGTCGTAATAAGCTCGGAAGCGCTCATCGTCCACATACATCCGGGCGAGTCCGGCATGCGCCTCCTTGCTGTACTCTCCCCAGTAGAAAAGCAGCCACTTCTTGTGAAGCTCCGCCGCCCGCTGCGCTTCGGCTCCGGCCGGATCGCCGGTCTCGTAAGCTTCGGCCAGCACTTCCCGGATCTCCTCCGCCAGCCGGCTCGCTTCCTCGTGCTGCTCCTTCGACATGCCGCCAAGCTTCCGGTAGGATTGCTCCACCGCCTCTTCGCCGTACTTCTCGCGAATCTCCTGGCCGTACTTCTTCTCGTTCTCTTCGATCATTTGCCGCTTGAAGCCCTCGAACCTCATCTGCTCGCTCATCGTCCCTCTCCCTTCCGCCTGCGCGATCGTCCTCTCCACGTTCCGGAGAAGCACGTCGAGCTGGCGCCGTCTGTCGAGAAGCTTCTCGCGATGCTGGTACAGAGCTTTGGTGCCGTCGAAGTCCTTCGCGCTCACGATCCTTCGAATGGTATCCAGATCGACGCCGAGCTCCCGGTAGAAGAGGATGTGCTGCAGAAGCTCCAGCTCCCTCGGGCCGTAGATGCGGTAGCCCGAAGAGCTCAGTCTCGCCGGCTTAAGCAGGCCGATCTCGTCATAATACCGCAGGGTCCTGGTGCTGACTCCCGCCAGCTTCGCAAGCTTCTGTATCGTATGCTCCATCTGATCGCCTCCCGACAAGGTAACGATATACCTTTACGCAACGTCAATGTCAACACCCTCCGAAAGCAGCGCAAGGAGGCAGCCCGTTTAGACTGTCTCCTTGCTCTTGCGAGGCCAAATCGTATAACTGAAGCTGATTAGAAAATCGACAAGAAGAATGATGCTCCACAGTTGAGCGACTTGAGGAAGCTCCTTCGTTCGGCTGTCGTCCCCAACCAGAGCGATCATCCCGTACAGCAGAAGACAGCCGATTCCCCAAGCCAGCAGATGCTTCAGCCAGGCTTGCCGTTCGGCCCGAGCATGCTCCGGTCCGTGCTTCGGCTTCTTCCGCGGAGGCGGTCCCCCGGCGAACCGGTAAGCGAATCTCTCGTCCGCCCAACGAACCATGGAGCGGCCGAACGCGATCGAGACGCCGATGTAGATAGCGGCAAGCCCATGCGCGAAGCCGGCCTCCGCCCCGTCTCGCAGATGGAAGACCGTCGCGATTAGCAGAACAAGATCGATGACCGGAGTGAGGAGCAGGAGAGCCGCTCCCGTCCTTCTCTTCCGAAGGAGATACCGACAAGCCAGCCCTCCCAGGACAAACACCCAGAACGCGATTTCGCAGCCGATAATGAACGCGATAATCGTAAGATTCCCCCTTCGCGGCATAATGATATGCGGCTATTATAATACGCGGGTATAACATGCGGAGTTTCGGCGGGACCGATGAAGCATAAATCAAACAAGGGCTGCTCCGCCCGGCCTCGCCGGCTTCAGGGGCAACCCTTGCTTCGTGAATGGAGAATACGTCTAATTATAACCGAATGAACGTTTGACCTCGTTAACCTTTTACCAGCCGAAATCCATCGTCTTGCCCGTCTCGATCCACGACTTGGCATTGCTTAGAATAATCGCCCAGCTCTCCTTGGTGCTCTCGTAGGAAGGGTGCTGGTCCGGCCACCGGTCGTTAACGACCGTCAGCTTCGTGCATCCGCCGACCTTGTCCAGCGTCATGGTGATCCTCGTCTCCAGCTCGGCATGGTTCTCCCGATAAGAAGGACCGGGATGCTCGAGGAAGCTCATCACGCGGTACGGCTCGAACTCCAGGACCGTCCCGTAGACGTGCACCGTGTTCTCCCCTTCGGCGCCGGGGCCGACATATTCGTATGGGGAACCGACCTCGAAGGTCGAATTCAGCACGGATCCGAAGAAGAGCGCCCGAACGCTCTCCGGTTCGATGAAGGCTCTCCAGACGGCTTCCGGTTCGGCATTGATATAGAACGTGTATTTGAGATCTTCCACTGCTAACGTCCTCCATTCGTTCGTTTAAGGGTGATTTGCCAGCATAACGGTCGGCTGGTATTCTTTACTATAGAATGGACATTCCGGGTTGTATTGTAAAATCGCGACAACTTTACGTTTCGAGGAGGATCCCGAATGAACGAAACCGCGCTGCAGACGAACAGAGGCATCGTTCGAGCCGATGAAGGCTACCGCAACTTCACGCTGGCCCGCTTCGAGCCCGATCCCGCCTTGGCTCATCTCGTCGAGCATTTTTGGCTCGTCCGCTGGGACCTCAGCGGCAAACCGGAGTTCCGGCAGCACATCCTCTCCTACCCTAGCGCGCAGTGGGTGTTCGAGAACGATTGGACCGGAACCAAAGCGTGGCTCTACGGAGTCCCCGAGCCTTCCTATACGCGGCTGTTAAGAGACCGGGGAGAGAGCCTCGGCGTCAAGTTCCGGCCCGGGGGCTTCTATCCCTATTGGAGGCAGGAGCTGTCCAAGCTGACCGGGCAGCGAATAGGCACGCCGGAGGCATTTGGGGCAGAAGCGGCGTCTCTCGAAGAGGGCTTCTGGGAGCTGCCGGACGACGAATCGAGGGCGCGGCGCATCGAGGGCTTCCTGCTGAAGCGGATGCCGGAGAGAGACGAGCAAGCGGAGTTGGCGGATCGAATCGTGCAGTCGGTGATCCATGACCGCGAGATCGTTCGGGTGGAAGAGGTGGCCGAACGCTTCGGACTCAGCGTCCGCTCCCTGCAGAGGCTGTTCAGCCGATGCGTCGGCGTCAGTCCCAAGTGGGTGCTGAAGAGATTCCGGCTGCAGGAAGCGGCCGAGCGGCTGGACCAGGGAGGGGCCGTCAATTGGTCCGAGCTTTCCCTTGCGCTCGGCTACTACGACCAATCCCACTTTATCAAGGATTTCAAGGCGCTGCTCGGTCAGTCGCCCGAAGAATACGCGAAAAAGGCGCAGAACGGGAGGTAATCCCATTCGCGCCTTTTCGTTGTTTATTTGCGGTTCTTCGGGTCCATCGCATCGCGAAGGGCGTCCCCGATGAAGTTGATCGAGAGCACGCACAGAACGATCATGACCCCGGGAGCGACCCAGAGCCACGGCTTGTCGGTCAGCACGGTCAGCGACTGCGCGCTCGCCAGCATGTTGCCCCAGCTTGCCGTCGGCGGCTGAACGCCCAGACCCAGGAAGCTGAGGGCAGCTTCGTCCAGGATGGCGCCCGCCACGCCGGAGGTGGCATAGATCAGAAGCGGCGCGGTCGCATTCGGCAGAATGTGGTTGAACAGGATGCGCGGGGTCTTGTAGCCTAGCGCAACGCTTGCCTTGATATATTCGGTCTGCTTGATCGACAGCACGCTGCCGCGAACGAGCCGCGCCACGCCGGGCCATCCGAGCAATCCGAGGATCAGAATGATGTTCTTGAGTCCCGGACCTACGATGCTGGAGACGACGAGAATAAGCATAATGTACGGAAAAGACATGAACATATCGGTAATCCGCATGATGACTCCGTCGATCCAGCCGCCGAAGTAGCCGGAGATCAGGCCGAGCACGGCGCCGATGATAGCGGAGATAAGAACCGATCCGATCCCGACGGACAAGCTGACCCGCGCCGCGAAGATGATCCGGCTCAGCACGTCCCGTCCGACCTGGTCGGTGCCGAGCAGGTGGCTCCAGGTCGGCCCCTCCCCGAAGGAATCCGTGATGGCGCTGGGGTGATAAGGAGCGATCCAAGGAGCGAAGATGGCGCAGACGGCCATGATTCCGATGACGAAGAGTCCCGCGACAGCCAGCTTGTGCTTCCGGAAGCGGCGCCAGAACGCGCCCTTGGGTTCGCCCTCCCCCTCGGAAGCGATCGCGATCAGATCGGCCTCGGGCTGCTGCCTGACTCCCAGATATCTCTTGAATAGATTCATGACCGTGCCGCTCCCTGGTAACTATGTTTGATTCGCGGATCGACTAGGGCGTAGACGATGTCCGTGAGAAGATTCGCGAAGATAACGACTATCGCGGCCACCAGGTTCAAGCCCATGATGGTGGAGTAGTCCCGGCTCATGATCGAGGACAGGGTCAGCTGCCCGATCCCCGGCCAAGAGAAGATCTGCTCGATGACGACCGCGCCGCCGAACAGAATCGGAATCTCCATCCCGAGAATCGTCACGATAGGGATCAGCGCGTTTCTCATGGCGTGCTTGTTCACGACAAGAACTTCCTTCAAGCCTTTG
Organism: Cohnella sp. AR92; assembly: GCF_003990975.1. Lineage (GTDB taxonomy): Bacteria > Bacillota > Bacilli > Paenibacillales > Paenibacillaceae > Cohnella. Next base: position 73,372 of record NZ_RZJR01000005.1, read on the forward strand.
GCGCGCGCCGTGCGCAAGTAATCCTGCCCGATAATCTCCAGCATGCTCGAGCGTACGTAACGGATCGTACGTCCCGTCACGTTCGCCGTCAGAACGATACATGGCAGAATCAGATGCAGCACCACGTCCTTGAAGCTCCCGCCTTGGCCGAGCTCGGTCATGCCGCTCGTCGGCAGCCAATCGAGCTTAAGCGCGAAGAGATAGACAAGGCCCAGACCTAGAAAGAAGTTCGGGATCGAGATGCCGAGGAAGCTCAGCGTGACAACCGTATAGTCGAGCTTGGAATATTGCCGAACCGCGCTGATGACCCCGAGCGGTATGGCGATCGCCAAGCCCAGGATCAGCGAGATCCCCATGAGCAGCAGCGTCGGCCAGAGATGCTCCCCGATCATCCGCGTGACGGGCTCGTACGTGATCATGGAGTATCCGAGATCCCCATGCAGCACGAGATTCTTCAGCCAATTCCAATATTGCTCGTAAGCCGGCGCATTCAGGCCAAGCTCCATCCTCTTGGCTTCCACCGCTGCCGCAGGCAGCTTCGGATTGACCAGCATGTCGACGGGATTGCCCGGAGCCATCTTCATGATGATGAAGTTGATGACGGTCACCCCGAACAGCACCGGAATGGCGATCAGGATGCGGCGCATGACATAATTATACAACTACAGCACCTCGGATCTTCTTCAATGGGAGAACCAGCAGGCCGATGCATGATCGCCTTCGCCTACCAGAAGCGGCTCTTCTTCGCGGCATTTCGCCTGAGCCATCGGACAACGGGTGTGGAATCGGCATCCGCTCGGCGGATTCACCGGGCTGGGAACGTCGCCTTCCAGCACGATCCGTTCCCGGTCCCGCAGATGGGGGTTCGCGATCGGATACGAATCGAGCAGCGCCCTCGTGTAAGGGTGCTTCGGATTGCGGAAGAGCTCCTTCGTCGGTCCGATCTCCACGACCTTGCCCAGGTACATGACCGCGATCCGGTCGCTGATGTACCGGACGGCGCCAAGACCGTGCGCTATGAATAGATAAGTCAGATTGAATTCCTTCTGCAGCTGCTTGAGCAGATTCAGAACCTGAGCCTGAATCGACACGTCGAGCGCCGATACCGGCTCGTCGCAGACGATCAGCTTCGGCTTCAGAGCAAGCGCGCGGGCAATCCCGATGCGCTGCCTCTGGCCGCCGGAGAACTCGTGGGGATACCGCGACTTGCTGGTCTTCGGAAGCCCGACGATGTCCAGCAGCCGGTCCACCTCCGAGACGACCTTGTCCGAAGGAACGACGCGGTGAACCTTCACGGCCTCGGCCAACAGGCTTCCGATCGTCTTGCGGGGATTCAGCGAGGAATAGGGATCCTGGAAGACGATCTGCACCTCGGAATGAAGCTTGATCATCTCGCTGCCGGACAGCTTGGAGATATCGGCTCCCTCGAACAGGATTCGCCCGTCGGTCGGCCGCTCCAGGCCGACGATCGATCGCCCGATCGTCGACTTCCCGCAGCCCGATTCCCCGACCAAGCCCAGCGTCTCCCCCGGCACGATGTTCAGGCTGACTCCGTCGACAGCCTTCACGTACTCCGCGGTTCGGTTCAGCAGGCCTTTGCGAATCGGATAATACTTCTTCAGTTGATCCAGCACGAGAAGAGGCGTCTGTGAAGGGGCCGAACGGGTTATCGCTTCGCTCATCTCGCCTTCCCCTCCTCGTAATGAATCGTAGCCGCTTCGATCTCCCAGCAGCGCGACGTATGTCCGTCCTGCGTCCGAATGAGCGGCGGAAGCTCCGTCCGGCACTTCTCGGTCGCGAACGCGCAGCGATTGTGGAAGCGGCAAGCCTGCATCTTGTGGTACCTGGCCGGCACCGTTCCCGGGATCGCTGCCAGCTCGTCCTGGTCGTCCGCTTCCAGATGCGGAACGGAACGGAGCAGGCCCTGCGTATAGGGATGCTGCGGATGATCGAACAGCGTGAAGACGTCCGCTTCTTCGACGATCTGTCCAGCATACATGACCAGCACGCGATCGGCCATCTCAGCTACAACACCCAGATCATGCGTAATCAGAATGATCGCCGTGCCCGCTTCCGCGCACAGGTCCTTCATGATTCGCATTATCTGGGCTTGTACGGTAACATCCAGCGCGGTCGTCGGCTCATCCGCGATCAGAACCGTCGGCTTGCAGGCGAGCGCCATCGCGATCATGACCCGCTGCCTCATTCCGCCGGAGAGGGCGAACGGATACTCGTCCATGATCTGCTCCGGCCGAGGCAGGCCAACCTTCTTCAGCATCTCCACGGCATGAGCTCTCGCTTGTTTCTTATCCTTGTTCAGATGAAGTCGAATCGCTTCCATCAGCTGATGGCCGATCGTGAAGACCGGATTCAGCGACGTCATCGGCTCTTGGAAGATCATCGAGATCCGATTCCCGCGAATGTCCCTCATCTTCTTCTCGTCTAATTCCAGAATGTTAACGCCATTCAGCCGTATCTCGCCATCGCTGACGCGGCTGCCCTTCCCGAGCAGCCGCATGATGGATAACGCCGTTACGCTCTTGCCGGAGCCGGATTCCCCTACGATCGCAAGAGTCTCGCCGGCCTTAAGCTCGAAGCTGACGCGATCGACGCTCACAACCTGCCCCTGATCCGTGTCGAACGACGTTCGGAGATCTTTGACGGCCAATAAGCTCTCCATCGCGATCACCTCCGTAATCGATCAAGGGGGAGCAAGCTCCCCCTGTAACCTTACCTTTAAGTTCTAATCAGCAACTCATAAATACTTGCTAACTTCTTGCTTCTTACTTAACGTCCCACTCGTTAACGTTGATGAACATGCCGAAGTCCTTCGGCGTCGCTCCCGATACCCGCTTATTCACGGCTCCGAGCGCCTTCGTCGCGTAGATCGACGGCATTGGAACGTCCTGAGCGATAATCTCCTGCAGCTTGTCGTACGATTCCTTGATCTTGGCTTCGTCCACTTCCGAGCCGATCGCCGCGATCAGCTTCTCGGCTTCCGCGTTCTTGTAGCCGCTCGGGTTGCCTTCGTTCAGGAAGTAGGCAATGTCCGGAAGCGGATTGACCGGCGTCAGAGAGACGGTCAGAATGCCCAGATCGTAATCCATCTTCGTCAGCTTGTCGATCAGGGTCGCCAGATCGAGCATTTGGATCTTGACGTTGACGCCGACAGCCCTTAAGTTCTCGGCGATGATATTGGCCGCTTGCTCCAGCGTTGCGTCGCCGGACAGAACGGACATCGTCAGCTGCTTGCCGGAGTTCCAGCCCGATTCCTGAAGCAGGCTCTTCGCCTTCTCCGGGTCGTAAGCAACCGGCTTGATGTTCTCGTTCAGGTACGGGCTCGTGCTGTTGAAGAAGCTGTCGACGACTTCCCCTGCGCCCTTGAGCAGCTTGTCGACGATCATCTCGCGGTTGATGGCGTAAGAGATCGCTTGTCTCTGCTTGGCGTCCGGGACAACCTTCTCGTTGATGTACATATATTGGGTAGCGAGCGGAGTCGCTTCCGCCGTCGTTACGTTGTTCAAGCCCTTGACCTTGTCATAATCTTCGATCGGAATGACGCCGGCCGAAGGAATGTTCATGTCGATCTCGCCGCTCTGGAGCTGCGCGGCGATCGCCGTGCCCTGCATGACCTTGAAGTTCAGTTGGTCGATCTTCGGAGCGCCCTTGAAGTAATCCTTGTTCGCTTCCATCGTCACGTAGTGGTCGCGGTCGATGTCGACGAGCTTGTAAGGGCCGCTCGTAACGGTCGGCTTCTGCATGAAGTCGCTCTTGTTGAGGTCCGCCGGAGCGATATCCTTGAGGGCGGATTGCGGCAGCGTCATCAGGTTGCGGCCGATCGTATCCTTGAAGATATCCAGCGTCGTCGGAGCCTTGGTCTTCATCGTGAGCTTGTGGTCGTCGACCTTGGTCACGCCGGAGATCTCGGTTTGGCCTTCCGGCAGGTAACCGGAGTCGTCGAGACCTTCGATGGTTGCGAAGATATAAGCGAAGTTGGACGCGATCGTCGGATTGCTCATGAGCTTCAGCGTGAAGATCACGTCGTCCGCCGTTACCGGCGTGCCGTCCGTCCATTTCGCGTTCGGATTCAGGTTGATGGTGAACGTGGTGTTGTCCGTCGTCTCGATCGAGTCGGCCAACATCGGCTTGTACGTCAGATCGGAGTCGATCTCCACCAGAGGCGGGAACATCAGTCCCGCGACATAAGTCGACACCAAGCCGACGGGAGCAAGCGGATTGATGCCGCTTGGCGCATAAGTAACGCCGATGTTGACCGTCTTCTTGCCGCCTGCGGCGGTAGAAGCGCTGGCGCCCGCGGAGCTCTCCGCGTTCGAGTTTGTATTATTGTTGCCGCACGCGGACAGCACCATCAATGCCGCGAGAAGCAGGATTCCGAGCGAAGCGAATTTAGACCCTTTCCCTTTCATCGTTGCACTCCCTTTTTGAGTAATCCCTATGATCTTACTATGCTTTGATAATAGTAAGTCGTTTAGCCGAAAAGTTCAATACATTTAAGAGCTGCCTATTTTTCACAAGAAAACCCGCAAACCCTTGATACGACTGGGATCTCAGCCATTCTCCGCCCCTCGTAACGATAAGGTGCGATAATAGCAGCTATAAAAATTCATAATAATATCATAATTATAGCCCGAATTTCTCTTTATTTAACCGATATTTCTCCTTATAACCTGCTTCTCGCCCGCTTCGATTCGGAAGGGAAGCCGGTTGTTCGCGGGCGGCATCGGGCAATTAAACGCATAGGAGAAAGCGCATGGCGGGAGGAAGGCCCGGTTGAAGTCGAGGATGGCGTTTCCGTCCTCGTCCATCTCGACTAGCACCATTCTTCCCATTCCGTACGTGTCGTTGCCGTTCGTCCGGTCCCCGAAGACGACGATCAACGAGTCGCCCGAGGCAAAAGGAGTAAGAACGTACGTCTCGCCGTCCGCCTGAATTCGGATATCCCCCGGGGAACGGTGTTTGCGCGTTACGCCTTCTTGATCGGATTGGTGGGCGAAGCCGACCGTTCGGCTCTCCTGTCCGGCCGCGAATTCGCCGCGAAGCACCCAAGCGGGATCCTCCGGATAGAAGGAGATTCCCTCATAATCGCGGAGATTATCCGCCTCGGAGTCCCATACCTCCAGCAGATGATCGGAGCCCGGCTGCTCGGTCGCCATCGCGGTCAGCCTGTCCGAGATCCGGACGAGGGTATGGTCGACGGCCAGCGTGACCGTTCCGTTCACCACGGAGCCGTTCACTTGAATCCCGTCTTCGGCCGATGCCGTCAGCTTCAGGCCGGGCAAGCCCGGAGCAACGGGCGCCCACACGCCCGGGAGACCGTCTACCGGCCCCTCCCTGTCCACGGAATGAAGGGCGATCATCGACAGATCTCCTTGGGGACCGGATGCGGATCGTACCCGTTCCTCCCGCCATTCCCGAAGAGTCGTCATTGCGCGGACTCCTCCTTGGAATCGCGAGCCAGGAAGCCGGTTACTTTAGCAAGGAAGGCGTCATGCTCTTCGATAAAAGGCATATGTCCGCTTTGCTCGAAGATCGCGAGCTCCGAGCCCGGAATCAGGCGGTGCATCTCCTCGGACTGGGATACGGGGGTAATCCAGTCGTATCTCGCTCCGACGATGAGAGTCGGCACGTTCAGCTTGGGAAGCTTGCCGCGAACATCGTAGTTCGGAATGAAGTGCGCGAACGTATAATTGGCCACCTCCAGCGAGCCGATCGGCCGATTGCCCGTCTCCTGCATGACCAGCTCGTCCTGCACGTGGAAGTAAAGCGGATAGCAGATGTCCCACCAGCGCACCAGGTGGGCGTCATCCTCAATTCTTCCCTCGAACAATTCGGGAATAACCGCGAGCTGTTCCGGCGTGGCCACTCGGCTTGCGTAATCCAGGGCCGCCGGGTAGAATTCCTTGCTTGGGGCCGTGTTGACCAGCAGAAGCTTGTCCACCGATTCCGGGTGCCTTGTCGCATACACTTGGGCCACCATCCCCCCGAAGGAATGGCCCAGAACGCTGATCCGCTCGAAGCCGAGGTAGCGGCGAAGCTCTTCGATGTCGTCCGCCAGCTGCTCCAGCGTGCACGTTGCGGGATCGACGCGCTCGGACTGCCCGTTGCATCTCTGGTCGAGGTAGACGATCTGGACGTGCTCCGTCAGCGGGGTCAGCCATGGCTTAAAATCGGAATGATCGCTGCCCGGCCCGCCGTGAACGGCGAACAGAACGGGCCGATGAATCATTTTATCCTTGCGCGGCACATAGCCGGAGCCTTCAATGTCGAAGTAGATACGTGTTCCATTTATTTTCGCAAACATTGCCACACTTCGCTTTCCGTTGTCGAATAATAACCATGCTTCCCATTATCCAATAGGAGCAATCGCCGGTCAACTTCCCGCATAAGCAAACGAAGCATTGTAAAATATTGATGGATTAAAGCGATTTATTTCGTTTTTTCTAAGTAAATTATTGAAATTAACGAGTTTATTAACGGATATTCATTTTACAACTTAGAATGTTTGAACTAAAATAGAGATATCCAGAGAGAGCGGGTGACGCAGTGAGTACCGAGTTCCATGTGAATCCGGACATGATCGTCCAGTTATATAATGAAATATCCAAGCACTTCTCCAGCCAGCGCGTCAGACGGCTCGCCGAGCATCTGCGCAAGAACGACCTGTCGCTTAATCAGTTCTCGGTTCTGAACATCGTGAACCATGAGAGCGAATGCTCCTCCATTCACCTAGCCAACATGCTTAAGCTTAAAGCGGCTTCCATTACCTATATTATCGATCTATTGGTCAAGAGAGGGCTGGTGGATCGAGTGGAGAATCCGGAAGACCGGAGAAGCCACTTTATCAACCTGACCGAAGAGGGCAGGAAGCTGTTGGTCGTACCCGAAGACACGGCCGATCTCATCCAATCGTTCGAAGCCTTGGAACAGGACGATCTGGATATGCTTTATCTGTCGCTTCGCGTCCTGAAGAACCGAATCATCAGGAACGACAAGAAATGACACGCTAAATTCGAATAGGAGATAGATACCATGAGAAGATTGCTCGCAATCAAGATCGCTTGGTTCCCCGTATGGGTCGTGGCGGTGCTGATGATGGCAATGATCAGCGTCTATCTGCCCGTGTTCAGCGGCGGCACCCAACGGGTCCACGATTTTCCTCTAGTGATCGCGAATGAAGACCCTGCCTTCGCCGAATCGGCGATCGGGCAGAAGATCACTCAGCAGCTGACGACGACGTCCGGGGACAAAATCCATTGGACCCTGGAGAAGAGCAAACAAGACGCTCTGGACACGATCGAGAAGGACAAAGCCTTCGGCGCTCTCGTTATTCCGGCCGGCTTCTCGGACGCCTTGGCCAAGCTGGACGCTTCGCTTAAAGCGGGAGACGCGAACGTCGAGCCCGTTCCGCTCGAGATTCTGATCAACGAAGGCAGCGGACAGCTCTCCACCTCGGTCGCGTCCGCCACCCTGCAGCAGATCGCCGCTTCGCTGACGAGCGCGTACAGCGCGCAGATGTCGGCCGAGCTCTCGGCGAACGGAATTACCGTCACTCCGGCAGGCGCGGCTCTCCTCGAGAATCCGATACGGACGACGACGGCCAACGCGCTTGGATTGCCCGCCAACCTTAACAAAGGCATGACTCCGTTCGTGCTGACGATCATTCTCTCCATCGGCGGCCTCATGGGGACCCAGATGATTCACGGGTTCCTGAGCAAGATCGTCGAGAGCATCAAAGCTAGAGGGGGGCGTCTCAGCCGAACAACCGTACTCGCCACGGAGTTCCTGCTAGGATTGGCTTTGATCCTGGGGATCTCCATTCTCGCGCAGCTCTTCGTGTTCGGCATCTTCGGCAGCGTGCATACCGCCGCTCTCTGGAAGATCTTCCTGTTCACCCTGCTCTGCCAGCTGACCATGTTCTTCCTGTTTAAGACGGTCACCCTGATCTTCGGCGGCAAGTGGGCGATGCTCGCGATGTTCCCCATCAATATTCTCGGGATCTTCGCCAGCGGCGGCGCCATCGCCCTTACGGGACTGCCGGCGTTCCACCGCTTCTGCAGCTACTTCCTGCCGACTCGATATATGGTCGACGGCTTCCGGTCCCTTCTTTATTACAACGGCAAGATGGAGTCGGGTCTGGGACTGGCATTAATCGTAATCGTCACTTATCTCGCCGTCTTCCTGTCGTTCTGCATCGCCAAGTTCTTCCTTGCGCATCACCAGGACAAGAACGACAAGGCGGCGAAGCCCGAAGCGGCGCCGCAGGCTCATGCGGCGGCAGCGAGTCACGCTTAACATCGGCGGTTCGGTTCGTCCGAATGTGCCGTAATGCCGGAAGGCTCTCCTGCGGAGGGCTTCCGGCTTTCTTTTTTGATAGGATTAACAATAAACGACTCGAATGTTCAAGCGAGCGGAATATTCCCGGCTTCATTCGTTACCTTCATCATGACTCAAGGGAGGACCCGCATCCTATTATGAATGGGCTGACATCCTTTATCGAACGCATTCGCGGAGGAGAATGGCTGATCGCGATCGGCATTGTTCTTCTCTTCTATCTCTTCAGCAAGCTGCTGACCGGCTGGCTGCTGCCCCGACTTTTCCGCCGATGGGCTCATGGAGAAGAGGGCACGACGTGGATGGAATCCATTCGCAAGCCCACCCGTGCGCTGCTCGTGCTCCTCGGCATCTATGCGGCTTGGGAATTCTATGTCCCTTCCGGTTGGGCCCATGAGGCGCTGATTCAGAGGACGGTTCGAAGCCTTGCCGTCTTCTTCGCCAGCTGGGCGCTGTACAACATCGCCGCCGTCTCTTCCTCCCTGTTCCAATCGATTTACAGGCGGCTTGGCATGGACGAATCGAGCATGCTCATCCCCTTCCTGTCGAAGCTGATCCGCTTCCTGATCATCGCGACGGCGCTGGCCGCGATCGCCGCCGATTGGGGCTTCAACGTGAACGGAGTCGTCGCGGGCATGGGTCTCGGCAGCCTCGCCGTCGCGCTGGCGGCCAAGGATACGCTAAGCAACGTGATCGGCGGAATCGTCATCATCACGGAGAAGCCCTTCTCCAAGGGCGATTGGATTCTCACCCCTAGCGTCGAAGGCTTCGTGGAGGATATCACCTTCCGCAGCTCGAAGATTCGCACGTTCGCCGACTCTATCGTCACGGTGCCCAACGCCACTCTGGCCAGCCAGCCGATAACGAACTGGAGCCGCATGGGCAAGCGCCGCGTCACGTACACGTTCGGGGTCGCCCTGGACACGAATCCCGAAGCGCTCGAGAGAGCCGTTGCCCGCATCGAGATGGAGCTTCGCCTGAACGATCAAGTCCACCCGGACGTCATTCAGGTTCGCTTCAACGAATTCCAAGCGGGCTCGCTCGGCATTCTCGTCTACTTCTTCACCAACACGACCGTCTGGCTCGAGCATACGAGAATTCGCCAGGACATCAACTTCATGATTCTCGAAGTGCTGGAGAGCGAAGGCATTAGACTCGCTTATCCCATCCAACGGGTCAAGCTGGAGGAGAACGCCGCCTTTGCTGCCGAATCGATCAGATAGGAGAGCGATCGGAGATACGGTCTTATCGCTTGGCAGTTCATTCGACGAATCCATCCTCAGTCCCCCCGTCCCCGTCTTCCGTTCAGGCATTCTCCCCGCCGCCAGCCGCTGTCGGAGCCGCCTCCTCACTGGTACATTGAGGAAGAGCTCCACCTATAAAGGAGGCATCGGGTGATGGACGGAAGAGCATTTCGCGCAATGAAGTTTGGCTTTCTGGCGTTGCTGGCGATCGGCGTCGGAGCCTACGCATGGATGGTCTACGGCAATCCTTCGAAGGTTGGCGAGCAATCTTTCGTTATTGAGAAGGGAGCGCTTCCGGACTTGTGGAGCAAAGCGCTATGGGCGCATGCCGTCTCCGCAGGCTTCGCCATTGCGATCGGCTGGCTTCAGTTCCTCGGTCGGCTAAGACGACGCGCGCCGGCTCTTCACCGGATTATCGGTTATGCTTATTCGCTAGGGATCGCGATCGCGGGTGTATCGGCCCTTTATCTCGCCGTCTATGCGGATGGTGGTCCAAGCGGCAAGCTTGGCTTCGGCATGCTTGCGCTGCTCTGGCTGTTTACCCTCGTTCAGGGGCTACGCTCCATCATCGTATATCGCGATTCCAAGCGGCACGGCCGCTGGATGATCCGCAATTACGCACTGACATGCGCCGCCATTTCCCTTCGATTGTATACTTTACTAAGTGCAGCACTCTTCGGCTTAAGCGACACCAATGACACGTTCGTCGTCATCAGCTGGCTTTGCTGGTTACCGAACCTACTGCTGGCCGAGGCTTGGGTTCGCCGTCGCTCTCACGTTTTCTGAATAGGTTCACAAGGTGCGCCCCACGAAAATGGGGCTTTTTCTGCTTATCGCCCTTCGTTCGTCTCGTTTTGGATTTTCCTAGAGAGATTTGCTCTCTCATCATTGACGATGATAATTATTATCAATTAATATAGATGTAGACCTGAATTCTCAACCATCTGCATGAACGGATTCCTTATTTTTAGAAAGAAGGAACAACATTTGAACGGACAGCTCGAGCTATATGACGTGACAATTATCGGCGGCGGTCCCGCCGGAATGTATACAGCTTTCTACAGCGGAATGAGAGACCTGAAGACGAAGCTGATCGATGCGAACGACCAGCTGGGCGGACGCATCCTGATCTACCCGGAGAAAATGATCTGGGACGTCGGAGGCCTCACCCCCACTCTCGGCGCCAAATTGATCGAGCAGCTGAAGCAGCAGGCGATGACGTTCGATCCGACGATCGTACTGGGCCAGCAGGTGACGGGCTTGGAACGTCTTCCCGACGGAACCTTGCTGCTTACCTCCGCGAACGGGGAGCAGCATTGGTCCAAGACGGTCGTCCTGGCAATAGGCTACGGCGTGCTGGAGCACGCGAAGCTGGAGATCGAAGGCGCCGACCGCTTCGAAGTCTCGAACCTGCACTATACCGTGCAGGAGCTGGAAGTGTTCCGCGGCAAGCGCGTCCTGATCTCCGGAGGCGGAGATGCTGCAGTGGACTGGGCGAACGCGCTCGAGCCGATCGCGAAGAGCCTGACGGTCGTCCATCGCCGCGACAAGTTCGGCGGCCACGAGCGCAATGTGGCTGCGATGAAGGCATCGTCGGCAAGGGTGCTCACGCCGTGCACCGTTCAATCCTTGCACAGCAAGAACGGCTGCGACATCGACCAGGTCACGATCTGCGACGTCGAGAGCGGAGATACGGAGTGCATCGATGTCGATGCGGTTGTCGTCAGCCACGGACTGCGCTACAACTTCGGTCCGGTGAAGGACTGGGGCCTCGACATGACGGAATGGAACGCCAAGGTCGGTCCCGGCCTGCAGACGAACATTCCCGGCGTGTTCGCCGCCGGCGACTTCGTCGACCATGGCGGCAAGGTACGGCTGATCGCCGGAACGTTCACGGATGCCGTTCTCGCGCTCAACAGCGCCAAGCTCCACATCGAGCCGGAAGCCGACAAGGTAGCCTACGTGTCCTCGCACAACTCCAAGTTCAAGGAGCGGAACCGCGCCCTCGGCGTGAAGGTGGATGACGACGACGAGCACTGAGTAACATTGAAGGGGAGAGTCTCCGAAGCCTAACAGGCTTCGGGACTCTCCCCTTCTTGATTATCGGCACTTTGCGCAGCTCCCCGCGCAAGGCGGCAGCGCCTAACAGCATGGCGGCTGTCACAATTGTATATGAAAAACCGAACACATTTCCGCAAAAACCGGCAAATCCGGCGATTCTATTCGAAATATCATACACAATATCGCTCATACGCCCCGACACGCTCATTTATAGATGAAATATCGCATATAACTGCCGATTTCACGCCTTTCCCGCCGATTATATTCGAATAACCGAATATAATCGCATCGCGCAAAAAGAAAACAGAGCCAGGGACTCCTTTCGTCCCTGGCTCTATCCATACCCTTAAAGCTTAAACCGCCCCATGGCTTCCTGAAGCTCGGCGGCCAGCTTGCGCAGCTGCTCCGACGCGCCCGCGACCTCCTCGACCGAGGCCAGCTGCTCCTCGGAGGCGGCGGCGACATCCTGCGAATGCGCCGCGGATTGGCGCGCCATTCGCTCCAGCTCCTCCAAGGACGCCGCGATCTCCTCGCTGCCGGCCGACATCTGCTCGGAGGCGGCGGACACCTCCTGCACTTGCCCCGATACCTGCTGGATCGATTGGAGGATCGCGCGGAACGATTCCCCGCTCTCCTTCGCCAGCTTCGTCCCCTCGCGGGCCTCGTCGGCGGATACCGCCAGCGAAGCGTTGACCTGCCCGGCTCGCGCTCCGATCAAGTGGAGAATGGCCGCGATCTCCTCCGAGGACTCCTTCGAGCGCTCGGCCAGCTTGCGAATCTCTTGCGCGACGACGGAGAAGCCCTTGCCGTGTTCGCCGGCCCGCGCCGCTTCGATCGAAGCGTTCAGGGCCAGCAGGTTCGTCTGGTTCGCCACCTCCGAGATGTGCCCGAGAATGTCCTCGATCTTCTCGTTCGATCGATTCAGCTCCTGCATCGCGTCCGAGGCGCCGATAACATGCTCCTCGATCGTATTCATCTGCCGGACCGTCCGGGTGATGACCGCTTCCCCTTCCGCCGCCATCGTCGCCGTATCCGCCGCAAGCTCCGATACGATCTGCGAAGACTCGGAGATTCGCTGGATGCCGATCGCCATCTCGGTCATCGCGATCTGGCTCTCCTTCGAGCTCGCCAGCTGAGTCTCCATGCTCGAAGCGACGTCTTGGATCGAATGGGCGATCTCGTCCGCCGCCGATGCGGTCTGGCCGGCCGTCTCCTTCAGGTGAAGGGAGGAATCCGCCACCTCCTGGGAAGTGCGATTGATCTGGGAGGCCAGCTCCCGCAGGCTCGCGATCATCTGGTTAAACGAGCTGGCAGCCTGTCCGATCTCGTTCCCGCTCGTTGCCGGCACGACCACCGTCAGATCGCCCATCGCGGCTTCCTTGGCTCTTGCGGCAAGCGTCCGAAGCGGCTTCAGCACCAGGATGATAAGCCCGACGGCGACCGCGATCCCGATAATCGCGACGATGAGGCCGATCGCGATCGCCTGCCAGAGCATACCGTTCATGCGGGACTGCACCCTGTCGTAGTCATAGTCGACGCCGAAGATTGCGATGACGTTGCCGTCCTCGCTCTTAATCGGCTGCATGAAGGTGACCCAGGAGCCCCATTCGTCTTGGTAGCCGTCCGAGAGCCCGATCCGATCCTGCTTCGCCGCCTTGAACGCTCCCAGCAGGTCGTTTCCGGCCGCGAGCTCCTGTCCGGCTCCCGCATCCGCATCCGAGAGGCTCTGGTTCGATTGAAGCATCTTCAGATAAGTCTTGCCGTCGCGCTCCGTCCCCTCGGGTGCCATCAGATAGGCGTTGGCAATCTGCTCGCCGTCCGTCATGGCGTCCAGCTTGCGCTTCAGCAGCGCAAGCTCCGTGGCCGGAAGCTCCCCGCCCGCTTCGATCGCCGATGCGACCGCGGCGACCTGGCTCTGCTCCGCCTGAACCTGGTCTCTAAGCTTGGAGCCGACCTGCTTGAATTCGCGGAAAGCCGCGTCCTTCTCCGAGCTGTACATCAGATAAGTCATCGTCCCCACCAGCACGAGCAGCAGGATCGACAGAACCACCGAACTGGTCGCGACTAAACTTCTTTTTTTCATCCAACCGAGCATTACGCGCACCCCTTATGTACGTTCATCGATCGGATTATATAAAGAATCTGTTAAGCTCATACTCGGGAAAGTGTTAGGAAAGAGTTAGATTGGAAAAGCCCGCACCGGCGATAACCGCCGAGTACGGGCTTTGGGCTGCAAGTTAGATCATCGTGCTTCCGTCGTAGGATGCGATCGCGCGGTACAGCTCCGGACGGCGATCGCGGAAAATCCCCCATTCGATGCGCTGGACCTCCAGCTGATCGAGATCGAACTCGGCCACGAGCGTCGTCTCCTCCGTCCGCCCCGCTTCCTTCACCAGATTGCCCTGCGGGCCTGCGATAAAGGAGGAGCCGTAGAACGTAATGGACGAATCCTCATCGGATTCCGCGCCGATGCGATTCGAGGCGATGACCGGCATCAGGTTCATCGCGGCATGGCCGCGCATGCACATCTGCCAATGGTCCTTCGAATCGATGGAGCCGTCCTGCGGCTCCGAACCGATCGCCGTCGGGTAGAACAGCAGCTCGGCTCCCATCAGGGCCATGCAGCGAGCCGCTTCCGGGTACCACTGGTCCCAGCAGACGCCGACGCCGATCTTGGCGTAGCGCGTGTTCCACACCTTGAAGCCCGTATCGCCCGGGTTGAAGTAGAACTTCTCCTCGTACCCCGGTCCGTCCGGAATGTGGCTCTTGCGGTACAGGCCGAGCACGGAGCCGTCCGCGTCGATGACCGCCAGGGAGTTATAGCGGGCATAGTTCTTCTTCTCGTAGAAGCTGATCGGAAGCACGACCTGAAGCTCCTTCGCGAGCTTCTTGAAGTGGTTGACCGCCTTGTTGTTCTCCAGCTCCGTCGCGTAGACGTAGTAGTCCGACTTCTCCTTCTGGCAGAAGTACGGAGTCTCGAACAGCTCCTGGATCAGGATGATCTGCGCGCCTTGGGCGGCAGACTCGCGGACGAGCTTGTCCGCCTTGGCGATATTCTCGTCTATATTCGTGGAGCAGGCCATCTGAGTGGCCGCTACCGTTACTTTTCTCACTTTCCGGTTCCACCTTTCCGCGGCATCTGCTGCGTCGTACAGTGCACGTTGCCGCCTTCTTTGATAATGGCCATCCCGTCGACCGTGCGGATTCTTCTCTCCGGGAACGTCTCTTGCAGGATGCGCTCCGCCTCCCGGTCGGCTTCCGTTGCCGGGCCGCCGAATACCGGCAGCACGATGCCTCCGTTGACGAAGTAGAAATTCAGGTAGCTCAGCGTCAGGCGGCTGTCTTCATGCATCGCCTTCGGCGGCTGGGGAATCGCCACGATCTCCAGCTTCCGGCCCTTGGCGTCGGTCTCTTCCGCCAGGATGCGCAGGTTCTCCTGCGTGATCGCGTAGTTCTCGTCGGACGGGTCGTCGCACACCTGCAGCACGACCTTGCCCGGCGCGGCGAAGCAGGCGATGTTGTCCACATGGCCGTCCGTCTCGTCGCCGTCCAGCCCGCGCTTCAGCCAGATGACCTTCTGCACGTTCAGGAACTTCTTCAGGTGCTCCTCGACCTGCTCCCGGCCGAGCTCCGGGTTGCGGTTCTCGTTCAGCAGGCACTCCTCCGTCGTGATCACGGTGCCCTCTCCGTCCACGTGAAGGGAGCCTCCCTCCATGAAGAGCGGCGCGTCGAAGCGGCGGGCGCCGACATGCTCCAGAATTTGCGGAGCGACGTCGTCGTCGAGGTCCCAAGGCGCGTACTTCCCGCCCCAGGCGTTGAACTTCCAATTGACGCCGGCGAGCTCTCCGTCTTCGCCTACCACGAAGGTCGGCCCGTTGTCTCTCAGCCAGGCGTCGCTATGCGGAATTAGGATTAGATCGATATTGGGAGAATCCAGATGGCTCTTGGCCAGCGCTTCGTCGGCCGCGTTGACGAGCACGGAGACCGGCTCGAATTCGGCGATCGCCTTGACGATCTGCGCGTAGCCGGCGCATACGCTCTCGTGGTCTTCGGGATAAACCATCGAATCCTTGACCGGCCAGGACATGAAGGTGCGCTCGTGCTCCACCCATTCGGGCGGCATCCGGAAATTAAGCTCTTGTGGGTTCACAGTCGGTTCAGCTCTCTTTATCGTATTTTCTCAGAACATCATAAACGATATGGGAGTCGATCACAATCATCAAGAACTGGACGGCCTCCGTTTCTTATCTGCTATACTATTAATAGAGTATTTTCCTATTCGCACAAAAAGGAGCAGCGACCATGTCCCACCTCGATGAGCAGAATGCAGCCGAGAACCCCGTTCTCCCTTGGAGCAGCCTGCAGGCCGATTGCGAGAGCTGCTTCGGCTTGTGCTGCGCGGCGCTGCCCTTCTCCGCCTCCTCCGACTTCGCCCGCGACAAGGCGGCCGGGCAGCCTTGCCCGCAGCTTCGCGAGGACTATCGCTGCGGCATTCACGGCAAGCTCCGGCAGCAGGGCTACCGCGGCTGCACGGTTTACGACTGCTTCGGCGCGGGGCAGAAGCTCTCGCAGCATACCTTCCAAGGGAGCGGCTGGCTCGAGGCGCCGGAATCCGCCAGCCGGATGTTCGAAGCGTTCCCCGTCCTGTGGCAGCTTCAGGAGCTTCTCTCGCATCTGAACGAGGCGCTTACCCTCAAGGCCGCCCAGCCGATTCGCGGTGATCTTCTCGCCTCCCTTCGGGAGATCGAAGAGCTCACCCTGCAGAGCGCCGACCGCCTGTCGGAGCTGTCCGTCTCCGTCTATCGCGCGGCCGTGAGCCCTCTTCTGCTTCAGGCAAGCGAGCTCGTTCGGCAGGAGGCGCGCAAGACGTTCAGCGGCCCCCTTCGCACGCCGAAGAAGGCCGGACGGGGGGCCGACCTGATCGGAGCCAAGCTGCGCGGGGCCGATCTTCGCTGCGCGAACCTAAGAGGCGCTTACCTGATTGCCGCCGATCTTCAGGGGGCCGATCTGCGTTACGCTGATCTGATCGGCGCCGACCTCCGCGATGCCGATCTCCGCGGAGCCGACCTGACGGGCTGCCTCTTCCTGTCCCAGGCCCAACTGAACGCGGCCAAGGGCGACGAAGCCACCCGCATTCCGCCAAGACTGGCCAGGCCGTCCCATTGGCAGCCCGGCAGCAGCGTTTAAGCCTGGTTCCACAAGCTAAACCGCCCTTCCTGCACGTTGGGCGCCATAAGCATGCTTCGCTGAAGCTTGGATTCTCTGGCGGCATGGCGGCAGGTTTTCGACTAAGAGCGAATATGCACTTAACTCCCTACACAAGAGGCGGTTTGCCGCGAAATTAGTGCACTTCTGCACCTAATTCGGGATTTTCCGCGAAAAGGAGCTCGACTAAGTGCACTTTCGCTCTTAGTGGGCGGTGTCTTGTAATGGTGTCTTGGCGTCAAAAAATACCTTCGAGCGGTAAACGTCAATGGATCCCATCAAAAGGCGCCATCAACGGTAACGTCAATAGTCGCAAACCGAAAAGGCTGCCTCCCAGGCTCATGATGAACCTGCTCGAGACAGCCTTTTCCGGCCATATCCAGCCACTTTCAGCCTTTTCCGCCGTGCGTTATCCTTTGGAGCCTTGCGCCGCCCTGTCCGTGTTCCTCATCAGAATCAGATTGCGCGCGTAGATGAAGATCCCGGGAACCTGGCCTAGAATGTATACAGGGTCCTTCCGGTAGATGGCGTAGACGGACAGAATCGAGCTGCCCAGAATGCCGAATACCCAGAAGGACTTCGTCACGACGCTCTGCTTCGCCTTCTCGCTCGCGATCCACTGAACGACGAAGCGTCCCGTGAACATCAGCTGGCCGATCAAGCCGAAGCCGATCCAGAACCATTCCCGCGCATGACTGCTCATCCTTACTCGCCTCTGATCTGATAGTTTATCTTGCGCTTGCGGAGCCAGCCGATGACGATCGCGTCCATCAGCCCGACGAACGCCCGGTTAAGCACCCCGTACTTGGACGTGCCCGACGTTCGCTCGCGGTGGCCGACGGGAACCTCGACGACGCTGAAGCCGTTCATTCTCGCCAAGGTCGGCAGGAAGCGGTGGAAGCCCTCGTATAGGGTGAAGCTCTGGGCCACCTCGCGCTTGAACAGCTTCATCGGGCAGCCGGTATCCTGAATCCGGTCTCCCGTGATCTTGTTGCGTACCCCGTTGCCGACTTTGGAAGAGACCTTCTTGACCAGCGTGTCCTTGCGGTTGACCCGCGTTCCGTTGGCGAAATCATATTCCTTCATATAAGGCAGGAGCTTGATGATATCCTCGGGGAAGGTCTGCAGGTCCCCGTCCATCAGCGCGACGTAACGTCCTTCGGCCGCCTTGAGGCCCGCGGCGATGGCCGCCGTCTGCCCGCAGTTCTTCTCGAAGTGGATGACGCGCAGCTTGGCGTCGCTCTCGGCGAGCTTATCCAGCTGGGGGCCGCTGCCGTCCGTGCTTCCGTCGTTCACCAGAACGATCTCATAGTCCTCGAGATGGGGGTTAAGCGCCCCCGTAATGGCGAAGTAAAGCCGAATCAGATCGTCTCGTTCGTTATAGATCGGAACGACAACCGACAATTCCATCATGACAAATTCCCTCCATACCACCTTGCGAAATTCCGGATGCCTTCCTCGAACCTCGTCCGAGGCTCGTAACCGATCAGCCTCTTGGCCTTGCTTATGTCCGCGAACGTCATGGTCATATCCCCCGGCTGGGCGGGCAGCCTGTTCAGGACCGCCTTCTTGCCCAGCTCGTTCTCGAGGCAGGCCACCATCTCGTTAAGCGACACCATCCGGCTGTTGCCGAGGTTCACCACCTCATAGACCGATTCGTTATTCTCTACATAGGAGAGCGCCCCGCGAATTCCGCTTACGATATCTCCGATATAGGTATAGTCTCTCTTCGTGGAGCCGTCCCCGTAGAACGGAATCTCCTTGCCTTGGTCGATCAGCCTGGCGAATTTATGAATGGCGAGGTCCGGCCGCTGCCGTTCCCCGTACACCGTGAAGAAACGAAGCATGATGCTATCGATTCCATAAAGATGATGATACGTATATCCCATGAGCTCGTTGCTCTTCTTCGTAGCCGCATAGAGCGAGATCGGGGAATCGACCGAATCGCTCTCCGAGAAAGGAACCTTCGTATTATTGCCGTATACCGAGGACGAGGATGCGCATACCCACTTGCGGACGCCGTATTTCTTCATCGTCTCCAGCAGCAGGAGCGTGCCCCTGACATTGACGTCCTCGAACAAGAGAGGCTGTTCGATGGAAGCCCGCACGCCGGGCAAGGCCGCCAGATGGACGACGGCATCGATCCGTTCGGATTGGAAAATACGCTCCAGCGCATGCGCATCCCGTATATCGACCGTCTCCAAGCGATACTGCGCGCTGTCCAGGCTGCGGCTCAGCTCGGCCAGGGCAGACTCCTTGTCGGACAGGGCGGCAACGTTCTCCCGGCAGGTATCCTGTTGGACGTTGCGGATCTTGACGCGATAGTCGTAGGAGTCGGAGAAGCTGTCGAGGGCGATCACGCGATGCCCGCCGGCCATCAGGCTCTCGCCGAGATGCGACCCGATAAACCCCGCTCCGCCGGTAACCAGATAGGTTGCCATGAGTTCATCCTCCCCTTCTCTTCAGCCCGATCGGCCGATAGTCGAATAGCTGCCGTATCTCGCCGTTCGCGGCGAACATGTTCCTAAGGTCGAGCATGGCTTGGCCCCTCATGGAAGCCTTCAACCGGCGCAGATCCAGGCCGAGGAACTGAGGCCAATCCGTGACGAGGACCAGAGCGTCCGCGTTCGCCGCGCAGGAATATTCATCCTCCGCGTAAACGATGGAGCCCACGCAATCTTGAAGCGCCAGCGCCGCTTGTTCCATGCCGTGCGGGCAGTACGCTCGGATCGACGCGCCGCGCTCCGCCAGCTTGCGGATGATATGCAGGCTCGGCGATTCCCGAACGTCGTCCGTTCCCGGCTTGAAGGAGAGGCCCAGAATCGCGATCGTGCGGCCGGATAAATCCTCGCCCGGGCCGACCGATTCCGCGATGCGCTCGACCATCGCATCTTGGTGGCGCTCGTTCGCCTCCTGGGAGGCCCGCACCGTCAACAGGTCGAGACCGTGCTGGCGCGCCACGCCGATAATGGCCGAATTGTCCTTCGGGAAGCAGCTCCCGCCGTAGCCCGCCCCCGCCTGCAGGAAGCGGGGACCGATCCGGCTGTCCAATCCCATGCCGTAAGCAAGGTCGATCACGTTCGCCCCGACCTTCTCGGACAGAAGGGCGAATTCGTTAATGAAGGCAACCTTTAACGCCAAGAAGGAATTGGACGCGTACTTGATCATCTCCGCCGTCTCCGGATTCGTATGGACGAATGGAACGGCTTGATCGGAGTAATCCTTATAGAGAGCCGCGAGCGTCTCTCTCGCCAGCTCGCTGTCGGTGCCGATCACGACGCGGCTCGGCTCCATCGCGTCCTTCAGGGCCGTACCTTCCTTCAGGAATTCCGGATTCATCGCCACCCCCAGAGGGTAATCGACGCCTCTTGCCCGCAGCCTCTCCCGGATAATCGCTTCGGCTTGGCGAGTGGTGCCGACGGGAACCGTCGACTTCATGACGACCGTCCGCGGTCCGTTCATATGCTCGCCGATCTCGGCCGCCACGGAGAGCACCGGATCGGTATTGGACGATCCGTCGTCCCTGGGCGGGGTGCCGACCGTTATCATCAGCACTTCGCTCTGCCGGATCATGCCGGCCAGATCCGTCGTAAATCGAAGACGGCCATTGGCGATGCCCTCCTGCAGCCGTTCCGCCAATCCCGCTTCATGAATCGGAATCTCCCCATGGTTCAAGCGCTGTATCTTATTCTCATCCACGTCTGCGCAGATGACCTCATGGCCCAGCTTCGCCAGGACGGTCCCGTAGACCAGCCCGACATAACCGGTGCCGATAATCCCTGCTCTCATGTTTCGATCTCCTTCAGTAGATAAATGGACGAAAGGGAAATAAGGCATAGCCCACGGCTCCATGCCCTCTAAATCAATCTCTCTATCTCTATCTTTATGCTTCTAGATCCGTCCTATGTCCACCGACAACCTTCATATTAGTTCAAATAATCTAAGTTGTAAATTGAATCTTTGTTGGTAATAACCCGTTATATCAATTTTTTATTAAATTCATCAAAGTATTATTTCTATTATTATACATATCACCCGAATCTGTCTCTTAAACTACATAATTGCATGCAATCTATTCCGCGCATCGACAAAAAAAACCGCCTTCCCTTTGAATAGGGAAGACGGCTGAAGCAACCGGCTTTATCTGCTTTTAACCAAGAGCTCGATGGCTTCCTTCACCAGCTTGTCCGTGGAATTGCCCGACGCTTGCTCCTCCAGGATGCACTGCTGCAGGTTCTCCGCGACGATCTGGGCGATCGCCTTGTCCGAGGCGTTGCGAACCGCCGACAGCTGGCTGACCACTTCCTTGCAGGACTTTCTCTCCTCCATCAGGCGAAGAACTCCGCGAACCTGCCCTTCTATCCTCTTCAGGCGCATTTTCAACTCATCCGTGTATTGGTATTCCATAGCAAGTCACCCTCCTCAGGCGTTCGTCCATATGACTCCATTATATCGCATTCCCGAGCCTCACGCAGGAAGAATCACCGTAATCGACGTCCCTTCGCCAAGCGCGCTTCGGGCTTCGATCTCTCCGTCATGAAGGTTCACGATCTGCCTGGCGATGGACAGGCCCAACCCGCTGCCGGACCGCCGGCTCCCCCGCGCTTTGTCGGCCTTATGGAACCGTTCGAAGATGAACGGCAGGTCCTCCTCCGGAATGCCGCAGCCTTGGTCCCAGACGGTCACTCGAACGGAACGGCCTTCCCTTCGAAGCAGGACTCCGAGCTTCCCGCCGTCCTCCGAGAACTTCATGGCATTGGAGATCAGGTTCAGCCACACCTCGTAGAGAAGCTCGGGATCCCCCTCCACGACGACCTCCTCCAGGTCCGGCTCCAGCTCCAAGCTGCGGGAAGCCCATTGCCACTCCAGGGAGATCAGCACTTGGCGAAGCTGCTCGTCCAGCCGGAAAGCCGATCTTCGCAGCGCCTTGTCTCCCTTGTCCAGAGAAGCAAGCGTCAAGAGCTGCTGGCTTAACGAGGACAGCCTTCGGCTCTCGGATTCGATGACGTCCAGGTAGCGGTTCGCTTCCGTCGCCGAAGGGCTCTCCTCGCGAATCGCGCGAACATAGCCCTGTATCGAGGTCAGAGGCGTCTGAATCTCATGGGAGACGTTCGCCACGAACTCCTGGCGCATCTCGTCCAGCCGGCGAATGGAATCCGTCATGCGTGAGAAGTGGTTGGCCAGATCCCCGATCTCGTCCTTACGGGAGGTCTCCAGGCCGACCCGGTAATCGCCTTGGACGATCTTCTTCGTGGCCATCGTCAGCTTCTTGACGGGCTTAACGATTAATCTCGTGAAGAAGGCGATCAGCAGGAGCGAGAGAAGGAACGTGCTGGCGATCAGAACGGCCACGATGATCCGGACCTCTCCGATCTGCTGCTGCAGGTCGGGACGAACGAACAAGGCGGCTCTGCCTTCCGGCGTCTCGAGAGGAACCCCTATCGTGTTGCGGACGCTGTTCTCGAAGTACGCGATGAGCTCCAGCCGGCGATTCTCGGCCCCCATTCCGTTGTAGGTCCGCCCTTCCAGCACGGATCGGATCTCTTCTTCGGACAGGCTTCCGTGCTTGAACGGCGAACCGTAGGATACCGCTCGTCCCTCTTCCGTAACCAGATGGAGCTGGTACCCCATCTCCGCGACGGCCGGCAAGTAGTCCCGCTCCAGGTCCATCTCCGGATATTGCTCGTAGAGCTGTTTTATTCTCCCGCTGATGGCCTCGATCTTCCGTTCGTTGTCGGATTTAAGCACCTGCTCGTAATAGAGGCTGGTGACCAGCAGCCCCAAGAGGGAGCTGAAGAACGCGATCAGAACGAACGTGACCGTTATTCGAACGTACAACGACTTCATTCTTCCCGAACCTCCAGCTTGTAGCCTAATCCCCTTACCGTCTGGATCGCGAACGAGTCGTCGCAGTCGGCGAACCGTTCCCGAAGCCGCTTCACATGAACGTCCACCGTGCGGCTGTCGCCGGCAAAATCCGCTCCCCAGATCAGCTTGATCAGCTGTTCCCTCGTGTAGATGCGGCCCGGCTGGCTCGCGAATTGGGCCAGCAGCTCGAACTCGCGCAGCGGAATCGTACGCGTCTCGCCGCGTACCCGGATCTCGTAGCTGCGCCGATCGATCAGCAGCGCCCCGATCTGAATCTGCTCGGCGGACACCAGCTTGTATCTTCGGAGCAGGGCTTTGATCCGGTACAGCAGCTCTTGCGGCTCGAACGGCTTGACCAGATAATCGTCGGCTCCCGATTCGAACCCCTCTTCCTTATCCTTAAGGGCGCCCTTGGCGGTCAGCATAATGACGGGAATATCGTAATGCTCCCGAATCTCGCGGCACAGCGCGAGTCCGTCCTTGCCCGGCATCATCACGTCGACGATAGCCAGATGGACTTGTTCCCGCTCCATCAGAAGAGAAGCCGCCTCGCCGTCGGCCGCCTCCAGCACGACATACCCTTCCTTGGTCAGGTTCAGCCGGAGCAGTTCTCGAATGGGCGGATCGTCGTCCGCGATCAGGAGATGGACTCTCATGGGCTTGCCCCCTTGCCTCTGCTTGTGTACCTGTGTATCCCCATGATGAACGATCGGACTCCCGATAGCAATGAGGGAAGAGCCGTTCGGAGCATTTGTAAGGAGCCGTTCACGGTGCGTTCATCTTCCGAACCTAAATTCAAGGGGAACAAGGAGGGAACCATATGAAGTTAGGTTGGCAAGAAATGAAGCGCAGCAAGACGAAATTTCTCATTCTCGGATCGATCCTGTTCCTGGTCAGCTTTCTGGCTTTTATCGTAGAGGGGCTGGCGAACGGCTTGTCCCAGGACAATTCGGCCCTCGTCAAGAATTTGCCCAACGGCCATTTCTATATGAGCGAAGAAGCCGATCGGACCTATTCGTTCTCCAGCATCAAGCCGCAGGCGCAGGCCGACGCTTTGAACGCTCACCCGGATGCGATAGCTCTCTCGATTCAGATGGGCTTCTTGATCGACGCCTCGGGCAAGCAGCGCAGCTTTGCCTTGGCGGCAACGGAAGGGGCGGGGCTGCTGCCCTCCGTTAAGCGCGGAGAGGTCGTACTGGATCGTTCCATGGAGAAGGAAGGCATCCAAGTAGGCGACCGGTTATCCAACGACAACTACGGCGGCGCGCTCACGGTCGTCGGGTTCGCCGATAGCCAGAAGTTCAGCCATGCCTCCGTCGCCTTCCTGCAGGCGGAGGATTACAAGGAGATCACGGGACGAAGCGGCATGCAGCTTCTATTCCTTCCGGGATCGGACGCTCCCGCGCTGCCCGGCCTCGTCTCCTTCTCCAAGAACGGGTTCCTGAAGACCATCCCCAGCTACAACGCGGAACAACTGACGCTAAACATGATCATCGGATTCCTCGCGGCGATCAGCGGACTGTTGTTCGGGATCTTCTTCTACATGATGAATGTGCAGAAAATGGGGCTGTACGGCATCCTCAAAGCGATCGGGGTCCGCACGGGCGCTCTGTTCCGCATGATGTGGACGCAGATGGCCGTCATCACGGTTGCCGCCTTGTTGTTGTCCGCCGCTCTAAGCTTACTGTTCGGAGCTTTCGCGCCGGAGGGAATGCCTTACCTGCTGACCGCGGATCGTGTCGCCCGGCTGTCCGTCCTGTTCCTGATCATCGGGTTCGCGGGATCGGCCCTATCCGGCATTCAGATCAAGAAGGCCGCGCCGCTGCAGGCCATTCAGCAAGGAGAGATGTAACGATGAAGGGCTTCGAATTGCAGAACATTATCAAGTCGTATCCGGATGGAGATGCTGAGGTTCAGGTGCTGAAGGGCGTCGACCTTCGCCTTGTACCCGGCGAACTGACGGCTCTGGTCGGATCGTCCGGCTCCGGCAAGAGCACTCTTCTTACGATTGCCGCGGGACTTCAGCGGGCCACCGAGGGGCGGATTCTGTTGGACGGGCGCGATCTGGCGAAGATGTCCCAGGAGGAGATAAGGAAGATAAGGGCGAGCCGCTTCGGGTTCGTGTTCCAGGCCGCTCATCTCGTTCCGTTCCTTAGCGTGGAGGAGCAGCTTGCCCTTATGCTGGAGGTGTCGGAGAACAAGCTGGACGTGAATGCCAAGAGAGAAAAGGCGAACGCCATGCTGAAGCTGGTGGGCATGGAGCACCGCCGGAAGGCCTATCCGGCTTCCCTGTCCGGCGGAGAGAAGCAGAGGGTGGCCATCGCGCGCGCCATCATTCACGAGCCCCGGCTGCTGTTCGCCGACGAGCCGACCGCCAGCCTGGATTCGAAGCGAACGCACGAGATCATGCAGTTGATTCAAGGATTGACGAGAACCTTCCAGATGTCCACCTTGCTCGTTACCCATGACGAAGAGACGCTAGCTTACGCCGACCGCGTCGTTACGATGAAGGACGGACAAATCATCCTCTAGGGAAGGTATAGGACCTAATACAAACGCAAAGCCCGCTTCTCCGGCTGGAGAAAGCGGGCTTCTTTCTATTCGATAGATGAAGCGATATAGTCCGCCCGCTTACGCTTCCAACGTCAGGAGGACAACCGAAGCCGCAGGAAGCTTGACGGAGAGCTTGTTGCCGTCCATCTTCGCTCCTTCGAACGGCGCAGGAGCGACGCGTTCCGGATTCTCGAACGTGTTGTGCGCGTCGATCGCATCGCCGACCAGAATGACTCCCGCGCAGGAATGAGAACCTTCCGCTCCGCGGAGCTCCAGCTCGAACTCGGCGGATTCGTCCGGGCTCAGGTTGCAAAGGCTGACATGCACCTTGCCGTCCTTCTTCGAAGCCGACACGCTGACATGCGGAAGCGATTCCCCGTTCTCCAGCGCGATCTCCCCGATCTTGCCGTGGAACGCGAGCGCCTCGGCGTCCTGATGAACCTTGAACATCTCGAGGACGTGATAGGTTGGCGTCAGCAGCATCTTCTCGCCTTCCGTCAGAATGACGGATTGAAGAACGTTCACCAGCTGCGCGAGATTCGCCATCTGCACGCGGTCGCAGTGCTTCTGGAAGATATGCAGATGAGCCGCGGCGACGACCGCGTCGCGCATCGTGTTCTGCTGGTAGAGGAAGCCCGGGTTCGTTCCCGGCTCGACCGCATACCATGTGCCCCATTCGTCGACGATGATGCCGACCCGCTTCTGCGGATCGTAACGATCCATCACCGTGCTGTGGCGAGTCAGGAGCTCATCCATCCGAAGGGCTCTCTGCAGCGTCTCGAACCAAGCTTGCTTGTCGAAGTCGAGCGCCAAGCCCTTGTTCTCCCAGGTTCCCGGCACCGTATAGTAATGAAGGCTAAGGCCGTCCATCATCCCATGCGCTTCCCGCATCAGGACGTCGGTCCAGTGATAATCGTCCGTATTGGCCCCGCCGGCAATCTTATAGAGCTTGTTGTCGCCGTAATTGCGCGCGTAAGTCTGGAACCTCCGGTATTGGTCGGCATAATACTCCGCCGTCATGTTGCCGCCGCAGCCCCAGTTCTCGTTGCCGACGCCGAAGTACTTCAGCTTCCAAGGCTTCTCGCGCCCGTTCTCCTGGCGCCATCTGCTCATCGGGGATTCCCCGTCGAAGGTCATGTACTCGACCCACTCCGACATCTCCTGCACCGTTCCGCTTCCCACGTTCCCGCATATGTAAGGCTCGGTGTCGAGCAGCTCGCACAGCTGGAAGAACTCATGCGTGCCGAAGTGGTTGTTCTCCACTACGCCGCCCCAATGCGTGTTGATCATCCGCTTGCGGTTCTCGCGAGGGCCGACGCCATCCTTCCAGTGGTACTCGTCCGCGAAGCAGCCGCCCGGCCAACGCAGCACCGGAATGTTCAACTTCTTGAGCGCGGCCAGCACGTCCTGGCGAATCCCCTTCGTGTTCGGAATCGGAGAATCCTCTCCCACCCAAAGCCCTTCATAGATGCAGCGTCCCAGATGCTCGGCGAAATGACCGTAAATGTTCTTATTGATCGTTCCCAGCGACCAATCGGCGTGAATCACTACCCGGTTCGACATGGTTCATCTCCTTAACGGCGAATAGCCTTCTGTATGCGTGCCCATTCCTTTACAATATAAAGCGCTCTCATTGGACAGTCAACACCTTTTTATTCAATATTTTATATTTTGGTTGATTATTAAGTTTGAATGAGAATTATATTGCCAATACAGAAACGAAAGGATATGCTGGAGAAAAAATAGAGCGGGGTAGAGGCACTATGGAAACGTTGGTCTCCGAAAGCAATCTTCCGCTGTTCGAAGCGCTGGCGAGCGGCGTTCGAATCCGGATCATCGAGCTGCTGGCCCAGGAACCGATGGTCATGAAGGACCTGGCCTCCGCCATCGGCTTAAGCAATTCGATTATCACGATGCATATCAAGAAACTGGAGAAGGCGGAGCTCGTGCGGATCGAGATGATTCCCGGCAAGGGAGCCGCCCAGAAGCTGTGCCGGCTGACCGCCGACCGCATGGAGCTGGTCTTCCCGAGGCCGGGGATCGTACCGCGCCGCTTCCACCTCTCCAGCGTCGCCATCGGCCACTTCGTCGACTTCGACGTGAAGCCGACCTGCGGCCTGGCGACCAAGACGAAGGTGATCGGCAGCGGATTCGACGATCCGCGCTACTTCCTGGAACCGGAGAGGGTCGACGCCAAGATCCTGTGGTTCTCGCAGGGACACGTCACCTACAAGATCCCGAACTATCTGCTTCCGTCGGAGAATCCGGAGGAGCTGGAGATGACGATGGAGATCGCTTCCGAGGCTCCTTCGTTCAACGAGCATTGGCCGTCGGATATCGACTTCACGTTCAACGGAGTCAATCTCGGGAAGTGGACGAGTCCCGGCGATTTCGGGGGAACCCGCGGCAAGTTTACGCCCGATTGGTGGGACCTGAGCCTGAACCAGTACGGCATTCTGGTTCACATCCGCATCAACGCGGACGGCACGTTCATCGAGGGGACAAGGGTATCCGGCTATACGATCCACGACGTCGGGATCCGCAAGCCTCAGTGGGAGCTGAAGCTGTCCGTCCGGGAGGATGCCGAACATATCGGCGGGCTGACGCTCTACGGCACGGGCTTCGGCAATTATCACCAGGATCTTCAATTCAAGCTGTCTTACACGGGAAGCAAGTCGGAGTAGAGGGACTGGCACAGAACGAAGGGGGCAAAAGCCATGAGCGGAGCTTGCAAGGGCTGTACGGCGAGCGTGCATCTATCGGATGAGAATATTCGGCGAATGGTGGAGAAGGTCGCGAAGCTGAGCGAGCTCTGCGTGACGGACGACGTCTACGAGCAGAGGCTCGCCAGCTGCGCGGCGTGCCCTTCCCTGCAATACGGCACCACTTGCGCCCATTGCGGCTGTATCGTGCAGGTTCGCGCGAAGCTGAAGGACAAGGGCTGTCCCGCTCCCGGCCGCGAGAATGGCTTCTGGAACGTTCAGGTTCCGCAGAACGTCTGATACGGAAGCTCCGGCTCCTCGGGAAGCGCGGCGTATTCTTCCTGTTCCGCGGAATAAGCGTAAGGCTGGCTCAGAGCAGCAAGCAGCTTGTTCATCACGCTGAAGTCTTCGCGCCCGGCGGCCTCCAAGGCTTCCTCCACGCGATGGTTGCGCGGAATGACCGCCGGATTGGCGCCCCGCATCCGCTCATAAGACGCTTCGAGCGATTCGGGCTGCCGCTTGCGTCTCTCCTCCCAGCGCTCGAGCCAAGCGTCGAATTCCGCGACTCCGGCCAGAGGCGACCGAGCCTGATCGCCCAAGGTCAGCGCACGGAACGTATTCGTGTAGTCCGCCTCGTGCTTCTGCATCAGGCCGAGAAGCTCCCGAACGAGCGCCTCGTCCTGCTCTTCTTCTCCGAAGAGCCCCAGCTTCTCCCTCATTCCGGACATATAGCTCCGAAGATAGAGCTCCGGGAACTCCGAGAGCGTCTCCTCGGCGATCACCACGGCTTGCTCGATATTCTCATGAATCAACGGCAGCAAGGTCTCGGCGAATCTCGCCAGGTTCCAGCCCGCGATCGGAGGCTGGTTGCCGTAAGCATACCGTCCTTGCGTATCGATGGAGCTGAACACGGTCGCCGGATCATAGGCGTCCATGAACGCGCACGGACCGTAATCGATCGTCTCGCCGCTGATCGCCATGTTGTCGGTGTTCATGACGCCATGGATGAAGCCGACCAGCTGCCACTTCGCGATCAGCTTGGCCTGGCGCTTGATGACCTCCTCCAGCAGAGAGAGATAACGACTCTCGTTCCGCTCGATCTCCGGATAATGTCGGCTTATCGTATAATCCGCAAGCGTGCGGACGTCCTCCGTCGTTCCGAAGGCCATCATATATTGGAACGTGCCGACGCGAAGGTGGCTGGCCGCCACGCGGGTCAGGATCGCGCCGGGCAGCGCCGTCTCGCGATAGATGCTCTCTCCGGTCGCCGTGACCGCTAGGCTGCGGGTCGTCGGAATGCCGAGGGCATGCATCGCTTCGCTGATGATGTATTCGCGTAGCATCGGACCGAGCGCCGCGCGGCCGTCTCCCCTTCGGGAATACGGCGTCGGTCCCGAGCCCTTCAGCTGAATGTCCACTCGTTCCCCGGACGGGGTGATCTGTTCGCCGAGGAGATTCGCCCTTCCGTCCCCCAGCCGATTGAAGTGGCCGAATTGGTGCCCGCCGTAGGCTTGGGCCAGCGGACTCGAGCCCTCCAGAATCCGGTTGCCGGCCAGCGCCGCCACCTGCTCCGCGCTCCGCAGCCTCTCGGCGTCCAATCCGAGCGCGGCCGCCACCGGCTCGTTCAGAACGATCAACCTCGGCGAGCGTACCGGCGTCGGATCGACCCGCGCGAAGAAATTGTCCGGCAGCCGCGAATAGCTGTTATCGAAGCGCCAGCCCGCGGCCGCGTCTTGGCTTGCTTGTTCCTCGTTCATCTCTTCTTCTCTCCCTTGTTCATTGGCACCTATGGCGAGTGCCTGATGTACGTTATTTTGTCCAATTGTTCCCTTTGGACAATCTGTTTCGCTCGTATGTGGCCCCGAACACTTTTATTCAAATTCTATCTTATAATCTGTGTCTTTTGTTTTATCAGCTACCGCCTGTACTATCTTTATTTTAGTTGGTTCATCAATCATGACTTCATCGTGTGGCGGCTCCCAGTTCCAGTGATCTTCAAATTCACCTCATCACCCTTTCACTCCACCACCCATGCATGGTACCAATGATCTGTTATCTTCTTTAACTTATAATGCCTTTTTGTATTCAGGGCATTTACAGATTTAGGTTTATGACCGTCTCTTCTGTTTACCAATGAATATAGACCATTTTCGATTCCAAATTCTACTTGGTCCTTTCTAACTCTGATTACGGATAAATATGCCATATCACCCTGATGAAAAGCATTTGCCATTATATTCTCCAAAGATGTTCTCTCTCTTTGGCTCAACGCTGCTTCCACCATAGTTTCAGTCTTGGAATTTTCATAACTAAAATGAACGGATCCATCCGAATTCTCAGTTACAAGTATATAAGAGTCCTTCATTTGACCTTTGCTAAACTCACGATAAGCCAAGTCCGCAATAGTCTGGAAATCGCTTCTATAGGTATCAAAATCCCTTACTCGGTAATCCCAAGTCGACCACAGAAGATTCCCTAATAAAGATTTAAAAACTGCAACTAACACGCTAAATGAAATGATGGCTATCAATAACAATGTAATTATCAATTTAATTAATTTTGTTGTGTTTATTTTCATTCAATCAATCCTTGTTTGGTCGTTTTTAAATGATACATTGTTAGGTATTCATTTTATCGGCAAACCAAGAGGAAAAAGAAAACCACATGGAGTTGTCACACTCGCATGTGGTTTATTAGATAAATTAAGTCTCTATAACTTTATCTTGCATACTTAACAAAAGTCGACGTTGTTCAAACCCCTCTTTAATCTTCTATTACCCTTGCATGATACCAGTGAGCAGATATCTTCTTTAACTTAAAATTATGTGGAGAATTTTTAAATTTAGGTTTTTTACCATTAACTGTATATACCAATGAATAGTGGCCATTTTCTATTTCAAAAGCTACCTCATTTTGTCTAACTCTAATTAAAGATAAATACGCCATATCGCCGTGATGAAAAGCATTTTTCACAATTTCCCCTAAGGAATTTCTCTCCTTTTGGCTCATCGTTACATCAATGAGGTCTTCACTGTTGACCTTTTTATAGTTTAGATTTACTGATCCATCAGGATTCTCTTCAACATTTATATAAGAGCTCTTCATTTGACCTTTGCTAAACTCACGATAAGCCAAGTCCGCTATAGTCTGGAAATCGCTTTTATAGGTGTCAAAGTTTTTTACTTTGTACTCCCAAATTGAGGTATACCACATGATTGTCCCTGGTAAAAAATTATTAAATCCAAGCAACACACTAAATGAGATGATTGCAATCAATAACGATTTAAATAACGATTTATTTATTATTGTTTTTAATAATTTCATTCAATCAATCCTTTCTTGGTATTTATTGATAAACTGTTACAGCTTTTCATCAAACTCAATAATTGTTAGAAAAGGCTTGTGTTTTCCTTTGAATTTTGTGTAATGTTGTAAAATGTACCATGACCTTAAACCTGCCCATCCTATTTGTTGAGTTACGTCCTCTTCATCCAACCCGAAATTATCCCAAAGCTTAAAATGTAATGTCCCACTATACGAAGACCCCTTCTTTTTAACGGATGATAATTTTATATTATTTCCTTCAAATCCATGAATGGTTATTCCATAACCTTTAACTTTACTATCTAAGAATCCATTGAAAGAGGGTTGATTAATCGAATTATCTCTCATTTCTACTACCATTAAAGAATTTTCTCTATTTGCTGCATCATATTTTAATTTGGATGTGTCACCATTGTACTTCTTCAACAATTTCTTGACCGTTTCCTTGATATCGCTAACATACTTCTTAACAGGCCCTTTATTTCGCACTTTATTTGTTAACGTATTGTTTATATATGGAGTACCTGTTCCAGACATGAAATGGTCCACCATGTCCAATGCGATATCTTGCATTCCCCCATAAGAAGTTGTTTTGAATAAATTTTTAACATCATTTAGAAAATTATTTTTATTTTTAAACTTATCATTATATTTCCAATAACCACCTAATATATTCTTTATTTGTTCTTTAGACTTGTCGTTGTATTGCATATCCTCGGGGTTCTCACTTATTGGAGCTTGATAGATTAGCAACGGGTCAGCATCACATTTTTTATCTCCTTCACAGGGCTTATGTCCATTGGGATCGACATATTTTATCGGATTACTACTTACATAAACATACATATTCAAGCTCTGAGGCTTTTCAATCTCACCCTCATAAGTATCCTCAGAGATAAACCGCCCCGGGCGAGGATCGTAGTAACGAGCCTGCAGGTAGTAGTACTGCGTCTTCCGATCCCAGTAGTAGCCAGCGTAGCGATACGGATTCTCTTTAACGAGATCGGTCGTGATGTCTTCAGTCGGATCGACATCTGCCGTATCCATCTCATCCAAGGAGGCCGTGTCGATGCCGGATAAGTCGGCGGCTTCTTCAACGTCGCTGGAAGCTTCGCTATCCGGTAGAGCGTCTTCCTCTGTAGCTGCAGTGACCGAATCGGATTCCGTGGCGGAAGGAGTTGCGGACTCTTCAGCAGAAGCGCCCTCGAACGACTGAATCCGAACAGAAGTCTTGTTGCCGTTGCCCCTGTTGTTATCTTTGCCGCCGCCTTCTCCGTTGCCGACGCCGTTGTTGCCTTTGTTATTGCCGTTGCCGGTATCGTTGTTCTGGCCGTTGCCCGGTTCATAGTCCGGCACGGTGTTGCCGTTCTCGTCTTCAGGACCTTGGAGAGAGCCCGGGCTGCCGTTGCCGGAGCCGAGGTCGCCGATCCAGCCGATGCCTTCGCGTACCCGCTCGCCGTAACGGTTGTACATGCGGGTGACGACGCCCCAGGCATCGTATTCGTAGCGGGCGGCGACGTTGCCGTTCTTGTCCGTCAGAGCGACGACATCCCCGTGTCCGTTGTACACGTACCAGAACGTTTGTCCCTTGAACGTGATGGACAGCGGGCGGTCGTTCGCGTCATAGGTGTAGGACTTGGACGATTCACTGTCTCCGTCCCCGTTCACGACTTCCTCGGTAATCGCCCACGTATCGCCCTTGTAGTGGTAAGTTGTCGTCTGCTGCGAGTTGCCTTTATGGTTGAAGTCCGTCTTGGTCACGCGGCGGCCCAGCATGTCGTACGTATACTTCTCGCCGAATCCGTCCGGGAAGGTGATCTTCGTCAGTTGGCCGCGAGCGTTCCATTCGTACTTGCTTCGACCGTCAGTGAGCACGTTCCCCGCATCGTCGTACTTGTAATCGTAATCCTCGTAGCGGATCAGGTTCTCCCGATGGACAAGCTGATTGCGCGAGTTATACTTATAGTTCGTGCCGATGACGGTGTAACCCTTGCCGACTTCGCGGATTCGCTCGAACAGCTTGGTCTGTTCGCCCGGCGGCAGGTTCACTTCTCCGTTAACGATATTGTCGATAGCGGCCAGGATGTGCTCGATCTTGCCCGTCTCGAACAAGGTTTCGATGCTGAGGCTCGTGTCCGAATTCCCGGCAGTTCCCGTAGATGAGCCGGACTCGGAGCTGCTTCCGAACAGCTTGTCCAGCTTCTTGTACAGCCCCATCTTCTTGCCGTTGCCATTCTCGAGCGCCTTCAGCCAGCCCGGGGACTTGCAATCTCCGGAGGAGCTGCCTTTATTCCCGTTACCGTTTCCGTTACCGTTTCCGTTACCATTGCCGTTTCCGTTTCCGTTTCCGTTACCATTTCCATTGCCGTTACCCTTACCGTTGCCGTTGTTGGCAGCAATGAAGTTCATGTCCGTCGAAGCGATCTTGCCCTCAACGAAGGATGTTTTCTTGCCATTGCCATTCCCGTTACCGTTGTTTCCGTTACCGTTGTTGCCATTGCCGTTTCCGTTATTACCATTACCGTGATTGCCGTTATTGCCGTTGTTGCCATTCCCATTGTTCGCCTTGCAGGAGCTAACGTCGCCGGAACCGGATTCCGAAGAGCCGGAGGAATCGTCGGAGCGTTCCTCCTCGTCCTTGTCCGGCATCGGCTTCATTCCATAAGAAGCGAGAACGAGCTCGAGCAGCTTGTCGGCCGTGATGACTTCGTTCTTGTCTTCAACCGCGCCTTGAATGGTCGTCTTCCGGACGGTACGGTTGCCGGCCTTGTCGTATTCGTACTGCATAACGTCGCCTGCCGGCGTCACGACGCGTTCCAGCTGCTCGCTATCGTTGTAGACGTAAGAAGAGGATTTTCCCTGCTCCTTCGAGTCCGTGATGAAGTCTCGCGCATTGTAGCCGTACCCACTCGCTTGCAGCTCGGCATTCGCGCGATACGTGTTCTTCGTCTCAATGAGGTGCCCCGGCAGGTAGTCGGTGGACGTTCTCGTCCCGTTCGGGTAGAGAATGCCCGTGACGTAGCCGTCCGCATCGTATTCGTACGTGTACTTGTTGTTGTTCTCGTCGACGTATGTCAAAGGGCGGCCGGTCGGGTCGCCGACGATCTCGACTCTCTTGCCGTTGACGATCTCGGCGGACTTCTCGCCGTTCTCGTTGTATTCGTATACGATGGTATCCCCGTTCGGATACGTCGCCATCTTCAATTGGTTGTTGTCGTAATACTCGTACGCAATCGTGCCTTCCTCGCTGGAGCGAGTCAGCACGTTGCCGGCATTATCGTAGGTATAAGAGGTCCAAGTGCCGTCGCTGTATTCCTCCCGCGTCTTGCGGTTCATGAAGTCGTACTGATAACGGATGGACGTGCCGCCCGGCTTGGCTTCGTACAGCAGATTGCCGTTCGCGTCGTACTCGTACTCGAACGTATCCTGTCCGGATTCCGGACGAACGACGACCTTCTGCACGCGGCGTCCAAGCTCGTCATAGTCGTAGGAGGTCAACTGAGTGTTGCCGTCCTGTTGGCTCGTGCGGTTCAGCTCCGCATCGTAGGTATACGCTGTCTTCGCCTGCGGCTCGGTTACGGCAGTCAGGCTGTCCCGATTATCATAGGCATAGGAGGTCGTGCCGTAAACCGGCTTGGTCTCCGCCAACTGATTGCCGACCGAGTCGTATGCGTACGAATAGCTGCCCTTGTTGGCCGTCGTCCTCGAGATCATCCGGCCCGCTTGGTCGTACTCGTACTGCGTCGCTTCCTTCAAGCGGTTGAATTCCGTCTTCGTACGGCCGTCCAGATCCAGGTCGAACCGGAGGACCTCGCCGTTGGCGTCCTTCTCCTGAAGCACATTCCCGCGATAGTCGTATGCCCACTCGGTATCTCGTCCAAGCGGACGACGCTCCGCGGTCCGGAAGCCGGCAGGGCTGTATTCGCTGCGCACCCAATGGCCTACGGCGTCCGTCTCCTGCGTCAATTGGCCTTCCGAGTCATAGCCATAGGTCGAAGTATGGCCGTTGCCGTCGGTCAGGGCAACGATCAGCCCCCGCGGGTCGTATTGGTACGACATCGCGATCTGGTCGCCCAGCATGGACGGATTCGCATAGTGGATCTCTTGCGTCTGGCTTCCGTTCGCATCGTAGACATAGCGAATCACATTGCCGTTCGGATCCTTCTCCAGCGCGACATTGCCGGCTCCGTCGTACACATAACGGGTGAGCGACGAGACGTTCGCTTCGTTCAGGCTCGTCGTTCCTTCCCGGTAGCTGATGATTTCGGTCTCCCGGCCGTTCAAGTCATACCGATATTCCATGATATTGCCGAGCCCATCCAGCGAGATGCGGACATTGCCGGCCGTATCATAGACGCTGACTTCCTCGCTGCCGTCGGGTTGAATCGTCTTCACCGTACGGCCCATAGCGTCATAGCCGTAGTACGTGCTGCGTTCGGTCACTTGTTCTCCGGCTTTGTTGCGTTCGGTAAGCTGCTTCAGCTGTCCGTGAGCATCATAGGAATACAGCGAGACCAGTCCCGACGGGGAAGTCGACTGCTTAAGATCGCCTTCCGGCGTATAAACGTTGGTCGTAGTCGCCCATTCGCTTCCGTTTAATTGCCGGCGTTCCTCAAGCGTGTTCCCCCACGCATCCGTCTTATACTGGATCGTCTGCGTCGCTCCCGAACGGTCGACCTCCTCGATCCGCTCGGACAGGCGGCCGTAAGCGTCCGTATGATAAACAATCTTCTGGCCTTCCTCGTTTACGCTCTCGGTCGCATTGCCGAAAGCGTCATACGCGGAAGAGGCAGTCTCTCCGGCTTCCGTTACCGTCTTGATAACCGCTCCGTTCGCATCGTAAGAAGCCTGGCGCGTATAAACGACGGCTTGACCGTTCTCGTCCGTCGCCGGAATCTTTATCGTCACCGTGCGGCCCGAATAACCGTATTCCGTGACCTGGCCGTTGCCATCCGTCGAGCGAATCAGCCGGCCCAGCTTGTCGTACTCGCTCTTCGTGCTGGATAGAATCTCTTGCCCATCGTAGAGCTTATCAGGCGTTCCCGTCCCGAGGGCGACACCGTTCCAGGCCGGAACCGGCCCTCCGGCCGACGTCTCCTCGACGTTGCCGTTGCCGTCGTAGACATAGCGAACCCAGGCGCCTTCGGGATCCTTCTGTTCGACAACCCTTCCCGCGCTATCGTAACGGTAAGAGGCAATGGCCGTCTGTTCGGCAGCCGAACCGGGGCTTACGGTCATCCCGTCTGGGAAAACAGGCTTGATCGTCGTTTTCTGCTGAATGACCCGGTCCCATAGATCATAAACGTACTCGGTACGGCCTCCGTCAGCCGCCGCGACCGCCGATTGGCGGCCCGCCTCGTCGTATTCGTACGAGGTGATGCGATTGTCCGGCGTCACGGTAGAAGCAACGACTTGGCCGGCCAGGTTGTACGCCGTCGCGGTCGTCTCCCCGCGCGAATCCGTGTGCTTCACCACCAGCCCTCGGTTATCGTAGACGTAGGACTCCGAGATTTTCCCCGTCGCGCCTGCTTCCAGCGGAACCGTCTCCTGAGTCAGAACGTTCCCCGCTCCGTCCAGGGTATAAGTCGTCTTCGTAAGGTCGTCCGATTGCTCGACCAGATGGCCGCCGTCGTCATAACGATACGCGCTTCGAATCGCCTTCTCGGCATCGTTCTTATCCGTCTGAACATGCTCGATCACGCGGCCCCAAGCGTCATACTTGAAGTCCTCGACAAGGCCCGTCGGGCCTTCCCGGTGCGTCACCCAACCGACGTCATTAAACGCGGATACGGTCTTCGCCTCGTCAGAAGTTCCCGCATCGACGATCGCTTCGGTTGCATTCCCAAGTTGGTCGTTCGTATAGGAAGTCCTCGTGCCATCAGACGTTAGGAAGCCGTTCGCGTCATACGTATAAGCGAAAACATTGTTCTCGCCGTCCGTGCGACGAGTCAACAGCCCTTTGTCGTTATACTGCTCCTTCGTAACGATCTTCTGGAACGGATTGATGCCGGCCGGATCGATCGCCGACGTCGTCGTGGTCTTGGAGAGGAGCTTGCGTCCATCCTTGACGTAATCGTAGGCGACTTCGTAGCCGCCGGGTCCCTTCTCGCGGAGCAGGTCCATCTGATCGTCGTACTCGTAATGAAGGATTCGGCCGGACGAACTCCGCTCGGCCTCGACCAGATCGTGATCATTGTACCGATAGCGCTGCTCGCGGCCCAGAGGATCGGTTACGGAGACGAGATTGTTCGCGCTGTAGGCATACTTCGTGATCGCCGGCTTCTCGCCCTCCGGAGTAAGAACCTTCTCTTCATGCTCGGTGAGACGATTAGCGCTATTCCAGCGAAGCGTATATTCGCCGAGGGGCTGGGCGACCGTCGCCGAGCCGTTCCCGTACTGCACGCCCAAGAACTCTTCCTTCTGATCCTGCTTGCGCTTCATGCTCAAACGGGTTACGCGGTTCCGGTCATCGTACGTCCAGCCCGTGACGACGGAGTCCTTCGTGATCCCGGTTCCGCTGCGGTTGTTGTCCCCGTTCTCGACGACGGAGGTCACCCGATGCGCATCGTCGTAGGTAAAGCGGGTGATCTTCTGGGACGGCTCCCGGTAGCCGACGAATTCGCCGTCCTCGTTGTACATGAAGAAGAATTTCTTCTTCGGGCTGCTGGCCGTATTGCCGATCCCGTCCAAGTCGGACATGACGGTCGACTTCAGCTCGCCGGTTCCGCTCTCGTAGTTGAACAGCACCTCATGATTGTTCGTATCGTGAACCGACTCGATCCGAAGATCCCGGCCGTAAGAGGTTTGAATGCCCGTCCACTCGAAGTAGATCTCGTTATAATATCGGTCCTGGATCATCCAGAACCGGCCGTCGTTCTTGAAGCGGTAGCGGAGCTGATCCGGCCACTCCATCACGAACGCGTTGAGATCGAGCGGATTGCTCTCATTCGGGTCCATCGTCAGATGCGGATAATATTGCTGCTGGCCGTTCGCATAAGTCACATACTCGTTCCCGCTGGGCTTGAACCAATAAAGCGTCCCATCGAAGCCCTGCCAGGTGATGTCCCCCGTCGCCCACTTGGTCAGCCTGGAGTCCAGATTGAAGCTCCAGCCGTAGCCTAACGAGCTCTTCATCCGGTTCTGGTGGTTGTAGGTAAAATAAATGTCCAGATCGACGCCCGGCCCCTGCTGCGTGAAGCCTTCGAACGTCTGCGTCCCATTGCCCGTCGCCAGATTGATGCGGACGTTCCGGTCCGCCACGGTTGCTTCCGCGTTCGGAATGGAGGCCTCCGTACCGGTCCCCGGCATCAGTGGATCGGCCGGCAGCTTCTCCTCGCGCTTATTGCCCGCGGCATCCGTCAACGTGACGACCAGATCTCCCGAGCCATTCGGCTTGACGGACAAAGCGGCGAGCATCGGTCCGTCCGTCCAGCTCTTGGAGGCTTGTCCGACTCCCGTTACCGATACCGACTTCAAGCCCGATACGTAATCCTTGGCCTCGACGGCGACTCGATCGCCCATCGGGACAATGCCGACCAGTTCGGGAGCCGTGCGATCCAGCGCGACCAGCTGATATTCCTGGTCGTAGGCGGGTGCCGTGAGCGCCTTCTTCGTTGGCGCACCGCCTTCTGCTTCAGGCGGCAGCTCAAAGGTAACCTGCGGCGCTGTCGCTTTGATTTTCCAATAATAGTTGCCGTCCGGAATGAGGTTGCCCTCCGCATCCTTGCCGTTCCACTTGAACGAGTTCAGGCCGCTGCTGTCCTTATGGTCGCTGAGCAAGGTGTAAATCTCGCTGGTCTGAGCATCCTTCAGCTCAGCGTCATCGATCCCGCGGAGGATGGGAAGTACGCGGCCGTATCGCCCATCTTCAGGTAAGCCCCGCCTCCGCCCATCCGATCATCCGGCTTCTCCGGGTGCTCCTCCAGCACCTGGTCGCCGGTGAATTGATAGTACTGCGGAGTCTCGGTAAGATCCTCCCCGTCCTTCCATTGCTCCTGCTGCTGCTCCTGCTTCAGGCTTGCGGCTATCGCATCCCAGCCTTTGGCCAGAGCCGAGCCGGCTTCATTCGCCGCCTCCGCCCATACGGCCCCCGGCGCTAAACCCAGGAGCAAGCTCGCGATTACCGCCGAGGCTACTCCCTTATTGAATCTTCTTTTCCCCATTCTGCTCCCGCACGAGACAACAAAAAAAACCGCAACGCCAATAAGCGTGCGGCTTCCTATTCAAGGCAGCTCAAACAAGCGCTTCGGCGGTCTGGCGATCCGACGTGGGACCCATGACTTTGCGTCCCCACCTTGCGATGGGTTTGCCTTTTTCGGTTAAACTTCGTTGAGTCTTCGTTTCTATCTGGGACAAATTTACTTTTATTATAGCGATTTATGGGGACTTGAGTAGTATATTGTGGAAAAATAGTCCAAAAGGAGGGGGTTGAAGCCGAGAACTAAAAGAAGCCGTCCCTTGGAGGAACGGCTTCCGGTATCGCAGCGTTATCGCTTCTTATCCGACGAATTTCGGATTCGGCCCATGGTCATTGTCCGCGTCGCTGTCGGTGCACCAGAAGACCAGCAGCACGATCGCGCCGATGAGAGGAATCAGGCCGATGAGCAGCCACCAGCCGCTTCTCCCGATGTCATGCAGCCTTCGCACGGAGACCGCCAGGTTGGGGATCAGGATCGCCAGGCTGTACAGATCCTGCAGCGCCCTCCCCGTTCCCGTAATGCTCCCGATAATCGCAAGGGCAAGCCCGATGATGAAGTTGATCAGCAAGAACATCCAGAATTCCTTGCGCCGCGCCCTCCCGCTAAAGACGGCATAGTTCTTCAGGACCTTCAGGTACCATTCCATGAGATCGCTCCTTATTAGGAAAAAGTGGTATTGTCCTTACCGATAAACTATGAAGGAGCGCAGCTCCCGATTCTCATTTTACTCTATTTCTGCGACAATAGATGCACTTAAGCGGAAAGGGCGTCTACCTCATCTATGGAACTCACTTGGGAGATTGTGCTTCTGGTCGCGGCGGGAGGCTTCCTCGCCGCGTTTATCGATTCCGTCGCGGGAGGCGGCGGCTTGATCGCCGTCCCCATCCTGCTGACGGCGGGGCTTCCTCCCCACCTGGCGCTCGGCACCAACAAGCTGGCCGGAACGTTATCCTCTCTGACCAGCACTCTGACCTTCCTCCGGTCCGGGCACTTGGACTGGAGGAGCACGGGCAAGCTCGTGCCGCTGACGGCCATCGGGGCGGTCGGAGGTGCCTTGCTTATGCAGGAAGTATCGTCCGACTGGATGCGGCCGATCATCGTCGTCATGCTGACCGCCGTCACTCTTTATACGCTGCTGAAGCGCGACTGGGGCGCGATGCGCGCCGGATCGGCGGAGCTTGCGCCGTCTCGCGCAGGCCGTCTGGGTCTAGCTGCGGCCGCTCTCCTGCTCGGCGGCTACGACGGCTTCTTCGGGCCGGGAACCGGCTCGTTCCTTATCTTCGCCTTCTTGCTGATGGGCCTCGACTTCGTGCAGGCGGCCGGCAACGCGAAGCTGCTGAACTTCACCAGCAACCTCGCGAGCCTCGCCGTGTTCCTCCTGCTCGGACAAGTCGCCTTCGGCATCGGCCTTGTCATGGGCGCAGCCATGGTGGCCGGCTCCTTGGTCGGGTCTCGCGTCGCGATCAAGAGCGGCGTCCGCTATGTTCGGCTGCTCTTCCTCTCGGTCAGCGCGGTGCTGATTGCCCGGCAGATTTGGCTTCTCGTGGAATAATGTTCAATATTATCTCCACTGAAATGAACCTTGGTCCGGTATCCCTTGTCTATTCGTTTGAGGCGATCATAATAAGAAGACCCGCAGCCTCCTATCGGAGCGCCCGCGGGTCTTGTTCAATTATAGCGCCTTTGCCGCAATCCACGAATCGAAGGAAGCTGGGGAAGGAGCATCCCCGCCAGCATGAAGACGCAGCCCAGCACCCCCCGCACGCCGAGCTGCTCGTCCAGGATCAAGAAG
This sequence comes from Cohnella sp. AR92, assembly GCF_003990975.1. Lineage (GTDB taxonomy): Bacteria > Bacillota > Bacilli > Paenibacillales > Paenibacillaceae > Cohnella. The sequence goes on from NZ_RZJR01000005.1 coordinate 114,671, forward strand.
CCTCCGAGCGCCGCGAACACCGACTCCGTGCTCAGAATGATGGCCGCCTGCGTCGGATGGGCGTCTCGCTGTCCGATGATCTGCAGCGTATAAGCGATCCCCACCGAACAAACCCCGCCGTAGAGGAGGGGGATCCACACGTTCGAGACGCCGTCCAGGGTGATCGTCTCGGTCGCAAGAGCCGCGATCCAGCTAAGGACGGCGCAGACGACCGTCTGGAACAGCGACAGCTTGAGCCCGTCCGCGGTCTGGGACAGCTTGTCGATCAGCAGGATGTGCAAGGACCAGAAGAAGGCGCCGGCAAGCGCGTACAGATCGCCGCGATTCAGCGACAGATCGTTCGTCACGCAGAGCAGGTAGAGGCCCACGACCGCCACGATCGCCCCGAGCACGCTGTTGAGAGCCAGACGCTGCTTCAGGAACAGGCCGAGGAACGGCACGATGACGATGTAGAGCCCCGTTACGAAGGCCGCCTTGCCGGCGGTCGTGTACACGAGCCCGATCTGCTGAAGGGAAGAGCCGGTGAATAGAATCAGCCCCGCCAAGACTCCTCCTAACGTTCCTCTGCGCAGCTCCGCTTTTCCCTCCGATCGCGAAGCCTTGCCTGTCTTCTTCTTATTCAAAAAGTAGATAAGCGGAAGGAGCGACGCCGCGCCGAGCATGAACCGGATAGCATTGAACGTGAACGGCCCCATGTGAGACATGCCCTCTCGCTGAGCGACGAAGGCGAAGCCCCAGATGCAAGCCGCAAGGAGCAGCAGCAGATTGGATTGCAGACGTTTAACGGGAATCATAGGACGGGTTCTCTCCTGCCGACGGATAATGCGTGCATTTTCCTCAGTTTAGTTGCCAGCAGGCTCTAATTCAATTGGAAAAAAACTCGAAGCTCAACGCGCTTGCTTTCCCTTCCCGTCCGTGCCATCATCTCTAAATAGAAGATTAATCGGACTTGAACGGCGGGAGGCTCGCCATGATCGCTTTTGATTCGGATACCTACCAGGTCGCCTATGCGAGTGAGAGCATTGCGCTGCTTCCGAAGGAATTCGCTCTGCTGCGTTACTTATATGAGAATGAGGGGCGTTCCTTCACGCGGGAACAGCTGCTGGACGCCGTCTGGCCTTTGGAGGCGCCGACCGACCGGACCGTGGACGACCATATCTATCGCATCCGCAAGAGAATCGCAAGGTGGTCCCATCTGCTGACCATCGAGACCGTCCGCGGGCAAGGTTATAGGCTGAAGAGACAGGACCGGGCACGGACGGCAAGCCCCCTGCTTGGCGACGAGGCATTCGCGGAGGACGTAAGCCGGATGCTCTCCAAGTATCACGGCATGGGAATGGGGGCCGCGCTCCAGCTGCTGACGGCGAATAAGGAAACCCTCGGATTGCCAGGCGATTCGTATTACGACGTCTATGTTCATTTTGTTCGCGGGGACTTCGGGTGGCTGCTCGAGACTTCTCTGATGGAAGATTGGGAGAAAACGGCCTATGCCGCTTTCATTCACGCGACGGTTCAATCCAGTCCAAGCAACTCCGTGCCTTATTTCGAGAAGCTGGTCGCCCGAAGCAAGGAACAATCGATGCCGGCTCATTGGTTATACGATCTTCGGCTGGCCCTTATCGCGCTCTATCAGGAATCGGGCATGCGGGAGCGTGCCCGCGAGGAGATCGAAGCGAATCGTCCGGAGATGGCGGCGCTTCAATCGCCCAGCTTCATGGCCATCTACCTGCTGAGGGAGATGCAATCGTTCTTGCTTGAGGGCAGCCGCGACAAAGCGGAGGCCAAGCTGAAGGAGTGCGAGGAGCTGCTGGAGCGTCACCCGATCCAGCGCGAGCGCGGGGCGTTCCTGGTCGCGAAGGCCATCCTCCTCTATGACCAAGGGGAGATTCCCGCCGCCAGACGAACCTTGGACGAGGGCATCGAGACGTTAAAGCACACCTATTTTGTTCCTCACCTGATCGCCAACGTGAATGCCATTCTGCATTATCTGGAGAAAAAAGCCTGCGACGAGAGTTATCAAGCCCAATATGAGCGGCTGTGGCACCAGTTGGCGGAGCAATACGGGTTCGAGAAGCTGCGGAAGGCCGCCGAGCGGTGGCTGGACCGCCATCTCTGATCATTCTCTGACAATCCCCTGTTACGCTGTCTGCAAAGACTCGATTCAGGGGGTTTTCTCATGTTAAAGCGCAATCGCTCCTTCGCCAAGATGTTCGTGGCCTACGGCCTATCCGCCTTCGGCGACTACCTGGACTTCATGGCCGTCACGATTCTGCTGGGCTTCGCTTGGAAGGCCGACGCGATGACGATCGCGCTCGTTCCGCTCACCTTCGCCGTGCCCGGCATCCTATTCGGGCAAGCGGCCGGCATTCTGGCGGACCGCTGGAACAAGCGGAACCTGATGATCGCCGCCGACCTGATCCGCGCCTTCCTCACCGCGCTCCTTATCTTCGCGCCTAACGAGTGGACGCTGCTCGGACTGCTTACGCTGCGTTCCTCCATCCGCACGTTCCATTATCCCGCCCAGCAGGCGATGACCCGGAACGTCGTCGGTCCCGATCAGCTGCTTCAAGCGGTCTCGCTGAACGGCTCCGTATTCCAGCTGTCCAAGATCCTGGGTCCGCTGCTCGGCGCGTCCATCGCCGCCGCGTTCTCTCCCTCCGGCTGCATGGCGATCAATGCCGTTTGCTATATTCTATCCGCGCTTCTGCTCGTTTGGATTCCCCCCAAGCACGGAATCTCGGACAGGTCCGTTGGTTCCATCGATGCGCAGCCGACCGAGATGACAGCCCCTTCCCGCTTCGGCGACGTCTGGAAGGAAGGCTGGCGGATGCTCCTGCGCAGCCGGCTGCTGCTCGCGAGCGTCGGCTTCTGCCTGGTCGGCCTGTTCGGGATCCAGCTCATCGATGCCCAGATCGCCGTCCTGCTGCGAGAGATCGCCCCCGACCGGCCGGAGCTCATCGGCTGGCTCGTCACCGCGATCGGCGCCGGCGGCCTCGCGGGCGTCGCCTGGCTGCACCGCTACCGCGAGCTTCGCGCCTATGGCTGGCTGCTCGGCGGAGGCTTGGCGCTGATCGGCCTGATGTTCGCCGCCGCCGGCCTGCAACGGCCGGACAGCCCAATCGGGCTCCTTCTTCTCGCCTGCTTCGTCGGCGGGGTCGGAACCGGCTTCACCTCCACGGGCATGACCTACATTCTGCAGAAGGAGACGCCGCCGGAATCGATCGGCCGGGTCAGCGGCATCTTCGACTCCTTGAACAGCGTCGTCTTCATCGTCGCTCCCTTAACGGGAGGCGTTCTAATCGGATGGCTGGGGGCTCCGAATACTTTTCTGGCTGCGGGATGGATGGTTGGGGGAATTGGCTTGTCAGGTATCTTCTTGCGGAGGCTGCTGTGGGGAGTGAAGAAGGGGGTAGAGAGTATGGCCGCGGATCAGCCATAAGGTCGCCCCAAGCACTCTGCCTAGTTGAGCAAACCGTTATCCTGCCTTATTTCACTTCGGAGAGCTTGCGCACGACCGGTATCCAGATCTCGCTTCGGTACGTTGGCGAAGACGTATCCCTCGATTCGTTCCAGAGAATCTCCGGCCCCGGCGCCAGCTCATATCCGGAGGTCGGGAACCACTCGGAGTAGATGCGTCCCCATACATTCTGCAACGTGCTTGGAAAAGGCCCGACTGCTTCGAACACGGCCCATGCGGATGGGGCAACCTCCAATTGCTTCAAGTGAGGAGGGCACTCTTCGGTCGTCGCTGCTCCGATATAATGGTCCAGCTCTCCCCGCTCCTCCATGCGGCCCTCGTCGAAGTTCACGGACGCGCTGACGATCCCGCTCGGCTCCGTGTTCGACAGCTCCTTGAGCAGTCTGATCGTGTCCATGTCCAGGCTCGCCCACAAGGCGGCTATCTCCGGATTGACCCCCTCGAAGACGATCGGTACTCTCCTCCCGATGCCGACGATCCTGAAGGCTCCCTTGTTCACCACGCGATAGTTCATTTCGCTTCCTCCCCGTATCGATAGTTGGAAGGTCATGGGCGGATAGGCCTTCAGCGAACGGCCGCTGCCGCGGGCTTCGGTCGGCGTCATGCCGTGCAGCAGCTGGAACGCCCTCGCGAACGAGTCAGGCGACTCGTACCCGTACTTCAGCGCCACGTCGATCACTTTAAGGCTGCTTCCCTGAAGCTCGAGCGCCGCGAGAGTCAGCCTTCGGCGGCGCACGTATTCCGACAATGGAATCCCGGCCAGGAACGAGAACATCCTCTTGAAGTGGTATTCGGAACAAAGCGCCCGCCTTGCAACCTCTTCATAATCGATCTCGCCAGCCAGGTTCTCTTCGATGTACCTCAGCGCGCCGTTCATATGCTTCAGCGAATCCATTATTCGACCTCCTCTACCCTTAGGGTAACGGTAATTCGAAGAGGCCGTCCTGCAATCCGTGCACCGATCTGCAGCCTGCCTTTATCGCAGTTATATCATCTAGATGCCTTCCGGCTTGCGGGCGGGCCTGGTTTATTCGTCAACGGGATCGGCTCATTGGCGTAATCTGTCGGAAGATGTTGCGGAGAAGAGTGGTTATTTCGAACGATTGAACGTTGGAAGCGTTAACGTTATGATTATTTTGTACAATTGAATGCCTTGGGTGGGCATGGTGTCCCTTCGAAAGGAGGTGATGCCATGGATCTAAAAGACGCAATCCTCATCATGATCAGTTTCGCATCCTTTGTTATTGCTCTTTTAACTTACATCGCTAACAACTATAAGCGAAAGTAAAAAACCCACCCCAAGGATTCCAGCCAAAGGTGGGTTCTTCGTTCCCTATCGCTTGAAGGGACATCCCATCCAAGCCGATTGTACGCGGGCCGAGTGTTACCAGCACTCGGTCTTTCTTTTGCCATTCTAGCATATGCGGGTAGCGGAAGACAATTGCCTGAGTCCCTTGAATGCAGGTTTTCATTTCGGGTAACATCGAATTTGCAACCCTTTCGGCCGTGATGGATCATTGGAACAGCGAAGCCCCCGGCATCCGGCGCCGGGGGCTTCGTTCGGTCTCCCAATCCTTATTTACAGCTTCGCGCGGATGTCCTTCAGGTACTTGATGACAACGGCCAGTGCCCCCAGGTAATAGCCGACCTTCACGATCCAGCCCGTCTCGTCCATAGACGATATCCCCGCCAGCACGAGCAGCGGCAGCACGCCATAAACGATGTCTTTCAAATAGCCCAGCACCGGTTCGTTCGTCAGCTTGCCCCCCTTCAGCACCAGGAACATATCGACCAGAAAGTCAACGGCCATCGCTCCCAGCACGATCCACAAGGCCACTTCCATCCAATGCGTCAGCATCATGAACGGATCCTCCTCCCCTCGTCGAGTAAATAACGTCCTATCCACAAGATATGCTGTCGAAGACAAGCCGGATACGGACAGACAAGGAGATGGAACCGCTTATTCTGCCGAGCCGATTCCCAGCAGTCGGAGTCCAAGCCGAACGCTTGCATGGTCTCTCTTCTCCGTCAGGTAGCTTGCGTATGCCTTAACGGGAGGAGGCGGCTCCTCCAGAGGCAGCCGGAACAGCCGCCGATCGTCCAAGTAAGGCTGAGCAATGGAGCGAGGCAGGAATCCGAATACGGACCCTTGCAGCAGCAGCGTCAGCAGGATCGTCGAATGGTCCAGGGCAAGCGAAGGAATGTAGCCGGAACCGACAATGCCCGCGAACCACTGCGGAAACGAAGCTCCCCACTCGATATGGCAGTAGTCGGGAGAATAGAAGTCCGCCTTCCCCGCCGCCCCCTTCTCCTCTGCCGACACCAGAAGGATCTCGTCCTCGTACAGCAGCTGCCGCGACACCTTCGGATGATCGGGAGGATCGTACCGAATCGCCACATGAACGGTTCCGTCCAGCAAGAGATCGTGGATCATATAACCCGGGTCGATATCGCTCAGGAATTTGATCGCGGTCTTCGGATGCTCCCGGCGAAAAGAAAGAAGGCGCTCCAGATAGCGGTAATGCCAGACGGCACCCGGTCCGCTCATGATCAGATAATCTTCATATTGCTCGGACAGCGTCGTCTTGCTCTCCTCGAACAAGCGCAGCATCCTCTCCGCGTAAGGCACAAAGGCGCTTCCCGCTTGAGTCAGGGAGACGTTCCGGTTGTCGCGATCGAACAGCGTTCTGCCGATCTCGGCCTCCAGCGCCTTGATTCTCGCCGTAACGGCGGACTGGGAGATATGCAGATGCTCGGCCGCTTTCGTGAAGTTAAGGGTATGGCATACCGCCAGGAAGGCTTCCAAGTGAGATAAATCCATTCGCCGCCCCCCCCAATCATTCGTATTTCGAATTAATCCAATAAATAAGATTCGTTATACAAATTATACTTCCGCCTTTATGATCGAGCTATACGGTTGTTTGAAGATCATCCGAATAAAGGCAGGGATTGCGAAAATGAATGAACTCGGGATCAGGGAAGTCACTTCTGTAGAGGAATATGTCGCGGAGCTCTCCGAGCTGTTGATCGCCGTCGTCGAGGACGGAGCGTCCATCGGGTTTCTTCCGCCGCTGAGCCGGGAGGATGCCGAAGCGTATTGGGCGGGCGTGCCCGATCCGAACGTGCGGCTATTTATCGCGGTCATCGATAACCGAATCGTCGGGACGGTTCAACTTCAACTGTGCGGCAAGGCGAACGGGCGACACCGGGCGGAGATCGCCAAGCTCATGGCTCACCCCGATTATCGCCGGAGAGGAATCGGCCGGGCATTGATGCAGGAAGCGGAGAAGAGCGCAAAGCAATCCGGCATCACGACGCTCGTTCTGGATACGAGAGACGGCGATCCGTCCAACCTGCTCTATGCCTCGCTCGGGTTCGTGCTGGCGGGAAGCATCCCGCAGTATGCCCGCTCCGCGGACGGCGAGCTTCATGCCACGAATTTGTATTATAAGCTTTAAGACTAGCGCGAGGGCTGTCCCGTCTACCAAGATTAAGGGGGGGCCGAAGGAGTATTTAACTGTAACGGAAGTGAGAGCCCTTATTCGGCTTCTAAAGCCGGATTTCAAAATTTAACGGAAATACGAGACGCTTAGCCGGGGATATATGGCCGAAAAGGCCGTTTCTCGTTAAATAAGAGCCTCTGGTTCCGTTGGATTCCCAGGAGGCCGATTTTCGGCAAAATAAGGGCTGTCAGTTCCGTTAGCCCCTCGACCGGGCGCTCGACCCTGAACCTCCAGCCGGTCATCCGCTATATTCCCCCGCTTGCGCTTATATCGAGACCGTCAATCATCTGGTTGACGGTCTATGTCTGTTAACCTATCCCCTCCGCCCCCAATGGACAGGAAAAATTTTCATCAAAACTAGCAATCGTGAAGGATTATGACGAAAATTGTCGAAGTTGTAACTCAAATACAAGTTCGTTTCATGAGGTGTAGGTATGAACGCAATCCGCTTAAAGGCGGCCGCTCTTCTTGTGCTCGTCCTAGTATCCTTCCTTGCTGCGCTTCCGGGAATCGGGCATGCCAAATCGGCTGAAGCAGCGGAATCCCAAGCGTCCACGATCTCAGGCTGGGAGATCCAGTGGATCGGCGAAGACGCTCCCATTGAGCAATCCCCCTCGCTTACCGAACCGTGGCACGCCTCTAACGCGAAGGATCCCTTGATCGCGATTCCGGAAGGGAGCCGCGGCGCCTGGGTACATCTGACTATCCCCCCTACCTCGGATTGGTCCGTTCCCGGGCTTCTTATTAAGCAAATATACGGGCTTGATCTGTCCGTTTATGAAAACAGCCGCTTAATTTACCATTCCGAACGAGACTTCTCTTTCGACCGGAATGTACTGCTTTTTGCACTGGAGAAAAGCTCCCAGCCCGAGGACCTCTATATCCGAATCGAATCATTGGATCGGGCCGGGCCGGTTCGAGCCGCTCAGATTGGGGAGTTCAACCAGTTATCCGAGTCCTTTACCCGCGGAGAACTTCCGAGCATCCTGCTCGGCGCCGCCATTGCTTTCCTTGCTCTGCTTATGCTTCTGATCTCCGGGTATCTGGACGCCCAGCAACGAAGAGCCTGGATAACCCTCAGTCTGATCGCGTTGACTTCGAGCGTCTTGATCCTTACATACTCTACGTTAACCTTTGTCATCTTCAAGGATTTCGGCAGCCTTCTGTTGTTTCTGTTCGATTCCTCCATGCTGGTGTTTTTCCCGGCCCTTCATTTCTATGTTGCTTCCGTCTTCGACGAAATCAAGCCGTTCTACCTTAAATTCGGCAAATGGTTCGCTGGCTATTCGGCTTTCTGCTTTGTCATCTTGATTCTGAACGAATGGATGGGCGATTCTTTCTTTTTCTACTACAAGCTCTTTACCTTCTGGCTGCTCGCGCCCATGATTCTGATCCACCTGGTTCTGGTCGTTAGCCAATCGATCGCGCACTCTTTCCGCGGCAATAGGGATAGTCTCATCGTTTCCTTGGGCTTGCTGTCTCTGGCGGTCGCCGGAATCATGGATTTAATGATGATCTATACGAGCGAGACCGTCCCCGTCTTCTACCGTTGGAAGTTCGGGATCGTTCTTCTGATCCTTGCCTTGGTGATCGTGCTGGCCAGAAAAATATCCTCGGGACACCATAAACTAATTGCTTATTCCAGGGAACTGGAGCTCCATAACCACCAATTGCAGCGCACGGAGAAACTGAAATTCGTCAGCGAGCTTGCCGCGTCGGTCGCCCATGAGGTTCGCAACCCGTTGCAGGTAACGCGAGGCTTCCTTCAGCTGATATCCAGCACCTCCGACCAGAAGAACAGGGATCACTTCTCGATGGCGATCAACGAATTAGACCGGGCTTCCCTCATCATCTCGGACTTCCTGACCTTCGCCAAGCCGGAGCTCGATACGATTGCCGAATTGAACATTCATGAGGAGCTCACCATCGTGGAGACGATCATGAGCCCTCTTGCCGCCATTAACGGGGCCGTCTTCCGAATGAAGGTTCCCGAGAACCTCCTGATCCTGGGCAATCCATCCAAGTTCAAGCAGGCCTTCATGAATCTATTGAAAAACAGCATAGAGGCGCTTAACGAGGACGGAATCATCGAGGTTGAAGCTGCGGTCGAGAACGAGAAGGTCCTGATCCGCATCTCGGATAACGGGGAAGGGATGGACGAGGAGCAAATCGTTCGATTGGGAGAACCGTACTACTCTACCAAATCAAAGGGCACCGGACTGGGCCTCATGGTCACTTTCCGGATCATCGAGGTCATGAAGGGTACGTTAGAATTCCGCAGCGTTAAAGGAAAAGGAACCGAAGCGTTCATTCGGTTCCCTCTCGTTAAAGCCGACTAGCTCCAAACATACTTCAGATTGTTCTCTGCGGTCGGCTCGGGAGGAAGCACCAGGTAGTAGGTCTCCGTCGTTTCTTCGACGACTTTCAGGTCGACGTCCGCCGGCAGGTCAATGCCGAATTCCTTCTTCAATGCGCTCTTAGGATCGGCCAACAGCAGCTTCTTGAATTCCGGATCTTCCCAAGCTTTCTTAATAATCTGCACTTTCAACGATTCTACGGACACTGGCTGCACGACCTTCCTAGGCAAATTGGATTACAAGCCCATTCTAGCACAAAAAGCCTATTATTCGACAATAATTTATATCTTTAGACATTGTTGGTACCGATTCGATCGAGCGGGGAACGGTCCGTTCCATCGATATAATTGATCGGGCGGGCGCGCATTTTTTTCGAGAAACGTATTTACCAGCCGCCTGGTTATCTGTTAGAATAATTCAAACTAAATGCGATGAAGAGAAGAGTAGATAAATGGATTCTTTCCCAGAGAGCTCCGGTTGCTGTGAAGGAGCAGAGAATCCCTTATCGAAAAAAGACTCTGAGCAGCGTGCCGGAACCGGTCTTCGGATACGGGGGTGGCGCGCCAGGAGCTCCTGTTACAGAGCTAGAGTATCATCCTGATCCGTTCAGGCCGTACTCGAAGAGGCGGACATGGCGACATCTCCGCGAATCTGGGGTGGTACCACGGGAATCCAATCTCGTCCCTAAGACTGTAGCCAGTCTTGGGGGTGGGATTTTTTTGTTGTTTCAAAAGCCGCTTGCCGGCATGTAATATCAGTAGTAGGAATGCTTTATCCGGCACAACAAACCCGAGAGGAGATTGACGAATGACGCAAGCACTGAAGGTCGGCATCGTTGGAGGAACGGGAATGGTGGGACAGCGGTTCATCCAACTGCTGGACGGACACCCTTGGTTTAAAGTAACGGCTATCGCGGCCAGCGCAGGCTCGGCCGGCAAGACATACGAGCAATCCGTGCAAGGCAGATGGAAGCTCTCCACTCCGATCCCGGAGGACGTGAAGTCCATCATGGTTCAGGATGCATCCAAAGTGGAAGAAGTCGCTTCCGGCGTCGATTTTATTTTCTGCGCGGTCGACATGAAGAAGGATGAGATCAAGGCGCTTGAGGAAGCCTACGCCAAGACGGGAACGCCTGTCGTCTCGAACAACTCGGCTCACCGCTGGACGGAAGACGTGCCGATGGTCATTCCGGAGATCAACCCGGGCCATCTCAAGGTAATCGAAGCGCAGCGCAAGCGTCTCGGCACCTCCACCGGCTTCATTGCCGTGAAGCCGAACTGCTCGATTCAGAGCTATGTGCCGATGCTGAACGCCCTGCAGGAATTCAAGCCGAAGACGGTTGTCGCGTCGACTTATCAAGCAATCTCCGGCGCCGGCAAGACCTTCGCCGACTGGCCGGAGATGCTGGACAACGTCATCCCGTACATCGGCGGAGAAGAAGAGAAGAGCGAGCAGGAGCCTCTTCGCATCTGGGGTACCGTAGAAGACGGGAAGATCGTGAAGGCGAGCGAGCCGGTTATTACGACCCAGTGCATTCGCGTACCGGTCTTGGATGGCCACCTCGCAACGGTGTTCGTCAACTTCGAGAAGAAGCCTTCTAAGGAGCAAATTCTAGAGGCTTGGAAGAACTTCAAGGGACGCCCGCAAGAACTAGAGCTGCCGAGCGCGCCCAAGCAGTTCATCACTTACTTCGAAGAAGAGAACCGTCCGCAGACGAATCTCGACCGCGACATCGAGGGCGGCATGGGCATCTCCGCCGGCCGTCTGCGCGAAGATTCCCTGTACGACTTCAAGTTCGTCGGCCTCTCGCACAACACGCTCCGCGGAGCGGCGGGCGGCGCCGTGCTGATCGCCGAGCTGCTGACGGCGGAAGGCTATATCAAGGCGAAGCAATAAGATCGGATTGGCCAAAAGCCGTAGTCCTCGCTGTCGAGGACTACGGCTTTTTCGGCTTTGCGGGGCCGCCGTCGCTAGGTCGCTAGGCTTCGGACGGCCTTCTCTTCATCGAACGTATGGCGACGAGAAGCGCGGCGGCGATAACGGCCGCCGTCACGGCCGCGGTCAGCCATACGGAGCCGATGCCGCCGCCGAGCGGCCTCGCGGCGGCGTTCAAGCTGCTCGCCGCAAGCGTCGATAAGCGGCCGGGGTTCCAGCTCTGCTCGAACGGAAGCGAGCCGGCCGCGACCGAGAGCAGTACGGCAACCGCCAGCGAGCTGAAAGCGGCCGCGGCGGCGCTCCGAAGGAGCGAGCTGAACAGGAGGGTCAGCGTGCTGACGAGGGTAAGCCATAGGGCGTATAGCAGGGCGCTTGCCCCGACCTCCCGCCACCCGACCGGCTCGAACAGCGCGCCCGTGTAGTACCAGGCGGCTCCATAGCCGACGGCGAACGAGACGATGGCGAGCAGCACGGCCGCCGCCCACTTGGCCGTGACGAACGAGGCGTAAGAAACGGGCTTGACGAGAATCATCGCCGCCGTGCCCGCGGATCGTTCTCCCGACAGGATCCCCATGCTGGAGAGCGCGACGAGCAGGAGGCCGATCACGCCGAATTGCGACAGGGCGCTCGCCAGAACCTCGAACGGCTCCGGCGTCGGGAACTGGAGGACCGCGCCCTCCGGGAGATTGCTCGCATTGGCGAGAATGTCGGGCATGAAGAAGGTCGTGACCGGCTGGGAAGCCCCAAGAAGGATAAAGCTGGCGGGAAGCCATAGAGTCCGGTGACTGCGAACCATCTCCAGCCATTCTTTCCGGAACAGGACAAGCCATTTCGTCATGAGCCCGACACCGCCTTCAGGAAGAGATCCTCCAGCGTCGTGTAGCCGATCTCCAGCTTCGATACGCGGACGTCCGCCGCGTTGTCGGCCAGCTCCCTAAGCACCGAGCGCCGGGCGGTTTCAAGGTCTCCGGCGAACAGCCGGACGCCCGTCTCCGTCGCCGAAGCGGCCTCGAGGCCGTCCGGCAGCCGCTTCAGCCATCCCGCCAGCCACTCCCGCGAACGAAGGTCGCCCTCGGTTTCCAGAGACAGCACCGGTTGGCGATTCGCTTCGCGAATGTCGCTGAGCGAGCCTCCCGTCGCCAGGCGCCCCTTGCTCAGAATGAGAATATCGTCGCACAGCTCCTCGGCGTCATGAAGCACGTGCGTCGAGAACAGCACGGTCGTCTCGCTCTTCAGCTCGCCGAGCAGGGTCATGACCTCGCGGCGGCCGATCGGATCGAGCGCGGACACCGGCTCGTCCAGCACGAGCAGCTTCGGCCGATGGATGAGCGCTTGCGCGAGACCGAGCCGCTGCTTCATGCCGCCGGAATACCCGGCGATCCGGCGCTTGCCGGCGGTGTCGATACCGACGCGCTTCAGCAGCATGTCGGCGCGCGAAGCGGCCTCCTTCGCGGACAAGCCGCATAGCTGTCCGGCGTAGACGAGGAATTCGCGCCCGGTCATCCAGCCGTAGAAGGCCGGCGTCTGCGGCAGATAGCCGATCCATTCCCGGCGATCCTGGCCGGGCTTCATCCCTTCGAAGCGAATGGTCCCCGAAGTCGGCGGCAGCAAGCCGGTCAGCATCCGGATCGTCGTCGTCTTCCCGGCTCCGTTCGGGCCGAGCAGCGCCACGCAGCGGCCTTCCCCGATGGCGAAGCCGATCCCGTCTACCGCCGTCTCTCTCTCGAACCGCTTCGTCAATTGGTCAACGGTAAGCAAGGCCATCGTCAATTCAACCTCCTGCCGAACAGGAAGAAGGAGATGGAGCCGAACAGGCTGAAGAACACGATGATAAGCGCCCACAACCACTTCGGTCCCCGCGTGCGTTCGGCTTTGACCAGCACGACAAGAGCGGTGATCATCAATATCGCTTGCAAGATCGCCAGAGGAACGATCAAGGAAATCAGCTGCGTATTCGTTAAATGATCCATATCGATTAGCTCCTTTTTAACTTCTCTTTCTGCGTACGATCAACCAGTAGAAGATCAGCGGCATCGGGCATTGGATCAATCCCCAGATCGCCCAGAACCAGGGATACCGGCTGCGATGCCGCGCGTCCATGTATAGCCAGGTGGATTGGCATAGCAGAATAAGAAAGACGCTGAAGAGAATGACGATGTCTAGTTCGTCCATCTGCGTTCCGCCTCCTTGTTCTTGCGGGTCAGGAATAGGAAGACGGCGGCGGCGGCTATGGCGGCGACTTGAACGACGGCGAACGCGAGGACGTTCCACTGGAGCAAGCCGAACAGCACGCCGATGACCAAGAGGCCGATCAGCCACAGCCTCGACAGCTCGCGCCACAGCTTGCGGCCGGTCTCCTCCCGATGCTGAACCACGAGCTTCTCCAACTCGAGAAGGTGGGGCGGCGGCGGGTCGATGCCGGCGTCCCAAGCGCGCAAGGAATCGCCGAACAGCGATTCAAACTCCTGCGCGTCTTCCGCTTCCGTCCTCGTTTGCTCGATCTCTCTCCTATTCGGCGGTACGCTGCTGCTCTGTCCCGTTCGGCTTCTCGCCATCTTCGTTCAACTCCTTTCGCAGTCGGTTCAACCCGTTGTGAAGCCTCGACTTCACCGTTCCCAGCGGGATGTCGAGCCATTGGGCGATCTCCTCGTAGGAATAACCGTAATAATACTTAAGCAGAATCGGCACGCGAGTATCCGGCGGCAGATCGGCCAACGCATCCAGCGCTCGCGGCCATTCCTCTTGGGACATAGCCGCTTCGAACCTTATCGCCTGCAGCGCTTGCTCATCGGTTCTCCACTTGCGTTCCCGCCCTTTGCGCCTCATCTCGTCCATGTACAGCCTTGTCCCGATCGAGATCAGCCAGGTCGAGAACTTGGCCTTGGCCCGGAACGTGCCGATTCGCTCAATCGCCTTCAGCATCGTCTCCTGCACGAGATCCTCCGCCAGCGATTTGTTCATCGTTACCTTCAGCATGTACCGATAGAGCACCGTATAATTCGCTTGCAGCAAGCTAGCCAGCGCCTTCTCATCGCCCCGGACGGCCAGCCGGATCGCGGTCGATGCTTCGGTTTCGTTCAGGATCATCGCTGCCGGGGCTCCTCTCAGGAAGTGGGTAGATGGATTGGATTCGGTCGTATGACGCTCGAAGACGTCGTTTTGTTCACGGTCGTTAAAAGTTATTTTTGCCCAACCATAACAAAAAACCGGGACGCCGCCAACTGGCGGTTCATCCCGGCCTTATTCCTTGCTCTCCTTCGATCGCGAGCCGATCAGATAACCGATGATCGTCGATTCGACCGGTAGGACGACCATCGTCCACATCTCCTTCAATCCGAAGTCCGCCGAACGGTACTTCGCGGGCGTCAACGTATAGACAAGCGCGATGATCAGGACCGCGAGCGCGATCGTCCCTACGATATACAGCCGGACGTTCTCGCCCGATCCGTAGAATTTGCCCAAGAAGCCCAGCTCGGCCTTGCGCTTCTCGCTCTCCGCGTTGGCCGCGATGATCCGGCTGACGACCTTCGGATCCTGCACCTCGAGTTTATTCACGCTCCGGGAACCCCCTCCCCGGCGAAGAACGTGAACGCCAGCATCCAAGTCGACAGGTCGTAATGGATGTTGACCTCGTAGCGCAGCGACAGCTTGCGGTTGTTCAGCACGCCGAGATGGATCAGGTCCCGGTTGCCGATCGGCTTGCCGCGCGGGAAGTTGACGCACGCGATCTGCACCTTGTCCTGGCGAATGAGCCGAACGTCCGTATCGAAGTCGTCCCGCTCCGGATCGTTCTCGATGCGGAACACGAAGGTGAGCGGGTCGCGCTCCTCCGACAGGACGATCTCGATCGGGTTCATGCCGTAGGCGAATACCCTGCCGTGGTACACGGCTTCGTAGCCTCCGGACGTAATGATCATGCCGCTCCCCTCCGTCTAGACCATTTGCGAACAAGCTCCCATGGTCTATTCTACGAAGAGAATCGCCTCCGAATGACTGAACGCAACACTTATCTTATTCTGCCTCTAGGCGCGATAGTAAGACAGCACCCAACACACGCCGTTCCGGTCCGACACGATGGCGAGCAGCCCGTTGAAGGGCGCCTCGTACGCTTCCGCTTTAATCGTTCCTCCCGTCGCCAATGCCTCGTATATGCTCCGGAACTCTTCCTCGGTCTCGATTCTCAGAAAGATCCGGACGAAGTCTCCTTTGAGCTCCGGCTTCGCCGCAGCCGTATCGGCGAACTTAAGGGTTGCCCCCTTCACATGCAAGTCCGCGTTCAGTACCACTTCCCCCTGCTTGCGCAGGATTTCGATCTCGCCGCCGAAGACATGCCGATAGAACTCGATCTCTTCCTTGCAGTTCTCCAATACGATAAACGGGGTCGCTATCATCCTTGTCTCCTCCTAAGGATTATTTGAATCATTCGGTCAGATTGCGAAGCACGATTTTCAGCAGGTCCAACAACAAGTCGTACTGCTCATCCGAAATTCCCTTGCGGGTCTTGCTTTTGACGCGCCGCAGCGCTTCCTGCACCTTCGGTACCGTCCCGCGTCCCGATTCGGTCAGATAAAGAAGCTGGTACCGGTTGTCGGCGGGATCGGGCTCGCGCCTTACGTATCCCTCCTCTTCCAGCTTGGAGATCGCCTTGGCCGTCGTCGTTTTGTCGATCAGCAGCTTCTCGCTAAGCGCCTTCTGCGTGATGGGCTGACCCGATGCGATCGCCATCAGGAA
This sequence comes from Cohnella sp. AR92, assembly GCF_003990975.1. Taxonomy (GTDB): domain Bacteria; phylum Bacillota; class Bacilli; order Paenibacillales; family Paenibacillaceae; genus Cohnella. Next base: position 130,675 of record NZ_RZJR01000005.1, read on the forward strand.
AATATATTGGCCGCTGCCGATCCGATAAGGCGCCAGCTCGGCGGAGATCAGCACCTGCATGTGCCGGTAGATAGCCGAGATATATTGGCCGTGCGATTCCGTTGTCCCGTCGTCCTTAGGCGTCCAATGCTCGCTCAACTCTTCACGCCCCTCAAATAGGATGGTATTGCAACTAATTTCAATTTACGCTCAATAGGATGGTATTGCAACTAATTTTGCCTATCTTTTTAGAATATTTTCAACAATAGCAAAGAGCACCTCATAAGGTGCTCTCTTTTGCCGTACCCTTCCGCATACCATTCCTGAATTCAGGAGGCAGATCTCACTTGGGAATCGCCGATTTATAATACCAGTTGCCCGTCGCGTCGATATATCCGTTCTCCGTCTTGGTGACGGCCCAGGCAAGCTTGTTTTTGTACGGTTGGATCTCGACATATTGGAATGCGGTCACTATCTTGCCCGTACTCTGAATGACCGCCCACAATCCGTTCTTTTTCACGCTTGCCAGACCTTCCTGATAAGTCTTGGCATCTTCATACTGTGCCGCGATCACCATCTTGTCAGACGTGTCAATATATCCCCATTTGCCCTTTAACTTGACCGGCGCCAGATTAGTTCCCGTAAATGCCCTGGCATCTTCGTACTTAGGCTTGATAACCCAAGTACCGCTTTTGTTGATATAGCCCCATTTGCCATTCTGCTTCGCCGCAGCCAGCGGATTCGAGAAAGAACCAACAGCCGCGAAGTTCGGCTTGATCACAAGCTTGCCCGCCGCATCAATGAATCCCCACTTGCCATTCACCTGTATGGCCGCCAAGCCTCCCTCGAAACGTTGGGCAGCCACATACTGAGGTTTGATTTTCAGTTTGCCGTCCAAGCCGATGTATCCCCACTTCTTGCCAACCTGAACAGGAGCAAGACCGCCCGAGAACGAATCGGCATTCTGATAGATGTCCTGACTAATGAATGCGCCTTGTGTATTGATAAATTGCCAGCCACCCTCCAGCTTGACCGCAGCTCGTCCCTGGCTGAAATCTTTAACAACGCTGAAGTCGCCAGCGAAAGCAGGTTTGCCTTGGAGATTGATAAAAGACCATAAGTTGTTCGAAGCTCGTTGGACAGCTGCGAACCCTTCGGAATACCCCTTGACTCGCAAGTATAATTGGTTGTCTTTGATGATTGCTGCTTTGTCGTCCAAGAATCCCCATGTGAAAATATTCTTCGGAATCGGCAATGCGTAAGTTACCGTCGGCAGCGTCAGCGGAACCGGTGTCGGAGGCAAGACATCCGCAGTGGAATTGGAGATCTCGCCGTTATGGTTATTCCCCCACTCGTAGAGCGTGCCGTCTTTCGTTAAAGCGACGGTTACTTCGAGCCCGCTCGCAATGTCTTTGATGTTCTTAATTCCCTTTAACATGACGGGCGTTCTTCTCGTCTCCGTAGTGCCATCGCCAACCTGACCGTAATCGTTCCGGCCCCACGCCCAGACAACCCCGTCTTTCGTAACCGCGTGGGTCTGGGAAACGGCAGTAATATCGGACAAGTCAGTCAACCGGAGAGGGTCAGGGGAATAGCCGTTCTCCGATAAGCCAACCCCTAAGTTGCCATAGTCGTTATAACCCCATTTGACGACCGTCCCGTCATTCTTGATGGCTATTTCGTCCGACAAGGCCACCACGTCGTCCAATCCCTCAAATAGAGTTGGCGTAGGGGTGGCATATCTCTGGCATGTCGCGCCGCTGCATGTTGTCCGATTCCCCCAAGTCCACACTTCGCCGTCATCCGTAAGAGCATAGCTGTCATAGAACGTCGCATAAATCGCTTTTATATGGCTTAAAGAAGGAATTTGAACGGGGACCGCTTCGTAATCGCTCATTCGCCCGATCCCAAGCTGACCGACATTATTCGAACCCCAGCCCCAGACCGTGCCATCCTTCTTAAGAGCTAAGGTGAAGTAGGCGCTGTCCGCAATGGCTACGACATCCATAATCCCCTTTACTTGAGTCGGCTTCCCGGGAATTCCCGCGCTTGAACTTGAACCAACGCCCATCATACCGAAAGAATTCGAGCCCCACTTCCACACGGTTCCATCCTCTTTAATAGCCGTCGAATGCGAATACCCGGCAGATATGAACTTCACATGATCGATCCCTTGAATCTGCTTGGGAGTAACGTAATAGCTCTGCAGGGTATCTCCTAATTGACCACTGATATTCGTTCCCCAGCCCCACACATTTCCGTTCGTGTCTAGAGCCAGGAAGTGGGAGTATTCCCCCGTCACGTCGGTAAATATCGGGCTCGAATCGCTCTGAGCCCCGACTTGGCCGGATACAAGGCCTGCGTTAATCAAGAACAGGCTGCAAAGCAGGAGTAGTAAAGGTTTAAAACGGATGGAAGCTGAACGCATATAGGCAATCTCCTAACTTGGGAAAATTTAGATTCTGTTCGAATTCGACGATCAGCCATCTATCCCTCCTTTTGTCCCTAATCATTTTTGACTAAAATCGATTATTTTTTGTTTTTGGGAGGGACAAATTACCTAGAGTTAACGTTTCGCCTCTACAATTAAGAGAGAGTTAGGAGGCGACTGCCGTTGGGCAAATGGATGAATAGTCTGCTGGACCAGGACGTCGTGCGAATCATCTCCGAAGGAGCGCGCAAAGGCGCCATCGGAGTGCTGATCGGACGATTGTCGCCGGAAGGGGCGTCCTGGTCGAAAAAGCAGCTGAAGACGTGGTCGGAGGGGCGTTCGGATTTGTTGTGGGCCTCGATAAGCGACCGGTTGCTGCTGCTTGCTCTCCGCCTGCCGGAGGACAAGCAGCGCTCGGAAGACCGGCTTGCCCAGATCGAGCTTCAACTGGGTCAGGTTGTTCGCGAGCACACGGGCGCCTACGTCCCGATCGGCTTCGGCTCTTCCTTGGTCCGAACGCATCCGCAGAACCGATATACCGAGCAGCAGCTGTTCGAGACGATCCTGGACGCGGCCATGCTCGCGCACAAGTCCCTGAACGCGGATGCCGTCAAGGTCGCCAAGCTGGAGGGGAGCGCCGGCGAAGCGCATGCGGACGAAGCTCTGGATCCCGAGACGGCCGGCATGGCGATAAGAAGGCTCGTATCGGCCCTTCCTACGATGGCCCCGAACATGCGGGTGTCGGCCGCCGCCGAATGGTTCGAAGCCCAGCCCGACTGCCACAGCATTGTCGTGGAATCGAACGGAACGCCGCAAGGCTTGATTACCCGGGAACGGCTTAACGGGATGCTGGCCTCCAAGTTCGGCGTTCCGCTCTACTGGAATCGGACTATCGACAAGATCATGGTGGCGAATCCCCTGGTCGCGGACGCATCCGCTCAGGTGGAAGCCGTCGCACGGCGCGCGATGAACCGGCCGGATTCCCAGCTGTACGACGCGGTCATCGTGACGGAAGGAAGCCGGTACCTAGGCGGTGTCACGGTCAAGGTGCTGCTGGAGTCCTTCGCTTCCCTGCAGGCGGAAGCGGCCCGCCGCGTGAACCCTCTCACGGGATTGCCCGGAGGGGACAGCATCCGCCGGGAGATCGAAGCCCTCGTCAAATCAAAGAAGCCGTTCAGCGTCTATTACGCGGATCTCGATTACTTCAAGTGGTTCAACGACAGCTACGGCTACAGCGCCGGGGACGACATGATCAAGTTCACCGCCTCCGTGCTGGGCTCCGTCCTGGAGGAATCGGAGGAAGCCTATTCATTCTTGGGACATATCGGCGGGGACGACTTTATCGCGATCAGCGACCGAACGGATCCCGACTCTTGCTGCCGATCGTTCATCGAGAGGTTCCATGAGGGCGTTGAGGCCTTCTACGGCTCCGCCCCTCCCGCTTCCGTGCTGAACCGGCATGGCGGAACGGTGGAGCAGCAGGGCGTGTCGCTCTCCATCGCGGTAGTCCGCTGGGACGGCACGCGGGCCGCGAGCCATGAACAGCTGTCGCAGTGGGCCGCGAAGGGCAAGAAGATCGCCAAGAACCGTCCGGGCAGCTCGTATGCGATATACGAGGCGTCATCCGAAGAGTAGCTTTATACACAGCGAGGAGGAAATGGAATGGCGCTGGGAACTTACCCTGGGCTGAATGCACCTCTGGTCCGAGATAGAGAGACGACCTTGATCTATTATTATTGGAGCGGCCATTCGAGAAGGGGCTCCCTTGCGGAGTCTAGGCTGAAGCAGCAAGCCGAGCGGCTCGTTCGGGAATGCTTCGGGGAGATGCATCTTCCTTATCGGCTGGAATGGGCGCATGACGACTTGATACTCTTCTTCGGCGCGCCTAAGGAGCTAACCCCCGCTCCATATAAGCGTTCGCTCCTAACAGCAGCTCTGGCCTATAAGAAGAAGCTTGAGGAGACGCTGGCGCGGCGAAGCATGTCCGAGGACGTTCGGCTTCATGCCGGATGCTCGTTCGGTCTCATCAAGAGAGGACAAGGCTCGGAGCGGAAGCGGCACGAGATGCTGCGGGAAGCGATGCAGAGCAGCAACCATCCGGATGCGCTGGAAGACGCGCTGCGTATGAGCGAGTTGGAGTCTCTGCTGGAAGCAAAGGCGCTGCGATGCGTGTACCAGCCGATCATGGATATCCGCCAAGGACGCCCGCTCGGCTACGAAGCGCTGTCCAGGCCGCAGAACTCTTCCGCGTTCGCCGGGCCTCTCCCCCTGTTCGAATTCGCGGAACGAGCCGGCATGGATTACGCCTTGGATCAATTGGCGCGGGAGCAAGCCATCTCCGGCAGCGCAGGCCTCCATTCCGGGGAGAAGCTGTTCTTGAATCTAACGCCGCAAATCATTAACGATCCTCAATTTACTCCATGGCAAACATTAGCGCTGCTCAAGAAACACCGGCTGACGCCGGATCAGGTCGTCTTCGAGATTACGGAACGATCCAGCATCCAGGATTTCGGCTCGGTAGAACGGGTGTTGGCGCATTATCGCAGCCAAGGCTACAAGATCGCCATCGACGACGTCGGAGCCGGCTACTCCTCGCTTCTCTCGATCGTCGAGCTGAAGCCGGACTACATCAAAGTGGATCGCTCGATCGTGAGCGGCCTGCACGCGGATACCTACAAGGCGCACATTCTCGAGACGCTTGTCCTGACGGCGACCCGGATGGGAATCGGCCTCATTGCGGAAGGAGTGGAGACGGAGGAAGAATTGAACAAGCTAAGGGAGATGGGGGTGCATTATGCCCAAGGCTACCTGCTGGGACGACCGGGAGAGATTCGCCAGCTCCGGGCATAATAATTCTCTGGCAGCCTGGGACGTTTGCGGCACTATTCGGGTAACAGGGTCAATAGCTGCGGGGCATTGAAGAAAACAAAAGCAGCAAAACCTTTGCCAGCATGAGGAGCTTGTGGCGCACTACGGGGATGAGATGCAGCGGTTGCGAAGCATAGAAGCAAAAAACTTGCCGGCCCGAGTGGGTTTGTGGCACACTAGGAGCATGAGACAATAGCTGCGAGGCAAAGAATGCCCCGTTTCCTTCCCATTGGGTTGGAGGCGGGGCTTTGTGCTTTTCGTGGCATGGGGAGGGATACGGGAATGAGTGCGGCAGCGGAACAAGAGAAATGGATTGAGGAGCATATGAAGCGGAGGAAGGGCGAGCGTCTGGACGCGTTAAGACGCGGACATGGGTTCGGAAACCGATTGTTCGCGGAGAAAATATGGTGGGCGCTGGTTGGGCATTTTAATGGGCTGCATCCGGAATATGAGGTCAAGGACTGGCGAGGGAGATCCTACTTCGTCGACTTCATGTGGATCGTGGGGGCTTGGCGCATCGTGTTCGAGATCATGGACTTCGGCTCGCACGGCACGGATCGCAGCAAATACCGCAGCGACCTGAACCGCGGGCTTTATTTGCAATCCCACGATTGTATCGTCTTCTATATCTCTCTGGACGAACTGAAGGAGAACCCGGATTTTATCCTTGCTGCCCTGCGGAACGCACTTGCTCCTTACCTGTTGGCGGAGCGCGGCGCGGCGATGAGCACTAAGGGCACGGAGAGCAAGGAGAACCGCTTCTCCAGAATCGAGAAGGAGCTGATGCGCTCGGCCGTTCGCCGCAATCGCATCCTGCGTCCCTCCGAGGCGGCCAAAGAGCTGGGGCTTCATACGATGACGGTCATCAAGCACTGCCGCATGCTTGTAGACAAGGGGAAGCTTCGCGCCGTGGAGCGAGGAGCCTCTCGTCGCGTCACGTTCTACGAGTACATCGGCGCCTTGCAGAGTCCGGATCTGGTTTGACAATTCTCCGGCCACCGCCCCAGCAATTCCTTTAAGCCAAGCTAATGGATAAGCGTCTCCGATGGACAAATGGGGCCAATGGATATGAAATTTCGAATACATTTTCCTAAGAAATAGCCCAAATCGGCAATTGTATATGAAAAATCATATACAATCTGCCCTAATCCCGGGACGACCTGGAATTGGATATGAAATTTCATATATAATCGTTCATTTCGCGTATTTCCCTCGAATTGTATTCGAAAAATCGAATACATTGTTCGGCGAGGGCCGGGGCGTGTCCTAATAGACCGGCAGCCTCTCTTTAAGAGCAGGTCCGCCGGTCTCTGGGCATTAGTCCGATCGGGAGTGCAGAGACGATTTGCCGTTGACGAAGGAAACGATTGTCCTGTCTTGAAGAGCCCCCGCCAACCGCCGCTCCAAGCCCGCAAGATCCCACTCCCGATCGAAGAAGCGAAGGGGCGCTGAGCCTGCCCTGAGCTCCAACCCGCCGCCTCCGACGATAATCGGAACGAGGCTGTTGTCGAGCAGAGGAACGTCCGCGACCGCATCGCCCATGCTGACCGCATGAATGGCCCCCGGAGCTCGGAATAACGGATGCCGCAGAATTCTCTCTTTTTCCGCGCCGTAATTGCATTCGACCCGGCCGGTCAGCCTCCCCTCCCGCTCCTCCAGCTCGAAGGCAAAGATGCCCTTGATGCCCAGCCTCTCTCCGTAAGCTCTCAACACTTCCGCGGGAGCCCCGCTGACGAGATAGATTTCGATCTCATATCGGTGCAGCAGCTCGAGCACGGGAATGACATCTTCGAAAAGAAAAGGCTCGTCCGCGGGAACAAAAGTGGAGACGCAAGCCCGGTAGTCGACAGACGGAACCCCCTCAAGCGCGGCCGCGAAAGCCTCGCACGTTCGTATCGTATATTCGGCATAGGCGATCTCTTTGGCCTTGTAGCTTTCTCTCAGCCGCTCGAATTCGGCAAGGATTGCTTCCCCCGCCAGTCCTTCCTTCAAGAGATGATCCGTCAGTCCATAGATCGTGTATCCCCGGTGAAGCGTATTGTCCCAATCTATCAGCGCGTATCGCACGGCCGTTCCTCCTCCTGTTGCTGCTCGCAATGCTCCCATAATCGCACATTCTCCAAACAATTACTTGACCCTCCAGCTAGGTGGAGGGTTATTATTTTTTCAAATCACTGTAATTCAATCGGAATTTAAAAATTAAGCTTTCGGAAAAGGGATGGGATGTCACCGATGATGAAAAGAGCTGCGAAAGTACTGGCAATCGGCGGGCTGGCTGCGGGACTGTTGACGGCATGCGGCAGCGATAACGAGGAAACAAGCGGAGCGAAGACGGAACCGGTTACCGTCATTCTCGATTGGACGCCGAACACGAACCACACCGGCCTATACGTTGCTTTGGAGAAAGGGTACTACAGCGCGGAAGGGTTAGACGTCCGTATCGTCCAGCCTTCCGAAGGAACGACCGCGACGCTGATCGCGGCCGGCAAGGGCGACTTCGGCGTGAGCTATCAAGAGGACGTCACCTATGCGCTGACGAGCAAGGATCCGCTGCCGATCAAAGCGGTCGCCACGCTGATCCAGCACAACACCTCGGGCTTCGCCTCCCCCAAGGATAAGAATATCGCGAGCCCCAAGGACTTCGAGGGCAAGGTGTACGGCGGTTGGGGTTCCCCTTCCGAAACGGCGGTGCTGCAAGCCGTCATGGAGAAAGCCGGGGCGGACTTCAGCAAGCTGAAGCAGGTCGATATCGGCAGCGACGACTTCTTCGCCGCTACTAGCAAGAACGTCGATTTCGCTTGGATTTTCGAAGGCTGGACGGGGATCGAAGCGAAGAACAAAGGCGTGGAAATCAACTACATCGCGGCCAAGGATCTCGACCCTGCCCTCGACTACTACACCCCGATCCTGATCGCGGGAACGAAGACGCTGAAGAACGATCCGGAGAAGGTTCGCAAGTTCCTGAAGGCGACGGAAGAAGGCTACCAATACGCCATTGACCATCCGGAGGAGAGCGCGGACATTCTGCTGAAGAATGCGCCGGAGATCGACAAGACGCTGGCCGTCGAGAGCCAGAAGTTCCTGGCTTCGCAGTACATCGCCGACGCGCCGGGCTGGGGGCAGATGAAGGAAGAGGTCTGGAACGCCTATGCGGGGTTCCTCAAGGAGAAGGGTCTTATCGAGAAGGATCTGGTCGCGTCCGACGCCTTCACGAACGAGTTCCTGCCTAAGAAATAACATCCTATTAAGAAGAGGGAAGACGACTTCATGAGAAACGTAAAGGTTATGCTCGAGTATTTCTACCCTTGGACGAACTCGGCGGGCTTCTATTATGCGAGAGAGCAAGGCTGGTACCGGGAGTCCGGCCTCGACGTCGAATTCACCGTGTACGACCCCGGGCGGGGAGACACGCTTGCTTATCTGGCTCGCGGAGAGGCGGACTTCGGAATCTTCCCGAGCAATCGGCTGCTTGTCCAGCGGGAGAACCAACCGGTCGTCGTCGGCATCGCGGCGATCAATCACCGGGGAATGGAGACGGTGCAGACGGTTCGAAGCACGGGCATCCGGCGGCCGGCCGATCTGGCCGGCAAGCGGCTCGCAATGAACCCGACGCCGCGCGGGCTTGCCATGATCCGGCAGCTAGTGAGCGCGGACGGCGGGGATCCCGACGCGGTCATCGTCGTCGACGCCGGAACCCGCGAGCTGACGCCGGACGCGATCGCCGCGGGAGAAGCGGACGCGACCTTCGGCAGCTACTGGGCTTGGGAGATTCTGATGGACACGGCGGTGCCGGAAGAAGAACGCATCGTCTGGCCGGTGGACGAGATCGGGGCTCCGCCCTACCACAGCTACCTGCTCGGAACGCAGGAGGAGCTGACCAAGCGGGAGCCGGACGTCGTTCGCCGCTTCCTGGAAGCGACGGATCGCGGCTACCGGGCGGTCGCCGCCGATCCGCTCGCCGCGGTGCCGATCTTCGAGAAGGTCGCGCCTTACTTCCCGAAGAGCCTGTTCGAACGCTCGCTGCCGCTCATCGCCCCGACCTGGCTGCATGACGGAGCCTGGGGCGTTCAGCGGGTTGAGCTGATCGAGCCTTACGCGGAATGGCTTGCCGAGCACGGCATTCTTCGCGATAAGGATGGCTGGAGAACGGCCTATACGAACGAGTTCCTTCCGCAAGAGGCCGCAAGATGAGCGCGCGAGTTCAAGCGACGGCGGCGACCTCGGTTCAAGCTGCTGAGAATGCAGCGACAACAAAGGCGGTTCAAGCTCACGGCATGGGCACGGAGCTTGTCCGCCCGGACTGGGCTCCGATCACGCTCGAGGAGACGAACCTGCTGTTCAGCCGCTACTCCAATATCGGAGAAGCGACGGCTCTCGTCTGGCACAGCCCTCGCCCCTTCTCCAGCGCGACGATCGCGGAGACGCCGGACGGCCGACTGTTCGTGAAGCGGCATCATCATACGATCCGGGACGTCGAAGGACTGGTCGAGGAGCATCTGTTCATTCGCCATTTGCGGATGGAGGGCTTCCCCGTCAGCGTCATCTTGGAAGGAATGGACGGGGCGACAGCCTACTCGATGGACGAGTGGACGTACGAGGTTCACCGGCTGGCGCAGGGGGATGACCTCTACCGGGACGCCGTCTCGTGGAGCCCCTTCCAGCGGGAGGCCCACGCTTATGCGTCCGGCGTAGCGCTCGCCCGGATGCATCTCGCGGCGGAACGCTTCGACGCTCCGGCCCGAGCGGTTCGTCCGCTCGTCTCCAGCTTCTCGATCTTCGGCTCCTCCGATCCGCGCGAGGCCTTGTCGGCTTATATCTCCCGGCGCGGCGCGCTCTCGAATTACTTGCGGGGACGCACTTGGGAACGGGACTTCGAGACGGTTCTATTGCCGTTCCATGACCGCCTCTCCCCGCTTCTCCCGGAGCTGAAGCCGCTCTGGACGCATAACGACTGGCACTCGTCGAACCTGCTCTGGCGCGAGAACGAGCAGGGAACGAAGGTGGCATCCGTGCTCGACTTCGGCCTCGCCGACCGCACTAACGCCGTCTATGACCTCGCAACGGCGATCGAACGCAACGTCATCGACTGGCTCTCGCTCCACGAAGGCAAACAGGACGGCCTCGTCGCCTACGCGGACCTAGAGGCGCTTCTGGCCGGCTATGAATCCGTTCGCCCTCTATGCGCGAATGAGCAAGCAGCTCTAGGAGCAATGCTCCCTATCGTGCATGCGGAGTTCGCCTTGTCCGAGATCGACTACTTCGCGGGCATCGTGAAGTCCGCCGGCAACGCGGACATGGCGTACGACCTCTTCCTGCTCGGACACGCGGAATGGTTCCGGGGAGAGCACGGGCGGGAGTTAATCGGGTATCTGCGGAATAGAAGCTATCGGTAAAGGGTTGCGACTGCCACGAGCATTCGGTAGCAATATCCCTGCAGCTTCCTCAAATGTTCGCCATACGTAACGTACGTCATCTCCGATCGCACTCGTCCGTCTTCGCTAAGCTCGGCCGTAACCGCGCTGCCTCCGCCCCCGCGGATTCGTGTTGACAAGAAATCGTCCTCTTGCTAATTTATAAGTAAGCTTATCGGAATTATAAAAATTTAAGGCGTGACAACCTATGAATAGACTCATTCGAGCGGATCAACGGCTCTACCCGATCGTTGCCCTTCTGGCAGCCGTCGTTCTCTGGCAGCTGGTCGTGTCCCTGGCCGACGTGCCGATGTATATTCTCCCCTCTCCTCTGGATACGGCGAACGCCCTGTTCGAGGACTTCGGCGTCATCGTCGGCCATGTCGGCACCACCTTGTATGAATCGGTCGTCGGCTTCCTGCTGTCCATCGCGCTGGCATTCGCTCTCGCCATCCTGATGGACAGCTTCGCCGTCGTGAAGAAGTCGCTCTATCCCATCCTCATCGTCTCCCAGACCATTCCGACGATCGTCATCACGCCGATCCTGATCATCTGGTTCGGCTTCGGCCTTCTTCCGAAGGTGCTCGTGATCGTGATGGTGTGCTTCTTCCCCATCTGCATCAGCTTGGTCGACGGCTTCGAGAAGGTCGATCGGGACTACGTGAACCTGTTCCGTTCCTTCAAGTCGAGCAAGTTGCAAACTTTCCTGCACTTGAAGCTGCCCTATGCCATGGTCAACTTCTTCTCGGGGCTGAAGATCGCCGCGACCTACCTGATCATGTCGGCCATCATCTCGGAGTGGCAGGGCGGGACGAAAGGCATCGGCGTCTACATGGTAAGAGCCAAGAGCGCCTATGCGCTCGACAAAGTGTTCGCTTCCATCCTGGTCATCGTCCTGATCAGCATCGTGCTGATCTCTCTGATCAACTGGATCGGCAGACGGGCAACTCATTGGAGATAGAGGTGATGGCGTTGCATGCGATACAAGCGGCGCAAGAGCAAGTTCGCGCGGAGAGCGCGGTCCTCCGCCATGTCGGCGAAACCCTGATCTCCCTGGACCGCGTAAGCAAGAGCTTCGGGGAAGCGGAGGTGCTGAGGGACGTCTCCCTTCGCGTTCGCAGAGGCGAGTTCGTCTCCATCCTGGGACCCAGCGGCTCCGGCAAAAGCACTCTTTTCAACCTGATTACGGGACTACTGAAGGAGGATAGCGGCGAGCTGTCGGCGAACGGGGAGATCGGCTACATGCAGCAGAAGGATCTGCTGCTCCCTTGGAAGACCGTCATGGACAACGTCACCCTCCCCCTTCGGTTGAAGGGAACCGACAAGAAGCTCGCTCGCGAGCGGGCGGATGCGCTGATCGATCGGGTCGGCCTGCGCGGTTATGAGGACCGTTACCCGAGCCAGCTGTCCGGGGGCATGAAGCAGCGGGCGAGCTTTCTGCGGACGTTCCTCGCTTCCGGCGAGATCATGCTGCTGGACGAACCGTTCGGGGCGCTCGATTCCATGACCAAGGGCGGCATGCAGACGTGGCTGCTGGAGGTCCAAGAGGCGTTCGGGGCGACGATTCTGTTCATTACGCACGATATCGAGGAAGCGATTCTGCTCTCGGACCGAATCTATGTGCTGTCTTCCCGGCCGGGCGTGGTCAAGGATGAGCTGACCGTCGGCTTCGGGCTCGGCGACAAGCGGGAACGGCTGCTCGACCCGGAGCTGCTGCGGATGAAGGAAGCGATCAAGAAGCTGCTATAACCGGTTGGAAAATACATCGTTAGGGGGAGCAAGCATGGCGGAATGGCATACGATCGGAGAAGTGTCGAAGCTGTGCCGGATTCCGATCCGCACGCTGCGCTATTATGACGAGATCGGGCTGCTGAAGCCGGATCGCCTATCGCCGGACAACAACTACCGCTACTATTCCAAGGAAGGCCTGCGCAAGATCCCCCTGATCAAGTATTACAAGCAGCTCGGCTTCAAGCTCGAGGACATCGGGCGCATGCTGGATCGCCAGAACTTCGACGTGCTGGAAGACTACATGGCGAAGGAGCTTCTTGTCGTCGAGCAGCAGATGGCGGAGCTTCAGAAGAAGCACTTCGCCATCAAGGAATGGCATCGGCTGCTCAAGCAAGGAGAATCGCTGCTGGCCGAACCGCCCAAGGAGAAGGAGATCCAGATCGCAAGGTTCCCCCTCTACCGCACGATGTCGTTCCGCTACGAGGTCAAGGAGCAGCAGGCCTCGGACATGGAGGTTCTGTACAGCAATCTTTTCGTCGAGTTGTGCCATCGCCATAACCTCTTCGCCTACGGCCCGTTCATGCTGTACTTCGAGGACTTCGGGCGGCGCGTGAACCATACGTTCACGGGCGTCGACTGCTACACCGCGGTCATCGACGACGAGTCGAACGCGGGCTTGACGACCGAGGTCGGCGGCTTCCAAGCCATCAGCGTCGTCCATCGCGGCGACTATCGGACGATCGGCCAGACCTATCGCGAGGTTCAAGAGTGGGCGGATCGGCAGGAAGTCGAGCTGCAGGGCGCATCTTACGAACGTTACATCATCGATCCATGGAGCACGGCGGACAGCGACAATTACGTCACGGAGCTGATCCTGCCGATCGGAGGGAATCCACATGTCTAACATCATCGCGGTATCAGAGGCAGCAACGCATCTTGGAAAATCGAACGTCGTCTTCGCCGACGTTCGTTTCGTGCTGGGGCAGCCGGAGGAGGGCCGAAGAGCATACGAGGAGAGCCATATTCCGGGCGCTGTCTTCTTCGACCTGGACGCGGACTTGTCCGGTCCGAAGCAGAAGCACGGCGGCGGCCGCCCCGTCCCGCCCCTGGACGAGCTCGCCCGCAAGCTGGGCGCGGCTGGAATCGGCGATGACACGGACGTCATCGTCTATGATGATCAAGGAGGAAGCATCGCCGGCCGGCTCTGGTGGACGCTCAAGTACCTCGGCCACGAGCGCGTCAGGCTGCTGGCGGAAGGCTTCTCCGGCTGGCGGGATGCGGGTCAGCCGGTGACGGATGAGCTTCCAGTTCCAGCGGGTAAGGAGTTCGTCGTTCGCACGAATGAAGCGATATTCGCGGACATTGAGGATGTGAAGGCTGGCGCAGGCAAAGAAGGTCACGTGCTGATCGATTCAAGGAAGCCCGACCACTTCACGGGTGAAGACACCAGTAAGTACGCCAAAGCCGGCCACATCCCCGGCGCGATAAACCGCTTCTGGGAAGCCGGCTCCCCCGGCGGCATCTTCCAGAGCGCAGAGGTTCAACGGGAGCGCTTTAAGGATCTGCCAGCCGAATCGGAGATCATCGTCTACTGCGGCGGCGGGGTAACGGCTACTCCTAATGTGCTGGCTCTGACGGAGGCTGGTTACAAGAATGTGAAGCTTTATGTCGGGAGCTGGAGCGACTGGACGTCGTATGACGAGAATCCGGTGGCGGTGGGGGAGGAGTAAATGACGGCGCAGGGCAATCCCCTGCGCCGTCTTTTTTTGTTCCGCAAGCGAGTCGCAAATAGGCGATTGTTCCATGCGATTCTTAACGCCTTTGAATTTATTATAGGCAGGAATGGATTTATGGAGGCGAAAGCGCGCATGGCGATTATCGACGTGTATCCCGGCAGTCCGACGGCCATACAGGACGCGGTTGCGGCGGCGAATCCGGGCGATGTGGTTCTGGTGCATAAAGGCGTTTATTCGGAACGCGTGCGGCTGTCGACCGACCAAAGCAATGTTCGCATCGTGTCCCATCGGAAGAATCTCGCGATTCTGGACGGAAGGCACGCCTTGTCTGAGGCATTCGCGTTAGACAACGTCTTTGGAGCCGAAATTTCCGGCTTTGCGATACGAAACTATCTGTCGAGCGGCATTACGATTGCTACCGGCAAGTCCAATCGCGTGATTCGCAATTGGATAAGCGCCATTAGCGGCGGCAGCAACCCGACTGGCCTATCCGTCGAGCAATCCGTCGGCAACCTGTTAGCGAGAAATACCGTAGTGCGAATCGGCAAAGCCGGATCGGGCATAGGTACGGGCATTCGGTTAAATGGGAGCACAGGGAACTGGACGATCGATAATTGGATTCGAAGAAACTCCGCCCATGGGATCGAAATAAGCGGCAGCGGCCATAACGCAATATCGGGCAACCGGATATTCGGCAACCGCGGCGAAGGCATTATGCTGAACGAGCTCGACAATACCTTGATCCTGGGCAACCGCCTCGTCCGCAACGGCAGCAATGGCGTTAACAGCCAGGGCACGAACAGTTTGATTTTGAATAGCACCATCATGGGTAACAGACAGAACGGCATCCTATGGAATTCGAACTACGGCTTTGCGGGATTCAACGAGATCACGGACCAGCGTCAAAGCGGGATCAACGTCAACTCGGATTTCAACGATATCCAGGCCAATCGCATGGTGCGGAACCGACTCTACGGCGTTTTTATCCGCTCCGCGCATAGGGCCAACTTCTTGTTCCGCAACCGATTTAAGAACAACAAGCCCCGCAATATCAAAGACGAGGGCGAGAACAATTCGATTATCCCAAACCGTTTACACGATGATCGAGCCGCCCGCCGATAAAATCGCCCTTCAAATACCTGGCTGGAAAATGATAAAATATGGACATGCAAGCCGCAATGCTCAGTCACGCCGGATCACCCCTTGAGGTGAGTGAGGTTTACAAAATAAACAAGGAACGTGATCGGGATATGGTTAAAGCAGTCGATTATCCCTCCTAGAATAATAAAATTTTAGGAGGGTAAAAAAATGAATTTTAATCGGATCGATATGGATAGTTGGGCCCGAAAGCCTTATTTCGAACATTATTTAAACCATGTTAGATGCACCTACAGCATGACCGCCGATCTCGATATCTCTTTGTTGCAGGCAGAACTGAAGCGCACGGGAATGAAGCTATATCCTGCTTTGATTTACATGATTACGACAGTGGTTAATCGCCATAACGAATTCCGAACGTGCTTTAATTCGGAGGGTTTGTTAGGCGTTTGGGATCGGATGTCTCCTAGCTTCACCATATTCCATGAGGAGAGCAAAACCTTCTCAAGCATATGGACTCCGTTCAGCGAGGAGTTTCAGACGTTCTACGGAAGTTACCTTCTAGAGACCGAAAAGCATAAGAATGCTAAGCAGCTTTTCCCTGACACGAACGAGCCTTCGAACACCTTTCCGATCTCCAGCATTCCGTGGGTTAGCTTTACTGGGTTCAACCTGAATGTTTACAGCGGAGGAGATTATTTGCTGCCCATATTCACGATTGGCAAGTACCATTGCCAAGATGAAAGGGTTTTGCTGCCGTTGTCGGTGCAATTCCATCATGCCGTTTGCGATGGTTACCATGCAGGCTTAATGTTTAATGAGCTTCAAGAATTGTCGGTGGATTGTAAGGGCTGGTTAACAGGTAAGTAAGCACACCAAATAAAACGTTCAACGGGATGCTAGTCACGTATCGTGGCTTCATCCCGTTTGTGTTTACGCCACTAACGGCGGCTTGAAGCACCATACCACCGTACATTATCTGCATTAATTTGTTAATATAATGAAATAACGCTGCTATTCTCTTGAGGAGAAATATAAATGCCGAAGTGGATCGTCCTTCTGTTAGCGGGAATTTTGCTTTTGTCGGGTTGCAAGGATTCTAATGTTCAAAAGGAAACGGCTGTGCAAGAGGAGACAGCTGCCCCAAGCGTTACGGCTGTCAGTCAATCAACACCGGAGCCAAGTGAGAGCCCGAATCCTGTGCCGACCGTGCCGGATTCTTTCCGGAAATACTACGATTTCGTAGATGGGGAACATTTAGGAAATCTTATTTTCCACGCAAAAGAAGACTTAGATGGGGATGGAACGGACGAGATTATACTCGCTTTCGGATGGATCAGCGAAGAAGACCCCCTGGACTCGTGGGTATCGGACCTGGTCTTCCTGAGAGAGACCGACGGGCAGCTCACGAAGCTTGGCGATAATTGGGCCGCTCAAGCCTATGGTATCTATAAGGTAGAATTGATTCGTTTGCAGGGCTCCAATAAGAAGTACCTTTGGTGCGGCCTCACGAACGGAGGATGGTTAAAGGGCGTTCAAATTATCGAATTCCAGAACAGCGAACCTCGGGAGCTCTTCTACATCGCGTCGGCAACCGGATCCGGAGAAGAAACGTTGACAGACGACAACCAAGACGGGTACTATGACGGCCTTATCAGCGACCGGAGCAGTTACGATGTTCTGTACTACGAAACCCAACGTTATTATCGGTGGACAGGCAAGGAATTCGTTTACGTCTCGACGCACACGGATGTTGGCGAATATCCGGGCTCCGTAAAAGAGACCATTCTGCAATATCTGGCACTTAGAGTTCTGAATATCGAGTATTCGCCCGAGATAGATGCAAGGTTAGCCGAGCTATGCACGGACACGGAAGCAGATCAAGCCGAAACCGCCCCAGACGTCTGGACGTCCTCTCTATTAGAGTCAATCCTCGAGATAGGCGACACGATCGATTTTCAGATCAAGGAGGCAGCCGATGCGGCGAATGCCATCGTGACTCTTAAGAGCGTCGAGTCCGATGAGCATATTGTCTTTACGTTTGATCTCCTCCATTCCGACGGGAAGTGGGTCATCGATCGTCTCGAACAATTGGAATGACTCTGAACGGGATGCTAGTCACGTATCGTGGCTGCATCCCGTTTTGTTTACGTCAATAATGGCAGCTAAAAATCTCGAGCCTCATAAAGCGCTTCCGTCCGCTTGCGAAGAAGCGGTCCCAAGCTGGACGCATTCGCGAGAATGGTGCCGATGATAACCGTCAACACTCCGGCAAGCGACAGCCACGTTAAGGATTCCCCATAGAACAGCGCTCCGATGGCAAGAGCGATGATGGGCGAAACGTACAGCCAGGTCGATGGAAAAACGGGATTCGTCTTCGAGACGAGCCAGTAGAACAGGCTGTGCCCCACCATCGAGCCGATGACGATCAGATAGAACAGCGGGCCGAGTCCCTTCCACGTGAACAGCGATTCCGCCCGGACATGCTCCGTAAAGGCAGACAACAGGAGCAGCAGCAGCCCGCCGTACATCATTTGGACCGCGTTGTGGGCGATCGGCGACTCCTTCGAATACCTCTGAGTGACGGGCTTGGAGTATAGCGTCCCCACGCAATAGGCCAGCTCGCCGACCAGGATTGCGGCGCAGCCGATCAACCACTTGGTCCCCGAAGATACCGTGAGGCTCGGAAGCATGATCAGCACGATGCCGGTGAAGCCGACCAGGCAGCCGATCGCGGTGATCCTTGACGGTCTCTGCCTCAGAACCAAGGCTTGGAGGACAAGAATAATAAGCGGACCCGTAGCGGACAAGACCGCCGCGATGCCGGATTCGACGAATTGCTCCGCCCAATACAACGCGGAGAACGTTCCGAACGTCATGCAAGCGCCGATAATCGCGAACTCTTTGCGCCACAGCAGCCTCCAATTTGCTTTTCCCCGCCCAATCATAAACAAGAACAGGATAGCGCCCGCTGCCAGAAAGCGGACTCCGGCCGAGAAGAAAGGCGGCACGGATGCATCGACGCCGATCCGGATCGCCAGGAAAGTCGTTCCGAAGATTAAGCAGATAAGCGAATAATTGAAGATGATCATGTTTATTTTCCTCCCCTATGCTGTATCATAATCGCAAGGGAATAGAACAGTTGACCGGGCATAGAACAGATGGCCGAGATATTCGGTAAACTATTCGTAGCTTAAGTGAGGGTGGGGATCGCGGTGAAGACTCTATCGGCTGATAGCCAGTCCGACAAATATGCCCAAGCGTATCATTACATAGCCGATCGGATCGATCGCGGCGAATGGGGCGCGCATGACAAGCTCCCTTCCGTCCGAATCCTCGCCCAAGAGTTGGGCATGCACCGGCTTACCGTTTTTCGCGCGTATCAGATGTTGAAGCAGAACGGAATCGTCTATGTGAAGGAGAAGTCCGGCTATTACGTCAGTCCTTCCGCCAAGCAGGGAGCCGATCCGTTCGAGACCCAAGCGAATCGGCCGGTCCCCTCCTCCAATCGGCTGAGCAACAGCATGGCCTCCATTCAGCAGAAGACGGCAGACTACCAGCTCTCCCAAGCGCTAATCGATCCCAATCTGCTGCCGAATGCGTATTTATCCGAATACGTGAAGCGAGTGTTCGACCTGTATCCGAAGATGATCGGTACCTACTCGACGCCCCAAGGCGACCAGGAGCTTCGCGAATCCCTCTGCACGCACATAAGCCGGCAGTTCGGCATCCCCGTAACGGCGGAGGCAATGACGATCACCACCGGAGCGCAGCAGGCGATCGACCTGCTTGCTCGTATCTTCGTGCGGCCGCTGGATGCCGTATTGATCGAACGCCCGACCTACAGCGCCGCGATCGATATCTTTCGCCAGCACGGAGCGCGGTTCCTGCCTGTCGAGATCGGCCCCGACGGGTACGACTTGGAACGGGTGCAGGAACTGATGGAACGATGCCGGCCCAAACTATTCTATTTGAACCCGACGTTCCATAATCCCACGGGCTTCACGGTACCCGCCGCCAACCGCAAACGCCTCGTCGAGCTGGCCGAACGATACCGATGCCTTCTGATCGAGGACGATGTGTTCCACGACATGTACTTCGGGCAGCCGCCTCCCCCGCCCCTTTACGCGTACGATACGGAAGGCTGGGTCGTTTACCTGCGCAGCTTCAGCAAGTACGTGGCTCCCGGTCTGCGCATATGCGGCGTCATCGGAAGCAAGGCCGTCACGGAGCAATTGGCGATCGCCAAGGCTCTGGCCGACAACGGCACTCCGCTCGTTAACCAGAAGCTGTTCCTGCATTACTTCCAATCCGAACGGATGATCCAGCACATCGAGAAGCTTCGTACGGCGCTGCAGCTCCGAAGAGACGTCATGGAGGCGGAATTAGCCGGAACCGGTTGGCAGTGGAGCAGCCCGAACGGCGGACTCAATCTGTGGATCCGCCTGCCCGATTCGCTGGACGGAAGCCGTCTACTTGAGGAGAGCCTTCGGCAATCCGTCTCCTTCGTTCCGGGAGAGATATGCGATCCCCTTGGACAAATGAAGTCTTTTATCCGGTTGAGCTTTTCTTACATGAATGAGATTCATATCAAGGAGGGGATTAGGCGGTTGCGGGAGGCGGCTAGCAAAGGAATGGACAGCGACAGATAACCTAGAAAGATTGGACATTTGACCGAAGGATATCCATCCAATCATGGGGACCTATCCACGTATACCCTATAAGGACAATAGTCGCGATAGGAGGGGCTGGGGTGGGTACGATTCGTAATAAGCGAAGAATTTGCCTCAAATCGCTGAATGCCTCCATCAGGGAAGTGCAGGAAGCCATTCGGTTCTTGGAACGCGCAAATACCGATCAAGCAGAAGCTGAAATCGGCGATTCGATTGTAGACATCTCAAGGACGCTCCGTTG
Organism: Cohnella sp. AR92; assembly: GCF_003990975.1. Classification (GTDB taxonomy): domain Bacteria; phylum Bacillota; class Bacilli; order Paenibacillales; family Paenibacillaceae; genus Cohnella. The sequence continues at coordinate 150,843 of NZ_RZJR01000005.1, forward strand.
TTTAAAGTTTAACGCGCCGCCTTCGAGGCCGAAGATACCGAAGAGGAAAATGGTCTTGAAGAGGCGATGCAGGTGAGCAGCCAGCTTACGAGCGTCCAGCAGCTTAAGCAAGCCCTTGTGGAGTTGAAGGAAGCAAGGTATCTCTTGCATCGCAACCGGGTAAGGCCGGCCGAGAGAGAGATTGTGGACTCCTTGGCCTTTCTCGGGAAGGCTCTGCGGTCCATTCAGCAGGAATTCGGAACAATCGTTACCGCCTTCCGGTTCACCGGAGGTCTTCAAACCTTCACCGCTCCTTCCGATGGCACCATCATCATCCAAGCTGTTGGAGCCGCTGGCGGCGGAATCGAGGATGAATACGGAAATATCGTGAAATCCGGCGCTTCCGGCGCTTCTCTGCAAGGCGACTATCCAATCTCAAGCGGAACAACGTTGGCCATACTGGTCGGCGGTTCGGGCGGTGCAAGTCGCAGCGCAGGCGGCGGGGGCGGCGGATCGTTCGTCTGGACGGGAACTTCATTTAGCGACCTTACTGAAGCCACATTGCTTATCGCCGCCGGCGGCGGAGGCGGCACTTCCGCTTCGGGTGGAACAGGAGTCAACGCAGTTGTAACCCTAGAAGGAACGGCTAGTACGGATGGAGATCCAGGAGGCACTCCTGGCAATGGCGGGAGTGCCGGTTCTGTTTTTCTAGACGAAGGCGGCGGGGGCGGCGGCGCTGGAATATTGACAAGCGGGGGTACTCCCGGCGGCCTCGAAGGCGGAACCGGCGGTACGGCTATAAACAGCGGCGGGGGCGGCGGAGGAGGAAGCGAACCAAGCGCCAGCGGCGGATTCGGCGGCGGGGGCGGAATGGGCGGCGGCGCTGGGGGCGGCGGCGGCTATAGCGGCGGCGGTGGAGGAGGTTCTGCCAAAGGCGGCGGCGGGGGCGGCGGGGGTTCATTCAATATCGGTGCTTCGCAGGCTAATGCCGTTGGTGTCGGGAACGCAGACGGGTTGGTCACGATAACATTCGTCCCCTGCAGCATTAAATTGACCATTACGAAGACGACCGCTTTAACTTATGCAATCAGCGGAACCGTGTCGGTATCGGGTGCTCCCATACCCGGAATGCCTGTAACCTTTACACCATTTCCGGGTTCATTCCTGCTATTGTCCATTGCCCCGAATCCAGCCATAACCGACGCTTCAGGGAACTTTGCGGCCACGATGACCTTCTCGAGCGTAGAGCCGAAATTATTCGGCTTTATCTCCTTGGAAGCCTCCGTATTGTTTGATGGCATAACCGTCTCCATTCGCCAGAACGCCAGTTCACCGGGGTAAGTGCGGGCGTAAATAGAACTATGGAAAAAGCGAACGTCCCTGAGCAAAGGCCAGATTTCCCAGACGGGGATTCTGGCCATGTTTTTACCCACTTGGCAATGTATAGACGGTGGAAACCATTGCTCGCGTTACGAGTTGGGCCATTCTGGGAGCAGCTTCTGTTTATGCCGCTAGCTGCTCTTCAGCCGGCACATCGGTCTTTTTCTCGAATGCAAGCTTCACGCCGAACATGACGAACACCAAATGAACCAGCGCAAAAGTTGGCAGATCAGGTGCGGACATACCGCCGCCCAGCAAGACCAACACAACGAGCGCGAAAATTCCATAACCCTTATGAAGCACTTTCGCTCGAATCGTTGCAATGCCCAATATCAATAAACCTAAGAAAATTCCTGGAATGATCGGGATAAACCAAGAATAGGCGGCCGGGTAATGCGCCATCTCCGTCATGTTCGACACCTGATCGTTCACGGTATTCAGCACGGCCTCATTACTAACCGAACTATAGATGATCGGATAGCCCATAACTTGCAAAGGACCATGGAATATCTCCAGCATCATTCCGACGAATAGCAGAGGAAAACCGATCCATCCCCATGTTTTTAGTTTAGCGGCCTGACGCAGATAGATCGCCGGCAGGCCCATCAACACGAATATGGACGCCCATGCCAATAAGACGTGTGTGTTTACCGCGATGTCAAGGAACCTCGGGATTTTATCCACCGATCCCGGCGTATCGCCAATATGAATCAACTGCCCTGCAAATCCCATCAAACCCCCGATTCCAAGCGACCATCCCGCAAACTTCAAATATCCTTTCGGAATACCAACCATCGTAATTCCTCCTCAAAAATTGTTTTGTGTTTCTCACATCCTTATCGTAAGGGTTGCGGCATTCCCGCCATAAGAGCGCAGCTTTCCCAAATGCCGGGAACATGCATTGGGAAAAACAGATTAACGGCTTTGCCGTGTTTACGCTGCGAAACAGCCTCTGTTATACTTTTGAGGAATCCTATGTAAAAAAATGGTTGGGTGGTAGCGCCATGTCCAAAATAAGTCGGTTGATTTCGGGATTCATATGCCTATGCGGTGTGGCGCTTTTTCTATATGCCATTTCAGATTATTATGTTCAACTGCGGGATCATTGCGTAGACCAAAGCTGCGAAGCATTCTACGATACGCCGCCAAGCTCCGAATGGCTGCAGGCACATGGGTTTAATGAAACTTGGTTCGCAGCCGCATATGCGGGCTTATACGGTTTGTTCGGAATCGTATATATCAGTGTCGGGCTGTTGATCTTTCGCAAAAAATCCAGTGAATTTATCGGCCAATTGACCTCCATCGCACTGGTTACACAAGCGTTTACGTTTAATGCGATTTCTTTTGGCATGCAAAATATCCATCCCGTTCTTACCTTTTGTCTCCAATTGTTCAACAATATATCCTTTGGCGCCTTATTTACATTATTTTTTGTTTTCCCGAACGGCAGGATTAATCCCGGCTGGAGTCGCTACGTCCTAGCGCTTATTCTGACGGTAGGCACGTTAAAGGGATTCTTTCCGGGCACTGCGGTGGATATCGAACAAATCCCTCCTTTGTTCGCCGCATGGACGGTCTTCTGGATGGTGTCTCTAATCGGGATTCAAATATACCGCTATCGCAAAGTGCTGGACGCTCTGGAACGCCAGCAGACAAAGTGGGCTGTATTCGGCATGGCCGTAGCCGTTTCGGGGCTGCTGCTAATCTCAATGATTCATATTTTTCAAGATGAGCTGCTGCAGAACAATCCCCTGTATCTCTACTTCTCGGATGTTGTGTTGTTGACGTGCATGATGGCCATACCGGTGGCCCTGCTTCTGGCTCTGATGCGACGCAGACTATGGGATATCGATCCGATCGTAAATCGCACGCTGCTTTACGGTTCTCTCAGTGCATTTGTCATCGTGATTTATATTGTTGTCGTTTGGTATATCGGCTTGATATTTCAATCGGGACCGCAGTGGCTCGCCTCTCTCATCGCTACCGGATTGGTAGCCGTACTGTTTGCACCCGTTAAAGAGAACATGCAGCGCCGTCTCAATCGCTTCATGTACGGTGATAATGAAGACCCTCTGCTTGTCCTGTCCCGGCTCGGCGAGAAGCTGGTGGATCGGCTTACTCCGCAAGATGCTTGGCAAGTCGTTGTTCACACGGTCAAGGAATCCTTGCGGCTGCCCTATGCCGGCCTGTCTCTCGTGCAGGACGGAGAAGCTCTGCTCGTGGCCAAGGAAGGAATCGTCCAAGAGCAGCTTGTTGAGCTTCCGCTCATCCACCGCGGCGATAAGATCGGGAATTTACTCGTATGCCCGCGCTCACCGGGTGAATCTTTTTCGCCTTCCGATCATCGTTTTCTGGAGATGCTGGTTCGCCAGGCGGCGGCGGTCGTGCAAAGTGCCAAGGCTTCGATTGATCTACAGAGGGTAGCGGAGGATTTGCGTGATTCGCGGGAACGGCTCGTCCTAGCCAGAGAAGAAGAACGTCGCAGACTTCGGCGGAATCTGCATGACGATTTGGCACCTCGTCTTGCCGCGCTTGCCTTCACCGCATCGGCGGCAGAGACGCTGCTGCAATCCGACCCCGCCAAAACCAAAGAAATTCTCATTGAGCTGCAGACCGTGATCCGCTCCAGCGTCGCTGATATCCGCACGCTTGTACATGATCTTCGGCCGCCTGCACTGGATGAATTAGGACTCATCGGGGCCGTCAACGAGCGCATTAACGACTTATGCCGTCCGGTAAATCCGCCGGTGGCAGGCAGCTCCTTAGCATCGCCGAACGGACTGCAGTTCTTTCTCCATGCTCCTGACCGGCTGCCGCAACTTCCCGCTGCAGTAGAGGTCGCTGCCTTTCGAATCATTACCGAGGCAATCGTCAATGTCGTCAAGCACTCGGGAGCAACCCGCTGTGACGTGCATCTGCGTGTGGACGGCCGGATTGAAATCGAAGTCACGGACGACGGACTGGGATTACGCGAGAAAACGGAGTGGCTTGGAAGCGGAGGGATCGGTTTAGGATCCATGCGCGAGAGAGCGGAGGAACTTGGGGGATTCTGCCGCATTGAGTCCTTACAGCCTAGAGGAACAAGGGTTCTGGCATACCTGCCGATTATTGAGGCGAATCAAGGGAGCGTGAGTGCATGAACCAGATTCGAATCGTCATCGTAGACGATCATCCGTTATTCCGTCATGGCGTACGTACCCTATTGTCGACCACATCGGATGTAGAGGTTGTAGGCGAGGCGTCGAACGGGGAAGAAGCGATCGAGCTGGCCCGGAGTCTGGCTCCGGATGTCATGCTCATGGACATTCGGATGCCCGGGGCAAGCGGGATCGAAGCAACTCGGGAAATCACATCCAAGATCCCTGGCATTCGGATATTGATCTTAACGATGTTCGAAGACGATTCGTTTGTCTTCACCGCCATGCGCAATGGAGCCAAAGGATACGTCCTCAAAGATGCAAACAAGGATGAGCTTCTAAGAGCCATTCGCGCCATTGCGAACGGAGAGGCCATTTTCAGTCCGGGCATCGCATCCAGGATGATTGAATATTTCGGAATGGCGCGGCCGGCAGCCAAGGAAGAAGCCTTCCCTGACCTGGCGGGAAGGGAACGCGAAGTACTGTACCTCATGACAGGCGGGGCTTCGAATGCCGATATCGCTCGTAAGCTGGGTATTAGCGGCAAGACGGTTGCCAACTACATTACCAATATTCTGAACAAGCTCCAGGTTGCCGATCGGCAGGAAGCGGTTCGCCTCGCCCGCGAGTCCAGGAGAGAATGAATTCTTGGACGTTCACAAAAGGTCAGTAAGCTGCAAGCTGGCATCGGTCACCCGACCGGTGCCAGCTTCTTTCAGTATTTGGTTGTCTCTCCTCCGTCCATGGGTCGGTCTCGATTTGGGGTTGCACCAAATATTCTTCATTTGTTAATTCAAACGGAAGCCGACTTGGCCGATTTGGCAGATACGGAAAAATAACTCATCTCGACGGGTGAGACGGACTTTGGCTTCGGTTCCCCCATTATTTTCCCTGAAACGCCGTCCTGGCTCTCATCTGAGCAGTCCCGGCGGTATCTCCCCTCCTCCAGCTTCATGTCGATAAAATCGACAACCTGTTGCAGCGAGGCGATTTGGCTGACGATATTTTCCCGATGGCTCCTTAATTGCTCCACCAACTCGGGATATTCCGCAGGATCGGCGTCGGCGGAGACCGCCAAAAACGGCCGCATTTCCTCTAGTGGCATCCCCGTTTTTTTCAGGCATGATATCAGCCGGATCTTATTGATATCCTCCTGATGGTAGACGCGATGCCCGTTGTCTTTCCGGTCCGCTCGGGGAAGCAGCGCGATCTTTTCGTAATAACGGATCGTATCCTCGGAAATTCCGGTTTTATCGGCGGTTTGCTTTATCGTAAAAATTTGCTCTGCCTTCATCCTGATCCCCTCCCAGAATTTGCTATTTGGTGCATTATACATCTTGGAGCTGACTCCAAGTCAAGTCTTTTATACTTGGGTCAAAATCATTGATTCCGCCCCTTGACTTGGAGTCGACTCCAACTTATAGACTGTACGCTATCAAGGGAAAAAATCCCGAATTCAGGAGGAGACGTACAATGAATACGAACCAACGCGACAATATCGCACTGGTTACGGGCGCAAGCGCCGGGATCGGGTTGGAATTAACCAGAAAGTTGCTGTCGGAGGACTGGCAGGTGGTTGCATTGAACCGTTCCGATTTTCCGGCGGATGATTTGAGAATTCAAAAAGCCGTCATGAACGGATGGCTTCGTATTTATAAAACAGCGGATCTCACCGATTATGCCAGCTTGAGAAGGACATTGGGAGAGATTAAAGACAAAGAGCAGCGGATCGATATTTTGTTCAACAACGCCGGCGGGTCCTTTTCAGAACTGAGCTATTCGAAACAAGGGCGCGAGAAGCATTATGAGCTGTTGACGGTGGTTCCGTATATCATTCTGATGGAATTGAGGGAACTCTTAAAAAACGGCGGCTTAAAAACGGTAGTCAATACTTCATCTTCAGCACTAAACTATGTGAAAGAGTTTAATATCGAAATCCTGGAGCGCCCCAAAACCTTCCGCAAACTGCTTGGTCCGTATGCCACTTCAAAACTGGCGCTTACGCTGTGGACTCAGGCTATTGCACCGCAGCTTGCCAAGGAAGGCATTAAGATCCGCAGCGTTGACCCAGGTGGCAATAATACGCTAAGAAAAGGTAAAGAATCCGGACTGCCTATAGTGGTTAGATTGCTTATGAAGCTGTTTTTCTCTCCACCTACTCATGGGGCCAGCCAGTTGTATGAAGGTGCTCTCGGGGAACACCGTAATGAGACCGGCGTGTTTTTGCTAAAAGGTCATACTGCGGAGATAAAATTTAATGATCAATCCCGGAACGTTTTGGAAAGGATTAATGCAATTTACGAACACGAATTTCTTAGCGCTGCAAAAGCTTGACGGCACGCTGAACGGCTAGAAGAATTCACCGCCGATAAGAACAACACACTCGTGGATTCTGTTACTTTCAGAGCCATTTGTTGACTCCGAGTTGACTTCGGGGCATAAAAATACATCGCCACGGCATATAAGCCGAATGGCGATGTATTTCAGGTCTAGATACCGTTATCCCTCTTACGGCTCTTACTCGTCCCCTGTGGCAATCAGATTCCCCTCATAGCTAATCCAATCGCTCCAGCTTCCTGCATACAACTTCACGTTCGCGTACCCGGCTTCGCGCAGGGCAAGCACGTTAGGCGTAGCCGAGATGCCGGAGCCGCAGTAGACGATGATCTCGCCGCTCGGCGGCAGATCGGCAAACCGCTCGCGAAGCCGATCTGCCGACTTCCAGGACCCGTCCGCTGCCAGCGCGTCCTTCCAGAAGTAGTTCAACGCTCCCGGAATGTGCCCCGCGACGGGGTCAAACGGCGCCTCGAGCCCCGCGTACTGCGCCGCGTCGCGCGAGTCCACCAGCTTCGCGCCGCCCCCGGCGGATGCGACGCGCGCTTCCTCCACGCCCGCGAGCCAGTCGGCTCTAGGCGCGGGAACGAATTCGCGCGGAGCGGCGACGACCGCCGACTCCGCAGACAACAAGCCCCCGGCGGCCGTCCAGGCCGAATAGCCGCCGTCCAGCACTTGCGCGCGCTCCGCTCCCAAGTAGCGGAGCACCCACCACAGCCGCGAAGCGGCCGGACCGTTGCCGTCTTCATAGGCAACAACAGCGGTCTCTCGGTCGATGCCGAGCGACCCGAACAGAGAAGCAAGCCGCTCCGGGGTCGGCAGCGGGCTGCGCCCGCCGTGCTCCCCGGCCGGATCGGTCAGATCCGCCTTGAAATCGATGAAGAAGGCGCCCGGCAGATGCCCCTTCGCGTAGGCTTCCCGGCCGTACGAAGGCTCCTTCGGATTAAACCGGACATCGAGCAACACGATTCGCTCGCCGTTCGCCAGCCTTTCCTTCAACTGCTCCACGCTCACAATATTGGACAACGACATGCCTTCCACTCTCCTCCTGTTTTTTTGCCAAGCATACTCCCGAACAGCGTGCATCCGACCCTCAAATCGTAAACTCCAAGCTGTCCGGAGACCTCACCTCGTGAATCGCGGCATAGATATCGTTCTGAATCTTCAGCAGCTCGATGTCATCGCGCCTTCGCGGGCGCGGCTTCGACACCTGGAAGATTCGGTTGATCCGCCCCGGCCTAGGAGAGAGCAGCACGACCCGGTCGCCCAGAAACACCGCCTCGGATACGTCATGCGTGACGAACACGACCGTCTTCTTCTCCGCTTCCCATATTCTCAGGAGGTCGTCCTGCAACTGAAGCCGGGTCAGATGATCGACCGCGCCGAACGGCTCGTCCATAAGCAGCACCTCGGGGCTGTTCGCAAGCGCCCGGGCGAGACCGGCCCGCTGCTTCATGCCGCCGGACAGGTGATGGGGATACTTCTGCTCGAACCCCTTTAACCCGACCAGATCGAGATACCGCTGCGCCGCCTCCCGGCGCTCGCCCTTCGCGACGCCGCGCAGCTCCAGCCCGAGCTCGACATTCTGATAGACCGTTCTCCACGGATACAGCGACGGATCTTGGAAAACAACGCCCCGCTCGATGCCAGGCCCCTTCAGCTTCTCGCCGCCGAACCAAACCTCGCCGGAGGTGGGCAGCTGCAGCCCGGCCAGAATCTCGAGCAAAGTGCTCTTGCCGCAGCCGCTCGGTCCGAGAATGCTCAGGAACTCGCCGTCCTCGATCGTCAGATCGATGTTCGAGAGCGTCTCCGTCGGAGTCGCTCCCCCGTATACCTTGGATACTCCGCGAATCGAGAATCCCGCCATACGAACACCTCGCTCCGCTTATTTTTTCGGAATGAACCGCAGGTCCAGCAGATCCTTCACGTCATAGATCTTATCCTGGAAGCCCAGATCGACTTGAACCTGCTGCGTATCCTGCAGGGCGTTCAGATCGACGTCCGGATTGTTCTCCCACAGCACGTTCTCGCGCTCGAATGCCTTGTCCACCGCAGCCGGATCGACTTTGACGTTCTCGAGGAAGAACTTCTTGTACTCGTCTAGATTGCTCTTCGCATATTCCTGCGACTTAAAGTAAGCGCGCAGCAGCTTCTCCACGAGTTCCGGATGCTTCTCGATAAAATCATCCCGAGAGGCGAGAACGCCGGTGTGGAAGGTCGGCAGGTAATCCCAGCCCTTCGCGAGGATTTTGCCCTTCCCCTCGACTTCCGCCAGCGAAGCGAACGGCTCGTGAATGATCGTGGCATCGACTTGGCCGGAAGTCAGGCTTGCGTAGGCCGCCTCGTTCACGCCGTTAGCCAGGTACGTAACGTCGTCCTTGCTCAACCCGTGCTTGTTCAGAATCGTCTGGGTGTAGACATCGAGCCCGCTGCCGAGAACGGCGGCGCCGACCTTCTTGCCCTTCAGGTCCTCGACTTTGTCGATTCCCGTGCGAGCGACCAGATAGAACGGTCCTTTCGTGCGGAACATCGAGGAGACGATCTTGATCGGAGCCCCCTTGCCCGCAGCTACGATAGCGTTCGTCGTTGCGACGTCGACGATGTCGACATCCTTGCTCGTCAACGCTTCGATCGGCTTCTGAGTGGAGATGAGCTCCACGTCCAGCCCTTCGTCCTTGAAGAAGCCCTTCTCGATGCCGAAACGAACGGCCAGTCCGCTCACCCCGTTAAACGGAGCGTACCGGATCTTCTGAAGCTCCGCGGGCGCCGAAGCTGATGCCGACGCAGATGGAGCAGCGCTTCCGGAAGCCGAAGGGGAGACCGCACCTCCCGAGTTATTGTTGTTGCCTCCGCAGCCCGCGATAACGAGCGCAAGCGCCGCCGTCACGATTCCGGTTCCCATCCACTTTCTCTTTAACATGGTTTCTCTCTCCTTATGAACGATTCATTTTTTAATTACGATGACTTCCACTTCAGCACGATCCGCTTCTCCAGCAGATCGATCGCTCCGATAATCAGGACGGAGACGATCGTCACGACCGTAATGATCGCGAATGCCTTCGCCGTATCGTACAGGGACGTCGCTTGCACCAGCAGGTTCCCCAGCCCGTCCTTCGAGGCTACCATCTCCCCGAACAGCGCTCCGACAAGGCCCGTTGCCGCCGATACCCTAAGCGAGACGAAGATGGTAGGCGCTGCGGAAGGCAGAATAACCTTGACGATGGTTTGCAGCTTGGACGCCTCGAACACTCTCGCCACCTTGAGGTGGGCCTCCGCCGTCTGCTTGATGCCCGTGATGGTATTGAACGCGATGGTAAAAAAGCAAAACAAGAACACGATCGCGACCTTGTGCGACAACCCGATTCCGAGCCAGAGCATCAAGAGCGGGATAATCGTCACCTTCGGGATGGCCAGAAGCGCCGACAGGAACGGACGGAAGAACGTCTCCGCGTACGGAACGAGAACGAGCAACATCCCCGTCGCGATGCCGGTGAACGCGCTAAGCAGATAGCCTGCCGCGAATTCCTTAAGCGTGACGATCAGGTGGTGGAAAATCTCGCCGTCCGAGAACAGCTTGTAAATCTCCTCAAAGACCAGCGTCGGCTTCGACAGGTACAAGCTGCCGACGATCTCCGCCCGGACGAGGTATTCGATTACGCCCAGACAAGCGAGCAGCAACGCGACCTGTCCGACGAGAATGCGCCATCTGTAGTTCTTATTGCCTTGGTTGTTGCCCATGCGGTTGCACGCTCCTCTCCTTCCTTCCCGCCGCCTAGCGGGATTCTCCCCGGTTACTCGCTTGCGCCCTGCAGCGCCGCCTTCTTGGCGAAGCGGTTCTCGGGGCGGGACAAGCCGAAGTGCCCGCGGAACGTCTCGGCTTCATATTCCGTTCGGAACAAGCCGCGGCGCTGGAGAACCGGAACGACTAGGTCGATGAACAGGTCGAGTCCGCCCGGCATGTACGGAGGGCAGATGTTGAACCCGTCGGCCGCTCTTCCATCGAACCATTCCTGCATCTGATCCGCGATCTCCTCCGGGTCGCCGACGATCAGAAGATGGCCTCGCGAAGTGGCGGCGAAGTAGTGGAACAGCTCCCGCACGGTGATGTCCTTGCGGCCCTCCGCTTTCTGCGCCAGCGCGACCAGCCATTTCACCTCATCGCCCGGAAGCGTCGAGAGCGATAGGTCCGGCAACGGCCCATCCAGCGGGTAGACGGAGAGATCGATGCCGATTCTTGCGGATAGCTGCGCAAGGTCGAAGTTCGTCACGAGCAGGCTGTTCAGCTCGCGGTACTTGGCGCGCGCTTCCTCGGACGTCCGGCCGACGAGAGGCACGAGGCCGGGAAGAATGAACACCTCGTCCGGATCCCTTCCGTACTGCACGGCCTTCGTCTTGATCTCGGAGTAGAACTCCTTCGCGAGCTCGAGCAGGATCTGCCCGGTGAAGACGGCGCTCGATTGCTTCGCCCCAAGGTCCCGGCTGCGCTCCGACGTTCCGGCGTTCAACAGCGGAATCTGCCCTTGCGGCGGCCGCGCCACGTTCAGCGGGCCGGCCACGGAGAAGTGGTCCCCGACGTGGTTGATCCGATGCACCTTGCTTCCGTCGACGAACTCGCCGGTCTCCTTGTTCCGGACGAATGCATCGTCTTCCCAGGAGTCCCACAGCTCTTGCACGATCTTCACGAACTCGTCCGCGTAGTCGTAGCGCTTGGAGTTGTCCCAATGCTTCTCCCGGCTGTAGTTCTGCGCCGCCCGCACGTCCATGCCGGTGACGACGTTCCACGCGAGGCGTCCTCCGCTCAGGTAATCGAGCGACGCCGTTAGGCGAGCGACCGTATACGGCTCGGAATACGTCGTGTTCGCCGTTACGATAAGGCCGATCTTCTCCGTCACCGCCGCAATGTTCGCGATCATGGTGAACGGCTCGAGACGCACCATCTGCGACGGGAACGTATGCTGCATGTCCGCGCTTGTCGCGAGGGCATCGCCGAGGAAGAAGAAGTCGAACTTCGCTTCCTCTAATCGCTGAGCGACCCTATGCAGGAACTTCGGATCGAACGCGCCGGCGGCATTCGCTTCCGGCAGCCTCCACCCCGCCGGGTGATAGCCGGTCGAGAACAGGAACAATCCGAGATGAAGCTGACGCTTGGCTTGCTGGGATTGAGTCATGGTTTTTTTCATCCTCCCTAAATATAAAGTTTGCATATGTGAATACATGGTTTTATAGCGTAAAAAGACCGATTCGACGAGAGATATCGTCAATCTCCTTTAATTCTTCAGGCGTGAGCTTCTCGTGAACGTGCCGCAGCGAGTCGCGGATGTGTTCCGGCTTCGAAGCTCCGAGAATCGCGGATGTCACATAGGAGTGGCTCAGTACCCAGGAGAGGGCGAACTGCGCCAGCGTCCAGCCTCTCGCTTCGGCGAGCGGACGAATCCCGTCGACAAGCGCGTACGCCGGATTCGAGTCCAGCAGCAGCTCCAGTCTCTTCTCGCCGTGAGCCAGCCTGGAGTCGGCCGGGGGAGCTTCGCCCTGCCGGTACTTGCCGCTTAGAATTCCTCTCCCCAGCGGACTGTAGGAGATGACGCCGACGTTCTCCGATTGAACGAACGGAATGAGCTCCCGTTCGATTCCTCTCGTGATGAGACTGTATTCCGGCTGAACGCTCTCGAACCGATGCAGGCCGTGCAGCGCGCTGACTCCGTGCGCCTTCGCCAGCTGCCAAGCCGCGTAGTTGGAGCAGCCTAGGTAGCGAATCTTGCCTTGCCTCACCAGATCGTCAAGCGCACGCAGCGTCTCCTCGATCGGCGTCTCCGGATCGAACACGTGAATCTGATAGAGATCGACGTGGTCCGTCCGCAGTCGGCGAAGGCTGTTCTCAAGAGCACGATAAACATGATAGCGGCTCTGACCGCCGTCGTTGATGCCATTCCCTACCCGGGCGCTGAATTTCGTTGCGAGCAGGATCTCGTCGCGGCGTCCGCGCAGGAGCCGGCCCAGGATCTCCTCCGATTCTCCGAACCGCGACCGGTCGTTCGTGTCCATCCCGCTTCCGTATACGTCCGCGGTGTCGATCAGGTTGATCCCCGCTTCCAGCGCCGTGTCCAGCACCTCTCCGGATGCCCGCTCGTCGATCCATCGCCCGAACGCCATCGTTCCCAGGCTCGCTTCGGATACTTTGAGCCCCGTTCTTCCCAATCTCCGGTATTGCATCGTACATCCCTCTCCTTCGGATACGACAAAAAGGACAGACGTAGGGCGCTTCGCAAATTCAGCGTCTCTCCGTCTGTCCGGTCGAGTTGTCGTATGTAATTGGTGGCGTTGCTTGTCGGTTACACTCGCAGCAGTTCCGCGGAAGCCGTATGCCCGAGCGACACGGCAAGCTCGTACGGCGTCTCGCCGTTCGCGTTCTTCTCCGTCTTGTCGGCCCCGTAGCCTAAGAACTTCTCGATTAGCGGCGCTTTGTCGAAGTAAGCCGCTACGTGCAGCACGTTGAAGCCTTTTCTCAGCTCGCCCTCGCACTTCGCATGAATGTCGGCTCCGTGCTCCATCAGCAGATCTACGAGATGTCCGTAACCGCCGAACACGGTAGCATGGATTGCCTTGTTGTTGAGACTTCCATCGCGGCTTCGAGCATGCACATCCACTCCGCGGCTGAGCAGCAGCTCCACCGTCTCGGTGTTGCCGAAGTGCACGGCAAGAGAAAGCAGCGGGAATCCGTCATGGCTGTAACTGTTCAGCATCTGCGGAGATTGGTTCAGCAATTCCTCCACTCTCGAGTTGTACCCCACGGCGGCGGCTTCGAACACGTTCAGCCTTCCTGCCCCGTTCTGAAGCAGCAGCTCCTTGATGTCGTTGGCCCTTAAGAGCGCGGCCATCAGTACGGGAGTTTCTCCTTGCGGACTGCTGGCATTGACCAGGCTTGCGTCGCGGTGGATCAGCTCGGCTACCTTGTCGATGTCCCGGTGCTTAACCGCTTCGAACATCTCGCTCTTCAGCCGCTGCAGATTGTCCGCCTGCTCCCGCGCCCGAACAAGCAGATCGCGAGAGGCCCGCACCCCTACATTCACGAAGTGGACTACCGCTCTCGAACGATTCGATTCTAGTCCCGACTCCACGAGCAGGTCCACAGCCTTGAGGACCTCGTCGTCCAGCCGGATAGAGAGTACGGCGGTGCTTTTTCTCTTCGGCATCGTTTCCTCTTCTATTGCTTGTAATTATAATTACAAAATTACTATAACATGGCTCTCTCTATTTGAATAGCCTTTTATTCCGATTATTTTAGACGGGATTTTAGACTTTCACGAACGCCATTCTTCCCGGGTTCTCTCCTCCCCTCTAATTTTCTGTGCAAAACGAGGGTAATAGCAAAGAAAGCGAACGTCCCTATTCCCGGGTACGTTCGCTTTCTTGTATCGCCCTCTGATGCAGCAGCCGCATCACCGAATCCTCCATCGGGGGATTCGAGAGCCCGAACCTTACGTCGCGATAGAGCCGCTGCAGAGGATGATCTTGCCTCAATCCATGCGCTCCGGTGATTCTCAGCGCCTTGTCCACGACGGACAGGGCGGTCTGGACGGCGAATACCTTCACCGCGCCGAGCTCGGCAAGCCAGTAATCCGGATTGCCGTCCGATTCCTCGTAGCGCGCGGCGACGGAATAGAAGTAGTGTCTCGCTGCGGACAGCTCCAGATCGATCGCCGAGAGGTGCTGGCCGATGTTCGGAGCGTAGAGGATCGGGCGATCGAGCGTATTGGGCTGGTAGTCCGCCGCGAAAGCCAACGCTTCCGCCCGCGCGGCGAGAGCAATGCCTAGGTAGCAGGCCGGGACATGCAGCAGATAGGGATTGATCGATGGACCGCTCTTCTGCGTGGAGCGGAACACGAGGGCCTCCTCCGGAAGCTCGACATTGTCCAGGACAAGATCATGGCTCCCGGTTCCGCGCATCCCCATCACGTTCCACGTGGGATCCACCGACACTCCCGGTGCTGACATCGGAATCAGGAAATCCGCATGAATTCCCTCCTCCTCCAGCGTCACTCCGACTATCGCCGTATCCAACGCCGGGGACAGCGTCGTAAACGTCTTGCGTCCGTTCAGCACATACCCGCCGTTCTCCGCTCGTTTCGCCGTCGTCTGATACCGGCCGCCGCGAGAAGGACTGCCCGTCGCTTTCTCCGAATTCGCGCGGTTCGTAAGCCCGCCTTCCAACGCTGACCGGAAGACCCGCTCCAGAGCAGCCTCCGACCAAGGCCGCTTCACTCCGAGCTCGAACACGACGCTCAGGTGCCAGCCCATGCCGAGAGCGATAGCCGGATCGCCTTGAGCCAGCCGCTCTTGATAGAGCAAGAACTCGTAAAGGCTGATCCCCGCTCCGCCGTACTCCCTCGGCACCGTCCAGCCAGGATAGCCGATCTCCCTTAGCAATTCGATATGATGATGGCTGAAGCCGTTCTCGAGATCTGTATCGTGCGCGCCTTTCTTCATCTTGTCGGCTGCTTGGCCGATGAGCCTGAGGCGCTCCTCCTGCTCCGGCGTTCTTGCGAAGCTAGTGCTCATCCTTCGCCAACCTCCTCACCTAATGCTAACTTTCCTGAGCCGCTAAGTATGCTTAAACGCTAACACCATTCCCATGCTCCGTCAACCTCGGCTGCCCAACGCCAAAAAGGCCGCTGAATCGTTCAGCGGCACCTCTCTATCTTCAATTCAGTTCGCAATAAACACTCGCGCTAATCTTGCCCCTACAAAGCCCCGCATTCCTGAGCAATACGCTCCGCTTCCGCGTAGTCTCCATCCGCCACGATGGCGACGAGCATGATGTCGCGGCCGGTGACGCGATTGTCGGGACCGCCCGAGCTCATCCCGCTGGCGCTGACGCTTGCGGCCGCAAGCACGGCGGCGTCTTTGTCGTCGAAGTCTCCGTTCAAGGTCAGATGAGCCAGGCTCGGAAAGTCGCCGGTGATGGTCCCGCCGATGCGGTCCAGGCTCTGGATGCCCGTACCCGAGTAGCCGTCGATCCTCTCGATGGCGTAGTCCGCCAGCTGAAGCGACTTCATTCTGCTCACGGCTTCCTTCGCCTGGTCGGGCGTGTTGAAGTATGCGAATAACGTTCTCTCCTCCGACATGCGGAATCTCCTCCAATCGCAAATATGCGTTGGTAGCATCCGCCTCGGCCGGATGAATTATGCACGCGCGGTTCCGCTATTTCCCAATACCCTCTTCCCATAGAGCTTAATAACCCCTATAATATGGAAAATCATCCACGAAGGCGGTGCGGAAAATGGCAGATGTATCCCAAGCTAGAGCTCATATGCCCGAAGGAACCAACGAGGTCATTAACCGGAGATCGCTGACTGCCTCGAATAAGAGGCTGGCCGAGCTGCTTCGGCCGGGGCTCTCCGTGCTCGACGTCGGCTGCGGGAGCGGCGCGATCACGGTTGGCATGGCGGAAGCGGTCGGTCCGCAAGGGGAAGCGATCGGCGTCGACGTGAACGAGAGGCTGATCTCGGATGCCAACCGCCAGCATGCCAAGCCGGACGGATCGCTCCGGTTCGAAGTAGCCGACATCTACGCGCTGCCCTTCAAGGAGCGCTTCGACGTCGTCACCGCCGCAAGAGTGCTGCAGTGGCTGGCTCGCCCGGAAGAAGCGCTGCAGCAGATCGTGGAAGCGGCGAAGACCGGCGGCCAAGTGCTCGTGCTGGACTATAACCACGAGAAGATCGCCTGGGAGCCGGAGCCGCCGGCGGCGTTCCGGCGCTTCTACGAGCAATTCCTGAAGTGGCGGGCAGACAGCGGCATGCGCAACGGCATCGCCGACGAACTCGCTCGGATGTTCGAAGCGGCGGGGCTGTCCGACATCGTCGTCACCGTCCAATCGGAGACGACAAGAAGGGGCGACCCCGGCTTCGATCAGGGGGCCGGAATCGGCATCTGGGCGGAGGTCGCGGCAAGCCGAGGCCATCAATTGGTGGCCGACGGTTACCTGACCGAAGCGGAGCGCTCAGCCGCCGAGGCTTCATACCGGAGCTGGGTCGCGACCGAGGCCGTCTCCCAAACGATGTACCTGCTCGCCGTGGAAGGCAAGCGCGCTTAATAACAAGGCTATGTTAGAATTCTAAGGGGAGAAGGTATGCGTAATTCTTAATCGAAATGCTGCGTTGTTAATTATCATTTTGGCAATAAGTATTCTTTCAACTGGTTGCAATATATCTTCAGGACCGCCGGAATCTGAAGAATCGGTTAAACAGAAAGTGGTCGCACATCTTATTTCAAAAGGCTACAAAGAAAGTGAGTTTAATATCGAAGTTAAATATTATAAATCAGGAGAAAGCAAGTTCGGAGGTCCTTACGCCATTAATGTCGTTTTTAACGATGAGCCGAACGTCATTTATGGTTACAAATATAACTATAAATCAGAAAACAAAGATATAACTCAAAATGGCGTTGCTCCAATGGAAGGGAAGAATGATAAAAACTTTAAACATGCTGAGTAATTCTTTATTAAGTCATCCACCTAACGAAGCACGATAACTTATTAAACCGCCCTTTTACGGGGCGGTTATTTTTTAACATTAAGATTTAACATAGCCAATAACAAAGAAGAGATGCCCTCGCGGCGTCTCTTCTCCTTTTTCAACCTTATGCTGCTCTCCCCAATGGATTCGGTACACCTTCTCGGACGCCCCTTCAGCTTCTCCTGCTTCTCGTGCAGCACCTGAGCCGCCCCCCCCGGTCCACGACATGCTGATCGGCCACGGCCCTCACCTGCTGCGCGGCATGGCGCTGTATAACGGCAAGCCGATCTTCTACAGCCTCGGCAACTTCATCGGCCAGAACGAGCTGATCTTGTTTATTCAAGGCAACATCGGACCATGCCTTATGCAAGCTTCACGAACGCCCGTCCCGTCTCCGCATCGACGGTCATCTCGGCGCCGAACAGCTTGGACAGCTCGGCGAACTTCTCGAGAATCGCCTTGGCGGCTTCGCCTTCCGCCAAGTAAGGACGTCCGCGGCGGTGCGGTTCGCTGCCGCGGGTCAAGGATACCGGCACGATCCCGAGGCCGATCAGCTTGCCCTCGTGGAATCCGCACAGCGGGACGACGGTCTCCTAGTAGGCCGGATCGGCCGGGAATCCCTTCGTGCCGCCCTCGTTGCGCGAGCGGAAGATCTCGCTCGGGGTCATGGATGGATCGACGCCGAATAGCTTGTACGTATCCATCGGAACCTTGCAGCGTAAGCAAGGGAAAAAGAGCAGAAGAGGCGCGTTACTCTTTTGCTCTTTTTATGCTCTCTATTTTCATGCTTATTAACTTCAAGCTCTCTATCGTCATGCTCTCTATCTTCATGCCTTTTATGCCCTCCACCGCCCTGCCTACTCCCCTTCCGCCTCGACGACTTCGTTCGCCATTCCGATAGCGAATTGACCCCAATCGGCATCGCCGTTTAACCTGCATTTACACTTCGGCTTTACAATGAAGGAATGGCTTCTACGCATACGTGAGGAGGCGTGGCAATGGCGGCATGGCGGAGGTACGCTCCGGCGGCGCTCAAATCGGCGCTTGCTGCGGTCATTCTCTATTTTCTGGCTCGCAACATTCCGATTGAGCCTTCGGAGATCGCGTCGTTCCTGTTCCATGCGAATGCCCGATTCTATGCTTCGCTGCTGTTGTTCTCGCTGTTCCTTATGCTGCAAGCCGGGATCTGGGTGCTCATCCTCCGGGCAGTGATGCCGAGCTCCCCGGATTCCGAACGATCGCCCAAGCTGCGAATGCGGGCCGGCCTCCGGGTATTCATCGACTCGCAATTCGCCAAATATATTCCCGGCGGGATCTGGAATTACGCGGGCCGCATCGTTCTTGCGAAGCGCGAGGGCGTTCCATTCGAAGCCCTGATCGCTTCTGTCGTCTATGAGAACGTTCTGCTCGTTGCCGCCGCACTCGTGTATTCGTTATTGCTGGTCGCGATGCTTGGCCTCGTGCCTGCGGTTCCGCTGGCTCTCGGCGCGCTGGCCTTGCTCGCCTTGGCTTATTTCTTCTATCCCCGCCTGGCCTCGGACATCTGGAGAGCGTTCGCTTTCGTCTCCCGATGGAAGGTCCTGCGCAACCTCTTAAAACCGTTTAAGAGGAGCGCGTCAGACAACGAGAGTGGTCCGCGAGAGCCGTTGACCGTCATGCCTCGCCATCGCTTCTTCGGGTGCTTGCTTTGTTTTCTGACCAGCCACTTCATCATGGGGACCGCCTTCTGGCTCATGACGAACAGCTTCGGCCAAGGCGAGATCCCAATTCTCTACGCTGCGGGGACTTTCGCCGCTTCGTGGCTGATCGGGCTGCTCAGCCCTCTTCCGGGCGGGCTCGGCGTGCGGGAAGGCTTCCTCGTGTACTTCCTGTCCCAGAAGCTCGATTCCGGCGCCGCGCTGCACATATCGGTGATCGCTAGGCTGTGGAATGTTCTTGCCGAGGTGCTGTTCTGGCTGCTCGTTCATGCGTACAACTATCTGCCAAGAAGGGTGAAGAGGGATGAAGCGTAGGAAAATCGTTCTCGTCACGGGGGTTTTCCCGCCGGGAATCGGGGGCATGCAGAATTATTACTACAACCTCTCCAAGCATACCAAGCACGACATCGCCGTTCTTGCGTCCGAATATCCGGGCAGCGCCGAGTTCGACCGGAGGCAGCCGTTCCGGATTCAAAGAGGAGACTTCCTGCGGAACGAAGGAGTCGACGCGAAGCGCTGGGGCAGCCTGTTCCGCCATGTCCGCCGGACGCTGCGCAGAGAAGAACCGGACGTCACGCTGTACGGCTACGTGCTAATCGGTTTTATCGGCTTGTTGTTCCGCGCGTTCGGGGGAAGACGATATATCATCTCTACTCACGGAATGGATATGCTGATGTTCCGCCGGTTCCTCTTGCTGAACCAGATCGTAAAGCTCATCCTCAGAAAAGCCGACGGGGTGCTGACGAACAGCGAATATACGAGGAAGCTCGTTCTGGATTACGGGGTGGAGCCAAGGAGAATCTCCATCGTGAATCCCGGAGTCGAGGCGCTCTACGAGAAGGCCGAGCCGAACGCCGAGTTAATCCGGCAGCACGGGCTTGAGGGCAAATACGTGCTGCTTACCGTTGGCCGGCTCGTTAGGCGCAAGGGCCACGATAAGGTGATCGAGGCGTTGCCCTCCATTCTGGAGCGCATTCCGAACGCGGTTTACCTCATCGTCGGCGACGGCCCCGAGCGGGAGCGATTGGAAGGGCTGGCCGCAACGCACGGCGTGGCGGATAGAGTCCGGTTCGCGGGAAGCGTGAGCGGCAGCGAGTGGCTGAACGAGTACTTCAATCTGGCGAACCAGTTCATCATGGTGGCCAGGGAGCTGAAGCAGGGCGACGCCGAAGGCTTCGGCATCGTCTACCTGGAAGCGGCGTCCGCCTGCGTCCCGGTCATCGCCGGCCGATCCGGCGGCGCCTCGGAGGCCGTGCTGGACGAAGCGACCGGCCTGCTGGTCGATCCGGAATCGACGAGCGAGATCGCGAGCGCGGTCGTTCGCATCCGGAGCGACGCACCGCTGCGGGAGAGGCTTGTCCGCGCGGGTTATCGCCGCGCCAAGACGCAGTTCCAGCACGAGACGCTGGCGGCGGCGTTCGACGAATACGTCGGGCGGGTGTGCGCCAGCCCGGTCAAGCGCCGCAAGACGGCCGACAAGCCGGCTGTCGGCAAGGTTCATCCGTAGCGCAATCAACTACACCGTTCGGCGTCCATGGCCTCCGAAATGGCTGCCTTACTCGCGCTTATTGCGGAGAGCTGAAACAGGGAAACGGCGGATGGATCTCCTTCAGGAAGCGGACGACGAGGCAGAGGACCCACCAATTAAGCGCGAAAGTGCACTTCTTTTCTCCTGCAGAGTACCATTGCCTCTAAATTAAGTGCATTTGTGCACCAAATTTCGGAATTCGTTTAATTATGAGCTCAACTAGGTGCATTTCCGCGCTTAATATGCCTATCGCGAATGGGACCTCACCAAAAAAAGGGCTGCCAGAAGGCAGCCCTGTTGGCGTTATATATGAAATTTCGAATATAAAAATCACAAACAACGCCAGATAACCGTTTCTATTCGAAATTTCATACCCATTTACCCGGTTTGCACGAATGAGGTCCAAATGTATGCGATTTTTCGAGCTTATTTATTCCGAAACCTTCCTTTCGGGAAAATAGATACGATTTTTCATATACAATCGACCCGAAAAATTAGTCTCTCCTTCGAATGCCGTCCAGCATGTAGCCGATCGCGAGATCCGCCGCTTCTTCCGGAGAGAAGTCGGTCTCCGACGGATTGAGGAACGGATTGTTCAGCGAGAACATCAGCGTCCCCATGACGAAGTTGATCGCCATATCCAGCGACCGGTACTCGACATGCCCCTGCTCCGCGCAAGCCTTCAGAATCTCCCGCAGCTGCTCCCAGGTCGGGAGGAAGACGTCCGTCAACGTATCCAGCCGCGGGCTCCTCAGCAGCAGCTCATGCTGCATGATGTTGAACAGCTCGCGCTGCTGATGCCGGAAGATCACGAACACGCGGCAGAAGCGGATCAGCTCGTTCATCGAATCGGATAGATCGTAATGCGAATTCGTTAAGATCTCCCGAATAGGGTCGAACAGCGCGGAGAACACCTTCTCCTTGCCGCCGAAGTGGTACGAGACGAGCGCGAGCGATACGCCGGCCTCGTCGCAGATCTGCCGGACGGTCGTGCCCTCGTAGCCATGAGTCGAGAACAGGCTCCGGGCCGCCCGCAGAATCTGGTCCTTCACTTCCCTGTTCTTGTCCCGATCGTCGTTGATCCGATTCTTGTCTTTGTTCATCTCTGATCTCCATTTACTCTTGTTCTCCGAATACCCTGCTTTGTCCATTATAGTAGTCCGAGGCGCCCGTGAGAAGCAAGCAAACCGAACGGGGAGCCGCCGCCGCAGGCCGAATCGCCGCGGGACCGCTCCCCTGATAAGAAATCAAGCGTTAGCTCTTGAGAAAGTCAGGCGCGCGGAAGGCCGGATTCGGATACTTGTAGAAGCCTTCTCCCGTCGCGACTCCAAGCTTGCCTTTGTCGATGTACTCGGTCTTGAGCAGGTCCGCGACCTTCTGCATCTCCTCGTCTCCCGTGGCTTGCGCCTTGGCGAGTCCGATGTTGTAGGCGGTCGTCAGGCCGACCACGTCGAGAATGCCGAACGGTCCGAGCGGGGCGCCGGTGCCGACCATCCAGGTCTTGTCGATCGTCGCCGGATCGGCGATTCCCTTGACCAGGAGGCGTTGACCCGCGTCCAGCAGAGGAACGAGCAGGGAGTTAAGAATGTAGCCCGGCTGCTCCTTCTGCAGAGGAAGGGCGACCATTCCGATTGCGCGCGCGAAGGCGATCACGTCATCGAACACCTTGGCGTCCGTGCCGGGATGCTTCATGATCTCCGCCGTGTTGTTCTTCCAGATCTCGTTCGCGAAGTGCAGCGCCAGGAATTGCGCCGGACGGCCGGTCGCTTCGGCGAATTGGCTCGGCAGCAGCGTGGAAGAGTTGGAAGCGAAGATCGTCTTCGCAGGAGCGACTTGGCCGAGCTTCGTATAGAAGTCCGTCTTGATCGGAACGACTTCCGGAATCGCTTCTATGACCAGATCCGCGTCCGCTGCCGCAGCGGCCAAGTCGCTGTTGAAGGACATGCGGTCATAAGCGGCGTCGACTTCCGCTTGCGTCGCTCCCAGATCCTCTTGATAACGAGCTTTCAGCTTCTGAATGCGGTCCTTGGCCTTGCCAAGTGCCTCGTCGTTGATATCGTAAACCGTTACCCGGAAGCCCTTGAACGCCGTTTGATACGCAATCTGGCTGCCCAAGACGCCGCTTCCGGCAACCGTGATGTTCTTGTAATTCATAGCCATTCTCCTTCGCAATGTATGATGAACAGAAAGTATATGAATATCGAACAATTGTTTTGAACATTTATTCAAAACGTTTGTTCAACCCCCACTTTACTCTTCTAGCTTCCCCTTGTCAAATCCCGTTATTCCGTCAAAGACAAGCCAAAAACGCCCTCTGCGTCCGCATAAACGGACGACAAAGGGCGCCAGGTTCAAATTCCGTACGATAGGCTATTTGCCCATAGCCGATCTAACATAGGCCGTAATCAGAGGATGAGCTCGCCCGGCGAACGCCGAACGCTCCGGCTGGAACAGCGTCCCGATGAAGAAGGGATGGGAGTCGAGCTCCATAACCCGGATCTCGCCGTCCGAATCGCGGCCGGCAATCCGCAGCCCGGCTTGCTCCAGCTGCGGCGCGTATTCCTTAACCAAGCCGTAGTTGCAGGTGCCGAACTGCTCGACGATCTCCAGCACGCCGTAGCTTGCCGCCGCCTTCGTGCCCGGAACGAGCCGGAAGGCGAAGTCCCTCTCGCTTACGCTGCAAGCGAGCGGCGCCACCAGAAGCGCTGAACCCGCCGGATTCGTCTCCGCGTGATCCGCATCCTCTATACGAAGAACGTTCCTGGCGAATTCGATGATCAGGTGCTGGAAGCCTCCGCATGATCCCAGGAACGGCAAGCCGTTCTCTCTGGCATAGCGGATTCCGTTCAAGGCTCCCGTCATGCTGGCATAAGGGCTGGCTGGAACGCACCAGAGCGCCGAATACTTCGCCAATTGGCCCTCTACATCCCGCTCCAGGTTCGTTGTCGGAATCCAATCCGCCTCTACTTCGCATTCCAGTACCTCCGCCGCAAGCCACAGCGCTCTCGGAATCGCGATATGCGCCTTCACTTGCTCATCGTAATCGCCGATCAATCCAATACGCAGCATGACCGCCCAACCCTTCTATTGGCTTATTTTGCAAAAACAAGGCTTAATTCTACTTCACTTGACTCCGAGAATCCATGGTACTTCCGAATGGTTTGTACATTTATTTTCCATGAACAATCGACCTCTTGCATTATGAGGTTTACTCCGATAAACTTGAGTCAAGGTTTGGGTTTACCGAAGTAAACCTCCTAAGGAGGAATCGATATGGACAACAACAAGCTGTTCGACGCGGAATATAAATTCGTCAGCCTGATCTGGGAGCACGAGCCGGTGAATTCCACGGAGCTTGTGAAGCTATGCCAGATGAGCCTGGGCTGGAAAAAGTCGACCACTTATACGGTCCTTCGCAAATTATGCTCGCGCGGAATCCTGAGCAACGAGAATGCGACGGTTACGGCGATCGTTAAGCGGGATGAGGTGCAGAAGCACGAGAGCGAGGCGCTGATCGAGAGAAGCTTCGGCGGCTCCCTTCCGAAGTTCCTGACCGCGTTCCTGAACCAGAAGAAGCTGACCCCTCAAGAGGCGGAGAAGCTGAAGCGCATTATCGAGGAGGCTGCGGAATGAACGGACTTGTCGGTACGTTCACTACCGTCCTCAATATGAGCATTACCGCGTCGTATGCGGCCGCGGTCGTCCTGATTATCCGGCTGCTGCTGCGAAGGGCGCCGAGGGTCTATTCTTACGCGTTATGGTCGGTCGTGCTTCTGCGCATGGTCACCCCCGTTACGCTCGTCTCCGGCTTCAGCCTGCTCAGCTTGCTGAACGCGGGACAGAGCGACTCGGGCCGGCTGGAATACATTCCTCAAGATATCGACATGATGAAGCGGCCGGAGATCGCGACAGGAATCCGGCTCATCGACCGAACGGTTAATTCCAGTCTGCCGGGGGCCATTCTGACGCATAGCGCCAATCCCCTGCAGATCATCATGGCTTTGGCTTGCGCCGTCTGGATAAGCGGAGTTGTCATTCTGCTCCTCCATGGCCTGCTCGCATATTGGCGGACGGCAAACAAAATTCGAACGGCAACTCTAATAGGGGAGAACGTATACGAAACGGATCAGATCGCTTCCCCGTTCGCGTTCGGTCTGCTGCGCCCGAAGATTTACGTTCCGGTCGGGCTTAGCCAGTCGGAGCTGCGTTATATAACGGAACACGAGCGGGCGCACATCCGGCGGAAGGATCATTGGATCAAGCCGATCGCTTACCTGGCCTTGATCGTTCATTGGTTCAACCCTCTTCTGTGGATCTCCTACGGCAGAATGAGCAAAGACATGGAGATGGCCTGCGACGAAAGCGTTCTGAAGTCGCTCGGCGTGGATAACCGGCAAGGATATTCGCAATCGCTGCTGTCCCTTGCGTCGGGTCATTCGTGGGCGAGAGGCGGGCCTCTTGCCTTCGGCGAGAATCATGTCGCATCTAGAATCAAGCATATCGTTCGGTTCAGAGCGCCGAGCCCTAGAGGTCTAGCCCTCTCCTTCCTCGTTGTCCTGATCGCCGTCGCCGGACTTGCGGTGAACCCAGGAGCGCAGGCTGCGGAACCTCTTAGCGCTCCCCGTTCTCCAAAGATGGTCGAAGGTTATCCGATCCAAGAGCTGCTTCGCTATAAGACGCCTTATGTCGGAGCAGCCGGCAACGTCGGCAACCTGATTCAGCGGATGCCGCGCCCGGAGGGGCTGACCGGGGGAATCATGGAGCTTCACACCGTCGCCCCTCCTTATGGAGCTACTTTCCATTACAAGCCGGAAGCAGGGTTCACCGGCGTGATCCAAATAGAAGAACGGAATGCGGTCTTCTTCCGCAACGCGGCCATCCTGTTCAGCTTGATCGGCAACGTCGATACCATCCATGCCTATATCGAAGGAGCAGGCGGCGAGACATATACCGTCGCACGTTCTCAGGTCGAAGAAGCATTCGACGGGGATGTCCGCAAATATGCCGATGACGAGAGCAGCTTGGCTGCCTATATCGTCCAAGTCCAGGCTTATGAACTTAAGGCCCCATAACCTCCCTCTACGTAAGGCCGGATCGTCATCGATCCGGCCTTTTCGCCCATTGTTCGAGGGAGCACGGGGAGGATCAAGGCTCTCGGTGAATCCTCTTAACGGCATCAAGCCTCGAAGCCGCGGAACTTCGCCTACCGTCCGTTCATATATTGGATGGATAACCTGAGAAGGAACAGGAGGCTTTAAGGTGCCCTTAGTCTTGCGGTTTGACGCTAATGATACGGGAGCTATTACTTTTACCGGCAATACTTTGGGGCTGAGCCGATCGAATGTCGACGGCGTGCCCGGCACGCGCGATTTTATCGGGGCGTTCACGACGGTCGATACGTCCAGCCAGTTCGGCAGCTACCCGCCCGGGACGACCTCGGACTTCAACCTCGACAGCGCCAGCGCCATCTTGCGTTTGCCGGCCGGCAGCGAGGTGCTCTATGCCGAGCTTGTCTGGGCAGGGACGTATAACGTTACCGGCGGAACGAACAATTTCTTCGCCTTTATCGACAAGTCGGTTTCGATGAGGACGCCGGCAGGAATGACCTTCAGCATCGCTCCCGATCCCGCCACCGCTCAGATTTCCCATCGCAACGCGACCGACAACTACTTTAGGTCCGCTAATGTCACAGAGCTGGTTCGAGTGGCAGGCGCAGGAACCTACACGGTCGGAGGAGTCGTCGGGAATATCGACCTCGGCAACAGCACCGCGAACAGCTGCGGCTGGACGCTGTGCGTCGTCTATGAGAATCCGAGCTTGCCGTTCCGCAACCTGAGCTTGAACGTAGGCATCGTCGAGATTGCTACCGGAAGCGACCCTTCCGTGACGACGACGATCACCGGCTTCGCCACGCCGATCGAAGGACCGGTCAGCGGCCGCATGGCGCTATGCGCTCAAGACGGAGACGCCAACAAGAGAGGGGATCAAGTGCTATTCGGGCCAACGGAGGCCGATCTGGTCAACCTGTCCGGACCGAACAACTTCCTGAACAATTTCTTCGCTTCGCAGATTAACGACGACACCGGGAACCTGGACACGTCCGGAACGTTCGGCGACCGGAACCAGATCAACGGGGATCCGGGCACCCAAATCGTCGGGGGACGGCAGAGCTGGGACATCACGAACGTCGATATCTCCCAGACGCTGACGAACAATCAGACCTCGGCCGCCTTCCAGCTTCGCACGACCAATGACGGCTATTCGGTCATAGCAGTCGGCATCTATATCGATATCAACTCCCCGCGCATCACTATCGAGAAGAGCGTTGACGCCGAAGTCGCCGAGATCGGGCAGATCTTGACGTATACGGTCGTCATCGCGAATACCGGGACGGTATCCGCGAATGCGATGTTCCTGCTCGACAGCCTGCCGAACGATACCGTCTTCGTTCCCGGCAGCATCACGGTTAACGGGGTGTCGGTGCCGGGAGATCCGACGACCGGAGTGTCGCTCGGCTCCGTGGCTCCCGACGAGGCGGTTGTTGTCACGTATCAAGCGCTTGTCGTCTCTTTTCCGGAGAACGGCCTGATCTCGAACCAAGCGCTCGTCGACTTCCAATACCAGAGCGTGCCGGGCGGCGAGATTAACATGGGGGAGATTCCTTCCAACGTCGTCGTGACTCCTATCCTACCTCCCAACTTCAGCCTGACCATCGTCAAGACGGCGGACCGAACGACCGCCAACCCCGGGGATACCGTCCGCTATTCGATCACGGTAACCAACCCTTCCAATGCCCCCTTGACGAACGTCCGGGTCACGGATCCCGTGCTGCAATTCGAACAGCTCATTCCCTCCCTTCCTGCAGGCGAATCGCGAACGTTTACGGTCAACTCCGTCGTCCCCCCCGGAACGCCTGCGGGTACCGAGATCGTGAATACGGCAACGGCGACATCGGATCAGGCCGGCCCCGTATCCAGTACGGCCATCGTTACGGTGCTGCCGGTGCCTGACTTCACCATCGTGAAGACGGCGGACCGGACGACCGCCCATCCGGGCGATACGATCGTCTATACGATCGTCGTGACCAATACCGGCAATTCAACGCTGTCCTTCCTGCAAATCACGGACCCGCTGCTCGGCCTTGTCGAGACGATTCCTTCGCTTCCGCAAGGACAGTCCGTTCGTCTGCAGCGTTCCTTCACCGTGCCGCTCGACGCGGCCGACGGCTCGCGGATCGCGAACGTCGCTACGGCGGTTGCCGTGCATGCCCCGTCCAAGTCCACGGAGGAAGCGGTGACCGTCGTCGTTCCGCCTCTCACGGCAGCCAAGTCCGCTTCCTCCGACGAGGTCGCGGTCGATGGGCGGATCACCTATGCGATTCTCGTCACGAATGTCGGCCAGACGCCGCTCCTAAATGTCCGGCTTGCCGACGTTCTGCCCGAGCCGCTTGAGTTCATACCGAATACGCTTAAGGTGAATGACCAGACAAGACCGGGCGCCGACCCTGCCAATCTCGTAATCGGCACGATTCAACCGGGCGCTTCGGTTCGCGTCACGTTCCAAGCCCGACCGCAACGCGTCCCCGCGGACGAGAGAGTCACGAACCAAGCCGTTATCACCTTCCAGACGGCGCTGACCGGCCCGGAATTCACCGTGACCACGAATCCGACAGAGGTTCGCGTAACGGAAGAAGAGGAATAAGCTTGCCGATTAACTAAGAAACAGGCCGCCAGCCTTCCATACGCGGAGGCGGCGGCCTTTTGCCTTAAAGCAGCGCTTCGATATCCAATTCAAGCTCCCGGGGTTCCACCGTCGGTTCGAATCTCCCCCTGACCTTGCCATACCGGTCGATCAGGAACTTCGTGAAGTTCCATTTGATTCCGTCTCCCCCGGCGATCTCCGGAAACTTCTCCCTTAGGAACCGATCCATCCACTCTCCGCTCTCCGTTTGAAGGTCGAAGCCTTGGAATGGGGCTTGCCGGGTTAGATACGAATACAACGGATGGGCATTCGCCCCCCTGACCTCAATCTTCTCGAACAACGGGAACGTCAGCCCTCTGCTTGAACATTCCTGCTGGATCTCCGGATTCGATCCGGGCTCCCTTGCGTTAAATTGATTGCATGGGAAGCCTAGAATCTCGAATCCCAGCGCTCTCTTGCTCTCATACAATTTCTGCAGATCGGCGAACTGGCGAGAGTAGGCACACTGACTTGCGGTGTTGACGACTAACAGAACTTTTCCTCGATAATCCTCAAGCTCGATCTGCCGGCCGTCCATACGGACAGCGTGAAAAGAATAAATGGACATGCGGCCTTCCTCCCTTGTTAATCGAAGCGAAGATGAACTCCCATATCCATCCTACTCTCCCATTGCCTATAGCTGAAATATATTGTCACTATGAGATTTATAGCTTAGACCAATAGGCTGCGATTTCTTCGATCGAAGCGAGTCGCTTCGCTCGTTCTGCTCGTTGGCGAGTATCGACTTCCTGCATGCTACTAACGACTAACGGCCGGTTTACGGTGTTCCGCCTACGCTTTCGACCCACAGCTAACGGCTTAGCATACCGCTCACGGCTTACAGCTCACGGCCTACACTGCTTACCGTTCATGGTTACAGCTTATTGCATACCGTTAATCGCTTACCGCTTATCGCTAACGGAAATCCCAGCCCCTTACATTCCCGAAAATAGGCTTTCTAAATTCTTACGGAAATATGAGACGCTTATCTTGCATTTTAGCCTCGCCGAGAGGGGTTACCGTCCGCTAAGGGGCTGTGATTTCCTTTAAAATCCAAAACCTGTCTATTGGGACCTGTAAAGGTCTCAAATCTCCGTTACGATTCTGTTCCGTTACGATTCTGCTCCGTTACGATTCTGTTCCGCTACGATTCAGATCAAAGTGGAAGTACCGTCAACCTCGACTCTCTCCCGGTATTACTCCACCAACCCCCGGCGCCCCTCCTCGAAGTAATCGAGGCTCATCGCCTCCCTAACCTCTTGCATGGTCTCCTTGGCGATGGCGCGCGCCCGCTTGGTTCCGTCCATCAGAATCTCGTCGACGGCGCCCGGTCTTGCTTCGTAATGCGCCCGGCGCTCCCTCATGGGTTCGATAAGCCGCTCCAACGCCGACGTGATGAGCCCCTTGCACGCCGCGCAACCCATTTTCCCCTGGCTGCAGCCTTCCTTGATCTCCTCGGCGCCCTCCGGCCGGAAAGCTTGATGATACGAATAGATAGGGCAGATCTCCGGATGGCCGGGATCGTTCTTGTGAATGCGCGCCGGGTCCGTCGTAGCTCGTTTGATCCGAGCCGCGATCTCTTCGGTGGAAGAATCGAGCGGAATCGAGTTGCCGAGGCTCTTGCTCATCTTGGCGCTGCCGTCCGTACCGACCAACCGGGGCATATCCCCTACCAGCGCTCGGGGCTCGACCAGAATCGGCTTATACAGCTCGTTGAATCGGCGAACGATCTTCCGGGTCAACTCCAAGTGCGGAAGCTGGTCGTCCCCGACCGGAACGATGGAAGCCTTGCAGAACGTAATATCGGCCGCCTGGCTGACGGGATACCCCAGGAATCCGTAATACATCTCATCCAGCCCGCTGTTCTTCGACTCGGACTTGACCGTCGGGTTATGCCGCAGCGAATTCACGGTAACGAACATGGAATACAGAACCGTGAGCTCGGCGATCTCCGGAATAAGGGACTGGACGAAGATCGTCGCTTTCTCCGGATCGATGCCTACCGCCAAATAATCCAGAGCGACCTCCCGCAGGTGGCCCCGAATCCGATCCGGCTGGTCAAAATGGGTCGTCAGCGCTTGAACATCGGCCAGCAGCACGAAAGTCTCATATTGATCCTGCAATATAACGCGGTTGCGGAGACTGCCGACGTAATGGCCAAGGTGAAGCTTGCCGGTTACGCGGTCTCCCGTTAGAACTCGTTCTCTCATGGGTTAACATCCTCCTTGTTGGTAACAACAGAATGCAACAGAATGGTTGTATCGCCGACCATCGCCACCAGCCGCCCTCCATGGCCATCACCCCCTTTAAAGTCAAAAAAACTCCGTCCGATAAGGACGAAGTTGTCGTGGTACCACCTTAATTAGACCGTTCCGCTGCATGAGAAGCAGGCGTAACGATCCTCTCTTCACGGTGCGGAGACGATCCTGGATCGGTCTCGATACCGTCCCCTTGGTAACGGCGGGATGCCCGGCAATCCCCTACTGCGCCTTGCGGCGGTTCGGAGAAGCAACTCGGAAGGCCATTCGATCATACGCCGGACACCGGTTCGCAGCGACCACCGGCTCTCTGAGTCCTCTCTCGTATGCCTACTTACCCTTCTTCTGCGTTGTTGAAAATATTACGATTTATTTTATTGGGATTGGTTGGAAACGTCAATAGGGGGCATCCTGGACTCCGAATAAAATCCGGCATAGCCTCCATAATAGGGGAGTACATCATGGAAGGAGATGAGGTTCCGTGCTCGATAATCTGGAGAGCAACTATGATTGTTCCCATGCGGGGGATGACCTGCATCAGCTCAAGCAGGAGCTTGCCGAGCTTCGCGGCCAAGGCGCCGAAGACGCGGAGTCGCAGCAGCGGATCAACCGCCTGGAGAACCAAATTTCGTTCATCCAGAACAAATGCGACATCAACTCCGGCGGCTCTCGATAGGATATGGAACAAAAAAAGCACCCGAGGGTGCTTTTCTTATGGACGATGGAATCGATTTATTGCTCGCCTTCCCACTCCCGATGGAACCTGTCCAAGAATTGCTCCATATAAAGGTGCCTCTCCTCGGCGATCCTTCTGGCCGAAGGAGTGTTGAATAAGTCCTTCAGCTTGAGAAGCTTCTCATGGAAGTGATTGATCGCCGTCCCTTTATCGTTCCGGTACTCCTTGGCGGTCATGGAATCGCGGGGCGGCAGGCTTGGATCGTGAACGGGACGGCCCGTCCAACCGGAATAGACGAAGGTCCGCGCGATTCCGACCGCGCCGATGGCATCGAGGCGATCCGCGTCCTGCACGACCCGTCCTTCCAGCGTGCTCATCGGCGGGTTGGTTCCGCCATTGTAGGACATCGTGGAGATGATCTCCAGGATGCGGGCACGCTCCTCTTCGGGAAGGGGTTGGCCCTGCAGCCAGTCTCCGACCTTCCGAAGACCGGCTTCCTTCGATTCGTTCAGCTTCTCGTCCGCGACGTCATGCAGAAGGGCTGCCGTTACGCAGATAAAGGAATCGGCGCCTTCCTCCCGGGCAAGCCGCTTCGCCATCCGGGTCACGCGGTGGATATGCCACCAATCGTGGCCGGAAGAATCGTTCTCCAGCTCCGAGCGGCTGAACCTCTCGGCCGCTTCGATCACCCTCTGCTGCTCGTTGCTGTACACTCGCATTCCCTCCATAACCGTGTTTGATGTCAATTCGGTCTAACATAGAAGAAGCACGCCGCAATCGCTCGCGGCATGCCCTTATCCTCAATTCTTTACTTCGCCAGTACCGGCTGGTCCTTCTTCTCTTCCTGGACGGGCTTCCTGTACCACTTATTCAGCAAGACCGTCTGCACGATGATGAAGATTCCGCCTACCGCCCAATAAAGCGGCAGCGCGGCCGGCATGGCGAAGGCGAATATGCCCATCATGATCGGGGGAATGTACCCGATCACCGCCAGCTGCGGATTCGCGTTCTGCTGGTAGGAGGCCGTCATCTTCTGCGACACGCGGAATTGAATGAAATAAACCGCCGCCGCGATGAACGGAAGCACCATATCCGGCTTGCCCAAGCTGAACCACAAGAAGTTATGAGCCGCAATCTCCGGAGTCCGGCGGATCGCGTAATAGAAGCCGAGGGTGATCGGCCATTGGATCAGCATCGGCAGGCAGCCGATATTAAGCGGATTGACCTGATGCTTCTGATACAGCTGCATCATCTCGGCCTGCTGCTTGCCGCGAGCGTCCGCGCTCTTATCCTTCTTGTACTTCTCCTTCAGGGCATTCAGCTCCGGCTGGAGTACGGCCATCTTCTCTCTCATGGCGAATTGCTTCTTCGTCTGGTTCATCATAAGCGGCAGAATCGCCACTCGGATGAAGAACGTCATGACAATGATCGACAAGCCGTAATCCCCATGGAACGCATTGCCGAAGTACTTGATCAGGTTCGAGAAAGTATAAACGAAGTAATGGTTAAAGAACCCATGCGATGTCGAAGTAATCGGGTGAGACGGAGTGGCGGGCGCACAGCCGCTAAGCGCAAGAACCGGTATAATCGCAACGCACAATAGAAGAGCGAGCCTTGCCCGCTTGGAATGCCTTATTAATGAAATCACAGTCGTCCTCCCTATGGATGGAAATACGTCTTGGGATAGGGAGGACAAGGCAATCCGCGTCGTCGTCGGGAGCCTCTCTGCGCCTGATCGTCCGCACGATCCAACGGCGTACGCCGATGAACAGAGGCCAACTTACCGCAACCGATGGCGTCGAGCCGACCGCCACCGCTGCGTGGTTCCATTGGATCTCATGCGCGGAGAATAAGGTAAATGGAAGGGATGCGATCGAGCAGAGAAGGCCAAACGAGAAGACCAATTGAATAAGGTCAATCAACTGCTCCAGCTGCCCCACCGCAATCACCTCCCTCTAGAAGTCGTTCTTCAAGTCTATACGGGACTCATTATATCACGTTGCGCGAACATGCTAAATACGCCGCCCGAGCCGATCGGCGGCGTGTCGAATTCCGATAGGTTTCCGGCGCTACTCCCGGCAGATCATCAGCTTGTTCCCGTCCGGGTCCTTCACGACGAACCAATGATCATGCTCGATCTCCGTGACGAGCTCGACCCCGAGTCCCTTCATATAGTCCAACGAGCCTTGCAGGTCCTCCGTCATCAGCATGAAGGCGGGAGTCTCGATCGACGGAGCTCCTCCGGGCTCTTGCCCTCCCCACTTCGGCATCGTGTCCAGGATAAGACCGGCTCCATCCATGGGCAACGGGCACAAGTGGCCCCCGATAATCTCGCAGCTCTTCTCATCGATGCCGAGAACCCGGCAGTACCAGCCGCGAGACTTCTCGATATCGCGCACCGGGACAAAGATGCTGCCGACCTTGTTCTTGATCGGACTTGCCGATCCCATGCTTTCTTCGGACTGCAAGGGGTTGTTCATTGAGATCCCTCCGCTTATTATTCGGAAAGCTTTCGGTGCAACGAAGGGTCGGTAGCCCTCCGGCAAGCGCCGCCCGATCGGCTCGCTGTTCATTCCGGACACTCTCCTCTGGCAGAATGGGAAGATAAACCTTCACGACGACATCCTGTACGATGTCCATCCCCTGAACCGTGTCATATTCCGCGAACCATTGCCTCTCATCGTCTAGCCGATACCCGCCGCTTGCCGCGACCCAACGATGCATTCGCTCCAGAATGCCGGTCATCAGCCCGTAGGCTCCGGATACGCAGCAAGCGTACTTGCCAGCCCCCAATCGCTTCCGTTCCGATCCGGCGGAGTCGATCGGCTCCGATTCGTCCGTTAGTATGCCGTTCTCCCACCAGTACGGCTCCGAATCCGGATCTCCATAACGATAAGACATGTAATACCTTCCACGGGAGGCATGCTCTTGGCGGGCCGAATCGCTCTCGTACCAAGCGATCAACCTCCGTTCAGCCGTCTCCTGCGCCTCCTCCCCATATCCCCGGAAGAAGAATGCAGTTGCATCTGTCCGTTCGACAATCTCGATCGACGGATCGCGAAGCTTGCGCTGCACGGGCAGAAAAAGATTCATGCGAGCAACCTTGCCGTTGTAGGCGATGAATTCCTCGATGTATTGGCGGCGGCTTGTCTCGAAAGCGCTCTTGGGCAGCCATTCCGCCAGCAACCGATCCCATCCGTCCTGGATCACTTGCGGCGATAATGCAGCCACCTTTCTTACGGCATACATCCCTCCCTCGAACGGCACCTCCTCCAAGGAGACATCCATCGGCAGTCCCGCTTCACTCACGATTAGGATTCGGTAGCCATAGCCTCCAGCCGCATTATCCCGAGGGGGATCGACATTGTGGCCGAATATTCGCACTTTCGCGGCCTTATCTACCCCGCAGGCGGACAGCTTCTCGTGAACGATTCGGAAAGCCTCGTTCTCTATGCCCTCCTCCCTCTCGGCATGATGCAGATACGCATACGCCCTCTCCGGCATGAAGCGAATGACTTTGACGTCGGGGAAGCGATCGGCTTGCTCTTTGTCCTCCAAGTAGTCGACGCGTTCCCGCAGGCGAACCGGCTCGAAGCTGTAGTAAATAACGGCCTTGCGATAAGACGCCGGGGTCATTCCGACGATCTTCTTGAACACCTTGGCGAACGAATGATAGGATTCGAACCCGCTGTCCCACGCGAGCTCTTCCACGGAACGTTTGGAATTTCGAAGATGGCCGGCGGCGATGCTGATCCTTCTTTTGCGTATGTAGTCTTTGACCGGGTGGCCGGTAAGCGCGTAGAAGACCCGATACAATTGGGCGAGCGAGAGAAAAGACTCCTCGGCGATGCCGGCCAGATCGAGCTCCTCCTCCAGATGCTCCTCGATATAGTCGATCGCCTTCTGCACGGACTCCGCGTAGCTCATTTTCCCCACCCTTCTGCATAAGGCTTCTTCTTGATTCTCATTATAGCAAAAGGATAATCATCCATTTTGTTCAAATTTCTCAGAAAACAAAAGGATAGCACAAAAGGCCGCGAGCAATCGCCATTCGGCGGCTACTCACAGCCTATCTTGAAATAAATGAATTATTTTCTTAAAAGAAGATACAGGAAGTACGGGCCGCCGATGAGCGCGACCATGATCCCCACCGGAATGCCCGCCGGTTCGACCAGATGGCGGCCGACGGTATCGGCGAACAAGAGCAGCCAGCCCCCCATCAGAACCGCGACGGGGACATAGTGCTGGTGGCGGCGGCCGACGAGCGCTTTGGCGATATGGGGCGCCATCAGCCCGACGAACGCGATGCCGCCGGTAACGGAGACCGCCGCCGCGGCCAGCGCGACCGCGGTTCCGAGCAGCAGCAGCCGGTCCCGGTTGATGGAGACGCCGGCCCCGACGGCCACCGCTTCGTCCATCGCCAGCAGGTTCAAGGCATTCGACTTATAAAGCGTGTAAGGCAGCAGAATCGCGAGCCAAGGCAGCAGCGCCAGGATAAACGGCCAATCCGCTCCCCAGATGTTGCCGGCCAGCCACTTCGCGATAAAGTCCACCTTCTGAGGGTCGGTCGAGGAGATCAGCACGACCATTAACCCGTTCAAAGCCAACGCGAAGCCGACCCCGACAAGCACCAGCTTGACCGGCTGCAATCCAGACTCTCTGGAATAGGAGAATAGATAGATAGCGGCAGCCGTCAGCAGAGCACCCGCGAACGCGACGACCGGAAGAAGATAGGCGAAGTTGCCGGGATCGATCGGAACGAACAGGAAGAAGACGGAGATCGCGACGCCGGCCCCGGCATTGATCCCGATAACGCCGGGGTCCGCCAGGTCGTTCCGGGTAATGCCTTGCAGGATGGCGCCCGACAGGGCCAGCGCCATGCCCGCCAGCAGCGTCACGAGGATTCGCGGCATCCGGAAGGAGAACAGGACGAGATGCTCCTTCGCGGTGCCATATCCGAACAGCGTCGCTAGGAACCGGTCGAAGGTGAGCGCGCTGGAGCCGAAGCTCAATCCGACGATGATCGTCGCGACGATGAGCAGCAGCAGAGTGACAAGAACGACGGCTTGCTTCTTCTTAGCGGTCAGTGTCATGATAGCGACTTCACCCCTTTGCGCACGACGATCAAGAAGAACGGAAGCCCGAGAACCGCGATGATCGCCACGATCGGCACTTCGAAAGGAGAATAGATCGTACGGGCAAGCGTATCCGCGAGCAGCATGAAGGCGGCTCCCCAGACGGCCGACATCGGAATGACCAAGCGGTAATCCGTTCCGAAGATCGCTCTTGTGATATGCGGAATCATGAGTCCGATGAAAGCCATATTGCCGACAAGCGCAACGGAAGCGCCGGCCAGCAGAATAATCACGACGTAGAGAATGCCTTTGATATAAGCCGTTCGCAAGCCTAGGCCGACGGCGGACTCCTCATTCAAGCTTAGAATGGTGAGCGGCTTGGACAGGGCGGCGGCAACGAGAAGGGCGACGACGATAACCGGGCTGATCGCCTGGATCTGCTCCCAAGTCGTGCCGATCAATCCGCCCGCCGTCCACATCGTGACATTCTTGGATGTCTTGAATAGGAGGCCGATCCCATCCGCCACCGCATACAGGAAGGCGGATACCGCCGAGCCGGCGAGGACGAGCCGGAACGGCGAGAGGCCGCCTCTCTTAACGGCGCCGATGCCGATGACGAGCAGCATGCCGAGCGCGGCTCCGACGAAGCAGACCGTCATGATTCCGAAGTAGTTCAGCGCCGGAACCATGGCGACTACGAAGGCAAGCGCCGCGTTCGCTCCCGCGGTCAACCCGAGCAGGCCGGGGTCCGCGAGCGGATTCCGCGTCAGCCCTTGCATGATGGCGCCGCTCACCGCAAGCGCGGCCCCGACCAGCATCGCCGCAACCTCCCGCGGGTAACGAATCTCCCGGAGCATCGCGATTTTATCGTTGTCGCCGGCGCGGTTAAACAAGACAAGCCAGAGCTCGCGCACGGATACGCCTTTGGCGCCGAGCAGCATGGCCAGCCAGAACATGATCGCAAGCACCGCGACGCTGATTGCGATTCTTAAAGGATAAGATTTGGGGCTTCGGCCGCCTCGCATGATGCCATTCCTCCTTCAAGTCCATAACGGGCGCGAAGAAGACCGAGACCGCCTCTCTTGATGCCAGAGGCTTCTCGGCCTTCCTCCCCTTATTGCGTTAGAGAGATCGCTTATTTAAGGAAGCCTTCCTTGAAGATGTTCAGCAGATACTCGAGCGTCGTCGGATCGCTGTACGTGGATGCTTCGGTGTCGATCTCGATCACGCGGTTGTTCTTGACCGCGGGGATCTTCTTCCAGGTGTCCGTCTTCATGAAGGAGTTGTCTCCCGTCGCGCTTCTGCTGAGGACGAGGTAATCGCCGGCGTAATCGCTCAGAATCTCTGGGGAGAGCGTATAGTAGCCTGGTCCAAGAACGTCGGCCTTGACCTTCTCCGGCATGTTCAGCCCCATCGCTTGGTACAGAATCTCGGTGCCGCGAGCCCATGCGTCGCCGAAGACATAGAAGTTCTTGGAGTCCGTCTCGAATACGGATACCGTGGCGTTCTCGCCGATCTTCGCCTTGATCTGGTCGCCGATCTCCTTGGCGCGCTTCGTGAAGTCGTCCGCCCATGCTTGGGCTTCCGCTTCCTTGTTCAAGAGCTTGCCGATCTCGACCTGCTGCTTCAGGTAATCCAGCTTGCCCCATGAGAAGGCGACGGTAGGAGCGATCTCCTTCAGCTTGTCGATGCTCTTGCTGCTTGCGTCGACCACGATCAGGTCCGGATCCAGCTCGATGATCTTCTCGAGGTTGTCTTCGGACACCACTTCTACTCCCTTGAGCTTCTCGGTGAAGTGCGGGCTCTTGTTCGTCCACTCGTCGACGCCGACGATGCTGCCGCCGAGGGAGATGATGTTAGGAGCGTAGCCAAGAGCGACGATGCGCTTCGCGTTGGCCGGGACTTCAACCGGGCCGAGCTCGGATTGGTACGTGATCGTTCCGTTCTCGGAAGCCGAAGCGGACGGAGAAGCCGCCGGGGAAGCCGATTCGCTCGAGCTTGCGCTCGCGCTCGGGCTGGCGCTCGGAGAAGCCGCGCCGTTGTTGGAAGAATTATTGTTGCCGCAAGCGCTGACGATGACCACGGACAACATTAGCAGGAATGGAAGAAGAATTTTTTTGCTCATCTTGAGACCCCTTTATTCGCAATTGATATTGATTCTCAGTATCACATAAATTAATATAGCCAGATTGTTCAGGGTTGTCAATGCAATTCGCTCCCGCTGTCTTTCGATTCGAGCCTATCACCCGGATGTTTCACCAATTGGTATCTTATGGAATATGAGAGTAGAATAGAGAGGATTAATAGAGGGAAGGGGACTTTAGGATGGAGACGAAGTGGCTGGAATGGGCGAAGCAGATGCAGGCTATTGCCCAGACGGGCTTAACCTACGCCAAGGACGTGTACGATCGGGAGAGATACGAGAGCTTGCGGCAGCTTAGCATAGAGATTCTCTCCAGCTATACGGAAGTCGCCATGGAGCAAATCAAATTGACCTTCGCCAGCGATACCGGATACGCAACGCCGAAGGTAGATATCAGAGCCGTCGTGTTCAAGGACGACAAAGTCCTGCTTGTTCGCGAGAAGACGGACGGCGCTTGGGCGCTGCCCGGCGGCTGGGCGGATATCGGGTTATCCCCTGCCGAGGTGGCCGTGAAGGAAGTCAAAGAGGAATCCGGTTATACCGTAACTCCCCTCCGTCTGCTCGCGGTTCTGGACAAGAAGTTCCACCGCCATCCGCCCGAGCCTTACCATGTCTATAAGTTCTTTATTCAATGCGATATCGTCGGCGGAGAAGCGCAGGGAGGCGTCGAGACGAGCGAGGTCGATTTCTTCGGGGAAAAGGATCTGCCCGAGCTCTCCGTCGAACGGAATACGGCGGAGCAAATCGGGCTCATGTTCGAGTACCGGAGGGATCCGAGCAAAGCCGTCATCCTGGATTAAAGGTACCGGAATCTCTGCCTTCTCATCCATTGGGTCGCAACCCACTTGTCGCCCGTGACGACAGGGCTGCCCGCGTGAAGCGTTAGCTCGTTCAAGTGAGGATCGTTATAGAAGTATTCGAAGTAGACGGCGTTCCCTTTCTTCGGAGCTACGGCCAAACGCAGCGAGGGAAAAGCCGTCTCTCCGCCTTCCTCCACGTCGCTCAGGTAGATCACCAGCGTGCTGATCCGGTTGTTGGCGACATCGCCGGCCGTGAAGTAATCGTAGTGCGGCTGATATTGTTCTCCGGCCTGATAATGCAGTACCTGCAGCGGCTCGGCATGGGCGATCGGGACGTTCATTAGCTCGGAGACTCTAGCCTCGATGGCTTGAATCAGCTCGTTCTCGCCCTCTTCGAAGAACATGCTGCTGTTCGTTCGGATCTCGCTGACGGCGTGAGTCTTGCCGATCCTCGCCCGCTGCATGCGATCCTTCGCCAGCTCTACCAATGCATCGCATTCGGAGTCGCTTAGAACATTCTCCAGGATGAGAATAAGCGGCTCTTCCATTTTCCCTATTATCCTAATCTCTCGATCGGCCGTGCGAATAAAGTTGCCCGTTGGATTTACAATCGTCTGCTCTTTTACGGTCATCGATCTGTCCTCCATGTCTCATGCGATGGGGAAGCCTTCTGATGTTCGTGGTGTCAGATGATGTAACTATTTCTCCTCGGAACCGGGATTTCCTCTCGATACTTGCGGCTTCTCATAGACTTTTCTTCCTAGCCCGATAATGCTGAGGAGTTACGCCTACGACTCTCTTGAACAGGTTGGAGAAGCTGCCCAAGCTGGTATAGCCGACATTCTCCGCAATCTCGGTAATCTTGATCTCCGTCTCTTC
Organism: Cohnella sp. AR92; assembly: GCF_003990975.1. Lineage (GTDB taxonomy): Bacteria > Bacillota > Bacilli > Paenibacillales > Paenibacillaceae > Cohnella. The sequence continues at coordinate 190,980 of NZ_RZJR01000005.1, forward strand.
GAGCAAGCGCTTGGCTTCTTGGATCCGTTCCTGAATCATCGCGTCGGACAAGGATAACCCGGTTTCCTTCTTGAACATCCGGGAGAGATAAGCCGGATTGAGGAAGACATGGGAGGCCAGCTCCTCCCGGGTAATCTCTTGGCTCAGCCGGGCTCGAATATAGGCGCGGATCTTAGCGACGACGGTAGATGAGATCTGGTTGCTGGCCTTTAGAAGCTGCACGGCTGCCCCGAGACAGTCTACGGCCCAGTCCTGCAGGTCGCCGAAGTGCTTCGGGAAGTTGTCCTCGTCGGCCAAGACCCTTAACGTCTCCGACTCGTGCATGGATAAGCCCTTCTTGGCCAACAGGGTATGAATGATAAACAGAATGCCGTGAATAAATTGACGATGCGACTCGTTCGTCCATGACTCCGTCTGGAGAGTCCGGAACCACGTCTTCACCCGGCGATCCAGCTCCTCTTGCTCTCCCAGCTCCAGGATCGTCGCCCATTCCGTGAACATCGCCATGGGAGCCGCCGCTGGCAAAGGATCCGTTGATTTGTCGGAAGAAGGATAAGACGGAGTGAACACCTGCCGGGAGAGATTACGGTTGCGCTGCTCCCTCTCCGTTACATAGGCATAGGCGCTAATGATCTCCGGCAAGAAGACGGACGGACTCATGTAGACGGACAAGGAGCAGCGAAGCAGTCGTTCGCTCTCGCTCAGGAATCGCCGGCAATTATTCATCATCAGCACGTGGTCGACGGACGGCCCTTCTCGTCTCTCATGGACGATTGCCAGATTCAGACCCGCATGATCTTGAAAAACAACCCCTTCCAGCTCGTTCAAGATCAATTCTCCCGCCAGATTGCGGAGGGCATATTCCATGATCGCCTCATCCCGGGCGCTTAAGTTCTCTTTCCACTTCTCCAGCCCGAGCAGAACCACGATGAACCGATCGCCCGGCTGGAGGCTGATGCCGTACGTTTCCGCGGACCTCTGCAGGGATTGCGGCATAAGAGAGGCTCGCTGGCTGAGGATGTCCTGCCAGAACCGCTCCACTAACAACGGCAGCTGATGCTCCCATCTTCCCCGATAATCCTGCATGAGCGCTTCGAAATGACGCTGTTCCTTCTGCTTGCTTGCCTCGGCGATGGCGTCTTCCGCCACTTTCCTCATCTGCTCATAGTCGACGGGCTTCAACAGATAATGAAACGCCCCGTGCTGAATGGCGGTCTGGGCGTACTCGAAGTCCGCATGGCAGGTCAGCATGATCGTTAAGGTGTTGGGCGAGTGCTGCTCTACCCAGGCCAGCAGGTCCAGCCCGCTTCCGCCGGGCATCTCGATGTCGCAAATCAGCAGATCGACGTCGTGCTGCCTCAGGCACTCCACGGCTTGCCCTACGTTCTGCGCCAGATGAACCTCCGTAACGCCGATTTTGTCCCACTCCACGCCTTGCTGCAATCCGATCAGAGCAAAATATTGGTCGTCGACGATCAAGACTCTGTACACGGAAACCGTCACCTCTTCTTCGCCATAGGAATTTTCATCTCCACGATCCCGCCGCCCTGAGGGCCATTGCGGAATGCTAGACTCGCTCGCTCGTCAAAGAACATGTTCAAGCGCCGGCGGACGTTCCATATTCCCAGATGGCGGTCCGTCGGCTCCTTCTCGTACCAGCCGGCATTAAGACTCTCCAGCCGCTCTGCGTCAAAGCCCGGTCCGGAATCGCCGATCTGGATGACCAAGCAAGGCTCTCCGTCGTTACCGGCTTCCGTGCTTGCCGTTATGGATACCTTAAACGGCAGCAGGTTATTGACGAAGCCATGCTTGATGGCATTCTCCACGAATGGCTGGACCAGAAGAGGCGGAACCAGCGTGTCCTCGAGCTCCTTCGGAAGCCGCTCTTCGAAAGTCAGCTTGTCCGGATACATGACCATCTGGATCTCCATGTAATGGCGGATGTGGTTCATCTCGCTGGCCAGCGTAATCCAAGAATCGTTGGTGCTCATGATGAACCGGAAATAAGAGACCAGATGGCCGATCATTTTCTTGATAAGAGGGTACTTCTGCAGCTCCACCAGGTGGAACACGATATTCAGCGAGTTCATAAAAAAGTGGGGGTTGATCTGAGCCTGAAGATGCTTAAGCTCGGCTTGCTGCACCTTCATCTTCTCTTCGTATACGTCGATCTTCAAGTCCCCGATCTGCTCGGCCATTCGATTGAACTGCTGCGTGATCAGCTGGAACTCCTTGGAGCTCCCTTCCTTCAGACGAAACTCCAGCTGCCCCTTGCCCAGGATACGCATCCCGCTTGTCAGCGTCTGGATAGGCCTGAAGACTAACCGGCTTAATAGAACGATCAGAATCACGAGAACGACGATAATCGCGACGGGGATGAACTTGATGACGCGCTGGAACAGGGGGAGTTCGTCCAACAGCGATTTCTCGTCCAAGAGGATGAACACGTTGAGATCCGAATAAAGCGAAGGCTTGTTCACGAACAAATAGGACTTGCCGTCATCGAGACGAACGGAGGCGCCGGTCCGGTTCGAAGAAGAATTCAATGCGCCGTGAATGCGCGTCAGATCTTGATCCGTGAATTTGCCCCACAGCAAATCCCCTTCTTTCGACACGATCCCGATCTTCTCGTCGCTCTTCACGGATTCCAGTTGAGTGAGCGGCTGCGCCAACGAGTCGATGCTGACCAGCACTCCGATGAGCAGCCTTCCGCTCTTGTCCGGCATCGCTTTGAACAAGGCCGGCTCGCCGCCGACGGCAACGGTCTCCCAGTTCGAGGAGGTCGGAAGCGCGGATGCCCGCAGCCGGTCGGACAAGCCGGAACGGATGTCATCCTTCTCCTGGTAGTATTCCTTCTGGCTGCTAAGGAAGAGCTCGTCCCTCGTCAGATGGTACACGAATACGGTGCGGATAATCGAGTAGTAGCTGACATCGCTGTACCATTGGTCCATAAGCTTGCGAATCGATAGATAATAGTTCACGGTGTCCGGGCCGCTCTCCGAGTAGAGCTCCAGCAGCATGCTCTCGCTGGCCGTGCGCACCAAATAGGCGTTAGTCTGCTCCAGCAGCTCGTCGAGCGAGCCGAGATGCAGCGTCAACGTATCCGAAGCGGACTTCGAGACCTTCTCGCGGACGATATTCGTCGAATAAACGTTGGTATAGTAGACGAAGAGAAACAGCGGCGTAACCAGGATCAGGACGAGAGCGCTTACTTTGAATCGCAACGATAATCTCATGGTCTCTCTCCTTCGCCTTAATCGTGCGCGAAAGGGGGAAGACCTGGGCAGGTCCTCCCCCTTGCTTATTCAAGATTGCTTCGCTTTCCACTCATCGTACTGCTTCTGAGCTTCGGTCCGGATCTTCTCGATTCCGTTAGCCTTTAGCTTCGAATTGTACTCGGCAAGCACCTTGTCCGCATCCAAGCTTCCCGTCTCGAGCAGAGGCCGGTATTCCTTGATGATATTGCTGATGACGGATACTTCGGTCTTGACGGGATCGGTATTGAAGTTAAAGCCGAAGGACTTCACCTTATGGGCGCTGTCGTTATATTCCTTGAACTTCTGCCATTTGTCAGCGCTTTCGCCATCCCACAGGTAAGTAAGCGTCTGATTGCCGATCATCCATTCGATACCCGGGTTCCATCCCGTATCGGTTCGCGTTGCCACGCCGTCCGGCAGCTTGATGAAGTTGTCCTTGCCCTCGATCTTTACATATTGCTTGCCCTCGACGCCGAAGTCGAACAGGTTGACCAGATAAGGGTCGGTATGAAGCAGGTTCAGAAGCATCATCGTGCGTTCCGGATCGACGGACGTGCGGCCGATGGCCATCATGGAGTTGCTGACGCTTGCCGTGCTGATCTCGGGTTCGTTGCCTTTGAGCTTCACGAGCTCGACGCCGGTCGCGCTGGAATCTTCCTTATCCGAACCCGGCTTGTCGGAGCCGAACTTCATCCAGGTCTTGCCGGCCTTCAGCGCGTCCTCCGCGCTTGTCTTGGTCGTTGCGGCATCCTTGTTGATGTAACCCTTCTTGAACCAATCGCTATAGAGCTTCCAACGGTAGATAGCCGTATCGGATTCCATGGAGCTGATCACCATCTTGTCCGTCTTCGTGTCCAGCACGATGACGGCCGGGGCGCCCGCTACCAGCTCGTAACGGAAATTCTCCTTCATGCTCTCTCTCGTCTTGTCGAAGTATGCGAGGGTATCGGAGCCGCTGCCCGACAGCCAGATCGGAGCATAAGCCGGTTCTTTCTCTTTGATCGTCTCCAGCCATGGTTCCAGGTCTTCCAGCGTCTGAATGGAGTTGACATCGAAGCCGTACTTATCGACGATGTCTTTCCTAAGCATGATGGTATGGCTCTCGCCGATCTCCTTGTTGGTCGGAATCGCGTAGATCTTGCCGTCTACGGTTCCGCCTTCCAGGAAGCGCGGGTCAAGCGACTGGGTAATGCCTTGTCCGTACTTGGCCAAGAGGTCATCCAGCGGCAGGAAGGCGCCCTTGGCGACGTTATTGGCGAAGTCCGCCCAGTTCGGAGCGAAGGTCAAGTCCACTTGCTCCCCGGACTGATAAGCGAGAACCATCTTCTCCGCCCAGGAGGACCAAGGGAGCCCTTGGAAGTCGATCTCGGCGTTGATCTTCTCCTTGAGATACTTGTTGATCTCGGCCACGACGGCCTTCGAATCCGGTTGAGGGAAGTTCCCTACGGTATACACTTTAAGCTTGCGGAATTTCGAGATATCCGGACCATTGGCCTTTGCCTCGCCGGATGACGTGCTTGTCGCCGCCGGTTGTCCGCTTGGCGATTCGGATGCCTTCGAGTTGCTGTCGTTATTGTTGCCGCATCCCGCGATGACCGGCATAGCCGCTACTAGCAAAGCCAGCGCCATGCCCCATTTTCTCGCTGCCTTCATTCGCTTGTGCCTCCCCAATATATTGTAATCATATATTCTAACCGGCATTTTCGCCAGAGTTAGACAATCAGCCTTTGACTGCCCCTATGGTCAGCCCTTTGGTGAAGTACTTCTGGAAGAATGGATAGACGAAGAGAATCGGGCCGATCGAGACGACAACCATCGCCATGCGCAGGCTCTCCGTCGGGACCGTTTCTCTCACCATCAGCGCCACGCCGGTTCCCGCCAATTGATTCTTGAAGAATTCCGCTTGCCGAATCATCTGGATCATGACGTACTGCAAGGAATACTTATCCGTATCGTTGATGAACAGCAAGGAGTTGAACCAGTCGTTCCAGTACATCAACGTCGTGAACAAGCCGATGGTGGCCAGAACCGGAAGCGAGATCGGGAGCACCAGTTGGAAGAAAATCCGCCATTCCGACGCTCCGTCCAGCTTGCCCGACTCGATCATCTCGTCCGGGACGGTCTGCTGGAAGAACGTTCGGGTAATGAAGATATAGAACGCACTCGAGAGGCCCGGAAGGATCAAGGCGATAAGCGAGTCTCTCAGATGCAAGTAATTAATGTAGAGCAGATAGAACGGCACCAGTCCTCCGGAGAAGAGCATGGTCAGGAGAAGGTAGATGTTGAAGGCCCGCTTGAACGGAAAATCCTTGCGGTACAGGGGATACGCATATAAGGCAATCAGCAGCACCGCCAACACGGTTCCTACGCAGGTCACGGTCATGGTAACCCCGTAAGCTTTAAGCAGCGTCGTCGAATTGGTGAACAGATAGCGGTAGGCGGAGAAGTCGAATTCGTCCGGCCAGAACTTGTAGCCCTTCAGCGTCAGCAGCTTCTCATTGGAGAAGGAGATCGCGACGATCAAGACGATAGGCAGGATACAGGCCAGGCTTAAAGCGATAAAGACGATATGAAGCGCGATCTCCGCCGTCCTGGATACCTTCTGATAGGATTTGATGCTCGCCGTATTCTTCATTTTCCATTCTCCATTCTAGAAGAGTGCCGTGTCCCGATTCAGTTTGCGGGCCAAGCTGTTCGCACCGATGACCAGGAAGAATCCGACAATCGATTGGTAGAAATTCGCCGCGGAGGACATGCCCAGGTCATTCAGCTGAATCAAGCCTCTGTACACATACGTATCGATGACGTCCGTCGTGGAGCGCAAAGCCCCGGAGTCCAGCGTCACGTGGTAGAACAGGCCGAAGTCCGAACGGAAAATGCCCCCGAGATTCAGAATCGTTAGGATGACCATGACCGGAGTAAGGAGCGGAAGCGTAATCCGGGTCACCTGCTGCCACTTGCTGGCGCCGTCCATGACCGCGGCCTCGTACAGCTCCTCGCTGATTCCGGTAATCGCAGCCAGGTAGATGATGCTGCCGATGCCGACGGAATGCCACATCTTGGTCAGCCACAGAATATAAGGCCACGCTTGAGGGTGCATATACGCATTGACGGAGGAGTGACCGAACAGGGGGAGCACGTACTTCACGAGAAAACCGTACTCCGGATGAAGAAAGGCATAGACGATATAGCTGACAACGACCATCGACAGGAAGTTCGGCATGATCATGACCGTCTGATAAAATTTCGAAGCCAGCTTGGCCCGAACCTCGTTCACGGCAATGGCGATCGCAACGGAGAGAATCAGTCCCGTTATAATGAAGACCACGTTATAGCCAACCGTGTTGACCGTTACCCTCATGGCGTCGGAAGTGGCGAAGAGGAACCGGAAATTGTCCAGCCCCGCCCAGGGACTGCCCAATATTCCATCGACGTAATTGATGTTCTTAAAGGCAATGAAGACGCCGAACATCGGGATATAGCAATTGACGAAAAATACGACCGTGGTGGGCAGGAGCATGAGCAGCAGCACTCGGTATCTCACAATGTTGCGCATTAGCCGGACAAGGCTTCCCTGTCGGCTCGAAGGCGCCGGTTTGGTTGAAGAATTCACAATGGATGGATTCGCCATGGCATGCAACCTCGTCTTCTTGATCAGGATGAGTTCATTATAGGGGCATCCCCTTCCCGTTCTCTCCATCGCAGATGACCTGTTTTATTCGAAAGTGACTTCTTGCCTTTCGTCGCTCCTGTATTTCGCTGACATACAGCTGTCAGTCGCCCCCCCTTATACTCGGTATTGCAGGGGAGTTCGAAGGGCTCCGCCAATCCGATTCGGGAGGGAATCCTCATGTATTCGACCATTCAAAGCTTCATAACCGAGTACCGTGACGAGAGAAAATTCACCGAGAATATCCTAAGCTCCTTAACGGACGCCTCCTTAAAGCAGGAGATCGCCCCGGGGTTCCGCACGCTTGGAACGCTGGCGTGGCACTTGGTGCCGAAGGGCGGAATTCTGGCGCCGACCGGGCTTGTCTTCGAAGCCCCGCCGGAGCGGAGCGAGGCGCCGGAATCCGCCATGGAGATCGTTGCGGCTTACCGGACGGCCTCCGCGGCGCTTATGGAGGCCGTTCAGTCGCAGTGGCAGGACGAGAAGCTGCAGGAAACCGTCAACCTGTTCGGCCAGCAATGGAAGAACGGCTTTACGCTTGGGATTTTCCTCAAGCACGAGATCCATCACCGGGGACAATTAACCGTCCTCATGCGCCAGGCGGGGCTTCCCGTCATCGGAATATACGGTCCCTCCAAAGAAGAGTGGATCCGCATGGGGCTGGAAGCTCCGGCATAAAACAAACAAAGAGCTCTCCCTTCCTTCTCGGAAGAGGAGAGCTCTTTGGACTGCTGAGACGTTGATGAGATGCTGCTGAGACGCAGCGAATGTAATCGATTTTTCGAATACAATTCTCTAGAATTCGGCAAAATGACTCATTGTATATGAAATATCGCATACAATTTGGGATTTCTTAGGGATAAGGCTGATTGTATTCGATTTTTCGAATACAATCTCTGAATTCCGTTGCTTGGCGGCATTTAAGCTCGAAAAATCGCCTATATTCGAAAGGTGAACCTAGGTCGTCAGCGGGGGAGCGCGCGAAATCTACTTCTCGTAAAGGCGGTAGATTTGTTGCGGCGCGCTCTCTGATGGCATCCGCCAGATGCTCCGGCTCGAGCACCTTCACGTCGGCTCCAAAGCTCAACAAAGTCCCGTATAACCACACGTCCTCCGCATGCTCGGTCCTCACCATGAGGCAGCCATCCTTCGCGACCGTAATCTCCTCGGGCGGGAAGTACTCTTCGACCCCCTCCCGTCCTACAGATTCACTCCGATCAGCGACTGAGCTTTCTCCGGATAGTCCGTGATCATGCCGTCGATCTGGAACTTCAGCACTTCCTTCATGTCCTGCCTCTCGTTGACGGTCCATACCCACACCTCGCGTCCGTCGGCATGCGCCCGGTTTACGAACGCGTCGGTCAGCATCACTTTCTCGATCGTGTAGAAGTCCACGTCCATCGACGATAAGCTGCCGAGCGCGAAGTACAGGATCCGCCCGATCTTGATCTCGGGATCGATCTCGCGAATTCGCTTGAGGGAGTCGCCGTCGAACGACTGGATGCGTACGTCTTGCTCGATCCCGGCCTCCTTGACCAGCCGGACGACCTCATCCGCCAGAGCCTCGCTCGCCCCATACGGCTTCAGATCGAGCAGCAGCTTGACGTGCCCCTGCGACAAGGCCAGCACCTCTTCAAGCGAAGGAATGCGCACCTTGTTGCCGTTCTCGTCGTCGCCGATGGACAATTGGCGAAGCTGCGCGAACGTGAGATCGGACACTCGCGACTTGGAGCCGGTCATGCGACGCAGGTTGGCGTCATGGTTGAGCACGGCGACCCCGTCCTTGGTCAGCTGAATATCCAGCTCCACGACCTGCATCCCCTTATCGATCGCCGAGACGATCGAAGGCAGCGAGTTCTCCGGCGCGACTGACGTATCGCTTCTATGGGCGGCGATAAGCACGCTCCACTTCGCATATACCAGGCTGTCATTCGCCCGCAAGCCGATGAAGATGGACAACGCGACGTAACAAGCGGCGACCGACACGTAGATGATGCGCTTGTGCTTCAGCCCTCTCCACCAACCGACGATACGGTTCTCCAGTCTGCCTAACCCGCTGCGGCGAACCTCCAGGTGATCCTTCGCTTTGATTCCCTTTTTCCAACCGAGCCCGTAAAAGAGCCTTGTGAGCATGAACATATTGATCGGCAAGAGAAGCAGCGTCAACAGGTATGTCAGCATCGTGGACAACGTCAGGGAGTAATGGTGGGACACGAGCGCAAGGACGTCCATGTTCAGCCAGAAAGGAATATGGCTTATGGCCGATACGAGCGCGGACGTTGCCGCAATGATCGCCGCATTGAACAGGATGAGCGAGCCGAACAGCTGGAGCCAGCGCCCCTTCGTCAGGAGAAGGCTCATTCGGATGGCCTGCCCCAGCCTCAAGTCCTCCAAGACGATAAAGTGCAGCACGAAAATCCATCGCAGCAGCGTATATAACGCGCCTACAAGAATGAGGACGTAGACGAGGGTCATCGTATACGAAGCGTCCAAGATATGATGCTGGATGAAAATAGGAGCATTGAACAGCGCATAGAACGAGGCCGACAGAGGGGAATCGACGAACGGAATCAGCAGCAAGAGCAGCACCATCAGCTGGAACACGCCGAAGCCTAGCAGCCTGGGCGTCTTCCGCAGCGCCGTCCATATCGCGTCCGCGATCGCGATATCCTTCCCGAAGTAACGCTGTTGGACCATTACGATCAGCACGAACAATTCGATCAGCAGCGCGAAGGAAGCCACCAGTCCGATGAGGGTCAGCCCGGTCAATCCCTCATAGCTCATTCCGATCCGGTAAACCTCGCCGTTAAGCAGCGAGCCGGAGCCGAGGACCCGAAGAATCCGGTTGAACAGAAACGTGATGATCGGAATGATGAAGGCGCTCGTGACGAGCATGTATAGGAGTTCGAACAGAAGCAGCTTGGTGGAGAAAGCGCGAAACTCCCGCACGCTTCGACCTATCAGTTTAAGCATAGAGAATCATCCCAGTCGAATGTGTTAGTATTTATCTAATTATAGATTTGTTTCACGGCTTGCCAAGCGCTTTATGTACCAGGATGCGAAGGAGGCAGCGCGATGAGAGTCTTCATCCTCTTGCTAACCGTATTATTCCTTGCCTGCCGTCAGAACCAATACAAAAAGAGCCGCCGACGAGAAAACGTTTCTTATCGCGGATTCCTGACGATATAATGATAGTTAGAACTTGCTCGACATAGCCATCAAGGGGGAACCAACATGACGATTAACATTCTTGAGCGCAACAATGTCAAACTAGTCGGACAAGGCGACCGCACGATCGTATTCGCTCACGGCTTCGGCTGCGACCAGGAGATGTGGCGTCACCTCGTTCCTCTATTCGAGCGCGATTATCGAATCGTCCTCTTCGATTACGTCGGATCGGGGACTTCCCAGCTCCGCTATTACGATCCGATCAAATATAACGAATTGACCGGCTACTCCCAGGACGTGCTCGAAGTCATGGAGGCCTTGGACTTGAGCGACGCCATCTTCGTCGGGCACTCCGTCAGCAGCATGATCGGGCTTCTCGCCGCTAACCAGGACCCCGCGCGCTTCGGGAAGCTCGTCATGATCGGACCGTCTCCGCGATATATGAACGATCTGCCGGATTACTACGGCGGCTTCGATCGGTCGGAGATCGACGAGCTGCTGACCATGATGCAGATGAACTTCATCGGCTGGGCCAGCTACCTGGCGCCTATCGTTATGCAGAACCCCGAGCGCAGAGAACTGTCGGACGAGCTGGAGAAGACCTTCTGCTCCCGTGACCCCCATATCGCGCGCCAATTCGCGGAGGTCACGTTCTTATCCGATTGCCGCGAGGAGCTCAAGCACTTCTCGATCCCTTCGCTCATTCTGCAATGCTCCGATGACAGCATCGCCCCCATCGAAGTCGGCCATTATCTGCACGACCATCTGAAGGGAAGCACGATGCGCATCATGAACGCCAAAGGCCATTACCCGCAATTAAGCCATCCCGAGGAGACGGCCGCCCTAATTCGGCAATATCTGACTCCTTAATCGGCAAAGGAAGGAATTCTCGTTCATGGATCCGCTATTAGACCAAGCCCCCTGCGGCTACTTCTCGATCTCGGACACCGGGATCATCCGCTTCGCGAATCGGACATTAGCGAACATGCTTGGGTTGGAACGAGAGGACATGCTGGGCAAGCATATCGAATCGTACTTATCCAACACGAACAAGCTGTTCTTCCATACGTACTTCTACCCTTTTATGCAGCTGTACGGGCACGTGAACGAGATGTACCTGTCGCTCCGTTCCAGCAGCCAGCCGGACGTGCCCGTGCTGCTCAACGGCGCCCGTCAAGAGCATGAAGGCGAGACGGTAACGGTCTGCGTCGTCGTGGAGATGCGCAAGCGGCTTGAGCATGAGAAGGACATTCTGGAGACCAAGAGGCGTCTCGAGCAGCTGGTGCAAGAGACGAACGAGGCGAACCGGAAGCTCGAGCTCCTGCATCGGGAATACGAAGCCAAGCAGCAGGAACTCCTGAGCATGAACCTGCAGCTGGAGACCCTAGCCTTGACGGACCCGTTGACGGGACTGAAGAACCGCCGTTTTTTCCAGGAGAGTCTGCTTGCCCATATCGCTTCTTTCCGCCGTTCGCAGGCTCCGTTCTCGATCCTCCTGATCGATATCGACCGGTTCAAATCCATAAACGATACCTACGGGCATCCTGTCGGCGACCTCGTGCTTACCGAGCTGGCTCGGCTGCTTCAGGCTTCCTCCCGCGAGACGGACGTCGTTGCCCGCTTCGGAGGAGAAGAGTTCATCGTCCTTCTGGAAGGGGCCGATCAGACGAGCTCTGTCCGCATTGCGGAGAGATACCGCGCGGCGATCGAGGCCACTCCCATGGGGAAGCTGAACATCACCGCCAGCATGGGCGTTGCGACGATGACGGCGGAGGATACCTCCGAGACGCTCATCGACAGGGCCGACCAGGCCCTGTACCAGTCGAAGGAGAACGGCCGGAACCGGGTTACTTCTCTATAGGCTCGGCATAAACGCATCGCTAATGCCCATTAACCCGTCTCCATATCGAATGGAAACCGCATGGGATTCGCGCCCCTTCTCTTGATAGATTCGATAGAGGAACGGGCCGGCGTATTCGAGCTTAAGGCCATCGGTCGAACCGAAATAGAGCCGATACATCTTGATAAGCTTGCTTGCGACCTCCTCCGGCACTCCGAGATCGTCTTCGACGAGGAAAGCGGCAAGCTTCTTCGCGTCCCCGGCTTGGATTAGTTTTAAGTATTTCGCCATGTAGTCGTCCGCGTAGACCAGGTAGCGGAAGTACGCCCACTTGTAGCCATACTGTTCGCCGGCCTTGGATAGGACGATGGGCTCCCGTACGGTTGCCTCCGCGCCGTCCTTCTTGCCCGTCAGCTGGTAGACCGGACCCGCCCAACGGTCTGCATTTTCTACATCTTCCTTGTAGCCAATCGTTCCTAGATCGAGTTCGCGCTCGATTTTCTCGATGGCTTCCTGCGCGAATTCGACGCTGAACCAGCCGTTATAGGATTCCGGATCCGTCGCTAGAAGCAGCTTCTGCAGAGCGGCCGCATCGCTATTGTTTATTGCCTCCGCCAGCTTGTCCATCGCCTCGTCCGCTCCGCTCTTCATTGATTCCGAAGCGCTCGGGTTGGAAGAAGAGTAGTCACTGGCCTTGGCCAAATCCACAATCGTCCCGGCAGCTGCATCATACGTGTACTCGCCTTCAAACCTGGTATCATTGTCGCCAGACCATTGGAACTTAAGTCGCAGCTCTGTATTCCCCAGCCATTCTTTGGCCTGAATATAAGGATCGGGCCGGGATTCGTTGATCGTCGCTCCTTCTCCCCAATAGGCACGAATGGCATCCAGTCCAGGAAGCGCGATCTCCTTCTTCTCCTGCGCGTCCACGATGATCGTCTCTCCATGCTCGCGAGCTTCATAATAGACGGATACATAACGGCTATCGGGCGACCACTTAAATTCCTGTTTATAATACCCCGGCTCCATGGACCAGATGGTCGCGTCGGAATGGGCATCCCGCAATCGAATGCCTTCCGCCGGATACGATCCGCCTGCAGCGATGTTCGTGTTCTGCCCGTACGATTCGATGATGAAGCTGCCGTCGGGGGACGGTTGGCTAACAAGCTCAACGACCGGTTCCGCATTCGCTTCCGTTGCCGGACCGGCCGCAGCATCGTTCTTATCCCGATCCGGCGAATCCGCGGACCTTACGGCCGACCAAACGATCAAACCGATAATGACGGCTAACAAGATCGCTATTATCGCGTCTTTTCTCCCGATTCTCGCGCCCACCCGCTAACATTCCTCCATATTTTACATTATTCTCTATTTTGTACGATAGCAGAAGGGGTCGGGGATTGATATAATCTTTACCAACATTTAAAGGGGGGAAATCCATTGACCGGCAGAGAAACCGAGGGGAAGGACAGAACCGCTCTAGTCACCGGAGCCTCCAGCGGGTTCGGCTTGCTGATCGCGCTCGAGCTGGCTCGGAGAGGATTTCTTGTCTCGGCGGGCATGAGAGATCTCGCGCGCGGCGGAGAGCTGATGGCCGCCGCCCGGCAAGCCGGCATCGAACCCAGGATCGTCCCCGTTCGCTTGGACGTGACGGATGCTTCGTCCATCGAGGCAGCGGCCGACGATATACCGGCTCGATACGGAGGCCGCCTGGATGTGCTCGTCAACAATGCCGGGATGGCTGTGGGCGGCTTCATCGAGGAGGTGCCGATGGAGGCATGGCGCGCCCAATTCGAGACGAACTTCTTCGGGCTCGTCGCCGTCACCCGAGCTTTCCTGCCCATTATGCGCCGGCAAGGCGGCGGGAGGATCATTCAGATTGGCAGCGTCAGCGGGCTGATGGGATTCCCCGGCTTCGGGCCGTATTCCTCTTCCAAGTTCGCGGTCGAGGGCTTCAGCGAGAGCCTGCGCCACGAGGCGGCGAAATACGGCGTCCAGGTTGCGCTTGTCGAGCCCGGCTCGTTCCGGACGCCGATCTGGAGCAAAGGGCTTGCCGGAATGCATGCGGAGCCGGAATCTCCGTACCGCGAGGAGTTGGATGCCTTGCTCGCTTATACGAAGAGAACAGCCGCTAATGCTCCCGATCCCCAGGCGGTCGCCGATCTGGTGGGACGGCTCGCCGAGCGGCGCAAGCTCACCCGGCTGCGCTATCCGGTCGGCCGCGGCGCCGGAATGCTGCGGTTAGGCTCGGCGCTGCTTCCCTGGCGGTGGATCGAGGCGGCGGTTGGGCGGGCTTTGAAGGAGTAAGGCTGTAACGGAAAAGGCCGGGCCCCTGACGGGTTCCCGGCCTTTGACGATTCATGGGGGGGTTATTTTCTGCAATTGAATATTATTATAACCCGATTGTATTGCCACGCCGGACAGGTCCTCTACGCCGGTAATAGATAAATAAATGGTATCGCCCGCTTGTACGGTATCTTTATACCAGGAACCGACGTCAAGTTGAACTTGCTTACCGTTGCCCAGAAGCGTGGCGTTGGTTGGATAGATCGGCGTAGAAGGAGTACCGCCAGATCCCGGCAATTCAGGTGTAGGGGAGGTACCCGGTCCCGGGGGTACGTTGCCCACTATTCCTAACATGTAATTGCTAGGCACCTCCGCGGTCTCTTCATCTACTGCCATGTTGAAGGTTACGATTAGATACTGAGACGTTGTGTCATAGCTAAGATTCGTGACCGTAAGTTTCACGACCGCCGCTGGAGGAGTCGTCACCGCCACTTTCTGCACATCGGATACGTTGCCAGCCGCATCCTTGACCACCACGTAGATATCGTAATCCGTCGCGTCGGCAGGCAATGGCCCGACGGACAATGTTAACCCTTGCGTTGTAATAGTCGCGTACTTGGTGGAAAGGGCAGCCCCGTCGGATCCGTTTCCATGAATGATCTGATCGCCGGTCGGCTCGTCCGAATCTTTCTCCACGGCAACGGCATAGACGGTCCCTGCTTCATTCGATTCGACATCGATTTGTACGGTCTTGCTGCCATCCAATTGCGCAAAGCCAGCCGAAGCCGAGATCATTGGCTTGGTATTATCGATGATGGTGTAGCTCTCGCTCATGACCGAGCTATTCGTCATGCCGGACTTGACGGCAATGGCTTTGATCGTAACTGCTTCCGTAATATAGATTGCTCCGCCATATTCCTCGCTGCTTGTCGTTGGTACGCTTCCATCGGTCGTATAGTAAAGCGTGGCACCGGACGTTGCGCTGCTTAGAGCTACGCTTGTCCCAACTGCTAACGGACCGCCCGCCGGATTTGCTGTCGGTTTCGCGACGGCGGCTTTAACCGGAGGATTGTACCCCGATGACGGAGACGGAGTCGGCTCCGGCGAAGGACTTGGCTCGGGAGACGGGCTTGGCTGCGGCTGCGGGTTCTCTTCTTTCTTCTTCTCTTCATAAGCTTGTTGCCCGCCATAAGCCCCCACGACAAGGTCGGCGCGGGTGGCAAGCTTGGCGCCGTCAATGTCTTCCGGCAGAACTTTTTTGTCGATGGCTTGTTTTATCGCATCCGCATACCAAGGAGAACCGGTCGTGTCGACCTTCACATCTAAACCGCGGACGAGACCGGTAGCTAGTTCGCCCAAAGTCACGTTGCCGCTCGGGTTAAAGGTGTTATTCCCTACGCCTTCCAGCAATCCTGCCTTCTTCGCCGCCTCGATGTAAGGAAGGGCCCACGAACTGGCGTCGGTCGATTGAACATCGCTGAAGCTGGAGGTGGATACCGATTGATCCACGTTGACGCCATAAATGAGACTTAGAACCTTGGCGAATTGAGCTCTCGTCATGTTCTGATCGATACCGAAAGTATCGTTGCCGACGCCTTCGAATACGCCTTTCGAAAGCAACGCATCGATCTTGGCCTTAAGAGCCGCATCGATGCCCGCCAAGTCCTTGAAGTCGGCCGAAGACTTAACGGAACTATCCTCTGCCGTGACGACCGCGCTTGGCAGGAGCAAGCTAAGGCCCAAAGTCAGAGGCAACCATCTGGAAAGCTTCCCCTTCATGCGAAATAACCCCTTTTTACCATTGAATTAGTTCATTCATCCTAGGACTTATTTCGGAATTCGCTTCTCTTTTCATTACACTATTTTGGAAATTTTTTAGTGGCTAGATCCGTATACCCGTCTCCGCCGTATGCGAACGTTACAGGAATTGCCCGCGAAACGGAGAATTATTGTAGGAAGGGAGACAAGTGGATTGGAGGACCAGCAATGGTATACCTGGCCTTATTGCGAGGAATCAACGTAGGCGGCAACAATAAGATCGATATGAAGCAGCTCAAGCAGTCGTTCGAGAGGCTTGGCCTGTCCCATGTCGTGACGTATATCAATACGGGCAACATCATTTTCTCGGACGGGCTTCATTCCCCTGCGGAATTGGCCGTCATGCTCGAAGAAGCGATCCTTAGCGACTTCGGCCTCTCCATTCGAGTGATGATCCGTACGCTTGAAGAGATTAAACGGATCACCGAGAAGATACCCGCCGATTGGACGAATGACACGGACATGAGAAGCGATGTGCTGTATTTATGGGAGGAGGTCGACCGGGAGTCGGTGCTGGAGGAGCTGCCCATCAAGCCGGAATTCGATCGGGTTATTTACGCTCCGGGCGCGATCCTGTGGTCCTATGATAGGGTGAACGCGACCCGAAGCGGCATGAACAAGATCATCGGCACGGCCTTCTACCGGCAGGTTACCGTCCGCAACGTCAACACGGCCCGCAAGCTGTACGAGCTGATGCAGGCTAACGGCGGTTGACTCCCTCTTTATCTTATGAATTTACGGAAGAACACCGCCATGGCCCAAGGGCTGCTGGCGGTGTTCTTCTGCATTCATATGGTTTCCGATTCCGCCTGCAGCTTCTCTCTTCGCTGCCAAACCAGCAAGTGTCCGAATCGGCCGTCCACGCGCTCCGCGATGAACAGGATCAGCATCAAGCCGAGCAAGACGGCGCTGACCGAGAGCGGGATGACCCAATGATGAGGCGAATGGGAGAAGAAGGGGACAAGAGAAACGGCCACGATCGGCGGCGCGTTCCATTTGAACTTCCGGATCAACCAGATGGTAATCAGCACATTCGCCAGCACCGTAATGGGGCTCGGATATAAGTAGAACAGGATCGTTCCGATAGCGGACGAGACGAACGCCCCCACCGTAATTCGGGCAATCTCTCGATAAAGGAAGGTTCGCGAGATAAAGAGAAAGCTGAAGGCTCCGAGCGTCGGGAAGAACAACGTATCCAGGAACGAGAAGTGCAGCGAGAACCAGTAGATGATCATGATGTAGATGCCGATGGCGATTGTCTTCACTTTCATTGTCGTTTCCGTGACCTCCTGCGTAACTCTCTTTTATGTCCGATTCATTCTATCACTTTCCTCCCATCCGTCAAGCATCATCGGCGATCCGGTACAAAGTCGAATAAGAAGCAAATCGCGAGCAAACCAAATAGAGCCGCCAGAAGCCTGGCGGCTTTTCTCGTCTAAGCTCTCTTAACGCTTAGTTCCGGAACGAATGCGGAAAAACACGCCGATATCTTTCTGCTCCGTAATGACGAACCCGTGCTGCAGCAGACAGAGTACGGCATCCTTTACGGGGGCTCCTACTTTTAGAAACCGGCTGCAAGGGGCTGCGCTGCCTATAATGCGAACTTGGCCGATGTTTGCAAAGTTTTTCTTGCTTCTGACGATGACGACCACATCCGGAAACCGGCTCATGATACCAACTCCTTATGAATAAGGGGATACCATAAGGTATTTCTCATCCTTCCGGAATGCTTGGACACCATGCGGCATTCCTACACCCGGTTACGCTCCATCCATGCGGTTGCCCAGTCCACCAGCTGTCTCTGGCGGATCAACCGGACAGGCGCGTTCCCTACCTGGTGCACGGCGATGCCATGCTCCCGCTCGAATTCGGCGCCAAGCCGGACAAAATCCCGATCGTCGACCGCCTGCGTCGAATAGGTCACCCACCTGCGCTCGCCGTCAACGATCATGGCGCTGCTCTCCTCCGAGTGCGTCTTGCCGGGAAAATCGGCCCGGGTCTCCGCGAGATGGAGCGAGGTGTTCTTGTCGTGTCCGACACCGAGGAGCAGAACGTGGCCATCCAGCTCATACAGCTTGTCGAGAGGGGAGCCTTGGCCGAAAATATTCCTTAGATCATGGTTCGCCGTCAAATATTCCGCATGCTTGCCCACGGCCGCGAAAGACCGCGCCGGGTGGTCGGAGCGCATCGCTCCCGGCCAGGTGCGAAGCATCTCGGCGACAACGCCCATTCCGATCGCCGGGGTTACCTCCTTATCGTAGGCGGGCCATTGCTCCCGGATCATCGGCCACCAAGCCTCCTCCGCATCCCAGTGAACGCCGGTCGCCGGATCGAGGTTCTTCCACGTTTGCGCCGGCATCATCACCGTCCCTTCCTCCCCGACGAGCGCGAGCAGCGCGCGGATGACCGTCTCCGCTCCGCCTAAGACGTAACCGAGGCTTCTCAGAGAAGTATGGACGATCAAGGTCTGCCCTGCCGACACCCCGTACCCTTCAAGCTGCTCGATGAGGTCTTGTTTCGTCAGAATCACCCTAGTCTGTTTTCCCTGCTCCTCCATATGATTCCCTCCCAAATTGGACAACGCAAAAACAACCCGCGCTGCATGAGCGGGGTTGTTGCTGGCTGCTCGCCAGAAAAGCATTGCCCTTATGATGTAGATGAAGTTACTTCCCGAATTATACATAATTGCCCTAAAATATACAATCGGTCCCGTTCGCTTCGGATGGCGGCATGCATTGGTTATTACAGCGCATTGCTTAGCTTCTTATAGATAGCCGACATCTGTTCCCGTTCTTCTTCCGTGAGGATCTCGAACAGCTTCCGGCGCAGCATTTGGCCGTCTTCATTCGCTTTCTGAACGACTTCGACGCCTTTGCTCGTGATGGCCAGGTAGATGATTCTCCGGTCGGATTCGTCCACGATTCGTACGGCCAGCTTCTTCTTCACGAGCTTATCCGACAGATGAGTGAGAGTCGGAGGCGTCAACTCTAGCGCCCGGGCGATATCGGACGGACGGCTGTTTCCGTTATTCTTCAGATGGCCGAGGACGAGTATATGGGTAATGCCAAGATCTTCATTGAATAACTTGCTCCACTGAACGATCAAGGTATTCGTTACTTTATCCATGTTATGAAGGATTTCGAATATCGTCTGCTCACTCATTAAAGTAAGTCCTCGCTTCCTATAAGTAAGAGCCTCTAATGGGAATTAGAGGCTCTTCTTATCATACATGCTATTGTGCCGAGAAACCACCGTCGATAATCAATTCGGCGCCCGTGATGTAAGCCGCGTCATCCGAAGCCAGGAACAAGGCCGCCTTCGCGATATCGATAGGCTGCCCCAAGCGCTGCAGCGGGGTTCCTTGGATCAAGCGGCCCAGAAGTTCCTTCGACGTGCTCAAGGCTTGGGTCATCGGCGTCTCGATAATGCCCGGGAACAAAGTGTTTACGCGAACGCCTTGACGGCCGAAAGTCGTCGCGGCCGCTTTGGATACCGCGCGAACCGCCCCCTTGGAGGCGGAGTAGTGGTTAAACCCTTGTCCGATCTGAGCCGTATAGGAAGAGATATTCACGATGGAGCCTTTGTTCTGAGCGGCCATGTAAGGAGCGACATGCTTCATGCCGGCGAACGGGCCGAAGCCGTTGATGGACAGCATCTTCTGCCAATCGTCCAAGTTGATTTCTTGATAAGGCTTCTCCGAGGAGATGCCCGCGTTATTCACCAGAATATCGATTCTGCCGAAACGTTCGTTAACGTCCCTCGCGAACTGCTGCCAATCTTCGTCGGAAGCGACGTTCAGCTTCATGCCGTACACGTTCGGCTTCTGGCTTGCCTTCTCCAGAGCGGCGTCGTTGATGTCCGCGGCGATAACGATCGCGCCTTCCTCCGCGAAGAGGTCGACCATGCATTCGCCGATTCCCGAAGCGCCGCCCGTGATAATGGCCACTTTATTGTCTAATTTGCCCATGATGTGTGTGCACCCCTTAGCGTAATTTAATGGATCCGCCGTCAACCATGACCGTTTGGCCTGTTACATAATCCGAATCCGAGCTTGCCAGGAACACGGCAACTCGGCCGATATCCTGCTCGGGATCGCCAAGGCGGCGCAGCGGGATCTTGTTGATCATCGCATCGTATAATTGCGGAGCGTTCTCGCGCCATTGCTGGACGCCCGGCGTCAAGGCGATCGGCGAGATCAGGTTGACGTTGATGCCTTCCGGTCCCCACTCGTTCGCGGCAACCCGCGAGATTGCGCGGATCGCTTCTTTGGCAGCCGCGTACGAGGTCTGAGTCACTTGCCCGTCGATTCCGGCGCCCGAAGCGAAGTTGATCACTTTGCCTTGCGTTTTTTTCAATTCCGGATAAGCAGCTTGCATGAAGTGCAAAGTAGGATAGAAGCCCGTCCCGAAGCTCAGGTCGAACATCTCCTGAGTGGTTTCCATGAATGGAGCCTGTCTGGAGACATGGGCATTGTTCACGAGGATATCCAGCTTGCCGAACTTCTTGACGACTTCGTCTACGATCTGCCGAATGTTCTCTTTCTTCGAGATATCCTTGATGAACAGCATGCCTTCCGTATATTGGTTCACCTCGGCGAGGGTAGCTTGTCCCTTCTCCTCATTCACGTCCACGATCGCGATATGCGCGCCTTCCTTCGCCATGGCCAGAGCCATTCCTCTGCCGATGCCCGAAGCGCTGCCCGTAATGATTCCGACTTTGCCTTGCAATCTCATGATCCTTTACCTCCCGGAACTATTATTTAGACGTCTAATTATTCAACAACTAAATAATATCAGCTCTATTTTTTCATTGCAAATAGCAACTTTATCGTCTAGTTCCAGGTACCTTCCTTTTCTAGCTTCTTCTTCCCTCTGAAGGCGGCCAACACGCAGAACATATTGATCGCAAGCATCGCGATTATCGCATACAGCACCGAAGTGTAGCTTCCGGTGAAGTCGTACACGTAACCGTAGGCCGGCAGCGCGACGATCGAGGAAACGGCAAGCCCCATCGAAGCCGTCGAATAGATCTGGCTATACTCCTTGTTCCCGAACAAGCTGGACGTCAGGGCAGGTCCAAGCGTGCCGATCGAAGAGGAGATACAGCCGAACAGGCCGACGGCTGCGGTGATGAGGGTTGTGCTGGTGTCAGAGAACAACAGCAAGCAGATCGCGAGCAAGCCGATCGCCATGGCGATAAGAGCCGTGTTCCGGGAACCGATTCGATCGCTTAGGAAGCCGATCGCCAAGGAACCGATCAGAACGCCGACCATATACGTCCCCATGACGTTGCCTGCGAAGGATACGCTGAACCCCTTATTCGACAAGTAGGTCGGGATATGCATCGAGAAGCTGGCAATGGAGGTCACCAAGAAGAAAAAGACGATGAGGAAATAGAAGGCGGCCGATTTTCTCGCGACGGCCATGCTGACGCCCTTCGGCCCCGCCTCTTCGCCTGCAGCGCCGCTATTGGACTTGCTGCCTTCTTGCGCCCCATAAGGAAGCAAGCCTTTGTCCTGCGGCGATCTCTTAATAAGCAGCAGAATGACCGGGATAACGATAAGGATAGCCGAGACTCCGGTGGCGATATAACCGGTTCTCCACCCTTGCCCGGAAATGACGTTGCCGACGATCGGCTGGGCGATGGCGCCGATGCCTCCGCCCGCCGCGCTCATGATCCCAAGCGCCAGCCCGTTGCTTTTCTTAAACCACTGATTGATAATAACCGGACCCGCGATAACCGTGATGAACACGCCGCCTACCGCCAGAGGAATGGCGAGGAGATACCATCCCCAGACGGAATGCATCAGGCCGAACGTCGCGAATGCCCCTGCCTGCAGGAGAATCCCGACAATGAGAACCAACCTGGTATCATACTTGGCCATCAGCTTCCCGCCGAAAGGAAGGAAGATCATGGTCACGATTGCCGAAACGCTAAAGTATAAGGTCAGATTGCCCATCCCGATGCCCAATTCTTCGGTGATCGGCGTCAGGAACAGGCTGGCGGAGTTGTTCAGGCCCCCTTTGCCCAACCCCACGATGATGCAAAGACCGACTAGGATCCACCACGCGTAGTGGATTTTCTTTTTAGGCTGATTCATGATGCGCTCCTTTGTCCGCTTGTTCTATCCTTGCGCTTGTTTGGCGAACTCCTTGAAGTCCGCAATGCTTGGATTGGCGATGTAGTGCCCGCCTTCTACTTGGATCGTCTGCCCGGTGATGAACTTGGACTCGTCCGAGGCCAGGAATAGCACCGTGTAGCCGATATCATCCGGTTCCCCATGGTAAGGCAGGGCATTATACTTGGCGAAAATGTCCAGTACGGCAGGAGCCATATTGTTCTTAGCGGCAGGAGTCAGGATCAAGCCTGGCGCGACCGCGTTACAGCGGATGTTATCCTTGCCGTACTGCGTAGCGATGTACTTGGTCAGATTTACGACGCCAGCCTTCGAAGCCCCATATGCCGCGCGAATGGAATCTCCCGTGAATCCAGCCATCGAAGCGGTGTTGATGATCGAGCCGCCGCCAGCCTTCGCCATATGCGGAATCGCATACCGGCTGCCGTGCAGAACGCTCTTCAGATTGACGTTCATCAATCGATCCCATTCTTCGAGGTCCATGTGCACGACGTCCAGGTCCTTCTTGAGGTTGGTCGACCCCACGTTGTTGAATAGGATGTCGATCTGACCATACGTACGAACCGTGAATTCCACCGCTTCTTCGATGGATTTGCCGTCTCCGGCATCGAGGAATATGGCGCTTGCCTCTCCTCCTTGCGCTTGGATATCCTCAGCCGCCTTCTTGGCGCCCTCCACGTTAAAATCGGCTACGACGACCTTTGCTCCTTCTTGCGCCAGCAGGGTTGCCGCCGACAAGCCGATACCGGATGCTCCTCCCGTGATCAGCGCTGCTTTGCCTTCCACTCTACCCATTGTTCGATTGCTCCTTCCTCTATTGGCCTATAAGAATTTGAAAGCGCTTCCCATCCCATGCGAAACCGATTCGCCCTTTCGCTCTGAAAGCCGTCCATCTCCTTGCTTCAGACAAAAAGTCTCCTTGGTTTCGACTTATTTAGATGTCTAAATATTAGGCATTTAAATATTATCAGAACATGTCTGCGTTTGCAATCGCAAACCTTTCACAGGATGGACACAATGCCTCCCTGTCAAAAAGCATCGCCGCGTGTACAAGCCACGCGGCGATGCTCGCTTTGCTTAATAGTTCTTGTACATGCCGACCGACTGCGGAGCCGTATAATCGAAACCGTATTTCCGATAAATGCGGTCGGCCGGAACGTCGGCGATCAGGCTCGCATAAGAATTCTTCGGCGCATGCTCGTCCAAGTAATTCATGATCTCGGACATGATAATTTTGCTATATCCTTTCCCCTGATGGTCCGGGCTTACGGCGATGTCCACTATCTGATAGAAGCAGCCGCCGTCTCCGATGATTCTGCCCATTCCGATCAGCCGCTTATCGGAATCCCTCAGGACAACCGTAAAGATAGAGTTCCGCAGCGCTATCCTAGCGCCTTCTAAGTCCCTCGGACTTAATCCGGCAGCTGCTCGCAAGGCGAGATATTCCTCCGGCTCGGGCGATGTATGCGTCACCTCGATGTTCTTTTCCAATTCCAAACCCCCTATCGGAAGCGTACAAGAGTCGTTTGCTTTAGCTTGCTCCGTTTAGAGAGGCGTATGATTTAGAAAGTGATGTTACTTCGATTTTCTAAGTAGCGTCGACCTCCGTGCCCCCCATTCGCTTCTGTTACTTCGATCTTCTAAGTAACACAGACTTCGGGATGTCGCTAAATGATCCAGAACGCCTTGCTGGGTCTTCTTCGCGAAGATGATAACGATTACAACCAAGTATTGAATATCGCTAACAAATCGGATATGATGAAGCCGATCATACAAGTTTGTCATCGATCATACAATGCTATGCTCGTACGATCTCCAACACGGCTCAAGTCACGCATGCAATCGCTTGTTCGGACTTATCATTATTCGTGGGAGGGTGGCAAGGTTATGGCATTTGTAATCACGGAAGCTTGTATTGACGAGAAGGCGGCAGACTGCAAGGACGTGTGCCCGGTCGACTGCATCTCGGAAGGTCCCGATCAGTTCTTCATCGACGCGGACGTCTGCATCGACTGCGGAGCTTGCGAAACGGCTTGTCCGGTAGGAGCCATCTTTTACGAGGATGATCTGACCGCCGAACGGAAAAAGTTCGTAGAGAAGGCCCGAGATTTCTATCAAAGTCAATAAGCAGCGAGAAAATGCGGAAAGGGGCCTCCCGAATGGGAAGGCCCCTTGTTTGATGAATGGCAATCGCTCGTTTGCTCTTTATTTATGAAGCATGTGGAACACTTGCTCGACGTCCTTGTCTCCGCGGCCGGACAGGTTGACGATAAGAATCCGATCCCGGCTCATCGTCGGCGCAAGCTTCTTGGCGTAGGCTACCGCATGCGCGCTCTCCAGAGCCGGAATGATTCCCTCGACGCGGGACAGCTCCTGGAAGGCTTCCAGCACTTCCTCATTGGTAACGGTCGCGTATTCGGCGCGGCCCGTCACCTTCAGATGGCTATGCTCCGGTCCGATGCCCGGATAGTCGAGCCCGGCGGCGATCGAATACGTCTTCTTCGGCTGGCCCTCTTCGTCCAGCAGCACCAGGCACTTGAAGCCGTGAAGGATGCTCGGCACGCCTTGGGTCAAGGACGGCGCTTGGTCGGGTTCGACGCCGATCAGGCGGACGCTCGGCTCATCGATGTAGTGGGCGAACGCGCCGATCGCGTTGCTGCCGCCGCCTGCGCACGCCAGCACCGCATCCGGAAGACGTCCTTCCTTCTCGATGATTTGACGCTTCGATTCTTCGCTGATGATCGATTGGAAGTGCTTGACCATGGTCGGGAAGGGATGCGGTCCGACGGCGGACCCGAGCAAGTAGAAGGTGTTCTTGTAGTTGCGGACCAGATCGTCCAGCGCCTCGTCCACCGCGTCCTTCAGGCGTCCTTGGCCCTTATGTACCGGAACGACCGTCGCGCCGAGAAGCTCCATCCGGAACACGTTAAGCGCTTGGCGACGCGTATCCTCCGCTCCCATGTAGATCACGCATTCCATATTGAACATGGCGCAAGCCGTTGCCGTTGCGACACCGTGCTGGCCTGCGCCCGTCTCTGCGATGATTCGCTTGGCGCCCATGCGCTTGGCGAGCAGAATCTGACCGATGGCGTTGTTGATCTTGTGCGCCCCCGTATGGTTCAGGTCCTCGCGCTTCAGATAGATCTTGGCGCCGCCCCAAGCCTCGGTCAGCCGCTCCGCGTAGGTCAGCGGGTTCTCGCGGCCGACATATTCGCGCAAGTAGTAACGGAGCTCTTCCTTGAATTCCGGATCGTCCTTGAACTTGTAGAACTGCTCGCTCAAATAGTTCAGCACTTCCTGCAATTCCGGCGGAACGAAGCTGCCTCCGAACTCTCCGAAGTATCCTTCTTGCTGCACCTGTTGGCTCATCTGCAAGCGCCTCCATTAGTGGTTATGGTATTTTTTTCTTTACCCATCATACCAGAAATCTCGCCTTCGTTCGCCTTATTCGGCTTGAGAGAGCGAGAGAATAGGGTTAACCGCGAAGAGGGAATGAATATTGCCGTCCGGATCCGCGAAGAATCCCGTCGTATGCCCCCAGGACATCGGCTTCGGCTCCGTAATCGGCACGGCTCCCTTGGAGACGATCTCCTCATAAATCCGCCGGACGGCTTCCGGGGATTCGCACTCGAAATTCAGCTCGAACGCCTGCCCCTTGCGCTCTTCGATAAAGGAAGGATGCCCGTTCGTGTTGTCCGCCATCACCAGGATCGAACAAATCGCAAGCCGAACTCCTTCGTTCGCCAATTCCACGTAATGATCTTCTTCTACGGCGATACGGAATCCCAACACATCCCGATAGAAGCTAGCCAACCGGGAAACATGATTGGACAATACCGTTATCCCTTCTAATCGCACCCTCATCTCGTAACTCTCCTTTGGTGGAAGCACCTCTTTGATCACCTCAATATCACTTTAGAGTCTTTTTGTCCTTAAGTCACCCACTATCTGCTAAAGCATAGGTCGGGTTCGAGACATGGAATGCCGCGATGTTAAGCCAATAGCGCAACTGCGTTAAGCGAATGTAAAAAAACGGACTACGCCTTAATTCCCATACATTTCCGTGCGGGTAGTGTGCTAGAATAAGCCAAACAATCGGAGAGAGTGTGTGACATGACGGACATTACGTTTAAGGCCTATGCCATCACGAACGAGATCGACCTCAACAAAATCGCCATTCATTGCGGGATCCCCAAGAAGTTCACGTGGGAGGAGCCTCTCGCCCTGAAGGGCGAAGCTCTGGAGAAGATTCTGCAGAAGAAGGTCAACGATTCCCAGGAGGTGCTCGTCTTCTCCTTCGGAAGCGTCGTCTTCCTCAACGATGCCGCCAAAGAAGGGTTCCTGCCCTTCGTTCGTTACCTGCGGACGATCGAGCCGGACATCGACGAGAACGATGCCGACCGCTATACGGACGATTACAGCCTTCGGACGGACGGCAAGGGCTTGACGGAGCTGACCGACGAATACGTCGTGGTTACCGAGATCGAACCGTTCCATCAGGAGCTGATCGCGACGGTCCTGGCGAAGTCGGTCGCGCTGGAGAAGATCGAGGAGCAGCTCGGCAAGATCCACGACAAGCTGGAGAACATGATCGACCGGTTGGATAAGAGCAATCTGCGGCTGGGCAAGAAGGAACTGGCGCGCACGACGGCATCCATCATGCGGCACGAATACAACACGATCTCCTATATCATGATTCTCGACAAACCGGACATCACGTGGACGAGCAGCAGCGCGGGCGAGTTCTACGATCGGATGATGGAGTTCTTCGAGATGAACGACCGATACGCGATCATGAAAAGCAAGACGGAGGTGCTGTACCGCATCATGGACGGCTTCTCGACGATCAGCCACTCGATTCGCGGCCTGTTCGTGGAGTGGGTCATCGTCATCCTGATCGTGAGCGAGCTCGCGATCGCCATTCTTCAGTTGATCGGTTGGATCGATTAAACAAGCCGTTTTCTATCCAGCTTCCCCAGGTGGGTATACGGCAGTTCCCTGGCGAAGACGATCTCTCTCGGCATCTGGTACCTCGCGAGCTTGGCCTGAAGCCACAGGCGCAGCTCCTCTTCCGTCGTTGCCGCCTGCGGTGCCAGCACGACGACAGCCTTGAGCCGCTCGCCGAACAGCTCGTCGCGGACGGCGATTACCGCCCCGTCCTCAACCCCAGGGTGGGCGAGCAGCGCTTGCTCCACTTCATAGGGATAGACGTTCTCGCCCGCCGAGACGATCATGCTGTCCGCTCTCCCGCATAGAAAATAGCGGCCGTGCTCGTTGCGGTAACCGAAATCCCCGGTTTCGATCCAGGCTTCGGCACGGTTCCGCATCGACCAGCGATTCCTGACGCAGATCTGGCCGACTAGGCCGACTTCAACCTGCTTCATCCGCTCGTCCATGACTTTCACGCGTCCTCCGCCGATTTTTGTGCCGATCGTTTCGGGGAACCGGGTTAATTCCTGCGCCGTGGCGATCGTAATCAGCCCCGTCTCCGAGGTGCCGTACAGGTTGTACAGCACCTCTCCCAATCGCTCCAGCGTCTCCTTGGCCAGCTTGGGGCTAAGCTCCGCGCCGCCCGTAGCGATGCATCGCAGCGACTTCAGATCCTCCGCTCGGGTATTCAGCATCTTGCGGAGCATCAGAGGAACGACCGTCATCGCCTCGATCCGATGCTCTCGAACGATTCGGCAAGCGGCGTCCGCATCGAAGCCTGGCCGAATCACGACTTTCTTGCCCAAGGCGCAGAACAAGAGCAGGACCGCGATCCCGTAGCCGTGATAGATCGGAGTGGCGATGTACGCGCTGCTATGGCTCAGGATTCGCAGCCTTGTAAGAAAGGTATAGAAGGGATCCAAGTAATTGAATAAGGAAGGCTTATGATACGCCTTTCTCGCTTGGCCCGTGGTGCCGCCGGTTAGAAGCGCCAACCTTCCGGACGAGGAGCGGCGCCTCTTCCGCTCCGGATGCCGGGCGATGCCGATCTCCTCCAACGCTTCGACGTCGCTCAGGAGCTTCGTTCCGTTAGAAGAAGACGGCTCCAGCAGCGCTTCCCGTTCCTCGTCATAGATCAACAGGTCGAAGCCGTTCCTTTCGAGAAGCCGGTTCAGCTGTTCCCCGCTCATCTCCGCATTCAGCAGGTAAAGATCCGCGCCCGTAGCGGACACCGCGTAAATCGCTCGGACCAGCAAAGCGTGGTTTCTGCACCATAACGCTGCCTTGCTGCCGCCCGACAGCCGGTACTTGTCCCTCAATGCCGCGGATAGCGCGTCGGATTGGACCAGCAGCTGACGATAGGTCAAGGTCTCCCGCTCGTCCGCGACCGCGGCCTTCTCCCCATGGACCCCCGCAGCGAACCGAAGCAGCGCCATGAGATTGATTCCGTCTTGAAGAATGGCTGCCGTCAACCGGCAAAGCGACCGAGGCGAAAGCAGCTTGATTCGGTAAAGAACGTAGACCAGCTTTAGGATCTTCATGCCCGCTGCCCTTTGCGGCGCAGCTTTCTCGCATTTGAGGATTCCCAATACCTTCTGAACAGCACGGAAGCCAACTGGCCGACAATCAACCACCAGGGTTTGACGATTTTCTTCTTGGCATAGATGGAGCGGCCGATCATCCTCGCGGCGTGCTGCGGCGACATCGCCGGCATCTTCCGATAGGCGGCCGTCGGCTCGATCATGGGCGTTCTTACCAACGGGAGATAGATCGACGTCGTGAAGACTCCCTTCGCATTCAATTCGGGGGCTGCCGATCGGAACCAGGCGTCGAAAGCGGCTTTGGATGCCTGATAAGCCGCCCAATTCGGGACGGGAAGCAGCAGGGCGTTGACGGTCGAGACGTTGATGATATGGCCTTGCTTGCGAACCAGCGTGGGAATGACCGATAAGAGCAGACGAACCGGCGCCAGATAGTTGATCGAGTTGGTACGGGTAAAGTCGTGATAACGGTCCAAGGATTGTTCGATCGATCGGCGGATGGAATGGCCTGCATTGCTTACGACGATATCCAGCCCGTCCGGGAGCCTCTCCAGAAAGCCGAGCAGCTCCGCCATCTCCTTCTCGTCCCGAAGATCGGCCGGGAATACGCTAACGCGCGCGGATTTCGTCTCGATCAGGTTCTTCATGGCGATCAGCTTGTCCGCTCGTCTGGCGACCAAGATCAGATGGACGTTCATCGCGGCCAGCAAATAAGCAAGCTGCTCTCCGATTCCGGAGCTTGCGCCCGTGATCAGGACCGTCTTGCCCTCCAGCTTGCGCGCGAGCTTCTGTCTATGGAAGGCAGCCTGCGGGAATAACAGGCGTTCGATTAGGCTGTAGGGTTGCATGGAAGCTCCTTTCATGCCGATGGGGCAACGACGATGAAGGCACGGCGGCCGCTGCACGGCTGTCTCTGTCGAATTAGACGAAGGAACGGACTATTTTGACGATTGCCCTCGCTATAAGAATTCAACAACAGTTTTGTAAATCCTTTCCACATTGGCCGCCCCGTCTAAAAAAAGAGTTCGAAAAATAATCCGAAAGCTTCTGAGGGGCAGGACATTGTATAACCGTTAAAAATTATATTTACAGGTTAACAAGAACGGTGTACACTCCAATTATAACCAGTAAAACAACTTTTAAAGGTTATGAGGAAGGTGAAGCGCATGTTGACCATTCAGAAGCTTCCATGGGCCGGCATTCTCGCGCAAGACGGAACGACCACGGTTGCGATCGACCCGATCTACCATTTTCCTTCGCATCTCGGTCAATCGCACGAAACGCTTTATCCGCTAAGCGAATTCGGGGCGGTCGATGCCGTGCTGGTCACCCATCATCACGGCGACCATTTCGATCCGCAGGCCATTCGGGACTATTACGGCCGGGACATTCCGGTATACCTGCCGGAGGAATCCGTCGCCCTGGCGATCGAGGCGGGGCTGGAGAACGTTCACGGCGCGGCGCCGGGTCAGTCGTTCGCGATCGGCACGCTGCGCGCATTCGCCGCTCCGTCGGTGGACGGCACGG
The DNA here is from genome assembly GCF_003990975.1 of Cohnella sp. AR92. GTDB lineage: Bacteria > Bacillota > Bacilli > Paenibacillales > Paenibacillaceae > Cohnella. The sequence goes on from NZ_RZJR01000005.1 coordinate 221,152, forward strand.
GGGACGCTCAAGTCGCATGGATCGTAGAAGGCGGCGGCCGGAAGCTCATCCATGCCGGGGATACGCTCTGGCACGGGTATTGGTGGAAGATCGCCGCGGATTACGGTCCGTTCGATGCCGCTTGCCTTCCGGTGAACGGAGCCGTCCTTGAGCTTCCCCGAATGTCGCCGCCAAGCGGGCAGCCGATCTGCCTCACTCCGGAGCAAGCCGTGTCCGCGGCGGTTGTCCTCGGAGCGAAGACGCTGGTGCCGATTCACCACACGGCCGTCCATTTCCCTCCCGTCTATCGGCAAACGCCGGACATGATGAACCGTCTGACGACAAGCGCACATGGTAAAATCGAACTGAGCGTGCTGACCACGAAATCCGAACTTATCCTATGACGGTTAGGCTTGCTTCCTTCGAGGAACGGCTACCCCGGCAATCCATCGCACCAGGAGATGAACATTATGCTTCAGACCATCAACCGAATAGGCGGCCTCTTGTGGATCAACTTGGCCAACACCGTCCGCATGCAAGAGAAGAGCAGGACCGATCGGCTGCTCGACCCGCCTTCCTTATTGGAATGGCTCCGCGATAACGAGTTGCCGGATTCCGTACGAGAGCTTCCTCTTGAGCAGTTGCGCAAGGAGCTGACCGCGCTTCGGGAACTGTGCGATCGTGTCCTCGAAGATCTGGCCCGGCATGGCAAGTTGTCCGAACCGACCTATGATGCTCTCCAAGTCAGGGCCGAGAAGCTGATTGTCGGCGTGAAGCTGACGATGACCGGCGAAGGGCCGGACCTCGAATATACGGGCCGCAGCGGATCGGAGGCTTTGAGCCTGCTCGTTCTCCGATCCATTGCGGACACGCTGCGGACCGTCCCCGCGGAGCGCATCCGCAAATGCGAACACGAAGATTGCATTCTGCGCTTCGCGGACATCTCCAAGGGCGGAAGAAGACGCTGGTGCAGCATGGAGACCTGCGGCAACCGGCACAAAGCGGCTGAATTCTACGCGAAGAAAAAACAACAGGCTGAAGGTTAAATGATCCTCAGCCTGTTCGTTCTTGCATGGCATAAAAGCCTTTAAAGCCAGCGGCAAGACGTTTTATATCGCCTCCGACGCCTCTCTCGCCAGTCGTTCCATCTCCTCCGCGTATAAGCCCCGCCGATCGTCCGTCCAGCCCGCGCGCTCCGCCATGGCGCCGATGATCGGCCTGCTCCATTGCCGGACCGAAGCGATATCGAAGAACAGCCATCCCGTTCGCCGAATCAGGAAGTCCTGCGGCCTAACAGCCATCTCTTCGTCCATCGCATACCACAGCTCGGCAGCGATCCGAAGCGGCAGCCCGTGACGGTCGGCCCATGCCGCCTTCTCGGGGTCCGCGGCAAACTCATACAGCGCATTCGCGTTCGATCCGTAGAATCTCGCGATTTCTTCGGCGTCTTTGGCGGAATATCCCCTCTTGATGCCCTCGGCCGTACGTTCCTTCACGAACCGTTCAAAGTTCTCCGAGCCGCCGACATCGCCGCCGGAGATTCGCAGCTCCTTGGTGCGGCAGCCTCCCGCAGCGCCGTTCCGCGCCCCCTCGGCAGCGAGCCGCTTCACGACGTCGTCGACGACCGATTCCGCCATTTTCCGATAACCCGTCAGCTTGCCTCCCGCTATGGAGATGAGCCCGGAAGGAGAGTGGAAGATCTCGTCGCGCCGCGAGATCTCCGAAGGATCCTTCCCTTCCTGTTGGATTAGGGGCCGCAGGCCCGCCCAGCTGGATTCGATATCGCTCTCCGTCAGCCTCAGATCCGGGAACATGAAGTTTGCCGCGTTCAGCAGATACGCGCGGTCTTCTTGCGTCGCCGTCGGGCGATCGATCGCACCGGCGTAGTTGGTGTCCGTCGTGCCGAAATACGCCTTGCCCGCCCGCGGAATCGCGAAGACCATTCGGCCGTCCGGCGTATCGAAGTACACGGCTTGCCGCAACGGGAATCGGGCCTTGTCGAAGACGAGATGCACGCCCTTGGTCAAACGCAGCGTCTTGCCGGTCTTAGAGCCGTCGAGCCGACGCAACTCGTCCACCCAAGGACCTGTCGCATTGACGACTTTGGCGGCCGTCACTTCGTAGCTTCCGCCGTCGATCTCGTCGCGAACGGCAGCGCCCCTCAAGCGGCCTTCGTTGTCGTAAGTCAAGGAAGTCACGCGTGCGTAGTTGATCGCCAAGGCGCCGTATTCGACAGCCTTCTTGATGACTTCGATCGTCAAACGGGCGTCGTCCGTCCGGTATTCGACGTAATATCCTCCGCCCTTCAATCCGTTCTTCTTCAGCAACGGCTCTCTCCGAAGCGTCTCTTGGGCGCTCAGCATGGAACGGCGCTCGCTTCGCTTTACGCCCGCCAGTAAATCGTATATGCGCAGGCCGACCGAGGTCGACAGCTTGCCGAATGTCCCTCCCGCATAAAGCGGAAGCAGCATCCACTCCGGCGTCGTCACGTGCGGTCCGTTCTCGTAAACGATCGCGCGCTCCTTGCCTACTTCGGCGACGACGCCGATCTCAAGCTGCTTCAGGTAACGCAGACCGCCATGAACCAGCTTCGTGGAGCGGCTGGATGTCCCCGCCGCGAAATCCTGCATCTCGACGAGCGCGACGCGGAGCCCCCTGCTTGCCGCGTCAAGGGCGATGCCCGCCCCGGTGATGCCTCCGCCGATGACAAGCAAGTCGACGGTTCGCCTGCTCATCTCCTTCAATATCTCATGCCTACCCATTCCGACCCCTCCTCTTGATTGCCCTCTCCCGGAGCAAAAGAAAAGACCACGCTAACCGCTCCCCAGCAAGTGAACTGCCCCGGGAACCATTAGGTGGTCTCTCCAATACTCCAACCGTTATTAACTTTGCGTAGATCATACCATCATTATCCCGCGAAGGCAATGGCGGCTTTAACCGCGCGAAGCCAACCGGAGTACAGCTGCTGCCGTTCGGCGTCCTCCATGCTCGGCAAGTACTCGCGGTCGACTTGCCGCAGACGGACGATCTGCTCCCGATCCGCCCAGTAACCGACCGCAAGTCCGGCCAGGTAGGCCGCGCCAAGCGCGGTCGACTCGTTCGCAACCGGTCTCTCGACGGGTACGCCGAGAATGTCGCTCTGGAACTGCATGAGGAACCCGTTCTTTACGGCGCCGCCATCTACCGCGAGCTTCGATAGCCGGATACGCGAGTCTCTCTCCATGGCCTTCAGAACGTCCTTGGTCTGATAGGCGAGCGACTCGAGGACAGCCCTCACAAGGTGAGCCTTGGTCGTTCCCCGCGTCAGTCCGAATACCGACCCCCGCACGTCGCTGTTCCAATACGGGCTGCCAAGACCAACGAAAGCGGGCACTACGTAAACGCCTTCCGATGAGGCAGCCTGCTCTGCGAGAAGCTCGCTCTCCGCCGCGTCGGAGATCATCTCCAGTCCATCGCGAAGCCACTGAATGGCTGCTCCTGCGACGAACACGCTTCCCTCCAGCGCGTACTCAACCTTGCCGTCCACTTCCCATGCGATCGTCGTCAGCAAGCCTGAAGAAGAGCGTATGGCCTCGGTCCCTGTATTCATCAGCATAAAGCATCCGGTGCCATACGTATTCTTAACGGTTCCAGGGGCGAAGCACCCTTGGCCGAACAAGGCCGCCTGCTGATCGCCCGCGGCGCCGCCAATCGGAATGGCCTGCCCGAACCATTCGGCATCCGTCCATCCATAAACATTCGAGGAGGGCTTGACCTCCGGCAGCATCGATCTCGGAATCTTCAGCAGCGCCAGCAGCTCGTCATCCCATTGTTTCTCGTAAATGTTGAATAGCAGAGTTCGGGAAGCATTCGAGACGTCCGTCACGTGAACGCGGCCGGCCGTCAGCTTCCAGATCAGCCAGCTGTCGATCGTCCCGAACAACAGCTCTCCCCGTTCCGCCTTCTCTCTCGCGCCCGGCACCCGCTCCAGAATCCAGGCGATCTTGGTCGCGGAGAAGTAGGCATCGATCCGCAGTCCGGTTTTGCTTCGGATCGTCTCTTCTGCTCCTTCCCGCTGCAGCCGCTCGCAGATGTCCGCGGACTGACGGGATTGCCAGATAATCGCCGGATAGACAGGCTCTCCCGTCGACTTCTCCCATACGACGGTCGTCTCCCGCTGATTCGTGATGCCGATACCGGCGATTCGGTCCGCAGCGACGTTCGTCTTCGCAAGCAGACCGCGTATGGCGTCGATCGCCGACAACCAGATCTGCTCCGGATCCCCTTCTACCCATCCGGAATGCGGGTAGCTCAATTCCATCTCTCTCTGTTCCATCTCGACAATCCGGCCCAGAGAGTTCACGAGCAGGGCCCGTGTGCTCGTCGTGCCTTGATCCAAAGCGAGCATAAAGCGCTCCATTCGCGATGATCCACCTCCCGCTGCTTCATTGCCCCGGGCTACGCCTTCCATAGCTCCCGCCTGGAGGTCGTAATCGCCGAGGCTCCGGCTTCCAATGCGAGCCGCACATCCTCCTCCGTCCGGATAAGCCCTCCCGCGATAACCGGTATGCCCGTCCGGTGCATGACCTCCTGGATCATGCCGGGGAGGATGCCCGGCAGCACCTCGATAAAGTCAGGCCGGGTCTTCTCCAGCAGCGCATAGCTCTTCTCGAGCGCCCCCGTGTCGATGAGGAACAGCCGCTGGATCGCGATCCGTTTATTCTGCTTCGCCTTCAGGATCACGCTGGCTCGTGTCGAGATCAATCCGGCTGGTTTGACATGCTGGCACAAATACTCGGCCGCATACTCGTCGTTCTTGAGCCCGTCGACCAAATCCGCGTGCAGCAGCACCTTCTTGCCATGTCTCTCGGCATGCTCGACCATAACCCTCATCTGGCCGAGATGCCCGCCCAGCAAGACCACATTAGTGAACGGTTCCGGCAGCGACACGGCCGCCTCCAGCTCTTTGGCCGACTTGACGGCCGGCCATATGGACTGGATCCCCATTCGCTCCCCTCCTTTGTTCAAGCGATCTACTGGCAACAAAGCTTGTTGCTCTAATTCATTAGCAGGGTGTGTACGATCTGCGTGGCGATCGGATGGGAACCATATTGCTCCTTCAGCTTCCAAGTCGTTACGACCAACCGGCCTCGCTCGCTTCTCTGAACGACGAGAGAACCGCCGGCTTGCCCGATCCAGCCTTGGAAGTAGCCCGACACGATCTCGCTCGATTCCGCCAGCATCTCATTGCCGAACATATAGACGATGCGGCCAACCGTGCCCCCTAGCTTATTGTAATTGCTAAACGGAATAATGTAATCCGGATAAAGTCCTTCCATCTCCCAGCCCATCTCGTGACGCAAAGGAATCCCTTCGAAGAAGGCGGGATCGACATAGTTGAAGGAAGACGTACGATCCCAGCTCTCGCCCCGCACAAGCTCGCGGAACGTGAACTGCCCCTTGTCCGATAAACGGTCGCCTTCTTCCGCCAGGAACACGACTCGCCCTCCGTCGCGGTAGTAGGCGAGTACAGAATCGTCCAGCACGGACGTAACGACCGAGTTGGCGGATTCGAAGCCGTTCGTTAAGGTGAACCCGTTCGCCTCCAATAATCCACGGAAGGCATCGTCCATTTGGTAAGGGTATACCACCTTAATCGCATTGCCGTCTAGGCTTCTCCTACGAGGCGATACCGTCAGTTCTTCCTCGTTCGCCGCCGCGACGACTCCATCGAGCTCCAGGCTGAGCCGGAGCGTCTGGAACGAAGCCTGTTCGACCAGCGGCGCCGTGAAGCGAATGGCTTCGGATAATCTGACATGCGCCTCGTTGCCCGCTTCGACAGGGATGACGCCCCCGACTCCCGTGCCCGGAATCTCCCATCTGACAACTCCTTGCAGCCTGCGCAGGTCATGATTGGAGATGACCACATCCGCCGCTTGGTTCTCGCCGCTCCACATATTCCGCGTAAGTCCGTCGGCCATCACGATCAGGCCTCCGTTGAAGTCGGCCGCCCGCTCCATGCCTAGCTTCAAGCTTCGGGTGTAATCCATCCACCCGTTCGTTTCCCATTCGATGTCGGTGAATTCGGTAACCACATACCCGTTGATGCGAGGGTTCTTGCGCATCTCCTCGATCAGAGACTTTACCGCCCGGAACATTCTTCGCTGGGAATGAACGGACAGATTCTCCATGTCCCCGAAGATCCGATCCAATTGGAACTTGCTGAAATTCCCGTAGGCCGTCAGCGGCATCTTGAAGTCCTCGCGGTGGGTATCGTCACCGAGATTCGCGAACCAGGATGGCGCTTGACCATAATGGTCCAGCAGCTTCTGAACGCTCGGCAGTCCCCAAACCCCGAACTCGGACACGATGATCGGCTCGCCGTTAGGCGAGTATCCCTTGACGTAGTTGCTCTCCGGGTTGCCCGCCATATAGTCGTCGATGTCCGCCTTCCATTCCGCGGTCTGCTCGGGAAGAACGAAGTAGCGATGATAGTCGTTGATGTCCGTCTTGACATGAATCCAGCCGGAATTGTCGCAGATGAGCCGGGTCGGATCCAACCGCTTGATCTCGTCGTACAAGGCGACCACATGCTCCTGCTTGTCCCTGTCGTTCGCCAAGTCCCACTCCAAGCCCCATTCTTCGTTGTACAGAGACCAGATCAGGATGGACGGACGGTTGTAATCCCTGCGGATCATTCCCAGCAGCTCGTCCCGGAAGCGGCGCTGGCTCTGGCCCGACCACTTCACGACGTTAGGCGGCTCCGCCCAGATCAGCATGCCCATCCGATCCGCCCAGTAGAGATAGCGGGGAATCTCGACCTTGATATGCTTCCGCAGCAGGTTGAAGCCCATCTCCTTGGCTTTCCTTATCTCGTCCTGAATCCACTCGTCCGAAGGAGCGGTATAGATCGTATCGGGATAGAAGGCCTGATCCAGAGCCCCTCGCACGAATAGTGGCTTGTGGTTCAGATACAGCTGTCCGTCGGAGAAATCGATGCTTCTCATTCCGAAATAAGTCTGATACTCATCGACAACACTACCGTTCGCAGAATCCTTGAGCGTAACGGTAAGATCGTAGAGATGCGGCGTTTCGGGAGACCACAGCTTTGCGCCAGGGATGGAAATGGCCAGCTTTGACTCGTCTCCTTGAACAGCGGCTTGAGCGAGCGCCAGCTCCGAACTGGAACTCAAATGCTCCGTCACCCGATATTCCACGATCAAGGAGTCTCCCAGCCCGCCGCCGGATACCTCAATGCTAACATTAGCCACGGATCCGTCGATGTCAGGATTTACCCGAGCATGGCGCACGAAGCGCGGCGACCGCGTCTCCAGCGTAACCTCCTGCCAGATTCCGCTTATTCTCGTATACCAGCTGCCTTGCTTGCCGATCGGAATCTCCGCGTTGTCCTGCGGATCGTACACCCTGACGGTCAACCGGTTCTCCGCTCCAGGAAGAAGCGCCTCCGTCACGTCGAATTCGAATGGCGTAAATCCGCCCTCGTGAACGCCTGCAAAGCTGCCGTTGACCCATACGCTCGCTTGAAAATCGACGGCCCCGAATAGAAGGAAGACTCGTTTGCCTTGAGGCCAATGGTCCACCCTGAACTTTCTCTCATACCAGGCCGTGCCGCAATACTGAACGTGCTCCGCTTCCCTCTGCCAGATGTGCGGGACTTCGACCGATTGTGCTTCCGGCAAGCCTGTCGCGGGCCAGCGCTGTCTCTCTCCATGATCTTGGCGATCAATCTGGAAACTCCATACTCCGTTTAAGCTCTGTGTCTCTCTCATGGTTCTCCCCCGTTATTTAATGCCTGTCATGGATATGCCCTTAATAATGTGCCGTTGGAACAGCAGGAAGACGAGCAACGCTGGAAGGCTGGCCAGCACGTTCGAGGCCATCGGCACCGCCAAGTCCGTAGCGAATATGCTCTGGAAGGTCGGAATGCCTACCGGCAGCGTCATCATCGAATTGTCCTGCGCGATCAGCATCGGCCACAGCAGGTTGTTCCACGACTGGATGAAAATAAAGATGCTGACTGCGGCCATCGAGCTGCGAGAAAGCGGCCAAACCATTTTCCACCAAATCTTGAACATGCCCGCGCCGTCGATCTTGGCGGCTTCAATCAGCTCACCGGGCAGTTGATCGATGAATTGCTTCAGGATCAAGAAAGCGAGAGGAAGCATCATGCCGGGCCAGATCAAGGCCTTATAGCTATTGGACCAGCCCAAGGCGGTCACCATGTCGAATAAGGGAACGACGATCGACTCGACCGGCACCATCATTCCCGTCAGGATGAGCGCGAACAGGACTGTTTTCCCCTTAAAAGGAATACGCGACATCGCGAACGCCGCCCAGGAAGCGAACACGACAGTGACCGCCGTCTGTACGACGCCGACAATTACGCTGTTCAGCGTCCATCGCCACATCATCGCGGTGCCGTCCGGCTTCAACACTTTCTCGAAGCTGTCTAGCGAGAACGGGGTAGAGAATAATTTTCCGATAATCGTGACCGTCGAACCGGGCTGCTTGAATGCCGATATCAGCATCCAGAGCAAGGGGGCGATCATGATCAGCGACAAGCCGTACCCGATAACGTACGCGCCGATTCTAACGAAGTTGATTCTGCGTCTCGCAGGACTCATCTTGATTCACCTCATCTTATTTCTTGCTCATGAGCAGCTTGTATTGACCCAAAGATATGATCGCAATGATCAGGAACAGCACGAAGGACACCGCAGAAGCGTATCCCGCATCCCACTGCCGGAACGCGATCTGATAGATATAGTGAACGAGCGGCGTCGTCGAGGTTCCCGGTCCGCCTTTCGTGATAAGCCAGGTTTGCCCGAACAGCTTGAAGGAATTGATCGTCTGCAGGATGACAATCAGCACCGTGACTCCCTTCAACGAAGGCATGGTGATAAAGCGGAATTGCGCCCATCGATTCGCTCCGTCGATATCCGCGGCTTCGTATAAATCCTCGGGAATCTCCTGCAAGCCTGCCAGGAAAAGAATCATGTTGAATCCGACCGTCCACCAGAGAGTGGCGATCAAGATGGACAGCCAGCCCATGCCCCAGCTCCCGAACCACGAGAAGCCCATCGTCTTCCCGAACGAATTCATCGTCTCGGCAATCAAGCCGGTGCGGGACTGCAGGATGAACACCCAGATGCTTCCGATAACGGATACGGAGAGCATGTAGGGCATGAAGTAGGCCGTTCTTAACCAGGTCGTTCCCCTCAGCTTCATGTTGACCAGCAAGGCCATTCCAAGCCCGAGGAGCACGATCGAAGGCGTCGAGATCAGAATGAAGTACAGCGTATTCCAGAGAGAACTCCAGAACTTGTCGTCGTCCATCATGTAGCGGTAATTATCCAAGCCGACGAACTTCTTGGGCGCGCCCAAGCTTCCGGTCGTCAGGCTGGTCAGGAAGCCTTTGATGATAGGATAGATCCAGAACCACAAATAAACAGCCAGAAATGGAGCCAGAAAAGCAAAAGCAGTCAGGTAATTCTTCAGTATGGGTCTCATCGTTCTCTTCATCGCGGGTTCTCACTCCTTCAAGCAAAGAGGATGCAGGATAATCGAAGATTGACCCCGCACCCTCCGTTGGTTATTTACTGAGCAGCTTCTCGGCTTTCGCCTGAGCGTCCTTCAACCCGTCTTCGACCGACTTGCTTCCGAAATTAATCTCGACGAGCGATTCGAGAACCGCATCGTTCACGGAGCCAAGCTTCGGCGTGTCCGGCATGTACTTGACGTCCTTCATGACACCCGCGTATCCCGAGCGGTACGGCATCGCCTTATAATCCGCCGATTCCAGTACGGACGGTTCAGAAGGAACGTGACCTGCCTTCGCCCACATTGCGCCGTTGTCGGTAAGCCACTTGGCGAATTTAACCGCGGCGAGCTCTTTGTCGTGGTTGTCTTGCTTCGGCACGAAGATCGTATGCGAGTCGCCCCAAGCGGCCGGCTGACTGAACAATTGCGGGAACGGAACGGCTGCGAAGTCAAGCGAAGCTTCCGATTCGAAGTTGCCCGTTGCCCAGACGCCGGTGAACGTAACGGCGGCTTTCGAGGTCTTGAAGATATCGTAGCTGTTGTCGCCGATGTCAGGCAGAGCAAGACCATCGTCGATCCAGGACTTGATGAGAGCCATCGCCTTTTGCCCTTCCGGCGTGTTGATCGTCGCTTTACCGTCGTTGATATAGGTTCCGCCTTGTTGAGCGACGAGCGCGTACCAGATCCAGAACGTGAAGATGTTGTTGCTGCCGATAATCAACGGCGACACGTCGGACGGAAGCGTTCCCTTCAGCGTCTTCAGCATCTGCGTGAAGCCCTCTGCTCCCGGCTCCATCTTGATCGTGCCGTCATCGTTAAGCAGTCCCGCGTCCTTCAGGTATTTCTTGTTGTAATACATGACAACGGCGTGAGTATCCAGCGGCACGGCAACGTGCTGGCCGTCGCGAATAACCGAGTTCTGTTGGTTCTCTCCGTACGCGGACCAATCCAGGCCCGCTTCCTTGGCAAGCTCGTCAAGCGGCTCTACCATGCCGGTCGGAATCAGCTCGGCCAGGTGGGACACGTGCGTAACAGCCACGTCCGGAGCGGACTTCGCCGCGAGCGAGGCGACGAGCTTCGGATAATAGTTGTCCCAGTTGTTGTTCATGAAGTTCACTTTGATCTCGCTCTGGGACTCGTTGAACTTCTTGACCATTGCCTCCATGTATTCCCCATCCGAACCGCTGAACGGAACCCAGTAATTGAGCTCGATCGCTTTGCCGCCTGTCGACGTGTCTTTGGATGCGGAGGCTTCTCCCCCGGATTGTGAAGCGTTTTCATTTTTGGGCTGCGCATTGTTCCCGTTCGAGCAACCTGCCAGAACCAAGCTTGAAACGAGCGCAAGACTCAACAGCCGGAAAGACGTTTTCTTCATGCTTTTGCTTCCCCCTAAAGTGATGAGTTTGATGATTACATGATTTATATTACATCTATTTATGTTTTATATCAATATATTTTGTAATAAAAAAATGAGTTCATAACAATATTTATGGTTATAACCTGCCTAGGGATGAAAAAAAAAGAAAAACAGGGGCGTTTTTCTTTTTTTCAGAACCTATTTTCTTGTAAGAATGCCGTTCCGCTACGCGCTCCGATCACGTTGTCACCCATTGCTGTATCTCAGGTTAAGGTTGATGCCCTGCCTGTAATTGCCGAAGTTCTGGCCGAACAAATTCAAGCCGCCCGCGTTGACCGCGTCGTCCTTCACTCCGATTCGGAGAGAAATAAACGGCTTGTCGTTCAGATTCAGATCGGCGATGGACACTTCGGAGATCTTCACGCCATCCAGGAAAGTTCCGTTGGCGTTCGATTTCCACTGCTTCAGAAGCCCGTATTGGGTAAAATTCGTACTCCACCATTCCGGCGTATTGAACCCTCGGGTGCCTCCGAAATCGCCCGGGGAGGTCCACATGCCGATATCGACGCCGTTCACCCATAGCGTAATATCCGACGGCCAGTCCAGCTTGTAATAAGGAGCCTCCGAGCAGATCTCCGCGCTGAATTCGATCTCCGTTGCCCGCGCCCCGTAAGGGATCCGGTTGGGGAATCGATATTCCACGTAACCTTTCCGGAAGTACAGCAATTGCGCTTCCCTGCGGCCCGGCTCGTAGAAGGAACGCGGGTCGTCCTGCATGCCGATATAATCGAGGTCTCCGACCAGGCCGCAGCTCGGTTCCGCTTGGCAATCGACGTATTCGCCGATAGGCATCTCGATCGCGATCAGGTTCTTGTCCTTGACCTCCTCTTCCGTAGACAGATCTATGACAATTCGATCGTAATTCTTGGAATTGATCTTCTGCGTTCCCCTTCCGGGAACCAATTCCGTGATGATCAAATTTACGTCTTCCAGCTTCTTTACGTTAACCGCCGTCGTGGAGAACGGCAGCCCGAGCTTCTCGGATAGTTCGTTTACGTTATGCGGGCCCGTACTGAGGATCTTCAAAATATTCATGCGGTGTTCGTTGCCGATTACTTTGCTGATCTCGACCGCTTCGTCCATCGTCAGCTGCAAAACTTTAATGGTGAACACCTCCGGTTTTATTACAACTTTTTATGTACTATTACTATAACGCAATCTATCTACCTTGTCATCCCGCGGCGGAGGAAGCTAAGTTTTCGTCAAATTCTAGCGTTTTTCTATTTACTTCCACTATCTACCTTTGGATAATGGACGGAGACTTATTCTTTATCTCGTTCGAGAGGGTGGCTTTGATGGCAAGCATCAAAAGAATGGCGGCATGCTTAGCGATTCTGTCCATATTCATTAGCAGTACTTCGTATGCGGAAACCGTTCCCGCGGTCAATGAAGACGGTTGGGACACCTTCTACCGGCTTCAGCCTGCCGATATGAGCGGCAACCCCGCCAGCCGGCTGTTTCAATGGGCGATCAGCGCCAATATTATCGAAGGCTATCCTGACGGAACGGTAAAGCCGGACCAACCCGTTACGGAAGCGGAGTTTCTGAAGATGCTCTATCGGGGATTCGGAATCGCTATCCCTACGCAGATCTACCCTCCGGGCTATCAGGCGACCGAGGATTGGTCGGACGCCCCTTACCGAATGGCAAAGCTGTTTAATCACCCCGCGCTTGGCCTTTCGAATTCTAAGCTGAGGACAACCCCTATTACGCGGCAGCATGCGGCCGAGATCATCAGCGCAGCGCAAGGCGTTCATTATACCGGCGATAAGGCGGTCGCCTACATCGTCGGCAATCGCATGGCAATCGGCAGTCCGCTAACAACGGATGATTTTCACCCGAATGAGACATTCACAAGAACCGAAGCGGTTCAATGGATTCGTCATCTTACTATCCGTGGCATGATGGAGATCAAGAGTCGTCCCGCAGAACCTTCGGATACCAGCCTTCTTCCGAAATTGCCTCTTGCGGCCGCCGAGGAGGTATCGTTTTTCAGCGCAGTGCCCCTGACGGCTAGTGACTTCGATTTGGTCGGGCCTTCCTCTTCTCCCAAAGTAGAGTTCGGGGCACCAAAGAGTGCCATCGATCAACGGTTTCTAGCGACCGATGAACTCGATGTATTCGACATGAATGATTATGGTCTATTCGCTGCCCATTTCAACGATGACGGACGGCTCGATAGCTGGCGCGTCGAACAAGTAATAGAAGATCCGACAGAGCCGACGACGGCTGGGCCTTTGTTAGGAACGAACAAGGGGATAGTTCCAGGGGACAGTACCTTATTCGACATCTTCCAGCAATACGGAACCTATGGGTACATTGGGAATGGCATCGTTAATTACTTATACGAGAGGACGAACGATGGTTCCTACCGCCCTCTCCCCTCCATCTCATACTTTTCACAGCTGGAGAACCCCGAAGAGGTATACTTGTTATCATTCATTGTTGATAAGAAGACTCTAAAAGTAACCTTTATCCTGGCTGCCGGGGCTCCGTATGCTTATTCTGGAGGCTTGTAAGAAAAGCGGGTCAGGGGGGTCGAATGACCATCCCACTTTGAGGCGATGACCATGGATCAAAGACGAGCTTCGCGGCAAGAGAATCCTTATTCCCGAGAATCCAGTCTCGAACTTCCTGTTCAACGACACGAGGTCCGGGCTGATCTGGCTGGTTATCCGGCTGTATCTGGGATATGCATGGCTTGACGCAGGCTGGCATAAGCTTACGAACGAGAACTGGGTCGGAAGCCATGCGGGAAGGGGAGCGTGGGATGAAAGCCGTTATCTGTACCAAGTACGGACCGCCGGAGGTTCTTCAACTAAGGGAAATACCGAAGCCTGCGCCGAAGAAAGACGAGGTCTGCATTCGAATTTGCGCTACGGCCGTAACGGCAAGCGATATCGTCATTCGAAGCTCTCGCCTGCCGCTTCGATTCTGGCTGCCTATGCGCCTGGCTCTTGGCCTAACCAAGCCGCGAAAGCCCGTCATCGGCATGGTGCTGGCCGGAGTCGTCGAGTCCATCGGGCAAGGCATCACGCGTTTTCAAGTCGGGGATCCGGTCTATGGGGTTACCGGATTCGGGCTTGGCGCCTATGCCGAGTACACCTGCATGAAGGAGACGGACTCGATGTATGGATGCCTGGCGCATAAGCCGAGGCAGATCGGGTATGAAGAAGCGACGGCAGCCGCCTATGGCGGGCTGCTCGCGCTTCAGCGCATAGAAGAGGGCAACCTCCAGCCCGGGCACAAGGTGGTCATCTACGGGGCGTCGGGAACGAGCGGCACGATTGCCGTGCAGCTGGCCAAAGCTCGCGGCGCCGAAGTTACCGCGATATGCAGCACGCGTCACCTGGCCTTCGTTGAATCGCTTGGAGCCGACCGGGTAATCGACTATATGGATGAGAATGCCTCTCCTACGGCCGAACGGTATGATCTCATGCTGGATACGGCCGGAAAGGCCAAATCCTCGAAATTGAAAGAGGCCTGCCGGAAGGCGCTCCGCGGTAACGGCAAATTCATCTCCATCGATGACGGTAAGCTGGAGCTGAGCTCCCGCCGCCTGAACGCCATCGCTGAGCTCATCGATGCGGGCAAGATCAAACCGATCGTCGACCGCGTCTATCCGCTCGAACGCATCGCGGAGGCGCATGCTTACGTGGAGTCGGGACATAAGCGCGGAGGAGTGGCCGTGACGATCGAGATGGGATCATGACGCCGCCGAGATAGTCCGGTTACCTAGCATGTGATAGCAAAGGGTTGTGATAGACTGCTTCCAGCAGCTGTCACAACCCTTTTTTTAACCCTATCTAATTAACTCCAAAGCACGTATTGAAAGTATTTTTCTGGAATTACGCAACCGGAATCGTACTTGAAACATCTTACATAGGGGAAGGAGGAAGCTTTCTGGATATCGTTATGGGCTTGAGAGAGAAAGACGAAGCTGCGCTTCGAGCGTTAATGGAGCGGTACGGCAACCAATTAATGCGTACGGCTTACCTGCTGGTCAAAGATAAACAGGCTGCGGAAGAAGCCGTCATGGATACGTTCATCCAAGCTTACCGCAAGATCGGCCAACTCCGGGATCCCGACCGTCTTGAGAGCTGGCTCCTGCGAATCGTCGTGAACCGATGCCGGATGAGAATGCGGACCTGGAGCTGGAGCCGAATACTGCCTTTTCCTCGAGTAGAGCAATGGATCGTGGAGGAAGAGCCGGGGCCGGAGGAACTCTTGATCGACGCATGGCGCAACGAGAAGCTAAGCGAGGCGCTGCTGAAGCTTGATTACAACTATCGCGAGGCCCTCGTTCTTTACTATTACAACGGACTAACCGTGGCCGAGATCGCGGAACAAACAAGCAGCAACGAGAACACGGTGAAAGCCAGGCTCAAGAGAGGCAGAGCGAAGTTAAAACGGATGCTGGAGAAACAGGAGGATGGGAATGAGACCGGAGCAAGAATTTATTAGAAAAAAGCTGGATGAGGAGCTCGGCGACCTGCATTTTCTCAAGAGCGCGGAAGTGCTGGAGCGGACCCATCCCCGTTCCTGGCGGGCGAAGCTGCGGGCGATATGGAATTACGAGCTCGAACTGCCGCTTATTCCGATAAGCGCCAGCTTGGCCGTGCTGTTGGCGATCCTATTCGTCGTTCCGTTTAAAGGGGATGTGTACAAGGGAGAACGGAGAGGCGATTCTCCGCATGCCGATAGACAGCTCGTGGAAGCAGGAGGCAATACCTACTGGAAGGACGATTACGAGAAGGCGGTGGAGGACGTTGAGATTAAAGATCAAAGTTAAGCACCTCTTCGCGATTGCCGTCGCCTTGTGCGCGTCCGTCCTTTTTCTTCAGGCATTCGTCATGCCCAGAATCGAGATTGCGATGGCCAAGAAGCATTTCGAGCAAGGGACGCCAGACGGCAAAGAGGAACTGATTCGGGTTCTGGACGCTTCGTCCGGGAACGATAAATGGGCGCTCATCCGGGATTACATGATCGAGAACGGCTCGGACTTGAGCTTGATAAGATTCGACGTCATCGCGGGAGACGGTACGTACCAATCGTCCACTACAACATCGTTTCCGAATGCGCCCCGCTGGACCGGAGAAGAGAAAATCAAGTACTTGGAGGCTTATATCGAAGGCGGTCCGATCGATGGCTATTACGTTAGAGCGGCGAAGCAGCTGGCCTACGAATATGTTACCCGAAGCCGGACCGAGGACGCGGTCCGCGTGTTGGAGCGGACGGAACAGAAGCTTCCGGGCCATGTCGAGGACCAGGGAAGAGAGCTAAAACTGGCCCGCGCGAGAATCTATGCCGATGCCGGCCAATTAGACGCGGCGGAACGCCTGCTGACGGAATTGAGCGGAACGCCGCAGCCGAGAAACACATATCTCAACGGCAATATCGCGGCGCTCCAAGCCCGGATTACGGCTCAGCGCCAGGAGTCGGCTTCAAGCGTATCCGGAGCCGTTACGAGAAGCGACGGCACGCCCATGGCGGGCATCGGGGTGTACTTGCGAAGCAGCCGGGATGTCTACCATAGCCTGATCGAAAGCGAGCCTTACCAGACACTGACCGATTCGGAAGGGAAGTTTGCGTTCAAAGGCGTCGCTCCCGGAAGCTACGCGCTCTACATCGGCCTGAACTTCGAGCAGATCGACGGTTGGACGCTGCCGGCAAGCCATGACGAGGAGTGGATCGACCTTCGGGGAGGAGAGCATCTGACCCGGAACATGACCTTGCAGAGGCTGATCCAATTGCGTTCCCCCGTGGACCAGCAGGTCATTACCGGCAAGACGGTCACATTCGAGTGGGAGCCGGTCGAAGGAGCCGCTTATTACACCTTAAACGGGACTTTTCCCATCGAGAACGGAACCGTGGGGCACACCATCAAGGATCATATCCGGAGCCATTCCATCGAACTGCCCATCGAGACGCTCTACAGCGTTGTAAGCGGCTATTCGTATAAGAAATTCGGCGACAAGCAAATTCCGGATCCCTCCAACCTGCTCGGATACGCCGATCCGTCCAGCCGGTTCTCCTGGAGCGTGGAAGCCCGCGATGCCGACGGGAAATTATTGACGCGGAGCGACGGTTACCGGCTCAACGAGCAGACGATGGGTCCTCTTCCTTTCTTCTACTTGAAGGAGCACACGCTTACCGAACCCGACCGGCTGCTGCTGGAAGGCCGCACGGATGAAGCCTTGCAAGAGTACAAAGCGAATTATGAACGAAACGGGCAAGACTCCCATAGTCTTCGGATGATCGTCAAACTTCTGGAGATTAGCGCCTTTATCGATAAGAGGCCGCTGGACGCGGCTTCCTTGCCATACCTCGTGAAGCTGGCGAACACCGATCCGACGGGAAACGCGTTGCCTTCCTTGATCAGCTACTATGGAAGCATCGGAGAGTGGGCCCAAGCCGACCGATACTACGGCATGCTGAACGAAGCCCGGCAAGGAAAAGTGGAGAGTTACCCTCAGGCCCAATACGGCAGGCTGCTGCTGAAGCAAGGAAGAGTTCGCGAGGGCGAGGAGCAGCTTCGGCAAGCGCAGGCGAACGATCCCTCGAATCGATTTATCGGCGATTATATCGCAAGCGTCATTTATTTGTCCGCGGCCTTGGATAAGGCCGAAGAGCTCGCGCTTTTGTATCCGGAACGCTCTTATTATGATTCGAGCAACCCGGATTGGAGCAAGCTTGTTCGCGGTTTGAAGGAAGAAAGCGAGGATTCGAATGACAAGACCTACTTTGATGCGCTTAAAGAAGCGCTGCTAGTGTGCTTCAGCGAAGATAAGAAGCGAATAGAGGACTGGATGTCGGAGGCGAAATTCCCGGCTATGAAGGCATTCATCTCGGCCGTGTCCGATGTGGATTGAGCCTTGCCTCTTACCCTTCGAGAGTTTCCGATTCTTCCTATCCCGAACCGGAGCCCCTTCCCTATAATGAACTCAATTCCTGTTGGAAGGATTAAATCATAATCCGGGAGGCGTTCATATGGGTAAGAAGCTTGTGGTATTAGGCTGCGGGAATGTCGGCAGCGACGTGGCCCGGTATTTGGCTGCGGAGGGCGCGGCAGAAGAGATCTTGGTAGCGGATTATAACTTGGATGCAGCCGAGGCGCTTGCCAAGGAGATCGGCGCGAAGGCGGTTAAGTTCAATGCAACGGATCCCGAGAGCGTGCGGGAGACGATCAGCGGCGCCGATGTCGTGTTCAACGGCGTAGGCCCTTTCCACCGCTTCGCTCTGCCGATTATCGAGCAAGCGATTGCCGCAGGGGTCCATTACGTGGATATCAATGACGATTTCGACGTCGCCATGGCGCTGGTGAGCACGGATAAGTACGATCAAGCGGCCAAGGAGGCGGGAGTCACCGTCTTATTCGGAGCAGGGTCTACTCCGGGTCTTACCAACATCCTGGCAAGATGGGGAGCGGACCAGTTGGATAAGGCGGAGGCTGTTCATGTCTCCTGGGGATGCTCGTTTGCTCCCGCCATGTCATCGGCTGTCATCGATCATTTGTTCCACTGCCTGACCGGTGACGTTCCCCAGTTTATCGATGGCAAGCATGTCGATATTCCGGCTTGGAGCGGAGAGCGGATCATCGAGCTTCAGCCTCCGTTCGGAACCTATACGTATTCCTTCTCCGGGCACGCGGAATCCGTTACGCTGCCGAAGTATCTGCCGGGCTTGCGCCATGCGACCACTAGGTCCACCTTCTTCCAGGAGGAAGGCAACGAGCTCTATAAGAAGCTCATTGCGCTTGGCTTGGCCGATACCGAGGTCATTCCGAAGCTCGGCATCTCGCCGCGCACCTTCCTGGCGCATTACATGAGCACGCCGGCAGCCGCCGAGGCATTGGCCGTCGATTACGGCACGGACACGCTCGGAGCGGTGTTCCGCGTAGACGTCGAAGGCGAGCTCAACGGCTGCCGAACTCAAATCATCTATGAGATTCATATTGTGGATTTCGGCAAGGATCCCACTTCGACGTGCGCAGCCAACGCCGTTCTGGATATTCTGTCGGGCAAGGTCACGCAGGCGGGAGTCTATGCGCCGGAGGCCATTATCGACCCAGAGCCATTCGTTACGAAGGTCATGAGCAAGCTCGGGGCAAATCTGCATCGCAAAATGGTTCAGCTCGACACCATTAAAGCTTAATCACGGACGAGAGTCCTCTTAGGAGAAAAGGTTGGTTTCGGAGTCGCCGCCGGCGAGGAAGAAAACCAGCCTTTTTGGCATTCTCGCCCCTTTTTCCAGCCTCTTAGCCCCTTAGCTCTGTGTTATTGGTGAGATTAACTAACATGAGAACTCCGTATTTACGGGGGTGTTCCGAATTATCCTATTTCCAACCTCAAAAAGTCCTTATAATACGTAAATAAATATGACATAATTGACAAACGGGGAGAGAATAGCCATGGAGTCCTTAAAAAGAACGTTGAGCTTCCGGGATCTGATCGTGTTCGGCCTCATTGCAATGAATCCGATGGCAAGCTTGTCGATGTACGGTTTATCGGCTTTCCGATCGGAGGGCAATCCCATCCTGTCGTATATTATCGCCTTTGTAGCGGTGCTGTTCACGGCGATGTCGTTCGGCAAGATGGCGGGTCTGTTCCCTTCTTCGGGCTCCAGCTACACCTTCGCGTCCAAAGGGATCCATCCGACAGCCGGCTTCTATGCGGGGTGGACGATGCTTCTGGACTATGTGCTGATTCCGGGAGGATGCTTGCTGGGCGCTTCTCTTTACCTGCATGTCCTCATTCCGGCCGTGCCGTTATGGGCCTGGATTCTTCTCGTGAACGTAATCGTGCTGCTGGCCAATTACTTCGGAGTGCAGGTAGCAGCGAAGTTCAATACGATCATGACGGTTTATCTGCTGTTCGCTATCGCCGCTTTCTTGGGGGCCGCAATCTATTACATCGTCACGAATGAAGCGTTAATCTTGTTCGACACGAAGGCCGTTTACAATTCGGATACCTTCGGCGTCGCCCCCGTCATTAGCGGAGCCGCACTGGCGATCATGTGTTATTTCGGATTTGACGCGATGACGACATTGTCCGAGGAGACTAACACGCCCCCTAAGAAAATCGGCAAAGCCATTCTGATCGCCATTTCGCTTCTGACCGTTCTGTTCCTTGCGACGACCTACGTATCCTCTCTCGTCATTCCGGATTATACCTCGATCTCGGATCCCGAGACGGCCATCTCCGATGTCATTCTGACCGTAGGCGGCCAAGCGCTGCAGCTGATCATTTTGGTCGGCATGATCGTATCGTACGTCGGCCTCTCCGTCGCGGTTCAATCGTCCGCAAGCCGTCTTCTGTATGCCAAAGGCAGAGACAACATTCTTCCCCGCAAGTTCTTCGGCTATCTCCATCCGAAGACCAAAACGCCTACCCGCTCGATTCTGCTGTTAAGCTTGACGTCGATTCTGCTGCCGCTATCGTCCAACTTGCTGCTGTTGACGGAATTGTCTTCCTTCGGCGGTCTGTGCGGTTTCGTCCTGGTCAATCTGGCGGTAATCGTACATGCGGTCAAGAGCAAGCAGCGCTCGGGCTGGCTTCGCCATTATCTGTTGCCCAGCTTGGGATTCATCGTTACGTTGTACATCTTGTTCGGATTGAGCGATCTCGCGAAAATCGTAGGGTTCGGCTGGATTATCGTCGGAACGGTTGTCTACTTGGCTTCGAGAAAATTTGGCGGCGTTCGGGAGCATCATCCCATGGAGCCTGCGGCTCTTGCCGATTGAACGGTCTGCAGGGACTAAAAGGACATCATTAAGTCAACGGTGGGGGAATGTCTATGAATTCACGCGGCAATAAGAGTTTATATAAACCCCGTCAGCCCGATTTCGAGCAGAAATATTGTACCCAAAGCTATGTCGTAGGCGAGGACGACCTCTTGTACGGCAAAATATTGGAGATCTATCAGTATAAGGCCGACAAGCTCGAAGATACGGTGACCGTGCTGCCGGACGGCTGCTTCGAGATGGTGTTCTATTTCTTCGCCGATCATATCGAGTCGCATCTGGTCATCGGTCAATCCGAGATCGAGTATGTCCCTATAAAGGAGTGCATGTCCGGGTTCGGCATACGCTTTATCCCGGGATGGTTGGGGCACGTGCATAACGCGCCCTTAACCAGAACGGTCGATATCAGGGAGAATCTCAAATATATCAGCTGTTCGGAAGTCTTTAAGGATTTCGATCGGTTCTATCGCGAGATCGTGTCGACCGGATCGTTCGAGAGAAGGATTGAGGCTTGCAGAAGTTATTTTGGAACAACGGAGAGGCTGGAGGATAGCCCTTCCGAACTGGCAAGGCAAGCCTGTTTGTACTTGATGAATCGGAACGGCAACTCCAGCGTCGGCGAGCTGGAACGTTATCTCGGCTATAGCTCCCGATACATTCGGAAGATCTTCGACGAATACGTTGGATTCTCGCCGAAGACCTTAAATGAAATCATCCGGTTCCAGTACTCTTTCTACCATTACTATACGAATCCCGGCAGATCGTTAAGCGATCTGGCGTGCGAGTTCGGATACTACGATCTCTCCCATATGAATCGGTCGTATCTGAAGCTGGCTAAGCAGCTGCCCAAGCATTTATACCGGAAGGTGTTCTTAGAAAGAACCGTTTAGGTCCGGCAACTGCGGATCACGTCTAGCGCGGAAGACGCCGTTGCGATTGCCGATAGGCCTTCGTCGTCATGCCCTCCCACTGTCATTACGCCAATGGCTGTCGAGATCATCTCGACAGCCTTCTTTCTTTTTATGAGGCAGTCGAAGACTAGGACGCCGATGGTGGTCGCCTTCACTGTGGATTCGCCTAACGACTCGGGCTTGCCTGTTCGTTATCTGGATCGAATTCTGCTAATTAGCCAATGAACGAATGACTGTTTTTTACTATTGCTTTTCATACCGAAATCACATATGATTGCCTCATTATTGATAACCGTTATCATTCTTCGTTGGAGTGAAATCCTATGACTTTGCTGGAAACCTCGTATGGGGCTAAGGTTACCGTGGTGAATGTAGACATGGTTCATGATCTGGTAAGACGGCGTCTTGCCGATCTTGGCGTTTCGAGAGGCTCGGTTATCTCGCTGCGCAAAACCATGCCCTTCGGAGGTCCATGTACGATAGAAATAAAGGGGCAATGGATTGCGATTCGCCGCAAGGATGCAGGCCGGATCGTGGTGGAAGCCGTATGCTGACGGTTGCGTTAGCCGGGAATCCCAATACCGGCAAGACCTCGCTCTTTAATATGTTGACCGATTCCTACGAATATGTAGGCAATTGGGCCGGCGTTACGATCGAGAAAAAGGTTGGCGTTCTGAGCAATAAAAGAGGACAGCTGGTCGACCTTCCCGGCATCTACTCCCTCAGTCCGTTGTCGCGGGACGAAGCGGTGACGACGCTTTACCTATTAGAAGAAACGCCTTCCTTGCTGTTGAACGTCATCGACGCTTCTCAGATGGAGAGAAACCTCCACTTAACGATTCAACTGCTGGAATACGGTAGACCGGTCGTCTTGGCGCTAAACATGGTAGACGTGGCCAAGAATCGCGGACTCGACATCGATGCCCGGCAGTTGTCGCAGCAGATCGGCATTCCGGTTCTGCCTGTCATTGCCCGCTCGGGGCAGGGGTGCGATGCGCTAATGCAATCCGCGGTAGATCGCGGCGGCAGCGAGTCGGAATTCAGCCCTCGTCGGTTCGATTATGGACCGGTGCTCGAGCAGGCCATCTCCAAGTTGGAAGCGAAGCTTCCCGCGGAGCTGGAGCCCAAACGATGGCTTGCGCTGCAATTGCTCGAAGGCAATATTCCGGTGCTTCAGAAGCTGCGCCAGCATGTCGATCCCCTGTGGCTGCAAGCCTTCTACGATGAGACGGAAGCTCTTGTCCGAGAGCATTCCGGCGGGAAAAGGCTGTCCGAGTACATTCGAGACAAACGTATCGCTCTCATCGATAGCTGGCTGCAGAACTCCGTTCGGGAGACCAAGTCTTCTAGCGTTACCCTGTCGGAGCGCATCGATGCGATTGTCATGAACAGATTCCTCGGCATCCCGGTATTTCTGGCTTTCATGTATTTTACATTCAAGCTTACCTTCGATTGGTTCGGAACGCCGGTATCCGACAAGCTGGACGCGCTGCTCAATGGAGCTATCCGAGACGGCGTGGAGTCTTTGTTGAATAGCGCCGGTGCCGTACCTTTCATCAAGGACGTCATTCTGGACGGAATCATCGCAGGAGTTGGCGGCGTTCTCGTCTTCGTTCCGCAGATCTTTATGCTGTTCCTCCTTATCTCGTTTATCGAGGATTCGGGGTATATGGCGCGTATCGCGACCGTTATGGACCGATTGCTGGAAGGCGTCGGGCTGAACGGCAAAGCCTTTATCCCGATGATCATCGGCTTCGGCTGCAACGTTCCGGGCATTATGGCCGCGCGAACGATCGAACAGCCCAAAGAGCGGCTTCTTACCATTCTGCTGACGCCATTGATGTCCTGTTCGGCCCGATTATCCGTCTACAGCCTATTCGTAGGAACATTCTTTAAATCGCATCAAGCGCTAATCGTACTTTCCCTCTATATTCTTGGCGTCGTGGTTGCGCTTCTTCTGGCGAAGCTCTTCTCCTACACTCTGGCCAAAGAAGAAGAATCGATGTTTATCGTCGAGATGCCGCCCTACCGGGTGCCGCAATGGCGGACGCTTATTCGCAGCACTTGGGAGAAGGGCAAAGGATTCGTGCGCAAAGCGGGGACGTTCATATTCGGAGGTTCCGTCATCATCTGGCTGCTCGGCCACTCCGGAACCCAGGGCTGGGACGTTCCTATGAACGAAAGCTTCCTTCAGGCGATCGGTTCCTTGCTGGCTCACTTGATGGAGCCTCTGGGCTTCGGCAACTGGCAGGCGGGCTCGGCGCTCCTTACGGGATTCCTAGCCAAAGAAGTGGTCGTGTCGACGATGGGGATTATATACGCCGCGCCGACCGACGCAGGTCTTGAAGGGGCGATCACGCAATTCTTCACCCCGCTTCAGGCTTACAGCTTCATGGTATTCATTCTCTTGTACGTGCCTTGTCTCGCAACGGTCGGCGTGATTCGCAACGAGACGAGATCCGCCAAGTGGACTTGGTTCTCTATCGGATATGCATTGATTGTCGCTTATATCCTATCGTTCCTTATTTACCGCGGGGGACTTCTGCTAGGCTTCCATTGACATCCGATAGGGGGAGTATCCATGATCTTCAGCATTATTGTCGGCATTGCTATCTTCGGTTATGCCGGTTGGACCTTATCTCGTTATTATCGCAAGACGCGGCAGGGCAAATGCGCCGCTTGCTCCCTTCAACCCTCATGCCAATCGGCCTGCTCCGATATGACGGGGCAACAGGCGCATAAGTAAAAGAAAAAGGCTGGAAGGCTCGGTTAACCGGGCCCTTCCAGCCTTCTTCGTTACTGCAGGGAGATCTCGAATTTAGAGCCGGCGTCTCCGACGAAGACAACGGAGCCGTTAGCGGGAAGTTCAACCTTGTTCTGGTCGCCGCTGATTACACTAAAGTAGACGCATAATCCCTGCTCGTTGTAGACGGCGAAGGAGCCGTTAACTGGCGTCTTCACCTTTACGGTCTTGCCCGCATCCTTGTCGCTTACCGTATACCATTTGGCATAACCGCTCGATGGGATCGTAGCCGCCGACTTCTTGGCGACGTACAGGGGCTTCAAGAAGTCCTCGCCGACAAAGATGCTTCCTGCCGCATCCAAGTATTCGATCCCATCCTGAGTATAGAAGGTATAATTGACGATATCCCTGCCGGAGAGCCCCGGAACCTGCACTCCGGAGGCAGCCGTATTCGAGCCCGTGATCGACTTATCCAATACATACCCGGGCAATTGCTTGGACAGGCTCAACTGCAAAGTCGGTCCCAGCAGGTAAGCCAGCGAGGTATCCTTCTCATTAAGCGCATAGTACTTCTTGCCGTCGCGCAGCTTCCAAGCCGCTGCGGTCTCTGCCGGCAGATCTCGGGGCTGGAGCTTCTCCGCGGAATACAGAGACAAAGCCGTCTGCCCCAGACCCGGCAGCGAAGCGTACTGGCGCGTCCACAAGTAGGTGCGGCCGTTCTCCTCCGTCACGAAGCTGATCTTCGTCTTCCCGTCCGCGCTCAGGAACGTACCGTCCGCCGAGTACTCGTATTTCTCGGCCGGATAATCCGGCGCTTGCTCCGTAGACAAGGACAGTTCTCCGAGTTTGCTAATCTCGACCTTCATCGTTTGGTTGCTTGCCCCATAGATTCCCGCATATTGCAGCACGGACTCCGGCATATCCGCCTTGACCGGCTTGCCATACGACTTCTCCGGCTTGAATTCGGCAATCTTCCCTTTCTCCTTCAGCGCATGAAGCAGCATCTCGTTCGCCAGAAGCTGGTCGACCGTGCTCGAGCCTCCGGAAGAGACGACGGCGACCGCCATATCCTGCTCCGGAAGCACGACGAGCGAGGAGTGATACAGAATCGTATCCCCGCCTTTGGTCAGCGCCTGGATGCCGTATTCGCCGAACGGATACAGATCGACGCTGTCCCAGCCCAGGCCGTACCCGATCGAATTGTCCGCTTCGCCGGGCCACAACGGCGTCTTGTACTCCTTCTGCTCCATGGCATCAGCCGATTTGGCGGATAAGATTCCTTCTGCCTGCCCCGTGAACAGTTGCGAGAATCGAACCAAATCTTCCGCAGTGGAATAGATTCCTCCCGTTCCGATGACGTTGCCCGTCTCGTTCGGAAGCTGTCCTTGGTAAGCGGGGTAATAGATCCCCGCCATCCCCGACGCGTTGGGCGAATCCTGCGGAGTCTTCGTATCGGACATTCCAAGCGGTTCCGTCATGTATTTATGAATATAGCCGGTAAAATCCATGCCGCTGACTCTCTCTACCAGAATCTCGGCGAGCGTGAATCCGTCATTGCAATAAACCGAATAAGCGCCCGGGTCGGCCTTCAACGTCTGGTTGGCCAGCTGCTTCAGCAGCGTATCGTGAGCGTAAGAATCGTTGTCTTCGAATAGGAAAGCGTTCGTAAGCGACGAGCCGTTCAGGCCGGAGGAGTGATTGAGCAGCATGCGCGGCGTAATCTTCTTGTAGCGTTCGTCCTTCATCGTGAACTCGGGGATATAGTTCACGACCGGCGCGTCCAGGTCGACCTTCCCCTGATCGACCAGCTGCATGACGGCAGCCGTCGTGAACATCTTGCTGGTCGAGCCGATGCCGTACATCGTATCCGCCGTGAGCGGCTTCTGCCCCTTCTCGTCGTTTATGCCGGAATGGCCGGAGACGACGATCTCCCCATGATCGATAAGAGCGTACTGCACGCTGTACGTGCCGTAGGATTTCGTGAGGAGCTCGGCCTTCTCCGCCGAAGCCTTCCGGGTCTCCTCGTAGGCGGCCGAGCCTCCGTCCGAAGCCGTTGCCATCGCTGCCGTCGGCGCGAGCATCGTCAGAGCAAGCGTCGCCGCCGGAATCCATAATCTTGTTCTCATTGGAACCTCCTTGGCATTATGGGCATTCTATTCATTCCTTAATAGAATACGTAATGCTATGGAAGCGGTCTCCTATTTTCATCTTTCTTTAGGGAATATTTAGGCTTCCTGAGAACTGCGAATAAAAAAAAACGGCCCGCCGTGGACCGGTTCTACTCTTCCCCGCTACACTCGTCACGCCCGATTCAGGCGCTCGAGCAATTCCGCGTCTAGCTTTATAGAAAGCGCTCCGAGATTCTCCTCCAGTTGCGCCAGATCGCTAACCGCGACCAAGGGAAGAACCCTCGGTACGTTCTGAAGCATCCAGGCCAGTACAACCTGGTTCGGCGTTGCTCCTATTTCTCTGGCTGCTTGCCTGATGGTCTGCAATCGAACCCATTGCTCCTCGCTACGGTAAGCCTCTGGGATTTCGGCATCTTCTCTTCCATATAATCCACCGAGCAGCGGCGAGAATGCGAGCATGGTAAAATCATCATTTTTTTTACAATACTCGAGCAGGTCATCATCCGCGCTCACCTGAATTCCGAAATCCGCATCGATTCCAGGCCGCAAATACGTATAGCGCTGCTGGATGCAGCTATAGGATGCCAAGCCTCTTGCGGCACTAATCTCTTTAGCCTCAAGGAGCCGAGAGAAGCGATAATTGCTGCACCCCAGCGCCCTTACTTTGCCCTGTTTGATAAGCCGGTCAAAGGCTTCTAGGGTTTCCTCAAGCGGAGTATCGGTATCGTCGATATGCGCGTATAGCAAATCTACATAATCGGTTCCAAGACGAAGCAAGCTTTCATCGACCGCTTTCTCAATCGCTTGACGGCTCAAGCCTTCGATTTGATCGAAGCCGCCGCCCGGAATCGTCGGTTTCGCGCCAACCTTGGTGGCTACAATAAGCTCGCTTCTATTCTTGCTTACTCTCATCCATTCGCCGAGCAGAGACTCGCTCTCGCCGCCGATGCAGCCCTCGTTCCAGAAAGCATAGTTGTTGGCGGTATCCAAGAAGTTCCCTCCGGCTTCCTTATAACGATCCAGCAGCCGGAATGATGTCCTCTTATCCGTCCGGGATCCGAAGTTAAGGCATCCTAATGAAAAATCGCTTACCCGGAGTCCTGTCGCTCCTAATGAATGTCGCTGCATTTTCTACCCCCCTCTTTCTTGATTTTCTCCGTTGACTTCGGCTTCCCAGGAGCGGTAGTAGTCGATCTTGTCCCGAAGCAGGTCCAGAGTCTGCTGAATCGTTTGAGCCTGTTCCAGCAGCATCCGTTCATGATTCTCCAGCAGCGCCCTGCGTTGAGAGATGCCTGCATCGCCTAACCGCATCATCGCGGCGAATTGCTGCATCTGCGCGATCGGCATGCCCGTGTTCCGAAGCCTGGCGAGCAGCACGATCCATTCAAAATCGTTCTTCCGATAAAGCCGATGCCCGTTCTTGGCTCTGGGGATTGGATCCATGAGTCCGATCCGCTCGTAATAACGCAGCGTATGCGCGCTAAGGCCGGTTCTCTCGGCCGCCTGCTGAACGGTCAGCTCTTGCGCTTGGTCTTTCATTGCTCTCCCCTCCCCTACGAATTCATTCTATAAGTTTGAGCGCGCTCTAAGTCAACAAGACGCTCTTACATCGATTGATCCATTCGCGCGCTGCCTCTCCGTTTCATTTTGTTCCAGCCTACCGGGGAACCTCTGACCGCCGCGAAGATCGACTTGAGGATGACGTACGTCATTAGCTGGCGATACACGATCCGTTGCAAGAAGAGCCATAGGAGCGGCTTTGGATTCTCCTTCTCGAGCCGGAACGCGTAATAAGCGACGGATAGATCCAAGAGGAAGAACGCGAGATAGAAGGCCGTCGCGATCCGGGATCCGCCCGAGAACAAGGAGAACACGAACAAGAGATCAATGAGCGGAGACAGCACCGAATACACATACTGGAACAGCCACATGTTGGGCATTCCGATGAACCCGAGCGCCGGATGCTTCGGATTGAACATCGCTCCCCGATGCTTCCATAAGCATTGCAGAGTGCCGTACGTCCACCGGTAACGCTGCTTCGCGAAGCTCTGCACGTCCTCCGGAGCTTCGGTATAGGCAAGGGCCCGTTCCTCATAATGGATCTTGTACCCGCTTCGGAGCAGCGATAACGTCAGGTCGGCGTCTTCGGCCAGCGTGTCTTCGCTGTAGTACCCGGCGTCTTCGACGGCGGATTTGCGCCATGCGCCGATGGCTCCCGGAACGACCGCTATGCAATTCAGCTTGTCGAATGCCCTGCGTTCCAAGTTGAATCCCGTCACATACTCAATATGCTGCCAGATCGTAAGCAGATTGCCCGTGTTGCCGATCTTCACGTTCCCGGATACCGCGGCGACGCGCTCGTCTTGGAAGCGGCAGACCAAACGCGTAATCGAGTCGCTCGCGATCAAAGTATCGGCATCGAAGGCAATCACGATCTCCCCGTTCGCTTGCCGGTATCCGGTATTCACCGCGGAAGCCTTGCCCCCGTTGGGCTTCGTGATCAATCGCACGTCCGAACGCTCTCCGAACCGCTCCAGCACCGCTCTCGCCGTCTCGTCCGTCGAGCCGTCGTCCACGACGATCACTTCGTAATTCGGATAATCGCTTAAGAGAATGGATTCGATCGTGTTGCAGATGACCTTCTGCTCGTTGTAGGCGGCGATCACCACGCTGACCGGCGGGGCGTAATCGGCGTTGACTCTCCCGGAAGACCGATCACGCTTATGCCGCAAGGACAGCCAGAACAGCATCGCCACCCTAAGCATGCCGATCGCGATGGCTGCATAGAAGAGGTCCCTTAAGCCCAGGTTCCATCCCTTAAGCCATTGGAAGACGGCCCGGTCATACTGCAAGAGAGGCAAATCTGCATCGGAGACCGGCGGCATCGTCTCCGCGCGGGTTTTGCCGATCAACGCGCTAAGCGTCGTAAACGAATACCCTTGCCGTTGGAGCTGTTCGATGATTCGCGGCAGCGCCTCGACGGTCTGCGACCGGTCTCCGCCCGCATCATGAAGGAGGATGACGTTGCCTTCGTGCAACCGGGACATGACGCGATCGACGATGGCATCCGTCGACGGCCTCTGCCAATCTTCGGGGTCGATCAGCTCGCCGGCCATCGTGTAGCCCATCTGCTGCGCCCGCAGGATCGGAAGCAGCTCGGACGGCGTCGAAGGTTCTGCGTCCGCCACGTAGGGAGGTCGGAAGAACGTCGCGGAATGGCCCGTTATCTCTTGGATCAGGCGCTGCGTCGCGTTCAATTCCAGACGGGTTCTCGTCGGCGAGATGGCGGCCACGTCGGGATGAGTGAACGTATGGTTGCCCAGCTCGTGGCCTTCCTTATAAATCCGCTTGATCAGTCCGGGATACGCCTCGGCGTTCTCCCCGACGACGAAGAACGAGGCCTTGATCTTGTATTTGTTCAGAATATCGAGAATCTCCGGCGTATAGCGCCCGCTCGGTCCATCGTCGAATGTAAGCGCGACTTGCTTGCTCTTGATCTTACCGTATCGTTCGACCTCGAAGGGCGTAGGAATCGACTCGTAAGTCTCGTTGTCGATATAGCCGTCCTCATCCGTCTCTACCGATCGCTTGCCTTCGTTCGACGTGGATGCAATACGCAGGATTTCCCCCTCTCCGCTGTAATGCACGGGAGAAGGATTATACAGTACCGATAAGTCGCTTGCGGACGGAGATGGCTTGCCCAGCAAGCTCCATATCCCCGGGTCTTCGGACCCCAGACGCCATAACGCCACGCCCCGAAACCCGTTCTCTTGAACGATTTTCAGCTGATTATAGAAGGTCGCGGCATCCAGGAACCAGACGATATGGGAATCCTCGCCGTCTTGGTAACGAATATAGGGATTGTCGCCTTCATCGTCCCAATAGACCGGCAGCTTCGATTGCTCGGCCAGCTCCATGAGATCCCCGAAGGTTAGATTATCCGCCGGCTGCTTGCTGTTCGCGATCCAATCGTACCCGTAGTTGCCCATGCTCACGACCATCTTGCCCGGGGGAATGTCGAGTTGATTAAGCGATTGCTCGAACCAATTGCTGGAGGCGATCGGACCCGGGTCGCCGGTCTCGGAGTGCTCGTCGTACATCATCACGATAAGGCGATCGGCGACTTGCGCCAACGCGCCGTAGTCGAACGCATCATCGTCCGCGGGCACATCCTGGGTCACCTGCAGTCCGTCTGCATGGAACGCCTGGGTAAGCGATTGAACGAATGCCGTAAGCAAGTCTTGGTCGTCCGGCTCGACAGCTTCGAAGTCGAGATTGATGCCGCTCTCGCCGTACTTGGTTACAAGGGCGTGGAGGCTGCGGATAAGCTCCTGCTGCTTCTCGGGCGATTGCAGCAGACGGTGGACGGCTTCCTCGTCCCAATGATCATCCGTATAGTTGCTGATCAACGGCTGAACGGCCAGATTCCGGCGGTCCGCCAGCTTCAGCACGTCTGGGTCGGTCTCGTCGCTGATCGTCAGATCGGAGTTCATATGAAGCCATTCGGGAAGAAGAGTCGTCAGCTCCCTGCTGTATTGAAGCAACGACTGCTTGCTGTTCTCGTCCCAATTCACGTAGAAGCCGTAGACTTCTTGTTTGCCCGGACTCGACGAAGCGCTCAATCGGTCAAGATGATGCCGACGGTATCCCACCTGAAAGGTAGGATGCTTCTGGTCTTCGTCTTTTAACTGCTGGATCAACTCGTTCTCGCTCAATTGCTTCTCCATGGAGCTGTGCGGGGAATGAGGCTGCTTGAGTCCCAGATCCGGCAGCAGCGGAACGGAATCGAGGCTCGCGCAGAAGACGGCCACGATGGCAAGAGCGACTCCAATGGTCAGGACGCCGAGACGGCGGAGGAGAACCCACCTTCTTCCGAACTCGTCCTTGAACACATAATTTTTGCTTTGGACTCTGCGTTTGCGCGGGAGATTAAAGAGAAGCATGAAGAAGGGAAAAGCCAGGGTAGCGAGCAGAAGGCCGCTGATGACGCTGCCGGCCCAATACGATCCGCTCCCCGTCGTCCATAAGGCGGCGTTGCGTATCGTCAAGTCGGGTACGGCGGCCAGATAGGCATCGTGCGCGGCCAACCGATGGCCAAGGGAGAACGTAAGCAAGTGCAGATAGGGAAGGAGGAAAGTTACCGATAGGCCGAGGACAAGAGCCGGCAGGCTCATGCGAAGCATGATCGAGAGCGCCAACAATAGGGCGAACCGAAAGCCGGCGATCGGCAGCATGCCGACGAACAGGCCGATCGAGCCGGCCGTCGCTCCGCGAAGCTTACCAAAGGGGGCGAATAGAGATAAGGCCAATCTGTCCGCAAGCCGGTTTATCATGAGGCACGCCCCTGCATAGATAATAGAAAGGTCTGCGAATTCAATATAGCATATCTTTCCAGCAGGTCTCAAATGGGCATGAATCTATTGATTGACCCATATCCGAAGGGGACCCAAAGATGCCCATCCCGATTGAATAGCCGCCCTTAGATCTGTACCTTGTTCATATCCTACCACCGGGATTCCCGGAAATTCCTGAGAGACGACCTGAGGAATATCCGACCACAATCCAACAAGATCGCCGTTTGAGAAAACATTGGATATCCCTACGACGCCGGCGCCCAAAGCTGCTATAAAACCGCCCACGACACCCTTTTTCTCGCATATGTAGATGTTAACGTCTCGATGTTCCAAGAGACTGGATTTAATCACGTTGCCTGAACCATGGGCGAGAGTCCAATCGGATAAATCGCCGTCTGTTCGAACCTGGCTCCATCCGGGTGGAATGGACTTCAAATCAGCCAAAGGCGCATGATAGATCCATTCGGCTTCGAATAGGATCCCTAATCCAAGACTCGACAAGTCAAGATTAGCAAAGCTATCCTTCACGGATGCCGTTTCCTTGTTACTAAGCATCTCCGCTATCTCTTCTACCGTTGCATTGTTGCTTGATGTAATGATATCGGGGTAATAGGCCGGCGCTTTCGACGTTGTCCGCCACGCACTTCCCGTCGATCTCCCAACAATACCGTGCGTTTCACAGACGATCTCACACCAACGGATATTATTAAATACAGCCGCAGCAACCTTCTCCACGATTGAAGTTCCTCCTATTCTAGAGCACGCTCGATTCGCTTATCCGGCACGAACCAGATCACGGCAACAAGCACGAAGAAGAAGCCGGATAGCCAGTGGCTCACGAATGCGGTCAAGGCAGCGACTAAATAGAGCAACGGAGAGATTTTCCCCTTCCAGTCCTTGCCCATCCCTTGAACAAAAGAGGACTCGTTGGAATGCTGGCTAAGAATCCCGCGTTGAAGCAACCAGTACGAGAAGGCCGCAAGCAGCAGGATAATGCCGTACAGCGCCATTGGCACGGCTGCAAAATGGCTCTCTCCCATCCAAGCCGTCGTGAACGGCACAAGGGAAAGCCAGAACAGAAGAAGCAAGTTGAGCCACATCAAACGCCCGTTCA
The DNA here is from genome assembly GCF_003990975.1 of Cohnella sp. AR92. Lineage (GTDB taxonomy): Bacteria > Bacillota > Bacilli > Paenibacillales > Paenibacillaceae > Cohnella. The sequence goes on from NZ_RZJR01000005.1 coordinate 254,081, forward strand.
TCGCGCGAACCATATGCAGGAGATGGTGATGATTGTTCCAGTAGATGCCGATGTAGACGAAACTGAATATGTAACTAAGGATCTTAGGGCCAAGCGCGCTTAGCGCGTGCCAGTTATGGTCGTCCGGTACTTTAAACTCCAGAACCATGATCGTAATGATAATCGCCAGTACGCCATCGCTGAAGGCTTCCATCCGGTTTGCTCTCAGAGCGCTTCACCTTTTTCCCGCTTCGCGTTTTTTTATCCTATTATACCATTTCTTTATTATGGTTATTTCATGCTATAATTTCCTCAATTTTCTAATTTGGAGAGGGACTGAGCCATTATGGATCAGAAAATAAGAGAGGCAATAGTCAAGGGAGAAACTTCGCTCGGCATCGAATTCGGATCTACTCGGATCAAAGCCGTCTTGATCGATCGCCAGTTCGAAACCATCGGTTCCAGCAGCTATGAGTGGGAGAATCAGTTGATCGACGGTTATTGGACCTACGATCTCGAAGAGATGGTTAACGGGATGCAAGAAACTTATCGCCAATTGAAGCAGGAGATCGAGAGAAAGTATGGCGTCACCTTGCAGAGAATCGGATCCATCGGATGTTCGGCCATGATGCAGGGCTATATTGCTCTAGACCGCGCAGGTAAGCCGTTGGTTCCATTCCGTACATGGCGCAATGCCACAACGGGTGAAGCCGCGTCGGAGCTGACGGAGAAATTCCGGTATAAAATCCCCCAACGCTGGAGCATCGCCCATTTGTATCAAGCGATTCTGAACGATGAAGAGCATGTCGCTTACATCGATTATATGACGACCTTATCGGGTTACATTCATTGGCTGTTGACGGGCAGCAAGGCTCTTGGCATAGGAGATGCCTCCGGCATGTTCCCGATCGATCCCACTGCGCGGCAATATAACGAAGATATGATAAAGAAGTTTGGCGGTTTAATCGCAGGCAAAGCCTACCCTTGGAGTCTGGAAGATATCTTGCCTAAAGTTCAAGCTGCAGGCGAACAAGCTGGATATCTCACAGAAGCCGGTGCCCGACTGTTGGATCCATCAGGCAGCCTGCAAGCAGGCATTCCGCTTTGTCCTCCGGAAGGCGATGCCGGAACGGGCATGGTCGCAACGAATAGCGTAGAGAAGCGTACCGGCAACATCTCCGTAGGCACGTCGATTTTTGCGATGTTTGTCATGGAGCAAGATTTGTCCGCGGTGTACCCCGAGATTGACATCGTGTCTACGCCTGACGGCAGCCCTGTCGCCATGGTTCTCGCTAATAACTGCTCCAGCGATATCAATGCATGGCTCGGCTTATTCCGCGAATTTTATGAAGCAATGGGGCATAAGCCCGATAGGAACCAGTTATTCAGTATCCTGTTCAACAAAGCGCTGGAAGCAGACGCCGATGGCGGCGGCTTGCTCAGCTACGGCTACTATTCAGGCGAGAATATTACGGGGCTTGCTAAGGGTCGTCCGCTCTTCGTTCGCTCTCCGGAAAGCCGCTTTAATCTGGCTAACTTCATGAGGGTACATCTGTTTACCGCGTTTGCGGCGCTTAGGCTCGGGATGGATATCTTGACACAGAAGGAGCAGGTAACGATTGATCGTATTCTGGCGCATGGCGGCTTGTTCAAGACGCCGCTCGTCGGTCAAAAAATGTGCGCCGCGGCATTGAATGTTCCTGTCTCGGTCCTCTCTACGGCAGGCGAGGGCGGCCCATGGGGGATGGCCATTCTGGCATCCTATATGCTTAATAAGGAGCAGCACGAGGGGTTGGCCGATTATCTCGCCGCCAAAGTGTTCCATGAGGCGCAAGGGCAGGAGGTTTACCCCGAAAGCGCGGATGTGAATGGCTTTGCTTTGTTTATGGAGCGTTATACGGAGGGGCTAGCAATCGAGCAAGCAGCGGTCGATCATCTTGTGGAGAACGGGAAAACAAGAGAGGGCAGCGTGACAATATCCCAAAAGGCGGAATGGTAGTGGAGCAAAGATTATTACGGCCGTTACACGAAGGGCCGTGGTTGCGCACCATTAGGGTGAGCATCACGGCCTTCCATCTGAGCTGAACGAGAAAGTGCTTTAACCCAAGAAAGCGATAGAACGTTTTACCTTTTGGGCGAAGGCAATAGGATTATCGATCGACTCCCAGTGAATATACATAAGACGCGGATTCTTGAACAACCAGTGATTGTGGAGGGCCGTTACCTTGACCCCATTTTTACGAAGGTTCGATACCAATCCATTAATCGACGACCCCCCGCCCAGTTACCTCCCCGTTGTCCATTCGAACATCCGGCTATCCAGTCCTTCTTGAGGCACTCCTTCCCCTTGCCAGAAATATTGCGGATAAAAATGCTCTTCCAGCTCTATAGCAAAAGTCGAATCCCGGATTGGCTTATCCTTATCATTATTCTCGCCTGCTTCTATAAGAAGCACCGAGGTCTTGCTATCCGGGTCGCTTAGCTTTCGATGATAATACGGTCCAGCTTGAGATTAACCGGATTTGCGAGCGTATCCCCAACTGGGCATTTGTTCTCCAGGAATCGCACAAATTGTTCAACCTGATCTCTCGGCGAATCCGTCTTGATTCGGAATGTATACCGAATATCGGAATAGCCAGGACGTACCTCAGACTTATCGAAGAAGCCATCCAGGTCAATATCGCCTTCTACCTCTACGAAGAAGTCCTTAAGGTTCACGCCGAACTTAGGTGCATACACTCTGGCCACGATAGACTGACAGGCCCCCAACGAGGCCAGCAAAGCTTCGACCGGATTCATACCGGTATCGGTGCCGCCCAAGCTCTTAGGCTCGTCGATGACAAACCCAAAGTTCCGGGAGGATACCTTCACTTGAACTCCGTCTTGCAAATGCGCAGATGCTTTAAAGGTTTGGAGACTGGCCATTTTAAAAGCCTCCTTCTGATGGGTTCGTTGATATCCAATGATATAAATCATACTTTTCCGCTATGATTATATTAAATTGAAAGCGAAATACTGTCAACCCTTAAATTGCCAAATTACCATCTCTGGAAACGGAGGATAGGTTCCATTATTCGGAAGCCGAAGTGATCTCGCTCTCGGCCAGCGAGAACCATGTCGTCGACGTGCATAGACCAGGACAATGACCTCCGCCACATAAAAAATACAGAGCGACGGAGGATTCCTCCACGCTCTGTATTTAAGGCCAATATCGCTCCGACTGTCGGATGCCGCGCTTTTTACGCCTGCTGGTTAACCAATACCTTTTCTTCGGAAGGGAGGCTTTCATTCCAAACCTCTTCCACGATTCGGACTACGTTGCCGGAAGGATCGGCAAGGATCGCCTGCATCCGTTCCCGCTCGTCCTCCCGCACCTCCACGACTTGTTCTCCGCCGTCTCTCAACGCCTGCACCATTCCGTTAAAATCATCCACCGCCAACGAAACCCCGTACTGCTCCTCTTGCAGCTCGGCCTCGATTCTCAATCGCTTCCCATCCTTGATCTCGACCAGCATGATCGTCTGACCGGAAGGGAGTCTATGGAATTCATATTGCCCCGGCTTTTCCAGAACAGTTCCGAAGTACTTGATATACCAATCGCTAGACGACTTTAAATCCGCGACCGGGATATAGACGGTGTCGATGCCGTCGGGGGAAGCGTTCTCGAATCCGATAAATCCGCCCCACAGATTTAGCCTATTGCCGTCGGGATCGTAAGCCTTGAAGTTATAGCCGCACTCATCTAGGCATTCACCCGCATCCCACCCGCTTGCCGCGAGTCGATGATGCCTTCCGCGTACGTCGGCCGTCTTGATCGTACAGGGGAACATCTCATACCCTTCCTTGTTATAAAAGTTCATATTCGCATGCCGACTTGTGCGCACCAGCTGAATCCACTGACCTCTACCGACCATGATTCGTGCCTGTTGGTTGTCGGCTCCATGATGCACTTGGGTAAATCCAAGCCTCCCATACCACTCGACAGCCTGTTCGAGCTTGCTTACCGGCAAGCTTAGCATTTCAATACGGACATGCATGGATACTCCCCCTCTATTGGATGTTATTACGTATAATAAACGTCGTTACGCAGCCGAATCTTACAGCTCATTACGATTGTTCCGTGCTAATTCTGAATAAATTGCCGTTAGGGTCGCTTAGTAAGAAAACAATGCGGTTGTCGCGCAGGGAAATTCGTTGAACCCGAATCCCTTCCCCTAAGAGGTCGATATACGCCTGGCGGATCCGCTTCGGGCTGCGCTGCCGGAACGCATGCAGAAGCTGCTCGAACAAGGCGCCCTGTTGGAATCTATCGGATTTTTGTTTGCGGTTGGATGATTCGATCGATTCCTCGGTCGAAGCCCATTTCTCTAATGTTTTTCTCGCTCGATGCAGAGTGACGAGGATCGCATTCTCCGTACCGGCAATGAACCCCGTCACTTCCTTGGCCGTATAATCGAACACATCCATCAAGAGCAGCACCACGACTTGCTTGGCAGGCAGCCGTTCGACCAGAAGCTCCAGCAATTCGCGCGTGTCATACCGCTGCGAATATTCCGGGACATCGCGGGCGTCATCGATCGGCTGTTCCGAGACCCGCTTCTTACGCTGCCTGTCCACCCACAAATGATGAGCGATTCGAAAGATGAACGCATTGGAGATGGCCGTATCCGGATTTTCCCGTTTGAGCCTCACCAGTCGAATCAGGGTCTCCTGGGCCAAATCCTCGGCATCCCATTCCGAACCGGCAATACGCTGGCAATACCGGATCGTTTTCTTGCGAAGCTCGTCCAAATCGTCTTCCGACATCCAACATCGCTGCTTCCCTCAATTAATTCCAAATCTGTATGATAGAATTCGACGATAAAAGATCGGATTCCTCTAACCCTCCGATGCGATCTAGTCGATTTGCTTATTGCGTACCGTGTAGAAGGAAAATGTAGAAAATTGTAGAATATATGGTCGTGTGATACATTTTTAGCCTATACCTATTTGCTAAGGAGACATGCAATGAAAATCCATGGAATCGAGAATATGGATAGAAGCAGCCTTGAACGCGAGTTGCAGCAAGGCGGGAAATTCGTGATCTACACATATTGCTTTTCTATCTTAGTAATGACGTTTAAGCGCGGTTCAAACATCTACTTTATTAGATATAACGAGAGTTCCGTCGCTAAAGGGTTACCGTTCACGCTTCTTAGCGCTGTTCTAGGATGGTGGGGAATTCCGTGGGGACCGATCTATACAATCGGAGCATTGGTAAGCAATCTACGAGGAGGAAAAGATGTCACAAAAGAAGTAGTGGCTTCGTTTGCTGGTGAGGTAGCTTAGTATTTTATAGGCAAGGGCGGGATGACTTGGTCGCATTCAAACTGAACGATCAGGTTACCTATCGCAAAAATCCCCCTTCTACTCTGGATCGGAAGTTCACCTATGTGAGCTGACCCGATCCTTTTTATGTTTGTGGATAAAATTTGGAAAAAATGCAACATTGTCATAAGCCGAATCGTCTATTATGCCGCAAACAAGAAACACAATAGAAATACTTCTGTAATATTATTGTAACATTAATCAATTTTATGGGGGCGTTCCAGATGAGAAGAAGGATGAGCTTGCTGTTCGTACTCTTGCTTGGGGTTCTAGTCGCAGGCTGCAGTGCCAATAACGATAACGAATCATCGGACGATTGGGCTCCGGATGCGCCGTCCGCGGTAGAGTCGAAAGCGGAAGACCCGATAGCAATGGCCCCTCAACCCTCCGTCCCTTCGGATATGTTCTTCCAGGATTACGGGACGAACCCCTATGTTTCTACAGAAGAAGATAAGCTGTCTACGTTCGCGATGGATGTCGATACGGGCTCTTACACCTTGGCCAAAAGCTATATTCAGAACGGGAACCTGCCGCCTCAGGAAGCGATCCGTCTGGAGGAATTCATTAATTACTTCGACTTGAACGATGCGCCCCCTAAGAACGATACGTTCGCCATCCATGTCGACGCCGGCCCCTCTCCGTTCGGAACAGAGGGCACCCAGCTCGTCCGAATTGGAATCAAAGGCAAGGAGATCGGATCGGAGGAACGGAAAAGAGCGAATCTAACGTTCGTTATCGATGTGTCGGGCTCTATGAACCAAGACGACCGGATCGGATTGGTCAAGCGAAGCCTAGCGCTTCTGGTCAATCAGTTGAAGGACGATGATCGGATCGGCATTGTCGTGTACGGCTCGAAGGCCCGTACGGTTCTGGAACCTACTGCGGTCGAAGAGGAGGAGGTTATTCTGAAAGCCATCGATGAGCTTCAGATCGAAGGCTCGACGAATGCGGAAGCAGGACTGCTGTTAGGTTACAAATTGGCCAGCAAAACCTACGACAAAGAAGCGATTAACCGCGTTATCCTGTGCTCCGACGGCGTGGCCAATGTAGGCGAGACCGATTCGGAGGGCATTCTCCGCACGATCGAGGATTACGCCGGACAGAACCTTTACCTCAGCACCTTCGGCTTCGGCATGGACAATTATAACGATGTGCTCATGGAGCAATTGGCGGACAAGGGCAATGGAGCCTACGCCTATATTGACGACATCGATGAAGCGAAGAAGATTTTCCAAGAGCAGTTGACCGGGACTCTGCAAACGATTGCCAAGGACGCCAAGATCCAAGTCGAATTCGACCCCGCGCAAGTCAAGGGCTATCGTCTCCTGGGCTATGAGAACCGGGCAATCGCGGATGAGGATTTCCGCAATAACCACGTCGACGGCGGGGAAGTGGGGGCCGGCCATTCCGTAACCGCGCTATATGAGATTCAATTGAAGGACAACGCCTCCAAGCATTGGGGCACGGTTACGATTCGTTACAAAGACGTGGACAATAACAACAGATCGCGGGAGTCGGAAGCATCGATCGGTCCTTCCGGAGAGCTGTCCGACAAAACCTTGTTTATTGCCGCTGTCGCCGAATTCGCCAAGATCATGAAGGACAGCGAAGGCGTCGGGACGAGCCGGATTCAGAAGGTGCTCCAGATGGCGGAGAAGCATGCCTCCAGCGAGCAGCAAGAAGAGTTCGGCGAATTGATCAAGAGGTTCATGGAGATTAGCAAGAAATAAAATAAGGGTTTGGTGAAATACTCTTTATGGAAAATACGGGAGGTGAACGATAACGTGAGCACGAAAACCAAGAAAGACAAAAACAACCCCAAGAGCAGCCCATCACGATCGAACGATCCGAGCGATCAAGGAAGACCTAATGTGCAGAAATAGTCGTAAACAAACCCGGTCAACTTGACCGGGTTTGTATCTTGGTTGAAGCTAGGATAAGGTTCCGTACAGGTACCGATCCAGGAATGGGTTACGGAACTTTCCTGTCGGATCGCAGCTAACGGAGAGACGTTGAAATTCGAGGCGTTTCTCATAGAGCGACGTTAACCGCTCAGGCGCCATGGTGAACAGCTTGCCCCAGTGCGGGCGCGCCTCATAGGGCTCGAGAGCGGCTTCGATGAGCGGCAGCACACCCTCAACCGCCTCCGAGTTCGGCTTCCATGTAAAATGAATTCCGACGGAATCCCGGTTGTGGCTGGGGCTCATCCATAGCGAATCGGCGGCAATGGTGCGCACCTCCGAAATATAGAGCAGCGGAGCGATATGCTCCCGCAGTTTATAAATCGCCTCTAACGCAGCGTAGGCATGGCTTCGCGGCACAAAGTACTCGCTTTGCAGCTCCTCCCCCGCGCTCGGAGTAAACTCCATTCGAAAATGAGGCAGACGCTCGTGCCAGGGCCCTCTTTTCCCCAGCTGCTCGCTGCACGGCTCCGCGGATATGCCCGGTACGGGATGCAGCGGCACAGCAGCCCTCGTCGCCCCGTAGAAATCTTCCCCGGCGAATGGTTCATCCTCACCGGCAAGACTTTTTAACCACACCTGATTGAAGCGATCGCTTGTCCAATCGGTAAATAAGCTGACGCTATACGCACTCGAGAAAATAACGTCAAAATGGCGTTCCAGCCTGGATAGAGCGAGATTCTCGAACAACCGCTGGCTGATGTCAAAGCTCGGCACGATGTCCAGCGTCAGCTTCGACACGACGCCCAGGGCCCCGAGATGGACGATGGCTCCCTCTGCCTCCGGCTGTTCGCCGCGCGTATAGACGACCGCTTCTCCTCTCGAAGTAACGATCTCAACGGAGCGTACGGCGGTAGCGAGATTGCCGTTCCGGTCTCCCGAGCCATGCGTCCCCGTTGCGCAAGCGCCGGCAACCGTAATGTGGGGAAGAGAGGCCAGATTGTGCAGAGCATAATGGTTCGCATGCAGATAGCCAGCCAATTCTCCGTACCGGATGCCTCCCTCCACCGTAACGGTCCCGCGGGAACGGTCAAGCTCCAATACTTGATTCATCTTCTTCAATGAAACCAAGCTGCCGGGCGTGTCGGCAATGCTGTTGAACGAATGCCGCGAACCAAGCGCTCTGACTTTCTCGCGTTTTGCTACCCATTCCTGGAGCTGCTCCATCCTCTCAGGCTCGAACAGCTCCGCGGCGCTATATCGGTAATTCCCCGCCCAGTTGCGTTCCTCTCCCATTGTCCTCTTCGCTCCATTCTGCGTTGTGCTTTGTGCCGCGGCATCCCGCTCGCCGGGCTCTATAATTCATTTCGCTTACTACTCCCTTACTCCTCTTCCGCCACATTAGGATTTTTACACAACAGTTTTTGTTATTTTATGGTTGACAAACCGACGGGCGGTACGTAAACTAAAAACAACAAGACCGACCGTCGGTCTGTAATTTCAAGCCTGAATTTACAGCCTCGGAGGAAGCTAATTTACCAAAATAAAGAGGAGCGAATACACAATGACTCAACAACAATGGGATTGGATCGGATATGGCGTCTGGGCACTTATTATCTGGATGACGCTGAAGCAATTTATGCAGACGAGGAAGGAGTTTACCGGAAGCGGACGTCGAATTCTGCTCGGGGATTGGCTCTTGCTCGCGCCGCTGCCGTGGATCTTCTACTGCATGGGAAGCCGCGCCACAACCGGGCAAGTGTTATGGATGATCGGTATAGGCGTTGGGTTAGCCATTCCTTACATTTTGACTACCAAATTCCAGATGGTTAATGGGCGCATCTTTTTTAAGACAAACTATCTGTTCTACGCCATTCTGATCGGCTTTCCGTATATCCGTTACTTGATTCGCGATAAGGTGTTCCATGCTTACCCCATTCTTACCGCAGACCACCGCCCGGACATCGAACTGATGCTCGCCATGTACATTGCCGCTCTTGTTCTGTTCACTTTCCTGTGGCGAGCCTATATGTTTATCAGCTACAGACAAATAAAGAAGAAACACGAAGCTTCGCCGGCGGCCTTCCTGCAAGGACCCCAATACGCGCAGCCAGTCGCTGCCAAGGAGAGATCCCAATGAGCAAGCTGAGCAAAAGAACGATCGCCGTACTCGCTGTTCTCAGCGTAACCTTCATCATTTTCGGCTATGCCTTCCTTCAATACGGGATATTCGGCGCCAAGCAGGCCGCGCTCGTCGACTTCAAGCTGAAGAACCCCGATTTTCATTATCGCCCATGGGTTTATATTCTCTACACGCATATCATTACCGGTTGCATAGCGCTTGGCATCGGCTTGTACCAGCTTCTTCGCAGGCCGCAAGGGGCCAAGCGAACGTCTCTGCACAGAATGCTTGGAAAGCTATACGCCTACTCCATCCTTATCAGCGCCATCGTGAACATCTACTTATCGCTCTACGCGAGCGGCGGGTGGTTGGCCAGAACCGCCTTTTTCACGCTTGATTTCCTATGGATTCTTACGACCTTTAAAGCCGTCCAGTTTGCCCGCCGCAAACAGCTCGAATCGCATATCCGATGGATGTACCGCAGCTATGCTTTAACCTTCGCCGGAGTGAGCCTGCGAATCGTATTGCCTCTCTCGATGATGGTCTCGGAATTCGAACCTGCCTACCGGTTCTCGGCATGGTCATGCTGGATGGTCAACTTGATTGTCGCGGAATGGATTGTCTATCGCAGAAGACGCGGCAGCCGAGGAACTCATAATCCCTCTTTGCCCCAACCGACCGTTGGTATACAATGATAGAATAGAAAGGGGAGGTGCTGATGATGACGCCTGATTTGAATCCTCCTAGCTCAAGCTTTCAGCTTATCTTGGATACGGCAGAGCAGCTGATCCGGGAGAAAGGCTGCAACAAAACGACGCTGCAGGATATTATGGATCGATCGGGCCTGTCCAAAGGCGCGATCTACCATTATGTGTCCGGGAAAGACGAGTTGTTCGGTCGCATTCTCATCTCAAAAATGGAGAAAATCAACGAAAACTTCCATACGGCGGTAACCCATGCGGCAAGCGGCGACGCTTCATCCCCGATTCAGATGATCGTCGGCAGAATGATGATCAATACGGACAATGAATCCGTAACGAATAAAATTTTCACCTATCTGCTCAGCCAAAGCGAGAATCCGAAGATCGCCAAGATCCTGACCGAATTGTACGAATACACCCATCAGCTTTCGATTCAATGGATTCAGCGCGGACAGCAGGCGGGAGCCATTCCGTCGCATATTGACGCCGTCAAGCTGTCGACACTGTTTAACATCTTCACCTACGGGCTGCGCACCCATCGCATAATCGTCCAAGACGAAGAGAAGTTCGGCTTCGACGATATTTTTAACGTGATTTTTAAATCGCTGCAATGAGCCGGTTGCGTATCCCCTCCAGTCTCATCGCTACGATTCTGTTCAATGGATTCGCTCCCTACTTGATCTACCTGCTGCTCAAGAACAATACTTCGGGGCTGACTGCCCTTCTGGTTGCAATGAGCGTCCCCCTGGCGGAACAGCTCTATTATTGGATGAGAAATAAAAGGGTGGACAGCTTCGGCCTGCTGATGGTCGGGGCTTTCGTACTCGGGGTCGGGCTTGCACTGGTCGGCGGAGACGAGCGCATGGTGCTGCTCCGCGAATCGTTTGTGACTGTCTCGATCGGCTGCGTGTTCCTGTTCTCGCTGCTGCTCGAAAAGCCTCTGATCTACAGCCTTTCCCTCCGGTTTGTCCCGGCAGCAAACGAGGAATCGCTGAAGGAGAAATGGCAAATCCCCTATTTCCGTAAAATGTGCCGCCTCATCACCGCGATGTGGGCAGCGATGCTGATTAGCGAATCGGCCATTCGCGTCTGGTTGATCTATCAGGTGGATACGGCTGCCTTCCTGCTCTTGTCTAATGTGCTGTTCTATAGCTTTATTGGGGCGGCAATCTTATGCAGCATCCTAATGCGAAGAAGGCTGTTGCGAAGGATACAGGGGTAACCCTCATTTCGCGCATGAAAAAATACAGAGCAACGGGAATCAATCAACCGTGCTCTGTACTCAGATCGCGAATATGCGGCGGTATCTCTTAATGCCCTATCATAACGGGAGCATTGGCTTGATCCGAAGCCGCGTCGTCATCTTTCACGGCTTTAGGCCTCCGAAGCAGAATGGCCAACAAGGCGCCGGCCACTGCGATGCATCCGGCGACGAAGAACGTATCTCCGAAAGCCGAGACGAGCGAGACGGCTGCATCGCCTTTGGTGGCGGCCATATGATCCTCGATTCGCGTACCCATATAACTTGCCAATCCCGCAACCGCGAACGAAACCACGACCTGCTGGGCGGCCGACGTAAGCGGCGTTACCCGGCCGACGAGCCGACGCGGCGCTACTTTCAAGATGTGCGTATTCACCGGCATCATGGACAGTCCCATGCCTGCGCCCATGATCATCGTCGCCGTGATCACGTATCCGGCGCCCGAATCCGCTTGGATCTGCGACATATAGAACAGTCCTGCCGCAACGAGGGCGATCCCGACCGTGGATACGATGCGGGCGCCGAATCTGTCGAACAGCCTACCGCCGATCGGCATGAACAGTCCCGTCATCGCGACTTGCGGCAGGATCATGAACCCGGTTTTTAGCGGCTCGTAATGGAAGACCTGCTGCATGTACATCGGCACGAACAAGAAAGACCCGAACAATCCCATGGTCATTAACCAAGACGCGACGATTCCGATCGTGAAGTCCGCGGACTTGAATACCCGAAGCTCCAGCAATGGTTGTTTATGGAGAAACTCAACGATAATAAACAACACCAACGCGACGATACCAACGATTAGGCTGACGATCGTATTCGTAGAACCCCAATCCTTGCCGCCTTCGCTTACCGCGTAAGATAACGTAGCGAACGCGATCGGCGCAAGCAGCATCCCCCAGAAGTCGAGCGTCGGCACGGTTTTGCGTTCCACTTTCGGCAGGTATTTAAGGCCGACTAGGATCGCGATGATGCCGATAGGCAGATTGATAAGGAAGATCCAGTGCCAGGTCGCGTATTCCAGCAAATAACCGCCCAATACCGGTCCGAGCGCAGGTCCGAGCATCATCGGTATGCCGAGCATTCCCATAACTGCGCCTTGTTTGTTAGGAGGAGCGAGCTTGAAAATAATCGCCATCCCGATCGGCTGCACCATGCCGCCGCCGATCCCCTGAATAACGCGATAGATAATCAGCTGTTCAGGCGTAGCGGCAAACGAACAAAGAATGGAGCCTGCCGTGAACAAAAAAATCGTAATCAGAAAAACCCGCTTGGCGCCGAATCGATCGGTCAGCCAGCCGGCCAATGGAATAACCGCGGACAGCGCCAGCGTATAAGCCGTGATCGACCATTGCATCGTATTGACGGTGGACTTGAAATCGTCCATCAAAGTCGGCAGCGCGATGTTCATTACCGTGCTGTCGAGGATGACCATGATCATGCCGACGACGATCGCCATAAGAGGCCCCATGATCGCTTTCATTGAGAACGGAGCGTCCTCCGCTGTTGCAACTGCATTTGAATGGCTAGACAACTTTTCCCCTCATTTCGCTTAATCTTTTACCACAAAATGGTACTGTTTTTATTGCACGATTGCAATCGTTCTAGAGGATGATTTATCTTCCATAAAACAGGAAAGACGCGCCCTCGCGGACGCCTCCCGATGATTACTTCGATTCTTCGACGTACTTTTTGAAGCTGTTCATTATCGCTTGCCAGCCTGCCTGCTGAAACTCCACGGGGTGGGTGCTTTCGGCGTCGAAAGTCTCGATGACCGTCGTTGCGTTTCCTTGATCAACGAAAGCAATATCGACTTTCCTTCCATCGCCCATGGTGTAGGAAATCGCCTCATGCTGCTTCACGATGTCATAAGTGCCGCCGAAATCAAAGCCCATGCTGCCGTCCTTCGCTTCCATCCTTGTCGTAAACTTGCCGCCGACCCGAAGATCGTTCTCCGCCCTTGGCGAGTGCCAATCCTCCGACGCCTGATTCCACTTGGTGATGTGATTCGGCTCGTTCCAATAGGTCCACACTTTGTCTACGGGAGCTTGAATGACGGCCTGCACGGTTACTTTCGTTTGGTTTGTCGTTTCCATTGTTATCGACACCTCTCCGATTGGTTGAAAATTTCGCTTCTCAACTATATAGACGAAATCCGCTTGCCCTATTCATCGGTGGATTCGTTCCGGAAGCCCCAATCGGGCAAATAATTTCGTATTGATGAAGTTTTGCACATGGAACACTTGCTTATCTTTGACCTCAATCACGTGGATGCCCCATGGAACCAAGACGGATGCCTCGCTGCTCGGCACATACTGCGCCAAGGCAGGATAACCGCCATTCACCGTAACAGGCAAGAACTTCGACCCCACGCAATGCCAACGCGTAAGCGCAAAGAACTTGGACAAATCTTCTTGACCGCGTATCCACATGGCGAATGGCGGCATAGACATGCAGCCTTCCTCATGGAACAATGCGACAAGCGCGTTGATATCGAACTGTTCGAACGCTTCCACATAACGAGAGAGTAGATCGGGATCCGGCCCTTCGCCCATCCTGCTGAATTCGTCGGAACGAAGCTGCGTTCGGTCCAACGTCTCCCTGGCTCTTTGCAACGCGCTGTTCACCGCTGCCGGCGACATCCCTAACGTCTCCGCGATCTGTTTGGATGGCCATTCGAATACATCCTTCAAGATGAGAACCGCCCGTTGGCGCGGAGGCAAGGCTTGCAAGAGCGCAATAAAGCAAAGCTGAAGAGTGTCTTTGCGAACAAGAGCCTCCTCCGGATTGTCTCCGAAGTCGGGAGAAGGCCAAATCCAGGTGGAGTCGGGCAACGTCTCGGTGGGTGCAAGGATGGAGACCGCCGGATCGGATAGATCAACGGGAAGCGTTCGGCGCTTGGCTTGTCTCAATTTGTCCAAGCATAGGTTCGACGCGATTCGGTAGACCCATGTTTTGATCGAAGAATCGTTCCTGAACGAGCTCCAGCTTTGCCATGCCCGAATGAAAGTTTCCTGAACCGTATCGTCCGCATCATCGATAGATCCTAGCATTCGATAACAGAACGACGTTAGCCCCGGCCTAAAGCTCTCTACTATCTCACTATCAAAAGCGGTCTCGTTCATCTTGGCCTCCTGTTAACGATCCTTAAGGTGAAGGAAGAGAAATGGCTATGAGTTGTGTCGGGCTTATTCGCGCATACCGCTTCATAATTTGGAAACCATTGCGACTAATTCCATTTTACCACGTCTAACTATTAAAATATTGCAGATGGAGGCGCCAATCATGAGCGTCAGAAGGCACGGTCGTTTAATCATCGCCGCACTGTTCCTCGCTGGCTGCGAGGCAAGGAACGAAGCCGTCTCCGTCCTATCGTCCGCCTCCCCCGAACCAACGGAGACCACCATCGCTGTGATGCCCCTGCCGACGCCGACGACTGCTCCATCGACACCGGAGCCATCTGCAGCGCCTTTCCCCGCTTCCGCAATTCCTTACGCTCTCGAGGACGTCAAGTCTATCTCATTGAACCGCTTATCCGATGGCGAGCCGATCGCGCATGAGGGTAAACTCGAAGAGCAACTATTATACGATCTCGAGCGGATCCGCACGTCTCAGAACGAAGAAAGCGAATGGACACCCGCGCCCCCATCCGAAGACGACGAAGCCCTCTCAATTCTAATAAAGGCACCTCAGGGGGATTTCTCTTACCAATATCGCTCAGACGACAATCTACTTATAATAGGCGGGAAGTCTAATCACGCGGGCTTCGGCGTCTTGCAAGCCGCACTTCCTATCCTGTCTCCCGATTCCGCCTTCGCGAACTGGTTCCACCTGAAGAACATCGTCCTACAAGACGAGCTGGCAGCCGGCGTGCTGACCATTGATGAGGGGTTCCGCGTCGATTTCGACTTGCTCCTCATCGATGGACTGGACTACGACGGCTGGGAGAAGAAGCTAAGCAAACTGACGCCGCACTTGTCTATCCCCTACTACGACAACGTCACGAACGGCGTCTCGTACGCGACCGCTTATCAAGAAGGCATCCTCCATGCTGATCTGCAGATCGCTTTTTCTTCGCCCGATTACGCGACCGGAGGCGACATCCGCGTCGGCATGGCTAAGAAGCAAGTACAGAATGCCATCGGCAAACCAAATCTCCAAGTGAACAGCCAGTGGAGCTATCTCATCGGGGACTATTTAAAGTTCTATTTACTGTTCGAAGACGACAAGGTCAAATATATGGTTTATCGCATGCCGGTCTAACTTTGCAATATTATTCGTTCCCATCAAAATGATAAATGAGTTGCACAACGCCCGAGGAGAACGTTCTTGTATCAACCATTTTTAAAGCCACCCTCTGTTTTATATCCACAAACAGCGGTTTCCCTTCTCCCAAGACAACAGGGTGAACGGATAATCGGAATTCATCAACAAGTCCTAAATTAATAAAAGTGGTAATAAGACTTGCTCCGCCATACAGCCAGATGTCTTTGCCAGGCTTATTCTTTAATTTATTAACTTCTTCAAGAATATTATCATTTATGAAAACGGCTTTATTATCAGTCCCCTGTCGCGTCCTGGAAAACACATATTTCTCTTTGCTATGAACCAACTCCCAAAATTCTTTTTCAGAATCCGCATGTTGAACTTCCGGAGTGAATTGCCCCCATAAATCGTAGCTTTTTCTTCCATACAGAATGGTATCGATTTGATTTAAAAAATGAGTAAACCCCATCTCGGGGTCCATAATGCACCAGTCAACCTCGCCATTTTTCCCTTCAATAAAACCATCTAAAGTCACCGCTAAATCTAAAATGATTCTTCGTTTCATGATCTGTTGCTCCTCTCGTTCATTTACCATTCATTGTAGACCTCAAATACGTCGCCTTATGTCCTATTAAAGGCAAAACAAGCATTTCTTATACGGAGATTGATTTGTCTTATTAGAAAATCCTATACTTGAACTTATTGACACTTTAGATACGAAGGAGCAAATATCAAAATGATGAGCCAATCGAAAAAAGTAGTCGTAACCGGCGGAAGCGGCATGCTTGGGCGTTGGGTGGTCAAGCATTTCATCGAGCAAGGCTACGAAGTCCTGAACGTCGACACCCGACAACCGGAGGAGCCGTTGTGTTCCACCCTGATCGTTGATCTTCAAGACCTGGGACAGACCTACGGCGCGCTGGCCGGCGCCGACGCTGTCGTGCATTTGGCAGCGATTCCGAGGGCGGGAATGGTGCCGCCCGAAACGACATTCCGCAACAACGTGATGGCGACATACAATGTTCTGGAGGCAGCCGCAGGGCTCGGAATTAAGAAGGCGGTAATCGCCTCCAGTGAATCGTCATACGGAATCTGCTTCGCCGTTCATCCTTTCGGACCGCAATACGTGCCCATGGATGAAGAGCACCCACAGTTGCCTCAGGATAGCTACGGCTTATCCAAGGTCGTTAATGAGCTTACCGCAGACATGTTTCATCGCCGGTCCGGCATGCAGGTCGTGTCGTTACGTCTTGGCAACGTGATACCCCCAGAGTGGTACGAGCAGTTCCCGTCATGGATCCATAAGCCCGAGGAACGCGAACGGATTTTGTGGAGCTATATCGACACCCGCGACGCCGCGGAGGCATGCCGTCTCGCGATCGAAGCAGAAGGTCTCGGCTCCGTTGCGCTTAATCTCGGATCGGATGAGACGAGCATGGACATTCCAAGCCGCGAGCTCATGGCAGCCCGCTATCCGGAAGTGACTGACTTCCGCACGCCTCTCGAAGGACACGAAGCCTTGTTGAACAGCAAGAAAGCGATGCAACTGCTCGGCTGGACACCGAAACACAAGTGGCGCGAGCAACTCGGCAAATAAAAGCTGAAGACAAAAAAGAGATTGCCCCTTCTCGAAATCTTGAGAAGTGGCTATCTCTTTTTGCACACCTGGCCGGAAAAATCAATTGCATAGCATTCGGAATTTTTAGTTACGATATCTTTCACGTTAGTTCTCTTCATAGGGATGAGGGATTCGAAACCCCGATTGCGAGGTTAGACGCTCTTTTACTTCTCGTATTTCCAGAATCGACCTTTGCCTTCGGCAATCCATTCCAGGGCTTCACCTATTCGCTGTTGTCGTGTGGCATCGGTCTTTGCACTTTCAAGCCATACGATGTAGTTCTTGCGGAATGACGGTGATTGGTTCTCAAAAACTTGTTGAGCAGTCGGATTTTTCGATAGTGCTTCTAGGAAATAGGCCGGAGTTTCCACTGGGTTGCTGCCCGGGGCTGCTTTGGCTGTCTTCTCAAGTTTCACGCCTCGGTCATTTAAATCCATCGCTTCTTTGATAAAGCCTGCGAGTTCTTCATCTGATGGCAGCTCAGACATACTCGTGATTCTGCTCATAAAACGCTGGCCTGGCTTTACCTTCTTGCCGCCAGCAAATCGGGGATCGCTCATGAACTCCGATTTTATGAACGTGAGCGAACAGTGGTTTTTAGATGAGGCTAAAACGCACATAAAATCGTTTTTGTAATCAAAATGCGGGTTGCCCCACTTAATTGATTCCACTACATTAGGGCAATTTTTGTGTATCTGCTCTCTAAGATGATTGAGGATTGGTCTGGCAAAATCCTCAGAGTTTTCGATGTACTGTGTAACTTTTGGGTCAGTGCCCTCTAGTGACATTTTATATATTCTCCTTCCGGTATCTCACCGATAGTGTGGCTCTATACCTTGTCCGCTTGGATTACCAAATTTTATAGTTATTATATATGAACCAGATTATTTCTACCATCTTTTAGTGGCTTTTTTGCACCTATTTTGAGAGGAGTGATTCCGCGAAAGACTCTGCGGCTGCTGATAGATAATAGGCCAATCCGGTTTGCTGGCTTTCGAGCATCATAAGATGAAAGTCATCACTTAGGAAAAATCGAGTTTGTGCTGCAAAGTCATTAGTCGTAATTTTATTCCCATGTTCATTCATAAACCCAAGATGGTTTCGAATCAAATTTTCTATTCTCTCATCGTTATGTTTTATGCCTTCTCTTAATGAACTTGCCATGTTATTCATAAATGTCACAGCTTCAACCGCTTGTTCATTTATTTCCTGAACATCCGTCGAGGCTACCTCAAAAGACTCCATCCCATACGTTTCCTTTAAATATTGATTCTGCTCGGCCAGCGCTTTGTTCCACTTTTCCTCGTTTTCAAAACCTTTGAACATCTCCATACTATCCATGGCTTCCCCTTCCTTTGCACATGAAATGGATTTACGCAGTGTTTGAACGATGTTATCCAACCTGTATTTACGGCTAAGAAGCAACTCCTCCTGCTTCGAAAGAATGGATAGCCGGTCTGAATGTTGTTCCATTATTTTCTTGATTTGATCCAAGGGAAAATCTAATTCTTTGTAAAAAAGAATCTCTTGCAACCTTTCCAACTCTTTCGATCCATACAACCGGTATCCGGCTTCGCTAACCTTACTCGGCAAGAGAAGACCGATTTTGTGATAATGATGAAGCGTCTTGATTGTAACATGAGACAGTTCCGATACTTCTTTTACTGTGTACAGCATTGGTTCATTCCTCCCTTCCATACGCAGCTTATAGCCTTCCCTATGAGGAGAGTCAAGTCGAATTTTTTTCTGGAAAAGGTTATTGACCCTCCTCTTACAGTAGGCCTTATGATGATATTCGAATAAATGACGAGGGAGGAAATCATAAATGTCAGGCCCCATCCAACTGCTTCAAAGCAGCTTTATTCGAGCAGTTATAATTTCAACTCTGTTTTCTCAGATGGGCATTTGGATTCGTAATTTTGCTGTTCTCTTGTATGTTATGGAGGTAACAGGCGGGGATTCATTTGCTGTTTCCATGATTTCGGTTGCGGAATATGCGCCAATATTCACTTTCTCTTTCATTGGCGGTGTATTCGCGGATCGATGGCGGCCCAAAAAGACGATGGTATGGTGTGAGGTATTAAGTTCATTATCCGTATTCCTTGTCTTTGCTGTACTGGAAGTCGGAACATGGCAGGTCGTATTTCTCGCAACTTTATGCTCCTCCATTTTATCACAGTTTGCACAGCCTTCAGGCATGAAGCTATTTAAGAATCATGTACGTGATGAAGAAGCACAATCCTGTATGTCTTTACTGCAAACCGTAACATCGGTCTTTATGGTACTTGGACCAATCCTGGGAACATTGGTATATCAGCAATTCGGAATAGAAGTCTCCATATTAACGACTGGCGCTTGCTTTCTACTATCCGCCCTTGCGCTGTTCTTCGTACCGTCTGATCAAAATCCATCCAATTACCGCGAGACCAACAAATCTTCGCTGCTTCGCGAAATGACGGCCGGCATTCGTTTTGTCTTTGCCAATAAGTTGATTTTGCAGCTTACCTTATGCTTCACGTTGGTTGGACTCGGAGTCGGGTTAATATCTCCACTGAACGTCTTCCTCGTTACGGAACAGTTAGATTTGCCTGCAGAGGCACTGCAATGGGTCAGTATACCGTATGGGGTGGGTGAAATTGTTGGAGGAATCGTAACTTTTGCTTTGGCGGCGAAGTTTGCCCCGCAACGTTTCCTCATGATCGGCTTACTCGTCAATGGTTCCGGGATCATCTTAGCAGGGCTGTCTACCGAGATTTGGCTTACAATGACGGCCCAATTCATGATTGCTCTTTTGCAACCAGCCATTTTTGTCGGAAACAGCGCCTTGGTCATGCAGCATACCGATCAAAACTTTATAGGTCGGGTAATGGGAATCCGCACTCCGCTTATGACTGGAGCGATGCTTCTTATGATGGGTCTTGCAGGTGTGTTGAAAAATATGCTTTCTCTTACCGTTGTGTACGAATTTGCCGGATGCTGCTTTTTTGCTGGGTTCCTAATTATGATCCCGCTATTCCGAAGCAAAGGTCACAGGGAACGTTCTGCGGCATAATGCGAATCATTCATACAAAGAACGGCGTGCAAACGAGAACACCAAAGAGGACTGCAACAGGTCACTTGCCCACCATCTGTCACAGCCCCCAAGCCTGCGTCCGACGCGGGCTCTCGGTTCTTACTCTTCGCCCGTAGCCACCGGATTCTCCGCATACGAGATCCACTCGCTCCAGCTGTAGAATTGACTTCGAGAGACGTTCAGACTTACATCAAGTCACAACAAATAGTGCCGTCCGAGGTGAGACTGTCGCTCTTGTACCTCTATTTAAAAGTAATCATCAGCTAACTGCTTCTATAACTTCTGAAATGCCTTTCAATTCTACCTAACTGTTCAATAAAAGTCTGCCGCTTTTTGGGGAATAAACTTTGATACATACGTTGCCCCATTAGTGCTTTCAATTGTTCAATTAGGTCAGAAATGATATTTTTCTTCTCTCTTGTTACAAAGGAACACTGAATTCTGATTATTAATGCTTCCAAATGAAGACTGTAAATGGAGTTATTATCTATAGGAAATTTATCAATGAGTTTTACAGTATCCATTGCGCGTTTGGGGTTTTGATCCATAAAGTATCTTGCAGAAAAAATATAAAAGCGGGCTTTTCCTGTTTTCGATAAATTTAATGAATTGCTTGCCAATATCGAGTTACATTTACTAACATATTCTTCACATTGCACTTTATCTTGTTCTTTATCGCTATTAGCTAAATGCCCCAAAGCTTTAGTATAGAGTTCAAAAGTAACATTGGGCAGTACACTTTGATAATTGCTTAAATAATGTTCCGCACGACTTAATGAATTGATGCTAATTAAAAACTCACATACTTTTTTTCGTAATTCTAGGGATAGGTTATTTGAACGGAATAACCAAAGTTTCTTCTCTAGATGATTAAAATACTCATTAAGATCTGACTGTCTAAGATCCCTAGTCACCTTTGTTTTAATCATTTGATTAATAACAAATAAACATTGAACCAAGCGTTTTGCAGCTCTTTCTTGTAAGACTAGCTCCTTGTTTTGTAATACCACCGAACGGACCTTATCAAGAAGTTGAATATCTCTAATAGCTTCAGAAGGTTGAGCTTTGTCATAGTAATAAACCAGATTTTCCAAATTGCAGTCACTGATAAAAGCTTTGTATAAATAGCTTACATCTGCCGTTTGATTGTATTTCGCCTTTAGCAATCTAGCTATAAGCTGCCCTACCGATAACGCTTCATCAAATTGTATATCCACTATAACCGATCTAATACTTTTAAGAATGATGAACCATTCAGATTTTTTTAGATCAAACACAGTAAAAATATTTTTATTTTCAGCATAATTTCCGTTTAAATATTCAATAAATAACTGGTTAACAAAATATTTGTCAGAACCAATAATTGGCTGTAAAAAACCGATATTCACATAATTAGCAGGTCTTAAATTATGCAACCCTAATCTTTCAAACTTAATCTCCTCAATTAAGAATGAAAAGAGCTCCTCGCTAACTTCATCAATCTTGGCTTCATCACACAAATAGCACAGTGCGGATAAAAAAATTTGTGACTCCTTTGGCATACTTTCAATTGTATTTTCAAAACAAAACTCAAGAAAAGTATCTTGGTTATCATGCAACTCACGAGCTTCCGCAGAATATTTCGAGTCATATTCAACTCTTAAGTCCATTAAGCTCTTTCTAGTTGATCTAAATGTATTACAAAAAGAAATAATCAGCCCAGGATTACCTTGAGTATATTTTTGTACCCATTCCCAATCATCATGTGAAATGTTTTTAAGCTTCTCCTCCGATCCTAACATATACATATAGACCAATTCCTTGGTTCTATTAAGATCGAACTCAAATAATGGAAACTTTTGTTCCCTATCCCCGAGTCCATAACGACTTGTTATTATTAATCTTGATGGATTTGTGTATTTTCGCAAAAATAAATCAGCAACTTTTGTAAACTCAGCTAAGTTGCTTTTTACAATTTCAGTTTCTAAATTATCTAGAACTAACAGAGACTTGTGAGAAAACATATTTTCCCACACCTTAGTCTCAACTTCGTCTAAGCCTAGCTCAGTCGAGTCAATTTCCATGTATTGAGCTAGTGTATAAATCAGATCCCTATGGTTGGAAATGACTTTCTCCAATTTCTTTATTTGACCATTGTTAAAGACCGTGTTTTTAAAACTCATAAAATAGATTCTATCGAATGGTCTATTAGGTGCGTACAAAAGATCTTCTATAAGTTGTAGAACTAGTGCTGTCTTTCCTACTCCTCCATGACGTATGATGGAAACGGGTGTGGGGATGTCAATCGCTTTTTTTAAATTTAGCAATTCTTGTCCGCGACCAATCAGTGAATTAAAGTTTTTACCTAAAGGATATTCGACAAAAAGTAATGGTACAGAATAATCGTTTATTTCATCGTTTATGAAGCGATTCCATAGACTTAAAAAATCATGATCATCAAGTAACAGAATAAGCTTGTCGATTAACTTTGTCATTTCGTCGAATTGTTCGGCAGAAATTATTCTTGAGTGCATAATATTATTTCTACGTTTTACTAATGACGATATATCGATTCTATCTACTGTATTATTCTTAAATTCTTTAAAATCTTTGGACTTAATTAGATCATAAAGTTGTCCAATATGAAGAAACTGAAGCAACTCATTATATTTTAGTGGCAATATAATTCCATTGTTTTCGGCATTTTTTTCAGCATCTTTGCGAATATGTGTAGGCAATTTTGATTCGGATAAATATTTTACTATGTAGTCTCTCAATAAATTTTCGATGTAGAATAATACCTTATATCCATCAATATTTGTATTATACATTTTTCGTTCGCCCCCCACATTTACTCAATATACATCTATTACGACATTTATCGACACAACCCTTCCTATTTTGAGAAAAAAAGGGGCATTTTAGTTAGATGTTGTTCTTTAATATCAGAAATTGATAAAAGTCTAGTTCGTTCTAAACTCTATTTGTTTTTTCTTGTTGATTTTCTGTTGATCATATATCAGTAAACACTTTGGTTGTTGACTTCAGCTTATGGTCTGTAAAAATACATCGCTATGGTGGGTATTTCGACTCTTACTTTGTATACTTAGGCCGTGGGGATGTTAACTAGAGTTCAATTTTATCTTTTTTTGATAGTGACTCCAAAATCCTTGTTGGCTTCTTGTTGACCTCGGTGCATAAAAAATACACCGCCAGGGCTCTAAACGCGCATGGCGATATATTCATAGAAAGAGTACTACTAGCGACTAGCCATCTTCTCGTTCCTCTTCGTTCCCTGTAGAGATTAGATTCTCGCTATACGAAATCCAATCACTCCAGCTGTCGGATTTACTTTAGGTTCCCTTTTAGCCTCCATGAAGATAGCTTAGATTATTGTCTCTTTGTGAAATGATAGCTCCAACGAAGCCACAAGTATTTCTTTCAAACTCGGTTTGCGTACATCTAAAAAATTCACTCGTTTCCACCAAAAGGGATTTACCGCTTTTTGTCGAAATAAAGTATTTATAGCACGTGTTTTATTTCCAATATTAATAGGGTGGGCTTATGGCAAAAGTATTTATTTCGTATACTCAATATGATATAGAACTAGCGCGTCTCATTAAAGACAGTCTTGAAAATTTAGGTAATAGAGTTTACTTTTCAAATGATGAAATGGTTCTGGGAACAAATATAGCTGATGAAATCATAAATCAAATCAAAGATTCCGATTTTGTATTGCCTATTCTCACTGAAAGCTCCATTAACTCGGAATGGGTAATATATGAAATGTCAACTGCGATCGGCTATTATCAAGAACGAGCAAAGCCCAAAGTAATACCCATTGTTTTTGATAACGTTAGAGTCCCAGAATCAATTAAATCATTTTTGCATATTCGTGCATCAAGAAACGAGAATTTCATTCCGCATAAATTAATTCCTACCATACAAAATATCCTAGGTAGAGAACATGCAAAGACAGACATTAAAAGAGAAGAAAAAGAAGAAGTCAGAAAAAATTCAGCAAAATATATAGCTGATTCCATGGCTAGGCTAAAAAGGGCTGATAGAAACAATAAAATTTTATCTTTTCTCTGTTATGGATTTTCAATTGGTATCTTAATCGCAAGTTTTTTTTATTTAATCAATAAAGGACCGCAATACGTAAACAATAAAACTGAATTAATTAGTCAACTAAGTTCAATTGTATTTGGAGTTATTTTATTCTCTTTATTACTTGCAATCACAAGGTATTTATTTCTTATGGGTAAATCCTTTATGGTTGAATCTCTCAGAAATTCAAATAGAATACATGCAATATCATTTGGAGAATTTTATTTAAATGCCTTTGAGGATAAAATTGAATGGGCAGAAGTAAAAGAAGCTTTTCAACAGTGGAATATAGATACCGGTTCTTCTTTTATGAATCAAAGTTCCAGTGACTTCGACCCTGAATTATTAAAGAACCTTTCTACTTTATTAAGCTCAATTAAAAAATAAATTTTCATTGGAATTCAAGGTTTGTCATGGAGAGTTAAATTATATTAAGGTACATCCAAAACATGCTAACATTTTAGTTGTGAAACTCTGTTGATCTTGTGTTGATTGCTTGCATTGCTGCTCGAGCTGTTGACTTATTTGCTTGGATCCAATTATAGGGGCCGGGTTTGCAACACCGTTGTGGTGTTGCATTCCGTCCCTTTGTCTGTCTATACAACGTTTTGTTGGAAGTACGAGCGAGTGTTTGATTTACCCGTTCTGTAAGTATTTTCAGAATCCAATTGTTGACTCCGTGTTGACTTCGAGGAATAAAAAATACATCGCCGGGGCCAGTGTGCCACGCGACGATGTATTCAGCATTCGTAACTACCACATGCCCTTCGGTTTCTCCTCGTCCCCGATGGCTATCGGGTTGTCTTGCCAACTAATCCAATCACTCCAACTTCCCGCATAAAGCTTCACGTTCTCGAAGCCCGCTTCACTCAACGCGAGCACGTTCGGAGTCGCGGTGACGCCGGAGCCGCAGTAGACGATGAGCTCCTTGTCGCGCGGAAGGTCGGCGTAGTGCTCGGCGAGCGCAGCCTCATCCTTAAACCGGCCTTGCTCATCCAGCGCACCCTTCCAGAACTTATTCCGAGCGCCGGGAATGTGTCCAGCTTTCTTATCCAGAGGCTCGACCTCGCCGCGGTAGCGAGGAGCTTCGCGAGAGTCGATCAGCACGCGGTCCTCGCTGCCGAGCGACTCGCGAACCTCGTCCATCTCGACCAGCATGTTGTGCTGCACGGTCGCCAGGAACGTTGCCGGAATGAGCACCTTCTGGTCGGCGTTCACCGGGAAGCCCTCGCGCACCCAAGCGCTGAAGCCTTCATCCATGACGAACACGTTCTCATGCCCCAGATAGCGCAGCAGCCACCACAGGCGGGACGCCATGGCGCCGCCTTGGTCGTCGTAGCAGACGACGCGGGAATCGTTGCCGATGCCGACGCGGCTTAGGCGGCCGGCAAGCTCGGCGGCGTCCGGAAGCGGATGGCGGCCGCCATGTCCGTCCTCTTCGACGGGAGCGGACAAGTCCCGCTCCAAGTCCAGATAGACCGCGCCGGGAATATGGGACTCCTCGTAAGCGTTGCGGCCGGCATCCGGCTGGCCCATCACGAAGCGGCAATCCACGATGACCAGGTCCGATTCGTATAGGCGGGCGAGCAGCCATTTTCTAGACACGATATGTTTCATTGGAATCCATCCTCTCTATAGATATCACTTAAATAGCGGAATGCGCGGGAGAATCCGCGCGCTTCTTGCTTCGGGCGAGCGCGACCGCCGCCAGGACGATCAGGATCATGCCGGCCGAGAACGCGAAGAAAATCCATCGCGTCGTCGGAACGTCATATTGATCCAAGGCCCAGCCGATCAGCTTCGGCAGCAGGGCGCCGCCGAGCAGGCCGCAGGCGATCAGAAGGCTGGTCACCGTCTGTTCGCTCACGCCCGGAATAGAACGATTCGTGAAGACGAGCGCGATGGCGAACAAGCCCGACATCGCAAGGCCGGCAATGAAGGTGAAGACGAACATCGCCGATACGCCGCCGGTGAGCGCCATGAACAGGAAGCACGCGGCCCCGATCGAACAGCCGTAGAACAGATACATCGCCCCGCTGATGCGGTCCGCGATGTGCCCCGCGACGATGCGCCCGATCGTCATCGCGACCCAGAAGGCGCTGATGGACATGGCCGCGGTCGCGTCGGATATGCCGTTCTCCTGAACGAGCATCGACGGCAGGTAGTGCACGAAGCTCATCTCCAGGCCAACGTAAACGAAGAAGTACAACGCGCACACCGCCAGCAGAATGCGGAAGCGTCCCGCCAAGCGGAAGGCCGGCTTCGCGGATCCCCGAGCCGTTCCCGCGCTCTCTTCGACCATGCGATCCTTCGCGCTGCCTCTATCTCCAAGCAATTCGGTCGGCCAGAAGGCCGCCCACAGGACCAAAGTCGCCGCGGCTAGCAAGCCGACGAGCCCGAACGCGAGCTTCCACTGCCCCGCCTCGATCAGCGCCGCGCCCGCGAACGGGATGATCAGCGCCCCCAAGCCGAAGCAAGTCTCTAGACGGCTCATCGCGACATTCGCTTTGTCTCCCGTCGAAGTAATGATGAGCGCGCCGATCATCGCTTCGATAATGCCGAACCCAAGTCCCGTGAGCGGTGCCACGATCAGCATCACGGACCACGCCGGCTCCGCCATGAAGATGAATTCCATGATGGCCATGAGCAAGAACGCGGCTAGCAGGACGCTTTTTCTCCCTAGCCTCTTAATTAAGAATGGCGCAATCAGCGTGCCGACCAGTCCTCCGAGGAACTGATTCATCACGAGCTGACCGCCATCGCTGTATTGCACTCCGTATGCATGGATCATCGGCTCCAGAACGGCTCCGATCGCGAGCTCGCCCAATCCGATCGTCAGATACGCCATGCATCCCAAGAAAATAATCCGAGACATCCCGCCGCAGAACCCCTTCCCTCTCAGCCCAATCCCACTCTAGTCATGCAACTTAGAGTATACCATGATCTGCCGCATTCAAGACGAGAAGATGCGCTTCTTGCCGATACGGGTGGACATGAGGGCCGCGATCAAGCAGACGAATCCAGCCAAGACGAAGGCGGTGGAATAAGTGCCGAGCCAATCCCGGATCGCTCCCGCTCCATAAGCCGCCGTCGAAGCCCCGAGCTGGTGAGCCACGACGACCCAGCCGAAGATCATGCCGGAGCGCTCCTTGCCGAACTCCTGCGCGGCCAGCTTGACGGTCGGAGGAACGGTGGCGATCCAATCAAGCCCGTAGAAAATGCTGAAAATAAGAAGCTGCTGAGGTCCGGTGTGGAGAGCATAGGGCAGGAACAGCAGGGACAAGCCGCGCAGGCCGTAGTACCAGGCGAGCAGCCAACGGCTGTCGAAGCGGTCGGAGAGCCAGCCCGACAGCGTCGTTCCGGCGAGATCGAACAAGCCCATCAGGGCGAGCAGGCTCGCCGCGGTCACCTCGGGAATCCCGACATCGCCGCAGGCCGGGATGAGGTGCGTGCCGATCAGGCCGTTCGTCGAGAAGCCGCAGAAGAAGAAGGTTCCCGCCAGCAGCCAGAAAGCCCTGCTTCTCAGAGCGGAACGAAGGGCCAGCAGCGGCGCGAGGAAAATGTTTCCCGTGAACGGGACCGGCTGCACGATTTCGTCCGATCCGTAGGGAGCGGCTCCGATGTCGAAGGGATGGTTGCGCATGAAGAAGACGACGAGCAGCAGCAGGATCGCGAGTGCGCCTACGGCGGTATACACCGCGTACTTCCATCCGGCGTCTACCGTGATTCTCGCCAGCAGCGGCAGGAACAACAGCTGTCCGGTCGCCGCGCTGGCGGTCAGGATGCCGACGACGAGCCCCTTTCTTTTGACGAACCACTTATTCGACACGGTTACGCCCAGCACGTTCGCCATGAAGCCGGTCGCGATGCCGGCGATGAGCCCCCAGAGAAGCTCGAATTGCCACAGCGCGTTCATCAGAGGAGTAACCGCAAGCCCAGCAGCCAACCCCGATATCGTAAAAATCAGGACGCGCCGAATGCCGTACTTCTCCAGAAAAGCAGCCGAGAACGGGCCGACCAAGCCGTAGAGGAAGATCCCGAGGGAGACGACGCTCGAGATCCCGCTGCGGCTCCAGCCGAAGTCCTTCTCGAACGACAGCATGAAGATGCTCGGCATGGATCGGACGCCGGCGGAGATCAGCAGCGTGACGAAGGTGATGGCGACGACGACCCAACCGTAATGGAATCGAGGCTGGGTCCGAGGAGACCGTTCGGATTGAGGAAGGCTGTTCATAACTCCACTCCTAATTTTCTATTTTGTTTGTACAGCCAAAATACAACGCAGGAGAAAGCCCGCCTTCAGCCCTTCTCCAACTCCCCGCTGGTAAATACCAGCTGCTTCGAGAGCTCCGTCGCGAACGCCTTGCCCAGAATCCCGTCGTAACGGGAGTGCAGGTCTCTGGACGCCTGCTTGATCGTCTCCACCATGCCCTCTCCCTTGGCCGTCGGATACACCAGCACCGTCTTGCCCTGAACCTTCCGCTCCACGAGCTTACGGATCTCCAGCTTATCGACGAAGCGAGTCAGCGTAGACGGCGCGACCGACAGCTTCTCCGCCAGCTCCTTCTGGGTAATGCCCGGAGTGCCGACCACCAGCCGAATCAAGTAGCCGTACATGGGGCTCAGTCCCGTCGGGGCGAAGGCGTCTTCGGCCATCTTCGTGATCGCGCGGCCCAGCCGATTGGCCGTGAAGAACAGGCACTCGTGCAGAAAATGATCGTCCGCTTCTTTCATGCTCCGGCCTTCTTTCTATTTTGTATGTACAACGAATATATGGTTATGACTTCCAATTGTCAATAGGTTTTTTCTTGATCCTGTCCAGGCTCGCATAGGGCCTGCATAGAGCTCGTATAGGGCTTGCATCGGTATCCTTGGTTCCGCCGTCTGTGTTATCTTGTTAGTATTGAGTTCGCCTGTCATGGCAAGCAAAGGAGGAGAACCGATGAGCAGACCAGCAGCCATCATCCCGGAATTCCACTTCAGCGCGATGACGGAGGAAGATGGCGCGGACATTGCCGAATGGCGCTACCCTCCGCCGTACGACCTGTATCGTTGGCCCTCTTGGGAGCAGATGGTCGCGCAAGGCAAGGAATTCGGCGATCCCCACATCCGCGCCAAGCAATATACGTCGATTCGCGACGAACGCGGGCGGCTGATCGGTTACGCGCAGTTTTTCCCGATGGTGGGGGTTGTCCGGTTAGGACTCGGGCTTCATCCCGACTGCTGCGACCGCGGCTGGGGAACGGCCTTCACCCAGGCGATCGTGCGCGAAGCCGCGAGAAGGTCCCCGAATTCGGAGATCGACCTGGAAGTCGAGACTTGGAACAAGAGGGCGATCCGTACTTATAAGAGATCGGGCTTCGTCATCACCGACAAATACAAGCGTCAGGCCTTCCACAAGACCGTGACGATCTATTGCATGACCCTGCGGAAAGACAAGATTCAATAGAATGGAGTTATGGCAAAATGAAAGCTCTCGTACTGGCCGAGAAGCCGAGCGTAGCGAAGGAGATCGCTCGGGTGCTCGGGTGCACACAACAGAATAGGAGTTACATCGAAGGACCGAACCATGTCGTGACCTGGGCGCTGGGCCACCTCGTCACGCTGTCCGAGCCGGAGGATTACGATCCGAAGTACCGGACCTGGAACCTGGAGGAACTGCCGATTCTTCCCGAACGGATGAAGCTCAAGGTCATGAAGGAGACGTCCGGCCAGTTCCGCGCCGTCGCGCAGCTGTGCAAGCGCAACGATCTCGATGAGCTCATCATCGCGACCGACGCCGGACGGGAAGGAGAGCTGGTGGCGCGCTGGATCATGGAGCTCGTGAACTGGCGCAAGCCGTTCAAGCGGCTGTGGATCTCGTCCCAGACCGACCAGGCGATCCGCGAAGGCTTCCGTAACCTGAAGCCGGGCAAGCAGTACGATTCTCTCTACCGATCCGCGGTATGCCGCGCGGAGGCGGACTGGCTGATCGGCCTGAACGTCACGCGCGCGCTGACGACGAAGTACGACTCTCAGCTGGCGGCCGGGCGCGTGCAGACGCCGACGCTGTCGATCCTGATCGATCGCGAGAAGGAGATCCGCGAGTTCCAGCCGAAGCCGTACTGGACCGTAACGGCCGACTTCGGCTCCTTCCAAGCGATGTGGCGCGAGAAGGACGGCCATGACGGACGGGTATGGGAGGAGGCGCAGGCACAGGCGGTCGCGCAGCGGGTGAGCGGCGGAATCGCCAAGGTGTCGAAGCTGCAGACGACCGAGAAGAGCGAGCCGTTCCCGCAGGCGTACGACCTGACCGAGCTGCAGCGGGACGCGAACAAGCGGCTCGGCTTCTCGGCGAAGACGACGTCGAGCGTCTTGCAGAAGCTGTACGAGCAGCACAAGCTGGTCACGTACCCGCGCACCGATTCCCGCTATATCTCCAGCGATATCGTGCCTACTCTGAAGGGCCGGCTGGACAGCATCGCGATCGGCCCTTATGCCCCGCTGGCCCGAAAACTGCTGCGAGGAACGCTTCCCGTGTCGAAGCGCTTCGTCGACGACGGCAAAGTAAGCGACCACCATGCGATCATTCCGACGGAGCAGTACGTCAACCTGTCGGCGCTGTCGAACGACGAGCGGCGCCTGTACGATCTGATCGTCCGCCGCTTCATCGCGCTGTTCTATCCGCCTTACCGGTATGACGAGACGTCGGTCGTTCTGTCGGTCGGAAGCGATCATTTCTATGCCAAGGGGCGGATCGAGAAGGACGCCGGCTGGAAGGAAGTGTACGCCTCCTCCGGAACGCCGGGAAGCTCAAGCCAGGACGACTGGAACGACGAAGAGGAAGGCGCGGAGCGTAGCGATGCTCAGCCTTCCCAGCGTCTGCCGGAGCTGGCCGCGGGCCAGCCGCTTCCGTTGAAGGCCTGCCGCTCCCGGGAGCTGCGGACGCAGCCTCCCGGACGCTATACGGAAGCCGCCCTGCTCTCTCGGATGGAGAAGCACGGGCTGGGCACTCCCGCGACCCGCGCGGACATTATCGAGAAGCTGGTCTCGACCGACACGATCGCCCGCAATCAGAACCGTCTGTCCCCCACGGGCAAAGGCACTCAGCTCTATGAGCTTGTGGTGGACGATCTTCGCAGCCCCGAGATGACGGCGGAATGGGAATCCGAGCTGGAGCGAATCGCCAAGGGCAACGGCAATCCGCAAGCGTTCATGGCCGGAATCCGGGAACGGGCGAAGCTGTGGGTCGACGAGATCAAGCGCGAGACGCGGGAATACAAGCCGCACAACCTGACGGCTTATCGCTGCCCGGAATGCGGCAAGCCTCTTAAGGAGGTCAAGAGCAAGCGAGGCACGACGCTCGTGTGCTCCGACCGCGAATGCGATTACCGCCGCTCCGCCGAGCCCGCGCTCACGAATCACCGCTGTCCGCAATGCCACAAGAAGATGGAGATTCGCGACGGCAAGGCGGGCAAGTTCTTCCAATGCAAGGCATGCAACGTCATCGAGATGGTCGGCGACAAGCCGCGCGGACGCGCGAGCAAGCACGAGCAGCGCAAGCTGATCGAGAAGTTCAGCGACAGCGGCGCGCCGTCCGGCAACAGCCTTGGCGATGCTCTTCTGGCGGCCATGAAGAAGAAGGACGAATAGCGCATGAATAAAAGCCTAGAATTCTAACGGAACTGAGCGACCTTATTCCTCCCCAAAAAGCGGATATCATCATTTAACGGAACTCAGCGACGTTATTTTTGGGGTTTGAAGCGTAATCGACTGATTTTAACAAAATAAGGGCTGTACGTTCCGTTAGATTTTCAAATGACCGTTTTTGCGGGCAATAAGGGCTTACAGTTCCGTTAGAGCTGCGGGAGAGGCTGATAATCAGTCCGCGAATCAAATAGGGATGCCTTCCAAGCCGAATGACTTGGAGACATCCCTTTTTATTTTGGCGCCGCAGGGGTACGACCGAGAATCAATCGAACAAATCTCCGAACATGTCCATGACGCTGCGCTTCTTTTTGTGCTTATTATTGTAGTGGCCTTGATTGTCGTAAGATCCGTGGTTGTTGTAGGAGCTTTGGTTATTATGCGAGCCTTGGTTGTTGTAGCCGTTGGAATCGTACCTGCGCTCCTGGCCGACCGGCCGCGGCGGCTTATCCTGGTAATACCAGTCGTTGTACTCCTCGCGGACCTCGCGAACCTCGCTCATCAGCTTATCGAGCTCTCCTCGATCCAGCCAGACTCCCTTGCAGCTTGGGCAGATATCGATGAGAACGCCGTTCTTCTCGACCTCTCTCATTCGGCTGTCGTTGCATACCGGGCAATTCACTCGTTAGGAACCCTCCTTTGGATCGTAGTGTTCCTATCTACGCCTGGAATCATTTACGGTTTCAGAAGATCGTAAGCCCGGGCGAACTCCTCCTTCGACATCCCAAGCCCCGTCTAGGCTCGCAAGCATGGGCGTGTCATTTTTGCGAAAATGGGGTCTTCTCTCTAAATCTTTCGGCTAAACATGACGATAACTCTAATAACGTGTCGGTTGCGAGTGACAAACCAGCCACGCTACATAATCACTGGACAAGCTGGGGTGTACGAATGAAGAACTCAACGATAATCGGGCTTATTCTGGGGTTTTTTGCTCTGATTGTGGGGATGATCCTGAAGGGCGCCCCGATAACGTCTCTTATCTCCAACCCTGCGGCGTATGTTATCATCCTGATCGGAACCGCCGCATCGGTCGTTATGGCCTTCCCGAGCCGCGACCTGGCCAAGCTGCCTAAGCTGTTCAAGATCATCTTCAAGGAACAGAAGCTGATCTCGAAGCAAGAAGTCATCACGATGTTCATGGAATGGGCTTCGATTACCCGCCGCGAAGGCCTGCTCGCCCTGGAAGCACGGGTGGACGAGATCGAGGATCAATTCCTCAAGAACGGCATGCGGATGATCATCGACGGCAACGACCAAGACTTCGTGCGGGACGTGCTCCTCGAGGACATCTCCGCGACCGAGGACCGGCATAAGTCGGGCGCGCAGATCTTCTCCCAAGCCGGCATGTATGCCCCTACGCTGGGCGTACTCGGCGCCGTTATCGGCCTGATCGCCGCTCTCGGCAACCTGGATGAGATGGAGAAGCTTGCCCACGCCGTTGCCGGCGCCTTCGTTGCGACGGTTCTCGGTATCTTCACCGGTTACGTCCTCTGGCATCCGATGGCCAACAAGCTGAAGCGCCTCTCCAAGAGAGAAGTGGAGTTGCGCCTGATGATGGTCGAAGGCCTGCTCTCCATTCAATCCGGCGTCTCCACGACGGCGATCCAGCAGAAGCTGTCCGTCTTCTTGACCCCGACGGAGCGCCAACGCTTGGCCGAGAAGGAGGAAGCGTCTCGTGAGCAGAAGGAATCGGCATGAGGAGCATGAAGAACACGCGGATGAATCCTGGCTGCTGCCTTATTCGGACTTAATGACGCTTCTGCTCGCCCTGTTCATCGTTCTGTACGCGGCGAGCTCGGTCAACACCTCGAAGCTCGAGGAACTGAGCAAGGCGTTCAACAACGCGTTCTCATCCGGCATCAGCATTCTGGACAAGAGCGCGATGATCGAAGCGGACGACGAGGCGAGCAAGAGCCAGAAGCAGCGCCACGAGGAGCTCGGCATCCGCACCCAGCAGGAGAAGCTGAAGGCGCAGGAGCAGCAGGATCTGGAGCACCTGAAGAAGGAGCTCGACCAGTACATCAAGAAGAACGGGCTGGTCACGCAGCTGCAGACGCAGCTCAATCAGTCCCAACTAATGATCACGATCCGCGACAACGCCCTGTTCGCCTCGGGCAGCGCGGACGTCAAGCCTGCCGCGGAGAAGCTCGCCGTCGCGATCGGCCTGATGCTGCAGAAGTATCCGGATTACGAGGTATTGGTCTCCGGCCATACGGACAATCAGCCGATCAATACGTACGAGTTCAAGAACAACTGGGAGCTCAGCTCGCAGCGCGCGCTTAACTTCATGGAAGTGCTGCTCCAGAACAAATCGTTCGATCCGAAGAAATTCAGCTTCATCGGCTACGGCGAATACCGCCCCGTGGACTCGAACGCCACGGATGCCGGACGCGCGAAGAACCGCCGCGTCGAAGTGTCGATTCTGCGGAAGTATACGGATACCTCGGCGGAGAACACGGTGCTTAGCGCCATCTCCAGCGAAGCGAATGCTCCGGCAACGACCGCGACTTCCAATTAATCGAACGCAAGAGCAAGTTGAAGGGCTGCCGATCGGCAGCCCTTCTTGTTATTATGGCTCTGTAATTGCTCTTGCTCATGCTCTTGTTCTTGCTCTTGCTCTTGCTCATGCTTTTGCGACTCCATGCGTGCGTGATGTCCGGCTGCCCGATTCCTTCCGATTACGTACTCCGTTTAGCGAGCCGCTGAATCTCGTCGTTCGCTACCCGGCGAACCGGCGAAGGGGTCAACGCCTTCCCCTGCGCATGAGCTAGCCCTTGGCTTGAGCCGTTCGCGACGGCTACCATGGCGGCGGCGACATCGTCGCCTCTCACCGCTCGATACTTCCGCAGCGGCCCGGAGAGGACGGGAGCCAGAGCCGGCATGACGACGGCGGCGATTTTCTCTACAAGCCGG
Organism: Cohnella sp. AR92; assembly: GCF_003990975.1. GTDB lineage: Bacteria > Bacillota > Bacilli > Paenibacillales > Paenibacillaceae > Cohnella. Next base: position 289,057 of record NZ_RZJR01000005.1, read on the forward strand.
AACTCCTGACGTTCGCCCATCAGAAGCGAAGGCTGGAAGATGGCGAGCTCCGGCAGGCCGAGCGCGGCGAGATCCCTCTCCAATTCGCCTTTGACGCGGCTGTAGAACACCTTCGATTCGGCGGAGGAGCCGATCGCCGTAACGAGAAGAACCCGCTCGGCTCCAAGCTTCTTCGCCAGCCTTCCGAAGGCCAACGGATAATCGTAATCGACGCGGCGGAAGGCTTGCTGCGAGCCCGCTACCCGAATGGTCGTTCCCAGAGCGCAGAACCAATCCTCCGGCGCCTCTCCTTCCCGCGCCAGCTTCTCCAGCTCTTCGATCGTTCCCGTCTCCGCCATCCGTTCGAAGTCGAGGACAAGCGTTCTAAGCTTGGGATGCTTCGAGCCGGTCTCTCTTCTGGCAAGCGAGATGACCTGGCGGTACCGGTCATCGTCGAGCAATCGCCGAACGAGATGGGCGCCCACCAATCCGGTCGAGCCTATTACAACCGCGGTCTTGCCTGTTTGCCTGGATTCGGCCATCGGTCTCCTGTCCTCCTGCTATTTCGGTTCGACGGCCTCGAGCTCTTGCGCAGCCTGCGGCAAAGCCTTTAGCTTTCAAACCTCTCGGCCTGCTCAGGACTCTGCCTTAAAGGTCTCTCTGCTCTCAAGTTTCCAGACCTTCAAGTTTCCCGACCTTCAAGTTTCTAGACCTTCAAGTTCCTCGACCTTCAAGTCTCTAGTCCTTCGAGCCCCTCAGCCTTCGCCATTCGCGACTGCGGCCGTCTTCTTCCTATCTCGTTCCATACGTTCCTTGCGAATTCCTGCCCACAGCGATAGATTCCTCCAGATCGCCGCGATATCCTGCCCGTAATGCCAAGCGGAGGACGACCACATGCCGCCGAGCTCCTCCCAGAAGCGCGCCTTCCCGCGCCAGCCAAGCTCCTCCAGCATCAGCAGGCGCTCTTCCGAACGCCCGAACTCCTTCGTTCGCCTAGCCGGCAGGTCCGCTTCCGTCGAGAAGCCGTACAGGAGCCGGATATGCTCCTCGACGAATCGATCGGTCCATAGCTCGTCTCTTCCCGCCACTCCCCATAAGTCCGGCAGCCGGTTGGCCGAGAGCGGGACGATTCGCCGGGAAGACAGCATTCGGGTCTCGTAGAGGGCTTGGCAGAAGGCGACATCCCCCCGAATGCCGTAATCTCTTCCGAACGCCAAGTACGCTTCCGCGCTCCCCGCTCCGATCCGAAGCTGCCGTCTCTCCGCGTACCGTTCCAGCTCCTCGGCGCTCACCTTCGCCTCGCCCGCAATCGGCGTCTTGCCGGACGGATCGCCCCCATCCTCGGTCCGATAGCGCCGTTCTTCCCAAGCAAGCATGCTTGTCCCCCCACTCGGCTGAGTCTGTTCTTCTCATTCTATTCGGAGGGAGTCCCTTACTTGCACTTCGGTCCTTCTCTGTTACAATTTATACAACAACGCGCGGATACCCACATATTCACGGTACGCACATCCCGTCATCCCCATAGGGGTGTGGATAACCGAATAGGCTTCAAGCCTTGTCCTGTCTGGGTTCTGGCAGGTTATTCCCTAGCGAGTCCACAATTTACCCACAGATAATAACATGGTGTGCACAATTATGTGGACAACGAAGAGGTTATCCACAAAATTGTGCACACCATGTTAACAACGAATACACGTTCGCGGTAAAACAGAAAGGAGCCAGAACGAATGATAGATCTTCAGCTCGAAGATGAGAAGTGGATGCAAGAAGCGATTAAGCAAGCAAGAATGGCAGAGGAGATCGGGGAGGTGCCCATCGGCGCGGTAATCGTTCGGAACGGCGAGATCGTCGGCTCCGGCTACAATGTCCGGGAGACGACGCATGATCCGACCGCCCACGCCGAGATGGTGGCCATACGCCAAGCGAGCGAGTCGCTCGGCGCATGGCGCCTGTTGGGCTGTACCTTATATGTAACGCTTGAACCTTGCCCGATGTGCGCGGGCGCTATTCTCCAGTCCCGCGTGGAGAGAATCGTGTACGGGACCGCCGATCCGAAGGCTGGGTGCGTCGGCACGCTGATGGATCTTCTGCGCGACAACCGCTTTAACCATATGACGGAGTGGACTTCAGGAGTGCTTCAGGAACAATGCGCCATGCTCTTGACCGATTTCTTCCGGCGGCTTCGCGTCCGCAAATAAAACGATTGCATTCATAGGTTGTCTGCTTCTTCTTTGTTCCATGCGCCTTCTCTGGAGTTGAACAATCAATCGGTCAGCTTCTTCGCTTACTGCGACAATTTCCGGGTCGGTCAGATTACCCAGGTGGTTCGCCATGTCATAAAGCCTATTCTGCAGCATCTTCAGGCGATGGATGAGAAGTGAATTATCCATTGGGGCTTCTGGCCGCTCCTTTCGTATTAGAAGATTCGTCACACAGCGATAGCATCCGTGATCTAGACTCATTATATGATATATTTACGGCCTTTGATGTAGAACCGTGTCGAGCCAATCATTTTAATTTCTCTCAATTTCCGACAATTTTGGTGCGAGGGAACTATTACCGCGGAATTAATAAATGCCGCTAATACGATAGTAAAGGAGTGTATGCGATGACCGCACGTTTGCTGCTTGTCGAAGATGACGAATCCTTGCACCGAGGCATCGAATTTACGCTCCGCCAGGAAGGCTACGAGGTGGTCGGCGTGCGGCGGATCGCGGAAGCCGAGGCCGCGGTCAAGAACGCAAGATTCGACCTGCTTGTCCTCGACGTCCAGCTGCCCGACGGGAACGGCTTCGACTTCTGCAGCAGGCTGAGACAAGAATCCGACACCCCCGTGGTCTTCTTGACGGCAAGCGACAGCGAGCTGGATATCGTCCGCGGCCTGGACCTGGGCGGCGACGACTATATCACCAAGCCGTTCCGGCTGCGCGAATTCCTGTCCCGCATCCAGGCGGTGCTTCGGCGCCATCACATGGGCACGGGCCGAAGCACGCAGAGCGAGACGGCGTCGATTCCGTCCGGGGATCTGATGCTGTACCCTCAGGAGATGCGGGTGACCAAGCAAGGCCGCGAAATCTCCCTTAGCATGACCGAGTTCCGCCTGCTGTCGCTGCTCATGAATCACCCGCGGGCCGTCCTGTCCAAGGAGCAGATTCTTCAGCAGCTCTGGCAGGAGGGCAGCGATTATATGGACGATAACACGATTGCGGTGAACGTCAGGCGCCTGCGCGAGAAGATCGAGGATAAGCCCAACGATCCGCAGAAAATAATAACGGTACGGGGGGCAGGCTACCGGTGGAACGGCTAAACGAGTCGAGACGAAGCTTCGGACAGGTGTGGCGCAATCCCGGGATCCGCCGGTTGGCCGTCGTCTGTCTGGTCTCGGCGCTCTTGCTCATGCTGTTTGCTTGGGCCTTCAGCCGCTATCAGGGAGAGCGCTTGAAGCGAGAATGGCTCGCCCGGGACGAACAGCTGATCGGTACGATCGCCGCCGGCCACCCCGAGATCGCTTCGGAGCTGCCCCGGCTGTTCGCGGACAATTCCTCCGGGGACTCCGCCATTCGGGAACGAGGCCGGGAGCTGGCGGCTCGTTACGGCTTGACGAGGTCGGTCGACCCCGCCGTCCTTCCGATCGTCGAGAGCTATCGAACGAATCTCTGGGCGACGCTGTCCATTGCGCTAGGTCTATTCGTCCTTCTATCCGCCGCGCTGCTGCTTCGGGTTTACGATCGCCCTTACCGCCATATTCGCCGGCTGGCCATCTCCTTGGAGAATTCGGTGAAGCAGAATGCGCCGATGGACAAGCCCCTCTACGAAGACGGAGAGCTGGGCTTGCTCTCCCACGCCGTTCAAGAGCTGTCCCTTCGTCTGCAGGAGACCATCGCCCAGCTTCACAAGGAGAAGTCGCTGCTTAAGGATACCGTGGCGGATATCTCCCATCAGCTCAAGACTCCGCTCGCCTCGCTCACGATCTACGTCGAGCTTCTGCAGGATCCCCGAACGAGCCAGAAGGACGCCCGCGAATTCCTCGATACCTGCCGGCGCGAGCTGGACCGGATGGAATGGCTCATCCTGACGCTGCTGAAGATCGCCCGGCTGGAAGCGGAAGCGCTGGAGCTCGCTCCCGTCAAGGCTTCCCTCTCCCATACGATCGAGACGGCGCTCGATCCGCTCCGGAGCATGGCGGAACAACGCATGGTCGAGCTCGTCGTGAACGCCCAGGAAGAGCTGACGCTCCTTCACGACCCCCGATGGCTGTCGGAGGCGTTCACGAATCTGGTCAAGAACGCGATCGAGCACAGCCCCGAGGGCGGACAGGTCTCCATCCGGATCGAGCGCACCCCGTTGTTCGCCCATATCTCGGTGAAGGATCAAGGAGAGGGAATCGACGAACGGCACCTTCCCCATATTTTCAAGAAGTTCTACCAGTCCTCGCCCGCCGGAAGCGGCGTCGGTCTCGGCCTTCCGCTGGCGAAGTCGATCATCGAGAAGCACGAGGGGCTGATCTCCGCATCCAGCAGGCCGAAGGAAGGTACCTCCTTCACCGTAACGCTTCCTCTCCACCGTTCCGGCTCCGCAGGACCTTCCCTTACAAATCTGTAAGCTGCCGCCTCCTGCCCTGTAAGGTTGAGGATCTATACTTGGCTTATACCATGATACAGGGAAAGGATGAACGGTCGATGAACATCATCGAAGCAGATAGACTAGTCAAGACTTACGGGAAGGACAGCACCAAGGTAGAAGCCTTGAGAGAGGTCAGCTTCAGCGTCTCCCAAGGGGAATTCGCCGCGATCGTAGGCTCCAGCGGCTCGGGCAAGAGCACTCTGCTCCACATGCTGGGAGGACTCGATCACCCCACCTCGGGAACGGTGCGTATCGACGGAGAAGACCTCTACGCGCTGAAGGAACGGGAACGCGCCGTTTTCCGCCGCCGAAAGATCGGGTTTATTTTCCAATCGTTTAATTTGATTCCCGTCCTGAGCGTCGAAGAGAACATCCAGCTGCCGCTGCTCCTCGATCATCGCCAGCCGGACAAGGAATACATTCGCGACCTGATCCATACGCTCGGCTTGGACGAACGGCGCAAGCATCTGCCTTCGGAGCTGTCCGGCGGTCAACAGCAGCGCGTCGCCATCGGACGCGCCCTCGCTTATCGCCCGGCCATCGTGCTCGCCGACGAGCCGACCGGGAATCTGGACAGCGCCAACAGCCGCGAGGTCATGGAGCTTCTGAAGCTCGCCGTGCGGCAGTACCACCAGACGGTCATCGTCATCTCCCACGACATGAACATCGCCGCCGAAGCGGACCGCGTGCTGCGCATGCAGGACGGCAAGCTCGTCAGCGACACCCGAGGGGGCGACCGGGCATGAAGGGCTATGGCGCACTCGCCGGGCGCTACCTGAAGCAGCAGCGCAAGCGTTCGATTCTGACGATTATCGGCATCATTCTATCGGTCGCTCTGATCAGCGCCATCGGCACGATGGGCCAGAGCATGAAGGATAATTTATATGAGCAAGCCGTCTACGATTACGGCTCTTACCACTTCGCTTATAATAAGGTGGACAGCGGGCTCTACGACGAACTGACGAAGAACGTTCTCGTCGACAAGGTCGGCGTCATGAAGGAGAGCTCGAAGACGCAGCTCCCGGATTCGATAAAACTGACGCTTAACGAAGCAAATTCGGATGTGTTCCCTCTGACTCCCCTGCACCTGTCTGCCGGGCAGTGGCCAGCGTCTTCCGACGAAATTCTTGTGGAGGAATGGGTTCTGCCCTACCTTCCGGGAACGCCTAAGCTGGGAGAGTCGACAACGCTGAAGGGACCGGATGCACAACCGCACGAGTACCGCATCTCCGGCACGTTGAAGAATTCCCGGAACAGCCAATTGAACTTCGAGACTGCGGCCTACACGCTGCAGAACGATGTCGGATCTTCGACAGGCGATCTCAGGCTCTTCGTTACCCTGAAGTCCGGCGTGGATATCAGCAATCATCTCGATTCGTTCCAGAAGCTGAATCCGGAAGGCTTTAATTCAAACGGCATCGTGCTGTCTTATATGGGAGAGTCGCCGGACGATAACATCAACAAAGTGATGCTGATCATCTTCGGCACTCTGATCGGGCTGGTCGTACTGTCGACAGCCGCGGTTATCTATAACATCTTCCATATCTCCGTTCTGGAGAGAATCCGCCAGTTCGGGCTGCTCCGGACGCTCGGCGCGACGCCTTCGCAGATTCGCGGCCTCGTGTTCCGGGAAGCGACGACGCTGGCGGCAATCGGCATCCCTCTTGGCCTTCTGTGCGGCTGGGGCGTGCTCTGGCTGGTCATCAAGCTGATGGTCGAGGCCGGGTTCCAGATTCTGGCGATGGAGGAGTTCCATCTAACCTGGCATGCGTGGATTCTGGCAGGCAGCGCGGCCGTCGGCCTGGTCTCCGTCTATCTCGCTGCTTGGCTGCCCGCCCGCAAGGCGGCATCCGTATCGCCGGTCGACGCGGTTCGCGGCGCGGGGAGCATCGTGCGGGAGACGTACCGCCGCTTCCGGCTTCCGTCTCCGCTGCAAGCCTTCGGCGTAGGCGGCAACATGGCCGCCAAGAACATCCGCCGGAACCGAAGCAAGTTCCGGATCACGAGCTTCTCGGTCATCATTAGCGTCACTCTGTTTATCGTGTTCCATTATTTCACGCAAGAGATGTTCACCATGACATCCAGCTCGAACGACGAGGATCGGATCGCTTTCTCGGTCACGAGAATGTCTCAGCCGGATATGGATAACGCGAAGCCTGCCGACTTCCTGACGGAAGATCAGATCAAGAAGATCGAGAACATCGCCGGGGTGCGGGGAGTTTACGGCAGATATGATACCCCAGGCTTCTATGCCTGGGTTCCCCCGAAGAAAGTCAGCTCGGAATTCCTGCGAATCTCCGGGATTCAATACCTGGAGACGACCCGGGACGGGGTCACTTACGACATGATCTACTCTTCCCTGTCGAAGTACGACGATGCCCGCCTGAGAGAAGCAGCCAATTATCTCGTTGACGGCACGGCGGATCCGGAGAAGCTGAAGGCGATGAACGGGGTTCTGCTCGTTCAGGCGGTCAAGCCTCAAGATCCCAATACGGGCAAAAGAACGCTGCTGGATATGACCGACTACAAAGTCGGAGATAAGCTGCTTGTCGACATGAGCGGCAATCCGGACGGGAACGTTGCTTCGGCCGAGACGCGGGAAGTCACGATCGGCGGCATTCTGTCCCAGTCTCCCTTCGGCTCCATGTACCAGGAAACGAGCTATCGGGTGATGGCGCCCGATACCGTATTCGACGAATTGGCCGGCTTGACCGACAAGAACAATCCGATAAGTTCGACACGGAACGGCATCGACGTCGCGATGAAGGACGGAGCGGACAGCGGTCCCGTCCGCGAAGCGCTGGAGCAGCTGGTGAACAGCACTCCGGGGTCCTATCTGGTCGATACGGCTGCGGAGCAGAAGGAACAGCGCCAGTTCAACCTTCAGATGATGATCTTTATCTACGGCTTCTTGACCGTCATCGGGGTGATCGGAAGCTTGAATATCATTAACACGATTCAGACGAACCTGCTTCTGCGCAGGCGCGAATTCGGCTTGCTTCAAGCCGTCGGAATGACGATGGGACAGTTGAAAAGGATGGCGACGCTGGAGGGAGTCTGGTTCGGATTGCTCGGAAGCATCTGGGGGCTCATTCTCGGTATCGGCTTCAGCTACTTCCTGTTCATCGAGCTCACGAACGTGCAAGGAATGCCGTTCCGCTTCCCGTGGTCCGGCTCGCTGATCGCATGCGGGGCAGCCTTCGCCGTCGGCCTGTTCGCCGTGCAGGGTCCGCTGCGCCGCGTTGCCAAGACCAACCTGATCGATTCGCTTCGCGAAGAGAATTAAGAATAAGCCTAAGCCGAATCCGAATTACTCGATTCGGCCGGGCGCCGGGCCGCAGGAGTCTCTCGAGATCCATTCCGTAGGCAGCACGACCCGCTTCGGCAGCTCGGAAATCGAATCCGTCTCCTCGGCAATAAGCCGGTCGAGAAGCATGACCGCCTCGTAGCCCATCCGCGGCATATCCTGCCGAATGGTCGTCAGCGCGGGCCGCACGCTTCTCGCCGCTTCGATGTCGTCGAAGCCGACGACGGACACGTCCTCCGGGATGGAGAGGCCTCTCTCCTCGGCGGCCTCCATGGCGCCGAAGGCGCTCATATCGGAGCAGCAGACGACCGCGGTCGGACGCTCCTCCAGAGAGAGGAGCCGATGCATCGCTTCGTAGCCGCTCTCGCGAGTGAAGTCTTCCCCCGCCCGGTATTCGGAACGTTCGCTCAGGCCGTTCTCCAAGAGGCCCTGACGGAAGCCCTGCTTCCGCAGCTTCTCGACATACGAATCCGCAAGTCCCGCGATATAAGCGATCCGCCGATGGCCCAAGGCATGCAGATGCCGGACGGCCTCGCGGGTCGCTTGCGCGTTATCGGAGGTTACCATGCCGATTCGGCTTGCTTGAATGTCAAGGTCGATGAACACCGCGGGAAGATCGGAATCGATCAGCTCGACGAAGTCCCTGTCCGTATCCTGGAACCCGAACACGAGCACGCCTTCCACGTTGCGGGTCCGACAATGGCGAACCAGGCTGTACTCCGGGTTGATGTGGGCTTGGGACAGATAGATAAGGTCATAGCCCTTCTCCTGCAGAGCCCGGTCGATCCCGCCGAGCAGGCTTCCGAAGAAGGGGTGCGTCAGGCCCGTCGTCAGAGAGACGCCCAGCGTCATCGACCGCTGGCCGACAAGCGCCCGCGCCGCCGCGTTCGGCTCATACCGCAGCTCGTTCGCGATCCGCAGCACCTTCGCTCTCGTCGCGTCGCTGACCGAAGAATATCCGTTAAGCGCCTTGGATACGGTGGAGACCGATACCCCCGCAGCCTTGGCTATATCTCGTATATTAGCCGACATGTTCGTACCGACCGCCATTCCGCCGCTGGATTCCAGCGTCTCTATTTGATACTAAAATACCCTTAATAGCGCGGCTTGGCAATCGCCGCCTGAATATCCGGCCCTTGGCGCGGGAAACTACAACCGAATACACCTAACAAGGAGGACTGTATATGGCCCTCGTGCCTTACGAACCGTTCCGCCGTCTGGATTCCTTCCGCCGGGAATGGGACCGGTTCTTCTCCGACGAGCAATCCCTGACCAAGCACGGCACCCTTCTCGGACTCGGGCATATGACGATCGACGTTCACGAGACCGACGCCGAGGTCGTCGCGACCTGCGACATTCCAGGCCTGGAGAAGAAGGAAGACGTCGATATCGAGGTCGAGAACAATCTCTTAACGATTAGCGGCATGGTCAACCGCAAACAGGAAGTGAAGGAAGACCGCATGCATCGGCAGGAACGCTTCTACGGCCGGTTCCACCGTTCGATCTCGCTGCCCTCCAACGTCACTTCCGAGGGGATTCAAGCGAGCTACAGGAACGGAGTGCTGGAGGTTCGCATGCCGAAGCAGAAAGGCGACTCCAGGAAACGAATCGACGTCCAGTTCCATTAGAGGCGAAGCCTAACGAACGCCGCGATCTCGAGCCGGCGACGGCTCCGATTCGCGGCGTTTGGCGTTTTGTTTCGCTTATTCGATCGCGACGGTGATGAATCCGGAGATCAATGTGAAAATGATAAGAAAGACTTCACCTCCTCACCTCTTTGACTCCTCGACTTTTCGACTCATCCCCTCCGCGCCTTTTCGACTCTGCGCCTCTTCGCTGCTCTAACGGAACCCACAGCTCTTATTTGCCCGATAAACTCGCAATTCGAAATTTAACGGAACTCAGCGCCCTTATTTCGCCCCAAACGGCCGATTTTTCCCCGTTTTCTCGAAAATAACGTCTCCTGGTTCCGTTAGAGTTTAACAACCTGTTTTTGAGCTGAAATAACGTCTCTCCGTTCCGTTAGCTCCTGTTGGAATGGAAAGCAGTGGGGCCGCTCGAATCTAGGAGGCAAGGCCTCTCCCATTTTCACAATCCGATTGCCTATCAAACTTATGAACCTTTCAGATTGGTTTAATCTCCGCTTTAGGATCGGACTCCATAATAAAGCCATCGCAAGCAAGGAGGAGGATCCGAATGAACGAGAACAACATGGAAAAAGTCGATATAGAGAGCTCCAAGGAGCCGGTCACCGTCTATCGCTATGATTCTTCCAACAATATCGCTAGAATGCAATCTTCCTACGAGGAACAGCTGAACGCCATGGAGCCGCCTAGCTCTGCCGGAAGCGGCGATGGCGGGAACGGAGGAAACGGGAAGCGCGGCAATCGGCCGGATCGCCCGAAAGGACCTTCGGCGAAGTCGATGGTCGCATCCTTCCTAGTCGGGGCGCTGGTCGTAGGCGGACTCAGCTTCATGTCCGACAAGCTCAACCTATTCAGCGGAGGCACGGCCGCCTCCGTCGAATCGTCGGCCTCGGGAGGCCATTCCTATTCCGACGTTGCCGGATTGACGACGGCCTCGGTCGCCGCCAACGTCGACGAGAAGATCTCTTCGGTGTTCGACGAGGCGAATCCCGCGGTCGTCGAGATCGAGAATTACGGGATCGAGAGCCAGTCGACGAGCTCGCAGCTCTTTGGAGGCTTCGGAGGCTTCGGTGAGCGGATGGATGATCCGAGGCAGCAATCCCAGCAACAGCAGAACCAAGACCCCGTATTGATGGGGACGGGGACCGGCTTCTTCTTCAACGAGGATGGCTATATCCTGACGAACGAGCACGTGATTGCGGACGCGACGGAGCTGAAGGTCAAGGTTCCCGGCTATGACGAGCCGCTCGACGCGACGGTGGTGAACTCCGACGCGGATCTCGACCTGGCGGTCCTGAAAGTGACAAGCCCGGACGGCAAGAAGTTCCCGGCGCTGAAGATCGGCGATTCCGACCAAGCGAATATCGGTGACTGGGTCGTCGCCATCGGCAATCCCTACGGCTTGGATCACACCATGACCGTCGGCGTGCTCAGCGCCAAGGAGCGGCCGATCACGATTACGGGAGAGGACGGAACGGAGCATAAATACGAGCATCTGCTGCAGACGGACGCTTCGATCAACCCCGGCAACTCCGGCGGGCCTCTGCTGAACACGCGGGGAGAAGTCATCGGGGTCAACACGGCCGTCAACGCGGAGGCGCAGGGCATCGGCTTCGCCATTCCGGCTTCTACCATCCAAGATGCGCTGACCGAGCTGATGGCCGGAACGTCGGCGAAGAGCCTTTAAGCAACAATCCGAAGCACGAAAGGCGAACGGCCCTCGGCTATCCGAATTGGGATAACCGAGGGCTTTTTCATGACGAATAGACAGTTCCTCCTTGGGTCGTCCCCCGACTTTTTGTGCAGTTCCTCCAACTTATCCGAGTACCGGCGGCTATAAAAATTTCTCCCTTGTCAACGTCTCCGTCATCTGCTTATAATAGACACAAAGTTTAATCGCTTTAACTTTTGAACTCAAAAGATTGCGATTTATTTTTTACACCGAAAGTTAAAGCGTTTTAACTTTAGAGGACAGAGGGGGATTGCGATTGAGGGCAACGAGGGAAGGGCGCCGCGAAGGGCGATGGTTCTACTTCTTTATCTCGCCTTGGCTGATCGGGTTTATCGTGTTCGCATTGTTTCCGGTACTCGCTTCCTTGTATTACAGCTTCACGGAATACGACATCATCCATGCGCCGGAATTTATCGGACTTGGCAATTACCGCGAGCTGTTCCAGGACGAATTGTTCTGGACCTCCATCAAGGTCACGCTTAAGTACACGTTTATCAGCGTTCCGCTGACGCTCGCTCTCTCTTTGTTCTTCGCCATCCTCATCAACATGAAGGTTCCTCTCCGCGGCTTTATCCGGACGGCGATGTATTTTCCCAGCATGATCTCCGGGGTGTCGATGGCGCTGCTCTGGTTCTGGGTGTTCAATCCGCAAGCCGGCCTGTTCAACTACGTGCTTAGCTGGTTCGGAGTCGACACGATCAACTGGTTCCTCGACGAGAAGTACGCGATGTGGGCGCTGATCATCATGTCGTTCTGGGGAGTAGGCGGCGGCATGCTGATCTTCCTCGCGGGGCTGCAGGGAGTGCCGGAATCGCTGCTCGAGGCCGCGAAGCTGGACGGTTCGGGACGGGTGCGGACGTTCTTCAGGATCACGCTGCCGCTCATCTCTCCGGTCTTTCTTTTCCAGCTCATCATCGGGATGATCGATTCCTTCCAGGTGTTCACCCAGGCCTACACGATCACGCAGGGCGGGCCGAACTACTCTACTTGGTTCTACGTGTACAACATCTACATTAACGCGTTCAAGAACTTCCGGTACGGCTACGCGTCCGCGATGTCCTGGATTCTGCTGATCGGCGTCCTGGCCATTACGTTCCTCATTATGAAAATGTCGAACCGCTACGTGCACTACGAAGGAGGGAGCAGCAGATGAGCGATCTATCCCTGGCGACGGGCGAGCCGCCCAAGCGCCGCAGGAGGAAAGCGGACATGGCCCAGATCATCGGCTTTCTGATTCTGCTGGCGGTGACGGCGGCGATGATCATGCCCCTGTGGTTCATGCTCTCGACGTCGCTGAAGTCGACGAAGGAGATGCTCGCCTACCCGCCCTCCTTCATTCCGAACCGCTTCGAATGGGGCAACTTCAAGGAGCTGTTCGCGAACTCCGAGCTGAAGTTCGGACAGCAGTACTGGAACAGCCTCATCGTCGCGGGATTGACCGTCGTCGGCACGGTGCTGTCTTCCTCGTTCGTCGCTTTCGGCTTCGCCCGCTACCGGGCGCGCCTGTCGCCTTTCTTGTTCATGCTGCTGCTCAGCACGCTCATGCTTCCTTACCCGGCGATTATGATCCCGCAATTCCTGCTTTTCACCAAGCTGGGTCTCCACGACTCGCTGCTGCCGCTGATTCTACCGAACTTCTTCGCTTCGGCGTATATGGTCTTCCTGTTGAAGCAGTTCTTCTCCAGCCTTCCGAACGAGGTGTACGACGCCGGCCGCATCGACGGCTGCCGCGAGCTGCGCTTGTTCTGGAACCTGACTCTTCCGCTGTCGGGCCCCGTGCTCGCGACGGTCGCCATCTTCAGCTTCATCTGGAGCTGGAACGACCTGCTCGCTCCGGTGCTGTATCTCGATTCGCAGGAGAACTTCACGCTGCCGATCGGGATGGCGGCCATGCTTAGCTCCAAGTTCCGAATTGCGCCTTGGAACCTGATGATGGCGGCTTCCCTTCTGTCCGTACTGCCGATCGTCGCGCTCTTCGCGGTCGCCCAGCGGCGGTTCGTCCAAGGCATCGTGCTGACCGGCATCAAGTAAGTCTTCTTATAAGCTTGTCGTTATCACCACTACCATAAGGGGGAGAAACATGAGCAAGAAGCTGGGAAAATTGGCGTTGGCATCGACGGCGGCGATCGCGCTTGTCGCGACGGGGTGTTCCAAGGATAACAAGGAAGGCGCGGGGGAGACGGTAACGATCACGCATTACACGATCGATTCGCCGGACCGCACCTTCGTGGAGAAGCTCGTGCCGGAGTTCGAGAAGGCCCACCCGAACATCAAGGTCAAGATCACGAAGGCGCCGTATGAGCAGTTCGACTCCAAGCTCCAGTCGTCGATCGCGGCGAAGAACGCGCCGGACGTTACGTCCCATTGGGGCTATGGCGGGTTCATGGAATATTATAACAAAGGGATGCTGATGGACCTGACGCCTTACCTCGGGGACTTCAAGGCTTCGGATTACAACATCCCGGAAGACGTTATGAACATCTATAAGGTCGACGGCAAGACGTACGGCATTCCGCTGAACAGCTACGTCACCGTCATGCTCTATAACAAGGATATGTTCGACAAGGCAGGCCTTCCGTATCCGCCGACCGACTACGAGGACAAGAGCTGGACGTTCGACAAGATGGTCGAGTACGCGAGGAAAATGACCGTCGATTCGAAGAACCTGGCGGAAGCGCAATACGGGGTCGACTTCGGCTTCGGCGAGCGCGACCAGCGCCCGCAGTACTTCGGCGCCAACGTCTACTCGGACGATACGTGGACGAACGGCGGCAAGCCGTCCAAGGTCAACTTGAACGAGCCGGCGGTCATCGATGCCTACAAGAAGATCTACGGCCTTATCTGGGATGAGAAGGTGTCCCCGACCCCGGCGTTCTCCAAGTCGGTCTCCGGGCAATTCGGCGATCCGTTCCTGTCCGGCAAGATCGGCATGTCCGTCGTCGGTTCCTGGAGCCTCGCCGCCGCCAGCGACTTCAGCTTCAACGTCGGCGTGGCGGCGGTGCCGCAGGGCCCGAACCCTAACGTGAGAAGCGTGCTCTACGTCGATCCGCTGTTCGTGCTGAAGGATTCCAAGCATCCGAAGGAAGCGCTCGAGTGGATCAAGTTCCTGATCGCGACGGAGATCCAGGAGAAGTCGATCGAGCTGAGCGGCGGCAACCCGCCGGTCAACCAAGCGGCCGCGGAGAAGTATTACAGCAACTTCGAAGGCATCGCTCCGGAGCAGCTGAAGCAGGTGTTCGAAGGCGCTTATAAGTACGGCTTCGAGTCTTACAACCACTTGATCTCCAACTATTCTCAGATCAACGAGCTGTTCATCAACGAGCTCGCCAGCGTCGAGAACGGAGACAAGAAGGTCGAGGAAGTGCTCCCGGGAATCCAGGAGAAGCTTACGAAGCTGTTGGAGCGCGTGAATAAAGAATAAGAGATCGGCAGCCCGATGGAGTTAAACCGCTTAAACTTTCTCATGATCTTTCCTCTCAACTGTGTTACTTTAAAGATAAGAAGAACTGATCATCGGGAGTGTCTTAGCATGAAAGTAAGCATCTTCGACGTCGCCAAGAAGTCGGGCTTGTCCGTCGTCACCGTATCCAGGGTATTGAACAATTCCAGCTCCGTTCGTCCTTCGAACCGGGAGAAAGTGCTGCAGGCGATGCGCGAGCTCAATTATCATCCGAACGCCTCCGCCCGCAGCCTTGCCCGAGGCAAGACCGGCATCATCGGCCTGACGCTGACGACGCTGCACGACTCGTTCCTCGACGCGGTCGTCAAGGAAGCGAACGACAGGCTGGCCGAGCACGGCTACTTCCTCGCGCTCTCGATCTCGAACCGTTACAGCGACGCCTTCCATCGCTCGCTGTTCCAGGAAGACCGCGTGGACGGCATTCTCCTGCTGTCCCCGATCGACGAGAGCGAGTACGTCATGGAATTGAAGCAGAAGAAGATCCCGTTCGTCTTGATCGATAACTCCCAGAAGAACCCGTCGGTGTCGTCCGTCGTCGTGGACAACTTCAAGGGCGGCTATGAGGCGACGAAGCATCTGATCGACCTCGGCCATAAGGAAATCTCCCACATCGGCGGCTCCGAGGGCTTCCTCAGCACGAAGGAGCGCGAGCGCGGCTTCCTGTTCGCCATGGAGGAGGCGGGCCTGACGCCGTTCTCGGTCGAACGGGGAAGCTTCGAGATCTCGACCGGTTACCGGATCGCGATGGATTGGATCGCTTCCGGCCGGATGCCGTCCGCGGTGTTCGCCGCGGACGATTATATCGCGCTCGGCATCCTGGACGCCTGCAAGAACGCGGGCGTCCGCGTGCCGAACGAGCTGTCGGTCGTCGGCTTCGACGACCAGTACCTCGCTTCGGAATTCCGTCCGACGCTAACCACGGTTCGCCAGCCGGCCGACAAGATCGCCGCGGAAGCGGTCGAGCTGCTGCTCGGCGTCATGGCCGAGCCGGCGAAGCGCAGCGCGACGGTCCAGATCGAGCCGGAGCTGATCGTTCGGGAATCGACCGCAAGGAAAATACATGAGGGTTAACTAGCAGGAGTGAAGCCTTTGAACTATTACATGGGCGTCGACGGCGGAGGCAGCAAGACGTACGCGCTGATCGTCGACGAGACAGGCAAGGTCGTCGGCAAAGGCCATAGCGGCAACGGCAACCACCAAACGGGCTACGACGTCGCCAAGCGCAACATCCGCGAGTCCGTCGAGATGGCTCTCGGGCAATCGGGCCTGACGAAGGAGCAGATCGAATTCGCGTACTTCGGCCTGGCCGGAGCGGATCGGGAGACCGATTACCGCATCCTGCGGCCGATGATCGCGGAGCTGGGCCTCCCCCGCCATGCGATCAACTGCGACACGATGATCGCGATGCGAGCGGGTACGGACCGCCCGTACGGAGTCGTTCTGATCTGCGGAACCGGCACCAATGGCGCGGGCGTCAACCCCGCAGGGGCATTCCTGCAGGTCGGCGGGTTCTCTTACCAATACGGAGACTTCGGCGGAGGAGGAGCGCTGAACGTCGAGGCGTTCCGTTCGGTCATCCGGGCATGGGACGGCCGGGAGCGACCGACGGCGCTGACGGAGCTTGTCCTGAAGGAACTGGGCTATGGCGATGTCGAGACGATGTTCCACGACTATCTGGATCGCGACAAGATTCCGCCGGTCCGCCTCGTGCCGCTGCTCTTCGAAGCCGCCGAGCAAGGCGACGGCGTCGCGATCGAGATTCTGAAGCGCCAGGGAGCGGAGCTCGGCATCTCCGCCAGAGCGATCATCAAGCGGCTCGGCATGGAGAAGGAGGAGTTCGACGTCGTGCTCGCGGGCAGCATTCTCGTGCGCGGCAAAGGCGATTACGTGCTCTCCCCGATCGAGCAGGCGGTGAAGGCCGTCGCGCCGAATGCGCGGCTCGCCAAGCTCGAAGTCGAGCCGGTCGTCGGCGCCGTCTGGCTGGCGGTCGAGGCTTCCGGGGTCGAGCTGCCGCAGGCGGTCTACGACGGGCTGCGCGGCGTATCGGATTACGTGCTTGCATAGGCAAGACGATAGAGATGGCTTACAAGGAGATGGACACCCATGGCACAAGACACGAAACAAGACGCGGCATCAGGCAAGAAGTTAAAGATCGCGGTAATCGGCGGCGGCTCGTCCTATACGCCGGAGATCGTAGAAGGCTTCATCAAGCGCTACGACGAGCTTCCCATCGGCGAACTGTGGCTCGTCGACATCGAGCAGGGCAAGCATAAGCTCGATATCGTCGGAGAGCTCGCGAAACGCATGGTCGCGAAGTCGGGCCTGCCGATCAAGGTCCAATTGACCCTTGATCGCCGCGCGGCGATCAAGGACGCGGACTTCGTCTCGACGCAGCTGCGCGTCGGCCTGCTCGAAGCCCGCAAGTGGGATGAGCACATCCCGAACCTGCACGGCGTCATCGGCCAAGAGACGACCGGACCCGGGGGCATGATGAAGGCCCTCCGCACGATTCCCGTGCTGCTCGACATCTGCAAGGACATCGAGGAGCTGGCTCCGAATGCTTGGCTGCTCAACTTCACCAACCCGGCGGGCATGGTCACCGAAGCGATCTCTCGCTACTCCAGCGTCAAGAGCATCGGCCTCTGCAACGCCCCGATCGGGCTGCACAAGTGGCTCATGGGCAAGTATGAGGTCGAAGCCAAGCGGATTTACACCGAGTTCGTCGGCTTGAACCATCTGCACTGGGTCACGCGAATCGAGATCGACGGCGCCGACAAGCTGCCGGAGCTGCTCGACAAGAGCGAGGAGTATTCGGGCAAGAACGTCCCTCCGACCGAATGGGATCCGGAGTTCCTGCGCACGCTGGGCGGCTATCCGTCCTACTACCTGAAGTACTTCTACATGCCGGACGTCATGCTCGACGAGCAGCTGACGTCCCTGCAGAACAACGGCACCCGAGCGGAGGTCGTGAAGCGCGTCGAAGACGAGCTGTTCGAGCTGTACAAGGATCCGAATCTCGAAGAGAAGCCGAAGCAGCTGGAGCAGCGAGGCGGCGCGTACTATTCCGAGGCGGCGGTCAACCTGATGGTGTCGCTGCACAACGACCGCCGCGACATCCAGACGCTGAACGTCCGGAACGGACGGGTGCTCGACTTCCTGCCCGAGGACGCCGCGATCGAGGTCAACTGCGTCGTGACCGGCCAAGGCCCGCTTCCGCTTCCGGTCACGAAGGTGCCGGAGAACGCGAAGGGCCTCATCGCCGCCGTCAAGACGTACGAGCGACTGACGATCGAAGCCGCGATCACCGGCGACCGTGGCATCGCGCTGCAAGCCATGGCGGCGCATCCGCTCGTGCCGTCCGTCAGCGTCGCCAGACTGCTGCTGGACGAGATGCTGGAGAAGAACCGGCCTTATCTTCCTCGGTTCTTTAAGTAAAGGAATTGCCGGAACCGCCAAAAAACCTTGCCGACGAATGAGATCGGCAAGGTTTTTCTCGATACGGTATCTATGCTGCTATTCCTTGACCGCCCCCGCGCTAAGGCCGGACTCGACCTTCTCTTGGAACAGCAGGTACACGACGATCGTCGGGACGATCGTGATGATGATGCCGGCGAACATCGGCCCCATCCGGGCGGAACCGTGTTCCCCTATGAACGACATGAGAGCGACGGAAATATTGAACATGCTGTCCTTGGTGACCAGCAGGACGTTCCAGATCAGGTCGTTGTAGATGTCGAAGAAGGCCAGGATGCCGGCGGTCGAGACGGCGGGCATCGTCAGCGGCAGCAGAATGCGGAACAGCAGTCTTGCGGGCGAACAGCCGTCGATCATCGCCGATTCGTCCAGCTCCCTGCTAATCCCCTTCATGAAGCCGGTGACCAGGAAGATCGTGAACGGCAGCTGGAACACCCCGTACAGCACGATCATGACGAAGAAGTTGTTGAAGCCGTGAACGGTGCCGATCATCCGGGAGATCGGGATAATGAGCGAGAATACCGGAATCATGAGGCCGGTCGTGAAGTAGAGATAGAAGCCTTCCCGGAAGCGGAAGCGGAGCCGCGACAGGACGAAGGCCGCCATGATGCCGAGCAGCAGCGCGAGAGCCGTGCCCGCGGTCGCGTAGAACGCCGAATTCAGCACGGCCCACCCGATCTTGCCTTCGCTGAACGCCTCATGGTAGTTGGACCACAGCCACTGCGTCGGAAGCGCGAACGGCTTATCGTTATAAATCTCGACGTTGTCCTTGAGAGAAGCTTGAACGGTGAACAAGAGCGGGTAAAGGAACATGACCGAGCCCATGATGGCGAGCAGGTAGGTTGCCGGCAGGAACATTCGGTTTTTGATAGTCATAGATTGTCGCCTCCCATGGACGTCAGGCTCGGCTCGCCTTCCCGTTCATCAGTTTGTTCAGAATGACCGTGGCCGCGAAGCCGGCAACGATAATGAAAGTGCCGATGCTGTTGCCCATGCCGAAATTGTTGTATTTGAACGATTGATTGTACAGCATCGTCGTCGGCACGTCGGTCGCGCCGTTCGGGCCTCCCCCCGTCATGACGTAGATCTGCGAGAAGACTCGGAGCGACTGCGTGACCGCAAGCACCGAGAACACCTTGAACGTCTCCTTCATGAGAGGGACCGTGATGTAGTACACCCGCTTCCAGCCGACGGCGCCTTCCATGGCCGCCGCTTCGTAGAGGTCGTCCGGGATGGCGACGATGCCGCTGGCGAAGATGATCATGTTGAGGCCGAAGTAGATCCAGGCGTTCACGACGACGACGACGTAAATCGCGATCGACGGCTCGCCGAGCCATTCGTGCTGCCACGACGACAGCCCGACCATGCCGAGCAGCGTGTTGACGAGACCCCCGTCGCCCTTGAGCAGGAACTGCCACATGAGGCCGACGGACGTCAGCGGCAGGATCGACGGAAGGAAGTACGCGACTTTGAAGAAGCGCTTGCCCCGCGTCTTGCTCGTGATGAGCAGCGCCATGGCGAAAGCGACGGGCAGGATGAGCACGAACGAGGCGACGATGAAGACGCCGACGTTGCGGAGAGCATGATAGAATTCTTCGCTTCGGAACATCTCGGCGTAATTGTCGAGTCCCACATAGCTCATCGGGACGTTGTGGATGCCGTTCCAGCTGAAGAAGGATTGGTAAGCGGTCTGAACGACGGGGATGATGAACGCGATCGTGTACAGAAGGAAGACCGGGAGCAGGAAGATCGCGATCGTTCCGTAAATTTTACGGCCGTACATGGATGGGTCGCCTCCTAGCGTGCCTAGGGATTGTGAAGCGCGAACAGCCGCCCTCGCATCGGCTCGGCGAAAGCGAGGCACCCTGCGGGACGGCTGCGGCACTGCGGTTGCTCGATCTCCAACCGGATGGAACGATTACTTGCGGTTGGAATCGAGGAAGCTCTGGATGTTGTCGGCGGTCTTCTTAGGAGTGTTGCCCGCGAACAAGCCTTGGATCTCGTTGCGCACCTTGTCCTGCAGCTGCGCGATCGGGTCGTAGGCGTACAGCTCGAGCTTGAAGCCCGTGGACGTCTTCAGCGCTTCCATGTAGGCTTGGGTGACCGGGTCGACCTTGCTGGAGTCGACCTCCATGTTGACCGGATAGACGCCGCCCTTGGTCTGCTCCAGATAGTATTGGAAGGCCTCGGCCGAAGTCAGGTACTTCAGCAGCTTAACCGCCGCGTCAAGCTTGGCGCCCTTCAGTTCCTTGGAGAGGGAGTAGCCGCCGGCGCCGCCGAACCAGGTGCCCGCGTTGTCCGGCGAATCCGAGAAGCTCGGGAACGGGATAACCCCGACCTTGTCCGCGATCTCGGATGCCGCGAGCGTGCTGATTCCCCACGAGCCTTCGTACAGCATGGCGCTCTTGCCGCTCAGGAAGTTGGAAGTGATCGTGTTGTTGTCGGTCGTGACGATGTTGTCGCCCAGGATGCCGGCGTCCTGCCAATCCTTCATGAGCTGGAGCAGGGACACCATATCGGCGTCGTTCCACTTGGCGGAGCCGTCGACGAGCGCGTCGGTCTTCGCTTGGCCGAATTTCTTCAGGGACAGGTTGGTCAGCAGGTGGCCGCCGCGGAAGTTCTCCTTGTCCGCGATGGCCATCGGGGTGACGCCGATCTCCTTGAACTTGGCCGCCACGGCTTGCATGTCGTCGATCGTCTTCGGGGGCTCCATGCCGATCTTCCCGAAGAGCTCCTTGTTGTAGAAGATCGCGATGCTGTAGAACTCGGAAGGCACGCCGTAGGTGCCGGGCAGGTCTTTATATTGCCAGGTGTCGAGAAGCGGAAGAAAGTCGCCGGCCCACTTGGTGTCTTCGTCCAAGTAGGGCTGAAGGTTCAGCGCGCTGTTCTTCGCGTAATCGCGGAACGCCTCGCCGCCGTAGTTGGTCCACAAGTCAGGCAGCTGGCCGGTGGCCATGCTCGTCTTGAGCTTCTGGTTGAAGGCGTTCTCGTCGCTCATCGATTCGTCCTTGATCGTTACGTTCGGGTTCTCCTCTTGGAACTTCTTGATCAGGTCTCCGAAAGCGACGGCGCTCGGGCTCGTGCCGGAAGAGCGGGTCAAGATCGTCAACGTCACCTTCTCGGCCTTCGAGCCGGTATCGGCGGAAGCCGAAGCGGAAGCATTGGCAGCGCTTGCAGAATGGCTTGCGTCTTTGCCGTTATTGCCATCATTGCCGCAAGCGGTCAGGGCGCCGGATAAGAGCAGTGCGGAAGCCGCCAGCGAGACGGCCTTCTTCGTGTGTGTCATCTTGATCATTACCTCCCCAGGAAGCTTGATAGGCGCGGCGGGCATCTCCCGTCCGTTAGGGACATTATAAGAAAAGGAGGCCTTCGGGCTGAATGGAGGAATTTGACCGCATCTCGATTATTTTTACCTGCCGCCCGGATCAGGGAGTGCGGATGGCGAAGTGAGACGGCGGAACGCCGAATTGCTTCTTGAAGAGCTTGCTGAAGTAGAGCGCGTCCGCATAGCCGACCGCTTCGGATACATACGTCAGATTGCGCACGCCGCTATCAAGCATCTCCTTGGCGCGGGTCATGCGGCATAAAGTCACGTATTCAACCACGGAATAGCCCGTCTCTTGCTTGAAGACGCGGCTTAGGTAGCTTGGGTTGACCGCGATCGTTCCCGCGATGCCGTTCAGGTCGAGCTCGGGATCGGCGAACTCCCGGTCGATGTGGTTCTTGGCCTTCTCGACTAGCAGGGACGTCGGCCTCCGCCGAACGCTGGCTACCCGTTCGAGAACGCTCTCGGCCCGGCTCTGGAGCCACTCTCGGATCGTCTCAAACCGCGCCAAGCGGTCGACCAGAGCGGCAGGCTGCAACGACGCGGGCAGGATCCCGTCCGCGTCGCAGCGGTTCTCCGCCGCATGCAGGCGCAGCGCGGCGGCGATCTCGCCGATCAGGATGAAGAGCTGCTCCATCGAGGCGTCGGTTCGCCGGCAATCCGCGAGCCATTCGTCGATCGCGTTCGCGACGGTCTTCCCGTTGCCGAGGCGAAGCAGGATCAGAAGCCGTTCGCGGACGGCCATCCAATCGGCGGTTTGCGGCCGCGCGCTCAGCCCGCCGTGACGCAGAAGCCGGCCTTCGCCGCGCAGCGTCCGGTAGGATAAGGCTTCGGCCGCCTCGCGGGCCGCGGCGGAAGCGCGATCCGGGTCCTCGAACGGCTCGCTCATGCCGATGGTCACGGAACCGCGACCGGCTTCGCGCGAGACGGCGAGACGCTCTTCGCAGAGGCGCGCCAACGCGTCCTCGTCCCCTCCGCCGCTCTCCAAGGCCGCGACGACGATTCGCTTGCCTCCCGCGGCTTCCTCAACTTCTTCCGAAGACGGCCAGGCAGCCGCCAACGCGCTCAGCAGCTCGTCGACTTCCCGGCAGCGGGCGGACAGCTGCGGTTCGGAAGCCCGCCCTTGATCGTCTGCCCGCCGTTGATCGCCCACTCGCCCTTGATCTTCCTCCCGCTCCAGCGAGTCCTCGCCCTCCGACCCGGCATCGGCGGAAACGGCTAGCACGGCATAGCGGCCAAGGGCCGGCAGCCGGGGGCAGAACTTCGCGAACGATTCGGCGTCCCAGAGAACGGAGCCTTCGAGCCATTGCCGGATCCAGCGTTCCCGCATGATGGCATAGCTCTCTTGAAGCTGCCACATCGCTTGGCGTTGAATGGCCCGGCTGTCGGCTTCCGCCTGCAATTCGGCGGCGAGCTTGGCCAGCAGCGGCTTGAAGCCGTTCATGTCGATCGGCTTGAGCAGGTAATCACGCGCGCCCGCCCGCAGCGCCGCTTGGGCGTAATCGAACGTGCCGTACCCCGTCAGGAACACCATTTTCATCCCCGGATACCGCTCTCCCGCAATACGCGCGAACTCCAGGCCGTCGATGATCGGCATGTTAATGTCGATAACGGCCAGATCGATCTCCATCTCCTCCAAGAGGGCAAGCCCGTCCTCGCCGTTCTCCGCTTCCCCCGCGATGCGGAAGCCGTACGACGCCCAGTCGACGCCTCGCTTCAGCCTCTCCCGCACGAGATATTCGTCGTCGATCAACAGAACCGGTCTCATTCGGTCAACCTCCCCGCCTGCCGCGTCGGCAGCGTAATCGTCACCCGCGTGCCCTCGCCCGGAACGCTGCGAATCTCGACCCCGTACTCCTGGCCGAAATACAGCTTGATCCGTTCGTCCGTGCTCTTGAGGCCGAAGCTCTTGGCGTCCGGTCCGTTCCGCGCCGAGAAGATCGATTGGATCGTCTCGGGCGGCATGCCCATGCCGTTGTCTTCGACCGCGATGATCATTCGTTCCTGCTCGATACGGCCGGTCAGCTCGATCCTTCCTTTGCCTCGCTTGTTCTTCAGTCCGTGATAGATCGAATTCTCGACGATCGGCTGCAGCAGCAGCTTCAGCGTGCGATACTGGAGCATCGAGGGATCGACATCGAAGCGGTATTCGAGCTTATCGGCGTAGCGGACCTTCAGAATGTCGAGATAACGCTGCGTCATCAGCAGCTCTTCCTCCATCGCGATGATCGGGCTTCCCTTGCTCAGCACCCCGCGATAGAATCCGGCCAACTGGTTGACCAGGTCGATAATGTCGTCGTTGCGCCCGAGCTCGGCCAGTCCGCAGATGCTCTCGAGCGTGTTGTAGAGGAAGTGCGGGTTGATCTGCGCTTGAATGGCGGCGAGCTCGAGCTCCTTGCGCCGCTTCTCCTCTTCGACCGAACGCAGCATCAGCGACTTGGTTCGGCTCACCATCCGGTTGAACTCCACCGCAAGCTGTCCGATCTCGTCGCGGGAATGCAGGTTAAGCGTGACGTCGAGATCTCCCCTCTGCACCTTTTTGACCGTCTCCCGGATGACCTTGAGCGGCCTCATGGCATACTTGGACAGCATGGGGGTCAGCGCCAGCGCGAACAGCACGAAGCAGAAGCCGAGCGCCGTGAATCGGGCCGTCAGCACGCTCTTGTCCTTCGTGATCTCCTCGATCGGAACGATGCCGACGATCGTCCAATTCATGCGTTCGTACGGACGGGAGACCGCGA
This sequence comes from Cohnella sp. AR92, assembly GCF_003990975.1. Taxonomy (GTDB): domain Bacteria; phylum Bacillota; class Bacilli; order Paenibacillales; family Paenibacillaceae; genus Cohnella. Next base: position 313,344 of record NZ_RZJR01000005.1, read on the forward strand.
GATACCGCTTGCCGTTCATGAGGAACGTCTTCCCTTCCTGACGCTGCGAGATGATCGAATAATAGGGCTGGTCGCGAATCGACGTGTTCAGATAATTCGAATCCGGATGCGAGATGATCTCGCCGTCCGGGCCGACGATGAACAGCTGGCCGGTATCCCCGAGACGCACGTTCGCGTATTGCCGGCTGATCGACGGTTCGTCGATGGATAACTGCAAAATGCCGAGCTGGGCGCCCGACATCTGGGAATTGAAACGTTGGAAAAGAGAGACCACCTTCGCCTGCCGGTAGTCCCGATAATAGTTGCTGGGCTTCGTTCCGTCCCAGGCGATGCCGTAGGCGGAGCCCTTGAATCGGTCGAAGTAAGGGAGACTGACGTCGGTAATGCCGTCGATGCCGCCCGAGTCGTAAATCCGGTGGTTCATGTCGTAGAGGATAATGGCGTTGACGAAGGATTTGCCGTCGGCCAGGCTGCTGAGCGCGTTCTGGACGGTAATGTAGCGCTGGTAATCCGAGTAGGAATCGGTGCCCGCGGAGGCGGCGATCAGCGTCTGCTGGATCGTCTGGTTCTGGATCGCGATCTTGGCGTAGTTCTCCGCGTTATCGAACATGAGGTTGAGCTGCTCCGAGACGAGCACCAGGTTCTGCTGCGTGCTGTCGATCGTCTTGTCGATGAAGATCGAAGAGGAGATCCGATAATTGCTGATGGCCAGGGCAATGATGATCAGCGAGAGGGCGGCCGCGAAGAAAAGCATGATCCGCTGGTGGATCGAGAGCCGTCTTGGTTGCGTCGGAGCGCTGGATGCCGTCTTGTTCATCGGGTAATCCCCCTCGCTGTCGTCATTGCGGTTAAATTAAACGGTAATCGAGCACGACCATCTGATGGTTATGAAGCCGTCCGATCGCGTAGTCGATCGTCTCCCCATCCGCGCTATAGGGCAGATCCGTTCCCTCCGGCGCCAGATACACGCGGGTGACTTGCTTGCCGGGCAGGCGGAGCTTCACTCGGATGTCGGCTAGAGCGACGAGATCCTCGATGACCTCGACGCCGTCTCCTCGGCGCACTGGGGAGGCGTACAAGCTGTGCTGGACGAGTCGGCTCTCTCCCGCTTGGTCCTGCAGCGTCACGATGCCTTGGGCGGGCAGATCGGTCGAGAGCGTGGGATCCGGGAGCAGCAAGCGCAGCGCCTCGGCCACGGCTTCCTTCACGGGAAGCGAGCCCTTCGTGGCATAGTCGTCGAAGACGTCCCACGCGAAGTAGATGCCATGGCTTCCGCGGGTGATGCCGGGCCCTCCGGAGGTCTGCATGCTCGGCGTATGCTGATGGGAACAGAACGAATACACGTCGCGGTTAAAATAAGGGTCTTCGCGGCGGCCAAGCTCTTCGCCGCCTTCCGCCAGCTCGATTCGGCGACCGTTCGAATAGACGACGAAGGAGGCTTCGCCGAGCGACGGAAGAGGGAACGAAGGACGAAGATAGTCCGGCCGGTATGGATTCGCTCCCGCGTCGCGGGCGCCGAGGTCCAGAACGAACGCCGTCTCTTCTCTATTCAATCCGGAGCGTCCGGTAGCCAAGATCCGGCCTCCGCCGGCGAGGAAGGCCGACAGCTTGGCTTCGAGCGACGCGTCTATCGTAATGGCGTCCGGCAGAATAAGCACTTTGTAGCGGTTAAAATCGGACTCGAGGTCGATCACGTCGAACAAAATGTGGCTCTCCAGCAGGATGCGAACCGCTCCCGCGTCCGACTTGCCGGTGAACATCGCGCTGCCGTTGCTGCCGCCGATGGCGGCTTCGACGGAGAGCAAGCCGACGTCCGCGACGGACGTCACTCCGGAGCACCAAGCTTCCTTGCGCTCGACTTCGGCGTATGCCGCGCCGATCAGGCGATAGGTCGCCGGGTCCATCAAGCCTTCGGGATGAAGCTGATCGCCGATCGAGCAGCGCGCGCCGTTCGCGAGACTGAGCGCCGTTTCGTACCGTAGAGCGTTCGGATGCTTGTAGCCGCCGAATTCGCCCCAGAACGTGTGGAACTTGCCGGTCATCCCGAGGAAGTCGTAGCCCAGCTGCTGCACGTATCGGGCGGACATCGGGAAGTGGTCGTAGCCCCAGCCTCCGGTTGGAAGCGATTCCAATTCCAAGTGCGTATTCATGGCCGCCAGGTCGCGCCGCCCTTGCGTAATGTGTCCGGCATTATGGAAGATCGGCATGCCGGGCTTGATCGCGTGAACGGCCGCTTCCACCCGGCGCGTATAATTCGCGTAGATACGCTCCCCGAGCTCGATCACGACGGCCTTGTCGCGCGGGTCCTTGCCTTCGCTGAGCAATTGGTTGACGCATGTATGGCAATAACATTGGCGCACGCCGACGATGTCGAGGAAGACGCCGTCGCCGTCGTATTTGGAGACCGCCTCTTCGATCTGGGCGATCATGATGTCGAGATACGGCGTGTTCAGGCAGAACTGGTGGAAGCCCGCGGTCATGAAGCCCTTCGCCCAGTTCGTCTGGTCGTTCTCGTCCCGCATGAGCCACTGCGGATACTGGCGGGCAAGGCGTTCGTCCAAACCGACGGACAAGTAGATCGGAGCCTTCACGCCGATCTCGTGCGCGGCCTCGATCTGAGCGCCGAGCAGGTCGAACGACAGATGCGGATGGATCGGGGTCGTCTCCGACGGGTAATACCCCCAACCGTGATGGCACTTGGCGAACACCGTGATCGAATCGACATGGCCGGTCCGCAGCATGTCCTGGAATTGCGACTTGGAGAAATGGGATCCAATGTTTCTAATCTTTTCCGATGTGTGGAAATCCAAATGAACTTGTCTGAAGCGCATAAAGAATGCTCTCCTCCCTGATCATAGCTGTATTTCATGCAAGTCTCAACGGTTTTATTGTATGCTAGGGAAGATAGAGTGTATTTAAATGCGATTCCGTAATTTATACGAAATTCCGGTTCTAAAGGGGTTGGAGATGATGGAGAAAACAGCGGAATCCTTCAGAAAATTAACCGATACGTCGGTCTTCATTCGAGCGGCGCACGCGTACACCTATCGGGGAAGGCCCGAGGAGGAGACGCGCGTCGGGTTCGCCTACGCTCTCCATCTGTTCCTGCACGGCGAAGGGGAGATGGTCATCGGCGGACGCACTTACCCGGTCGGCAAAGGCTCGCTCGTCTTCATTCGGCCGGGAGAGGTTCACGCCTTCCACTACAAGCCGGGCCATCCGCTCGAAGCTTACAATATCTATTTCGACCTATGGGGTCGGCCGGAGCCGGAGAAGTCGCTGTATCACTTGGCGTTCCGGACCGACCGGGTCCATCCGTCGCTGCTCACGCGCATCGAGCCGTGCCCTGATCTTGAACGGCTGCCGACGCATTTCTCCGTGCAGCCGAGCTCGCCGCTGAACGAATGGTTCATCCAGATCTGCCGGATCCACGAGGGATCGGACGAATATGCCGAACGGCTGACCGCCAACCTGCTGCAATCTTGGCTGCTATACGCGCACGGGCAGCTAAGCTCCGGAGCGCCGACGGATAAGCGGTTGAAGCCGATCCTCGAGAGAATGGAGAAGGATCCGGAGCGTTACGTGCCTTACGACGAGCTGTGCCAGGCTTGCGGGCTTGAGAAGACGCAGTTTTACATGCTCTTCCGGTCCGTCACGGGGATGTCTCCCAAAGCCTACCAATTGAAAATGAAGATGAGAAAAGCCGCGGCGCTGCTGCTCGAGAGCGACGAATCCGTCACGGGGATCTCAGAGATGCTCGGCTACGAAACCGTCCATTACTTCTCGAAGCAATTCGCCGATAGCTACGGCATTCCTCCTTCCCGTTACCGAAGCCAGAGCCGGGGCCTCCTGTAGAATGCAGAAAAGCCCACGGACCTAAAGGTCCATGGGCTGCTCGTTCACTTGTCTTAAGCTTTCACGTACTTGCTCGGGTCGATGCTCTCGCGGCGCTTGTACGACCGAAGGGCTGCCGCCAAGACGATCAGCATGAGGACCGTCACGACCGCGCTCCCTTCCGCGCCGAAGTCTCCGCCCGACAGATAGGTGCTGCCGTGCGGGGAGATCGTCATGATCGTCTTGATGTCCTCGCCGGAAACGGCGAAACCGTACACATTCCCCTGAAGGAAGTTCCATGAGAAGTGGAAGCCGATGGGGAGCCACAGCCCGTTCGTCTTCTCTCGTGCGATAGCGAAGATGAGACCGATCAGGAAGATGTTAATCAATGGAAAAGGAGTCGACAGGATATCGGGGTTCGCGAGGTGCATGAGGGCGAAGAAGAGCGAGGAGAACAGAATGGCCGGGTTCGCGCCGTACCGGTTCTTGATCAGCCCTTGCACATAGCCTCGGCATAACATCTCTTCGCCGAAGGCGACCAGGATGAACGCGCCAAAGCTCAACGCCACTCCCGTAACCGTATCCGCATCGAGATGAGCGGACTCGATCTCCAGCCCTCCGAACAGCCAGATCCCCGCGAAGCTAATCGAGATCGTTAGAATGCCTAGCCCCAGGCCAAGCAAGGCGTTCGACGCGGTTCGCGTCCGCTTCCGATTAAGCCCCAGACTCCAGCCTTTTTTCCTATCGAAAAGATAGAACATCAGCAGAGCCGCTCCCATTACGCTGAGGGAGGATACCAGCATCTGAGCGTTCGAGTCTTCCGTATCGATCGCTTGAAGCAATATCGTTCCGATACTGGCTAGCACGATCATAATAACCAGGGAAAGCAGGATCTTGCCGATAACCGCGAATCTCTCTTTCATAGAAATCCTCCGAATAAGTAATAGTGCCTTCTACGCCCATTTGTTTAGTTTCCACAAATTTGCAGACCAACTAATCTTAGCACAACTGTTTCCATTTTCAATCGAGAATGACTTAATTTGAACAAAATGGAGCGGCGGTCAGAAAACGAAAGCAACCGGCATCGCATGGGATGTCGGCTTTATAGGCTATCGTTATTTTGCATTGGCAGGTAAATTAAGGATTTTTGTCGAATAATGGATAAGCATAGCTCACTTGTTACCATTTCATTAAATGGGATAACTCTTCATGGAAGGAAGGATTTCGTTGACATCGAGAAGTTGGAAGGTTGGATTGGCGTTCTTAATCGTATGGGCGCTGCTGTTGCCTAGACTCGGACAAGCCGAGGCGGCAACGCCGCAGAGTATGGGACTCGAGGCTCGAATGGTTCTCGATTTAACGGACGGCAAGAATAATAGTCTGCCGAATAGCCAAGTTGGCGGGTTGGCGAGCAACGGAGAGATTTACTTGTACGTCAGCTACTATGGGGTTCTCTATTCTTCTGAGGATGGATTCAATTGGAAGAGCGTAAGGATGACCGGACCAAGCTATAAATATTTCACTGACATAGCGAGGGGTCTTATTTGGGATGGCCAACAATTCGTATTGCTGCTTGGCAATCGAGTTCTATCGTCCAAGGACGGGATCGATTGGCAGAATCTAACGCCCGCTCATCCTAACCCATCCAAGGAATACATGTTCGAGGATATCGTCTACGCGAATGGGCAGTACGTTATTCTGGCTCAAGATCGAAACAAAAACGTATCCGGATTCTACGTAAGAGGAGATAACACGATTTTTGTCGGCAGTAAGCTCACCGAGTTGAAGAAAGCGACGAAACGCAATTTCGTCATGTCGATGAACGGAGAACGTCCTCTCGACCATGTAACCTGGAACGGCAAGATGTATTTGGCCGGAGGGAACGGCAATGCCTACTCTTACGACGGGAAAACATGGTACGGCGGAGGCGCTGGGTTTTACGAGTATAATCTCGCATGGGATGGGTCGCGGTTCTGGCGGGCGGATAGAGACCGCATTGACTCCATCGATGCGAAAGGAATGACTTCCAAAAGCGCTTATCAACTGCCTACTAGCAGCCAAAGCAGTCTCGGACTGACGAGCATAGGCTTCAACGGCCGCAGTTATCTCGCTACCGGTAAATCGAAGAACGGGACGAATATCGTCTATTCCAAGGACGGTGCGAAGTGGAGTCAAATTCAGATAGGCAAGGAAACATCCGATATCCACTCGATCTTACCGACTCCTTATGGCTTTTTGCTTGCAGGAGACCGAATTTGGTATGTCAGCGACGCCAAGATGAACAGCCCCAGCGCTTGGGCCGCACCGGAGCTGCAAAAAGCCCGGTCACTCGAGCTGGTACCTAACGCACTGAACGGTTTCTATCAATCGACCGTCACCCGGCAAGACTTCAGCATGTTGACGGTTAAGCTATATGAAGCGCTATCGGGAAGATGGGCGGAGTTCCCCGCGAAAAATCCGTTCACGGATACGGTGAATTCCTATGTGCTCAAAGCGAGCAAGCTTGGTCTCGTCAAAGGGCAAGAAGGGACGAAGTTCAAGCCAGCCAGTGCCATGACAAGACAAGATATGGCGTGGGTTCTATATCGGACGCTTCAAGCGGCGGGTCTTGATCTCTCGTCGGCCAACAGCGAGTGGAAAGCCGATTACGCGGATATCGGTAAAATCGAGCCTGCTGCCGTTGAAGCGATGCGCTATATGATTCAGGAGGGCATCCTAGACGTACGGTCATCGAATCGTTTGGATCCGACGGGCACGGCGACAAGAGAAGAAGCGATTGCCATGGCGGTCCGAATGGTGGAGCGTTTCAAGGATAAGATCGAGACCTATAAAGGACCCGGGTCCATCAGTCAAACGTTGTTCGTCCCGCAGGGAGCCGGCTCCAAAAGCGAAGTAGAAGTGGTCCAACGGGCCGTCAACTTCGATGGCCGATTCATATGGTCAGGCGAAGCCATTAAGCTGAACGGCACGAACGCGGTGCCGCTAGCAGAGGTCGTCGAGCCGTTAGGCTTGCTTGCGAAATGGGATAGCATCCAACATCGGCTGCTCCTCTCGAAAGCGGCTTCCGAGCCCGACTTCGCCGCCCAGCCGGATACCGGAATAAGCCATACCGCCGTTGTTGCCGCGCAGCCCAAGAAAGCAACCGTCGATTGGTACGACATGGCTTATAATGATTCGAATGATAAGAAATCAGTAATCATGTACAACGACAAGCTTTATGTGAACTTGGATTGGCTAGCGCAAATGTTCGGATGGAAATACGACGAGTCGCAGAGCCTTTACAAGACTCCGTCGCTTGATTACGATGAGCTTCGAACTCCGGGAATAAATACGACTTATCTCTATATGGATAATAACGAGTTGCAATCCTCCGGATTTATCCCGACGACTAAAGTCGGCGATCGCTACATCATTCGCAGAGACGGCGATTGGAACGGGGAGGCCAAGCTGATCGGCAATGCCCCCTCGATCTTCACCCTAACGCCGATCCCGTCAGGCTGGATGCTTACGGCAGTAAAGCCGGGTTTCTGCGAGATTTGGATTAAGGGCCAGGAAGATGATTTCACAACGTTCCTCAGCGTCGAATAAATAGCATGGTCTAAAGTATTCTGCTAGTACATCCTGATAACTAATTGTAAACTACCTCCGGACTGGTTAAGAGAGTTAGCCTATCCGGAGGATATTGTATTTATGGAAGGAATGGTGTTATGAAGAGCAAAGCTATTCTTATTATTTTAGTGATATTCCTTGCAATATCGGCTTTTTATAACATCAAATTCATGAGATACATGAAGGAAGAGGATCGGAAAGAACATGTTGCTTTTAATTTAACCTTATCCGGACTCCAACATATTCAACAGGGCTTAAAACAATTAGAGGAATGCTACGATACAGGAAATTATAGTGAACTTGGCGTAAAAGTGAGCGTTGTGGTTGAAAATTTATATGCCGTCGATCAACTGCTTAGCGACACGTTCTATCTGGTAAGTCCGCATAAATTCAGCCTATCCCCCTTTCTTAACTTCAAACAAATCGGTTCCGCAATGAACGGAAGACTGAAAGACCAAGGCTATCAAGGCAGTTTTGCCGAAGACGGAGTGCTATCCGAACCTGAAATCAAATTCATTCGTCAACTTGACCAAGACCTTGAGATATCGATATCTTCACTCGTTGGAGAAGATAAATTAAACATAAACCCTGAGCTTACGATCGGAGAGTATAAAAAATCATTAAACGAATTTGCCGAAAAGTGGTATTTCGGACGTGCTTCATCCGAGTTTTCCCCCTATGACTATATAAAAGCAAAGTAAGCTGGTCATTACAGGCCATCCCAAAAGTCTTGGGTGCTTACTGCTTTCCTTTGGTTGTCCCGAAGACAGCAGAAGATCACCCTCAGCTACAAGCGTCTTCCGCCAACAAATTTCGCAACAACAAAAAGAACCGCACTCCGGTGCGGTTCTCGAACATTCATGATGAAAGCTGGCGCGCCCGATACGATTCGAACGTACGACCTGCAGTTTAGGAAACTGTCGCTCTATCCTGCTGAGCTACGGGCGCGCAACGGATATCATTATAACAAAAAAAGCCGCAAACGAAAAGTCGGCTCTGCGAAGCGGAATCCGGCCCGAATCCTATGGTATGATCGAAGGAACAAGATTAGGGGGACGATACGGAATGAAGAAGAACCGATTAGGCAAGTCGGAGCTGCTCGTCAGCGAGATCGGGCTCGGATGCATGTCGCTGGGAACCGAGGAGGGAAAAGCGGCGGCGATCATTCACGAGGCGCTGGAGCGCGGCGTCACCTTGCTGGATACGGCCGATCTGTACGACGCCGGGCTCAACGAGGAGCTTGTCGGCAAGGCGATCAAGGGACGGCGCGGCGATGTCGTGCTCGCCACGAAGGTAGGCAATCGCCGGATTCCCGGCCAGGACGGCTGGGCCTGGGACCCTTCCAAGGAATACATCCTGTCCGCAGTCAAGGATAGCCTGCGCCGGCTCGGCACCGACTACATCGACCTGTACCAGCTACACGGCGGCACGATAGACGATCCGATCGGCGAGACGATCGAAGCGTTCGAACAGCTGAAGAGGGAAGGCGTCATTCGCGAATACGGGATCTCCTCGATCCGCCCCAATGTCATTCGCGAATATGTCTCCCGCTCCTCCATCGTTAGCGTCATGAATCCCTATAGCATCGTGGATCGGCGCGCGGAGGAAGCCGTGCTCCCGCTGCTGGAGGAACGCGGGATCGGCGTGATCGCGAGAGGCCCGCTGGCGAGCGGAGCGCTGGCCGCCAACCGAACGCCGGTCCGCGGCGTTCTCGACTACGAGCTAAGCGAGCTCGAGGAGCTGCGCAAGCAGTTAACGCAGCTCGAGACCGACGGGCGCAGCCTGACGCAGCTCGCCCTGCGCTATTCTCTCGCCCATCCGGCGGTAGCGGCGATCATTCCCGGCGCCAGCTCGCGCGAGCAGCTCCTGCAGAACCTGTCGGCGGCCGAAGTGCGGGAACTGACGCCCGAGGAGCTCCGGACGATCCGCGGCGTGAGCAAGGCCAATCAATACGCGCTGCATCGATAATTTATCCACCCAAATCCATTTCCATAATTGGAATTGAGGCCTCGATCTTTCGAGGCCTTTTTTCTTAGCAGATCCCCTGCTTTTAGCCTGTTTTATCTACAAAATTTGAGCTAAAATGTGGAAATGGTCTATTAAAACCATTTACAAATCTATCGATACAGGAGATTGTTAAATAAACGCATTGTACGTTATTGACACCGCATCCTAAACCACTTAAAGGGCGATGATAAAGTGATTCAATTGAGCAAGGAACGACAGAAGCAAGTGGACTACATCGGCATTACCCAAGAGGACCTGCGCTTGCTTCACAGCAAGGAAGCGGAATTCGGCACGATCGTCGACCGATTGGTCGATGAGCTCTACGTTCAGATCGGCGGGCAGTCCGAGCTGCTCGCGATTATCCAGAAGCACAGCACCATCGACCGGCTGAAGGAGACCCAGAAGTGGTACTTCCTGTCGATGGCGTCCGGCATCCTGGACGAGGAGTACATCCGGAAGCGTCTCCACGTCGGCCGGGTTCATTCCCGGATCGGGCTGACAACGAACTGGTACTTGGGGACCTACGTGCTGTACCTGGAGTTGGCCTCCGCACACTTGTCGCAGGTGGTCCCGGACCATTGGCAGCCGATCGTCAATTCCTTGACGAAGATGTTCAACTTCGATGCCCAATTGGTCTTGGAAGCCTATGAAGAGGATGAGAAGGGGAAAATCCAGCAGCTGCTCGACAAGCAGAGAGAGATGCATCTGGGCGTGGGAGCCGCGGTTCAGGAGCTTTCTTCGATGATGGCGGAATTGTCGAATAGCAGCCAGAAGGTCGCCGACAATGCGGACCTGACGTCGGAGAGCCAGCGTCAGGCTCACGAAGGCATGCTCGGCATGGCGAACGAGGTCGCTTCGATCGGCGAGCTGGGAGGGATGATTCGCTACGTGGCGGACCAGACCCATATCCTGGGGCTGAACGCCGCGATCGAGGCCGCAAGAGCCGGAGAGCAAGGCAGAGGCTTCGAGGTCGTCGCGAACGAGGTGCGGAAGCTCGCGAGCCAGTCCAAGGAATCGCTGGTCGCCATCGAGAGCAAGCTGAAGCAGATCAACAAGCTGCTTGCCGGCGTCAAGGAGCAATCGGAGCGCGTGACGGCGTACTCCTCGCAGCAAGCGCTCGGCTCTCAAGAGCTGCTCGGCTTCGTTCAGATGATCGAGAAAGTGACGGGCGAGCTGGAGAGGCTTCAACAATAGCTTTGTTCGGATAACCGTGCCGGTAGGGCGCGGTTTATTTTTTTGCTCAAACTAGGCCCGTTCATCGTCCGTTAACCGGTTGTTCATCCTGCTCTGCTATAACGAGGTTGTAAGATAAACCCAATGGTCAAAGGTGGAAAAAAAATGAGCGTATCCGGAATTGGCAACACGAGCTCGGTATGGCAATTGTACAATCGAGCCGCTTCCTCCTCCAAGGCCTCGGACGAAGCGAACAGCAGCAGCACCAGCAGGACTCAGGACTCTTATGAGTTCAGCGAAGAAGCCCTAAACCGGCTGAAGGAGGCTTCCGAGCAGTCGTCGGACAGCAGCAGCGAATCGAGCCAGAAGGTCGGCCATACTCCGCCTCCGCCGCCTCCTCCCCCTTCCGAACTATCCACGGAGGACAAGCGTTCGATCCTGTCGGAGCTGCAAAGCCAGTTGACCGATGACGACTCGGATTCCGATGACAGCACAGAGACGGACGATAACGACAGCACGGTATCTTCCTTGATCGCAAGCCTATCCTCTACCGATCTGACCACCTTGTCCGATGATGAGATCGACTCCCTGTTCGATAAAGCCGCCGAGTCGCTCAAGCCTTCCGATCCTGAGAGGGCTCCGAAGGGGCCGCCGCCTGGACCGCCTCCCGCTCGAGCCTCTGACGATGAAAACGAGGATGACGAGGACGAGCTGACGACGGAGATCCAGGGTTTCCTGGAATCGCTCCGAAACCGCCTCTCCGAGGATTCGAATAGCTGATCTGGAACGAACAAGCCCGCGAATACGCTTCGCGGGCTTGTCGTTCTATTCGGTTAGTCTTCCGGCAACGGCTTGCGGCCGCGGAAGCCGTCCTCCCAGCTATGGTAATGGGCGACGCGCTCCTCGCCTTCCTTCCAGCACAGGAGCACCTCCCGGCCCCCCATCTCCGCGGGAAAATCGATGAGACCGGGATTAATCATTTTCAGATACACCCCATGCCGCTTGAAGTTCTCCACGAGAAGATCGATCTCCAGGCTCATAAAGTCGAGACGGCTCTCCTCTTCGAAGTACTTTGCGCCGCTGCCTCCCTTCGCCGAGATCAGATCCGCCGAGGCCTTCAGCTTCTGCAGATCCATGTATCGCGCTTCATATTCGCTTAGAATGCCTTTCAGCTGAAGCAGATTGCTTCGGAGCTCGGGCAACAATGCATTCGCTTCTTCAGGCGTGAACTGTCTGGTCATCTGGCATCCACTCCTCCCCCTAAGTGTACTAGAAGACGAAGCCGAATTCCATTTCCCGGCGGATAAATAGTTCTTTAGGCGAAGTATAAATCCTTAGACTGGAGGAAGTCTAATCCAAGCAAAGGAGGTGTACCCGTGGCCAACTCGCAGAACCAACCGACCAAAGCGGAAGTTCAAACGACGGAGCTCAACCGCATGCCCGTTCCCGGCGAAGAGGATACGGACTTCTCCGCTGAAGAAGCGGCTGAAGCATTCGAACAGAACGCTTCTTCGGTGCAGAAGCAACAGCAATAGCCGTAATCCGGAAGCCCGCGCCTTCTCAAGAGGCCGGGTTTCTTCCGTTCCAATCGAATGCCAGCGACGGATTGAATTGGATGGTCGAACGTGGAGCAAACCCTCTTTATTTATATGAAGTCGTATGCTATACTATTAATCGTTCACTTCGAACAACGACATTTCGAGACGTGGCTCAGCTTGGTAGAGCGCTTGCTTCGGGAGCAAGAGGTCGCAGGTTCAAATCCTGTCGTCTCGACCATCCAAATCAACGATTCGCAGCCTTGGGGCTGCGATTTTTTTATTTGATTTCGGGCATAGTGCAGTAATCTAATATACCTTCCGACCTTAGGGGCACCAACGCCAATAGGCAATCTGCATGAGCGAGCAGATTGCCTATTCGTGAATCCATTTTAGAATCGATAGGGGCTGAAGGCCGAAGCCGTAAGGGTGAAGCCGATATGGTTTGCCGGAGCGGGACGATAAGCGTTATCGGCTGATATCGCAGCGAATCGAGCTGCGAAACAACCAGGCTTGTGGTTCCATACTTTCTCTCGCTCCTCTTTCTCAGCGATTCGGCAAAGCGTCCCCATCTATGAATGCGATGGAGACGCCTTCCCGCTTAATCAATTCACTTTAAAATCGTTGTACAAGGATATCGTTCCGGACGAGGTCGTCCCGCCCGACACGAATAGATTAATTGCCTTCACTGTACCGGACGAAACCTTGATGGCATAGCCGGTGCTGTCCATTCCGTCCGCACCGGTGTTGTAAATATCGGTCATGCCGGATAGGACTTTTACGGTGACATTGGCTCCGTAGGTGAAGTTGTGCAGCAGATGCTCGTTAGAGGCTCCGTCTATCGTAATCCATTCCAGCGATGGACGGGTTTGCGGAGTGATGACTTTGGCGAATACCCGGCTCTCTGTAAGCCAACTCGGAATCTCATAGCCGGTGCGAGTCACCGCATTCCCGTTCTGCAGCGTATTCTCGATCCAGCCCTCCGTGCTCGCTCCAACGACGATCCCCCTCCGGAACGCCGTAGCCACAAGGTTGCTGACGTAATGATTGTTGTTGGCATACGTCTTCAGATCGATTCCATTGTACGCATTGGTAAAGCTGATATTGCGAACATAGACATCGCTGCCGTTGCCGCGGATCGTATAAGGGTACGCGTAAATATTCGAAGCTGGATTGTTCTCCGGGTAGAACACCCGGAAGCCTGTGGCTCCGGCTCCATTGCCGCTCAGCGTAATAAAGGCCGTAGCCGTCTCCGGAGCGGACGTTGCTTTGCCTTCGTAAGCCATCAAAACTGTTCCTCCGCTGCGCGTATCCGAATCCCGATGCAGGATCGGCGAGCTGCCGCGCAGCTCGACTCCTGCGGGAACGGTCAAGTGACCGTTAACCCGATACCAGCCGGCGGGCAGATATACGACCCCTCCGCCTGCCGTCCCCGCAGCGTTCAGAGCGCTTTGAATCGCCGAGGTAGCATCGACAGTCGGCAGGACGGTGCCCACCGACGTGTACGCGGCATTGTAAGGAGATTGGGTTACATCATACAGCACCGCCTGAGTCGGCTTCCTGGTGTTGAGAGCATTAAAGGAAGCGGAGGTGGGGCTGCCCGGATTGGTAATCGTGATGTTGCTGCCGCTTGTCGATCCGGTCACCGTACTGTCGGTAATCTTGATCGGATAGGTCGTCTGATTGCGAACCGAATATACGCTTCCTTGCAGCACACTGCGCGAGAACGACAGTCCTAGTCCGTCCGGATTCAGCTGTACGACATCGACCGCAATATCGCAATTGAGAAGGTTCGCCCACGCCAGCTCGATGCTAGGCGTCACCCGCTGTCCCGTGACCAGCTTGATGCCCGTTTGATAGTCCGAAGCGGTGATTTGGAACATCTGGTCGAATTCCAGATCGCCGAAGATAAAAGCGGTCCCGTTCGCCCTTGTCCACGTATCCAGGCTGGACTTCGCGGGCGCATTGTAGGCGGTACCTGCATTGGCCCAATAGCTGTTATTGAGCTTCACCCATTGCGTATACCCAACCTCGGCTCCGTTATATAGCTCCAGTCCTGTCTTGAGCACGGTTCCTTTCACGTTCACGATGCTTGTCGTTTCGTGAGTTTGGCTTCCCGCTGCCGTAGAATCGCTGGCCGCATGATCGGACGGGGTAAGGCTGGCGGCTATGCCCCGATAAGAATTCAGCATCGTAACGTTCTTGATGGTCGAAGCCATGTAATTCTCTTCACCGATCCAGGCGCGTCCGGGAACCTCGAACGTATAGGGATAGGAAACCGGGCTGGACGCACTCTGATTCGGATAATAGACCGTCAGGCCGACAACCCCTGCGCTGCCGCCTATTCGGAACAAGCCCGGAGTAAGGCTGGTGCTGCTCGGCACATACGCTGCGATAACTGTGCCATAGCCGGTGCCCGACGTATCGGGATCGCGCCAATCTCCGCGTACGGTACAATTGGCTTTGACCTCTATGCTTCCGCTGATTCGGTAGGTTCCCGCCGGCAGCCATACGGTGCCTCCTCCATCGACATAACAGTCGTTAATGGCCCGTTGGATGCTGCTCGTCGAGTCCGTCGCTCCTGTCGCATCCGCCCCATAATCGGTAACATCGTAGTCCGCCACGATAATGTCTTCCGTCGCATAGGTCGTGGACACAATCTTGGAATTGCGGTTCCCGGACGGGACTGCCGCCGCTTCGACCAGTTGAATGTCGTCCACATAACCGTGGAACAGCCCTGTATTGCCTCCCTGATCGTACGCGATCAGGATCCGCTCGATGGTTTTGCCGGCTGCGTAATCCCCTATTCGGGAATACACCTCATTCCAGGTGTTGAGCGTCAGCTTGCCCCCGGCCCCTTGCCGGCTCGGATGGACTCGTACGCCCCATTGATCGACGGCGCCCGAGTCGCGGAGCGTCGTGCCGTCGCTGAATTCGAAGTCGATGGCAACGTAGGTGGCGTTCAGCGTTTCGGGATAAATCCAATAGGACAGGCGAGTATCTCGGGTGACCTTAATAGAGACGTCGAATACTTGATTATAAGAATTAGAGACCGTCGCACTCAGATCGTTGCCGGAATACATCAACGCCCGGGTGCCGGTACGGTAAATCTCGTTCTCGCGGGGAGCAGACTCCATTCCGGTCAGGGAACAGCAGTAGCCCCCGATATTCTGGCTGTGTGCAACCGTATCCAGCCAGGTGGGCTGTACATCTCCAGTTTCGAGTCCGGTCGAGAACTTCAGCCGGTTGATCTGCAGATCGTCGATATACCCGCTGAACGTCCCTGTCGAAGCGGCGCGATCATAGACGAGATCGATTCGATCAATCGTCTTCCCGTTGGCCACTGAGCCGATAGTGGAGCGAACCTCGTTCCATTGATTGGCGATTAGTTTTCCCCCGGCCCCTTGTCCCGAAGGGCTCAAGGCATTGCCATATTGGTCGGTCGCGCCAGTATTGCGCAGACGCGTGCCGTCCGTAAACAACAGGTCGATGGAGGTATAAGCTCCGTTGCCGTTCAGCGGATAAATCCAGTACGAGAGCTGCAGATCGGCCGTCACAAACGTATTGACGTCGTTTAGCTTAAATACAGCATACGAGGAAGAGGTGCTGGTATCGTTGCCCGCATAATACAGAGAAGAGTCGCCCGAACGAGCCTTCTCTCCTGCAACCGGATGAGCCTGCGGAGAACTGACCCCGCTGCTTCCGTCCACCGTATTCGTCCAGGTTGGCAGGTTAGCGTTCTCGAAGTCTGTTCCGAACAGCTGCTGGGTCGTGCTGATTGAGAGGTCATCCACGAAGCCGCGGAATACCCCCGTTCTTCCCCCTTGATCGTAAGCGATTAGAATTTGATCGATCACTTTGCCCGAGAGCGCCTCTCCAATTCGTGCGCTCACCTGGTTCCACTTGCCGATCTCAAGCTTGCCCCCTGCGCCTTGCTGGGCGGGATGCAGCTGTATTCCGTTGGAATCCAGAACGCCGGAGTCGCGAAGCGTTGTGCCATCCGTGAACAAGAGGTCAATGGCTACATAGGTGCTGTTAAGATTGGACGGGTATATATAATAGCTAAGCTTCGTATCCGCGAACACGGGGATGTTGACGTCGTAGATTTTATTGTAGGAATTGGACACCGAACTGCTTAGGTCATTCCCCGAATACATCAGGGCCCGGCTGCCCAGATGCGCGGTTTCATCTCGAACGGAGGATTCCATGCTTGTTAATGAACAGCAGTAGCCGCCGATGCCTTCGCTGTAAGCAACGGTGTCGTTCCACGTAGGCTGCGCATCCTTGGTTTCGAAGCCGGTGTAGAACTGATTGGTCGAAGCGTCAGCCTTCTGAAGCGGAAGAAGGCCTCCATATCCGGTAAGCAGCATGCTGATGACGAGGAAAATTGAAGGCGCTTTCAAAATAAAACGATTCCTATTTGTCCCTCTCTTCATTACAATCCCTCTCTTCATTAAGTTAGTTGAGAATGTAGAAAAGTATCCGACAAGATGGGGCCGAAGATTGCCTCTTTCTTGTCGGATACGCTTGCGTTTCTTTTATTTCTTGGAAGCTACGAAGGCATCCACTTGCTTCTGCAGCTCGGCGACTACCTTGTCAACGCCCGCCTTCTGCTGCTTGGCGATATATTCGTCTACGCTGGCTTCCGGATTCTTCGGAATACCAGCCTCGATCTGCACGCCCAGCTCGGAGTGAACCTGATCGCGCTGCACCAGCTCGTTCTTGATTGATTCGGTATTGAAGGTAAAGCCGTCCAGCGGGTTATTGATGTTATTCGGCTCGCTGGCGAACTCCGCTTCCTTCACCCAGAAGTCCTGGCCGTACGTTTCCGTCGGTCTCATGAATTGCGGCTTCCAGAATGCCCATTGGCCGCCCCATTCCATGTAGTTGCTTGTCGTGGAATCCATGCCGTCCGGGTACTTCGCCATTCCGTCTTCCAGAACATAGGTCTTCCCTTCGATACCGTATTGTACAAGATCATACAGGGTCTGGTCGGTCTCCAGCATGTCCAGGAACCTCAGCACCCGATCCGCATGCTTCGAATTTGCGTTGATCGCTGCAACGTTGGCGAGCGCCGTACGATTGACATGCTTCTTGTCCGGATAGAGCAGCGATCCGCTGGACGTAAAGGTTGGGTCGCTGAAGGTTTCCGTCGCATACGTCCATTCATGGCTGGAATTGGCGAACAGGATCTTCCCGTTGCGATACTTCGTTGCGGCATCTTCCTTGTCGACCAGCACATCCTTATTGATGATTCCTTCCTTGTACAGCTTGCCCGCATATACGGCCAGGTCACGGTAGGTTTGCAGCTGCTCGATCGGTTTAACCTGATAAGTGGAATCGTTCAGATCGATGACGAACTGGTTGGCCCCCATTGGGGAGAGATCAAGCAATTCGTCGCGAGTGCGGAAGATTTCCATCAGTGCCGATCCCGCCGGGAAACCGATCTTCTGATCGGGAGCGGCCTCCTGCAGTTTATGAGCGAAATCGTACATGTCCTCCACGGTCTGAATCGAATTGTCGGCAGGCTGAATATTCGCGGCGGTGGCTACGTCCGAACGCCACTTGACGTATGGACGCTGGTTCATCTTCATCGTCCAAGGCAATGCGACGATGTTGCCGTTCACGGTTGCCGCTGCAAGAGTTCCTTGCTCTTGATACACCTTATAAAGGTTAGGAGCGTACTTAGGCAAGAGATCGTTCAGCGTCATATAGGCTCCCTTGGCCGACATCTGACGGTAGGCAAGCCAGTCGCCATCGAAGTTGAGGTCCCAATCGTCCCCGGATGAGGACATGACCAGCAGCTTCTCGGCATAAGGATCGCCGAACGGGATCGTATTGATGACGAAGTTAACATTCAGTCCCTTGGATTTGACGTAATCGCTGACGGCCTTCCACACTTCGTCGGTGGCGGATTTCTTATCGCCTCCGAAGTAGAAGCGAAGCGTCACTTCCTCTTCCGTTGTTGTTGCCGCTGCGGCTGAGGCCGACGAACCGGAAGCCGGCGCCTTAGGAGAGCTGTCAGCCGCTTGATTCCCGTTGTTGGAACAGGCAGCCAGCCCGAAGGAGGTCAATAGCGTTAAGGATAACATGGCATTGCGAATGCGAACAGGCTTCAACAAGAATACCCCTCTTCTTGGAATGATTTTATATACCAAACGGCGATTGCGGCCAGAGGCGCAACCCCAGCTTAGTCAGCCCTTGACGGCCCCAACGACCAGGCCCTTGACGAAATATCGCTGTACGAACGGATATAGGAAGATGATAGGGCCGATGGTAACGACCGTGACGGCCATCTTGACTCCCTCCGTCGGCAGCGTCGCCGCAACGCGCTGCATCTCTGCGGCGTTGCCCGAGTTTTTCAGAAAGTCCACGTTGCTTACGATTGTCCGCAGCATAAGTTGAAGCGGCTGCAGGCTCTGGTTGTCTATGAACATCAAACCCAGGTACCAATCGTTCCAATAATTCAAGGCAATGAATAGCCCGACCGTCGCCAGCACCGGCGTGGCAAGAGGCGCGATGATCTTGAACATGATTCGCAATTCTCCCGCTCCATCGATCTTGGCCGATTCGAATAATTCTTCCGGAAGCGATTGCAGAAAGTTGCGGATCAGGAAGAGATTGAATCCCTGTGCGAGAGCGGGCAGGATAAGCGCCCACACGCTGTCCTTCAAGTGTAAGTAGTTCACGCATACGATGTACCAAGGAACAAGCCCGCCGTTGAACATCAACGTAAGCAAGGCATATATCGATAAGGTATTCCGGTATTTAAGCGTCCGCCTGGCCATGGCATATCCGCCCATATAGTTGACTACCAAGGCCAGGAAGGTTCCGGCAACCGTTACGAATATACTGATCTTGTATCCGTTGATCACGCGGTCAGCCGCGAGAAAAAGAATGCGGTAAGCATCCAGATTCGGATGCAGGGGGTATAGACCATAGCCGTGTTGAGAGATATCCGCCTCGGTGCTAAGCGATCCGCTCAGCACCATCAGGAAGGGAATCAAGCAGAAGATCGAGTAAATCGACAACACTCCGATCATGACGACCTGCACCCAGTCTGCCTTAAAGTTGCGCTTCACGTATTGCATAAGCTCCTCCTATTCCGAGATCAAAACAGTGCGGAATCCTTGTCCAGCCTGCGGGCGATCAGATTGCTGCCCAGCACCAGGACGAAAGCAATCGTGGATTGCAGGAACCCGGCCGCCGCGGACATGCCCACATCGCCGTTGAGGCGCAGTCCCCTGTAAACGAATGTATCGACGACATCGGTAGTCGAATATAGCGTTGCGGCGCTGCCGACAACCGAATAGAACATTCCGAAGTCCGCGTTCATAATCCGTCCGACCGCCAGTAGCGTCAATATGATAACCGTCGGCCGCAGCAACGGGAGACTGATGTACCACATCTGCTGCCATCGAGTCGCTCCGTCTATGGAGGCCGCCTCGTAATAGGAGGAATCGATACCCGTTAGCGCCGCCAGATAAATCACGCTGCCGTAGCCCGTAACCTTCCATCTCATGATCAGAGCAAGAATGGCCGGCCATAGCCCTGGAGAGTTATAGAAATCGATCGGCTCGTGACCGAACAACTTAATGATGGAATTGACGACCCCGACATCCGTGAGCAGGTTATAGGTGAATACTCCAACGACGATCCAGGAGATGAAGTAGGGCAGGAAGGTGATGGATTGCGCAACCTTCTTGAAATACTTGCCGCGAATCTCGTTAAGCAGCAGCGCAAGTCCAATCTCGAACAGCAAACCGGTAGCGATAAACAGGAGATTCAGCAGTACCGTATTGCGAATGGCGCGAAAGGCGTAATCCGAGTTGACCAGATACTCGAAGTTGCTCAGGAGCGGCTTGGCCCACTCGCTTCCGAACAAGCCATCTGAGAACTGATAATTTTTGAAAGCGACGACAATGCCGGCCATCGGCAAGTAATTGAACAGCAGCAGCAACAGAAACACAGGCAAGAACATCATATAGACCGACCAGTTTCTCGACATCTCGCCTAAGAAGCCTCGCCTCTTAATGGTTCGAGGCCCCCCTCCCGTTGCTTCCGTCCCTTTGATGTTATTCAATGCGGGAGCCCTCCTCCTTACGGTAAAATTCGCTATTTCCTCTCTTGCTTCAAGCTTATCAGAGGGGGGCAAGACGTTCTATAAGGCGATCCTAAACTTTCTGGGGGGATATTAGCCTATAAAAATACGACGCCGGATATCTAAGCTACAAAGCTTGATACCTGGCGTCGTATTGGAATCCAGAGGCGTCAGGAGTGTAGGGGACCCTCCTCTTCGCCGGCTGAGGCTATAACCGGATGTCGCAGGGTAATGATCGTGCCTTCTCCGGGCTTGCTCGTAATAGAGAGCCGGTATTGCTCGCCGAAGGATAACTGCAATCTCTTGTTGACGTTGCGCACGCCGACCCCGCGCAGCTTCCTGGATGAAGCGGGATCACCCTCCAGGCAACGTACAATCTGATCCTCAGACATACCAACTCCGTTATCGCTGATCGTCAATACCAGATCGTCCGACTCCCGGATGACGGACAGAACGATCTTGCCCTTGCCCGGGTTGTTGCGTACTCCGTGATGGATGGCATTCTCTACAAGCGGCTGCAGCAGCAATCTCAGGAAGGGAAGCCTAAGCAGAGCTTCATCAACCACAACCACCGTTCGCAGCGGTTCCCCGAGCCGCATCTGTTCAATGGCAATATAGGCGTTGACCTGCTCCATCTCCCGGCCCAAGGTCGTAATTTCGCTGCCGCCATTCAAGCTGAGCCGCAGGAGATTGCCTAGGTTGGCCACCATCTCGCTGATGTCCGTCTGATGATGAGCCTCGGCCCTCCAACGGACGGCCTCCAGTGTATTGTATAGGAAGTGGGGATTTATCTGATGGCTAAGCACTTGAAACTCCAGTTCATTCTTTACCCGCTCCGACCGGGATGCTTCTTCGATCAGCTCATCGATTCTCGTCACCATGCTGCCATAACCGCGATACAGCCATCCGATCTCGTCCTTCCGTTTGACGTAGCGCGGCTGCGCCCGAGCGGAGTCAACCTCGAGCTTGCGCATGGATTGAACGAGCCGAGCAACCGGGTTCATGAACGAGAGCGTCAGGTAACAGACGACCCCCAAGCTGCCGAGAGCGTATACAACCAGAAAGACGACAAACAAGCGATTAACGCCTTCCAGCGAGCCGGTAAGCGAAGAGAGCGGTGTCGTACTAATAATCATCCATGATTCCTGAGATAAATTGGCGTACGTCACCAGATGCTCAGACCCGTTTAAAGTTTTATTTTCCGAACCGCTCCCCTCTCGTCCGGCGATCTCCGCCAGTTCCTCCCCTTCAAGCATGCCGCCGCGGCTCTCGTAGCCCTTGGAGTCGAACAGCACCTCGCCCGCTTTATTAACTAGGTAGATCCTATTGTCGGCCACTCGAGAAGAGGGGGATAAGAACCGCCTAAGCTGGTCGTCGGATAAATCCGTCTCGACAATTCCCCTGGAAATGCGGTCATGCAGCCCCGTGAATCGATTGAACTTGGCCAGGAGCGGCACCGAATTCTGATTGTCCCCCGGTCGCAGCAGCTGCCATGTTGGCGTAACGGACCCGGCCGCCCGCTGGAACCATTCGGTTTCCCCCGGAGATTGCGCGTACTCTAACGCATCGATATACATCGGGTACGATTCGGGCTGAATGGGGAAGATTCGAACACGGAAGGCATCGACATTGACTCGCTTGCCATATGTGAAATTAAGCATCTCCAATACGAAGTC
Source organism: Cohnella sp. AR92 (assembly GCF_003990975.1). Lineage (GTDB taxonomy): Bacteria > Bacillota > Bacilli > Paenibacillales > Paenibacillaceae > Cohnella. The sequence goes on from NZ_RZJR01000005.1 coordinate 335,279, forward strand.
GCTCTCATCCATCTTCCCGCCCTCTCCGAGCAGCCTCTGAATCGTCTCGTTGCCAATGACCTCGTTGATCTGATCCTTCAGATTCTGCAAGTATTGATCCATGTTGCTTGCCGACTGCTCGGCATAGTCCAACGAGAACATCGCATTCGCCTGGATAATGCCCTCGACGGACCGGCTATGGGAATAGAACGCGAAGAACGCGAACGGGATAATCGTGATTAGGAAGAAGACGACAATCATCTTGGTACGGAAGGATAACGTTCGGCCAAGGGAAGAATTACTCATCGTCGACTCCCTTCAACTGGCGGAAATCCATTGGAGAGAGCCCTGTGTACTTGCGAAATATTTTGGCAAAATGAACCGGATCGCGGTAACCAACCTCTTGAGAGATATGATACACGCGGTATTTGACGTCCCCAAGCATCTCCTTGGCCTTCTCTATCCTTATATCCGTGAGATGCTCCAGGAACGTCCGGTTCATCTCCTTCTTGAACAGCTTACTCAACCACACAGGCGTTACATGAACCTCCGACGCGACAGTTGTTAGGCTTAAATTACAATTAAAGCGCTTACGCATGTAAGCATCCGCTTCCTTGAGAATTTGATTCTGAGAACCCGTCTGCTCCTTAACCTCCCGGGACAGCTGAAGCAGCAGCGCCTCCGTTTTGCTTTGAAGCGACTCCAGCGTATTGTAGCGCTCCAACTGCTCCCACAGCAGAATAGGGTTTCTCAGCCAATCCTCGCCTTTCCAGCCTAGGCCTCTTGCCTTCTGGAACAGGTCCATCAGCCACCCGAACAAGCCTTGCTGCACATCGCTTATCGGGCCTTTCTTCCAGATCAGTACCAGCAGATCGAAACGGCTCAGCGCTTCCTTCAGCTCCTGCTCCGATCCATAGCGGATCACATCCATCATGGCTGCGCTATCCTGCAGGGCAATCTCCGGCAATTCCGCCTCTGCTTCAAGCTCGTGGTCCTGCAGCAGCCTGTTGCCGCCATAAACCGCCTTCTGCTCCAGCAGCGCAAGGGCTTCTCTATATAGCTGGGGCAATAGGGGCAGAAGCCCGATCCCCGGACTGATCGCTATGCTGATATTGACTTTTACGTATAAGTTGACTCGTTTAATAGATTCCAAGGCTAAAGCGGCCACGCGTTCCCGATCCTCGTCGCCCCCGCATTCTCCGATCAGCACCCAACGATCGTTGGCGCTGGGATAGAGCACGAAACGGCCAGGGAACATCTCTTCCCACGTCTGTTGGACCACATTGCCAATCCCAAACAGAATCAGACGCTTCTCAAGCTCGGGGGTGCCCCGTTGCTCGGCAACGATATTCAGATCGTCGACCTCGAATACAAGAAGAGCCATCGAATCTTTATTAAGCCACGACAGCTCCAACGCGGCAAGACGGCTGGAGAAGCTGATCTCCTTGAACGACTGGTACGGCGATTCTATCAATTCCGTCAAGGTCTCCGCCCTTGATCTAGGCAGAGCAAGCCGCAATTCTCCCTTCAGTCTCTGCTGGAGCTCCATATCGTTCCACTCGACCCGAATCTGATCCAGAGTTCTTCGGATAACCTTGAGCAGCTCGGCCGTCTGAATCGGCTTGAGAAGGTAATCGGCCGCTCCCAGCAGCAGCGCCTCTCGGACGAGGTCGAAATCGTCGTACCCGCTGATGACTATCGTTCTAATGAACAGTCCCTTCTCCCGGGCCTGGCGAATGAGCTCCAACCCTGACATTCGATTCATCTTAATATCGGTGATGACCAGATCCGGCTTTTCCTTCTCGACGATCGCCAGGCCTTCGTCGCCGTCGGCGGCCGTATACAGGGCGGTCAAGCCTAGATTCTCGCGAGATAATCTGGCTGCGAGCCCTTCTCTAATTTCGATTTCATCGTCCACGATCAGTATGCTGTACATGTCGTCTCACCCTTTTGGACATAGAATCCTATCGAAAAAGAAATCCAAACGTGCACAGGCCGGCAGGAGCCGCCCTCGATCGTTTGGATTCTTAATGGAAGGAACTGCGAACGTTCCTGTATTCGCCGCGACGCGACGGGCTGTTACCGGCGCGACATCGAATAAGGCAGCTCGTCATCCCCGTAAGCCGCTTGCTCTGCCTGATCCGTCATTTCGAACGACAGCTCGCCTCCGTTAACCAGCTGCTCGTGCAGAACGAACAGCTTGGAGTGCCGTTGTCCATTCCAGCTTACGCTCTTCACGTAAGGCCGATCGGCCTTGTTGTTCTCTGCCAGGAAGGATAGCCGCTGTCCATTCTCCAGAGTGACAACCGCCTTCTTAAGCAACGGGCTGCCGAGCACATATTCGGGCACGCCCGGGCAGAGTGGATAAATTCCCAATGCGCCCCATACATACCACGCTCCCATGCTACCATTGTCTTCATCGCCTGGCAACCCGTCCGGTCTATACGAGAACAGCTCCTGCAGGGTCCGTCTCACCCAATATTGCGTCTTATGCGGAGCTCCGAGAGCGGCATAAATATAAGGGATATGGAAGCTAGGCTGATTGCTGATCGCGAACTGGCCGAAGTCGATCGCCGCCATCTCGGACATCTCGTGAATCTCATGCTCGTATCGGCCCACTTGGAACAGAGGAGGAGTACGGAACAATTCGTCAAGGCGTTCGACAAATGCCTCCCTTCCTCCCATCAGGTCGGCGAGACCCAACAGGTCGTGGTAGACCGCCCAGCTGCATTGCCATGCGCTTCCCTCGCAGAAGACGCCGCCCCACTCGAACGGATCGAACGATTCCAGCCAAGCTCCAGCCCGACTTTTGCCCCGCATAAACCCGCTCTTCCGATCGAACAACAGCTTGTAATTGGACGCTCTTCGCGATAGTACATCGGCTTCTTCCTGGTTGCCAAGCCCGCTTGCCAGCCTGGAGATACAGAAATCTCCGTAGACGTAATCCAGGGTATTATTCACACTCTCATGGTATTCATCTGCAGGGAGGTAGCCCAGTTGTCGATACTCCGACAGCCCGATCCTTCCCATCCCCGGCTCAACGGCGGCCTGCTCGGCATGCTTGAGCAACCCTTCCAGCGCCCCATGGCTATCGAACGAGACTCCCTTAACATAACCGTCGGCGAAGACCGCATCGATCAGAGTGCCAGGCATTTGGCTGCGTTCGCCGGGAGACAGCCACTTAGGCAGCCAGCCGCTGCTTCGATAAACTCCTACCCAGGAATCGAGCATCTCCCCTAATTCCGAAGGGCATAGTAGCGCCATGAGCGGCATCGAAGTCCGGAAGACGTCCCAGAAGCCTATGTCGCTATACAGTGGCCCCTTGCGAATGGCGGAATCATAAGGACTTCGGTGTTGAATAGAACCGTCGAATGTCGGCTCGTGCAGCGTATGAGGGAACAGAAAGGTTCGATAGAAGCAGGTATAGAACGTTCTTAACGTCTCCTCGTTCTCATCCTCGACCTGAATTCGGGAGAGCCGCTCGTTCCACTCGTCAGCCGCTTCGCTCCGCACGGTATCGAAGTCTCTATCCCCAATCTCCTCCTTCAGGTGCAGGAAGGCATGGTCAAGATCGAGGAAGGACGTCGCCATTCGGATATTGACGAAGCCATGGTCCGGAATGTCGAGTTCTACTCTAGTCGTGACCGCCTCGCCTTCAACCTCGGCACTGCCCGTAGAATCAGCGCTAATCGGACAATCGAACTCGATCGTGAAGTGCATGGCATATCCTTCTGCCGCCCCAGCGGTGTTGCCTGCGGTCCACCCCGTAACGGCCCGCTTGGCTGGATCGATCTTGATAGACCCGCTGCCCTTAAGCAGATTCAGCAGAATGCGTCCAGGACCCCCGCCCTCAAAGGCAAGCCTGAGCGCAGCTCCGCGTTTCGTCGGCGTCATCTCCAATTGAATGCGATACCGTTGAAGGGCAATCGAGAAGTAGTCCGGATGGACCTCCATCTTCTCCGGACGAAACGAGGAGGTCGCCTTGGAAGGATGGAGCTGTGCCGGACCGCTCTGGGGCATCAGTGTCAGGCAGGCATAATCCCCGATCCAGGGGCTGGGCTGGTGGGTGAGCCGAAGACCGTAGAAGTGCCGATCGTTCGGATGGAAAAACCAGCGGTCGGGGCTGTCGTTCGTCTGAGGGCTCCAGGCATTCATGCCGAATGGCCGCGAGATGAGCGGAAGCGTGTTGCCGTTGGAGAAGTGAAAGACGGAATCCGTTCCTTGAAGGGGATGAACGTATGGAATATATGACATCGGTGAATGACCTCTCTCTTTGGCTATTCTCGTTCTCGTTTGGACTTCAAACACAGAGTCACGATTTCGTAGGGCTGAACGTCAACCGCAAGGCCCCCGTCTCTTGAAGCCTCGACTGGAACCAAAGTCTCCTCGAGAATGTTGGAGCGATGCCAGACGGCATTGCCGGGACTGCTCAGTCGGAGCTCGGAAGAAGCATCCGTCATATTGAACCAGCGCATGACAAGCGCACCGTCCTCCTGCCTTGCCTTAACGGCGGTCAGGGCAGCAGAGACCGATTGCCAGGACACCAGGGAGTCTCCCGATTGCAGTGGCCCCGGATGAACCCCCGTTTGTACAGCTGTCCACGGAACCTGACTCTGATAGGCAAGCTGGAACGAACGCTCCCGATCGCTGCCGCCGGCATGAGGAATGACGACATATTCGCAGTTGTGTTCTCCAAGGCATTGGGCCTCCGGCGTCGGGAACACGCCCCAGTCGCCAAGCTCGCCTACCGCGCGCAGCAGCGTGATAGCCACCGTGTTGCTCTCATCACGGAGCACCTCGTATTCATTAAGCCCCCGGTTGGCAATCGTGAGGCCGCCTTGCCCATCTCCAATCTCGACGAATGCCTGTTGATGCTGGCAATTGCTCGGGTTGGTCCATTCGGCAGCCGGCTTGTTCGGCCGAACGGCCACTTCGAAGACGGAATCCACTCGGTGCAGGTCGGTGTCAATTCCGCTTGGCAAAAGCACACGGAGACGGTGATCGGCAGCTTGATTATCGAAGGAGGTGCGCACGGCCACCCCCTGCGCTTCCGCATCGAGTGTGAGCGTGGTGCGAATAACCAACGGCACCTCGTCTTGGCGGCGCTGCGCCTGCCGTTCCGTAATCGGCGTCAACGAACGGATCTCCTCGAGCAGCCTTTCGTCGGCGCCCGCAGGTATGCTCCACGCATGCACGATTTCGACGACGGTTCGCCGATCGGAACGCTCAAGGCTCGTTATCGTTGCGGTAACTCCGCGAGTCGTACGCGGCTCCTCCCCTTCGGGCTGACGGAAGGTGTACTCGGAGCCGATATCCCCTACGTCCTCATAGACTCCGAGATGCGGATAGATGCGGCCGCTAAGCTTGTCCGTCAATGTCCAGCTTCCGTCGGAATGAACGAGGATATGAATCCGATCGTTCTCGAGCGTCGGATGGGGCGCAATTGCCTCCGCAGCTTTGACATTGGGAGCGGCTTCCTCTTGATCGATTACCCTCTGCTGCGGAACGAACGCGAAGAGGGCGGCCCCAAGCCGAGGAATATCGCTGACCTGCAGAGCAATCCGTAGCCTCCTAGCATAATAAGGAACCCGAAAGCGATCGCCGGGCAAATCATAATTGAATTGGAAGCCCCAATCAATCACGCTTGCGGACACAGCGTCGCCCCGATCGTTAAGGACAACCCCTTCCAGGCTTGGCAGCCCTCGCAGCTCCGCTGCCAGCTCCTTGACGAGCGCATAGTCGACCTCTCTGCGGTCCGTCTCCAGTTCGATCTCTACCGTCCCGCTTCTCTCCCAGCCGCTCGTATTGAATACCGTGAATGGAATAGCTCCGTTGAATTTGGCGAACACCGAGGTGTCGAAGAGGGCGGCAAGCTCCCGCGACGCCGATTCAGCTATCGCCTGAGCCACCTGTCGCGACTGGTCGAACCGCATCATCATCTCGCGGTGCACCTCGTCGACGCTGCACCCGCAGATGCTGTCATGCGGATGGTTCTGCATTAATTTGCGCCACGCATATTCCAGCTGCGCATGAGGATAAGCCGAGCCATATTGGGCAGCCCACGAGGCGAGCGGCTCCGCCACTTTCTCCAGCAGCGTCTGGCCCAGCTGATTCGCCTGCTTGATATAGTTGCGGGCGGATGCCGTATTAACAAGCGTGCCCCAACCGTCTGTGCGTTGACTACGAAGCTCTCCCTCCACGGTTGCCAGGTTGTCGGGAATCTCTTCCCTGACGGCTTCGATATAGTCGACGAAGTTGGCATGGATAAACTCCGTGTCCGGGCACACCTCTCGAGCCGTCGCCAGGGCATCGGCCAGATCGGCCTGCACGGGCTGGTGGTCGCAGCCGTTCATAAAGAGCAGATGACGGGTGGATGCGTATTGTCCAGCCTTGGCTAGCCTGTCTTGCCAGTAGCGGCGGGCTTCTTCAGGATCGGTCGGAATCTCCATCCCGTTATGATACCAGTTGGCGAAGAGGATTCCGAGGACCGAGCTGCCGTCCGGCGATCTCCACCACATCTCGGAATAAGGCGATTCGAAGCTCGCTCCGTCGACAACCTGATTGTTGGCACCGGTCGGCTTGACTCCCCTTCCGAACACCGCCGTCCGAATGCCCGCTTGAGTAAGCAGTTGGGGAGCCTGCCCCATATTGCCGAAGGAGTCGGGAAAATAACCGATTCGAGTCACAGAGCCGAACTTGGCGGCATCCCGGTGTCCGATCATCAGATTGCGAACGTTGGCTTCCCCGCTGGTCAGGAATTCATCTTGAAGAACATACCACGGACCGATAATGAGCTTGCCCGCTTGCACGAGCTGGCGGATTCTCTCCTCCTGCTCCGGTCGAATGGCCAGGTAGTCCTCCAATATAATCGTCTGGCCGTCCAGGTGAAAGCTTTCAAAGCCTTCGTTGCGCTCCAACAATTCGATTAATTGATCCATCAGGCCCGTCAACTTTAACCGGTGCAGTTCAAACGGCATATACCATTCCCGATCCCAATGCGAATGAGATATGACATGGGCTTTATACGGTTTCAAACGATCCACTCCCGTAGCATAGTAGAAAATCAATTATATGACATATCATAATTTATGAATTTAAAGAAATCAATCTATTTATGTAATAACAAAAAGAAGAACTGGCGGCATCAGCCTCTCCAGTTCCTCATTCTTAATAGATTGCTTTATTCGTGCGGTCGATCGGAGGACTTCCGAACGATGAGCTCCGTCGGAAGGGTAACCTTTTTCGTCTCCCTGAATGGGTTCTCCTCGCCGCATAACCGCAGTACCATCGCCGCTGCCTCTCTCCCTTGAAGTGTAAACTTCTGTTCTATCGTCGTCAGCGATACGTCCAGCATCCCGGCGAAGGACAAATTGTCGAAGCCGACAATGGATAGCTCATGAGGAACCTTGACCCCCATCTCTTGAGCCGCCTTTAACATGTACATCGCCGACTTGTCGTTTATGGCAATGGCCGCCGTCACCTTCTCCTTGCGATTAAGCACCCGTTCCAACCGCTCCATAGCGAGCTTCAATTGTCCGTCAGGAGAGTCGTCATACTCGGCTGCCGACTCTTCCTCGTCTTCAATAAGCCATTCGCTCCGGGGCATGATGCCTGCGTCGATAAGAGACTTGCAATAGCCCCGATAACGCTCCATGACCGACACCGCTTCTTTCAGCCGAGCACAGACAAAAGCGATCCTGCTATGCCCCAGTTGAAGCAGATGCTGCGTTATTAATTGGCCGCCCTGGAAATTATTAGACACCACGCAGGGAACATCCAACCCTTCAATCGTTCGGTCGATTAATACGAACGGGAACTTATGAATCATCAGACTGCCGAAGATCTCGATATTCTGGTCACTGGCGCAAGGATATACGATAGCGCCGCTTATGTTGTCCTCCAAAAACTTAAGGAGAACCTCGCGCTCCCGCTTCAGGCTGTATCCCGTATTGTGGTAGGTAACGTAGTAACCCTGACTGGCGCAGAATTGCTCGACGCCTTGCAGGATGTCCAGTCCGTACTCCTCCCCGAATGGCAACACCACGGCAATGATCGGCAGCCTCTCCTTGACCGGTACTTCAACGGTTATGGCTCCACCGTTAACATAATCTTCACGGATAAAGCTGCCCTTTCTCTTGATTCGGACAAGCATTCCCCGATATTCAAGATCTTTCAGCGCCCGGATGACCGTAATCCTGCTGACTCCGAATTGTTCGGCGATCTCCTGTTCGGTGGGAATTCGATCTCCCGGCTTGAGCTTCCCCTCGTCAGCAAGTGCCGTGAAGTGATCAATTATGTTCTGATATAGTTTCGGCTTGCTCTCCACTTCGTTCCTCCCCCTGTGTGTTGTTTATCGACGACACCGCTTTGGTCTATGGATATAGAATAACAATAAAACGACCAATTAGGAAATTATTCTTAATATGATATGTCATAATGTGATACAATGAATAATGTTTCATCCTCAACCGTTTGAATATTATCATCATTGCTTCTATTTTTGCATGAGAGGCGTGTATCCCAGTTGAACGATTCGGAACCACTCCCGTTGCGCGAACGAGATGTTCGGGCATGGCTCTTCGATTTGGACGGTACGCTCTATTATGGCGGAGAAGCGGCTCCCGGGGCTAAGGCATTGCTCGATTACCTCAGAGTCTCCGGTAAACCAGCAACGTTCGTCACGAACAATTCTCGCCATTCATCCGCCGACATTATGAAGAGGCTGGACGGCATGGGGTTGTCTGTTCCCCGCGACAGCATTATAACGGCAACGGAATATACGGGGCGTTACTTGCTGGAACGGTATGGCCGGCTTCAACTCTGCGTTTGCGGAAGCAAACCGTTCGAGGAGGCGCACCTTAAAGCCGGACACGCCGTATGCCCGCTGGAAGAAGAGGCAGACATCGATGCCGTCGTCGTCGGATTGGACGATGCTTTCACGTACCGGAAGCTGGAGAGAATTGTTCAAGCGGTCTGCAACGGGGCGCGTCTCATTGCCGCCAATGCCGACCTTCGGCATCCCGGCACAGGCGGAAGGGTCGTCCCGGAGACAGGGGCGCTTGTAGCGGCAATCGAGCAAGCCTCAGGGAGGAAAGCGGAATATGTCGGCAAGCCTAATCCTTATCTATTCCGCTGCGCCCTGGAGGCATGCGCAGTATCGCCTGAATACGCCGTGATGGTGGGGGATAATTACGATACTGATATTCTTGGAGGCAAACAGGCCGGTTTGAATACGGTTTGGCTGAGCGGCCTCTCCGCTCCTCTGGAGGAATCGGACGCCGTCTTGGCCATGCAGCGCCCATTAGCCGATCTAATTGTTCCGAATCTAATCGAACTCTATTGCCAAATGGGAGGAAATCCTCATGAACGTTGAACACCTGCCTACTGCCAGCGCCACGCAGGCTATTATCCAAGTCGAAGGTTTGCAAGCACCCGTCACCTTGCTGCATATCACGGACAGTCATATGAACTCGACGGACGAGAGCGATGGGTTTCCAGTTCTTGAGCAATCCTGGAAGGAATACACCTTTGACACGCTCGTTACCCGTTCCCACTTCGATCAGGCGCTCGCCTACGCGAATGGCCTGGCGGTTGACGGCGTTGTGCTGACAGGCGATATCATCAATGGCGCGACCCGCAGCAATCTGGACTATCTGGAAAGCCGGCTGAAGACGCTGCGCGCACCTTACTTGTATACGCCCGGCAACCACGACTGGGAGTATCCGGGCGAGCGTTGGGGGGAAGCAACCCGACTTGCCCAATACCCCAAGTTCGAGCGGATTACTGCAGGAAACCCCGCTTGCCAAGCTATTGAAGTAGGCGGCATCTTGCTGCTGGCCCTAGACAACAGCACTTATCAGATATCCAAGGCCCAGTTGGCATTCGCCGAGCTACAACTATCGAGAGGAATGCCGACTCTGCTCTTCATGCACATCCCGATCAGCATCCCTTCGTTGCATGAGCCTGTGGTAGAGCACTGGGGATCTCCTATTATGATGGCATCGGAGGGCTGGGACCCGATCCGAATGAAAGAATGGATGGTCGAGCCCCCATCTGCTTCGACCATGGCGATGTATCGGATGTTGTGGGATAATCCGTATCGCAATCTGATCGGCTTGTTCTGCGGTCATATCCACTTCTCTCGACGCGACATGTTCGGACATTCCTGCCAATATGTGACGGAAGCCGGGTTCACGGGGGGCTACCGCGTCATTCGCCTACTTCCTCGGCGTTCCTAATAGATTTGCTTTCTATCTTTCGCATGAACCCCCGTAATCCCGTTCCTTGACCCGACTTCGTCGGTACGGGCGTGTTGCCCGACGTCGTTCAATCAAGCCATATTCATAGCCGCCTCCCGTACCCACTTGCCGCGCCCATCGAGTCTTTGCATAATGAAAAGGGATACAACCGAGGATCCTACGATCCGGTGCGTCCCTTCCTCTATTCTATTCGTCGAAGTGAACGACGTAAAGCTGCATCGCCGTATTGTAATACCCTTCGCTGTACTCGACCAAGTTCCCCATATCGTCATAAGAAAAACGCAGCATTCGGAGCACCTGGGCTTCCTTGTCCAGAGTCAACAGCTCTTCAAATCGCGGAGGGGCCGAAGAGACGGAGAATTCGTCGCGGAAGTTCGCGAGCTCGATGTCGTTCTCTTTGATGAATCTGTACAATGATTGTTCCTGAAGCGCGGAAAGATCAACCTCGACCAGCATAGCGGGCAAGTAGTGCGTGTAGTAAATGTACGGCGCGCCGTTCAAGAGATAAAGCCTCTCCACGCGAAGGCATTCGCTCCCGAACAAGCGGTACGGAACCGAATCGGACTCGTGGACGATTCTCTCGGCGCTAAGCAACCGCTTCTGCAAGCCACCGTCTTCATCCTCGGGTTCCTGAGGTTCTGGAACGACTTCGCCTTCGCGCTTGTGTTCATCAACGATCAATCGCTGAAGACGCTGCCTCTTAGCCTATCGATCTTCTCCGACGGCTATGGCACGGACTACAGCCTCACGACCGCCGCCATGGCGATCGCCGTCATCCCGACCATTATCGTCTACCTGATCTTCCAAGAGCAGATCATGAAGGGCATGGTGGCAGGCTCGGTCAAAGGATAATAAGCTTCTTTCGCTTCTTTCGCTTCCTGTCGAGCCGACCGCTCCCTGCCCCTAGATCCTCTAGATCCCTTAGAACGACAAATAAGACCCCGGCGCTTCCCAAGGGAATGGCCGGGGTCTTACGTTTATGCCGTTGGCATGGAATATCGATTAGAAGTACAGGCCTCCGAGCACTTCGGACAGTTCATCCATCGAGATGACGTCTTCTGCCTTCGGCTCGCCGTATTCGAACTTCGGATCGCCGTTGATATCGGATTGCTCCGACACCATCGAGATCGTGCCGCCGCCCGATTGGCCTTCGTCTTCGATGTTGGCTTTGATCGTCATATCGGTGTAGGTCGTATACCCGTCCTTGTTGATCCCCATGTTGGAGGTGATATCGAACGACTTCACGACTTTGTTGAATTCGTCCATCGCTTCCTTCACATCGGTGCTGTCGACGTCCGCCAATTCCTTCTTCGCGTCCTCGATATCTTCCTTGGTGAGCTGCGCCATGTCGAGGTATTCTTGCTTGCCGGCGATCAGGTCAAGCACCTGCGGCCCGATCTTCTCGACCACGGCGTTCACGAACGGCTCGAACTGATCCTTCGTGACGTGAAGCTGAACGACCTTCTTGACGTCCTTGCCTTCCGGAATGCCGGCATCCTTGACGCTCGGGCTGGATAGGTAAGTCTTCTCGTCGATGTTCTTGAAGATGACTCCGTAGATCTCCTTGCCGAATTCCATGGATTTGTTGATGTCCATCGTTCCCGGCCATTCGGTTCCTTGCTCTTCGGCAAGCTTCTTCAGGTCGAATTCGATGAACTTGCCTACGATGTCTTCCGGAAGCTCCAGCATCGGGATGTTCGGAACCTTGATCCACATCTTATCTTGATTCATGATGAGCGGGATCTGGAACGACATCGCCAGGTCGCCGCTGAGGCTGATCTTCAGGGTCAATTCAATCAGCATAGGATCGGCGCGATAAGCCCCGCTCCAGCTCAGTTCCGCGTTCTGCAGCATGGCAACGGCTTGAGAAGCTCCTTCTTCCGCCAACACTTCCTCCGGCAGATTCAGGTCCTTGATTGCCAAGCTTCCGCTGAGGCTGTAAGACTTGATGTCCGCGGCCTTCTCTATCGATTTAAGCAGCGTTTCGGATGGCGACGACGACTTGGAGTCGCTGCATCCTGCCAGGACGAACGACAACATTAGGAACAGAGATAACACTAGCGCAATGCTTTTCTTCATTGGTACTTCATTTCCCCCTTGAAAGACGAATTCATGATGCCAACTATCCAATTATGCACAGGGATAATTGTAGCTGATCATCCTTCATCAGGGAAGAGAAATTGTCTAAAGATCCACTAAAATGACTAATATACCAATATATTGTCAATGAATGTCTTTCTTCTTGAATCGTCCTCCGCGCACGTCATGAATGTTGCCGACCGCGAGAAACGCGTTGTCATCCATCTCGGTAACGATGGATTTGAGCTTCGCTTCTTCCATACGGTTGACGACGGTGAAGATAACCTGCTTCTGGCCTCCGGAATAGCCGCCTTCCCCGTTCAGGTAGGTGACTCCGCGTCCCAGACGGCTGACGATGGCATCGCCGATCTCGCGGTAACGATCGCTGATGATCCAGATCGACTTCGATTCGTCGAGACCTTCGATGGCCAGATCCATTACCTTAAAAGCAATGAAGTAGGCGATCAGGGAGAACATCGCGTTGTCCCAGCCATAAACGAGACCCGCGCTTCCCAGAATGAAGAAGTTGATGAACATGATCATCTGGCCGACGGAGAACGGCGTTTTTTTGCTGACCATGATCGCCACGGTCTCGCTGCCGTCGGTCGTTCCGCCGAAGCGAATGACGATCCCGACTCCGATGCCGAGCAGAATGCCGCCGAACACGGTCGCAAGCAAGGTCTCATCCGTGAAAGGATCGACGTGGTGAAGAAGGTAAGTGGTGATAGACAACGTGGTAACGCCTAGTAACGTGGATAGAGCGAAGGTCTTACCGATGGACTTGTATCCGACAATGAGAAAAGGAAGGTTGAACAGGAACAGGAATACGCCTAGCGGTACTCCGGACAAGTGCGAAGCCATAATGGAAATACCGGTGATCCCGCCATCGATGATGTTATTCGGGATGAGAAAGATCTCGAGAGCAACGCCTGCGAGCGCAGCTCCGAATACGATGAGAACGACCCGGGTGAAAATCTCTAAAGGGGTCAGCCGAGTGTGTTGGATCGGCTTGGCATGTGCGGCAGAGGGAGCGGTAGATGGACTGGTCATAGGCACCTCCTAAATAGTATGTTTCTTTCTATTATAACAGTGTATGTCGGGATGGTCTAATCCATAGCGCGTACATAGGGATAGATTATCTTCCATGCATGCCAAAAGCCGCTTTCGCAGAATGGATCTGACGAAAACGGCCTTTATTTGGTGATTATTTTCAGGGAATTGGGAACTCAGCCTTCCGGGTTATTATGGCTCACATGGTTATGAGTCTTGACCTTCTTGGACCCGGATAGGGGCTCATTCGGCTGGCGGTTCGCGCCTTGGCGCTTGTCATGGCCGTGCTCGGACTGCGGCTCTCCGGTACCAACGGAATAATTTCTCGGTTTCATTTCGTCCTCTCCCTCCTATCGCGGATTAAATCGCGTTAAGTCGTCTTAAAATGATGAAGGTCCGAAGTCTCGTCATGGTTAAGGGCGTCTTGATGGCGTCTGTCGTTCGTCTTCTGCTGCAGCTGTTGGGCATGATGGCTGTTGACGGGATTGCGTTCCAGGTCTTCCGCCACGTTGCTCAGGTTCTTATCCGGCATGCCGTTCTTGTTCGCCATGGATCGGCCACACTCCCTTATGCATGGGTAAAGTCGTGCAGGGCTTGAGCGGTCTCGTGAAGATGGCGCCTGTAATCCGCGATTAGCTCCTGCATCACATCGGTTCTCTCGTCGACGGACTGCCCGTCTTTCTCCACGTCCGAGAGCTGAATGTCGATCTCGCGGCTGTCGACATACTTGACCGAGAAGTCGAATTCGAGCATCTGCCGGCCAGCCGTCTGAATATGAACGAGCAGCGTATCCGAGTGCTTCTCGTCTCCTTGGACATCCGCCTTGTCTCCGTTGCTTAGGCGCTCGGACAGCGTTTGTCTCCAGGCTTGCGCCAGATCCTCCTGAGGGACGGCGAGTTGGTCATTGCTTGACATGGCATAGCACCTCCGCCCCGTTAGCTTGACCCGGCTTCTGTTTCTTCATTCAAGGAAGGGGGCGAAGCTGCGTGTTTGGAAAATGAGGCTGTTGTTGCGTTAAATCCATAGCTTCGAGGAATGTCCCCTTCTTTACACGGGCGATTATGCTCGATTTTTCGCATATAATTTTCGGAAAACCCCAAGTACGGAAGATTATATATGATAATTCGTATATATTTTTTTGCTTCATGAAGGTTTGACTTTGATGTATATGATATTTCGAATACAATCGTCGGCAATGACGTTTTCAGAGAGAATATATGCGATATTTCATATATATTAGTCATGGGCCGAGAGAGTGGGATTCGCTCCGTCGCTCCGAGCCGCACCGTTTCCGTGCGCACTCCTCGTTCGCGACTATCACGCCGGGGCCTACGGACATGCCTTATGGCATGTCCGCTTAACGGCCCGTTCGAATCCCACTTCGCCAAAACGCAAAAAACCGATTCCTTCTCAGGAATCGGCTCATTTTTTTCGTTTGGCGGAGAGAGTGGGATTCGCTCCGTCGCTCCGAGCCGCACCGTATTCCGTGCGCACTCCTCATTCGCGACTATCACGCCGGGGCCTACGGACATGCCTTATGGCATATCCGCTTAACGGCCCGTTCGAATCCCACCTCGCCAAAACGCAAAAAACCGATTCCTTCTCAGGAATCGGCTCGTTTTTTTCGTTTGGCGGAGAGAGTGGGATTCGAACCCACGTGGGCTTGCACCCTAACGGTTTTCAAGACCGCCCCGTTATGACCGCTTCGGTATCTCTCCAAGAGAAAGGCAGCGGTACAATTCGCGATCAAATTGCCCAAGACTGCCCCGTTATCATATCACAAGGAAGATTCCGCGATCAACCCCTGGGAGCGATCTTCTCGACGCCTCCCATATAAGGACGCAGCACCTCCGGAATAACGACCGTTCCGTCCTCCTGCTGGTAATTCTCCAGGATCGCCGCGACGGTACGACCGACGGCAAGCCCGGATCCGTTCAGCGTGTGCACGAATTCCGGCTTGGCTCCATGCTCTCTGCGGAAGCGGATGGCAGCGCGACGAGCCTGGAAATCCTCGAAGTTGGTACAGGAGGAGATCTCGCGATACGTGTTCTGGCTAGGAAGCCACACTTCGATGTCATAGGTCTTGGCCGACCCGAAGCTCATGTCGCCCGTGCAGAGCGCCAGTACGCGGTAAGGAAGGCCAAGAAGCTGCAGGACGCGCTCCGCGTCGCCCGTAAGCTCTTCAAGCGCTTCGTAGGACGTCTCGGGAGCGGACAGCTTCACCAGCTCCACCTTGTTGAACTGATGCTGGCGGATCAAGCCGCGGGTGTCTCGTCCCGCTGCGCCGGCTTCCGAGCGGAAGCATCCGCTGAACGCCACGAACTTGGCCGGAAGCTTCTCCGCGCTCAGGATGTCGTCGCGGTGGATGTTGGTGACCGGAACTTCGGCGGTCGGGATCAGGAAGTAATCGGTTCCTTCAAGCTTGAACAGGTCTTCTTCGAATTTGGGAAGCTGACCGGTCCCGATGAGGCTGTCGCGGTTTACGATGTATGGAGGCAGAATTTCCTCGTAGCCGTGCTTGTCCGAGTGCAGATCCATCATGAAGTTGAACAGCGCGCGCTCCAAGCGGGCGCCCAGCCCTCTGTAGAAGACGAAGCGCGAACCGGTGACCTTAGCCGCATTCTCGAAGTCCAGAATGCCGAGGCCGTCCGCGATGTCGTAGTGAGCCTTCGGCTCGAAGCCGAAAGAAGGCTGCTCGCCCACCCGGCGAACCTCGACATTGTCTTCCTCCGAAGCGCCGATCGGCACGCTTTCGTGCGGAACGTTCGGAATGGCAAGCATCAACTCGTTGATCTTCTCATCCAGCTCGCGAAGCTCTTCGTCCAGCTCCTTGATGCGATCGTTAACGCTGCGCATCTCGGCAATCAATTCGTCCGCGTTGCCGCCGCTCTTCTTCAGCTTGGCGACCTCTTGGGACACCACGTTGCGCCGGTTCTTAAGGGTATCTCCCTCCACCAAGCGTTCCCGGCGGGCATTGTCTAACCCGGGGAATTCCGCGATCAGCTCAAGCGAAGCATTGCGGTTGCGCAGAGCCTGCTCCACCTTCCCATAATCACTCCGAAGCAATCTTATATCCAACATGTGCTGAACTCCTTCTCCCGTTTACGGGTCAATATCGGTACTCCATCGGCCTGTCCGCTCCAAGGTTAACGATTGGAGGAAGCTTCCTTCGCCATGTTCAGGAAGTATTCGTGCAATCGGTAATCATCCGTCAACTCCGGATGGTAAGAGGAAGCGAGGAGGTTGCCCTGCCTAGCGGTCACGATCTCGTCCTTGTAGGTGGACAGCACATCCACATTGTCGCCGACTTCCTTGATGAGCGGGGCGCGGATGAACACCGCGCGAAGCGGCGTATCGATGCCTTTGACATCCAGGTCCGTCTCGAAGCTCTCTCTCTGACGCCCGAACGCATTGCGGGCGACCGTCATGTTCATTAACCGCAGATGAGGCTCCTCGGCCCCCTCCAGCCGCTCGGCAAGCACGATAAGGCCGGCGCAGGTGCCGAAGACGGGCTTTCCGCCGTTCGCGAAGTCGCGAATGGCGTCGATAAATTCGTATTTTCTCATCAGCTTGCCGATCGTGGTGCTCTCGCCTCCCGGCAGGATGAGGCCGTCTATCTCCTTCAGCTGGTCGACGGTCTTGACCGCTACGCCGGTGCCCCCGGCAAGCTCAATGCTGCGAATATGCTCCGCTACCGCCCCTTGAAGAGCCAATACTCCGATGTTCATCCGATTCCCTTCCTTCATCGCCAATCATTCCTTGCCATTGGGTAAACCAATCGAGGCGGCTCCTCAGCGGCTGTAAGGAGCCGATGCGAAGCCGCCCGTTGTGAATAGATAATGTCTCTGATCGTTCGGCTTAGACCTTACAGGCCGCGATCCTGCATGCGCTCGGAACGATCCAGCTTGGAGATCTCGATTCCCTTCATCGGAGCGCCCAGGTTCTTGGACACGCGAGCAATCAGCTCGTAATCCGTGTAGTGGGTCGTCGCTTCGACGATAGCGCGTGCGAACTTCTCAGGGGAGTCGGACTTGAAGATGCCCGATCCGACGAAGACGCCGTCAGCGCCCAAATGCATCATAAGCGCAGCATCCGCAGGAGTTGCGACTCCGCCTGCCGCGAAGTTAACGACCGGAAGACGGCCCGTTTCGTGAACGCCGATCAGCAGGTCGTAAGGAACGCCAAGGGTCTTAGCCTCATGGTAGAGTTCGTCTTTGGACAGGTTCTGTACCTTGCGGATTTGGCCCGTGATCAGGCGCATATGGCGAACGGCTTCAACGATGTTGCCCGTTCCCGGCTCGCCCTTCGTGCGAAGCATCGATGCGCCTTCTTGAATGCGGCGAAGGGCTTCGCCCAGATCCTTCGCTCCGCACACGAACGGAACGGTGAAATCTTCCTTGCTGATATGGAAGATATCGTCGGCCGGAGTCAGAACTTCGCTTTCGTCGATGTAGTCGACGCCAAGCGATTCCAATACCTTCGCTTCAACGTAATGACCGATGCGAGCCTTGGCCATAACCGGAATCGATACGACCTTCATGACTTCTTCGACGATCGTCGGGTCAGCCATACGGGCAACGCCGCCTGCCGCGCGAATATCGGAAGGAACGCGTTCAAGCGCCATGACTGCCGTTGCGCCTGCCGCCTCCGCGATCTTGGCTTGCTCCGCGTTCATGACGTCCATGATGACGCCGCCCTTTTGCATCTCGGCCATCCCGCGTTTAACTCTCGAAGTACCTGTCTCCATGATTCCTCACGCCTCCTGAATATACTATCCATTGATTTTACAGGAAGGGCCGCCAATAGACAACCCATCCAGTCGGAATTATTTGTCAGATTTGCTCGAATTCGCCTAGCCGTTAGAACAAATCAACGATTCCGTTGAACAAGCTGGAGAAGAAATCGCCGATCGCGCGAAGCATCAGCTTGAACCAGCCCGCTTTCTTCACGTCGTCCGCCGCAACCAGATCAACCGTTACCGTCTTATCATCTTGAGTAGCCGGATCCTTATACGTGTAAGTTGCGGTACCGACCTTGTCGCCCGACTTGATCGGAGCGACCAGCGGATTCGCCGTAGGCGTCACTTCGGTAACCGTCGGGGTAACCTTCGTTCCCTTCGGAACCATGATCGTGATATCGGAAGCCGTTACGACGTTGACCTTCTTCGAAGAGCCCTTCTTCACCTTGAAGGTCTCGTGCTCCGCAACGGCAACCTTCGCGTCGACGATCGTGCTCTTCTCGAACTGGTTGAAGCCGTAGTCGAATACCTTGGCCGTCTCCAGGAATCGCTTGCCGTCGTTCATGCCGCCGGGCACGCCCATGACGACCGCGATCAGGCGCGTTCCGTTCTGAAGGGCCGTACCGGTGAAGCAGTTGCCGGCGTTGGAGGTATGTCCCGTCTTCAAGCCGTCCACGCCGGGATAAGCGAACTTCTTGAAGTTGGTCACGTTCTTGTTCGATTCGAGCATCCAGTTATAGTTGACCACCGGAGCCGTATCGCGTTCGCGGAATTTAAAGGATTGAATCTTGGAATAATCCAGGAACTCCGGGTAATCCTTCAGGATATGATAGGCCAGAATCGCGGAATCGCGAGCCGACATGACGGTCTCCCCGTCAATGGAAGTCGGACGGTAGGCTTCCGGCATATCCGCGCGGTCAAGACCGGTCGCATTAATGAAGTGAGCGGTCTTCATGCCGAGCTGGGCGGCCGTCTCGTTCATGAGCTTGGCGAAAGCCTCTTCCGATCCCGCTACCGTCTCGGCCAGCTGCACCGTCGCATCGTTCGCCGAGCCGATCGCCATGGCCTTGTACAGCTCTTCGACCGTATGCTTGTCCCCTTGCGCGAGGAAAACCCGGCTGCCGATCTGTTTGGCTGCGTTCTCTTGGACGGTGATCGTCTGATCCCAGCTTAATTTGCCTTCTTTAATCGCTTTGAAAACAAGATACTCAGTCATCATCTTAGTCATGCTCGCCGGAGGCAGCGCCGTGTCCGCATTCATCTCATACATGACCTGACCGGTGGACGCCTCCATGAGAATAGCCGACTTGGCGTTAAGATCGAGCGCGGAGGAGTTGGGTGCGGCGGCAGCGCTCGCTGCACCGGATAATATGAACATCACAGCCATAACGAAAAGAACAGGAATGGCCACGAATCGTTTGTGTTTAAGAGACAATTGCAGGACGGACGAATGATTGCGATTCAATGCGCGTATCTCTCCTTTTCAGCTTGGGCTATTTTTTTGTCGTGAATGGGCATTAAACTACGAATGTTATTGTATCATACCGCAAGCCCAACGAAAAAGCCGCAGACGAGATTTCTCCCTTCTGCGGCATCTATCAGGTAAGACTACCTATCTTCCGGCTGAAAATAGGCCATTATGCCCTGATCTTACAGCGAGTAGTTCGGAGCTTCTTTGGTGATTTGAACGTCATGCGGATGGCTCTCGCGAAGTCCCGCGCCGGTGATCCGTACGAATTCCGTCTCGTCTCTCAGCTCCACGAGCGATGCGGCGCCGCAATAGCCCATACCGGAGCGGAGGCCGCCGATCAGTTGGTGAATGGTATCGCGAATCGGTCCTTTGTAAGGAAGACGGCCTTCGATGCCTTCCGGAACGAGCTTGGACTCGTCTTCTTGGAAGTAACGGTCTTTGCTTCCTTCCTTCATGGCGCCGATGGAGCCCATCCCGCGATAGGACTTGTAGCGACGGCCTTGGTAGATCTCCGATTCGCCCGGGCTTTCTTCCGTGCCCGCGAACAAGCTGCCGAGCATAACCGCGCTGGCTCCCGCTGCAATCGCCTTGGTGATCTCTCCGGAATACTTGATGCCGCCGTCCGCGATGATCGGGACATTGTATTCGCGAGCGACCGATGCGCAATCATAGATCGCGGTGATTTGCGGTACGCCGATACCGGCGATAATGCGTGTCGTACAGATCGAGCCCGGCCCGATGCCGACCTTGACGGCGGAAGCGCCGGCTTCGATCAGCTCGCGGGTTGCTTCGCCCGTCGCGACGTTGCCTGCGACGATCGTAAGCTCCGGATAGGTCTCGCGAAGCTTGCGGACCATCTCGATAATGTTGATGTGATGGCCATGCGCCGAATCGACGACGATGACGTCGACTCCGGCTTTGACCAGGGCATCCGCGCGCTCGAACGTGTCCTTGGATACGCCAACGGCTGCTCCGGCGAGCAGTCTGCCTTGCTGATCCTTCGCCGCGTTCGGGAATTGGATAGCCTTCTCGATATCTTTAATGGTAATAAGTCCCTTAAGCGTGTTGGACTCATCAACCAGAGGGAGCTTCTCGATCTTGTGCTGTTGAAGGATGATCTCGGCTTGCTGCAGCGTCGTGCCGACAGGCGCCGTAACCAGATTCTCCTTCGTCATGACGCTGCCGATCTTGATCGAATAGTCATGAACGAAGCGCAGGTCGCGGTTCGTCAGAATGCCGACCAGCTTGCCTTCGCCATCGACGATCGGCACCCCGGAGATCCGGTACTTGCCCATAAGCTCTTCCGCGTCATAGACGTGATGGTCGGGAGTGAGTGAGAACGGGTTGGTGATAACCCCGCTTTCCGAACGTTTCACTCGATCCACTTCTTCGGCTTGTTGAGCAACCGACATGTTCTTATGGATGATGCCAATGCCGCCTTCGCGAGCGATAGCGATCGCCAATGCAGACTCCGTTACCGTGTCCATTCCAGCGCTGATCAGCGGAATGTTCAGCTTCACGGACGAGCTGAGCGTCGTAGCAACGCTGGCGTCTCTAGGCAAAGTCGTCGATCTCCTAGGCACGAGCAGAACGTCGTCGAACGTCAGGCCTTCCTTGGCGAATTTGTTTTGCCACACGTGTAAATTCCTCCCTTATCCGGTTAATGAGCCGGTTGATCTCCGATTAATTATAGGCAATCTTAGCAGAGGCGTTAGGGGCTGTCAAGGCATTCGGAGGACTTGTCACGCCTTGTTCGAACGGGCCTGACAGAGGAGATCTGCGGCAGGCAAGGACTTGCGGCGCGTTTATTTTCCGAAGTTTGGATATCGACTGGACGCGTTCCATAACAGATAACTGTCGACTCCTTGCCTGGATGCCGCTCGGACTTGCTCCCGGATCTGCGCGGGACCATACGACTGATGAGGATGCACCCAAGAAGCCGTAAAGCTCTGCAGCCAAGGGCGCACTTCGGCCGTGTTCCTTCCGGCTTCGCGCAGCCTCCCGTTCTGCAAGTTGGCATCCTTCATCGCATGAGCCACGACGGATCCGGCCATCAGATCGGGATGGCGAATCCCCCATATGCCCGAAGAGTAGTGGGAAGGATATACCATCGGGGAGATGACGTCCACCTCCGTCGCGATCGTGGCCCATCTCTGGCCGATACCCATGTCTTCCCGCGTCGTTCCGATCAAGCCGAAGACGTCGGCCGAGATAATCCCCCCGGATTTATGCACCTGATACGCCGCCTTGTGAAGGAAGCGTCCGATCGCTTCATTGCGGCTCCAACCATTGGGGTTATGGAAGCTTACTTCCCGGTCGACCTTAGGTCTATTCTCGGGAAACCGCACATAGTCGAACTGAACCTCATCGAATCCGATCCGAAGAGCTTCTTTGGCAAGCGCAATCGGGTAGGCCCAAGCTTCTTCCCGGTAAGGATCGACCCACGCATCCCCGCCTCTGTCCGTCCAGACGCCTCCATCCTTGCGTTGAAGCGCCCATGCCGGCATAGCTCGCGTAACGGCAGGATTCTTGAAGGTCACGATTCTCGCTATGAGGTAAATATGCTTGTCCTTCAACCGCTTGACGGTATGGCGGAAAAGCTTGGCGGAACGGCTGTTCGACGGCTTAGGAGAAGAAGGGGGAAGATTGATCAGGCTTGTCGTGCCATTGATGTCGATAACCATCGCGTTTAATTCGGTATCTTCCACAAGCTTGATCAACTTCTCCAGTCGCTGACTCCTCGCGACATTCGATGTCACATAGATTCCGCGAACGGGGAATGGAGGGCGGCGGTGCCGCGTCGCTGCCGGGATCGTCTTCGTATCATCGTTGTTGCCGCCTTGTCGGCTAGCCGGAATGACATCTTTCTTGTTCTCATGAGATTGCGAAAGCGTGGTTGCGCAACCTGTAAAGCCCATGACAAAGGAGAGCAGAAGGAGGAAAATCAGAAAACCGCGCCATTTATGCGCCCGTCTCATCTCTAGTCACCACGCCTTCGACATTAAGGTACGACTAGTATGGACTGGCAGCCGTCATGAGTTGAGTTGGAACTTCTGGTAATGGAGGCACGACAGCCCCATCTCCTCGGCGGATGAGATGGGGCTGTGCAGGGGTTCGCTTGCGAAATGTATCTAATCACGATGTCCTTGGCGCCGGGCATGGAGTGGGTTGAGGTCTGGAAAATAGAGATGACGCCAGTTGAATCGTGTAATTGTCGGATACGAGTCGCAGGAATAACCTGTGTTAAGAATAGCAAAGCATACTTAACTCTCCTTTAAGAAAGGATTAAAAATCCGTTAAATACACGGACAAGCAACAAAAAGACGACAGATGATCTGTCGTCTTTAAGGTCCGTTCGATATGGCTTGCGCCTTGATAACCGGATACGAAACGAATTAGCATTCATTAGAATCTTCCTGCCTGTGTGGCTTATTAGGATAAGCCCTCGACCGATTAGTACTCGTCAGCTACACACATTGCTGTGCTTACACCCCGAGCCTATCAACCTCGTGTTCTTCAAGGGGTCTTACTAATTGGGAAATCTCATCTTGAGGCGGGCTTCGCGCTTAGATGCTTTCAGCGCTTATCCCTCCCGCACTTGGCTACCCAGCGATGCTCCTGGCGGAACAACTGGTACACCAGCGGTGCGTCCATCCCGGTCCTCTCGTACTAAGGACAGCCCCTCTCAAATTTCCTACGCCCGCGACAGATAGGGACCGAACTGTCTCACGACGTTCTGAACCCAGCTCGCGTACCGCTTTAATG
>NZ_RZJR01000018.1 GCF_003990975.1 Cohnella sp. AR92
TGGTAGGCCGTTACCCCACCAACTAGCTAATGCGCCGCAGGCCCATCCATAAGCCACAGCTTGCACCGTGTTTCCCAGAACCGGGATGCCCCAGTCCTGCGTATCCGGTCTTAGCATTCGTTTCCGAATGTTATCCCGGTCTTATGGGCAGGTTGCCTACGTGTTACTCACCCGTCCGCCGCTAACCTTCTTGAGTAGCAAGCTACTCAAGAAGATCCGCTCGACTTGCATGTATTAGGCACGCCGCCAGCGTTCGTCCTGAGCCAGGATCAAACTCTCCATAAAGGTAAACCTTTTTGAAGAACCTTGAAGGCTCGTTCTGTACTGCTGGTTTGTCTCGCAGAACCGAAGTTCCGCTCGACGATTTATTTCCATTTACGCTCGATGTTCAGTTTTCAAGGAACAAGTTGTGAATCTCTTATTTCTTGCTTGTCCGCTCCGTTTCCGAAGCAGGAATTACATCTTACCGCATTCCGCCGACCGTTGCAACCCACAATGTTTTCCAGTTTGTCGAGCATTCTTACGAGCACTCGTTCATTCCGGAGTCATGCAGCTCGCAGTGCTTCAGCGGCGCGAGAAATAATGTACCATAAACGCAAGAGAGAATGCAACAGGTATTATCTCCCAGTTAACATTCTCTTCTTATCGTTTCTCTATTATAGATTCACTATTATTGTTCCGTGGCTAGATCTTCAACCGGTAAATGGCCTTGTTCTCCAGCCCGCGGATCATCGGAGTCCACTCCTCCGATTCCGGGGTCGTCAGCAACGCATCCTCCACCATCTGCAGCTTCGCGTCCATGGCGTCGATGAAGTGCAGCGCCACCGCTTCCGCGGTCTGCGGCTGAACCGGGCTTCCCCACTCCCCGAGATTATGATGCGACAGCACCAGATGCTGCAGCCCGATCACCTTCTCGGACTCGACCGGAATCCCGCACTTGATGGCGGCTTCTATGATCCAAGCCGATGCCAGCGCGATATGGCCGATCAGCTTGCCCGTGTTGCTGTAATCCGTCACGATTCCAAGCTCCGCGTTCATCTCCTCGGGCTTCGCGATATCATGAAGGATGATCCCCGCCTTCAATAAGTCCGCATTCAGGAACGGCCGCTGCTTGCACAGGAACTCTCCCAGCTCCAGCATGCGTACCGTATGATAGGCTAGCCCTCCATAGTAGGCATGATGGTGAGTCTTGGCGGCAGGATAATGCGGGAGCCGTTCTTCGACTTTGCCAATGCAATAAGAAACGATCCGGCGGATGTCTTCATCGGAGATGCTCTCCATCGTTCGGTTGATGATGGCGACCAGATCGTTCGAGTCGATCGGAGCCGAGCGGATGAAGTCCGTCAAGGACACTCCATCCTCGGGCGTCGCAAGCCGCATCTTATTGATCTTGATCTGCGGCTTCTCGCGGTACAGGTGAACGAGCCCGCGCACCTTGACCAGCTTCATCGGGAAGAAGGTCTCTTTGTCGGTCGCCGACGCATCCCAGAACTTCGCCGGCAGCTGCCCGCTGGAATCGCAGAGCGTGATATCGAAATAATCCTTGGGAGGCGTCGCATTCGTTTGCCTTACCTCTAGTTCCTTCAATAAATAAAAGCCGACGAATTCCTCCTGCGGCTTCATCTGATTGATTAATGTCATTCCGCTGTCCTCCCCCTATCGATAGTGCCATTATACTATGGAAATTAAATTTAGATATATAATGCTTGAATCTTTGCTATGGGTTTGCGACGCCGCGCAGACTAGAATGAAAGCGTAACCAACATAACCACATCTTCTGAGAGGGGTCACCAAAGCGAATGTTGAAAAAAACCGCAATCATCGGAGTATCGCTTGCCATGACGGTCGGACTTGCCGCATGCGGAGACAACAAAAAAGAGAATGCAGCCGCTCCTTCCTCGGACAAGCCGTTCGCAGGCCAGAAACTGACCGTATTTGCTCTAAGCCATCCATGGACGGACGGAATGAAGGAATCGCTAGGCGAATTCGAGAACACGACCGGCATCAAGGTCGACCTGCAGGTATTCCCGGAAGAGCAGCTTCAGCAGAAGCTTGCCGTTCAATTCACTTCCGGCTCCGAGACTCCGGACGTCTTCACCTACCGCCCTTACATGGAGAAGCTTCTATATGAGAAGAACGGCTGGACGGAGCCGCTGGACTCCTACGTCACGAAGAACCCGGACTATGCCTTCGGCGACATCTCCCAAGCATCCGTGGACGGCAGCATGGTGAACGGCAAGCTGATGTCGATCCCTCTGTGGACGGACCAATTCGTCATGTACTATCGCAAGGACATCCTGGAGAAGAACAACATTCCGGTGCCGAAGACGCTGGACGAGCTCGTGGCGGCGGCCAAGCAGCTGCATGATCCGAGCAAGGACTTCTACGGCTTCGTCGCCCGCGGCCAGCGCAACGCTCTCGTCTCCGCAGCGGCTTCCTTCATCTATTCCGAAGGCGGAGACTTCATCGTGGACGGCAAGGCGGCGGTCAACACGCCGGAAGCGATCCGCGGCATGAGCATCTACGCCGACCTGTTGAAGAATTACGGGCCGAAGGGCGCCCTGAACATGGGCTGGCCGCAAGCGGCGGCGCTGTTCGCTCAAGGCAAGGCTGCCTTCTACGTCGACGCTTCCGCCCTCTTCAAGAACACGACCGATCCGGAGCAATCGACCATCGCCGATCAAGTCGGCTTCGCGACGTTCCCGGCCGGCTCCGCCGGCCAGAAGCCTTATGCGATCGCGGCATGGGCGCTTGCCATGAATCCGAAGTCGGAGAAGAAGGACGCTGCATGGGCGTTCATGGAATGGGCAACGAACAAGGAGAACGTGCTTCGAATTCAGCAATCCGGCGTTCCTCTCTCTCGCGACTCCGTCTGGGCTTCTCCGGAAGGCACGGCCAAGTTCCCGGCCGATCTCGCCGCCGCGATCAAAGAAACGATGCAGATCGGCGTCGACCACAGCGTGCCGCAAGTCATGAGCGTAACCGAAGCCCGCGACGCCGTAGGAAGCATCGTCGTCAAGGCCATGCTCGGCGAAGACATCGACAAAGCCGCCGAGACCGCGAACAAGGAGCTGCAAGCGATCATCGACAGCGACAGCAAGAAATAACGACAACCGTTCCTTGCGGCGAACGGGCCGGGCTGCCGGCCCGTTCGCCTCTCGAAGGAACCCGGTCGATAGGCAAAGGAGTCGGAATTATGATCATCAACTGGGTAGACCGCCATCTGAAGTGGGTTTTCACCTTGCCGGCCGTTATCTTCATTCTTCTCATGGTCGCATACCCTCTCGTCTATACGGGGCGATTGAGCTTCTACGAATGGAGCATGTCGGCCATTACGCCTCCCAAGTGGGTAGGCTTCGACAACTACATCAACCTATTCCAGGACCCGAAGTTCTGGAACGCGCTCAAGGTCACGTTCTATCATTCGTCCGCCAGCATCTTGCTTGAGACCGTGCTTGGAGTGGCGATCGCGATTCTGTTCTCCCGCAAGTTCCGCAGCGCCCGCTTCGTGAAGACTGTCATGATGCTGCCGATGGTCGCAACGCCGGTCTCCATCGCTCTGGTCTGGGTGCTTATCTACGAGCCGTCCATCGGCATCCTGAATCACATCCTGGTAAGCATGGGCTTCGAGAGACAGGAATGGCTTGGCTCCGTCACTCAAGTGCTGCCTTCCCTCATCGCGATCGACGTCTGGGAGTGGACGCCTTTCATCGCTCTTATCGTCATAGCCGGCATCGCTTCCCTGCCGACCGATCCTTACGAATCGGCGGACGTCGACGGCGCCACCTCGTGGCAGAAGCTGCGCCATATCACCCTCCCGCTCCTGATGCCGACGATCATTACGGCCGTAACCCTGAGAATCATCGATCTGCTGAAGACGTTCGACACGATCTACGCGACGACGCAAGGCGGGCCGAACTTCTCTTCCCAGACGCTCAATATCCTGGTTTACGACACGGCTTTCCAGAACTTCAAGCTGGGCTCCGCCTCCGCTTTGCTGATCATCTTCTTCCTGT
Organism: Cohnella sp. AR92; assembly: GCF_003990975.1. Taxonomy (GTDB): domain Bacteria; phylum Bacillota; class Bacilli; order Paenibacillales; family Paenibacillaceae; genus Cohnella. The sequence continues at coordinate 4,017 of NZ_RZJR01000018.1, forward strand.
TGATTCTGTCCGTGATTCTGATTCTTACCTCTTTGCGCAAAAGGCAGGGTGATCGAGTATGAGAACATCCAAACTAGCGAAAACCAATTACACCATCGTCAATCTCGTCATTCTGCTGCTCTTCCTGTTCCCGTTCCTGTGGATGCTGACCGGCTCCTTGAAGTCTCAGCTTCAAGTCCTGTCGCCGAATCACATGTTTGTTTTCCAACCGTCGTTCAAGAACTATCTCTCCGTCTTCCAGGAATACGACTATCTGAAGTACATCTGGAACACCTTCGTCATCGCAACCGTGTCCACGCTTGCTTCCCTGTTCCTCGGGCTGCCGGCGGCGTACGGAATCGCCAAGTTCAACATGCCGTACTTCGGCCTCGCCATCCTGGTCGCGAAGATCATCCCGAGCATCACGTATCTGGTTCCCTGGTACATCCTGTTTAACAAAATGGACCTGATCGACTCGATCGGAGGCATGGTTCTGGCGCATATGGTCATCGGCTTGCCGTTCATCATGTGGGTGATGATCCCCTTCTTCGAGGAATTCCCGAAGGAGGTCGAAGAGTCCGCCTGGATCGACGGAAGCTCCAAGCTGCGCACCTTCTACCAGATGGTACTGCCGGTATCGGTGCCGGGCATCGTGACTTCCTCGCTGCTCGCTTTTATTTTCTCCTGGAACAACTTCATGTTCTCCCTGGTGCTCGCCGGCGAGAGCACGAAGACGCTCCCCCTTGCCATCTATAACTTCATGTCCAATACGTCGATCAATTGGGGGGCGTTGATGGCGGCCGCCTGCATCATTACCCTGCCCGTCATTCTAATCGCGCTTTTCTCCCAGAAGTACGTGGTCAGCGGCTTGTCCGCCGGCGCCGTCAAAGGGTAAACTGAACAGAACCCGAGCTTGCAGGTTTTTCTACTAGCAGAAGGAGTCATCCGACATGCTTCGAGGCTGGAATACGTTCAGCAAGACCGTCCTGTTGATCATTATCGTGCTGCTGCCGATCGCGCTTATCTTCGGCTACACGAATCAAATATCCGTGCAGGTGATCGAGAAGGAGCTTCAAGACAAAGCCTTGAAGCGTCTTTCTTTTTTCGGCAGCCAAGTGGACGTTACGGTCGACCAGCTGTCCGTGCTCGCGATCGTGCTGAGCCGGGATCCGACTACGCGCAAGCTACTTCATCCGTCAGAGGGACAGGGCGCGTACGAGCATCTGCAGGAGCAGGAAGAATTCATTCAGAAGATGAGCCTGCTCAGCGCGACAAGCGGTTGGCCCAATCGGCTTACGATCTATTATCCCGGCGTTCGGCAAGCGATCTCCAGCGATTATTACGGGATCTATGACGAGGACTATTTAAAGAAGATGAGCCAAGAGCCTCACGGTACCTGGGTTTATAACGAAGAACCGAAGGGGAACGATTTCTTCGCGAAGCTTCTGTTCGATCCGTCGCGGGGAGAGAGCGACTTCTCGAAGCAGGACGAGATCGTCGAGGTGCGCTTCTCCAAGAGCAATCTGACGAAGCTGCTGCAGGACTTCGCCCAGGACGAGAAGGGCAATTCGTTCTTCTACAAGGCGGGAGCCGAGACGATCGCGGGACAGGAGACCGATGCCTCCCTGGTTGCCGAGCTGAAGAGCCAGTTGGATCAAGATCCTCCTGAGGAGGAAGGGTATCGGATCGCCAGCGTCGACGGCGAATCGTATATGGTCGATTACGTCCGTTCTGCCAGTCTCGGCTGGCATGCCGTCAGCTATACTCCGCTGAAGGACGTGCTCTCCCCGATTGACCGAAGCCGCAACCTGTTCTACGCGTCCCTCCTGCTCATGCTCCTGTTGGGATTGGCGGCCTCTCTGGCTCTATATCGCCAGGTGCAGGTGCCGATCAACAAGCTGCTTCGGGGAATTCAGCGCATTCAGACCGGGGAGTACGTGTACCGCATCCGCTCTTCGCCTAGGAGCGAGTTCGACATCTTGATCTTGAAGTTCAACCAGATGTCGGACGAGATCCAACGCCTGGTGGAAAAGGTTCATGCCGAGAATATCCGCTACCGGGACGCCCAACTCAAGCATCTGCAAGCCCAGATCAATCCGCATTTTCTGTCCAACAGCCTCTTCTTCATCAAGAACATGGTGGCTGTCGACGACAAGGAAGCGGCAACGAAGATGATTATCAGCCTGGGCGCGTATTACCGGTACGTCACGCGGCTCGAGCACACGATGACTTCCCTGAAGGAAGAGCTGGAGCTGATCGAACACTACTTGATCATTCAGAACCTGCGCCTGGAACGGTTCCATTACGAGATCTCCCTGCCGGAGGAGATGGGCTCTCTTCGCATTCCTCGCCTGCTCGTTCAGCCGATCGTCGAGAATGCGATTCTTCACACCATCGAGCGCACGGGAAGATACGGGATCATCGATATCTCCTGCGAACGCGCCGGCGACGAGAATCGGGTCTACATCGACGACAACGGCGCGGATCTGACGGAAGAGATTATCCGTAAGCTGCAGTCGAAGACCGAACGCCCCGTCGAAGAGGGGGAAGGCTTCGGAATTTGGAACGTTCAGCAGCGGCTTCACTATCAATTCGGACCGAATGCCGGCCTCTCGTTCTCCCGCTCTCCTCTCGGAGGGCTGAGGGTGACGATTCGCTGGAGAGAACCTATGGACGAACGTATAGAAGGAGGACTCCCCGATGCAGCTTCTGCTCGTTGACGACGAGATGAACGTACCGGATACGCTAGCCAAGACCATCCCCTGGGAGACACTAGGAATTGAGAAGGTCCACAAAGCTTACTCGGCCCTGGAAGCCCTCAATCTGCTTAATCTTCACGATATCGATATCGTCATCACGGACGTGCGAATGCCGGAGATGGACGGGTTGGAGCTGGCGCGGCAGATTTATCTGCACTGGAGGCACGTGAAGTGCCTGCTGCTCACCGCCCATGCCGACTTCGAGTATGCGCAGGAAGCGATCAAGCATAATATTCAAGGATATCTGCTGAAGCCGATCGACGACGAGGAGCTTTCCGCACAGGTTGCCTCCGTCGTCGAGAGTCTCCGGGCAGAACGAGAGAATCAAGAGAGCTCGGAGCGCGCCATGGCCGCGATGCGGCAGCATCTCCCGGGAATCCGGGCGGAGCTGCTGCAGAGCTTGCTGCTCGGCAAGCGCATGCCGTCCGACAAGCTGGAGGAGCAGCTTCGGCTGCTCGAGGTGCCGGTCCGCATCGGCGAGAACGTCTACATAATGCTGGTCCGGTACAAAGAGAAACTAGCGGATTACAATTCCTACGAAGTGTCGTTGATGGAGTATGCCATCGGCAATCTCGCAGAGGAGACGCTTCAGGAGTACTTCGACGTCTGGAGCTGCCGGGACGTTCACGATTATTTGGTTTTTGTTCTAGTTCCCAAGACGGGAGAACATGCATCGATCGACGAGGAACAATGGCAATATCACCTCAACCGCCTCGTCGGCCAATTCCAGATGAACGTGCAGCGGTACCTGAAGAAGCCGGTCTCGGTCATGTCCGGCTATTCCGGCCTATTCCCGAACGAGCTGACGAAGATCTACGACAACCTCCTTCTTCTGTTCGGCAAGCGCTTCGGAGACGAACGCGATCTTCCGGTGTACATCGCCGACCGCGGCGAGATGGCGCAGATCGGAACCTTGGCTTCGCTGTATGAACCGCCTCTTCTCGTTCATCTGATGGAAGCCGGCCATTGGGACGCCGTCGCCGCGAAGCTCGAAGCCGTCTTGCAGGAGCTGGATACGCGCTGGCGCGAGTCTTCGGAACAATTGACCGAAGCGTTCTTCGCCATCTTCTCCGCCTTCTCTTATCTGGCCCATAAGAACGGGCGCAATCTGGCGGATATGATCGGAGCCGATTACGTGCGCGGCAAGGAGCTTCTTCCCGCCAGAACCGTGGAGCACCTGAAGGAATGGACAACGAATATTCTGGACGTCTTCCGCTCCAGCGCCCAGAGCGAGACGCGGACCGCGCGCGCCGCTGCCGTCAGGGAAGCGCAGAAGTTCATCCTCTCCAGGCTCTCGGGAGACCTGTCCGTCCAGATGATCTCCGACGTGCTGCATATGCATCCCGCGTATCTCTCGAAGCTGTACAAGCTGGAGACCGGAGAGAATATCAGCGAGTATATCGCGCGGATGAAGCTGGAGAAGGCCGTTAAGCTGCTGAAGACAAGCACGAGGAAAATATACGAGATTTCGCTGGAGGTCGGCTATCAGAATCCCCATTACTTCATCAAGCTGTTCAAAAAGCACTTCGGGGTGACTCCCCAGGAATATCGGAATATGCAATAGGCGAAGACCCCCCCCCTCTAGGCAATCGCATATTTTGCCTAGAGAATCGCACGCGCCGCGTGCCGACGAAAGGATGGGTTCCTTATTTGACATCCTCCGATCTGGGGTTCGGTTCGCCGACCACGCAATTTCCGGCTATGAGCAGCCGTCCGGATAACCGCATTCGATACCGAGCCTGGCTCCCGTTATCTTCACCTTCTAACGACTATAAACGCAGAAGGGCTGGATTCGCAGACCGATCCGTCAGGATCAGGTCTCGAATCCAGCCCTTCTATTCATTCTGCCGCTTAGTCGCTCGAATCGAGCGAATCGTCTTCCTCGCTCCCTGACGGATTCGGTTCCGCGGGCAGCCAGCAGGAGAATAGGCTCCCTTGGCCGAACTCGCTGTCCACGCGGATGTCCCCTCCCATGAGGTAGCTGAATCTCTGGCTGATCGCAAGCCCCAAGCCGGTCCCTCCGTACTTGCGCGTCGTGGACGAATCCGCTTGCGTAAACGGCTGGAACAAGTTCTCCATCTGTCCGGAAGTCATGCCGATTCCCGTATCCTTGACCCGGAACACGTAACCTTCGCGAGGCCCCCTGTTCATGCGCTCCACTTCCAGTTCGACGCTGCCGTTCTTGGTGAATTTGCACGCGTTCCCGAGCAAGTTGATCAGGATCTGCCGCAGCTTCACGACATCCACCGTCATGGATCCGTCCACGCAGCGGATCTGGAGGCGATTGCCGTTCTTCTCCGCAAGGGGATAGACGGCTGCCTTCACGTCCCCGGCCAGCTCGGGCAGGCGGCACGTCTCGTAGTAGACGTCCATCTTCCCGGTCTCGATCTTCGAGATGTCCAGAATATCGTTGATCATCTCCAGCAGATGGCGCCCGGACTTCGTTATCTTGGAGAGATCGTCCACATAGCCTTCATGGCCGTTCTCTTCCGCATCTTCGGCCAGCATCTCGCTGTAGCCGATAATCGCATTAAGGGGCGTCCTTAGCTCATGGCTCATGTTGGCGAGGAATTGGCTCTTGACCAGATTGGCATGAATCGCTTCGTCATGGGCTTTCTCCAGCTCGGCCGTTCTCTTCGCCACCAGTTCCTCCAGATGCTCGTTCATCTGGCGAAGCTCTTCATTAATATGCTGAATCTCGAGCCGCTTCTCCTGGATCTCGGAATCCTTGTTCGAGAACCGCTTCGAGATGACGATTCCGATAAGCGAGATCGCCAGCGTAATCAAGGTTCCTCCGCCAATGAAGAGAGCGAGCCACTTGTGATTCAGATTGACCCCGGAGGAGAGAACGGAACCTCCTCCGGCCCGGAAGGTCGTAGCCCACATTCCCGTATAGTGCATGCCGACGATCGCCGTCCCCATGATGAGCGCGCTGCCCAGCTTTTTCCAGATGGCCGCCTTGCCGGCCTCCTTCCGAAAATACAAACCGAGCCATAGCGCGACGATCGAGGCAATCAAAGCGATAAGAATCGATAACGCGAAGAACAGGGGATTATAATGGATGTCCGCGATCATCGCCGACATTCCTATGTAGTGCATGGCCGATATGCCGCCCGCGAGCAGGATTCCGCCCGTGATAAGCCGCACCATCGGCACGTTCTCCCGGCTTAGAGCAAGAAGAGCGACGGCCGAAGCCGCAATCGCGGCCAGAACCGAGATCAGAACGACGACGATGTCGTAAGAGACATCGAACGGAAGCCGGTACGACAGCATCCCGATAAAATGCATCGACCAGATGCCCATGCCCATCGAGACCGCGCCGAACAAAATCCACAGAAGCCGGCTTCTCCCCTTCACCTCGCTCACGCGAACCGCAAGGTCAAGTAGGGTATAAGAGGACACCGCTGCTACCAGGTAAGAGAAAATAACGAGATACATATCGTGATTGCCATGAATATGTTCCATGTGATGCATGTTCTCCAACCTCTCGATTGTCAATTGCTTCATAATTGATTGAACCACAAGTCCATGGGCACGGCAACAGATTTCGACAAGAAGAAAGCTTCCCTAAGGCATCGGCCTATGGGAAGCTTTCTTGTTCGTTTGCGGACTTTATTCCGCCGACTATTAGATGACTCGCATGACGCGCCCTTGGGTCATGGCCACAAGCTCGGACGGCGTCATGCGGAAGACGGCGTGAGGATGGCCCGCCGCGGCCCAGATCTCGTCGAATTCGAGCAGATCCTCATCGATGATCGTCTCGATCGCTTCGGCATGGCCGATCGGAGCGACTCCCCCGATGACGAATCCGGTACGCTCGCGAACGAATTCGGCGTCGGCCTTGCTGAGCTTCTTCTCCAGTGCCTTCGCCAACGCGCGTTCGTTGATCCGATTCACCCCGCTGGCGACGACAAGAACCGGTTCCCCGGTCGGCTTCGCCCGGAAGACGATCGTCTTCGCGATTCGGGAGATGTCGCAGCCGATCGCCTCCGCCGCTTCCTGCGCGGAATGCGTGGAGCCCGGGAGCTCGACGACCCGCTCGCCGTAGCCCATTTCGGAGAGAACGGACTGAATGCGCTGCGCGCTGGCCTTCAATGCTGCAGTCGGTTCGCTCATGTCCCTTACCTCAAGACGGTCTGCTCATCCAGCACGGCGGCATTGATCCCGTTCAGGAAAGCGAGCGCGCTGGCCTTGATGATGTCGGTATCCATCGCCCGGCCGGAGAAGATCTTGCCTTGGTATTCCATGCGGATGCTCACTCGTCCGACCGCTTCCGTACCGCGCGACAAGCTGTTGATCTTGTAGTCCTTCAGCTCGACATCCATTCCGGTCAACGTCTTCAGTACGCCGTACAGCGCATCGATCGGGCCGTCGCCGACCGAAGTGCCCGTGAACGTCTCGGTTCCCTTCTTCAGGACGACCGTGGCCGTCGGATACAGCTCGTTGCTGATCACCTGGAACGACTCCAGCTCGAACAATTGGCGATCCGTCTCCGGAATGTCGCGATGCTGCGTCAGCAAGTAGAACACGTCGTGATCGTAGACTTCCTTCTTGGAATCGGCCAGCGTCAGGAATTGCTGGAACAGCTGCTCGAAGTCTTCGTCGTCGCCCGGCTCGAAGCCCATCTTCTCAACCGCGTTCTTAAAGGCGTGGCGTCCCGAGCGGGCGGTCAGGATCAGCTCCATGCTGTCGCCGCCGATATCTTCCGGAGACATGATCTCGTACACGTTCTTATCCTTCAGCAGACCGTCCTGATGAATGCCCGAAGAATGCGCGAAGGCATTGTCGCCGGTAATCGCCTTGTTCACCTGAACGTCCAAGCCCGTCAGCAAGCTGACCAGCTTCGAGGAACGCAGAATCTCCTTCGTCTCGATGTCCGTATGGCAGTTGTAGTAGTTCTCACGCACCTTGATCCCCATGACGACTTCCTCCAAGGAAGCGTTGCCGGCGCGTTCGCCCAAGCCGTTGATCGTACACTCGACCTTATCGGCCCCGTTGCGTACCGCGCTCAGCGTATTCGCCGTCGCCATGCCCAAGTCGTTGTGGCAGTGAACGCTCAGAATGACCTTGTCATTCAGGTTCTTCAGACGTTCGTTGATCCGGCGGATCAGGTCGCCGAACTCCTCCGGCACGGCGAATCCGACCGTATCGGGCACGTTGATCATCGTCGCTCCCGCTTTGACGACCGCTTCGATCGTGCTCCACAGGTACTCGAACTCCGAACGGGCAGCGTCCTCCGTGGAATATTGAACGTTCGGCAGAAGCGTCTTGGCATACTTAACCGCATCGACCCCCATCTGCATAACGGCGTCCTTGGAACGATTGAACTTTTTCTCCACGTGGACGTTCGACGTTCCCAGCACGATATGGATCAACGGATTCTGCGCCAGCTTGATGCTCTCGTACACCGCATCGATGTCGCTCTTGACCGCGCGGGCCAGAGCGGTAATGGACACGCTGTCCCCGACGCTTTTCACGATCTGTTGAATAGCCTGGAAATCCCCCAGGGACGAGGCCGCGAAGCCCGCTTCGATGATATCGACGTTCAGGCGCTTGAGCTGCTGGGCGACCTCCAGCTTCTGCTGCACGTTCAGCTTGGCGCCCGGGACTTGCTCCCCGTCGCGCAGAGTGGTGTCGAGTACGATGATTTTGCGGTTGTTCATATGGTTGGCCTCCTGTTGGATGCGGAATAGTTTAAGGTTAGGTTTCAATCGGAACCGAAGCGTCTAACGACTATATGTGAAGCGAGGTCGGTTAAATCCGGATTTTAACCGAACTTCGCAATTTGTCCGAAGATACAAAAAAACCCCGTCTCTACGCATAGAGACGAGGTTTGAACTCGCGGTACCACTCTAATTCATTTCCGAGGAAATGATCTTCTTCGATGGCCATCACCATCTATCCCTGTAACGGTGGAATTCCGTCTTACCCTACATTGTCGGGCAGCTGTTCATAGACGAGTTCGATGAGAACGACGCTGCCGTTTCGCACCACCCAACGGCTCTCTGAAAGGTCATATCGCATCTACTATTTCTAATCACAACATTTGGCATATGTGGTTGTCGTTGATTGCTTCTTGCTTGATTAAGTGCAATTCTACGCTCCCGCTTCCCGGATGTCAACCGGGTTTTTCGCGGATTTTTCATTTTGTTGCCAGCCAAAAAGAAAAACGCCTTCAGCTATCCCATAGGATAACGAAAGCGCCCAGGTTCTATTCCTATCTTCCCATCTCTCGTCTGCGCCGGTCGTTCGTCATCGCCGCGAACAGGCAGAAAGACCCGAGAATCACCAGAATAAACGTTGTTGCAGGCAGTACCATGTCCACTCGGATGACCCCTTCCCAATCGTCTCGGCAATGATAATCATTATCATCATTATAACGAAAATGAGGAATTTGGCAACCCGAAAAAGAAAAGATTCTTCCCGCGCATCATGAAGTTTCTGATGTACTTTTCTTCTTCGCCTCCGTGTATCGATAAAAAAACGCCAAACCCGGATCCAGTCCGCTGTTTGGCGTTATTGCTGCTTGTAAATAGTCCCCGATCCGCTTGGCATTAAATGGCCGAACGATTATCGATAAAGCGCGGCTCCGGAAGAAGCGCCCGCGGCCGCAGGGTTCTTGCTCATCGATCCATTGCCGAGCAGTCGAAGCCCGTTCAGGATGACGAGTATCGTGCTGCCTTCATGCCCGACAACCCCTAGCGGAAGCGCGATTCCTTCGGCAAAATTACCGATTATGAGCAGGGCGATCACGCCGAGAGCGAAGACGATGTTCTGCTTGGTGACTCGCCGGGTGCGCTGGCCCAGCTCGACCGCGTCGGCGATGCGGCCGATCTCGTCGTTCATCAGCACGAGATCCGCCGTCTCCAGCGCCGCGTCGCTGCCCGCGACGCCCATCGCGATCCCAACCGTGGCGGCAGCTAGAGCGGGCGCGTCGTTGATGCCGTCGCCGACCATCGCGACGGCGCCGAACGTGCCGCCGAGCTCCTTCACCTTCGCGACCTTGTCTTCCGGCAGAAGCTCGGAGTAGACGCGCTCGATACCGAGCTCCGCCGCGATGGCGGCGGCGGTACGGCGGCTGTCGCCGGTCAGCATCGCCACTTCGATGCCCATCCCGCGGAGCCTTGCGACTGCGTGCTTCGCTTCGGGACGCAGCGTGTCTCTTAGGGCGATTACGCCCGCGACGCCGCTCTCCCGGTGTAGCACCGTCACCGTCTTGCCTTGCCGTTCCAGCCGCGAGACGACCGCCGTCAGCTCCTCGGTTCGCAGGCTCTCCTCGACATAATCCGCTTTGCCCAGCTTCCAGGTCTCGCCTTCCCAATCCGCTTGAATGCCCCAGCCGGTCAGTGCTTGGAAGCCCGCCGGACGCTGAAGGTCAAGCTTCTTCTCCTCCGCCTCGCGCACGATCGCCTTAGCCAGAGGATGCTCGGACAGGCTCTCCATCGAGGCGGCGATTCGAAGCAATTGTTCTTCCGTCAGGCCTTGGAAGGCGACGATATCCGTCACGATCGGTTTGCCTTGCGTCAGCGTGCCGGTCTTGTCGAAAGCGATCGCCTTGATGTCCGCGATATGGTCGACATGCGCTCCGCCCTTGAATAACAGGCCGTGACGCGCTCCCGTGGAGATCGCGGACAGCACGGCCGGCATGATGGAAGCGACCAGAGCGCAAGGAGAGGCTACGACAAGGAACACCATCGCCTTATAGAAAGTGGATTCCCAGGACAGTCCGAGCAGAAGCGGAGGCGCGAGGATCAATAGCGCCGTCGCGGCCAAGACGAGCCGTACGTAGACCCGCTCCAGCTTCTCGATGAATCGCTGCGTCTTCGGCTTCTCGCTCTGAGCCTCTTGCACGAGGCGAATCATCTTGGCGAAGAGGGTCGAATCGCTTCCCTTGGTCACCTTTACGAATAGAGCGCCTTGCCCGTTAAGCGTACCGGCGAACACCTCGTCCCCGAGACCCTTGTCGACGGGAAGCGATTCGCCCGTGATCGAAGCTTGATTCACGGAAGACGCCCCTTCGCGGACAAGGCCGTCGGCGGGAATGCGTTCGCCCGGACGAACCAGGACGACATCCCCTACGTTCAGGCTCTCGATCGGAACGATCGTCTCCCCTTCCTCGGAGCAGAGGACGGCCGTCTCCGGCTTCAGCCCCATGAGAGCGGAGATGTCCCGGCTGCTGCGGTTCATCGTATACGTCTCCAGCGCGCCGCTAAGCGAGAAAATGAAGATCAGGACGGCCCCTTCGGTCCAATAGCCGATGCCGGCTGCTCCGATGGCCGCGACGATCATCAGGAGATTAACGTCGAGCTCCTTCTCTTCGACGAGAGTTAGCCATCCTTCCTTCGCTTTGGCGAAGCCGCCGACAAGGAAGGCCAGCGCGTAGAAAGCAATGGAAGCAGCCTCCGAGGAAGAAGACAAGCTCCAAGCGACGGCGATCAGCAGGCCGCTCGCCAGCGCGGCGATCCCTTCCCCATAGCGGCTAAGCTCCTTTTTCCAACGGGCTTCGGCCTTCGCGCTTTCTTGCGCAAGACCGGCTCCCCTCCGTTCTCCGGCGATCGATTCTTTGGCATTGGTCATCGCATTCATATCGTTTGCTCCTTCTGGTGAGAATGAATCCCATTATTACGACCCTTAAAATGGCACATGCAGTCCCCTGGAAAGGGGACTGCATGTCGATAGAGATAATTCTCGCTATGATTTGAGTAAGATTGCCGTCTTTTACATTAGAATAATTCTAAAATGAGGAATTGTAAATAGCACATCGCACAAATAGGCTTATTCAATAAAAATAACTCGGCCATTCCTAACTACCATACTTGTATGGTAGTATGGTAGTGAAAGGAGCGATGAAGCCGATGCCAATCGGACCGACACCCGCCGCGTCCGCGAGAGACTTCGTCTACGCGAAGCTCAAGAGCCAGATTCTAAGCCTGGAGCTTCCTCCCGGCACCGCCCTGTCCGAGAAAGAATCGTCGCTTGCTTTTCAAGTGAGCCGCACTCCGGTTCGGGAGAGCTTCGTGCGCCTCGCTCAGGAAGGGCTCGTTCAGGTGCTTCCGCAGCGAGGAACCTACGTCTCTCTCATCGACCCCGAGCTGGTCGAGGAAGCCCGCTTCATGCGCGAGCAGTTGGAGAAGGCGGTCGTCCGCCTCGCCTGCGCGAGCTTCCCGGGCGACAAGCTGGAGGAGCTTCGCGCGAACCTCAAGGAGCAGCGCTCCAGCATGGAGCGGCAGGACGACAAGCGGCTGTTCGAGCTCGACGAAAGCTACCACCGCACTCTGTTCGAAGGCTGCCGCAAGCTCAACACTTGGTCCGTCATTCAGCAGATGAACGCTCATCTGAACCGAACCCGCCTGCTGAGGCTGGTCTCGGATCATCAATGGAACCATCTGTACGAACAGCATGAGAGAATCGTCAATGCGATCGAAGCTCAAGACGCCGATCTGGCGGAAAGCACGATGCAGGAGCATCTGCTGTTAAGCGTGAAGGACATGGTCGTCCTGAGAGAGAAGTTCCCGCAGTATTTCCTATAAGGGGGAAAAGTCGACATGAGGATGGGTTTTCGCTGGTTCGGAACGGGGAACGACACCGTAAGCTTAGGCCAGATTCGCCAGATTCCGGGCGTCGAGACGATCGTCTGGTCGCTTCATGACGTCCCGGCCGGGGAAGAATGGCCGATGGACAAGATCCTTGCGCTGCGCGACGAAGTGCAAGCCGCAGGGTTCAACATCGACGTCGTAGAGAGCGTCAACGTTCATGAGGATATCAAGCTCGGGCTTCCGAGCCGAGACCGTTATATCGAGAACTACAAGCGAACCATCGAGAAGCTGGGCCAGGTCGGCGTCAAAGTCATCTGCTACAACTTCATGCCGATCTTCGATTGGCTTCGGACGGACTTGCACAAAGAGATGGAAGACGGCTCGACCGCCCTTTTCTACGAGAAAGCCCGCATCGAGAACCTCGATCCGTTCGACCTTGTCGCCCAGATCAACGAGAATTCGGCGCTGACGATGCCCGGGTGGGAACCGGAGCGCCTGGCGCACCTGACTTCCTTGTTCGAAGCCTATCGAGGCGTAACGGAAGAGAATCTGTGGGAGAATCTGCGTTACTTCCTGAACGAGATCATACCGGTCGCCGCCCGCCACGACATCAAGATGGCCATCCACCCGGACGATCCGCCTTGGTCCATCTTCGGGCTTCCCCGGATCATGACGAGCCAAGAGAACTTCCGCCGCTTCCTTAAGCTGCACGACAGTCCCTATAACGGCATTACGCTGTGCAGCGGCTCGCTCGGGGCGAACCCGGACAACGACATCGTCTCCATGATTCGCGAATTCGCGGACCGGATTCCCTTCGCGCATATCCGCAACGTCCGCCGGTACGAGAACGGAGACTTCATCGAATCCTCCCACCGGACGCAGGACGGAAGCGTCGACATCGCGGGCATCGTCAGAGCCTACCACGATGTCGGCTTCGCGGGCTATGCAAGGCCCGACCACGGCCGCCATCTGTGGGGAGAGGAATGCCGTCCCGGCTACGGCCTGTACGATCGCGCGCTCGGCATTATGTATCTGTGGGGCTTATGGGATGCGGCTGAGCACGGAGCCCGACGGGACGATCAGAATAACGGAAAGAAGGTAACTCCATGAGCGGACTTCCTCTTCATTCTTCCTTAAGCGGCAAAGTCGTCGTCATTACCGGAGGCTCCGGCGTGCTGTGCCGGGCAATGGCCCTGGAGCTGGCCCGCCAAGGCGCTAAGGTCGCGATCCTGAATCGAACGTTGGAGAAAGGGGAGGCGGTCGTCCGCGAGATTAGCGAGAAAAGCGGAACCGCGGTCGCCGTCGCCTGCGACGTCACGGACGCATCGAGCGTGCGCGAAGCGGAACGGGTCGTCCGCGAGAAGCTGGGACCCTGCGACATTCTGCTGAACGGCGCCGGCGGCAACCATCCGAGCGCCAATACGACGAACGAGACCTTCAAGCCGGAAGATCTGGAACAGGAAGGCGTGACGACCTTCTTCGACCTCAGCATTCCGGGCTTCCGGAATGTGCTCGACCTGAACTTCATGGGGACGACGATCCCGACCCAGGTCTTCGCCCGTTCGATGACCGAACGCGGAGGCGGCGTCGTTCTGAACGTCTCCTCGATGAGCTCCTACAGCCCGATGACCAAGGTGCCCGCTTACGGCGCGGCCAAAGCCGCAATCAATAACTTCACGCAATGGATGGCCGTCCATCTGGCCGAATCGAACATTCGCGTGAACGCGATCGCCCCCGGCTTCTTCGAGACGGAACAGAACCGCACTCTGCTGCGCAGCCCGGACGGCAGCCTGACCGCTCGTTCGAACAAGATCCTGACGCATACTCCGATGCGCAGATTCGGAGTTCCGGAGGATCTGCTCGGCACGGTGCTCTGGCTGTTGGACAACGATACGTCCGGCTTCGTAACCGGCGCCGTTATTCCCGTCGACGGCGGATTCATGGCTTACTCCGGCGTATAAGGCTTTAACAAGAAAGAGAGAGAGTACCCCGTTGGACGGAGTTCTCTCTCTCTTTCTTATTCCTAATGGGCTCGCTCTCCTTATCGAAGAAGATAAACCGCAAGCAAGCCCAAGATTTCCTTCAGCGCCGTTCCGGTCGTCGCGACTGCATCGGCGCTCGGAGTCAGCTTGCTCAGCGCGAAGCGCGAATCCGCGTCCACTCGGTAATCGACCGGATAAGGCTGCACGTCGTAACCGGCGTGCTTGAATTCCTGCACCGATCGAGGCAGATGAAAAGCGGACGTGATGAGAATCGGTTGAGACAAATCGTGCTCCTTCAGAAGGGCCGCTACGTATTCGGCATTCTGTTCCGTATTAAGCGATCGGTTCTCGACCAGGATCTTCCCATCCTCGATCCCCAGGGCCAGGAGCTGACGGCGGGCAATGTCCGCCTCGTTGCCGCTGTCGGAGTACACTTGGCCGCCGGACAGAAGGATCGGCAGACCGGTTGCCCGGTGCAGCCTCGCGGCGGCGAGCAGCCGATTCGCCGCGCCCCCGGACAGATTGCCCTCCCCGCCGAGGTCAGGCGTCGTTCGCGTGGCGCCTCCTCCCAGCACGACGATCACGTCCCCCGTCGGCTGGGCCGGCTGATCGTAGGTCCGTTCCAGCATGCCGAGCAGCGCATTGCCTACCAGCGTCGTCGAACACAAGTAGAACAGGAGCGTCAGGAACGCAAGCGCCAAGGCTGCTTTGCGCTCCCTTCGCCACAGCCAGATTGCCAGCAGAAGGAACAGAATCAGGAAGATGCCGGGAGGAAGCAAGAAGCTATAGACGAACTTGATCAGATAGACCATCCGTTCTTCCCCTTTCGATCCGTTCCAGCAGGCAGGAACTCTTTTCCGGCTATTGTATCATGAGAAAACCCTATCGTCCGATCGTCGAAAAAAAATAGTGCACCTGAACCGATTGACAGCGAATAAGCGCGATGGTAGTATATTGGAAATCATTCATGTCAGTAAATGTAACATGAACCTGCATTCTCTTGTATAAGTCCGCTAATACGGCGCGGGCGTATCTACAGGCAACCGATAATTGCCCCAGGCTACAAGAGGCGCTCCGCTCAGAGAACGCTCTTCGATCGAGCTCCTAGTCGCATCATTGGACGGGGCCGGTCGGTATGCGGCCCTGCCGGCGCCTCTTCCCTCGGGGTTATTTGGCCTACCTATCAGAGTCCTCAAGGAGTGAGTCACGATGTCCAAAAACTACGCTCAGCTCGACCTGTCCATTCGCAACGCAAGAAGCGTGCGAATCCTGAAGACGCCATCGACCGCCTATGATTTCAAGCTGTATCCGTTCGGGGAAAGGGGAACGTACATCGCCCCCGAGCTTATGGCGGAGATCGCGGACAGCTTGGCCGAGAGTATTCAGCTGCATTTTCCCGACTACGATTATATCGTCTCTCCCGAGCCGGGGGGCCACACTTGGGGGATGCTCGCCGCCTATAAGCTCGGCAAGCCGATGAATATCCTCCGGCTGAGCACGGAGCTCTACGAGGAATACGAGGTTCGCATGAAGCGCGAGACGGCCTACAACGAGAACTACCTTTACTTCGACGGCTTCAAGAGGAGCGACCGCGTCCTCCTTCTGGACGACGTGATCAGCTCGGGGGCGACCATTCGGGGCATTGCCGCTCAGTTCGCGGAGATGGGCGTGGAGCTGATCGGCATTCAGGCCATCATCGCCAAAGGGGAGCACTACCGCAAGCTGGAGTCGGACCTGGGAATCCCGGTGCGCTGCCTGACATATGTGTAATGAAATCTAACGTCATCGAGAGGAGAGTAGGAGCATGGCATTCTATTATGAGCAGCCTTCCCGTACGTTTAACGAGTACCTGCTGGTGCCCGGCCTGACAACGAAAAATTGCATTCCGGATAACGTCTCGCTTCGCACGCCGGTCACGAAGTTCAAGAAGGGCGAGGAGCCGGCTCTGACGATGAACCTGCCGGTCGCTTCCGCGATCATGCAGGCCGTCTCGGATGCGAACCTCGCGATCGCGCTGGCGAAGTGCGGGGGCATCTCGTTTATCTTCGGCTCCCAGTCGATCGAGGACCAAGCCGAGATGGTCCGCCGGGTCAAGAAGTTCAAGGCCGGCTTCGTCATGAGCGACTCCAACCTGAAGCCGGAGGATACGCTGAAGGACGTGCTTGCGCTCAAAGCCCGTACCGGCCATTCCACGATCGCCGTCACCGAGGACGGGCGGCCGAGCGGCAAGCTGATGGGCATCGTCACGAGCCGGGATTATCGGGAGAGCCGCACTCCCCTCTCCTCCCCGGTATCGGAATTCATGACTCCGCTCTCCTCTCTAATCTACGCGGAAGAGGGCATCACGCTCTCCGAAGCGAACGACATGATCTGGGAGCATAAGCTGAACAGCCTGCCCGTCGTCGATAAGAGCGGCAACCTTCTCTATCTGGTGTTCCGCAAGGACTACGACAGCCAGAAGGAGTACCCGATGGAGCTGCACGACGAGAATAAGCAGCTCATTACCGGCGCCGGCATCAATACGAGGGATTACGCGCAGCGGGTCCCGGCTCTCCTCGAAGCGGGAGCGGACATTCTGTGCATCGATTCTTCGGACGGCTACTCCGAATGGCAGGCGGAGACGATTCGCTTCGTGAAGGAGATTTACGGGGAGAAAGCCAAGATCGGCGCCGGCAACGTCGTAGACCGAGAGGGCTTCCTGTACCTGGCGGAAGCCGGGGCGGACTTCGTCAAGGTCGGCATCGGCGGCGGCTCCATCTGCATCACCCGCGAGCAGAAAGGAATCGGCCGCGGTCAGGCCTCCGCCGTCATCGAGGTCGCCGCAGCGAGACAGGAATACTACGAGAAGACCGGCATTTACGTGCCGATCTGCTCGGACGGCGGCATCGTTCACGATTACCACGTCACGCTGGCGCTCGCCATGGGAGCCGACTTCGTCATGCTGGGACGGTATTTCGCCCGCTTCGACGAGGCGCCGGGACGCAAGCTGCTCGTGAACGGCAACTTCGTGAAGGAATATTGGGGAGAAGGCTCAAGCCGCGCCCGCAACTGGCAGCGCTACGACTTCGGCGGCGAGACCAAGAAGGCTAAGCTGGAGTTCGAGGAAGGAGTCGATTCCTTCATCCCTTACGCCGGCAGGCTCAAGGATAACCTGGATATCACCGTCAGCAAGATCAAGTCCACGATGTGCAACTGCGGCGCGCTTACGATCAAGGAACTGCAGGACAAAGCGAAGATTACGCTCGTCTCCTCGACCAGCATCGTCGAGGGCGGCGCGCACGACGTTATTCTGAAGGAGCAGGAAAGGTCCAACTGACCGCTATCGAATAATCCTTCGAATGGGGACAACGGATCCTAAACAAGAAAGAGCGGCATAGGGATAGGCTCCCTAATGCCGCTCTTTCCTTATTTCGAGCTATATTCGGGCTATGTTTGCCTCGTGCTAGGAATGGAATTAGCCAAGAGATTATTGGATGATTCGTCTTGCCACGTACGCAAGGTCGCCGATGTCGATCTTGTTGTCTCCGTTCACATCCGCGAGCTTGGCAGCCGGCCAGTCGGCGTCTGCGTTCGTCTTGCCGTAATAATAAGCGACGATAGCAAGGTCTCCCACATCGGTCTTGCCATCCTGATTCAAGTCCGAGGAGCTTTCTTTGATCGCCGAGGCCTTGAAGGTATCGATTGCGCCAAGAAGAGCCGTTACGGCGCCGTCGACCTGAGCCTGCGTCGAGCCGGAATTGTCGTGTACCGCCTTAGCCGCTTGAATAGCGTCTCCGAGGGCATTCTTGGCTGCCTGCGGATATTGACCCGCCGTCGTTCCTACTACTGCCGCGTCGTATAATCGTTGAGCTTCGGCAAGGGCCGCCGCCAAGGCTGCCTTATCGACTACGGCATCATTATTGCCGATAAGGATGCTCTTGCTGCTTGCCGCTGCGCGAATGACGGTTCCCGCGGGAGCCACGCCCAGCAGATCCTGGCTCACGGCAATCGTTCCGGCCGTGTCCCGAATGCCGGATTTCGCTTTAAAGGCCAGTTTCAGCACCGGGGTGCTTGGCCCGGATACTCCTCCTAGATGGGCGACGAGAAGCCTTACCGTTCCGGCCTCGGCCTTGTCTTCCGCAACGATCTGAATCGCATCGCTCGCGCCGGTCGCCGAAACGTAGTCGAACGCGTCCTTGTCATAGGTCAGAACGATATCCTGCGCGTGGACGCTTTGCTGCAGGTTATTCAGGCTTATCTCCGCCGTAAAGCCGCTTCCGGGCTTCACGCTTGCGGGGACGGAGAGCTGCGCCGCGGGCGCTTGCGCCTCCGGCCAAACCGGATCCGTCGCCGAGCTGCTCGTGGTCAGATAGATCCTGTCGATGGCGAGCCCGTCTTCCCTGCCCCAGAAGTTCAATTCGTGCACGCCCGCCGTCACGTTCAGCGTCGTGCCGCCGAACATGCCGCCGCTGTTGCTGCTGATGTTGGCCCACTTGTATTGACCGCCGCTTACCCCCTCGATCCCGTTGGCCGTAAACTTATACGCATTGTCCAATCCGACGTGAACGGAATCCGAATCGTAGCCCGCCGTCTTGACAAGGATCCATACGTTGTACGTTCCCGAAGCCGGGAAGTTGATTTTGTAGCTTAGCTTCGAGTTGGCGGCTAGGGATGCGGCATCCGTCGCCGTCGCCGCAAATCCCGTGTTCGGCCCGAACAGCATCGCTTGGGTGGACTGGCCGTCGACAAGGGACCACTCGTGGCCGCTTATGCTTCCCGTTACGTAAGCATCGGCCGTGTTCCCCGCTGCCGTCTCCGCTTCAATGGCGACATGCTCGGAAGGATCGACGTTTGCTCCGGCCAGCTTGTCGCCGATCTGGAAATCGTCGAAATCGACATAGCCGCCCGTCGACGTCGTCGCGTAATGAAATAAAGCGAAACGATAGCCCATAAAATGAGGCAGCGTATACGACATCTGAAGCGTATTGCCGATCGAAGCCCAATGCTCTCCGTCCAGACTGTAATAGAAGTTGGCCTTGTCCGTCCGGTTCTTAAAATCCAATTCCGTTCTTAAGTAGACATTATTCTGGGCGAGAGGGACGCTGGCGACTTCGACGGCCGAGCCCGAGCTGCCGTTCACCATAACGATCGATTTCGCCGCGCCCGACATCTTCACGCCGACGAATCCATAATTTTTCTGGAAGGCCGCGATCCCCGCATAGTCTCCGTCTTTCATCCCGCTGACGTCGATCGAGATCGTTCCCGAACTTTCCGGTCCGAAGGTTCTCTGCGTAAGCGTATTCCTGGCATCGAGAATGGAGGAGCTGGTTCTTCCCGCGGTCAGCCTGAGATACCCCGGCCGTTCGGTAAGGGACCAGTAGCGATTGTCCGGATTATGATTCCACTGCCATACCAAGCCGAGATTGGAGCCGTTATCGTCGTTCTCTCCGTTGGCGGCTTCCGTATGGTACGCCCAGACCTGCTTCGTTCTCTGATCGAAGCTGTCGGACGACACATAAGCTCTTGACAGGTCGGCAGGGATGCCGGTGTCGTTGACATCCCCGAACACGGGCCATCCGTCCTCGCTCCATGTCACCGGCATGACGTAAGGAATGCGGCCTACCGAGCCGTAATCCTGGAACAGCATTCCGTACCATTGGCCGTCCGCCGATTCGACGATTCCGCCCTGCGCAACGCCGGCGCCGTTCGTGCTGCTTCCCGATCTTAAGGCCACTCTTCCCTCATAGGGGCCGTCTATGGCGTTGGCCCGGTGCACCAGCTCCGTCCGTATGCCCCCCGAAGGCCAAGAGATGTTGAAAATATAATAGGTGCCGTCGATCTTGTGAATGTGCGAGCCTTCCGCCGGGAGGCCGCCGGATCCGCCGGGAGCGCTGGCATTCTCGATGATCGTCTTGTTCATCCCTCCCGCCTTGATCGCCGTGGCGTCCGAGGTTAGCTCGATGACCTTGATGGCTCCGCCGCCGTAGACCAGATAGACCCGGCCGTCGTCATCGAACAGCAGAGACATATCGTGGTAGACTCCGCCGGCCAGCTCGTACTTCTCCCAGGGTCCTTTCTCGATGTCGCTCGTTTGGAAGATATACGTTTTGCCGATATCGTTGGACGCGAACGCGACATAGTACTTGCCGTTATGATACCGCAGGCTGCTTGCCCAAGAGCCTTTCCCGTAGATGTCCTGCCCGTTCGACAGGGTTTGTTTATCGGTGTCCGCGAGAATATCGTACACGTAATTGACGATCTCCCAATTGACGAGATCCTTGGACTTCATAATCGGAACTCCGGGATTCATGTGCATGGTCGTGCTGGTCATATAATACGTATCGTTTACCCGGATGACGTCGACATCCGGCACGTCCGCCCAAAGTATCGGGTTTTTGGCGAAGCTTATCGGCTGCGAAACCATTTCGGCATAGTAAGTCGTGACGCTTTTCCCCTTTAGCACCGTTTGAATCGAACCTCCATTGACGGACGTCTCGCCTAAATCGGCTATATTCTCGTTTGATGAAGTGCGATAGACCTTATACGAACCGATCGCTTTATTCTTCATTTCGAAACGAATGGCCGCATCGTTGTCCGTATCGTTAATAGCCGTTATGACCAGCTTGCCGTTGGCAGGATCTTTATACGCTGTCGTATAGATTCCCTTCGCCGGCATCGCGTCCGCATTCACCCTCTTATAGCCCGGCCTGACAAATCGGCTGTATTGTCCGAGGGCGTACAATCTCTTATTCAAATCATAGCTTATGATGGAACCGTTGTCATCCAGATGGAACGTAACCAGAGCGCCTTTATCTCCGACGGGATCGACGCTGTCCTTGGTCGTATTCCAGAGCCACCAATAGTTAAAAGCATTCGCCTCCGCCACCGTCATGTCCATATGGATCATCTTAGCCCAATACAGTCCATCGTCGATGCCCGGATCGTTCGGATCCCCCGCGGATGCTTCCGTCACCCACAATCTCTTGTTATAAAGCTTCGTTTGGGGGAGCCGCTGCGCTCCAAGGTTCGGATCCTGCGGGTTGACGGCATACTGATGCACGCCGACGATATCGACTCGATCCCTGCTCTCCTCATCGTTCAAGGTCGGCAGCGCCAACTCCTCGCTGAAATTCAATCCCTCCGGCATGATAAGCTTCGCCGTCACTCCTTTTCGCGCAAAGGTAGGTTTAAGATAGTCTTTGATGAAGAGGTGAAAATCGTCGGCCGACCAACTGCTGGATTCATAATCCGGCGCCCAATTCGGTTCGTTCTGGATCGAGACGGCCGAGATATCGATTCCTTTATTGGCCTTGAATCCGGTCACGTAATCCGCAAGATAATCGGCATATGCCTGATAGCTGTCCGGCCGGAGCTTGCCTCCGACTTCTCCGTGGGTTCCCGTATTGCCGGTCTTCATGAACGGCGGCGGCGTCCACGGAGTCGTAAAAAATCGGTTGACTTTGTAATCCGATTTAAGTTTGTTGAACAGCCAGGTCGTCCCGTTAATGTCCCAATGGTTCCAATTCCAGGTTCCCGTTTCCGACAGAAGATCATAGGGAAGCCTATTCCGTACCATGCTGAGTCCCGCTCCGTCCGTCGTGCCGAACAGCGCGTTCAGAACCGTTCTCTGGGTCTGGCTTGGCAAATTCTGGACGATTCCGGTCGACCAAGCGTTCGAAGCTCCGAAGCCGTCGATCTCCTGTTTCTCGTCCTTGTAATCGATCGTGACGACAGGAACCTCCGCGGCCTTGGCCTCCTTCTTAACCCAAGGGGTAACAGACGGCATCAGAAGAGTTAAGCAAAGCGAGATTCGCATGGCCGCCTGATATCGTTTACTACCTATTCCCACGATAACACTCCCTTCCGGAAAGAACGAATGGGAGAACAGCGTCTCCCATTCGTCATCCTTGGCAGATCCGTTATTTAAGAATCTTGGTCGCTACGTACGCAAGGTCGCTGATATCGATCTTGTTGTCGCCGTTCACGTCCGCGAACTTGACCGTCGGCCAGTCGGCGTCGGCGATCGTCTTGCCGTAATAATAAGCGACGATGGCAAGGTCTCCTACGTTGATGCTTCCGTCGTGGTTCAGGTCTGCAGACGGCTCTATAACCACGGCTGCCGTGAAGTCATTGATCGCGCCGTTAAGGGCGGTCACCGCGCTGTCGACCTCGGACTGCGTCGCGCCCGAATTGCCGTTGACGGCCTTGGCTGCGTTAATGGCCGTTCCGAAGGCATCCTTGGCCGCTTGCGGATATTGACCGGCTGCCGAGCCTACCACCGCGGAGTCGTAAAGCTCCTGTGCCGCGGCAATGGCTGCCGTCAAGGCGGACTTATCGACAACCGGCTCATTGGAGCCTACCGAGATGCTCTTGCTGCTCAATGCGGCGTCGATAACCGTTCCCTCCGGAGCCACGCCGAGCTTCGACTCGGTAACGGCAATCGTGCCCGACGTATTCTGAACCCCCGCCTTCGCCTTGAAGGTGAGATTCAGAACCGGAGTGCTGTCTCCCGTTACCCCTCCGATATAGACGGCAATAAGTCTAATAGCGCCGGGAGCAGAAGTGTCTTCCGTTACGATCTGAATATTCTCGTTCGCCCCTGCCGCCGCCGCGTTCACGTATTCGAACACGTCGGCATCATAGGACAGGGAGATGTCGTGAGCGTACACTCGTTGCGCCAAGTGATCCAAGCTGACGGACACGGCAAAGCTTCCCCCCGGCTTCACGCTGCCGACCGTCGACAGGGATGCGGTCGGCACATCCGCTTGAACGGGAGTGACCGTTACCGCGCTTGTCGCCGTCCAGCCGCCATCCGCAGTCGTCGCCGTAATAACGGCGTTGCCTGCCGCGATGGCATGAACGGTCACGCTTGTCGTTCCGGTCGCGGAATCATAGGTTTCGCCGGTTACCGTGGCGACCTTCGAGTCGCTGGATGCGAAGGTTACGGCTTTGTTGGCGGCATTCTCGGGAGCAACGGTTGCCGTAAGCGTTCCCGTCGCGCCTGCCTCCAAGCTTAACTCGCTCTTGTCAAGCGTGACTCCCGTAACGCTCACCGCCGGTGACGGCCAGACCGGATCCGTGGTCGCGCTGCCCGTGGTTAAATAAATCCTGTCGATGGCAAGCCCGTCTTCCCTTCCCCAGAAGTTCAATTCATGCACGCCCGCCGTCACGTTCAGCGTCGTTCCGCCGAAGATGCCGCCGCTGGAGCCGCTGATGTTCGCCCATTTGTATTGGCCGGTGCTGACGCCTTCGATCCCGTTAGCCGTGAATTTATAGACATTATCCAAGCCGACGTGTACGGAATCCGAATCGTAGCCCAACGTCTTGACGAGGATCCAGACGTTGTAGGTTCCCGAAGCCGGGAAGTTGATTTTATAGCCAAGTTTAGGATAAGTAGCGAGGGAAGCCGCATCCGTAGCCGAAGCCGCGAATCCCGTGTTAGGACCGAAATACATCGCTTGGGTGGTCAAGCCGTCGACAACGGACCACGAATGGTCGTTGATGGTGCCCGTCGCGTAGGCATCGGCCGTGTTCCCCGCCGCCGTCTCCGCTTCGATGGCCACGAAAGCGGGAGTATTGACCGTCACGGCAATCTGCGCGGTGACCGCCTCGCCCAGTCCTCCGCGGTAGCTGACGACGACCGTAGTCGTTCCGCTGGATTTAGCCGTGATCGTGCCGTTCGACACGTCCGCGACAGCCGGACTCGGATTGCTGTAGGACGCCTTGGCCGTTACGTCTTCGGTGTGTCCATCCATATATTCGGCCGTTACTTTGAACTTGGCCGTCTTGCCGGAATCCAAGGTAACGGAGCCGCCGTTATCTACGGTAATCTTCTTCGCCGTGAGCTCGCTGTTCAGGTCTTTGACAAGAAGATGAACCGTATCCGTTACTCCGCCGTAGCTGATCCCGATGCTGGCCGAGCCGTAGCCCGTTCCGGTCACAACGCCTCCGCTAACGCTAACGATGCCGCTTGGCGCAGGCGTTGCGACAGCCTGGGCGGTTACGTCCTCGGTGGCGCCGTCGGCGTATACGGCCGTGACCGTCAGATTGGCCGTGTTGGTTCCGGGAACGATATCGATCTTCTGCTTATCGATAGAAGCGTTGATCGCGGCAAGCTCATGCTCGGCGCTCGCCGGCGCGAACTGCCAATAATCGATCTTGAAGAGATTGTCGGCCGAAGCGCCCCGGTAGACCAGATAGAGATCGTGGATCCCCGTCGCGCCTTGGACGCCCGTCGTTTTGGACTGCCAGCTGGAAGCTCCGCCGGTACTCGAGATCGGAAGCGTGCCGATCAGCTTGCCGTCGGCGCTGTCCAGATGCAGTTCGATCGTTCCTCCGCTAGACGCGCTCGCCACGCTGGCCGTGAAGGTTCCGGCTCCCGCGTCGCCGAAATCGACTTGGGATACGGCCGTCCAATCCCCGTCGTTGATGCCGGTCACGTCCAGGTTAACGCTGGAGACCATGCCTCCGGGTTCGGAGTTCTTCTCGGTGGAGATTCCCCCGTTCCAGCCGATCGTCTCGGCTTCGACCCTCGAATACGGATCAAGGGTTTGCACTTGCGGCACGCCTGCATAATCGCCGACGATGTTCTGGATGACTCCGTTCGCATCGAAGCTGACCTTGTTGATGTGCGCGTTGCGATAGCCGTGCGGCTGTCCGCCCATCTGCGGCATCGTCCCGCTCTCCGCCATGGCTTTGGCGAGGGTCTGGGCGTGGTAAGTGATATACCATTCCCCGTTGAATTCGAAGATGGAGTGGTGGTTATTGCCTCCTACCCCGAAGAAAGTCGCGGGGTTGGGCAGAATGGTCTTGACGTAGGTGAACGGTCCCATCGGGTTGTCGCTTACCATGTAAGCGATCGTTCCCGTCGGGATATCGGCAGGGTGGCCGCCGGAGAAGTTCGTGCAATAGGAGTAATAATATTTGCCGTTGTATTTGTGGATTCCGGAATCCTCGAACAGCCACGGCGGATTGATAGGCTTAACCGCGCCATCGCTGGCCGCCAGATCCAAGCTGGTCATATCCGCGCCAAGCTTGGCTACGCGCGCCGTTCCCGGATCCGCATCCTTCCCCGTCGGAACCCCTCCGCCGAAGTAGAGATACCCGCTTCCATCGTCGTCGACCAGCACCGCGGGGTCGAACAGCCAGGTCACGTTGCTGGCGCCCGGCGTGCTTCGGTTGACCAGCGCCTTGCCGATCGGATCCGTGAAAGGTCCGATCGGGCTGTCGGCGGTCAGAACTCCGATTCCGTTCGCGCTATCCGCGAAATAGAGGAAGAACTTCTCCTTGCCGTCGATCGTTTTATGAGCGGCGGCCGGCGCCCAGGAATTCGTCGCCCACTTGGCCGCTCCCCCCGATCCGGCCGCCAGAATCTCCCCGTGATCGGTCCAGTTCACCATGTCGGAGGACGAGACAACCGTTATTTTATTGATCAGGCCGTATCCGTTATCTTTGACCGTTCCATCCGCATTGTACTCGAAGACATCGTTCGTCATGTAAACGTAGACCCTGCCGTCATATACCATCGCATAAGGATCGGCGCCGAACTTCTGGGTAAACAGGGGATTGGCATTGCCCGGCGTCTTGGCGAGCGCCGGAGTCAGCGCGGACGTCGCCGCCTTGACCTGTGCCGCCGCAGGGCTTAATGCAAATGCAAGGGCGATAGCGATCGTAAGCGCCAGCATTCTTCTCCATATCCTCATTAATAATCCTCCATCATTGTTTATTTTCGTCCCTATCAATAAACCGCTTACATTTTAGTTCCTTACGATTCTATAAAGGATATCCCCCTCCTTTCCGTCTCTTCTCTTCTATTGGAGCAGCCGATAGACGATAACGGCGGCTTCCGCCCTTGTTGCCGTATCCTTAGGCTTAATCCTCCCATTGTAGCCTTGGATGATTCCCTTCTTGACGAGCAGGGCCAGAGGGCTTACGGCATAAGAGGCTACGTCGCCGGAATCCTTAAACCCGCTTAAATCCGACGCCGGCTCATCCTTCCATTTTCCCGCGGCTCTCAAAGCTCTTTCCGCCGTCACCATCATATCCTGCCTGGTCATGCTCGACCTTGGCTCGAACTTGTTGCCGCCATTGCCTAGAGCGATTCCTAGCTTTCTGGCGATCCCAACCTCTTGATAGTAGTAGTCGGACGGTCTTACATCGTCGAAGTTGCCGTCTACCTTCGCATCCAATTGGAAGGCTCGAACGAGCAGGCCGACGAAATCCGCCCTGGAGATATTTCGGGCCGGGCTGAAGGAGGAAGCCGATGTTCCTTTGATGATTCCGAGAGCCGCAAGAGCCTCGATCTCTGTCCGGGCCCACTCGTATCCCGCCAAATCCTCGAAGGTTCCATAATGGTAGATAGCCGCTTTCAGATCGGAATCAAGCGCTTTCACGTCTGCCAGCTTGATATTCGCATTTCCTTCCTTTTTCCTTTTGAAGGTGAGGATGCTCAACACGGCGTCCCCTTGCTCCCCCGCCTTCTTCCCGATTTTCGTATAGGCTATCGTCGCCTTGCCTTTATCCACCTTCGGGGGGATAAAATAGCCCTCTAATTTCGATTCCGCCTTCGCCAGCTCTACGATATCGGGATCGAAGATGATCACCGCCTCGTAGGCATAAAGGTCTTGCATGTTCTTGCCGTTGAGCGTAAACTCCAGCGCGCCGTCCGGCGAGGAGCTTGCCTTGCTGTTGGCCAGAGTGAATTGAGCTCTCTCTTGCGCATACCCCGCAGAGGGAAGGCAAGCAGCCATCAAGGTTATTAAAATCAACATGGCAAGTAGCGTTCTCCCTCTTCTCATAACCGTTCGTTATCACTCCTATCCTGTGAAATGTACATTCATCATAGGGGCTCGAAGCTTTAGCTTGAATGGAATTATTTATCTCAAAATTAGAGATTTTTATTAATATAAGGGTGTCGCCAAGCCTCGACCGCAAAGAGGGATAAGATACGACAGGATCGCTCTTTAGTCGACCAAGCGCAAAAAAAATCCTTCGGCTGCTTGAGCCAAAGGATTTCTTGATCTTGTATTATCCGAACTCTCCGTTACTAAACCCTCGCATGCTGCGATACGGTAAACCGGAACAGGAAGATTCCTAGAATCACGTAGACGGCAGGCGTGATAAGAGAAGAGAGAGACATGCCGGTGAATGGGAACAAATAAACGAAAGCGTACGCCCACAGCGCATAAGGCGTATATTTTACGTTGGTCGAAACCAACGTCGCCCAGACTCCCAGCAAGAAGGCAAGATAAGCGAGAGAATAGAGCGGGATCGTGTGGAAAATAATGTTGAGCGCATGGTACGAGGAATAGGGAAGAATTTCGTAAAGCAAGTGTCTAATAAACATAACCCCCAATCCGCCAAGAAGCAGCTGCAGCTCAAAGGCGCGAACCAACGAGAACCATTTGATGGATTCGAACCACTCCCGAAGCGAATCAAGCACGTTTGCGAATTTTTCCATGATCATGACCTCCATTTATTATTGATGGCAACTTAGAAATCGGAATCCAGGTCAAAGCCAAGGTCCTCGATGTACCACTTGTCGCCGACTTTGATCAGATCGAACGAATCTTCCTGAGGATCGTTCTTCTCTCCATTTTCTTTGGTCTGGATCATATAGTCGACGGACGCTCTGTTGCCGGAAATCTCCGATCGAAGAATCTTATACTTCACGATCTTCAAGTCGCTTTCCTTCATCTGCTGCTCGATCATCTCTTTAAAGTAATCCAGTGCTTCGCCGGAAGGGCGTTCATCGAGAGGAACGTACTTCATGATCGCCTTGATGTCATGCTTGCCTGCTGCTTTGATAAAGCCCTTCACTGCCGCTTCGGGAGAAGACTGCGATCCTCCGCCTCCGCCGATCATCTGAAGCAAGGCGATGATTAGGGCGATCGCAACGGCGACGCCTCCGAAGATCATCGCTTTGCGGTATTCCTTCTTAACCGGAGAAGAGGCCACGGTTACCGTAGGATAAGAACCCGCTTGAGGCGCCGGCGCGGCTTGCGGCGTATAGGTCGCATGGGTCTCCGTATCGGCCGCGGTTGCCGGGGCAGCCGAAGGGGCAACAGGTACTGCCGCGGGCTCCGCCGCAACCGATTTGCCGCAATGGCCGCAGAACTTCGATTGTTCCTCCAAGGCATTGCCGCAATGTCTGCAAAACATCATTCCCATTCGTTCCTTCCTGGTTTAGGATTGTTCTTTGGTCTCGATCAATTGATTCACTCGCAGCACGCCATCCATCAGGACGATCTTGTAAACGGCCTTGAAGCTCTTGGTCTTAACGCTTCCGTCCTGGTAATAGATATCGTAGGTTTCGCTGGTCGAAGCCTGATAGCTGCCGTCGTCCAAGGTTTGCACTTGATCCACGTTAGCGCTCAGCAATTGCTCCGTGATTCCTTTGCCCTTGAGGTAATCGATATAACTGGACGATTCCTTATAGGATGGGCCGGCTTCGTCTATCATCCCGGATACGAGCGAGAAGTCCCGGGAGTTGATCGCCTCGACGGAGGAGCTGAGGTATTGGAGGAGGAAAGCTCCCACCTCGCTCGAGTTCCAATCGACGGAAGCCGACGAAGCTCCTGCGGTTGACTTAAAGAGCTTCGGGTTCTGCTCCGGCACGTCCTTGATGCGATCGCTCATCTCGAAGCCGTCGTAGAACGTCTGGATCGAGTCAACGAGCCAAGCCTTCGCCGTCTCGTCGTAGACTAGAACGACGTCCTGCCCTTGCCCGTCTTCGTAAAGCTCCTGGGGAGGCAAGTCTCCGACCCGGTATTGTCCGGACAGGAAGCGAGCGATCAGGGTCAGCGATGCCATCCATTGCCCATCTTCGGACTTCTGGAGCCGGAACGAGTCCAGGTCGTATTGCGCCCCCGTATACTTCCACATCGCGATGTAATCGGACTGGCCCATATAACCGATCGAGCTCTGCAGCTCGGCTCGCAGCTTAGCTGTTCCTGTCGTCAGCTTCGAACTGTCCTTGGAGGTCAAGCCATCCAGCCATTCTGTCTCGTATTGAGCGACCCTTTCTATTAATGCTTTCTGCAAATCTTCGGAGTCGGCCAGATTCAGTTCGACGGAGGTGCTGGCAATGGCCATCTCATTCGAACGGATGGTTCCCCACGGGAACTCGGCTTCAACCGACAAGTTCATGGAGCCGTCGGTCGTCACCGGCCCGAAGGACGTCGTCTCGAACGGATTCAATCCCGTGTCCTGCCCGTTGATCAGCAGCTTGCCTTGCAGCCCGCTTTGCTCCAATCCCGTAAGGACTTCGACTCGCTCCGCTTGCAGATCGAGCGAAGCCTCGTACTGCTTGTTGCCGTACCAGATCTCCGCTTCCTGCTTCGCGGAGAGATCGACGAATCCGGTCGCCATCTTGGCTTCCAGGTCATAGAGTCCCGGAAGATAAGGTCCGAATTCCTTGTGCTCGTTCTCGCGGGTCGTCTTGAAGACCTCCTGCCCGTCGATAAACAGCGAGACATCCTTGTAATTCGAACCTAAGCGAATGAACACAGGCTCGACCACAAGCTTGTATTCCTGGAAAAGAACATATTTCTTCGACTTCTCGAGACGAATGACGGCCTCGTCGTTCGAATAATCGTCATCATCGTTATCTAAACGGAAGCTTTGCTTGCGAAGCTCGCTCATCAGCTCATGAGCGGCGCTTGGATAGGCATCCAGATAAGCCAGGAAACCGCGGGTCTTGTCGGCATCCAGCTTCAATTGAGCGTTCTCGGAGGTTAACAGGCTTGCCAGCGCGGCGCCATCTTTCTTATCCAGCGCCTTCTCCAGCTTGTCCAATACGCGCCCCTCGGAAAGACGATATTGTTCGAATTTATAGCCCCCGGCCAATAGGAGGATTACGAGTAACGCGGCGGATGCGATAAGGATCCACTTCCGGCTCAAGCGGCGAGAACGGATCGGGCTTGCATGAACCAATGGTTCTGCCGCAGCCGCCGTCTGCGACTCAGCGGTTGCCGCTTGCCGCTCTACCGTCGCCGCTGCTTGAGGAACTGCCGGGGCGGCTTGCGGCACTGTCCGGTCAGCCGATGCTGCCGTTGGCGTTGCTGCGGCTTCGGGCGCTATCGCAGCTGCCGATGCGGGATTCTCAGATGGCGTTGCGGGATCCTCAGATGGCGTTGCGGGCTTCGGCTTGGCTTCAATCTTTGTTCCGCATTCTTTGCAGAAACGGACCTCTTCCTTGAGTTGAATTCCACAGTTCCTGCAAAATTGCATCCTGCACTTCCACTCCAATATTTAAATATTTTGTACAAATTGTAATATAATCCAAAGCTTGCAAACAGGTAATTATTACTATTTGACCTTAAAGATTATTTAAAAATCTACTCTTTACGACTTTTTCGCCTCTTTCGAATCAGTAGAATCGCGACTATAGTCCCACCCACGAGAACCGTGTTTAACGAGATGAAAAAAAGCAGCGGCTTGTTCCGCTCGGACGGACGGCTCCAATGGTAGCTCGTTTCATTCCCTTGGGCATCGCGAACGACAAGGTTCAGCTCCTTGCCAATGCCGTCTATGCGGAAATACCCGTTGTCATCCGGCTTATATTCTTTGCCGCCGACTAGAATGACGGCCCCCTTCTCCGTCATGCCGCTGGCATAATGCCCGATCAGCCGTTTGTGAGTAGATTGAGGCTGAATCATCGTGAGAAGCGGCGGGGTAAAATCGACAAGATAACGATGCGAGAAGGATTGATAAGAACCGCCCGGGTCGGTAAGAAGCACTTCAATCAGATGATCGCCTTCCGACAGAGGAAGCGTGATCGGAAAGCCTGCCGCCTCATTTGTTGCTTTTGCTTCTCCCGCGTAAAGAATGTTCTTCCCATCCAGAACCTGCACGAGCGCATCCGCTTGCAGATTAAGCGTAACCGCCACTTCCCGCGAGTTGGTCGCTTCCTGTTCGATGCTCCAAGTCGCCGTATCCTTGCTCCAATCCCGATTCGCTACCCGGAATTCGGGAATGTCCGCCGGCAAGGTCATCGTTCCGTCGGCGAAAACGAGCTGAAGGCGGCCCGTGTACTTCCCGTCCGCGGGCAGCTTCACAGGCAGACGATACGTCACGATTCCGGAGCTTTCGTCGTCGCTTACGACGAGCAAATCCGCTTGCTCCGTCGCAGTCGTAAAGGCCG
This sequence comes from Cohnella sp. AR92, assembly GCF_003990975.1. Taxonomy (GTDB): domain Bacteria; phylum Bacillota; class Bacilli; order Paenibacillales; family Paenibacillaceae; genus Cohnella. Next base: position 35,395 of record NZ_RZJR01000018.1, read on the forward strand.
ATGCGGCGCCGCCCCTCCATTGGGCGGATACTTGGCTCCAGAGCAGCCCTGACGGCGCGGTGAAGTCGATATCCGCCGAGCCTCCGCGCGGCGTTATCTTCGTCACTTCGATCCCCGAATACGAGATTCCTCTGCGCACGACTACCTTCACCTTCGGATCGATGGCCTGCCCGTCGGGCGTTGCGTTATCCGCCAAGGCGGTCAGTTGGTATTCGCCGTCCGGAATGCCGTTAGGCAAGGGGATCGAAGCCGCCCCGGCGGATAGATAGGCTTCGCCGATCGGCATGCGCTGCCAGCCGTTGGACGACTGCAAGTAGAAGGCAATCCGGTCTTCCGCGCTCCAATCTCCCGCTGCCGACCATTGCACGTCCAGGCTTTGGCCGGCAATCGTCACTTCTCGGTTCTTCGGCGACTTCCAGTCCGTCACCGGCTTGCGCAGCGAATGCTCGACGGACACGGAATAATCCTGTGACGGACCGGCAATATGGACCTTGTATTCGCCTGCAGGCGCTTCATTAATTAGCCAGGAACGGCCGTTATCAGGCTCGAAATACAGAACCTTGGAAGCGTCGTAATTGTCATGCTTGTAGAGCGTTCCGTCCGGCATCTCAAGATCGACCTCAAAAGCGCCGTCAAGCGCCGACACCACGACCTGCACATTGTTCTCCTTCTGTCCCAGCGTGATCTTATCGATCTTGTTCACGTTCTCCGCGTAAGCGGAAGACAGCGGGTGCAGCAAGGTCCATGCGGCGGCCAGCATCAGGACGGGAATCCAACGAAATGTTCTCATGCGATCAACCTTCCAGGGCCGTCATCTCTATTGCTTGGATGCCCATTCGTTAAAATAATAGAGTGCTTCTTTATCGTAAGGCTCCGCCTTGATCGAGCTCCGATATTCGATCTCCCGGAGCAAATCGGCCATATGCCCGTTCGTCATCCAGCTTCTCGGAAGCTGCGCGATCATGCCCTGGCGGGTCGCCTCTCGCTTATGGATGTTGATGAGCAGGGTGAAACGGTCGTAGTACTCGATCGCCGCAGGCTCGGTGAATTCCGGCAACCTGGCCCTGATCCGGTCGAAAGTCTGCTGCTTGCGATATAATTTCTTGTGAGCGGAAGAGTAACGGGACAAATCCTTGGCGATGTCCACGAAAAGATATCGAATATCCGTCCAGAGGAGCTTAGGCGCAACGTCCGGGCTCGTATTGTGGTAGAGATTCAACGTGATTCCTTCTTCGTCCACGATCATCCATTCGATCTCTTCGCCTCGCTGCGCTTGACGCGTCAATGACGACGTCCTCGAACGCGACCTCCAGAGAACGATCCCCCCGACAACTAGGCCTGCCGTAACGGCAAGCTCGCGAATCCACCCGATCGCGGCGGCAACTCTCTCATTCTCCGTTCCCAAGGCAAATGCTAAGACCAGGTAGAGGAGGAACATGGCTAACGGAATCAGGATAACCAGCAAGCATCCGAACAGGGAGTTCCCCTTATGCCCCGTCTTATGGCCACCGATCATGGAATGGTATCTTGCGAACTCCCACTCGCTCGCGCTGCACCTGTACGCCTTCCGCATGTCTTCCCCTCCCGAGTCTTATTAACTATAAACTTGGATCTTCGCGCCGATATGGATATGCGGATCGTAGAGCCAGGTGTCCGCCTTGAGGTCGACGTAGGAACGCTTAAAATTGCTGACGTCCATCATCGCGACCAATTGCGCTTCCAGCCCGTGATAGTCAATGCCTCCTCGTATTTGGAAGGTCGTATCGTTGGTGAACTGCGGATTCCTCCACACCAATTCCATATCGCCTTCCAAGCCGAACCGGTTAATCTTGAGGCCGGACTGGATCTGATGGGCATCCACGTAAGTCGTCTGGCTAGCAACGTCAAACCCGAGAGCCGTCAGCTCCAATTGTCCGCTTATCGACCAGTCGGCGGTTCCGATCTCGTTCGCCTCGGCCTCGCCCTCAAGACAGAGAACGCAAGCGTCCTCCTCATCGATATCGATCATCGGCAGCTTGTTCAGCAAGTCGACGACTTCCTTGAACGGGCCGTCCGTTATCGTGCCGACTTGAAGTCCGGCAACCCCGCTGAACCCGCTGCGGAAGTCGGCGCCGAGCTTCGCTTTGTGGGCGACAAGTCCGGTATTCGCGATCTTCGCGTCCCCTTCTACGCTGACCTCGACGGCTTTGGGCATGATACTGCCTTGCCAGCCGAGCTTCAACCCGAACGTATCGATCGAGAAAAGCGGATTGTCCATCTCCAGAGGGTAACCGAACAGCTTGCCATCCTCGACTTCCCCGCCGAGATCGAGCTTGCCGTCCATAAACCCGTAACCGACGGACACCGAGGACACTCCCTCAATTAACGTCCCCAGATCCAGGTCGACGGCCGATTCTCCCTCGATCGCCATATTGTCGGGCTCATATTCCATGACGACGTCGAAATCGGTCGGCATGAACTTCAATCTTTTTTTCAAATCGTCCAACGCGTTAGAGTTCAGTTGTTCCATGATATCGTCGAATCCGACGAGCATCGTTCGGACCTTCAGCTTGCCGTCGTCCTTGCCCCCGCCCGCTTCATAGGACATCGATCCGAGAGCGGCCTCGATTCCGAACTTGTCGAGCGCGGAAGAGAATTTCTGAAGTTCCTCTCCCTTGTCGAAGAGAGATACATCGAACGAACGGCTGTTTAAGCCCGCTTCGATCTTCACGTTCCAAGGCAGGCTTCCGGCTGCGTTGCTGACCCATCTGGTCACGGACGGCAGCAGTCCCATATGCGTGCCCTGAACGTTGACATGAAGTCCGGAGAACGAGAGTTCTTTGTTGCCGGTCCACTCCATGACCCCTCCGGTGTCATAGAGGAAGTGGTCCACCGAGGTGTTGCCGCGGAAGACGACATCGTTGCCCTTGGCGTCGATGAAGTCGCCGTAGATCGTCGCGAATCCGAAGTTGCGCGATTGCTGGCCGGCGGAGTTCGTGACCGATAGGTTCGTTGTCAGTTGCCTGCCATCCTTATGGATGAGCACCAGCTTATGAATCCCGATCGATTGATTGTTGCTGAACGTAACGCTGAGCTGCTTGTCGTTCGCGCTGTCCAGGCTCACTTTCTTGCCGTCCAACTGGACCGTCTTCACGTTCGAAAGCCCTATTCCGTTCACGATCAGCTTGGTCATGCCCAGCTTGGATGCGGTTATCCCGCTCGGCACGGCGTTATAGAGCGCGTAATCGACCGATTGGATCTCCGGAGCCGGGGACATCGCTTCGATCGAACCGTCCTCTTCTCCCGCTCCTCCGATCTCGTAAGTCCGTTCGGCCGCCGCTTGTCCGGGACCGGTCAGGACGACCTTGTGCTTGCCGACCGTCATCGGACTGAGCTTATAGGAGATATGATAGGAACGCTGAAGCGTCTGGCTGATCTCGTCGAAGCTGTTGATCAAGTCTTCCAGCTCGGAAGCCCCGATATAGCTTCCTCCCGTTGCTTCCGCCACGTCGCGGAGCGTCTCGTAGCCGGCGCCGAAGCCGATCGCGAACACCGTAATGCCCGCTTGGTTCGCCTTCTTGATGATGTCCGCGCGCGTATTCGGGTCCGAGAACTGATCGTCCTCGCCGTCGGACAACATGAAGATGACTCGTTCGCCGGACTCTCGGCTCAGCATCTCGATTCCGGCGTCGAACGCAGGCGCTATGCTTGTTCCCCCGTTCGCTTCGACGGTCCCGACGGAGAGCCGGGTCGACTTCACGTTGCCGGATATCGGGCTGAGCACTTCGGTAGTATCGGAGAACAGCAGGACTCCCGCGCGCTCCGAAGCATGTAAGCCGTCGAGGAAGTTCTGCACGGCCAGTTTGGCCGTCGGAAGCCTCGAGCCGTCTCCCATCGAGCCGCTTCGGTCCATAATCATCAGAATATTGCGTTCGTAGCTCGTCGACTCTCCGATCTTGTCCATCTTGAAGTCTCTGACGGCCAAGTTATTGTCCAGAATAGACAAATCGGATCTCTTCAGGTCGTCGATGTTGTCCGCCGTGACATAGAGGTCGACGTTCCCATCATCCGTCGCGTGCACGGAAGAGATGCGAATGCTCGTTTTTCTCAATTGGATCAACTGATTGCTCAAATGAACGGCATAGCTTCTCTCTTCGTTCGACAATTCCCGTTCGTTCAAGCGTTTGCCTTCGATCGGCCGGAAGCTTCGGTAGACTTCCGTCGTGAGCTCATTGCGCGTCTGAATGTCCTGAAGAGTCTGCTCGGCGGGGTCCTTCGGCAGCTCGCGCAGGGCTTGAACATAGTACTGCTGGGCCGTCGTCAGCCTGCTCGGATCGTCCGCAATCGAACGAATGAGCTCGGAGGAACGTTCTTCTTCGTGAATCGCGTAATAGTAACGAGAGAGAAGCAGCGACACTTCGGGATCGCCAGAGCTCTCCATCGGTCCGAGAATGGCATAGGCCAGGTGTTTGTTCAGGTTCACGTCGGCGGGAAGGGAACGGATTCGCTCATAGGCGACATTAGCCGCTTCTTCGTCGCCGGATCGAACCTCCTCGGTCCATTCCTTCACGACCCGCTGCTGGTCCCGCTCCGCCAGCAAACTCGCTTTCTTGTATTGGGGCAGCGACTGCCATAACTCGGGATCGACCGTCGACGCGTCGCCGTTCAGCAGCAGATCGCCAAGCATGGCCGCCGGTTCTTCCGCCTCCGGATAGTCCTGCAGCAGCTCCACAAGAAGCGTCTGAGCCGCGGCCTCGTCACCCAGATAGATCGCTGCTTGGGCAAGCGCGTTCTTCTCCTGCGGGTCGTCGGTCTCCTCTTGCATCGCTTGCTGGAGCAGCTGCTCGACGTCGGCTTCCGTCACTCCGCCATTCGCCGTCTCCTTCAACGCATATTGAAGCCGATCCGGGTCAAGCTGAGCCAGCAGCTCCAGCCTCTCGGCCTTCTCTTTGCCCAGCGATTGGCCAATCTTCTGCCGCAGGAGCTTAGCTCCTTCGCTCGAGGCGCGCGCCGCTGCGTCATTGGCCGCCTCTTCCGTCCCTTCCGCCTCTTCCGACCCTTTTTCCGAAGCGTTCCGAACCGGCAGATTCTGTGCTAAAGCCGTTATCTCGGCGGCTTTCAAATAAGGAGTTGAACGGTTCTCCTCCCTTGCCTCTTGGACAATCGCGGTTCCGAGCTCCATCTGTCCCGCATTCAGGTAAGCCAGACCGAGCATTATTTTGCTATCCGCTGAAGGGATGTCGGCCCACAGCTTCTTGGCCTGCATCAGGGCAAAATCCGGCTGCTCCTGTTCCAGCCAGACGGACATCTTGTACATGGAGTCGGCTTGCGCCTGCCGCGGAAGCTGGCCGGAGTCTCTCTCCCCCAACAGGTTGAAGGAGGCCATGGCAACGATTGCCATGCCGACCGTCAAGGCTCCAAGCCATTGTCCGATCTTAAAAGAGGGACGGAACCAGCGCAGCGCGAACGCTAAAGCGATTAAGCAAACGGCGAGTACGATAAAGCTGATTAGCGTTCCGGTCAGCCAAGGATTATTCGGCATGGGCTTGTCCCTCCTTCAATCGGCCGAATATTCTCTGAGCGGCGAAAGACAAGGTCAAGAATATGACCGTGATCAAGCCGATCGCGAGTCCGGATTGCAATCCGTCATACCCGATTCGCTCGGCAGCTTCTTCGCCATAGCGAATTCCGACGCTGAAGTAGGCAGCCGAGGCGGCGAGCACCAGAATCGCTCCGATCACGCTAATGGCATAGACAGCGACGCTTCGGAGGCGGATTCGGGTCAAAGCATACAAGTAACTGAGCAATAACGCGAAGCTAAACCAGTTCCATCTTAGATCGGAGCTCAATCGCGACGCCCGATCGGAGACGCTCCCGTTCGTGCCTTCGACCTCATCCGAGCCCTCGGGGCCGCCGGCGGACAAGCCCTCCCATTCGCTTATCTTCAGCGGACCGTCGGCCTGCAAGAGTTGCGCCGATCGGGGTCCTCCGATCTCCCAGGTGCCGCCCAGCGAGTAAATCTGCTCTTGAAGCAGGACGTTCGGAACGACCGCATAGGAGGCCGGATCCTTGTTGTACATCTGCCACACCGAGCTCATCGTGGTGAGGTTCGGATTATACAGGCGATCCGGCCCGACGAGGCTCCAACCGATCACCATAAGGGCGAACACCAATGCGTAACTGCCCGCCAGGACGGCTGCGAAGCCTCTGAAGCTTAGGACCCAGCTCCCCCATTGAGTCGACGAGAGCAGCTTCCAGCCTCCTATTCCGACGGCCATTCCGATGGAGCTGACCAAGAACGCGTAGATAAACGTTCCTGCCGGCTCTGCATGATAATCCAACGTATATATATCGCTGCCGAACGCCAGCTTCGGCTTGCTGTGCAAGACAGAGATCGCAATCGTCACCATGATCGCGTATGTAAGCCCGAATGCCGCAACCCAACCGAGCCTTCCCATTTCCGTTCTCGAATACCGGCGGACGAGCTTCCGGCTTCCGTAGCCGAGCAGGATTGCCAGCGCCAGGAGAACGCCTAAATGAAACAGCAGCGGAAAGTGAATCGAGAAGGAGGCCGCAACCGGCTCTTGCCCGGATGGCCGAGTCATATAGCTCCCGGAGATCCTCCCTCCGCTTAGAAGAATCATCTGCAGCCGCCAGGAATCCGCCAGTTGCCCGGAGAAAAAGGCGGCTTGTTCCGGCGAGATGCCGAACGAGGACTTGAGCAGGCGGTACAGCATGTCCTGCAAGAACTCGCTTCTCTTCGCAAGAACGGCGAAAAACCAGGCAACGCCTGCCCCGAGCATGCCAAATAACGCCGCGGCTGCGGCGAACGAGAGAGACCAGCCTCTCAAGGAAGTGTTCGCCGTCGCAGGCATGACGGTTGAATGGACGTTAGCGGGTAAGGGTGCTGCGGCAGGCGGATTGGCGGCTGTTGCAGGAGAGAGGGGCGCTTGCTCCCGCTGATCCATCAATTGCTGGTCTGAGGCTTGTACGACTTGCTCAGCTTGCTGCGCCGGCTCTTGCTCTGCTGGATCTTGCGCCACTAGTTCCTGCCCTACTAGCTCTTGCTCTATTGGCTCTTGCTCTACTGGTTCTTGCTCTTCAGTCTCGACAACAGCCGAGCGTTGCTCCGGGAACGCCTCGTTTCTTGGAGATGCATCGATGCGTGCGCCGCACTTCCCGCAGAACTTCCCTCTTGCCTCGTGGCCGCAAGCTGCGCACTTCATGATAAAATATCCCTCCATCGCCTTAATTCAACATTTTATCCCACCATTATACATATGATGAGTATTTAGCACTATACCAAAAGTTGTATATATCTCTTTTCCTGGGGATCATTTCCGTGTATATTAGAAGCAAATCTCGTAGAAACGGAGAGCAGACTCGATGAGCAACTTCCTCGATAAGTTCAAGAACGGCGCCGCGAAAGTAGCCGATAAAGCCCAGCAGGCGCTCGAGATCAATCGTTTGAACGCCCAAATCTCCAACGTTCGCAAAGATATTGAGAAAAACCACTCCCTTATGGGACAATTGGCATACGAGGCCTACCGCAACGGCGATGTGGCTCAAGCCACGGACAAGCTCGTGGAATTGAGCCAGCAGATCGACCATCATCTGGCGACGGTTGCAGGCCTGGAGCTGAAGATCCGCGAGGTCAAGAACGAGAAGGCCTGCCCGGGCTGCAATGCCGTCGTTGCTTGGGATGCGAAATTCTGCGTCTCATGCGGCCATAAATTCGAAGTTGTGGCAGCGACTAACGTGCCTGTTCCGGCCCCTGCCGCCTTGATCCAGCATTGCTCATCCTGCAACGAGCCGTTGCAGCCCGACAGCCGCTTCTGCGAGAATTGCGGCACGCCGGTATCGAACTGATCCTCGCATATGTAGAGCCCGCCCAGCCGGAATAGTCTCCGGTGACGGCGGGCTTTATTTCATTTTCTTCCGCTAACGCCGATTTATTAAGAAGATCTTCAGAAATTTGATGAACGGATCTTAAGATTCTCCCATTACAATGAGAATAAAGAACGGCTAGTCCGCAAGGGGGAGAAAGGGTTGCAGCAGCGCACGGTGCTGATCGTCGACGACGATAAGGAAATACGAGATGCAATAGAGATCTATTTGAAGCATGAAGGCATATCCGTTCTCAAAGCGAAGGACGGCTTGGAAGCTTTGGAGACGCTGGAGTCCGGCGAGGTGCACCTGATTATCCTGGACATCATGATGCCTCGTCTGGACGGCATCACGGCAACCTTCAAGATTCGCGAGACTCGAAATCTTCCGATTCTTATGCTAAGCGCCAAGAGCGAGGACAGCGACAAGATCCTCGGGCTCCATGTAGGGGCGGACGACTACGTGTCCAAGCCGTTCAATCCGATGGAGCTCGTGGCACGGGTGAAGTCCCTGCTTCGAAGATATGTCACGTTCGGCTCCTACGAAGGCGCGAAGAAAACGATCGAGCTTCGCGGCCTCGCATTGGATCAGGCTACCAAGGAAGTCACCGTGAACGGGGACGCGGTCAAGCTGACGCCGATCGAGTACAAGATCGTGGAGCTGCTCATGACGAACGCGGGACGAGTCTTCTCGATTCAGGAAATCTATGAACGCGTCTGGAAGGAGCCGGGCTACAACGCGGAGAATACGGTTGCCGTCCATATCCGCAAGATCCGCGAGAAAATCGAGATCGATCCGAAATATCCGAGATTTCTGAAGGTGGTGTGGGGAATTGGTTACAAAATGGAAAAGTAAGCCCCCTCTTTTCCTCTATGCGCTCTTGTTGACGATCGGCCTGAGCGGGCCATTAACGGTATTCGACCAAGGAGACTTCTATTTCCATCAAAACTACTACCATACCCCGGAATTTCGGCAGCAGCTGGACCAATACGCTACCCTCCTGAATTTGTTCGAGCTCAATGCGCCGTCTCCTGAGGAGCTCAAAGCCTCCATCAAGGTAGAAGATAACGAAATTACCGACTATCGCAACCAGTTAGGTTCGCTTACGGACCAGATCGATTCGCTTCGCAACGAATATGATCCTCTCATTCAAAGCGCGACCGACGAGAAAAACTCCGCTGCGGCCGACTTGTACCAATCCGAGAGGGACCGCAAGCTGGATGACCTCATGAAGCTGTACAAAGATGACGATTCGGTAAGGGCGGCGATCCGGAAGGAAAAGGAGCAACGGGTAAACAGCTACTTCGAGCATCGGGAAGCGAATCGCGCCGAATACAATCGTCTTCAAGTCAGTTTCGACTTCTACATGAGGAATGATTCGACCGGCGTTGTCCATACGAACCTGAATGCCTCGGATGAACAAGCGGCACGGAAGGAGTTGTACGGCAACGATCACGTCTATGCCTCCCGTTATCAGGTAGATGCCGAACATTCGATCGATTATTGGATTGAAGGCCATGTTATGCCGGACACCGCGTTCGTCCCGTATCAAGGCTGGATCGGGGTTCCGAAGTACAGTCCTCTCTCGTTAGAGGCCGCCCAATATCGACGGAAGCAGCTGAGCCTGCTTGCCTATGGGCTTATCGGCATCGCTCTGCTCGTCCTATGCTTGTATCGATTCAGGGATTTCCTGTCCGTCCGCGGGGAGACAAGCCAGAATTCACCCGCCCGCTCCTATTACCGAAAGCTTCCGTTGGATGTCAAATCCCTGCTGCTCGCCGGTTCGGCTATGTTGACGCTAATCTTGCTGGGGAGCAAGACGGATGAGTTCCCCCTTTTGTTCGAAACGCCATTGTCAAGCGGCGGGCAACTGGTTGTTACGCTCTTGTTCGCCGCGCTGTTCCTGACGTTAACCCTTCTCCAAGCCAAACTCCTGGCGAGCGAGCCGCTAAGCTGGGAGCATGTCCATAAAGAATGGCCGCGAACTCTTTTGAAGCGGGGAAGCGAGCGAGCGAGGTCCGCCATCGATCGTTTCTTGGAACAGGCTAAAGATACTTTTCTGTATAAAAGCACGGGAACCCGACTGCTCGTTCTTGCTTCCATCATGGGCGGGCTCGGCTTTATCGCGGGGTGGACCGCGCTTTCCTTCGTTCGCGACGGCGTCTACTCGTTCTTCCTTATGGCGCCCATACTGGCTGCGGCGGGGGGAGTATTGTTCTTCCTGTCAACCCGGCAGTTCTCCTACTTAAACCGGATCGCCAAGGCGGCGGACGAGTTGGCCGCGGGCCGAACGCCGAATGAGCTTCCCCGTTCGGGGAGCGGCGTGCTCGCTGCTCTGGCGGCCAATATCAACGAGCTAAGACGAGGCGTCAAGGCGCTTCAGAATGAGCAAGCCAAGAGCGAGCGCCAGAAGACCGAGCTCATTACGAACGTCAGCCACGACCTGAGAACTCCGCTTACTTCCATCATCACCTATGCCGAGCTGCTGAAGTCGGAGAATGCGACAACCGAGGAACGCGCGGCTTATGCGGAGATCATCGACCAGAAGTCGAAGCGCTTGAAGACGATGATCGACGATTTGTTCGAGGTGTCGGCCATGAACAGCGGCAACGCAAGGCTGACATTGGAGCGAACGGACCTCGTTCAGCTCATGCAGCAAGCCTTGGCGGAGTACAAAGAGGCGATGGACGGCTCCAACGTGCAATTCCGCATCTCGCTGCCGGAAGGCCCGATCTACGCGCATGCGGATGGGCAGAAGCTATGGCGTTCGTTCGATAACCTGATCGGGAACATGTTGAAGTATTCCATGGAGCATACGCGAGCTTATATCGCGATGCAGTTGTCGGAACGGCAGGAAGTGAGGATTACGTTCAAGAACGTCTCGAGGTTCGAGATCGGCGATAACGCCGAGGAGATGTTCGAGCGATTCAAGCGCGGGGATGCGTCGCGCCATACGGAGGGATCGGGGTTGGGGCTGGCGATCGCCAAGTCGATCGTCGACCTGCATGAAGGACGGTTGACGCTCGAGACCGACGGGGATTTGTTCAAAGCGACCGTCCATCTAAGAGCGGAAGACTATCCGGCTTCGCAAGCCGCTCAAGCTTAGAAACAGCCCGCCTAGCCGGAATGTCCGGTTACGGCGGGCTGTTTTTCTCGACGCTATTCTTTCTCGCGAATCCAAACCGCCATTTCTCCCGGCGTCCGGTTCCCCCAATAGGCGTAGGGAACCGCCGAGATTGGGACGCTCGTTCTCTTGCGCATAACGGGCCGGTACAGTTCGCCCTCCCAGTCAGGCTCGGAACGCAGTCCCTCTCCGGACAGGACCACGATCCCGCCCAGCACGTCCTCCCGATAAGCCGCCGATAATTCGGAGTCCGCGGGAAGGCGAATATCCGTAAGCTCCGGCCCGTTATCCTCTTCTTCCAAGCAATAAACGAGCGGTCCGTATTGCAAGGCGATCTTGCCGGCATTCTCGTGCACCTTGGGATTCGATTCGATCCTCTCGACGACCATGGGCAAATCCAGCTTGATGTCGTCGCCGTCCGACCACTTTCTGCTGATCCGCGCATAGCCATTCCTCACGATCGCCTCCAGCGGAAGCGCTTCTCCGTTAACCGTCATGCTGGGATTCCGGCACCAGGAAGGGATCCGGAAAGAGAGCGCGCAATCGATCGGATCGGCCGTCCGCAGGCGAATCCGAATCTCTCCGTTCCAAGGATACCGGGTCTCCGTTCGCAGGTTCAGCTCTCGTCCTTGAACATGGAAGGCGCTCTCGTTGGAAGCATAGAGATGCATGGCAATCTCCGTCCCGTTCTGCGTAAAGAAGTAAGTATCCAATGAAGTCAGCAAGCGCGCAATATTCGGCGGGCAGCAAGCGCAGCCGAACCACGGCACGCGTTCGGTCTTGACATGCTGCATATCGTATCGATAATGCGCGACGGCAGGATGAACCTCCAGAGGGTTGACGTAAAAGTAGCGGGTTCCGTCCAGCGAAATCCCGCTCAGGACCCCGTTGTACAGAACGCGTTCCATCACATCCCCGTAACGGCCGTCCTGCTCGAGCCGAAGCATTCGGGAAGCCCACATGACGAGCCCGATGGAAGCGCACGTCTCCGTATAGGCCGTGTCGTTCGGCAGATCGTAATCGACCGTAAACCGTTCGGCATGGCCTTGCGAGCCTATTCCTCCCGTAATGTACATCCGTTTGGTCGTCACATGATCCCATAGCTTGCGAAGCGCCTCGGTCAACGTCTCGTCTGCATAAGCCAACGCGAGATCCGCCATGGCCGCATACAGGTACATGGCGCGGACGGAGTGTCCTTCCGCCGTCTCCTGCTCCCTCACGGGAGCGTGCGCTTGATGGTAATCCAGGTCGAACCATCGATCCTTGGACGGACCGCCGAACCCGGCGTCCTCTTTGAGGAAACTCGGCTGCTTGCCTCGCTCTTCGATAAAGTGCCGGCTTAAATCCAGATACCTTTGTTCTTTGGTCGCCCGATGCAGCTTGACCAGCGCAAGCTCGATCTCCTCATGACCGCAGTACGCCTGAATTTGGCCCGACTGCGGCCCCATGATCCGGTCGATATAATCGGCGTAACGGCACATCACGTCCAGAAACTTCCGCTTGCCCGTGGACTCGTAGTAAGCCACCGCGGCCTCGATCAGGTGGCCGGCGCAATAAAGCTCATGCCCGAACGAGAAGTCCTTCCATCTCCGGTCCGGAGCGGCGACCGAATAATAGGTGTTTAGGTACCCGTCCGGCTTCTGCGCGCGCCCCATCAGATCGACGACCGCATCGACGACGGCCTCGAGCCGAGGGTTCGGGTCGTGCCGCAGGCTATGCGCGGCCGCTTCGACCCACTTGGCAACGTCGCTGTCCTGGAATACCATTCCATAGAAGGTCCCCGTCTGCTCCCCTGCCGAGATGCGGAAATTCTCGACGGCATGGCTTGGCTCCGCGCCTTCGATTTCGTCGTTCAGCGCCTTCCATTGATAAGGAATCGTTTCTTGGACGGTTCGACGGACTTTGGGCTGCCAGAATTGATCGATAAGCCTAACATTCATAACGATAATTCTCCTTTCAACGGGACGACGCTTGTGGCGCTCAAGCTAATTTTTCAATCCGGTTAGCGTAATTCCCTCAACGAAATACTTCTGACCGATCAGGTAGAAAATGACGCCGGGAGCAAAGGACAGGCATGTAGCCGCCATCGTCAGCGACCAGTCCGACTTTAATTGACCTCTAAAATTGGTAAGCCCCAAAGCGATCGTGTATTTGTCGCTCGAGTTGATGTAGATCATCTGTTGGAGCAGATCGTTCCATAGGCCGATGAAGATAAACAACGCGACGACGATCATGGCAGGCTTGATGGCCGGGATAATAATGCTGAACAGGATACGGAAGGATCCGGCGCCGTCGATCGTGGCCGCTTGGTCGAGCTCTCTCGGGATCGAGCTGATGAACTGGCGGATCAAGAAGATATTAAAAGCGCCGCCGCCGCAAAAATAAGGCAGAATCAGCGGCAAGTAGCTGTCATGGAGCCCGAGTCCCCTCGTCCAGGCAATGTACAGCGGAATCAGGGTAACCATCGCCGGCAGCAGCATGGAGCCGATGCATAGAGCCCAGATCAGCTGCTTCCCCCGGAACCGCAGCCTCGCGAAGGCATAGCCGCACAAGGTGGCCGTGAAGGTTCCTGCCAAGCAGGAAGGAACGATAATGATCATGGTGTTCAACAAATATTTCCAAAACTTGAAGACTTCCAACGTTTTCTCGTAATTAGAGAACAGCCAATCCTTAGGGACAATCGACGGAGGAAACTTGTAGATCTCGGAGTTGGTCATCAAGGAAGTACGGAAGATCCACCAGATCGGAAAGAGAACGAGAAGGGCAAAGAAAACGATGAGAATCAGCGTAATCCCATTCATCGTTCGTTGGCTGCGTTTCTTGCTCTTTAACCGGACATAGGGCGCTTCGCTCATCTGTCGTCGCCCCCTTCGTAGAAGATCCACCGGTTAGAGGTCTTGAACAGAACGGCGGTGAAAGCGGCCAGAATGGCGAATATGATAAAGGTCGTCGCGCAGGCATAGCCCAGCTTGTAATTGACAAAGGCTTGGTCATACATCAGATAGGTCATGAAGCGCGAGGAGTTGCCCGGACCTCCGTTGGTCAGAGCAAGAGCCGGCGTAATGACCTGGAGATTGGCTATCAGGCTCATTAGCAGGTTATAAAAGATAATCGGCGACATGCAGGGCAAGGTGATGTGCAGGAAGCGCTGCCAGCCGTTCGCGCCATCCATCTCGGCCGCTTCGTGATAAACGCCCGGAACGTTCTGAAGTCCGGCCAGAAAAATAACGATCAAGTTCCCTGCCAGCCAAACCGCGATCAGCGAAAGGGAGGGGATGACATACCGGGAATCCGCGATAAACAGAATTTTGTTCAATCCGATCTCGGAGAGAAGAAAATTGAAGAAGCCGAAATTCGCCTCGTAAAGCCAGGACCATCCCACGTAGATGGCGACGGCCGGCAGAACGTAAGGTACGTAGAATACGGCCCGAAAAAAACCTCTTCCCGGAATTTTGCGGTTGAGCAGCATCGCGATGAATAGAGAATAGATCATGCTGCCCGCGACGGATAAGACAGCGAAATAGATCGTTGCGATAATCGAATCTTTCAGATAAGGATCGGCGGTAAACAGCTTGACATAATTATCGAAGCCGATCCATTCGGGCCTCTTCAGGCCGGTCCAGTTGGTCAAACTGATTCCGAGCACTCCCGCTAGCGGCAGATACGTGAGGAAGATCAGTCCGAGGAAGGCCGGGATCAAGCATAGATAAGCGACCCGTTCCTCGCTCTTATGAAGGCGGGAACGACGCTTCGGCAGTTTATTGATGGTTTCCATATCTCGCTCCCCTTCTCATCTTAGAAGGATGACCGCCGCTTGGGCGATCCAGGGCGGTCATCCTTCCTATCATCTGTTAGTTCTGGCCGTTATGGGCGGCTTTCAGAGCATCGAGATTCTTGGCGATCGCGTCCTTGGCGGTCGTCTTGCCGGTCCATACATCCCCAAGAACCGACGAGAGCAGCGTATTGAATTCCGTCGTATGGTTCGTAAAGAACCAGGAGGCCGGTCTCGCGGCAGAGGATTGCGCATAATCGACGACCGCGGACTTGTATTCGTCATACGTCGGGAAGTTCGGATTGTCGACCCATTTGTGGGTGAGCGTTTCGTCCTTGTACCACTTCTCTAGCGTCGGCATCCAGATGCCCGAGCTGATGAGTCCCCAGTTGTTCTCTTCGGAGTTGTACCATTTGAGCCATTCCATCGCTTCTTGCGGATGCTTGGTTTGGGAGAAGACGACGTTCGCGCCGCCCGTATTGAGAGTCACTTTATCCTTCATGTAAGGCAGCACGGCAACTCCGTAGTTCAAGCCCTTCTCCTTGGCCGTATTCAAGCTGGTGCCAACGTTCCACGCGCCGTTCGTAGCCATGGCAACCGTTCCCGCGATGATCGTGCGTTGAATGCCGTCGTCGGTTTGGCCGACGGAGAGCGGAGCGACATGATCCTTCAAGTACAGATCGGCAACCTTCTGAATCGCTTCGACGCTTGCGTCTTCTCCGATTCTCACCTCTGTCCCGTCTTCGGAATAGAACCCGCCGCCGTTGCTCAGGACCCAAGCTTCCAACTGCCACGCCAGATTCTCGACGGATGCGCCATACTGAACGATACTCTTCGAATTAAAGCCGTCCTCGCCTGGATGCTTGCCGTTCTTGTCGATCGTCAGCTTCTTGGCGGCGTCGACGAATTCGTCCCATGTCCATGCCTTATCCAACGCGGACGGAGGATATGCCACCTTGGCTTTGTCGAACATGTCTTTGTTGTAATAGAGAAGAAGGACTTCATTGGCGGCGGCATAGGCTACCGTCTTGCCTTGGTACTTATACGCCAAGCTGTCCAGCGGCTTGCTGTCGCTTCCTTCGTACATGGCGCTGACGTCGTTCAGCATGCCTTCGGAGGACCATTGAATGACGCCATCCTCCTTCATCATCCCCGTATCCGGCAATTGGCCCGCCGTTGCCTCCGTATTCAGCTTGGTCATGTAGTTCTCCCAAGGAATCGAGACCACCTTCACTTCGATTCTGTCTTGGGAAGCGTTGAACTTATCCGCTACCGCCTGCGTTACGCTTCCTTCTTCCGCGCTCCCCCACATCGAATACGTGATCTTGACTTTCTCCGTCTTGGCAGGCGTCTTCTCAGGCGCAGTGGAAGCCTCTCCCTCCGATGAAGCCGGTGTCTTTGTCGAAGCCGGTGAAGCCGTGTTTGTCTCGTTATTCCCGCAGCCGATGACGCCGATCGCCAAAGCGGCCGTGAGAAATCCTGCTCCTAGCTTCTTGCCTACTTTCATTGCCCCGCTCTCCCTTCGTCAATCGAAAATAATTATGTCTAATCGTTTAACCCGTTTCCTTGTGCACGTAAGGCTCTCAAGTTAAACGTTTAGCATCTTTAACCTGCTTCCTCCCCTAGCGCTGAGCTTTGTGCGATTGACACTGTTCAGGAAAGCGCTTTAATGGAATTGTGCCATGAAATAGAGCCGGGAAAAACAACTTATTCCAACCTGATTTTTAATGATTTCAACCTTACTTCCTAGCCGCGGAATTGAATGGGGGTTGCCGGTCAACTTGCAACAAAGTCTTTTTTAAGCGAGAAGGATGAAGTATCATGGAATAGGAAATAGAAACTTTTGCTAGATTTGTATTCGCGATTTCAACCTTGGGAGGAACGAGCGTGGATTCCGCGATTCTTCACTTTGTGTCGCCGCCGATTCCTTATTTCGTAGACTGCGGCCATGCCTCCTACGGGGTAGGCGATACGCATATCGACCGGACTGGCATTCAAGTGTTCGATCTGATTGTCGTGCGCAAAGGGGTGCTTCCGATCGGGGAGAACGGGCATACATGGGAGATCCGCGAGGGAGAGGGGCTTGTCCTTCTGCCGAATGGACACCATTACGGCAGCGCTCCCTGCAAGGTTGACACGGAGATCATCTGGATCCATTTTCAAACCTTCGGCAGCTGGCGGATGTGCCAAAACATGGACGAATGCTTGGTCAACCAGCTGGAATTGATCGAGGAGCACAAGAAGCTCGCGTATCTCAACCATGCCGACGCCTGCTCCATCTTCATCCCCAAGCATATGAAGCTGTCGGCCAAAGCCATGGAAGCGCTGGAGACGTTCTTCAAGCAGGAGAACGAGCCGCAGTCGCTGCGGAACTGGAGGCGGCAGGCGTCCTTCCAGCAGTTCCTGCAGCATCTGGATCGCGATCTCGCTTCCCCGGCGAACGTCACCGCGATTCAGCTCGCCGATCAGATCGAGCTGTTCATTCGCCAGCATTACGCGAGCGATATCACGAATTCGGTGCTTCAGAAGAAACTGAACTATCACCCGAATTATCTGGCCAAAGCGATGCTGAAAGTCTATGGAATGACCCCCTTGGCCTATCTGCAATACTATCGGCTCGAGCAATCCAAACGCCTTCTTCTGCAGACCTCCTGGTCGATTGCCCGGATCGCGGATGAGGTCGGCTTCCAACATATCTCTCATTTTTCCACCTGTTTCTCCAAGAAAGAAGGCCTCTCTCCCACCGGCTTCCGCAGCAAGTTCGCGAAGAAGCGATAGATTTCAAATCAACGACAAGGAGTGTCCTCTATGTCCGAAGTCTCGTATGAACGATTCAAGCTTGCGATCTACTGCACGGCAGGATGCCTGAACGGCGGTTTCGAGCAGCTTGAACAAGAGCTTGAATTCTTCCGCAAGCACTTCAAACTGTCCAAGGTGTATATCGAGAGTCATCGCGGCGACGTCAGCTTAAGCCGCGAACGGCTGATGGAATTAAAGAAGTTCTACGAGGATCGGGGCATCGCGACTGCCGGAGGCATTACGCCTACGCTCGGGGACGCCTATCGCCCGGGGTATAACCGGCTGTTCGGCGGCATCTGTTACACCGAGGAAGCGTCGCGCGCCAAGTTCCAAGAAGCGGTCGAGACCGCGGCGGCCGTGTTCGACGAGGTCATCTTCGACGACTTCTTCTTCACGAACTGCGCGTGCGAAGATTGTCTGGCCCGCAAGGGTGACCGCAGTTGGGAGGAATTCCGGCTGGAGCTGATGGCCGAGGTGTCCGAGAATCTTATCATGAAGCCGGCAAGATCCGTCAACCCGGCGTCCCGCATGGTGATCAAGTACCCGAACTGGAACGAAGCCTATCAAGCCTCCGGCTATAACACCGAGAAGCAGCCTTCTATTTTCGATGCACTCTATACCGGAACCGAGACGCGCGACCCGGCGATCAGCCAGCAGCATCTCCCCCGGTACGCTTCCTACTCCCTGTTCCGCTGGATGGACAACCTAGCGCCGGGCCGCAACAACGGGGCTTGGTTCGACAATCTGGACTGCACCTATATCGATTATTACTTGGAGCAAGCGAACCTAAGCGTCTTCAGCGGCGCGAAGGAGCTAACCCTGTTCTGCTACTCCCTGCTTAAGGACAGCGTGCACGTTCCGGCGCTCGGCTATCAGCTCGATAAGCTTGACCAGGCCGCCGCGAGCCTGGGCCGTCCGGTCGGAGCCTACGTCTATGAGCCTCACCATGCCAAAGGCGAGGACCATCTGTACGATTACCTGGGAATGCTGGCGATCCCGTTCGAGCTGACTCCCGCTTGGCCAACGGATATCGCCCATCCCTTGCTGATTACCGCGAATGCCGCCAGGGACAAGGACATTATCGAGCGGATGCGGAGCTACCTGAGGGAGGGCGGGCAAATCGTCATGACTTCGGGCTTCCTGGAACGCATGAACGACCGGGGCGTCGGCGAATTCACCACCCTGCGTCCGACAGGCAAGAAGATGTCCGTGCGGCGATTCGCGATCGACACGCACAGCTGCACGTTCGACCGGTTCTGCGATGCATCCGAGGAGCTGAGCTTCCCGATTCTCGATTACAGCACGAACGGATCCTGGCAGTCGGTCGTCGCCCTGAAGGGACACAACAATATTCCGATCCTCATGTACGACAACTATGGCCGAGGAAGGATCCATACGCTGGTCGTTCCGGACGATTACGCCGATCTCTGGAAGCTGCCGGAGGAGGTCGTCTCCAAGCTGCGTTCCGTCCTTGCAGGCGACTCCCGTCCTTACCGGCTCAGCGGCCCGGGTCAGGCCGGCTGGTTCTCTTACGACAACGATGCGTTCGTCCTGGAGAACTTCGCGCCGATTCCGCAGCGTTGGGAGATTGCGGTGCCCCCCGGGGCAAAGCTGGTCCGAATCTCCGGACGGGAGAAGCCAAGAGAGCTGGGAATCGATTCAGACGGCTTTAGCCGTTATGAGATCCGGCTCGCTCCTTCTTCCCTGATCGTATGCCGAATCGACCCTCAACGAACCGAATAAGGGATCTCGAATAAAAAACGGAGTACGCGGTTATCACCGCGTACTCCGTAGTCTAAACGCAAGCTCATTCGGGTTTTGATTTTGACTCTTATTTATCGATTAATTCCAGGAGTTGCAGCGTTCTAATCAATACGGCTGCCGCTTGCGCGCGTGTCGTTTCGCCCTTCGGATCTAACGTACTCGCGCTCGTACCTTTCATGATTTGAAGGGTAGCCATTAGCCGGAGGTCATCCCTGTAGCCTGCATTTACACTTCCGTTATCTTTGTAGCCTTCCAGGCTGATCCGTTCATTAGGCAACGGAAGCTTCTCCAGCTTGATAGCGGCAGCCAGCATGCTCGCCATCTCCTCGCGAGTCAGGCGCTGATCGGGGTTGAAGCTCGTTCCGCTCGCGAAGCCAAGCAGCCCAAGCTCCTTCGCGTTCGATACTTCGTCGGAATACCAAGCGCCCTGCTTTACGTCGTCATAAGGCAACAAAAGGCTGCTTCCTGGCGTTGCCCCGCGTCCCAATGCTCGGACTAACATTGCGGTAAACTCGGCTCTTGTCACGGCTTGGTCCGGTGCATATCTGCCGCCGCCGACGCCATCGACAAGCCCTTTCGCTGCCGCAAGCCGGACAAACGGCAGGCTCCAATGCTCCTGCATATCCGTGAAGCTGACCGGATTCTCTGCTACGGCGTACACGCTGTTGGAGTAAGAGTTGATCATGACATACCACGTGCCGTCAATCTGTTTGCTCCGGGCAGCGACGAACTCCAACTTCTTCGTCGTTTCGTTATAGCGGAACGAGCCCCATTGCGCAGGCATGCTCGACACGTTCTTGGGCATCGGAATCACTCTCGTAAGCGCCTGGCTGAACGTGTCCGCTATTCCGATCGATTGTCCGGATTTGGTGTCTAGGATATCGATATGGAAATCGACAGCCGCGCCCAGCACTTGGCCATTCGGCAAGCCGTTTGCAAGCGCCGCTTGCACGTCCTTGTCGCCGGACTTATCGCTCAGCGTAATCTTGAAGCTGATATCCTCGTACTGAAGTCCATTCCGGGCTAGCAAATCCTGAAGTCCAGGGATAAGGGAGGCCAGACTGACCGGTACTCGGTAGCTGCCGTACGGCGTTTCGATCTCGATGAAGAAAGCCTCGTTCTTCGCTTCGAAGCTCTTCAGAATGCTTGCCGGGATGCTGACATAAGCCTTGCCGTCCTTCGGCATGACATCCAGCGTAACGGACGGCTTCGAAGTATCGATAGCCGCCGGGTCAAGCCTTACGCCGTTCTCATCGATAACCGGTTTGGGAGCATCATCGATCCGACCTTCCGCCGCTTGGCGTGCAACGACCTTTACCGTGCGTTTCACTTCCGCAGCACCATTGCCGGATGGGTCCTGAACGTTGTATCGCAGCGTATAATTGCCCGCTTTGCTTGTATCCACCGTCCCGGTCACGACAATGAGACCGGTGAGATCTCCGTAATAGGCATCCGTCGCTTCCGCTCCCGGATCGGCGAACGCCTCGCCGACCGTCACGCGAATCTCGGATTTGCCGAGCAGTTTAAGCGCCGGCGGCTGAGTATCTTTCACATAGACCGTGCGCATAACGCTCTGAGCCGCATTGCCTGCGGCATCGGAAACGTCATAGGTAAGCACATAAGTATCCAGCGTCGTCGTATCCACCGTTCCCGTTACGACGATCGAAGACGAAAGGTCGCCATCCTGCAAGTCATACGCCGTTGCGCCGGGATCGGTAAACAAGCCGTTCCCTTCTACCGTCATCGGACTAGAACCATTCAATTGAATCGCCGGCGCGTCTCCGTCATAGACGTGAACGGTTCTCGTTTCCGTTGCGATATTCCCCGCACGGTCGGTGACCGTATATTCGATGGGGTAATGACCGAGGACCGCCGTATCGACGACACCCGATATGACGATGGAAGAGGCCGGGATCGGGCCGTCGATGGCGTCGGTTGCAGTCGCTCCCGGTTCTATGTACGTCCCGCCTTGCGGGATGTTCATCGGATTGCTGCCATTTAGCGCAATGACCGGCCCCGTGTTATCCAGCACAAAGGCGTTCGAAACCTCGTCGGCGACATTCCCGGCTCGATCTGTCGCGCGAATGTGCAAATACCAGTTGCCGTCTCCGCTCTCTTGTTCCAGCGTGTCTCCGCTTGCGAATTCCGTCCAGCCGTCAGAGGGAACAGCCGTACTTTGCGCCCACTTATATTGAAGCGAAGCGTCATCGACGCCGCTCTCGACATCGTCAACGGTTACGACGCTGGCTGCCGCTCTCGCCGGCGACGCATTGCCGTTCGTATTAAACTGTACGCTCGGAGGCGTAGTGTCTCTTAGCGCAGTAAGGGTATAGGTCTGAGGCTCTTGGAAATACGGCTCGACCCGAATGGTAATGACGGTCGAGTCACCCGAGACGCCGACCGCTGCGGCGCTGCCGTCCGCATGTAACCGATCGTTGATATACAGATCGGACCAAGACGGATCTGCCAGCGTTGCCGTGACATGCAAGCTTGATACCGATGAATCAGCAATAGTGTACTTGTATGAGGTAACAGCAGGCGAGAACGCGGGATCTACCGGTCCCTCCTGTAAAGACAGGCTGCTCAGTTCCGCGCTTCCCGGTACGGTCGATAGTCCGTCACGATCGTCTCCCCATGCGACGATTGTGCCGTTCGATCTCAACGCCAGGGAATGGAAGCCTCCCGCAGCGATCGCCGCAACTCCGCTTAGCCCTGCGGGCACGTCCGTTTGCCCACGGCCGTTATTCCCCCAAGCGACCACCGTGCCGTCCGCTTGCAAGGCTAGCGAATGAAGGAATCCTCCAGCGATCGCCACGACTTCGCCCAGCCCTGCCGGTATCGTCGATTGTCCGGCGCTATCGTCTCCCCAAGCGACGACGGTGCCGTCCGCTCGCAACGCCAGCGAATGGTACATTCCCGCTGCGATCGACACGATACCGTTCAGTCCCGCCGGCACTTCCGTTTGTCCCTGAGCATTATCTCCCCAGGCAACGACGGTCCCGTCCGATCTCAACGCTAAGGAATGGAATGCTCCCGCGGCGATCGCCACGACTCCGCTGAGCCCTGCCGGCACGCTCGTATTCCCCCAACCGACGACGGTGCCGTCCGCTTTCAGCGCAAGCGAATAGTCGAATCCCGCGGCGATGGCCACGACTCCGTTCAAACCGGCTGGCACATCCGTTTGCCCTTCGCTGTTCTCTTCTCCCCAGGCAACGACGGTACCATTCGATAGCAGCGCCAGCGAATGACCCACTCCAGCGGCGATAGATACGACTCCGTTCATGTCTTCCGGCACGCTCGTCTGACCGCTCAAATTGTTCCCCCAACCGGCGACAGTGCCGTCCGACTTCAAAGCCAGCGAATAACCTGCTCCCGCAGCTATCGCTTTGCCCTTCACAAGGGTAGTCAGCTCCTCGGGCACGTTCGATTGACCGAAACCGTTCATTCCCCAACCGACGGCGGTGCCGTCCGACTTGAGCGCGAAGGAATGGTAGCCTCCTGCGGCAATCGCCACGGCACCGCCGAGCCCCGCCGGTACGGTCGATTGACCGAAGTCGTTCATTCCCCAAGCGACGACGGTCCCGTCCGATTTGAGCGCCAAGGAATCGGAGTCTCCAGCGGCGATGGCGACGACACCGCCGAGCCCCGCCGGTACGGTCGATTGACCTTCATCATTTCCCCCCCAAGCGACGACGGTCCCATCCGATCTAAGCGCCAAGGAATGGTCGTAACCTGCGGATATGGCAACGACGCCGCTGAGCCCGGACGGCACATTCGTTTGGCCGGCATTATTATTCCCCCAAGCAACGACGGTCCCGTCCGATTTGAGCGCCAAGGAATGTTGCTTTCCTCCGTCAATGGCGACGACACCGCTGAGTCCCGCCGGTACGGACGTCTGACCAGAGATGTTCAACCCCCAAGCGACAACGGTCCCGTCCGATTTGAGCGCCAAGGAATGGTTGCCTCCTCCGGCAATGGCGATGACATCGCGTAGTCCCGCAGGTACGTTCGTTTGACCGCTATCGTTATTGCCCCAAGCGGCGACGGTCCCATCCGATCTCAAAGCGAGGCTATGTTCGCCTTCCGAAGCAATAGAGACGACCCCGCTCAATCCCGCCGGTACGTTCGCTTGACCGTAGCCGTTCAATCCCCAAGCGACGACGGTCCCGTCCGATCTCAATGCTAGGGTATGCTGGCTTCCTTCGGCAATCTTCTGGATGGTTCCCCCTTGCCGGCTGCCCGCCGATGCCGATTTTGCCGAAACAACGGATGGGCCAGCAAGAGACCATACTAGCAGAATAGCGATCCATAGGTTGAACCCTTTTACATAGTACGTCTTGCGCCTCGTTTTCCTTTTCATCCCCCGATTTCCTCCCAACAATTGGCTTTCCTATAGGGGAAATTATATCAACCGTTCTAGCGCCGAACTCTTAATGAAATCTTAATAGATTCGACATCGTCGCCAAAGTAACGACAAATTCCGGATGATCATGCTATGATCGAGCTAATCCGAAATTTTGGGGTGACGGTAATAGAATGGAAACAATCCTCGTCGTCGACGATGATCCGCAGATCCGGGAAGTGATTCGCGCTCCTATCGAACAAGCCGGCATGCATGCGATCGAAGCCGAATCCGGGCGGCAAGCGATCGAACGGTTGGAAGCCGAAGATGTGGATGTCCTTGTACTGGATCTCATGATGGACGATCGCGACGGTTTCGAAGTGCTGCGTTACGTGAACAATCGCAGATTGGACGTTCTGATTATCGTAGTCAGCGCAAGAAGACAGGAACAAGATAAGATCGTCACCCTCGGACTCGGGGCTGACGATTATATGACGAAGCCGTTTAGTCCGATGGAGTTAATGGCCCGGATTCAAGCCGTTCTTCGCAGACGATACCCTAGAACGAGGCAGCCTTCCTTTGTCGTTCGCTTGGGCAATGTGATTCTGGATGTCGACAACTACACGCTTCTTATCGATAACGAGAAGATCCCCTTGACTATGCTGGAATGCGGCCTTATGCAGCTCTTCATGCAGAATCCCGATCGCGTGATGACGAAGGTCGAAATCTATCAACGAGTTTGGCAGCATGAACGGTATGACGATAATAATCTAAGCGTCTATATGAGCCGGCTGCGCAAACAATTGGAACGGACGCAGTCCTCTTGGGAGATTCAAACCGTACGGGGCGTCGGATACCGATTGACGGGGGCGAGCCTATGAAATTACGCACGAAGCTGTGGCTGTCTCTTGTGCTTGGCGCTGCCATGAGCATGGTACTGTTCGGCTTTATGACCGTCTGGATGGGTAAAGTCGCGAACAAGGGATACGCGCTATTCGAATTAAATCCTCTTGCGCAATCCGTTGTCGAAACGATAGAAGATCAGCCCAATTTCGGAATAGACACGATCAAACGAACCCTCGATCTCGCGCATGAGGAGAATCCTTCCATTCGTTGGGAATGGTTGAACGATCAAGGGCAGTCCCTCTATGATACGGCTGGCCTGAGTCCTAACTATACCTTCCATGATCTGGCCCAACTTATGCAGAACATGCCCACGAATTACTTAACGGAAGCCGATGTGCACATCCTCACGCCTGCCGCCTTGAACGGACGATCGTATTACCTGCTCATGAGCATTCCATCCTCCGCGATGAAGCAGGGCGAGGTTTATTTTCTCATTCGTACGCTTAAATCATTGCTCACGCTGGTGTTGCCGCTACTCTTATCCTTCTCGGTTCCCTTTTTGCTGGCCTTATGGTTGTTCTCATCCTTCAATCAGAGAATCCGCAAACTCAATACGGCGCTGAATCAGCTGGATGTGCAGAGCGATTCGCCCAATGTCGATCTGACCGACACCTCCAAGGATGAGCTGGGACAACTCGCGCAGCATTACAATTCGATGGCCCATCGGATTCGGTCCCAGTTCACGGATATTCAGCAGTTCGAGACCAGGCGCAAGCTTCTGCTCTCCAATCTGTCGCACGATCTGCGAACGCCGCTCACAACGATGCTGGGATACGCGGAAATGATACGCACCGGGAACTATAAGGATCAAACCGAGCTTCAAGCCAGAGCCAAAATCATCCTTCAACGCTCTCGATATATGGACAAATTATTAGACCAATTGCTCGACATCTCCCGCTCGGATGCCGATGATCTGACCCTTCGTCCGGCGAATCATAATTTGTCCGAGCTCGTTCGGAAATTGGCGGTTGAATATATCATGGCGCTCGACGGCGATGAAGTCGAGCTGGACGTCGATATGCCGGAAGAAGACATTCATCTCCTTATCGACGCTTCCCTTATGGAAAGAGCCCTGCGCAATCTTCTCGACAATGCGATCCGATACGGCAAGGATGGACGATATCTTGGGATCCAGTTGACGGCGGATGATCCATTCGTGAATTTGATCGTGAAGGATAGGGGGAGAGGGATTCCCGTTGAGCATCAGGCACGCGTCTTCGAACGCTTCTACCGCGCGGATAGCGGAAGAAAGGGCGAAGGGCTGGGAATCGGCCTAGCGATCGTCAAAGACATCGTCCAAGCCCACCAAGGGGATGTGGAGATGAGCAGCACGCCGAACGTGGAAACGGCGTTTAGGATCAAGCTGCCGCGGGAAACAGCCGTTTAACCTTTTAACCGAAGCTGGTAACGAGCGATTCAATATAAGTGGGGGCAGCATCGCCCCCTTGATCGATCCAGCCGACATCCGTTGCTCATCGGGAACGGGAATAGACAAAACAAAAAAACGGCATTTCTGCCGTTTCTGTTTCATAAGATGGTGGATTCTCAGGGACTCGAACCCTGGACCAATTGATTAAGAGTCAACTGCTCTACCAACTGAGCTAAGAATCCATATTATGAAGTTGTCCGATCGAGAGTAATAATGGTGGGCTCTCAGGGACTCGAACCCTGGACCAATTGATTAAGAGTCAACTGCTCTACCAACTGAGCTAAGAGCCCACATTATTTACGTTGACCATTCAAGAGAGAAAAAGAATGGTGGATTCTCAGGGACTCGAACCCTGGACCAATTGATTAAGAGTCAACTGCTCTACCAACTGAGCTAAGAATCCATGTTCTATGGTGGACCCAAGGGGGATCGAACCCCTGACCTCATCGCTGCCAGCGATGCGCTCTCCCAGCTGAGCTATGGGCCCGAGAAGCGTTGCCTCTCTTGACGACAAGAATGAGTGTATCATATCGTGCTGTGGAGTGTCAACGCCATTTTACTCGTTTGAACGAACTTTTTTAACCGCTGGATGATTTGGCTCGAATTGCACAAAACGCCTGTCGCAGCCCGTACCGGACGTCGAAGGCGCTCTGCCTGGACTGGCCTATATAAGAACGATGCCCATCTTAGATGCCATGCTTGTTGATGAGCACATTCAATTCCTTCAGGAACATATTGATGTCCTTAAACTGGCGGTATACCGACGCGAACCGCACGTAAGCGACCTCGTCCACGTCGTAAAGCTGCTCCATTAGAAGCTCCCCGATGATACGGCTCTCGATCTCCGGGTTCGCCGTATTGCGAAGCTCGCGTTCGACGTTGGAGACGATGACCTCGAGCTGCTCGATCGAGACCGGACGCTTCTCGCACGAGCGCAGCAGGCCTCTCAACACTTTGTCCCGGCTGAACTCCTCTCGGCCTCCGTCCTTCTTGATGACGATCAGAGGCGTCTCCTCCACCATCTCGAACGTGGTGAAGCGTCTGCTGCATTGCTCGCACTCCCTGCGGCGGCGGATCGACTTGTTGTCGTTCGCGGGACGGGAATCCAATACCTTGGTTCCGTTGTAATCGCAGAATGGACATCTCATGCGAATCGATTCATCTCCTCTCCAACTTAACTTTGGAATAAACCTTCCATTTTGTCGACCTTATCCGATAATTGCCAACGTTTATCTTACATGATGCGATTGTTAATGCACATAATACTTGTACCAACCGCAAGGAGGTGAACAACAATGGGTACAGGATCCCGCAGCAACACGCTAGTCGTCCCTCAAGCGATCGGCGCGCTGGACCAACTGAAGTATGAAGTGGCGCAAGAACTCGGTATCGCCATCCCTCAGGACGGTTACTATGGCAACATGGTAACTCGCGACACCGGCTCTATCGGTGGTCAAATCACCAAACGTCTGGTTCAGATCGCCGAGCAGCAACTTGCCGGTCAATACAAGTAAGGCTGAAGCAATCTTTATCGGAAAGTCTTGAAGCCATGCCGGCTTCAAGGCTTTCTTCATGCACAATTAGAATAAGTCCTTATGCACTTCTTGATACTTATTATAATAGTACAACACTTTTTTTACATATTGCCTGGTCTCGCCGTAAGGAATATCGCTCAATCTCTTCTCCGAGCCGTCCCAAACTTTCTGGTCGACCCACTGCCTCACTTTGCCCGGCCCCGCGTTGTAGGCGGCAAGCGAGAGGTTCAGATTGCCGTTGAACTGGCGAAGCAGCTCCTGTATGTACCACGTGCCGATCCGAATGCCCGCCTCGGGATTCCTGCCGACATCCTCCACCGTAATCGCGCCGAAATCATTCTTCTTCAGAATCCACTCCGCCGTATCCGGCATCACCTGCATGATGCCGAGCGCTCCCTTCGGGGATACCGCTCCGGCCTTATAATTGGATTCGACTCGAATGATGGCCGCGATCAGATGCGGATCCATATCGTAAAGCTCCGCGTTGCGCGCTATTTCATCCTTATAGTATATCGGATAGATCGTTCTGCCAAGCCATTCCGACTGGAAGAACAGCAATCCGACGACGATGATAAAAAGCAGCAGGACGAGCCTTCTTCTCCGTTTGCCCGCTTTGCCCTTCTTCATAAGCGACCGTTCTCTCGCCAGAAGGATTCAACGAGACGCGTCGTCTCCTCGAGGCTGCCTCGATTATCGATGACGAAGTCGGCCCGTTTTCTTTTCTCCTCGATGTCCATCTGGGCGTGAAGCCGACGCTCCGCCGCTTCCCGGCTAAGGCCGTCTCGCTCCATTAATCGCTCCAGTTGGACCTCGCGAGGAACGTAGACGACCATGACTTTCTGGAAAAGAGAGCTGAGCTCCGACTCGTACAGAAGAGGAACATCCACCACGACGAGCCGACTCGGATCCTCCCGCTCCAGTCGGGCCATCCGTTCCTTCATTACCGCCCGGATCGCGGGATGCGTGATCCGTTCCAGAGCCTCGCGTTCCGCGGGGTCGGCGAACACGATCTCGCCCAGCTTCTTGCGATTCAGCGCTCCGTTCTCCAGCAGCACGGCTTGTCCGAACCTCTCGGCAATGAGCCGCAGAGAAGCCTGCCCGGGCTCAACGACCTCCCGGGCAATCCGGTCTGCATCCACGAGAGCGGCGCCGCATTCCGTGAGCAGCCGGCTGACGGTGCTCTTGCCGGTAGCGATCCCTCCGGTCAATCCCATATTCATGCTAGGCACCTCAACTTTGTCTATAACAGCTTCATGATTCCCATTACGATGAGGATAATGCCAGGGAGAATGCTTAATCTCCGTACCCAGCTTAGCCCTGCGACCAGGAATCCCAACCTCATTCCGCACCAGAGGAACACCCCGCTGGAAGCCGCGATCAGGATCGCGGTCAGAAACGGCGGATAACCGACAAGGGCGGCTCCGATCCCGGCTCCGAATGCGTCAAGGGAGAGAGCGATTCCGAGCAGGAACGCTTCGCCGGTCGTAATGATTCCCGAACGGTCGACGTCGGCGGCGGACGGCGTGCGAAGGATCTGAATGATGATGCCCATCCTTCTGAGCTCTAACGTGATAACCGCCTTTTTCTGCGGGGGGGCGTCAGACACTCCCGTAACCGACTGTTTCTCATTCGCTTGCTCTTCGTTATCCTTCCGGCGGTTCTGGACGAATCGGATGATGGCCCAGATCCCGATTCCGATCAGGATGACGGCGCCCAGGGCGGATGCCCCGTCCGGCGACAGCCATGAGGATAAAGCGACTCCGACCAGCATCGACAGCAGAATGATCAATCCCGAACAGATCGAGATAATGAGAACCGAGACGACGGGAATCCTAATCTTGCGCAAGCCGTACGTAATTCCGACTCCGAAGCCGTCCAGGCTGACCGCCATGGAGAGCAAAAGAAGTGAAAGCAAGCCGTAAGGGTGCATCGCTGTTCCTCCTGCATATGCGAAACCTGAGCGATCGCGGCCGAACAGCCGTATCGACTCTTTTTCATCCTATGCAGCTTCGACGGGAATGCCCCCGAATTCGTTACTTGGCTTGCCCTTCGGCCGACTTCCGCCCTTTCGTGTCTTTGCCGTCCAGCCTGCGTTTGACCGCATGGCTTCCGGAGCCGCTCTTCTTGGCGGCTGCGTTCGAGCTTGCCTTAGGCGGCTTCTGGCAGCGCAAGCAGACATGGGTGCCGCGTCCGCCGACGACGAACTTCACGATCTCGCCGCCGCACCCGGGGCAAGCTTCGCCGGTACGCCCGTATGCTCTTAGCTTATGCTGGAACATGCCCATCTCGCCCTGTCCGTTCACATAAGACTTGACGGAGGACCCTCCGGCTTCGACGGCGGACCGCAGCGTGGAGACGATCGCCTCATGAAGCCGCTGCTTCTCGAGCCGGGTGAGGCTGTCCGCCGTCCGTTCGGGATGAACTCCCGCCGCATGCAACGCTTCGTCGACATAAATATTGCCCAAGCCGACGATGACCTCCTGGTTCAGAAGAAGCGGCTTGATCTTCGTCGTTCGGCTTCCTAACGCCCGGTTGAAGGCGTCCAAAGTAAAATCCTCTTCGAGCGGTTCGATGCCCAGCTTCTTAAGCGGGGGCGCTTGGAACTCCGTGCCCGGCTCGAACAGATGCATCGTTCCGAATTGTCGAACATCCTTGTATCGCAATGCCGTGCCGTCCGAGAAGTGGAAGATCACGTGCGTATGGGTCTCGACGGGCTCTTCCTCCCGGTACAGGCCGTAACGGCCTTCCATCCGAAGATGGGACACGAGCACGATTCCGTCCAGAAGCATTCGAATGAACTTGCCCCGCCGTTCTACCCGTTGGAACGTATGCCCTTCCAACAAGGCGGAGAACAACTGAGGATCATCGGGCTTCTGAATGATGCGGGGCAAGCTGACCGTGACTTGCTTGATCGTCTTCCCGGCGATAAGGCTGTTCAAGGTGCGGCATACCGTCTCGACTTCCGGCAATTCAGGCATTAGGCTTCCCCCTCTCGCTTGACTTGACTTTTTGTTTCTTTTCAATTATATCGCATAGAAGCGGCCTGAACCACCCGGTTCAGGCCGCTTCTGCTCATTTGGCTTCGTACCAGTTTATGCCTACGTTCACGTCCGCCTTGAGCGGAACATCGAGCGGGAACGCCTTCGCCATGATGGCGGGGACGAGCTCCTTCATCGTCTCCAGCTCCTCCGGCGGCACCTCGAACACAAGTTCGTCATGCACCTGCAGCAGCATTCGGCTGCGCAAGCCGCGTTCCTTGAGAGCTTCGTCCATGCGCACCATCGCGAACTTGATGATGTCGGCCGCCGTCCCTTGGATCGGCGTGTTCATCGCCGTTCGCTCCGCGAAGGAACGAATATTGAAGTTCGAGGCTTTGATATCCGGCAGGTAACGCCGTCTACCCAGCAGCGTGGAGACGTAACCGTCCTTCCTCGCCTGCTCCTTGACGTCGTCCATGTATCTTCGAACCCCGGGGAACGCGCTGAGGTATTGTTCGATGAAGTCTCCCGCTTCTTTCCGCGTAATGTTCAAGTTCTGCGATAACCCGTAATCGCTGATTCCGTAGACGATGCCGAAGTTGACCGCTTTCGCCTGGCGGCGCATGTTCGAATCCACTTGATCGGCCGATACCCCGAACACGTCCATCGCCGTCTTCGTATGGATGTCCATCTCTTGATGGAACGCTTCCTTCAGCCCTTCGTCTCCCGAGATGTGAGCCAGCACGCGCAGCTCGATCTGGGAATAGTCCGCCGCCAGGATCGACCAGCCCTCTTCCGAAGGCACGAACGCCTTGCGGATCTGCCGGCCTTCCTCCAGACGGATCGGGATGTTCTGCAGGTTCGGGTACTGGCTGCTGAGCCGTCCCGTTGCGGCGATCGTCTGGCGGAAGTACGTATGAATCTTCCCGTCTTCCGGACGGATTTCCTTAAGCAAGCCTTCGATATAGGTCGACTGAAGCTTAGTCAAGGTCCGGTAGTTCAGGATGAGCTGCACGATCTCGTGATACGGGGCCAGACGCTCCAGCACTTCGGCGTCGGTCGAGTACCCCGTCTTGGTCTTCCGGCCGGACGGGAGGCCGAGCTTGTCGAACAGCACTTCGCCCAACTGCTTGGTGGAGCCGATGTTGAACTCCATTCCCGCCAGACGGTGAATGCTCGTCATCATGCTGTCGATGCCGGTCTGGAACTCCTTACCCAGCTCCTCCAGCGATTCCGCCTTCGCCGTGATTCCCAGCTTCTCCATTCCCGCGAGAATAAGGGACAGCGGCTGCTCCAGCTCGTAATAGAGCGTCCGCATGCCGCTCTCGTCCAATTCCTTGGCCAGCGGAGCCGAGAGGCGCCGAACGGCGTCGGCCTTCGCGGCCAGATGCGCGAACAGCGCTTCCCGCTCCGGCAGCTTGAACCTCGCTCCCTTGCCATAGACCGCTTCGTCGGAAGCGATCGTGCTCAGACCGTGCCGCTGCAGCAGCCCGGCAAGCGAAGGATCCGCTTCCGTCGGATCGAGCAGATAGGCGGCAAGCTGCACATCGAAGACTTGCCCGCGCAGCGCAACCCCCGCACGGTCTAGCACCAGCTCCGCCCGATGCAGATCGTAGCCGGTCTTGACCGCCTTCTCGTCGGCAAGCCATTCGACGAGCTTGGCCGCTTCCTTCGTCAAGAGCTGTTCATATGAAAGAGTATAGATCCGATCCGGCGTTGCGACCGCCAGTCCGATCCCTTCGCTCTGATGGGGATTGTCGCCGTGCGACTCGATCATTACGAGATCGGCATGCTTCAGATCCTCGTTCAGAGCGGACCAGTCGTCCGCGCCGTTCACGCCCCGGTACGAGACCGCCTTCGCCTCCGGCGCAGCGCCTCCCGCTCCGGCGGCATACAGATCCAGCCGCTCGATAAGCGATTTGAATTCCAGCTTGCGCAGTCCGGCCTCCAGCTTGCTTGCCTCGTAGCCGTTCCATTCCAATTGGTCCCAATTCCAATCCATCGGGACCTCGCGGAAGATCGTCGCCAGCTTCTTGCTCATCCGCGCGGAGTCCGCGTTGCCCCGCACGTTCTCGCCCAGCTTGCCTTTGATCTCGTCCTGATGCTCAAGAACGTTCTCCACCGTACCGTAGTCGGCAAGCAGCTTCAAAGCCGTCTTCTCCCCGACTCCCGGAATACCCGGAATGTTGTCGGAGGTATCGCCCATAAGCCCTTTCAGATCGATGATCTGGGCGGGAGTCAGCCCGTAGCGGCTGGCGATCTCTTCGGGCGTGTATCGCTCGACCTCGCTGACGCCTTTGCGGGTCAGAAGCACGGTCACATCGTCGGAGGCCAGTTGAAGCATATCCTTGTCCCCGGAGACGATAACGGCTTGCTGCCCTTGCTCTTCCGCCAGCTTGGCCAGCGTGCCTATAATATCATCGGCTTCATAGCCGGGAAGCTCGAATTGCTGGATCGAGAAAGCGCCGATCAGCTCCTTGAGCAGCGGGAATTGCTCCGACAGCTCCGGAGGGGTCTTCTGGCGCCCGCCTTTGTATTCCGAATAACCTTCGTGACGGAACGTTACCTTGCCGGCATCGAAGGCGACCAGGAGATGAGTCGGCTTCTCTTCCTCCAGCACCTTCAGCAGCATCGTCGTGAAGCCGAAGACCGCATTCGTATGCAAGCCGCTGCTGTTCGTCAGCGGAGGCATGGCATAGAACGCGCGATTCACGATGCTGTTCCCATCGATGAGCAGCACTTTCTGCTTTTCGGTTCCCATATCTCAACGACCACCCTTGTCCGGCAACTTTTTTCCAGTGTTATCATACCACAATGAAGGGAGAGAGGCGATTCGGCGATGGGGAGAAGACGGCCGAATGGCGAAAGGCTGTCGTACTTGGAGTCCTTCGGATTAATTCCTAGTCACGTCATTCCGGCGTATCGGCGGAGAGATGAAGCTCCCGGTACTTGGCGGGAGTGATTCCTTCCTTCTTGCGGAAAGTCGCCACGAAGTGGCTCACGTCGTTGAAGCCCGCCAGCGCGGACACTTCCTTCAGGGCCATGTCCGGATTCATGACCATCAGCTTCTTGGCTTGCCGCAGCCGCATCTGGATCAGATAAGAATAAGGGCTCATGCCGAACGCGTCGCGGAACAGCTCGTTCAGGTACGACACGCTCATATTGGCTTGCTCGACGATCTCCGGCAGGCCGACGTTGGACGAGCAATTGTTCTCCATCCATTGCACGACGGGGCGAAGCTTATCGTAATATTGGGATAAGGAAGGCTGGTTGTTGCGCATGCCGAAATTCCGGAGCTGCATGATGAAACGATACAGCGCGGTGGACGATTCCATCCCGGTGAAGTCGGCATCCCAATCCTCCTTCCCGAGCATGTCCCCTATCACTTTCGCGAAAGAGTCCCGTCGCTCCTCCGCGGCCGTATAGACAGCGGAGACGTTCATCTCGAGCGAGTCCAGGATAGCGCCGGCCGCCGCGCCTCCGAACGTCAAATACAAAGTCGTCCAGCGGTCCGATACCGGCGCGTAATAATGGGGAGCGAATGGCGCGACCAGCACGCCCTGGCCAGCCGTCAGCAGGATGCTCTCTCCCCCCATCTCGAAGCTCCCTGCCCCTTCCATCGTATAAAGCCAATGATAATAAGGGTAGCCGTCCGGCCGATTGAAGATTCTCTCCCAGGCGCTATACCCAATCGTCTCGATATATAGCGGAAGAGAACGTTCCACGGAGTTGAATACGCATCGGATGTTCTCGTCGCCCCAGTTCATTTTGTTCCTCACCTGTCAGAAGCACGATTTTGTCTAACGATATTCGTTATTTTCACGACACCCATTATTTTCGACGCCATTCGTCAGAACCCCTCTCTAGATCGAACAAAAAAGCCCCTCCGGGAGTCAGCGAGACGTTCATCATGACATGAGCCATCTTCGCTGTCTGCCCCGAGGAGCTTTGCGTTTACTCCGCTCCGCCCGATTGCCCTTCTAATCGAATTTTAGAAAGACGTTCATAGAGTCCAGAGCCTTTCCTTGAAAATCGAACAATCCTTGGTTGGACCAGTGATTCCCCATAGGAGCGACATCGTTGCCGTACAGCATTCCCGCGAGGCTCGCCCAGCTCGTTCCTTCCACCGGCAGCCAGGCGGGCTCCCAGTACACGATTCCGCGGCCGCGTCCGTTCGGAACCTGGCGGACGGCGGTCATCAAGTCGTGCAGGAACCGGGCCTGGCCTTCGACGGTTGGCGGATAACCGCCGACCTTGGCCAGCTCCGCGGTAAAAATATCCGCTCCGGACGGGCTGTCGGCCGTATGGCCGTAGGCCGTCTCCACGACGAGCACTTCCTTGCCGTAGCGGGCGCTGATCTCCTCCATATTGAAGCGAAGCTCTTCCAAGCTTCCGTGCCAGATCGGGTAGTAGGACAAGCCGATGATGTCGTAATCGACTTTCCGAGCCTGCATCTCGTCGAACCAAGTTCGATAGAGGCCGTGATGGCCGCCGGCGTCCAGATGCAGGATGACCTCCATCGGCCCGGTCTCCCTTGCCGCCCGGACTCCCGCTTGCAGCAAGGCCGCCAGACGATCGAACGAACCCTCCCATTCTTCGGGCTCCGCCGCTTCGAAGCTTCGGGCTTCGAAGTCGTACTTCGGCGTCCGGCCGTCCGGCCAGAGCATGCCGTTCGTCGTCTCGTTGCCGATCTGCACGAAATCCGGCAATACGTCGCACGCCTTGCATACGTTCAGAACCTCGATCGTGTAGCGATAAACTTCTTCTTCCAGCTCCGTTCCGGTCAAGGACTCCCAAGACTTCGGCTTACGCTGCTTCTTGGGATCGGCCCAGAAGTCGCTGTAATGAATGTTCAGCATGAATCGCAGCCCGTGATCCTTGGCCCTCCTTGCCAGCTCGATTGTCGTCTCCAGGTCGTTCGTGCCGCCGAGATACGGCTGTCCCTCTTCGTCATGAGGGTTTACCCAGAGGCGAAGGCGAACGGTATTCAAGCCTTTGATTCGCAGGATCTCAAACAAGTCCTTGCGCTCCTCGCCGACATAATACTTCCCGCCCAGCGATTCGATTTCTTTCAGTATGGAGATATCTGCGCCCTTCATAAAAGTCCGGTTCATCTCTATCTATCCTTCCTATCCTTTGTCTCCGCCTGCGGTAAGCCCATTGATCAGGAATCTCTGCAGCACGATGTATAGAATCGCGATCGGAACGGCTACCAGCACGGATCCGGCCGCAAAAAGCGTAAAATCGTTCCTCGTCGGGTCGCTGATCATGGAGAAAAGTCCGATGGCGACCGTCTTTTTCTCCTCGCTGGAGATCAGCAGCCGCGGGAGAATGAAGTCCATCCAAGGCGCCGCGAATTGCAGCACCGCCACGAAAGTCAGCATCGGGACCGCCAGCGGAACGATAATCCGGAAGAAGATCTGCGTGCGGGAGGCCCCGTCGATGAGCGCCGCTTCGTCGAAGCTGGTCGAGATGTTGTCGAGGTATCCTTTGAGCAGCCAGATGTTATACGGCAGCTGCGCGGCGACGCCGACGATGACCAGGCCGGTCAAGCTGTCCAGCAGCCCGAAGTTCAAGAACAGCATATAGACGGCAATGGCGGTCAGGAAAGCCGGGAACATCTGCAAGATCAGAATGGTCAGCAGGCTCGCTTTCTTGCCCTTGAACTTAAATCGGGAGAATGCATATGCGCCCAGAGTGGACAGCAAGACGCCGAAGAACATGTTCGCGGCCGCTACCTTCAACGTGTTCATATACCACAACGGAAAGTCCGTGTTCTGGAACAGCTTCTTGTAGTTGTCCAGAGTCGCGTGAGCCGGAATCGCGGATGCATTGGCAAGCCCCTTGGTGCTCCCGAGAGAGGAGCCGAAAATCCAGATGAGCGGATAAATCACGATAAGCGCTACGACGATGAGCTCGATGTAGATCAACAACAGCTTCATTTTGCCGGCGGGATTCCTTCTTGTTCGGTTCATCGATCAAAGCTCCTCGAACGATTTCGACTTCCGTAAGTTGAGCAAGGAGAAGCTCGCTACGATCAGGAAGACGATAATGGACATGACCGCCCCCATGTTGTAGAGCCGGTTGTCGAGCGTCAGCTTATAAAGCCAGGTAATCAACAGATCGGTGTTGCCTGCAAAATTGTAATTCGGGTTCGCCGACCCGCCTTCGGTGAGGAAGTAAATTACGCCGAAGTTATTGAAGTTGCTGACGAAGGACAGCATCAGCAGAGGCGCCGTCGCTTTATAGACGATCGGGAAGGTGATTCTCCAGAACATCTGCCTCGAACCCGCCCCATCCATTCTTGCCGCTTCGTAGTAGCTGTCTGACACCGTCGTCAGCGTACCGCCGATTAGAGCCATAAAGTACGGGAAGCCGAGCCATAAATTGATCAAGAGCGCCAGGATCCTTGCCAGGTAA
Organism: Cohnella sp. AR92; assembly: GCF_003990975.1. Taxonomy (GTDB): domain Bacteria; phylum Bacillota; class Bacilli; order Paenibacillales; family Paenibacillaceae; genus Cohnella. Next base: position 72,330 of record NZ_RZJR01000018.1, read on the forward strand.
GTATGGCTGGGGTCCGTAAACCAGTACACCCGGTCTTCGGTGATGCCGAGATCCAGCAGGAACTGGCTGATCGGTCCGAACTGGCCGTTGAACATCGACTTGAACACGAGCGCCGAGATCATCGCCGGAACCGCCCAAGGCAGGATGTATATGCTTCGCCACAGCCGCTTGAATCGGATGGCCGAGTTGTTCAGCAGCACCGCTTGGAAGAACCCGAAGAAGTAGGTGGTAATCGTCGCGAGGATCGCCCAAGCGAATGTCCAGAGAAGCACGCCCAGGAACGTGTGCATCCACGAGAACACCTGCGCGACCGTCGCGAAGTTGTCGAAGCCGACCCAGTGGACAAGCTTGGTAGGCGGCGTATTGCTGCGGCTATAGTCCGTAAAGGCGATAAGCACGCCGAATACGATGGGCAGCAAGCAAACGAACAGCGTAAGGAGAGCCGCAGGCGAGAGAATGATGTAAGCGTACATCGACTCCCACAGCTTGCGGAGATCTTGAAGCGAGCTGTGCAAGGCGGCCGTGTTGTTCAACCGGCGCCTTGCCTTAACCGCATCCCGAATGTTCCAGATGTAGAAAAACAGGAGGATGAGGAGGACGAACAGCGCGATGATCCCGTTGGCCATCAGCACGATGGAATGATCGCCGGCCGTCAGTCCCGACAGTCCCATTTTCCTCGGTTGCGTGCCTAGGGTAATCAGTCCCCAGATGCCCTTCAGGAAGAAGCCTCCGTTCTCGCGGAATCGGAAGCCGCCGCCCAGGTTCCCGTAATGGCCGGTCGCAAGCTCGATCAGCACGCTGCCGGCTCCGACTAGGAAGAAGAGGAGGCCCTTCAAGTACTGGCGATTGAACCCTTGGCCGGCCCCCCAAACAATAGCGGATAAGCACCCGGCCACCCAGGCCGGTCTAGGTCTCGAACGGAATTCTCTCATGCCGGTTTAATTGCCGAGCGCTCTCAGATCGGCGTAATCCTTCTCGGCCTTCTGCTGCGCTTCGCTGACTCCCATCAGGTTGTCCCACACGTTAACGACGAGATCGTTGCCGGCCGTATACAGGTAATCCGGAATTTGCGGGGTCAGATCCGCGTTCTCCGATTGGGCGATGATGCCGGCGACATGCTCGTTCCCGCTGATGCCTTCGACATTCTGGATCTTGTCCGACTTCAGCGCCGGAATGGCTCCAATCGATTGGTACAGGGCAGCCGCGCCTTCGTCGGACGCCATGAAGTTCGCGAACACGCGAGAGGCTGCCGGATACTTGGTGTAGCCGGATACGACGGCTACCGATACGCCCGTAAGGGAACCGGCGGCATCGCCGGACGAAGCCTTCGGCAGCGTTGTTACGCCATACTCGAACTTGTTGTCGGCGGCGGCCTTATCGAAATCCTTGAACACCCAAGGCCCTGTAATGATATAAGGGGTTTTGCCCTTGACGAATTCGCTCTCGATGGAGTCCCAATTCGCGTCGGCGGAATTCACGTCCCAGATGGCGCGCAGCGACTTGTAATACTCCAAGCCTTGGGTCAGCTTGTCGGAGGTAAAGTCCGGCTTGTCGAGGTCGTTGTCTGGATAGAGGTGCCAGCCCATGGAGGAGAGCACCGGATAAGCGTAATAGATTTGGCCGGCAAGGAAGCGGATCGTCCACTGGTTAGCTTTCTTGTCGTTATACTTCTTGGCAAGCTCCGTTACCTCTTCCCAGGTGGCGGCGGGCTTGTCGCTGCCGGTCAGCTCTTTGAGCAACGTTTTGTTGTAGAAGAGCGCGATGGATTCGGACGAGATCGGAACGCCGTACATCTGGTTATCCTTGCTGACGATATTGAGGAATGTCTCCGGCACTCTATCCTTGAGGGCCTCGTCATATTGCCCGATCGGAGCCGCAATCGCGCTATCGATCGCCTGCGCCATCTCGTCGTAGTTGGTCATGAAGACGTCGGCGCCCTTGCCCGCTTCTCCGTCAAGCGACATCCGTTCGGCGCTCTCTACCTTCGCGACGACCTCGTATTCTACTTTCACGTTGGGGTACTTGGCTTGGAAAGCCTTGATCAGCGCCTTCGCGTAATCCTCGTACTCCACCCAAATTTTCAAAGGCTGTTCGCCTGAGGCGATCTCCGGCTCCATCTCATACTCGTTCGTTGCCGAATCCCACTTCAGTCCGCCGCTGTCTTCCGTTCCCGAATTCGGAGCGGTTGAAGCCGTGTTGCCCGATTCCCCGCCGCAGCCGGTCAGGGCAAGCATCGACGCGAGTATGCATGAAACGCTAAGCAAACCTATTTTTTTCATTTTTTAGTCCCCCCGATTTGATAACTAATCCCCATGAGTCTGTCGACAAATTGAATTATAAAGCGTTACCAAATCGTTTTATATATAATAAACGGACGGTCTGGAGTATAAGAATATTACGCAAGTTTAAACGCCTTCGGACTCCAAAAAAAGACAGCCCCTCGCAGGGGGCTGTCCTTTAAATATCTTTATATGGCTTCCTATTGCTACAAGCGGTTAAGCTTTTGCTTTGCCGCGCTTCTCCAGCTGCCGTTCTTGCTTATCCTCGGCAGAATCCCCGGCCGTTCCGCCGGACTCCTTCTTCGGATTCGACAGGAACCAGCCCAAGGCGGCGATGAGGACGAGCACGATGTAGAACGTCGCCTTCCAGGCGCCGCTCTCGGCGAATTCGTGCGAGAGGACGTGAACGTTCTCGTGAGCCAACGTGTGGACCGCCAGCTTGACGCCGACCCAGCCGACGATGACGAAGGCTGCCGCCTCCAGCGAAGGACGGGAGTGAAGCAGCTTCACGAAGAAGTTGGCGGCGAATCGCATCAGGACGAGGCCGATGAAGCCCCCAAGGAAGACGACGATGAATTGTCCGCCGTCCATGCCGCCGATGGAGCGGATCCCGCTCGGCGGAAGCGCGACCGCGAGCGCGACGGCCGCGAGAATCGAGTCGATGGCGAAGGCGATGTCCGCCACTTCGACCTTAATGACGGTTGCCCAGAAGCCGCCTTTCTTGGCCTTCTTGGCGTCCGCGGCTTCAGCATCCTCCGGCTTGCCTCTCCTGCGGGCGAATTTCACCAGGTTGCTGACGGCGATGTAGAGCAGATACAGCGCCCCGAGCGCTTGAACCTGCCACACATCGACGAGGAAGGAGATAATGAAGAGCGAAGCCAGCCGGAAGACGAATGCCCCCGCCAACCCGTAGAACAGGGCCTTCTTGCGTTTTTTCTCGTCCAGGTGCTTGACCATGACCGCCAGCACGAGCGCATTGTCGGCCGCGAGCAAGCCTTCAAGGGCGACCAGAACGACCAGTACCCAAGCATACTCCAAGAATAATGACATATCCATTCGAATTCCTCCTTCTGTATCTTGCGTAGCGAACGCTTATCTATGCAAAAAGACCTTTACCATAGAAGCCAAGCGCGCTCAGAAGCAGGCGCCTAGCCTTCCATGGTAAAGGTCTCGCTAACAAAGTGATTTGCCAATAAAGCCGGAGACGAACGTCTCGTAATGACGACTTTATTGTAACAGCTACTCCCCTTTAAGGGTATTCGGTTGTCGGGCGGAAGCTTAGCAGCTTCCAGACTCTAACGGAATCATAAAAGATAACCGCATGCTTGTCAATCTAAATTCATCGGGATCCGATCGGACTTCTATTGGTTCAGATCCGGGCGCTTCCCGACGACGAGGAAGACGACGCTCTCGCCGATATTGGTGGCGTGGTCGGCGATGCGCTCGATGTACCGGCCGACGAAGCTCATGTGCATCGTCTGCGCGACCGACTTCGGATTGTCCGCCATGTAGGTGAACGTCTCGCGAAGGAATTGGGAATACATCGCGTCCACTTGATCGTCGTCCTTGGCCATCTTATAAGCCAGATCGACGTTCTCGTCGATGTACGACTGGATCGATTCGATGATCATCGTCCGCACGATCATCGCGATCTGCGGAAGATCCCCGATCGGCCGCAGAAGCGCCTGGCCTTCCAGTCGAATAACGACCTTCGCTATATCTACGGACAGATCCCCCATGCGTTCCAGATCGGAGGAAATTTTCAGCGCGACAAGAATCCTGCGCAGATCCTTGGCCACCGGCTGTTGGGTCGCGATAAGCTTGGCGCCAAGATCCGAGATGGTCTCCTCGATCCGATTGATCTCCGGGTCGTCCTTCACGATCGCTCTCGCCGCTTCCACGTCCAGGTTCTCCAGCGCGTTCATCGATTCCGCCAGCGCGCGCTCGACCTTCGTTCCCATCTCCACCAGCATGTTGCGAAGCTGTTCAAGCCCAATGTCGAATTCTCTGCGAGTCACCATTTTCCCAGCATCCTCCTTAACCGAATCTTCCCGAGATATAATCTTCCGTGCGCTGATCGACCGGGTTGGAGAACAGGGACTGCGTATCCGATGCCTCCACCACCTCGCCGTTCAGGAAAAACACCGTCCGATCGGAGATTCTGGCTGCCTGATGCATGTTGTGCGTGACCATGACGATCGTGTAGTTCCGGCACAGCTCGCGCGTGAGCTCCTCGATCTTCGTCGTCGAGATCGGGTCCAGAGCCGACGTGGACTCGTCCATGAGCAGAATGTCGGGCTCGATCGCGAGAGCGCGAGCGATGCAGAGCCGCTGCTGCTGGCCGCCGGACAGGCTCCAGGCCGACTTCTTCAGGACGTCCTTCACTTCGTTCCAGAGCGATGCCGAGCGCAAGCTCTTCTCGACGATCGCGTCCAGCTCCGCCTTCTTCGTTATGCCATGGAGTCGGGGGCCGTAAGCCACGTTGTCATAGATCGACTTCGGGAACGGATTCGGCTGCTGGAACACCATCCCGACCCGCTTGCGCAGGAATTCGACTTCCATGTCCGAGGAATAAATATCCTTGCCCTGGATATCGACTCTGCCCTCGATCCGCACCCCCGGAATCGTGTCGTTCATCCGGTTCAGCGTGCGGAGGAGCGTCGACTTGCCGCAGCCAGAGGGGCCGATAAAAGCCGTGATGCTCTTCTCGGGGATCGACAGGTTCACGTCCTTAAGCGCGTGGAAATCCGTGTAATACAAGTGCAGCTTCTCAATCTCGATGATCATGGGGATCCTCCTTCCCGCGCTTAACCGAAGCGTCCCGAGATGTAATCGTCGGTCGACTTCTTGCTCGGATTCGTGAACATTTTCTGCGTATCGTCGTATTCCACCAGGTCCCCTAGGAAAAAGAAAGCGGTGCGGTCGGAGACGCGGGCGGCTTGCTGCATGTTGTGCGTGACGATAACGATGGTGTATTCCTGCTTGAGCTCCGAGATCAATTCCTCGATCTTGGCGGTCGATACCGGATCCAGCGCGGAAGCCGGTTCATCCATCAGCAGAATGCTCGGCTGTACGGCAAGAGACCTCGCGATGCAGAGCCGCTGCTGCTGTCCGCCCGAAAGCGCCAAGCCCGATTGGTTCAGGCGGTCCTTCACTTCGTCCCAGAGCGCGGTCTTTCGCAGGCAAGTCTCGACGATCTCGTCCAGCTCCTTGCGGTTGCGAACCCCGTGATAGCGAGGGCCGAAGGCGATGTTCTCGTAGATCGACTTGTGGAACGGGTTCGGCCGCTGCCACACCATGCCGATGCGCTGGCGGAGCTGAACGACGTCCGTGCTCGGATCGATGATGTTCTGATCCCCGATCCAGACCTTGCCCTCGATGCGGGCGCCGGAGATCAAGTCGTTCATTCGGTTAAGCGACCGAAGGAAGGTCGACTTGCCGCAGCCGGAAGGTCCGATCAAGGCCACGACCTGCCGCTCCGGAAAATCCATGCTAACCCTCTTGACCGCATGCTTCTCGCCGTAGTAGACGGACAATTCTTTGGTATAGAAACTTTGTGCAGACATTCGTATCCCTCCTACTTGCTAGCGGTCAGCTTGCGGTACAGCACGCGTCCGAACCAACGGGCGCCAAGGTTGAACAAGAGAACCATGATGACGAGGACCGCGGATGCTCCGGCCGCGATCTCGGGAGCATCGGGCGCAAGCCCTTCGCTGTTGATCTTCCAGATATGAACGGCGAGCGTCTCCGCGGGCCGCATCGGATTCAGCGGAGAGGTCGGGCTCAGCGGGTTCCAGTCGGAGAAGTCCAGGCGAGGAGAGCTCATGCCCGCCGTGAACAGCAGCGCCGCCGCTTCGCCGAAGACGCGTCCGGAAGCCAGGATCGAACCGGTTACGATCGACGGAAGAGCGACCGGCATCATGACCGAGGTGATCGTCTTCCAGCGGGAGAGTCCGAGCGCAAGGCCCGCTTCCTTCTGTTCCTTCGGAACGCTGCGCAGCGATTGCTCCGTCAGGCGAACCATCATCGGAAGATTGAATACCGTCAGCGCAAGCGCGCCGGACAGCAAGGAATACCCGAAGCCGAACGTGTTGACGATAACGAGCAGGCCGAAAAGGCCGATAACGATGGACGGGAAGGAGGACAGCACTTCGACGACCAAGCGGATGAAGGCGGTCAGCTTGTTGTCCTTCGCGTATTCGCTCATGTAGATGCCCGCTCCGATCCCGAGAGGAATCGTAATGATCATGGTCAGGACCAGCAGGAACAACGAGTTGAAGAGCTGAGGCCCGATTCCTCCCCCTGCCTTGATCGCCTGAGGCGCCGAGGTCAGGAAGTGCCAGCTGATATGGCCGAGCCCGCGAACGAGCAAGTAACCCAGCAGGGCGGCGAGCACAAGAATAATAAGGCCTGCGACGCAGACAATAACGGCGGTCGCGATTCGGTCGGCAGTCTTGGCTTTCATCGTTTGACCCTCCTCTCAAGCATGCGGACGATAAAGACGAACAGGAAGGTCATCAGAAGCAGAATAAGCGCAAGACTCCACAGCGCGTTATTGTGCAGCGAACCGCTTGTCGTGTTCCCCATCTCCAGCGTGATGATGCTGGTCAGCGTCGTAGCCGACTCGAAGAGAGAGTGCGGGATGTGAGGCGCGTTGCCGATAACCATCTGGACGGCGAGGGCTTCGCCGAAGGCGCGGGCAATGCCGAGCACGATCCCCGTCAGCAGCGAAGGCAGCGTTGTCGGCAGAATCATCCGGTAGATCGTCTGCCAGCGGGTTGCGCCAAGGGCGTAAGACCCTTCCTTCAGCCCGTTCGGCAGGCTGCGGAGCGCGTCCGTGCCGATCGTGGTCACGGTCGGCAGAATCATGATCGACAGGACGATGGCGCCGGCTAGAATGCCGATCCCTTGCCCTGGGAATGTATCCCGGAGGAAAGGTACGACGACCGACAAGCCGACGAAGCCGTAAACGACGGACGGGATACCCGCCAGCAGCTCGATGGCCGGTTGAAGAACCGTCCTGCCGAATTTCGGCATGATCTCCGTCATGAAGACGGATGCGCAGAAGCCGAGCGGTGCGGCGATCAAGGCGGCAAGAACGGACGTCGTGAAGGAACCGAACAGGAACGGCAACGCTCCGAACAGCGGAGGCTCGCCTTCCGGCTTCCATTTGAGGCCGAACAGCATGTCCTTAAGGCTTACTCCCTGCGAGATGAATGGAGCCAATCCTCTAGAAGCAATGAAGTATACGATGGAGAAAATCGTTACGACGAGCAGGAAGACGCAGAAATAAACGAACACCTTGCCGCGCGCTTCCTCAAGAATGTGCTTTCTCCACTTTTTCGGCTTATTCGGAGAACCGTTCTGGCTTTTCGTTGCTGGTAAATTCATGCATGCCTCTCCTTTAACGGCAAGGAGAGGCGCACTTGACGTCCGCCTCTCGCCGCAGTAGATCGTTTGATCTTCAGGGTTGTTATTCGATTGGTTCGTTGTCGGCTTACTTCTGGGTTACGGTGCCGGCAGCGTCGCGCTCAACTTTCATCGCGGATACCGGAACGAACCCTTGCGTAACCACTTCGCCGTTCTGAACTTCATCGCTCAGGATGTAGTCGATGTAAGCTTGGGAAGCGGGCTTAGCGTCGCCCTTCGTGTACATGTGCTCGTATGCCCATACCGGATAAGCGTTCGTCGTGACGTTGTCCGCCGTAGGTTCTACGCCTTCATACTTCAGAGCGACAATGGAATCGTCCAGGTAAGAGAGAGCAAGGTAGCCGATCGCTCCAGGAGTTTCCGCTACAAGCTTCTTAACCGTACCGGAGGAATCTTCTTGGATGGAGCCTTGCAGGTCTTCCGTCTTCGTGCCGAGAGCGAACTTCTCGAACGTAGCGCGGGTACCGGAGCTCGAAGGACGGTTAACGATCGTGATCTTCTCGTCTGCGCCGCCGACATCCTTCCAGTTCGTTACCTTGCCCGTGAAGATGTCGACCAGTTGCTGCTTCGTCAGGTTGTCTACGCCGGCGTCCTTGTTGGCGACTGCCGCCATAGCGACAACCGCTACTTTATGGTCGACGAGTTCCGCTGCCTTATCGGCGTCGAGCTTCTCTTCGGCGAAGATGTCCGAGTTGCCGATATCCGCTTGGCCGTCGGATACTTGGGAGAGGCCCGTGCCGCTGCCGCCGGCTTGGATCGTTACGGAGACTTTCTTGTATGCGTCAAGAGTCATGAACGTGTCCGCTACGCCTTGCGCCAGAGGTTGAAGCGCCGAGGAGCCTACCGCGAGAACCGAACCGCTGACGGCTTCGGCTGCCGGAGCCGATCCGGAAGGAGAAGAACCCGAGTTGGAGCTATTGTTATTGTTGTTGCCGCAAGCCGCGAGCGAGAGGGCGAACACCAGTGTAAGGCTCGTAAGCAATGTTTTCTTGAATTTCATTTGTTAAATCCCCTTTCCTTCATGCCAACCTATTTTTTTGAGAGTATGATTCCGGCTAATGCGACAGGGCGACATCGACTCGTCAATGACTCGTATTGACTTGTCTGTTTGGCTTACGTTTATGATTCTAACTGCCCTGAGTAAATGCTATGTTTTCGTTTTGTAAACTCAATGTAAAATATCAAATCCATTAACAATCAAAATGAACGGCTCCTGCCGTTTAGTTGCGAGACTAGCCTCAGCATTTGCTGCCGAATCTGCTCGGTGATGCCGCTTGCCTCGTTGGAGGCGTCCGTCAGCTTGACGGTATCCGCAAGGTGGTTCGAGCTGATCTCCCATAGCTCGCCGAACGTCATCTCCGTGCTCTGGACGCTGCGGACCCCTTCTACGGCGCCTTTCCGGCCCTCGCGGACATCCGCCGCCGTCGCTTCGGCCGCTTCGACGATATTGGCCAGCTGGCGGTTGATTTGCTCCGTGGATTGCTTCGTTTGGTTCGCCAGCTCGCGAACCTCTTGGGCGACTACGGCGAAGCCCCGCCCGTGCTCCCCGGCTCTGGCGGCCTCGATCTGGGAATTAAGCGCCAGCAGATTGCAGCGATCCGCTAGCTCGGAGATCAATTTGGTAATCCCGAACGCCGCCGCGGTCCGGTCCAGCAGCATGGCTACCGACTCTTCCTGGCGAATCGCCGATTCGTTCCACAGCCGGAACAGATCGAGCGTCTTCTTCAGGTCTTGCCTCCCGCGCTCCGTCATCTCCGCGATTCGATCGCTGCTCTCCCTCGAATGCTGGGAAGTCTCCGTTACCTTCACGACCGCATGATGAATGTCCGCGATCATCCTCTCCGTGCTGCGGACGGTTCGGATCTGCCGATCGGAAGCTTCGCGCTGCAGAAGCCTGGAGAGCTGAAGCAGGTCGCTGACGGTCAGAATGCCGATCGCCTTGCCTTGGCGAGTCATGATGACGGCGTCATACAGAGTCTCCTCGCTTCGCGACATCGCGCCGTCGATCAGCTCCTGAGGGAGCGCATCCGATTCGGCGATCATCGGGGCTTCGTCCATTAGCTTGGAGATCGGCTTATCGCCGAACAAGGACGGACCGAAACGGGAGCTGAGCATTCGGAAAAATTTATGCTTCATCATCAGTCCCGTCGGGCGCTGCTTAGTATCGCAGACCACCACGCACTCCAGATCCCTGCGCTCGCGGAACAGCATCTCGACCTGCCCGCAGCTCTGGCTGTGGGGAATGACCGGGCAGCTCCGAATCCACTCTTCCAGATGAAGCGAGGGCATCGAGGACTCCGCTAATTTGGCGTCCGGCTCAAGCGCAGCTTGAGAATTGGAAACGGCAGGGCTTGGCTGTATCTTCGGCATGTCGGCGGCGATCAAGCTCTCCGGCATGCCGGCAGTCGGTTTGTCCAATAACAGACTCATCTTTGTATCCCTCCAGGTATTCCCGTCCCGCGAACGGTCCGCGGGCGAGAGTCTATGGTTTGATACTAGCATCGGCTTGTCAACCGTCCGTACGAGCATTGTTCCATCTATGTAAACTTTAGTCTTTAAGCCCTATTCGCGCATGACAAAAAGGCGATGCAGGAATGTCCTGCATCGCCTCGTTTCGAGTTGTTTCTTCTATTATATATAGTAGAAAAGTCGGGGGAGTTGCCTATGCCCCCTGGGAGATTGGAGAGATCCGCTTCGGGTCGTTCGCTCCCGGCTGCACGAAGCTGGATTCGAGCGTATCGCCCCAAGTCAAATCCCGGTCTTCCACGAACTTGGTCAGCTTCGTCTCGAAGAAGGCAGGGTTCTGTTCCCATACGGCCTTGTCGACGGTCAGGGTGAAGTTCCCTTCCTTGTCCGGAATCGTCACCGTATACGCGACATCGGAAGGTACGTTAAGACCGGCCAGAATTCCCGTGTACATCGCGCCGTTGGACGTGATGGCTTCCAAGGTAGGCGGCTTATCGACAATCTCCGTCCCTTCCTTCGGAAGCGTGATGTTGATCAAGACGCTCGTATCGTCCGGAATGTGGAACACCTTTCCTTTGGGAAGGGTGTATCGGGTCGTGCCGATCGTGACCGTGAGGTTCGTTCCTTCGTCCGATTCCGGCAGGTAGAACAATTGGTACGTGCCGTTCTCGTCCGTCGGAGTCGACTTGCCGAAGCCTTCGCCTTCGTCGCGGTCGATCCACACTACGGCGTCCTTCACCGGGTTGCCGTCCGCGTCTTTGACAACGCCGCCGATTCTATATTTATCCACCTGGAAGAAGGAGATGACATCGCCTTCCTGGGACTTGATTCTCGCGTTGACGACAACCTTGCCGGCGTCATCGGCGGAAGGCTGGACGTCCTTGACCTCGATCGGATAGTTTACGGTGATAAAGGTCGACGTCTTCAGCAATTCCGCGGAGAGCGATTGATCGACAGGGCTTCCGCCGATCGTCGCATTGTCGAGCGATACGACCTTGACTTCCGTATCCATCAGCAAGCTCTGGTCGATGATTATCTGGAAGGAACCCGACTCATCCGTCACGATATCCTTCTTGCTCGTTCCCGCGTGAAGAACCGCGTTCTGTACGGGGGAGCCTCCGACGACAAGCTTGCCTTGGACCGTCGTATTATGAGAGCCGTCCTCCTCCCATTGCTTCAAGTCGAAGGAGGTTTGGCTAATATTCAGATTAATATCTCCGCCGACGGCAACGCTTGCCGTGGCGGAAGCGATCGGCGAAGAGCTAGCCGATCCCGATGCGGAAGGCGCCGCTTCGTTCGAATTGTCGGAGCATCCTGCCAGCGCTGCCGCGAGCAGAATCATTGTCGAGATGATGGACCACTTCTTCATGTAACCGCTCCTTCCGAATATGCAAGAAGGGGCAGGCTCCATGACGGAGCCTGCTCCCGAATGCTTATTCTATCGATTATTTGGAGTGAGCGCTGCCGGTGTCTGCCGTTCCTGCTGCGCCTTGAGTCTTATCGCCGCCGAGCCCGAAGACGTAAATCTTCGGCTTCGTGCCGCCGGAAGTGAAGGTGATGTATTCCTTGCCGTCTACCGTGAAGATAGCCGGAGCGGCTTGAATGTTGTCGCCGGCAACTTGGAAGGTCCACAGAATCTTGCCTGTCTTGATATCCAGGGCATTGATCTTGCCTTCCAGCTCGCCGAAGAACGCCAGGCCGGTATCTGTGCTGCTCAGGCCGCCGCGTTGCGGGCTCGTCGTCTTGATCTGGTAAGCTTGCTTACCGGTGTTGACGTCGATAGCGGTAACCGTGCCGTAGCCGGTTTCTTCGTTCTCGGCTGCTTCATAGCCGGTACCGAATGCCATTGCGCCCGGGAATTCCGTCTTCGACCCTTCTTGGCTCGTAGCGGATTTGACGACGACGCCTTGCTCTACTGCAGGGATAAGAACGTAGTTCGTAGCCGGATCATAGGTTTCCGGAGCGTAGTTCTCGCCGCCGAGAACGCCCGGATATACCGTTACGCCTTCCGGAGTCGGAGTCGGGTGCGAGATTCTCGTGAACGGAACTCCGTCCCACACGACATCGCCGGTAGCCGCATCCCATGCGAACCATTGTCCGGATTTGCCGCCTTCGACGACGATCTTCTGTTGCTTGCCGTTTACGGTAGCGTTCAGGATCATCGGGGAAGCCGCAGCATCGTAGTCCCACAGGTCGTGGCTGACTTCTTGCTTCGCCCAAACGAGCTCGCCTGTATCCGCCTTAACCGCTACGACCGAGTCGGTGTAAGGGTTGTCGCCAGGACGGGACTCGCCGTAGAAGTCAGGAGCCGGGTTGCCGACTGCGAAGTACATGATGCCGGTCTCTTCGTCGATAACCGGAGGGCACCAGACGGCGCCGCCGCCTTGGAAGATGCTGTTCGCGAGCCAGCCTTGGCCCTTCGGAGGAACGGTCCAGAACGGGCTGTCCCAAGCCGGTGTCAGGTCGCTTGCCTTGAATGCCGCTTCGAAGCCGCGAACGCCGTTGTCGCCGCCGCTGCTGCCGACATAGATGTTGCCGTTGTAGAACACCGGCGCGGTCGTTTCATAATATCCGTTCTCGATCGTAACGTCCGGATAGTAGTCGCTTATCTTAACCTTCTTCACCAATTCGCCGGTCTTCTGGTCAAGCGCTACGATCTGGCAATCGATCGTCAGCATGAATACCTTGCCATCGCCTACCGCTACGCCGCGGTTCGCGATAATGCCGGCTTTGCTGTAGTTAGCCGCTTCTTCTGCCGGCGGCTTCCAGTGCCAGATTTGATTGCCGGTAACGGCATCGAAAGCGAATACTTGGTTGCCGGAAGTCGTGATGTAGATAACGCCGTCGATAACGACCGGGAACGATTGGTTGCCGTTCTTGACGTCAGCGTCCAACGTCTTCAGATCCGCGGACCATACGACGCCAAGGTCGTTAACGTTGTCAGCCGTAATCTCGGAGAACGGCACATGACGATTGCCCGCGAGCGTATAGCCGAACGAACCCCAGTTCTCAAAGTTGGTTCCCGTAACCGTAGCGCCGGCGGAAGCCGATGCCGATGCGGAAGCCGATGCCGACGGAGAGGCCGAAGCCGATGCGCTCGGTGCGGAATTATTATTATTGTTGTTGCTGCACGCCGTAAGCGCGAGGCTGGCTGCCAAAACGCCGCCGATAACCGCGAAAGAAGTTCTCTTCACAGGCAATTCCTCCTAGTATGATAGATGATGTGCGTATTGCCTTCCCCCTACTTAAGTCCTCCTTAAGCAAGAGCGCGAAACAAATACCCGCTACCGAACAGCAGCGGACTTGCATGGAATGACCCATTCCTTTTAATTGCATGTTGCGGACTTGCATGTTACCTCTTGCGACAGGAAAGCTCACTACTAAGACGTTCACAAGCAAGTTGAATGTTACTCCTCCATTTTTGTTCCGTCAACCCTTTTTTGTCGAAAATTTGACAATATCCCCATTCTATTCGGCAGAAAATCTGTCGAAATTTGCATTTTGGTGACGAAATAATGTTTTTTTACTTAGAAAGAATGAAATAATTGAATTAAGGGAAACTTAAACATTGACGATCGAATAAGGATAGGCGTATAATCGACAGTCGACAGGACAAGCTTGCTAGTAAGATAATACCTACAGACAAACAGGGAGGATCAACATCATGAACAAGAAGTCTTATCTCTTTCTCGCGCTAGTCGCGATCGCAGCCGTTATCGCGCTGAGCGCATGCGGCAACAACAACAACAATAACTCCAACGCTTCCGGCTCCCCTTCGGCTAGCGCCAGCGCTCCGGCAGCAGGCGGCGAAGCTAAGGAAATCACGCTTAGCGCTAAGAGCTTTGAATTCGATCAACAAGATATTCAATTGCATGTTGGCGACACGGTAACTCTGACGTTCAAGAACACCGAAGGCAACCACGGCGTTGCTATTCCGGATCTGGGCATTAACCTGAAGAACGGCGAGTCCAAGACCTTCACGGTTGACAAGGCTGGCAAGTATGATTTCAACTGCTCCATCCAATGCGGTTCCGGTCATGACAACATGACGGGCACGATCACGGTATCCTAATCGATATCTTGATGATGGGATAGAAAACCGGCATAAGGGAACTCCCCTTATGCCGGTTTTTGTTATTTCAATCATCCGTTTGGCGGTCTCTTATGCTTACCTATGGGGCTTCATCAATATCTACTTATTTCTTCGATCGGTGCCGATCGCTCTTACTCGTTCTGCTCATTGAACGACACGGCTAACCGCTACCGGCTAACGTCTAACGGAAATAGCAGCCCCTTACATGCCCAAAATAGAGCTCTTTAAATTCTAACGGAAATATGCGACGCTTAGAATGCATTTTAGCCTCGATAAGTGTAGTTATCGTCAAAATAAAGGCTCTGGCTTCCCTTAGAATTCAGAAGGCACCAATCTGGGCCTGTAACGGTCTCAAATTTCCGTTACGATTCGGAATATCCATAATTCCCTAGCCCCCTAGTCGAACCGGGGTTAGCTTTTACGCAAAGAAGAGGCCGTCCCATAATTCATAGACTTATGGACAGCCCTGTCTTAAGGTTAGCGATTTAGATTTTGGAGGGATGTGTCTCCTGCCGGTTGCTGGTGCCGCCGTGAAATCGGATTGGGTAACCCCGTAACAAGGGAATTTCACGTCGGCAAAAGCAATCGCTTCGCTCCTCTAGGAGACACATGCCCTCTTCTTTGTATCGCTTATTTAAGAAAAAAACGTTCCCCAAGACGCAAAGAAACCGTTCTTTGGTAAAATGGAGGTACCACCCAACCATTTACGAAAGGAACGGTTTCTTTGTACATTCACTATACCATGGACCAACTTTGCCTGCCAATGGACCTTGAGGAAGACATCCCTCCTCACCATCTTGTTCGTGTCGTCAACGAAGCGGTCAATCGTCTGGACGATCAGCAAGACCGATCCGGATGCGACGTTCATGCGCATGAAAGAGGATCACATGCGAAACGGCCAGCTCAAGCCGGGCTACTACGTGCAAATCGGGACGGAAGAGCAGTTCATTATCGGATACAGCCTGCATCAACGTCCAACAGACACGCGCTGCCTCATCCCTCAAACCGCTCTTGTTAAGCTGCCGGGAACGGTCATTGCAGACGCTGGATATGGCGGAGAAGAAAACTACGCTTATCTGGAAGGCGAGCAGATCGAAAGCGTGGTCAAGTGCAGCACCTACCAATATCTGCAGTACAAGCAGCAAGCGAAGGAGAAACTCCGGAGCGAAGAAGGGTATGCGCTAGCCGTCAAGCGGATGATTGAACCGGAGAGCGTGTTTGGACAAATAAAGAATAATCGGGGATTCCGGCGCTTCCTGCTTCGCGACTTGCCAAAAGTGAGCTTAGAGGTCGGGTGGCTTTCGCTTGCCCATAATCTGCTCAAGAAAGCGGCATTTGACGGAAAACGAACAATGACAGCGCAGGGATAAGTCTCCCTTGGGCTGTCATTGTTGATTTTAATCCATTTTTCTAAAGCAAGCTGTTCTCAAAGTGCGCTAGGACTTACTTTTGAGACAGCCTCTTCTTTGCTCTTATACCTCTTCCACGCTTACCCAAGTTCCGCGTTCGATGGACAGATCGACCGCTTCCAGAACCTCTTGGCAACGGACTCCGTCCGCGAAAGTCGGAGTGAATGGCGTTCCGTTCGCCAGATGCTGCACGAATTCGTACGCGATGTGCACGAAGCCGTGCTCATAGCCGATGATGTGCCCGGTCGGCCACCAGTTGCCGGCATACTTGTGCTCCGGCTCGGTTGCCAGCACGCGGCGGAAACCTGCCAGCTCCGGCTCATCCTCGCGGAAGTACACTTGGAGCTCGTTCAAGTTCTCCAGATCCCAACGAATCGTTCCCTTGCTGCCATGGATCTCGAAAGTGTTGTGGTTCTTGCGGCCCGTCGCGAAGCGGCTCGCCACGAAGATGCCCATGGCGCCGTTCTTGAAGTCCGCCAGGAAGGCCGTCGCGTCGTCTACCGTCACTTCGCCCTTCTCGGTCGAAGATGCCGTTCCCGACAAGCCGGCGGAGTTGACGAGGACCGGACGCTCCTTGACGAACGTGCGGTTGTGGCCGATGACCCGGTCGAACTCGCCGATCAGGAAGCGCGCGAGGTCAATGCTGTGCGCGTTGATGTCGCCGTGCGCGCCGGAGCCGGCGATCTCCTTCTTCAAACGCCAAGCGAGCGGCGTCTCCGGATCGACGAGCCAATCCTGAAGGTAGGTCGCGCGATAATGATGAATCTCGCCCAGCTTGCCGCTGTCGATAATCTTCTTCGCGAGCTGAACCGCCGGCAGGAAGCGATAGTTGAAGCAGATGCCGTGCTTCACTCCCGCTTGCTCCGCCGCTTGAAGCATCTCGCGGGCGTCCGATAGATTCAGCGCGAGCGGCTTCTCGCAGAAGACGTGCTTGCCTTCGGCGATAGCGGCAAGCGTGATCTCCTTGTGCGCATCGCTCGGCGCGTTGATATCGATGAAGTCGATATCGTCGCGTTTGACCAGCTTGCGCCAATCCGTCTCGTAGCCTTCCCAGCCGAACTTGTCCGCCGCGGCTTTGACGCCCTCCTCGTCCCGGCCGCAGATCGCCTTCATGACGACCTCCGCATCCGGCTCGAAGAACATGTTCACTTGCTTATAAGCGTTGCTATGGGCTTTGCCCATGAATTTATAGCCGACCATTCCGACGTTCACTTTCTTGCTTACGCCCACCACATCTCACCAGCGCTTTCTTTGAGGATAAGTCCGTTCAGGAAGCTTGCCGCTTTCGTGAAGCCTTCGTTTACGCTCATCAATCCGTCCTCGTGCTCGATGCTGATTGCTCCGTCATAGCCGATCACGCGAAGCGTGCTGACAAGAGACTTCCAGAACTCGTCGTCATGCCCGTAACCGACCGTGCGGAACACGAAGGAACGATTCAGGATATCGCCGTAATGCTTCGTATCGAGCACTCCGTTCAGGGCCGTGTTGCGGGCATCGATCTTCGTATCCTTGGCATGCACGTGATAGATGGAATCTCCAAGCGCCTTCACGCACTCGATCGGGTCCATGCCCTGCCAGAACAAGTGGGACGGATCGAAGTTGACGCCGATATTGTCGCCGGCTTCGCGGCGCAGCCTTAGAGCCGTCTCCGTATTATAGACGAGGAAGCCGGGATGCGATTCGATCGCGACCTTCACCCCATGCTTGCGGCAGAAAGCGGACTGTTCCTTCCAATAAGGGATGGCGACTTCGTTCCATTGCCATTCGAGCACCTTGAGGAAGTCCTCCGGCCATGGGCACGTTACCCACGAAGGGTACTTCGAATTCGGCGATTCTCCCGGGCATCCCGAGAACGTAATCACCGTGTCGACTCCAAGCTTCTCCGCGAGCTGAACCGTTGCGACGAAGTCGTCGTGGTGTTTTTTGGCTACGCTTTCATCCGGGTGCAGCGGATTGCCGTGGCAGCTGAGCGCGCTGATCGTCAAGCCGCGGGATTCGACGGCTTCTTTAATGCGCTTGATTTGAGCTTCATCGTTCAAAATGGCAGCCGCATTCACATGCGCGGTTCCCGGGAAGCCTCCCGTACCCAACTCGACGGCCTGGATCCCGGCCGACTTCGCGGTATCCAGAGCCTGCTCCAACGATTGCTCTCCGAACAAAACCAAGAAAACGCCAAGCTTCATCAAGATCACCTTGCCCTTCGGAAATAATGTGGTTCTTTATGGCAACAAGCCTAGTTTACTATGAGTATTAAGCTCTGTCATCTATCCTTCCGACCTAACCCGCCTGTCCGATCCTGTCATCATTGCCCGGGCAATGTCAGACGAACGAAACGGCTTGGCCCTTGGCCGAGGACTCATAGACGGCTTCCAGAATTTCTTGCACGACCAACGCTTGCTTCGCCGTGACGACCGGGTCCGTATCGTTCAGGATCGAATCAATCCAGGCGCGCGCCTCGCGCTCCGCGGAATCGTTCGGAGCCTCGCTGTTCCACTGGTCGCCAAGGACGATCTCCTTCGTGTACAAGTGGCCGTGCTCTTCCCCGTTGATTCGCAAGCCGTTCTTCATGTCGGCTCCCGCCTTGGTTCCGCTCAGCGTAACCTTCGCCTCGTCCACATCCAGCGTATTGAGCGCCCAGCTCGATTCGAGCCAGATCGATGCGCCGTTCTTCATCGTGATCATCGCGAACGCGGAATCCTCGACGGTGAACTTGGCCGGATCCCAGTTGCCCCAAGCGTTGGCCGGACTGCCCTGCTCCGCCAGCTTGCGGTAAGTCGTGCCCAATACATGCTTCGGCTCGTAATTGTCCATCATCCATAGCGCTAGATCGAGCGCATGCGTTCCGATATCGATCAGCGGACCTCCGCCTTGCTTCTCTTTATCCAGGAACACTCCCCAAGTCGGAACGGCGCGACGGCGAACGGCATGGGCTTTGGCCATGTAGATCTCGCCAAGCTGTCCCTGGCGGCACGCTTCCTTCAACCAGCGGCTGTCGGCGCGGAATCGGTTCTGGTACGCGATGCTCAGCTTGCGGCCCGTTCTCTCGGCTGTCTCCAGCATCCGGCGCGCGTCCTCGGACGTCTTGGCCATCGGCTTCTCGCAGAGAACGTGCTTGCCCGCTTCCATCGCCGCGATCGAGATCTCCGCATGCGTATCGTTCGGGGTACACACGTGAACCACTTGGATATCCGGGTCGTTCAGAAGCTCCTGCACGCTGGTATAAACCTTGGCATCGGGAGTGCCGAACTTCTCTTTGGCGTCGGCGGCTCTATCTGCGGATACGTCGAAGAACGCCTTCAACCGAACTTCTGGGATTTTGGCCAGCGATGGAAAATGCTTGCCATATGCGATACCTCCGCAACCGATCATGCCTACATGAACTACGCTCACTTTTTTGTCCTCCTTGCAAGTATGCTTGTTCTCTTCTACAATTCAAGTATAGCAACTTTATGAGGGATTCCCATTGCTTATGATGGGACTGCATTATGCTATTTTGTCATTAGGGAGGGCAACATTCGACATGCAGGCCGTACAGGAAAAGATCAATTACGAGAACCCGCTCCTCTCCATTAAAGTCTGGGAAGCGACCAGGGCTCCGCACGTTCTCTTCGACTGGCATCATCATCCGGAATGCGAGCTGCTGTTGATCCAGAGCGGACGGCTGGACGTCGAGGTTGCCGGCGAGCTTCATCCGCTGACTCCGGGTGACGTCATCGTTCTCGGAAGCTCCCAACTGCATCGGGATCGAAGCCAGGAAGACAAAGCGCAATATATCGTTCTTCAGTTCGATCTCCAGACGTTCTTCGACCAGAGCACGATTCCGTACCTGCAATACTTCAACGAGACCAAGGTTCCGCTCAGCACGATGAATTATATTTTCCGCGAGAACCCTTCCGCCAGGCGGGAGGTCTCCGAATGCATAGAGGAGATTCACCGGGAGACGCTTCGCAAGGACAGCGGCTACGAGCTGGCCGTCAACCTGCTGATCAAGAAAATCCTTCTCGTGCTGATCCGCAGCGATAGTCAAGGGCTGCTCGCCAATCAGGACCGGGTCGAACGGATTCGCCTGAAGCCGGTGCTCGATTACGTGGAAGACAGCATCGGCGATCGCGTCAGCGTGGAGGACGCATGCCGTCTCGCCAATATGAGCTATTATTATTTCGTTAAATTTTTCAAGAAGAACATGGGGTTATCCTTCACGGAGTACGTTAATTTTCGCAAAATAAAACGGGCGGAGCAGCTCCTGTTGACGAGGGACTTAAGCATCAGCGAGGTTGGCGATCTGACCGGCATGCCGAACATGGCTCACTTCTACAAGATGTTCAAGCGCTTTAACCAGTGCTCGCCCAAGGAATTCCAGAAGAAGATGCTCGCTTGGGGTCGCCAATGAGCCGGAAGCGGAAGCAGGAAACATTCGGAACGATATAGAAACAGCTCCTTGGCTGTCTCTATATCGTTTTTTTAATGGAACCGTTCCGTTCTGCTTCTTCTTTCCAATACTGGATTATTTTCATCATTGAGCCCAATGTTGGCTTCTGGGTATATTAATTTAGTCGCCTGCCACGGCAGTCGGCTAAATCGCAAGCTGGAAGTGGGTTTGAAAGTTGACATTAAAGCATGATTCCATACGCCGGGCGCTTACCGCCCTTGCCTGCCTTCTTGTTCTCGCAGGCTGTTTGGTCGTTCCGGGCGCTTCTGTCCCGCCCACCGCGAATGCGGCGGCGAAGACGATCACGATGGGAACCTCGCCGGACTATCCTCCCTATGAGAATGTGGATGCCGCGGCCGGGGGCAAGATCGTCGGTCTGGATATCGATATCGCACAAGCGATCGCGGACAAGCTCGGCTATGAGCTGAAGATCGCTCCTTCCGACTTCGACGGGCTGATCGCCGCGCTTCAATCCAAGCGGGTCGACTTCGTCATGTCGGGCATGTCCGTCACCGAGGAACGGAAGAAGAGCGTCGATTTCTCCGACACGTATTACGTGGCGAGCAACACGATCGTGTCCAGGCAAGACTCCGGGCTCAATACGTTAGAGGATTTGGCCGGCAAGAAAGTCGGCGTTCAGCTCGGTTCCACCCAAGAGAAGGTCGTCTCGGAGATCGAGAAT
Source organism: Cohnella sp. AR92 (assembly GCF_003990975.1). Taxonomy (GTDB): domain Bacteria; phylum Bacillota; class Bacilli; order Paenibacillales; family Paenibacillaceae; genus Cohnella. The sequence continues at coordinate 93,118 of NZ_RZJR01000018.1, forward strand.
CCGACGGTCTTGAAGCTGAACAAGATTCCCGATCTGATTCAAGCGCTGAAGGCGAATCGAGTCGATGCCGTTATCGTCGAAGACGCCGTTGCCGCCGGGTATGCCCAGTCCAACAACGACCTGAACATCGCCATGATTCCTGCGGGAGACAGCGGCGAAGGGTACGCGATCGCCTTCCCCAAAGGGTCCGAACTGAGCGCGCCGTTTAACGAAGCCCTGCAGGAGATGAAGAACGACGGTTCTCTCCGGCAGATGATCGACAAGTGGTTCGGCACGAAGTCCACCGTCGGTAGCAAAGTCGGCGGCGGCTGGCTGCATTTCGACCGGATCGGGAGCTACATGGGCTATCTGCTCCGGGGCATCTACGTCACGCTGCTATTCACGCTAGTCTCCGCGGCGTTCGGCTTCGTCTGGGGCGGCATCCTGTCCTTGTTCAAGCTATCCAAGGTTGCCGTGCTCCGAGGCTTCTCGACCGTCTATACGTCGGTGTTCCGCGGAACGCCTCTTCTGCTGCAGCTGGCATTGATCTATTATGCCATTCCGCAGCTGACGGGCTACAACATTCCGGCGCTTCTTGCCGCCGGCTTGGCCTTCGGCTTGAATTCCGCCGCTTACTTGTCCGAGACGATCCGCGGCGGCATCATGGCCGTCGACAAGGGACAGCGAGAAGCGGCCTTGTCGCTCGGCATCCCCTATCGGACGATGATGTTCAGCATCATCATGCCGCAAGCGGTCAAGAACATCCTGCCCGCGCTCGTCAACGAGTGCGTCGCTCTCGTGAAGGAATCCTCCCTCGTATCGGTCATCGGCGTGGCGGACCTGATGAGAAGAGCGAACGTCGTGCAGGCGAATACGTTCTTGGCGTTCGAGCCGCTGCTCGTCGTCGGAGCCATCTACTACGTGCTGGTGCTCGCGCTCACTTCGGTCGCCAGACTGCTTGAAAGGAGAATGCGCCGCAGTGATTAAAGTAGAGAATCTAACCAAGTCTTTCGGCAAGCTGGACGTGTTGAACGGGATCTCGACGTCCGTCGAACGCGGGGAGGTCGTGGCCATTATCGGACCTTCCGGTTCCGGGAAATCCACTTTCTTGCGATGCCTGAACCTGCTCGAGGTGCCGACCGGCGGAACGATCGTCGTGGACGGCGCCGAGCTGACCGACCCGAAGACCGATATCACCCGCATTCGGCAGCGGATCGGCATGGTGTTCCAGCATTTTCACCTGTTCCCCCATTTGACGGTTATGGACAATCTGATCTTCGCTCCCACCAGAGTGAAAGGCATGGATAAATCGGCGGCCAGAGCCAAAGGCTTGTCTCTGCTGGAGCGAGTCGGTCTGGCCGACAAAGCCGACGTGTACCCTTCGAAGCTGTCGGGCGGCCAGAAGCAGCGCGTGGCGATCGCGCGATGCCTCATGATGGATCCCGACGTTATCCTATTCGACGAGCCGACCTCGGCGCTGGATCCGGAGATGGTCAAGGAGGTTCTGGCGGTTATTCGCGGCCTTGCCCATTCCGGCTTGACGATGCTGATCGTCACCCATGAGATGAAGTTCGCCCGCGAAGCCGCCGATACGATCTACTTCCTGGACGCCGGCCGGCTGCTCGAGCGCTCGTCGCCGGAGCAATTTTTCGCGAATCCGCAGACGGAACGCGCCCGTCGCTTCCTGGAGCAAGTGCTTTAGCAACAACACAAACGGTATAAGATACAAAAGCGCGGGAAGGGGTAACCTCTGGGTTAACCGCCTTCCCTCGCTTTTTCGATGCTGTATTCTCACTAGCCATGCACAGCTTTATTCCGCATCGTAGAAGCCGGCTCCGTTCGCGCGATGCTTCTGCTTTCTCCCCGATTCGGAGTCTCGGGAGCCGCCTTTCTTCTTCAGACGGTTGGCGGCGAATTGCTCCTTGCGGGCGATGCGGGCGATCTCGCGCTCCGTCTTCCGGTAGTTCGCATATCGGCTGGCGTCCAGCGAACCGTCCTCCAAGGCGGCCCGAACGGCGCAGCCGCTCTCCTTCTCATGCTGGCAATCGCGGAATCGGCAGCTCGCCGCCAGCTCCTCGACGTCCGTGAACGTTGCTTGCCAGCCGTGCTGCGAATCCCACATCTGCAGCTCCCTCATGCCGGGCGTATCAAGCCAGATCGCGCCTTCCGGCAATCGGAACAGTTCGCGGTGAGTCGTCGTATGGCGGCCTCGCGCGTCATCCTCGCGGATTCGCTGGACCTCCTGCAGATCGTCCCCCGCCAGCCAGTTCAGCAGAGAAGACTTGCCGACACCCGAGGAGCCTACGGCCGCAACGGTATGTCCCGGCTTTAAATACGGAGCGAGTCCCTTTCGGCCCTGATCCGTTATCGCGCTGACGGCAAAGACCGGAACCCCCGGCGCGATCCGTTCGGCTTCCGAGAGGTAAGGCGTCGGGTCGTCGCATAAATCCGACTTGGTGAACAGAACAACCGGCTGGCTCCCGCTGTCCCTTACCGCGATCAAGTACCGTTCCAAGCGCCTCGCGTTCCAATCCTGATTTAGGGATTGGACGATAAACACGGTATCGAGATTCGTGCCGACGACCTGTTCATCCAGCGTACTTCCCGCCGTCTTGCGAATCATCGCGGAGCGGCGTTTCAAGACGGCATGGATGATAGCCCTTCCTTCGCCTTCCAGAGGCTCGATCGCCACCCAGTCGCCTACTGCGGGATAATCTCCCGGCGACACCGCCGCGAATTCAAACCTCCCGGATACTTCCGCCGACAGCTCCCCGGATTCCGAGACGATCTGATAGATTCTCGAGTATTGAGCCGTAACCCTGGCGGGCTCTACCTTTTTGCTTCCCGCTGTGGCAAGCTGCTCGAATTGGTCTTGCCAAGCTTCATTCCACCCCCAGCTTACGAGGTTGGTATCCTTCTTCTTTTCGTTCATCCGATTGCTCCTTTAAGGTTCATTTGTCATTTGATTTGTTCTTGTTCATTTGATTTCATCTTGTTCATTTGATTTGTTCATTTGCTTCGTCCATTAGGCCAGCCGCATGGGCACGCCAAACGCAAAATAGGCCGCGGGAAACCCCGCGGCCGCAAGAAAAAAACCGCAAGAAACCCGTAGGTCTCTTGCGGCTCCCGAACAAACCAACCTTACCGGTTAGCTTGCTCTCCCCTCGCATTCCGTAGAGACCGATGCATATGCTGCTGTTCCCATGACCTTCTTCGTCGCATTCCGCATATTCATCAGCCTCCTTGTCAGATAGTTGTTGTCATTATAGAAATTTCTTGCAGCGTTTGTCAAGACCAAGATCTCCGAAAAAGCAAAAAGCTTATCCGGTTACTTGCCGGATAAGCTTGCTTTGCGGTTGACGATCAGTTTGTAGCCGACGCCGCGGATCGATTCGATCTGAACGGTCTGCTGGTTGAGCTCGAGCTTCTTGCGAAGCGAGCTGACGTGTACGTCCACGGTCCGCTGGCCGCCGATGTAGTCGAAGCCCCAGACGACGTTCATCAGGTCGTCCCGCGTAATGACGATGCCGGGACGCTCCGCCAGGTACAGCAGAACCTCGAATTCCTTGGGCCGAAGCGAGATCCACTGACCGTTCAGCAGAACCTCGTATTTATCCGGGTAGATCTGCAGATCGCCAAGCGCCAGAACCTTGTCTCCGCTTGTCCCGCGGGGCGTCTCCGCTTCGCCGTCGTTGCGGGAGCGCCTGAGAACCGCCGAGGTTCTCGCGAGCAGCTCCGCGACTCCGAACGGCTTGGTAATATAGTCGTCCGCTCCGAGCTTTAATCCTTGCACGACCTCTTCTTCCGCGTTGCGGGCCGTCAGGATGATAACGGGAGTCTTGATGCCGTTCTGTCTCAGCTTCTGAAGAACTTCGAATCCGTTCATCCCCGGAAGCATCAGATCGAGGAAAATAATCGCGTAATCCTCGTGAATGGCATTGTGAAGGCCTTCCGCGCCGTTGCCGACGACTTCCGTCTCATAGCCTTCGAGGGAGAGGTTATAAGTTACGAGTCGCGCGATGGTCGGCTCATCTTCAATGATTAGCACTTTGTCCGACATGGGTACCTCCGCTCCGGCTGCTGCAGCCGCATTGTGCTCGTGCTCTCTATGACAATATATCATGCCACTGTTAATCATAAGTTAACCTTTTGTTAACTGTGCGTAAAATAGCGGCATTGATGACATTCGCATTAGAGACGGAAACGGCAGCCCTAAGGCTGAAGCAGCGGCAGCTCCAGAATGAATTGGGATCCGACTCCGACCGTGCTCTCTACCCGAATCGTGCCATGATGAAGCTCCGCCAGATGCTTCACGATCGACAGGCCGAGCCCCGTCCCTCCCGAACTTCTGGAACGAGCCTTGTCCACCCGATAGAACCTCTCGAAGATGCGCGGCAGGTCCTTCTTGGGAATGCCGATCCCGGTATCCGATACCGTGATTCGCACCCGGTCTTCCAAGCCTTCCGAATCCTTGCCTTCGACGAACTCGGCTTTGACCTTCACCTTGCCCCCTTCGGGGGTATAGTTGATCCCGTTCTGCAGCAGGTTCAGCAGGATCTGGCCCAGACGATCCTCGTCGGCTTCGATGAACAATTCTTCTTCCGCCTGAAGCTCCAGATCGATGCTTTTCTTGGAGGCTTCCGTGGACATGAATTCCGTGATTCGCTCCAGGAACGCATACAGATCCACGGGAGAGAACTGAAGCGGAGAACGCCGGGATTCGATCTTGGACAGCTCCAGAATATCGCCGATCAGCCGGTTCAGCCGGTCGCTCTCGTCATGAATGATCTTGAGGAACGATTGGGCCGTCTCCTTGTCCTCCATCGCTCCGTTCATGAGCGTCTCCGCGAAGCCCTTGACGGCCGCCACCGGGGTCTTCAATTCATGGGACACGTTGGCGACGAACTCGCTGCGCATCCGCTCCAACCGCCGAATGGCGGTAACGTCCTGCAGGACAAGCAGCAGCCCTTGCTCTTCCTCTTCACTCATGCGCATCGGAATGGCATTCAGCTCCAACAGCTTCTCCTCCGGGTAATACACCGTCAGCTCCTCATGAATCGGTTCATGAACCTGAAGCGCTTCGCGAATAAGCTGCACTAGCTCGTACTGCTGCTTGATCTCGCCGAAGCTGCGCCCCGTCCGTTCCCTCGCGGTACTTCCGAGCAGCTGTTCCGCCCCGCGGTTGTAGAGACGGATCCGACCGTCCGCTCCGATCATGATGACGCCGCTCGTCATATTGTCCAGAACGGATTGAAGCCGCACTTCGTTCTGCCGGATCTCGTTCACTTGCTGCTGAAGGCTGTTCGCCATCGCGTTAAGAGCCCGAGCCAGTTCGCTGACCTCGTCCTTGCCGCCGTCCGGAATCCGCAGCTTGTAATCCATATCCGCCATCCGCTTGGCTGCGCCCGTCATTTTCTCCAATGGACGCGTGACACTGAGCGCAATCCGATAGCTGATCGCCGTCGCCGCGAGGAAGAGAATGAGCAGCCCTACGACAAGCGCTAGCCACATGTTCCCTAGCGATCTCTCGACATCCTTCAGGCTGACCGCCAAGCGAACGATGCCTTCCGGCTCCCCGTCAGCCGGAACCTTCATCGCGACGTACAGCATGTTCTGATTCAGGGTCGAGCTGTGGCGAACGCTGCTTCCGAAGCCCGAAGCCAGCGCTTCCTTCACTTCCTCGCGATTCGCATGGTTCTCCATCGTCCCGGGGTCATGATCGGAATCGCCGAGCACGACGCCGTCCGGACGGATATAAGTAATGCGCATGTCGGCGATATCTTTATAATGCTTCGCCGCCTCTTGAAGATAAGCAGTCTGCTGCTCCTGCGTCTGGCCGGCAGGCCAAGGAACGGCTTCGTTCAGCACGCGAATCTCCGACAGCATGTGATCCTCAAGCGAGCTCAGGTGATTCTTCTTGTAGGAATGACTCATGAGAACCCCCGCGGCCAGCACGGTAAGTCCGATCAACAGCATAAACAACGCCGTCAGTTTAAATCGAAATTTATGCATGCGCGAATGAGCTCCTCAGCATCGGAACGGATGGGCTTGCACCATTGCCATTTTTACGCGAACACGGGATCTTTGAATTGAGTCAGCTTCTCCTTGGAATCCCGCTCGACTTCGGCATGCAGGCTGTTGCCGTGGGAATCCATCGTGACGACGGCCGCGAAGCCTTCGACCTGAAGATGCCACATCGCCTCCGGAATGCCGAACTCCAGCAGGTCCACGCCATTTACCTTCTTGACGCATTCCGCATAGTATTGAGCGGCCCCGCCGACGGCGTTCAGATAGACGCCGCCATGCTCCTTGAGCGCGGCCAGCGTCTTCGGACCCATGCCGCCCTTGCCGATAACGGCGCGAATGCCGAACTTCTTCATGATCTCGCCTTGGTAAGGCTCCTCGCGAATGCTTGTCGTCGGACCGAACGCCTTGACGTGCCAGCCCTCTTCATCCTTCAGCATAACCGGACCGCAGTGGTAGATAACCCCGCCATTCAGGTCGATCGGCGCGTCATGGTCCATCAAGTGCTTGTGCAGCGCGTCGCGGCCCGTATGCATCTCGCCGTTCAGGATAACCACGTCGCCAACGCGCAGCGAACGGATCTGCTCCTCGGTCACCGGAGCCGTCAGAACGACCTCGCGGCGTCCTTCTCCGATCGCTTTCTCCGCGGCGGCCGAAGCGGTCTCTTCGAAAGCGTTCATCGGATGGTTCGAGCCGCTCTCGTAGATCCATTCCTTGATCTCGTGGCTGGAGCCGTCCAGCAGTACGCCTTGGCGGCGATAAGCCCAGCAGTTGTAGGCGACCGAGACGAAGAAGCTTGCCGGCAGGCGGTTCATGACGCCGACTTTGCATCCGAGCAGCGTGACGTTGCCGCCGAAGCCCATCGTGCCGATGCCGAGCTTATTCGCGTTCTCAAGCACGTAATCCTCCAGCTTGGCCAATTCCGGAATCGGATTCACGTCTTCGACATGGCGGAACAGCTGCTGCTTCGCCAACTCATAACCGCTCGTGCGGTCGCCGCCGATGCCGACGCCGATGAAGCCCGCGCTGCAGCCTTGGCCTTGCGCCTGGTAGACCGCGTGCATGATGCACTTGCGGATGCCGTCCAGGTCGCGTCCGGCCTTGCCGAGTCCTTCGATCTCCATCGGAAGGCTGTATTGAATGTTCTTGTTCTCGCAGCCGCCGCCTTTCAGAATAAGGCGAACGTCGACCTCGTCCTTCTCCCATTGCTCGAAGTGAATAACGGGGGTTCCCGGTCCGAGATTGTCCCCGGTATTCGCTCCGGTCAAGGAATCGACGGAGTTGGTGCGCAGCTTGCCGTCCTTGGTCGCGCGGGCAACCGCCTGCTGAATCTCTCTTCTCATAATGATTTGATTAGCGCCGACGGGCGTATGAACGATAAAAGTAGGCATGCCCGTATCCTGGCAGATCGGAGAAACGTTGCACTCCGCCATCTCGATATTTTGGACGATCGTTGACAAGGACAGACCCGCGCGAGTAGCGCTGTCTTCCGCCGCCTTGGCAGCGGCGATCGTTCTGCGCACGTCCGCCGGAAGATTGGTAGAAGTCTCCACGACCAGCTTATAAATGCTCTCTTCAAAGTTAGACATAATAGCACGAAGCTCCTCTCGTTTCGCATATCCTCAACTTCTATATAATAGCATACGCTTTTCCATTCATCGATGCATAAAGGGAGCTAAATCCTTCACGGAATGAGAACAATTCGTCCGCTAACCATTCCTATAGAGAATTGCCCGCAATGACCTGTTTGGAAAAAAACGGCCGGCGTTCTTTCCACATTCCTCGATAGTGAGCCAATCCGATATGGTATAATCTCTTATAATTTCCTATCGACGGTCATTGAGAAAGGGGCTCCCATGTCCAGTCCATTCCTCGCTTATCTTTACCGGCTTCAGTATATCGAACGTTGGAGCCTGATGCGCAAGACATCCGGAGAGAACGTCGCGGAGCACTCCTACCACGCGGCTCTTATCGCCCACTTGCTCGGCAGCATCTCCAAGCATGTGTTCGGGAAGGACGTGAACCCGGATGAAGCCGCATCCTATGCGTTATTCCATGATACCGCGGAAGTGTTTACGGGAGATATTCCGACTCCGGTCAAGCATCACAATCCGGACATTCTCGCGAACTTCCGGCAGATCGAAGCGATCGCGGCCGATCGTCTCCTGGCCACCGTGCCGAAGGAGCTTCAAGAGGTCTATCACCCCCTGCTCCACAGGGGCCCCGAATCGCCCGAGCTGGCCAAGCTGGTCAAAGCGGCCGACGTGCTCGACGCTTATCTTAAGTGCGTCAGCGAGATGTCCGCGGGCAACCGCGAGTTCGCGACGGCCCGCCGACAGATGGAAGCAAGGCTGCGGGACATGAATCTGCCCGAAGTCGAATGGTTCCTCGACCGCCTCGCCTCCAGCTTCGAGAGAACGTTGGACGAGTTGGCGGAGGACGAGGCCTGACCTTGACCTTAGCCCACGACCGCATGACCTTGACTGCTTGACCTTGACCGCTTGACCTTGACTGCTTGACCTTGACCGCATGACCTTGACTGCTTGACCTTGACCGCTTGACCTTGACTGCTTGACCTCTACCCCCGCCCGATGACCGCTTGGGTGTGCGGGTGTGTGGGTGTGTGACTTCAATCTATATGAAAATGCGAATACAATTTCCCGTCTTTTGGTCGTTCCGGAGAATATATTCGAAAAATCATATATAATCGATGGTGTAGGGATATTTATGAGAGAATCTATATGATTTTTCATATATATCTGTCGATTTTGCTTGATTATGCAAATTTATATTCGAAAATTCATATATATGGCAAACGCGGGCGCGCATGTCAACGACAAAGGAGGCGCAGGGGTCCCCCCCTGCGCCTCCTTTGTTTTCTCGTTCCGCTAAAGCAAGTACTCTTTTACGCATACCACGGATCTTGCATCAACCAGATAATGACCAGAAACAGAATGAACGCGATCGCGCTGAACGTGCGGGCTTTGGACACGTTGCCGGAGATATCCTGATTGCCGGCGGCAGCCGCGCGAATCCGCTTCAACGGTCCTTGAACCATGCCGGCCATCGCTCCGATGGCGACGAACAGTACGATGATGACGATCATCCATGCGGTCTTATAGTCAGCCTGGGAGATCAGATAGCCTCCCGTCAGCAATTGCAGCACCAGCGAGAATTGGCCGACGCGGCCAGCCGTCAGAAGTCCGCTCGCAAGGCCTTCCTGGGCCGGAGTCGAGAGCTGCTTGAACTTGCCTACCAGGAAGGGCAGAATCGCATAAATCCCCATCCCGACGGCGCCGACGACGTGCAGAAACAACATAACCGTATTCATGATCACTAGTCCCCTTTGGCAGAATATACAACATTCCAAGTCCAGTATACACAATTCTCGCGGCAAACAAAACAAAACGCTTCCAACGATTCGCCGACTTCTGAACAAACGGTGACAAATCGCATATTAAAGCCCTCGCATTCGGCCGAATCGCCTGAATGCGAGGGCTGCTAAGTTCCGCGGGAATAAGCTCAGCCGTTCTCGACGACTTGGATAACGCTTCGGACAGAATTCGCGGATCTGTCCAGCGCCGCCTTCTCTTCCGCCGTCAGCTCCAGCTCGAAGATCTTCTCGATGCCGTCCCCGCCGAGAACCGCCAAGACGCCGATGAACAGGTTGCTGTAGCCATACTCGCCTTCCAGCAGAGCGATAACCGGAAGGATCCGCTTCTTGTCCTTAAGGACGGCTTCGGTCATCTGAACAAGAGAAGCAGCAGGAGCATAATACGCGCTGCCGTTGCCGAGCAGGTTCACGATCTCTCCGCCGCCGACGCGGGTGCGCGCGACGATGGCGTCTATCTGCTCCTTGGGGAGCAGCTTCTCGACCGGCATGCCCCCGATCGTCGTATAACGGACGAGCGGAACCATGTCGTCCCCATGGCCTCCGAGCACGACGCCGCGAACGTCTTCGACCGATACGTTAAGAGCTTCCGCCAGAAACGTGTTGTAGCGGGCCGTATCCAAGACGCCGGATTGGCCGATGACGCGATTCTTCGGGAAGCCAAGGGTCTTGTAGGCCACGTAAGTCATCGCGTCGACCGGGTTCGAGAGGATGATGACGTAGGCGTTCGGGCTCGTAGCCTTCACGTTCTCGCATACGGCCTTCATGATGCCGGCATTCGTGTTTACGAGGTCGTCCCGGCTCATCCCCGGCTTGCGGGCGATCCCCGCCGTGATGATCACGACGTCGGAACCGGCCGAATCGGCATAATCGGCCGTCCCCGTAATGCGCGAATCGATCCCTTGCACCGGAGTCGATTCCAGCATGTCCAGCGCCTTGCCCTTCGTTGGATTCTCCAGCTGAGGAATATCCAACAGAACGACGTCCCCCAGCTCCTTCTGAGCCAGCATAAGCGCCGTCGTCGCTCCCGTGAACCCCGCCCCGATTACCGTTATTTTCGCTCGTTTGATCGCCATGTCAAGAACTCCCTCCTGATTCGCTTATTTAGGTAATAAAAAAACATGCCAAACTCTCTTCTCCAATCCTATTGTTCCCTGCGCTTCTGTCTCCCAGACGTTATTCGTTCGGGTGTCCAGAGGTACAGGTTTCCGTCAGGAAACCATCTTCGGGAGCATGAACCCAGCCCTCGGAGTCCCCCTTGGAAGGGGGAGTGAGGGGGTTCGGAATTGAAATGAGCTGTTTGGCATGAATTTATTTAATACGGTTTATAGGGAATCGTAGGGGACCGCCCTTACATGTTCTTGATGATTTGGTCCGCGAACTCCGAGCACTTCACTTCCGTAGCGCCCTCCATCAGACGAGCGAAGTCATACGTGACGACCTTCTCGTTAATGGAATCTTCAAGGCCCTTGTAGATGAGGTCAGCCGCTTCTTGCCAGCCGAGGTGCTCGAAGAGCATAACGCCGGACAGGATAACGGAACCCGGGTTAACAACGTCCTTGTCCGCATACTTCGGAGCCGTGCCGTGAGTCGCTTCGAAGATCGCGTGGCCCGTCAGGTAGTTGATGTTCGCTCCCGGAGCGATACCGATGCCGCCTACTTGCGCAGCCAGCGCGTCGGACAGGTAGTCGCCGTTCAGGTTCAACGTCGCGATAACGTCGAAGTCCGTCGGACGAGTCAGAACTTGCTGAAGCGCGATGTCGGCGATAGCATCCTTTACGAGGATCTTGCCTTCGGCAAGAGCAGCCTTCTGCGCCGCGTTAGCCGCTTCTTCGCCTTGCTCGGCCTTGATCTTGTCGTATTGGCCCCACGTGAAGGTTTGGCCGGCGAATTCGGTTTCCGCTACTTCGTAGCCCCAGTTCTTGAACGCGCCTTCCGTGAACTTCATGATATTGCCCTTGTGAACGAGGGTAACGGACTTGCGCTTGTGCTTGATCGCGTATTCGATCGCCGCGCGAACGAGACGCTTCGAGCCGTCGGACGATACCGGCTTGATGCCGATGCCGGACGTTTCAGGGAAGCGGATCTTGTTAACGCCCATTTCCTTCTGCAGGAACTCGATTACCTTCTTGGCGTCAGCCGTCTCTGCTTGATACTCGATACCGGCATAGATGTCCTCCGTGTTCTCGCGGAAGATAACCATGTCAACGAGCTCAGGACGCTTAACCGGGGATGGAACGCCGTTGAAGTAACGAACCGGACGCAAGCAAACGTACAGGTCCAGCTCTTGGCGAAGAGCAACGTTCAGGGAACGGATGCCGCCGCCGATCGGAGTGGTCAGAGGACCCTTGATCGCGATGATGTATTCGCGGATAGCCGTCAGCGTGTCAGCCGGCAGCCACTCGCCGTAAGTATTGAATGCTTTCTCGCCTGCGAACACTTCGTACCAAGCGATCTTCTTCTCGCCCTTGTAGGCTTTCTCTACGGCTGCGTCCAGAACGCGCTGGGAAGCGCGCCAGATGTCGCGGCCCGTGCCGTCGCCTTCGATGAACGGAATGATTGGGTTGTTAGGTACGTTCAGAACGCCGTTCTGTACGGTAATGGCTTCGCCGGAAGTCGGCGCCGCGAATTTCTCGAGTTGTGCCATGAATGATTCTCCTCCTAAATATCGTCTATGTGTATTTTACCGCAAGAAACCGGCGCTCGTCCTCCCCCGCCCACAGATGCGGGGAAGAGGACGGACCGCCGGCAAATAACCGACTCGTTCTTATGCGCGATCTTCGATCGCCGCGTAGCTCTGGCCGACCGGACCGACGTACTCGGCGCGAGGGCGGATCAAGCGGTTATCCTCGTATTGCTCGAGGATGTGAGCCGTCCAGCCGGAGACGCGGCTGATCGCGAAGAGCGGAGTGAACAGGTCGCGCGGGATACCCAGCATAGTGTAGCAAGAAGCGGAATAGAAGTCGACATTCGGACGAAGGCCCTTCTGTCCGACAACCATCGATTCGATCTTGACGGACATCTCGTACAGCCTCATGTCGCCCTTCAGCTCGCCGAGAGACTTCGACATCGCTTGAAGATGCTTCGCGCGAGGGTCGCCGTTCTTGTAAACGCGGTGGCCGAAGCCCATGATCTTCTCTTTCTTGTCGAACTTGGCTTGCACGTAAGGCTCGACGTTCTCGAGGGTAGCGATCTCGTCAAGCATGACCATGACCGCTTCGTTGGCGCCGCCGTGCAGAGGGCCCTTAAGGGCTCCGATAGCGGAGGTTACGCCGGAATAGATATCGGACAGAGTGCCCACCGTGACGCGAGCGGCGAACGTGGAAGCGTTCAGCTCATGGTCGGCGTGCAGGACAAGAGCCTTGTCCAAAGCTTCTACCGCGATGGCTGCAGGCTCTTCGCCCGACAGCATGTAGAGGAAGTTGTAAGCGACGCTTGCGCCCTTCTTCGGAGCGATAGGCTCTTTGCCTTCGCGGATGCGGGCGAATGCGGCTACGACCGCAGGAAGCTGAGCTTGAAGCTTAACGGCCTTGCGGAAGTTAGCCTCGCGGCTCATGTCTTGAGCCTCGTCGTCGTACAGTGCCAAGCTGGAGATCGCCGTGCGGAGAGCCGCCATCGAGTTGCTGCCGGAAGGATACAAACGAAGGCCGGCGATAACCGCTTCCGGAACCTGCGCGTATTCATCCAGTTGAGCCTTGAGCGAAGCAAGCTCGGACGAATTCGGCAGCTTGCCGTGCCAGAGCAGATAAGCCACTTCTTCGAAAGTCGCTTTCTCTGCTAGTTCGTCAATGTTATAGCCGCGGTACGTGAGCACGCCGTCGATGATAGAGCTGATCGATGACGTCGCAGCTACGATGCCTTCCAGGCCTTTTGTTGCTGTCATGGATATCTCTCCTTTGTTCGTAATGGTTAAGAAATCACTCAAAAAAAGCGTAATCCGCTGGAATGATCGCAATATTCCCGACTTCGTCAAACTTTAGAGCTGTTTTTGCCTATTTTTAAGCTGAAATCGAAAAATGTTACGAATTCAAGTCATAATCAATGATAAACGATTTCAACTTCGATTGGAACAAAACGAGACATAAAAATGCTTTATCGAAGGTATAAGAATAAGCTCTCATTTTCGATTTTTGATATGTAATTTGACAAACATACGTCATTATTTACTAGCGCACTCGTTTTAATTCATAACATGCCGAACATCTTTAACACTCCGATGTGGTCAATATGTGGTCAAACGTGGTCGCATAAAAATAAGCCCCAGGAATTAACTGGGGCTTTCTGATTTCAACCTTATTTGAATGACAACCCATCTTTGAAACCTTCACGGTAAGCGATCTCTACCACGGCATATCTTTTAATG
>NZ_RZJR01000009.1 GCF_003990975.1 Cohnella sp. AR92
TCAAGGAATGCGCTTGACAAGCTCCCGCTCGAGCATTAGGCCCAGGAGCAAATGGAAGGTTTCAGGAGAGAATTCGCGTTTTCCGTTTGCACTAGACGAGGATTCGTCGAACGTGCGTTTCTAGCTAGCGCTTGCTCTCCCTGACGAAGGCATAAAATGTGGTAACCAACCCACGGATAGCAGCGTGCCAACCGTCGCTCGCATATTTGCTCCTGTGCCTAGTGCTTGAGTAAAAACAGAACAAATACGAAGGGCTTGACTAAAACGTTCATAGCAACGGAACGGAGAGACCTTATTTTAGACGAATACCCCCTACTTCAGGTCTTTGACCAAAAATAACGGCCTTCCGTTCCGTTACAATTCGATATGGCCATAAATGCGAGAAATAGCGGCTCTGAGTTCCGTTAGAATCCGTCCATCAGAACACGCCGTACTCATTGGGCGAGTTCGCCGGAATGGGCTGCCCCACATCCCAGAGTTCGACGATAAGGTCGTTCTGGAAGCGGAAAATATGGACCACCGCTCCCCCGATATCCTCCTGATTCTGGCGAACGTGAGAGTGAACCGCAACGGTATCTCCTTCTTCGATGACCCTTTTAACCTCCAGGATTTTACCGGGATTGTTGGCGGCGTTCTCTTCCATTGCGAGCATTAGCGAGTGGGCGTCCCCTTGGAAATAAGGATTATGGTGCCGAAATTCTGGACCCACATGCTTCCGGTACGCTTCACGCACTTCTCCCGATGCCACCATCTCCAAGAACGATACTGCCTTTTCTTTATGGGAATCCCCCATAGCTGCTGCTCATCCTTCCCATTTATAAATGCTTCCGAAACCCCTCGACCTGCTCGTCCTTGAATCCCAGCTTCTCGTAGAAGGCATGGGCTTCTTTTCTCTGGCCGCCTGACACGAAGATGATGTAGTAACAGTCTCTTTCCTTGGCGACTCCTTCAATGGCTTCCATCAACCTCCGCCCAACTCCCTGCCTTCGAGCGCGGTTCGAGACGATGACATTCTCGATCACCATAAATGGCTTGCATTCTCCCACAAGATCCTGACATTCGATTCCCATTAAGGAACCGACCAATTCATTCTCAAGATAAGCCCCTAAGAGATGATAACCGGGGTTCTCGACTATTTTTCCGAAAATCTCGGCCATTTTCCCAAAGTTCGTTTTTCTCCCGATCAGTTCATCGTACAGTTCGCACAGTTCCTTCAGCTTCTCTCTTGTAATCGGTTTGATCTCTAGCATAGGCAGTTGGCCTCCCCCTCATAAGAAACGGATATAACAGAATCAGTCCGGCGACATAGACGGCAAGCGCAAAATAAGCAGGCAGTAGATGAACGAAGTCGGTGTAACCGATCGCCAAGTGAACGCTGAACGCGCCCCAGAAGCCCGGAACTCCGCCGATGAGGAACAACCACCAGACCCACCGTTCGTTCTGCCGGATCCCCCACAGGGCGGTGCCCAGAATGGCGATGGAGTCGCAGAACAATGCGCCTCCGAAGCCTGCGCGGTCGTGAGCGATCATCGGCAGGAGACGGTCGTTGATGCCCTTGAGCTCGTCGGTACCCATGCAGATATAATCCAGGTCCGTCGGGACGAAGACACCCGTTATTCCAACGCCGGAGATAACAAGTCCGCCGATAGCGAACGCAAAGCCGAGAACGACCATCATGAGCTGCCCCCACTGGCCGAGCAGCCAGGCCCGATCGTTCTTCCGGTTAGGAGGATGGACGAGCGCTCGATCTCCCCTTGATCGGAGAGACATCAGGAACATCGGAAACAGGAGAACGGCCGCCATGGCATGCAGCGGGTCGAAATACCCGTAGCCGAGGTAGAGGAAGAAGCTCGCGAAGCCGACGGCGCAAGAGGCGACGGCGGCCGTCCTCGCCCAGTGCAGGCCCGCCCTCAAGCCGTATCTCCCCAATAGAAAATAAATGACCCCGATCGAGACCATCGTTCCCGCCAAGGTAATTCGGTCATGCGACATGAAGCGGAGCAGGCGAGGATAAAGCTGCCGAAGCTCGCTGCCCCGTATTCCTAGGTACTCCTCGTCGTAAGGAAGCAGCACGGAGGTTATCGCAACCAGCCAAGCAAGAAGGCCCCCGACGATCATGCCGATGCCGAGCAGGCACATCCATCCCCAGCTTCGCCAGAACGAAGGACGACTCTCCGGCCGTTCCTGTTCGGCGGAAGAAGCCTGCATTCGCTCGTACAGGACGGCTTCGTTCACCCGCTTCGGCAATCCCGGTCCGGAGTAGACGAGCCCGGCGTGAAGCTGGACGCAATCCGCTCCCGCTTCCATAAGATCGAGCGCGTCCTGCGGTTCGTTCACGCCGGCCTTGCAGACGATCGTTAGCCCCGGCGAGAGGCGCGGCCTTATCTGCTCAAGCAATCTCAGCGCGTGGCCTTTGCCCTCCGGACCGATCTCGAAGCCGCGCTCCGTGCGGATCGCATCGTCGATGACGACCCCGTTCCACGGCTGCTTCTTCAACTCGCCCAACAGCGGCTCCAGATGAGCTTGACTAAGCTCTAGCGGCAAACAGAGCAGGATCGGCAGCTCCGATCGGACCGCCGCAAGCCGGGAATAAATTCCCTCCAGCAGCTCGGTCGGCAACTTCTCTCCCTCCTGCCAACAGAAGGCCGGAAGCTCGACGAACCACCCTGAAGCATAAGGAGTTAAACGTATCGCGAGCGCTGCGAGCTCGTCCGGAATGGCCGAGGGAGAGGAATCGTCGGACGAACGCAGCCGAATAAAGCGAGGCTGCTTCGTGCGGCTTCGCTTCAATCTGGCTTCGATTCGCTGAACGCCGTCGCTTGCTCCGGAATCGGAGTAGATCAGGGTCTCCCGGGAGACATCCCGATCGATCCGAAGGCAAGCCGAGCGATCCTCCAAGGTCACGGGACCGACCTCCGCATAGCCGAACCCGATCTGGGCGAGCCCGCGTTCCGCATAGCCGTGCATATCCAAGCTGCCTGACAAGCCGACCGGATATCGGATCGGCACCCCGCCAAGCTTGCCCTCCAGCAGAGGGGACAATTCCATATGGCCGAACGTCCGAATGACGAACGCCCCGAAGAGCGAGCGTCCCAAGCCGCCGAACAGCCTCAGGGTGAAGTCCCTGGCCGTCTCCGGCGGCAGCTTGAACATGAGAGGACGAAAAAAGGTGCGATATGACCAGTCCGGCACTAGCGCTCACTCTCCGATGCAGGGGTACGAGGCATTTTTCCTTATTATGGTGCCATCCTATCAAACTTCCAGGAACCCGCGCAACCGTTTTCTCGAATTCGGGAGAACCATTACCCGCGCTCCATGCCGGTCGAGGTTTGTTCCTCCGCGAACAGCTCCTTCGTGAAGCGGATCCACTCCCTCGCCGCCAAGCTCTGGTAGCCCTCTCTTCGCCAAGCCATGACCAGCTCCCATGGAATGACGGGATTGATCAAGGGAACGGCGCTCACCTTCTCCGTGCCAAGCGTCTTGCAGATCGTATCCGGAAGCATGGCGATGCCGAGGCCTTCGGCGACCATCTGTCCGATGAAATCCCATTGGGAGCTCTCATGGACGATGCGGGGCTCGAAGCCGACCGAACGGCATTCCGCGATGATGCGGTCATGAAGCGCGAATCCGCTGCCGAACAGAACGAAGCTCTCTTCCGCCAGCTCGGCCAGCTCGACATTTCGGCGGTTGGCCAGACGGTGACCCGGATGCATGATCACCCGCAGCCGTTCTTGAACGAGCGGGAACGATTCGAACGTATCCGTATCGATCGGCCAGAGCACGACTCCGACATCAAGCGCTCCGTCCGCGACGCTCGCTTCGATCCGGCTCGCGCCGTCCTCCACCAGCCTCAGCGAGATGCCGGGATAGCGCTCCTGAAACTTCTTGATGACCTTGGGGAAAAAATGCGATCCCGCCATCGGTGGAAGCCCGACCTGGATGCTGCCGCTGTTCAGATAGGTGAGGTCGCCGATCTCCGTCTTGAGCTGTCCGAACAACTGCAGGATAGGCTCGGCATAGCGTACGATCGCTTCTCCGGCGGCCGTCAGCTTCGCTTGCTTCCCGTCCCTCGCGAACACTTCGGCCCCAAGCTCATTCTCCAAGTTCCGGACCATCTTGCTGATCGTAGGCTGCGTGATATGCATGGCTTCCGCCGCCTTCGTGAAGCTGCCTTGCCTTACGATCTCCGCGACGACCTGCAGGTGCCGAATCTCCACTTCTCTTGTCCCTCCGATATATAGCCAATTGGAATGTAAATCATTCGATATATTCATTTTACCTATGAAAATACGCTCTGTATACTTAGAAGAGTAACGAAAGGGGATCCTCATCATGAATGTCAAAACGCTGCTCGCCACGGTCGCTCAGGTTGCCTTCTTCGTCCTATTGGCCAAGGGAGCGGACGCAGTCGTCGCATGGCTGCATCTGCCTATTCCGGGAACGATCCTCGGCATCCTGATCCTGTTCGCGCTGCTGGAGCTGAAGGTCGTCAAGCTGGATTGGATCGAGCTTGGATCGAAGTGGCTGCTCGCGGAGATGCTGCTGTTCTTCATTCCGGCAACGGTGGGCATTATCAATTATAAAAGCCTGGTTATCCATCAAGGCGTCGCCATCGCCTTGGTCATTCTGTGCAGCACCTTCGCCGTCATGCTTTGTTCCGGCCTTATGGGGCAATGGTTCGCCGGCAAGCCTAAGGGGGGACGGTCATGATCGCCTCCTTCTTCTGGCTGGCCTGCACCATCGCCGTCTACCTGCTGTCCAAGAAGCTGTACCGCCTATATCCGAAGATCTATCTGACTCCGCTTATCGTCACTCCGGTTCTCCTTATCGCGGCTATCTTGCTGTTTAAGGTGCCCTACTCTTCTTACGAGGGAGGAGCGGGCCTGCTGTCCGACCTTGTCGGACCGGCCACGATCGCGCTTGCGGTTACCCTATACAAACATGTCTCCGAGATGAAACGCAACGCCGGCGCGATTCTGGTCAGCGTCTGCCTCGGGGCTGTCGCGGCAATCGTCACGACCGTTAGCCTGTCGCGACTCTTCGGCCTCTCCACTTCGATCGTCGACAGCTTGGCGCCTCGCTCCGCGACAACGCCGATCGCGATGTCCATCTCCTCGCGGATCGGCGGCCTGCCGACGATCACCGCGGTGGCGACGCTCGTGACCGGCGTCATGAGCATGATCATGGGACCTCTCGTCGTCAAAGCATTCCGGATTCGATCCCCTCTGGCCAGAGGAGTTCTGTTCGGAACAAGCTCCCACTCCTCCGGCGTCAGCAAAGCGCTCGAGTACGATGACGCCACCGGTTCGATCGCCGCCATCGCCATGATGGTAACGGCGTTCGTCACCTTGTTCGCGACCCCGTGGGTCACTTCTTGGTTCCTGTAAGGAAGCAGCCAAGAAATGTTGAACCCCCGATCTTATGGGATCGGGGGTTCTTTGCCGTTCGGCGAAAGCTTCGCGCTCAGCTGACAACGGCTTCCTGCAGATTCTTGATATACAATAGCTTGCCTTCTCCCGGGTAATAATAATCGGGCAGATGGCACATGAAGGAGAAGCCGTTGCGTTCGAACATCTTGCGCGCGCTGGCGTATTCGGGCAAGTCGCAGGTAAAGGTCTCGATGTAGCGGCCATTCTGGGACCGGCAATACTCGAACATCGCTTCGATCAGCTGCCAGCCCAGCTTGCGATGGCGATAATCGCGATGAACGCCGAAGTATTCGAAGCGATAGCCGCCGCTGCGGTGCTCGTTCTCGACGAAGATAATGGCGGAGACCACTTCCCCGTGCTCTTCCGTGTACCAGCAGTTCACGTGGGATTCCTGCAAGCTGCGCATCGGCAGCCAACGAAGCTGCTCCGTCTCGCCGGGCGTGAACCGCTGGTCGTCGAAGCAATTCTCTCCGAGCAGGAAGTCGGAGACTCGCCCCGCTTCCGTTCCGCTGTTCACTTTCTTAATCTTTAATGGGTGAGTCCCCTGCTCTACTGTGTTCAGCATCGCTGCCATTCCTCCTCAATCAAGAAATCTTAAGCGCATTGTTCCATTGCTCGCTGACGCCCTCCTGGAAATACCGGTCGCATTCGAAGAAGTACAGTTTCGCCGCCAAATCGTATCGGTTCTTCTTCACGACGGCCACGAAGACTTCTCTCGCGTCGTAGAAGCGTCCGCTTCGGAACAGTTCCACCGCCCGTTCGAACGACTCCTTCGTCTCCTGCTTGAGCTTGCGGATATGATCCGGATCTCCTTCATACAAGTCGAACAGCTCGATCGGCTGGCTCTCTCCGTCCAACTGGAAAGAGCCTAGCTTCCGATAGGAGCTCTGCGGCAGCTTCTTCATCGACCGCATCGAGTCTTCGGTCATCAACACTTGCACGCCCAGCTTCGCCGACAGCTTCTCCAGGCCGAGCGTCAGGTCCACGTCGGCGGAAACGACGCTGCCTTCCAGTCTCTGCTCTTCACCGATGATGCCGATCATGACATCCGCCGTATGGATGGCAATCCCGATGTCGATCGGCTCATAGCCCGAAGTCCGCCGTCCGAGATTATAGGCTTCCAGCGTCGATCTAAGCTTCAGAGCCGCCTTCAGCGCCTCTTCCGGCTCGTTCGGGAACATCGAGAGCATGCCCGGGCCCAGATAACGGCTCGTAAATCCTCCATGCTCGCGAACGGACGGACCGAACTCCTTAAGGAAAGAATTAATGAAGCGGAAGATCTCATCCGTCGTCAACGACTTGGAGAATTCCGAGAACTGGCGCATGTTGCACACCAGCATCGTCATCCGGCGGTTGGACTGCTCGCCCAGGCTGATCTGCGTCATGTTCTTCTTGCCCAATACTTTCAGGAACTGCTGCGGCACGAAGCGGAAATACGCGTTGCTCAGCTTCGTCATCTCTTGAATGTATTGGCGGATCGAGCTGGCCATCATATTGAAGCGTTCGCCGAGCTCCTCCACTTCGTCCCGCGTTCGGATTTGCACCTTTACGTCCCATTCGCCTTTGGCGATGAGGTTCACGCTGCGCCTCAGCTTATGGATGGAGGAGAGCAGATAAGTCGTCATGAAGGTGATGACAAGCAGGAGCACTAGAGCGATCAAAGCGATGATTTTTAACGTTTTGATGACCATCGCGTAGGTACTCTTGCTGATGCCGGTCATGTCCTTGCCCGTCTCGTAGATGCCGATAATCTCGCCTTTGGAATTGTAAAGCGGCCCGAGCGCGTACATCCATTGCCCGGTGGAATCTTCCCATTCTCCCGACACCACCACGCCTTCGCGCAGCACCGACAGGTTCTCTTCGCTGATCGGGAACGGCTGGAACATCGTGACGCTGTCGTCATCGTCCATGAGGATATACAATTGCCCGTTCATATAGCGGTAGATCGTGTTGTACAAGCCGTCGCGGCTCTCCCCGTCCTCGGAGAAGACGCCGTTCAGCCGCTGCTTGATCTCCTGGTAGTCCTCGCTCATGAAATCATGCGGCGAGTTCAGCTTCTCCAGGTTGTCCCCGTTCACGAGATACTTGCCGTTACCGGCCAGCAGCTTGAGCTGGCTTTCCGTGTTCTTCTTGATCTCGGAGGAGAAGTTGGTGTACACCGAGTAGGACAGCCCGCCCATAAACAGCAGAACCACCGGCAGGATAATGGCCAACTGCTTCAGCAGCAGGAAGAGCCTGCGGCGCAGGATATGAATATAGAAGAATCGGACAAAAATCGGGAATAACACGACGAACGCCGCGATCAGAGCCCAATAGCCGAGCTTCAGCCACATGTCCAGCCGCGGATAACGATAGCCGGTCTTGTACGAGAGAATATCCCCCTTGGGAGACATCAGAATCAGCTGATCGCCTGTCGCGATCGTGATCCTCTCGTCCGAGACCGAGAGGCTCGTGAAGTCCGACCATTCCACCTTCGGGGATAATTTGGCGAGCTCATCGAAGCGCAGGAAGGATTCGGGCTGCGCGTCCGGGCTGACGATGCTCATTCTCTTGATCGCCGCGTCATGGTAATCGATGAAGTACACGTAATCGGTCCCGGCAACGATGCCGACCGGGAAGTTCAACAGCGCATCCTTGCTCTGCGGGTAGATCTGGGAGGCGTCGCCGTCGTTGACCGCATACAACCGTCCGCGCTTCGTGGTAAAGAAGATGCGGTTCTCCTCATTGCCGGCCAATTCATTCAAATATCGCTTGCCGGACATCTCGACGGTCCGGAGAACCTCCGGCGTCTTCGCCGTATCTGTCGTGTCGGTAGAGAGCCTCAACAGCGATGCGGTGTTGGAATCCTTGCGGAAGAAGTAGAGGTAACCGTCCTTCGTCGAGAGGGATTGGATGTTGCCGACTCGGAGCAGGTTATCCTCCTCTGCGTAGTCTAAGGAGTAGATCGTGCTCACATCGCTGCCGTTCGAGGAGATTCGGACGATTCGTTCGCCGAATACATGCAGGCCGTACGAATCCAATATCGTCACTAGAGCATAGGCATTGCCCTCCTCATCCGCCGCGATGCTGCTGAACAGCTGGATCGTATCCGAGTCCGAGTCCTGCGTGCTCTCGACGGAGTACACCAGCTTGCCGGACGAATCCGTCTTCCGGACGACCTTCTTCGAATCTGTGATCGTATAGATGTCGCCGTCCGGATCCGTCGCTACGCGGGAGATGTTCGTGTATTCGGCGTCGTTCTTGAACGGGTTAAGGCTCCAATAGTCCCGGAACGACACAAGCATTATGGCCGCTGCCATTACGGCAAGCAGCAATGCGGTAAATTTAACTTTCACGGCGAACCGTCCTTCCCGATGATCGGAGATATCTTAAGCACCTTCTGATCCGCTTCGCGCCAAACGGCTTCTACGCCGAATGTTTCCAAGAAGAAGCTAAGGGGCACATAGGTCGTGTTGTTCTGTATATAAAGCTGGGAGATAAGCGGATATTCCTGGCCATTCTTGAGGAGTCGCGGCTGCTTAGGGTCGACGACGAACGAATCGGACGTTCCGTTGAATCTTATCTGACCCGTTGCCTTATCCGCGATGATCGGATAACCCAGCGCGCTCGCGTAAGGCCTCAGCGGCACGTAGATTACTCCGTTCCTTGTCAGGCAAGAAGTCGCCGTATTCGATAATACCGGAGTCATAAAAGTAGAGAGGGCGTTCATCCATTCGTCCGCCAGTTCGGCGAACGAGCCTTGCTTCAGCACGGCAAGCAAAGTCGCCGCGCGCATCGGGGAACCGTTGGCTTTGGAATATTGCGCAACGATGGATTGAAGATAGGCTTGCTTGGCGTCTGCCGTTGCCAGCCTTGCTTGCCTGTATGCTTCCTTCGGCGTTACTGCCTGAAGGGCGTCGATCATTCCCGTTCGGAGCATCCAGTCCGCCGATTCGGCTTGGCTCTTCGCCGACTTCTCGTCCAAGAGGGCTTGTCTCAACGCCGCATCCAGCTTGGAATCCGCTTGGACCGCTGCCGTTTGAACGAGCGGCGCGGCGCCGCCGCTCCAGGGATAACCGTTCGTCAATCGGGCATAGGCTTCATCTCTCTGTTGGTTCATCAGCTTGAGCTGCTCGCGCGCCTTCAGCTTCCGGTCCGTCCATGCCTTCACTTCCTCCGCGGAGAGCAGGCCGAACTTTCCTTTCACCTCGGCCGTATTGCTCGCGTTGGCCGCGGCGGTCAGATCGTCGGTCCAGATCGCGGCGCGCTGAGCGGCGTATACATAGGCGACGAACAACTCACTGCCGCCGGATGCCGGTTGCTCGGATGCCTCTTCCGCGGCAGCTAGCGATCCTCCCAGGAGCAGGCACATCACCAAACCTATTATTTTCCGAAAGGTGCCCATTGCTTCGTCTCCTGCCTATGGACAATTGCCATAATCATCCTATACCTCATATACTACTATAAATCTTCAGATTTGTGTTTGCCCTCTCGTATTTATTGATGGATGTTGATAGAATTAGTAGAATAAAGTTAAATAATGTCACGGTCAAGGGAGTCTATATGGGACAATTGGTATGCGGAGGCGCAAGCCTGCAATGCAGCTTCGGAGCGGCGCCGAGCACCTTGATGGTTCTGCCCGCTAATCGGGTTATTCAAGCCATGCCATACGCCAACATCATGGATAATAAGCCCATGTTGAATATCCTTCCTTTCGGCATGTGCCAATCGCTGGCCAATCCGACGGTTGCCGCCGCGACAGCCGCCAAGTTCGGGACGCTGACACCGATGCCTTGCATTCCGGTGACCGCAGCGCCATGGGCGCCAGGCTCGCCGTCCGTCATGATCGGCAACATGCCCGCGCTTAACAACAGTTCCAAATGCATGTGCAACTGGGGCGGCGTGATCCAGGTCGTTAACCCGGGTCAAATGACGGTTCAAGTTCCTTAAAGGAGTCGACCCCTGTTGATCGAGAAAATCGTAAAGCCCTACATTACCCCCATCGTCAAGAAAATCGTCATGCCGCTCAAGAGGCTGAAGAATTGGCCGAAGCTTCTCGCCAAGTTCATCAAGAAACTCTTCAAGTCGATCCTTGGACAGAAGGAAATCACCAAAGCCAGCTACGTGAGATTCGGCAACCTCTACGTCTCCAAGAAGCTCATCGTCATCTCGATTCTAGTCCTTCTCGTACTCTACTTCTTCATCTTTATCCGACCGCCCAAGTTCATCAACAAGATGCTTCACCGTACGCCTTCGATCACGGTGTCGGCAGATGGTCAAGCAGGCGCTTACTCCGGCGATGCGAAGCTGAAGAGCAAGGACGGGGACGTCTTGTTCGAAGGCTCCCTCGTGGACGGGCAGTATGACGGCCAGGGCAAGCTGTATTGGGAGAACGGCAATTTGAAGGAGCAAGGCACCTATGCCGGCGGGTTGATCACCGAGGGCAGCCGCTATAACGAAGAGGGGCAATTGATCTATACCGGCGCGTTCGCCGATAACGTCTACGAAGGCCAAGGCAGGCTCTATTATCCGAACGGGAACGTCTCCTATCAAGGAGAGTTCAAAGCGGGCACTCCGAACGGGACGGGAAGCCGCTATTCGGAATCGGGAGTCCTGCTGTACGAGGGAGGCTTCGCGAACGGCGTCTATAACGGCGAAGGAACGGAGTATGCCGAGGACGGCACGATGATTTATCAAGGCGGTTTCCTGGCTGGCAACTACGACGGCACGGGCAAAAAGCTATACGATAACGGGGTTGTCCAGTACAGCGGAGAGTTCATCAGCGGCAAGCTGTCGGGAGCCGGCTCCGAATTCTACGAGAGCGGCAGCGTCAAATACGAGGGAGCCTTCCTGGCAGGCTTGTACAGCGGCAGCGGTACGCTGTATACGACCGATGGAACGACGGTCTATGCCGGCGGTTTCCTGAACGGAAGCTATCAAGGAGAAGGAGAATTGTTCGGCAAGACCGGATTGCCGGTTTACAAAGGTTCGTTCTCCGGCGGCAAGTACCATGGCGAAGGCCAGTCGTTCGACGACCAAGGAAGGCTCCAATATCAAGGCAGCTTCGTCGACGGCAAGTTGAACGGCCTTGGAACGTGGTATAAGGAAGATGGCAGCGCGATCTACAAAGGATACTTCCGGAATGGGGAGTTGGATCCTTCCGCCTTCCTCGGGTTGTCCGCGGTTCGTCTCGAAGAGCTTCTGGGCAAGGCAACCGGGGTCGACGTGCTGAACGCGCCTCCGGTCGATCTGGGTTCGGAGCTCTCCGACGATCCGGTCGCCCTAGAGGGATCCGCGGAGGAGCTGCCAGAAGCCGCAGCAGGCATCTCGCCTTCCCTGAAGATGAGATTCCAAGAGTTGAAGCTTTCGTTTATCGTCGAGATGGACGATTCAGGCTCGGGCGAGGCCGCCGTTCAAGAGGTTCAGATCGGCAGCGGAGCTGTCCTTGAACGGATGTACAAGGAGCTCTCCGCGCGCGCGAAGGCCGAAGGGCCCGCCCTCACGCTGGTCGCGCAATCCGCTTCCGCTTCCTTCTATGCGGAAGGGCTCACCTATCGTTTCGAGCTGGATGGCAAGAAAAACGGGCTCCCGCTCAGCGGAACGATCGTGAGAGAGTAACGAGGAACGAAAAACGAAGGCAGCCAATTAGGGGCTTGCGACCACCCTGGACTCTAGGATTGGTCGCAAGCCCCTTTTGAGTCTCGTAACCCGACTATTTCGGGTTAGATCTGGGAAAAGCCTTAGCTTCTTTTACGATTCCCCGTAACGCCGAGACATGAAAAAGGGGGATCCTATTAGGATCCCCCCTCTGCTTTATGCCTTCGTCGCCGCGGCTTCTTGACGGCCTCTGGAGTGCTCGTTCAAGGTACCTTCCGCATTCGCATCTTCCGATGCGTTATCCGCCTTGACGGCCCACCAGCGAATGCGAAGTCTCGTTCGCTCGGTCTTGCCGTGGACCTTGACACCGATGCGGAACGTCCCCTTCTTCGGATAATAGACATAGCCGATCGAGACCTTCGGGAGATCGGATGCATGCTCGCTCTTGGCGAAGACGGATTGGTCGCCGCAGTACACCGCGTCTCGGCGGTTCCACATCTCCGGCACGATGACCTCGGTCTCTTCCTTCTCGTCCGACAAGCCCGCGGAGATGAATACCGGCCCGCTGCCCAGGCCGTGCTTGATCTCCTCGGAATAGAAGTTCCGCTCGCGCCTGTGATACCATTTCTTCTTCGGAGGCGGCAGGATAGAGATCTCCACGACGCCGGACTTCGCCTGCTCTTCCTTCTTCTGCTCCTCTTGTTCTCCTTCGAACAGCCGGAACTCTTCTTTCAGATCCGGGAAGACCTCCGCCGGGGCGGACACGGCCGGGATCGGCTCCCCGCTGATAACGGCTTCGATCGCTTCCCTCGTGATGCTTCCTTGAGACAACAGAATCTTGTAGAGCATCGTTGAATTGACGACGTAATCCTGCAGCGGCAACGATTCCACGCTATCGATGACATAGGTTGCGCCCATCTGCAGCAGGTTGATCTTGGCCAGGTATACGCACGGATCGGAAGGGGACTCCAACGCGCGATCCAGCGAACGAGAATAGAAGGAGCGAATCATCCGCTGCTCCGCGCTCTCCTCGCTGATCTCGATCGAATGCTGGACTCTCGACAGCTCGTTGATCAGCTTGTCCCCTACGATCAGGCGTGACGATCCGGACTTTGCGCCGATCGTGCGGACCACCCGATTCTCGCCGGGCTCCAAGGGAAGGGCGCGAACGCGGATCGTCCGCTTGTAGACCGTCTGCCCTCCGTCCGTAGGCTCGGTGAAGCGGATCTTGCCATCCTGGAGCTCTTCCGCAGGCTCGAAGCCGATCCATTCCGGCTCGTATTCGAATTCCACGTGCGCCGTCTGCAGCGTCTTCTCGATCGTCAGCCGCAGGTCGAATACCTGACCAGGCTCCAAATAACGCGGCACCGTCTGAAGGACGCGTACTTGCGAATCTCCATACCAGACCGACGTATCCTCGATCAGGTGATCGTATTCCTGAGCGCTTGGCGAAGGGGATTGTTCGCTAATAAACAAGCGATAGCTCTCCAGAATGCGGTTATGCTCGCTGACGTCGCCGTCGCGTCCCGCCGCGCCGGCCACCGTATGCACCGGCTCTTTGCCTTTCTCGTCGTAAGCGATGCAGAGATACACGTTCTTGGCGTACTCATTATTCGTGAAGCCGTCCAACTGGGACAGCTTGATCGTAACCGGAGACGGAACGACGATCTCGCGACCCAGTTGATCCAGCGCGGCCCCCGTCTCGATCGAGATGGATTTGTCGTCGACAGCAACGACTTGAAGCCCGGCGACGATCCCGCTGCCGTGCAGCAGGCGATTGACCAGCCTGCGCTTATCGGAGAAGTAAGTCTGTTCCGACATAAAGTCCCGAACGGTCAACAGCTTGCCATAGAAATAACGATTGCGCTCAAATGGGATGTACCTTGATCTGTTCATCCTTGATCCCCTCTCAACTCATTTATCCAAACGAGAATCTAATCCGAGTCTCGTATGTTGATCCATTCGATTGTCTAGGCCCAGGTCTATCGTAATGGTATGGTGCGGCATGGATGACTTGCCGTCCAGGGTCAGCAAGGTTGGCTCAGACAATACGGTATTCATTCCCAGATAAGAGTGCAGATCCATGTAGACCCAAGGCTGAAGCACGACCAGCTTGCAGGAGGCGAACGCCGGCTTGAAAGAGTCGATCAAGTGCAGCAGGGATACCCGCTTCATCTCCGTATCGGCGTGCTCCGACTTGACCAGCACGTTGAACACGTGCGGATCCGCCGCGTATAACCGCTCCGCCACTTCGCCAAGCTCCGGATTCTCCTTCAACGGTTTTACCTGCTCATACTCCAGGATGATCGGCTTCTCGCCGGTGTAGATCGAGACGAGCAGTTCCATCGCCATCTTCGTGCCGCGCAGATTATAGAGAACGTGAGCATGCTTGAGCAGTTGTCGCAATTGCTCTTCATTCCAATAATCCTCGCCTTCGATCCCCAGCCAGCCAAGCAGCCAGCGCAAGGATCGTCCATCCGTCCCCCCGGCATCGAACACTCGCGTGACCTGAGAGATTCGCCGGTCCGTCTCGTCCATGACGGTCTGGAAGATGCTAAGGTATCGGGCGAGAAAGTCTCTGCTAGGCTCGTGCCGCTGATAGATGGAAGGCAGATGCTCCAGATAAGTGCTTCTGGGAAAATGCACTTCCAAGCTATGCACGACAGGCGCGTGGCTCTCGGAACCGATGAGCTCGATGTAGAGCCACAAGTAACGTCCCTTAAGCTTGAACAGCAGCGCATCCTGAGGATCGGCCAGCGGCTTGGACCACAGTCTGGCGAGTTCGGTCAGTTTGGTCTCCATCGCGATGGCCGGATCCGCGATATAGCGGTCAAGATCCACTTTGCCCGGTCCGATCACCGCTTCCTTGCTGTCGGAGACATAGCAGCGGACGATAATCTGGGTATCGTTCTCCTGCGTGCTGTCCATGACGATCTTGTGCCATTCCGTCTCCTCGAATCCGCTGTCCAGGGCTTCGCTGATCCAGATGCCCAGCCTTCTGTTCAGCGGTTCCCAGACCGCCGTCTCCGAAACGGGACGAATCAAGTGGATGCAGAGTTGCTCCGAATCCAGCAGGTAGAGGCAGCCTTGACCGGCATACAGCTTCTTCCCGCCTTCGTTCCCCGCGTATCCTCGCTCTATTATCGTTCCATCGATGCGGAAGCGAATAAGAGAATGCGTGCCTTTCGTCTGCTTCGGATCCAGCAGCCCCCACAGCGTATCATCGCCGTCGCTGCAGATGGATAGCAGCCTGCCCGCATCTTCGGGAATCGGCACCGCATGCGCCGCATTCTCCTGAAGCCGAATTTGGATGAGCGAGTTCGTTTCCTTGTCCAGGAGCCAGCATTGGCCGTTCCTTCCCAACGTCAGCTCGAATCGTTCGATTGGAACGGACGACAAGTCCAACCCTTCAGTCAAAGGAATCGGAATCGAGCCGACAGCCTCCCCCGAGCCGTTAAAGCGTAACAGCCAAACTTCGCTGCGGCCGCTTAAGTTGGCGAGCACGAGGAAGCCTCCTTCTCCGTCGGTTGCCATCGTCTCCCCGTAGAACGGTTCTCCGTTCCAATTCGAGACCGTCCACCGGATCTGGGAATTCTCGCTAGACACCGACTGCAAGGTCGTCTCCAGATCCGGCAGCATGACGATTACCGAATCGCGAGTGATGGCGAAGCGCGCCCGACGGCCGGACTTGGAGAGGTCCGTCGAGACGATCCTCTCGATGTGGCTGCTGGCCAGGTCCGTTCGCCAAACGACTCCGTCCCCGTCGAGCAGGAACCATCGTCCGTCGACGTCCGCCGCAGCCGCCGCTTCAATCGGAGGAACAAGCTCCGGGAAGCGAAGCATATGCCGACGGACATGCCGGTACACGAACTCGCTCTCTATCGTCACGCCATTCTTGACCATCGCAAGCTGGCTGCCGGTGCCGCGCCTCCAATCGGGAGGCTGACGGAAAGAGAAATATTTAGGATCATTCACCGTTAGCGCTCCTCCTTGTCAGAATGACGTAATATATTCAATCTCGTGATCGCCGGAGACGACCAGACCGTTCGGCGGAATGCGAACGTCGCCGCCTTCCTCGCGATAGACGCCCCTGCCGTCCGCCATCAGCCACACATCCTGGATGTACCGGATGCCCGGCACCCGATGGATCACGTCATAGACATCGCTCTTGTAGATCGGCTTGCCGAATTCCCAGCCGTTCAGCGTGTCTTGCCCGTAAGGCTGAAGCCATTCGGACAACTTGGCTTTCACTTCATTCTCTCTTCCCTCATAGCGAGGTTCGACGACAATAACCGCTCGCACGGTTACCCTGACGTATTCCGGCGGAATAATGTGCAGCTTGGTGGTGAGCAGGCGGTAAGGCTCGAGATGCCTGCGCACGGTTTCTATCATGCCTTCGGTCGGTTTGGGCAAGGATCGCTTGCTGTAAGGCACGATGACGATCGAGGTATCGCTGAAGGAGCGTTCCGCCGGATAATTCGACAGCGACGTCTTGTACCCGGGAATCGCCTTCACCCTCGCGATTCGCAAGCCAGGGATCTCCTGCACCCGTCTCTCCAAGTCTTCGGCCGTAACGCCGCATTTCGGCTCCAGCACCGCCATTCTTGCCCGCTGCATCGCTTCCTTCAGCGACTCGGGCTCCGCACCGCCATAAGCGGGATACAGGTTCGTCACCTGCAAGGCGGGGGCAAAGTCGATCTCATTGATGGCGACAGCCTTGATGTTGCCAGCTTCGCCTACGCCTGTTCGATAGCCCGTTATTCGGATGTTGGGAACCGCGGACGAGGGAGGAACCGCTCCATACAATCCGTCGGAGAAGCGGATGACTCCCTCTTCTTCATCGATAACGTAGTGGAAGCTTCCCGAATGGGATTCGTCAAAGTCTTGCACTCTCTCCCAATCGTACCAGATCACCCGGTTGCTGCTTGCCTCTACCCATCCGACCTGCAAGCTGAATTGATCGGGAAGCATCGGCTGGAGGGGAATCGGATAGGCTTGTCCGGAGATTCCGGTGCCGATTCCTAGGTAAGCCAGATCCTCGAACTCCGCCGTCGCGGCGATCACCCTTATGCCACGCTCTCCGGCCGGAAGAAGAACACCCTCGTTAAAGAGAATGGATGCCTGCCCGTCGCCGCGATGGACGCTGTACGCCTCTTCGCTTACGTCGATCCATCCTCCATCTTCCCGGAGGAATTGAACCGAGATCCAGCCGGTCTGGAACAAAGCATGATCAAGCCGCAGAGGTCGACCGTCAGCCTCCGATCGGTCGAAGCGTTCCGTCAGGATCATGGTTTGTCCCTGCTTCGCGAACACTTCGTTCCACATTAATCTTCGTATGTAGGGAGGATCGCTGTATTCCCCTCGGATAAGCTCCGCCTTCATTCGGTGCACCTTGCCGGCGCCGGAAGGGATCTGGAACAGAATCGGGCCGCTCTGATGGAAGCCATAAGATTCGTCGCGCTCCAGATCGATCGGCTCCCAACGTCCGCCGGTCTCCGCGGTTTCTCCGTTCTCCCCGCTTTCCCTCCAATAGCTCCATTCCACCTGCCCGGAAGGCGTGAAATGCTTGTACCGGGCGGGAATGCGGTGATCCGAATCCTGATCGTGCAACTGGAACCAAAGCGACAAAGGCGTTGCTTCCGGCAAAGACTCATTAAATTCAATCACCATGCTCGATCCGGCCTTGCTGTCCTTACCGAAGGGATAGAACGGCGCGCTGCCGGACTCGAAATCGTCCGTCACTTCCGCGGTTCCTTCTTCCGTATGGATGAATATCTTTCTCTGCGTATCCGGCAGGATGGTAAGCGGACGTACCGTCTCGAAGGGAAGATCCCCGACTCGAAGCAGCGTTCCATACGGGATGAGAAGCTGCTTGGACGCCTTGGAGAAACTGACCGAGGTCGTCGCCGGCGAGCGATCCCGCGGCGCCTCCCCTAACAGCTTGAGGAATTTGCGTTCGTGGCTGGCCGTCACTCGATCCAGCTGGAACTGCTGCATCTCGAGGTGCCAAGCCAGCAGCTCCAACAAGGTGATTCCGGGATCGTGCTCGTTCTCGTCCGTCCATGCCGGGAATAAGCGGGGAATCAAATCTCTTGCTTCGCGGACAAGCTCTTCGAAAGTGCGATCATCCAGATTCGGCAGTGGCAACATGCGGCTTCCCCCTTATTTCTTCACTTCCACCGTAATTCGATGGGTTCCCGGCACGAAGATGCCGTGCGGAATTTCGGAGATCCGCTCCGCATTCCATTCCGTTCTTTCTCCGCTCTCCAGCTTGTAAACTTCAAGCGCGAGCAGCGGAATATGCATAACCGGACCGACCGCCTTCAATAGCGCGTAGAACATAGAATGATGGATGATCCTTCCGATCTCCCAACCTCTTCCGTCCGCATTGCCCGCGATCGGATCGAGGAAACTATCCAGCTTGCGCAGAATCTCGCGTTCGACCGGAACGACATCGTCCATGCTATTCACCCATACGGTCGCTTGCACGCCAATCTCAAGCAAGGCCGGCTCGATGATCTGAAGATTGCTCGGAAATGCGATTCCGGATGCCGCTCTAGCCAATAAGCTGGCCTCTATCGTTCGCTTCATCTCCTGGAAGTTCGCCCCGCTTCCGATTCCGGACTTCGGGTAGACGACGATGGTCACCGCTCCCGGCTCCTTCTCGAGCTTGGCATTTCGATTCGGCAGGCACTTCACCTTGGCCACGTTCGGATGGGCTTCGCGCGTCAACCATTCGAAGTCCTCCGCCGTCACCGCCCGGTTGCGATGGCTGAACAGCTTGGGTCCGCGCACGGACGCTTCCTCCACCGTTCCCAGATCGCATCCTCCCGATGCGGGGAAAGGATTCGAGACCCGCTCCACGTAAGCAATCGCTTCCTGCAGCACGCTGATCGAGCCCGCCGGCACATTGCCGCGCTTGCCTCCTCCCGCCGCATAAGTAACGCGGACGGAATCGTCGCCAAGCTGCTGCGGCCGTTTGCCTTCGTTGCCGTTGCCGAAGGCGATGGTGCCGGTCGCGCGGTCGATGCGGTAATGCCGATCCTTCGGACCGGATCGCAGGAACTGCTCCACGGGGCGATAGCGCACCCATACCCGCAGCACTTCCTTCTCCGAATCGCGCACGATATCGACGGAGCCTTCCTCCCGCTCCAGCGCTTCCAGCTCATCCTTCGAAATCTCCCCGGTCTCGTCGACCCAGACTTCCTCGGACAGCACCGGCTTCTCCGCCAGCACGTAATACTCGCTGACCTGCTCTTCCGCGGAATCATATGCTTCGACCCGTTGCGGAAGCTCGCCTCGTATCGTCTCCTGCTGCACGGCGAGCACCGTATTGAGCGCGAAGTTCATTGCCCT
Organism: Cohnella sp. AR92; assembly: GCF_003990975.1. Lineage (GTDB taxonomy): Bacteria > Bacillota > Bacilli > Paenibacillales > Paenibacillaceae > Cohnella. The sequence continues at coordinate 19,362 of NZ_RZJR01000009.1, forward strand.
GGGAACATTCCTCGCTTCGGATGGCCTATCGTATCGCCCATCGCGATTGACGGCGCGAATCCAATATTTGGCCCTTCCGAAGAATTCGCCCAGGGCGAAATCCCGAGGGCCAACGAATTGCAGGTCCCCGCTCCTCGTGAATCCATTGCTGTCATCGGCTGCCGCCAGCGGAGCCCAACCGGCCGAGGAGCCGTTCTTCTTGAGGTACTCCCATTCGATGAACGGAATATCGCCTTCGGAGACTCGCCTCTCGATCAGCTGCATGTAGAGATGAATCGGTCCTCGCTCCGGCGGCTGGTCGAATCCGAACCATAATGCCGGATAACGCCCCTCCAGCGCAAGGAATGGCCGGAACACGTCGCTGCCGGTTCGGACTTCCTTCGTGCGTTCCTTCAATTCCATATTGTTCTGGATAAACAAGCGCTGCGGAGGGCGATCCGGCCGTTCATATCCGAACCTCAGCCTCATGTTCGCGATAACCGGCGAATAGTAGTTCGCTTTGGGAGAATAGGCGTTCAGAATCTGGACGATGCGGCCGCGGATCCAATAGTTCTCTTCCGCGTTCACGGAGATCGGAGCCAGGTCCTCGGGACAGACAAACGTCACCTCTTTGGCCTGCTCACCTTCCCAGGGAACGCTGAACAGCCTCTGAGCATCGGCGTCGATCGGCAGCATGACCCAGGCGGAGCCGTTCCAATATTCCCATTGGATCGTCGCAACCGTCACCGGATCGTAGGAATCCGCCTTCTCGATCTCATGCCGCTTCATGATCAGCTTCCAGTTGATCTGCGGAGGCTGCTCCGGAATGAGCGTGTGCTGGCGGATCTCGGCATCGAACCGCAAGGTCACCGTCGCCCCGCGCTTGGACAGCACCTCTTCGCTAGAGATATAGAAGAGCCCGAACAACGCGAAGAAATCGCCGAACGGCAAGCAGCCTTCTTCGTCATTCAGCTGAACATCGTTAAAGTACAGCCGGTCGGGCCGAATCCCGTCATCGTCTCGCGGCGATGCATACTCGCTCTTCACGAGAAGTCGATCCAACTGAACCTTGCTAAGCGCGATGGTGCCGGTCCGTTCTTCCATCGAAGCCGCACGGCAGCGAATCCAGTGTCCGATGTCTCCGTTATAGTCATAGGGATCGATCGGTTGAGGAGTCAGCTTGAGTAAGCGAATCGTCGAGCCTGCCCCATGCGCCCGATTGAACTCGAACCAACGCCCGGCGCTGTAATACTCCCATTTCACCATTTTCGAATCGGTCAGCAGCTGAACGGACTCCTCGATGGCATGCTCGTTCTTGCCATGGTGAACCGTGAACTCCAGATATGCGGGGTGACGAAGCAGAAAAAGATAATCGTGCTTCATGTACATGGCATGCTCTTGAAGGTTGTCTCCTTCCGGCCCATACAGTGCCGTACCTCGCCCTCCCCCCGCAAGCCGCTCCATGGATCCGTCCTGGACGAGCTGGACGATCCTGTCGAGACGCGGACTGATCGTCAGTACGTCCGTCAACCGCGCAGGCGTTAGCAGCGTCGCGCTCGCCGTCTCGAATAGGATCGGCCGCGTTTCGCCGGGCATGGAAGCCGCAAGCTGAACGCCGCTGTCGATAAACACCGGCTCCGGAGTTCCTTCCGTCAGTTGGAAAGTAATCTGCGCAAGCGCCGGCTTCGCCTGGGCCAATTCCACATGGAATCGGTTGAGGAAAGCCAGAAAGCTCTTCGCCGGAACTTGGTTCAGCCGCTCGATATTGCCCGAGAGCAAATGCGCGAACAAGAGGGAGAGCGCCGTCCCCGAATCGGGATCGTCCGTGCGGAATCTCCACTCTGGCGTATAATGAGGCGCCAATCGCCCGATTTGCTCGATCAGCTGCTCGATATTTCGTTCATCAATCGTCGGAGGGTTCGTAAGCGGCCCTCTGCCCGAGCTTAACTTGGTCATACGACTCTCTCCGATGGTTTAGTTTGATCCCTCGTAAAGATAGAAAGGATATACCTGATTGAACAAATTGTTCGTGCTTCGGACTTCGTACTTCACGTGTATCAACAGCTTCTCTTCGTCGTTCGCGTCTCTCTCCGCCTGCACTTCGATCTCGTGCACCCGCGGCTCCCACATGCGAATCGCTTCTTCCACTTCGGCTTCGATCAATCGCAGCGTCGTATCGTCGTTGCTCTCGAACAGGTACCGGTCGATTCCGCATCCGAAGTCGGGCCGCATCAGGCGTTCGCCTTTGCCCGTCCAGATAATGATTCGAATGGCCTCGGCAATGTCGTCCTCATGCTCGCTTTGCTTGATCCGGCCCGTCGACTCGTCGACCTCGATCGGAAACTTCCATCCTCGTCCCAAAAATTCCTTCGACATATTACCCTCCCGACCGAACCGGATCAGTTGATTTTGACCATCGAGCCTTTGAGCGTCAGCATGCCGTCCGTCTTGATGTTCAGCGCGGCTCCCGCCTTGATGTCCATCGTCGCGCTAGCCTCTATCGAGACTTGCGTCGACTTCAGGGTCATGCTCTTGGGGCTGCTGATCTCGATGTCCCCTTTGTTGTTCAGGGTGATCTTCGTCTCGCCGCTTTTGACCGTGATTTCATTGCTTGAGCCGCCCTTGATCGTAATCGCGTTCTGGCCGTTCGCTTCCTTGATCGTGACGGTATCCGACTTCTCCAGCATTTCGAGCGAATGGCCCTTCTTTGTCTTCACCGTGATCTTGCCGTCCCCGTCCGTGTCGTCGAAGACGAGCTCGTGTCCGCCGCGGGTGTGGATCTTGCGGATATTGTTCTTTTCGTCCTTGCCGGCGGGCGGCTTGCTCTTGCTATTCCACAGGCTGCCGATAACGATCGGATGCCGGAGATCGCCGAGTTGGAATGCGACCACCACTTCGTCTCCTACCTCGGGGATGAACAAGGAACCGCGATCCTTGCCGCCCATCAGCGTCGCCACCCGCGCCCAGCCCGTCGTCGTTTTCTCGTCGAACACCGGAAGGGTCAGCTTGACCCGCCCGAGATTCTCCGGATCCTTGTTTTCCGCCACGATCCCGATATAAACTCCGTTCACGAGGCCGAGCATCGCATCGTTCATTTTGTTTAAGGAATCGAACATCATCTCATTCATCCTCACACCGCATTTCCTTCAACCTGGAATTGAGTGATAAACCCGTCTTCGTTAATCGTATGGGTAGCGCTGACGATGTAATAGGGCTGATTAAGCCGGCTTCCCAGTCCGTCCAAGGAGATGTAACGGCCCGCGCGAATCTCCGGTAGCCCGATGCATTCCCCGTCGCCGGTCACCAGCTTCATCGCTCTTTCCGTCATGGCGGCATCCGCTTTGATCTGCGCATCCTGCTTGTCCACCGCATTCACGTAAAGGTTCTCCTCGAACGTGCTGCCCATCGTGCTCAGGACGTCCGGTCCCGTTATCGTATTCGAGCCGAGCTTGCTGATCGTGCCCGACTTCGCGGTGTTCACCTCTCCGGTCTTCGCATCCCAGCTCCGGACGTTAACCTGGGACACCTGCTCGGAGAGGTTCATCTCGACGTTGAACGAGATTAGCGTTTTCCCCCACGAGAGCGTCATGAGCGGCGTCTTGTTCTTGTTCTTCTCGCGAAAATATAGCGTCTTGCCGACGATGAAGAAGTCGTAACCCAGCATGCGCGCGAGCTCTTGGAGGAACTGGTAATCGTTGTCCGGCCTCTTGTGGAAGCTCGGATACTTCACCTTCGTTTCGTCGACCACGAAGCTGACGGCTCCGTATTCCTTCCCGACTTGCTTGACGATATCCGAGATTTTCATCTCGACGTAGTTCCTTACTCCGCGCCCCCGCATCATCTTGAAGGAGAGGTCCATGCCCGTAATCTGAAGCTGAGGCGTGCCTTCTCTCGGGAACTTGACGTTGATCGCCGTTATGTAGCCGAAGAAGACCGGCGTCAGTTGGTCGGTATAGCCTAACTGGATCTCCAGCGTACTGCCCAGCTTAACGTTCTTGTTGATCCATTCGAAGTCTCGTTTCACGAGATCGTAGGCGTTATTGATCGTAAACTGGACGACATCCGACTTATCCGAGGTCGTCGTCTCGACGGATATGTCCGTGATCGCCATCCCTTCCCGGCCCAAGTCGAGGCCGTCCACCTGTATCTTGAAGGCCGGCGCGATGAAGTCCCGGTACTTCTTCTCCAGCGCTTCGAACTTAAATTGTTCGGTTCCTAATTTGATGTTGGACATCGCCGCTTATCCTCGCTTTATCCGTACAGCCGCGGAATCTTGATGACCGAGCCGGGTTCCAGCTTCTTGGGATTGACGATCCCGTTGGCGCGCGCGATCTCTCGCCATAGTCCCGGATCCTCGTATTCCTCCGCCGCGATCTGCCACAGCTGGTCGCCTTGCTTGATCGTCCTCTGCTTCGTGCGGTCCGCGGATTGGCGGGGGATATGCTTGTATTGCTCCTTCACGCTCTGAACCTCGCGGAAGGTGACGGTCAGCGTAGCCCGAACCGGCAGGCCCGAATCGAGAAACATCGTGTATTTCTGAGCGACTTTCTCGACGACGCCCTTAAATTGGAGGGAGCCCCACACGAACTTGCATAACGGCGGAGCGTGCAGGTCCTTGTCCACGTCGAGCAGGCCGACGATCTTCATCGTGTGCTTGCGCACGTCGGTCTTCGCTTCGTAGGAATCGAAGAACAGATCCATCGTCAGCGTCGTCGCCTCTCCGCTGACAAAGTGCGGAATCGGCTGGGACAAGCCGGGAATCGTCTTCCACGAGTACTGATTCGAGGAATCCAGCGAATATTCGCTGGGGTTAAACAAGACGTCCACGCGGTCGGTTACCGGACCGCGGTGAACGAGGATCATGGCTTTCTTGAGTGCCAACCCGCATCACCTCCGAGTTAAATGCCGCGTCGCTGCCGCTCCTGCCGCATTCGCTTGCTAATCTCTTTATACATCTGGTCGGCGAGCCGGTTCGCGTCGATCTTCGGCTTCGCCCACTCTTCTTTGACTTGATTCAGGTCTTGCTCGATCGTCTTGACGGCGACCTCCAGGGAACGGAGTACCGGCTCATGGTCGGTCTGCTGGACCGACTCCCGAACCGGCACGTCCAATCGAACGAGCGGTTGATTGCCCGCCGTGCGGGTTGCCGCGGCGGGTACTCCGGAAGTTGGCCGAGCCGCCGGTGCAGACGGCACGATCAACGCCGGATTGCCGGTTTGCCCCCGGTTGGCAGCACCCGGAACGAGCTCCTCGCTCGTTCGTTCCGCAAGCGGCCTGCTCGCATGCTCGATAGCCGGCGCGAGGAGACTCGTTTGAAGCCTCGCGGGAAGATTCGTCATCGCGGCGCCGCTTCGAGCAACGTTAGGGAGCCGAGGCGTCACGACCCGGTTCTGGGTCATCCGATTTTGCGCCATCCGATTCGTGCCGGTTCTCGTCTCCAGCCTCGCCATTCTCGAGACGGCTTGTGCTCCGAGCTCAGGCGTTATCGGGTTAGGGTTCGCAGTTTGGCTCTCTGCCTCGATGCGCGGCGTTAGATGCTGTTGCTGGGCAACGCGGGTCTTGGCCAGACTGCTCTTCCGGCTCGCGATCGTCTGTTGATTGGTCTGGTTCCGCATCGTTTGATTGTTGATCGTTTGGCGCCTCGCGAATCGAGGCAACGCGTTTCCGCCTCCCGTCGGATGGTCCTGAGCCGCGGGAGCAAGAACGACCCTACGAGTCCTGGAACCCCCCGACGGTACCGCCGGATTAGCCAGAGCCGGAGCGATCGACGCTTCCCGCTCTTCCGCCCGCTCGGACACCCTTGCCCTCTGAACTTGCCGTTGCTCCCTTGCCGTAGCCGGGGAAGGCTGGTTGGCGATGGAAGTCAGGCTGGCTGCAGATGGGCTCGGAACCGCAGTCTGAGGCGTGAGCATAGGCGCAACAAGGCCAGTTCTTGCGACCGGCACCTGGCTCCGAGCTTCCGTCTGGCTTGGCTGCGCCATAGGCCGAATAGACGATAGGATAGCAGCTGTCGCCAATGGATTCGGCGTATCGGCGTTCTCTCGGGTTCGGTCTATCCTATCCGTTCGGGCAGCGGCGCTGCTTCCCTCCGCGGTCGACCGTTTGGCGCGAAGCAAGGGAAATTGCCGTATCGCCGACTGCCTCTGAATCGGAAGGCTTTGCGTCGGATGCGGATTACGTTCAAGTCTCTGTCGAACCTCCAGATGCTTCAGCAAACGATCGGTCAAATGGACATCCTTGCGAATTAGAATCCGAACGGCAATCTGTGCTTGTGCCGCTTCCGCCTCTTGCAAGTCCGCTTGACGGGCAAACCCGTCCGGGCTTCGCATTCCTGCGGAATTTCTGATGTCGGCGGTTCTTGCAGGTTCGGAGATTCCAGCAACGTCGTTTGTTCTTGCCGAATCATTGACCCTTGCACGGTCAGGGATTCTTGCAGGATCAGAGTCTCTTGCTGCGACGGAAGACGATTCGCGCCTTACGGTCGCTTCTGCCGAGGTGCTCTCCCTTGCGACAGCCTGACTCGGAAGACTCGGAATGGAGATCGCCGGGTTCTCCCGATGGATCTGACCCGGAGCGGGTAACGTCTCTCTTCTTCCTCTTACGAGGATCGGATTGCCGAGCGGATCGCGAAGAGTCGTCTCCGTCGCCTGTTGGTTACCGGAACGGCTCAAGTGCTGTACTAACCTGTTGCTCCGTTGGATAGCGCGTTCGAACGATTCGTGGATCCACAGGCTCGGACTCGTCAAGATCGCGGATTGCGCCGTCGCGGGCAGCAACTGTTGGATCATGGCATGAACCGGGTGCCTTGGGATCTGGCTGGCCCTGCTGCCGGATTGATGGGAAGGCATCGCTTCCATGGCAATCTTCTGAGGGTTTCTCTCCGGCTGGCGCCGCGCGGACGAAGCGGATACGACGGGAGGATGATCGCCGCGGCGCTTCTCCGGTTCCGTAATGGCGGCAAGCCGCTGCCGAACCTGTTCGACTGCCGTCCCTCTGCGAACCAAAGTCTCCTGCAGGTATGGCAGCTTGCGATGGGAGAAAAGGAGTGCTGGCAAAGCTTTATATTCAGGGGGACCCAGCCGCGGTGTCGCGGGCCGGCTCCGCCATGCTTGATTTCGAATCCAGTGGTTGACCTCTTGAAGCGTAATCGCCAGCTCGCGGTGAACGACGAACGACCTCGTCAACGAGGATGGGGCGAAAGCTTCGATGTAATCGGAATGCAGGTTGCGATCGCGAACGGCCGGAAGCCAATGCCCGACAGCTCTTCCGCGAATTTGCGCGGGGAGAAGCGAAGGGGCCGCTTCTGGGCGGCTAACCTCTTGCACGGTCGGCCGTGCCTCTGGTCGTTGTCCCGAAGGCTGCGCTGCCTGCTGTTCCAGCAGTTGTTCGATTCTTTGCTCGACTTGCCGTTCAACTATCTTCTGTACTTGTTTTTCCGTATGCTGTTCCTGATGCTCCACTTGCTTCTGCACGTACTTTTCCGTATGCCGTTCTATCCGTCGTTCGACTTGCTTCTGCGTTTGTTTCTCTGTATGCCTTTCAACCTGATGCTCGACCTGTTGCTCCACGCTCCGCTCAACTTGCCGCTGAATGTGCCGTTCCATGTGAAGCTGCTCAACATGCCGCTCAACTTGCCGTTCGACTCGTTGCTCAATCTCGCTTTGGACTTGCTCCGCTTGCTTGTCGATCAGCCGTTCCGCCAGCCGATCCGCCAGTTGTTCCGCATGCCGATCGGTTGTCCGGTCCGTTCCTCGCTGAACGAGAAACTCTTTGCTTGCCGAAGCGATCTCCCTGATCTCCCGTACAAGTTGGCGCTCCGCGATGCGGCTCTCCGCATGCACGTGCTTCTCGATCGTATGCTGAACGTTCAAGTTGACCATCTGCAGCATGGAGCGAATCTGACGAATATGAACGTCCAGATGAAGGGGAGCGGAAGCGGAGGCCCGAAGCTTAGGCTCCGTTCGATACACCATTAAGCCGCGCCGATTAGAGGATTGGCCGACGGACCATCCGTACTTCCCTATTAAGTTGTTCGCGAACTGCGCATCGGTCAGCCGAATGGATCGCACAAGCTATCCCTCCTTTCCAAGCTGCAAGCTATCTGGCTTTGAATCCGTTATGGACGAGCTCGATCGATTCGAACGCCACTTCGCTGCTCGCCGCATTCAGCGTCGGACCGATCCACTTCGTCGGGTAGGCGTCGTAGAAATTCCAGCGGCGAAACTCTTCATCGTACTCGTCGTAGAGGATAATCGACCCGCTCTTGCGTTCGATCGAGCCTCTCATGACGTTGGCGTACCAATACCACAGCTCGTTCGTCAGCGTCATGCCTCGTTTGAGCACCAGCGGCTGGAACCTCACCCGCCCGGGCAGCCGGTGCACGAATTGGTTCTGTCCGCCCTCCGCGAATTCCTCCAGCACGATCTCCGACTCCAGTCCCGTGACCTCCGAGAAGCCGGCGACATGCATCCCTTGCAGTTCTACCATAAAGCGATAGCCGCCAACGACGTAGGCTCTTGAGGATTCCTGTTTCTGAGCCAAGGCCAATCACCTCTTCTTAAACACATCGAAAGGATTGTTTTTCTTATCCGGGTCGTCGTTCATCTTGCGGTTGATCCTCGAGATCTCCTCGCACCACTTGCGCCGTTCCTTATGCTCCATGTTCATGATCTCGTCGTGCGTCCAATGGAAGTAGTAAGCGATGAATCCCGCCTCCTCATAGAGCCGTTCCTCAGGATACACGCTTAAGCCCCTTCCACCTCGGACAAAAAAGAAATATCCACCTCGTGCTCGTGTTCGCACTTCGGGCAGATCGCCTTCACGCTGAGCTTCTCGGTCTCGTTGATCTCGCGGTACAGGTTCTGAAGATACGCCAGATCCGCCGTGAACAGCCTCTCGATCGTCTTCGTGTCGACCGCGCGAAGATCGCCAAGCTTCGTAACGACCCGGGCAAGCAGAATAATCGTCAGGTATCCCGGATTCTGCTGAACCCTCTGGTCCCTCATCGGCAGAATCTCGTCGGCCGCCGTCGCTAGGCGCATCGTTCCCCTGCGGTGCAGATTGCCGTTCTCGTCTACGTAACCTCTGGGCAGTTCGAACTCGTACTCCGTCTTGAAAGACATAATGCTCCTCCTCCATGGCTGTGCTAATCGTCTGTGCTATTCCGATTAAGAAGAACGACTAAGGAACAACAAAAAAACTGTTGTTCCTCAGCCCAAGGTTCCTATTATTGTGTTCTCAGCATACCTTCGTGCGCCAGCTCAAGCAGCTCGATCGCCACTTCGGATGCCGTCGCGCTGAAGTCGGGCGCCGTGTATTTGGTCGGCCAAGCTTCGATGACCTGCCAGGTTGCCACGTCTTCGCCTTCTTCGTCAATGGCGATAATGGTAACCGTCTTGCGTTCCACCGTGCCTTCGACGATGCATTCCTGGATCCATTCGAACAGGTCCATGGATTCCGTCGCGCCCCACTTCAAGCTGATATTGCCGTACTTCGCGAGGCCGGGCAGCTTGCGCGGAGTAATGACGTCCGTTCCTTCCCGATACTCGATGACATCCAGGGATGCGTCGAAGCCGGACACTTCGCTGAAGCCGGCCTGCTCAATGCCTTCTACCTCTACACGAAATCGAAACTTGCGATAGGGATCGTTGCGTTCGCCTGCCATCTTTTATTCTTCCTTTCCGGTCTTTGATAGATTAAGAGAAATGCGGACAGTGCCTTATTGCTCGTTCGTCTTCTGGGTAATGCGGAAGATGACGAATTCGGCAGGCTTGACCGGCGCAATGCCGATCACGCAGATCAGTCGGCCGTTATCGATATCGTCTTGCGTCATCGTGTTGGTGCTGATATCGATGAAGAACGCCTCCGAAGGAGAAGAGCCCATCAGGGCGCCGCCCCGCCATACGCGAGTCAGGAAGGCGTCGATCGTGCGATGCACGCGGGCCCACAGGCGCTCGTCGTTCGGCTCGAAGACAACCCAGTTGGTTCCGGCCTTGATCGATTCTTCTACGAAAATAAACAAGCGGCGGATGTTGATGTACTTCCACAGCGTATTGGAAGAGGTCGTTCTTGCTCCCCAGATCCGGATGCCTTGGCCGGAGAAGCTGCGGATCAGGTTGACGCCCTTCGGGTTAAGGATGTCCTGTTCGCCCTTGTTGTACTGAACGTCGAGTCCGGTTACCCCGCGCACCACTTCGTTCGCCGGAGCCTTCTCCACGCCGCGCGTGCTGTCGCTGCGAGCATAGACGCCCGCAACCGAGCCGGACGGAGGAACGAAAATATTGCGCTTCTCGAGCGGATCGAACACTTGCAGCCAAGGGTTGTACATCGCCGCGTAGCTGGAATCGAAGAAGTCGCGGTGCGCGAGCACGTCCTGCACCTTGGTCTTCTCTCTCGGGATGTCCAAGATGGCGAAGCGGCTGCCCAGGTTCTCGCAATGAGCGACCAGCGACAACTGAACGACCGGATCGGTTACGCCCGGAACGGACATGATGCTCACTTGATCGTTATCGACGAAGGCTTGGATGCCCGTACGCTTGCCCGGTCCTTTGTCTTCCCCTACATAATCGGACGCGCTGATTCCGCCTTGCGTGCCGTCGGAACCGCCGGAGAGCGAGATCGTATACTTGCCGCCTTCTCCGAACAGAGCGGCGACGGAGGCGTCCTTGCCGGCTTGAATCGTCACGAGCGAAGAACGGGAAGAAGCCTTGTCCACGTAATTGGCCGCATTGGCGTTGAACGAGCAGTTCTCGTAGGTCTCTGCTTCATCGCCGTACACGACGTGCACCGTGAACTCGGAAGTCGTCAGCACCTTGACGGGAAGCAGTCCGTTATCGACGACGTCTCCGCCAAGCGCTTCGGACAGCTCGATCACGTTGTCCTTGATCTGAACGACGGTGCTGCCGATTCGGCTGTCCCCGTCGACGAAAGCAACGGTATCGCCTTCATGGAAGCCGGAAGCGTTCTTGACCCGGTACTTGGCGCCGCCGAGGTCCTCGTAGATTTGCGTCTTGGCCTTGCTCGAAGGCTCGATGTGGATCTCGACCGAGTTGCCCCATGCTCCAGGATTCTTCGCGTTTACCGAGAAGAGTGCGTCATTGCTTGCCGCTACGGCCGCATCGGAAGGCGCGACGCGCATGATGTAAGCGCGCGAGCCGCCGTTAACGAAGAATTGATCAACCGCGTAGGCCAAGTACCGATAGGAGCCGAATTGGTTATCCGAAAGGTACCCGCCGTAGTTTCTCTTGAAGTCGTTCGTGCTGGTAACCAGCACCGGCAAGCCTTCGATTGGACCGCGTTCCGCGAGTCCGATGAAGCCCGCCGTGCTCGTGCTTACGCCGGAGAGAGGCTGTCCCGCGCTGTCGAACTCCTCCACGTAAACACCTGGTGAGAGATATTCCGCCATTTTGATTGCCCGATGTCCTAGCAGCGGCATGCATCATGCCGATCTGCCGACATCGGATCCTCCTTTCGGGTTTTGAAATATGCAAGACCGTCTCGCCTGTTGCGATCGATCGCTGCGACATTCTCATTGCTTCTGATTCAGTTTGACTTGGCGTTCGCGAACGCGAACGGCAGGCTTCAGGCGGTTTGAATCCACATAGATGGGCCCAACCCTATAATTCAGAGAGAGCTTGTACGGCACATCGGGAAAAAGGCTGATCGCCGTATCCAGGGGAATCTCCTCCTTCACGATGCGAAAGGCCCCGTCCGTGCCTGCCAGGGATCCTACCAAATCCGTTCCTCTTAAGGTGTTGTGATCATGAAGCGTCTGTAATGTCTTCCCGATAATCCGATGCTCGTCAATGGCTCGGGTCAGAACATCGGAAGCGGAGTGCGCGGTTATCAAATAGGACAAATCCAGCGCAATCGGCGGATATCGGAGCGCCCCTCCTTGATCGATGAGGTCGCTGCTGCGAAAATCAGGGTTTTCCATGATTTGATATAGATACAGACTTAGGTTCATATCGCCTTTGTCGTGCGGGTGGGCAAGTCCCACTCCGTCCGGGTGCGCGATAAGCTCTGGAACCAGAGCCTCTCGAAGCACCTTGACCAGGGATAGTCCTACGTCTGAGATCACCGTGTAATCAGCCGTCGTCTTCACCCCTTCCAGAAGTCGGCGTAAGCGCCCAATCGGTCCTTGAGCAGTACTTTCCCCGTCTTTTTGTACTCTTGGACGACTCCTTCGATCACTTGCTTCATCGAGACCGGAACTCCTTCTTTGGCCGCGAGGAACGCCGCCGTCACGACGATGTTCTTGATCGGGCCTCCCGCCAGCTCGAAAGCCTGAGAGAGAAAGGCGTAATCGATAAATTCAACCGGCAGCTTCTTGGGAAAAGTCGCCCGCCACAGCTGTTCTCTCTGGACGGCGTCGGGGAAAGGGTACTTGACGATGAAGGGAATTCGCCTTGTGAAAGCGTCATCCAGATTCTGGGCGAAGTTCGTCGCCAGAATCGTCAGGCCGTCGTACTCCTCCATCTTCTGAAGCAGGTAAGAGGTCTCCATGTTGGCGTGCTTGTCGTGCGAATCCTTCACTTCCGAGCGCTTTCCGAACAGGGCGTCCGCCTCGTCGAAGAATAGGATGGCACCGCTGAGCTTCGCTTGGTCGAAGATCTCGCTCAGGTTCTTCTCCGTCTCGCCGATGTACTTGCTGACGACTCTGGACAAGTCTACGCGATACAGCTCCGCGTCCATCTCCTTGGCCATGACCATCGCAGACATCGTCTTGCCCGTTCCCGGCGGACCGGTAAACAGCATGCTGATGCCCTTGCCGTACGGCAGCTTGCCTTCGAATCCCCATTCATGAAGCACTTTATGGCGAAGCTTCACCCGGTCGCACGCCTGTCGGAGCAGCTGCGTCGTCTCGGGAGGCAGGATGAGATCCTCCCAGCCGAATCGAGGCTCCATCTTCACGGCCTTCTCCTTCAAGTGGTGGCTGATCAGCCGATAGGCCGCCTTATGAAGAAGCTTCGATGAATTATCCGAGTCGTCATTGCGCGCTTCGGATAGCCGTCTCCAGTCAGCCGACTTGAGCACCTCTTCGACGGTTGCCTTGATCTTGCCCGGCGTGAACTGGAACTTGGCGGCCAGCGCCCCCGCTTCCTCTTGCGTCAAGCTCAGCGGGCCGGTCGCCATCGTCTGCCACAACTTCACACGTTCTCCAAGGTCGGGTGTCTCGAGCGGAATAGGGATGTCGACCATAGAGCCTGGCGGAATTCCGAGTTTTATTTCCTCCTCGCTAGTTAGAAAGATAAGCTGACCGCAAGCGTCAAGACGTTCCAACAACCATTCCAATCTTCGGTCTCGGCCTGTTGATTCGGTTTGGGGGCGTTGCAATGTATGCAAATGATCGAATGCCGGGATCGCGTCCTGAAGCTTGGCTTCGAACAGCAATCGATCAACCGCTTCAATAAAGGGGGATTCCTCTTCGGGAGCGTTGCGCAAGTCCCATTCCAGAAGAGCCGATCCGAGGGCTTCGGCCGTTCTTCTGGCCAGGTGCGTCTTCCCGCTTCCGGACGGTCCGTAAACGAACATGACCGTAGAGGAGGCTTGGCCTCTTCTCTGCCGGGCAAATTCGATCGCGCGCCGCTCCAGATCCTCGTTGAGCAAGGAAGGACCAAGCCCTTCGCCGGGATCCGGATACCATCGCGCGCGCTTCAGCGGGCCATGCTCTCGCCACTCGAGTCCCAGGAAGAAGTGCACCATCCGGTCCTGCAGACGAAACTCGCGGGAAGGAAGAGAAGGGGTTGAAGCGGAGCCCAACGGGAACCTCGCCAACCAGAAATCCCGGACAAAGGGGGAATCGGCCGTCATCCGCTCGAGAATCTCTCTTCGCTCGAATTCGTCCTCTCCGCCTATCTGGAGCAACAAGTCTATCGATAGATACGGACTTGTGTAGTCATCTTGCAAATAAGAATACAGCTTGTCGTACTCGCGGCTGATGTGCGGACCGATCGCCGCCAGCAGACACCGGACCTCAAGTTCGCTTAGTCCAAACCTCATTCTGAGCGCGTTCAGCGGTGTCTCCAGACGGATATCCAAACGCATGAGCTCATCGGAAAGACGTTCTGCAGAGTCCGCATGCGCATCCAATGAATCTGTCATCCTGTCACTCCTTGAACTCGGGCGGATCCTGCGGTCTGATTATGTATAAAAATGGTTTTGGTTTGCACCCTAATAATCACACGTTCTTGCCTAAAGATCAACTAAAATTCGGGATATTTTCGGTTTAGTCGACATGTTTCACCGCCATGACGGCAATATCGTCGGATTGCGCGTATCCATTGGCGAATCGGCTCACGGCGCCGAGCAGCGACTCGGTTACTTCGAGCGGAGTCTTACCGCCGCAATCAGCCAGTTCCTCCCGCAATCTTCCCATGCCATACCATTCGCCTTGCTTGTTCTCCGCTTCGGTGATCCCATCCGTATACAGCACGAGAGTCTCGCCCGGCGCTAGAGTCGTCTCGCGATCCTCGTATTCCGCGTCTTCGAAGATTCCGATCGGAAGGTGCTTCTCGGTTGCAAGCTCCCGAACTCCGTCTTCGGTCAGAATAAGAGGCGTGCAATGCCCTCCGTCGCAATATCTGACCGTTCCCGATTGCGTGTCTACGATCGCAAGGAAGATCGTCGCGAACATCGTCGAATCCTCCGTGCTGACCTCGCGGTTGATCCCCATGAGGATCTCGGCCGGCGTCAGGCTTGCTTTGGCTTTGGCTTTAATCCAGATCATCAAGCCGGACATGAAGAGAGCCGCAGGCATCCCTTTGTCCGACACGTCCCCCAGGCAGACGAGCAGCTTGCCGTCCCCGAGTTCCATGAAATGATAGAAGTCGCCGCCTACTTCCCTTGCGGGGATCAAGCTCGCGTGCAGATCGACCCGTCCCGATCGAATGGCCTCTCCCGGGAGGAAATTCATCTGGATGTCCTTGGCGATCTTCAGCTCGCTCTCCATTCTCTCCTTGGCAGCCGTCGTCAGCCGCAGGTTCTCCATCGACTCGGCAAGCGCTTCATAGAGAAGCATGTTCTCCAGCGCGATGGCGGTCGGAGAAGCGATCATCTCGAGCAGCCGTTGGTCTTGTTTATGGAAGGATCTCCCGCCTCGCTTGTTGATGACCTGCAGCACGCCCAGCATTTTGCCGCCGGATACGACCGGGACGCACAGCATGCTGCGCGTCTGAATCTTGGTCTTCACGGCCACCTTGTTGGACCAACGGGAGTCCTTGGCCGCGTCGGCGATAAGAACGGGCTGCCCCGTACTGGCCACCCATCCGGCGATCCCTTCTCCCGCCTGCAGGCGGACCTCCTTCACCTTTTCCGTCTTGTCGCCGGTCGCTACCTCGAAGTAGAGCTCGCCGGTCTTCTCGTCGACGAGAATGATAGATGAGCCTTCCGCCTGCATCTCCCGGGAGGCGGTCTCCATGATAATCTCCAACAGATCCTTTCTCTTGATCGTGGAGTTGAGCCTAAGGCCGATATTGAAAAGCTTGGTCGTGCGGAGCTGCTCCCTGCGGATGATTCCGAGAATTCCGAGAACCGCCAGAAGAACTGCCGCCAGAATCCAGAAGGCAATTACGGATGCCGCCACTCCATGCCCCTCCGCTCTCGATTAGGATACGAATGCCAGCGCTTCTTCTTCCGACCGGAACAAGGAGAAGATGGTCGTAAAGCCCGATATGCGAAAAATCTCGTTGACGTTGTCGTTCAGTCCGAACAGGGCCAGCTTGCCCCCCGCCGCTTTCGTTTTCTTCACGGCCAGCAGCATGACCCTAAGCCCCGCGCTGCTGATGTAATCCAACTGGCTCAGATCGAAGACAAATCTATTGAAGCCTCCGTCCGCAAGCTGCAGGAATTGTTCCTCGAGCTGCCGCATCGTCGTTCCGTCAAGCCTGCCGCCGATTCTTACCGTACGGACGTCCCCTTGCCCTTCGATCGTAATTTCCATGGTTCCTCGCTCCCTACTCCGTACGCCTCTGCGCTTTTTTTCTCATCGTGAACTCATTCCCGGCTTCCGTCCGCAGATAGGAACACGAATCCATCTTGCTCTTGATCAGATAGATTCCGAGCCCGCCGATCGATCGCTCCTCCGCGGTTAGCCCAACATCCGGCTCCTCCTGTTCCAGGGGATTAAAGGCCCTCGCTCCATCCCGGAACGTCGCGACGACATTCGGGCCTTCGATGCGCAATTCCGCCTGAATCGGCGGCGCATGCCCCGGCTGGATTCCGCCTTCCTCGTAGCCGTGCACGACGATGTTGATAAACCATTCCTCGCACGCAAGCTGCAGATCCATCCTCAATCCATCCGCTAGCCGATGATGCCCGCAGAACGAATCGATCTCCTCGCTAAGCGTTGCCCATTCCTGCAGCGAAGGGGACAGTCGAACGTTTATCTCCCGCATGGCCGATTCCCTCCCGCTTTAACCGAGCTTCAGCACCATATCTTCCATCATGCGAAGGCGATTGCCGATCGAACGAAGCAAGCCGACTCCGACGTCCGGATACAGCCGCACGAGCCTCGCCGCCTCTTTGCCTTCGATCTCCAGAACCCGAACCTGATCGAAGATCACCTGCGCGGATACGTTGGACGGGCGTTCGTCGAACAGCCCTCCTTCCCCGATCGATTGCTTCGTCCCGATAATGCCGATCGTGCCGACGGTTCCGCCTTCGTTCTCTCCGCCTATCTCCACGTGCCCGTCCACGACGACGAACATGGAGGACGCCCGCTCGCCCTGCTTCATCAGGAAATCTCCTTCCGAGTAGACGCGCTCATGCGCAATGCTGGCGATGCGTCCCAATTCCTCGATCGAGATGTCTTGGAAAAGCGGCACTTGCTTCAGGAACACGATTTTGTCGAGTGCGCTAAGAAATTCCCAATTGCTCAATGCGGTCGCCCCTTCCGCTGCTCCGGCTTTAATGGCGATAGCCTGCAGCCATGGATCGGTCACTGCCTCCATCAAATTCTCTTGCTCGGCCGAAGGCTGTGCCGCCGTTCGATTCGGCTTCTTGCCGGATTCCGGCTGGCCTTGCTTCTGGTAGAAGGCCAACAAAGCGGCTGACAGCTTCGCGTTGCCAAGGCCCTCCGACAGAATCTCCAGCCCGTTGTCGCGAGTCTCTTCGTCGTCTCCTTCGAGAGCGCGCCGCAATTGCGGAATCGAACGTTCATCCCCGAAGCGAAGCATGACCGTCCAGATCGTATCGAGCAGAAGTTGCGTCAGCTCCTTGCTTCGCAACCGCGCGAGCTCCGTCCACTCCTCTTGCCCCGCCTCCCGGATTCGTTCCACGTACGCCCGGTTGGCGCGAAGCTCGCGAAGCTTCTGGATGCAGGAAGGCACGATCGTCTCGTGAATGTCTTTGTCCGTGCCGAACTCGTTGATAACGGATACCGCCGCCCTCCACACCTCATCGTTAGGAGAGGACAAGAAGCGATGATAGACGGGCATGCCCGCCGTTCCGATATGGATAAAGGATTGCTCGATCGCCGCGCGAAGCTCCAGATCCGCACCGATCAACAGCTCCCCAAGGTTGGTCGCCGTCTCTTCGTCCCCGATGCGGCCGAGAGTCTTCACGGCGGCGTTCCTCACGAACGGAATCGGCTCCAGCAGGCACATCATGACATCGAAGTAGAACTCCTTAAGCTGGCGCTCCCCGATAATGTCGCATGCCAGCACGGACGAAGCGTTTCTCTCGCCTAGCCAAGCCCGGAGCTCTCGGGCAAGCGACTCCGAAGGAGGAATCACCCGAAGCGCTTCCGCTTGAACCAGACGGCTCTCGTCGTATCGGGCTTTGCGGATCCACCGTTCCCGTTCGCTCACCCATCCGCTCGATGCGAACAGTCTGCGATATACGATCGCTCGCACCTCTTCGTCCGGATCGCGGATGAGCGCCTCCAGGCGCTCCCCCTTGAACGAATTCCAACTGCTTGCCGGAATGGCGGACAACGCCTCCGGCCTCGACCGCCCTCCGCGCCGCTCCGCGTATTGCAGCAGCTCATCGGCGGCAGCGGCGTCCGGGTTGCTGGCGAACAGCTCGATCGTCAGCTGCTGTACCGTCTCGTTCGGGTGTCTCAACTGATCGAGGAGAGTCTTCTTAACCCGGTCGTTCTTCATCGACTCGAGGAACTCGCTCATGAAGTCCTTGACGGACGTCGTGCCGATCTGGATGTAACGGACCAGCTCTTTGATATAGAGATGGCGGTCCACCCAGGCCAGCAGGAACAGGACGGCAGCCATGATCGTTCCGATGATCGCCTGCCAGGTAAGCGACACCCCCAGGGCCGTATGCAGCATGGAAGCTCCCGAGCCGAGCAGAACCCCCGCCGACGCCGCAACGCCCTGCGCGATATACCGGAAGCCGTCCCGATGCTTGAGCGGCAGCATTTTGAAGAAAAACTGATAGCTCGGTTCCGCGAAATAATAGAGAAGCAAATAAGAGAGGCAATAGCCGGTCGAGACGGCGGCTAGCGCCCAGCTCGAGTCGATAAAGAGGCTGACGAAGCCGAAGCTGCCTAGGAAGACGATCGCGATCGCGAAGATCGTATTGCTGGCGCCAAGCCAATCGATCAGCCGGGCTGCGAACAGCTGCAGCAGGAAGGCGGCGCAGAAGAGGACGATAACCATGAGACCGTAGAAGGATGCAAGCTCCGCTTCATCGGTATAGACGGCCTGCGCCGACGTGAAGTATTGGTATTCGATGAGAAAATAAACGGCCGGCATCAGCGTCATGATTCCGATAACCGTCATCAGGAAAGGCGAACGAAGCGATTGCTTCAAATAGTAGGAAGTAGAAGGCCTCTCCTCTTGATCCTCTTCTTCGGCTTCCCGCTTGAAGGTAAGCGGCAGCAGATATTGCTTGATCGACTTGAGGAAATTAGGCAGTCCTGCCAGCAAGAAGCCGGCGGCAATAAGATAGAGGAACTCCGGGCCGATCAGCGGCGCAAGCAGCTTGGTCAACACGCCTGCCGCGATCCCGCCAAGAATGGCGGACAACACGAACACGGGCATCACGCGCTTGGCCTGTTGGGTAGGGCACAAATCGAACGCCGTGCTCCACATGAGCAGCGTCTGCTGGCGGATGACGAAGTTCGAGCAGAGGAACAGGATGACATAGAAGCCGAGCCAAGAGAGATCCAACATCCGGTATAGAAGCAGGACGGCTCCGTTCACGACCCCTATCGATATGAAAAAGGCGTACATCGATACCATGAAGCGAGGCTTCGACAGTCGCTGCGACAAGAACGAGAACGCCCAGCCTTCAAGCGGCATCAGGACCGCTTCGGCAAGGTACATCCAAGGCAAGTACTGCGTACCGACCCGGCTGTTGAACAGCGCCATGAAGGACGTATAGTTGACCATCTCGGACAACCCCGCCAGAAAGAAGACGGAGCCCATGATCCAGACCTTGTGACGGTCCTCGTATCGGAGATTGAATAACGCCTGAAGCTTCGCAAGCACGCGCGGTTCCACCTTATCTAGCAAATCATGTTACTCCTTACTCCATAATACTACATTACTAAGGGAACTTTCGATGTTCTTCCACTTTTTCCTATGAATTTCGAGCGTTTCTCTCTCCCCGTCATGTATAATAGATTCCATATTTGGTTATAGGGGGATTCTGCTGTGTTCGACAGGATATTCAAGAGGAATTCGAAGCCGCCTCAAAGCAATCAACCGCAGCCGCAACCGAGCGGACCATCCGGCAAGCAGTCGAAGCAGCAGAATCAGCCACCGCTCGCGCCGGCGCGGAAGAGTCCCGAAGATCAGCGCAAGGACGATCTCGCCGCCGAAGGGAAGACCCAGATCCCTTTAATCGCCGATAATATCTATAAAGCGATGCTCGCCAAAGCCGGCGAGCAAACCTCGCAATTCCTCCTGACCAACAAAGAAGCGCAAGCGTTGCGCGAATCGATCAAGAAAGCGGCCAACAAGAAGGTAGAAGACGAAATCAAGGGCATGGATCCGAGTTCGGGGTATTCCGAATCCCAGAAATCCGATGCCAAGAAGCATGCCCTGGAGCAGGTTCAGAAGGCGAAGTTCCTGGAGGGAACTTTGAAGAAAGCGGCGCTGGATACGGTGAAAGCGACCATAAAAGAGGACAACAAGGAGAAGCTTGAGAAAAAAGCGCAGCCCGTCTACGATAATGCCCAGCCTAAACTCAAGATGCCGCTGGACAAACAGAAAGACGAAGTCAAGGAACAAGCGGAGAAGGAAGGACAGACCGAGTCCAACAGCTTGCTCGCCGGATTCGTCACGCAGATCAAGAAGGATCTGGCGGGCAAGATCAAGACGAATGCCGCATTCCTTAACGGCGACATAGAAGCAGACGCCATCGATACGGTGGGCAAGGAATTAACGGAACGCAAGCGGCTGGATGGCAAATTGACCGTCGATAACCAGTTTATTGATTCCCTTTACGATAACAAGCTGCTGGCGCCGATCAAACAGGCCGTGGTGATGAAGCTCGGCTACGATCGCGGCTTCTTCAGCAGAACCTCGGACGAGACCAAGAAGTTCGTCAAAGAGATGTCCGACGCGGCCGTGAACAAGGTAGGCGCGGAGATCGACACTGCGGTGGCCAACGACAATCGAACGAAGTCCAGCGAGGTCAGCAAGAAATACTACGGGATGATGGCGAGGGTCCAGGCGAGCTCGCTCACGAAGGGTTCGATCCAAGCCGGCATCGAGGAGAAAGCGGATGAGATTGCCAAGAAAGTCCTGCTCGACGCCAAGGCCAAGGACGGATTGACGGCTGCCGCCCAATCGTCCGCCTACGATGCGGCCAGAGTCAACGAAGGCGATGGCGAGAAGATCAGTGCCGCCTCCAAAAAAGGGGCTCAAATAAAAGCAATCGAGCTGCTGAAGGCCAACCAGTCGATCGCCGTGCTGGAAGCGCGGAAGATCACCAAAGGCGTAAAAGAGGACAAAGACAAGAACATCGCGGCGGCCCCTAAGGATCAAACGAAACGGGACGAAATCGCGAAGAAGATCGAGTCGAAGATCGACGAGAAAGACGTCGCGGGCAAGGCCGTCAATCAAACCCTCGAAGCGGATACGCTTGACGGCGGCTTCGCCAAGGTCGGCAAGATTATCGACCTCGCGGTGCCGAATCGCGGCGATTCCGCCGCGTTCGAATTCGAGCTCAAGATTCCGGTCGAACAGAGCGGCTCCGCCTACATTCTGTTCGGCTTGGCCGCGGAAGCGGAGCGAGACGAGAAAGATCTGACCGTGAACTCCCAGTTTACGTTCGGCGCCGGCTTCCAGACGTTCGGCTTGGATGCCAACTTCCGGGCAGGGTTGTTCTTGGAGAGCAAAGCGAAGGATTCCGTCGCCGTTATGAAGCTGTTCTCCTACGGCATGTACAGACAGATGCGCAATATCTCCACGACCGCCGCCGAATACTTCTGGGGCCAAGGCGGCAAGTCCGGCATGTCGAAGACGGAAGAAGCCGAATTGTGGGCGGCCATGATCGAACAGAAGCATATGAAGCAAGGCAATTACGTCGACGTCGGCCTGATGGGCAAGCTGCAGGGAGACATCAACGCGGGCGTCGCCAAGATGGGCGGCGAGATTGGCTATAAGCGGCTGAACCATTATGATAAAGAGACGATCCTCGACAAGATGGGCGGCGCCTCCAATACCACGGTCGGCTTCGGAGACGGTACCGACTCCACCGCGGCCGGCCTCAAGAATAAAGCCGACAAGATGGCTTTCGGCGTTCTCAAAAACGCGAACAAGCACGTCATCGAAGCCGGCGCGACAACCGAGGTCAAACTGGGCAATACGAGCGTCGGGTTCGGCCTAGAGGGCTCCCTTGCCTTCGTTAACGGCAAGATGAGAGCGCTGGAGATCGCCGCCAAAGGCTCGATTCCGTTCGCCTACGGAGAAGACGTCGCCGAATGGGCCAAGATTGCCTCCAAGTGGGTCACGCCGATCGTCGGAGGGGTCAAGAACGTCGTCGGCTTGCTGCATAGCAAGGTAGGAAACAAACCGGCAGCCGGCTCGCCGGTCAAAAAGAACGAGAACAAAGGTTTGAGAGGCGCGGGTTCCGTGCTCGACACCGGCTCGGACGTGCTGTTCACCGTACCGCAATTCGACACGCTAGGCAAGGGGTTAGCCGAGAAAATCCAAGGCGACGAGACGATCAACGACACCGTGCGCGGCTGGCTCACCGGAGAGAAGACCACGAGCGCTACCGAGAAAGCGAACAAGGTTCTGCTCTCCAGCACGCTCGACCTGTCGCTTAACTTCGAGAAGGAATGGAACAAAGGCGGCATCTCCAAGGGCTGGGAGATCGCGCTCGAAGCCGCGGAGACGAAGACGTTCGAGGTGGATGCGGAAGTGGTCAAGGTATCCGTCGAGAAATCCAAGAGCCTGGGCAAGCTGGGCTTCGGCATGAACGATAAAGGCGAACTGGAGTTCAAGGGCGGCTTGCTGGGATTCGAGAATTAAAAGTTTGAACCGATAAGGAGAACGATCCGTGATGGCGAACCAACGATCTACTCTGAATACGAAGCTTCCCGTTCAGCTTCTGGCGCTTGACGGCACGTCGATTCCCGCTACGGCGATCCATATCGCGTTGCAATATCAAGATTCCGTAGGAAGCTGCGAGATGACGCTGGAAGTCGGAGGCGCGACCGCTCAAGCCATTCTGGAACAGGAATGGTTCCACCTCTTCGCCAGCGCCAGGCTGGATCAGGCTTCCTTCGAGCCCGATCGACCCGTGCGATTGCTTGTCTCCCTGCGCCCGGCCATCGTTCGGAAGCTCGCTGCCCAAGGCTTGGACGCGGAGGACGTCTTCAACGCCTTGCTTCCGAACGCGGATGCTGCGGCTCTCCCCCTCTCGGTCCCGCTTAAACAGGCTGAGAGCTGGCTGGCGATCGAGCTGAAGCAAGAGCTCGCGCTGCCGGAGGAACTCACGAACGAGGGGACGATAAGCATCGGCTTGCGCACGAATTGGCGCGAGAAGCTGGCCGTTGGACCGGGTTTACGGGAAGGGAGCGGCACGAAGTCTTCCGTTTCCTTATACGCGCAGATGGAAAGCTACTTATCGAGCAAAGGCCTGAAGGCCGAGCCGATCAACGAAGAACTGATGAAGCTTCGATTCCATGCGGAAGAAGCCGAATGGGGCTGCGTCGTTCAGGTCGACGAGGACGCAAGGCTTCTTGTTCTCTACTCGGTCTTCCCGCACGCGATTCCGGCTCCCCTTCGCGAGGAGACCGCGCTGGCGTTCATGGGCGAGAATTACGGCAGCCTGCTGGGCAACTACGAGATGGACACGGAAGACGGCGAGCTGCGCTACCGTTCGACGATCCCCGCCGGACCCGAGCTGGACTATGGGATCCTATCGGCGGTATTGGCGGAGCATCTCAACGTCATGAGACACTTTATTCCGATTATCGCCGACGTCAGCGAGCAGAACGGGCTGTAAATAGAAGAAGCTGCCGCGAAGGTCTTTAAAACCTTTCGCGGCAGCTTCTTTCATACTAATAGCTTACGGATTCGTCGACCAGAGGCCGGCTTGCTTCAAGACGACTCTCGGATGCAGCTTCAGCTGCATGACCATGAATTCGGCGAGGTCCTCCGGCTGCATGACCTTCTCCGGATTGCCGTCCGTCAGCTTCAGCTCGACGGCCATGTCCGTTGCGATCGTGCTCGGCGTCAGCGTGGCCACGCGGATGTTCTTCTTGCGAACCTCAAGCATCAAGGATTCGCTTAGTCCGATAACCGCGGCCTTCGAAGCCGAATAGGCGCTTGTGGCCGGGGCGCCTCTCTGGCCGGCGGTCGAGGAGATATTGATGATGTCGCCCGTGTTGCGTTCCATCATCTCCGGCAATACCGCGCGAGTCGTGTAATACACGCCCTTGACGTTTACGTCGATGATCTTCGTCCATTCTTCGGGCGTCAGGTCCATGAAGCCGCCGAATTTGGAGATGGCGGCGTTGTTCACGAGAATATCGATGGGGCCGAGCTCTCCGCGAATGGATTCGACCGCAGCCGTGATGGATGCCAGATCCGCAACATCCCCCGCCGCAACGGCTACCTTGACGTCGTAGGACTTCAATTCCTCCGCTACCTTTTCTAGATTATCCAGCGTTCGTCCGACGAGACCGACGTGAATGCCTTCCTGCGCGAATGCGATTGCCGTAGCGCGCCCGATTCCTCGTCCCGCTCCCGTGATCAAAGCTACTTTTCCTGCGATTGCTTGCATGATTTCTAACCGCTCCTTTTGTGTTTATAAATCGTGATCAGTCTTGCCTACGCCCTTGCCTACGCCGCGAGAAAGCAGACATCTGCTTTAAGTTCACCCGATTCGAGTCTAAGGCATGGACGATTGTTCCGCAACAGAGTCCTCCTGAGGGCTCAGAGAGGCAGCTGCTTAGAAAATCGAAAGAACGGCATCACCCTCAATCTTCATCCTCTTCGAAGCCCTTCATGACCCGGCGAGGGAGCAACCAACCCGTCCACAGCAAAGCAGCGGCGAGCGCGGGGAACCAGAGAGCCGGATTGAACGGCAGGTTCGGCAGGCAAGCGACGAGCCAAGTTAGCGTCACCATGACGATTCCGCACGTTCGGGCGACGGAAGCGATGCTGCTCCCCCTCTCCTCCTGGGCCAGAGGGACGACCGAAGCGTTCTCGGCGAACCGTACCCGGCCGAGCTCGGTGATCTGCAAGCCGCCGACCAAGAACGCGATAACGAAAGCGATCAAGTCGATGACCGGCTTCTGGGCGAACGCCGTGACGAGCATCAAGAGGACGCTCCAGCGCCATAGAGCGCCGAAAGTCTCGCTGCGAAGCATGGTCTTGGCGTACAGGTACCGCCATGCGTTCTTCCTCTTCCAGCCCAGCCGATCCGCCGTCCAGACGACCCATAGGCGCCGAGCCGGCCTTGCGAATTCGGTCGGCAGATCGACAAACCAGCCTAAGAATCGGTTCCATCGGCGCTTCGCCGCCCCTTCTTCGGCGATCAGGCGATCCCAAGGCAGGGTGAGCTTGGGCGACAGCCGCGATAACGAATACCAGACGGCGACGGCGAGCACGGAGAAAAGGAGAGCCAAGCCGAACGACTTCAGCAGCAGAGCCGAGACGATGGCCGCAACGATGGCCCATCTTCCCAGCAGCAGCCCGATCCGCCACGCGGAGTCCGCCATCCGCCTCTCCAGCCATGCCGCGTGCACGTTCCATACGGCGAGCAGCGCGAGTGCGGCGGCAAGCGCCCATAAGGAACGGCCATCGGCCGCCGCCTCGGTAGCCGGAGCGCGGGTATAGATCGGCACGAAGATGCCGAAAGCGAGCAGCACCCGAATCGCGCTGGAGACCATCGATTGGCGAATCTGAGGCTTGAGCATGCCGTTTAGCATCTCCGACTCCAGCGGAAGCACGAAGACCGTATCCGAAGGCTGAAAATAAGTGCGAAACGGAGTCCATAAACAGAGCAGCGCCAGAACGATCCAGCCGACCCAAGCGGACGGCCACTGTTCGGGCATGTTCTTGACAATGCGGATGTACCCCATCACCAGCGTGATCAGGATACCCGAAACGACCAGGCCGAAGCCGCTTTGGAAAACATATCGGAAGTGCGGATAGATCTCCCGGCGGAACGCCTCCGCTCTGGAGGCTCTCAGCTTGCGAAGCTCGCCGAGCCTCTCCTCTCGGTTAGCGCCCAAGCTTCGTTCCCCCTCCTTGCTCCGCTTCAAGCACAAGCGCCTCGAACGCATCGTCGAGAGACGGCGCGTTTCCCGCTGCCCTCTTCACGTTCTCTGGAGTGCCTGAAGCGATGATTCTCCCTTGGTGGAGGACGATCAGATGATCCGCCCTTCTCTCCAGCGCGGGCAGAATGTGGGAGCTGAGCAGGATGGCGGAGCCCTGCGAGCGCGCTTCGTCCAGCGCGCCCGTCAACGCTCTCGTCGCGAGCGGGTCGAGCCCGAGGAACGGTTCGTCGATGATGAGCAGAGGCGGCGAGACGAGCAGCGCGTTCATCAGCATGACCTTCTGCTTCATCCCTTTGGACAGGGTATCGGGCAGATTGCCCATCGCCTTGTCCATGCGGAACGTCTCCGCCAGCTTGGCCGTTCGGCGCTCCGCCTCCTGCTCGTCCAGCCCGTAAGCCATGGCCGTCCAGCGCAGATGCTCCGCGACCGTCAGGTTCGGGAACAGCGAAGGCTGCTCCGGAACGTAGGCGCACGAGGAACGGAAGCGGTCGCGATCTTCCTCCAGCTTCACTCCGGCCACCCGGACCTCGCCCGAATGCGGAAGCATCAGCCCGAGGATATGCTTGATCGTCGTGCTTTTGCCCGCCCCGTTCAAGCCGATCAGCCCCGTCATCTGACCGGGGCCTATGGCGAAGCTGATTCCGTGCAGAACGGGCCTTCGCTGGCTGTATCCGCCCGTCAGTTCCTTGATCTCCAATGCCGGCGTCATCGCTATCTCCACTCCTCGCCTCGTTCTTCCATATGCTTTCATTATAAACGAGAGGAGACCAACGTTCAAAAAACGAGGCTATACGCTTAAGCTCCAAGCGATTTCGGCATGCGTTTCGGGAACCGAATCGTCGCCACGGTCCCTTCGCCGATCGAGCTCTGGATGGAGACTCCGTACGTTTTGCCGAATTGCAGCTTGATCCGCTGATCGACGTTGCGAATGCCGTAGCCGATCCCCTTCTCCGTAGGATCCAGCACCCGTCCGATCATCTCCTCCTTCATGCCGAGGCCGTTGTCCTCCACTTGAAGAACGATATCGCTTCCCTCCAGAGACGCCCGAATGACCAGATGGATCTCGTCGTCGTACCACGCGTGCTCGATGGCATTTTCCACGAACGGTTGAAGAATGAACTTCACGGTCTCGTAAGGAAGCGCCGCTTCGTCGATCTCGTACCGCACTTGAATCCGTTCGGCGTATTTGATGCGCTGAATGTCCAGGTACGAACGGATAATCTGCAGCTCCTTCTCCACCGAGATGATCGTCTCCCCTTTGCTCAGGGTAAGGCGATAGAACTTGGCGAGCTCGCGGATCATCTCCTGCATCGTCTCGATCTCGCCCAGCTTCGCCATCCGGCTGATGGAGGAGAACGTGTTGTATAGAAAATGAGGGTTCATCTGCGAATGAAGCACCTGCAGCTCGACGTCCTTTTTCTCCAGCTTGCTGACGTAGACCTCGTCGATCAATCGCTCCATGTTGGAGGCCATGTCGTTGAACGCCTCGCCGATCTGGGAGAATTCGTCCTTGCCCGGCACCGGCATCCGCTTGTTGAATTCGCCGTCCTTGAACGCCTTCATCAAACGTATCAGCTTCATGATCCTCTTGGAGAAGAACCGCGTCATCATCCAGCTGATGATCGCCAGAACGAGAATGCTGGCCAGACAGATAAGGATGGTCAGGATCCCGACCCTGCGGGAGCTCTCCTGGAAGGATGACTTCGGAATCCAGGCGACCAGGCTGGCGTCCATGTTCTCGATCGGGTGCACGATCTGCAGGTAGCTCTCGGGATGATCGAAGCCGTTCCCGCTTGGAACGGGCCTGGCGGACGGCTCCGTCTTGGAGCTGGAATACAACACCTGCTTATTGCCGTCCATGACGAACAGCAGGCTATCGCTGCCCAGCTTCGTATAATCGACGTCATAGAAAATATCTTCAAGCTTGACGCTGAGCCGAATCAAGCCGATGGTCGAGAGCGTATCGTAATTGATAATGGGACGCAGCAGCGAGATGCGGCCGATCGCGGCATCCCCCTCCACCTGCCGCCAGACGTTCGATTGATAAGTGAGATGCAGGGTTCTATACCAACCGGCGTTCTCGATCCGATCCAGATGATAGATGGAATATTGCCTTCTTTCGCCTGCCTTGGGGTCGCGATCCAGGTAATAATATTCGCTGATATTGTTGTTCTGCAGATAGATGGACAGCTTCGTATCGATATTCGGCAGATTCACCGCCGACTCGATCTTCGGAAGAATGTATTGCGTCATGATCGTGTATTTCTCGTAATCCAGATAATAGCCCGAAAGAATGCGCGACAGGGCTTGATCGGCGAAGATCGCCTCGGAGCCCCGGTACACGTCCGCCAGGCGGTAATCCGCGTTGCTTCCGGTCTGTCTGACGGCCACTTCCAGGTTGCTGCGGGCATGCTCTTCGCTAGAGTTAACGGAGGAAACATACGAATAACTCCCGATCACGATGACGGGAGTCAGAACGAGCACGAGATACGAGATCAGGAGCTTATATCGAATGGGAATGTAGTCGTTCTTTCGTTTGAAGGCCACTTCGGATCAACCCTGCTTTCGATAGTCTCCCGGCGTGATGCCGAATTGGTCGCGGAATAACCGGCTGAAGTAGGCGAGGCTCTTGTAGCCGACCCTGTCCGCGATCTCGTAGACCTTCAACCGCGAATCCAGCAGAAGCGCCTTCGCCCGCTCCATGCGATGCCGAACCAGATAATCGTTGAAGCTCTCTCCCATGTGGTCCTTGAACAGAAGACCCATGTGATTCGCCGAGTAAGAGAAGCGGTTCGCCAGCTCGCGCAGCGTCAATTCTTCCTCCAGGTGCTCCTGGACGTATTGCTCGATCGGCTCCATCAGCCGGCGGTTCTTGCCCTGCTTCTTGAAGAACAGCCGCTCGGAGATCTCGAACAGCGCCCGTCGCAGCCACGACTTGATGTCCTCCGCCGTCTCGAACTGCCGAACCGCGTCCAAGTGCTCGAATCCCCATCCGAGCAGGCTATGGAACGTCTCCCCCGCCGTTCGCAAGTAGGCTTCCAGCTTGGAGGCGACGTGGATCGAGAAGCTGTGGACTTTCTCCGGATGGTCGAAGGAACGGACGTTGTCGAACAGCTCTTCCATGCAATCGCAGATCTTGAGCAGATCGTATTGAGCCATCGCCGCGAAGATCTCGTCGAGAATCGCGTTCAAGTCCGTCGCATCCCTGGCGACTTGAAGCTTGGCGTGCGCGGGGGAGATGACCCGGTTCTTCCCGATGAACATCTTGTTGCCGATCAGTTCCTTGGCTTGAGCGAACGAGCGCGAGATCTCGTAAGGGAACGGCATCGGTTCTCCATAGCTGGAGGTCAGGGTAAAAGGAGTAGCGGCGCGCACCCGATCATTCAGCTCGTTCAAGGAATTCTCCAGCTCCCAGGCGTCGCCGGTATGGATAAAGGCGACCTGCGTTGCCGACAGCGAGCACCAAGGCCCGAAAGCGCCGCCCTCCATCGTTCGGATCACGAAGGCCATCGCCGCCTGCAGAGGGTTCTCCCGGTCGTCGCTCTCCGGCTTGCTCCGCCACATCACATCGTCCAGCTCGACGATCCCGGCGCGGGACACCCCTGCGGAATGCCCGAGCTTGAACCTTTCCATAAGGGGAGGGATCGCTTCCTTCGCGAGGCTCCCTTCCAGCAGATGCTGAAGAAAGTCGCCTTTGATATAGGCGAACGACTCGTCCAGCCGGGTCTGATCCTGCTTCCTCTTGATCGAATCGTCCAGGTCGGAGACGACCTTCTTCAGCAGGGCTTCGATCTCATCGTCGTCGATCGGCTTCAGTACGTATCCGTCCGCCTTTAAGTGAAGGGCTTGCTTGGCGTATTCGAAGTCCTGGTAGCCGCTGATGAAGATCGTGCGCAGGTCCGGGTTCTTCTCCATCGCCTTGCGCGAAAGCTCGAGTCCGGTCAGGACCGGCATCTTGATATCGGTTACAAGAATGTCGATAGGATACTCTTCCATATAGCTCAAAGCAGCGAGAGGCTTATTCTCGCTGCAGACAACCTCTATACCCAGCTTCGCCCAAGGAATCAGACGGCGAAGCCCTTCCAGATCGTACTTCTCGTCATCCACGACCACGGCTCTATACATGGCTCTGCGCTCCTTTATGGATAAAGAGAGGGTATGTAAATTATACCCTCTCACCGCTTGCTGATATAGTTGATTTTCTTAAGGAGTTCCCTTAAGAGATTCCCCTCTCTTACTGCCCGGCCAGCTTCTTCACGTTCGCCTGCCAGACGTTCGTCTTCCAAGCAAGCACCTTGTCGTAACCGATCTTCGCCGCTTCCTTGTCGGCCTTGTCGATCAGGCTAAGCACCTCTTCGTCGGACTTCGCGAAGATGATCTTCGGAATGAGCGCCTTGTATTGGTCTCTCAGGCGCTGCATGATAATGCCTTCCTCCGTATTCGGAGCCGGATCCAGGTTCGAGAATTGCGTGACGTCCATGGACGTCTTGAACGAGTAGTTCGCTTGCGCGACGGTCGTCCAGTCCTGCGCTTCTTCCGGCAGCAGCTTCTCGCGCTTCGCCTTGGTCGAGTCGACGTAGGACGTGTTGCCGTTCCAGTTGAACTCGCCGATCTTCAGCTCGTCGTACTTCTTCGGATCGCGGTTGATGTATGCGTCGTTCGGAATCGGGACGCCGTCTTCGACCTTGTCGTAGAACAGCCCCTCCGGGCCGAAGAAGATGACCTGCTGTCCTTCGGGACTCGATGCCCAATTCATATAAGAGAAGATCGCTTCCGGGTCTTTCGCGTTCGTCGTAATGACGTTGACGTTCCAGCCAAGCGTATTGTAGCCGCCCGGGAACACCTTGTTCTTGTCGACGCCCGCTTTGTGCACCGGCCAGATCGGCATGTAGCCGTCTTCCGGATCCTTCGCCTTGAGCAGGTTGTTCGCTTCGCGGCCGATGCCTTCGACGACGGCGTCGTAAGCGCCGAATACGGCGATCTTGCCGGTCTTCAGCTTCTCGAGGATCTGGTCGCGGGTCTCCGTGAACATGTCGTCGGAGGTGAGGCCTTGGCGGAACAGCTTGCTGCTGTAGAGCGCCGTGTCCTTGAAGCCTTGGTCTTGATAGATGGACGTCAGCTTGTCTCCGCTCGGGATGCCGAACGTGCTGCCCGGCGTAATGAACCCGTTATTGAGGTTCTCTCCGGAGCCGGTATAGAGCATGCCCATCATCTGCACGTCCGAGCCGTCGCGTATCTCGCCGAAGTCCAGCGGAACGACGTCCGGGTACTTCTGCTTGACGAGCTTCAGGTATGCCTCCAGATCCTCCCATGTCTCCAGCGGAGGAGAGCCGAGATCCTTGTATATCTTCTTCTCGACGATGTAAGCCGCGTTGCCGTTGCCGTTCTCGCCGCTAATGAACCAGTTCGGCAGCTGGTACAGCTTGCCGTCGCTGGAGCGAAGCATGTTCAGCGTCTGCTCGCCGACCGTCTTCACGTACTCCGGATACTTCTCCAGGTACGGATCAAGCGCGACCAGCTTGCCCGCCTGCTGCAGGCGTTCCACGTCTTTGCCCCGGTCGAGGACGATAACGTCCGGCAATTGGTTCGAGACGATCATCGTATTGAGCTTCTGCGCCGCCGCTCCGTTGGATTGGACCGGCTCGAGCGTAACCCCCAGGTTATCGGTGATCCATTTGCCTTGAGGGCGTTCCTCCCAAGTAGGCGCCGTATACCAATCATAGTTGACGAAAAGCGAGAATTTAACCGGCTTCACCTTAGCGGCCAAGCTTCCGGAATCCGTTGCCGGCGATTCCGAGGCCGAACCGCTCGGTGAAGCGGAAGGGCTCTCTTGGGCGGGACTTGCCGAACCGGATGGGCTCGGGGAGGACGCGTTATTGCCATTGCCGGAGCAAGCGGACAAGAGCATTGCTAGGCTCAAGACGCCGGCCGTTGCCAGACTTGCGCTCTTCTTTGCGGACATGTCGTTCTTTTCCCCTCTCTGATAGCTTCATTATATATGTCATCAGCGAAAGCCGCATGCAGGCTTCGCGAATAACCGCCGGAATGCTACTCTTTCATGGAGCCTACCATCGCGCCCTTCACGAAATACTTCTGAAGGAACGGATAGATGAGAAGGATCGGAAGAGTGGCCACCATCATCGTCGCCATCTGGATCGACTTGACCGTTACCGAGCCTTGAACCGCGCTCTGGGCGTAGGTGCTCAGGTTCGCGATCATCGTCGACGTCGTCCCGGAATTGACGATCTGGACGAGCTGCGTCTGCAGCGGAATGAGGCTCTGATCGCTGATGAACACCGCCGGAGTAAACCAGTCGTTCCACAGCGTGACCGCCGTGAACAGGCCGAGCGTCGCCATGACCGGCCCCGAGATCGGAAGCACGATCCGGAAGAACACCCCGAAGTTCGAGCAGCCGTCGATCCGGGCCGATTCCTCCAGGCCTTCGGGCAGCTCCTGGAAGAACGTGCGGAAGATGATCATGTTGTAGACGTTGACCATTCCGTGAATGATGAGGAAGGTAAACGTGTTATAGAGATGAAGGTTGTAAACGAGAACGAAATAAGGAATCAGGCCGCCGGAGAAGTACATCGTGACGACGCACAGGATCATGTACGTTTTCTTGAAGACGATGCCCTTCTTGGACAAGGCGTACGCGAACAGCGACGTGAAGAACATGGCGGCGAACGTGCCTAGAAGGGTGCGTGCGATCGTGATGAAGTAGGCGTTGTAGATGTTCTTCTCCTTGAACACGATCTGGTAATTCTCCAAGGTGAATTTTCTCGGCCAGAAGGTGATTCCGCCCGTTGCCGTGTCGCTGCCGACGTTGAAGGAGATCGCGAGAGAATTCCAGAACGGGTAGAACGTGATCAAGGCCAGCAAGATCAGAAAGACGTAGATGAAGGCATGCAGCCATTTATCGGATCGAGTAAGTCTCATTGGATCGCTTCCATTTCCTCAAGATGGTCTTGACCTTACCACAAGCTGGCCTTGCCCAGGCGCCTGGCGATTCCGTTGGCGATGAACAGCAGGAGGACGCTCAGGACGGACTTGAACAATCCCGCGGCCGTGGCGTAAGAGAATCTCTGATTGAGGATTCCCATCTGGTAGACGTAGGTGTCGATGACTTCCGCGTACGGCAATACGATCCCGTTGCTCAGGTTCTTGGTCATCAGGAGGATATCCTCGAAGCCCGCGTTCAGGGTGTTGCCGACGCCTAGAATCAGGAAGATGATAATGACGGGCGAGATGCCGGGAATCGTAATGAGAAAAATCTGCTTGATCTTGCTTGCCCCGTCCAAGGATGCGGCTTCATATAGGGCCGGATCGATTCCCGCGATGGCCGCCAGGTAGACGATCGAGCCGAAGCCGATCTCCTTCCAGACGTTGACCGATACAAGGATCCCCCAGAAGTATTCCGGGATCGACAGCCAGTTGATCGGCTCCTTGATCAGGTTAAACTGCACCAGCACGTCGTTCACGGGGCCGTTGTCGACGGCAAGCATGGAGAAAACAAGCCCGGAAACGACCACCCAAGAGATAAAGTGCGGAATGTACGTAACCGTCTGAATGACTCGCTTGAACGCCATCCGGCGAACTTCGTTAAGCATAAGCGCCAGAATAATAGGAGCCGGGAAGCCGATCGCCAGCTTCAGCAAGCTGATGCAGATCGTGTTCCGCATGATGTTCCAGAACTCCGGCGACTCGAAGAAAATCCGGAAGTGCTCGAAGCCGACCCAAGGACTCGCGTTAAATCCGGTGAACAGGTTGTACTCCTTGAAGGCGATCAGCACGCCCCACATCGGGATGTAGCTGAAGATCATGATGAAAGCCAGAGAAGGGAGAATCATCAGTTGATAGTCCCATTGACGTATAAAGCGCTTCCATAACCCTGCTTCCCCTGGAGCAAGCTCCCGCCCTGCGTTACGGGCAGATAAGTTGCTTCTCATGCCATCACTCTCTTCGAATTTGTTTTTGTCTTATGCTTTTATGCTAAAGGATGAGTCCCGGGAGAACTACTTCACGGATCAACGATTGTTTGACTAAATCAATGACGTTGAGATTGCCAATAAACGAAACGGCCGGCAACCTGCCGATTCCATAAGGAACGGGCGGGTTGCCGGCCGAAACGCGAAGCGCGCAGGGTCAAGCGCTGGGTTGAATTAGTCGACGATCTTGATCTCGGTGACGACGTTGTTCACGAGCTTCAGGTTAACCGTCTGGTTAGGAGACAGGGTTCCTTCTCCTCCCGTGATCTTCACGTCGCCGGATACGTTGTAGACGATCGTGCTCGTCGTCGAGTCAACGGTCTTCTGAACGGACAGAGTGGCGATCTTGCCGCTCGCGTTCAGCGTGAACATGATGATCTTGCCCGAATCCGCGGTCACGACGTCCTCTTTGACGGACTCCTTCACGTCGATGAAGACGACTTTATTCTCATAAGTGCGGAGGAACAGCTGGTCGCCTTCCTTCAGGTCGGACACCGCAACTTTCTTGTCGTTTCGGAAGATGAAGACGTCGCTGGCAAGCGTCAGGCTGACCGACGTTCCGTCCGCCTTCTTCACCGTCAGAGTCGATCCCTTGATGCCGGTGAGCGATCCGCTGATCGCTTGGGCGCTTTCTTCCTCCGGAAGCTGCTCGTCGGCGCGGTCCAGCAGAGCCGCCAGCTCGGCGCGGGTAACCGTCTGGTTCGGACGGAACGTGTTGTCGTTATAACCCGTGATGAGTCCCTTCTCGACCGCGACCGCTACGTAACCGACCGATGCTGCCGGAATCTGCTTCGCGTCCTTGAAGGTGAGCGCCGTGCTCATCTTTGCCTTCGCTTCCTCTTCAAGGCCGAGCGCCTTGACCAGCAGAATGGCCGACCACAGGCGGTCCGCCGGCTTCTCGGGCTGGAACGTCTTCGTGGATTCGTCGAAGAGGTCGTTCTTCAGCGCGACCGCGATGTAGCCGACGGCCCACGAATACTTCTTCTCGATCTTATCGGCGTCCGTGAAGTTGAGCTCCGCGTTCATGTTCTCGTCCTTCTCGGCTTCTTCCTTCAGGCCGAGCAGACGGACCGCCGCAACGATCGCTTCCACGCGGGTAATCGTGTTGCCCGGCTTGAAGCTGCCGTCTTCATAGCCGTTGAACACTTGCTTGGAGGCCAGACGGATAATGTGGGAATAGGCCCACTTCATGTCCTTCTCCGACACGTCCTTGAAGTCCAGGTTGTACTCGACCTTGGACTTGTTTTTATGATTGGAATTCGAATTCTTGTTCTTGTTGTCGTCGTTCCCATGCGCGAAGGCTCCGGAGGCGCTTCCTACCAGCATTCCGATGGCCAGCGTTCCAACAACGCTCTTTCTTAGGATAGGGCTCGTCAGAAAAGGACCTTTGTTCTCGTTTACAGGCGTCATTTAAGCAACACTCCCTTAGGTATTTATCATTCGGCGTCAAGTCCTCCCGCTTGCGAGGATCCCGTTGTCGCCATGCCCTGATAACCTTCGGGCCCGCCGCTCGAAGTCGTGGGGTAACCCTCCCAAAATAATCCTAAAGTCGCATAAAAAAGACCCTATTTCCAGGGAAAATCCGGAAAATAAGGTCTATAGTCCTCGTTAGCGATTCATTTAAGAAGGTTCTACCGTGTTCGCTGCGTTTCTCTTCTCTTTGAGCCAGCGCGGCGCTCCTTTGTTCTTGCTGTCCTTCTTGCGGTCCGCCTTCCCTTTGGACGCCTTCGGCGCCTGTCCGGCAGGCGGAGCCTTCTTCGCGGACGGCTCCGGTTTGGCCGGAGCTGGAACCGCTGCCGGAGTTCCCCGGCGACCGGAGGGCTCCTGCGGCCGCGCCTGCGATTGCGAGGCCGGCTTGCGAGCCCCCGTCTGCTCCGCCTTGAATTGCGGCCGATCCGCCTTGGCTGCCGGCCGTTCCGTTCCCTTAGCGACCGCTCTAGCCCTCGGCTCAGCCGGTACGGCCCGCGCTCCTCTCGCCTCGCTCGCGGGCAGAAGCTTGCCTTCCCTTAGCCGCAGCTCTTGGAACTCGATGCCGAGCTGCTTGCCGAGCTTGTTCGCGATGAAAGTCTCCTGCGGAGTCATCAGCATGATCGATTGCCCTTCGCGGCCCATGCGCCCGGTACGGCCCGCCCGGTGCACGTAATGGTCGGCATCCAGCGCCGGTTCATACTGAATGACCAGCGGAAGCCCGGGCACGTCCAAGCCGCGGGCGGCGACGTCGGATGCGATCAGCAGCTTCGTCCGGCCTTCCCGGAACCTCCTCATGACCTCGCCGCGTTCCTTGCCCGGCGTGTCGCCGTAGAGAGCATCCACGGAGAAGCCTTCGTAGCGAAGCTTGCTCAGCAGCTCGCCGATCCGCTCGATATCGTTGACGAAGATCAGCGCGCCGGTCGGCTTCAGATTCCTTGCGATCCGGCGAATCAGGTCGACTTTCTCCCGCTTGTCGCAGATCATGTAGCCGTGCTTGATCGTCTTCGGCAGGCCGAGCTCCGCTTCCTCGCTCGCCGGCTCCGCTTCCCACGGATTCCGAAGCCAGCGGCTCTCCGCCTCCTTCATCGCGTCCGTGCGGGTAGCCGAGACGAACACGGTCTGCCGGTCCTTGGCCATGCTTCTCAGCATCGATTCGACGTCGCTCTTGCCTCCCAGGGAGAAGACGCGGTCCGTCTCGTCGACGACCGCCAATCTCACCTGATGAAGCGGCAGCTTGCGCAGCGATACGACTTCGCGAACCCGCCCCGGGGTTCCGACGACAAGCTGAGGCTTGGACTTCATTCGATCCAACTGGCGGGACAACGCGGCGCCGCCGATCAAAGCGACGGTGCGGATGCCGAGCGGACCGCCATAAGTCTCCGCTACGCGGACGATCTGCATCGCCAGCTCCTGCGTAGGGGCCATTACGACCGCTTGCGTCTCTTTCTTGGCAGGATCGATCCGCTGCAGGATCGGCAGCAGGTAGGCCAGCGTCTTCCCCGAGCCCGTCGGCGAACGGAGAATGCCGTCGCGACCGGTCAGCAGCGCCGGAATCGCGCCGGCCTGAACCGTCGTCGGCTCCGCAATCCCTTCTTCCGCCAGCTTGAGAGCCAGCGCCTCGTTCAGCCCAAGCGCCGCGAATGCCGCCGTCGCAGCTGCGCGGCTCGGCTTCTCGTCTCCGGGGGGATTCAGATGTTCACTCATATCCTTCAAACTCCTCTCGATTCGGAGCTAATCGCTTCCCAATCCATCATTTCTTATTCAGAATGCCCGACAGCAGCTTGTCCGCCAGTCTCGGGAACAGCTGGAACAGCTTCGCCCCGGCTTGGGATAGGAAGGGCATGTCCTTCTCCGGCGTGCCGCGCTCGATCACCTTCACGATGGCTTCGGCGACCTGCTCGGGCTTCAGCATGAAGCTTCCCAGATTGCGCACGTAGGTCCCGTCCGGATCGGCCCGATCGAAGAACGGCGTATCGATCGGACCCGGGTTGACCGCGGATACCCGAATGCCGAACCCGCGGATATCCTGGCGAAGCGCGTTCGTGAAGCCAAGCAGAGCGTGCTTCGATGCGGTATAGGCCGTAGACTTCGATGTGGCTAGCTTGCCCGCAATCGAAGCCACATTCACGATGTGGCCGGATCCCGCTTCCCGCATGGAAGGGAAGACGGCTTGGCAGCACCGCACGACTCCCAGGTAATTGACATCGATCATCTCTTGGAACTGCGATAGTTTGGCGTCCGGGAATGCAATAAACTCCCCGAAGCCGGCATTGTTGACGAGCACGTCAATGCGTCCGTATCGCTGAAGGATGGCGCGCATCGTCTCTTGAACCTGATCTTCATCCGTCACGTCAAGCGGATAGACGGCATGCTCGTTCGTCAGCTCTGCCGCCACCTTGCCCAGCTTGTCCAGCGATCGGGCCGCCAGCACGACAATGGCGCCCTTCCCGGACAAGAGTCTCGCCGCCGCCGCTCCGACCCCGCTGGACGCTCCGGTCAGCACGACCACTTTATTCTTAACGGAACTTCTCATTCCTCGTTACCCCTCGCTTCGTTCTTCGCCGCCGGGCGCGCCCGTCCGGTCAAGAGAGCATAAGCATAATCCTCGCGCCCGCTCGCGCTTGCCCATCGGCTTGCCTGCTCCCAGTCATACTCGACCTGAATCGGCTCGACCGTCCATTCGCCGTTCTCGGCTCTGTCAGCCACGCAATAGCGGGCATGCGGCGATCCCGCTTCCATTGCATGCGGATAGGGCTCCTCGTCCTCATAAGCCGGCAGGCCGACGCTCCCTGGATTGACGATGGTTTGCCCGTTAGGCAGCTTCACCATTCGCGGAACATGGCTGTGCCCGCAGAAAATATACGTTGCCGTGACGCCGGCAAGTTCGCTAAACAGCTCTTCCGCGCTTTTAACCCCTGCGCCGTCACGGCTTATTTTCTCCAGCAGATAATCGCGGTTGGAGAACGGAGTTCCATGGCAGAACAACAAATCTTCGACCTGCCAGGTCTCCCGGAATCCACGGATCCAATCGATCGTCCGATCATCCAGGAGAGGCTTCACGAAGCCGTAGGTACCGGCAAGCGGCCTCTCCTCCAACAGAATATCGTCGCAATTGCCCATTATGGATACAATAGAAGGATGCCTTGCGAGCAAATCCGCCGTACCCATAGGGTCCAATGGACCGAAGAGGCTGTCTCCCAGATTGACGATTCTCGGAATGCCGCGCGCTTCGATATCCTTCAGCACGGCTTCAAGCGCCAAGCGATTGCCATGCACGTCCGATATCACGGCGATGGCGCCGCTCCGATTCCCCATCTTCCTCAACCCCCGTCGACAAGAAGTCGATAACATTCCATAAGGGCAACAAAAGCCCCTTAACGGGGCTCTAAAATCTAAGTATACGATTAGGCAGGGGCATTGCGCAAACTCGAATCCGATCTTTAAGCGATCATGACCTGGAT
The DNA here is from genome assembly GCF_003990975.1 of Cohnella sp. AR92. Classification (GTDB taxonomy): domain Bacteria; phylum Bacillota; class Bacilli; order Paenibacillales; family Paenibacillaceae; genus Cohnella. Next base: position 57,956 of record NZ_RZJR01000009.1, read on the forward strand.
CTCCAGCTCTCCGATTCCGTCCATGATGAGAGGCACGGCTAACGCGCGGCTGGCGGCCAGCGAATCGAACCGTTCCGAGTGGAAAATACGAGGCGGAGTGATGTCGACCTTGACGCCTTGATTGAACAGCATCGTGCTGGCGTTGCCGCTGATCATGTTGCTCAGCTCCGAGATCGCGCTCTTGCCCATCTCGTCGATCTCCGTAATCGCGAAACCGCCCATCATGGCGGAGATGATCTTAAGCGCGACGGATTCGCTTAAGCCGAAGACAATGTTGCCGCTCATTTGCCCGGTTAGCCCTATCTGTATCCAAACGTGGTGATCGACGAATTGAATATCCTTCACGGTGAGCTGTCCTGTGCTGGGCCGGATCTGGACCATCTGTTCGATGACATTGCGCGCGGATTCCAAGAACGGGTTGATGAACTCTGCCTTCAAAGCTTGCTCGCCCCCTTGCCATATTCCGACCATGAATTTCCTTTATTATACTTAAAGGTGAGGAACAAGTACACTTCTTTTTCTAGTAAAAGGGACTGCCAGCAGGGAAACATGTCGATAATTAGCGGTTTTTGCCTTCAAAATAGTTCTTGATACCCATCCTTCTAGAAGCGACGCCAGAAGCCGATCCGAACTATTCCGAAGCCCCCTTCCAGCCGTGCTCTCCCCCTTCGAACGACGGCTCCCAGAACCGCCCTTCCCTGGCGTCCGCCAGCGTATCGAGCAGCCACTTCTCCTCCGTCCGACCGAAATCGATCATTCCTTGGATCATCCTCGCGGAGCTTCTCGGGATGGCCGTCCCTTTGACGGCCAGAACCTGCTCCAGACGCTCGACCCGCTTCCGGCACTCTTCCAATTGAAGCTCGACGATCCCGATGACTTTGTCCGGATCCGCGTGGCGAAGGAAGGGCATCGCCATCATCATCGGGTGCTTGGGATACGCCGTCTTCTCCAATTGGGGGTAGAGAAGCGCCAGAAGCTCGTCCTTGCCCTCTGCGGTAATTTGATAGACCGTCTTGTCGTGACGAGGCTCCCCTTCGCTTGGAACGGCATCGATCGTCTCGATCATGCCGCTCTCGCGAAGCTGGTCCACCGCATAATAGAGGGAGCCGTCCTGCAGCCGGAACGCGTTGTTCCAATTGCGCTGCTTCATCGTCTGGCGAATGTCGTAGGGATGCCTGGGCTTCTCCATCAGAAGCCCCAGCACCATCAGCTTCATCGACATTCTTCCTAGCCTCTATGCGCGGACGCTTCGCCCGGCGCTTTCCGTTCCGCGGGTTCGCCGTCCGGCTTAGCCGCGAAGGTCAGACGAGCGTTGCCCATGAGCAAGGCGAACAGCAGAGCCGCTGCGGGCAGTACGATCGACCATTGGAAAATAAACAGGATCGAGTGGCCCAGCTTATCGAGCAGAGACTGCAGCACGTCGGCCGGAATCTTCATTCTCGCCTGAGTCTCCGGATCCAGCAGCGCTTGGCCTCCTTTGATCTTATCCGCCATCTGCGAAGCGCCCGGAAGCTCGCTGACGCTGGAATGGAAATACTGCTTCTGCATGGCGCCGAACACCGTCACCCCAAGCGCCGAACCGATCGTTCGGAAGAAGGTGATGAGCGAGGAGGCGGAGCCCTTGTATTGCGGCGGAATCGAGTTAAGCGTCGAGATGTTCAAGAGAGAGAACGAGATGCCGATGCCGAGACCGACCACGATCATGTACAGGATGATCTCGAGTCGGGACGAATCCAGGTTCATGGCGTAGCCGAGCAGCGAGCACCCGATCAGCAGGGTAAGCGCCGACGCCAGCATGGAATTGCGGTAAGGGAACTTGGAGGCGACCCGGCCGCCGATCTGGCTGCTCGCGACGACCCCCAGCATCATCGGGGTAAGAAGGGAGCTCGTCTCGGTTGCCGTCTTGTGGAAGACGCCTTGATAGAACAGCGGAATATAAGTAGCCGCCGCGATCATCACGCCCCCGTAGAGCATGCTGATCATCATGCTGCTGGTGAATACGCGCCCCTTGAACAAGCGGAGGGCGATAATCGGCTCCTTCGCCGCCCGTTCCACTCCCAGGAACGCGATCAGAAGAATGCCGGAGGCGACGAAGAACGCGATCGTTCTCCAAGAACCCCATCCCCAGCTGTCCGAGCCCAGCTCGAGAGCGAACATAAGGAACAGGACGGAACCCGCGAGCAGAACGGCGCCGGGCCAGTCGATGCTGACCTTCCGGGTATTCTTCGTCTCCTTGTAGCCTTTGAGGATGAACAAGAACGACAGAAGCCCGATCGGCACGTTAATGTAGAAGATCCACCGCCAGCTGATATTGTCGGTAATCAGGGCGCCCAGAATCGGGCCGAATACGCTGGATAAGCCGAAGACGGCGCCGAACAGCCCCATCATCTTGCCGCGCTTCTCCTGCGAGAACAGGTCGAAAATAATGGTGAACACGATCGGGGTCAGCGAGCCGGCGCCAATCCCCTGAATCGCCCGGTAAATAATCAGTTCCTCCATGTTCGTGGCCGTGCCGCACAGGATGGAGCCGAGAATGAACAATGCGATTCCCGAGAGGAAGAACCGCTTCCTTCCGTACATGTCGGACATCTTCCCGAGGATCGGGGTCGAGACGACCATCGCGATCATGTAAGCGGAGTACACCCAGGTGAACTTGTCGAGCCCGCCGAGCTTGCCGATGATCACCTTCATGGCCGTGGAGACGATCGTCTGGTCAAGCGCCGACATGAACAATCCAAGCAGCAGCCCGGCGATGACGAGCTTCGTGCTGCTTTGTTTCTTATCCATCCTTTATCCGCCCCATTTTACTCAAATTTGAATGATTCCCCTGCTATTATAGCTATTTTCTGGAAGGCTGCAACGAATATTTTTTTGCTCCCCTTCCCCAAATCGCCTATAATGTACATGAGCGCAAAAACGTTTTTTATTGCACGGACGGTAACGATAAATTTATTTTGGTAGAAGGAGGCGGTTCATTGAACATCAGTCAGCTGGAAACACTGCTTACGATCTCCAAGACGCTAAGTTTCCGCAAAGCCGGCGAGCTGCTCAATCTGACACAGCCTGCCGTATCTGCCCAGATCAAGAGCCTGGAGGATGAATTCCGCGTCACGCTCGTCGACCGCAACCATCCCGTGACCCTGACGGATCGGGGCAAGGTATTTCTCGAGCATGCCGAACGCATGCTGACGATCGTCGAAGAGCTCAAACAGAAGCTGTCCGACCTCGAGCAGATCCCGCAAGGGCATATCGTCCTCGGAACCACGACTTCCATCGCCATTCAGATTCTCCCGCGGGTCTTGTCTTATTTTCAGAACCAGTTCCCGCTTATCAAGACTTCCATTCAGTCCATGTCTTCCTCGCAGGTCATGGTCAGCGTCGAGAACGGGTCCGTGGACATCGGCATCGGCTACCTGAATGAGAAGCATCCGCAGATCGAGACCTCGGTGCTGTATTACGACACGTTCGAGCTGGTCGTCTCTCCCAAGCATCCGCTCGCCAAGTTCCAACACGTCACGATCGACATGCTGAAGGATGTGCCGTTGATCCTCCTCTCGCCGGACACGCAGGGCAGGCGCTTCGCGGACCGCGTTTTCCTGCAGCATCAGCTGCAGCCGAACATCGCGATGGAGCTTGGAAGCAGCGAAGAGGTGAAGAGAATGGCGGAGCTGAATCTGGGAGCCGCCATCGTATCCAAGCTTTCGATCTCGAACGAGGTTCGGAACGGAACGCTCAAGATGATTCCCGTGACGGAGCTGGAAGTCACGCATCCGGTCGGGGTCATCACGAAGGCCGGCCGTTACAAGAACAGCGCGATGCGCCAATTCCTGAACGACCTCAAGGGAATGCCGGAGGATCAGTTCATCGGAAGCGAGTAACGATACAGGTTGAATGAGGGTAAGCGGTTATGATGGGTTACAGTGCCGGATCTTGAGCTTATGCCTGCCCTAACCCGATATTGTCGGGTTAGAGAAAGTTGTATCTGCTTATCGCTCAACCACATCATCATCGGGAGACCGGCTAGGAGGAATGAATCATGGCTAAATTCGATCTTCACACTCACCACGACCGCTGCGGTCACGCGGACGGCGTTATCGAGGACTACATCCGCTCGGCGATCGACGCGGGACTCGCCGTCATCGGCATCTCCGACCATTCGCCGTACTTCGCGCACGAAGCGGATCAGCCGTTCCCGGGCATCGCGATGGCCCGAAGCGAATTCCCGAACTATATCGCCCAGGTACTTGAGCTTAAAGAGCGCTATAAGGGCAAGATCGACGTGCTGTTGGGCGTGGAATCCGATTACTTCCCCGATCATATCGAGCTGTACCGTTCGATCTATGCCAAGTATCCGTTCGATTACGTCATCGGCTCCGTCCATCAGACGAGAGGGGTCAGCATCTTCAATCGCAATCGTTGGAAAGGCCTGGCGGACGACGTGCAGACCGAGGAGAAAAAGCACTACTACGAGTTGATCCGAGACTCCGCGAACTCCGGCGTGTTCCAGGTGCTCGGCCACATCGACGCCATGAAGGGTTACTATCCGGCCTTCTCGGACATCAAGGGGGCCGAGGCCGAGGTCGACGAAGCGCTTAAGGCCGTCGCCGCCAATGACATCTCGCTGGAGATCAACACGAGCGGCAAGACCAAATACGTCGGCGGCTGGTATCCGTCGGACGAGATTCTGGAACGGGCGCTCCACTTCAACGCGGACGTTACTTTCGGCTCCGATGCCCACCTCCCTGCCCGAGTCGGCGACGAGTGGGAAGAGGTAAGCAAGAGACTGAAGGAGATCGGCTTCACGCGGTGGGTCTACTTCAAGCAGAAGCAGAAGGTCGTTGTTCCTCTATAAAGGCCAAACAAGTCCGCCGGCTTCGGCGGACTTGAGCTTTTCCCCCGTGCTTATGAAGCCAAAAAAAGAGGACCCTTCACCGCTGAAGGGTCCTTCAATAATATGAAAAGGGGGTCTTGGTTTCTATTCTAGCCAAGGAGTGCGACAACGGAATGACAGCGATATTTCAATTGTGTAACAAATTCAACCTATTGGAAGAGGATTAATGAGGAGAGTGTTTTCCCTTTGATATGGTTTCTCTCCGCGATAAGCAGCGCCCTCGTGTTCGGACTTGCCGGCCTGTTTATGAAGATCAGCCAGATGCGAGGCGGCGCATCGAATTCCCTTCTCCTGGGACTCTATGCGGCGGGAACTTGCGGCTTCTGGGGACAAGCCCTGCTGGCTCATAGCTGGGACCCGCTGGACGTTCGCGTCTGGGTCGCCGGGGCGATCATCGGCCTCGGCTCCGCCTGGGGCAATCTTCTTTTCATGAAGGCCCTCGATTACGGACCGGCCAGCTTGACTTCGCCGCTCACGAACGCCAATATCCTGCTCGTCATCCTGATGGGAGCCCTCTGGTTCGACGAGCCGCTTCACCCCGTCGCCATCCTAGGAGTCTCGTGCCTGCTGATCGCCGTCCTGCTGCTGACCGTACGTCGCGGCAGTACCTTCTCCGTCAAAGACAATCGGTGGTATGCCTTCGTCTTCTTCGCGATGCTACTGTTCTTCTTCCGCAACGGCGGGCTGAAGGTGACGGAGGCCATGGACCTTGATAATACCAGCGTTCTCTGGTCAGGCTATCTATTATCCTGGATCTGGTTCGCGGTCGCTTCCCGCAAGGAGGCATCGGGTCCTGAAGCCGGAAAGGCTGAACCTGGCGAGAGGACTGACAAGGCTAGCAAACCCGGCAAAATCGCCAAGTCCTCCCTCCGCATCGGCTATTTATGGGGGCTAGCCGCGGGAATCTGCTCGTACGGGGGCCTCCAGCTGTACTCGGCTGCGCTCGGCGAAGGGCCATCCCATCTCGTCGCTCCTATCTTCGCGACCAACGGCCTCGTCGTGGCGCTGGGATCCGTCCTTCTGTTCCGCGAGAAGCTGTCGATCCTCCAGTGGGGAGCCTTCGCTTTCTTGATGTTGGGGTTGGTCCTGGTTCGGATTTGATCGGGCTCCGGATTTTTGAACGGGCCTGATAACTGACTATATTTTTTATAGTAATTATATTTAATATTGTACCTTCTTTCTTTTCCGACACAATTGTGATATGATAGTTCAGAAAGGGGGGAGTCCTATGGACTATACGAAAATGTGCTCCAAGTATGAATCTGCAGCCGAATTGCTGGGCAAGAAGTGGACAGGGCTGATCATTCGAGTGATGATGGGCGGTCCGAAGCGCTTCAAGGAGATCAAGGAGCAAATCCCCGACATGAGCGACAAGATGCTGACCGACCGAATGAAGGAATTGGAATCCCACGGCGTTGTCAAACGCACGGTTTATCCCGAGATGCCGGTGCGTATCGAATATGAATTGACCGATAAAGGCCGCGATCTTGAAGGCGTCACCAATTCCATTCAAGCCTGGGGCGAGAAGTGGCTGTAGAACCTGGCTAGTAGCGGCTAAGAACCGTGTAAGTCATTTCACAGCTAGCCGGCGGCTTTTGCCGGACTTAACGGACACGTTGCCAACAAGCGCCGCAATAAGGCACACGGTTAGTCCGCCAACCGCGCGTTGTCTTGAGCCGCCCCTCATTAGGGGCTCTTTTGCTTCCCCTTATCTCGCCGGCTCCCCCGTAAGCGGATGACTTACGACATAGCTTCTCTCCCGAACCCCTAGTCGTACCATCGACTGGGGGTTCCTCATCGCACAAAGACCGGGCAGAAACATTCTGCCCGGTCTTTGCTCTGTTTGCGGGAAGCTGCGAACCATTGGCGGTCACTTGAAGCGATTGACCGCTTTCTCCAGCTCGTGCACCCGCGAAGAAAGCACTCCCATCTCGTCCGCGACGCGCCTTACCGCGTTCACCTGGAAGTCCGCGATCTCGGCGACATCCTGAGAACGGTCCGCGCTCGATTCCGAGATCGCTTCCGTCTGCTCCACCAACGCGGCCAGTTCCTCCGTCCTCGCGCCGATCTCCTGTCCCGCGGAAGCCATCTCCTTCAATTCGTCCCCGATTCCGGAGATGCCGGAACGGATGCCCTCGAAGGCTTGGCCGGCTTCCTTCACCAGATGAAGGCCGCCCTGCACTTCCTGGTTGCCCGCGTCGATGCGGCTCATGACCTTCTCGATCCGCTCGCGGATCTGGTCGACCTTGGCGGCGATGTCGGCCGCGGTCGCGTCCGACTGCTGAGCGAGCTTGCGGATCTCTTCCGCAACGACGGAGAACCCTCGTCCCTGCTCGCCCGCGCGGCTCGCTTCGATATTCGCGTTCAGCGCCAGAATGTTGGTCCTTGACGCGATCTGGGAGATCGCTTCCGCCATCTTGCCGATATCCGCGGACTGATCGACTAGCAGCCGCACTTCCTCCACCGACGATTCCACCGTGTCCGCGATCTTGTCCATCTGACCGATCGCCCCGGCGATCGTCCGGTTGCCGACATCCGCCCGCTGCTTCGCCGTCTCGGCGGTCTCGGAGATCGACACCGTGCGCTCGCTGATCGTTATAATGCCGTCCAGAATGCCTCGGGTCGCCTCCGCTCCCCGGGACATGCCTTCCTTCTGAGACTCGGCTCCCGCCGCGACCTCCTGCATCGATTCGGCGATCCGGTTCGCGCCTTCCGCGGCTCGCTCCGCTTCCGCCGACAGCGTATCCGCCGCCGCGGAGGTGATGGAGGCCGTCTTGCGAATGCCGGATACGATCTCCTTCAGCTGCGTCACCATCTCTCGCAGAGAGCGCGCGATAGAGCCGATCTCGTCGCGCCGGCCAAGATCGCCGGGTCTGAGCTGCCCTTGAAGATTGCCCTCCGTCACGTCGCCTAGGAAACGTTCGAACCGATTAAGCGGCACGATCATTCTCCTGCGCAGAATATACGAGATCAGCACGATAAGCAGGATCGCCCCGACTCCGGCGACCAAGCTAAGGCGGATCATCTCCGAGCGGACGGTCGCGTTGGCTTCGGCCGTCAACGCGACGGACAGATCGGCTAACGGTTGTCCGTTCAAGCCGGCATGCTGGGAGACGACCTCGCTATAGCCCTCGCCTGCTTGCTCGAAGGAGCGGAACCTTGGCTTCGAAGCGGTGAACTCCGAGCCGGAATCGACAAGCAGCGCTTCGTTGGTGGACAAGAACTGTCCGTCCTTGGACCGAAGCGATAGCTCTCCGTTGATCAATTCGCCGATTCCGGAGAGAGCCTTGCCGTCGAGCAGCCGGCCGAACATCAGGATGCCGGTCGGAGGCTTCGCGCGATCCTCGTCGGTTACAAGCGATAAGGCAACGACCGCCAATCCTTTGGAGGTGTTCACCATTCCATGGATGTCGGATTGCTCCTTCACCTTGGCGAGAAGATCGGCGTCCGCCAGCTTCTCTTTGAATTCCGTCGTTTCTCCGGCATAGCTGATGACCTCGCCGTTCAGATCCAGGTCCGCCAGAAAGTCGACATTCGGTACGATGTCGACGGATACGTCCATATTATCCGCGAGCCAAGCGCTATCCTTCGCCTGGAAGGCGACCCGGGCTTCCTCCCAGTTGGCGTTCGTAATGACGCTGCCCGACAGCCGATCGCCAAGCTGATCCAACAGCTTATGAGCGGACTCGCTGATCTCAAGAGCTCTGGATTGCTCGATCTGCCCGAGATCCGAGCTCAGCGTCGAATAGTAATACAGGCCAAGGCCGCCTAACGGAAGCATAAGAACGACAAACATGAGGGCAAGCACTTGGGAACGAAGAGAACGGAGGCGACTCTGCCTATTCAACGGGGATTTTCCACCTTTCCTAAACCGCTAGACCTATAAATTTGACAGATGCAGGCTATTTCCCTTCCGTAAACTCCTCTATTTACGACATTTTTTTCGATTATTCCCCTCGCAATTGCGTTATAATACCTATACTTCCACAATGATTCGACATCATCTTCGAAACTTCTTCCCGTTCTTTGTCGTCTTATTTGTGTAGAGAGGAGTTCGATATCATTGCGAGCTAGAACAAAAATAGTAGTCACCCTCGTCGCCGCGGTCGTCCTCGTCTGGGGATTTACCCGAATCGGCGATTGGGACGTATGGGCCCAGAAAGGCGCGTCCGAGCCTGCCGCGCCCAGCGCTTCCGCTTCGGAACCCATAGATCCGGCCGGATCTTCGGCCTCATCGCAAGCTCCGTCGGACAAGCCCGCCGAATCTCCTTCGGCTTCCCCTTCCGAGACTCCGGACGGGACAAGCTCGTTCGAGACCGGCAGCAAGCCTGTCGAGGAACCCGAAGCGGTAACGGCGATGCTCATCCAGAACGCTCCGGCCATGACGGTCAAGAAGAACTCGGACGGCCTTGCCGTCATTACGAATTCGGACAGCTTGCTCGTGCTCGTCAACAAGAAGAGAAACTTGTCTTCCTCTTACATTCCGGAAGATCTTGTCGTCCCGGACGTGGAATTCTCGTTCTCCGGCGATTCGCCCAAGAAGAAGCTTCGCAAGGCCGCCGCGGACGCGCTCGAAGAGCTGTTCAATGCCGCCAAGGATGACGGCGTCACGTTGAAGGCCGTATCCGGTTACCGCTCTTATGCCACGCAGAAATCGATCTTCGACCGCAATGCCGAACTGAAGGGCGCCGAAGTCGCCAACCGGACGAGCGCTCATCCGGGCCAGAGCGAGCATCAGACCGGCCTTGCGATGGATGTCTCGAGCGCAAGCGCGAACTTCGAGCTTGAGACCACCTTCGGCGATACGAAGGAAGGCAAGTGGCTCGCCAAGCACGCTTACGAGTACGGATTTATCATTCGCTATCCGAAGGACATGCAGGATATTACCGGCTACACGTACGAGCCTTGGCACGTCCGCTACGTAGGCAAGGATGTCGCTAAAGCCGTCCTCGATTCCGGCAGCAAGACCCTTGAAGAATTCATGGAGTCTTACGACCAGCAAGCGAGGGAAGCTTCGGGCAAAGCGAAGTCGTAAGATCCACCTCCTGCATGTAAAAGAGGCCGTCCCATAAGTCATAGACTTATGGACGGCCTTTGTCTTTAGCTTAGAGACTGACCTATTGGTCAACCGAATGCTGCCTTCACCGCTTTACACCGCTCTAACGGAACCAGCAGCCCTTATTCGTCCGAAAAACGGGTATTCGAAAATCTAACGGAACACAGCGCCCTTAATTTGCTTAAAACGTCCTGAATTCTATCATTTCCCCAAAAATAACGTCTCCCTGTTCCGTTAGAATTTATTATTCAGCTTTTGAGCCGGCATAACGTCTCTACGTTCCGTTAGAGCACAATGAACCGATCTGAAGGAGAACGAACAATGGCGGAGCAGTTAAATGGGCTGTTCTCAAAGCGAGCTAGAACTTGCTTTTGAGACAGCCTCTTTTCTTTTACCAAAGAGGGATACGATATTCCTGACGTATATAGGACGGGTAACTGAATACCTTAAACGTCAGAGGCTGAACGTAAGGCTTATCTTCGATGTCGTAATAACTGGATTGTTCTCCGACTCCCGATTGATGCCAAGTCCCCGAGCCTTTGGTCGTATTTTCGGTTCCCGTCGCATCGGTGAATTCGTTCATGATGCTGTAAGACATGGCATCATCCGGAGCAACGCCGCTCAGAGAGAATGTAAGCCGCCTTGTTCCGCTGCCCCGCCCTCCGACGCTGGACAGCTTCAACCTGTCGTCAGGAGCCTCGAGAAGCTTCTGCTTATCCAAATCCACCGTCACCGTCATCTTATCCTTGTCAATAGCTCGGAACCAGCTTCCTTCCAAGCTGAGCTTTTTCGGCCGATTAAAGTAATTGTTCTCGAAATAATAAACCTGATGCGTCTTATCGATCCATCCCCCCCATACCTCTCCCGTATCGTCTACGAGCTTCAGGTCTCCCGAATCGAGCACTTGTTTCGAATTGTTCTCGTCATAAGACAGATAGATCGTCACCCGAAGCGGAGAAAGCACCGCCTTCTCGAACTCGATGCGCTGCCCTTCCGCCTCGATCGCTTGGCCGATCGGAATCTCCTGTTTCTTGTCCTTGTAACTGTCGGGATCGATGGAGAATGCAACGCGGAAACTCGGACCGTCATCTTGGGGCGGCAAGGATGCTTCGGCGGATGGCAATTCGGGATGCCGGGCGGGGATAAACGATTGCGTTCCCGCCGATTCCGCCGATTGGACGGCCAAGGTCTTGACTTCCAGTTCGACCTCCTCCGGCCATCCGTTCCGGTTCATCTCCTGCCAAATGTCGATGGTGCCTGTAACCACGTTCTGTCCCTTCTCTTGGGTGATGTCGGGCTGATGCCCCCCGTACATCCCTCGAATTTCTTTCCCCGATTGATCCCTTAGTCTCTCGCTTATGAGCTCTAACGGCTTCTCTTTATCGCTGTTCCGAAGCTCATAGAACACAACCATTCTGGCTTCATCCACGACCATACCTTGAACCGTGAAGGTCCTCCCGTCTATCTCTTGCGAAAGGCCCAGCGGCTGATAATATTCGTTCTCTATCGCGTATCGAACGCCCCGATCCCCGTTCTCGATCAGCTCGACGAATCGCTCCAGCCCCGGGATGTCCCTCACCATCGCGGCGAATACCGGCGAGACCCGAATGGAGAGCAGAGAGGCCAACACGATCACACCGGCCGACGCTATCGAGATCCAACGCTTGGCCGAGCTTCTCCGGCGTCGCCGCTGCTCACCTTTACCTGCGCGAATGCCGGCCCGAATCGCTTCGCTCAACTTCGCGTCCAAGGGGGACTCCTCCAAGGACGGCTCCACTGTGCGTTGCTGCTCCCCCTCCGATTGCTCCGCCACCATCCGCTCGAGCTCCTCCTTCTCCTCCTCAAGCATGTTCTCCGCCTCCTTTTCCGCTGACCAGTCTTAGCTGCTTCAGAGCCTGATTCAGCCACGTCTTGACCGTCCCCTCCGGCTTCTCCAGCAGGCGCGAGATTTCGGAGAGCGTCATGTCCTCGTAATACTTCAGAATGATGACGTGCTTGTGCTTCGGCTTCAGGTTGTCGATGATCATGCTCAGGTGGATTCGGTCGTCCAGGTCGAGCTCCCTCGACAGCGGCTCCGGCACCTCGTTCATCGGAGTCGTCCGCTGCTTGCGCTTCCGTTCGTCCAAGCAGTAATGGATAAGGATCCGAATAAGCCAAGTGTGAAAATAACGCGGCTCCCGCAGCTTGCGGAGCTTCAGATAAGCGCGATAGGTGGTCTCCTGAACCGCTTCGACGGCGTCTTCTTCGTTCTTCAGGTAAGAGCGGGCGATCCGGAAGAGCCGCATCCTCTCGGAGTGGATCAATCCATAGAAAGCCTGTTCGTCGCCGCCTTGCGCGGCCTTCACTTGCTCCTCGATCGACATTCTGGCACTCCCCTCTTATCCATTAGACAGCCGAGAGGCCGAAACGGTTTTGGTTAGCTTGGAAAATAAAAAATCCGCCTGTTCGGCGGCTTCGTTCAGGCATGGCGAAGGACCCAGTCTTTAATTCGCGAGGCGACAGCGGACGCATCCAGCTCCGTTGTATCGATTGTCGGCATAGGCGGATCGAATTCCTTAGCGGCAATCTCAAGCAAGGCGTTGGCGAAATCAAGGTGGTTACGGATCATCTCGTCCGTCCAATTCCTCTCGCGCAGACGCTTCTCGCGAGCTTCTTCCTTGCAGTGAAGATTGAGATAATAGACATGCCGAAAGGCGGGATAGTCCGCGCATTTCTCGATATCCCAAGGCATCTGGGTTCCGCATAGGATCGTCATGCGTCCGTTCCGGGCGATCTCGCGGGCAATCCGAAGCCAAGTCATCCGGATTTTCTCCCAATCGTGTCCCATCACCTCGATAAGGCTATCGGTATCGAATACTTCGTAATCCGGCATGATTTGGCGCAAATCATTGACGACGTAGGTTTTGCCGGACCCGCTTGCGCCCGTTACGATGAATAATGGCAACGGATTCTCCAATGGAACATCCCCTCGGTCCAATATACATATTTGCCAATTATAACACAAAAAAAGAGCCGCCCCGCAGGACTTAGCCCGCGGAGACAGCTCGAATGTCGGTGTTGGATCGGTGTTGCTATGGCGTCGATCAGCCTTCCAGAAGCAGCGTTTCCGGATCTTCCAGAAGCTCCTTGACCTTAACGAGGAACTGTACGGCTTCCGCGCCGTCGACGATCCGGTGATCGTAGGAAAGCGCGATGTACATCATCGGACGGATCGCGACTTCCGTGTTGTTGTTGATCGCGACCGGACGGTATTGGATCTTGTGCATGCCCAGAATGCCGACTTGCGGCGCGTTCAGGATCGGCGTCGACAGCAAGGAGCCGAACGTTCCGCCGTTCGTGATCGTGAACGTTCCGCCTTGCAGGTCGGAGAGAGCCAGCGTGTTGGAACGAGCTTTGGAAGCGAGGTCGACGATGGAGCGCTCGATCTCGGCGAAGCCCAGCTTGTCCGCGTCGCGCACGACCGGAACGACGAGGCCTTCCTTAGCGGATACGGCAATGCCGATGTCGTAGTACTTCTTGGCGATGATGTCTTCGCCTTCGATCTCCGCGTTCAGCAGAGGGAACTTCTTCAGCGCTCCGACAACCGCCTTCGTGAAGAAGGACATGAAGCCGAGGTTGACTTCGTTCTTCTCCTTGAAGGAGTCTTTGCGGCGCTTGCGCACGTCCATGATCGCGGTCATGTCGACTTCGTTGAACGTCGTCAGCATGGCTGCCGTGTGCTGAGCTTGCACGAGGCGGTTCGCGATCGTCGCGCGGCGGCGGGACATCTTCTTGCGCTCGTACGGCTTGTTAGAGGTGAACGCCGGAGCTGCTGGAGCCGGTGCTGCCGCTGGCGCAGGAGCGGCCGCTGGAGCGGCCGCTGGAGCCGCTGCTGGAGCCGGAGCGGCGCTCAGTTCGATGCCTTGCTCGCGAGCGTTCTTGCGAGCGGAAGGCGAGCCGAGCGTAGCCGGGTTGGACGGCTGCGCGGGAGCGGCTGCAGCAGGCGCAGGAGCCGCTGCCGGTGCAGGAGCTGCCGGTGCAGCTGCTGGAGCAGCTGCTGGAGCAGGCGCGGCTGCAGCAGGAGCTGCCGCGGCGGCTGCGCCGCCTTCGCCGATTCGGCCGACAACTTCGCCGATGCGAACCGTGTCGCCTTCTTGGCTGACGATCTCTGCGATCGTGCCGTCGGACTCGGCGCTGATCTCCAGGTTGACTTTATCGGTCTCGAGCTCGAGAAGCAGGTCGCCCTGCTTCACCGAATCCCCGACTTTAACGGCCCATCTTGCGATCGTTCCTTCTGTGATCGACTCGCCCATTGCTGGCACAATAATATCTTGCACTGCTGTTACCTCCCCAGGTTATGAGTCAACGTCGGACTCGGCTTTAGCGAATGATGTAGGACGAATTGCTGCTCAAGAGCGTGGATTTGTTGGAAGCCGGTAGCCGGACTCGAACGGTCCGGACGTCCTACGTAACGTACCTCTACCCCTGCCGGCGCGATCTCGCGAACGCGCGGCTCGGCGAAGCCCCAGGAACCCATGTTGCGCGGTTCTTCCTGAACCCAAGCGATCTCCTTGAGGTTCGGGAATCTTGCGATGACAGCGGCGATCTCTTGAGCCGGGAACGGATAGAGCTGCTCGACGCGCACGATGTGCAGCCAATCCGTATCCTTGTCTTTCTCCTTCTCGATCGCTTCTTCCAGATCGATGGCCACCTTGCCGGAGCAGAGGATCAAGCGCTCGACGCGATCCGTCTTGGCGCCCAGTCCCGGCTGCTCGACGATCAGCTGGAACGAACCCTTCTCGAGCTCTTCCGGAGAAGAAGCGGCGCGAGGATTGCGGACCAGGCTCTTCGGCGTGACGACGACCAACGGACGCGCGTCTTCCGTGCCGAGCAGGCTTGCTTGGCGGCGCAGCAGGTGGAAGTACTGAGCGGAGCTGGACAGGTTAGCGACCGTCCAGTTCTCTTCCGCCGACAGCTGCAGGTATCTCTCCAGGCGAGCACTGGAGTGCTCCGGACCCGCGCCTTCGTAACCGTGCGGCAGGAGCATGATCAGGCCGGACTTCTCGGACCACTTGGAGCGGCCGGAGGAGACGAATTGATCGATCAGCACTTGCGCGACGTTGGCGAAGTCGCCGTATTGCGCTTCCCAGATGACCATCGTCTCCGGAGCGAATACGTTATAACCGTATTCGAAGCCGAGGACCGCGGATTCGGACAACGCGCTGTTATGGATGGCGAACGATGCCTTCGCTTGCGGAATGTTGTGCAGCGGGCTGTACGTCTCGCCCGTCTCCGGATCGTGCAGGACCAGGTTCCGGAAGGCGAACGTCGCGCGTTCCGCGTCTTGGCCCGTAATGCGGATCGGCGTGCCGTCGGACAGGATCGAAGCGAACGCCAGCGTCTCCGCATGGCCCCAATCGAGCTTCTCGCCGTCGTTAAGAGCGTTCGCGCGGCGCTCTAGGATCCGCTGAAGCTTCGGATAAACCGTGAAGCCCTTCGGCCAGCTCAGCAGGTCCTTGTTGATCTCGCGGAGCTTCTTGAGCGAGACGCCGGTGGAAGCCTTCTTCGCCGGGCGAGCCGGCGCCGGGGTCTGGTGAACCGCTTCTTGGCTCTCGTTCTGCTTCATTTCCTCATAAGCGGCTTTCAGGCGATCGACGACTTCCGTCTTGATGCGATTGTACTCTTCTTCGCTGAAGACGTTCTTCGCGATGAGCTTGTCGGCATACAGGCGGCTGACCGTCGGATGAGCCTTAACCTTCTTGTAGATCAGCGGCTGGGTCGATTCCGGATCGTCCGTCTCGTTATGGCCGTAACGGCGATAGCCGATCAGGTCGATCAGGAAGTCCTTCTTGAACAGCCTTCTGTATTCGCTGGCCATGCGAGCCGCGGCGATGCAGGCTTCCGGATCGTCCGCGTTCACGTGGATAATCGGAATCTCGTAGCCCTTGGCCGGGTCGCTGGAGTAATGAGTCGAACGGGAGTCGAAGCTCTCCGTCGTGAAGCCGATCTTGTTGTTGGCGATAATATGGATCGTACCGCCGATGCGGTAGCCGTTCAGTTGGCTCAGGTTCATCGTCTCGGTAACGATGCCTTCGCCAGGGAACGCCGCGTCGCCATGGATGACGATCGATGCTGCGGCATCTTCGTTGCGCACCGGATAGCCGGCCTTGTTGCGATCCTCTTGAGCGGCTCTCGCGAATCCTTGCACGACCGGATTGACGTATTCCAGGTGGCTCGGGTTGTTCGCGAGCGTTACGCGCGTCTCGACCGTCTCGCCGGTCTTGATCGAGCGATTGGCGCCCAGGTGATATTTAACGTCGCCGGACCAGCCGTAATTCATTCCGATGGAGCCTTCCGCCGGAACGACGGCTTTGTTCGTCGAATGATGGAACTCGGAGAAGATCTTCGTGTAAGGCTTCTCGAGCACGTGCGCCAGAACGTTGAGGCGGCCGCGGTGTGCCATGCCCATCGTAATCTGGCCGACGCCCGCGTTCGTCAGCTCGTGCACGATCTCGTCGACAAGGGCGACAAGCGCGTCGTTGCCTTCGACAGAGAAGCGTTTCGCGCCGACGAACGTGCGCTGCAGGAAGTCCTCGAACTGCTCGGCTTCAAGCAGGCGCTTAACCAGCTTCGCGCGTTCTTCCCGGTTAAGGGATTGAGCGGGAACGAGCTTCTCGGCGTAATCGTTCAACCACTTTCTCTCGGCTTCGTCGTGCACGTGGCCGAATTCGTAGGCGATCGTTCCGGAGTAGACCTCGCGGAGCTTCTGAATCGCTTCCCAGCCGTTCTTCAGGCCTTCCGGAGCCCCTTCCCAGACGAGGCTGGCCGGCAGTGCCGCCAGATCTTCCTGCTTCAATCCGTACGTTGCCGGATCGAGCGTCTTCGCGTTCGGCTTCGCATCGATGCCGAGCGGATCGATGTCGGCGGCCAAATGTCCATAAGTGCGGATATTCCAGACAAGCTTGCCCGCGTCAACGGCATGCTTCAGCTGTCTTGCATCCAGACCGGTCGCCGGAGCGGCCGATACGGAACCGGAAACATGCTCAAGAAGAGGAGGCGCTCCTCTTGTGGCGAACAGCTCACGGTACTCTTGGGACACGGATTCCGGGTTAGATTGGTAAAGCTCATATTGCTCTTGGATGTAGCCCAAATTCTGCCCATAATACGTTTGCCAGTTAAACGGCATGTCACGCTCTTCAGTTGGCATTGTCCTACCCCTCGGTAAACTAATTAGTTAATAGCATAAAGGTGTCGTACATATCATCTGAAATTATAGTATATCCTGCGCCATGATAAAAATAATCAATTCCTATCAATATCATCTCAAAACGAGATAGATTGAATAAGGGGTGCCCCAGCGTTCCGATATGAATCGAGCCCGACGCCCGAAAAAAGCCCTGACCGCGCGGTCAGAGCTTCTTCTTGAAGGCGGCTTGGTAGCAGCGCCTGCAGACGGGCTTGTAATCTTCATTGCCGCCGATTTGGATTTGATCCCCTTCATTCATCGGGATGCCGTCCTTGTAGCGGATGACCATCGTCGCTTTGCGGTCGCAGTACCAGCAGATGGTCTTCACTTCTTCGATCTTGTCCGCATAGACGAGCAGGTTGTAGCTGCCCTCGAACAGATTGTTCTGGAAGTCGTTCTTCAAGCCGAACGCCATGACGGGAATGCCCAGCTCGTCGACGATCTGCGTCAGCTCCACCACGTGCTGCTTCGTGAGGAATTGGGCTTCGTCTATCAGTACGCAGTAAATTCTCCGGTTCGGTCCGATATGCTGCTTGACGTCTTCGAAAATATTGGTGGAAGCGTCGACCGGGATCGCCTTCCTCGTCATCCCGACGCGCGAACCGATCTGATCGGCGCCGTCTCTCGTGTCGATAGCGGGCGAATAGATAAGCACCGGCTTGCCCTGTTCTTCGTAGTTGTGAGCGACCTTGATGATCTCGAACGACTTGCCGCTGTTCATCGTTCCGTATTTGTAATAGAGCTGTGCCAATCGTGTCCCTCCAACCCCAGTTCATGTCCGCCATTATTATACAGAATTTTCGACAGTTGCAATAGACGCACTTGTCTCCATGCTTGATCGTCTTTTGTCCGTTTCCTTCCTGAGCCGGCACTTTGGGGATAGATGATACTTCGGCCGTCCGTTAGTCGATTTCTTCGGCTATCTCTCCCGCTTTTGACCATATTGGCTCGCCGTTAGTCGATTTCTTCGACGATCTCCATCGCTTTTGGCCATATTGGCTCGCCGTTAGTCGATTTCTTCGGCTATCTCTCCCGCTTTTGACCATATTGGCTCGCCGTAAGTCGATTTCTTCGGCTATCTCCGTCGCTTTTGAACGCCACGGCTGGATGCTAGTCGATCTCTTCGACGATCTCGCTCCCCTCTGCCCTCTTCCCCGCCGCTGCCCATTCGCCCCGACAAAAAGCCCGCCCGGCCATATCGCCGAGCGGGCTTGCAGCTTATCAGCTTACATGCCAAGCCATTTCTTGAACATGTGCTTGGTCGTGTCCTTGTTCATCGCCGCGATCGAAGTCGTCAGCGGAATTCCCTTCGGACAGGAGCGCACGCAGTTCTGCGAGTTGCCGCAGCCTTCGATGCCTCCGTCGGTCATCAGGGCTTCCAGACGCTCGTGAGCGTTCATCTCGCCCGTCGGATGGGCGTTGAACAGGCGGACCTGGGAGATCGGAGCCGGTCCGATGAAGCTCGAACGGTCGTTGACGTTCGGGCATGCTTCCAGGCAGACGCCGCACGTCATGCACTTGGACAGCTCGTAAGCCCATTGGCGCTTCGACTCCGCCATGCGCGGGCCCGGACCGAGGTCGTAGGTGCCGTCGATCGGAATCCATGCCTTCACGCGCTTCAGGGCGTTGAACATGCGCTGGCGGTTGACCACGAGGTCGCGGACGACCGGGAAGGTCGTCATCGGAGCGACGCGGATCGGCTGCTCCAGCTGGTCGATCAGCGCGGAGCAAGCTTGGCGAGGCTTGCCGTTGATGACCATCGAGCAGGCGCCGCACACTTCCTCCAAACAGTTGGATTCCCAGACGACCGGAGTCGTCTTGGATCCGTCCGCCTTGACGGGATTGCGTTGAATCTCCATCAGGGCGCTGATGACGTTCATATTCGGGCGGTAGGGAATGTCGAACTCCTCGTTGTAAGGAGTGGAATCCGGAGTCGCCCGGCGGGTGATGATAAACTTAACCGTACGTTTCGCAGTTGCCGTAGCCGTTTCAGCCATCGATTATCCCTCCTTAGTGTTTGTCGGTCGTGTAGTCGCGCTTACGAGGCTTGATCAGGGAGACGTCTACGTCTTCGTAGGAGATCTCCACCCCATCCTTCGTCCACTTCGCCTTCGTGGTCTTCAGGAAGTCCTCGTCGTTGCGTTCCGGGAACTCCGGCTTGTAGTGGGCTCCGCGGCTCTCGTCGCGCAGCAGGGCGCCCTTGGTCATCGCCTCGGACAGCTCGAGCATGTTCCACAGCTGGCGCGTGAAAGCGACGCCCGCGTTGTTCCATTGGGCGGTATCGTTGATATTGATCTTCGTGTAGCGCTGCTTGAGCTCCTTGATCTTGTCGAGGGTTTGCTCCAGCTTGTCGTTGAAGCGCACGACGGTCATGTTCGCCGTCATCCACTCGCCGAGCTCCTTGTGAAGAACGTACGCGTTCTCCGTGCCGTCCATCTTGAGGATAGACTCGTACTTGTCCGCTTGCTTCTTGCCTTCGGCGGCGAATACGCTCTCGGATACGTCCTCGGCGGACTTCTTGAGGCCCTTGATGTATTCGATCGCCTTCGGCCCGGTAATCATGCCGCCGTAGATCGCGGAGAGCAGCGAGTTCGCGCCGAGACGGTTCGCGCCGTGGTATTGGTAGTCGCATTCGCCGCAGGCGAACAGACCCGGAATGTTGGTCATTTGGTTATAGTCGACCCACAGGCCGCCCATCGAATAGTGAACGGCCGGGAAGATCTTCATCGGAATCTTGCGAGGGTCATCGCCCGTGAACTTCTCGTAAATCTCGATGATGCCGCCGAGCTTAACCTCCAGCTCCTTCGGATCCTTGTGAGAAAGGTCGAGGAACACCTTGTTCTCGCCGTCGATGCCGAGCTTCTGGTTGACGCAGACGTCGAAGATCTCGCGGGTCGCGATGTCGCGCGGCACGAGGTTACCGTAAGCCGGATACTTCTCTTCGAGGAAGTACCAAGGCTTGCCGTCCTTGTATGTCCAGATGCGTCCGCCTTCGCCGCGGGCGGATTCGCTCATCAGGCGGTTCTTGTCGTCGCCCGGGATCGCGGTCGGGTGGATCTGGATCATCTCGCCGTTCGCGTAATAAACGCCCTGCTGGTAAACCGCGCTGGCCGCCGTACCCGTGTTGATGACGGAGTTCGTCGTCTTCCCGAAGATGATGCCGGGGCCGCCCGTTGCCAGAATAACCGCGTCGCCGCGGAACGTCTTTACTTCCATCGAACGCAGGTCCTGCGTCGCGATGCCGCGGCAAACGCCGTCGTCATCGATAACGACCGAGGTGAATTCCCAATGCTCGAACTTCTGCACGAGACCTGCCGCTTCCCAGCGGCGAACTTGCTCGTCCAGCGCGTAAAGCAGCTGTTGGCCGGTCGTCGCGCCCGCGAACGCGGTGCGGTGATACTGCGTGCCGCCGAAACGGCGGAAGTCGAGCAAGCCTTCCGGGGTACGGCTGAACATAACGCCCATCCGGTCCATCAGGTGAATGATGCCGGGCGCCGCTTCGCACATCGCCTTAACCGGAGGCTGATTCGCGAGGAAGTCGCCGCCGTAGACGGTATCGTCGAAGTGCTCCCAAGGGGAGTCCCCTTCGCCTTTCGTATTTACAGCTCCGTTGATGCCGCCTTGCGCGCAGACGGAGTGGGAACGTTTAACCGGTACCAGGGAGAACAGGTCGACGCTCATGCCTGCTTCCGCTGCCTTGACGGTCGCCATCAATCCGGCGAGGCCGCCGCCAACTACGATGATTTTACCTTTAGCCATTGCTACTCCTCCTCTTAACCCAACCGCGCCGTTATCGTGTCGATCGCCGCGGATGCCGAAGCGAAATCATCTCCGCGGAATGCGAAGAGGGACAAGATAAACAGGACGGCCATGATGACGAAGATGCCCATGCAAATTCGCGAAGACACGCGCTGCGCGCGCGGACCGATCGTGATGCCCCAGCTGACGAGAAATGCCCACAGACCGTTAGAGAAGTGGAAGACGGCCGCAATAACCCCGATCATGTACAGCACGAAGTACGCCGGATTATCGACGATCTCGTGCATTTTCGTCCCCAATTCATCCGTCGTGATATTGCCCAGCTCTACCTGTACACGGATCTGCCACATGTGCCAGATGATGAAGATGAACGTAATGACCCCGGTAATCCGCTGGAAGGCGAACGCCCAGTTGCGTCCATATTGGAATCGACTAGTGTTCAGGTTCGACGTGAAGGCTAGATACAGGCCATAAACGCCGTGGAACAGAATCGGAAGCCAGATGAAGAACAGCTCCAGGAAGAAAATCAGCGGCAGGTCGTGCAGCCCGTTAACGCTGTCCTGGAATCCTTCGGGGCCACCCTCAAACGCGGAGTAGTTCGTCAGCGCGTGTTCGATCAGGAACAGCCCGAGCGGAATAACTCCGAGCAGAGAGTGAAGCTTGCGGGTAAAGTACGAATTTCCACTCATGTCGTTATGCTTTCTCCTTTCAAATCCGTACGGTTGACGTCATTGGATCGCTTAAATGAACGTTTTGAGGCATGAAGCGTCCAACCGTCACCATTTCGTCACGCTTTCTAGGTTAACCTATTTTCGCTTATAATGGAACTGCTAATTCCTTATTAATTCTTATAACTAATGCTTATATGCAGAGGGATGAAAACAATGTTGGAGGATATGAAGCTGTTCGCGACCGTGGTCGAGAATACGAGCCTGAATCGCGCGGCGGAGAAGCTCAATGTGACTCAACCCGCCCTGTCCCGCCGAATCGCGCGGATGGAACGCGAGCTTGGCGTGGATCTGTTCCGCCGGGTCGGCAAGAGGCTGGAGCTGACTCCGGCCGGCCAGATTACCTATGAATTCGCGGTCGAGCTGCGGCACTTCCACGGAGAATTCCTTCAGAAGCTCAATGCTTACCGCTCGGTCGATACGACGCTCGCCACGATCGGCGCCAGCCTGACGACGCTGCAGACGACTCTTCCCGGGATCATCACCGCCATGACCGAGAAGCATCCGAACATCGAGATCAAGGCCGTCACCGGCAAGTCCCACGAGATCGCGACGCTCGTCAAGGAAGGCAAGGTCGACTTCGGAATCGTCGCTTCCTCGGTGGAGGACGATCCCGCCATTACCAGCATTCCCTTATTTGACGATACTCTGATGCTCGTTCTGCCGAAGACGTATTATATATTAGAAAAGACGCTGTTCAACCTGGATAACATGAACGGCCTGCCGATGATCCTGTTCGCGCCGGGCACCTGGTACCGGACGATGACAGACGAGCTGCTGCGGCGTTTCTCGCTGAAGCCCGACGTACGCATGGAGATCGACTCCTTCGAAGCGATCATCCGTCTGCTGACGCCGCTTCGCGCGGGAACGCTGCTTCCGAAATCCTACATTCGTCCGCAGCTTCTCGAAGACAACGATCTCTACGTCATCCCGATCCGGGAATTCGAGCTGACGAAGAGAACGACCTCTCTTATCTATAGCCAGCCGATGTGGATGACGGCCTCGACGAAGTTCCTGATCGAAGAAACGATCGCTTTCTTCCGAAGGCAAGAATCTTCTCCAGATTAAAGTCTTCTAATGGGCATAGTTCCCTGTTCCCCCGCTTTGAAAGCCTGTGTTACCCTTGGATAAATGCTGCCTGCCGCTTGCAACTTCGGACAGGCATGCCTAATCTGCCAAAACCTGCAAAGGTGCGGGGGACCCGAACGACCGTGCGAACCGTCCGAAGACGCTCGCGCTTGGGGTGAATCGCCGATGCTCGATCCGCGTAGGACTGATCTCCCAGTCCGAACCCGACAACTAACCTCGCCGGCAATCCAAGGAGGATACTTACCTTATGCTGTTTCGCAAGCTTGGAAGACGAGCGGCGGCGCTCGCTCTCGGCGGCGCTTTGATGCTTCCCGCCATGAACGCCTTCGCGGCTACGACCTACACGGCCACCGACAACGATACTTTCTGGACGCTGTCCAAGAAGTTCAATGTCCCCCTGCAAACGCTGATGAACGCGAATCCGAAGGTTGATCCCCAGAACATCTACCAAGGGCTCAAGCTCACGATTCCGGCCGGCAGCGGCAACACGGTGAAGGCTGCTTCCACCACGAATTCGAAAGCGGCGGCTTCGATCACGGCGAAGTCGGTTACGACCGCAAGCGGCTCCGTACTGGGCTATACCAAGGTTATTGACATGAAGGCCAGCGCTTATTCCGCCTCTATCGAAGAGAATGCTTGGGGAGCGGTCGACTACTTCGGCAACCCGCTGAAGCTGGGCACGATCGCCGTCGACCCGAAGGTCATCCCTCTCGGAACGAAGGTTTACATCACCGGCTATAACTTCGCCGGGCTTCCGACGGGAGGCATGGTCGCCACCGCGACCGACGCCGGCAGCGCGATTGTCGGCAACCGAATCGATATCTTCGTTCCCGACACCCGCTCGAACGTATCGAAGTTCGGCTTCCAGTACGTCAAGCTGTATGTGCTGAAATAATCCTTACCTACATTTAAGCCAACAAACAGCCCTTCCCTGGTTCACTCCAGGGGAGGGCTGTTTGCCGTTCTACTTGCTTTCCGGAAGCTGAAGCAGCTCCGGCAAGGTCACCGGCTCGTAATGATGAGAGCGAAGCCATGCGATCAGCTTAGGCAGAGCCTGAACCGTTCCGTATAGATTCTGGCCCGTTCCCCCTCCGGCGTGAAGAAGGATGATCGAGCCCGGGCGGACCGATCTCGTGACGTTGAGGAAGACGGTCTGCGCCCCAAGCTGTCTCCAATCCGAGGAATCCACGTCCCAATTGACGACCGTGTATCCCTGCTTCTGAGCCCAGTCCAGCTGGGAGTTCTTGATCTCCCCGTAAGGCGGCCGGATCAGCCGGGGGACGAAGCCGACCGAGCGCTGAAGCGCGGCTTCCGTCGATCGGATCTGTTCGCTCATGCCGCCGATTCCCATCTTGGAGAAGTCGGGGTGATTGAAGGAGTGGTTCCCGATCGCGTGTCCTTCGTCATGGATCCGGCGAACGAGGGCAGGCGCTTTCAGCGCGCGGCTCCCGACCACGAAGAACGTCGCCTTCACCTTCTGCTGCTTGAGCACGTTCAAGACAAGGGGAGTATACCGGGAATCCGGCACATCGTCGAAAGTCAACGCGACCTGTCGGGACGGCTTGGGACCCGACAAGACGAAGGCGCCTTTGTACCGCCTCTGCATCTCCGCCCAGTTGGCGCCGGATGGCCTGTCGGATTGGGTGGCCGCCACGTCTCTGCTATCGCCGGCGGTTTCCGCCTCCGTCTTCTCCTGCGGCCTCTCGCCATTCGGCGCCGCTGCCTGCCGTTGACCCGTTCCCGCCTGCGCAATCGCTTGGGCGCTTGCCGCGCCGCCCGACAGGAGCCATACGCATATCGCCGCCAGCAAGCTTCGTCTCCACATCCGTCGCATCGCTATCCCCTTTTCCCACTTGGATCTGGATCAGGCCATGTCCTTATCGTGAGCGAAGAGGCGGCATCTCATTCATATCCTGCTATTGATTCGGGGATCAGGAGCCGGTCGCTTCCTGGAATTCTTCGATCGATTCGTTCGTTCCGATGACGACCATGACGTCGTTCTCGACCAGGACGTCTTCCGCGTTAGGGGCAATGATGATTCCGTTCGGCTTGTTGATCGCGACGATGCTGCAGCCGAACTTGGCGCGCGGATTGACTTCCGACAGCGACTTGCCCGTCAGGCACTTCGGGACCGCAAGCTCGGCGATCGTATATTTCTTGGAAAGCTCGATATAATCGAGCAGATTGGGAGATACGAGCTGATGAGCTACCCGAATGCCCATGTCCCGTTCCGGATAGATGACGCGGTCCACCCCGATACGCTCCAGAACCCGGCCATGAAGCTCGGATACCGCCTTCGCGACGACCTTCTTCACGCCCAGCTCCTTCAGCAGGATGGTGGCCAGGATGCTCGCCTGGATATCGTCGCCGATCGCGACGACTCCGCAATCGAAGTTGCGGGCGCCGAGCGAACGAAGCACTTCTTCGTCCGTCGCATCCGCCACTACCGCGTGAGTAAGCACCGAGCTTAGCTCCTGAACGGTATCCTCGTCGCTGTCGACGCCTAACACCTCGTAACCGAGCTGGATCAACTCCCGGCCGATGCTGGATCCGAATCTGCCTAATCCGATGATGACGAACTGATTCATTTTCATGAGCGTAATCTCTTCCCTTACCCGATGATGATCTTGCCTTCCGCGTACCGATATAGCACCCGGCCCGGCTTAGGCCCGAGCGCGTACCCCATCGTCAGCGGGCCAACCCGTCCGATGAACATCATGAGGATGATGATGATCTTGCCGACGGTCGTCAGATCCGCGGTCAGTCCCATCGTCAGCCCGACCGTGCTGAACGCCGAAGTCACCTCGAACAGGATCTGGAGAAAATGATGGTCTTCCGTCGTCGTGAGGATCATCGTCGCCACGATGATCAAGGTAAGCGACAGAAGCGTGACCGTCAGCGCCTTGTAGACCCGTTCCTGCCCCAAGCGATAGCGGAACATGACGACGTCCTCCCGGCCCCGGATCATGGCATACACCGCTCCGATCAGCGTGGCGAAGGTCGTGGTCTTGATCCCGCCCCCCGTGGAGCCGGGGGATGCCCCGATGAACATAAGAAGGACGATAAAGAATTGCGTAGCCTGGCGAAGCGAAGCGAGATCGAGCGAGTTGACGCCGGCCGTTCTAGGCGACACCGACTGCAGGAACGCCGCCAGAACCTTTTCCCCGAAGTTAAGAGGTTCCATGGTTGCCGAATTCGTGAATTCGAAGAGGAAGATCACGAAGGCGCCGAACACGATCAGGAAGCCCGTCATGCTGAGCACGACCTTGGAATGAAGCGTCAGCTTGCGGCTGCTGCGCCAATCGATCAAGTCGGAGAGCACGATAAATCCGAGGCCGCCGAGAATGATGAGCAGCATCGTCACGAGGTTGACGAGCGGATCTCCGACGTAGTCCGTCAAGCTCTTGTAGTGCCCCATGATGTCGAAGCCGGCATTGTTAAAGAAGGAGACCGAGTGGAAAATCCCGTAGTATATCGCGCGTCCCGGACTCATATCAAATAAGAAGCGGGCGGACAAGAGAACCGCGCCGACGAGCTCGATGCTGACGGCGTACAGAATGACTCGTCTGACAAGGCGGACAATGCCCTCCATGCTGGACTGATTCAGCGCCTCCTGCAGGACCAGCCTCTCTCTTAGAGAAATTCTGCGTTTGAGGAAGAAGGCGAACAGCGTCGCCATCGTCATGAAGCCGAGGCCGCCGACTTGAATAAGCGATAAAATGACGATCTGCCCGAAGGTCGTGTAATGAGTGCCCGTGTCCACCGTGACAAGACCCGTTACACAAGTGGCGGAAGTCGCGGTAAACAGCGCGTCGAGCCAGCTGGTCGTCTCCCCTGCGACCGTAGCGGCGGGCAGCTTGAGCAGCAGCATCCCCAGCGCGATGATGAAGGCGAATCCCGTCATGAGAAGCCTTGGCGGAGACGTGAATATCCATTTAACGGGCTTGGCGAGCATGTCTCCCACTCCTTCGATTATCCAATGATGATTTTGCCTTCCGCATGGCGATACAGGCTTCTGCCCTTCTTCGGTCCGACCGCATAGAACAGGGTAAACGGCCCTAGGCGCCCCATGAACATCAGAAAGATCACGATGAGCTTGCCGATGTCGGTCAATTCCTGCGTCAAGCCGGCGGACAAGCCGACCGTCGCGAATGCCGAAGTCGCTTCGAACAGGACGACCATGAACGTATGGTTCTCGGTGACGGAGAGCAGCATCGTGCCGATAACGACGATAATGAAGGAGAAGAGAGTAACGGTAATGGCCTTATAGACGCGTTCCCGTTCCAGACGATACCGGAGCAGGACGACATCCTCCCGGCCTCGGATGACCGCAATAACCGAGACGATCAGCACCGCGAAGGTCGTCGTCTTGATGCCGCCGCCGGTGGACCCCGGGGAGACGCCGATGAACATCAGGATGACGAGCAGGAATTGGGTCGCCTGCCGGAGCGAGGACACGTCGATCGTGCTGATGCCCGCGGAGCGCGGCGTCATGGAGTGAAGGAACGAAGCGATGATCTTGTCCCCCAGGCCGAGCGGACCTAACGTATTCTCGTTCGTGTATTCGAAAAGAAGAATGACGGCGGCGCCCCCGACGAACAGCAGCAGAGTGGTATAGATGGCCACCTTCGAATGCAGCGACAGCCTTCGCTTGTGCCGGAACTCTACCAGATCGGCCAACACCACGAAGCCTAAGCCGCCGAGAATGATAAGAAGGATGGACAGAATATTGACGAAGGGATCCGATATGTAATCCGACATGCTTCGGTAATCGCCGAACAGATCGAAGCCCGCATTGTTGAAGATCGAGACGCCATGGAAAATGCCATAGTACAGCGCCTTGCCCGGATTCATGTCCGCCATGAAACGAAGGGTGAACAGCACCGAACCGATGAGCTCGATCGTCAGCGCGTAATAAATAACGCGAAGCACGAGCTTGATGATTCCTTCGAGGTTGTTCTGGTTAAGCGACTCCTGCAGGATCAGCCGTTCCTTCAGCGAGACCTTGCGCCGCAGGAAGATCGCGAACAGCGTGCCCATCGTCATGAAGCCGAGGCCGCCGATCTGCACCAGAACGAGAATAACCCAATGCCCGAACGCCGAGAAGAACGTGCCCGTGTCGACGACGACCAGTCCGGTGACGCACGTCGCGGACGCGGAAGTGAAGAAAGCATCGATCCAACGGATCGACTGGCCTTCCTTCAGCGAGACGGGAAGCTTCAGCAGGACGGTTCCGATCACGATTATGACGAACAAGCCGATGGTTAACGCTCGCGGCGGGGAAGCAACGAACCATCCCCTCACTTTTTTGAACAAACCCGCCACCTCGATTATCAACGTTGCCTATAATCTCCCCGGGGGAGAAAAGAACAAAACAAAAAGCACTGGACGCTCCAGTGCTTGCGGCACGAGTCCTGTTCCATAACAGCCTACGAGGTTAGCTGACGGGTTCGGGCCTGAACAGAAAGCCCTATCCTATGGCGCATGGCGCTTGGAATTCACCCCGGGTGCCGCGTGCGGAAGCAGCGCGTGCAAAGTTGGTTCCCCCGTTTTCTTGCAGAAATTCGGCTGGAGAGTATGATGATAAGAGACCTTGAAGATGGCAGGTTATGGACGCCGGATTCGCGAGCCAAGCTGCCTCAACGAATTATAGTCTGCCAGCATCAAAGGAACAAGCCCGAAATTAGGCAAATTTCGCTCTCTACAGCCTTATTCCGCGATTATGCAGCGATAAAACCGGAGGAAGACGGCGATTCTGCGGTATTCTCTCGGCCATGCACCAATTTAAGCAGATAATGAACGCTATCGGTAGAAAATAAAGGGTCCGGCCTTGGTGTATGCGTTTACTTGAAGGCGGGCTGAACGGAGTGGGGATCGTTGGTCTCGAGACGCTGGCTTCTTGCATCTATTATAGGATTGTTCGCCTTCCTCTGGATTCAGATTGCGCCTGGAATCCGCACCTTGTTCACGGACGGGGAATTGAACGTGCTCACGAGGGCCGAAGCGGAGGCCCAGGCTTTCCGGATCGCGCAGGACCGCTGGGGAATCGCCCCGGATGAGGTAAGCCAGACGCAGCTTGCCCATGTGAGCGACAGCGAAGCCGTCGCCTACCTGGAGAGCGAGCGGCTTTCCGAGGATTACGGCAAAGCCTGGGACGATCGGTTCCCGACGGATTCGTACCGCGCCGACCTGAAGCTGAGGGACGGCGGATGGCTTCGGCTGATGCTGCATATGGAGACCGGGAAGCTGGTCGGCTGGATGAGGCTGGGAGACGGGGAAGCCCCGTCGGACGACCGGAGCGAAGGTCGCCTGCCGGCATCCGGGGGCGAACAGAAGAATACGGCTTCCGGCGATGACCGGAGCGTTGACAGGAAGGAGCTTACGCAATTCCTTGCCCAATGGGGCTACGATCCCGACGAATGGGAAAGCACGGGGGAGATGACAGCGGGCGGGGACTACATCTTCCAATCGAGGAAAGCCCCTATCGGGGAAGCGAGGCTCGAGCTGATCGTGAAGCCGAACGAAATGGTCATGTACCGGCTCGAGCCGCCTGCTTCGTTCGCCGACTATCTGACCAAGCATGAAGATCGGGCAACCCGGCTGTCCATGCTAGGCTTCCTGCTTCCCCAGTTAATCCTGTTCGTGCTGGCGATTGCGTACGCCGTTCAGCAACGAAAAAGGACCTCGATGCGCAGGGGATGGCTGCTGTCTCTCATTTACTTCGGGTTGTACGCGTGCTTCACCCTGAATATGATCGCCGGCTTCCGTTCCCGCTCCGGCAGCTTCTCCGCCCCCTATTCCGAAGGCACAGTGGAAGGACTGCTGATCGTGAACGCCCTTATTCTGGCAGCCACCGCCGGTTTGGCCTACTTCTCCGCCGTCGGGGGCGACGGCCTGTGGAAGGCCATGGGCCATTCGCTATGGCCTCGATGGAAGGAGCGCGGCTTCGGAGACGAGGTGCTGCGCAGCATGAAGCAAGGCTACGCGCTTGGCCTCCTTATCCTTGGCGTGCAATCCGTCATCTACGTCGGTTTGGAGCTGTGGCTCGGCTCGTTCACCGGTTCGGACGCTTCGCAATCGTCTTACAACATGACTTACCCTTGGCTGCTTCCCGCGCTCGCATGGTGCGCCGGTATCTCCGAGGAACTCGTGTATCGATTGTTCGGCATCGCGCTGTTCCGTTGGTGGCTGCTAGGTCTCGCGCGGGGGATCACGGGGCGCGAGCCGAGCCGGCGAACGGCGAACGCGCTCACCTTCCTCGCCATGCTGCCGCCCTCGCTGTTCTGGGCGTTCGGGCATGTCGGCTACCCGATCTATCCCGTCCAGTCGCGCGTGATCGAGCTCGTGATCATCGGCGTCCTGTTCGGCTGGCTCATGCTTCGCTTCGGCTTGATGGCCGTCATCTTCGCCCATGTGACTCTCGACGCGATCCTCATGAGCGTGCAGCTCTTCTTCGACGGGCTGCCCTATGATCCCGTCAGCGGCATCGTCAGCATCCTTCTGCCCGCCATCGTCGGCGTCGCCATCTGGAAGCTGCACGGATTGTACTCGAAGCGGCGAACGGCATAGCAGGAGCAAAAAGAGCCGATTGCGCCTCATGGCGTTCTCGGCTCTTTGGCTGCTGTCCACTAATCCGTGCTCGCCCCTGCAATCCCGCCGATTTGTTGCACCACGTACCACTAATCTGCTCTCTTCCCCGCCATCCCGCCGATTTGTTGCACCACGTACCACTAATCCGCGCTCTCCCCTGCAATCCCGCCGATTTGTTGCACCACGTACCACTAATCCGCTCTCTCCCCCTGCAATTTGAGTAACTATTACTCATTTGACGGCATCATGCGACGGGTGGCGGGCAATTTGGGTAACCATTACTCATTTGGTGGCCTCATGCGACTGTTGGCGGGCCATTTGAGTAACCACTACTCATTTGATGGCATCATGCGACGCTTGGCGGGGAATTCGAGTAATTATTACTCATTTGAGGGCATCATGCGACGCTTGGCTTGCAATTCCAGTCACCTTAGCGCCCATAAAGAAGGCTGCCCGCATCCCGGGCAGCCAAATCTGAATTATTAAGTGTTGGAAGGTTCCCCTTCGCTCAGGGAATCGAGGATGCGCCGGGCGAGCGCTTCGCCGATCGAGACGGCGCGGAAGTCCTCGACCTTCGCTTCGCGGATCGCCTTCAGCGAGCCGAAGTGCTTGAGCAGCTGCTTGCGGCGCTTCTCGCCGATGCCGGGGATCGCGTCGAGCTTGGACGCGATCATCGACTTCGCGCGCTTCTCTCGGTGGAAGGTGATCGCGAAGCGGTGAACCTCGTCCTGGATGCGCTGAAGCAGGTAGAATTCCTGGCTGTCGCGCGGCAGCGGGATCTCCTCGGGCGGGTCTCCGACGAGCAGTTGCGAGGTGCGGTGCTTCTCGTCCTTCGCGAGGCCGCAGACAGGAATGTCCAGCCCGAGCTCGTTCTCGAGCACGTCGATCGCCGAAGCGATCTGTCCCTTGCCGCCGTCGATGACGATGAGGTCCGGCATCGTCAAGCCTTCCTTCAGCACGCGCTCATACCGCCGGCGAATGACCTCGCGCATCGTCTCGTAATCGTCCGGCCCCTGAACGGTGCGGATGTTGTACTTGCGGTATTCCTTCCGGTCCGGCTTCCCGTCGGTGAACACGACCATCGCCGACACCGGGTTTGAGCCTTGGATGTTCGAGTTGTCGAACGCTTCGATCCGGTGAGCGGACGGTATTCCGATGTAACGGGCCAGCCCCTCGGCGGCGCCGACGCTGCGCACTTGATCGCGCTCGATCAAGCGGAACTTCTCCTCCAGCGCGACCTTGGCGTTGCCGCAGGCCATCGTCACGAGCTGGCGCTTCGTGCCGCGCTTGGGGACCAGCACCTTGATGTTCAGCCACGAGCGAAGCGACTCCGCGAAGTCCGCGCTCTCCGCATCGCCCTCCCGGTCCGAAGCGGCCGCCCCTTGATCGGATGCGCCGGCATCCGCTTGCGAGCCGTCGGCTTCGTCCTCCTCCGCTTCGCCCTCGCGGGCAAGCTTCGCCGCAGCGAGATCCGACGTCGCGTTAGCCTTCGCCTCGACGGCCGCCGGAGCATCCGGCAGCAGCATCTCGCGAGGCAGAGCGGGATTGTCGCTGTAATACTGCGCGACATAAGTGAGGAAGTCCTCGTGAGCCTCCCCGTAGAACGGGAAGAGGGACACGTGCCTTTGGATCATTTTCCCCTGGCGCATGTAGAGGATCTGCACGCACATCCAGCCCTTGTCGACGGCATAGCCGAACACGTCGCGGTCCAGCGTGTCGTGCATCGTGATCGTCTGCTTCTCCATGGTCGCTTCGATCGCCGCGATCTGGTCCCGGTATTCCCGCGCCCTCTCGAACGCCAGCTCTTCCGCAGCCGATTCCATTTTCCTCTGGAGGTCCTTCTTGATCTCGGCATGCCCTCCGTTCAGGAACTTCGAGATCTCGCCGACCATCCGCTCGTACTCGGACTTCTCGACGGTATACTCGCATGGAGCCAGGCATTGGCCGAGATGATAATAGAGGCATACCTTGTCCGGGAGCGTCTTGCACTTGCGCAGCGGGTACAGCCGGTCCAGGAGCTTCTTCGTCTGCTGGGCCGCGAACGCGTTCGGATAAGGACCGAAGTACTTCGCCTTGTCCTTGACGATGCGCCGGGTAACCTCCAGCTTCGGGTGCTGCTCGTTGGTGATCTTGATATAAGGGAAGGACTTGTCGTCCTTGAGCAGAACGTTGTACCTCGGAAAATGCTGCTTGATCAGGTTGCATTCCAGAATAAGGGCTTCGATGTTGCTCTTCGTAACGATGTATTCGAAATCGCGGATCTCCGCGACGAGATGCTGCGTCTTCGCATTATGGCTGCCCGTGAAGTAAGAGCGGACCCGGTTCTTCAGCACCTTCGCTTTGCCGACGTAGATGATCGTCCCTTCCGCGTTCTTCATCAGGTAACAGCCAGGCCGATCGGGAAGAAGCGCAAGCTTGTTGCGAATGTTCTCTGCCGCTTGCTCCGCGCTGACGGGAGCCGCAGCCGGCTTCGATATCTCCATCCCGGAGACCTCCTTGTGCATGTATTGCGCGGCCGATCGCCGCTTCCGCTTCTATTGTAGCACAGCCGCAAGGGGAATGGGTGTTCCCTCTCAACAATTCGCTCGCTTCCACAACTTGTTAACTCCATGCTTTACAAGGAAAAGAGAAGTTGGTTATACTAGGAATATCGATCGCTTCAGGAGGCGCCTTATGGAGAACATCCAAGCTCAGGATCCACGCTTGCACGTGAATGAAGAACCTCGCGACGATCTGCATGATCTGATGGTCGGCTTCGGCGGCATGTTCGGTTTCATGTTCGTCGTATTCGCGATTGCGGTCATCGTCAAGTTCGTAAACACCTAATCGTACGGCAGACAAGCTGCCGCTAACGCAGAACATCCCGGTCCCTCTCTCGAGGAAGCCGGGATGTTTTGTTTCCGCTGCTTTTTCCTTTTAACTTAACCTTCTATATAACGTTCCATCTAACCTTCGACTTAACCCCCGAAGTACCGGTTAAGACCGTCCACGATCGCTTCGGCAACGCGGTCCTGCCATTGCGGATCCCGCATTCTCGACTCCTCCTCCGGATTGGACAGGAACCCGAGCTCCATCAGAATGGAAGGCCGCTCGTTCAAAGCAAGCACCGTCCAATCCTCCCGCTTGATTCCGCGGTCGTTAAAGCCGGTCTCCCGGATCAGCTTGTCGTGAATCGCCTGCGCCAGTAGAAGGCTGTCCGATGAGTCGTAATAAGTCTCGATTCCCGACACGGAAGGATCGTCGTATTTGTTGCCGTGAATGGACAAGAAGGCGTCGGCTTCCAGATCGTTGCTGATGTCCGCGCGGTCCTCCAATTCGATAAAGGAATCGTCCTCCCGGGTCATGTGGACCTCGTACAGCGGGTCATTACGCAGAAGCTCATAAACCTTCCTAGCAACGGACAAGGTCATGTCTTTCTCCTCCGCGCCGCTGGCTCCTTCCGCTCCGGGGTCGATCCCCCCGTGACCTGCATCGATCAGGATCCGGAACGGTCCGCCGCGGGCATCCCCGCCAGGTCTGTTCCCGGCTTGCTCCGTTTTATCGGACGGACTGCCGGCCGGCGGATCATCCGCGCCGTTAAGCATGAGAATCCGAACGGCTGCTATCAGAAGGAACAGGACCAGCAAGGGGACGAACCTGCGAGGCTTCCGGCTGCGAGCGGCTTGTCTATTCCTCATCCGGGCTCTCGCCTAACTGCGCCATCGTATCCCGATAGGACCGATTCGCCCTTGCTTGAAATTCCTTCGATAGCTCCGCGCTGTCCCGATATTCCTTCGCCGGCAGGATTCGGTACGTGAATTCGTTCTGTCCCCTCTCCTTGTCCCGGTAAACCCAGGTCGGAATGAAGTCGACCTTCCGAATGGCCGTTTCGCCGGTCTGCTTGTCCTTGCGAATATCGAATCTCGCGATGACGCCATCCTCCGTATACGCATTATCTAAAGTCTCTAAGCGCTGATTGGAGATAAAATTGCCCATGGAATAAATGACGAAGGTCTTCTTCCCGTCCTTGCGCTCCAGCCATTCCGACGGTTGAATGACATGAGGATGGCTGCCGATGATGAGATCGATGCCCATGTCGGCAAGACGCTTCGCCAGTTGACGCTGTCCTTCCGATGCATCGCGTTCGTACTCGTTGCCCCAATGCATGGCCGCTACGATAAGATCGGCCCCATGCTCGGCGGCGTACGTTACATCCTCCCGGATCTTCCGCTCGTCCGCTTTGTTGACCATCGTATCCAATTCTTCCGCCGTAAGAAGATTTTCCAAGCCGTTCAGGCTTTCCGTATAAGAGAGAAAAGCAAGCTTGATGCCGTTCGCCTCCTTCAGCAGAACCCTTGATTCCGGCCGGCTCGCATAGGTTCCGACGCTGTCCATCCCCCGTTCCCGAATGGTCTTCAGCGTCCGGAGCACTCCGGCTCTCCCCGTATCCAGGCTGTGGTTATTGGCCGTGGTCAGGACATCGAGACCGGCAGCCTTCAACGCGTCCAGCGATTCGTCCGGCGAATTGAAGCGCGGGTAACCGGAATAAGGGTATTCGGCGTCTCCCGCCGTTGTCGTCTCGAAATTAGCCATCGCGATGTCCGCCGCCTCCAGGATCGGCTTCACCTGTTCGAATACGGGATTAAAATCATAGCCCCCCGTTTCCTTGCGGGCGCTGTCCAATTGGGCGTTGTGGAACATGATGTCTCCGACAGCCGCCAGCTGAAGCGCCGATTCTCCGGCCGCCGCCGACGCGGATGACGTTCCGCTCGGATCGCTGCCGACAGCCGAGATAGCGGTTTTCCCATTTCCATTCCCATTTCCTTGTCCTTGGCCTAGGCCTCCGACGCAGCCGCTTGCCGATAGGATAACCAGGGCCAACGCCCCGGCAATCAACGATTTGCCGCCTTTTCCCCGTATGACGCTCCTCATTCGATGCCCTCGCCAACGAATTCCTCGTACGTCAAGCCGCTCTCATAAACCGAGGCTGCCAGCCGGACTCCTAGGAAGCGAACGTGCCAAGGCTCGTAAATATATCCGGTTATGTCTTCCTTGCCTTGCGGGTACCGGATAATAAAGCCGTATTCGTGGGCATGTTCGGCCAGCCATCGACCTTCCGTCGTCTCTCCGAAAGCCTCGTCTAGCTGAAAGGAGACGCTCTCGCTCGTCACGTCCATCGCCAGCCCCGTCTGATGCTCACTCTGGCCCGCTCGCGCGCTGTATCGGTTCGCCGCTTCCTCGCCTTCTCTGGCGGAATAGCTCGCGAACAACGCTTCTTGCGTCTTGTAGGAGCGATACCCCGACCTCGCATACAGCTTCACGCCGTCTTCCGAGGCGGCATCGAACATCTTGCTCAGTGCCGCCGCCGCTTCCTTCCGAAGCTGATTCACTTCCGGATTGTCCAGTACGGTAGGTACGTCTACGGGCACCAAGTCTTCCGGGACATAGGCCTTATCCAACGGGTGCTTTTTGTTGACCAAGGAGACCAGCGTATCGTCGGCAGCCTGCCCTTCGCCTAATTCACCCTCCGGATCCGAATGGCCTTTCGACTCCGCCGATGCTTGCGTTTCCTGCGCAGCTCCTCCCAATGCCGCCGGGCGCTCCTTCTCGACTTCGCCCGCGGACGGCTTCGAGCAAGCCGTTGCCAGCGTCAGAGAGATCGCCGCGATAGCGATCAAGCTCCTTCGCATTACTCGTTTATTCCTCTTCATCTCTCAATCTCCTTCTCTCGCTGCGATATTCGATAGTTTATCGCGGCCAAATAAGAGAACTGAGATCGACTTGTAAAGAAGTTGTAAATCTTGCGAACGAATGCGGAAGGAGAAAAAAAGAAGCCCGTTAACGGGCTTCTATCACGCTGGTCGCGTACTTCGTACGGGCAATGAGATATTGAATGACGCTCATGATATCTTTGTAATAGCCGTCAAGCTCGCCGGTCGAACGATCAAGCAGCAAGCTGAGCACGACGCTTCCCGATTCCTTCGATCGGTAGTCGAATTCCGTGATTCGATCGTCCGAGACGATGGACTCGTCAACCAGCTCGAGCTCGCCGGCGGCGGCGTCGGATACGCTCGGCAAGCTTTGCCCGGCTTTCTCCTTGAGTTCTTCCATCCCGAGGACCGTCTTGGTCTTATCGAGCGTTGTAGAGGAGCTTCGGAGCCGGTATAACCCGAGCACCTCCCCGTTCTTGGCATTGAACACGACGCCGTAGGCATCCTCCCGTTCGTACTTATTGACGATGTTCGCGAGGTATACGCCTTGCTCTACGCGGCTTAATTGATCTTTGTACTGCACGAGAAAGCTGTTGCCCGGGTCCGAGCTAGCCTGCGTCGAGGCAATGATGGCTTTGATCTGCTGCAGATCGAGGCCGGAGCCCTCCATCAAGATATCCTCCGAAGTCAAGTTATGGCCGTAGAACGAATTGATGGCGTTGAGGCCGAGCGTCTCGTAGGCTCCCTCGGATAAAGTTCCTTCGTATTGGACGGGCGGAGAAGAGGCGGACGTTTCGATTTTCTTCACCATGACCTTATCCTTCTCGACCCCGGAGTAGAAGCCGCACCCGGATAGGAGCAGGCTAAAGAGGAACAAAATGATTCCGGTCCGTATGAGTCTCATGGCTTGTCCTTCACCTCGTTTTCCCGGCTAAGCGCCTGAAGGGTCATGCGGATCGTCGTTCCCTGCCGGTTGCCGCTGGCCGCTTCGATGGACGCTTGGTGGATGTCCGCGATGCTGCGGCAGATCGCCAGCCCGAGTCCCGCTCCATGATGGCTTCTCGTCCTCGCTTTGTCCGCGACGTAGAAAGGCTCGAAGATATGCTCGATATGCTCTGCGGGGATGCCGCTGCCTTCGTCGGCAACCTCCAGCAGGACCGAAGGCCCTTCCGCGAAAGTCCGGATCGCGATGCGTCCGTCCTCGGCCGATGCTTTCACCGCATTGTCCACCAAGTTGTACAAGACGATCTTGATCAAGTCCTTGTCCATCAAGCAGAAGGCATCCCGGCATTGGAAGTCCAGAGAAATCCTTTTGGCTGCGGCCCTCAGCTCAAGCGAAGGCGCCAGCTCCTCGACGACGGACTTCACGTTCTCGGCTTTCCTCTCGAACAGATGGTCTTTGACCAGAATCAGATCCATCAGCTTGGCGGACAGCGACTCGAGCCGCTTGCCCTCCGAATGAATCACGTTCAAGCCTTCGAGGAAAAGGCGTTCGTCGTATTTGGTCGCCTTTAAATAATGGGCATACCCGATGATCGAGGTAAGCGGGGTCTTCAGCTCATGCGTAATGTTATCGATGAATCTCTGTTTCTCGGCGTTATTGCGCTCCAGCTCCAGGATCTTCGATTCCACGACGTCCGTCATCCGGTTGAAGTTCGCCGCCAGCAGGCCGATCTCGTCGCCGGACCTCACGCTCACCCGTTCCGAGAAATTGCCCTGCGAGATGCCTTGCGCCGTTCGAACCATCTTATCGATCGGTCTCGTCAGTCCTTTGCTTACCGCGAACATAACAAGGACGTAGAGGAGGCATGCCGCCAGGTCGACTTGGATGAAGAACCGGTATTGGTCGACCCGCTCCGCGTATAAGGGCGTCAAGTCTTTGACATAGGTGAAGATATAGCCCTTCTGATTGATGTCGGCGACGTTGGACGTGAACAGCAAGGTCCGGTCCCCGATATCCCTCAGGATGTATTTGATCTCGTCCGGCTTCAGCTGCTCGAGTTCGTCCCGGCTGCCGGCGTACTCGAAATCAAGGTTGCTGTAGATCGATCGATGGTCGTCCGCCACGATCTCCAAGTAACTCCCCCGGCCGCTGTTCTTGCTGACGAACTCGGAAGCGATGTTGGTCAGCACCGTTTTCTCATAATCGATGGAATTATAAATGCGAAGGAGCGGAACGACGGCGTCGACGCTGGAGCGGATGTTCATATTAATGCTTAATGCGTTATCGATCTCCTGGCGGAGCATATTCCGATGGTTGCGTTCGATCACCATGATCGAAGAAGCATTGAAGATAACGGCGAAGGTCAGGAGGGAGAAAAGGCTGATTTTCTGCCAGAACTTCATGGGATCAGTCCTCCAGCCGGTAGCCGATCTTATAGATCGTCTTTATGTGCTCCTGCAAGCCCAGCTTCTTGCGAAGGGACTTGATGTGCATGTCCACCGTTCGGGTCTCCCCGTAGTAATCCCCGCCCCACACCCTCTCGATAAACTGCTCTCGCGACAAGGCTATGTTCTTATTCTTGAGAAGAAGAACGAGAAGATCGAACTCCTTGGGCGTCAGTTCGACCACTTCCCGAGCCGCCGTCGCTTCCCGCTTGTCCAGGTTCACTTCAATATGCTGGAAGGATAGCACGGATTCCCCCTTGCCATACCGCCTCAATACGGTTTCGATTCGAGCCAGAAGCTCGATCGCTTCGAACGGCTTGACCATATAGTCGTCCGCGCCGAGCTTCAGTCCGTTGACTTTATCGAAGACCGTGTTCTTGGCCGTCAGGAAAATAACGGGGATGTTCATCGGCCGAATCCTCTCCATCAGCTCGAAGCCGTCCAGCCTCGGGATCATCACATCGAGCAGGACCAAATCGTATTTCTCTCTCTTCAACTCTTCCAGGGCTTCCATCCCATCGTTTATCTGCACGGTCTCGTAACCGACGATAGTCAGATTCAACTTGATGATGTTCGATATGGAGACATCGTCTTCGACAATCAATATTCGCCTGTTCATCTCGGCTTCCTACCTCCGCTCTCCGGTAATGCGTACAATCTATTCATTGTATATCATCATCAGCAGCGCTTGCATCAGCAAATTATGCTAGCCAGGCAGCAACGCCTTCGGCGCCTTTCGGACGCGGATTCAGCCCAAAAAAACGCCAGCCTGCCCCGAATTCGGGGAGGCCTGGCGTTCCTTGTTTCTGTTCCGCTTCTATTTCTCGATGACCTTGGCCGCTTTCTCGCGGCGTTCGCTGACCTCGTCGAAGCGTCGACGCTCCGTTCTCTCGATCTGCACGATACGTCCGTCATGCACGACGATCTGCACCGTCCCGTACTGCAAGCCGGTTACCGCATCCGAGATGCGTTCCACCCAGCTCTCGTTCAACTCCAACGGCTTCGCCATCTCCTACTCCTCCTTTTACTCTCCGTGCTTGCTGCTAACCATTCTGCTCTCGATGAAGCTCTTGATGATTAAAGTAACGATTGCCATCAGCATCAACAGGGAAGCTACCGCGAAAGCGGCCGTGTACTGATATTCGTTATAGAGAATCTCGATATGCAACGGCAGCGTATTGGTCTCTCCCCGGATGTGGCCGGAGACGACCGACACGGCGCCGAATTCTCCCATCGCCCTGGCGTTACAGAGGATGATTCCATACAGCAAGCCCCACTTGATGTTCGGAAGCGTCACCTTGAAGAAGGTCCGCCATCCGCGAGAGCCGAGGCTGACCGCCGCTTCCTCGTCCTGTATGCCTTGCGATTCCATGAGAGGGATGAGCTCTCTGGCCACGAACGGGAAAGTGACGAACATCGTAGCCAGAATGATTCCCGGCGTCGCGAACACGATCTTGACATTGTGGTCGATAAGCCAAGGCCCAAGGAACCCTTGCGCGCCGAACAACAGAATGTAGACTAACCCGGAGATGACCGGAGAAACCGCATAAGGCAGGTCGATCAAGGTGATGAGCAGGTTCTTCCCGCGGAACCGGAACTTCGTGATCGCCCAGGCCGCCGCCACGCCGAAAATCGTATTGAGAGGAACGGCGACCAGCGCGGTCGTGAGAGTCAGCTTCAAAGCCGCGATCGCATCCGGATCCTTCAAGGCTTCGACGTAGGCGCTCCAGCCCTTGCGGAAGGCTTCGAGCAGAACGGTAATCAAGGGAAGCAGAACGACGACTCCGACGAACAGAATGGAGATGCCGATCAGCGTCCACTTGACCCTTGTCGATTCGGTCAAGTGCTTCGACTTCGTCTCGCGGGAGACGGGAGCAACGGAAGGAAGGGCTCCAGCCATGCGCATCCCTCCCTAGCTCGACCGCAGACGGCGGTTGCTCCACCGTTGCAGCGAATTGATGATGAGAAGCAGGCCGAACGAGAGAACCAGCAGCACCAGAGCGATTGCCGTCGCTTGGCTGTACTCGTATTGCTCCAGCTTGGTGATGATCAGGAGCGGCGTGATCTCCGTCTTGAGCGGCATGTTGCCGGAGATGAAGACGACGGAACCGTATTCGCCGATTCCTCTTGCGAACGCCAGCGCGAAGCCGGTTAAGAGCGGAGGAACGAGCTCCGGCAGAATGACCTTCCGGAACGTTCTCCATCGGTAGGCTCCCAGCAGGACCGCCGCCTCCTCCATGTCGCTCTCCAGATCCTGCAGCACGGGTTGAACGGTTCTCACGACGAACGGAACTCCGATGAAGATCAGCGCGACCGTGATGCCGAGCGGCGTATAAGCGATCTTTAGTCCAAGAGGCTCAACCAGCTTGCCGATCCAACCGTTCGGCGCATAGATCGAAGTAAGCGCGATGCCCGCCACCGCCGTCGGAAGCGCGAACGGGATGTCGATCAGACCGTCCACGATCTTCTTCCCCGGGAACCGGTAGCGAACCAGTACCCATGCGACGATGAGGCCGAAGACGACATTGACCAGCGCGGCGTAGAAGGCGGTCAACAGGCTGACCCGGTAAGACGCGACGACCCGGGGGCTCGTGACCGTATCCCACAGCTGCGGGAGGGTGAGGCCGGCGGTTTTGACGACCAGCCCGGCCAGTGGGATTAGCACAATCAAGCTAAGATACAGAATGGTGAAGCCTAGCGTAAGCCGGTAGCCCGGTAGAACGCTCTTGGTCCGAATGCTGGCCATATTCTGCCCTTCCCTCTTCTACTCGTTTAGGATCCTGGCGTATAAATCTCGTCGAACGTGCCGCCGTCGGCAAAGTGTTTCTTCTGGGCTTCTCTCCAGCCGCCGAAGTCTCCGTCGATCGTCAGCAGGTTGAGCTGCGGGAATTGATCCTTGTACTTCTCCGCTACCTCCGGCAGTCTCGGACGGTAGAAGTTCTGGGCGGCGATCTCTTGCCCCTCCGGCGTATACAGATACTTCAGATAAGCCTCGGCCACCTCGCGGGTTCCTCTCTTATCGACAACCTTATCGACGATCGCAACCGGAGGTTCGGCCAGAATGCTGAGCGAAGGAGTGACGATCTCGTAATCGTCGCCGTATTCTTTCTTCGCGAGGTAAGCTTCGTTCTCCCAAGCCAGCAGCACGTCGCCGATCTTGCGCTCGACGAACGTCGTCGTCGAACCGCGGGCGCCCGAATCCAGCACCGGCACGTTGGCGAACAGCTTCTTGAGGAAATCCTTGATCTTCGCCTCGTCTCCGCCGAATTGCTGGGATGCATAGCCCCAAGCGGCGAGGTAATTCCAGCGGGCTCCTCCGGACGTCTTCGGATTCGGCGTGATGACCTTGACGTCGTCCCGGATCAGATCGTTCCAATCCTTGATGTTCTTGGGATTGCCCTTGCGTACGAGGAAGACGATCGTTGACGTGTACGGAGAGCTGTTGTTCTCGAATTGCTTCTGCCAATCTTCCTTCAGCAATCCGCCGTCCGCCAGTGCGTCGATGTCAT
Organism: Cohnella sp. AR92; assembly: GCF_003990975.1. Classification (GTDB taxonomy): domain Bacteria; phylum Bacillota; class Bacilli; order Paenibacillales; family Paenibacillaceae; genus Cohnella. The sequence goes on from NZ_RZJR01000009.1 coordinate 99,881, forward strand.
AGGCGAGCGCCAGAGTGACGACGTCGGCTTCCAAGCCGTCAAGCACCTTGCGTCCCTGCGATCCCGATCCGCCGTGAGACTGATTGATCTTGACCGTTTGGCCCGTTTGTTCCTTCCAGTACTTCGCGAAGCTCTCGTTGAAGGCGACATACAGCTCGCGAGTCGGGTCGTAGGAGACGTTCAGCAGCTCGACCGATCCCTTCTTCGGCGTCGAGCTCGGGCTTGCGCTCTCGGCAGCGGCGCCGCTCGCCGATGGAGAAGCGGAGCTGTTGCCTCCGTTGCTGCTGTTTTTGTTGTTGGATCCGCATGCGGACAAGACGGTAATCATAAGTGCGGCAACGATCAGAAGAATAAACGATGACGATGACTTTCTCTTTTTCCATTGGTTCATCTTGATGCACCCCTATTCCTTTTTCTCGGGACAACCTCGCTTATTATTCCTACCCGATTGGTTGGTATTGGAGAAATCATAGCAGGCGGATAGGGTTAATGTCAATAAGTTCTATTTTTGTATTCGATAAAAATAATTGATATTGTGGGCGGAAAGGTACAAGAAGCTTTTGTCGAGCTCCGATCGAAAAGGGGCTTCGTCTCTTCGCTTATGCCGTATCGGGCAGCTTCTTCCGGCAAGGAGTTTAGGAATATTATGGGGAATATATTAGAAACATGCAGCTTAGCATCTTAAGGAGGTTTTCTCGGAATTGGGAGTCAAGAAGGGATTATGGATCGCGTTGCCCGTACTCGCAATCGCTTTGGCCGCCATATGGTCATCCGGATTGGCAGGCATTTGGACGGAAGGAATGGCTTCTATCGCCAATAAGACGACAGAATATCAAGCGAACGGCGAGCTCGTCGAAGGCGAGTATTCGGTTACGATCGACCTCTCGAACTTATCCGGCAATATCGGCAAAGAGTTGTATAACGACGGAGTTCACCGTATCTACGTGTCATGGATCGATAATACCGGCAACTACGGTACGGGAGGCTATCGAATCGGCTTTCGCTCCAGCGGACGATATTCCATAAAAGGAGCCACTTTGGTCTCGGGGATCGAGCATCGAACGATTGATGATCATACTTTTACGATGAATATGTCCGCCAAGATGACCGCCGAGTACAAGGGCAAACGATATGCATGTTCGGAATTCAGTACAGGAGGATTAAATTACAAGGACGGAGATGAATTTGGCTTCTACCTGTTCCCCTCATCCGCCTATGAGTCTAACGAAGTTAGCTTGAATGAGACGGGCATCGTTAAACTTACTGTAACGAACCTTTATAAGAACGTTTGGAGCACAAAATAAAGAAATGCCCGGCGCTGTTCAAAACGCCGGGCATTTCTTTGTCTTGCGATTAGCTTATTGCCCTCGTTGATTCCTTCCCCTTACATGGACGACGTCGACGAAGGGCCGGATCCGATCCATGAGCCGCTGCCCTTTGTGCAGCTCCTCGCCTTCCTTGTGCGTGAAGCTGAAGTGCTTCTCCAGCGAGTCCAAGTCATGGTTCGAGGTGTAGAAAGTCGGCTTCCGGTTCATCCGGTAGTTCAGGATCGCGCCCAGCACGTGGTCTCGCACCCAAGGGCTCAGGTTCTCCGCTCCGATGTCGTCGAACACGAGCAGGTCGCATTCCTTCATCAGGGTGACGGTCTCCTTCAGCTTCTGCGGCTCCATCATGAGGCCTTTCGCATCTTCGACGAACTCCGGCATGTAGACGATGACGCCGGAATAGCCTTCCTTGGCAAGCTTGTGCAGCAGGTAGCCGGCCAGGAACGTCTTGCCCGTGCCGAAGCTGCCCATCAAGTAGAGGCCCTTCGTTCCGAGGCCGACCGTTTCGGTCGCCTGCACGTATTGCATCACTTTCGTGACGGCTACCTCGCGATCCGGATCCCGCTCGAGCATCTGCATCTCTTTGTAGCGATCGTCGGACACTTCCACATCGGCATAGTAGCTCGTAATCTGGCGCCGAATGCGCTCCTGCTGATCATGGGCGGTCCACTTGGAGCATGGCGTCTTGCTGTCGAACAGCTGCCATTCTCCGTTCTGCTCCTCGCAGGAGATTCGAGTGGAGTGGCCCTGCATATCGTTCGGGCAATTCGCGAGTCCCGGGCATTCCTTGCAGTTCCGGTACTCGACCGTCATCTGGTACAGCTTGTTCATGTTGATCCGCAGCGTATGCTCGGTCAGCTCCGGATACCGCTCCCTGAACTTTCTCACGAGCGGGTCGTTCAGCACGCGGTCTCCGATCGCTTGCGGGTCTTGTCCTCCGGCGACTTGCTTCCAGCTTCTAAGAGCTTCGCCCAACGATTCCATCTCTTCTCCTCCTCCCCTTCAATGACTCTATCTATCGATCTATTTATTCTTATCCTGCAACTTGCGAGCCAGCTCGCGCATCTTCTCCCGCTCCTCCGCGGATACCTCTTCCGCGGGAACGTCGTTGCCGACAACCGGCATGGACGGCTTGCGAGAGCCGCTGCCGCCTCCGCTGCCGACTCCCCTGCGTCCTCTGCCGCCGGCGCCATAGCCCTGTGCCTTGCCGCCGGACTCGGAGTCCTGCCCTTTGCGCCTGCGCTCCAGCGTCTCGTTCAGCTTCTCCTGGCTGCGGACGTAAGCGACCGCCTTCTCGAACGTGTCGATCCCCCTGACCAGCATGTTCGAGGCGATCGAGTCTATGAAGCTTGACGTGAGGCGCTGGTCGTCCTCCATCCCGATCAGGTAATGGAAGAGCACGTTCACGACGGGATCGGACAGCTTGTAGTTCTGGTTGATCCGCTCGAAGATATTCTTGAAGTAAACCGGAACGGACGAAGGAAAATACCTCTCCATCATTCTCGTATACGGCTCGGTCCGCAGCAGGCGATTGTAATGCGCGACGGTTACCTTTCCGACGAAGCGGCTCGGCACTTCCACGTAGACGGCCGGATCCGTTCGCTCGTCTGCCGCTTCCGGCGCGGCGCTTGCGCCAGGCTCGGAGGAATGCAGCCGGGACAAATAGCGCTCCGCCTGTTCCTCCCGCTTCCGGCTCTGCCGGTACGTCAGATTGGCGCGGTATTGAAGCTCGTCCCACCTCAGCGTGCCGTCCGTCTCGAAGATTCCGTTCTCGTCCAGCAGCCGGTTGATCTGCGCCACGTCCAAGTCGAACTTGTATGCCAGATAATTGATCTGCGCCATCGACTCCGTCTGCAGGTGCAAGCGTTCGACGAAGGAACGGTTCGCGGACGACCGGGGAAAATGAAACAGCATATCGCTGTGCCTGATTTTCTCCGGTTGCTTGTCCCATGGCGATGCGGCCGCTTCCGTCGCCGAAGCGCTCTCCTCCATGACCGCTTCCAGCTCGGGATCGACGGGACCCGCGTTCAGCTGGAACAGCTCGTAGAAAGGAACGGTAATCTCTTCGCGGTTCATGAACCTCGCAAGGCCGACCGGCCTCTCGGGAGAGAACCGATTCTTCAGGTCCAGAAGAGGATCTTTGCCGACCTTATCCCTTAGAAGCAGCGTCAGGTGAAGGTTCGTGAAGAACTCCGCTGCGGACAGCGGCTTCAATAGAACGTATTCGTACAGCGTCTCTTCGTGGGCCGGATCGTATTGGCGGAATACCTGCAGCAGCCCGACGGCCTCCAGCTTCGAGGCATTCTCCACGAGCTGCTTGCGCCCCGCATCGTTCAGCTCCAGGCCGAGTCCCAGAAGCAGCCTTCTCTGCGGCTCCGGCACGGTGTAGCCGACGCGCTCGTCTTCGAGATGATGATACAGCATCATATAAAGGCCAACGGCGAAAGCTCCGACCATCGGTTGATAGAGATTGGAGAGAATCGTCCGGTCCAGGCCGCTAAGCGCGAAGTCGCGACAGGCCACGTAACGGTGGTTCTCCGTGAATTCCAGGCGATTCGACACTCGCATCTTGTCTATAACACTCTTTTCATAGAAATGGTCTCTCTATTGTAGCACAAAGCCATTCGTTTCTGGATATGAAAAAGAGGCTCCCGCGATGGGAGTCTCTAACAGGCAATGGTGCCATTCGGCCCGGATAGCGATATAATAAGCATGTTCAACCTATACAGGAAAGCGTGTGAGAATCATGTCCTTTGAGCGTCAAACCCTTAGCGGCTCCCGGGAAGAGAACGAGAGAATCCTGCTCTCCCAGCTGAAGAGCCTGATCGAAGACGAACCTAGCCGCATCGCCAATCTGGCGAATGCTTCCGCTCTTCTGAACGTTTACCTGACCGACATCAACTGGGTTGGCTTCTACCTGCTGGAGGAAGGCGAGCTCGTGCTCGGCCCGTTCCAAGGGCTTCCCGCCTGCGTCCGCATTGCCTTGGGCCGCGGAGTCTGCGGCACGGCCGCCGCGAAGCGCGATACGATCCGGGTGGAGGACGTCCATCAATTCCCCGGGCACATCGCCTGTGACGCCGCTTCCAACTCGGAGATCGTCATTCCCCTGTATGCGAAGGGCGAGCTGATCGGCGTCCTCGATATCGACAGCCCGCTTAAGTCTCGGTTCAGCGAGGAAGACCAACTGCTGCTGGAGAGATTCACGCAACTCCTAGGCGATTACCTATAATCCTTGTAAGCCGAATCCGCTCCATCCTCGGCCGGATTCAGCTCGCTTGGATCGAACCCGTACGTCTCGGACGGATACTCGGCCTCCCGCATTCGCGCGGAGGCTCGCGGTCCTTCCTCCAAGGCGGCGATCCAGCCCCGGATGATTTGCGCGGAAGCGTCGGCCGAATGGATCGGAAGGCGGTCGTCCGCGCGAGGAATCCACGCGGTAGACACCTCCGGCAAGCCCTTCTGGAGCTCTCTGGCTTGAGGTGCGAATCTCTTGTCATTCTCCCCGTAGAGGAGCAGCACCGGCTTCTCGATGCGGGGCAGCCGCTCCGTCCCCTTAAAAGCGAGGCAAGCATCCAAGTATTCCTTCCACTTGTTCGGATCTCCGGCCCGCATCTCGGACCTCATCCGGTAGAACGCCTCGGCGTTATCCGCATGTCTCCAGCTTCTGGAGAAGGAGACCAATCCCTTGGCTCCGAACGCGGAGGCGATCTGCGACAGCTTGGCTTCCAGCTTCGGCCTTCTCTCCTTCAACTCGGCAGCCCCCGACAGCAAGGCGGCCCCTCGAACCCGGTCCGGGTAAGCATCCAACGCTTGAAGGGCTACCATGGATGCCAGCGCGTACGAGCACAGATAAGCCTGCCCGATATCCAGCTCGTTCATAAGCCGGATGACGTCCTCCGCAAGCATGGCGATCGACAGGCGGTCCTTCGAGGAAGCGCTTCGGCCGTGCCCCCTGAAGTCGAAAGCCAATACTCGATGGTCCTGGGCCAGATCGTTGCGCAGGTAAGTAAATACACGGCTTCCCATGCAAGGCGGATGCAGGAAAATAATCGTACGGCCTCGCCCTTGCAGGTGATAATGCGTCTCCACTCCGTTGATATGCAATAAGGGCACGGTCTCACCTCCGGTGATGTCACCGTTAGCGTTCCCGTACCCCGTTTCTTTTCATACCTATGTCTGGGATTTCGTCTCCCGAAAAACCCACAGCTTGCTCCCCGCGTAATTGACCGCAAGCGAAGCGACGATCGACGCCAGCTTGCCCGCCAGCGGATTCCATCCGAGCCCCTTCTCCAGCCCGAGCAGGACGGCCATGGACAGCAGGAACGAGAAGGCGTTCACGGCGGCGAATTGGCCGATCTCCTTGGCGCTCGCGCGCTTCTCGGACCGGAACGTCCACTTGCGGTTCCACAGGTAGCTGTTCAGGAAGCCGCACAGATAAGAGATCGTCTGGGCCAGAGCCGTAACGGCGTCCACCCCGTACACCAGGACGGCGAATACGACGAAATCGACCGCCGTATTCATCGCTCCCACCGTCGCGAACTTCGCTGCTTGCTTTATTTTCCCCCGGGCTTGCGCCGCTTCCTTCGAATGTTCCGTCATTAGAACATCCGGTACCCGTTCTTGCGCAGGGACCGAATTGCCCAGCCGCTCGACAGCGCGCCGCCGATGCCGGCAATGAACGGCCACAGGAAGACGCCGATGAACGCCAGCCAGCTCAGCTCCGGATTCCAGAAGTGCCAGACGCCAAGCGGCAGCACGATGATGATGTAGAGCCACGTTGGCAGCCAGGTTGTCTTAATAAGCATATTGAGAATAAAGCCGATCCCGAAGAACAACACGTAGAACAGCAAGGTACCGACGATTTCTTGGATCAATTCCGTCATGACTGCTTCCTCCCGGCATCATATCTCTTCCAGTTTACAAGATCGTTTTCTCTATAGTCAATGTTCTCCATCTCCGTTTGCTCCGCGAGGGGCTTATCCGCTACAATAAAGCAGTAGAAATGTTGGAAATCCGCTATGGCGAGGAGAGAATCGAACAGATGAGTGAAGCCGCACAGACACTGGACGGATGGTACGTCCTTCATGATTTTCGCACGATGGATTGGGCCGCATGGCAGGATGCGTCGGAAGCCGATCGCGCCAAGGCGTCCAAGGAATTATTCGCTCTGATCAACGAATGGGAAGAGACCGAAGCCCGCAAGGAAGGAAGCCTCGCGCTGTACAGCATAGTCGGCCAGAAGGCGGATTTCGTCTTCATGCACCTGCGGGAGACGCTCCAGGAGCTGAACGCCGTCGAGAACGCCTTCAATAAATCGACGTTCGCCCGTTTCACGAAGCCTGTCCATTCTTACGTGAGCATCGTGGAGCTTAGCAACTACATGGGGCAGCCGGGCGTCGACCCGATGCAGATTCCGGAGGTCGTCGCTCGCTTGAAGCCGATCCTGCCGAAGTCCGAGCACATCTGCTTCTATCCGATGAACAAGCGCCGCCTGCTCGGCGACAACTGGTACATGCTGCCGATGGAAGACCGCAAGGCGATGATGCGCAGCCATGGCATGATCGGCCGCAGCTATGCCGGCAAGGTCAAGCAGATCATCAGCGGCTCGGTCGGCTTCGACGACTGGGAATGGGGCGTTACCCTGTTCGCGGACGACGCGCTGCAATTCAAGAAGCTCGTCTACGAGATGCGCTTCGACGAAGTGAGCGCCCGCTACGGCGAGTTCGGCGCCTTCTTCGTGGGCAATCGCCTGACGCACGATTCGTTGAACGAGCTTCTTAAGGCGTAAGGAAAAGAGAAAACCCGCTCTTGGGCAGACCCGCTGTTGGCCGGCTCCCTTGGGCGGGTTTATTTGTTTATCAGGAAGTAAGGCCTGCTAGGATTTGCTCGGTGGATTGGTTACTTAGTTGACCTGTTGATTGGTTACGATGTTGTTTGGAGCCGTTGTTGCTTTTTTCGCAATAACTCACTCTCCCCTTGTCCAAACCCTCTACCATTACGATAAGTTACAGACCTGCGGCGGCTTTGATGCGGCTTCGCTCCGACATGATGAGGTCGCCGGTAACGGCGGGAACAAAGAAGCCTGCCGAAAAGGCCTGGGCCTTCGGATAGTAGACTGCGCGGAACGATGTTCCGTCCTTTAAGTGGATCCGCAGGAATACCCCCGACTCATGCTGAATCTTAGGATAGACCTCCTCGAATCCAACGTACTGGAGCTCGAGCACCGCATCGATGAGAGAAGATGCCGCCTCGGGCTTAAAGTCGCCAATCGGGCTGCCGTCGTACCCGCTCTCTAAGCTGACACGATCGACTCGGCTCCGGATGTCCCAGAGATCGGCAACGGTTTTGGCATGGGGATTTCCATTGGCCTGATACACCTTGTGGTCCGCGACGACCCGAAACGTAGCCGCATACCCTTTTGCCTCGTATATAGGAGTACCAACCGCAAGGTAGGAGGCATCGCCGTTTTTGCTTTTGTGGTCGGTGCAGGCATGATTGTTCAGCGTATACCGAACTTCGCCGATTTTCTTGCCGAGCTGGCTATCGTCCGCTTTGTCGGAGTTTACGCTGAGTTGGTTGTATGTAATATCATTTAGCTTCACAAAATCGATCCAATCGATATCGGCGCCGCATCCTCCGCTGCCAAACGGAGCTTTCCCGCATCCCGCAAGAAGCGCCAAAATCAAACCCCAGAATAAAAAACGTGTCATGAACGATCCCCCCTTTTGAACATAGACGCATCCCATTTAACAAAAGTTTCCACCTAGCCGCGTAGCAAAATGCAAAATGCTGTTCCTGCCATCCGAAGCCAAGAACCGACGCGAATAATGAAAACAAAAAAGCCGTTTCCCAGATCGTCTTCCGACCTGAGAAACAGCTCTTGAACTCATTAGATCTCGCAAGATCTCGTTAGATCACGCTCGATCTATTCGTCATCTTCCTCTTGAAGCTTCTTCATCTGGGCTTCCCATTCGGCGCGGCGAAGCTCCTCCATGAATTCCTGGGACATCCGGTCCCGCTCGCGGCCTTTCTCCTTCAGCCTCTCGATGCCCGGCTGAATCAGCAGATCGACCTCCGCCTGCACGATAGCGGACAGATCGTAACGGCTCTGGGACTCCAGGTAGCTTCCGACTTCCATCAGCGCGTTGTATCGATCAAGCTCGGCCCGGGTGAGCAAGCCTCTGACCTGAACGCTGCAATGACGCATTACAGGAACTTGCCTTTGCGAAGCACGAGCGGAATTCCGCCGATGATGAACAGGTAGCGCAGATCGATCATCTTCTTGAGCCATGCGGCGACGCGCCCCTTGTACTTCTTGCCGAATGCGATGCCGATGGCTTCGCCCTTGCCGAGGGAAGCGACCGTGCCCTTGTTCGCGAAGGCGAACGGCTTCGGCGATTGGCTGCGAATGGCGGCCACCAGGTTGTGGGCGCAATTCACGCCTTGCTGCATCGCGATCTGCGCCGTCGGAGGATACGGACGTCCCTGGTCGTTGAACATCAGCGAGTTGTCGCCAAGCACGTACACGTTCTCGTGTCCGGGCGCACGCAAGAATTCGTCTACCTTGACGCGTCCTCGCATCGTCTCGAAGCCGGCGTCCTCGATCAAGCGATTGCCTCTCACCCCGCCCGTCCAGATGACGGTCTGAGACTTGATCTCTTCCCCGTCGCCGACAACGACCCCGTCCGGCGTGCACTCCTTGATCGCCGTTCCGATGCGGAAGGTAACGCCCTTCTTCTGAAGGACTTGCATCGCGTATTCGACCAGCTCCGGATCGAAGCCCGGCAGTGCCGTCGGAGCTGCTTCTACATTAATAATCTTCACGAGCGACGGATCGACGTCGAACTGCTTGCACAGGTCCGGGATCCGGTCGGCTAGCTCGCCGATGAATTCGATCCCGGTGAAGCCGGCGCCGCCGACGACGAACGTCAGGTAATCCGTGCGGTGAGGCTCCCGCTTGTAGCGGGCGAATTGGTATTCGATATGTTCTCGGATCAGGCGCACCGAGTTAATGCTTCGAATCGTGAACGCATTGTCCGCAAGCCCGGGAATGCCGAACGTCTCGGATTCCCCGCCAAGCCCGATAACCAGATAATCGTAGGACAGAGTTCCGTCTTCCAGAATCACCTTGCGATCTTGGGGCCGAATCTGCACGACGGTCGACTTGACGAAGTCGATCTTGAACTCGTCGATCAGCTTGGAGATGTTCACACGGGCGTTGTCGGGGTGATCCGTTCCGGCCGCCGGCATGTGAAGATGCGTCGTAATATAATGATAATCGTGTTTGTTCACCAAGGTGACGTCCGCTTCGTTGTAGTTCAACTCTTTCTGCAATCGAAGGGAGGTCAGGATACCGCCATATCCCGCGCCCAAAATCACGATTTTTGGAATGCTGCTCATGGTTAATCCCATCCAATCCGAGGTTGTGTTTATATCTATATTATGTGAAAAAAGACACAACTCCTCTGTACCCTATCTGTACGTATGCCTCTTCATACTGAATAATATCGGCTTTGCAATCTGTTTTCAAGTTTACATCCTACGAAATTGTTTGGACAACTCCACAAAAATGCAGGCTCTCTTTTGCTTCAAATTCCAACAAATGTCGACAAAACGGGCTCGGCTATTCCGCTCTCCCCCAATCGAGTTTATAATTGAGAAAGATTCTCCGAAGGTTATTTCATGTCTCGGCGGAAAATGCATATAAACGGAGGTTGTCATACATGAGCACGACGAACGAATCGGCCGCATTGGCCGACGTGATTATTATCGGCGGGGGACCCGCCGGAATGTTCGCCGCTTTCTACGGCGGCATGAGACAGATGTCGGTCACCTTGATCGAGAGCATGCCTCAGCTCGGAGGCCAGTTGGCTGCCCTGTACCCCGAGAAATATATTTACGACGTCGCGGGCTTCCCGAAAGTGAAAGCCCAGGAGCTGGTGGATAATCTCCAGCAGCAGATGAGCCGTTTCGAGACCAACATCGTCTTGAACGAGAAAGTACAGTCCGTAAGCAAGCTGGCCGATCGCCACTTCAAAGTAACCACGGACAAAGGCGCTTACGAGGCGAAGTCCGTGATCATCACGGCCGGAGTCGGAGCCTTCGAGCCTCGTCGGCTTGAGCTTCCGGAGGCGCCGAAGTACGAAGGCGTCAACCTTCATTACTTCGTCCAGGATCTCGAGCGGTATCGGGGCCAGAAGGTCTTGATCAGCGGAGGCGGGGATTCCGCGTTGGATTGGGCCCTCATGCTGGAGCCGATCGCCGAGTCCGTTACGCTCGTACACCGCCGCGATAAATTCCGCGCCCATGAGCATAGCGTCGAGCTGCTGCAGCAATCGTCCGTCAAGGTCGTCGTTCCGTCCGAGATCGTCGCCTTGCACGGAGAAGATCGAATCGAGAGCGTTACTCTAGCCGACGTGAAGACCAAAGAAGAAACGAAGCTCGATGTCGATTCGGTCATCGTCACCTTCGGTTTCATCAGCTCCCTTGGTCCGATCGGCGAATGGGGCCTGAACATCGAGAGCGGCTCGATCGTCGTCGACACGCGCATGGGGACGAACATCGAAGGCATCTTCGCCGCCGGCGATATCACGACTTACCCGGGCAAGCTCAAGCTGATCGCCGTCGGCTTCGGCGAAGCGCCTACCGCCATCAACAACGCGAAGGTGTACGTCGATCCGAACGCGAAGCTGTCTCCCGGCCACAGCAGCAACTTGAAGATGTGATCGCCGAATGACGGACTTGATGTACTCGTAAAGCGATAAAGCCATCCCATATATTGAAACAATAAGGGCATCCTAACTTGGAACGAATCCGGATCGAAGATCCGGCTCCAAGGAGGATGCCCTTCATGATATGTCCCGCTTGCAATGCTCTCGGCTCGCCAAATCCAACCTGTCCGGCGTGCGGCTCCGCCGCAAGCGACGAGGGAAGAACCGAGGACTGGAACGGTCCCTACTCCCCGTACTCTCCGGCGGACATTCCGCTCGCAAGTTCGACATTCCGGCAAGATGCGGCGGAGGCTTGTCTTCACATCGCTTGCTGTCCGCAGTGCGCCGCCACGTTCACCTACCCGGTCTCTTTGTGGAGCATGGAGAAAGATTAGCCAGCTTGGCTATACCGCGAGGTCGTCCGGCAATTTGAGCTTTCTTCTCTCGATCTCGGCCAGCAGCAGATTCAGAAATTCCCGATCCAACTGAAGCCGAGTGGCATGATGATAAGCTTCCAACAAGATTTCGTCTGACAACAGCGGAAGCATCTCGATCCCTCTTTCATCCCTGCGATTGATAGGCTGATGGAATCATAGCATGCGCCGCTAAGGGGGACAAGGGCAGTCGCTATCAACAAGAGCCCGTGAATAACATGTGGGCAGAATGTGGGCAAGATACCCGCCCCCCCGTTTTTTCGGGTGGATATTGTGGATGGAATTATACACAGCGCGTTAATTCCCATGGATTATAAAAAAAAATGATGGATATTTTCTCAATGATTGGTTCCGTTTATAGAAAATCCTGTTAACTCCCGGCGTCTATTGAGGTCGAGTATTGACTTCCAGTATCCATATTCGTCCATCCCGGTCGATTCCGTAGTCGTACCCGAGCTGCCCGACTCCGGGGAAACGGCTCTCCAGGAGCTGGGTCGCCACCCGCGTCAAATTCCGCATCTCATTCTTCTTGGAGATGACGGCCCGGGAAGACAAAGAGCGGCGAATGCCTTGCGCGGCCGTCAGCTGCATGCCCCCGCGGCACAGATTCGTGACGAACAAGCCTCTTCGCGCCACCCTTCCAACCATGGAACGGAAGGTCCATACCCCGTTCTCCTTCACGAACTTGACTCGGTAATCGATCGGCCTTCCTGACACCGTTGCCAATTGAATGCCTTTCTGGATCAAGTATCTCCTTCCCTTGCGCGCGCGATTGACGTGCGCCAGCAATCCGGAGAAGGAATGGAAGGAATGGGTCTTGGTCATGTACGTGCTCCGGTAGGCGCCGCCGCTGCCGCTGATCTTCATCACGCCGATGCCGCCTCCCCCGCGAACCGGCTTGATGACGACCGTGCCGTGGCTGGCTAGCATCGCCCGCAGGTTCGAAGCCGAGAACAGGCGCGATGGCGGGATATGCCGGGCAATGTAGGGATTCGTCAGCAGCGTGTTGGTCTTCAACCACTTGCTGGCCAACTGCCGCCCAGACGCAATCTTAACAACATCCATCCGCATGGTCTCCTTTCACAGAGTATACTTATACATACTCGGACAAAAGGACAGGTTCTTGGATGAATGACGCCGGAGATACGCCCGAAATGCGGCAATTGCCGATAGGCGCGTCCAACTGCGGCAACAAAAAAGAGCCGGGGGAACCACTCCCCCGGCCCTTCTCCGAAATCGACGATCAGCAGTCGCTGTCCGGCTTGCCCGCTTCGGTTGCGGTTCTGAAGCTGGAGCCGCAGCCGCAGGTGCGCGTCGCGTTCGGGTTGTTCATCGTGAAGCCCCCGCCCATGGCGGATTCCTTGAAGTCGATCTCGAGGCCTTGCAGATAACGCATGCTCTCCGAATCGACGACGACTTTGAGCCCGCGAACGTCCAACACGTTGTCATCCTCGTGCTGTTCGTCGTCGAAGCCCATTCCGTATGATAATCCGCTGCAGCCGCCTTCCTGTACGCCGATGCGCAAGAACAGGTTCGGCAACTCCTCGGCCGCAAGCATCTCGTGAATCTTCTCTCCCGCTGTTTCGCTGATTGAGATCATCTCTGATTCCCTCCTTCGAGCTGACGATATTCGATCGTCCATATCCTAAGTATACTCCCGACGTCAATCCCTCTCAAGGGTCGATTAACGAAGAAAACCCGACGCCTTAAGCGCCGGGCTCTTCTTCTTTCCATTCCGAGTTGGCTTGATGCGGCAAAGCTTTGAGCTCGATCCGGCAGCGGAAGCGTCCGTTCTCGTTCAGAAGGAATTCCGACAGCCGTCGGAACACCTGGGCCAGCTCGGGTCCGGTCGAGTCCGTGTCGATGCCGTAGCGGAATTGATCCGCCGGCAAGCCCCGCGTCTGGAAGCGCTCTTCCTCGCGGTTCTCCGACTCTTTGATCCGGCGCCATTCCTTCGTCGGCTCGAACTTGTCCGCTTTGCGGACGAGCTGCTCGTAGATATGCTGCTTCTTCAGCCACATGTAATACTGGATCGGGTTGGTCAAGCCCCAGGCGTTGCTAAGATCTTTTATGGTGTAAGCAGCTCGGTACTTCTGCAAGGTGGCGACTTTGTCGGATTGCTCCATCTGTTCCAGCTCCGCTAACGGGAGAATGTCGGGCTTCAAATGAACACCTTCCTCTTTAATTGGAATTAATGTTACCATAAAGATAACCATAAATTGTTTATTATTCAAGTTGATTCCCGTTTTTAAGGGAATTTATACCCGTCAAACATTTAAGTTGATGTGTTTTATTTAGAAGTTTATACTAACAACTGTTGAGGCGTAACTTCGGAGTGCATTTTTTTGTAAGGCTAGAAAGTTCTCTTTTTCACAATATCGTCTATTAACCACTACATAACCTTATTAGGAGGTCATCGATCATGACGCTTCTCTCTACCATCTCGGATAAGAAAATGGCGGAGATTGCCGATAAAGTAAGGGCTGGCGAACGGCTTTCTTTCGAGGACGGCGTTTACCTGTATAAGACGGAGGACCTGCTGACGATCGGGCAGCTGGCGAACGAGGTAAACCTGCGCAAGAACGGCAAGAAGGTTTATTTTACGGAAACGATGAGCCTCTATTTCACGAACGTATGCGAATCCCACTGCGCGTTCTGCAGCTTCCGGAGAGATCAAGGCGAAGAAGGGGCGTATACGCTGACTCCGGAAGAGATGTTCGCTTATGTCGACGAGCACATTACCCCTACGGCTCGAGAATTCCATATTGTCGGCGGCCACAATCCTCATGTAACGTTCGATTATTACGTGGAATCGATTCGCGCGCTTAAGGAGCGTTACCCGAACGTCACGATCAAGGCTTATACCGCGGCGGAGATCGACTTCTATTCCCGAATCTCGGGTCTCAGCTACCGCGAAGTCCTGGAGACCTTGATGGCGGCCGGAGTCGAGTCTCTGACCGGAGGCGGAGCCGAGATTCTGTCGGACCAGTACCGGGACAAAATGAAGGTGGAGAAGGCCGGCATTAAGCAGTATCTGGAGGTTCACCGCACGGCGCATCAATTGGGCATGAAGACTCCGACGACCATGCTCTACGGTCCCGTCGAAACGATCGAAGAACGCGTGCAGCATCTCATTCAGCTTCGGGAGCTGCAGGACGAGACGAACGGCTTCCAGGTGTTCATTCCCCTCTCCATGCAGCCTTCGAGCCCGAAAGCAGGCATTCGCCGCCGCAACTCGGCGTTCGACGATCTTCGCGCGATCGCGATCGGCCGCTTGATGCTGGATAACTTCCAGCACGTGAAGGCATACTTTATCAATATCGGCACGCAGCTGACGCAGGTAGCCTTGACGATGGGAGCTTCCGATGCCCACGGTACAATCGTGCGCGAACGAATCAGCCACGCCGCCGGCGCCCTTACCCCGGCCGGCATTACGCGGGAAGATCTGGTATGGCTAATTAAGGGGGCCGGACGTATTCCGGTTGAACGCGATACGTTGTATAATGAAGTGAAGGTTTATGGCTAAAGTGTGAAACCAAACATTAGCGGCTGCCCCTCAGCCGCTTTTTGTTTTGCTTGGACGGACACGAATTAGTCGAAATACGGAATGGCGCAGTTCAGCTATAAGGAGAAGTGACAAAGTGAAGAACATCATCGTTCTTGGCGGAGGCTACGGCGGCTTGACGGCCGTGCAGGAGCTTCTGTCCAACATTCCAGCAGACGTTAGAGTCACCTTGGTGGACCGAATGCCTTTCGGCAGCCTTAAGACAGAGTTTTACTCTCTGGCCGCCGGCACCGCCTCGGAGAAGGACATTCGAGTCTCCTTCCCTTCTCATCCTCAGCTTCAGATCGTTTACGGAGAAGTCCTGGGAGTCTCGTTCGAAGACAAATGCGTGCATCTTCTGAACAGCGATCCTCTGTTCTATGACTCCCTGATCGTCGCGCTCGGCTGTACGGACAACTATCATGGCATCGAAGGGGCGGCGGAGTTCACCGTCAGCGTTCAATCGTTGTCGGCCACCCGCAAGACGTACCAGATGCTGAACGACGTTCGTCCCTACGGACAAGTCTCGATCATCGGCGGCGGCCTGAGCGGGGTCGAAGTCGCGTCCGAGCTCCGCGAGAGCCGTCCGGACTTGAACATCCGGATTCTGGACCGCAGCAGCCTGATGTCCGCCTTCCCGACGAAGCTGCAGAAGTTCGTCGCCTCCTGGTTCATGGAGCACGACGTCGAGCTTCGTTCCGGCATTCATACGACTCGGATCGAACAAGGAATCATCCATAACGGCAACGAAGAGATCCACACCGACGTTGCCGTCTGGACGGCCGGGATCCAACCGGTGAAGCTGGTACAGGATCTTATCCTGCCGAAGGACAATCAGGGACGCCTGATCGTGAACGAGTTCCATGAGCTGCCGGACGCTCCGGACGTCTACGTCATCGGCGATTGCTCCAGCCAGCCGTTCTCGCCTAGCGGTCAATTGGCCCAAGCGCAGGCTCATCAAGTCGTTCAAGTGCTTCAAGCGCGATGGAACAACAAGACCATCAAGCTGCCTCGCATCCAGCTGAAGGGAACCGTCGGCTCCCTCGGGAAGAAATCCGGCTTCGCCGTCATGGGCAAGACATCGCTGATGGGACGAATTCCGCGCATGCTGAAGAGCGGCGTGCTCTGGAAGAGCCGCCGCCACTTCGGATAAGATGGGAAACCGTTCATAAACGAATTTAAAGGTCGTCTAGAAGTTTGTCGAGAGCGGAGCGATCCGCCTCTTGCTCCTTCAAGGCGGCCTTTATCAATTCGTACAGCTGGTCGGCCTGTTCCGCGACTACGCTCTCTCCGTTGACCAGCGCGTACGGGGAGAGATAGCATTCTCCGCAATTGCCGAGGCATCCGTATTCGATGACTTCGATGCCGTCCTCCAGTTCCAGCTTCTCCAGTACCTTATCGGTACCATGGTGCATATTGCTAACGCAGAATTCCACGATGTTCATGAGGAATCGTCCTTTCTTTTGCCGAACGTCCGTTTTAATTCGGACGATTGTGTACTATAATAGGGTTATGAAAGGAGGGGATGGCGATGAGTGAAACCGCACAAGACACGATTTATGATGAAGTGCTCGAGGTGCTCGACAAACTTCGTCCGTTCCTGCAGCGCGACGGCGGCGACGTTGAATTGGTTGACGTTGAAGACGGCATCGTTAAGCTTCGCTTGATGGGAGCGTGCGGCAGCTGCCCTAGCTCGACGATCACGCTGAAGGCCGGCATCGAACGCGCGTTGCTGGAAGAAGTAGAAGGTATTGAAGAAGTCGTGCAAGTATTCTAATGCTTCACGATGGCCATACAATCGCAGCGCCTGGGCAAGCCGGCGCTGCAGCCAGCCTTGCCGGACGATACGTTCGGCAAGGTTTTTTTGTCCGCTTTACGGGCGATACGTGTCCGCCGCCTTCGCCAGACGCACGATCGGATCGAAGCCTCCGGACACTTCGATCGCGTTGCCGGTCACGAAGTCCGATTCCGGGAGGCAGAGGAAGCCGATCACCCGGGCCACATCCTCTCCGGTGCCCGGCCTGCCGCGCGGGGATTCCCCGTCCTGAATTCCTTGCGCGTCGTCGATCCCCTTCTCCTTGAACGACCCGCGAATGTCCCCAGGGCAAATCATGTTCACCGTGATCCCATGGAAAGCTTCTTCTTCGGCCAACGTCTTCGTGAACGAGACAAGGCCGACCTTGGCGGCAGCATAAACCGCCCGATGCGGCCAAGACCTCGCCTCGGCCGCATGACCGAAGCCGAAGTGAATGATTCGCCCCCACTGCCTTGCTCTCATTCCCGGAAGGACGGAATGATCGAGAAGCATGGTCCCGACCAGGTTGCCGTTCATCAGATAATGGATGTCGCTGACCCGATAATCGGCGAACAGCTTGCGCTCCCGAATGAACGGACCCGCGTTGTTCACTAGAATATCGATGCCGCCCAGACGCTCTTCCGTTGCGGCGACCAGACGCCCGGCTTGCTCCTCATA
Source organism: Cohnella sp. AR92 (assembly GCF_003990975.1). Classification (GTDB taxonomy): domain Bacteria; phylum Bacillota; class Bacilli; order Paenibacillales; family Paenibacillaceae; genus Cohnella. Next base: position 117,367 of record NZ_RZJR01000009.1, read on the forward strand.
AGCGATATCCCCTTGAACGGCGATGGCATGCCGTCCCATGCCGATGATCTCTTCGGCAAGCTCCTCCGCTTCCGCGCGGCTGTTCACGTAATTGATCGCTACGTTGCAGCCAAGGCGCGCCAGCTCCAGCGCCGTTCTTCTCCCAAGTCCCTTCGCGCTTCCCGTTACCAAAGCCGTTCTCCCGCTAAGCTTCATGAGCGGTCGCTCCTTCCCCTAAGAGCTGATATGTCACGATCGGATCATCCGGAGCGCATAGCGGAAAGACAACGCCAAGGAACGATGAACCATCTCCCAGCCTTCCTCCAGATCATGAAGATTCAGCGTGATGTTCTCCAAGTAGGGACGAATCTTCTGCTGCTCCGAATGAAGGCTCTGGAACAGATCGTCCTGAAGCTCCGAATTCATATGATGAATCTCCAGGTTACGCCGCTTGCGCAGCCTATTCATGGCTTCGCCGTGCCGCTCCTTGAGCTCGTTCAGCCTTTCGGCGAGATCGCCGTGCCGCCCCGACTGCCTCATCGCCCTCAATACCGTAAAGTACGAGAACCGCGATTTGACCCTTTCGGTATGCAAGCCAAGCAGATCGTTCAGCAAAGTTCCGAGCTTATCCAGCAGCGAGAACACCCGGATAAAAGCATTCTTATCAAAATATACATGGCGGTAATAATCGAGCCTCTCCTCGGCGGACATCTCTTCGATCGAGCTACCCCGCACTCGGCTGCCGAATTGCCTTGCGGCATAGACGCTCTGCTCCAGTTCATCCAAGGAACGGAGCAGCCCTTCCGCCCAGACCGCATAGGTACGAAGCTTAACGACCCGCTCACGGTCCATCGATTCATGCTCTTGAAGCTGTCTGACGAACTTCTCGACGGCTTGTACCGCCTCTAGAGGCGGCCCTTCCCATTGCCTGGGCGGCTCGCCGAATATCGATCGAAGCATGCGATTCCTCCTGCAAGAGATCCATTCTTGTATTGTAACGCAACATCGGCTGTCGGCTCAACTGATGCGGAGTTGCCGGCAAAGCAAACTTTCGTAAAACTTTAGGATCCGCGCCATTTACAATAAGTGTATTTTTAGGTATTTTACTTACATAATTAGACAAAATTTTAAGGAGGATTCGATGCGCTTTCTCAAACCTACCATTCTCATTCCCGCCTTTGTTTCGACAGCCCTCTTTTTAAGCGGTTGTTCTTTCGGAGGCGGCGGGGAACCCTCTCCCTCTTCTGACCAGCTTAAAATATTACGAATCGGCTATATATCCGAGGAACATTTCACCAAGCGATATGCCAATCTATTGCAATTGGAGTATCCCGGCTATCGCATCGAGATTGTTCCGATGAAGGAAATGATCAAACAGCGACAGCCCATTCACGATTGGCTTCGATCGAATCCGATCGATCTGATCTACCTGCGATCTTCCCAGTTTGCGGAGCTTATCGACCATAATGACCTAATCGATCTGCAACCGCATATAAAACGAAATTCTTTCCCCTTAGAATCCATCATTCCTAGTCTGATGGAGTTAACAAGGCAATACGGAGAAGGGAGCATCTACGGACTTCCTCCCAGCTTCTATAGCGAAGCGGTAGCCATAAATCGGGATCTGTTCGATAGCAACAACATGCGGATTCCGGAGGGTCAAACGACATGGTCCGGGCTGATGGATGCCGTTAGGCAAGCGGATGGAGGATTGTCGGTGCACAAAGATTCACCGTTTCTTCTGTTGATGCGCATGGGACAATCCTCGCGATTGCAGATGTTCGACGAGAACACCCGGGAAGCGACTATCGATACCCCCGCTTGGAAGCAGATATGGGAGCTCGCGACAGCCGCCGTTCAGAACGAGAACATAAGGCTTGATCCGATCAACGATAATCCTTTTCTGACCGGAGATCGGGCTGCGGCGCTCCTTTCCTACTACGATTACAAGCTCCTGGAACTGACAAAGCCCGATTTTCGATGGTCGCTTCTTCCGGTCCCCATGGACGGCACGCTGCTCGGTATGACGACTTCGCTCTCGCCAGACGGGTTCTGGGCGATTCCCGCAGCTTCCGCCAACCCGGACGACGCTTGGAAACTAGTCGCCTTCCTGATGAGCGATAACGTCGCCAAATGGAACTATCGCTCGGACTACGGATTCTCGTCGCTCTCGCAGCAATTCTCGATTAGCTCGGTAGATAAAGACGAGCTTGGCGCCTTTTACGAACTTCAACCCCTTGTTCCAGAAACTCTGCCTTGGCCGGATTTCCTTCCCGATCTCGTAAACGGCGTATTCGGCGACATTCTGTCGGGCTCCGAATCGGTTGAATCCGGCTTGAAAAAATTACAGGACCTCGTCTCCCAACAAGCAAAGGAGAATATCTAATGCAGAATGGCAGCCGTTCACGACTTAGGATAACCGTCAATGCCGTTCTCGTTCTCCTGATGGCCCCACTATTCGGGTGCAGCAGCGAAAGCCCTTCCGAACAGGTCACGATCACGGTGAACTACCCATCGGCCCAGCAATTCTATAAGCTATACGGATATGCCTTCGAGAAAGCGAATCCGGGAATCACCGTACAAGTCATGCCGGAGCCTGCGATCAATAGCGCCACCATGCCGACGACAGACGTTGTCGTGATGAATAGTCTCTCTCTCTTGAAGCAGAGGGCAGAACGAGGCGATCTGCTTGCTCTAACTCCTATCATACGGAAGGGCAAATATGAAGTGGAATCTTTAACGCCTATCGTCCTCTCCATGCTCAAAGGGGCAACGGAAGGCGAGCTTTACGGCTTAACAGCCCACTTTCAAAGCGACGCACTATTCTACAATAAGAAGCTGTTCGAGCAATACCAGATCCCTCTGCCTCGGAATCAAATGACCTGGGAAGAGGTGCTGCTGCTGGCTGAACGGTTTCCCAAGCAAACGCAGGACGGAAAACCTTTATACGGTTTGCAATTGCATGACGACGAGAACGCGGCGATTCGTTCCATATTGGACATGGGAGCCACGGAAGGACTTGTTTACATGGATCCGGATTCGATGCAAATAACGATGAATACGGCTAGTTGGGAGAAAATTTGGACGGCTGCCGTCGGCGCTTTTCAGTCGGGAGCCATCTATGATCCGAAGAAGGGGGAGAACGCAGATCGGGTGAGGATTCCGCCTTTCAACAGCGAGCAGGCGGCCATGACGGTAGCTTCATTCATGACGGCTTACCAGTTCGAACAATTGGCAGCCTTCCCGAACGGACGCTTGATCGATTGGGGAATGGTTACGGCCCCTGTGGATCCTCGATCTCCCGATCAATCGCGCTCCTACTCGGTTTATGAGATCTACGGAATATCTTCCTCCACCGAGCATAGGGATGCGGCTTGGAAGCTCATAAAGTTCATCGTGGACGACTCCGCCAACCAATCCTATCTGGCCAAGGCGAACCCGAATCTTGGCCTTCCCTCGAATCTCGAGTATATCCAGCCGATCCCGGAGCACGATCTGTCGCCCTTGTATCGGCTTAATCCGGCGCCAGAACCGGAGAACCCCTATTCGTCCGTCGATGGTTCCATCCTCGAGGCTTTTACCGAATCGGCCCAGAACGTACTTGATCAGGCAGTCTCTGGAGATTTAACGATTAAACAAGCCCTCGCGGAGGTTGAATCGGAAGGCCAACGGGCTATTGACGACGCGAAGAATCGGTTATCGGAGGTTAGATAAAGCAAATGGCGGAGCAAGGGGTTATCTCCCTTACGCCGCCATTTGTTTAATGCCGCTATCTTTATTTGGATTTGCGCGACAGCTGCCACGCCCGAATCATTCCGAGACAGAGCGAGCTGAACATGGCCGTTACGATGATCGTATGAAGCAGGCTGGTGAACACATAGGCGTCCTCATTATCCAGCGTTGCCGTCAGCAGCCAGCCGCTCAGCACTTGAGCAAGCACCAGCAGGAAGGAGACAAGCGACACCTTGGCGATCTCGTGATCGCTTCCCAGCTTCTTCCTCACGTAGAGCAGAAGAAGAAGAATGCAGATGAAGAGAACAACGCCCGCCAGCCGGTGAAGGAATACAATGCCCGTCGCTCCGTTGATCTCGGGCACGAATTCTCCGTTGCACAGAGGCCAGCCGATGCAGCCGCCGGCCGAATCCGTGTGGCGGACGTAAGCGCCGAGGTAGACGACGGCATAGCAGTATAGGATGACGGCAACCGTTGCGCGGAAGATCGAAGAGGGAATTAGGACTAGCGCGCCCTTCTCCTTCTTCGCCGCTACGCCGGTTTCGAGTTCCTTCACTCTTCTTCTCGACCATGCGCTAAGCAGCCAAGTGAACGTGAAGGCAATCATCGAGATGCCGAAATGAATGGCGAGCACGGCGTCCGATGTCGGCCAAATGACCGCCATCATGCCGAGGATCGCTTGCGCGATCGTAAATGCGAGCGCCCCGCCCGAATAAATCAACGCTTCTTTGTCCCTCGCATTAGGCTTAAGCTTGAAAGCGGCTACGAAAGTCGCGAATACCAGAATGCCCTCCAAGCCGCTGACGGCGCGGTGGGAGTATTCAATCATCGACTCAAGCGTATAAGCGGGAACGAACTTGCCGTTGCATAGAGGCCAATCGGTGCCGCAGCCGCGTCCCGATTGGGTATTCGTTACGATAACGCCGGCGACCAGAACCAAGAACATGCCGATGCAGCTCAATAAGGCCAGGATTCGATATCTTTTGGAAGTCATGCCCATCCCCGATTTCTTTGTGAAAGTAAGCTCAAGACGGCCAACTTCATTATAACCAACCCCTCTTGCCAAAACCATGTTCAAAGTGTGACGGTTTGGCAAGCTATTTATGTCTTGGTTGATCCGTGCCAGCGCGTCTTACGCAACGCAGCGGGAGGCTGCCCCATAAGCGCGCTTATGGAACAGCCTCCCCCCAATCGCTATTCGGTTCTTATCGATCTTATGATGGCAGCGCGTCGGACACTTCAAGCGCCCGGTCGAGGAACTGCTCGATCTCCTCGCGGGATTTGCGCAGCTTGTTCACGTAGCGAACGAGCTCGCGTCCCTCGCGGAAAGCGATGAAGCTTGGGATCCCCAGAATGTTAAGCTCGCTGCACAGATCCGCCAGATCGTCGCGGTCGATCTCGATGAACGTGATGCGCCCGGCATACTTCTGTTCCACGTCCGGCATGAAAGGCTCGATAAAATGGCAGTCCCCGCACCAGGTTGTCTTGAATACGGCCACCGTCAGCTCGGATTTGCCCGTCTGCTCGCGGAAAGCCGCCTCTTCCGTAATCTTGCGCATCCTGATTCCTCCTCGGAAGCCAACGAAGTCGCTTCGCCAATAGAATGATTAACGATTATTATACGACTTCCTCTGCGGCCTTACAAATCCCTCTCGATGAGAAGCCTGCTTGTTTCGTCGTCAAGCGAGTACTTGGCCCCGAGAAGCCCAAGGAGATCGTCCGCATAAGCGTAGGCGGTTCCGTCGATCGTCACGACCGGCTGGCTCCAGGTCTTGTCGACGCCATTCACCTTAATCTTGTTGCTGCCGACGGTCAGGGCTACTTCTTGATAAGTACCCTCGTCATAGAAGACGAGATGGCCTCCCCGGTAAACGACGTTGTCCTCGAATTCGTTCAAGGTTCCTCGAAGCGAAATCAGGATCTTCCCATTCTTGTCCTCGCGGTAAGAAGGCAGCCCCCAGTTCGAAGCCCATTCCTCGCTCTTTGGATACACCTCGAAGCTCGCATCGTCGACCGAGAAGTCGTTTTTCAGCAGATCATAGATCACGGAGTCGTTCTCGAACAGCCTAAGCCCGCGAAGCGACGTCATCTCCATTAGATCATCAACGTTCAAAACGCGAGGCGGCAGGACCACGTTGGAGATCGGCGACGCGTTCGGGTCCGTCCAATTCTCTTGCTCGAGTCGAATCGTAAAGCCGGTCAGAGGAAGCGCCATTTCCTCTTCTTCAACGGTTGGCATCGAGTAATGGAGATCGGCGGCCAGCTTGCGAACCTTCAGGTCAGAGTCTACGTAGAGATCCGCGCTCAGAGTCGTCTTCTCATTGAAGAACGCGTTCCACTCGTCCTCGTTGTCCGCCCGCTCGGAATCCAGCTCCTTCTTGGCTTCCTTGAAGCTGTCCGCCATCTCCTGAACCGTCTCCTCGAACTCGTCCTTGCTTGGCAGCTCGAGGTCATCGAGCTCAAGCGATTCCTTCATCTCCGGCGGCAGCGCCGCGAACCAATCCGTCACTTCTCCGACCATCTTCCGCAGCCCCGACTCATCCTTCACCAAGGCATCGAGGTAAGCGGGTATGAGCTCTCCGAGCTGCTTGCCGTTCAGCTCCGCATGCACCTGGGTAACGTCCGTCTTCGTTCCGTGTATCTCGACGCTCGCGCTCTTGGCGTCGATCTTAGGCGGATTCGGCAGATTTCCGACGAAGTAGGAGGCGACCGTACGGATGAGGGATTCGCCCTCTTTGGATCGCTGCAGGGCAAGCAAAGGCGATTCTCCCGCCATCGAGCCTTTCAGCGGCTCATCCAGGTCGATAACGAGCGGCCGCTTCGCCCCTTCCACCTCAAACAGGAGATGCGACTCATCGGCATGCAGTTGGAACGAAATGTTCCCCTTGCCGAACGAGAAAACGCCATTGGCCAGAATCCGGCCTTCTTCGTCCGTTCTCAATTCATTCAGCTTGAAGGTCGTCTTGCTGAACCAGTCGAGCCATTTCTTCTGCATGGCGACATCGGCTTCATCCTCGCCTTCGACATTCAGAAGCGCATCGTTCCATTGCAGGTCTAACCCGATTGACATGGAGATCGAAGCGTTCGGATTCGCGGCGTTGGAATCGACCGTCCTCTCCACGAGCACCTTGTTCATATCCAATCCGTTAACGGCCTCGCAACCTGCCGGAACGACCGCCAGCAGCGCCGCAACGGAAGGCACCAGCCATCTCTTTAACCTCTTGCCCATCATCGACTCTCCATTCGTTTTTGGTTGATATGGATATTTCGACAATTCAATTGGAAAACCTTCCACTTAAGGAGTATTTTATAATGGTTCTTTAGAGGGGGGAGCGGAAACGGTGACACTCTGGGAAGGGCTGACGGCCAAATCAACAAGCTGGTGGAGATCGATTCCCCTCCGTTCGAAGCAAGCGGCCATAAGCCCCAGCCAGGCGGAGATCGAGGAAGCGGCCTCCATGCTGGGCGAGCCAGCCGGTTCCCTCTCGAAGCTTGACGACGACGGAAGGCTTCTGCGCGATCGGATTCGGCTGGAGACCGCTCGTCTTAACCGCAACAATGTAACCCGCACGGCGGCTTACTTCGAGATGTATTCCCGGCTGCCGGAGCTCCATTGGGCGCTGTTAGCCCATCTCGTCTCGCGCAACGGAGGCTGGAGCATGACGGACCTGCGCGGCGAATGGCTTCCGAACCTGCTCGCTCCGAGCGATGCCGATTTGATCTTCCGCATGCTGGAGACCTGCAACGCCTTGATTTTCCACGACGCTTATCCGCAATTGCTGTTGTATGAAGAGAGCAGAAGACTTGGACGCCCGCTCTTCGGGCTTCTCCCCCATCTGGGAGTGACGGCCTTCATGAGACCGTTCTGGGAGCTCTTCTGGAAGAATTCCAACCCCATTCCGCTGACGGTCTCTCTTGTCGTGAACGAGCAGAACGTCATCGAGAAGCGTGCCGTTCAGGATCCTCTCTACCGAGAGGAAGTCCTTCATTCGTTCGCTTTCCGCCTACAGCCGCTTCTACAGCTCAACCAACTGCTCTTCCCCCTTCATCGGGAGAAGAAAACGAGGCTGCTGGCCGGCAGAGTGCTGGAGAGGTTCGACCGGCTGGAGGAGCGAATCGAGTTCGGCAAGGACCTCTATTCGATCCTGTTCGGATACCCGAAGGTTCTGGCGCGAGCGCTCGCCTTCGCCGGATCCGTTAAACATACCGGCTCCCGCGCGGATTATTGGCCGCATATGTTTACGCCGGAGAGGCCCGCATCTCCCCGAACGCAGAGAAACGGCATCGCTCCCGGTTTCTCCGGGAATGATGCCGCTTCGGGCAGCCCTCTCTGGTACAGCCCCCGATTGACCGACGCTTGGGCCGATCAGCCATTGGGGCCCGTCTCCGAGGGCGATTGGTTCCAAGACCGGTCCGTCCTGGATTACTTGAAGAGAATGCGCCGGCCATTCGTTATCGATATGACGCGCGAGCATCTCTTCGGCCAGCGCAAGCTGCAAGCAGCCGTCCGCTTAGCCAAACCGTTCCATCTAAACGGCCGTTGAACGCTGGGAGCGTCCCAACAAACGCACGACAGGACTGAGCACCTTGCGGATTCTCGCCGGATAGCCGCTCAGGTCTTCCGCGCGAATGACGCGGAACAGAACGAGCAGCACCAGATAAGCCGCGCAGATGAATAGACCGAGAACCGCCGTCACGATCAGGTACGGCCACTTGCCTCCGAGAGGCTCCAGCCAATCCAATCCGTAATAGACGATCGCAGAGCCGATCGCCGCGATGACCAACACCGTAGAAGCGAAGCCGGCCCAGCGGTCTCCCAGCGCCTTGATGCCCGTCAGCTTGCGGATAGAGATCATGTTCCAAGCCGTCACGAAGAGGAAGCATACGCTCGTCGCGGCGACGAGGCCATACACCCCGAAGAACGGAGTCAGGATGAGGCTAAGGGCCAGCTTGATAGCGATGCCGGTCAGCGTATGCACCATCGCGGAGCGCTGTCTGCTGAGTCCGTTCAGGATCGAGTTCGAGGTCATCATCGTAATTTGGAAGATGGTCCCTCCAGCCAGCATGGCAACGACAGCGCTCTCCGACGGCTTGCTGAACAGCAGCCCGTTGACCGCATGGGCGCCAACCGTCAGAACGAGCACGATCGGCATGCCGGTGAAGATCGCGATCCGCATCGCCAGCATGCCCTGAGCGCGAACCTTCTCATGATCCCGGGCCGCATAGGCTGCCGCAAGCACGGGCAGGATCGAGGTGCTGAGCGCGATAGCCAGAACCGGCGGAATGCCGGCGATGGATTGCGCGTTCGTTACCAGCGCGGCGAGCCACGATTCGACGGTCTCCTTGTCGAAATTCCACTTGGACAGAGGGCCGAGAAGCGACGAGTCGATGAAGTAGATCAACTGTACGGTCATCGCCGTCAACAGAATCGGGATGGAGATGCGCAGAATCGCTTTATAAATCTCCTTCGTCTGCGCGAGAACCGGAGGACCGCCGGCATCCGCCGCAGCCGTAACCTTCTCCGCTCTTGAAGGAGCATGGCGTTCGCCCTTCTCCAGCTTGCGGCCGTACCCGATCATGACGCCGAGCGCGGCGATTCCGCCCACCACGCTTCCCAACGCGCCGCCCGCCGCCATGATGCGGTTATCGTAGCCGAGTCCTTCTAACAAGAAGACGAGTCCGACCGCCGTTATTACCCGGGCAATTTGTTCGATGACCTGCGAGACTCCGCCTGCCATCATGAACTGATGCCCCTGGAAATAACCTCTCATCATCGCGATGACGGGGAAGAGGAGCAAAGCCGGGGCGATCGCCCGAATCGCCAACGTGGCATCCGGCACTTCCGCGAACCTTGCATATAAGGGAGCAAAAAGAAGCAGCAGAAGCGTCATGACAATCCCCATCAGGATGCCGAAGCGCAGAGCGGCCCGATAAATCCTTTTCACTTCGGCATGGCGGCCGAGCTCCAATCTCTCCGACACCATCTTGGAGATGGCGCTCGGAATGCCGGCCGTGGCGAATACCAGCAGAAGCAAGTAGACGTTATTGGCAAGGCCGAAGGCATTCTGCCCATTGTTATCCATCGCATACTCCAGCGGAACCCGCTGGAAGATGCCGAGAACCCGGGCGACGAGCGCCGCGCCTGCCAGAATGATCGTTCCTTTGATCAGTGAATCTTTCTTTACCATATTAGCTTCTCATCCCTACGATGTTACGGTTTATAATGGCTTCGGACCGGCGTGACCGCGTCCGGATAGAACTAAAGTTAGTGCGACTAATGCTTAGTCCCAGATCAACCAGATGAAGAACAGGACAACCATGGCGATCTGCAGGATCACCTTCATGACCGTGCTGGCGAATAACCCTAGCAGCGATCCCCAGCCGACCTTAAGCGCCCGGTCGAACGAAGAGCCATGAATGAGCTCTCCCAGCAGCGCGCCCGCGAACGGTCCGATAATCAAGCCGAAGGCCGGAAGGAGGAACGGACCGAGAATGACGCCGATCGTGCTCCCCCAGACGGACGCTTTGGATCCCCCGTATTTCTTGACGCCCCAGGCGCTAACCGCGTAATCCGAGACGAAGAGCACGATGACGATGATCGTCTGGACGGTCCAGAACCAGAAGCCGAACGGCTCGAAGGAGAAAAACAAACCGTAAACGAAGAAAGCCGCATAGATCGCGAGAGCGCCGGGGAGCACCGGATAGATCGCTCCGGCCAAGCCCACGGCGAATAGAACGATAATGAGAACCCATCCCAGAATATCCATTCTCCATCACGCCTTCAATACGTATTCTCGAATGACTTGGGCGACGCCGTCTTCCAGGTTCGTTCCCGTGACGACATCCGCGCCCGCTTTGACCTCATCCTGCGCATTGCCCATCGCGACGCCTAATCCGACTGCCTTGATCGCGGCCAGGTCGTTCAAGCTGTCGCCGACAGCCACCGCTTCGGACAGTTCGCAGCCGAGCATCCGGCACACTTCCTCGATCGCCGTTGCTTTCGAGACGCCCGCCGGATTCACTTCGATGTTGTAGGGCGAGGAATTGCTGAGCTCCAGCCCCTCCCAGCCCTTAAGCTCTTGAAGAATGGAAGCGAGCACTTTCATGTCCTCGTTGTAGTAACCGAATTTAAGCCACTCCAGGCTGTATGTATCGCCTGCCCACCGCTCTTTGTTGTAGATGCCCTGGGTGGAATACGCCCAGAACCAGGTGTCCCCGTGCTGCACAGCCAATCGGTGAAGCTTCATGATCTTCTCCGCCGGCAGCGTCACTCTTCGATGCAACTCGTTCGGCTTGCTCCAGATCTCTCCGCCGTTCACGACGATCAGTGGAGATTCGTGCAACCCGAGCAGCTCGGCGAAGGGCAGCGCGCTGTCATAACCTCTTCCCGTCGATACGCACACCGTCACGCCGGCTTCGCTCGCTCTGGCAATCCATTCCCGATTCGCCTCGCTGATCTCGCTTCGGTCGTTCAAGGTCGTGCCGTCCAAGTCCAATGTCAGTAGTCGATAGTTTGCCAACGTCGGTCTCTTCACTCCTTCTCTCTATATGGCCTTGCCGTTAAACATTCAACGCTAGTTTATCACAAATCGGCTTGGAGCACGATGACGGCTTCCTGACGCCGGCAATGTTGGCAGCCTGACTGCCTTCTTGCGCCCATCGCCACGCATTCCCGCCAATCCAGACGGACCAAAATTGCCAGCCAAATTAAAGCAGCCCCGAAGGTCCGCTGGGGATCCTTCGGGGCTGTTGCAATTTAGAATGATTTAAGCATAATGGCAGGCGGCCCAGTGGCCGGTCCGCGTTTCTCTAAGCTCAGGCACTTCGGACGCGCACTTCTCGGTCGCCGCCGGGCAGCGGGTCCGGAAAGGACAGCCGCTTGGCGGGTTGATCGGGCTCGGAAGATCGCCGGAGAGCACGATTCTCTCCTTCTGGCGCTCCTTGCTCGGATCCGGTACCGGAATTGCCGACAGCAGCGCTTGCGTGTAAGGGTGCTGCGGGTAATCGTAGAGGTCCTCGCTGGTCGCAAGCTCAACGATCTTGCCCAGATACATGACGGCAACCCGATCGCTCACGTACTTGACCATCGAGAGGTCATGGGCGACGAACAGATATGTCAAGCCCAGCTGCTTCTGCAGATCGATCAGCTGGTTAATGATCTGCGCCTGAATCGATACGTCCAGCGCCGAGATCGGTTCGTCGCACACGACGAATTCCGGCTGCACGGCGAGCGCTCTCGTGATGCCGATCCGCTGACGTTGTCCGCCGGAGAATTCGTGCGGATAACGCGACGCATGCTCCGCATTCAAGCCGACGAGCTCGAGCAGCTCCTCGACGCGGCGTTTTCTCTCCGCGCGGCTATGCACGAGTCCGTGAATGTCAAGCGCTTCGCCGATGATATCGAGAACCGTAAGACGCGGGTTAAGCGAAGCGTACGGATCCTGGAAGATCATCTGCATTCTGCGGCGGTATGCCTTGAACTGCTTCTTGCTCAGTTTGGTAATGTCGACGCCGTCATAGCTCATCGTGCCTGTCGTCGGCTCGTACAGACGCATGATCGTCCGCCCAGCGGTCGTCTTGCCGCAGCCGGATTCTCCTACCAATCCGACCGTCTCGCCTTGGCGAATCGAGAGATTGAAGTTCTGTACGGCTTTAAGGACACGGCCTCCGCCAAGGTTGAAGTGCTTGCTAAGGCCTTGAATATCCAGCAGTGTCTTGCTCATACGCTAACCCCCTGTTGTGCCGCGGACGCAGCGCGCGGATCTTGAAGCCAGCATCTCACCTTGTGGTTGCCGCCAAGATCCGTAATCTCCGGAGGAGTCGTCGAGCAGATCTTCATTGCGGACGGACAGCGGTCGCAGAAGCCGCAGCCTGCAGGCGGCGCGATCAGGTCGGGCGGCGTGCCGTAGATCGGCACCAACGGCTCATCTTTGCGCTGCGACAGCTTAGGCAGCGAGTTGAGCAGGCCGCGGGTGTACGGATGGCTCGGATTCGCGAAGATTTCTTGAGTCGTGCCGGTCTCCACGATCTGGCCCGCATACATAACCATGACTCGGTCGCAGACGTCCGCTACGATGCCCAAGTCGTGCGTGATCAGAATGATCGACGTATTGAGCTGCTCTTGGAGCTGCTTCATGAGCCGCAGGATCTGCGCTTGGATCGTCACGTCGAGCGCCGTCGTCGGTTCATCCGCAATCAGCAGGGCCGGATTGCAGGCGAGAGCGATCGCGATCATGACGCGCTGGCGCATGCCGCCGGAGAACTCGTGCGGGTATTGCTTGTAACGAGCCTCGGGAGTCGGGATGCCGACGAGCTTCAGCATCTCGATGGCGCGGTCTTTCGCTTCCGACTTCGACATTCCCTGGTGCTTGATGAGACCTTCCGAGATCTGCTTGCCGACGGTCATCGTCGGGTTCAGGGACGTCATCGGGTCTTGGAAAATCATCCCCATCTTGTTGCCCCGGATCTTCTGCATCTCCTTCTCGGAGATCTTCAGCAGGTCTTGTCCTTCGAACACGATGGAGCCGCTCTTGATTTTGCCGGGAGGCATGGCGATCAGACGCATGACCGTCTGAGCCGTCACGCTCTTCCCGCTGCCGGACTCGCCGACAATGGCGACCGCTTCGCCGTGCTTCACTTCGAAGTTGACGTTGCGGACCGCTTGGACCTCTCCTCCGTATACATCGAAGGAGACGCACAGGTCTTTTACTTCCAGCATCGTTGTCATCTCTGGCTACTCCCCTTCCCTAGCGTCGTGATTATTTCTTAAGCTTCGGATCGAATGCGTCACGCAAGCCGTCTCCGAATACGTTGAATGCGAACATCGTCAAGCTTAGGAAGAAGGCCGGGAAGAAGAGACGCCAAGGGAAGAGCGTCATCGAACCGACGCTGTCGTTGATCATCGTTCCCCAAGATGCAGCCGGCGATTGAACGCCCAAGCCAAGGAAGCTTAGGAAGGCTTCCGTGAAGATCGCGCTCGGCACGGTAAGCGTAACGGTGACGATGATCGGACCCATCGCGTTCGGAATCAAGTGACGGAATAGAATGCGCATGTGGCCGGCGCCAAGCGCTTGGGAAGCCAGAGCGTATTCCTGGTTCTTCAATTGAATCATCTGTCCTCTTACAATCCAGGCCATGTTGATCCAGCCTGTAATCGACATCGCGACGATAATGGTCGTCAAGCTAGGCTCCATGACGACGAGCAACAGGATCGTGACGAGCAGATTCGGAACCGCATAGAGAATCTCCGAGAAACGGTTCATGATCTCGTCGACCTTGCCCCCGTAATAACCCATGATCGCTCCGTATACGATTCCGATAAAGAAGTCGATGATGGCTGCCATTACGCCGACGAAGAGGGAGATTTGAGCACCCTTCATCGTTCTGACCAGCATGTCTCGCCCTAAGTCGTCGGTGCCGAACCAGTGGCTCCAGGAAGGAGCCTTGTTCTTGTTCGCCAGCTCGTTCGAGAAGTGATCGTATGGAGATAAGATTGGAATCAATATCGCAAGCAGCACAACGGCAACGATAACCCACAAGCCGAACATGGCCAGCTTGTTGCCTTTCATTCTATATCTGATATCCTGCCAAGCTGTTAGACTCTTGCGTGTAATCTTCTCGCCCGCACTTGCTTCCTTGCGAAGAGGCGCGAAGGGATTGTCATCTCTAGTCACTACTGGATTGCTCATTCTCAGGCACCTGCCTTTCCGCCTTTAAGGCGAATACGCGGATCGACAAGCACATAAGCGATGTCTGCAATAAATCGACCGATCAGCAAAATAACCGCATAGAAAATTGTCGTTCCCATAATCAAAGGATAGTCTCGGTCAACGATACTATTAACGAAGAACTTGCCCAATCCGGGAATAGCGAAAATCTTTTCGATGACTACCGAACCCGTAATGACGTTTGCAATCATAAAGCCCAAATAAGTGACGACAGGCAGCATCGAATTGCGCAGCGCGTGACGCCAAACGATCATATGGCCGGCAAGGCCCTTGGCCTTCGCCGTCTTAATGAAGTCGCCGTTCATGACTTCAATCATTGTCGAACGAATAAGCCGTGCGATAACCGCGATAGACGATGCCGACAACGCAATGCAGGGCAGCACGAAATCAAGCGGCTTCTTGAGGCCGGCTACGGAGAACCATCCTAGCTTGACGGCAAATATATACTGCAATATCGGCCCTAATATCAAGCTTGGAATCGCCAAGCCGATAACCGCCACTACCATTGCAGAATTATCGAGGAACTTACGGTGGTAGAGAGCGGCCAGAACGCCGAGCACAATACCTCCGATTACGGATGTGATGATCGATACGATACCCAGTCGCAACGAATATTTAAAGGAGCTGGAGATCATACGCTCGACCGTTTGGAACTTCTTCTTCATGGACGTACCAAGATCGCCATGAATCAGGTTGTTCATGTACTTCAAATAACGCTCATACATCGGCTTGTCCAAGCCGTAATAAGCCTTCAGATTCTTCTGGACTTGTTCGCTAGTCGCCTTCTCTGATTGCAGCGGGCTTCCCGGGATGACATTCATAAGCACGAAGGTCAAGCTAGCCAAGAGAAACAGTGTGACAACCATAAAAGAGACTTTTCGAAGCACGTAACCTACCACTGTTAATACCCGCCTCTCAAAAACAAGGGTATATATAGGGAATCTATATATACCCTTGAACTATTAGTTCTCTTGACTGCTTCTTACTTCTTGCTTCCGAATACCCAATCGATGTGACCGGAATAGTCGGACGTTACGCCTTCGAAGCCGTCTTTGATCATCGTTACGGTCGTGTAGTAGTAGATCGGCAATACAGCCATATCGTCGATCGCTTGCTTCTCGGCCTTGGCGATCAGGTCAAGACGGGACTTCTCGTCAGGAGCGGTGAGGGACTCATCCAGCCACTTGTCGACATCAGCATTGGCATACTTGCCGTCGTTGTTGCCGGACTTGGAGTTGATCAGGTCGTACGAGAAGTTGATCGCGTGGTTGAAGTCGGCTCCCCAGCCTGCGCGCGCAACGTCGAATTGGCCGGCGTCGCGAGTCTCGAGGAACGTACCCCATTCTTGGTTTTGAAGGTTTACTTCTACGCCAAGGTTCTTTCTCCACATGTCGGCGATGGCTTCGGCAATCTTCTTGTGGCCTTCGCTCGTGTTGTAGAGCAGGGTGATTGCAGGAAGCTTAGTGAGCTTCTCTTCCGCCAAGCCGTCTGCAAGCAGCTTCTTAGCGTCGTCAACGTTCTCGGAGAAGTAGTTCGTGTCCGGATACAGTTCGCGGAACAGCTTGCCGTCGGTACCCGCGATGCTCGGCGGGATGAGAGCGTATGCCGGGGTTTGGTTCGCTTGCGTTACGTTGTCGATGATGGATTGACGATCGATCGCCATCGAGAACGCCTTGCGGATCTTAACGTTGTCGAACGGAGCTTTCTTCGTGTTGAACACGTAGTAGTAGGTCGAAGCGATCGCTTGAACCTTCGCGCTGCCGTCATCGATAACTTGTTTCGTGCGGTCGGTCGGAACGGAACCGGCTTGAGCGCCGATCCAGTCGATGTCGCCGGTCTCGAACAGGCTGTAAACCGTGTTCTCGTCTTCTACCAGGCTGATCGTTACCTTGCTGAAGTTAACCTTGTCCTTGTCGAAGTAGTTCGGGTTCGGTTCAAGAACGAGACGGTCTTCATGCTTCCATTCCTTCAGAAGGAACGGTCCGTTGGAGACGATCGTGGACGCTTCAGCTGCCCATGCCTTGTTGGCTTCAACCGTCGCTTGGTGTACCGGCAGGTACGTGTAGTGGGCGACCAGGCTCGGGAAGTACGGAGTCGAGGACTTCAGCGTAACTTCGAGGGTCGTGTCGTCAATTGCCTTGACGCCTACGTCGTCCGCGGAGCCCTTGCCGGAGTTGTACTCTTCGCCGCCCTTGATGTAGAACAGCATATATGCATATTCGGAAGCCGTCTCTGGGTTGAGTGCGCGCTTCCAGGAGTATACGAAGTCATTAGCGGTAATCTTGTCGCCGTTGCTCCAAACAGCGTCGTCACGGAGCTTGAACGTATATACCGTTCCGTCGTCGGAAACCGAGTATTCCTTAGCGATCGCAGGTTGCGGTTCGCCAGCGGAGTTCAGACGCATAAGACCTTCATAAAGGCCAGCTGCAACGATGGACGATTGCGCGTCCGTCATCAGAGCCGGGTCAAGGCTAGGCGGTTCGCTTGCCAGGGTGAAACGGAATTCTCCGCCCTTCTTAACAGCAGCCGGGCTTGCCGACGCGCTGGAAGAAGCGGAACTGGATGCAGAGCTGCTTGGTTCGTTGCTGGAGTTCTTGTTGTTGTTGCCGCAAGCCGACAATACGGCTGCCAGCATCATGACAACAGCCAGCGGAAGCAGTAACCCCTTCTTTTTGTCTACCTTCACAGAATCATCTCCCTCTCATGATAAAAAATGACATCCGAACGGATGTAAACATTTATAACATCGAAAATTTCAATAGTCAATGACCTCATTTAGGGAGTAAAATCTAAAAATTTCATCAGAAAAACCGATATACAACTTTAACTCATAGTCAACATTTTCCGGTTCAAAAAAATCGGCGTAATGCCGCGGATTCTGACCGGCGGTACATGAACATTTGTGCATATATATCAATACAAATGTAATAATATTCATTGCTATTTTTTTGCGTAAATAGGGTCGTCGTTGAGATTTTCTGGGAGTTTGGTACCGTTTTCATCCTACTGCCCCTTGTCCTCAAGCCCTACTGTCCGGTCATAGGCATCGAAGATTTTGCGGGCGATCGGGGCCGCTCCCCACCCGCCGTACCCCCCGTCCGGGACGACCACGGCGACGGCGAGCTTCGGCTTGTCGGCTGGGGCATACGCGATAAAAACGGCATTTTCGACAAATTTCCTCTTTCCTACTCCCTTCTGCTGGGAAGTCCCCGTCTTACGGCGGAAGGAATAGGCCACGTCGTCGAAGCCTTGGACTTTAACCGCGTCCATTCCCTTCTCGATCGTCTCCCAATAGACGTCCGGCAGGTCTACGCTATTCAGAACCTCGGGCTTGGTTACGCTCACGACGTTCCCCTCGGAATCCGTGATACGATCGACGAAGAGCGGCTTCATGCGCTGCCCTCTCGTCGCAAGCATCGATGCATACTGCGCCAGCTGCAGCGTCGTATACTTCCCTTGCTGCCCGAAGGATGCATAAATAAGGGCGGATTGGGCGCTGCCCGTCTTCATCTCATTAAAATATTCGATAAACCCCGCGCTCTCCTTGGGCAAGCCGCTGCCGGTCTTCGCGCCAAGCCCGAATTGCTTCATGTAGGAATCCCAGATCTCGACCCCTTTCTTGCCGTCCCTCATATAAAGGGCGTTGCCGATATTCGCGGCCATGAAGGCGTTCGAAGATTGAGAGATCGCGGTAGTCGGGTTAAGCTGTCCGTTCGCCGCCCGGCTTGCGTTCTGAACTTCCGTCTCGTGCCCTTTCGCGCCGAAGGGGAAGTAGCCGGGATCGTTCCATTTGGTCTTCGGCGTGATCAGCTTCTCGGACAGCCCGACCAGGATCGACAGCGGCTTCTGCGTCGATCCGAGCGGGACAAGGGAAGTCGGATGCTGGGCGCGCTCCGTCTTATCCTCGTATGGCGGAAATACCTCTTTGATTGTCCCATTTTCCATAAAAGGCATGATCTGCTTTAGCTCGGCGGAGCTGATGCCCCCCTCCCAGACGTTCGGGTCGTAATCCGGCATGCTGGCCATCGCGATCACCTTGCCGGTATCCACCTCCATCGCCACCGCATAGCCGGTCGTCGGCTGCGCGTCCTTCTCCATCTTGGACGTCGATTGCCGGATGCTCTGGATCTGATCCATGATCGCCTGCTGGGCGACCAATTGGACCTCGCGGTTGATCGTCAGATACAGATTCTGTCCCTTGACGGGCTTCGTCAGCTTCGCGTCGCCGATGATATAGTTCTGATTGTCCACCTGATAGGCCTTGTAGCCGTTCAGTCCCCGAAGCTCGTTCTGGTACATGAGCTCGAGTCCGTCATAGCCGACATATTCGGTATCCAGATAGGTATGCTCTCGATCCGTCTTTTTGCCGCTCATCTGCTTGTAGAAATCAAGATTCTCCCTTGCGCCCGTCATCTTGTTCATGTAACCGACGAGCTGCACGGCGACTTTATCGCTGGTGTAGTGACGGATGCTTTCTTCCATGATCTCGATTCCGGGGAATTCGTCGCGATGCTCGCTTAAGTACGCGATTTCTTCTTTGTTTAACCCGGACAACAAGCGGCGCTGCTGAGAGGCAAAGTTCTTTCTCGCTTTGAAGTCCATCTTCTCGATCAGCTCTTCCGCCGTCATCCTGGGAGACGAAGCGTCTCCGAGCCGGTCCAGCAGCTCGCTTAGCCGTACCGCGATATCCCTGCCCTCATCTTCTCCCTTCTTCCCGATCGTGTAATAAAGCGACTGCGTCGAAGTCGAATAAGCGATCGGCTTGCCGTTCGAGTCGTAGATGTTCCCCCGGATCGGTGGGATAGAGTTGCCCGCCGTGCCTTGGCTCGACTTGCGGTCCTTCATCGCGTCCGCCTCGACGAATTGGAGGAACGCCAGTCTTACGATGAGCAGGGAGAATAATCCGAATGTGGTGAAAAAGAATAGGTTCAGACGAAAACTGAAATTGCGGCGGTTTCTCAGCATGCGCTTCTGCGCTTCTTCCACTTTCTGCTCGCTCATGCGGCCGTGCTCACTCCTCGTTTCCTAAGCTGCAAAGTTCATTCCACTATGGATATTCTACCATTATTTTCTTGTTAGCGGAGCAAAAAAAGAGAGTCCGTGCCTCGGACCCAACGAGTGGATCTTAAGGTACGGACTCTAGTGTGAATCGATGGATTTATTGCTCGTTATTGGTCGAATCCGGAGCGTCGGCATTCGCGTTGGCGGCCGCAGCTCCATCCGCCGAGGAATCGGCTGCGGAGGGATTGGCCGCCTTGCGCGGCGTCCCCGTCAGGCCGACAGCTTGATCGTAGGCATCGAAGATCTTGCGCGCGATCGGAGCCGCCCCCCAGCCGCCGAAGCCGCCTTCCGGCACGACGACCGCGACGGCGAGCACCGGATCCTCGGCCGGCGCGTAGGCGATGAATACGGCGTTCTCGACGAGTCCGCCGCCGACCTCCTGCTGCGAGGTCCCCGTCTTCCGGTAGAAGTTGTACGGGAATCCGTCGAAGCCTTGGACTTTAACCTGGCCCATGCCCTTTTCGATCGTATTCCAATACTCGTCGGGGAAGCTGACCGTGTTCAGGACTTCCTTCTGATAAGGCTGAACCAGATTGCCGTCGGCGTCTTCGATCCGATCGACGAATTGCGGCTTCAGCCTCGTTCCATGGCTCGCCAGCGTCGTCGCGTATTGCGCTAGCTGGAGGGCCGTATAGCGGCCTTGCTGACCGAAGGAGGCGTAGATCAAGGCGGACTGGGCGCTGCCCCGCTTCGCTTCTTCGTAGTAGTTGACCGAACCCTTGGACTCGCCGGGCAGGCCGCTCCCGGTCGTTACGCCGAGGCCGAACTGCTTCATGTAGCTGTCCCAGACGTCCAAGGCGTCGGAGCCGTCCCGAAGGTACAGGGCATTGCCCACCATGGCGGACATGAAAGCGTTGGAGGACTTTGCGATCGCCTTCCAAGGAGTCAGGAGTCCGTTCGCCTCGCTCTTCGAGTTGCGCACCTTCGTCTCGTAGCCTTTGCGGCCGAATTGGAAGTAGCCCGGATCGTTGAACGTGGAATTCGGCGTAATCAGGTGTTCGTTAAGGCCAAGCAGAATGGTCAGAGGCTTCTGCGTCGAACCGAGGTTGACGAGCGAGGAAGGATGCTTGAGCCTCTCCTTGTCGTCCTCGTACGGCGCTTGAACCTCGCGAATCGCTCCGTTGCCCATATAATACTTGACCGCGTCGTAATCCTTCGAGCTGATGCCTCCCTGCCACAGGTTCGTGTCGTAGTCGGGCATGCTCGCCATCGCGACGACCTTGCCCGTCTTCACTTCCATGGCGACCGCGTAGCCCGTCTTGGCGTTAGGAGCGCGTTCTGCCTTGAGCGTCGAGGTGCGGATCTTCTCCAGGTGGGTCGTGATCGCGTTCTGCGTCGCCAGCTGCACGTCCTTGTTGATGGTCAGGAACAGATTGTTCCCCTTGACCGGCTTCGTCAGCTCCATCGGCCCGATGATGCGGCTCTCGCTGTTGACCGGGTACGTCTTCAAGCCGTTGCGGCCGCGCAGCTCCTCCTGGTACATCAGCTCGATGCCGTCGAAGCCGACATCCTCGGTATCCAAGTATTTGAGCGTCGGATCGGTCTGGTCCTTGTTGATGTCCTTATAATAGCTTAGAGAGGTCGCGCCCTGAAGCTGCTTCATGTACCCGACCAGCTGCGCGGCGACATGCTCGGAGCTGTACTGCCGGATGCTCTCTTCCACGACTTCGACGCCTTTGTATTCGCTCTTATGCTCGCTGAAGTAGGCAATCTCCTTCTCCGTCAGCCCCGACTTGATCCGGCGCTGCTGGTACGGAAGGTGAACCTTGCCTCCGAAGTCCATGTCTTCGAAGACGTCGTCCGCAGTCAGTGGCTTCGATACCTTGTCGCCATACTTATCGAACACTTCGACCAGCTTGCTCGCCAGCGCTCTTCCCGCTTCTTCCTTCGTGCCCTGCTCCAGCGTGTAATAGAGCGATTGGGTCGAGGTGGAATAAGCGATCGGCACGCCGGTCGAATCGTAGATATTGCCCCGGATCGGCGGGATATAGACGTTCCGGGTTCCGATCTGATGTTCCCTCTCCTTCAAGGAGGCGCCTTCGACGAACTGAAGGTACGCAAGACGAACGATCAACGTAGAGAAAACAAAAAAGGTGACGAAAAAAAACAGATTCAGCCGAAAGCTGAAGTTGCGGCGGTTGCGAAGCTCTCTTTTCTGGGCCTCTTCCGTACGTTCATTGCTCACTTGCGTAATCCTCCTGATGCTTCAATCATATAAACGCATGTAATCTTCCTCTATGCTTGCCTGACATGAGTATCTTGAAACCGGGGCGCGTCGTACCAATCGCCGGCCTTGGCCCACGTGGTATCGAGCGGCAGCCACCTGCTTTCTTCCGGCAGATAGACTTCGTTCCAGGCGTGAGGACCGTAGCCGCCGAGGCCGTCATAACCCAAACCGGTCACCACACGCACTTCAAGCCCGACGGAACGAGCCATCGCCGCGAACAAGCGGGAATAGTCGATGCAGACGCCGCGCCGGGTCCGGAACGTATCCTCCGGAGTCTGCTCCCGCCATTCGCCTCTCTGCTCGTAGGCATCTACCTTATCGTAATCATACGCGATCCGGGTCCCCACCCATTCATACAACGCGCGGGCTTTCCCGTTCGCGGTCGTCTGTCCTTCGACGATCTGCTGAGCCGCTTGCACGATCTCCGCGGGCAGATCCGCGTCGATGACATCGTAACGCTTCTGCCACAGCTGGTCCAGCTCGCCCTGCATCTTCTTCGCGAAGACGGGGAATTGCGCTTCAAGCAGGTTCCCCGCGGCAG
Source organism: Cohnella sp. AR92 (assembly GCF_003990975.1). GTDB lineage: Bacteria > Bacillota > Bacilli > Paenibacillales > Paenibacillaceae > Cohnella. Next base: position 139,634 of record NZ_RZJR01000009.1, read on the forward strand.
GCTCGATGATCTGGGCGGCCGCTTCCCGATAGAGGCTGGACTGGCCGACATAGTCCGCATAAGGGCCTTGCGGCAACAGCGAGCAATAGGCAAAAAGAATGGCCGTCAGCAAGATCGCCCGCCCGCAGCCGAGAGCGGCTCCGATGATCCCTCCGAAAGCGCGGCTGACCGCTCCCCCGCTCGGAACGATCGAGAACGGCAGGGCTCCCGCTTTGGCAAGCAGGTTGCCGACCGATCCGATAACGAACCGTATCGCCAGGTAGGATAGCAGAAACAGCACGGCGAATCGAAGGAGAGGCAGATCCCGGACGCCGGAGAACACCGTATAGCCGAACTGGACAAGACCCGAAGAATCCGGCTTCGGCTGCTCCCAGCCCCGCTTGATCAACCAGCTCTGGACGGGCAGGGACGCCGCCGAAGCCGACCAAGCCGCCAGAACGACGGAGGCCAGCGTCATCGCGGTCCCCGCGACGAACAGGAAGAGGCGCTTCGCAGAGCCGGAAGCGCCTCTCCATACGCCTTGAAGCAAGGACACAACCACGACGGCCAAGAGCGCCAAGGTGACGAGGTTGGTGTCCAGCGGCTTCATTTCGATGCTTCCCTTGCGGCGACAACGAATTCGCGAACCGCGCCGTCCAGCGGCACCTCAGGGAAGGTGACGCCCTTATAAGTCACTTTGACCTTACCGGAATTCGCGATTCCGGACAAGGTAATGCTCTTCGTCTTGACCGTATAGCTGCCGTCTTCGTTAAGCGTATACGTGGCGTCCTTCGCTTCGCCTGCCATCGAGGTGATCGCCTCGTCCAGCAGGGCGGCCGTCGCTTTGCTTCCGGCCTCCGACACCTTGGTGCCGACTTCCTTCAGGTCGTTGACCGAGTAGCCTCCGTAGACGAGCACGGCGATGACGATAAGCGCGGCAAGCGCCCACTTCGCTACGGTCTTCACCACGTTCACGACGACGACCAGCGCGATCAGCGCGATGACAATGACAATCCAGTGGTCAATGGCAAACTGCTTCCAGGCCTCGATATCGAGATTCATTCGGTATCCTCCATGCGAGATTGCATTTATCCTACTCTATTATACTTTACCTATTTGCCCCGAGTAAAACGCGTAGAGAGATTATTATTTTCCTATTATTTTCCCGTCTGCTTCCAGATGTCTTCTTCTTCCGGCCGCATCCTGCGTATTCAGCAGATAGAGATGAGCCCATCTCGCCCCTATCCTCAAGCTGAAGATACCTAGCGGCACGACGAGAACGGCAATCGCCAGGAGCGCAAGCCACCGCCCCGTCCCGATTCCGAGATCCGAGGAAGCTTCAGGGAGAAGCTTATTCTCGATCAACGCCGGAATCAGATACATCGCGCTTGATATCGGCCCATAGATCCAGGAGAAAAGCGGGCGGCGGAAAGAATAAGGCTGCGCGAGCACCACGCTGCTCATCACCAGTCCTGCAACGAAATAGAAGAACACCGTATAGGCCGATTCGTACACGTCGGTTCTCTCGATAGAGTAAGGCAAGCCGATGACGAGCACCCTTGCGATAACCCCTGTCAAGAAAGCGCCGACCAGGGTCGCCAGGATCCGCAGGGCAACGCCCCAAGAGGCAAGCAATCGGGATAGCAGCAGCGCGCGGCGGTCGTAGGGCAAACAAAGCCACCACGCCATCCGTTTCTTATTCGCTTCATGCTGGTTCAGAATCACCAAAATGAGTGAAGGCGCGATGCAGATCGGCAGCAGGATGGCATGGAAGACGTCGAGAAAAGTATCGTGACTGTTAGAAGCGAAGAACCCCCCTGCAATCATGGCGGCGAAAAGCGCCGCTACGATAATCCGAACCGATAAGAGCGAAAGGAAGTATCGGTACCTGGACCACTCGAGAGCGTAAACGGACGCGAAGCCCGCACGGCGCGGTTTGACTTGGGTCCGGGAACCGCGTCCCGTTAACGCATCCTTCTTCCCCGCGTTGGCTCCGCCCATCCGGTAGGAGGCCAGATCCTTAGGCCCGTATCGGGCCGTGAAGCGAAGCGTCGAGCGGTAAACGGTTGCCGCCAGAAGAACGCCGGCCAGTGAATAGGCGAAGACTAGATCTCCCCCCAGCCAACGGTCGAGCCGAAGAGAGTGGTCCCCGATGGCGGGCAGGACGGAGAACAGAACGACGTAGACGAGCACGAACGGAATGTTCAGCCAGACTCGGCGCCCGCCATACATGCCCACGAACGAGAAGCCCGCGCATACGAACAGGACGGTTACCGGGATGCAGAAGACCAGGTAGGCAAACGCGTCCAGAAGGAACGATCCGGCCGAGAACGTGTCGGAATCGAGGCTTCCGGAAGCGAGCCGAATGAGGCTGCTCGCCGCGCAAGTCGCCCAGATCGCAAGAGAAGCATATGCCTGGAACCGGATGGCGGCGTTCAGCTTCGCTCTCATCAGTTCTTCTCTCTTCACGGGAATCGTGAGCCACCAATCCTTATACGGATTCTCCCACAGGGTCAGAACCGGCTTCGTGCCTAGAAATAACGCCAGCAGGGCGGAGAGCGATACCCCGATCGCGAACACCGTGCGCGCCGTCGTCGTCCCGTCCAGGAAAATCAGGCTAGCAACGATTAATAGGATGGGCACTCCAACCCATAGGAGCCTCCCCCTCGCATCAAGAGGCAGCAGGTGCCGATGGAAGCTCCACTCCAGTTGGAACAAGCTGTCCCGGGCGCGTTTCATGAGAACACCTCGCGATAGCAGGACTCAACGGAACGGCCGTTCGTCCGCAGCTCCTCAACGTCGTGAACGCCAAGTATCTCCCCGTCTCCGATCAGTACGATCCGATCGAACAACTGCTCCAGCTCGCGGATATCATGGGTCGCGATCAAGAAGGTTCTACGGCCGTCCGCCATCTCGGCGACGACCGCGGAGGCGATTCGCTCCCGCGAGATCATGTCGACGCCCGCGAACGGCTCGTCGAGAATGATGAGCGGAGCTTCCCGCGACAAGCAAGTGAGCAGCTGCAGGCGCGCTTCTTCGCCTCTGGACAACGCGCCGATTCTCTTCTCGCGATGCACGCCGAGCTCCCGTTCCAATTCCGCTTCCCGGACCCGGCTCCAGTCGGGATAGAGGCCCGACGCCAGATCCAGCCACTCTCCCGCCGTCAGATGAGCCGGCAACTGCCCGCGATCTGGTAGAAAGCTAAGTTCGGCGAGCCGTTCCGCTCCCGCCGGACGTCCGTACAGATCGATCCGGCCGCTATCCGGTTCCAATAGGCCGGTCAACAGCCTCATTAACGTAGACTTCCCCGCGCCGTTCGGTCCGAGCAATCCCGTTAGGCTTCCTACCGGAATATCGAAGCTGACCCGGTTTAAGATCGGTTTCTTCTTAATGGCAATCTGAACGTCTTCGCAGCGCACGGCGATCCGATCCGCGCGGCCGCCGAAGGGCATGGACTCTTGTTTAATCATGAAGCCGTCACTCCTTCTCCCGAGATAGTTCCCATAATTGTTCCAGCGTCAGCCCCAGCGATCGGGCCGTCTCTTCCAGCCGATTCACGGCTTCTCTCGCCATCTGCCTGCGCGAGGAGCGAATGGCCGTCTCCGACTGGGTCACGAACGTTCCCTGCCCCCGGAACGTCACGATCAGCTCCAGCCGCTCCAGCTCCTGGTACGTCTTCATGACCGTCGTCGGATTGACTCTCAGGCTCGCCGCCGTCTCCCGTACGGAAGGCAAGCGCGTTCCCGGCTCCAGCTCGCCTCTGGCGATCATCGCCCGGATCTGCTCCACGAATTGCTCGTAAAGCGGTCTTGAAGGATCGATCGCAAAATCCTCGATCGTCCACAATCGTATCGGCGGCATCGGTTCCACCCGTCTTTCTTTCTAATGTGCCATCTGTGTGGCTACACACCATACACCTGAATCTGGAAACAGTGTACCACACGCCACCACACACTTCAAGGGGCATATTGAGGGTCCGTCCAACGTACAAGTAGGATAGACCAAGCCGGCGACTTAGAACCCCGTTCAGCCGACTGCTCCGGAGGCGATGTTGCTTTGAGAATGGCCGTGTGGCTGTATCTGTTCCTGTTCGTCGCGTTCTTCGATCTTCATGCCCAATATCCGATGCTGACTCCGTTCGCCGTCTCGCTCGGAGCCGCTCCATCCTTCATCGGACTCGTCATGGGGATGTATTCGCTCACCCATCTTCCCGGCAACCTTCTCGCCGGATACGGGGTCGACCGTTTCGGCAGCCGGCTTTTTATCGCCGCCAGCCTCTCGGGAGCCGGGATCTTGCTGCTCCTGCAATCCCGCGTGACCGATCCCTGGCATCTGCTTTATATTCGCTCGGCGAGCGGCTTCGTGCTCGCTTTCCTGTCCCCGGCCTGCTTGTCCCTGCTGGCTCGTCTCGCTCGCGATCACATCCAGCAAGGAAGGCTGATGGCCGGCAACGGGCTCGTTCATACCCTCGCTTCCGTCGTCTCTCCCGCTGCCGGTGCCTGGCTGGCCGCCAAGGTCGGCTTTACCCAGTCGTTCGCGATTCTGGGATGGATCCTCCTGGCTACCGGGATCGGATCTCTCGCGTTCATTCGCGAACCTCTAGAACCCCGGTTGAAGGATTCTTCTCTCTCGCCATCGGTCGATCCTGCGTCTACGCCGCCGTCTTCGTCCGCTTCGGCTATGCCTAAGACCTCGGCCAAGAAAGGAACGGCGGAGAACGGCCGTTTCCCTTGGATCGTTTTTCTGCTTCCCATTGCCGTCAGCTGCTCCCAAGGAATCCTCTCCTTCGAGCTCCCGCTTCAGGCGGACTCCGCCGAAGACGTGCTGACGACCGGCATTCTTTTCTCCATTGTGAGCTTAGGCGCCCTGTCTACGCTTGGATTGCTCTTCCTGCAGCGCTACCTGCCGTATGCCCGGAGCGTCGCCGGACTGCTGCTGATGGCGCTCGCGTACTTCGGTCTGGCTGCCGACTGGCCGGTTCCGATGATCGCCCTCCTCTTCGTTGTAGGCATGGCCAAAGGGGTGGTTTTCCCGGCGATGACCTCCTTCATGCTGCAATTGAGCGGGGCTGCCCGGTATGGAAGAACCTTCTCGTTCATGTCGATCGCGCTGTCGATCGGTTCGTTCCTCGGTCCCGTGCTCGCCGGTACGGTCCGCGGATCGATCTCGCCGTTCTTCATCTCCTTCTTCGTCATCATGCTGTCCCTGATCGTTCTCATGCCGCGTCCGCAGTACTCCATCGGCTGGAACGGGCGCGCGGAACCGCCGCCTCATGCCGGACATTAGCCCAACTATGCGTTGGACAACCGCGCCGGCAAGGGCTGCTGCATAGGATAAGGTAGGCGCTATCCCAAGGGAGCAGCCAGCTATCGGAACCTGAAGGAGGCTTAATCCGCATGTCACAGCCGAATGGAGCCGTCTATGGATACGGAGCGTCGACCACCATCGTCATCGTTCTGTTCATCCTTCTTGTCATCGTCATGAAGATCCCTTGAGCGCATGCAGCCGCTTCGAGAGATACCAGGCCGTTCGTCCGCTCTGCGCGGCAGGCCAGCCGAGAGTTTAGACCTTCGCTATGGAAGGTCTATTTGTTTTTTTTGCGGGGGAGGGGGGAAATGGCGGGTAAAATCCGGATATGCGGAAAAGGGATTCGCGCAAGTGCGGATGGCCGTTCATTTGAGTAACCAGTACCCATTGGGAGGCTTCTTGCGGCGGTTGGCCCGTCAGTTGAGTAACCCGTACTCATTTGGCGGCTTCTTTCGGCGGTTGTCCGGTCAGTTGAGTAACCAGTACCCATTTGGAGGCTTCTTGCGGCGGTTGGCCCGTCAGTTGAGTAACTAGTACTCATTTGGCTTCTTCTTTGCTCGGTTGGCCGTTCATTTGAGTAACCAGAATCCATTTGGAGACTTCTTGCGACGGTTGGCCCGTCAGTTGAGTAACCAGTACTCATTTGGCGGCTTCTTTCGGCGGTTGTCCGGTCAGTTGAGTAACCAGTACTCATTTGGCCACATGCACCGCAATCCCATCATGCGCTCCACTACTCTTCCCTTTTGCCGCTCACGCCAATGAGAGTAATCTGGTTACTCTCTTCCGCCATCCGTCGCGAAATTACGCCCATGTACGCAGTCTGACTACCTACTTCCGCCATCCATCGCGCATTCCCGCCAATGTACGCAGTCTAACTACCTTCTTCCGCCATCCGTCGCGCATTCCCACCAATGTACGCAGTCTGACTACCTACTTCCGCCATCCGTCGCGAAATTACGCCCATGTACGCAGTCTAACTACCTTCTTCCGCCATCCGTCGCGCATTCCCACCCATGTACGCAGTCTGACTACCTACTTCCGCCATCCGTCGCGCATTCCCGCCCATGTACGCAGTCTGACTACCTACTTCCGCCATCCATCGCGCATTCCCGCCAATGTACGCAGTCTAACTACCTTCTTCCGCCATCCGTCGCGCATTCCCGCCAATGTACGCAGTCTGGCTGCCTTTTTCCGTCCAGCGCCTTGTGCGCCGTTCGTCCGATCTGGTTACTCCGTTCCGCCGCCGAACGAACCGGCCTATGCCTCATTCGACTCGCAACCTCCGCCGCGCCAAGACTTGTTTTATCCTTCGGGCATTATGTTACAATAAAGCCATCCGCGACCATTCGCTCTAGGGGGTGCTTCTACCATGGACATTGCCATCATCGTCGAAGGCAAGAACGACAAAAGCCGCCTGTCCCGCGTACTCTCGCCCGAGGTCCCTATCCATTGCACCTTCGGCACCTTGAACACGGCGAAGATCGAGTCGCTGCGCAAAGCGGTCGGAGACTGCCAGGTGTACTTGTTCACCGACCCCGATTCGTCCGGAAGGCGTATCCGCGGCATTCTGCATGACGTGTTCCCGGATGCCGAGAACATCTATACCCGGAGAGGCTATAACGGAGTCGAAGGGACTCCCGAGGAATACCTCATCCAACAGCTGGAGAAAGCCGGCTTGGAAGCGTATATCGTCTATCCCGAGCCGACTGCCGCGTGGCCCGACGCTCCTAAATAAGACGCTGCCAACCGACCGCGCTGCTCCCATTTTCCGACTCCCAACCCAACTATCCGTCCCTATACCAAAAGAACCTCCGGCCATTGCTGCGAATGGCACCGGAGGTTCTTCTTTTTCCATATTGGTTACATCAAGCTCTTGATCTCGTCATACAGCTGCTCAGGCGACGTATCGCTCGGGTTGTTCGCTTGCGGCGAGATGAAGTCGCGCATACGTCCCTTCTTGTCCACGAGTACGATCAGGTTCATGTGCCCGAAGTTACCTTCTTCGTCCTTGCTCACCAAGAGCTGGTACTTCCTCGCAAGTTCGGCAGTCTCCTTCTCATCCCCCCGCAGGATTTTCCACCCGTTGTAATCCGCATTGAACTTGTCGAAGAACTTCTTAAGAGCCTCCGGCGTATCCCGCTCCGGATCGATCGTTATGGAGACGAATTCGACCTTGTCGCCGAACTTGCCCTCATCCTTCAGCATATTCTGGACCTGGGACATCATGAATGTCGTCGGCGGACATACGTCCGGGCAATTGGAATAGAAGAAATAAACCAGTCGAACCTTGCCGTTCTGCTCGCTCATGGTGAACGGATTGCCATCGATGTCGTTATAAGTAAAATCGGCGGCAGCCCCTTTATCGGTCAGCGTGTCATTCTTGTCCTTGTTGTTATTTACCAGCAGGAACACCGCGAGGATAATGCACAAGCCGAACAAGATCATCGGAAAAGCATATCGTTGCCCAAAGGACTTCTTCCCGGCCGCCACCGGCGGAGCGATGACTCCTTGATCGTTCGAAACCGCTGGGGTTTCGGTCACGTCCGTTTGATTCGTTGAATTCTCATTTATGTTCTTCTCGTCTGCCAAGGGAATACACTCCATTCGTCATTTAGAATCTAATAGCGTCTGCATCCGTTCGCGTTTAGAATCCATTCGTGTTAAGGATCATCGCGATAAACATGACCAGCAAATAATTCACGGAGAACAGGAAGTCCGTCTTCGCCCACTTGACCGTATCTTTGGCCCGGAAGCCGGATAGCGCGTGCAGGAGCCAGCAAGCCAGAATCACGACATTCAGAATGAGGAAAACAATTCCGACGTATTCGTAAGAATAGAGCAGGATCGAAGCGGCGAGCAGCAAAGCTATGTACGGAATCATCTGGATCTTCGTCCTAAGCACGCCTTTGACCACCGGCAGGACGGGGAACCCGGCTGCGCGGTACTCTTCCACGCGGCGGATCGCAAGCGACCAGAAGTGCGGGGGCTGCCACAGGAACAGGATCGCGAACAGCAGCCATGCTCCTGCGTCTACCGTATTCGCTACCGCGCAATATCCGATAACGGGCGGCATGGCGCCGGATACGCCGCCGATCGAGGTGCTCCAGGTCGAATGGCGCTTGAGCCACATGGTGTAAACGACTACATAAACGAAGATGCCAAGCAAGCCAAGGAATCCGCACAATACATTAACCCCGGCGAAAAGAACGGTCAAGCCGATCAATCCCAGGACGATCGCATATCCGAGCACGAAGGAAGGCTTCAGTCTGCCCATCGGCAGCGCCCGTTCCTTCGTTCGGGCCATCTTGGTATCCATCTCGCGGTCCAAGTAGTTGTTAAAGACGCAGGCCGAAGCCATCGTGAACGCCGTACCGACCAACACCCAAATGAGAAGCAGCCCATCGATGTCCCACTGGGAAGCGACCCAGAAGCCACCGAATGCCGCGAACAAATTCAATCGAATGATGCCCGGCTTGGTTAAAGTAACAAGATCTTTGAACACAAAGCTCCTCCTTTAAACATAAAGCCGCGAGTAAGACGCGCTGTCATCCCTTAATCATACTCCAATTATTAGAATGTTGACAACGTGCGCCATCGTTCTTCGCCATTCTACAGTCACACAATAGGCGCCTCCGCAATAGACTGTATTGCGACAATTGCCCAGCACCTCCCGACCGAGGGTGGGCGCAAAGGCTCTGTCATCCATGGAGAGAGATTAATTTGGCGTAAGCCATCTATTAAGGAGGATTTCCTTGTATACCAAAATGCCTTGGCCCCCGACTTCGACATCCGCCGCTCCGGTTGCCCAGCAAGCCGTCTCCCCCGCCAACGTAAACATGATGGGCGCTTTCCCCCAGACCCTGCCTGCGAACGTTCCAACGGCAATGCCCGCCGTTCCGACGACTCTGCCGGCAACGCAGGCTCCCCTGCCCGTCAGCACGGGAGGGTTCATCACTCAGGGCGGAGCGGTTATTCCGGTTCCCCAACGCGAGGAATCGTACGTCGAGAACATCCTGCGCATGAATCTGGGCAAAGTCGCCACGCTGTACATGACTTACGAGAACAACAGCGAATGGAACGCCAAGATCTTCAAAGGCGTACTTGAAGCCGCAGGCCGAGATCATATCGTCATCAGCGATCCCGTCACCGGCAAAAGATATCTGCTGCTGATGCTGAACCTCGATTACATCACGTTCGACGAGCCGCTCAATTACAACCTGCCGTTCGGCACGCAAGGATTAGCTACTCGAAGATAACCGGACGGAACGTCCATACCCGTACTCCCGCGGGTCCGTTCTTCACCCATCGTTCCATCTCCGACCACCCCGAACGCCCCTCGCGGCGTTCTTTTTCTATAGACGCCGCCTCTTCCTCGCTTTCGGCCCTCTGCCACTCGACGAAGACTCCCGGTTGAACGGTATTCTCCGCCAGCTCCACCTTGCGCCATCGCTCCGGCTGGGATCGAACCCACCGAAGGAACGGCTCCCTGTGCTCTTCCGGAATCGCATATTCGCAGAACACGATCATCCTGTCCGCAGCCCCCTTCTCCTCATAATTTCCTCATCCCCCGCCCATACTGACAAACGATCACGATTCTGAGCAAACTGGGGGGATTATTTTGGACTCAGGCACCCATCTCGTCTTCGGACTCGGTCTCGCGGGCTTGGCCCTGACCGATCCGGTTATCGCTTCTCATCCGCAAGGCCCGTTAGCCGTCTTGATCGGCACCGTAATCGGTTCGCAAGCGCCGGATTTCGACATGCTGCTTCGCTTCAAGAGCAATGCCGATTATATCAAGAATCACCGCGGCTTGTCTCACTCGATTCCGGCGGTGCTCATCTGGACCCTCTTGATCACCTTGGCGATCGCCCTAGTCTTCCCCAGCGTCTCTTGGCTTCATATCGGCGCATGGGTTCTGCTGGCCGTCGTGCTGCACGTCGTCTCCGATCTGTTCAACTCTTACGGCACGCAGGCGGCAAGGCCGATCTCCAACCGATGGATCGCTTGGAACATCATTCACATCTTCGATCCGTTTATCTTCCTGTCCCATCTCGCCGCTATCGTGCTGTGGGCGAGCGGTTGGGCGGAGCCTAGAGCGATTTTCCCCGTCTTGTATGCCGTTCTCGTCGTCTATTACGCCTGGAGGAGCTGGGTTCATTACCGTCTCTCCTCCAAGCTTCCGGGCAAGGACGAGTTTTATCGCCCCGGCGATCGCTACTTCCTGCTGCCGACGCTGTCCCTTCATCGTTGGAACGTGATTCGCGAATCGAAGGATTGCAAGTACGGGATCGGCGAATGGGAAAATGGGAAGCTGGTCTGGCTGGAAACAACCACATGCGCGCAGCACCCGGCCGTAGAGGCATCCAAGAAGAACAAAGATGCGCAATCGTTCCTCGCCTTGACTCCATTCCCCTGCGGACAGGTGACATCCCATTCGTGGGGCTATGAGGTCCGCTGGCTCGACATCCGTTATCGGCATCGCAAGCAATACCCGTTCGTCGCCGTCGTGATGATGGACCGGAACTACGAGACGCTTCAATCCTACGTGGGCTGGCTCAGCGACGATCGGCTGCAGAAGCGCCTCCGGATGAATTCTTACTAAAGATTGCCGGAAGAAAGCCCCCTATTGACTTGGGGGCTTTTATTATTGGACAATATTAAAAGCCCGAGGGCGACCCTCGGGCTTTCGGTCGGGACGCTAAGTTCGCTTAGCGGCCGCCGCCGGAAAGTTGTTGCTCAGCGATTTGAACCAGCTTCTTGGTGATATAGCCTCCGAGCGATCCAGCATCGCGGGAAGTTACGTTGCCGTAGTAGCCGTCGGACGGGATTTGAACGCCCAACGATTGAGCAGCCTCCGTCTTCATGCTTTGAAGAGCTGCTTTCGCTTGGGGAACCAACACCTGATTACGGGATCCGGAATTGTTGTCTGCCATGCTTCAATGCTCCTTTCGCCTTGCTTTAATGGGTTTGCAAGCTTGCTTCTCTAGTATGCAAAGGCGGGAGAAAAATATGCTTAAGGAGTTCAAAACCATGAACAAACCTCTCGGATTATTGTTTGCCATCACTTCCGTCGCTTGGATGACCGCTACCGCCATCTCCCTCGACTACAACGGCTGGCTGGCCGCGCTGTTCTTCGTCCTGTGCATCCTGAATATCGGCGCAGGATTCATCGTGAAGGCCCGGCTGCGCAGAAGCCGAGCCTAGGCGATGGTCCGGCGGCTTATCGCTTCGAGGAAGGCAGCAGGAAGCCCATCGCTTCCTTGACTTGGCGGGTCGTCACTTCGGCGACCGCCCTCGCCTTCTCCGCACCGGCCCTAAGGATCTCGTGAATCTCGCCGGATTCGCGGATTTCGCGGTAACGCTGCTGCAGCGGCTCAAGGGTCGCGACCACTTGCTCGGCCAGATCCTTCTTGAACGCCCCGTAGCCTTGTCCTTCGTATCTGGCTTGAACTTCCTCAAGCGAGATGCCCGCGCAATTCGAATAGATCGTCATCAGGTTGCTGATCTCGGGCTTCTCCTTCGGATCGAATACGATCTCCCGTCCCAAGTCCGTCTTGGCTCGGGAGATTTTTTTGCGGATGTCGTCCGGAGAATCGAGAAGGGCGATGAAGCTTCCCGCGTTAGGGTTGCTCTTGCTCATCTTCTTGCTCGCGTCGTCCAGCGACATGATTCTTGCTCCGACCTTCGGGATGTATGGCTCCGGAACCGTCAGCGTCTCGCCGAACTTGAAGTTGAAGCGTCCCGCGAGATCGCGCGTCAGCTCCAGATGCTGCTTCTGGTCGTCGCCGACCGGCACCAGATTGGCTTGATACAGCAAAATGTCCGCGGCCATCAGCGAAGGATAGACGAACAGGCCGGCTCCCACCGCATCCTTGCCTTCCGACTTATCCTTGAACTGGGTCATTCTCTCCAGCTCGCCCATATACGACAGCGTCGTCATGATCCAGCCCAGCTCCGCGTGCTGCGGCACGTGCGACTGCACGAAGACGGCCGCTTGCGCCGGATCGATCCCGGCGGCGATAAACAGGGCGGCAACCGATTCCGTTTGTTCGCGCAAGGCCGCCGGCTCTTGCGGAACCGTAATCGCGTGCAGATCGACGATCATGAAGAAGCACTCGTAATCCTTCTGCAGCTCCACGAAATTTTTCATCGCTCCGATATAGTTCCCTAGCGTCAGCTTGCCGCTCGGTTGAATCCCCGATAGAACTCTTAGTGGCTTGCTCATGATTGGATTCCGCCTTTCTTTTCCCAAGCAATAGTGTCGTGCCGCTAAAGATCGACTGTCCCCAGGAGACGGAGAAAAACAAAAAGACCCCTTCGTCTCAAGGGACGAAGAGGTCGTGGTGCCACCCTTATTCGCTGGACAAAGCATCTTAGGCGCGCTCTCGGATCCAGCCTTGGGTTCCGTAACGGGGAACATTCGGGGAGAATGGGATAGGCCGTCCCCCGCGGAGACAGCTCGATCGTTTCGCTCCCGGCTCCGAGCTCCATTCGGCTTAGCAAGGAGTACCGGCTCTCAGCAATCGCCGGCTCTCTGGGAGCACCCCGCTAAACGTACTTGTTCTCTTCACAGCCGATCTGATGCAGCATGTTGCTTCTCATTATACTCCCGGGAGACGACAAGTCAACCGCGCAGCCCCCCGCTTCGAACTTCCCTCCTCGCGTTCTTGTCCGATAAGGCCAAGCATAGTCTAGAGAAGCGCAGCTTGGAGGTGGGTCGAATTGGCAGGCAGATTTTTCAAATGGCTCCTGACCGCATCGGGAGTTCTTTTCCTTGTTCTCTTCTTCATCATGGAGAGCCATTATGCGCGAAAGCTGACCGAAGCGTTCGCTTCCATCTTGTTCGATGCTCTCCCTTATCTGCTAGCCGGTTCGTTCGTATCGGCGCTGCTTCACACTTTCCTGAAGGACGAACATGTGCGAAGGTTCGCGCCCCGCAACAAGCTCTATGGCGTTCTCTTCGGGAGCCTTCTTGGCCTTGCCGTCCCGCTCTGCGAATGCGGAATGGTTCCCGTCGTGCGAAGGCTAATCCGCAAAGGGCTGCCCGCCTATATCGGGCTGGTCTATCTTGTCGCCGGTCCGATCCTGAATCCGATCGTCATCGCTTCGACCTTCTCCGCCTTCCCGAACGATCCGAAGCTTGCGACCGCCCGGTTCCTGCTGGCTCTCGCAGTTACCGTTGCGCTGGGCCTCATGCTCACCTTGATCGTCCGCGGCAGCCCGCTCCGGACCGACCGGACGAATGACGATACCCGCGAGCATGAGCACGGGCACGGACATGATCATTCTCACGGACACAGCCATGCCGGCCATTCCCGCAAACACGGCCATCACCACCATCACCACGATCATGACCACGAGGCGGCCGGGGGAACTTGGAGGACGAAGCTTGCGGGCGTTCCCGCTCACGCGGCCGAGGATCTCTGGGACATGGGCAAGTACTTCCTGGCGGGTTCCTTGATCGCCGCGATCATGCAGACGACGATCGATCAGGAAGCTTTCGCCGCCATCGCCGGCAACGATCTCGTATCCCATTTGTTCATGATGGGCTTCGCCTTCGTGCTGTGCTTATGCTCTACGGCCGATGCCTTCGTCGCCGCCCCCTTCGTGAACCTATTCCCACATGGGGCGCTGCTGTCCTTCCTTGTCTTCGGTCCGATGATCGACCTGAAGGGCACTCTAATGATGCTGTCCGTCTTCCGTACCCGGTTTGTCCTCGTGTTCGCGCTGCTGACCGCGTGGCTGGTCCTGCTCGGATCCCATATCTTCGAACGCATGAATTGGCTTTGAAACAAGAGCTTCATGGAAACGATTTCTTTGCATGCATAGCCCCTCCTATTTCGTCCATACTATCCTTCAAAGGAGGTGAGCACATTGGCATCCAACAACAACAGCAACAGCAATCAGCTCGTCATCCCCCAAGCTCGCCAAGCACTGGACCAACTGAAGTACGAAGCTGCGCAAGAGCTTGGAATCACGATTCCGCAAGACGGCTACTACGGCAACATGGTTACTCGCGACACCGGCTCCATCGGTGGTCATATCACTCGCAAGCTCGTTCAGATCGCTGAACAACAACTCGCGGGAAGAGCTTTCTAATCGAACCGCTTCCATAACGGATAGCGTCAACAACGAAGGGGACGGCTCGGATCAACAATCCAGAGCCGTCCCCTTCATTTTATGTAGCCTATTCGTTCACCGCGTCACGCCGGTCCCTGCCCTTCGGATGCAACCGGAACATGAGATTCGCCATGTTGTAGTTGGACTCGAATTGGACGCTCAGATAGACCTTGCCCTGGCGAAGCACGAAGTCGTACGAGATTTCGCCGTGCGTCCAGCTTCGCTTGTGGTTCAGCGCTTCGATTGCCATTCGGCGCAGCGATTCGACTTGGGCTGCCGTCATCCCGGCCTGCTTCTCTCCCGCTGTCCCCCGATCCTCGCAATCGAGCGGGAGATGCCGAATGCCGAACTTGCCGATCACGTCGTTGCGTATCTGCAGCACGATCGTTCCCGCGGATAGTCCGCGCAATTCATCCTCCAGCTTGCGAAGAGCAACATCTACCTGGCGGGCCAATGGAACCAACTCTAGCGACATCAACATTCCCCTCTCCTAATAAAATGATTATTTTTACCTATATAATACTTTAATTGGATTATATGTCAATTATTTAATAATAGCAATGACTATTGTCTAAATTTGTCGCTTGAGGAGTTCAGGCCATAAAAAAACCGCTCCCTGCCGAAGCCCCGATCCATTGATCGGGCCCTCCAAGCAGGAAAGCGGCGTGTTCTTCACGACCTATTTGCTATTATTATATCTCGCCCGTCCATTTCCGACAATTGGAAATTTATCGGTTGGACGATCGGGAGACTTCCGCTGCCGTCTTCACGTACAGCTCGACATCGGACACCGCCTTGGCCACGGCCGAATCCCAGAAGCCGCGCTTCTTCAAATCCACCCCAAGATGCTTCTTGGCCAAGTCCTCGACCGACATGACCGCCGTATCCTTCAGAAGAGCATCATAGCGCGCGCTGAACGAAGGACCTTCTTTCTCCGCCGCGGCGAGGATGCCGGTGCTGAAGAGATAGCCGAAGCTATAGGGGAAGTTGTAGAACGGAACGTCCGTGATGTAGAAGTGAAGCTTGGAGCCCCAGAACATCGGATGCCAGGATTCAAGCGAATCCCCATACGCTTCCTTCTGGGCTTCCACCATCAGCTCCTTGATCTCCTCGGCGGACAGCATGCCGGCCTTGCGCTTGTCGTAGAAGCGAGTCTCGAACAGGAAGCGCGCTCGGATATTCATGCAGAACGCGACCGCGCTCTCCAGACGGACGTCCAACAGCGCCAGCTTCGCTTCGGCGCTGTCCGCCTTGCGCAGCAGCGCATCGCTGACGATCGCCTCCGCGAAAGTAGAAGCGGTCTCCGCCACGTTCATCGCGTAGTCCTGGGCGAATGGCGCCAAGCCGTCCACCAGAGAGCTATGGTAAGCGTGGCCCAACTCGTGGGCGAGGGTCGAGACATTGTCCATCGTACCCGAATAGGTCATGAAGATCCGGGTCTGGCCGTTGATCGGGAAGTCCGTGCAGAAGCCGCCCGGACGCTTCCCGGCGCGGTCTTCCACCTCGATCCATCTCTCGGAGAAAGCGCGATCCGCCAGCGCCGCCATCGAAGGAGAGAACTGGGCGAACGCTTCCCGGATAAGCTCGGCTGCTTCTCCATATCCCACGGACGGGCCTTCTTGGCCGATCGGAGCGCCGACATCGTGCCAGCCGAGCTTCTCCTTGCCGAGCAAGCCCGCTTTGGCGGATAAGTATTTCTTGAGCGGTTCGATGCTTCCTTCTACCGCTCCCCACATGGCTTCGAGCGTTTCCGGGCTCATTCGATTGATACGAAGCGGTTCATGAAGAACGCTGTCCCAGCCTCGCTTGCCGTACAAGTTGAGCCGGAAGCCCGCCAAGCGGTTCAACACGTCCGCCGCAAGATCCTCCTGCTCGGACCAAGCCTCTTCCCATAGGGAAGCCATTCGATCGCGCACTTGTTGGTTGGGATTGCTGAACTTGTTGGCCGCCTGTCCCACGGACAGCTTCTTCGTCTCGCCATTCTCCTCCCATGGGATGCCGATCCGGCTGACGATAAGCGAATAATGCTCTCCCCATCCGTGATAGCCGTTGATAGCCAGCTCGCTGGCGAGTCCCTCCAGCTCGGGAGACAGCTTCTCTCGAACCGCGTCCCTGCGCTCGTTAAGGAGATACGCGATCTCCTTCTGGCCCTCGGCTTCTACCCACTTCGCCCAGCGGTCGTCCGGAAGCTCGGACAGCTTCACGTCGAACAAGTCAGACGCTTGGGAGTAAAGGGAGCCGAGCGTCTGAACCTTCTCCGTCCAGGCGGCCGCTCGCTTGTCGTCGGTCCGTTGCGAGGTCAGGCAATCCGCGAACGATCTCGCCTGGCGAAGACGCAGGTTCGCTTCCTGCAGCCTGGCGGTCCATGCCGACAGCTTCGCTTCGCCGACATCGCCGGAAGACGCCTTCAGTTCTTGGTACAACCCCTTCACCAGCTTGTCGCTCTCCTCCATGAAGGAAGCGAATTCCTTGGAATCGGAACCGCCCGGGAACAGAGCATCAAGGTCCCAGGTCAACGATAATGATTGACTCATTTATATCCAACCTTTCGTTATATAGGAATGATAAGCCATGCAGGATTAATGCTACAACATTGCGAAGGCGGGAACAACTGTTGTATCGTTAAAGGCATGGAGAAGAACGGAGGTCTTAAATCTTGATTCCCTTGCAGAACAGCTTGCCTTATGATATCCAGATGAACGAAGTATTCGCCGCTCACTGCCCCTTCTGCGGGCAAGAGCACGTACCGCTTCCGCTTAAGCCGGAAGACGTCCGGGATCTTCGGGACGGGCGGCGCAAACAGGCGATCGTCTTCCCGTGCTGCCGGACCCGGGTGCAATTCATCGACGCCGACGGAGATTACCTTCTTGCGGATCAGCGGCTAAGTCCGCGCAGATAGGCATAACCAGAAGCGCCTCCAAATCGCATCAAAAGAGCGTAAATATAGCAGCAGCTTACAGAAAATTGGCCAATCTCGCGTTGTCCCGGGCTGCCCTGAATAGGTGCTTTTCCCAATTCCCCGTAAATCGGGCGATTACTTTCCTATTGCAGTTGCTCGTTAATCAGCTATCGGCTCGCGGCTTGCCGCTTCCGTCTTACGTATCGGATTGCGGATTACGGATGGTTATATGGACTCGCGGCTAACGGAAATTTTAGACCTTAAGAGCTGGAATATAAGACGTTTTTGATTCTTACGGATATAAGCGACGCTTAAAGTTGAATTTAGCCCTTTCGAGAGGGGAAATAACCATATAAGGGTTCGTCATTTCCGTTAAAATTCATAAACCCGCAATTTCCCCCTGTAAAGGTCTCAGATTTCCGTTACGGTTCAGGGTCGGACGCCTACATGGCGATAAGCATCCCTCGCAAGAAAAGCAGCCTGCCGCATCTCGCGGCAGGCTGCTTTCTACCTTACTATTGGAGACTCTGCAGGACCGATTCCAGCGTCGTTTCCGCATAGCCCATGCTGGTATCGCCGGCTCCGTAATAAATTTTCACGATCCCGTCCTCCTCCAGCGCCCCGCAGGAGAAGACGACGTTCCCGAAGAAGCCTTCCGTCTCGAAAGGCTCCTCCGGCTCTAAGAAGGGCTTCCTGCAGCGAGCAAGCACTCGCCAAGGCTCCTCCAGATCGAGCAGGACCGCTCCGAGGCAATACCGATTGTCTCTGTCCGCGCCATGGTAGAGCTCGAGCCAGCCGCGATCCGTGCGAATCGGCACCGCGCTCGCTCCGATCCGCCCCCCGTCCCACTCTTCTTCGCGAACTCCCATCAGGTAACGGTGGTTCCCCCAGGTTAGCAGGTCGTTCGATTCCGCGATCCAGATGTCGGGCTTCGCAAAATGGGACCCGGACGGCCGATGCAGAGCGTAGTATTTGCCGCCGATCTTCTCCGGGAAGAGGACCACGTCCTTGTTGTCCGGGTGGAAGATATTGCCGATCCTCCGGAACGAACGGAAGTCCTCGGTGAACAGCAGCGGAACGACAACGCCCCGAGGAGAAACGCCCGTACAGGCAATGTAATAACCGTCCTCCAGCATCGTGATGCGAGGATCCTCGATCCCGAATGTCTCGTAGCTTGTCGCCGGATAGATCGACGGGCTCTTGTCGATATCGAAGCGAAGCCCGTCGCGGCTTCGGGCGACGCGAAGATGCGAGAGGGAAGTCAGATAAATCTGTCCGGGCGTTCGGATGACGCGCGGGTCGGAGAAGTCGTTCTCCGGGCCGAACGGAATGGAACGCAGGACGGTCTCGCCCTTCTCCGGATCGTAAAGCGGAATCAGACAGGAATCCTTCTCCTGCTGAATGGGCCGCTCGGCCACCCGAAGAAGGAGAATAATCTCTTCGCCGAGCCTGGCGACGCCGGCATTGAATACTCCGATGACCTCCATGGCTGGAGAGGACGGAACGACATCGCTTGGAACCACAATCGGATTGCCCTCCGCTCGGCGGATGTTCATCATTCAACCCCTTTTCCCGAAATTGATCAAGCGCCGCTTTGTTTCATCTCTTCCGGAAGCTCCTGCCCCTTGTTCGTCATCTCTTCGCGGATGGCCGTCCATTGCTCCCGGGAAGCCCGAATCATGGAGCTGTCCGTAATCCGCTTGTCGTGAATGACTTTGGAGAACCACTTGACGGCTTCGTAGAAATGGCCCAGCCTGCGGTTCAACTCCCCGATCAGGTAAAGCAGGCGGGCGTTGCTGTCCCCGTTCCTCTCGTTCTTATAAACTTCGACATAAGACTCCAGGGCGAACCCGAGGAATTTGTTCTCCATGTCCTGGTTGCCGTCGTAACGGTAGAGCCAAGCGATATGATGAAGAAGACCCGCGATCAGGCGATCGCTCTCCTTGACCGTCTGGGCGGACAGCAAAGCCAGCTTGTAGGTCTCCATGGCCGTCTCCGCCGTTCTCTCTCCGCCGTATTCCCGATTCGACCAGTGAACGCCGATCTTGTCCAAGTATGCCCTTTTCTCGCGATCCATGAGCTTGTCCCTGAAATTCTCGGTCGACGCGAAGCCGCAATACGGACACACTCTAACCACATAATAATCCGGATTGATGGTTGCGAAGTAGGAGCAGAAGTCCGTGTCCGTGTTGATCGCCTTCTTCAGGCTCGGCCGAACCCTGGACGTCTCGAACGTCGATTCGCAGCAAGGGCAATTGATCTTAATGGTGTATAAGGGTTCCAATGTGTTCCCTCCGGACTGTCCGCGGACGGACAGCAGTATGTAGGCCCTATCAAGAATTCACGAAATGATGGGCGGGACCCGAAAGCCGTTCCAGGATGATCTCCTGCAATTCCGGCTCCAGATCGGTCTCGCCGAGCGCCCTGCGCATGCAATCCAGCCAAGCCTCGGCATGCTCGTTCGTGATCGGAAAGCGCAGATGGCGGCCTCTCATCATCGGATGCCCGTGCTTGTCCGAATATAGGCTGGGCCCGCCGAAGAATTGGGTCAGGAATTCGTACTGCTTCTCCATCACCGGGTCGATATCCTCCGGGAATAACGGGGAGAGCAGCGGGTGCTCTTGAACCTTCGGATAGAACCGTTCGACAATGGCCCGAATGGCAGGAGCTCCTCCGGCTGCTTCGTAGATAGTCGTATAGCTCATGAACGGACTCCTCCTTGTGTATATTGTCGCAGGACTAACAGCCATATTTTCAACCCATTATAGCATAATTAATTAGGAACTTATGTCCAGGAAAAACAAAAAATCGCCCGAAAGGACGATGTAGAAAGTCTCAGTAATCTTCTCTCTCCGAAGGGGTCAGCGATTCGCGTATGACAAAAACAAAAGCGCAAACCAAAAATCCGGCCACTATTCCCGCCATCCTCATCACTCCGCTTCTGTGTGTTCCTTAGGAGCTTATGACTCGATGATTCTGAGAATATTCTAACATAAATCCCGGACGAAAGCATGGCTCTTTCTGTAATCGGTTACATTTATTTATTGGAAATAACCCGCTTGCCCGCCGCATATATAGGACAAGAACCCTTCGCGGTACGAATTCCTTAAAGGAGGCGGCAAGCATGTCGATCTCGGACCCTCCCGATCTTGCCACGCGGCCTAACCGGCTGAACGGCTTGCTGGCTGCCATGCTGGTCGCGGCAACGCTTCTTCTGCTCGGCATGCTGACGCTATCCATGCCGCATGTCGCGCTGACGGCATCTTTGAAAGGATTGAAGGTATGGTGGGACGTGCTCTTTCCCGCTCTGTTCCCCTTCTTCGTGCTGTCCGAGCTCCTGCTGGGGCTCGGAGTCGTGCATCTGACCGGCACCCTGCTGGATCCGCTCATGCGTCCGCTCTTCCGCATTCCCGGGGTTGGGGGCTTCGTCGTCGCCATGGGCTTCGCGTCCGGCTACCCGGTCGGAGCCAAGCTCACTTCCCGTCTCATGGAGCAGAAGCTCGTGAATCGCGAGGAAGGAGAGCGGCTGGTCGCCATGACCACCTCCTCCGACCCTATTTTCCTTATCGGGGCGGTCTGCATCGGCTTCTTCGGACGCTCGGACATCGTTCCGGTATTGGCGACCGCCCACTACGGCGGGGCCATGCTGCTGGGGCTGCTGCTTCGGTGGACGGGCTCCTCCAAGCAAGGCGGCAAGGGCAGCAAGAGCGCCGCTCTAGACGGCTTCTCTCCATCCAACCCGGAGGACGCGCGCGGCGGCATCTTCGCCCGAGCATTCTCGGCCATGAAGCAAGCGCGGGCGGCGGACGGCCGTCCCTTCTCCGATATGCTGCAGCAATCGCTTCGATCCTCCATTCAGCTCATGATCGTCGTAGGGGGATTGGTCGTATTCTTCTCCGCAACGCTTGAATTGCTGCTTCACAGCGGCCTGCTCTCCGGTCTGCGAGACGCGCTGGCTTGGCTGCTGCGGTCCGTCGGCCTCTCTCCGTATCTGGCGGATTCCCTCGTCCGAGGCACGTTCGAGGTTACGCTCGGCGCGAACGCCGCGGCCGATGCCGGAACGGCCGCCCATGCAGGGGTTCCTAACCCGCCGCTCGTCGATCAAGTCGCGGCCGCCGCGTTCGTCCTCTCATGGGCCGGGCTATCGGTCCATGCCCAGGTTGCCGGCTTGATGAGCCGCACGAGCTGGAGGTACTTCCCGTTCCTGAGAGCTCGGCTGATCCATGCCGTCATGGCCGTTCTGCTCGTCTATCTCCTATGGCCCTATCTGTATAACGCCTGATTTCGAATTGGAAGCGCATAAGGTTGCGGACCGGAGCCCTCGAGCATTGTGTTCCATCTCCATATTGTTTATGATCGTACTAGCAAGCCGCGACGCCCTCGGAAACGCATGATCCGTCGGCAGGCAGCGGCGATTCACTCAGAGATGGGGAAGGAGCAATCTCTTGGAGTCCTTGAAATACGCGCTTCTCGACCGCGGAGACCAGTTAAGCCGGGAGCTCGCGGATCAGTTTCATAAGCTGGCGGAGGCCAGAGGCCTTGTCCGCGACGACAAAGCCCCTCGGATCGTCGTCTCGATCGGCGGAGACGGCACCCTGCTGCAAGCGTTCCACCGGTATCGGGATCAAGTCGGCAAGGTCGGCTTCGTGGGGGTGCACACGGGGCATTTGGGCTTCTACGCCGATTGGAAGGTTGGAGAACTGACCGAGCTGGTCGACCTCATGGCCACGACGGAACCGACGACGGTCAGCTACCCTCTGCTCAAGGTAGAGATCGTGACGGACGGAGGCACCTCCGCTTATCTGGCACTGAATGAATTTACGTTGAAAAGCGTGGAAGGAACGCTTGTCGCCCAGCTGAACATCAACGACGAGCCGTTCGAGATGTTCCGGGGGGACGGCATCGTCGTCTCGACCCCGTCCGGAAGCACCGGCTATAATAAGAGCGTCAACGGCGCCATCATCCACCCTTACCTGGAAGCGATGCAGATCGCCGAGATCGCGTCGATCAACAATCGGGTTTACCGGACGCTCGGCTCCTCCTTCATATTGCCGAAACACCATCACTGCGATATCGTTACGGACCCCGAGGAGCTGCTGTCCGTCGGCATCGATCACCTCGTGCTGCAATTCCGCGAGGTACGCTCGATCATCTGCTCCGTCGCCGAGGATAAGGTGCATTTCGCCCGATATCGTCCGTTCCCGTTCTGGAATCGGGTTCGCGACGCGTTCATCGGCTACGACGAGAACGGCGATTCCGGACGCGCCCGCAAGCGTCCCCGCTAAAGCCGCTTATTAAAGCAAAAAAAACAGGATGGACCGGTTGACGAACAACCGCTTCCATCCTGTTTTTTTGTTGCGCGATTCCTAGCGTTCGCCGCCGGTGTTGCCGGCCTCGGAACGAGGTCCGTTCCCGCCCCCGGCGCGAGGCGCGCCATCCGGGCGCGGCCGGTTCGGCTTGCCATGGAAGCCGCCGCGGCGCCTATTCTTGCCCGCCCAACGACCTCCGCCTCCGGACTGGCGAGAAGGTTGATCTCCTTCTGCCCCCGCGGCGATGCTCGCCCGGGCGTCCCCGCCCGTTCCGCCGCTTCGGTCGTGGTGATCCTTCGCGGAGGAATTCCCCGCGTGTTGGTTGGAGCTGCCGCGGGGATGACCGCCGCCGCCTCCCTTGCGGTCTTGTCCGTTATGCCGGCGCTCCGAGCCTCCTCCGGAAGAGGAATTCCCGTGTCCTTGGCGGGAACCGCCATGGCTATTATGATGGCCTTGATTGCCGTTGTTCCGGCGTTCGCGGCCTGAGGAATCCGAACCGCCCTTGGATCGGCTCCCCCCTCCGTCGGGATACCCTCTTCCGAACGGAGAATCCGATCTCGAACCTCCGTTCGCTTGCGCAGCCGCCGCGGCGCGGCGTTCGGCGCCTTCGGATACCGCGCGCGCGACCGCGGACGGGCTTGTCCCCGGTACGCGGCCGCCGGGCCTCTCCTTCAGAGGCCAGCGCAGAAGCGGAGCCGACGAATTGGCGGCTGCCGCTGCGTTCGTTGCCGCGGCGGCAGGGTCTGCCGCCGGAGCTTCCGAGCCCTCCTCCGCCGGCGTATCCGCGGAAGCCGGTTCCGCCGCCGCCGGACTCGAGAAGATGACGGCATCCTCGGGAATCGCGCTCGGATCCAGCTTCTCCAGCACGAAGTAAGCGCAGCCGAAGTTGCAGTATTCGTTGATATAATCGATCAAGCCGTTAATGACGGCATCCCTTGACGCCTTGGGTTGAGCCTCCCGGAAGAAACCCTTGAGCCGCAGTTGATTATAACCCCAATCTCCGACGACGTAGTCGTATCGTTCCAGCACCTCGCTGAACCGTTCGCGGAACGCTTCGGGGTTCCACCCGTTTTTGTAGTCGTGCACGAGCGTATACGCGATACCGCCTGCCATATAGATCACGAATGGTACTCCTCTCGAATGCCCGCTTTAAGAATAACGGTGTATTAGTGCCGGATCATCCCGACCAAGCATCGGGTTATCGATTAGAAACGGATTAGGAATGAACGGCGTTGGCCGCCGCCGATTGCACCTGCTCATGAGCGTGATACGAACTTCTGACGAGCGGAGCGGATTCGACGTGGGAGAAGCCCTTCGCAAGGCCGTCGACCTTAAGTTGCTTGAACTCGTCCGGATGAACGTAACGTTCGATCTTGATGTGGGAGGAGGACGGCTGCAGGTATTGGCCCAGTGTCAGGATATTGCAATCCACCGCGCGCAGATCGTCCATCGTCCGATGGACTTCCTCGATCGTCTCGCCGAGTCCGAGCATGATGCTGGACTTGGTCGGGATGTTCGGCTGCAGTTCCTTGGCTCGGCGCAGCAGCTCCAGCGTACGGGAATACTTCGCTTTGGCGCGAACGCGGTTGGACAATCTCTCGACCGTCTCGATATTGTGGTTCAGGATATCCGGCTTGGCGTCCATGACGACCTTGAGCGCGTCCCAGTTGCCCATGAAGTCGGGAATCAGAACCTCAACGCTGCACAAAGGAAGCTTGCGGCGAATCGCCCGGATCGTCTCGGCGAAGATGGAAGCGCCGCCGTCTTTCAGGTCGTCGCGGGCGACCGAGGTCACGACGCAATGCTGCAGGTTCATCTGAACCGCCGCATCGGCTACGCGTTCCGGTTCGCCCAGGTCCAGCTCGGTCGGAAGGCCGGTCTTGACCGCGCAGAAGCGGCATGCCCGGGTGCAGATGTCGCCGAGAATCATGAAGGTCGCCGTACGGTTAGCCCAGCATTCGTATATATTCGGACAGCGAGCTTCTTCGCACACCGTGTGAAGAGTCTTGTTCCGCATCATATCCTTGATCTCTTGGTAGTTCTCTCCGGTAGTCAGCTTGATCCGAAGCCAATCCGGCTTCTTCGGTTTGGAGCTCGAAGTCATCGTAAGAAACCCCCTGTTTTCTGTCACCTTATTATAGCAGGTTTCACATAAAAACCAATGATCTGCTAACTCTAAACCTTATACGCACCAGATGGGGAGGCTCGTGTAGATGTTGCAATGGCTTCGTTGGAGAAGAAATCGCCATACAAAGTTATGGGCGCTGGCCGTCGCCGGATGCATCGCTGCATCGACGCTGTCGCCCGCCGCCACGGCTCAGGCGGCTCCTTCGGATTCCGAAACGGATTATCGCAAGCTGCAAGAGCTATACGACCATATCTCGGTTCTGACGGGCCTGACCTGGCAATCCGTGGCCGCGATCGACCGCTACGAGCGGACGCTCTCCCGCACTCATCCGAAGACAAGGCCCCTTGGCGAGCATTCGCTGTCGGGAATTTACGTCTCTCCGGAACGGTGGGCCGGCTATCTGAATCCCGATTCGGCCGATACGAACCCGGATTCCATTCGGGTATTCGGAGGCATCGGCTTGGACGGCACGGGAGACAACCGCGCCGAGCGGGAGAACGACGTGGACCGGCTCTATACGGTCGCGCATCATATTCGCACCTACGGCAGCGCCGGCGACGACTTCGCCATCGGGCTGTGGGAATACTACCAGAACACCCGGGCGGTTCAACGGATCCTGCAATTTAACAAGATCTATTCGACCTTCGGCAAGCTGGATCTCTCCCGGCACGTGTTCCCGCTTCCGCACAACTCCATATACGCCTATCGCAGCACCTGGGGCAACAGCCGCGGCTGGGGCGGAGTCCGAATTCACGAAGGTACCGATATCTTCGCGAGATACGGCGTTCCAGTGCGCAGCACCTCGTTCGGAATCGTCGAGGTCAAGGGCTGGAATCCGTTCGGAGGCTGGCGCGTGGGCATTCGCGATCTGGACAACCTGTATCACTACTACGCGCATCTAAACGGGTTCGAGAAGAACCTGAAGATCGGCGAGGTCGTGACGCCCGGACAGATCATCGGCTGGGTCGGCAACTCCGGCTACGGAAGGCCCGGAACCCAAGGCAAGTTCCCGCCTCATCTTCACTACGGCGTCTATCGGGATCGGGGCTTGGTCGAATGGGCCTTCGATCCCTATCCGATGCTCCGCCGCTGGGAACGCGCCGAGCAGCGTTCGCTGAGGGTTCATAAAGATTAAGGAATAACCGGTTGAAAAGGGTCAGGCGTCCGAAGCCAAGGCTTGTTCGATCTCCTCGCGCGTCGGAATCGAAGCTTGAGCGCCAGGGCGGGTCACGGCGATGGCCGCGGCGGCAGCGGCGTAACTCAACGCTTCTTCCATGGGCAGACCGTTCGTTCCGGCGGCGACAAGCGCCCCGATGAAGGTGTCGCCCGCCGCCGTCGTGTCGATGGCGCGAACCTTGCGAGCGGGGGCGAAGAGTCTCTCGCCGTCCGCTCCGGCGTAATACGCCCCTTTGCTGCCGAGCGTGACCAGCGCGCTGCCCGCCCCTCTTCGGATGAGCTCCGCCGCCGCGGCGGCGGCGTCTTCTTGCGAGACGACCGCGAGGCCGGTCAGCCCTTCCGCCTCCGTCTCGTTCACGACGAGCAGGTCAATTAACTCGTAAGCTTCCTGTGGAATAGGGCGAACGGGCGCGGGATTGTAAACCAGACGGACATGGCCGATCTCGCGGCACATTCTCATCGCCTGCAGGTTCGTCTCCCAAGGAATCTCGTTCTGCAGCATGACCGCCTTGGCGCCGGCCAACAGCTCCTTGTCCACGTCGCCCGGAAGCACCTGGCCGTTGCTGCCTTCCGCCAGAATGATCTGATTCTCTCCGCTGTCGGAAACGGTGATAAAGGCGAGGCCGGAGCTGCCCGGCTTCGCGCCGACGTGCTTCGTGCCGACGCCGTAGCCGCCGAGCGACTCGCGCAGAACGGGCCCGAACGAATCCGTCCCGACCGCTCCGACCATCTCCACCTGACCGCCCGCAAGCGCCGCGGCCACCGCTTGATTTGCTCCCTTGCCTCCCGGCAGATAGCTGACGCCCTTGCCGTGAATGGTCTCGCCCGGCAAAGGGAACTGTTCCACTTGATTCACGATATCCATATTGATGCTGCCAATTACGACGATTTGACTCATGCGGGCTCTTCTCCCCATCGTTTTTCTTCATGTTACCATAACCGTCCAAGAAAGAACCAGAAAGCCGGATCCGGAGCTCTTAGTCGACTATTCTCGTAAGGCCGCAGAACTCCAGAAGCGAATACAGGATTTGAAGGCTGCGATAAGGCGAAGCCGCACCTTCCTTCTCTAGCTGGAGAAGCAGCGCAAAGTAAGCTTCTTTGTGCGCTTTACCCAAGAAATCCGGGAAGTCCCCGTCGACAAAGCCGGTAATTCCGTCATACAACGCG
The DNA here is from genome assembly GCF_003990975.1 of Cohnella sp. AR92. Lineage (GTDB taxonomy): Bacteria > Bacillota > Bacilli > Paenibacillales > Paenibacillaceae > Cohnella. The sequence continues at coordinate 166,719 of NZ_RZJR01000009.1, forward strand.
CTGGCAAAGGCGTTACACTTGTTCAGCTTGGCCTTGGTCGGCTTCTCGCTCGTAAAGCGCCAAGCCCATAAGCGGGCGATCGCTTCGAAATAATGATAATGGTACTGGCGATAAAAATCCGCGGGATAGCGGAACAGCCCTTCCTTTTGAAGCTGCGCCGAAACGTCTTCCGCCGCGAATGCATCTCCGTTGCCGTTCGAGAGATCATATCCCATGCGGTTGCGGACGGTGGGGTAATGGAGCAGAACCGTATTCTCGTAGAAGGGATCCCGGTTATCGCGATCCTCCTCCCAGAATTCCCTATCCGCCTGAGTCGCATGAGGCGGGTAAGCGGACGGGTACGAGAGGATTTCGACTAAGTTATCCGACAATAACGGAAAATGCTCAAGCTCCCGGACCTGCATCCTTGCTCATCCCTCTCCATAATGGAAAAATTAGTTAACCCAATAAATCAACATTAACAGACTTCGCGCAAAAAAACAGCACTCCGCGGCCGACGACGGCAGGGAGTGCTGCTTGGAATGCGGAAGCATAAGAATTCGAGCTTGCCTAAAAGCTTGAGCGTGTTTGCGATTAACGGGCCATCCAGCCGCCGTCCACGCAGAGGACGTGACCGGACATGTAGTCGGAAGCGGAGGAAGCGAGGAATACGGCCGGACCGATCAGGTCCGTGTTCAGCCCCCAGCGGCCCGCCGGGATCCGCTCCAGGATCTGGCGGCTGCGGTTCTCGTCGTTGCGGAGCGCCTCCGTGTTGTCGGTCGCCATGTAGCCCGGCGCGATGGCGTTCACCTGCACGCCCTTGGCCGCCCATTCGTTGGCCAGCGCCTTCGTCAGGCCGGCGACGGCATGCTTGCTCGCCGTATAGCCGGGAACGTTGATGCCTCCCTGGAACGAGAGCAGCGACGCGATGTTGATGATTTTGCCCGAGCCTTGCTCGAGCATCTTGCGGCCCGCGAGCTGGCTGAGAAGGAAGACGGAGTTCAGGTTGACGTCCAGCACTTCCTGCCAATCGGCGTACGAGTGGTCGGCGGCAGGCGTCCGGCGGATAATGCCCGCGTTGTTGACGAGAATGTCGATGCGGCCGAATTCGGCAATGGCGCCGTCGACAATCCCCTGCAGCTGCGCGCGGTCTCCGACGTCGGCCGTCACGATCAGGGCGCGTCGCCCCGCGGCTTCGACCGCCTTCTTCGTCTCTTCCGCCGGGGTCCGGTTCGTCACCAGCACCACGTCCGCTCCCGCTTCCGCGAAGCCGACCGCGATTGCTTGTCCCAAGCCGCGGCCAGCTCCCGTCACGATCGCCGTGCGTCCAGTCAGATCAAATAGCCCTTTCAATGGTCAACGAGCTCCTCTCGTATCGACGCAAGGTATCTTCGTCCAGCCCGGCGTCTGTAATAATCGTATGAATGTCCTCTAGAGCGGCGAAGGTCAAGAGAGCGGCGCGATCGAACTTGGCATGGTCGGCCACGCAATAGATCTCCTTGGCGTTCTCCATATAGGCTTTCTTAAGCTCGATAAGCTCGCCCGTGAACACGGTCAGCCCGAATTTCTCGTGAATGCCCGTCGTCGACAGGAACAGCTTCTGCACGTTCAGCCGTCCGATCCAATCGATCGCCTCGTTGCCGATCAGCACGTTGCGCTGCCGATAGCCTCCCGGCACGACGAGGCGAATCCGGTCCTTGCCGATCAGCTCCCTCATGATCAGGAGGTCGTTCGTCAGCACCGTCAGCGGCTCGTTCGGCAGACGCTTGGCGATCTCCAGGGTGGTGCTGCCCGCGTCGAGGGCGATGATGTCGTCCGGGGCGATGTAGCGAAGCGCGCGCTCGGCGATCGCTTCCTTCTCCGTCAGCCGCTTCGTGTCCGGAATCTGCAGTGGAAGCATCGACTCCGCTTCATCCCCGGCGGATACCGCTCCACCGTGCGTCCTCCGAAGAAGTCCCTTCTCCTCCAGCTTCTCCAGATCCTCTCGAACCGTCTTCGGCGTGACGCCGAAACGCTCGCTCAGCTGGGAGACTTGCACGGCCCCGTCGGCCAGGAGAAGATCCAGGATAGCTTGATGTCTTGCGGCTGCCAGCATGCATGGAACCCCTTCCGTCTAGCTTGTTAATCGATTACTTGAAGGCTCTCGCCGGAACCTCGTCCATGTCGTCGAACGTATAATTTTCCCCGGCCATCGACCAGATGAACGTATAGTTGCTCGTGCCGACGCCGGAGTGGACGGACCACGGCGGAGAGATGATCGCTTGTTCGTTCGCCACGACCAGGTGGCGGGTCTCCTGCGGCTCGCCCATCATGTGGAAAACGCGGGCGTCTTCGTTCAGGTCGAAGTACAGGTAAGCCTCCATGCGGCGGTCGTGCGTATGCGAAGGCATCGTGTTCCAGACGCTGCCCGGCTTCAATACCGTGATGCCCATCATCAGCTGGCAAGTCTGGATGCCGTCCGCGTGAAGAATGCGGTTCAGCTCGCGTTCGTTGGACGTCAGCTGGGAGCCGAGATAGCGGGTGTCCGCGTCCCCGATCGCCATCTTGCGCGTCGGATAAACGGCGTGGGCCAGGGCGGAGCAGAAGTAGAGCTTGGCCGGATCGGCGGCATCCTTGCTCTCCAGCTTGATGTCGCGGTTGCCCTTGCCCACATACAGGGTGTCGAGCTTGCCGAGCTCGTGGCGCTCTCCGTCGACCGTTATGACCGCGTCGCCCGCGATGTTGACGAAGCCGATCTCGCGGCGCTCCAGGAAGTATTCGGTCTTCAGCGTGTCGGGAGCTTCGATCGACAGAGCTTCCTTGACGGGCTGCGCGCCGCCGATGACCATTCTGTCTTCATGAGTATATACCATATGAACTTGATCGGCTTCAAACAGCTTCTCGATCAGAAAATGCTTGCGGAGTTGCTCGGTATCGTAGCGCTTGGCATCGGACGGATGCGAAGAATGGCGGATTTCCATGAATGAGTCCCCCTCGTTTGGTTTCGTTCGTTTTTATTATAACACACATTTACGAACATTTGTGAACGAAAGGGGAAATTATTTGGGGTTCGTTTTATTTGGCGAAAAGAAGGATCCGAAGAGCCTCTTCGCTGGCTTCCGGCGTCAGCTTCGCATACTGGGACGTCTCTCTCACGATCTCCAGTTGATCTAACGATGGGGTAATCCACACCTGAAAATCCGCCTCGATAGCAAACCCGTCTCTTCCGTTCTCCGTCCCGACTTCAATGGCATAATCAGGCGGACGAACCATGGACACCTTCGCGTTCGCGAACGGAGCGTTCATCAACGTCTCCGCTATCCTTCTCGTTTCCTCTCGGTCTTCGATGACCCTGTCGTCCCCCTTCGCCGGCCGAATTCGGACTCGGACATCGTCATTCGCCTCGTACCCGGTCGGAGACGGAGCTTGAACTTGGGCCGCCTCTTCATCCGTTATAGGGGACATCGCCCGGGGCTTCGCTCCGCTCTGCGTTTGCTCGCACGCTGAGGTTACTCCAACCGCTAACAGCAGGCAGACGAGCGCCAACCGCTTTCTTTTCATCCCCTTCCACTCCTTTGGATCGATCCTTATTCCTCCTAGACGCGATTATCGGGAAAAGGTTCCTAGGTTGACGGTAGAAGGGGAAATCGGCGGTCCAGGCAGGGGGCGTGCATCTATTCGAAAAGGTGTGTTATCCTTTTGAGCGATACGGCCTGTAATAGGAGGAAACAAGGTGATCATCAGCCAAACGGAATATCATGCGAACGGAATGGCCTACCTCATCCGATCGTCCGCCGATGCCGACGCGAGAGAATTGTCCGAATTAAGGCTGCGAATCGACGGAGAGACGGAGAACATGGACAGGGAACGCGGAGAGGCTTACCTAGACGCATCCGGGTTCGAACGGATCATCCGCGAGGATTCGGGCAGTCCGAGACATTTATTCTTGGTTGCCGTCGCCGATCAACGGATCGTGGGCTTCTCGAGATGCGAAGGCTCTCCTCTCAAGAGATTGTCCCACAAAGTCGAATTCGGCGTATGCGTGCTTCAAGACTATTGGGGATACGGGATCGGAACCAACCTACTGAGAAAATCAATCGAATGGGCCGACTCCAACGGGATCAAGAAGATGGGCCTGAACGTCCTGGAGACCAACTCGAAAGCCATTGGCCTGTATCAGAAGCTTGGCTTCGAGATCGAAGGCATCCTAAGGAACGATAAAATCCTCTCCGACGGCAAGCCCTACAACACGATTGTGATGGGGAGACTCCATGGCGGCGGGTGAACCGTTGTCGAAAAAGTTGGGGGTGACGAAGGGAGATAGGTTGGGGTGCGGCTAAGGGAGATAAAGCTGGAGTGGCAGCGAATGGAGATAGGGTGGGGCATGGCGAAGGGAGATAGACTGGGGCATGGCTATGGGCGATATGGCTGGCGTATGGCGGTTGGCGGTTGGCGGTTACAGCTACTCGACCTTGACCAACGGCTAACGGAAGTGACAGACGCTTAGACGCCAGAAAAGAGCGGTTTTGAATTCTAACGGAAGTGAGCGACGCTTAGTTTTGTCATTTAGCCTCAATGAAGGGGTTATTGCCAAAATAAGGGCTGTGGCTTCCGTTAAAATCCAAAAGGCGCCGATCCGCGTCTCTAAGGGTCTCAGAATTCCGTTAGAATGAAGAGCAGCCTAGGCGGCGCGTCAGGGATCATCCCTTACGCCGCCTTGCCGCTTATATCGAGCCGGCCAGCCTGCCTCCGACCAGCCTCCCGCGAACGAAGACGGCCTCGCGCGGCGCCGCGGCGGCCAGCGCGTGCAGCGGATTCTGCGCATCCGCGAGGAGGAACGTGGCCGGATCGCCCACGGAAGGCTCCAGCGCTCCCGTCGCGATCAGCGGATACGTCTTCGCGAGCTCCTCCTCCGTGATCCAGCCCATTCTCTCCGCCAGGCGGGAGCCTCGCGCCAGCATGTCGCCGTCGCCGAAGGGGCTCCAGGAATCCCGGATATTGTCCGTTCCTACGCCGACGGCGACCCCTGCGGCAAGCAATTGGCCCACGCGAGGCATCGGCCGGTCGATCGGCACGCTCGTTAGAATGGCGACGCCCTGCTCCTTCAACTGATGCGCCGTATCCAGCGCTTCCCCTTCGCTTGCTTGCCCCAAGCAGTATGCATGGCTGACGGCCGTTCTCCCCTGCTTGGCCGCCTGCCGCGTGAACTCTGCGAACAGGCTGATCGTGAAGAGGCCAAGATGGCCGGGATCGTGCAGGTGCAGATCGACTCCCGCGTCGAATTCGGCAGCGAGCTCGAAGGTCGCTTCCAGTACGCGCTCCGGACGCCGGTCGAGACCCGCGGGATCGACTCCTCCGACCAGGTCGGCGCCCGCCCGCATCGCCTCCTTCATGATCGGAATCGAACCCGACCGCAGCAAGCCCTGCTGCGGGAAGGCGACGATCTCGATCTCCATCCGGTCTGCGTATTCCTCCCGGATTCGCAGAGCGTCTTCCAGATGCCGCAGGCCAAGCTGCGGATCGACGTCGATATGCGTCCGGATCCGGGTCGTTCCTTGGCTCAACATGAGGTCAAGCAGCCGTCTCGCTCGCTCCGCGGCCGTCGTCGGCAGCTCGGAGAGCATTTTCTTCTCGAATGCCAGCTGGCCCGGCAAGGTGACGAACGGCTGAAGCGGCTTCCACGGCTCGCCGAGAAAGTGCTTGTCGAGATGGGTATGATGGTCGAACAGAGTCGACAGATAGAGAAGCCCATTGGCGTCGTACACGCCGGCAGCCTCTTCCCTTCCTTCAGCGAGGGAGGGGGAGATCGACAAGATCGTGCCTTTCTCCGAGTCCACGCTCAAATCAAACAACTCGTTTCCTATTCTTACATTAACGAACGTTGCGAAACGCAACCGAACCACTTCCTTCTACCGATTTGATGCCGAGGACCGAACCTGAGCCGGGGTCAGAGCCGATGAAGAATCCGCAGTCTTATACGCGGACATATCCGCTAGTGTATCCGCAGCCAGATCCGCACTCGAATCCTCAAGCGAACCCGCAGCCAGATCCGCACTCGAATCCTCAAGCGAACCCGCAGCCAGATCCGCACTCGAATCCTCAAGCGAACCCGCAGCCAGATCCGCGCTCGAATCCACACTCGTATCCGCCAGATTCACACGCGATCCCGCAGCCGTATCCGCTCCCGACGCCATAGACATCTTCCCGCCCCGGACCTCAAGCGACCGTCCCGGCGCCGACTTCGTTACTCCTGCCGTCCGGTCATAGACGACTCGCCCTCCTAATAGCGTGGCCGTGACGCGGCAGCCGAATTCCCTGCCGATATACGGGCTGTGAGGATGGCGATGCAAGAGATCCTCTTGCCGCAGGCGATAGCCCTCGTTCAGGTCGACAAGCGCCAGATCCGCCGACGCGCCGACCCGGATCTCTCCCTTCCCGCCCTCCAGGCCGAAGCGCCTTGCCGGTTCATAGGAGAGCAGCCGGCTGATCTCGGCAAGAGGAATTCCCCGCCGAAGATGCCCTTCGTCAATCATAAGCTCTAGGGTGCTCTGAGCGCCAGCGATGCCTCCCCAGCAATCGAACAGGTTGCTCGACGCCTCCTTCATCGAGGTCGGGCATGGGGAGTGGTCGGACGAGATCATGTCGATCCTTCCTTCGCGGATCGCCTGCCACAACGCCTCCCGGTCCTCCTCCCCGCGCAGGGGAGGAGCGCACTTCGCCGCCGGACCGATCCTCTCCAGATCGGCGTCGGTCAGCGTCAGGTAATGCGGGCACGTCTCCAGCGTGACGTCCATCCCTTCCTCCTTCGCCGCCTGGATGACGGCGACCGCCGCGCCGCTGCTGATGTGCACGAAGTGCAGCGCGCAGCCCGTCTCCCGAGCGTAGCCGATCGCCCTCTCCACCGCCTCGACCTCCGCTTGGACGGGACGGGTCGCCGTATAGTCGGCCGCCGTCCAGCCGCCGGCGGCTCGGCTCTCCGCGGTCAGTCGCGCGACGAGCGGCTCGCTCTCGGCGTGGAGCGCCAGCACGCGGCCCAGCTTGGCGATCCGCCTCATGCCTTCGAGCAGCGTGCGGTCGTCGACCTCGCGGAACGCTTCCTCGTCCGGATCGCCGGGCGCCGACATAAACGCTTTGAAACCGATGACCCCGGCTTCGCTTAGCGCCTCCAGATCGTCCAGATGCTTCGGCACTAGGCCGCCCCAGCAGGCAAAATCGACCTTCGACGCCCCGATTCCCGCTTCTCTTTTCATCCTTAGCGCTTCAACGGTCACCGTCGGGGGAACGCCGTTCAGCGGCATATCGAAGTACGTCGTGCACCCGCCGGCCGCGAGCGCGGAAGAGCCGGTCTCGAAGCCCTCCCAATGGCCGAAGCCCGGCTCGTTCAGGTGCACGTGGACGTCGATCGCGCCGGCCATGACGTGCAAGCCTCTCGCATCCATGCTGCTCGTCGCTTCATCGGGGCGGATCCGGCCGATTCGCGCGATCCGTCCGTCCTTGATTCCGATGTCCGCGGGGACGGTCTCGCCGCGAAGCACGACTTCTCCACCGATGATCGCAAGATCCATCTCCTTGGAATTCATAAAATTTCCTCCTTCGATTCGGATTTGGATAGAACGATGCCGGGCCGTCGGCAAGCGTCGGACCCGGCATGGCTTCTTGCTTATTTGAACTGGGCCTTGATCAGCGAGGAATCGACTTCCTTGAGCAGATCCAGGTTATGGTACGTAGTCGGCGCCGGGATCGACTTGATATTGCCGACGTCCTTCAGGTACTCCCCGACCGGGTTGCCGTTGCTTCCGTTCACGTAAGTATCGTCCACGTCCATCGAGTAGACGTTGCGGCTCATGATCTCCTTCAGCTCGGCTTCGCTCAGGTGCAGCTCCGGAGCCAGAATCTTGATCGCCTCGTCGCGGTTGTCGTTGATGTATTGCGTCGCCTTCTCCAGAGCTCCCAACAGCGCCTTGATCGTATTCGGGTGCTTCGCGAGATAATCGTCGGTGACCTGCATCGTCGTATGCACGCTCATCCAGTTGACCGCTCCCTGCTTCTCCGGAAGCTCGCTCTTCGTTCCGCTGAACAGGAACTTGCCCCCGCCTTGGATCGCTTTCGTGATGAACGGCTCCCAAGCCGCCATCGCGTCGATGTCGCCCTTCTGCAGCGCGACGACGGCGTCGCTCGGCGCCAGGTTGACGAACTTGATCTTGCCGATGTCGACACCGAGCTCCTTGCCCATGTTGTCGATGGCTATCTTCACGTCGGCGCCGTTCGGGATGCCGATCGTCTTGCCTTCCAGATCCTTCGCGCTCTTCAGCTCCAGGTTCTTCGCGCCGACGACCGCTTGCGTTCCCGCGATCTGGGCGAGAGGAGCGACGACCTTGACCCCGATTCCGTTCGACTTGAGGATGATATCCATGAAGTTCGTCTGAATGCTCACCGGCGCGCTTCCGCCGGAGACCATCGGTCCGATATCCGGTCCGCTCTCGATCAGCTTGCTCGTGACGTTAAGGCCGGCTTCCTTGAAGTAGCCGAGCTTGTCGGCGATGATCTGCTGCGAGGAGATCTGGGCGTCGCGAACGCCGATCAGCGTCACGTCCTTCGCTTCGAGCTCAGCCGCCGGAGCGGCGGCGGCGCTCGAGCTTGGCGCGGCCGAAGGAGATTCGGAAGCGTTCGAGGAATTGCCGTTGCCGCCGCATGCGGACAGCACAAGCGTCATGACACCGGTAAGAACCAAGGCGGACAAGCGAATTTTTTTTGTTTTCATCTGGTTTCCCTCCACTTTTCTTTTTCTTTGATCTTGCGTCGTACCCGATTCCCGTTACTTCTCTACGGCGTCGTTAAGGCCGCCCTTGCGCCAGGCGAGCACCCTCCTCTCCAGGAGTTTCAGGATGACGGAGAACAAGCTGTATTCAATGCCGATCAGGATGATGGCAACGAATATATTGGTGATCTTGAAGTAGTTGCGGGCGTCGACGATCATGTAGCCGAGCCCGGAATCCGCGCCCATCATCTCCGCCACGATCAGAGCCCCGAACGACAATCCGAGGGCGATCTGCGCGCCGATCAGAAGATTGGGGACGGCGGACGGAATCATGATGCGGGTGAAAATCTGCCGTTGGGACGCGCCAAGGCTTAGAGCCGAGCGGATGAGCGTCGACGGCACGGACTTGAAGCCCTCCACCGTATTGACGAGCACCGGAATCATCGTCGTCCAGGCGATCAGCAGCACCTTCGGGAACTCGCCGATGCCGAACCAGATGATGAACAGCGGCAGCAGCGCGAGCGAAGGAATGGGGCTGACCAGGGACAGCACGGGATTCAGCCAACGCTCCACTTGCCGGAACTTCACCATCAGCACCGCGAGCGCGATTGCCGTTCCGGCCCCGTAAGCGAATCCGATCAGGATGCGGATCGAGCTCGCCAGGACGCTGTCCCAGATAAGCCCCGTCTTCGCCAAGTCCCAGCCTTCGGAGAGCAAAGTCGTCGGAGCCGGGAGGAACAAGGGATTGAATAGCGCCGCGCTCTCGTTGATGCGGGAGAAGGCCTCCCAGACAACGAAGAACAGCAGGTACGGCAGCACGTTCCAGATCGGCGCGTAGCCGGACTTGCGCTTCTTCTTGCGGACGACGCGGTGCGGCGCCATCGCGGCCGGATCAGTCCCGGCATGGGCGTTCGCGTCGGCGATTCCCGTTGCTTGAATGTCGCTCATGCCGGCACCTCCTCGTCTTCCATGAGCAGCCTCTCGATGCGGGCCATCGCTTCGCCGAAGCCGGGAGACTCGTAGCTGCGAGGATGGGCAATATCGACCTCGAAGATATCGGCGATCGCCCCGCGTTTCATGACGACCACGCGGTCCGCCAGATAGACGGCTTCGCTGATGCTGTGCGTGACGAATAGGATCGTCGGCTTCAGCTTCTCGTAGATCCGCCGCAGCTCGCGCTGCATCATGTCCCTAGTGAGGATGTCGAGCGCGCCGAACGGCTCATCCATCAGCAGGATGTCGGGGCTGCTCGCAAGCGCCCTGGCGATGCCGACGCGCTGCTTCATGCCGCCCGACAGCTCCGCCGGGTAGTGCGACGCGTGTTTTTCGAGCCCGACGAGGGCGAGGAATTCCTTGGCGATCTCCCGCGCCTTCTTCTTGGGCATTCCCTGAACCTCCGGTCCGAACGAGACGTTCTCGAGCACGCTGTACCAAGGGAACAGCGCATGGTCCTGGAACACCATCCCCCGCGCTTTCGACGGCCCTTGGATCGGCTTGCCGTCCACCTTGATCTCGCCCTCGTCCGGGAACATGTAGCCCGCGACCATGTTGAGCAGCGTGGACTTGCCGCAGCCGCTGTGGCCCAGAATGCAGACGAATTCATGCTCCTTTACGGTGAGGCTGACGTCCTTCAGGATGGTCCTCTCCCCGAAGCTCTTGCCTACCCGCTCCACTGCCAGTTTCATGGACTCCCGCTCCTTCATTTGTGGATAAGCGCAAAATTGCATCCATTTTCCGCCGAATTGAAATACGAGATTGTATACAATCTTGGGTATAAAAAAGCGGCTTCCCTTATCGCCTGTTCGCGACCAGCCGGTCCGAACGAAAGATATCCGCCAGCGAGAGCGACCTGTCTTCCGTCTGATCGAATCTCAGCGCAGCCTCGATCTCTCCCAGATGCTCCATCATGAGCCTCACGGCTTCCTCCGCGTCTCCTTCGCGGATCGCCTCGAGGATGTCGCGATGGTCCTTGCAGCTTTTGTGCTTCTGCTCCCCGTACAAGGCGATGACGACGTAGGTCAGAGAGACCAGCTCTTCCAGGTACCTCGCGTAATAGGAATTGCCGGAGACCTCGGCCAGCAGCAGATGGAAATCTCCCGTAACCCGAATCGCTCCGAGAATATCTCCCTCGTGCTGGGCTTTATCCTCGTCGTCCAGCAGCTCCTTCAGGCGACCGTACCTTTCTTCGTTCATATAGAGGCATGCTTTGCGGATGGCCGCTTCCTCGATTACCCGCCTCGTCTCGAATACTTCCTTGGCTTCCTGAATGCTCGGGCAGGAGACGAAGGCTCCCCGGTAGGGAATGATCGTCACCAGCTTCTCGCCCGCCAGCCTCCGCACGACGTTCCGCACGGGAGTCCGGCTGACTCCGAACGATTCGGCGATGACTTCCTCGACGAGCTGCATGTTCGGGCGAAGCTTCTGCTCCATGATCGCCTGCTTAATCGACTTATAGATTTCGTTCTCGATCTCAAGAGGCATGATGTTAGATCTCCTATTGGATTCTGGGGCGGCTTCCGCCCGATTGACACCTTGATCGTAATTTACGGCCGTATGTGCGTCAACATATCTAACGTTAATTGATTCGAACATTGGAAAATTAACCATCGTGAAGCGATATCATTCGTCACCAAGCACAAATACACTCAGGTAACTAACACACACATGACACGAGAAATTCGTTTATAAAGCAAAAAAAGAAGACGCCTCCCTCGTCTCAACGAGGGAATGCATCTTCGCGAATGACGGTGCGGATCGCGCCCCATTCCGATTTTCGTCTGCTTTCGATACTCCGCCTATACGAACCGCTCTTGCCCGCCTACCTCAGGAGTCGTCCGCCTCGGAAGAAGCCGGGCTCGAAGCATTCGGAAGGGTCAGCGCGGGCGCCTGGGCCGCTCCGTTGCCGACCGGGTTGCCCTTGCCGTCGTAATAGTAAGTCGGGACGTCGCCCACCACCATCATATAAGAAAGAGGAATATCCGTCTCCAGTACGCTGGGCTCCTGATCGAACGGGATGACGATCGCGATCTGAGTCTTCACATGGACATAGACCTCTACCTGCAGCATGTTGATTCCCGCGCTCGTCTGCCTCGTGCGAACCTCGGCCTGCACGGCGCTGGCCGGATGAAGCCGAACCGAGACGCTCGGTCCGAGCGAGGATAGCAGCGGACTGTGCAGGGCATGCCCGAGAGGAATTCGTTCCTGAAGGCCTTCCTGCTCCTTCAAGGCAGACTCGACGATGCGGATCGTCTCGGAGGTAATTCGCATCTGTTCCTTGTAATCGATAAGGAACCCGGTGATCTTGCCGGCGTCATTCGTCTTCCATTGAATCATTTTGCTGCTGTCCGCGCCGTCCGCCAGATTGTCCAGCATCGCTTGATTAACCGCTTCGGTCGCGCTTTGCATGATGCGAACCTTGGCGAGAAACATGAGCGGATCCCGCAAATACCGGTCCAGCAGCGCCAGCGACTGGAACGCGAGAAGCACGAAGATCGTCAGCATCAGAAGCCAGAAGGTCCTTCGCCTCATTCTTTTTCTCGGCTTCGTTACCCAACCGGTCGGCCCCGCTTCCGCAGGCGGGCGGTACGAGCCCCTTCTCCTCCGGCTTCGCCATCCCTTGCCGCGAGAGACGGGAGCGTAGCTCCCCGAATTCCACCTGCGCGGCGAGGCGCGGAACCCGCGGCTGCGGACGGGCTGCGGCCACTTCCAGCGCGCGGCGAACGGCCTCCCCCATCGTCTTCGCATGCTCTCTCCCCCTTGGCTTCGGATCGGCTCTCGCCTCGGCAAGCTCTTGTCTCCATTCTCATTTCTCATCCATATGCAAGCTGTCCCCAAAAAAGAAGAAACCCGCTTCGCCTCTCGGCTCTAAAGCCTAAGGCTTCTTCGTTGTCAATGGAAACTTGCGAAGCCCGAATAGGTTCAGAAAGCCTCCGTCTCCGCAATCTTCCTCAATTATTAAAAAAACTTAAAGAAGATCCTCCCTTAAGAGCGCTTTTTCTGACAGCCGCTAGGTGAATTTCCAGGGAACAAAGTGCCGGAAATGCACCTCTGACGCTTGCAATGGGTATTTAGTCCCTGATTTCTAAGAGAATCCTAATGTGCTCAGAAACTGGGCATTTGTTTACTTCCTTACCAATTATCCACTAACGAACATGCCCAAAATTTATTGTAAATTAAGTTTTGTAAACGGGCATTCGAGTCCGAATAATACATAAGGATGTGTGATTGCTCTGAAAAAACTTCTTGCAGCATCGGCTATCGCCCTATCGGTTCTTACCGCCGTCTCCACGGTCGCCCTCCCGGCCGCTCCCGCTTCCGCGGCTGAGATGTACGCCACTAACGGCCACAAATACGTAAACACGGCAAAATCTTATATCGGCAAGGTAACCTATCAATTCGGAACCAACAATCCTTCGAGGCTGATCCTCGATTGCTCGGCCTTCACCAAGCTCGTCTTCGCCAAGAATGGCGTCTCGCTGCCTTGGGGCTCCAAAGCGCAAGCGAAATTCGGCACGAAGGTCAGCAGCAAGTCCAGGCTTGCGGTCGGCGATCTGGTCATGTTCAGCGTCGGCACTCCGGGCGTGATCAACCACGTCGGCATCTACGTCGGAGGCGGCAAGTTTATCAGCAACACGAAGAGCTCGGGAGTGACGATCTCCAGCCTGACATCGGGCTACTGGGGCAGCCGCTTCATTATGGGACGCCATTATTAAGGGATATACGGTTATCAAATAAGGCAAAATAATAACGGCACTCTCCGTCCTCAAGGACAGGGAGTGCCGTTTCTTAATGGCCGTTGAACGTTGGCTGTTCGGTTAACCGATTAGGCCGTCGCCGCTTCGAGCTCGATGCTGATCTTCACTTCGTCGCCGATCAGGACGCCGCCCGTCTCCAGCGCCGCGTTGTACGTCAAGCCGTAATCGCTGCGCTTCAGGCTGCCCGTCGCGCTGAAGCCGACCTTCTGGTTGCCCCAAGGATCCTTGCCGGAGCCTTCGTAGGAGACATAAAACGTCTCGGAACGGGTCACGCCGTGCAGGGATACGTCGCCGGTCACGACATACTCGCCGTCGCCGTTGCTGACGATCTTGGTTGCCTTGAACTCCAGCTTCGGATGGCTTTCTACGTTGAAGAAGTCGGCCGAACGAAGGTGAGCGTCGCGATCCTTGTTGCGGGTGTCTACCGAATCCAGGTCGATCTGAACCGCGATGCTTGCCGTCGTCAGATCGTTAGGGTCCGCCTCGATCTGCGCTTCAAAGCTGTGGAAGGAGCCCTTCACCTTCGCGATCATCATGTGCTTTACCGAGAATTCAATTGCGCTGTGGGATACGTCTACGTTCCAGTTGGACTTTGCCATGGATAATTCCTCCTCGAATTTGCTTGCTAATTTACTTACTTAAATTAATTGAATAACTTTTTGAAATTTGCTATGTCCATAATATAAACCACATTATCGTCAGTGTCAATCCCTTAATTTTAAACTATTTAAATTCAAGCCATATCCGCAGCCTAACTGAACATATGCGCATCTAATCTCTTCGAGACCGCCTTGCGCCTCGTCCATGACTCCCGCCGACGAAGGACGCCAAACGAAAAAAAGCAGCTTCCCTCGTAAGAGGAACAGCTGCTTAGGTTCGCGACAATGCCTTAAAGCCCGTGCCTTGGAGCCCGTATAAGATAGAACGGTTGAGGGTTAGGCTTCCCCGACCAGAAAAACGATATCCCCGTTGATGCAATCGATCTTGAGCTGCTTCGAGTCCAAGAACCAGACATCCTTGTTCTCCATGTAGAAGGTGACTCTCTCGGCTTCGACGAGCGCAGCGGGATCCATCGGATCGTCCTTCATGATGCCGAAGCCGTAGGGCTCGGTGCCGCCGCTGACGTACCGGACGAAGATCCGCACGTTGTCTCCGTTGTTATAGCCCCAATCGTTCTTGAAGCAGGATACCGCGGTAGGCGAAATGACAAGTTCCATCGAAGTTACACCCTCTCATTCCACATAATGGAAGCGATTCCATCCCCATTATATGCCCGAATCGCCTCTCCCCACAAGAAGAGGCGTTTGTCGTTATTTGAAAACAATCGTCTTGTTATCGAAAATGATGACCCGGTTCTGAAGGTACCATTGGAGCGCGCGGGCGATGACGGATCTCTCCACCATGCGTCCGACTCTCTTCAGCTCGGCCGCGGAATAATCGTGGCTGACCCGAATGATATCCTGCTCGATAATCGGGCCGGCGTCCAGCTCTTCGGTGACGAAGTGCGCGGTCGCTCCGATGATCTTGACTCCGCGCTCGTAAGCGCGGTCGTACGGCTTCGCTCCGACGAACGCCGGAAGGAACGAATGGTGGATATTGATGATCTTGTTCTTGAACGGCGCGATAAAATTCGGCGAGACGATCTGCATGTACTTGGCGAGAACGATGACGTCGATGTCGTTCTCCTTCAACAGCTTGATGTGCTGCTGTTCGACCTCCAGCTTGTTCTCCTTGGTCACCGGGAAGTGGTAGAACGGCAGGCCAAAGCTCGTTGCCGTCGGGCGAAGATCCTCATGGTTGCTGACGACCATCACGATATCGCAATCGAAGTCGCCGGCCTTCCACTGCCAGAGAAGCTCGACGAGGCAATGGTCCTCCTTGGAGACGAAGATCGCGACCCGCTTCTTCCGGGAATTGAGGAAGAGATTCCACTTCATCTCGTACTTGTCCGTGATCGGCTGGAAATCGCCTTGAAGCTCGGCGAACTTCTGCTCTAGGGACGGAATCGAGAACTCGACCCGCATGAAGAACAGGCCCTCTTGGTAGTTGGTGCTGTACTGGTCGGAAGAGATGATATTGGCGCCCTTCTCATAGAGATATGTAGACACGGCGGCCACGATTCCGGGCTTGTCCGTGCAGGAAATAAGCAGAACGGCTTTATCGTTCGACATGTTGGAAGCTAACCTCTCTCTTGGTAGATTTCACCTTGGCTCTCTCGTCGGAGAGCGATAGGTATATGACGATGGGAGTTGCGATCAAGGGAATCGCGATCTGGGCCCAGACCGGCCCCCAGGAGATGCCCCTTAGAAAATTGATCAACGTAAACCACAAGCCCAGAACGGGAAGCACCATCTTGTTGATATGCTTCGCGAACTGGAACGACATGCTTCTGCGGCAGCTAACGACGGTTCCGATGTTCATCACGCCCAGCTTCGCCCTGGTCGAAGCGGACAGCCCGACGTACATATGCATTTGATGGAACTTCTCCCGCGTGTCCTCCGAATCGAACTTCGCCACCTGGTCAAGGAAGTCCTTGTCTAGATCCATGACATTCAGCTTGGCGCTTCCGTTCCGGAAGCGGATCACGACCCTATCGTTCGTCGACAGCCCGAGAAGAATGCGCGTATTCGGATGCATCCGCGCGATATCGTAAGGCTCGTCGAACGGATAAAGATGTCCTGCCCGAAGCTGAACGGATCTCGAGCCGACGAACAGCCGGCCTATCCCTTCCCAGAGGGGGAACGAGCGCAACCGAGAGAAGAACCCGGGTACGGTCGTCTTGCCTCTCATCAGGGAAGCCGCGATAAGAGTCCGGCTCTCTCCTTCTTCGAGACCGAGAAGCAAGCGTTCATATCGATTCAAGAAGATTTCGTTGCCAGACAGCTCGCCGGATTCAATCAAGGGCACTTGAAGCCGATAGCCCTTGTCCGGATTAAACAACTCTATCCGAGTTCCAAGCTTCTCGATGAGTTCCCCGCTCGCTTCGATCCCGTTCGCCCGCCGGACGGTCTCCAGATTCGGGCGTCTGATCAGCAGCTCAAGGAAGTTGGGCACCTTCAGCTCCGTTTCGGCAGGTTCCCCCAGTTGTTTCTTGTACCGCTTGGAGATCTTCAGAACGCCCCTCTCCAAGTTGCCGGCGGCATCCCGCTTCAGCACCCCGTATACGGGCGGACTCTCCGAACCTGTCAGCTCCGCGGCCAAATAATCGCGATAGCCGAGTCGATCGAAGTCTTCCGCGTTCATCATAATCTCGGTGTAGGGCATATGATGCTCTTTATGCAGCCGAAATACTGTTCGCTCCGCCAATTACTTCTCATCTCCGATGAACCGAATAACTTCTTGAAGCGAGTGCAGAAGCTTCCCGAACTTGTCCGGCGCCTCGCGCGGCTCCCGATAACGCTTATGGATCTCGATCTGCACCGCGGGCAGCCCCAGCTCCAGATGACAGAAGCCGGTAACGGTCCTCGCTCCGGATGCCATGAAGGTATCGTTCATGCGAACGTCCCGAATGCCATGGCGACGGAAGATGGCCTGAATCCGCTTCACCTGTTCCATCTTGAGGGAACGCCCGTCGGTAACGCCCAGATCGATATCGAATTCCCTTTCCAAGGAAGCCCCGTGAAGATCCAGGACGCAGCGAATCTCCCGCTCTTCGGCAAGGCTTCGAATGTAACTTTTGTACTCTCCGCCTTCCGTATGATTCGGATCCTCGTCCGCCAGCCGGTTGGCGTAAATAAGCGGGCAATCGGACGCAAGATTCAGAATTCGGCCGATCGAGCCGGTGAACAGATCGGCGTATTTGACTCTCCCGTCTCTCCGGTGATTGGTAGCATGAGGAGACGACAGCAGAACGGGACTGCTCCCGCCGTGATAAGAGAATGGTCTGGCCGTCCAGGATAGACCGTTATATCCGTCAGCGGAGAAAGGAGGCTCCAGAATCTCGGCCCACTCCGCGGCTTGCCGTTCCGCCATTCTCCCGCACCCTCTCGCGATCTTCCTTTTCCCCCTATTGGAACTTCAGTCTGAACGCATCCTGGAACAGCCGGAACGCCTGCTCCTCTCTCTGTGCGTTGTCCTTGATGAATTCGCTTAGGAAGACGGAGCTGTTCACCTCTAGAACCTGAAGCCCGTCTGCCGTATTCAGGACATCGACGCTGCAGAAGACAAGGCCGATGCTGCCGGCGGCTTGGACCGCAAGCTTGAACAGGGGAGCTTCAAGGGAAGGCTCTACCTCGCCGACGGAGGCGCCATGGGACAGATTGTGCTTCCAGGAGCCTGTCTTGCTCTTGGAGAAAGCCAGCCTGGCTTCGCCATTCAGCACCACGACGCGGTACTCCAGATCGGAAGAACGATAAGGAGAGATCGCGGCGTTCAGCTCGAGGCCGAAAATGTGCTTCAAGCGGTCTCTAAGCTCTTCCTTGCTCCCGACGCGGAACACGTTCTCCCCTTGGGCGCCGTCATCCCGCTTCACCACGGCATCTGAGCCGTATTGCCCTAGGATATGCTCGGCTTTGTCGAAGACGTCCTCCGACGTATACTTCGAATTCGCGTTCAGAAGGAACCGATGCTCGATGGAAGGGACTCCCGCGGCGGAGAGCACGGAATGGGTTGAGGCTTTGCTCTTGGCTATATTAAACGAGGAGCTGTCGTTTAGACCTAAATCGACGTTGTACATCGCGAACCGCTTGTCTTCCTTAGAAGCATAATAGATCTGATTGGCTTCGATCTCCCGGAACGAGACCCCCACGCTTGCTCCCGCGCTCTGAACCATTCGCAGATAAGGCCTAATGGCGGTCATTGCATTCAATCCTCCGTCCGCTATGCGGATTGGCTTAATATCTAATTATACAATAATTGAGGGAGGCGTTAACAGAGCAATATTCAATAGAAAATGCACAGAATTCTTCGTTCCAATGGAAACTCCCCCTATGATACGATGGGAAGACGATTCGCCGGGCTTATCGGCATCATGGAGGATATTTATTTTGGAAAGACAAGACGAATTACCGCTGTCGAACGGCCGCCCGAACTCCCTTAATTATGCCCTGCTGCTCGCGGTCGTCTTCGGCGGTTTCCTGATCTTCGGCTTCTCGGAGAACATCAAAGGTCCGGCAATTCCGCGCATGCAAGCCGAATTCGGTCTCGACGAATTCCAGCTCGGCCTGCTTCTCTCGCTCAACTCGCTAGGTTACCTGATCGCCTGTTCCTTCACCGGGTACCTCACCCGGAAGATCGGCATCCGCTGGACCGGCATCGCGGCATTCGGCTCGATGTTCCTGTCGGGCATTCTCATGTACTTGTCGGCTAACTATACGCTCCTCTCCGGCTCCTACTTCCTCATGTACATAGGGAACGGAATGCTGGAGATCGGACTCGCGATCATGGCGGCGCGAATCTTCACCCGCAACACGGGAACGATGATGAACCTGTCCCACTTCTTCTACGGGCTTAGCTCGACCGTCGCCCCGATCATCGCTTCTTCGATGATGGGCTGGCATCTGTTCGGAGGGGAATTCGGGTGGAGAGGCATGTACGTCGCGATGCTCGCGCTGTCGCTGCTGCCGATCATCCCTTCGCTTGTCGCGAAGTTCCCGGACGAGCATGAGGCCCATGCGGAGGAGAGGGTTCCTCTGTCGGGGATCGCGAAGGATCCGATCGCTTGGCTGATCGTGCTCGTGCTGTCTTGCGGAGTCGTCTCGGAGATGGCGGTCGGCAGTTGGCTCGTCAACTACCTGGAGAAGGCCTACGGCTGGACGACGGAATCGGCTTCCGGCATGCTGTCGCTATTTTTCCTCTTCTTCATGCTGGCGCGGCTGTTCCTCGGCCCGATCACCGACCGCATCGGCTATACGCTGTCGATCATGATCTTCAGCGCCTTCTCCGGCCTGTGCAGCTTCGCCGCGATCCTGGCCGGGGAGAGCGGCGCGATCCTGTTCGCGATCGCCGGCATCGGCATCGCGCCGATCTATCCGACGGTGATGGCGCTGCTCGCCAAACGTTACCGATCCGGGACGGACTCGGCGATTACGTTCACCGTCACGCTGATGGGGATCGCCAGCGTAGTCGGCAACCTCCTGATCGGGGCGATCATCGATTGGGCCCGAGCCCTATTCGAAGGCAGCGAAGGAACGGAACAAAGCCGCATCCTGGGCCTGCAGGCCGGATACGGCTTCATCGCGGCGATGGCTCTTCTCTGCTCGGTCTTCTGCATCCTGCTGTACAAGAAGCTAAGGTCCAAGGGAGAGCTTGTCTAACTCGTCTAACCGGATAGCGTATTGTTCAGCGCTCGCTTCGAGCAGCCGCATCCAGCGGCGGCTCTTCCGCGTTCCCGGGGCGAGTGAAGAACGATTCCAGCTTCTTGCTGACGAAATAAGAGGCGAGCACGAAGAGCAACACGTAGAGCAAACGGACGGGCTCTTCGGCGAACCGATGAAGATCGTAACCGATATAGGACACCGAGAGCACCATCACGGCCTTGCCGAACAGAATGGCGATCAGGAAAGAACGAAGCGGCATTCGCGCAAGCGCCGCCGCGACATTGATAATGACGAACGGCCCGACCGGGAACAGGCTGAGCAAGAACACATAGCTGAACGCATTCCGCCGGATCCAGACCATCGCCTTGCGCACGCTGGGCTTGTTCGCCCACTTGAGCGCATAAGGATGCCTTCCCAGCTTGCGGAAGATCAGGAAGGTGGTCAGACAGCCGAGAATCATTCCCAGCCAAGAGTAGAAAAAGCCTTGCCACAAGCCGTAAACCGCCGCGTTCACGCCGACGATGATAATAGTCGGCAGGGGCGGAACGAACGACTTCAAGAAGGTCAGGGCGATACCCGGCAGCGGGCCGAGCTCCCGATATCGGTTCAACCAGCTCTTCAAGTCTTCTTCGGTCAACGAATTTAACGTATCGATTAGGGATGACATCCCGGTACTCCTTCGCGTCTTCGATTGTTTATTATCTTACCACATCTTCCTGAGACGAACTTCAACATTCCATTCGCAAGCTCGCGGCAATAAAGAAACCCGCCTGGCCGCTCCCGGAGGGAGACGTGAAGGCGGGCGTTGATTTTATCGGTTATTGCTTATTCCGGAGAGAAGGCGGAAGTCCGCCGAACTCCGGAGGAGGCAGCCGGGGTCAACTTATAGCCGTTGACGAGATAACGGGAAGCGCCGGATTCGTTGCTCAGATACAGCTCGACCCGCTCGCCGTCCGGCCTGCACAGCTCCACGGTCATCTCGAAGTACTTCGCCCCGTGCAGCGCGTCGACCGGATGCGCCTGTTCCTTCTGCCGCTTCGCCGTCACGCGCTCGTTGATGGACGAGATTCTCTCGCAGCCGAATTGGGAATACTTCTCCCGGTAAATCCGGTTCAAGAACCTCTCAACGACGGGATGGAGCTCCTGAAGCATCGCCTCCTCCAGCAAGACTTCCCGCGAGGAAGGCTCCGGTTCCGCATAAGCCGGCAGGGAGGGGAAGAGGAGGATTATGCAAGCGATGAGGATCGGCAGTCGGGTTGTTTTTCTCACGGATATTCCCCTTCTGTTCGTCATGATGGAAGCTAGCCAAGACATAGAATCGCCCGACTGGCGGGGATTCATTCCGATCGCGATCCAGATCAATCCTTGCGTTTAACGAACCTGCTCTTGCCCGGATCGATCGCATAGGTGCCGGACGCGCTATCCCATGTATACGTATCGGACTGGATATCCCAGCCTCCTTCGCTGCGATAGACTTTGTTATTCGCGGTTATCGCCTTATCGTCCTCGATCTGCAAACCCAAGTCTCCCATCAATTCGTCCTGAATAGGCTGGAAGCCCTCCCCCCACTTATAAAACGTTCCGACCGTCACTCCCGGGAAAAAAGTGCGATCCACGTATAGCAGAATCGTCTTGTCATCCGGATGGATAACCTTAAGCGTCTCCGGGTTGTCGAAGTCCTCATCGAAATCCAGGTCGCCGTCCATCACGTAACCGTCTTGTTCGGAGACCGAAGAAATGAAGATAAGCTTATGGCTCTTCAAGAGAGCGACGCGGTCCATCCCTCCGTCTCCATTGAAGTCGTAGTCGGCATAATCGAGAAGCTGCTCCTGCGGAAACATCGTGCGGACATCGTAATACTCGATGCTTGATTCTTCCTCCTCATCGCCCGGGGCGGCATTATGCGCCGCAACCATCTCCTTCAGAGTTTCAGAGGAGTCAAAGGAGTCGCCTATCTTCCAGTATTTGACTCCGGTGCCCGATTCCAATACGTCTTGGGCATGGCCATCGGAACCTTGGGCCGTTACCGCGTTCAGAACGATGGCCGGAGCGCCGTGATCGTCTACAACCTCCGCCTTGGCATTCTGAATCTCGTAATCGGAAGCGCAAGAGCCCATCGCGATCTCCTTGGTCCCTCCGACCAGGATGGCCTTCCATTTGGGAGTCAAAGTGACGCTTGCTCCGGAGATATCCCACGTCCCCGATACCCCTAATACTTCCTTGGAGCAATCCATCGAATTGTACAGGAAGTCGAAGGAATGATCCTCGCGCAGAATATAAACGTCATTGTAACCCGATGCCACCACCGTCCCGCCTACTTGCCAAGCTCCTACGACGGCCGAATCGGGCAGAGCTTGGACGGGCGAAGGAGAAGGACGGCTCTCCGGCGCCACCGTAACGGCCGCCGAATGGTCCGTTAGGGATGGAACGGGGGAAACGGCGACCGCAGCCTGATTGGACGAATGGTCCCTGCAGCCTGAGAGAACCGCGACCGCCGCTAGAAGGACGAAGCCTACATGCCTGATCATTCGATTATTCACCCGCTTTAGTGAATTCGTTCCGCATTCGCTCCAAGCGATCAGATGAAATTATGATTCTACCGCAAATAAACCTGTAGAAATCGAACGACGGAATGAAGCGCCTCCTGAACCGCAGGATCGTCAAAGCGCTCATCGAACACATGATCCGCGCCTTCCATTCGAATCAGCTCCGTTGGCACCCCATGTGCCTTGAGCCGATCATGCATGAGAACCGACTGCTCGAAGGGAACATCCGTATCCCGGTCCCCGTGCAGGAACAACGTTGGCGGGAAAGCCGAGGTAACTTGGTCGATAGGGTTGTAAGGCAGCAGCCGCTGCCGATCGACGACTGGCTCGCAGCCGGTTACTTCCCTCACCCAGACGCCATGCTGCCGACAGTAGATATAGAAGGGGAGCCGTCCCATTTGGCCGTCCGTCAACTCTCTATCCCCGACGCTGCGATAAGCCTCTTCCTTGCTCACGATGTTTCTCTTCCGGTAATGCTCGCTCGGCGCCGCGTACCACTCTCCCAGAATGTCTCCGTAGCCGTAGAAAGAAACGATCGCCCTCGGCTTCCAATCCATCGTTCCTAATAGCAAGCTAAGATAGCCGCCTGCGGAGCTGCCCATGACCGCAATACGGCCCGTATCGAAGTCGTACCGCTCGATTGCTGCCGTTCGCACCCATTCCAATGCGTCTCTGACGTCCTCTACGACGTGTTCGAAGCCTGTTTCCGGCGCCAGCCGGTAATCGATATTCACGATGCTGAACCCGGCCCGGAAGTAATATTCGATCTGTTCCGCGGGAAACCACCTTCGCGATCCGAAGATCAGCGCCCCGCTGTGAATATAGAGAAGAACCGGGGAACGGCTTCCTCGATAATAGACATCCGCCTCTAACGAGAGCTGATCGGTGACCTTGTAGACTCGAGTCTCCTTCTTCATGCTTGCACCTGCCTCGCCTTTTTTTCCACTATGCAATTTAAATATTAGCAGAAAATAACAGAATAGGAACCCGAGGAATGGGAAAGGCGAAAATGGACCCGGCGGGCAGGATGTTCCCAACACCGGCCTTATCGTGAGGCATGCTTACAGCGTAGCCGACAACGGGAATCCTAAGCTGCTAATCAGCGATCTGTATTGGGATTCCGCCGGCTGGCCGTACTACACTTGATCGGGATCTACAACGAAGCAAAGACCTTCTCTAAGCGGAAGCTTAAAGAAGGTCTTTGCTGCTATGGGATATGGGACAGGCAAGCAACCTGCTCAGCGGCTTGCTTGCCTGTCCGACGCAGCCAGACGCTTGCTGGCTGCGCTGTCGATGATTCGTTGGATCTCCTGCACCGTCGCCTCGAGGCTTTGTCCGGCCAAGTATCGATTCACGGCTTCTTGAATCTGCGTCTGAAGCGTCTCCGTGGAAACCGTATGAGGCCAGTAGAGGGTGGCGTCATCGCGGGTAACCGCCTCCGCAATCTGCGCCGCGACCGGGTTGTCTATCTTCGCCGATGCAACGGAGGGAACGGCCGAAGCCCCCGCCGCCAGCTTCTCCTGGGTGGCTCTTCCGGTCATGAAGGCGACGAACTTCTTCGCTTCCTCGGGATGCTTCGTCTTGGAGTTGATGACCCGATAGGTGCCTACGTTTATATTGGGGACGGTCTTCTCCTGTCCCGGAACCATCATGAAGCGGATATCGTTGCCGGGGTTGCGATCCCGGATGCTCGGGATGTCCCAGGTTCCCGTCATGATCATCGCCGCTTGCCCTTGGCCGATCAGATCCTTGGACTGCTCGTGCTTCAAGCTTTGCCAATCCGAGGGAACGTAGCCTCGGTCGATGATGTCCTTATGCATCTTGATAGCGTTCACGAAGACCGGATCCGAGGCGGGAATCTCTCCGCTCTCCAGCTTCCGGGTCCATTCCTCGTCCGCGCCGTTATTGGACATGATGGAGCCCCAGAAGAACTGGGCGGTCGACCATTCCGAGTCCGTGGCGACCGGAATGATTCCCTCTTGCTTGAGCTTCTGGCAGACAAGCAGGAACTCGTCCCAGGTCCGCGGAATCTCAAGGCCCAGCCTATCGAACAAGGTCTTGTTATAGAGCAGCCCGTCGCTGTGCATGACTTCGGGGGCTCCGTAGACTTTGCCGTCTATCGTAACGGGCTTCAAGGAGTTGGGGAAGAAATCATCCAGGAACGCGGAGCCCGTAAGGTCCAAATACAAGTCGCCGCGGAGCGCCCTGAATTCCTCGAACAAGCTGGGGGACCAGGTATCGAACACGTCTATCTGCTCGCCGCCGAGCAAGCGGATCTTGATGCCGGCCGTGTAATTGTTGTTCTGGATAAAGTCGGCTTCGATCTTGATGTTCGGATTCTGCTCTTCGAATTGTTTGATCGCGTCGTAGTAGACTTTACCGGCTTGTGCCGTATCCAGCAGGTAGCTCGAATAGCGCAGAGTGACCTGTTCGCCCGACGATCCGTCATGGTCGGCTCCGAGCATCGAAGTATCGATATTCCCGCCCGTATTGCTGCAACCAGCCAAACCAATCGTTATCGCGGCCATGCTTGCGAGTCGTCCCCAGCTTCTAGCGTTCATGATGCGAAGTCCCCTTTGGCCATTCTTCTCTTCCTATCCCCGTTACTGCTTCTTCAAATAATAGAGGGCAGAAGAGAAATCGCCCCCGCCGCCGCACAGTTCTTCCTTACGAATGACGATTCCCGCATTCATTAATTCGTCGCCGTAATGCACTCGCTCGGAATTATCGTTGATCCGATAACGATACTCTTCGGCGAGACCGGTCAGCTTCAGTCTCTTCCAGCCTTCGTTGACGCCGTTAAGCACTTGATAATAGCCGACGAGCGCCTCGCTTCGGTCCTCGGAGACGACCATCCAGCCGGTCTCATTGTGCTCGAACGGACTCCTTATCCGGTAGAAGGTGCCTTGCTGAATGAGCATCCGGTGCCGCTTGACGAACTCGATCTGCTTCCGGACGACTTCTCTCTCCTCTTCGGAGAGGTGATTCAGGTCCAGCTCG
This sequence comes from Cohnella sp. AR92, assembly GCF_003990975.1. GTDB lineage: Bacteria > Bacillota > Bacilli > Paenibacillales > Paenibacillaceae > Cohnella. The sequence continues at coordinate 191,992 of NZ_RZJR01000009.1, forward strand.
TATCCGAAGGCTCCGAAGGAGGCCACATTCGCCCTTGTCTCAAGAGGGGTTATCCGGCCCAATTGCTGATTGGGCACCTCGGATACGTGGGCTCCCATGCTGCTCAATGGATAGACGAAGGAAGTGCCGTACTGAATCTTTAACCGCTCGATGGCATCCGTGTCGTCGCTCGTCCACGTCTGAGGAGCGTAATAGAGGATGCCCGGGTCGAAGCGCGCTCCTCCGCTCGAGCAGGATTCAAACAGGATGTCCGGGAATTCCGTCGTTAAGCGTTCGTATAAATCATACACCCCAAGAATGTATTTGTGGAAGACCGTCCCTTGATCGGCCGCATGCATAGCTGCCGAATAGCATTCGGTGATATAACGGTTCATGTCCCACTTCACATAGCTGATCGACGCTTCTCTCAGTACGCCGGACATCTGCCGATGGATCTCGTCCACGACTTCGCGGCGCGAGAAATCGAGAACGTGCTGATTGCGGGAAGGAGAAGCGGCGCGGCCCGGCGTCTGAATGATCCAATCCGGATGCGCCCGGAACAAGTCGCTGTCCTTGTTCGCCATCTCCGGCTCGAACCAGAGACCGAAGCTCATTCCCATCGCTTCGATCTTGGCGGCCAGTCCTTGAAGGCCATCCGGCAGCTTGGCCCGATTCACGGTCCAGTCGCCAAGGCCCGCCCGATCGTTATTGCGTTCTCCGAACCATCCGTCATCGAGAACGAACAGCTCGATCCCAAGCTCCTTCGCCGTACGGGCAATGCCGAGAATCTTCGCCTCGTCGAAGTCGAAGGAGGTCGCTTCCCAATTGTTGATCAGAATGGGACGCACCCGGTCTCTCCAACGGCCTCTCGCCAGTCTGGTTCGGTACAAGCGATGGAAGGTCTGGCTCATTCCGTTCAGACCGGAATCCGAGTAGACCATGACCGCTTCGGGGGTCTGGAATTCCTCTCCCGAAGCAAGCGGCCATTCGAACCCGTCGGGATGGATCCCCATCAGCACCCGCGTCGAACGATGGGTATCCGCTTCCGCCTGGGCAAGGAAGTTGCCGCTATAGACGAAGCTGAAGCCGTATACTTCGCCCGAATTCTCGTCCGCATGAGGGCGCTTCAGCGCCAGGAACGGATTGTGCTCCGCGCTGCTCGCTCCCCGAAGGCTGTAGATCCCTTGCACCCCTTGCTTCAGGCTGCGGGTGACGACATGCCGTTCCCGGCTCCAGGCTCCGGCCAGATTCACCATCTCGAAGTCGTCGTCCGGGAGATCGACGCATAGGCTAAGCGCCCTCGTCAGGACGAGCTTCTGGCTGCCGCGGTTGACGAATCTCGCATGCCGCGCGAGAATCGGTCCGTCCCGGAAGATCGTATAGCTCAGGATGAGCTCCGCATCGATCAAGGCGTCATATAGAGTAATCTCGAGCGTCTCCGCTTCCTCCGGTTCCTCCGCGTAAGTCGCCGGCAGCCCCTCCAGCTTTCTTTTGCCGGAGAAGATCTCATGGGAACGGTACTCGAATTGGGTAATCCGGCTGCCGTTCTCTTGCTTGACCTCGAAGGCCGGATATCGGAAATCCGTCGTTCCATAGGAGGGATATTCCTGCCTCGTATGCTGAAGGGACAGCTCGTAGTCGTTCTCGAACACATAGGCGGCAAGCGATCTCAGCTCTCCCTGATAGAGATGCCCGAACGATTCCCGGTCCTTCAGCTTCTTGCCGCAATAGAGATTGCCAAGCTGTCCGTTCCGCAGAATCTGAATGACATAACTGACGCTGTCGTTATAGAGGTGGAATTCCTTGCAATCTTCTTTGAATAGAATAGTCATCTTTTGCCTCCTGTTAAGCCGGGAACGTCGACTTGCCTACAGCTTGCCGCCGGATGTCGCGACCCCTTGGATGAATTGCTTCTGGAAGATCATGTACAGGATCAGCATCGGAAGAATCGCAAGCACGGATGCCGCCATCAGTTCGGGATAATCGACCGAGTACGCTCCTTGGATCTTCGCCAGCGCGGACGACAGAGTCGCCGCTTTCGAATTCGTGTTGACGATCATCGGCCACATGAGGTCCTTAAAGGCGAACAACGCGGTGAAAATGCCAAGCGCGACCATTCCCGAACGGACGAGAGGAAGCATGATCCGGACGAACGTCTGTCCGATGTTGCAGCCGTCCAGCTTCGCCGCCTCTTCCAGCTCCTTCGGCAGTCCCATGAAGAACTGGCGGAGCAGGAAGGTGCCGAACGCGCTCACGAGGCCGGGGAACAGCAGCGCGAAGATCGTATTGCGCATGCCGAGCGAGTCGACCATCAGGTATTGCGGAATGATGAAGATCTGCGTCGGAACCATCATCTGGAAGAGGACAAGCCCGAAGAAGAAGTTGCGTCCGGGGAACCTCAGCCGAGCGAACGCATAAGCGGCCATCGCGCTGAACACGATGGAGCAGATCACCCGCAGAGCAACCATGGCGAACGTATTCCAATAGAGCCTCGGAAAATTATTCTGTCGCAGCACCTCGGAATAATTCTCCCACTTCCACACGGAAGGGAAGAAGACGAACGGATTCATGGAGGTCGATTCCGTGACCGACTTGAGCGAGGTGAGCAGCATCCAGAAGAAAGGAAGAATCATGAGCCCGGCGCCAATGAAGAGCAGAAGATGAACAACGTAACGGGACATTCGTTTTGTTCTGACCATAGGAATCGGCCTCCTTACATGTAGTTGACCCATTTTTTCTGCGCTCTCATCTGGATGAACGTAATGACCATGATAATGGCGAGCAGCAGCATGACGATCGCGGATCCGTACCCTTTGTTCGAATACTTGAAGGAATTGTTGTAGAAGAGGTACACGAGCGAGACGGTATGTTCATAGGCCGGGCTCATCACGTCAATCATCATGTAGATGACGTCGAACACCTGCATGGCCTGAATGATCGAAGTTACGACAACGAAGAATAGCGTCGGCGACAGCAGCGGGAGCGTGATGACGAAGAATTGCCGGATTCGGCTGGCACCGTCGATGTCGGACGCTTCATAGAAGTCCTTGGGAATCTCCTGCAAGCCCGCGAGAAGCAAGACCATGTTGTAGCCGATGACGCTCCAGATTCCGATGATCGCGATCGAGATCAGGGAAAGCTTCGGACTGCCGACCCAATCGACGGCATCGATGCCGATTCGCGACAGAACATAGTTGATCAAACCGAAATGCTCATTATAAAGCCATCTCCACACCATCGTGACCGCAGCCGGAGCCGCGACCATCGGGATGAAGTAGATGGTCCGGTAAATCGTCTTGCCTCGAATGTTCCCGTTCAGGAACACGGCGACAACAAGCGAGATGGCGATGCTAAGCGGAACGACAAGCAAAGCGTAGAGCAGCGTGTTGCCGACCGCATGCCAGACTTGCGCATCCGAGAACATCTTGCGGTAGTTCTCCAAGCCGACATAGATGTTGCCGCGGCCGAAATCCCCGCTCTTGAAGAGGCTTAAGTAAGCGGTTTGAATTATAGGAATGATGTTCAGCACGACAAGTCCAATAATCGTCGGAGCGATCAAGAACCAGCCCCAGGACCACTCGCCCCATGTTTGCTTGGAGATTTTTCTGGATCTCTCTTTGTTCATGTTCTCCCTCTCCTATCAAATTGCGGCAACCGGAAGGTTGCCGCAATGAGGTGTGGCTTCATATCGCCGGTTGGATAGAGCTTGTCTTACTTCTCCTGGGCCAGGCTCTCGTTCATGACCTTAGCCGCGTTCTTGGCTGCTTCTTCCACCGTAACCTTGCCCGTGAAGGCCGGTCCGAGAGCTTCATAAGCCTTGTCTTCCCATACGGCCGTCGTGTTCGAGTATGGACGGATGACGCCGTAGTCGACCATGTCGACGAACGCCTTGATGTTAAACGTCTTGTTCGAGGATACCCACAGATCCGCCGCGCCCTTGTAGGCGGAGATGGCGACGCCGAGCTCGGCTTGGCGTTCCTGGCCTTGCTTGGAGCTGAGATACTCGACGAACTTCCAGGCTTCATCCGGATGCTTGGTGTTGTAGGCGATCGCGTTGCCCAATCCGTTATAGATCGAAGCCTGCTTCTCCTTCTTAGGAAGAACGGCGACGTCGAAGTTCTTCGCCATGTATTCGTTCTCGGTGAAGCCGGACAGGTTCCACGAGCCGAAGTAACCCATCGCCACCTTGCCGTTCTTGATCAGCTCGGCGCGTGCAGCGTCGTCGAACACGGCAGGAGAAAGTCCTTCTTTGACGAAGTTGATGTAGAACTTCAGCGCCTCGATCGTCTTCGGATCATCATAGCCGGACTTCTTGTCGTCCGTAATGATCGTGCCGCCGTTCTGATAAACGAAGTTATAATAGCCTTCTTGATTGTGCATCGGCGCTAGGAACCCGTAGACGCCGTCCTTCGTCAGCGCCTTCGCCGCGCTGTACAGGTCGTCCCAAGTCCAGGACTCGTCCGGATACTTCACGCCCGCCGCGTCGAACATCGTCTTGTTGTACCATAGGCCGATCGTGTCGAAGTCCTTCGGAACCGCGAACTGCTTGCCTTGGAAGTTGTAGATTTGATTCAAGCCTTCCGGGAAATTCTCCAGCTTGACCGACTGGCTGCTTGCGATTCTGTCGTTCAGGTCGAGCAGCATTCCGTTGGATGCGTAGCGATAGATCTCGTTGGAGTGCATCCAGAAGACGTCCGGCAGCGAGCCTCCTGTCGCTCCCGCTTCAAGCATCGTCCAGTAATCGGTCCAGCCCGTTACCTCGATGTTGACCTTGATGTTCGGATTCGCGGCTTCGAACTCGTCCGCGATCGTGCGCAGCCCCTTCTCCTGATTGGAATCCCAGATCGCGTACGTCAACGTGACCTTATCCCCGCTTGCCGCTTGGCTCGCGGAAGAGGAAGGCGAGGCGGATGGCGCTGCCGACGGGCTCGCGGACGAGCCGGAATTGTTGTTGCTTCCGCAGGCCGCCAGAGCGGATGCGGCAAGTCCAAGAGTCAGTGCTACGGATAAACTTTTCTTCACCGAAAGAACCCCCTAGATCGATAGATGATTAAAGAACCGTGGTACATGCTTCATCTTAGTCGATGCCCGGCAGGAGCTAAATCAAGGTTCTTTACCGTCGTATTTCCTTTCTTTACTTCCTCGCGGCGGATAACAAAAAGCGCATAGCTCCCTATGCGCTTTTTTGACATTAGCTATTCTATTTTTTACTTTCGCGCTTCATTCGGCGCTAACCCCGATATTCTTCCGGACTAAGCCCCGTCATCTTCTTGAACAGCTTGCTGAAATACGGCGTGTTCGGGTATCCGACCTGACTCGCAACCTCGTAGATTCGAATGCCCTTGTCCTTCAGAAGCGATTGAGCCTTCTCGATCCTTATCCGGGTTAGGCAATTCACGAAATTCTCTCCGGTTTCTTGTTTGAAAACACGGCTTAAATAGGACGAATTCACATTGATCTGATCCGCGACGGACTGCAGCGAGATATCATCCGCATACTGCGACAGGAGGATGGCGCTCGCCTGCTCCGCATAACTCTGAGGCCGATCGGATCGGCTCCGGTTGTGCGCCTCGCATTCATCCAAGTAGTCAAGGGCCAGACCGTGCATTCCGTCCAAGGTCTCCTCTAGAAGGAGCTTCTCGTAGATGGTGCGGCCATCGCCGCCCGAGGCCGGCAGGCTGGGGAAGCAGGAGGAGATCAACGACAAGATGGAGATATAAGCCTTGCGGGCCGCTTGTTCCGAATACCCCTCCTGACGAAGCTTCGCTCTCATCATAAGCATGAAGCGGGCAGCCCCCTCCCTGGACGTCTCCACCTCCAGCCGGAATTTCCGTTCGTCCTCCGGCTCGATCGGGTAAACGTCCGAGTCTCGAGTCTTTAGGGGAATGCTATCGTAATAAGCCATTCGGCTGCGGTCTTCGAAGAATAAGCTCTTTATCGCCGCGTCGGCTTCCCAATACGCTTTCTTTAGACCCCTGAAGCCGGAAGCGACCGAGCTGACTCCTATCGCTACGGTAATGTTAAGGAAGTCCTTTAGCGAAGCTTGGATCTTGGCGAACAGCCGATTGTAAGAGGCGATCTCCTCCTCATGGATCGCCTCCCCCTCCGTGTTGAGGATAAGCAGATATTCCGAAGAATTCTCCACGATGACTTCGCGTCTTCTTCTGCGCGAAACGACCTCTTCCATGATATTAACGACGGAGTATCTCAGCAGCTTCTCGTCCTGCTCCACGTACTTCCTGCGAATTCGTTCGAAGCGATCCACTCTTAGCTTCGCCAGGATCATCGGGCCTTGAATCAGAGCGATGCCGAGCGCTTCGGTCTTCTCCAGAATCTCCCGCTCATCGCGGAACCCGCTGATCAATTCCTTGAACAGGGTCTCCTTCAGGTAGCCGATCCCTTCCTTCACCTGTTCCTTGAGAGCGGCCGCCTCTTCTTGAATGGAATCCATGACGATGCGCTTCTTGATCGTTCCTAGCGCGTCTTTGAGCTGCTGCGGCTTGATGTCGCTCTTGATCAAGTAGTCCGCGGCCCCAAGCCTGACCGCTTCTTGCGCATATTGGAATTCGTCCAAGCAACTGAGAATGATATATTGGCAGCCCGATTGCCTGCGAGAATTCTCTCTAATAAGCTCAAGTCCGTCCATGACGGGCATCTTGATATCCGTGACGATGAGTTCCGGCTTGTGGATCTCCGCGAGCTCCAGCGCTTCCTTGCCGTTCGCCGCTTCCCCGACGATCCGGAAGCCCTGCTCCTCCCAGTCGATCATCGATTTCAATCCGATTCGCATAAGCAGCTCGTCATCGACGATAAGCGCCTTATTCATGCCCGTTCTCCCCTCTCCGGGTTCTGGGAATCGTGATCGTGAACGTCGTTCCCTTCCCCCTCCTGCTGTCGAAAGTAATTCCGTAATTCTCGCCGAACACCCTGCGTATGCGGCTGTGCACGTTGAAGACGCCGATGCTTCCCGGAATTCCGTCCGACTCCTTCAATCTTGCCCTTAAGGCCGATACCGCGGCTTCATCCATCCCCGCTCCGTTATCCCGCACCTGAATCGCGATGCTCTCTTCTCCGCTGGCTGTTACCGATATCGTCATGGTACCGTCCTCCTGATCGGCGATTCCGTGGAAGATCGCGTTCTCGACGATCGGCTGGATGCTCAGTTTCAGAATTTCGTCATCCAGAAGCCGCTCATCCACTTCATAGCTGACCGAGATTCGATTGAAGTACCGAACCTTCTGAATCGTTAAATAGTGCGCAATGTTGTCCAACTCTTCGCGAATCGGTACCATTCGGTTCTCGACCTTCGAGGAATACCTCAGGATGGAGATGAGCGCCTCCGTCATCTCTACGATCTTGTCCGCCCTCTGCATCGAAGCGATCCACTTCACCGAATTCAACGTGTTATAGAGAAAGTGAGGGTTGATCTGCGCTTGAAGCGCCCGGATCTCCGCCTCCGCTTTCTCTTCCTGCTCGTGATAGATCCGTTCCACAAGCTGCTTCAGCTCGGACGACATCTGCTCGAAGCGCTTGGCGAGCAATCCGATCTCGTCATTGGACCGGACGGCGGGCAGGTTATCGAATTTTCCTTGCTCGACTAGCGTCATATTCTTCATCAACCGCTTGATCGGCCTAGTGATCAGGTTGGACAAGTAGAATGAGCTGATAATCGCGAACAGCACAAGCGCGGTAACGATCATCCATAGATTGCGCAGAAGGATGTTGCCCTCCACGGCCAGCTCTTCCACGGGCATGTAGATGTAAGTCATCCAAGGATGAGCTTCGAAAGCCGAGTGAATGAGAATATAGCTTTTGCCGCCGGACTTTACGACTTCCCTAGCCGTATCCTTATCGATCTTCGCCTTTAGAGGGAATACCTCGCCGAACGGATGGTCGATTCTCGAATAGTCGCTATTGAAGATGACCCGGTCGTTCTCGTCTACGATCGTGAAAGCGGAACGGCTGTTCTCTTGAAGCCGCTTGTTCACCTTATTAATGAAGTCGATATCGATGCTGATTACCATAACGCCTAGCAGCTTGCCATTCTCGAGATCGAAAATTTTCCTCAGGTGATAAATCGCCCAATTGTTGTCCTGCTTCGTCTGCAGATCGATACGGGTGGGCAGATCCCGGGTAATGTCCTCGGAAGCCAGGAAATCGCGGAACCACTTCTCATTCCGGGGATGATAGGTGTAATCGACCGGCTTGTTCGTGCTGATCAGCAGATCCTGTCCGCCGTTCAAATTGTAAATATAGACCGAGAACGCCCGTTCCTTCATCGTTATGTAGTTCATCAGCAGCTGCGTCGCCTGGTTCTCGTTGCTCTGCGAGGCGTTCCTCAAGTAATTCTGTACCGGGTAATTCTCCTGGGAGACGGCGGAAACATAGCTGTTGATCCCATAGCTGGAGATGAGGGAGATCTGCTCCGTATCGTCGAGGAACTCCTCGATTCGGATGTTCGATTGCCGGGTGATATCCTCCAACAGATCGGTGTATTTGCTCTCCAGCATCTGCCGGGAGGAGATATAGGAATTAATGAACATGATAAGGATGGGAATTAGGATGGATAAGACGAATAGGACAACCATTTTGTTCTTGATGCTGATGAATTGAAATTTTCGGAACAAGGGACGATCCTCCGCTGCCTATGGAATGCCTTGTCTCTATGATAATCCCTATCGTTAAAGAGTGGCTACTCGTTAATTCTGGTTATCTTCTTGTCTTCCTCCAAGGAAGCGGCAACAGGTAAAAAAAGAAATGCATGTAGTAAAAATCGTACATAGCAACTGCAAGCGTCAGGCTCTTTTTATGTGCAAAGTTCTAATCTTATAGTATCATCGAACATGATATTTCTGTGCAAGGATTGCAAGGTTCGAATTACCGCCTTCCCCTATAATCGAAAGTGAAAGGAGGAGCCTGAATGGATTGGCTGGACCGCATGAATAGCGCAATGGAATATGTCGAAACACACTTGTCTGACGCTATTGATTACGACCAAGTAGCTAGAATTGCTTGCTGTTCAACGTACCATTTTCAGCGGATGTTCTCGTTCATAACCAATGTGCCGCTTGGAGAATACATTAGGCGCAGACGTTTGTCCCTAGCCGCATTCGAACTACAACAAAAAGGGACAAGAGTCATCGACATCGCTTTGAAGTACGGTTACGAATCGCCTGAGGCATTTTCCAGAGCGTTCAAAAAAATGCACGGTGTGATGCCCATGTCAGCGCGCGACAAAGGCGTCTCACTCAAAGCCTATCCTCGGTTAACCTTTCATATTTCGATAAGGGGAGATGCGGAAATGAACTATAGAATCGAGGAAAAACAAGCTTTCGAGATGTTTGGCGTTTCGTCTGTAATCAATGATGCGGGAGTTCCATTGGAACAACCTTTTGTTGAAATACCGGCATTTTGGACCAAGGCGGTATCCGATGGGACCGTAGACCGAATTCGCGCCGCCGCGGGTTTGGGCGAGAACGGCCAACTTCATTCCGTGTTGTACAACCATCAAGGCGATAAGTTTGCCTACATGATTGGTTACTTTCTGCCCCAAGGCGGTTTGCCGGAAGGCTTTGAGAAACTTCAAATCCCTCCTCAGACCTACGCGATCTTCTCAACCGGCATCTATCCTGACGGACAGAGCGGTATCCATGAATTGTGGAGACGTATTTGGGGAGAGTGGTTTCCAAGCTCCAATTACGAATTCGCGAACGGTCCCGAGTTTGAGATGACTTACGATCGCGGCAACGGCATGTATGAGATGGAAGTCTGGATTCCTATTGTTAAGAAGTCCGCTTAATAGAAAAAACAGTAAAGCCATCCCTTACAGGATGGCTTTACTAGTATCCCCCGATCGTTCCTCGTGAACGATCAAGGTTTACGAACCGCGAACCAGAGTTCGATATAATTGAGGCCGGATTTCGTGCCGTACATTTCGAATTCTACACCTTCCACTTGCTCATACCCGGCCGTCGGCAGCCATTCGGTGTAAAAGCGTTTGTACAGCTTCTCAATCGTCTCGTCGAACCGATCCCAGGGATGCGGCTCGGACGGGAAGATCGCCCACGTATGAGCCGGAATAGTCATCGTCGCATATCCGTCCGTATTAGTGTCTTCTTCTTTGAAGGCGAACAGCATATAAGGGAACGTGTCCGGTCCTGTGTTGCGGTAACTGCATACTGCATGTACGGAATGCAAATCCCGGCTGACGAACGATGGCAAATGACCCGCATGCCCTTCAAGCCGTTTCACTTCGCCGTTCGCAAGGCTCTGCTCCCACAGCTTCGCCGGAGTCTGCGGCGCCTCCCCGCTCCCGTCGACCCGGAATACCCCTTCAATGCCGAACACTTCGAAGCTTTCTTTTGTTTCGATGCGGTAATTCATCGCCTCTGCCCCTTTGATCGTGATAAGAAAGGACAGACGAGGATAGGCTTTGAGAGCGGCGCCCTCTTGACGAGCCATGGCTGGCGTGATCCCATGCAACGCATGGAAGGCCCTTGCAAACGAAACCGGCGACCCGTAACCGTACTTTAGCGCGACATCGATAACCTTCTCGGAACCGCCATTCTGCAGCTCTAGCGCAGCCAGCGTCAGCCTTCTCCGCCTGATGTACTCTGCTAAAGTCACGTCCGTAATGAACGAGAACATGCGTTGGAACGAATAGGACGAACAGCAAGCCATGCGGGCCGCTTCCTCCAGCTCGATCTCCTCGGTCAAATTCGTCTCAATATAATCGATCGCCCGATTCATTCTCTCAAGCCATTCCATCTCGATCCCTCCTTTCAAGTTTTAGTATAGGCGGGGCTAAAAAAGGCTGCGCAACGTTTCGTGCCAGAAGAAGTTGCTATTCCTCGGAAGCTCTTAGGAAATGCTCCCGTATTTCTAACCAATTGTTGACTCTATGGTATCCTGTTTCGTTTATATTGTGCGGCGCCGTAAACAAAATCCCTTGGCCTTTGAAGCGTTGGAAATGCCGTGCATTATCATCGATCAAATAATCCGCATGGATAATGCTCTTATCTCCGCAAAAAACAAAATTCATCTCGTTCAAAAAGGGGAAATGCTGCTTTAGCCACTCGTATTTCGCATTAAAAGACGTCGGGAACTCCATCGCCGCCGTGGTAATGAAAATTTCATATTGTTCGCTCAATTCCCGAATGACCCTTTGACTGTCCTTCATGACTTCTAAATCGCGGAAGAATGCGGGGTCCTCTAAATAAGCGACGATCTCTTTCTCGAGCTGGGGACGCAATTCCCTAAGACGCGTTCCCATCAAGTCTTTCGCAGTGAGATTCTCCTTGTAGTCACGATTAAACAGTCGTAGATGCTTCGGGGCAAAATCCGCTATAACCTCGTCCATATCGATTGCGATTCTTTGCATTCTACCACTCCTTCTCTCTTTGAAAGCCTCACGTTTTACCATAATTTAGTTTGCCAAATAAAACAAGGACACTCGCTGGAGTGCCCGGGCCTAACGCAGGAAATGCGATGCGGTTGTTTTTGAGGTAATATCGCTTTTTCATGAGTATGATTACACAACCTGTACTTGCATTTTGCAATTCTTGTACTTGCATATTGAAAGTAAATCGCCTATACTCTCAAGTGGAGTTAACAAAAATTGGGAAGGTGTTGCCTGAATGAGTTCGAACTACAGCACTTCTTTTACCGTAGACCAAAGTCCCGAAGAAGTCTTCGCCGCCATCAATAATGCCCGCGGGTGGTGGTCGGAAGATCTCGTAGGCAGAACCGACCAGCTTGGCGAATTTAAGCATAGCTACCAAGACATTCATCGCTGCACCATCCAAATCACCGAGCTCGTTCCGGGGGAGAAGGTTGTCTGGCACGTGACGGACAACTACTTCAACTTCGTAAACGACAAGAGCGAGTGGAAGGATACCGACATTGTCTTTGAAATCGCCAAGAAGGGCGAGCAAACGGAGGTTCGCTTTACGCATGTAGGCCTTGTCCCCTCGTACGAATGCTACGACGTCTGCTCGGACTCCTGGGGCACCTATATCAACGGCAGCCTGCGCAGCTTGATTACGGAGGGGAAGGGTCACCCCAACCAGAGCGAACGAATTGTAAGCGAACACGGCTTAGAGAATTCTTAGGAAATTACTTTTATTGGTTCGGCCGCTTCTTGGCGCTGACCGGCCTCGGAAGCAGCTCGATAAAAGAATACAAAAAATGGAATCGGGAAGAATACCCTTATTCTTTTGCCATTGGGGGATCTTCAATGAATTTACAATCCGGAACCTATTACTGGCCCGCGACGTTTCCCGATGCTCCGGCTTACCCGGCCCTGGATGAAGACCTAAGCTGCGATGTACTCATCGTTGGAGGAGGCAGCTCCGGAGCTCAATGCGCCTATTACCTGGCCGATGCCCGATTGAACGTAATGGTCATCGAGAAAGCAAGAATAGGAAGCGGCAGTACAAGCACGAATACAGCCCTCCTTCAATATTCCGGCGAGAAAATGTTTACCAATCTCGTCCACACCTTCGGCGAAGCTTATATCACAAGACATCTGCAATTGCTTAAGGAAGCCATTGATGAGATTGAAGTCGCTTCAACCCGCGTCTCCATCGATTGCGAGTTCAACAGAAGAGACACCTTGTATTCCGCCAGCTGCGCGGAAGACGTGGAGAAGCTGAGAATAGAATATGAATGGCTAAAAAGGCACCAGTGCGAGCTTGCCTTTTGGGACAAAGAGGAGATCGAAGCCAAGTATCCTTTTAGCAGAGAGGCGGCGATATACTCCTGCAACGATGCGGAAGTCAATCCCTTTCGATTGACCCATGCCCTATTCGATAACGCGGCCAAAAAAGGCATTCGCATCTTTGAAAATACAGAGATGAATGGGCACCGCCACGAAGAAGGCAGGATGATCGTGTCCACGAAGAAAGGCCGTTCGATACGAGCGCGTTACGTTATTTTTGCGGCAGGGTATGAAGGGATGGAGATCCGAAAGGAAAAACAAGCGTCCTTTGTCAGTACCTATACCGTAACGACCAACCCCGTCGAGGATCTATCCGCATGGCATAACCGGACGCTCCTCTGGGAAACCGCGCGCCCCTATTTATTCCTGCGTACGACGAGAGACAACAGGGTGATCATTGGCGGACTTGATGACAATACGAATTACCCCCATGACAGGGATAGCAAGCTAGTGCACAAGAAGGACAAACTCATCGAGGAATTTAATCATTTATTCCCCGATATACACGTAAAGGCCGAATACTATTCAGCCGCCTTCTATGGCGGTACGGTGGATGGGCTTCCTCTCGTCGGCCGATACGAGGAATATCCCCATTGCTATTTCCTATTTGCCTTCGGGGATAATGGGACCGTCTACAGCCAGTTGCTGTCTAAGCTTATCGCGAAGGAGATCGCGGAAGGGAATAGTCCGGACTTAGCTCTCTATCTGCAAGAGCGTCCTTTGCTAAACAAGGATTAAAAAGGGTTAACCATTCTCGCTGGCTAAATGAAAGATAACATGCAAACAAGGCCGTCCCCCTTGCCTGGGTACGGCCTTGTTCGATTCCCCCTCTTAATTACCAAGCAGGGATTGTGTTAAACTTGGCAGGGAGTTCTCCCGGTTTCGAAGTATTAGCGAAGTAATTTCATCTGGCTCGATATGACCCCAAGATGAATGGCTTCGTGCATCAGAGCGAAGTTAAACAATTCGCCGGCGGTCGCGAATTGAAACGGACCCATAGCATACGGCGATTGCAGCGTCCTGTCTAGCCAGTCGGGGGCAAGCTCGGAGAGAGTGGAAAGCTGAGCTCCCGACAGTTGGATCAGCTCATCCTTGGATGGCGGAACGATCGTCCAATCCGAGGGCTTCGTTCCCGAGTTGAACAACGCCTCATAATGCGAAGGAACGGCAGACTTGGACCCGAAAGAGAGGGTGGCGTATTTATCCATCCAATAGATCATGTGACCGGCATTCCAGCGGATCGTGTTGTTGAAGCCTTCCGGTTGGTCCGGACTGCTTCATCCTACGCCTAGTCAGGATATCTGCATCATGTACCGGAAGGACAAGTTTATGGGGCAAGCCGCAAAGGTACAACGTTCATTCACGATTGGAGGGTTACCTTTACTATGGCCGACGTCGCATTTTATCGAGACGAGGCATTGCCCTTCTTGGAAGCGAAGCGATGCTCGAAGAGCGACTTAGCTTATCAGAAACATTTTCACGAGGAACACTCTCTCGGATTAATAGATGAAGGCGAGACGCAGGCGTGGTGCGAAGGGATGTTATGGCGCGTAGAGTCGGGAAGAATGATCAACTTTCCGCCGCACATGCTCCATGCTTGTCAGCCTGCCGAGAATGCCGACTGGAAATACCGAATGCTGTTCATTAAGCCGGAATGGTTGGAACGAATGGAATTGCCTCGTCTCAATAAGCTTCAAATTCCGTTTTTGCTAGAGGACGGTAAGAACGAAGCTTGCCGCAAACGATTCAATCGAACCATGGACTCCCTTGTGCGTAATGAATCTTCCTTGGAGATTGAGACGGCGTTAATCGAACTGGTGCACATGCTCATCATGAAGCATGAATCCGACCAAGCGCATGAACCGCATGGCGCGTCGGAACGGAAGTACGTCAATCGGGTTAAGGAATACATTCATGCCCATTACAAGGATCGGATCACGCTCGAACAATTGGAGCAGGAGACCGGCGCAACCCGTTATCATCTGATCCGATCATTTAAGAAAAGCACGCATTTGCCTCCCCATGCCTATCAGAATCTGCTGCGCATCAATCACGCCAAGATAGAGCTGAGAAAACGCCGGCCCATTGCCGAAATAGCCGTCGACGCCGGTTACTACGATCAAAGTCATTTTACGAAAGCCTTTGCCAGGATAGTAGGCGCGACGCCCCAAACTTACGCGGTATCCGTCTAGAATAGAGCAATTTTATACAATCCTCTTCTATGTCTCGATAGTACACTGAGCTGAGAAGACAAGAGGAGGACTGCTGTATGGCGACAACAATCGATTTGGAGAAGCAATTGACGGAAACGATGAAATCCATTGCTCGGCGGTCAGACTTGAAGGCTTATGTCGAGCGGACGCCTTCCCTTTACCATTTGCTGCAACGCGCTGCGGCGAGGTATGTGACGGGAGACGATCGAGCAGCCGGCTTGGAAGCCGGAAGGATGCTGGTTAATAAGGGGTATGCGATTTCTTTGGAATACATTGGGGAAAATACGGAGGATATCCGATCTTGCGAAGCGGCGGCGCTGGAAATGGAGCAGCTCATTCAGGCTCTGATTGAACTCGGGATAGCGGCTCGTGTGTCGTTCGACCTTTCCCACATCGGTTTATCGATAGATGACGCTTTCGCGTTTAAGCAGTTGGCGGCCCTGGCGGAACAGACCCGGCAGACGGGGATCGAATTATTCATCAGTATGGAGGAATCGGCCAAGACCGAAGCGATTCTCGCGATCTACGAGCGTGCGGCAGCCCTCTATCCGAATATCGGCATCACCTTGCAAGCGCAGTTGCACAGCACGACTCAGCATTTGAATGCCTTGCAGGCGGATTCTAGAAGATTGCGCCTTGTGAAGGGAGCCTATCAAGAGCCGGAACAGCTGGCGATCTCCCGTTCGGACGCTCTGAATCAACGCTACTTGCATCTCTTGGAGCAAGCTTTCGATCGTGGGCATCGCGTATCCATCGCCACCCATGATGAGCGCATCGTCGATGAAGCGATTGCTCGGGGATGGGCCCTGAAGCCGGGCGTCGAATTCGAGATGTTATACGGGATTCGGCCCGACTTGAGCAGCAAGCTGAAGAGAGCGGGTTATCCCGTCCGCATCTATCTCACCTATGGCCATGAATGGTATTTGTATTTATGCCACAGGATTGCCGAGTATCCGCCGAATTTATATCAAGCGGTTATCGACATCGCAGCCGATAGACCCGTTGACTCTGTTATGGATTACGAATAAATGCTTATAGAAAACGCCGTATATTAAGAGCAA
Organism: Cohnella sp. AR92; assembly: GCF_003990975.1. Classification (GTDB taxonomy): domain Bacteria; phylum Bacillota; class Bacilli; order Paenibacillales; family Paenibacillaceae; genus Cohnella. Next base: position 207,963 of record NZ_RZJR01000009.1, read on the forward strand.
GCGGAGCTTAAGGGATCGGCGAAAATGCGAAAGGAGCTGGCGGAAACAGCTCCTCCCCCCCTTCCATCAGGAAACGGACAACACCGCTTTGCCGGCAATGCCTCGGTTCAAGAGGCTCTGGGCAACTTCCGCGATTTCTGTCCATGATGCCTCCGTAGCGATTTGCGGATGCAAGCATCCCTCGGCAACCATCCGAGCTAATCGCCCAAGATCTTTTGACACCCCTCCCGGCGGCATTCCGTCAAGAACGAGCACTCCATCCGGTACCGATTCAAGTCTAGCCTGGAGAGTCATCCCCGGTTCTGTTGCAGCTCCAACGTTAATGCACCTGCCGCCGTCTTCCAGAAATGTCGAAACGATGCTCAACGATTTGCCGCCCAACGTGTCGACGATTACGTCATAGGGACCGAATGGTTGGGCTGCAGCAACTTCTTCTCCCACAACTACCCTGTGTACCCCTGTCCCTTGAAGACAAGCCGCGCGCTCTTCCCGTCGCACAAGAGCAGTAACGATAGCGCCCGCTTGCTTGGCCAACTGACAGGCAAAATGGCCCACGCCGCCGGAAGCTCCGGTAACCAGCACCTTTCGATTAAGCAGGAATCCGCCTTTCTCCAATGCAAATAAAGCAGTGAGTCCTGCCACAGGCAACGTCGCAGCCTGGGCGAAAGAGACCTTCTCGGGAATTTCCGATAAGAAATTCGTTGGAACGGCGACAAGTTCCGCCCATGAACCGGAATGAACCATTCCGAACACTCTGGCCCCGGCCGGACGCCCCGACCCATCGGCAGCCGGCTGTTCTACCACACCGGATAGATCCCATCCTGGCCGCCACCCTGCATTTGCTCTTGTTGTCGTACGCACCTCGCCGAGATTAAGCGAGATCGCATGAACGCGAACCAATGCCTCCGACGAGGCCGGACGGGGAGCCTCTACCGCATCGATCTTTAGACGTCCTCTTACGGCGGGATCAACAACAATGGCTTGAATCGTACTCATCATGCTCTCCTTCTTTCCGAGTTTTTGTCTTGATCTTTATGCTTTGACAGTGTGCCGCTCGACGAATAGAGTGTAAACTATAAAGCATACTTGAAGGTCAAGACCATTTTGAGGAGATTTCAATGAAAATCCATGTATTGGCACAGAAGACCGGGTTAACCCCATCTGCCATTCGCTTTTATGAGAAAGAAGAACTTCTGGATGCCCGCCATGTTCAACGGGGAGAAAACAACTATCGGGACTATGGCGAAGAAGCAGTCGATCATCTTCTGATGATCAAAAAGCTTCAAGCCGTAGGCTTTACGTTAGCGGAACTCAAAGAAGTGACCCAGGCAAACGAGGTAAACGATCTTCCCCTCTCAAAGAAAATTGAACTTCTTAGTCAAAAGATGCAGGAGATCGAAAGAAAAAAAGAGGAACTGGAACAAGCTCAAGAGCATCTGGCACGGATGCTGGCAAACAAGATGGCGTTGTTGGACTCCACGGAAAAAGGGACCTGATCCAAATCGGACGGGTCCCTTCTAGCCTTCAATGAGTTCAATGTCTTACTTGCCATGCGAATCGATCAGCGTCATGGCGGCTTGCACGATGTCGGCCGGAGGAGCGTCGGGGCCGATCAGCCGCGCGATCATGCAGAATCCTTCCATCAGCACGAAGAGCTGCCGCGACAGGGCTTCGGGAGTCCGAAGGCCTGCTTGCCTGCACAAGTCTTCCAGCCGGCGCGCGACGGATTGCTTGTGGCGACTTGCCGCCTGATTCACCATATGGTCGGGGAATGGATATTCCACGGCGACCGCTTGGTACAAACAGAAGCTCGATTGCGGCGACTTCGAATGTTGGCTTGCGATCGCTTGAAAAAGCGCGATCAGCTGGCCCCTCGGTTCGGCCTCCCCCTCGACCGTCTCCTCGAACCATGCCCAATACATCTCGCCAGAACGCTCCAGAATGGCAACGATCAAATGATCCTTGGACGGAAAATGTTTGTATAGCGTCATCTTGGTAACGCCAGCTTCGGCAGCGATGCGGTCGACACCGATGGCATGGAAGCCATTAGCGAAAAACAGCTGGCTTCCGGTCAACAACAATTGCTCCCGGGCGGCAGACTTCCGGTCGTTTGCCATGCTCATGTTCATTTCACCTCTATAGTTGACAGTATACAGATCGGTATGTATACTGTCAATGAAATCCAATAGTATACAGACTTGTATGTATACAAACGAGGAGGAGAAGAGACATGAAAATCGGATTCATCGGTTCGGGCAATGTGGGGCAAACGTTGGGACGCGTTCTGATCGAGAAGGGTCATGAGGTTAAACTTGGCGCTAGGGAACCGGCCAAGCTGACGAATTGGAAGCAATCGCTCGGGAATAGCGAACTTGCAAGCGTTGGGACGTATCGGGAAGCAGCCGAACATGGCGAGCTCGTGATTAACGCAACGCCGGGAGTCGTCTCGCTTGAAGTGCTGCAGTCGGTTGGTCGGGAGGCGCTTGCCGGCAAGATTCTCATCGACGTTGCGCTGCCTCTTGCATTCGAGAACGGAGAACTGAGATTGTCCTCCCCTCCCAACGGCTCTCTCGGAGAGCAAATCCAGCACGCCTTCCCGGAGACGAAAGTCGTCAAAACGCTAAACACCGTAACGTCCGCTCTCATGGTCAATCCGCTCCATCTAGCGGAGGGCCAGCATGATATGTTCATCGGAGGCAATGATGCGGATGCCAAAAATGAGGTCGCTGCGTACTTGCGGCAATGGTTCGGCTGGAGAAATATTGTCGATCTAGGCGACATCTCGTCGGCACGGGCAACGGAGGGCCTTCTGCTGCTGTCTTCCAGAATATATGGCGCCTTCGGTCACTCGAACTTCAATCTGAAGGTCGTCCATTAAGGCCTGACATGAAGGATCGAACAGACTCGCCCTCCCCATCGGTCCGTCATCTGGCAGCTCTGCGAAGCAATCAAGGACCGTCAGCTAGACAAGAAACCTCCAAAAGATAGTTTTGGGCCATCCTTTTACGGATGGCCTTTCGTTTAGATCCAATCGTTGAAATGATCGGTTACAAATCGAATTTCGCTCTCATAATGAGCCAGGTGGCCCTCATCCACCATTTTTTGAAAAGCGGGATTTCCATCGGCAGCACCGTTTCTCAACGTATCGCACATTGTCGTCAACCGTTGAATAATCCACTGACGCAGTTCATTAGCGACGGGAATTCCATACGATTCAAAAAACAAATGAGTTCGCCGACGTCGCTCCGCAGCATGTAAATTCGATCGGTACTCTACCGTTTTTCCCGAAGTATGGTCAGGAGAGAAGCTCGCGAGCGGAACCGATGTATAGAGAGAATACGCAATGTCCCACATGCGCGGGCCGGGCCCCGCCATGTCAAAATCAATAAGCGCAGCAGGAGTCTCCTCTTGAAAGACCACATTGTACAACGCAGCGTCATTATGGCAGATCACTTCGTGCTCGCGATCATCCACATAACTAAGCTGCCATTTGCCCTTCGTCAGAAGCGCAGATCCTTCCGTCGCATCATGAAAACGGCGTAAAAGACGCGCTAAACCCGCAAGCGTTTTATCCGACCACATGTAAGGTTCAAGTTCAGGGTAATCGTTTCCCGGCACTTCCCCTGGGATGAACGTCAATATTTCACGGCCGGAGTCATCGATTCCGAGAAATTGGGGCGCTCCCTCGAAGCCTTGCTTCTCTAGATGTTTAAGCAGCTCATGAACGCTCGGACTCCAATAGCCAGCGGGGCGACGAACCGTATTTTCCTTACGGACAACGTAATTAACATTTCCGCCTGTTAGAACTTCTTCCTGAGTCACTATGCCTCACCCTTCTCGTTTCGGCGATATTCGAATTCTATACATTATATACCAAATCCTCGTACCGTAAGGAATGCCGATATCAACTAAGGCTTATACGGACTCAGACTTAGGTCTAGGTGGAAAACGTGCCCGAGACCGTGTAAGAGCTGGGTGAAATTGGTATAAGATCAGATGCAGAGAGCGGCCGAGAAGCGAGGCCGCAATTCCGAATGGAGTGGAGAGATCCGAATGAAGTTTTTCACGAATTTTTCTTTAAGGAATCCATTGGCGATCGTGCTGCTCGTTTTGTTGGTGGCTGTCGGAGGCGTTTACTCGGCTACGCAGTTCAAGCAGGAGCAGCAGCCGGAGATCGCGTTCCCGGGCATCTTCGTCCAGGCGACGTACCCGGGGGCGGCCCCGAACGAGGTCATGAACCAAATCACGTTGCCGCTCGAGAATGTGTTGCGTAATGTGGAGGGCGTGAAGAACGTAACTTCCCAATCCGCGAATAGCGTGTCGATGATTCAGCTCGAGTTCAACTATAGCGACGACATGAAGAAGAAGCAGGAGCTCGTCAAGCAAGCGATCGGCGACGTGGAACTGCCGGAAGGCGTCAAGAACCCGGACGTTCAATATTTCTCTACGACGAGCCAGCCGATCATGTACACGTCCGTCTCCTCGATCGGAAGCGCGACGGATGAGCAATTCGGCGAGATCGTGAAGACGAAGCTCATTCCGAAGCTGGAAGCGATCGAAGGCGTGACGGAGGTGCAGTCGTTCGGCTTGAAGGACGACGGGGTGTACCTGAGGCTCGACGCCGCGAAGATGACGGCCAAAGGCGTCTCCTACGAGCAAGTCGTCGGTTTGCTGCAAGCGAACAACCTGAGCGTGCCGCTAGGCGAAGCAACGCTCGGCGAGCAGAAGCTTCCGGTATTCGTGCAAGGCGATTTGACGACGATCGATCAGCTGAGAGGTTGGGAGCTCGCCCCGGGCTTGAAGCTGGGGGATATCGCGCAGATCGAGAAGGGCAAAGAGCTGAACGTCATCAGTTTGACGAACGGCAAGCCGAGCATTTCGCTTAATATCGTGAAGGCGAGCAACGCCAACACGGTCGAAATCTCCGACGAAGTGCTGAAGGCGTACGAAGACGCGGAGAAAGACGGGCTGGCCAAAGCGCTGGTCATGTATAACCGCGCGACGGACGTCAAGGAATCGGTCAATTCGCTTGCTCGAGAAGGCGCGTTGGGAGCGTTGTTCGCTTCGATATTGATCCTGTTCTTCCTTCGCAACATTCGCGCGACGATCATCGCAATCGTCTCCATTCCGTTGTCGATGCTGATCGCGATGATTTGTTTGAAGACGTTCACCGACGTCACTCTTAACATTATGACGCTAGGCGGCTTGGCGGTCGCGACCGGCCGAGTCGTGGACGACAGCATCGTCGTCATCGAGAACATCGTCCGAAGAATGCGAGGGGAGAAGACCGACAAGGAGCTCGTGCAGTCCGGCACGATGGAAGTGGCCCGCGCGATTACTTCTTCCACGTTGACGACGGTTGCCGTATTCGCGCCTCTCGGCATGCTGCAAGGCATGATCGGCGGTTACTTCCGTCCATTCGCCTTGACGGTCGGCTTCGCGCTCGTCTCGTCCTTGCTAGTCTCGTTGACCGTCGTTCCGCTCATGGCGTGGGCGCTCATGAGAAACGCGAAGCTGAAGGAAGCGAAGCCTTCCGCGATAAACCGCGGCTACAAGCGCGCGCTGCGCTGGTCGCTTCGGCATAAGGCCATCGTCATCATCGCCGCGCTGCTGTTGTTCGCGGGCAGCCTAGTCCCGATCTTCGCGGGCAAAATCGGCGTCGTGCTGCTTCCGCAATCCGATTACAAATATATGTTCGCGGACCTGTCCATGCCGAAAGGAACGACCGTCGAGACGATTCGCAAAGAAGCGGACCGTCTGGACGCGATCATTCGCAATAATCCCGACGTCGAGAATACGAACGTGACGATCGGCGGAAGCATGGTCGGAGGCGGGGACACGAGCGGGGCGCAATGGTTCATCGGCTTGCGTTCGTCGGCGGACCTGGACCGGTTTATGGACGAAATCTCGCCCCAAGTGAAAGTACCGGAAGGTTCGGAGTTCTCGCTGCAGAAGGACGACATGAGCGGCGGAGGTCAAATCGAAGTGACGGTGACCGGTTCGTCCTCGGCTGACATTCGGGCGGCGACGGAGCAAATCACGTCGGTTGTCGCGGGTCTTCAGGGCGTCGAACACGTCGGCAATAACCTGCAGGACGGTACGAATGGCATTCAGATCGCGGTGCGGCAGCAAGACGCGACAAAAGTCGGACTATCCGCGCTGCAAGCGGCCCAGCTGCTTCGTCCTTTCCTGGCGGAGACGAATCTGGGCAGAATCGACGACGGCGCAAGCGCAAGCGATCTTTACTTGTCGTTGAACGGCGTCTCCCTCTCCTCGGTAGACGAGATCGGCAAACTGAAGCTGAGTACGCCTGCCGGCAAGACCGTACAGGTCAAAGATATCGCGGACGTGAAACTCACCAAACTTCCAAGCACGCTGCAATATAAGAACGGCGCCGAATTCGCGACGGTTACCGGTCAGATTACGGACAAAAACGCGAGCAAGGTGAACGCGAAATTAGTAGATACGCTGAAAGGGTTGAAGCTGCCGGAAGGGGTTACCTATTCGTTCGGAGGAAGCGAGGAAGATGTCAGCCAGATGATGAGCGACATGCTCATGGCGATGCTGGTAGCCGTCGGCATGGTATATATCGTCATGGTCGTCGCATTCCGGGAGGGACGCGCGCCGCTCGCGGTATTGTTCTCGCTTCCGTTCGCGCTGATCGGGGGCTTGACGGGAACGCTCGTATCGGGCGACCCGCTGTCCGTCTCCAGCATGATCGGATTCCTGATGCTGATCGGCATCGTCGTCACGAACGCGATCGTCTTGATCGAGCGGGTGCAGCAGCAGATCGAACACGGCCAGACGATCCGCGAAGCGCTTATCGAAGCGGGAGGCACGAGGCTTCGTCCGATTCTCATGACGGCGATCGCGACGATCTGCGCGCTCATTCCGCTTGCGATCGGTGTCGGCGGCGGAAGCATCATCTCCAGCGGATTGGCCGTCGTCGTCATCGGCGGGCTTGCGAGCTCCACCTTGCTGACGCTCGTCGTCGTGCCGGTGATGTACGAGATGCTTTACTTCCGACGCTCCCGCAAACAACGCGCCGCACTGGTGTCGCAATCGGCGAAGGAAGCGGCGGCGTAACGTATCGCCTGCGTTGAAAGGGCCCTTAATCTCCAAATCCGAGAGGACTCCGGGATTAGGGGCTGTCTTATTTACCCCCGATAAGAAATCGATTCTTTCAGTACCTCCCTAATACTCTTCGGGGGTCTACCGATTAAATCAGCCAAGACGTTGCTCGTATGCGCGAAGTCTCCTTTGCGGCTGGCACGGAACAAACCCAAGGTGATGGCGATGCGCCCCTCCGGAATTCCTTGTGCGGTCAGATACGTCCGATACTCATCGTCCGTTACGACTTTGCGGTTGATGGGCCGGCCGACGATATCCGATAGCATTGCCGCAACCCCCTTCGTATCAATCGCTTCGGAAGCCGTAAGATTCGGGGATGGGCCATCCCCATTTTTTCCGGTAATAATCGCTGCAGCAGCTTCGGCCAAATCAGAATGCGTTGTCCAGGCAACCGGACCGTCCTCGGGAACAATCCATTCGCCCGAATGGATCGCATCGCCGATAAAACCTACCAAAGAGGAGGCGTAGAAACCGTTGCGAAGAGACGCGTATCGCATGCCCGACTCTTTAAGCAAATCCTCTGTCTCCGCATGGTGAACCATTGGCGGAAAATACGACGTCGAAGAGGAGCCCATATGACTCGTGTACAGCACCCGTTCGACGCCGGCTTTCTTTGCCGCGTCAATCGCGGTTTGATGCTGGCGGATCCCCGCCTCTCCCAGAATACCGGACGAAACAAGAAGAACCTGCGACGCGCCTTCAAAAGCATCAAGCAAGCTCTCCGACTCATTGAAATCGCCACGTCGCACTCGGATCCCGCGATCCTTTAAATCCTGCGCCTTACTCGGTTCCCGAACGCTGACTCCGATCTGTTCAGCCGGGATTCGCTTAAGCAATTGCTCTACCACGCCTCTGCCTAACTTCCCATTCGCTCCAGTAACGATAATCATGTTGCTTTCACCCTTTCCACTCTTTAAAAAATTTGCTTACAATACGGTTTTGTGTAACCATATATCGCATAAGCAAAAGATAAAGGGTTGGAGCCCGGCAAACAATCAGCAAAAAGCCGGTTTCGTTGCGTTCCCGACAAAATCGCCGTTTTGTTTGTTTTTGAGATCCGAAGAAAGCGTGGTTTTAGCATGCCGGTAAATCCCAGCGACCCCCGCGTAAAGAGAACTCGTCAGTTGTTTATGCAAGCCTTTAACGATCTGCTCGACGAAAAGAAAAACATTTATTCGATTTCCGTTCACGACATTGCGAATCGAGCAGCCGTCAACCGCGCAACCTTCTATGCGCATTTTGAAGACAAGTTCGCATTTCTCGCCTATTGGATGACAGAGAAGTTTCAGCTCATTCTCAGAAAAAGACTGCCGGAGGATTCAGCCTTCAGCCCGGACAATCTGCATGTCCTTGTTCAGTCCATCTTTCAATTTCTAATACGATTTCGACAGTACCTCACGCCGGGAGACAAGCAGTTTGAGCCGTTGCTGGAGAACGCCATGCAGAAGGAACTGTATCGTCTCCTGCTCCAATGGCTTAAATCGGGGCCTAAGCAAAGATTCCCGCAAGAAAAGCTGGAAACTACGGCCCTTGTGGTCAGTTGGGGCCTATTCGGATCGGCCATGCAGTGGAGCAGGGAGGTTCAAGACCGCGCGCTGGAGCCGATGGTGGAAGAGGTTATCAGGGTCGTAAACGTTAATTTGAGCGCTTTTTGGGAGCCATCCGAATCGGAAGCTATCCTGTAGGATCGAGAGATCATCCGACTTTTCAATTGCCATGGCTGCTCAGAATCACTTGATCAAAGTATCCCTCCAAGTTTTGTTTATCCTCATTGACTAAACTAATCCATATGTTGTTTCCAGTCTCGGAATACAGATCAGATGTTCTGACCGCCCGAGACCTCGATTCTCTGCGCATTAACCCAGCGATTATCGGAACCGAGCAAGCTGGCGACTGCGGGACCGATGTCGTCGGGTACGCCGACTCGACCAAGGGCCACCATCGCGGCAAATGCATCATTGTAAGCAGGAGTGTCGCGTACAGCACCGCCTAGAAAGTCGGTTTCACCGCGGTGACCGAGTTCTTTGCTCTATATGATGTATTAGAATCTCAGATTGAACGGACTACTATAAAAATTTGACTTGATACGGCAAGTTTATTGAGGTGCACAAGGTTGAAATGACATATGAATTGACAACTCATATGACAAGTTTCTATAACAAAAAGGGGTGGCTATTGCCACCCCTTTCGCTTTTATATTCACCTTAGAATACTGAACTAGCGGTAGTCCGAGCTGTCGTTCCCGTTAGCAACGTAGTAATCGTTCAAGAATGAGTTGTCTCATTTTCTTCATAACCGACAACTTTCCCTAAGATTTCTTCCTTAGTAAATGCACCTTCTGATTGGCTGTCGTTGAAGCCTCTCCAACGTACATCAGCCAAGATAACGTATTCATTTTCATTCAACGTCAGTGTTTTTTTCATTAAATAGTTTTCTTTAGATGTGGGATCATCGCCGTAAAAAGCAACCAGTTTTTTTCCGTCAATGTAGACTTGCCCCTTTTTTAACTGTACTGTTTCTCCAGGTAGTCCAACAACTCTCGCGATATCTGTGTCTTGATATTCAGTTGTCTTTTTGATTTTAAATAACACAATATCTCCTCGAGAGACATTATGTTTTTCGTAGTAACTCATATCAACTAACACTTCACGACCCAAGCCAAATGGATGGTTGCCTTCATAGCCGAGCTCCGCTAGCATTCCATCCGTTTGTACTTTTACTTTGGACAATGAGGGGTTGGGGGTTGGAATCACCATAATTTTCTTATCTGTTGTGGTGTCATTTAGGGTATCCGTACAACCGCTTATAAGTATCATGCTGATTAGGAAAAAGAATATAACAAACATACGAATATTCATTTGTTTTCCCCTATTTCGTTTTTCACAGAGCTTCGTAACTAATGTATTCGCAAAGAAAATTAAACTTTCCTCCCATAATGACAGTCATTCAAGTATCACGAGTATTCATCCGCGTAGCGGATATCAGATACAGACTTACATCCAAATCATACCATTAAACAGGGATTTTTCCTGAAAATAATAAAAAGCGTATAACCCTTGCCAATTTAACAAGGGTTTTCTGAACATATATTCGTAACGCTGTTACTTAAAGTAAATAACATCGCTCGGCCCGTCAGCGCGCGCCGCGACTACGGCCTGCGCTGACTAGGCTGGTGACTTCGTCATCATAGTGTCCCCCTCAAGCTGGTCAACGACATGCCTGTAGAGCAGCTCGCGGGCAAAATCGTGCTCGACACGAATAACTACATGCCTTGGCGCGATGGCCATTTCCCCATGATCGACTCTGGCGAGATGACCGTTCATGAGCTCCGGCAGAAGCAACTTCCTGCCTCGAAGGTGGCGAAGGCCTTCACCCACATCCAAGCCCCCCGCCTCTTCCTTTCTAGCAGACCGGCTGGTTTCGATACAGTCGACAACAATCCGCTGAGCGAGTCATGGCGCAGCGGTCCCGGTCTGCCTGCTTGGGCTGCGCATGAGCACCAACCCCGTGCTCAGCTGATAGTTAATCTCGCCAAGGCGCGTCGGATTATCATGGCCTGAGTCGCAGGGCGTTTACCCTACTGCTGACAAGATAAAGCGGCTCCTGTTTAAGAAGCCGCTTTATCTATTATATTCCGTTAGAAATCGATTCCTTCAGTACCTCTCTAATACTCACCGGAGGCCGACCGATTAAATGAGCTAGAGCGGGATCGATTTGCACGAAATCGCCCCGACGGCTGGCTAGAAACATCCCCATACGCATGTTCACGCTAGCCTCCGGTACGCCTTGAGACAGCATGCGGTCCCGAAACTCTTCGTCCGACACGACGATTCGGCGGATGGTCCTCCCCAAGATGTCGGAAGCGATTGTCGCAATCCCTTCCATATCAATGGCTTCGGACCCCGTAAGACTGGGGGTCAAGCCATCGAATTTCTGCTCGCTAATGATCGCCGCCGCGGCTTCGGCCAAGTCGGAGTGGTCTGTCCAGGCGATCGGGCCGTCTTCGGGGGCGATCAATTCCCCCGTTTTTATGGCTCCGCCTATCAACAGGAGTGCCGATGCGGCGTAATAGCCATTACGGAGCGACGTGAAAGAAACACCTGAAGCTTTCAACCGTTCTTCGGTAGCCGCGTGATGAATCATGGGGGCGAAGGGCGACGTTGAGGACGAGCCCATATGACTTGTGTAAAGCACTCTGCTAGCCCCTGCCTTCTTGGCCGCGTCAATCGCTGCTTGATGCTGCCGAATGCCATGCGGGATACCGGCCTCGCCCATGATGCCGGTCGAAACGATAAGAACCTGCGAGGCCCCCTCAAAGGCATGTTGCAGACTCTCGGCCTCGTCGTAATCGCCCCGACGAACACGGACCCCGCACTCCTGAAGCTCTTGCGCCTGATGCGGATCGCGGACGCTGACACCGATCTGCCCGGCGGGTACTCGCTTAAGCAACTGCTTCACCACGGCCCGGCCTAATTTCCCGTTGGCTCCGGTTACGATAATCATGACAATAACATCCCTTCATTTTGAGATAATCCATTGCCAGTATTCTTTATCCGCGAACAGTCTTACCGTTTCTGAATTGCATATTGGGAAAGGAAGCGCCGGCGATCTCCTGTTCCGGTATCGCCTCTTCAATCTCCCTGACTTCATCATCCGTCAGATGAATATCAAGCGACCTCATCGCTTCTTGAAGATGAGCCGGCGATACGGTACCGATGAGCGGAATGAAGTCTTCGCCTTTGGATAAGATCCAGGCAAACGCCAGTTGGGATAATGTCATTTGTTTTTTAGCGGCGATCTCACCCAGTTTCTTAGCCAGAGCCACATTTTTCTCTATATTCCCTTCAGAAAATAACGGGATGTAGCCGCCTTTGTTTTTTTGGATCCGCTCCTCTGTCCAGTTGCCGGCAAGAAGCCCATGAGCCACCGCCCCGAAAGCAATGACGCCGATCCCCAGTTCCCTTGCAGTCGGCAAAATCTCGGTTTCAATGCTTCGGTTAAAAAGCGAGTATTCGAATTCCGCCAAGCTGATCGGATGCGTGGCATGCGCCCTTCTCAACGTCTCCGCATCGACCTGGCTGATTCCGATCTGCTTGACATAACCGGCCTGAACCAATTCGGAGATGGCCCCGATCGTTTCTTCAACAGGAATACCCAGATCGATTCTTGCGGGCTGATATAGGTCGATATAGTCGAGATTGAGTCGTTTGAGCGAATGAGCAAGATAGTTCTTTACATGATGGGGGGAGACATCCAGTCCGTACAAGGAGCCATCGAGCGTATATCCGCCGTGTTGAGATGATTGATACCACCCTCGAATGCGGCGTGAATAGCGGCAATGCCAGCCGCTTGGGCAGCCTCATTGGCATTCGACATATGGCCGCAGCCAAGTCCGATTCGAGATAGCTCCAGCTTGTTTTGTCCGCTATTGATCATGACAACCTCCTGAATTCTTTTCTCATAATATGTAGCCGTCTACATAATTGATTAAAAAAATAGGCCATTAGAATGGCAATTTCACTGCTTCTAAAGCGACTTTTCAACATTCTCAAATGCGCGGATCAGCAGAGAGGAGAACATTGCTTTCTCGGCATCCGACATCCCTTGAGTGATCAATTCTTCCGATTTCGCGAATGCATCGCTCCTCCCATCAAAAAATTGTTTGGCTTTGGCCGTGATATCAATGCGGAGGTTGCGTCCGTCGGCATGATTGCTGCTACGCGTGATAAACCCGGACTTCTCCAGACCGTTCAGCAAGTTAGTCACGGACGGACCGCTTAGAGCCATTGTTTGTTCAAGATACTTGCGGTTAATCTCGATATGCTCTTCTAGGGATTGATGAATATGCGACAGAAGAATCGCTTGCGAGCTATTTAAGCCATGTTCCTTCAGAAGTTGGTCGATGATTTCCCGAACCCTTTGCGCGATGACTTTAATGTATAGACTATAGGGGTACTTGTCGAAAACGCTTGGCATAGGGTTTCTCCTTAAATCATGTAGATGTCTACACTATAGGTCCGGTTTTTCGATTTGTCAATGATGGGCAACCAGCATCTCGAATTGCGCCTTAATCAAACGGCCATGAAAATCTTAATGTCTACTCCGGATTCCGTTGGCAGTCCTTCCCCAACTAGCAGCGCATGATGCAAGAAAGACAATGCCTGGCTATTCGTAATGATCTTGGGCGAGGTTCGGAACAGCGCGTTTCTTAGGTCCTTGTTGAAGTTGCCGTTATTTTCGACGTAGATCTCGCAGGGTTGACCGGTATGGTCCCTTCCCTGAAGAATGTACCTTGCGGATAAGGTATGCCTATCGCCGCCTTTTCCGATGACTTGCGTATCTACCCCTCCATCGAGCACAATGCCTTCGAAATAGTTACCGGTCGCATGACCCGTGAATAAAATCATGACGACGGAATCCCCGTCACTATTGCGCAACTCCGTCGTCTTGCCTATTTTCACATGAACCGTGAGTATTTCTTCGAATTGCATGGTACTCCCCCTATTCGTACTATGCGTTCCTCTGTCCCTCAAGCTGTTCCAGAAGCTTACGAGTCTCGATGTCCGGTTCCGGGTAAGCAAGGTTCAGCTTCTCCAAGGAGCTTAGAATAATCCGGAGCGCCAAGTAGTCGCGGAACCATCGCTTATTGGCCGGGACGATATGCCATGGGGCGCGATGGGTCGACGTGTGCCGGAAGGCATCCTCGTAGGCGTCCACGTAGGAATCCCAATATTGCCGTTCCTTGAGATCGCTCGGATCGAACTTCCAGAGCTTCTCCGGGTTGCTCAGCCGTTCGCGAATTTTCTCGAGCTGAAAATCGGGCGAAATATGCAGGAAAATTTTGATCAACAGCACGCCATTGTTCGTTAGAAGCCTCTCGAAATGCCGGATATGCTTCAGCCGAGCCGCCGCTTCCTCGTCCTGAATCCTGCCGTGCACCCGGGTAACGAGCACATCCTCATAGTAAGAGCGGTTAAAAGCGGTAATATAGCCCTTGGCAGGAACAACCTTATGCGTCCTCCACAAGAAGTCGTGAGCCGACTCTTCGGGCGTCGGCTGCTTAAAGCTCTCCGCTCGGAAGCCCTGTGGATTCAGGTTGGACAGCACCTTCTTGATGACGCCGTCCTTCCCGCTGCAATCCATCCCTTGGAACAGGACGAGCACGCCGTTCGTCTTCGAGGCAAACAGCTTGTCCTGCAGCTTGCGAAGCTTCCGTTCCATGCGTTCGAACTCATCCTGAATCTCTTCTTTGCTCGCGAAGCCGCCCGTATCGTTAGGATCGAAGGAGCTTAGCCCTCGCTTGTCCGCTTTGTCCAATCGATAGTTCTTCAACATGGGAACATGCCTCCTCCTTGTACGCTCAAGAACCTTTGGAATGCGCCGGAGCGCAAGACTCGCGCTCGATCAGCTCCGTCTTCAAGCTGATGTGGACTTCCGCTATCGTCTTGTTCGTGATGAGCTCCGTCAGCATCTTGACGATGAGTCCGCTGATGTCGTAACGGAATCGCCTTACGGTCGTCAGGGGCGGCGTCATATATTCGGACAGCTTCAGGTCGTCGAACCCGACCAGGGAGATGTCCTTGGGAATCTTCAGCTTCGATTCGGACAAGGCCTTCATCGCCCCGAAGGCCATCATGTCGTTGAAGGCGAACAAGCCGGTTCCGGCTGACCAAGTGATCCTCCGGTCCCGCGATCAGGCCGATCTTGCGGTGACCGAGGCGGTGCAAGTACCGAATAACCTCGTAAGCGCCCTTGCGGTTATCGTAATCGATAAAGTTCTGAACGCGATCGTACCTTCTGCCGTTCGTCACCAAGTACGGGATCCCTTGGCCGATCAGCTCGTCGACCAGCCGATCGTCGACGAAGGAATCGAACACGACCGCGGCGTCCACTTGATTTTCTCTCAGCATCCGATAGGAAGAACCGGATGTCTGAGCTCCGCGCGAATGGGTCGCCAGCAGGAAGCGATGCCCGGACGCTTCGAACTCTTCCTTCAGATGGCTTAAATCCGCCGAGGAAGCAGGATCGTTATCGACGAAGTCGTGAACCTCCGGCACGAATACGGCAATGGTATAGAAGGCTCCGCCGATCTTGGAAGGAGTAACCCCCGGCTTCAAATATTCCTTGGCGATCTCCATCACCTTGCGCCGCGTCTCCTCGCTGAAATTCCCTTGGTTGTTGATAATCCGGGAGACGGTGCTGATCGAGACGTTCGCCTTGGCGGCGATTTCCTTTAATTTCAAGAGCGTTTGCTCCCTTCCTGCGCCAAACCTACATGCTATAATTGTAAAATTTGCGCAAAAAAGAGTCAAACGTTTTCCCAGACAACGCCAAACCATGACGCCAACGCCGATAAGCATGCCCCATTTTAAAGATAGCGGCCCCATACTTAAGATCGTATTCTCAAGGCCCGAACGACTCTGCATAATGGTAACCAGTACGAATTCCTTCTTGGAAGGTTCAACACGCATAAGGAGAGGTACGCTCATGCAATCGATCCAACTGAAGAGATTACCGGGTGAATACTGGTGGGGCGGCGTCATTAACGAAGGCGTCCGCATGCCTTATGGGGATGCCGAATACGTTCGGGATCTTCGCCATACGGACGACAACCAAGCCTCGCCGTTATTGTTGTCCAACCGGGGACGCTACGTCTGGAGCGACGAACCTTTCGCGTTCCGCGTAGACGAGGTCGAGTTGACGTTCTTCCGGGCGGACGGCGAAGTCAAGGTCGTGGAAGGCCATGGCACGCTTCAAGGCGCTTATCGCCATGCCGGTGCCGCCTGCTTCCCTCCATCGGGCCTCATGCCCGACCCTCTCGCTTTTCTAGCGCCGCAATACTGCACTTGGGTCGAGATGTTCTATGAACCGACGCAAGAGAAGATCCTGCGCTATGCCGAATCGATCCTAGCGAACGGCATGCCTTCCGGAATCCTGATCATCGACGACAACTGGATGAACGATTACGGCATGTGGGACTTCGATAAGCATCGATTCCCCGACCCGAAGGCGATGGTCGAGAAGCTCCACGGGATGGGATTTAAAGTCATGCTTTGGGTTTGTCCGTATGTGAGCGCCGATTGCACCGAGTACAAGAAGCTGCTCGCGAATGACCTTCTGATGAAAAACGCGGACGGCAGCCCGATCCTTCGACGGTGGTGGAATGGCTATAGCGCGGTCATGGATTATACCAAGGAGTCCGGAGCCTCTTGGTTCAGGGGACGGTTGGATCGGCTTATCGAACAATACGGGGTAGACGGCTTCAAGCTGGATGCGGGCGAACCGATCCTTCCCGGGGCGGACGATGTTCTGGGGCAGGTCGCCTGGTGCCGTCCGTTAAGCGTGATGGAAGATTGCGAGGCTTACGCTCGCCTCGGCATCGGCTATCCGCTAAGCGAGCTTAGAATGTGCTGGAAGCTCGGCGGTCAGCCGCTGATACAGCGTCAGCGTGACAAGCACCACTCCTGGGACCGGTACGGATTAGCCGGCCTCATTCCGAACGCCATTGCCCAGGGATTGCTCGGCTACGCCTTCAATTGCCCGGACATGGTCGGCGGAGGAATGGACGGGGATATCAACTCGCCCGACTTCCGCTTCGACAGCGAGCTGTTCGTTCGCTACGTCCAATGCTCGGCCTTGTTCCCCGTCATGCAGTTCTCCATGGCGCCTTGGCGAGTCTTGCGCGGCGACGAACTCGAATGGTGCCTGAATGCCGTCCGCCTGCGCACGGCGCTCGGACCGGAGATTCTGGCTCTTGCCCGTCAATCGGCGGAGGACGGCTTGCCTATCCTGAGAAGCTTGGAGTTCTCTTATCCGCAGCAAGGCTATGAGAAGCTTCAGGATCAATTCCTGCTGGGAGAACGGATCCTGGTCGCTCCGGTATTGCAGAAGGGACAAACCTCTCGCCTCGTGCGATTCCCCGAAGGGCGCTGGGAAGGAGACGACGGAACCGTCACCGTCGGCCCCGCCGAGGCGGTCGTAGAAGCGCCGCTTTCCCGCTTGCCGTGGTTCCGCAAGATCGATTGAGTTCTGTAGAGCCATCCTTACGGGATGGCTCTTTGTCCGGGACTATCGTGCCGCGCGGCGGAACATCATCTCCTGCCGCACGAAGCCATACTGCTCATAAAGGCCATGCGCATCTCTCGTATTGAGACCGATATTCGTATGGCGAATGCGAGGATGGTCGACCATAACGGCCATCATCCATTTGCCGAGACCTTTGCCGCGATGTTCGGAATCCGGACCCGGGCATTATCCCCTATGAAGACCTCCAGCACGGGCTCAGCCGGGCGGTACAGCTCTACGGGGATCGTCTTTTTGCATACGGCGACCCGCTCGGCCTTCCGTCTCTGCGCGAAGCGATCTCTCAACACCTGGCGGTCTCTCAAATTTTCGCGGGTCCCCAACGGATCGGCGTGGTATCCGGCGCCCAGCAAGCTCTTCACTTGCTGGCTTCCATGCCGTTCCCGAATGGCAAATCGGCGGTCTTGGTCGAGCAGCCCTGTTATGCCGGAATGCTGAAGCTGCTCAATCTCCTCGGGATTACCGCAATCGGAATCGCCCGAACGGAATTCGGGCTCGATCTCGACGAGCTGGAACGGCATTTTCGCAACAATTCCATTAAGTTCTTCTATACGGTACCCCGGTTCCACAACCCGCTCGGAACCAGCTTGTCGCGTCAGGAGAAGGAAGCGATCGCGGCCATGGCGGAGAAGTATGACGTGTATATCGTGGAGGACGACTATCTCGCGGACCTGGAGACGGACGGCAGATCCGATCCCATCTGCAGCTATGATCGTTCCGGCCGCGTCATCTACCTCCGAAGCTTCTCCAAAATCATGCTGCCCGGCCTGCGGCTCGGAGCGGCCGTCCTTCCCGAAGCCTTCATCCATTCGTTCCGAATGTACAAATCGTCCAGCGATTTAAGCACCTCCGCTCTCTCGCAAGCCGCGCTAGAGATTCACCTAGGCAGCGGATTGTTTCAGCGCCACGCCGCCATCATGAGGGAACGCTACGGAGTTCGAATGAAGGCCCTGCAGGAAGCCTGCGGCCGATATTTAAACGAGGGCTTCCGTCTAAGCCGATCGGCCGGCGGCATATTCGCCCGGCTCGAGCTCCCCGATCATCTGGGGGCAGAAGAGCTGGCCGCCGCCTTGTTCCAGAAGGATGTGCATGTTTTTCCTACGGCGCCATGCTACCTTCCTAGCGTGGAGATCGCGAACGGCCTGCGCCTTAGCATTATTCGCGCGAATGAGCAAGAGATCGGGGACGGCATCCGGATGCTGAGAGAGACGGCCGACGAGCTAATGAGCCGCAGCAGAACAAACCCATCCGGCCGCTCCGCCATCACATGGATTTAGTTTATGTTCGATGGAGACGGCAGCCGATCATTAGTCGGCTGCCGTATTACCCGATGATAGGCCTCCAGAACGAACATCGACTTCGCAAGAAACGCCCGCATAACGGTTCCAATTTATTCAAAAGGCAAAGCGCTCCAATACAAGTGCCCCTCCGGAAGGAAAAAAGGAGAGTCGGGATCGTCTTGAAAGGCACCGATGATCTTATTCTCGCCTTCGTTAGCGACAACGACCAAGGTCGTTTCTTCTCCCGGCTTTCTAACCCAATCTCCAACCTTTAAAGCGGATAAATCAGGGTCGGTTATCGCTACGTTAATTAACTCTTCTGTCCAAGTCTCCCCTTGATTCCGGCTGACCGCACATATCTTCATACGCGGCTCGTGCCGATGATCGTTGATATAGGATAACAAAGCGTCCAACAGGGGTCGCGCATCTTCGGGGTTCATTTCGTAGCCGTAACCGACAGGCAGTCCCTTTTCTCGGAGGGCGAACCTTCGTTTAAGCCTGCGTGCTTTCCGTTTATCGAAATCGTCTTTGCTCATCCCAGCCTCAGCCCCTAACGTTTAATCGGGTGTCTATAAAGACGAGCTTTACCGATTTTTGTTGCGCAATCCCGCCATTCCTCCAACCTTGTGGGGAATGGGGTATAATGGAATCAGGACTCAGTCTGAAAAACCGGAAGGGGTGCATGGTCCATGAGATTTAGCGAATATACATACGAGAGGCCGGACGTAAAGACGTTCGAGGCGAGCTTCAAGGAGCTTCTTGAATTATTTGTCGACGCCGACAGCTACGGGAAGCAGGATGCGGCGATGGAGGGAATGAACAAGCTCCGCAGCGAGTTCGACACGATGCAGACGATCGCAAGCATACGTCACTCTATCGATACGAACGACGAATTCTACAAGGCCGAGCAGGACTTCTTCGACGAGAACGGCCCGGTCGTCCAGGAATTCGTGACGGATTATTATCGGGCGCTTATCGGCTCGAAGTTCCGTCCCGAGCTGGAGGCCAAATGGGGACGGCAGCTGTTCCGGCTCGCCGAGCTGTCGCTGAAGACGTTCAGCCCGGAGGTGATCGAGGATCTCCAGCAAGAGAACAAGTTAACGACGGAATACACGAAGCTGATCGCTTCCGCGAAAATTCCGTTCGAAGGCGAAGAGCGCACTCTCGCTCAGCTCGGTCCGTTCCAGCAATCGACCGACCGGGAGATGCGCCGGCGCGCCGCCGAAGCATCCTCCGGCTTCATGGCCGAGAACGAGGCGACCCTCGACCGCATCTATGACGATCTGGTCAAGGTCCGCACCCGGATCGCGAAGAAGCTCGGCTTCGAAGACTTCGTCGAGCTTGGTTACGCCCGCATGAGCCGGACCGACTACGACGCGGGAATGGTCGCGAACTTCCGCAAGCAAGTTCTGGACCATATCGTGCCTGCCGCTACGAAGCTTAAGGAACGTCAGCGGAGCCGCATCCAAGTGGACCGATTGCTCTATTACGACGAGAACCTTGCCTTCCTGACCGGCAACGCGACGCCGAAGGGCGACCCGGATTGGATCGTAGCCGGAGGCGCTAAGATGTATGCGGAGCTGTCGCCGGAGACGGATGCGTTCTTCCGATTCATGCAGGAGAACGAGCTGATGGACCTCGTCGCCAAGAAGGGCAAGCAAGGCGGAGGTTACTGCACGTATATTAGCGAGCACAAGGCGCCTTATATTTTCTCCAACTTCAACGGCACCGCCGGCGATATCGACGTGCTGACGCACGAGGCCGGGCATGCGTTCCAGGTGTTCGAGAGCCGCGGCTACGCGGTGCCGGAATACGCGTTCCCGACCTACGAGGCCTGCGAGATCCATTCCATGAGCATGGAGTTCATCACTTGGCCGTGGATGGAGCTGTTCTTCAAGGAGGACGTGGACAAATACCGGTTTAATCACCTGGCCGGCTCGCTGATCTTCATTCCGTACGGCGTAGCCGTGGACGAATTCCAGCATTACGTGTATGCGAATCCGGACGCGACTCCGGCCGAGCGGAAGCAAGCATGGCGCGACATCGAGAAGAAGTACCTCCCTCATCGCGATTACGCGGACAATTCGTACTTGGAAGCCGGCGGCTTCTGGCACAAGCAGGGGCATATTTTCAACTCGCCGTTCTATTACATCGATTACACGCTGGCGCAGCTCTGCGCGTTCCAATTCTGGAAGAAGTCCCGCGAAGACCGCGAAGCCGCCTGGAACGATTACCTCGGACTCTGCCGTCTCGGCGGAAGCCTCTCGTTCACGGAGCTCGTAAGCGCGGCCGGCTTGATCTCGCCGTTCGAAGACGGCTGCGTGGCCTCCGTCATCGGCACCATCGAGGCTTGGTTGGACGGCGTGGACGATAAAGCTCTGTAAGTCACTCTGTTCGCGATTGAGTGTTCCGGGCATTGACAACATTTACGCATTAAACTGTTTACCCGTCTTTGTTAAAGTAGATAAGACTCGCGAAGACGAAGACGGGAGCTTTAATAGACATGAACGTTCTGTCCAAATCCATCATCGGCCTGCTTTGCGCGACTACGATCGCAGGCGCATATTACGCTTATAAGGAACATCAGCACAATCGGCAATGGGAGCAGCAACAGCAGCGGAACGCCCAATATTGGTCGCACATTCAATCGTACTACTTACGCGATTTCGACCATGCACTCGCGGAGTCGCTTGCGGCACCTACATCTGCCATTCGGCAAGCGGCGCTACAATCCGCGATGGAGACTGCCAATCTCATCCTGCAATTAGAAACGAGCGCATCAGCTACGACGAACCTTCCATCTTGGTCCGCGTACGAGTCGTTTCTCATGAACGGCAGCCGCTACTTGGCCTATCCCGCCAGCGAGAAGGGACCATCGCTCAACCCGGATCAATTGGAACAAATTCAGCGTATGCGAAAGTTCGCGAGGACGGCTCTGCCGTATCTCGATCAGATGAGAGAGAATAGTTACGATGCATCTATAGAGGATATACAGCGGATCTCGACCGGGATGGAAGCGGCCTTGTCTCAGCTCGACTCGATCTCCACGTACGGCAATAAAGCCTTTAACGAGTTCCTGTACAATCAGAATCCATATGTACCTACTAAGCCGGGAACCGTGTTCGCCGGCGAGCCCTCTTATACGGCTACGGAGCTTGCAACTATAGCGCAAACCTTTATGCGTGACGCCTGGAATAAAGACGCAGGCATAAAGATCGTCAGCATCTCCGGCGGGAGCAGCCCTCAACTCGGAGAATTCACGGATTTCAAGTTATGGGACACCGATGGAAAAAAGGCTCGTTCTTACATTGCGACGTTGAGTAAAAGCGGACATGTGCTCCGGGTGACGCGCCACGGTTCGATCTCTGAAGAATCAGCCGCGCAGAAGCCTATGGACGTAAACCGGGCCATCGCGCATGCGGACGCCTGGATGGCACGCTGGTCTGACGAACGCTTGACCCTCGCAGCGAAAGAGCAAACGGATACCTCCATTACCCTCGATTATATTCCGGTTCGGGAGCAGGTTTCGATTCCGCAGATGCAGGTCGAATGGCAGTTTGATCGCCTTACCGGTGCGCTGAAGAGCTTCGATGCGTATAATTATTTCTACTGTTACAATAAAAGCTTTCCGCTTCATCCGAAGCTGACGGAAGCGCAGGCCTCTGCAAGACTCGGTCCGAACGTAAACACCTCAGGCGCACCAAAGCTGGAAATCCACGATGACAATCTTGTATACGCATTTGCCGTTACGGGAATCGAAGGCGTCTCTCACGTATACATAAACGCCCTCACAGGCGCCAGCGAAGGCATCGAATACAACCAGTAATGCTCGTAAGCGCGGCTGGCTTGATCTCGCCGTTCGAAGACGGCTGCGTCGCCTAATGTATTCGAATTTTCGCATACAATTCTATGGGAAATCAGCAAATTGGACTATTGTATATGAAATTCCATATACAATTACGGACTTTTTGGAAAAGCAGCTTGTTTATATATGATTTTTCGAATACAATTCGTGATTTTGGTTATCCTGCGGCAATTAAACACGAAAAATCATATTTATGGTAAAGAGGGCATGGGTAGACGGATGACGGATGCTCCATAAAAGAACCGCAACCCTATGCTTATTCTCGTTTTAAATTGATGATCGAAATTTCTCAACGGCAAAAGGCCCCTTCAAGGGGCCTTTTGTTATCGGCATAGAGCTTTATGCTTCGTTCTTGCTCGACTTGACAGCCTGAAGCCTGAACCATCCGCTCGTATAATCTTTTTGCTCGTAGATCAAAGGCAGTCCCAGCCCCATCAGCCGGTCGCCCCCATGGATAGCCGCTGCCGTTCCATCTGTTCCCGAATGAACCTCGTATTCGAGCTCAGGATCAAGTCCTGCCAGCCGCAAGCTTCTCCGGGGCGGGTGCGGTACGGCCTTCTCTTGGAAATGATAAACGAGAGCTTCCTCTTTGTTCTCCGAGACGAACATCCAAGACGATTCGTTGCCTTCGAACGGACTCTTCAAGCGGTACAGGTCGCCCGTCTGAACCAACCCGCGAATTTGCTTGTAGGCCGCTACTTGGCGTTTGACCGTAGCCTTCTCCTCCTCGGTCAATCTCGTAAGATCAAGCTCGTAGCCGAAGTTGCCGGACATGGCGACGTCCCCTCGGAATTCAAGCGGCGTGATCCTTCCGACCTGATGGTTCGGCACGGCCGACACATGGGCTCCGATCGAACTGACCGGATAAACAAGGCTGGTTCCGTACTGAATCTTGAGCCGTTCTACCGCGTCGGTATTATCGCTTGTCCAGGTTTGGGGCATATAGTAGAGCATGCCCGGATCGAAGCGCCCTCCCCCGCTCGAGCAGCTCTCGAACAGAATGTGCGGATAATCGGCCGTGATTCGCTCCAGCAGCTCGTACAATCCCAATACATAGCGGTGCGCAGTCTCGGATTGGCGTTCCGGAGGCAGATCGGCGGACCCGATCTCCGTCAAGCCGCGATTCATGTCCCACTTAACGTAAGAGACGGGAACCGTGGAGAAAATGGCGGACAGCGAATCGTAGACGTAATCCCGCACTTCCTTGCGGGTATAATCCAGAACGAGCTGCCACCTGGCTTCGCTGCGTCTCCGTCCCGGCACGTGAAGGCACCAGTCGGGATGTTTCCGGTACAGATCGCTGTCCGGCGAGATCATCTCGGGCTCGAACCAGAGTCCGAACTTCAAGCCGAACCCGTTGATCCGGTCCGCGACTTCCTTCAGTCCTCCCGGCAGCTTCCGGCGGTCCTCGAACCAATCGCCGAGAGAGGAGTTGTCGGAATCCCGCTTCCCGAACCAGCCGTCGTCCAGAACAAACAGTTCGATGCCTAGCTTGGCCCCCTCCTCCGCGATCGCCGCCAGCTTATCCGTATTGAAGTTAAAATAAGTCGCTTCCCAGTTGTTGACCAGAATGGGCCGTTCTTCGTCCCGGTATCTCCCCCGGCACAGCCGCGTCCGATACAGGCGATGATACGTCCGCGACATCTCGCCCAACCCTTGACCGGAGTAGACCATGACGGTCTCCGGCGATTGGAAGCTCTCCCCCGGGTTCAGCAGCCAGGCGAAGTCGAAGGAATTCACCCCGATGTTAACCCGCGCGGAACCGAAGGAATCCACCTCCGCGCTCGCTTCGAAGCTGCCGCTGTATACGAGGCTGAAGCCGTATGCTTCTCCCCGGGACTCCGTCGTGTCCGGATCGACCAATGCCGCGAAAGGGTTGAACTGATGGCTGCTCATGCCGCGTTTGCTGTCGATTCGGACCTCGCCCTGCGCCAGCGGCTTGCGCGTCACGTTCCCTTCCCGCGCCCAAGCTCCGGATAGATAGACGATCTCCCTCTCGCGATTGCTGGAGAAGTCTACGCAAGCGCTGGCGACGCGGCGCAGCCGCAGCTTCGCCTCTCCCTCGTTGCAGAAGCGGACGGAACGAACGATGACGTTGCGTTCCGCGAAGACGGTATAGAGGAGATAGACTTTAAGCCCGGAATAGGCGTCCAGCAGCTCCAGCTCCAACGTATCCGCTTCCGCATCGTCCTCGGTGTAGACGGCCGGAAGGCCAGCCAAGGGAGGCTTCCCCGCCTGGATCCGGTACCCGACATATTGCAGCTCCGTAATCCGCGTCCCGTCCTCGAGTTCGACTTGGTAGGCCGGGTTCCGGAAGTCTCCGCTCCCGTATTGAGGGTATTCTTGGGGCAGCCGATCCAATCCGGCCTTCTCGGGGGTATTGATCAAGAGATCGCCCATGGGTTCCCGATGCTTCAGCTTGCTTCCCCAATAGACATGGACGGGATAGCCGTCCACGATCTGAAGCATGTAGCTCATGCCGGACGATTGCAGATGGAATAGTTTGGCTTGCGATTCGACGATGACGCTCATCACTTGTCCCCTTTTCCTCGGAAAAATTGGTCATATGGCATAATGCGAGTGAATGCAATTGCTATAAAACCGCTGATTATACGGAAATGATATATGAATGGGGACTAGAAAGTACATGTCATGAAACTAACTGTTTATGTTATAATGCTAGAAATTTATCGCAAGGAGAGCTTGTCATGATCGAGTATTTGCCTAGAAGCAAACACCACATGGAGCTGCATCTTACTCAATTCGGTACGGAGGAATGCATACCCGGCCACGACTTCGGGCCGGCCGTACGGAACCACTATTTGCTTCATTACATATGGAGCGGAGAAGGAATTTTCGAAGTGGGCGGAACGAGGTACCGGCTGCGGAAAGGACAAGGCTTCCTGATTTGCCCCGAAGTCGTGACGTACTACCGGGCTGACTCCGCGAACCCTTGGTCCTATTGCTGGTTTGGCTTTAACGGAACGTTAGCCGAATGGCTCCTGAAGAAGGCGGATTTAACGGTATCGTCTCCGATTCTCGACTTCGATCGGGACGATCGGATGATGCGGTATTTGCAGCTGATGTCCGAGTCGAAGGAATACTCCAACGCCCGCGAGACCCGATTGAACGGGCTTCTTGCCCTGCTCCTGGCCGAGTTCGCGGAATCGGGGCCGGCCTCCTCCGATCTTCCGATCGCAAGCCGCTCGGAGATTTACGTGGATAAAGTGAAGGATTTTATCGACCTGAATTACGATCAGAAAGTGACCATTGCCGACATCGCCCATTATATCGGACTTAACCGAAGCTACTTGTGCTCGTTGTTCAAACGGACGATGAACGTCAGCATTCAGGATTATCTGATCCGCTACCGGATGAATAAAGCGTGCGAGATGCTGGAGAACCCGGAACTGTCCGTAGGCGACATCGCTCGTTCGGTCGGCTACAGCGACCCTCTGCTCTTCTCCAAGATCTTCAAGAAGAGCATGGGCCAATCTCCTAGAGCTTACAGGTCCGAAAGGGATGGACGATAATTCAAATTCCCCTTTCGGTTGGGCACAAAAAAAAGCCGCGATTTACGCGGCGCTCTTCCCGACAAAAGTTAAAACGTGTTAAATATATTTTCGCATTCCTGTACGGTCGGTTGATAAAAACAGTGCTTCTTCCATCGTCCGACAAGCGGCTGATTGTACCAGGTATCCGGACAGGGCCCCGGATTCTCGAACGTCCCCGGACGGAAATACCATAAGGAGAATTCGGCCGGCCAATTGCGCTCTCCGTTCACGGCCCGCTGCGCCAGGCGGCGTTCCCGATCTCTTGCGCCTTGATAATACAAGCTATGCTGCAACGCTTCGAACGCATGCGGCTGCTCGATCATCTGGGGAATGGTCCGAATTCCTTTAAAATCGGAGCAGTTCGCCCTTACTCGGTTAATGCCGACATTCCCGACCAGGAGCATGCCCATCTCGCCTTCGGTCTCCGCTTCCGCCCGAAGCAACCTTGCCAACATGTTGATATCCTGACTTCTGGCTTTTACGACTGCCATTGGCTCACCTCTTAGGATTTCTAGACTCATCATATTGTAGGCGAAGCGGATATGTTCCTTCGGCAGAGGAACGCCCGAACCGAATTCGGCGACCTGGGCTTCATGGCTGGCTATATCGTAATTTTCAGCATGCGGTTTGCTCCCTTCTGGAACTCGTAATCCACCATGACTTCCTCAGTCGTGCATCCTTGTTCGTGCAGATAGGCGATTATCTTATCCAATAGGTGATATTTCTCCGCCGAGAGATTCGTTAAGGGGAAGATCCGAATTTCCTTCTTGGTTACCCGAAGCAGCTCTTGGATCGTTCGCCTATGGAACTCATAGTCCAGCCTATCGGAATACATGAACAAGAAGTGGGCGGACAAGGTCAGATCGAACTGCTTGTTCTCGAAAGGAAGGACGGGCAGCGTCGCGGCGACATAGCGTTCGGGATGCTTTCTCCTGTCGTTCGAACAATCCGTTAAAGCCTGGTAACGGTGATTCTTCAAGTCATCGACCGATCGGAAATATTCCCACACGTAGTTTGTTTGGACCTTTCCCATTTGAGCCATGGTGTGATCCAGATCTTGGAGGCCTTTTCTCTGAAGATCCTCAGCGCCGTGATAATAGGCAATATCCGCCGCCGTTACGTCCGCGCCGAGTTCGTTCGCATGCGCCGTGAACGAGCATGCCCCGGCGGGGCAATCCAGTATGGACCGTCCCCTCAATTCCGTCTCCGTTAGCTTGAACATGGACATATACTCATCGAATGTTCTGCCTATAAAAACGATACGGCTTAAATCCAATTTAACCTCTTCGCTCATCTCGGCTCGCCTCTCCTCTGCTCTGCTATCACTCTCATAGAGTACCGGTCTGATGCTCAGAAGATCCCCTCCCTTCCGCATGCTTTAGGTATTCGCTAGCCCGATCCGCTTTCCTCCTCGCGTCAGGAAGACAACACTTCGATATACCCTTCCGTTCCGTTCACGCGAATCCGTTGTCCGTCCACGATCCGTTTGGTAGCATTCTCGACGCCGACAACGGCGGGAAGCCCATATTCGCGCGCGATCACGGCACCGTGGGTCATCAGACCGCCTACTTCTGTGACTAAGCCTTTAACGGATACGAACAACGGGGTCCAGCTAGGGTCCGTAAAGGCGGTGACCAAGATATCTCCTTCTTCGAGTTCCGCTTCTTCCATGTTCAAGATGACTCTCGCCCGTCCTTCTATGACTCCGGAAGAGACCGCAAGACCGGCAATCGCATCGGCCGGGAGATTATCCCGCCGATACTCTCCCGTGATGATCTCGCCATCGGACGTGATCACGCGCGGCGGGCTCAGCTTCTCGTAGAAGCGGTACTCGTCCTTGCGTTCGTCGATGATCCCGTTATCCAATTGACGGGTGCGTACGGCATCGCGAAGCTCCTCGAAGGTGAGGTAGAAGATGTCTTCTTTGGCTTGAATCACGCCGGCTTGCACGAGCTGTTCGGCCTCCTTAAGCAGCGCCAGCTTGTAGACGAAGTAACGGCTCACCATGCCGTATTTGGGGTATTCCCGGTACCCGCTGAGATTCCGTATAAGGTCGATCCGCCGCTTGGTCTCCTTAGCTTTTTGTTCTCCATCCGGCAATGCCTTCAATCGCTCCAACAGCTCTTGCTCTTTCTTCCGCGCTTCCTGCTGGCCCTGCTTGAACTTCCGCTCTCCGGCATTCGGCTCCGAGTTTCGGATATTGCTCAGGATCATGGGAATCAGCATCGACGGTTTCTCGCTCCAACGTGTCCGGCTGATGTCGATCTCCCCTGCGCATCGCATTCCGTACTTGCGGAGGAAGCCTTCGATAGCCGCCCTGGCTTCCTCCCCGCCATGTACCTTAGCCAGATCATCCAGCACAAGATCGCCATTGATCTGCTGCAGAAATTCTACGACTTCCGGATAAGGACGAATCGCGTCCGCGACGTCCAATAATGCCAGCCCCATCTGAGACGTGATGTTATTCGGCACGGATTGGGATAGAGGATCCGCTGCGTTCTTTTCGCCTAACCAGTCGTACATCTTCTCATTGATCCAAGCGGAAGCGTCCATGGCAGCCAGAATGACAGGCAGGGTTCTCGGATCGAATAGACTCCTCCTTAACTCCTGGATGTCTTCCTGAATAAAGGCCATCAATTCCTGTCCGGATTTCGTTCGGATCGCTTGCTTCAGCTCATCTATCGAGTTCTCGCCGTTCTTCATCAGCTCGGCGACGATAGCCGGATCGGGTTCGACCGGAGCTTGGGGGCCCGCGGGCGACTTCATCGTGCCGTTAGCAGGGTCGGGCAGCACCGGGATAAAATCACGTTCGATTACGGTCGTAAGGGCGTCTTTGAGGAGCGGATCGGACTGTCCCATGGTATTTAAGAAAATAGAGCGAGCTGCGGGAGATGCCAGTCTTGCCGTGACATCGACGAACAATCGTCCTCCGGCTGTGCGCATGGGGGCGGAAGTCGTCATCAGGTAGAAGGACAATCCCAGAGGCTTCATCGGGTCCGTCATCATCTGTTGGTGGCCGACCGAGATGTAAACGCGATTGGCCTGGTCGCCCGCTTCGGGAATCGGGAACAAAGTCGTAATCGGGCGGCTCTGCAGAATATAGAAGGAATCGTCCGCCAAGCACCATTCGATGTCCTGGGGGCGACCCATATAGGCTTCAATCCGCCTCCCGATGTCTGCCAACCGTAGAATTTGCCGATCCGTAAGCGTTTGAGCCAGCTGCTGTCCGGGATCGATCGGCTTGGTCTCCGTTCCCCCTTCTTTACGACCATAGATCGCCAGCTTCTTGGCCGCTATCCTCTTGCCGACGATCTGTCCTTCCCGCACTTGATAACCATCCGGAGCGACCAGGCCGGAGACCAGCGCTTCCCCGAGTCCGAACCCCGCGTCGATGGACAGCACCTTCCGGTTGGAAGTCACCGGATCGGCGGTGAATAGAATCCCCGACGCTTGCGGGAACACCATCTTCTGAACGATAACGGATAGATAAACCTGCCGGTGGTCGAACCCGTTCCGGATCCGGTAGATGACCGCGCGGTCCGTGAAGAGGGACGCCCAGCATTGGCGGATATGCCGTTGGATGGCTTCCTGTCCGATGATATTCAGGTAGGTGTCTTGTTGGCCGGCAAAAGAGGCATGAGGCAAATCCTCCGCAGTCGCGCTGGAACGCACGGCATAAGCCTGATCATTCCCATAACGGGAGAGATAACGAGCGACTTCTTTCGCGACATCGGCAGGAATCTCCGTCTCCGTAAGAAGCTGCCGGATCTTCCCGCTGATTGCCGCAATTTGTTCGCGGTCATCTGCTCTCAGCATCGTTAGCCGGTCCAATAAAGCATGGTACGTTTCGTTTTGTTCCGTGGCTTTCCGATAGCCCGCCGTCGTCACGCAGAATCCTTCCGGCACTTGAAGGCCATCCATTCGGGAGAGTTCTCCTAAATTCAGCCCTTTACCGCCAACGAGCGAGAGCTTCGAGCTGTCCAATTCCTCAAGACCGAGCACCAAAGAATTCAAAGAAGTCATTCCCATCTCTCCTAACCATTAGTTTGAGAAAAACAGTTGACAGAAGATTATCCGCATGTTACGATTAAAGTGTAAGATGGATATAATTATGTCTTATTAAAATGAAACAAAGTCCTTTATTGATTATATCACCAGGACTTTTTCCTTGCAAAGCAAAAGAACCCGGCGATTGCCGAGGTTCTTTTTTGATTGGTTTATCGCTCTGTGATCGTTCTGGTTCTCGGTGAAGGATAAATTTTCTTGCCTTCCTCCAGCATTTGGATGAACTGACGGATCCGCTTATCTCGAGTTTCTTGTTTCTTGGCCGTATTAATTCGAAACACGATCGCGTATTTATTTTGTTTGTCGAGCGTATCGTAGAATGCCTTAGCCTCCGAATTTCGTTCCAACTCAATTGCGAAATCCTCTGGCAGAGAGGCAATGCGCTGTGATTCGTAGGCCTTATCCCAGTTTCCGTTCTTTTGGGCTTCTTCAATGGACTTATATCCGGAATTCTTCATTCGGCCGTTCGCGATCAGTTGTTCCGCTTTGTCTTTATTGACTTTCGACCAGATGCTCTTGGGTCCGCGCGGAGTGAACCGCTGCAGCCAGGTTTTCTCATCGAATGCTTCCTTCTGACTGTCAACCCATCCGTAACATAAGGCAACATCGAGCGCTTCTTTATAGGAAATCGTTAGGATGCCGGAATTCTTTTTCGCAATCTGTAATCGGATTCCGGGTGAGCTATCGCAATTATTATCCATCCAGCTCTCAAAGGACAACGGATCGGCAAAGGAAACAATCGGCAGCTCGCTCGTTTTTTTCAAAACCAGAATCGCCTCCTAATCATGCAAATCTAGTCCATTATTCGCGTCAAAAGC
Organism: Cohnella sp. AR92; assembly: GCF_003990975.1. Classification (GTDB taxonomy): domain Bacteria; phylum Bacillota; class Bacilli; order Paenibacillales; family Paenibacillaceae; genus Cohnella. The sequence continues at coordinate 238,759 of NZ_RZJR01000009.1, forward strand.
GAATTCCCTCTCCCTGTGAACAAGAATTGGCTTAAGTTAAGCCTAGCAAAATCACGAATACCGGTATTGTAAAAACACGACGCAAACGGCAAGTGTTGGGCTTGACGTCAGCATGGCGATTAACGCTTCTTCCATAGCAAATGATCGAATGCGTCATGCTTGCTTCACTTTAGCGATATATCTCGTTCGGATCAGAGCGAAATAAACGATCTGAATGAAGACGAATATTCCGAGCACCAACGCGGATTGACGAAACAGCCCGTAATCGAACATATGCTGCAGGGCTGTCAGGGCGACGGCTCCGTGAATGACCGCTACCAGAATGGGAACGAAGAACAGCAGCAGGATTTGCTTGGTCAGAATCCCGGATAGCTCCCGGTCGCTCAACCCCAGCTTCCGAATCGCGTTGAACTTGCGCTTGTCCTCCTCCAGATCCGTGTACAGTCTGAAGTAAAGGAAGCTGCCCGCTCCCACGAAGAAGACAATGCCGATAAACAAACCGATGAACAAGACCGTCCCGTATTGCTGATCCAGTAAATAAAGCTGGTAATCCAAACTGAAGTACTTGAAGTGACCGTTCGCCCCGTCTTGGTCCAACCGTCCCTCAAGCTCTTTCCCTATCGCGACCAGATCCGCCGAGTCTTTCCGAGCGTCGAACGCATAGAAGCGGTCGACCTTCTCCCCTTCGCCTAGACGATCGTATAACGGATCCGGAACCACGTAATAGTTCTCGAAGATCGGAAGCGTCACCGACCGGATCGCTTGCACCGGATGAAGCGTCAGCTTCGAATCCGCGAGCGCAACATCGGCCATATCCGATTTCTTCTTATACAATGAATTGTTGTAGTACACGACCGCTGCTTCGTTCCCCTGAACCGCGGCAAGCTTCTCGCCGGCAGCCTCCGCAATCGAATTGAAGGAAGACGCCCGCACGACGGCAACCGCTTGCCCCGATTGAAGCTTCGCGTACTTTATGTCCGCCTCATACTTTCGATAATCCGCGCCTGATCCCGCTAGAGTCCGCTCGATGAGATCAAGATGCGAGGCCGAGAGTTCCTGAGGGTTGTTTGCCTGCGACGTGTACTCGATCGCGAAGGGATTCTCGTCCTTCATGATGGACGTATACATCGACTTGAAACCGATCAGCGAGCCGATCGCGCTGAACGCGACGGTAGACAGGATCGCCACCATAAAGAATGTACGAGCGTTGTCTTTCATGCGGTAAGCAAGGTCCGAGAAGAGCACCAGATTGGTTCGACGCCAGAAGAACGATCGGTTCCCCCTGCTTCGATTAATAAGATAGACGCTTAGCTGAGTGAACAACAAATAAGTGCCGGCGATCACGATAATCGTCACGGGAATCATGGCGTAAACGACGAGCGTCCCTTTCACCACCAAAGCGATCGCGTAACCCCCGGCAAGCAGGAATACCGCCGACAAAGACAGGAAAGCGGAAGCAAAAGGCGCAGGCTTGGGCTTTGTCGATCCCTTAAGCAAATCGATCAGCTTATGACCCCGCAGAATCACGACGGTAAACAGCGAGATGGCGAAGAACAACACCATAAAAGCTCCGAATGTCAGCCCTAACGCAGAAATAGGAAAGTAGAACGACAACGTCTGATCCAACCTCAGCGCGTTCTGCGCAACCAACAAGATGAGCTTGGCGAACACAAGCCCGATCCCAATTCCGGTCACGGTGGCCGCGAAGCCGATGATCATATTTTCCATGAACACCAGACCGCGAAGCTGCATATTGGACATGCCGTGCATGACGAGAATACCGAACTCTTTCTTGCGAGTCTTCAGGAACGCGCCCATCGAATACAGCACGAAGAAGAACGAGAACGCATAGATGATCGCCTCGGCGAAATGCATGGCCATGGAAACGTTCGAATGAATCGCCTCCCCCTTAAGTCCGGGGTGGAACGCGAACATGGAATAGACGAAGAAGACCATGACCGAGAAGGCGCTGCTCAAGAAGTAAGCGGCATAGATCCGGCTGTTGCGGAGGACGTTGTTAAACGCGAACCGACGCAAGGTCATGCGCATGCCCTCCCATCAACGACAGCATATCGATAATTTTCTGGAAGAACGCCTGACGATTATCGCCCCGATGAATCTCGTTGTACAGCTGGCCGTCCTTGATGAAGATCACCCGGTGGCAGTAGCTGGCCGCCAAGGCATCGTGGGTGACCAGAAGCGTCGTCGTCCCTTCGGTCTGGTTGATCTCCGATAAGGTCAGCATGACGTCCTTCGCCGCTTTGGAATCCAAGTTCCCTGTCGGCTCGTCCGCAAGCAGCAGACTGGGCGTATGGATGATCGCCCGCGCGATCGCCGCCCGCTGCGCTTGTCCTCCGGAGATCTCGTAAGTTCTCTTGCCGAGGATATGCTCGATCCCCAATCTCTCCGCGAGCCTGCGAGCCTTCTGCTCCATGACCGATACTCGTTCGCCCTCCAGGACGAGCGGCAGGACGATGTTCTCCTCGACTGTTAGCGTATGCAGCAGATTGAAGTCCTGAAAGACGAATCCGAGCTCCTTGCGCCGGAACTTCGCCAGCTTGTTCTTCTTCAACCGATGCGGAACTTGCCCATTGATGGATATTTCCCCGCTGGACGGCTGGTCGATGGTCGCCACCAGGTTCAGCAGCGTCGTTTTGCCGCTGCCGGACGGTCCCATGACGCCGACGAATTCTCCCTTCTCTATCGCGAACGAAATATTGTTCAGCGCCCGATATTGGACGCCTTCGCCGTAAATTTTGCTTACTTGGTCCACATTAAGAATGTCCATCGCGTCTTACTCCCTTTCCATGAAAGAAGAACTCTTGATATCAGTCTACCGGAGAAGGGAGATCCGTCCTATCGATTAGGCTTTCAGTTATCTTACATCCGTGTAAGGTTGGACTTGCCGGAAGTCGATCTTCAGGAGGGTTCCCTCGCCTACGGTCGATTCCAGCTCGATCGGATGCTGCAGCTGATCGCAAATCTTCTTCGCCAGATAAAGTCCCATGCCCGTGGATTCCCTGAACTGCCGTCCGTTCTCACCGGTGAAGAAGGGCTGGAACACCCGCTTCCGGTCGGAGAGCGGAATGCCGACGCCCCGATCCCGGATCTCCAGCGTAATGCTATCTCCATCTGCCTTCGACTCAAAACTCACCTTCGACCGGCTGCCGGCCGAATATTTAATGGCATTGCTCACGATCTGGTTCAGGGCAAACCGCATCCACTTGGCGTCGGTCTCGACCCAAAGCTCCGGATCAACCTGGTTGTCGGGATACACCTCGCTGCGGATAAACAGCCTTTTATGCTCGTTGATGGCCCCCGCCGCCAGCTCCCGCAAGTTGACCCGCTCCGCCTGAAAGTCCTGCTCGAAGGCTTCCAATCGGGCGGCGTACAGCACCTTTTCCAACCCTTGCTCAAGACGTTCCGCCTCCTCGCCGATGCTGGCGAAGGATGGCTCCTCCCGGTTCTGAACGGTCAGGTGAATAACGGAGAGCGGCGTCTTCATCTGATGTACCCATTGGTTCATGAACGACAAATGGTCCCTTCTATGGTGCTCCCATGCGTTCGCTTGATTCTGGTATTGCCGATATTGGCTCTGCAGCAGCTCATGAAGCGCGGCGGGGACGGGGGCTTCGCCAAGCTGCGTAATCGATTCCTCCAACGACAACTCGGTGGCGGACAGCAGCTTGTACATTTTCGCATGGCGGAAATAACGATAAACGAGATATCCCAAGAGTACGAACATTCCGATGAAGACGGCGTAAGAGCCTGTTCGCCAGTCGCGGTATCCATCCAAGAAGTAGACGGATAAGACGAGCACCAATTGCGCAAATTGGAGGACAATGAGCAACGCATGCTCGCGCAGAAACAGCTTCATCTCGGCTCCCCGCCCTCCTCCGTCGGCTTGATCCGGTATCCGGCTCCGCGAATCGTTTCGATTCCCCCGAGAACTCCGGCCTCCTGCAATTTCTTCCGCAGCCGGGTCACATTGACGTTGAGCGTATTCTCGTCTACGTAAGTCTGGTCATCCCATAGAAGCTCCAGCAATTCCTCCCGGGCGACAACCCGGGGATAGCGTTCAAGCATCGCTTCCGCGAGCAGCGCTTCCTTCTTCGTCAAGACCACGGAGGCGTTGCCGTAATGAAGCTCCATCCGCTCCGGGTAAAGCGTCATTCCCGCTTCGCGAACGACCCGTTCCTCCGCCTGCGCGGCATATTCTCCGTAAACGCGGCGCAGCTGGCTGCGGATCTTGGCGACCATAACCTCGGCTTGAAGCGGCTTCGTCATGTAATCGTCCGCCCCGTATTCCAGCGCCATCACTTGATCCATCTCCCCGGCTCTCGCCGAGATGAAGAGGATCGGACAGGTGGACACGCTCCGGATCTGCCGGCACCAGTAGAACCCATCGTATTGGGGCAGATTCACGTCCATGATCACAAGATGGGGATTCGTCTTCTTAAACAGCTGCAGAATTTGACCGAAATCGGTCGCGGTTACCGCTTGAAAACCGTATTTCTCTATGTGATTCCCCATTAGCTCGGCCAGCTTGGGGTCGTCTTCGCAGATTAGAATTCGATACAATTCAGCCTTCCTCCTCGGCAGCAGCAAATAGTTAGAAAGCTAGCTTGCCTCTCGTACTAGATTAAGCCAAGGTCCTTCCCGCGTCCATACCGCTTCCGCATCAGAAAACCCACAACCCGGACGGTTGCGGGTTTAGCTTTGTCCTCTGCCCGCTCCATCTGTAATACGTTGATCTTTTTTCCAAAATAGAGTATTTTATAGACAGCTTAGCGATAAGCAAGTTCCTGACACGAAAGGGGATGTGTTTGAATGGCAACTACTTATAGGGTGGTTCGGTCTTAAACTGAATAGCAGGCATATGCAAATAAAGCGGGAAAACGCCCGTATTATTTGTTATGCCAATCCAAAGTAACCTTTCGTGAATATTGCTGTTTGCAGGGTACGATGAAGATCGTATTATTTTGCGTCCTAATGCCGCGCGACAGCAGCTTCTTAGAGGCTGCTTGTCCGTGGCATTTTTGCGTGCAAAAACAACTTTACAGGAGCGAGGGTGGAAGAAATGAATATGAAATACGAAACGCTGATCTATGTTTTAAGCCAACGATTCAAGACGGATATCATCTCCGCCGACTGCCAAACCATGCCGTTACAGGGCGGAACGGTGGGAAATGTGTACCTGGCAACGGGAATCGCCGAATCCGCGGATGGCGAAAAATCGCCGTACCGTATCGTGCTAAAAATCCAGAAGAAATGGGAACGTTACGGAGATCCGGGTTCATGGCGCCGGGAATATGATCTCTATACGTCTGACTTGGGAGCGACGTTCTCGGATGCCTTCCGCTGGCCGACATGTTACCACGCCGAGATCAATGCTGAAGAAAATGAATTCGAGCTGTGGCTGGAGTATATCGAGGGAGTCACTGGTTTAAATTTGACCGGCGACATGTATGAACAAGCCGCGTTGGAATTAGGGCGCTATCAAGGAAAACTGTATACGGAGCAGCCCGCCGTACTGCGGAGACTGACCAATCTAAGCCATGCAGAGCTCATGAAGAATACGTATTTACATTACCGGTCATGGCCGGTCGTCTACGATTATATACGCTCGGCGGACTGCGAATTCCCTCAGCACGCGGGGCAAATGCTCATCGACATCGATGAGCACGCAGACGAGATATTCGCCCGCATCGCAAATTTGCCCCTCGTACTATGCCACCGGGACTTCTGGGTTGCCAACCTGATCTATACGGACGGGAAAATCGTGCTCATCGACTGGGATACCAGCGGATGGGGTTACCTGGGCGAGGACCTCGCAAGCCTGATTGCGGATGAAGCGGATATCGATCGCATGGTCGAATACTACCAGCGATGCGTTCCCGCCTATTACAAAGGCTTCTCGGAGTATGCGGAAATATCCCCTATTGCCGATACTTGCGTCTACGAGATGATCCTTCTCGTATTCGGGTACAGGCTTGTAGAGCGGTACCTCCATACGGAGGACGATGGAGAGAAGATGAAGTGTGTACAGACGCTTCAAAAAATCCACGAAATGAAGACCAACTCTGTGCAGGGATGACTCTAAAAAGAAAATCCAGAACCAGACGGATCACTTCAACTGCAGCCTGGGCGCGATGTCGCCGAACTGATCGAAGCAGCAGCGAACAATTGGTATCTGAAGCGGCTTGGAGAAACAGCGATGCTTTTAAAGCGGCACACAAACGTCCTGAACCAGGTTCCGCTTCTGCCCAAAGTATCGCTATTCAGGAGTAGAGGATTTGAACATAAATCACTAAAAGAAACAAACCAATGACCAGTTATTTGGCGATAACCGGAATGCAGAATTCCACGCGGACGATGCGTTCCGGATCGAGCTGAGGATTGTTATGAAAGATTTGAATATGGTTGCGCGACGTGTCCCAGAGATAGGGGCTTAGCGGCAGCCACTGGATGCTGACGAGGTGGGCTAAATCACGGATGACGTCGGATTGACCCTCCATATAGATCACGGCGTATTTGCCGCCCAGAATAGTCACGCGCTCGATGTCGTGAATTGGATCAAACGGCAAATCGGTCGTAATGCAGGCCATGTAGCGATGTTTGTCGGGCGGAGTGATATACGGGTCGTCCGGGATTAGACCGATGTACTGACTGTCGCAAGTGAGCAAATCCCGAGCCTTCATCCACCCTTCCACCTTAGCGAACACAGCGCCAGTGCTGGGACCAACATCGTCCGTAAGAATCGGTCCATAGTAGGTGCAGCAGACCGCTTGCCGTTCGGGCAGCGACATCACCTTTATAGCCAGCCGATCATATTTCTCTTCGAGCATCCGCCGCCGCTCATCGGCGGCTTCCGTTTGCGCGCCGGTATGCCGGAGGAAGTTCGCCAAGACGGCGTCAAGCCGAAAGCGGGAGCGATATTCAGTTGCCGACAAACCCGTATGTTGCTTGAATACCCTGGCGAAATGGGCGGATGACTGCAACCCGCATGCCAGCGCGATATCTATCAAGGGACGCTCCGGCTGGAAGAGCAGCAACTTCGCCGCTTTTTCCACGCGGAGCCGGTTGACGAACGCGTGCACGTTCTCATTCATCGTCCGTTTGAATATCCGATGAAAATGATGGACGGAGAACGCCGCAATGTCGGCCAGCGTCTCCATCGGGAGCGGGTCGCCGAGATGGCTCTCTATATAACGAACGACGCGGTTGATGCGGTGTGCGTATTCTTTGCCCTGAGCGGACTGGGTATGAGTTGGCTGCATGTTCCCCTCCGAGAAGAAACTCTTTTGTCCATCATAGCAAAAAACGTTAAACGAAAGGCAGAAAACGGAAAGAAATCCCATGCTGCTTTGGGTACAATCGTAGTCGAAGGATATTTGTCGGTAAAAGAGGGATATCGGATGTTCGCGTTACGCAGTAATATACTGAAGTCGGCTACGGTCGCATGGATTGCTATAATCAGCTTCGCATTGGCAGGATGCTCGGAGGGTTCGAGTGTACTGGCGGACGGGTCGGAAGCCGCGAAACAGCAGGAGAAGCTTGTGCCCGAGCCGGATTACTGGCCGACCGAGGCATGGCGCACCGCGAAGCCGGACGAGCGGGGCATGGACGGGAAGAAGCTGACAAAGATCCTAGACGGGCTCCCGCTGAAGCCTATTCGATCGATGGTCGTTGTCAAGGACGGCTACATTGTCGGCGAATATTACAAAGAAGGCAATCCAGAGAAGGAGTACGAGATCAACTCCGTTACGAAGAGTATCACGTCGGCGCTCGTCGGCATCGCGATCGAGGAAGGAAAGATTGGCGACATCGACGATCCAGTGCTGAACTATTTTCCGAAGCTCGCCGCCGAAGAGACGGACGCGGACAAAAAGTCCATTACAATTGCACACCTGCTGTCGATGACATCGGGCTTGGACTGGCCGGAGTGGACGGAGTGGAATTACTTCGTCGAGCCAATGCTAAATTCGAAGGACTGGCCGGCGTTCGTGCTTCAACGGTCGATGGAACGCAAGCCAGGAGATGCGTTTAATTACAACACCGGCGGCTCGCAGGTGCTGGCGACGATTCTGAAGACAACGACCGGACTTAGCGAATATGAGTATGCCAAGAACAAACTGTTCGAGCCTATTGGCATCACCCGCGATTTGTTCTGGTACGGCAGTCCAGACGGCTCTAACACGGGCGGCTTTGGGCTCAAAATGAGCTCCAGGGATCAAGCTCGTTTCGGCTTTCTCTACCTGCATGGCGGAAAGTGGGAGGACAAACAGATCGTGCCGGCGGATTGGGTGACCGGTTCGACAAGCGTTCATGCCGACGGCGTCTCGCTCTTTGGCGAATACGGGTACCACTGGTGGGTCGGCTCATTAGCGGGAGAGCGTCTGTACGACGCGATGGGATACGGCGGTCAATATATCTACGTCGTACCGAGGCGGAATCTCGTCGTCGTCTTCAGCTCCGATTCGCCGGAAGACTCTACACTACCGCAGCCGATTATGAGAGAAATTATCCAAGCAGTGAAAGGATGAATGAAATGATAGATTATGTAGAGACCCTTTATATTCCCGTTTCAGATGCAGAAGCGGCAGGTCACTGGTATGCAAAGCATTTTGGACTACAACAAAGAAGAGAAGGCAGCTATTCCGCACTAGTGCTCCCGAGAGGCCAAAGCCTCATGTTTATCGAGACGAATGAGAGGCGAACACTTAATTTTATCAACAAGGAAGGCTATGAAATGTTTGCTGTGACTTTTAAAGTGGATGATGCTCAAGCTCTTCATAGCAAAATGAAGGAACACGGGGTTGAGGTTGGCGAGTGTACGAATGACGGCAATTGCGGATATAACTTCAAAGTATACGACTTGGACGGAAATCGTCTTCATCTATGGGGAGGATTCCCGCTGGGTTAACGCTATTCTTATTTTCAATTCTCTTCGTCACCGGTCGCTAATGGATTCTCACTATAAGAGATCCAATCACTCCAATTGCAGAATTGGCTCTGGAAGCCAATCAGCAATACTTCGACCACGCACCAAAAACAAAAACAAGGCTAGTTTGCAACCCTTGGGAACTTCTATGGTGAAATCTTGAAAGTCTTGTCATGTGCTTATGAGAAGAACTTGCATCATAAAATAAAAAACCACGCTGAGCGTGGCTTCTAATGGATTTTACTAATGGCTGGCCTTGGCGCTATTTATTCGGTTCGACTACGGTCCTCGGCGCCAGCGTTACCACTATCGGCATTCGTAACGCCATCTCCCACCTTATTACCTAACGCGCCACCAGCGACGGCACCTGCAATGGTGCCGAGCGGTCCAAAAATAGATCCCAAGGCAGCCCCTGCAGCAGCGCCGCCAACGGTTCCTACAGCTTCGCCTGCGTTCACATCAGCTATGTTGGTCATGTTGTGTTCTTCATTCTGATTTTGCTTGCTGTTTTCCGTCAACTGTATCACTCCCTTGTTTGTTATAGGGAAGCCGCATCTTTCCAGCGTTTGTCCCGAAACATATCTTGCCCATTTTCTTTTATTTAAATAGGACCGGACTCCTTCTATTCGTACAAAACGCCAACCGATTCTAACGATCGGTTGGCGTTTTATCGATATCAACTGATTCCCAGCTGCGACAACTCCTCCTCGCTGAACATGCGCGATCGCGTTAGAAATCGCCGCCCCGTCGGGCCTTCGAGCGAGAACATGCCGCCGCGCCCCTCGACGACGTCAATGATCAGCTGCGTGTACTTCCAGTAATCGTACTGCGCTTTGGTCATGTAGAACTTGGCCCCGCCAATCTCTCCCATCAGGATGTCAGCATCCCCGACGATTAGCTCGCCTTCCGGAAAGCACATCGGAGAGCTTCCATCGCAGCAGCCTCCCGACTGATGGAACATGACGGGACCGTGCCTCGCCTGAAGCTGCTCGATAAGTGCCAGCGCCGCATCCGTAGCCGTCACTTTCCGCACGGCATCCATTCGTCCGCTCCTTTAGAAGAAGCCGAGCGCGCGCGGGCTGTAGCTGACGAGCAGGTTTTTCGTCTGTTGATAATGGGAGAGCATCATCTTGTGCGTTTCCCTGCCGATGCCCGATCCCTTATATCCTCCGAATGCGGCGTGCGCGGGATAGGCGTGGTAGCAGTTCGTCCAGACGCGTCCGGCCTGAATGCCCCTTCCGATTCGGTAAGAGAGATTCATGTCCCGCGTCCAAACGCCGGCGCCGAGGCCGTACAACGTGTCGTTTGCGAGCTCCAGCGCCTCCGCGGGGTTTTGGAACGTCGTCACGGAGACGACAGGTCCGAAGATTTCTTCTTGGAAAATGCGCATCTTATTATGGCCATTGAACACGGTCGGCTGAATGTAGAACCCATCCGAAAGGTCGCCTTCCAGCGAAGCTCTGCTGCCGCCGATCAAGCATTCCGCGCCTTCTTGCCGGCCGATATCGAAATAAGAGAGGATCTTCTCCACCTGCTCCATCGAAGCCTGCGCGCCGATCATCGTGCTCGTGTCGAGCGGATTGCCTTGCTTGATCGCGGAGACTCGAGCGAGCGCTTTCTCCATGAACCGGTCGTAGATCGATTCTTGGATCAGCGCGCGCGATGGACAAGTGCATACCTCGCCTTGATTGAGAGCGAACATGACGAATCCTTCGATTGCTTTGTCGGCGAATTCATCATCCTGCGCGAATACGTCTTCGAAAAATAGATTGGGAGATTTGCCGCCTAGCTCGAGCGTAACCGGGATCAGATTCTGCGAAGCATACTGCATGATCAAACGGCCGGTCGTCGTTTCCCCCGTGAAAGCGATCTTGGCGACGCGACTGCTTGAGGCGAGCGGTTTGCCGGCTTCCAGTCCAAAACCGTTAACGACGTTAACCGTTCCGGGTATCAGCAAATCTTCGATCAATTCGAGCAGCACGAGAATGGACGCCGGCGTCTGCTCCGCGGGCTTCAAGACGACGCAGTTACCTGCCGCTAGTGCTGGAGCAAGCTTCCACGTCGCCATCAGAATAGGGAAATTCCACGGAATAATTTGCCCGACGACGCCAAGCGGTTCATGGTAATGGTAAGCGATTGTATCGTTATCGATCTCGCTCATCGTGCCTTCTTGGGATCTCAGGCAACCCGCGAAATACCGGAAATGGTCGATTGCCAGCGGCATGTCGGCCGCAAGCGTCTCCCTGACGGGCTTCCCGTTATCCCAGGATTCGGCGACGGCGAGCATCTCCAGATTGGCTTCCATTCGGTCCGCGATCCGATTGAGCAACAGGGCCCTCTCGGTTGCGGAGGTACGTCCCCACGCTTCTTTGGCTTCATGCGCCGCGTCGAGCGCGAGCTCGATATCCTCGGCAGTGGATCTCGGCACCTCGCAGAATGCTTTTCCATCGACGGGAGATACGTTCTCGAAATACTCTCCTCTAACGGGTGCGACCCACCTTCCGCCTATGTAGTTCTCATAACGTTTCTTAAAGCTGATAACCGATCCGCTAGTACCAGGCTGAGCGTAGATCATTTTTTATCCTCCTTTGTATTCGCACGGATTGCAAGCGCTTACGCGAATTTGTTCATCAATACGATTTCTACGCGGACAACGCAGAATATATGCTAGAGCTAAATACGGCGCGACTATCTCTCCAACTCATAGCGGGTCGCGATAATGCCCGATTTGAACGTTCGGCTGGACAGCAGCTTGAGCTTGATCTTCTCGACGCCGCCGTCGAACACCGATTTTCCGCTCCCTAGGACGACCGGACAAATCGTCAGTAGGAATTCGTCGATCAAGCCGAGCTCAAGCAGCGTCTTCGCCGCCCCGGGGCTGCCGAAGATTACGAGATTTTTGCCAGGCTGTTCCTTGAGCGCCTTGATTTGCTCGGCGATATTGTTCTTGATCAGCACGGTATTGTTCCATTCCGCCTTGTCCATCGTGCCGGAAATGACGATCTTCTTAACATGCTGCACCCAATCGGCATGTTCCAACTCGTGCTTCGTCGCATTCGGATCATCCAGCACCGTGGGCCAGTAGCTCTCCATCATCTGATACGTCGTACGTCCGTATACGGGAGAGCCGACTTCGGCTACGACCTCCTCGGCGTATTTCTCTAATTCCTCGTTGTACGGAATCCATTCCAGTCCTCCGTTCGAATCTAACGCATACCCATCCAACGACACATGCATGAACAATACGAGTTTTCTCATGTCCGGTTCTCCTTCGGTTTTGGAATTTATCCTGTGCGATTTAAGCCGTTGTCCTTTGGTTGTCCTGCTGTTACGTTCACTATAAATCATTACGTTACGTAAGGTTCAAGGGGGAATCGGAAAGAATGATCCGTATCCCAGACTTCCATGCGTGTATTCTCACTCCCACTCTATTATACAGTTATTGGATGCGGTCTTGCTCAGGAGTTCTAATAACGCAAAAAAACCGCCATACGGCGGCTAATGCTTTTATACCCTCTTTTTGTATGCTCTCATCGCGAAGAAGTAAGCCACGAGCATAATTCCGACGCACCAAGCGAGAGCGATCCAGATGTCGTTGCCGGGCGTTCCGCCGGACAGCAAGGAGCGAATGGATTCGACGATCGAGGTTACCGGCTGGTTCTCGGCAAAGGCTCGAACGACGGTCGGCATCGAGTCGGTCGGCACGAAGGCCGAACTGATAAATGGCAGGAAGATTAACGGGTAGGAAAAGGCACTAGCGCCATCGATCGTTCGGGCAGACAATCCGGCTATAGCGGCGACCCAGGTTAAGGCAAGCGTAAACAGTACGAGGATTCCCGCAACGGCAAGCCATGGCAGCACTCCCGCGGAGGAACGGAACCCCATCGCCAACGCGACGAGAATAATGACGACCACCGACAGGGCGTTGGACACGATCGAAGTGAGCACATGTCCCCAGAGCAAGGCGGAACGGGAGATCGGCATGGTGTGGAACCGTTCGAAGATTCCTTTCTGCACATCGGTGAACAACCGGTAAGCCGTGTAGGAGATTCCGCTGGCAATGGCCATGAGAAGGATTCCGGGCAGCAGGTAATTCACGTAGTTATCCGTTCCGGCCTGAATAGCGCCTCCGAATACATAGACGAACAGCAGCATCATCGCGATCGGCATGATCGTAACCGTGATGATGGTATCCATGCTGCGGAAAATATGTCTCATGGAACGTCCGAGCATCACGCTGACATCGATGAAAAAGTGTTTCTTTGCCGTCTCCATCTTACTTTCCCTCCTTCTTGCCGATGATGGCGAGGAAGATCTCCTCTAACGTCGGTTGTTTCTCGACATACTCCACTTTGGCGGTCGGGAACATGCTTTTGAGCTCCGCGAGCGTGCCGCTTGCGATAATCCGCCCTTCGTGCAGAATGGCGATCCGGTCGGCCAACTGCTCGGCTTCCTCCAGATACTGCGTGGTGAGAAGGACCGTCGTCCCGCCGTCGGCAAGCTCCTTGACCACCTTCCAGACCTCGATCCGCGCTTCGGGATCAAGCCCCGTGGTCGGTTCATCCAGGAAAATGATCGGCGGCTTGCCCACGAGACTCAAGGCGATGTCGAGCCTGCGGCGCATCCCCCCGGAGTACGTAGACACTCTGCGGTCGGCGGCTTCCGTCAGACCGAAGCGCGTTAGCATGTCGTCCGCCACCTGGCGCGGATTCTTGAGGTATCTCAGCTTGGCGATCATGACCAGATTCTCCCGTCCGGTCAAGATTTCGTCCACGGCGGCGAACTGCCCGGTCAGGCTGATCGTCTGCCGCACGTGATCGGACTGCGTCGAGACATCGAATCCGTTAACGGCCGCGGATCCGCCGTCCGGTCGGAGCAGCGTGGTGAGGATTTTGACAACCGTTGTTTTGCCTGCTCCATTGGAACCGAGAAGAGCGAAAATACTGCCCTTCTCCACTTCGAAATCGACGCCCTTCAGCACCTGCAGCTGCTTATAGGATTTCTGAAGGCCTCTGACTTGAATGGGCTTAGTTAGCACGAATTGCATAGGGTTCCCTCCCTTAGATAACGGTCACTTTCGACAGATCGACGACCCAAAGGCCTTTGAGCGCCGCATAAGTCACCTTATCCATCATCGCGCCGTCGAAGCTGACGGTCTTGAAGGCAAGGTAAGATTTGTTCGTCACGGAGAACGGCAGGCGGAAGGAGACGTTCTTGAGCGTCGCTCCCCGGAACGAAACGTCGTTCATGGCGGATTTGTCGAACTTGACGCCGATGAAGGTCTGCCCGTCAAACCGAAGCCCCCGGAGATCGGAATATTTAAAGTCGACTCCGTTAAAGCTGCAGTTCTCGAAGGATGCTTTTCTAAGGTCGGTCTTGTTGATCGTGACATCGGTCAGTTTCGTATCGGCGAATGTTGCCCCGTCCATCCCGGAGGCGTTAAAGCTGGTGCGAACGAGGGTTGCTTTGTTGAAGCTCGCATTCGTAAGATCAAGGACGGATAGGCTGCAGTCGGTCAGATTGGCTCCGTCGAAGTTGGCATCGCGCGCGTCGCTGGACGCGAACGAGCTGCCGGTCAGGTCTGCGCCGCGAAAGTCGGCTCCGCGCAACGAGGCCGCTTTGAATTCTCCTTTGTGCAGCGTAACGCCCGCGAAGTCGCTCTCTTTAAGATCGACCGCGCGAAGGTTGATCCGCACCTGCCGCTCCAGCGAACGGGAGAGGTTGGAGACCTCCAGGATCGTTTGCTCGATATCGCCGATGCTCTCGATCGTCATCTTAAAGGCGATCTCGTCGTCCTTGCCCTCCGCCCGGAGTTCGCCGTACCTCTCCTGCAAATCGGCGAGCAGATCGGCCTTTAATTCGGCAACGCTCTTGACCCCGTCGTATGGCGTGAAGACGCCGTTCAAGTAATCCGTTACTCTCTGATTCATAGTCTCAATCTCCTTATAATAAATTTTCTAACACGCGCTTGGCATACTCCCAATTGCTCTTGTTGCGGGAGTAAGTCTCCTTGCCCTTCCCCGTAATTCGAAAATACTTGCGCCGTCCGCCCTGCGATTCGTCGCCCCAGTACCACTCGATGTCGCCGTCCGCTTCTAGCCGCCGGAAGCTGGAGTACATCGTCGCTTCCTTCAGTTCATATTCGCCGTCCGAACGCTCGGCAATCAGCTTGACGATCTCGTACCCGTAACGATCCGCTTCCGACAAGAGCCGTAAAATCATCGTATCCGTATGTCCTCGCAGCAGGTCGGATGTGATTTTGTTCTCGCTCATGCAATCACCTCCATGACTGCATGATAAATCATATTACTGTGACTGTCAAGGTACTTCTGTAAACATAATACTCTGTCTGGAACAAAAGGTGCCTCTCTAACCGTCAATCAATAATTTGGTATCCATTTCCTTCGGCATGTCTTATGCTATTAGCTGAGCGAACACCGATAAGGAGGTCATGGGCTGATGGATAGAACGGAAAGGCTGCAAGCCATCGAGGATACGATTGCGCGAGGACGATTCAAGGACGATTGGGGCTCTCTCGCTTCTTTTCGAGTTCCCGAATGGTATAGAGACGCCAAGTTCGGCATCTTCGTTCATTGGGGCGTCTATTCCGTACCCGCTTACTCAAACGAATGGTATCCGCGCAATATGTACATCCAAGGCTCCAAGGAATACGAGCATCACATTCGCGCTTACGGGGATCACAGACAGTTCGGCTACAAAGATTTTATTCCGATGTTCCAGGCCGAACGGTTCGATGCGGAAGAGTGGGCGGATCTGTTCAGCCGCAGCGGAGCCAAATACATCATGCCGGTTGCCGAGCACCATGACGGGTTCCAAATGTACAAGAGCGAACTCTCCCGGTTTAATGCCTACGAGATGGGACCTCGCCGGGATCTTCTAGCCGAGATGAAAATCGCGTTCGAGAGCAAGGGCCTGGAGCTGTGCGTATCCTCCCACCGCGCGGAACACTGGTTCTTCCTGTCCCACGGCAAGGAATTCGATTCGGATGTCCATGAACCGCTGGCATGCGGCGACTTCTATTGGCCCTCGATGCCGGAGCCCGATCATCAGGATCTCGCGGGTTCGCCTCCGAACCGGGAGTTTCTGGAGGACTGGCTGCTCCGCTGCTGCGAGCTCGTGGACCGTTACCGTCCCAAAGTATTTTATTTCGACTGGTGGATTCAGACGACCGCTTTCAAGCCGTACCTGAAGAAATTCGCGGCTTATTACTACAACAAGGGAGAAGAATGGGGGTACCCCGTCGCCATCAATTACAAACACGACGCTTACCTGTTCGGCACCGCCGTTCCCGACGTGGAAAGAGGCCAGTTCGCGGAGCTGAAGCCGTACTTCTGGCAGACCGATACAGCCGTTGCGAGAAATTCCTGGTGTTATACCCCTAATAATGATTACAAATCGCCGGTAGAGATCATTCAGAGCCTAGTGGATATCGTCAGCAAGAACGGCAGCTTGCTGCTCAATATTGGCCCCAAAGCGGACGGAACGATTCCCGACGAAGACCGGGATATTCTGCTTGCCGTCGGCGAATGGCTGCGGATCAACGGGGAGGCGATATACGGCACGAAGTATTGGAGAACGTCCGGCGAAGGCCCGACGGCCATCCAAGAAGGCCAATTTACGGACGGAACGGCCACTTCCTTCACAAGCGAGGACATCCGATTCACCGCCAAAGGAAGCTATCTTTATGCTACGGTTCTGTCATATCCGGAAGACGGCATCGTGCGCGTGCGCTCGCTCAGAGAGCATTCTCCCCACTATCACGGAGTCGTTCGAGAGATTCGCGTGCTAGGCTTCGACGAGCAACCGGCTTGGGATCGGGACAAGGAAGCTTTAACGATCCGAACGGCTGCAGTCAAGAGCTCTACGCCGGTTGTGTTCCGGATCGAGTTGGAATAAATCCCTCGCCCCGTTGCAATAAAATAATGAGAGGCCGACCAACGAGATGGTCGACCTCCTTTTGTGTTGCTTTTTGAACAGCCTCTATTAGAAACGTTTAGCGACTTCTTTTGCTTGTGCGATTGCTTTTGCTTTAATAACCGGAGCTTGCTCTGATCTTGCTGCCGTTCCTTCAACAAAAATGGCCTCAACAGTCGGAATCCCATAAAACTGCAAAATCTTTTTCATATAGTTGTGTCCCATCTCAATCGGAGCTAAAGGTCCTTCCGAATAAACGGAACCGCTAGCTTGAATGTGCAAGGCTTTCTTGCCGGGCAACAGACCTACATATCCCTCTTTGGTCGTTCGGAAAGTCTTGCCCGGAACGGAGGTCGCATCCGTGTATGCTTTCAGAACCGGCGGGACCGTAAAATTCCACATCGGAGACACGAATACGTACTTATCCGCAGCTACGAATTGATCAACAAGCTCTCCGAGACGAGCTACTTTCGATTTCTCGGCATCCGACAGTTGATCGAAAGAGGAACCCGACTGAAGTTTTCCCCACCCCCTTAGAACGTCCGCATCGATATGCGGAATATTCTCTTTGTACAGATCCAAATGAACCACTTCATCTCTCGGATGGGCTTCACGGTACGCTTCAACGAATTCTTGGCCCACGGCGAGGCTATAAGATTCCTCGAGACTAAGGGGATGTGCGGTGATGTACAGGACAGTTGCCATGATTCAAACTTCCCTTCTGTAATTGGATTGATTCGCTTCCTGTACTGATCATATAATATGAACTTAATTATTGTAAGTAAGCACATTGATGTGGTATAACATAAAAAAAGGTACTGTAACGGGAGGCCAACGCATGCAAAAGAATTCTCCCCAATGTCAGTTCGTCGGAACATTGGAAACGATCGTCGGCAAATGGAAGCCGTTAATCATTTATCTTCTGCTCAAAGGCGAACCCTTGCGGTTCAATGAGTTAAGAAGACTGCTGCCCGATATCACTCAACGGATGCTTACGCTCTCTCTGCGCGAATTGGAGGAGGATGAGATCGTTAAACGAGTCGTTTATCCGCAAGTTCCGCCGAAAGTGGAATACTCCATCACGGAATACGGCATGAGCCTGTCTCCGGTGATGGAAACCTTACACCAATGGGGAGCGGCCCATGTTGAGCGAATGAAGCGCACGAAGGAACGAATCATAACTAGCGACTCAGCCGATTGAAAAATGAACCGTGAGCAGTGGATACTCGGCCTTCGAGGCATGGATTGGCAGGATTCGTATCATCTATTTACAATGGCTGCCGAGGTATGTTATCCTGTTTCCAAAGTTTTCGAAATATATTGGCAAAGGCGGTGAGAATCCATGGTCGAGGACAACGAGGAAGTCAAACAAGCAGTGAAAGTGTACAAAGCACTCGGAGAGCCGACCCGGATCAAAATAGCGATGCTTCTTAAGGAAGAAACGAGTCTCTGTTGTTCCGACATCGGTAATAAGCTTGATTCCGTTCCAAATTCAACGCTGTCTCATCACTTGAAGCAGCTCACAGAAAGCGGCCTGCTCTCGCTGCGAAAAGACGGCACGTACATTTATTACAGTGTCAATAAAGAAGTCGCTCTGAAGTATGCCCCGTATCTCCTGAAGTAGTGGTTTTTTTATTCAATATTTCTATGTATTTAGAAGTATGGAATCAATTAAAGAGAAGTACGGATAAGAATCCGTAGTCTTTTGCTATATGCGTTTATCGTTCGCTTTATAATTCTATATATTTAGAAATATAAAACTATCATATAGAGAGATACGAATAAGGAGATGGAGCGTTTGTCTTACAATTTGAAAATATATATGCTGGCTTTAGTCAGCTTTCTCGTCGGCACATCCGAATTCATCATTGCCGGCATTCTGGATAAAGTATCCGTCGATATTGGTGTCTCGGTTGCTGCGGCCGGACAGCTAATCACCGTCTTCTCCCTCGCTTATGGGTTCGGGACGCCATTCCTAATGGCAGCCGCCGCCAAAGTCGACCGCAAAAAGCTGATGTTATACGCGCTCTCGGTATTTATCGTTGGTAACGTCGCGGCTTACTTTTTCTCCGGCTTCGCCGCCCTCATTGTTTCCCGCGTTATTGTAGCGCTCAGCAGCGGCGTATTCGTTGTCACGGCACTCACGGTCGCTGCGAAGCTCGCACCGGCGGAGAAGCAGGGCAGTGCCATCGCCACGCTCGTCATGGGCTTCAGTGCCGCGCTGATCGTCGGGGTACCCCTCGGCAGGCTAGTCGCTTCTGCTTATGACTGGAAACTGGTTTTCGGCGGCATCGGATTTCTCGGACTGTTCGCGATGCTGCTCATCGCCTTTGCGATTCCGAGGACGGATGGTGAGCAGCCGGTACCGCTGCGCGACCAACTCAAGCTGCTCAAGAATCCGAAAATCGCCGTTGCGCTCGGCATTACATTTTTCTGGCTAGGCGGCTACTCCATCACCTATACGTATATTTCCCCCTTTCTGCTTGATATTACTGGAATGAGCGAGAAATTCGTAAGCATCGCACTGCTTGCGTTCGGAATCGCCAGTCTGATCGGCTCCAAGCTGGGCGGCTTTAGTACCGACCGTTGGGGATTCAAGCGTACTCTCGTGACCGGAATGCTGTTCCATTCAGCATGGCTAGTCGTGATTTCGTTTGCCGCACATTCGCCTTTGCTGATGTTCCCGCTGCTCATGCTCTGGTCCCTCTCCGCTTGGTCGTCTGGCCCAACGCAACAGTATCACCTGATCTCGCTCGCGCCCGATGCGACCAGCATTATGCTTAGCCTAAACAGTTCCGTCCTGCAGTTGGCCATGGCTGCCGGCGCGGGTATCGGCGGTGGCATCGTGGAAGGCGCTTCGTTGACCGACGTCACCTGGATTGGCGCTGCCGTCGTCGCCCTCGCCGCGCTCCTGTCGGCAGCGGCCTTCGGTTACTTCCGCGTCGTCGCGGCTTCCCGGGCAGGCGCAAGAAGGTCCAGCTCGTAATAAACCGCAATTGCTCCAACAGGGCAGCACCGAACGCGCCTGACCCATCATCTCAAGAAGAAGCCCGCAGCTACCGCTTTGACAAGCAGGCTGCAGGCTTCTAATCACAAGCTTTTAATTTGTTTTGTATCACTTAGCAGTATCTATGGAACCGTCTCGTCCAGCGAAGAAATATTCCGAACATAAACCATGAGCTATAACCTATTTTCCACCGGACAAATGCATTCGTGCATAATAGCAACCCACACAGGGTGGGAATAATTACAGGTCACTTCAACCGCTGGCGTTGAGCCTCGAACAGAAGCACCGTGGCCGCCATGGCCACGTTCAGCGACTCCGCCTTGCCGGTCATCGGGATGATGATCGGCTGATCGACCAACGCCTCCGCCGCAGGAGACAGCCCGCTACCTTCATTCCCGAAGAGCAGCCAAGCATCGCGGCCGAGATCGACCTCGTAGCAGGACTTCGTCGCCTGCAGGCTCGTCCCGTACAAGACCTTCCCCTGCTCCCGGGCTTCGGGCAGCAGCTCCATCAGGTCGGCTTCCATAACCGGTATGTAGAAAAGAGTGCCCATCGTGGACCGGAGGGTCTTCGCGTTATACAGATCGGCCGTCCCTTTGCCGAGCACGACGGCGGCGGCACCGCTGGCGGCGGCGCTGCGGACGATCGTTCCGACGTTGCCGGGATCCTGCACGCCGTCCAAGACGACGACCGGTCCCGCTCCGTCCGCGAACAGAACGTCCCGCTCTATTTTCCTCTTATAAGCAACCGCGAAGATCGGCTGAGGGGTCTCCGTCTCGACGCACTTCTCGATGATATCCGGCGACACCGGAATCCAGGAAGGCGACGTCCCGCCGCTCTCTCCCGACTCGAAGTAAGGAATCAGCTCGTCCGGTATACCCATTCCTTCCTCGAAGACAATGCATTCCAGCGGCCACCCGGAAGCGAGAGCCTCCCCGACAAGATGGACACCCTCCAGCTTGAAGCGCCCTTCCTTCTCGCGGGCTTTGCGTTCCGACAGCTTCGCCCACCCCTTCACCCGGGGGTTCGAGAGCGACGCGAGCGCAGGTTCAAGGTTCGGCATAAGCTTGCTCCAATCGGGTCAACTGCTCGTTGCGGCCGACGATGACCAGAATATCGCCCTTGAGCAGAGGCTCGTCCGACGGGAAGGAGATATTCATCTGGTCGTTGCGCTTGACCGCCATGACGTTGCACTGGTATTCGGCCCGAATATCGAGCTCCCTCAGGTTCTTGCCGCGCATGGCGGTCGGCGCCGCCAGCTCCACGATGCTGTAATCGTGGGAGAGATCGATGTGCTCCATGATATTCGGCGAGATCAGGTTGTGGGCGACGCGCAGGCCCATGTCCCGTTCCGGGAAGACGACCTTGTCGGCGCCGATCTTGTTCAATACCTTGCCATGCAATTCATTCTGCGCTTTAACGATGATCTTTTGTACGCCCAGGTCCTTCAGGATAAGCGTCGTCAGAATGCTGGCTTGAATGTCCTCGCCGATCGCGACGACGACGACGTCGAAATTACGGATCCCGAGCGCCCGCATCGCTTCTTCGTCGGTCGAGTCCGCCGATACGGCATGGGTAACGATGTTGACGACATCCTGTACACGTTCCGCATTGTCGTCGATAGCCAGCACCTCGTAGCCCATATCGCATAAGAATTTGGCGACGCTGGAGCCGAAGCGTCCCATGCCGATAATCGCGTATTGTTTCTTGTTCTTTGCCATAACCGCAGCCTGCCTCCTCCCAATCCGTTAGCCAACCTTTATCAATTTATTATAACTTAACTTTCGCCGCCTATGAAATCAAGACCGAAGGCAGGATTCGAAACGAAGTCAACCTTCGCGAACGAGGACATCCTGCTTCGCCTCCAATTGCCGGTTGCGGCTAGGCAAGCGCAGCGCTGCCATCCCTCCCGCGAAGGATAGGATGCTGGAAGCGATAATCGCCGGAGAGAATCCGTCCGTGAACGATTGAGCGCTGTCGTAACCTCCGCAGGCATGGAACACGGTTGCGAGAATCGCGATGCCGAATACGCTCCCGAGCTGCCGCAGCGTATTGAATACGCCGGAGGCTTTGCCGATCTCGTACGGCGCTACCGATCCCATTACCGCGCTCATCGTGGACGGCTGCGCCATGGACAATCCGCATCCGCTGATGAGCATCGGGGCAACGAAATGCGTATAAGAAGTATCGGGAGCTGCGATCAGTCCGATCCACAGCATGCCAGCCGCGTGCATGAAGTGCCCGACAACGATTAGAGGCTTCTCGCCGATCCGCTTCACGACGCTGCCGGCGGCGGGCGCGACAAGAAAGATGGAGGCGGTCCAAGGCAGCATACGAAGTCCCGCTTCGAACGGACTGTAGCCATGTGCGATCTGCAGATATTGGCTGATAAAGAATAAGGCGCTGATCAATGACGAATAGAGCAAGAAGTTTGCCGTATTGCCCATGGAGAAGGCGCGATTCCGAAACATTCGCATCGGCAGCATCGGATGACGGGAGCGGCTTCCCCAGAAGACAAACAGCAGCAGGAAGAAGATTCCCCCCGCGATAGGCAGCAAGATCTCCAGGCTGAGCCAAGCTGCGCTGTCGGTTCGAATCAATCCCCACACCAGGCTCAGTACGCCGCAAGCCGCGAAGAGAATACCCGGCAGATCAAGCTCGCGATTCGGTCCATAGCTCTCGTCGATGCGGTTCCATAAAGCCCCAAGAAGCAATCCCCCGATCGGAGCGTTCAGCCAGAATATCCATGGCCAGGACAGCCCCTCGGTGACCGCGCCACCTACGACCGGGCCTGCAATGACGGCCAGACCGATGATACCGCTGAAGATCCCCATGATCTTCGCTCGCGTCTCCGGCGGGAACGACGCGCTGAGAATCGCGACGGCAAGCGGCATGATCAAGGCCGCTCCCACCCCTTGAATCGCCCGGAAAGCAATCAGCCATTCCAGACGATGGGCCAATGCGCACGCGACGGAAGCCGCCGTAAAAATTCCGATGCCCGCCGCGAACATCCGCCGCCTTCCGAACCGGTCGCCCATCGCCGAAGCGGTCATTAAGAGAACGGCGAAGGTCAAAATATAAGAGTTGACGATCCATTCCAACGCCGCAAGCGAAGCGCCGAACTCCTTCTGAATCGTGCTGAGCGAAGTGGATACGACCGATGTATCCAAGACGACCATGAAGGCAGCTAAAGATAAGAGAAGCAACAACCATACGCTCGAAATCGATCCGTTCCCTTTTTTCATTGCATTCGACTCCCTTTTCTACGATTGATGAGATCGTAAGGAAGTCGGCCGGAAGGATTCGATTTCTACATCGACAATAAAAAAACTTCGGCGTAAAGCCGAAGCGGGGGACCCGGTTTACCGGTATAATACGACTGCAATGGATCGATTCTTTGACGGAAAGGCATCCGCTTCGCGGCATATCTCCGTCCGGACGAGGGAATTCTACACAAAGCCGCGATCGCGGCTCTTCATACCCAAAGGAGGATCGCCCGTGACGCTTACCATGAGCTTGCGCGAAGCCATTGTGCACCGGGTCAAAGACAAGAAGCAGGAGGAGCTTCGCGATGTGATCGAGGATTCGATCGGCAATGCGGAGATGACGCTCCCCGGTCTTGGCGTGCTGTTCGAGATGATCTGGCAGCACAGCGCTCCCGAAGATCAGCAGAAGATGGTGAATATCCTGCACGGCCAGCTCCAGTCGTCCCCCTCTTGAACCGACCGGCTGCGGCCGTAAGCTAATCTTGCCCGGACTCCGAGATCGGCAGCGTAATCTTGACCGCCGTTCCATAACCCGGCTCGCTCTCGATGCGAACTCCGTAACCCGGGCCATACAGCAATTGAAGGCGACTGTGGACATTATCGATTCCGATGCCGGATAGATGATGTCTCTTTCGCGCGTTTGCTTGGCTCGCTTCGGCAGACATGCCGATCCCATCGTCCATCACTTCCAGCACGAGCCGGTCTCCTTGCCTGCGGGCGAACAGGTGAATGTTGCCGTTCTGATGCCCCGGGAAGGCATGGAAGAACGCATTCTCCACGAATGGCTGCAGAATGAGCTTGGGCACGTACAGGTTCCGGCAATCGTCGGCGACCTCGTAATGCACGTCGATCCTCTCCCCGTACCGGATCTGATTGATGAAGACGTAGTGCTTCAGCGTCTCGATCTCCGTCTCTACCGTTACCCGGTCTTCCGTTCGGCCGAGCGTGCTCTGGAGCATCGAGATGAGGCTGTCGATCGTCTGGTCGACTTGCTCCGTCCGATGCATCTTGGCCAAGTATTTGATCGTGCTGAGCGTATTATACAGAAAGTGCGGATTGATCTGCATCTGCAGGGCGTTCAGATCCGCCTTCCTCCGCTCCTGCTGCTCGATGACGAGCTTATCGGTGTATTGCTCGATCTCCTTAATCAACCGATTATACGCGTTCGCCACCACATTCGTCTCGTAGCTGCCGCTCTCCTGCAAGGGATGGAAGACCAGACTGTCCCCTTTGGACGTCTGCATCGTCTTGACCAGCTGATAGAGAGGCCGGGTGATCCGCCGGCTGAGCAGATAGACGAACGCGATACTGGCGATGAGCACGATAGCAACCTGCTTGCTGATCTCCTCCGATATCGAGTACAGAGGCGCGAACGCCGTTTTCTGCTCGATCTCCTCCAGCAAGTACGCGTCGTATTCCGGCAAGTAGAAGCCGAGATAGGTAATCTTATCCGACTTCAACATCAACACGCCGTCTTTCTCCCCGGCCGCTGCCTTCGCGACGGCGAGCATCTCCGGGTTGTTCCGGCTCGTCCACTCCCGCTTGCTGCTCGACATGACCATTCCGGCGGAGGATACGAGAGAGATATCGATCCCCTTCGAGAGATAGGGACTGTACTTCTGGTAGATATTCTGCTCGTCGATGACGACGGCGGCATAGCCGTAAATAAGGTTCGTCCGACCATCGACCAGAGGCTTCGTGGCAAAAATAAAGTTGTCGTAAGGAACCGAATCGGCGAACAAGTCCGGGCTGCTGTTGTAGCGAATGAGGTTCGGAATTTGGCCGTTGACGGTCATGTATTTGGAGACAATGTCCTGAGGGATCTTGTCCCACTTCAGCGCATTGCTCGAATAGTGCCTCCCCCCCTTGCCGGGCAGGGCAGACACGATAATATGCGAATGCTCCGGGCTTAAATAGTCCTTATAGAGATCCATGTAACGACCGAGCGCGATAACCAGGTTAAGCTGCTCCAATGGGGTAGTGGCCGGTTTCGTAATATAATTGCGGAAAGCGTTGCTGCCGTTCACCTGAAGCATCGTATTCGTGACTTGGTCGTTGTATTTCAACAGGTCCTCCGTCATCAGCCGCAGATTGGCCGAGGCGCTCTTCACGACCTGCCGCAGCAGGATACGTTCCGAGAGGCTTGTCGCCGCCATCGTGAGTATGAAGGAGATAAGGACCATCCCCGACAGGATCAACAGGACGATCCGCACGAAGATGCTGTTCTTCCGGAACACGGGCTTCCCCCCGACTTTTATTGTAGAATTTGATTGCGGAATTCGACCGGCGTCATCCCCGTCATCTTCTTGAATACCTTCGAGAAGTAATTGTGCTCGGAGAAGCCGGTCAATCGGCTGATCTGGGAGATCGTCAGATTCGAAACAGGCAGCAGCTCCTTCGCCTTCTCGATTCGAACCCGGTTGATATAGGCGGTTAGATTCTCGTTCGTCCGCTGCTTGAAGTAAGTGGATAGATAGCTGTAGTTCATATGAAGCTGCTCCGCCAGATCTGCCAGCGAGATGTCGTTCGAGTAATTCTCGTTCACGTATTCGTAAATCTTGTTCAAGAGGAACGATTGCTGCTGATCCTGGCTACGGAATGCTTCCGACTCCAGCTCGGCGAAGAACTGCGTCAGAATCTCTTCCAGCTCGGCGAGGTCCAAGGCGAGATCGATCGTCTTGAACAGCTTCAGCCGGGCCTGGCTCGTCTCCGTGATCGGCAGCTTCAGATGCTCCAGGTTGCTCAACGCGGTATACACGATATTTTGCGAGAAACGCTTTAAGCTGTATTCGTCATAAGCCTGAAGAGACTGCATCCGGACGAATAGCGCTTTCAATTGAGCGAACGCCTTATCGAGGGCGACGACCCGCAGGGAAGCGGTGAACTGCGCGTGATCGAACGGGATCGGTTCCGACTCCAGGCGAATCTTCGTCTCCGTGACGCAATGCTGCTTCGGAAAATAGAACAGTTTGCCCAGGCACTGGGTCAGGCGGTCATTCGTCGCGGCGATCTGCTCCAACGGCTCGAACGCTCCCGAGAGGACGAACACGATGGATCCCAGCGCTTCCTTCGCCTCCTGCGTGAACTGGCGCAGGACGGTGATCGCTCGGACGACTTCGTCCGGGTGGTAATTCAGAAGCAGCAGGATCTCATTCTCCGGGAACGCGCACGCATAGTCGAATCCGTTCATATGCTTCTTGGCCAAGCCTAGCAATTGCTGTTCCAACTGGCTCTGCGTCTGCTTGCTCCTCGAAAGGGCGGGGCCGGTCGAGGCTTTGACGATCCGATAGTGGGAAGAACGAAAAAAAGGGCTTAACCGCCGCACGTACTCTTTTTCATCCCCCTTCTCCTTCCCTCCTCCAAGCCACTCAGCTAACAGAAGGGACGGATCGGCTTCCTGCTTCCCGCGATCCTGCCGGTCCGGGCCGCCTTCCCCTCCAAGCGTCCGAATGAGCTCGATAAGCTCGGGCGCCGATACCTTCGGCTTCAGCAGGTAATCGGTCACTCCGAACTTGAATACTTCCCGAACGTACTCGTACTCGCTGTAGCTGCTGAGCACGACGATCTTCACCTCGGGATAACGCTTCCGCATCTCCTTCGTGAACTCGACGCCGTCCATGACGGGCATGACGATGTCGGTCACGACCACGTGCGGACGGGCGGACTCCATATATTGAAGCGCTTCTTCGCCGTTGGCGGCTTGCGCCACGATCTCGATGCCGTATTCGGACCAATTGCACAAATGGACGATTCCCGTACGCAGGATGGCTTCATCGTCGACGATCATGACGCGATACGTCCCTGTATGCGGTAACATAGGTGCACCACCTTAACTATACTCGTTACCTACAATAATGCATTTGGAGTCTCCCTGCATAGATTCGGCGGCATTTCAGCCAAACATGCAAAAGGATTATCAAGGATCCATAATTTTTACTATAGTTTTGCCTCGCCGACGGCAAGAGCCAAAATACGTGCTATCGAAAGGGGAAATATTGTTATACAGCGCAGGCCTATTTTCTTAGCATTAGACATGTACCGATTCTCACTACGTTAACAGATAAGGGGTTGTACTCGATGAAGAAAATGCTCTCCGTATCCATGGTTGCGGCGTTGTCCGCCGGACTGCTGGCCGGCTGCGGCTCGAACTCCGGCTCGAACGCGAATTCGAGCGCGGAAGCTTCCGCTTCCTCCGGCGGTTCCGCCGGCGCCAAGCAGAAGGTTGTCGCCTGGGCGTGGGATCCGTCCTTCAACGGCGCCGCGCTGAAGATCGCCGAAGAGTTGTATCAACAAGATCACCCGGGCTTCGAGCTCGAGATCGTGGACATGTCCAAGACCGACCTGGAGCAGAAGCTGAACACGAATCTAGCAGCCGGCGTCAAGTCGGGGCTGCCTGACATCATTCTCGTCAATGACCCTAACATTCAGAAATACGTAACGGCTTATCCGAACACGTTCGCCGACTTCACCGACAAAGTCGACTTCTCGCAATTCTCGCCGTACAAAGTGGATGCGCTTACGGTTGACGGCAAAGTATACGGCGTTCCGTTCGACATCGGCGTCACCGGCATGTTCTACCGCAAGGATTACCTCGAGCAAGTGGGCTTCGCCCCGCAGGACCTCGAGAACATTACTTGGGACCGCTATATCGAGATCGGCAAGGCCGTGAAGGAGAAGACGGGCAAGTACATGTCCACGATCAACCCGAACGACGAGGCTCTCACCTCGATTCTGCTGCAATCCGCAGGCTCCTGGTACATCACCCCCGAGAACAAGGGCAACTTCACGAACAATCCGGTCATGGCGGAGACTCTCCGCGTGTACAAGGCGATCGCCGATTCCGGCATCGCGAAGCCGGTTACGGGCTGGAGCGAGTTCGTCGGCAGCTTCAACGCGGGCGACGTCGCTACGGTCGTCTCCGGGGTATGGCAAATCGCGTCCATCATGGACGCCAAGGATCAAAGCGGCAAGTGGGCCGTCGCTCCGATTCCTCGCCTGAACATCGACGGCGGCAAGAATGCTTCCAACGAAGGCGGATCCAGCTGGTTCGTCTTGGATAACTCCAACAATAAAGACCTCGCGATCGACTTCCTGGCGAAGACGATCGGCGGCAACAGCACGTTCTACGAGCGCTTCCTGACCGAGAACGGCGGCGTCGGCTCCTACATTCCGGCCTTCTCTAGCGATGCTTACGGCCAGACGTCCGAATTCTTCGGCGGCCAAGCGATCTACAAGGACTTCACGCAGTGGTCGACCGAGGTTCCGGGCATCTCCCTCGGCATGTACACGCAAGAAGCGAAGGACGCTCTGAAGAACGAGCTTCCTAACATCCTGAACGGCGCGGACCTGACGAAGAGCCTGTCCAGCATTCAGAAGCTGTTCGAACAACAAGTTCAATAATTCATCAGATAGCAGGTGGTAAATCGTGGGAGGCAAGACGAAATCGTCTCTCATCGGGTGGCAATTTGTTGCATTGCCTTCAGCGATCATTTTGCTTTTCAGCTTCTACCCGATGGTTCAATCGTTGCTGTTATCGTTCCAATCCGGCAAAGGTACGGTCTATGAGTATGTTGGGTTCGCCAACTACACTCGCCTGTTCTCGGACCCGGTGTTCCGGCAAGCGCTGCTGAACACCTTGCTGTACCTGATTATCCAGGTTCCGATCATGCTCTTGCTGGGGCTGGTCATCGCGAACTTCCTGAACATTCCGAAGCTGCGCTTCAAGGGATTCTATCGCACGGCGATCTTTCTGCCGTGCGTCACCTCCCTCGTCTCATACGCCATCCTGTTCAAGAGCATCTTCTCGATCGACGGGATCGCGAACCAAATGCTGCTCAACCTGCATTTGATCGACGAGCCGATCGCTTGGCTAATGGATCCGGTGTGGGCGCGAATCGTCATCATTCTGGCCATCACCTGGCGCTGGACGGGCTACAACATGATTTTCTACCTGTCGGCCATGCAGAACATCGATCCGAGCGTCTATGAGGCCGCCTCCATCGACGGCGCTTCGAAGACTCGCCAGTTCTTCCGGATTACCGTACCGCTGCTGAAGCCGATTCTTCTGTTCACGGCCATCATCTCGACCAACGGCACCTTGCAGCTGTTCGACGAAGTCGTCAACATTACGAACGGCGGCCCGGGCAATTCGACGATGACCATCTCGCAATACATCTATAACTTGTCCTTCGTCTATACGCCTAACTTCGGCTATGCGGCTACCGTGTCCTACGCGATCGTCATCATCGTGGCCGTGCTGTCCCTGATCCAGATGAAAGTCGGAGGTGAGAAACGATGAAGAACATCAGAATGTCCTTCGTTCATCTGTTCCTCATCGCCGCTTCCTTCCTCTCGCTCTTCCCGTTCGCTTGGATGATCATCGGCATGACGAACACATCCTCCGACATCGTGAAGGGGAAGTTCAGCTTCGGCGGCCATCTGTCGGCCAACTGGAACAAGCTGCTCGATTCGGCGGATCTGGGAGCGGCCTTCTACAACTCCTTCTTGATTGCCATCCTTGGCACGGTCGGTACCCTGCTGTTAAGTTCGATGGCCGGTTACGGCTTCGAGGTGTACCGTTCCAAGGGGAAGAACCTGCTGTTCAACGTGCTGCTGCTGTCCATGATGATCCCGTTCGCGGCCGTCATGATCCCGCTCTTCCGGATGTTCAGCAGCTTCGGCCTGCTCAACTCGCCGTTCGCCGTCATTCTGCCGTCGATCACGACCGCGTTCATGATCTTCTTCTTCCTGCAGAATACGAAGTCGTTCCCGCGCGAGCTGCTTCAAGCCGGCCGGGTGGACGGCTTGAACGAATGGCAGCTGTTCTCCCGCATCTACATGCCGACGATGAAGCCGACGTACGCGGCGGCCGCCATCATCACGTTCATGAACTACTGGAACAGCTACCTGTGGCCGCTCATCGCGCTGCAGACGCAAGACAAGAAGACGCTGCCGCTTGTCGTCTCCTCCCTCGCGTCCTCCTACAATCCCGACTACGGGATCGTCATGGTCGCGATCGTTCTGACGACGCTGCCGACGCTGCTTATCTTCTTTATCCTGCAGAAGCAGTTCGTCCAAGGCATGCTCGGCTCGGTGAAGTAAGCGAGCAGGAGAAGAGCCGTAACCCGATTCGGTCGGGTTACGGCTCTTTTTTTGCGGCTGCTTTGGCGCCGGGGAGGCGCCATGGAGCTTTCTAACCCGATGATGTCGGGTTACAGCCGCGTACCTGCGGTCACCTGTAATCGTTCGTCTGCTGAACGACGGTTCCTCCCACGATAGTCGCGCCTACGACCGCGCAATCCTGCACCTTGCGGACGATCAGAAGATCCGCAAGCTTGCCGACCTCGATCGAACCGACCTCCGCCTCGATTCCCATGGCTCGTGCCGGATGGAGCGAGGCCATCGCAACCGCTTGCGCCAACGGAACGCCCTCCTTGGCCATATGGAAGATAGACTCAAGCAACGAGGCAGGATGGTAGTCCGAGCATACGATATTCGCGGCTCCCGCCTTGATCGCGTCGATGGCGGACAGGTTCTTGTCGTGCGAGCCGCCCCGGACGATGTTCGGCGCTCCCACGCATACGTGAAGCCCTTGCTCGGTCGCGTATTGCGCGGTCTCCAGGTTCAGCGGGAACTCCACGACATTCGCTCCGAACGAGAGAGAATGGTTCACTTGCCCGATCGAATCGTCGTCGTGCGAAGCGATCGCGACGCCCGCTTCGCCCGCCTGCCTGGCCAGCCTCCGCAGCTCTTCCCAATCGATCCTCTGCCGTCGTTCCTGAAGCTCCCTCACGATCGCGTCCGCTTCATGAATATCGACTCCCTGGTTCTTCATCACGTACCGTTCGAAAGCCCCCGGCCGATGGTATTGGCCAATCCCCGGCGCATGGTCCATGAAGCTCAGGTAATTCACGCTGCCGTCCGCAAGAAGCTGCGCCGCCATAGGCAGTCCCGCAAGGTAGGACACTTCGTATCTCAGATGAATGCGGTGACGGATCATCGCTCTCTGCTCGCGACTCTTTAGGATGTGCTTGATCAGGCCTGCCGTAACGTGTTCCCCTCGCAGGCTTAAGCCTACCCCCAGAGACAGCGAGTGATACATCGTCGTGATCCCATGCAGCGCCAGCTTGCGTTCATATTGAACGAAGGCCATCCCGAATGGGAAAATCGTATTCGGCCGAGGCTCGACTTCCTTCTCGATGGCGTCGCAATGCAAGTCGATAAGGCCGGGGAGAACGAACGCGCCTTGGGCGTCGACCACTTCATCGCCTTCTCGAATCCACCGGTCCGCGGCCCCCGCCTCGATCGCTTTCACTCTCCCGTTCCGAATCAATAAGTCCGCCTGGATCACGCCGCCCGGAACGACGACGCTTCCTCCTTGAATAATCATCTATCGCTCACCCTGCCCTCCGATTTGCTTCTCTCATCCTATTTCCCTGCTTTATCAAGAATAATATTGTCGAAATATATCGTAAATGATAAGATTACTTATGATTTCCTACATCTCCCATAAAAGGTGGTTGTACACTCTGGACACAATGAGACTGAAGTCCCAGTTGGATACCAAGGAGCTGCTGCTTCTGGAATCCGAAACGAAGAGTCAAGGCAAGAACATGGTTGTGGCTTATATTTTATGGTATTTCCTCGGCTATTTCGGCGGCCATCGCTTCTACATGAAGAAGACGGGCTCCGCCATCGCCATGTTGATTCTGTCGATTACCCTTATCGGCATGATCGCTACTTTCATCTGGTGGATCGTCGATGCCTTCCTTCTTCACAATTGGGTAAAGGAGCACAATCGCCAGGTAGAGGCTAAGATCGTCAACCAATTGATTTCTGCGCCGAAGCAGCCCCCGGCTCCGTATTCCTTCTGACATGGACAAGCAATCTCTCACGATAAACGAGCTGCTATTGCTTAATTCCGAGATGCGGCTGCGCGAGAAGTCCATTGCTCTGGTCTACATCCTGCTTCTGGGCGGTCACCTGGGCATTCACCGCTTCTACCTGAAGAAGCCGTTATCCGGATCTATCCAATTGGCGCTGTCCGTTCTGGCCACGATCTTCTACTTCATCTTCGCCTTGACGACGGCGGAAGCGGAAGATTATGGCGAATGGTGGGCATTCGTTTTGTGTCTTCTCTGCGCTGCCGCGGTCTTCGTCTGGGTCATCGTGGATCTATTCCTGATCCCCAAGATGGTCAAGCGGCTGAACGAGGAGAAAGAACAGGAGATTGTCAAACAGCTGCTCGAATATAGAAATCTTCAATCCTTTAGGTAAAACAAGCCTCTTGCGGTCGGTCCGCAAGAGGCTTGTTGTTTGTGAATTACGGTGCCGTCTCCAGGAATTTCACTTCCGGCATGCGCTCCATCGCCGTGCGCATCGCGTATTCGTTCTCGAACAGCGCGACGTAGTTGTCGTTCTTGTCCTTGACGAGCGTCGAGTTGATGCGGAATTTGGTCGGGTCGACCTTATCGGCGACGATCCAGCGCGCGAATTGGAACGTCGTGCGCGCGAGCTGAATGTCGACGCCGTATTCGTTCTTCATCCGATACTCGAACACGTCGAATTGGAGCTGGCCGACGACGCCGAGGTAAGTATCCTCGAACACGCCGACGGAGGTGAACACCTGAACCATGCCTTCTTCCGTCAGCTGGTCCAGCCCCTTCAGGTATTGCTTCTGCTTCAGCGCGTTCTTAACCGATACCTTGGAGAATATCTCCGGGGAGAACGTCGGCAGCTCGTCGAACACGATGCTGCTTCCTTCGCTCAAGGAGTCGCCGATACGGAAGATGCCCGGGTCGAACAAGCCGATAATGTCGCCGGGATACGCGGTATCGATGATCTCGCGGTCCTGCGCCAGGAATTGCTGCGGCTGCGCCAGCTTGATATCCTTGCCCGCGCGGACGTGGCGAACGCTCATGCCGCGTTGGAACTTGCCGGAACAGATCCGCAGGAACGCCAAGCGGTCGCGGTGCGCCGGGTTCATGTTCGCTTGGATCTTGAAGATATAGCCGGAGAACTTCTCCTGATCCGGCTCGACCGGTCCGGAGGTGCTCTGGCGGGAGGTCGGTTCCGGAGCCAACTGCAGGAAGTTCTCGAGGAACGTCTGCACGCCGAAGTTGTTGACCGCGCTGCCGAAGAAGACCGGAGTCAATTGACCGGCCAGCACCTTCTCGTAGTCGAACGGATCGCCGGCGACGTCGAGCAGCTCAAGGTCTTGCGCCAGCTGGTCGGCAAGATAATCGCCCGCCATCTCGCGGATGCGCGGATCGTTGTAGTCCGCTACCGGGCGAACCTCGATCGTGGAATGGTCGGTGCCTTGGAACAGCTCGACCTGGTTCTTCATCCGGTCGTAGACGCCGCTCAGCTCGCGGCCCATGCCGATCGGCCA
This sequence comes from Cohnella sp. AR92, assembly GCF_003990975.1. GTDB lineage: Bacteria > Bacillota > Bacilli > Paenibacillales > Paenibacillaceae > Cohnella. The sequence continues at coordinate 272,301 of NZ_RZJR01000009.1, forward strand.
GTTCATCGGGACCGAACGGATGCCCAGCACGCGCTCGATCTCTTCCAGCAGCTCGAACGGATTCTGGCCTTCTCGGTCCAGCTTGTTGATGAACGTGAAGATCGGAATGCCGCGCTTCGCGCACACCTGGAACAGCTTGATCGTCTGCGCCTCGACGCCCTTGGCGACGTCGATCAGCATGACCGCGCTGTCGGCGGCCGTCAACGTGCGGTACGTGTCTTCGCTGAAGTCCTGGTGACCCGGCGTATCCAGAATGTTGACGTGCTTGCCGGCATATTCGAATTGCATAACCGAAGAAGTAACCGAGATTCCGCGCTGCTTCTCGATCTCCATCCAGTCGCTCGTCGCATGGCGGGCCGCTTTGCGCGCTTTGACGGAACCGGCGATATGAATGGCTCCTCCGAACAGGAGCAGCTTCTCGGTAAGGGTTGTTTTCCCCGCGTCGGGGTGAGAGATAATCGCGAAGGTGCGGCGCTTGGCCACCTCTTGTTTCAATTCTTCGCGCAGCGTTTGGCTCATTGTCTGAAGTTCCCTTCCCTAAAAAAATGGCAATTATCATTATAGCACAATGTCCCGCAGGAAAGGGAAAAACGAACCGCCAATGGGCGGTTCGTTCAGGTGCACGCTATATGCGGCGATTACGCCTCGAGCGCCTTGGCTTCCCCGATAGCTCCCCCTGGTCCTTCTTCGTCCCTCTTGGAGAGTACCTCCTTCTTCAAGAACCAGACGATCACGAATGCCGCAATCGCAAAGCCGAAGCCGATGGCGAAAATGTTCTGGAACGCATCCGAGAATGCCGCGTTCACCTTCCCGATCACGTCCGCAGACAGCCCCGCCGGAATATCTCCCTTCGCGATTGAATCCGCCGCGCCATTCGGAAGCTGATCGCTCAGTTCCATAACGCCGCTCTTGATATTCTTCGCGAGCAGGCTGCCGAACACGCTCATGCCGATGGTGGTGCCGATGGACTGGAACAGCTGGACGGTCGAAAGCGCGATCCCGCTGTCCTTCTTGTCGACCGATTCTTGTACGATCAGATTGTCTCCGCCGAACAACGCCCCGATTCCAAGGCCCAAGATAAAGAACGCAACGATAATATAGAGGACAGTCGTTCCGACCCCGATCTGCGTCATCAGGTACATGCCGATGATCGGAAGAATGAACGCAACGATAAAAATATTACGATAAGGGACGCGAGTAATCAGGAATCCGATCAGGATGCTGACGGGAATCGCGCCTGCCATTAACGCCATGTTCAGGTATCCCGAAGCGGTCGGCGTCAGTCCCATGACGTGCTGCGCGAAGAACGGGAACGACGCGAAGCCGCCCATGAGGCCCAGCATCAAGACGAAGACGAACAGCGATAGAACGACGACCGTGCGATTCTTGAACAGATGCAGCGGCACGAGCGGCTCCTTGGCTTTCTTCTCGATTCGCACGAGCAGCGCGAAGAGCAGGGCCGACAGAACGAACAATCCGATCACCCACGGAGACGACCAGGCAAGACCGCGGTTGTCGACCAGCACGGGAGCGAGCAGCAGCGACAGCAGTCCCAGCATCATCGTGAAGGCGCCTGCCCAGTCGATCGTCCGTCTCTCTTCCCCTCTCGTCTCCTTCAAGCCGAGGCTCATGATCAGCGCGGCTAGCAGACCAACCGGAATATTGATCAGGAACACCCAATGCCAGTTGATATGGTCGACGATGTAGCCGCCGACGGTCGGACCTAACAGTTGCGGCAGGAACATGACCGGGCCGATCATCGCCTGAATCTTGGCTCTCTGCTCGACCGGATACGTATCGCCTAGGATGACCATGGCAAGCGGCATAAGGCCGCCGGCGCCGATCCCTTGAATCCCTCGACCGACGAGCAGCATCGGCATCGAGACGGCGAGACCGCCGACGATAGAGCCGCCGATAAATAGTGCGATGCTCATCAAGTAGACGCGCTTGCGCCCGAACAAATCGGCCAGCTTGCCGAGAATCGGCATGAACATCGTCATTGCCAGCATATAAATGCCGGCTACCCATCCATATAGCGACAAGCCATGAAGATCGCGGATGACCGTCGGCATCGCGGTCGAGACAACCGTCTCGTCAAGCTCCGCGAAGATGAGTCCGATCAGCAGACCCGTGAGCACGAGAGCTTTGTTGTTGCTTTTAGCTTGAACCATTTTGACACCTCTGCCTTATATCGATTACGAGAACCCTTCATCGCCTTGAAGGAGTTCCCCCTTTGCGGAGATCATCGTAATCGCCTTACATGAACTGAATATGAACCGGAAGATAAAGGCAATGCCTACTTCGTCTTCTCGCTCGCGACCGCTCTTCCGGGCTTCTTGCCTGCGGCTCTCTCGGGCAGTTCCAGCCTCGATCGGCCCATGAAGAAGACGACGACCAGCGCCAGCGCGGCCGGAACGATAGCCCACTTGAACATGTGCGTGATGGAGGACGACATGGCGTCTATGATCTTATTCAGCACGTCCGGCGGAAGCTGAGCGCGCTTCTCCGGCGTCAGGGACTCTCTCAGGTTGCTGAACGAACCGCCGACTGCCCCCGCTCCCTCTCCGCCGGCAAAGGCGTCCGACATCTTCGTCCCCAGCGTGTTCCGCTGAAGGATGCCGAAGACGGTCAAGCCGACCGTCATGCCCAGCGAACGGATGAACGACATCGTCGCGCTCGCGGAGCCGCGCTGCCTCTCGCTGAACCCGTGCATGCTCGACATGCCGAGCACGGAGAAGGAGAAGCCGACGCCAACGCCGGTAATGACGAGGTACGTGACGAGCAGAGCGCGGGAAGTATCCGGTTCAATGGTAGACAGGAGGTAGGCGCCTGTCGTCAGGATGACGGCCGAGACGATCATGACGTTCCGGTACGAGGTCTTCATCGACAGGACCGCTCCGAACTGAGCCGAGACGACGGAGCCCAGCGTTAACGGCAGGAGAACAAGGCCCGAATTCGTCGCGGAACCTCCGTTCACCCCTTGAACGAAGATCGGAATGTACATCGCGAACGTGATGAACGCGGCTCCGTAGAACAACGCAGCCAGCGTGCTCGATGCGAAGAGTCTCTTCTTGAACATATCGTAGGAGATGATCGGATCCGAAGCCTTCGTCTCCGCATAGAGGAAGGCAGCGAGAAGCAGCCCGGCTCCCGCGAAGAGCGCGGTAATGAACGTCGAATCCCAAGCGTACTGCTGGCCGCCGAATTCAAGCGCGAACATCAGGCAGACGACGGCGCCTACCAGAGTCGAGGCCCCCCACCAGTCGATCCGCTGCTTCTCGTGATGACGCGACTCGTGATAGAAGAAGATGATGAAGATGAGCGATACGATGCCGATCGGAAGGTTGATGTAGAAAATCCAGCGCCAATCGATGTGATCCGTAATATAGGCGCCGAGCAGCGGACCGATCAGGCTTGAGGTGCCGAATACCGCTCCGAAGATGCCCGACATGCTGCCGCGTTTCTCCACCGGGACGACGTCGAACAGAATCGTGAAGGCGATCGGCATGAGCGCGCCGCCCCCGATTCCTTGAATCGCCCGATAAATGCTTAGTTCGACGATGCCGTTAGCCGTTCCGCACAGGATCGATCCCAGCAGGAAGACGGCAATGCCGAATATAAAAAATCTCTTGCGCCCGTACATATCCGACAGTTTGCCGAAGATCGGCATCCCCGCCATCTCCGTAACCAGATACGCCGAGGTTACCCATACGATCTTGTCATAATCGCCCAGATCGGAGACGATGGTCGCCATCGCCGTTCCGACCACGGTGTTGTCGATCGCGGCGACAAAAATCCCCAGCATGAGTCCCGCCAGGATGAGGCCGATCCGATTCCTTCTGACCATAGCCAATTGCGCTCCACTCCCGTTTCGTTTCTTCGTTTTCTTTTCCTAATCGATCCGGACTTGCTTGGCCGCCTTCGCCTTCTTGCTCAGCCTCAGATCGTCCCGATATTCCACCCGGCCGATCTCGCATCCCGGCCCGATCGTGACGCGGTTGCCCCGCACGACATCCGCGATCGTATGCTCCAGCTCGATGACATCGCCTTCGATCGTCCCCGCTCTGAGGGTTCCGAAGTCATGGGAAACGAACAGCTTCTTGAGCGACATCGCTTTGCTCTGCTTAACAAGAATATGTCCTCCGCCGATCTCCGATGCCGTCGACCCTCCGAACAGCCTCAGATCGATCCGGTCCGCGCTTAACAGTCCCTTAGCCACGATCATCCCCCTGACGAGGATCTGCTCGTATTCGCAGTTCCCTTCGACGTGGAACATGCCGCCCGTGACGTTCAGGCGGTCGCCTTGGGAGCTGCCTTGCACTCGGATCTCGCCCGTCAGCTTGGCGGTATGAGCCTTCAAGTCGCCTTCTACGATTAGCTCGCCAATGACTTTCATACTCCCTGCCGCCAGTTCCCCTTCCACCTGCGAGTTGCCGGTGCAGCTGAAGCTGTCGCACTGCGTGCGCCCGATCAGCCTGCTATCGCCTATGATCGAGACTCGGCCGAACACGCCGCCGTTCATCGTTGTTTCGCCGACCAACCTCAAATTTCCTTTAGACGGTATCGACATGGCCATCTCCTCCTTCCTCCTTTAGCGTTCTGCTTATACTTTGACCGGATTCTCTATCTTCGCTTCCGGATGCACCTTCAGCTCTTCGGCATATTCGACGCGGCCGATTCGGCAGCCCTTCCCGATCGTCACCCTGGAACCTCTAACGACCGAAGCGACCGTATGCTCGAGCTCGATAAGATCCCCTTCGATGGTATCCGCTTCGATAACGGCGACCAGCTTCGGAATCGCCCAGCTCCACATCGCGCGCCACGGGCCGGTCTTGACTCTTCTCGTGCGAATGGTCTCGCCTCCGATCTCGCGTGCGACGCAGCGCCCTTCCGCCGTGATCTCCACGTCGCCTGCGTTCAGCAAGCCTTTTACCGTCAGGGCGCCCCGAAGCTGCAATTTCTCCGCCGACAGATCGCCTTCGACGTTAAGATAGCCGTTAAGCTCGACTTCTTCCCCGCGAAATACGCCTTTTACCTTTATCATGCCGTTGATTCGGGCATTGCCGGCATCCAGCAGGCTTCCGGCATTCAACTTGCCGTCGCATTCCAGCACCTTGGCGCGAACCGTCCCATGAGACGTTGCGATTCCGTTCAAACAAAGCCTCTCGCATTCGATGTCGCCCTTCAGCTTGCTGACTCCGTCGATCCGAACCTCGCGATAGGTTCCGCCCGATGCCTGACCGATTCCGTTAATCGTCAGGTCCGGATAGGTCATCACTCGTTCCATCGTTATTCCTCCTTAAGTCAGCTTCAGCTTGAGCTGCTGGATATAATCCGTCATGGACGCCTGGAAAACGACCTTCGTTCCGCTCTCGAAGTATAATTCCACGGGAGATGCCGCCAGCGCGAACACCGGTACGCCCATCTTGCGAATGAAGATCAGCTCGCACGCCCGGCCGTCGAACTTCTCTCCGTGCTCCTTGAGCGTAAGAAGCAGCAGTTCCCCTTCGTCCAGGCTCATGGAGCCCGATTGCAGCAGCCGGTCGACCGTGTAGAACGCCAGAATCTGCTCGAATGAGTACACCGTGTTATCCGGGTCGTTCTCTCCGAAGCGCTGGAGCACCACTCGCGAAACAATGTTTCGTTTTATCAACTCATCCTTGCGCATCGGATGGTCGAACACGAACGGAGAAAGCTTATCCGCCAGCTCATCGAGGGACAGGTCATCCTTCATGTTCACGATTTTATCGATTCGGGGAAGAATGAGCTCCTTGGGAAAAAACGTCTCTTGCCCCGTAAACGTTGACTTGCGAATAAACCAATCTTCGGGAATAAGCTGCTTGCGCTTCCAGCGATACAGCTGTCCATATGAGATTCCCGTCATCTCCAGCAAATCCTTCTTCGAGATCAGTTCTCTCTCCGACATCGTCGTCACGCTCCTTGAAGTTAATGTAACATAACACTGTTACGTTGTAAATAAAACAATGAGCCCGATTTGCAACTTAGTCGCAGAATCGGGCCGCTTTAGATATTCACTATATGAGAATCAGCCGTTAAACTCTTTGGCGAAGGCCTGAATGGTTCTTCCGTCGCGGGAAGTATCCAAGACGGCAAAGCGGATCTCTTCGAATAAGAAGCCGAAGCCCTCCTCCTCCAGAAGCTCCCTCCACCATGCGGCGACCTTCGATGGATCGTTGCGAAAGACTCCGCAGCCATAGGCGCCAAGGATGAGGCGTTTGTCGCCGCGGCAGGCGAAGATCGCCAGAGCAAGCCGCATCCGATCCTTCATCGCCCGCTCCGCCTTGCCGGCGTCCTCTCCCTTAAGCAAGACCTGCCCATGGTTCACGGCGGGCAGCGTCAGCACCGAAGCGGTCATCGGCTCTTCCACTAGGCTAAAGCGATGATCGCGGAAAAACACAACGTCCGGCGAATAGATGGCATGGTCGGTGTACATCATCGACGGGCAAGCCCGATTCGCCGCGTAGTAGCTTTCGTTCCGCAGCAGCGTCTCATACAAGCCGCTAGAGGCCGCCAAGCTCTCTTCCTGCGCCATCGCCCCGTTGAGGAATCCCCCTCCGGGGTTCTTGGCGCTGGCGAAGTTGAGCACGCCGACTTGTCCCTTGCCTGCCTTGGACAGATCCGCGATTGCCTTCACGGATGCCTCGTTGGCGACCGAATACGCCGCTCTCCGCGGCAGCTTAGGCAAATCGGAAGCTTCCCTTGCCAGCGCCTTTCCTTGCTCCGGCGTTATCAGCTCGGCGCTCTCCTCCGAATGCTTCTGGGCCGCGCCGATCTCGACCCGGCGGCCTCCGCATTCATAGAACCCCTGCCGCTGAATCCGCACGGTTTCCTCTGCAATCTCTTTGCGATTCATTGTTCTCCCCTTCTTCCTTCCTACTATTCGAACCGATGCTTAGGAGTCCGTCAGCCTCTAAGGAGTTCATCCCGAACATCGGTCAACGCGAATCCGAGCAGGTTCCTGCCTCTCCATTTCGTTGGATTCTCGATATCCGGATGGGACTGTTCCATGCCGATCCCCCAGATTCGATCCAGTGGACTTGCTTCGACAAGAATTCGGCTGCCGGTCGACTTGAGAAACTCGCCAAGCTCCGAATTCTGCGAGAACTTGGCCAAGCTGCCTCTTCGAACGATCCCGTAACATTCCCGCTCCCAGACGTCGTTGTCGAAGTTCCGGACCGCTCGCCCGTAAGCTTTCATCTCCTTGGGGTGATTGGCTTTGAGGATCGACTCCAGCATTTCTCCGTCTCCGAACAACCTTGCCTTCTCGGCCATCATGAACTGTTCGGCGCACGAGTAAGCCGTCCCCTCTACTTCGAATGGGCTCCTCCACCATTGACTGAAGCAGCTCTTGTCGACGCTGCCGATCTTGGCCGGCGTGTGGCCCCAGAAGAATAGGAACTTGAATCTCTCGCCCGCGTTATGGGCCTTTCTTAACTCCTCTATCGTATACGTCATCCTCTACTCCTCCAGCCTTCTCCTGTACAAGCGGGAAGGGCGATGCCCCGCGTTCTCCGTGTAATGGTCCGTCTCCGCCACAAGCTCGGCCACTTTGCGCCGGAAGGCGGCTTTCAGCAGCTCTTTGTCCAGAATGACCTCATAAACCTGCTGGAGCTCGGTCAAAGTAAACAGAGGCGGCATCAAATTCAGCGCGATATCGGTATCGTCGACTTTCCCCCGCAAACGCTCGATGGCGCAGGCAATCATTTTCGCATGATCGAAAGCCAGCCCGTTGTTCGATACGATGGAATAGGAGGTCAACTTCGAGGTCGGCTTAGCCGTCACCGTCCGCTCCACGACGGCCGTGAGCTCCTTCTCTTCGCTGCTGAGCTTGAGTTCGTATTCCTGCGTCCGCACGTACCCGTTCTCGAGATGCTCCTTCCGCTCCCGCAGCAGCCGGTAGGTCGCCTTGAACCAGGCTGCGGCCTCCGCATCGTCCCCCGCGTTCAACTCGACCTGATCGCCATCGATCAAAGCGAGATAGCTGCAGCTGATGACCCAGGTGCGCGGATCCCGCCCGCTGTCGCTGAAGGTGTACAGCTGCTCCAGATAAACGTCATCGACCCCGGTTTCCTCGCGCAGTTCCCTCGCGGCGGCCTGCTCCGTCGTCTCGCCCGGCCGGACGAAGCCGCCCGGAAGCGCCCATCTGCCCAAGTACGGATGCGCCCCGCGACGAATGAGCAGAACGCGCAATTCTTTCTCCGGAAGCTTGCGGTAGCTGTCGGCTTCGGTATTCGTCACGGTGAAAATAACCATGTCCGCCGTCACCGACGGCCGCTCGTAATCCCCCGCCCGGTATCTCTCCAGGTATTCCTTCTCCGTAAGGCCGTCCTTATCCAACAAATCCAATGCTCCTCGACTCCTTCCGCAATCCCCGATCTTTAGTCGACTTCCCGTTCTCCGAAGTAGTTCCCGTACGGCACGAACTTCGCCAGCACCTCGTCTACCTTGCGCATTCGCTCTTCCAAGCTTCCCCTCAGCGTAATATAGGGAATCCGGCGCTCCTTCAAGTCCGCGATGATCTGCTTATGGAACACGTGGCGCTTCTGATCCCCGCTCCGGTCCCAGGTGTCGTCGTAAGGAATATCGTCGTCGCACAGGAAGAACAGATCGTACCGCTGCGCGTTCTCCAACGCGATGCGCGTCAGCTTCTCCGGCGCCTTGCCATGGTAGTCGAGCGCGAACATATAGGTCGTGATCGCATTCGTGTCCACGAAGAGGTACCGGTTCGCTTCCAGCAAGGCTCGCTCTTCCCGCTCCAGATGGCCAACCGCGATCTCGTCGAAGGCTTCGAAGCCGATTCGGCGATCCACCTGATGCTCGGTCCAATAATCGCGTCCGTATTCGCTTGCGAAGGCAGTGCCGTAACGCTTCGCCAACGCCTCGGCTATCGTCGATTTGCCCGTCGACATCGCTCCCACAAAGACGACCTTCGTGATCAGATCCCGGTAGACAAGATCGCAGACGAATTCGCGGTACTTGTACGGATCGGAACGGACCATGGTGGCCGAGATCGGCACTCGCTCGCGGGCTTCGTCCACCCGACGATCCTCGGCGCCCAGAGCGATGCTCATATGCTCGCCGTAAAACTCGCTGGAGTAGAAGTGCGTCACTTGCTCACCTTTCAGAAGCCCGAGAATATATTGTTCTTCACGGACCTCATGCTCCCGGTCGTTCGAATACCCGTCCGGACCGTCCCATGCTTCGATGACCCGGACGGTCGGATACAGCTTGCGAATCCAGTTCGCCCGGACGTGGAGCGGAATCGGGGTCACCGTCGTGTCGTAGATCACCGCGATCAGCTCGTCGACCTCCCCCAGGGCCGTCTCGATCATGAATTGATGTCCTTTGTGCAGCGGGGCGAACTTTCCCAGCGTCAAGCCAAGCTTCTTCATGCCGCGGCCTCCTTCGTTCCTTTGTTCCAATTGTAGTAGCCGTATCCCGCGTTAACGAGATAGGCGCTCCACATGACGATCATCAGCGCGCCTTCGCCGCTGCCTTCCATCGTCCGGATCACCCACAGCAGCACCGTGAACATGTTCAGAACGATATACAACAGCCACTGCTCCTTGAATCTTCGGACCATCAGGAAGGTCGCCACGATGGATAAAACAGTCGTTACGGCATCAATATAAGGAGAGTTCTGTCCCGGAATGAACGAGAGCCCGAATCCCAGCAGCAAGCTGCCGACCGCGCAGACCGCTCCCACTAGCAGAAGCGCCCTATTTTCCAGCTTAAGCATCGTTAATTTGCCATCGCGGCGATTGTTTCTCCACAGGATAAACCCGATGACATTCATGGGGACGAAGAAGAGCAAATTCAGCATGACTTCTCCGAACAATCCGTTCACGTAAGCCAAATACGCATAACCGAACGTGTTGTACATTCCGAAGACGTAGCTGCTTAAGCTGCCCTTGGCCGCGAGTACCACGCACAGCACTCCGGTAATAAATACGGTGAATCCGAAGAAGGTATCCTTAGAAAGGATCGTGAAACACACCGCTACTGCGCTGAATAAGGCCATCCATGCGATCTCGAACCGATTCCAGCCGCCCCAAACTCGTTGCATGGTCATCCCCTCCGCATCTGCTCTTCTTAGTAACAATTTGATAATAACGTTTTGTTAATATCAAAATAACAGAAATCGAGCGGGTCTGCAAGACGTTTCTTATCCCTGACTTTTGCGGATTACCCAAGTTGACTGATAAGGTTAAAAAATTTCTAGTTGCTAAATCTAGAGTTTGTGATAATATGAAACTTGCGATTTGGAAAGCTGATATTCAAAAATATTCGGGAGTCTTTCCAAGCAGATAATTTTTGACCACATCCGCAAGGAAGTTAAGGCCATACGGACAGCCGGGTCAAATGCCGATCGGCAACTTTTGTTGCCTTATTGATTGAGTTAAAAGCTCAAATTTTATAAGTTTGGTTGCACTTCGACCGATGCCTAGCATCGCACATCTAACTTGTGAAACGATCAATAAGAGTATTAAAGGCGATTATTTGCTATATAGACTCTGATACGTCACCGATATATTTTGAATATTAAGCGGCCCCCTTAGTGAGCTATGTCCCGAAGTATGTTTTCGGCGGCATTTAATATTCCTGATTATCTAAACAAGTGTGATACGCGATGAAGCGTTTATTACACTTGTTTTTTTTGTGCGATAAAAGACGGCGGCAACCATCTTGACCCCAAAACAAAACAGGAGCAAGGGAGAGCGAGAAAAATGGGAAAAGCGCTAATTATCGGTGCCGGTGGAGTGGCTTCGGTTGCCATCCACAAATGTGTTCAAAACAGTGAGGTCTTCGAGGAAATCTGCATCGCAAGCCGCACGAAATCCAAATGCGACGATCTGAAAGCGAAGCTGGACGGCGGCAAGACGAAGATCTCGACCGCGCAGGTGGATGCGGACAACGTGGACGAACTTATCGCCCTGATCAACGAGTTCAAGCCGGACATCGTCATGAACCTGGCTCTCCCGTACCAGGATCTGACGATCATGGACGCTTGCCTCGCCACCAAGACTCATTACATGGATACCGCCAATTACGAGCCGGAAGATACGGCTAAGTTCGAATACAAGTGGCAATGGGAATACCGCGAGCGCTTCGAGAAGGCGGGCATTACCGCCCTTCTGGGCAGCGGCTTCGACCCGGGCGTAACCGGCGTCTTCTCGGCTTACGCTCTCAAGCACTACTTCGACGAGATCGAATACATCGACATCCTGGACTGCAACGGCGGCGACCACGGCTATCCGTTCGCGACGAACTTCAACCCGGAGATCAACATCCGCGAAGTATCCGCCAACGGCCGCTACTGGGAGAACGGCGAATGGATCGAGACCAAGCCGATGGAGATCAAGCGCGTCTACGACTTCGCGGAAGTCGGCCAGAAGGATATGTACTTGCTGTACCATGAAGAGCTGGAATCCCTTGCCCAGAACATGCCCGGACTGAAGCGCATCCGCTTCTTCATGACTTTCGGCCAAAGCTACCTGACTCACCTCAAGGCGCTGGAGAACGTCGGAATGACTTCGATCGAGCCGATCGAATTCGAAGGCAAGCAGATCATTCCGCTCCAATTCCTGAAGGCTGTCCTGCCGGATCCGGCTTCGCTCGGACCTCGCACGGTGGGCAAGACGAACATCGGATGCATTTTCCAAGGCAAAAAGGACGGCAAACCGGTCAAGTATTACGTGTACAACGTCTGCGATCACCAAGAGTGCTACAAGGAAGTCGGCTCGCAAGCGATCTCCTACACGACCGGCGTTCCGGCCATGATCGGCGCGGCGATGGTTCTGACCGGCAAGTGGAATAAGCCCGGCGTCTACAACGTCGAAGAGTTCGATCCGGATCCGTTCATGGAAGAGCTCAATAAGTGGGGTCTTCCGTGGGTAGAGGACTTCAACCCCGTTCTGGTCGATGACGGCCAAGAAACGCCTAATAAGCAACCGGAGCTGGTTCGATAACATGCGGTTTGACGAATTGCCGACGCCTTGCTACGTCGTAGACGAGGCCCTTATCGAGAAGAACCTTAAGATCCTGAACGGAGTCATGAAGAGAACGGGAGCCAAGATCGTCTTGGCGCAGAAAGCCTTCTCCATGACGACCCTGTACCCGCTTATCGGCGAGTACCTGAGCGGCACGACCGCCAGCGGCTTGTTCGAAGCGCGTCTGGGCCATGAAGAGATGGGCAAAGAAAACCACGTCTTTGCCCCCGCTTACCGGGAAGACGAGATCGACGAGATCATCTCCATCTGCGATCACATTATCTTCAACTCCTTCTCGCAGTTGGAGAAGTTTAAAGACAAGGCGCTGCGCGCCGGGAGGAAAATCGGTCTCCGAATCAACCCGGAATGCTCGACCCAGGTCGGCCATGAGATCTATGATCCGTGCTCCGTCGGCTCCCGATTCGGAGTCAAGCGGGACGACTTCCGCCCGGAATTGCTGGAAGGCGTATCCGGCCTGCACTTCCATACCCTCTGCCAGCAGAACTCCGACGACCTGGAGACGACGCTTAACGCGGTCGAAGCCAAGTTCGGCGAATTCCTGCCGAAGATGGAATGGATCAACTTCGGCGGCGGCCATCATATCACGAGAGAAGATTACGATATCGCCACGCTCGAAGCTTGCATCAAGAGAATGCAAGAGAAGTACGGCCTCGAGGTCTATCTGGAGCCGGGTGAAGCCGTGGCCCTGAATGCGGGCTACCTCATCACTTCCGTGCTGGACCTTCATAAGAACGGAATCGACATCGCGATTCTGGATACCTCCGCCACGTGCCATATGCCGGACGTGCTGGAGATGCCGTACCGTCCTCCGCTCGCTCATTCCGGCGAGCCCGGAGAGAAGCCTTTCACTTACCGTCTCGGCGGCCAAACCTGCCTGACGGGAGACGTGATCGGTGACTATTCGTTCGATCAGCCGCTGAAGTGCGGCGATCGCTTGGTGTTCGGGGACATGGCGATTTACTCCATGGTGAAGACCAACACCTTCAACGGCATGCCGCTTCCGGCGATCGCCGTTCAAGGCAAGGACGGGGACTGCCGAGTCGTCCGCCAATTCGGATACGAAGACTTTAAGGTAAGGCTGGCGTAGAATAGCCATTCGAGTATGAAGGGGCAGCTAGCCACGGTCCTCTCGCACCGCCCAGCATGCGGGTCCGCACCAGGCGGTTCGCCAACCTTGACGAACGTCGTAATATCATAGCGTTAAGACAAAGCCCTCGGGATTGCCTATAAGCGATCCCGGGGGCTTTGTGTAGAGTATGTGCGATGCGCCAAGCTTATCGGACGTCGGTGATGGCCACCACGTACGGAAAAAGCTCGCCAGCCATTGCCGCGATGACGAATAATGCCGCCGTAACGGCCGCGAACAGGAAGTCCCGGTACGAATAACCGATGACATAATAATAGGTCCGCCCGCCTCTACCGGCAAATCGCTTCGCCTCCATGGCGACCGCGACGCGATGAGCGCGCCTGATGCTTTGCGCCAGCAAAGGAACGGCATATCGGCTAATGCTTCGATACAACTTGCCGCCCCACCCCTTCCGGACCGTGCCTCTGATCTTAAGCGCATGCCTGCGCGTCTGGAATTCCTCGACCAGAATCGGTACCATCCGGATCGCGGCCATGAAGCTATATGCATACTTCGGAGGCAGCTTCGCCTGCTGCATGAGCGAGTAGAACAGCATGACCGGTCTTGTCGTCAGACCGAACAGCAGACCGGCCGAAGCCACGCTCAGCGCCCGAAAGCCGAGATGAAGCCCCCGAAAGAAACTTTCCTTCGTGATATGGACAAGTCCCCAATCCCACCACTCGGTCTCTCCTTTGCCGAAGAACATCATGCCCGTCGAAGTGGATACGAATACGAGCAGGAAAGGCGACGCGTAGAGCAGCAGCCTTCGCCACGGGTGACCTGACCATACGAGCAACAACAGCGACAGAACGGCAACGTTAACCATAACGTTAAAGTTATGGATCAGGATGACGGCGACGAACCAGATGGAGAAAACGACCAGCTTCAACGTCGGATTTACCCTGTGCAGCCAAGTCTCTTTATGGGGAAAAGACAGCTTCATCGCGCAGTCGCCCCCTCTCTATGCGCCATCGCTTCGTACAGTAATGCTCCGCGATCTTCTCGTCGTGAGTGATCATGAGAATCGCGGCCCCTCCTGCCCGCAACTGCTCCAGCTTGTCCAACAAAGCGAACGTGCTGCTCGCGTCGAGCCCGAACGTCGGTTCGTCGAGCAGCAGCAGCCTCTGGCCGCCGATGACCGCCGCAGCTACGCTAAGCTTGCGCTTCTGCCCCGTCGACAACTGAAAGGGATGCCGGTCCGCGAGATCCCGAAGTCCCAGCCAATCCATCCATTCGTCCGCGGCTCTCCTTCGCGATGCCGGATCGTCGCCTCGGACCGCCAGCGAGTATTCCGTTTCGTCTCTAACCGAGTTCGCGACGAATTGAAGCTCCGGATTCTGAAACACGAACGCCGCCTGCCGAGCGGCTTGCTCGGTTCTCCCCGCGGACCGTCCGGCAACCTCGCAGCGGCCTTCCGTCTTTAATAGACGCATGATCGAGAGCAGCAGAGAACTTTTGCCCGCGCCGTTAGGACCGGTAATGCCGATCCAATCGCCGGCCGCAGCCGCTGCCTTATCCGCCTGGATGACGACAGTCGAGCCTCGTTTACCCTTGAATCGTTCCATGCGCAGCAAGATCGGCTGTGAAGGACCCGGCTTCACCGCCTCCGCCTTGTCCCTCAAATGATCGTCCCACGCTCCGGGATACCATATCCCGTAACGTTGCAGCTCGGAGCGATGACGCTCCAGCACTTCGTCCGGATCGCCGTCCGCCATAATCGACCCGTCCGGAGCGAGTACGACGACCCGGTCGAACAAGTCCAGCACGCCTTCGATCTTATGCTCGACGACGATCATCGTCATCTCCGGCGGCAACGCCCGGATCGTGCACCACACTTGATCGGTCCCTTCGGGATCAAGCAGCGCCGTCGGTTCGTCGAGGAACAGCACGTCCGGCTTCATGGCGAGCGCGGAGGCGATCGCCAGCCGCTGCTTCATGCCTTGGGACATGGCTTGAATCGGAGCATGCAAGTCATCGAGCTTCAATCCGACTTGGTCCATATAATCCCGAATGAGAGCCGGCATTCGTTCGCGCGGAACATTCTGGTTCTCCAGGGCGAACGCCAGCTCTTCGTCGGCATAGGGCATGCAGAATTGCGTATCCGGATCTTGAAAGACGAACCCCCATCGCTCCGGCACCTGAATGCCGTCGGCGATCATCGGAACGTCGATGCTTCCCGGAATCAGCCCGCTTAATACTTGCAGCAGGGTCGATTTGCCGCACCCGCTCGGACCGAGCAGCAGCGTTTTCTCGCCTTGGCGAAAAGCGAGAGAAACGCCCTTGAACAACAGGGCGTCTTCTCCGGCGAACTTTAATTTCAAGTTGGTTACGCTTGTCGCGACGTTTCCTTGGCTCATGCCCGGTTAAGCGCGTCGAAGTCTTCCTTGGAAGCCGGACGCAGCGCGTTCGTAACGCCTGTCAATTCGATCGCTTTGGCCAGGTAATAAGAGATGAAGCCCGCGATAACGATGCTGCCGAGCGCCCGCAAGCCGATCAACAGCGTGTAGTTCCAAGCCGACAGCGACTCGATGTAGCCGTAGCCGAAATCGAGCACGAGCGAGCCCGCCGCGGCGCCGAGCGAGGCCATCGAGACGACGCCGAGGGATGCGCTTCGCTCGCGGTACAGGAACAATAGGAAGAAAATTTCCGCGCCGAGTCCTTGCAGCAAGCCGTACCACAGCGTCGATATGCCCCAGGAGCTGCCGAGCATCGCTTCGACGCTCGCTGCGGCGACCTCCGCGAGAATGGCGACGCCCGGTTTGCGGATGACCAAGTAAGCGAACGTGCCCGCGATAAACCACATGCCGTACACCGTCTGTTCCGCATTCGTTCCGATCGGCTTGATGACGTCGTACATCGGTTCCCAGATTTTGTAGATGATGCCGAACACGACCGCGATCACGATCGTGACCAGAATGTCGGTCAGCTTAAGCCCCCGGGATTTCTTGCTTTGCGTGCTTACTCCTTGTGCCGCCATACTTCCAACGCCTGCCTCTCGGTTAATAGATTGCGTTGAAGCGCAAGCCGGTCTGAATAATAGAAAAAGCCTGCCCCGAAAAAGGGCAGGCTAGCGCACGGCATCTCACGGATGCGCGACAAAAAAAACGTCTCTACGCTGGCATTACCCAGATCAGATTCGACGGTCAGCGGCATTCGGCCGCAATCTCAGCCCGACTTCATCGAGCCCCCGTATATCGCGATTCAACTTTATATAAAGTAACCCAGCATTATCCATTTGGCAAGCGTTTTTTTAAGATAACCGCGCCGATCTAAGGACGAGGAAGATCGCTGAATAATTCGCCGACTACGAATGAAACGCAAGGCATCTTGTCCGAGGACACCGCGTCGTTCTCCTCGAACAGATCGCGCAGTTCGTAAATGCCGACTTCCATTAGCACGTACCGTTCAAGCGTCCGCGCCCTCGTATCAATCACCCAATACTCCGGCACGCCGTGCTTGGCGTAAATTTTCATCTTCACGACTTTATCCCGGGCTCTCGAGCTTGGGGACAAAATCTCTGCGACAAGATCCGGTGCCCCTTCCACCCCGCGCTCCGTGACGATTCCCGAGCGGCTGCGATGAACGAGGAGCAGATCGGGCTGAAGCACATTCTTCTGACTTAATATCACATCCAGCGGCGCAACAAAAATGAGATAATCAGTTTTGCAGCGCTGTTTAAACAGAAATTGCAACTCCCCGCTTACCGACTGGTGAGTCGCGGTAGGAGACGGCGACATCGCTTCGAGTACGCCATCAAGAACCTCGTATCGCAAGCCGTCATCAGGCATACTGGCGTAGATGTCATACGTGACCGGTTGCTCTTTCACCTTCTCTTCCTTGGCTTTGCGGAAATCCGTCACCGCTTGCCTCCTCCTTGAACGCAAACACCCTTCATTCAAACACGTCGTGTTCGGCCGAAGGGTGCTTCCCGTTTATGATACGTCCATTATCGCACAACTTGTCCGCGTGTCAATCCCGCTTTCGCGTGCTCAAACGGAGGAGAAAGTTACTTTATATCGCCTGATATTGCCGGTATTGAACATCGGAATTACTTTCCAGCATTCGTTGGCCGCCTGCGGCGATGGTTGCTTCCAGAACTCCCGGAGCTGCCGGATTTGCCGGAGCTGCCAGCGCCGCCGGGTTTGCCCGAGCTGCCGGCTCTGCCTGAGTTGCCCGGCTTGCCGGGGTTGCCGGCTCTGCCTTCCCTTGCGGCTTTGTCCTCGCCGACCGACGCCGTCTCCGCCAGGGTCATCGGGTAAGGATGCTCCTCAATGACCGGAATCCTCTGCTTGATCAGCTTCTCTATTTGCTTGAGATAAGGAACCTCTTCGCTCTCGCAGAACGAGATCGCGATTCCGCTCTGGCCGGCGCGCCCGGTACGGCCGATCCGGTGGACATACGTCTCCGGGATATTCGGCAGATTGTAGTTAATGACATGCGACAGTTCCTCGATGTCGATGCCTCGGGCCGCGATGTCCGTCGCCACCAGCAGACGAGTCGCGCCGTTCTTGAAGTTATTGAGCGCCGATTGGCGGGCATTCTGCGACTTGTCGCCGTGGATCGCCTGAGCGGTAATCTTCGCCTTCGTCAACCCGCGTACCAGCCGGTCCGCACCGTGCTTCGTCCGGGTGAATACGATGGCGCTCGCGATCGTCTTGTCCTGCAGCAGATCGATCAGCAGCGGCAGTTTGTTCGGCTTGTCCACGAAATAGACCATCTGCTCGATTCTCTCCGCCGTGGAGGACACGGGAGCAATCTCGATTTTCACCGGATTCGTCAACAAGCTGTTAACGAGGGCCGTGATCTCGGATGGCATCGTCGCCGAGAAGAACAGCGTCTGCCGCTTGGCGGGAAGCTTCGCGATAATCCTCTTCATGTCGTGAATGAAGCCCATGTCGAGCATCCGGTCGGCTTCGTCCAGCACGAGAATTTGAACGTGGCGCAGATCGGCGAACCCCTGGTTCATCAGGTCGATCAAGCGGCCGGGCGTCGCGATCAGGATGTCCATGCCTTGCTGCAACGACTGTTCTTGAGCCTTCTGCGAGACGCCGCCCACGATCACGTCGCCGCGCAGATTCGTGAAGCTAGCGTATGCTTTAAAGTTATCGTAAATCTGTATGGCCAGCTCGCGCGTTGGGGTCAGGATCAGCGAGCGGATCACGCGTCTGCCGCTCGGGCGTCCATGCGGCGCGCTCAGTTGCTGGATAATCGGAAGCAGGAATGCCGCCGTCTTGCCGGTCCCCGTCTGGGCGCAGCCGAACAAGTCTCGGCCTGCCAGCACCGGCGGGATAGCCTGCTCCTGTATCGGCGTAGGCTGCGTATAATTCTCCTTGGCAAGAGCCTTGAGGATAGGTGGAATCAACTGCAATTGTTCGAATGTCATATAATCTCCTTCTTGAAGCCTTCAGTGAAACGAAAGGGTCCATTCTTTCATTATACCCTATTAATGAAGAAGAGCCACCTTTCTGCAAGACCGTCGCGAGGAGATACCCCCGAGATCGCATTCGACTCCGGAACCTTACCTGCAATTTTCTTTGACTTTGACGTCATCATTGCTAATGGTCACGGTCGAATAGCCCGTAGCGTACTCGGTATAGGAACATATGGTTTGTCGTCTGCTTTCGCCGCGAGAATCTTTAAACTTCATATAGATTCCGCCTTCGCCGGTCACGCGGAGCTTTGGCTTGATCCTTTGATCTTGACCGGACTTTATCGCTTTCGAATAAATAACTAGAAGCACGGTAAATGGAATAATGGATTTTTTAGCCCTAACGCCCATTGGATCTTTTTCACCCCTGTCCGGCATGGTTGACAAAACAAACTTTATTATTTAGACGAAAATGGGAATATTGGGTTTCAGGTCCTTTATTATTTTTAACAATTCCGATCTATACTGAGAGAATGCGGACCAAGTTCCTTAAGGAGTCCCTGGATAGGTTGGGTGACCATGCTTCCTTTATCAGCAAAATTAACCAAAGAGAGGCCTGCTATCGGACTCTCTCTACTCCTCATTCTCCTTTATCTCTCGCCTCTTTTCCTCTTGGGGGAGAACGCGCATCTTCGGGTCCACGACAATATGGACTCCAACATCGCTTGGTATAAGGTGCTGGTTCGAAGCCATGAGCTGTTCGGCTCCCTGGACGCCACGATCCCTCAGGTCATGAACGGCCTGCCGCGAGGCGCCTATGGAACGGAATTCAGCGGCATCGTCTGGCTGCACGCCCTATTCCCTTCCATGCTTGCTTACGCCCTTAGCCAAACCGTAACGAGAGTCGCGGCTTTCTTCGGGATGTATTTGCTGCTGCGCAAACACTTTATTAAAGGGCCCGAAGTCGGCCTTATTCGCGTCGGCGTTGCGCTTGCTTTCGCCTTGACGCCATTCTGGCCGTCCGGCATGTTAAGCACGCTGGGGCAGCCTCTGGCGCTATGGGCATTCCTGAACATCCGCAAGCGAGAGATCTCCTGGAGGGAGATCGCCGTCCTTATTCTGCTTCCCTTCTACTCCAGCTTTGTCCTCGGTTTTTTCTTCTTCCTGACGGGGATGGGCGTGATTTGGCTGCGCGATCTGATCAAGAAGCGCGATTGGAACCCGGTCTTTCTCGGGAGCATCGCCTTGATGACCGGGGTCTATCTGGCGATCGAATATCGGCTGCTGCATGGATTGGTCTTCACGGAGGCCCCCACCAGCCGCTCGGCCTTCTTCCAATCCACGGTCGGCCTTGGACGTACTCTGTACCTGGCCTTCGTAAATTTCGTATGGGGCCATATGCACGTCTTGACCATGCACATTCTGGTGATCCTGCCCATCCTATTTATCGCGCTGCGTGTCGTGTTCGTCCAGAAGAGCCAGAAAGCAAACAAACTGTTTATCTATTTGCTAGGGCTGAATATCGTTCTGTCGCTATGGTACGCCTTCTGGTTCTACAAGGGATGGCAGCCGCTCAAAGAAAAGTTCACGATCCTGACCACGTTCGACTTCGGCCGGTTTCATTTTCTGCACCCTCTGGTCATCTACTTAAGCTTCGCGCTGGGCTTGCTCATTCTCTGGAGAACGGGAGAGAAGTGGCAGAAGCGGGTTCGCATCGCCTTGGTCGCGCAGGTCCTATTCCTCTTCGTTTGCAACGACGAGGTCGTTTATCGGGCCTACGGGGAGCCTTCTTTTAAACAATTCTTCGCGGTCGACCAGTTCCGGGAGATCAAGGAATACATCGGGAAGCCTCAGCAGGATTATCGCGTAGCCAGCATCGGGCTCAACCCTTCCATCGCGCAGTACAACGGCTTCTATACCCTGGACAGCTACGTCAACTACTACCCGCTTGCGTACAAATACCAGTTCCGCCGAATCATCGCCAAGGAGCTCGATAAGAATCCGACGATCGAATCCTACTTCGATCATTGGGGCAACCGATGCTTCCTGTTTGTCAGCGAGCTGGGCAAGAATTACGAGTTTAAAAAGGATTCCGGCAAAGAAATCCACCAGTTGGAGCTCGATACGGAAGCTTTCAAAGCGATGGGAGGACAGTACATCTTCTCGGCCGTGCCGATCCGGAATGCCGATGAAGACGGGCTTCGATTGTTGAAGACCTTCGACAGCTCCGAGTCTGCTTGGAGGGTCTACCTGTACCAGGCGAAGTGAGGCTAATAACAGCTAACAAGGCCATCCTCTTCGGGATGGCCTTGTCTTGGATTCTTCGATTTGCCTTATAAATGTTGAAGACCGATCCGGTTGCCTTCGCTGTCCAGGAACATCCCCAGATAGCCTGCGTGATCGCCTGCGAAGGTCTTCTGCATGATCACTTGTCCGCCGGCCTCGTTGACTCTGGATAGGATAACGGCCAAGTCCGGACTCCCGTCAAGAAACAAGGAGACTCCTTCCTCTGATGGCGTATGGTTAGGTCCCTTCACCAAAGCCCCTCCATTGGTCTGCTCCCGAACCGGGAAGAACGCGTACTCCGAATCCCCGATAGGCATCGACGGCAGCTCCACCTGAAGAATCCGCTGGTAGAACGCTTTGGCCCGCTCCATATCCGACACCGGAATCTCCGCCCAAATAAACAATCGCTTCAACATCTCCTACATCCCGCCTCTCGTTCCTCTTTGTCCTTACGCAAATAAAGACGAACGAGCAGCCGGAAAATCATCGGTTCCGCGAAGCGCTTCGGACTTAAGTTTCGCCCGCTCTTCCGACCCTCTTCGCGGATCAATACTCCCTCTTATTCCCCTTCTTTACGAACTCCCAATCGACCTCGACGTTCCTTCTCACTCTTTGAAGATAGCTTAACAAAGCTTCCGCTTCGTGTTGATCGAACCCGGCTAACGCGACCCGCTCGGAATGGTCCCCTTCTCTCTTAAGGAAAGAGGAAGCTTGATCTCCTTTTCCCGTGGTAAACAGCCTTTTGATTTTTTTGTTCGTTTGGTCGTCCTTCCTATGGATGAACCCCTGCGACTCCAGCTTCTGGATGGCGCGAGCGGCCGTCGTACGGTCCACCTTGACCATGTCCGCAAGCTTCTCTTGAATAATCCCCGGGTTCTCATGGATTCGAATCAAATATAAATATTGTCCTTTGGTAAGGGCGATCTCCTTGAATTCCACGTTGCTTATGGAATCCAGCGCCCTTGCGATCATGCCGATCTCCCGAAGAATCTCCTTCATCCCGTTCCCTCGCCGTCCCATCGCCCGATCACGATAGCGTTTTGGTCATAATGTAGTCGAGCTGTTCCTCATCTCCCATGAAGAAAGAGTGGGATCCCGTTTGAATAAAGCCCAGCTTCTTATAGAAAGAGATGGCATTCTCATTCTTCTCCCAAACGCCTAGCCAGACTTGCTTTTTATTCAGAAGCTCCGCTCTTTCCATCGCTTTGCCGATCAAATGCTTGCCCAGGCCTTGCTTCTGGAACTTGCCGCCGATATAGATCCTCTCGATCTCCAGCGCCTCTTCGCCCAGATTCTCCGTCTGAGAATCGCCGATGTTTACCTTAAGGTATCCGGCGACTTCCGTGTCCGCTTCAATGAAGTAGAATTCCGAAGACTCGTCGGACAATTCCTCTTGCAGTCGCTTCAAGGTATAGGCCCTGTTCAAGTAAGCCTTCAGATTCTCGGCGGAATTCTGATGCTCGAAGGTCTCCGTAAACGTCTCGACACTAATCTTTTGAAGGATTGACGTGTCTTCGAGATGAACCTTCCTAATGTTAATCAGCATAGAACGCGCGTCACTCCCTCCAACTAAGCTGAATCAATTATGTTGCAAATGCAACAAAAATGCAAGCGGAGCAACCCTGTTTCCATAAGTCCTCTCTTATTCTTAATCCAACAGCTCCGGATTCATCTCCACCTGTTCGAGCATGTGCCCGATGTTCCCTTCGCCCGCAAACAAGCTGCTATCGAAGAAATCCTGCTCCAGATCGGACCAGTACAGTTCGTTCTCATCCCCGAACACGTCCGCGTCCCGCTTAAGCCGGCCGACATACACCTCGACATAGCAATCCTGAACGTAGTAGGTGAAGTCCATCAGATGGCGCAGCGAGATATCCTCTCTCGTTATCCCCGTCTCTTCCCGCAGCTCCCGGTAAGCCGCCTCCAGTCCGGGCTCCCCGCTCTCGATTTTGCCGCCGACCAGATTGCTTAACCCCTTGTATGGATCTTTGAGCCGCTTGCACATCAGCAATCTCTGTTTGTCGCGGCTGTACACCATGATGACGTTGTATCCTTGCATGCCGAGTCTCCTATCGTATGGGGATCTAGTGCTTAACGTATTCGTTCAAGCTGCGGAAGAATCCTCCTGCGGAGGCGACATTCGGTTTGACGGAACGCTTCGAGTGCCATACTAATCGAAACCTATTACCCATAAGGAGAGAAAACGAAATGAACCCTTCTACTGACGAGGACCAAGAAGCGATCGAGAAGATCCGCGAACTGATCAAGGATATCGACACGGCGATGCTGACCACCGTATCCGATGAAGGGCTGGTGTCGCGGCCTATGAAGACCCAGGACGTGGAATTCGACGGCGACCTCTGGTTCCTGACCAAGAAGGATACCGGCAAGTTCCATGAGCTGCTTCGCGATCGCCAGGTCAACGTGGCCTATGCGGGCAAGTCATTCGTCTCCATTCGAGGTGTAGCCGAACTCGTCGACAGTCCCGAGAAGCTGAAGGAATTCTGGAACCCGGCTTATGAGCAGCTTCTGGAAGCTACCGCCGACGATCCGGATCTCGTTCTCATCAAAGTGAGAGCCGATACCGCCGAGTATTGGGATACCGGCAACAAACTCAAGATGGCGAAATTCCTGTTCCGCAGACTGATGGGCAAGAATACGGAAGGAACGGAGATCAACCGGCTTGTGGAATTCAAGTAGGGACGCGGGCGCAGGGGCGGGGAAAAGAAAGACCAAAAAGCCGGCCAAAGGCCGGCTTCCGCATAGGGGTCTACTCCCTCTATTCGCTCTATATTCGCCCTCTCTTCGCCCTCTCTTCGCCCTCACTTGCCCGCGTTGCTCACCCAGATGACGTTGTCCTCTTCTTGCCCGTTCACCGGCCACCAGAAGAATCCGTCCTCCTCCAGCAGGCGATCCGCTTCTTCCGGTCCCCAGGAGCCGGCCGGATAGAAGATGGGTTCGCTCGTACCGCTCTTCCAAGCCGCGGCGATCGGATCGACGAGCTTCCAAGCGACCGCCAGCTCATCCCAACGGGTGAAGTACGTATGATCCCCGCGCGAAGCGTCGTAAATCAATCGCTCGTAAGCTTCCGGGGTGTTGATGCCGATCTGGCAGCTCTGGCAGAATTCCATCGCCACCGGCTGGACCGTCATGTCGTTGCCCGGCTTTTTTGCGTTGATCTTGATGTAGATGCCCTCCATCGGATTCACGCGGATCACGAGCAGATTCGGCCTTAGCTCCTGCTTGCTCGCGAACAGGACGCGGTTCGGCACGTTCTTGAACTCGATGACGATCTCCGTGGACTTGACCGGAAGCCGCTTCCCCGTGCGGACATAGAAGGGAACCCCCGCCCAGCGGAAATTATCGACATAGAGGCGCGCGGCGAAGAACGTCTCCGTATTCGAGTCGGAAGGAACCGATTCCTCCTGCCGGTAGCCCTTGATCTCCTGCCCTCGGGAGATCCCTTCCGCGTATTGGCCCCGAACGATCCGCTTGCGGATCTCTTCCTCCGAATCGAACCCCCGAATGGAACGCAGCGCCTTGACCTTCTCGTCGCGGATATCCTCCGATTCGAGCCGGCTCGGCGGCTCCATCGCGATCATCGTCAGCATCTGCAGCATGTGGTTCTGAACCATGTCCCGCAGCGCGCCCGACTTGTTGTAATAAGCGCCGCGCTCCTCCACTCCCACCGTCTCGGACAAGGTGATTTGCACGTTCGCGATGGAGTTGTTGTTCCAGAGGGGCTCGAACATGGCATTGGCGAACCGCAGCACCTCGATGTTCTGCACCATCTCCTTGCCGAGATAGTGATCGATGCGGAACACCTCGTTCTCCTGGAAAACATGGCGGATCTCTTCGTTCAGCCGCTCGGCGGACGGATAATCGTAGCCGAACGGCTTCTCGATGACGAGCCGATGCCAGCCGCCGCTGTCCAGCATGCCCCCGTCGCGCAGATTCCTCGATACGGTCCCGAACAGCTCGGGCGCCAGCGCCAGGTAGAACAGCCGGTTGCCGGGGATCTGATAGCGCGTTTCCAGCTCCTCGGTATACGCTTTAAGCTGCCGCATGCCCTCCACGTTGCCGATATCGAGCGATTGATAGCTGAACCGGTCGGCGAAGCTTCTCCAGGCTTGTCCTTCTTCGGCCTTATACCGGCAGAATTCCCGGATCGACTCCAGTACGTCATCCTTGAATTGCTCATGGGTGCGGGGTCTTCTCGCCAGCCCCACGACGGCGAAGCGCTCGCCCAGCTTGCCCTCCCTATATAAGCTGTACAGGGCAGGAAACAGTTTGCGGCGCGCCAGGTCGCCCGTCGCCCCGAATATAAAGTAAACCGCGCCTTCCGCGGCCAACGCTTCCAAGCTCTTCTCGTTCATAGTCCACATCTTTCCTTAGTCGAAGGATTGGGATTGCCCGCTATGAGTTTAACATAATCACCCAGTTATTGCTATTTGCAGCCAATCGACGGAGGTCGCGAATCCGCCCGGGAAAATAGGTACGTGTCCATACGCATCCGCCCCCGGGTGAATATACTGCCTCAGAATGGAACGATGGAGGTGGAAGCGATGTTTGATGATTTTGTACCGGCCGACGAAGAGCATCTTCTTCAGCTCCGCGGCTTTCCGGTTTGCGTCATCATGAACGACGGCGCCCGGCATTATGGTACGTTGACGGGCTGCACCAAAGACAAACTGATCCTGAACGGGGATCTGGAGAACGATTCTCCGGGCGAGGTGGCCACCAAGACCCGCACGAAGTCGAGGAGAACGAATCGCTCTTCCAAGCGCGTCAGAGCGGCCTCCAAGAACGGGCCGAAGGAGAAACATACGTCTTCCGTCGCGGAAGAGAATGTCCCTCCGGAAGCGCCCTTCTGGGCCACCTTCGATGAGCCGCAGCCGCTCCCCCGCTCCAGGGTGACTCTGCCTCTGGAGCCGATTCAAGCGGTTCTTATCCTCTAACCGAACCATATCCCCGCTTGGTCGAGGCCGGCGCCCCCTTCCTTTTTCCTCCGCCGCAACCCGATTCAGTCCGTTCGCATTGTGGTAATATAAGGATAATCCGCAAGCGAAGGAGGAATACGGATGTGGTGGCGCCCGCGGCAGTCGGAGATTCCGATCGACCGAATCACCCCCTTGTACCCGGCCTTTCCGTTCATTGAAGAGGAGCCTCTTCCTGAGCGAAGGAAGTCTCCCGACTCGGAGAAGCGTCCGATTCCCTCTCCGAAGCAGGCAGCGGCTCTTCCGGAGGCGGCAATTTCAAATGCCGTTCTACAATCCCTCTCTCAGGAAGAAGCGCGGCAGAAATATGCGGTCTACACCCGTTCCCGGCTTAAATCCTACTTTCAGCCTCCCGTGGGAATTCTGCTCGATAGGAAGGCATAGAAGGCATTAATATGAGAAACTTTTAATGAACGTTATCCGATCCCTCGACTCTTTCGTCGGGGGATTTTTGCTTTTGCGACAATAATAGAGCGATTCGCGGACGAGCCTTTGACAAGCTTTGCATTCTCTTCCCCTTACAATCAGTTTAGCTTCTCTCCAAATCTCACTACGAGGAGTGATCGAATGATAAGATATGACACCCGCCAATCCCATGCTCTTGCAAGATACGTCATCGTAGTCCTCGCCTCGCTGTTCTTCCTCGTATTCGCCTATACTCGAGCTTCCTCCGCCTCCTCCGCAGCCCCCGCGGTCCTGAAAGCCGACGATATCGTTAAGATCTACGTGACGACGGTCAACCTTCTTAACGTTAGAGAAGCCCCTTCCGCCCAAGCGACAATCGTGAGAGTCGTCTCCAAGGGAACCCGACTGACGGTCCGCTCGGAGACCGCGGATGGCTGGCTTCGCCTGACGGACGGCACCTATGCCAAAGCAGCTTATGCCAAGCTCGTCGGCCAGAAGTCCAAAGCTCCGGTCCAAGCGTTATCTTATGCTTCTTATTCCGAATCCGCTGCGGATTCTTCTGCGGGGACATCCGCGGGGGCTTCGGGCGAACCGAATCCGAATCCATCGTTCTACGTGCCTTTCCCGGCCGTCAAGTCGGATTCCGGCCTGTCCGAAGAGAACATCTCGCGGCTGTTCGAAGGCACGAAGCTGCTCGATAACGATCTGGAAGAAGCCATCCTGGAGATTGAGCAGGATTACGGGATCAACGCTTTCTTCACCGTCGCGGTCATGAAGCTCGAGAGCGGCAACGGCACAAGCAAGGCCGCCGCCAACCGAAATAACCTGTTCGGAATGAGGTCGGGACAAGGAGACGGCTATCTTCGCTTCGACACCAAGGCGGACAGCGTGCGCCGGTTCGGCCGGCTGATCTCCGAGAATTACATAGAAGAAGGCTATACGTCGATTACGAAGATCTCCGGCAAGTATTGTCCTCCCAACAAAGATTGGGCCTCCCTGGTGGCGAACATCATCAAGCGGGATTACGGGCTTCTGCAGGGCCAGACCGTATGAAGAACAAAGCGCGAACCAGAAGGGAAACCCCATAATATTAATCTAAAAATTGTATATTTCCTTTGATAGATTCCAAGGTTTTCCTTATAATGGTGTCAAAAAGCATTTGGAAATCCGCCGTCTTACGCGTAATGATAATGTTTGTTTATATGACATATTATGTTTTGTTATCTTACATATATCTCCCAAATGTATGGACACCATTTCCAAATTGTAATAAGATTTAGGAATATTAAGCCTTTTGTCTTTAACATCAGGATAATTTTCGGAAAACAAACGGCTTGTATGATGGTTGTACGTTTACGGAACGGTGTCGACCCGTGCCCGTAAACGACATCAAAATTATCGAAAAGTGGGGGAAACGAAAGTGAAGAAATCTTTGATGCTAGCTGCGGTATTGACCTTGGGAGTCAGCCTTCTCGCCGGCTGCGGCAACAACAACGGCAACAATAACAGTTCGGCAAGCCCATCCGAGAGCGCGACTCCGTCGGCAAGCTCCGCAAGCCCTAGCGCAAGCCCTAGCGAGAGCGCGACTCCAGCCGCCAAGGAAATCAAGGAACTCAACATCAGCTTCGTTCCTTCCAAGGATCCGGACCAAATCATCACGACGACCGAACCGCTTAAGGAATTGCTCAAGACTCAGCTCGCGACCGAAGGCTACAACGTCGGTTCCGTAAACATCAATGTCGGTACGACCTATGAAGCCGTAGGCGAAGCCATGGAAGCCGGCACGACGGATATCGGCGTCATTCCGGGCGGCACTTACGTTCTGTATCAGGACGGAGCCGACGTCATCCTGACCGCGACGCGCGCGGGCCTGTCCAACGATTCCGACAATCCGAAGGACTGGAACGACCACAAGCCGACCGAGCCGACCGACCAGCAAGCGACGTACTACCGTTCGCTCTTCATCGCCGGACCTTCCGCTAAGGGCCAAGAGCTGGCCGCCAAAGTGAACAAAGGCGAAGAGCTGACTTGGGACGATCTGAACAGCGCCAACTGGGCTGTCATGTCCACTTCGTCTTCCGCCGGCTACATTTATCCGACCCTGTGGCTCCAAAGCCACTTCAGCAAGAGCCTGACGGACCTTAAGCATGTCGTTACTTCCGATTCCTATGGCAGCTCCATGGCTCGCCTGGCTAACGGCCAAGTCGACGTGATTGTCGCTTATGCCGACGCAAGAAGAGATTATGTGGACAAGTGGACGAGCGAATTCAGCCGTTCCAAGTCGGTGTGGGACGAGACGAACGTTATCGCCGTAACGGACGGCATCTACAACGACACGATCAGCGTTTCGAAGAAGTCCAAGATCATGGACGACGACTTCAAGAAGGCGCTGCAGGACGCGTTCATCGCGATCGCTCAAACGGAAGAAGGCAAGAAGGTTATCGCGATCTACAGCCATGAAGGCTACAAGGTCGCCCAATCCTCCGATTACGACAACGAGCGCAAGGCCCAAGAGCTTATCAAGAGCCTAAAGAAGTAATCGCCCGAATAGGCTATAGAGAGGCCGGCATGGCGAAATGGAAAGCATGAATAGAATGAGAGCGTCATGGCAACGTGATGTTCTCATTTTTTCTAATTTGAGACCAATGGATCGAGGGACAGCTCATGATCGAATTCAAACAGGTGGAGAAGAAATATGCGAACGGCACGGTCGCATTGCAGAACATCAATCTAAGCATCGAACAGGGCGAATTCGTCGCGGTGATCGGACTCTCCGGCGCAGGCAAGTCCACGTTGATCCGCTGCATCAACCGCATGCACGACATCACCGGCGGCCAGCTTAACGTGGACGGAGTCGACGTCTCCAAGCTCAAAGGCAAGCAGATTCGTCGGTTTCGCCGCCGTATCGGCATGATTTTCCAATCGTTCAACCTGGTTACTCGAACGACCGTGATCAAGAACGTGCTCGTCTCCTTCGTGCCCGACCTTCCGTTCTGGCGCAAGGTCACCGGCATCTACTCGAAGGAACATAGGATCAAAGCTCTCGAGTCGCTCGACAAGGTAGGCATTCTGGACAAAGCCTACATCCGCGTCGACCAGCTGTCCGGCGGCCAACAGCAGCGGGTGGCGCTAGCCCGTACGCTTGCCCAGAATCCCGATATCATTCTGGCCGACGAGCCGATCGCATCGCTGGACCCCGTAACCTCCAAGGTCGTCATGGACGACTTCAAACGAATCAACGCGGACATGAACATCTCCGTCATCATGAATATCCATCATGTCGAGATCGCTTTGGAATACGCCGATCGGATAATCGGCATCCGCAAGGGGGAGGTCGTCTTCGACGGGGAAGCGGCGAACGTCACGAAGGCCATGCTGGACGAGATTTACGGCGGGCGTCTAGAGGAAGCGTCATCGGCACCGTCGGCGAAGTTGGCGACTTCGTTCCAAGAGGGGTCGACAGCCCATGTATGATCGTATCTTCCCGCCGCGCAGAGTCGTCCTGCCGAACGGCAAGATCGTCCTGGAGAAGCGCTCGCGAACGCCGCTCATTCTGCTGCTCCTGATCGCCGCGATTGCCGCATCCGTCTGGTTTACCGAATTCAGCCTTAAGACCCTGTTTACGAGAATCAACGAATTCTTTGTCATTATCGGAGACATGATTCCTCCCAAGTGGAGCTATTTCCCTCAATTATGGAAGGCTCTCGTCGATACGCTTCAGATGTCCTTGATCGGCTCCCTGGTCGGCGCGCTTCTCTCGCTTCCGATCGCCGTTCTCTCTTCTTCGAACATTATTCGAAGCAAGACGATCGTGACTATTTTCAAGATATTGCTAAGCTTGCTGCGAACGCTGCCCACGCTGGTGACGGCTCTGATCGCCACCTTCGTCTTCGGCCTGGGACCGATGGCCGGCGTGGTTGCCATATTCCTGTTCACTCTTTCCTATGTAGGCAAGCTTCTCTACGAAGCGATCGAGAACGCCGATATGGGGCCTTTCGAGGCAATGGAATCGCTCGGGATGAACCGAATCCAAGCGTTTCGCTGCGCGGTAATGCCGCAGGTGCTGCCGAGCTTTTTATCCAACGCTCTGTTCTGCTTCGAAGGGAATGTCCGTTACGCGGCTATTCTAGGCTATGTAGGAGCAGGCGGCATCGGGCTGCTAATCAAGGAAGATATCGGATGGCGCGATTACCCGAACGTGGGTATGACGATCCTAGCGCTAATTGTCACGGTCTACTTGATCGAGACGGCCAGCGAACACTTCCGCAAAAAGCTAATTTAAGGGAGACCGTATGCTTATGACGAACGTAGAGAAGCAGCTACTGGCTTCGCCTCGCAATCATCGTTACGTTCTGACCGTCACCGTCGTCGTCCTCGCTCTCTTCGCGTGGTCGCTGGCCGCGGTCAACCTGCAAGACATCAACCAGGGCGGCCTCCAGATAGCCGGGAATATCATCAAAGGACTTTTTAACCCGGATCTCGACTTGCTGTTTAATGTCTCCAAGCAAAGCGTGCTTTACCTGCTTGTCGAGACGGTCGCCATCGCGTTCCTGGGGACTATCGTCGGAGCGGTATTGTCGGTTCCGCTAGCGTTCCTGGCCGCTTCCAACATCGTCCCGAAGCCGGTCGCTTGGCTGACCCGTCTGCTGCTGATCGTTATCCGTACGATACCGGCGCTTGTGTACGGGCTCATGTTCATCCGAGTGTCCGGGCCAGGGCCGTTCGCCGGGGTGCTGACCGTCGGGTTGACCTCTATCGGAATGCTGTCCAAGCTTTACGTGGACGCGATCGAAGAACTGGACACCAAGGTGCTGGAGTCGATGACTTCCATCGGCTGCTCCTCCTTCGAGAAGATCCGTTACGGCATCTTCCCTCAATTGCTCTCCATCTTCCTGTCGGTCACGATTTACCGGTTCGACATGAACATGCGCGAGGCTTCCATCCTCGGCCTCGTCGGGGCAGGAGGCATCGGCGCTCCGCTCATCTTCGCGATGAACAGCTACAAGTGGAACCAGGTCGGCTCCATCCTGATCGGACTGGTCATTCTGATCCTGCTGATCGAATGGATGTCCAACAGGCTGCGTTCCAAGCTCGTTAAGGGGTAAGCATAACAGTTTAACTCTATCGCTCAAACCAAAGAGCTGATCTTGAACGGCCCCCTAGGGTTCATTCAAGATCAGCTCTTCTGCGTTATCCGCGGATGCAACAATCGCTTTACTCGGCCAGCCCGTGACGATGCGCGTAGATCGCCGCCTGCGTCCGATCTTCGACGCCAAGCTTGCCGAACAGGTTGGTCATATGGTATTTCACCGTCTTGATGCCGATGAACAGCTCATCCGCGATATCCTGGTTCGACTTGCCCTCCGCCAGCAGCTGCAGAACTTCCATCTCCCGATCCGTCAGTTCCTCATGAGGGAGAGGATTCGCCTGCGTCGGCTTGCGGAACCGGTTCATCATCTTCGAAGCGACCTGGGATTCGAGAACCGATTGGCCGCGAGCGGCGGCGCGGATCGCGTCGGCGATCTCGGAAGCGCGCGAGGTTTTGAGCAGGTAGCTGAAAGCGCCCGCTTCAATGACCGGGTACATCTTCTCATCGTCCAGGAAGCTGGTCAGCACGATGACCCGGCATTCGGGCTGCTCCTCCAGCAGCCTCCTTGTCGTCTCGATGCCGTCCATTCCTTCCATGACCAGATCCATCAGTACGACGTCCGGCTCGTAAGCCTTGGCCAACCGCAAGCCTTCTTGTCCGTTCCCCGCTTCTCCGACAACCTCGATGCCGTCTTCCGTGCCAAGCACGGCCGCCAAGCCGATTCTCACCATCTCGTGGTCATCCACCAACAAGACTCGGATCGGTTGCTGCTCCGCCATCTTCCCACCCTCTCTCTTCGGCCATGATCGGCACTCGAATCTCGATTCTCGTTCCTTTGCCCGGCGCGCTGGCGACATTAAGAGAGCCGCCGATCTCGTTCACTCTCTCTTCCATCGTCGCCAGCCCGTAAGAAGTCTGCTTCTTCGTCTCCACATCGAAGCCCACGCCATTGTCCCGGATCGCGAGGCGAACGGTCTCGCCGCGCCTCTGAAGCGCGATATCCATCTTCGATGCCTTCGCATGCCTTAGCGTATTGGACAAAGCCTCCTGAACCATGCGGAACAGGTGATTCTCCACGCCCTTGTTCAGCGGCAAGTCCTCGTCCATGTCGAGCGAGATGTCCATCGCCACCTTCGCCCTCATCTCTTCGATGAGCTCCGGTACGGCCTGGGACAAGCGCTTGCCCTCCAAGTACACCGGACGCAGGTGGAGCAAGAGCGCCCTCATCTCCGATTGCGCGACCGCCGCCATCTCCTCGATCAATTCGACCTGTCGCTTGGCGCGATCGAAGTTCGTATCCAGCGTTCTTCCGACCGCCGTCGCCGTCATGGAGATCGCGAACAGCTGCTGGCTGACCGCATCATGCAGCTCTCTGGCCAGACGCTGCCTCTCTTCCACGACGGCACTCATTCTGGCTTTGGCCGCCAGCTCCGTATTGTTAGTGGATAAGCGCTGCAGCGAAGCGACTTGTTCGTCCCACTTGCGGCTTATCCGCGAGAATTGCTCGGCCAAGCTTCCGATCTCGTCTTTGCCCATTTCGGGCAGAGGCGGAATCGGACTCCCCTTCTCCATCATCAGCATCGCGTCCCTAAGCACCTCTACCCGGTTGCGGAGCGGGTAGGTGCGGTACAGACCGAAGGCAACGCCGGCAATCAGAAGGACTCCGATCGCCGATAACCCGAAGGTAATGATCGAGGACCAGGATTCGAAGTCCGCTGCGAGCCCTTGGCTTTGAAGCAAGTAGACGACCACTATGCCTACGCCCAGGGAGAACAAGACGGATTCGCCAATATGACGCCATACCATTGTCATTCCCCCTTCTAGATCGGACGTATTCTAATATTCCCTACGAGATAAACGAGCTGCAGTTTCACCTGCTGCTCCTTATTTTCATAATCCGGCGAACGCCATTTAACTCGTTGGAAGCCCCCGCTCTGCTGCCGCTGGTCCCAGACGATCTGCCCGAGCATGGCCGAGGCTTCCAATTCAACGCCGTATTCCACGGGAACGATAAGATCGATATCCCCGATAAGTCCTTGCAGGACGATAACCGTTTCTTTCTCTTCCGGAATCGCCGTGCTCAAGTCCAACCGGACTTCGCCGAACGCATGCCAATAGCTCATCGAAGGGAGAAGCCAAGACTCGCGGTCCTTCTTAAGCTTAAGGAAGAACCTCGGCCTGCTTTCTCTTTTGCCGGGAGAAGAATGCCTTGACTTCAAGAAATACAATCCTAGCGAGATCAAGACCACGACAACGACCAATCCGATCTGATTGGCGAACAGCACCAGGGCGCTGATCACCACGACCACGATGGCCAGCCGGTTCCGATCCTCCCGATAGCGCATGATTCCCAATACCAGAAGAAGAATGGCGTTCACGGTAGCGAACCCCGCGAGCCCACCGAGCGCGAGATACAGACCGGCGGCGATGAACAACAAGGCATGACTGGACAGTTTGCTCCTCACGGGCTGCACCTCCTTGAATAAATGACTCGCTCGCTGCGCGGAGAAAGCCATAACGGAAGGTTCCGCTATGGCTTGACGCATCTTTGTAAGCATACCATATCTTCACAACGCCTGGAACGAGCTTCTTGAAATCCTCTTACTCGGCGGACGAGGCGGAAGCCGGAGGCTGAAGACGATTCTTGAGGGCAGCGAGCTCTTGCTCGACGCGATAATTCTTCTCCGGATCTACGCTAGGCGAAGCCGCGCGGAAAGGCGAACCCGGGAGCCGTACGACGTCCGCTTCCGCTTCCAGCTGCAGGATTCTTTCTTCCATGCGTTGGAAGCCGCGGGAGGCGTTGCCGCTCTCGATCGCGTGAAGCGAGCTTACTTGCGCCATTTGCTTGCGAGCCTTGGCCATTTGAGCTCTGGCGGACAGCTCGTTGCGCTTGTTGCGCAGCTTGTAATACTCGTCTTTCATCTCATGGAGCTGCATGGTCAGCTCGCTGACTTGAGCGCTGGCTTGTTCATGATGGGCGAGCAGGTCGGTTGCTTGCTGATTGAAGTAGAGCTTCTCTTCCAGCAGCTTGCGGGCGAAGGCTTCATTGCCTTCTTGAAGCGCTCTTTCGGCTTGGGCTTCGCGCTCGATGCCGACGCGAACCGATTCGTCAAGGCGCTGCTTCAGGCGGCGTTCGGAAGCCATCTGCTTCGCAACCGTAACCTCCGCGTCGCGGATCTCCGTCTCCATATCGCGAAGATATTGGTTCAACATCACTACCGGGTCTTCCAGCTTGTCGAGCAGCTCATGAATCGATGCCTTCGTCATATCTTTTACTCGTTGAAATACTCCCATTGTCGTTATTCCCCTTTCGATTGTTGTTCAAATTTGGTGAGACGTGCTTTTAAATCTTCGATTTCCTGGCGCAGCGCCTTCTTCTCGATATCTTCCATCATGGCATCCAGGTCTTTGGCCGTTGGAGGCTGACCGGATACCCCGGAGGACTTAGGCTCGGAATATCCTCCCGGAGCCGAGGAAGAGGTCGGCGAAGGACCTGTCCAAGGCGATCCCGGAGCCCAATTAGAGCTGCTAGGGGGCGCTTGCGTTCTCTGGCCGGGAGGAGTCCAAGCGTTGTAGCCGCCGCCGGACCAGTTGCTGTTCCAATTGCCGCCCCAGCCCTTCGACGCACCGGTTGGTCCGTAAGGATCCGGTCCAAATCCGCCGTTGTAAGTAGGCTCCTTCGGAATGATGAAGCCCGCCAGGATATAGACCAGGATGATGGAGCCGCCCGAGAAGACGGCGACGACGACGGTGAGGATGCGAAGCAGCGTCGCGTCGATTCCGAAGTAAGCCGCCAACCCTCCGCATATCCCGAAAATCTTGCTGTCGTGGGACGATCGGTATAATTTGCGCATGTCTTATCCTCCTTGATCCTGCTGCAGCTTGCGCTTCAACTGCTGAAGCTCGCGCTCGATCACTTCCTGAACCGCCGAGCCCGCGTTATAAATCATCTCTTGGCCCATGCGGCGCAGGTCGCGCAAGCTCTTCGTCTCGAGCTCCATGTCGGTCAGCCGATCGTCAAGGCGCTGGAACATCGTTCCCGGGCTGCTCGTATGGCCGGTCTCCCCGAGTCTAGCGTTTAAGCGCTGCTGCAGGCGGAGCGACTCCATGCGAGCTACGTAGAACTGCCTGCGGTCGTAAACGGCCCGGTATTCGTCCCGAAGCTCTTGCAGCAGCTCCGAGAGCTCATTGAGCTCCGCCTGGCTTTGTTCGTACAAGTCTCGGTAACGCTCCGCTTTCTCCTCGTGGACGACTTTATCCTGAAGGGCGAGCTTAGCCGCCGTCTCCTCTCCAGCCTTCAACGCGGTCAGCGCTTGCTGCTCGCGCCTCTCCTTCCACTGCTCGGCATCCTTCCACTGCTTATAGAGATGCTCGGTGTGAACGGCGTATTGTCTGTGCAGTTGCTCGCTCTTGCCGATCTCCTGATGCGTCGACCATAGGAACTGATCGATCAGCTTGACGGGGTCTTCCGTCTTCTCCAGGCGGTCGTTCAAGGTAGCAACCGACATGTCTCTCACTCGTTTCATTACGCTCATTCTCTATCCTCCTTTTCCACTGTTCAGGCTTCGATTGCTGTTGCTTCTAATTATTGCGTCTGATCATCGACAATCCGAAGAGGATGACTCCGATGGCTGCGATCCAGAACAGAACCGTGGACAGCTTGCCTAGCAGCATTAAGCCGCCGATAACCCCAAGCACGCCTCCCACGAACCGATTGCCTCGTCTCCAAGCCATAACCCCAAGCGCGATAACCAGCACCGGAATCAGCAGGGAGAGAATGAAGCCGAACAGGCTGCCAAGCTTGCCGAACAGCAACAGGACGCCGATGACGATAAGTACAACTGCCAAACCGTTATTTTTCTTCAAAGTTCCTCACCTCTTTTCTTGACGGCCGCCCTTCTCGCTTGCCTATTTCGTGGCGCCGTTCCTTAACCTCATGTACTCATTGTAAACGGGAAGCCCTCTCGGCAAAACAGACTCGCGCACGTTTTTGCCCCTAGACCGAAGTCGAGGGCGGCAACCGCCTAAAGCCCTTGAGCCTCAACGCCTCAAGTCAAGTTGGCAACAATTGAGGGGTTCAACGACCGGCAAAAGGTATGTTAGCGTAGGGATACACTCTTCTTGGAGGTGCTGTCATTGATTAAACTCGGATTTGTCCTGTTGGCCGGAACCTTGGCCGTCGTATCCATGGGAAGCGTGGCCGGCATCGCGCCGAAGGCGTCTGCAGCCTCCGCGAATAGCGGAATCAATTCTACTTATAATAAGAACGCAAAGGGTAAAACGAGCGAGCAAGACCCGACGCTTCAAGATCAGCTTCAGAACGACTCGCCTGCGGATGGCGACGGAACGGCGGGCTCGAACGATTCGGCCGGCTCCGGCACGACGGAGAGCGAAGAAACGTCCGCTTCGACTGTCGAGAAGATCATCTCCGCAGGCATGGCGTACCTCGGCACCCCTTACGAGTTCGGTTCGAGCCGAAGCAACGACAGAACGTTCGATTGCTCAGACCTGATGAGATGGATCTTCAGGGAAGCGGCCAACGTAACTCTTCCTTCCGACTCGCGGAGCCAAGGCGAATACGTGAAGGCCAAGGGCGAAGTGAAGACGGATTGGCATGACCTGAAGCGCGGAGACCTGATGTTCTTCATGTCTTATAAGGGCACGAAGGAATCCGATTACTCCGGGATCGACAAGTCCTCGCAGCGGATAACTCACGTCGGCATCTATCTGGGGGACGGCAAGATGCTGAATACGTATTCGAATAAGAGCGGCGGCGTCACCGTCAGCAAGATCGAAGGAACTCACTTCGAATATCGCTTCCTCTACGGCGGGAGCGCGCTATAAGCCCAACAAAGAGCGGCGCCAGGGAAAGCTCCCCGGCGCCGCTTTGCTTCGAATTATCCGATTCTCTCCATGGCTTCCGCTTCCAGCCGAAGGAGATGTTCCCTGGCCCTTACCGCTTCCCCGATGACGATCAATGCCGGATTGCTCAGCTTCATCGTTTCGGCAAGCCTCCCGATATTGGACAGCGTTCCGGTCACGACCCGCTGCCCGGGCGTCGTCCCTCTCTCGATCACGGCGACCGGAGTCTCCGGGGATTTGCCGTTCCGCAGAAGCTCCTCCCGAATGAAGGCCATCTCGCCGACTCCCATATAGATAACCAATGTCTCGACGGAATGAGCAAGAAGATCCCAACGGGGCGATTCCTCCTGTCCCCGGCAGCGACGTCCGGTAACGAAAGCGACCGATACGCTCATCCCCCGGTGCGTTAAGGGAAGGCGGGCCGATGCGGCCGCGCCGATCGACGAGGTGATGCCCGGAACGATCTCATACGGAATACCCTTCTCGGCCAGGGCGATCGCTTCCTCCCCGCCGCGGCCGAAGATAAACGGATCTCCTCCCTTCAGCCGGACGACCCTTTTCCCTTCTCTGGCCAGTTGAATCAGTTTCTCGTTGATCTGGCTCTGCGTCATGGAATGCCGGCCCGGCGCTTTGCCGACATAGATGCGCCGAGCGTCCGACCGGGCGTATTCCAATAGTTCAACATTCACTAGCCTATCGTAAAGAATGACGTCGGCTGCTTGAATTTTCTTCAGCGCCTTGAGCGTAATCAGATCCGGATCTCCCGGTCCGGCGCCGACAATGGCGACCTCTCCTTCTTTTCTCATGCGCCTTTCTCCAAGGGGGCAGTCTCGACCGCTTTCGAGTTGAACAGCGACTTCCGGATAAAACCCCGTTGGGAGAAATAGTACAGGAATCCGGTGAAGACAGCGCCTCCGATGAAGTTCCCGATCAGAACGGGGATCTGGTTCCACAGCCACCAATCGCCCAAGCTGACGTCGGCGCCGAGCATCATGCCGGCCGGAATGACGAACATATTCACGACCGCGTGCTCGAAGCCTTGCGCGAAGAAGGTCAGGATCGGCAGCCACATCGCGAGAATCTTGCCGATCGTCGATTGGGAAGTCATCGCCATTACAACGCCTAACGTCACCATCCAGTTGCAGAGCACGGCTTTTATGGCCGCCAGCGCCATGCCGTCCGCTCCCATAGCCTTATAAGCGGTCGTCTTCGCCTCGCTGAGCTGGATAATCGTCTGAATGAGCGGATTGGACATATCGTGACCCATCTTGGTGATCGTCAATCCGTAGAAGGCCGCATACAGTAGACAGCCGATCAAGTGCCCGACGATGACCCAGAGGTAATTCGCGAGCATGCGGCCGATCGTCGTCTTGCGTTCGAGCACCGACAGTGGAATAAGGGCGAAGCTGCCGGTTACAAGCTCTAGTCCCAACAGAACGATCATGACGAAGCCAACGGGGAATACGATGGCTCCAGCCAAGCCGATTTTCGTCTGAGCGGCGGCCGTGAACGCCAACGTTGTCGCGCAGGCCAGGATCGCTCCGCCAAGGCCGCCCCGGACGATCGACTGGCCGATGCTTAGGTTTGCCTTAGACGTTCCCGACTCTACCATCGATTTAACAATTTGAATGGGCTTCACGTAATCGCTCATGTTCATTCCTCCCAATTACAACGTGATGTAAATCGCGCCGCTCGCTTGATCGACTTCGGTCTCGTAGGTCTCCACGCAGCCTTCGTCCGGCTCGTATACGTTCCCGCTCTTCAGATCGATCTTCCAATCGTGCAGCGGACAATGGACGGCCGTCCCGCAGACCATTCCTTCCGCCAGCTTGCCCCCTTTGTGCGGACAGCGATTCTCCACGGCTCTCACTTCGCCGTCGCTGAGCTTGAAGACCGCGATCTCCAAGTCTTGATAACGAACGGTTCTGGCTCCCTTCTTGTCGATATCCGCCATATGTCCGATCAATACTTTAGCCATATTCGTTCCTCCCCTAGCTTTGAAGCGCCTCCGCCGGCACCAGCGACTCGAAGTTTTTGCGAAGCTCCTTGTTCTCGATTATCTCTTGCCATGGATCCTTGATCTGGTCGATAGCCGTACGAATCCGGCCGTACAACGCCTTGCGTTCCTCGCCATTCTCGAGCGACTTCTTGATGAAGTCCATCCCGACTCTCTCTACCCAGACGGAAGTCCGTTCGTTCCAATTCGCGTGCTCTCTATATAATTGAAGGAACGCTCCGCCCCATTCGACGACCTCGTCCTCCGTCTTGACGATTGTCAGCAGATCCGTAGC
The DNA here is from genome assembly GCF_003990975.1 of Cohnella sp. AR92. Classification (GTDB taxonomy): domain Bacteria; phylum Bacillota; class Bacilli; order Paenibacillales; family Paenibacillaceae; genus Cohnella. The sequence goes on from NZ_RZJR01000009.1 coordinate 311,757, forward strand.
TCTCACGTGAACGCCGCCGTTGCCGCCGACATGCAGCTCCCAGCCTCCGTCTATCGCGACGATGCCGAAGTCCTTGATCGTCGCTTCCGCGCAGTTCCGGGGACATCCGGATACCGCGAGCTTCACCTTGGCCGGAGCGTTCATCCGCTCGAACTCCTTCTCAAGGCGAACTCCCATGCCGATGGCATCCTGCGTCCCGAAGCGGCAGAACGTATTGCCTACGCATGTCTTAACCGTCCGAAGCATCTTGCCGTAGGCGTGGCCGGAAGGCATGTCGAGCTCCTCCCACATCTTCGGCAGGTCTTCCTTCTTGACGCCAAGCAGGTCAAGCCGTTGACCGCCGGTGAACTTCACGAGCGGAACATCGAATTTCTCGGCGACCTCCGCGATCTTCTTCAGCTCCGACGGAGAGGTCACGCCGCCGTAGATCCGGGGGACGACGGAGAACGTCCCGTCCTTCTGAATGTTCGCGTGATAACGTTCGTTCGTGAAGCGCGACTCCTTCTCGTCTTTGTATTCAGTCGGCCAGAGCATCCCGAGGTAATAATTAAGGGAAGGCCTGCACTTCGAGCAACCCTCCGGCTGGCTCCATTCGAGCACGTTCATGACTTCCTTGACCGTCTTAAGCCCCATGCGCTTGATCTCGGCCACGATCTCGTCGCGATTCAGCGTCGTGCAGCCGCAGATCCCTTCCTTGACGGGCGCTGCCGCGTTGTCTCCGGCGTAGATCTTAAGCAGCCCTTCAACCTCGGGCTTGCAGCCCCCGCAAGAGCCGGATGCCTTCGTGCAGGCTTTGATTGCGCTGACGCTGTTGCAGCCCTTCTGCAGAATCGCGTCGGCTATCGTCCCTTTGGAGACGCCGTTGCAGCCGCAGACGATCTCGTCATCCGCCATCTCCGCGAGATGGTTCTCTTTGCCGGATGCCGCTCCGCCCGCCGAGAAGCCGAGAAGCAATTCCTTCTCTCTTCCTCTCACACTTTCGCCTTTGCGAATAAGGGAGAGCAACGAAGCGCCGTCCCCCGTATCCCCGAACAGAACCGCTCCAACCAGCTTATCGTCCTTCAGGACGATTTTCTTATAGACGCGATCCACTTCGTCCTGGTACTTCAACGAACGCGTGCCCGCAGGCTCGTCGTATTGCCCCGCGGAGAAGACGTCCACTCCGGATACCTTCAGCTTCGTTGAAGTAATCGAACCGGTGTAGCCTTCGGTATCCACGCCGGACAGCCGCTTCGCCAATACCGCGCCTTGCTCGTACAGCGGGGCTACTAGTCCGTATGCGATTCCTCGATGCTCGGTGCATTCCCCCACGGCGTAGATGTTCGGGTCGTTCGTCTCCATGAAGTCGCTGACGATGATGCCGCGATTCACGTTCAAACCGGCGTCCTTGGCGATCTGCACGTTCGGCTTGATCCCGACGGCCATGACGATCAGATCCGCCTCGATCTCCGTGCCGTCCGCGAAGCTGAGGCTCTTCACTCTCTTCTTCCCGTGAATTCTCTCGGATTGCTTCTGGAGCAGGAACTTCATCCCTTGAGCTTCGAGCTCTTCCTTCAGCATCATCGATGCCGCTTTGTCCAATTGCCTGTTCATCAGATAAGCGTTGCTATGAACGACCGTGACATCCATCCCCAGATTGAGCAGTCCTCTTGCCGCTTCCAGGCCGAGGAGCCCGCCGCCGATCACGACGGCTTTGTTATAGCTCAAGGACGTTTCCTGCATGATCTGGCAGTCCTTGATATCCCGGAAGCCGATGACTCCTTCCTTGTCCGCTCCGGGCAGTGGAAGGATAAACGCGCTGGATCCGGTCGCGATCAGCAAGGTATCGTAGGAAGCCTCGAGGCCGAGATGTGAGACAACCTTGCGGTTAACCCGATCGATCGACGTTACCGTATGACCGGCGTGTACCGTAATGCCGTTGTCGCGGTACCATTCCCAGTCGTTGATCACGATGTCGGAGAGTCCCGTTCCGCCCTGAAGCACGGAGGAGAGCATGATTCGATTGTAATTGGGATGCGGCTCGCTCCCGAAGATCGTAATGTCGTAAGCGCCGGGCGCCAGCTTAAGAATGTGCTCGATGACCCGGACCCCCGCCATCCCATTGCCGATCATCACCAGTTTCTTTGTCGCTGCCATTGACCGAATCCCCTTTCGTTGCTCCTTAAGAAAATCAAAAAGCCTGCTTCGCCCATAGAGAAGACAAACTCGTCTCTCCTGAACGCAAGCAGGCCTCATTGCCGCTTCAACCGGACACCCCATTGTATCCGTGAATAAATGATTGGATTGAATTACCTGAACTATACCTCGCCAGATGATCTTTGTCAATATACATGACATCGAAGCCTTATGAAAATTTTCATCTCGACATAAACCCTGTTATATGTTATAAAATTTAACGTCAGGCTGCTTCGAATTGGGATTACTTCCTTAAATGAACTAAAGTTGAGAGGAGAAACCCTATGCGTTCTTTGTTGGTTATTCACAACCAAGCGAAAGCGACAGTCCAACCGTCGGCTGCCGCTTCAAAGACGCTTCTCCCCGAATTTGTCCTTCGTTCCTCCGGGTATACGATTACCAAAGCCCATTCCGAGGAACTGGCGAACAAGCTGATTGTGGACGCCGACGCATGCGTTCTCGATGTGCCGATTCCGCAGATCAAGAGTTGGGGAACGTCTCTATTGAAGCAAAAAATCGTTCCTCTGCTTTGGTGGTGCAGCGACGCAACCGCCACGCTCTCGGTGGAAGCCTGCGACGATAACGTGATGGTCGACGGCGTGCTAAGCGCGTCCATGAACCCTCTCGACATCCACTGGACGCTGCATTTCAGCTCCAAGCAATGCTTCGAGCGGCAGCAATGGAATATGGAACGGAAGGAATTAATGTCTCGAATCGAAGAGCGCAAATGGATCGACATGGCCAAAGGGATTCTGTGCGAGCTTAAAGGCATCACCGAATCCGAGGCTTACGATATGCTGCGAAAGCAAGCGATGAACGAGCGCAAGCGCATGGTCGACGTTGCCACGTCTATCGTGAAGGTTTACCAATTGATACAGGATCAAAAAGGAGGGGCGAAACGATGATCAAGCTGCTTAAAGAGGTCGCCCGCGGCAAACGGGGAGCGCGAGACTTGGAATACGACGAAGCGCTTGAAGCGGCCGAGTCTATCCTGAGCCTTCAAGCGACTCCCGCCCAGATCGGCGCCTTCTTCATCGCCGAACGGATTAAGATGGAGAGCGTGGAGGAACTCGAGGCGTTCGTGCAGACGGTACGCAAGCACGCCGTACGATCTCCCATCCAAGAAGGGCTCGACTGCGCCGGCCCTTACGACGGGCGCAAATCGTCCTTCTTCGCCACTTTCCCAGCAAGCTTCCTGCTCGCGGCGGCCGGATTGCCCGTTACCCTCCATGGAGCCGACTCCTTGCCTCCCAAATGGGGCATAGGGCTTCACGATATCATTCGGGCGGTCGGCATCGACCCCGATAAGCTGAACGCCGAGAAAGCGGCTCTGACGGCGAGGGAGGCGGGAGTCGTCTATATCCCTACCGAGCAATGGTGCCCTCCCCTTCAGAAGCTTCGCTCCATTCGAGAAGAGCTTGGCATGCGCACCATCTTGAATTCGGCGGAGAAGCTGATCGACTTTACCCATTCCCCTTATCTCGCCTTCGGGGTTTATCACAATACGGTGTTCGATCGCCTCTCGCGGCTAATCATCAAGCTCGGCTATCGCAAGGCGCTCATCGTCCAAGGCGCCGAGGGCTCCGAGGATCTGTTCATCGATCGGCCTACCCGCGTGTACGTAGTGGAAAATGGAGAATTTCATCTGCGGATTTACGATCCGGAGGCGCTCGGTTTGGACACTCCGGTGCCGGAGAAGGAATGGACGCCCGCGGAGCAAGTATCCGTTTCGGAAGCGGTTCTCCGTGGAGATGCGGACATGGCGTTCCTCAATCAAGTGCTGCTGAACGCTGCAGCCCGTCTGGAGCTCGCGGAACGCGTCGGTTCCCTGGAGGAAGGCTTGTACACCTGCAAGGCTCTGATCGACAGCGGAGCGGCCCTGGCGGTCTATAACAGCTGGAAGGACGCTCTGCTCGGAGTTCCGAGGCTGGTTTAATTCAAGAACACCATCCACTCAAGAACTCACTTCCGTCCAAGAGGGGAAGGATGCGGCCTGTCCAAGCATCCTTCCCCTCTCGTCCATGACGTTCCAGATCGCCGCGTCCTCGATCCGAAATCTCCTTCCCGTACGGGAAACGCGTATCCCCGCGTAACGATTCGAATACCCTTTATCCCGAACGTCGCGCAGAAGCTTCTCCCGTTCCTCTCGATCCATCGGCTCCGCCGTAAGACGAGAAGGCATCCGCACGAACTCCGCCCAATCCATCTCCCAAAGAGCGAGGGCCGCATGGTTCCCGTAGTTTAGTACCGGGTCCGTCTCCGTGCCGTGCGACAACAGAATTCGGCCGGTACGGTTAAGCTGTTCCGCCAAGCTTAGCTCTCCCGTCAGCTTCAGAAGATCCGTCCCCGTCCACTTCCGATAGCTGTTCAATACTCTCTTGAGATGCAGTTCGATCTGCTCCGGGTTCATAAGTACGCTCCTATAACAAAAAAGCTCCCGGATAAGATCGTGTCTTATCCTGAGAGCTGTTCGCTGTTAAGTTGGTGCTGGTGAAGGGACTTGAACCCCCACTCCGTCGCCGGAAGCGGATTTTGAGTCCGCCGCGTCTGCCATTCCGCCACACCAGCAAGTCATATGGCGCGCCCTAAGAGATTCGAACTCCTGGCCTTTAGATTCGTAGTCTAACGCTCTATCCAGCTGAGCTAAGGGCGCGTATTTAGTTTTTTTGGAGGCGCCACCCAGACTCGAACTGGGGGTAAAGCTTTTGCAGAGCTCTGCCTTACCACTTGGCTATGGCGCCAAATAAACTAGATGGAGCGGAAAACGGGATTCGAACCCGCGACCTTCTCGTTGGCAACGAGATGCTCTACCACTGAGCTATTTCCGCATGAATGGCTGGGGATCAAGGATTCGAACCTTGGAGTGACGGAGTCAAAGTCCGTTGCCTTACCGCTTGGCTAATCCCCAATATTCTTTTGTAATACATGGGGCGATCGATGGGACTTGAACCCACGAATGCCGGAGCCACAATCCGGTGCGTTAACCCCTTCGCCACGACCGCCATGTTGTATTATTCAGTTGGCAGGGGCAGCAGGAATTGAACCCACACTAACGGTTTTGGAGACCGCTGTTCTACCTTTAAACTATGCCCCTAAGTAAGGTAAAAGTGGTGGAGGGTGATGGATTCGAACCACCGAACCGTGAGGAAGAGATTTACAGTCTCCCGCGTTTGGCCACTTCGCTAACCCTCCACAGTGGGTAAATCATGGTGCCGGCGAGAGGACTTGAACCCCCAACCTACTGATTACAAGTCAGTTGCTCTACCAGTTGAGCTACACCGGCACGGTGCAAAATCTAGAATGATGATGGTGGCTCGGGACGGAATCGAACCGCCGACACGAGGATTTTCAGTCCTCTGCTCTACCAACTGAGCTACCGAGCCGAGGTTTTAAGTTAAATGGCGGAGCCGACGGGATTCGAACCCGCGGTCTCCTGCGTGACAGGCAGGCATGTTAGGCCTCTACACCACGGCTCCGCGCGTGCCTCGGAATCAGTTCCCAAGGAAGAGTGTTGGTTGCGGGGGCAGGATTTGAACCTGCGGCCTTCGGGTTATGAGCCCGACGAGCTACCGGGCTGCTCCACCCCGCGTCGTTAATCAAGCGTTTTCTTAAGCGATGTTTGATATCTTATCATATCTTCACACCGTTTGGCAACCTCTTTTTCAATCTTTTTTTGAAGATTTTCTTTGAGGTTCTTAAGGAAAGTTGGTGACCCGTGGGGGAATCGAACCCCCGTTACCTCCGTGAAAGGGAGGTGTCTTAACCGCTTGACCAACGGGCCATACTGGCGGAGAGAGAGGGATTCGAACCCTCGAGACGCTTGTGACGCCTACACGATTTCCAATCGTGCTCCTTCGACCAAACTCGGACATCTCTCCATATGGCTCCCCGAACAGGACTCGAACCTGTGACAACTCGATTAACAGTCGAGTGCTCTACCAACTGAGCTATCAGGGAATATTACGTTATTTTGCGAATTGCTAGATTCGCTTTTTTCAGCAACGAGTGATATCTTATCATCTCTCGAAGCTTTTGTAAAGCCTTTTTTAAGGCTTTTTCAAGGCTTGCGCCCTGATAACCGGATACGAAACGAATTAGCGTTCATTAGAATCTTCTTGCCTGTGTTGGCTTATTAGGATAAGCCCTCGACCGATTAGTACTCGTCAGCTACACACATTGCTGTGCTTACACCCCGAGCCTATCAACCTCGTGTTCTCCAAGGGGTCTTACTGATTGGGAAATCTCATCTTGAGGCGGGCTTCGCGCTTAGATGCTTTCAGCGCTTATCCCTCCCGCACTTGGCTACCCAGCGATGCTCCTGGCGGAACAACTGGTACACCAGCGGTGCG
>NZ_RZJR01000020.1 GCF_003990975.1 Cohnella sp. AR92
GGGAAGGGGAAGGGGAAGGGGGGGCGAACGGGAATAAAAAAGCCGTCCGGCCGGCGGGAAATCCGCCGTTCGGACAGCTTTCGCTGATGTCGAGATTACTTGTTCAGGATCTTGGTCGCTTGCTCGCGGAACTTCTTGGCCGCATCCTCGACGGAGAGCTTCTTGTACATGATCTGCTCGGCCGTTTCCTTCAGCAGCTTGTCGACTTCCGTAGCGCCGGCAGGGTTCGGAGGGTCCATCTGGGTGCTGTTCTGCTCGGCCCATGCCACGTATTCGAATACCTTCGTCTGCTCCGGAGACAGGGAATCCTTCAGGGCGTCTTTGACTGCGGAGGATACCGGCACGCCGCGTTCGCCCATGATGATCTTGTTCGCGTCGACGTTGTTGACCCAGAAGTCGATGAACTTCGCCGCTTCTTCCTTAACCTTGGAGTTCTCCGAGATCGAGAAGAACATGGAAGGCTTCAGGAACAGCGCGCCGTTCTGATTCCAGCCCGGTACGGGCAGGATCTCGAGCGGACGGTTAGCGACTTGCGAGGACAGGATGTACTGGTTCGACCAGTTCCAGGTGCTGACCGCGTTGCCGAGCTCGAGCTCGCCGTCTTCCGGCGTACCCTTCTTCTGGGCCAGCTTGTCCAGGGAGAGCAGGTAGCCGTTCTGGTACCAGTTGTTGTACATGTTATAGAAGTCGATGAAGTACTTGTCGTCGGTGTAGCCCAGGCCCTTGCCGTCGGCTGCGTACATGTGCTGGCCTTGGCTTCTCAGGTAGAACGGGAAGAAGACGTCGTGGCGAAGGTCGCCCGCCAGCAGCTTGCCTTGGGACTTCAGCTTGTCGCCGAGAGCGGTGAAGTCGTCCCAAGTCCATTCCTGAGTCGGCATCGTAGCGCCGGCCTTCTCTACCATGGCCTTGTCGACCATCGCGAGCAGCGCGTTGTTGCCGAGGTTGAAGGCGTACAGCTTGTCGTTCACCTTGCCGCCGGAGATCGCCGTGTCGCTGATGTTCGTCGTGTCGATCAGCTTGCTGTCGATGTAAGTTCCCAGATCGGCGATCTGGCCTTGCGTCGCGTATTGGTTCAGGTAAGAGATATCCATCTGGATAACGTCCGGCAGGTTCTTGGAGGCCGCTTGCGGAGCGAGCTTCTTCCAGTAGTCGTCGAAGCTTGCGTATTCCGGCTCGATCGTGACGTTCGGATGGAGCTTCTCGTACAATTCAATGACTTTAAGGGTGTAATCGTGACGGGATTGGCCGCCCCACCAAGCTACGCGCAGAGTGACGGGATCGTCGTTGCCCGCGGATGCGGAGGCAGTCGCAGGGTTAGCCGCGGATCCGGACGGGTTTGCGCCAGAGTTGGAGCTGCTGTTGTCGTTGCTGTTGCCGCAGGCGGCGAGACCGAGAACAAGAGAGCTCGCGAGCAGCGTCGTTAACGCTTTTTTCATTTCTTTTTCCTCCCCTTTATGCATGTGCTTCATTCGTATTGTAACTGCTTACATTTGCTATTATCCTGAATAAAGGAGGAGAGGGTAAGGCAAAAAACCGATATGATTGTTCAAAAAGCAGAGTTCTCCAAACCTCTCATATACTCCGACGGCGTGCATCCGAACTGTTTCTTGAACACTTGGCTGAAGTATTGGGGGTTGTCACCGAAGCCGAGACGCTCGGCCAACTCGAAGATCTTGATATCGGGTTGGGCAGAGATCAGGTGCGCCGCCTGCTTCATCCGCGCCTTCACGACGAAGTTCGAGAATTTCTCCCCGGTCTCTTTCTTGAACAGCTTGCCGAGATAGTCGGCGTTCATATAGAGCATCTCGCCGGCGACGAAATTAAGGGAGAGGCCGGGGTTGCCCAGTTGATCGTTGATAATGTCGATGACCTTGCGAACGATGCTCGTATGCTTCACGACGTTCTGCTCATAGTACTTCGCGGCAATCTCCTTGACGATCGCCAGCAGAAAATCCTGCATCCCCTGAAGGGTATTCAACTCGAGCAGGAGCGGCAGCTTCTTGTAGTTCTCGTTGATGCGCTGGGGATCGTCCAGGCGGATCAGGGCGATGAACTGCTGAATCGCGTAAGTCTTGACCATTCCGATATCCAGCTTGGCGCTCTTCAGCGGGTCGAACAGCTCGGCAAGCCGCTCTTCGGCTTCCTGAAGGTGGCCCGAACGGACCGGCAGCAGGATCCTCTCTTCGTCGAACTCGTAATCGTCGAGCGGAAGCGGAGCGGGGGACAGGATGTCCTTGCTCGTGATGATGCCTCCTTCTCCGAGGTAGAAGCGGTAGTTCAAGCATTGCAGCGTCTCCTGGTACAGCGCCCGGGCCCGGATCATCTCGCCGAGGCTGCTGACGGCGATCGTCACGTCCAGCTTGTAATATTGCAGGAAGGTCGTTCGGATCCGGGTCAGCCGCTCCTGCACGGCTTCGGCGTCCTCCGGCTCTTCGATCAGGATCAGCGCATGATTGCCGATGGTCGTGCTGAGCAGCGTGGATTCGAGGATATCCTCCGCGATGTTCTTGATGGCGAACAGGTACTCGAATTCGGCGGGGCCTTCCAATTGGAAAAGCAACAGTTGAACGGGGCGATCGAAGTCGTACTGGAACAAGCCGCGGTAATAGTTCAAGTCGTGAGCGCCGTAGGTTTTGTTGGTGACGAACTCCTTCAGCACCTGTTCCTTGACGTGAGGGACCATTCGCTGGAACCTCAGCTTCATATTCGCGATAAAAGTCAGCTGGTCCTTTGCCGCGTCCAGCTCGGCGACAAGCTCGTCCAGCGCGGCGGCGATCTTGTGCTCGTTGGTCGGCTTGAGGAGATAATGCTTCACTCCGTACTGCATGGCGCGGTTCGCGTATTCGAACTCGCTGAACCCGGACAAGATGATGAATCGGATATGAGGATGCGAAGCGTAGGTCTTGGCGACAAGCTCAAGCCCGTCCAAGCCGGGCATGCGAATGTCCGTAATGACGATATCCGGGGATTCCGCTACGATTCTCTCATAAGCCGCGATTCCATTCTGCGCGGTGCCGATCAGCTCCGTGCGATGCCGCGGCCAGTCGACCATGCTGGATATGCCGTCTAGGATGATTCTCTCGTCGTCGACCAGCAGCGTTCTATACATGAATTATCCCTCCAGATGCTTCGGTATTCGTACGATAACCCTCGTGCCGTTCCCCGGCCTGCTCTCGACCTGCACGCCATAGCCTTCTCCGAAGCTCAGCTTGATGCGATCGTCGATGTTAAGGAGGCCGATGCCCTTGCCGTTCGTCTCCAGCTCGCCGCTTCTCAGCTTGACCAGCGTATCGGCAGGCATTCCCGGCCCGTCGTCTTCGACGGTTAGATGGAGGCCGGACTCCGTCTCATAGGAACGGATCGTAATCCGGCAGACGCCGATAGAAGGCTCCAGGGCATATTGGATCGCATTCTCGACAAGCGGTTGAAGCGTCAGCTTCGGAATCCGGAGGCCGCGATAGCGCTCCGGAATCTCCATGGAGAACGAGAGCCGATCCTCGAAGCGGAACTTCTGGATCGTGATATAGCTCTCGACGATATCGATCTCGTCCGACAGGGAAACGATAGGCTCGCGGATGCTGACCGAGTTGCGGAGCAGCATGCCGAGCGCCTCGACCATCTGCGAGATCTGCGTCTGCTTGTTCATCTTCGCGATCCAGTTGATCGATTCAAGCGTGTTGTATAGAAAATGCGGATTGATCTGGGCCTGCAGCGCTTTGAATTGGGTCTCCTTGATAAGAAGCTGGTTCGAGTAATTCTCGGTAATCAGAATGTTGATTCTCTCTACCATGAGACGGAAAGTCCGTTGAAGCAAGCCGATCTCGTCCATGGAGATATTCGTGTCGTCGCTGCCGACGAGGTTCGCTTCGACGAAGTTGCCTTTCTCGGCGAGCTTCATCCGGCCGATCAGATCTTCGATCGGTCGCGTGAGGCTTCTCGAGAAGCGAATCCCCCAGAGAATCGCGATGGCGAAGATCCCGATGAAGACATAAACGACGACCTTCTTGATAAGAAGAATTCGTTCGAAAATGTGATTATACGGGGTCAGGTTCAAATACGTCCAACCGGTCGAGACCGAGCGATTATGCGAGATGAACAGCGTCTCGTCGTTGATCGATTGCGTGAAATACCCCGTGCGGGAAGCCAGCTTGTCCGACAGCACGGACGGTTGGAACGACGTCTGCCGCGGGTACACCACATCGGAACCGGACAGAATGTACAGCTCTCCTTGTCCGACCGCCAGCTTGTGGACGATCGAGTCCAGATCGATCCGGATGATCAGAGTACCGAGGTATAGCAGGTCAAGATTCGTGTTCGTGTAGGAACGAATGTCCCGGGCCAGGATGAGGGAGGAATCCTGGGCGTCCGGGTAAATCCAGACGGTGCCGCCCCCGGCATCTCCCGCCTGCTGCATGATGCGCGCCCGTTTGCCGGAACCGATTCCGATCGGATTGCCCGAGCTGGTCTCGGCGCCGCGCGCGTCGATAAGCTGGATCGAACGCATATAGGGCTCCGTGCCGCTGAATTTGACCAGCAGATCGGACAGCTTATTGCGCAGCACGAGATCGTCGTAATCGGACGCGCTGCCGCGGAGTTGGCGAAGAACGGTCTGAAGCTGGACGTCCGCAACGATATTATAGGAGGATTGCTCGATCTGCTTCAGCTCGGACTCGATCGCCGCCGACGACAGGTTAAGGACCTGCGAGGACTTGGAATGAAGCTGTTTATCGTATTCCGAGAAGGCGTACTGCTGGGCAATCAGGATGAAGGCGAAGGCGAAGATGACGATGAGGGCGATAACGCCGGAAAGCTTGTTTCTAATCTTCATATGCCGGAACTTGCCGAACCATTTCTCCATGCTTTAATCCCACCTAAACAGCCCTATGTTATCAAAAATTATGTCACTTAGGTGGAAACGCTGTCAATGGACGTCGAATGGAAGAGCGGCTTGCGACTATTAAAATACAATGCGCGGTTTTCTTGTCTCGAATTAATCCATATAATGTATAAAGGGGAGGCGAGTGACAAATTTGAAAAAAACATTAGAAAAAAGGTTGGCTTATTTATTTTCCGGGGAGTTATTTTCCATTATCACTTTTGTACCTGTTAGTTACGTGCTGAATAACGCTTTTTCCGATCTCCATTTGTATTCGCTATATTCCTTTTGGGTATCTTTTATCCTTTTAGAATTTCTCTTATTGCAAGGAACGACTTATTGGTATGTAAAGCTTAAAAAACTAAGAAATGAGAGAAATTCGATTACTCCGATGAAGGTTGTTCGACAGTTCCATGGTTTAAAAACAGGGAATATGGTTCTGATCATGGCCGCAAGCGTTGTATTCGCTTATGATTTCATACAATGGTATCCGTCTTTGCCTTTAGGCGGTTTAGCTATCGCCGTCTTCCTATATGTTTTTGCGATTTTGGAGTTTATCAATTACTTCTACATTCAACTCTCCTACAACCTCTCAGGCATTCAATATTTGATGAAAATCAAAAAATGGAAAAAATCCAGTTTGAATAAGGATTTTAAACGAATGAAGAAATTGGAGCTCTGATGATCGAGCTCCAATTTCTTTTTCCTTACTACCTAATATACATGCTCAGCGGCCACAGGCCGATGGCGCGAATCTCTTCGACGACGAGCTTGGCGATTCGGATGGCACCCTGCTCCTGGAAGTGCGTGTTGTCCTCGATGCCGCCGGGGTAGTTCTCGAATTCGCCGCGAGCTCCCCACATGAAAAGCTCCTTCGACGCCTCGGGCCCAAGCTCTTCCAGCAGCGACTTGCTGCGGGCCGCAAGATCGATGAGCGGAGTCCCGGTCTCTTCGGCGAGCTCTCGCACCGCTTCCAAGTAACGGCCGTGCGTATCCTGCAGCGAGCCGTCCTCCTTGAAGTAGCGGCGGTGGACGGAGGTGACCAGAACGGGGTGGGCATCCCGTTCCCTGGCGCCGTCTATATACCGGAGAAGATGCTCCTTGTACGTCGTGGAAGGCTCCGTAAACCTCATCTCGTCCGGCTTCTGGTCGTTGTGGCCGAATTGGATGAAGAGGTAATCGTTCGCCTTGATTTCTCCCAGGATGGCATCCAGCCTGCCTTCTCCGATGAAGCTCTTGGAGCTTCGGCCGGATACCGCCTCGTTGGCGATAATGACGTCGTGCTTGAGCAGCGCGGCGAGCATCTGCCCCCAGCCGGCATAGGGATAGCCTTCCTCCGGTTGATCAGTGACGGTCGAGTCGCCGGCGAGGTACAGGGTGACGGCTTGCGGCGCGGCGACGACTTCCAAAGCGTTGATTCTCGGCGCCGATCCGGAGAATTGCAGGCGAATGCAGCCTCCGCGCGCGCGAACGGAGACCGTCTCCCGAACGAATTGGCCCGGAGAGGTGCGAAGCCCGTGTAAGAGCAGCCTTCCCGGGGAAGCTTTAACAGTGGTGTGCGCGGGGAGAATCCAGTCGCCGATCAGCAGGCCGAGCTGGTAATGGCCGTCGGGCACGTCGATGCGGAATTCCGCGTCGGCCGGGATGCACAGATCCTGTTTTAGCGGCTCCGGCTCCCGGCGATTCCGTGCGGAGACCTGTGAGCCTTCCGAGAAGCCGTATCCCATGGACGGATCATACCGAGTGGCGGGAGTCACCTTGGCATAGCCTTCAGCGGCTTCGCCAAGCCCGAAATCGAACCTTCTAGAACTCGTGTTCATCGATTCTGCACCTCCGATAAACGATTTTTATCTACCTTTAAGAATAGTCCTCCAAGAAACGGCGCGTACAGAAAAATATCCGAGTAAATCTGTTTAAAAATCAGGCGCGGCAAGGAATTTATCGAATTTTGTCGAATCGCGTACGTAAGGCCTAGACGGTTATTGTCGGCACCGTTAGGCAAAACTTTAAGGAAGTAGTTGGCGAAGCTTTAAAAAAGCCCTATACCATGCATGTAATCGCTGTGATAAGATATGGAATGGGTTTGTCATGCGAATGTAAAGATTGTAAAAAGAAAGTAATGCGGTCAAGGCATCTTTATTGGGAAAGAAGGGCTACAGGTGTTCCGAAAAAAAGACATTTTCTTTAAAACCTTGGAGGCGATGGCCGACCTGATTCAAGAGACGGTCGACCGATTCGCCGACGCCGTGAATGGCGAATTGGGGGATGTGACAGCATTCGCCAAAGAGATGAAAGCCTTCGAGCATCGGGGCGATCAATTCGCGCATCTGATTATTACGGAATTAAATAAAACATTCATAACTCCGATCGAACGCGAAGACATCATGGAGCTGACGAAGCTTCTGGACGACGTTCTCGACGGAATCGAAGCATGCGCATCCCGTTTCGATATGTACCACATCTCCAAACCCGACAGCTTCATTCGCAAATTCGGCGATGTCCTCCGCCGCTCCGCCCTGGAGATCAAGGCAGCGATCTATCTTCTGACCCAGAAGAAGCTTCTTGCCATGCAAACCCATTGCGTCAAGCTGAACGAGCTTGAGAACGAAGGGGACGACCTGATGCGCGAAGGCATCAAGCACCTGTTCCAGAACGTCAAGGATCCGATCGAGCTCATCAAGTTCAAGGATATGTACGAGCGTCTCGAGGAGACGACCGATGCCTGCGAAGACGTCGCCAATACCTTGCAATCCATCATCATGCGCAATTCTTAATCGCGCGGAATAGGAAAGAGACGATAATAAGCATGGATCATATGACACTGATGGTTGCCTTAATCGTTCTATTAGCGCTTGCGTTCGACTTTATCAACGGTTTCCACGATACGGCGAATGCGATCGCGAGCTCGGTCTCGACCCGAGCTCTGAGACCGAGAGTCGCCATTATCCTGGCGGCCTCCATGAACTTCTTGGGAGCCTTGATGTTTACCGGAGTCGCGAAGACGATCGGAGGCAAAGTAACGGACCCCTTCAAGCTGGAGCACGGGTTGACGGTGATTTGCGCTACCCTGGTCGGAGCGATTATATGGAACTTGGTTACCTGGTGGCTCGGCATTCCTTCTTCCTCCTCCCACGCCTTGATCGGCGCTCTCGCGGGAGCGGCCATCGCATCGGAAGGCTGGAACGGCATAAACTATAGCGGCTTCTCCACCATACTTATCGGACTTATCGCATCGCCGATCGTTGCCTTCATATTAGGCTATATCGTGATGTTCATACTTAAACACCTCTTCGCGAATTCCAATCCGCGTTACGTGAACCGGATGTTCCGGACAGGCCAGATCGCGACGGCTGCGCTGCAGTCGTTCACGCACGGAACGAATGATGCCCAGAAGGCGATGGGGATCATTACAATGGCGCTCGTCGCGGGCAAGTTCCAGGATCACCTGGATGTGCCTCTGTGGGTCAAGATCTCGGCGGCGACGGCAATGGCCCTCGGAACGTCCATGGGCGGCTGGAAGATCATCAAGACGATGGGGACGAAGATCTTCAAGATCGAGCCGATCAACGGCTTCGCGGCAGATCTCACCGGCGCGACCGTCATCTTCACGGCAACGATGACCCATCTGCCGGCCAGCACGACCCACGCCATTACGTCCGCCATCCTGGGCGTCGGATCCGCTAAGCGATTCTCGAGCGTAAGATGGGATACGGCGGGCCGAATTCTCATCTCTTGGATTGTAACCATTCCGGTATCCGCTGTGATGGCGGCGATTCTGTATTGGATCTTCAGCATCTTCCAATAACGGAATGCCTTCTGGTTCTCACCAATCGACGTCGGGTATCCTACTATAGAATGAAGCGAGTGGACGATGCATAGGCTCATCGTTCGTACGAAGTTTGGGGGACTGTCATGCAGGCATCCATCGGGCAAGCCAAATCGTGCGCTGTCTTATTCGAACAATTCAAGCAGGAACGCCGGGAACGTCGGGGCAAGGAAGTTCAAGGGGAGAAGCTGACATTCTCCGGGGTTGGAGGACGTGACGTCTACAATATCACGGCTCCGTTCCCGGACGATGGGGAACAGGTCATCGCCGGAAGGGTGGAGGATCGCTCCAGCGAGCGATCGCAGGTCATGTTCTTCGTCGAACGCGGCGGAGAGTGGGTGCCTCGAAGCCATGCTCCGGTCTTCGATCTGCAAGATCCGTTCGTCGCCTTCATACGAGGCGAGCTTGTCTTCGGAGGAGTGGAGGTCTACTTCGACGGAGAGGATCCCCATTATGTCACTTCTTGGAGAACCGTCTTCTATCGGGGCTATCGGATTGCCGATCTTCAACCTTTCGCCAAAGGGCCTCTGACGATGAAGGACATTCGCCTCGTCGAGCTGAAGAACGGCCGGATCGGGGTATTCACCCGTCCGATGCCGGTGGGCGACGCCAGGGCGATGATCGGTTATACGGACATCGGCGAGCTGGAGGAGTTGACCGAGGATCGGTTGGAGAATGCCGACGTGATCCCCGGCCAGTTCCTTAAGGTAGAATGGGGCGGCGGCAACGAGGCTCATCTCCTCCGCAACGGAAGGATCGGCGTGTTGGGCCATATCGCTTGCATGGACGACGGCAATATTCGCCACTACTATCCGATGGCGTTCGGCTTTGATCCGCAGTCTCGAACGGCGACTCCGATTCGCATCATCGCTTCGCGGGACATGTTCCCGGACGGGCCCGCCAAGCGGCTGGATTTGGTCGACGTGCTGTTTAGCGGGGGACTCGTCCGGCACGGAGACGGTACCGCAACCCTCTATTCGGGTGTCAGCGACGCGGAAGCTCATCGCATCGAGATCGAAGATCCTTTCCTCGAATACGAGAAATAAGAAAAGAACCTCGTTCTCCCGAGATTGATGCCGGGAACAACGGGGTTCTCTTGCGTTCGTCCCTAACGGCGCCGCTTGGAAGAGCCGCGTCTTCTTCGGCTGGAGCCCTTGCGCCTGGACTTCGGCTTGTAAGAGGTCCGGCGCCGCCGTCGCCGCGCCGGCGCGCTCGATGCGCTATCGTCGTCATCCTTGCTGCCCTTCTTGCCCATGAACAGCTTGAGAAGCGGGGCTACCTGCTGCACGGTCGACATGAACTTCTGCACCTTGCCCATATTCGAGAGAAGGCCTTCGACTCCGCCCATCCGGTCGAGCATGCCTTTGAGGTCGCCTAGATTAAAGTTGCCCAACAGCCCCTTAGAGGGCGAAGCGGCCGGCGGCTGGGTCGCCGGGGGCATGACTTGCACCGGACTGTAGGTCGGAGACGGTGCGCCGATAAGCGCGTTCGTCGCGGCCGTGTCTCCCCCGAGGCCGGGATAGGCGCCCGGAACTCCGGGCCCAATCCCTTCCAGCGGAGCGCTCATCCAGTTCTGGAAGGGGGGTTCTCTCCCTTGATTGTCCATGATCTACCACATCCTCCTTCCGAATAAGGAGTCGGACAGGAGGAGTTCCTGCCCCTGCCTTACGCCATTCCAGACGTTTTGCTATAGGATATGTGCGGAGGGGCGCTTGCGTATGGACGTTTGCCCTATACATGCAAGAATTCAATTCTCTGCCGCGTGACCACTGTAAAGTTTGAATAAATGAGCAAAACGAAGTACAATACAGGGTAATGAGATATTTTCGATACGAGCAAAGGTGGCATAGCTGATGCAGTTGAAGAAACTGAACGATAAGTCCATCGACCAGCTCTTCGAAGCGATTCTGACCTTGAAGGATGTCGAAGAATGCTATGTCTTCTTCGACGATCTGTGCACGGTCAACGAGATTCAATCGTTATCGCAGCGCTTAGAGGTCGCTCGAATGCTGGGCAAGGGCAATACGTACAACCAGATTGAATCCGAGACGGGAGCGAGCACGGCGACGATCTCCCGCGTGAAGCGCTGCCTGAATTACGGCAACGACGGTTACAAGCTGGCGCTTGAGAGACTCGGACGATTCGGAGCCGACATAGCGCCGGACAAGGGTTGAGAGATTAACGAAGACTTATCGGATATCATCCATGCCGGAGAGCTCCTGGAGCTCTCCGGTTTGTTTATGTGAAGCGGCAAGGATTTGTTGCGAATAGTAAATTATTGCCGATATTCCCATTCATAAGGTATGCTAGGGGAGAATGGATGGCTCCATTCAGCTCGAAGGATGGAGGATAATCGGATGCGTTTCTGGCAATCGGTGCGATTCCGCATCGTGTTCGGCTTTTTCCTGATCATCGCCCCGCTCGTTATTTTCCTCATCTATAACAATCTTTACGCGACGAAGATCGTGCGAGAGCAAATCACGGTCCACTATAGCAATCTGATGAACGTTCAGGTCCAATCCAACGACGAGATTCTTAAGAGCACCTCGGATTTCCTCGTGCAGCTGGGGACGGTCAACGATAATGACGTCCTTTCTTTGAAAACGCTTCCGATCGACGATTCCGACTATACGCTCGCGAAAGTGCGCCTAAACAACCGGTTTCTGCTCGATACGAATTACTACAAGATGGTCGATACGTTCTTCGTATATCTGCGCAAGGACGGCAACCCGCTATTCGCGACCCAGAACGGATCCAAGTCTCCCGAGCTTGACGCTTTGCTGAGAGAGTACAGCGTCAAGACGATCGAGAGGGCAGTCGCGATGGGGGACGACTGGGAGATTACTTCGATTCCCGGAGACAGCCTCTACTTGATCAAGATGGTCGATATCGACCTCGGGATGTACGACGGCGCCATGGTCCAGATCGACACGCTGAACAAAGCCCTTACGACGTTCGACGTGGGGCCGGACGGTTCCGTCTTCATGATGAACGACCAAGGAACGCTTATGACGTCGGGACCGGTCCCGGCTACGCAGGACGAGGAGTTCCGCAAGGCCATTCTGCACATGGAGAATCGGTCCGGCACGATCAAGTGGAAGGGCAAGAAGTATCTGATTCTGACGCAGAGCTCGAAATACGCCAATATGCGATACGTCATCGTCACCACGGAATCCTATATCCTGAAGAACCTCCCCTTTTTCCAGAAAATGCTCTATTATTGGATTCCGCTGCTCTCGGTCGCCGTCGTGACGATCTATCTGTTGTTCCTGCAGCGCTTCATGTTCCGGCCGCTCGTCCGATTGATCCGGGGAATGCGGAGGATCGGCCATGGCCGCTTCGACGTCCGGCTTCCGGCGAAGACCGTCGGAAGCGAATTCTCGATAATGGCGACGACGTTCAACCAGATGGCGCAGCAGATCGAGAATCTGAAGATCGACGTGTACGAAGAGCAGCTTCGGGTGCAGAGAGCGGAGTACAAGCATCTGCAGGTCCAGATCAATCCTCACTTCTATACCAATACGTTGAACATTATTTATAACTTGGCGGCTTTGAAGGATTACAAGACGGTTCAGAAGCTGTCCCTGCATCTGGCCGACTACTTCCGGTTCCTGATGCACAGCAACCGCACGGTGATTCGGCTGGAGAACGAGCTGAAGCACATCGAGCATTACATGGAGATCCAGAAGCTTAGGTACGTCGACAAGCTGGCTTACGAGATCGAGGTCTCCCCGCGGCACCTGAATTGCGAGATTGCGCCTTTGATGCTTCAACCCTTCGTGGAGAATGCCATTCTGCACGGCTTCAGCAAGAGGGAACAGGACGGCACTCCGTTCCGTATCCGAATCTCTTCCGCGAACGATCCGGACGAACCGGACCGAATCGTGAGGATTACGGTCCGGGATAACGGCCCGGGCTTCCCTTCCGAGATGCTGAAGGATCTTGCGAGCGGGACGTACTTGGAAGGCTCGGGGGAGCAGCATCTGGGCATATGGAACATCCTTCATCGCTTCCGGATGCTGTACGGGGATGAGGGCGGCATCGGCTTCTTTAACGGAAGCGGGGAAGAGGGCGGCGCGATCGTCGAGGTGCGGCTGCCCGTCAAGCACTTGCCCGCGTTCGAGACGAAGGAGACTCGGAGCCTTAGCAACGCCGATCGGGAGGATGAAGACGATGCTTACTATGCTGGTAGTGGATGACGAGATTTTCGCGCTTAAAGGAATCACCCAGGGAATCGATTGGAGCGATCTGCCCTTCAAAGAAATTCTGGAGGCGGATAACGTCAAGCAGGCGATGAAGCATATGGAAGAGAAGCCGGTCGATCTGGTCATCTCCGATATCGAGATGCCGGGAGCGAACGGAATGGAGCTGCTTCGCTGGATCAACGATAGATTCCCGAACACCCAAGTCATCTTCCTGACGGGACACGCCCGTTTCGATTATGCGCGCGAAGCGCTGCAGCTGGGCTGCTTCGATTACGCCCTCAAGCCGATCGATCATGAGGTGTTGAAGGATATCGTCGCGAAAGCCGTAAGGGAAATCGAAGCGCAGCGGAACAGGCAATCGTTCGAAGAGATGCTCTCCGCCTATCATCGCCAGTGGACCCAGCAGCTTCATCTTCTCGTGGAGCGGTTCTGGCAGGACCTGCTCGCGGATCGCGTCTCTCTGAGACAAGAGAGGCTGGAGCGGGAATTCGAGCTGTACGACATTCCGCTTAAGGCGGACGGCCTCGTGCTGCCGGTCATGGTCAGCATCGAGCAATGGAATGCCGAGCTGAACGCGCGCGACGAGAGCATCATGGAGTATGCGATCCGCAAGGCGGCCTCCGAGACGATTCTCGGAGAATGGCCGGGAGCCGTGCTTCAGGACAGAAGCGGGTTGAACTTGATCCTTCTGTACGCTAGCCCGGACGGACCGCCCGTGGACCGGCAGGCGCTTCTGGAGCGATGCAACCAATACAAGGCCGATTGCGAGAGCTACTTCCATTGCCGGATCTCCTGTTATGTCTCGCAGCCGGTCCCGATCGGAGAGATCGCTTCCGCGGTCGACCGCCTGCAGCAGCTGGAGCGGACGAACGTCTCCGCCGCGAGCGCCGTCATCGACGCGTCCGCCCTTGCGGAAGGAGGAACGGCCGGCGGGAACGGGGCGCTGCCTAACTTCGCGGAATGGGGACAGCTGATCGATCAGGGCGGACAAGACGAGCTTATTCGCCAGCTCGAGGAGACGACGAAGCGGCTGCAGGACGAGATGGCCAGCCGCGAGACGTTGGAATTGCTTCACGCGGGCCTGCTGCATCTCTTCTATCAGGCTGCTCATCGGAAGGGAATATCGGTCTACGACGCGTTGACCGTCCAGGAGCTAAGCGATCCCCAAGCCTCGCGTTCGCCCCAGCAGCTGCTGCAGTGGGCGTCCAAGAGCGCCGAGAAGTTCGTCCGGGTCTTCTCGGACAAGCCGCGCGACTCTTCGGCGGTGATCGCGAAGATCAACGCGTATATCCAGGACAATCTGCACCGCGACCTGAGCCGGGACGATATCGCGAACGAGGTGTACCGCAACCCGGCTTACCTGTCGAGGCTGTTCCGGAAGGAGACGGGGCTCTCCCTGTCCGAATATATCGCGCAGAAGCGCATCGAGGAAGCGAAGCGCATGCTCGTCGAGACGAACCTCAAGGTCAGCAACATCGCGGAAGGGCTCGGTTACCAGCACTTCTCTTACTTCGCGAAGCTGTTCCGGAAATTCACCGGGCTTACTCCGCAGGACTACCGCAAGAAATATCAGAAGCTGTAGCGCGAAGGCGCTTCCTCCACAGGCTGTCCCGGGGTCTTGGCTGACAACGGGCCGGCCTTTCTTTTTTTGCCAAAAGATCACAATAGTGCTATATCGGTCATCGCAGTAGATAGATGGAAAACGTTTTACTCCATAGAATAAGGAGCGTGGAGAGATTATTCAGAGCAAAAAAGGAATGTGATCCGGATGGAACAGACTGTACAGAACTCGGGTTCTGCGCTCTCTAAGCCCGTGAATCAGAAAAAACAGAATATCGGCTATTGGCGGAAATACGGCGTTTTCTACTTCATGATGGCCCCTGCGCTGCTCGTGCTGCTCGTGAACAATTACCTGCCGATGATCGGATCGATCATTGCCTTCAAGAACGTGAACTATCAAACCGGGGTGTTCCATAGCCCCTGGGTCGGCTGGGCGAACTTCAAGTTCCTGTTCAGCACGTCGGACGCTTGGAACATCACCAAGAACACGATCATTTACAACGTGATCTTCATCGTCTTGAACTTAATCATCGGGGTCGCGCTGGCGCTTTTGTTCAACTCCATGCGCAACCGGAAACTGGCGAAGTTCCACCAGACGATGATGTTCCTGCCTTACTTCCTTTCTTGGATCATTATTACGTATCTGGTATACGGATTCCTGAACCCGGAGATCGGGCTACTGAACAAGACGATTCTGCCTTGGTTCGGAGTCGATCAGCCGATCGACTGGTACACGGAATCGAAGTATTGGCCGTATATTCTGCCGATCGTCAACACGTGGAAGGGTATCGGCTACTATGCGGTGTTCTACCTGGCGGCGATCATCGGGATCGACAAGGAATATTACGAAGCGGCTACGATCGACGGCGCGACGAAGTGGCGGCAGATCCGATCGATCACGATCCCATTAATTCGTCCGGTTATCATCGTCTTGTCGCTGCTGCAGGTCGGCCGCATTTTCTACTCCGACTTCGGCTTGTTCTATCAAGTCACGAGAAACTCCGGTCCCCTGTACGACACGACGCTCGTCATCGACACTTATGTCTATCAAGGACTCGTTGTCACCGGCGACTTCGGCATGTCGTCCGCGGCCGGCATGTACCAAGCGGTAGTCGGGTTCGTGGTCGTCTTCACCAGCAACTTGATCATACGTCGGATCAGCAAGGATGACGCGTTGTTCTAATCCGGAACAGCCCGTCATTGTAGGAGGAATCTTCGATGGCAGCAGCAAATCAGAGAGTCAAATCGGTCATGGATATATCCACGCCGGCCAATACGGCGATCAATGTCTTCTTCTGGATCTATTCCGCAATCTGCATTATTCCGCTGGTCCTCGTCCTGGTGGTCTCCTTCACCGACGAGAAGACGGTTCTCTTGCACGGTTACAGCCTGTTCCCGCACAAGCTCAGCTTGTCGGCTTACGACTTCCTGTTGAACGACTGGCTTAACGTCGTCCGCTCCTACGGGATTTCGATCCTCGTTACCGTGGTCGGCACCATCGTCTCCCTGCTCGTCATGGCGATGTTCGCTTACCCGATCTCAAGGCGCGACTTCAAGCACAGAGGGCTGTTCTCCTTCCTCATGGTGTTTACGATTCTCTACAACGCGGGTCTCGTTCCCTTCTATATGATGTACACCCAATACCTGCATCTGCAGAATTCGATTCTTGCCCTGATGATTCCTTATATCGTTCAAGCGTTCTTCGTTCTCGTGCTGCGGACGTTCTTCACGAATTCGGTGCCGGTCGAGCTGATCGAATCGGCCAAGATCGACGGCGCCGGCGAATGGCGGATCTTCGCCCAGATTGTCCTACCGCTGTCTTTGCCGGTACTCGCGAGCGTCGGCTTGCTCTGCACGTTGAACTACTGGAACGATTGGTGGCTCAGCATGCTGTTCATTAACGACAACGTCCACATCAACATTCAATATCGGATGTACAAGGCCTTGCAGGACTTGCAATTCCTGAGCTCCAACTCGACGGCTTATGCGGCGATCCTCGCCCAGAACCCGAACTTCCAGCTCCCGAGCGAGACCGTTCGCATGGCGATGGCGGTCGTCGGAATCGGTCCTATCGTCTTCGCTTATCCGTTCTTCCAGCGCTACTTCGTTCAAGGCTTGACCGTTGGCGCCGTGAAGGGATAAGGCTCGCTCCGCGGCTGCGGCATGGAAACGCTGCGGCTGCGGAACCATGGATCTGGCTTGCACCGGTTACCGGCCGGTTAAGCATATATGAATCATCATAAAAGGGAGGCAACAAACAATGTTCAGAAAGGGCAGTAAACGCGTCAAAAGCTCCACCATGCTTCTGTCCGTCATCCTCTTGACGTCCATGGGGCTGACAGCCTGCGGAGGAAACAACAATAACTCGGAGGGCTCCTCTTCTCCGTCTTCGTCGGCTAAGGCTTCCGAGTCGGCATCCCCGTCTCCTTCGGCTTCGGATTCGGCATCCCCGTCTCCTTCGGAATCGGCGTCCCCTGAGCTGAAGCCTTACGAGCTTAAAGTTCTCTGGGAAGGTCCCGCTCAGAAGGACTTCCCGGCTATCGAAGCGGAGATCAACAAGTATCTGCAACCGAAAATCAACGCAACCGTTAAGCTCTCCACGCTGGACTGGGGCGTATACACCGATAAGATGCCGCTGCTCATCGCGGGACGCACGGACATGGACGTCGTGTTCACGGCGCAATGGAACGGCCACGCGAACAATGTCGCCAAGGGCGGCTACCTCGCTCTGAACAATCCGGACTTGCCGGTCGGCAACCTGCTCGAGAAGTATGGCAAAGACATCACCGCATCGCTTGATCCGACGTTCCTCGAAGGCGCGAAGATCAAAGGCTTCAACTACGGCATCCCGACGAACAAGGAATTGGCGGCTCAAGGCGGCGTACTGTACCGTACCGACATCGCCGAGGAACTGGGACTTACGGAGGCTCTGAACAACGTGAAGACGGTTGCCGATCTGGAACCGATCCTGAAGACCGTCAAGGAGAAGAAGGGCTCCAGCATCATTCCTCTGTTCATGAAAGACGGCGAAACCTTCAATACCCACTACATGATCCAACACGACTACCTTGGCGACGCGACGATCGACGGCCTGGTTCGCAAGGACGGAGACGATCCTAAGGTCATCAGCAAATTCGAAGATCCGGACTACATGGCTCAGCTCGACCTGACCCGCAAGTTCTTCCAAGAAGGCCTTATCAATAAAGATGCTGCTACGACGACGCTCGGCACGCAAGACGCCATGAAGAAAGGCAACGTCTTCATGATCACTTCCTCGATGAAGCCGGGCAAGGATGCCGAATTCGGCAACGCCATCAATATGCCGGGCAAGATCAAGCAGATCGACCTCGGACCTCGCACCGTATCCACGGGCGAAACGGCAGGCGCTATGCTCGCGATCTCCACGACGTCGAAGGATCCGGCCCGCGCGATGATGTTCATCAACCTGCTGCATTCCGACAAATACCTGAACAACCTGCTCAACTTCGGTATCGAAGGCAAGCACTATGTGAAGGTGTCCGATAACGTCATCAAAGCAGGCCCGAATGCTGCGGACTACAATCCGGGCGTCGCATGGGAGCTGGGCAACCAATTCCTGAACTACACGTTCGAGACGGAAGCTCCGGACAAGTGGGACCAATTCAAGAAGTTCAACGAAGGCGCTCACAAGTCGCCGGCTCTCGGCTTCACGTTCGACGTCGAACCGGTTAAGTCGCAAGCAGCCGTTCTGATCAACATAGCGAAGCAATACCAAGCAGCGCTTGAGACCGGCTCCATCGATCCGAAGAAAGCCCAAGAATGGTACGACAAAGAGAAGAAGAACGGATTGGCTGACGTAATCGCCGAGAAGCAAAAGCAGCTTGACGCTTTCCTTGCCTCGAAGTAATACGAAGAAACCACTTTATTAACCATAAGCTAGGCGATAGAGAAGGGCCGGACAAAACATCGTTTTGTCCGGCTCTTTCTTCGTTCGCGGCTGGAGGATTAAGGAACGGTCGGGCTTCGTTGACATTGCAATGACGATTCGCTAGCATGAGAGAGCAGGGTTTAAACGAATGCTTGATCCGAGACGGGGAGGACCGTATATGAAGCCGGGAATATTGGTGATCAGCCACGGATCCCGCGAGCCGCAATGGGTCACGCGCGTCGAAGACACGGTAGCGGGGATCCGCGGGAAGCTTGGCGGCCTCCCGGTCGAGTGCGCCTATCTGGAGCTTGTGGAAGGAAGCCTGATCCAGGACGGCATCGATAGGCTGGAAGCGGTCGGAGTCACCGATATTCTCGCCATTCCTCTGTTCGTCTCCGCGGGAAGCACCCATGTCGACGAGATCGGCTGGGCGCTTGGGGCATACGAGGAGCCGCGCCGGCCGACGGATATGGAGCGGATGCGGGTAAGCGCGAGGCTGACCTACGGCAGGCCGATCGCGGACGATCCCGAGATCGCGGACGTGTTGGCGGAGCGGGTCTCCGAGGAGCTGAGCAGGCAGGGGAGAAGCGAAGAGGATTTATCGCTGCTCCTGGTCGGCCATGGCAGCGAGGATGCCTGGTTCTACGAGGAGTGGCATCGCGGGCTGGAAGGGCTCGCTGCCCTCGTGAAGCAGCGAGGCGGATACGCCGACGTACGGGCGGCGACGCTCCGTCCGGATGAAGTCGCGGAGCAAGTTATCAGAATGAAGCAAGATCGGCCCGAACGGCCCGTCATGGCGGTTCCGGTGTTCATCAGCGAGGGTTACTTCACTTCCGCGGTCATTCCGCGGAGGCTGGAGGGGCTGGCATGCGGCTATGCCGAGAGCTCGCTGATTCCGCATTCCAAGGTGCAGGAATGGATTCGCAGGCAGGCTTCGGAATGGCTTCAAGAGCGGTCGGTTAATGGCAAAGAGGGGGAGCAAGTTGGAGAAGATTAGGGCGAGGTTGATCTATAACCCGACTTCCGGACGGGAGGAGATGCGGCGCAGGCTTTCGTACGTGCTGCAGCGGCTTGAGAGAGGCGGCATCGAGACGTCGACCCATGCGACGGAAGCGGAAGGCGACGCGACGCGCGCGACCATCGAAGCGATCGAGAGAGGCTACGACATGATTATCGCCGCAGGCGGCGACGGCACGCTGAACGAAGTGGTGAACGGCATATCCGGGCAGGAGCGCAGGCCTCCGATCGGCGTGCTGCCGATGGGGACGACGAACGATTTCGCCCGCGCGAACGGAATTCCGAAGCGCTGGCAGGACGCCGTCGACCTGATCGTGCGCCGGCATACGCGTCCGGTGGACGTCGGGGTCGCGAACGGCAAGTATTTTCTCTACATGGCGGGCGGAGGCTTCCTGACGGATCTCTCTTACGAGGTGCCGAGCAAGATGAAGACCATGATCGGTCAATTCGCTTATTACGTGAAGGGCTTCGAGAAGATCGTGAACTTCCGTCCAACAAGCCTTCGAATCTCGGCCGAAGGCGTCGGAACCTTCGACGGCGAGTACATGCTCTTCTTCGTGGCGAACAGCCAATCGATCGCCGGCTTCGAGAGGCTTGCCCCTCATGCGAAGATCGATGACGGCCTGCTCGACGTGATCCTGGTGAAGAAGTGCAACCTGGCGGAGATGATAAGGATCGCTTCGCTCGCGGTCAAGGGCGAGCATCTGAACGATTCGCACATCGTCCACTTCCAGACCTCTCAATTAACCGTAACGGCGGACGATCGGGTACAGCTCAACCTGGACGGGGAATTCGGCGGAACGCTGCCGCTTGAGCTGTCCGTGCTGCCGTCGCATATCTCGGTCGTGGTGGATGAAGAGGGTTTAACATCCTACAAGAAGTAGTTATCTTATAGAAGCCTACAAGGAACCTGATAGGAACCTTTAGGGACCTATTGGGAACCTGATCAGAACGGAGCAATGAACTTATGCATTCAACGAAAGGCTCCTCCGGCAGCCGGAGATCGGGGCGCCCCGGCGCAAGCGGCCGCGCCGCCCATGGGAGACCGGGGAGAAACGACGGGACCAAGAAAGCGATAGCGGGCGTTCCTGTGGAGACGGGACAGATCGTCCCGCTTGATATACAGGGACTCACTCACGAGGGGGAAGGGGTAGGCCGGGTTGAAGGCTATACCCTTTTTGTTCGCGGGGCGGTTCCGGGGGACCGGGTGCGGGCGGAGGTTGTCAGCATCGGCAAGTCGTTCGGCCGGGCGCGCTTGGTCGAGCTCCTGGCGGCGAGCCCCGACCGGATCGCGCCGCCGTGCGAGATCTACAATACGTGCGGTGGCTGCCAACTGCAGCATTGGAGCTATGAGGCCCAGCTGCGCTGGAAGCAGCAGCATGTGCTGGACAACCTCGCGCGGATCGGCAAGCTTCCGGTCGTTGCCTACGATCCGGAGGGTTCGGTGCCGGTCGACGAGAACGGCCGTCCCTCGGCGGTCGTGCGTCCCGTTATCGGAATGGAAGAGCCTTGGCGTTACCGCAACAAGGCTCAGGTTCCGATCGGCTACTCGCGGGCAGGCGGCCTTGTCGGCGGCTTCTTCGAGCAAGGGACCCATGACATCGTCGACATGGACGCCTGCCTCATCCAGCAAGAGCCAAATGAAGAGAGCGTACGGCTGGTGAAGCGCATCGCTCGCTCGCTTGGCTACAGCGCCTATGACCGCGAGACCGGCCGCGGCTTGCTGCGCCACGTCGTCGTCCGCCACGCGGAAGCGACCGGCGAGCGCATGGTCGTCCTCGTGACGAACGGCAAGGATCTGCCCCACGCGGACGAGCTCGTCGGGCTTATTCAAGAGAGCGTTCCCGGCGTGAAGAGCATCTGCCAGAACGTGAACACCGCGCGCACGCCGGTCGTCTTCGGCGACGAGACCCGCGTCTTGTGGGGCAACGACGTCATCTACGACGACATCGGGGACATTCGCTTCGCGATCTCCGCGCGCTCCTTCTTCCAGGTCAACCCCGCGCAGACGGAGCGCCTTTACCGCTCCGCCGTGGAATACGCGGCCCTCACCGGCGAGGAGACGGTGATCGATGCCTATTGCGGCATCGGAACGATCAGCCTGTTCCTCGCAAGGCATGCGCGCCGCGTCTACGGCGTCGAGATCGTCCCCGAAGCGATCGAGGACGCACGCCGCAACGCGGTCCTGAACGTGATTAACAACGCCGAGTTCGCCGTCGGCGACGCCGGCGTCGTCATGCCCCGCTGGCAAGCCGAAGGCGTCTCGCCCGACGTCATCGTGGTGGATCCTCCTCGCAAGGGCTGCGATCCGGCGCTGCTGGAGACGATGCTTCAATTACGGCCCGAGCGGATCGTTTATGTGTCGTGCAATCCGAGCACCCTCGCGCGCGACTTGCGGGTGCTGGAAGACGGCGGCTACCGGACGGTTGAGGTTCAGCCGGTGGATATGTTCCCGCATACGGCGCATGTGGAATGTTGCTCACTGTTGGTAAGGAAAGACTAATAGTTGAGATGTATTGGCGGAAATAGCAAAGAGGGGCAGCAAACCCCTCTTTTTTTTGCAAGGCTATGTTAAATTCTAATGTTGATATATGACCATAAGAAAACCGCCTTCGTTGAAAAGACGGTTTATTGCTATCGTGTCCATTA
This sequence comes from Cohnella sp. AR92, assembly GCF_003990975.1. Classification (GTDB taxonomy): domain Bacteria; phylum Bacillota; class Bacilli; order Paenibacillales; family Paenibacillaceae; genus Cohnella. Next base: position 22,041 of record NZ_RZJR01000020.1, read on the forward strand.
GTTTAATCGATGCTTCGACATTCAGCTATGTTCTTTGTTCAAATAATAAAGCAATTTTGTCTTTATATCTGCCCATTCTTTCTCCAAAATACTGTATACGTTGGAATTTCGAAGATAGCCATCGTGCATTATCAATTCTTGCCGTAGGGTACCTTCAAACTGTGCTCCAATTCTTTGAATTGCCTTATTTGATCGTTCATTTCTTGTGTCCGTACGGAACTGTACTCGAACTATTTTCAAGTTTTCAAAACCATATTCCAGTAAAAGAAATTTACACTCCGTATTTATCCTCGTTCTCCAGACCTTTGGTGCCAACCAAGTGCCACCTATTTCAAGTTTTTTGTTTAGCAGGGAAATATCTAAGTAACTGGTGCTTCCAACAATCTCATTTGTACTTTTATCAAAAATCACAAACGGATATCTTAATCCTTGCTCTTTTAACTTCATCCACTGATTCATAGTAGTTACCAAATCCTCAGGTTTACTTATTATCGAGGGGCTGAACGTCCATATATCGCTGTGATTACTTGCATTGAACAACCCCTCCAAATGCTCATATGCCGCTGGTACTAACTTTACTCGTTCTCCTTCAAGGGTAATGTCGCCTTTAATCATATCAACCACAGACTCTCCTTCCAAAAAATGAAATTTGATGTCTCTGTCTCTAAAAATATACCACTAAATATTTATTCCTTGCTGTCTAAGTAACGAAACCACGCCAAGTAATTCTGCAAATACTTTGTTGCAACACCATTGAAGCGATCCATCCATTTTTTCAAACGGCTATGGTAGCTGTTGACATTTTGGATATGATACACGCCTTTTACTCGCTGTTTCCCATCGGATTTAAAACGATAATGAGCCAACCCTTTTGAATTCGCATAGGAACTGAACACCCTCCACGAATCGGTGCAAAGCACGTTGGAGTCAGATAAATGATCACCAATCGCCTCATCCAATTTCGCTGTCCGAATACGTCCACGCCCAAGTACGCCAGAGCAATCATTTTCCGAGTACAGAAATATTTTTGTGAAGGAAAGCTGGTCATTTGAGATTACTCTTTAATAGCGAACCATACCGTCCACGAATCCTTCTCAATGATTGGTGGTTGACTATCGTTGAGTTTCTCTCCTATAAAAGATATCAATTCTTGAAGTTCCACATCCGTCAATTCATGAAGAATGGAACGCCCAGTTCTTAGCAGTAAGTCTTTCTTTAATTCTTCATAATCATTATAAACACGTCTTGTTTCCCAATGTGAAACAGTTTTAGCTAATCGAAATCCATTCGATTCTAACGCTTGCTGTACTTGATCTGAATCATACCTACGAGAAATCTCTTTATCAATTAACTGAGGAAACCTTTCAAAAAAATATCCTCTAATGTGATTTTCATCCCCCGGTAGTAAACAATCTTTAGCGGTTCTATCCTGAACGATGAGAACTCCGCTATCTTTAATGATGCGATATGCTTCCTTGAAACAAGCATCTAAGTCGTTAAGATGGTGGATTAATGCTCTTTCTAAAACAATGTCAATCTCGTTTGCAGGTAGGTTTGATTGGTAAGCGTCTCCCTTTAGAAATGTAGCGTTTTGAATGTTCTTACAGTTATTAGCCGCCCCTTTTAACATCTCATCCGAGAAATCTACACCAACTACATGAGATGCCCCCATCTTAATAAGAGCCTTCGTATAAATGCCACCTCCACAACCAATATCTGCAATCCGCTTATTCGATACATCTACTGTATCTTTTATTAAAGATATCCAAGATTCATCAGCGTTTCTTGTTGCATACGTCTGCCTGTTTTGTGCATCGTGAAAGTTAATTGGCATTTGTAAATTCCCCTCCCACTCGAAAAAAAAGTTTCATTGTATGAAACTTAGTTTCATTTATCTTAATTGTACCATATAATTCCATCAAACTCTATAAATGTGGCGCTACTTATTTCAAGATACCTGTCATCGAATAGGTGGGTGATATTGTAGCCATCATTTAGCCGGAATTGAAGTAATAAACCGCAGGGGATACCCCGCTGTACAGCCGGTATTGCAGGAATTGGAGAACGCTGTAGCAAATGTATGGTCTGTAGAAATTTCTTATCGTAACAGTCATGAAGAGCAGTCCCCCAATAGGGTAATAGACCCCTATGGCGTGGTTAATTGGAACAATAAGTGGTATACCATTGCATTCTGCCACCTGCGGAATGAGATCCGCAGCTTTCAGGTAGAACGAATTCCGAGCATCACACGCACGCCATTCTCATTTAGGCGTCCCAATGAATTTTCAGCGTGTACTTTTTTTATGAATTATAGAGCCACAGAATCTAAAGAATATACTTGTGGAGATTGCTTCGGAGTTAATGGAATATTATCAAGTTTAACAGCTTCACTGACAGCAGTTGTCAGTGAGGTTGTTTAATTATAGGGATAACCACTCATTAGAGCAGATGAATGGTTGCTGTTACCTAATAAACTTGATGAGGAGCACTTAGAAATGAATAATACCGTATATCTTTATGTGTTCGATACCATGTCCGATTGGGAAGTAGGTTATTTAGCCGCCGAACTGAACTCTGGAAGATACTTCAGACAGGGGCTGGCTCCTGCCAAAATAGTCACCGTTGGGATAGAAAAGACTCCAGTAACTACAATGGGCGGATTGAAAATAATGCCTGACATCAAAGTGGATGAGTGCAGCATTAAAAGCATAGATGCGCTGATTTTACCTGGTGGAAATACATGGACAGAAGCTGTTCACGTACCCATATTAAAAATGGCCGAGATGTGTTTAAAGGAAGGGATAGTCGTTGGAGCAATTTGCGGCGCTACCTTAGGACTTGCTCAAGCAGGATTGTTGGATTCACATTGGCACACAAGCAATGACTTGGCCTACCTTAAAATGGTTTGCCCATCTTACACGGGAGAAGAATATTACAACATGGAATCGGCTGTCACCGATGAGAGATTGATCACTGCATCCGGAGTAGCTCCATTAGAATTTTCTGTTCATGTTTTAAAAGCGCTAGATGTATTTTCTCCCAAAACATTAGACGCTTGGTATCGTCTTAATAAAACTCATGAACCTAAATATTTCTACGAGTTAATGAATTCAATCCAATGACAGTATAGGGATATAAGGCATGTGGAGACGGTCATATTGATGGTTCGGAAATGAGATGTGGGAGGTTCGTTTAAGTTAAATGGATTGATGGGAAAGGGGCATGTAGTGCCGTTTTTTTACATCTTCCCCTCACGAAATGAAACGATGAATTGACGTCGAATAATCGGCGTCTTTTTCGTTTTGACTATTAAATTCAAAGACAATCAAGAAGGGCTACACGGGGAAGAGAGAGTTGGTGTAAAAAAATGACAGGATTGTATTTACAAATCAATTCTACTACAGTAGAATGTTGATATGTGATTCTACGGCAGTAGAATGAATGTGAAAGAGGTGCTCATTTGGTTATGAAGTTATTCGATAGCGAGCTTAATATTATGGAAATCTTGTGGAAAGAAGGCGATACCCCCGCAAAGAGAATTGCAGAAATGACAAAAGAAAAAGTAGGTTGGAGTAAAACAACAACGTACACCATTATCAAGAGATGTCTCGATAAAGGGGCGATCGAGCGACGAGAACCTAATTTCGTTTGCCATGCGCTCGTTACGCGAGAGCAAGCGCAAGAACACGAAACAACCGAGTTGATTAACAAAATGTACGATGGAGCCCCCGACAGATTGATTGCTTCCTTATTGGGACAGAAACGGCTATCGACAGAAGAAATAAATCGCTTAAAACGCCTAATCGATAGTTTGGAATGAGGTGAGGGAATGTCGTTGCTTCAAATAAGTATCTCGGCTTCCGTCTTTATTCTTGCCGTTATTTTCTTGCGTTCCTTGCTTATTCACAAGCTTCCCAAAATGACCTTTATGTTTCTTTGGGGTGTTGCGTTGCTTCAATTGCTTGTACCTGTTTCCGTTCCATCGCCATTTAGCATTTTTACGGCAGCGGAACATGTAAGCAGAATGTTTGCAGCGCCCAAAGCGATTCCCACGCAAGGAAGTTCAACGTCTATTAATGGAACTACGGCAATCCTTCCATCCATTACAGAACACGCGACCGCGCCGATTATGCCATTGAAGACGGCTTCACAGATAATATCGCCTATCGTATGGGTTTGGGTAGTTGGTTTTACTTTGTGTGCTTTATTTTTTATCATTCCGCATATAAGGTATCGCAAAATCTACAAAATGGCCGTGCCTATTAAAAACGATTTTATAAAAAAATGGCAGCATTCGAATTTGTTATGGCGAGAGGTTCAAATCAGGCAACTAGATCATCTTTCAACTCCGCTTACATACGGTATTTTTCGGCCTGTCGTACTCTTGCCGAAAAATTTAGACTATGACGATGAGAAACAACTTGCGCTTATCCTAACCCACGAATTTACGCACATCAATCGATTCGACACATTAAAGAAATGGATTCTTGCCGCTAGCGTATGCGTCCATTGGTTCAACCCTTTTGTATGGGCCATGTATATTCTTGCCAACCGCGATATCGAGCTATTCTGTGATGAAACCGTCATTCGAAAATTCGGGGAAAACACGAAACCTGCTTATGCTAGGGCACTTGTCCGTTTGGAAGAGAAGAAAATCGGTTTGTCGCCGATGATTAGCAGCTTTTCCAAAAACTCGACCGAAGAAAGGATTATATCGATCATGAGAACCAAGAAAGTCACGATCGCCACGATGCTTCTCGCTATTGGGCTTGCAGTCGGTGTCGTTATCGTCTTTGCGACATCAGCATTGGACAAAACGGAAGCTTCAACGGATGTCGACGAACCTAAAGCCTATAGTGTGCCCTCGCTATATCAAGGTGCCGACACCGATATGTCTTTAAATCCGATCGATCTCACATTCAACAAGAAATATGATGTACCGAAGTTGATAGACAGCCTTATGGTTTCAAAGTATCGAGCCGTTTATATGGACAACGAAATCTCTCTTCGCGTCATGACGGATAACGCCATTCAGATAAGCAAAGATAAAGGCGCAGTTTGGAAAAAATACGATACAAAAGAAGTCGACGCAAAAGAGTTTGCCATATGGCTGCTGAAACATGATCCGAATCCGGGATATTCAATGGAAGAGGTTCAGTATCGATTGGCAAACGGGGCAGAAGTAAAACATTTAGTGCTTGAAAATGGGAAGGAGATGTATTTCATCATCGACGGGAACGGCGTACAGATCGAACTTGTACAACCTGAAAAAATAGCTTCCGTTCTGATTGACGGTCAAAGGATGATGGTTACGGTCGAGAGTATCCCGTATCATATATCTGCACAGATGCTGAAATCATTTTACGACTTGTTAGTGTCGAACAATATCCTTTCGGAAACTGTTGCAAAACAAGATTATTCGGAACGAATCAAGTATCTTAAAAAAAATGACTTCTTTATTGTAACGAAATAAAGGTGGTTACTGGTATCATGAAAGAGAAACGGATTCTATTAATAGAAGACAATCAAGAAATCGGACGCTGGGTTCAGGAGGAACTTGAAAAGCGGGGATATGTCGTTCGTTGGCTGTTATCCGGTGAAGAGGTGGAAAACGATATACAGGGGATTCATGTGGTTATTCTCGATATCATGCTGCCCGGACTGGATGGTTTTACGGTAGGCCAGCGATTGAAGAAAGCAGCGCCTTCGGTGCCCATTTTGCTGCTATCCGCACGAGCGGCTGTCGATGATAAGCTGCAAGGGCTGCAGTTTGCCGACGATTATGTCACCAAGCCTTTTCACCTCGATGAGCTAGCTGCCAGAATAGAGGTGCTGCTCCGACGCAGTGGAACGGGACTCCCGGATCGCATCAAGCTTGGACAGCACATCCTTGTTGATCTTGCCGGACGCACGGTGTTCAACGAGCTTACCGGAGAAGGAGTTGCCTTGACCGGAAAGGAATACCAAATTCTTGAGTGTTTCCTTCGCCATCCGAATCAAATTCTTACGCAAGAGCAAATATGGATGGCTGTCTGGGCAGAGCCATACATCAATGGAGATAAAGCTCTGTCCGTCCATATTCGTCACCTTCGCGAAAAACTGGAACAGGATCCCAATGCGCCGGTAATTATCCAGACCGTACGCGGCATTGGATATCGGGTGAAAATATGAAACAACGCTCTTTTTTTCGACGGTACTTAGTGGTTCATTTCCTGGGCCTTGCGTTGCTTCCCGTAATGATCCTTATGATGGTAGCTGGCGTGAATCCGTCTTCTGACCCGTCAAGCATGGATACGACACGCAGCATATCCGGTTTGATCGCCCTCATCATTGCCACCTTTATTTCCGTATCGGGGGTGTTTTTTTATCGCCTTAGGCAGCGGCTCGTCCGCCTGCAAAAGGCGATGACTGTTCCCGGGGAAGGTTCCTGGATTCCAGAACCGATCCCGGAGCGCGCTTCTGGTATGAACGAAGTGGATCAGTTGGGGGCTTCGTTTAATCAGATGATTCGGAAGCTTCGCGATAGCCGCCTGCGGGAGCAAGAAGAAGAATCGCTCAGAAAGCAACTGATTGCCAATCTGTCCCATGATTTACGGACGCCGCTCACCGCTCTTCGCGGGCACGCCTCCAGATTGCATAGGGAGCCTCTCAGCCAGGAAGGTGTGGCCTCTCTCACGGCGATTGACCACACGATTACGCATATTAGCGAGCTAATGGATGACCTTTTATCCTATACATTGCTTACTGCGGGCAAATACCCGTACCATCCCGAGCCCACCGATATGGTTCGACTCTTAAGATCCTCTGTTGCATCATGGTATCCGGCATTTGAGAACGCAGGCTTCCGTATAGACGCTGACTTGCCGTTCGATGCGACCTTCTCATGGGACATCGATTCGCAATGGATGACGCGCGTGCTTGGCAACCTGTTTCAAAATGTCCTTCGCCATGCGGACGATGGTAGGTTTATCGGTATTGCTGTGGATATCGGGCAAGAGCGGTTTATCATTCAAGATCATGGACCGGGGATGGGGACCCAGTCTGCCAATCGCGGCGCCGGCATGGGACTCACGATTTCAAAGTACATGCTGAAGGAAATGGGGCTGCAAGTCCATTTTAGTTCCGATGCGGAGGGAACGACCGTGCGGATCGGAAAAAAATTAGACCAAACTTAGAAATAACCTTCCCTGATTTTAGATTTGGTTCGATAGGATGTGAAGCATAACCAAGACAAGGAAGGTGTTATGCTTGATAACTATCGAACAGTTAACTAAGCGCCGCGGGTCGCACAATATCCTAAACGGCATTAGCTTTAAAGCTAAGCCCGGTCGCGTAACCGGGTTCCTCGGTCCCAATGGCGCAGGGAAAAGTTCTGCTCTGCGAATCCTATTGGGACTTGACCGGGCGACCTCAGGCACTGCGCTGGTCAATGGCGTGCCATACGTCCAGCTTACCGATCCGCTAACGACCGTTGGCGCCGTATTTGACGGATCGGGAGCGCATCGGTTGCGTACAGGGCGAGCGCATTTGAACTGGATTGTCAGGTCCGCGGGGCTTCCCCGTTCTCGGGTCAACGAAGTCCTCGAAATGGTAGGGCTTGCCCATGCTGCCTCGAAGAGGGTTGGCCGTTACTCTCTTGGCATGGCGCGGCGACTAGGCCTGGCTGCCGCGCTGCTTGGCGATCCGGAGATTCTGATATTGGACGAACCTACGAATGGGCTTGACCCCGAGGGAATTCGTTGGCTCAGGACGTTTCTCCGTGAACGTGCGGCATCAGGGCGCACCGTATTACTATCGAGCCATCTGATGGGGGAAACCGCCGAAACGGTAGACGACATTGTTATTCTCAATAAGGGGCACATTGTGGCGAGCGGTACGCTTACCGATATCGTCGGTTCCCATAAGACATTAGAAGATGCCTTTTTCGCGTTTACCGCGAGGAGGGACATCTCATGAAAAATGCGCTTGCCGCAGAGCTTTCAAAGCTTCTCTCCTTACCCGCCATATGGATCGCAGTTGCGGTCGGCATCCTTGTTGCGCCTGCAATCGCCGTAATCCGCTCCTTTCAGGAGCTTTTCGAAATCGAAAAAAGCGTACAAACAGCGGTCGAGTACCCTATCGGATTTGAAGAGTTGGGGTTCGGCGTTATGGGCGTTATTATTGTTGGCGTTATAGCAATCAGTAGCGAATACTTCACCGAGAGTGAAGAATCCGGCGGCGGACGCCAGTTGACCACCAGTTTGACCGCCAACCCATCACGAATTCGTTTTCTGATGTCGAAAGCATCTGCCGTTGCAACGGTTAGCGCCATTCTCGCCATCATCGCCATTGCTCTCACATTAGTAGCGGTTCGGATCATCCTTGCGGAGCATGCTCCTGAGCTTGGGATTGCCGATATTTCCCGGTTTATCGGCGTTGTATGCTATTGGGTGCTTACCGCGCTTATGGCCTTTGGAATTACGATCCTGACACGGCATGCCGCTCTGCCGATGGCCGTTCTGCTTCTGAATACCTCCGTCGTGAGCGTGACTTATTTGCTGACACGCGTCACCCCTTTGGCGAACTATCTGCCGGATATGGCCGGAATTCGCATGTTCGTTGAAATCAAAGATGCCGGGAGTCCACTCACGCCGATTTGGGGCGGTGTAGTCATGGCGGCTTGGGTGACAGCATTATTGAGCATTGGAACGGTTACCTTTTGTCGGAGGGATCTATGAGTACGTCGATAACCCGGACGTATGGCCAAGAAATGCGTCGGGCGATCAAGGCGGAGCTGTCAAAGTTATATTCGCTGCCAATTACATGGTATACCCTCTGCGGTACTTTTATCGTCAATCTTATTCTGGCCTGCGCTTACTCAAACGCCGGATTACAGGGCTTAGCCTCCACACAGAGCAAGCTGGAAATCGGGTTGGCTTCAGTCGGTTATTCGCAAGCGGGACTTATGATCCTTGGTATACTGACCGTTTGCTCCGAATATAACGGCGGTCAGATTCGCACAACACTGACGGCAATGCCGCTGCGAGGCATCCAGATTTTCTCGGCGTTATTCGCGCTGACAGTCGTGCTCATCCCTGCTGCATTCGTTGTATCATCTTCTGGAGTTCTGCTAACCGAAATATTAATCGGAGATGCCGGGACTCCTATTGTATGGGGAAATTTTATGTCCGCCATATTGGGAGTAAGCGGATACCTCACGTTGACCGCACTGATCAGTGCGGCAATCGGAGTTGTTCTGCGCCGGATGCTTCCTGCGCTCTCGATCATTCTCGGCTATTACTTCATAGCGGAACCGCTTATACGGGAGCAAGCAGACCTCGCAAAGTATCTTCCGGATACGGCAGGAGTTGGGAGATGGACTCCGCGGCCCGAACATGCAAGTGCGCTCACCCCAGTGCAAGGCGGCATCCTTTTGAGTGCTTGGACACTTGCCGCAATCATTATTGCTGCTACCGTATACCGAAAGCGAGATGCGTGAATCGAGGTAACATTGGAAAATAACTGACGACGCGGGTGATGGTTTCCGGCTTGTGCGCTGGCTTCGACGAGAGAGATTAGCATCGCCTGTTGCCAGAAACGCGTTATAAGAGCGAACTTAAAGTTTTCTTTATATTCCACAAATGGGCCGATCTACAATGATAAATTTGAAGTAACATTTGGAGTTTTTTGACGAAGCGAAGCTTGCTGTCATGAGAGAGGGTCTTTACAATCACATACTTGGACCAAGGTATCGTTGCATGTGATGATATTTGTAATTAGGAGGGATGTCGTGAAGATAAAATCCGTGCAGCCGGTCAGTGAATATTTCAAAGCGATGCAGCAATGCAAGGACGCACGCACGACGAAGGATCAATCGCGTTTGGCATCTATTCGAAATATGCTCATGCTGGGCAAGAAGCTGCGCACCGAAGAAATGGACTACTTAAAGCGACAGGATTAACAGAACGACGTCTTTGAGTTTCCAATCTTCCAATAGTCTGGGTGCGAACCCGTCTTTATTCTCAAAGTTCATTTCGAAGAACAAGCCATATGAGCAATATATCAAGATAGCAGCAACCGGAATTGTGAATTTTTTGAAATCTGCGCAGGATATGCAAGCATCGGCGCAAAAATTAATGCAGAAGGAAAATTCATCTTTCCAAGCACGGACTGCGGAATCATCGGACAGCAAGAAGGTTGCCGCAACTGCTTCGGCCGGCGCTGCGAGCAAAACTTGTGCAGCAATTCGCGATGTACCAGTCATCGATGCAAATGGCTATGTCGACACAGGCAAGCGGGTGGGTCGTGAATTCGCTTTATTAGCAAATTTAAGCAGAAAAGTTGCGTAGTTGCTGCGATCAAGGAAGTTGAGGCCAAATCGCTTCCGAAATCCAGCTTGGTCTTGGCGCACTGATGTGCGAACATAAAAATCGCCCTGTCCCTTTAATGGGACAAGGCGATTTTTATGTCGAGACATGCAATAACCCGTCTAGATCAAATCTGATCTTTGTATCGTGTCTACCGATTGACTAGAAAGCTTAGCTTTAATCCAGTGAGCGTCATCCTTTTAGCGGTATGACCATAATTGAGCAAGAGTGATATCCGACTCTGGACTCGGTCAAACGCCCGTTGCAATTTTTACAAATACATCAACATGTTTTGGTGTCCCAAACGGGCTTGAACTGTATTTGGACTATGACGGTGCAAAGGAAATGCTGCTGGTGGGTAACATGAACAGTCGTGAGTTTCTGGAGCGGCTGCTTTCATATTGTAGAGTTTTTACAATAAATACCATAATCGACCCGAATGACCCTGATGAAACGGATGACACAATGGATAATGAATATTTTGACGAAATGTTTCGCTTTGAGAAAGTAATGTAGAGATAAGTATCTACGGACAGAGAGAGGCAATTGACCTGCCATTTTCCCATCTTCAAATGCGCAATAAACGTTAAGCGCGAGTTTAAAGTTTTTTTTGTAATTCACAACTGGTCCAATTTACCATGATAAAATAGGAGGAGAAAAATCGAGAGGAATCAGATCAGATCGTGGGGGAAATTTCGTACTTTGCGATTATTGACGGGGGAGGATAAACATGTTTGCACGATTTCATAGGCGGAGCATCGCACTCGTACCAGTTCTAACGTTAATTTTAGGTATGTTATCCGGGATGGTAACGACGAAGGCCAATGCCACTATGTTGCCGAACGGGACGCAAGATTTCACTGGATATACGCAATCTGGAAACCTCCGGGACAGTCCGGACGGATTTTTTAAGTTATCTGCGTCCAGGTCAGGACTTATGGCGGATGAGTATGGAGCTTTTATTAATGGTAACAACAACTCTACCGGTTCTGAAACGGTTTATTTTGAAATAACGGCAGCGGGTTTATTGGGCAGCTTTGAATTAGGCAGGCTATATTTAGGCGAATATGATGATGGGAGTTTTTCTAATGTTACAGTGAAAGGTTATGCTGCCGGCATTGAACAATTCTCAACCGTACCGTATTCAAATGCAAAAGACTCGTTAATAACATCTGATTTCCCTATCGATTATTCTGTTGCAAATGGAAAATCTATTGATTCTTTCCGGGTTTACTATACGAGGGATAGTGGAACGCTCCATGAAAGTTTTAATTTAATTAACTTTACTATTAAAAATGCTTCTGTAGATCCTCCTCCTTCTGTTAGTTCAGAGAAGGCGATAACCGGATTCTCGTTTGGCGGTTTGACGCCGGCGGTGACAGGTACCGTAAATGAGGGTACGAAGACAGTGGCGCTGACGGTTCCATACGGGACGAACGTGACGTCGTTAGTACCGACGATAACACATACGGGTGCGAGTGTGTCGCCGAATAGCGGGGTGGCGCAGAATTTTAGCAGTCCAGTAACGTATACGGTGACAGCAGCAGACAACAGCACGCAGCAGTATGCGGTGACGGTAACGGTGAACGAGCTGACCCACGCGGCCACGCCAAGCATCGACACGCAGCCAGCGGACAAGACGGTGAACGTGGGAGGAAGCGCGAGTTTAAGCGTAGCGGCAAGCGGTGGCGTATCGCTGAGCTACCAATGGTACAGCAACGCGACCAACAGTACGAGCGGAGGCACTTTGATCCCGGGAGCGACGGGCGCCACGTATAACGCGCCGACGGGGACGGCAGGTACGACGTATTATTACGCCGTCGTGACCAACACGGACAGCGGCGCAACGGGCAGKCAAACGGCAACGGCAACAAGCAACGCAGCCAAGGTGACGGTGAACGCGCTGACCCACGCGGCCACGCCAAGCATCGATACGCAGCCGGCGRATCAGACGGTGAACGTAGGAGGAAGCGCGAGCTTAAGCGTAGCGGCAAGCGGKGGCGTATCGCTGAGCTACCAATGGTACAGCAACACGACCAACAGTACGAGCGGCGGCACTTTGATCCCGGGAGCGACGAGCGACACGTATAACGCGCTGACGGGGACGGCAGGTACGACGTATTATTTCGTCGTCGTGACCAACACGGACAGCGGCGCAACGGGCAGTCAAACGGCAACGGCAACGAGCAGCGTTGCTAAGGTAACAGTGAATGCGCTGACCCACGCGGCCACGCCAAGCATCGACACGCAGCCGGCGAATCAGACGGTGAACGTGGGCGGAAGCGCGAGTTTAAGCGTAGCGGCAAGCGGTGGCGTATCGCTGAGCTACCAATGGTACAGCAACACGACCAACAGTACGAGCGGCGGCACTTTGATCCCGGGAGCGACGAGCGCCACKTATAACGCGCCGACGGGGACGGCAGGTACGACGTATTATTTCGTCGTCGTGACCAACACGGACAGCGGCGCAACGGGCAGTCAAACGGCAACGGCAACGAGCAGCGTTGCTAAGGTAACAGTGAATGCGCTGACCCACGCGGCCACGCCAAGCATCGACACGCAGCCGGCGAATCAGACGGTGAACGTAGGAGGAAGCGCGAGCTTAAGCGTAGCGGCAAGCGGTGGCGTATCGCTGAGCTACCAATGGTACAGCAACACGACCAACAGTACGAGCGGCGGCACTTTGATCCCGGGAGCGACGAGCGCCACGTATAACGCGCCGACGGGGACGGCAGGTACGACGTATTATTTCGTCGTCGTGACCAACACGGACAGCGGCGCAACGGGCACCCAAACGGCAACGGCAACAAGCAGCGCGGCTAAAGTAACGGTGAACGCACCTTCTCCAACCGGCAATTTTACGCCATCGACGCCTTCGGATCTCGATGTGATCGTACTGTTTAACGGAAAAGCTGAAAACCTGGGTAAAATGGTGAATTCCAAACGAGACGATCAGACGATGTCGACTATTGTTGTGGACCAGCAAAAACTGGAAGAAAAGCTGAAGTCCGAGGCGCAAAATTCCGTCGTTACAATCGTGGCAAATGCCAAATCAGACATTCTAGTTGGCGAGCTAAACGGTCAGATGATCAAGAGCATGGAAGACAGGCAAGCGCTTCTTCAGATCAATACGGATCGGGCAACCTACACGCTTCCGGCACAGCAAATCAACATTCGCGCAATAGCCGATCAACTCGGTAGTACGGTTACACTGCAAGACATCAAGGTTCGTATCGAAATCGCTACGCCGAATTCGGATACGGTAAAAGTCGCCGAGAATGCGGCTGCGAAAGGAACATTCGCGCTTGTCGCACCCCCGCTGGGCTTTAGCGTAAAAGTCACGTATGGCGATAGGACAATCGAAATCTCTAAATTTAGCGAGTACGTGGAACGAACGCTTGCCATTCCGGATGGCGTTGATCCGAGCAAGATTACGACAGGCGTCGTGATCGAACCCGACGGAACGGTTCGCCACGTTCCGACGAAGGTCGTAATGATCGACGGTACATTTTATTCGGTCATCAACAGCTTGTCCAACAGTACGTATGCTACCGTATGGCATCCGATTGAGTTTGCCGATGTAGTGAACCATTGGGCGAAAAATGCGGTAAACGACATGGGGGCGCGAATGGTCATCGACGGCATAGGGGACGGCATGTTTAACCCTGACCGTGAGATTACCCGCGCGGAATTTGCCGCTATCATTGTTCGCGGACTAGGGCTAAAGCTAGAGAGCGGAGCGATGACTTTCTCGGATATTAAAGCATCGGATTGGTATAGCAGCGCGATTAATACGGCGTATACGTATCATCTCATTAGCGGCTTCGAGGATGGTACTTTCCGCCCGAATGACAAGATCACGCGAGAACAGGCAATGGTTATTCTCTCCAAAGCGATGGCCCTTACCGGATTAAAGACCAAGCTGCCCGTTCAGACGACAGACGCGACTTTACGCCAATATGAAGATGCCGCAGGCGTATCCGCGTGGGCGCAAAGCGAAGTTGCGGAAAGCGTACAGGCCGGAATTGTATCCGGTAGAAGCGCAACCGTGCTTGCGCCGAAGGATTTCGTGACTAGGGCTGAGGTTGCAACGATTATTCAGAGACTGTTGCAAAAATCCGACTTGATTTAAGTAGCCGTTCGGAATCTCAACACTGACTTGATAATAAGCCTCCATCGCCACTCTAATACAGTGGAAATGGAGGCTTATTCGTATACGCACGTTAATGAACCGTCCGTGGGGTGGACGGTTTTTCTTACGTTCAAAGAGGGAACTCATCGTGAAGTTTGTATTCAACGCCTCTTAGATATTTGCTAGGCACATTTTCTATTAATGATGCTATTATTAATAATAACTAAATTATCTCGCATCCTGTCGATTGGGGTCGGTCTCATCATGAGGGGTATTCTCCGATTCGGTTCTCGTACTATCTTGCTTTATATAGCGGCTGCCGTTATTGTCGGTTTAGTTGCAAGCTATGCCGTCATCTCTGCGCCGGACTCCCCTAAGTTCCAAAGTAAAGAAGGCATTCTGGATTTAACGCAGGTTCATATCAGTAAGAATCCGATAAAGTTAAGAGGGGAGTGGGCGTTCTACTGGCAAGAGCTGCTGTCACCGGAGGACATCCAGAATCGCTTAGCAAGGGACGAAAATCATGATCGTTGGATCAGTATCCCGAGCTCCTGGCTAGGCTATCGGTTAGATGGTCAGAAGCTGAACGGTACAGGTTATGCAACCTTTCGGTTGGTCATAGAGCTTAGCGAGCGGGATCGGAACGAGCGACTTGCTCTGCGGCTGCCTACCATTTTCCATGCGTATAAATTATGGGTGAATGGCGAGCTGCTGGCAGAAGTCGGTGCGGTTGGTCAAGACAAGAGCAGCGTGATACCGCATCTGGCGACGAAGCTGGTGTTCATCCAGCCGGGGATTGACAGGCTGGAGCTGGTTATGCAAGTAGCGAACTTCCATCATAAGCGAGGCGGCATCACCAAGTATATCGAGCTGGGCGGCAGTGACGTGTTAACGGTCAGGACAAATCTGAAAATTGCCTCAGAGATATTCATAACTGCAAGCCTGCTGGTGATTGGCGTATATAATCTGTTGTTGTTCTTGCAGCGACGCAAGGATAGGGCGCCGTTGTATTTCGGTCTGTTCACCGTGTTGTTCGGTATCCGATCCTTGCTGGTCGGCGAGCTCATGATTACACAATTGTTTCCTCATTTTCCGTGGGAATTGCAGTTCAAGATCGAGTATCTGATTCTTTGCATCTGTGGGTATATCATCACCATGTATTTTGATTGCATTTTCCCGAATTATGTGTCGCGATGGTTTCGTCTTGGCACCCGGATCGCAACCGGCGCACTTTGTCTAGTTGTTGTGGTGACCCCTGCACTAATATATTCGAAATTGTTACTGGTAATCGGTGTGATCGTTGTTCTGCATATGGTTTATCTGATGGTTGGGCTGATCCATGCGGCTGTGCGGCGTATGGAGGGAGCGCTGATCTTCCTGTTGGTGTCGATGGTTACTCTAGTGACGGTCATCAACGATTTCTTATATTTCAACGGATGGTCTCGAATCGGAAATACTTCTCCGCTTGGTCTGTTGGTGTTTACGATTGCACAGATGATTCTGCTTTCTTCGAGATTTACGAGGGCGGCATCGAACGAGGAGAGGATTGCCCGCGAGCTGCAGGACGCTAACAACAAGCTGACCGAAATGAATATGAATTTGGAACGAACCGTGCAGGAACGCACGCAGGACTTATCCGCAGCTCATGATGATCTCCGCACTTCATATGACCGGTTGCTTAACTCCGAACAAGGGAGGAAGAAGCTCCTTGCCTATATTACGCATGATCTGCGTATGCCGCTGTCCAGCATGCTTGGTTATGTAGAAGCTGTGCAGGATATGGTTAAGCCGGAACGCAATGAACAGTACCTGAAGTATATCCGGGATAACACGATAAGAATAAACCGCATGATCGAGGAGTTGTCCTTCTTGTCGCATTTGGAGACGGGACAAGTCTCGTACCGAATGGAGAAGGTTCATGCGGTTCACTTCTTGCGCCGGTTCTATGAACAATATGAGCTGGTTGTGCGTGACGCAGGGCTGGATTTCATTCTTGATATCGGAGAGGCGGAAGATCAACGCTCTAACGTTCCTGTTGTCGAGATGGATGCGCAAAGAATAGATCAGGCGTTATTTAATCTCGTGTCGAACGCGATGAAGTTCACCTCTAGAGGCGGGGTGGTGCGTATTGCGTTAGATGTGGACGAGGTAAATCATGCCCGCTATGCGATCATTAGCGTACAAGATTCCGGCATGGGTATTCCTCCAGATCAGCTCGAGCAAATCTTCGATCGCAATTACAGGTATGATAGACCCGGCATGGAGAAGGGCATTGAGGGAAGCGGGCTCGGGTTGGCGATTTGCAGGGAAATCGTGCAAGCGCATGGAGGGACGGTTCGAGCGGAGAGCGACGGCAAGACGGGGTCGATATTCTATGTATTGCTTCCTTGCATTGGAGAAGAAGGAAGGTGACGGTATGATGGACAAGCACAAAATCATGATCGTCGATGATGATCCCCATATATGCGAGATTGTTCAGGCGTATTGCGAGAGGGAGGGGTACCTATCCTCCTACAGTCACAGCGGGACAGAAGCCATGGAGCTGCTTGCGTCTTTCGAGCCGGATTTGATCGTACTGGATGTACTGCTGGCTAATGAAAACGGCATTGATTGGTGCATGAATGCACGCAGCTACACGAATGCGCCGATCGTTTTTCTAAGCAGCCGCGAGGAGGACGAGGTCAAAATCAGCGCATTATCCTATGGCGGCGACGATTATGTGACCAAGCCGTTCAGTCCAGGAGTCCTTATGGCCAAGATCAAGGCTCATCTTCGCAGAGTGTCCAAGGGCAGAAGGGAACAACTGCTGGAGTTACCGGGTTTGACTCTGGACTTCTACGCACAGTCCGCCAACGTGGGTAGTGAATCCGTCTTTTTATCGAAAAAAGAGTTCAGTCTGCTGTCCTATATGGCACAAAACGTCAATCGTGTCGTCAGTGTCGATGCGTTGTTTCAGCTCATCTGGGGAATGGAGAGTCTGGAGGATACGAGAACGGTCGCGGTACACATAAGCAATTTACGCAAAAAAATCGAGACTGACCCTGCCAATCCGGAGAGAATCGTTACGATTCGGGGGAGCGGGTATATGTTGGTGGCTAGAAATAAATAGCGGCGAGGGGGTCATTTCCCTATCTCGCCGCTGTTGTGCTTCTTATTGCAAGTAAAGGTCAATAACGTCCTGGATGTCTTGTTTAGTAGACATGGGCGTTCCACCGCTAAATGGATTCTGGGAATCTTGATAGGCCGTTACTAGGACATCTAAGATTTGACTTAAGTTCGAAGCTGTCACTTGGGTTATGCCTGCGCTAGCGAATACTTCTTCGTCAGGTGCAGATTCTCCAAAGGGATTTCTCAAATAATCATAGATTGTCTGTACCACCATTAATTGATTAGTCTCAACAACAATCGCTTGAATTTGAGCCAATGTTCTTGGAAGCGGCGTTGCGTCGATTTCCAAATTGTATTGGACGGCAGATAGGTTCTCTGCCGTAACGCCCGTAACGCCTGCATCGCCGAAAGTCGTCACAGTAACATCGGTCCAATCTCCGGATTCCGACGCTTCATTGATCAGATCCAGCGCCGATCTCGGCACGATAATAGTGTACGAAGCTGACAGGATGTTGCTGTTTCTCATGCCTGAGCGTACCGCAATAGCTTTGATCGTCATTGCGCTATTCACGACGATCGGAGCGCTATAGACGTGGCCATTCGTCTTCGTCGGAGTGCTGCCATCTGTCGTATAGTAGATCGTAGCGCCACTCGTTGCGCTAAGCGATATTTGCGTATCCGACACGACAGCGCCCCCTGCGGGAAGTGCCGTTGGAGTCTCGACGGTAGCCTGTACGGGCTGCGGAGCGGGCGACGAATTCTGCTCTTCCTGTTTCTTCATTTCTTCTTCCTCTTGCTTCCGTTCTTCTTCCTTCTTCTTCTCTTCTTCCTCTTTCTTTTTCTGTTCTTCCTGTGCTTCGTATTGCCCCTTGGTTTCGTATGAGCCTAGCACAAGCAGATCGCGCGTTGCGTTGGTTGTCCCGCCGAACTTCCCGTCCGATCCGTTCGACAACAGTTTTTGATTCAAAGCCAAGGCGACATACCCCTTTGCCCAGTCAGATACAGTAGAATCATTCACGCCTGGCGTTGCCTTGGCGTCCGCGTCCTTGCCTAGGATTCGGACCAAGAACGTGGCCAGCTGCTCCTTGGTTACTTTGCCGGCCGGATTGTATGTACCTTCGCCATAACCATCCGTAATGCCGGCAGTTTTGAGCGCTTCAATATAGGGCAGCGCATAACCATTGGCGCCATCCGCTTGGACGTCGCTGAAGCTGGACGCCTTCAGATCTTTATTGACATCAAGGCCCATAATCAATGCCGCAACCTTGGCGAACTGGGCTCGGTTCATCTCGTCTTTGAGCCCGAATGTCGTATCGCTGACGCCGTCGAAAATCCCAGCGCTGATCATGGCGTCGAACTTGGCCTTCGTTGCCGCGTCCAGATCCTTCAAGTCTGCAAAATCGGCTGCAGACTTAGCAGCTGTTGCACTATCGGCATAGCAGATGGCGGAATTTATGAGCAGCAGCATCGCCATCAGTAAACCAACCATTTTTTTCTCATCGTTTGTCCTCCTGAAGTATGATATCGATTTTCCTCCTTGCGATTTTATCATGATAGATTAGCACAACTATGAAACATAAAGAAAACTTTAAGATCGCACTTTTTTTTGCCATGCGTTCAGTTAGGATTTTATGCCGTTTGATAAAAGGTGCTTAACATGCTATAAGGGTAGAAGAAGCATGACCATGAACAGAGTCGGAGAGGTTTTTGATATGACAACAACTAATTTTTGGCGCGAGCTGCCGCGCCCTTTCTTTGTACTGGCGCCCATGGAAGATGTGACGGACGTCGTTTTTCGCCATGTCGTGAGCGCAGCGGCGAGACCCGATGTTTTCTTTACGGAGTTCACGAACACGGAGAGCTATTGCCACCCGGATGGGCACCATAGCGTGCGCGGTCGTTTGACTTTTACGGAGGATGAACAACCCATTGTCGCGCACATATGGGGAGATAAGCCGGAATACTTCCGTCAGATGAGCATCGGCATGGCGGAACTAGGGTTTAAGGGCATAGATATCAATATGGGGTGCCCCGTAGACAACGTTGCGGAGAACGGGAAGGGAAGCGGCTTGATTTGTCGTCCCGAAGTCGCAGCAGACATCATTCAAGCGGCCAAAGCCGGAGGACTGCCCGTAAGCGTCAAAACAAGGCTCGGGTTCAGCGCGGTAGACGAATGGCGCGATTGGCTAACCCATATCCTGAGACAAGATATCGCTAATCTATCCATTCATCTGCGGACAAGAGAGGAAATGAGCAAGGTAAACGCTCATTGGGAACTCATCCCGGAGATAAAGAAGCTTCGCGATGAAGTGGCTCCGGATACGCTGTTGACCATAAACGGAGACATACCCGACCGTCAAGTCGGCTTACAACTCGCCCAACAATACGGCGTAGACGGCGTTATGATCGGGCGCGGTATTTTTAACAATCCGTTTGCCTTCGAGAAGGAGCCGAGGGAGCATAGCAGCGAAGAATTGCTCGGCCTCTTACGGCTTCATCTGGATCTCCATGATCAATATTCTGCGCTGGAACCGCGTTTGTTCAAGCCAATGACTCGCTTCTTTAAAATTTATGTCCGTGGATTCCGAGGGGCAAGCGAATTAAGAAATACCTTAATGAACGCAAAGTCGACAAGCGAAGTGCGCGCATTGCTGGATGAATTTAGCGGCAAGCACGCTGATTGACCCGTTTTTCTAGACACGAAGAAACGATAATGAGAGAATGAGAAGCATCACCGCCGGAGGAGCGTCTATCGTGCTCAGAAGAACCTTGCTGGTTTGTCTCGTCAGCTTCCTTGCCTTCTCATTCATTCCGCTAACCATGTATATGGAGAGCCAAAGAGACGCAGATGTTCTGCAGGTTCGAGACGGCGTGATGGACCTCGCCTCCTGGACGAATCCTCATACTAAAAGCATTAGACTAAACGGGGATTGGGAGTTTTATTGGAACCGATTGCTGACTCCAGAAGACTTCAAGACGAATGAAAAACCGGTACGCACCGCTTATATGAAGGTACCTGGGCAATGGAACGGCAAACGAATCGATGGTCAATCTTTTCCCGCTGACGGTTCCGCTACTTACCGGATGACATTGACCCACTTGCCCGTTAGCGGTTCCTTTGCCTTGAAAAAAATGAATGTTCGTTTTGCCAGCACGATTTACGTAAACGGAGCCAAACTGCTTGAGGACGGCAAGCCGTCCGGGGACGCCTCAAGCTATAGAGCGGGGAACGCTCCGCAGATCGGTTATTTTACTGCCGATAGAAGCGATGTGGAGATTATCGTTCAAGTCTCCAATTACGATTATGTAAATGCGGGCATACCGGTATCCCTTTATTTTGGCGATCAAGCGGTCATGATGCAGCAGCATCAGAAGGACGTTATGCGCGAGTTCAGCTTGTTTGCCATTCTTGCCACATTGTCTCTCATTTTCTTCATCTGCTTTGCAACCACCGCTATTTACCGCCGGACGGACTTCTCCCTGCTTTCTTTCGCCATTCTATGCTTGTTCTTTGCCCTTTATAGCGGACTGACCGGAGAACGGCCTCTCTTTCTGTACTTGCCCGGATTTTCATTCGAATTTTTATATAAACTCAAGGACATCAGCTCGCTAACCGCGTTTATCATGCTGACCATCTTCTTCTATCAATTGCAGAAGAACATTATTTCTTTGAAGTGGACCAAAGCGACGACGATCGTGCTGGGCATATTAGTTGTGCTGATTGTCGTTCTTCCCATTCGGTGGTATGTGATTCTTTATTCCGGCGCCACTATTTTTTATCAAACTTTGCTATTCGGGCTTCTTGCGAGAGTGGCCGTGCTCTATATCAGAAGCGCCAGAGCGGACCGGTTCAAATCCTTCCTGTTGTTTATGTCGATTCTTAGCGTCAATCTATATTCGATAGCGCTGTTGTTGTTCGCTTTATCCTTAACGGAGAATCTCTGGCTAGGGCAATTCTATATTTTCCTCTTTAACTGCATCATTGTCTTTCTCCTTGTTCTTCGCTTTTTCGAGGCCTATCATACGATTAACCAAATGAAGGAACAATTGCTCAAGCTGGACAAGATCAAGGACGATTTTCTCTCCAACACTTCGCATGAGCTGAGAACTCCTTTGAACGCCATCGTGAACATTACCGATACTTTGCTGCAAGGGGCGGCGGGAGCCGTCAACGAAAAGCAGGCTAAAAATTTGACTATTGTGATGGACAGCGGGCGCCGATTAACCCAGCTCGTGAACGAACTGCTTGATTATTCGAAAATGAAGAATGGCGATATCGCCTTGCATAGAAGCGTCATCGATCTAAAGACCGTTGTCGACTCGATCGTCCGCATTCACTCGTTCCTGCTAGGAGGCAAGCCGATCGAGCTTGTCAACAATGTGCCGGAGGATATGCCGGCCGTGCATGCGGATAGCAATCGGCTTGTTCAGATCCTACATAATTTAGTGGGGAATGCGGTCAAGTTTACCGAGAAGGGATCGGTGGAGATCGGTTCCGTCGTTATCCTCGATAAGGTGGAGATCCGCGTCCGCGATACGGGGATCGGAATAGCGGAGGATATGCAGCAGCGTATCTTTAACCCGTTTGACCAAGTAGATCCGGTAGTGACCAAGAATAGAAACGGGACGGGTCTCGGCTTAAGCATTACGAAGGAATTGGTGGAGCTTCACGGCGGGGAGATTAAGGTTATCTCGACCCCGGGCAACGGCTCTGAATTCCGGTTTACGCTCCCCATTTCGCGGTTCGAGGCAGCAAGCGCAAGCCTGGAAGAGGAGTTGAAGCTTCCGCACTCGAATGCAACAAGCTCCGATATCGAATATCCGATCTACATCGAAGGCGCCAGGCCGGAATCGATTCTTGTCGTCGACGACGATTTTGCCAACCTGCAAACGATGATGAATCTGTTCGCTCTGGAGGGATATTCTC
This sequence comes from Cohnella sp. AR92, assembly GCF_003990975.1. GTDB lineage: Bacteria > Bacillota > Bacilli > Paenibacillales > Paenibacillaceae > Cohnella. The sequence continues at coordinate 44,554 of NZ_RZJR01000020.1, forward strand.
TCGTTGTGGTCAATCGCGGGCAATTGGCATTAACGGAGCTGGAGAGAAAACGGGATTTCTTCCTGGTTATCCTCGACGTTCGTATGCCCGACATGTCCGGCTATGAAGTGCTGCGAGCGATTCGGGCTAGGCAATCTTCCTCCGAGCTGCCGGTGCTTATGCTGACGGCGAATAATAGGGCTGCCGAGATCGTCTTGTCGATGGAAGGCGGGGCGAACGATTTTGTAGGCAAACCGTTCGAATCGGAGGAGCTGAAGGCGCGCGTTCGAAGCTTGATCCATTTGAAGGCATCCGTGCAAACCGCCAGAGACGCGGAGATCGCCTTTTTGCGCTCTCAGATCAAGCCTCATTTTCTGAACAACGCCTTGAACTCGATTGCCGCGCTCTGTATATACGACCCTGCCAAGGCGGAGGAACTGACTCTCCAGCTGTCGATGTATTTGCGGAACAGCTTTGACTTCAAGCAGTTGGACTCCTTTACTACATTGGCGAACGAGATGGAGCTGGTCCAAGCCTATATCATCATCGAAAAGGCGCGCTTCGGAGATAGATTGCAAGTCGAATACGACGTGGATGCCGATCGGAATGCGCGAATTCCTCCGCTGATTCTGCAGCCGTTGGTAGAGAATGCGATCAGACACGGCTTGATGTCTACCTTAGAGGGCGGAACCGTCCGAATAGAGGTTAAACAAAGCGAAGACGATACGATTCGCTTCGCCGTCGAAGATAACGGCTCCGGGATGAATGACAAAGTGCGGGAAGAAGCGATCGGAATGAACGATAATCAGAGAGGCGTCGGCCTATGGAACATCAGTCAGCGCCTGAGGCTCCTGTACGGCAAGACCATTCGGATAGAAAGTCAAGAAGGCATAGGCACGAAGGTGTATTTCGATATTCCGGCATTTCCGGATTGAGCGGATTGGAGGCTAAAGCATGCTGCGCGCCATCGTAGTAGACGATGAAGAGCTGTCGGTAAGACGGTTAGAGAAAATGCTATTCGACAGCGGCGAGATCGATAGGTGCCAAACGTTTCTCAATTCGTTGGGAGTTTGCGAATACGTGAGAACGAACCCGATAGACGTCGCTTTCCTGGACATCGCAATGCCGGGAATAAGCGGGATGGAGCTGGCCGAACGGCTTCACGCGATCGATCCCGGCATCGAAGTGGTTTTTGTTACCGCTTATAACCACTATGCCGTTGAAGCTTTCGATAGAAGCGCGCTGGATTATCTGATCAAGCCCGCAACGGCCGAACGGTTGTCCCAAACCCTGAACCGAATAAAAGCGAGACGGAGGACGGAGCTTGCCAAGCCGGCTCTGGAGGTTCGATTGTTCAATGGATTAAAGGCTTTTACTCGGAATCGGTTGGAAGAGCCTTTAAAGCTGAGAAGCCCGAAGACAGAGGAGCTGTTTGCTTTTCTTCTGTGCAGAGGTTCCGTCACTCGCGAAGAGATCGTCGATACGTTGTGGAGCGGATTGGAGCTTGAGAAGGCGTGGAAAAATTTAAACTCGACGTTATACTATATTCGGAAGGCTATCGATACGGATAATGCGGGGGGCATCATTGTCGCCGGCAGAAACGAGATTCGGATCGAAGAGAGCGGTATAACCTGCGATCTGTACGAGTTCGAACGACTGTTGAAGCAGATTCGTCTGAATCCGGCTAAGAGCCATGATCTGTTCCAACGGGCGAAATTGCTGTACGCAGGGCCGCTGTTGAATGGCAAAGGATATGATTGGGCCGGCGAACAGTCGCGTCGGCTTGAGGCGAGTTATCTCGAATTGCTGGAAGCTGCCGCAAGGCTTTGCCTGGAGCAGAACGAGGCAAATCAGTCGCTCCAGTACTTTGTCGATATTCTGAAGTGGGATCCGATTCGAGAAGACATTGCTCAGGAGACGATCCGATTATATATCGAGCTGGGAAGAAAAACGGAGGCGCTTCGGCAATATCATCGCTTGGAAGAATCCCTAAGGCTCGAGTTTGGGACGCTGCCCGATCCCCGCATATCCGAATTGCTTGCAAACGCGAATAGCTGAGAGTAGATGGAGAAGAGTCCCGAAACGACGGGGGACTCTTCTTTTTTTGTCGTTCTATCTAGGACTAAAGTCGCTGTTTGTTTATTCTGCGTTTATTCCCTTGTTGTACAATATTGCCGATTCCTGTTGAGAAAACGGCAGCTCGAGTTCACATTATACGACGAAGGGGACAGAAGGATGACTCGAAGAATAAGAAGTTTAAAAGGGTTTATTGCGGGATTTCTCGTTTTGGCCCTGCTTTTGCCTGATTTTGCTTTTGGCGGACAAAAGGCAGCGGCTGCGTCGGACCCTACTTTGGCGGATCCGAGCCGAAATAAGTATCAAGACCTTTCAGTGCAGTCGTATTTACCTAACGGAAATATCAGAATAAACAACGGTTCAGTAGAGGGAGATAGAGAATACAGTTCTCCGGAAGTTGTCGGAGATGAGAGATACGTATTCGATCATTGGTATACCGACTATGATGGCGGCATGTCAAACTTGGAGAATACCGGTATCCTTTGGTTTAACCTAAGCAGTACGTTAGGTTTATTTGAATTGAAGTATTATTTCAAAAAGCAAGTATGGGACGGCAGCGATTGGGTGAATACCGGCGATGTTGACGTTAAGACGACCCAGTTCCTGGTATCCCCGGCGCCGACAACGGCAATTACATCCAAAGATAAGGCTGCAGTCGAGCCTGGAACGACCATAAGCAGCGGCTCATCCTTCACGATCGTTGCGGAAGGCGATCGTCAATTCGCAGACGGAATCGCGCATGGGGATAAGAAGATTGTTCCGGACAAGTGGATTTCGACTGAATATGGCAGTCCGTCGGGTTCTTTCACTTTAGGCAGCGACAACCGATACACTTCCGTGTACACGCCTTCGATGACAGGAACCTTCAAAGTGACGGTTTCCTTCAAAGCATTCGAATATGATGGATATGCAAAAGAATGGAAAAGCACTCAGACCATTCAGCCTCCCGACATGGATCTGTATGTAACCGTTCAGGCTTACAATGCCGATAAGCTCAAAAACAAGCTTACGATCAGCTCAACGACGATTAACGGAGGCGAGACGGTCACTCTGACAGCGGAAGGGGACAAATCTCCGAACGGTTCGCCCTCTTATGGGGACACACGTTATTTACCGCTGACTTGGTCATCTAGCGAGAACGGCGGCAATACAGGCGGTTCCTTCACGCTCGGCGCCGATGGCAGCTACACTGCCCAGTACACTCCTCAATCAGGCGGAACAATGACATTGGATGCTAAATTCATGAGGCAGATGTGGTATAACGATCAGTGGAACGATCAGCCTCCCGCCGTTTCCTTGACATCTCCGCCGACTTTGACCGTAATCATAGTCATCGCGAAGGCGGACCCTGCCAAGAACAGCATCACGGCCAACCCGAGCGTCGTTTCGTCCAAAGAAACGATCACGCTTACGGCTAAAGGCGATCGCCAAGAGGTAGCCGCAGGGAAGCAAAATACCGATGAACGGTATGTACCGTTGAGTTGGAAATCGAGCGAGAACGGAAAGTCAGTAACGTTCACTCAGGACAGCGATGGCAACTACACCTCCGATTACAAACCCTCGGCGGCGGGCAATTATGTGGTAACGGCTACTTTCGAAAAGCAAATGTGGTATGGCGGCATTTGGTATTATAACGGAACGGATACGAAGACGGTCAACGTAACAGCAGTTGCAATGACGGCGGATGCCGATAACAATAAGGTAAGCGCGAACCCGAGCAGCGTCGCGTCCGGCGGAACGGTCACGCTGACTGCCGAAGGCGATGGTCCGGCGGAGGACGACGCGTTCGTGGGCGACGAGCGTTACGTGCCGGTAGACTGGAGTTCGACGGAGAGCGGCAAGACGGGAACGTTCGCGAAGGACAGCAACGGGAAATATACATCCGATTACAAGCCAGCGGCGGAGGGGACCCATACGGTTACCGTCACGTTCCAGAAACAAACATGGGACGGTACCGCGTGGAACGATGTTAGCGGAGCGACGGATACGAAGACGACCACGGTGACGGTAACGGCCGTAGCGCAACCGCAACCGACGGAAGCGGATGCCGGCAGCAACGGGGTCAGCGCGAACCCGAGCAGCGTAACGTCGGGCACGTCGATCACGCTGACGGCTGCGGGCGACAGGCAATCGGCGAACGGCACGGTTGTCGGCGACGAGCGTTATGTGCCGGTAAGCTGGAGCTCGACGGAGAGCGGCAAGCTGGGAACGTTCACGAAGGATAACAACGGTAACTATACGTCTGCCTATACGCCTTCGGCTTCCGGAAGCCATACGGTAACGGCGACGTTCGAGCTGCAAATGTGGAACGGTACGACGTGGGTAGCGGTCGCCGGAGCGACGGATACGAAGACGACAACCGTGACGGTAACGGCCGTAACGCAACCGACGCAACCGACGGAAGCGGATGCCGACAACAACACGGTCAGCGCGAGCTCGAACAGCGTAACGTCGGGCACGGCGGTCAAGCTGACGGCTATTGGCGACCGGCAATCGGAAGACGGCGCAATCGCCGGCGACGAACGTTACGTGCCGGTAAGCTGGAGCTCGACGGAGAGCGGCAAGACGGGAACGTTCACGAAGAACAATAATGGCAACTATACGTCCGCCTATACGCCTTCGGCCGCCGGAAGCTATACGGTAACGGCGACGTTCCAGAAGCAAACGTGGAACGGTACGACGTGGGTAGCGGTCGCCGGAGCGACGGATACGAAGACGACCACGGTGACGGTATCGGCTGCAGCGGAACCGAATAAAGCGAATGCCGGCAATAACAAGGTCAACGCAAGCCCGGACAGCGTTACGTCCGGCGGAACGGTCACCTTGACGGCAGAAGGCGACCGCCAGGCGGATGACGGCACGATAGCAGGAGACGAGCGCTACGTGCCGGTAAGCTGGAGGTCGACGGAGAGCGGCAAGACGGGAACATTCACGAAGGATGGCAACGGCAGCTACACGGCTTCCTATAAGCCTTCGGCAGCCGGAGACTATACGGTAACGGCGACTTTCCAGAAGGAGAAGTGGAACGGTACGGCGTGGGTGGCGGTCACCGGAACGACGGATACGAAGACGATAACGGTAACGGCAACGGCAACGACGGCAGACGCCAATAGCAACGTTGTCAACGCAAGCCCTAGCAGCGTAACGACTGGCAGAACGGTTATGCTTACAGCTGGGGGCGATCGGCAATCGGCCGTCGGCGCGTTCGTGGGCGATGAACGTTACGTGCCGGTAAGCTGGAGTTCGACGGAGAGCGGCAAGACGGGAACCTTCATGAAGAACGGTAGCGGCAGCTACACGAGTGCTTATTTGCCTTCGGCCGTCGGAAGCCACACGGTAACGGCGACGTTCCAGAAGGAGAAGTGGAATGGTACGGCGTGGGTGGCGGTAAGCGGAACGACGGATACGAAGACGACAACGGTAACGGTAACGGCCGCAACGGAACCGACCGAAGCGGACTCCGACAACAACAGCGTTAGCGCAAGTCCGGACAGCGTAACGACTGGCGGTAAGGTCACGCTGACGGCCGCGGGCGACCGGGAATCGGCTGACGGCGCATTTGTCGGTGACGAGCGTTACGTGCCAATTAGCTGGAGCTCGACGGAGAGCGGCAAGATGGGAACGTTCGCGAAGGACCGCAATGGCAATTACACGTCTTTTTATTCGCCATCGACCGCGGGAAGCCATACGGTAACGGTAACGTTCCAGAAGCAAACATGGAACGGTACGGAGTGGGAGACCGCAGCCGGATCGACGGATACCAAGACATTCACCGTAACGGTTAGGAATGGAGGCTCAAGCCCCGATCCGTCTCCGTCAACAGGAAATTCTTCGGAATCCAATGAAGCAAGCGAATCCGAAGACGGCGTCATCGTTTTGGTTAATGGCAAAGTCGAGAAGGCAGGGATAGCAAAATCGACGACGATTAACGGGCTATCGGGGACGATCGTCATCGTCGATCAGAAGAAACTTGAGGACAAGCTTGCGGCCGAAGGATTCGGCGCGGTCGTGACGGTTCCGGTGAGCACCAAATCCGATGTCGTCGTCGCTCAGCTTAACGGTCAGCTGATTCAGGAGATGGAAGATCTGCATGCTACTCTGGTCGTGAAGACCGATCGTGCCATTTACACGGTTCCTTCCTTGCAGATTAACATGAACGAGATTTCGAACCAAATCGGCAAGACGGTTTCTCTTCAAGACATCAAGGTCGAGCTTCAATTCGGCACAACGCCGGACGATATGGCCAAGGTCGTCTCGCAAGCGGCAACGAACGGAAGCTATACGCCTGTCTTGTCGGCAATGGACTTTATCGTCAAGTGGACTTATGGGGACAAGACGGAAGAAGTAGCAGCATTCAGCGTTTACGTTGAACGTGCTATTGCCATTCCGGACGGCATTGACCCCAACAAGATCACGACGGGCGTCGTCGTCGATCCGGACGGCACTTCCCGCCATGTGCCGACCAAGGTCATGGTCATCGATGGCAAGTATTACGCCGTCATCAACAGCTTGACCAACAGCACCTATTCGGTCGTGTGGCACCCGATCGAATTCAGCGACGTCGAGAACCATTGGGCGAGAGATGCGGCGAACGACATGGGATCCCGCATGGTTGCCGAAGGTACCGGCAATGGCAAGTTCAGCCCGAACCGAGACATTACCCGTGCGGAATTCGTGGCGATTATCGTCCGCGGATTGGGGTTGAAGCCAAGCAAAGAAGCCGCTCCTTTCTCGGATATCAAGGAGTCGGATTGGTACAAAAGCGCCATCAGTACGGCATATGCATACGGATTGATCGACGGAATCGGCGATGGCTCCTTCCGCCCGCAAGACAAGATTACGCGGGAACAGGCCATGGTCATCATCGCCAAGGCGATGAAGATTACCGGTCTAAACGCCAAACTTTCGGAGCAATCGGCCGAATCGCTGTTTAGTCCGTTCGCAGACGCATCCGCTTCGTCCGATTGGGCGAAGAGCAGCATCGCGAACAGCATTCAAGCAGGCATTATCATGGGGAGAAGCGGTACGCAGCTCGCGCCGAAAGCTTACATCACTAGAGCCGAGGTTGCGGCGGTTATCCAGCGGCTGCTTCGGAAGTCCGAACTGATTTAAGATCAGTGATCACAAAGAGACCTGGAATCCATTGAGATTCCAGGTCTCTTTGCCATTTAGGTTAAGCGTAAGGAGTCCCGTTCCAACTGCAACAGCTTCGTTTTCATTTCCATGCCGCCGCGGTAGCCCGTAAGCGCCCCGTTCTTGCCGATGACACGATGGCAGGGAACGGTAATCAGGATCGGGTTCGCCCCGATGGCAGCGCCGACGGCCCTAACGGCAGCAGGCTTCTTAATGTGCTGGGCAATGTCCGAGTAGGATTTGGTTTGTCCGTACGGGATGTCGCGGAGCGCATGCCATACGGCTTCTTGAAAAGGCGTTCCATGAAAGGCGATAGGGACTGTGAAGCGCTCGCGTGTTCCCTGCAAATATTGGGCAAGTTCGGACGCGTAAGGACGAAGCTTCTCATCGTCTCGAATCAGGCTGCCGCCGGGATATCGGGTTTTCGCCCACTGGATTAGCTCTTCAAGCTGCTGGTTCTGCGAACCGACAAAGCAAAGGCCCTCATCGGTTGCGGCAATATGCAGGTTCCAATCCTCATTGGAAAGAATCGACCAGTAGATAGGACCGCTCATTTTATTCGTCATTTTGAACGCTCTCCTCGAGTTGTTGATAATGCCGCTTTCGATAGCTTTGCGGCGTCTGCCCGGTTTTCTTTTTGAACAGGGTAATAAAATACGGGGTGTTCGACAAACCGACGCGCGCTCCAACTTCCGCAATCGGCGCAGTTGACGAAGTCAGCATCGTTTGGGCGTTCTCGATCCGAATGTGCTGGATATAATCCACGGGCGTAATGCCCATTACCTTTTTGAAGGTGCGATGAAGATGATAAGGCGTGCCATGACAAATGGCGGCGAGGTTCTCCAACGTTAACATCTCTTTGTAGTTCCGATCTATATAGTCGATCGCCAGGGCGATCCATTCTTCATTAGGCAATCGCTGCCCTGTCGGTTTGCACCGTTTGCAGGGACGGTATTTGGCGGCCAGCGCTTGATCGGCCGTTGGATAGAAGCCGATATTTTCTCTGTTAGGCGGCCTTGATTTGCAAGAGGGTCGGCAGAAAATTCCGGTCGTCTTTACGGCGTAATAAAATTGACCATCATAGGAAGCTTCATTGTTGATGATGGCTAGCCATTGTTCATCGGTGACGGGTTCAGGGGGGCATGTCTTAGACTCATCTCGCTTGAACGCCCGATCCGTATAAGGACTGCCTCGATCTGCCATTCTCGCTCACCTCCCTCATAAGTATAACCCTCTGAAGAGCTGTTTGTATGCTAATTCGAATAGAACAGCAAGATAACGAAACTTATAGCCGAAGCTCGATATAGCTTCTGCCTACAACCAGGTATCGCTTTTAAGTGTTACGTAGAATGAGTTCCTCCGTGCTAGAATCAGAGCATTCCGAGAGACATGAGCTAGCTAGAGGAGGAACTCACATGTGCAACAAATTTCAAATCGTAGGCAGCCTGCTGCGTCCGTCGAACTTATTAGAATATAAGCATCAAATCGAACATCGCGATGATATCCGTTATCCCTTCTACCAAGATTTCCAAGGCTATGAGCAGTGCGAAGCGGATGCGATTCAGGCAGTAGTCGACAAAGAAATTCAGAACGGGTTGTCCATTCTTACGGACGGGGAATATTCCAAGTCGATGTGGCATCTGGACTTCGTCTGGGGCTTCCAAGGCGTTAGCCGCTATATCGCGGATCATGGCTACTTCTTCCGAGATACGGATGGCACTTCCAAGTACGAGACCCGCAAAGATATCGGCTTGCGCATTACGGGAGAATTGGGCGGCAAGAACCATCACTTCATTGAAGTCTATAAGAAGCTTCTTGCCCTTGCCGGAGACCGCGAAACCAAGCTGTGCGTCCCATCCCCGTCCCATATTTTCGGCGAGTTGTCCTGGTCGGATAACATTGGCGGCACGGAAGCCTACTATAAGGATAGACAGGCGCTCAAAGAAGGTCTTGTGAAGGCTTATAAGGACTTTGTCGAGGAATTCGCCGCTGCCGGGGGCAAGATTCTGCAGTTCGACGATTGCCTATGGGAGCTGTTCGCGGACGATAACCCGAACTCCCCGTATACCGGCGAGAATATCGATCAAGAGGAAGTGCAGGCTCTAGCCGCGGAATTCATTGAGATTAACAATACGGTAATCGATTTCGGCCATCGCTTGGGATTGAAAATGTGGACCCACAATTGTCGAGGCAACTATGATTCCCGTAACATGGGCGGCGGATCGTACGCGAAGATCGCGAATCTATTCTTGAAGCAGCTTAAATACGATCGTTTCTTCCTGGAATGGGACGACGAGCGCGCTGGCTCGCTTGAGGCGCTTGCGGTGTTCCAAGACAGGCCGGAAACGGAGATCGTGCTTGGCTTGTTGTCCTCCAAGACCCATACGCTTGACGATGAAGCCCGCGTCGTTCGCATGCTTGACGAAGCATCGAAGATTATCGACAAGGACAGATTGCTGCTGTCCCACCAGTGCGGCTTCGCCTCTTGCGACGGCGGCAATGAATTGACGGAAGAGGAACAGTGGGCGAAGATCAAGCAAGGCCAACGCATCGCCGAGCAATATTGGGGAACGGAAATAAAGGTGTAAGCAAGTTTGGGCAACGGCCCAAGACTCAGGTTCCCATACCTGAGTCTTTTTATTGGAAATTTACTTTTTTCCACTTTGCATAAAAGTTATTATCTGATAGTATAGGTACAAATACGATGGTTTTAGTAAGGATTATAAGGAGGCCGCCTTGCCCATGCAAGAACTTACGCATCTGGATCAACTCGAGGCTGAAGCGATTTACATTATCCGAGAAGTAGCGGCGGAATGCGAGAAGCCCGTCATGCTGTATTCGATCGGGAAGGACAGCTCCGTGATGCTGCATCTGGCGCTCAAGGCCTTCTATCCCGAGAAACCGCCGTTTCCGTTCATGCATATCGATACGACCTGGAAATTCAAAGAGATGATCGAATTCCGCGACCGCAAAGCGAAGGAATTCGGCATCGAGATGATCGTTCATTCCAATGAGGAAGCCATTAAGCAAGGGATCAACCCCTTCGATCACGGCTCTGCCTATACCGATATTATGAAGACCCAAGCCTTGAAGCAGGGATTGGATAAGTACGGCTTTACGGTCGCGTTCGGCGGCGGAAGACGCGACGAGGAGAAATCGCGCGCCAAAGAGCGGATTTTCTCGTTCCGGAACAAGAATCATTCGTGGGATCCGAAGAATCAGCGGCCGGAGATGTGGAAGCTGTTCAACACGAGAATCAACAAGGGAGAGAGCATTCGCGTCTTCCCGCTCTCCAACTGGACCGAGAAGGATATCTGGCAATACATTCGCCGGGAGAACATCGATATTGTCCCTCTCTACTCCGCGGACGTAAGGCCCATCGTCAATCGCGACGGCCATATCATCATGGTGGATGACGAGCGGATGAAGCTCGAGCCCGGCGAGAAGGTGGAGATGAAGAAGATCCGCTTCCGCACCTTGGGCTGCTATCCGCTGACCGGCGGGGTCGAGTCGGATGCCGTTACGCTGGACGAGATTATCGAAGAGACGCTGGGCGCGGTCTCCTCGGAGCGGACCAGCCGGGTTATCGACCAAGAAGCGGCCGGAAGCATGGAACGGCGCAAACGGGAGGGCTACTTCTAAGATGAAAAGTCTGCTGAAATTTATCACTTGCGGAAGCGTGGACGACGGCAAATCCACTCTGATCGGGCATATGCTCTATGAAGCCAAGCTCTTGTTCGCCGACCAGGAGCGAGCGCTCGAGCTCGATAGCCGGCTGGGCAGCCGCGGCGGCAAGATCGACTATTCGCTGCTTCTGGATGGACTCCTGGCCGAACGCGAGCAGGGGATTACGATCGACGTGGCTTACCGGTATTTTACGACGGATCATCGTTCCTTCATCGTGGCGGACACGCCGGGACACGAAGAATATACGCGCAACATGGCGGTTGGCGCCTCGTTCGCGGATCTTGCGATCATCCTGGTCGACGCGACCAAAGGCGTCATTACCCAGACCAAGCGCCATGCCCGGATCTGCGCGCTAATGGGGATCAAGCATCTGGTGTTGGCCGTGAACAAGATGGACTTGGTCGAATTCGACCAGAAGACGTTCGAGGCGATCAAAGAAGATTTCCTCCAAACGACGGCCGAGTTCAAAATTCAAAGCATTCAGGTCATTCCCGTGTCCGCTACGGAAGGGGACAACATCACGTCCAAATCGTCCAATACCCCTTGGTACGAAGGGCTTGCTTTGTTGCCTTACTTAGAGAATGTGGATGTGCATACGACCAGCGACACGAAAGCGTTCATGATGCCCGTTCAGCGCGTTTGCCGGCCGGACCATACGTTCCGAGGTTTCCAAGGCCAGATCGAAGCGGGGAAAATCTCGGTTGGCGACGAGCTGACGACACTGCCTAGTCATGAGAAGGCGAAAGTTAAACGGATCCTGGTAACCGACCAAGATCGGGATTCGGCTTATGCCGGTCAGCCCGTTACCATTCAATTGGACCGCGAAGTCGACGTTTCCCGGGGCTGCGTGCTGACGACGGATAGTCGGATTCAAGAGGCCGACAGCTTCAGTTCCACGATTCTGTGGATGGACGATTCCGTTCTGACTCCGGGCAAGCCGTATTGGGTGAAGGTAGGAACGAAGACTCTTCCCGGTACCGTGACGGCTATTATTCATAAGATCGATATTAATACGGGCAATACGGTCCCGGCGGATCGAATCGTCAAGAATGAATTGGCGAAGGTCGAATTCTCGTTATCCGACAGCATCGTCTTCGATACCTTTGAAGAGAACAAGAGCATCGGCGGCTTCATTCTGATCGACCGCGTGACGAATATGACTTCCGCTTGCGGGGTCATCGAGGAAGCGCTGCAGAGCTCGGCGGGGCTGGATACGGAGATCACGAGGAAGGTTCGCGCCCAGCAGAAGGGACAGACTCCGTTGACCGTCTGGTTCGCCGGCGCGAATTCGGCTAAGGCTGCACTTGCGAAGGAAGTCGAGAAGCGGCTGGTGGCTTCGGGCTACCATACGATGCTGCTCGAGAACGTACAGGGAGATTCGCTCCGGAGAGTCGCGGAGGTTGCCAAAGTATTGAACGATGCAGGGCTTATCGCGCTGGTATCCTATGATTCTTCCAGCGCAAGCGACCTTGAGACCGCAAGGGAAATCATCGGCAAAGAGTATATCGAAGTGAATTCGGACGAGACGAACAAGTCCTTCGAAGAAGCGGCGAATGACGCGTTCAACCGCGTCGTCAAAGCGGTTATCGCCCAAAATCCGAATTCGATCAGCTACGAGATTTAATTGCGATAAGCATGAATAAAGAACCCTCCGTCTTTCGCGACGGAGGGTTCTGTTCCTTTTTCTTGCCCTTCGAATGTTACGTTACCCTAGTAGAGGCTGGTCCACGAACTGCAATTCCAAGCTATCCGTTCCGTCGATATCGAATACGATGAATTCGTTGTTGCCTTGGCGAAGAAGCGGTGCAGGAATGTAAAGCGTCTGCTGAGGACCGGTTCTCCAATATCTTCCCAAGTTGAATCCGTTGACGTAAACGACCCCTTTGGACCATCCTTCCAGCTTCAAGAACGTGTCTGCCGGCGTATTCTCAATGGTTAATTCCGCACGATAGAAGGCCGGGCCGTTCATCGTTTCTTTCTCTATGGCCGCAAAGGACAAAGGCTTCAAGTTATCAAGCGGCAACGTCCAAACGGTCCAACCGTAGAGGAATTGATTGCCGTGGCGAACTCCCTCGGTAATCCCTTTGCGATCGGCTAGATAAGGACCGTAGTTGATGCGCCCCATATTCTCGACGAGAATTCGCAGACGCGCTCCTCCGCTCGGCACTTCGAAATGAACCTTCTTGCTGGAATCCCATCTTTCGACGATCCCTTTGAACTCATCGTCCAAGTAAACCAGCGCTCGGTCATGGCATTCTTGAATAATAAGCTCCTTCTCTTCGCGCGGACCGGAGATAAAGGTCTCGTAGACGATAAATCCGTTGTTCTGTCCGTAACGTTCCATCGGTTCCGGAGTGACGGATGGGATGGGCTCGGACAATTGGCCCAGCTGATCGAACAATCCGGCACGGCTAGCGGCATGGACGGATCCATAAGCTTGCTTAGGCAATGCTTTAGGAACTTCCATCGCAGGAAGATCGGTATATTTAGCGATAATATCGCGGATCGCAAAGTATTTCTCGGTAGGATCGCCTGCTTCGTTCAAGGGCGCGTTATAATCGTAGCTTGTCACCGTAGGCTCGTAGTGGTCCCGTTCCAAGCCGTTCGCGCCGCTGGTGAACCCGAAATTGGTACCGCCATGGAACATGTAGAAGTTCACGGACGCTCCTAGAGAAAGCATATCCTCGAACACTTGGGCGACTTCTTCGCCGTCGCGGACGTGATGCTCTTCGCCCCAGTGATCGAACCAGCCGTTCCAGTATTCCATGCACATCAACGGACCTTGCGGTTGATAGCGGCGAAGCATCTCGAAGGCTTCCTCCGCTCTTGAGCCGAAGTTTGCCGTTTCCAGTACGTTCGGAACCATGCCTCCTTGAAGCATATGATTCTCCGGTCCATCCGAAGTGAACAATAGGACGTCCATGCCGCGGCTTATCATGGCCCGTTCCAAATATTGAAGATACTCCGTGTCGTTGCCATAGCTTCCGTATTCATTCTCGATCTGCATGGCGATAATAGGGCCGCCATTCGTGGAGAGCAGAGGCTTCAGCCTAGGCAACAGTTCATCGTAGTAGGCATCCACTTTATCCAGATAGGGACGGTTCATGCAGCGAAGCTGGATCTCCCGATCGGCGAGCAGCCATGCGGGCAAACCTCCGAATTCCCATTCCGCGCAGATGTACGGGCTCGGGCGTACGATGACGTGCAAGCCTAGTTCGCCTGCCGTTCGAATAAACCCTTCAACGTCCGCCATGCCTTCGAAGTTGAATCGACCGGGTACAGGCTCGTGGTAATTCCATGGAATGTAGGTTTCAACCGTATTAAAGCCGCATGCCTTCAGCTTCATCAAACGATCCTGCCAATATTCGGGCACGACTCTGAAGTAATGGATCGCTCCGGAAAGCAAGCGGATAGGTTTATTGTCGATAAGGAATTGATCGTTCTGTACGGACAACACAGTCATATAGGTGCCCTCCAATGGGATTCGGATGCGTGCTGCTACTCTTGATACCTCCCATTTTAAGCGGAGGGAATGGGCAAACAAATGGACAAAAGGAGGTTAAATTTGACCTTTTGTTTGGATTGCCGTTACGCTAGAATCTATTGATAGAAATGCGGAACGAAAGGAGGCCCATCTCTGATGGATATTCGTTATACACTTCCTAATCTAACGAGCACGCTGCAGATTATCGGCTGCCACGTGGGGAATTTTCAACCGAATTGGTCCTTTCCCAGGCATCATCATTATCTCTTCGAACTCTTGCATTGCAAGCAAGGGGAGATAAAGCAAACGATAGGCGATCGGGTTATTTCGTTTGGCGGCGGGGATTGGCTGTTGATCAAGTCCGGAATCTCGCATGCTTCCGAGAATGGCCCGGATTCCGATTATCGTTTCTTTAACTTGCACTTCGATCTGGACGATCCCATCATACGCGAACGGTTATGCGAGGCCGATTACGTGATCATTAGGGCGGAAGAGGCGGCTCGGTTATCGTTGCCGACCCATTTCGGCGCTATCGAAGATGCGCTTTCGCACAATAATCGCACCGACACCGTCGATGACGACAAAGCGTTAAATCGCCTTATTATCCAATCTCACACTCTAGGAATCATTAGCGAATTCATCAAGTACGGCGAGAAAGCCCCGCGTCCGATTCCGATGAGCGATGAGAAGCGGCAGAACGCCTCTCTGTTCGAGACGGAGCTGGCTCACGCGATCGAAGAGCGGCTGCGGAACGATAACAATGGGAAAATAGAGGAGATCGCGGCCTCGCTCGGGATCAGCCGCGGTCGTTGCACGCATATCTTTACCAAGGTCTACGGGCAATCTCCGCGGCAATACAGGAGCAATCTCGTTCTTAATCAGGCGAAGCATTTGCTCGTGCATTCGACCTATTCGATGGAGGAATTGGCGGAACGGCTTGGATTCCAGTCCGCGAGCCATTTCTCGAGGCAATTCCGCAGATGGACAGGCATGCCGCCAAGCGCATTCCGGCCGAAGTTCGTTCTCTCTCCGAGCAATAAGGACGGATAAGGGCTAGTATGGCTCGATCATATTGGCTTGAATATCCGCAAACGCGTTTTCCACTTGGTTCATCCATTCCTCGGTGGTCATTTTCCCCGTCATAATCGGCGTGATGGCTTTCTTGAACAATTGATTCCTCATGTCTTCTTTGGACTGCTTGGGAATAATGTTCCATTCCTGCGTAATGGCCGTTGCCCCTTCATAAGCGCTGAACATCTCATATACGCCCGGGGTTAAGTAGTTTCTCGAGAGCTCTTGGGCTCCCTTGAGCGCAAAAGTGCCGTTGGATTTCTTGGCGAATAAGATGACGGACTCCTCGGTATACAGAAACTTCAAGAACTCTTTGGCAAGCTCGGGGTTCTTGGCCTTGAGCGGAATAGCAAATTGCTCATAGCTGGAAAGAATATAGCGTTCATCCCCTTTATGGAACACGGGAACGGGAATCATGCCGAATTCGAAGCCCTCTTCTCTCGGAGAATCTTTCATCTCGTTCTCCATCCACGAACCGTTAACGATGAAGACGGCTTTGCCCAGCATCATGTCCGTTTGCGATTGGGTGTGATTAAGTCCGACGGTTCCATTCATCAGATACCCGCCTGTTCCAAGCTTCGCTAAGGTATCCAATACCTTCTTTACCGGCTCCGTCTTAAAGGAACCCGGTTCGTAAGAAAAGATCTTTTTTAATTGCGCGATTCCAGCCGAATTGGCAAGGGACGGATAGAGAATCTCTTCCAGATACTCCGGATAGATTCCCTGATAAGTAAATAGCGCGCGCTTGATTTTATGCCCATTCTCATCGACTGCGTAATTTTCCGGTTTCTTTAATTCCTCATCCAACGCAAAAAACTCGTCCCATGTCTCGGGCAGCTTCCAGCCTTTATCCTTAAACAATTTTTTGTTGTAGATCAGCCCCATTGGCGCAGCGTTAAACGGTGCCATGTAAATTTGCCCGTCCGAATAAGGAGAGAATCTCTTGCTCTCGAGAATGCCGGGAAGAATCATGTCTTTTAAGCGCTGGTCGCTATCCAAGGCTTTCTCTTCGAACACGTCGGTGATATCCATTAGCCCTTTTTCTTTCACTAGGGAAGCCATAATCCCGCTTTGTTCCGTATCCGATATCGCCAGAAAATCCGGTGGGTTCCCTGCGACGATCTGAGGCCGGATCACATCGCCGATTCGGGGGCTGATCGTTAGATGGACCTGCACTCCGGGATAAGCGGCTTCGAATTTCTCGGTGATTTCATTCCAGTATTCGGGTCCGTATCCTCCTTGGAACACGGCGATATCCAGATTCTTGTTCTTGAAGCTTGCCTTATCGCCCAGGTGCTCCTTATTAACGGATTCGTCTGAGCGGGAAGCTCGGTCGTTAATCATATTGATTGTCGGAATAGCTGCGATACCCAGAATTGCAACCGCTGCCAAAATGAATCGCGAATATCTTTGCATCCTGACCACTCCAAGAATTTTATCGTAATCGACCCTTAACAGATCAATTATGAGCACTATCGATAGAGATGAACATGAATAATCATACTCCATTCATGTACGATTTTAACGAAAATCGGCAGAAACAAATATTGTCATCGCCAATCAACCCCGTTGGCTTTGCTATGGAAAATCGATCGAACCATCGGCGGATAGACGATTTTGCAAACCGATGAGCGGTTTTATCCACTTTGCCCGATGCTATTGAACACTTTAAAATCGATTGGTTAATCTGAGTGAGCGGAAACATTCATACCTACTTTTTTCGAATATCGAGGAGGGGCAATACGATGAGAAAAATGGCAACCCTGGCGATTGCGGCAAGCATGGTATTTACTCTAGCCGCCTGCGGTTCATCCAACGGCAACACGCAGCAGAACGGCTCGGCTAGCTCCGATGCATCATCCGGCAAAGTTCGTACGTTGAAATTCGCCGCACTGGAAACCGCATACGGAAAAGCTCCGTGGCAAGAAGTCGCGGCCGCGTTCGAGAAGAAGGTTCCCGGCGTGAAAGTCGACATGACGATCGAGAAAAACATCGAGGACGTCATCGGACCGAGCATGAAATCCGGCGAGTTCCCGGACGTCATTCATTTGGCGGTCGGACAACCGAAAGGGCTTACAGAAACATTCGTTAAAGACAACAATATGGCCGATCTTACGGACGTTCTTTCGATGAAGGTGCCTGGCGAAGAGGCCGCCGTAAGCGAGAAGATCATTCCCGGCTTTACCGACACGACGATAACCAATCCGCATAACGACGGCAAAACCTATTTGATGCCGATGTTCTACAGCCCTACCGGCCTGTTCTACAATGCGGGTCTGTTCGAGCAAAAAGGGTGGGAAGTGCCGACGACTTGGGATGAGATGTGGGCATTGGGAGATAAGGCCAAAGCGGAAGGAATCGCCCTATTCGCTTATCCGACAACGGGTTATTTCGATTCCTTCTTCTATGCTTTGCTGAATGAAGTCGGCGGACCCGAATTCTTCGGGAAGGCGATGAGCTATTCGGAAGGAATCTGGCAATCGCCGGAGGCGACGCAAGCCTTCGATATTATCGCTAAGCTCGCTTCTTACACGGAGAAAACCGTTCCGGCTAACGGCAACAAAGATAACTTCACCAAGAACCAACAGCTGATTCTGGACAACAAAGCCCTCTTCATGCCTAACGGTACATGGGTCGTCAACGAGATGGCGAACGCGCCTCGCGCGGATGGATTCAAATGGGGCTTCACTTCCCTGCCGGCCGTAGCCAATGGCGGAGACCGTTATTCTTATACCTTCTTCGAGCAAATCTGGGTTCCGGCTAAAGCCAAAAATCAGGATCTGGCGAAGCAGTTCATCGCTTATCTCTATTCCGACGAAGCTGCGGCGATCTTCGCGAAGGCAGGCGCGGTGCAGCCGATTAAAGGCATGTCCGAGAAACTGGAAGGCGATAACAAGCTGTTCTACAGCATCTACGATAATGGCGCCAAAGCGGCGATGGGCGCCTTCACCTCGACCGCTCCGGTAGAAGGAGTCAATATCTCCGATACCGTATTCGGATCGATCGATTCCTTGGTGACGGGCGCGAAAAAGCAGCAAGATTGGGTGAGTGCGATCACGAAAGCAAGCGATGCCCTTCGCGCGGCGCAAGAATAAGAAGTCGTCTAATATAGCAAATGGTGCTGTGGCCAGTGAAAACTGGCCACAGTTGCGTTACCACAAGGAAGGAGCTCGAGTAATGGCATCCAACAGGGGAAGATCCCGTTTCATATTCTTTTGTCTGGCTCCGGCCGTCGTCCTTTTTATCGTCTTCATGTTCATTCCCAGCATCGACGTATTCCGTATGTCCCTTTACAAGTGGGGGGGATATACGGACACGAAGACGTTTGTCGGGTTGGATAATTTCAATAAGCTGTTCCACAGCGATAAGTTTTACCAAGTATTCCAGAACAGCATCCTGTTAATTATCGTGGTAACGATCGTTACCTTCGCATTGGCGCTAATCTTTGCGGGGATTCTTTCGCGAACGAAGCTCAAAGGGCGAGATTTCTATCGAACCGTTTTTTACATTCCCAACATTTTGTCCGTAGTCGTGATTAGCGCGATATTTTCCGCCATTTATGATCCTAACAATGGACTTCTCAACTCGGTTCTTCAATTGTTCCATGCCGTAGACGAACCCGTCCTGTGGCTTGGAGATCAGAAAGTCGTTATTTACAGCCTTGCGGGCGCCATGATTTGGCAAGCGATCGGCTATTACATGGTTATGTACATGGCAAGCATGGCCAACATTCCGGAAAGCTTATACGAATCCGCCAATCTCGAAGGCGCGTCGCCTATTCACCAGTTCTTTACGATCACGATCCCGCTCATCTGGACGAATATTCGTACGACGCTGACCTTCTTTATCATTAGCACGATCAATATGAGCTTCCTCTTCGTTACGGCCATGACAAGCGGCGGTCCGGACGGAGCGACGGAAGTGTTCTTAAGCTACATGTACAAAGAAGCCTATACGAATTCTTCTTACGGTTACGGCATGGCGATCGGCGTCGTCGTGTTCTTGTTCTCGTTTGCTTTAGCGGGCATTCTTAATGCGGTTACCAAGCGCGATCATCTAGAGTATTAAGGAGGGAAGAAAGGATGACAAGCAAAGGAATAGCATTCAAGACTCTGTCCTATTTGGTGTTGCTAGCGCTAACCGTCATGATCCTTATTCCGGTATTGTGGGCGTTTGCCGCTTCGATTAAAGAAGATGTTGAATTCTACGGAAGTCCGTGGGCGATGCCCAAGGGCATTTATCTTCAGAACTTTGCGGACGCTTGGCTGAAGGCGAATATGGGCGAATACATGTTCAACTCCGTGCTCGTAACGGCTTTGGCAATCGCCTTATTGCTCGTTATCGCTCTCCCGGCGGCCTATGTGCTCGCCCGTTTCCGATTTAAAGGAAACGCGCTATGGAATACGATGTTTATGGCCGGCTTGTTCATTAACGTAAACTATATCATCGTGCCCATTTTCCTAATGTTGAACAACGGCGACAAAGCGGCCCGCAGCATGTTCGGCCACCCTATCCTGTTGAATAACCTTTTTGTATTGGCGCTCGTGTACACGGCCATGGCGTTGCCGTTTACCGTGTATTTGCTGTCGGGGTATTTCAAATCGCTGTCGAAGGAATACGAAGAGGCGGCTTCCGTCGATGGGGCAGGATACTTCAGGACGATGGTTCAGGTTATTATGCCGATGGCAAGGCCCGCGATCATTACGATTATTCTGTTCAACTTCCTCTCGTTCTGGAACGAATACATTATCTCGATGACCTTGCTGACCAAGCCGGAATTAAAGACCCTTCCGGTCGGGCTGATGAACCTGCTGGCCGCGCAGAAGTCCGCCGTTCAGTATGGACAGCTGTATGCCGGTCTCGTCATCGTGATGCTGCCGACTTTGCTTATCTATATTTTGGTACAGAAGAAATTAACCCAAGGGATGACTATGGGCGGGTTGAAAGGATGATATACTAGTATGGATAAGTTGTTCTACTTGATCCTGTTCCTTATCGGAATATCGCTTACCGTATTCGGTCATCAATCGATCGGCCCGGCAGGACTTCTAACGATGCTGCTAGGGCTTGCCGCGCTTATAAGTCTATTATGGCTGTATAACAGAAAGTACAAATAAGTTTCTCAGAAGATGATTCCTTCGCTAGGGGGGGAACCATCTTCTTTTACAGAACAACATCAAGGGGTAATGCCATGCTGCGCAAAGTGAAGATTCAGCATCGATTGATCGGAACCTTTCTCATCGTGTCGGTTATTCCGATTCTGTTTCTCGGATACTACGCGTACAAGCTATATTCGGATTCGATTAGCGACAAGCTTAGCGCATCTACCTATCAAGCGATAACGTTGGTTAACAAAAACATGCTGACGGAGCTTCAGAATTATCAATTTCTTGACGGGTCGATCTCGACGAACGAATTCGTGCAAGCGAGCTTATCCGGCGGGCGTTCCCAACAGGGCGTTACCGAGACGTCCAAAGAGTCGGCTATGGATGCGATCTTTCGAACGATATTTCCGTCTCATGTTGTAACCGTTAGCATTTACGATACGAATCACGAACCCTTCTACGAGCTTGGCTATGAAACCATCAGCAACGAATACGTGGAAAAGGCCATATCGGACGTGGATGCGAACGCGCCGTATGACGGACTCACTTATGTAAGGACGACCAAATCCTACGACACGATCGCCGTAGGACGAAAGATCCATGCCGAGCATGACAGCTCGGAGCAGATCGGATATGCTTTCGTATACGTCAGCACGGACTTATTCTCCAAGAACATCCTATCAAGCGTCGATCTAGGGAAAGGGTCGAAGCTCATCATTATGGGCCGAGACGGGACGGTGTTCTCCTCAAGCGATAAAGAGGTTAAGCTGGGAGGCCAATACTCCGATCCTGCGCTTTTCCAGATGATCAGGGAACAGCAGGCAAACAATCGTTCTTCCTTCTCCGGAAGGGTGAATAATGCCGAACAGCAAGTATCCTACATCTATAACGAGCAGATTGGCTGGTATCTGATTTCTTTGATGCCTTATTCCTATATTAACTCGGAAATTAGTCAAATCATGCTAAGCATGATTGTTATTATATTGTTGATCGTCATCGCCAGCGTGATCATTATTTATTTTATGAACAATAGCATTGTCAAACCGATAAAGGGGATTATCGCGTTCAGCAACCAAGTCTCGAACGGCGATCTATCCAATCGCATTCACGACGAGAGCGACGACGAGATGAGCGCGCTTTCCCGCAAAATAAACAGCATGGTCAGCGAGATCGAGCGGCTGATCGATAACCAGAAGCTGGATGACAAACGAAAGCGGGAGCTGGAGCTCCAGATGCTTCAGTCGCAGATCAATCCGCATTTTCTATTCAATACTTTGAATACGCTTCGCTGGCTTGCCGTCATTAATCAGGTGCCCGTGCTCAACAACGGAATAAGCTCCCTATCCGAGTTATTGCGCAGTACGATCCTAGACAATAACGAAGAGGTTACCATTGAACAGGAGCTTCGAAATTTAGCGCATTATTTCGAGATTCAGAAGATTCGTTATGCGGACAGGTTCCAGGTGAGCTACGAGATCGATGACGAACTGCTGTCTTATTCCATTCCGAAGCTAATCCTGCAGCCCGTCGCCGAGAATGCCATTATTCATGGGATTGCCGAGAATGGCCAATCGATCGATATTCGGATCAAAGTCCGAAAGGTTGATCATCAGCTTCATATCGAAATTACGGATAACGGCAAAGGATTCGATACGAACGTAAGCCATGCTTCGGATAATAAAGATAAGCTATCGGGCATTGGAGTAAACAACGTGAACGAACGTATTAAACTCCATTACGGAGAGCCATATGGTTTGTTCATTGCAAGCGCGGTAGGAGAAGGCACCCGTTGCACGATGATCATTCCCAGTCATAAGTCCGAAGGGGGTTAATTCCTAAATGTTCAAGGTATTGCTCGTAGATGATGAGCCTATCGTAAAAATCGCTCTGCGTACGATGATTGATTGGGATAGCCTTGGTTTTCCTATCTGCGGGACCGCCTCGGACGGGAATGAAGCATTGGCTTTGGTGAATGAGCTTCATCCGGATATCATCATTACCGATTTGAAGATGCCTAATGTAAATGGGCTTCAGCTTATAAGGGAACTGAACGATCAAGGCTATAAAGGGAAAATCATCGTAGCAAGCAATTTCGGCGAATATGAGCTTGTACGAGAAGCTCTGCTGCTTGGCGCGGTCGATTATATGTTGAAAATCAGTATCCAGACGGATGTGCTGATCGAGCAGCTGCAGAAGGCCTCGAAGCTCCTTCAGGAACAGCAGCTTTCCTTGCAAGAGCAAGTAACGAGAGAGCAAGAGATGCGCAGCAATCTGAAGAGCGTCAAGAATACGATGCTAAAGGATTATTTCACGAATGGATATCCCGACCTGGAGCCCCTTCTGCAGAACAAAGGGATTCAATTGCATTTATCGAATAAAGCCTGCTGCCTGTTCTATATCCGTTTAGACATTTCTGCATCGCAAATAGAACGGAATTTAACGATTTCGATGTCCTTCATCGAGAACATGATCCTTGATCTCATGGAATCCGAACAGGATGTCGAGATCTTCCAAGCGGAAGCCAACGCGATTCTTGTACTGATAGCCGAGGAACGGTTGCATCAATGCCGATTCGAGCCGTTGTCCTTCGTGCATAGAATTCAAAAGCTGATCGAAATGTATATGACGATGGAACCCGTAATCGTGTACTCGTCGGCCATAACCGGCGGCTATCCGGAGGCAAGACAAACGTATCAGGCCTGCAAGGATGCCATCGAGATCACCTTCTTCGAGGAACATTCCGTTATTTCCGCGAATGATATCGAACTCAAGCAGGACGTCGATTTTGTCAACTACGTGGATTTCTCCAATTCCATTCTCCATTATTTCTTTAAGGATGATCGAGAGTCCATCCTGCTGATGTTGAGAACGTTTGTCGAACAATCCCATCAAAGAAGGATCCGTCCGTATGCGCTCAAGACGTTCATCAATAAATGCTTGGATTATTTGCCGTTAAGCGACAACAAAATATCCGTGATGAACGCGGAACAATACGAGGAACTGAAAAACAACGTTCGGAATTGCAGGAACTCGGAAACCTTATTAGCGACGGCAATGGAAGCCTTGGATAGCCTGAGCTTCTGGACGGATGTTCCCCGTTCTCATCATTCGACGGTAACCAGGCAAGAAATAGCCGATGTCATTAGCTACATCGGGCTGCATTATCAGGACAAGATCACGTTGGAGATGATAGCCGAACACGTTCGTTTCAGCGAGAATTATTTGTGCCGCGTTTTCCGGGATCAAATGGGAATGAGCCTGATTCAATATATCAATAACGTACGGATGAACAAAGCGGCGGAGTTAATCATGAGGGGCCATACTTACATTAAGGAAATAGCCGCGTTAGTCGGAATCGGCGACCAATTTTATTTTAGCAGAATGTTCAAACGGCAGTTCGGAGTATCCCCTTCCGATTATAAAAGCCATGTCATGCAAGCCGGTCAGCAAAAGAAACAAACGTATCAATCGTCGTAAGCCGAAAAGGATGGTTCGAGGTTGACTTGGAAATTAGAGAAGGCGGCTGTTATCAGCCGCCTTCTTCGCCTTACGTCTACTCATTCGAAATAATACATGAACCCGATAGCTCCGACTCCGGTATGCGTGCTGATGATCGGAGTGGTGTCCTCGATCTTGAATCGATCATATCCGGTCAGCTCTACGATGGCTTCTTTGAGCTTCACGGCTAGCTCGTTGCCTTCCGCATGAACGAGACCCACGCCGCGGATGGCCTTATCCTTAACGTCTTCCGCGAATTGCTTCGCCAAGTGGGACACGACATGGGCGCGGCTTCTGACCTTCGCCACCGGGTTGTACACTCCTCCTTCGAGAGAAGCGATGATCTTGATCTTCAGAAGCGAGCCGATCCAAGCCGCCCCTTTGCCGATACGTCCGCCCTTGACCAGATTGTCGAGCGTGTCCACCACGACGAACAAGCGCGTATGCTCGCGGATGGATTCCAGCCGTGCCAGGATCTCTTCGACCGTCTTGCCCGCTTGGGCCATCTTCGCGGCTTCGATGACTTGGAATGAAAGCGCCTTCGTAATATATCGCGAATCGACCACGGTAACCTTTGTCTCCGTCATCTCTGCGGCGATGTTGGCGGAGCCCACCGTACCGCTCATCCCGCCGGTCATATGGATGGAGATGACCTCGCTTCCGTCCGTCCCTAGCCGATCATACATGTCCAAGAATGCGCCCGCCGACGGCTGGGACGTCTTCGGCAGCGTATCGGATGCTTTCATTTTCTCGATGAACTCGGTAGGGGTAATATCCACTCGATCGATATAGTGCTCATGGCCGATGCAGATGGTTAAGGGGACGACCTCGATCCCGTATTGCTTCAATTCGGCATCCGACAAATCCACCGTCGAATCGGTTACGATCTTGATGCTGCTCATGGTTGATTCCTGCTTTCGAATGATATGGGGGCTTCCGATTATTCCTTGTAGAATAGCATTCTGCGCGATATAATAGCAAATTTTCGACAAAGCTAAATATTTACAGACATTTCTTTTAAGTGTAATGTCAGTTTATATGACCAAATTTCGATAATGAGGTGCGACTCCATGTCCGTGTTTAACCGCAACTCGTATTTTGACGACTACTTCAAACAGATAGCCGAGCCAGGCGAGAACGACTACTATTACTTTTACGTGATGAAGCTCGCTTCCTTTTCCAAGTATTTGATTTTCCAAGGGGGAGCGTTCTCTTCGAACAGGCATATGATCGTCTGCGTAACGAATAAACGGGTTCTCATCTGCCAGATGGATCAAACGACTGGCAGGCTGACCGGGAACATGGCCGTCATCGCCCTTAACGATGTGAGAAAGATTTTGCTGAAGAAGGGGTTTATGAAGACATCCGTAAAAATCGAGTTCCCCGATGATTCCGCTCTCGTGTTTAAGCCGAATAATTGGTGCATCGGCTTGTCCAATCACAAGAAGCACCTGTTGAAGCTGCAGGAAGTATACGGTTAATCGATCGTTAAGGAGCGGGAGCATTGGGACAACGGGCTAACCTGATTATCGTCAAAGTGCCTCCCCCTTCACTCGATACCAATACCGATAAACCTCCTTGAAGCCGAGCTTGGCATAGAGCCTTAACGCCGGCTCGTTGTTCGCTACAACCGCCAAATAGCTGCGCGTCGCTCCGTTTTCTTTTCCCCACTTTAATAGATTCAAGATCATCTGTTCCCCGAACCCTCGATTCCGATAAAGGGAATCGGTGACGATATCAAACAGCCCGATGTACCCTCTCTCGATAACCCCTAGACCGCAGGCGATAACCCGATCTTCCTCATAGAACGAGACGAAGCCTTTCTTGGTTCGGATGTTGGACAACATGCGCTGCATGGTGTTCTTGTTCGCGGCCTTCACATTATTAAGCCGGCAGAAGGCATCCAACCAGAGGTCGGAGACGATCTCCGCGATTTCGACGGAAGTTCGATCAGGCTCTCTTATGCTTTCTAAGTCCAGAGTCTGGACGCTTGTCGGATCCACCCGAGAGAACCCCTTCCCTTCTAATACTTGATCCAGATTCGCAGGCAGGCTGAAGGGAGTCATCTTGAACACGGTCGGCAGGCGGTTATCCGTATAGATTTTCTCGCACTCTCTGATTTTCTTATCCAAATCTTCGGTAGAGTGGTGAAGGGGATTGATCGAGTTGGCGCGTTTGGTGTATCCGTCGGCGAAGCGCAGAACCCATCCATCGTAAAGAAGAGTGGATAAGGACTGCCAGTGGTTTAAGGATAGTTCCTCGATGAGCTTGTTCTCCATAGAGAGCCTCCGTATCGCTGTATTTAGCATAATTATACATTATGACGAATAATAATACCAAGTTGGATGAAAAAGTAAAAAATTCAGAGTTTGTCCTATAGTTTGTCTCGTTGTTGTGAATGCGCTTACAAATTATAATCTCACTGAAAGGAGGTGAGGTTGTTTCTCGGCAATCGGCAAGAGGTTTGTCCGGCAAGAAGAGGCAAACGAACGAAGCGGCATGCAGCAGAGCAGCCGCAACACTAAGGAGGTAGATTATGTTTAAGTTCAAGAAGAAGATGGCTCCGATCGTTCTTGCTGCCCTGGTAAGCTCCAGCTTGTTCGCGGCGACGTCGAGCGCGGCAACGGATTACTGGCAGAATTGGACCGACGGAGGCGGGACGGTCAATGCGGTGAACGGCTCCGGCGGCAACTACAGCGTGAATTGGTACAATACCGGGAACTTCGTCGTCGGCAAGGGCTGGACGACCGGTTCGCCGACCCGGACGATCAATTACAATGCCGGCGTCTGGGCTCCGTCCGGCAACGGCTACCTGACCCTCTATGGATGGACAAGGAACTCGCTCATCGAATATTACGTTGTCGACAGCTGGGGCACTTATCGTCCAACCGGCACGTATAAAGGCTCCGTGAACAGCGACGGGGGAACTTATGATATCTATACGAATACGCGATACAATGCCCCTTCGATCGACGGCACTCAGACGTTCACCCAGTATTGGAGCGTTCGCCAGTCGAAGAGACCGACGGGAAGCAACGTCTCGATCACCTTCAGCAACCATGTGAATGCATGGAGGAACGTCGGCATGAATCTGGGCAGCAGCTGGTCCTATCAGGTGCTTGCGACAGAGGGGTACCAAAGCAGCGGAAGCTCCAACGTAACGGTGTGGTAAGGCAAGGGTTGTCATCCTGACTCTGATTGGGCCTGCCGGTCTTCCAACCGGCGGGCTTGCCTTTCATTAACCGGAAGGAGACCTCCTATGAGAAAGGTTACGATATTCATCCTTATCGCGATGACGGCGCTTCTCAGCGCTTGCTCGCAAGAACGCGCGAACCCGAAAGCCGAGGCCGCGGAGAAAAAACCCGAACAACCGGACAATCTCGTGTTCGTCGAAGGCGGCCCTTTTACGAATAAAACCTCCAATTTCTTCGGCAAAAGCGTCACTCTATCGAATTTTTATATCGGCAAATACGAGGTTACCCAGAAGGAATGGCTCGATGTCATGGGGAATAATCCCTCCGTCATAAAGGGAGGCAATCAGCCGGTAGAGATGGTCAGTTGGTACGACGCTATCGAATACTGCAACGAAAGAAGCCTTAAAGAGGGCTTAGAACCTTATTATGACGTGAACCGCAACAAGACCGACCCGAATAACAAGAGCGATAACGATAATCTGAAATGGACCGTAACGATCCGCGAAGGAGCGAACGGATATCGCTTGCCGACGGAGGCGGAGTGGGAATATGCCGCGAGCGGAGGCACGTTGAGCAAGAATTACCCGTACAGCGGAAGCGACGATGCGAACGAGGTCGCCTGGTACTGGAGGAATTCCGGAGATCAATTCTTGTCGGGCGATTGGAGCTGGCCGGCAATCGAGAATAACCGCGGCGGCACGAAGGCGGTCGGAACCAAGAGCCCCAACGAGTTAGGCTTATACGACATGTCGGGCAACGTCAGGGAATGGTGCTGGGACTGGTATAAGGACGCGGACAGCGAGAGCGGCATCTTCCGGGTGGTCAAAGGCGGAGGCTGGATCGGAGATGTCAGCAACGACGAGGTTTCCTTCCGGGGCAAGTTCGAGGCGAACGGCTATGGGCCGGATCAAGGGTTCCGGGTGGTACGAGGGGAATAAGGAGGGAAGTCCGAGCGGCGGCAGAGCTGCCCGGACTTTCGTCCTTTTATTCGTTTATGCTCCGCAGCCCGTAACGCGACAGAGCTTTGGCCGCGGACTCGTTCATTCGGGACCGGAGCCGCGCGTTCTCTTCGATTCTTACGCGCAAGCCGAGGAAGCGAATCTTGGATAAGAGAAACTCGCTCTCGTCCGACGGATAGGCGACATGAATTCGGTAGGTATCGGATGCATCGTCGTAGGATACCGACTTCTCGAAGCAGGAGAAAGCATACAAGATTCGGGATAATTCCGCGTTGTAGGATGGAACGACTTGAATGACGGCCGTCTCCCGACGCTGGTCAAGCAAACGCTCCAGACGCTCTCGAAGCTCGGCGACTCGTTCCTCGGGCAGCGCCGTTTCCTCCGCGTCCAAGATATTTTGCAGCTTGGTGGACATCAGCGAACGGTTGCGGGTGCAATACCATTGCAGGTACCATTCCCGTTTGACCATGTTGTATTCAAGCTTATACGGCAGACCGGACTGGCCGGCTTTCACCCCGCCGCCCTTGATTCGATAAGAGAGTCGAATCCCCCGATTCAGCATGATCGTCCGGCGGAGGGAGCGCAGCAGCGGATGATAGACTTGCCGCTCGCGGCTCTTGGCCTTCTCCATGATGATCTCGCGAATCCCGGTGGAAGCCTCGGCTTGCAGGAGCTGTCGAAGCGTACTCAGAGTCCCTGGGGCAAAAGCGTCGTTCGACGCCGGGTGCTCCAGCATCGTCTTGAGCCAAGTCCGTTCCTGCGAGGTGAGCGCGAAGGAGCCGGCTTCGTCGAGGCGAGCGATGATCTGAAAGTTAAAGATCTTCTCGAACAGGTTCATAATACTTCTGAATCTCCTTCCACTCCGCGATAAACTCCTTCCGAAGCCAAGCCGGCTCCAGCACCTCGCAGCTCGACCCGAAGCTTCGCAGCCAAGGCTTGATCTCGTAGATTCCGTTGACGGTAATCTCGTATAGGAACGACGCTTCGGATTCTTCCGTAATGGTCCCCCACTGCCCTTGCGCTTCGACCCGTTCGCGAACGAAGTTGGCGCCGGACCGATCGGGGTTGAAGAAGCGCGCCGCAACCTTTACGGGACGCAGCGTATCCGTCACCCAACTGGTGCCCATCTGCTCCTCGAGAAGGCCCAATCTCCGGGAGAAGTCCTCCTCCGGGACGACCTCGCCTTCTTCGATCTGAGTCAAACCTTCCATCCGGAATTTCATGACGCCAAGCCGCGAGCTGTGCCCGATCAAATACCAACGCCCGTATTGATGATCGTACACGACCCGCAGGGGGAGAACGGACTGCATATGGCCCTCCGTCTCCCGCTCGAAGAGAGGGTTCGTATTCTGGGAGGCGTAGTTCTTGCCCTTCTTCGGCGAGA
The DNA here is from genome assembly GCF_003990975.1 of Cohnella sp. AR92. Classification (GTDB taxonomy): domain Bacteria; phylum Bacillota; class Bacilli; order Paenibacillales; family Paenibacillaceae; genus Cohnella. Next base: position 74,124 of record NZ_RZJR01000020.1, read on the forward strand.
GATAGAGGAAGCTCAGCTTCTTGCGCTGCTGAACGGCCTTGAAAATGGTAAATAGATGCGCTTCATCGAGAATGCGAGAGTGGTAATGATACTTATATCGATGGGTCTCCATCGCTTCCGGGTCCATGCCTCGCCGGCGCAGAGCTTTCTTGAGAGTGTCGCGCAATAAATATCCTTGTACGGAAGGAACCTGCGTATTGGCTAGAACATCGACGTAGTCGAACAGATCCAAGAGTTCGTCGTCCGACAGCGTATTGACGAGATCGTTGGCAGCCTTGTATTTATAAGGCCGCTTCTCGTCCGTGCGGACGATCACCCCGACTTCCTCGAGGTACTTCAAGTCCCCGCGCACGGTCTTCTCGTCGGGAAGCGGGTAATCCTCCGGCATCTGCTCGAAGAGGATGTCCTGCAGTTCCTTGGCGGTCCGCACATCCGTCTGGAGCGCCGTCAATAGCAGAGTAAGCCGGATGCTCTCCGTTTCCTTGAGCGACTTGGCGCGATACAAGAAGAGGAGCAGCGGATCGGCGGATTCGTAGTAATTGTAGCGAAGGCCGTCGGCCAGCTCGGCTCCTTGCTCGTTCGGGAGGGTCTGCTGCAGGGTGCCGAGCATCTCCTTAAGGTTCCGGACCGTCTTGTCATAGGTGTGCACGGAGATGCCGAGCCGGTCGGCGAACTGCTGCCTGCTGTACGCGCCTCCGGCTAACGCCAGCATGCGAAGGAATTGAATCTCTTTATCGAAGCTTTCACGAGCCACTCGCTTCTCCTCCAGCCTGTTCGGAATCGGTATGTTCTTCATTTTAACAATCGGGATTGCTGGGGGAAATGGAAAATTTTTAACCGTCGCCATACTTTCGCCCTGTTCGCGGCTCTCCGTTTCGTCGATAATCAAGTTGTGAAGCCGAGGCCGCAAGGCGCGGATCCACATCACGGAGGGTTCCGTGAATCCAATTAACTTTGAAGAGAAAGGAGTGCGGCAGCATGCGCGAGATGAATCGACTCGAATGGACGTTTAATCCGGAGTACTTAGAGCAGCCGTTTATTAATGAGCAAGAGAGCAACGAAACGCATGACTTCCTCCTCCAATCTTATAAAGGCATTCTTTACAGGCGCAGACCCGTCCCGGTTCGTCGGTTGTTGTTCTCCACAGCCTGACTCCGTTAGAGGTCGTCTACATAAGCGTTGATGTAAAGACTGCTTGATGCCGAGCGGTCTTTTTCTATGGCTGGAATAGCCGTGGAGAAGGACTCGGAGGCAAACGGTAGTCTTTTTCTTATGGAGCTTGATCGCTGCCGAGTCGCTGATTTCCTGCAGTCTTGTAGGTGTTGAACGGCAATGGGATAGCTCCGCTATATGGATGGGCCAAATCACAAAGACTGCCGCAGACGGCGGTTGACAGATGGCGGGGAATACCCGCGCCTATCCGCCACGGCGTGGTGGTGAAACTGGATGAACACACGGGCCTTTCAAGTCCGGATCTGCGGGTTCGAGCCCCGTCCACGCCTCCAATTCCATAGGGTTGTAGCTCAGCGGTAGAGCGCCTGATTGTTAATCGGGTCGTCGCAGGTTCGAGCCCTGCCAACCCTGCCAAACTTTAGATCGAAAGGAAGAAGCCGCACTTTGCTTATGGATAATATTTCTCCGTCGTCATACTTCCGCCATGTTCGGAGGGCCGAGGATGAGCGAAGATAGAAGCATGAAGACGAGGTAAGGCAATAACCGTTGAGGCGCATGGAAGGGTTACTTCGACTTTTAATCGGCTTGTCGTTGGTTCGAGTCCAACTCCCGCCGGTAGGCGGGATAGCTCAGTTGGTAGAGCAGCATGTACCTTTCCGCCGCATTTCCTCAATGGGATTAACAAGTCGCCGGCGAAGCGCCGGGGAGGGTTACTCCGACACTTTAGGGTAGTGAATGGGCTTTATGGCAGGTTCGAGTCCTGCAATTAACCTTCCCTCTTCTTCTTCGCCGGTTCAATTAAGGAGGCTATAAAGATGAGCATCGCAAAGAAATTGTTTTCGGCGATCAAGCCGAACATGACAAACCGAGACGGCTATCCGGCTTTTGCCCGTTCCGCGGAAGAGCAGTACGTGCAGACGCTGGTGACCAATACATTCGGCAATACGTTCTATGCCGATCAGCAAGAGCTGCTGGCGGAAGCGGATGGGCTGCATCGCGAGATGGCGCAGAGCAATCCGCAATTCATGGCCAAGGCTCTGGTCTACGCAAGAAACGAAGGATACATGAGGCTGCAGCCCTTATACGGCCTAGCAATTCTGTCGGCATATCGTCCGGACTTGTTCGCCAAGGTCTTCTTGCAGGTCGTGAGAATTCCTTCGGACCTGACCGACTTCCTGACCATCCTGCAAGGAATGGGCAGAGGGGAAGGCGGCCGGGCGGTCAAGCGGCAGGTGAACCGATTCCTGAGCGGCGTATCCGAGTACTGGGCCATCAAGTACAATGGCCGCGGCCGCGGCTACAACCTGGGCGATGCGATCGCGACGGCTCACCCGAAGCCCGCCGACCTGAAGCAGCAAGCGCTATTCCGCTACCTTCGCGGCCAGGAGGCCAACCTGACTCTTCTTCCTCAAGTAGAGGCCTATGAGCAATTGAAGCGTGCGGCTACCGAGGCGGAACAGCTGCATTGGATCGAGACCGGCAAGCTGCCTCACGAGGTCGTAACCGGCGCGGTCAAGCCGACCAAGGCGGTATGGGAAGCGTTGATCGACCAGATGCCGACGTTCGCGCTGCTGCGCCATCTCAACACTCTCGATCGGTCCGGCACGCTCGACAACCGGTACAACATGGAGAAGGTCGTCGCCCGACTGACCGACCAGAGGGCGCTGCAGAAGGCGAAGATTCTGCCTTTCCGGTTCGCCAAGGCTTTCCGTCAGGTACAGGATTCGCAGCTTCGGGATGCCCTGCGGGATGCGGTCGAGTACACCTTCGCCAATCTGCCCGAGCTCGAAGACCGGACGGCCATCTTCCTGGACATCTCCGGATCGATGAACGGCGAGTACCTCCAGATCGGTTCGGTATTCGCGCTGGCGTTGTATAAGAAGACTCAGGGCAACTCCCTGTTCTGGCTGTTCGACACCGAAGTCGAGGATGCGAAGCCGTCTCGCCGGGACAGCATTCTGTCGCAAGCGGACCGCATCCATGCCCGCGGCGGCACGGATACCGGAGCGCCGGTGCGCAAGCTTCTGGCCGAACGCCGCAAGGTCGATCAGATCGTTATCATCACGGATGAACAGCAGAATAGCGGAAGTCCGTTCTATAAGGCTCTGCTTCAATACCGTACCAAGGTAAACCCGAACGTCAAGGCGTTCATCATCGATATCGCGCCTTACCGCAGCGCCATGGTTCCGCCGCAGGACCGCCATACGTTCTACATCTACGGCTGGAGCGATACCGTGCTGAGCTACATCGCTCAGACGGCCAAGGGCTATGATTCGATGGTTCAACAAATCGAAGCTATTCCTATAGAATCCGACTTATAGGAAAGGTGATAACATATGCAAGCCATTAGAGAGACGATCATGGAACAGTTGGATCTTCTTGAGCGGCAAGAGCAGATCCGTATCCTATACGCATGCGAATCCGGAAGCCGGGCATGGGGATTTCCGTCCAAGGACAGCGATTACGATGTTCGCTTCCTCTATGTCCGGAAGCCGGACTGGTATCTATCCCTATTCGAGAAAAGGGATGTCATCGAGCGGCCCATTAGCGACCGGCTGGATATCAGCGGATGGGACCTGCGCAAAGCGCTCAACCTATACCGCAAATCGAACCCGCCTCTGCTCGAGTGGCTGATCTCGCCCATCCGGTATGCCGAGAGATACGGCATAGCGGAGCAGCTTCGAGAGATCTCGCCGCTAACGTTCTCTCCGAAGTCGAGCATGTATCACTATCTGCACATGGCTCGCGGCAACTATAGGGACTACCTGCAGGGAGAGCGGGTCCGAATCAAGAAGTATTTCTACGTACTCAGGCCAATCCTGGCTTGCGAATGGATCGAGCGTTACGGAGAGATGCCTCCGATGGAATTCGACGTTCTGGTCGAACGGCTCCTTCCGAAGGAAGGACCGTTATGGGGCGTCGTCCAGCAGCTCCTCGCCCGCAAGAAAGCCGGCGATGAATTGGACTATGAACCGAGGCTCAATCCAATCAACGATTATTTGGAAGAGCGGATTCAACATTTGGAGAGCAGCGCAGCGGAGAGCAGGGCGTCCGAGTGGAAGGCGGATGAACGTCTGGACTCGATGTTCCGATCGACTCTGCGTGAAGTATGGAATTGATGGAGGAAGGAAGTAGGTTAAGAAAATGGCTTATCAAACGATAGATGGAGTGCGAGTCTGGGGCGAACCCGATCCGGGCGCGCTGTCCCAAGCGAAGACGTGCGCGGAGCACGGGAACGTGGTGCAGGCGCTGCTCATGGCGGATCACCACAAGGGCTACAGCCAGCCGATCGGCGGCGTCGTCGCTTACGACGGGCAGATCTCCCCTTCTGGAGTCGGCTACGACATTGCGTGCGGCAATAAGGCGGTCCGGACGAATCTGCTCGCCGCGGATATCAAGCCGAGATTGTCCGTCGTCATGGACCAGATCGCCCGCAAGGTTTCTTTCGGCGTCGGCCGCGTCAACAGCGAGAAGGTGGATCATGAGCTGTTCGACGATCCGGACTGGAGCGTATACGCCGATGTCGGCAAGCGGGAGCACGACAAGCTTAAGGCACTGGCTCGGGATCAGCTCGGCACGGTCGGCAGCGGCAATCACTTCGTGGATCTGTTCGAAGAGATAGGAACGGGCCGGCTGTGGATCGGCAATCATTTCGGGAGCCGAGGCTTCGGTCACAAGACCGCCAGCGGCTTCCTGAATCTGGCCGCCGGGCGGGAGTTCCTTGCGAATGCGCCGGGCGAGAAGATGGATCAACCGCCCGTGCTGCTGGACCTGGACAGCGAGCTTGGCGACATGTACTTCCGCGCGATGAAGCTTGCCGGACGTTACGCGTACGCCGGCCGGGATTACGTGATCTCGCAGGTGCTCTCCATTGTCGGGGCCGCGGCGGACATGGAGATCCATAACCATCACAACTTCGCGTGGCGGGAGAATCACAACGGCAGGGATACCATGGTCATCCGCAAGGGGGCGACGCCGTCGTCGCCGGGCCAGCTTGGCTTCATCGGGGGAAGCATGGGGGATATCTCGGTCATCGTACGCGGAAAGGATACGTCGGAGAATCGAGATTCCTTCTACAGCACCGTGCACGGAGCGGGACGGATCATGAGCCGCACGCAAGCGGCGGGCAAGATGAACTGGAAGACTCGCTCTCGCTCCGGCGGGCAAATCTCCGCGGAGCAAATGAACCGTGCGGTCCGCGACTTCGGAGTCGAACTGCGCGGCGCGGGAACAGACGAGAGCCCGTTCGTCTATCGCCAGCTTCAGGACGTGCTGGACGCGCATGCGAATACGATCGAGGTGCTGCACGTCTTGAGGCCGATCGGGGTATGCATGGCCGGGGCGGACGAGTTCGACCCGTACAAAGACTAGATAGATTGATCTTGATCCATGCAAGAACCCGCCTTCGGCCTTTGTGCCGTTGGCGGGTTATGGATGGTTAGATAAAGATTTTGCCCGTACATCCCGTTGTTGGGAATTGTTTGCATCCATAGAATTCTTTCTTGGGACCTTTTCTTTTTACCATAGGCGAGCCGCATAGAGGACAAGGGATTTCGCCCAGGCACTCCGTATTCAGAGCGCGGAAGAACTGCTGAAAGCTGCCCCGGGTATGTTGGGTTACAGATTCTCTAGTAATTCCGTTCTCGTCCATATCAAGAACTTCGATGACGAGAATCATATCGCTGTCTCTAGTGCCTGCATCCGCGTAATTGACAAGATATAAGGTGGCATTCAGAGCTCTTGCGATTCTCCAGAGCGAGAGAAACTTGCTCTTGTTCTTATCCCAATATTTACTCGGATGACTGGTATGAGGATTCACGTCATCCCGTTGTTCGCACTTCAGGTATTCGAAGATGATGAATCCTTTGTCGGGATGATGCTGGATCCTCTCGATATTAACGGCCGCCGTCGGATTCCCGTCCAACATCTCTCTGGCGAACTCGAAGCCGCTTACATCATCATGGCCCAATGGTTTGCTATGCGACATCCTTTTCCCCTCCAGACGTGTGCTCTATCAATTATATAGGATATGGTAGAATATCCCAAGCCTAATCCGAGAGATTTCGACACATTCAGCCATCTGCCTATTTCGCAGGATTCTTTTTTCCTTCTTTTGAACTATACTTGGAGATAGCAAGTGAGATTCTCCATGCGGGTGATTAGATGAGCCTAGCCGTAATCAAGGACTTTCTGCTGCAGATATCCTTTATCGCCTTTCCGGTGTTCTCGATTCAATTGATTCTTATCGAGAAGGCTGAGAAGGAGCGTCTCATCAGGCTTGTCCTCACTGTCCTGTTCGGGCTCTCCCTCTTGATCTGCATGTCTATTCCCGCTTATGCGGACTCCGATTTTCGTCTGGATATCCGGGCCATTCCTCTGCTGCTAGGGACGCTGTACGGCGGCAGAAGAACAGGACTTATCCTGGCGGCCGCGATCGCCCTGTACCGCCTATCCTTCGGAATGGACTTAGGTTTGTTGTTGACCGTCATCGTGCTGGCTGTCTGCATGCCTGCGATTCTGTATTATCAACAGGCGTTCGCCCGGTCCGAACGCGGCAGGAAGCTGCTCATCGCGCTTTCCCTCGCTTCCTTCTACAGCCTTGTCGGGGTTCTCTTCAACATCATCCTCCGAGGTTTCTCTCCGCCGGTATTCCAAGTGCAGCTTCTTCATTACGTCCTATCCCTCGTCGTCCTCTCTCTATTCATCTCCCTGAACGAATCGATATCGAACATGCTCCGGAGGAACCGGCAGCTGCAAGCGGATGCCCATGCCGCGGAGATCGCCCTTCTGCGTTCGCAGATCAAGCCGCATTTTCTCCACAATGCCTTGAACTCCATCGCCTCCCTCTGCATCGACGAACCGCAGAAAGCGCAGGATTTGACGTTGGAATTCTCGCGATACTTGAGAGGAAGCTTTAACTTTCAAACGTTGGATACTCTGACTCCCTTGCAGCACGAGCTAGATCTGGTACAAGCCTATGTGAATATAGAGAAGGTGCGTTACGGACAAAGGCTGAGGGTGGAGTTCGACGTGAACGCCGATCCTCGGCTTCCGATCCCCCCGATGATCCTGCAGCCGCTTGTCGAGAACGCTATCCGGCACGGCGTGACGCGCAACGTGCAAGGAGGCACCGTCAAAGTGTCCATTCGTCAGCAAGCCGACGATTCGGTCAGCATCAGCGTTGAGGATAACGGTTGCGGGATTGCCGAATCCAAACGGTTGGAGATCATGGAATCAGGATCGCAGAAGCAGGGCTTCGGGTTATGGAACATCAACCAGCGCTTGAAGCTGCTCTACGGCCAATCCATCACGATCGACAGTGCGGTCGGAATCGGGACGAAGGTGTCGTTCCGCACGAACTGACAGACTTCCCGCGGCTCCTCTGTTATTCTCTGGTCAAGCAATGCTTGTATGAGATGAAGGAGGGCTTCGAATGACGAATGCAAAGCGGATCTCGGATCTAACGAGCTATACTTCCATTCTTCCTTATGACAGCGAGCTTTACGGCGTGTACCAGTCTCTGATCGGATGGAAGTCGAAGAGGCAGGCCAATCGAATGAAGGACGCGTATGAACAAGAGAGCTTTGCTCTCCTGTCGCGGCTGGCTCCTTACTTCGAGCTCAGGGAGCGAATCGACTTTAATGCCGATTTCTTCATCGAAGACGTCGTCTTGGGGCCGGCGTCGTTCAGCAGACCTCGCGTGGTGCAGCAGGATCAGTCGATTCTTCTTGAGAAGATAGGAGAAGCTCTGTCATCCTACGGCAAGCCGGTAGACGACATTGGAGATTGGGATCATCTCATCGGTTACGATGCGTTGAAGAAACTTCTGAACGACGTCGTGCTGCCCTACTACAGAGATCTATCGATAGAACGCGGCAGGAAGGTACATCAATTAGAGCCAACTGCCGGAGAATCCGATGAATCGTTCCGGCAACGGCAGCTTGCATACGGAAGCCAAATTCAGAGCGAGATTCGGAAGCTTATCGAGACCGATGCGCAATATGCGGGAGTCATTCAAGCCTTAATCGAGAACAAACGGTCGGATGAGCTGAGAAAAATATTTTACGTTAATTCGGACAAAGACGTGGAGCAAGCGTTCAAAGACGCGTTGGCAACAACGAATTCGAGTTACGAGGATCCTTATCTGACCTTCGATCCGAATAAGGATGTGAAGGATGTTTCTTTATCGCCTCTAGGCATCGTTCATTTGTTCCGTCAATATTTCTTCGAATTGGATACTTTCCTCGGCACGCCTACCAGCCATGTTTGGCTCAGTCCGGGAGCCTCCGTCGAGCTGATCGAGACAAGCTCGCGCAAGATCACCACGGAGAAGATCGTCGAGACCTCCCTTGAGACGGACCAGAAAACGGAGAGCAGCTCGACCGATCAAGACGATATCAGCGAAGCGGTCAAGCAAGACAACAAGAACGACATGAAGCTGGGAATTACGACCACCGCGAAGCAATCCTGGGGGACCGGAAGCGTCACCGCCACGGGAAGCCTGAACATGGATCAAACCCAGCAAGTGGCGAGAGAAGACACGCACAAGAAGATGAGGCAGCAAACGCAGAAGCTCTCGACGGAGATCCGCCAGAATTACAAGTCTACTTTCCGGACGGTAACGGAAGTGACGGACACTTCAAGCAAGCGGTACCTATTATCGAACACGTCTAAGAACCTGATCAACTATGAGCTGCGGAGGAAAATGAGGCAGATAGGCGTACAAGTTCAAGACGTCGGCACTTACCTCTGCTGGGAGACGTTCGTGGACGACCCCGGCGAGCAGCTTGGCCTGGCCAACCTGATTCATATCGCCCAGCCGGCCGAACTGGTCTCGGTTCCGGACCACACGCGGATCCCTTATCCCGAGGACCAGCTTGTCTCTCTGAAAGTGAATGCATCATGGAACTTCGGGGAGTCCCGGAAGCGCGGCTTCGTGATGCTGACGCCTCTCGATCTGCCATTCGCGCCGGAAGGGTTGGAGCTCCGAAGGGAGCCCGAAGGGACGATCATCCCGGCTTATCAGGTCTCGGGAGCGGGAACGGACTTCACCGGCATCTGGGCGTTCGGGGTCCGATTCGCGGAGAAAGGGGAACTCCAGCTCGGAGTGATAGCGGGCGACGGCGGAATCGAATGGGATAAGCAGATCAGCTTCGTCGTTAATGTCGTACTGACTTATACCGCCAGCAACGCGACCAAAGCCAATATCGACCTCTTGAACCAACAGAAGAATACGGCGGCCGCAGCCGCGACCGAAGAGAATCTGCGCAAGACCAAGGAAGCGCTGCTCAAGGATTCCAAGGAACGATTGGAGATCGTGCGCGGCCTCTCCAAACGCAGCTTCGAGGATTTGCGCGAGGAAGAACGCATCATCGTTTACCGGAATCTGCTTCGTTCCTTGATGTCGGATTTTCAATACGGCCATGCCGACGACCGAAGCCGCCACGTCCTCTCCGAGCTGATCAACTCTATTTTCGATATCGATAAAATGCTGTATTTCGTCGCGCCGGAATGGTGGAAGCCGAGAATCGAACAGCCGAGCTTATTTACGCTGCGGACCAGATTGAACAATCAGATCATCTCCTGGTCCCGCGGCGACCACAGGCCGGACAATTATTGGATCACCGAGAAGACGGCGCCGGCTCCGATGGGCAGCTCGCTTGGCTGGCTGCTGCAGCTTGACGGGGACAATCTGCGGAATGCTTTTCTTAATGCGCCTTGGGTCAAAGCGGTGATCCCGATTCGTCCCGGCAAAGAGCAAGCGGCGCTTCAATGGCTGCAGTCCGTGAACGTAGAAGGATCGGAAGGACTGGATGACCATTACACCGCTTCCGATGAGGAACTGGATTCGATTCGGGTTAAGCTGGGGATGGATCCGGCGGAGACGGTCACCATTCGGAATGCCATCGATTCCTTATGCAAGGACGTAGCGGAGAAGAATAAGGAATCCACCCAGCGCAAGACGTATCCGGAGACGGAGACGAATCCCGACGATAAAGTAACGACGACTCCCGTGCAGAAGGTCTATGAGCATGGGTTCTATCCGTTGCAAGGGGGATTCCGCTTCGACCCGAACGATCCCGACAAGGATCCGAACAATAAGGATAAGAATTTCGCCGTCTTCGACCAATGGATCGAAGTGCTGCCGACCGACCAAGTCGTCCCGGTCGAGGTGGCCTACGATCCCAAGACGGGCAGGCAACTCTAAAGGGATAATGGAGGGAAACAGCCGTGGGAATTCCGATAGTCATCCGGATGGTGGACGTCCTGGATCAGCCGCTTCCAAGCGATGCTTCCGTCTCCATCCAGCTGGAGACCCCTTCCGAGATTCTGTCCCATGCGACGACGATCTCCGAGCCCTTCGGCTTGACGCCGTCCTCCGAGACGAAGAGATTGACCGTTACGGTCGAGCATCCCGACTATGCTTCCCAGCGAGTGACGGTCCTGCTCGGTACCGAACCTTACTATTGGGATAATCGCGGCTGCGAGCTCGTTAAGAAGCAGGCCGGCTATGAATTGAAAATTACCTTGGGGAGGGTTCGGCAAGCGCCGGTCACCCCTCCTCCCTGGGGAGAGAAAACCAGCGGCGACAAGCCCGGAGCGTTCTCCTTGCAGGAACAAGGCAGTCCCAAGCGTTATGCTGTCCTAGGTTCGATGCTTCGTACGGATACGGTAGTGCGAATGCTGGAAGACTCATCGGCGGGCAGAATCGCGGGAACCATCCTATCCGAGGCGTCAAAAGAGGGCTGGGGCCGGCTTCATACGAAGGATTCGCAACCTATTATTCCGGAGGATCACGGCGGATTCTTATGGCTGGAGTACGGCGGCGTAACCGGCAAGCGCCTTGACGAACCCCGTTTCCTGATCGCGGTCTGGGCGCCCTCGCTCAAGGAGAGGATTCCGGAAGAGGGGCTGGATTATATCGTCTTCTTCAGTCCCAGCACGGCGGCCGAGGGCTATCCGCGCTCGGCCTACCCTTTCCGGTCCAACTATCCCTATGTCGTCTCTCCGAAGGATACCATGTCTCAGCCCTATCTTAATCTCGCTTACCGCTACCTGTTCGGCAGCGGGGTGCTGGTGCAGCAGTCCATTGCTTCCGGCAAGCCCGCAGTCGTTGTCATGCCGATCTTCCCGGCCGTGCCGGATAACCCGAAAGCTGCGGAGCTGATGTGGCAGCCGTTCAACTCCCAAGAGGGGCTGCACCGGTTGTTGCTGGAAATCTCGCAGTTCCTCCATGGCTTCGGTTACAAGGACGGCTCCGACTTTAGGCGCTGGCAGGGGGCTTCCGCTCCCGAGGACGGAATGCCCGAGATGCCCGGACCAACCGCTATGAGTTCGGTCAACCAGCCGAGACCGAAGATCCGGAAGGTGACGGTTGCCGGGTTCAGCAGCGGCGTCAGCGGCGCATTGCGGGTTATCGACAACGTCAAGATCAAGGATGCCGGAAGATTTCCATCTGCATTCTTCGGCATCCCCAACGCTTCATCTGGCAGAGAGTTTGCCGAACTTTGGAGCGAGATATGGGACCTCGACTTCTCTCTTAACGAAGCGCTGACAGCGATAAAGAGAGAGACGCTCGAGAAGAAATTGATCGCATGGTTGAATTCCGGCAGAGACAAACGGCGTCTGCGCATGTACCATTCCGGCTATACCATAGGAAATGTCCGCCCGTCCCAATTGTTTCCCGCGCTCGCCGCGCTTCGCAAGATCGTGACGGTACCCCCCGCGGCCGGGAATGCCTGGGCCGAAGAATGGAGAGATCCGGACGAACGCTGGTCGCTCGCTTGCTTCAGCACGTCATACCTGCTGGCAAGCGTCTCGACCCCGGACATCAAGCCTGTCATGCCCCTCACCACGGATAGTAATGCGAATAATGTCGTTCACCCGTTCACCTGCGCGCTAGGCTTCGGTCATGCCTCCAAGTTAAGATAGCAGTTTCAAGGCGGTGCCTACACGGGCGCCGCCTATGTTATTATGGAAACATGTGTAAATGCGTTTGGAATAGTACCCATATGCACGGCCAAGGAAGGAGCCGCCATGAGAATCTACTTCACGGTCAAAAGCGTCGGCAAGAGAAAGCCGATTCTTACGAGAAAAGAATATGCGCTCGCCTCCGCTCCGGACACTCTGCGAGACTTGATAGCGGATATCGTCATCCGTCAGGTACGAGAGTTCAATGATCGTGCAGAGGGCTCGCAGCTTCTCTCCTTTATGCCCGAAGAAGAACTGACAGGGCGGGGAGAGGAAGGCAAGATCGGCTTCGGCTCGCGGGTTGACGACCGGCAGGCGAACGAGGAAGAGGCGGTTCGAGCGGCATGGAGCGCCTTTGAGGACGGGCTCTACCGGGTATTCATCCGCGAGGAGGAAGTGCCGGAATTAAGCTCCAAGCTGGAGCTTCAGGACGGGGACGAAGCGGCATTCATCAAATTCACGATGCTGGCCGGGAGAACTCGGCTTTGGCTTTGGTAATGGAGGGAATCGATATGGACGGCCATCAAGCAAGCGAGCGGACGAAGAAGCTGGAATCTCTGATCGCGGGGCATCTTCGCCAGAATGCTTTTTACCGCGAACCTCGAATTGCAGATATCGCCAAGATATTGGATAGGCATCAGGAGGAAGGCAACGGAGATTCCTACTTCGAGCCTCTAATTGCCGTTCTTAAGCAGCATTGCGACGACTATCTGGTAGACGTTTACCGGTACGTCACCGAGCGCCTGACCGAGTATCCCTACAGCACCGGGTATATGCGCAAGCCGTTCCGAACGAAGAATGTGCGGGTTCATGTGGAACGCGCGGTCTATCATCTATTCGCTCTCTATGATTTGTCCCGCTTGGGCTTCTCGCTGATGGAGTATCTGACGAGGCAGGATCAGGCCGATCACGGGATCATCGCCTACGTTCTGGCTTACGAGCTGGATCGGGATAATCGCGAAGTCTATGAGGCTCTTCAGGAGATCTGCTTCGGCGAGAACAACACGGCTCTCCTGAATCGGGCAATGATAAGAGGCATCGTTCACAGCCATCATTCGGAGGCTCATCAGTTGCTCGGCCAGATGTTGATCGCGGCGCGATTGCAGGAAGGGCTTCGACAGAGCATCTTGGAGTCGATGGATGACGGTACGATCGAAGCTTTCCGGTATCTGCTTCAAGTCATTATCGAGCAGGAACTCATTCGGTACAGCTCCGTCGTTCGCGCGCTGGACGTATGGACGGGCCTTGCGCTGGAAGCGGCGAATACGAGAGTGGTCAAGCAATGCGTCGAGTACGCTCAGGCATGCTTGAACGATGAGCGGCTGTGCCAAGAGTGGGCGGGCAGCACCGATGTCCATAAGCTCTACTTCGCCTTGTGGGGTACCGCCGTAAGGGAAGAGGAACAGCTTCCCGATCTCTTCCGGCAGATTCGGGAACACGGCTCCATGTATCAGCAGATCGTCGCACAATATTTCCTCGCGAGAAGCCAGAACGACAAGCTTCGTTTCGCGCTCGCCATTCCTTATCTGGAAGCCGCCCATACGGATCTGGAGCTTCAGTCTCTTGTCCTCTCGAATTATGGCAACCGTTACGCGGACCAGCAGTGGTACGACCCGAATGAGGATCCGGAGACTAGCAAGCCGATCGTCGATCGGATAACCCTGTTGGAAAATAAAGCGGAGCGCCTGCGTCATTTCGAGCTGTTTAGAAAAATGTTGGACGGGATGCCGAAACCGGAAGTGACGGGAAAGTCGAGGGTCTTCGATTGGATGACCTATTCCGTCTCCGCCGACGACATCGCGAACCGGATGCTTTATCTGGCGGCGTATGATTTAAATCCGGATCTGATCAGTCAGATGATCGGCCTTAAGGATCGAATCGGCGCGGAAGTCCGCGGCATGCTGCTTCGCAAATTCGTCCGGGATGCATCGAAGGAGGAGCAGAGGCGGTTCCTTCTGGAGTCTCTGTCCGATAAGAGCCTGACCATTCGGGAGAACGCCTTGCATCGAATTGCGGAGTTCGACTTAACGGCGGAGGAGCTCGAACGGGTACAGGATCTGCTGAAGCTGAAGACAGGCTCGCTTCGCCAGAGCGCGATGAAGGTGCTGCTGAAGCAGCCTCCCGAGCAAGTGGAGCGTTCGATTAAGGCGCTGCTGGCAAACCAGATGGAACTGCCGCGTCTAGGAGCGCTGGAGATGCTCTGCGTCTTGAAGGAAGACAAGGAGCAGGCCTCCTTGTTCGGACGGGTCAGAAGCTTGGCTTCGATGATCCAAGAGCCGACGGACAAAGAGCGTCCGTTGGTCGAACGGCTGCGGACGATGGAGCAGAAGGGACTGCTAAACGGGTTCGGCGGCTTATACGACCCTAACCAGGGCAACCGACTCCCTCCTCTCTCCGAAGTTTCGGACGAGACGGCGCGCGGCTTTTTCCAGATGCCGATCGAGAGAATTCAAACGTTCCTTCAAGGCTTGTCGGACTTGATCCATGAGCATAGGGAGTACGAGTATACCGTCGATCGTTATGGAGGCCAGAGGGAAAGCTATCTGCTTGGAGCCCATCTGGAGCGGCTGAACGGATACCATCGGTTGGATCCGGGCCAGACCCATCTGGAACAGTTCCCGCTGTCGGATGCATGGGAAGCCTACTTGCGGAAGAGCGGCTTGACGGTTGGGGAGCTTTCCCAGCTTGCCTTCTACTTCGCCGCCGAATCGGATTACCGATATCTCGGGGGCAAGCGCATCGGATGGGACGGCAGTTGGCACGAGGAGCTGGGAGATTGGGGGAAGGAATTCTACGGGGAGATCTATCCGGCGGCAACGATGGAAGCTTTCTATGAAGAGAGTCATCGCATGCCGTACCGGGATCAGGTTCGCTCTCTGGTCTTGGCTTTCTATCAGGACAGCGACAAGGCGGCACGATTCTCATTGGCAAGCGCCCTATGGAATCGAATCCTTCACTTCTTAAGAGAGAAGAAGCTGGTTGCCGGCGCCATCGCATGGGAACGGTTGTCCGAGCCTTGGCAATCGTGGGCAGAGGATGCCATCTATGACGATCGAACCTTCGCCGAATACTTCTCTCTAAGGCTTACCAAGGACAAACTTACGGCCAATGGAGATTATCATCTGGACTTGGAGAAGTTCGTGCGAGCAAGGGATCTAGATATCATCGACGATGAAGAACTGTACCAAGAGCTGTTGGCCCGGGAGCATCGCAGCCAGAACCATATGAGAACAATGACCTGGCAGAAGGGAAACTTCGAGCAGAAGCATCCGACGATTAGAAGGTTCAAGGAGAAGGTTCTTAAGGTCATCCTGGAGCTTGAGTTGAATCGCGGCGACCTGCCGACGGACGTCTCGGAGCTC
This sequence comes from Cohnella sp. AR92, assembly GCF_003990975.1. GTDB lineage: Bacteria > Bacillota > Bacilli > Paenibacillales > Paenibacillaceae > Cohnella. The sequence continues at coordinate 89,630 of NZ_RZJR01000020.1, forward strand.
GCGATGGGCATCGACTATTTCGAAGGGCTGGATACCTTCTCGGCGATCCTGACCGCCCTCGACAAGGAAGCGTTCGTACGCGGCTATATCTACAGCGGTCATACGAAGAAGGAAGCGCTCAGCCATCTGCTTCGCGTGTGCCATCCCGCTGAGGGAGACAACGTTCAGCGCCTTAAGGATGCGCTGAAGGGGAAGAAAATCTCCGAGAAACGGCTGCTGGAGGCGGCGATGTACGCTCCTCAATGGCTCGAGCTCGTGTCCGAGTATCTGGGCTGGAAGGGACTGCGAAGCGCCGCGTGGTACTTCCATGCGCACGTTAACGAACACTTCTCCGCGGAGAAGGAAACGATCGTCGCCCATTATTCGCCGATCTCTCCCGCGGATCTGAACGACGGCGCCTTCGACATCGCATGGTTTAAAGAGGCCTACGAGGAATTAGGCGAGAAGAGATTCAACGTGCTCTATCAATGCGCCAAGTACATCTCCGCGGGAGCCAATCACCGCCGATCCCAGCTGTTCGCGGACGCCGTTCTGGGCCGGCTCGATCCGACAGAGATGAAGGCGACCATCCAGGCCAAGCGCAATCGGGATCACTTGCTGAGCTACAGCCTGATTCCGATCGGCAGCGACCGCGGTCGGGACGTTCTGGAGAGGTATGAGTTCATCCAGCAGTTCCTGAAGGAGAGCAAGAGCTTCGGCTCGATGCGAAGCGCCAACGAGTCGAAGGCGGCGGCCGTCGCTCTGGAGAATCTGGCCCGGAATGCCGGATACTCGGACATCGTCCGTCTCAAGTGGGAGATGGAAGCGAGGAAAATCGAAGAGATTCGGCCCATGCTCGAACCGGAGGCGGTCGAGGATATGGAAGCCAGAATCGCCATCGATGAGAACGGGCGCGCCGAGCTTGAGATTTCCCGCGACGGGAAGCCGATTAAATCTCTTCCGTCCAAGGCGAGCAAGCACCCTTACATCGTCACCTTGAAGGAGACGATCGGCGGTCTAAGGGAGCAGTACAGAAGAGCGAGAGTCGAGTTCGAGCGGAGCATGGAAGCGGGGGACGGCTTCACCGGCAAGGAGCTTGCCAACCTGGCGGGCAACCCGGTTCTGGCGCCGATCCTTCATAAGCTCGTCTTCCAGTGCGGCGATAGGCTTGGATTCTATGAGAACGGACGGCTAGTCGGCGTGCCGGGAATCTCCTCGGATGCTTCTGGGGCTATCGAGGAGATTGCCGCCGATGAACTTCTTGTCATTGCTCACCCTCTGCACCTCTACCGAAGCGGAGAGTGGAGCCTCTATCAGAAGCATCTGTTCGACAAGCGGATCAAGCAGCCGTTCAAGCAAGTGTTCCGGGAGCTGTACCTGCTTAACGCCGACGAGCGGGAGAGCGGGGCAAGCTCGGGCCGCTACGCGGGCCACCAGGTTCAGCCGAAGCGGGCGGCTGCCTTGCTGAAGAGCAGGCAGTGGACGGTCAGCTACGAAGAGGGACTGCAGAAGGTGTACCACAAGGAGAATATCATCGTTCAGCTGTACGCCCGCGCCGATTGGTTCTCGCCGTCGGAGGTCGAAGCGCCGACGCTGGAGGCCGTGACGTTCCTCGACCGCAGAACCTATGAACCGGTGGAATTGAGCCGCGTACCCGCCCTTGTTTTCTCGGAAGCGATGCGGGATGTCGACCTGGTCGTCAGCACGGCGCACGTCGGCGGGGTCGACCCGGAAGCAAGCTTGACGACGATCGAGCTGCGCAAGGCGATCGTAACGGAGTCGCTGCGTCTGCTGAAGATCGCGAACGTAAGGCTGGAAGGGAATTTTGCCAGAATCTCGGGTTCGCTTGGCGAGTATGGCGTACACCTCGGAAGCGGGAGCGTGCAGAAGATGGCGACCGGCTCCCTGTTTATCCTGGCGGTGCACTCCCAGCATCGCGGCCGGCTGTTCCTCCCGTTCATGGACGAGGACCCTAAGACGGCGGAGATCCTGTCCAAGATCGTGATGCTGGCTCAGGACACGAAGATCAAGGACCCTCAGATTCTGGAGCAGTTGAGGTCGTAAGAGAGGCAGGCAATGCCATGTTAGATCAACAATCGGAAATAAGCTTAAGCAAGCTGATGACCAAGATCCTGAGGCATGCTCCGGAGGAGTTCGGAGTTGCCCTGGATCCGGAGGACGGCTCGTGTCCGGTCGGCGCTTTGTTGGAGGCCATCCGAACCCAGCCCAAGTGGCAATGGGTTCGGGAAGAAGATATCGGGCAAGCGGTGCGGAACTCGGATAAGCAACGATTCGTTATCGAGAACGGGCGAATCCGAGCCAGATACGGACATAGCCATGATAGAATTCATTATTCTCCGGGCGAGCCCCCGACCATCCTCTATCATGGTACGAACAAGAAGGCCCTGCCGTCGATTCTGGCGGATGGGCTGCGCCCGATGAACAGGCAGTACGTACATTTGTCGGAGGGAACGCATTTTGCGACCTTGGCGGGAAGCCGAAGAGGGGAACTAGTCATCCTCAAGGTGGATACGGCGGGCGCCAAAAAGTCGGGAGTCGCGTTCTATTACGCAGGCAATGAAGTGTGGCTTGCGGACAGCGTGCCGTCCGCCTGCTGTTCGGTATGGGACAAACAGAATGAGGAGAGTTAGTGAATGAACAGTCAAACCATAGACATCGGAGTCAACCTGATGCATCGCTCGTTCCATCCGGATCGCGAGCAAGTCGTCGAGAGGGCGGCAGCCGCCAACGTATCGCCTCTCATTATTACGGGCACCAGCTTAAGAAGCAGCCAGGAAGCGGCCCGTTATGCGGAGCGTTATCCGGGGAAGCTGTACTCGACGGCGGGAGTCCATCCGCATGACGCCAAGAGCTGCAACCCGGATACGATGACGAAGCTCCGGGAGCTGGCGGTTCAGCCGCAGGTCGTCGCCATCGGGGAGTGCGGGCTTGACTATAACCGGGACTTCTCCCCGCGGGACGCGCAGCGCAAGTGGTTCGGGGAACAGATCCGGTTGGCGCTCGAGCTGGATATGCCGCTCTTCCTGCACGAACGGGACGCTTTCCCGGACTTTGTCTCGATCCTTCGGGAGCACGGAGCCCCCAAAGCCGTCGTGCATTGCTTTACGGGAACCTATGCCGAGCTCAAGGCATACTTGGATATGGGACTCTATATCGGGATCACCGGCTGGATCTGCGATGAGCGAAGAGGCCGTCATCTGAAGGATCTGATCAAGATGATTCCGCTGAATCGTCTAATGATCGAGACGGACGCACCGTTCCTCACTCCGCGGGACTTGAAGACCAAGCCGGCGGACGGAAGGAACGAGCCCGCCTTCTTGCCGCATATCGTTCAAGCCATTGCTCGCAGTCTCGGGAGATCCGCAGAGGAGGTCGCCGAGGCGACAACGGCGACGGCGGCGCAGTTTTTCCTGAAATGAGGGGTTCATGTGACGGATGATCGTTTGTACGATCGGATCAAGGGCGGGTTGTACGGCGTTGCCGTCGGGGATGCCTTGGGAGGCACGACGGAATTCATGTCTGCCCTAGAGATTCGTTACCAGTATGGATATCTAAAAGAAATCATCGGCGGCGGGGTGTGGCAGTTGGAGCCCGGGGAAGTCACCGATGACACGATGATGACGTTATGCGTGGCGGAGGGAATTCTGGAGAACCCGGCGGATCCCAAGGAGCCGATCGGACGCCGTTTCCTGGAGTGGTACCGTTCCAAACCGAAGGATATCGGCAACATTATCCGTCACGTTCTGGGAATCTACGAGGGAGACTGGTTCGAAGCGGCATTCCTTGCGGATCTAGACCTGGGGCAGAGCGCGGGGAATGGTTCGCTCATGAGATGTCTCCCCGTGGCGTTAGCTTACGCGGACTTATCGGAGCTGGAACGCTTCTCAAGAATGCAGTCGAAGATGACCCACTATGACGAGCGGTGCAGCGAAGCTTGCGTCATCTATAACCGGATCGCCCGTCGGCTTCTTCTGGGCGAAGACATGAGAAGCTCGATTCGCGGCGAGGTTGCCGGAACCTTCTATGAGAATCAAATAGAAGAGCGGCCGGATTGCGCACCGAGCGGTTATGTGGTTCATACCTTCCGGTGGGTGCTTCACATTCTGCTTCATTCAACGGATTTCGGCGATGTCGTTCAGCAAGCGGCCAATTTAGGCGGAGACTCGGATACGATAGGGGCTATTGCCGGTGGACTCGCGGGAATCCATTATGGGTATGGGAGCATTCCATCGTCCTATTCGAACGCTATTCTGATCCAAGGCCGCTTGAATGAGCTCGCGCTCGATTTGCATGCTTTAAGAATGAGCCTATCTTAGACGGTTAGCTTGGCGATTGGCCTAAGGATAGATCCCGTGCTTTCCGAAGCTCGCGCTGCTGTGGATGGGGCTTCTTCTACGGTAAGTTGCAGCCCAATATCTGCGGGGTGATGCCCCTGATTTCCATTCTGGTTTTATAACGGAAATTTGCGACCCTTACAGGCGCAGATCGGCGTATTCTGGATTTTAACGGAAGCCACAGCCCTTATTTTGACAATAATCCTCTCGTCGAGGCTAATTAACTAATATAAGCGTCGCTCACTTCCGTTGCTATGAACGTTTTAGTCAAGCCCTTCGTATTTGTTCTGTTTTTACTCAAGCACTAGGCACAGGAGCAAATATGCGAGCGACGGTTGGCACGCTGCTATCCGTGGGTTGGTTACCACATTTTATGCCTTCGTCAGGGAGAGCAAGCGCTAGCTAGAAACGCACGTTCGACGAATCCTCGTCTAGTGCAAACGGAAAACGCGAATTCTCTCCTGAAACCTTCCATTTGCTCCTGGGCCTAATGCTCGAGCGGGAGCTTGTCAAGCGCATTCCTTGACAAGCGGTTCTCTATACGGAACACTGTCATTCCTTCCAACAGCTTGCTGTTGGAAGGAATGACAGTGTTC
>NZ_RZJR01000022.1 GCF_003990975.1 Cohnella sp. AR92
CTGTGAGCGTCAAAAGCCAGCTGCAGGCCTTATCCACCCTTCGGATCGCGGCTCTCAGTATGCCTCAGCAGAGTACCGGGAACGGTTAACGAAAAACAACATGATAGGCAGCATGAGCCGAAAAGGGAATTGCTATGACAATGCCTGTATTGAGGCATTTCATAGTGTGATAAAGAAAGAGCTCATTTACCAAACCAAATTTAGAACTCGTAAACAAGCCTATGATGCCATTTACGAGTACATCGAGTTAGAGTACAACCGCATTCGCATCCACTCGACCATTAGCTACTTAACTCCACATGCTTGCGAGAAAAAGTACTACGAGCAACTCCAGGGAGCGTAAAGTTGTGTCCACTTTCTTGACAGAGGTACATAAAGCGCCGGGATGCGAGGGAGATAGTCGAGAAAATCGACTAACGGCCGTACAGTGCATTCGCCGCTTATGCCTCCAACCAACTGGGCTCCTGAGCGAAAGGGAGAGGCGGCGTAAGGGGGCGGGACCTGAGCGAAAGGGAGAGGCGGCGTAAGGGGAGCGGCAAGATAGTAGCGGAGAGGCAGGCGGGGGCAGGCCAACGGTGAGGTGCGGAAGAGCAGGGGCGCAAACAGACCTGGTCGCAATAGAACGATTTGATGCATTCTCCTCGAATGCCGCCGTCCGGGCGGCTTTTTTTACATGGATTTGTAGCATGAAGTCGATGGATTTGTTCCTTATTGGAACACGGTCCAGTTGATAGACTTGACGTATCCCATGAAGAAGCGAGGATGAAGCGTTTATGAGAAACAACTGGATGAGGAGACAGCGCCTGCTGGGATACGTGTTCATCGGACCGAGCATGCTTGGCATTCTAGTCTTCTTCTTGATCCCGGCGGCATACTCGTTCGGCCTGATGTTCACGAATTACAAGTTCATGAGTCCGAACGTGGATTTCGTCGGTTTCGATAACATCAAGCGGCTGCTGCACGACGAGCTGTTCTACAAGTCCCTGAAGAATACGGTGCTTTTCCTGCTTGCCGTACCGGTATCGGTCGCTCTCGGCTTCCTGGTCGCGGTCATCCTGAACGAGAAAATCTATCTGAAAAAGCTGCTTAGAGGGCTCTACTTCATGCCTTATATCACCAGCGGCGTCGCGGTCGCGTTCGTCTGGATGCTCTTGTTCCAGCCGAAGCAGGGACCGATCAACGGTTTGCTGAGAAGCATCGGCATCGACAACCCTCCGGGCTGGCTGTCGACGACGACTTCCTCGATGTACGCCATCGATATCATCTGGGTATGGTTCATGCTCGGCTACAACATGATCATCTACCTGGCGGCGCTCCAAGAGGTGTCTCCGGAGCTGATGGAAGCGGCGAAGATCGACGGGGCTCGCAGGGGACAAGTCCTTCGCAAGATCATCTGGCCGCTGGTCAGCCCGACCACCTTCCTGCTGCTCGTGACCGGCCTGATCATGACGATCAAGACGTTCGGCATCATTCAGGCGATCACCCAGGGCGGACCTGGCAACAGCACGACGATCCTGTCCTTGTACGTCTACCAGAACGCTTTCCGTTATTACGATATGGGGTACGCATCGACGATCTCGTGGGCGCTGTTCGCGATCATTCTGATCATTACGGCGGTGCAATGGATCGGACAGAAAAAGTGGGTTCACTATTAAAACGCCGCGACGAAAGGAGGAACCCCGCATGGAGCTTAAACGACGAATGAACATGGATGTGCCGAAGAGGATGCTGGTCACGCTGGTCATGCTGGCGCTCGCGGTCATCATGGTCATCCCCTTTATCTGGATGCTGACGACGTCCCTCAAGACGCCGACGGAAGTGTTCCAATACCCGATCAAGTGGCTTCCCGCCCATCCGACCTGGGATCACCACGTCAAGGTGTGGACGGGGACGAAGAGCTTCGGAACGTATTACCTCAACTCGCTCAAAATCTCGATTATCGGAACGGTAGGGGCGACCTTCATCTCCGCCTTCGCCGCTTACGGGTTCTCGCGAATCGAATTCAAGGGGCGCAACGCCCTGTTCATGATCTACCTGTCCATGATGATGATTCCGCCTCAAGTGCTGTTCGTGCCCAAGTTCATCATGTTCGAATGGGCCGGCATCTACAACACGCACCTGGCGCTTATTCTTCCGGGCTTGTTCACGATCTTCGGCGTGTTCATGATGCGCCAATTTTTCATGACGGTTCCGCATGAGATCTCCGAGTCGGCGTTTATCGACGGAGCGGGACACTTCCGGATTTTCCTCCGGTTGATTCTCCCGCTCGCGAAGCCCGCTCTCGCGACTCTGGCCATCATCGACTTCTCCTGGCAGTGGAACGACTACGAGAACGCCCTCGTCTTCCTGATCGACGAGAAGCTGTACACGGTGCCGCTCGGCCTGCAGAACTTCATTCTCGAGAACATGGTCGACTATAACGGCATGATGGCGGCCGCTTCCGCGGGCATCGTTCCGATGATTCTCGTCTTCGTGCTCGGCCAGCGCTTCATCATTCAAGGCTTAACCAATTCCGCGGTCAAAGGGTGATTCCAATGCGTACCGAAACGATACCATCCGACATCACGGTCGTCGGAGGAGGCTTGTCCGGCGTCTGCGCGGCCGTAGCGGCGGCGCGGCTCGGACGGAAGGTGGCGCTCGTGACCAATCGGCCCGTGCTCGGGGGCAACTCGAGCAGCGAGGTCCGGGTATGGGTGTGCGGGGCCACCGCTCACGGCACGAACCGATACGCCCGGGAGACGGGCATTATGGGCGAGATGTTCGTCGAGAACCAGTTCCGCAATCCGGAGGGCAATCCTTATCTCTGGGATCTGGTCGTGATGGAGACGGTGCGCGCGGAGCCGAACATTCGGCTGTTCCTCAACACCGACGTGCACGAGGTGGAAGCGGAGGGCGGCGAGGAGGATCGCCGCATTCTCTCGGTCACGGGCTGGATGATGGGCTCGGAGCGGCGAATCCGGTATGAGAGCCCGATCTTCCTCGATTGCACGGGCGACGGGCTGATCGGCTTCCTCGCGGGAGCGAAGTATCGGCTGGGGCGGGAAGCGGCCGGCGAGTACGGCGAGGAATGGGCGCCGGAAGTGCCGGACGACATCACGCTCGGCAGCACCTTGCTCTTCTACACGCAGGATGCCGGCAGGCCGGTCAAGTTCGTTCCTCCGAGCTTCGCGAAGGACATTGCGCAGACCCCGATTCCGATCAAGCGGGTCATCCGCAGCGGCGACTCCGGCTGCCATTATTGGTGGATCGAGTGGGGCGGCGAGCTGGACACCGTTCATGACAACGAGCGCATCCGCGACGAGCTGTGGTCCGTCATCTACGGAATCTGGGATTACATCAAGAACTCGGGCCAGTTCGAAGCGGAGACGATGACGCTGGAGTGGGTCGGTTCGATCCCCGGCAAAAGAGAGTACAGACGCTTCGTCGGGGATTACGTGCTGAACCAGAACGACATTATCGGGCAGAACCCGTTCCGCGACCGCATCGGCTTCGGCGGCTGGTCGATCGACCTCCATCCGCCTCAAGGGATGTACGCGGCCGAGAGCGGTTCTAAGCACATGCATGCGGACGGCATCTATCATATTCCGTACCGGTCGCTCTATTCGGCGAACGTCTCGAACCTGCTGTTCGCCGGCCGGAACGTGAGCGCTACGCACGTGGCGTTCGGAACGACGCGGGTCATGGCGACCTGCGCTGTCATGGGCGAAGCGGCGGGCACGGCGGCGGCGATCTGCTCGGAGCTGAGCATGACGCCGCGGCAGGTCTACGAGCGAAAGCTCGACCTCTTGCAGCAGACGATGCTGAAGCAGGACGCTTCGATCGTCGGCATTCGCAACGAGGATGAGAAGGATCTGGCGCGGCAAGCGAGGCTGCGGGCTTCCTCGACCAGAACGCGAATCGCGGTCGAGAACGGAAGCCCTTCGTATCCGCTCGAACAGGATGCGGCCGTTCTTTTCCCGGTCGATCCGGAGCTGAACGGGTTGGAGCTGCTAGTGGACGCGGCTTCGGCAACCGTGTTGACCGTCGAGCTGTGGGAGACGGGGAAGCCGGAGAACTACGTGCCGCATTCGAAGGTGACCGGCGCAACCGCGGCGATCCCGGCGGGGACGAATCAATGGGTCGCCTTCGATCTTGGCTGGAAGCCCGAGAAGCCGCAGAATGCGTTCGTCATCGTAAGGGCGAACGATCAGGTGAGGCTCTATCAGTCGGAGGAGCCGTTCACCGGAGTGTTGGCGTTCGAGAACAAAGCCGTTCTTAACGCGGTTAAGGATCTGGAGGATAAAGACGACAGCCAGCCGGTCGTCGCTTGGAGCATGAAGAAGCTGGTGCGCAAGCCGTTCTGCTTCCGGGTCTCTTCTCCGACAAAGGCCTACGAACCGGCCAAAGCCGTCGGCGGTTATAAGCGGCCGTATGGCGGTCCGCAATTGTGGGTCTCCGAGCCGATCGCGCAAGCAGGCGAGCCGTGGCTGGAGCTGAGCTGGGAGAGGGAGATTCCGCTACGCGAGCTGCGGGTGACATGGAACGACGACGTCAACGAGGACCTGATCAACCTGCATCATCACCGTACGCCGTTCGAGATCATTCCGGAGCTGGCGAAGACGTATCGCGTGGAAGCCCGTTTGGCAGGGGAGTGGCAATCGATTGCTTCCGCGAAGGCCAATCGCCGCCGCACCGTTCGGCACGTTCTGGACACGTCCATGAGAGCAGATGCCGTGCGCATTGTCGTCGAGGAGACGAACGGCGCAGCTTGCGCGGAGGTGGTTGAGGTTCGGGTTTATTCTTAAGAATCAGGTATTTTGTCCTATGCGGATTCGCTGAATGGTGATACGATTGGGGGAAATAAACGTTTTCTCAGAGGGCGAGGACATCGGGTGAACCGCGACCATTGCATGAGATGCGGCCGGTATAAGGCGCTGTCCCCTTGGGGCGGGCGCCTGATTTCTATCTGCAGGAGCTGCCGCAGCGTCCTAGCCCGAGATTGGCAAGCCGCGAACCAGCTGATGCAAGGGGCCAGTCGGGAGCAGCGGACGGATCTGAAGATGAAAATGGACCAGTTTCTGCTTCTCGCCAAGCCGGTCTTTCCTGATTTCTACCAAGGCTGCGAGAGCGGGGGCGACCTGCTGCTGCGAGCGGACCTATGGGAGATCGAAGCGGCTTTCCTCAACGATGAACTGAGCTTTATGCTGCTGCTGTTCTTCGAAGCGTTCACCCGCGCAGAGGGCCATCTTAATGAAGGGGTAAGAGTTCTGTTGCAGCAAGACCCTGCCTATCGCGAACGATTTCTCGCTCGGCTGGCTCGCATCGCGCCGTTCGTTAGAACTCCGAACGGGGATCAGCTTAACGCTTGCCTATAGATGCGACTAACCAGCTTAAACCGGCGTTTCTCATGGCTGCCCATGAAACGCCGGTTTTTTTGAAGATTGGATGCCTTAAGCCTTACTGCGTTCCACCATTATGTCGGCGAGCGTTCAGGACTTTATAGGAGAAGCGGCTGGTCCGTCGTTTGTCTCAGATGACGGTGAGCCGATACTCCTTCTGATTAATAAGATGTATGACCTTGTCCGCCGTAAGCCGGAACGGAGTAACATCGATGAGGGCTCCGGCCCGACTGCTGATCAGTTCCAACATAACCCCGGACACGTATTGCACGTAGAGCTCGCGATCGAACGAGATGGCGACTTGCGATTGTCGATAGAAGTCCATCAGCAAGCGACTCAGTCGGACGAAAAACAGTTGGCGGATGCCGGGGTGGCGAAGAGCCCGCAGGAACGCTTGATTGGCATCGATGGCGGCGAACAGGCGGTCGCAGGCTTCCATGCAGCCGCGTTCCCCTTGATGGGGAGAGACGGACAGCTGCGGGAGGATTTGGTCTCCGAAGTCGTCGACCATTCGCTCGATCAACTGCTGTTTGTCCTTATAATGCGCATAGAAGGTAGCGCGGCGAATGTTCGCCCGGTCGGCGATACTCTTGACCGTGATCGCTTCTTCCGGAACGTCATCCTTCACCAGGCTTAGGTAAGCGGCATGGATGGAGTCTCGGGTTCGGACAATCCGCCGATCCTCGGGGAGGCACTCCGCCCGTTCGCTCCAAACGCTCTTCGTCCACTCCGGATCGAGAAAGTACCACCCTGCTCTTTTCTCCTTATGCAGCCGCTGAAGCTGCTCGTCGATCTCTTCGACGGAGTATTCGTACCCGCTTCTCACCCAGTAGCCGATCAAGGAAATGGCGGCAAGGGCAAGATATTCGGCCGTATCCTCCATATTGATATCTCCGCTAGGGGTAATGGGAGTGAAGTTCAGCTCCGTTTTGTACATCTGCACGAAGAAATCATAGAAGCCGAGGAGCATCTTCGTGCTCGCGTTCCCACTCCATAGATAATCGAAGAAAGGGGAATGCTCGGCAACGAATCGAAACACGGGCTTCATCGAAGGAAATACCGCGAAGTCGACCGTTCTATTCTTGCCGAAGGAGTCCCGTATCGATTGCACGTAGCCTTCTTGGATATCCTCGACGAGATCCTGAAGCAATTCCTCTTTGTTATGGTAGTTGTTATAGAAGGCGGTACGGCTCAATTGAGCCTGCTTGGTAATATCCGTAATGGTTGTATGATCGTAACCGCCTGTCGAGATAACCGACAATAGCGATTCTTTGAGTTTCCGCTGCGCGGAACGGTCTCGGTAAGGGGACTCGACATCCAACGGAATTCACCTCGCAATGTCACGTCGTTGACACAATCGGGCCTAATGTACGCTATCGTACACTGTTTTGCCATATGGTTACTGCTTCGATATTCCTAGTCTCTATACTATAAATCGGAGTCAGTCAAACTTGCAAAATTGACAACCATCAAACCTTGAAGGAGACGGATAATATGAAGATTCAAGCAGCTATCACTCGCGACTCGACGTCGCCGTTCGAACTCGAAGAGATCGAGATCAAGGAGCCGAAAGCAAACGAGGTTCTTGTCCGAATCGTGGCGTCCGGCGTCTGCCATACCGACGCGACGGCGCGCGACCTGTCGATGGTTCCGTTCCCGGCCGTGCTCGGCCACGAAGGATCGGGCATCGTCGAGAAGGTCGGCTCGAACGTGACGACGGTCGCGCCTGGAGACCATGTCGTTCTGTCCTTCGCATCCTGCGGACATTGCGAGAATTGCCTGAGCGGCATGCCGGCATACTGCCTCGACTTTATGAAGCTTAACTTCGCTGGCGTCATGGCGGACGGCGAATCCCCGCTGCATCAGCATGGCGAGCGCCTGAGCAACTTCTTCGGCCAATCGTCGTTCGCGACTTACGCCATCGCAAGCGAGAGAAGCGTCGTTAAGGTGGACAAGGATGTCGACCTCGCGTTGCTCGGACCTCTGGGCTGCGGCATTCAGACGGGCAGTGGCACTGTGTTCAACACGCTGCAGCCGAAGTTCGGCGAGACGATCGCGATTTTCGGAGCCGGCGGTGTCGGCCTTAGCGCCGTCATGGCCGCGAACATCATCGGCTGCTCCAAGATTATCGTTCTCGACATCGTGGATAGCCGTCTTGAGCTGGCCAAAGAGCTGGGCGCGACTCACGTGATCAACACCAAGGAGATGGACGCGGTCGAAGAGATCCGCAAGCTGACCGGCTACGGCGTCAACTACACGTTGGACACGACAGGCATCCCATTCATCCTCTCCCAAGCGGTAGAAGCCCTGAAGCCGCTCGGCACGGCTGCATTCGTCGTAAGCGCGCCGGACCTGTCCAAGTCCCAGACGTTCTCCCTGGGCAAGCGCGTCGTCTCCGGCATCGAAGGTGACGCGGTTCCGCAATTGTTCATCCCGCAATTGATCGAGTACTACAAGCAAGGACGCTTCCCGTTCGACAAGCTGGTTAAGTTCTATGAGTTCAGCCGGATCAACGAAGCGTTCGCCGACTCCAAGTCGGGCGTAACGGTCAAGCCGATCATCAAGATGGGCTGATTGCTCCACTTCACTATTATATCTCATTAACGACAGAGAGCTGGTCGGCTGCCTCATGGCGGTTCGATCAGCTCTTTTGTATCCCTTGCAACCGCCCCGCCCCGTCTCTCGTCTAATCTGAAAACACGCCATAATCCAGGGAGATGCAGGAAGATGCAAGCTAACATCAGAGAAAATCTTACGAACAAGAAGCGCGCGGCCAAACGGGTGATTCCATTCGCCTTAGGCCTGACTCTCTCGGCATCCTTATGGCTCGGCGCTTTGGGACACGCATCCGCGGATACGTCCTATAAGACGATTAACCAATCGTTCAAGATCGGCGGGGCCGCCACTTCCATCTCCGTTCTCAATTCTTACGACACGACCTATGTCGGCCTGCGTTTGCTGAACGACAAGCTGGGACTCAAGACGGATTGGAACAAGCAAGCCAAGACGGTTACGATCGCCGGCAACGGAAGGGAGCTCGTTCTCGGACTGGAGTCGGGCGAACTGGAGCTGAACGGACAGCATATCTACGGGCTGCCTCCGATCGTAAGCAACAATTCGACGTATCTGCCGCTTCGGTTCCTCCTGGAACGAATGGGCTACGAGATCGTCTATGACTCCCGATCGAAAGCGATCGAGATCTCGAAGATCGCGGAGAATTCCGTCGTTATCAATAACGGCAAGATCGCGTACGGCGATCCGAAGAAGAAGCTCGATCTGGAAGTGAACTATCCGGTCCTGTCGGGTCTGACGAATAAGGAAGCCCAGCAGAAGATCAACGATTACCTGAAGCAAGAGGCCGAGACCCGCGCGGCGGACGGCAAGAAGGGCCTGCTCGAGATGGCTAGCGATACCGGCGAATGGCAAGTCCAACTCACCGGGAATTACACGGTAAGCTACAATGAGCAAGGACGGCTCAGCCTCTACGTGGATTACTACGAATATACGGGCGGCGCCCATGGCGGTACGGCGAGAGTGCCGTATACCTTCGATCTGAGCACCGGGAACCTGTTGACCCTCCGGGAGGTCACCAAGCAGAATCCGAATGCCGTATCGATCATCAATAAGGCGATCAATGCCCAACTGATGGCAAGGAAGCTGGATCAGAGCCTTCTGACGCCGTTCGACGGGATCAAGGCCGATCGCCCCTTCTATCTGAACCACAACGGCCTCGTCGTCTTCTTCGAGCAATATGAATACCTGCCTTATGCGTACGGCATGCAGGAATTCGTCATTCCACTGAAGTCCTTCGAATAATTCGCGGCAGTTCCGGGAGCGGGCGGATAACCTTCGGGTTGTCCGCTCGCTTTGTGTTATAATGACGGCAACGGAGAATAATGGATCAATGGAGGACAGGCATGCTAAGTTTCGAAGAGAAGCTCGCCATCGCGGATTCGTTCCCGGAGCTTGAGCGCAGGAACGTGTCGATGGGGCGCGTGAATTACCATTTTGAAGGCAGCTTATATGAGAAAAAAACGGTGGTCTACCGTCTGCATCCGAATGGCGGAGGATACGTCTACGCGGGACGGCTTCGGGAATACGACGGCGTCGCGGACGAGAAGGGAATGCTCGGCATCCGGGACTTCACCGCGGAGCAGTTCCGCGAGGTGATCGCGAAGGCGATCGCATCCCTGGCGGACGCTAGCGGGTTAGCCGAGCCGGCAGCCAAGGCGGACCAGCCGGCCAAGCCTTCCAAGGAAGAGCGCTGGATCAACGAGCAAAAGCAGACGCTGGAGCTGAAGCTGGAGGACGAGGATATCGGCGGCATGTGGTACGTCTATTCGGGCCTTAACCTCGACGCCGTATTCGAAACTTATCGGGAAGCGGCCGAGTACCTGAAGGAAGAAGGCTTCGCCCGCGCCTGAGGCTTCAAGGAGGGATACGCTAATGGAAGCAACCGCGCAGCAAGTGGCGGAGTGGATGGTGAACGAGATTCGCGAGCGCGGAATGCTCCGCCAGGAGGAGGCCATCGTCTATGTGAAGGCTAACTTCGGCGAGCAATTCGTATTCGTTAACGAGGCGGGCAACCTGTCCCTCGAGAAGGAAGTGAAGAAGGCGTTCCGCAAGCTCCATCGCGGCCGGATCGCCTGGGACCGGGACGGGTTCTTCTGGGGCTGGACCTAGGTTGATGGTATAATGGACGGGGTCTGCGGCGGAATAGCCGGCTAATCTGCTAAACATAAAGGAGATACATACATGAAGAACACAGACGCGTTTATCGGAGAGTGGCTCAGCCACCGCAAAGTCCTGCTTCAGATGCTGGAGGAAGTGAAGACCGAACAGCTCGGCTACAAGCCATGGGAGCAAGCGATGTCGCTCTCGCAGCAGGCGCTGCATATTGTCGGAGCCATGGACATGTTCGCGGCGACCGTGAAGAACGGAACCTTCACCCCGGGTCAACCGCCGAAGGAGTTCTCGACGGCGGAAGAGCTTCGGGCGATTATCGCCGAATCGACCAAGGCGACCGAAGCGGTTCTTCGTTCGATCGCGGTGGAGCAATTGGAGAAGGCCGTCGACTTCCATGGCCGCTCCATGCCTGGCAGCGTGCTGCTTCAGAATGCCAAGGATCATGAGATCCATCACAAAGGCCAGCTATTCGTTTACCTGCGCCTGCTTGGAATCGAGAAGCTGCCGTTCTTCGTGAGCCGCGGCTAATCGCAGCATTAGGCAGAACTCTTCATCCAAACTCCCTCATCGTTTAAAGACGATGAGGGAGTTTTGTTGTTATTCGGACTTTTGAATCGTTCCATAGAACTTCTCTATAACACAAAGGAAGGAGCTTCTTTTACTATTACAGTTAAATCCTAGTTAAATACACGGTATTAGGGCCGAAGTTGAAAAAAGAGATGAGGAGCGGTTGGCATGGCTGAGAAACGGAAGCTGAGATTGGGAGCGACCATTCACGGGGTAGGCTCCAGCGTATCGGCATGGCGGCATCCCGGCATTCAATCGGATGCAAGCATCAACATCGGCTATTATCAAAGGCAGGCCCTCAAGGCGGAGGAAGGGAAGTTCGACTTTATCTTTATCGCCGACGGCCTATTCATTAATGAGAAGGCGATTCCTCACTTCCTGAATCGGTTCGAACCGGTCACGCTTCTCTCTTCTCTGGCGGCGGTCACCTCCAAGATCGGGCTGGTCGGCACGCTGTCCACCTCCTACAGCGAACCTTTCACTGTAGCGAGACAATTCGCTTCCTTGGATCATATCAGCGGAGGCCGCGCGGGCTGGAACGTCGTCACGTCTCCGGGCGAAGGGGCGGCGTCCAACTTCAACAAAGGGGCGCACCCGGATCACTCGACCCGTTACGAGATCGCGGAAGAGCACCTCGAGGTTGTGAGGGGCTTGTGGGATTCGTGGGAGGACGATGCTTTCGTTCGCGACAAAGAGAGCGGGGTATTCTTCGATCCGGAGAAGCTTCATCGGCTTGACCACAAGGGCAAGCATTTCTCCGTGCAGGGTCCGCTGAACATCGCGCGCTCTAAGCAGGGGCATCCTATCGTGTTCCAGGCCGGTTCTTCGGATTCCGGGAAGAACCTGGCGGCGAAGACGGCGGACGCCGTCTTCACCGGGCATGAGACGCTGGAGGAGGCGAAGCAGTTCTATGACGACGTGAAGCGGCGCGCGGCGGAATACGGCCGTTCGCCGGACAGCATTCTGATCTTCCCGGGAATCGGCCCGATCGTCGGCCGGACCGCGGAAGAGGCGGAACGCAAGTATGAAGAGACGGCGTCCCTTGGCTCCATCGAAGATGCCCTGCAATATCTGGGCCGGTTCTTCGACCACCACGACTTCTCCCAGTATCCGCTGGATGAGCCGTTCCCGGAGCTCGGCGATCTCGGCTCGAACGGCTTCCGCAGCACGACGGACCGGATCAAGGCTCGGGCGAAGGAGCGGAACCTGACGCTTCGCCAAGCGGCGCTCCAGTCCGCGACGCCACGCGGCGACTTCATCGGGACGCCCGAGCAGGTCGCCGACCGTATCCAGGAGTGGTTCGAAGCGGGAGCGGCCGACGGGTTCATTATCGGCTCGAACGTCCCGAACGGGCTGAACGACTTCGTGGAGCATGTCATCCCGATTCTGCAAGAACGCGGACTTTACCGCACCGAGTACGAGCAAGACACGCTGCGCGGCCATCTGGGCCTTAGCTTCCCGATCAACCGCTATTCCAAGAAGCCCGTTTCTTTATGAGAAGAGGCAAGACAGGACGAGATTCGCATCCGGCGAACTCGCCTGTCTTTTTTTGTTAAGGTTCATATTCAGTTAATAATCCCCCATTAAGATTCATCCATAACCGGTTAGCGAGAGAGAAACGGGAGGGAAACGTTCATGATAAACGAGTTTAACCGCCATGGGGCGAAGTCCCAAGGAGAATGGGCGGTCGAAGCCAACGGCCTGGTGAAGATCTTCGGAGACAATCGGGCGGTAGACGGCGTGGACCTGAAGGTTCGCGCAGGAACGATCTATGGGGTGCTGGGGCCGAACGGAGCGGGCAAAACGACGACGATCCGCATGCTCGCCACCTTGCTGAAGCCGGACGGGGGATCGGCCAAGATCTTCGGCCACGACGTGACGAAGGAGTCGCAGATCGTCCGTCAGTTGATCGGCGTGACCGGTCAGTACGCTTCGGTCGACGAGTCGCTGAGCGCGACGGAGAACCTGATCATCTTCTCCCGCTTGCTCGGCTTGGGACGCGCGGAAGCGAAGCGCAAGGCCGCCGAGCTGCTGGAGGAATTCGGCCTGACGGAAGCGGCGAAGCGGCCGCTGAAGAACTTCTCCGGCGGGATGAGGCGCCGGCTAGACCTCGCGGCCAGCCTGATCGCGCAGCCGCCGCTGATCTTCCTTGACGAGCCGACGACGGGGCTCGATCCGCGCACGCGGAATCAGATGTGGGACACGATTCGCCGCTTGGTGAAGACCGGTTCGACCGTGCTTCTGACGACGCAATACCTCGACGAAGCCGACCAGCTTGCCGACCGGATCGCGGTTATCGACCGCGGCCGCGTCGTGGCGGAAGGCACCGCGGATGAGCTCAAGGCATCCGTCGGCACTTCCTCGCTGCATCTAAGGCCCGAGAATTCGCAGGACATCGAGAAGGCTCGCCAGATCGTGGAGCGAGTGCTTCAGGTGCCGACCAGCGTCAATGCGGAAGCGAGCAAGCTCACGGCTCCGATGGATGACGCCGATCGCGTGACCGACCTGCTCATCGCGCTTCGCGAAGCGGGGATCCATCTGACCGAGATGAGCGTGCAGAAGCCGACCCTTGACGAAGTATTCCTGACGATTACGGGCCATGGCTTACCGGCGGAAGATGAGGCGGAGACAAAAGGATCGGATAAGAAGAAGGAGGCAGTAGGATGAGCACGGGAACCACGACTGTGACTGCAACGACCGGGCGCAAGCTGAAGAACCGCACGAGCCTGGGCCAAACCATACGGAATTCCTTGACGATGGCGTACCGGGGGCTGCTGAAGATCCGGCGCACTCCGGAGCAGCTATTCGACGTTACTCTGCAACCGATCATTTTCACCTTGATGTTCACTTATATTTTCGGCGGGGCGATCTCGGGGGACGTTGCATCTTACCTTCCGGTCATCATTCCGGGAATTCTGGTACAGACCGTCATCACCACTTCGGTCGTAACGGGCGTCCAACTAAGAGAGGACATGGACAAGGGCGTGTTCGATCGCTTCAAGTCGCTGCCGATCGCGCGGATCGCCCCGTTGGCGGGGGCGCTGCTGGCCGATACGATCCGCTACGCGATCGCCACGACTCTGACCTTCGCAATGGGCTATATCATGGGATACCGTCCGGACGGCGGCTTCGGTTACGTTGTCTTGGCAGGACTGCTCGTCATCGCCTGCTCTTGGGCTTTGAGCTGGATCTTCGCCTTCTTCGGGGTCATCGCCCGGACGGCATCCAGCGTGCAAGGGATCTCGATGCTCATCCTCTTCCCGCTGACGTTCCTCTCCAACGCGTTCGTGCCGGTCGATACGCTGCCGGATTGGCTGAAGTGGTTCGCGAAGATCAATCCGATCTCCCATCTGATCACGGCGGTCCGCGATCTGACGAATTCGGGAACGGCCGGCAGCGATCTCGTGATCTCGCTTATCGGAGCCGCGGTCATCGTGGCGGTCTTCGCGCCGCTCACCGTTAAGGCTTATATGCGCAGAACCTAATTAGGCCAGGACATGCGGATCTTGGGGCGGGCTTGGCGGACCTCCGCCATGAGTTCCTTCAAGCTCTTCCCCTGCTCCCGGATGTCGTCCAGGTAGACGTCCGCGCCAATGACTCCCTTATCGAGAATAACCGCGCGGTCGATGACGTTCTCGATCTCGTCGATCAGATGGGTCGTGAGCAGAACGGTCTCATGGCCGTTCAGGCTGGAGATCAGCCGCTTCAAGGATTCTTGCCGGACGAATATATCTTTGCCGACGAAAGGTTCGTCGAGGATCAGGTAATCGGCCTTCTTCGCCAGGCCGGCGCAGATCTCGAGCTGCAGCTTCTGCCCCCGCGAGAACGTCCGAATTTTTCGGGTGGCGGGCAGCTCATAATCGTCAATCAGTTGGTCGTAATAAGCACGATCGAACCGAGGGAAGAATTCCTCCAGCCAGCGTCCGTATTGCATCGGGCTCAGGTTCGGAAGGAAGCTTCCCTCTTCCGTTAAGAACGCCATGCGATCGTACTGCTCCGTCGCGGGTTTTCCGTCGATCCACACCTCTCCGCCCTGGATTTCTCCGATCCCCATGATCGTCTTGAGCAGGGTGGTCTTGCCGCTGCCGTTCTCGCCCAGAATGCCGACGATCTCTCCCGTGGGAATCGTCAGCTCGTTGACGTAAAGCTTGGATGGGCTCGCGGGGTAACGCTTATCCACATATTTGAGTTCGATCATGAGCGGGTCTCCTTTCGGGCTTGATTAGGGAATGGAGATCTTACGGAAGTTCCGATAGCGAACGGAGTCGTCCGGGAATCCGCCGTTGTCCGTACGATTGAGCAACTCGAGCAAGTCGTCGTTTATGTCGGTCACGAGCTCCCCTTGGTAGAGTAAGGCCGAGTCGTCGTATGCATAAACGTATCCATGCCAAGGGAACGTCAGACGGTTCGGGAGATCCTTCTCATCTGTTTGCTCTCTTGTCGTTCTGAATACATAGAGCTTTCCATTCCGTTCTCTCATATAGGTGAGGCTATTATAATCCTCTTCCTCGCTGTCCTCGAGATTTAGGCGGGCGACGTTCTCCAGCTCGACACCGTTCGAAAGGTTCACGCTCAGGAGCAGCTGGGGACCGCCCGGAAAACGAAGATACAATCGATTCTCCCCGTCTACCGACTCCGCTTTATAGGCGGGTTTATAGGAATCCCCATCGGACGCCATCTGGTTCAAGCGGAAATCCGGCAGTCGCGCTTCCCCGAGCAGGCTGCCGCTGGCGCTGTCGAAGCTTCGGATGCGGAGCGTCTCGTTCTCCGCGCTTAGAAGAACCAGCTTGTCGCCTACGGCTTCGAGTCCGAGCACGTCGATTCCGTTCGCTTCGGAAGGTTCCTCCGGCTCCAAACTGTACTCGACGACGGGGACCGCTTTGTAATTGGCAAGTTTATTCTGCATTTCAAGGACCCAATCGTAGAAGGTCAATTCATAGATGGTGCCTGTTCCTTTCGTTCCGGCAATAACGGGCGGCGTAAAGAAGACCTTGTCTCCGATCTTGGCGATGCCATAAGGCAGCTCGTTTGTAAAGACGGGTTTATTCTTCGTCGGGTATTCGAGTTGCGGATTCACCGAGGTCTTGCCCGAGATCAGCCAAAGTCCAGTCAACTCGTTAGCGGTATAAGAGGAGATAGCAATCTGATTGCTGTCTATTTGAGCCATATAGATCCAGCCCGGAATTCTGTTGCCACCCGTCCAGAATTCCATAAATGGCTGAACCCGCTTTGGCTGTTCGTTCAGATGAGTATTGGACGTCAGCCGTCCATCCCGAATAGCGAACGCCGTCCTCTGGTAGCCGTCGCTTAATTCCCCGCCGATCGAGACGCCGTTCAAGGCTTCGCGGCTGCCGCTGATATCCTTCAAGTAGAAGGTGCCGTTGTCTTTTCTCGCGAAGGCGTCCGCAGCAGTCCCCAGAATGATGATGAGGGCTGCGGCAAGGGCGAACAGGGCGGCATGTTTTCTAATGAATCTCGGCATTCTTGGCAATCGTAAACGCATCTCGGTCCCTCCTTTTCTATGCAATGGATCCCCGACGAAGAAGATAAATGCCGTGCCAGACGAAAGCGGCCGCGAAAGCGAGCAGCAGCAGGCTGCTTCCATAAAGGCTGTGCGGATCGGCGTCATACAAGGTTTCGTTCATCCGATAAAGGAGCACTTTGACGATCAAGAAGGCCGCTGCGGCAATTCCGAAGAAGCCGTAATACTTGCGGCTGCGTTCGCATAAGGCCCCGTAGTAGAGACCGGCGGCAATGGCAAGCAGCAGGCTGAGGGTCGACAAGAGACGGCTAAGGCTCAAGGGCAAGAGAATGCGAATGAATTCCGAACGGATAAGGGCGAGATACCAGCCGTTGTGCATCCCGAATCCGCTTGTGTAGCGGCTGTCGACGAGCGCATAGCCAAGGCGGAAGACGAGAAGCTGAACGGCGATCAACAGCAGCATGCCGGTAGCGAAGACGAGCAGCTTGCTCCAGTAGAGCGCATCTCGGCGAACGGGCAGCGTGAGGTAACTATAGACGCTTTTGCTCCCCCAATAGCCGGCATAGACCGACTTCAGGAAATAGAGACAGAGAAGAACGAAAGCAATGAAAAAGACGATCGTGCAGCCGGAAGAGACGAATAGATCCTCGTATCTCGGTTGATTCGTCCATGGGCTAAAGCGAGAGGCCGAGTTCAACAGCAGGAGCGAGAGAGAGAAAGAGCCCACAAGCAGACCGGCCAGGAATCGGATCCAGGAGACGAACTCCAGATTAAGAAGACGATAGAAACCCTTCAAGAAGGTCCACCTCGCTAGGGGGAAATTGAAAATGATATTCGAACGAACTCGGAACGTACAAACGAGTCAATCCCAATACTCGCGTATCAGCTGCATGACATTTTCCAGGGACAAGCGGCTCTCTCTCGCTTCGGCGACGAACGAGCGAACCAGCTCGCGGGTCAATTCCTCTTCGATCCGGCGGTAGATGGCCTCGTCGACATAGAGGACGCTTCCGGAGGTGCTGCTCGTCTGGACGAAGCCCTCGTCTTCCATGGCTTTGAACGCCTTCTGCGCGGTATTGGGATTGATATTCAACTGGGCGGCAAGCTCCCTGCGGGACGGCATGCGGTCTCCCGATTGGACCGCGCGCAGCAGGATTTGCCGCTTAACGTAATGAACGACCTGCAGGTAGACGGGGTCACGATTGTTCAGCTTGAGTCCTTGGATATCCAACACGCGTCTCTTCACCCGCTTTGTTTTGGTGCTGATTGTATTATGGTCATAGTACAGTAAACTGTCAATAGTTGGATGATCGAACGATAGGATATGCTGAACGACGGATAGATTTTTTCGATTAGCGGTCCCGTTGACAGTGTCGGGCGCAGCCCTCTATACTCGGTTTAATCCAACTAAAACACTTAACTTAATTGGTAATTGACTGCGTACCCGCTTGCGGGGGCCCACCGGATCGCCGGAGGCCAAGGAACAGACACCTATGCCCGAGCTGGCACCGTCTGGTTCTTGGCCTCTTCTCGTTATGCGGAACGGTTAGGAGATGGTTGAGGAAAAAGGGGGAACGACGACATGATCGTGGCAAAAACGCCTGCAGCTTATTCGAACGAACCGGGAAATCTCGGGAAGGCCGGACCGAGAATCGCCGCTCTAGGCTCGAAGGTTTACGCCATTGCCGGACGAACGGCGTGGAGCAAGGCCGGCCCGGCGCTGACGGATAGCTTAAAGCAAGAGGGAATCGTCTTCTCGGTTCGGTTGTTGGAAGGTCCATGCACGTTGGCGAATATCGAGCGGCTCTCGGAAGAGGCCGAACGGTTCGAAGTCGACGTCATTCTCGGTATCGGAGGAGGTACCGTGCTCGATCTGACCAAAGCGGTCGGAGACCGGCTGGGCCTTCCCGTCGTAACGGTGCCGACGATCGCGGCGACCTGCGCGGCATGGTCCGCGCTCACGGTGCTCTATGACGACGAAGGCCGTTCGGCGGGCTACTTGCCGCTGGGGAGCTCTCCCGCTCTGGTGCTGGCGGATACGGGCATCCTGTCCGACGCGCCCCGGAGATACCTGGCTTCCGGGATCGGAGACACCCTCGTGAAGTGGTACGAGATCGGAATTAATGTGAAGCCCGGAGAGCTTGGCGGGCTGGATGCGCGGATCGGGCTGAGCACGTCCCGCCTGGCGCTGGACATTCTGAAGGAGCACGCGGTTCCGGTCTACAACGCCCTCGAGCGCCATGAGAGTCACCCCGCCTTCGCCGATGTGACCGATTCGATCTTCCTGCTTGCGGGGTTGGTCGGCAGCGTCACCAGCGAGGTTCGGCGAGCCGGCTTCGCCCACGCGATCCACGATGCGCTTACCTGGCTTCCGGAGACCCATGGCTCGCTGCACGGAGAGAAAGTCGCCTTCGGCTTGCTTGCTCAGCTTGTCCTGGAAGGCAAGAGAGCGGAGGCCGAGGAGCTGGCGAGGCTGCACCGCTCGCTGGACCTTCCGATCACGCTTCAGGAGCTGGGCATCGTCGGCGATTCAAGCGCGGCCATTGCCGCCGTTGCCTCCCGCATTCGATTCCCGCAGGACGTCCTGGATCGGCTGGCCTTCGAGGCCGACGCGGACCGGCTGGCCGCGGCGATCGCAGAGGCCGACCGCATTGGCAGAACAATCATTCATTCGCAGATTCCCGTTTAAACCAGAGAGGTGGACCTAACCATGAGAAAAATTCATTTGCGTCAGACGGCGCTGTCCTTATTCTTGCTCGTATCGCTCGTATCCCTGGCCGCTTGCGGCAACTCGAACAAGACCAACGAGACGTCGGCGGGAGCCGCTTCCCCCTCCGCTTCGGCTGCAGCCTCCAGCCAGTCCTCCTCCGAAGCCCCTTCCCCGTCGGAGTCCGCGGCAGCCGCCGATCCGGCCGCCGATCTGAGCAAAGTGACGCTGCGCGTCGGCCAGACCGGCTGGGGAACGTACGAGCAAGGCTTGAAGGCCGCCGGATTGAACGATACTCCCTATAAGATCGAGTACAGCGTCTTCCAAGGAGGCAATCTCCAGCTTGAGGCGATCGCGGCGGATCACCTCGATCTGGCGCTGACAAGCGAGATTCCGCCGATCTTCGCATCCCTCGCCGCCGGGGGAGGCAACTTCAAGATCATCGCGCTCTCCAATTCGAACACCCTGAACCAAGAAGTGGTCATTCCGAAGGATTCCAAGATCAAGACGGTCGCCGACCTGAAGGGCAAGAAGGTCGCCTATGTCAAAGCGACGACTGCGCAATACTTCCTGGTCAAGATTCTGGAGCAAGCGGGCCTGACCTGGAACGATATCGAGCCCGTCGAGCTGTCGACGGCGGACGGTCTGAGCGCGCTCTTGAGCGGCAAAGTCGAAGCGCTCGCCAGCTACGGGAACGCGATTACTTCCGCTCATGACAAGGGAGCGACGACTCTGGCCAGCGCGAAGGATATCCTGTCGGGCAACTTCCCGATCGAAGCGACTCCGGCAGCCATTGCCGATCCGGGCAAGCACGCCGCTATCGTCGATTATCTGAGCCGGCTGAACAAGTACAGCGAATGGACCCGCAATCATCAGGAGGAATGGTCCAAGATCGTCGCGGCCGCCACCAAGCAGGACGTGGGGCAAGCGCTGCAGACGCTCAAGGATGGCGAGGCCCAGCGGCCGACGAAGATCGTTCCGATCTCGCCGGCGGCGATCGCTTCGAATCAGGATGTCGCCGATACGCTGCACGGCTTGGGCTTGCTGGAGAACAAGATAGACGTCAGCGCCTTGTACTCGGATGCCTTCAGCGCCGAGATCAAGTAGAGAAGGGTTGCGTTGGCATAGGAGGAAGGAGGCGATCGGCGAAGGATGAAACGTCAATCCGCAGGACAGCTTTGGAGGAGAAGAGCGCTCCCATGGGCGCTCCCCGTCCTTATTCTCGCATTGTGGCACGTACTGACGACGACCGGCGTCATTGCCGCCCACACGCTGCCGAAGCCGACCGAGGTATGGAAGGTGCTGGTCGATACGCTTCGCAGCGGCGAGCTGGAACGGAATCTCGGAATAAGCGCCCTTCGGGCGCTGCTCGGCTTCTTGATCGGAGGGGGAATCGGCTTCGCGCTCGGCTTGCTAAACGGGCTGTCGAAGGCCGCAGAGGACGTGTCCGACACGACGGTCCAGATGGTCCGCAACATCCCCTTATTCGCATTGCTCCCCTTGTTCATCATCTGGTTCGGGATCGGGGAGGAGCTCAAGCTGGCGCTCGTGGCGCTCGGCGTCTTTTTCCCCGTGTACCTGAACACCTTCCACGGAATCCGCTCGGTCGATCCCGGGCTGATCGAGATGGGCAGAGTGTACGGCCTAAGCCGATTCGCTCTGTACCGGGACGTCATCCTGCCGGGAGCCCTTCCGTCCATCCTGGTCGGAATCCGCTATGCGCTCGGGATTACCTGGCTCGTTCTTATCGTGGCGGAGACGGTGGCGACGGATTCGGGGATCGGCTACATGGCGATGACCGCCAGGGAGTTCTTCGAGCTCGACGTTATCGTGCTCAGCATTCTGATCTACGCCTTGCTCGGCAAGCTCTCGGATAGCATCGCGAAGCTGTTAGAGAAACGCCTCTTGAGGTGGAATCCGAATTATTCACGCAAGTAAGGAGGGACGAAGGATGACCAAGCCAAGGAGGGGTACGGCCGTCGACCTGAAGCAGATCGGCATTCGGTTCGGCGACAAGCAGGTGCTGAGCCAGGTGGATCTGTCCATCGAGGAAGGCGAATTCGTGGCGATCGTCGGACGAAGCGGTTGCGGCAAAAGCACGCTGCTGCGTCTGATAGCGGGGCTCGAGGAGCCTACGGAAGGTTCGGTATGGCGGGGAGAATCGTCTAATGGCCGGCCCTCGGAAGACACTCGGGTGCTGTTCCAGGAGTCCCGTCTTCTGCCATGGAAGTCGATCCTGGACAATGTCAGGATCGGAGCGAGAGGAGACCGCAAGCTGGCGGAGGAAGCCCTGCGCCATGTCGGTCTTGCGGATCGCGGACGGGAATGGCCGGCGGTGCTGTCCGGAGGCCAGAAGCAGCGCGTGGCTCTGGCCCGGGCGCTGGCAAGCGGTCCCCGTCTTCTGCTGCTCGACGAGCCTCTTGGAGCGTTGGACGCTTTGACCCGCATCGAGATGCAGCAATTGATCGAGCAGCTGTGGTTGGAGGAAGGCTTCACGGTGCTGCTCGTGACGCACGACGTCAGCGAAGCGGTGGCTTTGGCCGATCGCGTTCTGCTTATCGAGGAGGGAAGCGTGGCGATGGACACGCGAATCGCGCTCGATCGGCCGCGCGAGCGGGACAGCGGCTTCGCTCACTATGAGCAGATCATTCTGAACCGCGTTCTGGGCAGGAATGACGCCGCGTATCCGGTGAAGGAGCGCAAGCTTAGCTATTCTATCTAAACGTAAATAGAAGAGCAAAGGAGAGGGCGAGCGATGGCAAGAATCGTTGCGGCAGCCGAGGATGTCCGCTATGCGGATTCGGTGGAGCTGATCAAGGAGCTGAGCGCGGAATTGGCCGCGCTCTATCAAGTGGAGGATGGCGGCGCCGGCTTTCATCCGGAGGATGTGGAGCAACCGAGGGCGGCTTTCGTCGTGGCCCGGTTGAACGGGTATCCCGTGGGCTGCGGCGCGCTTCGTCCCTTGGACGTCTCGACCGCCGAGGTCAAGCGCATGTATACCCGCTCCGACTATCGCCGGCAAGGCGTGGCCCAGGCCATCCTGGCGGAGATCGAGCGCTTGGCGCTGGAGTTCGGCTACGCGAGCCTCAAGCTGCAGACCGGTCCGCTTCAGCCGGAAGCGGTGAAGCTCTACGAGAGGGTCGGCTATTATCCGATCGCGCGTTTCGATGGGGATTGGGAGCTTGTCCATGCTTTTCAGAAGGATTTGACCGCCGCCGAGATCAAAGGGTGAAGCGGCGTCGTAGATAAGGAGGTCTATTCATGTGCGCTCTACCGATTCGGGAATCGCTTAAGCGGATTCAGGTTTATGCTCCGGCCAAGTCGACCGAGGAGACGAAGCGGGAGACGAACGACAGGCCGGTCGTGCGGCTGGCCGCCAACGAGAATACGTTGGGCTTCTCTCCGCTAGTCGAACAGGCGATCCGGGAGGCGGTCTCCACGATCCATCTGTATCCGGACAGCTTCGCCACTCGGCTGCGTGCCAAGCTGTCCGCAGCCAGGGGCTTTTCCCCCGATCGGCTGCTGTTCGGGAACGGCTCGTTCGAGTTGCTGTCCCTATCCGCCCAAGCTTACCTCAGCCCGGGCGATGAAGCCGTCATCCCGGTGCCCTCATTCGGCTGGTACAAGGTGGCGACGTTAGCCGCGGGAGGAGTGCCCGTCGAGGTGCCTCTTCGCAACCATAAGATCGGGCTGAACGATCTGAAGGCGGCGGTGACGGAGCGAACCAAGCTCGTGTGGTTGTGTAATCCCAACAACCCGACGGGCACCTATTACGGGGAGGAAGAGCTGGAGACCTTCCTCGCGGATCTGTCCCCCGAGATCGCCGTCGTGGTGGACGAAGCCTACTTCGAATACGTCGATCAACCGGACTATCCCGATACCGTCAAGCTGCTCGACCGATACCCGAATCTCATCGCTCTTCGCACCTTCTCCAAGGTTTACGGGCTCGCGGGCATCCGGGTCGGCTATGCCGTTGCCGCGGAAGAGACCATCCGCACGCTCAACCGGCTCCGGCTGCCGCCGAATGTCAGCGCGCTCGCCCAAGCGGCCGCAACGGCAAGCCTTGACGATACGGCGTTCGTCCAAGCGGTGCTCGACAACAACCGCGCCGGCAAACAGTATTATTACGATTCCTTCCGCGAGCTCGGCCTGTCCTATCTTCCTACGGAGACCAACTTCCTGATGGTCGACTTGGGCTTCGACAGCTCGTCCGTCTTCGCGGAGCTGCTCCGCCAAGGCGTCCTCGTTCGCCCCGGCAGCGACTTCGGCATGCCGAGCTGGCTGCGCATCTCCATCGGCAAGCCGGAAGAGAATCGCCTCGTCATCGAGAAACTAAGCGAGGCTCTGGCCGTGGCTTCATCGTCGTCGAACAAATAAGAATAGGCTTGGAGATAGAGGGGGGCGAGCCCTCTTCTCCAAGCCTTTTCCTCAATTAGGGATGGTATCGACGGAGAAACCGCCGCTGCGAATCTATGTGATTTTTCGAGTATAATCGACGTCAATTGCTGGAAATCAGCGATTGTATTCGAAAAATCATATAGAAACAGCTCATTTTCGAAATAAATCATAATTTGTATGCGATATTTCATATACAATGAACCAAATTGCCGATTCCTAGAAATTTGTATTCGAAAATTCGAATACATTCATCAACCTGGCCCAGGCCTTCTCTTCCGAAAGGAATTATCGATTTTTGGAAGAATTAAATTAATTATACAAAAACTTGAGGGAGGCACTCTCAATGCTTAAGAAAGCGAATCTGCTATTGCTTATTTGTTCTATCTTGCTAATAGCGGTCGTACAACCGGTTACGGCGGCGGAATCAAAAACGGTTAAAATCAAGGTGACGTTAACAAGCGCCGAACTAGTAGAGAACGACCATGTCGGCAATGAATGGTATACGGCAGCTTACGTTAACGGTAAAGAAGTTCAACTGGATAAAGCTCTCACGCTCAGTCTTAAATCCACGGATAGTCTGACTTTGAAGGCATATGCGGAAGAGCAGGATAAAATACCGGATAAAGGAACTTCGAGTACTTCCGTCAAGGCCTCTTCGATTACAAAAACAGTAACAAAGTCCATTAAGGTAACGGTGGTCGAGAACCGAGGCAGATATTCCGGCAACGCCGCCGAGTGGAAATTCAGTTTCAAAATCCAAAAGGCCTAACGGCAATCCACCTCTTTGCTATATCGGTTCGCCTGCGCGAATGCCTATGCCGCCTCTCCCATTCGCTCAGGATTTTATCCGATATTACTACTTCTTCCTGAGCGAATGGGAGAGGCGCGATAATCCGGCAGCGGAGATTGCGAATAAACGCAAGAAGAGCGACCCGCAAGGGACGCTTGTGCAAAGAAGAACCCGCGGCATGGGACCGCGGGTTCTTATCTATCTATCATAAGGGGTTGTGAGAGTATCTTACCGCTTCATCCTTAAATCTGCCTGATGCGAACCTTAAGAGATCCTGAATTTTCGCCCAATCCCGGAATCCCGAATCCGGAAATCTCGGAATCACGAATCCCGAAACCCGGAATTCCGGAATCTCCGGAATCTCCGGAATCTCCGCACTCTCTCTTGCCTCCTGCTATCCCTTTTATCCGATCATCTCGATAAACCGGGTTGCCGCGACGGAGAGAGGCATGTTGCGCATGATCATCGTGCCTAGGTGGGAGGGAGGAATCTCCACGTCCAGTTGGATCTCGAAGAGCGAGCCGTCCTCGAGCTCCTGGGAGACGAACTCCCGCGTCACGTAGGAGATGCCGAGCCCGCGGCGCGCGAACTCGATCAGCAGGTCGACGCTGCCGACCTCGATCTCGGGCTTCAGCTTGTAGCCGTAGCTGTTGAACAGCTCGGTAATCGTCATCCGGGCGCGGCTGTTGCGCGAGAAGAGGATGACGGGGTATTCGAGCAGCTCGCTGAGCGTCAGCTTGCGGTTGCGGAGCTCTTCGTAACGGGCGCCGGCAACGAAGCAGTCCTGCAGCTGGATGCTCTCGCGAACCTCTAACTGGGGATCGACGATCGGCATCCGCACGACCCCGAGATCGATGCGCCCTTCCTTGAGGAAGGTGATAACTTCCGGCGTCGTTCCGTGATTCAGGTGCAGCCGGATCCCGGGGTATTTCTCGTGATATTCCTCCAGATACGGCAGCAGGTAATGCTTGAACAGCGAATCGCTGCCGCCGATCCGCAGCTCTCCGCTTTCGAGGTTCTTGAGAGCGGCCATCTTCTCTTCGGCGAGCGAGATGAAGATCTGGGATTGTTCGATATAGGAGTAGAGCAGGGAGCCTTCCCGAGTCAGCGATACCCCTTTGGAGGTTCGATAGAACAGCGTGATTCCGAAGCTGTCCTCGAGCTGCTTGATGGCATGGCTGACGCTGGGCTGGGTGATATAGAGCGCTTTGGCTGCCTGGGACAAACTCCCTGTTTTTGCCGCCCAATAGAAAACTTTGTATAGCTCATAGTTATTAGCCATAGACATGGTCTATATCTCCTGTGAAATATATTAATTACACTTATATCGCTTATTCGTATTATAGTGAAAATACAGACGAGAAGCCATAAGTGGCACATGGAAGGAGACGGAGTAACCATGGAGGCAGCTACGATTGTCTTGTTCGGGGCGACAGGGGATTTGGCCAAGAGAAAAATCTACCCCGCCCTCTATAATTTGTTCGCCGACGGCAAGCTTCCGAAGTCGTTCTCGGTTATCGGGCTTGGCAGAAGGGAATGGTCCGACGCCAAGCTTCAAGAGAACGTCGCGCAATCGATCCAGACGTTCTCCAGACGCAAAGCGGAAGACGAGGAGAAGCTGGGGCAGTTCCTCGGCGCGTTCCGTTACAGCGTTCTGGACGTGGGCCAAGAGGATGACTACAAGAAGCTGCTGACTCTGGTCGAGAAGCGCGAAGAGGAGCTCGGCATTCCGCAGAACCGGTTGTTCTATCTGTCGGTCGGCCCCGAGTTCTTCGAGACGATCGCGTTCAACATCAAGTCCAGCGGCTTGGGATCGACGAAGGGCTGGAAGCGGCTGGTCATCGAGAAGCCGTTCGGCCACGACCTGGCGTCGGCCCGGGATCTCAATAAGAAGCTGAGCGCGGCGTTCGCGGAGGAAGAGGTTTTCCGAATCGACCACTACCTCGGCAAGCCGGTCGTTCAGAAGATGGAGATGCTGCAGCACGCGAATCCGGTTCTGCAAGCGTTCTGGACGAACCGTTATATCGCCAACGTGCAGATTACGGCGATCGAGACGGTCGGCGTGGAAGAGAGAGCGGGGTATTACGACAAGTCCGGCGCTATCCGCGACATGTTCCAGAATCACCTGCTGCAGCTGCTGATGATGCTGGCGATCCATCTTCCGAGCGACAGCAGCCCCGGCGACGTGCGCGCCCGGAAGAAGGACGTCGTGGAAGCTCTCGTGCCCGTGCAAGCCGGGAACATCGCCTCCCAGGTCATCCGCGGCCAGTACAAGGCGGGTTCCGTCAACGGCAAGCCGGTCGAGGCTTACAAGTCGGAGCCGGGCATCCCGGCCGATTCGAACAACGACACGTTCGTCGCGGCCAAGCTGGCAATCGACAACTACTTCTGGCGCGGCGTCCCGGTCTATATCCGGACAGGCAAGCGCCTGAAGGAGAAGGCTACCCGCATCGTGATCGAATTCAAGGAGCCGCTGAAGCAAGCGACCCCGTCGAAGGATTCCACGATCGCCCCGAACCTGCTCGTGTTCGAGATGGCTCCGAACGAGAGCATCACGCTGCAGCTCAACACGAGAGACCCGGACGGCGACGGCGGCTTCAAGCCGCTCCACGTCGATCTTCATACCCACCGCGACAACACGGCGGAAGCGTATGAGAACCTGATCCACGATGCCTTCCGAGGGGATTCCACCTTCTTCGCCCACTGGGATGAAGTCGAGCTCTCCTGGCAGTGGGTGGAGCCGATCCTGAAGGCCTTCGAGAACAACGAGGTTCCGCTGCATCTCTATGAAGCGGGCTCCTACGGCCCGAAGGAATCCGGCGAGCTTCTGGCACAAGACGGCTTCCACTGGTGGTTCGACGAACAAGACGCCAAAGCGCAAGACGCTAAACGAGAAGGAGAAGAACAATATGCCTAACACGTTAACCCTTGATCAACTCGCGATCGATACGATCCGCACCCTGTCCATCGACGCCATCAACGCGGCGAACTCCGGCCATCCGGGCCTGCCGATGGGGGCCGCTCCGATGGCCTACACCCTCTGGGCGCAAGCGCTGAACCACAATCCGAGCCATTCGAAGTGGTTTAACCGCGATCGCTTCGTCCTGTCCGCCGGACACGGTTCCGCTCTGCTCTACAGCTTGCTGCATTTGTTCGGCTACAAGGTATCGCTGGACGACGTGAAGCAGTTCCGCAAGCTGAACAGCAAGACGCCGGGACATCCCGAGTTCGGTCACACGGACGGCGTTGACGCGACGACGGGTCCTCTGGGTCAAGGGATCGCGAATGCGGTCGGGATGGCGATGGCGGAAGCCCATCTGGCCGCGAAGTTCAACCAAGAAGGCTATCCGGTCGTGGACCATCACACGTATGCGCTCGTCGGCGACGGCTGCCTGATGGAAGGGATCTCTTACGAAGCGATGTCGATGGCCGGCCACATGAAGCTGGGCAAGCTGATCGTCCTGTACGATTCGAACGACATCTCCCTCGACGGGGATCTGAACCTGAGCTTCGGCGAAAATGTTCAGAAGCGCGCGGAGTCCGCTCAATGGCAGTATCTTCGGGTCGAGGACGGCAACGATACCGCGGCGATCGCGAAGGCAATCGAGGCGGCTAAGCAGAATACGCAGCAGCCGACCCTGATCGAGGTTCGCACGATCATCGGATACGGAAGCAAGGTCGCCGGAACGAACAAGGCCCACGGCGCTCCGCTCGGCAAGGATGAAGCCAAATCGACGAAGGAAGCATACGGCTGGAACTACGAGGAAGAGTTCACCGTCCCGGCGGAAGTGAGAGCCCACTTCGAAGGATTGAAGAAGAAGGGCGAAGAGAAGGAAGCGGCTTGGAATCAGCTGTTCGCTGCCTATAAGAAGCAGTACCCTGAGCTCGGCCAAGAGCTGGATCAAGCGATCCAAGGCAAGGTCCTGATCGAAGCGGGAGACATCCTGACGTTCGATACGGCGAAGAGCGTCTCCACCCGCGTCGCCAGCGGCAACGCGATCAACCACTTCGTGAAGCGCGTGCCGACGATCTTCGGAGGAAGCGCGGACCTGTCGCACTCCACGATGACCGATATCGGCGGGGAAGCGATCTTCGCGATCGAATCGTACGCGGGACGCAACGTCTACTTCGGCGTCCGCGAACACGCGATGGGCGCGGCCGGCAACGGCATGGCGCTGCACGGCGGGGTTCAGCCGTTCGTCAGCACGTTCTTCGTCTTCAGCGATTACCTGCGCCCGTCCATCCGTCTGGCCGCGCTGCAGAAGCTGCCTGTCATCTACGTCTTTACGCATGACTCCATCGCGGTTGGCGAAGACGGACCGACGCACGAGCCGGTCGAGCACCTCGCGGCGCTGCGCACCATCCCGGGCCTCACGGTCATCCGTCCTACCGACGCCAACGAGACGGCAGCCGCTTGGGCTTATGCGCTCCAGCAGAAGGACGGTCCGGTCGCGCTCGTTCTGAGCCGCCAGAACCTTCCGATCTACGAAGCGACGAAGGCGAATGTGGAAGGCGTCGCGAAGGGAGCCTATATCCTGTCGGAGACGAACGCGAATCCGGACGTCATTCTGGCCGCAACCGGCTCGGAAGTGTCCTTGGCCATGAGCGCGAAGGCAGAACTGGAGAAGGACAACGTGTCCGTCCGCGTCGTCGCCATGCCGAGCCGCGAGCTGTTCGACCGCCAAGACGCCGCGTACAAGGAATCGGTTCTTCCGGCTTCCGTAACGAAGCGTCTCACGATCGAAGCGGGGATCTCGCTCGGTTGGGAACGCTATGCAGGTCCATCCGGCAAGGTGCTGGCCATCGATACGTTCGGCGCATCGGGTCCGGGAGGAGAAGTCATGGAATACTTCGGATTCTCGACTTCCAATGTCGTTCGCCTGGTTAAGGATTTGCTGAATTAATCATTAAATAGAATAAAAAACAAAACGGAGGTTGTTACCCATGAAATTCTTCATCGACACCGCTAACCTGGCGGACATCAAGAAGGCTTACAAAGTCGGCGTTCTGTCCGGCGTTACCACGAATCCTTCCCTGGTTGCCAAGGAAGGCGTAAAGTTCGAAGACCGCATCGCGGAAATTCTTCGCGAGGTTCCGGATGTGGAGTCCGTCTCCGCCGAAGTGACGCCTAACGCGATTACGGCCGAAGAGATGATCGCGGAAGCGAACGAGCTGATCAAGATCAACAATTACGACAAGAACATCACGATCAAGCTGCCGATGACGCTGGCCGGCCTGGAAGCTTGCCGCTACCTGACCAAGAAAGGCGTCAAGACGAACGTCACGTTGATCTTCACGGTCAACCAAGCGCTGCTCGCGGCTCGCGCAGGCGCAACTTATGTGTCTCCGTTCCTCGGCCGCCTGGACGACATCTCCGAAGACGGCGTGCTGCTCGTGTCCAAGATCGCCGAGCTGTTCCGCGTGCACAACCTGGACGCTCAGATCATCGCGGCTTCGGTTCGCCACCCGGACCACGTAACCCGCGTAGCGATGGCCGGCGCGCATATCGCCACGATTCCGTTCTCTGTCATCGAGCAGCTCTCCAAGCACCCGCTGACGGATCAAGGCATCGAGAAGTTCGCCGCCGACTGGAAAAAGACCGAGAAGTAAGACTGACTAAGGCGCAATTAGGCGCATTGGGACGCAGGACGCACGCAAGAGCAATGCGCCAATGCGCCTGAAATACGCTATAAGCGAAGGAGACGTTGCAGTTGGCTATCCGATTCGACTATACCGATGCATTGCCGTTCCTGCAGCAGCACGAAGTCGATTACTTCGGCGAGTTCGTGAAGACCGCTCACGACAGGCTTCATCATAAGAAAGGTCCCGGCTCGGATTATCTGGGCTGGGTGGACCTTCCTTTCCAATACGACAAGGAAGAATTCGCCCGCATCAAATCGGCCGCAAGCCGCATCCGCGGCAATTCCGAGGCGCTTGTCGTCATCGGAATCGGCGGCTCCTATCTGGGAGCGCGCGCGGCGATCGAATCGCTGTCCCACACGTTCCATAATCAGATGCCGGGCAACACCCAGGTTTATTTTGCCGGACAGAACATCAGCTCGACCTACGTTACCCATCTTCTAGAGCTGCTTGAAGGCAAGGATATCTCCCTGAACGTCATCTCCAAGTCGGGGACGACGACCGAACCGGCGATCGCCTTCCGTATTCTGCGCGATTACATGGAGAAGAAGTACGGCAAGGAAGAGGCTCGCAAGCGGATTTTCGCTACGACCGACTCTTCCAAGGGCGCCTTGAAGACGCTGGCTTCCGAAGAAGGCTACGAGACGTTCGTCATTCCGGACGACGTTGGCGGACGCTATTCCGTGCTGACGGCCGTCGGCCTGCTTCCGATCGCGGTCGCGGGGCTCGACATCGACAAGATGATGGCGGGGGCGGCCGCAGCCGCCGAGAAGTACAACAACCCGGATCTCGCCACCAACGAGAGCTACCAATACGCGGCTGTCCGCAACGCTCTGTACCGCAAGGGCTATTCGATCGAGCTGCTCGCGAACTTCGAACCTTCCTTGCACTACGTCTCGGAATGGTGGAAGCAGCTGTTCGGCGAGAGCGAAGGCAAGGACCAGAAGGCTCTGTATCCGGCTTCCGTCGACTTCTCCACCGATCTGCACTCGATGGGGCAATACGTCCAAGAAGGACGCCGCAGCCTGATCGAGACGGTGCTGGCGGTGAAGAAGCCGAAGATCGAGCTGACGGTGGAGAGCGACAAGTCCAATCTGGACGGGCTCAACTTCCTGGCGGGCATGACGATGGACGAAGTGAACAAGCAAGCCGCTATCGGCACTCGCTTGGCGCACGTGGACGGCGGCGTTCCGAACCTGATCGTCGAGCTGGACGAGCTGAACGAATACACCTTCGGCGAGATGGTTTACTTCTTCGAGAAGGCTTGCGGCATCAGCGGCCATCTGCTCGGAGTGAATCCGTTCGACCAGCCGGGAGTCGAAGCCTATAAGGTCAACATGTTCGCGCTGCTGGGCAAGCCGGGTTACGAGGCCCAGAAGGAAGAGCTGTCGAAGCGCTTGTCCAAGTAAGAGAGAGAGCCATGTTATAGAGATAGAAAATAGAGATATTCTTATGGGATAGAAGTGGAGGAGTAACCATGAGCAAGCAGCAGATTGGCGTTGTCGGCCTGGCCGTAATGGGCAAGAATCTGGCCTTGAACATCGAGAGCAAAGGCTTCTCGGTCTCACTGTTCAATCGTTCTCCGGAGAAGACGAAAGAGCTTCTGGCGGAAGCTCCGGGACGCAACTTCGTCGGTACTTACAGCGTGGAAGAATTCGTGCAATCCCTCGAGACCCCTCGCAAGATCCTGATCATGGTCAAAGCCGGGGCTCCGACGGACGACACGATCAACCAGCTCGTTCCTTACCTGAGCAAGGGCGACATCCTGATCGACGGCGGCAACGCCTACTTCCCGGATACGCAGCGCCGGAACGAAGCGCTTGAAGCGCAAGGCTTCCGCTACATCGGAGCCGGCGTGTCCGGCGGCGAGGAAGGCGCCCTGAAGGGGCCGGCTATCATGCCGGGCGGCCAGAAGGACGCTTACGAGCTGGTAGAGCCGATCCTGACCGCGATCTCGGCCAAGGTCAACGGCGACCCATGTTCGACCTACATCGGAGAAGGCGGAGCCGGCCACTACGTGAAGATGGTGCATAACGGCATCGAGTACGGCGATATGCAGCTCATCGGCGAAGCGTATCACCTTCTCAAGGATGTTCTAGGCCTTTCCACGAGCGAGCTGCACGATATTTTCACCGAATGGAACAAGGGCGAGCTGGACAGCTACTTGATCGAGATCACGGCCGACATCTTCGGCAAGACCGATCCGGACACCGGCAAGCCGATGGTCGACGTCATTCTCGACTCCGCCGGCCAGAAGGGAACCGGCAAGTGGACCAGCCAAAGCGCTCTCGATCTGGGCGTGCCGCTGTCCATTATCACGGAATCCGTCTTCGCCCGCTTCCTTTCGGCGATGAAGGACGAGCGCGTGGCGGCCAGCAAGAAGCTGCATGGCCCGGCTGCCGCTGCCTTCGACGGCGACCGCGCGGCATTCATCGAGTCGGTTCGCAAGGCGTTGTTCGCGAGCAAGATCGCTTCGTATGCTCAAGGCTTCGCCCAGATGAGAGCGGCGTCCGAAGAGTATAACTGGAACCTGCAATACGGCAGCATCGCGATGATCTTCCGCGGCGGCTGCATCATCCGCGCCGGATTCCTGCAGAACATCAAGGATGCTTACGACAAGAATCCGGAGCTAAAGAACCTGTTCCTGGACGACTACTTCGGCGGCGTGATCGAGAGCTATCAGGAAGCGTGGAGAAGCGTCGTCGCGACGGCCGTAACGCGCGGCATTCCGGTGCCGGCGTTCGCTTCCGCCCTGGCTTACTACGACAGCTACCGTTCGGAGCGGCTTCCGGCCAACCTGCTGCAAGCTCAGCGCGACTACTTCGGAGCGCACACGTTCCAACGAGTTGACAAGGAAGGCGTCTTCCACTTCCAGTGGATGCGCAATGACTGATTGATCTATTTTCCTCAATAGAAAAACCGTCCCGCAGAGGGACGGTTTTTTTGACGTGGTTGGAAAAGCCGGATTACTTAGCCGTTACCCCGCCGTCTACCGGAAGCTCGACGCCCGTGATATACGACGAATCGTCGGATGCCAGGAACAATACGGCAGTAGCGACTTCGGAAGCTCCGCCTACCCGCGGAAGCGCCGTCTGCGAGAGGAACCATTGCAGCATCTGTTCGTTCTGGATATGCTCGGCGCTCATCGGAGTCTCAATGAAGCCTGGGTGAACAGAGTTGACGCGGATGTTGAAGCGGCCATAATCGACAGCTGCCGCCTTGGTCAGCATGCGAACGGCGCCCTTGGAAGCCGTATAAGCGCCCGCGCCGCTGCCGCCGGTCAGGCCGGCGATCGAAGAGATATTGACAATGGAGCCGCCCTTGTTCTCGATCATCGACGGAATGACGTGCTTCATGCCGAGGAAGTTACCCGTTACGTTGATGTTCATAACGCGATTCCACTGGTCGATCGTCGTGTCGAGCAGGCCGACGGCAAGGGAGATGCCGGCGTTGTTGACGAGGACGTCGATTTTGCCATAGGCCTTCAGCGTCTTCTCAACGATAGATGCCCAGTCTTCTTCGGAAGCGACGTTGTGAGCGAAGCCAAGGGCTTGTCCGCCTGCCGCTTCAATCTCCTTCACGACAGCCAGCACGGCGGCTTCGTTGATGTCCGTTGCGATGACGCGAGCGCCTTCGCGGGCGAACAGAAGCGCCTCTTCGCGGCCCATGCCGCTGCCTGCGCCCGTTACGATTGCTACTTTATTATCTAATCTATTCATGCCAAATCTCCTCTTTTCAGCAGAGTTGTTGGAGATAGTCGAATATCGTGATAGTGTGACTATCACCACGAAACAAAGTATATCACGGACGTGTGCCGTTCTCAAATCCTCTATTTTCATGCGCTAGAGCGAGTGGTCATTTTCTCATGGGCTTCCAGTAAGACTCATCGGTCCGCTTCGCATATTTCCTTAGTCGGGAGGCATTCTACAGGCAAACGAACAAGATGGAAGGTGGCGCGAAATGAAAAGAGCAATGATCGCGGCGACAGCGGCCGTCCTGCTCGTAACGGGGGCGGGATGCGGCCATAAGCAGCAGAATGCGGCACCATCGGCTCAACCGCAGCAACGAATGCAGACGTCTTCCATATACAGCGCCGCGCCCTCCGACCCCGTCTATCGAGCCAGGCAGGCGACGGACGATACGACGGGCTTGCTGAATCGGCTGCTCGATCAACTTACGCCCCGGAACGGAGCGACGCAGCCTTCGGTTCCCCAAGGTCAGACCGGCTATCCGCAGACCGGATATCCTCAAGCCAGCATGAATCCCGTTCAGAGCGCGGCCCCGGCGCGAACCGCCGCTCCGGTTCAATCGGCTAACCCGCCGTCCTCGGCCAGCGCCTCCGCCTTCGAACAGCAGGTACTCGACCTGGTGAACAAGGAACGCCAGAGCGGAGGGCTGAACGCGTTGACGATGGATAGCAAGCTGGTGGAGGTTGCCAGAGCCAAAGCGAAGGACATGCATGACAACAACTATTTCGATCACCAGTCCCCGACCTATGGCTCTCCCTTCGATATGATGAAGTCGTTCGGCGTCAGCTACCAGTCGGCAGGCGAGAACATCGCCAAGGGACAGACAAGTCCCGAGCAAGTCATGAGCCAGTGGATGAACAGCCCCGGGCACAAAGCGAACATCATGAACGGCAGCTACACCAAGATCGGAGTCGGGTACATGCCGACGGGAGAATGGGTTCAGGAATTTACGGGCTGATCGGCGAATCGAAACTCCGCTTTCGTCTCCTTAAGGGAGAGGAAGCGGAGTTTTTTTTAGCCGATAAACTCTTCTACCCAGACGCTGTTATAATAACCGATTCCGATCTGAGTGAAGTGCGGGCTTAGAATATTGGCACGGTGATCCGGGCTTGCCATCCACTGGCTCATCGCCTCCGCCGCGCTGGCTTGGCCTTGAGCGATATTCTCCCCGGCGGAACGGTAAGGAATGCCGAACATTCTCATCATGTCGTACGGCATCCCATAATTCGGGGAGTTGTGGGAGAAGTAATTGCGGAAGACCATATCCTGCGCTTTGGTCATCGCCATCTCTCCCAAGCGAGCGTTCGCGCGAAGAGGCGCCAGTCCCGCATTCGCCCTTTCCCGGTTGACCAGGTCCAGCACCCGGCCTACGTTGTCGGAGGCGTTATCGAATGCGCGGGAACCGGGGGCCGGAGAAGAGGCTTCGGTGCGGTAAGGAACATGATCCCGAATAAAGCGGGCAAGCCAGCTGGAGTTAGAGCTCGCGATAGGGTTCAGCGCCTGCAGAACGCGATAGGAAGAACCGTCTGCCCCGTCGGCGGTGGATACGGAAGAGGCCTGCTTCGGGATGGCCGAAGGGATGCCGTGCTTGGCGACCGGAGCCAGCCTTGCCTGGTTGGCGGTCAGCTGGTTGATCGTCAGATTCGGGTTGCTCGCGCAGCCGGACACCAGAAGAAAAAGCGCCGCGAAACCGATATGAGGTTTGATGGGGAATCCCTCCTCCGTTCATCCTGGCAGCGTTGCTGCCCAAGATAAGGTTCTGCAGTTAGCGATTGATTTATGTGAGAGCAGAAGCGTGAAAAGGCCCTTCACGCGGTCATAGAGAAGTTTGCGCGGCTCGCGGAGCAGTCCGGTTGGAACGGATCTCGCGGCCTTTTTGGCATTGAACGGCCAGGTTCGGCACGATCCGGCAAATTCCTGCGGAATCCTATTGGTGCCGACAAACCGGAGTGATAAGATAGAGTTACCTATCTGCGAGCGGAAACCGACAAGCGTCAGTAAGAGAGGAAAAAAGGGAGGCGCTTCTTGGACAATAACGTGTGGATGTCGATCTTGCTTTTTGTCGTGGCCGGATATGGATCGTACATCGTTGCTCTGACTTACCGTAAGCGTCGAATGCCCATCGCCCGGACGATGTTCTGGACGATGCTCTGCGCGAGCTTCTATTCGGTAGGGTATGGTTTCGAGCTGCTCAGCCGCAATCTGGGACAGATGAAGCTGGCTTTGCAGATCGAATATTTGGGTATTCCTTTCGTTTCGACCCTATGGCTGTTTCTTGCTATCCAATTCACCGGGAGGGCAGCCCGGAACCGTAAGCCGCTTGCTCTGTTTCTTGCCATCGTGCCGTGTATTATCTTCGTCCTCCATCTGACGAACGATTGGAACCATCTGATCTACAAAGATTACATACCGAACGCAAGCTCCTTTGGGCCCCCTTACGTGACTCTCAAGGGTCCTTGGTATTGGGTGCACGTCATCTATAATTACGCGATTCTGGTCGTCGGCTTCCTGCTCTTCATTCCGATGTATTATCGTTCGTCGCGGATCGTGCGTAAACAGATCGTCATCCTGATGCTGGGGGCGGCTGCCCCTATGCTGAGCAATCTGGTGTATCTGTTCGGAGTCGTCGTGGATCTCACTCCCTTCGGTTTTATTCTATCGGGATTGGCTTATATCTGGGGGATTCTGCGCTTCAACCTGCTGCGCTTGACCCCGCTCGCCATGAACAAGGTATTCCATACGATTCGCGACGGCGTGGTCATTATGGGCGAAGACAATCAAGTCATCAGCTTCAACCGGGCGGCGGAATCCGTGTTCCCCGGACTGGGGAAGAGGAGGGCTCCGATTCCCCTTGACGAGGCCTTCCGAGGCCATGAACCTTTCCTGGAGAGAATTATCGCCGCGCAGCTTCGGGATGACCGGTTCCCTTTCCAAGTCGACCGGGAGCTTCGTACCTTGCATTTTAATTGCGGGTTAACGGTTCTCTACGATACGACCGATCAGCCCATCGGCAAAATGCTCATTCTCAACGACGTAACAGAGCTTAAGGAGAATGAATCCAGACTTCGCGAGAATGCCCGCCAGCTCTCCGAGCTGAATTCCTTCAAGGACAAGCTGTTTACGATCGTCGCTCATGACATTCGGGATCCCGTCGCGGTCCTGGTCAGCATGACCGATCTTCTTCGCAATCGCATGCAGCTCTCGGAGAAGGAGTTCTCCGAATGGATGGAGGAGATGCACGGCCAGATGCGAAGCACGCTGTCCTTAATCGACAGCTTGCTCGACTGGTATCGCAGCCAGAAGGGACAAGTCACCTATGAGCCGAACGACTGGAATCTTCGGCAGGCCGTGAACCAGTCGTTCGCCGTCGCGGGAGGGAAAGCGGCGCTTAGGCAGATAGCCTTAACGGAGAGAATCGATCCCTCGGTTACGGTCTATGCCGATCGGGAGATGCTCGATCTGATCCTTCGCAACCTGATCTCCAACGCGATCAAATATGCATCGTCCGGCGGAAACGTCGAGGTGGCGGCAGCCGTGGAACGGACGGAAGTCATCGTGTCGGTGACGGACGACGGTCCCGGCATCGACCGCGAGACGGCGGAGAGGCTGCGGCAGGAAATGCCGACCTTCCGGAAGGAGAGCGAGGAAGAGGAAGCGCGCTTCGGCTTGACGCTCACCCGCGAGTTCGTTCGTATCAATGGAGGCCGTTTGTGGTTCGACAGCGAGTCCGGCAGGGGGACCCGCTTCTATTTTACCGTTCCCTGTTCGGCTCAAAGATTCGATTCCCATTCCCCAATTGCCAATATCAGTCAATAGATATACAATCTCTCTGAATCCGCCAATCCGATTCAGGGAGGTTTTTTATGTCTAGGGAATCCAGCGGTTCCGCCGTCATGCCCGCCGCTTCCATTCGGGAGTTAATCGGGCCGCTAATCGCCATCATCGTCTCCGTCTTCATGGTCATCTTGGATACCACGGCCGTGAATGTCGCGCTGCCCGTACTGGCTGACGATTTTGGCCGATCGCTATCCGTCGTCCAATGGACGATAACCGGGTATACGCTGGCCCAAGCCGCCGCTATTCCGCTTGCGGGCTGGTTGTCCGATCGGTTCGGGACCAGAAGAGTCATGACCATCTCCCTGATTCTTTTTATCTTGGGGTCTATCCTCTGCGCCTTGGCGTCCAATGCCG
Organism: Cohnella sp. AR92; assembly: GCF_003990975.1. GTDB lineage: Bacteria > Bacillota > Bacilli > Paenibacillales > Paenibacillaceae > Cohnella. The sequence goes on from NZ_RZJR01000022.1 coordinate 37,589, forward strand.
AACAACTGATTGCTTTTCGGGTGCTTCAAGGCTTGGGAGGCGGAATGGTCGTTCCCCTCTCCTTCGCCATCACTTATCAGATCAGTCCTCCCCAGAAGGTCGGAAGCATCATGGGGCTGATGGGAATCCCCGTGCTGATGGCACCTGCTATCGGCCCGATCGTCTCCGGCTACCTCGTCGATTACGTCCATTGGCAATGGATCTTCCTGATCAATGTGCCGATCGGCATTGCCGGGGTGCTGCTCTGCGTATGGAAGCTGCCTAAATTCCCGAGGAAGGCTTCCGCTTCGCTCGATCTCTGGGGCGTCGTGCTTGGTCCGTTAGCATTCGCCGGCTTGTCTTACGGCATCAGCGAAGGGGGGAATAGCTGGACCTCGCCAGAGACGATCCTGGGCTTGTCGATCGGGGGAGCCGCTCTGATTGCCTTTGTCATTGCGGAGCTTACGGTCAAGAAGGAGCCTCTCCTCGAGCTTCGGGTGTTCAAGTCGGCCCTCTTCTCTCGAGGGATCGTCGTGCAATGGGTGATGCAGTTCGTCATGTTCGGCCTAATCTTCATGATCCCCTACTTTATGCAGAAGCTTATGGGCATGAGCGCTTTCCACGCCGGACTGTGGGCACTGCCTCAGGCTCTGGCTTCCGCTCTTCTCGTTCCGATAGGAGGACGCCTCTATGACAAGATCGGAGCGCGTCCGCTCGCGGTTGCCGGAATGACCGTCGTCGCCGTCGGGGCTTTCCTGGTCTCTCGAATCGACTCGACGGATAACGTCTGGTACTTCTTTCTCCCCCGGGCCATGGTAGGCATGGGAATGGGAATGAGCTTCCTGGCCCTCAATACGTACCTGATCCAATCCGCGCCCCGGAAGCTGGTCGGACGGGTGACTTCGCTGACAAGCGCGGCCCAACAGGTCGTCACGTCGTTCGCGGTCGCCGGACTGACGACCATTATCGCGAATCGGACGGCCCATTATATCGCCCAAGGGGTGAATCCGATGCCGGATGCGATGAACCGCGCGTTCCATAACGCGTATCTACTCTTGTCCGGGCTGGCTCTGGTCGGCGTCGTTCTGGCGCTGACGCTGCGGAAGCTGCGGATCGCCAAGGACGACGCGGAAGACCCGGCGGCCCGGCAAGCGAGCGGCGAAAGCGCGATGATGGGGGGATGACGGGACTCCCGAGTCGATAAACCCGATTCAGCTTTGACCGGGCTTATACCGATCGGAACGATTGCGAAATATGGATAATCATGGTAAAATTATCCTAACGATCACACACGGAAGCACCGTGCCTGCAGAGAGTTTCTTTCTGCATGCAGCGGTGCTTTTTGCATTCTAGGGCGTATAAGGAGGGAGCCTGTTATCGATAAGAAGAGACTTCCCGGCCGAATCACGGAGGAATGGCTCGCGGAAGCGTTCGCTCCGCTTGCGTGTTATCTCGGGAAGCATCACCCCGAGGAAGCCGACCGAATCGCGGAATATCTCATGTTCATGAACAATGAAGAGGGACTTTACCTGTACAAGAATCGACTCTCTAGAGCGGAGATCGCTTTCGATGAGGAGGGAGAGCTGCTTTATTGCCAAGAATCCGCGTTGACGTATCGCTATTCCTGGTCGCCCGATGATGAGGAAGAAGTGTGCGCGTCGTCGGAAGAGCCTCTCGTTCGCGAGCAAGCGGACGAATGGCTTCGACGCAGTCTTAGTTCATCTATGCAGAAGAGCTACGGGGATGCGATACGACGGTTCCTGCAGACGCTCTGGGGACCGCTGACGGATTATCGGTTCGAAAGCCTGAAACCGGACAGCCCTGTCCGGACGCTATCCGCGAATCCTTCGCTCTATCTTTATTGGGATAAACCTCCGTTACGCCTTGCGTTCGAATTCCTGTCCCCGGGCGCCAATGAGTCGAATAAGCGGGGGGAATTGCGAAGGCGAAGGGAACTGGTCTCCGCGAATGGCTGGACCGTAATCCCCCTCACGCGAGAGGCTTTGGAGCGCCACCTTCCCATCCTGAGGGAGCAGCTGCGCCTCAAGCTGAAGTAGGCGGACTTGCTTAGGAAACCGAAGGATTGAGGTCTTCGCGAAGGCGCTTCAGCGCGTCTTCCAGGGTGCCCTCTACGATCGTAACGGGCACGGAGAGCATCAGGTTTATCGGCAGATCGAAGTTCTCGACGGTCATCCCGTCCTTATGCAATCCGGTAGCCGGGTCGATGTCCGGGTGAAGCCTCTCCTCCATGGTTCGGCGGTCGGTTACGAAGCCGTACAGCTTCTTGCCGAGACCGTAGGCCAAGCCGCACTCGAAGACGGTGCCGGAGTCGGGCTCGGACCCGCGGAAGGGGTTCAGGTTGGCGATGACGATGTCGGCCCGGTTCACCAGCCTGACGTTGCCTTCGAAGATCGCCGTTGCGGTCTCGTGCTTGGTGGGCTGGGGCTTGATGTCCTTGTCCAGGGGGAAGATGCCTTCGAAGCCGTATTCGTCGCACAGCCGCTTCATGCGAATGCCGGTCTCGACCGCGTCGGGCCGGAACACCTCGAAGCCCGCCATATAAATTTTAAGCCGCGGGGTTGCCGCCTTGTTGTCGTTCATCGTTCGGTACTCCTTCGCTGTGTGATTCGGTTCTATTATAAGGCGGACGGCTGCGGTTTTCACCTGAGAAGAGAAGAAGAAGCCAATAATATGGAATGGGGAAGTATAAAAGATCACGCAGATGGGTATGTTACTAAGGTTGCCGTAACGGGGGGCTTCTCTTCAGGGATGTCTTGTGGGAATCCCCAGAAATTTTACAGTTGCAATACCTCGAATGCTTCTGTTATACTTCATGAAGAATGCAGAACCGTGAGAAGTTCGGTATTCGGCAAGATCTTTGATATGCTCGATATAGTAGATGACACGGAATTCACATAACGTAAAGGGTTATCATTACGGGATGTAACCTTTTACCCTATGTGAATTTTTTATTTCTTAGATGAGAATAAAAAAGATCATGTAAATTTAATTTTTGGAGGAATTCCAACATGCAAACAGGAACAGTTAAGTGGTTCAACGCTGAGAAGGGCTATGGCTTCATCGAAGTTGAAGGCGGAAACGATGTATTCGTTCACTTCAGCGCTATCGTAGGCGACGGCTTCAAGACTCTTGACGAAGGCCAACGCGTTGAATTCAACGTTGTTTCCGGCGCTCGCGGTCCGCAAGCTGAGAACGTTGTTAAGCTGTAATTTGCGATTTCAAGAAAGCTTCTGACTTGGTCAGGAGCTTTTTTCTTTTTCTGGGCACCCTAGGATCGAGGAGGGATAGCTATGTATTCGAGGAAAAAAACGTTCGAGGAGCTCCCGCAAGAGGAGACCGCGATCTGGCAGTGCACGAACGGAGATTGCAAAGGGTGGATGCGCGATAATTTCGCTTTCGAGAGCGAGCCGTTATGCGTTCTTTGCCATTCTCCGATGACAAGCGGCACGAGAATGCTGCCTCAACTGGCGAATGTAAACCATTCGAAGTCCCTTAAGATGGGGGTTCGGATCTGACGATCCGGAATCCTGGATGTACAGAAAAACCATGGCTCGGCGGAAGCTTTCCCCCGAAACCATGGTTTCTGTCGTTTAAAGGATAGGAATTCAGAAACGAGCCGCCCAGACGCAGACGGGCTTCGATACGGCAACGGAATGCCCGGTGAAGCTTAGCTTTCCTGTCTCCGGGTCCATCGTAAACACCGCCAGATTGTTCGTGTCCCGATTGGCGGCGATCAGGTACCGGGTGCCCGGCACGATGGAGAAGTGGCGGGGGTGCTTGCCCTCCACGCCGGCATATTCAATCAAGCTAAGCTTGCCGGATTCCCCATCGATCGAGTAAACGGCGATGCTGTCATGACCGCGGTTCGAGCCGTACAGGAATCTGCCGTTCTCGGAGATGGCGATCTCCGCGGTGGTGTTCTCCCCTTCGAAGCCTTCCGGCAGCGTGGAGACGTTCTGGAACGAATGAAGAGCTCCCGCTTCGGCATCGTAGGCGAAGGCCGTCACCGAGGAATCCACTTCGTTGATGACGTAGGCGAACTTCCCGTTCGGATGGAACGCCAGGTGGCGGGGACCCGCTCCGGGGTGGAGCTCCGTCTCGCCGTGAAGAACCAGACGGTCATCCTGGAGCGTATAAGCGAAGATGCGATCGAGGCCGAGGTCGCAAACGAACAGATAACGGCCGTCCGGGCTGTAGAACGAGGAATGCGGGTGCGGCCGGTCCTGCCGTTCGGGATGAGCCCCGTGCCCGACGTGCTGCTGCTCGTTCAGGAGGGAGCCGATGCGCCCTTCATCGGTTAAGCCGGTCAAGCTCACCGTGCCCTTGTGGTAGCTGGTGAGGGTCAAATACCGTTCATCCGGGCTCAACTGAATGTGGCAGGTCGGCCCCGTCGAGGCGAGGGCGCGACTTGTCTCCCCAAGCGTGCCCGCGGCCGGGTCGATGGCGAACAGGACGGCTTCGCTTACCTTGCCGCCTTCGGCCGTCGATGCCTCCGCGAGGGCGTACAGGCGGCGCTTGTCCGCGTTCAGGCGCAGGAACGTCGGGTTCTTATAGCCGGATGCCTGGTCGAGCGGCGACAGCGTGCCGTCGGCTTCGTTGAAGAGATAGGAATAGATGCCGCTTCCGTCTTCCTCCGCATAGGAGCCGACGAATACGAGAATTCGTTCGTTTAATGTCGTCAAGGTCGATGTCCCCTGTCTTCGGTAAGGATATGTTGATCGAATATTCCCATTGTATCCTTCCGGAGGAACGCTGTAAAATCATCCTCGGGAGCTAATCGGCAGCAAGAGACGGTACGAATTCTACTTTCCAAGATTTGGACTGACGATGCGACTTGTTCCGGTAGTGGGTTCATATAGTATGATGAGAGAATATTAGATAGGGAAAGAGTCGAAGGCATGATCGAACAACTAGAACAAACCAAAACGCGGATTCAATTGCTCGCGGAGAGCAACCGCTCGAAGATCGGCCAAGGGATTCGCAAGCCGAGATTCCGCAAGCCGAAGAACTGGACCGTTCAGAACCGGATTCTGATGGCCATTCTTATCGCCGAAGACGTGAAGCTGTCGGAGCTTGCCGAGCTCGTCGGAGTCGCCCCGCGCACGGTAGCGGCCTGGATCTACGAGGGCGTGTACCCGACGGAGGAGCATCGCGCCTTCATCGCTCACCGGTTCGGTCTGCCTCAGACCGTCTTGTTCTATCCGGATACGGAATGGGGACGTCTGGAGGGAGACGATTCCGGCAAGTTCTACAAGAGAGCGTTGCTTGGAGCGAAGAAAAACCGGATCCTGGCCGGATTGTTCGCCGTTCATGGGATCTCGCCGGCGGCCTTCAGCCGCAAGCAGGGAGTGTCCCCGGGAACGACGAGAAAGTACATGCATGCCGGGGCGATGCCGGAACCTACATACCGGACGATGTTCAGCGAGTACTTCGGCCTTCCGGAAGAGATTCTGTTCTATGAAGCCGGAGACCGCAAGGATGAAGCCGCGAGAACGAAACCGGACAACGAAGCCTAACGAAGCCGGACAACGAAGCCTAAGAACCGGCATCCGAAACGGAGCAGGAGGAATCCTGCTTCGTTTTTTTTGGCAAGGTAGGGCAAACTATGAAGCGACTCGAGAACGCGGCGGCGTTCGGCGGCATCAACTAGTGGCAGAGACGAACGACCAGCGAGGCAGGTGAGCGGTTCCCATGAAGCTCGGAGAGAATGAGGCGGCGCGCGAGCTGATGGCTCGCCTGATCGAGATGCTTCGGCTTGAAGCGGAGGAAGAAGCGGCTCTGCTCGGAGCTTGCGGCGAGAAGGGAACGCCTTGCGATCCCGTCTCCGAGGAGCCTCCCGAACGGGCTTCATCGCCCATGCCGGCGCTTGCCGACGGGCTGCCCTCGGAGTGGATCCGAATGATCAGCCGCGCTTTGTCCCGGTCCTGCCCCGGCGGCCAGGTGTCGATCCTGCTCGGCGGCCGGCAAGCAAACGGGCTGCACGCTCTCGTTATCGCGGAGCTGGAGAAGGAGTGGAAGGAGAGCGTTGCTCACGCTTCTGGAGAGAACGCTTCGGAAGCTGATCGCGCTTCGAGAATGCCGGAAGAGGAAGCGGGGGCGCCTGCGGGAGCGGGCTCCATCGAAGTAGATAGCGTAGCCGGGTTGGGAACGACGTTCACCATTCATCTTCCGGAGGAGTAATCGCAGTCCTTCCGTGACCGGAGGTGGAAGAGGGTAATCAGACTACGCACATTGGCGGAATTGAGTGACCGTAGGCGGAAGAAGGCATTCAGACTACGCACATTGGCGGGAATGCACAACGGCAGGCGGAAGAGAGTAATCGGCAAGAAGACGCACAACGGCGATCGGCGCCGTAGGGCGTCTTTTTTTGCATTCGCCATAATTTCCTTTTTTGCCACTTCGCGTGTGACGCGAATCACATTGGCCGCGACGGCTCTCCCTATATAATGATCGCGATAAGAGGGGAGGCCAAAACGTGGGAGCAGTGGATTTGGCAAGATGGCAGTTCGGCATTACAACGGTGTATCACTTCTTGTTCGTACCGTTATCGATAGGGCTTGCTTACCTGATCGCGTTCATGCAGACGCTGTACGTCGTCAAGAAGGACGATAAGTACAAGGCGATGGCCAAGTTCTGGGGCAAGCTGTTTCTGCTTAACTTCGCGGTCGGCGTCGTGACGGGAATCATGCAGGAGTTCCAGTTCGGGATGAACTGGGCGGATTATTCCCGCTATGTCGGGGCCGTGTTCGGCGGGCCGCTGGCGGTGGAGGCGCTCGTCTCCTTCTTCCTGGAGTCGACCTTCCTGGGCATCTGGATATTCGGCTGGGATAAGCTGCCGAAGAAAGCGCACTTGGCGGCGATCTGGCTCGTCGCGATCGGAGCGACGCTGTCCGCCCTCTGGATTCTGAGCGCGAACTCGTTCATGCAGGAGCCGGTCGGCTTCGAGATCGTGAACGGGCGCGCGGAGATGACCGACTTCTTCGCGCTGCTGGGCAATCCTCAGCTGTGGTCGGAGTTCCCGCACGTCATCTTCGGAGCGCTGTCCACCGGCGCCCTGTTCGTGACCGGAGTGAGCGCCTATAAGCTTCTTCGCAAGAAGCAGACCGAGCAGTTCAAGGCGTCCTTCTCGATCGGGATTATTGTCGCGCTGGTCTCCAGTCTCATGACCGCGATGGCCGGGCACAGCCAGGCCCAGCACCTGATGGAATCCCAACCGATGAAGATGGCCGCGGCCGAAGCGCTATGGGACACGACCGGGGAGCACGCGCCATGGACCGTAATTGCCGGGATCGACTCGGACGGGAAGAAAAACACCTTCTCTTGGGAGATTCCCTACGCGCTCAGCATTCTCTCGTACAACAAGCTGGAAGGCAGCGTGCCGGGAATCAACGAGTTGCAAGCGGAATACGAAGCGAAGTACGGAGAGGGCAATTACATCCCTCCGGTCAAAACGACCTTCTGGAGCTTCCGCATCATGGTGGGCACGGGAGTCTTGATGATTCTGCTAAGCATTTTCGGTACCTACGCCGTTGCCCGCAATCGGCTCGAGAAGTTCCGCCGCTACCTCAAGTGGATGATTCCGGCGATCTCTCTGCCCTTCATCGCGAACAGCTCGGGCTGGATCATGACGGAGGTCGGACGGCAGCCGTGGATCGTGTTCGGCCTGCAGAGAACCGAAGACGGCGTGTCGCCGCTCGTCTCGAAGGGGATGGTGCTGACCTCGCTCATCGGGTTCACCGTCATCTACGGTTTGCTGTTAATCGCGCTCGTCTACCTCATGGTGCACTTCATCCGCAAGGATCCATTGGATTTGGACGGGGACGGAGAAGAGCACGGGCATGGGGCGCCGAAGGCGGAGCCGACGCTCGGAACTCTATAATGGGAGGCGAAACAATCGAATGCTAGAGACGCTATGGTTTATCTTGGTATGCGTTCTGTTCGTCGGCTTCTTCTTCCTGGAAGGCTTCGACTTCGGGGTCGGGATGCTGACGCCGATTCTGGGCAAGACGGACAGGGAGCGGCGCGTTCTGATCAACACGATCGGACCGGTCTGGGACGGCAACGAGGTGTGGCTGATCACGGCTGGCGGCGCGATCTTCGCGGCGTTCCCCGGCTGGTACGCGACGCTGTTCAGCGGCTTTTACATGGCGCTTTTCCTCATGTTGATCGCGCTGATCGGACGGGGAGTCGCTTTCGAATTCCGCAGCAAGCTGGAGAGCGCACGCTGGCGGAAAATGTGGGACATCGTGATTTTCGTCGGAAGCCTTCTGCCTCCGCTGCTGTGGGGCGTCGCGCTGGCGAACCTTATGCGCGGCGTTCCGATCGACGAGAGCACGAATTACGTCGGGACCTTCTGGGACCTGATCTCGGTGTACTCGGTCGCGGCGGGAGCAAGCATCGTGCTGCTATTCCTGCTGCATGGAGCGCTGTTCCTATCCCTTAAGACGGAAGGAGAGATCAAGGAGCGAGCCCGCAAGTTCGCGAACCGGATCGGAGCTTGGACGAGCGCCGTCCTGCTGCTGTTCGTCGTGCTCAGCTACTTCGAGACCGACATGTTCACCCGCAATGGCATCATGCCGGGGATGGTTCCGACGCTGGCGGGCTGCGCGCTTATCTCGGTGCCGTTCTTCCTCAAGGCGGGCCGCGACGGCTGGGCGTTCCTCATGACGGGGGCGACGATCGCCTTGTCGACGATTACCGTGTTCATGGCGCTTTTCCCGCGGGTGATGATCTCCTCCTTGAATCCGGATTGGTCGCTCACGATCCACAACGCGTCTTCCAACGAATACACGCTGAAGGTCATGACGTTCGTCGCGCTCGGCACGGTTCCGCTCGTGATCGCATACCAGGCGTGGACGTATTGGGTGTTCCGCAAGCGGATCAGCGTTCGGGATCACCTGGATTATTAAGATGGTCAAGGGACTGTTCTATCGGGTAAAAGGAGTGCGTCGTCTGTTCGCGGTCAGCGTGCTGCTGGGCATGGCTAGCGGAATTGCGCTCATTCTGGAGTGCGTCTCGATCGCCGATATCGCAAACAGGGCTTTTCTCAAGGGGGAGGCGCTCGCCGAGCTGCTTCCCGCCTTCGCTCTGCTGGCGGTCTGGATCGTGCTTAGGGCCGTTCTGCAGTCGGCGGGAGAGTATGTTTCCTCGCGCATGGCTCTCGGCATCAAGACCGATCTGCGCGGCCGCCTGCTCCGCAAACTGGCGGAGCTCGGCCCTGCGGGAAGCAAGGAAGAGAGCAGCGGAGAGCTGGTCGGAACGGTCTACGAGGGAGTCGAGCAATTGGAGTCCTACCTCTCCCGATACCTTCCCCAGATGGCGCTCTCGATGTTCATTCCGGCGGCCGTCTTCTGCGTCGTGGCCGGATTGGACGGCTTGTCCGCCGTCGTGCTGGCGGTGACGATGCCGCTGCTCGTGCTGTTCATGATCCTGGTGGGCGTTAAGGCGAAGGCCAAAGCCGAGAAGCAGTTCCGGGTGCTCGGACGGCTCGGGGGCCACTTCCTCGATATCGTTCGCGGCTTGCCGACGCTTCGGTTGTTCAACCGAAGCAAGGCGCAGATCGAGATTCTCTCGCGCATCAGCGAGGATTATCGCAAGCAAACGATGGGGACGCTCCGGCTGGCGTTCCTGTCGGCGTTCGTCATGGAGCTGTTCGCTACGCTCAGCACGGCTATCGTCGCCGTTTTCCTCGGGCTTCGGCTGATCGATGGAGGAATCGGCTTCGAGCATGCGTTCCTTGTCCTTCTGCTCACTCCGGAATTCTATCAGCCGGTGAGAGCGCTGGGAACGCAGTTCCATTCGAGCGCGAACGGCGTGTCGGCGGCGAAGCGCATTCTGGCGCTGCTGGACAAAGAGCCCCTGGGCTGGACGGAGCGGGAAGAAGGCAAGGAGCTGGCGGCGAGTCCGGCGGGATACCGGATCGAGTTCCGGAACGTTAGCGTTCGTTATCCGGGGGCGGAACGCGATGCCCTGTCGGAGGTCAGCTTCGCCGTTGAGCCGGGAGAACGGCTGATCATCGCGGGGCCGACGGGCTCGGGCAAAAGCACGGTGCTGGACCTGATCCAGGGTTATATCCGGCCAACGAGCGGCGTCATTCTCATCGACGGAACGGATCTGGCGGAGCTGTCGATCGGCTGGTGGCGCAGCCAGCTGTCCGCCGTAGGGCAGAACCCGAGGCTGTTCGCGGGAACGGTGCGCGACAACATCGCGCTCGGCAGCCCGGACGCCGACGAAGACGAGCTCGCCTCGGCGATTCGCGCGGCGGGAGCAGGGTTCGTCGGCTCGCTCCCACAGGGGATCGATACGCCGCTGGGCGAATCGGTCCGCTTGTCCGGCGGGCAGGCGCAGCGCGTCGCCCTGGCTCGGGCGTTCTTGGGGCGCCAGCCGATGCTGCTCCTCGACGAGCCGACGAACGGGCTTGACCTGGAGTCGGAGGCGCGCCTTCTACGGAAGCTCGACGAACGGCTCGAAGGCCGGATGGCCATCGCCGTTGCCCACCGCTTGCAGATGGCGGAGCAGGCGGACCGCGTGCTCGTCATCTCCGGCGGGCGGGCGGTCGAATTCGGGCGGCCGGAGGAGCTGGAACGCGCCGGCGGCTTGTACGCCGACATGCGCCGGGCCGTGAGAGCGGGAAGCGGGGAAACCTCCGAGAAGGAAGCCGCCGCTGCGAGGAAGGCTTGGGGAGCAGAGCCGACGCCGGAGGTTTGCGAGGCGAAGGGAGCTCCGGCTCCAGCCGCTTTCGGCGCGGAGTCGGCCGTTCTCGCTTCAGCTCCCGCTCCCGCCTCGGTCTCCGCAGCTTCGTTCGATACCTTGAAGCATGTGCTGCAGTTCGTTAAGCCTTACAAGTGGCGAGTCGCTTTCGCCGCGCTCCTTGGGTTCCTGACGATCGCCGCCAATATCGGACTCATGGGCACATCCGGCTACTTGATCGCCAAGGCGGCGCTTCGTCCCGAGACGGTGCTGCTGCTGTGGGTCCCGATTGTCGGGGTTCGCTTCTTCGGCATCTCGCGGGGCGTGATGCGCTATGTCGAACGCCTGGTCTCCCACGATCTGACCTTCCGCATTCTCCATCGCATCCGGGTATGGCTGTACGAGCGCCTTGAACCGAAGGGAGAAGGGCTGCTGGAGCGAAGAAGAAGCGGAGACGTGCTCGGAGCGATGGTGTCCGACATCGAACAGCTGCAGAACTTATATCTGAAGGTGCTGGCTCCGCCGCTCATTGCCGTCCTGACGGGAGCTCTCGGCTTCGTCGTCATGGCGGCGCACGACCTGCGCCTCGCTCTGCTTCTGCTCGGCATGATGCTCCTCGCCGGGATCGGCATCCCTTGGCTGGGTTCCCTTCGCGGCAAGAAGCACGGAGCTGCGCTGGTGAAGGCGAGAGCCAGTCTCTATGCCGACTCCGCGGAGCTGCTTCAAGGGTTAAGAGAGCTGGCCGTATTCGGGCGCACGGGGGAACGGCTTGCCAAGCTGGAAGAGATGCAAGGCCGGCTGGCTAAGCTTCAGAGAGAACATCTGAGGATCAGCTCCTACACGGGAGGAAGCATGCTGGCAGCCGCGCATCTCGCGATGGCGCTAGTGCTCTTCGTCTCGACGTATCTAGCCGGAGAGGGCCGGATCGATCCGGTGGCGATCCCGGCGCTGGCGATGATGGCGCTCGCTTGCTTCGAGGCGATCACTCCGCTTCCGGCAGCCTTCCAGCAGCTTGGCGAGACGCTTGCCTCGGCGGAGCGGTTGTTCCAGCTGGCGGATCAAGAAGCAGGTCGCTCTTCGGCTGGGAAGCCTGTTTCTGATCGAATGCCGGAGCAGCGTATCCAGACGGACGCCGCTGCTCCTGTCGTCGGCCAAGCGTGGGAGGCTCGGATCGAGGGCCTGCGCTTCCGCTATAGCGAAGGCGAACCCGAAGCGCTCCGCGGCCTGACGCTGTCGCTGCGCCAAGGCAAGCGAATCGCCGTCGTCGGCGAGAGCGGCTCCGGCAAGAGCACGCTTCTCCGGCTGCTGCTCGGAGAACGCCCTTACGAGACGGGGTCCATTCGGCTGAACGGCAAGGAGCTTAGGGGAATGTCCGAGGAAGAAATCCATGCTTCGTTCGCGGTCGTCTCGCAGAACGTTCAGCTGTTCAACGCCGCCGCGGCCGCCAACATCAAGCTGGGACGTCCCGAAGCGACGGAAGGCGAGGTGCGCGAGGCTGCCCGATTGGCCCTGCTCGAAGAGACGCTGGATCGCTTGCCGGACGGCTTCGACACCGTCATCGGCGAATGGGGCTCGCGCCTGTCCGGAGGAGAACGGCAGCGGCTTGCCCTGGCTCGGGCGCTGATCCTCCGGACGCCGGCCATTCTGTTCGACGAGCCGGCGACGGGGCTCGATCCGCTGACCGAGCGCGCGTTCCTCCGCAACCTGGACGGCGTCCTCGCGGACAAAGCGATGCTCTGGGTCACCCATCGCCTGACCGGCCTCGACCGCATGGACGAGATCGTCGTGCTGCGCGAGGGCTCGATCGTCGAGAGGGGCAGCCATCACGAGCTGCTTCGCCGGAAGGGCTACTACTATCGCCTCTGGCAGCTGGAATGCGAGCAGAATTGGCTGGAAGCCCTGCAGCATCACGGCGCGGGGGCTTGAGCGATAACAATAAAGAGGAGTTGTTCCGGACGGTCTTTTCGACCGAGGGAACAACTCCTCTTTTCGATCTCCTATGAAAATAGGAGCGTCCTATCCTTAACTCAAGTCCTCATTGCGAATACGCGTCCTATCCTCAACTCAAGTCCTCATTGCGAATATATGCGATTTTTCGAGTATAATTGGCGCAAAATAACGAAAAATCAAAGATTGTATTCGAAAAATCATATACAAATGGTCCGCCTCCCCCAAAACCCCACAGTTATATATGAAATTTCATATACAATGACCATAATTAACTAATTTAAGCGAAATGTATTCGAAAATTCGAATACAATCGCTAACCCGATCTCGGCAAGACAGGGCTGCCCTTACACCCTTTCCCCTTTTCCCCGCAGCATGCCCCTCTTGCCCCGCTGCACCCCGCTGCCCCGTCTCTTAAGAGCCGTAGAGAACTGAATAGAAGTACGGCTGATCGAATTCCGAAGGACATCGCGGAACACGAAGGCCGCTACGTTGTTGTAGTTGAGGTAGAAGTCCGACAGGTCGTCGTTGGGGAATTGAACGATGCGAAGCTTGAATACGGGATAAACGTAAATCTTAGCGAAGATCGCCTTCGTCGAAACGAAGCAGAAGAGCTTGTTGGAGCGGAAGGCGGTACGATAAAGCTTCGCGATCTGCAAGGGCGTCAGGCTTCCGGCGATGGGGCTTACGGATTGTCCGTCCGATGTCCTCACGCGAACGCGGATGCGGAGATTGTCGAGGGTCTTGTTCAGGACGAGGAGCGTAGCCAAAGCTTTTGCTTTCCGCAGTCCCTTGACGGTCAGAGTGACGGAGAATTCGCTTCCGGAGACTTGCCTCAGGGGACCAACCGAGACGAGCGGGTCGACGCCGACGGAATGCTTGATCTCGTTAAAGTAAGTAATTTCCGGCGGAGCCAGGGATACCCGAACTTCCTTGCGCGCGGAAGGCATAGAAGGCGACACCTCTCTTTTCTAACCAATCTATGTAGAAGCAGACGAGCGGGATTGTACTTTCGGCCCAAGGCGTATCGAGTTGGCGCGGGTCCGTTCAAGGACGCGGTTGACAATAACAGGAGTCCTTCCGATAATAGGAGAGCATTCATTCGCCTTTTTGGCGAATATCCCTAATAGTGAAACGAGGCTTCCCAACCTTATGGCTAAACAGACAAACGTCAAGTGGGTTGTCGCCGGGCTTCTTATCGCACTCTTCATCGGGGCGCTGGATGTTACCGTCGTCAGCACCGCGACCAAGGAGATTATCGCCGATCTGCAGGGAACGAGCCTGTTCAGCTGGGTCTTCACGATCTACACGCTGACGACCTGCGTCACGACTCCCATCTTCGGGAAGCTGACGGACTTGTTCGGGCGGAAAATCGTCTTCATGATCGGTATCGTGTTGTTTATCGTCGGTTCGGTCTTATGCGGAGTCGCTCATTCGATGACCGCTCTGATCTTCTCTCGCGCTATACAAGGGATCGGGGCCGGCGCGCTCAATCCCGTCTGCTTCACGATCGTCGCCGATCTGTTCACGGGAGAGAAGCGCGGCAAGATGATGGGCGTCTTCGCGTCCGTCTGGTCGATCGCCGGCTTGTTCGGGCCGCTTGTCGGCGGCTACTTCGTCGACCATGTCTCCTGGCGCTGGATCTTCTTCATCAACCTTCCGCTCGGCGTCATCTCGCTCTTCTGCGTCATGACCTTCCTGCACGAGAAGTTCGACCGTCAGAAGAAAGCGATCGATTACGCGGGAGCGGCGACGTTCACGATTGCGATCACCGCGCTGATGTATGCGATCCTGAACGGCGGCGAGCGTTATGCCTGGGATTCGGTCGAGATCCTGTCGCTCTTCGCCGTAAGCTTGGTGTTCCTCGCCTTGTTCCTCTGGATCGAATCCAAGGTGAAGGAGCCGATGATTCCGCTGTTCCTGTTCAAGAATCGCGTGATGAACGTCTCGAATCTGAGCGGCTTCCTCAGCTTCTCGGTCTCCACGGGCGTGTCGATCTACGCGCCGCTCTGGATTCAATCCGTGCAGGGACACACGGCGACGGAATCGGGCTTGCTCGTCATGTCGATGACGCTCGGGTGGCCGCTGGCCGCCAATCTGGTCGGCCGCTACATGTACCGCTTGGGCATCAAGGCAAGCGTCGTCTTCGGCGCTAGCGTCGTTCTGGGCGGAGCGGTCTGGCTCGCGTCCATGGCCGCGGATTCGCCTTCCTGGTTCTGGATCGGCATTATGGCGATCATCGGCTTCGGCATGGGCTTCTGCACCACTCCCGCCACCGTCATGATCCAGTCGTCCGTCGGCTGGGAGACGAGAGGAGTCGCGACGTCGACCAACTCGCTGCTTCGCTCGCTCGGCCAGACGATCGGCGTGGCGGTGTTCGGGACGATCTTCAATCAATACGTTCTGTCCGACGGGTCCGCGAACGGGCTCGTGAACGGCATGCAATCGGTCTTCCTGCTTATGCTCGCGATCGCCGCGGCGCATCTGGCGACGGTCCTCTTCCTGCCGCCGCACAAGAAGGTCATGGCCAGCCAAGTGTCATAAGCCGGCTTAGGCAGCCTGGAACGAAACAAAAGAAGAAGCGCTCCAAGTGCTCGCGTCGGCGAACTTCTTGGAGCGCTTCTTTTCTACGCGGATTAGTGCCCTTCCGCTTCTTTATCGTTCGACAGCCCCGTGATCTCGAACAGCTTGAACAGCAGGCTCATCACGATGGCGACAACGGTCGCGAGTCCCATGCCGGACAAGGTGAAATCGCCGGATTCGATCTTGACTCCGCTAAGCCCCGTCACGAGAACGACCGTCGTGAGGAACAGGTTGGACGGCTTGCTGTAGTCGACCTTCGACTCGACGAGCATCCGGAAGCCGGAAGCCGCGATGACGCCGAACAGGAGCAAGGAGACGCCGCCCATGACCGGAACCGGGATGTTCGAGACAAGCGCCGAGAACTTCCCGAAGAAGGAGAGGACGATGGCGATAATCGCCGCCCCGCCGATGACGAACGTGGAGTAGACCTTGGTAATGGCGAGCACGCCGATGTTCTCCCCGTAAGTCGTGTTCGGCGTCGCGCCCAGGAAACCGGACAGGATGGTGGACAAGCCGTTGCCAAGCATGGAGCGGTGCAGGCCGGGATCCTTCGACAGATCCTTGCCGACGATATTGCCGGTGACGACCAAGTGGCCGACGTGCTCGACGACGACGACGAGGGCGGCGGGAAGGATGGTCCAGATCGCAGCCGCTTCGAAGCTCGGGAAGGTGAAGGTAGGAGCGTCCAGCCAGCCTGCGTCGGCAACCGTACCGAACTTAACCTCTCCCATGAGATAAGCGAGCGCGTAGCCGGACACGATGCCGATCAGGATCGGGATGACGCCGAAGAACCCGCGGAACAGCACCGAGCCGAGCACGGTTACGAGCAGCGTGAAGATCGACAGAATGATCGTATTCGTATCCGGAGCCCAGCCCGCCGATTTGTCGCCGATCCAGCCGGACATCTTGGCCGCCGTCGGAATGAGCTCCAGGCCGATGACGGCGACGATGGCGCCCATCGCGGCCGGAGGGAAGACGACGTGAATCCAGTTCGTCCCTGCGGCTTGGACGATAAGAGCTACGATCGTGAAGACGACGCCGGCTGCGACGAACCCGCCAAGAGCAGCGGCATATCCGGCATCCGGCGCCGCATGCGAGCCGATGACCGCGCCGACGGGAGTGAGGAAGGCGAAGCTGGAACCGAGGTAAGCGGGAATCTTGCCTCGGCTGATAAGCAGGTAGAGCAGCGTGCCGATTCCGTTCATCAGGAGACAGATCGACGGATCGACTCCGAGCAGGTTCGGGACGAGCACGGTCGAGCCGAACATCGCGAACAGATGCTGCAGGCTAAGCACGAAGCTTTGGCCGAGCGGGGGTCTTTCATGGACTTGAATGACGCGTTTCACTTTGTGGGAATCCTCCAATAGACGACATGATTTTACAATAAACCCTTGAGGATTATACCCAAGCCGTGGTTAATCTGGCAAGCGCTTTCTATTGGAATTAAACAAGCCTGGACCGCTGGCGTAAGGACGCCGCGTACCAGGCTGGTCGGGGAAAAGGGGGCGCTCCTGAAGTCATTGACTTGCAGGCGCCCCCTGCCGTTTACTTGGCCGGGAAAAGAACCGTTTGAATGGAGTGCGCCGGAATGCTCGCCTCCGCGATCTCCTCGCGGTTGCGCAGGATATAGGGCACTTCTTCGTCCGTCTTGTTCAGCACGACCACGGCGATCGTGCCGTCCGGATTGCGGAAGGCGGTCGTCTGCAGCTTCTCGGTGTACTTGGACGAACCGACGCGCACCGCGCCCGGACGAATGTACTTGCTGAAGTGCCCGATATAATAGTAGGAGCTCTGGAACGTCAGCGTGTCCGTCGTCGTATCGGCGATGATCGGGGCGTCGCAGAAGTTCCCGACGTGATTCGGTCCGCCCTGCTCGTCGAGCACGATGTTCCAGTCCGTCCAGCCGGACATCCAGTTGTTCAGGTTGCCGATGATATCGTGCGCGTAGCGCTCGCCGCTCTTCCAGGAGCCGAGCTGAACGCCGCCCTCGTGGCAGCCTTCGGTGAACACGAGCTTCTTGTCCGGGAAGCGGTCGTGAACGAGGGACAGCGCATCGAAGTGGTCGCCGGAATACCAGTGGAAGCCGATTCCCCAGATGTACTTGGACGCTTCCGCGTCCTCGAAGGCCGCGCGGGCGCGATCGTATACCCGTTCCTTGTTGTGGTCCCACACCATGAGGTGCATGCGGTCCATCAGCCCCGCCCTCTCGAGCTCCGGTCCGAGGTGATCGCGCACGAACGCGGCTTCTTCTTCGGCGGAATAGATGCAGGAATCCCAGATCTGAACGGCTTTCGCTTCGTTCTGCACCGTAAGGCCCCAGATCGGCAGCCCTTCGGCTTCGTACGCCTCGATGAACTTCACGTAATAACGCGCCCAAGCGTCGCGGTATTCCGGCTTGAGCTTGCCGCCGCCGTTCATCTGGCCGTTCGTCTTCATCCAAGCGGGCGGGCTCCAAGGGGAAGCATAGAGCAGGAACGAGTCGCCGGCCGTCTCGGCAGCGCGCTTGATATACGGAATGATGTGCTCCTTATCGTGCGCGATGTTGAAGGTCTTGAGCTCTACGTCTTCGTCCTCGACATGGGTGTAGTTGCCGAGAGAGAAGTCGCAGCTGTTGATATGGGTACGGGCGAGCGAGTAGCCGATGCCCTTCTCGGCGTCGTAGTACGCTTCAATGATCTTGCTGCGGTTCTCTTCGCTGAGCATGGAGGCGGTGATGGCGGAGGCTTCCGTGATGGCGCCGCCGAATCCGATGATCTCTTGGTAGCTGATGTCGTCGTAGACGTTGATCAGCTGGTTCTCCACTTCGTTCGCATCCGGACGGAATGCCGTCGGTGCCAATTCGGTCAGGCGGTCGCCCGCTTGGGACGTCTGAATGATTCGGATCTTTCTTGCCGTCATGGTGGCAGCCCTTCTTTCTTCGTTATTGACCTTATTATAGAAGCGAGATAGGCTTGTCTTGTAGCGACAATATCGTCGAAAATATCAACGATCTGGTCATTGTAAGAAAGGGGAGGCCGTTCTTGAAGAAGATTGAGGTGCAGCTGTGCGATTATTCCAGGCACTTGGAGTTCCGACAGAGCTACCCGGCCGGACTCGATACTTATATCGTTCGCCTGCAGGCGGAAGGAGTCAGCCGAGCGCTGGTCGGAGGGGAGCTGCGGGAGATCGTCCCCGGGGATCTGCTCTTGTTCAAGCCCGGGGAGCCGTATGAGCTGCGGATCGGCGAGACGGAGACGCCGGCCGGCGCCAAGGGTAGCGGGGACTACTTCATCATGTGCCTCGGCGAAGGCATGGACGAGTGGTGGGAGCAGCGTCGTCGTCCGACGAAGTCGCGCATCGCGGAGGACGGCCGGATCAACGCCATCTGGCAGCAGCTGATTCTGGAGCATCGGCGGCTTGGCGGCGGCGACCCCGAGCTGATCACGCTGCTGGCGAGAACGCTGCTGGCGATGCTGGACCGTGCGATCGCGGAGGTGCCGGAAGCCAGATCCGCCGTCGCTCTGCACGCGTTAAGGATGAGAAGCTTCATCGAGAACCACTCCACCGAAGAGCTCAAGCTCGAGGACGTGGCCAGGGATGCCCAGCTCAGCGTCTCCCGGGCCGTCCATCTGTTCAAGGAGCACTTCGGCATCTCGATCATCGCTTATCTGCAGCAGATTCGCCTGGCGCACGCGATGAACCTGCTCGCTTACAGCCAGCTCTCCCTGGAGCAGATCGCCGCCGAATCGGGACTCGGAAGCTATGCCTATCTGCATCGGTTGTTCCGCGCGCGCTACGGTTTATCTCCGGGCGCTTATCGCAAGAAGCATAGGGCAGCTTCGCACGAATGAACGAAGCCGTACCCCGAAGGGGACGGCTAGTCCTAAAATCGTTCGAATGGCGTCAAAGCCGCCCCCCGGTCGCCGACGATTGGATTGTGCTGCCCTCCGGCAGCTTTTTTCATTTGCGCAAAATCTCCGCCATCCCCTCGATCCCCTCCAGGATGCGGGCTTCGTCCACATTGCCGAATCCCATGATGAGCCGATCTTCCAGCCCTCCCTTGGAGATGGCGTACTTCTCGGCGGGATAGACGTGGATCTGGCGCTCCTCCATTCGAGCGACGGTATCGGAGTCGAAGCGGCATCCGGAGAATTCCGCGACCAGATGCAGCCCCGCGGCATCGCCGGAAAGGCGGACCTGGCTGCCGAACCGACGGGACAGGCCATCGATAAGGACATTTCTTCTCTTGCTGTAAATCCGCTTCATGCGGGCGACGTGACGCTCCAGATGGCCTTCGGAGATGAAGCTCGACAGGGTCATTTGAGAGAAGATGGGGCTCTGCGTATCCGCAAGCCGCTTCCATTCGAGCAGAGGAGCAAGCAGTTCATTCGGGACGACCATGTATCCGAGGCGCAAAGCGGGAAAAAGGTTCTTGCTGAAGGTTCCGACATAAACGACGCGCTCCGAATCCAGCTCCCTTAGCGCGCGGACCGGCATTCCGGCATAGCGGAATTCGCTGTCGTAATCGTCTTCGATCACGTAACTTCCGGTTTGGTGGGCGTAATCCAGAAGCTGCAGGCGCCGCCCGATCGGCAGAATGCTGCCCAACGGGAACTGGTGCGACGGCGTGACCAAGACGGCCTTCGGATTCCGATGGCGAGGCAGGGCGTCGACCCGCAAGCCGTGCTCGTCTACGGGAACGGGGAGGATATCGGCGCCCGACGATGCGAAAATATGGCGTATGAAAGAAGCGGTCGGGTCTTCGATGGCGACGGCATCCCCCGGCTTCAATAACAGGCGGGACAGCAAGGAGATCGCTTGGGTAGCCCCGGCGGTTACGATGACCTGGGAAGGATGGCAGGAGATTCCCTTGGTATGCAGCAGGAGGCGGCAGATGTTGGCGCGGAGCGGCGCATAACCGGCGCGGTCCGCCGCATAGCCGAATTCGAAAGAGCTCGCTTTCTCATAGGCGGCGAGAGCGGCGTCCTTCCACTTTCTTCGGGGAATCTGGCTTAAATCCGGGAAGCTTGGGCGAAAATCGATTCTCGGTACGAGGAACGACTCTTTAAGGGAAGGAGCGTCGGCGCAGAGGTCTTCGGATTCATGGATTCGGGCCAACGCCCGATGGCTCTCCCTTAAGTCGACCACATAGGTGCCGGAGCCTTGGCGCCCTTCCAGGTATCCTTCGGCGATCAACTGCTCGAACACTTCCACGATGAGAGCGCGAGAGACTCCGAATTCGCCCGCCAGATCCCGGGTCGAAGGGAGTCTTGCTCCCGGAGCATAGACTCCTTGCAGAATTTTTTCCCGCAGCACCATGTAGATTTGTTTGGTTTTCGTGTTGGCGGCTTGGGGCATCGTTGGCTGGGACATCGAACTCTCCTCCTTCACCTCTATCTAATTGGTATGCACAGAACATCTCCGAAGTGGTACTCAACGATACCAATTTAACATGGTACCATGGGAATTACCAAGGTCAATGTAAAGAGGAAAGGGGGGGAAATCCGATTCCTAATCGCGCGCAGAAGCCCGACTGGCTCATGATCGCGGCGCTGTTTATGGCGTCGCTGAATCTGAGACCTGCGATCAGTTCGATCTCGCCCGTGCTTGAGGGAATCCGGAGCGATCTGGGGATGAATGCCTTCCTCGCCAGCTTGCTGACCGCCATTCCGGTGCTCTGCATGGGCTGTCTCTCTCCGTTATCCGTGCGGCTTAGCCGGCTCATGGGCATGGAACGGAGCATCGCTTGGTCATTGGTTCTGATCGGCGGAGGCACTCTCTTGCGCCTGTTCGCATCTTCTACTGCTTTGTTGCTCCTTACGGCTCTGCTTACGGGAGTCGGAGTGGCGATAATGGGGCCGCTGTTGTCTGGCTTCATCAAGAAACACTTCGCGCGAAGCACTCCTCTGATGATCGCCTTGTACGCAATGGCCCTGTCGCTGGGAGCTACGCTAGGGGCCAGCTTGTCCGCTCCGCTGGATACGGCGTGGCACTCGTGGCAGTCGGCTCTCGCGTTCTGGGCGGTGCTCGCTTTAGCGGCGATTCCGGTATGGGGGAGAGCGGCGAGGGAGTCATCCCATGCTTCGCCTGAAGAGGGGACGGAACGCTCGCCGGAGTCGAAGATGCCGTGGACGAATAAGAAAGCCTGGCTGTTGACGGTCCATTTCGGCTTCATGGCTCTCGTGTTCTATTCGTTATTGGGCTGGCTGCCGCCTATAATGGAGAGCGAAGGCTTCTCGAATCTCGAGGCGGGAATGCTGCTGACTTTGTTCTCCGCGGTTCAGATTCCGAGCGGAATGGTGCTTCAGATGCTTCTGGGGCGGTATCCCTCGCGATTGTTCTGGCTGCTAGCCTCCTCCTCGCTTCAACTCATCGGGCTCGTACTCCTCCTGTATGCCGCGCTGCCATGGCTGGCCGCTCCTTTATGCGGCTTCAGCTCCGGGATGTTGTTTGCGCTTGGAACCATGCTTCCTATTGAAGCCGCTTCGAATCCTCGCGAAGCCGCCTCGTGGGCGGCTATGACGCAGTCGGTCGGATACTTGATCGCGGCTTTGGGTCCGCTCCTGGTCGGTTGGATCAACGATGCGACCCATGAATTCCGACTTGCGATCTTCGGGTTAATTGGGGTTACATTGGGCCTTATGTTCATTCAATGGCGGATTTGGCCGCGCAGACCGAAGGCGATCTTCGGGACATCTTTATAAGAGAAGGGTAGGGACGCATATGAAAATATTCGTAGCAGGATCCACGGGAGCGGTCGGCCGCTTGCTGCTTCCCCGGTTGGTTAGGGCAGGGCATGAAGTCGTCGGCATGACCCATAATCCCGGTCGAACGGAGTTTATTCGCGCTGCCGGAGCGAAAGCGGTCGTGGCGGATGCCTTCGACCGAGAGGCGATCCGGTCGGTTCTGGCGGCCGAGCGGCCGGATGCGGTTATCCATCAGCTCACTTCGTTAAGCGATCGGAACTTTGAAGATAACGCCCGAATAAGGGCGAATGGCACTCGTTATCTGGTAGACGCCGCACTGGAGGCAGGGGTGAAACGAATGATCGCACAGAGCATTGCTTGGGCTTACGAGCCCGGCGACCGACCGGCCACGGAAGAGGTTCCCCTGGATGTGCAAGCTCCCTTGCCGCGTCGATCGACGATCGAAGGAGTCGTCTCTCTCGAGAAGGCCGCAGCCGAGATCCCGAACCATGTCATTCTCCGATACGGCCTATTCTACGGACCCGGAACTTGGTACGAGGCCAACGGACTGATGGCCCGGACGGCAAGGGAGGGCCGGCTACCGGCAACGGATGGAATTCAGTCGTTCCTGCATGTAGAGGATGCGGCGAACGCGGCTCTGCTGGCGCTCGATTGGCCGAGCGGCCCGGTCAATATCGTGGATGACGAGCCTGCGTCCGGAACGGAATGGCTTCCGGTTTATGCGGAGGCCGTGCAGGCTGGCGTACCGGATTACCAGATGGGCCGCAACGGCTGGGAGCGCGGCGCGTCGAATGCCAAAGCGCGGAACGAGTACGGCTGGGTGCCGCTCTATCCGACATGGAGATCGGGATTCTCCGAGCAGGATTAATAATCGTATATTTTGCTAGACAGATTTTGCATTATTGTGGCGAGGAAAGGCTCGTGCTATCTTGTTAGTAGTTGCTAGGCTGGAGGTGCGAGCAAGTGTTGACGAGAAGGCGACGGTTCCCGATCCTCGGTTTGCTGCTTGCTTTAGTATTTGTAAGCGCTTGCGGTAAGGGATCCTCGGATTCGTATAAAGTGATCTATGAGATGGAGACCCCGGCGGCTTCGGCGGACGACGCTCTGGCGAACAGCCCGGCTCCGCACTATAAGATAGGAGTCGTTCCCAAGCTGAGCAACACCTACTTCGACGTCGTGAAGCAAGGCGCGCAGGAGGCGGCTTGGGATATCGATGTCGAGCTGCTGTACAAGGTTCCGGCTTCCGCCGATCCCGAGGAACAGATCGGGGTAATCCGGGAATTGATGGAAGCGAAGGTCGACGCCATCGCCGTATCCGCCAACGATCCGAAGGCGCTGGTCCCCGTCCTGAAGGAAGCCAAGGAGCAGGGGATCCAAGTCATCACCTGGGACGCCGACACCGACCCGGAAGCGCGCGCGTTCTACGTGAATATGGTCGATCCCGAGACGTTGGGCCGCCACCTGGTCGACACCCTTGCTTGGAGCATGAACGAGAAGGGCGAGTTCGCGATCATGACCGCCTCGCTGAGCGCCGCGAACCAGAACGAATGGATCAAGTGGATGAAGGCGCAGCAGGAGCAATATTATCCGAACATGAAGCTGGTGGAGATCGTGCCGACCGACGACGCTCCCGACAAAGCCTATGAAGCGGCGAAGGAGCTGCTGAAGAGCCATCCGAACCTCAAGGGCATCGTCGGCAACGCTTCGGTCGGGCCGCCGGCCGCCGCCCAGGCGGTCAAGGAGGCGAATGCCGCGGGGAGGATCAGCGTCGTGGGCCTCTCGACTCCGAACCTGATGCGCGATTATCTGCAAGAGGGCTACGCGCAGACGGCTACGCTGTGGAGTCCCAAGAAGCTCGGTTATCTGACGGTCGTGCTGGCAAAGAACCTTCTGCTCGGGCAGACTCCATACGACGATCAGATGGTTGAGAAGGTAGGCAAAATACGGGTAAACGGGGATATGATCATCATGGGAGCTCCGCTCGATTTTACGAAGGACAATGTGGATCAATATGATTTCTAGGCTGCGCGAGCGCTTGAAGCTTCGGAATTCCCGGCTGAGCTCCAAGCTGATCATGACCTACCTGCTGCTGACGGTCGTTCCCATGTCCCTGCTCGGCTATGTCTCGTACGCCCAGTTCACCCGTTCGATCGAGGAGCAGATCGGCGAGTATATGCCCCGCTTCCTCTATCAGGCCAACTCGAACATCGAGCAGCGCATCTCGGAGCTGTCCGCGCTGCCGGATCTGCTGTTCAACTCCGACGATATGATCGCCATTCTGCGAAGAGACGAAGAACAAAGCGTATCCGACCTCAACAAGGATATTTTCAGCCTCAACAGCTACATGTCGCGCACGTACCTCGGGGGAAGCAATCCGGACGTTCTGGCCGTTTTCCTCCTGTCGAAGAATCGTTTCTTCCAGAGCTCCAAGATCGCGTACACCGGGTTCGACCGTGACCAGGCGATCGCGCCGTACCGTTACGAATTGAACAATCTGGTGGAGAAGCCCAAGATCATTCTCCCGAGCGAGACGAGCCTGAGGTTCACGAACGACGTTCCTTATGTCCTGATCATGAAGCAGATCGCGGATACGGACAATCGCCGGATTCTCGGAACGATGTTCATCGCGGTCCAGCTGACTTTTATCGATCGCATCCTGCATGATTTCGAGAAGAACGACAAGGCCGATCTCTGGGTGATGAACCGCAAGGGAGAGAGGCTGTACCATACCGATCCGGAGAAAATCGGGACGTACGATCCGGACATTAACCGTTACCCGATCCTGAACGGAAGCTTCCGTACGACGGGGGACGGGCCGAAGCGGCTCGTGAGCGTGACGGAGTCCGCCCAGCTGGATTGGGTGTTCGTTCACAGCATTCCGCTGAAGTATCTGACGGAGAAAACCGACCTTGTCCGCAACGTGACGATCTTTGTTTTCCTAGGGATCGTTCTCGTCACGACCGTCCTCTCGGTTGTCTTCTCGCTGAACATCACCCGGCCGCTGAAGAGGCTTAGCCGGCTGATGAAGAACGCGGAGATGGGGCATTTTCAGGTGGACCATTCCCTGCAGAGCCGCGACGAGGTCGGTTCGCTGGCAAGAAGCTTCAACTCCATGATTACCACGACGAGAGAATTGATCCAGACGAATTACCGGATCGAGATTCGGCAGAAGGAAGCCGAGCTCTACGCGCTGCAGTCCCAGATCAACCCGCACTTTATCTACAATACGCTGGAGACGATCAGCATGGCGGTCGAAGAGCAGGAGACGGATACGGTCGTGGATATGGTCACGCTGCTGGGGCGGATGCTCCGCTTCTCGGTCGGCAACAAGGCGAAGTCCGTTCCGCTGGCCGACGAAGTGCAGCACATTCGCGACTTCCTGACGATCCAGAAGTACCGCTTCGAGGAGCGCTTGACCTTCGACATTCAATTGGCGGCGGATATCGAGAGGGAGAACCTCTATTCGCCGAAGTTCATCCTGCAGCCGATCGTCGAGAATGCCATCAAGCACGGGCTGGAGACGCACAAGGCGCTGGATATCCAGATCGGGATCGGCAAGGAGATGAGCCTTCGCTCCGGCAAGCTGGACGTCGTGTACCGCATCCGCGACAACGGACCGGGAATCCCCGCGGAGAAAATGCTGGAGCTGGAGGAGGCGCTGAAGTCGGATACTCACATCGACAAGGATTCCGGCTTCGGGCTCAGCAACGTGAATGCCCGCATCGTCCTCATGCACGGGCCGGAATACGGCATTCAGCTGCATAGCATCTATGGCAAGGGCACCGAGGTGATCGTCCGGATCCCGGCGTTGAACGGAACGGAAGCTCTGGCGGACTCCGGGGGTTTGGAGGGAGAGGGGGAACGATGATGCACAAAATACGGACGGTCATCGTAGATGACGAGGCGAGGATTCGCAGGGGGATCGAGCGGCTGGTGCTCTCTTGCGGCGAAGAGTGGGAGGTCGTTGCCACGCTCTCGGACGGCAAGGAAGCGCTGGATTATCTTCATGGCTCGCAGGGCGCGGTCGATCTGCTCATCACCGACGTGAAGATGCCGGTCATGGACGGCTTAACTCTGATCAAGGAGGCGAAGCGGCATTATTCGTTCTACCCGATGCTGATCAGCGGGTATGACGACTTCGAATACTTGCAGACCGCGCTGCGGGAAGGCGCGGTCGATTACATGCTGAAGCCGGTCGATCGGGAGCAATTCCGCGAGCGGCTGTCGGAGCTGCGAGGGAAGATGCTCCAGGGGCGGAACGACTCGCGGCGTAGGGAGGAGACCGAGCGCCAGGCGGAGAAGCTGAAGCCGGCTCGGCAGACCCAGACTCTCAGCTACATTACTTCCGCAGGCATCGACATCGAGCGGCTCGGCTATTGGGTCGAAGAGTTCCCGCGCGGGCAGTACCTGCTGCTCTACGCCAGCCTGGATACGCTGCCGGTGAAGTCGCGGGGCTACACGACGAAGGACTGGGAAGCGTACACGTTCGCGCTGGAGAACATTATCGCCGAGGTCGTCGGCAATCACGAGCGTCAGACGGGACTCTTGGGCTGGAGTTGGCGCGGAGGGAACACCGACTTCTGGATCCTGATCGGGTCCGGGAATCGCGACGTCGATCTGGAGCAGGCCGGCGCAGCCTTGTCCGAGCAGGTGAGGCTGTCCATCCACACGTACATGCCGTTCACCGTCTCGGTCTCGATCGCGAAGCCGATCGAGGATCTGTATCTGCTGCCGGATGCGAGGAGAACCGCGCTCGCTCTCATGCATTACCGGTTGGTGGAAGGGAGCAACCGTGTTTTTCGCGCGGCGGAGCATGAGGCGGCCTCCGGTACGGAGGCTTCCTCCGGGGCTGGGGCTGGGGCTGCGGGCAGCGCTTCACGCGCGGAAGGAGAGCTGGGGCAGCTCGCGCAGCGAATCCGCCAGGCGGTCGCGAGCGTCAGTGAAGACGAAGCGGAGTCGCTCCTGCGGCAGTACTTCGCGGAGCTCGAGCGATCCGGCTCGCCTACCGTTATCCGCAGCAAGGCTCAGAATCTGCTCATTCAGATTCTGGCTCTGGATCGCAGCGGAACGGAGGGAGCGGCGGAATCCGTCGAAGCGGCCAGCCGCTCGCTCGATCAGGTTGGCCAGCTATCCGAGATGCGGGCCGAGTTGGGAAGGCGCATGTCTGCGATCATGGACGGGATCAAGGAAGCGCGTCGGGAAGGCAGCCGCAAGCCGGTCGAGCAAGCGAAGGCGTTCATCCGAGAGAATCTCGGAGGCGACCTCTCGATCAAGCGGATCGCCGATCAGGTGTACATGAACCCGACGTACTTCTGCGAGTACTTCAAGCTGCAGACCGGCGAGACCGTTCTCGACCACGTGACCCGGCAGCGCATGGAGAAGGCTCGCGAGCTTCTCGCCGACCCGGTGACGAAGCTGCAGGGCATCTCGGTCGCCGTCGGTTACCAGGACGTGAAGTACTTCAGCAAGCTGTTCAAGGCTTGGGCGGGCGTGTCTCCGTCGAAGTATAGGGAGCAAGGGTAGATGGGCTGAGGTTGAGGCAAGCATACATTCGGGATAACAAAGGGTAAACCGACCGGTTCGGTTTACCCTTCCCTTTAGTGCTTATAGTGCTAAGCGGTTCGCCCAATCGCTATTATTCCAAATATCGGGATCATCGAAAGTATAATGTTTTTTATTTTTCTTCCTTCCCTTCATCTCTAATGGAATCGTTCAACTATCCTTGCGGACGAGGATTTACCGGCTTCCAAACCATGTGAACTTTTTACTATCCAGGAGTTTATAATAGACTCCAAAAAATGGGATCAATTCGTGCAACGTTTGTAAACATTTGGGTGTCATTATAAGTGTAAGGTATTAAAACCAATCCCATAAAAGGAAGTACCGAGAACGAAATCTCGGAAGATATGATAGATCAGAATATCGAAAAAAGAAAACAATACGGCCTTCGATCCGATAGAGATTATGTAAAACAAACCATCTTAAGCAAGAGTTCGATCGACGGCGAGCTCTATTTATCGCCAACCGAAAATGCCGAACTCGAGAGTCGCTTTGCTCACCAAAAATCATATCTCCCCAAAATAAGAGAACAAATCAAAGAATCGTTATCCGATTCGGAATTCGGCGGCTTATTTATTGATCAAAGCGCGGGGGGAAAGGTAACGATCAACGTGACTAGCGACTTAAAGAACGAAACGAAAGAGACTATCTCCAAAGCCTATGGGCAGTCGGCACAAGTCGTGTTCAAAAAAGTTAAAAACAGCGAAACGAAGCTGGAAAATGTCCACAATGAACTTTTCCGTTCCATCCAATCCCTAAATAAAACGGGGCTGGATATCGTATCGATAAATACGGATATCATCCATAACGATATTGAAGTGGGCGTATTAAATAGATCTCCCGAAGTTGAGCAATCGCTATTTAAAAAGTTCGGAGATACGATCCGATTTACGGAAGTCGATGAGGCGGATTATCAAGACGATGGCGACACGACAACCAAAGTCTATCCCATTCAAGGCGGAGTTCAAATTTACGACGAAACGTCCAATTTATTGTGTTCGGCGGGTTTCTCGGCAAAAACGACCGCTTCAAATCCAAGTTATTATGTAGTAACGGCAGGCCACTGCCATAGCGAGACGGGCTATGATGTCGTATATCAGCCAGAAAAAGGCGTAAGCGATTTTTGGGTCGTTGGTTCGGCCGAATACGCAAATCGCAAGTATGGCGGAAGTGTCGATGCGATGCTGATCGGAACCTCGAATCTAGCTGTCAGCAATAAAGTTTACTATCAGCCAGTAAATCCTCGTCGGCAAAGGTCTTCATTCCAGGTAAGCCCGTTGTCTTTCGCATAACCTAGGCTCCTCGATTAGCCATCTGAAGCCGCGACGAACGGCAGCTTCTGGGGCTCGGGGCCGAACACGGCCACTACCGTGGCGCAGCTTCGTGCCCCTCGAGCTCCCCAACCCCCGAAGATTCTCCCCCCTACCTGAATTCTGTCTCCTTCTTCCCGCCGGCTGTAAGCGCTATCTTAAATACATGGATTTTAAGCGCGCAGCAAAAACAGATAAGCAAGATGGTAAGGAGGAAGCGGGAATGTCCGAATTCATCCTTGAACTCAAGGGAATCACCAAGACGTTTCCAGGCGTCAAGGCGCTGGACGATGTGTACTTCAAGCTGAAGCCGGGCGAGATTCATGCTCTCATGGGCGAGAACGGAGCCGGCAAGTCTACTTTTATCAAAGTGATCACCGGGGTGCACGCTCCCGACGAAGGTGGGGAGATGTACCTTGACGGTCAGCCCGTCAACTTCCGCAATCCGAAGGACGCGCAGAAGGCAGGGATCGCGGCGATCTACCAGCACGTGACGTGCTACCCGGACCTGACGGTGACCGAGAATATTTTTATGGGCCATGAGAAGATCGCGAAGGGAACGAAGCGGCTGCTCTGGCGCGAGATGCACGAGGAAGCGGGCAATCTTCTGAAGGAGCTTGGCGCAAGCTTCAGCCCGAAGACGCTGATGGGAGCGCTAAGCGTCGCGGAGCAGCAGATCGTCGAGATCGCGAAGGCGCTGTCGGTGAACGCGCGGATCATCATCATGGACGAACCGACGGCGGCGCTTACCAATAACGAGAGCGAGGAGCTGTACCGCATTGCCGAGAAGCTGAGGGACCAAGGCACTTCGATAATTTTTATCTCCCACCGCTTCGAGGATATGTACCGGCTGGCCAGCAAGGTCACGGTGTTCCGCGATTCCAAGTACATCGGGACGTGGGGCGTGAACGAGATCAGCAACGCGGACTTGATCGTGGCGATGGTCGGGCGCGAGATTACGCAATTGTTCCCCAAAAAAGAAGCCGAGATCGGAGAAGAGCTGCTGCGAGTGGAGGGGCTGGGCAAGACGGGCTACTTCGCGGACGTCAGCTTCACGCTTCGCAAGGGCGAGATTCTCGGCCTCACCGGACTCGTCGGCGCGGGCCGGACGGAAGTGTGCCAAGCGATCTTCGGCGCCGAGCGCGCCGACAAAGGCAAGATCTTCTACAAAGGACAGGAGCTCGCCGTGCGCAATCCGCTTCACGCCATGAAGCAGGGCATCGGCTACCTGCCGGAAGACCGCCAGAAGCAAGGACTCGTGCTCTCCTGGGAGATCGGCCGCAACATCACTCTCTCTTCGCTGGAGAAGATGTCCAAGAAAGGCCATATCAACACCCGCAAGGAATGGGACCTGGCGAAGCGTCTCGCCGAGAAAGTGAGCGTCAAAGCCAAAAGCGTGTTCGATCTGGCTAGCTCGCTGTCGGGCGGCAACCAGCAGAAGGTCGTCTTCGCGAAGCTGCTCACGGCGGACCTGGACATTCTCATTCTCGACGAACCGACCAAAGGCGTCGATGTCGGAGCGAAGTCGGCGATCTACGAGATCATCAGCGATCTCGCCTGCTCGGGATACGGCATCATTCTCGTCTCCTCCGAGATGCCGGAGATCATTGGCATGTGCGATCGAGTCGCCGTCATGAGAGAGGGACGCATCACGGCATTCATGGACCGGGAAGGCATCAGCCAGGAAGCGATCTTGAGAGCTTCGATGGCAGACGCCGATCCGCAGCAAGATCAGCAAAGGTGGGCATGAGCATGAAGAACAGAGGAGGACAACCCGTCGTCGTACCTGCGGGATCGCCTGGGCCGACCGGCTCCGGCCAACCCGCCGCAGCCACCAAGAAATCGCTTAGCGCCAGCATCGCGAAGTTCCGGGAGCTCGGCTTGCTCGCCTTCATCGTCATTCTAGCGGTCGGCGTACAGTTCCGGAATACGAGCTTCCTCACTTGGGAGAACCTCAACGACATCGCGACCAACACCGCGATCTTGAGCATTCTGGCCGTCGGCATGATGCTCGTCATCATCACGCGGGGGATCGACCTGTCGATCGGGGCAACCCTTGCCCTGTCCGGGATGATCGCCGCGCTTACGGTGAAGGAATACCCGGGCCTCAACCCCTACGTCGCCGTCCTGCTCGGCGTCGGAATCGGCATCGCATGCGGAGCCGTTCTGGGCTTCCTGGTCTCCAAGATCAACATCCTGCCGATCATCGCCACGCTCGGGATGATGAACGTATTCCGCGGCTTGACCTACGAGGCGAGCGGAGGCAAGTGGGTCAGCGCCCACCAGATGCCCGAGAGCTTCAAGGCGATCGCGACGGGCAAGGTGCTCGGCATCAACAACCTGATTTTTATCGCGATTCTCATCTATATCGTCGCTTATTACTTCGTTAACCACACCCGCACGGGCAGACAGATCTACGCGGTGGGCAGCAACCCCGAATCCGCGGAGGTCAGCGGCATCAAGTCGGGCCGCATTCTCTGGCTCGTCTACACGATCATGGGCGGCCTGTCCGGCCTCGCCGGCGTGCTCTGGGTCGCGAAGTTCGCTTCGGCCCAAGGCGACACGGCTTCCGGCTACGAGCTTAGCGTCATCGCGGCCTGCGTGCTCGGCGGCGTCAGCATCGCGGGCGGCTCCGGCAAGATCTCGGGGATCATCCTCGGCTCGGTGCTGCTCGGCATTCTGAACAACGCGCTTCCGATGATCGACGTCTCGCCGTTCTGGCAGAACTGGATTCAAGGGATGATCATTCTGGTCGCCGTCCTCATTAACGCCATGGTCAAACGCGGCATCGACCGCAACAACCTGATGAGGAGGAGGATCTGACCCATGGAACCGAGATTGCTAGAGAACAAGAAAGAATTCTCCCTCAAGGGATTCTTCATGCAATGGGAATGGATGCTGGTCTTGCTCTTCGTCGCGATGACCATCATGAACGTCAATCTGTCCGAGTTCTACTGGAACTTCGACAACCTGCGCGACGCCACGATGAGCTTCCTCGACAAAGCGTTCATCGTCCTGCCGATGGTGTTCATCATCATCCTGGGAGACATCGATATCTCCGTCGGCTCGATCGTCGCCCTGTCGTCGGTCATCATGGCGGACCTGTACAACCACGGTGTCCCGATGCCGCTGGCCATGGTCATCTGCCTCGCGGTAGGCACCTTGTGCGGCTTCATCAACGGACTCTTGATCGTGAAGTTCAAGGAGCTATCCGCGGTTATCGTCACCCTGTCTACCATGATCATCTACCGCGGAATCGCCTACATCCTGCTGAAGGATCAGGCGGCGGGCAAGTTCCCGGACTGGTTCAACTTCCTCGGCTGGGACTACGTCGGAGGCATTCCGTTTATCCTGATCGTCTTCGCCGTCTTCGCGGTCGGCTTCTGGTACCTGCTTCACAAGACCACGTTCGGCCGAAAAGTATACGCGATGGGCAGCAACATAACGGCGAGCCGATTCTCGGGCATCCAGACGGACCGCGTCAAGATCATCGTGTTCACGCTGGCCGGACTCATGTCCGCCGTGACCGCCCTGTTCCTGACGTCCCGAATGGGCAGCACGCGGCCGAATATCGCGACGGGCTATGAGCTCGACGTCATCGCGATGGTCGTCCTCGGGGGCATCAGCACCTCGGGCGGCAAGGGACGGATGATCGGCGCGATTCTCGCGATTTTCCTCATCGGTTACCTGCGTTACGGCTTGGGACTCGTCAACGTATCCGCTCAGACGCTGCTGATCATCATCGGCCTCCTGCTTATTTTCGCCGTGGCCGTTCCGCAGCTCAAGCGCG
The DNA here is from genome assembly GCF_003990975.1 of Cohnella sp. AR92. GTDB lineage: Bacteria > Bacillota > Bacilli > Paenibacillales > Paenibacillaceae > Cohnella. The sequence goes on from NZ_RZJR01000022.1 coordinate 70,153, forward strand.
TTCGCTCCAAACGATAGCTTCGATACAAGACAGCCCAGGCTGTTCTGTATATACACTCAATCGAGAGCCAAAAAGGGAGGAAACAGAAAGTGAAAAAGATAATGGCATTGGGATTGACGGCGGTCTTGTCCATGTCGCTGCTCGCGGCTTGCGGCAACAATAACAACGATAAAGCGGCAAGCGGCGGCGACGCCAAGCCGAGCAGCTCGGCGGCCAGCGGCAATACCGGCGATAAGCAGAAGTTCGCTATTATTTTCAAAAATACGGGCAACCCTTACGGCGAGAAGCAGATGGAAGGCTTCAAGAAGGCGATTGAGGAGAACGGGGACGAAGCGATTCTGAAGGCACCGGATCAGCCGACGGCCGAAGCGCAGATCCAGATGATCGAAGAGCTGATCTCCCAGAAGGTGGATTCCATCGCGATCGTCGCCAACGATCCGGACGCTCTGCAGCCCGCTCTCCAGAAGGCCATGAAGGCCGGCATCAAGGTGCTGTCGCTCGACTCGGCGGTTAACGCGAAGAGCCGCATGGTTCATATCAACCAAGCGGATCCGGAGCGCATCGGCCGCACGCTGATCCAAGGCGTATCCGAGATGATCGGCGGAGAAGGCGAGATCGCCATCCTGAGCGCGACTTCCCAAGCGACGAACCAGAACACGTGGATCGAGTGGATGAAGAAGGAGCTCGAAGACAGCAAGTATGCCAAGATCAAGCTGGTTAAGGTCGCTTACGGCGACGACCTGCGGGACAAGAGCGTATCCGAGACCGAGGCTCTGCTGAAGTCGTATCCGAACCTGAAGGGMATCATCGCTCCGACGACGGTCGGCATCGCGGCCGCGGGCAAGGTTCTGACGGACAAAGGCCTGAAGGGCAAGGTTCAACTGACGGGKCTCGGCCTGCCGAGCGAGATGGCGGAGTACATCGAGAGCGGCGTCAGCCCTTGGATGTACCTRTGGAACCCGATCGACGTCGGCTACCTGGCCGGCTATGCGGCGGAATCGCTTGTCGACGGCAAGCTTACGGGCGCCGTAGGCGAGAAGTTCACGGCCGGCACGCTCGGCGAGAAGAAGATCGTAGCCGACGGCGACGGCACGCAAGTCATGCTGGGCGATCCGTTCAAGTTCGACTTCAGCAACATCGCGGAATGGAAGGCCGTATATTAAGATCGGGCCGGATTCTATCTAATCTCATAAAGTTTATAAAGTCAGGGCCGCATGGCTCTCCGAAGGGCGTAGTCCCGGGAGGGCGTGCGGCTATTGCATGCGGCTGACAAGGAACGGCGCGCGAAAGGGGGAGGACGTTCGCATCGCCATGCTTACCGCGCCATCGCCGGCTCATGCGCTTCGTAAGCGCTCGACTCGATCAAGGAGGGAATCTCCGCTCGGTAGGCGAGGAACTGCTCCCAGGTGATGCTGCCGCTGCGCAAGCGTTCCTTCAACTGTTCCGTTAGCTGTTTGATCTGCAGCTCGATGACGGAGCGAACGTCCGTGCCGGCTCCCGCGGCAATGTCGGCCAAAGAATGGCCTTCCTTCAAGGCGTCGCGAACCTCTTCATCGTCCTGCGCTCCGAGGGAGACCAGGAAGCTGTCTTCGTTCGGAGACGCTCTATTCGCATTCATGCTGCTTGTGCTTGCCGCAGCTTTGTCCGTGGCTAAACCGCTGCCCATGGCGAGCATGAGGGCGATCGTACAGACGGTGATCCAACGTTGGGCGGGATTTCTCATCAGGTTCAACCTTTCCTTTTCTCGTATGGGGATGGGATAAGCATATCCATACGATCTTAAATTCGGATTAATAGCTTCTTAAACCGATCTAAAGAAAAGCAAACAGCCCGCCGAAGTTCGCTTGTCGCCAAGCGCCTCCGTACGGGCTGCTTTGCAGCTCGGATAAGGTTGCCTTTACGCGCTAACCGTTCTCGCCTTGGCCGCACGCTTCCAGAAGAAGAGCCCGACGACGACGATCAGGATAACGAGCTGGGGAACCGTCGTCTCCCAAGTCGGATACAAGCCGAGCCAGGAGAGAGTCGGAAGATTCGATTCATAATGCGAAGGAACAGCCGTCGCAACCTGCAGCGAGTGAATGCTCTCTCCCACGAACCGGAAAACCAGATAATAGATAAGGATCGAAGCCGTCAAGAAGAACGGGCGTATCGGCAGCCTTGTGCCGTACCGGATGATCAGCACAGCCAGCACGATCAGCACGGCCAAGGCGCCGCCGATCCCGAGGATCAACTGCGACGCCGAGATGGATGAGGCCATTCCCGCGTAGAAAATCGTCGTCTCCGCGCCCTCGCGCAGCACGGCCAGGCCCGAGACGGCGAACAGCGACCAGAGGCTGCCGCGGGCGAGCGCGTCGCCCATCTTGTTGTCGATGTAACGGTTCCAGTTGTTCAGGTTGGACTTGTTATGCAGCCAGTTTCCGACTGTAATCATGAGCGCGACCGTCACCAGGCCGGTGATGCCTTCGATCAGCTCGCGCGTGCTTCCCGAGGATGCCTGCTTGATGACGTAGGTTAGAATGACCGCCATAACGCCGCTTAGAGCAAGGCCAGACCAGACGCCGGACCAGATCCAGACGCGTTTGGAATCATTCCCGGTTTTCCTCAGATAAGCGAGCAGCGCCGCCAGCACGAGGATGGCTTCGAGGCCTTCCCGGAACAGGATCACGGCTGCGTCCCAAGCGTCGTAGGTGGCTTCGTCGACCATGGGCCGGAGCTGCGCTCGCATGCTGTCGATCACTTTCCCCGCCTGCTCGGGTTGAGGCGGATTGGAGAGCAAGTACCCGGAGACGGAAGCCATCTGAATCTCGATCTTGTCATAAGCGGCAGCCGACCGGACCTGCACTTCTCCTTCGGCAGAAGGCCACTTGGCGATGAAGGAAGCCATCTGGCCGTCGGCTTCATCGTACAGTCCGGCTTCGACATCCTGATAGGCCTTGTCGAGAATGACGATCAGGTCGGCCACGGTAACGCCGCTCGCGACAGGCTCCGCGACGAGGACTCCGTCCTTGTAGTCCTGAATCAACTGCTTGAACGCCTTGGTCTCCTCGGCGGCCTGTTCGGCCCGAGGGGGTTCGGCTTGCAGAGCGATCCGTATCATGCTCATGCCCGTCTCGAGCTTGGCGTACACCGCGGAATTCTCCGAGCGGATCGGCGATTCGATCGACTTCCAGCTGCTGTTGATGGAATCGAAAGCCGTCTTGGCTTCCTCCCAGGAGGAGGCTTCTACGGCGGCCTGCAGCTGTTCTACCTTGGGCAGCATGCCCGCGGCGGCTTCCGCTCCGCTCGTGCCCTTGCCGTCGCTTTCCTGCTTCGCGCTCTTCACATACTGATTGAAGGCCTTGGCGAGGGCGGATAAAGACGCTTTCGCTTTCTCCGGGTCGGATTCGGCTTCCGTGAGAGCCTTATTGGCCTGAGCGATGGCGGAATTGACGTCCGCAGCCGCATCCGTGCCGCCCGCGTTCAGCGAGCTCCAGATGTTCTCGGCTTCCTGAACGGAAGCGAGCGCCTTCGTCCACTCCTGCTGTCCGGCATCGACCAAGGCGGAGCCTACGAGCGGAAGCAGGCGGTCGACCTCCGCTTGCCGCGATTCGCCGGCCGCTGCGGCTGTTCCTTGCAGAAGGGAAGCCAGCAGAAGGAAGAAAGCGAGCAGTCGAAGGCCACGCTGCCGGTTCGGAAGATATCGGTATCGCATGTATGGATCAGTCCTCTCTAGAACAAGGTTTCGCCGATATATCCGCCGGAGCGGGCGCCGGGGAAGCAGGCGAAGTGCGCGCTTCCGTTATGGACGATATATTCATTCAGCAGATCGCGCTGGCCGAGCTTCTTCTGCAGGGGAATGAACTGCTTGCGGCTGTCGCGGTTGAAGCAGATGAAGAGAAGGCCCGCGTCCAATTGTCCCGTCTTGACGTCCATTCCGCTGGAGTAAGAATAAGAGCGCCGCAGAATCCGCATCGAGTCGTCGCGGGCTAAGCCGACATGGGAATTCACCGGAATAAGGGGCTTGCCATTGGCGTCCTTCGCGTTCAGATCGACTTTATCGAACTCGTTGGCGCTTCCGAGCGGAGCGCCGCTCGACCGATGCCTCCCGAATGTCCGCTCTTGATCGGAGAGCGTCGAGCGGTCCCACACCTCGACGCGCATCCGAATTCGCCTCACCGCCATATAGGTTCCTCCGGCCATCCAGTCGGCGCCGTCTCCCGACTGCGCCCATACGACTTCGTTCATCGTCGCGTCGTTAGAGGTATCCGGATTGCCGGTACCGTCCTTGAAACCGAGCAGGTTGCGAGGCGTCGAGCCGGACGGATCGGAAGCGCTTGTGCGCTGGAACCCTTCTTGCGTCCAGCGCAGCACCGCCTTGCCGCGGCCGATGCGAGACAGATTACGGACAGCGTGGAAGGCGACCTGCATATCGTCCGAACAGACCTGAACGCCGATATCCCCGCCGCACCATTCCGGCTTAAGCTCATCCCCGCCGAATGCGGGGAAATCCACGAGAGCGGCCGGCTTCTTGCCGCTCAATCCGAATCGAGAATCGAAGAAGGACGGACCGACTCCGAAGGTGATGGTCGTCTTGGAAGGCGACAGGCCGGCGGCTTCTCCGGTGTCTTTGGGAGGGAGATGCTCGTTGCTGCTCTCCTCGCCGACAGGTTCGCCCCTGCTCATGGCGGCCGCCGCCGCCGTCCATGCCTTGAACAGCTCCCTCACCTTGTCGAGGCTCTCCCCCACGACGTCGAAAGCGGCGAACAGGATGAAGTTGGGGGTCGCCGTCGTAATCCCCGCTTGATGACGCCCATAGAACTCGACGACTTCTCCCTTGTTGCTCTTGGGCGAAGCGTTCGGAGCGGATGCGGCCTCATTGAAGATGCGTCCTTGGAACAGCGCGCCAACGCCAGCGGCGCCGAGCAAAAGCCCAGCGCCCCCGATTCCGGCCATCTTCAGCAGTTCCCTGCGGCTGACCGGCTTGTTCAGCAGATTCGTTTCTTGATGATCCTGTTGCGGATGTACGGGTTCTTGATTAGGAGTACGATCCTTCATGATGTTTACGCCCCCAGAATGACGCCCATTTGAGACAGCGGCTCCGCCAGCGCGTCGATCAGCCGGCTAAGCTTCTTCGTATCCTCTTCCTTGAGGTCGGTATAAGGAGCGTAGCCGTCTCCGACCTTATAGTCTGCCAGAGCCTCTTCCAGGTCCGCGAAGCTCTTGCCGATGCCGGCTTCCAGCTCCGGATCCTTCTTGTTCAGTTCCGGCTGCAGAAGCTCGTAAATCTTGCGCGCCCCTTCGATGTTGGCGGCGAAGTCGTAGAGGTCCGTGCGGGAGTAGCGCTCTTCCTCTCCCGTTACCTTCGAGGAGGAGACTTCGTTCAGCAGCTCCACGGCTCCCGTTACGAGCAGCGTCGGCTCGATGTCGACGGTCTCCATCAAAGCGCGGAGCGTCTTCGCGTCTTCCAAGAGCCGGTCGGCGTACTCGCCGGCGTTAGCGGTGCTGTTGTCTACCCACAGCGCTTTCTCGAGGCGGTGGAAGCCGCGCCAGTCCTTCTCCTCGACATCGTTCTCCCGCGCGTCGATGTTCGGATCGAGATCGCCAAGCGCTTCCGCGATCGGTTCGATTCGCTCGTAGTACATCCGGGTTGGCGCGTACAGCTGCTTCGCGGTCTTGATATCCCCGGATTTAACGGCGGAGACGAACTTCTCCGTCTCCGTAATGAAGGTGTCGGCCTGTTCGATCGAGAATTGGCGATAGGAATCCACGATCGGAGCCCAGTCGATCGAAGAGGCGGATGCGGAGGCTTGAGCCGTCGCGGCCGAGTCGGATGGGCTGGCTTCCTTGTTATTTTCATTATTAGAGCTGCAGCCTGTCGCTGTCAGACTCGCTGCCAGCAGCAAAGCGGGTACGGTCCATTTCACAGAAATTCCCCCAGAAAAATAGATAGATAAAAACAAAAGCATCCGAATGATATCACTATTCGAATGATATTGTTAATGAGAATCATTGTCAATACTAAAATGGGCGGTTACTGCAAAAGAACGTAGAGTAGGGTTTTATGTAACTGGAACTCTAGCGATATAACTCAACGGGTTGCGGGGCGGGTTGCTGCCGATATGGTATCAAGCTGCATTAGGAAGACAACGGACAAAACAAAATCCCCGCGAGCATCCGGCTAGCTCATGAAACTGAGCCGACGATGCTCGCGAGGATTGGGAATCAGGCTTGTCCGATCAGCTCCGGCACTTGGGGATCGAGCCGCCATTCGTGGCCGCTCTCCTGCAGGAGCTTGTCCGATGCTTCCGGGCCGTTCGATCCGGCCGCATAAGAATGGAGAGGCAGCAGGCCTTCCTCGAAGGCTTCGAGAACGGGCTGCACCCATTGCCAAGCGAGCTCGACTTCTTTCCAGTGGGCGAAGAAGGTGGAGTCGCCGTTCAAGGCGTCGGAGATCAGGCGTTCATAGGCTTCCGGAAGCTCGCTTTGATCGGCCCAGAAGTTCATCTCGACCGGCTCGATGCGGCCTTCGTTCCGCGAGTTCTTGCCGTTGAACAGGAAGCTGATCTTCTCGTTCGGGTTGATCTCGATAATGAGCAGGTTGGGGGAAGTCTTCTCGTTCTTCGCCGAATACAGGTCCTCGGTCGGGTTCTTGAATTCGACGACGATGCGGGTCGACTTGGCGGCCATCCGCTTGCCCGTGCGCAAGTAGAAAGGAACGCCTTCCCAATCGGGGTGGTCGATCCAGAGTCGAGCCGCGACGAAGGTGTCGTTCCGGGAGCCCTCGGCAATCCCCGGCTCGTTCAGGTATCCGACGACCGGCTTGCCCGCGAGCTCTCCGGCCGCATACTGGCCCCGAATGACGCTCTTCCCGACCGTTTCCTTCGTGACCGGACGCAGCGCCTCGATGATCTTGCGCTTTTCCTCGCGAATGTTCTTGGCCGTGATCTGGCTGGGCTGACGCATCGCCGTCATCATCAGCACTTGAAGCAAGTGATTCTGGAACATGTCCCGAATCGCCCCGGATTGATCGTAGTACGCGGCGCGTTCTTCTACTCCGACGGTCTCGCTCGCCGTGATCTGAACGTTGGAGATGTGCTCCTTGTTCCATACGGCTTGAATGACCGGATTCGCGAGCACGAGCGTCTCTAGGTTCTGAACCATCGTCTTGCCGAGGTAATGGTCGATCCGGAAGATCTCGTCCTCCTCGAAAGCCCGATTCAGGTTCTCGTTCAAGGAGCGCGCGGTCGCCAGGTCATGGCCGAACGGCTTCTCGATGATCAACCGTTTCCAGCCTTGCGTAGCGCCTAGTCCGCTCTCTTGGATCTGCAGCGCGATCGTGTCGAAGAATTCCGGCGCGACCGACAGGTAGAAGAGGCGATTGTCGGGAAGCCGGCGTTCCTTCTCGCGCGCCTCGATGACGCTCAGCAGCTTGCGGTAATCCTCCGGGTTGGAGACGTTCAGCGGATGATAACGGAAGGAGGACAAGAACGCGTTCAAGCCCTCCTGGTCTTCCGGGGAACGCCGGGAGAACTGCCGAAGAGATTGCTCCACGTTGCCGCGGAACTTCTCGTCGGGGATCTCCTTTCTTCCAAGACCGATGACGGAGAAGGAGTCGGGAAGCTTGCCGTCGAGGTACAGATTATATAAGGCGGGGTAGATTTTTCTCTTGGCCAGGTCTCCGGTAGCCCCGAATAGAACGAAAGTCATGGATTCCACGTGTGATTCCTCCCAGTAAGTCCAATCCAATAACGGCGCGTCTCGGCGCCTTTTCTCTATAAATAATTGATAATGGATTTCATCCCATAATAGAGCAATGGTACACCGGGAGGGGGGGTTCGTCAACCGGAAAATGTCGAAGCGGCTAGGCGTTTAAAAGCAAGACTCCCGTAGCGTTTCCAAGCGAAATGGATTTGATGAATCGGGACTTTTCGACGGGATTCTCACTTGCGGATAAGGACGGGCGTTCCGACGGGAACTTGATCGTAAAGCCATCTTACGGAAACGTTATGCATGCGAATGCAGCCCCCGGACACATACTTGCCAATGGAGTTCTCGTTGTTCGTGCCGTGAATGCCGTAGGCATAGGATATCTTCCCGTTCACCGTCACCTTCAGGCCCAGCCAGCGATCTCCGAGCGGGTTCTTGGGGTCTCCTCCTTTGATTTTCTCCTTGTAATAAGGCCTGTTCTTGATCTTCTCGCGAATGGAGAACAGACCCTCCGGCGTGTAGGATGCCTTCTTGCCGGTTGCGACGGCGAACGACTTGATGAGCTTGCCTTCCTGGTAGTAGTACAGGCGATTATCCGACTTGTCGATGACGATGAAGTGCTCATACTTGGCATACTTCGCGTCCAGCAGCGTATTGGCGGCTGCTGCTCCGGCTGTGATCGAGGGGAAGAGGAAGGCAATAACGGCCGCAAGCAGGAAGGTGATTCCATACGCGCGTCTCCTCATGGGGCGACACCTCCAACCGATGATCTCCAATTATATGGCGCCGGCCGGCGGGGGATGAATGAAGTTTCGGTAAAGGGGGAAAACGCGGATAAGCTGTCTATTGCCGCAGACAAGAGGGGGAGGGTGTTGGAAGGGCGGATTCCGTCATCCCGTTTCCGGGCATGATCCCGCAAAAAAAGAAGCTGTTCCCGGGTCTGCAATAGTCCCGGAGGAACAGCTTCTCTTGGATAATGGACGAGCTTCTTACTTCTTAAGCGCAACCGCGATCTGCGCCGCAACTTTCGCGTTGTGGTAGACGAGCTGGATGTTGGTGGCCAGGCTGTCGCCCCCGGTCAGCTGCTTGATGCGGCCGAGCAGGAACGGCGTGACTCGCTTGCCTGTGATGTTCTGTTCGTTCGCTTCTTGGAGGGCTTGCTTGATCACGCCTTCGATCTCTTCGTTCTTCATGGCGTACTCTTCCGGAACCGGGTTCGCGATGATGGCGCCGCCATTGAGGCCGAGCTCCCACTTCGTCTTAAGCGTGGTCGCGACTTCGTCCGGCGTGTCGTGGCGGAAGTCGACGCCGTAGCCGCTCTCGCGGGAATAGAACGACGGGAACTCGTCCGTCTTGTAGCCGACGACAGGGACGCCATGCGTCTCCAGGTATTCGAGCGTGCGGCCGATGTCGAGGATCGACTTGGCGCCGGCGCAGACGACCGCGACATTGGTGTTGGCAAGCTCCGTCAGGTCGGCGGAGACGTCCATCGTGTTCTCGCCTTCGCGGTGCACGCCGCCGATGCCGCCGGTCGCGAATACCTCGATGCCGGCCAGCGCGGCGCCGATCATCGTGGCGGCGACCGTCGTGGCGCCGATCTTGCCGGAGGAGAGAATGTAGGCGAAGTCGCGGCGGCTGACTTTCTCGACGTTCTTGCTCGTCGCGAAGGCTTCCAGCTCTTCGTCGTTCAGGCCGATCTTGATATGGCCGTCCATAATGCCGATAGTCGCAGGAACGGCGCCTTGCTCGCGAATGATGTTCTCGACGGCGCGAGCCATCTCGATGTTCTGCGGATAAGGCATGCCGTGGGAGATGATCGTCGTCTCCAGGGCAACGACGGGCTTGCCGTTCTTAAGGGCTTCTTCGACTTCCGGCGTGAATTGCAGGTAGCGGTTCATTTAATCATGTCCTCTCATCTGTTGAATGGTTTGGTTCAGTTCTTCCGCGGTCAGGCGGTCCGACACGGAATCGGACGTCTGCAGCGCGAGATGGGAAGCGGCCAAGCCGAGTTGGCAGGCTTCCAGGTAATTGCGTTCGCGCAGAACGCCATAGGCGACTCCGGCGAGGAAGGCATCCCCGGCTCCGGTCACCTCGACGACCTCGGTCGGGATGGCGGCGAGCTGCGTGCCGGATTCGGCTTCGCTGCCCGAGTAGAAGACGCCGTCCTTGCCCATCGTAATGAAGACGTGTCCGGCTCCCCGCTCCCGAATGGCGGCGGCTAATCGCCCCGCTTCCGCGCTTCGGTCTTCGGCAGGCACGGCGCCTTCGGTCCCCGTGCCCATCTTCCCGCCATAGGCCAGCTCGCGGGCTTCCGCCAGATTCGGGAAGATCGCGGTGACGCCTTGAAGGGAATCGGGCAGCTTCTTGCTCTTCTCCGGCGAGATCGGATCGATGAACAGAGGCAGCGACTCGGCGCGGCAGCGTTCCACCAGGTAAGCGAGGCAATCGGCCGGCAGGTTCGTATCGACGACGACCAGCCGGGTCGATGCGATATGAGGCCACTTCTCGTGAAGCAAGGCAGGGGTGAAGCTCTCGTAGATGTCCATGTTGGCAAGCGCAAGGAACATCTCTCCGTCTTGGTCCAGCACGGCGGTATAAGAGCCGGTGCGTTCGCTTCGGAGCATGACGGAAGGGCTTGTGTCGACTCCGTGCCGGGCCGTCTCTTCGAGAACCCAATGGCCCGCCTTGTCGTCGCCGGTCAAGGCGAGCAGGGAGACGCTGCAGCCGAGGTGCGCCAGGTTCTCCGCGATGTTCCGGGCGACCCCGCCGCAAGCTTCGGTAACGGTCACCGGATTGGAGGCGGCCAGACGCAGCGTCTGCTTGCCGGTCGCCTTGCTGTCCAAGTTCGCTCCCCCGATGCAGATGACCGAGCCCTCGTCGGACGTGACGTAAGCTCTTCCTTTGATGCTCCCCTTGCGCGTAAGCGAGGCAATATAGCCTGCCACCGCGGAGCGGGAGATGTTGATCTGCTCAGCCAGCTCCTTCTGGGAGATGAACGGGTTGCGCCTAATGAGCGACAAGATCTGTTGTTCTCGGTCCATTAAGGTCTCCTCTAAGCAAAAATAAACTTATGTTTATATTATAAACATAAGTTTATAGAGACTCAAGCATGAAGTTTTGTTTATCCGCGAAGCATGGGGGTCAGGTCGGAGATGACGGAGGCGAGCTCCTGCGAGCTTCGCTCATACATGAGCTTGGCTTCTTCATTGCGGGTCGATACCGCGAAGAGTTCCAGATCGGCTTGCGTTTTCTTCAGGTTGGCGAGAAGGAGCGCCTTGCCTTGGGGAGCCGGAACCTTGATCTTGTCATCGTACAGATCCACGTATAGCTGCTGGTAAGCATCCACCGTCCCCATGAAGACATTTTCCACCGAGACCCCGATCTTCTCGAGCTCCGTGTGAAGCCAGCCTCGGTTCAGGCCGATCGTCGCCAGAGGTTCGTCGAGAATCTCCCCGTCCATGACGACGGTCTGCGGCTCGACTTCATTGACCAGCTTCATGCCCATAGTGCTGGCCGTTAGCGGCTGCTTCTCCTTCTTGAGCAGGATGCTGAGCTCTCCGTTCGTCTCCATGACGGCGAATTCGACATCCGCGACGTTGAAGACGTTCTTGTTCCGCAGCTGCTCCAGCAGCTCGTCCCCGGAGATCCGTTCCTTCTTCAGGTTATCCTCCAGGATCTTGCCTTCCTTGACCATGACCCGGCCGGAGCCCTCCAGCAGGTTGCGCAGCTTCTTGCTCTTGAGCGTCAAGACTTCAAGGCCGAGCGGAATGACGAACCAGACGAGCATGGCGACGACGCCGTGAAAATAATTCTTCTCCAGATCGGTCGACAGGAACCCGGCGAGATCGCCGAGAGTGATGCCGAGGATATATTCGAAGAAAGTGAGCTGGGAGATCTGCTTCTTGCCGAGAATGCGCGTCATGAGGAAGAGCATGACAAGCGCACCCAGGGCGCGCACGGCTATGACATACCAATCTGTCATGACTTAATCCTCCTTGGGCGGTTCCGGGCTGTGCTCGATGGCGACGGCATGGGCGATGCAAGGAATCGATTCGCTCTGCTGAAGGGCGACCGGGGAATGAAGGGAGCCGGTTGCCACGACAAGGATCCGCTTCAGCTCGCCGGATCGGACCTTGCGGATGAGATGGCCGTAGGTGACGGACGCCGAGCAGCCGCAGCCGCTGCCTCCCGCTTGGACCATCTGCTTCTCGTAGTCGTAGATCATCATTCCGCAATCCTTGAATCGCGTCTTATGCATAGGGACATTGTGCTTGTCCAACAGGTCGCTGGCGATCGCATGCCCCACTTTGGCCAGGTCGCCGGTTACGATAAGGTCGTAATGGTCGGGACCGACCTGCAGATCGCGAAAATGGGCGGTAATCGTATCGACGGCGGCAGGAGCCATCGCGGCGCCCATGTTGAACGGATCCTTGATGCCCATATCGATCACGCGGCCGATCGTTGCCGAAGCCACGACCGGACCCGAGCCTTCCATGGACAGAACGGCCGCCCCGGCCCCGGTTACCGTGTATTGGGCGGAAGGGGGCTTCTGCGAGCCGTATTCGGTCGGGTAACGGAACTGCCGCTCCGCCGTCGAGTTATGGCTGCAGGTTCCCGAGAGGACGTATTTGGCGCCGCCGGTGCTAACGATATAGGAGGAGAGCGCCAAGCTCTCCATGGAAGTCGAACAGGCTCCGAAAACGCCGAGATACGGAATCGTCAGCGTACGGGCGGCATAGCTGCTGCTCGTAATCTGATTCATGAGGTCGCCGCCGATATAGAACTGGACATGCTCCTGGGTGATGCCGGCGCGCTCGATCGCGATGCTGGCGGCTTCCTCCATCAGCGTCCGTTCCGCCTTCTCCCAGCTGTCCTGTCCCAATCGGGAATCCCCATGGACGATATCGAAGTCTTCGCCGAGCGGACCGCGGCCTTCGAACGGGCCTACGACCGCGGCGGTGGACACGATCACGGGCTTCTTGTGGAAAATCCAGCTTTGATGGCCTTTCAACATTAGCGCTTATCCCTCCTGCGTAAGAATCATCCGGATAAGACCGACGATGAACGCCGCCGCCGTTCCGAAGACGATAACGGGGCCGGCGAGCTTGAACATATTGGCTCCGACGCCCAAGACAAGCCCTTCGCTTCGATGCTCGATCGCGGCAGAAGCCATGGCGTTCGCGAATCCGGTTACCGGAACGGCGGAGCCCGCGCCCGCCCACTGGCCGATTCGGTCGTATACCCCAAGGGAAGTCAGAAGGACCGACAGGATGATCAGGATGGCAACGGTCGGATTGCCCGCGGTTTCTTTAGAGAAACCTCCCCAGCGAATCATCGCTTGTTGGATTCCTTCTCCGATCAAGCAGATCAATCCGCCGACCAAGAAAGCCCGAAGGCAATTCACGCCCACGCGGCGCTTCGGCATTCTGCGAAGCGCCACTTTCTGATATTCCTGCTGAACGGGAGTCAGCTTCTTCAATTTGCTGTTTGGCATTCGGCCGCCTCTCTTTCTTCGCCATTTCTCTTAAGGTTGCCAGAACGCCCGCAATTTACGACACGGCCGCCAATAATGATTTCGTTTGAAACGGGGCAATTTATATAGGTCCTATTCGAAGGGACTTCGACATTAAGCCTGCGAGGTGAGAAGCATGACGGTCGCATCCCAAGTCAAGAACTGCGTAGCGTCCTTGAAGAGCGCGCAAGCCAGCTTGGAGCAGTTCGCATTGTCGACTCAGAACCAAGAAGCCAAGACGCTGTTCACGAATGCCGCGGCGCAGACGCAGCAAGTCTTGACCCAAGTGGAATCCCGAGTACAACAGCTCGAGAACGAGGAGCCCCAGTACAAAGGCTTCTAAGCCGCGAGGCGATGTTGAATGAATGAGAGGCGGCCCGAACGGGGTCGCCTCTTTCTCGCATAATAACCATATTTAGCATGGGAAATCGCATTTCTACTATTATTAATGGGCCATGTCCAATGCGGGCTACATACGGCTGAATGGCGTCGAAATAGCTGAAAATTCAACAAAAGGAATTGATTTTATGGTGGAGTCGCTTTAAACTGAAAAAGAATTTTTAACATGCGGTCATTTATGAAACAGAGAAGGGGAAATGAAAATGAAGAAAAAGTTGTGGGCACCGCTGCTGCTTGCGATCGCCATGCTGGCTGTAACCGCTTGCGGCAGCAATTCGAGCGACAATTCCAAGAAGAGCGAGAGCGGCGCCAGCCCGAGCGCAAGTCCGACGACGAGCGCAAGCGCAAGCCCCGCTGCGGCGGACGGCAAGAAGTACAAGATCGCCATCTCCCAGATCGTCGAGCATCCTTCCCTGGACGCGACTCGCGAAGGCTTCCTGGCCGCGCTGAAGGACAACGGCATCGTAGAAGGATCGAACCTGGAAGTCGACTACAACAACGCGCAAGGCGACCAAACGAACAACCTGTCGATCGGACAGAAGCTGGCTTCCGAGAAGCTTGACCTGATTCTGGCGATCGCGACTCCATCCGCACAAGCCGTCGTTAAGAACGTGAAGGACACTCCGGTCGTATTCGCGGCGGTAACGGATCCGCTGGACGCGAAGATCGTCTCGAACCTGGACAAGCCGGGCGGCAACGTCTCGGGCGCTTCGGATACGAACCCGGCGGCGGTTACTCAATTGATGGACTTTATCGCTTCCGACTTCTCTAACGTCAAGACGGTCGGCGTCGTTATCAACGAAGGCGAGTCCAATGCCGTCGTCATGACGAAGATGGCCGAGGAAGCCCTGTCCGCTCACGGCATCAAGCTGGTGAAGGCTCCTGTCTCGAACACGTCGGAAGTCAAGCAAGCTGCCGAGTCCCTCGTCGGACGCGTAGATGCTTTCTATATCACGCTGGATAACACGGTCGTCGAAGGCGTCGATACGATCATCAAGGTAGCGAACGACAACAAGATTCCGTTCTTCTCCAGCGACCGCGACACCGTCGAGAAGGGCGCGTTCGCAACGGTCGGCTTCAAATACTACGACCACGGCTACCAAGCCGGACTGATGGCGGTCGACGTTCTGAAGAACGGCAAGAACATCGGCGATCTGAAGGTGATGATGCAGGAGAAGCTTGACCTGATCCTGAATCTGAAGGCTGCCGAAGCCCAAGGCATCACGGTGACGGACGACATGAAGAGCAAGGTGCAGGACCAAGAGAACGACATTATCCAGTAAGCTGGAATCGGCAGAAATGGCAAGCGAACGGGAGTGAGCGCGCTTCTTGCGAGTTCACTCCGTTTGTCACTTTATAAGGAGGAACGACCGTGCTGAATTCGATGACCGGAGCCGTCGAGTTAGGCCTCATGTACGCCTTGATGGCGCTGGGGGTTTACATTACTTTTCGCATCTTGGATTTTCCCGACCTTACCGTAGACTCAAGCTTCACGACAGGCGGAGCCATATCGGCCGTGATGATCATTCACGGCTACGAGCCTTGGCTCGCGACGTTGGCGGCCTTCTTCGGAGGTCTCGCGGCAGGAGCCTGCACGGGTCTTCTCCATACCAAGGCCAAGATTAACGGCCTGCTGTCCGGGATTCTGATGATGATCGCGTTGTATTCGATCAATCTGAGAATCATGGGCAAGCCCAATATTGCTCTGATCGACGAGCCGACGCTGTTCGGCAAGTTCGAGTCGGACACTTGGATCTACATTCTCGTTTTGTTCGTATTCGCGATTATCGTGAAGCTGCTGCTGGATGGCTTCCTTCATACGGACCTGGGTCTGTCCCTGCGCGCGACGGGCGACAACGCCCGCATGATCCGCAGCTTCGGCGCGAACACCGATCGGACCAAGATCGTCGGCATCAGCTTGTCGAACGGCCTGGTCGCGTTGTCCGGAGCGCTTATCGCGCAGGATGGCGGCTTCGCCGACGTCAACATGGGGATCGGCATGATCGTTATCGGATTGGCCTCCGTCATTATCGGCGAAGCGATTATCGGCCATCGCGTCGTATTCCAAGCCACTCTCGCGGCTATTCTCGGTTCGGTCATCTACCGCATCGTGATCGCGCTTGCCCTTCGCGCGGACTGGCTCCACTTGAAGGCTTCCGACCTGAAGCTGATCACCGCGATCATCGTCATCATCGCGTTGGTTATTCCGACCATTCAGCGTACCCTTAAGCAGAAGAGATTCGCGCGCAGGCGCTCCGCCGAGCTGGCGGAAGCCGCTGCGGCTAGAGCGGGAGGTCGATCCTGATGCTGGACATCCAGAACGTAACGAAGCTGTTTAATCCGGGAACGATCGACGAGAAGATCGCTCTCGTCGATATCAACCTCCAGCTCAAAGCGGGCGATTTCGTTACCGTTATCGGGAGCAACGGCGCGGGCAAGTCCACGCTGATGAATATCATCTCGGGCGTCATGAAGCCGGATCTGGGCGACGTGCGCATCGAGGACGCCTCCGTCGCTTCCGTCTCCGAGTTCAAGCGCAGCCGCTGGATCGGACGGGTATTCCAGGATCCGATGGCGGGCACCGCCCCGAACATGACGATCGAGGAGAATCTGGCGATGGCTTATCTCCGCGGCAAGCCGCGCGGGCTGAGCTGGGGAGTGTCGGCCGGAAGGCGCAAGCTGTTCCGCGAGCAGCTCAGCCGGCTCGGCATCGGCCTCGAGAATCGGCTTCGGGCGAAGGTAGGCCTCTTGTCGGGAGGCGAGCGTCAGGCGCTCAGCCTGCTGATGGCGACTTTCACCGAGCCTCGCATCCTGCTGCTGGATGAGCACACCGCAGCCCTGGATCCCGCTCGGGCGGAGCTGATTACGAAGCTGACGGATGCCATCGTGCGGGAGATGAAGCTGACGACGCTCATGGTTACCCACAACATGGAGCAAGCGATTCGCCTCGGCAATCGCCTGATCATGATGGACAAGGGCCGCATCATTCTCGATATTCCGGAGAGCAGGAAGAAGGACCTGACAGTCGCCCAGCTTCTCGGGGAATTCGAGCAGATCAGCGGCAGCAAGCTTGCGGACGACCGCGTCGTTCTTGGGTAAGCTAGGAATAACGCTGTCCCATTAGACCAAACATCAAAAGAGCCCCTGCCTTAGGCGGGGGCTCTTTTTGATGCTTCCTAGGCTTGTCCGTTATCTTTCCTCCTCCGCGCGATAGACAGAATCATTACCTGTAACCAGGATATTAGAGGGATGGCGATAATAAGATAGTGACGGCCGGTAAAATCGATGCCGAACACCCGCGACTCATCGTCCAAACCATATAGCATCCAAGCGGACTTAAGAATAAACAGGTTCAAACAGACTGCAGAAAGCATACCCAGCCACTTGTTGTTGCTCTCCTTCTCAATCCGGACGGAGAGAATCGTCGAGATTAGGAAAGAGCCTATGATGATTAAGGGAATCAACTCTTCACCACCTAAAGGAATTGCAACGAAGTTATGTCGCTGCTGCGTATCGGATTCTCTCTTCTATTTTACGATAGAAAACGCTTTATAGTTACAAGAAAATGGAATTAATAGAAAAAATGCGACTTTAAGACTGAAAGAAGTTAGAAGCTGCGCATTTATCCAATCTTAGCCAAACTTTCAGTTGCCCTTCATCTTGGATTCAGCTTCGTATGGAACAATGGAGAGCGATTGCGAATGCGGAGTTCTTACGCGGAGGGAGCCGCAAGCAAAAAGGGGGATCAGGCTATGTCGACAGCTAGCCAAGGGAAACGGCGCTCCGAATTCCGAGTAGGCTTGGTTGTCCTCCTTCTCGTTCTCGCGGCCATTGGGATCAGATGGATAGCAGCCGACAGGTTCGCCGGCTTCGTGGCGGATCAAAGGCTGTTCGTTCAATGGATGCAGGATGTTCGCGTACACGGATTAAGCGGAGCGTATTTGCACAATGAGAATATCGATTATCCTCCGGTTTTCCTCGCAATCATGGGGGGATACGGGGCGATTGCCGACATGTTCGGCGTTGTGCCGCAAGCGGGCGAAATGAGCTTTAAGTTCCTTCTGCTGCTGATTGATGTTCTCGCTCTTTGCGCTGCTGCGGCTGCCACGTCGGGCATGAAGAGCGTTCGCTGGCGGATAGGCTTGCTGGCGCTCATTGCGTTCAATCCGGCGCTCCTGACGGACAGCGTCGTATGGGGCCAGGTCGATATGCTCCACGGAATGTTGATGGTGCTTGCGATTCTCCAGCTTCCGCGACGTCCCTGGCTAAGCGGGCTGTTGATGGGACTGGCGCTGCTGACGAAATTCCAGGCCGTTGCCCTTCTCCCGGTGCTCGTCGTTTATCTGCTGATTAGGGGTTGGCAGCACCGCGCCGCGAAGCCGCTTCTCTTATGGCTAGCCGGTTTATGCGCTCCTTGGCTGGCAGCGCTCGTCTATTTCGGCGCAGCGGGCGCGCTCGGAGCGATGATCCGCCAAGCTTATGCGGATGCCGTCGGCGAATACAAGAACGTTACGATGAACGCTCTGAATCTGTGGTTTCATATCGTCGGCGTAAGCCCGGCGAAGGTAGACACGGAACCGTTCGCCTGGGGCTTGTCGCTTCGCGCCTTCAGCCTCCTTCTGTTCGGAGCGGCCGTGGCGTTCATCTGCTATTGCGTCGGCAGGGCGCTTCTGCGCTCTAGGCCGGAGGACGCCGTGCTTCTCCGGGCAGGAGCGGCGATCAACTTCGCTTTCTTTATGCTTCCGACCGAGATGCACGAACGCTACAGCGTCCCGGCTCTCTTATTTGTCCTCTTCGCCGTCATGAAGGATAAGCGCTGGCTCGTCGCTGCCGTCGCTCTTACGGCCACCGTCTTCATTAACCTGACGGTCGTTCTTCGCATGTACCAAGGGGGCGGGCGAGGAAGGCGCGGCGCACCGGGATTCCTGGCGAATCCCCTCGGTTTCGGAAGGGGAGGCGGCGGGGAACGGGGAATGGCCGTCGCGTTCGCCCGGGAGACGGGTTTGTCCGTCTCCTACTCTTGGATCGCAGCCGTAAACGTTCTCCTGCTGATCGGAATGCTAGCGTCTCTCTATCTCGATCAGAGACTAGATACGAGGAGCCGGCGCAGCCCTCCTGCCGAGCTTACGAATTCGGGAATTGAAGCTTCGCCTTCGCGAGGATCGTCGTGATCTTCTGTTCATAAGCGTAATTCTTCTGCTTGTGCTCGATCAGCTTCGCATAAAGAGTCTGCATAGAAGAAAGTGTGCTTGAGGCGCCCGAGACGTCCGGCTTCTTGACGGCCGCGTTGAACGTCTTCAGCAGCGAAGAGAGAGCCGACTTCGAGCTCTGCGCACCGCTCTTCGCGGCCCGGATCTGAACTTTGACCGTATCGATCTCCGCTAAGGTCGAACGGATGGCGGAAGCGATCTTGGCGGTTGCTTCCTTCTCGGCTTTCAGTTCGTCTTTTCTGGCCTTAATGTCTGCCTTGGCCAGTGCGACGGCGGGCTTCAATAAGTCGGCTTGCGCTTGCAGCGCCTTCTTGAGCGTCTTGCTCCCCAGCGCGTTGGCCGCGCTGATCTGCTTCGTCAGCAGCTTGTAATTGTCCAGCAGGGGTTGGTATTTCTCTTCGGTCTTCTTGACCTTCGCTTCGAGCGCCGCGATCTTGGCGGCGTTGATGGTCTTGATCCGGTTCTTCACGAGCGTCAGCTCTTCTTCATTGCTATAGTGAAGCGATTGGATCTTGGCATCTAGGCTGTTCTCCTGCGTCTGCAAAGAACGAAAATTGGTCATCTGGGCGGCCAGCTTCGCCGATTGATTGTCGTTCGCGAAGGCGACGAGCTTCCCCCAGGCGGTCTGAATCGTCGGGCTCAGTTCCACGGAAGCGGCCTCCGCCGGGTAAGGAGACCACATCATTGCTGCCAGAAGCAGCGCCATAAACCCTTGTCCCCATCTCAACCATCTCATGCTCATTCTCAACTTCCCCTTCCTTCGGATAGATTGGCAACGCAAAAAAAAGCACCTGCAAGATTAGCCGGGGTCGGCCGCTCTTACAGGTGCTTCCTTGTAAGGTGATGCGAACTATTGTTCTCCCATCATACACGCGGGAACAAGCTCGGTCAAGCATTATTTATCCAGAAAAAGGTTCGGGTTCCTTGAGGAGGAATCGCCGATTCGAACGGTGGGACTTTTTGTTGGAAAACGTCAGAAAATCCATGATTTTAGAGCAATTATGCAATAACGCGACTTGGCGTTCACGCTTTTATGCATTAAAATAAAGAGAATTGATGGGATTAAAGCTTACACCGATTGCCTAATTGTAAATTCCTAGATATAATGAATTGAAATATTGTGCATCATACATCGTACAAAATTTCGCAACGTGATGCTTAAAGGGAAGTGCGGGGGTTATGCCTGAAGAACGCTCTGATGATAAGCTTTGCCGCATGATCGATATCGCGAAGATGTATTACCAACTGGACTTCAGCCAGCAGGAGATCGCTAACAAGTTCGGCATCTCCCGTCCGACGGTTTCCCGATTCCTGCAGCAAGCCAAGGAAGACGGATACGTCCAGATCAAGATCGTGGACCCGTTCGAGAACAACGGTACGTTGGCGACGCAGCTGGAACGCAAGTTTGGCCTGAAGCGCGCGGTCGTGTTCTCCGTGCCGCAATACGAGGATGCGATCGTCAAGAAGTATCTGGGAATCGCGGCGGCCGAATACCTGAACGAGATGGTCCAAGACGGGGATATTATCGCGACGACCTGGGGGACGACGCTCTATGAGGTCGCGGTCAACCTTCAGGGCAAGCTCGCCAAGAACGTCAAAGTCGTTCAGCTGAACGGCGGCGTCAGCCACTCGGAGACGAATACTTACGCGCATGAGATCGTTCATCTGTTCGGCAGGGCATTCCACACGAATCCTTATTTTATTCCGCTGCCCGCCATCGTCGACCATTACATGGTTCGGCAGACGATCGAGTCGGACCGGCATATTCGGAAGACGTTGGAGCTCGGCAAGCAAGCGAATATCGCGATCGTGACCGTAGGCGTTCCCACGGAAGATTCCGTGCTGATCAAGGCCAATTACTTCTCCGATTCGGAGCTGAGGCTGATCCAGGAGAACGGCGTCGGGGATATCTGTTCCCGCTATTTCGATCTGGAAGGGAAGATCATCTCCCAGGAGCTGAACGAGAGGACGATCGGCATCAGCCTTCAGGAGCTCGGGCAGAAGGAGCAATCCATTCTTGTCGCCGGCGGGGCGAAGAAGGTTGCGGGAATTTATGGAGCGTTGAAGGGGAAGTATACCAACGTTCTGATTACCGATCAATTCACGGCGAAGTATCTGCTTGAACGTTAGGAGGAGAGAGGCGGCGCGGAGCATCCGGGAATGGCATCTCTTGAAGAAGGCTTAGAGGGGGAAAAGATTGTGAGCAACGAGGAATTGAAGGGTCCGAACGCGGACCTTGCATCTTATATCGACCATACGCTGTTGAAGCCGGATAGCACTCTTGAGGGAATCGTTCGCCTGTGCGAGGAAGCCAAGCAATACCGTTTCGCGACGGTATGCGTCAACCCGTTCTGGGTCAAGACGGCGGCTGAACGGCTGAGCGGTTCCGGAGTGGGAATCACGACCGTTATCGGGTTTCCGCTCGGGGCTTCCACGACAAGCGCGAAGGCGGCGGAGACGGAGGACGCGATCGCGAACGGCGCGACGGACATCGACATGGTGCTGAACGTAGGCGCCCTTAAGTCCGGCATGCACGAGGCGGTAGAGAAGGACATTGCGGCCGTCGTCGCGGCAAGCCGAGGCAAGGCGATCGTGAAGGTGATTCTGGAGACGGGGCTTCTGACCGACGAAGAGAAAATCAAAGCCTGCGAGCTGAGCAAGTCGGCCGGAGCGGACTTCGTGAAGACGTCGACGGGCTTCGGTCCGGGCGGGGCGACGGTGGAGGACATCGCGCTCATGAGGCGGACGGTCGGACCGGAGATGGGAGTCAAGGCTTCCGGCGGCGTGCGCGATGCCGAGACCTGCCGCGCGGTTATCGCGGCGGGAGCGACCAGAATCGGAGCTAGCTCCGGGGTTGCTATCGTATCGGGCGGCCAAGGCTCGGGCTACTAATAAGAAGCGGCTGGCTCCGAAGCGTGCTTCGGCGAGCCAGTTCAGGAAAAAGCGGCATAGGGAGCCAATCCCTGTGCCGCTTTTTCCTTAAGCTTCCGCTCATTCTAACCTCTAAGGGAAGTGGGAGCCCTTATTTTCCCGATAATCGGCCTTTAGAAATTCTAACGGAACCAGGGGCCCTTATTTTACGGAAAACAGCCGGATTTGGCCATGAATCCCTGGCTAAGCGTCGCTGATTTCCGTTAAATCCTGAAGCCCGGCGTTGGGAGCTGCTAAGGGTCTCTCAGTTCCGTTACAGTTGTCCCGGATCCCTCGGGTCCCCTAGATCCCCGAACCCCCGAAC
>NZ_RZJR01000001.1 GCF_003990975.1 Cohnella sp. AR92
GGTTGCCTACGTGTTACTCACCCGTCCGCCGCTAACCTTCTTGAGTAGCAAGCTACTCAAGAAGATCCGCTCGACTTGCATGTATTAGGCACGCCGCCAGCGTTCGTCCTGAGCCAGGATCAAACTCTCCATAAAGGTAAACCTTTTTGAAGAACCTTGAAGGCTCGTTCTGTACTGCTGGTTTGTCTCGCAGAACCGAAGTTCCGCTCGACGATTTATTTCCATTTACGCTCGATGTTCAGTTTTCAAGGAACAAGTTTGTTTCGTTTCTTTCGCGGCCACCGCTCAGCGGCGACTCAAATAATATACCACATGCTTTCGCCTATACGCAACCCCTTTTTTCATTTTTTTCGTATGTTTTTTATCATTCTTAGGATCACTCTTTCATATATGCGAATGAGAAGTAAAAAAGACCGCTTCATGGCTAATTCCATGAAGACGGTCTTCGGTTCTAAATCGTATAAATCGCGCAAATGTATAGCTCTTTCTGTTTCGCCAAGTTAACGATCTCTCCATTGATCGAGATCATCGGACGGGTAGGCTGGCTGCGATCGGTAAACACGATCTCTCCTACGCTGTTGTCATTCAACTGAACAAGCATTCCATTATGGAATTGCGTCGTTCGATCGATGAACGTCTGAACGTAAACGGGATCAAGCTTGCCGAAGGATTCCGACTGCAGCTGTTCGAGCACCAGATACGGGGAATGCGCCTTGCGATAATTCCTTTCGTTCGTCATCGCATGATACATGTCCGCTATGGCAACAATTCTAGCGTACAGGTGGATCTTATCCCCTCTTACCTTTAGAGGGTATCCGCTGCCATCGAGCCTCTCGTGATGCTGCAGCGCTGCGAGTGCAACTCCCTGATTCAGGGAAGGGACTCCTTCCAGCAGCTTGAAGCCATATACCGTATGCTGCCGCATCTCGTTCATCTCTTCCGTCGTCAGCTTCGATGGCTTCCGGAAGATGGCCGGGTCGACGCGCACGTTGCCGATATCGTGCAGAAGTCCGGCCAGAGCGATCGGAGTCAAATCCTTCTCGGGGAGCTTGTTCCATCTCGCCAACTGATAAGAAGTGAGAGCGATCAATACGCTCTTGCGTATCCAACGTTCCGTCTGGTTCGATTCCGGCGGCGGAGCGAAAGTCAGAACGTTGTAGTCGCCGATATGCTCCAACAGATCCTTGAGCGCGTTGCGGATCTCTAGGATCGGCAGCTTCTGTCCGGGACCTGTCATCGCCGAAGTTCGCTTCAGCTCAGCTTCCATGCGGAGAAATTGCTGATGAAGCGGACTAAGCTTAGCCTCCGATGCAGCGTGGTTCTCTTCCGTCTCGGCATTCGTGGACGTCTCCGACAGGCCATGCCGCCTAATATCCGCGCTTGGAATTAGAAAAGCCTGCAGGATCTCCAGATCCCTCTGCGAAAGATTGCGCCCTTCATTCAACAATAGATTGCCCATTGTCGTCAGAACGTCGGCTGCCAAGCGATCGCCTGCTTGAAGCTGTGATATTGGCAGTACTGGCATGTCGCTCTCATCTCCCCCGACCGCATTCGGAATGGCTTGGCGTACTATTCGTTGGCGTCGCTCGAATCGTTAGGTTGGCTAGAACCATTCGATCCGTTCTCCGCGTTCACGCCTTCTTGGGCTTCTTCGCCCGTTTCCTCTTCGTCTTCGCTGCTTGGAGCTCGCGCTACCGTCGCTACGAAGTCTTCATCCTTGATATTGATCAGCTTAACGCCCTGCGTAATCCGGCCCATCGTATTGATGCCGGACATGCTGGTGCGAATCAAGGTGCCCGAAGAAGTCATGATCATCAAGTCCTCGTCATCGCGAACGACCTTGAGGCTGACGATAGAACCGTTCTTATCCGTGACATTGAGCGTCTTAAGCCCTTTGCCGCCGCGGGTTTGGGTACGATATTCGCTCTCCGGAGTCCGCTTGCCGTAGCCCTTGGAGGTAACGATCAAGACATCGCGATCCGCTTCCACGACATCCATGTCGATTACCCGGTCGTTATCGTCCAACTGAATGCCCTTCACGCCCGTCGCGGAACGACCCATTGCCCGGACATCCGATTCAGAGAAGCGAATGGACATGCCTTGGCTTGTTCCCAGGACGATGTCGCGGCTGCCGTCCGTTAGCTTAACGCCGATCAGATCGTCATCCTCTCTCAAGGAGATTGCGATCAAGCCGACCTTGCGAATGTTCGCGTAATCGTCTAGAGGGGTCTTCTTGACGATACCGTTGCGAGTAGCGAAGAACAGATAGAGATCCGGTTCCAGCGACTCTACCGGAATAACCGCATTGACCGTCTCTCCCTGATCGATCTGGATCAGGTTGATAATCGGCGTGCCGCGAGCCGTTCGGCTCAGGTCCGGAATCTCGTATGCCTTGAGCTTGAACACCCGTCCTTTGTTCGTGAAGAACAGTAGGTAGTGGTGGGTATTGGACACGAACAGATGCTCGATGAAGTCATCGTCCTTCGTATCCATGCCGACGACTCCGCGTCCTCCGCGCTTCTGGCTGCGATAGGTCGATACCGGAAGACGCTTGACGTAACCGGTGTGCGTCATCGTAATGACCACTTCATCGCGAGGAATCAGATCCTCGTCCAGAATCTCGTTATCGAGTGCCGTGATCTCCGTGCGCCGGTCATCGCCGTACTTCAGCTTAATTTCTTCTAGCTCTTCGCTGATAATCTTAAGAACCAGCTGCTCGTCTGCGAGAATGGCCTTGTACTCGGCGATCTTGGCGAGAAGTTCGTTATACTCCTGCTCGATCTTCTCGCGTTCCAGTCCGGTCAACCGGCGGAGACGCATGTCGAGGATCGCTTGCGCCTGATCGAACGAGAGACCGAATCTCTCGATCAATCCGTTGCGGGCTTCCTCGTCGGATTGCGAGCTGCGGATGAGCGCGATGACTTCGTCCAGATGGTCCAGAGCGATTCTCAAGCCTTGAAGAATGTGAGCTCTCGCTTCCGCCTTCTTCAGGTCGAACGCCGTTCTGCGCTGAATGACTTCGATCTGGTGGAGAAGGAAATATTGCAGAACCTCTTTCAGGTTCAGAACCTTCGGTTCTTTGTTAACGATAGCGAGCATATTGATCCCGAAGGTCGATTGCATCGAAGTCTGCTTGTACAGATTGTTCAAGACGACGTTCGGGTTCACGTCGCGGCGCAGCTCGATTACGATGCGCATGCCGTTGCGGTCGGACTCATCGCGAAGATCGGTGATTCCGTCGATCTTCTTCTCCCGAACAAGCTCGGCAATCTTCTCGACCAGCCTTGCCTTAATGACCTGATACGGAAGCTCGGTTACGATGATTCGCGCTTTATTGCCGTTCTCTTCGATCTCGGCTTTGGCCCGCATCGTAATCGATCCGCGTCCGTTCATGTAAGCCTGGCGAATGCCTTCCCGTCCGAGAATATAACCGGAAGTCGGCATATCCGGGCCCTTGATGTAATCCATCAGGTCGTACGGAGTCAGCTCGGGGTCTTGAATCAGCGCCTGAACGCCCTCGATAACCTCGCGCAAGTTATGCGGAGGGATGTTGGTTGCCATCCCTACGGCGATACCGGTCGTACCGTTAACGAGCAGGTTCGGAATTCGGGCCGGCAGCACTTCCGGCTCCTGCTCTTCGCCGTCATAGTTGGGGATAAGGTTAACCGTGTCTTTATTCAGATCGCGCAGCATCTCCGTCGCGATCTTGGACAGCCTGGCTTCGGTGTAACGCATCGCTGCCGCGCCATCGCCGTCGATAGAACCGAAGTTGCCCTGGCCTTCGACCAGCATGTAACGCATCGAGAAATCCTGCGCCATGCGAACCATGGCTTCGTAGATCGAGGAGTCGCCGTGAGGATGGTATTTACCCATGACTTCGCCGACGATTCTCGCGGACTTCTTGAATGGCTTGTCCGAATACATGCCCAATTCTGCCATACCGTAGAGAATGCGACGATGAACCGGCTTGAGCCCGTCTCTAACGTCGGGCAAGGCACGGCTCACAATCGTACTCATTGCATAACCCATAAACGATTCCCGCATCTCGACGCTTATTTCTCTGTCGCGAATGGGGGAGCGTTGCTCTTCCGCCATGAAGATCCTCCTTCATCGTTGCCAAGCCTATAGCCCATTCTCAGGCTATTCGATCTGTTCTTCCTTGCCGGCGCACACCGCGCAGCTTAACACGTCATACTGTATGAGGATGAATAATTCCATTATAGCATAATGTTGACGGGAAAGGTGGCGAGGCTCGTTGGCGATTCAACGCGTCCTCAGTAAGAAAGCGAAAACAGAAGCCCTGCTCGCCGATCGCAAGCTCAAAGATCTTGTTCCCCTGACCCGGCAATTGGATCGCGAAACCTTGCAGGAGATGCTCAAGAAGTTCGGAATGATCTATGTGAAGCCAGTGAACGGGACCTATGGCCTCGGGGTCATTCGAGTGGAATACTCCGCCGGCTCTACGCCCCCCTATCGCTTCCAATCCGAAGAGAAGAAGCATTCCTTCCAGTCCTTCGATTCCATGTACGACAAGCTTCTGACCGTCAAGAGGAAGCGCCCTTATCTAGCCCAGCAAGGCATTGAACTTCTTAAATACCGCAAGCGAAGATTCGACCTCCGCGTCATGGTTCAACGCAATCCCCGCGGGATTTGGGAGACGACGGGGATTATCGGCCGGCTTGCCCATCCTCGCAAGATCGTCACGAACTATCATAGCGGAGGCACGCCGATGGACCTGGAGATTCTGATCTCCGAGCATCTCGACGGCCATACCACGATGAGCGCCTTCCGCAAGAAGCTGAACTCCCTCGGCATCGACACGGCGCGGGCCATGGAACGAAGATTCCCGCGCGTTCAAGAGATCGGCGTCGACGTTGCCGTCGACCGCTCCCTCAAAGCCTGGATTCTCGAAGTGAATACGATGCCGGACCCCTTTATTTTCCGTAAGCTCAAAGACCGTTCCGTCTTCCGCAAGGTCTATCGATATGCCGTTGCCTACGGTCGATTCAAGAAGCAAGCTCGCTCTCCCCGCTAAGCGAAACCACCCGCCGATCCCGCAACTCGAAGACTAAGACCGATTGAACTCCTGTCCGGTCCCGTCTCCTGCAGTTGCCGCGGCGGGTGGCTTAAGCACCCATGGCAAGCGTGAGAAGCTTGTCGATTAAATATCCAGATCCTTGACGTATCTCGCATGCTGGTGAATGAATTCCCGGCGCGGTTCTACGTTGTCTCCCATCAGCGTATCGAAAATAAGATCCGCCTTCATGGCGTCTTCGATCTTCACCTGCAGCATCGTGCGGTTGTCCGGATCCATCGTCGTCTCCCAGAGCTGTTCGGCGTTCATCTCGCCCAAGCCCTTATAACGGGCAACGTTGATCTTCACGCCTTCGCCGAACTCCGCGATAATCGCATCGCGCTGCGCTTCGTTCATCGCGTAACGGGTAACTTTGTTCCGTTCCACCTTGAAGAGAGGCGGCTGCGCAATATAGACATAGCCTGCTTCCAGGAGCTGTCTCATGTAGCGATAGAAGAACGTGAGCAGCAGCGTTCGAATATGCGCTCCGTCAACGTCGGCATCGGTCATGATGACGATCTTGTGATAGCGGGCCTTCGCGATATCGAAGTCATCGCCGATCCCCGTACCGACCGCCGTAATGATCGCCCGGATCTCCTGGTTGGACAGAATCCGGTCAAGCCTTGCCTTCTCGACGTTGAGAATCTTACCGCGCAGCGGCAGAATCGCTTGGAAGTGGCGATCCCGTCCGGACTTGGCCGAACCGCCGGCGGAGTCGCCTTCGACGATGAACAATTCGCTGATCGCCGCGTCTTTGGACGAGCAGTCCGCAAGCTTGCCCGGCAGAGAGCTCACTTCGAGCGCGCTCTTGCGGCGGGTCAATTCGCGGGCCTTCCTTGCCGCTTCACGGGCGCGGGAAGCTTGCAGCGACTTCTCGATTACCTTGCGGGCGACGGCCGGATTCTCGTTCATAAACTCCATCAGCTTATCGCCAAGGAGGGATTCGACGATACCGCGCACTTCGCTGTTGCCCAGCTTCGTCTTCGTCTGTCCCTCGAATTGCGGCTCCGGAATCTTGACGGAGATGATAGCCGTCAATCCTTCGCGGGCATCGTCGCCGGTCAGGTTGGACTCGTTATCCTTCACGAAGCCCATCTTGCGAGCATAATCGTTGACGATTCTCGTCAGAGCGCTCTTGAAGCCGGATTCATGCGTTCCGCCCTCATGCGTATGGATATTGTTCGCGAAGGAATAGATATTCTCCGAATACCCTTCGTTGTACTGCATCGCGATCTCGACGGAGATATTATCTCTCATGCCTTCCACGTAGATCGGATTCTCATGGATCGCTTCTCGGGTTCGGTTCAGGTATTGAACGAACTCCATGATCCCGCCGTCGTATTTGAAAGTCTCGCTTACTCCGGTTCTCTCGTCGGTAAGCGAGATCTGTATTCCCTTGTTCAGGAAGGCGAGCTCGCGGATACGGTCTACCAGAATCTCGTATTCGTATACCGTCGTCTCGGTGAAAATCTCGGGATCCGGCAGGAACAGCGTCTCCGTTCCCGTCTCATCCGTATCGCCAACGACCTTGAGGTCGTATTGGGGAATCCCGCGGCGATATTCCTGCTGATGGACGTGGCCTTCTCTCTTGACTTTCACGATGACCTTCTCGGACAGCGCGTTGACGACCGAGATGCCTACCCCGTGCAGACCGCCGGATACCTTGTAGCCGTCTCCGCCGAATTTGCCGCCGGCGTGAAGAACGGTCATGACGACTTCCAGAGTCGACTTCTTCATCTTCGGGTGCTCGCCGACCGGAATGCCCCGGCCGTTATCGATGACCGTAATGCTATTGTCTTGATGAACGATAACATCGATCTTGTTGCAATAGCCGGCTAACGCTTCGTCGATACTATTATCAACGACTTCCCACACAAGATGATGAAGACCCTTGCCGCTGGTCGAGCCGATGTACATCCCCGGCCGCTTGCGAACAGCTTCCAACCCTTCTAGAACTTGAATCTGACTCTCGTCGTACGTATTCTGTTGCGAATTCACGGACAAACCCTCCACCGCCTTCTTTGCGTTGACGCGTTGCGACTTGCGTTAGGCGAGCTAGGCAGAGCAAGCCTGACAATCTCGCCGTTGCGCTATAAATCGACCAGATGATGTGCCCGTTTCTTCAACGTTGAAGTGGAAATGGGCGAATAATAAACTCGTTCTTCCGTGACGACGATCGACTTGGGATCCTCCTCGCCGATCACCTCGACGTCGCGATTCTTGCGCGCTTGCGCGACGAATTGCCGCGAAAGCTTGGAAGAACTCTCGATGGATATGTCAAAAATAGCCACAACACGCGACGTGCGGATAATCTTCTCTCCGCCGAGATGAATATACATGCCGCGCCTCCCCAGGCTTTGACATTAGCTAAGCACTTCGCCGTTCTTCACGTGATAGATCGCCGCGTCCTTCAGCCGGCTCATATTCACGCTCTCGATTCCTGTCGTGGTAATGAACGTCTGAACCCGGTTCTGGAACGTCTCGATCAACTGCGTCTGGCGCAATTGGTCGAGCTCCGACAAGACATCGTCGAGCAGCAAGAGCGGATACTCGCCGATCTCTTCTCTCATGAGCTCCAATTCCGCGAGCTTAAGAGACAACGCTGTCGTTCTCTGCTGCCCCTGAGAGCCGAAAGCTTGGACATCCTTGCCGTTGATGAAGAAGGCCAGATCGTCTCTGTGCGGGCCTGCCAGAGTCGTTCCCCTGCGGAATTCCTGTTCTCTGCCTTGAGTTAACTTTAACATAAATTGTTGGAATAAAGAAGAATCATCTTGGGGGGCAGTCCCAGGCTCGGTGCCGAAGGAGGGACGGTATTCGACCGTAAGCTGTTCGCTTCCGTTCGTAATTCCCCGGTGAATCTGTTCCGCCCAGACTTGCAGCTTGCCTATAAAGTTTTTCCTTTTTTGCATCATTTTAACACCGAACGTGACAAGCTGTTCATTCCAAACGTCCAGCATCGGCTGAGAAGCTTTGGACGAGTCCGTCGATTTCAAGTAATTGTTGCGCTGCTGCATAATCCGTTGATATTGCTGCGAATCGTACAAATAACCCGGGTGCACCTGCCCGATCTCCATATCCATGAATCGGCGGCGCACACCCGGGGCTCCTTTGACGATATCAAGATCTTCGGGCGCGAACAGCACCACGTTGATCGTTCCGACGAATCCGCTCAGCTTGCGCTGCTCGAGTCCGTTAACCTTTGCTTTCTTGCCTTGCGTCGTGAGTTGAAGCTCCAACGATACCTTGCCTTGGCGACGTTCGATCTCCGCCTTGATTCTGGCCGAAGGCTCGTTCCACCCGATCAGCTCTTTGTCCTTGGAGGTCCGATGCGACTTGGTCAGCGCAAGGACATGAATGGCCTCCAGGAGATTCGTCTTGCCCTGCGCATTGGGGCCAATCAGAATGTTGACCCCGGCGCCGGTGGCAAGCTCGATCTGCTTGTAATTGCGGTAACCGTGAAGCTCCAAGCGATTCAATTGCATATTCGCTTTCCTTTCCCGGGACTTAGCGAGACTTCACGACGAAGCTGCCGCAGCCTTCCACTTCGATCGCATCCCCCGGCACGAGCTTGCGTCCGCGGCGATTCTCCGCTTGTCCGTTCACCTTGACGTCGCGTTCCTGCAGGAAGATCTTCACTTCGCCGCCGGAGCTCACGCAATCCCCCAGCTTAAGCACTTGTCCGAGCGTAATGTATTCCGTCGAGATCGCTATTTCCTTCATCGCTTTCGCCTCAGTTCGTCGTCCGGTACGGAAGAATGAGATGCAGGCTGTTCTCGTGTTCCGACTTGAAGATAATCGGACTCATCGAGCCGTTGAAGCCGATAAACAGATTCTCGCTGTCCACGACCTTGAGAACATCCAGCATGTATTTCGAGTTAAAGGCAATTCGGAGCGATTCGCCGCTTAATTCCTGAACCGGCACCATCTCTTGAACGCGTCCCAGCTCGGAGGAGCTCGAGGAGATCTCCACTGCGCCGGACTCCGTGGTCGAGAGGCGGACGATATTCGTCTTCTCTTCGCGGGACAGCAAGTAAGCGCGGTCGATCGCTTCGCTCAGCGCTTTGGTGTTCAGGACGAGTTCTGTTTTGAATTGGTTCGGAATAATCTTGGAAGTATCCGGGAATGTCCCGTCCAGCATGCGCGTGAAGAAAAGAACATTGCCCACTTTGAACAGCACTTGGCTGTCGGCAACGACGATGTCCACGAGCACGTTATGGTCCGGAATGATCTTGGACAACTCGTTCAGGGTCTTGCCCGCAATAACGACGTTCGAGAAGTGCAGGCTGGCATCAACGTCGGTATTCACCTTGCAAGTCGCCAGGCGATAACGATCCGTCGCGACGAACTTCAGGACGCCTTCGTTCAGGCTCCACAGAACGCCTGTCAGAATCGGCGTCGATTCGCTTGTCGTAACGGAGAAGATCGTCTGCCTGATCATGGATTTGAGGATATCTCCCGGGATGGAGAACACGCGTTCCTCTTCCAATATAGGCAGTACGGGGAATTCCTCCGGATCCATTCCCACTAGTTGAATGTCGATGGCGCCGGAATGGATCTGCGTCTGGAAGCGTTCCCCGACTTCGATGTTGACTTCCTCATCCGGCAGCTTGCGAATGATCTCGACAAAGAATTTGGCCGGAAGCACGACGCTGCCCGGTCGGTGAATGGTCGACACCACTTTATCGCCTGTTTCAAGCGGAATGAAGCTTTGGATCGAGATATCCGTATCGCTGGCCGTCAGGGTGATCCCTTGAGCATGGGCGTCGATCTTGATCCCGCTCAGAATGGGAATGGTCGTTCTTGCGGATACCGCTTTGGATACTTGTTGAACCGCGTCGTTCAACTCATTGCGGGATATCGTCAGTTTCACGGGCTCACCTCTTGTTTCGAGTCAGTGTAGTTTTTTTAAAAAAAGAATAGCAGTAGCAGTAGGTGCGGTGGATATGTGGATAAGCCAGAAAAACGCGAAAACGAAAGCCTATCCACATGTGTATGCTTTGTGTATAGGCTTTGAAGTTTTCCACGGGGATACATGGCTATTGAGACGGCGAATCAGGTCAAATTCTTGATCTTCTCCGTCAGGTTCTGAATGATCTTGAAGAGCTCTTGATCCACTTTCATCTGGGACGAGATCTTCTCGTGCGCATGGATGACGGTCGTATGGTCGCGTCCGCCGAAAGCGTCGCCGATCTTGGGCAGGGAGTAGTCGGTCAGCTCCCGGGATAGATACATGGCGATTTGACGCGGGAAGGCGACGGCCTTCGTTCTTTTGCGCGCTTTGAAGTCCTCGAGCTTGAGGCCGTAGAATTCGCCGACTCGCTGCTGAATGTCTTGAATCGTAATGAGCCGGTTGCGGCCTGTCGGCAGAATATCCTTCAGAGCCTCTGCTGCCAGATGGGACGATACATCCTGATTCGTGAGGGATGAATACGCGACGATCCGGATAAGAGCACCTTCCAGCTCGCGAATGTTCGTATCGATCATATTGGCGATGTAGACCATGGCTTCATTCGGAATATCGAGATTCTCCGCCTTCGCTTTCTTGCGGAGGATCGCGATCCGAGTCTCCAGATCCGGCGGCTGAATATCGGTGATGAGTCCCCATTCGAAGCGCGATCTCAGCCGTTCCTCGAGCGTCGGAATCTCCTTCGGAGTCCGGTCGCTGGAGATGATGATCTGCTTGTTCTCCTCATGCAAGGCGTTGAACGTATGGAAGAATTCCTCTTGCGTCCCGTCTTTGCCGGCCAGGAACTGAATATCGTCGATAAGCAGAACGTCGATGTTGCGGTACTTATTGCGGAAGCTCTCGCCGCGGTTGTCGCGAATGGCGTTGATGAACTCGTTGGTGAACTTCTCGGACGAGATGTAGAGCACCTTCATGTTCGGGTTATGTTCCAAAATGTAATGGCCGATCGCATGCATCAGGTGGGTCTTGCCCAGACCGACTCCTCCATAGAGGAACAGCGGGTTATAGGCTTTGGCCGGCGCTTCGGCTACCGCAAGGGAAGCGGCATGCGCGAATCGGTTGCCTACGCCGATAACGAACGTATCGAAGGTGTATTTCGGGTTCAGCAGATGGGTGATGTTGTCCTCTAAGACAACGGGCTTCGCGGCCGGACTAGCCGGGAATGCCGCTGCCGGCTCTGCGAACCTCGTCTCTTCGATGGCGAATTTCACGTCGACCGATCTTCCTAAATACTCGGCTAATGCAGAAGAGACCAGCTTGGTATATCGGGTCTCCAACCATTCGGCTGCAAACGTCGTCGGAGCGGTTACCACGACCGAATCCTCTCCAACGAAGGATGCTTTGGTCGCCTTGAACCAGGTATCGTAACTTGGTTTGCTTAGCTTGGTTTGGATGACCGACAACACCTGCTGCCAGATCTCGTTGCTGCGGCTGTCCACATGAAGTCACTCCTTTACCGATCAGGCGGACATGGGCATTCTACTGTCGAATGAACACGACGCTATTAGTTATCCACACAACCAACGGAATTATTTCTAGGCTTGTCCGCAGATTATGGATGTTGTTCACAAAGTTATACACAAGCTGTTGATAAAATCAGGCCGATTGGATGATATCCACGGAGAAAGATAGAACTAATCATAGCAGATGAAACCGCTAAATTCAACGAAATGAGCCATGTTATCCACAAATTCAATAACTTGTGGATTAAAACTGTGCACAACACTAGATATTGTTGATACATTGTGAGCCTATTCGACAAAACCCCTGATTATCCGAAATTTCGACTAAATGTTATTCACATGTGCATAATGAAATAGCCTGACGAAATTACTCACAATTCGTTTTTTATTTTTCATTACTATATAGAAGCTGTGGAGAACGGAGTCGACTCCAAAAAACGTCAAATCAGCAAGCTGCTTGACTTTTGGGCGGGTGTTATGGTTTAATTTAAAGACCTGAGTTTTTAAGTAAGGGGGTATGATCTGTGGGTCCTACATTTAAACCGAATGTAAGCAAGCGCAAGAAGGTTCACGGCTTCCGTAGCCGCATGAGCTCCAAGAACGGACGCAAAGTTCTGAAGGCTCGTCGTCAAAAAGGTCGCAAAGTGCTGTCTGCTTAAAGATAAAGAGACCACGTCAGGTGGTCTTTTTTCTTTATATTGGGATCATAATAGAAGGAATAAGGAACGAATGGGTCGAGGGACGGTGTAAAATGCAGAGGAAGCTGCGCCTTCGGAACAGAGAGGACTTCAACCGGATTTACCGGCAAGGGCAATCGTTCGCGAACTCCCAATTCGTCGTCTATTGGCGCAAGTGGCCGCAGAATGAGCAATTCCGGTTAGGAATCTCCGCCAGCAGCAAGCTAGGGGGAGCGGTTGTCCGCAATCGGCTGAGACGAATGATCAAGGAGATCGTGAGGCTCAACGCAAGCAAGATCAACAGCGGACTGGATCTTATTTTAATAGTAAGAAAGCCGGCGTTGAACTTGCCGTATCCGGAGATGGAGAAAAGCCTGCTGCACGTTCTCCGCAAGGCCGGATTGACGAAAGGATCGACGGCCCCGCCACGCAAAACATACGGCAAAAAAAATGCGGGAGGAAGCGCTCCTTCGAACTCGAAGAACAGCGGTCCTCGTGCTTTTCTTTGCCTTTAATAGTATGTTATAGTGTTTTTATGTGAATAACCTTTGTCTGATGACGCTCGGTAGGCTGCTGAGGCCTATTCGTCATGGGATAAACAGGGGATAGGCAAGCAGGAGAGGGGTTTGCACGTGTTCTTGTTGCGCAATCGCAAGATGTGGGTTCTCCTAAGTTCTCTGTCCGCGCTCGTTCTGCTGTCTGGCTGTACGCCTAACGCGGCAATGAAGACGACGGAGGAACTGAAGAATTCTCAAGGTTGGTGGGACAGTAACGTTGTTTATTGGTTCTCGCTCATGTTGGACAAGTTCGCGGATTGGTTCGGCGGGTCGTACGGGATCTCGATCCTGCTGCTCACCATCATTGTCCGGACTATCATTTTGCCGCTAAGCATTAAGCAATTCAGGAATTCGAAAGCGATGCAGAAGCTGCAGCCGGAGATGGTCAAGCTTCGCGAGAAGTTTAAAGACGATCCGCGCAAGCAGCAGGAAGAGATGATGAAGCTCTACCAGGAGCATCAGGTCAATCCTCTCGCCGGATGTCTGCCGCTTATCGTCCAGATGCCGATCTTTATCGCATTGTATCGCGCGATTACCGTGAATCAGCCGATTCATGCGCATGAGTTCTTGTGGCTTCAATTAGGCGAGAAGGATCCTTATTATATCTTGCCGGTCATCGCGGCGTGTACGACGTTCGTTCAATCGTACATGATGATGACGATGAATCCGCAGCAGCAGATGGGCCCGATGAAAGCACTCATGTTCGTCTTCCCGATCATGATCTTCGTCATGGCGATCAACTTCCCGTCCGCTCTGCCGCTTTACTGGATTTACACGAACCTCTACACCATCATTCAGAACTATTTCATGTATGGACGTTCGCCGAAACCGGAAGGTACAGGCAAGGAGGCCATGCCTAATGAAAAAGCTGGTGGCAATCGGAAAAACAGTGGAAGCGGCGGTAAAAAACGGTCTAAGTCAACTAGGCGTTGAGGAAGATCGCGTTCAGGTGTCCATCCTTGAGCATCCTAGCCGAGGGTTATTCGGACTCTTCGGATCCAAGGATGCCAAGGTGGAACTTGAAGTGAAGCCGGACGGCATAGAAGAAGCGATCTCGTTTCTTCAGGAAGTCACGGGCGCTATGGATCTTCAAGTGAAGGTCGAACGGAATGAGGGTTCGGATCACACCACGATCAATCTGACGGGCAACGATCTCGGAATTCTGATCGGGCGCAGAGGTCAGACGCTGGATTCCTTGCAGTACCTGGCGAATATCGTGGCCAATCGGCATTCCGACAAGCACCTGAGAATCGTACTGGATGCAGAGAAATTCCGGGAGCGCCGCAAGCAGACCCTTGAAGCGCTGTCGGATAGAATGGCGAATCGAGTCATTCGCTCGAGGCGTGAAGTGGTGCTGGAGCCGATGTCTTCTCAGGAACGCAAGATCATCCATTCCTGGCTTCAATCCAATCCTCATGTGAAGACGTACAGTCAAGGCGATGAACCGAATCGAAGCATCGTCATTGCCCCAAAGTAAATCGATCGCAACTACGCAATGGCTTCCGCATCGCAGCGGATCATTGCGTTTTTTCTTATAGCATAGAAGCAAAAGAGGGAGCATGATGACAGAAGATACAATTGCCGCGGTAGCGACGGCGTTAGGAGAGGGAAGCATCGCTGTCGTTAGAGTCAGCGGTCCGGAAGC
This sequence comes from Cohnella sp. AR92, assembly GCF_003990975.1. Lineage (GTDB taxonomy): Bacteria > Bacillota > Bacilli > Paenibacillales > Paenibacillaceae > Cohnella. The sequence continues at coordinate 14,383 of NZ_RZJR01000001.1, forward strand.
AATCGAGAAGACGGCTTCCCTATTCAAGTCCAAGACGGACCTAAGATCCGCGGAATCGCATACCGTGAATTACGGGTGGATTCGGGATCCTCAGGATGGTTCCATCGTGGATGAAGTGTTGGTTACGATCATGAAGGGACCGCGCTCCTTCACGGCGGAGGATGTTGTAGAGATCAGCACCCATGGCGGAATCGTCGCGGTACAAGCGGTGCTCGAACTCGTTCTCCGCAGCGGAGTGAGGATGGCCGAGCCGGGTGAATTCACGAAGCGTGCCTTCCTCAACGGACGCATCGATCTCGCTCAAGCGGAAGCGGTCATCGACTTGATTCGATCGAAGTCGAACCGCGCGTTCCAGGTAGCAAGGAAGCAGGCGGAAGGCGCTCTATCGAAGAAAATCGTACCCTTGCGGCAGCAGCTCATTGAGTTATTGGCCCATGTGGAAGTAAATATCGATTATCCCGAGCACGATGTAGCAGAGATGACGAGCGCGGCCATTACGGAGACTTGCCTTAAAGCGAAAGCGACCGTCGAAGAGCTTCTAAAAACGGCTGCGGAAGGCAAAATATTACGAGAAGGCATCGTAACCGCGATCGTAGGTCGTCCAAACGCGGGCAAGTCGTCTCTGCTGAATGCGTTGGCTCAAGAAAATAAGGCGATCGTGACGGATATCCCCGGAACGACACGGGATATTGTCGAGGAGTCGGTATCGCTGTCCGGCATTCCGCTGCGGCTTCTCGATACGGCAGGCATTCGGGAGACGAGCGACGTGGTCGAACGAATCGGAGTGGAGCGTTCGCGAGGAGCCTTGCTGGACGCCGATCTAATCCTTCTCGTGCTCAACCATAACGAGAAGCTGCATGATGACGAGCGCGAGCTGCTTGACGAGTTAGCGGATCGACCGGTTATCATTGTGGTGAACAAGATGGATCTGGAAGGCCATCTGGAGCTTATGGAGATTGAATCGAGGTTCCCTAGGGAGCGGATCGTGCCCATCTCGGCGAAGGAAGGGACCGGAATCGGCCAATTGGAGAAAGCGGTGTCGGATCTATTCTTCGGAGGAAGCCTCGAGAGCGAGGATCTCACATACGTGAGCAATGCGCGGCACATCGCGCTTCTTCATCAGACCATTCAATCGTTGTCGGATGCGGCGGAAGCGGCGAACTCGGGCATCCCGATCGATCTGATCCAGATCGATCTGGCGCGGGCTTGGGAGCTGCTCGGAGAGATTGTCGGCGATTCGGTAGGCGAATCGTTGCTCGATCAGATTTTCTCCCAATTCTGTCTTGGCAAATAATTGGCTTGCGTTAGTTTAGAGGAGGAATGAAGCTATGGGATATGCAGCGGGAGAATACGACGTTATCGTCATCGGTGCCGGTCATGCAGGATGCGAAGCGGCACTCGCCGCCGCCCGTATGGGCTGCGAGACGCTTCTGCTTACGATAAATCTGGATATGGTTGCTTTTATGCCTTGCAACCCGTCGGTCGGCGGACCGGCGAAAGGGCACGTGGTTCGGGAGATCGATGCGCTTGGCGGAGAGATGGGCCGGAACATCGACAAGACTTTTATCCAGATGAGAATGCTGAATACGGGGAAAGGACCTGCCGTTCATGCGCTTCGCGCGCAAGCGGATAAGTTCCTGTACCAGCACACGATGAAGGAGACGATCGAGAAGCAAGAACGGTTGACTCTTCGCCAAGGACTGGCGGAAGACCTCATCGTAGAAGACGGCGTCTGCTGCGGGGTGATTACGAAGACAGGCGCGGAATACCGGGCCAAGACGGTCGTTCTCACGACAGGCACTTATCTTCGCGGCAAAGTCATTATGGGCGAATTGATGTACGAGAGCGGACCGAATAATCAACAGCCGGCCGTCAAGCTGTCCGAATCCCTGCGGAACCTGGGGCTGCAGCTGGTGAGGTTCAAGACGGGCACGCCGCCTCGCGTTCATGAAGATACCATCGACTTCAGCAAGACGGAGATTCAACCGGGGGATGAGAAGCCGAAGTATTTCTCCTTCGAGACGGAGTACATGGAGCATGCGAATAATCAAATTCCATGCTGGCTGACCTATACGTCGGAGGAGACTCACCAGATCATTAATGACAACCTGCACCGGGCTCCAATGTTTACCGGGGTTATCGAAGGAACGGGCCCTCGCTATTGCCCTTCGATCGAAGACAAGATCGTTCGTTTCGCCGACAAGCCGAAGCATCAGATCTTCTTGGAGCCGGAAGGCCGCAATACGAAGGAATATTACGTTCAAGGGCTGTCGACAAGCATGCCGGAGGACGTTCAGTTGCAAATCCTCAGATCCGTACCGGGTCTCGAGAAGGTGGAGATGATGAGAACGGGTTATGCCATCGAGTACGATGCGGTGGTGCCGACCCAGCTCTGGCCATCCCTTGAGACGAAGATCATCCCGAATCTCTTCACGGCTGGACAGATCAATGGGACTTCCGGTTATGAAGAGGCCGCGGGGCAAGGCATTATGGCAGGAATTAATGCCGCCCGCAAGGCGAAAGGGGAGGAGTCCGTTGTCATCGAGCGTTCGGCCGGTTATATCGGCGTTATGATCGACGACTTGGTGACCAAAGGCACGAACGAACCCTACCGTTTGCTGACTTCTCGTGCGGAATATCGTTTGCTGTTGCGTCATGACAACGCCGATCTTCGCCTGACGCCGCTCGGTCACGAGATCGGGTTGATCACCGATGCCCGTTACGAGAAATTCCTGGAGAAGAAAGCCCTGGTCGAAGGGGAAATCAATCGTCTGAAGGAGACGAAGTTCCGTCCGGATGAAGAGGTTCAAGCCATGCTGGCCGGCCTTGAGTCGGCTCCGATACAGAATACGACCGACGGGTTAACGTTGCTCCGCCGCCCGGAAGTATCCTATGCGGATATTGAACGAATCTCCCCATCTCCTGTCGAGTTGACGGAGGATATGAAGGAACAAGTCGAGATTCAAACGAAGTATACCGGCTATATCGAGAAACAATTGCTCCAAGTCGAACGACTGAACAAGATGGAGAAGAAGAAAATACCGGACGATATCGATTACTCGATCATTCACGGACTCGCTACGGAAGCGCGGCAGAAGCTGGATAAGATTCGTCCATTATCGCTCGGTCAAGCTTCCCGCATATCGGGCGTGACGCCGGCGGATCTCTCGATTCTCCTTATCCACCTGGAACACTACAATCGAGTAACGGCAGCGAGGGGATCTTGATGGACGATCCGCAGAAGTGGTTGCAGCAGCAGGCGAGGGAATTGGAACTTGAATTATCGGACAGTCAATTGTCTCAGTTCGAACAATACTATCGCTTGCTTGTGGAATGGAACGAAAAAATGAATTTAACGGGGATAACGGAACGGGATGCCGTCTATGAGAAGCATTTCTACGATTCGTTAACGGTTGCTCTTGCCGCCGACCTATCCATAGCCGGAACTTCCATAGCAGATATCGGCTCCGGCGCCGGCTTCCCGTCGATCCCTCTGAAGATTGCTTTTCCCGAGCTGAAGGTTACGATTATCGATTCGCTGGCTAAGCGAATCCGTTTCCTCGAAGAAGTCGTTGCCAGGCTAGGACTCGCCAACGTTGCTTGCGTTCACGGCAGGGCGGAGGATATCGCCAGACTTCCGGAGCACCGCGATCAATATGACGTCGTCACCGCCCGCGCGGTCGCGCGCCTTGCGGGGTTGAATGAGCTTTGCCTTCCATTCGCGAAGACAGGCGGCGTCTTCATCTCCATGAAGGGTTCGGATATTCAGGAGGAGCTAGAGGAGAGCCGTTTCAGCCTTGGCAAGCTCGGCGCCAAACTGGCGGAAGTGAAGCGTCTGGAATTGCCGATCGAGAAATCCGAACGTCATCTGATCATGATGACTAAGATAAGCGCAACGGCCAAAGCCTATCCGCGCAAAGCAGGCGTGCCCCTTAAATCTCCGCTGCTGGCTTCCTCAAGCGGAGTGCGGTTGTAAAACGAAGTTCATGAGAGATTATTGCACCCGAATTGTTCCACGTGAAACAGTAAACTTCTGAGTTCAGAAGTGTTTCACGTGGAACATTTTTTTGTTTTCATGGCACTTCCAAGTACGTTGCTAGCCCCCAAACCTATGAAAGTTTTTTCAATAGAAGGAAATGGCGGTCTGACAACGAATATACTATAATAAGAAGTAACCGGTGTGCCGCACAGGCGCCAATTGGCGCAAATTGGCGGCGCTTTTTCGTCGCTATATGCATTATTTGCATGTTAAGATTAGGAGAACGTGGTGGTCCTATTAAGATGAGAGAACCGTTGTCGCGTATTTTTGGGCTGTCGGATCGTAACGGCCATGAAGAAGTCAGACAGATTGCCATAGCAGACATTGTGCCGAGTCCCTACCAACCGCGATCGGTATTTGATGATGACAAGATCGACGAGCTCTGCCAGACGATCAAGACTCACGGCGTGATTCAACCAATCGTCGTTCGCCTTCGCAATGGCAAACACGAGATTATCGCCGGAGAGAGAAGATGGCGGGCGGTAACGAAGCTTGGTTGGGAACAAATCCCCGCGATTATTCGCGAAATCAACGATTCTCAGGCGGCATCCGTTGCGCTGATCGAGAACCTGCAGCGCGAGAATCTTACGTCTATCGAAGAAGCGGTAGCTTATCAGAAACTGATGGAGCTTCATCAATTGACTCAAGAGAGTCTCGCCCAACGGCTAGGCAAGAGCCAATCGACGATCGCGAACAAGATCAGGCTTCTTCAGCTAGGGGACACCGTGAAGAATGCGTTGATGGAACGCAAGATTACGGAGCGTCACGCAAGAGCGATGCTTGCTCTTCCGACGGAAGAATGGCAGAACAAGATTCTTCAAGAAGTAATCGAGAAGGACCTTAACGTGAAACAGACGGAGACAAGGATTGCTTTCCAGTTAGAACTGGACAAGAAGCCGAAGAGCCGTCGAGTATCGTTCACCAAGGATATCCGGCTTGCGATCAATACTATCCGTCAGTCTGTCAGCATGGTTAACGGCTCGGGCATTCCGATTAAGTCCAGCGAACGGGATTGCGACGATCATATCGAGATTGTCATTCGCATTCCGAAGAAGAAATAAGAGGGGGCTCGCCAGTCCTCTTTGCTTGTTAGGCTTGCATAGGCAGTAAATAATGAGGTGAATGTTTTGTCAAAGATTATTGCCGTTGCTAATCAGAAGGGCGGGGTCGGCAAGACGACGACTGCCGTTAATTTAGGCGCTTGCTTATCGACGTTGGGACGGAAGGTTCTCATTGTCGATATCGACCCCCAAGGCAACACGACAAGCGGCATCGGGGTTAGCAAGGCGGATGCGGAATATTGCATTTACGATATTCTGATCAATGATATTCATCCTAAACAGGCCATCGTCGATACGGGCTTGCCGAATCTGAAGATGATCCCTGCTACGATTCAATTGGCGGGCGCCGAGATCGAGCTCGTGCCGACCATCTCGCGGGAGATTCGGCTGAAGAAGGCGCTTGGCTTGGTGCGCAATGAATTCGATTATATTCTGATCGATTGCCCGCCATCCCTCGGAATTCTGACAATCAATTCGCTCACGGCGGCGGATTCCGTCTTGATTCCTATCCAGTGCGAGTACTATGCCCTTGAAGGGCTTAGTCAGCTGCTGAATACGATTCGTCTTGTTCAGAAGCACTTGAACACGTCCTTGCAGATCGAAGGCGTTCTGCTCACGATGTTCGACGCGAGAACGAACCTGGGCATCCAGGTTATCGAAGAGGTAAAGAAGTACTTCCAACAGAAGGTTTACCAAACGGTCATTCCGCGGAATGTACGATTGGGCGAAGCGCCTTCCCATGGCCAATCCATTATTACTTACGATCCTAAATCCAAAGGCGCCGAGGTCTATCTCGAGCTGGCTAAGGAAGTGATTACGTATGAGCAAGCGGCTAGGTAAAGGGCTTGATGCACTCATTACTTCACTCTCCATCAAAGAAGACGACAAAATCGTAGAAATACCTTTAACTCAGCTGCGTGCGAATCCGTATCAGCCGCGTAAGACGTTCGACGATGACGCAATCAAAGAACTGGCGGAATCGATTCGAGAGCATGGCGTCATTCAACCTATCGTCGTGCGAACGGCCCTTCGCGGGTTCGAGATTATTGCGGGCGAGCGTCGTTTCCGCGCTTCGCAGCTGCTTGGCAACCCAACCATCCCTGCGGTTGTAAGAACCTACAACGATCAGCAGGTCATGGAGATCGCTCTGATCGAGAACGTTCAGAGAGAGGACCTCAACGCAATAGAGGTGGCGATTGCCTATCAAGGGATTATGGATCAATTCTCGTTAACCCAAGAGGAGCTCTCCTTGAAGGTAGGCAAGTCCCGATCCCATATCGCCAACTTCTTGCGGCTACTCTCGCTGCCGGAGGAAATCAAAGACTATGTTTCACGTGGAACATTGTCGATGGGGCATGCTAGAGCCTTGGCTGGAATCAAGGACGATCCGAAGAAGCGTCAGTTGGCTAAGCTCTGCGTCGCCAATGGTTGGAGCGTTCGCGAGCTGGAGGATGCGGTGCAGCAGCCGGAGGCGAAGGGGAAGGACAAACCCAAGACGAAGGCGAAGAAGAGAGATCCCTATATCGAAGAAGTCGAAGAGAAGCTTCGGGAGAAGTTCCAAACGACGGTTCGAATCAAGTCGAACAAGGATAAGGGACATATCGAGTTGGCATACTTCAGTCAAGGAGATCTGGAGAGGCTACTGGAGCTTCTGAAGGCTCTCGCATAAGATCGCCAAAGATAGCATACTCAAGTTGTATTCTTCCGAGGGAAGGATTAAACTTAGGTATGCTATCCTTGCGTCATGAAGACGTTAGCGGAGGCCGAAGAGATGAATGAATCCACGATATACTTAGATAATGCCGCGACCTCTTGGCCAAAGCCCCCTTCTGTCTGGGAAGCGATGGAGAGAACCATGAGGGAAGCGGCCGCTAACCCTGGAAGAGGCAGTCACCGAATGGCTGTGCAAGCTAGCCGGGTATTGTTCGAAGGGCGCAAGCAGTTAGCGAAGCTTTTTCGAATAGGCAACCCCAACGACATTGCTTTTACCCTCAACACCACACATTCCTTGAATACGGCATTGCAAGGTTGGTTGAAGCCGGGAGATCATGTCATTACGACAATGCTAGAGCACAACTCCATAAGAAGACCCTTGGAAGCTCTTAAACGGAAAATAGGAATTGAGATTACATATGTAGAGACGAATGCACTTGGCCTTGTGGAGGCGTCCTCGATCGAGCGGGCGATTCGTCCCGACACGACATTGATCGCTCTGACCCACAGCTCGAACCTGCTCGGTACGATTACGCCGGTCGGCGAGATTGGGCAGATCGCTCGAAGAAAAGGCGTCAAGCTGCTCGTGGATGCTGCGCAGAGCGCCGGAGTTCTCGATATCGACGTCGAGGCGATGGGAATCGACATGCTTGCTTTTCCCGGGCATAAGGGTCTTATGGGGCCCCAGGGAACCGGAGGACTCTATCTGCATCCGGACCTGGAGTTAGAGCCTCTAATGCATGGAGGAACGGGCAGCAGCTCGGAATCGATCGAACAGCCGACCACACGGCCGGATCGATACGAAGCGGGGACTCCGAACACGGCGGGAATCGCCGGGCTGACCGAAGGAGTCAAGTTCGTGCTTGCGGAGACGCCAGCCAAGATCCACCGGCAGGAGTTGAAGCTCACCCGAATGTTAATGGAGGGGCTTAGCGATCTGGAAGGGATAACGCTCTTGGGACCGGGGATGGAGACGGAGAGAACGGCAATCGTCTCTTTCTTGATCGAGAATGTAGATCCTGCCGCTGCCGCGTTCCAGTTGGACAGGCAGTTCGGAATCGCGGTTCGGGCTGGCTTCCATTGCACTCCGCTGGGACATCGTACCGCAGGGACAGTGGAGACTGGGGCCGTTCGCGCAAGTCCGGGATATTTTACAACCGAATCGGATATCGTATCCTTGATTAATGCAACGAGGGAGATTGCGCTGACGCACGGCAAGTCCCATAGATGATAGATACAGCCAGAGCAAACGACATGGGGAACATGGGGGAGAAGGCATGAACGGTTTGGATGATAAGGTGTGGCTTGCCATTGCGGCAGGTGAGGGGTTCCTCATCCTTGTTGCGCTGGTATGGGTGATCGTTCTGAGCGGCAAGCTCAAAAAGCTCGGCAAGGCGCATCGTCAGATGGTGGGAGAAACGGGAGTTCCTCAGTTGGAGGGAGTGCTGGACCAGCTTCATGGACGAATCGGCGCTCTGGAAGGCAATCGCAAGGAACAGCAAGCGCGTATCGACGCACAAGAAAAACGCCTATCCTCGCTTAAGGGGCGGGTAGGCGTTCATCGCTTCAATGCTTTCTCGGATTCGGGCAGCGACCTCAGCTTCTCGGTTGCCATCGTCAACGACCATCAGGATGGAGTCGTTATTACCGGAATCTACGGAAGGGAACAGACGTTCCTGTATGCGAAGCCGCTAGATAAAGGACAATCGGCTTACATGCTGTCGCCGGAAGAGAAGATCGCGATCAGTCAGGCAACGCAAAAGGAATAGAGGCGCTGCGGCTGTTGCGGATAGCTTGGCGGATAGCCGCGGCGATAATGTCCGACATCTTCATGACCAGATTAAGGCGGGTATTCTGCAGGACAAAATATTCCATGAAGCCGCCGACGTTCACGATTCCGGTCAAGTGGATATCGCCGACCGGGGGCAGATCCTTATTGACCCCGGCACCCGGTCTGACCGGGCCAGTGCCGAATTGAATGCAGCCCACGCTGGAGACTTGTCCGAGACACGCATCCACGGCAATGATGTACGGATGCGGAATGGTGCGGGCAATTCTCTCGAGGGTGTCGCTTAGATTCATCGCGTGGACGGGATCGTCCAAGGTTCCGTACAAATCGTATAACGGTTGACCCTCCCGGGACAAGGAGCTTCCGACGAGCGGGCCTAGGGAGTCTCCGGTGGAACGATCGGTGCCAACGCAGACAACGACGATCCTCCGATCGTGAGGCAATGGCTCCAGCTGACTCTCTAATCGCTGGGTCAATCGAGTCAGCACCGCGGGTTCATTGTAGTGAATTTTCAAAGAATGAGCCGCCGTATCGCTTATGGATCCGGGCCTCTTCTCCCAAGCGCCGTTCATTTACTTGCCTCGCCTCCTCCCATGGGGTGTTACTAGTATATGGACACCGCGGCTCATTTATACTTATGGTAGTCAACGCGCTAGCGCGTTAGAAAGAAGGGCTTATGGAATCGCTATTGATAGCGTTCGATTCTACTCAACAGGCGCTAAGGGCAGAGATGCTGCTGGAGTACGCCGAAGTGGAGATAGACATTCGTCCGACTCCCAAGGAAATTACCGCCGGCTGCGCGCTGTCTATTGAATTTCCGCAGGAGCAAGTGGATAGCGTAAAGAGCGTGATCCTGACGGAGAAAGTAGAGATCCGCGGGATTTTCCAGCTTGTTGGGCCGGGGCAATACGAGCAGATCCTGTAAGAGAGGGGGGACGCGGACATGAGCGTAAATACCGTTCTGCCAGGGATTATGCCCTTGGCCGATGATGAAGTATCGATTGATCAGATGATTGATCACAACGTCAACCTGTGGCAGCAATTCGTCGACGACATCTGGGATTCGATCAGCGATACCGCGCTTTGGATTTCCGTGGTTAAAGTCGTTCTGCGAATCATTATGTTCCTGATCATAAGCGGTATTGCGAAGAAGCTGATGTATCGGGTGATCGATCACTTCATGCACCCGAAATCGTCGAAGCGACTGAAGCTTCGTCCGCGCAGGGTTCAGACGGTAGGCAAGCTGCTTAAGAACACCGTATCCTACATCGTGAACTTTATCCTGATCCTCCTCATCCTCGGAGAATTCGATATCAACCTGGCGCCGCTGCTCGCGGGAGCGGGAGTGATCGGACTCGCCATCGGCTTCGGGGCGCAGAGTCTGGTCAAAGACGTGATCACCGGCTTCTTCATCATCCTGGAGGACCACTTCTCCGTCGGCGACGTGATCGAGACAGGCAAGTTCAAAGGAACCGTCGAGCTGATCGGACTGCGGGCAACAAGGCTTCGGAGCTGGACCGGCGAGGTATACGTCATCCCGAACGGTTCGATCACGGACGTCACGAATTACTCCGTTAACAACTCGCTGGCGGTAGTCGATGTCTCCATTGCCGCAACGGAACAACTAGAACAGGCTATGGAGGTCGTCAGAGGCGTTCTGAGCCGCTTTGAGGACGCAAACCTGGTCATGCCCCCCGAACTGCTGGGAGTGCAGGCTATGACCGGCTCAGACGTCACCTTGCGCATCACGGCGGTATGCAAGCCGAATTCCCAAGCCGCCATGTCCAGGCGATTGTTCGCGGAGATCAAGAAAGCATTCGAATCGGCTAGGGATCCACGGTATTATTCGATCGCTTCGGCAGAACGAATGGGAGGGGCGTAGAATGGAGAAGAAAATGTTCGATCTCGGCGATATTGTCCAGATGAAGAAGCAGCATCCATGCGGAGCGAATGAGATGGAGATCATCCGCATGGGAATGGATATCCGCATCAAGTGCGTGAAGTGCAAGCACAGCATCCTTCTTCCGCGTGCCAAGTTCGAGAAGAGCCTGAAGAAAGTGCTGCGATCAGGCTCCGATTCGGGCGAAGCGGGAGCGGAAGAAAGCAACGCGTAAAAAAATCAAAAAGACGAGTTGCAAGCTCGTCCAATCTGTGATATTATTTTTCTTGCTGCGGAGAGGTACCCAAGAGGCCCAAGGGGGTTGACTCGAAATCAACTAGGCGTCGCGAGGCGTGCGTGGGTTCGAATCCCACCCTCTCCGCCATCCACACGAAAAGATAACCGATTCCTGAAAATCAGGGATCGGTTTTTTTGTGTGGATGGCGTGGGATTCGAACGGGCCGTTAAGCGGACATGCCCTAAGGCATGTCCGTAGGCCCCGGCGTGATAGTCGCCATAATCGTATCGGTCCGAGTATAGAACGGACATACGGGGCGACGGAGCGAATCCCACCCTCTCCGCCATCCACAAAAGATAACCGATTCCTGAATCAGGGATCGGTTTTTTTGTTGTGGGATTCGAACAGGCCGAGAAGAGTGTAGTGCTTATTTACACTTAGTAGATACTGCATAAAATTATTGTATAATATAAATGTGGTATTAAGCGGTTGGGGGAAAGGAACCACGAACTGATAAAACGTGAGGACTTAAACTTAATCATTTCTTTTGCAATGCTAATTGTGGCATGTTTAGGTGTTATCGTTTCTATAATCGCACTTGCTGTAAACTAAGGACAAAAGAAAAAAGCAGTCCCGTATCTTGGAGGATCGGACCACTTTTTTCGCAACTTATCACAATCCCAATCGTTTAACCACACTCTTGGCCGTTATTTGCAGATAACGGTCTCTTTTTATTTTACTCTTGACTATAGTCAACGGCAACTTAAAAATACAAAGCGGCGACAAAGCGAATCCCAGATTCGAAACGTGCATGCTTTACAGTTTCTTAATAATGGCTGCCAGCTTCTTGGCAAAGACGATCGGATTCTCGACCGATTCGACGTGCACATACATCAGCCGGGGCTTGTCGAAGAGCCAGTGATTATGAACGGCGGTAACTTTGAGGCGGAGCTTCACCGCATTGCGAACAAAAAATTGCACTTCATTCTGAAGAAGCGTAATCTCGGCGGTATTAAGCGATTTGCCGTTCTTTAAGGATTGAATAGCGATTTCGTGCTCCGTGTCGTACTTTCTGCCGAGAATGGATGCATTCAGTTTTCGCTTGACCATGATGGTGCATTCGTTGTCTTCGTGGTCGCCTTTACCGCCAAGAATACGAGCCAATCGTTGGCACAATGCTTCCGTAATAGCCATAAGCCTGTCCCCCTTAGCGAAGAATACATTATTGTATTCGGGGGAAGGAATTGCGAATGGACCCGTAACGCAATCTAAACATCCATACTTACGATTCTTCGGAAAATAACGAAGGACCCCTTGCGGGGTCCTCCGGGCGACGTTGATGAGTTGAAGTCGTAATCCAGTCGTTGCTTCGAATGTGCGCAGTTTCGGCGAAACCGTCGGCTTCGCTTACTTCCATCGCACCAGCGCTTCGGTCATGGCCGATTCCTCGGCCTCATCACTGATGAGGAAGTGTGTCTTTAGCACAACCCTCCGTCCTACTCCGCTTGGCACGTTCCTTCCTTCGGCTCTTGCCTGCATGGGTTCAATGGAACCACACCTCTCTGTTCGTCGCCGAAATATAGAATGGCCCGATAAGCTTCGGTTTATACGCACGGCGTGCTACTGATTGAATTTTTTCCACTTCCGCCTGTGATTGGACGTCTCCGGGAATCGATCTCCGCGATGAAGATGAATTCTCTTCGGGTTCGTTATGCCCGTATGGAACGAGGCTTCTCCGATCTCGATGTACTCTCCGTCATTAGGCGCCCGCTGGCCGGGCTCGAATTCCGTCTGCTCACCCATTCTGCTCACCCCCTGGTTCCAGAGTACGAGTAGTTTAGGGGAGAAGGGGAGGGGTTATGCACGCCCAAGTCGAATGACTCGGATAACGGAGACGGAGAGGCCGGGAGCCTTGTAAAAGACCATCATTGACCGCGATTACCGCTTGTGATAAAGTAGATAGGTATGCTTTTTGATTAAGAATGCATACTCCTTGCTCCTCGGCCGGAACGATCCGTCGTGCCGGTATGGGAATCGGGGGGCCAAAGACCAAAAGGAGGTGAACGGAAGATGCGCAACTATGAGTTGATGTACATCATCCGTCCGGACGTGGACCAAGAAACCGTTCAAGCTGTCTCGGAGAAATTCCAAGGCATCATCGTGAACGGCGGAGAGATCGTTAAGCATGATATCCTCGGCAAACGCCGTCTTGCTTACGAAATCAACAAGCACCGCGATGGGACGTATGTGTTGGTTCAATTCACGGCTGACTCTGCTGTCGTGAGCGAGCTCGAGCGCGTTCTGAAGATTACGGACGAAGTTATTCGTCACATGATCGTCAGAGAAGTCGTGGCTTAATAAGAACTGACGCAAGATCCTGGCGGGAACACCGCCGTGAGTCGTCATTGTTGGGAGGGAACCAACCATGTTGAACCGGGTTATTCTGATCGGACGCTTGACCAAAGATCCTGAGCTTCGTTACACGCCGGCAGGCGTGGCCGTGGCGCAATTCACGCTGGCTGTCGATCGCCCTTTCTCTCGTGATAACGGGGGAGAACGCGAACGCGAGGCGGACTTCATTCCAGTCGTGACATGGCGTCAATTGGCCGAGACTTGCGCGAACTACCTTCGGAAGGGCCGTCTGGCTGCCGTAGAAGGGCGCATCCAAGTGCGCAACTACGAGAACAACGAAGGACGCAGAGTCTACGTAACGGAAGTGATCGCCGATAACGTACGTTTCCTTGAATCGAACCGCGAGAGCGGAGGCGGACAAGGCCGTGACGATTACGGCGGCGGCGGGAACTCCGGCGGCGGGTTCGGCGGAGGCGGTTATGGCAGCGGTGGCGGAAGCCGCAGCTCCGGATCGCGCAACAGCGGCAATATGGACCCGTTCGCTAATGACGGCAAGCCGATCGATATATCGGACGATGATTTGCCATTCTAAGACAGGAAAGGACGGAGAATAAATGAGCGAACAACAACAAGCTGCACCAGCTGCTCGCGAAGAACGCGGTCCTCGCGGTCCTCGCGAAGGCGGAGACGGACAACGCGAACCACGCAAGTTCCGTCGCGGACGCAACAAGCGTCGCAAAGTTTGCTACTTCACAGTGAACAAGATCTCCCATGTCGATTACAAGGATCTGGACTTGCTCCGCAAGTTCATCAGCGAACGCGGCAAGATCCTGCCGCGCCGCGTAACCGGCACGAAGGCGAAGTACCAACGCATGCTGACGGTCGCTGTTAAGCGCGCACGCCAAATGGCGCTGCTTCCTTACACGACTGAGTAAGATTCAGCAACGACAAGAGCTCTTCCGGAACTACGTGTTGCGTAGTCTGGAGGAGCTTTTTCTATCCGGCTAAGCGAGAACAAGGAGAAACTCAAGTGTCATTCATCAAGAAAATCGCAGTCGAATGGAAGAACGTCTCGGTGAGCGTTCGTTTGTTTTTTATCGCGGCCGTTCTATACCAGATAGGCTATGGGATGTTCTCCGTCCTCTATAATTTATACATACAAGAATTAGGCTACAACGATCGAATGAGCGGAACGGTAGTTAGCGTCCAATCGCTGGCTACCGCGATTTGTTTTATCCCGATCGGCCTGTTAGGGGATCGGTGGAACCGCAAGAACCTTCTTATCGTCGGAGCGCTGGTTAGCGGGCTCTTGTTCGCGGGACGCTCCTTATATGAAGCGGAGACCGGACTTCTAGCGTTAGCGGTCATGTCCGGCTTGTTCGCCTCGATCTTTCAGGTGCTGGCCATCCCGTTTCTGGCGGAGAACGTAGGCAAGGCGCAGAGGCTCGCCATATTCAGCCTGTACTCCTCGCTTGTACTGGCCGCTCAGGTGCTCGGAAGCTTCGGCGGAGGCGTGTTGGCCGATGGACTTCAATCGTTCGGCATGCAGCGGGCGGACAGCTTAAAGGTGGTCCTTCTTCTGGGCAGCGCGGCGACGCTGGCAGCGTTCCTGCCCCTGCTCTTCATGCGGGAACGAGCTAAGGCGGACATCGTTGCCGAACGTACCCGATCCGAGGAGAACAAAGAGAAGAGCAGCAGGAAGTCGGACACCAAATTCATCGCTCAATTCGTATTCGTTCAACTGCTCATCGGCTTCGGCTCCGGATTGGTCATTCCTTATCTCAATCTCTATTTTACGAACCGATTCTCCGTCTCCCTGAGCGGAATGAGCCTGCTTATCTCGCTAGGGCAAATTATGACTATCGTCTCGATGCTAATCGGTCCTTCGCTGGTGGCCAAGGTCGGACAAGTGAAAGCGATCGTCTTCTTCCAGATGCTTTCGCTTCCTTTTCTGCTTCTCACCGGATTTACGAATGTGCTGCTTGTGGCCTCCGTCAGCTTCCTGTTCCGGCAGGCGCTGATGAACGCAGCCAACCCGATTCAATCGGCCATACTGGTGGACCGGGTGTCCGCCAAGAGAAGCGGCATCGCCAATTCGTCCATGCAGACGGCCTTCATGCTTGGATGGGCGACCATGGGGCCCGTACAAGCCCATCTTGTGTCCGAGCACGGTTATTATTGGGGTTACGCCATCACCTTCAGCATTACGGGAACGCTGTACGTCGTCGCCTCGATCCTCTTCTTTGTTATGTTAAGAGACAAGAAGCATCATCCGGCAAATCCGGTTAACAATGCGATATCAAGCTGATGCTTATATTCCGCGAGGATTAAGCCGAACGAAAGGCGCATGGCGCCCAGGTTCGGCTTTTTTGTCTTGAAGAGGATAGATAGAATCGAAAAGTCCATTAGTAATGGCTATATGAATTTAATATGGAATTAACATGGAATCTCAGGAACTTGAACGTCCATCCCCTAGGATAAGAGTTGGTCCCCAAATACCTAGTCGGGAGTGTATAAATGAGTATGAGGCAAAAAGGAAAGTGGCTGTCGATCTTGCTGGCGGCAAGCACGGCGTTCAGCAGCATTGGACTTGCGGCGCCTAAGACGGCGAACGCGGATACGTCAACCGTCGCAGCGGGTACGCCTTACGAAGCGGATGGCACGTACAACGTGAATTTGCCCCACATTGTCATCAATCAAGTCTATGGCTTCGGAAGCGCCGCTTCGGACGGGAAGTATGTCTCGAACGGCTTTATCGAGCTGTTTAACCAAACCGATGAAGACGTAGATTTAAGCAAATGGTCGCTTCAATACGTAGACGTGGCGGCTGCGGCAGAAGGTACGGCTTGGAAAAAGCTCAATCTGAGCGGCATCATCAAGGCGAACTCTTCGTTCCTTGTCATCGGTGCCAAATCAAGCGTATCCGGACTAACGGGAGCGTCGTTGGATATTTCGGCTCCCGGAGCCTACGACCAACAATGGACCGGTTTATACATTGGGAATAAACAGCTCAAAGTCGCGCTGATGAGCAATCAGACCGCTCTGACGACGGCGAATCCCTATGATCCTGCTAACCCGGCCCCCGGCTATGTCGATCTGGTAGGAACGGCCGATAATGACGCAACCTCCACGATTGACGGCTACGAGACGGAATATCCGGGGCAGCCGGGCCAGGCGACCGCCACGGGCCAGGGAATCTCCAAGAAGAAGTCGATCCGACGCGTCCAGTTCGCGGACAGCGACAACAACAGGAACGATTTTGCCCAAGTCGACTACAGCGGCTCCGTTGCACCGGAGCTGCTGCCGGGCAACAGCGGCAATACGTCTGCGGCGTTAAGCATCCGTACGAGTTCGCTGCCGAACGGCCAGGCAGGACAAGCTTATTCCTCGGGTATCCTAGCCGTTGATTACGATGGGAATAAAGCCAATCTGAGCTTCTCCGCAGCAGGATTGCCGTCCGGTTTGCATATGGACGGCGTAACAGGGGAGATCACCGGAACGCCGGACGCAGACGACTATGGACAAGCCAATGTCACGGTATCCGTGACGGATGGCCGCGTTTCTCCCGCCACGCGCGATATCCCGTTATACCTTGATTCCGGCTCCATCCTTGCACCGGCTCCGGAAGACTCCATCAGCATCGAGAAAATCGCCGGTTATTCCGTCGGCTATGAAGACCCCGAAGGCGGCGTGGCGGAGATCGTCAAATACAATGGCGAGAACGGCAAGCTCTATCTCGTGAACGGGGCGACGAAGCCGTCGGCAACGCTTGATATCGTCAGCCTTAAGGCAGGGCAATCGACGTTGACCCGAGACGGAGACCCGATCAACGTCGAGGCGCTGTCTAAACAGAACGATCCCGATTTCGAATTCGGCGATCTGACGAGCGTAGACATCGACACGGCGAACGATACGATCGTGCTGGCGGTGCAAGAGGCCGACGCGATGAAGAACGGCAAGATCCTCGTGCTCGACTACGCCGGGAACTACATCAGGGAATACGAGACGGGCGTTCAGCCGGACATGGTCAAGGTGACAAAGAACGGCCGCTATATTCTGACCGCGGACGAGGGCGAGCCTCGCACGGCCGCCGGCGATCCGGACGGCAGCGTGACGATCGTCGATACGACGACCAATACGACCGCGCAAGTGAAGTTCGACAACCCGGCCGTGGTCGACGACTCGGTGATCATTCGCGGTTCGTCCAACATCGGCGATCCGAAGATTCACGGCCGCAGCAACGACAAGGCCGACCTGCAGCACGACGCGGAGCCCGAGTTCATCTCGTTATCCGCGGACGAGAAAATGGCTTACGTCAGCTTGCAAGAAAACAACGCAATAGCCCAAATCGATATTGCCACGAAGTCTCTGAAGCAAGTAAACGGTCTTGGATTGAAAGACTTCAGCCTGCCGCAGAACTCGCTGGATCTGCTCAAGGACAGCAGCATCCGGTTGGAGAACGTTCCTTTCTACGGCGTCTACATGCCGGACGGCATCGCTACCTATACGGTAGGCGGTAAAACTTATGTGCTGACGGCGAACGAAGGCGACGCGACGGAGTGGGAGGCCCGCGACAACGCGAGCACGATCGGGGATATGAAGATGCTGCTCGATCCGGATTCGAAAGCCGCGAAGTTCCTCGCGAACAAGACCGCCTACGATGGCACTGAAGTCATGTCCAGCATGGATAACGAAGGCCTCTATCTATACGGGGCTCGTTCGTTCTCGATCTGGGATACGACGGCAACGGCAGACGATGGCACGCTTGCGCAAGTCTTCGATAGCGGCAATGATTTCGAACGCATCACGGCAACGCGCCTCCCGGCTAACTTCAACGGAAGCCATGACGATCCGACGATGGACAAGCGCAGCTCGAAGAAAGGTCCGGAGCCGGAGTACGTAAAAGTCGGGCAGGTCGGCAGCAAGACGCTGGCGTTCGTCGGGCTCGAGCGGATCGGCGGCATTATGACGTATGACATTACGAACCCCAAGAACCCGAAGTTCGTGAACTACATCAACACGCGCAAATTCAATAAAATCAAAAACGCGGGCGAGACGGTGACAGGTTCGGAATCGGACACGGGACCGGAAGGGATCGACTTTATCCCCGCTTCCCTCAGCCCGACGAAATACCCGCTGCTCCTTGTCGCGAACGAAGTCGGCGGCACGGTGTCGGTCCTGCAAATCAATGAAGGCAAATACGTAAGTTCTCCTCCGGGCGGCGGCATCGGAGGGACCGACTCGGGCGCCAGCGGCAGTACGACCGAGCCGAAGGCGCCGGTGGCTGCCAATGGAGTTGTCTCTACGGTCGCGGAAGCGAAGCTGGATTCGAACGGGAAAGCGACGGCCGTCATTACCGCGGAGCAGGTGAACGAAGCGCTGAAGGCCCTTAGCGCGGCTTCTCCGGCACTTGAATTCAAAACGGACGCTAAGGGTATGGTTAAAGAAGCAACGGTAAGCCTGCCGGCCAATGCGCTCGCGAACATCGCGGCAAGCAGCGCTTCCGCGGCGCGTATCGATACCGGAATCGGAACGATCGAACTGGACTCGTACGCTCTCGATGCCGTAGCATCCGCAGCGAAGCAAGATGCCGTCTCGTTTAACGTTCAAACAATCAGCGCGGCATCGCTGCCGGGCAATGCCCATACGCAAGCGATCGGTAACCGTCCGGTATATCAACTGACGATCACGACTTCGTCGGGAAGCACGATTTCGACCTTCGGCAAAGGAACGGCAACCGTCAGCCTACCGTATACGCCGGCTCCGGGCGAGGATCCGAACGCGATCGTCGTCTATTACGTGGCGTCGAACGGCGAAGCCACGGCCGTTAAGAACGCGGCATACGACCCGGCGAGCGGCCAAGTGAAGTTCCGCGTCTCGCATTTCTCCACCTACGCGGTCGGCTATAACAAAGTGACCTTCACGGATACGGCGAATGGATCCGCTAACGAGGCCATCACGTATCTGGCGGCTCGCGGTCTCATCAACGGCACCGGAGCGGGCAAGTTCTCGCCGGACGCGAAGCTGTCGCGCGCGGACTTCGCGGTGCTTCTCGCGAGAATAGCCGGCCAATCGGAGAATGGCAGCGGCAGTGCGCCGTTCGGAGATGTCAGTCCGAACGCCTACTATGCGCAGGCGGTGCAATGGGCGGCAGCCAATGGCATCATTCAAGGAACGGGCAATGGACGCTTCGATCCGAAGGCGAACGTGACGCGCGAGCAGATTGCGCTGATCTCCGAACGCTTGCTTAAAGTTCTGGACGAGTCGGTTCCGAGCGACTTGATCGACAGCTCGAAGGCTGCCGCAACGCGCGCGGAAGCGGCGCTGGCGCTCTATAAATTGGTACGGAAGTTGAACGGTTAAATCATAGCTTTATCCCATGAGAAAAAGGGCTGCCATCGGGCAGCCCTTTAAGCGTAATCAGAGACTTTAGATCTGTTGAATCTTGATGAGGTTGGTGACGCCGGCGACTCCCGCAGGTGTTCCTGCCGAGATCACGACGTAATCGCCCTTGTGCAGGAGACCGGTGCTGCTGCCGTTGCTGAGCGCGGATTCGATCATGGCGTCGGTCGACTCGGTAGCCTCTCCCTTGACCGGGATAACGCCCCACATCAGGGCCAGACGGGCCAGAACCTTCTCGTCCGGGGTGATGGCGATGATCGGAGCCTTCGGACGGTACTTGGATACCATGCGGGCCGTATAGCCGCTAACGGTCGGCGTCAGGATCGCTTTGGCGTCCAGCTTCATGGAAGAGCTGACGACCGCTTCGCTGATGATCTCCGTTACCGTCTCGCCTTCGATGATCGGCTGCTTGGCCGCCGCGCTATTGGCGTATTCATACATCGATTCGGCGCGAACCGCGATGGAAGCCATCGTCGCAACCGATTGAACCGGATACTTGCCCGCGGCCGATTCGCCGGAGAGCATGATCACGTCGGAGCCTTGGAGCACCGCATTCGCCGTGTCGCTGACTTCCGCGCGAGTCGGGCGCGGGTTGTATTGCATGGAGTCGAGCATATGGGTAGCGACGATAACCGTCTTGCCGGCCAGGTTGCACTTCTCGATCATCTCGCGCTGAATCATCGGCACTTCTTCGACCGGAATCTCGACGCCGAGGTCTCCGCGGGCAACCATGATGCCGTCGGAAGCTTCGATAATGGCATCCAGATTCGTAACGCCTTCCTCATTCTCGATCTTGGAGATGATCTGAATGTGCTCGGCGCCATGCTCCTTCAGAAGCTGGCGGATCTGAAGCACGTCTTCCGCCTTGCGGACGAAGGAAGCAGCGATGATGTCGACGCCTTGCTCGACGCCGAAAGCGATGTGCTTGATGTCGCGCTCCGTAACGCCCGGAAGAGTGGTATGAATGCCAGGGAGGTTAACGCCCTTATTGGATTTGATGACGCCGCCGCTGACGATTCGGCACACAACCGTCGTAGCCGTCGTGGACTCGACCGTAAGTTCGATCAAGCCGTCATCAATCAGGATGGTATTGCCCGGCTTCACGACTAGCGGAAGCTCGGAGTAGTTGACATAGATCGTATCGGCGGTGCCTTCCATCAGTTCGGTCGTCAGCGTCAGAACCTTGCCTGCTTCGAGCAGGTAGGAAGGGTCCTTCAGCTTGCCGATGCGAACCTCGGGTCCTTTGATATCCATCAGAATAGGAACGATCGTGCCGGTCTCCTTAGCCGCTTGGCGAATGCTTACCATGCGGTTGCTATGGTCGGACAGTTCGCCATGCGCCATGTTCAGGCGCGCGCAGTTCATGCCTGCCTCGATCATCTGCTTCAGAATGTCAACCGATTCGCAAGCAGGTCCCATCGTACAAATGATTTTCGTTTTGCGCAGAATGCTCATGATTTCTGTATCCCTCCAGAGGATTAATGCTCGATACCTCTATTTTAGTCGTTTAATGGCCGTTAACCTATGAAATATAGTACAATGATTGTATTATAGTACGATAACGATCCAATAAACGAGGGTGTCTCCGTGCTCAAGGTGAACGAAATCAGACAAGACCGGGTAATCGAATGGTTCGAAGAGGTGCAGGGAGACCAGCGCTTCTACACTCTCGTGTTCGTCAGCTACGGCAAGTGCGTCTACTGGGTCAACCAAACCAAGCTCATTCTGGAGAAGGGCGACGGCTTGCTTATTCCGTTCGGGACCCCCTATTACGCGAAGAGCATTCCCTCGGTCTTCCATGAGAAGTATGTCTTCACTTTTCTTCCGCGGGAAGGGGATAATCGGCTGGAGATTCTCGGAGGGCTGTCTCCTGTTCGGCTGAAGATCGGCTCCTTCGATTGGACGATCGACCGAATGAGGACGATCGTTGAGGAACGGGAGGACAAGACGTGGCTGGCGGAGATTCGGGCGGAATCGATTCTGGCCGAGGTGCTGGTGGTATGGAGCCGCGAGCGGCAGCAAGGCCCGGTCTCGGCGGCCGTGGATTACCATGCCCAGCGAATGAAGGACTATATCCAGGAATATTACCGGGAGAAAATCACCAAGGAAGAGCTCGGGGCCCACATCGGCAGAAGTCCGAACTATGCGGCATCGTTGTTCCGCCGGGCGACCGGACAGACCATCAGCGAATACGTTCATGTTACGCGGATGAAGAAGGCCGTCTATCTGCTCAAGGATTCCTTGCTGACGGTCGGGGAAATCTCGGAAATGCTGGGTTACCGCGACGTCTCGTATTTCAATCGGCTATTCAAGAAAACAACGGGCCGGAACCCATCCGATTACACGAGAGAAAGATAGGAAAAAGGACCTGAAGTGGGAGAAAGAGGAGGCCGCGCGGTTGCAACCGGATGCGGTCTAGCATCGTTATATTCACGATTATAGGATAATAAGAGAGGAAAGAGTTAGCCATCATGAAGAAACGCCGTAAGTTGCTGATCGCGGTCGCCGGCTTGGCCGCCGTGTTGTTGATAGTCTCTTGTGTCGGGTACTTTAATCGCGGGGCGCTGGCCGCTTGGGGCTTCGATGCGTTCCTGTCGGATAAGATCGAGAATAAATTGGCGGATACCTATCAGCCCCTCGCCGATCGGCCTCAAGAATCGGAGGAGCCCGTCAAGGTCGTGGAAGAGCCGTTCTCCATGCTGCTGATGGGCGTCGACGCCCGTCCCGGACAGAAGGCGGGCCGTTCGGATACGCTGATCTATACGATCATTCGGCCGAAGGACGGCAACGCTCTGATGGTCTCCATCCCGCGAGACACGTACGCGGATATCGTGGGCAAGAACAAGAAGGATAAGATCACCCACGCTTACGCGTTCGGCGGTCCGGAGATGGCGGTGAACAGCGTCGAGAAGCTTCTTGATGCGCCTATCAACCACTATGCTTCTATCAACTTCGAAGGCTTCGTGAGCATGGTAGATACGCTCGGCGGAATCCCTCTTCCGATCACGGAGGATATCGTCAACAAGGGCGCGGACCACGAGAAATTCACGATCAAAGCGAACAAGGATCTCTATACGGGCGAAGAGGCGCTCGATTATGTCCGTTACCGCGAGGATGCGGGCGGCGACGTCTCGCGTACGGAACGCAATCGCGTGTTCCTGGAATCCCTCATGCATACGGCTACTTCGATGAAGCAGTGGAACGAGATTCCCGAGCTTCTGTCCATCGTCGGGGACAACTTCCGCACCGACCTGATGCCGTCCGACCTGACCGATCTAGCCAAGCAATTCCTGCAGACGGAGCTTCATATTCGGAGCTATACTCTTCATGGAACCGGTGCCCGAATGGGCAAGCAGAACCTCTGGTACTTCGTCGCGGACGAGAAGGATCTGGCGGACGTGCAGCGGACGATCGACGCTTGGCTGGATCCGGCGACGCCGGCCTCGGAGCTCGCGATACCAGGGGAAGAGCCCGCTGCCGCGGGGGCATCCGGAACGGCAACGGCAACCCCTTAATAGCATCGGAAAAGAATAGGCATCGCGTTGGTGTCGCCCCTCCGGAGCATGGTATAATGTGTTCGGCATAGAGAGGTTCCTGACAGAGGAGAGGTAAAAATGAACATCGCTTTTTTCCTTCTGCCGAAGCAGGAGGTCGTCTGTGTGAAGGAGAGTGCCACCCTCAGGCAGACGCTGGAAAGAATGGAGCATTATCGTTATACGGCGGTTCCCGTCCTAACCGACGAGGGCAGGTACGTAGGCACGGTGACGGAGGGAGACCTGCTCTGGTTCATGAAGAACCATGGCGAGCTTAGCTTCGACCAATCCCATCGCGTTCTTCTGTCCGAAGTGCCGCTGCGGCTGAATAACCGCCCCGTAAGAATCGATGCGAACATGGAGGATCTCATCTCCCTCGCAAAGACGCAGAACTTCGTTCCCGTCGTCGACGACATGAGCAGTTTTATCGGCATTGTACGCAGAAGCGATATTATCGACTATTGCGAGAGACTTCTTATTGCGCCCGCTACGGATGAGAAGCTTCTCGGAAGGGAAGCCTAAGAGCATACTCGCTGACGATTGCCCCAAGCCATCCATTACTTGAAGCGAGAGTATGGAGGACCGAATGACAAGGAAGCCAACCTACGGATCGCGCAAGATCCGGATCTTCTTGTTATCGGGTGCGGCAATGGCGTTGGCGCTAGCTGGTGCTCTGTGGTTAGGCGGCCTATCGAATACGCAATCCACCGGTGCACCCTCCGTGAACGACACGGAGGGTGTTCTCGTCGCAGGCAACCCTCAAGGCAGCCGTTCTGCCGACAAGCCAGCAGCGCTTCCATCCGCGCCGAACTTGCCCCCCGCTACCCAAGAAGAATTGAACGCCGTTTACGACATCGTGATTCGCGGCGGCAGGGTCGTCAACCCGGAGACCGGGCTCGACCGAGAAGGACTTAACGTGGCCGTCAAGGGCGGCACGATCGCGCTCGTTACCGATCGAGAAGTGAAGGGCCGTAGAACGATCGATGCCAAGGGCTTGGTCGTGGCGCCGGGATTCATCGACAACCTGAGCTACGATCCCAATCCTCTGGGCGTCTGGAACAAGATCGCGGACGGAGTTACCGGCAATATCGCGATGCACGGAGGAACGTCTTCGCCGGAGAAGTGGTATTCCTACTATACCCGGATCAAGACGCCGCTTCACTTCGGCGCGTCGTTCTTCTATACCCAAGCGCGCAACCAATTCTCCATCAGCCGGTACGATCCGGCGACTCCCGTGCAGAGCGAGCTTCTGGTCGAACAGGCCGAGAAGGCGCTGAACGACGGGGCGCTAGGCATCTCCTTCAGCTTGGAGTACGTTCCCGGAATCGGCCCTTCCGAGATTCTGCCGCTCATGAGATTGGCCTACGAGTATAACGTCCCCGTCTATTTCCATGCCCGTTATTCGGATATGGAGGAACCGGGAACGAACATCGAGGCGATCCAGGAGCTGATCGACTACGCGAAGCAGACCGGCGCTTCCGTCCATGTGGATCATATCAACAGCACGGGAGGCACCTTCTCCATGAAGCAGTCGCTTGCGATGCTGGAAGAGGCAAGAGCCAAGGGTCTCGACTTGACGGCCTGTACATATCCTTACGATTACTGGGGAACGTATCTCAACTCGGCCCGGTTCGACGAAGGCTGGCAGCAGCGATTCCGGATCGGCTACCACGACCTTCAGATCGCGGGAACTCAGGAGCGCTTAACGGAGCCGACGTTCAAGGCCTACCAGAAACAAGGCAAGCTGGCGGTCGCCTATGCAATCCCTGAGCAGGATATCATGGATTCGCTGGCCTCGCCGTTCGTCATGATCGGCAGCGATGCGATTCTCGAGCCGGGACTGAACAATCACCCCAGGGCGTCGGGCACGTTCGCGCGTACGGTCGGCCTTTACGCTAGGGACCATGCGGTGATCTCCTTGATCGACGCGATCGGCAAGATGACGCTGCTGCCGGCCCAGCGGCTGGAGAAACAAGCGCCGGCCTTGAGGAAGAAGGGAAGAATCGGGCCCGGAATGGATGCGGATATCGTGATCTTCGATTACGGGAAGATAAGCGACCGCTCCACGGTCGAGAAGCCGGAGCTCCCTTCGGAAGGCATTCGGTATGTACTGATCGGGGGCAAGGTCGTTCTCGACGGGCAAGGCCTGCACAAGAACGTTCGGGCCGGCCAACCGATTCGCAGCGAATTTGTCCGTTATGAAGGGCCCGGCGGTCTTCTGACGCTGGAGAGGGGAACGGAAGCGGTCTCGGTTCCAATCGTAAGGTTCAGAGGTTCCGAATATGTCGACTCAGAAGTCCTGAAGGCATTCGGCTATTCTCTGAAGTGGAACGCAGAGACGAAGATGCTGCGGGTTGGCGAAGACCGGTCGAGAATCCATCTCGGGCAGATGCAGCTTCCGGAGCCCCAGCCTCACCAGCTGATGCTGGAGCGGGGCTATAAACTGAAGTGGGAGGGCGGAGAAGCCGATATGCTCTCTATCGGAAGCCGGAGTTACGCGGGGCTAGGAACGTTGGAGAGCATGGGCATTCGGCTGACGAAGAACGAAGAGGGATGGATGGTTTCCGTAACCGAATAATAAAGATCCGGCAGCAGGAGAAGGTCCCGCGGAGGGGCCCATCTCCTGCTGCTTCTATGAGAGGGCTTACAATGGGTGGTCCGTCCGATTCCTCGGGACGGCATCGGATCGGCCGCTCCTTGCTGCTCATAGTAGATACTGGGCGATTATATGATATAATGAAGATTGCAGCTTTCTGGGCAGACCCGCGAAGATTAGCTTGGAGAGGATGAGTTCAAGCCATGGAACGCGAAGCGGATGTCGCCACTCGAGCCAGGCTCATCGAGTGGCTGAAGACGGAAGTGGCCGATCAAGAGGCAAGGTTGTTCAAAGCGATGTGGGACGGAAGCCGGGCCCGCATCACCGATAGCTTGGCGGGCTTGCTCGCATCCAGTTACATTCTGGGCAGGCGTCTCGGCATCTCCTATCGGGACCTGGACGCGGCCTTGGCCGAGAAGCTGGCTAAGCTCAAGCAAGAAGGACATCAGCTGGAGGATCTGTATCGGGATCTATCCGCCTTGGAAGAACATATCCGCAAGAGGTGACCCTGTTGAATATTGGGTGGAAGTCCGTGGCGTGGAGCGCGGCAGCGTTGCTTGTGCTGCTCAGCATCCCCACCCCGTTTGTCGCCATAACCCTATTTCTGATCATGGTGCCGATGGTTATCCTTTACACCATGCTCAAACCGATTTCGTTCGCCATCCACATCGCAGGCGTCGGAGTCGCCGCTTTCGCGTTTTTGGGAGCTTACTCCCTTCTGCCGCTGGTGTTCGGCTTATTCTTCCTCATCCCATCGGTCGTGATGGGGCACCTTTACAAGAGGAGAGCGCCCGCCAGGACGGTCGTCACCGTTACAATGGTTGTCGTTCTCGTTCAACTGCTCGTCGAGCTTGTGATTTTCTCGATTCAATACGATCTGAATTTGTCATCGGAATTGGCCGGCCTGTTCGAGGATTTCCTGAATCGGCTTGAGACCAACACGGTGATGCCCGCCGATTGGGTGTCGGAGACATCGGTCTACGTGGGCGATACCATCACGAAGATGCTTCCGGCGGTTCTGCTGCTCTCTTCGTTTATGATGGCCGTGATCACTCACGTGATTGCAAGGCGCGGCCTCGGGCTTATGGGCATCGTCGTTCCCGGCATGTCGGCCATGAGGAACTGGATGCTTCCGCGCAGTTTGATTTTCTACTATCTGATCGCTTTGCTCCTTAGCTTTACGATCTCCCCTGACAGCACGGGGTTCTGGAGCACGGTAACCGCTAACGCCGTTCCGGTTCTGCAGTTCGCCTTCACGATCCAGTCGATGGCCTTCTTCTTCTACTTGGCCGACGTCAAGAAGTGGAACAAAGCCGTACCCGTCACCATAAACGTGATCCTGCTGCTGATTTTCCCGCCATTCTACTTCATCGGGCTCCTCGACGCGGCATTCCCTATTCGCAAGAACTTCGTCAAGAAAGGCTGATCCTCCCGGCGGGCCTCGCGCCCGCCCGGCTGGACGCCAAGCGCCGTTACGGACAGGATGCCGAAGGCATAAGGTGCGGCATGGACATACATTGAGACCGGACCAAGCAGTGACAGGCACGGTCGGCATAAAGGGAGCGAAGCTTTAACATGCCTAAGTTTCTCGTTCATCGTTGGCATGGCATGCATACCGTATGGGCAATGGTGCTGGTTCTGTTGTTGACCGTCGCCCTTGCATGGTATGAGTGGGTATTGGGACTGGTGGGGTTGGTGCTAGGGGGCGCCATCGGCGTTTATTCGGTGCTGGCCGAACGGGCGTTCCGGAGAGACCTGAACGATTACGTGCTTACGCTGTCCCATCGCATCAAGGGAGTCGCGAACGACGTGATCGGCACGCTTCCCTTCGGCATTATTCTTTATAACGAGGACAAGGAAGTCCAGTGGCATAATTCCTACATCTCCGCTATATCCGGCCGTACCTCGGTAACCGGAACGCCTCTGCCGGAATTATTCCCCGGGGTGACGATCCCGGTGAAGGAGAAGGACCCGAATCGCGCGGAGACGACGATAAACGGAAGGATTTACGAGTTGCTCTTTCGCCAGCAAGAGCGCATGCTGTATATCAAGGATATAACCGAGCAATGGACGATCTCCAAGAAGTACGAAGACGAGAAGCTGGCGCTAGGGATCGTCATGCTCGACAACCTGGAGGAAGTCGCCCAGGGGATGGATGAGCAGCAGCGCGCCATCATGCTGTCTAAGGTAGCCGGGGAGATCACGGAATGGGCCAACAAGTACGGACTATTCCTCAGGAGACTCTCTTCGGACAAGTACATGGTCGTAACGAACCAGCTCGCCCTGAAGCAGCTGGAGCAATCCCGTTTCGAGCTTCTGGACGAAGTCAGGGAGCTGACGATGAACCTGAAGCTGCCGCTCACGCTCTCGATCGGCTTCGCTTCGGGCAGCGACTCCGTGGTCGAGCTCGGGCAGCTGTCGCAAGGCAGCCTCGATATCGCGCTAGGCCGCGGCGGAGACCAAGCCGTCGTCAAATTCGGCCAGCGGCAGAGCTTCTACGGCGGCAAGAGCAACGCGATAGAGAAGCGAACGAGGGTGAGGGCGCGGGTCATCTCCCACGCGCTGCGCGACCTGATGAAGGAGAGCGACAACGTCATAATCATGGGGCACAAGATGCCCGACATGGACGCGGTCGGCGCGGCTATCGGAGTGGTAAAGGCGGCTCAGCAGTTCGGCAAGGAAGCGTTCATCGTGCTCGAAGGGATCAACCCGGCCATTCAGAAGATGATGGATATGCTCCGGGAAGACGATAAACTGTTTAAGCGGTTCATTACGCCGGAGCACGCCATGAGTCTGACGAGCAAGCGGTCGCTGGCCGTCGTCGTCGACACGCATCGGGCATCCATGGTGGCGGAGCCGAAGCTTCTTCAGCTGACGGACCGCATCGTCCTGGTGGATCACCACCGCCGAAGCGAGGAGTTCATCGACGATGCCGTGCTGGTCTACATGGAGCCTTACGCATCCTCCACTTGCGAGCTGGTGACCGAGCTTCTCCAGTACATCCACGAGCGCGTCGTGCTCGAGGTTCGGGAAGCGACCGCGCTGCTCGCCGGCATTACGGTGGACACGAAGAGCTTCGCGCTCCGCACGGGCTCGCGAACGTTCGAGGCCGCCTCCTTCCTGCGCCGGAACGGAGCCGATCCGATTCTTATTCAGCGGATGCTGAAGGAGGATCTGGAGGAGTACATCAAGAAGGCGGAGATCATTCAGCACGCGGAGACGTTCCGCGATCATATCGCGATCGCGGTTGCCGACACCGGCAAGCCGATTCCGCAACTGCTTATCGCCCAGGCGGCCGATACGCTTCTCAATATGACGGGAATCAAAGCTTCCTTCGTCATTGGAATGAGGCCGGATGGGCAGGTCGGCATCAGCGCCCGCTCGCTCGGGCAGATCAACGTTCAGGTCGTGATGGAGCGTCTGGGCGGAGGAGGGCATCTCTCCAACGCCGCCTGCCAGATGCAGGGCAAGACGGTTCAGGAAGTGGCCGCGAAGCTTAAGCAAGTACTCAAAGAATTCGAGGGAAAAGAGGGGATACTGGAATGAAGGTCATTTTTCTCCAGGATGTGAAGGGTCAAGGCAAGAAGGGCGAAGTGAAGGAAGTATCGGAAGGCTACGCACGCAACTTCCTCCTCCCTAAGGGATATGTTCAGCTCGCTACGGATGGAGCCAAGAAGACGCTCGATCAGATCAACCTGTCCGTTCAGAAGCACAAGGACAAGGAGAAGGCCGACGCGAAGGCGCTGGCCGAGAAGCTGGCGGAGATGACGATCGTCGTCAAGGCGAAGTCCGGCGAAGGCGGCCGCCTGTTCGGAGCGATTACGAGCAAGCAGATCGCGGAAGCGCTGGAGAGCCAGAAGATCGTCATCGACAAGCGGAAGATCGAGCTGGGCGATCCGATTCGCACGCTCGGCGTCACGAAGGTTCCGCTTAAATTGCATCCGGAAGTAAAGGGCACTCTAAACGTGCAAGTCGTGGAGGAATAAGGGCATGAACATGAGCGGGGAAACGATCATGTTCGATCGGGTTCCGCCCCAGAACCTGGAGGCGGAGCAGGCGGTGCTTGGCGCCATCCTGCTGGAGACCGAAGCCTTGATCACGTCGATGGAGCGGCTGAAGCCGGAAGACTTCTACAGCGTCGCCCACCAACGGATCTACGAGGTTATGCTCGATCTGAACGACGACAACGAACCCCTTGACCTGATCACGCTCACGGCGAAGCTGCAAGACCGCGCTCAGCTGGAGGAGGTCGGCGGGGTTACCTATCTGGCGAAGCTCGCCCACGCCGTTCCGACGGCTGCTAACGTGGAATATTACGCTCAGATCGTCGAAGAGAAGTCGCTTCTGCGCCGCCTGATCCGCACCGCGACCCAGATCGTATCCAACGGATACGCGGGCGAGGACGAGATCGGCACGCTGATCAACGATGCCGAGCAGCGAATCATGGAAATCTCGAACCGCAAATCTTCATCGGGCTTCATCAGCATTCGCGATGTGCTCATGGAAGTGTTCGACCGGGTCGAGTTCCTCTACAACCATAAAGGCGGAACGACCGGCATCCCGTCCGGCTTCCGCGATCTCGACAAGATGACGGCCGGCTTCCAGCGAAGCGATCTGATCATCGTGGCCGCCCGTCCTTCCGTAGGGAAGACGGCGTTCGCCCTGAACATCGCGCAGAACGTGGCGGTGCGGGCCGGAGAGACCGTAGCGATCTTCAGTCTCGAAATGTCCGCCGCCCAGCTCGTACAGCGGATGGTGTGCGCCGAATCGAACGTCGACGCGGGCCGGATGCGGACCGGCTATCTGGAGGGCGACGACTGGGAGAAGCTGACGATGGCGATCGGGGCTCTGTCCGAGGCTCAAGTGTACATCGACGATACCCCCGGCATTACCGTGGCGGATATTCGCGCGAAGTGCCGCCGCCTCAAGAAGGAGAAGAACCTCGGGATGATTCTGATCGACTACCTGCAGCTGATCCAAGGCCGCGGCAAAGCCGGGGAGAACCGGCAGCAGGAAGTCTCCGAAATCTCGCGTACGCTGAAGCAGATCGCCAGAGAGCTGGAAGTGCCGGTCATCGCGCTGTCGCAGCTGTCGCGGGGCGTCGAGCAGCGTCAGGACAAGCGCCCGATGATGTCCGACCTTCGGGAATCGGGATCGATCGAGCAGGACGCCGATATCGTCGCTTTCTTGTATCGGGATGATTATTATAACCAAGATACGGAGAAAAAGAATATTATCGAGATCATTATCGCCAAGCAGCGTAACGGTCCGGTAGGCACGGTAGAGCTGGTCTTCCTCAAGAGCTTCAACAAGTTCGTCAGTCTTGACCGTTCTCATGACGAAAGTGCATAATAACGAATTTATTTGTGAATATTTCCGAACGATTGTTTAGGCTGTTGTGGAATTGTTCGTCTTTAAGTTGACTTCGCCTCGGTCAATTGCTACACTAATCTTGCCGCCTTGCGGCCAAATGGCCGTGCATCGGAACGAGAGCCTCGTTGCCGATGCGTTCGCGTGCGTGGTCTCCGGCAACTGGGATTCGGGGAGCGCCCGCTTGGAGGAGGCATCATCATGCCGGTTTGAGCGAATCAACCGGATGGAGGGATTGCTTTGTCTACAGTAGTTGTCGTAGGAACGCAGTGGGGAGACGAAGGCAAGGGCAAGATTACGGACTTCCTGGCGGAGAAAGCGGACGTCGTCGCCCGTTATCAAGGCGGCAATAACGCCGGTCATACGATTCTTATCCAGAACAAGAAATACAAGCTCACCATGATTCCTTCCGGGATCTTCAACGAGAACAAGACTTGCGTCATCGGCAACGGGATGGTCATCAATCCGGGCGCCCTGGTGGAAGAAATCCAATATATCATCGACAACGGCTTCTCGGTCGACAACCTTCGGATCAGCGACCGCGCCCACGTCATCATGCCGTATCATATCGTGCTGGATTGCTTGGAAGAAGACCGCAAAGCAGGCAATAAGATCGGAACGACCCGCAAGGGCATCGGTCCTTGCTATATGGATAAAGCGGCTCGCAACGGCATTCGCATCGCCGACCTGATGGTGGCGGAGGAATTCACGGAGAAGGCCCGCACCCTCATCGCGGAGAAGAACAACGTCATCACGCAGATGTACGGCGGAGAGACGCTGGACGCCGATAAGATCATCTCCGAATACCTGGAGCTCGCCGAGAAGCTTCGTCCTTACGTGACGGATACTTCGGTCGTTCTGAACGACGCGATCGACGAGGGCAGGAAGGTTCTGTTCGAAGGCGCTCAAGGCGTCATGCTGGACATCGACCAAGGCACCTATCCGTTCGTCACGAGCTCGAACCCGTCCGCAGGCGGCGTCTGCATCGGCTCCGGCGTCGGTCCTTCGAAGATTCGCCAGGTTATCGGCGTTGCGAAGGCCTATACGACCCGCGTAGGCGACGGTCCGTTCCCGACCGAGCTGCATGACGAGCTGGGCCAATGGATCCGCGACAAGGGCCATGAGTACGGCACCGTAACGGGACGTCCTCGCCGCGTCGGCTGGTTCGATACCGTCGTCGTCCGCCACGCCCGCCGCGTCAGCGGCATTACCGGCCTGTCGCTCAACTCGCTTGACGTTCTGAGCGGACTGGACACGGTTAAGATCTGCACCTCGTACCTCTATCGCGGGGAAGTCATCAACCACTACCCGGCGAATCTCAAGATTCTCGCCGAGTGCGAAGCGGTCTACGAAGAGATGCCGGGCTGGAGCGAAGACATCTCGAACGCGAGAACGCTGGAGGACCTGCCGGAGAATACTCGCCGCTACGTCGAGCGCGTGTCCGAGCTGACCGGCATTCCGATCGCGATCTTCTCCGTCGGCCGCAACCGCGAGCAGACGAACCAAGTCGCCGCAATCTACGAATAATCGGCTTCTGCCGCCCTGCATGGACGATTCCGGTCCGGCAGGGCGGTTTTTGCGTTATCCGGAACGTATAAGCGGCTTCGCCGTTAGGAAGACTTCAAAAGCCTATTTCGCTTGGTTCCCCAGCATTTTCTCTCTGAGAGAATGATAGCCGGTAGGTTTGCCCATACTAAACCTATGAAAACATAGGCAGGAGGGCAATCGAATGTGGAGATGGATCGGCTGGGCGGCGAAATTGGCGGCTAGCGCAATCTTGCTCAGCTTCTTATGCATTTGGACGACCGGCTACATCGTGAACAGTTACTTGCAGACCGTCGTCAAACAATTGGATATCCCGCTGGAGGTAGAGCCGTTCGCGCTCTCCGGCGTATGGGGAACGCTGTGGGGAGCGGACCACTCTCCGAAGAAGTCGGACGAGGCATCTACGGCCTCTTCTCCGCCTTCGTCTTCTCCCTCGCAGACAACGGGGCTCAGCTCAGGCTCGGAAGGGACATCTTCTCCGGAGCCGGACAACTTGCCGGACGGAACGACGGACGGCGTAACGAACGGTACAACCGACGGCACAACGGACGGCACAACGGACGGAACGACGAGCGGCATAACGGACGGGGAGGTCCCGTCTCCGAATCCGGACGATACGCCGGATGCCAACGCCCCTTCGCAAGTACCGGGTGGGGAAGCGGGCGCCGGCGGCGAGACGACCGGGGGGACAGACGCGGTCAAGCCGGATGACGGAGAGGCGATCCCTGTCTGGAATAACGGATCGGGAAGCTCGTCGGGATCGGCGATGACCGCGGAGGACCGTCAGCGGCTCTATTCTCTCGTCGTTTCGAAGCTGGATTCCGATCAGCTGCAGCAGCTGTCTTCCTATCTGAAAGGCGGCGTCGACGAGCAGGAGCTGCCCAAGGTTCAGGAGCTTCTTAAGGGCGCTCTGAGCGAGCAGGAATATGACCAGATGATGGCGATCATCCAAGGGCAGTCGACTTCTGTCGAACGCTAACTCCGATAGCCCCATATCCATATGATCGTAAAGGCCCCGGACACCCGGGGCTTTTTGCCTGTTATTATGAGATAATCTTCATAATCGTTTTATTGATAGACTTGTTAAAGGTATGCTAAAGTTTAAGTCAAGTTGACAAAATATCGGAAAAGTTTACCGGTTGTTAACCGAAGTCATCCCAAAGGAGATACTCATGGCCGTATTCAAGAGAACGGACCAAAGCCGTGGATCTATGGCCGCCATGCGGCAAGGACTCCAAAGGTTCTGGTCTACGTGCGTGAAGAACACCAAGCATCTCGCCAAGAAGACGAAGCCTACTACGCAGCACTTATTCGCTCACCATAAAGCTCCGCTCATCGCGACCGGCGTCGGCATTCTCGCCATCGCGGCAGTATTCATCGCAGCCAATCAATATGTCCAGGCCAACACGAATTCATACTATAAAGTCATGCTTAACGGACAAGTGATCGGCGAGATCAGCGACCAGCGGTTGGTCGAAAGCGCATTGAACGCCAAGAAAGAACAGCTCTCCCAGGAAGCTGCAGATATCCGGTACGAGCTGGACGAGAATCAGGTCGCATACGAGAGTGTAAGTGCTTACAACCAGACGCCGGACGACGAGGCTACGCTGGCGGCCCTGAAGGCGGGACTCTCGACCCACCCGGTCGGCATCAAGCTTGTCGTCGACGGCAAAGAGATCGGAATCGTGAAGAATCAGGAAGAGGCGGATGCGCTTCTTCAGAAGGTCAAGGCCAAGTTCATTCCGGCCGATGCGAAGGCGAACGGGAAGAGCACGGTCAAGGCGCTCTCCTTTACGGCTTCGGCCGCGAGCGCTTCGCCATCTCGAGTCGTCGAATCGATCTCCTTCGAGGAGGACGTCAAGACGGTTCCCGTCAAGATCGAGCTGAGCGACATCGACGACGTGAACGAGCTCTACTCCGAGCTGACGACGGGCAATCCGGAGAAGAAGACGTACACCGTCCAGCAGGGCGACTGCCTCGGCTGTATCGCCAAGAAGCTGAACCTGTCGGTCGCCTTCCTCAAGGCGAACAATCCTTGGATCGTGAACGACAAGATCGATGTGGGCGATGTTCTGGACGTCACCAAGAATACCCCGGTCCTGAACGTTCAATCGGAGGAGACGGTTACCGAGATCGAGATCATCGATCCTCCGGTCGAGATTCGCAAGAGCGACGACATCAAGCTGGGCCAATCGAAGACGCTGAGAACGGGAACGGAAGGCCAGCGAGAGGTTACATACCGCTTGACCAAACGGAACGGAGCCATGATCGAAGAGGAGCAAGTCTCCTCCAAGGTATTGAAGGCGGCGGTATCCACCATTATCGTGAAGGGCACGAAGGTGATCCCGAGCGAAGGATCGGGCAATTTCGCTTGGCCGGTAACCGGCGCTCGCATCACGAGCTACATGGGATCGCGCTGGGGCAGCATGCACAAGGGCATCGATATGATCGGCGGCAAGACGATCATGGCGGCCGACAACGGAACGGTAGAGTTCGCGGGTCAGAAGAACGGCTACGGCAACGCGGTCATTATCAATCATAACAATGGCTTCAAGACGCTGTATGGCCACATGAAGAGCATCTCCGTGAAGAAGGGGCAAGTCGTCTCCAAGGGGGATAAGGTCGGCATCATGGGCAGCACCGGCCATTCCACCGGCACTCATCTTCATTTCGAGGTTTACCTGAACGGGGTTCTGAAGAACCCGACGAGTTATCTATAGAGAGAATACAAACAGACAAAAAGGTTAGATCATACAGGGAAAACCATCGGAGGAAGCTCCGGTGGTTTTCTGTTTGAAGGGGACCGGCGACGTATCGTTCGGCCCGAATTGGGCAAGATCAGGCTGAAGAAGGATGCGGGACCGTAATCGTTGGAAACCTAGGCGGGAATGCCCAGCGGAAGGGCTTCCTCCGAAGCTACGCGCGGCTTGCCTATTATGTTAGAATAGAAGAGATAGAATGCTTCCCCGAGACAGGAGGCTTTAACCATATGCCTGGGAAAATATTAGTGGTGGACGACGAGCGTCCGATTGCGGATATCCTGAAGTTCAACCTGGAGAAGGAAGGCTACGAGGTCGTCTGCGCGTTCGACGGCGAAGCGGCCGTCCGGCTCGCGTTCGAGATCGATCCGGACCTCATTCTTCTCGACCTGATGCTGCCGGAGAAGGACGGCATGGATGTGTGCCGCGAGGTGCGAAGCAAGCTGTCCACGCCGATCATCATGCTGACGGCGAAGGACACCGAGCTGGATAAAGTGCTTGGCCTTGAGCTTGGCGCCGACGACTACGTGACGAAGCCGTTCGGCACCCGCGAGCTGCTCGCGCGGGTGAAGGCGCATCTGCGCCGCCAGCGCAAGCTGGACGCGACTAGGTCGGAGGAGGACTCCGCCGGGGATGTCGAGCGTCAGGGGCTTAAGCTGTTTAATCTGTTTATCGATACGGATATGTACGTGGTGTACAAGAACGGGCAGCCGCTCGATCTGACGCACCGCGAATTCGAGCTGGTTCATTATCTGGCGCGCAACAGCGGCAAGGTTATGACCCGGGAACATCTGCTTCAAGCGGTGTGGGGCTTCGAGTACTTCGGCGACGTTCGCACGGTCGACGTGACGATTCGCCGTCTGCGCGAGAAGCTGGAGGATGATCCAAGCCGTCCGGAGATTATTCTGACGCGGCGAGGGCTCGGTTATCTGATGCGCAATCCGAAGATGGCGACAGGCGGATTCGGTGGATGAAGCTGCTTCGTCCGTTCCGCACGATTCAAGCCAAGCTCATCATCATGGTGCTTCTTCTGATCCTGATCGCTCTCCAGCTGATTGGGGTTTATTTTATCAGCACGATGAAGAACTCGCAGATCGACTTGTTCACGGAGAACTTGGATTCCCAAGCCCAACTGCTCACGGTTATGGCCAGCTCGGCGATCGCCAAGCAAGGGGAATCGACGATAGCGGACGAGGGCAGCGAATCCCAGCTTGCGCAGCTGGTAAGCAACTTGTTCAACATAAGCGGGGCCGAGGCCCAGGTGCTCGACGCGAGCGGCCGGGTGTTGACCACTTCGCTTGAAGAGCATCAGTCCTATGTCGGCCGGAAGAACACTTCGCTTCTGGTAAGCCGCGCCCTTCAGGGGATCAACGACAACACCGAAGAGATAATCGACACGGACAACGTCAGGAAGAGAATCGTCGTCAAGCCGGTCATGAACAACGGCAAGGTTGTCGGCGCGGTCTATATCGTCGCATCGATGAAGGACCTGTACCAGACGGTGGAGCGGGTGAACCAGATCTTCGTCACCGGCATGCTGCTCGCCCTCGGCCTTACGGCGGTGCTCGGCATCCTGATCGCCGGCACGATCACGCAGCCGATCAAGGCGCTGACGCGCCAGGTCACCGCGGTCGCGGAAGGACGCTTCGAGGAACGGGTTCCGGTACTGGGGAAGGACGAGATCGGGCAGCTCAGCCTGGCCTTCAACGAGATGACCGACCGGCTCGGCGAAGCGCTGTCTATCAATGAGGAAGAGAAGGAGAAGCTGAGCTCGATCCTGTCCAACATGAGCGACGGCGTGCTGGCGACGGATGAGATCGGCCAGGTTATCGTGGCGAACCGGCGCGCCCGGGCGATGCTCGGCATCGAGAACCCCGAGGGGCGTACCGCATCGGAATGCCTCGATATCGACAAGACTCCGATCGCGGAAGCGCTGGAGGGCAGGGAATCGACGCTGCTGATCCACCGGCAGCCGTCGGAAGACGAAGAGAATCTGGTCTTCCGGGTCACGTTGACGCCCATCCGGCGCCGGGACAAAGGCGTCGTCGGCTCGATCGCCGTGCTTCACGACGTCACCGAGTCCGAGAAGCTCGAGCAGACGCGCCGCGAGTTCGTCGCGAACGTGTCGCACGAGCTGCGAACTCCGCTAACGACGATCAAGAGCTACGCCGAAGCGCTGGACGACGGCGCGATGGAGGAACCGCCGCTCGCGGAACGGTTCGTCGGCGTTATTCGAAGCGAGACGGAGCGGATGATCCGGCTCGTTACCGACCTTCTTCACCTATCCCGTTTCGATTCCCGCCAATCGCAGCTTCGCCGCCAGATGACCGATCTCGCGGAGATGACGGAGGATGTCGTCGACCGCTTCTCCTTGCAGCTCCGGCAGAAGGCGATTACGGTGCGCGTGCAGGTCGATCCCGGCCTGCAGAAGGCCTGGATCGACCGCGACGGCATCGATCAAGTGCTGGACAACCTGATGTCGAACGCCATCAAGTATACGCTGGACGGCGGCTCGATCCTTCTATCGGCACGGATCATCGATCCCCGGCATCTGTCGATCGCGGTGAAGGATACCGGAATCGGCATTCCGAAGAAGGATCTCGCCCATATTTTCGACCGTTTCTATCGCGTGGACAAGGCTCGCTCGCGCAGCATGGGCGGCACCGGGCTCGGCCTCTCCATTGCCCGGGAAATCGTCCGCGCGCATGGCGGCTCCGTCGGAATCGAGTCGGAGCTTGGCGCCGGGACGACGGTCACCGTTACCTTGCCGCTGACCCAGGAAGGAAGTGAGCACCCATGATGGAGAAGCTCAAGTCGCTACTGCTGACCTTGCTGGTCGTCATCAGCTTGGTGCAGAGTTACTTCCTGGCCTACAGCATGCCCAGCATGGAAGCGAACGTGAAGACGGAGCAGAACTACGTCAAGGCCGATCCCCTCGGTCCGGAGGAGAAGGTGGAGAATCTCCTCTATCCGGAAGAGCTGGTGCTCCATATGGGCTTGGATAAGCACACGGTGTTCTACCCGAACGATACGTTCTACGACATGGTGCTGGACAAGCTGAAGGGACGCGAGTTCAAAGGCTTGCAGAGAGACTCCATCGGCAAGATCAATTGGGATCAGGTTCGGCGGAACGATCTTGGCATCGAAGTGCGCTTCAGCCGGGCGATTCCGATCGAGCTTCTGCAGCGGGTGTTCAAGGTCGACACGGATTTTATCGTCAATTCCGATATGATCAACCGGATCTGGATCTTCGCCAGGCAGGATCGGGAAGAGGTTCGGACCTTCTTCTTCAGCTCGGATGGGCAGAACGTCTACGAATCGCTGCGGGCCGACCTGACCGTTCAGGACGTCCAGCAATACATCGGCTTCGGCCAGTACTGGACTCCGTTCAAGTATTGGGACGGCGGCGTCTACGTGCCGGACCAGGCCAAGAGCTATGACATCCTGAGGGTGCCTTATTCCTCGTATACGTCGGATCAGCTTCAGCGCAACCTGTTCACGGACCCAAGCACCACCAAGATGATTCAGGATCAGCAGGAAGGGACGCAGATCATCACGGACTGGAAGCGGGCTCTGAAGCTGGAGACCACGCTTGGTTGGATGTCCTATACCGACTTGGTAACGCCAACCGACACTCAGAATAACCTGACCGACAATATCGAAGCGTCGGTTCAGTTCGTTAACCAGCACGGCGGTTGGGGCAACCCGCATCGCCTCGTACGGTCGCTGGGACCGGCCAACGACAGCGTGGTTCGATTCCAACAGGATTACGCCGGACTGCCGATCGTCTCGAACGGGGACTTCCGGTTCGGGTACATGCAGCTCACTCTCCAGCAAGGGATCGTCTCCTCGTATGAGCGCTCCATGTTCGTGCTGGAGAGCGAGAAGCAAATCAAAGGCGCGTCGCAGAAGCTGCCGTCGGGAAACGACCTGCTCGCGATGATCCGCGAAGCAGCCGGCGGAGAAACCGTGGAATCCATCTTCCCGGCCTACCGGCCCAAGCTGGAGGAAGACACGATGCTGCTGCAGCCGGTCTGGGCGATTCGTCTCGCAAGCGGCGAGGTCAAGCCTGTTGGCTAAGCGAAGAAGCGCGAGGAAGGAGGGGCGAGGATGGATTGGGGTCGAGCCAAGAGCGTTCTGATTATTGCTTTTCTGCTGCTCAATTTGGTTCTGGGCTATCAGTTGTGGACGGAATGGCAGGAGCGGATCGACTCGGCCGTCGATTGGACCTCGCTTCCGGCCGAGACGCGGCAGGCGATGAGCCTCAAGGGGATTCATGTCGAAGCGGAGATACCGACGGAGACGCCGGAGATGCTGGAGCAGCTGACGTATCGGCTAAAGGCGACGCCCGCTAGCGGAGCGACGGGGGTCACGCTGAACCCTCAGCCGAATACGCGGGTCGTGTACACGGAAGAGGAGCTTCAGACGGCGCTAGGGGCGACGATCCCGGGTCTCGCCCAATATCGCTTCGATTACTTGAGCAGCCGCGACGGCGTATACGTGCTGAATCGCATGTTCGATAATTGGCCGATCTTCGATATCAAAGTAGAGCTATATTACAGGGACCAGAAGATCACGGCCTATCGCCAGGATACGGTCGAGAGCTTATCTCCGGAGGATTCGAAGCGGCAGAAAGTACTGCCGGCTACGATGGCGTTGGCGAAGCTCATCTCGAGCTACCTGCCGGCGGGTTCGACGATTCGGGTGATTCAGCTCGGGTATCACGGGCAAATTCTCGACTCGGAGATTCAGTTATCGGCTCCTTCGTGGAAGGTATTGCTGGATGACGGAGAAGTGTTCTACGTGAACGCCATCAGCGGCGAAGTCGTGACGGACAAAGAGAAGGCAAGCGGCGCGGACATTCCGGCTTAAACGGAGCGGGAATGCCGGCCGCGGGCAAGAGGAGAAACAAAACAGAAAGAGGACTGCGGCATGGGGCTTCGATTTACGGTATTATGCAGCGGTTCGACCGGCAATGCGACAGTCGTGTCGTCAAGCGCGGCTACGGTTCTAGTAGATGTCGGTCTAAGCGCTAGGAAAATAGAAGAGTTGATGCAAGAAAGAGAAGTGTCCGGCAGCGACCTGGACGCGATCTTCGTGACGCATGAGCACTCCGATCATATCAAGGGGCTTGGCGCGCTTGCGCGCAAATACAAGCTGCCGATCTACGCCAACGAGAAGACGTGGGCGGCCATGCATAAGCATGTCGGCGAGATCGGGGACGAGCAGCGGAAGATCATGCCGTCCGACAGCGCCATGGAGCTGTTCGACCTGCGGATCGAGTCCTACGGCATCTCGCACGATGCCGCCGAACCGGTCGGCTACTGCTTCGAATCCGGGGGAGCGAAGCTGAGCTTAGCCACCGACCTCGGTTATGTGAGCGACAGGGTCATGAGCCAATTGAAGAATTCGAACGTTCTGGTGCTGGAATCCAACCACGACGTCAATATGCTGCGCATGGGAAGATACCCGTGGAATATCAAGCGGCGCATTCTCGGAGATACCGGGCATCTCTCGAACGAAGCGGCAGGCGAAGCGCTTCGGGCCCTTCTGACGGACGGCGCGACGCGCAGGGTCTACCTTGCCCATCTCAGCCAAGAGCACAACATGATGGAGCTGGCCAAGATGACCGTGTCGAACGTGCTGGAGGATGGCGGAATCTTCTATCAAGCGAATGAATTCGCCTTATGCGAGACTCACTACGACAAGCCGACCCCATGGGACTTGGTCAAGTCATAACGGAGGCTGGGCCCGCGCCGGCTTCGAGCTCCAGCTCGGCTTCGCTCTCGCGGGCTTTGCGGCGCAGCTCATCCGGCGTCAGAACGCCTTTCTCGACGAGCAGCTCGATCAGGGAATCGAGGACGACCAGCTGTTGATAGTGCTCTTCCTTCAGCTGGGAGAGCCGAGAGGCGAGCTCCAGCAGGGAGTCGGTCAGAACGGAAGGCTTCATTGGCAGGACTTCCTTTCATTACATAGAATTAGTTTGTCCGATTGCCTTGCTTCCTACTAGCAATTCTATTAGTATTTTAGTCAAATCAGACAAATATATTCCGATATTGCAGACGATATAATAGGGGATCGCAACAATTGGGGTTCAGGCTCCCTAGATTAAGGGATGGTGCAGGAATGGGCTTGTTCGACGATGATTTCTACTCGACGCGGGTGAAGCGGAAGACCCGCAGGAATTTCCGATTCGGAAGAGAAAGGTCCTTCGGCACCGACCGATACGGCTCGATGTTCCGGGTCGCGCTGATCTCCTCCTTGGCCAGTTCGCTCGTGGTCGCCTTCGTGTTTACGCTGTTTATCGACCATGGCGGCGGAGGCGGACAGGTCAAGATGGTCAGCTCCGCGCCGATCCAGGAGACCTCCGAGAGGACGATCACCGCTTCGGCGAAGATAAGGCCCGCCGTCGTCAGCATCATCAATCGAACGAAGCAGAACCTGGACCTGGGAGACGAAGAGTCGCTCGATAACGCGAGCCTCGGCTCCGGCGTCATCTTCGAGAAGAAGGACGGCAAGGCGCATATCATAACGAACGCTCACGTTCTGCAGGACGCCGCGGAGGTGCAGGTCGTTCTGGTCGGAGGCAAGATGCTTCCGGCTAAGATCGTCGGGAAGGATACGATCAGCGATCTCGCCGTGCTCGAGACCGACGCGGCGAGCATCGACGTCGTCGCATCGGTAGGCGATTCGGAAGCGCTTCGGGAAGGCGAGACGGTCATCGCGATCGGCAATCCGCTCGGATTCGGCGACTCGCTCACCTCGGGCATCGTATCCAACCTTCACCGCGTCCTCCCCATCTCGCTCAACCAGAACGGCATCTACGATTGGGAAGAAGAAGTGATCCAGACCGACGCGGCGATCAACGCCGGCAACAGCGGCGGAGCGCTCGTCGACCTGGACGGCAAGCTCGTCGGCATCAACAGCATGAAGGTGGCGGACATGGGAGTCGAGGGAATCGGCTTCGCCATTCCGATCAACGACGCCATGCCGATCGTCGGCGAGCTGCTGGATCACGGCAAGGTTCTTAGGCCCTACTTGGGCATCTACTCCATGGACTTCGCATCCTATCTCGATTCGGTGAAGGAACAGCAAGCGATCGAGGAAGACCCCGAAGCCGAGAAGATTCCGGAGGACCAGAAGCTCACCCCGATTCCGGTGCCGGACAACGTGAAGAAGGGCGTTCTGATCATGGAAGCCACAGGTCCGGCGAAGGAAGCGGGCCTGAAGCTGAACGACGTGATCGTCAAGTTCGACGATCAGAAGATCGACAATGCGGTCGAGATGCGAAAGTATCTGTATAACAACAAGAAAATCGGGGAATCGCTTACGGTAACGTTCTATCGCGACGGCAAGCAGCAGCAGCTGTCCGTAAAATTGGCGGAGAAGAGCGACGACTCGGAATAGGAAAGGATCTGCAATTGATGTATTGCGTGTGCAAGGAGCATGTGGAATTGGCCATCGATAAGTTTGTCGACGAGTACGAGGATGCGCCGGACTTGGTGAATCTGGGAGAAGCGACGTTTACCGCGTGGGAAGCGCCGAAGCGTTGCGAGTGGTGCGACGGCCCCGCCGAGATTCTGATCGTATAGTCAATCTAATAAGACTTGGCGAGCGCCGGTGTTCCCCGTGAACAACGGCGCTTGTCTTTTGTCCCGTAACGGCACGGGTTCTGCTATCCTGCCTAAATTTAGGTACTCCGGTGAGAATAAGGGGTTTTAAAGAACGTGTAAATTTTATCAGAAAATACCTTGGAGCCGATTGACAGCTTCCTTGGATCGATGATAAAGTGTCAAATAGATTTCACAAATCGAAAGGAGGATTGCGTTCCATGTCTAACCTACTGATTGTTCCGATGTTCCATCGCCGCACTCGCTTGAATGGACGTAATCCCATCGCGCGCTTCTAACTTGGCTAATCTTCCAAGGCGCATGGTTACGTCCCCGTAATCGTGCGCCTTTCTTACGCCGCTCAAAGGGAACACACGTTCTCTGACCGGCGAATGGCGTATCGCTTGCGGGCGGTACGCTGTTTTTGTCCTTAAGGGTTGTCAGGCATTCGGTTTGAGGTTTCTAGCGGATTCTGATCCGCGGAAAGGTGTGAAAGACGAGTGTTCACGGTTCTAAGCAAGTTGGGTTGGTTCTTCAAGCTCCATTGGAAAAGGTACTCGGTCGCGGTCATTCTGCTGATCGCCGTCGGCATCGTGGAGGTACTGCCCCCGCGTCTGCTCGGCCAGACGATCGACCGTATCCATGAGGGAGCGCTGGGTACGCAAGGCTTTATCGAATTCGTTCTGATCTGGGTCGGCATTACCTTGGT
Organism: Cohnella sp. AR92; assembly: GCF_003990975.1. GTDB lineage: Bacteria > Bacillota > Bacilli > Paenibacillales > Paenibacillaceae > Cohnella. The sequence goes on from NZ_RZJR01000001.1 coordinate 57,978, forward strand.
GAGCTACGCCGTCACTTACGTATGGATGTACCAGCTCTTCGGCGGGGCGTTCCTGCTGGAGAGGCTTCTGCGCAAGCGGCTGATGCGCCACTTCCTGAAGATGACGCCGACGTTCTACGAGCGCAACCGGACGGGCGATCTCATGGCCCGGGCGACGAATGACCTGTGGGCCATCTCGAATACGGCCGGCTTCGGCATTCTGACGCTGGTGGACTCCTCCATCTTCATGCTCTCCATTCTCTTCATGATGGCCGTGTTGATCAGCTGGAAGCTGACGCTTGCGGCGCTGCTGCCGCTGCCGATCCTCGCCCTGCTCATGATGAAGCTCGGCAAGAAGATCCACGATCGCTTCATGAGCGCCCAGGACGCATTCGGCGAGCTCAACGATCAGGTGTTGGAATCGGTATCCGGGGTTCGGGTCGTGCGCGCATACGTGCAGGAGAAGGCCGACCGGGAACGGTTCCATGCCAAGACGAACGAGGTGCTGAGCAAGAACCTGGAGGTCGCCAAGATCGATTCCCTGTTCGAGCCATCGAATAAGCTTCTCGTTAATATGAGTTATATCATCGGGCTCTGCTACGGCGGCTACCTGGTGTTCCGGAGCGAGATCACGCTCGGCGAGCTCGTCTCGTTCAACATGTTCCTCGGGATGCTGATCTGGCCGATGTTCGCCATCGGCGAGCTCATCAACCTCATGCAGCGGGGCAACGCTTCTCTCGATCGCGTGACGGAGACGCTGAACTACAAGCCGGACGTCGACGACGGAGAGAATCTCGTGGCGGTCGCGAAGCCGGAGGGCATCGAATTCAACGACGTCACCTTCCGCTACCCGAGCTCCGTCATCGACAATCTCGTGGCGGTCAACTTCCGCCTGAAGCCGGGGCAGACGCTCGGAGTCGTAGGACGCACGGGCAGCGGCAAGACGACGCTTCTGAAGCAGCTGCTGCGCGAGTATCCTCTCGGAAGAGGGGAAATTACGATCTCCGGGATTCCGCTTGAGAAGCTGGAGATCGAACGCCTGCTTGGCTGGATCGGCTATGTGCCGCAGCAGCCGATTCTCTTCTCCCGGACGATCCGGGAGAACATCCTGTTCGGCGACGAGAATGCCACGGAAGAGGACATCCAGCGCGCGCTGGCGAGAGCTTCGTTCGCGAAGGACATTCGTTATCTGCCGGAGGGTCTCGAGACCCTCGTCGGAGAGAAGGGCGTGGCGCTGTCGGGCGGCCAGAAGCAGCGGGTAAGCATTGCCCGCGCCTTGATCGCGGATCCCGAGATCCTGCTGCTGGACGACGCTTTGTCGGCGGTGGACGCGAAGACCGAAGCGGAGATTATCGAAGGCATCCGCACGGAGCGCGCAGGCAAGACAACGATTATTACGACGCACCGCCTGTCGGCGGTTCAGCACGCGGATTGGATTCTTGTCCTGGACGAGGGCCAGGTCATCGAGGAAGGCACTCACGAACAATTGCTCGCTTGGGGCGGCTGGTACAAGGAGCAGTTCGACCGTCAGCAGCTTGAAGCGATGGTGGACGCCTCTTAAGACGAGGCGCGGAGGTCCGGAAAGCGTTGCGGTTTGCATTCTTAACAAAGATTGAAGGTGTTCATCCATGGGAACGACGGGCAAGAGGCTGTTCCAATATGCCATGCTCTATAAGAGATCGATTCTTCTTGCTCTTGCATTCCTGCTGCTGGCGGTCAGCGTAGAGCTGATCGGCCCGGTCATCGCGAAGCGGATGATCGACCAGAACATTCTCGGCATCGAGAAAACCTGGTACGAAGTCAGCTCGGCAAGCGGCAAGAAGGCCGAATATAAAGGAAAGTATTACAAGCGGGGAGATCACATCTCCGCGGACGATATCTTAGGCGCCCCGGTACGGGTGCTGCAGGCTGACGGCGGCTTCTACTGGTACGAGGGCGAGACGGTCATCGAGGGCCAACGCAAGGTCGCGGACGGAACGATGACGATTACGCCGGAGAACGGGAATCCGGCGACTTATGAGGTTACGAAGCTCAGCAAGGATGAGCTTTATCAGTTCTACAAGCCGGAGATTCCAATCCTGCTGCAGCTGGCCGCGATCTACGTCGGACTGCTGGTGCTGGCGGCGCTGTTCACTTACGGCCAGCGCATGCTGCTCCAGACGTCGGCGAACCGGATCGTCCAGCGGCTCCGCGAGGACGTGTTCGCGCACTCGCAGCGGCTGCCGGTCCAGTACTTCGACAACCTGCCGGCCGGGAAGATCGTCTCACGCATCTCGAACGATACGGAGACGATTCGCGAGCTGTTCGTCGCCGTATTGGCGAATTTCTTCTCCGGCGCTATCTACATGGCGGCCATCATGGGCGCGCTGTTCCTGATGAGCCCGAAGCTGGCGCTGATCGCGCTGCCGGTCATCCCGATCCTGATCGCTTGGATCATTATCTACCGCAAGTTCGCGGAGCGCTATAATCGCATTATCCGAACGAAGCTCAGCGATATCAACGCGATGATCAACGAATCGATCAACGGAATGCCGATCATTCAGGCTTTCCGCAGGCAGAAGCAGACGATGGAGGAGTTCGACGACCACAACAAGGAGTTCTACGCTTACCAGAACAAGATGTTGAGCCTGAACTCCATTACCTCCCATAACCTGGTCAACGTGCTCCGGAATATCGTTTTTATCTCGGTAGTCTGGTTGTTCTGGGGAGATAAGCTCGGAAGCGCGATTACGGTCGGCCTCCTGTATGCCTTCGTCGACTACATGTCCCGCATGTTCCAGCCGATCGTCGGGATCGTCAACCAGTTGTCCAATCTGGAAACGGCCCGCATCTCGGCGGAGCGGGTGTTCGAGCTGATGGACGAACCCGGAGTCGACGTGGCCGAGGGCAAGATGGAACGCTACAAGGGAGAGGTCAGCTTCAAGGACGTCACCTTCGCTTACAAAGGCGACGACTACGTGTTGAAGAACATCTCGTTCGACGCGAAGCAGGGCCAGACGGTCGCGCTCGTCGGCCATACCGGCTCCGGGAAGAGCTCGATCCTGAACCTTCTGTTCCGCTTCTACGATATCGAGAAGGGCACGATTACGATCGACGGAACCAGCATTATGGACACCCCGAAGCAGATGCTCCGCCAGCACATGGGCATCGTGCTTCAGGATCCGTTCCTGTTCACCGGAACGATCGCTTCGAACGTCAGCCTCGATAATCCGGAGATCAGCCGGGAGAAGGTCGAGAAAGCGCTGAAGGACGTCGGCGCCTACGAGATGTTCCAGAGCCTGCCGAACGGCATCGACGAGCCGGTCATCGAGAAGGGAAGCACGCTGTCCGCCGGTCAGCGTCAGCTAATCTCCTTCGCCCGGGCGCTTGCCTACGATCCGGCCATTCTGATTCTCGACGAAGCGACGGCGAGCATCGACACGGAGACGGAAGCGATCATCCAGGCTGCCCTCGACGTGTTGAAGAAGGGACGCACGACATTCGTGATCGCCCACCGGCTGTCGACGATCCGCCAGGCGGACCAGATTCTCGTGCTCGATCACGGGGAGATCGTCGAGCGCGGCAATCACGACGAGCTGATGGAGCAGAAGGGCAAGTATTACGGCATGTATCAGCTTCAGCAAGGCGGAGCGGCCGTATCGCCCGCGTTAAGCGTATAAAGGTAAAGAGCCCGCGCCAGGGAGGCGCGGGCTCTTATTTTCGTTATGCGTGTTGTTGGCGGGAGAAGGCGGCGAAGGCATTTTCGCTTATTTCGCCGGCTTCGGCTGCTTCTTCGGCCGGGAGAGGAAGAGCGAGAAGATTACGCCCAGGGCCGTTATGCACATCGCCACCACGAAGGAATCGTTGATGCCTTCGATCGTGGACAGCTTGGTGGCCAGCCCGCTGATGAGAGTGATGGCATAAGCGGCTCCCACATCCGGCGGCAGTCCGGTCAGCCCGGCGATAGCTCTCTCGAACGAAGCGAAGTTGTCGGCCGCGATCGGGTTGTTCAAGGTAATGCTGTTCACGTAGTTGGCGATGTGCGCATTGGCTCGCGTCGATTCGACGGTGATCAAGAGCGCAGTTCCCAGAGAGCTGGCCACTTGCCGAATCGTATTGGAGACGGCGCTCCCGTGGCTCTTCATCTCGATGGGCAGCGCGTTCAAGCCGGCCGTCATGATCGTCATCATGATGAAGGACATTCCGAAGCTGCGGAGCATGTAGAGAACCATTAAGTGGGAGTAAGACGTCCCGTCCGTCAGATGGGTGAACTCGTACGTCGTCACGGTCGTGATGGCCAGACCGATGATCGCGAGCGGGCGAACCCCGATTTTGTCGAACAAGGCCCCGGAGATCGGAGACATGATTCCCATGATGACGGCTCCCGGCAGCATGAGCAGGCCGGATTGAAGCGCGGTATAGCCGCGAATGTTCTGGATATAGATCGGCAGCAGCAGCATGGCTCCGAACATCGCGATATTAATGACGACACTAACGAGAGTCGTCATCGAGAACAAATACACGGTGAATACCCTCAGATTCAAGAGCGGCGTCTTCGCGGTCAGCTGCCTCCAGACGAAGAACACCAGGAACAGAATTCCGATCACGATCGTGCTGAGGACGACGGCGCTTCCCCAGCCTTTGCTGCCCGCTTCGCTAAGCCCGTAGAGCAGGGATCCGAAGCCGATCGTCGAGAAGACGACGCCCGGCCAATCGAGCTTCGGGTAGGTCAGCTTCAGAACGTTGGACAGCAGCCGGAACGCCAAGACGACTTCGATCAGCCCGAGCGGAACCATGATGAAGAACAGGACCCGCCAGGAGAAATGCTCGATCACCCACCCGGCGAAGGTCGGACCGAGCGCCGGGGCGAACATCATCGCGACGCCCATCATGCCCATCGCGCTGCCCATCTTCTCGGGGGGGAAGATCCGAAGGAAGATGCTGGTCACGAGCGGCATCATCAGGCCGGCGGCGATTGCCTGAACGATCCGGCCGACGAGGATAAGCGCGAAGCTGGAGCCGATCCCGCATATCAGGCTGCCGGCCGTAAAGAGAGCCATGGCCGTGATGAACAGGGTCCGGGTAGGGATCGTCTCCATCAGGAAGGCGCTGATGGGAATCATGACGGCGTTGGCGAGCATGAACCCGGTCGACAGCCATTGGATCGTCGTGGTCGAGACGTTGAGGTCATTCATCATTTTGGGGATGGCGACGTTGATCATCGTCTGATTCAGAATGACCACGAACATCCCGAAGATTAGAACGGCAACCGTCGCTCCTCTGTTCGAGTTCATTTTCGGCCTCGCTCCCTACTTATGGATTCGGATCTTGACGCTCATGCCGGGGGCGAGGGACAGTCCGCGATAGCCGTCCAATTGAATGGCGATCGGAATGACTTGAGTGACCTTCGTATAGTTCGTGGTCGTATTCGACGTCGGCAGCAGGGAGAAGGTTCCCGCGGTCGCGAGTCCGATCTGCGACACCCGGCCGGTCAGGTCGGTTCCCGAGAAAGCGTCGACGTAGACGTCGACCGTCTGATCCAGCTTGACGTCGCTGATGTCCTTCTCCGAGATGTTGGCGGATACCCACAGGCTGTCGAGGTCGTATAGGCGAGCCAGCACCGTTCCTTGGGCGACGTTCGTGTTCACGACTCCGCTCGATTGCACGACGGTTCCTTTGCTCGGCGCCGTGATCGACTGAGAGCCTTCGGCCGTTAGCACGGAGCCCACCTGCTGGCCGATGGAGAAGGTCTCTCCGACATTGCCTTTCCAAGAGGTCAGGGTGCCCGATCCCGGGGATGCGACCGACACCGCCTGACCGTCGATCTTGGCATTGCTTGTCGTAATATAGTTCACCGACTGCATGTAGTAATAGATCGCAACGCCGCCCGCCGCGATGAGCAGCACGATGACGATGACGTTGATCAGGACAAGCTTGGAGTTTTTCATGGCGCAACTATTCTCCTCTTCGGTAATCTCAATGGTTCGATAGGCAGTAGCTTGCCTCCATTGGGGAAACGATATGCTCCTGCCAGCAAAATGAACGGGCATATTCGGTAGCCAATGGGTCATGCTAACACAATCGACGAGAGTTGGAGGTTAGCGGATGAACATTTACGTGGTCTACGATAGCGAAGACGGGCATACGGAAGCGCTGGCGACGGCGATTGCTCAGGGCGCGCGGAGCGTCGGAGGGGCGAAGGTTCATTTTCACCATGTGGAGCGGGCGGACGTCCATGTGCTCGATCGGATGGATGCGATCATCTGGGGCTGTCCCGGCCACTTCGGAACCATCAGCGCGGGGCTCAAGACCTGGATCGACAAGCTGGGCTACCTATGGGCGAACGGGAAGCTGGTAGACAAAATCGGGGCGGTCTTCTGCACGACGGCTACCGAGCACGGAGGCGTAGAAGCGACGCTGCTGAATCTGATCACGCCGATGCTCCATCAAGGCATGATCATCGCGGGCTTGCCGGCCACCGTTCCGGAGAACGCGCTATACGGTTCCTACTATGGAGTGGGCATCACCTGCCCGGTCGAATCCTCTCCGGATGATCCTCCGAACCTTCCGAACGAGGATGAGCTGGCGCTGGGCCGCGCGTTGGGACGCCGAGTGGCGGAGCTGACGGCGAAGTTCGCCTCCGGCCAAGGGGGATAATCGCGATGCTGATCATCGTTTATTCCATTCTGGTCGTCATCGTCATTCTTCTGCTTGTCGTGTTCAATGTCCGCGCCTCGAAGAAGCGCAACGCAGCTCCGGAAGCCGATTCCGAAGTGGCAGGGGAGGACAAGCCCGAACCGGCCATTGAAGGGACGGCACGAACCGAGGAGACGGCAGCGGTTGCGAAAGCGGAACCCGGTAGGGAAGCGGCGGGCGAATCCGCTGCGGCGAACCGAGTGGAGGCGACGTCTCCGGCCGGTTCGGAACCGGGGCCGAGCCGTGCCGATACGGGGGACACGCTTAAAGAAGCGTTGAAGGACGATTCGAGGGATTACTCGGGAGATGTGGCGAGAGAAATTCCGAGGGATGTCGCCAAGGATGGTTCTAGAGATATCTCCAGGGATGGACGGAGAGGCGCTTCTAGGGATGATTCGAGGGATGTCTCTAAGGATAGGGCTGCGCCAGCGCGAAGAGACCCGTCCGGCAAGGACGTCAGCTTCCGGGGAGCGCTGCGGGAGATGAGTACGAGTACGGGAAGCGGCAATCGAGCCGAGCTGCCGCCCCGTCCATCGAGAAGCGGCGACTCCGCCATCACCGACAACGATTACCGGAAGGCCCTGCGCAAGATGAGGGCGGAAGACAAAAAGGATCGTTCGTGACGAGAGTTGCTTGCGCCTTTACGCTAGCCTGCGCGAAGCTGGAGTTCCAGCATCCGGTGCGGGCTATTTCCGCTTGGTGTCCGAATAGGCTTCGTTATGGTACCATAGGGATAATCCAAGGATGCGATCCTTTATTGGAAAAGAACGCCTAAGGGCGAATGAGGTGCTTCAGTGACAGGTTTTGCTCAGTTAGGAATTTCGGAGAGCCGCGTGGCGCGGCTGACCGCTCAAGGAATACAGAAGCCGACTCCGGTTCAGGAGGCGGCGATCCCGCTCGTGCTGCAAGGACGCGACGTGATCGGACAGGCCCAGACCGGAACGGGCAAGACGCTGGCGTTCGTGCTTCCGATGCTCGACCGGATCAACGTGAAGTCCGACAAGCTTCAGGGGCTGATCGTGACGCCGACGCGGGAGCTGGCGCTTCAGATCACGAACGAGGTCAAGAAGCTCGTCGGCCCGGAGGAGGGCATTCGCGTTCTGCCCGTCTATGGCGGACAGGATGTCGAAGCTCAACTGCTCAAGCTTAAGGGGAACATTCATCTGATCATCGCGACGCCGGGCCGTCTGCTCGACCACCTGCGCCGGGAGACGGTATCCCTCTTCAGCGTGCAGATGCTGGTGCTGGACGAAGCGGACCAGATGCTGCACATGGGCTTCCTCGGCGAAGTCGAGGAGATTCTGAGGAACACCTCTTCCCAGCGTCAGACGCTGCTCTTCTCCGCGACGATGCCGGCCACGATCCGCGAGCTGGCTTCGAGAATCCTGCGCAAGCCGGAGGAAGTAACGGTCAAGGCGAAGCAGGTTACCGTCAAGGACATCAGCCAGCTCGTCATCGAGACGACCGACCGGGCCAAGCAGTCTGCGCTGGTCGAGACGATCAAGGACACGCGGCCGTATCTGGGCATGATCTTCTGCCGCACGAAGCGCCGGGCCAGCACGCTGAACGAGGCGCTGCAGCAGATGGGCTTCGAGAGCGACGAGCTTCACGGAGACTTGTCGCAGGCGAAGCGGGAGCAGGTCATGAAGCGGTTCCGCGAAGCCAAGCTCCAGCTTCTCGTCGCCACCGACGTGGCGGCGCGCGGACTGGACGTGGACGGGGTTACCCATGTCTACAATTACGACATTCCTCATGACGTGGAGAGCTACATCCACCGCATCGGCCGCACCGGCCGGGCAGGCGGCTCCGGCATGGCGATCACCTTCGTCGCGCCGAAGGATCGCCCGGAGCTGGCTAAGATCGAAAGCGGCATCGATATGAAGATCCAACGCCAGTCGTACGGTTCCTATATTACGGAGCCGGATATGGACGGCGAAGAAGAAAGCTTCTCGCGCGGCGGCGTTGCCGGGGGAAGAAGCAAGGGCGCTGCCCAAGGCAGCACCAGGGGCGGCGGCAGAGCTGGCAATGGCAGATCCGGCAGCGGAAGCGGCAGAGGCGGAGCGGCTCGCGGGGGCTCGTCGTTCGGCGGGGCATCGGCATCCCGCGGCGGCTTCAAGAAGCCGGCGGGGGCTTCGAGCCGTACCGGCTCCGGAGGCTTTGGCCGTGCAGGCGGCGGCGCCGTCGGGAACGGGAAGCGTATCACGGCGGAAACGGCAGCTGCCGCGCAAGGCAGGGCGGAGCGGGACTTCTCGCCGAAGCCGGAACAGGGCGCGCGCGGGCAGCAAGCCGGCGGCTCTCGCCGCGATTCCCGCGGCGGGCGCGGCGAAGGCGCGGCTGCATTCGGCAGGGAAGCGGCGACGACGGATCGCCGCCATGCTTCTGCGGGCGCCGGCCGGGGCTTCGGCGGCGAAGCGGGCGGTCGAGGCGGAGCCGGCAGCCGGAGCGGAAGCACCGGTCGCGGTGCGAGCGCTAGAGGCGAGCAAGGCGGAGGCGCCGGTCGCGGTGCGAGCGTGAGAGGCGACCAAGGCGGAGGCAGTCGCGGTGCGAGTGCTAGAGGCGAGCAAGGCGGAGGCGGTCGCGGTGTGAGTGCCAGAGGCGAACAAGGCGGAAGAGGCGCCCGCGGCGGGTCTACCGTCGGCGGGAAGTCGGGCGGCTTCTCAGGCGGACGCTCTCCGCGCGGAGCTGGCGGCAGCGGCAATGGCGGCGGCAACCGGAACGGCGGCGGCTCCGGCAGGCAGCCTCGCGGACGGTCGAGATAAGGACAAAAAAACAAGCGGATATTGTGCGATGTGATCGGCGGCGGTGTCGGGAGGCTTCCCGACCCGCCTTTTTTTATCGCCGCGCAGTTCTAACGGATCTTACAGACCCTTAGATTCACAAAAGGGGCTTGCCAGAAATCTAACGGAAATTAGCGACCCTTACACGCTTAGAATCTCTCGATTCCGGGCAATATTCACGAAATAAGGTCCTATACTTCCGTTACACTAAGAAATCCGGTTTGAAAGGCCGCTAAGGGTCTCAAATTTCCGTTACAGGTTGCGACGGTCTTACGACTTGTCTTATCCCTCCCGGGTTCCCATGCCCTTATGAACTACCGATGCTGACCACTCCCGAATATCGATGCGAACAGGCCCGAATCCGGCTAAGAATCGAATCCCGGCCCGAACCGCCAAACTATGGACCCAATCACGCATCGAACTACTAACCAAACCGAACAACTGCGAGCCGAATCTAGAATCCAATCCCAAAACCCCGAGTCCGAAACCGAATTACGGACTACGAATGGAATCCCGAGTTCTGCCCGAATCACGAATCGAGTTCCGAATTCCGCCCGAATCCCTAACCTCGAATTCTCCCCCACGGTAAACTCTTTCCGGCGCGAAGCCGCTAGATTCCTTATAGTCCCACCTTTTCAACCGTTGAGTTTATAGCAAGAATAGACTATGATTTAGTTAGTTGCTTACGTATATATAGATTATAAGGAGGAATCCCCATGATAGAGGTGCATCCCGGCAAAGCCCGGTTCAAGGTCGATACCGGCTGGCTGGTGAGCCGGCCTAGCTTCCAGTTCGGCGCTTACTCCGATCCGAGCAATAGCGGCTTCGGCGTCCTGCGAGTGTTCAATGACGACTTCGTCGCTCCAGGCAAGGGGTTCGGCGCTCATCCCCACAGCGATATGGAGATTGTCTCGGTTATCCTGAAGGGCGCGATCCGGCACGAGGATAATCTGGGCAATATCGAGATTACGAAGGCGGGGGAGGTTCAGCGGATCACCGCCGGCTCCGGCGTCATCCACGCCGAGTACAATCCGTCCGAGACGGAGGAGTTGAACTTCCTTCAGATGTGGTTCATGCCGACAGAGCGCGGCTTGGCTCCTTCTTACGAGACGAGCCGCTACGACCCGGCGAAGCTGGTCAATGCGCTGTATCCGGTCGTTACGCCGGAAGGCGCAGAGGATGCGGCTTCCATCCATCAAGACATGACGATCTACCTTGGCCGTCTGGATGCGGGGCGAGAGCTGGAGTTCCGTCAGGAAGCGGGACGCCGGATCTACCTGTTCGTTATCGAAGGCTCGTTGTCGGCGAACGGAGCGGAGCTGGGGGAACGGGATACGGCTCGGATAACGGAAGTTACCGGCTTGAAGCTCGCAGCATCCGATGAAGAGGCATTCGTCATGCTGATCGACTTGCCTTAAGGAGGTGCTCCCATGAGAGAGACGTTAATCATCAAGCATTCGGTCGGCGGCAAGATTTTTGTCGATACGGCTAAGCAGCCCCTTCCATACGAGATCCGGGAGCAGCCGGATGGATGCTTCTGCATTACCGCGCAGACGGAATGGAACGAGAACATCGAACAATTGCTGGAGCTCTGTCGGGAGTTGAACGTGTTTATTTTCCGCGAGTATGACGATCGGCCGACGGTGAAGACGTGGTACTACGTGAACGAGGGCCCGGTAGAGTACAATAGAGACAGGCGGGAGCTGTCCGTGACGGCTGCCTCCAAGATCGAATACGTTCCGGACAACTATCTCGGCTGACCGGAAGAAGGGAAGACGGCATGGCGGGCAATGGGCAAAATAGAGCGGACGTGAAGCCGGGACTTCGAGTCGATATCGTCCTGAAGCAGGATCAGCGCACCGGCAAGCTGACGCGCGGAACGGTCAAGGATCTGCTTACGAATTCTTCGTTCCATCCGCATGGCATCAAGGTCCGGCTGACGGACGGCCAGGTCGGGCGCGTTCAGGCGATTCTGGGCGAGGAAGACAACTAAATCGATAGCAGGAGCAGGCCCGGTCCCCGGAGGGATCGGGCTTGCCCGCGTTTAAGCAAAAGCTTAGCCGGGCGGGGCAGGCAATGTGGTAATATAAAGCTAGCGAAGAATGACGAATTCGGAAGACATCCCTTGTGGAAGAGAGGAACATGCCCTGTGAAAACGTTGGTTATCGCGGAGAAGCCGGACATGGGCCGCAACATCGCCTCGGTCATCGAGCCGAGGGCGCAGAACAAGCGCAGCTACCTGGAAGGGGAGCGCTTTATCATTACGTGGGCGATCGGGCATCTCATCGGCCTGGCGGAGCCCGATCGGTACGATGATCGATACAAGAAGTGGAACTTCGGCGACCTGCCGATCATTCCCGAGGAGTTCAAGCTGCTTCCGAACCCGAAGACGAAGGATCAATTGACCGTCATCAAGGAATTGGCGGCGAGATGCGACAGCTTGGTCAACGCGTGCGACGCCGGGCGGGAAGGCCAGCATATCTTCTCGCTGATCCGCAGGCACCTGAAGCTGCGCCAGCCGGTACGGCGGCTGTGGATCTCCGACTTGACGGCGGAGACGATCCGGCGCGGGTTCGACGAGCTGAAGGATGACGCGGAATACGCGAACCTGACGGAAGCGGCGAGGGCCAGAAGCGAGGCGGACTGGCTGATCGGCATGAACGGGTCGCGCGCCTTCACGACGAAGCATAACGAGCTGCTCTCCGTCGGGCGCGTGCAGACGCCGGTGCTGGCGCTCATCTACGATCGCCAGAAGCAGATCGAGTCGTTCGACTCGCTTAAGTATTACGAGGTGCACGGGTTTTTCCAGCAAGGGACAACCTCGTATCGGGGGATGTGGCAGGGTGACCGCATCATGGACGAGGAGAAAGCCAAGAAGCTCGTGGAGAAGGTGCAAGGCAAGCCGGGCGCGGTCGAGAGCTACGAGGTCAAGGATACGAAGGAGTACCCGTTCAAGCTGTACGACCTGACACTGCTCCAGCGGGAAGCGAACGGGAAGCACGGCTTCTCGGCGAAGAAGACGCTGGACGTGGCCCAAGCTCTCTATGAGAAGCACAAGGTGATCTCTTATCCGCGTACGAACTCGAACTACGTGAACGAGCAGAACATCCCCGAGATGCACAAGGTGCTCGATTCGCTGCGCGGCAACTCGGACTATACGAATCTCGTGAACGGAGCCGAGAAGAGGTTCGTGCACAAGAATAACAAAGCCGTCTGCAACCCGGCGAAGGTCGAGGATCACCATGCGATCATGCCGACGCTGAAGAGAGCGGGGGCGCTAAGCCCGGACGAGAAAAAGATCTACGATCTGATCGTCCGGCGCTTCCTCGCGCACTTCTATCCGGCGGCGGAGTACAAGGTGCATACGGTGATGACCTTGGTAGAGGAAGAGCGCTTCAAGACAACGATCAAGCAGCTGCTCTCGCTCGGCTGGAAGGTGATTTATAGCGGCGACTCTTCCGAAGGTTCGGGTTCCGGGTCCGGCTCCGGCAAGAAGGGCGGACGCAAGGGGAACGCCGATTCGCAGGAGCAGGAGGACGAAGAGGAGGAGACGGACGGCGTCTTCGAGCTGAACGCTTCGGAGCCGGTACAGTGCGAGCGGGCCGAGGTGAAGGCGAAGGAGACGCAGCCGCCGAAGGCGTATACCGAGGGCACGCTGCTGAAGGCGATGGAGAGCGCGGGCAAGCAGATCGAGGACGATGAGCTGCGGGACGCGATGAAGGACAGCGGCCTCGGCACTCCGGCGACGCGCGCGGCGACGATCGAACGGCTGAAGAATGTCGGGTACATCGACATGCAGGGCAAGAAGATCGTCATTACGCCGAAGGGGCGCACCGCGGTGGAGCTCATCCGCGGAGCGGGCGTCGAGCTGCTCACCTCGCCCGAGATGACGGGGCGCTGGGAGCAGCGCCTGAACGAGATCGCCCGCGGGCAGGCGTCGGCCGAGCAGTTCATGAACAACGTGAAGCGGTTCACGGTGCAGATCATCGACAAGGTGCGGGTGCAGCGCCCCGCCGTCAAAGCCGCCTTCGCCCAGCCGGACAAGCCGGCGGGCGGGGCGAAGAAGAGCGGCTCGCGCCAAGCCTCTTCCTCCGGAGGCAAGCGCGCCGCCGCTCCCGGTGGAAGCGCGGCGGCGGCCAAGGCGCCTCGCGCTTCCAAAGAGACGACGGCCGCCGCCCCCGGGGCTCCGGTCGTCGTAGGCGCTTGTCCGCGGCCGGGCTGCGGCGGACAGATCTTCATGGGCCGCAAGGGATACGGCTGCAGCCATTACAAGAGCGGTTGCTCCTTCGTCATCTGGAAGGAGAATCAGGGCCGCACGCTCACCGACGCCATGGTTCGCAGCCTGATCGAGAAGGGCAAGACGTCCAAGCTGAAGTTCAAGGACGCGTCGGGAGAATCCTACGACGCGCGGATCGTGCTCTCCAATCCTTCAACAGGAGAGTTGACGGTCGAGAGAGAATAGAATAAGCAGGATAGACCGTACGGAATCGCGAGGCCACTCCAATCCGATAGGAGCGACGATCGATGAGCAGGAAATTCCTGAATTCACCGACCGCTTATGCTTTAGGCATGTTCGCCATGATGATTCCCAGCCAAGCATTCAGCTCGTTTTACAGCTATTATTACGTGGAGAAGCTTGGCCTGGGCGTCGGCCTCGCCACGCTTGCCCGGGTCGTCTACCTGATCTGGGACGCGGTCAACAATCCGATGGCCGGCTATCTGTCCGACCGGACGAATACCCGGTTCGGCCGGCGCAGGCCTTGGATTATCGCTTCCGTACCGTTCTTCATGCTCTCTTTCATCCTGGTGTTCGCCGTCCCTCGGGGAATGGGCGACACCGGGCTATTCGTCTGGTTCCTGACGGCGCTGATCCTGTTCGAAGCGGTGGCTACGCTGCTGTGGGTCAACTACGGAGCGCTGTTCCCCGAGCTGTTCCGGGGAGAGCGCCTGCGGGCGAAAGCGTCCGCGATCCAGCAGGGCTACCAGATTGCCGCGATCCTCATAGCCACCGCGCTAACCCCCATCCTCTATGATGCCGTCGGCTTCGGGCCTATGGCGATACTATACGCCTTCGTCTTTGCTATCTTCATGTTGTGGTTCGCCTTCTCGGTGCGGGAAGACGAGAACGCCCGCGCGGAGAAGCCGCTGCCGCTGAAGGAAGCCTTCCGCGCGACGCTGAAGAACAAGCCGTTCTGGACGTTCAACATCGCCAACTCCTTCGCCCAGACCGTCAACGGCCTGCTGGGTTCGATGATTCCCTTCTACGCCAAGTACGCGCTTCGGATTCCCGAGAGCCAGGTGTCCATCCTTCTCGGTTCTATCTTCATCGCGGTCATTCCGCTCGTTGCCGTCTGGTACCTGATCGTGCGCAAGCTCGGAGGCCTTCGCAGCTGGCGTCTCGCGCTGGCCGTCTATGGGCTGTCGGCCATTCCTCTCTGGTTCGGACAGAGCTTGGGCGGCGGCGTCGCGGCGGGAATCGTCGTCGGCTTCGGCATGGCCGGCTTCCTCGTGACTCCGAACGTGCTGTCCTCCCGGATCATCGACCTGGATGCCGAACGGACCGGCCGTCGCCGGGAAGGCATCTACACCGCCGTGGGCGGCTTCATTACCCGCTCGAGCGGGCTCATCTCGGCGCTGGCGTTCTGGATCGTCGGCCTTATCTACGGCTACGTCAGCGGAGACGATCCCGGGCCGCACCCGGAGACGACGTTCCGCGTGCTCGTCAGCGTCGTGCCTCTGCTGCTGCTTGCCATCTCGTTCGGCATCTCCATGTTGGTAAAGGATTTGGACGGCATCCGTCCGCCGAAGAACCGGAACGCGACAGGAACGGGAGGAAGCCTCGATGGCCAGAAAATTGATTCTGAATTGCGATGACTTCGGCCAGAGCCCGGCAGCCAACGAGGCGATCCTGCATCTGCTGGAGGAGCGCAAGGTTTCGTCGGCTACGATCATGACGCCAGCCCCTGCGTTCGAGGAAGCGGCGGCACGGGTTCGGGAACGGGGGTATGCCAACGTCGGGCTGCATCTGACGTTCACGAGCGAGTATGACGCCATTCGCTGGCGCAGCCTGACGGGGAACCCGTCCTTGCACGACGAGAGCGGGCATATGTATCGAACCGTGGAGGAATTCGAACGCGGCGCCGACCCGAAGGCCGTTCGCTTGGAGATGGCGGCTCAATTCGAGGCGGTCAAGCAGGCGGGGCTGGCGATCTCCCATGTCGACAACCACATGGGCAGCCTGTACGGCGTGGCCACCGGGCGAAGCTATCTGCCGCTAACGCTATGGGAATGCTCGAAGCGCAAGCTGCCCTTCCGGCTGTTCCGGGGCTTGTATGAGAAGGACGCCTTCATGGCGTCGATCGACGGTCCGGGCACGAGAAAGACGCTTGCCCAAGTCGTTGCCCTGGCGGACCTGCTCGGAGTCGGTTTGCCGGATTATCTGCTCAGCCACTCCTATCATCTCGAAGAAGGAGAGACCTACGAGTCGTTCCGCGCGATGATGATCGCGAAGCTGTACGACCTGCCGGACGGGATCAGCGAGACGTACATTCATCCGGCGGCGGAGGATGAAGAGCTGGCCGGTCGGGTCCGCTCTTGGGAGAAGCGGGTCTGGGAGTACCGGCTCCCGCTGGATAACGACTTCAACTACGCGCTGAGGGACGCGGGAGTGGAATTGGTCGACTACCGCTTCGTTCAGCAGTCCAGGCCGCGCTCCCGATTGAAAGCGGCGGCTCGGCTTGCCAAGGCGCTGCTCCAACGATAACGGCTTCGATGTCCGGATGGCATCCGCGAATCGGGGTTCCCGGAGAGGAAATCATCCGGAAGATGGACCCCCAAGTATCGTAAAAGTGTAAACTCGATTACCCAACAGAGCGGTTCCGAACGGTGTTTGACGCCGTGCGGAACCGCTCTTTTTGCACCCCCTCCAATAGACCTATCCGAGAGCAAAGAATGTCGATCTGACGCGCTTTTTAACAGGAATCCTGTCGCCTCTTGTAGCATTCCGTCATCGGGAAAAACCGCCAAAAAAATTCTTTTCCGGAAAAAAGGAGATGCCGATTTTTTGTAGAATAATTGTCCATTACCACGAAATGTCAATGAAATCCAGTTTTGCGCGGAGAACGTTGCGGGCAGAGGATGAGGTGAGTGTTGCCGCTTGGAACATATTAAGGAGAATGGGGTCGAAATCATGCTGATTCGTGAGCATATGAGGTATTCCCGTCTGGCGAATCTCACCAAGCTGATCAACATGAACCTGGAGCTTCGGGAAGTCCTTGTCAAAGTAACGACGGCGATCTCGGAAGAGATCGTGCAATGCGACTCGGTGGGCATCTATCTTCCGCAGGAGGATGGAACCTTCCGGGGCTATGTGGGCAAGCCGGAGGTGCTGAACGGGTGGACCTTGGACATGCACGTGATCGATACCGGGTACGATCTGCTGGCCAAGGAAGTCATCGAGACCAAGAAGACCATCTACATTCCGGATACGTCGAAGGACAGCCGGCCCGACCCCCGAGCCGTCGAAGGCTTCAAGATCAAGTCCCTGCTGGCTCTCCCGATCTCCTACGAGCAGGAACTATACGGTTTGGTCTTCCTGTTCGACTACGGCACGCCGATGAACCTGACCGAATCCGAGATCCAATCGGTCGAGGCTTACGTGAACATGGCCGCCGTGGCGATCCAGAACGCGAAGAATCTGGCGTACAAGGAGAATCTGATCTCCGAGAAGCAATTGCTGCTCGACGTCACGAGCGACCTGGCGATGAGCTCCACGATGCAGGAGAGCCTGGATACTTGCTTCTTCTACATCAGCAAGGTTCTGGGCAACTCCAACATCGGGGTTCACCTGATGGACCCGATCACGGAATCGAAGATTAAGCCCGCGAAGCTAAGCAAGGACAGCGACTGGACGGAAGAGGACTGGATGCGCGCGCACAGCAAGTTCACGATAGACGAGAGCAACGACGCCGTCTTCCAGGAAGTGATCCGGACGAAAAGCCTGGTCCTTATTCCCGACGTGTACGCGGATCCCCGCCCCAACCACGAGCTGTGCCGCAGCTTCGGGATGAAGGGGATGCTGATGCTCCCGATGGTGTCGAGAGGGGAGGTTCTGGGGGTCATCCCGGTCGTCAGCTTGGAAGGAGATAAGCTCTGCTACTCCGAGTCGAAGATGGAGCTGGCCCAATCGATCGTCGACGCGACGGCATCGGCGATCTCCAACCTGCTGTTCCTGGAGAAGCAAGAGAGCATCATTCGGGAGAGGACCTCAGAGATTACGGAGAAGAACCGGGAACTCGAGAAGGTCGTCGCCGAGCTGAAGCACCTCAGCCGCGAGAAGGAGCTGATCCTCAATTCGGCGGGCGAAGGAATCTTCGGACTCGACCTGGATCGCCGCATCACGTTCTGCAACCCCTCGGGCGTCTCGATCCTCGGCTATGATTCCCGCAAGGAATTGATCGGCAAGAGCGCCTGCCTTATTTTCAGCGGAACCGAGACTCAGCCCCCTTGCGCCGCACCGGCGGGAAACAAGGGGCATTGGGACGCATTCTCTCAGACGGAGAAGTTCTTCCGAAGGGACGGCTCCAGCTTCCCCGTGGAATTCGTCATCTCTTCTATTCGCGAGAGAGGCGAGATCGTCGGCGAGGTCGTCACCTTCAAGGACATCACGCAGCGGAAGCAGATGGAGGAGAAAATCCGTTACCACGCGTACTTCGACAGTCTGACCGACCTTCCCAACCGCGTTTTCCTAAAGGACAGGCTTCACGAAGCCATTGCGTCGGCCGTTCAGAGAGACGGCAAGCTGGCGCTTCTCTATCTAGACCTCGACCGTTTCAAGCTGGTGAACGATTCGCTCGGCCACAGCTTCGGGGACATTCTTCTTCGGGAAGTGGCGAGACGCCTGACGGCCTGCGTGCCGGAGGGAGCGACGGTATCCCGCGAGGGCGGGGACGAGTTCATGATTCTGCTCCCCGGCATTGCCTGCGAGGAAGACGTGCTGGATGCGGTGCAGCTCGTCAAGGAATCCTTCGCGAAGCCGTTCCAGCTTATGGAGCACGAGATCTACATGAAGACCAGCATCGGGATCAGCCTGTTCCCCGATAACGGCTGCTCGGTCGACGCCCTCATCAAGAATGCCGACACGGCGATGTACAAGTCCAAGGAAGTATCGGGCGACACCCATCACTTCTACCGGGAAGGAATAGACACCCGCACGTTCGACACCGTGAAGCTGGAGAACGACCTGTACAAGGCTCTGGACCGCCAGGAGCTGCAGCTCTACTATCAGCCGCAGGTGGACTATGCGACGGGAAGGCTCGTCGGCGTAGAAGCGCTGCTTCGCTGGAAGCACCCGGAGCGGGGAATGATTCCGCCCGATCAGTTCATCCCGCTGGCCGAAGAGACGGCGCTGATCGTGCCGATCGGAGAATGGGTGCTGAGAACGGCCTGCCGTCAGCTTCGGGAATGGCACGACAGGGGCTTCCCGCTGATCTCGATGTCGGTGAATCTGTCGGCGCGCCAGTTCGAGCAGAATAACCTGTTCGCGCTCGTGAAGTCCGTCCTGGAGGAGGCCGAGCTGTCTCCCGAATACCTGCAGCTGGAGCTGACGGAGAACCTGATCATCAAGAACACCGAAGTGACGCTCCGAACGATGAAGGAGCTGAAGGGGCTCGGCATCAACATCGCGGTCGACGATTTCGGAACGGGGTATTCGTCGCTGGGCTACCTCAAGAACCTGCCGATCGATATCCTGAAGATCGACAAGACCTTCCTTCAAGACATCACGAAGGACGGAGACAACGCCGCCATCACCAATGCGATCATCGCTCTCGCCCAGAACCTGAAGCTGAGCGTCATCGCCGAAGGAGTCGAGACGAAGCAGCACGTCGACTTCTTATCCGCCCGCAATTGCTACCTGATGCAAGGTTATTACTTCAGCCGCCCGATGAAGGCGCATGACATAGCCGATCAGTATTTCCATTCGGACAGACGCTTGGAGAAAAAAGCAGAGGGGTTATGAGATGAAGGCTGCGAAAATGGTATTGGATTATCTTCACAAGGGAGACATCAGGTATCTCTTCGGCATTCCGGCGGGCTCCGTCAACGCGTTCTTCGACGCGCTCTACGACATGCCGCAGCTCGTTCCGGTCGTCGCCAAGCATGAAGGGGCCGCGTCTTATATGGCTGCCGCTTACGCGAAGTATTCCGGGGGGCTTAGCGTCGCCATCGGCTGCAGCGGACCCGGGGCAACGAACCTGGTCACGGGGGCTGCCAACGCGATGCGGGAGCACCTGCCCGTTCTGTTCATAACCGGAAGCGTACCCGTCGGCACGATGGGACTGAACGCTTCCCAGGAGCTCGATTCCTCTCCGGTATTCCGTCCGGTCACGAAGTACAGCGTCCTCGTGAAGGATGCCAAGGACCTGCTTCCGGAGCTGGCGAAGGCGTGCCAGATCGCCTTGTCCGACGTGCCGGGCCCCGTACATATCGCGATTCCGATCGATGTGCAGCATGCCGAGGTCGGCCAGCCGGAGCTCCCGCCGTTCCCGGCTCGCAAGCCGATCATTCCCGACCTGGAGACGATCCGGCACGCGGCCAAGGAGCTTTGGCGGCGCAAGGACGGCTATATCCTGGCGGGCCAAGGAATCCGGGGCTCCGTGGATGTTCTGCTGGAGCTGGCCGAGCTGCTTGATTGGCCGATCGTCGCGACTCCTCAAGCGAAGGGATATATTCCGGAGGATCATCCGCTGCTCGTCGGCGTGTTCGGATTCGCCGGGCATGAAGCCGCCACGAGCTTGATTGCCGACGGCGAAGGACAGGCGATCCTGATCGCGGGATCGAGCCTCGGCGAGACGGCGACGAACAATTATAACGCCAGCCTCACGAAGGGGCGATATACGGTACAGCTCGACTTCGACGTTACGGTATTCGGACGCAAGTATCCGGTCGATCTGCCCGTTCTCGGGGACATTAACCTCAGTCTGCTGCTGCTTATGGAGGAGCTCAGGGCGCTTGGAGCCAAGGGGGCGACAATCGGGGGAAGAGCCGGGGAAAGAATCGAGAAGCAAGCTCGGGAGGGGGCTTCCCGGTCGGACTACAATACGCAGAACGTGCTGCGATCCCTGCAGGACCGGCTGCCCTCGGATACCCGATATACGGTCGATATCGGGGAGTTCATGTCTTATGTCATCCATTACATGAAGGTGAAGGACTCGGACACCTACAGCATTAACGTTCACTTCGGAGCGATGGGAAGCGGGATCGGTTCGGCGATCGGCTCGAAGCTGGCGGAGCCCGAGCGTCCGGTCGCCTGCATCACCGGCGACGGCTGCTTCTTCATGCACGGAATGGAGATCCTGACCGCCAAGGAATACGGGCTGCCGATCCTGTTCGTCGTCGTCAACAATGCTCGCTTGGGCATGGTGTACCACGGGCATAATCTGCAGTTCAAGCGAACGCATTATTCCTTCGAGCAGGAGGAAGTGGATATCTCCGCCATGGCCGCCGCCATGGGCATTCCGAGCTTCCGGGTATCGGAGCTGGGCGATCTTCATTCGGAGGAGATCGATCATCTGTTAGGCG
The DNA here is from genome assembly GCF_003990975.1 of Cohnella sp. AR92. GTDB lineage: Bacteria > Bacillota > Bacilli > Paenibacillales > Paenibacillaceae > Cohnella. Next base: position 78,989 of record NZ_RZJR01000001.1, read on the forward strand.
CCGGGGGTCCAGCCGTGCTGGAGATCGCGCTTAAGGACAACAATGCTCCTCCGATGGGAGATCGGGTGAAGTTCCTGTCCTCCTTCGGCAAGTAGAAGCTAGAGGCCGGAGAAGGAACGCGCGATCATCCGTCGCAGCGTATGGATGGTCTTGCCCTTGAATTCATCGGGGACGGCCTCGCCGCCGGGGCTGCAATAATAGTGGCTGCTCGTGCCTTCGTCGAAATCGTAGCCGAGGATGAGCATGTCGTGCATGAAGTCGTCGGGAAGGGCTTCGGCCTTCGTCCGCAGCCAGAAGTAAGGAGTCGGATAGATTCGGACGTCGACGTCTCCCTTGCCGGTGTGCACGATGAACAGGTCGGTATCGTCCCTGAGCATCCACTGGTTCTTCGAGTAGAGAGAGATTCTCTCCCCTTCGAGGGCGGACAGAGCGTCCAGGTTCACACCGAAAGCCAGGTTTAATCTCTGCCGCAGTTCTCTGCCGGAAATGGAAGAGCCCGATAAGTCCGATGAGCCTGAAGAGCCTGATGAACCTGTTGAACCTGAAGAATCACATTCCTCCAGATAGCCTTCGATCACTTCCCGGGCAGACCCTTGCGTCGGCGAGGCGGGGAGGGTGTCCATGTCGAAGCCGTAGATCAGCTCGATCAACTGAATAAGATCGGAAGCGGAAGGCCTTCGGCCGACGGTTCGCATCCAACGGTCCATCCGTTCCGCTTTGGTTCCTAGCGCCGCTCTCTCGAATTCTTTGGGCATAAGTCTACTCTCCTAATGGATACAAATACTAGAATTTACTTTAATTATAAATCATTTTGGGAAAATAGACGATAACAAGGCAACCCTACGGCACCGGCAACCGTCTAATTGGAAAATACCACTAGACGAAGTTGTCCGGTGCCGTCGTGCGGGGAGGGGGAACGACTCGATGAATCAGAAATTCGCCCGGGCGGCGGGTTACATCTGCTTGGGGTTGGCGATTCTTACGGCGATTGGAATGGCTTTCTTCTTCTTATGGATTCGGGAGCATGAAGACGAACGAATTCGCAAACAGGCGCTCCCCTGGCCGGATCGGGCGGCCGTCATCCGCGTTCTGAATTCGGAAGGCACCGAGGTCATTCGAGAGATTACGGATACGCGCCAGCTGTCGGAATGGAGCACCCGGATGAGGAGGGCGCCCCGAACGCATTTTGAGGAACCGGGGCCGGGCGGGCCTTTCTATCGGCTGGAGTTGAGGAGAGCGGATGAACAGCTGCTGGCCATCTTCATCGTGAGCGATTACCGGCAGTACGGCGCTAGTCTTGGCGGGCTGATATATCCCCCGAAGCCGAAGAAAAACGAGGTCTGGACGCTGTCCGAGAACATGGTTAGCGAATTAGTGGACACGGCGGCTCCGGCCTGAGCGTTAATTGGAGGAGGATAAACATGCGAAGAAAATCATTAGCGAGTATGATCCTGGCAATCTTGCTATCCATTAGCCTTGTTGGAGGTGAGGCGGGAGCCGCGGATGCCCCGGATACCGCATCGGGAGCAATTGGCGGAGACATCGCGAAGATGTACCGGGTTAACCATACATTAACGCTCAATTTGAAGGGATCAACAGCCACGCTGGACGGCAAAGCCTTACAATCCGACAAGCCAATCATTAAGAACGGAAGGGTCTATATTACGCTCCGCACCCTCTGGCTAAGCGGCGCCGCGGCGTCCGTCGCTTGGAATTCGAAGAAGCGGGAAGCCCTCATCGCGATGAAGCCGGAGGTAAAGGAATGGAGCACGGAGCTGGGGTTCCGCGTCGGATCGGATCAGCTGTGGCTGAACGGAGAACCGCTCGGATATACGAAGATTCCGGCGCCGTTCCTGTCGGGCGGCCGGGTCTACATCCCGATTCAAGCGCTATCGCAGATGGGAGTGACCGCTTCGACCGCGCAAGGGCAGACGACGTTGAGATGGAGCGACAAGATCGTCGAGCTCAAGCAGCCGAGCTGGACGACCGATCAGGACACGGCGACCTTCTCTCTCCTGTATGAAACGACGATGTTCGCTCCGCAAGTGATGGTGTCGATGGGCGCAGGAGTCGGCGGCGGCGGCACCGGCCTTCTGAAAGAAGAGAACATCTCGATGGATGGCCGGGTATACAAGAGAATGGAGTATACGATCGGCGTTCGTCCCGGCGTCAATCTGCTTCAGGTGTATTCTCCTTCCGGAGCGGTCAATGACTTCACGGTCTATCGGGAGCCTAATGACGCGAAGCCCGCGGAGATAAGATTAACGGATGACGGGATGCAATACTTGTCCGTAACCGCACCAACGTCCGGCTATGTGGAGGCGAAAGCAGGCGAAGCGATCCCTGTATCGGGCGCTCTGTTGAGGGATAATCCCTCCTTCGATAAGCTGACACTGACCCTCGAGAAGTACGAACCGTCCGGCCGGGGACTCGCTCATCAAATTTACGTGAAGGCAGGCTCCGTCGAGGTCGCGATCAAAGACGGCAAGTTCGCCGGGTCGATCGCCGCGAACGATGGTCCCGGGTACTATCTGCTCTCGATTATCAGTCCGAAGTATATCCCGTATACAGAGACTGGGCCCGGCTCGACGAAGTGGGCGGAGATGGTCGTTAAGGTAGAGGAATAAGCAGCACTGCAGAGTCTGGTGGCTGCTTCCAATGGCGGGCTTCTGTTGAAGGGGCTGATCGTCCATCTAACGGAAGAAGCCGCTGTTTGATAAAGCACGAAAGTGCACTTAGTGAAGCGGGTGTGTAAGCAAATCGACGGCAATAGGTGCAGAAATGCACCTATTTGCTGTCTCGGTTCAAAAAACGGGGGAAATAAGTGCAGAATCGCTTTTAATTGGCTAGTTGGCTAGTTGGCTAGTTGGTTAGTTGGAAGACGGGAGTTAGAGTTGATGTTAGAGTAGGGAGTCGCGCGTTCCACGTAAAAAACCTGCCGACCGCGATAAGCGGCCCGGCAGGTTTAGCTTTGTCTTAAAAGAACTTCAGAATCTCGGCCTTCACTTCGCCATTCGTTCCGCCGACGCGCGTCTGATGCTGCGGCTTGTCGAACAGCGCTTCGATCTGCGGCGGGAACGTCTGCTCGATCCCGATCAGCTCGATCGCTTCGTTGAACTTCGCCGGATGCGCGGTCGAGAGGGCGACGGTCACTTCGTCCTCTTCCGTGAACTTCTCGGCAGCCGCGACTCCGCAAGCGGTGTGCGGATCGAGCAGGTAGCTGTAATCGTCGTTATACTTCCCGATGATAGCCAAGCTCTCGTCGTTCTGCACGCCGTAGGCGACGAAGTCCTTCTGCACTTGAGCGAGCTTCTCCGCCGGGATGGCGATCTTGCCTTCCTTCTTGAAGGAATCCATCAAGGAGGCGGTCGTCGCGGCGTCTTCGCCGTACAGGTAATACAGGTAACGCTCGAAGTTGCTGGCGACTTGAATGTCCATCGACGGGCTGTACGTCATGTGGAACTCGCCCGGCTGATAGATGCCTTCGTTCACGAAGCGCTCCAGGATGTTGTTCTCGTTCGTCGCGAGGATCAGCTTGCCGACGTTCAGGCCCATTCGCTTAGCGAGATACCCGGCGAAGATGTCGCCGAAGTTGCCGGTCGGCACGCTGAAGTTGACCGGGCCGGCGTGCCCTTGCTTCGCCAGCTGGAAGGCGGCGTAGAAGTAGTACACGGTCTGCGCCAGAACGCGGGCGATGTTGATGGAGTTGATCGCGCGCAGGTGGTACTCCTGCTTGAACTTGACGTCGGCGAACAGCTCCTTGATGATGCGCTGGCAGTCGTCGAAGTTGCCGTCGACGGACAGATTCAGCACATTGGCGTCGTCCACGGTCGTCATCTGCAGCTCCTGCACCTTGCTCACCTTGCCGTGAGGATGAAGGATGGCGATCCGAATGCCTTCCTTGCCGCGCACGCCCTCGATCGCCGAAGCCCCCGTGTCTCCGGATGTCGCCCCGAGGATATGGATGATCGAATTCGTTTTCCGCGAGATATAGGAATACAGATTGCCCAGGAACTGCAGGGCAACGTCCTTGAAGGCGAAGGTCGGTCCGTGGAACAGCTCCAGAATGTGCAGGTTGTTGTTCACGCGGAGAACCGGAGTGACTTCCTCGTGACGGAACGTTCCGTAGCTGTCATCGACAAGCTTCTTCAGGTCCTCGCGCGGGATCTCCCCGCTCGTGAATAGAGAGAATACTTCCAGCGCAAGCTCCGGGTAGGAGAGCTTCCGCCACTGCGCTAGCGTGTCGGCCGACAGCTGCGGGATATGCTTTGGAACGAGCAAGCCGCCATCGTCGGCCAGTCCCATAAGGACGGAGTCGATGAAGCCGATCGCTTCCACCTGGCCCCTAGTGCTGATGTAGTCCATAACGATCCCCTTGTTCGTGCGATTTTCACTCATTGTAACAAAAATTGCAGGGGTTTCCCAACCACTTTCACAAAAAAAGCCCGAAATCCTTGGAAAAGGACTTCGGGCGCTTGAAGCTCGGGCGAGGAAAATTAAGCCTTGCCGTTGGAGCCGAATTCGCGGATCTTGCCGATAACCGTTTGCTTGATGGCTTCGCGGCCAGGACCGATGAACTTGCGCGGATCGTAAACGGTGGCGTTGCCTGCGAGAACCTCGCGAACAGCCTTGGTGAATTCGATTTGGTTCTCGGTGTTCACGTTGATCTTAGCCGTTCCGAGCGAAACCGACTTCTTGATTTGCTCGGTCGGGATGCCCGTGCCGCCGTGCAGAACGAGCGGAAGGTTGATCGTCTTGCAGATTTCTTCCATCTCCTTGAAGCCCAGCTTCGGTTCGCCCTTGTAAGGACCGTGTACGGAGCCCAGAGCCGGAGCAAGGCAGTCGATGCCCGTGCGCTCAACGAGCTCGAGGCATTCCTTCGGATCCGCGTAGATAACGCCGTCCGCGATAACGTCGTCTTCTTGGCCGCCAACCGTGCCGAGCTCGGCTTCGACGGATACGCCGCGAGCATGAGCGTATTCAACGACTTGCTTCGTCGTAGCGACGTTCTCTTCGAACGGATGGTGGGAAGCGTCGATCATGACGGAAGTGAAGCCTGCGTCGATAGCCGCTTTGCACTTATCGAAGCTGGAGCCGTGGTCGAGGTGGATGGCAACCGGAACCGTGATCTTGGACTCTTCGATCAGAGCCTTAACGATAGCGGTAACGACCTTGAAGCCGCCCATGTACTTAGCCGCGCCTTCGGATACGCCGAGGATAACCGGGGATTGCTCGGTTTGAGCGGCGTCCAGAATCGCTTGCGTCCACTCCAGGTTGTTGATGTTGAATTGACCTACCGCATAACCTTCTTTGAGTGCTTTGTTCAGCATGTCCTTCATGGATTCCAATGCCATTGTTGATTGCCTCCTACACTGTTTTTAAGATCATTGCTTCTATGGTCTTGCCGCAAATCCCGATCGGGACACGGTCTGCGGGAATTGTTCGTCAGCCTAGTCTCTCCTAATTGGCATTCTTGCACGCCAGCGGCCATCGCGACACCAGGCAGCTCCCAGCAGGCTTGTCCTCCAATCTCCTGTCTCTGTAATTCAATTTCCTATTATACATCATCTCTCGGATTTTAGCCGTGTTTCGAATCAAAAAACGAACCTTTTCCCGCGGTTTTTGTTCCGGCAAGGTGTGTAAGCGCTACCTTCTGGAAGGGGGAGGAAGATGTCGTGGCAGGTTGTTCCATCTGTCAGAACGGGGAGGATGGTGCAGCTTTATGGAGGGTGCTAGAAATGACGGTATGAGCGAGTTTCAGTGGATAATTATGGGTACCGCAAGACGTTTGCTTAGAAAAAAGGCTGATGGGCAGGAGGAGCGGTCTAGGTTGATGGCGAAGTGTCGATTAAAGGAAGTTTAATGAAGAGAGGAGCAGTTCCTAATGCGCAAAGTATTAGTGATCGGCGGGACTAGGTTCTTCGGCAAGAAGCTGGTGAAGCGATTGATCCGGAGCGGAGTGGATGTCACCGTCTTAACCAGGGGGCAGGCTCCCGATGAGTTCGGAGACGCGGTGCGGCGGTTGACGGTGGATCGCCAGGATGAGGACGCCTTGCATCGAGCGCTTGGGAACGAGACCTATGATGTGGTATACGATAACATCTGCTATTCAGCTGAACAGGCGGAAGCGGCCGTTCGGCTCTTCGAAGGAAGAGCGGGAAGGTATATTGTTACTTCCTCGCGCAGTGTTTATCCGTTTGGCGGTCCGGCCAAAAGGGAAGAGGAGGTAGATCCATATTCCTATCCGCTTCCGGACGAGTATTCTAAGGATACGGATTATGCGGAAGGCAAGCGGCTGGTGGAAGCAGTGATATTCCAGAAGGCTCCATTCCCGGCAGCGGCGGTGCGTTTCCCGGTTGTGTTAGGCAATGACGATTATACCCGCCGACTGCTTCTTCATATTGAGCTCGTTCAGCAAGGCTTGCCGATCGGAATGCCGAAGCCCCACGCGCCGGTATCGTTTATCAGCTCCGACGAGGCCGCGGACTTCCTCTTCTGGCTCGGATCTTCGAAGCTAACGGGACCGGTAAATGCTTGCTCCAAAGGAGTGATTTCTCCTGGCGGAATCGTTGCCCTTATCGAAGAAGCCGTGAATCGCAAGGCGTCTATCGTTAGCCTGGAGGATGTCCCGCAGGAGCAGCATTCACCATATGGGGTACCCGACGACTGGCATATGGATACGAACAAAGCGGAAGAGGCAGGGTTCGCATTCGGGCCGCTTGAAGCCTGGCTGCCAGCGTTGATTCGGGAGCTTGCTCGTTAGCAAAAGGAAGCACGAGCATTTACATATACTTCGACACGATATAAATCGCCTCTTCGACGTCCGCCAGCCGCTCGGTTTGATTGGCCATGTCCTTAAGCAGTACCTTCCCTTGCTCGCGCTCCTCCTCGCCGATGAGGATGGCGAACCGCGCTCCTGCCGCCGAAGCCGAGCCCAGCGAACGCTTCAGCTTCCGGCCGCTCGTATCGAGGCTGGCGCGGATGCCTTCCGCCCGCAGGAGAGCTGCCGTACGCAGGGCATCGGCGGTCGCGGAGACCCCGATGGGGATGACGGCTGCCAGAGGCGCCGCCGGTTGACGCTGGAGGGCGGATTCCCTTTCGCGTAGATGAGCCATGATGGACTCCATGCCGAACGAGAGGCCGACGGTCGGATAGTCGAGGTCCTCCCGTCCGGCGAGCTTGCCGATAATGGCGTCGTAGCGGCCGCCTCCTCCCAGGCTGGACGAGAAGCTGCCGGTGGCGTCGAAGATCTCGTAGACCGTTCCGGTATAGAACGACAGCCCGCGCGAGAGGAAAAGATCGAATTCGCACGTCTCGTTCAGACCGACCTGGGAGAGCAGATTCTGAAGAGAGCGGACCTGCCGCGCCCCAAGGCTCGTCTCCAGGTCGTACGAAGCAGCGGCTTGCTCGAACGTCGGCCGCTCCCGAGCACCGAGCAGCCGGCCGATCGCCTCGATCGTCGAACCACCGATTCCCTTCTCGCCAAGCTCGCCTAGAACGTTTTCCGGCCCGATTTTCTCCAGCTTATCCAGCGTCAGCATGACCGACGAGGTCTCGGAGTCCGGAACGCCCATTCTGTTCAGCAGTTCTCCTAAGAAAAGCCGATTGTTCCACTTGATCGTAATCGGAATATTCAGCCTCTTGAAAGCCTCGGCGGCCAGCAGCATCAGCTCGGCTTCGGTCTCTTCACCGGGAGCCCCCGTCACGTCCACGTCGCACTGCAGGAATTCGCGCAGCCGCCCGCGCTTCACCGGCCCGTCCCGGAACACCTTGCCGAATTCATACCGCCGGAAGGGGAGCTCGATGCCGGGGTTCCACGCGACCACCTTGGAGAACGGAATCGTCAGGTCGTAGCGGAGGCCGAGACGGCGCTCTCCTTGATCGCTAAGCTTGTAGATCTCCTTCTGAATCTCGTCCCCGCCCGCGTACTTCGCCGTCAGCAGCTCAAGCTCGTTCAGGATAGCCGTGTCCATTCCGCGGAAGCCGTAGAGCTCGAACACCTCCCGAAGCGTGGACTGAACGGCCGTTCTCAGCTCCTGCTCGTCTCCGAAGAAATCGTACGTTCCTTTGACATTCTGCATGTTCCCCATTCCTTTCCGGTTGGAAAATAAAAAACGCGCAGGACCTCTTGGTCCTGCGCGTTCTATGCCGCAGGGAGGCCAACGCGAGATGCGCTAGCCCTCCCTGAATGGAATCAGGAGTACTAGCGCTGCTTGTAATGGTAATGAAGTTGTCCAAGTGCGATCGCGTTCATGGAACCGATCCCCTTCCTTCATCATTGGAGCCATTATAGCGGAACGTTCGAGCGCTGGCAAGGGGGCTACTTTGCGGGTAAAGCCTGAATTTATTCGCTGATGATGACCACATAGGTGCCGATCGATCCCATCTTGGTCTTCTCCAAGCGGTCGCGGGCCACTTCAGCGATGGTCGTGCCGACTCCTTCCCGTAAGGCGTTCTCGTCCTTGACTCCGACGAAACGCACGACGGTTGTCCAGGTTCCGCCTTTCAGGTTGGAGGACAGCTTGTCCGTCAGCTCCGCCACGGTTTGAACCTCCAAGCCGTTCTTCACATAGTAATCCTGCGAGTCGTCGGTGCTGGCGAATTGGGGGATCTCCGAATCGGTCCAGTAATCGTTGTCCAGCGCGTAATCGTCGTCCGCGGCGGTCATGTCGCTCGAGTTATACAACAGGTACGGGATCCCGGAGTTGGTCTCGTTGTTGGTCGGATCCACATTCACCCAACCGGTGCTCAGCTTGACCTTGTTCCAGGCGTGGGGCACCCCGTTCATCGTGCCGGTGACGACGATCGAATCCAGCCCCGCCAGATCGCTGAGCATCTTGTAGGATGCGGCGTAGGAGGCGCAGACGCCGACCTTGTTAACCATGATTCCATAGGTATTGAACGAGTCGTTGAACTTCGGATCGATCTCCTTGAAGTCGTTCTCTTCCGCGTTCTCGAGCGCTTCGTCGTCATACTTCGTATTGTCGTTAAGATAGTCGTAGATGGCGAGACGCTTATCGTCGTCGGACATGTCCGGCTTGATGATGCCGGTGACGATCTTGCCGGCTTCCGCGATGATCTCCTGCTGCTTCTTGGCGATGTCTTCCTTGCTGTAATCGTACTTTACCGTCAGCTTCAAGGTCCGGTAGTTGTACTTGTACTGCTTGAGACCGAGAACGAGCGGGTTCTGATAGGAGACCTTAAGCAGCGTATCCGACAGCGTATCGAAATTCTGCAGTTCCGGGAATGCCTTCAAGGAGATCTCTTCCTGTCCGCCGATCATGCTCAGGGCCAAGTATTCCTCGGCGGCCGAATCGGCGGCGACCTTCATGTCCGCAAGCGTCGTCGGTACCACGATCGGTTCCTGGTCGCCGGACTCGACTTGTTGTTCCGTGTTGGACTTCTGGCGGTCCACCAAGTCGTCGCTGCCGCTTGAGGATGAATCGCCCGAGGAAGTCTCCGCCTGTCCGTCGATAATCGTGGGAATATCGGGAGCCGGAACATAGTCGGTATCGTTCGACGGTTCTACGTAACCGTTGGTAGGATCGGCTACGCTGGAAGCCGCGAGGCCGTCGAGCTCTTGTTGGGTCGCCTTCTCGACCATGAGGTACCCGCGAAGAGCGGTTCCCTTGACGGTATAGTTGATCGCCGTGCTGCCGGACTCGGCAGCCTGGATGCCATCCGTATGGTATTCGACGGCACGCTCCGCGATGGAGCCGTCAATGAACTTCACCTTGACGGTCTTCGGCAGATCGGCAACCGACGGGAAAGTGCTGAGCGAGATTCTGCTGTCGTTCTCCAACTCAAGAGGCAGGCTCTTGGACAGCTTAGTCGTGCTCAGGGCGGCGCTGAAGTTGGACTCCTTGCCGTCCGCTCCCACGGCCGTTACGTAATATTCGCCATTGACCGTCGCGTTCTGTTGGGAGACCAGGTCGTACAGAGAGGGATCGTCGCTCTTGACGACGGTAAGAGAGCCTTCCGCGCCATCCATGAAGTCGTCGAAGTTCGTCTCGGTTACCGTGGCTTGCAGCAACGGGAAATGGCCGGCGTATCCTTCTTCCGCTCCTAAGAGCGGCTTGTTCGTTGTCTCCAATAACGTGTAGCGGGCGCTCTGATATATTCGATATTCCTTGGCGCCTTCAACCTCGTTCCAGACCAACTTAAGCCTTCCGTCCGGGGAGATCTCCTTCTTGACGGTCGGAACGGGCAGGTCGGACTTCACGGTGAAAGGGATAATAATGGGCTTGTCCAGCTCGGTCGGCGTTGCGGCATCCAGGTCATAGTTGATGCGGATGTAGTAGATCGGCGCATTGCCCCATCCGGTCTGCAGCCCTTTCTTGGTATCGGAGGACACCAAGACTCCGCCGAGCGGCTTGACTTCGATCGTCGTCTGGTCGGCGAGGTAATCGTCGAAGCTGGCGGAAGTCAGAATCTTGCTGGCTTCCAGCGCTTTGATGTCGGTATGGACGGAGATGATGTCGCTCGGCGATAGATCGCTCAGCTTGGAGTTGAACTTGAACTTGAAGACTTTGTCGTAAGGCACGTTGTACATCGGCATGATCGCCTTCGCCTTCTCCGATCCGTACTTCTTCTTCAGATCGAGAACGGTAGAGCCATTCGCGGCGACCGGTTGGGCCGAAGCCGAGCTGCCAGCGGGCGCGGCGCTAGTGTCGTCGGCCTTGTTGCCGTTCTGGCAGGCCGTCAGCAGAAGAGTTGCAAGAATGAATAAGACCCCGATTTTTTTCAACATGGATTCTCCTATCTATTTTTTATGAAAGGAAATGAAAGGTATAATAAATGATATCAAAATCGACAAGCCGATACAATAATTTACAATATATTTTCCTTTTTCGAGGGAATTCGATTGAATTGTGGAAACGCATGGCAAATCTGCAGATGAGTTGAGGCAGGCATGAAGAGTCGGGGAATGCCGGTTCGTTACGATGACGAGCCGCCTGTTGAACGGTCTCGTTCTGTTCAAATATACGGTTTGTCCGAATAGGACGAAGAAGGCCATCCCTCCGGGGGTGGCCTTTGCTTTTGCCATTACAGCAAGATTTGGAAAGTAGGACGATTAGCATTGTGGTAACTTGTATTCATCCGATCCTTATGGAATAGCGCTATTCCTCATCGGAGTCGATGGGCAGTCTTCGGATCGGGGCGAAGATGTGATAGGACGATTCGAGACGGCGGACGTCGTCGAAGCATTGAATCAGCTCGATATGGGAGTCGTCCGTCTCCTGCCTGGAGATTTTGAGAAAACGCGCGTAATCGGTCTTTAGAACATCGCCTATAGCTAGGAGGTCGCCGGAATAGTTGAACTTAGCGCAGAAGAGCTGCGGCACATCAACGGTAAAATAAAACGGCTTCTCAATCCGAATCTCTTGCGGGATCCCGAACAGAACCCGGAAGCGGGTGGAGTCAGGCTGGCAATTCGAATAGACGACGTAACAAGGGCCTTGGACGGAGGAGTCCACTTCCTGCAGCAGCATTCGGGAATGGGAGCGAATCGTCGTCTCGTAATCCTCCGCCAGATCCACCTCGAAGACGATGCCGCTAAGCCGAATCGACTCGAATTCCGTCAGGGTAAAATCAGCGACCACGTCTCCGTTGATGTTCTTGATGGGCCTTCTCACGACCGAAGGAATGGGACTGGGCAGGATGCTCGGGTTCGGTCCCCTAAGCGAGCTCGGAGCGACGCCGTATTGGCGATTGAACGCTCGGGTGAACGAGGACGGAGTCCCGAAGTTAAGCCGGTAAGCAATATCGGTGAGCGGCATTCGGCCTTCTTGAATGAGGGACAGAGAAGCATTCAGCCTGCGGGACAGGATGTATTGGTTCAATGAGCAGCCCATCATGGCCGAGAACAGCCGATGGAAGTAGAATTTGGACATGTTGAAGGCATTCGCCACGGACTCTACCGATAAGGGCTGGTCTAGCCGACTCTCAATGTGGGTCAACGAACTCTCGACAATCTCATAGTGATCCATAGGAATCTCAATCCCCAATCCAATAAGGAGGTAAGAAGAATGACGCAAGACAGAAGGAATGGAATCATCATCGGCATTTTCTATATCGTGGCTGCAGTCACTTCAGTCATTGCCGTGCTCTGTTATGATCCCGTATTGTCCGATAACTGGTATCTGTCCGTGATGAATGGTTGGAAAACGAAGGTGTTGATCGGTGTCTTAAACGACCTCTTCCTCGTTCTATCGGCGGTGGGCACCGCGGTGATGCTGTTTCCTTATCTTCGTCGCTGGAACGAGCATCTGGCTCTCGGTTATCTATGCTTCCGATTCATGGAAGCCGTGTTCATTGCCATTGGCGCGGTAAGCATATTGGGATTATTGCAGCTTAGTATTCACTATGAGGCAAACGACCTGACCGATCAAGAGAATCTTCTCGGGATCGGCTATCTGCTGCAGGGGTTCCATCGATGGACTTCGATGCTCGGCCCTAACTTCATGCTGGGAGTCAATACGGCCTTGTATAGCTATCTACTGTTTAGAACGAGGCTGGTTCCGAGACCTTTAGCCCTGTTTGGCATAGTTACTGCCGTTCTCGTGTTCATTGCGGGCCTGCTGGAGATGTTTGGCGCTATCGAGCCAGTCTCAGCGGTCAAAGGGTTCCTGGCTCTGCCCGTCGGCGTGTATGAGATGAGCTTGGCGGTCTGGCTGATCGCGAAGGGATTTAGCAAGCAGAACCTCGCTTCGCTTCGGGGAAGGGAAGTTGCCGAAGAGATGGCTTCTTGACTCCTCTTTGCGTCCGTTGCCCGGAATAGGATAAGCTGAAGGTAACGGATATCAGGCGCGGAGGGAAAAGGGTACATGCAGATTCAGATCGTATGCGTAGGGAAGCTGAAGGAGAAGTATTGGTGGGACGGAGTGGCGGAATATGCGAAAAGGCTTGGCGCTTACGCCAAGCTGGACATCCGCGAGCTGCCGGACGAGAAAACGCCGGACTCGATGAGTCCGGCGGAGGAGGAGCAGGTGCGCGTCCGCGAGGGCGAGCGCATCCTGGCCGCGCTGAAGGACGGCGCGCACGTCGTCGCGCTTGCCATAGACGGCGAGACCTGGTCGAGTGAGCAGCTCGCTTCGCATCTAGACAAGCAAGCCGTCTACGGCGGCGGCTCCGTCAGCTTTATAATCGGCGGCTCGCTCGGCCTGTCGCCGGCGGTGCTTAAGCGCGCCGACAAGAAGCTGTCGTTCGGTCGCATGACGTATCCGCATCAGATGATGCGGGTTCTTCTGCTGGAACAGATCTACAGGGCGTTTAAGATTAATCGGGGGGAACCGTATCATAAGTAAAGGTAAACTAAAAAGGGACTCTAAGTAGTCCCTCGTCATGCTTTCGTATTTACCTTTAGTGGTTTTCCACGGTTCGATGTCTTTCAGCACGTTCGGATATAGCTCTTTAACGAGCTCAAAGCTATCGGTCATTTCCTCTAGGGTGAAATCGAAGTGCAGTACGATCTTCTCGATATGGCGTCCAACACGGCGCGGCGCTTCCTTGCTGATGGTGATCTCTTTCACGATCATTCGAAGTAGGGCTTTGCGGCGTTCCGCATCGACTTTGTTCAGCGTTGCTTGGAAGTCAGAAAGCAGCGTGTGTACTGCTTGATGATCAATCGGTTTGGTATCTGCCTCAGTTAGATCGGTGCTGAGCTTCTGTTGCTGCTGCTCTAATACAGGTTGCTGATCTTCAAGCTCTTTAATCTTAGGAGCGATAATTGATTTGCCAATGTTCCCATCTGCCAGCGCATCTAAAAGATTGTTCAACTTCTTGGACACCTGTTGAAGCTTGTTCTTTAATTGCTTTTGTTGCTCCAATAGCGGTTCAGTTGCAGTTAAGCGTTGCTGATTAATCTCTTCAATGATTCTCTTCAGTGCAGCTGGACTGGAAATAATATTGGTTAGCCGCTTGAATACTTCTGCTCTGCCTTGTCTGCGTTGATGCTATGAGCACTGCAAGCGTCTTTACCTTTGTTGTGGTGCTGACCGCAGACATAATTACGATAGTATTTGCCGCTCCCGCCTTTTGAGCGACCAGCCACCATACCACCTCCGCATTTCGGGCATTTAATAATGCCATTCAAGATAAATGGCGAGTTAGATTTTGAGGGCTTGTAGGAGCGTTTCTTCCGTTGTTCTTGGACACGTTCCCATAGCTCAAGATTAATGATTGGCTGATGCTTGCCCTCAACTAACAATGGATCAGCGTTCTTTCCTTTTCTCCCTTTTTCGCTCCAGCCTTCAACTTGGTTAAACCGAATTTTGCCGATATACATAGGGTTGTCCAGAATCGTTTTGACACCATTGACTTGAAATTGAATACCTCGCTTTGTTAAGTATCCCTTTGAGTTTACGCGGTTGACAACTGCTTTATAGCCTAATCCTTGATCCGATAGATCGAAAATTTCTCGCACAATAGCGGCTTCTTCTTCATTTACGATAAGGGATTTTTCTATGCAATCGTAGCCCAAGCATTGCCCTCCATTGAAGTTCCCCTCTTTCGCTCGTTGCGTCATCCCCATCTTCACACGATCCACAATAGTATTGCGCTCAAACTCAGCAAAGGAACCCATGATTTGAAAGTGCATTTTTCCAGAAGGAGTACTTGTATCGATTTTTTCATTATGAATATACATCGTTACGTTATGCTGACTAAGAGTATCACTGATTTCAAGCGCATCCTTCAGGTCACGAGATATGCGGTCAAGTTTGTAGAAGAGGACATAATCAAGTTTGCCTCGTTGAACATCATTAAGCAGCCGCTTCATTTCAGGCCGTCCAGAGATGCTTTTACCGCTGGCTCCTTCGTCTATATATTCACTTACAATGTCCAACTTCTGATAATTAGCATAATTGCGCAATTCCTCCAGCTGGGCTTGAATGCTGTATCCCTGAGTTGCTTGTTCTTCCGTACTGACACGGGCGTAAATGGCTGCTTTGTTTGACATTACTCCAATTCCTCCTGAGAGTTTCTCATCATTTTTTGCAGAATTGCATTCCAATCCTGCCTACTGACACGCGGATAGCGTGAGGGCTCCTTGAAGATGTTCATTTGCAAATTAAGCATTCGATTATAGACATTCGTGTTATCTCTAAGGTACTGCGGATTGTTGCTAATACTTCTGGCGTTAGCCATTTGGATTTCCGAATTCAATCTAGCCAAAAGCTGAACGAAGCCGATCGTATCGACGTTCTTGTTTGACTCCTCTTTCATGACGACTCGCACTTCATTATTCGTAAAGATTTGATATGCAATTAAACCAATCCCGAACTGCTGCTCATCTGAATAATCGCTAACATCTGAATCGGAATTAATGCCATGTCGGGAATCGGGCGAAGTATCATCTTTCTCCTTGAAGCCGATATGAAACAAGCGCGACGGTGCTTCAGCATAATATTCGTCCGAAAAGGCATCAATCGGCACATTGAAGACTTTAGCTAATTGACAGATGACTTTGAATGACGGGTTTCGCGTTTCTCCACGTTCAATGGATGTTAAGGATTGAGGAGTAACCTCCAAGCGTTTGGCAAGTTCTGTTGTCGAAAATGCATGTTTGCTGTAAAGGCAACCCATCTGCTCACGTAGAAATCGAATTCTCATACCTAATTCCATCAACTTGAGCTGTTCAAACTCACCTTTATTGATTTGTCTGTTTGGCATTTCAATCTCTCCTTAAATATTTGCTTTACAATCAGAATCGTTACCTTTATTATAAACACAAATATATTTGTAAACAACTATAATTGTATAAGGCGGCTACTGCATGCAAGAGTGGAATGTAAAGGCTCAATACAAAAAACAGGAACAAGCATCGGTTGGAGCGCTGGATACAATTGCACAGAAGGAAGCGTTCCTTAAACAAATTGCAATGGTTGTTGAAAATGTAAGTGCCGATGTTAACAATTCATCCGAGGAATCCGAGTTGCAATAACTATGCCTGCTAACGTGTAAATGTAACAGGGTACACAGATAAGTTGTGAATAATTTGCAATTAATCTTGTGACATCACCCGCCCCCCTTTGATGTCGCGAGAAGAATGTAACTGAAATCATTTTGAACTTAGGGGGAGCTACTGCCGCAAGGTAAATTTAAGCTCCTGTGCAAGAAAGGAGCCACATATGTCTGTTGCTATCTCAAAGGCATGGATAAGCAGCGTAAAACAGAATATCCATGGATTTCAGCAGTACCACAATCTTTTTGAAAGGAAAACACCGTATCAGAGCAGCCCGTTTGATGGAATCCATTTTGTAACCGACAAGCCATTGACAGCAGATTTTCTAATTCTCGCCGCTCTATTCGCAAGAGTGAATTATCATTATCTTCAACCCAATCAACACTACATGAAAAGCTACAGTTTTGGATGCGTTCGCGTCTTTGTAAATCCAAAGCATCGCAATATGCACATAATAAAGATCGTCATCAACCCATCTCAAGGCGGGCTGACTTTGCAGCAGGTAATCGATTGGCTCGTCTTCATTGTAGGCAGAACAACAGACGTCTGGATGAAGGTGATTCATCCTAAAATAGATGTTGCTGGACTTGATACCCTAGAGTGTATCCGCTCTATTTGGTGGCCAACCTATCGGAAGAAACCTGACTATGAGAGGTTCAAGGACCAGACTCTGTATCTGGGCAGCAGAGAGAGCAAGCAGCAGTTGGTTGTTTACGATAAAGCCAAGCACATGAAGTCAGATTCGCTTCTGACGAGAATTGAATTGCGTCATAAGTACGAAAAAGGCTCCGAGATTGCTTTTGATGACTTTCATCAGCAATTGTTGCTTAAGAATTGGTTTAAAGAAGTTTACCTTATCTCAGCAACAGAGGATTTCATTGACGAACTTCTCGATCAGTTCAAGAACAAGGTGCGGAAGCCCTACATCGGTCAAACGATGAAGTCATTGTCCCCGTACCAGAGGAAGAAAATCCTTTCTCAATTATCGGCTCTTAATCTGGCGGTATCGATGAGCAATGAGTATACAAATCAGTTGCTGAGATGGCTTTCATTTAATTAAGGGGACGGAACACAGAGGGAGAAGCATTCACAAGAAAGTAGTCAATTTTTACCGAAACCATCAAAGATCTCCCTCTTAGTGTTACAAAGCTTCCGATTCAAAGGTATATTGAACAGACGGGTAAGCGGGACGAAGCTGGCTGATTGTTCATGATATCTCTTAAATTCAATGGAAGAGCGAAATCCTTGTAGTACAAGCATTTTTCACAATGCATAATTTGTTTTCAATGTGGAACAGGGAGCAAGAGGGCGAAATAAGGCATATTTACAACCAACACCGACTTGATGCTTTGACCGTCATCCCTCTGGTCCAAGTCGGATAGTGAGGGCCAAGCATTTTCATTTTGCTTAGCTACTTTATTGATAGGACTGTAAACGATGAGAAATGAGAGTTTGACTCTGTACGAACAAGATCAGGTAGCTTCAATCCGCTTTGCTCCCGAGGACATGCAATGCCGCATTTTGAAGTTTTCTGCGCCGTATGTAGATATGGGAGGAACAGTATTGTTTGCCGATGTCAAAGTTTTGATCAGCAAATATGAGGATAGTGACGGCATCATTCACATCTCCCCGTTTGAATTGACCGTATCACACATACGATTGGTGAAGTGCGGCGACGATTATGATGTAGAGCTTCCAGATGATTTAGAAATGGACAGCAGCATCTACGTTTTTTTGAAGTCCACTCTGTCACGGTGTTACGAAGAGCATTTTGAGCGCAGCATTATTTGATGTGCCGAAGAAGCCAAGGTAAAGATTGATTCCCTTGGCTTCTTCATTTGAAGTTCATTCTCATTGACGTTTGAATAAACATTCATAAGTTTTCTCTTGGATGTAATTAAGGAAGTTGATTAATCTGTTCAATATCTGCATCAGCGCTTTAAATCGACGTTTGAGCAGCCGTCTATTAATAAATATCCTGCGTTTGGTTTGGTCGATTAGAATATTCGATTCAAGTTCAGCGTCGACTTCAAAAACATAAACAGACCAACCGCAAACTTTTTCAATCAATCGGAACCATTCAAGATGCCGCTGCTCATAACGATCATATCCGCCATCGATTAATAACAGTTGATAACGGTTGTCGGCATCCGATATGTCAATTTGATTCGAAGAAACCTCTTTGCAGGAAACCAGCACGATTTCTTCATGGTCTGACGGATATAACAATTTCGTCATGATGGTTCATTTCCTTTCATTATGTTTTTAAAACTTGCAGGGAATGACCTCTAAAGCCCTCTTTATTTGGAGAGGGCATCATGTTAAGCTTCGTGCCAGGGCAATTCCTGATTTGGGGGATCGCCCCGAAGCCCTGTAAACATGATGCTAGAGGCTCCAGGTCAAGAGGGCGGCGCAGAAGGATCGGAACGTCGACTACATGTTGCCGTGCTCCTTTAGGCTGTAGAACTTTTCATGACCGACAATCATGTGATCGAGTACTTCGATACCAACAATATTGCCTGCTTCAACCAAACGTTTTGTTAATTGAATATCTTCCTGAGATGGAGTCGGATCTCCTGAAGGATGGTTATGAACACAAATGATTGATGCTGCCGCACGTTTTATAGCCGATCTGAATACTTCCCTTGGATGTACAATAGCCGCCGATAACGAACCAATAGAGATTGTCTCTTTTGTAATGACGTGATTCTTGGTATTAAGAAATAGACAGACAAAATGTTCCTTATGCAGATAGCAAAGTTCTGGCGAGACGTACCGCCAAACATCCTGAGGACAACTCAATTTATTAGGGGTCTCCGTCGGAGCTGCCAGCAAGCGCGCCAGTTTTAAAGCAGAGATAATTTGTCTTGCTTTAACTTTGCCTACGCCTTTAATGGCGATCAGCTCCTGCTCTGTAGCATCCAGCAGTTCAGCGTTGGATGGAAAGCGGGTGAAGATTTCTTCGATAAGGTAGCTGGTCAACTTTTCACAAAGCGTATCGGCAAGCAGATGTTTCAGAGATGACATATTATAAGTTGGGTTCAAATTGATTCCTCCATCGACTAATAGAATGTGAAAAGGAGAGACCGTAATGGCCTCTCCTGGTTGAAGATCAGTACAGATTCGGTTAGACTACAATCAGATTAATTCTCTGGTGTGCTCTCAATGGGCCACCTTTTTTTCTGCCTCGATTGCCTGCTCCAAGAGCACTCTTTTGCATAGACAGCGAATGTATTTCCTTCCGTCGGATGATTGAAGATCAGCTGTAGGATTCATTTTCTGTCCAACTGCTAGAAGCCGTTGTTTTAGCTCCAGCAAGTTCTCCAACTTGTACATCGTTCTCACCCCCTCACGTGAATGCAATGATCTCTATTCCGTCTTAGCGCGGCTCTGCTGATGCTTGGCTAGCTGCTTCGGAAAATACTTCTGAAAGTATCGAACAACATAATGAGCAGCCAGATTGTCGTCGATCTTCCAATTGCGCTGGAAATACACAAAGAGAACAGTTTCAGCAATTCGAGTGCTCCCGTTGATAATTAATTGCTTCAACAGGGACTTCATGTCGTCAGAAATTGATTGTTGATGTGAAAGCATGTCTTGGTTCTCCTTTCGTGATGGTGTGCTGACATTAGTTGATCCAATGTCCACTGACTTCCAGATTGAGCTGCAAAGCGGTTTCATAGCGCGGTTTTTGCTGATTGACTGAACGCAATACACGCTACCATACAAGCAACTCAGTAAGCTCCACTCACAAAGCCGCAAGAGCATCATTCAATGCAGATTCCTCCTCTCTCCCATAGTTGAGCATCTTCTCACTTGCCCAATTTTCGCTGTCATAACGCCGCAAACAAAAACAGACCTGCATCTACCCAAATACTCAGGCAAACACAGGTCTAACTATTGAAGGGGGTGGGGCTCCCAACGGCGCAGAAAAGTCTCGATCAAGCACCAGTACCCTCGAGAAATTTTATATAATTTTTAGCTCCTATACGGCCGCTTCAATCTGCATCAGCATCTGGATATCCGAAATTTAGGCAGGCATTGGGATATTGAAAGAACAGCGTAGTTCTTGGAAGGGTAAAGGGTGACTGTTGTCGAATATGCAATAGTAAAATAGGATTACTTTTTCAAGAGAGGAAGTGTCATCTGTGGAGGTTGTTTCATTACCGCCTAATGCGCCAGTGTTAATGGAGGCTACCCGAGCAATCGGTTATTCAATAGAAACCGCTGTGGCGGATATTATAGATAACAGCGTTACAGCGCATGCAACAGAGGTACACATTATGTTTTTCCCAATCGGAAATCCCTATGTTGCAATAATGGATAATGGATCAGGCATGAATGAGGATGAAATAAAGAATGCAATGCGGTATGGGAGCAAAAATCCACTCGATACCAGGGCAAGCGGTGATCTGGGGAGATTTGGTTTGGGGTTGAAGACTGCCTCTATGTCCCAATGCAGAAGGCTTACAGTAATAAGCAAAAAAAATGATGCAATTGTTGGTGCACAATGGGACTTGGATTTTATTGAATCAACGAACGACTGGTCGTTAAAGCTTCTCGACTCAGATGATGTGGCGGATATTCCGCATATTGATCAGCTGAAAGAGAAGGTCACAGGAACGTTGGTTGTGTGGCAAGCATTGGATCGCTTGAGTCTGGGGGATGCCAACTTCGATCAGACAATGGGCAAATATATGGATCTCGTTCGGGAGCACCTCTCCTTGGTGTTTCATCGATATCTTGCTGGAGAGCAAGGGATAAAGAAGATTGAGATTTTCATGAATAATGTGAAGCTTGAACCGATCGATCCTTTTTTATCGAGTAAAAGCACTCAGGTAATGGCTGATGAGAGCATTTCAATTGAAGGTCACAAGGTTATGGTTAGACCATATACGTTGCCGCATATTTCTCAGTTGTCAGAATCCGATATCAGCATGCTTGGGGGAAAAGACGGTCTAAGAAAGCTGCAAGGCTTTTATGTCTACCGCAATAAACGATTGCTGGTGTGGGGAACCTGGTTTCGATTAATGCGGCAAGGAGACCTCTCAAAGCTAGCTCGGGTTCGTGTAGATATTCCAAACTCATTAGACTATCTTTGGACACTTGATATAAAAAAATCGATTGCAGTTCCACCCGAAGCAGTGCGTAGGAATTTGGCTGGCATTATCGGAAAAATATCTGAAAGCAGCAAAAGAACATGGGTCTTTAGGGGGAAGAAGGAAACGGATGAATCAAAAATACACATTTGGAATCGAGTGAAAGCTCGTCAAGGCGGAATATTCTATGAAATAAACCGTGACCATCCGTTGGTAGAAGCAGTAAGTTCAAATGCTGCAAACAAACAATTAGTAGAGAAACTGCTGCAGCAAATTGAAAGAAGCTTGCCTCTTAATCAGCTTTATATTGATCTGACTAATGATGAGCGTATTGTAAACGAGAATGAAGTCTCCCAGTCGGATCTGTCGAACTTGTTGGAACAGCTGCTAGCTGGTTGTAGAGATGTGAAGGAAAGAGAAATGATGCTAAAGAGACTAGCAAGTACAGAACCATTCAATCAACAGCCCGAATTGCTGAGGGATCTAATTTAGGAGGCGGAATAGGATGTTGAGTCAAGCAGCGCAAATGCTCGAAAGATTTATTTCTGTTGCAGTCAATACAAAGTATCCTGATGCTCCTCCGAGCGAAGATGAATTTATTGCCGAGGCCAATGCATTGAGAGCGGCTTTCCCAATACCAGATGAGGAGTTTGCTCAAGTCGTAAAAAACCTTAAGGCTGCCTTGGTAATTACTATGGATGTTGGTGTTTATATCTCGAATAAGAACAGCGATCATCAGTCATGGCTGCCTGGACGCAGAGCGGAAATTGATTTCTATTATTGGAATCGTTTCAAACGTTATTTGGAAGATGTGAAGGGCTGGAACACTCGCGTAACTGCCAATCTGGAGACAGTATCCAATGATATTGTGGACTTGTTTGGCGATCCGCAAAGCAGCAAGCAGTGGCAAAGAAGAGGGTTGATTCTAGGCGATGTTCAATCTGGAAAGACCGTCAACTACACCGCAATCTGCAATAAGGCAGCGGATACAGGATATAAAGTTATTATCGTTCTGGCAGGGACTATGGAAAATCTGCGTATGCAGACACAGAAGCGTTTAGATAAGGAGTTCGCAGGAAGATTAAGCAAGGATCTACTGCGATTGAAGGGAAAGCAGGAAGTTAAAAATGTATTTGATGGGGTAGGGAAGATTGACTCGACAAAACGTATTTCTGCGTTCACTTCTGTGCTGTATGACTTCAACACGAGTATATTGAACAGCAATGATCTGACTTTGAAAAACATTAAAGAACCTGCGCTGTTCGTTGTAAAAAAGAATAAATCTGTACTGAGAAACCTCGAAAGCTGGCTCTGTTCCAATAATGCGGATAACTCTGGAAAAATCGATTTACCGCTCTTGCTCATTGATGATGAAGCTGATAATGCATCTGTAAACACAAGAAAGGAGGAGGAAGATCCGACAGCTATTAATGCAGCTATCCGATCAATTCTAAATAGATTCTATCAAGCGACTTATCTGGGCATTACAGCGACTCCATTCGCCAACATCTTTATCAATCCAGAAACAGAGGATGATATGGTAGGCGATGATCTTTTCCCAAGAGATTTCATTTATGTATTGTCGCCTCCAACGAACTATATTGGAGCCAATGCCATGTTCGGAGAAGAAGCGAAATATGATAAAAGCATCATGAAAATAGATTCCGAAGAGATCGAGTGCTTCTTCCCATTCAAGCATAAGAAAGACCTACCAGTTGATGATCTGCCTCCAAGCTTGTTCGAAGCGATGGGCTATTTTCTGCTGACAAATGCTGTGCGGGATATTCGAGGCGATATTAAAGATCATCGTTCTATGCTCATAAACGTAAGTCGATTTACAGATGTTCAAGTAAAAATACGTGAAAACATAATAGTATGGCTGGAACAGGTCAAGTCGGATGTTCGTAATTATGCTGCATGGGATGAAGAGCAGGCTCTTCAGATACATTCACTGAATGTGTTGAAGCAAATCTGGGACAAGCATCGTTTGGAGGATATCGCAGGGGTTTCTTGGCGGACTCTGCAAATGGAATATTTGCATAAAGCCATTTCACCGATTGAAGTTCGAGCAGTCAACCAGAAAACAGGGGCTGCAAGCCTGAATTATGATGCTCATGAGGAAAATGGGCTGCGAGTAATTGCCGTGGGGGGCAACAGTTTGTCTCGGGGGTTGACATTAGAAGGCCTGTGTACAAGCTATTTCTATCGCAATTCGCAAATGTACGATACGTTGCTGCAAATGGCTAGATGGTTTGGTTACCGTCCCAATTATAGCGATCTCTTTAAGGTATGGATGTCCGCGGATGTGATTGATTGGTATGGATATATTACAGCAGCAGCCAACGAGCTTAAAGATGAAATAAGCAGAATGAATAAACATAATCTTACGCCGAGAGATTTCGGTCTTAAGGTGCGCCAGGATCCGAATTCTTTAATCGTAACTGCTCGCAATAAAATGAGGACAGCAACACAGGTGAGCCGCCCTATCTCGGTGACAGGAAAGCTGCTTGAGACACCGCGTCTGAAATCAAAGCCAGATGTACTCGCGGCGAACGAGAGGGCTTTCAAGCTGTTTGTAGCGAGTTTGGATAGCGCAGGTTCAAGACGGGATGTTGAACAAAACGGACTAATGTGGAGCGGAATTCATAAGGATCTTATCGTAGAATTGTTATACAGTTTTGAGACGCATCCTTGGCATATGTCATTCCAAGGCAAAGCTCTTGCAGAGTACATCGAGAAGAACCCTGGGTTTGTTGAATGGGATGTATTCATTCCATTCGGTTCAGATTCTGTTGAGTTTGAGTTGGAAGGTGCAAATGGCGTTATTACTCTTAAGAGAGAAAAACGCTATGTTGAAGAAGCCAACGGCATGATAAAAGTCATGGGAACAAAAGTCAGAGTAGGATCTGGCGGATGTACTAAGGCAGGTTTAACGAGCGATCAAATTAAAGCGGCTGAGGATAGCTTCAGACAATTGCATCCTGATCGAAAAAATGTTCCCGATAGTGCTTATTTAATTGGTGATCGAAAGCCGCTATTAATGCTCCACGTACTGAAGAGTACCCAAAACGAAGATGAACCAGCAAACCCAAAGATTCCAGATACACTTTACGCTATTGGTTTGGGGCTCCCTGGAAATGGAGAGATCGAAGCAGCCAATTATGTTGTAAATATGGTGGAAGTAAGCAACTGGATGGATATTGATGACGATGAGGACGATGATGATGTTATCTAACGAGCTGCTTCGAGACAAATGGAATAGGCTTTCACACCATAACAGCGGTTATGTAAGGATAGATGGTACTCATCCTCTAGAATGGCATATTGGTTATGAGAATATTAATCAGAAATCTCTTCTGTTAGTCTGTAATAATGAGCCCGATATTTTTCCATCATCAAAATCGATATTGTCCTCAATTGGACAGCGTGGAGATGGCAAGTGGGCTCTCGCATTTCGACTTATACGCAATGAAAATGAAGAAGTATTTATTTGGTTGTGTTGTGATCTGATAGAGTCATCAAGAAATCAAACAAACTCGAAAAGCGGTATTCAATATGTGATGAAGCGATATAAGCAATGGTCGAGGTTAATGGAACAACAGAAAATCGGACTATTGAGCGAGTCAGAGAGGAAAGGTTTGCTAGGTGAAATGATTCATCTGCAAATTTGCATGTCCGAGGGAGTATCAGTACAAGCAGCTGTGGAAAGTTGGATGGGACCCGAAGATGCCGACCAGGACTTTATCTTTCCGACAACATGGCATGAAGTAAAAGCGTTAGGTATCGGTTCAAAGACTGTTTCGATTTCTTCGCTGGAGCAGTTGAATGTTGCGCTGCCAGGGGCATTGGTTCTGTATTTCGTGGATAAAACCGCGCCTAATGAAAGCAATTCGTTCACTTTATTGAGCAAAGCGGCAGAAATTCGAGAGGCGTTACAGCATGATCAATCGGCGTTGGACTTATTCAATGAAAAATTGCTTAGGCGAGGATTTATTGACTTGCAGGAATACGAGGATTATTGGTATCGATTGAGCGGGACACACAGATATCATGTTGATAGCACATTTCCGAAATTGATCAGCGGTAGCGTTCCTTCCCAAATCGCATCAGCAAGCTATGAGTTAAGCATTAACGCAATTGAGGGCTGGAGAGTTAAAAATTAAGTTGGAGGCGTCATATGGATCTGCAGGATTTTAGAAAAGAGTTTATTGAAGATGTCCGTTCTACTGCTGCAGCCTATGGCGAGGGTTCAAGCGCGGCATTCGTTGCAATTGTTTCAAACTACCTTGTAAACGCAGAAGTACTTCCTGATTTCGAGAATGCATTTTACCTAGGTTCAGGCTTGCGGAACAGAAAGTTGCGAATTGATGGATATGCACTTGATGAGTTCGACTATACGATGAATCTTATAGTCGCCGATTTTCTCGGGGAAGACACCGAAAGAACGCTTACTCGTTCCGATGCTGAACAAATTTTTGAGTGGCCGCTAAGATTTGTTGATGAGACTTTCAACAATAATCTTCACAAGAAAATAGAAATCAGCAGTACCGCCGCGGATTTGATGGATATTTTGAGGACGAACAAGGAGCGTATTCGCAAGTACCGTGTTCTGTTGTTTACTGATGGATTCATGAGCGGTCGGATTGAAAGTTTCCCAGTCAAGGAGTTTGAAGGGGTTAATGTAGAGTTTCAAATATGGGATGTTGAGCGGCTCTACAAGATGTTCTTAGCGGATTCAGGTCGTGAGAACATCGAAATAGACTTTACCCAATACACTCCAAACGGGATTCCATGCCTTGATGCCAGCGGATTCGGAGATAATTCTTATCGATGCTATTTATGTGTAATACCAGGTTCAGCTGTTGCAGATGTATATGATCGTTTCGGTGCGCAGTTGTTGGAAGGCAATGTGCGGTCGTTTTTAAGCACAAAGGTTGCGGTAAACAAGAAAATCCGAGAAACGATACTAAGCTCTCCGAGAATGTTCTTTGCATTCAATAATGGAATAGCGGCAACAGCAGCGGATGTAGTAGTCGAGGAGAAACCAGAGGGGAAATTCATAACTTCAGTAAAAGACTTTCAGATTATCAACGGCGGGCAGACAACGGCTTCATTATCCAGTGCCCGTTATAAGGATAAGGCCAATCTAAACGATATCAGCGTACAGATGAAATTGACTGAGATCGATGGTGATCAGGATGAGACGCATAATCTCATGCAAAAAATTTCGAGATCATCCAATAGTCAGAATAAAGTAAGCGATGCAGACTTTTTCTCAACGCATCCATTCCACATTCGTATTGAACAGATTTCAAGAAGGTTGTTTGCACCAGCAACAGGCGGTGCGCAGCACGATACACATTGGTTCTATGAACGAGCCAGGGGACAGTATCTCCAAGCCCAAATGCGCATGACAAAATCGGAGCGCAACCGCTTCCTAACGCAAAATCCAAAGGAACAATTGATTACAAAGACTGACATGGCGAAAGCGCGAAATACCTGGAGAGGACTTCCTCATACCGTAAGCAAAGGAGCCCAGTCGAATTTCAGCGAGTTCGCAGAGTGGGTAGATGATGCATGGTCGGTTTCCGATGAGGCATTCAATGAACGATTCTTTCAAGAATCAATTGCCCTCTTTATCTTATTCAAGCATGTTGAAAAGCTGGTAACGTACCAATCGTGGTATGAGCAAGGCTATCGAGCCAATATAGTTACCTATTCAATCGCTTTGCTGGCTCACTTGCTAAAGAATCAATATCCCGATAGCACCTTGGACTTACAGATAATCTGGAATAAACAAGACGTTCCTGACGTGCTTACAAATCAATTAGCCAAGCTTGCCAAAGTTGTTCTGGATTCAATTACTGATCCGACCAGGGCTGTCGCCAACGTAACCCAATGGTGCAAACGCGAGGCGTGTTGGACGAGAATCAAGTCATTGGATATTGTTCTTGATGCGTCGATTGAATCTATTCTAATTGATACAACCGATGCCAAATCGGAAGCTCGAAGAGCGCGCAAGGATCAGAAAATGATCAGCGGAATAGAGGCCCAATCAAAAGTAGTCAATTATGGGGCCGAATACTGGAAACGAGTGCATTCATTCATTGCAGAAAAGAAGATCCCCTACCATACAGAAGCTGAGTCATTAAAAATAGCTTGCAATATGCCCGCGAAGCTGCCAAACTCGGTACATAGCCAGAAGCTGCTTGCTTTGCTCGAAAAGGCTGTGTCTGAAGGCTGGAAAGAGGATTAAAGAGAGGTGCATGACAGTGTATAGACTACTGGATCTGTTTGCAGGCGCGGGCGGCATGAGCTTGGGATTTTTGCAAACCAAACGCTTTGATATAGCAGTAGCCGTTGAGAAAAATGACAATGCAAAAGCTACTTACGAGCGTAATCATGAACATACAACAGTGTTAAGCGATATACTGGATATCACTGATTATAAGTCTTTCAAAAGCACATATGGAGAGTTTGATGTAGTGGTAGGAGGACCGCCATGTCAGGGGTTCTCCAATGCGAATCGGCAAAAAAACCATATTATCAGCCAGAACAATAGTTTGGTTAAAA
Source organism: Cohnella sp. AR92 (assembly GCF_003990975.1). GTDB lineage: Bacteria > Bacillota > Bacilli > Paenibacillales > Paenibacillaceae > Cohnella. The sequence continues at coordinate 106,625 of NZ_RZJR01000001.1, forward strand.
AGTATGTCGAAGTCATACTCAATCTCCAGCCCAAGGCTTTTGTTATGGAGAATGTTCGTATGTTGAAGTCGGATGTTCATCGATTTTATTGTACGAATAATGATGGGATGGAATTTGAACGATTGGGGATTACTACTCGTAATGAGACGATATACCTTCTCGATACGGAGTGTCCAGTTGCGGATGTAGAAGAGTACTTGTTTAATTCGAAAGTGCTGGACGAGCTGATTTTGTCAGACAAGGTGTTTTATTTGCTGCGAATGCTTCTCAAGAATTCGAGCAAAGAAGAATCGCGCGAAAAAGCCTTAAAGGAAAAGGCCAAACAGTGCATCAAGTATATTGCAGGGCTTCCTCAGAGGAGTTCAGACGTTTCTAAAGCGTACATTGAATTCGAACAAGAGGCGCTGAATGCGTTTATTAAGTATGCAGGCGAGGAAATTGTGTTCAAGGAAGCAGTTCGGCCCATGATGAACTACATTAACTTTCAACGTATGCTTATGCATGCGAAAGAGTTGCTAGATAACAATATCGCTGTGCATTCATTGAAAAGAGAGCCGAAAAGCGTTCAAGTGGAAGTAAGGTCGTATTCGGTCATTGATTATATTAATAAGCGATTGGGCGAGTGTTATGATATCGATGCAGATGTTCTAAATGCTGCTTGGTTTGGAGCGCCGCAGCTTCGGGAACGTTATATAGCTATGGGAATATTAAAAAAACTCAATGTAAAGCCAGAGTTGCCTAAACGAGAGTTTGAAGAAACTGAATACCGTACAGTTTATGATGCTATAAAGGATCTAGAGACCGTGCCTCCTGTATTCAGTACCGAGGATGCTCCAATTCAGTTAGCTGATGAGTTTCTTGAAACAAAACTGACCAGTCAGCTTCGGAACACTTCTACATTAAGCAATCACATAGTAACGGAAACTCGGGAGACCGCAAAAAAGCGATTTGAAGCTCTTGGACAAGGCCAGAATTTCCATGATCTTGACCGCAGCCTTATTGAGGACACTTACACAAGCCCAGAGCGCACCCAAAATTCAATTTATCTAAGGCTCAATTATGAGAAGTCCTGTGGGACGGTTACGAATGTCCGCAAGTCGATGTGGATCCATCCGACGATTCATAGGGCAATAAGCATCCGCGAAGCGGCAAGACTGCAATCATTCCCTGATGATTTCGTATTTATAGGAACGAAGGATTCTCAGTACCAGCAAGTCGGGAATGCTGTGCCGCCGATTATGGCCCATGCTATTGCAGCCAAACTTGCAAAATTGCTGGATGCTTGCAATGTGTCAAGCAACTTGCAGGGAGGCATTGCAGATGGTGGATACGCTGACGACAGAGCAACGAAGCAAGATGATGTCGAAGATAAAAGCCAAGAATACAATGCCAGAAATGACCGTCAGGAAGTATCTGCATAGTAAAGGGTTTCGATATCGTCTACATGACAAGAAACTGCCAGGAAAGCCTGATATCATCTTGCCTAAGTATAAGACAGCGATTTTTATTCATGGTTGCTTCTGGCATGCTCACGAAGGCTGCAAGTACTACCGTCCGCCAAAGTCAAATACAGAGTACTGGATGAAAAAGATTGAGGGCAATGTCTTGCGCGATCAAAAAAAGCAAGGAGCATTGCAAGATATGGGCTGGAAAGTGATTGTTGTTTGGGAGTGCGAATTGAAGAGGGATGCAACAGAAAGATGTTCGGTGCTTGTTGAACAAATAGCGGATAGTAATAAGTAGAGCCCGCAGCTTGAATGCCACCTAGGATCGCAACAATTCCTAGGCGGCATATTATTAACAACTATAATAGAGCTTGTCAATAAATTCTTGCCTAGTTCCTGGAACATCGAGACCTAAATGCGTTTTAACCAGTTCCTGAACAGAGCCATGCTGCTTCCAACCTTTTAGTATTTCTCCATTTTGGGTAATGAAGTAATTGGCTTGAACAACGGCTCCCTTTTTTGATGTATTTACCAGACCTAGCGCTACTTGTACGGAGCGTTCATTGAAATTAAGCTTAATAATTTTGGTCTTCCCATTTTTTCTTGCCAGCTCGATGTTCATTTGCTAACCCCCAGTCGGTAGTCTCACAAGTTCAGTGTAAATAATATACAATTCATTGTCATTAAAAAAACATGTGTTTCGAGATAATGTACGTTTATTCAAATTGATTAATATAGAAAATAATAAGGATGTGTTACATCACATTGAGATGGGACCAACTAGTTAATAAATTGCTTTTGCTTGGCAAGTTTGTTGGGTATGCAGTTATAGCATGGTTTACCTATGCAAACTTTATAACAGAGGGAATGAACTTAGATTCAGCATTAGTAAAAGATCTAGTAAATACACCATTGGTCAAATGGATTATTGCAGTTTCCATTTTGGAGGTTCTTCATAACATCTGGGGGTTTTTGGGATTGGGAGAGAAGTGATGGGAGGGGGTAATCGAGCCCCCTCCTTTACTATTAGTTTACCCTATCCAACGTTACGGTGAACCGTATCATAAGTGACGGCGAAATTTGTGGGAGTTCAATACTGCTCTTTCATGATTCGAGAGGCTAGTCGACATGTAGAGTTTCAATTAAAGAGGCATTGGTTTTCCGGGGATTTTCAGAAAAAGTTATCTTACGGACATCATCGGGATGGTCGCCATACTCGTATCCGTCACCTAGTTCAATTGCTCCAGCTAATGTTCGCTATCGTACGTGGAAGTAAGGACCGCTGGAGCAATCGGAATTCGGGTAGGAGGGCCGTGGGCCGTGAAAGGTTAACTGAATGAAAACCAGTCCTCCCCCATACCACTTTAACCCCTGCTTCTGATCCCGTTATAAGCTTTCCAATAAAGAGAACCCGATTTTTTGATCGGCGTCGAAGCCCATCCTGTAATTGGCTAAAACAACGGCTGCTGTTTTCTTTTCCCGATTGCCGCCCAAGAAAGTACTGAAACAACCCGTACCCCCGCCATGCCAAAAGATGTTATTGTTATTCCTCAACAGCCACCAGCCGAGACCCATATCGTATCGTTTGCCTTTTCCATTCGCATGCTTCAAGGTACATGTTGCCAAGTATGGTTGATCGTTACCCATGACCCTAGTAGCATAGTTCAGCAAATCCCCAGCTGTGGAACTTAGTCCGCCTGCAGGAGTTATGATTTCATTCGGACCCCATTGCCAATGGTCGCAAACGTTATTCTTGGAGTCATACCCGTGCAAATTTGCTTTTTCATTCCCCAGCCAGGTATGAGTTAGTTCTAATTCATGTTGTACAAAATCATTCATCGCACTCCAATATCCCCTGCCGGAAGCCGCTCCTAATGCATAACCGATAAGCGCAAGTCCGAAGTTGGAATACTCCCATGCGTAATCTTTATTTTTCAACGGATGTCGCTCGATCAACGCTTTCATCTTGTCGATGTCCACATTAAACGGATTCCGCTTTTTCATGTCGCCGCCGCCGCTGATCAATCCGAGGAGCAACTTCAAATTCTCCCGTTTATTAAAGGGCAATGAACCTGAATATCCCGAAGTATGAGTGGCGAGACGAAACAAAGTCGGATAGTACTTTTCCTCCGTAAGTCCTTCAACGTATTTATGGATGGAATCGGTTAATGACATCCTGTTTTCTGAAACATACTTAGCTAACAAGGAAGTCGTGAAGGTTTTTGTAATAGAGCCGATTTCATAACGGTATTCGCGATCGGCCTCCATCTCCCCGTGTTCATTAATTACACATATTCCGGACTCCGCTCCTCTTACGTAGCCAACTGTTAATTTTAAGTTCTTTTTGCTTTTGCATGCCTTTCGAATCATTTGCAAAGTTTTGTCGTTTATTACAACCGTCATAATTATACCCTCCCCAAGTTTTGACTCCTACCAGGTCCTCGCCTGTCATTCAAAGCTTTCATTTCTTTGTTTCATGATTTGGTCCTCCCAATTTGGATTGATTTCTTCTTCTTTCGAATTCTTCCATGACTCTTGTCTGCAGCTCATCTGCGTTCTCGGCTGGTTCCTGGGTGCCGTCGGATTCGAAGCCATCCTGTTCTTCCCCGTCAAATCGGTACAGTTTTTTCAATAGGTTCCACATGAACTCTAGTTCATCTGACGTGAATTCTGCGAATAGATCCGCAAGAAAATAAATGCCTTTTTCCGAAGATTCCAACAGGGCCTGCATGCCTGTTTCGGTGATGATGACGTTGACCGCTCGTTTATCCCTGGGACTAGGAGCAATTCGGACAAATTCCTTGTGCTCGAGAATCGATATGATCTGCTTGACGCTTTGTTTGGTTGTGCCTAGTTTCCGTCCAATGTTGTTGAGCGTAGTCTCATCTTGTTGCAGATGGGCGATCGCCAGCATCGTCATGTACTGTCTAGACGTAAGGCTCTGGAAATAGATGTCGCCTTTAATCTGGATCTTATTGGCAAGCGAAAACAATGTGGCGTAAGTCTGCTGCATGAGAAACAATTCTTTGTAGATGTCCATAGGATCGGCCCCTTCACAATAGACAATGTACTGTCTAAACTATTATTAGCAGATGTTGGCAATTAAGTCAATATACTGTCTAAAAGAAGTTGAAAATAAAAGACGCAACCTGGTTCGGTTGCGTTGAAGGCCTTATGTATGAGCCAAGCTATTTACTTTTCTGCCAATCTATGCCACATTGTATTCTGAAAACATAACGATAAGGAGAAAAAAGCATGAGCGAGGTCGAAGTTGTACAATCCGGCAGGGAGACGGCTCCCCAATCTCTGAGACCCCGCCGGGCTGCCGAAGTATTGGTTATCATCGCGTTGATGATCGTTTCCGTCATTTTCATTCCCGGGCTCAAGGGACTGATCGCGATCGCGTCTATTATATATTTTATAGTGGATTGGAAAATACGCGAAGGCGACGCCCCGTTATGGGGGCCGACGATTGCGGGTTTAACGAGGGACATCCGCCGGACTTGGCTATGGATAATACTTGTTTCTGTTGTGTCGCAGCTCGTATTTGTTCTTGTCTTCAAGTATTACTCACCGGAAACGGCTATGCACATCAAAGACCGTCTACCGTCGAGCGGAGAGCTGAACGGGCAGTTGATTTTGGCGATCCTGATTGCGCCTCTAGGAGAGGAAATTGCCTTCCGCGGACTCATTCAACAGCGAATCGGCTGGTTTGTGCCGCCATGGGCTGCCATCTGTACTTCGTCCCTTCTTTTTGCGCTCATGCACTTTAGCACCGGATCCGCAGAAGTTGTGTTCTGGGACTTACTCAGCGTGTTCGTCGACAGCGTGATCTTCGGCATCATCTACATGAGAACGAAGAACATCGTCGTTGCCTTTATGGCCCACCTTTTGGCCGATGTAATCGCCATGTTGCTCCTTGTCACGATGATTTAGGGACGCAGACTCAGGTGACGCTATTTTACGAGTAGCACACTGTATTTCCTTCTTGTGTTCATCATCTAGATATTATAAGTTTCACCCTTATCCATTCCTATCTGATCTCTGCAAAGCTTTCTCGACATCCATGGACGCAGAAGGCGTTTTTGTTTGGATTTTTGCCCGTTCGCGCTTGCGGAACAGAACGATGAGCGCCGGCAGGATTGTTAAGGCGCAGATCAGCGAGAGCAATGTATCGATGACCGTCGTTACGCCGAAATCGCGCAGCGCCGGGAAGTTGACGAAGATCAGGGTAGAGAAGCCTACGACAACCGTCAATCCGGAAGCGGTAATCGCTTGGCCGACCTTGGACTAGGACACTTGGATCGCTTCCTTGGCCCCTAACCCTTTGGCTTCTTCTTCGCGGAAACGCTCCATGATCAGGATCGTGAACTCCGTTCCGATTCCGAGAACGAGCATAATCGGAACAAGCGGGTAGATGGAATGCTTGAATCGGCGATAAACCAGGAACAAGCCGATGAAAATAATGGCCAGCCCTACGACGATCATGAGCTGTTTGTTGGCGCCGATATTGTTGACTCCATACAGCATCATGACTTGAGCGCCCGCCGGATTCACCTCGATCCCTGCTTCGGCATCGACCTGATCCGTGATCTCGTTCATGAGAGCGAGTTGATCGGCGGAGGAGAGATCGGGATTGACTTGGAATTGGAGGGTTGCATAGCGATGATCTTCGCTGACGACGGTCTTCAAGATAGAAGGGGGCAGGCTTTGAATGCCGGCTTTCAGCTGCTGGGCATCCGAAGGGAGGTCGCTGCCGCCGCTTAGTTGAAGGAGAAGCGAGGCCAGCGTGTTCACCCCTTGGATATCCTCATATTTGTTATCGATGGTCTGGCTGAAATCCTGCATCCAATGGACGACCTCGGGATCCGTGACGTCATCGGCTTCTACGAGATAGGTAATGAACATAGTCGAGCCGACAGTGGATTGAAGCTCGTACGTGTTCTTGAGCGACTTCATATCCTGCGGAATCATCTTGAGGAGGTTCGTATCGGTCGGTATCTTGTGCTCGACGGAAAAGCCAATCGTCGATAAGGCGATCGCGACGGCCAGAATCGGCAAAGCGAGCTTTCCGACGAGACCCGCGTAGCGGCTTAAGAAGCGGGAAAGCCAAGTCTCCTTGTACTCCTTAAGCTTCACCGCCCGGCTGCGCTGGTCGAGCAGTTTGAAGGCAGAGAACAGGAGGACGAGTTCAACTGCGTAGCTGAAGAGAACGCCGATCGCGAGCGTCAGCCCGAATTGCTGCATCATCGGCGCCTTCGATAAGAACATGGTTAAGAAGCTTAAAGCCATGATGAAGACGGCAATTCCGACACCGGGACCTATATGCTTGATAGCGTTCTTCGTTGCAAGAGCGGCATCGCGATTGTTATGCACATACTCTTCTTCGTAGCGATTATGAAACTGTACGCCGAAGTCCGTTCCCAGGCCAATGATGATAGGCAATGTTGCCATCGTCGCCAGCGTGATTGGAATGCCCGCCCAACCCATGAAGCCGAAAGTCCATAGAAGGCCAACCAGAACGAAGCCGAGCGAGATAATCCGGCGTCGGACAGGGAATACCAGGAACAGAACGAGAATCATCAAGACGACAGCGAGCGATAGCATGATTCCCATCGTGGTCATGACTTCGCCCTTAACCTCACCTTCTACGATAGGTACCCCGCCAGTCTTGACCGTGATCCCGTCCGCGAAGTTGCTCTGCTCAATAAGGTCGTTCAACTCATCGTTAATTCGAACGTAAGTGTCCATTTCGGTGTCATTAGAGGTGTTCATTACGATCAGCACTCGTTCACCGTTTGCGGGGATCAACTGCTTAAGCGGACCAGGAACATTGCCGTTATCGGAGAACACAGCCTGACGCAGCTGTTCGGTGCTCATCTCTTCGACGGCCGGCGCGTCCGTTTTTCGCATCTCGTTCATCAGTGTAACAAAGTCAGTCGTTCCCGTGATGTCTTCGATCCGCAGAGCCTCTTCCGTAAAGCGGGAGATCTCCTTCACTGTCGCTTGCGAGATCAATTGATCGCGTTCTCCGCTCAGCAGAATATAAATGCTGTCGCCGCCGAAGTTCTCCTGATATGTCGCGGTGTTCTTGAAGGCTTCCGAGTCGCTGCTGACGAGAACATCGTTTCCCATCTTCATCTCGAGCCTGGTTACGCCCAAGCCCATAATAATCGTTAGAATGACGACAACGATAATGTTTAACTTGGACCTAGCAACGATAAACTCGCCTATTCTTGAGAAAATTCTATCCATTGTCTTTACAGCCTCCTTTGCTTATTTCGTAATATAGCAAGGATTAGGAGGCTGAAATATGATCAATTCAAGCAAAGCGTCTTATAATGAGACATATGTTCCAAATTGTCCTGTTAGGCAGTCAGTTCAGTAACGATCTCGATTATTTCTTCCTTGGAGAAGTCATATTTCTTCATCACCCACTGCTTCAGTACTTCGATCATTCCACTGCTGTAGAACTCGCATACTACATTCGGGTAGGGTGAACGCCTAATCTTGATCGACAACGGGTCGTCCATCATCTGAGCACCCTCCATCAGCAGTTTGCTTGCGATCCGAATAAGCAAACTGTACAATTCGTTGTTCTGATTGTCGGCGGTCACGTTCAAGAAGAGCGATCGGTTATCGTTGACGTATTCAATTAATACCTCTGGCAACGAATGCGTTAAACTGCGGACATGGCCCCGTTCATACAGGTTGTTTCCTATAATTTCCATCAATTGATTGAATAAATTGTACTTGTCTACATAGTAACGATAGAAAGTGCTGCGATGAACGAGCGCTTCCTCACAGATATCGTTCACTGTAATAGCAGAGAAGGGCTTCTGGTTCAGGAGCTTAATATAAGAGTTCATAATGAGCTGCGTCGTACGTTGCTTCGACTGATTTCCCACGTTATGGACACCTCCTAGTCAGTTAATGGACAAAGTTACCTTGAGTATACATCAGCTTCAAAGGCTTTTTTATACTGACTTGTGAGGGTGCAACCAATCGGGGTGCCGATTTCGCTCTATACACGATACGGGGAACCGTATCATAAGTAAGGGCAAGTTCTTTTGCGGAATTCCTTGTGGGGCATGGATTTGTATATATGTGTGTAGGTTTCGGGGCTATGGTAACGCTGAAAAGGTACATAGAGCTATCGTATACCTTAAAAAGGGGTCTTGATGTTCTCCTTTATATTGATAAATAACCTCTCTTTAGGGCCATCCGGCAAAGGATGGCCCTAAAACTTGCCGTTACAGACGGCGCGGAGAACCGTATCATAAGTAACGGCTAAAACGCCCTCTCCGAGATTAAGACGATTTTATAGCGTTGTCTAAGCTCCCTCCGATCCGCTTGGAGGGAGCTTTCTGCAATAGCGGGAATAGCCTCGCGCTGTCGTGGTTATAGCTTCTGCTCCAGCACGCTTCGCGTGATTCGGGTGACGAATCTTCTTGGGAAGAAGCGCGGCGCTTGGGTGAGCAGCCAGTTCTGGAAGCCGGGGACAACGATTGTTTTTTTGCTCATTAACGCTTTGTACCCGATCTCTGCAACGGTTTCCGGGCTCATGAGCGTTTTCGGATCGGAGACCTTCTGACCATCCATCTTAGCGCTTCGGAAAAATTCGGTCCCGGTAGCCCCGGGGCATAATGCGGTGACGATAACCCCTGTCCCTTGCAGCTCGTTCGAGACGGCTTCGGTGAGCGAGAGAACGAAAGCTTTAGAAGCGGAATAGTTGGCACTGAGCGGGCAGGCGTAGAATGAAGTGGTCGAGCCTACGTTCAGTATGCTTCCGCTTCCGCGGCTCACCATGGCAGGAAGGAACAGCATCATGAGGTGGGAGAGCGAATGTACGTTGAGCTGCAGCATCTCAAGTTCGGAGCGTACGTCCTGCTCATGTAGCAGTCCGAAGGAGCCGAACCCCGCATTGTTGACGAGAACGTCGATCGCGATGCCCATTTCCATCAGTTGCCCGTGTAGTAGGATGGGGCCATCACTTTGAGCCAGGTCAACGGGAATTAATATTGTCGAGACGGCATAGTTGTCCCGAAGCTGCCGAGCAATACCGCTAAGCTTCTCTTCGTTGCGGGATGCAAGAACGATGCGGTAGTTCTTCTTGGCGAACAATTCCGCGAATGCCTTGCCGATGCCGCTAGATGCGCCTGTAATAAGGACGGTTTTCATAGGGATGAAGCCTCCTAAGTCGTTTATTATCTAAAGACCAAATAACTAAATGTCTAATTATTTGGTTATTTAGTATGAGAAGAAAGGGCCTTATTCGGCCCCGGCAGTCTTCATCTCTATAATACGTTCCGTTGTCGCGATAAAATCCTTCAGATGCTGCACCGGTTCCTCGATTTCCAGGTTGTAATAAATCTCGGTGGCTATTTTGGTGGAATTGACGATATTGGCTTGTTTTAATATTTTCAGATGATGGGATATGGCGGATCGGGACATCGGCGATCGTTCGACGATCTGAGCGACGTTTAGCGAATCGTGCTTCGTTAGCATCATAATGATATCTTGCCGGATAGGGTCGGCCAAGGCGAGGAAGATCGGGCTGCAATCCCTCAACTGCCGATGGACGAGTGTCTCAAGTTGCGTCGTATCATGGGCTTCCATCGGTGCATTGCCTCCATCTTGTTATCGACTAAATAACTAAATATTTGGTTATTTAGATCTTAAAGCGGATTTACGGTAATGTCAAGGGAATACGCTTTGTTCTACTTTCGCTGTTACCTCCGTTACGGTGAACCTCATCACAAATAACGGCGAAAATTTTATCGAGACAAGCTTTCCAATTGCGTTGTGGAATCAGGTCCTATTAGCAATCTTTTGAGCATGTCGAAGGATCCCATCCCAGGTAAGCTCTTTCTGAAGGACAAGCTTGGACTAACCGGCATGGAAGTTTCGCTGAACCAACTGCCTGAGGGAGGCTCTGTCCCGTTCTATCACACCCATCGCGAGAATGAGGAGCTATACCTATTCATTGGCGGCCAAGGTCAGTTTCAGGTAGATGGACAGATTGTTGATGTAAAGGAAGGAACGGCTATTCGTGTTTCGCCTGAAGGCGAACGCACGCTTCGCAATAACGGTACTGGCGATTTGTATTTCATCGTAATTCAAGTCCAAGCGGGCAGTCTACGTCAATGGGTGCAGACGGATGGCGTCATACTCGATAAACCAGTGACCTGGCAGGAATAGCATTAGGCGCAGCCTGATTAGAACGACAACAATAAAACTTGCAAAATGCAAGCACAGATCGTATAATCATGCTCATGAAAAAGCGAACATCTACCGTTTGTCCAATTGTATATGCGCTCGATATATGGGGCGATCCATGGAGCCTCGTCGTCCTTCGTGACGTCCTTATCCATAACAAGCGGTATTACCGCGAATTCCTCGCTTCACGCGAGCGCATCGCAACCAATATTTTAAGCGCACGGCTCCAATCACTAGTTGAAGCAGGCTTGCTCGTCAAAATTGAAGGCGAGTCAAATCGGGCACAAACGATGTATCGGCCGACACAAAAAGCACTTGACCTGATTCCGGTCCTATTTGCCATCATGCATTGGGGCCTTGAGTACAATCCCAATACCGATATGAGTATTCCGATCATGCAAGAACTAAAAACGAACGAAAAAGAGCTGGAGCAACGCCTTCTGCGGAATTTCGACGATGTACGTTCACAGTAAGATCAATCCCATATATACAAAAAAAGGAGCTGCCGTGGCAGCTCCTTTCGTGATTTTCGCCGTTATGAGCGTTAAGGTGAACCGTACCACAAGTGACGGCGAAATATTGAATACAGCAATAAACTCAAAGACACCCCATATGATCAGTTCAACTGATATGAGCGTAAATCTGAAGAGGCGAGTTCACTCAACAAACGATGTTCAAAACGTAAGGTTTCTTCTTGAAATATCTGAGGTATACATCGCACGATCCCATTTCCTTCTTGTGTTCATCATCTAGAATTTATAAGTTTTACCCTTATCCATTCCTATTTTTGCTCGTTCGCGCTTGCGGAACAGAACGATGAGCGCCGGCAGGATTGTTAAGGCGCAGATCAGCGAGAGCAATGTATCAATGACCGTCGTTACGCCGAAATCGCGCAGCGCCGGGAAGTTGACAAAGATCAGGTTAGAGAAGCGAGGCCCGAAGTAGCTCGGATACTTGATCGTCTTTTTACATGAATGTCTGGTCAGGTTAGTGGATTTACAGGGGAAAAACACGCAACAAAGGCACCCAATCGGGTGCCTTTTGATTTCGCTCTATAAATGATACGCGGAACCGTGCCATAAGTGGGGCGAATTCCCATTCACAATTTATCAACCCGTGCTGCAATAAAATCAATAAATTTCTTTGCCGCTGGAGAAACATTTTTAAAAGAAACGGCAGCTATGCCGATTGAACGGGAATGCTCCCCATCCAAAGGTCGTATACACAAATCATATTGAGTCTGTGATAGTATCATTTCAGGGAGAATGCTCACGCCTAGACCATGTTGTACCATGGACATAATGGCATGATCATCTTCCACTTCATATTGGATTTTCGGTGAAAGTTTATGTTGAGAGAAAATGCGAAGCACATCAATATCACAGCCTGCAACAGGCATAATGAAAGGCAAATCCACGATTTGTTCTAATCGGATTATGGATTGCTCTCGAAGAACGTGATTAGATGGCAAAATGCAGAGCATTCTATCATTTTTCAACGGAATCACTTCTAATCCTTCTTGTGTAGGAGCATTCACAAAACCAAAATCAACTTCCCCGCTAACGATCCAGTTTTCGATTTCATGATAGTTTCCATCTAGTAATTTCGCTTCGATTAGCGGAAACTGATCGTGATATTCTTTCAGTAATCGGGGTAACCATTGAATCGATACGCTTGAGAAGGTGCCAATCCTTACTGTGCCAATCTCCAGCCCCTTAATCAAAGCGACTTCTTGATGGAGTTTCTCGTTCAATTGGATGATTTCTTTGAAATGATGTAATAAACGCTCTCCATTGTCGGTTAATTTGATGCCGGAACGGCTCCTAATCAGAAGAGTTAAACCTAATTCATGCTCCAGCCCAGAGATGGCATGGCTGATTGCTGACTGCGTAAGTTTTAACATTTCCCCCACTTTGGTAAGGCTTCCCACTTCCACAACTTTGACAAAAATCTGATATTTAAGCAAGCTCATCATGGCCACCTATTTTCATGAAAAATATTAATTAATAACATCATAAACATTCATTATATTTATTCTAATTTAAGGGGTATACTCGAATCAACCCAAATTTTGGATAGCCGGGTTATTAACTACAAGTACTATTTTCCTTATGGGAGGCACTTATGAGCAGAATTGCAAAAACTCCTCAAACACCTTACTATGCAGTGGTTTTTACGTCTGAACTAACAAGTGGAGAACAAGGGTATGAAAAAATGGCGGACAAGATGGTTGAACTTGCTTCTACACAACCAGGCTTTTTAGGCATAGAAAGCAGCGATCGCGACCAGGAAGGGCTAGGGATTACGGTTTCTTATTGGGATTCCCTGGAGTCAATCAAAAATTGGAAAGACCATGCCATGCATAAGGTGGCGCAGGAAAAGGGGAAAGCGGTTTGGTATAAACGATTTGGACTAAGAGTGTGCAGGGTCGAACGAGACAATTTTTTTGAAATGTAAGTGTTATGCATGCCACAACAAATTTAAGGAGGCATTCAAACATGAACACGGAAACGAACGCACAGTCAGATATGATCCGTCCCTTCCGCATCGAAGCTCCCCAGGGCGAACTGAAAGACCTGAACCATCGACTCCGCATGACCCGCTGGCCCGGTGAGTTGTCGGGCGTCGGCTGGAGCTACGGTGCCCCCCTCTCCTTCGTGAAGGACATGGCCGAGTATTGGAGAATTTCGTTTGACTGGCGCCGCCAAGAGGCTCGCTTGAATGAGTTGCCGCAGTTCACCGCCACGGTCGATGGGGCGACTATCCACTTCTTCCACATCCGGTCGCAAGAGCCGAACGCCACGCCACTCTTGCTCGTTCACGGCTGGCCGAGTTCGCCCGTCGAATTCCTGGATCTGATAGGTCCCCTGACCGATCCGACTTCCTACGGTGGCGACGTGTCGGACGCGTATCACCTCGTCATCCCGTCCCTGCCGGGGTTCGGTTTGTCCGGTCCGACGACCGAAACGGGATGGTCGCCACGTCGCGCGGCCGGCGCACTAGCTGAGCTGATGGGCTTGCTTGGCTATGAGCGCTATGGCGTACAGGGTGGAGACATGGGGGCGATTATCGCGCCGGAGATCGGCCGGATCGCGGCGCAGAACGTGATCGGTGTCCACGTCAACGCCGCGACTATGGGCTTTGTTCCCTTCGGCCAGGTCGAAGATGAGGTATTAGGAACACTGACCGAGGCTGAGAAGGTCCGGTTGGAGCGCCTGGGCCAATTCATGCAGGAGCGGTTCGGCTTTAACAAGATTCAATCGACTAGGCCTCAGACGCTGGCCTATGGACTGCACGATTCCCCGGTCGGCCTGCTCGCCTGGACGTGCGAATTGTACTACGGCTTCGGTGACGCCTTGGAGGCCGTGGACCGAGATCGCTTCCTGACGAACCTCATGCTTTATTGGCTAACCGGCACGGCGAATTCTTCCGCCCGCATGTACTACGAAGGCGCGCATGATGCGGCGGCCTGGGTACCTAAAGATCCATCGCCGACGCCTGTGGGCGTAGCCGTATTCCAGCAATCTGATGTTGCGATCCGCCGCTTTGCCGAGCTCGCCAACAACATCGTGCATTGGAACGAATTCGAGCGCGGAACACACTTTGCGGCGATCGACGCGCCGGATCTGATGGTCGGGGATATCCGGTCGTTTTTCAGGAATTTATAGAGTAAACGACAAGCAGGGCACCTCCTCAGGTGCCCTCGATTTTCGCTTTGGCTTTTACATCGCTTCGATGCGGTTTTTTTGCCACTTCAGCGTTATTGATGATCAGCGATGCCTTGAAAACAGGGATTATAGATCCTTAAACAATAGATCTGCTCAAAGCCGATAGCTGAGTTACACCTGTCTATGCCTTACATTTACAAGCAATATGCTAGAAACGATAAGCGCCATTCCTACGATAAGGTTCATCGTCAAATGCTCGTTCAGGAACAAAATGCTGCAGACGATGGAGACGACCGGGATAAGGAAGGTGTAAGAGCCGACCTTCGATGCCTCGCCTGAACCGATTAGCTTGAAGTATACGAGCCAACCGAGTGCAATGATAAATACAGAGATGAACAGCGTATCGTACAAGAAAGCGGCCGTCCAGCGTACCTCTGACCAGCTCTCGACAGTCGAGCCGTAAGCCGTCATGACGATGCCTCCAATCACGATCTGCATAGCGGTCATCCATAGCGAATCGACCTTGGCTGCCTGCCGTTTGATATAAACCGTGCCAAGCGCCCAGCTTAGCGCGGACCCCAAGGCAAGTAGTATGCCCAAGATGGAAATGCCCCCCTTCAATCCGCCGATGCTCATCGCGGCGACTCCGCCGAAGCCGAGCAGTAAGCCGACCATTTTCCGCGTGTACATCCCCTCTCCCAGCCACATCCAAGCGAACAATCCGAGTAGCACAGGCTGGAGGAACACGATCGCAGAGAACAGGCCAGCCGGCATGTATTGGAGGCCGACGGTTTGGAAGCCGTAGTAGAATACGATGCTTAAGAATGCGGACAGCACATAATACCGCCATGTTTCCCGAAGCCGAAGCAGCTTCCAGTGCGGCAACGCAATAATAATAAGCAGTGCGCCTCCGATTAGGGTACGAAGTCCGGCAAACAGAAGCGGCGGCGTAAACTCGAGAGCATACTTGGACAAAGGCCAGTTAATCCCCCACATTAGAATGAGGAAGGCCAAATAGAATAACGTTTGCTTACTTGATAATGCTGTCTCTGACATATAACGAATCTCTCCTTGTGAGAAGCCTTATCCGAATGATACACTATATTCCAGCATGATTAAAATGAATGTTTCTCATAGGGGGCATATCATTAACGTTATGACCAATACACAAATCAAGCTGTTCGTAAAGATTGCAGAGACGGCGAGCTTCACAAAAGCCGGCCTCGAACTCAATATGACGCAGCCTGCGGTCAGCCGAGCAATCTCCTCGCTAGAATCGGAGTTGGACATCCCTCTGCTGCTGCGTGACCGCCGCGGCGTACAATTGACTGAAGCCGGGAAGCGAATCGTCGTTCTGTTCCGCGAGATTCTCAGCACCTTCGCCAAGGTCGATCAAGTCGTCGCCGATGAGAAAGGGCTTCAAGTCGGCACCATCCGCGTCGGAGCGTTTCCCGTGGCCGCTGCTCACTTCCTGCCTCGTATTATTAGCGCTATCGCCAAGCAGCATCCGAACATCGCATTCGAGCTGCAAGAGGGTAGCATCGACGAGCTGAGAAACTGGCTGGAGACACGAGTGATCGACGTTGCATTGCTCATTCCGCCGGATGGAGATTGGGATACGATTCCGCTCTATCGGGAGAAAATGTTCGCCATACTGCGAGAGGATCATCCTTTGAGCGGTTTGCCCATTGTCCCCGTCAAACAGCTCTCGAAGGAGCCATTCATTACGTGTAATGCCGGCTATGAGCCGCCGCTTACCGACCTTTTCGAACGAGCGAGGACCCACTTGCAACCGAAGTACATCGTTCAGAGTGTCAGCATGGCTCTCCATATGGCGGAGGAGGGGCTCGGCTTCCCCATTCTGTCCGAGCTTGCGCTGAAGTCTCTCCCTCCAGGGCTTGTGAAACGCAAGCTTGAACCGAATGCCTATCGCGATATTGGGCTTGCGGTTCCATCCATCCATGAGGCATCCCACGCGGTCAAGTTGTTCATTCGGACGACGCTCGATCTGTTTCCGCCGCCGCCGAATGGCCTGACTTAAAGAAAATTAATCCCCAATCGGAAGTCCGACACCGCTTCGTAAAGCAGCACCAAAAGCAGATTCGTCGCTGTAGCCAGACTATATTAATCAGACCTATCAAGGCACCCTAAATGGGTGCCTTTCGCTTTCGCATTTGAGATGATACGCTGAACACACCTGAGGAAATTCGGATCCGTATTTTCAAATATATTTATTCACCAACTGAACCTTTTTGCCCGCGAGAGCGAAGTAAGGGTTGAAACACGTCAGGGAGGGCCCCCCATGAATGACAAAGAGTTACTTATGTGGCTTGAAAAAGCAACGTCGGGCGATGAGTCGGCGTTTCAGCTTGTCTATCAGGCGACGCATCAAGACATCTATCGGACGGTTGCTTTTCTCGTCTTCAACAAACAGGACATTGAGGATATCGTGAACGAAGTTTACGTGGGCATGTGGCGGTCGTTTCACGCGTACGATCCGAACCGGCCGTTCCGGTATTGGTTGCACGGGATCACTGTTCGTCAGGTCCAGGATTGGAAACGAAAGGCCTGGCGGCGAATTCGCCTCTTTGAACGAAACCGCCAGATGACTTGCGAACAGTACGAGTGGACGGACAAAGCTGTCCTGCAGTCCGAAATGCAGCATGAACTGTCCAGTCATGTCCTCAAGCTGTCGTACAAACTACGTGTGGTTGTCATCCTGCGCTATTTTCACGACTATGCTCTGGAAGAAATCGCAGACCTGCTGCAGATCCCCGTTGGCACCGTAAAATCCAGGAATCATCTGGCATTGAAGCAACTTCGGAAACGTTTCGAGATGATGGGAGGAGACGCGTATGTCCATTGATAAGGAACTGCGTGAAGAGCTGCGCCAGGCGGCAGATTCGATGCACTGCCCACCCGATTTATATGGACGCGTCCGACAGTCCTATCAACACTATTTAAACGAAAAGAGAGGTAGAGCTCCTATGAAAAAACGCATGATTGCAGGCATTGTTGCAGTAGCCATCCTGATTCCGTCAACCGTATTCGCAGCTTCCTATCTGGCCGACGATATTTTCGGTTCCTCCGCGACCATTGAACAGCATGGCGGTACACAGGAAGATTATCAAGAGATTGATGGAATGCTTCAGGCAGCAAAAGGCAAGCTCACGGAAGACGAATTCAAGGAATATTCGGAGCTGACGAAGCAGTTGATGCAATTAAAGCTGAAGATCACCGATGAAAATGGAGTTGCGCATGAGGAGGAGTTGTCCAAAGAAGAGCAACAGCAGTTTGAACAGATCGCTTCCAAGCTAGCTCCGTATTTCGAGAAGATAAACGGAGCCGCCAAACCGTAAGATAACGAATTGGCCAAGGAATTCAAACTTATCAAGGCACCCTAAATGGGTGCCTTTTGATTTCGCAAAAAAGATCCAATCACCGAAGTGACTGGATCTGGATCAACAATAATAAACTAAAATTCAAAATCGATGGTAGCATTGTTGGTCCATTCAAACGGACCAGGTGAGACATCTGCATCGGGTCTCTTATTCCCGAAGAAGTCGGAGTCGAAACGATATGGAGTGCCGTCCGGTTCCTCATACTTCATATCGGCGTGATAAGTCTTGCCAAGCAGGTCGGTGGTCACCAACGTTGCAGAGGCTCCCCGAAGCAATTCGGGCTCTTTGACCTGAATGTGCACCCTGCCTTGCGCAGGATTAATCTCGACTTTTATACCCTTCTGCGCATAGATCTTCGCATGGGGTTCATGACTGCTTGGAACCGCATGGTTAAGATATAAATTTCCGCCCATCGCCACCGGAAGAACCGCATTTCCAATAAAGAAATCCTTTGCGGCTTCGCCAAGCTCAATAAGCTCCTCCGGGGTGTATTCCCACCATTTCTTATCTTTTACATCGGGATGTTTGTCGTAGCCCCCCAGTCCCACGGCATGCAGATAGCAAATGGAATTGTCCGGAACGCCGTCCATGACCGTCTTCCCGTCTTCTCCAACTTCATCTCTTGGCTTAAGCGGAAGATGCTCGAAAAAGGTTATTGGAACAGGTTCCTTATTCGCGTCGTTATCCCCCAAAAAGATATTGTTGTAGTACCTGTCATCGCCCCCGGTGATGTTGGAGTACCCTGCCATTGCCGTCTCGTGAGGGAAGTGATACGGCGTAGTACGGGTAATCTCGGAACGAACGACAAATCTGCCTGCAAACAAGTTATGGGCAAATGCCCCGCCCTGTGCCATATTTCTGAAATTCATCGGAGAGAGAAACAGATTATGATCGACCATATACGGACCATGGCAAACCTCAACGAAGAGGTCTTCGGAAAGGTTGTCAAAAAATACATTGCGGCTGATGCGCGTGCCCTGTGCCTGCCAGTCAAGCCAAAGCGCACGGTAACAGCTGTAGATTCTGTTTTCGCTAATTTGAGTATCCAGGGAAGCATGCAGTTTAATGCCCGCTACTTCGGCACCGTGCCTGAGCCGTTTGTGGTGAATATTGTAAATGTGGTTCTGATAAATGCGGCTGAAGGCTCCCCCCATATGCCCCACAATACCGGCCTGTTCGCAATCGTGAATCACATTGCCTCGAACGATGTGACTGCCGACTCTATCCTTATGCCAGCCGGAGCGTAATGCTCGTAAAATAACCTCCTGCTCGCGTTGAGTTCCGCCTTTCATATGCTTCCCCGAAGACTTGGTGTGGCCTGTACCGATCTCCGTACCGAGGCTGATGCCAACGCATTTGGATTCACTGATTATATTGTTTTCTATAATCCAACCCTTGCTCCAGTGAGGTCCGATCAAACCTTCCTGGTAGTCGGTAGGCGGCGCCCATTGAGGAGAGGCTTGACGAAGGGTGAATCCGCTTACAGTTATATAGTTAAGTCCTGGTTTCTCAGGCCAGAAGCAATAAGGACGGACATTAATCTCGACATTTTCCTTACGAGGATCTTTCCCGCCGAAATGGGCCCAAATTTTTGTTGTTGCAACGCCAACTTCGGCATGCCATTTGAGCAGCGAGTCCTCGGGATATTTGGCTTCGGGCCAAACTTCGGGCTTGCGGACCTTCTCGACGCTCTCGCATTCATACAAAGATTTGCCATCCAAATAGACATCGCCGAGATGAACCGGGAAGGGCCCGTCAAACACCCAGTCCCCGCTCAACTCCACTTCAAAGGGATTACGAACGGAGAAGATGGAATTGAGTACTTCCGTACTCCAAACATGATCCCCTTCGGACTTCCAGTCGGTAATCCGTTCCGCTCCTGTAATGACGACTTCCCCGTCTCCCGCGGATCGATAGAGGATTCTATGCTCCGCTGTTCCTCCATTAGCAGGGTTAACCCATTCCCTGTATACTCCGGCATGAACGATAACCGTGTCGCCAGCCAGGGCAAGAGCCGCAGCGCGCGATATTGTGCGAAAGGGTTGATCGGCTGTTCCTCTCAGCTGATCGTTCCCCTGTACGGATACATGATACTCCATAAATATCCCCCTTCTTCCTACCTTATAAAAGTCGTAAGAATTCCATGCAAGCTGGCGGCAGGCTAAGTTCAAAATTATTATTGTATTAAGTAACAATATTAACATATCCTGCAGCCAGGAGGAATGATATGGAGTTTCTCATACGAGATGCCCTTTGCGGCGAGCTAGAATCAGCATGGTGATGGCGATCATTAGACTGATTATTACGGGTATAATTGAAGCTTCAAGGCCAAATTGGCCTCCCGTGAGAAGGGCTGGACCCGTCACTTTAACGGTGAACAGACCTGAGGAGGAATGGCCCGAGACGGGAATGCCTAAGAGTCCTTCTATTGTATTCCAGAAGAAATGGAGGCTAATGATAAACCAAACATTGCGCCGCCAAAGGAAGGCTGCACCTAGCAATACGCCGGCTTCAATGATAATGGATAGGGCTCCCCAAGCTGTAGCTCCGGGGTTGCCTAGATGAGCGATCCCAAAGAAGAGGGATGTTAGAATCAGCGCAAGCCGACTTCCGCCCATTTTCTCAATGGCTTGGAAAGCAAGCCCGCGAAAGATCAATTCTTCTACGAAGGCAGCGCCGAGTTGCGTGGCGATAATAGGCCAAACGACAGAGCCGATGTTTTCGTTTGACCACTTGAATGAATACCCGCCGAGCAGGACGATGAGCGATGTTGAAACGATGATAAAGATAAGGCCGATGGCGGCGCCGTAAATAATCTCCGATACCGCACGCCGTTGGAACAGAAGTTCAGGAACCGGCCGCCGCGCCAGGAATTTCATCGTAAGCCAGTAGATCGCGATTGCAACCGCGCTTCCGACAAGCGCCAGCATGATGGATCCCGGCGCTTCTAAATCTTCGGATAACAGGTTGAATGTCACATTGGCGAGAGCGATCCCAAGCGCTCCCACGAGCATCCAGATGAGGGGGAATCGAAAGAACGCAACAAGCTTAGACGATTCCTTGCCGCTAAGTGCCTCATTATGGGGTGTTTTTCTCATGATAGGTGATTGCTCCTCTTCTTGTTCAGGATTTAAATCACACTATACTTTAAAAAAGTCAAACCTCAGCAGTGCCGTTTGGTCATATCGCGGTCATATGACTTTACCCAAATAAAAAACCGACACCCGTTAAGGTGTCGGTTTCGAGCTGTTCATTAAAAATCTAAAATCCCTGTCTCTTTGGCCTTATAGGCAGCTTCTCTTCTTCCTTTTACATTCATTTTCGAATAGATATTCGAGATATAATTCTTAACCGTACCCTCACTGAGATATAAGGCCTTAGCGATATCCTGATTGCGCAGACCTAACGCCAGCTTGTGAAGAACTTCGACTTCACGGTTGCTAAGCCCGAATTCATTGTTCTTATCCATTGTCGATGAAATACCGCTTTTCAGCATGCTTTTAATCATTTTGTCCGCCATTTCCGGCGAAATGAGAGTGCCTCCCGTATGAACCACTCGGATGCCTGCGATGAGGTTCTTAGGGTGAATGGCTTTGAGCAGGTAACCCTCCGCTCCATGGCTTAACGCCGCCAGAACATATTCAACTTCTTTGTAAGAAGTCAGAATAATAATTTTCGTCGACGGGAATCGAGGCTTGATCTTCTCTGTAGCAACAACGCCATCCATAATAGGCATGTTGATATCCATGAGGATGATATCCGGTTGGGATTTCTCGCAATAGTCGATCGCCTCTTCACCATTCTTAGCCAATCCCACAATCTCGATATCGTCTTCCATCTCGAGTACGATTTTAAGACTTTCAAGGATCAATTCCTGATCATCAACGATGAGCACTTTAATTCTCGGCATCCGGCTTATCTCCTTTCAGTGGGATCTCGCATCTGACTTCAACGCCAGCGACCGCCAAGGAGGAGATCGAGAAGGTACCTCCCAGCATCTCCACCCGATTCTTCATCGTTGATAGGCCGAACCCATGCTCTATCTTACCCAGGGGAGTTCCATTATTGCGAATGGCAACGGATAAAGCCGATGGAGAAAAGCGGAGCTCCAGCTCAATTTCCGTTGCCTTCCCGTGCTTGAGCGCATTCGTAAAAGACTCTTGTATCACCCGAATGATCGACTGCCGCATATCGAAAGGAAGGGTCCGTTCTGTGCCCTTCAGCGTGAGAAGAATGACCGTTCCGGTATATTCTCGAAAGTTGCTGACGAGTCTCTCGGCATGGTCCGCTAGACTTGTCGTCTCTTCTTCCCCCATCTTATGCACGATGTCTCTCATTTCATCCAGGTTCTGCTCCGTCATTCCTCTTATGCTAATCAACTTTTCCTTGGCCAGGCTTGGGTTTTTGCCTAGAAGGGCAATTGCCGCATCGAGACTCATAATAAGGGAAATAAAAGAGTGCCCTAACGTGTCGTGCATCTCCTTGGACATACGGCTTCGTTCCTCCAGCAGAGTCATCCTTTCGATCTCGGCGGCATATTGGGATAACAGTTTATTTTGTTCATCGATCTCTTTAGCTAATTTATTTTTCTCATGATAGGCCTTGGCGATGAAGCTGACCCAAATCCCGATAAAAGAGAAAAGAAGGTTATCCGAGCTTGAACCGAGCGCCAGATCCCAGGTGACTTTCCCGAATAACATGCTGGTGAAGGGGAGTACGGATAGGACCGGGATCGTCCAGGCCGTCTTTCTGGTTAATAGGTAGCCGATTGTAAGGCTAGGGATAAGGTAATCGACACTCCCAAGTTGATCGGCCTGCATAAACGATTTAACGTAGTAAGATCCCCCTAGCAATAGTTCAAGCGAGATGAACCATCCCTTGTTCATCCTTTGCTGCGGAAACCAGAATAAAGCCGGAATAATAAGGGCCGCCAAGATCCAGACGATGTTCACGAACAATCGAGGCGAATATTCATTCTCCATTAAAAGATGAGATAACAGCAAAATATAATTATAGGACCGGAGCCCAAATATCCCCCAGTCCATGAAATAAAAAACTTTTTTCACAGGCATCCTTCCTTACCCAAGTAGGACATATGTATTTCCTTAATTATACATCAACTGGGTTTGCGCTGCTGTAATAAGGGGGGGAAAGCCAATCATACATACGCCGTGCAGGACAAAAGGTATGTAGAGGGAATCTGATAGAAAAAGCGCAATCCCGAGGGATTGCGCTTCTTCTATCGATTATTGATTCAGCGAAGGGTACTCCTTCATCTCGATTCTTCCGTCTCCCCATTCGCTTTGTGTTTCTACGAGCGTATAGGCTTTGTCTGCTACGCTGTTTACGGCAGCGTCTTCTCTAGGCTGCATGTCCTTTAGCCACCCGTCATATTCCACCGACAACAGCTGCTTGTTATAACGGGAGAATGTCAGTTGGGCGCGCTCGCCGCCTTCCGACTTCACCATAAAGGTAATATCGGGATTGCTGCCGTAGTTCGAACTGGTGTAGCCTTGCGAGACATATTCAACCGAAGCGAACTTACCCGGTACGAGCTTGTGATTCTCCGCCATTTCCTTCGCCAGCTTCGTAAAATCATCGTGTTGCTTCAGCAACTTTTTATCCAAACCAAGCGATCCGGCGTTCTTCCAATACTGGCCTTGGTGGGCGACCCGAGGGTCTCCTGTTACTGCGTCCACTTCAAACGTATAGCTTTGGCCGTCCGCCTCGGCTACTTCGCCGTACCATGTAGCGCGGGGATCAAGCGCGGTCGCGGGGTGGTAAGACATGACGATTGTCTTGCCTTTCAGATCCGCTTGAAACAGCGTCCATAGATTTTGCGCCCCGAGCTCAGCGGCTTCGCTCATCCCCAAGTCATTTGCCGTTCCTTGCCCGCTGAGATCATGAAGCTTTACCTGATAATCGGCCTTAACATAACCGCTTGGCAAGCTCTCTTTCGCCGTTTGGACGACGGGCGCGCTGTAGCTGGTCGCTACGCTTGTCGTCTTGTTCGTCTCCGCCGCTTTCGCCCCTTGAGCCAAGCCCCCGAAGACAAGAGTACACGCCGTAATCGCCGCAGCCGTTCCGAGTACAATCGTTTTTAATTCTTTTCCTTTTCCTATTGTTGCCTTCATGATAGCTCTCCTTTTTTAAACGCGATTTTTGCTTACAGGTGCAAGTATGAGGGCGCCAGGTTAGCAATCTATCATCAAGTTATCACGAAGTTGTAAAAGTAATTTTGCTGATCGTGCCTCTGCCGATTTGCGAAGAAAAAGATAACTTGGCGCCATGGCTGGCAGCAATCTGCTCACATAGAGCCAGTCCCAAGCCTGCTCCGCCGCCAGCTCTGCTGCGAGCTTGGTCAACGCGGTAAAAGGCTTCCGTTACGCGCCCCAATTGTTCATCGGTCATTCCTTTGCCGTCATCGGTTACGAGAATGACGGGGCGTTCAGACTCCATATAAGCTTCCAGAAGCACCAGACCGCCCGGGGGACAAGCCTTAACGGCGTTATCTGCCAAATTGACGACAAGACTCTCCAATAGATCGCGGTCACCGTCTACCGCATCCAATCGGCACTTCCAAGTCAGCCTGACCTTGCAATCTTCCAACTTGAGCTTAAGCGTCTCCTCCGTTTTACGGAACAGTTCTTTTATCTCAACCGGTTCCCGCCGGATGTCGCTGCGGCCAAGCGTCGCCAGCTCTAGTAATTGATAGGCTAGATTCTGAAGTCTGCGGCTCTCCGACATGATATAATCGGTTGCCGCCAACTTATCCTCATCCGTTAACTCTACCTTCTGAATATACTCCGCATAGCCGTATATAGAGGTTAACGGGGTGCGAAGCTCGTGAGCGAAATTATCGATAAAACGCTGTTTTTGTTCGGCCGCTAGCTTCAGTTGCCCTATCTGCTTCTGGATTTCCTCGGCCATATGGTTAAAGCTATCAGCCATCTCCGACAGCTCGTCATGACGGGTCGCGCCAATGCGGTTGCCATATTCTCCTTGCGCAATGCACTTCGAAGCTTCCGAGATTTGACGAAGCGGCTTGAACACGCGGCCGAGCACGAAGTGCAGACAAACGGCCAACAATGTGCATAAGACGATTCCCAACAGAAACAGCATGCCGGTCATACGGCTCCATGCCGATAAGTAGCCCGAGACATCATAAAGGTAGGTTAACGTATAGGTCTCGTAAGGTGCGGGAAGATTGCCTATTACGCTGACATAGGTCCGTCCATCCAGCTTCGTTGTCGTTACGGTTCGCTCTCCCGGAATTGCGGCTTGAGAATGGCCGGAGCGCCGGTCGCCTTTCGGCAGACTGGTGTATAGGATGCGGCCTTCTTCCGACAGCTCGAGGGCTACGCCTTGCTTGCCATAGTATGCGGAATACGACTGGAACAGCGAGCCTAGCGCCGCATCCGCGATAGTCCCCCTGCTTTCCAAAGCGTACAAATCCTTGCCGTAAGTGGAGGCAATAAAATAATGTTCGCCCAGACTTCGTTCGCGTGAACCGTCAAGATTGGTTTTGAGCGTAATCGCCGAGAACAAAAAAATGGACAGATTAAAAAAGAGAAGGAACAGCGTCAGAGTAACCAGAAACGTTCTTGCTCTCATCTCTATACCTCTAATCGGTAGCCTAGCTTGTAGACCGTCTTGATGCGGTCCTCCAGGCCAAACTTCTTCCGAAGCCTCTGAATATGGACATCCACTGTTCGAGTATCCCCTTCATAGTCGTAGCCCCATGCCAATTCGAGCAGCTTCTCCCGCGAAAGCGCGATGTTGCGGTTTCTCACTAGCGTTTCCAGCAGTTCAAATTCCCGTGGCGTGTATTCGATCGGCTGTTGATCGCAGTAGATTTGGCGGCTTCCGAAATCGATGCGCATCCCGTCCAGCTCGAAGCTCTCCCCCGTGCGTTCTCTCCTCGTACGGCGCAATACGGCATCCACGCGAGCCAGTAACTCCAACATCTCGAAAGGCTTGGTGATGTAATCGTCAGCGCCCATTGTTAGTCCCTTAACCCGATCGGATAATCCGTCCCGAGCCGTCAGAATGATGGTTGGAATTCCCCGTATTCTTTCGAACACCTCATAACCGCCCATCTTAGGCAGCATAATATCAAGCAGCAAGAGATCATATTTATTCTGTGCAAGCTCATCAACAGCAGCTTGTCCGTCATAAACGGAGACACAGCGATGTCCGACGGTTTGCAGGCTTCTTCGGATCAATTCATTAATTGGTTTCTCGTCTTCGACAATAAGAATTGTCGCCACGGGCATCACCTCTGAACGCAATATATCACGAAAATGTAATAGAGTTGTAAAGGTTAGGGGACGGGCTTCCCGGCAAATAAATAAGGCACCCGGTCAGGTGCCTTTCCATTTCGCTATTGCACCCGGCTATCGCTGCTAACTTAGATATAGGCAGCGCATCTGTCTTCCCGGGCGTTTATCGTTTATAGAATTTCGTAGAACCGAATGCGAACCGATTCTTTGGTCCGCTCGCCTATGCCGACCATCAGCGTTCGGTTCAACCAACCGTATCGGCCGTCTTCCACTTCGAAGACAGGCGTGGTGCGAAAATAGTAATCCTCCGGTGACACGGGTTCTCCCGCAGCCAACCGGCTCATCACTTCCTTCGGACCGTGGCGGTAGCCTCTATTGACGATATAGATCATGGTTCCATCCGCGGTCTTCATCGTATATAGGGCTTTCACTTCCGCGACGCCGTCATTTCGAATCAGCTGCCAATCCGCTCCGCCGGGAAGGATGATCCCTTCGATTTTCGGTCCCGAGAATCGTCCGCCCAGAATGGGAATCATTTTTCTCGCGCCTTTGGGCGTTGCCCCGAGTTCCTGAACGGGGCCGACCTCCATGACGGCTTCGAATGCAAGTTCAGAATGTATCATGACGTCACGTCCTTAACGGCGTTCAAGGTATCTCTATCGAAGCCAGCAATCTTCTTGTAGCGCGCGGAGATGTCCTCCAACTCCTGCCGGCTGATCACGTCATGAAGATTCGCAAACCCGTTAGGCGCCCGTTCCTCCACGATCTGCATCACGATCTCAGGACCGTTCTCGCGGTTGCTGAGTACGATCGATGCCGTTTTCTCCAACCGGAGGGCTTCATATTGCTTCAATGCGGCTTCCACGGATTCATTCGCTTGCAGAGAGCGGGATAAGGCATCCGAATCCAATATCGCTTGGGAAGCACCATTCGATCCGATCGGATACATCGGATGCGCGGCATCGCCCAGCAAAGCTACCCGGCCGAACGCCCATTGCTTGACAGGGTCTTTATCCACGAGAGGAAACTCGTAGACGGACTCCGCTTCCTCGATGATCCGAGGGACGTCGATCCAATCAAACTTCCAATTGGCGAAAGAAGGCGCGAAATCTTCCTTATTGGCCCTGCGGTTCCAGTCGGTGCGATTCCGCATCCCTCCTGGGACGGTCAATTCAGCAATCCAGTTGATGGTCGATTCCCCTTGCGGGTTCGGGGCGGAGATCGGGTACGCCACGAATTTGACGTCGACATGTCCCATCATGATCATCGATCTACCACTCAAGAAGGGAGCGGCTTCCGTCGTGCCGCGCCACAAGATCCGTCCGCCGTACTTGGGATCGCCTTCGTCGGGGTAGAAGGTTTTTCGGACCACGGAGTGAATGCCGTCAGCGCCGATCATCATGTCGGCTTTGTAACTGCCGACAGCCTGTCCGGTCTTGCGGCTGACAAAGTGCGCGGTTACGCCGTCCGCATTCTCTTCGAACGTACTCAAGTGATGGCCCGTTTGGACCGCATGTTCGCCTAGTCGACGTCGAACTTCCTGCAGGAGAAGCAGTTGAAGCTTGCCGCGATGAATGGAGTATTGCGGCCACTGATAGCCGGCGTCCAGTCCCCTCGGCTCCTGCCAAATGAGCTGCCCGAATTTGTTATAGTAGACGAGTTCCGCGGTGCGAACGCCTTCACGATCCAGTTCGTCGGCGAATCCTAATTCGGTTAATACCTTGACGGAATGCGGGAGAAGGTTGATGCCCACCCCCAGCGCACGAATCTCGTCAACGCTTTCAAAAACTTGCACCTTAATTCCAAGCCGATCCAACTGTAAGGCCGTTACTAAGCCGCCGATTCCGGCTCCGATAATCATTGCACTCTTCAGGTTGGTCATCGTTACGCTCCATAATTGTTTAATTTTGGTGCCTATTATTCCAATATTATAAATCAATCTGAATCGGATGTGCTTGTTTTGGCTCAGTTAATAAGAAAATGACCGGGATTGCTATCGCAAATCCGGTCATTTTCTCAAACTGATTACAGGCTGAACGCGGTTATGATAATTATTGCGCGGTATTCTCAAGCCACAGAATGCTTGTGACGCCTCGCGGGTAATACCGGCTGCCGCACGGTACGCCGTTCAGCATCTGGTCGCTCCAGCTCCAAACCGCGGATTCGGGGCGAAGCAGCCAATCGACGTGAGCAGCGTCGGCCGCAGCGGCGGATGCGTCCTGCGGCAGACCGAGCAACCGGTGCGCGACGAATTGGCACAGATAAATTTTACTCAGCCACGAGTTGGAGCTCGTCGACGAAAGCTTCCAACCTCCGTCTTCGAACAAGCAGACGCCTGGGACGAGTACCGTCTGCAAATGCGTCTTCAAAGCGCGGATGTAGCGGCCGAAACGGCCATCCTCTTCCAAAGCTTCCGCATTGCCCGTGAAATAAGGGAATACGAGCCCTTCGATTGCGGGGATGATGCGCGAATCGTTGTTTTCCCCGATGACAGCGGGGATGTAGCCGCCTGCCGTCATGCTTCCCGCCAGCGTCGCCGCGCAGCGCTCTGCTTGCAAACCGGCTGCTTGCGCCCAATCGGACCGGTCGAAATCTTGGAAAATCTTCTCGAGCGCAACGTAAGCGGCCCAGCATTTGCCGGCCAAATAAATATTGTTGCGGGCTTGTCCGAGCGACACGTCGAGGCTGTCGTACGTCGTAATCTCCGCGCCGCCCATCGTGCGGCTGCTGTCGAGTCCCATCAGCCCGTTGCGCTGCGCCGGATCCGGATGATCGCGGTTCATCATGCTGTCCAAGCACTCGCCGAGCAGCGGAATCCGCTGCGACAGCCAGTCGCGGTCGCCGGTCTGCTCCGCATACACGGCCGCGGTCAGCACCCAGTTAACGAGCTGCTCATGCGTCATTTGGGAGAAGCAATCCGCGATGCCGTGAAGCTCATACGAGGAGTAGCCCGGACGCGAGAATACGTTGGCGACGCCCATATCATGGGTGAAGCTGATGCCGCCCGGATACGCTTTGCCGTCGCCGGGGAAATGGGCTTCATCGTAATAGGAATAGCGTTCCGCGAACAGATCGAGCTCGTTCTTAACGGTCCATGGATTCATTCTCAATTCGTAGAACAGCTGGTCGACGGTCAGATCGAACGTATTGATCATCCGATATTCGCCTTCATTGACGATCCACAGCGGCGAGCCGTCGCGGTCGAGCAGCTGGGTGTTGCCGTAATAGCTGCGGATGGAGTGCGCCATCATAAACTTCTGATCGGCGGACAACGGGGCATCGTCGATCATCCGGTCGGCGTCGAGACAATGGCTTACGTAACCGTCGAATTGGGCGAGCGCCGCTTCGGCGACGGACTCGAGGTTACGATAGTACCGGGAATACCAGTACGAGCATTCCATGCCGGAGGTGACGAGGCCGTCCCGGTGGAAAGCGAGCGCGAATCGGTACGTCCGTTTTTGCCCGGCTGGCGTATCAAACAGCAGCATGCCGACGCCCCCGAGTCCGAACAGCCTGTTCTCGGCGCGAATCGGCTTCAGAATGGCTTCCGGGTTGAAGCCTTGCGCCGATTCGACGTTCGGATCGTTCGTCGCGATGGCGACGATGCGCCCTTGCCCGACGCCGTGCAGTCGGCCGTCGGTCGAGTCTTCGAGGCGTCTCATCGCGGCGTACGGATCGTTGCCTCTGAAGCCGAAGAACGCTTGGCGAGGCTGATCGCCTTGGGTGTTGTCGATTGTAATTTCCGCCAGTACGGCGGGCAACAGCGTTTCGCGCAGCTCTTGTTCGGTCGCCTTCAGAGGATCAGGGACGGAGCGGACTTGGGAGTAGAGGCGGAAAGTGAGATCGCCAGCCTGCCAAGTGTCGGTGCACAGCCGGAAATCGCGCGTGATCGCGTCGGGCGGGAATACGGAGACGAGCTGGTCGTTGTCGCTGAGGGAAGAACCGTGCTCGGCTGCGTAACGCTTCGTCTCGTCGTCTGCTCCTTCATAGAAGGGAAGCGCCTCGTAGCCTTTGCCGTCTTGCTTCTGCAGGCCGATATAAACGTTCTGTTTCGGCGGGACGCCGCGCTCGAGATCGAAGCCACCGCTTGCGCCGGGGAATCCGAGGGTGAAGCTGGCGAATGCGCCGATCGGGGAGTGGTGCGCGTTGAAGAATGGATTCAGAGTCATGGGGTTGCCTCCTCAAGCTTGATGATTGCGAAGATAGGATTCTGCCTTTATCCTAAATATACTCCACAACTTTACTAGGAGACAGAAACAAAACGAACCTGATTTTACCCAAATCGCAACTAGGAGGGACGAGCCTTGTGGAAGCTGCCGACAGGCGAAAGGCATAGCCGGGAAGCGCATATGCTGCCCAATATGGAGGCGACGGTATCGCTGCATTACGCGCATATGCGCACGGTGGAACCGAACTGGTCGTATCCCGTCCATAATCATTCTTTGTTTGAGATCAACTGGGTGCTGGCTGGGCAACAGCTCATGCACGTGGGCGGCTTGCCCATCGCGCAGGGAACGGGCGACATCGTGCTTGTTCGTTCGGGAGAGCGCCATCGCAGCGAGGCGCAGGGCGGAGAAGAGATGTCTTATTTCTGCTTGCACTTCGACATTGGAGAAGCCCGTTTCCGCCGGAGGTTGCAGCAAACGAACACGGTCGTTTTTCCCCAAGGTTCCGTCAATGCCCGCAAGCTTTACGAGCCGCTCGGCAAGCTGCTCGAAATGACGCAGGGGATCCCGCAGGCCGCGGGTCCGAACGGGCACATTCGCGCGCTGTCGGCGCTGTTCGAATTGTGTTCCGTGCTGGGAGACGCGCTGGAGGAGGAAGGGACGGCTGCGGATACCCCTTCGTCCTCGCGGCTTCCCGTGGCGCGGGAAATGGCCCGCATGCTGGAAGAGGCGGCTGAGAACCCCTCGAGCGCAGTCGAATCGGCAATTCCGGATGATGCAGGCGGCGAGGGGCGAATTGTGGAGAGGATCGCAGGCCGTCTCGGATTCAGCACGGCGTACTGCAATCGATTGTTTCACGAAGCTTTCGGCTTGTCGCCGCGGCAGTATTTATCCCAAGTGAAGCTGCAACTGGCCAAACGCTGGCTGCTCGATCCGAGCACCTCGGTATCCGATATCGCGCTCAGGCTCGGTTACCGGGACATCGCCCACTTCAGCCGGCAGTTCAAACGCTGGTCGGGCGTCTCTCCGAGCGATTACCGCAAATCGCTTATGTAGGGCTCAGGCGCTATAATTTGTTGACCCATGTTGTTATGTAATCAACGAATTTTTTTGCCGCTGGAGAGATACTTTTAAAGGAAACAGCAGCAATGCCAATGGAACGGAAGTGCTCTCCTTCCAATGGACGCTTGCATAGATCGTAACGAGAATGCTCTAGTATCGTCTCCGGGAGTATGCTTACACCTAAATTATTTTGTACCATGGACATGATGGCATGATCGTCTTCAAGCTCATATTTGATATTCGGCGAAAGTTTGTATTGCGAGAAAATTCGTCTTAGATCTGCATCGCAGCCAGTGGTAGGCATAATGAAAGGCGAGTTTATGATTTGATCGATTCGGATGGTTGATTGCCCGCCAAGAGGGTGATCGGCAGGCAAAATGCAGAGCATTCTGTCTCTTCTCAACAGGATCGCCTCTAACCCCTCCTGAACGGGGAGGTTCACGAAACCAATATCAACGGCTCCGGTTGCAATCCACCTTTCGATCTCGCGGTAGTTGCCGTCAAGTATTTTCGTTTCAATTAACGGAAACCGATCGTGGTACTCTTTTAGAATTCCGGGCAGCCACGATATAGATACGCTTGAAAATGTACCTATCCTCACCGTGCCCGTTTCGATGCCCTTGATCAAAGCCACTTCTTGGTGAAGATCTTCATTTAACTGGGTGATTTTTCTGAAATAATGGAGTAACCGTTCTCCATTATCGGTAAGTTGGACACCTGAACGGTTCCTAATAAGAAGATTCAATCCTAATTCGTGCTCCAATCCGGAGATGGCATGACTGATTGCGGATTGAGTAAGGTTTAACACCTCTCCAGCCTTAGTGAGACTCCCCGTTTCCACTACATGAATGAAAATTTGGTACTTAAGCAAATTCATAATGACCTCTCATTTTCATGAAACAATCTAATTCATTGTATCATTTATATTCATTTTATTTATTTTAATTTAATCATTATAATCAAATCAATAACTTTAGCGGGAGGTACTTATGAGCGGAATAGCAAAGACACCGGAGCCCCCTTATTACGCCGTTATTTTTACATCCGAGAGAACGGATGGGGACAACGGATATGCAGAAATGTCAGAAGAGATGGAGAAACTCGCGAGTTCTCAACCCGGATTTCTAGGCGTAGAAAGCGCCCGGGAAGGCGTAGGCATTACGGTATCGTATTGGGAATCTCTCGATGCCATAAGAAATTGGAAACAGAATGAACGGCATATGATTGCTCAAAGGCGTGGGGTGTCCGATTGGTACCTCCGATTCAAAACGAGAGTCTGCAAGGTCGAACGGGATTACGAATATGAAAAAAACGAGTAGCGATGCCCCCGATGAGAATAGAAACAGGGTGACCCAAGACCAACGTCTTAGTCACCCTCGCAAGTTATGAATGGCTCTCTTGCAGCGTCCCCATCATCGCATAGAAATATTTAGGGTCGCCTGAAGCGAAGTAGTTATACCAAGCTTCCAGCGTCTCTTCCGCAAACAGGTCCAGCAGCGCGATAACCTCGCGCGCTAATTCTAGCGCGCCGGCTGAACCGGTTGTAATCAGATTGCCATCGACAACGATTTTCTCGTCCTTATATCGAGCGGCGCCTTTGTACGAGGGGCTAAAGAAGTTCAAATACTCCAGACTGTTGCTCGTATGCTGACGATCATCCAGCAACCCCACATCCGCAAGCGCAAGCGTTGCTCCGCATATGGCTGCAACATTGCCGCCGGCGTTCAGCAGTTGCTTTGCCTTTTCTAGGATTGGCCCGTTCGCGGGATCCTTCCAATTATCGGCCCCCGGCAAAAGCAGAATCGCGGATGTCTCATGTTTGATCTCATCGACTGTCAGATCCGGCACGATCGTTAATCCGCCCTTCGTCGTGATAGGACGATTGGAAGCCCCGACTGTACGCACGGGAAGACGACTCCCCCGATTTTTGAAATATTGACCGGAGTTGAGCTCCGCAGTCACAAAGCCAAGCTCCCAATCCGCCATCGTATCCAGTACGTAAACATAAGCGTATCTCATAAGTTCCTCCTTGGTTATCAATAAGAATAATGGATAGGGATAAATCGCCTCAGTTCATGGGCCAGAAGTTCGGGTTGCTCCAGCGCTGCAAAATGACCGCCGCGGGGCATCCTGTTATAGCTTCGCACATGTACCGAACGTTCGGCCCAACTTGCGGGGAACTGGATTTCGCGCGGGAAGAGCGCGATGCTTGCCGGTACTCTGCGTATCGCTGTCTTCGGCGGATCGCGATCTTCGTTCGTTTGATTGGCCAATGCCATTAACCGATACATGCGCGCGGCAGATCCGGCTGTCTCGGTCAGCCAATAGATCATGATATTCGTGAGAAGTTCCTCCCTGCCGCCAAAGGCAACATCTACGGTCTCGTCGCCAGCCCCCGAACGGATCATGCTAATGATCCAAGACGCCAAGCCGACCGGCGAATCGTTAAGCGAATAGGCAAGCGTCTGCGGTTTGGTCGCTTGCAGCTTCAGATAGGCGCCTTCTGACTGAACCCAAGCCTGCGTGTCTAACATAAACTGCCGATCGGCAGAGGACACCTCCGTCATATCCTCCCTTCCGGTTGGATAACCGGCGTCCGTCAACAAGATCGCTCTCACAACGTCGGAGTGATGGGTGGATAGCATGGTCACGATTCCAGTGCCGATGTCCCCGCCGCAAGCCGCGAAGCCTTCGTATCCGAGCGTTTCTGTCATCAGCTTGGCAAACAAGCGGGCGACTCGCTTCGGTGTTGTGGTTCTGCGATCCGAGAATCCAAAGCCGGGAATCGAAGGCACGACAAGATCGAAGGAGTCGGATAACAACGGGATCATCTTGTGATATCGGTAGAAGCTGTCGGGCCAACCATGAACGAGCAATAGCGGCACCGCATTTGGATTTTCGCTTTGAACATGCACGTAATGGAGGGTCGTTCCCTCAATAGCAGTCTTGTATTGCGGTAAGGCATTTAACCTGGCTTCATGAATGCGCCAGTCATACTGCGTTCGCCAATAATCGATCAGTTCTCTCATATAACCGAGATCCGTACCCATTGACCAGTCTGCGCCGGCCTCTTCATCGGGCCACCGGGTACGATGCAACCGCGCTCTTAAGTCTTCAAGATCGGATTGCGGAACCTCGATTTTGAATGGAGCAATGATAGCCAATCTCCCCTTCCAACTACAGAATGTAAGCTGCTCTCCGCATTGTAAGGGGACGAACGGGAAGCCGTATTGTATATTTTTTCCTCGAATCTAGCTGGTGAGTGGGATGTGATTGGGGTGAAGGCTTTCGATAGCGCGATACTCGGTCGGAGTGAGGCCGGAGAAGGACTGAAATTCTTTTATGAAATGAGACTGATCATAATAATCGCAAGACATGGCAAGATCGGCCCAATCGATCTGTTTGCTCTGTCTGATTAGACGTACCGCCTGTTGAAAACGCATTAAACGACTGAACCGTTTGGGTGTTAGCCCCACTTCATCCTTAAAGATTTGAATGAATCGTTTGGCGCTCATGTTAACCTGTTCGACTAGGTTCGTAATGGATTCGGATTGTTGCGGCTGCTGCAACGAGGCAATCGCAAACGGAACGGCTGAATGCGATGGCCTTGACCAATCGCTTCGCAATAGAAAGTATTTCTCAAGGATACGGAACCGATCTTCTACCGAGTTGGAATAAAGCAGCTCATCGCGCAGATCCGTAGCCGCTATCCCCCATAAATCATCCAGCGAGACATGCGTATCCTTTAACTTAATAGAAGGCAGCTTTAGAAGCGGACCTGCGCTGCCGGGCTTGAGATGGACGCCAATCATAGACCGCTCGCTGGAGGAATCCGTTATATAATAATCGGTCTGAGGCCCGCTAATCACGGAAGATGCCAGTGTCGTTTCGCTGTCATATCGATTATGTATACGGGTTTTACGATCGCGCAGATCAATGACAAGATCGATCGAGCCGTCCGGCAGGGTGAGTCTTCTAGAGTGCGGCGGATTCGTTCCGGTATAGGACCAGAAGTATGCGATGAGAGAAGACAAAGGAGGTTGGGGGAGATAGGTCCGAAACGGCATTGCTGTTCAGTCCTTTCTGTCTCATTGTTTCTTCGGTTGACCGTCTGCAGGATTGTTGTCGGTAGCGGCGAAGGTCTTCTATCCAAGTCTAACACAGTTCCCGATTGGAAAATGATAT
This sequence comes from Cohnella sp. AR92, assembly GCF_003990975.1. Taxonomy (GTDB): domain Bacteria; phylum Bacillota; class Bacilli; order Paenibacillales; family Paenibacillaceae; genus Cohnella. The sequence continues at coordinate 142,053 of NZ_RZJR01000001.1, forward strand.
GATGGAACAGACTAGTACCATTTCTCTATAAGGAGCAAAAAACGTTGAAATTCATAAACAGCACGATCGCAGAAGTCTCGACCGAGGCCTTGTGGCAAGCTTGGGCGGATGTTCCTTCATGGCCGCAATGGGACCGAGAGATTGTCGAGGCGAAGCTGGAGGGGCCCTTCGCCGTAGGCGTATCCGGGGGAATGAAGTCGGCGAAGGGGGGCGTCTGGTCGAAGTTTCGGATCGTCGGCATCGATAAGGCCAAAGGCTATTCCTGCATCGTTCCGCTGCCCGGCGGTCGCCTTACGTTCAACAGGAGCTTCGAGAAGCTGAACACCGGGGCTTTGCGGATTACTCACGAACTTGATTTTACCGGATTGTTGGGCTGGTTGTACGCCTTTATCATAGGACGGCCAACGAACAAGATCTATCCGGAGATGCTGCAGACGTTCGTCGAACTCGTGCAGGAACGGGACCGGAAGGACGGGCTCCCTTCGTAGGATCAGAAACTAGGTAGGATCAGAAATTTGCCAAAACGATTTTACCAATCGTCCGTCCGCTTTCCAGCTTACGCTGAAAATCGATTCAATGGCTAACGTAAGTACGCATATTTTTATGGGATAATATGGGGAATCAAACCATTGGTGGAGAAGGCGAAAGAGGGGACCCTCTTTTGCCTTTTTTTTCTAATGCCTATTTACATGTTGTAGTGACTTAGTGTACTATTTCATTAGTGCACTGGTCTTTTGATTAATTTCTCGTAAAAGGGTGAAGCGGATATGAGGCAGTGGCCAGCTTTGTTCATTAAGGACTTTAAGTTAACAAGAGCCGTGTTCTTTATCGGACTCGTCATGAACGTATGTATTGCAGTGCTGACGATATTCTTGGAGAGGGCAGCGGAAGATTCATTGCTCATGTTCGTTCCTTTAGCGATTGCCGTTGCCCTACATGTGGTTTACGTTCCTCTTATCGTAGTTATGGGGTTAAAGTCGGAGGGCAACCATTTGCACCTATGGCTGAATAATCCCCAATCGGCTTCTAGATTGTTGCTGAGTAAAATAGCGAACGGTTTGATGATGACGGTAATTTCATTAGCCTTGCTATATGCATTGTCCAGACTGCTGATCGAACCTAAGTTCAGCTTGATTGAGCCGTATTGGACGGATACTTGGAGAATGGGCTGGTTCGTCTTTCCGCACATTATCTGGATATCCATTATGCTTGGCGCATGGGTGATGGCTCTTTGGGCCCTGTACCAATACCTCAAGCTGAGAATCGGGCGTTGGAGCTGGGCAGCGGTTGCTGGCGCGGCTGTCATTACCGAAGGCCTTAATGCTCTGTTTAAAACCTCTGATCTGTATCGGATCGTTGCGGAATGGGGCGGCATTACTTATAAATTCCCCTCGGTATTGACAGATCCTATACAAACCTACGCAGGAGGGTATGTATACGACCTCATCCTTATCGTCGGATTATTCATATTAACCGCGTGGCTCGTGGACAACAAAGTCGAGGGATAACGATGGATGAATTTAATGCTTCAAAGCCGATCTACTTGCAATTGGCGGATCGCATACACCGACAAATTATAAGCGGGGAGTTGAAAGCAGGAGAGAAGCTTCCCTCCATCCGCGATATGGGGATCAAATACAACATGAATCCCAATACCGTTCAACGCACATACAGCGAGTTGGAGCGCGAAGGGATCTTGGAAACGAGAAGAGGCCAAGGCACGTTCGTTTCGGAGCGGCAAGAACGCTTGGTTCAACAGCGTGAAAAGTTAAAACACGAACAAATCGAGCAATTCGTTCATGTCATGCAAGAAATGGGATACAGCTCAGCGGAGATTCTATCGGGGCTGGAAGAATATCTGAACAATGTCGAGAAAGGCGATGAGTAACGTGATCCGGATGACAGGCGTTACAAAAAAATATATAAACCAGACTGCGCTTAAGGACATCTCACTGACGGTTCCTATAGGCAAAATCATTGGCGTTATAGGCGGCAACGGCAGCGGGAAGTCAACGTTATTGAAGCTAATGTCGGGACTTTCGCTGCCTACGAGCGGCAGCGTGACGGTAAACGGAGAGGCGGCCAATCGAAGAACCGGCAAAGTCGTTTCGTATTCCTCTGAATTGGGCTCCTTTTATCCTATTTTCACGGTAAGGGAAGCGATACGGTTCCAGGCGTCGCAGTTTGCTGACTTCAACCTTGCTAAAGCGGACGAAATCATGAAGCTTATGCGATTGGATCCGCAAATGAAAATCAAAGCTCTCTCGAAAGGAAATCGCGGCCGATTGCAAATCGTGCTCGCTTTGGCCAGGGAAGTACCCTACATTCTGATGGATGAACCCTTATCCGGGCTAGATCCGATGGTACGCGAGACTATCGTGAAAGGTTTGATCTCCTATGTTGACTTGAATGCTCAAACCTTAATCATGACTAGCCATGAGGTTGCGGAAATCGAAAGCTTAATAGACGGTTTCATTGCGCTTAAAGACGGTTCGCTGCTTAAGATGGCCGACGTGGAGGAATTGCATGAAACAGAGTCTCTTCGCATCGCGGATTGGATGAAGAAGGCTTATATCTAGGGGAGAGGGATGATGAACGTGACGGAGCATTTCCAAGGAGGAACAGCCCGGAAGGTCTCGTTATTGCGTCTTTATATACTGAGGGCAGGGTATCTTGTTGTCGTCGTGGGGCTCGGTATACAGATATGGCCTGAAGTCATCAACCGGTCGGGGTCATGGGAATTGATGGAGGGGGTGGTGCAATGCATGCTGCTCGCCTTCTGGGCGCTATGCGTCCTCGGGTTGCGGTATCCCCTGCAGATGCTGCCTGTACTTCTGTGGGAATTGGCGTGGAAGTCGCTCTGGCTGATCGTCGTTGCCCTCCCGATTTGGACATCCGGTCACATGGACGATCCGACTATGGAGATGGCTATTTCTATCTTATGGGTTGTCATATTCCCCTTCGTCATTCCTTGGCGTTTCGTGATTGCAAACTATGTGAAGAAGCGCGGGGATCAATTTCTAAACAAGCGTTCAAGCCGAATGTACTCTGAATGGAATAGACAGGCAGGTCCATAATAGATAGAATACAACCTAGCCTCGAGGAAATAATTCGGTGTTACTTATAATAAAGGGGTTTGTCTATGAGTGAGCAAGGCTTTAAAGACTATAAGTTAAGCGAGGAAATTACTCGTTCTTTGGAAAGCTTGGGTTATCAACAACCGACGGAAGTTCAAAGCAAGGTGATCCCCGTCGCGATTGAGCGTAAGGATATGACCGTCAAGTCCCATACGGGAAGCGGGAAGACCGCGGCTTATGGCATTCCGATCTGCGAGATGTTGGAATGGGATGAGAATCGGCCGCAGGCCCTGATCTTAACGCCGACTCGCGAGCTTGCCGATCAAGTGAAGCAGGATATCATGAATATCGGCCGATACAAAAGAATAAAAGCGACCGCTATTTATGGGAAGCAGCCTTTCTCCAGGCAGAAGGTGCAGCTGCAGCAGAGAAATCATGTCATCGTAGGCACGCCGGGGCGGTTAATCGATCATATCGAGAAGCAGACGATCGATCTCGAACAAATCAAGTTTCTTGTAATTGATGAAGCCGATGAGATGCTGAATATGGGTTTTATCGAGCATGTGGAGACGATTATCCGCGAGCTTCCTCAGGATCGCGTGACGATGTTGTTCTCGGCGACCTTGCCCAAGGACGTAGAGAATTTATGCCACAAGTACATGAATCATCCGTTGGACATAGAGGTTAAGACCGAGGCTAGAACGACAAGCCAAATCGAGCATTCGATTTTTTCGGTCAGGGACGAGAACAAACTTAAACTGCTCCGGGACGTCACTATCGTCGAGAATCCGGATAGCTGCATTATTTTCTGCCGGACGCAGATCAGAGTTGAAGTCGTTTTCAAAGAATTAAACAAGCACGGATATCCCTGCGGCAGAATCCATGGGGGAATGGAGCAAGACGATCGCTCGGGGATCATGAACGCTTTCAAACAAGGGGAATTCCGCTATTTGATCGCGACGGATGTAGCTGCGAGAGGGATCGATATCGAGAACATCAGCCATGTCATCAACTACGATTTTCCGCAAGAAAACGAAAGCTATGTCCACCGAACCGGCCGAACGGGTAGGGCCGGACATTCGGGGAAAGCGATCTCCTTCGCCACGCCGACCGAAGAGAAATTCGTGGCGGGCGTCGAGCGATATATCGGGTTCGAGATTCCCAAGAGAAACAATCCTTCCAAAGAAGCGATCGCTCGCAACAGCCCCGCCTTCGAAGCGAAGATAAGCCGGCGAACCGTCAAGAAGGATAAGGGTTCCGCATCGAATAAGGAAGTGATGAAGCTTTACTTTAACGGGGGGAAGAAAAAGAAGCTTCGGGCGGTAGACTTCGTCGGCACGATCGCGAAGCTCGAAGGGGTAACGGCGGATGACATCGGGATCATCACGATCGAGGATAACGCCTCCTATGTGGATATTCTGAATGGCAAAGGACGCCTCGTTCTTGATATGATGAAGGATACGACTGTCAAAGGCAAGCTGTTGAAGGTACATGAGGCGAACCGGAAATAATAAGACGCAGAAGGCACTTCGAAGATACCGTGTCGGTGATGAAGGATTATCGGAATGAAGTGACCAAGATCGAGGTGTGTTTGGTCGAAGACCCCGTTCATCGGGAAATTTACGAGACGTACATCATCAACGAGTATAAGGCAAATAACGCAAAAATGCCTCTAATCCGCGCTTTGCGGAATAGAGGCATTTTATATAAGTGTCAACCTTAGGGTTAGGAGCCGTTTACGCGAACGAACGTCTCGTCGTAAACCACCAACCTCCGGCAAACAGCAGGCATGCCGCACCGAAGGTCAATCCGAAGCCTTGCAGAAGGGAATCGTTGGAGAGCAATGTCTGAAGTCCATCGGTAAGTTTGCTCCGAAGGGCAGCGATCGAGGTGAAGACGGGGATCGCGGCAATGAGGACCGCCCAGATCGTCCAGCCCGCGGCATGGCGAAGTCCGGAGAACAGCAGGTTCAACAGCGCAAGCAGCAACAGGTAGGCACCGAATTGGTACCCGAACATGCCGCCGAAGCCGAATTGATCCCAGTGGAAAATTTCGAGAATGTTAAACGTATGCTCATAGCTGCGAATGACGTCTTTCTCCAGCTGGAGCCAAGCGATGTTGAAGATGGCGAAGACGGCTGCCGACACCGCATAGACGAACAGGACGCCAACATAGTACTCTTTCCGGGTTGCGCCTAAATAAATTAACCGTTTGAAGAAGCTTACGGGAAGGACGCTGCCCACGAAGATCAGGAACACATCGAGCAAATTACCCGCCGACACGGAAGAGTTCTCCCCGTTACCCATCGCGAGACTTATGATGAGGTCCGTTATAACGCTGACGGCTAGTACGCCTACGATAATCCACAAATAAAGCCTAAGTTGCAGAAACGTTGCCTTCAACAGCACGGTCGTTTTATCCAATTCGCTGTCCCCCTTCGATCAGGTAGGAGAAGAACTTCTGAAGCGGCAGGCTATCGATCGTGATGCCGCGATTGCGAGCGAGCTGTCGGTCCTTCTCCTCCAGCGTTCCATATACGGCAGCCAGCAAGCTATTGCCATAAGTCTCTTGATAGATGACCTTCCTGCCGTAGGTAAAGCTCTCTACGGATGCCCGGTCCCCGCTTAACAAATGAGACTGGCTTCGGATGCTGTCTACCGTGTCGTGCATCTGAATGGAACCGTTATCGATGATATAAGCCTGTTCAACGACCGTCGCGATCTCGTCTATCAGATGGGTCGAGCACAGAATCGTACGAGGATGCTTCGCATGATCCTCGACCAGAACGCGGTAGAACCTCTCTCGCATGAGCACATCAAGGCCAAGGACCGGTTCGTCGTAAATCGTAAGCTGCGCGCGGCTCGCCAGACCGATGACATTCCCGACCAGCGACTCCATTCCTCTGGAGAGCTGGCGAATCTTTTTGTTCGGGTTGAGATTGAAGATCCTAAGCAGTTCGTGGGCGAATGGCCAATCCCAATTCTTGTGGAACACCGACGAGAGCTGCAGGATCTCGATAACCTTCGCGCCGCCGAAGAACAGATTCTTCTCTCGAATATAGCAGACGTCCTTCGGCGTCTCTCCTCTCTTAAGCGGGGAACCGTTAAGTTCGATTTGACCGTAACTGGGGAATAAGCTTCCGGTTATCATGTTGAGTAAGGTGGTTTTGCCGGCGCCGTTGCGGCCGAGAAGCCCATATATGGTGTTCTCGTTCAACCTCATCTCGAGATTCTGGACGGCATCGTGCTTGCCATAGCTCTTCGATAAATTCGTGCAAGACAGAATGGTGCTCATGTCCGATCATCTCCCCCTTGTGATAAAGCGGCCCTTAGCGATCCCGAACGCGCGGCCCCGCTACAATTCGCATAAGAATATCGGCATCCGGCATTTGATGATCCTCATCCATGGGCATGTTGAACGTAATCAATGCGGATAGCATGGTCAGGAAGGCGGATATGAGCTTGCGGGTATCGCCTTGCGCGAAATCTCCTGTCCGCTGCCCTTCCTCGAACAGAGGAAGCAGCTGCTCGATATAGCTCTTCGCGGAGAATTGTTGCAGCAGTTGCTTAACTTCGCCCGGTGTATCTTCCTCCGTATTGCCATGCTGAATCAGCTTGAATGGATACTGCACGCTCTCCTCTTGCAGAATGCTTGCGGTAAAGGCGCGGAGTTTGTCAAAGGGAGAACCGGGAAGATCGTAGATCCTCCCCATTGCCTGGGTCGTTTCCTCGGCAACCTGCCGAATCAAGGTAATGAACAGTTCCTCCTTCGATTCGAAGAAGCGGTAGAGCTGGCCCGCGCTCAGTTCGGCTTCTTCGGCGATCATGCTCATCTTGGCTCCGTGCAAGCCGCGTACGGCAAATACCTTTAGGGCTGCTTCTGCGATTCGCTGCCTCTGGGTTTCTCGCCGTTTGATCAATTGCTCTTCGGATAAGGGTGTCAACGGTTAGCGCTCCTTCGTGGGAGAAATAGTTGGAAAAGGATCATGATGAATGCATAAGCTGGTCCAAGGTGGCGAAGGCGGCTCCCTCGAATGAGGGGATCGCTCGGGACAGTCGCTCGACCAGCGGCCGATCCGACTCCTCGATCCAGCGGTCCAGCCATTGCTTCGCTTCGCCGGAGCCGCCTGCAGCCATAAGGTCTGCGACCCTATCCGCATGGAACAATTCCTGCGGGGATAGGAACAGGGAGTTGATCAGCCAATATAACCCTAGAATTTCGTGATTGGCATTTTCCGTAGACCATTTGAGAATATGGTCGAAGTAGTTCTGGGCGAACGTTACGCCTTGAAGCGGCTGCGCGCCGGAATGTTCAACGCCTCTCCAACGCAGGTCGGACACGACGTTCAGCCACCAGGCAACCTCTATGTTATCCTGCAGCCGCTGAAGGGTTTCAAGCTCGAATCGCGGCCGGGGCTGCTCCAACTGTCGCCGGATACATTCTTCAAGGACCTCCGCTTCGATTGCCGCGAGCGTCATTCCTTGACCGTAAACAGGATCAAGCTGGCAGAAGGCGTCTCCCATGACCAGCAGTCCGGACGGCCATTGCGGCATCTGTTCGAAATGCTGCCTGGACAGTTCCAGTACCCTAAACCCGCGCGGCTGCCCGATCGGTTCCAGTCCTCTCAATGCGTCATTCAGCAGCGGGTTCCCCAATTGGCGAATTTCCTGTTCGAATAGCGCCGGTTCCGTGGAAGGGTACCTGCCATTTAAATTCCAGAGTACCATCTCGGCAACGTCGTTTTCAATGATCGAGAAAGCTCCCGCATGCGTCGCCGCAAAGGGATCGCCTTCGATGCGGATCGTATCCAGTTCGTCCTTGCGCCCGGCGGGGATGCGGTATCGACGAGTGCTGTAACCGAGATCTATCTTTAATCGCTCGGGCCGCGGGACCTGGTATCCGAGCTCATTGAGCCATTGAACGGCCTTGGAGAAGCGTCCGCTCGCGTCGACGATCAGGTCCGCCGTCATCATGGAACGTTTGCGATCGCCCGATACGCGCTCCCTGAGTACGATGCCGGTTACCCGAGAGCGGTCTTCGGACGTTTGAAGGTGGGTCACGTCGTTCATGCCAAGCAAGCGAATATTTGTCGTTCTCTGGATGTAGCCCCGTATGACCCATTCGAACAGGGCTCTGCTGAAAGTAGCATCGTGACTTTGTTCGACGGTGGTCATCGAGCCGTAGGGGTTGTGAAGATGTGCCTTCGTTCCGCGAGCGGGATGAGCGCCGTGTCGGATTAACTCATCGATAAGGCCGGGGAACATCCGGTTTAGAATCAATCGGCTGCGAGGCGTGAAGCGATGAGGCTGATAGGCCTGAGGCGTTCCGGGGCGGTTCTCGGGCTCCCGAGGAAAGGCATCCCGGTCCACGATCACAACCTCGCCATAAAATCCCGACAACACCTTCGCTGCCAGCAGTCCGGCGATACCCCCGCCAATAATAATCGCTCGTTCCGTGTTCATGAAGTCATCCCTCCATAATCCGCATGCTTATTTTAAGAATGAACCGTTCATTCTCAAAATAACCGATCCAATCCGATCTGTCAATTATTTCTATAAATTCTGCGCGCGGATTTAAATCCAAAATTAGGTTATAAACCATTTGACTTCCAGAAACCCACCGTGGTACATTGTGTATGCACAACATACACAATCTGATGAGGAGGTACGGTATGCTGGCAATAGACATTCGAAACTTAAATAAGAAATACCCCAACTTTCAGCTGAGAGACGTATCGTTTCAACTGGAGAAGGGATATATTATGGGATTTATCGGCGCCAATGGCGCAGGGAAGACAACCACGATCCGATCCATCTTGAATATGATTCATATCGATAGCGGCGAGGTGCGCATTCTGGGCAAGAACGTCGCCGAACACGAGATCGAATTAAAGCAAGAAATCGGCTATGCATTCGGCGGGTTTGAATTCTATACGCGAAGCAAGATCAAGACGTTAACCGATGTCATAAAGAAGTTCTACGCGAATTGGAATGAGGAGACCTATCACAGCTATTTAAGAAGATTTAAATTAGATGAGAATAAGAAGGTTGCGGAACTGTCAACGGGCATGAAGGTCAAGTATAGCTTAGCCCTTGCTTTATCTCATGGCGCGAAGCTTGTCATCCTGGATGAACCGACTAGCGGACTCGACCCGGTCGCAAGGGACGATCTGCTCGATATTTTCCAAGAGCTCGTCCTCGACGGAGAGATCAGCATTCTCTTCTCGACTCACATTACATCCGATCTGGAGAAATGCGCCGATTATATTACCTTCATTGACAACGGGCAAATCATCGCCAGCTCGGAGAAGCACGAATTTATGGAAGCCTATCGATTGCTAAGCGGCAGCGAGAGCCAACTGAATCAAGTGAAGGCACAGCTGATTTCCTACAAAATCAATTCATTCGGCTTTACGGGATTGATCCGCGCCAAGGACTTCGATCCCTCTACCAACCTTAAAGCCGCCACGCCGAGTCTCGAGGAGATCATGATCTATTTTGCCAAGAAGGAGGATGCATATGTATAACTTAGTATGGAAGGATCTGAAACTAGGGATAAATCCTGCTTTCTTGTTATTTCCCCTCGTCTTAAACGCCTTGATGCTCATACCGGGTTGGATCTATTTTATCGTCCCGATGTATTTCTGTTGGATTACGATGCCGAACATTTTCGGCGGATTCAGGGCCCAGAACGATTTGATGTTTACCGCGATGATGCCCGTAACCAAGAAGGATATCGTGAAAGCAAGGGTAAGCGTTATTGTTATCATGGAATTGTTGCACCTGGTAACCGCAATGATTTATGGTATCTTTACGCTTCGCTTATACCCGAATCTGACCTATTATTTCTTCGCGCCGCATATGGGCTTCTGGGGATTATGCTTTGTCATGCTCGCGATTTACAACCTCGTATTCATACCCCTGTTTTACAAGACGGCATATAAGTTCGGCGGGGCCATGTGCGCATCCATTACGGCCGCTATGCTTTTTGCCGGAGTTGCCCAATGGGTCGGCATTCAGAGCCCGCGGGTAAATGACATTTTCAATGGTTCCGGGGCTGACCATACGGCGCTTCAACTGTCCCTTCTGATAGCGGGAATTGCGATATTTATCGCCTTCACCCTGATAGCCTATCGGATCGGAGCTAAACGATTCCTTAAAGTGGAGATTCTATGAACGTATCTATCTCGAACCATTCAGACAAACCGATTTATCAGCAGCTTTTCGAACAAATCAGTGCCCAAATCCTGAAAGGCGAGCTGGCAAGCGGCTATTGTTTACCGCCCATTCGGCAAGCCGCCCTTGAGCTCGGCGTTAGCGTCATCACCGTAAAGAAAGCTTGGGAGGAACTCGAACGAAGCGGGTTGATCGATACCGTAACGGGCAAAGGATGTTTTGTAGCCGAATTCTCATCGGATGAGGTGCGCCGAATCCGCGACGAGATGATCCTGAAGCAGATGGAAATCGACACCTTATACTACAAATCGTTTGGCCTCACCCTGGATGAAGTGATTGAATTGCTGAGAAAAAGTTATTAGCGCATTGGAGTTGAATCGTCATAAAAGGGCTGCTACAGTGCTTCCCTGGATTTACTATTCGCTTCGTCATGCTATAAGGAGAAGGGAGGCGAGGACGGTGGAACTGACTTATCTGAGAACCTTTCGCGAAGTGGCGAAATGGGGAAGCTACACGAGAGCCGCGGAAATGCTGGGGTATGCCCAGTCCAGCGTAACGACGCAAATTCAGAAACTAGAGGAATCCTATGGCGTGGTCCTCTTGGAACGATACGGAAGAGCGATGAAGCTGACAATGGCCGGCGAAACGCTCCTTCAATACGCTAACGATATACACCGATTGCATGAAGAGTCCAAGGAAGCTGTCTCCAAGCAGTCCAAGGGGACGCTCTCCATAGGAACGATCGAGACGTTGGCGGCTTTCTATCTTCCGTCGCGCCTTAAGGCTTATCGTCATCAATATCCAGAGGTTACCGTGGCTATTCAACCGGGGAATGAACCCTTTATTATCGAATCGGTCAAAGAAGGCGCTTTGGATATCGGCATTATTCTGGACCCCCCGTTCTCGGACCCTGAGCTGGAGTGCCGTATTCTGAGGGAAGAACCATTGGTTATCATTGCTAGCCCTGACCACAAACTTGCCGGACACAGTGAAGTCCATGCGGGAGATCTAGAGAAGGAATCCTTGATCATGACGGAGGACGGCTGCACTTACCGCGCGATGCTGCTTAAGGTGTTGAAGGGAAATCAAGTCAGCTACAATCTCGCTTACGAGTTCGGGAATTTGGAAGCAATCAAACAGTGCGTGACCTACGGTCTTGGCATTGCCCTTCTGCCCCGAATCACGGTTGCCGAAGAGCTTAGCAAAGGACAACTCGCAGCGATTCCTTTCGTCCATGAAGAGTGCAGGTTCTATACGCAATTGATCTACTCCAAGAGAAAATGGAAAGCGAAGGCCTTCGAGGGCTTCTTAGAGCTTATAAGCGGCGCCAATTATCAAAATGATTGAAGAATACTATAGATTTCTATCGATAACTCCAATGTCGAGAGTCGTGCTATATTGATGGCAAGAAAACGACAATCCTTGGAGGCTGCTAAAAATGACCACTCAGACCCGCTTCTCTCTCGTACTTGAGACGCCTGCCGCATCGCCGGAGCAAACGCATCGACACTACATGAACAAGCTTTCAGTCGAGACGGACGTGTCGGACGTGAAGTACGACATGCAGCATGGGCTTAACGACTTCTTGCTCCTAGACGTGCGCAGTTCCCAGGCTTATGGCGAGTGCCACGTACCGGGAGCGATTAACCTTCCTTCCAACCAGATCAACGCCGAAACGACCGCGGCATTTGGCAAAGACCGGCTGATCGTCGTCTATTGCTGGGGACCCGCTTGCAACGGCGGTACCAAAGGAGCCGCCCGTCTATCCGCTCTCGGTTTCCAGGTGAAAGAGATGCTTGGAGGCATCGAGTATTGGCGCAGAGAAGGCAACGAAGTGGAAGGCACATCGGGTCATTCGGCTTGCATGAACGGTTAAGGCAATCCCTCTCATCATCAGAAAAAAAGAACCAGCTTCAAGAAGCTGGTTCATCGCGTTTCCGCTCATTATGATTTTCTCCCCATGCACACATGACTTCCGCCACAGGGATCAACGTTTTACCGTACTCGGTTAGCGAATATTCAACTTTCGGCGGGACGGTCGGGTATACGGTCCTTTCGATTACGCCTTCCTGCTCCAGGTCCCGGAGATGCTGAGCGAGCATCTTCTGGGAGACGCCCGGGATGAGCTTCTCCAGCTCGTTAAAGCGCTTGGTTGAATCCATCAGATGCCACAGAAGAAACGGCTTCCACTTGCCGCCCAGTACGTGAATGACGGTCTCGATCGGACATTCGCGCGGGTGAATCATGATCAACCACTCCCTTACTTCCAAGTGAGCCCCTTACTTTAAAGTGCGTTCTTAACAGAATTTTACAACCGCTATACAATGAAGTCAATCCAATCGAACAGGAAAAGGAGCTAGGACGTATGGGAAAATCGGAGTGGGGAGTAAAGTCGGCAACCTTCTGGATGGTAGGCGTCATTACCTTGTTAATGTTGTATTTAGGGATAAGAGGCTTTCTCCAGCCGGAAGCCGCGATTCGAGGGTATGGGATCCCTCTGCAGGACACCGCCGATAAATCCCTTGTGTATGTAAAAGCGGATCGAGATCTGTTTATCGGCATCTTCCTGTTGGTTCTAATGATTTTCCGGATGAGAAAAGCATTGCTTATCGGCATGTTGACTTCTACGATTATGCCTATCCTGGATGCAGCTTTAGTTCTCACGTACGCAACGGATAAAACGCCTTCTTGGATTCATATCGTTAGCGCCGTATACGGGTTTGTCATCAGTTGGCTGCTGTATCGAGAAGAGCGGCATGCCAGAACGACAGCTAACTCCGTATCCTTACCGGGGCATAGCTAAAATAGGGGGCAGAACATGTATAGTTACCTGTTGTTCATTCATATCGCAGCCTCAGTGACGGCCATAGCCGCCGTCATCTGCTATCCCATCATCATGAGCAGCGCCCGGACCGTGGGCCAGGCCAAGTTCGCGCTCGGGTTGCTGGAGAAGACGGCGATCCTGCCGAAGATCGGGGGCACCTTGCTGCTTCTTTCGGGTCTTGCGATCGGCTTCCAGGAGACCTACTTGTTCCGGGAGCGGTGGTATGTGGCTTCGATCGTCATCTTCTTGGTCATTCTGGTCATCTTCGCCGGACTGCTTCCGGCCGGCATCAAGCAGCAGCTGAAGCTGCTGCAGCAGACGCAGGGCGATGATCTGCCCGAGGCTTACCGGCATAGCCGCAGACGCTCCGCTTGGCTGGAGGGGGTCGCCAATCTTGCCGTATTCCTCTCGATTGTGCTAATGGTATTCAAACCCTAAACCATCCTATCGAGGTTCTTGGAGCTCGTTGCGCCGCGACAGCTCCTTTTGCGTTTATCGAATCTATCCTTCAAGGAGGCTACAGGGGGAATGACCAGAATTCTCGTCGCGGACGACGATGCCCATATTCGCAAGCTCATGACGTTGTATCTGCGGAACGAAGGGTTCGATACGGTCGAGGCGGCTGACGGAACCCAGGCGCTCTCCGTCATGGAGAAGTCGCCGGTCGATATCGTCATTCTCGATATCATGATGCCGCATATGGACGGGTGGGAGCTGTGCGTGGAGATCCGGCGCCTATATCCGGACATTCCGCTGCTCATGGTAACGGCCATAGGAGAAGCGGGGCAGAAGGTGAGGGGCTTTCAGTTGGGCACGGATGATTACGTGACCAAGCCATTCGATCCCGCGGAGCTTGTGATGAGAGTCAAAGCGCTGCTAAGGCGTTATCGAATCGCTTCCTCCCAGGTCGTTCAATTAGGCGGAATCGTGTTGGACCGGCGGGCCTTCAAAGTAATCCGGGAGGACGAGGAGCTAATCTTGCCGTTAAAAGAATTCGAGCTTCTCTTCAAGCTGGCCTGCCACCCTGGGCAACTATTAACCAGGGAACAGTTGATCGTGCAAATCTGGGGGATGGATTACGAGGGCGACGACCGGACCGTCGATGTTCATATCAAGAGAATCAGGGAGCGATTCGCCGGGGATGCCGAGCATTTTCGCATCGAGACGGTCCGCAGCCTCGGCTACCGGCTAGAGGTGAAGAAATGACAAGGTCCTTATACGTTCGCGTCGTGTTGACGTTCTTGGCAGCCATGGGAATAGGGCTGCTGGTCTCCGTTCTGGCCGGGCTTGCCCTATTCGAGAGAAAGATTGACCGGATCGGGCAGAACGACTTGATAGCCGCGGGGGAGGAGATCATTCGCGTCTATGAGCAGACGAGGCCGGCGAATATGGATCGGTTCATGGAGAGCATGGTGCAGCTCACTTCCTACTCCGTTCAACTATACGAGCGCTCCGGAGCCTTGAAGTCCTTCAAATACAGCTCCGACTCGGGCGATCTTGCGATATCGCGGGAGTCCATTCGGCAAGTTCTGGAAGGCGAGAGATACCGATCTACCCCCAAGGACAAGAAGACGTTCGTCGGGCTGCCGTTCCAAATCGGAGAGGAGCGGCAAGCCTTATTCTTAAGACCTTCGTCCAAGAACGAATCCACCCTCACCCGCTTGCTGCTGGTCATCCTTCTGCTTGTTCTGGCGACGGGGAGTATCTGCATTCTTATCGCCGCGATGTACGTGGTAAGACCGATCAAGACGCTTACTGCCGCGACCAAACGACTGGCGAAGGGCGACTTCGACGTGGAATTGGCCATGAAGCGCAAGGACGAGCTGGGAAAATTGGCCCGGAGTTTCAACGAGATGGCGGTGGATCTGAAGCAATTGGAGCGGATGCGTCAGGATTTCGTCTCGAATGTGTCGCACGAGATTCAGTCTCCGTTAACGTCGATATCCGGTTTTGCGAAAGCAATGAAGGACATGAAGGCCATGACCGAAGACGAGCGCCATGCGTATCTGGATATCATCTTGGCGGAGAGCGGCCGATTGTCCAGGCTCAGCGATCATCTGCTCAAGCTCGCATCCCTCGATTCCAACCATCATCCTCTGGACTATGCCGTTTTCCGTCTGGACGAACAGATCAGGCAGGTCGTCGTGAACGGCGAACCCCTATGGTCGGAGAAGAACCTGGTTATCGATCTGGATCTGCCTCGGGCCGTCGAAATAACGGCCGATAAGGACCTGCTCAACCAAGCATGGACGAACCTGCTAAGCAACAGCATCAAGTTCACGCCGGAAGGCGGACGCATCCATATTCAATTGACGGCCCGCATGGACGGATATACCGTGACGATATCCGACTCCGGAATCGGGATTGCGCCGGATGAGCTGGGCCGCGTGTTCGAGCGTTTCTACAAGGCGGACCGGTCCCGGAGCCGAAGCGGCGGCAATGGCCTTGGACTCGCGATCGTCAAGAAGATCTGCGCTCTTCACCATGGCGATATTCGCATAGAAAGCAAAGTCGGACAAGGCACCAAAGTCGTCGTTTATCTGCCCGCCGCTCCGCCTGACGAATCGTAAGCCGGTTCACGCTCCGTTCATATTTCTCCCCTACTCTTCCCATGGATCCCAGTGGAGGCCGCTGAGAAAAGAAACGGAGGAGACGGAGTATGAGCGTTATCGGTACGATCGATTCGGTCAAATGGCTGACGGTTTATGAGTGGGCGATGTGCATCCTTAATTTATTCGTATTGACGGTATACGCGATACCAATCAAGAAGCCTTACAGATGGTTTGATTATTTGCCCGGCGCGGGCATGCTTGCGGCCATGGCAAGCGTCCTCTCCGGGGATAGGAGCCTTCCGGCTCTCCTCATCGAATCCCTTACGCTGCTTGTGTTTATCTGCACGTTCGGGAGACTGGTAAAGCCCAAAGCTTGGACGACCCCGAGGAGGAAACCGTTCAGGATCGCCAGGAGCGTCCTCTGCGCATGCGGAGTTGCCCCCATGGTGTTTGCCTTGGCATACGCGGGAGTATTAAGGTACAACCCGGTTAGCGATTACAGCGGAATGGGCTACTCCAAGGCATTCGTTGCCATGAACGACAGATTGTCGCGGGAATACCCGTTCGGGGAATGGAAGCAGATCGATTGGAACGAGCTTCGAAGCAAGTATGAGCCGCTATTCGAACAAGCCGAAAGAGCCCATAACCACGATTTGTACTATTTAACGTTAAGGGAATACCTGTTTTCCCTGCGGGACGGACATGTCAAGATCGTCAACGATAAGGTGTACGACGGAAATACGGTGTTCAAGAGGGAAGTCGGCGGCGGCTTCGGACTAAGCACCGTTCAGTTGGATAACGGCAAGGTACTCGTCAGTCTGGTTCTGGAGAACAGCCCCGCGGCCAAGAGCGGAATCAAGCTAGGGGCGGAGATCGTCACGTGGGATGGGGAAACGGGGGAGGAAGCGTACGACCGGACCACCTGGAGCGAGACGGGCATGGCCACGAATGAGGGGATGAGGCTCAATCAAGGCCGGTTTATGGTTCGCGCCCCCATCGGCAAGGAAGTACAAGTCGAATTCCGCAACTGGGGGGAGTCCGAGCCCATCCGAACGAAGCTGACGGCTTATGACGATGGATTCGAGACATTGAAAAGGACGAGAAGCAAGCTCGCGCAGTCCGACCTGGATGTCTCCCCGGTTGAAGGGCAAATGCTCGGCAACGGCTATGGCTATGTGAGAATCAAGCATTTTCTCCCCGTGTCAGAAGGCGTTTCACCCAAGAGAAGTCTGGCGGACTTATTGGAGGGGTTCCAGGACAGGCAAGCCAAAGGGTTGATCATCGATCTGCGGAACAATCCCGGCGGGGACGATCAGCTTGCCGCCGATCTGGCCGGGTTCTTCGTCAAGGAGAGGAAACATTACGAGAATGTCAGTTATTACAACAGATACACCGGGAAGTTTGAACGGAACCGGAACGAAGTCGTTAAGGTCAAGCCGGCTAAGCCTTATTTCGGCGGAAGAGTAGCCATCTTGATCAACAGCCGTACCGGAAGCTCGGGAGAAGGGATGCCTCTCGTCCTCAAAGGCGAGCCCAATGTCCAAATCGTCGGATTCACCTCGACGGCCGGTTCGTTCGGGATCATGAGCAGTCCTATCGAAATCAAGATGCCCGAGGGCTACGTCATTCAATTCCCCGACGGCAGATCGCTCGATCGGAACGGAACGGTCCAGGGAGACGCCGACCGGTCCGGAGCCGGAGGCGTGCTTCCCGACATCCGAATTCCCCTTAATGAAGCTACGTTCAAACAAAGCGTGATGGAAGGGCAGGACGTCGAGCTGAAGTATGCGATCGAGGCGATGGAGAATTAGCGTCAAGCTTCTTCTAGATATTGGCGCGGCGTACCATAGTAGATGACCTGTCTATATTGGGGATATGCGGACAGGAATTGGATATAAATAGGCGCATTAAGGAGAAAGGGATAGTTTGCGTAAAAGGGACGGTCTCCGTTGATCATGCCTTTGAGCGCGGTCGCCATCTCCTTCTTGAATACAGCCAAGCGGGCTTCAGCTTCCGTTTGGCTGAATTCACCGCCGTCTACGTACGCTGTCCCGGCTATACGTAGACGGCCATTCGGGTCTTTTATCCATTCCGCCAACACTTCGTCGCGCATTTTGGGATCGATGGCTTTGCCGTTGTATCCATATCCGATGTCCAAGAATAATTGGCCCGTGCTGTCCGAATGCGTCAGGGTATATTTTCTTCCCTCAACGGGATGAGCCCAGGTAGCAGGCGGAATTAGATTGACGGATAATTTCTGAGGGTTAAAAAGCGCCATGTCGATCCACTCCCGAACATATGAGGTCATTTAACTTATGCGGGGCAGCGGCCTTATGATCGCATGAAGGGTACACCTCAAACAACTTCGATAGCGGCGAATAAGGCAGCAACGAAAAGCAGGCCAATACTGAGGACAAACCAGTCTAGGCCTGCTTCTTCTTTTTATGCCTCTTATAGATGCAATCCGAATCGCTTTAATTCAATAAATACGCCTTCCAATCGATTCCCTTTCTCCGTCAATGTATATTCGACGCGCGGGGGAACTTCCGGGAACACCTTCCGCTCCAATAGGCCGTTCTCCTCTAATTCCTTCAATCGAAGCGAGAGCGTCTTAGGACTTATCCCCTCCAAGGATCTCAGCAGATCGCTGAATCGAAGCGTCCCTTCGATCAGCAGATCCCGAATGATCAGGAATGTCCACTTCGTCCCTATAACGTCAAGCGTCTTGGCTATGGGGCAAGGTTCGCCCGGCGTTCCTTTGTTCAATTCAATGGGGTCAACAGCGTTCATCGGACCATCCTCCAAAGAATTATCGATCTGATTTGGCTCATTATATCACAATAATAACTTTAGGGAAATTATATGTACAATAGATCACTACTTCCCTAAATGAATTTACTGTTCCTATAATAGTCTTGGGAATCGATAATCCAAACCTTAGGAGGTTATCTCATGTTACAAGCTCAACGAATCGTGATCATCGGCGGCAGCTCCGGCATTGGCCTGGAAACGGCTAAACGAGCCATCGCGCTTGGGGCGGAAGTGGTCGTGGCCAGCCGCTCGGAGGAAAAATTGCACAAGGCAAAAGCGGTTCTTGGACCCCGATCGGAAGCTTATCCACTGGATACGACCCATGAACCGCAGGTACAAACATTCTTTGAGAAGGTCGGCCGTTTCGACCATTTGGTCGTCAGCGCCGCGGAGACATCGGGGGGTTCTTTCCTTCAGACGGAGTCCGCCCAAGCTCGCCGATTGTTCGAGAACAAATTCTGGGGCCAGTACTACGCGGCCAAATATGGGGCTGCCCAAATATCCCTGTCCGGTTCGATCACGTTATTCTCGGGCGTTGTTGCTTACAAGGCAATGGTTGGCTCATCGGCACTCGGCGCCGTCAATGCGGCCATATCGAATCTTGGCCAGACCCTCGCCCTGGAGCTGGCCCCGATCCGAGTGAATGTCGTTTCGCCCGGCATCATCGATACGCCTTCACGCAGCAAGATGCCGGAAGAAGCACGCAGCCAATTCTATGAGACGGTGGCGGGCAAGCTGCCCGTGAGACGAGTAGGCAGAGCGGAAGACGTCGCGCAGAGCGTGCTGTACCTGCTCCAGAACAGCTTCGTGACCGGGACCGTTCTTCATGTGGAGGGAGGGCATATTCTCATTTAAGATAATGAGCGCAACTTCAAGAAGCGGTGTCTTAACGGACACCGCCTCTTTGCAGTTTTATGAATGACTAGCAGACTTTTATTTGCCGAGGCTAATGATAAACTCTACGGTTTGCGGATCAGATGAGGAGAAGAATAAGCTCTCGCCCGTATCCAACGCAGCTATCTTTTCCATGTCTTCCGCTGTAAGATGAAAATCAAAGACGTTAAAGTTCTCTTCCATTCTGGTTGTTTTGACCGTTTTCGGAATGACGACTACGTCTCTCTGAATCAAGAAGCGCAAAGCGACTTGAGCCGTCGATTTGTTATATTTATCGCCGATCTGCCGCAAGGTCGAGTTAAAGAAATAATCGTTCTTCCCTTCTGCGAAGGGACCCCAGGATTCCATCTGCGTCCCGTATTTTCTCATCCATTCTTGCGCTTTGACCTGCTGGTTAAAGACATGGGTCTCTACCTGATTCACGGCCGGCACCACTTCGCTGAACTTCACCAGGTCGACGTATCGCTCCGGGGAGAAATTGCTCACCCCGATCGCCCTGATTTTACCTGCTTTATAAAGCTCCTCCATCGCGCGGTACGTCCCATAATAATCATTTAACGGTTGATGAATCAGAACCAAGTCCAGATAATCGACTTGAAGCTGAACCATCGATTCTTGAATGGAGGCCTTTGCTTTGTCATAGCCCGCATTGGAGATCCAGACTTTCGTGGTGATGAAGAACTCTTCTCTAGGCACTCCGCTTCTCTTGACCGCACGACCGACGGCAGCTTCGTTTCGGTACGCTTGTGCCGTATCGAACGAACGGTAACCCACGCGAATGGCTTCAAGCACGCATCTCTCGCATTCCTCGGGATCGTGAATCTGGTAAACGCCATATCCTAGAATCGGCATTCGTACTCCATTATTCAGGGTTATAAATTGCATCCTTATTCCCTCCGATAACTTAGGCTCCGATACGACTTCAATTAGTACGTTACACCATTCGTGTAACACGAAGGCAAGAGGGATATCGTTAGAATTATAGGAGGAGGGATTTAATGTACACGGTCAAAGAGGTGGCTAAGAAGCTTGAATTAAGCGAGCATGCGGTTCGTTATTACACGGATATGGAATTAATACCAGGAGTCGTTCGAGATTCCAATAACGCGCGGCTATTCAACGAGGAATCGCTCAATTGGCTTGTAGGCGTCAAAATTCTAAAACAATGCGGAATGTCTCTCGAAGATATTAAAACCTACATAGATCTTTGTTTAGAAGGCGATTCTACCATTCAGGAACGATACGAGATTATTCGGAGGCAAAAAGAGCGTGCCCTTCTTCAATTGCAGGAAGCCAAACATCGGGCCGATTATATGGAAGCAAAGGCCGATTATTATCTTTCCATTATTAAAGGGGATATTGTCGATGGCTCTAACCCCGCGAAGTGGGCTCTGGAGAATCCCGCCGTTCCTGACTTCGGTCTAGCGGCCGCTGCGGCCAAGACGCAGCAGCGATAGTATGCCGCCGGCAAGCAGCAAGATCGAGGCGACGACCAATGCGGCATGCAAGCCGGCGATGAACGAATCGCTCGAGCTGGCGATCGTGCCTAGAAGGGCAACGCCGAGAACGGCTCCGAGCTGGCGGCTGGAGTTAAGCGCGCCCGAAGCGATGCCGGCCTGTTCCTTGGGAACGGAGGAGACGACGGCGGGGATCAGAGACGGAATGGCGAAGGAGACGCCGAAGCCGGCCAGAAGCTGTCCGATCAGGGGGATCGCATACGAGCTGTTCTCTCTAGCCAAGAGCAGCACCAGCGTGCCTGCGGTCAGAAGAGCAAAGCCGATCGCAGCCGGAATCCGGGGGCCGATCCTGCCTACGAGCCTCCCCGTCAGAATGGGGTTGAAGGTCGGCGGAAGCATGAACGGCAGGAACGCAAGACCGGCGGCGAACGCGGAGTAGCCAAGCGTCTGCTGGAAGTAAAGCGACAGCAGAAACAGCAGGCCGGAGAAGGCGAAGTTAACCGCTAACCCCGCCGCCAGCCCCGTAGAGAAGTTGGAAATTCGGAACAGATGGAGCGGCAGCATCGGGGACTTGCCGAGTGCTTCGAACAGCACGAACAGCACTGCGGCGACGGCGGCAACGATGAGGGTGACGACGACCTGAGGGGCGGACCAGCCGACTGAGCCGCCCTGTACCAAGCCGAATGTGAGCGAGCCGACGGCGACGATAGCGGTAAGCTGTCCGCCTATGTCGAAGCTCGTCTCGGAACGGCGAGGCGTCTCCCGCGTTCCCGCTGCGGCAACGGCGATGCTTGCGAGCGCGATGGGTACATTCATTAGGAAAATACTGCGCCAACCGAACGAATCGACGAGCACGCCTCCGATGACGGGGCCCGCCGCCATCGCGATCCCGGATAGGGAGGCCCAGATGCCGAGCGCGCGCGCCCGGGCGGCGGGGTTCGGGTACGCATGAGTGAACAAGGCCATCGAGGCCGGCAGCAGAGCCGCGCCGCCTACCCCGAGCCATGCACGGGCGACGATCAGAACGGCGAGCGAAGAAGCGGCAGCCGATAGAACGGAAGCGGCGAGAAAGAGAGCGAGACCCCAGATAAACAGACGTTTGGCGCCGAAGCGGTCGGCCAGAGAGCCTGCGGCCAGCAGCAAGCAGGCATATACGATCGTGTAGGCGTTGGAAGCCCATTGCATGCCTGCGAATCCGCCGCCCAAGTCGAGTCGGATTGCCGGGAGAGCTACGTTCAACACGGTCATATCCAGCAGAACGATAAAATAGCCGAGGGAAAGTCCAATCAATAGGAGAGCATTCGTTGCGGGTTTTGTCGCATAGGCTTCCGAGAGGGAAGATGGATTCATGTCAGGACACCTCTTTTTCCCCTTGTAGGGGTATTCTTGGCGTCCTCTAGTGTACAATGAGAAAAAGCGCCTAACGAGAAGAGAGTTTATCCTAGGACATAAACTCGTAGGATAGGGGGACGCTCAAATGGAACAAACAAAGGACGATCGTCTGTTGGAGCTAGCCCAGTTCTTGCGCAGTCGCCGTGAACGCCTTGCTCCGGAGCGCGTCGACTTGCCGGACGGCGGACGACGGCGCACGCCCGGGCTGCGTCGCGAAGAGGTCGCCTCTCTGGCAGGGGTAAGCGTCGATTGGTATACGAGGTTAGAGCAAGGAAGAGACATTCAGGTGTCGACGCAAGTGCTGGACAACATCGCGCGCGCGCTGCGACTGAGCGTCAACGACCGAAGGCATCTATTCCACCTGGCGCTTAAGCAAGAGCCTCTTGGGCAGCAGACGACGCGGCCTGTCGTGCCGCCGGCGCTTCAACGTTTCCTCGACTTGCAGGAAGCGGCCCCCGCGTTCGTCGTCGACCCCACGATTACGGTGATCGCCTGGAACAAAGCGGCATCGGCCATTTACGGCGACTATGCGGCGATGTCGGAGCTGGAGCGGAACTCGGTGTGGCGCACGTTCATGTCTCCCTCCATGCGGGAGCTGCTGAGAGAAGGCTGGGAGGAGCATGCAAGACGGCAACTGGCCCGATTCCGCGCGGGGTACGGCCGATTCGTAGGCGACCCGTGGTGGACGGAGCGGATTCAAGAATGGACCCGGAGCAGCCCGGAGTTCCGGCAGTGGTGGCCGGACCGCGACGTGCTTTACTCGCCGGAGGGGAAGAAGCTCATCTACCACCCCATAGCGGGCAAATTGGCCTTCGAGAATGTATCCTTCCAATCGAGCGAGAACCCGGATCTGCAAATCAAAGTGAGTACGCCTCTGCCTGATTACGATACGGCAAACAAGATCCGCCGTCTGATCGCCGAGCGTGAATGAGAACCCTTATTCTTTTCCTTATCGTCCAATCGCATAGCGAAGCTGCACGACTCCGCCGCCGAGGGGCGAACAGTCGATCAAGCTTACTTCCTTATAGCGATAGTTAGCTTGGTCGATAACCAGATTCAGCCCTTTGCCCTCCAGAACGGGCGCCACGTTGAAGATCAATTCGTCGACGAGTCCCCGACCCAGGAATGCGTTATGAATATCCGCCCCTCCGCTAATAAGCGCGGTTTGATGACCTCTCTCCCGCAAGTAACGCAACGCTTCCTCCGGCGACTTCGCAACGGCAGCCCCCGGCATCTCCGCGACGGTCTGAGAGAGGACGACGATGTCGAGATTGGCGAAGGGCCCGCCTCCTCCTCCGTTTCCTCGCATGGCTTCGAAAGTTCTCCGCCCGACGATAAAGTTGCCCGCCGCCATCGCTTGCTTCGCGAAGTCGTTAAGCGCCTCCTTCTTGGGGGGATTCTCCGCGCCGGATTGCGCATAATTTCCGTTTGCCGTTAAGGTAGCCCATAATACAGTCTTCATGTTGATGTCCTCCTCATTAGTAACCAATATTTTCATTGCCTGGATCCAATATTAAGTCCGCTGTGGTATATTTGAAAAGTAGTTACATTTAAATGCAATAGTTACAAAAAATGAAGTATGGAGGAGTCGCGAATGGAAAGGACTTCATCCTGCCCCGGGAAGGTTGAGCCGATTCTCGAAATACTGGATAGCAAGTGGATGCTTCTTCTCTTGTTCGAGCTGTTTAACGGGAACCGGCGGTTCGGGGAACTGCGCCGCAAGCTGCACCCGATCAGTCCGAAGACATTGACGGACCGCCTGCGGCTACTGGAAGCCAAAGGGATCGTCACGCGCACGCTGTTCCCCGGCGTGCCGCTGCATGTGGAATACGACTTGACGGCGGCCGGGGAGGCTCTTCAGCCGATCTTCGCTGCCATGTGGTCATGGACGCAGGAGCACGGCGCTCATCTGCGCAGCGGGTCGGAATTGCTGGAAGAGGAAGCATGAAGCAAGAGACAAGGATACAGCTATGAATAATGCCGAGAGATCCATAAAGCCATCCCCATGGGATGGCTTTATGTCATATAGAGGCCCTATTCGCTCATGGGCAGGGGAAATTCCACATTTTCTCAGAAATAACTCTTGACTGGACACCTAAAGGTGTCCTATAATCAAACCGACACCAAATGGTGTCTTAATGGAGAATGGAGGAGAAAGCGCAATGAGCACAATTAACGTTACGGAAAATGCCGTTAGAGCAGGAAACCGGCCCCGAGTAAAAGGGATTGCCTATTGGATCGTTACCATGGTGCTTGCGATATCCATTACGCTAAGCGGCATTGGTCAACTGATGCGGTATGGGGGCAATGTCGACTTGGTAACGAACATCGGATTCCCGCTGTACGTCACGAGCATTCTGGGAACTTGGAAATTGCTCGGCGTCCTGGCAATCGTCGCGCCGGGTCTTCCACGGCTTAAGGAATGGGCTTACGCCGGCATTTTCTTTCTAATGACGGGAGCGGCTTTCTCCCATATGCTCGCCGACGATTATGGCGGCTACGGGTCCCATATGATTCTTCCGCTTTTCTATGCCGCTTTGAATGTTGCGTCGTGGGCGCTGCGCCCGAAGAACCGTAAACTTTAAAATTCATTTGAACTAGAAGAGGAGAGATTAGAATGTCCTATATCGTCGATTTCAAGAATGTGTCCGCGGTCGGTTTGGAAACTTCCCCGGCAGCAGTAGCGCTTGCCGGTCTGCGCGCGAATGAAGCCCGTTATTTTATGAACAAATACAAGCACGAATTCACGGTCGTACCGGCAAGCGAGAGCCAAGAGACCTTGGATTACGTGAATCGGATTCTTCGAGAAGAGCGGAATATCGAGTTTGCGGCCAAACCGCTGGAGACGTCGTATTTTCAAGTAGAGAATATCCGTTGGGCATTCGTGTTTTACGAGGACGGCCTTGGGGTTAACGTCTTGTACACGGTCGACGACCCTAAGAAGAGGGCGGTCGGATTCAAGCTTTCCGAGGGGATGGAGATCCCGGCGGAGCTGGGGAAGTTCAAGTTTGCCAGGCAGAAGTCCAAGCTGGCCGGAACGATCCGGGGTTCGTTCTTCGTGATTAAAGGGGAATATTAAGAAGGATAATAAGCAAGATTGGGAATCTTGATAAAAATTTGAGATCTTACGGGTAAAATCACTTTTAACATAGAGATGGAACGGTAGGAGATGCAAGTTGATTAGGCCTAAGCTGCTTGTAGTCGACGATGATAAAGAGATTCTGTCGTTGTTGACGGATTACCTCGAGATGAATGATTATATCGTCTTTGCCGCGGAGAACGGAATGCAGGCGCTGGAGAAGGTGGCTAAGGGACCGGATTTGATCCTCCTTGATATCGGCATGCCGGACATGGACGGGCTCGAAGTATGCGAACGGATTCGCGAGCACGTCTCCTGTCCGATTCTTTTTCTGACCGCGAAGGTGGAGGAGCCTGACAAGATCAATGCGTTCCGCAAGGGCGGAGACGACTATATCGAGAAGCCGTTCCGCATCCGCGAGCTCGGGGCGAGGATCGAGGCGCATCTTCGAAGGGAACGCCGCAATTCGACCAAGCAGCGGGCTCTGTTCGAAGGCGGGATCGTGATCGATTACGATAGCAAGAAGGCGTTCGTGCATGAGGAGCCGATTCCGCTCTCCAAGAAGGAATATGAGATTATCGAGCTGCTTGCCATGAACGCCGGACAGGTATTCGACAGAGAACGCATCTACGAAAGGGTATGGGGCCGCGAGAAGGAAGGGGACTCCGGCGTCATCATGGAGCATATCCGCAAGATTCGCAAGAAATTCGCCGAGCATACCGATTATCCGTTCATCGAGACGGTCTGGGGAGTCGGCTATCAATGGAACGCTTAAATCGTTTATCCTTGAAGGCCAGCCTTTTTCTCCTGATGGCTTTTGCCGTGACGGGAGCCTCTGTCTTGGCCATCCTTGTCCAGAATCTGTGCTCCAGCGGAATCTACCGCATTATGCGGAAATACACGCTCGTTCATTCCGATACCCTGTATGTCGCGAGAGAGGAGTTGTCAGGCAAGGATGAGCTGCTGATCCATTTGTTGAGATGGACTTCGAGCGTTTTTCCTATCCTTGCGTTTGGCTTGTTCATCTTTATGGCGGCGCGGAAGTATTACTCGATGAAGCTTAAACGGCCGATTGCACTGCTCATTGAAGGAGCCGAGCGTATTTCGAGGCAGAATCTTGATTTCAGGCTTAGCTACGATCAGCGAGACGAGATGAATGAGGCGGTCGAAGCGTTTGAGCGGATGCGCAGGGAGATGGCAGCCGTTTATACGAAGATGTGGCGTACGGCCGAAGAGAGGAAACGGCTCAATGCCGCATTTGCTCACGATCTGCGAACCCCGGTGACCACGTTAAAGGGCTACCATGATTTCCTTATCGAGTATGGATCCTCCCGGAGGCTGGCCCCTGAGAAAATAAGCAAGGTGCTTCATTCGATGTCGGCTAGCATCGACCGAATCGAGCAGTACATCGAGGGGATGAGCTCCATTGGCCGATTGGAGGATATTCGGGTGCACAAGAACGACATCCCGCCTGCCAAGCTGGAGGAGGCGGTAGGGGAGACGATGAGAGCTCTTGTTCCGCAGGACCGCCTTCGTTACCGTGTTAACGTATCAATCCAGCAGCCGACGGTCCGAGTCGACGACAAGCTATTCCTTCGCGTCGCGGAGAATCTCATTTCCAACGCTGTTCGCCATGCTTCTGAAGAGATAGGGATTGAGTGCCGGGTTGCGGAAGGCAAGCTTGTGCTGACGGTTCGGGACGATGGGCCGGGATTCAGCGACGAAGGCTTGAGCATGGCCCAGAGACCGTTCTACCACGATCCCTCAACGGTCAAAGGGCAAGCGGGAATCGGCCTCTATATCTGCGAGGTCTTGTGCGAGAAGCATGGCGGCAGCTTGTCCGTCGCCAATGCCGAGAATGGCGGGGCTAGCATAACGGCTGCATTTTCCATCTGAAATTGAGAGGAAGTTGAGAACTTTACGTTATCCTTTCCTTACGCCAAGAAGGCGACAATAAGGATTAGGGGTCGGATAACCAATGAAGAAGCAAGCTGTAACAGGGCTGATGTACGCGGTTTTTGCCGTCTATATCGCATTTCTGATTAAGATCATCCTTCTTAAGACAGGGTCGTTAGCAGATATTGTTCAAGGCCGATCCGGCGGCTACCGTTCCTATAATCTCCTCCCTTTTCAAATCTTCGTCGACTATGGAACCTATTTAAAATCCGCGAATTGGCTTAGAGCCTTCTCCAATATCGCCGGAAACGCGGCGATATTTGTCCCGTTCGGGATGCTGATGCCTGCCTTGTTCCCTAACGTGCGCGCAAGGCCCGCCCGGCTGGCGTTTCTCGCTCTTGCCGTCAGCATTCTGTTCGAAAGCCTGCAATTCGCGTTGTCGCTGGGCAGCGCCGATATCGATGACGTTCTGCTGAATATGCTTGGAGCATTATGCGGGTTCGTCATCTATCGTTGGATCGCTCGTTATGCGAATCAGAATTCTCTTCAGACGCAAGGCCTGGTTCTGGCGCTCATCGCGGTCGGCAGCATTCCCGCGTTATGGATCGCCAGGGAAGAATTTGGCGACATGCTTGGCCTGACCAAGCATGAGATTGTCTATGAAGGAATGGAGTTTATCCCGCGTCGGGAGGCCGATGCGGAGGGAACGCTGATCCGGCTGACAGGCGATCGGGCGGAGTATTACTTAGGCTGGGCAACAGGAGATCGAACAAAGGATGAATGGTTGGAGAAACGGCAATCGGCTCTCGCACGGAGTACGAAAATCTATCGAAGCACGATCATCGGCGGCAAACAGCGGACCACCATTCGCTACGAGAAGCTGACCTCTGAGCAATATGGCGGCATCCCGGAGCGGGCAGGAATCCGGCTCTGGCTGAACCCGCAATCGAACGTTCCCGAGGTTATCCTGATAACCGATCCCCTTCCGCGGAGCGGCGATGCGGAGGATGCCATCCAAATCTCAAGTCCAACCGGGCAATCGGAGAGCCCGCGGCCAGATAAGAAGAATTCCGAAGAGAACGGGAAGGAGGCTTCGCCAGCAACTGCCCCCGAGGAGATCTCAGGCTCCATTCTTGATCTGGACGGGAATCGGATCACCCTTAACCTAAGCATGGACCAGGAGCTGGACGGAGGTTCGGCTGTCTCGGTTATGGGATTGGGGGACAATGCGGTCAAGGTTAAGGTAATGATATCGGAAGGGACGAAGTATACTCTCCGGGTCGTGAAGGGAGGCGGGAAATCCTACAAGGATCGCCCCGCGACCCGCGAGATGCTCGCAGCCGATCAAACGGTGCAGTTAACGGGCAAGCATATCAGACAGGACTTTCTGGCGGAATCCATTTTTATTTATAAGTTCGAATGATCGGCTAGAAATCCGATTACGTTAGCAACGTATCGGATTTCTTTAATCTGTTGCATAATAAATACATACAAGAAGGATAGAATTGCCCGGAGGGTACCCATGAGAGAATTTGAACCATTAACAAGCGTTGAAGCCGCTGATGAATTTATCCAACGCCACAAATTATCGTTCCTCTATATTTACGGTACGGATTGCAGCGTCTGTCATGCCTTGCAGCCTCAGGTGCGGAGATTAATGATGAGCTATCCCGAGATTCAATTGGCGGAGATAGACGCGTGGGAAGTTCAAGAAGTCGCCGGAAGATTCTCGGTGTTCACCGTTCCCGTATTATTGCTTTTTGTAGACGGCAAAGAATACATACGCGAAGCGCGAATCGTTCATCTGGATCTGCTCGATGAGAAAATCCGCAAGATCTATGAATTAGCGACGGAATAAAAAACGACGGGAGGACGATATCGCGATGATGAACACCTGGAATGAACGGTTCGGATTGCAGGAATATGCCTACGGGGAGCAGCCCAATGCCTTCATCGAAGAACAAGCGCGCCGGTTCCATGGGGAGAGGATCGTCGCTTTCGCGGAAGGCGAAGGCCGGAATGCCGTTTATTTGGCGAGGCAAGGCTACCATGTTACGGCATGGGACTATGCCGAGAACGGTCTGAAGAAGACCGAGAAGCTGGCGGAGCGGTATCAGGTCAAGGTAGAAACCGAGCTTAAGGATTTGCTCCGCGACTCGGTTCCTTCCGAAGCCTATGACGGCGCTTTGATGGTCTTCGGGCACTTTCCTAAGGCAGAGCAAAGAAAGGTGTTCGACAAATTGCTCGCGGTGGTCAAACCGGGCGGCATCGTCATGCTGGAAGTCTATTCCGAAGATCAAATCCGCTACGGAACCGGCGGCCCCAAATCGGTCGACATGCTTTATCGTCCCGCCGACGTTCTGGAATGGACGAGCGATTACGAGGTTCTTCATTTCTTCTACGGAGAGCAGAAGAGAGAAGAAGGGCAGCTTCATACCGGAGTCGGGCATGTGATCCAAGTCATTCTGGCCAAGAATCCTCGACTTCGTCCGTGACTCGCCGGCAAGGCCGTTTCAGATAAAAAATTTTCTGCGTCTTGTCGAAATCCCATCAGCCGGTACGACATCTTAGTGAAACCAAATTCCAATGAATGATCGAGGGAGGAATTGACTTATGAGTTACACTTTGATGTTCTATGAGAGCCAGGAGGACTTTGCGGCCCGAACGGATCCGGACAAGCGGCAAGAATACTTGGCGGGCTGGACCCATTATGTTCATGCCCTGCGGGAAGCGGGAATCGTGGTGTTCGGTTCGGGACTCTACGCGCCGGATACGGCTGCCACGATGAAGCGCCGCGGCGGCGAGATGGCGGTTCAGGACGGACCGTTCCCGGAGACCAAGGAGCAGCTCGGCGGGATATTCGTGATCGAGGTGCCGGATCTGGATACCGCCTTGGAGTGGGCGGCCAGAGGACCTGTCGATACCGTCGAGGTAAGACAGAACCTTCCGGCGCTTAAGTAACCGATAGATGGAGATCAATCGGCTCATTGAGCAAACGGCGCGCGAGGCCTATGGACGGCTGCTCTCCTATCTGGTCGTCCATTGGCGGGACGTGCAGGCTGTCGAGGATGCGCTCGGGGACGCTTTTCTATCCGCTCTAGAGACCTGGCCGAAGACCGGCGTTCCGGATAGGCCGGAAGCATGGTTGATTACGGCCGCGCGCAGGCGGCTTATCGACCGTGCCCGGCGAGCCCGAATCTCCGCAAACGCGCTTCCTACGCTTCTGGCCATGTCCGAGGATGCTCAGTATCCGGCTTCTTCAAGCGACGCCTTCCCGGACGAACGGCTACGAATGATGTTTCTTTGCACGGATCCGGCCATTGACCCCGTGATGCGTACGCCGCTTATGCTGCAGACGGTGCTTGGAATCGATGCGGCCCGGATTGCGTCCGCGTTCATCGTCAAGCCTTCCGCGATGAGCCAGCGCCTTACTCGGCTCAAGGCGAAGATCCGCGCCGAACGCCTCGTCTTCGATATGCCGGATGAGGAAGAGCTTCCGAATCGTCTCGATTCCGTTCTCGAGGCCATTTACGCGGCATACGGAAGCGGTTGGGAAGAGGCGGTTATCGCCGATTCGCCACGCAGGGGATTGGCGGAGGAAGCCCTATACCTGGGCAGGCTGCTTCTTCCGTTCGCTCCCCGCGAGCCGGAGGTTTACGGTCTGCTGGCGCTCATGCTGCACTGCGAAGCGCGCCGCAAGGCCCGGCAGGATGGAGAGGGGAACTATGTTCCCCTCTACGAGCAAGATTGCGCGCAATGGGATCGGAGGTTGATCCTGGAGGCGGAGCATTATCTGCATGCGGCTTCTCAGGCAGGCAGGATCGGACGCTTTCAGCTCCTGGCCGCCATTCAATCGGTGCATGCGCAGCGTTCAAGCTCCGGCCGTATCGAGTGGGGGGCCATTGCTCAGCTCTACGAAGGCCTCGTTCGTCTGTACCCTACCCTAGGCGCATGGGTCGGCCGGGCCGCTGCCGTCGCGGAGGCTTATGGAGCGGATCGCGGCATTGCCTTGCTGGAGGCCATCCCCTCCGCGGAAGCGATGAACTATCAGCCTTATTGGGCGCTTGCCGGCCATTTGTACAAGCGAATGAATCGGCTGGAGGATGCCCTCTCCGCCTACAGCCGCGCGATCGGATTAAGCGCCGATGCTTCGGTTCGCCGATTCCTAAGCCGCCAAGCTTCCGAGATCAAAGAGTCGTACGAGGAAACCACGGGATAAACCGATTGGTTTCTTTTTTATACTGTCCTTTCCGTTCCCTCCCGCATACATGAGTGTCGACCTTCAATTCAGGATCAGCCTAATCTCGTTCGCCTTCTTGTCGAGCTGATGGGCCGCTTCCTCGATTCCCTTGAATTGTCCGACGGCTTGTTGAATTCGCCGCTGGCTCTCGGCGGCAAGAAGACGAGAATTCTTCGTGCTCTCGCCGACTTCCCGAATGCGGGACGCGATCCTGGTGACGTAATCGTTGGCTTCGCGAGTCGCCTGCTCCACTTGGGAAGCCAGCTTGCGTACCTCGTTGGCGACTACCGAGAACCCGCGCCCATGCTCCTTCGCGTGGGCGGCTTCAATGGCCGCATTCAGGGCAAGCAGGTTCGTCTGGGCGGCGATGTCTTTGATCGTCCTCACGATGCCGCGAATGGAATCGGATTGGCCCTCCAACTGGAGAAGAGCGGTCATATTGTCCTCGGAGCCCGAAACGACGTCGCCGACGGCCTCTTCAATCTCCTCGCTGCGATCCATGCCTTCCTGGGCGCGGTTCAGGAGCTCATCGGCCAGATGCAGCAGTTCCTCTGTCCACCGGGCGGCTGCCTGTTCCCGTTCATCGATGTTCGTCGCCATCTTCAGGACGGAGGCCGGCTTGCCGTCCTCCCCGAGAATCGGCATATAAGTAGCCTCCAGCCAGATGAGGCTACCGTCCTTGCGAACCCTTTGGATCTTGTTCTGGAAAGCCTTTCCCTGCCGCAGACCGTTCCACAATTCCTGATAGCGAGGGCTGTTGCGGAATTCCGGCGTGCAGAAGGAGACGTGGCGCATCCCCTTCATCTCCCAGGGGGCATACCCCAGGGAACGCGCGAAATTCGCATTGACCTCAAGCACGCGGCCCTCCATGTCGAACTCGATCATGGCGAAGGAGCTTTCCATGGCCGCCATGGCGGCATGCAGCTTCTTCTCCTTCGGAATCCCTATGGAAGCGGGCGCTTCTTCTCTACCCATATGAATAAGCTCCTCAATTGTGTATAGATTTTATTCCATATAATTGTACAAAATCTATACATAACAGGCAAGAGGATTCAAAATTAAGGGTGAAATGAATATTTTCGGGCGAAACTACCCTTATTTTGTATCGATTATGTATAATTGCAATGAGGAGGGAACGTATGATGTATAGCATGAAGAGGGCGTCGGAACTGCTCGGCATCCCGGTGGTCACGATCCGTGCCTGGGAGAACCGATACGGGGTTATCGCCCCAAGCCGAAGCAGCGGCGGCCACCGCTTGTTAAGCGAGGAGGATCTAGCGAGGCTTCGCTTCCTTAAGAATCAGATCGAGAAGCATCATATGAAGATCAGCGAAGCGGCGAAGCTTCTGCAGCAGACCGAGCCCGACCCTCCGGAACAGGCCGCCGAGCAGTCGGCGACCAGCCAGAAGTACGACGGAATGGTCGACAAGCTATACACCGAATTAATTCAGTTCGACTCCGCCCAAGCGGACCATACCATAGATCTGGCGTTTGCCCTATACGACTTCGAAGAGGCGTTTCGGCGAATCATCGTTCCCGTCCTCTATCGGGTCGGTGAGGAGTGGGAGGCGGGGAACATCGCCGTCGTCCAAGAGCATTTCGCTTCCGAAACGATCATGCGGCGATTGGCCGCCTTGTTCCGGGTCTTCCCGGTCAACGCAAGCCTGCCGGTGGTGTTGGCTTTCTGCCCGGAAGGAGAGCACCACCATCTCGGGCTGATGTCGTTCAGCCTGTTCTTGCGCAAGCGGGGGGCGAACGTCATCTATCTGGGCCCCGACACTCCTCTGAAGGATCTGGACGGGATCATCGAGAGCCAG
Organism: Cohnella sp. AR92; assembly: GCF_003990975.1. Lineage (GTDB taxonomy): Bacteria > Bacillota > Bacilli > Paenibacillales > Paenibacillaceae > Cohnella. The sequence continues at coordinate 175,267 of NZ_RZJR01000001.1, forward strand.
AACGTATCGCTCGTCGCCTCATCGGTAACGGACTCCCGCTGCGTGGACAAGCTGATGGAATGGATCGACGCAGCCGCGCGGAAGCATCCGCGATTGCGGTTCTTGCTTGGAGGCGCGGCTTTCGAGCGGGCGGAACGGCGCCCTGCAAGAGCCAAAGTGCGTTTTTTGTCCGTCGATCAATGGGACGATTGGCATAAACCTTGACCGGAACCGTCCGCTCTCATAACCATGGCAAAAAGCGCCTTCATGAAAGGCGCTTTCTTTATCGATGCTCTCGCCGGCATAGCCCGTAACGTTTAAGGATTAACATCCTTGCGTTCGATATTGCGGAACGATAGATAAGCGACGATCGCTCCGATCCACGACAGGGTGATAGGGATGGCGACGATCGAGTTAAGCGAGAAGCCGTTCGTATTGCTGCAGACGATAAAGATGATCAGAATGGACGCGACGACCGTCGCCGCCGTGGAATACTTCCTCATTCCGAAGTACAACGGGATCAGACTCATGAAGCTGGCCGCAACGGCATTCATCAGGAAGGAAAGCGCCTGCCGGACGACAACGTCCTTCGTTAACGCTGCGGAGATAAATTCGTGATTAAGGTTGACGACCAGCATAAGGATGCTGACGACCAAGTCGGTGAGCACGATGGAGATGAACGTAAACGAGAAGACGATAAACAGCTTCGCGATCATCAGCTTCTTGCGGTTAATCGGGTACGTGAACAAGACGGTGATCGATTTGGTCCGGTATTCTTCGATAATGAAGCGCGATAGCAGAACCGCGGCGAATACGATGAAGGTCCCTCTTGCGAGAAGGTCGATCGTACTGAAGAGAGTCTCATAGTCCGGAAGATCCTCGGCGGACGATGGGTCAAAGGAGATTCCGCATATCAAGCCGAAAATACAAGCCATCGCGATAAAGGCTCCAATCGCGTAGCCGGTAATCCTGTATTTTCTAAGCTCGAGCTGAATTAGTTTAAGCACTCTGCCCGCCTCCGTTCAATAAGCCGAGGAAGTACTCTTCCAGCGAGCTGTTCTTCTGGTGGATCGACTCTACGGCCACGTCGTTCAAGATAAGCACCTTATTGACTTGGGGAAGCGGAGTCGAGAGATCATAGATCCGAATCGTGCGGTTCCCGATGACGCGGATATTCGAGATGTTGAGATGGTGAGAGAGCACGTAGGCCGCTTTCACGCAGTCGTTCGTATGGAATTCGATGTATTCGGCGTTCGTCACGCGGACCTGCTCGAGAGAGACCTCTTGGATCAGCCGGCCATGGTTGATGACCCCGATCGTATCCGCCAGCTGCTCGATCTCCGCCAGAAGGTGGCTAGAGATGAGAATGGAGATCCCGTATTCTTGGGAGAGGATACGCAGCAGCTGTCGGATCTCCCGGATGCCGACCGGATCCAGCCCGTTAATCGGCTCGTCGAGAATGAGCAGCTCCGGCTTCGTCGCAATGGCCCTTGCGATGCCGAGACGCTGCTTCATCCCGAGCGAGAAGTCCTTGACGGGTTTGCCGTCGATTCCTCGGAGCTGAACCAAATCCAGCGCCTCGTCGATCGCTTTCTTGTTGTAATAGCCCATATACTCGCAATGAAGCTCTAGGTTGGCACGGGCAGTCAGCTTGTCGTAGAAAATGGGGTATTCGATAATCGAGCCCATCCTGCCTAGCATGGAGTAAGAGGTTGGAGTCAGCTTCTCGCCGAACAGCTCAATCTCCCCGGATGTCGGTTTGATGAGATTGGTCAGCATTTTCATAATCGTGGTCTTGCCCGCTCCGTTAGGTCCAAGGAAACCGTAGATTTCCCTTTCTTGACCCTCATACTCACTTCGGATACGGATTCTTTGCCTTTGAACGTCTTGGATAAACGATGCGTCTGCAGGACGTAAGTCATGGATCCTCTTCCCTTCCTTCCGTTGGTAAGCCAATCATAACGGACGAAATGGCGTATTTTCCTTACTCGTTCCTTACGAGTTTCTTAAGTTAAGCTTCTTCAACCGTACCGAGAAGACGGTCCGCTCATAAGGCTTGCTGCTTAGTTCGATCGATCCCCCCATGGCTTCGGCAAGCCTTCGGGCGATCGCCAGCCCGAGCCCGCTTCCCTGGGCCTTCTTATTCCTGGAGTCATCCAGAGTATATAATCGTTCGAATACGAGCTCTTGATGCGCCGCCTCGATTCCTTTGCCCCCGTCCCACACTTCCACGACAACGAAGGCGTCTTCCTCTCTCAGCGACAGGCCGATGATTCCGCCATCCGCTCCGTAACGCAGAGCGTTGGAGATCAGGTTGTCCAAGACTCGCTTCAGGGCATCTTTATTGCCGAGCGCATGCCTGTCTCCTGGAGGAATATCGAGAGACACTTCGAGTCCTCGGTTCTCGATCTGTTCATGGAACTGAAGGATGCTTAGCCTGCAGGACTCGCTGACGTTGATGCGGCTCAGAGGGAGATCGATGTCCTCGGATTCGAGCTTCGCCAGGTCGAAGAAGGTATCGATCAATTGGATGGCTTCCTTCGTCTTGCCGAACAGCTTGGCTAACAGCTCGTTCCGCTCGTTCTCTTCGATAGAAGGCTGCATATGAAGCGTCTCCGCGTATCCAAGAACGACCGTCAGCGGCGTTCTCAGATCGTGAGAGATATTCGCCAGCATCTTGCGGGACGCGATTCGGGTTCTCTCATGCTCGGCCGACGCTTTCTGGCTGCTGTCGAGCAGCCGATTGATATCGGTCATGAGCGCCTGCAGCTCGGAATCCGCGGTCATGTGGAGAAGCTTCTCCCCAAGGCGGTTCTCCACAATCTGTTCCAGCTTGCCGCCGATCTGCCGCAAATCCGAGGTTCTCTTGGCATTCGATCGAATACGTGCGGCGAGGAAACCGGCGAGAATGGCGATCACGCATAGAAGGAGGATGTTCATCCCTTCAGCCCTCCCACTTGTAGCCGATTCCCCATAAGGTCTTGATGTAGACCGGATGGGAAGGATCTTCTTCGATCTTCTCTCTGAGCCTCCGAATATGAACGTTAATGACGTTCTCGTCTCCCAGATAGTCGTCGTTCCAGATAAGGGCGTAGAGCTGGGATTTGGTGAACACCCGGTTCTTGTTCGTAGCAAAAAGCTTTAGAATATCGAATTCTTTGGCCGTCAACCGTACTTCTTGCCCTTTTTTCTTGATCGAATACTTCTCAAAATCCAGTTCGAGGTCGCCAACGAGAACGGACGGCTCGGCCTGTCGTTCCGCGCTTGAATAAACCGTGGCTCTGCGAATAGCGGCCTTCATCCTTGCGGACAGCTCGATTGTCGAGAACGGCTTCTGAATATAGTCGTCCGCCCCGAATCCGAGGCCAAGCGCCTTGTCGACGTCCCCGTCCTTAGCCGACATGATGAGAATCGGCAGCTTGCTTCGCTCTCTGATTCTGCGAATGACTTCCATGCCGTCCAGCTCCGGCAGCATCAGATCGACAAGGACAAGATCGTACTCCTTGTTCGAGAACAGCGCCAAGCCTTCCATGCCATCCGCGGCCGCATCGATCAGGAAGCCTTCGCGGCTGAAGGCGTTACGCAGCATCTCGACGATGGAAGAGTCGTCTTCAATGATCAAGATGCGATGTGCTCCGGACATAATCCACCCACCATTTTCCAATATTTCACGTTCCATCATACCAGATAGAGAGCTGAATATTATCAACGAGGGCGAATAGGATAAAAAATAATTCTAGCGATCGATGAAAGGGGAATGAAGACAGACGGGCGATAACCCTCGTCTATTCACCCGGAGGGCAAGTACACAAGCAACCGGTATTCCTATCCCATATGATATTTCCACTACAACTTCGAGGAGGAAGTGTCATATGGCTATTGGATTACCCGGTTCGGGAGTCGGCTTCGCGCCAGGACTTGGATTCGGTTTCCCGGGCTCGGGATTAGGTTTCTTCCCCGGCGCCGGTTTCGGTGCGCCAGGCTTCGGCGCGCCAGGCTTCGGATTTGGTGTAGGCTTTCCCGGTTCAGGAGTAGGCTTCGCGCCCGGGCTCGGATTCGGCTTCCCGGGCTCGGGATTAGGCTTCTTCCCCGGCGCCGGCTTCGGCGCGTCAGGCGTTGGCATTCTAAGCACGAACAAAAAGAACGCGAATCATAAACGCCGTCATACAAACAGAGCTAAGCGATAAGGTCCAATAAAAGTCCATTAAGGCCATCCTGAGAAGGATGGCCTTTGGCTTGCCGTTCAAACGGATAATTCCGCCAAGTCGAGCTCTCCGATACGCTCTTGATCGGCGATCATCTCGATCTCCGTGATCTTGCCCTCCTCTACCGCAAGCTTGACACGGGAGGAATCGGATTGTAGGATAGTTCAATGACTATCAAACAATCGACGGTAGACGACGATAAGCGGGCACGAGTCTTCAAGGCGTTGGCCGAGAAGAAGAGAATAGAGATCGTTCGATACCTTCAGGCCGAACCCGACCGCAACAATTGCGGAGAGATCGCAAGGGCGATGGGGATGGACAAATCGAACGTCACGTATCATCTGAAGATCATGTACGATGCCGATCTGATTAAATACGTGCGCGAAGGACAGAATAAGAAGATCTACCTATTGGAGGAGCAGATTCAAGCGGTATTGCCGGGTTTCTTGGAAAGTCTATGATCGATGAGGACAACCGGGAAACCCTCGTTTTTGCCCCAATAGTTAAAAAGTTTTAAAACTATTTAAGTCCCGTGCATCGATCATCCGCCCACCTGGATAGTTACATCATGAAGAAGAAAAGAGTGATCGAAGCGATGATAAACCGCAAGATTCTGCTGCGCACCCGTCCCCACGACTGGCCTACCGACGAGACGTTCGAATTCCGAGAGGAACCGATCCCCCAACCCGGGGAGGGCCAAGTGCTGGTCCGTTCCATCTACCTGTCCGTCGACCCTTACATGCGGGGAAGAATGAGCGCGGCCAAGTCGTATACCGAGCCTTATCGAGTCGGAGAAGTGATCGAAGGCGGAGTCGTGGGCGAAGTCGTCGAGTCCCGTTCCGACAAGTTCAAGCCGGGCGATAAGGTACTGGGCATGCTCGGCTGGCAGCTGTACGGAGTAGCCGAAGCCGACAAGCTCCGCAAGCTCGACGAGCAGGCCGCTCCGATCTCGGCCAATCTCGGCGTCATCGGCATGACGGGGCTGACCGCTTATTTCGGCTTGATGGACATCGGGAAGCCGAAGGCAGGGGAGACCGTGGTCGTATCGGGGGCAGCCGGGGCTGTCGGTTCTATCGTCGGTCAGATCGCCAAGATTCAAGGCGCGAGGGTCGTGGGCATCGCCGGTTCCGACGAGAAGACGGCATGGCTGACGGAAGAGCTCGGCTTCGACGCCGCGATCAATTACAAGACGACGCCGAATCTGCAGGAAGCGTTGGAGAAAGCCTGTCCGCAAGGCGTAGACGTCTACTTCGACAACGTCGGCGGCGAGATTTCGGACGCGGTCACCAGCCAGCTCAACGATTACGCCCGAATCGCGCTATGCGGAGCCATCTCCGCTTATAACGATACGACGGGCAGCAAGGACGTCGGTCCTCGCGTGTTCGTCAAGCTGATCAAGACCCGTTCGCTGATGAAAGGCTTCGTGCTCGCCGAGTATATGGACCGTTTGCCTGAAGGAGCCGCGAAGCTCGGCCAATGGCTGGCGGAGGGCAAGCTCAAGCATGAAGAGACGATCATCGAAGGCTTCGACCGCGTGCCCGAGGCGTTCCTGGAGCTGTTCAAGGGTTCGAACATCGGGAAGATGCTCGTCAAGGTCGGGTAAGAGGTATCGGGAAGGGATAAGCACCTAACAAAAGCCTCTGTTCCAAATGCGGAACAGAGGCTTTTTGGGCTTCTACCGAGTTCCATAAGTTTGCCCCGAAGCTTCCGGAAGGACCAATTCCCCTTGTCGGCATAGCCGAATGAAGGCGGCGACGCAGGCGGGATCGAAGTGGGTGCCGCTGCCTTCGCTAATGACCTGCAAGGCGCGTTCTTGAGACCAAGGGTCGCGATAGGCCCTTCGGGAGGTCAACGCATCATAGACGTCCGCAACGGCGAGGATTCGCGCGAGAAGCGAGATCTCCTCGCCTTTTAGCTTGTCGGGATACCCCGTTCCGTCCCATTTCTCGTGATGATGCCGGATGACGGACAGCTCTTCGGACATAAAGCCGATATATTTGCACATCTCGTATCCGATCGCCGGATGCTGCTCGATTAGGCTTCTCTCGTACGGGTCCAATTTTCCGGGCTTGTTCAGGATCGAGCTTGGTATCTGAATTTTCCCTACATCGTGAACGAGACCGCCCCGAGCCAGGGCCTTCAATTGTTCGGGCTCCAGATTCATGGCCCGGGCGAGCTGCAGGCCGTACATGGCTACGCGGTAATTATGGCCTGCCGTATATTCGTCTTTGGTCTCCGTGGCGGCAATCAGATTGCGCATGCTTCCGGAGATGGAGATGCGCAGTTGCTCCGACGATAGCGGGCTGTCCTCCTGATGGAAGGCATGCGTTATGGAGAGGTTCGACCGATACTGGGCAACAATTCCGGACAAGAGCATCAGGGCCGACAAGGCGAGGATAACATGGTACGACCACCAAGCCAGCGTCCACATCATGGTGGTAACCATAACGAATTCGGTGATGACAAGCAGAACGGACCCGACGATCATGGCCGCATGCAAGGGGAACTTGACGACCCGGAACTGCTGATAGTATCTCGCGGCGGCCCACAGATAAAGGAGGATCGTGAGAAGCGCCAACACGTCGTTAACGGGCGTAATATGGATCGGAAGGTATTCGGAAAGGTCGGGATCCAGCAGAGACGCGACATTGATCAGCACGACAAGGGCTGTCCACCCAACGACGACGCGCTCCCGGTGCTTGGACACCATGCGGACGAAGAAGTGGTCGGATGACAGGGTCGAGAGGAATATCCAGACCGCGCAGGTCGTCATCCCGATCTGGGAGGCAGCGCCCGCTAAGTGGTACGGATCATGGATCAAGAGCCCGGGAGTCGCAAGGGCATGAATGAGAAAGAAACCGTTAAGGGAGAAAATGGCCAACGCCAGCATTAGAACATTCATATCCCGGAGGCGGATCCCCGTCCAACCTACGGCAATGGCGCTGACGGCCAAGGCTAGGAGCGACGGAGCGAGAACGTAGAAGTGGAAGCGGGGATTCTCCCACATCGTATCGTGCCCGGGGAAGGTCATGAGATACGTATACCCCAGCAGCAGGACAACAGCGGTAATGGACAGGGTGAACATCAAAGAGCGAGTTGAGCGCGGCAATCTCATTCCCACTTTCCGGTAAGCTGTCGATCTGAGTTTCAGTTCGACGCCGAAGGTGTCGATTCCTGCTAAGGGGAATCGGCGGTTCGGCGAAGTTATGCCATTAACGGGAAGGGATCTTGCCGGACGGCGTCGAATAGTTGCGGAGGCTATTAATGAGGTGTTGATTATAGCAATTCGGGGATAATAAGAGAGTAGGAGGGATTAGTATGCCGTATATCGTTGATTTCAAGAACGTATCCACGGTTGGGTTAGAGTCTTCGCCGGTAGCGGAAGCACTTGCCGGATTGCGAGCTAACGAAGCCCGTTACTTCATGAATAAGTACAAGCACGAATTCACGGTGGTACCCGCCGGCGAGAGCCAGGACGTCATTGATTATGTAAATCGTGTCTTGCAAGAACGCAATATCGAGTTTTCGGCCAAACCTTTGGAGACGTCGCATTTTCAAGTGGAGAATATTCGATGGACTTACGTCTTTTATGAAGACGGTCTCGGGGTAAATGTCTTATACACGATCGATGATCCGAAGAAGCGGGCTGTCGGGTTCAAGCTTTCCGAAGGGATGGAGGTCCCCAAGGAGCTGGAAGGGAAGTTCAAGTTCGCGAGGCAGAAGTCTAAGCTGGCCGGGACGATCCGGGGTTCGTTCTTTGTGATCAAAGGGGAATACTGACTTGCAAGATAAGAAAAGCCTCTATTCCGGCAACGGAATAGAGGCTTTATTCTATACGACCATTCCCGGTTCGACTGGGGTGAAGTACGGAAGCCGGCCGTTTCGGCTAGGCGGGCGGTTATGGCTTTCCCAGGGAACGGCCTACAGATCCTTCCGGCTGAACGCACGGCACCCCAGGAGGAGCAGGACGATCGCATACCCCGCCGTGTACAGGAGGAAGGAGTTCGAAGGGACGCTTCCCACGGAGAACGGCCCCATGTCGGACAGAGCCAATCCTGCCCAATCGGAACCCCCGAGCAGTTCGTAGAGGCCTCTTCGATAGACGGAGTCCGTCGGCAGGATCAGTCCGATAAGCAGGAGGGCTTTGTCCAGCGCGGGAGGGCTCCCTCCATAGGTCGTGATTCCTCCGACCAACCCGCTGAAGAGGGAGAACCCGTACAGAAGGGCGGCTAAAATCCCGGTCCCGAGCATCGGCAGATAGACGGAACCGAGCATGGTCAACGAGAGGAGAAGGAGCGGCATCCAGATAAAGAGACCGTAGCCTCTAAGCAAGTCTCCCGCGAACAACGGAAGCCCGGCGAAGCTGTGGATGGTCCAGACCACGGCGACAAACAGGCATGTGCTGTACACGGTGATCCAGACGGCATGGCCTAGCCACTTGGCCAGATACAGCTTCCAGCGGGAGAGGGGGCGAGCGGCGACGGCAAGCAGCAGTCCGTTCTCCCGTTCGCCCGTAATGATGCCCATGGAGGAGAATAGGACGAAAAAGGCCGTCAAGAATTGCGCGAAAAAGAGCCCCAGCACCATAAACACCATTTTGTTCAGCAAGGCCCCGGCGGGAGAGGTCTGGTTCTGCTCGACGGTATGGGCCAGCTCCCGAACCCCGAAGGCGAACAGGACGAGGAAGAAGAGAGTCAGAATCAGCGTAACCAAGAAGACCCGCTTGCGGGTCAGCTCCTTGAAGGTGACGGAGATGTACATGGTCATTGCGGGATACCTCCTTGGCGGGACTTCACCATCTGAAGGAACCAGGCCTCCAGGTTGTTCGGCTCGGGACCGGACTCGTAGAGCGTCAGTCCGCTGCGGATGAACAAGGAACAGAGATAGCCGGCTTGTTCCCGATCCGTTACGCGGGCGCTCAGATGAGCATTGCCGCTCTCATCGGAATCGATCAAGCGCAGCAAAGCGTTGCCGGAAGAGTCATTCAGCTCCGACAGCGTCTCCGGAAGCCAGCCGCCGACCCGGAAGCGCCAGTTGTCCCCGGTTCCGCTGAGCAGCTCTCGCAGAGGACCCGAAGCCAGCAGCTCGCCTTCGTACAAGAAGGCAGCTTCGTCGCATAGCTCTTCCACGTCCTCGAGAAGATGGGTATTGAGGAAGACCGTCACGCCTCTGCCCTGGAGACGCTTCAGCAGGCTGCGGATCTCGTAGCGGCCGATGGGGTCCAAGGCCGAAGCGGGTTCGTCCAAGATGACTAGCTTGGGATCGAGCAGCAAGGCGGCAGCGAGGCCGAGGCGCTGCTGCATGCCTTTGGAGAAGCCGCCGACCCGGCGTTCCGCAGCGTCGGATAGGCCGACCAGCTCCAGGGAGTCGCGGATCCGGAGGCGGAAATCCTGCGAATGCGTCTCCTGCGGTCGCAGCCCTCCCAGCTGCCCGTGGAAGCGCAGCACCTCCTCCGGAGTCAGCCAATCCTGGAAGCGGAACAGCTCGGGCAAGTACCCGAGCTGTCGCCGCGCCTCCGGGCGGCCGAGCGGAAGTCCCAACACCGATGCCCGTCCCGAATCGGGACGGTGGAGGCCGGCGAGCATCTTCACGAAGGTGCTCTTGCCGGCGCCGTTGGGGCCGAGCAGGCCGAAGATACAACCCTCCGGCACCTGCAGGGTAATGCCGCGGCAACCGCCGCGGCCATTGTATGATTTGGTCAATCGATCCGTCTCGATGATCATCATGGCTAGATAAGCTCCTCGGCCGCTCGCTGGAACGCGGCTTCGTCAGGGAAATCGCTGATCGCCCCGCTGAGCAGGCTCATTCGGTTCCCGTCGATCCAGAGCAGGTATCGAGAGCTGCCGTCATTGGACAGGACCGCATCATGGCCGCTCAGCTGAAGATTGATCGCGACGCCGTCGATGGACGGTATCGGCAGCGTGCTCTGCCAATCGCCGATGGCGGCGAGCTTCGTGCGCAAGTTGTCCGGCAGTACGGGCAGCTCCAATACCGCTTCCCGGACGACGGCCGCATCGATGCCGCCTTCTACGGTCAGTTCGGGCTTACCGTATTGGAGGAGCCGTGCCGGCTTGCCCGACAGGGTGCCTTCCGTCGAGATGCCGGCCGGGATGGACAGCCGGATGGCCTTGCCATCCGCTTCGTCAGGCAGCGTGGTCGTGCCTCCCAAGCGGAGGAGCAATCGGTTGACCGCATTCACGTTCAGCTTGAAAGTAATCGAAGTCGCCGGTTGGTAGGAGGGGGCGGCGGCGTCTTCCAGCTGAAGCAGGGAGGAGCCCATTCGAGCCTTTGCTTCTTCCCAAGTCAGGGTCTGGGAGGCTCCACCGCCGGACTGGGTCAGAGAGCCGTATTGAGCCAGATTGAAGCTCCGGTCCCCTTCGGGCGAGCCGCGTTCCAGAAGATTGGCGATGCCCGACAGGTCATCCATCGAGATTCCGACGCCTTCTACGTGCTGAATGCGGAACGTTTGCTGCATGGCGGCCAGCGCCCGGTCTCCAAGGGGAGTCGCGAACAGGCCGACGATCAATGCAACGGCGGCAGCTCCGGCAGACAGTCTCCGAAGCGTGCGCCGAGCCGGTCTTTCCGTTCTCCAGGCACCGTCTGCCGCAAGAGGTCTTGCCGCATTCGGGCCGTTTGCCGTTCCGACAACCGAGGTTCCTTGAGCCATTCGGGAAGTTTGCGTCTGCTTCATCTCCACCGCACCTTCCTTTTCCTGATCCTCCGTAGTCCCGTTTAACCGATCCTCCGCTTGCTTCCAGAACGCCGGGACCGACTCCTCGCCCGCTAGCTTCTCGAATCGGCTCCATGCCCGATCCGTATCAAAGACCGGGTCCTCTCCGGTCTTGTACGCGTCGTCCGCCATCGTGCCGTTCCTCCTCCTGTCCGTATTTCTTTTTTAGCCGATCTTCCGCCCGGGCCAGCAGCGTGCCGACAATCTTGGGGTTAACCTCCAGCCGCCGGGCGATCTCTTCGTAGCTGTATCCTTCCTCCCGCAGCAGGAGGGCGGTCTGGTCGCGGTCGGACAGCTTCCGCAGTACCCGCCGAACTACGTCGATCTCCCATTCGCGGATGACCTCCGACTCCCCCGAAGGGGCGAAGCCTTCCGACCAGGCCGCCATGCGGGCGGTTTCTTTCTCCAATAGGGTCTTGCTCGAAGATCGTTGTCTTAGATAATCATAGCCGACCCGGATCAGCACCCGATGCAGCCAGGCGCCGACGGCCTCCAGCCGATCCGGAGGGTTCCGGTAAAGCCGCAGGAACACCTCTTGAGCCAGATCTTCCGCCGTTCCGTAATCCCCGATCAGCGCATAGAGCTTCCTCGCCACCTCGGAATAATGCTCCCGGAACAGGCGCTGGAACAGCTCGGGCACCTGAGCGTCTTCCATCATGTCGATGCCGTCCCCCTTTCAATAGTAAGACGGATGCCGAATCGAATTTATAGCAGTGCAACAAGAATTCCCATTTTGCATCCGCCGTATGAAGCGGGGCAGCGAACAACCGATTCGAACCGGGTCGCGGGGTCCGCAATGGCGAGGATTTGAGCCAAGCATAACATGAGAAAGCCTCTGTTCCTATGAAGGAATAGAGGCTTCCCTTGTTTGCCGGCAAGCGGCGTTAGTTCCTGGTTTTGACGGCTACCCCGCTGAAAGAGATGGGACCGACAACGGCTACACTTGTATTCGCGGTCATATTCTCCGCCGTGACCGTATAAGAGAAAGTGCCGGCTCTTACGTTTCTATCTTCAGCCTGGAAGCTAACGATATAGTTCTGTTCCGAACCCGTCGATTCGATGCCCTGCACGGTGTTGAAGATTTCGGTTTTGCCGCGGAAAACTCTAAAGCGAATCTGCCCGATGCCGGTGACTCCTCTAACGCCAATCGATGCCACCAGATCTACCCGGTTAGGTTGAGCGTTCGCCGGAATCCGTATGCGAATCGTCGCGAGACTGGATTTGGCCGGAGAACGTCTGATTGTGAACGACCTGGCCGGATTGAAGCGGCTAAGCGGTTGAACGGCTGCCTTATCAAGGATGCGTACCATTCCTATCAACTCCTCTATGTTAATGCTTCAATCTATGAAAGCATGATAGAGGATGCTTGGACGAGTATCGAAGGGTACGTGTTTAAATCATATTCTTCGTGGCTTGATACATGTTGGCCGCATAGGCGTCGATGTCGTCTCGGGACATTCGCAGACGGGCCACGGAGGTTCCGTATCCGATCTCCGCTTTGCCTTCTTCCAAGCCTTTAAAGATTCCATCCGCGAAATCGTCCAGCGGTTCTCCGTTCGAATGCAGGCCTAGGCCGCCCAGATCCGTATTCACGGCTGGAGGAGCCACTTCGATGACTTCTACGGAAGTCTCGGACAGCTGAAGCCGAAGACTCATCGTAAAGGAATGAAGCGCGGCTTTTGTTGCAGAATAAATGGGAGCGATCGCAAACGGCGTAAAGGCGAGTCCGGAAGTTACGTTAAGAATAGCGGCCGATTCTTTGGCTGCGAAATACGGCGCAAACAGCATGGAGAGATGGAACGGCGCTTCAATGTTGGTTTTAATCTCGTTATTGTAATAGTGCCAGTCGTTCTTCGCATCCGCTTTTAACACGCTGAACCGTTGTTGGGTCCCTGCATTGTTGACGAGCACATTCACGTCGGGGTAATTCTCCATTACCCAATCGAACAATGCCGTGCGATCGGATTCGACATTCAGATCGCTCGCCCGCGTGATCAAGCTTGGGAGTTTCTCTTTAGCGCTCTGAAGCACCTTCTCCCGCCGTCCGGTGACGATAACCGTATTCCCCGCCTGGATAAACCGTTCGGCGAAAGCAAGTCCGATTCCGGAACCTCCGCCTGTAATCAGGATCGTATTCCCGGTTAGCTTCATTCTCGTTCCTCTTCTCTCTGATTGATTTGATTGGTGTAACGTTCGATTTTGAAGTCGATTCCCTTGAGGGATTCGTTCATCAGCTCGATCGTAGCCAGCACGGTCTTCTTGTGGTTCTCCATCATCTCCAGCCGGAGGTCGATGGTGCGGTCTCCTTCGGCTACCCAATCCATATACTGCTTGATTTCGCCTATAGGCATCTGCGTATTCTTCAGGCAAAGAATGATCTCGAATAGAGCCAGCTGCCTCTCCGAGAACAACCTTCTGCCCGCTTCGTCGCGCTCGATAAACGGCAGCAGTCCTTTTTTCTCGTAATAACGGATCGTAGATTCCGGAATATGCAGCTTGGCTGCAGCTTCGCCAATCGTCAAATAGCTCATTCGGAGGCCTCCCGAAATTCATGTTGCCCTGTCGACAAGAGTAGGATACGACTTGAACCATGGTTGAAGTCAATCCCCTTATTTCTGCTTGCCGGAGCAAAGTAAAGAGCCATCCCGATAGGATGGCCCCGTTCTCAGGAATCGAGCGATTCCGTCCCGGCTTTCTTTTTCTTCCTGTTTTTGTTAACGCGATAGAGCAGGACGGCGAACAGAACCGCAACGGCTGCCAGCAGCAGATAGAGCCGATTGTGATCGGCGGCCGACAGCATGCTGAAGGAGACGGAGGAGAGAAGAAGGCCGTAGGCCATATTGCCGAGGGTCGTGGCGGCAACGAAGTGCGACGTTCGAATGGCGCTTAAACCGGACGCGATATTGATCAAATTCGTAGGCATGAACGGGAAAATCCGGCCGGTTAGCACGAAGACGAAGCCGTTCTTCTCGAGCTTCTCCTGGAATTGCAAGATCTTCGGGCCGGTAAAGGCGTTACGGAACAAATGACGGATCGATAAGAATACCAGGGTGCTTCCGATCACGCTGCAGAAGCAGCCGTACAAATAGCCGATCCAGAACCCGAATAGCGTGATATTGGCGGTAATGACCAGGATGAGCGGGATAAAAGTAAAAATGTTCTGCAGGGTCATCAGGACGAGCATGATCAGCAGCAGGAGGATCAGGTTGTGATGCGCCAGCTCCCGGATCTTCTCCGGAGTGATGTCGTCCACCGTCAAACCGCTGTTTCTTAATAATAAGAATAGGCAAAGAACGAATGCCAGGTAACCAAGCACGCGTATCGTTAATTTGCGTTTATTCATGACGAGCTCCTTCTGTAAGGCTATATGCCTATATTATAACGAATATCTTACTACTAAGAATCATTTTGGTTGTTTTTTTATGTTCTTCGAGACGATTCGCATCTCTTATAGTAGAATGCACTAGTGGAAGATTCGATTGGTTGAAAGGATTGAAGCATCGCATCATGGAAATATCGCGACAGGAGGAACGGCGTCCGGGAGCGGCCAAGATCAGCTTTCCCATCTCGCTGCTCTCGTTAACGGTCGGGGCGTTCGCCATCGGCATGACCGAGTTCGTCATTATGGGAATTCTGCCGAACGTGGCCGAGGATTTGAACGTATCCATCTCCGCCGCCGGACAGCTTATCACGCTATATGCGTTGGGCGTAGCCGTCGGGGCTCCTATTCTCACCTTGCTTACGCAACGGATTCCCCAGAAGAGGCTGCTTATTTTTCTCATGTTATTGTTTATAGCAGGCAACGGGATATCCGTCTTCGCTCCGAATTATGCCGTTCTGATGGGCGCGCGGGTACTCACCGCCCTGACTCACGGAACTTTCTTCGGCGTCGGCGCGGTTATCGCGGCTAATCTGGTCCGTCCCGACAAGCGGGCCGGGGCCGTGTCGATCATGATGGCCGGACTCACCATCGCGAATATTCTCGGGGTGCCGCTTGGCACCTATATCGGGCAGAATATGGGGTGGCGCGCATCCTTCGGAGCGATCGCGTTGATGGGCGTGATCGCGCTGATCGGCGTCGCCATCTTGATACCGCGTCTGCCGCTGGAGAAGGCGATCGGCATTCGGCAGCAGGTGGCGGCGCTCATCCATCCGAAGCTGCTGGTGTTCCTGCTCATCTGCGCGCTGGGCAATGCGGGGCTGTTCGCCGTCTTCACTTACATTACGCCTCTGCTGGTCGATATTACCGGCTTCGCCGAGCACAGCGTCACCTGGATTCTCGTTCTGTTCGGCATCGGCGTTACCGTCGGCAATATCATAGGGGGCAAGCTGGCGGATTGGAAGCTGATGCCTTCGATACTTGGCACGTACGCGGTCATCGTCCTGGCTTTAACGGCATTGACGTTTACGATTCATAGCGAGATCGCCGCCGTCGCGACGATCTTCGTCTGGGGTGCCGGATCCTTCGCCGTCATGCCGGGCCTCCAGGTTCGCATCATGAGCATTGCCAAGGGCGCGCCCGCTCTGGCGTCCACCTCCAGCCACTCCGCGGGCAACCTCGGGAATGCCGTGGGCGCCTTTGTCGGCGGTTGGGTTATCACGCACCTGTCGCTTGCGTCGCTGCCTTGGGTAGGGGCGGTCTTGGTCGGATTGGCTCTGGCCGTCGGAGCGGGGAGCATGCTGTCGGAGCGTCGGGGATAAGGGCAAAGGGGCTTCGGAGAGCAGGCGCTTAAGGAAAAGAGGGACATCAAAATGAAGGATATCGTTATTCGCCCGGCCCGTCGGGAGGACCGAACGATGCTGGCGGAACTCCGGGCCGTCGTGCTTCGCGACGATCTCACGAGGCTCGGCCGGTATGACGAGGAAAGAGTCCGCCAGCGATTTTACCAGTCCTACGATCCCGAGTATACCTGGATAATGGAGACGGATGACGCCGAATTCGTTGGCTGCGTCGCCCTCAAGCCGGATGCCGACGACGGATTGTTGTTGGAGCATTTCTACATTCATCCGAGCCATCAAGGCCGCGGGATTGGAAGTTGGGCGTTAACAACGCTGCTCTCGCAATCGGAGGTTCAAGGAAAACGAGTGTCCCTCAACGTTCTGCAGGGAAGTCCTGCGCAGCGGCTGTATGAACGGTTCGGGTTCAAGGTCGACCGCGAGGATCCGGTTGACGTATTCATGTCTTTGACTCTTGAATAAGGGTTCCTGCTCGATTCGAATGTATGCGATTTTTCAAGTTTATTTGGAGTAACATGACGAAAATCAGAGATTATATTCGAAAAATCGCATAGATTCGGAGGGCAACTCCAAAAACCGGTAAATGTATATGATAATTCATATACAATGGGTGAATTAGCCGATGGATAAGGAAATAAATATGAAAATTCGAATACAATGGCCACCTTCGCTCTCACCCGCCTCTTCACAACAACTTAAAAAGCCGCCAATGGCGGCTTTTTTTTTAATCGGCTCCGAACACTCTCTTGGCTACCGACAGCGCGGAAGCGGCGCGAGGCCATCCCGCATAGAAAGCCAGGTGCGTGATCGCCTCCGCCAATTCCTCCGGCTTCAGCCCGTTCTCCACGGCTAACTTCAGGTGATACGGGAGCTGCTCCGCAGCTGTTCAGAAGAGGGTGGGATGCTCAACTGACCGGAGCCGGACGGATCTTCGCCGGGGAAGTGGATCGCCTGATCGAGCATTGGAACGGAGTGGCCGAGCTTGCGCGCGGATTGCAGCTCGACGAAGTGGGGAGCTTGCGCGTCGGAGCTATCGAATCCTGCATGGAGAGCGCGATTGCCGGATCCGTGCGTCGATTCCAGCAACGGAAGCCGCGCGTGGCCTGCCAGATCGTAACGGGGAATACCGACCAGTTGGCGCATTCTCTGCTCGGCGACGAACTCGACTTCGCCGTGTGCGGCGAGCCGCCGGAATCGTCCGGCTTTTACTTCGAGCCGCTTTATCGCGAGCATACGATACTCGTCGCGGACCATAATCATCCGCTGGCTCGAAGAGACTCCGTGAACTTCGAGGAGATTCTGGGCTATCCGGTTACGGCAGGGGGCCGAACTTGCTTGTACCATATGCAGTTCGCCAAGCATCTTGCCCGGTATAAGGAATCGCCTCTCCTGCTGAATACGGTCAATCGGATCTCGTCCATTCCTTATTTTATCCGAGGGACGCTTGCCGTCGGCGTCGTGCTGGAATCCACTCCGTTGATTCCCGAGGTCGCAAGACTGAATGTCCGGCTGGATCTACCCCGCATTCCGGTCGGCTTCCTGCAGGCCCGCAAGCAAATCTTCGCCGCCGAATCGTCCGCGCGGCTGCTTCAACGGATTATTCAGGAGGATCTAGGACAGGAAGGGCGAGTGGGGGCGGGATAGTCCTGCCGTCCCGCCTCCATGGGGATCTATCTAATCCTATGCCAATTCAGTATGGATTCTTAAAGCGAAGGCCCTTCATCAGGCGCCTTCGCTTTTTGTTACAGCTAGTAATAAATATTTCTCTATACTGTGTTGATCATATACTGTTTACGTAATATACTGTATCTGCGAGTTACAGTTTATGGCGTATACAGTAAAGGAGTGGGTTCTCATGACAACCGCATCCCCCGCATCGGCCGGATTGGCCGGCCGCAAAGAATGGATCGCGCTTTGCATCCTATGTCTCCCGCTGATGGTCGTATCCATGGACGTCTCCGTCCTGTTCTTCGCGGCTCCATCCATTGCCGCGGATCTGCAGCCAACGGCCGTTCAACAATTATGGATCTTCGACATTTATGGCTTCATCCTTGCCGGTCTGCTGCTGACGATGGGCGCCGCAGGCGACCGAATCGGACGACGGCGCCTTCTCATGATCGGGTCGGTCGGCTTTGCCCTCTGTTCCTTATTCGCGGCATATGCCCATTCTTCCGGCGCCCTGATCCTGGCGCGCGGCATGATGGGAGTAGCGGGCTCAACCCTTATGCCGTCGACGTTGGCTCTCGTTCGCACGATGTTCCAAGACCAAGCGCAACGGACCAAAGCGATGTCGATATGGAGCGCCGTCATGGCCAGCGGCGTCACCGTCGGACCGATTATCGGCGGCCTGCTTCTGGACTCCTTCTCCTGGGGATCCGTGTTTCTCATCAATATCCCGGCAATGGCGCTGCTGCTTCTCATTGCGCCGTTTCTGCTGCCGGAGTCCCGCAGCGCCGTACCTAGCCGAATCGATATTCTTAGCTCGCTCCTCGCGCTTGCCGCCATTCTTCCCGTCACTTACGGCGTCAAGACAATCGCGGAGGATGGCTGGAAGGCGACTCCCGCCGTTCTGCTCGCAGCAGGCCTGCTCGTCGGAGTCGGGTTCGTCCGGCGCCAGGCGACCATCCCCAACCCTCTGATCGACGTCCGCGCTCTGAGAGATCGGCGGACCGGGGGATCGATCCTCATCAACTTCATCGCCATGTTCGCGCTTATGGCGAGTGCGTTGATGAATACCCAATTCCTCCAATCGGTTCTCGGGTATTCCCCGTTCGTCGCCTCCCTCTGGAGCGTGCTGCCTTCGGTCGCCGTCGGGGCCGCGGCGCCGCTTGCCGCCAAGCTGTCGCTAACGCTCGGGAGACCGCGCGTGATGGCTGGAGGCTTGCTCTTGTCGGCGATCGGCTTCGGCATTCTGACCCAGGTCCGCACGGACAGCTTCTCTCCTCTGGCCATCGTGCTCATCGGGGCCGGATTGGTCGCGGCGGGAATCGTATCCGTCATGACCCTGGTCACCGATTATGTCATTGGGGTCGCGCCGGCTGACCGCGCGGGCGCCGTCGGAGGTCTCCTTGAGACTTCAAGCGAGCTGGGGGGCTCCTTCGGCATCGCGCTTCTAGGCTGCGTTCTCGCAGCCGTTTATCGCCATGCCGTCTCTTCTCATCTCCCGGCAGGGCTCGCGCCGGATGCTGCCCGCGCGGCAGAGCAGACCATTGCCGGAGCGTCAGCCGCCGCTAGGCATCTGCCTTCCGAAGCCGCGTCGCAGGTGATAGACGCTTCAAGAGAAGCCTTCCTGTCCGCCATGCATGTCACCTGTCTCGTCTCGGGCGTCATCCTGCTGCTGGCGACGGCAACGACCCTCGCGCTGCTCCGCGATAAGCAAACAACGATTAAAGCCGCTGCTTAACCTTATGACATAAATAAGAAAGGCTGCTCCAAGGCAATCATCCTTGGCAGCAGCCTTTCTTGCGTTGGCGAAGCGGCTCCGGCTCTAACGGTCCGTTCCGCCGCTTCGCTTGCGATTCACGTATTGCTCGATGCCGTCCAGAATTCGCTCCAGCCCGAAGTCCACGTCATTGCCGACGGGATTGTCGTTGGCGTTCTCTTCGGTATAGGCGCCGGACATGACGATCGGGTGCAGGTTCGGGTATTGCTCCGGCTTAACGAGAACCCGCAGCGCGTCCGTGTACGAGAGCCCGCCGAATTCCTTCTCGCTGGAGCCGGCCTGAATGGCGCGTTCCATGTCCCTCTGAATGAGGCCGCAGGAACGGGCGTAGCTGCTCATAAGGAGAACGAAAGACATCTTCTCGTAATCGTTCAGCGGCAGCTCCCGCAGGGGCCGAAGCGCCCAGTCCACCATGCGGAGAGTGTTAGGCGAAATGGGAACGCTGAAGATCGGAATGTCTCCGTACCACGGATGAAGGCGGAACACCTCGATCGTGCCCATCACATATTCGCGCAAGCCCTCCCGCCATTCCTGCGGAGGCCTCTCCGGAGGGAACGGGATATTGCACACCGCATCCTGCATGAGAATCAACAGGTCATCCTTGCTTGGGATATAGCGATAGAGGGACATCGCCGTGAAGCCGAGCTCCGTGGCGATCCGGTTCATCGAGACGGCGCCAAGCCCGCCTTGGTCCGCGATCTCGATCGCCTTCTTCACGATCTGGTCGATGCTCATCTCTCTCTTGGGTCCGCGCTGCGGCGGCTTCACCAGTCCCCAGCCGAGCGCCGCGCCGGCGGGAAGCATCTTCGCCGCTTCTTCCGGCGTAATCTCGTGGTTGCTCATTTCGTCTCCCCCATGTATCCTCTGCCTCGATTAAAGTGTTTATCGTGTAAACAGTATATCATATTTGCGCAAACAAAAGGCGCCCTCCCGGGCGCCTATGAGAGACGATAATTCGAATCCATGGGCTATCTGCCAGTCGCTTCACGCCTTGGCCAAAGTCGAGCTCGACGGTCGGGAACGGCTATACTCACTTTGCGAAGACATGGTTGCCGATCCGGACCGTGACGGGCCGGCTTCGCACCCAAGCGTTGTCCGTCTTGTCCGGATTGTAGAAGACGACCGCTCCCAACCCCGGATCGGAGCCGCTTAGCGCGTCTTGCACGGCATTCATCGTCTCCCGGGTCGGCGAGACGGAATAGATCCGCTTGTCCAATACCGGCGAGTACTGGTAGTAAGAGATGCCGTTATAGGTGTCCACTTGGAAAATCGTATCGATAATCGAATCCGGCCATTCGGGGCTGTCGACCCGGTTCAGGATCGAAGCGGCCACCGCGACCTTGCCGGCATAGCTCTCGCCTCCGGCTTCCGCTTCCGTGAGCCGATACAGCCAATTCAGCTCTTCGCTTGATGCTTGATGGGCCGTCGATTGCACAACGAGATTGCCTTCTGCCGAGGAGATGGTTGCCGATCGCGTTCGGGTGTCGTATCCTACGCTTAACCCGATTTTGCGGGCGGTATAGGCTAGGGGCACATAAGCGGATCCATTAATAATGGTCGTGCGCGTATCCAAGAAGTCGCGCTTCCAAGCCGTTTCTCCGGCGCGTTGGTAATCGGTGTGGCGTTCGCCGACGGGGAACCCCATGACGAGCGAGTCCGTGCTAAGCACCGCGGAGCGGTAGGACGCGCTCCAACTGACCGAGGCGTTCAATTGGCGGAAGAAAGATGCAGGCACGAGCTGCAGTCCATTCTGCGTAATGGCTGTCGTCACGACCCGCTGGCCGTCGACGTAAACCGTCGTGCCGCCGATCGACTGAGCCGAGGCTCCTTGGGGCGGCCAAGCAAGGATAATCGCGGCTAATAGCGTCAATGATGTCAATGATAGAGTCCAACGTCTGCCGAACACGATATTCCCCCTTCCACTCGTACCATCATACGACAAGATAGCCGGCCGCTCAGGTGGAAGATTGAGGATAATGAGAGCGGACGCTAGGCGTCAATCGCTTGGGAGGCTCGGTTTTATCCATAATAATAGAGAGATGGAGCAAGTCCTTTCTGATAAGAATGAGTATATTTTAATGAGAATAGAGGGGTGTAAATTATGAAAACGAGAGGGATCGCAATCGCGGGAGTCGCGGCTCTGGCCTTGCTGGCCGGATGCAGCAAGGAAGAGGAGAACCAACCGGCGGCTCCGTCCATAGCAACCGCGGCTCCTACTCCAACCGCGACGGCTACCGTCACGCCGGCAGGGGCTAAGATAGAGCTTAGCCTGCTGGAGAACGCGTTCGGATTCGCGAACGAGTCGGGGGATCGGCTGATTGCCCTGCAGGACGGCGAAGGAGTCAAGCTTGCGGACCCGGAACGATTCGCGGAAGCCATCGGCCATAACGGGGAGAAGGTAGAGATCGAGCTCGTCGGATGGCAGGATGCCAACGATCAGGATACGAACAGGCAGACGATGTACAACTTCGACAATATGGCCGGCTACGTCTACCGGGCGAAGGATGGCAAGCTGATTCCGAATAAGTCGTATCTGCTGGTTAAGGATGGAGTCGTCGGAGAGCGTTCTTTAACCGAATTGAAGAGTACGATAGACGAACAATCTTCGTCCGGAGATTATCTTCCGGTCGATGCCGGTACCATCGCCCGAATCGAGGCGATAAAGAAGCGGAAGATCGCGCAGAGCCGGTTGCTGTCCGAATCGGATAAGGAGAAGGTAGCCTTATTCGTGTTCGAGCGGCAAGGGGACGACATGCTGGCCAGCATCGCTTATGTAAGCGGGGATAAGGTTCTGTTCAAGGATTTTCCCGCGGTCTATCAAGAGAACGGGACCTGGAGAGTCGACGGCGCGGACGACCCCGGCCTATTCGAAGTGCTGTTCCTCGCCCATTCGGATGAGGGCGTGCTATTGGGAATGTCGTGGGGAGCCCCCGAAGGCGAGAATCTGTTCGTTCTAAGGGAAGCGGACGGCAAGCTCCAGGATACCGATCTGCAGAACGGAAGGTACTGGGCTCCCGTTTAACGATCCTCGCCGGACGCTTCGGCGGCAATATCCTCGGCCTCTTAAGAAGGAGATGTAGAAAATGGCGCGAGTCTTATTTATTAACGGCGGTTCAGAGGGACATATCAATCCGACGGTCGGCGTCGTGCAGGAGCTGGTCTCGCGCGGAGAAGAGGTCGTGTACTTCTGCATAGAAGCCTTCCGCGAGAGGATGGAGAAGGCGGGGGCCATCGTACGAACCTTCGACGGGCAGGAATTCATCAAGGCGTTTATCGCCGGAGGGAGAACGTACGTCCTCGAGAGAGTCAACGGCCTGCTGCTGACGGCGGATGTCGTGATTCCGAGCGTTCTGGCACAGATAGAAGGGGAGCGCTTCGATTACGTCATCCACGATTCCATGTTCGGCTGCGGGAGAATGATCGCCCAGCTCCTGAAGCTGCCTGCCATCAGCTCCTGTTCCTCTTTTGCGCAGACGGAAGTATCCTTCAATGGCTTGATGGAATCGTTCCGCGCGGAGGTTCCGGCGGAGATCGCTGAGCCTATTCTCGACCGATTCCATAGCCTGAAGGCGGAGGCGGTGGGAAAATACAACGTGGAGATAAGCTCCCCATACGAGGTGTTCTGCAATCCGGCGCCGCTCACGATCGTGTATACGACAAGGGAGTTCCAACCGGAAGGGGAAGCGTTCGACCCGTCCTACAAGTTTGTCGGTCCCTCCCTCTCCGAACGATCGACGACGGAGGACTTCGATCTCGCGGCAATCGATGGGAAGAACCCCATCTACATCTCGCTCGGCACGGTCTTTAACCAAGCCGCCGACTTCTATAAGCTATGCTTCGAAGCTTTGGGGAACACGGAGGAGACAGTCGTTCTGTCTATCGGAGACAAGGTCCGGCTGTCCGACCTCGGGGCGGTTCCGGCCAACTTCGTCGTTCGCGGCTACGTTCCGCAGATGGAGGTTCTAGAACGCGCCAAGCTTTTTATTACGCATGGAGGAATGAACAGCGCCCATGAGGGACTCTCTCATGGCGTTCCGCTGATCGTTATCCCGCAGAGCGCGGATCAGCCGCTCGTCGCCGGGCAAGTCGCTCGGGTCGGAGCGGGCATAACCTTGCCCATGCAAGGGCTGACGGCAAGCCAATTGCGCGAAGCTGCCGACCATGTGCTGAGCCAACCCTCGTTCAAAAAGGCCGCCGAGAAGATGAGGGGCTCCCTCCGGGAAGCGGGCGGGGCGCGCCGTGCGGTTGACGAGATTCTAGAGGGTATCGGACGAAGCCATGGAGGTTCCTAAGACTGAGATAGCATGGAGGATGCGCGCATGGAGAGAACGATCGTGGACAAGCTCAACCTGAACAAGTTCAAGAAGATCGCCGTATTGAATAGGCCCGAGGAGGAAGACAGCTTATCGGGATTAGCGGATCCTGATACCGAGCTGAAGGACGGCCCGTACGATCTGATTTTTGCTTATGTGTTCGATATGGAATCGCTGCGGGACCTCGTCCATAACGTCATTGACCGCAACGATCTGAGCCAAGGCGGCTACCTGTACGCGGCTTATCCGAAGAAGGGGAATAAAGCCTACCCGACCTATATTCATCGGGACAGCCTCTTCGAAGGGGTAGGAGCAGACGAGGATGGCTATATCGGAACGAGCAGCCTGAAGTTTGCGCGAATGGTGGGCCTGAACGAGGTGTTCACCGTTGTCGGCTTCAAATCGGAGAAGCGGGCGGGGAAAGAGAAGGAATCATCCTCCAAGCCTAGCCAGCGCGTGGGCGATTATCTCTCGATGATCCCGGACGTGGAGCGCGATTTGTCCGACAACCCGGAGACGTTGGCCTTCTATCGATCCTTGACGCCCGGCTACCGGAAGGATTGGGCTCGTTACGTATACAGCGCCGTGCAGGAGCAGACCCGGGAGAAACGGCGGGAAGAGATGAAGGCCATTCTGGGCCAAGGATATAAGAGTTTGGATAGCTACCGGAGAGAGAACCCTTAAGATCTTATCGGACAGAACAAGCCCGATTAGCCGTATACCGAGCTAACCGGGCTTGCTGCCGTGAACGTTAACGCTTATCTGCCGTTATAATCGGGAATCGCCTCGTAGAAGAGACGGTCGAATAGTTCATTCTCGTCCGTCGACGAGTCGAGGATGCCGAGCTCCTTCTGATTCTTAATGAAGAACTTGGCGCTGTCTTGAGCCGCCTTCACGCCGGGCTTCCAAGTGTAACTTGCCAGAAGCGCTTGGTTCGTTGCGACATCCGCCGACACGTACTTCTTGTTCGTCTCGATCTCCGCCGCTCCTTGCGGGTTGTTGCCCACCCACTCGGCCGCTTTGAGAAGCGCCCGAGTGATCGCGGCGGCCTTCTCCGGATCCTCCTCCGCTACCTTGCCGCTGATGACGGAGTAGCAGCAGTAACCGGACATGAACGGGTCGTCGTGCGCCGTATTAAGCAGACTCACGTAGTTCTTCTCGTCGATCGCTTGTTGGCCGGCCGGATCCCAGACGATGAAGGCTTGGATCTCTCCCTTGTCCGCGGCCGTAGACAGCTGCTGCGCCGGGTAAGCGCGCCATTGCACATCTTTCTCCGGATCGAGGCCATTCTCCTTAAGAGCAATGGACAACGTGATTTGCGGTCCGCCGCCGATGACGTCGACGCCGACGGTCTTGCCCTTCAGCTCTTTAATGGACGTTATGCCGGAACTGCTCGGCGTGACGAGCTGAATGCAGCCCGCGTGCAGGCCGCCGGTCAGCTTGACGTCTAGGCCCTGTTCGATGGGCTTGAACCAGGCGAAGTTGCCGACCGTGGCGTCCACCTTGCCGGAAGAGATCCCCGATTTAAGCGTCTCGAAGTCCTGTTGAACAAGCTCGACATCTAGCCCTTCCTCCTTGAAGAAGCCTTGCTCGATGGCCGTATAGATCGGGGCTTCGCAAGTTCCCCCCGCATAAGCGAAGGTAACCTTCTGAAGAGGCTTGTTCGTCTTCGCCGTCGTTGCGGTTCCCGTCGCAGGGGTGCCGGAAGCGTCACCTCCGGCCGCCTCTTCATTGTTCTTCTTGCTGCCGCAGCCGGACATCAGGCTGATCGCCGTCACGACCGCTATGGACGTTAACCAAATTTTTTTCTTGGCATAGTTGTTCTTCATTTTTCCATCCTCCATCTCGAATCCTTCGCGATCAGGGCGCAACCTCGAAATCGAAGCCTGCCATGGTCATTTGTCCTGTTTCCTTCGGCGTGATATGCGCGATGACATAATAAGTGCCTTCTTCGGAGAATTGACCCTTCAATAAGTAATTGCCTTTGCCGTCCGCTTTCGCGGGCATCTGGGCGTGGCTGTTCGAGCTCGCATCCTTAGGCCATAGCTCGAGGATGACGGCCGCCTCCTTGACGGGGGCGCCCCCCTTCGTGACTTCTACCTTCAGCTCCGCGCTCTCGTTCTGCTTAAGCGTCTCCGGATAGGTGGAGAAGGCGATGCCATACCGGTCTTCCTCCGCGCCTCCGCTGCCGGAAGAGGCCCCGGATCCGGCACGGGAACCGGATGAGCACGCGGAGAGCAGCAACAATGCCGTTAGCGTCGCCGGTATCATCCAAGCGACGAACGAACCGCGACGAACGTTCCCCTCTCTCCTCCTCATAGGCTGTATTCCGGCTGCGGGCTCTCCGGGACGAGCTGCAGCGATTCCAGAATGCGCGACCGGTACTCGAAGAAGGAGCCGCCGTTTCTCGCCCGAGGGCGCGGCAGATCGATGCGAACGACCTCTTTGATCTGAGCCGGCCGCGGGGTCATGATGACGACCCGGTCGCTCAGGTAGACCGCCTCGTCGATATCGTGCGTAACGAAGATCATCGTCGTTCCGCGCTCCTGCCAGATCCGAAGGATCTCGTCCTGAAGATTCATCCGGGTGAACGCGTCCAGCGCGCCGAGCGGTTCATCCAACAGAAGCACCTTCGGATGATTGACCAGCGCGCGGGCGAGAGCCGCCCGCTGCGCCATCCCGCCGGATAGCTGATGCGGGTAGGAGCGCTCGAAGCCCTTCAGGCCGACGAGCTCGATGAACCGATCCACCTCCTCTCGCCGCTCCTTCAGAACCCCGCGAGCCTCCAGTCCCGTGGCCACGTTGCTCCAGATCGTTTTCCAAGGGAACAAGGTCGGATCCTGGAAGACGAGCCCGCGCGAATAATGGGAGTCCCTTATGGCCTCGCCATCGAGCCGAATCTCGCCGGACGTCGGGTGATCCAGTCCGGTCACGAGCCGAAGCAGCGTCGACTTCCCGCAGCCGCTCGGCCCGATAAGGGAGATGAACTCGCCCGGGCGAATATCCAGGTTGACGCTGCCCAGCGCGACGACCTCGCTGCCGTGATCCGCGAAGACGTGCGATACGTTATCGATGGCGATGTGTCCGCCTTCTGCGGCCGTTACCATTTGATCAGTCCTTTCTGCCAGGTCAGCACGCGATCGCGCAGTTTGAAGAGCAGCGTCATGACGGTCGAGAACAGCACCGCCATGATGAGCAGCGCGGCGTACACCTTGTAATACTCCGCCCAGCCCTGCGCCCAAGAAATATAGAAGCCGAGGCCGGCCTTCACGCCGAGCATCTCCGCGACGACCAGCGTGACGAAGGACGTTCCCAATCCCATGAACAACCCGATGAAGATCAGAGGGAGCGCCGCGGGGACCGCTACCTTGAACACGAGATAGCGTTCGCCGGCGCCCAGCGTCTTGGCGACCTCGAAGTACGACTTGTTCACGCTGGAGACGCCCGACCAGGTCATGACCGAGACCGGGAACCATGTGCCCAGCGCGATCAGGAAGATGCTGGCCGTGAAGCTGGACGGGAAGACGAGCAAGACAACCGGGATCCATGCCGTTGCGGGCAGCGGGCCGATGAACCGAAGGAACGGGTTGATCCAGTACTGGAACTGTCTATACCAGCCCATCAGAATGCCGGTGACGAGACCGCAGAAAGTGCCGATCAAGTAGCCGAGCACAAGCAAGCGCAACGAGTAGAGGGTGCAGATAAGCAGCTTGTGGCGATCGTTGATGAGCGCGTCCGCGATCTTGACCGGCGATGGGAAGTAGGGGAGCGGAAGCGAATTCAGCTTCAAGGTGAACAGCTCCCAGACTCCGACGATCAGAATGATCAAGGCGGTGACCGGAGCCTGGCTCCGAATCCGCCGGAAGGCGCCCTCCCATGCGAAGGCGGAGACAGCCCATAACAGGTAGAAGCCGAGCGCGATAAGGATCAGGTAACCGTATTGCGCGGCGTGAGCCACCGGCTGCTTATTCGGCAGCAGATCGTGGAGCAGCAGAGCGGTTAGCAACAGCGCGGATGGAAGCAGAATGACGACGGCCGACAGCGGGCGAATCCGGTTTCTTCTTCCGCTTCGCCCGGAAGGCGCCGTTAGGGAGAGCGTGTCGGTGGTTATCTCCATGAGGCAGGGAAGTTCTCCTTTCGTTCCGTACGAGACGGGGTCATAAAAAAGGAGATCATCCCGATAAAGTCGGGCTGATCTCCGGTGGTCCGGTGGACAGTTATTCATCTGGCGACGCCGATAGGCCAACCTATTCGAACAAGTCTGTCGAGAGATACCTTAATCCCGTATCGGGCAGGATCGTGACAATCCGCTTTCCCTTGTTCTCCGGACGCTTAGCCAGCTCGGTCGCTGCCCAGATGGCCGCTCCGGAGGAGGTGCCGACCAGAATTCCGTCCGACTTGGCTACCTTCCTTGCCGCTTCATAGGCTTGGCTGGTCTCTACCTCGATATACTCGTCGATCACATGCGTATGAACGTTGGCGGGTGTTCTCGCTTCTCCCGCGTCGGAGAAGCGGTGCACCCCCGTGATCTCGACGATATCCGGATTCGCCGGCGTGGCGATGGAGGCCTTCGCCGGCTCGACGCCGACAATCCGGATATTCGGGTTCCGGGACTTCAAGAAGGCGCCCGCGCCGCTCACGGTTCCGCCGGTCCCGATCGTCGCGACGAAGATATCGACCTGGCCATCGGTGTCTTCCCAGATCTCCGGTCCGGTCGTCTCCAGGTGCACCTTGGGATTCGAGGCGTTATCCAACTGGTTCAAGAACAAGACGTTCTCTTCCTTGTCGACGACGACCTCCTTGAAGACATTGACGATCTCCACGAAGTCGCCTTCCGTTCGCTCGATGGCTTCCACGACCTCCGGCACAACCGAGAAAGGATAGATCTCCGCGCCATATGCCCGGACGACCTTGGTCCGCTCTTCGCTGACGTTGTCTTGGATGTAAATCTTAAGCTTATACCCTTTGGCCGCGGCGATGGCCGCCAGTCCGATGCCGGTATTGCCGCTCGTCGTCTCGATAATCGTGACGCCCTCCTTGAGCTGGCCGCTTCGTTCGGCGGCTTCGATCATCGCTTTGGCGATTCGATCCTTGACGCTGCTCGCGGGATTCAGGTATTCGAGCTTCGCGACGATCTCCGCCTCCAATTGGTTTGCCTTCGCGTAATTGACAAGCTCCAATAAGGGCGTCTTGCCGACCAGCTCGGTAATGGATTTCTTAATCTTGCCCGATGTAGATACGCGGCTCATCCGAATCTCTCCTTGGTCTTTGAATTCCATACTTGCTAATTCATATCGGTTTAATGGAATTTTATAGCCTCATTTACCAGATGTCTACCAATCGGGTTAAAGATTTTTATGAAGTTCTAATAACAAATTCCTATTGGACATTTTGGAAATATTTTTCTATATTTTCATCTTTGGACAACGATTCTGCTTGCACCTTACGTTACGTCATCTTTTATAATCAAATTACCGGTAAACAGTTAGCGCTAACGAAGGGGTATCTATGAAGCGACTTTGGAAGGTAGGAGACCTCGCCCGCCTTACGGGGCTCACCGTTCGAACGCTGCGATTCTACGATCAGATCGGCCTGTTCTCGCCGTCCGGGCAGACGGAATCCGGCCATCGGCTTTACGACGAGTCCGATCTGTCGCGCCTGCAGCAGATCCTATCGCTCAAGGAGCTGGGCTTGTCCCTGGAAGAGGTAAGGTCCGCATTGGCGGATA
Source organism: Cohnella sp. AR92 (assembly GCF_003990975.1). GTDB lineage: Bacteria > Bacillota > Bacilli > Paenibacillales > Paenibacillaceae > Cohnella. Next base: position 204,401 of record NZ_RZJR01000001.1, read on the forward strand.
AGCAGTTCAGCCCGCTCGAGATCGTCCAGCTGCAGATGGGCAAGGTCAAAGAGCAGATCGGGCTGCAGCAACGGCTGCTTGAACAGCTGCAGCATGCGTCAAGGCTTATGCAAGGGAAAGAGTCATTAGGCGTCGAAGACTTTACCCAGCTCCTGCAAGCCATGAAGCGAAGCCATGAGAAGCTGGTCATCGAGCGGAAGGCAAGCTGGGAACGCCGTCTGGACGTGCTGGGCGATTTTCTTGCGGAAGAGGAAGAAGGAACGTAATCAGAGGAGGAAATTCCGTGACCGAACGATTCGTTAAGCATGCCACTTTTGTCGTTGAACGTACTTATGCCGCAGCGCCGGCGAAAGTCTATCAGGCCTGGGCCGATCCAACTGCCAAAGCCAGATGGTTCTCCAAGCCCGACTCCTTCGAGTTCCGGGTCGGCGGGCGCGAGTATAGCAGGGGAGGCCCGCCAGAGGGGCCGGTCTTCACTTTCGACGCGTGCTACCAAGAGATCGTTCCGGAGGAGCGCATCGTCTACACCTACACCCTAGACTCGGATACTACGAGAATCTCCGTTTCGACCGCAACCGTAGAGCTCATCCCGGTCGAAGGCGGCACGAAGCTGATATTCACGGAGCAAGGAGCGTTCTTTGACGGCCACGATACGCCGGAGATTCGCGAGCATGGAACGAACGAGATGCTGGATGCCTTGAGCAAGATACTCTAAAGGAGGATTCCGATGACGGCTATCTTGGGCGACAACGAAGTGATATCTTCGCGCCGGTTCGATTTTCCCCGTGACATAGTCTTTCAAGCTTGGACAAACCCCGAGCAGCTAGCCCGCTGGTGGGGGCCGAAGGGGTTCACCAATACGTTCCAAGAGTACGATCTGAAGCCGGGCGGCAATTGGCGGTTCGTCATGCACGGCCCGAACGGAGCGGATTATCCCAACCATATCGTCTTTGAGGAGATTCTGCCGCCGGAGCGGATCGTGCTTCGCCACCTATCGGCGCCGGAGTTTCAGGTGACGGCCATCTTCGATGAGCAAGAGGGAGGAACTAGACTCACCTTCCGCCAGCTCTTCAAGAAGGCGAGGGACTTCGAGCTGATGAAGTCTATGTGCGTCGAAGGGAATGAGCAGAACTTCGACCGGCTGCAGGATCTTTTGGCTGAAATGTAGGGATAGCGCGTAAGAAAATCAATGCCTTCCTCGTCTAAGATATAGAGAAAGCAACGGGGGGATTGTCCATGTCGGAGAGAACGGTTCTGCAGAAGCTTGGGGATGACGCAAGACCGCTATACGAGAGATTCTGGGAGATCATCGGCCCTTACCAGAATGAGCTTTGGGGCTATTGCAGGAAGCTGGCCGGCAATCCGTGGGATGGCGAAGATTTGTATCAGGACACCTTGCTAAAGATGTTCACTTCTCTGTCTTCGCTCTCCCATAGAGAGCAGCCGATTCACCCTCGGGCCTTCCTATTCCGGGTCGCGACCAACCATTGGATCGATATCAACCGCAAGCGGAGAATGCCTACGGAGGAATGGACGGACGGGCCGGCTTCTGATTCTGATTCCTTGAGTGATGTGGATATGAGCTTGGAAGTGCGGGAAGCATTCGAGACGTTGCTGGCTTCCCTCCCTCCAAGGCAGGCGGTTATCCTCGTCCTGATGGACTCCTTGCAATTCACGGCTCGCGAAGCGGCCGAAATCTTGGGGACAACGGAAGGAGCCATTCACGCCGCGTTGTTCCGTGCAAGGGAGAGTCTTCGTAAGCTGGCCGCGAATGGCACGGCGAGGGTTGAGCCGCATTACTTGTCTTCTCCTAGGCCGGATCCGAGCCTCGTCGATCGTTATGTCTCCTGTTTCAACCGCCGCGACTTCCAAGGAATTGCGAATTTGTTGGCTGAGAATGCCGTTTACAGCTTTGTCGCTCAAGCGAGCAAGGAGTACGGCAAGGGTGTCATCATGCAAGCATCCCATAACCCCAGCCATTATGAACGGGCCGATCTGCAAGCTTTTGTCATGGAGCTATGGGGCAGACAAGCAGTGATTTTCTGCCGAACGACGCAAGAAGGGACTCCGGAGGCTTTAAACGAAATCATGGCGGCGGAGACGGAAGACGGCCACATCATAAGCTTGAACGGTTATTACTTCTGCCCTCAGTTTATGGAAGCCGCCGCGGCGCAGTTAGGGCTTCCAAGAGAGGAAGAATCATGCTAGCAGCCCCTTTTTGAAACGGCAAGGGGAACGAACCGTATCCTAATAAGGACGCTGGCGGCATACTATCGGAAAACGGCATTCGAGGTGAGTTCATTGTTCTATGCGATTCTGATCTTTGTCGTTCTGCTCGATCAGGCTGCCAAGCTGTGGGTTCGGATGAATATGGAGGTAGGACAGTCGATTCCGATGTGGGATGGATTCCAACTGACTTTCTTCCAGAATTCCGGCGCCATGGCGAGCAGCTTCGAGGGCTATGGGAGATGGTTCGTGATTCCCGCCGTTCTGGTCGTCGCATGGGCGGTTTATTCGGTTCATAAAGGCTTGATGAAGGGGTTCCTGCTGAAGCTGGGAGCGGCTTTATTCGCCGGCGGCGCCATCGGGAATGCCATCGACCGCGTTTACTTCGGCTGGGTGACCGACTTCCTGGACTTCGGCAGGGGCATCTCCAACTTCGCGGATCACGCGATCACTGTCGGAGTGGTGCTCATGCTGTTGGATGGTTTGATCATAAGCCCGATCAGGAAAAAAAGAGCGGAGAAGCTGTGTTACGGAGCGCGGTAAAAGAAGGGGTGGTCTCGGAAGCTCGCGACGACGAGACACGCCCCGAGTCACGAATGTATTCGATTTGTCGAATATAATTCTCTGGCTATCGGCAATTTGGGTTGATGTATATGAAATATCGTATATATCTCCGGACATTTTGGGCAAGTCGTCCACTTATATATGATTTTTCGAATATAATCTCTGTTTTTCAGTAGTATGCGCCGTTTATACTCGAAAAATCATATCTATTCGAAAAGAAACCTAAAACACTTCGAACGAACCGAAACTAATAAGGAGCTGCCCATAAGTCGCCTGACTTGTGAGGCAGCTCCTGTTTCTATCTGGGCTTAATTGGTAGAATAGAGAGGCAATTGTTAACCGAAGGAGAGGGGGAGTCGATAGTGAATCGGAAAAGGAGCAGAGGATGGAGGCAAGGCGTGCGGATATCGGTTCTGGCGGCAAGCTTGCTGATATACGCTTGTCCGTTGGTCTCGGCAGAAGGAGATTCGGAGAACGGACAGCTTCCTCGCTTTGAGTTGGTGCCGGAGAAGCCGCTCTACCCGGACCCGGAGGCGGATCCGTCCGGGAAGGCAACGCTTCTCGTTAACGGAAGCGCGGGGCTGGAGGGGAGCCTTGCCGTAACGACGGTGAAGCGCGGCGGCAGGGACGTTCTGGCAATCGCCCTCGACCAAGCGAAGCTGGAGCCGCAGCTGGAGGAGGCGGGGATGGAGGAGAAGGCTGTTATTCGAGTGAAAGCTCCTTCGGCCGCCGCTTACATAGAACTGAACGGGAGCTTGTTCGAGCGGTTGTCCGAGAAGCGGGCGACGGTCGTGCTTGGAACCGCCAATGCTTCCTTCTCGGTGCCTTTGGAAGCCATCAATGCCAACCGCTTGTTGGAATCCTTCGGCGATGGCGCGACGCTGTCGGACTTCAAGCTTCAGATAGAGACCGTCCCCATTCGGAAAGATCAGGAGGAGCGGATGGAGCAAGCGTCCCTTCGCGAGCAATCCGGGATTCTCATGCCTATGGATTTCTCCGTGCGGGCAGTGCTAGGCGACCGGGAGGCGGAGATCGATCGCTTCGATTCCTATGTGGAGTTCTCGATCGCCATTCCGAGAGGACTGTATCCGGAATTCGCCAAGAGCGCGATTATGCTCGGATCGGATAGTTCTATCGCGCCCGTGCCGACGAAGCTCTCGATAAGCGACGACAGCAATTGGGCGAACATCCGCAGCCTGTCGAGCGGACTATACGGCATTGTTTCCTTCGCGGCACCGTTCTCGGACGCCGAGCTTCATTGGGCGAAGGAGGCGATCGAAGATCTGGGCTCGCGGAGGATCCTTGCCGGCGACGAACAAGGGCTGTTCCATCCAGGCCAAGAGATTACCCGCGCGGAATTCGCGGCGATTCTTGCCCGTGCTTTGGGCTTGCCGGCAGAGGCGAACGGAACGGGCAGCGAGACGGCTCGATTCTCCGACGTTCCGGCGGCGGCCTGGTACGGCGAATTCATCCGATCGGCGAATGCGTACGGCCTGATCGACGGTTATGAGGACGGAACCTTCCGGCCGATGGAGAAGCTGACGCGAGAACAAGCCATGACGATTCTCGCCAGGGCCATGAGGCTCACCGGAGTCGCGGACAAGCTGAAGCCCCCGTCGGCTGAATGGATTGCGAGTTTTGCGGATGGAAGCAAGATCTCGGCCTGGGCGAGAGAAGGAGTGACCGACAGCCTGCAAGCGGGGCTTATTGCAGGGCGCAGCGGCGGAAAGCTGGCCCCGCAGGACGCCCTTACGAGGGCGGAAGCGGCGACGATCATCCGGAACCTGTTGCGATTGTCGGGGTTCATCGATAATATAGGGAATTTTTAGTAGGAAAATAGACCCTAAGATAGTAATATGGACTTAGTTTTCTAGTTCTATCGAGGGGTGGCGGAGTCGAATTGTTCTGTTTTAATTGCGGTACGAAATTAATGGATCAAGCCAAGTTCTGCTCAGGATGCGGAACGGCCGTTCAGGGATACCCGCAGCAGGCTGTCCAACCTGCGCAGACGGCTCCAACCATGCCGACGGAGACGCCCGATTACTCCCCGGAGCATCAGGAGCACTCCAATATCTACGATCTGTTGGGGTATAAAGTCGAGGTTCCGAAGGAAACGGAGTTTTATGTTCATATCCGCAATGAGTTCGAAGAGTTGGCCGAGGAAGCGCGGCAACGGATGGCGGGGAACTTCGATACGAGGTACCGCAGCCTGGACGATCTGATCCGATACGGCGACGACGACTCGGAGAGCTACTATAACTCGGCTCTGGAGCATGCCGTGGACATGCTCAGGAGTTTAGGGATTTACAACGTCAATATAAGCAGATTCAGCGATATCGCCTTGGAACACAGCGGCTATTGGGAGTCGAGCTTCAGCGACATTCGAGAGAAGTTCCAAGAGCTGACGGATTACAAAGAAGCCAAGAAGGACTACCGTGCCAGCCGCAAAGCGGGCAGAGGCAGGCTTGTCGGGGGCGGGTTCGGCGTCGGCGGCGCGTTGAAGGGGATGGCGATGGCCGGATCCGCCAATATGGCGACCGGGCTGCTGCACTCGTTCACCAACGCGCTGGGCAATGCGGCAACGAGCGCGGAAGTCAGCAGCATGAAGGGCAAGATATTCAAGAATCCCGAGACTAGAAGATCCTTAAGCATCTCGGTGTACCTGGACATTTTTTCCGTCCATATGGCTGTCGTCGAGTGCTTGAACGATCGCGAATTATCGCTCGTCGCCGAATCGTATGACGCCGACCAGTATGAAGAGTCGGCCATTATGTACAACAATATTCGGAACGGGAATGTACGCAAGCAGGATCTAACGCGGTTGATCGCGGAAATTCTGCAGAAGTACCCATTCGATATGGACTATTTCGATCTGGCGCTCGAGCATGTCGCCGAGGAGAACCGGAACGATCTCATCGAATACGCGCGCTTGTTCAAGATGCCGATCGATGAACGGCTTCGCGAGATCCACGAAGCTAACGCGAGCAGGGAGCGACTGGCACAGCTCTTCGGCGGATCGGCGGGCGAGCTGGAGGACAAGCTGCAAAGCAACCGCCTATTCCATTCGATCAAATCCGAGCTGCCGGCGAATCCGATAGAAGCGGTCCGGAAGGCATTCTACTCCGTTCAGAATGACAACCTAAAGACTAAGGCATTCCTGGTGTCGGCAGACGCTATCGATAAATTGGCAAACAAGCTGCAGAATGTCCGAGCATCCTATGCGCCTTTTCAGGGGGAGACTCCATTTCTCTTGTATGACAACACGGCTTTCGGAAGCGCCAAGAACGGCCTCTTCATCACGGATCAGCGAATTTACGTCAGCAACATGATGGAGAAGGCTTGGAGCATGAGTCTGCAGGACATCGAGCGCATAGACCTGTCCGGCAGTTCCATTCTGATCAATGGGAAGTCGGCGGACATCGTACAGGTTAGCGGCAGGGATAGGGAGAATTTCCACGAGTTCATCCAGCTTCTGATCTTCGTTCAGAAATACAGCGGAAGCTTGAGCCCGGGAGCCGCAGCCGGCAGAGGCACTGCTTCGCAGGAGGTTCGATCCGCGAGATCGGAAGCATCGGCCGCCAAGCTTGCGCCAGCTCCTGTCGCCGGCGCGGAGAAGGGCATTGATTATGTAAGGAATACGATCTTAAGCCTTAATAACCAATCCCTCCGCAACTATTTATTTATCGAGAACGAGAACGAGAAAGCCGCCAAGAAGTTCCGGAATGCCCGAGAGGCTTATGCGTTCCTGAAGCCGGACGAGACGCCGATTCTCTTGTTCGACAACACGGCTTTCGGAAGCGCCAAGGATGGCTTCTTGGTAACCGATCGGCGGATTTACATTCACAACATGCTTCAGAAGCCCGCTCAAATCGATATCGCGGATATAGTATCCCTGGGGTTGAAGGGCTCGGATCTCTTGTTCAATCAACAAGTCGCCTATATTAATCTGATCGATTCCTCATCGAGATCCGCATTCCGGGATTTGATGGAGAAATTTATTGAACGGCTAAGATAAACGGCAAGAGAGGCGGAAGCCTCTCTTTTTTGATGCCGCGAAATTTCCACATATCCCCTCCTTAATGCCTACAAGGGTATATAAATCGGTACTTTAGCCCCGCATATCAAAATGGAAAATTCATCTATAATGAAAGAAATATTTTCGACATTTATCAACATTTTCTTAGAAAAGGTGAGTTCGTCGATGTTTTCTCCATTCCCCAAAAAGAAGAGTGGTCTTGAGCAGCAGCAATCGCGAGAGGATCTCGGCATAAGGGAGGACTTGGAAGAGTCGCAGGAGGAAGTGTCGGCAACTTCGGCTAGAGCCGCGGCGAACGATGAGTCTTCCGGCTCTATTTTGCTTAATAAAGGACACCTCGATAAGCGTTCTCTCGATCTGATCTTCGCCGTCGAGCAGATGATCAACGCCAAACAGCAAGTCGAGATGACCCGCAACGACCTGCAGGATCGGCTGGGCCATGCGAACGGGCAGATCGACCGGCTGAACCGGGACCTGAAGAACCTGAGCAAAGTCATCGAGGAGCGCGAGAAGAGCATCCTGGAGCTGGAACAGAGGCTGATCGACAAGAACCTGAAGGTCGATCAACTGATGGAAGACTACCGGGAGCTTCATTCCAAGCTGTCCGGCGAGATCGAAGAGCTTAAGGGCGTCATCGAGCTTGAGAGGCAGAATTATGCGAGCTTGCTCCAGAAGTACAACGAGATGGCGGCGGAGAAGAACAAGAAGATCGGCGAGCTGGAAGAGAAGAATGCAAGGCTGGAGGTCGAGCTGTCCCAGATGAAGCAGAAGTTCGAAGCCATTCGCCAGGAGAAGGCGCACCTTCTGAACATCGTGAACGACTTTACCAACCGGTTGACTTCTCCTTTCGCTTCGAACGCAGACTCGATGGATCGAGCTTCTGCCGATTAACCGACGCGGCCGGAATCAAGAAGGACGGGATGGCCATGGAGACATACAGCACACAGGTGATGGAGCTGCTATCGCTTGGGAAGTCCTCCGATGGTCACTATTATCTAACGATCGTCGTTGCCCATGAAGATAGGCAAGCTACCTATATAATCGACATAGACGAATTTACCTACCTGGGGTTGGAAGCGCTGCGGCCGCTCGATGGCGGAAGGGCGCGGCTGTCCCCCTACCCCAAGTGGGACCCCTATCGCAACACGCACTATAGCGCCATCGTAAGAACAACCGGCGTTTTTCGGGACACGCTTTATTTTGCCTGCAGCGAATCGTTCGTCGATCGGATTAACCGGATTCGGCAAGGGGAGCTTCCGCTCGTCCTTATGAACGAAGAAGACCGGATCGGCGAAGCGGAGACGGCGGTTCGGCGCCGAGCGCCATTCCTGCGTCAGCTTAGGGCGCAGCTGTCCGGTCTGGCTAACCTGCTGCCGGTCGCGTTTATTTTATTGGCGGTCCTGTCCATTCCTTCCGAGGGCAAAGCCAATTCGGCCCACGCCCAGAACGTATCGTTCGGCGTCGCGGAGGCGGCGGAAGCACCAACGGAAGCAAAGACGGACAGAGAAGCAACGGCGGACGCAGCGGCGGATATCCTGGCGGAGCCGACCGAGGCGACAGCTCCCGGATCGGTTCGGGAGGCGCCTAAGGAGCAGGCTTCGCTTGCCGTCGTTCAACCGGCTCGGCCCATCGGGCAGCCTCAGGTTCAGACGGCCGCTCAGAAGGCAGGATACGAGGTCATCGATATCGACGAGGAGAAGAAGTTCTTCGGGCTGTCGAAGGACTACGTCGCCTTGACCTTCGACGACGGGCCTTCCGCGCTTACGCAGGACATCGTGGATATCCTGACGGAACACAAGATCGCGGCGACATTCCTGTTCGTCGGCAAGAACGTGAAGCGTCACCCGGAAGCGGTCGCTTATGCCAGCGAGCATGGCATGTCGATCGGGAACCATTCCTGGGACCACAGCGTGCTGACGAAAGCCCAGCCGAAGCAACAAAGCGCCAATCTCTTGAAGACAAGCGCCGCTATCGAGGCCCTGACGGACACGCCCGTTACGTTGTTCCGCCCGCCGTACGGAGCCGTGAACGACGAGCTCGTGGCGACGGCGGATGCGCTGAACATGAAGACGCTTCTATGGAACCGGGATCCGGAGGATTGGAATGCCAAGAAGCCGGAGGACATCGTACGCTACTTCCATGAGGTGGATGCGGCCGGCGGCGTCTATGTGCTGCATGAGGACAAGAACACCGTTGCGGCGCTCCCGGAGATTATCGAGTACCTGCAAGGCAAGAAGCTGACGTTCGCGGCATTCAAGTAGATTAGAAGACACTAAAGCACAAGCTGCTTTAGTGTTTTTTTGAAGAATGGAATCTTATAACGACTCTAATTGCTTGACCTTTCCCCGATGGGCTGGCAATCTATTCTAGTAGCGTTGTCGGAGTCGGAAGCCCTTTAGGCAAGCTAGAGTCGAGAAGGTCCAGGAGGTTCCTATGAGAAAAAGTATCGCTATGCTCATGATATTATCGATCGCAATGTGGCTCGTTCCCGCAGCTCCCCAAGCGGATGCGGCCGGTGGCTTAACCGTGACGACAAGCGGCGGAACGACCGGATTGAGAGGAGCGGGATCGATCGTCATCGATCCCGGCATTACCGTATCGGACGACAGTCATTCGACGCTTGTCCGGGCGATAGTCGCCATCACGGGAAACTACTTTTCCCCGGAAGACGTTCTTGCCCTGGAGCCGAACGGTTCCGATATCGGCAACATCCAGGCGACCTCTTATTCCAACGGGACATTAACGCTTGAATCAATCCGCGGGACCTCCACCTTGGAGCAATGGACCAACGCTTTGAGCAGGGTGACTTATTCCAATCCGTCAAGTTCGCCGCACTATGGAAACCGCACGATTAGCTTTGCCGTCAGTGACGATACAGTGAATAGCGCGTCAGCCGTCAAGGTGGTGTCCGTCTCAGCCGTTACTGCCCCGGGAGCGCCGACTGGAGTTAGCGCGACGGCGGGCGACGAAGAGGCGACGGTCCATTTCACGGCACCCGCCGATGATGGAGGCAAAGCCATCACGAATTACACGGTGACCTCCAATCCCGGCAATAGAACGGCAAGCGGGTCGTCCGGACCGCTAACCGTGACAGGCCTGACGAACGGGACTGCCTATACGTTCACGGTGACGGCGACGAACGACATGGGGATGGGCGTGGCTTCCGCGGCTTCCAATAGCGTAACTCCGATAGGCGTCCCCGGCGCGCCGACCGGAGTAAGCGCGGTGGCGGGAAATAAAGAGGCGACGATCAGCTTCGCCGCGCCGGACGACAACGGCAGCGCGATCACGGTTTATACCGTTGTCTCGAGTCCCGACAACATAACGGTAACCGGCGGGTCCAGCCCGATTAAGGTGACTGGCTTGACGAACGGCACGGCTTATAAGTTCACGGTGACGGGGACGAATGGCGCGGGAACCGGCGCAGCATCCTCGGCGTCCAACAGCGTGACGCCGAGGGCTCCCTCTTCCTCCGTCTCTCCGCCAATCGTGTCGGGGCCGACGATCGATCTGAACGGCGCGCCGCTTGATCCTAATACGCTGGATTTGTCCAAGCCTTCCGCGACTTTGGAAGCGACGCCTAAAGACGGCTCGGCCTACGTCAGCATTCCGGCGAGTATTCTGAGCGATTTGGCTGACCGGAATGGGAATTTCGTGCTGGAGATTCAAGCGCCTTACGGCATCTACCGAGTTCCGGTCGATTTGGCTTCTCTCATTCCCGGGCTGACCCAACTGCTGGCGGATAACGGTCTCCAAGCCGATGACATCAGCTTCAAGGTGATCCTGGCCGACATGTCCCGAGATGCCGGAACGGCGGCGGCTCTTAGCGCCAGCCTTCCGAACGGCAAGCTTCTCGGAGTTCCGGTCGACTTCGACATCGAGGTCGTGAACTCGAAGAGCGGAACGGTTCTCGGCGGAGCCAATTCTTTCAGCGAAACGGTCACCCGGCTGATTCCGATGCCGAGCGGCGTGACGGCGATGCCGGAGCATTGGGGGGCGTTCCGTTATAACGAGACAACGGGCAAGTTCGAATTTATTCCCGCGAGCGCGGCGAAGATCGATAACGTCTGGTACGCGGCGATCCGATCCCGCACGAACAGCGTTTACGCCGTGATGGACAATGCCGTCCGCTTCTCTGATATGCCCGATGGACACTGGGCTCGATCGGCCGTAGAGCTCGCTGCGGCGAAAGGGTTGGTCGAAGGCGTCGGCAATGGCAAGTATGCGCCGAATGAATCGGTATCGAGAGCGGAGTTCGCCGCGATGCTGGTTCGGGCACTCGGCCGAGGCCTCCCGCCGGATAGCACCCTGACGGACAAGTCATTGCCATACCCGGATGTCCAGCATGGCACTTGGTACTTCTCCGCCGTCAAGCAGGCGAAGTCGCTTGGCTTGCTGGCCTTCGCGGGCGAAGGGGACTTCAAGCCGGAGCAGCCGTTGGCGCGCGAAGAGATGGCAAGCATGCTGGCGGCCGCCGTCGCGCTGGAAGGGAAGGGGACATCGGAACCCACCTCTGCGGATCTCAGCGTCTATAAGGATCTCGGCAGCGTTGACGCATCGACGCTTGCGGATATTCGCTCGGTGGCGCAACTCGGCATCATGACCGGCCCGAGCGCCAATGCATTCGCTCCGGAAGGGGAGACGACGCGCGCTCAAGCGGCCGTCGTCTTGGTACGCCTGCTGAACGCCTTAGATTTCATTTAAACCATAGAAAAAGAAGCCCCAGGCGTTCCATGACGCCTGGGGCTCCTTGCTTGTTAAATGCTCAAGAGATTACCAGTTGTTCCCCGACACCCGTACCACGGTGAAGTTCGGGCTCTTGCTCTCTCCATAGATGGCCGCGATTCCCGGATTGTTCACCTTCACGTTGGTGAAGCTCGCCGATCCCACGACCGGTCCCTGCCCGTCCTCCGCCTTGGCGACCAGCTTGATGCCGTAGCGGGTCGGGCTGTTGATGTTGATGTTCTCGAAGCGGATGTTCTGCATCGCGAGATTCTCCGGAGACTTGGTCTGGAGCATGAGGCCGAAGTAGACCGGATTATTGATATCTACGTTCTTCACAAGGATATTCTTGAGGTCGCGGTCTCCTCCGAACACCCAGATGGCTCCGAAGTTCTGGTAATCGTTGATCTTGTCGTCGGCGCCGACGCTGGTCCAGAAATCCCCTCCCGTGCGGTCCAGCGTAATGCCGTCGAAGACGGTATCCAGGGCGCCGAAGCCAAGCGTATTGTAGCCGAAGCTCAAGCTGCTGATGGTGAGGCCCGGATAGGTCAGGGTATCCGCTCCGTACAGGTTCTGGAACAGATTGTCTTGGCCGCCGTAGGCCGCGAACGCGGCGGCGCGCCTGACATTGGTAGCGGTCAGGTTCGTGTACTTGTTGCCGACGTTGTACGACCCGCCAGCATCGATGGCGCTGAACAGGGCGAACGAGTCGTCGCCGGTTCCGCGGGCGTAGTTGTTGTCGATGATGTTGTAGGACGAACCGTTCGTCATGTTGATGCCGTCCGCGAACATATTCTTGATCCGGTTGTTCTTGAACGTATTATACGAGGAGTTCACGCCCCAATAGAGGCAGACGAAGTGCTCGGCCCAGACGTTGTCGACGGTGACGTTCTGCATGCCGTTCCCGTCGATGAACTTGCCGGGACCGTCGACGCGGTAGACGTAGTTGCCCCATGCGGACAGGTTCTTGATGGTAGAGCCGTTGGCGGCGGAGCCGATGTTGAAGCCGACGTCCGTGTTCGTCTGGTTCTGCGGAGCGACCAGCTTGGTATACCAGGGACCTGCGCCGATAATCTCCGTGGCTCGGCCGTACAAGAAGATCTTGGACGAGATCGTCCATTCTCCGGCCGGAATGAAGATGCCCTTCTTCGTCGAATCCTGCCTGAACTCGGTCAGGGCCTGCTCGATCGACTTGGTGCTCGATACTTCAACGTACTTGGCCGGGTCCGGATTGGTGGCGGCCGGAGCGACGTTCTCCGTCTCGATCATGTCCACGTAGATCCAGGACACGTCGCCGGCATCCTTCTGAATTCGGATCTTGGTTCCCGCCGGATACACTTGATCGAGCATGAGCTGCGAATCCTCGTACAGCCAGTAAGCCTTGGAGCCCGAGTTGTTGTAGCCCAGCTGGCCAAGCGTGGACGGCGTCGCGTAGACGTAGGAGAACTTGGACGTCACGTTGAAGCTGCCTTTATCCACGCCGTTGGCATAGATGCTGACGGTGCCGGTCGTGTTCTCCGCGACGGCGTTGCGCAGGACGAACGCATTGGCCGGAGAAGTCAGCGTGAACTCGACATATTCGCCGTTCGCGTCCAGGAGGACTGCCGAACGGCCGGATGCTTCGCCCGCGAAGTCGCCCGGCGTGAAGTTCGGAGCGAGCTTCGTGCCATTGGTGGCGTTGGAAGACGCCTCCGCTTCCAGGATAGTGAACGGCATGTTGGCGCCGCGGCCTGAGTACAGGCTGAGCGTGCTGACGTTATTCGCCTGTTTGATCGCCACTTCGTTCGCATCCGTCGCAACCGTCGTCGCGACGGAGTAGCTGCCGTTGACCGCCGTCCAGGTGCCCATGTTCACGTTGGCCGAAGCTCCGGCGGCAAGAGCTCCGCTGTAGGAACCGTTAAAGGTCTGGATGGTCGTTCCGGCCGCATTCTTCAGCGTCAAGGTAATCGCATGCGCGCCGCCGGCGGCAGCGATATTGCCTTGGTTCTTGAGGTTGACGGTGAAGGTTACCGTATTCCCCGCGCTTGGATTGCTTGGCGTCCAGGAAGCGGTTCCGATCAGGTCGGAGCTCTGTACCTGGCCGACGACCAGCGCGGTTGATGAAGTATAGCTATTGTTCGAGTCGTTGGTCTCGATAATGGCATTGCTCTCGTCGACCTTGGCCGTGACGGGATACGAGGCGGCATCCTTGGCCCCGATGCTCGTCGAGACGGTCGCCGATGCGCCGGCCGCGAGGGCTCCGACCGAAGCCGTGCCGACAAGAGCGGTGCCCAGATAGAAGTTCACGCTCGTCGCTGCCGAAGGCGCGGAGCCGGCATTCTGAACGGTCGCGTTCAGCGTGATCGCGCTGGTCTCGACCGGAGAAGCCGGAGACCAGGTGATCCCCGTGACCGTCAGGTCCGGATTCGGAGCCATCGTGCCCATGACTTGGAACTCGGCCACCTGTCCGCCCGGCGCGCCGGAGTTCGCGGTGAACTTCAGCTGCACGCTGCTTGCCGTTGCTCCGACAGGAATCGTAACCGTGTTCTGGGATGTCGGATTGAACGTATACACGGCGGCTGAGACCAGATTATTGAAGGTCGTCGAATTCTGGTCGTGACCCAATACTTGAATGGTCTGGGTACGGGTTGCCCACGCGCTGTTCGGGTTCAGCTTAAGGACGACCGACGTAACGTTGGCATTCGCCCCGAGGTCAACGGTAATCGTGCCCGGCTGCCCGCTTGCTTCCCAATAAGTGCTCGTATCGTTGTCATTGGCGTTCGTCGGCGCGTAGGTGAAGGTGTACGCAGAGGAAGTGATGGTCTTGCCGATTGCCAGGTTCGTGTCGTTGCCGGAAGTCGTGCCGGTTCTCGTGACGGAATTGCTCGCCGCGGAGACGTTGCCGGCGGCATCCTTGGCCGTGACATAATAAGTCACGGTCGCGCTCGCGGCTTGCGTATCCGTGTACGTAAGCGTCGTCCCGTTCACGCTTCCGCGCAGCTGGCCGTTGGCATAAATGTCATAGCCCGTAACGCCGACGTTGTCCGTCGACGCGCTCCAGGTCAGGCTGATCGTGCCCGAAGCAGGCTGCGTGTAAGCCAGATTGGCCGGGGCCGATGGAGCTTGGGTATCGGCGGAGCTGCCTTGCGAGAAGTTGATCCAGTTGATGTTGAAGTCAGGCCCGCTGGCATAGATGCGCAGTGTCTGCTGGCCAGCCGCCAGCGTAACGCTCGCGGTGACCGTCTGCCAATTCTGCCAGCCGCCGGTGTTCGGCACCGTCGTGGTCGCCAGCGTCGTCGAGCCGGATTGCAGCTGGAGCTGGCCCGTCGAGGCATTGCTGGCCACTCGGTATTCCACGGCGTAAGTGCCGGCGGCTTGCACGTTCACGCTGTAGTCCAGCCAGTCCCCGGCGTTGATCCAGCCGACGTTAAGGCCGCCGCCGGTATCCGAGGTCGTCTCGGTCTGGATTCCGTTCATCGCGCTGTAGCTCTCGGCTTCGATCTTGCCCGGAATGGCCGAAGGCGTGACCGGCGAGGAGACGCCATACACCTCGACCTCCGAGACCTGCCCGGCCGGCCAGCCCGTGTTGGCGGTGAAGTTCACCCTCACGTACCGAGCGCTGGCCGCGGCGAAGTCGATCGTCACCGTGTTCGCCGAATTCGGATCGAACGTATAGCTGGCCGACGCTTTCAGGTCGGAGAAGCTGGAGCCGTTCGAGCTTCCCTGAATGGACAGCGTCTGAGTGCGGCTGCCCCAAGAAGAGGGAAGCTTCAGCACGACTTGGTCGATCGAGGACGCGCTGCCGAGGTCCACTTGTACCCACTGCGGGAAGGCGTTGTTCACGCTCTCCCAGTACGTGCCTGCGTTGCCGTCCGTGACGTTGGACGCGACATAAACGTCGGCGTGACCGGATTCGGACGCGGTCTTGCCGGCAGCCAGGTTCGGGCCTCCGGCAGCTTGAGCGGGGGATGCGGCCCCAAGGGATGACAGGAATCCTCCTATCATCAGAGTCAGGATGCAAAGCCAGGCGATGCTCCGTCTTTGCCTTCTCACGTTATTCATTCTCCCTTCGTCATACGAGATTTTTTGCTTTCCGACGCTGACGAGTGCGCTCACCCAATCCTCTCTGCGGGTCTGGTTGGCTCCACACGAATGAAAGCGTTATCAACAGTGAAGAGCATCCCTCCTTCCGAAGAATTAACATTCACTGGGTATTGCACAGAGATCATAATGCAGCCTTTCCCCGAGATAAAGGAGCATTTCTATCGAGATCGTGTGCGGGATTATGATCATGGCCAAGCTATCGATGCCGGGGGAGCCTCAAATCTTGCTATAATAAAACTCGGGTGATCGCCAATGAATGTCAAGAACCTTTTTTTCCATATCCATTACTGCAACTTCAGGCAATCCGCGGAAGGCCGGTCGCGACCGATCGATCTCGATAGAATCTTAGATCATCATGAGCTGATCTTCATCGCCCGAGCGAAAGGGAAATTCGGCATCGGCGGGAAGAGCTACGACCTGAAGGACGGGATGCTGCTCTATATTCGCCCCGGGCTAAGGCATACGCTCAAGACGGATCCTTCGGTTCCCGGCCGCTTCTACTCGGTTCATTTCAGCTATGCGCGCGTGAATCTCGGCGAAGACGGGTGGAGCATCCAGGAAGAGCCTCAGACTCTCCCGCTGGAGGGAGCGCAGTCTCTGAAGGATTATTATCAAGTGGAGGACGCGTTCAAGAAGCTGGCGGAGACCTGGGACGCGAAGCTGCCGGGATACGAGTTCGCCTCCAAAGTGCAGCTTCAACAGCTGCTGGTCGTCATCGCCCGGAATCGCAAGAAAGCCCGGACCCCATATTCGACCTCCTTAAAGGTCGAGAGAGTCATTCAATACATGCGCGAGCATCTGGCCGACAAGATCGCCTTGGACGAGCTCTCGGGCGTCGCCCAGCTGTCGCCGACTTATCTATCCCGTGCGTTCAAAGAGACGACCGGCTATTCCGTCATCGAGTACTTCAACAAGATGAAGATCGATAAGGCCAAAGAGATGATGATGGACGGCCATAAGCGAATCAAAGAAGTGGCAGGAGCGTTGGGATATACGGATGAGTTCTACTTCAGCCGGCTGTTCAAGAAAATCGAGGGGCGCAGTCCCAAGGAATTTTACAGCAAGAATGTCCATGGAATTTAAGATTTTGCATGTCCCGCAAGCCTTTCCGCTGATACGATGAGGGGGTTCCAGGAACCAAAGCATCTCAGAAGGAAGGCTTGTTCGTTATGCCCATATGGAGAAGGAATCTGTTCGTCTGCTGGTTCGGCATGTTTCTTACCGGCATCGGGATGAGCCAGATTGCGCCGATTCTGCCGCTATACATCAAGCAATTGGGCGTGCAAGACGCGGGATCGGTCTCCGCCGTATCCGGCCTGGCTTTCGGCGTCACGTTCATCGTCTCCGCGATCTTCTCGCCGATCTGGGGCATCGCCGCGGACAAATTCGGGCGCAAACCGATGCTGTTGAGAGCCAGCCTCGGAATGGCTCTTGTCATCGGATGCATGGGTTTCGCGCACAATGTCTATGTTCTGATCGGGCTGCGGCTGCTTCAGGGCGTCATTACCGGCTACAGCACCGCCTGTACGACTCTGATCGCTACCCAGACGGATAAAGAGCATTCCGGATGGGCGCTCGGAACCTTGTCGACGGCCAATACCTCGGGCTCGCTCATCGGACCTTCGGTCGGGGGGCTGATTGCCGAACGCTTCGGGCTGCAGAATTCCTTCTTCGTGACCGGCGGCCTGATGATGATCGCTTTCGCGACGACGTTGCTGTTCGTGAAGGAGACGTTCGTCAGGCAGGAAAAGAAGACGTCGAAGATGAAGGAGCTCTGGTCGAGCGTTCCGGAGAAGAGCTTAACGCTGACCTTGTTCCTTACCGCTCTAGTCCTGACGGCGTCCTTGTATTCCATTGAACCGATCCTGACCGTCTACGTCTCCGATCTGTCCCGGAATATGGGGCATGTCGCTTTGATCGCGGGCGTCGTCTTCTCCGCGTCAGGGCTGGCTCAGGTGCTGGCGGCACCGCGGCTCGGGAAGCTCTCGGACCGCGCGGGTCCGCACAAGGTTCTGCTTGGCGCCCTTCTCGTCGGGGGCATCGTGTTTATCCCTCAGGCCTTCGTCAGCGACCCGTGGCAATTGACCGCGCTGCGGTTCGTCTTCGGCTTGGCCGCAGGCGGACTGAGCCCGTCCATCAACACCCTTCTAAAGAGAATTACTCCGAGCTCCATTACCGGCCGGGTGTTCGGGTTCAACGTTGCCGCGGGCTATCTGGGAGTGTTCGGCGGCTCGATTCTCGGCGGGCAGGTCGCTTCCTGGCTGGGGCCGCGTTACGTGTTCTTCATGACGGGCGCTCTGCTGCTGCTGAATGCGGGATGGGTATATTTCAAGGTGTATAAGAAGCTCCAATTACCAACTCTTGAAGGGAAGAATTGAACCATGACAGAATTGAACAACTCGGCAAAAGATGCATTCGACGCGAAGAAAACAGCCCTGGTGGTCATCGACCTGCAGAAGGGAATCGCGAGCCTGGGCCGCCCAATGGCGCCGAACTCGGTCGAGCATGTGATCGGCGCGGCCGGTAAGCTGGCGGAAGCCTTCACGGAGAAGGGAGCCTTCGTCGTTCTGGTTCGAGTCTCCGCCACGGACGGCAAGGATATGCTGCATCCTCGCACGGACGTCGAGATGCCGGCCATGAAGCTCCCGGAAGGCTTCGATCAGCTGGTTCCGGAGATGGCTCGCTTCGAGAACGCCCTGGTGCTGACCAAACGCCAATGGGGAGCGTTCTACGGCACGGAGCTGGACCTGCAGCTTCGCCGCCGCGGAATCGATACCATCGTGCTGTGCGGAATCTCGACCTCCATCGGCGTCGATACGACAGCTCGGGAGGCTTACCAGCACGGTTACCATC
Source organism: Cohnella sp. AR92 (assembly GCF_003990975.1). GTDB lineage: Bacteria > Bacillota > Bacilli > Paenibacillales > Paenibacillaceae > Cohnella. The sequence continues at coordinate 222,885 of NZ_RZJR01000001.1, forward strand.
AAGTGTTCGTGGAAGAAGCGATGGCCGCATCGTCGGCGGATGAGCATCATTATGTCGTAAACAAGCTGTTCCCGCGGATCGGAAAGGTCCGCACGGCGGACGAAGTCATTGCGGCGTTGGAATAATCCATCGGCCATAAAGAAGAGGCTGTTCTCCAAGTAAGCGGAAGCTTACTTTGGGACAGCCTCTTTAAGGTGTTCGCGTGCGTTTAACTTGCAGGACGCCCCTTTGCTATTAGGCCTGAAGCTTCTCCAGCCCGCCCATATAAGGCCGAAGCGCGAGCGGAATCCGAATCGAGCCGTCTTCTTCTTGATGGTTCTCCAGCAGAGGAATGAGGATTCGAGGCGAAGCGACGGCGGTGTTGTTCAAGGTGTAACAGAACTTCGGCTTCCCGTCCTCATCCCGGTACCGGATGTTCGAGCGGCGAGCTTGGAAGTCTAACAGATTGGACGACGAATGCGTCTCCCCGTAAGCCTGCCGGCTCGGCATCCACGTCTCGATATCGTATTGCTTATAGGTCTTCTGCGACATGTCTCCCGCGCACACGGCCATGACGCGGTAAGGCAGCTCCAGCATCTGCAGAAGCTCCTCCGCGTTCGCCGTTATCTCTTGAAGCATGCGCTCCGACGTCTCCAGGCTGGCTTCGCAGAGGATCACCTGCTCGACCTTCGAGAACTGGTGAACCCGATAGAGGCCGTGAACGTCCTTGCCCGCCGACCCGATCTCGTTCCGGAAGCAGGCCGACGCGGCTGCCAGCTTGATGGGCACTGCCGCATCTACGATCTCGTCGTGATAATACGAGACGAGAGGGACCTCCGAGGTTCCGACGAGCCACTTGTTCTCGTCGGCGATGCGGAAGGTCTGGTCTTGGCCCAGGGGGAAGAATCCCGTATGGAGCAGGGCTTCCGAGCGGACCATCAGAGGAACCTCGAGCAGCGTGAAGCCCTTGCCGACAAGCAGATCCAGAGCGAGCTGCTGCACCGCGCGATGCAGCATGACTCCGGCTCCCGTCAGGTAATAATTGCGGCTTCCCGCCGTTCTCACTCCGCGCGGGATGTCGATCATACGGTGAAGCTCTCCCAGCGCGACATGATCGCGAAGCACGAAGTCGAAGGCCGAAGGCTCGCCGATTCGCTTGATCTCGACGTTATCCTTATCCGACAGGCCGAGCGGCGTATCCGGCGACACGACGTTGGGAACGAGCTGAAGGAGCTCGCGGCAATGCGCCTCCGCTTCTTGAAGCTCCCGCTCCAGGACGCCTAATCTCCGATTGATGCTTTTGACCTCCAGCTTCAGCCGTTCCGCTTCTTCGGCGGCTTTCTTCCGCAATAACGCTGCGATGGTCGGAGTGATCCGGTTGCGATCCTGACGCAGCTGCTCGACCTCGATAAGAAGCGTCCTTCTTTTGTCGTCCCAAGCCATAAGCTCGGCGATGGAGACCGTAATCCCTTTCTGGTCGGCTGCCGCCTGTACCCTCTCTTGATGAAGCCGGATCCACTTGATGTCTAACATGGCACTGCACTCCTTTTGGATAAAATAAAAAACGCTCCTTGTCCGATTGGGACGAAGGAGCGCTTTATTTTTTCGCGGTGCCACCCAAATTGACCGAACAGCAGGGCTGTTCAATCCACTTAGTCCGCGTTAACGGGCGGATCCGGTTAACTTAGGGGGATGTTCGAGATGCGATAATCCCCTTGACGAGAACGCCTCCGAGTTGGATTCTCTTCATCGGCATGATGCGATATTTTCACTATTATAGCTCAAGCTTTTATTTTTGCAACTCCTGCATACAAGCGGCTTCTAGAAAATGTCACAGAATTGCCTAATGAGCAAACTTGCGCAATGGGCAATTGGACCTTACGATTAGAAGAAAACACGTTGCAGGAAGGAGGCGCCCGCAGAGGCGAGAAGGGTCATGATCAAACAATCCCTGCGGTATATCAAGAAAGAAGCGACGTCCCAGTCGCTGGCGAAGGCGGCGTTCGATCTGGCGCTGGAACGCGGCCTGGACGGATTCACGGTGGACGATATCGTGCAAGCCGCCGGCTATTCGAGAAGAACGTTCGCCAACTACTTCTCCTGCAAGGAAGAGGCGGTGGCGACGGGAGCGACCGTCTATCCCGGTTCGGAGGAAGCCGAATGTTTTCTGGTCGGGATGTCCGAGGAGACTCCCTTGATCGATATTCTGTACGATTTGATCAAGCTGCAGCTCACGGCGGACTTGATGAGGCAGATGCGCGAGCTGGTGCGGTTGAAGGAGAAGCATCCTTCGCTCGAGCCTTACTTCCTCGGCGCGGTGCATCGTCTGCAGATGACGGCTCAGGAGACGTTCCATGGCTGGTCCGGGGGCCGTTACGATGAAGTCTATACCCACCTGCTGCTGGGTGCGCTGTTCGGCGCGATGCTTCCTCTGGTCGACGGCCGCATTCACGTCCTGCTTCCCGGCGAATCGGAGGCCGACAACCCCGGCGCGCTGGCGTTCGATCAGTATCTGAACAAGATTTATGGCTACTTAAGGAATGGATTCTAACAGCGAAGGAGCCGTTATAGAGAAACATGTCTACCTTTTTGTATAGAGTGGGGAAAACCGCTTATCGCAAGCCGTGGTATTTCATTTTAGGCTGGATTGTCGTATTGGGTATCGTCGGAACGATGATCGGAGTATACGGGATGAAGACGAGCTCCGAGATGAAGATAGAAGGCACCGAGGCGCAGCGGGTTCTGGACCAGCTGGCGGAGGAGCTGCCTCAAGCCGCCGGAGGCTCGGGGAGCGTTATTTTCAAGGCGCCGCGGGACGAGAGGCTGGATACGCCGGAACGGTCCGCAGCGATCGCGAAGGCGGTCAATGAAGTCTACAAGCAGGAGTTGGTTATCAATCCTGCGGATTATATGACAGGGTCCGATGGCACAGCTTCCTCTTCGGACGCCTCGCAGTCCGACGCATCAACGCAATCGGCAGACGGCGCGGCCGCGGCTTCGGGCATGCTGATGTCGGAGGGCTCTCCCGTTCTCGGGGTGACCTTGTCGGCGGACGGCAAGGTCGCCTTGTTCAAATTCCAGTTTACGATCGCCTTGAAGTCGGTTCCGAGCGACGTGCTCAATTCGATCGTCGACATCGTGATGGGGGCCGAGAAGGGAACCGGCTTGAACGTGCTGCCGAGCGAATCGTTGGCGCCGCTGGAGATCACCACCGGGGCGACGGAAGCGATCGGAATCGTCGTGGCCGCGATCGTGCTGTTCGTCACGCTCGGCTCGATGGTGGCGGCGGGCTTGCCGCTGCTGACGGCTATCTTCGGAGTGGCGGTCGGCGTCGGCGGGGCGTTCTCGATCTCGACCTTCGTCAACATGACGAGCGTCTCCTCCATCTTGGCCCTGATGATCGGCCTTGCCGTCGGCATCGACTATGCGTTGTTCATCGTCAGCCGTCAGCGCCGACTCATTCTCGGTCAAGGACTAGGCGCGATGGAGGCGGCCTCCAGAGCGATCGGCACGGCGGGCAGCGCCGTCTTCTTCGCGGGGCTGACGGTCATCATCGCGCTCAGCGGAATGCTCGTTATCGGAATCGGCTTCCTGTCCACGATGGCGCTTGTCGCCGCCGCGACCGTCTTCGTCAGCGTGCTGATCGCCTTGACGCTGCTGCCTGCCTTGCTCGGCTTGGTAGGCGAGAAAATTTGTTCGCCGAAGGCGCGCGAGAAGCATAAGAAGCAGGAGAAAGCCGCCAGCCGCGGGGTTGCCGAGCCTTGGGTGAAGGGCGTCATCAAGTATCGTTGGCTCGTTATCGTCGGCATCGTCGTCGTGCTTGGCGTCGCCGCCATTCCGATCAAAGACATGGAGCTGGGCATTCCGGGCGCCGGAACGGCGAATCTGGATACGCCGACCAGACAAAGCTACGACGCCATCGCCGAGGGATTCGGGGAAGGCTCCAACGGCCCGCTCGTTCTCGTGGCCGAGCCGAACGATCCGTCCGCCAAGATCTCGGCGGAGCAGCTATCGGGGATGGCCCAAGAGCTGCAGAAGCTAGACAATGTAGTATCCGTATCGCCAATGGGCGTCAACGAGGAGGGGAACCTGGCGATCTTCAGCCTGATCCCCGGAACGGGTCCCACCGATACCGCCACCAAAGATCTGGTCAAGGCTCTGCGCGCTTCGGATTTGAGCATCGCGCAAACCTATGACGTCAAGATCGGGGTTACCGGAGAGACGGCCATTAACATCGATATGTCGGCTAAACTCTCGGAAGCCTTCCCGATCTACGTAGGAATCATTATGCTTCTGTCGATTATCATTTTGCTGCTTGTGTTCCGCTCGATCATCGTTCCGATCAAGGCGACCGCGGGCTTCCTGCTCAGCATTCTCGCCACTTTCGGGATCACCACGGCCGTCTTCCATTGGGGCTGGCTCCATTCCGTCTTCGGCTTCGACACCGGCGGCCCGCTGCTCAGCTTCCTGCCGATCCTGGTCACCGGCATTCTCTACGGCTTGGCGATGGATTACCAGGTGTTCCTGGTAAGCTCGATGCGAGAAGCGCACGTCCACGGCCGCAAGGGGCTGGATTCCGTCGTATATGGCTATAAGAGCGCCAGCAGCGTCGTTGTCGCCGCCGCCGTCATCATGGTCTCCGTCTTCGCCGGATTTATTTTCACCGAGGACGTCATGATCAAGCAGATCGGCTTCGCGCTGACCATCGGAATTTTCATCGACGCGTTCATTGTCCGGATGTGCCTCGTGCCCGCCGTCATGGCGATCTTCGGCAACAAGGCTTGGTGGCTGCCGAAGTGGCTGGACCGCATCCTGCCGAACCTGGACGTCGAAGGCGACAAGCTGATCTCTCAGCTTAACGGCGAGAAGCATGATAAAGCCAAGCCTCTGCCTAAGGCGAACTAATCGAATATATCCTGTCTCTCAAAGAAGGGCATCCACCGGGGTGCCCTTCTTCTCGTTCCGATTCTAACGTCACAAATCGTTGCATATTGGTGTGAGTGCAATCACAAGCTACCGTTATTCGGCAGGCTATACTTCTTGATGAAGCCAAGGCTATTCGAGCTACATAGGAGAGGTCGCGCATGCTGAGCGAGAAAACGATAAAGGTTATTAAATCGACGGTGCCGGTGCTCGAGGTTCATGGAACGGAGATCACGAAACGCTTCTACCGGATGCTGTTCTCGAATCATCCGGAGCTGTTGAACGTATTTAACCACGCCAATCAGAGACAGGGACGGCAGCAGACGGCTCTCGCCAACGCAGTCTATGCCGCGGCTGCCCATATCGACCGGCTGGAAGAGATCCTTCCGGCGGTGAAGCAGATCGCCCACAAGCATCGCAGTCTGGGCATTACGGCGGATCAATATCCGATCGTCGGGGAGAACCTTCTGGCCGCGATCAAGGACGTTCTGGGCGACGCCGCTACCGATGAGATTATCCAAGCGTGGGCCGAAGCCTACGGGGTCATTGCCGACGCGTTCATCGGGGTCGAAGCTCAGATGTACGAGGAAGCGGAGAAGCAGGAAGGCGGCTGGGCCGGCTGGAGGGAATTCAAGGTCGACCGGAAGGCGGTTGAGAGCGAGGCGATTACTTCCTTCTATCTGGTTCCGGCGGACGGGAAGGCGATTGCGAGCTATATTCCCGGCCAATACGTCACGGTGAAGCTCAACATTCCGGGAGACCCGTATACGCATCTTCGCCAATACAGCTTATCCGACGTTCCGGGCAAGCCGTATTACCGCATCTCCGTGAAGAAGGAGGTCGGCTGCGAGGGCAAGCCCGACGGCAAAGTATCGGAGTACCTTCACGATGCGGTGAAGGCGGGAGACCTGCTTCCGCTGACCGCGCCGGCGGGAGACTTCACGTTGGATCTGCAGGATAGGCGGCCGGTCGTCCTGATCAGCGGCGGGGTCGGCTTGACTCCGACCTTGAGCATGCTGAAGACGATCGCCGAGAGAGAGCCGGAGCGCAAGACGATCTTTATCCATTCGGCCCGTAACGGCAAGCTTCATGCGATGAAGGAAGAAGTGGAAGAGCTGGCGCGTTCTCACCCGCAGATCCGCGTTTATTGGAACTATAGTCGGCCTACGGACGAGGATAAGGGGGCGCATGCCTACCACCACGAAGGGTTTATCGACGCGGAATGGCTGCGGAACCTGATTCCGTCCGAAGGAGCATCGTACTACTTCTGCGGTCCGGTCGCCTTCATGCAGGCCATCAACGCCGCGCTGAAGTCGCTGGGCATCCCGGATTCGGACATTCATTACGAGTTCTTCGGACCCAAGGGAGCTTTGTCCGGGCCCGTTGCCGAGACCGCCTGATCCCGATCGATTATCGATCGGCTGCTGCATCGTCGGCGCCGCTTCGACCCCTAGCGAAGGAGCAGCGCCATAACAGAAAAGCTATCCGACGCAGATCCAAGCATCTGCTTCCGGATAGCTTTTTAAGTCCGTTCTACTCCTTCTCGATAAGGCCCGCCAGAACCAGCATTCGATGGAGAAGCGCGACGGTCTCCGCCCGAGTGAGCACCTTCTGCGGCAGCAGGCGTTCCCCGTCTCCTTGCGCCAAGCCTAGCCGGATGGCGGTTGTCATCGCCTCTTGCGCCCAGCCCGCGACTTGGCCTCCGTCCGCATAGCGGGACAGCTCCGCCCCGCCGGCAGAAGAAGCCGACGATTCTCCGTTCACCCACTGCATCGCCCGAACGATCGTTACGATCGTCTCCTCGCGCGACACTTCCCGCTCGGGGCCGAACGTTCCGTCCTCGTAACCGCTCATGATTCCGTATTGCCGGAGAGCCGCGACCGGGCTGCCGTACCAGCTTGCAACGGAGACATCCCGGAAGAAGGTGCCGTCTTCGGGAGCTTCCAGCCCTAGCGACCTCGCCAGCAGTGCCGCCAGTTCGGCTCGGGTTACGGGAGCATCGGGCGAGAAGCGATCCGGCGCGACTCCGTTCGCGATGAAGCGGCCCGACATGGCCGCGATGTCCGGAACGGCCCAATGGCCGGCCGTATCGGCGAAGCTCAACGAACGGAATGCCGGCGCGTAGAGGCCGTTCTGTAGACTGCGGATGATTACGGCAGGACGGCCTTCCACCGAGACGAACTCCGCGGCGGCAGGACGAGCGCCACGCTCGGCATCCCATAAGACGGCGGCGGATGCCGATAAGCCGTCTTTCTCGGTCAGATAGATCACTTTGCGAGCGTAGTGACCGAACGATGAGATCTCCCGTTTCCCGTCGGTGCCGATCGCCCATACCCGGTAATGAATCGGGTCTCCGGCGAGCTGGAAGCCCCCTTGGTCCGCGGCCTCAAGAAGCCCGTTCTGCTCTTCGGCTTCGCTGCGAGCGATCGATAAGCGAAGCTCGTCTTCGCTTGTCCGGCCGCTCTTCGCGCCTGCTAGGTCGGCTACGGACAAGCGGAACTGGCCGAACGGCGTTGCCAGCTCGATCGAATCCGCATTCTCTTGCAGCAGAGACAGCGCTTCGTCGGGAAGCGTAAGCACATATTCGTCAGCATCGGCCTTGACGGAGACGGTCAGGTTCTTATCCGCCTTCCCGCCGAACTCGTTCAGCACGGCTTGAAGCGAGTCCGCGGTTATGTTGATTTCGATCGCTTTCGTCCGATCCCCGTTCGGCTGCGTCTTGACAATGCCGTCTACCTGATGGCCGTCGATCCAGACAGGCGGAGCAGGAGCAGGATCGGTAGAGCTGCCAGCCGAAGACGAGGAGCCGGATCCCGAGGCGACCTTAGTAAAGACAATGGTCACTGTCTGATTAATCGTCGATTCGGGGGCGGTTACCGCGGCTGAATAGGTGACCGTCTCGGCCGTCGTGTCGGTGATCGCGAACGTTATCGCGCCGTCAGAGCCCGTCGTCTCCGTCAGCGCCGCGATAATGGAATGCCCGCCGTTAGCCGTCAACTGCACGCGCTGATCGGCAACCGGAAGTCCTTGATCGTCCTTAAGTCGTACGGTAACGATCGCCCGGCTCGTGCCGTTCGCCGCGACCGTCCCGACGTCAGACGTGACGGTCGATAGAGAACGACTCGCCAATCCCGCCACGAACTTCACGGTTGCCGTATGCGGCATGGGGGCGCCATTTAACTCGCCCCTTATCGTCGCCGTACCTAGATTCGTCGGAGCCCTCAATGTCGCCGTATACGTTCCGTCCTCGTTGTCCTCAACATCGCTGATCGTTCCCAATGTCGTCGTTAGCTCGACTGCTTCCCCGCCGCTGTGCCGCGCGTTTCCGTAGGAATCGCGCAGCGTCACCGTGATAGTCGTCTCGCTGATCCCGTTGGCCGTCAGCTCGTCATCGTCCGCCTCGATCGTGCTCGCATCCGAAGAGACCTCGCCCGCCAAGAATTCGACCTCGGCCGTATGCGTTAGCGCGGCGCCTCCAACCGTTGCGGCGACCGTGGCAATACCGGCTGTCGTCGGAGCCGTCAAGGTTGCGGTATAGGTCCCGTCCTCATTGTCCGTTATGTCCCCTACCTGCCCCAGGGTCGACGTGATCTCAATCGTTTCCCCTCCGGACGAGGGCACGTCTCCTTGGACATCCCTCAACGTCACGGTTACATCCGTCTGGCTTGTCCCATCGGCAGGCAAGGTATCGGACTCGACCGACAATTCGCTGTCGCTTAACGAGATGGAGGTGTCGGGAATCATGTAGGTTCGGAAGGCATAGTCGAAATTAGTGTTAGGATTGATCGCATAGCCTCGATCGTATACATTGTTATAGTTCGAGAACCAGTTCAACCCGTTCGAACCGTCCGTCCCTTTCTCCGCCGTCAACGACAAATGATATTGCACGTCTTGCGCCAGGTAAACATGCGATTGGGAGAAGTCGAATTCGACCCACCCGAACTGCGGGACTTCCGCCCTGACCGTTGCAAGCACATGCGACGAATTGTCGATCACGCTAAGGATCGCGTCGCCGGGATCCCCCTGCTTGTTAAGCAGAAGATCGACCTGATCCAGCTCGCCGGTGATGCCCGGCATGAAATACTGAGCTGCGGAATACCTAGAATCGATAAAACCCGAAGCATAATTCGTATCGACAGCCTGATCCAACACCGCATCCGCCGAAGCGGCACGAGCGGCATGTCCCCCCGCGAAAGTTCCCCATGCGAGCGCAAGCGCTAGAACGGCGGCCAGCCCTCTTTTCCAACCCTTCTTCATAGAACCGATCATCCCGAACCTCCACCAATGATTTCTCTTTTACTCCATTAATCATCAATGTAAATAAGGTAGAGGAATCGGTTCGAATAGACCATACCTACTATGGGGTATTTCCATCTATTCGCAAGGACCCGCATTCATTACGAGTTGCCGAGACCGCCTGATCCCGCAGCAGCCGATTGATCGTCTCCCGCCGCAATCCGATGAATTGGCCGATCTCGTCTTGGGTCAGCACGTCCGTTAGCGCGCTGGGAGCGATGTAAGCTTGGAACCAGGCTTGCAGCTTCCGAAGCCGGTCGGCCGGCGCGATCTCGGTCAATTGATCGATCCGCTGCTGCATCATGCGGAGCTTGTCCTGCAGCTTAATGGCGATGGAGCGGTATTGACGGGGATTCTCCTCCAGGGCTTGATACCAGCTCCTCGCCGACAGCGCCTCGACCTCGCTCGTCATCAGGGCGATGGCGGTTCCGAAGTTGGGGGATGGCGTCAACAGGGAATGGTGGGGGATCATCTCGCCGGGGACGATTATGTTCACCAAAGTGGGCGTTCCGTCCTCGTGCACCCGAATGATTTTCAACAGGCCGCTCTTCACTTGGTACAGCTCGCCGGATTCTCCCTGCCGGAACAGGATCTCGCCTTTGTGCAGAATCATCGGTATCTCCTCGTTGCTTATAAGATAAAGAAAAGGACCCGGCAGGTCGCCGGGTTCTTCGTTATGGTTGCATATGGAGAACCCCTGTGCTATGATTAGGGGCGCTATTTATGATAGTTTCTGAATTCGGACATATGTATCCTATCTTACTTACACTTTAATCTTATCATAAGGGGATACCGGCTGTCAACCATCTTCTAGCCTGAATGAGAAGGAGAGTGTTCTGGGAAAATGTCGAACGCAAACGATTGGCAACAGGAGCAGACGAGGCTGGATCTGGTAACGGGCAAGCTGCGGGAGCGAATCGCGGAGCTGGAGCCGGAAGTCGCCGGGCTCCGCCACCAGGTCGTGGATATTCGCAAGCGCTTCTGGGAAGAAGTGACGGTCAACACGAGCACGGACGAGGATTTCGAAGAGACCTTCTTCACCATCAAGCAGCAGGCTGCGGTTCTGTCCGAGAGAGAGAGGAGCCATCGGCAGCGGATGCGGCAGTGGCAGAGCTTGAACCGGCTGCTGCCCTCCCCTTATTTCGGACGGATCGACTTTGAAGAGGAAGGACTGGGCTTAAGGGAGCAGGTGTACGTTGGCGTGTCCTCCTTCGCCAGCGAAGACGGCATGAGCTTCCTGGTTTACGACTGGCGCACCCCGATCGCGAGCCTCTACTACGATTATCCGCCCGGAGAAGCGGCTTATACGACGCCGGGCGGGCTTATCGCGGGCACGATGACGTTGAAGCGGCAGTATCAGATCAGAGAGGGACAGCTCCTTAACATGTTCGATGCGAGCGTAACGATCGGGGATGAGCTGCTGCAGCAGGTTCTCGGCCAAGGCGCGGATTCGCAGATGAAGACCATCGTGGCGACGATCCAGAGGGAGCAGAACGCGATCATTCGCGAAGAGAAGAGCCGAATGCTGATCGTGCAGGGCGCGGCGGGAAGCGGGAAAACGTCGGCGGCCCTGCAGAGAGTGGCGTATCTTCTCTATCGGTACCGGGATCGGATCAAAGCGGATCAGATCGTCCTTTTCTCGCCTAACTCGATGTTCAACAGCTATGTCTCCACGGTGCTTCCGGAGCTCGGCGAAGAGAACATGCAGCAGACGACCTTCCAGGAGTATCTGGACCATTGGCTCGGGAACGCTCTTGCTCTGGAGGATCCGTTCGACCAGCTTGAATACGTGCTGACGGAAGAAGGGAGTCCGGGCTATTCGGCGCGCTTGGAAGGGATCCAATACAAGTCTTCGGAGGCTTATCTCAAGGCGCTTCACCAGTACGCGCTGTGGTTGGAGCGGGAAGGGATGCGGTTTAACGCCATCCGCTTCCGCGGCCGGGAGCTGATCTCCGCCGAGCGGATGACGGCAAGGTTCTACGGCTATGACGCTTCCATCCGGCTTGCCAATCGAGTCGGTCTGCTTCAGGAGTGGCTGCTGAAGGAATTGGCCGCGCTTGAACGCAAGGAGAGGGAAGAAGACTGGGTCACGGAAGAGATGCACTTCCTGGACAACGACCAGTATGCCGAAGTCCATCGCCAGCTTCACAAGGACAGAGGCGTCTTCGACTTCGCGGAACGCTATGCGGAGGCGAGGGAGAGGATGCTGGGTCAGACCCGAGGAGACGAAGGGGACTTCAGTTATGCCGAGCAGGAAGAGGAGCTGCTGCGGCGCGGCATCGTGAAGGAGCAGTTCAAGCCGCTCAGACGAAGCGTGAGAAAGTTTGCTTTTATCGACAAGAGCGGATTGTATGCCCAACTGTTCGCGGATAGAGAGGTTTATCGGGAGATGACGAAGGAAGCTCAGATCCCTTCGCTCTGGGAAGAGATCGCCGAGCAGACGCGCGAGAAGCTTAGCCGGTCCGAATTGTTCTACGAGGACGCGACGCCTTACTTGCATCTTCAAGAGCTGGTGGAAGGGGTGAGGACGAATACGGAGGTGAAGCATGTGTTCGTCGATGAAGGGCAGGATTACTCCGTGTTCCAATACGAGTTCCTGAAGAAGCTGTTCCCGCGCGCCCGCATGACGGTTCTGGGCGACTTCGGCCAAGCGATCTTCACGCAGTCGACGAACTTGGAGAAGGCCGACTCCCCGCTCGTTCCCTTATACGGGGAATCGGAGACGAACTTGATTCGGCTCGTTCGCAGCTATCGCTCCACCCGCGAGATCGTGGAGTTCGCGAGGTCCTTGCTGCCGGGAGGCCAGGAGATCGTGCCGTTCGATCGATCGGGCGGCAAGCCGATTCTTTGCCTCGCCGGCAGCGAAGAGGAGCGGGTCGCGCGAATCGCGAAGGACGTAGCGGAGCTGAGGGCCGAAGGCTTCGGCTCCATCGCCGTCATCGCGAAGACGGCGGCCGAGAGCGTCCGCGCGCACGAGCTTCTCTCCGCACAAGGATGCGAAGGGCTGCGCCTCGTCACGAAGAAGACGCTGGACTTCCAGAAGGGAGTGCTGGTCATTCCCGCCTATCTCGCCAAGGGCGTCGAATTCGATGCCGTGCTCCTCTACGACGCGTCATCTCGGACGTACCGCCGGGAGGGCGAACGCAAGCTTTTCTATACGGCCTGCACCCGCGCCATGCACCGGCTTCGCCTTTACGCCTCGGGAGAATGGTCGCCTCTCCTTCGCGGGGTCGATCCCGCGCTTTACGACAGCTTGCCGAGATAATACCGATTCTCGGCCGTCACCTCGAACCCGGATTTGAGATACAGGCTCAAAGCTCGCTCATTATCCGTGACGACTCCCAGGCGAATGTCGGCGAAGGAGTCCGCCAAGAGGAGCGAGACGACTGCTTGAAGCGCTTGAGTGCCGAGCTTCCTGCCTTGATAAGCGGGCAGAATGCAGAAATCGTGGATGGCGGCAATTCGCTCGCCGGCAGCGTTCACCCGGATCATTCCGACGCGTTGGCCGTCTGCCCACGCGATATAGGTAGTCCGGCTGGGCTCGCGGCGGGTCAGGGCCAGATAGTCGCGGGTCCAGTTCTCGTCGTCGCCGAAAGCCTGAACCATGCAATCGATCATGAACTCGTCATCCTCGGGCTGCTCGGGAATCAGGCGGATGTCGGAATCGACGCGGCTGTCCATCGAATTCCGGCGAAGCGTCATCGCGAATTCAGTTCGGTCATAGGCGGCTCCAAGCGCATTCGCCGCCGCGATTCCGGCATCCGAGAGCTTAGGAACGCGGAAGCTGAACTGCCGAATGCCGAGCGCCGCGACTTCTTCCGCCGCATGCCGAAGCAGGCTGCGGAAGACGCCCTGCCGACGATAATGAGGGTGAACCCTCGCGTCGACTTTGGCCGTCTCTCCATCCGGCGTGTGCCAGCTTAGCAGCCCGATCAGCTCGTTGTCCCGGAAGCAGAGGACTCCGCGATCCCCGTTCTCCTTGGCGAGATGTTCGATTCCCGCTCGATACGGGACGGGATCCAAGCGGCGGCATTCTTCCTCCAGCCGGGCGATCGCCGAGAGGTGCTCCCGAGAGTCGTAGAGCATGGGGATTACGGTTGTCTTGGTTGTCTTTTTTGTATTGGACATAAAGAGATGCACCTTCTATAAGGGAAGGAACCACGCAGTTTATGGACCGATAGGCGCTATCCTTCGAGATTAGGTCCGGTTGTTATAGTCATCAATTCTTATCGCCTCCCGCTAAGTTATCTCCAATGTAACATATAAAGGAGAGCAACGGGCGTCCGCCTGAATGGGTCTCGCCGCATAATTATGTTATATTAGGCTGTATCCATCCGCAGAATTGGAGAGGAGCTTTGGCAATGACAGTCAGAACCATCTTGCCGTTCGGCGATCCGATCTTGCGCAAGAAGGCAAAGCCCGTCGACGGCGTGAACGATAGAGCGATTAAGATTCTTGAGGACATGGCCGCGACCTTGTATGACGGCGAAGGCCGGGCCGGCTTGGCCGCACCTCAGGTCGGCTATCTCCGAAGGTTGATCGTGATGGACTGCGGCGACGGCCTGATCGAGCTTATTAACCCGGAGATCGTCGAGAGCTCCGGCGAGCAAGTCGGTCCGGAATCCTGCTTATCGTATCCCGGCTATTACGGGTTCGTGAAGCGGGCGAACAAGGTGAAGGTCCAGACCCTGAACCGCCAAGGCGAGTCGATCATTCTAGAGGGCGAGGGCTTCCTGGCGCGCTGCATGCAGCATGAGATCGACCACCTGAACGGGGTGCTGTTCGTCGATCGCGTACAGGACAGATGGCTTTACCACGAGAAGTCGGAGCATAAGATCGAGCTGCTTCCCGTGATTCGATTGAGCAACCAAGAAGGAGCCGGATGATCGCTTGTCGATCGTCCGGTTTTTTTTATAAGGAATCGTAACGGAAATTGGAGACCTCTATAGGCACTAATTGGCCCCATTCGGATTCTAAGGGAAATGACTTGTTAGCGGCCGTAATTTCCGCAAGCCTGTGGTTATGACTTAAACCTTCTGTCGACTTGACTCGTCATAATATTGGATATGTGTGGAAAATAGGGATTCGTCTGTTCGGCGACGGGTGAGGAGATCGACTGTGAGGAGAATAACTCTGATTTGGCTTGCCGCAATGACGGTGTGGATCGGCAGCGGCTGCATGAATCAAGCTGGGAATCCGTCGGGGAATCTGGCTGCGACGAAGCAAGCCGCCGTTCAACCGGATGTTAAACTGCCATCGGGCTTCACGGCGGAATCTATCCAGACGGCCTTTGACGAATTCATTAACTATCATCTTTGGTTTGATCCTAGCTCCGTTCCCGGGAACAGCTTCGTATTCGAACCGCATATCGGCAAGCGGGTCGATGCCGAGATCCGAGTGTATGCCAGCCATCCCGATACTCCGTATATCCATACGAATGTCGGCGAAGGTCTCGTTGTCTTTCAAGCGAAGGATGGATTTGTGTTCGGCGATGGCATCGCAACGGAAGGCGATCCCGCATGGCCCTCCGAGGAATCGTATACGACTGCTGGCGAATTCGCTTTAACCGTCCAACCGCCTCGTCCCCCGTACTATGGAGCCTCCGCCGCCAAGAATAAAATGATATCGGCTGCCGAGGGATATATCCACGCATTCACTGAAGATATGATGAGAAGCGAAAATGCGAATGAATGGAATCATACGAAAATATACTTGGTGGATTTTTATGAATACGAATCGGCGGCAGGCGTTGTTTTTGTCAGAGAAGACGATTATGCCTGGCTGAACAGCGTCTTTTTTACCGATAACAACGGTGTCTATGAAACCCAAGGCGCAAAGGGCTTTGGGATCGAGAATGTATTCGCGTTAGATAAGCACGATCCGGGAAGATACCTTGTCGATAGGTTGATCGGAGATGCCATAAGGGAATATGTCATTCAGGACGGGCAGTTGGTGAAGACGAGCCTCGAGACGAACTAACTGCCGCGCGTTACCGCCCAAGAGAGTAGTCAGATTATCTTCCTTTACCTACCGCCTCGCGATCCCTACGGGTTAGCTGGCTTCCCTTGCCTGCGCTTAGTCATATCCCCCTTCGGGCTCCGCATAAAAATAGGAGGGATTGTTCGTAGACAAGGGAGGTAGGGATCATGGAAGACAACCGGAACCGGGGCCCGCAGACTCCGAGAAGCCCGCAGAGCGCGCCGAGCGGTCAGAACCCGCAGCCTAAGGCAGCCGCGCAGGCAGCTAAAGCGTCGCAGGCAGCTAAAGCGTCGCAGGCAGCGCCGGCGCCGCAGGGCGGGCGCGGGACGGGCGATGAGCAGCTTCGGGCTTACGGGCAGCCTTTGCAGTGGGCGGGAGATGTCCCCGCATCGTACCATTCGCAGACGGTAGGGCCGCGCGGCCCCATCCTGGAGCAGGACAGCCTCCTCCACGAGACGCTGGAGACGTTCGTTCACGGCAAGCTGCTGGAGAGGCCGGTTCACGTCAAAGGCTATGGCGCATTCGGGTATTTTCAGACGCTTAACTCCATGACTCCGTATACGCAGCTTTGTTTCTTGCAGCAGCCCGGACAGACGGTCCCGGTTACCGTCAGGTTCTCCCTGGCGGTCAGCAACCCGGGAACTCCGGATACGTCGCGCAACGTGCGCGGCTTCTCGACCAAGTTCTACACCCACGAAGGCGTGTTCGATCTGCTCGCCAACCATATCCCCGTGTTCCTGGTCCGCGATCCGATCCGTTTTCCCGAGTCCATCAAGGCGTTCCTTCCTTCTCCCGTCAATAACCTGATCGATCCCGACCGGTTCTGGAGCTTCATCGCGCGGGCGCCGGAAGCGACTCACTTCGTCGTGAGGCTCTATTCCGACGCGGGCACGGTGAAAAGCCTTCGCCATATTCCGGGGCATAGCGTAAACACCTATGTCTGGAGAAACGCCCAAGGGGCGAGATCCTACGTGAAGTATCGTTGGGTGCCGCTGGCCGGGGAACAGGCGATCGATCGGCAGGAGGCGGCCCGGCTGGCGTGCGAGAATCCGGATTACGCGGGCAAGGATCTCTACGACACCCTGCAGCAGGGCAAGACCGTCGAATACGGGCTTTACGTTCAGCTCATGAACCCTCAGGACGAAGCGTCGCTTCCCTTCGATCCGTTGGACGACACGAAGGTCTGGGACGAACGGCAGTATCCGCTCGTGCCGGTCGGCAAGCTGGTGCTTGACCGCAATCCCGAGAATTACAAGGAACAGGTCGAGAAGCTGGCTTACTCGCCGTCCAACCTATTGAACGGGGCCGAGCTGTCCGACGACAAAATGTTGCAGGGACGCGCCAACATCTATTGGGATTCGCAGCGGCATCGCCTTGGACCGGAATTCCGCCGCATTCCGATCAACCACCAGGCTCATTGGACTCCGGCCGAGATCGTGACCAGCGGCGAAGGACGCTACGTGGAGGGACAGCTCGTCCGTTCCGATATCCCCAAGCAGGACGATTTCTCCCAGGCGGGGCAATTCTATCTGTCGCTTCCGCCCGTGCATCAGGAGCACCTGGTCGACAACCTCGCCGCCGACCTCGCCAACGCTTCCCCCGAGCTGCAGGGCATCGTCATAAGCTACCTGAGCCAAGCGTGCGCGGAGCTGGGGGAGAGAGTCGCCCGGCAAATTCCCAAGTACGCCAAGCCCGGGTGAACCGTACGAATCGCGTCAATAAGGCCATTCAAAAAAGCTGTCTCGCGAACCGACTTCGGTCGATCTGCGGGACAGCTTCTTTAGCGTCTGCGGAGACCGGCTCTCAGCCCCGCTTCTCGTGATTCAGCAGCCATTCCTTGCGGGCGACTCCGCCGCCATACCCGGACAGCGAACCGTCCGAGTTGATGACGCGGTGGCACGGAATGACGAGAGCCAACTGGTTGGCGCCATTCGCTTGAGCGACCGCGCGGTAAGCGGTCGGACGGCCCAAAGCGTTCGCGATGTCGGCGTAAGAGCGGGTCTCCCCGGACGGAATCCGGCACAATTCCTCCCATACGCCCCGTTGGAAGGAAGAGCCCACAAGATGAAGCGGGGTCTTGAACTCGGTCAGCGAACCGTCGAAGTATTGGGCCAATTCCAGTTCGATCGACCGGATCGGCTCCGTCTCTCCTGGAATGATCGCCGCCTTCTGCCTTTTCCTCAACCGTTCGATCTCGCGTTCCAGCCCTCTCCGATCCACGAATTCCAATAGATAGAGCTCGCTGTCGTCCGCAATGGCCACCATAGGGCCAAGCTTGGTATCCAGCCATGCCGCTTTAAGGATGCGGCTGTCGTCCAGCCGGGTAGGAGGGGCGCCCATGATGCGCGAGAAGGCGTCCCGGAAGCCGCTGCTGGAATCGTAACCGGATGCTAATTGAGTATCGATAATCGTCTCCCCCGATCGGATGCCCTTCAGAGCCAGTCCCATGCGACGAGCCCGAGCATATTCGACAAAAGTCATTCCGAACCGTTTCTTGAATTGGCGTCGAGCCGTGGACTCGTCGATCGACAGGGCGCGAAAGTCCGCGGTCCTCCAACGCTTCTCCGGATTGCTCTCCACCGCTTCCACGAGCATGCGGACCAAGTCGGATACCTGATTCGGATGCGACAACGGCCGGCAGCGCCGGCAGGGCCGGAAGGAGGCCAGAAGCGCTTGCTGGGCGTTCTCGTAGAACTCGCAGTTCTCGAACTTCGGTTTTCTCGCCGGGCAAGTCGGACGGCAGAACACGCCGGTCGTCTTCACTCCGACGTAGAAGACGCCTTCGTAATCCGAATTCTTCTCGATGAGCGCTGCATAAAACTCCATTTTGCGTTCCTCGTCCATCTTTTGGCACCTTACCCTTGGAATGATAAACTGATTATAGCTCGTTTCGCCAATCGGCGTAGCCGAAATTCAGGCACTGATTTTTCTCGCGGGGATGGAGGAAAATGGTTGACATCTTCGCCGGAATAAATTAATTTATTGGTAAATAAATAAATGAGGTTAGCCATGGCCAGACAGAAAAACAACCCGCTCGCTTCCCCGAATCGCAAAGATCAGATTCTGGACGCAGCTGCCGCCCTATTCGCAACGAATGGCTATTATAAGACGACCACCGCGCTCGTGGCCGCCGAGGTCGGCGTTACGCAGCCGTACGTGTTCCACTTCTTCAAGACGAAGGAAGAGCTGTACCTGGCCGTTCTAGACCGCGCCGTCGGCCGCCTCATCGAAGCGTTCCGGTCGGTCGAAGCTCCGCCTCAGGAGCTGGCTCATGAGATGGGGCATGCCTTCAACGTGCTCATGGAGTCCCATCGCGACGAGATCCTGATCTGCATGCAGTCGTCGTTCGCCACCCCGGAGCCGGAGATTCGGCAGTTCGTGCGCGAGAAGTTCGGAACCATTCACGAGCTGGTCGCCCAGCGCTTCATGAACGCCGGACTTCCTCGTGCGGACATCCTGGCAAGCCAATTCATCGCCTGCGGGATGGTCATCACGATGTCGGAAGTTCTCGACTTGCCGCAGCTTGGAATGTTTGGTCCCCGCGACGACCGGGAATAAACCCGAGGGCAGGCCGGTTAGGCCGGTCTGCCCGATTCGGGAACGAGGATAGACCTCTTTTTTTGGGCATTAATTTATTTATCTATAAATAAAAATACTCAAGGAGTGTGTTGAGAAAATGGTTTCGGCGGCTTATCGGGTTCGTCTGATGGTCATCACCTGTATCGTCCTGTTCATGGCGATGCTGGATAACTTGGTCGTCGGGGTAGCTCTTCCTTCCATCCAGCAAGACTTCGGCGCGAAGATGTCCGACATGCAATGGTTCATGAACGCCTATACGTTAGCCTTCGCCGTCTTGCTGATTCCGTTCAGCATGCTGGGCGAGCGCTTCGGGAGGAAGAAAGTCTTCTTGGCGGGCGTGGCTCTGTTCACGCTAGGCTCGTTGGCGTCGGCGCTAAGCGACAGTTCGATTCAGCTGACATTGGCGCGCGCCCTTCAAGGAATCGGCGCTTCGGCGGTTCTGCCGATCAGCTTAACGCTCGTAAATACCGCGTTCCCTCCGGAGAAGCGGGCGGCCGCGATCGGCATCTGGTCCGGCATCTCCGGCCTCGGCCTGTCGATCGGGCCTCTGGTCGGGGGCGCGATTATCAAAGGCGCGCCTTGGGAGACGATCTTCTGGATCAACGTGCCGATCGGCGTTCTGGCGATCCTCTTCGGCCTTCGATGGCTGGAAGAATCGAGAGGGGTTAGCAAACCGTTTGATCCGCTCGGCATTCTATTGCTCGGAGCCGGCCTGTTCGGAGTCGTGTTCGGGCTCGTTCGCGGCAACGACGAAGGCTGGGGAACGTTCCCCGTCTGGGGACCGATCGCGGGAGGGGCTCTGTTGCTTCTCGCCTTCCTCGGGTGGGAGAGGGGCCGGAAGCAGCCGTTCATCAACCTGGCCAACTTCCGCAGCGGCAATTACAGCGCCTATATGATGGCGGGCTTCTGGTTGAATGCCGGCATCTTCGGGGCGATCTTCT
This sequence comes from Cohnella sp. AR92, assembly GCF_003990975.1. Classification (GTDB taxonomy): domain Bacteria; phylum Bacillota; class Bacilli; order Paenibacillales; family Paenibacillaceae; genus Cohnella. The sequence goes on from NZ_RZJR01000001.1 coordinate 242,582, forward strand.
TGCTGACCTTGTTCCTGCAGCAAGCGCAAGGCTATTCCGCCTTGGGAGCAGGGGCTCGCGAGATGGTGTGGACGTCGTGCACGATGGTTTGCGCGCCTCTCGCCGGCTTGCTGATCGGGCGTTTCGGCTCCAAGAACATGCTCCTGCTGGGCATCTTCCTGCAGATCGCCGCGATGGTCGGCTTCGCGCTGGTTATCCTCGGTCAAGGCGCAGTGTTCCCGTTCGGCTATATCGTGCCGATGATGATGGCGGCCGGGGCGGGCATGGGCTTCAGCTTCACCCCGCTCTCCCACGGCCTGCTGAGCTCCGTATCGGAAGAAGCGGCAGGCGAAGCGAGCGGAATGAGCAACGCCGCCCGCGAGCTTGGCGGAGTGTTCGGCGTGGCGATCGGCGGTCTCGTCTTCGCCCGCGGCGGAGCCATCGCGACTCCGGACGACTTCGGCCATCATCTCGTGCCCGCCTTGTTTGTCTTCACGGCCATGCTTACGGTCGCGCTCCTGACGGTGGCGCTGTTCGCGAAGGGCAAGAGTCGGAGGTCGGCGGCAGCGGAGGCACGTTCTCCCGTCGCCAGTCCTGAAGCCTAACGATATACAGGGCATGGAGAATAGTCGATGCGGTACGTATAATGGAGGTGAACGGTCCGAAGGGGAAGGAGACGAGGCTTCATGAACGCGGGCAGAACCTACAACACGGCGGTGGAAGCCGCGCTAGAGGTGATCGGAGGCAAGTGGAAGCCGATCATTCTGTTCCACCTGACATTCGGGAAGAAGCGCAACGGCGAATTGATGAGCCTTATCCCCTCCATCACGCAGAAAGTGCTGACCCAGCAGTTGGGGGAGCTCGTAAAAGACGGAATCGTGAACCGGACCGCCTACAACCAGATTCCGCCCAAGGTCGAGTATGAGCTGACGGATTTCGGGCGCAGCTTGAAGGAGATTCTTCATTCTCTGTGCCGCTGGGGCGAGGCGTACGTAGAACGGGTGTATGGAGACACGTCCCCGATCCTTAACGGGCCGACCGGAACGGAGGAATAGACAAGAAACCGGATCCTGATTCTCGGAATCCGGTTTCTTGCTTTGCGCTTATGGAATGATTCGGCGATCGCGGAGATCTTGGAAGATGCCCATGAACATCTCCTCGGTGTCGACGAACTCGCGGAAGCCGAGGCGGCGCGCCTTGGTTCCGTCCGCGAAGAAGTCGTAATCCCACGAGAAGACAAAGTCTCCGAAGCGCCAGGAGGAGACGTCCTCGTAGCTGTTGTCCGCGAGCCCGTGCTTCTTGACCATCTCGTTCCACAGCGGGTTCTTGTCCGCCATGACCGTCTCGAGGCTCATCTGCAGCGGCGGCGCCGCATCCAGTCCGAAGAAGGCCGCAATCTTAGGCCAGAGTTCATCCCAGCGGAACAAGTCGCCATTCGCGATGTTGAACGCTTGATTCGCGCACTTCTCCTCCGTCGCGGCCCAGACGGTCGCGCGGGCGAGCAGGCCGGCGTCCGTCATCTCCAGCAGGCTGCGGTAAGCTCCCGGCTTGCCGGGGAATCGCAGGGGGATGCCGAGCTCCTTGGAGATCGACGCGTAGATCGCGATCACCATCGCCAGGTTCATCGGGTTGCCGAGGGCGAACCCGCATACGACCGAAGGCCGAAGCGCCGACCAAGTCCAAGAGCTCCCCGGCTGCCTCCGCTCGAGGAATTGCTGTTGATCGATGTTGAACTCGGGCGGCATGTGATGCGCGTCTGTCTCGCGGGCCGGGGTCTTGAACGGCCCCAGATGGGCGCCGTAGACCTTGTAGCCTTGCATGAGGCTGATGTGCTTCAGGCCGGGGGCTATCGGTTCGATCGCGTTGACGACATTCGCAAGCATTGCTAAGTTAGGCTGGACGAGCTCGGCCCAGGTGGGGCGGTCTTGATAAGCGGCGTAGAAAATATGGGTGATGTCCGTCAGTCCGCTTAGCTTCTCTCTCGTATCGGCTTCGTCCAGCAGATCGGCGGAGACGTGGCGGACTCGCCCGGCATGAACTCCTTCTCGCCGCGACACGCCGACGATCTCCCAATCGGGGATCGTCAGCAGATAATCGATCAGGTTGCGTCCGATCACCCCATTGGCTCCGACGACCAGCGCCGTTTGACGCTCGTTGTTCTTTTCCAGACTCATGCCAGTCACTCCTCTCCTTAGTGAACCCAATTATGGGAAGTCGGAGGCTGCTTGAGAAGTACGCACTTTGAGGTTATATAGGAACCTGCAGGTAAGGAATCGATCCCCATAGGAAAAGGAGCGGCGAAATGAGGCTTATTATCGTAACGGATTACGACCAGCTTTGGGAGACGATGTACGAGGAAGAAGCTAAGCGGATTCGCGATGTTCTCGGAGAGGAACTGCTCGCCATCCATCACTTCGGCAGCACCTCCGTGCCCGGCCTGCGGGCCAAGCCGATCATCGATATCCTGCCCGTCGTGCGGAACATCGAGAGGGTGGACCGGTTCAACGAACAGATGGAGGCTCTCGGCTACGAGTGCATGGGGGAATTCGGGATAAGCGGGAGAAGGTACTTCCGCAAGGGCGGGGATCGGCGAACGCATCACGTTCATGTTTTCCAAGAGGATAATCGCGCGGATATCGACCGGCACCTGGCCGTCCGCGATTACCTTCGGACCCATCCCGAGGCAGCCAGTGACTACGGGGCGCTTAAAGCAAGTCTCGCCGAGCGGCATCCGACCGATATGGAAGCGTACATGGACGGCAAGGATGCCTTCGTCAAGGAGCTGGAGAGGGAAGCGCTGGCCTGGTATCGCGCGGAGACCGGCCGTTAAGTTAGAACGCTATTGTCGAAGTTTCGGTAGAATTCGATGACGAAAGAACGTAATTTTCTCTCCTCTCCTCTGTTGCCGCGAAGGGCGTTGGCCTTCTTTTTGGAGGCGAGAGGATGTATTCGATTTTTCGAATATAAATGACGCGATCCCTCGTCATTCGGATGTTATATCTGAAAAATCATATCCAATTCACCCTGGACGGGGAGAAAACGCGTTTTGTATATGAAAATTCGAATACAATCGCAGGAAATGACGGTTTGGGAGAAAATCTATTCGCTTTTTCATATATATCCGCAGGAGAGCAAGCCGGCAGCGGCCCAACTACGAGCGAGCTGCTCGGCAACCGGCTCGATCGGAGCCGTCCGGTTCCGGATCATCCGCGATGGAGCCGGGTCTCCTTCAAGAATCAATCGGATCGTTGATGTGGTCTTGGTAATAATCAAAGTATAAGTTATCCTGAGTCCCTCTAACCGCATAGAAGACGTCGATAACCGTCTTGCCGCGCTGCGCCAACTCTCCTTCTAGCCATTCGGCGGTCAATCCGTTGCCGACAAGATTGTCTTCGAGGATTCGGCCGTTCAGAATCAGCTCGACGGGAAACGACTTCACCGCTTCCGAATGGATCCTCAGATCCCGGCGCGTGACCCACTCGTACTCGCTTTTCCTCTTGACCGACAGCTTCCCATGATCCTCGAGACAGGCATATTCCACTTCTTCCATGTTGAAAATATCCTTCTCCCGCAAGGCTTGCGCCAGGGAATCCATCGTGTAGCGGATTTGCCTCATGTTGTCCTCGAGAATCTTGCCGTTCTCGATCACGACGGTCGGGGTGCCGGAGACCCACCTGTTCCCGGTTCGACTCTCGATCGCGAGCCAGGAGACGAAGTAGGAGATAAGAAAGAAAACCAGCAGGGAAACGATCGGAAACCAGGGACTAATGGTGACGTTAAACGCCAGGTTCGCGGAGATGGCGCCAAGCGTGATGCCGCTGACGAAGTCGTGAAACGTCATGTTCGAGATCGTCTGCTTGCCGAGCATTCTCGATGTAATCAACATGAGGACGAAAGCGGCAATCGTTCGGATGGGGATCTCCAGATAGGGATGCACGCGGTGGGTCTCCTTATCAAGGCTATGTTGTTATCACTATTGACGGTTCGGGAAAGAACTATAACCGGGCATGGAGTCCATTCGAACGAATGCGGCCAATTCGATTCCGCAAGGATTTGTTCTTTGCCTCATCGTCCTGAAGCGATCACCTTCCCGCAATCTTAGTCAACTCGTCTAGAAGGACGCGCGGCTCCAAGCGTTCCATGAAGTCCGGATTGACGCTAGCCAAGCGGATGACTCCGGAGGGATCGATGACGAAGGTTGCGGGAACCGGCAAGATCCAACGGCTTCCTTCGTTATAGTCGGCCAAATCCAGCTTCATTCTCGTCGTCATGAGCTCTCTTAGGTACGGCGGCACTTCGAATAACAAACGATAGGACTCGGCTGCCTTGCCCTCCGAATCGCTGAGCACGTCGAAGCGAAGCTCTTCTCTCTCTTGTTGGGAAAGCGCGCGGTCGGGAGTCTGCGGACTGACGGCGATCAGCCTGCCGCCCAGCGCCTCGATCTCCGCAAGGATGTTCTGATAGGCGCGCAGCTGCAAATTGCAGAAGGGGCACCATTCTCCGCGGTAGAAGGTCAGGACGACAGGTCCATGGGCAAGCTGCTCGAAGAGGTTGACCGGACTGCCCTCCGCGTTGTTCAGGGTAAAATCGACGGCGCGCTGCCCCTCCTTCAACCCATAGATCGCGCCTGCACCCCGCTGCTCGCGGATTAAACGGAAGATCCCTTCCTGTGCGTCCTCCGGGACTCTGGATTTGAAACGTTCTTTGGCCTCATGCAAAGCCTGCTCTAAGCGCATGACGGACTCCCCCTTTAGAAAAAGATACCGATTGGTATTTTATTATAGCAGACGATAAGCGGGGCCGTAAGGGGTTTATGCAAAAAATATCCAGAAGCTGATTGTTTAGGGGCATGGCCGGATACCGCGGGCCCTAATGCGGAAAGGTTAATGGAAGAGGCAAAGACAGGAGCGAAGACAGGAGCAAAGAAAAGGGCCAAGAAAGTTTTTGCGCGGACTGTCCAGTCTGTTGACATCGAAGCCTTATTCTGTGACAATAAAAACAACAGTAATTATAATTGTTACAGTTAAAGCGAAAAGGAGAGATTCCATTCATGAGAACGGAATACCAGCCGTTGTTCGAACCCTTCCGCTTCCGCAGCGGCGTCGAAGTGAAGAATCGTCTCGTCATGGCTCCCATGACGAATTACTCTGCCCATGCCGACGGCACGGTATCGGACGAGGAAGTAGACTTTTACGCTCGCCGGGCGGAGGGCGGCGTGGGTATGATCGTGACGGCTTGCACGTACGGCACGCCTAATGGCAAGGGGTTCCCCGGCGAGTTCGCCGCAGACCGGGACGAGATGATTCCAAGCTTAAGCCGGTTGGCGAGCTCGATCAAGGAGCGCGGATCGAAGGTCATCCTTCAGATCTTCCACGGCGGACGGGAGTGCAAGCCGGGACTCGTTCCGCAAGGGGATGTGGTTAGCGCGAGCTCCATTCCTTCCGACCAGAATCCGGATGTCGTTCCCCGCGAATTGGCCGATGCGGAGATCGAATCGATCATCCGGGACTTCGGTGAGATGACCCGCCGGGCGATCGAAGCCGGGTATGACGGCGTCGAGATCCACGGCGCGAACGGGTATCTGCTTCAGCAATTCTTCTCCCCGCATTCGAACCGGCGCGAGGACCGTTGGGGCGGCAGCTTGGAGAAGCGGCTCCGCTTCCCGCTCGCCGTCGTCGACGAGGTGAAGCGGGTCGCCCGCGAACGGGCGGATCGCCCCTTCCTCGTCGGATATCGGTTCTCGCCGGAGGAGGCGTCGAATCCCGGCATCACGATGGAAGAGACGTTCCGTCTGGTCGATGCCCTGGCGCAGAAGGAGCTGGATTACCTGCACGTCTCGCTTTTCGATTTCCGGTCCCGTCCGAGACGGGGGGCGGACGAGAGCCTTACCCGGCTGGAATGGATCCAGAAGCGCGTGGGCCATCTCGTTCCCGTGATCGGCGTCGGTTCGGTCCGGACGCCCGAAGACGCCGTCGAGTCGCTCGCCACGGGGACTCCGCTCGTCGCGATCGGGCGCGAGATGATCATCGACCCGGACTGGGCGAAGAAGGTGGCAGCGGGCAGGCAGGAGGAGCTCGAGACGAAGCTCGACCCGCGGGGACGCGAGCGACTGAAGGTACCCGGACCGCTCTGGGATAAGATCGTTCACGTGCCGGGCTGGTTCCCGATCGGGGACTGAGCGGCGAACGAATAAGCATAGCTGCCGCGAACGGTCGCGGGTAATTGAACAAGAGGCATTTGCTGGAGCGAATCTCCAGGGAATGCCTCTTTTTATTTGCTTCCCTTCACAGGAGAGGAAAAATCTATTAAATGTAGAATTAAGACTACTAGAAGTCGAAAGCTGGAATGAAATAGGCACGGAGTACTACTTCCCCAGGGATTCAGGAGGGTGCAGGCATGGCCATCATAGAGGTCGTCAAATTCGATGGACCGGAAGGCGTATACGCATGGAAATACCCCAATCAGGAGCTGGGCACCTGGACGCAGCTGATCGTCAATGAATCGCAGGAGGCCATTCTCTTCAAGAGCGGCAAGGCTCTCGACCTGTTCGGTCCGGGCCGCCATACGCTAAGCACGGCGAACATCCCGCTGCTGCAGAATATCGTCAATCTGCCCTTCGGGGGGCGCTCTCCCTTCACCGCGGAAGTCTGGTTCGTCAATAAGGCCTATTCTCTCGACGTGAAGTGGGGAACGGCAGTCCCGATCCAGCTGCAGGACCCGAAGTATCAGCTGTTCGTCAACATTCGCTCGTTCGGGCAGTTCGGGATCGTCATCGAAGACACTCGCCAGTTCCTGACCCGGCTCGTGGGTACGGTGGCGGTGTTCGACAAGGACGCAATGGTTCGATACTTCCGCGGGCTGCTCATGATGAACATCAAGGAGATGATCTCTTCGTATCTCGTGCTGAAGAAGATCAGCCTGCTGGAAGTCTCCGCTTACCTGTCGGAGATCTCGAAGCACATCGAGGAACGGGTCATGCCGATCTTCCAAGAATTCGGCATTCGGATGACGAACTTCTTCATCGATTCGATCAATATCCCGGACGATGACCCGGCGACGCTCAAGCTGAAGGACGCCCTCGCGAAAAAAGCGGAGATGGACATCATCGGCTACACGTACCAGCAGCAGCGGACCTTCGATACGCTGGAAGGAGCGGCCAAGAACGAAGGCAGCGCCAGCGCCAATGTGATGGGCGCAGGACTCGGCCTCGGAATGGGCGTCGGTCTCGGCGGCTCGTTCGGCCAACAGATGTCGGGCCTGACCAACCAATTAACCGTCGGGTCCGCGCCTAACAAGGTTTGTCCGAATTGCCAGACCTTGAACGGGCAGGAAGCCCAGTTCTGCTTCGCCTGCGGCCGCGGCCTTCAGGCTTCCGCGTCCCCGGCGAAGGCGGCGCCGGCAATGGCGGCGTGCAACAAGTGCGGGCTGGAATTCCCCGAAACGGCGAAGTTCTGCCCGCACTGCGGGGACCCGCATCATCCCTGCCCGACTTGCGGCGCGGACAACGAGCCGGATGCCGACGCTTGCGTCAAGTGCGGCCGCGCTCTGCGCGAGTCGACCTGCGGCAATTGCGGATCCGCCGTCGACCCGGCGAGCAAGTTCTGCCCGGAATGCGGAACGAATCTCCGCCCGATGTGCCCGAACTGCAAGCATGAAGTGAAGCCGGGACAGAAGTTCTGTCTCGAATGCGGCACTAAATTGAACGAATAAAGGGGCAGGAGACGATGTCAAACGCTTTGCATAACCCGCAAGGGAGGAACTCCGGGAGCTCCGGTCGCTTAGCCGTGATCATCCTGACGTTCTTGTACGTTGTGGCGCTGCTCGTTACCGTCGCTTTCCTGGTGCTGGTTGACGTTCCGGGCAGCCGAGCCGGCCACATCTGGATCACGACGCTGGCTCTGACGATCGGCGAGACGTTCCTGTACGGCACCGCCGTGCATTACCAATTGTCTCTGCCGGGCTCGAGAAGGTTGATTCCCTCCTATATGGGAATGGGAACCGCAGCTTTGCTCTATCTCCTTGTCGCGCTCGCGCTGGCCGTCGTATTCTCTTGGGTCTTGGATATCCCGACCTTCCTTTACGGCCTTCTGCAGTTCATCGCTCTCGGAATCGCGGCCTTCCTGATGGGCCTCTTGGTTCTCTATAGGATGAACGCGGCCCGGCAAGAAGAAGGCACCTGAAGAAAGGACGAACAGACACGATGGAAATCAACAAACCCAAAATCAGCGACGGCGTCATCATCTGGGCCGCGATCTTATTTTTCCCGCTTGCTATCCTGCTTCTGATTATTCGCTTTATGGCGCACGCGAACGTCAACCACATGCGGTCCAAGGACTACGGGGTCATCTCCTCCTCGCTCGTCTGGTTCTGGCTCGCCTATTCCGTTCTCTTCTATATCGTCTTTAAGATGGATGATACGGACACGGCGCTGACGAACGGGGAGATCTGGACGGTTCTCATTCTCTTCGCCGTCGTCATGCTCATCCCGATCTTCATCTTCGCGGGACTTTCGAGCGGCAGGCGGAAGAAGATGGACGAACGCTACCGGCTTTATCGACATTTGATGGAAGAGCAGGGCATCCAGGATTACAATCAAATCTCCGCCATGACGGGAATCAGCTACCGGAACGTCGAACAGGATATGCGTTACCTGCTTGCCCTTCAAGCGCTGACCGGGGACGGCTTCCAAGCGGCTATCGACGCTCTGGAAGAGGAAGAGACGGGCCGACAAGAAGAGGTCTATGAAGAAGGCGAAGCGGAGGAGTACGAAGAAGATCAGGACGAAGAGGACGATGGTCCTCCCGTCAAGCGAACGGTCGTCTGCCGAGGATGCGGCTCGAGCACCGCGCTCTATCGCGGCGAGACGGCCGAATGCGAGTTCTGCGGCAATCTATTGACGACGGAGTAAGCCGGCGGCGCCCGCTTGCCGCACGATCCTATATTCTTGGTTCAACGAGCATGGCCGCAGTCTCCGGACTGCGGCTTCTTTATTCTCCTGCGGCGATTCTCTTCAGGCGGGCGAAAGTCGAGGACATATGTCCTTTCCGGTGGTGCCTTCTCGTTGTTAAATAAGGATATGAAGAGGGGCAAGGAGGAGAATAACGATGAGGGGCGTATTATTGGCTTGTCTGGGCGGGATCTTCCTCACGCTGCAAGGAACGGCCAACGCGGCGATCGGCGGAAGCATCGGGACTTGGCAGGCGGCAACGCTAACCCAGGGCGTCGGCTTCGTTGCCGCTCTCGTGCTGGCGTTGGCTGCGCGCGACCGTACTTGGCGAAACCTGAAGCGGGTAAAACCGGTTTACCTGCTGGGTGGGGGCTTCGCCGCTTTCATTATTTTCAGCAACATTACGGCCATTCACCATAACGGCGCGGCTCTGACCGTGGCCGCCGTGCTGATCTCCCAAATCGCCGTTACCTTGCTCATAGAGAGGGCAGGCGGGTTCGGCAAGAAACGAGTTCGTTACGCGCCTTCGCAATGGGTCGGGTTCGGCTGCATGATGCTCGGTATCGTGTTCTTGACGCTCTGATCCGACTAAGGACAGGGGTTATCCCAATGGAGGAATCGTTGTGAGACAACTTGAGGATAAGGAACGTCTGGAGGGCTATCTCCGCCAATTCGAGCTGGAGAAGGTATTTCCGCCGGAGCTGCGCAAGCACTTGACGCTTTACCGTTTCGAACCGGATGAAGCTCTTTGCCGCCAGGGGGAAGAACCCCAGCAGGTGTTCCTGATCGTGCACGGGAAGGTGCGGATCTATACGACTTCGGCCGAGGGCAGGACGCTTCTGGTGAACTTTACGACTCCGCTCGGGCTCATCGGAGAGATCGAATACCTGCAGGAGGGGGAGAATTTGAACACCGTCACCGCGGTAACCCCGGTCGAGGCGATCGGCATCCATAAGCAGAGGCTCCGTCCGTTTAACGGAGAGGTTCCGCTGCTGCAGTTCCTGCTCGATCAGGTCAGCCGAAAATTCTATACCAAGTCGATTGCGCTCAGCTCCCATCTGCTGCATCCGGTCGAGGTCCGGTTCGCCAGCTACCTTCTGTCCGTCTCCTCGGACGAAGAAGCGGGGGCGGCAGACCGAATCAGCCTGACGGACATGAAGGACATCGCGGGCCTGATCGGCACGAGCTATCGTCATCTGAATCGGGTCATTCAAGGCTTCGCGGCCTCCGGGCTCGTCGAGCGCAGGCACGGAACGCTCATCGTGAAGGATAGGACCGGCTTAACGGCAATGGCCGGCGGCAACATTTACGAAAGGGAAGGGAGAGAAGGCTCATGATGGCGGGAATGGCCATGGCGCTGGCAGCAGGCGCTCTGATCAGCGTGCAAACGATGTTCAACAATCGAGTGAACGAGGCGGCCAGCCCCGGGAGCACGTCGGCGTTGGTGTTAGGAATGGGATTTCTCGCTTCCCTCGCTATGGGATTGCTGATGGAGGGAACTGCTTTTCTGTCGTGGGGCTCGATGGAGACTTGGTTCTGGTTCAGCGGGTTGCTCGGCATCGGAGTGGTCATCTGCAACGTGCGAAGCGTCAAGCTGCTTGGCCCGGGTTATGCCGTTTCGCTTATCATGGCTTCCCAGCTGCTCAGCGCTCTATGGATGGATTCGCTGGGCTGGTTCGGGCTCGAGAAGGTTCCGTTCACTTTGTTGAAGGCGGCCGGAGCGATTCTGCTGATCGGCGGATTGGCGCTATTCAAAGCGAGAAAGCCCGGAGCCGCAACAGAAGCCGAACCCGCTGCCGATGTGCTATAATGCGGTCATCCAAGGGGTGTCGACGACTCCCCTAGAATCAGCGGGATGAGGGATGCAGCATGAGATGGACGGTCATGACATTCAATCTTAGAGTGAACGTGGATTCGGACGGCCGCAACGCATGGCCTTATCGTCCGGCTGCCGTTGCGGCCGCGATCCGGCAGCACGACCCGGATATGGTCTGCATTCAGGAAGGGCTTTATTCCATGCTTCGGGATCTGGAGCCGCTGCTGGAAGAGTACGGCTGGATCGGAGAAGGCAGAAGAGGCGGGCGGGACGACGAGCACTGCGCGATCTTCTGCAAGAAGGGCAAGTGGAAGGTCGTCGAGCAGGGAAGCTTCGGCCTGTCGGAGACGCCGGAACGGCTGGGCGTTCTCGGCTGGAAGGCGGATTATCCCCGCATGTGCACGTGGGCGAGGCTTCGGTCGTTGAAGGAGGAGGCATTCGAGCTTGCGGTGTTCAACACCCATCTGGATCACATCAGCGAGGAAGCCCAGGCGAACGGCATGGAGCTGGTCAAGAGCCGAATCGGCGCCATGAGGGAGAAGACGGGATTGCCGGTCGTGCTGACGGGCGATTTCAACGTGACTCCGAAGCACTCGGTCGTTCGCGGCCTTGGGACCGATGGTTACCGCAACTGCTATTCCGCTCTAGGCGCTGGAACCGCAGAGATCGGCCGGACGTTCCATGATTTCGCGGGCGGCACGGAGGGGGAGCCCATTGACTATATTTTCGTCACCTCCGATGTTCATGTCGAACGGATCGCGATCGACCGGAACAAGTACGAAGGACGTTATCCATCCGATCATTACCCGGTAGTCGCCGTGTTGAGACGGTGAGTTAAGCCGCATAGAAGACGGTTTCGAGATGGTTCTCGGGCCGTCTTTCTTTATGCGCAGGGGGCCATCAAGCGAGCGCGAAGGGTTTCGTTAGCCGTTTAATCCACTCAAAGCGCCGTTTCCGAGGCAGAAAATAAACCAGAAGAGTTTAGCAAAAACACCCTTGAAATCGCCTCCGCATGGGTTTATAATGGGCTCATTGAAACGTTTCGATATAAGCGCTTCCAAAATCGAATAGGTTAGGATCAGCTTATCTCTGCTTCAGAACGTTATTGAGTTATTTTGGATTCATAAGCTTGATTTTATGCGGAAAATCATGGATTTTCCCATAAAAAAGGTTAGTTTTACGTAGTAAGAAGGTACCCTTTTTTTTCGAAAAAAATCGAAACGTTTCGATGAAAGGGTTGTCATTTTGGATTTACAAGGTTTCGCTCACACTAAAGACGGGGTGAAGGTACAAATGAAGAAAAAAGGAATCATCACGGTGGCTGCACTGCTCTCGATCTCGCTGTTGGCAGGCTGCGGCTCGAACGACTCGAACAACTCCAACGCGGGCGCTTCCGGCGATTCCGGCGCCTCCGGCACGGCCAGCGCCTCGAGCGGCACGAGCGGCGGCGGCTCGACTACCCTGAAGGTATGGTTCATGGGAACTTCCGATTCGGTCGAACCGATCGCGAAGATGTACGAGGAGAAGAACCCGGGCGTGAAGGTTGACGTTCAAGCGATTCCGTGGGATGCCGCTCACGATAAATTGCTGACGGCGGTCGCTTCCAAGGAAGGTCCGGACGTCATTCAGATGGGTACGACCTGGATTCCGGAATTCGCCGAAGCGGGCGCATTGCTGGACCTGGCGCCTTACATCGAGAAGGATCCGGCTCTCAAGGCGGACAATTTCTTCGATGGCGCGATTCAAACGACGCAATTCAACGGAGTTACGGTCGGCATTCCTTGGTACGTAGAGACCCGCGCCCTGTTCTATCGCTCCGATCTGCTGGCTGACGTCGGCTATCCGGAAGGACCGAAGACTTGGGATGAGCTTAAGGATGCGGCTGAGAAGCTAGTCGCCAAGGGCGGCAAGGGCCATTATGCCGTGAACATCGATGCCAAGGACCAGAACTATCTGTCCATGTTCGCTTGGCAAGCCGGCAGCGACATCATCGACAGCAACCGTCAGCCTCTGTTCAACAAGCCGGAATACGTGGAAGCGATGAATTACCTGAACAGCTTCTACAAAGAAAAGCTGGTTCCGGTCGGTTCCGAGCTGGACACATTCGCAGCCTTCAAGGACGGCACGCTTCCTATGTTCATCAGCGGTCCTTGGATGATTCAAGGCGTGAAGGAGAAGGATCCGGAGATCGAGGGCAAGTGGACGATCAAGACGCTTCCTGCCAACAAGAACAACAAGTCGCTTATGGGCGGTTCCGACCTGTCGATCTTCAAGTACAGCAAGCATCCGGAAGAAGCGGCGAAGTTCATCTCCTTCATGAGCGGCATGGACGCCCAACTGAAGTATTATGAGACTTCCAACTCCTTGCCGGCCCTGAAGGAAGCTTGGAACGACTCTCGCTTCACTTCCGATCCGTTGATCAGCGCGTTCGGCGAACAGCTCAAAGTGGCCGTTCCGACTCCGATGATCGCCGAATGGGAAGAAGTATCTCAAGCGTCGGTTGCTTCCTTCGAACAGATCACGATCGGCGGAGCCGACGTGCAATCAGAGATGGATAAGCTGAACGGCAAGATTGCGGGAATTCTAAGCAAGTAATTCGTCATTCTTTCCGTCGCGATTGCCGATGCCGGGACTCTACTTCAGCGAGAGTCCCGGCTATCTGTCTATAGTCGCCCGCATGGAAGGGAGTGGGTTATCTGAGAGGAGGAGGAAGGATGAAGGAGCTCGCGAGAGGCTGGAGCAAGTACAAATACCCTTATATGTTTATCGCTCCGGTCATCATCCTGCTTACGGTATTTTCGGTCGTGCCTATCATCGTGGCGTTGATCATCAGCTTCACGGATATGGACCTGATCGGACTGGCCGACTATTCGCATATCAAAGGGGTCGGATTCTCCAATTACATCGACCTGTTCAAGGATCCCGTGTTCCTGAAGTCCATCTATAACACGGCCATTTACGTCGTCATCGGGGTTCCGCTTGTCGTGATTCTGTCGATGGCGATCGCGCTGCTGCTCAACTATGGAACGGGCTGGCTGTTTAAGACCTTCCGCCTCGTTTATTACTTGCCGTCCATCACCAATATCGTGGCCGTGGCCGTGGTGTGGGGCTATCTGTACAACAGCAACTACGGGCTCTTCAACTATGTGCTCTCCTGGTTCGGCATTCCGGAGCAGCAATGGCTGCTGGATCCTTCGCTTGCCAAGGTGAGCTTAATCCTTCTCGCGCTCTGGAAGGCTCTCGGCTTGAACATGATCATTTTCCTGGCGGCGCTTCAAGGCATTCCGCGCGATTATTACGAAGCCGCCGAGCTCGACGGCGCTACCGGCTGGAAGAAGCTCCGTTACATTACGGTTCCGCTGCTCGGCTTCGCGACCTTCTTCGTCACGATTACGACACTGATCGGCTGGATTCAATTCTTCGAAGAACCGTTCGTCATGACCAAGGGCGGCCCGCTGAACGCCACGATGTCCATGGCTCTCTTCATCTACAACAACGGCTTCCAGCTTAACAACTTCGGCTATGCCGCGTCAGGCTCGTTCGTTCTGTTCATTATCATCATCATAGCGACGATCGTTCAGTTCGCGGTGCGCAAGAAGGAAGTCGAATATTAAGAGGCATCTCCGATGGAGGAATCGGAGGGCGGACCGGTCGAGGAGGGACAAAGCATGGCGTTAAAGAAAGTGGAGAAAAGCATCATGATCGCCTTGTTGGTGATTGGCGGGATTCTCATGATGGTTCCTTTTATATGGATGATCGGCTCTTCGTTTAAGCCCGAGAACGAGTTTACGATCATACCGCCGACGATCATTCCGAATCACCCTACTTTCAAGAATTACACGGATTTGTTCGTCAAGATGGACTTTCTGGTTTATTTGAAAAACACCCTGTGGATCGTAGTCTGGTCGTTCGTCGGCTTGCTCCTGAATGCAATCGCCGGATACGCGTTCGCCAAGTTCGAGTTTCCGGGGAAAAACAAGTTCTTCTTGCTCATCCTGGCGACGATGATGATCCCGAGCCAAGTCACGATGATCCCAACTTATCTGATCGTGAACAAGCTTCATCTCGTGAACACGATGGCGGGAGTCGTGCTGCCCGGCCTGGTCGGAGCGTTCGGAATCTTCCTGTTCAGGCAGTTCATGCAGACGATTCCGACGGACTTGATCGAGGCGATTCGTCTCGACGGAGCGGGCGAATTGAAGATCTTCTTCATTCTGATCCTGCCGATCGTCAAGCCGGTGCTTGCCGTACAAGGAATTCTGACCTTCATCGCCGCATGGAACAGCTTCTTGTGGCCGCTCATCGTCGCCAACGACGAGAAGCTGTACACCCTTTCGGTAGGGCTGTCCTTGCTTAAAGGCCAATATTCTTCGGAGTTCGGCCTGCAGATGGCGGGCGCGGCGTTCATGGTCGTTCCTATCATCATCATTTTCGCCTTCTTCCAGAAGCACATCATAGAAGGATATACCATCTCCGGGATGAAATAGATATAGTAGAAAAGTAGTAGCAAAGTAACGGTTTGGAAAGGATTGAGGCTTGGATGGCTACGATTAAAGACGTGGCAAAGTTGGCCGGAGTTGCTCTATCGACTGCTTCTTATGCATTGAACGGAGACAGTAAAGTCAGCCCTAAGACAAAGGAGAAAGTCCTTGAGGCAGCCAGGCAACTCAATTACAGCAAGAATGGCTTCGCCATGGATTTAAAACGCAGCCGCACGAATACCATCGCCTTGATCTTGACGGACTTGTCTGGTCCTTTCTATTCGGAATTGATCCGCAGCGTGCAGGACGTCGCGCTCTCTCATGGCTACGACCTGATCGCGTGCAGTTCGCTAGGCGGCAAGAACTCCACGGCGGTTAAATTTCTGCGCGAGAAGAGAGTGGATGGCGCTATCGTTCTCGCTCACAATATCACGGACGAGATTCTTTTTACCTCCGCGAATTCGGGCTTCCCTATCGTCGTCATGGATCGGATGACTTCCGGGGAAGGCTTGATCAGCGTCATCGTCGACGGCGAGATGGGCGGCTATACGGCTACGCGCTACCTGATCGACAAGGGTCATCGCTCGATCGCTTATATCAGCGGCCCGTCCAATTCCTTCGATAACGCGCTTCGTTATCGAGGTTATCAGCTGGCAATGAAGGAAGCCGGACTCGAAGAGAAGTCGAAGTGGAAGCTTAGCGGCAATTTTACGCGCGACGGCGGCTATAAGGCCACGAAGATGATGATGATGCAAGGGGAGCTTCCCTCGGCTGTCTTCTATGGCAACGACGAGATGGCGATCGGGGGCATCAAGGCGATGGAAGAGGGCGCGTTGACCGTGCCGGACGACGTCTCCGTCATCGGATTCGACGATATTCAATTGGCGGAGTACTTGAACCCGAAGCTGACGACAATCCGTCAACCGATGCATGAATCGGGTTCCCTAGCCGGGCATCTGCTGTTCCAGATGCTGAACGGCGAGGAAGTGAACCTTTCTTATAAATTAAGGGTCGAGTTAATCGAGAGGGAATCGGTTAGGCAGCAATAGATTAGGAAGTGAGAATACCATGACAACATTGACTATGGCACCCGAGTCGAAACTTACGCTGCGGAAGGGCGATTTGAGGTTTGCCTTCCTGAACAGCGGCGAGCTGTATGAAGCGGTTGGCGGCACGACGATGATCAACCAGCTCATGAGCAATCCGCTTGACGGCGCTCTTGGCAATCTATATATCAGGTTATTTCTGAAGGAAGGCATTCGCTCCTATCCGCTGCTGGGCATTCGTTCGGCAAGCCGATTTGGCCGCTTCGGCGATCGATTGGTCTGGAAAGGGGAGATCGCGCCCGTCGCCGAGATGAAAAAGGCGATCTCCTATGAGGTCCGATTCTCCCTGGCGGAACAGGGGATGTGGTTCTGGGAGGTTCGGATGTCGGGCAGCGAAGCGGCGGCCGACGTTATCTATACGCAGGATATCGGCCTTGCCGATCCGGGCGCGGTCCGCACGAACGAAGCTTACGTGTCCCAGTACATCGACCATTCGGTCTACGAGGACGACGAGCTCGGATTTGTCGTATGCTCTCGGCAGAATCAGCCCCAAGGCGGTCGATTCCCTTATCTCCAGCAGGGATCGCTGACGAAGGCGGAAGGCTATTCCACGGACGGCTTCCAATTCTTCGGCCTCTCTTATAAGGAGACCAATCAGCCGGAGGCTTTGCAGCGGGAGCATCTGCCGAACGAGATCTACCAATATGAATTCGCCTTTACGGCGCTTCAGTCCGGCAAGGCAAGCCGGGAGCAAGAATCCCGGTTCGTTTTCTACGGCCTGTTCCGGGATCATCATCCCGATGCGGTTGGCAGCCTCGAGAACAAGGAGGTCGTCCGGAAGGCTTGGGAAGAGCTAGAAGCAGCCTCCGAACCTTCGCCTGCAGAAGGAAACGCGGCGTGGGAAGAGCCGATCCGGATCTCGTCCAAGATCGGGCAGCCGCTCCGGACGCTGGCGATCGGCGCGGAAGAGCTGGAGCTCCGGTATCCGAACCGGCGCCAGGAGGAACGGGAGAACGGCAGCTTGCTCGCCTTCTTCACAGACAGCTACGAGCACGTCGTACTGAAGGGCAAAGAGCTTCTTGTCGAGCGGCCCCATGGCCATATTCTGATGAGCGGCGACAATGCTCGCCAGAATCCCGAGGTCGTCACGACTACCTCCTATATGTACGGTATTTTCAACTCCCATCTGGTCGTCGGCAATACGAACTTGAACAAGATGATGACCAATGCCCGAAGCGCGCTCAACATTCCGAAGACCGCGGGCCAGCGCATCTACGTAGAAGCGGATGGTCGCTATCGCCTGCTGACGATGCCCTCCTGGCTCGAGATCGGCTTCAACTACGTTCGCTGGTTCTACAAGACCGAGTCGGAGACGTGGGTCATCACCAACTTCACGACCGTCGATTCCCCCGAAGTTCGCCTGCACGTCCAATCTCAAAGCGGCGCTCCTTATCGCTATCTCGTGACCAACCAGATCTCCATGCATGTGGTCGAATATGAGGTTCCGTTCCGAATGGAACTCGATGAACGGACGGGTGCGCTCACTTTCCGGCCGGAAGGATCGCTGCTTAGCGCCGAGACCTATCCCGAGCTCGCCTACCGAATGCAGCTGGACGGGACGACCTATAAGCTGGGAGACGAGAGGCTTCTGGCCGACGGTCCCGTTCAAGGGAGCGCTTCCCTTGTCGTGATGGAGCTGGCGCCTAGCGCGGAGTGGACATTAACCCATCAGGGGCTGCTGAACGGAGGGAAGCCTCCGGTTGCGCAACGCAGTGCCGACGCGGAGATCGAGCGGTATCGGACTTTCTATGCGGGAGTCATGAACGGGTTCAAGCTCTCAAGAGAAGGCCGGGTTTCCGATCGGCTGTTCAAGATGAACGCGCTGGCATGGTGGTATACCCACAACATGCTGGTCCACTACTCCGTTCCTCATGGGCTTGAGCAGTACGGCGGCGCGGCTTGGGGCACGAGAGACGTGTGCCAAGGGCCCGTGGAGTATTTTCTCGCGACCCATCAATACCGGCAGATCCGCGACGTTCTGCTCACCGTCTTCAGCCATCAATACGCGGAAGACGGCAACTGGCCTCAATGGTTCATGTTCGATAAATACGCGAAGATCCAGCAGGAGGAGAGCCATGGCGACATCATCGTATGGCCGCTTAAGGTGCTGGCGGACTATCTGAAGGCAACCGGAGACTTCGGCATTCTCGAGGAACAGGTTCCTTACACCGCCAAGGAAGGATTCGGCTTTACGGAGTCGACGGCTTCCGTTCGGGATCACGCGTTGAAGGAATTGAACTATATCCGGACTCACTTCCTGCATGACACGCACTTATCGGCATACGGCGACGGGGACTGGGACGATACGCTTCAGCCGGCCAACGCCCAGCTGAAGAAGTATATGGTCAGCAGTTGGACCGTGGCGCTTACCTATCAGACGATCCATACGCTGTCGCAAGTGCTCGCGGAGCAGGACGCTGTCTGGTCGGCCGAGCTGGGGCAGCTTGCGGAAGGCATCAAGACCGACTTTAACCGTCATATTCTGGGGACGGACGTTATTCCGGGCTTCCTCTACTTCGAGGATCCGAAGGCAGCCAAGCTCATGCTTCATCCGACCGATGAGGAGACCGGCATCCAGTACCGCCTGCTGCCGATGACCCGAAGCATGATCGGCGAGCTGTTGACGCCGGAACAGATGCAAGCCCATTACGAGATCATTCAAGAGAAGCTCTATTGCCCGGACGGCGTGCGTCTGATGAATCGCCCGGCACAATATGTCGGCGGCGTCAGCGTCCACTTTAAGCGCGCGGAGCAGGCGTCGAACTTCGGCCGCGAGATCGGCTTGCAGTACGTGCACGCCCATATCCGCTATATCGAAGCGATGGCCAAGATCGGGAAGCGGGACCAGACTTGGCGCAACCTGGAGGTCATCAATCCGATCGGCATCCGCGAAGTCGTGCCGAACGCGGAGCTGCGCCAGAGCAACGCGTACTTCAGCAGCTCGGACGGCAAGTTCAAGACGCGTTACGAAGCGCAGGAGCGCTTCGACGAGCTGCGCGACGGCACGGTGGCCGTTAAGGGCGGTTGGAGAATCTATTCCAGCGGTCCGGGGATCTACATGAACCAGCTCATCTCGAACGTTCTCGGCATTCGGGAGGAAGAGGGCGACCTGATCGTCGATCCGGTCCTGCCTGCCGAGTTGGACGGAACCCGATTCGACTTCGAGTACGGCGGGAAGCCGATCTCCTTCGTCTACCGCATCAAGGACGGCATCGTCGGATCCGTGGCGATCGCGGGCAAGGAGCTTGAGGCGGAACGAATGAGCAACCCTTACCGTACGGGCGGCCTGAGGATCAAGCGTTCCGAGATTGAAGCCCATCGCACGGAGGGCAGCACGATCATAGAGGTATATGCGTAACCGCTAGCGCGGGCAAGAGGGCTGTCTCAGACGTCTTTATGACGGAGAGACAGCCCTCTTTCTATATAAAGAATAGGGCCGTCCCATAAGTTAATTCCTTATGGGCGGCCCCATTCTCTAGGATGCTGCCAGTTATTTAGCCAGACGGAACGGGAGAACGGCATTGTCGCGGCTGTTGGAGCCGACGAAGGCGTGGAAGGTACCCGCGTCGCTGGAGTGCGACAGATCGGAATGGTAATAGCGAAGCTGCTCCTCGCGAATCTCGAAGCGAACGACCTGGCTCTCGCCCGGCTGCAGCGTCACTTGACGGTAATCCTTGAGCTCCTTCACCGGACGCACGACTTCGCCGGAGAGGTCGCGCACGTAAAGCTGCACGGTCTCGACGCCGGCGGTGCTGCCCGCGTTGGTCACGCGAACGGTGACGGTCAGCGGCCGGTCCGGGGTCATCGTGTCCGACGACAGTTCGGCCTGGCCGTATTCGAAGGCGGTATAGCTAAGTCCGAAGCCGAAAGGCAGCAGCGGCTCGTTCGGGATGTCGAGGTACTGCGACACATAACGGACCTGCGCATCCGGAGCGCCTTGCGGCCGTCCGGTATTGAAGGCGTTGTAGTAGACCGGTACCTGGCCGACGCTGAACGGGAACGACATCGTCAGGCGTCCGGAAGGATTGACGTCGCCGAAGAGCAGGTCGGCGATCGCGAGCCCTCCCTCGGAGCCTGGGAACCAGGCTTCCAGTACGGCGTTCGCTTCCTCGAAGACGCCGTGCAGGTCGAGCGGACGGCCGTTGAACAGCACCGCCGCGAACGGCTTGCCCAACCGCCGGACGCGGCGGATCAGCTCGAGCTGTGCTTCCGGCAAGCGGATGTCCGCCCGGCAGCCGGCTTCTCCGCTCATGTCGGAGTTCTCGCCGAGCGCCAGCACGATCGCGTCGGCGTTGCGAGCCGCTTCGACGGCTTCCGCCAGTTGCTCTTCCGTCACGCTCTCGATGCCGCATCCGTCGGCAACGGTCAGGCTTGCCGGATCGGACAGCTTGCCGCGGATCGCTTCGGACAGCCGGACAACGGCATCCGAAGAACCGGTCCAGGACCATGGGCCGAGCAGGTCGCCGCTACGGGAGAACGGCCCGATGACCGCAATGCGCTGGGAAGGTTTAAGCGGCAGGAGGCCGTCGTTCTTCAAGAGCACGCTGGACTTGCGCGCCAGTTCTCTCGCCGCCTCGCGATGCTCGGCGCTGAACACGATCTCCTTCTCGCGCTCCGGATCGGCGGCGCGGTACGGATTGTCGAACAGCCCGAGCTTCTCCTTAAGCTGAAGGATACGCAGCACAGCTTCGTCGAGAAGGGCCTCTTCCACTTCGCCCTTGCCGATCAGATCGGCCAAGTGGTGCGTATAGCAAGCGGTCATCATCTCGATGTCGACTCCGGCCTTTAACGACTTGAGAGCCGCTTCCGCCTCGTCCGCGGCGACGCCGTGGGGAATAAGCTCCTTCACCGCGCCCCAGTCGGAGATAAGGACGCCGTCGAAGCCCCATTCTTCCCGCAGAAGGTTGCGCATCAGCTTGGCATTGCCGGTGGAAGGGACGCCTTCCACGGTATTGAAGGACGTCATGACCATCTCGCAGCCTTCGTCGAGAGCAGCCTTGTAGGCAGGCAGATAGAACTCCCGAAGCTGGCGCTCGGACAAGTCGACCGTGTTGTAATCCCGGCCGGCTTCGGCCGCGCCGTAAGCCGCGAAGTGCTTCACGCAAGCGGCGACGCGGTCGGGATCGCCGGCCAGATCGGCTCCTTGGAAGCCGCGGACGAAGGCTCTTCCGAACTCCGCGTTCAGGTAAGGATCCTCTCCCGTCGATTCCATGACCCGGCCCCAACGAGGGTCGCGGACAAGATCGACCATCGGCGCGAAGGTGACGTGGACGCCGGATACGGCCGCTTCCTTGGCGGCGATCTCCGCGCTTCGTTCCGCGAGCTCCAGATCCCAGGAGCAACCGATCGCGAGCGGCACCGGGAAGATGGTCTTGAAGCCATGGACGATATCGGCCATCATCAGCAGGGGAATGCCGAGCCGGTTCCTCTCGAGATGCGCTCGCTGGACGTTGATCGTCTCCTGCGCGCCGGCCATGCCAAGCACCGATCCGGCGTTATGGACCGTCTGCTCCGTAATTCCGAGCGAGGCCATCGGCCCGGTGATCTGGCCGGCATCGGAAGCTCCTTCGAAGAAGGGGACGGCAAGCTGGATCAGCTGATCGACCTTCTCCTCCAGCGTCATTCGCGCAAGATACTCTTGCGGGGTAAGCTTCTCCCGAGCAGCGCCGGGAGCGGGCGTATTGGTATTGGACATCGGTTAATCCCTTCTTTCCATCTCGATCGGATCATTTCTGTCGAAACGTTTCTACGATGATTATAAATCTGCCTCCCCATCCCGTCAAACGCTCATTTTAGTTGCTATTTATGCGATTTTGCATTAAATTTAAACAATCGGAACTTAGAAAAACGATTTCCAAGAAGAAAGGAAAACGCTTTACTAGGATTGTAGAAACGTTTCAGCAATAGAGGGGTTCATCCTCTCTAGCGCAAGGAGGTGAGCTTACGTGATCAGCATCAAGGATATCGCGAAGAGGGCCGGCGTCTCGATCTCGACCGTTTCCTATGCGTTGAACGGAAGCGACAGGATTACGAGAGAGACGGCGGAACGCATTCTGGCTTTGGCCGACGAGATGGGGTATGTCCCGCACGGAGCGGCGCGGAGGCTCAAGAAGCGGGAATCGATGCTCATCGGGATGTACCTGACGAATTATGGCGGCCATTTCTACGGGAATCTGCTTCAGGGAGTAAAGGACGAGCTCAGCCGGAGAGGATATGACCTGATCGTGTGCAGCGGCAGCCGCTCGCATCGGCTGATCCCGGAGAGAACGTTCGACGGCGCCATCGTTCTCGACGCGGATTTTACCGATGAGGAACTGCTCCAATTCGCGGACCGAGGCCACCGGCTGGTCGTGCTGGACCGGGAGCTGATGCATCCTAACATCAATCAGGTGCTTCTGGACAATAAGGCTGGAGCGACGTTAGCCATGGAATACCTCATCGATCAAGGCCTTGAACGGATCTATGTCGTCGGGGGGCCGGAAGGCTCTTACGACGCCTGGCAGCGCATGCGCGCCGTTCAGCAGGCGGCGGACCGCGTGCCGGAAGTCGAAGTCACGCTGCTTCCGGGCACTTTCCACAAGAATGCGGGATATGAGGCGGGAGCCCGAATCGAAGAGGATTACGATCGTCCCGCGGGCGTCTTCTGCTTGAATGACGAGATGGCCATCGGCTTGTACGAGTACCTGGAGACCCGCACTTCGCTTCGGATCGGCGAGCACATCCGATTGGTCGGCTTCGATAACATCGAGCTGGGCCAGTACATTCGTCCGAGGCTCGCCACGATCGATTATTCGATGACGAAGTGGGGCGCCCTCGCCGCCGAACAGATGATGAAGATGATCGCCGGAGAGCCGGTGGAGACGGAGCGGGTCTACGTTCGATTGATCGAAGGAGGCTCGGTCAAGCACGTCTCGGATGCCAAGGAAAACCAACTACCTAAGGAGGAATTGCAATGAGCGCATCTTTGATCGGAGTACCATTGGAAGGCTTCGCGGAATTCAGCCGGACGGCAGCCGCGCAAGGGGCGGTCCTGCTCAAGAACGAGAACCGGGCTCTTCCGCTGCAGTCGGGGGACCGCGTCGCTATTTTCGGACGGATTCAAGTGAATTACTACCGCAGCGGCACCGGCTCCGGAGGGAGCGTCCACGTTGCCTATACGACCAACCTGCTGGACGGCTTGCGCGGCAAGAAGAGCATTGCCGTCGACGAAGAGCTGGCGGCGGTGTACGAGAAATGGATCGAGGAGAATCCGTTCGACAACGGAGGAGGCGGATGGGCGGCCGAGCCTTGGCACCAGAAGGAGATGCCGCTCACCGATGACCTCGTCGCGGCGGCGAGAGGCCGGTCGAACAAAGCGATCGTCGTCATCGGGCGCACGGCCGGAGAAGATCAGGACAACGCCGACAAGCCGGGAAGCTATCAGCTTACGCCGGAAGAGAAAGCGATGCTGAAGCAGGTGACGGCGCGCTTCGACCGGACGATCGTCGTGCTGAACGTGTCCAATATCATCGACATGAGCTGGCTGAACGAAGACTATGTTCACCCGATCTCTTCCGTCATCTATTCTTGGCACGGAGGCATGGAAGGCGGCAACGCGATCGCCGACGTTCTCGCCGGAGAGGTAACCCCAAGCGGCAAGCTGACCGATACGATCGCCTTCTCCATCGACGATTATCCATCCACTCGCAACTACGGGCACGAGCATACGAGCCTGTATCAAGAGGACATTTATGTCGGTTACCGTTATTTCGAGACGTTCTGCCCGGACCGGGTGCAATTCGAGTTCGGCTTCGGCCTCTCGTATACGACCTTCCGGGTCGAGCCGGAACCTGCTCGGCTCGTGCTGAGCGAGCAAGGAGAAGAAATCCTTGAACTGGACGCAACGGTTACGAATACGGGAACCGTCTATGCCGGCCAAGAGGTCGTACAGGTTTATTACGAAGCGCCGCAGGGCGTTCTGGGCAAGCCGGCGAGAGCATTGGCCGCGTTCGGCAAGACCAAGAGGCTTGAGCCGGGAGAGTCTCAACGGCTCACCGTCAGCTTCCCTGTCCGTTCGATGGCTTCGTATGACGATGCCGGAGCGACGGGACACCGTTCCGCCTACGTGCTCGAAGCGGGAACCTATCGCCTCTATGCGGGAACCAGCGTCAAGCGGCTGACCGGGGTCGGCGTGGCCGGAGAAGACGGGTACATCGTGAATTCCCTTCGCGTCGTGGCACAGCTGGAAGAGGCGATGGCGCCGACGCAAGGCCTATCGAGAATGAAGCCGGGCGCCCGCAAGGACGATGGCACGTACGAGCTCATCTACGAAGAGGCGCCGACTCGCCAAGTGTCGATGGCGGATCGGATCAAGAGCCGCTTGCCGAAGACGCTCGAGCAGACGGGGGACCGGGGCTATAAGCTCAAGGATGTCAAGGAAGGCCGCATCGGCATGGAGGCGTTCATCGCCCAACTGGGCGATGAGGAGCTGGCGACGATCGTCCGGGGAGAGGGAATGAGCAGCCCGCTCGTGACCTCGGGCACGGCGTCGGCCTTCGGCGGGGTGAGCGACGGCTTGCTCAAGCTTGGAATCCCGGTAGCCAGCACGGCGGACGGGCCGTCGGGGATTCGGATGGACAGCGGAGAGAAGGCGACCCAGGTGTCGATCGGCACCCTTCTGGCGGCGACATGGGATACCGAGCTCGTCGAGCGGTTGTATGTCATGGAAGGTCAGGAACTCCTCCGCAACCAGATCGACACCTTGCTCGGCCCAGGCATGAACATTCGCAGGAGCCCGCTCAACGGGCGCAACTTCGAGTATTTCTCGGAGGATCCGTTCCTATCGGGCGTATTCGCCGCGGCTTGCACGAGAGGCATTCAACGAGGCGGCTCCAACGCAACCTTGAAGCACTTCGCCTGCAACAACCAGGAGCAGTACCGCACCAAGGTGAACGCGGTCGTCTCCGAACGCGCGCTGCGCGAGATTTACCTGAGAGGCTTCGAGATCGCCGTCAAGCAGGGAGGCGCGAATTCGATCATGACCTCCTACAACCCGATCAACGGGCACTGGGCGGCCTCGAATTACGACCTGAACACGACGATCCTTCGCGGCGAATGGGGCTTCCGCGGCATCGTCATGACCGACTGGTGGGCCGTCATGAACGATTGCGTCACGGGCGGGGCGCCGGACCGCAAGTACACGAACGCCATGGTTCGCGCGCAGAACGACCTTTACATGGTCGTCACCAACTACGGCGCGGAGATCAACGCTTATGAGGACAATACGCTTGAATCGCTGGATGCCGGCACGTTGACAAGAGGCGAGCTGCAGCGCTCCGCCGCGAACATCTGCGAGTTCATCATGAACGCGCCGGTCTTCTCCAGGGATCAAGCGATCCAAGAGACGGTCGAGAGGTTCAAGGCGGATCCTTCCCTGGATCCGGCGGGGGCTCAGCTCCTGTCGGAAAACGCGCAAGTCCAGCCTTCCGAGTCGGGTGCCGTTCGGATTCGTGCCGAACACGCGGGACCCTACCGGCTGATCGTGAGCATCATGTCCGCGGAATCGGAGCTGGCCCAGAGCGCCTGCAACGTCTTGCTGAACGATAAGGTGCTGACGACCGTTCAGACGAACGGCACGGAAGGCAAGTGGATCAAGCAGAGGCTGGTTAAGGTCGAGCTGGAGGCCGGCGTGTATGAGCTGAAGCTGGCGACGATCAAGCCGGGCCTTCGGATCGATTGGATCGAGTTCAAGCGGGTCTAGCCTGAAGAGGGATTGACCCGGCGCGCCCCGCGGAGATACTCTTGATAGGGAGGATGATACGGTGAGCGCGAACGAGAAGTTAATCCATTATGAGTTATCCGAGATAGAGAACGTGAAGATTCACGGCAGAACCGCGGGCGGCCGGTCGCCGCTGGCGTTATTCTGGACGGGCAGCGCCGTCGAATTCAACGCGAGGGGCTCCGAACTGTGGATCGAGATCGAGGGCGACTACGACCAGTACGAGCCTTGGATCAGCATTCTGATCAATTCGGCTCCGGTCGGCCGCCAGATGGTGCAGAAGGGCAAGAGCTGGGTGTGCGTCTTCCGCGGGATGAACGCGGAAGTCGTCAAGAACGTGCGGATCGTCAAGGACGTTCAGGCGATGAGCGGCGACCCGAGCCATTCCCTGCGGATCCACGGCGCGAAGTTCGACGGGGAGTTCCTTCCGGTGGAAGATAAGCCGCGCAGGATCGAATTCATCGGGGACAGCATCACGTCCGGCGAAGGCGCCATCGGGGCGAAGCCGGAGGAAGACTGGATCCCGATGTGGTTCAGCGCGATCGATAATTATGCGTATCGGACGGCAGCGGCGCTGAATGCGGATTACCGGGTGCTCTCGCAGAGCGGTTGGGGCGTCATGACCAGCTGGGATAACGTTCCGCGCAACAATCTGCCGGACTATTACGAGCAGGTATGCGGACTGTTGACTGGGGAGAAGAACGCGGCGCTCGGCGCGCACGAGAACCATGACTTCGCGGCTTGGCAGCCGGATGTCGTGGTCGTGAACCTCGGGACGAACGACGGAGGGGCGTTCTTCAACGCGGCTTGGACGGATCCGGCGACCGGGCGAGTCTACAAGCAGCGCCTGAACGAGGACGGCAGCTTCAACGAGGAGGATCTGAACGCCTTCGAGGAAGCCGCCCGGAATTTCCTGACGAAGCTCCGAAGGAACAACCCGCAGGCGCACATCGTCTGGGCATACGGAATGCTCGGCATTCCGATGATGCCGGCGATCCACCGCGCGGTTAGCGAATACGTCAGGGCGTCCGGGGACCGGAAGGTGTCGGTGTTCCAGCTTCCGGACATGACGGAGGAGACCGTGGGGGCCAGATGGCACCCGGGAAAGCAAGCCCACGAGAGAGCCGCGGCGGAGCTGACGGGGTATCTACGGGGTCTTCTGGATCGATAACGAACAACAAGAGGAGCTGTCCCGAAGTCATCCGACTTAAGGGCAGCTCCTCTTATTGCGTTTGCGATCCGTCTCACCCGCGACTAACTCCGTTTCAAGTTGCGTACAACGTGCCGAATTAGTCTCACCCGCGACTAACTCCATTTCAAGTTGCGCGCCACGCGCCGAATTGGTCTCACCCGCGACTAACTCCGTTTCAAGTTGCGTACAACGTGCCGAATTAGTCTCACCCGAGACTAACTCCGTTTCAAGTTGCGTACAACGTGCCGAATTGGTCTCACCCGAGACTAACTCCGTTTCAAGTTGCGTACAACGTGCCGAATTAGTCACACCCGAGACTAACTCCATTTCAAGTTGCGCGCCACGCGCCGAATTGGTCTCATCCGAGACTAACTCTGCATCAAGCTGCGCACCGCGCGCCGAATTGGTCTCACCCGAGACTAACTCCGTTTCAAGTTGCGTACAACGTGCCGAATTAGTCTCACCCGAGAATAACTCTGCATCAAGCTGCGCGCTGCGTGCCGAATTAGTCCCACCCGGGACTAACTCCGTTTCAAGTTGCGCGCCACGCACCGAATTAGTCACACCCGAGACTAACTCCATATTGTTGAGTAGCGGCAAACGCTAGAGGCAGGCCGCACTTGTCGAGATTCGTCATCTATTGGTCCTCTGCCTACAGCGAAATTAATTAGCCTTCATCGGCGCTTCAATTCCCTTGCTCCCTGCTCTCCCTTGCCTCCGCCAGCAGCAGAGCTTCGATCTGGTCGGCCGGCTGCGGCTTGTGGAAAATAAACCCCTGAATCTCCTGGCAGTTGTTGCCCCTCAGGAACTCCAGCTGCTCGTTGGTTTCCACCCCCTCCGCGATAACCGTCAGGTTGAGCCGGTCCGCGATCTGCAGCATGGCGACGATGATCGCCTCGTCCTTGCGGTCCCGGGCGATCCCGCTGACGAAGGAGCGATCGATCTTGATCTTGTCGACCGGCAGCTTCTTCAAGTAATTCAGGGAAGAATATTGTACCCCGAAGTCATCGATCGAGAGCGTGAAGCCCTTATCCTTCAGCTCCAGCAGAACGGGCTGCAGATCGTCCTTCATCGCCATCATCTCGGTAATCTCCAGCTCTAGGCAGCATGGGCTGAGCCCGTATTCCGCGACAATCTCCGTCAGGCGGACCGCGAAGTCCCTCTGCGAGAACTGACGGGCGGACAAGTTGATGGCGATTCGCACCGGCGGCAGACCGGCGTCCTGCCAGGCCCTGCTCTGGGCGCAGACGAGATGCAGCACCTTCTCGCTAATCGGAAGGATCAGCCCGGTCTCCTCGGCGATCGGAATGAACCGGTTCGGAGGAATCAGGCCTTTCTTCGGATGCTGCCAGCGGATGAGGGCTTCCAGGCCGATGATCCTGCCGGAGCCGGCTTCGACCTGCGGCTGATAATGCATGCAGATTTCTTGCTTCTCCAGGGCGCGGCGAAGATAGCTCGCGATCTCGATGGCTTCCTCCGAGCTCGGATCCAGCGTTACATCGTAGAACCGGTATTGATTCTTGCCCTCCTCCTTGGCGCGGTACATGGCGATGTCGGCATTGCGGACTAGCTCGGCGCCGTTCCGGGCATGATCGGGATACAAGGCGATTCCGATGCTGGCCGTAATGAAGTACTCCGCTTCCCGCAGCACGAACGGTTGAGCGAAGAGATCGCACACCCGCTGGGCGAAGCGTTCGACCTGCCCGGCATTCTCAAAGCTCGGCAGGAGAATCGAGAATTCGTCGCCGCCGATGCGGAACAAAGTCTGCTCTTCCTCCAGTATGGCGCTCAATCGGCTGCCGACTTCCCGAAGCAGCTGGTCTCCGGAGCTGTGTCCTAGCGTATCGTTTATCATTTTGAACTGATCCATGTCCAAGTAGAGCAAGGCTAGCTTGGACGCCGACTCCTGCCGCTCTTGCCGTTCTAGCCGTTCCTGGTCCCAGACCGTTAGGGCTTCGTTGAACGCGGATCGGTTGCGCAAGCTGGTTACTACGTCCTGATAGGCCGTTGCCGCAAGCTCCCGGTAGGTGATCTCCAATTGCTTGTTCGCGGCCTCGAGGTTGTGGGTGCGTTCCTCGACAAGCTTCTTGAGCCTAGCTTTCTGGGTGAATTGAGAATAGAGGAAGAACAGAATCAGCAGGATGGAGCACCAGCCTATCGTCTGGACGAGGCGAATCTTGGACGCGATGGAATCGAGACGGGCAGCGCTCGGCACGGCCGCCATCTCCCATTGGCCTTCCGGCAGCTTGACGGTCTCACGGAGCGGAGGGTTGTCGAAGCGCTCGGAAATGCCGAGCAGAATCTGCCCGTTGGCCCGCACGGCGAATTCGATCCCCTTGTTCCGATCGTATAAGTCGGCCTCCTTCAGAATGGAAGGGATATCCAGAACGACGGACACGAAGCCCCAGAAGCGCCCTTCCAGGTAAATCGGTTCTCTGGACAGGAGACCTTGTCCGCCCTGGGCCAACTCGATAGGGCCGAGCACCGTCATTCGGCCCGCCAGTCGGGTGCGCTCGGCGTTCTCCCTTACGGAATGGTCTTTGTGCCGGAATAGATTAAGGCCAAGCATGGCCTCGTTGCCTTCCTTGGGGTAGACCATGGTCGAGATGCCGTCCGGATAAACCGAGAAGTTACGGATACCCGGTATGTCCTTCATGAAGTTGGAGGCGAACGTCTCGAAGCGGGCCGGTTCGACGGAGCCGGAATGAGCGAGCTCTTCCACGGCGAAGGCCTTCAAGCCTTTGGCAAGGTCCAGCTTGCTCCCGATCGCGGAGGCAAGGGCGGAGGCATGCGCCTTCAGCTCGAAGGAGGCGTCGCTATAGATTTCCTTGGTCAGCCGTTCCTTGTAGGAATGGGTGAACAGCACGACGACCGAGTCCAGGAGCAGCGCCGCGCCGGCCAGGAAGATCCACAGCCCGATGGAAGCTTTATAGGAATGCATTGC
Source organism: Cohnella sp. AR92 (assembly GCF_003990975.1). Lineage (GTDB taxonomy): Bacteria > Bacillota > Bacilli > Paenibacillales > Paenibacillaceae > Cohnella. Next base: position 272,804 of record NZ_RZJR01000001.1, read on the forward strand.
AAACAGATGACGTCTCGCCAATCTTCTCATAGGGCACCCGATGTTAGTGAGATGTGAGATGGAGGTAACGGAAACAGATTATCGGAAAATTGTTAGAAATGTACTGGGAAACATTTAGCATTTGCTAATTTTGGTACGATCCGTCCTTTGTCCTAATAATTCGACAAAAAACGGCATTTTCCTTTGCCGAGCTCATGCTTGGCCGCGAACGGCCCGGGATAGAATTAGGAGGCTCTAAGGAGGGGGGGGGTGAGGAAAAGAAACGGCTTAATCGATCGGGTGCAAACGCTTGATTAGAAAAATCGGGCCGGTGGCGTCTACGATGAATTCGTAGTCCAATGAATCCCTCTATTATGGATGTTGTGGATGGGAATAGAGCTTTTCCTATACTATACCATATTGTTGATCTCGCCTCGGAAGCTGTCGTATACTATCGTTAATTGATTCGGAGAGAGAGAAGGGATGGGAGCATGGAGATCAAGGTTGACGATCTGCGGGGACCGGAAGTGGCGGCTTTACTGGAAGAGCATCTTCGAAGCATGCACGAGACTTCCCCGCCGGAGAGCGTGCACGCCCTCGATTTGGACGGCCTTCGGAAGCCGGAGATCACCTTCTGGAGCGCATGGATCGACGGAGACTTGGCTGGATGCGGCGCGATTAAAGAGCTGGATCCCCGGCATGGCGAGCTCAAGTCGATGCGAACCGCAACCCCTCATCTGCGCAAGGGAGTCGCGAGAGCCATTTTGAATCACATTATCGGCGAGGCGAAGCGGCGGGGCTATACCCGGCTTAGCCTGGAGACCGGCTCGATGGAAGCGTTCCTGCCTGCCGTTCGGCTGTATGAGAGCTTCGGCTTCCGGGAGTGCGGGCCGTTCGCGAACTACACGGACGATCCGTACAGCAAGTACATGACCATGGAATTGCGCTAAGAAGTGACAAGAAGAAGGGCTCCCTGCCGTCAGGGAGCCCTTCTTCTTGAGATAGCTTACGGAAGAACGTTGCCGGCCGCGCGGAAGATCTCGTACCATTCCTCGCGGGTGAGACGGATGTCGGCCGCCCTGCAGCAATCCTTCAGCCGCTGGACGTTCATCGTACCGGTAACCGGCTGCATGTTGGCCGGATGGCGAAGCAGCCAGGCGATGGCGATCGTCGTGCCCGACACCTCGTACTTGGCCGCGATCTCGTCGATCTTCTTATTCAATTCCGGGAACTTCTCGCTGCCGAGGAACACGCCCTCGAAGAAGCCGTATTGGAACGGAGACCATGGCTGGATGGTGATGTCGTTCAGGCGGCAGTAATCGAGAATGCTGCCGTCGCGGTTTACCGCGGACGCATTCTCCATGTTCACGTTGAAGCCTTGGGAGATCATCGTCGCGTTGGTGATGCTAAGCTGCAGCTGATTCGCGATAAGCGGCTGCTTCACGAACTTCTTCAGCAGTTGAATCTGCATCGGGTTCTGGTTGGATACGCCGAAGTGGCGCACCTTGCCCGATTGCTCCAACTGATCGAACGCTTCCGCCACTTCCTCCGGCTCGACGAGCGTATCCGGACGGTGCAGCAGCAGAACGTCCAGATAGTCGGTGCGAAGGCGCTTCAGGATGCCGTCGACCGATGCCAGAATATGCTCCTTGGAGAAGTCGAACATGCCCTTGTCGGGACGGATGCCGCACTTCGATTGAAGGATGATCTTCTCGCGAACGGAAGGGCTCATTTGAATGGCGTCCGCGAAGATTTCCTCGCAGGCGCCGGTGCCGTAAATGTCCGCGTGATCGAAGAAATTCGCTCCTTCCTCCAAGGCCGTCTGAACGAATTGCTCCGCTTGCTTTTTATCCAGGGAATTGATCCGCATACAGCCGACGGCTACGACAGGAACCTCCAGATTGCTTGTGCCCAGCTTGATCGTCTTCATCTCGATATGTACCTCCGATCGTATAAGTAAGCGCATTCCTAGCGATTCTATTGTGACATAGGAGAGCAAGAGATTCAAACGCCGCTCTGCATAGATTATCTTAAAGGTCTAGATCGGGAAACGGGCAGCCCATTCGTACTTCCCGGGAGAATACACGAAGAATATCGTTCCGTTCATTTTGCTTTATCGATTCCGGATCATTATTCGGCGAAAGCAATGGCCGCTTTGACCGCTCGCAGCCAGCCGGAGTACAGCCTGGAGCGTTCCTCTTCCGCCATGGAAGGCTGGAACTCGCGTTCCACCTTGCGCAAGCGAAGGAGTTCGTCCCTGGAACTCCAGTAGCCGACCGCAAGACCGGCTAGATAAGCGGCGCCAAGGGCGGTCGATTCGTTCGTCTCCGGTCTCTTGACCGAGACGTTCAGAAGATCGCTCTGGAATTGCATAAGGAAGTTGTTCCTCACCGCTCCGCCATCGACGGCGAGACGGGTCAGATGGACGCCGGAGTCGCGCTCCATCGCCTTAAGCACGTCCTTGGTCTGATACGCCAGCGATTCCAAGGCGGCCCGGACGAGCTGAGCCCTCGTCGTTCCCCGGGTCAGGCCGAACATCGAGCCGCGGACGTCGCTGTTCCAATGAGGGGTTCCCAAGCCGACGAACGCGGGCACGAAGTAGACGCCATCGGTAGACTGCGCCTTCTCGGCGATCGCTTCGGACTTGGCCGCGTCGTCGAAGAACTCCAATTCGTCGCGGAGCCACTGGATAGCGGCTCCGGCAACGAACACGCTGCCTTCGAGCGCGTATTCGACCTTGCCGTCGAGCTCCCACGCAATCGTCGTCAGCAGTCCCGAATGCGACTCGACGGCTTCCGTTCCGGTGTTCATCAGCATGAAGCATCCGGTTCCATACGTATTCTTGACGGTTCCCGGCTCGTAGCAGCCTTGTCCGAACAGGGCTGCTTGCTGGTCTCCCGCCGCTCCCGCGATCGGAATCGAGACTCCCCCGAAGAGCGAAGGCTCCGTTCCTCCGTAAATCTCGGAAGAGGAGCGAACTTCTGGCAGCATCGAGAGAGGGACTCCCAAGAGGCCGAGCAGCTCCTCGTCCCATTTGCGTTCATAGATGTTGTACATCAACGTTCGGGAAGCGTTCGATCCGTCCGTGATATGCAGCTTCCCCGCGGTCAGCTTCCAGATCAGCCAGCTGTCGACGGTGCCGAACAGCAGCTCTCCGCGATCCGCTTGTTCCCGTGCGCCTTCGACGGTCTCCAGAATCCAGGCCAGCTTGCTTCCCGAGAAGTACGGATCGATGCGCAGGCCGGTCTTCGCCCGAATGAGTCTCTCATGGCCGCCCTGCCGCAGCCGCTCGCAGATCTCCTCCGTCTGGCGGGACTGCCAGACGATCGCGGAATAGATCGGCTCGCCCGTCCTCTTGTTCCATACGACGGTCGTCTCTCGCTGATTCGTGATGCCGATGCCGGCGATCTCTTCCGCCGTGATGGACGTCGTCTTCAGGACCCGGGAGATAACGTCCTCCGCCGATTGCCAGATTCGCTCCGCATCGCCCTCGACCCACCCGGGGTGAGGGTAGCTCAGCTCGATCGGCTGCTGCTCCATCGCGACAATTGAGCCTTGCCGATCGACGAGCAGCGCCCGAGTGCTAGTCGTGCCTTGATCCAACGCCAATACATATCGTCCCACGCGAAGTCTCCTCCCCTGCGCAGCCTTCCTGCCCGGAAGCGCCAAGCCATGTCTCTGCCACGCCGATCAAAAAAGTCCACCCGTCTTCCTGTCCCGAGAGAACAAGCGAACGAGGTGGAACCTTGCGACCGATCGTATGGTTAACTAGTGCTCATTATATTCGGTATCTCATGTAAGCGTCAACAAAGCCCGCAGTTGGCGATTTCGTTCGCAATGGGCATAATAAAGCAGCCCGGAGCGTTATTATCGCTTCGGGCTGCTTGCAAGTCATTCCTTCAGATTCCGCTTAATCGTCGGTTAAGCTTCCAACCGGGCGATCTCCTTGCGAACGATAGGCGCAACCTTCGTCCCGAGCAGCTCGATAGCATGCATGACCTCTTCGCGCGGCATGGAGCCGACATCGAGGTGCAGGAAGAAGCGGGTCAGGCCGAGCTGCTTGCGCAGGTTGACGATCTTCTCGGCGACGAATTCCGGATCGCCGACATAGAGCGCTCCGCGGATATCGCGCGAGGCGTCGTAGGAAGCGCGGCTCATCGGAGGCCAGCCTCGTTCGCGGCCGATCATGTTCATCTGCGACTGATTGTAAGGGAAGAACGTGTCCGCAGCGAGCTGTGTCGTATCGGCGACGAAGCCATGGGAGTGAGAGGCGATCTGCAGCTTGCTCGGATCGTGTCCGGCCTTGGCGGCGGCGCGCTTGTACAGCTCGACGAGCGGCGCGAAGCGCTCCGGCATTCCCCCGATGATCGCGAAGACGATCGGCAAGCCGAGCATTCCCGCCCTCACGGCGGATTCCGGGTTGCCGCCGCTGGCGATCCAGACCGGGAGCGGCTCTTGAACGGCCCGCGGATAGACGCCCTTGCCCACGATCGCCGGCCGATGCTTGCTTCCCGGCCAATTGACCTTCTCCTGCTCGCGAATCTTCAGCAGCAGCTCCAGCTTCTCGTCGAACAGATCGTCGTAATCGTTCAGGTCGTAGCCGAACAGCGGGAACGATTCGATGAACGAGCCTCTTCCGGCCATGATCTCGGCACGGCCGTCGGACAGGCCGTCGACCGTGGAGAACGCTTGATAGACGCGCACCGGATCGTTAGAGGATAATACGGTGACGGCGCTCGACAGCCGAATTCTCTTCGTGAGCGGGGCGGCTGCGGCCAAGACGAGCTCGGGAGCCGAAGCGGCATAATCCGCGCGGTGGTGCTCCCCGATACCATAAACATCAAGGCCGACTTGTTCGGCCAGAACGATCTCTTCTACGGCCCGGCGCAGTCTCTCCGCGTGGCTGACCTTCTCCCCGGTCAACGGGTGGGGGGTCGTCTCCAGGAATGTGCTGATTCCAATCTCCATAACAGGTGTATGTTCGCCCATTGGGGTTCCCTCCTTTGATATGGCCTCATTATACTATAAAAAATAATGTTACACAACAAAATAAAGTTTAGTGAGCAAATTCGGTTTTTCAATCGTTCCGACTGCATTGTCCCGCTTAGTGTTCCCCGTTGTCTAGACAATCAGGCGACGCGCAAAAAAGCCGCCCGTTGGCCGGAGAGAGACCGGATGGGCGGCTTTGATCTGATGGGCTGCGATAATTCATCGGTTAACGGCCGGCTAGCCGAAAGAAGGATTCTGGCGCTCCGAAGCCTGCGGCTTCGCGAGCGGAGTCTTTATGCTGCTCGCAATCAGCCATTGGGCAGCGTAATAGGTCAGCATAATCAGAGGTCCGGAAAAACGGACGTCCGAGACGAACATGTTCCAGGAGAGGATCGAATCCGAAGCCAGGAACAACAGCGAGCCTGCGATCGCGAACCGGTTGCCGTTCGCCAGGGCGGACACGCTCATGGTGAAAATAGCCGCTACATAGAAAAGAACGGGAGCGATCAGGTAGCCGTCATTCGAATCAAGCAAGCCTTGGACCAGCCTCGCGGCGATGTAGACCGCATAAACCAGCATGGGCAGCATGACGATAAGCTTGGCCCGGGTCATTCGTCTCTGCCGGAGAAAATAACTCAGGTAGAAGAGGTGTCCGATCAGGAATGCGGATAAGCCGATGACGAACCAGCGCAGGGTGGCGTCTCCGATCATGCAGAAAAGCAGGCCGAGCAGCAGCCGCTTATGGCTGCGAAGCTCGCCGGCCGGCGCATGCAGGCAGGCGTAGCACAGGATAAGAACCATCGGGATCAGCTTGAAGAGCAGCTTGATCGGCTCGGGATCGTCCGGAATAAGAAAGATGTAGAGCAACCCCATCGCAGGGATGAGAAAGGGAAGGGTACGGCGGAACATGAATGGGTAGCCTCCAATTGGCTTATCTCGCCCAGACGTCTTGATAGTTCTCGACTCTCTGGAATTGCGCTTTGGCGAACGGGCAGAGCGGAACGATCTTTACGCCTTCTTCCCGCGCCAGCTCGACAACCTTCTGGACAAGCCGTTGCCCGATCCCTTGACCGCGGAGCCGATCCGACACCAGGGTGTGCAGAATGACGATGGTCCCATCGCTTCGGCGGGAGAATTCGATCTCCGCGTCGCGGTCGTCGGGGTCGTTGCCGAGATAGAAGCCGTTATGGCTTCTCTGAATCTCGCTCATGTCAGGTAGCCTCCTTGCGTTCATATCGCAGAGCGCCGCTTGGACAGCGGTCGATTAACTTGGCGATGAGGTCGGCGGATTCGGCATCCGCGAGCACCCAAGGCCGACGACGAACATCGAATACTTGCGGCAGTCCTCGAACGCAGACGCCGGAGTGCGCGCATCTCTCGGAGTCGAACAGAATGTCGATCTCCTTCCCGGTATAACGCTTGACTTCGGAATTCATCCGCAACCACCCTCCCTTTTCCTGCAGGCAATCAGAGTATGGAAGCCGTTCTTATCTCAATTCGCGATTTAGCCCCATATTCCTCTATGTAGAAACGGAGTTCGACAACAAACTTGCCAGCCGATCCCCGCGCAGCAAGAGGTTAACCTGTTCCTCCGTATCGCTCGCAGCCGTCCGAAGCTCTTGGGCAATGGAGCGTTGATACTCAAGCAGACGAAGAGGGCAGTCCTCGATCGAGACGAGCTTCTCCCCGAGCTCTTCCGCCAGTCCGGCCAACCGGCCGATCCCGTCCCGGTGGTAGATCGCTCGCTGGACCGCTCGCGTATCGAGAACCGTCTCGTCCGAGGCGTTCAGCAGCTCCCGAGTCAAGGTCAGGAAGGCGTTGCCGTCCGGCTCCGCCAGATCGTCCCGCCAATCCGACAAGTCGTCGGCCAACTGCAACGTGGCTAACGCCAGGTCAATCGCTTCATCCATATCCGGAATTCGCTCATCGAGTCCGGCTTCCAGCAGGAGCGCCGCAGCGCACAGCTTGATAGGAGCCGCCTTCGCGGCGAGCGCCCGGTAGTTCCTTGGATCGGATCGTTCCTCCGCTTCCCGCGACATGGCCGCAGCCCACTGCTCCATGTATCCCCGGAGATGTGCCCAAATCGGCGATTCCGCTCCGAACCTTGCCAGATAAAGCCGAAGGTACAGGCTCTGCAGCAGCTGCCCGAGCGGAATGACGCGACGCCGCTCTTCATCCGTCCAACCCGCATCGTCGTCTATCGCATCGTCCAGCACGAAGAAATGCAGCATCATATAGAGATTGCCGACCGCCAGATCCCGGCACGACTCGACCGGCGCGTTCAGCTTCTCTCCTACCCAATAAGGGAGGAGATAGCTGATCAGATTCGCTTTTCCCCCATTAAGAAGAGGGTTGCTGCGATTCAGAAGGAGTCGCGCGTGGACGTCTAGCCCTGCGGGCATCGTTCGGACCTCCTCTTCCGCCAAGGCGTATATCCGTTCCAGCTCGCTCCGGTACCGCTCGATCATCTTCATCTATTCCCGCTCCTCGTCGCTTTATTCCGACTTCCAGTATTGCTTGGGCGTCTTGCCGTAGAATCGCTTGAATAAACGAATGAAGTAGCTGGTCTCCATGCCGAGCTGCTGGGCTGCCTGCTCGACCGTAATGCCAGGCTGATCCTGGCGGAGCTGAATGGCGCGGCGCATTCTCAGCTGCAGCACGTATTGGTTCGGGGAGACCCCGTAATGCTGGACGAACAATCGGTGAAAATGCTGGGGGGAGTATCCGGCGGCTCTCGCGATGTTCGATACGGAGAGGCGATCCTGATAATGGTCGTGGATGAGCCTCACCGCCGCCTGCAGCGCGTCGTTCGCCGGGTCTTGCGGATAAATCCGGTTTCTCTTCGGACTGCGGGCGGTCGTCTGATCCTTCCGGATGGACAGAAGCAAGCCATAGAGCTGCTTGGACGACTCCCAATAGGCTTGCTCGCCGTTCAGGCTGATGTTGTGCCAGATCGCTTCGAGCTGGCTCCACAGCCCATGGAAGTCGTTCGCGGCGATAGCAACGTTCAAGAGAGAAGAGAGCTGTCCCATGACGGAGCCGGCCGCATCCCCGTCGAAAGCGACGAAGCCCAGATCCCACTCCTCCGCCGAATCGTCCGGCGCATAGACGTGAGGAACTCCCGAAGGAAGGATCAGCAGCGAGCCCGGCGGCATGGCGATCTCCTTCGCCTTCGAGTTCCGACCCTCAAGCCGGAACGTTCCCCGACCGCCCCGGGAGAAGAAGATTTGGTGGAAGGGGTATCCGTTGGGGCGGTCAATCCGCTTCTGATCATGGCTGCCGACGACACAGACATATAGGGGGAGCAGCTGCTCCGAGGCGGCGAAGTCGGCGATCAGAAAGGGCATCATCGGTCTTTTTCCTCCATGTTCGAAAAGTGCGATTTTCTGAGTCGATTATGCTATGAGTATAAGGGACAACTGTCTTAATATCAAAGGCAGATAAGCGAATCAGCCGATTATTTCGTAGAGGAGTGACCTTGCAATGAACAAGAGATTTCCGCCGGTCAGCGCTGCGCTGCCCGTCATGATGCACGGCGCCGATTACAATCCCGACCAATGGCAGCACGACCCGAAGGTGCTCGAGGAAGACATCCGTCTGATGAAGCTGGCAGGCTGCAACGCGATGTCCGTCGGCATCTTCTCCTGGGCGGCTCTGGAGCCGAGCGAGGGACGCTTCGAATTCGGGTGGCTGGACCGTCTCCTGGACTCCTTCGCGGCGAACGGCCTGTACGCCTGGTTGGCGACGCCGAGCGGCGCGCGGCCGGCTTGGATGTCCGCGAAGTATCCCGAGGTTCTGCGCGTGGAAGCGAATCGGGTACGCAACCTGCACGGCATGAGGCACAACCACTGCTATTCCTCTCCGATTTATCGCGAGAAGACGGCGATTCTGAACGCCAAGCTGGCAGAGAGATACGCGAAGCATCCGGCCGTCGTCGGCTGGCACATCTCCAATGAATTCGGAGGGGAGTGCCATTGCGAGCTGTGCCAGGAGGAATTCCGCAAGTGGCTTCAGGAGAAGTATGCGACGCTGGACGCGCTTAATTCGGCGTGGTGGGCTTCCTTCTGGGCTCATACCTACACGGACTGGGCGCAGATCGAATCTCCGGCGCCGCACGGCGAGTCGATGGTTCACGGGCATAACCTGGATTGGCGCCGGTTCGTGACGGATCGGACCGTGTCCTTCTGCCGTCATGAGATCGAGGCCGTTCGCGGCGCGAATCCCGATCTTCCGGTCACGACGAACATGCATATGATCGAGGGCTTGGACTATCGGCGCTTCGCGGACGAGCTGGACGTCATCTCCTGGGACAGCTACCCGTTGTGGCACGAGCGCAAGGACGACAGCGAGCTGGCGGCCTTCGTCGGTTTCTATCATGACCTGTTCCGATCCCTGAAGAAGAAGCCGTTCCTGCTTATGGAGAGCACGCCGAGCCTGACCAATTGGCAGTCGGTCAGCAAGCTGAAGCGTCCCGGGATGCACAAGCTCTCTTCTCTTCAGGCAGTCGCGCACGGTTCCGATTCCGTCCAATACTTCCAATGGCGCAAAAGCCGGGGCTCGAGCGAGAAGTTCCACGGAGCGGTTGTCGATCACGTCGGCCATGAGCACACTCGCGTCTTCGCCGATGTGGCCGAGCTCGGACGGACGCTCGCGGGCTTAACGGAAGTGGTCGGTACTTCGACTCCGGCCGAGACGGCCATCCTGTTCGACTGGGACAACCGCTGGGCCGTCAAGGATGCCCAAGGACCGCGGAATATGGGCCTACACTATGAAGAGACGGTGTACGCGCATCATCGCGCGCTGTGGTCTCTCGGCGTACCGACGGACGTGATCGGCTCGGAGGACGAGTTCTCCGGCTATCGGCTGATCGTCGCCCCGATGCTGTATCTGTGCCGGGAAGAGACCGGCAAGAAGCTGGAGCAATTCGTGGAGGCAGGGGGAACGCTTGTGGCGACCTACTGGTCGGGCATCGTGGACGAGCACGACCTCTGCCATCTCGGCGGATTCCCCGGGCCTCTGAGGAAGACGCTGGGAATCTGGGCGGAGGAGATCGAGGGCTTGCATGACGACGATCGCAACGGAGTGATCCTTCTGCCCGGAGACGAGCTTGAGCTGGAAGGGACGTTCGAGGCTCGCGAGCTGTGCGAGCTCATCCATGCGGAGACGGCCGAAGTGCTCGGCGTCTACGCGGACGACTTCTATGCCGGCCGTCCGGCGCTGACGAGGAATCGGCTCGGGCTAGGCCAAGCGTATTATATGGCGACAAGGCTGAAGGACGACTTCCTTGGCGAATTCTATTGGAAGATCGCCGATTCCGCAGGGGTGCGCAAAGCGTTGGAGGTTAAGCTGCCTGAAGGCGTGACGGCTCAGGTCCGCTCGGACGGGGTGTCTGACTATGTCTTCGTCATGAACTTCAGCGGCGAACCGCGTTCGGTCTCGTTGGATGGACGGGTTTACGTCGATTTGGAATCGGCGGAGGAGGCAGGGGCGCGCATCGAGCTTCCGGTGAACGGTATTCGTATCCTCAAGAGCTCTTCTATTTAAGGCTTGGGCCTTCTATCGCCTATCGTCTCGGAATAATATGGGAAATAAGGCTTGGATATGGTACACTCGTATCAAATATCCGATAGAGGTGATCCTCACTTGATAGGTCGCAGCGGCAATCCGACATTAAACGAGAACACGTTCAAACGCACGACGGGGTACGGCAATAGCGCATCGCTCATGACGATCGAGGGCACGGTCAACAAGACGTTCATCACGTTGGTGCTGCTTCTGGCCGGCGCGTTCGTCAGTTGGTCGAGATACTTCGATGGCTACGACGTGGGGGCTTACGCCATCGGCGGGGCCATCGGGGGCTTCATCCTGTCCCTGATCATCAGCTTCAACCCTCCGAGCGCTCCTTATCTGGTTCCGATCTACGGCATTCTGGAAGGCGTCTTCCTCGGCGCTCTCTCGGCGATTTACGAGGATCGCTTTGATGGAATCACCTTGCAAGCCGCCTTGCTGACCATGGGCGTGTTCCTTGCCTTGCTCTTCGCTTATAAGTCAAGGCTGATCAAGGCGACGGAGAACTTCAAGCTTGGCGTCTTCTCCGCCACCGTAGGCGTCATGATCGTTTACCTGCTCAGCTTCGTTCTCGGCCTGTTCGGAGTCGAGATGCCTTACCTTCATGATACCGGCTGGGTCGGCATCCTGATCTCCCTCGTCATCGTTGCCATTGCGGCTCTCAACCTGGTGCTGGACTTCGACTTTATCGAATCCGGCGCGCAGCAGGGAGCTCCCAAGTACATGGAATGGTATGGCGCTTTCGGCCTGATGGTGACGCTCGTGTGGCTGTATGTCGAGATGCTCAGGCTTCTGGCCAAGGTGTTCAGCAACCGCGACTGAGGAATCGATCATAATGATGCAGAATTATGCAGAAGCAAAGCAAAGCCGCCTCCGATGAGGCGGCTTTCTTATTTCATATGCAATCAAAAGCCCTTTCAGTTTCCCGTGGGGAAGTCGAAAGGGCTAATTGTTTTAGTATACCAGGTCCGTCTTGTAGGCGTGAGACCCCCGACTAAGAAACGAAGGGAGATTACTATATTTCTTCTATTTTAAATAGCAAGAGCAGTCCTCAAGCCAGCTGAATGGCCAGAGCGGGAATTGCCCCGCTGGCGTCGACGAACAGAATGTAATTCATTCCGTTCGTGCCTTTAAGAACGAGTCCGGGTTGGTTCGCGATTCCGGGGTTGTAGTAGCGCACCTGCTGGGAAGCGGGAATGCCGGCGGGAAGAGAAGGCAAGTTGGCGACCAGCAGCTGGGCCGCGGCTTGAACGCTGCCTAACGATCTTACGCTCTGGTTAATTTGCAAACTTCCGACGACCATCTGATTGCCGTTCACCTGAAAATTCTGATCGATCGTCTGATTGCCGTTTACCTGAAGATTGCCGAAGATGGTCTCGCTTCCGTTCAGCTGCAGGTTGCCGAAGATAGTCTCGTTGTTGTTGACCTGCAAGTTCCCGTCGATCGTCTCGCTGCCATTCACCTGGAGATCGCCGAATATCGTCTGGTTTCCGTTCAGTTGAATATCGGTAGCGATGGTCACGCTCCCGTTCAGCTTCATATCTCCGTCCAGCGTCATATTGCCGTCTATTTCGACCTGATCAAATGTCGGCAGAACAATCACCCTCCCCTTCCGTTTGCTCCCTATCAGTATATGTGGACGAAGCTTGCCGGACATGGTACCCTTGCACATTTTCTATAAGCACAGGCGTCCCTGATAGACACGAATCTATCGGCGACATTGGTCGAATACCTACAAACAAAGGGGATTCGGACGCATATAGTAGTTTAGTCCAAAGAAATGCGCGAGCGCCGAGGAGAAGAGGGATGGCGACGAATGAAGAAGGCATCCAAGCTAAAGCCGACGGCAACCCAAGCCTCGAACCGTTGGCTCGTCAATCAGATGAAGCGGGCCCTTGCCGATAAGCTGGATCCGGTCATCGGAGCCGTAGCGGATTATCACCGGAGCGTGTATCGCAGCCTTCAAGAGAGCCTGCGCCTTCTGCAAGACTTCCGGGAGCAGAACGAACGCGGCCGGAGGGTGCCGAAGAAGCTCAAGGTGCTATTGATCGAGGGAGCTTTCGGGGAGAACGAGTCGATCTCCGTGAACTTGCTGGAGGACGCGCTTCGACATCTCGTTCGAGAGGTAGTCACCGTGAAAGCAAGCGGAGAATGGGCGAAGGATATGGAAGATCAGAGTTATGATCTTGCGATCGTGCTCGGCGGGGAAGAACTGCCGTCCGAGGAGAACATGGCGGCGCTTCAGGCCACTTCCGCTCTCAAAGCCGTCTGGCTGTCGGACCAGGATGGAGTGACCGATGTCGAGCGTCGGCTGGCGCAAGCGGCGGATCATGTATTCACTCAGAACAGAGAGAACCTCATCGTCTATCAATCTCTTGGCTGCGAAAGCTGCCGATGCTTGCCGTTCGCTGCGGATACGGAGCTTTATTACCCGCGGCAGACGGAGAGGGGGTTCGGTTCCGATGTGCTTCTCGTCGGCAGCCTTTACCGGAATCCCCTGCTGGGGGAGCTGGCGCGATCCCCCGTGCTGGCGAATTTGCAGATTCGGACGCTCGGTGAGGGCTGGGAGACGCTCGGCGACTGGGTCGTTTCCGCAACGGAGGCGGAAGCGGCCGAATATTTTAACGGCGCCAAACTGGTCGTGAACGGCAGTTTCTCCCTGCATCGGGCTCATGAGATCTCGGCGTGCGGAGCGTTTCAGCTTTATCAAGAGCGGGGAATATCGGCTTCGCTCGATTCGGATACCCACTGGCTCCTCTATCGATCCCTTCCGGAGGCGGAGGAGCTGATCAAGCGCTTCCTGCTTGAGCCGGACGAGAGAAGATGGATGGCTTCGCGCGCGTTGATGGACAACAAATACCATCATTCTTTTCTGCAGCAGGGTTCGGAGCTTCTGAGAACGGTCTTCGCTTAAGGGGGACGCCGCGATGGGGAGGAGCAAGAGTTGAAAATAATCGCGTTCCTGCTTCCCCAATTCCATCGGATCGAAGAGAATGACCGATGGTGGGGAGAAGGATTCACGGAATGGACGAATGTGAGGCGCGCCAGGTCCCTGTACCCTGCGCATAAGCAGCCGCGCGTTCCTGCCGAGGAGAACTACTACGACCTGACTGACCCGGCGGCTCGGGCAAGGCAGGCGGAATTGGCGCGAGAATACGGAATATACGGGTTCTGTTATTACCATTACTGGTTCGCGGGGAAGCAGCTTCTGGAGAAGCCTTTGGGCGAGGTTCTGAGGAGCGGGGAACCGGAATTCCCGTTCTGTCTCTCTTGGGCGAACGAACCGTGGACGAGACGATGGGACGGAATGGATTCGGAGATTCTGATGCCGCAGAGCTACGGCGAAGAGGACGATTGGACGCGGCACTTCGAATGCCTGCTGGAGGCGTTCCGGGATCCGCGCTATATCCGCGTGGACGGCAAGCCGCTGCTGTCGATCTACCGGCCGGCCCACATTCCCCGTTGCGAGGAGATGCTGCTGCATTGGCGGAAGCTCGCGGTGCAGAACGGACTCGGCGGCTTGCACCTTGTCCGGACGTTGGGAGGCTTCCGATCGGGAACCTCCGCCGGCTTCGATGCCAGCGTGGAATTCGAGCCGCATTATACGTTCGCTCACGGAATGCTGCAACCCCATTGGGATCGCGTGCGGGTTGACGGCCGACCGCACTTGACGGTCGATTACGATCGCGTATGGTCGTCCATTCTGCATCGATCGCCGCATCGGCAAGGAGAGAGGATCTACCCGGGAGCCTTCGTGAACTGGGACAATACTCCCCGCAAGGGGGCGGAAGGCCAGAGCACGATCGGCATGACGCCGGCGAAGTTCGAGCGGTACTTGACCCGGCAGCTGGAGAAGGCGAGGAGAGAATACGGAAGCGAGTTCGTGTTCCTCAACGCTTGGAACGAATGGGCGGAGGGGGCTTATCTGGAACCGGATCAAGAGCATGGATACCGCTGTCTGGAAGCCGTTCGGCAAGCGTTATTGAAGCAGAGCAAAGCCAGTCCCGCCGCCGATTACGGCGACTGAGGACCGGCTTTTTTTGCTCTTTTCTTTTGAGTCGTGTCGGTCAGTTAGAAAACCTTATCCTTCAGAAGATGAACAGCGCGAATAACCTCTTCGTAATCCTTGTCGGTCAAGCCCTGCACTCTTTGGAGGAACTTGCCGTAGACGACCTGGAAAACCTCGTCCATCTGTGCTTGTCCCTTCGGGGAGAGACGGATATATTGCTTGCGCTTGTCCTCGGGATCCGCGAACTTCTCGCAGAGTCCCTTCTCGCTCAGCTTCCTCAGCTCGCGGCTCGTATTCGGCAAGGACATATGCTGGCAATCGCTCATTTCGCTTATCGTCACGGGCCCACTCCGATGAGCGGCCAAATATTCCAGCATGCTGTATTGGACAGGGGTGATCCCTTCGATGCGGATGTCTTTCGTGAATTCATGCTTCGCTTCGATAACCGCCGCGATGAAGGTTACAAGATTGCCGAATAGCGCTTTCTGGTCCATGTCGTCACCTCTAGAGCAAAGATAACAAATCGCTTATCATAAAACAATTATCAATTGACAACTAAATTGGGGAGTGATACCTTATGGTTATCAAATGATAACTAAAGAGGTGTCCAATGAGAACTCTTGCGATCTACGCGCATCCGAATCACGACAGCTTGAGCTATGCTTTTCTTCAGCAGGTCTTGCAGGGAATCCGGGACCATGCCGCCAAGCCGGAAATTCAAGTGCTCGACCTGTACGAGGAACGTTTCGATCCGATTCTGGTGTTCAACAAGGAGAAGCGGCGCCGGGATATGCATGCCGACCCCGATCTGGAGCGCTACCGGGAGCAGCTGCTCTGGGCGGACCGGATCGTGATGGTCTACCCGATCTGGTGGGGCAGGCCGCCCGCTATTCTGCTCGGCTATATCGACCGGATGTTCGCCTCCGGCTTCGCTTACCGGGACAACGGGAAGCTGCTTCCGGAGGGCTTGCTGAAGGGCAAATCGGCGGTCTGCGTCTCCACGATGAAAGGGCCGGCGAAGTACCCGCTGCTCTGGCTTCACGACGCGCACAAGGTGCTGATGAAGAAGGCTTTGTTCAACTACGTGGGCATTAAGAAGGTGAGATTCTTCGAATTCGGCAGCATGGAGAGTGCCAAGGGGAGACAAGCGGAGAAGCTGAAGAAGGTCTATCGTTACTTCCTTCGTTCGGGATCCTGACCGTATAAGTCTTTGGTGGGAAGAAAGGAGGAAACTTTATGCTATAATTGGAATAAGAGTGCAGCGAAAGAGAGGCGGAATAGACGGCGAACCTATCTGCCGTCGGTTCCTGATGGGATATATGGAGAGCTTAGAGACGGATATCCACCCGACGAAAAAATGCCCCCAGTGCGGAACGGAGAAGCCGATCGCCGAATTTCGGGCCAGAAGCGGCAAGCGCGGGGGACGCCGGAATCGCCGCGGCACCTGCCGCAGCTGCCGGACCCTAGCCGTTCGGGTAACGGAGAATAGCCTTCCGGAGCCTGCGGCGGCGCTGCTTGCTCCTGCAAGGGAGGTCCTTGCAGAAGCGGAGACGCCGGCGGATCAAACTCAACCGAAGGCTTCGAGAAAAAGAAAGAGGAGAAGAAGCAAGAAGACGGCATCTTCTTCTCCAGCGGCGGCTATCTCCGCCGCGGCGCCGGCAGCTTCGGCTTCACCGGCCGCACCGACAGCAAGGCCGGCTTCCGGGAAGCGCGCTGCCGTTCGCGCGGAAGCCGGCTCCGCGACACTGGGAGTGAAGGATCTTCGGCCGACGCGGCAGGGGTTTATTCGGATGCGCGGCAAGACGGACAACGGACGCCGATGGTACCAGGAGGTCGACCTGGAGCTTGCGGAGACGCTCGTTCGCGAGCATGCCGCCGTCGTCGTCAATCGGTACACGATACGGCGCATCTACACGAACAAGGAATTCCGCAAGCTTATCCTGACCCGCGACAATTACACCTGCTGCTTCTGCGGCGAGTACGGCGACACGATCGACCACTTGCTTCCGAGAGCCAAGGGAGGCCATACGACTCCCGATAATTGCGTCTGCGCATGCATGGCATGCAACCAATCCAAGGCCGACCGCGACGTGGATGAGTTCATCGCGCGGGGCTTCCCTCCGGAACCCGTCCGGCAGCCGGCGGAGCCGACTCCGACGATGGGCAGTGCAGCTCCCCGTGATCCAACCGCGAATTCTCGACTTGGATCGTCGCATGGCGGAGATTGAAACGGTCCCTCAGCAGCGTCACGGCCTGCTGAAGAATCTCCTGATGGCTGCGATCGTCTTCGATCAAGAGATGGCAGCTGACCGAGTTCAGCTCGGATGTTATCGTCCAGATATGGAGATCATGGACATCCCGGATTCCATCGATACGGCTTAGCGCTTCGCGCACGGCGCCGGCGTCGATCGAATCCGGGGTTCCTTCCAATAGGATATGGAAGGTGCTCTTGAGAACCCCCCACGCTCCCCGGAGAATAAGAAGCGCAACCAGGATGCTGATAGCCGGATCGGCCCAGTACCAGGAGAACAAGCTCATGAGCAGCCCCGCGCCGATCGCCCCGACGGAACCCAATGCATCCCCCAGCACATGGAGATAGGCGCTCTTCACGTTGAGGTTGCCCTTCACATCGCTTTGGCGAATGAGGAACCAGGCGCTTGCCAGGTTAGCGAGCAAGCCGACAGACGCAATCGCCATCATGGCGCCGCTGGCGATCTCGGGCGGGTTCGCGAAACGTTGGATCGCCTCCCATACGATAATTCCGGCAACGACGAACAACGCGGCTCCGTTGATGAGAGCGGCCATGATCTCGAAGCGGCGGAAGCCGAAGCTTAGCTTCGGAGTGGACGGGCGGCGAGCCAGCCCGAGCGCGATGAGGCTAAGCAGCAGCGAAGCGGTATCGCTGAGCATGTGGCCGGAGTCCGACAGCAGCGCAAGGCTGTTGGTGACAAGTCCGCCGACGAATTCGAGCACCATGATTCCGGCCGTAATGAGGAGAGCGATGAGTAAGCCCTTCTTATTATTCGGCGCGTGCGAATGATGGCCGTGCCCATGTCCATGTCCATGTCCATGCCCATGTCCATGCCCATGATGATGGTCGTGATGGTCGTGATGGTCGTGGCTTTGATTAGCGTGGCTATGAGGGTGATCGTGATGATGGTCATGCTTATGATCGAGATCATGGTTAGGACCATGGCCGGAATCAGAGCCGGAGTCATGGCTAGAATCATGGCTAGAATCATGGCTGTCTTGACCCTGGCTGCAGCGAGCCTGCTCCTCCGAATGGCTGTGGCGTTCCTGATCGTCCGCGGTATTCTTTGAAGTGTCTCTCATGAGGCTTCCTCCCCACTAACATATGAACATATGCTCATATATGTATATTACTCTCGCCGGCCTTGCCTAGCAAGCTTATTTTGTCAGGAAGAGCGGAATCGTTGCCCTTATTGCCCCCATGGCAATCGCCGAAGCTGCAGAGCCGCGCCGCCTTAGCCAGTATAACCACCCCGCCGCCATCGCACGCGATCCAATAGCGGAGCCGGATCTTCTATCGTATTCCTTCGGCAAGCCGGCGTTCAGCCAGCAAAAAAAACAAAAAAATCCCCATGCTCTGCGCCAGGGCAGAACATGGGGCAAGTCGGCGGTCCATCGTGCAATCCGGAATCGGATGAACGAAAGAACGAATGGATCATAACCCAAAGCTAATCGCCCGAATCGGGAGAGCGGCGCGGGGGCTGAACATTAATGAACGGGCTGCGCGGCAGGTGCCGCCGTGCCTTGTGCGGCCGTCACCTCCTTGTCCTTCTGCTTGAACTTCCAGTGGTGAAGGCCAAGAACGATCGCTCCGCAGACAACGGCGTACAAGACGAGCTTGAGCAGCAGTTCTCCCGTGCCTCCCCCGCCGAACAGGAAGTTGAAGTCCAGGTGCACCGGATAGTACATCACGGTCAGCGGGCTTATGAACTTGAAGAACGAGTACATCATCTGCGGAGCCATAACGGCGCCGTTGGCGATCGTCATGGCGAGCATGATCGGGATGTTGATCATCGATCCCATCTGTCCGAACAGCAGGAAGAGGATCGAGAGGAATTCGATGGATGCGAATGCCTCCAGGGAATGCGACAACCAAGTGCCGAAGAAGGCGGCGGCGGTATGCTTCTGAATCAAGAAATAGATAGCCAAGCCCGGCAGAGGAGCAAGAATGGAGACGACGAGATTTGCTCCCTGAAGGGCAAAGAACGATTGCCGCTTGCCCATCTTGCGTTTAAGCGCATGGAATCCGTTCAAGGAGATCATCGTGAACATCATCGCGCCGACGTACATCGACATGGGCAGGAACATCGGAGCCATCTGATTGTGCATGCCGGCCGGAACCTGGTTGGTCAGAACCATGTTGGCCGCGATCTTGGACGGAACTCCCGCCGCCAGCGCCGCGGCTTCTTCCTCGCCGACGTTAAGCTGCCGAAGCGTGCCTTGGACGGTCTGCACCGCCAGTTGTTGGTTGAAGGCCGTCGTGACTTGATTGATCACGGACTGCATCGTAGACGATACGGTGGATGGATTCGATTGGTTGATGAAGAAGTTCAATTTGACCTGCTCGCCCGGATCGGCGATCTTCTCCGAGAAGTCCTCCGGAATCTGAACGATCATGTGGATCTTGCGGTCATCCAGGTCTTCCTTCGCCTGCTCGAGGGTCGTATGGACATCTAGCTTGAACGGCAGCTGCCTGCTCAGGCCGTCCGCGATTCCGGCGCCCGCTTCTCCCTTATCGTCGTTCAGGAGGGCGACGGTCATGCTTGGGAGATTCTTGGGGATAGCCGTATACCCCGGAAGGAACACCAGAAGCATCAATGATTCGAAGAAGAGGAACATCACGAATCCGCTGATGAACGCTTTATTTCTAAGAAGAGTAAGCACATTCTTCATGTCGGCACCTCGTTTCGTTAGGATTCGGTCGCGAGGACCCCGGCGGGTTCGGCCTCTTGCTTCTTGGCCGTCTTGCGCCAGTAGATCAGGGTGTTAATCAGGATGGCGGCAGCGGCCATCAGGACGAGGCCAAGGATATGCTCTCCCGCCTTGCCGCCTCCGAACATCAGGCTCATATCGGCTTGGGCGCTATAGAACATGACGGAGATATAGCTCACGAACCGATAGAAGTCGGGCATGACCTCTTGGGGCATCATCACGCCGCTCGTAATGGATTGAACGAGAATGAAGAACATGGAGACCATCATTCCCGCTTGACCGAGCAGGAAGAAGAACATGCCCATGAATTCGATGGCGGCGAACATCTCAAGGGCGTGCAGACCCCACATCTTGAAGAAGGTCTCCATTCCGTAGCTTTGGAAGGCGAAGGCGATTAATAGCCCGATTAGAGGAGCGAATACCGCGACCGCGGCGCTGCCTCCGTGGAAGCTGGCGAAGGCTTTCCACTTGCCCATCGAAGGAATGAGGGTCTTCGCGGCTCCCGTCGCCAGCATGGCGAAGATCATCGCGCCGACGACGGACACCATGGACAGGAACATCGGGGCGACCTGATTCTGCATGCCGGCAGGAATCGGGTTGGAGATGTCGACCTCGGCAGCCATCTTCGTTGCGATTCCCGCGGCGAGCGCCTTGGCTTGTTCTTCCGGCATATTGTGCGAGGCGAAGAGCTGCTCCGCATTCTGCGCGGCGAGCTGCTGATTAAGCGTCGCGGTCAGTTGAGCCGCGACTTGCTGCATCGATGAGGCGACCATTACCGGGTTCGATTGGTTGATATAGAAGTCGAGCGGAGCTTGTTCTCCCGCCGCGGTCATCTTCTCGGTGAAGTTCTCCGGAATGCGGATGATCATATGAAGGTCGCGATTATCCAACTCTTCTTGGGCATGAGCCAGGTTCACGTCCGTGATCAGCTTGAAGGGAAGCTCCTTGGCCAGGCTCTCGGCAATCGTCTTGCCGACCTGCTCGTCTTCGTTCACGATAGCGACGCTAAGCTTGTTCAGATTGTCCGTCATGGCGCCGTATCCGCTCATATAGATGAGGATAAAGACGATTTGGTAGAAGACGGCCATGAAGATGCCGCCGATCACCATCTTGTGCTTTAAGAATGTCAGGATGTTTCTCATATTTAGCTCCTCCCTGTCCAATATACCCAAACTGTAATACTCTAATTAGAGTAATATAATTATGAAGAATACCTCTGAAAGCTGTTCCCTGTCAACCGGGGCAAAAGTCCAGATTGCCCTGAAAACAGCAAAAAACGCCCCGGAAGGGCGTCTTCGTGAATAGCGTTCAACTAATGGTCATATCTTGTTCATCAGCCGCAGACCGACGTATGAGGGCAATCACGGACGCACCGATCGCCGAGACAATGAGGACGGAGCCAGCTTCGCCTCCGGAATCGGTACCGGATTCACATGGCTTTGGCGTAATCCAGTATCTTGCCGAGCCATTCGAGGTCCACGCGGGCCCGCGACATGGAGTGCTCGTGAAGGAAGGCCGCGTTCCGTACGGTAGGATGATTCTCGTGCTGTTTGGGAACCGTGCTCCATGCTTTGTCGTATCGGTGAATTTTCTTGTTGATGGCGTCCATGCAATCCTCTATCAATCCGATCACCCGTTCCTTGCTCGCGTGATGCAGGAACAAGATGGGGGCGTAGAGGTTGGTGATATCCTTAAAGGTGCGGAAGCTCTTATAGATCATCTCCACGAGGGCTTCACGTCCGAGGTCCGTAATTCCGTACAAGGTGCGCTCGGGGCGGTTCTCTTCCTTGGAGACCATGATTCTCTCGATATACTTCTGCTTGGCCAAGGCTTCGAAGTGGTAATACAAGGTTCCGTCCGAGACTTTGACCTCCGGGGCTATATTCTCCTGCTTGAAGATCTTCTTTATATCATAGGGATGACGGTGTCCCTCGCATAGGATTCCCAGGATAAAGATTTGCAGCGACATGCGATAAAGGCCCCCCGTCCGATTCTCCCCGTGCTCGACAGATTGGTTGCGCGCAAGCGGGATTTCTTTTCTATTCTACACGAAACAAGAAGGGGATACACCCTGCAGGACCAATTCCATCGGCGGAAAAGGAAAGCGGTTGACACCCATTCCGCGTGTTGTACAATTCTGTTATCGGGTACGGCAAGCGTGGTTTGGCATTCCATCGATAAGAGGCGATTGCGATGAAAGCACATGACGTGATGATCGCGCAGGTATACAAGGTCAAGGAGACCGATACCGTACGACAGGTCATTGAGAGATTTATCGACCACGGCATCAGCGGGGTGCCCGTCGTCAACGAGGCGAATGCCATCGTCGGCTATATTAGCGATGGCGACATCATGCGTTACATCGGCCGGCCGGAGTTCGGGGTGCTCGATACGATCTCCTACGCGTTCCATGTGCGGGTGGATGACAACCTGGAGCCCTTCGAAGAGAGAACGAAGCGCCTGCTGAGTCTAAACGTGATGGATATCGCTCAGAAAAAAGTCATTACGGCCGATTGGGACGAGGAGCTCGAGGATATCGCTGCCATTCTGGGGAAGAAGCGGATCAAGAAGCTTCCGGTTGTCCGCAATGGCGTGCTGGCGGGGATTATCAGCAGGGGCAATGTGGTCCGGCATTCGTTCAAAAATTTATTATAACGTCCGCCATAACGGAAAAAGGCTGTCTCCGGGTCGTCGCGTGAAGCGGCAACCCATGGAGACAGCCTTTCATATGAAGTCTTACAGCTGTTGTTCTCTCTTGCGCGATAGGATGAACAGGCCGCCGATCAGGATCAGCGCCGCCGCAAGGATCGGACGGGAATGCGCCAGGTTGCTGAACAGGTAACCGATCGAGAATACCGTGAAGAACAGCATGGAGAGAGCGGTCAGGATCGTAATCGGGATGAGCAGCCAGCGATTCCGGCTTCCGAACCAGTAGAGCTCGAACAAGCCGAAGGCGACGGCGAAGATGTAGCCGGGCCAGGTGAAGCTCCACGAATCGGTGAGAGCCGACAGCTGGAAGACGATACCGTCCACGAGCAGAATGCCTCCCGGCACGAGCATTCCCACCCCTTTGCGGTTCAGCATGTAGAAATACATCCAATGGAAGAACACGCCTAGAGGGATGACGAACATCGTCGGCCAGCCGTAAGCGAAGACGTTGCCCGCGTCGAACGACCGGTCCCCCTGGAAGAATAACAGAATGCCCAGAACGACCAGCAGAACGCCCGGGAGCCATCCTCGATTTAAGCTCATGCGACTCTCTCCTTTTTCCTCAACGATTTATCATTAGCTTTAGCCTACCACTGCATCCCGGCATTGTCCCCCATCGGAGAGGGGAGAAGCGGTCAGCCCGAGGTCTGATTGACAGACGGCCTCACTTGTGTTATTCCAGAATCTCTGGGACAATAGGAGACAGAACGTTTAACGGTTGAAAAGAGGGTAACTCGTGAATAAATCATCCATATATGGCCTGACTCAAGACCAGCTGATCGATTGGCTGGCGGAGCGCGGGCATCGTAAATTCCGGGCGGCGCAAGTCTGGGAGTGGCTTTATCGGAAGCGGGTCGACAGCTTCGCGGAGATGGCGGACGTCCATCCGGACTGCCTTAAGCTCCTGGAGGAGAACTTCGTTTTCGTCACCATGACCGAGCATCTGAAGCAGGAGTCGGCCGACGGCACCAAGAAGTTTCTTTTCCGCTTGCAGGACGGCAACCTGATCGAGACGGTGCTGATGAAGCACAAGTTCGGCTTGTCGGTGTGCGTGACCACTCAGGTGGGATGCAACATCGGCTGCAGCTTCTGCGCGAGCGGGCTGCTGAAGAAGAGCCGCGATCTGTCGGCGGGCGAGATCGTCGAGCAGATCATGAAGGTTCAGCTCCACCTCGATCGGATCGGGAACGGCGAGAAGGTCAGCCACATCGTGGTCATGGGGATCGGCGAGCCTATGGATAACTTCGAGAACGTGCTGAACTTCATTCGGGTCGTGATCGATCATAAAGGCCTTGCGATCGGATCGCGCCATATTACCGTGTCGACGAGCGGCCTTGCCGACAAGATCCGCGAATTCGCGGACACCGGCCTGCAGGTGAACCTGGCAGTATCGCTGCATGCGCCGAACAACGAGCTTCGGACCCGGATCATGAAGATCAACCGGGCGATTCCGATCGAGAAGCTGATGGACGCCATCGATTACTTCCTGAAGAAGACGAACCGCCGGACGACGATCGAGTACATTCTGCTGAAGGACGTGAACGATCGGGTCGAGCACGCCAACGAGCTGGCCGATCTTCTCGGCGGGGAGCGCAGCTCTCTCTTGAACGTGAACCTGATTCCGTACAACCCGGTCGACGAGCACAGCCAGTACCAGCGGACGGAGACGGATGCGGTGCGCGCCTTCTATGACACGTTGAAAAAAAGAGGGATCAGCGTCAGCGTTCGTCTCGAGCATGGGGCGGACATCGACGCCGCTTGCGGCCAATTGCGCAGCAAGCAGATCAAGAAGGATAACCAACTGGCCGAAGCCGCTTTGTCTTAATGCGGCTCTAGATGAGCAAAGCCCGGAGCAGCCGATCGTTGGCTTCTCCGGGCTTTTTTCCTTTCAGTTTTTCTCGGCGGCGGCGCTGCGCGCCGCGCGTCGTTCCAATTGCTTGAACAGCAGGCGGATAAGCGGCGGAATCGCGAAGTAGATGAACCAGGTGCGGAACACCTGGTAACTCGTCACGATGGCGATATCCGCATGAACCTCCTGGGAGATGATTCCCATCTGGTCCATTCCCCCGGGCGACATGCTAAGGAAGGCGGTCATCGGCGAGACCGCCGGATGAAGCGCGGTCAGCATCGCGCTGAGACCGAACGCGAAGCCCAGCAGGACCGCTCCGCTGAGGATGGCAAGCAGCACGAGCCGAACCTTTCTCTCCAGCTTCTCCGGTCGAAGCAGCAGGCCGACGTAAGTCCCGATCATAAGCTGCGCGGCGTTCAGAATGACGGCGGGCATGGCGGGACCGTCCAGGCCGATTCCTTGGGCGACGGCGGTGGCGATCATCGGCCCGAGAAGGTAGGCCGAAGGGAAGCGGATCTTCTTGGCGAGCCAAGCCGCCGTTACGCAGAGTATCGCGAACCAGACGATATTCGGGAAGAGGCTGCCCCAATCGGCTTCCGCCGTGCGATGCACAGCGCTCTCCGTCCCGCCGAAGACGGGGCTGAAGACAAGCAAGGGAACGCAGAAGATGATGATCATCAGCCGCGATACCTGAAGGAAAGTCACGACGGTGATGTCGATTCCCTTCGTCTCTTCCGCCAGGATCAGCATCTGATTCATGCCTCCGGGAATGGTCCCCATAAGAACGGTAGGGAAGGGGAGGCCCGTCAGCTTGGATACGACGAAGCCGATCGCGGTACTGGCCACAAGCAGCAGCGTCGTCATCAGCATCATGGTAGGCAGCTGATGGCCCATATCCCGAAGCGTCTCGGACGAGAAGGACAGTCCGATGGAATAGCCGACTAGGAGCAGGGCGGTATTGCGCATCGAGCCGGGCCAGCGCGGCGAGAAGCCCCGGAACCTGGTGGCTAGGAAAGCCGCCACCATTGGCCCCAGCAGCCAAGGGAGGGGAATGCGCAGCAGGCTGAACAGCATGCCGCCGATAAGGCTTAAGAGAAGCGTGAGGGCGAAATTCTTCACAACGGCTGATATAGCTCCGCGATCCGCTTGTTCGCTTCGCCTCGGTACAGGCCGCCGTGGTAGCAGACCACGGTCTCGATGTCGTAAGCCTTCAGCTTGCCCAACGAGTTCAGGGCTTCCGGCATATTCGGCGTATTCGCCGAATTCGGTCCGCTCAGCTCGCCGTCGACGACAACCAGGGCATCTCCCGCAAGCAGCGTCTTGCTGGCTTCATGATACAGGCAAACATGCCCCGGCGTATGGCCCGGGGTATGGATGACGACGAGGCCTCCGCCATAAGGCAGCCGTTCGCCGTCGGCGAACGTTCGGCTGACATTCGCCTGCTCCGGGCGGATAAACGTCTTCTCGAAGGCCGCGCGGACCGGCTCCGGCATGGCCGCGAGCAAGTTTGCCCGGCGTTCCGGCGATACCTTAATCATCGGCTCGGCGCCGTCGATGGCTCCTTTATCTTCTTCATGAGCATAGACGGGCAGGCGCTCGTTGTCCTCGATCAGATAGCCGGGAAGCCCGCCGATATGGTCGATGTCCTGGTGGGTCAGCAGGATGACCCGCGGAGCGTCTTCCGAGATTCCGGCCTCTTGGACGAGCTTGTTAATCTGAGCGCTGGAACCCGGCATGCCGGTATCGACAAGTACCCAACCGTTGGAGTCAAACAGTACGGAGGGGTGAATAACCATCATGCGGTCCCCCATATTCAAGACGAGCTCCAGCATCTCCAAACCTTCTGCGATGCGCATGTTTTAATCCGACGATCCTGATCCTTAAGGAAACGCCGGTTCACCTCCTTGAGTTAGGATAGAAACAAAGATGAGTCCAATGTAAATCTGGGAAACCATTATGTCAAATGAATGCCCTGATGCAACCGGCTACGAATGAAGCGGCGGGATGTAGGGTAGGTGAAGCGGATTAGCGGTACATGGTGCAACAAATCGGCGGGATGCTGGGTGAGAGAGGCGGATTAGTGGCACGTGGTGCAACAAATCGTCGGGATACTGGGAGAGTGAGGTGGATTAGTGGCACGTGGTGCAACAAATCGGCGGGTAGCGGGTTACAGAGTGCGCCGGTGCTAGGAATGGAGCCGTAACCCGATAAAGTCGGGTTACAGCTTGCGCCGGAGCCTGAGCGAGCCAACCGGCCTCATTCGATCGCGTCGCGTTCCGCTCGGGTCAGCTTGGCCCATACCAGGCGATAGGAGGCCTCCAGCATCTCGAGGACCACGGGTTCCGGAACGCTTCCGTCCAGCAATACGGTGTTCCAATGTTTCTTGTTCATATGGTAGCCGGGCAGCACGGAGCCCGGGTAGCTCTCTCGTTGAAGCCAAGCTTCATCGGGAGACGTCTTAAGGTTCACTCTCGGCTTGTCCCCATTCGCGTGGAACAACGCGAACATCCGGCTTCCGACGAACAGGACGGGCATATCCGGATCGAACGGGTAACGAAGGCTCGTTCCGGGGTAGGCTAAGCCTCGTTCGATTAGTTTCTTCTCAGTCATGGCGTCGATTCCTCCTCGGAGAACATTTCAATGAAGCGCTGCGCGCTTTTGGACAAGTAACGGTCCTTCAGCCAGACAATCCCGACCTCGGATTGAAAGTCGGCGTCGGTGATGCTGCATACAATAATATCGCTAAGCGGGAAGGAGTCGATGACGGAGCGGGGAAGCAGCGTGACTCCGATTCCGGCGGCGACAAGCGCGATGA
Source organism: Cohnella sp. AR92 (assembly GCF_003990975.1). Lineage (GTDB taxonomy): Bacteria > Bacillota > Bacilli > Paenibacillales > Paenibacillaceae > Cohnella. The sequence continues at coordinate 299,684 of NZ_RZJR01000001.1, forward strand.
TGATGGCCACGCTGGAGCATTCGCACAGGATGGAAGGGTACAGGCCGTTCGCCCGGAATTGCCGGATGACCTTCTCGTGCATTCCCTTGGTCTGGTCGGTCTTCAGCGTCAGGAACGGATAATCGGCCAGATCCGCCATGCATAGGGAGCTTGGAGGCGGAGACGGGAACCAATTCTTCGGGAGGATGGCGACGAAGGGGTCGGAAGGAAGCTTCTTGACGGCGTAGCGATCGTCGTCCAATCCGGCCTCGAAGGGGAGGCGGGAGAGAATCAGCTCGATCTGCCTCGCGTCCAGGTAATGCCCCAACAGGAAGTGATCGCCTTCCTGGATCTTGTAGGTCACGCGCGGATATCTCTCGCTGAACTCGCGAAGACGCTGGGGCAGAAGCGAGATGCAGGAGACGACGGAACCCACGGCAAGGGTGCCGACAAGTCCTTCCTCCAGCTGCCTGATCTCGGACAAGGCCTCGTCGAACTGCCCGAGCAGCTCTTCTGCCCGCTTCTTGAGCAGCTGTCCGGCTGCCGTCAGGGTGAAGCTGCGGCCGCTTCGGTCGAAGAGAAGAACGCCCAGCTCTTCTTCCATAAGCTTAAGCTGGCGGCTGAGAGGCGGCTGCTCCATATTGAGGATCTTCGCCGCCCGGGTTACCTGCCCCTGCTCGGCAACCGCGAGAAAATACCGGAGCTGTCGCAAATCCATAAGATCGCCTCCCGGACCATACCTATAAAGTATCGATAACGTATCATACAGATATTTTAAATATATTCGAAAACTTGTTATCATAAAAGCATAATCTACTCTGAGCGAAGGAAGGCTAAGCCATATGGGATGGGCTATTGAGCTGGAGCGCACGACGTCTCCTAAGCAGAAACCGAAGGTTAGCGAGCTTGGATTCGGCAAGTATTTTACCGACCACATGTTCATCATGAATTACGACGAAGGGCAAGGCTGGCATCATCCGCGAATCGTTCCTTATCAGCCGATCTCCCTCGATCCGGCCGCCAAGGTGTTCCACTACGGGCAGACGGTATTCGAAGGCTTGAAGGCATACCGTACCGCCGATAATCGCATTCGGCTGTTCCGCCCGAGCAAGAATCTGCAGCGCTTGAATCTGTCCAATGACCGGCTGAGCATTCCCGAGATCGACGAGCAGCTGTTCCTGGAAGCGCTTTTGTCGCTTGTTCGCGTCGACAGCGACTGGATCCCGGGCGAGCCGGAGACGTCCCTATACATTCGTCCGTTCGTCATCGCGAACGAGCCCCTGCTTGGCGTATCGCCGTCCAAGCAGTACCTGTTCATGATTATCCTGTCTCCGGTAGGCTCTTATTACGCGGAGGGCATCAACCCGGTCAGCATCCATGTCGAGTCGCATTACGTGCGCGCGGTGGAAGGCGGGGTCGGCACCGCGAAGACGGCCGGGAACTATGCGGCCGGGCTGAAGGCGCAGGAAGGCGCCTCGGAGAAAGGCTATACCCAGGTGCTTTGGCTTGACGGGGTACATCGCCGTTACGTCGAGGAAGTCGGCAGCATGAACGTCTTCTTCAAGATCGGCGACACGGTGGTGACGCCGCAGCTGAACGGCAGCTTCCTCGCGGGCATCACGCGGGATTCGACGCTCCAGCTGCTTCGGCATTGGGGAGTCCCGGTCGAAGAACGGCCGATTACGATCGACGAGCTGGTGGAGGCCTGCCGTTCGGGCGAGCTGAAGGAAGCCTTCGGGACCGGAACGGCGGCCGTCATCTCTCCGATCGGAGAGCTCAGCTACCGAGACGAGAAGCTGGTCATCGGAAGCGGCGAGACCGGACCGGTCTCGAAGCGGTTGTATGATACGTTGACCGGAATTCAATACGGCCGGGTGGAAGATCCGTTCGGCTGGATGATGGAGCTTTAAGAAGCTCCGGGAAGGAAGAGAATATGCTCCCGATTACCGAATACAGCGTGGAGCTGGTGAAGGATCCGTTCGGGATCCTGTCCGGCAAGAGATATGAATTCTTGATCGACCTCGACCTTCCGGAGGATGACGAGCTTTACTCCGAGAACGGGGTAAGCGTGAGGGTCATCTTTAAGGAGGACGGGGAAAAGTCGGGCATCGTCAAGTACGAGCTGCTGGAGAAGACAACGAGCCGGCTGTTGGACTTCGATATGGAGGACGAGGAAGAGGCCGAGCTGCTCGCCTTCTGCCGCGACCATCTTGCCGAGGCCGACGAATAAGGAGTTCGCCTATCATGAAGGCCCTTGCGTAGGAGCAATCAGCCGTCCGGCTGACTACGCGGGGGTCTTTTTTCATGAGAACGCGATTAAAGGGAAGTAACCGTCCCTTTCCGGGTTTGTTCAACCTTGCGTTAAGAGGGTAGGATGGGGAGTGGTATTTTAGTGATAAGATATTGCATGAGCAATAGGTTAGGATGTGTTCTTCTTGAAAGATAGAATCATGATGCCGATCTGGACGATCGGAGTGTTCATCGTCGTCATGAATACGACCATGTTCAACGTATCGATGCCAAGTATCATCCAGGATCTCGATATTACGGCCGACCTGGGCTCCTGGGTCATCTCAAGCTATTCCATCGGCTATGCGCTCTCGACGGTCCTCTTCAGCCGGTTGACGGATATCGCGCCGCTGCGCAGGCTTCTTGCGGTCGGACTGACGATTCTGGGCTTGTCTTCTCTCGTCGGGTTGTTCGCGAACGGCTTCGAGGTGCTGCTCGCGGCGCGCATCCTTCAGTCTGCCGGCGCCGGCACGATGGCCGGGCTGGGCCTGGTCATGGTCAGTCGGTACATCCCGGCCGAACGCCGCGGCCGATCGATCGCGATGATCTCGAGCGGAAGCGCGATGGCGTTCGGATTGGGGCCGATCATCGGAGGCCTCGTCAGCGAATACATCGGTTGGAACGGCTTGTTCGGCATTACCTGCCTGGTCATCGTGCTGCTTCCCATCCTGCTGCGGCTGCTGCCCCGCGAGACGGGGCGGGCTAAGCCGAACGAGAAGTTCGACGGCGTCGGCGCCGCGCTGACGGTCGTTAACGCGACGGCGCTGCTCCTCGCGGTGACGCAGCTTTCTTATCTCTGGCTGGCGGTCAGCCTTGTCTCGATCGCCTTCCATGTTCTGTGGCTGCGCAGAGGCAAGTCGGGGTCCTTCATCAACCCGGAGCTGTTCCGGCTCAAAGGCTACAAATATCTGATGGTCATCGGGCTGTGCCTATTGATGCTCAACCTGGGCAACCTTTTCCTCATGCCGCTTGCTCTCTCGACCCTGTTCGGGAAGTCGGCGCTGGCTGTCGGACTGTTCATCGCCCCGGGAGCCATCTTGAGCACGCTGGTGTCCCGCTTCGTCGGAAGGTGGATCGACCAATACGGCAACCTTCGTTTCCTTCTGCTCGGACAGGCCGTGCTTGGGGCGGCGATGCTCTTCTTCGCCCTGACGTTGGACCGGTCGCCCTATATCGTGCTGATCGGCTACCTCTTCATCTCGCCTTCGTTCACGGCGTCGCTCTCGTCGCTCAACAACGAGTCGACACAGCTGCTTCCCAGGAACCTCGTCGGTTCGGGAATGGGCTTCCTCCAGCTGGTTCAATTCTTCGGAGGATCGTTGTCCGTCGCGATGTGCGGGCTGCTGCTTGAACACCAGAAGCACGTGTCGATGGCTCAAGCCTTCGATCGAGTGTACGGCGTGCTCGGCTTTATCGTTCTCGGCTCTCTCGCCGTGACCGTCGGCTACCTGCTCTTCGGCGGCGGCACGCTGAGAAGCGGCGAGCAGGCGCGGAAGGCGCGGACGCTTGCCGCGGCGGAGAGGAACTGAGCCGGGTCGCGTTACCGGCAGACCGCGATGTGCCTTACGAAGGAAGCGCCCTTCCTGGATTCGCATCGACTCTCGACGGCGAAGCCTAATTCGGCAAGCTCCTCTTCGATCTTGCGGTGAGAGATAATCACGGCCCTGCGGGCGATTCTTCGGGTTTCTTGGAGAATCGCCCTTTCTACGTCCTCCGAGATTCGGGTGACGTGATTATAGGGGAGGTCGACGATTGCGACATCGTAGGTCGACCGTACGTCCTCGATGGCCCCGGCGGATACTTCCCCTGACAATCCGAAGTGTACGAGATTCTCGCGAGCCCCTTGCGCCGCAAGCGGATTGATATCCCTTCCGACGATATCGATTCCCATCGACCGGGCTTCCACTAGCACGGTGCCGATGCCGCAGCAAGGATCGATCGCTTTGATCCCGTCCGGGTTCGGAACGGCGATATTGGCGACGGCTCTGGCCACCCGGGCGGGCAGCGCGATCGAATATTCCCTCGGCTTCTTCGCATGCTTCAGCCAGACGGCTTGATTATCCGCATAGGGACCCAGGTACCAGCGTCTCTCGTAGGCGACCAGTCCGAAGACTCGGTCGGGCCGATGAACGTCGGCACGTCCGCGAATGACCGCGCCAACCGCTCGTTCCATTCGCCGCTGTTCCTCGAATTCGATTTTGCTGCCGGGCGCCAGATCATTCTTTTTGACGAAAAGCACCTTGAACGTAACGCCATCGCCCAACGATATCCGCGACGCCTGCGCGATAAGCTCCTCCAGGGTGTCCCCTTCGCAGACCGGTTCGATTCTCTCCCGGATGAACGGGCTGCGGCTGGGATCGATAAGCACGGGGCTCCGAAGGATAGGCAGCCCGGTCGGCGGCTCGACGCCGAGCAGAGCGGTCAGCTCCAGTCGGCACAAGGATTCCTCGTCCTCGTGGCTGGCGTAGGTGTAGAGATAATTCCTCTTCGTTGAACTCATCGGGCAACCGCCTTTCTCTTATGACCACCATATCCCCATTCAGGACGGATTGCAAAGCCGGTTAAAGAACCGGATGTAGTCCATCGGTTGAATTGACGGTCCGCGCGGGTTGCCGATATCATAATCGCAGATGCGCCAACGTATATTTGGTAGAAAATCGGACTCGAAAAAGAATAATTGTAAGCGCTGACAACCAAGACGGGAGGAAAGCTGATTTATCTGGAGGCGATAGAGATGGGCACTCGCTTGTTGGCGGAACAGATCATCCGGCAGAAGTATCCGCATCTCCGTTACGTTCGCATTCATGCGAGAGGGAGGAACAATGTCGACATCTACGCGTGGAATGAGGATCTGCAGCTCCCGGATAAGGACCGGTACGAGCTGGGGCAGTTCGCGGCGGCGAATCTGGCCCCTTATGCGGTCTTCCATGTCAAAGCGTACTCCTTGCTGAGGGAGGACCGGGTTCCCCGCTGGGATGAGCTGCCGGAGCCGATCCATAAAGCCGCGCTGAACCGAAGCCTGGACCAAGAGCGGATCCTCTCGCTTCTCAACGGAATGTTCGCGAACGGGAGGGTGTCCTTCCGCCGCTACGATCCTTTTCTGGGGACGATTCATCTGGAATTGTGTCCGAACGCCCCCGTCACCGATGTCGAGAAGGAGCTTCTTCATCGGTACCTGGAGGAGCTGCTTCCGCTGGGCTCGACGTTCGAGATTACGTATCGCTGATCGGCTGACAAGGCTTTCCCGACCGCTGGCGCGGAGCGGGGAAGCCTTGTTCGATGTTGGGAGAATGGTTTATAAGGACTATTCCTTAAGTATGTGGTATTATCTGGAACGCCATGCTACATTTATTATGACTTCTATCTTATGAATTCGGTTCCACGGGCCGATATACCCAGTAGAGTAATGATGGGGAATTAGAATCAAGGTTACATAAAGCAGCGGAGGATTGGGCTGAAGGGAGCAGGAAGTCGGATGGAGGAATGGATTGGCAGGGTCGTAAAGCAGGATGTCATCAAATCGGGACTCGTCCTGGTGGCTGCAGGCACTAGCTTGGAGATGACCCATATCAAGCTTCTGGAGCAACACCGCGTGGATCTCTCGGAATTGCTATGGCTTCCTCCCAGCGAGTATTCGGATGCGGCTCTTCCGGACAAGAGCATGAAGCTGGCTTCCGCATACTCCAAGGAGATGTTCGACAGCATTAAACGGAGTCGGAAGGTTCCTCTGATGGATATCAAGAATGAACTGATTCCGCTCGTGATGGATGTCGCCAACCATCAGAACGTGTTCAATCTGATCGAACTGATCAAGGCGAAGGGCGAGTATACCCACCAGCATAACATTGGCGTCGGCGTTCTATCCTCCCTTATCGGGCGCTGGATGGAGCTGAACGAGTCGGAGCTCGCGCTGCTTGCGCTGGCGGCTACTCTTCACGACGTCGGCAAGGTCCGAGTGTCGGACGAGCTGCTGAACAAGCCCGGCAAGCTGACGGCGGAGGAGTTCGCCGAGATCAAGCTTCACACCCGTTACGGATATGAGATCTTGAACGAGACGGTAGGCTTGAGTCCGCGCGCCGCGCTGGTCGCTCTCCAGCACCATGAACGCGCGGACGGCCAAGGGTACCCGCTTAAGCTGAGGAACTCGCAGATCGACCCGTTAAGCCGGATCGTGGCCGTGGCTGACGTGTTCCATGCCATGTCCTCGAATCGGCCTTACCATGCGGCGCTGCCTTTCCATCAAGTGGTCACCCAGATGCGGAACGGGGCATTCGGAGAGCTGGACAGCCGAATCGTGAACATCTTCCTCGAGAAGCTGTTCCTTCATCTTATCGGCCATCAGATCAAGCTGACGGACGGACGCTGGGGAGAAGTCGTGTATCTGAACCCGCATGACGATCTGCATCCTCTTGTGAAGGTTGAGGAACAATTCATCGACCTGAGCCAAATGCGCGACTTGCATATCATGGAGATCGTTCTATAATATTTTTTACCGAGGGGCTTCCGGGATACGAAGCGACTCTCGGGGGATAATGAGCATATTCCGGATATGCCTAAGGATAGGAGCGCCGTGACCATGGGGAACATAGCGATGAACGAGCAAGTAACCGCGATCCTGTCCGATAAAGTTCAATTGATCGAGACGGAAAGGGGAGCCCTCTATCTGGTCGGGCCGATCAAGCTGCCGGTCAACCTGAAGGGCAAGACGGTTCACTTCCAATGGTACTGCTGGCTGGATTGCAAGGAAGTCACGGATGACTTCGGGCGGATCATCGAGAAGCTGTCCTCCATCAACCTCGCGGAATATCAGCAGTCAAGCGTCCTCGCCTACGGAGATTTCGCGAACGCGGAAGAAGCCCTCATTCGCATGCATTCTATCTGCCATACGGGCGATATCTTCGGAAGCAAGCGCTGCGATTGCGGATTCCAATTGAAGCAGTCCATGCAGATGATCGTCGATCACGGGGCAGGAGCCTTATTCTACCTGGCGAACCATGAAGGCCGGGGGATCGGCTTGTTCAGCAAGGCGCTCGCGTACATTCTTCAAGAGAACGGCTATGACACGGTGGATGCCAATCTGGAGCTCGGGTTCGCGGACGATTCGCGCGACTACCGGGACGCGATAGCGGTACTGAAGCGGATGCGGTCCAAGCCGGTGACGCTTATCACGAATAATCCCAAGAAGCTGGATGCGCTGGAGCGTTCGGGAATGAACGTAGCCGGCCGGGCACCCTTGTGGGGAGATCAGTCCGAGTATAATTCGAAGTACCTTCAGACGAAGGTCGGACGTTCGGGGCATCTTCGGGAGAATACCTGCAACAACGACTAGACAGGTTTTACCGACTTGGGTTATAGGATAAAGGTCTGGCGGCGTCGGAAGCGACGAGGCCAGACCTTTTGCGTTCATTCGGATCCTTTGCGGCAAAAACGCCGATTTGACTCCGATTAGTAAGCTTGTCCGAACGTTCCTTGGAAGAGCAGCTCTTGTACGGGCTTGCGCGGAGATGGAACCTCGCGCTCGGCCATGGCAGGAGGCAGCGCGTCGCTCGGACCTTGATAGCCGATCGCGACAAGCGCTTGAATCGCGAAGCTCTCCGGAATGCCCAGCGCTTCGCGCGCTTTCGCGAAGTCGAAGCCGGTCATCGCATGCGTAATCAGGCCCTTGCGGGATGCCTCGTGAGCGAGGGCTCCCCAAGCGGCTCCCGTGTCGAACGCGTGGGAAGGGAACGGGCCCTTCTCGGTCTCGGTGCTGGATACGATCAGGACGAGCGTCGGAGCCTTCTTGCACCAAGCCAGGTTGAATTCGCCGATAAAGGTATAGAACCTCTCGCGATCTTCCGGGGAAGTCGCGACGATGAACCTCCAAGGCTGGTAGTTGAACGCGGACGGAGCGAAGCGAGCGGCTTCGAATACGCTAAGGAGCGTCTCTTCCGGGATCGGCTTCTCCAGGTAGGAGCGGGGAGACCAGCGGTTCACGTTGATCGGATCGATCGGATAAGCGGTGGGACGGTTCTGGGTGAGCAAGTCTTGTGCAGTTGCCATAGTTGCCTCCTCAATCGTGCTTATGATGGGAATGTTCTCTTGCTGCCAAGCAGTATGCCGGAATCGAGAAACATTATGCAACCATTATAGCAAACGAAATTACAAAAATATAGCAACTTATATTAGTTAAGATATCGGGCAAAAAATAGATTGAATTCGGAGCATCTTGTCTTTATTGTTGGAATAAATAGTTAGAAAATTAGGAGAAATTGGAGGGCTGAGAGTGAAACGAAAAATACTGGTTAGCGCTTGTCTGCTCGGACACAAGGTCCGGTATGACAACGGAGATGTTCCGTGCCTGGATCAACGGTTCCTGAAGTGGTACGAGGAAGGCCGGATGGTCCATATCTGTCCGGAGGTAACGGGCGGGCTGCCCACGCCTCGCCCGGATGCCCAGCTTGTCGGCGATCGGGTCATGACCGGGGCCGGCGCCGACGTGACGAAGGAATTCGACATCGGGGCGCAGGCTGCCCTAAAGCTCGCGCAGCATCATGACGTGGCGCTGGTCATTCTTAAACAGGACAGCCCCTCCTGCGGAACGTTGTTCGTCTATGACGGCACCTTCACGGATACGAAGACGGAAGGGGAGGGACGGACGACCGCTCTGCTTCGCAGACACGGCTTCAAGGTGTTCGGAGAGGATCAATTGGACGAGATCGAGCGGGAGCTTGCTCTGATCGATGCGGGATGAACGAGAAGGGAGACCGGCCGTTGGCCGATCTCCCTTCTCTATCGTTATGGCTTGACGATCGGAACCCAGACTTCGCAGCGATAATCCGGAGAGCTTGTGTCGCCTTCGGGATAGACCTCGAGTTCCGGCCCCTCGGCATGCGTGTACCCCGTGGAGGGGAACCATTCCTCGAAGACTCGGCGCCACACGTTCTGGATGGCATGCGGCATCGGACCGACGGATGGGAAGATCGCCCAAGTGGCCGCCGGAATAAGAAGCTCCTGAAGCTCTTGATCCGCTGGCCGGTCTGCGTTCTCGGCGGCGATCCAGTAGTCGAATCGTTCGTTCGCCAGGTCCATGTTGCCGCAGATGCCGAGCAGATCCTTGCCGGGGCTTGCCTGTACGACCTTGCCGATCGTTCCGTCCGCGCCGGCGTCCTGCCAGAACCTCGTGATGTCGGTCAGGTTCTGCCCGCCCGCGGTGGTCGTGCTGAACTTCTTGCCTAACGTGCGGAAAGCCGGTTTCTCTACGATTCGATAGTCCATGTCTTGAACTCCCTTCAAAGATAAGTGGAAGGAGAGCCGAGGGAACGCCTTAAGCGCCGCTCCTTCGTCGCGAGCCTCCGAGGGCGAGATGCCATGCGCCTTCCGGAACGCCTTCGAGAACGACTCGGGAGATTCGTAGCCGTACTTGAGCGCGACATCCAGCACTTTGGACGAGCCGACCGCGAGCTCTTGAGCGGCCAGCGTCAGCTTCCTTCTGCGGATGTATTCGGCGACGGTGAAGCCCGTCAGCATATGGAACATCCGCTGGAAGTGAAACGGGGACGAGTAGGCTTCCCGGGCCAGCTCCTCGATATCCGTCTTCCCTTCCATGCGCGACTCCATCAACTCGATCGCTCTTGTCATGCGGTTAAGCCATTCCACTTGGCCCTCCTCCTTCTTGCCTTATCGTAGCATCGTTCTTCTTCGTCTTCCTGATCTTTTGTGCGTTCTTCGAACCGATCGAATCGAGAGCTTCTCATCGGCTTGTCTATTCTTCGATCATAACGGATTTGCCGCTTGCTTGACAGAAGGAATCCCCATTCGGGACAATCGTGTAAAAAGCTTATTGAGGAGGAGCGGCATGCAGCCATTCACGGAACGAGTCATCGGAGTCATTCGCGGCATTCCCGCAGGCTGCGTCATGACCTATGGACAGGTCGCGGCGGCGGCGGGAAGCCCTAGAGCCGCCCGGCAAGTCGTGCGAATCCTCCATTCGTCGAGCGCCAAGCACGACCTTCCCTGGCACCGGGTCGTCAACAAGAACGGAGAGATTGCGATCCGGGAAGAGGAGGGAAACTACACGCAGCGCCTTCTGCTGGAGGAAGAGGGAGTGACGTTCGATCCGGCGGGCCGAATCGATCTGAGCGAGCACGCGCATACTCCGGAGGAGGATATGGGGTTCGAGCGTTGACATGAAACCAATTGGTATCCTATAATGAGATCGTTAAAAACGAAACCAAAAGGTTTCGCATTTCGACTGGAGGTTATCTTAGTGAGCGAATCGACGAACGTTCTTCCCGATATCCGCAAGACCCAATTGCTGAAAGCGCCGATCGAGAAAGTATGGAAGGCGGTCTCCACGGCGGAAGGAATGTCCGCATGGTTCATGCCCAACGACATGCAGCCTATCGTCGGCCATGAGTTTCATCTGAATGCGGGCCCGTACGGGCAATCGCCCTGCAAGGTCACCGAGGTCGATCCGCCGCACCGGTTGTCGTTCAACTGGGGCAAGGACTGGACCTTGACCATCGAATTGAAGGAACTGGACGGGCAGACCGAATTCACGCTGATCCACGGCGGCTGGGATCCGGAGAAGGTCACGGAATTCGGCGAGACCCACCGCGTGGTCCGCGAGCGGATGGCCGGCGGCTGGGAAGGCATCGGAGAGAAAGTGCGCCGCTATATCGAGGGCTGATGGCAGGCTCCGCCGCTCCGAAGCACGACGTATTCCAGGCGATCGCCGATCCGACCCGCCGCAGCCTGCTGCGGCTGCTGGGAGACGAGGAGCTTCCGGTGACCGTCATCAGCAGCCATTACCCGATGACCCGCACGGCCGTCTCCAAGCATCTGCGCATCCTGGCGAATGCGGGATTGGTAAAGGAGAGGAAGGTCGGACGGGAGACCCGCTACCGGCTGGAAGCGAACCCTCTCCAAGAGTTGCAGCGCTGGCTCTCCTATTACGAACGCTTCTGGGACAACAAGCTGGAGGCGCTCCGGCGGCTTGTCGAGAACGAGGAGCCGGAAGACCGGGCGCCTCTTGCCGTTGTCGATCCGCTTGAGCCCGAGAGGAAGCCGTAACATGACCTTCATCGACACCCTGGACCTTCATCCGGTCTTAGGGTGTCTTTGCATTTCTCGTTTTCGCGTATGCTAACTTTCCCCCATGGGCAGTTTAAGACGGTATTTTCTCCATTTCTGAAGCTCTCGAGGTTCCTGCTTATGAATCCGCAACATCCATCCTCTCCATCGCGAGGGCGCTTCGATGGGCAGACATGGCTGCTGCTCGTCGTCAACGGCTTGTTCGTCACGGCTCACGCCCTATCGGGTACTTTCCTGGGCGTCTATCTATGGAAGGCAAGCCAGAACTTCGCTCTGCTCGGCTGGTTCACCCTGCTGAACTTTGTCTGCATGGCGCTGACCTTCTGGCTTGCCGGTTACGAGGTAAAGCAGGGGCGCAAGATGACGGTACTGCGGCTGGGGATCGCCTCCGCTGCGGTGTTCTATACCCTCGTGCTGCTGCTGGGCAACGGAGCCGTCCATTACATATGGCTTCTAGGCATCGTTCAAGGGCTGGCGTCCGGCCAGTTCTGGCTCGCGTTCAATACCTTGTACTTCGAAGTGACCGACGCGGATAACCGGGACCGGTTCAACGGCTTGGCCGGAGTGACCGGATCGCTCGCCGGGATGGTCGCGCCGTGGTGCTCCGGCTTCGTGATCTCGAGGATGACGGCCGAGAGCGGCTACCGGTTGATCTTCATGATCTCGCTCGGCATCTTTATCGGCGGTGTCGTCATCAGCTTCTTATTGCGGAACAGGAAGACGGAAGGGAGCTACGAATGGCTTCTGCCGGTTCGCATTCTAAGCCAGTCCGGCACCCCTTGGAGACGGGTCGTCTTGGCGCTGGCGTCCCAAGGCCTGAGGGAGAGCGTCTTCGGGCTCATGATCGGCCTGCTCGTCTACCTCCAGTCCAAAAGCGAGATGCAGCTGGGCAACTTTACGCTGCTGACTTCCGGGATCAGCTTCTTCAGCTACTTCATCGTAGGCAAGTGGCTGAGGCGGGATTGGCGGGAAAAGGGCTTGCTTGCGGGGGCGGTCGTCCTGTCGGCGATCGTCGCACCGTTCTTCCTCGGCCTCGACTACGGCGTGATGATCGCCTTCGGTATCGGAGTCGGCCTGTTCATGCCGTTCTATACGATCCCGATGACATCCTCGGTCTTCGATCTTATCGGACGGTACGAGGACAGCGCGAAGCAGAGGGTCGAATATATCGTCATGCGCGAGCTTTCGCTTAACGCGGGACGCATATTGGGGATGCTTGCGTTCATCATTACCGTCAGCGTCAGCCGTTCTCCCGCCGTGCTGACGACCTTCCTGTTCGTAATCGGCTGTTCGCCGCTGCTGAGCTGGTTCTTCATGAGGAAGCTGCTGGCCCAGCCGGCCTCTCCCCGATCGCCGGCTCGTCCCGATCCGGCTTAGGAATCGTTTTCAGAGCCCCCTCCTCTCTGGTACAATGGGGAAGAATGGAGGGAGGCTGTTTTGTCCAAAGCCCCAATTCAAGAACACCCAGAGGAGAGGGCCGAGGTGGAGACTACCTCTCATTCGGATCGCCTCATCGCCAAGGTCTGCATGCTGGCGGGCCAAATCATGATGGAGAACGGAGCCGAGACCTACCGGGTGGAGGACACGATGACGCGAATCGCGGATTCGTTCGGGCTGCCCCGTTCGCAAAGCTTCGTCACCCCGACGGGCATTATTTTCTCCATTGAAGGGTCTGCGCCCGATACCCGCTTGACTCGCATCTCCGAGAGGTCGACCGATCTTCGGAAGGTGATCGAGGTCAACGCCATATCCAGAAGAATCAGCGCCGGGGAGCTCGACCCCCAAGAGGCGCTTGTCCTGCTCCAGGGCATCGAGAAGTCCAACCCGGGGCTCTCGGCGGGGGTCAAGACGGCCGTCGCGGCGATCAGCAGCGGCTGCTTCCTGATCATGTTCAAGGGAGAATGGGGGGACTTCCTCCCTGCGCTCGTCACGGGCGGTCTCGGATATGCGGCGGTAACGTCGCTCCATCGTTTTCTCTCGATCAAGCTATTCTCCGAATTCATGGCTTCCGTCGTGGTCGGGATCCTGGCTTGCATCTTCGTGGCGTCCGGAATGGCGCACAATCTGAATACGCTGATTATCGGATCCGTCATGCCGCTCGTACCCGGCCTGCTGATTACGAATGCCGTCCGCGACCTGATGGCGGGACACTACGTTTCCGGCCTGTCCAAGGGGGCCGAGGCCTTCCTTACCGCGCTGGCCATCGGCACCGGCATTGCGGTCGTCCTCTCCTTCTATCGAGGGGAGGGACTGACCTTATGAACGTTGCCGAACAGATCTTAACCAGCTTCGTCGCCGCGGCGGGCTTCGCGATCTTGTTCAACGTTCCGGCGAGAAACCTCGCGTATTGCGGACTAGCCGGCATGGTCGGGTGGATGGCCTATCGCAGCCTGATCGAGATGAATGTCGATCCGATTCCGGCAACCTTGGTCGGATCCTTCGCCGTCTCCGTGCTAAGCCAAACGTTCGCCCGGCTGTTCAAGACGCCCGTTATCGTCTTTCTGATCTCGGGAATCGTGCCGCTCGTTCCGGGAGGGACGGCTTATGACGCAATGAGGAACGTTGTGCAGAATCAGTACGACATCGCGGTTCAGCTTGCTTTTCAAGCGTTTATGCTGTCGGGCTCTATCGCCTTCGGCATCATGTTCTCGGAAGTATTCGACCAACTCATTCGCAAGCTTCGGACTCCCGCGACGGGAGACGGGAAGCGGCGATCCGGATAAGGGAGAGGAAAATAGCATGACAGTGGGGATATTGGCGCATCTGGCCGGGAGCCGGCCTTACCGGGAGCTCGCGAAGGAGATCGCTGCTCGCGGATTTCCGTACGTACAATTGGCATTGTCCAAAGCGATCACCGACGCGGACTTCTCGCTCGGCCGCTTGAGCCCGGGACTTGGCAACGAGGTGGGCGGCGCTTTCTCGGAGCAAGGCGTGCGCATCGCGGTTCTCGGCTGCTATGCCAGCCTGATCGACCTGGACGACGAGATTTACCGGCATAACGTCGAACGCTTCAAAGAACACCTTCGCAACGCCCGCCACTTCGGGGCGCCTATCGTCGCCACCGAGGTGGGGGTGCCGCCCGCGAAGGACTCGGCGCTGCTGAAGAAGCATTGGAACCGCCTGTACGCGGCGATGGACGAGCTGGTCGAGGAAGCCGAACGGTGGGGAGTGACGATCGGGCTGGAAGCCGCCCAGAACCATCTGATCGATTCGCCCGAGACGATGGCGCAGACGATCGAGAGATACCCTTCCTCCTGCGTCGGGGTGGTGTTGGACCCTTGCAATATGATGGGCAGCCATAACTTCGATCGCCAGGAGGAGGTCATTCGCGAAGCCTTCCGCCTGCTCGGACCGCGAGTCGTCAGCGCTCACGCGAAGGACCTGAAGCGGGACGCCGACGGCGTGCCTCGCGAGACGGCGGCCGGAAGCGGGGAGCTGCGCTACGATCTCTTCTTCGAGCTGCTCGAGAAGCAGAAGCCGCTCGGTTTCGTTACGCTGGAGGCGGTAACGGACGAGAACATGCAAGATGCGGCCCGTTTCGTTGCCGAGGGCAGAGCGGCTGCTCGCAAGCAAGCCTAACCTGAACGGTAAAAGGGAGTCTCGACGTCATCCGATAACGGTCGAGACTCCCTTTTTATTTCTTGCTAGATGCTAGATTACAGAACGCGGCGAGCCGTAACGTAACGCTTGGAGTACGTAGAAGAGTTGATGTCGCTCACCAACAGGCCGTTCCAGTGAGCTCCGATCGTATTGTGGATGAACTTGCCGTTGCCGATGTAGATGCCGACATGGTTGACGACGCCAGGCTTGCCTACGCTAAGGAAGATAAGGTCGCCTTTCTTCAGGTTGCTCTTGGAGACGTAAGTGCCGGCCTTCGATTGCTTCTGCGAGCTCCAAGGGAGACTCACGCCGTATTTGCCGAACACGTATTTCGTGAACGAGGAGCAGTCGAAGATCAGCTTGCTCGAGTTGTTGACGTTGAATTTATAGGTGACCTTCCCTTTCAGGGATTCAGCCAGGGCGATGATCTTGTCCGCTTTCTGGCTGGAAGTCAGAGCGGCGGACGAGGCAGCGGCTGTCGTTACCGTTTGCTTCGTTGCGGCGGAAGCTTGATGAGCCGTTCCCGGGAATCCGGCAAAGCCGGTAGTGGCAATGACCGCCAAGCAAGCGAAGGCGACGATCGATTTCTTGAAGCCGTTGGTTTTGTTCATTCGTTCCTCCTGATGGGTAAGATTACGTTAACCATCTGGAGTATAGCATGGGGCTTGTCCCGAAGTTGCGACTATGAGCCTATCTTAATACTTCTAAAATTAGGCCTATAGTCCTTATTTTTCCCGATCAATCCATCGAGTAATGAGATCGAATGAATTCGTCGCGGCCGGATTTCTCCCTATCTTCCTTGTAATGCTTAGGATTCTTCTTATGGTAATCCTGGTGATATTCCTCCGCCGGATAGAAGACGTCAGCCGGCTCCACCGCCGTTACGATGGGCTTGTCGAACCTTCCGCTCTTGCCGAGGTCCTCCAGGTACTTCTCCGCAAGAAGCTTCTGTTCCTCGTTATGATAGAAGATAACCGTTCGGTACTGAGAGCCTCTGTCGTGGAACTGGCCGTCCGGATCGGTCGGATCGATCTGGACTCCGTACAGCTCCAGCAGCTTCTCGTAAGGGAAAAGCTCCGGATCGAAATCGATCTGTACGACTTCCGCGTGCCCGGTCGTTCCCGTCTTGACCTGCTCGTAGGTCGGATTAGGGACGGTTCCCCCCATATAGCCGGATACGATGCCGCCAATGCCGGGCATCTCCTCGAACGGGCTTACCATGCACCAGAAGCAGCCTCCGGCGAACGTTGCCTTTTCCATGCTCCATCCTCCCAAGTATCGCGATGTCTAACAATCAAATTACCGTTATTGGTTAGGATTGTCCAGCGGCGGGAATAGTAAGATCGGTATGTCGCACGAAGGAAATGGCTTGATAAATCCATAAACTGTAAGAAAACAGGGCGTGGTGTGCGCTAAATCTCATTTTTTAGCTCTTACAGCCGTTTTTAACAAAGAAATACCCTTCATGTTTGCTTTAATTGGGTGTAGAATAGACAAGAAAGGTTCATATTCGACCTGCTGGCGCCGACGAGCTTGAACGATTGCGGGCAAGAACGTTAACGGAATTCGTCTGGAGACCTTTTTTAACGGTTTTTATGTGAAAAATGTTACAATGTATCCTGGCACGGGGTCGTTGAGGATTCGATGTTCTGGCAGGCCGAAGAACGCAACCGATTAGGATACTCATTGCAAAGGAGGATGCAACTGCATGTCACAAGTGTCGCAAGAGGCAATTGCAGCTGAGAAGCCAGCGATCGATGTACTCGATCAACTGATCAAGCCTGAGATTCAGGACTCCCTTAACGTTCTGGTGGAGAACCTGCCTAAGCTGGCGGAGATGGTAACGTTCCTGACGAAGGCGTACGATTTCGCTCAGAACGTTGCAACGGACAAGGTGCTTATCAACGATTTCGCGCACGGAATTGGTGAATTCGTGAAGCCGGTAGTCGACAAGACGAAGAACATCGCGGCGGCGGCTATCGAAGCGGGAGACCGCGCTCAAACCGAGACGGCTACGATCGGCCTGTTCGGCCTGCTCAAGATGCTCAAGGATCCGCAATTGCAGAAGACGCTGCGCTTCGCGCAAGCGTTCCTGACCGCGCTCGGCGAGAAACAGCAAGCTAAATAACGATTCGCGAAGAATGGAGGATGGAGCATGTCTAAACATATTCTGATTCTGGGCGGCGGATACGGCGGCTTGCTGTCCGCGCTGACGGCTCGCAAGCACCTGGACGCGAACGAAGCTCAGATTACGCTGATTAACCGTTTCCCGACCCACCAAATCATCACCGAGCTTCACCGTTTGGCCGGCGGCACGATCAAAGAAGGAGCCGTCGCTCTTCCGCTCGAGAAGCTGCTGAAGGGCAAGGGCGTCAACGTGGTCGTTGACACCGTAACGGAGATCAAGCCTAACGACAAGAAGGTTCTTCTGGCAAGCGGCGCTTCTTATTCCTACGATGCATTGGTTGTTGCGCTGGGAAGCGAAACGGCGTTCTTCGGCATTCCGGGACTGCAAGAGAACAGCTTCACGCTGAAGTCCGCGGAAGAAGCGAATCGCATTCGCAACCACGTCCTCGCTCGCCTGGATGCTTACAAGCAATCCGGCAACAAGAAGGACGCAACTATCGTGGTCGGCGGCGGCGGCTTGACGGGCATCGAGCTCGTCGGCGAATTCGTCGACAAGCTTCCGGAGATCTGCAAGGCCAAGGGCATCGACTTCTCCGACATCAAGCTTCATGTCGTTGAAGCGGGTCCTAACATCCTGCCGATCTTCCCGCAAGAGCTCATCGACCGCGCGGTTGCTTCCCTGGAGAAGCGCGGAGTAGAAATCATCACTGGCGTCGCGATCACGGAAGCGACGAAGGACACGGTTTCCCTGAAGGATGGCCGAGTACTGGAATCCAACACGATCATCTGGACCGGCGGCGTTCAAGGCCACCCGGTCGTCGCGAACAGCGGCATCGAAGTGAACCGCGGCCGCGCGTCGGTTACGGACTTCCTGCAATCGACTTCGCATCCGGAAGTGTTCCTCGCAGGCGACTGCGCGGTCGTTATTCCTAGCGAAGGCGCTCGTCCTTATCCGCCGACCGCGCAATTGGCTTGGCAGATGGGCGAGACGGTCGGCGCTAACCTGGCTGTCTTCTTCAAGGGCGGCAAGATGGAGAAGTTCGAGCCTGTCTTCTCCGGTACGCTCGGAAGCCTCGGCCGCAAGGACGCCGTCGGCACGATCGGCGGCAACGGCACTCGCCTGAAGGGCATTGCCGCTACGGCGATGAAGGAAGCGAGCAACATCCGTTACCTGTCGCATATCCACGGCCTGTTCGCTCTGGCTCACTGATTCTAGGGAGCATCTTAATTTAAGGCACATAGAGAAACGGATCTTCATTCCGGCAGTTTGCCGGGACGAGGGTCCGTTTTTTTGCGATAAAGAATAGATAACTCAACTTTCGCAGCATTTCGATATCTTGCTATTACATTCGCAAATGAGTTCAAATGGCCATCGGCAAGGTTATACTGTGTCCGGAGGTGATCAAAATGAAGCAAATGGAAAACAGAGATTTTCCATGATGCCACATAAAGCAAAGGGAGGTATGTAGAGATGAAAAATAAGGTGTGGAACATTTATTTGCTTGCGCTTGGAGGCTTTCTTGCCGGGACATCCGAGTTTGTTATTGCTGGCATCCTCGATGTAATAGCGAACGATTTGAATATCACGTTGTCCGCCGCAGGACAACTCGTTACCGTTTTCTCGCTTGTTTTTGCATTAGGCACTCCCTTGCTCGTCGCAGCTACCTCGCGAATCGAGCGGAAAACCTTACTCATGGTAACCCTTTTGATCTTTGCTTTCGGTAACTTTCTGCCCGTCTTCAGCCAAGGTGTCTGGGGACTTTGGGCGTCGCGCGTCATCCTGGCCCTATGTTCCGGAGTTTTTACGGTGGCCGCCCTAACGCTCGCTGCTCACTTATCGCCCCCGGAAAAAAGAGGCGGCGCCATTGCCTCTATCATTATGGGGTTCAGTTCATCCCTCGTGATCGGCGTTCCGCTGGGAAGAGTATGTGCGAATCTTTTCGATTGGCACGATATGTTTGTCGGCATCGGCATAGGCGGCATTCTGATTTTGCTTGGAATCTTCAAATGGATTCCCAAATTGGATGGGCAGGAAACCGTACCGATACGTGTCCAGTTATCCGTATTGAAAGATCGAAGAGTTAGCAGCGCTCTGATGGTCACGTTTTTTTGGATTATGGGGTATTCGATCGTTTATACGTATCTATCCCCCTATCTACTGACACATGATCATATAGCCTCATCTTGGGTTAGTGCCGGGTTATTTGCATTTGGAGTCTTCAGTTTGATTGGCTCTCGATTAGGGGGATACGGAGCCGATAAATGGGGAGTGCCCACCACGCTGATTACGAGTCTTTTGCTCCATGTTCTCGTTTTGGTGCTCTTTGCTTTTATGCAGCTGCCGCTTGCTATCGTATTGACGATCATGATGCTGTGGTCCGCCTCTGCTTGGGCAACGGCTCCCGTGCAGCAGTTCCGCCTGATCACCCTGTCTCCCGGAGCTTCAGACATTGTGCTTAGCCTCAATACGTCCATTTTACAGGCCGGCATGGCTGCTGGAGCCGCTGTTGGAGGGGCGATCGTGAATGGTTTATCCGTGATTTTTATCGGTTGGGCCGGTGCATGCAGTATACTTATCGCTTGCCTGACTGCGTTTTATTCGCTAAAAATAGGGGTCAAGT
This sequence comes from Cohnella sp. AR92, assembly GCF_003990975.1. Taxonomy (GTDB): domain Bacteria; phylum Bacillota; class Bacilli; order Paenibacillales; family Paenibacillaceae; genus Cohnella. The sequence continues at coordinate 319,375 of NZ_RZJR01000001.1, forward strand.
CCAATTCGCACACCGTATACAACGCTACGGAATAACGCGCACTTTGGTCGGGTTGTTCTACGAGCTTAGTGACGAAACGTGATCGATCCATACGCAGATCGCCAGTTCACCGTCTGGGCTTCGGACGAAGGGTTGGCGATTTTTTTTGTTGACAAAAACTAATGACATTAGTTATATTAAAACTAATATCATTAGTTTACGGAGGGAATCGTATGGTTCTGCTGCAGGGGTTCATCCAAGGAGTCTTTTTTCTAACGGAGTTGGCTGCGCTCGCTGGGTTCGGCTTCTGGGGATTCCATGCTGGGGCGAATACCGTTATGAAGGTTCTGCTCGGGATCGGCACTCCGCTGCTTGTCGCCGTCTTCTGGGGGATGTTCGTGGCGCCCAAAGCGAACTACCCGGTAACTCCCCTTCCGAGGGCGGCGCTTCAAGCGTTGGTCTTCGGATTATCGGCATGGTCTCTGCGCGCGGCGGGTCAGCCTGCGCTTGCTCTTATCTTCATCGTGATCGCTTTGGCGGAGGTAACCTTGTCTTATTGCATGAAGCTTTAGCTTTGAGAGCAAAGTCGGATCGGGAGCGGGGAGGCAGGGAAGGGAACCAACGCATGGGGAGGCGCCGTCTCATTGGAGCGGCTGCCTCCCCGTTTGATTTTTGGTTTGCTTTTTTCATTACCAGGAGTTTATGTCATTAAATATAACATCAAATGAGCAAAGTGCAGACAGAATGACGGAAAACGGGTTGGCGAATTTGACTATTTGTCTAATGTAAGAAGGAGGGCGAGGGTGTACGATGTAAATAAATACGACATTAATTGGATTATTTATAGTAGAATGTTAACAAAACTACCATCAAATCACGGGCGTGACGCAATAATCCGGCGCGCGAGGGAGCACTAAGCACAGCGGAACGATCAAACCTGGGGAGGAATGGGCATGACAACGGCTGCCGAGGCAACGGCGAGGATTCCTGAGATTCAGATGAACCAGGTCAGCATGCGTTATCAGACGAACTCGAATGAGGTGCTGGCGCTGCAGCAGGTCAGCTTGAATATCGGCAAGGGGGAATTCGTCTCTCTGCTTGGCCCTTCCGGATGCGGCAAGACGACTCTGCTTCGCATCATGGCGGACCTGCTTCAGCCGACGGGCGGCACCGTGACGGTCGCGGGCAAGACCGCCAAGGAAGCGCGTCTGGCCCAGAAGTACGGCATCGTGTTCCAGAGTCCGGTGCTGTACGATTGGCGCAAGGTGAAGACGAACATCACGCTTCCCTTGGAGCTGATGGGAGTCAAGAGAGCCGATCGCGAGAAGAAAGCGACGGAGCTGCTCGAGCTGGTCGGGCTGCAGGCGTTCAAGGATAAGTACCCATGGCAGCTGAGCGGCGGCATGCAGCAGCGGGTCGCGATCGCCAGGGCTCTGGCGATGGAACCGGAGATTCTGCTCATGGATGAACCCTTCTCGGCGTTGGACGAATTCTCCCGGGAACGGCTGAACGAGGAGCTGCTGGCGATCTGGAGCAAGGTGCAGAACACGGTCGTGTTCGTCACGCACAGCATTCCGGAAGCGATCTTCCTGTCGGACCGGGTATTCGTTCTCTCCCCTCATCCGGGCAGGCTGTCCGCCGTCGTCGAGGTCGATCTTCCTCGTCCCCGAACCAAGGAGATGCGCAACAGCCCCGAGTTCTTCCGATTGATTGCCAAGATCCGAGACAGCTTCGAAGGGGTGTAGCCGATGAAGGGACGCAGCTTCCTGTTGAATGGCCGCTGGCTGCCGGCGCTCGTATGGGCGATTGCCCTGATCGCGCTGTGGGAAGCGGGCTCCTGGTTTCTCCTGGAGGTCAGGGACGTGCCGCTTGCCCAATCCAAGCTGCCGTATATCCATGAAATCATCCGAACGTTCGGCCAATATGGCGACACCTTATTCAAGGAAGGCAAAATCACTTTCGGCAACGCGGGCTTAGGGTTTCTGCTCGGAGCCGCTGCCGGCGTTCTATTGGCCGTATTGATGAGCGTATCGAAGTGGATCGAGCAGCTGACGTTCCCCTACGCGATCGCCTCGCAGATGATTCCGATTCTGGGGCTGGCCCCGATCATCTACGGCATCGTGCACGACGAGAAGCTCTCCCGAATCTTGATCTCCGGCTACATCACTTTTTTCCCGGTAGCTCTTAACATGCTGCGAGGGCTGCGCAGCGTTCAGCCTTCCGCGCTGGAGCTCATGCGCTCCTACGCGGCGAAGCCTTGGAGCGTGTATTGGAAGCTCCGGTTCCCGGCATCGCTGCCAAGCCTGTTCAGCGGGCTCAAGATCGCCGCTCCTCTCGCCGTTACCGGCGCGATTCTTGTCGAGTTGATGGGAGCCCAGCACGGGGTCGGCGTCATCATGCTTCGCAACCTCTACTATGGTCCGTCCCATACGTACATGTTCTGGTCCACGGTAATCGTCGGCGCCGTTCTGGGCGTCCTGAGCTATCTCATCATCAGCATCATTGAGCGGGTCGCGGCGCCCTGGCAGCCGGATTTCCGCGCGAAGCAAGGAGGCGATCGCTAATGGAAGGAGATTCCCTGACAACCGGTGCGGCTCCCTCTCTAGGCTCCGCGGCAGGAACCGCCGGGCTGGCCGGAGCGCAAGCCGCGCCGGTCGGCCCGGCGGCCCCGGCGGTCCGCAGGAAGAGGATGCCGCTGGAACGGATCACAAGGATGCTGCTCCCGATCGCCGCCGGCGTGCTGTTCCTCCTCCTGTGGCAGAACAAAGTGTTCCACTCTCTCTTCAACCTTCAAGTCTACCAACTGCCTCTCCCATCGAGGATCTGGGAAGCGATCCGCGAGAACTCCGATCTGCTGATGGAATACACGAGATATACGCTGACGGAAGCGGTGCTCGGCATGCTGGCCGGTTCGGCGGCGGGATTCCTCGTCGCGATCGTCGCGACGGTGTGGCCGCGATGGGGCTCGGGAGGAATCCTTCTTGTCGCTGCCCTGAACGCCGTTCCGATCGTCGCCTTGGCTCCGATCATGAATCTCTGGTTCAGCGACGGAATCGCCTCCCGCATCGCGATCGTCATGGCGACGACGATGGCGGCGATGGCGCTTAACGCGCACAAGGGACTGAACAACGTGGATCCGTTGGCGCTCGATCTGATGCACTCCTACGCGGCCGGCAAGCTGAGGGTATTCCGCAGCCTGCGAATCGCCAACAGCCTGCCCTATGTGTTCACGGCGCTGAAGATCAACACGACGGCGAGCATGATCGGCGCTATCGTCGGCGAGTTCTTCTTCTCCTCGCGGGGCCTCGGGTATCTGCTCTCGAACTCCATCAAGGTGGCGAAGATGCCCCTAGGCTGGGCTTGTATCGCGGTAGCCGCGCTGGCGGGAGTGCTTTTCTACCTGATCGTCGAGAGGCTGGAGAAGCTCTTCATACGCTGGCATCCCTCCCAGAGAAGCTAACGCGCAGGCCGCAGCCGCAGCATCTTGGAAGAATCATCTCGAGAACCATCTCAATAACCGTCTCAATATCCGCTGCAAGAACGATCTCAAGAACCGCAGCTGCACAGCCGGCATCGGAGTCTCACAGGAATCGCGAGGAGCCTTCGCTGCCGTTCGCATATAATCCGCACCCATAGAGACCTGCTGTGTTCCACAAACCAAACAAAGGGAGAGAACCGAATGAGAAGGAGAAGTGGGTTTTATCGCAGTTCGCTGGTCTTGGCTTTGGTCTTGATGTTCGTCATGGTGGCAGCCGCCTGCGGCAACAACAATAACGACAAGCCTGCCTCATCCCCGTCCGAGTCCGCATCCGCTCCGGCTTCGAGCGCGGCGGCAAGCGAGACGACGCCCGCGTCATCCCCGGCGGCCGATCCGGTGAAGGTGAAGCTGCAGCTGAAGTGGGTGCCGCAAGCGCAGTTCGCCGGTTATTTCGTCGCCCTGGAGAAGGGGTACTACAAGGAGGAAGGGCTGGACGTCGAGATCGTGCCGGGCGGTCCGGACATCGTTCCCGAGCAGCAAGTCGCGAACGGCGCGGCCGACATCGGCATCGACTGGGTAGCGAGCCTCCTGGCTCACCAGGAAGAAGGCTTGCCTCTGGTCGAGATCTCCCAGATCTATCAGAAGAGCGGTCTCGTGCTCGTATCGAAGAAGACGGCGGGCATCAACAGCGCCGCCGACCTGAAGGGCAAGAAGGTCGGTAACTGGATGGGCGGCAACGAATTCGAGCTTCTCGCCCTGTTCGACAAGTACAAATTCGATCCGAACAAGGATTTGAACTTCACGAAGCAAGGCTTCACGATGGACCAGTTCTTGAACGGAGAGCTCGACGCGGCATCGGCGATGACGTACAACGAATATCAAGTCGTGCTGGAGCAAGGCATCCCGGCGAGCGATCTGAACGTCATCGACATGAACGCGGAAGGCGTGGCGATGCTCGAAGACAACCTGTTCGCCAACAAGGACTGGCTGGCCAAGAACAAAGAGACGGCCGCCAAGTTCGTCAAGGCATCCCTCAAGGGCTGGAAGGACGCGATCGCCGATCCGGCAGGCGCGGTCGATATCGTCATGAAGAGCGCGGAAGAAGGAAGCACGACGAAGGATCACCAGCTTAAGATGATGGAGGAAGTCTCCAAGCTGGTCGCTCCGGAAGGCTTCGATCTCGCCAAGCTGGGGTACATCGACGACGCGAGCTTCAAGCAAACGGCCGATATCGCGCTTCAATTCGGCGTTATCAAGAAGGCGGCCGATCTGACGACGGCTTATACGAACGAGATCGTCGAGATGGCTTCGAAATAAAGAAAGCAAGAAACGGATGGTCTCCGATTCCGATCGGGGAGCCATCCGTTCCCTCAAGCCAGCGAGATGGACGGGGCTTGTCATACCCGCCTAAACGCCGCATATGCTAATAAACACAGGACATCCGGAATTAGGCGTCATTGGCGGGAGCCCGCTTCTCCGTCAGCTTGTCCGGATGCAGCAATTGATAGGCTCGCAGCGCGACCTGGATCGAGATCCGGTTCTCGGGCGACATGAAGTCCTCTCCCAGCAGCTCGGAGATTTTCTCCAGACGGTAATACAACGATTGCCGAACGATGAACAGCTTCTGAGCCGCGATCTGCTTCGAGCCGTCGTGGTCCAGATAGACCTTCAGGGTAAGCAGGAGCTCGCTGCCCTTCGTCTCGTCATAGTCGATGATGGGACCGAGGTAGTTGCGAATGAAGCCCTGCAGCGTCGTGCCGTCATTCAGGTTCAGCAGCAACTGGAACACCCCGAGCTCTTCATAGAAGAGAATCGGCTTCTTGTAGCAAGCATAGAGAGACAACGCTTGAATCGCTTCCTGATAGCCGGAATAGGCATGCTTGAGATTCAGATGGGGCCGACCAACCCCGATGATCAGCTTCAGGTCCTTCAGCTTCTCGTCGGCTTGGAGGCTCTGAAGGGAATCGAGAGCTTGCTGCAGCCTCTTGTTGGAGGGGGCCTTGGCTTTACGGTCCAGGGCGATGACGGCAAGCCGGTTGTTCTTGAGCGTAAGAAGAGGCCGGAAGGAGAATCTCTCGAAGGCGGACCGCAGGATCAGGCTCAGATGGAAACGAATCGCATCCAGCTCGTTCTCCGAGGGGTTCAGGTGCAAGTCGTACAGATTCTCCATCTCGATCAGGCAGACCCGGAAGCTCATCTCGTTCAGCGTCTTGAAGTCGGGGCCTATCAACGTCTTGAGCTGCTGCTCGTCCTCGTGCCGGCCGCTTAACAGCTCGTCGACCCAGATGTTCTCGGAGAATTGCTTGCGCTCCTCCATGTATCGGGTACGAAGCAGCTCTTGGGCGATCGACAGGGAGGCGGAATCCAGCAGCAGGTAGTCGAATTCCTCCGGCTTGTGCGGGCAGGCCATAACCAGGTAAGCCCAGGTTTGATCCAGCGCCCCGACGGGCTTCAGAAGGAGAGTCCGGTTCCCGTGCTCGTGCAGATAAGGAGCGGCATTCGGCCTCAGCTCGGCAAGCTCTTCCCAAAGGCCGCCCAGAACCGCCAGCAGATCTTCCTGCTCCTCCTGCGAGATGGCGGGGAAGAAGACGGGTTTACCCTTAAGCGGGCGGAAAAGAATCTGCGAGGAAGTGCTGCGATAGAGCAGCTTGAGAACGCCGGGAGTCACCTGGGAGGTGAGAGTCAGCCGTGAGAATTCCCGGGAGATGCTCTCCAGCTCCTGAAGCATCCGATGGTGCCGATTGATGATCAGGGAATGAAGGTCTTGGGTGATATCGACGAACCGAACCGTATGCGGGAACAGGACAAGCGGGAACGCATGGCGCTCCGCCAGCTCGACAAGCCCATCGGGAATCGAGTGGACGTATTGGCCCAATTCGATGCACAGGCAAGTAGCCTTCTGCTCAATCAGATTATTCAGAAAGCTGACGGAGGACTGGCTGTCCAGCTGAAACGCCATTCCGGTCGTGAGGATCATCTCGTCTCCGTGAATGAGAGTTTCGAAGTTGGGAGTCTCCAGAATATGTACCCACCGGATCTGACGGGATAAGCCGTTCGCCCCGGCAACGATCTGAGCATCGCGGAACAGCGGGCGTTGCAGTGCTTCTCTTACGGTTAGGAACCGATCGGTGTCCATGCCAAGCTCCCCTCTTTCGCCTAACAAATCGAGCTGTCTTGAATAAGATAATTCGATGAGGCAGTCACGTTAATGTCACTTATCTTACCATAGATCGGAAACGGTTTTCCGAATATTTCGAACAAAATTTTCCTATTAAAAAAGGTGAGAATGTCGGGAGGGATGACAAGTGGAACGCAGCCGATCGCTTAGAATGCTGTCCGCCGAGAAATTCAAGATTCAGTTCGCCGAAGTGGAGCCTGGCATGACGTACAAAGCCGCATCCGAAGAAGCCAACCGCTGCCTCTATTGTTACGATGCGCCTTGCATCAAAGCTTGTCCGACGAGCATCAACATTCCGTCTTTCATCAAACGAATCGCCACGGGCAACCTGAAGGGCGCGGCAACGACGATCATGGATTCCAATCCGGTCGGAGCGAGCTGCTCGCGAGTATGCCCGACGGAAGAGCTGTGCGAAGGGGCCTGCGTCCTGAACTCGGCATCCGAGCCGATCCAGATCGGCTTGCTTCAGCGTTATGCGACCGACTGGGCGATCCAGAGCGGGAAGCCCTTGTTCACGGCAGGTCCGGCCATTGGCCGTAAGGTAGCGGTGATCGGAGCGGGCCCGGCGGGATTATCGGCAGCGCGCGAGCTGGCGAGAGACGGCTTCGGCGTCACGATCTACGAGGCGCGGGAGAAGGCCGGAGGGCTGGATACCTACGGCATCGTCTCCTTCCGGCTGCCGCAGGAGATCTCCCTCTGGGAAGTCGAGCAGGTCGAGAAGCTGGGCGTCGAGATCAAGACTGGCGTCAAAGTAGGCGTCGATGTGGGCGTTGACGAGCTGATGGAAAAGTACGATGCGATCGTGCTGGCCGCCGGCATGGGCTATGTCCCTTCCCTCGGGATTGAAGGGGAAGAGCTTAGCGGCGTCTATGACGCGATCCAATTCGTCGAAGGGACGAAGACGGGAGCTCCGGATATCGCTCTCGAGGGAGCCCGCGTGGCTATTATCGGAGCCGGCAATACCGCGATCGACGCGGCGACCTGCTCGGTTCGCTTAGGGGCGGAGAACGTCAAGATGGTCTATCGCCGCACGAAGGAAGAGATGACGGCTTACGACTTCGAGTATGAGTTCGCGAAGCAGGACGGCGTCGAATTCAGCTGGCTGACCGCGCCGAAGCGCATCCTCGGAGACGAATCGGGCCGCGTGACCCATCTAGAATGCCTGCGAATGGAGCTGTCGGCGGAAGCGGGCAAGGACGGAAGGCGGGCGCCGGTTGCGGTTCCCGGCTCTGAATTCCTGATGCCGGTCGACGCGATCGTCGTTGCCATCGGGCAGAAGCGGCATACGGCGCTCATCGAGCTGCTCGGCCTGGAGCATGACCGAGGCGTCGTGAAGATCGACGCGAACACGCGATTGACCTCCCATCCGAAGGTGTATGCGGCAGGGGACGTGATTTTCGGCAACGGGCAAGGCGAGGCAATGGTCGTTTCCGCCGCCGAACAAGGCAAGCAGGCCGCACATGCGATCCGCGAGCGCTTCTCCGCGCGAACAAGCTCGGTAGCCATATAAGCGGGGCAGATAAAGACGGGAATAGCGACGGGGATAGAGAACGGAATAAAGACGGGAATAAAGACGGGAATAAAGACGGGAATAAAGACGGGAATAAAGACGGGAGGAAGACGAAGATGGCAGACCTTAGCATTAATCTCGCGGGGATCAAGTCGCCGAATCCGTTCTGGCTGGCATCCGCGCCGCCTACGAATACGGGGTACCAAGTGCAGCGCGCTTTCGAGGCGGGTTGGGGCGGCGCCGTATGGAAGACGCTGGGGGATCCTATTATCAATACCTCCTCGCGCTTCGCCGCCGTGAACTTCAACGGGCAGAGGGTGGCCGGCTTCAACAATATCGAGCTGATCACCGACCGGCCGCTGGAAGTGAACCTGAAGGAGATCTACGAGACGAAGAAAAGATTCCCGGATCGGGCCGTCGTCGCCTCCCTGATGGTCGAGCCCAAGCGCGAGAAGTGGCATGAGATCGTCAAGCGCGTCGAAGCGATCGGCGTCGACGGCCTGGAGCTCAACTTCGGCTGTCCGCACGGGATGGCGGAGCGCGGCATGGGCGCCGCATCCGGGCAGCAGCCCGACCTTGTCGAGATGCAGACGTACTTCGTTAAGGAGGTCGCCACGACTCCGGTCATCGTGAAGCTGACGCCCAACATCACGGACATCACCGTAGTGGCCCGGCACGCGGTCAAGGGCGGAGCGGATGCGATCAGCATGATCAACACGATCAACTCTCTGGCGGGAGTCGACATCTATTCCTGGAACACGATCCCGCACGTGGGGGGCAAAGGAGCGCACGGCGGCTATTGCGGACCGGCGGTCAAGCCGATCGCCCTGAACATGGTCGCCGAGTGCGCGAGGAATCCGGAGGTCGGCGTGCCTATCTCGGGCATCGGCGGCATCTCCAACTGGCAGGACACGGTCGAATTCCTGCTGATGGGAGCGACCGGCGTTCAGATCTGCACGGCGGCGATGCATCACGGCTTCCGCATCGTGGAAGACATGATCGACGGCCTCAACAATTACCTGGAAGAGATGGGCTTGTCCTCGGTGACGGAGCTGATCGGCAAGTCCGTCCCCAAGTACTCGACCTGGGGCGACCTGGACCTGAACTACAAGGTCGTTGCCAAGATCAACACCGAGACCTGCATCAACTGCAACAAGTGCCACATCGCTTGCGAGGATACATCGCACCAATGCATCGAGAGGAAGACGGACGCCTCGGGCAAGGAAATCCTCGTCGTTCGCGAGGAAGACTGCGTCGGCTGCAACCTCTGTTCGATCGTCTGTCCGGTCGACGGCGCGATCGAGATGGTGGAGGTGGACGAAGGGCTGGCTCCGATGAGCTGGAACGAGCGCCAACGCGCCATATCGATTCTAAATACCGCAGAGATGGGGGTAGTTTAAGATGAAGAAAATCATTAAGAACGGGACGATTGTGACGGCGGCGGACACTTTCTTCGGCGATATTCTGATCGATGACGGCATCATCGTCATGATTGGCGTCGATCTCGAGTCGGAGGGCGCGGAGATCGTGGACGCGACGGGCTGCTACGTCTTCCCGGGCGGCATCGATCCCCATACCCATCTCGACATGCCTTTCGGCGGCACGATGACGGCGGACGACTTCGAGACCGGCACGATCGCGGCGGCTTACGGCGGCACGACGACGGTCATCGACTTCTGCATCACGAACAGCAAGAAGCCGCTCGGGGAGTGGGTCCAAGATTGGCATGCCAAAGCCAAGGGCAAGGCGGTCATCGATTACGGGTTCCACTTGATGATTACGGACGCGAACGATGCGGCGCTTGCCGAGATCCCGGGCATTATCGAGAAGGAAGGCATCACCTCGCTTAAAGTTTTCATGGCATACAAGAATGTTTTCCAAGCCGACGACGGCGTCCTGTTCAAGACTCTGCTGCTGGCGAAGGAGCAAGGCGCGCTCGTCATGGTCCATGCCGAGAACGGCGACGTCATCGACTATCTGGTCAACAAGGCTCTTGAAGAGGGCAACACCGATCCGATCTATCATGCTTTGACCAGGCCGTCGGTGTTGGAGGGCGAGGCAACGGGGAGAGCGGCCGACTTGACCGGCATGGCGGACTCGCAGCTGTACGTCGTGCACGTCACCTGCGAGGAAGCGGTGAACAAGATCGCCGAAGCCCGCCGCAAGGGGCTGAAGGTATACGGAGAGACCTGTCCGCAGTATCTGACGCTGGACGTCACCGAGCTGGAGAAGCCGAACTTCGAAGGAGCGAAGTTCGTGTGGTCTCCGCCGCTGCGCGAGAAGCGCCACCAAGAGGTGCTCTGGGACGCGCTCTGGAACGGTTCGCTGCAGACGATCGGCTCCGACCAATGCTCCTTCAACTTCAAGGGACAGAAGGACCTCGGACTCGGCGACTTCTCGAAAATTCCGAACGGCGGGCCGACGATCGAGGACCGCTTCACGATTCTATATTCGGAAGGAGTCGAGAAAGGCCGCATCTCGCTGAACAAGTTCGTGGACGTCATCTCCACGACAAGCGCGAAGCTGTTCGGCCTGTTCCCGCAGAAGGGAACCATCGCGATCGGCAGCGACGCGGATATCGTCATCTTCGACCCGTCGGTGGAAAGGACGTTGTCGGTCGAGACTCATCATATGAACGTCGACTACAACCCTTACGAAGGCATGAAGGTGAAGGGGGAGCCGGTCTCCGTGCTCGTGCGCGGCGAGTTCGTCATTCGCGACAAGCAATTTGTCGGAGACGCCGGAAGCGGACAGTACCTGCAGCGCAAGCGCTTCGCGGCGGCGGACCATATCCCGGCGAAGAAGCATCCGGTCGGAGGTGCGCACTGATGTCGGCTTACGACGATTACGCGGCGGAGAAGCAGGCGCTCGAGGAGCTGGTGGCGGACGGTTATTTGATCGCTCGCGTGACGGAGCTGTTGGATGGAGCCGAAGTGATCTTCGTCAAGCAAGGAGCGGAGAAGAAGAAGGTAAATCTGCTGACGGCCGACGCGCGCAAATACTTGTCGTACTTGCTCATCGCCCAGCAGAAAGCGTCTGCCAAAGCTCAATAAGGTTGGAAGGCGGCGAGGGGGGGCCCTCGCCTTTTTATTGTTATTGAACATAGTTCAATAACTTGTGAGAAAGAGTGGTGTTTCGGCAGGAGTTATTGAACAAAGTTCAATAACTCCTGAGGAAGAAGGGCGTCTCGGCAGGAGTTATTGAACAAAGTTCAATAACTCTCGAGGAAGAAGGGTTTCTCGGCAGGAGTTAATGAATAAAGTTCAATAACTCTTGAGGAAGAAGGGCGTTTCGGTAGGAGATATTGAACAAAGTTCAATAACTCTCGAGGAAGAGTGGCAACGGTGGCTGCCGAATGGCACTGGGTGCAACAAATCGGCGGAGAAGCGGGCGACGAGCTGAAGTGTAGCACTGGGTGCAACAAATCGGCGGAGAAGCGGGCGGACGAGCTGAAGTGTGGTACTGGGTGCAACAAATCGGCGGGCATGCGGGGGAACGAGCTAAAGTGTAGCACTGGGTGCAACAAATCGGCGGAGAAGCGGGCGACGAGCTGAAGTGTGGTACTGGGTGCAACAAATCGGCGGGCATGCGGGGGAACGAGCTGAAGTGTGGTACTGGGTGCAACAAATCGGCGGGAACGCGGGCGGACGAGCTAAAGTGTGGTACTGGTTAAATATTGGATAAAGTTCAATAACTCTCGAGGAAGAGAGGCGACGGGGGCAGCCGAATGGTCCTGTGCATTCTTTTCTAAGTCAAACGGCAGCCCATCGGGCTGCCGTTGTTCACGATACAGAATTACCTGCCTTTATCGTCTACGCAAAGCTTCTTTGGCTTACAAGGACGGTGAAGCCGATTTTGCTTCGTTCAGCTCTTGATCCCATACCGGCTGCGGAGCATGTCGACCGTCTCCTGCAGTTCTTCCTCGCTTGGCATCCGAAGCGAAGCGGCTGCTGCCGCCATGCCGGCTTCCGTCTGCCGGTCGCGAATGATCCCCTTGACCTCTTCGGCGAATGCCTCCGCCGCCCCGAGGCCGAGATCGACGATCTCGGCGAGGCTTGCCGTGCTGTCCTCCGTCACGTGCGGATACTGGGACGAGTCGGCGCCGACCGCCGCGCGATCGTAGAATTGCCGGACAAGCTTGGTCCGGGCCTGACCCGAGCCTTCGACGATGACGAAGGCTTGAATGACGAAAGCCCGCGTTTGCCTGCGCTGCGCGATTCCGCAGAACTTCAGTCCATTGATGCTGAGGTCGAAGTCCCCCGGGCAATAGGCGCCTTGGATCTCCCCTTTATCCACCGACCACCCCGTGCTGGCGACGGCCGTCGCGATGAGCGCGTACATTTTCTCAAAATCGCTATGGAAGTGGAAGGAATCGATCGAAGGCTTGGGGAGAATCAGCGAGATGTTCACGACGCCGGGATCGAGCGGAACCGCGGCTCCCCCGGAGTTGCGCACCGCCACCTGATACCCTTTAGCCTCCAGCCACCGGGCCGCGTCTGGCGTTCCCGGAAGCCGGCTGTCCCGCAGCCCCATCACGAACGATTGAGGCTGTCTCCACAAATGGCAGATCGCCGGTCCCCCCTCCCCGGTCCGCGCGCACAGCCATTCGTCCAGCGCGAACGGCAGCAGAGGATCCTCCTTTTCCAACCGGTTCGTTCGATCCAGAATGACCATATCTTCAAGCCCGGCTAGCATATCTATGTTCACGATGGCATGTCCCCTTCCAATATACGATCATCATACCCTAGCGACGGGCGCAGGGGAAGGAGAAGGCAGCGCAACAGAGGTGCCGAGGCGAGATAGTCGAAGGAATCGACTAACGGAGCTGCGAAGGGGGCCAGCAGAGGCGAGATAGTCGAAGGAATCGACTAACGAAGCTGCGAAAGGGGTTAGCCGAGGCGAGATAGTCGAAGGAATCGACTAACGGAGCCGCGAAGTGGGCAAGCCGAGGCGAGATAGTCGAAAAAATCGACTAACGGAGCTGCGAAGGGGGCCAGCAGAGGCGAGATAGTCGAAGGAATCGACTAACATCAAAAGACCGCCCCGAACGAGTCGGGACGGTCTCTCTTCGCAGCAACGATCAGCCCTTGACGGCCCCTGCGACAACGCCTTTGACGATGTACTTCTGCAGGAAGATGAACACGATGATCGAAGGCAGGACGGCGAGCACCATGGCGGTCATCGCGTATTGCCAGTCGGACGTGTATTGGCCCACGAAGGTGTAGGCGGCCAGCGTCAGCGTCTTGGTCGAAGGCGAGCCGTTGACCATGAGCAGCGGGAGCAGGAAGTCGTTCCAGATCCACATGACGTCGATGATGACGATCGTCGCGGTGACCGACTTCAGCAGCGGGAAGATGACGGAGAAGAACAACCGGAAGCCGGAAGCGCCGTCGATCGTCGCGCTCTCGTCGATCTCGCGCGGAATGCCTTTGACGAAGCCGTGGTAGATGAACACGGCCAGCGGAGCGCCGAAGCCCCAGTAGAGCAGGCCGAGGCCCCAGGTGCTGTCGGACAGGTGAAGGAAGCTTGCCGTCTTCATGACCGTCAGCATGATCGATTGGAACGGGATCAGCATCGGCATGATACAGATGAAGTAGACGATGGCGCTTGCCCGGGATTTGGTTCTCGACAGCTTGTACGCGGCGATGGAGGAGACCAGAATGATTCCGGCCAGACCCAGGATCGTCACGACGGCGTTGTTCAGGAACAAGCGCGGGTAATCGATGTACTTCCAAACATACTCGTAATTCGCGAAGCTCCAGCTCTTCGGCAGGGCGATGACGTCGGTCATGACCTCTTGGAAGCTCTTGAAGGAGTTGATGATCATCAGGAACAGCGGATATAAGAACAGCAGCGCGATCAGGACTAGGATGATCTCTCCGATGACTCGAAGGACGGGATTCGTGCGCATTAGCTCTCAACCTCCCTGCGCTTGAAGATATACAGCTGAACGACCGTGATGATGAGAACGGCGATGAACAGAACGAGAGCCTTCGCGGTGCCGTAACCGAACAGGTTGTTCTGGAACGTATCGCGGTAGATGTCGTAAGCGACCGAGTAAGTCGTTCCGCCGGGACCGCCGCCGGTCAGCGACAGGATGACGTCGAATACCTTGATCGAGTTAGTCAGCGCCATGAATACCGAGATCGTAATCGATGGAGCGAGGAGCGGCAGCGTGATGCTGAAGAAACGCCGAACCGGTCCGGCTCCGTCCATGACCGCGGCTTCCTTCATGTCGTCCGGAATCGATTGAAGGCCGGCGATGTAGATGACCAGGTAGAACCCGACCGATTGCCAGATCGACACGCCCAAGACCGAGATGAACGCGAGCCCGGGCTCGCCCAGCCAGCTTTTGCCGAAGACGGCCCAGCCGGTGCTATTGCCGAGTGATTCGAAGCCTTGCATGAAAATAAACTTCCAGATAAAGCCGACGATAACCAAGCTCAGAATGTACGGAATGAAGAACGCGGCCCGCAGGAATGTTTTCGACTTCAGCTTGGAATCGAGAATGACCGCCAGCACGATGGCGATGACATTGACCAGGATGATGTACAGGACGGCATATTTAACGGTAAACCAGGAAGCGGCCGAGAAGTTGGCGTCTCCCGTGAAGATCTGCTTGAAGTTATCGAGTCCGACGAACTTCGGATGCTTGGAGATCCCGTTCCAGTTCGTCATCGAGTAACGGACCGTCAGGACGAACGGAATGTAGAAGGCAACCGCAACGCAGATCAGAACCGGCAGGGTAAAGATGCCGAATTCCAGCTTCTCGCTGAGCTTTCTACTCCTATTTTTCATACCCACACCTCTTTCTTAGGGTTGCGACTTGTCGTTTCGATCAGGGCGACTAGGCTGTACATCCTGACTTCACTTAGGCTATATTGCATTATAAACAGCGCAACCCGCCTGAAAAATGGATTTAAGCAAACAGTTAAGGGTAAAAAGGTGAACTCCGTTCGCCTGGGGAGGTCCTATGCAGAAACGGTCGGATTGGTTCCGCAGATCGATAAGAAGGCTTAGGGAAGCGGCGACTCGCCGGTTGGTCAACAAGCTTATTTTACTCTTCAGCACTATTCTCATTCTGGTCGTGATGTCGCTGACGCTCATCTCCTATCGGATCATCGAGAAGGAATCGGTCCAGCACAGCATCTCCAGCAACTCCAACAACCTGCTCCTCGTGAACAAGAACTTCGAGAAGTATTTCGGAGAGATCGAGCAGCTGTCTCTGCCTAAGAGCCGGTACGACGACATCGTCAGCTCGATCATTCATGAACGGACGGATTACGGCTCTCAGCAATACTTGCAGAACTATCTGTGGGAGCTGTTCTATTCGCGCAGCGATCTCGACGAGATCGCGTTGTACTTGATCGACGAAGGCAAGTACTACTATATCCGCAGAGAGAACTTCAACGTCCCGATCCGCACGGTCGCGGACGACACGATCCCGAAGCAAGCGTGGTACCAAAGCGTGATGAGAAGCGAGAAGAACGCCGAGCTGCAATCGCTTGTCCTAGGCGCGGAGACCGGGTATCCTTCCGTGTCCTCCGACAGCTTCATGGCCTACCATCGGGTCATTCGATCGTTGGCCGATCGCAAGGCGAGAGCCGTGCTCAGCTTCTTCTTCAATGACTCGGAGAAGACGAACATCCTGAAGGACATCCCTTTCAACGAGGGCGAACACGTTCTGTTCTTGAATGCGAACGGAGTTCCGTTCCATGTGGACGATCCGGATTTCTACGAACGTTCGGCGGCAACGGCCGAGTTCATGGACAAGCTGGGGAGCGGCGCCGACAAATCGCGGTTCACGTGGAAGGAAGGCAGAACCTCCTATCTGGTGATGGACAACACGAGCGAGGACGGAGGCTGGAAGCTCGTCAAGGCGGTTCCGTACAGCCAGATTTACGAGACAGCGCAGCAGACCCGCAGGCTCGGCCTCTTGATCGGCCTCGGCTTCCTGGCGGTTGCCATCGTACTGACCACGCTTACCTCGAACGCGATCACGAGACCGCTCAAGAGATTGTCGACCCAGATGAGAAGGTTCAGCGGGGGCGAGTTCGATTCCGTGGTCGAAGTGAAGGGGCGGGACGAGATCGCTTACCTGTCCAGGCACTTCAACCTGATGGTCAGCCGAACGAACGAACTGATCAACGAACGGTACAAAATGAAGCTGGTGGAGAAGAACGCGATCCTGAAGGCGCTGGAAGCGGAGATCAACCCGCACTTCCTCTACAACGCGCTTCAGGCGATCTCGACGAAGGCGCTTAAAGGCGGAATGGACGAGATTGCCGATATGGTAGACGCGCTGGCGCTGACGCTAAGATATTGCATAAGCGGCAAGGACATCGTGCAAGCTAGGGACGAGTTGAGGCATATCGAGCGGTATATGGTCCTGCAGAAAGCGAGATTCGGAGAGCGGCTGATCATCAAATACGAGATAGAAGAGTCCCTGATGCAGCTGCCGATTCCGAAGCTGTCGATTCAATCCCTCGTGGAAAATTCAATCAAGCACGCTCTGGAGCGGGTGTCCAGCACGATCACGATCGTCGTTGGAATTCAACTGGAGGCGTCGTATGCCGTCCTCTCCGTCCGGGATAACGGGCCCGGCATTCCGGCGGATAAGCTGGAAGCCATCCTGGAGTCCTTCGAGGCTCAATGGGAAGACCAGGAGGGCGACAACATCGGCCTGCGCAATCTCCACACCCGACTGAAGCTGATCTATGGAGACAAGGCGGGGCTCGACATCCGAACGGACGAGGAAGGCACCGAGATGAGAATGATGATTCCGCAGGGAGGGGACGACAGCCATGCTTAAAGTGTTGATTATCGATGACGAAGAGCCGTCCCGCGAGGCGATCCGCATTCTGGGCGATTGGCAAGGGCTCGGGATCGATGAAGTGTTCGAAGCCGGCAACGGCAAAGAGGGATTGGCTCTTCTAGAGCAGCGAAGACCGGATATCGTGCTCGTGGACATGAAAATGCCGGAGATGGACGGTTTGGAGTTCCTGAAGCATGTCGAGAGGGAGTATCCGAACCTGTTCACGATCGTGATCAGCGGCTACAACGATTTCGAATATACGAGACAAGCGATTCGTTCGAGGGTCGTCGATTACCTCTTGAAGCCGCTCAACCGCCAGGATCTTAACCAAGCGCTTCGCAACGCGGTGGAGGTGTTGGAGGCCCGCAAGCAGACGGAGAGCGAATTCATCGACCGGAATATCACCCTGAACATGTCCGTTCCGAAGCTTAAGGAAAATATCTATCTGTCGATTATCGAGAGGAACGTAAAGGTCAACAACAACGAAGCTTATCTGCGGCTGATCGGCGCGGACGATCCGGACAAGCGCTACTGTGCGACGGCCGTGCGGATCCTCAACATGGAGAGCGTCGCGGAGACTCGCTTTAAGCAGGAGACCGACCTTCTCCGCTTCGCGGTCACGAACGTCATCAACGATTTCGCGGACGAGGGCTTCCAGAGCTTCGGCTTCGCCAATCCGAAGCGGGAGCGCGAGATTATCGTCGTTCATTCGCTGTCGAACGAAGTGATGGGGGACGTGTCGTTCCGTTCGAACCACTTCATGAAGAAGATCGTCTCCGCGCTCGGGGAGCTGTTCGGCATTGTCGTCGCGGCGGGAATCGGGATGCCGATTCGGGAGATCTCCCGGCTCTCCGATTCGTACGAGTCCGCGGCCAAAGCCGCGGAATCCATCGATCTCTTGAAGCTGCCGGGGGATCGCGGCATCGTGTCGGACGTCTCGAACGAAGGTCCGAAGGAGAACGTTTCTCTGCTGAGCCGTTTCTCTCAGCTTCGTACGGCGATCGATGCGGGCAACCTCAATCAGGTTCGAGGCGTCGTTCAGGATTACGCGAAGATGCTTCGGACCCTTCCGCTTCTGCGGCTAAAGGATGCGGATCGGGTGCTGAAGGAGCTGGTGAGGCAGCTGGATGAGCTTCTGTTGGAGAACGGAGGCACTCCGGAGCCCCATGTGACGGAAGGAAGCTTGAAGGAGCTCGGGATCGTCGCCGATTACGCCGGCGCCGAGCAGTTCGAAGCCCTTCTGGTTCGGATCGCCGAAGTGTACTTCCATCGAATCCGTTCCTCGGCTGCGGCGGACAAGTCGTTCGCGATCAGCGAGATCAAGGAGTTCATCGACCAGAATTACTTCGAGGACATCAAGGTGTCGATGTTCACCGAGAAGTATTTTCTGAGCCGGGAATACCTCATGAAGCTGTTCAAGCAGCAATACGGCTTCGGCATTCACGAGTACGTGCAGAAGATCCGGATGGACAAGGCGAAGGAGCTGCTCAGCCATTCGGAGCTGAAGATCCAGGAGATTTCCGAGATGTTGGGGTACAAGGACAAGAATTATTTCAGCAAGGCGTTCCGGAATTATTTCTCCCTCTCTCCTACAGAATACCGAATGAAGCAATCGGATGGATAAAAGTGAACGAGGCAGGCACTACACTTTTTTACCCTCAAGTGGTCACGAATCTACATTTTTATCGACTCCCGATTTCTTTAGAATGAACTTCGAAAGCAAATTTCACTTACCACAGAGTGGGGGCGTAAGAATGTTAAAGAGAATGACGGCGCTTTCCGTTAGCGCGGTGCTGATGGTGGGCGCTCTGGCGGCATGCGGCAACAACAATAATAATGCAGGTAACACGGCGTCTCCGTCGGCCAGCGGCGCGGCGAGCGACAAACCGGTTACGATCAACATGTTTACGGCATCTCCGGAATATACCGACGCGTTCAATGCTTACATCGAGGAATACAAGAAAGTAAAGCCGAACGTGACGATCAACCTTGAGATCATGCAAGCGGACTACAACACGGTTCTCAAGTCCCGTATCGCTTCCGGCAACACGCCTGACGTCTTCCAGACAACGGCGGGCGGCGACATCGACACGTTCGCGGAATACAGCTACGACCTGACCAACGAGCCGCTCGCAGCGGCAATGACGGATGCGGTACGTTCGAACATGTCGTCCGCGGACGGCAAGGTTCTCGGCCTTCCGGTCAAGGGCAACCTGTTCACCCTGATCTACAACAAGGATCTGTTCGAGAAAGCCGGCATCACCGAAGTTCCGAAGACGACGGCACAGCTGGACGACGCGATCTCGAAGCTGGAAGCGGCCGGAATCACTCCTTTCGCTAACGCCTATAAAGAATGGTGGACCTGGAAGCACGTCTTCCAACACTTCGTTGACGCGGCCGCTCAGGACGCCGGCACCGACGCGAAGACGCTCGTTAACCAATTCATCAAGGGCGAGACGAAGTTCGCGGATCATCCGGTTCTCGAGAATAACTTCTTCAACTTCATCGACACGACCATCAAGCACGGCACCGACAAGCCGCTGGAACGCGACAGCAATGCCGAAGTCAGCGACTTCGCATCCGGCAAGGCCGCGATCATGACCGGCAAGGGCGCATGGGACGAGGAAGCGATCAAGAAGATCAGCCCGGACATCAAGATCGGCATCATGGGCTACCCGGTCAGCGACAAGGCTGAGCAGGCGGTCATCATTACCGGCGCCGACCAAGCTCTCCGCATCAACAAGGATTCCAAGAACGCAGCGGCTGTCGTCGAGTTCTTCAACTGGCTGTATACGTCCGACTACGGCAAGCAATGGTTCTCGAACGTAGCGAAGGTTATTCCTCCGATCAAGGACGCTCCGCTTCCGGATCTGGACATGCCGAAGCAAATGGACGAACTGCTGAAGACGGAAGCCTCCGGCGACCTGTCCGTCAACTACTCGCTCGACACGTTCCATCAGAAGTTCGGCGAGATCATGCAGGCTTATATCGGCGGCAGCAAGAAGAAGGAAGCCGCGATCAAGGAAATCGAGCAAGCTTGGCAGCAGTTGGGCGCAGCTCAATAATCGAGCTTTGCGCGTCGAATAGCGACGAATAAGACAAGACCGTTCAACTCAGCGCCGGCCGGCGCTGAGTTGAATGCTTTAATTGCGCGGAAGGAAGGGGTACTGCCCTATGGCACAGATGATCCAGCTGGAAGAGAACGGCCTCCATATCGTTATCCGGGTAACCGACGAACAGGACGTGCGCCTGCTCCACTTCGGGGCAAGCCCGTTCGATCCGAGTCTAGTCGGCGAGAAGCAGGAAGAGGGCTTCCGGCTTCTCGAGCTCCAGCTGTCGGGCGACGATCGCGCGGAATACCACGGCCGGACGCACCGGGCGACGTTCCCCGGACTGCGGATGAGATATGCGGGGCATGTCGATTCCCGCAACGAGATCGGCCGCAAGCTGGAGATCGCGATGGCGGACCCGCAGACGGGTCTGAAGTCGGTCTCTCACCTGCAATTCTATACCGGAACGACAGTCGTTCGATCTTGGACGGTTCTAGTTAACGAGGGCCGGGAGGCGGTCGGCGTCGAGTACGTCTCCTCCTTCGCCTTGACCGGTATCGATAAGGAAGGCACGCTCGACCGGGACAAGAAGATGTGGGTATCCATTCCCCATACGGGCTGGCAGAGCGAGATCCAGTGGCGGACGAACACGCTGCCCGAGCTGGGCTTGTCTCACTACACGGACCGCAGCTCGAAGCGGATCTCCTGCAGCAACACCGGCTCCTGGTCGGCCGCGGAGCACATTCCCATGGCCGTCGTGGAGAACGCCCAAGCCGGAACGAGCCTCGTCTGGCAGATCGAGCATAACGGATCGTGGCATTGGGAGCTGATCGATCAATTCGACTTCCTGACGCTGCTGATCAGCGGACCGACGGAGCATGACAACCATTGGTGGAAGCAGCTCAGCCCAGGCGAGGAGTTCGTCTCCGTGCCGGTCGCGGTCGGCTCGGTGAAGGGCGGCTTCGAGGAAGCGATCGGCCAGCTCACGACGTATCGCCGGGCGATTCGCCGCCCGAACGACGACAACCGCCTGCTTCGAGTCATCTTCAACGACTACATGAACTGCCTCTGGGGCAGCCCGACGACGGAGAAGCTGCTCCCGCTGATAGACGCGGCCGCCGAGATCGGCAGCGAATACTTCTGCATCGATGCCGGCTGGTACGCGCCGGGCGAATGGTGGGACGGCGTCGGCGAGTGGCTGACCTCGCAGGAACGTTTCCCTGAAGGCATCGAGTACGTGCTGGGGTATATTCGCGAGAAAGGCATGATCCCCGGCCTCTGGCTGGAGCTTGAGGTGATGGGCATCCGCAGCCCCAAGCTCGCCGAGGCGGACGACAGCTGGTTCTTCAAGCGGCACGGCAAGCGCGTGAAGGATCGCAGCCGGTATCAGCTCGATTACCGGAATCCGGCGGTTATCGCCCACGCGAACGAAGTCATTCGCCGTCTGGTCGAGGACTACGGCGTCGGCTATATCAAGATGGACTACAACATCAACGCCGGCATCGGCACCGAGACGGACTCGGACAGCTTCGGCGACGGGCTGCTCCAGCATAACCGCGCTTATCTCGCTTGGCTTGACGGCATTTTCGCCAAGTACCCGGATCTCGTCATCGAGAACTGCTCCAGCGGCGGCATGCGCATGGACTACGCGATGCTGAGCCGCCACAGCATTCAATCGACGAGCGACCAGGAGGACTACGCGAAGTACGCGGCGATCGCCGCAAGCTCCCCGTCCGCCCTGACGCCGGAGCAATCGGCGATTTGGTCGTACCCGCTGCGCGAAGGCGATGACGAAGAAGTCATCTTCAACATGGTGAACGCGCTGCTGCTTCGGGTGCATCAGAGCGGCCATGTCGCCGAGCTAAGCCCTCGCCGCCGTGCGCTCGTCAAGGAAGCGCTCGATTATTACAAAACGATCCGCGGCGACATCCGCGAATCGCTTCCGTTCTGGCCGCTCGGCCTGCCGAAGTCGGAGGACGACTGGGTCAGCTTCGGGCTTCGCAACGGAGATCGGGTTTACGTCGCCGTCTGGCGCATTCGCGGCCCGGAAAGCGAGATCGCGCTGCCTCTTCCGCAGCTGGCGGGAACGGAGCTGTCCGCCCGGATAGCTTATCCGGCGGAGAACGACAGCTCCGTCGCTTGGAACCGCGAGATCGGGGAGCTCAAGGTGAAGCTGCCGCGCGAGAAGACGGCACGGCTGATCGAGCTGCGTATCCAATAGAAGGAGGAAGCCTCTTGGTTCGGATGGGATCGAACCGAGGGGCTTTTTTCTTTTCGGGGGAGAGATAGGGAGCCTATAGTTCAGCAGACATGTTGCATTGCACCCTGTACCACGCTTCGGCTCATAGTCTCGCAATTTCGCATACTTGTTGCACTCAGTACCACGCTTTGACAGGCCGACTAATGGATACGGAAGGGCTACCCTCACCGGCGGTACTGGCCAATAGGGGCTTCTTCACTTTTTAACCTTAGATAATATCCAGATAGGTTGAACGTCCTATATAATAGAGACAATATTGCTAGAGATTGGATGAGGTTGCCGCGCCATGGATCTGAGTCGCATTGAGATGTTTAACGGGTTGTCCAAAGTCGAATTGGCGCGTATTCTCGGCATGCTGGACCGCCGGGCGGAGAAGGCAGGCGCGATTCTGTTCCGCCAAGGGGAGCTTGGCGACAGCATGTACCTGATCGAGAAGGGGCAGGTGCAGCTCTATTCGGAGACGCCGGATGGGGGGCGCCAGCCTCTCGTGCTGCTCGGCGAAGGGGTGGTCTTCGGCGAGATGGCGCTGCTTACGGGCGAGCCCCGCTCGGCGATGGCCGTTGCCGCCACGGATCTCTCGCTCTATCGAATCGACTCGGAGATTTTCCAGAAGCTGATCCGCGAGAACAGCTTGCTGTCGGCCTATTTCATTCGTCTCCTCTCGCAGAGGCTCGTTCAGACGAACGATCGGCTTCAAGCCTCCAAGGAAGCGAAAGCCCGTCTCGTTCGGGAATCGGTCGAACGGCTGCCGGAGCCGCTTCCCGAGGCGCTGTCCGCGTGCGCCATGCTCCCTTTAGTCGACGAGAGGATGCTGGAAGCCCTGTTCTCGTTCTCCTGGGAAGAGACGTCGGCGAAGCTTCGGGAACAGCTGTCCGAATTCGTACGCCATACGGCTTCGGAGGAGAACAACCTGACCGGAGAAGGACGAATCGAGCTTCATGCCTCCGTGAAGCCGATCCTGGCGGAGCGCTATATGGAGCGCCACTCGGAGAGAGAGAGGGAGCGCTGGCTGCGCCAAGCCGCGGAGTATTGGATGGAACAAGGCCGGTGGGATGCCGCGGCGGCCGTGTATGCGGAGCGGGATGACTGGGAGACGGCGCTCGATATCGCCGAGCGGAGGCTATCGGCCGCCGAAACGGAGCAGGAGGCGGTTCTAAATCGGGCCGCAAGGGGAGAAGCGCCGGGTTCGACGGCGGATACAAAGGAACGCCACAGTCGCTCCCATCGCTCAGACCGTACGGCTCACCCGGATCGCTCAGAGCGCGCAACTCACTCAGATCGTCCCGATCACGTACATCAAGCACATCGCGCAGATCGCTCAGACAGCGAAACTCACGCGGATCGCCCCGATCAGGCACATCACGTACATCACGCAGATGTCCCCGATCACGCACATCATGCAGATCGCTCGAACCGCGCCCGCCGTCCCGGTCACCCCGAACGCCCCGAACATGCGGACAGCCCGGAGCTTCCTGCCGGGAAGTCGCTTCTGGATACGGACGCGGCGCTGTCCGCCGCCGAGACCGCGGCTGCCGTCTCGGCAGCGGCGGATACGGCCGAGGCGCGGGATGCGGCGGGGTTCACGCTCTTCGACCGCTGCCCCGCGGACAAGCTGCTTGCCCGATTCCGGGTACTGGCCGCCTACCTCTCCCATTGCGCAGCGCATAAACGAGAGATCGGCGTTGCCAAACTCGAAGAGCTTCTAGAGCGCGGGGCCGCCTCTTTCCATACCGATGAAGAGAAGATTCGGCTGCTTGAGCTCGGAGCGGAATGGAGCCGGGCGCTAGGGCACAAGCAGAAGGCGCTCGTCTACCTGCAGCGGGCGGAACGGATCGCGACGCACGCCGAGCAGGCGGGGGCGGAAGACGATCTCTCCGAACGCAGCTATCGGCTGGCCGAGCAGAAGCTGCGGCAGGAGAAGTCCAAGGATCTCGCCGCGAAGGCGGGGGGCCTCTGGAAGCGGAAGGGCTGGAGCGCCGCGTTCGCCTCCTGCGCGGCGATCGGCAGCATGGCCGGCTTCCACTTCATGGCGCCGGTCGCCGGCTTGTCGCGGGATGGAATGGACTTCATCGGCATCGGCCTGGCCGCCGTCATCTTCTGGATGGTGAACGTGGTCGCCGATTACCTGGTCGCCTTGGTCATGGCGATGCTGTGGGTGCTGGAAGGTCTTCTTACTCCGGAGACCGCCTTATCCGGCTTCGCTTCGACGACCTGGCTTTACATGCTGTTCATTCTGGCGGTCGGAGCGGCCATTGCGAGGTCGGGCATTCTTTACCGGCTGTCGCTTCATGCGTTAAGGAGATTCCCGGCGAATTACCGTGGGCAGCTGTGGGGGCTCATCGCGGGAGGGATCGTCCTGAATCCGCTTATCCCGTCCTCTTCCGCCAAGGTAACGCTAGGCGTTCCGATCGCGCGAACGCTGTCCGAATCAATGGGCTTCCGCGACCGAAGCCCCGGAACGGCGGGGCTCAGCCTGGCCGCGATGGTGTTCTACGGCTTCACGGCTCCGTTTATCCTGACCGGTTCCTACACCAACGCGATGGCTTTCGGGCTCGTTCCCGGCGGCGCGAAGGCGCCAAGCTGGTTCGAATGGTTCCTCTACGCGCTTCCTGCATTCCTTGTCTTCGCATGCCTTATGCTGCTTCTGTTGAAGCGGATGTTCCGCAGCCCGGCGGCCTCCCGGCCGATCGTCAGGGAGACGGTAGACGAGCAGTTGAACCTGCTGGGCCGTTGGACGAAGGAGGAGCGCTGGACTTCGCTGACCGTCATCGGGTGCATGCTCCTTCTGATTCTTCAGCCTCTCCACGGGCTGGATAACGCATGGGTCATGCTGCTAGGCTTCGGCGTGCTGCTAATCACGGGAGCCTTGGATACGCAGACGCTCAAAACAAGCGTGGACTGGCCGTTCCTGCTTTTCATCGGAATCGCCTTCAGCTTCGCCAAGGGAGCGGAGGAGCTCGGCATCATCGATGCGATGACCTCCGTGCTGAGCTCGCGGATGGACGCGTTTCTCTCTTCGCCCGTTCTGTTCTTGGGGGCGGTCATGGTTATCTCCTTCCTTGTGACTCTTGTCGTCCGGGACGATCCGGCCGTCATCCTGCTCGTGATCGCCCTGCTTCCGCTGGCGGATCAGGCGGGCATTCACCCTTGGGTGCTGATCTTCACCATCCTGCTGGCGACGGATCCATTCTTCTTCACCTTCCAGTCGCCCACTTACCTCCTGGCGTATTATAGCGCCGAAGGGAAGTCCTTCAGCCATCGGCAGGGACAGATAGTGGCGATCGGGTATGCGGCTGCCGTCATCGTCGCCGTCCTGGCGAGCGTACCTTACTGGGAGTGGATCGGCCTGATCCGCTAGAACCGCCAAAAAGCCGAGTCGTATCTCCGCCTGAACGGGGAACGGCTCGGCTTTTCTTATTTTGAACGCTTGGAATAAGCCTTCCGCTGATGGAACGACAACGAGCGGTACTTGGCTGCATATTTCTTCAGCTCGGATGCCGTCAACGAACGATAGCTGCGATGAACGTGCTTGTTCTTGGCGGCACGGAGCAAACAGCTGCCCGGCTCGGTCGAACGCAAGTAATTCCCATACGTCTCGAACTCGGAGAAGGCGAAGGGCTTCGTCTTATCGATGCTCTTAAGAATGGCGGCATGCCACTTGGTACCGTGTTTTTTCTCGATTGTTCTTTTTAGCTGGGACAGTTTTCTCTTATTGAAGAGCATGTAGTGGGTGACGAAGGAGGAGGGGGCGGAGGCTTTGCGGCCAAGCAGCTTCTTGTAGGTTCGGAAGTATTCCGGCTGGCTCCAATTGCGCGTGTAGAAAATCGTGCGGCCGCCCTTCAGGAACCGGTGAGGACGAATGAGCACCGTATCGGCGTCAACGGTCAGGAAGTAAGCCTTCTTGCCGATCGTGTCCCCGCTGAACTTCAGCAGCTGCTGGTACAGCCAGCCGGAACGTTCGAACGTTCTCGTGCTGTAGTTAATCTTGCTTTTCCTCAGCTCCAGCACCGAATTCTCGTTCAGGAACGTGCAGTTCATGCTTTTGGCAAGCTTCCGGATTTTCTGGCTGTCGGGAGAGACGATGTAGATTCTGCCGATCGGATGAGAGACATGCTCGCGGATGCTTCTAATCACATGGGGCAAGGTGGCAAGGTCCTTCTCGATCGCGGGAATCAGCACATCGATCGGGACGGACGAACGCGCCTGGCCGGCCCCGCTCTCTGGCTGGGTGCTTGTCTCTGGCATGCCGGAATCACTCTCTCCTTGGATTGGTGTACAGATGGCTTATCCTATGTGGCATCCGCATGGAAGGTGAGAGGAAAGGGCAGGGTACCTAGGAAAAGCAAAGGGGGAGACGGTTGGATCCGAAGGAGTCGAGCAAGAACGGCAATGCGGAGCGGGTTACGAAAAGCGGCTTCATCCTCTACTGCTTGCCGAGATCGCGATCGGCTTTGGCGAAGCATTTTCCTTTATTTGACGGGGCTTCAGAAGGTATGACGCGAAAGCCGGGCAATTTCTTGGCGGAATTCGCTCGAAATATGGTATGTTAGGAAAAGCATAGACCCTATACGAAACAGGGAGGAATCTCGCTTTGACTGCCAGACCGATTATTCTAGACGTAGACACGGGCGTGGACGACGCGCTCGCGATCGCTTACGCCGTTCGATCCCCGGAGATAGAAGTGCTTGGACTCACGACGAACTTCGGCAACATCACCGTCGAAGAAGCTGCCCGCAATTCGCTGATCGTCCTCGAGAAGCTAGGCCGCGCGGATGTGCCGGTCTACCAAGGCTCGGCTCAACCTCTCAGCCGGACGAAGGACGAGTATCCCCGCCATATCCATGGAGAACACGGGCTCGGGGGCGCGCCTTTGTCCAAGCCTTCCGCGAGCAAAGAGGAGAAGAACGCCGTGGACTTCATCATCGAGCAGGTTCGCCGCCTCAAGAAAGAGCTGACGTTGGTGTTCGTCGGACCGCTCACCAATCTGGCGCATGCCGTTCAGAAGGACCCCGAGATCGCCGACTTGGTCGGCCGGGTCGTCATCATGGGCGGAGCCGCAAGGCACCGGGGCAACGTGTCGGCCTACGCGGAAGCCAACATCCATAGCGATCCCGAAGCGGCGGACGTCGTGTTCCGCTCCGGACTGCCGATCACGATGGTCGGCTTGGACGTCACGATGAAGACGCTGCTGCCGATGTCGCAGATGCCGGTATGGCGAGAAAAGGATGCTTCGCTGGGCGGCTTCTTCGCCGACATGACGGAGTTCTATATTCGCTTCTACGAATCGGCCTATCCGGGCATCGGCGGCTGCGGCCTGCATGACCCGCTCGCGATCGGCGCTGTCGTAAAGCCGGAGCTGCTGGAGACCGAGCCGATGCATCTGGTCGTCGAGCTCGCCGGCGAGGAGCTGGCAAGAACGCGCGAAGTGCCCGGCGAGAAGCCGAACATCGACGTCTGCGTGAAAGTCGACGCGGATGGCTTCTTGAAGCACTTCCTTGGACGCGTGATCTAAGCGGCCATGGGATAGAAACAGAACCGAGGGGGACTCGGTTCTGTTTTTTTTGGTCTTGTTCGAGACTAACTCTGCCGCTGGAGCGCCGCGATACGCAGAGATAGTCTCAGATGAGACTAACTCCGCCTCCGGATTGCCGCGATGCGCCGAGATAGTCACCGATGAGACTAACTCCGCCTCCGGAGTACCGTGATGCGCCGAGATAGTCACCGATGAGACTAACTCCGCCTCCGGAGTACCGTGATGCGCCGAAATAGTCTCCGATGAGACTAACTCCGCCTCCGGAGTGCCGTGATGCGCCGAAATAGTCTCCGATGAGACTAACTCCGCCTCCGGAGTGCCGCGACGCGCCAAGATAGTCTCAGATGAGACTAACTCCGCCTCCGGAGTGCCACGACCTATCGAGATAATGCCGTACGACACGATCTCCCGCCACGAAGTGCCCATCGCAGCTCGAGATAATGCCGTACGACACGATCTCCCGCCACGAAGTCCCCGTCGCCGCTCGAGATCGTGCCGTACGACACGATCTCCTCCCACACTTCTTCTCCTCCACACCATCTCCCCGCCGCACTCGTTCTCTTCCCCACCGTCTACCGTCGCACGCCCTCTCTTTCACCACCGTCTCCCTTTCCTCCCGTACGCACTCTCCTCCCATACGCCCTCTCCTCTCGCATGCCGCACCCCTCCAGATGTTATGTAATCTACCCTCTGGATTGTCTGTACGTCTGAGACGGCTACTTTTTTAACGTATTGTCTAAATGAAGAGGGGGAAGCCAGTGATATAATTGTCATCAAATTTAACATTAACGGGTCGATGACTCTTAAGGAGATGAGCACTCCCGATGACGATATCCTCGCCTGATGAGACGATCGCGCACGTGCGCAACTATGTGAACGGAGTGTGGGCGGAGTCCTCCGCCGAGACCTATGAGGACGTACCGAACCCGGCGACGGGCGAGCTGCTGGCGCGGGTGCCGCTCTCGACAAGAGCGGACGTGGATGCGGCGGTGGCGGCTGCGAAGGCGGCGTTCCCCGAATGGAGCAAGACGGCGGTGCCGAGACGGGCGCGGATTCTGTTCCGCTACCAGCAGCTGCTGGTCGAACATTGGGAGGAGCTTGCGCGCATCGTGACGACGGAGAACGGCAAAAGCTACTCCGAAGCGTACGGCGAGGTGCAGCGGGGAATCGAATGCGTCGAATTCGCGGCAGGAGCTCCTACCCTTATGATGGGAAGCCAGCTTCCCGACATCGCGACGGGCATCGAATCGGGCATGTACCGCTATCCTCTCGGGGTCGTCGGCGGCATCGCTCCGTTTAATTTTCCGATGATGGTTCCCTGCTGGATGTTCCCGCTGGCCATCGCATGCGGCAATACGTTCGTGCTGAAGCCGTCGGAGCGCACCCCGATCCTGGCGGGCAGGCTGGCGGAGCTGTTCGCGGAAGCGGGCTTGCCCGCGGGCGTGCTGAACGTCGTCAACGGGTCGAAGGATGTGGTGAACGGCCTTCTGGAGAACCCGGACGTGAAGGCGATCTCGTTCGTGGGCTCGCAGCCGGTGGCGGAATATATCTATAAGACGGCCGCGGCGAACGGCAAGAGGGTCCAGGCGCTGGCGGGAGCGAAGAACCACTCGATCGTCATGCCGGACGCCGATCTCGACAACGCGGTGACCAACATCACGGCGGCGGCTTTCGGTTCCGCGGGCGAACGATGCATGGCGGCTTCCGTCGTCGTAGCGGTCGGGGACATCGCCGACGAGCTGGTGGATCGGCTCGTGAAGGCGGCAGACGAGATCAAGATCGGCAACGGAATGGAGGAGGGAGTGTTCCTCGGTCCGGTCATTCGGGAGGAGAACCGAACCCGAACCATCGGCTATATCGAGATCGGGGAGACGGAGGGCGCCGAGCTCGTTCGGGACGGACGCAAGGACGCCGAGACCTCCTCTGCCAACGGTTACTTCGTCGGGCCTACCATTTTCGACAACGTACGGCCCGGGATGAGAATCTGGAAGGACGAGATATTCGCCCCGGTGCTCTCCATCGTGAGAGCCCGCGACCTGAAGGAAGCGATCGCCGTCGCGAACGAGTCCGAATTCGCCAACGGCGCCTGCCTGTACACGGACAGCGCCAAAGCGGTCCGCCAATTCCGCGACGAGATCGACGCCGGGATGCTGGGCATCAACCTGGGCGTGCCCGCTCCGATGGCCTTTTTCCCCTTCTCGGGCTACAAGAAGTCGTTCTACGGGGATCTGCACGCGAACGGCAAGGACGGAGTCGAATTCTACACCCGGAAGAAGATGCTTACCGCCCGTTATTAAATGCGGGGCTTAAATCGATAGGTTGAGAAGGAGAGGGATATCATGATAACGGAGAACGAGAACCTCGTGGCGAAGGATCGGCAATATTTGTGGCACGCGATGACTCCTTACAACAAGCAGAATCCTCCTATGATTATCGCGGAGGGCAAAGGCTCGTGGATCACGGACACGTCGGGCAATCGCTACTTGGACGGAATGTCCTCTCTGTGGTGCGTGAACATCGGCTATGGGCGGGAGGAGATGGCGAAGGCTGCGTATGACCAGCTCGTGGAGCTCAGCTTCGCCTCCATGCTGCAGAGCCACAAGCCGGCGATCCGCTTGGCGGAGAAGCTGAACGAATGGCTGGGAGACGATTACGTCATCTTCTTCTCCAACAGCGGCTCGGACGCGAACGAAGTGGCCTTCAAGATCGCCCGTCAATATCATGAACAGAGCGGGCAAGGCAACCGCTACAAGATCGTCTCCCGCTACCGGGCTTATCACGGCAACTCGATGGGCGCCCTGTCCGCCACCGGCCAATCGCAGCGCAAGTATAAATACGAGCCGCTGAGCGCAGGCTTCCTGCATGTGCAGCCTCCCTACAGCTACCGCCGTCCGGAGGGCATGAGCGTCGAGCAGTTCAATCTCCTCTGCGCCAAGCAGCTGGAAGAGACGATCGTCTGGGAAGGCAAGGATACGATCGCGGCCGTCATCATGGAGCCGGCCATTACCGGCGGGGGAGTCATCGTCCCCCACCAGGTATACATGGACGAGGTGCAGCGCATCTGCAACAAGCACGGCGTGCTTCTGATCATCGACGAGGTCATCTGCGGCTTCGGCCGTTCGGGACGCAAGTTCGGCCATATGAACTTCGGTCTCAAGCCGGACATCGTCACGATGGCCAAAGGGCTGACCAGCGCCTATCTGCCGCTGTCGGCGACGGCCGTCCGCAAAGATATCTATGAGGCCTTCAAGGGCAAAGAGGATTACAGCCACTTCCGGCATGTGAACACCTTCGGCGGCAATCCCGCTTCCTGCGCGGTCGCGCTGAAGAACCTGGAGATCCTCGAGCGCGAAGGGCTCGTGGAGCGCTCCCGAGAGCTTGGGGAGAGACTGGCCGAAGGCGCGAAGGAGCTGCTTAAGCATCCGAACGTCGGGGAGCTTCGCAGCTTCGGCTTTATTCTCGGTATCGAGCTCGTGAAGGATCAGATCACGAAGGAGCCTCTGCCGCTTCCCGAAGTCGTGAAATTCATCTCCGCCTGCAAGGCCAAGGGGCTGATCATCAGCAAGAACGGAGACACCGTGGACGGCTTCAACAATGTCTTGACGATCGCGCCTCCGCTGTCCTCGACGGATGACGATCTGGCCTTTATCGTCAACACGCTTAGAGAAGTGTTCCTAGGGTCGTAGAAGGGAAAAGCAAGGAATAGGAGGGGGAGCCATGCTCATCGGAGTTCCCAAGGAGATTAAGAACAACGAGAACCGTGTAGGGATGACGCCGGGAGCGGTCGTATCCTATCACAAGGCCGGACACCGGGTGCTGGTGGAGACGAATGCCGGAGCCGGCATCGGCTTCACCGACCAGGACTACCGGGATGCCGGAGCCGAGGTCGTCGAGACGGCGAAGGAAGCATGGGCGGCCGAGATGGTCGTCAAAGTGAAGGAACCTCTGCCGGAGGAATACGATTTCTTCCGCGAGGGCCTGATTCTCTACACGTATCTTCACCTCGCGCCCGAAGCGGAGCTGACGAGGGCGCTCGTCGAGCGCAAAGTGACCGCGATCGCCTACGAGACGATTCAGCTCGACAACGGCAGCCTGCCGCTGCTCACGCCGATGAGCGAAGTGGCGGGACGCATGTCCATTCAGATCGGCGCTCATTTTCTCGAGAAGTCCCATGGGGGCAAAGGGGTGCTGATGAGCGGGGTGCCCGGCGTCGCGCCGGCGAAGGTCGCCGTCGTCGGCGGCGGCATCGTCGGCACGAATGCGGCCCGGATCGCTCTGGGCCTCGGCGCGGACGTCAGCATCCTCGACATCAACGCCGACCGGCTGCGCCAGCTTGACGACCTGTTCCAAGGACGCGTCAAGACGCTGATGTCGAATCCGCACAACATCGCCGAGGCGGTGAAGGCGGCGGACTTGGTCGTCGGCGCGGTGCTGATTCCCGGCGCGCGGGCCCCGCGCCTCGTGACGGAGGAGATGGTGCGCGGCATGTCGCCGGGCTCGGTGATCGTCGATGTCGCCATCGATCAGGGAGGCTCGATCGAGACGATCGACCGGATTACGACCCACGATCAGCCGACCTACGTGAAGCACGGCGTCGTCCATTACGCCGTCGCGAACATGCCGGGAGCGGTCGCTCGCACGTCGACGATCGCGCTGACGAACGTCACGACTCCCTATGGGCTGCAGATTGCCTCCAAAGGCTATCGCCAAGCCGCATTGGACAACCAGGCGCTTGCCCGGGGGATCAACGCCGCGGAAGGCAAGGTTACCTTCCAAGCGGTGGCGGAAGCGCATGGATACGAGCATACGAACGTGCGGGAGGTGCTGAAGGGCTCGACGATTTCGGCATAGCGACTAGGAAAATCAAGAAAATAGCGGCATCAGGGAGACTATCCCTGTGCCGCCTTCTAATTCTAAGGGAAACAGGAGCCCTTATTTTCCCCAAAATCGGCCCTTCGAAAACCTAACGGAACCAGAGGCCCTTATATTATAGAAAACAGCCCATTTTGGCGATAATCCCCTGTTTAAGCGTCTCTTATTTCCGTTACATCTGGAAGACAGGATTTTGATGCCGCTAAAGGTCGCTCATTTCCGTTAGCGCCACCCTCCGCCAGCTACCCCGATCGCGACGCTGTCCCCGAACCCGACCGCGCCCTCGTTCCTAAGCTTTGCCAATCCTACCCGGCCTGATCGCTACAGGACAACGCCTGCATTTTGCCCATTTGCCGCGCCAACTCGCTTACGCAATGGTAGGAGAGGGCGAACCGTTCCCCGGCCCAAGCACGATGGATGTATGGGATGCGGGAAGGTTCACCTCGGCGACGGTTCCTTGGCCGAGCTTGCTCGTGAACTTCAGGCTGCCTTTGTGCGTGGCGATGATCTGCTGGCTGACCATGAGGCCGAGTCCGTTGCCGGTCGGCTTGGTCGAATAGAACGGCTCGCCGAGCCGGCTCAGAGCCTCCTCCGGAATTCCCTCTCCTTGGTCGATGACGCGAATGCTGACCCCTTGATGATCCGGAGCCTCCATTGCTTCGATAAGCAGGGCGCCTCCGTCCGGCATCGACTCCATCGCGTTCTTGATCAGGTTAAGGAATACCTGCTTCAATTGGTTCGGTTCGCCGCGCACGACCGGCAGCTCGTTCGGGCAAAGCAGCTGGAGCTCGATATTGTTCTGCTTGGCCTGCGAGTCGAGCATCGTCGCGATATCCTGCAGGATGTCCTTCACGGACGCCTCCTGGAAGCGGACCGGCTGCGGCTTGGAGAAAATCAGAAGCTCCCCGACGATATGGTTGATGCGGTCTAACTCCGACAGCATGATCTCCAAGTAGGTCGGTTGAAGCGATCCTTGCTTCTTCTGCAGCTGGACGAATCCCCTCAGCGTCGTCAGCGGGTTGCGAATCTCGTGCGCGAAGCCGGCCGCCATCTGCCCCACCACCGCCAGCTTCTCGGATTGCCGCAGCATCTCCTCGGTTTTTTTTCGCTCGGTGATATTGCGGGTAATCGTCGCCACAGCGACGATCCGATCCTCTTCGTCGCGAATGGGCGATACGGTCAAGCTGACGTCCAGAAGCGTCCCGTTCTTATCGCAGCGCACGGTCTCGATTCCGGTGACGGCGCCGCCGCGAACCACGATCTCCCAGACCTTCCGGTACTCCTGGGCATGCTCCTCGGGGACGTTCGCCAGCCGCTTGCCGATGATCTCGCTCTCGGCCCAACCGTAGAGGGTCTCGAACGCTTTGTTCATCTGGGTGATATTGCCCTCCAGATCGGACAGATGAATGGCATCGGAGGTATGGTTCACGAACGATTCCAGGTACTGCTTCGTGCTGCGAAGCTCTTCGGCCGTCTCTTCCAGCCTGGAGGTATAATGCTCCAGATTGTCGCCCATGGCGTTGATTCGGGTGGAAAGCCTACCCAGCTCGTCCATCTTCCGGACTTCTAGCCGACTGTCAAGGCGCCCTCTGGCCATCTCGTTGACCGTCTCCAGGATTCGGTTGATCGGCATCAGCAGGACTCCGGCCAGGAAGTAGCTGATCAACAGGGCGGCAGCCGCGAGGATGAGCGAGATCACGATCTGAACGATAAGCTGGTGGCTTAGGGCCTGATGGATGGCTTCCCCGTCCGAGACGATGCCGACGACATAATGATTGGCGACGTCGAGCGGTATAAAGGTTTTGATCAACCGCGCTCCGTTAGCGTTCTCCTTGACGGTCACGATCTCCTGCGATTCGGATGCCTGAAGAATGTGCCCGGCATCCTTCTCCGATGGATAAGAATAGGATCCGAACACGACATCCCGAACGTCGAGATTGTAGACCGGATTGCCCTTCTTGTACTTGATAATCTTCTCTTTGCCGAAGAACCGGGGGTCGAAGCCGGAGATGTCGAGGACATCCGAATTGTCCCGGACGATCTTCTGGATAACGGCATCCGTGCCGGCGGATTGTTGAAAATCAAGAAACGGCTTGGCGTTGATGAGCGGGTTGATGATGTAATTGGTCGTGCCGTCGTAATAGTAGCCCCACTTGTTTATGCGATTCGGATTGGTGGTCGAGAAGTTGATCGGCCCGGTCCAGTAATTTTCCATCTTCTCGCCTTCGGGGATCGTAACGGCATGGTCGTCGAACAGTTGGTTAAAAGCGGTGAACCAATAGTCCCAAGTCCTGGAGCTCTGGCCGATCTCCTTCGGATCGGAGGAACGGGCGACAACGATATCGCCGTCCGGCTTGCGAACCCAGAGGGTCAGGTGCTGGACGCCCAGGTCCTTGGCCAAGGGAACGAGCTCCTCGTTAGTCACGTTGGCGATATCGGGATCCAGTCTCTCCTTGGCCGCAAGCGCGGCAATCCGAAGCATGACGCCGGCAGTATCCTCCATCGCTTTGCGGGAGGTCTGAGTGGCCTCCACGGTGAAGCCGATCTGCTTGGCGATAATGCTCATCTGATTCTCTGTTCGGTGCTCCAAGTCGTTCTTAGACGAATAATAATAAATCGATATATTCATGATCAGAATGATTGCAACTAGCGCCGTTATGAAGGCGGAGATCTTGGCTTTGATGGTCAACGGTGTAGGCCTCCGGTCATGTCAGGTGTCATCCTAATTAGACAACGGAGATGTACACCTGTCAATTAGAAGGTTTTACGAATGTGACTGGAATTGGAAGATTGCCGAATAAACTTATCGCCGCAGAAAAACCAATCAATCTCGCCTCCGAATTCGATGAGGAAGCCATGCCCGATTGACGATCCTCCCTCTCGTTACTATAATGGCTCAGGCTGGGCAAGAGTCATTACAGGAAGGACTGGACATCATGAATCGGCTACAATCGGCAAGCGCAGCGCCTTCCCGCAGCAGAGCGGGCATCGCCGTTATTCTGGGCATTTTGTCGGCTTTCGGGCCGTTTTCTCTCGATTTATACTTGCCGGGCTTGCCCTCCGTCGCGGAGGATCTTCGGACGAACGCATCCATGGCGCAGCTAAGCCTGACGGCCTGCCTGATCGGCTTGGCGTTCGGGCAGCTGCTAGCGGGCCCTTTAAGCGACGTAAGAGGGCGAAGGATTCCGTTATTGGTCGGTCTTGCCTTGTATACCGTCGTATCGTTTCTATGCCTGTTTACCCCGTCTATCGGGCTGTTCTTGGCGCTTCGTTTCCTTCAGGGACTGGCGGGATCCGCCGGAATCGTCATCTCCAGGGCGATGGCGCGCGATCTTTATTCCGGAACGGAATTGACGAAGTTCTATTCGCTGCTCATGCTCGTGAACGGGCTAGCTCCGATCGCGGCTCCGATCGCGGGCGGCCAGCTGCTCCACGTTACCGATTGGCGCGGCGTGTTCTTCGTGCTCGCGCTCATCGGGGGAGCGACGCTGCTCGCTGTCCTGCTGGCGCTGCCGGAATCACTTCCGAAGCGGATGCGTTCGGTTGGCGGCCTTCGGACAACGCTCCGCTCTTTCGGCCGAATCGGCCGGAACCGGGATTTCGTCGGATACGCGATGTCGCAAGGACTCGCCATGGCGGGGATGTTCGCCTACATCGCGGGCTCTCCCTTCGTCCTGCAGGATATCTATGGAGTGTCGCCGCAGACGTTCAGCGTCATCTTCGCCGTGAACGGCTTCGGCATCATTCTCGGCAGCCAATTGGCCGGCCGGCTTGCCGGCAAAGTCAACGACAGAAGCACGCTGCTGCTCGGCCTGTCGCTGGCGGCAGCGGCGGGTGTCGCCCTGCTTGCCGCGGTTCTGTGCAAGGCGGGATTATGGGCGATCCTGCCTGCGCTCTTCATCGTCGTGTCGAGCGTCGGTCTGATCAGCACCTCGTCATTCTCGCTGGCGATGCGCGATCAAGGGGAGTCGGCGGGAAGCGCTTCGGCGCTGCTCGGGGTGCTGTCCTTTATCTTCGGAGGAATCGTCTCGCCTCTGGTCGGCCTTGGCGGCAGCGACAACGCCATTCCCATGGGGATCGTGATTGCGTCGGCGGATGTGCTTGCGCTTGCGTTCTTTTTCCTTCTGGCGGGTAAAAAATCCTCGGCGCCAGGCGGGCGTTAAAAGTCGCATCAGTGGTAAAAATCGCATCAATCGTAAGAATAGCCGTTTTCGAGGCCTGAATAGGCTTCGGAGAACGGCTTTTCTGTGCTTATAGCGGAGCTGCCGGCAGGGCAAGCTAGCGAAACGGATTGACAAAGCGATTAAATGTAACTATGATGGTTACAGGTTAACGAATGAAATCAATCATAGAATCGGAGGAAGCATAGATGGCTAAAATCGGCGTAATCGGTGCAAACGGAAGAGCGGGAAGCAATATCGTGAAGGAAGCCGCCAGCCGCGGACATGACGTGACGGCTATCGTCCGGGAGGCCTCCAAGGCTCCGGCGGAAGCCAAGGGAGTTCTGGCGAAGGAATTGTTCCAGTTGACGGCGGAGGACGTGAACGCATTCGACGTGCTGGTCAACGCGGTAGGCTTCTTCGAGAAGACGGAGCTGAACGTATCCGGCGGCAAGCACCTGATCGACATCCTTAAAGGAAGCGGCACCCGGTTGATCGTGGTCGGCGGGGCGGGCAGCTTGTATGTCGATCCGGAAGAGAAGGTACAATTGTTCACCACCGAAGGATTCCCCGAGATGTTCCGCCCGCTCGCGTTGAGCCAAGGGCAGAACCTTGCCGATCTCCAAGCGTCGAACGGCGTGAAGTGGACCTTCGTCAGCCCGTCCGCGGAGTTCGCGTTGGGACGGAGAACGGGCTCCTATCAGAAAGGCGGCAACCGCCTGCTGACGAACTCGAAGGGCGACAGCTATGTCAGCTACGAAGACTACGCCATCGCCATCGTCGACGAGATCGAGAAGCCGGAGCACGTGAACGAACGCTTCACGGTCGTGTCCGAGCGCTAAGCTTGGAATCGAGAATAAAGGCAGTTCCGACGGTCTGGAGCAGACCGCCGGAACTGCCTTTTTCGTCGTGCTGCGCCCTCTCTTATTCGACTAGTATTCGACAATAACCGCTAACTCTCTACACGACTTAACAAAAAATGGATTCATTTGCCCTTTCCGATCGCTTATAATCATTCCTATACAGGATTATTATGGAATGGGGCTTCAGCATGGATCGACAGTGGAGATCAAGCGCCAAGTTTCTGATCGTGGACGATCAAGAATACAATATCGGATTGCTCGACCGGATTTTGCGGCGTGCCGGATATGAGAACCTTCACGGCACGACGGAACCGGCCCGAGCGCTGGAACTGTTCCAAGAGCTGCGGCCGGATATCGTACTCTTGGACCTTCACATGCCGGAGATCGACGGCTTCACGCTGCTCAAGCAGCTTGGCGAACGGATCGGCCAGCGGGAGTTTCTGCCTATCGTGGTATTGACCGCGGATGTGACCCCCGAAGCGCGGACGGAAGCTCTTAACCTTGGAGCCAACGATTTTCTAACGAAGCCTCTCGACAAGCTGGAGGTTGTCCTTCGCATCAATAATTTGATCAAGACGAGGTTCTATCATCTTCAGCTGCAGAGCCAGAATCAGCTTCTGGAGGAACGGATCTACGAGCGCACGGTGGAGCTCGAGCAGGCGAAGCACGAGATCCTGCAGCTGCTCGCCCGAACGTCCGAGTACCGGGACGACGAGACGGGCCAGCATACGCAGCGCGTGGGACGGCTCGCGTTCGAGATCGCGGTGGAGCTGGGGCTTCCCGAGGAAGACGCTAAGCTCATCCGGCAGGCGACTCCTCTGCACGATATCGGCAAGATCGGCATTCCGGACAGCATCCTGCTGAAGCCGGGGCGATTTACGCCGGAGGAGATGGAACAGATGAAGAGGCATACCGTGATCGGGGCCAGCATTCTGGAGGGAAGCGTCTTCCCGGCCTTGCAGCTAGCGGGTACGATAGCGGCGACTCACCATGAGAAGTGGAACGGCTTGGGCTACCCGCATGGGCTGAAGCAAGAACAGATTCCGCTGTCGGGAAGGATCGTCGCTCTGGCGGACTTCTATGATGCGCTGACGAACGAGAGGCCTTACAAGAGGGCATGGACCCATGAGGAAGCGCTGGCGGAGATCGAGGTTCAGAGAGGCGAACATTTCGATCCGGAGGTCGTCGAGGCTTTCGTCCGAGTCGTGCGGCGGAAGGAACGGGACGGGCGCCGGGATTAAACAGACTTGAACATGGAGGCGAGAAGCCGGATGGAGAGCGAACTTTCGGTACTGCGGCGGGAGCTGGAGCAAGAGAGAAGCGCGCGCTTGCGGGCCGAGAGCCAGGCGGAGAAGCTGGCATCGGAGAACGAGAGGCTGAGCCGCGAGCTCGGGCTCTTGAACGGACGGTTGGAGGCGCTTGTCGGCGAGCGTACCGCGGAGCTGGAGAGGGCTCGGGACGAAGCCGTGGACGCCAATCGGACGAAGAGCCAATTCCTGGCCAGCATGAGCCACGAGCTGCGCACGCCGCTTAACGCCATCATCGGATATAGCGAGATGCTGCGGGAAGAAGCGGAGGAAGCGGACGTCCCCGGCCTAGCGGACGATCTGGGGAAGATCCATCAAGCCGGCCGCCACCTGCTTACGCTCATTAACGACATCCTGGACCTGTCCAAGATCGAAGCGGGCAAAATGGACCTGTACCTGGAGGCCTGCGACATTCCGCAGATGATCGGCGAGGTGGTCGCGACGGTTCGCCCTCTGCTGGAGCAGCGAGGCAACCGGATCGAGGTCGAGGCGGATCCCGGAGAGATGCGCACGGACGTGACGAAGCTCAGGCAGATTCTATTCAACCTGCTGAGCAACGCTTGCAAGTTTACTAACGAAGGCAATATCCTTCTAACCGCTTCCTTCGAGGAGGAACGAGGCAAGCCCGGGATCCGATTCCGCGTGAAGGATACGGGAATCGGCATGACGGACGAGCAGCTCGGCAATCTGTTCCAGGCGTTCAGGCAGGCGGACTCGTCCACGACGAAGAAGTACGGAGGTACGGGGCTGGGACTGGCGATAAGCCAGAAGCTGTGCCATATGCTCGGCGGGCGCATCGAAGCCGCCAGCGAGTTCGGGCAAGGCAGCGAATTCACGGTTCGTTTGCCTCTGCTGCAGGAGCCGGAAGAGAGAAAGCCCGCGTTCCCGGAGAACCAGGCGATTCATCCGGAAGCGGGAGAAACGGTGCTCGTCATCGACGACGATCCGTCGATGCTTCATCTGATGCAGAGATTGCTGAGCAAGGAAGGCTGCTCGGTGGCGCTGGCACGCAATGGCCAAGAGGGCGTTCGTTTGGCGAGAGAGTTGCAGCCGAAGCTGATCTCCCTGGACGTGCTGATGCCGGGCATGGATGGCTGGAGCGTGCTGTCGGAGCTGAAGAACGATCCGCTGACCGCGTCGATTCCGGTTATCATGGTCTCCATGACGGACGATAAGAGCTTGGGCTTCGCGCTGGGAGCATCGGAATTTCTGACGAAGCCGGTGTACAAGGAGAGAATGATCGCCGTGCTGGACAAGCATGTTCCGAGAAGACACGCGGATCCGATCCTTGTCGTCGAGGATGATGCGGTGACCGGCCAGATGATGACGGCGATGCTGGAGCGCGAGGGTTATCGCGCCCATCGGGCCGAGGACGGCCGCCAGGCTCTTGAGCAGTTGGATAAACTGAAGCCCAAGCTCATTCTGCTGGACCTCATGATGCCGAATATGGACGGCTTCGGATTCGCGAAGGAGCTTCGAGACCGCAGAGAAGGCCGGAATCTGCCGATCATCGTGCTGACCGCCAAGGATATCGAAGAAGAGGACAGGCAGCGATTGAACGGTTACGTGGAGAGAATCATCCAGAAAGGCAGCTCCCGCAGGGAACTGCTGCTGGAAGAGATTCGCCGGCTGATGAGTGCCGAAGCGCAGATCGAGCCAACCGGAGGAGCATAGAAGATGGCCAAAATCTTGTTGGTGGAAGACAATGAGCTGAATCGGGATATGCTGTCCCGTCGCCTGCAGCGCAAAGGCTTCGAGGTGGACATGGCGATCGATGGAGAGCAAGGAGTAGAAGCCGCGCGGGCGAAAGCGCCTGATCTCATTCTGATGGACATGAGCCTGCCCGTATTGGATGGCTGGGAAGCGACGAGGGAGTTGAAGGCGGACGAGAGGACGAAGGCGATTCCGATTATCGCTTTGACCGCGCATGCCATGGCGAGCGACAGGGAGAAGGCGCTTGCCGCCGGCTGCGACGACTTCGATACGAAGCCGGTGGAATGGCAGCGCCTGTTGGATAAGATCATGCGATTCCTTCCGGGCTCATAATTCCATGGTCCGTCGCCGCTCTGCATATTTGAACGTCTCCGGGGCAAAATCAGAGGAAGATGCGGATTCCGATGCCCACAAGGAGCGTGATCGTATGTCCAGAAGAAGAAACCGACGTCCGGCCGTCGACGGCGCCGAAGGAGCGCTGGAGACTTTGAAAGCGGAGGTCATGCGCAAGGAAGGCTTCGCGGTCGACCCGGCTCGGCCGAACGACGTGAAGTATGAAGTGGCGGAGTCGCTTGGAGTCCCTCTGCGCGAAGGAGACAACGGCCAGCTGACAACGGAGGCGGTCGGCCATGTCGGCGGACGGATCGGCGGCAGCATGGTGCGCGAGATGATCCGCATAGCCCAGGAGCAGCTCAGCAAGAAGCAGGGAGAGAGCTGATTCCGCCCTGACCGCAATAAAGAAACAAATCCCTTTAGGAAGCGCCCGGCGCCCGACCGGCCATCGGCGTTTCTCAAAGGGATTTTTGTCATTTGTTCTCGTTATTCGGAATTCCTTAGAAGTCGAAGTTGTCGGGGTCCGGGCCGACGCGGCGGTTCTCGTTCAACCCGTCGATCGCCTTCATCTCTTCGGGCGTCAGCTCGAAGTCGAAGACCGAGGCGTTCTCGAGAATGCGCTGCTCGCGGATCGACTTCGGAATCGTCACGATGCCGTGCTGCAGATCCCAGCGGATAATGACCTGAGCCACCGACTTGCCGTACTTTTCCGCAATTTCCTTAAGCAGCGGCTGATCCAGCAGTTGGCCTTGCATAAGCGGGGACCAAGCCTCGATCTGAATGCCGTGCTCCTCGCCGAACGCCCGAAGCTCGAGTTGAGTCAACCGGGGATGCAGCTCCACCTGATTGACAGCAGGCTTCACTTCCGCATCTCGAAGCAGATCCTCCAGATGATGCGTTTGGAAGTTGCTGACGCCGATGGCTCGAACCCGGCCGTTCTTGTATAGCGTCTCCAGAGCTCTCCAAGCTTCCTTGTACTTGCCTTTAACCGGCCAATGGATCAGATACAGGTCCAGATAATCGAGACCGAGCCGTTCGAGGCTGGCTTCATAAGCGGCCAGCGTAGCTTCGTAGCCGAGATCGCTGTTCCATACCTTGGAGGTGATGAACAGATCCTCGCGCTTCAGGCCCGATTCCGCCAGCGCTTCGCGAATGGCTTGCCCGACGCTGGCCTCGTTCTGGTAAATGGCTGCGGTATCGATGCTTCTGTAGCCGTGACGGACGGCCGCCTTGAGGGCGTTGACCAGATCTTGCCCTTCTTCTACCTGGAATACTCCGATCCCGAGGCGCGGCATGCGGATTCCGTTGTTGAGAGCGACAGTGTCTTGAAGGTGAAGCTGAGTCATGATTGGATTCCTCCGTAAGATTGAGTAGTAGACTTGCGATGGGCCGAGCCGGCTGTAGAAGTATGCCCGCTAGGCGTTCTCTCCAGCTTGCGGCTCCAAGCGGTCAGGCCGACGGCCAGCGCGACCATGATGGAGCCCACCCACGCAGTGTGGACGAGACCGAGCGAATCCGCCACGATCCCGCCGATATAGGCGCCGATCGCAATGCCTGCATTGAAGGCGGCGATATTGAAGGCGGACGCGACGTCCACCGCCCGGGGAGCGTGCTTCTCGGCGAGGACGACGACATAAGACTGCAAGCCCGGTACGTTCATGAAGGCCAGAAGCCCCATCAAGAAGACGGTCGCGAGACCGAGGGCCGCATAGGGCGCCGTGAAAGTCAGGACCAGGAGCACGGTCGCCTGAACGGTGAACATATAGAATAAAGCGCGGAGCGGATTACGGTTGGCCAACCGGCCGCCGACGAAGTTGCCGATCGCGATGGCGATTCCGTACACCAGCAGAATGGCCGCGACGGCGCTCTCGGCGAAGCCGGTTACCTCGTGCAGAAGCGGGGACAAATAAGTGAAGACGACGAACGTCCCCCCGTATCCGAGCGCCGTAATGGCGAAGATAAGCAGCAGCCTGCCGTTCCCGAGCAGCTTGGCTTGTTCGCGGAACGGAGTGCGCGCGCTCTGGCGAAGACCGCGCGGCACCAGAAGGCCGTTGGCGACCAGAGCGGCGAGTCCGATGGCGACGATCGCGAGGAAGGCGGCGCGCCAGCCCCATTGCTGGCCGAGATACGTTCCGAGCGGAACGCCGGTCACGGTCGCGATGGTAAGCCCCGAGAACATGATCGAGATGGCGCTGGCTCTGCGGTTCTCCGGCACCAGATCGGCCGCGATCGTGGATCCGATGGACATGAAGATGCCGTGAGCGAATGCGGACAGCACCCGGGCGGCGAATAGCAGGGCGGGGCCGGCCGCGGCGGCAGCCAAGCTGTTCCCTGCGACAAAAACGAGCATGATTGCGAGAAGCAGCGTCTTGCGCGGAACGCGGGAGGTCAAGGAAGTGAGCACCGGCGCTCCTACCGTTACGCCTAATGCGTATAGCGTTACGGTCAGGCCGGCGGTCTTGACCGGGATGTCGAGATCGTCCGCGATAAGCGGAAGCAGCCCTACGCTGATAAATTCCGTCGTGCCTATGGCGAACGCGCTGACCGCAAGGGCCAGCAGCGCTAATGTGCTTTTTCGTTGATCCAGCATGTGCCTTTATTCCCTCCTGCAGTGTGACATGGCCGGCCGGCAAGTGCTA
Source organism: Cohnella sp. AR92 (assembly GCF_003990975.1). Taxonomy (GTDB): domain Bacteria; phylum Bacillota; class Bacilli; order Paenibacillales; family Paenibacillaceae; genus Cohnella. Next base: position 363,065 of record NZ_RZJR01000001.1, read on the forward strand.
GTATGGAGGATATCGAATGGGAAGAGAAGTACGTACTTTGAAGTACCATAGTCACCGAAAAGTAATAAATGAGGAGGGAAAGGGCTTTGCTCGCAACCAACAAAAAATACAACATCTCGGTAGAAGCGACGCTTGAGGTCATCGGAGGCAAGTGGAAGTGCGTCATCCTGTGCCACTTGACGCACGGCAAGAAGAGAACGAGCGACCTGAAGCGGGTCATGCCCCAGATCACGCAGAAGATGCTGACCCAGCAGTTAAGGGAGCTGGAGTCGGACGGGATCGTGAACCGCATCGTCTACAACGAGGTTCCGCCGCGAGTCGAATACGAGCTGACCGAATACGGCTGGAGCTTGAAGCCGATCCTGGACTCGCTGTGCGCCTGGGGGGAGTCGCATATCATCAAAGAGCATGGCCAGCTCTGCGGGATGCTCGAGGACAACGGCCTGAACAAATTCTAATCTCATTGGCGGCGCGACAGTCCAATGGTAAAATAGAAGGACTTTACAAGAGAACGTAGAAGGAGCCGCGCATGAGATTCTCGATCCAATTTTTGTCGTTTTTCGTCATTCAGGCCGACAGCTCCGAGCAGGATCCGGCCAAGAGATACAAGCATTACCAGACGCTCGACCACTTCGATTACGAAGACAGCGAGATCAAGTCGTTCCTCGACAGCGAATTCACCCGGATCGGCAAGCGCAAGGCGGAGGTGAACGCGAATACGGAGAATGCGCCGACCAAGGTCGGGCGCTTCTTGGTCGAGCCCGGCTATGAGCTGGACACCAATCCGAACTACAACCTGTTCCAGAAGCTGCGCACCGCTGGCGACAAGAGCCAGTTCCACTATGCCTGCGACGATATTCTTCGAACTTATATGGATACGAGCTCCGTTCGGGGGGGCGCCTTTATCGTAGCTCTGGGCAAGCTGAACGAGCTGTTCGACGAGCCGTTCGTCTTCCTTCTGAAGTGCGACTTCGAATCGAAGATCGCCCGAATCTCCGACGAGAAGAGCCTGATCTCCAAGGTGGAGATGGCGATCAGCGCCCGCAACATCAAGTCGATCCAGTATCCGAACATGCCGGAGGAAGGAATGCTGGAGCCGTACGAGTTGAAAATCCATCAAGCGTCCCACGCCCGCTACTTCGAGGATTTCCTGAAGTATGTCTCTTATGAGAAGTCGAAGCCGGAGATCGTGACCGACCAAGTCATGGAGCTCGTCCAGAACTACATGGATTCGAAATGGCAGGGGGGAACGGCTCCGGATCGGGAGCCGATCCAGGAGTCGGCTTCGGTCGCCATCTCCTCCGCGGAAGAAGAGCAAGCGGCGGATGCGTTCCCGGAGCCGTTGCCCGCGGAGGAGTGGACTCCGGTCAACCGGCATGACGCTTCGGCGCCGGGCTGGCAGCAAAGCCGCCAGCGCGAGGAGTCCCAGCTTGAGGTATGGGCGGCAGCGGAGAAGCGTCAGCTTCAGGAGAAGTGGACCCACGACGACGTCGTCCAGGCGACTTCGCATCTTCTCGAATATCAGCCGGAGCTGGATCTCAAGTTCAAGCTGGACGACGTGTCCATCAAGGCGAAGATGGCGGAATACGGAGAGAATATTCATATTGCCCGCATGAACGGCCGCTATGTCGTCTTGATCGAGGGCGATTCCTTCCAATTCGACAAGGGTATCTCTCCGATCGAGCTGCTGTATCCCGACGAGATCGAGAACGTGCTGGAGAGAATGCACTACCGCCATACCGCCCGCCGCATGGAGTCGGACAAGTACGAATAGGCGCAGCGACGAAGCCTGCAAGAGGAACCGGCACAGCCGCCGTTCTCTCCGCAGGCTTCGTCGCTGCGTGTTCCGTCGCGCCATGGCGAATCCCGGCAACTTTCCGTTCGCAGAGCATCGGCAGGCAAGGCAACCAGGTTTTATGTCTGGGAGCCGGAGAGCGCAGGGGGTATAATTCGTATAGGCTCAACTCTAGCAATCTAGCATAACGAGATCGGGACCTACGGTCCCGTGCCATAGAATCGAGGCGAAAATGCTGCATGAATATCGAGACGAATCGCATCCAGCGAACGGCGCTGCGCCGGAGGCGCGGCTTCTTGGGGTTGCGATACGAGGAAGGGTTGTGGAGAGCGGCGGCCGGCGGAATCTGGGTCACAAGCACGGCAGTGACGGCCGTCAGCGCGCTGGGAGCGCCGACCGGGCTCGGAGTCGGCTTCGACTTGTTCGGGGCGATCGTCCTGAACGTGCTGGCGCTGGCGTTGTCGGGCGCGGCGGCTTCATGGCTTCTGGGCCGCATTCCTCGCAGGGTGCCGACGCTGACGATCGGTTCGGCGATCTATACCGTCATCGTGCTGGCCGTTATCTTCTCCTTCGGGGAGATGAAGGTCGATTACGCCATCGGCCTGGCGCTGTTGTTGGCCGGCATCGGAGCGGGGGCAGGCGTGCTGGCCTCCGTTCTGACGCAGGGGAGATACCCGTGGCGAACGAAGCTGGCGACAGCCTTGTCGGCGATCCTGCTGGCCGGAGTTGTCGTTCTGACCTCGGTGGATTTGCGTCTTCTGGACAAGGAACCGGAACCTTCGCCGCTATTGGCGGATACCGGTTCGGCGCTTGAGGAGCTGAAGGCGTCCGACCCGTCCCAACCCGGCTCTTACGATTATCGAACGTTCACTTACGGAAGCGGCAAGGACAAGCACCGGCCCGAATTCGGCTCCGGCGCAGACCTGATCTCAGAGACGGCGGACGCCTCGGAGTACAAGGGCGATTGGACATGGATCCGCAAGCAATTCTGGGGCTTCGACTTGAGCGAGCTCCCCCTGAACGGCAGAGTATGGATGCCGGAAGGCGAAGGGCCCTGGCCGCTCGTGCTCATGGCGCACGGCAATCACTTGATGGAGGACTACTCCGACGAAGGCTACGAATATCTCGGCGAACTGTTGGCAAGCCGGGGCTTCATCGCCGTCTCGGTCGACGAGAATTTCTTGAATTATTCCGTATGGGGAGGCATACCGGAAGAGGACATGGAGCTGAGGGCTTGGGTCCTTCTGCAGCATATCGGCCAGCTTCAGAAGTTCTCCCGGGACCCGTCCAGCGATTTCTACGGCGCGATCGACTTCGACCGCGTCGCCCTTCTTGGCCATTCCCGCGGGGGGCAGGCCGTTGCCATGGCGACCGACCGGGAGGCATGGTTTGGCGAGGATAGCTCGCTGCCGGATCGAGAATCCTATCGGATAAGGGCGGTGATTGCCATCGCTCCGACGGATACGACGGTTGACGGGCACACGGCCAATCTGAAGGATGTCACGTATTTGACGTTGCAGGGGTCGGAGGATGCCGACGTCATCAACTTCTACGGGGAAAGGCAATATCAACGGACGGCATTCTCCGGGGACACGAGCAGCTTCAAGGCCTCGCTCTACATCGGCGGGGCGAATCACGGACAGTTCAACACAAGTTGGGGCGCGAGGGACGAGGCGATGCCGATGGGCCTGTTCCTCAAGAAGCCGGAGCTCGACGGGGAGCAGCAGCGCCGGATTGCGAAGGTGTACGTATCGGCGCTTCTGGAGACCGCGCTTCATGACAGGCTGGAGTACCGGCCGCTCTTCCGCGATTATCGGGCCGGCGCGAAATACTTGCCGGAGGCATCTTACTTCAACCGCTATGAGGACGGCAGCTTCTTACCCGTTGCTCGCTATGAGGATGGCGATTCCCTCGAAGAGCTGGACTCGGGGGCGACGGCTTCCGCTGCCGGAGTCATCCTCTGGACTCGCGAGGAAGCTCTCGATCGCGAGCTGCACGGCAAAGGCAACAAAGGCGTCGTGCTGGAGTGGCGGGATGCCGGGGCTTCTTACTCGATTGAGGCGAATGGCGCATTCCGGATGCCGCAGAAGGCATCGGGCGAAGGCGGATCTCCTTCCTTGGTCTTCTCTATGGCGGACATGAGTTGGCAGTTGAAGGAGGACGCCGATCCGTTGGATGTCCGGATCGAAGCGAAGGACTCCTCGGGCAGAACTTCGAGCGTTTCGCTCGGCGATATCATGCCGGTTCAACGCACTCCAAGAACCTCCTTCACTTGGCTGGGCTGGCCGGAGGCCGGATTGGACGAAGCGGAATATACGCATGAGAGCGAATCCGTGTTTCAGACCTATCGGGTTCCGCTCTCCCGATTCATGCCGGACACGAAGGGATCGCTTATCGATTGGGAACAGCTGAGCAGCATTGTTTTTCGCTTCGAAGGGGCTTCCGGCAAGGCGATGCTGGACGATATCGGCTTCTCGGAATAACGGGAATCGGAGCGGGGAGCAGGGAGCTCGCTCCTCTCCGCTCCGTCCTCTTGCCATGGCCTGATATCGCTCGTTGACAAAAAGAAGGGCCCGGCGTATACTGTGCGTGAGAATACACAGTTAAAGGCACTCGGCGATAATCCTTTTTTTATACCCTTAACTGTGTTAAATAAAATCACAGATAGAGTGGAGAGTGTTAACCATGAGTACGATTCAAGCCAACGCCGCTTCCGACTACGCGACGGTCGTACGGGAAAGGCATTCCGTCCGTCATTACGATCCTTCCGCCAAGATCTCCGAGAGCGAAATCGTGGAGATTCTGAAGGAAGCCTCCCTGGCCCCTTCCAGCAGCAACACGCAGACGTGGAGATTCCTCGTGGTCAATGACGACGCGACCAAGCGGAAGCTGCACCCGATTGCCAACAACCAGCAGCAGGTGCTGGACGCATCGGCTACGATCATCGTCCTTGGCGATCTCGAAGGATACAAAGAAATCGGCCGCATTAACGAGGACGCCGTTCGCAAAGGCTATATGCCGGAAGACTTCGCGAAGCAGTTCACCGAGAACAGCCTGAAGCTGTACAGCGGACTGACCCCCGAGAAGATGAAGAGCATCGTTCACAAGGACGGCGGCTTGGTGAGCATGCTTGTGATGCTTTCCGCGAAGGCAAGAGGATACGACACCGTCCCGATGGGAGGCTATAACGAGCAGAAGCTGATCGAAGCCTTCCGGATTCCGGAGAACCTGGTACCGATCATGCTGATCTCGATCGGCAAGGCAGCCGTTCCCGGACGGTTGACCGCTCGTCTTCCGATCGAGGACATCGTGTCCTGGAACGAACTGAAGTAAACTAACTTCCATATCGTTAGCACATCTTCAACGGCCGAAGCTTTCGGCCGTTTTTGCGTTTTTACGCCGTTTTCAATCGTTTTCAGTAGATGTTCAGTTGCTCTTGCTACGATGATGGCATAGGAAATCGCCGGCAAGGCGGGGACGTATGCTCCCTGAGCGATGCTTTTATACAGACAGCGGCAACCGGCTTGGTTACAATGGATTGGACACGCCGATCCATTAAGAGCGGCTGATTGAGAGAATAGAGGCCATTCAGGTCTAAGCGGCCATTCGTCGACATCCTAGTTCAGAGGCGCGGTGATCGAAGCTGATACATACCGGAAGGAAGATGGATCGATATCAATGGATTCTGCTGGCGGCGGGGACGGCGGTATTGGCCGCTATCCTCCTGGCGCATCTGTTTAAACCGGGGCAAACCCCCGAAGCGAAGGACGGGGTTCTGGATCTTCGCGGCTGGGGGATCGCCGAGCATGGAAGCATTGCCCTTGACGGTCAATGGGAGTTCTACCCGAACCTTCTCCTGGCTCCCCAGGATTTCTCGGCGAACTCTCCGAAGCGGCAAGCGCGATGGGAGAACGTTCCCGGCGTCTGGAACGGACCGGATATGAAAGCGCACGGGGTCGGAACCTATCGCTTAACCGTCCTGCTTCAACCCGACTTAAGCCGGGAGCTGGCGATTCAGAAGCAAATTATCCGGTTCTCCGACAAGCTCTTCGTCAACGGCGAGCTCCTCGGGCAATCGGGAGTGCCTTCCTCCGACCGAAGGCTCTACCGGCCGGGCAATTCCCCGTATACCGTCTACTTCGGGTCTCCGGCCGACGGCAAGCTGGATATCGTCATTCAAGCGGCGAACTATGAGATTCGTTCGGGCGGCGGCCTGTATATGGCTCCCGTTCTCGGGCTTGCCGGGGAGATCGTCAAGGACAGGCAGTTCCAGATTTCCTTGGAATGGGCCGGCGTGATCGTCCTCTTTATTTTCGGCGTCTTCTTCCTGTTTCTGTTCGGCAGGTACCACCGCAATTCGAGCTTCCTGTTCTTCGGTCTCTTCTTTGTCATCTTCGGCTTGATGCTGTTCCTGAACGGACAGAGGTCCTTCATGGAGCTGTTCCCTCATGCTCCGTTCCAATTGACCTGGAAGATCAAGGATTTCGCGATGATCGTCACTTTCCCGATCTCAGTGTTTTATACGAACAGCCTATTGGATCTGGGACGTTGGAAAAGGGGGCTTCAGACGGTTGCGGGACTATACGCGGCTTATTCCGTCAGCATTCTGATCCTGCCGTACTCCGTTTATTCGGACTTTCTCGAGATCAGCGTCTATATGCTCCCGTTCTTTTTCCTCCTCCTTGTCGCCATTCTTCTCCGGAAGTACAGAAGCGGGATTTACGGGGTGTTCGACCGCAGGGAGATGCAGCTCTTCATTGCCGCTATCCTGTGCATCGCGCTGTTCCCCATGAACGTTCTGGTCAATTACGTCGACTCCGGCAACATCGCTTCCAAAGCGCTGACCAACTTGCTTGTAATCGCCTTTATCGTGTTTGCTTTGATGATGGTAGCAAGGAGATACCTCGCTACTTACTCCTCAATGGCGATCCTGACGGACAAGCTGCGGCGATCGGACGACATGAAGGACGAATTCCTGCTGCAGACCTCTCACGAGCTGAAGACGCCGCTGAACGGGATCATCAACCTGTCGCAATCCGCTTTGGACGACCCGGTGCGATCCCCGAATTCGAAGAGAACGCGGGAGAAGCTGCAATTGATTAGGAATATGGCGTTCCGAATGTCGAACCGCATACACGATATCATCGATCTGGCCCAATTGAAGGACGAGCGCCTTACAGTGTCCAAGGAACGGGTCGACCTGCAGGCCTGCGCCAGCAATTTGTTTAACGTATACGGATTTCTTGCCAAGGAGAAAGGCGTCGAGCTGGTCAATGCCATCGAGCCGGAAGGGAAGTACGCATGGGTCGACGAACGCCGCCTGCTGCAGGTGCTGTCCAACATTCTGGATCTGTGCTTGCGTTATATGGAGAACTCCGAGCTGCGGGTGTCCGCTAAATGCGAAGAGGAGAAGGTATTCCTGTCCATAGAAGCGATGGACTACCGCAACACGTCCGATCCGCTTCTGGAGGCGGAAGGCATCGGGATCGGCCTGTCCATCGCCAGCGAGCTCGTTCGCCTCATGGGCGGGAAGCTGGAGTGGAGCGACGCCCGGAATGGGGAAGGGATTCGTTTCTGCCTCATCCTGCAAATCCCGGAGGAGGCGGCCGAGGCTTCGACGGAAGCGGAACGCGAGCCTGTCGAGCCGCTTCTCGCAGCGTCCTCCGACGAGGAAGGCGAGAGGGTCGAGGAAAGGGTGCTTGTCGTCGCCGATCCAAGCAATCTGGAGCTCCTGGTCAATCTGCTCGCCATCGAGGGGTATCGGGTGGAGACGGCTCACAACGCGGCCGAAGCGATCGCGGCGATCCGGGAACCGAGCTCGCCGCCAGATCTCCTGCTGCTGGACGTGATGATGACGAGCGGGGAGAGCTATGAGATCGGCCGGATCCTGCGCCGTTCGTATTCGCCGATCGACCTGCCGATTCTGTATCTGGTCGCGAGGAATACGCCGGCCGATATCGAGGCGGTCTTGTCGGCCGGCGGCAACGACTTCATCGTCAAGCCGCTCGACGCCGGCCAGATTCGGGTTCGCATCCGCACGTTGCTCGCCCTGAAGAACCTCGCGAAGGAAGCGGCGGCCAGCGAGATGGCGTTCCTGCAATCCCAGATCAAGCCTCATTTTCTATATAACGCTCTGGGCACGATCATGTCTCTGTGCTATACGGACGGCCAGCGGGCGGGCGAGCTGCTGGCGGTTCTCAGCCGTTATCTGAGATTGATCTTCCGACAGGAGCGGCGAGGCGAAGAAGTCACGCTGGCGGAGGAGATCGATCTGGTCAAGGCGTACTCGGACATCGAGCAAGCGCGATTCGGGGATCGGCTGGAACTGAATATCGATATCGACGAGACGCTGTTCGGCGTGCCGGTTATGCCCCTGACGATTCAGCCGCTCGTCGAGAACGCGATTCGGCACGGGGTCGCGCAGAAGGTCGGAGGCGGAACCGTCCGACTCTCGATTCAGAGAGCGGGGGATCAGGTCCGGGTCGAGGTGGAGGACAATGGAGTCGGCATGACGCCGGAGCAGGTTCAACGGCTGCTTGAAGGAGGCCATAAAGAGGCCGGGGTCGGGTTCCGGAACATCCTGAAGCGAGTCATGTATCTGTCCGGCAAGCCGCCGAAGGTCGAGAGCGACCCGAATCGGGGAACGAAGATAACGCTATGGCTTCCGGCTTCCGATAGTAGAAAGAGACACAAGGGGGGATAGGGATGATTCGGGCGCTGTTGGTCGACGATGAGGAACACGCTCTTCGCATCCTGCGGATTCTGCTGGAACGAACGGGAGAGGTCGAGATTGTCGGCGAGGCGACGAACGGATTCGACGCGTTGGACAAGCTTAAGCTGCTGAAGCCGGACGTCGTGTTCTCCGACATCGAGATGCCGGGATTGAACGGAGTCGAGCTCGCCGAGAGAATCGGCAGCGAGAACCTCGACATTCAGGTCGTGTTCGTAACCGCCTACGATCGGTATGCCATCTCGGCCTTCGAGAACGATGCCGTGGACTATCTGCTCAAGCCGCTCGAGAAGGAGCGGCTGATCAAGACGGTCCAGCGGGTGAAGAAGGAGGCTCTGAAGAACTCCGCTCGGAGCGAGATGGCCGCTTCTCTGGCCATGGAAGAAGGAAGCGGCAGCCAAGCCGCCGAAAGGCCGATTCTTCAAGTCAGCCTTCTGGGAGGCATCTCCGTCGTCAACGCCGGCAAGGAACGGATGAAGTGGAGAACGGGCAAAGAGCGGGAGCTGTTCGCCTATCTGGCCTGCCGGAAGGGCGAGCGGGTCCATCGGGATACGATCGTCGACGCTCTATGGCCGGAGGAGCATTATCAGAAGGCCAAGGTGTACCTGCATACATGCGTCAGCCTCCTGCGGAAGGACCTCAGGCAGATGGGCTTCGACGGCGCGCTGATCTACGAAGGAGAGAAGTACCACATCAAAGAAGAGGTCTTCTCGACGGATTACGAGCGATTCAAGGAGAGCGTCCAGAAGCTGAAGTCTTCCCCGGCCGTCGCGCAGGAAGCGCTTGAGGACGTGCTGAACCTGTATCAAGGCCCGCTGTTCAAGGACGAGGACTACGCCTGGGCGGAGGAAGAGATTCTAAGCGTCGAGCAGATCGCGGGAGAGCTGCGGATGGAGCTCGCCATTCAATACGAGAAGAACAAGGAATACGTGAGAATGTCCGATGTGATCCACAAGCAGCTGGCGGTCTCTCCTTACGACGAAGAAGCTTACCGGCTGATGATGAGGGCGCAGTTCGCGGCAGGCAAGCATGAAGAAGTGTTCCGAATCTATCAATTGCTGCTGAACAGGCTTGGAGAGCTCGGAATCGAGCCGTCCAAGATGACGGTTGAAGTCTTTAACGAGATCAAGAGGAAGAGGGATCGGGGCTGACGGAAGCAACGGATCGTCCGACTCATCCTTTCGCGTATCGTCTGCCATTCAAACGCCTTTGGCGCGCCGTTCCGGGTGCCGGAGGTGTTTTTGGTTTGGTCCAAGCTCCTTCCCATCGCAATCTTCTTTTTCCCCTCGACAAAAGCTCTTCTTTTTCATCGAAGGAGAACCGAGGCTCTTCAAGGAATTTAGAGCGGTTGGAACTGGGAAGAGTCCGACTTCAGGAGAAGAACCGAAGGGAGCAAGAGAACCGAACATGAACGAAGCGTTGTATCGCAAGCTGCAGGAGGAGGTAAAGGCTTATGTCAACGGCCCTGCCCGCGCGTTGTCCGATCGGATCGAGGAGACCGGTTCGTGCGGAACGGAGATACGGGAAGAGTTGAGGGAGAGGGGCTTTCTGCGTCTGGCCGCTCCCGAGGAATACGGCGGGATGGGGCTTAACTTTATTCAATATCTCGAACTGCTGGAGCTGTTCTCCCAGCTTCACGGCTCGATCCGGATGATCGTGCACGTGAACAACGGGATTTGGAGACCGGTTCATTATAAGGCATCGACGGAACAGAAGCGCCGGTTCGTGAAGCCGCTCGTACGCGGAGAGCTGAGCGCGTCGTTCGCGCTGACGGAGCCGACGGCGGGAGCGGGCACGGACATTCGGACATCGGCGAGGAAGGAGGGCGGCGAGTTCGTTCTTAACGGGGCGAAGTGGATGGTCACCTTCGGGGATACGTCGGATTACGTGCTTGTTTTCGCCCGGATGGAGAATACGGCCGGCCAGGACGGGACGGTCTCGCTGTTGGTGCGCCGGGATTCGCCGGGACTCACGATCAAGAAAATGCCGCCGACGCTCGGCTTGACGGGAACCGGCCATGCGCATCTTTACTTCAAGGATTGCCGCGTGCCGGAGGATTGCCTGCTGGGAGAGATCGGGCAGGGGCTCGCCATCGCCATGAACGGGTTCCTCGATCCAAGCCGGATCTGCGTGGGAATGACCTGCGTCGGACTGGCGCAGAGGGCGCTCGATCTCTCGATCGAGAGGAGCCGCAAGCGGGTAACCTACGGCAAGCCGCTAAGCCAGCGTCAGATCGTGCAGACTTGGCTCGCCGAGATGGCGACCGATATCGAAGCGGCCAGACAGCTCTGCCTGCATGCCGGGCGCGCCCAGACGGATGGCGGGCTTACGCCCGCGCAAGCCTCGATGGCGAAGCTGTTCTCCCTGGAGATGCTGCAGCGGGTGACGGATAAGGCGCAGCAGATTTATGGCGGAATCAGCTACTTCAAAGGAATGGAGATCGAGAGAATCTATCGGGATGCCCGGGCCCAGAAGTTCGAGGAAGGCACGTCCGAGATTCAGAAGGCGGTCATTGCCCGCCAATTGCTGGCGAAAGACTGATTCGGAGCAAATTGACAGGTCGGTACGTTGGGGTACAATGGGGTCAGTGAACGACTAGAAGACCTCAGGGGATGAGCGGGATTGCGGAACGAGAGAACAAAGATCAGGAATATCGGAATCTTCGCTCACGTCGATGCGGGCAAGACGACCACGACCGAGCAGATTCTCTATATAAGCGGCAAAATCAAGGCGCCGGGAAGCGTCGATAACGGAACGGCGCAGACGGATAGCCTGGAGGTGGAACAGGAGCGGGGAATTTCGGTGCGCGCGGCGGTGACCCGTTTCGAATGGAAGGATACCGCCGTGAACCTGGTCGATACTCCCGGGCACGTCGACTTCCTGTCGGAAGTGGAGCGGTCGCTGCGGGTCATGGACGGAGCCGTGCTTATCGTCTCCGCGGTAGAGGGCGTCCAGGCGCAAACGGAGGTCGTCTGGCACGCGTTAAGGGAGCAGGGCATTCCAACCTTGATCTACGTGAACAAAATGGACCGGATCGGGGCGGACCCTGCTGCGGCGCTGGAGCAGATTCGGCGGCTGTTGTCGCGGACGGCGGTGCCGATTCAGTCGCCCGTGGGCGCGGAAGGGACCTTCGTAGGGGCGAAGAACCTTCTGCCCGGAACGGAAGAGCCGAAAGCCGAAGGTTCTTCCGATTGGGAGGCTAGCTTCCGGGAAAAGCTTCATGAGACGGTCGCGGAGAGCGAGGAGACTTTGCTCTCCGCTTATCTGGACAGAGGAGAGCTGACGAACGAGGAGCTGCTGACTGCCCTGACCGCCTCCTCCCGGCGAGGACGGCTGTTCCCGGTTCTCTTCGGCGCTTCCGCGAGGGGAATTGGGGTTAGAGGCCTGCTCGACGCGATGCTCGAGCTGCTGCCGGAGCCGCAAGGAGACCCCGGCGCTCCCGTCGCGGGAGTCGTCTTTAAACTGGATCGCGATCCTTCCATGGGCCGGATCGCTTATGTTCGGCTGTATCATGGAACGATTCGAAACCGCGATACTCTCTATAACGCTTCCGGAGGTTTCGTCGATAAGGTGACCCAGATCCGCCGGATCGACGGACGCAGGTCGGAGGATCTGGGCATTGTCCAAGCCGGAGATATCGCGGCCGTTTATGGGTTGAGCCGCGCCCGCATCGGCGATATTCTCGGGTCTGCCGAAGGAGTGCCGGGAGCGAGCCGGCTGGCGGTACCTCTTCTAACCGTACAAGCGAAGTGGAGAACGGAAGCGGACAACCCGGCCGTCGTCGCGGCGTTTCAGGAGTTGGCGGACGAAGATCCGCTGCTGGATCTGCAGTGGATGCCCGAAGAACGGGAGCTTCATCTGAAGGTCATGGGCCCGATTCAGATGGAGGTGCTCGTGCACGTCATGAGAAGCCGCTTCGGTCTCGAGGTCGATCTCGGCGCGCCGTCCGTCATCTACAAGGAGACGCTTGCCGGATCCGGAGAAGGGTTTATCGCTTATACGATGCCCAAACCTTGCTGGGCTATCCTTCGCTTCCGGATGGAGCCTGGAGCGCGGGGCAGCGGAATCCGCTACCGTTCGGAGGTTCGCCCGGAAGAGCTGCTCGAGAGCTACCAGAACGAAGTCGAGCGGCGGGTGCCGGAGGCGCTGCAGCAAGGGTTAAAGGGCTGGGAGGTAACCGACCTCGAGGTCACCCTGATCGAAGGGGAGCACCATGTCTGGCACACCCATCCGCTGGACTTCGTCGTGGCGACCCCGATGGGAATCATGGATGGCTTGGCTCGAATCGGAACGAAGCTTCTGGAGCCGATGCTGCGGTTCAAGCTCTCCGTTCCGGAGGAATTCGGCGGCAAGCTGATGAACGAGCTGATCGCCATGCGGGGCGTCTTCGATTCGCCTGAGCTTAAGAACGGAAGGATGGAGCTGGAAGGAACCGTGCCCGTCGCCACCACGCTGGATTGGCCGGCAAGGCTGGGCTCCATGACGAAGGGGAGGGGCATCCTGTCGACCTTCTTCGCCGGTTATGCGGAGTGTCCTCCGGATATTCAGGCCGAGCGTCCCCGCAGGGGAGTGAACCCGCTCGATCAATCCAAGTACATTCTCGCTACCCGCAACGCATTGACGTCCCCGTGAGGCGAAGGGTTCCGCGCTCCTCTTCCTGCGTTCACCTGCCCGTGGAAACGCCCAGCCGCGCATTTTCCGTCTGCGGAATGTCAAACTAAAGGGGAGAGCGACGTTCTGGAGGGGAGTTCGATGTCACGAGGGTGGATCATCCTGATAGTCGGCATTGTCGCCATGGGAACCCTTGTCCTTCTCTTCTGCTGGAGTCTTTACCGGATGGCGATCGGGCGCAATCGTAAGTCCTTCCTGGCCACGGATCGGAACATGCCCAAGGTAGAGGAAACCAGGGTTCGGGAGATCAAGGAATGGTTCCGCGAGCAGCCCTTCGAGAAGGCGGAGATCGTCTCGGACGACGGGTTGAAGCTTCGCGCGCATTATCTCGAGTCGAAGCCGGATAACCGGGACGCCGTCATTCTGGCGCACGGATACTCCGGCAAAGGGGAAGATATGGCCGCGTTCGCCAGGTTCTATCTGGAGAACGGGTTCAATGTCCTCATGCCGGACAATCGAGGGCACGGGGAGAGCGACGGACACTACATCGGCTTCGGGTGGCACGATCGGAAGGACTACGTTCGCTGGATCGGCTATCTGGTTAACCGGATCGGAGACGAATGCCGGATCTTGCTGCATGGAGTGTCCATGGGCGGAGGCACCGTCTTGATGACGAGCGGCGAGCCCTTGCCGCCGCAGGTAAAGGGCATCGTGGCGGACTGTGCCTACAGCTCGGTTAAAGGCATTCTTAAATACCAGATGAAGCAGATGTTCAAGCTGCCTTCCTTCCCGCTGCTGCCGATCACCAGTCTGATCTGCAAGCTGCGGGCCGGGTACTTCTTCGGCGAAGCTTCGGTCTTGAAGCAGCTGAAAAATTGCTGCAAGCCGGTTCTGCTTATCCACGGAGGCAAGGATACGTTCGTTCCGACGGAGATGGCCGAGGAGATCTTCGCGGCGATTCCAAGCCGGAAGGAGAAGCTGATCGTTCCCGAGGCGCAGCACGGAACGTCCTTCCTGGTCGATTCTAGATCCTATGCGGATTCGGTGCTGCGCTTTATCCAGGCAAGCTTCGGCAAGCAAGCCCAGAAGGCCTAATCCTATATAAGCTAGAGAAAGTTAGATAAGGCCATGATAATACGTCAGAATTCGCCTTGGGGATTCCCCAAGGCTTTTACTTATTCGCATTATATTTTTCATTATTTTGTTCAGAGGAGTCTGTTATAAGTTACCACTTGTCTTTTCTAGGGTGGAAGAGTAGGTTCATAGACATGAATTGAGATAGAGCGAGGCGAAGTAACGATGATGAAGCTCCGTCTGAGATGGCTGATGCTGCCGGCTCTGGCAGCGATGTTCCTTGGAACAGCGGGCTGCGGCTTGTTCGGCGGCAACAAGGACTCCATGGAGAACGCGGGGACGTCCGTCCCAAGCCCAGAGATTGTCCGATACAACGGAGAACCGATCCGTGCGGTTCCGTTCGTGTATACGAGCGGCGAAGAGCTCTCTCTAACCTTCAACGGGCTGGGAGATGCGGATACGATGCAGAAGCTGCTGGACGAACTCGATCAATACGGCATCAAGGCTACCTTCTTCGTGCCGGGCATGCGTGCGGCAGAGGAACCTGAGCTGGCGCAAGAGATTCTGGCGAGAGGCCATGAGATCGAGAACAACACGCTTAGCCGACTGGATATGACCAAGCTGGATTACCAGCAGGTCTACAAGGAGATTCACCTTGCGAATCAGGTGATCGAGCGGGAGACCGGCGTCGTACCGAATTATTTGCGCACGAAGTCGGGGGACTACACGGATGACGTTCGGCTCGCGGCCGCCCAGGAAGGAATGAAAGCGGTCGTCGTCTATAGCCTGTTCCTCCACAACTGGCAGGGAGAGACCGAGCAAGAGAAATACTTATATATTCGAAAATACATAACTCGCGGGGGTATCCTTACGATCGATACGCAGGAGTTCGAGACCGTTCTCGAAGCCATTCCTCTAATCGCGAAAGCAGCCGAAGAAGTCGGGTACCGCTTGATTCGGCTGGATGAGCTGATGAGCCATGGCGGCGAGCGCAAGCCACTGGAGCAGATTCCGGGCTATGACGCCGTTCGGGTTCAGCCGAACTATGAGAACGCCAACTATCGCTTGATCTATGATTTGGGTACAGATAAGAAAGAAGTCTCTCTTACATTCGACGATTGGGGGACGGACTACACGATTACGAGAATTCTGCGAATCCTGGACGAATACGACGTGAAGGCGACCTTCTTCGCCCGGGCGAACGGCGTCGAGGCGAATCCGAATCTGGCGAAGGCGATTCTGGATCACGGGCACGACGTCGCCAACCATTCCTATGCGCATTCGGTGGCGACGACGCTCTCCGTGCAGGATCTCCAAGAGGATCTTGTCAAGGCTCATCAGGTCATCACGGAAGCGATCCAGCAGAAGCCGACCATGTTGTTCCGGCCTCCGACCGGAGAAGTCGACGACAAGACGGCGAAGGTCATCGCCGCGATCGGGATGCCGGACATCGCCTTGTACGACGTCACCGCCTTGGATTGGGACTCCAACAACAGCGCGGATGACATCGTGAACTCCGTCATGAAGCAGACGAAGAACGGCAGCGTCATTCTGCTCCATATGCTTGACGACATTCATACGCTCGAGGCGTTGCCCGTCATTCTGGACAAGCTTCAGCAACAAGGGTACAGCTTTGTGAAGATGGCGGACAGAATCCAGGATCAGCAGTAACCGTATGAAAGGGGAAAGCGGAATGAATGCTTATGAGCGTATTGCTACCCGAGAAGAGCCGCTTGCCATCTTGGGACTCGGTTATGTCGGTTTGCCTCTGGCCCTGGCTTTCTCGAAGAAGGCGGATGTCGTCGGATTCGATGTGAACAAGGACAAGATTCAACTCTATCGGGAAGGAATCGACGTGACGGGAGACGTGGGGGACGAAGCGGTCCGTTCCAGCACCGTCTTCTTTACGGCCGACGAGCAGCAGCTCAGTCGGTCGAGCTTCTTCATCGTAGCCGTTCCGACTCCGATCCGGAGCGGCAACGTTCCCGACCTGAAGTATGTGGAGAGCGCCAGCCGGATTGTCGGCCGCCATCTGCGCGCGGGGGCGATCGTCGTCTTCGAATCGACGGTTTACCCCGGCGTGACAGAGGAGGTCTGCGTTCCGATCCTGGAATCGGAGTCGGGCCTTCGCTGCGGGCGGGACTTTAAGGTCGGCTATTCGCCGGAGCGCATCAACCCCGGCGACAAGGTGCATCGGCTCGAGAATACGATCAAGATCGTATCCGGGATGGATGAAGAGACTGTGGATAACGTCGCCCAAATGTACGAGCTTATCATTGAAGCGGGCGTCTACCGGGCGGAGAGCATACGGGTAGCCGAAGCGGCGAAGGTCATCGAGAACGCCCAGCGAGACGTGAACATTGCCTTTATGAATGAGCTGTCGATGCTTTTCCATCAGATGGGGATCGAGACCAAGGCCGTGCTGGAAGCCGCCTCGACCAAGTGGAATTTTCAACCCTTCTCACCCGGTTTGGTAGGAGGCCACTGCATCGGAATCGATCCATATTATTTGACCTACAAGGCGGAAGACACCGGATACCGCTCGCGGATCATTCTGGCGGGACGCCATATCAATGACGGAATGGGCCGCTACGTCGCCCAGAGCTTGATCAAGACGCTTCTGCGGCTGAAGCTGGATACCCACCAGGTTCGAATCGGCATCCTGGGGCTGACGTACAAGGAGGATTGCCCGGATATCCGCAATACCAAAGTCATCGACATTATCCGCGAGCTGGAGGAATACGGGATCGCTCCGATTGTCGCGGATCCTTGCGCCGGCCGCCGAGAGACTTACGAGGAATACGGAATCGAGCTGTCGGAGCTGTCGGAGATGAAGGAGCTTCACGCCGTCGTGCTAGCTGTCCCTCATGAGCAATACCGGGCGATGACCCCGCGAGATTATGACGGTTTGTTCGCTTCCGGGGGGACCCGGCTGATGTTCGACGTCAAAGGGGCTTACTCCCGCGAGGAATTCGAAACCAGAGGATGCCATTACTGGAGCCTATAAATCGGATTGGAGACCGTGCGGTGTTTAAGAAAACGAAAAAACCGATCGAAGAAGTGCTTACCGTCACCCGGGAAGACAGACGCGCTTTGTCCAGCGTTCCCGATCCGGAGAAAATCCGTTCGAATTCCGATCGGCGGGGAAGGCGAAGAGAGACGGAGGGCGCGGCGGAAGGCGATGCCGAAGAGCTCAACCGGCTGAGGCTTCTGAGCCTGCGGTACATGGCGGACTTCGACGTACGCATATCGAGACTGAGGGAGAGCAAACGAAAGGCGGTCAAGGGACGCGCCGTGGACATCTCGGCGACAGGGCTGCTGGTCGAGATCGATCCCTCCATCGGGCACGAGACCTTCCCGGTCGGCTTGAAGGCGTTCATTCGCTGCCGCATTCCCCCGGGAACGATGCCGGAAGGCTTCGAATCGTCGGTGAAGCTGGAAGCGACCGTCGTCCGGACGTTCGCCCGCGAAGAGGGCAGCCGGGAGCGGCGGATGCTGGCGTTCGAATTCGCCAAGCCTCTCACCGAATACCTGCGGCGCAAGCGCTGGGGCTACTCGGTTTATCTCGCGAGCACGATGCTTCTGTTCGCGTCGCTCTTCATCGTGTTGATGCGAACCGAGAGCATCATTTACTTCAAATACCATTCGCTGCTGTATCTGTACAGCTTGATCGCAGCCGCCTTCCTGCTGACCCGGTATTTGTTCGGGGCGCTGTATCGGGACGTCCCGGTCAACCCCCATTACACTCCGGGCGTGTCGATCGTCATCCCTTGCTTCAACGAGGAAGAGTGGATTCACCGGACGATTCTCAGCTGCGTCAATCAGGAATATCCGATCAACCGGCTTGAGGTCATCGTCGTGGACGACCGATCGACGGACGGCTCCGCGAAGCGAATCGAAGAGGTGCTGGAGTGGGTTCATCGCGAAGCCGAGCGGTTCGGAACAAAGGAGCGCGTCAAGATGCACGTCCTCCCGGTGAACGGGGGCAAGCGCGAAGCTTTGGTTCAAGGCGTCAAGATGGCGAAGCACGATCTTGTCGTGTTCGTCGATTCCGACAGCTTCCTGGAGCCGAACGCCATTCGCCATCTCGTCCAGCCGTTCCAGGATCCGAAGATGGGCGGCGTCGCCGGCCGGACGGACGTGGAGAACAAGTTCACGAATTCGATCACGAAGCTTCAGACGGTGCGCTATTATGTCGCCTTCCGCATCATGAAGGCCGCCGAGGCTTGGTTCGACAGCGTGACCTGCTTGTCCGGTCCGTTGTCCTGCTATCGCAAGGAGCTTATCCTGCAGCATTCGGATGCTTGGCTGAACCAGAAGTTCCTCGGACAGCCGGCGACGTTCGGGGACGACCGAAGCATGACCAACTTCATCCTGAAGACACACCGGACGAGCTATCAGGATTCGGCGATCTGCTCGACCATCGTTCCTTCCCGCATGGATGTGTTCCTGAAGCAGCAGATGCGCTGGAAGCGCTCATGGCTGCGGGAGTCGCTCCGCGCATGCTCGTTCATCTGGAAGAAGGAGCCGTTCATGGCGCTGTTCTTCCTCATCGGGCTGATCGTGCCGATCGCCGCTCCCGTCATCGTTCTGTACAATCTCGTGTACGTGCCGGTCGTTTATCGCATTTTCCCAGGGACGTTCTTGATGGGACTTCTGCTTATGGCGATGCTGATGAGCCTGGCCCATCTCTTCTTCCGCAGGAGCCGGCTGTGGTACTTCGGGATCGTGTTCTGCGTGTTCTATGAATTCGTGCTTCTCTGGCAGATGCCGGTGGCGTGGGTAACCTTCTGGAAGTCCACGTGGGGAACGCGGGAGACTCCGCAGGACATCGAAGCGAAGCGGAAGAAAGCGGAGCGCAAGCAGAAGAGAAAAGATAAATTCGGCATGCCGTCTTAGACAGGAGGGGCTTAAATGTGGGGACGCAAGCGAAGCCCTGCCCTTGACTACAAGAAGAAAAACCGCCGCAAGCGCGTGCGCACGGTCGCCCAAGCGGCGATTCTCGTCGCGGTGGGGTATCTGGTGTACGACTCGTTGGGGTACGGGGACAAGTTCAACGAACCGGATCGGGCGAAGTGGACGAGCGACAAAGGCTTTATCGCGGTCTCCTACTTCGGCGTCAGCCGTTCGGGGACTCCCAAGCTGATCGCGAAGAGCCAATTGGAAGAGCAGTTGAAGGCTCTTAAGGCTCAGGGGTACGTGACGATCTCCCAGCAGGATGTCATCGATTATTATAAGAGCGGCAAGAAGCTGCCGGACAAAGCGCTGTTCCTGTCGTTCGAGGACGGGCGCAACGATTCGGCCATCTTCGCCGAGCCCTATCTGCAGCGCTATAACTACAAGGCGACGTTCTTGTCCTATGCGGACAAGATGGGCAACGGCGAACGCAAATTTCTTCAGCCCAAGGACATGAAGAAGATGACGAGAACCGGCTACTGGGAGCTCGGGTCCAACGGCTATCGCTTGTCCTATATCAACGTCGTCGACAGCGAAGGCAACTTTATCGGCAACAAGGCCGAGAACGAGCTGCGCAATAAGAAAAAGATCGATTACTACAACCATTACCTGGTGGACTTTATCCGCGACAGCGACATGATTCCGACGGAGAACCGGCAGGAGATGGAAGCTCGGATCGCCTACGACTACGATCAGATGAACAAAATCTATACGGACAAGCTGGGCTTCGTTCCGGGCGTGTACATGATCATGCATGCGAATGCGCTGAACGAGGGGATGAATCCGCTTGTCTCGGCCGCCAACGAGCGGAATATCGAGAAGATTTTCCAGATGGACTTCGATCGGGAGGGGGACGCTCTCAATACGAAGGCCGGCAGTCTCTACGATCTGACAAGGGTGCAGCCGCAAGCCTATTGGTATACGAATCATCTGCTGATGAGAATCCGGGACGACACCGGGGAACCGATGAAGTTCGTAACGGGGGAGAAGGATCGGGCGAACGATTGGACGCTGGTGAACGGAGCGGCGGAGTTTAGGGGCAATCGTATCGCCCTCACCTCGGAGGCCGGCGGCACGGGGCTTCTGACGCTGAAGGGCGGCGAGAGCTACAAGGACATCCGGCTGGACGCGAGCTTGGAAGGCAATGTCGTCGGCAAGCAAGCCCTCTATGTTCGCTACGATTCGGAGAGCGGCTCCTACGTTCGCTTGACTTTGGACAATAATCGACTCATTCTCGAACAGAAGAAGCCCGGCGGGACGACGGAGCGGCTGTTCTCGGAGGAGCTTGATCCGGTAGAGTGGGAAGACCTGGATCTGGCCTTGAACAAGGCAACGACCTACTCGAAGGAGCGGATTTCTTCCGTCGATCTGACGGAGGAGACTCAGTACCCTATCAACGTGAAGAAAACGAGGAGGGTATCGGTCTCCATTCAGGGAAGCAAGCTGAGCGTTCGGGTGAACGGACGGGCGATCATCGAGGACGAGAGCATCGACAGCTCGATCGCGCGCGGTACGGTTGCGATGGAATCGGAGTATCACAAGCAGGGCGACAATGACGACATTTACGACGGGGTATTCGACGACGTTCGGGTAAAGGCGCTTCCGGAGAACGGCGAGGAAGGCGATGTCCTGTACGAGAACCGTCTCAACGGGACGGAGAAGGCTCTGGCCGGAGCGAAGAGCGCGTGGAATTCCACGGTCGATTGGTTCATAAAGACATTCTGACGAGGATGCCAAGGAGGGAAGCAGAATGGGCGGAGGCGGCCGGGAACGGCGAACGTTCGTCGCGGGAAGAAGATTAGCCGTCTTGGCGATTCTGGCGATTGCCGCCTGGCTGCTGCTGCGTCCCGAAGGCAAAGAGGCTAGCCAAGAGAAGGTTCCTCTCGGGGCGCCGGACATTCAGCCCGAGCTCTCCGCCTGGCTGGCCGACTGGCATTGGGAGGCGGGGCTCGAGGATCTGGACCGTTCGGCAGACGGACTCGACAGTCTTCAGGTATTCGCCGCCTACTTCGATGAGTCGGATCGCTTGAAGTTTACCGAAGACTTCGCGGAGGGGTTCCCGAACATCCGGAAGCGAATGGACCAGGCGGCTGGAGTCCGCTTGGATCTGACGCTCGTTAACGACATCATTCGGGAAGACGGTTCGGAGAGCCAGAAGGATCCCGAGCTGACCTCCCGGCTGCTGGCGACGGAGGAGAGCCGAACCCGGCATATCGAGGAGATCGCGGCTGCGGTTGAGCAGTACGGCTTCGACGGAGTGGAGCTCGATTACGAGAAGGTGAAGGCCGGCGATTGGGATAAGTTGATCTCGCTTATCGAGGAGCTTCAGAAGAGGCTTAGCGAGCTGGGCAAGACGCTTCGGGTCGTGCTGGAGCCGAGGGCTCCCTTGGAGAAGATCCAACTGCCGGAAGGCCCGACTTACGTCATGATGGCGTACAATCTGTACGGCAGTCACAGCGGACCGGGCCCGAAGGCGGACGACACCTTCATCGCCAAGCTTGCGGATCGCATGGAGCGCGTTCCGCGGCCGAGGCATATCGCTTTGTCGGCCGGCGGGTTCGATTGGACAGGCGTGGGCGATTCGCGGACCGAAAGCGAGTCCACCGGGAAGCCGGTGAAGGGAATCACGGAGAGGACCGCCGCCGATCTGGCGAAGAGGAACCCGAGCAAGCCGGTTCGGGATCCGGACAGCGGAGTTTTGCACTTCGAATACGCGGACGACGAGGGCGTTCCGCACGCGGTCTGGTACGCCGACGGCGAGACGCTCGAGCATTGGGCGGCGGAGGCGAGAGAGGGCGATATCCAAGGCATCGCGATCTGGAGGCTCGGAGAGCTCGGGGAAGATTCGACGAGCCGGATCGCTTCCGGCCTCGGCATCAAGGAAGAATAAGGCGAGAAGAGTGGTGCCAGAATCAAAGTTTGGGAACGGGGGTTCAGGGGGCCAGGGGCAGGATAAGCGCTAACGGAAGTGAGAGACCTTTAGCGGCTTCAAAAGCAAGCCTTCAAGAGTTAACGGAAATTAGAGACGTTTAAACAGGGAATTATGGTTCAATCCGGCTGTTATCTATAAAATAAAGGCCTTTGGTTCCGTTAGATTTTCAAGAGGCGTTTCTCGCGAAAATAAGGGCTTCTAATTTCCCTTAGAGCTACAAGGGGGTAGCGTTACGCTTCTCCAGGAGATACATACCCTTTTTCGTATGATTAGGTCAGCCCGAGAGTTCGGGTTGGCCTATTTTTATGCCGTTTTATGATGGTGGCAGCCGGGGGAGTTACACAATTGGGGAGCTCGCGGAATACAGTCGGTCTTTGGGACTCGGAGTGTGTCCTGTCAGAAAAATATTCGGCCTGCGACTGCAGTTCCAGTAGGAACAACGCAGATTCACAGGCCGATTGCATGTACATTCATGGTGGCGGCCGTCAGGCTATGTTAGGTTGTAACAGCCTCTTCTGCTTATTGCGGCGATCTCGCTGGCGACAGATTACTGCTCCTGCGCCGGCGGTTCTTCTTCGAAGGCGATCAGCGTAATCGGATGGCCGGTTGACTGCGCTAGCTGCTGCTCCAACTGCCGGATTTGCTGGATCTCCTCCTGCCGTAGATGGGCGAACGCATAGGGCTCGGTATTCATGGTCGATTGCTCCTCTTCTAACGGATTGTGGATATTAGCAGTATGAGCAAGGACGACGGAATCCATAACCGGCGTTCGAAGCGTTCGGATGAGGAGAGGCTTGCCGCTCAGGCTTGCCCGATCATGTCCTCGGGGCGCACGTAATTATCGAATTGCTCCTCTGTCAGGAGGCCGGTCTGCAGGGCGGCTTCCTTCAAGGAAAGACCTTCCTTATGGGCGAGCTTGGCGATCTTGGCGGCGTTCTCGTAGCCGATATGCGGGTTCAGCGCCGTGACCAGCATGAGGGATTGCTCCAGATTGCGCCGGAGTATTTTCTCGTTCGGCTCGATCCCGACGGCGCAATGCTCGTTGAAGGAGCGGATCGCGTCGGCCAGCAAGCGGACGGATTGCAGGAAGTTGTGCAGGATGACCGGCTTGAACACGTTCAGCTCGAAGTTGCCTTGGCTGGCGGCGAAGCCGATGACCGCGTCGTTGCCCATGACCTGGCAGGCCACCATCGTCAGCGCCTCGCACTGGGTCGGGTTCACCTTGCCGGGCATGATCGAGCTTCCCGGCTCGTTCTCGGGGATGGTAATCTCCCCGATGCCGGAGCGCGGGCCGCTGGCGAGCCAGCGGACGTCGTTGGCGATCTTCATGAGATCGGCCGCGAGAGCCTTGAGCGCGCCATGGGCATAGACCATCTGGTCGTGGCTGGTCAGCGCATGGAACTTGTTCGACGAAGAGACGAAGGTGTGGCCCGTGTAGGCGCTCAGCTCCGCGGCCACTTCATCGCCGAAGGAAGCGGGGGCATTGATCCCGGTTCCGACCGCGGTGCCTCCGATCGCCAGCTCGGACAGCGATTTGACGCTTTCGAAGATCATGATGCTGGATCGATCGAGCATCGCCCACCAACCGCTGATCTCCTGCCCTAGAGACAAGGGAGTCGCATCTTGCAAGTGGGTGCGCCCGATCTTGACGATGCTCCGGAACTTCTCCATTTTCTCGCGGAACGTCTCCTTCAGCTCGTCGATGGCGGGAAGCAGCCGCTCCAGCACCGCGACCGTGCCTGCGATATGCATGGCTGTCGGGAAGGTGTCGTTCGAACTTTGGGAACGATTGACATCGTCGTTCGGATGGACCTTCAGCTCGCTCTCCGTCGCCTGCAGCCATTGGTTCGCGCGCCGGGCGAGCACCTCGTTCACGTTCATGTTGCTCTGGGTGCCGCTGCCGGTCTGCCAGACGACGAGCGGGAAGTGTTCGTCCCAGCGGCCTTCGTAGACTTCCTCCGCGGCCGCGATAATCGCATCCGCCTTCAGCGGGGCCAGCGCGCCGAGATTCCGGTTCACGCTTGCGGCCGCTTTCTTCAGAAGGGCGAACGCCCGTATCAGCTCGAGAGGCATCCGTTCCGTGCCGATGCGGAAGTGCCGGCGGCTGCGTTCCGTCTGCGCTCCCCACATGGCTTCGGCCGGAACCTGAATTTCTCCCATCGTGTCGTGCTCCGTACGGAATTCCATAGGCGGACCCGTCCTTTCGCGATTGGAATGATTCACCCCGATTGTACACCCAAACGGCGTTGCCGGGATGAATAAGATAACGTTATAGGGTTCCCTAACGATTCTTACCCATCCGGGAGGTTTTATTGCCGGGAATCGACGAGTGCTGAGAAAATTTTGTGCGAATGGCATTGTTTCGGGGGAGCAGGAGGGGGGAGAACTTGGGCAGAATTCGCCGTTCCCTATCCGGGAATCGCGATCTCTTCTCCTTCAGGCTGCCCCTGCTATCCTCCCGCACAGTTCCTGAGCGAAGGGGAGAAGCGGCCTAGCTGTCGTAAGGGCAGGCAAGGAGGAATGCGAACGGGGAATGCCGGCCGAATGAAAACGGGCGCCGTCGAGGCGCCCGCCGGGTATGCGGAGCTAGAGCTAGATCGCTTCGTTCGCGAACTGAGTCTTGTACAACCGCTCGTAGAAGCCATGCCCCGCAAGCAGTTCTTCGTGGGTTCCGCGCTCGACGATGCGCCCGCCGTCGATGACGAGGATCTGGTCGGCATGGCGGATCGTATTGAGCCGGTGGGCGATGACGAAGCTCGTGCGGCCCTTCATAAGCGTCTCCATCGCTTGCTGGATGTGCGCTTCCGTTCTCGTATCGACGCTGCTGGTCGCTTCGTCGAGGATCAGGATGGCCGGATCGGCGAGAATCGCCCGGGCAATCGTCAACAGCTGGCGTTGGCCTTGGCTCAGGTTGGCCCCGTCCGCGGTCAGCATCGTGTCGTAGCCCTGCGGCAGCTTGCGCACGAAGCCGTGGACGTTCGCCAGCTTCGCGGCGGCGGCGACTTCCTCGTCCGTCGCGTCCAGCCGGCCGTAACGGATGTTCTCCCGGATCGTGCCGGAGAACGTATACGCGTCCTGAAGCACGATGCCGAGCCGGCTTCTTAGGCTGTCCTTGGCCAGAACGCGAATATCCTCTCCGTCGATGGCGATGCTGCCCTGCCCGGGCTCGAGGTCATAGAAGCGGGTCAGCAGGTTGATGACCGTCGTCTTGCCTGCCCCGGTCGGCCCCACGAGGGCGATTACGTCGCCGGGCTTCGCCCGGAAGCTGATCTCACGAAGAACGGGCTTGTCGGACCGGTAAGCGAAGGAGACGTTATCGAAGACGACGGCTCCCGATACTTGCTCCACCGGCTTGCCCGGGGCGGATTCCGAGTATTCGATCTCGGCATCCATCAGCTCGAACACCCGCTCCGCTCCGGCGATGCCCGCTTGGATCAGGTTGTATTGGTTGGCGAGATCGTTGATCGGCGCGCTGAACAGCTTCGAGTAATTCAGGAAGCTGACGATGACGCCGACCGACGTCCACTGCTCGAAGGCCATCCAGCCGCCGACCGCGGCGATAAGAATGAACGTCATATGGCCCATAAGGTTCATGACGGGACCGATATAGCCGGACAAGGTCTGCGCTTTGACGGCCGACGTCCGCAAGGTGTCGTTCATCTCGGAGAATTGCTCGATCGCCTTCCCTTCTCTTCGAAGCGTCTTGACGACCTTCTGCCCCGAGAGCGTCTCCTCGATAAAGCCGTTCAGCCGGCCAAGGCTCGCCTGCTGCTCCGAGAAGTGCTTCTTCGTTCGGGAGGCGATCCTCTTGGACGCCCAGGAGACGAGAGGGATCGTGACGATGCAGACCAGTGTCAGCCATACGTTCAACGCGAACATCAGCGACAGGGAGCCGAAGAGGGTAATCGCGCTGGCAACGATCTGAATAAGGCTCTGGTTCAGCGTGGTCGAGACATTCTCGATATCGTTGGTGGCCCGGCTCATCAGATCGCCTTTGGCCGTTCGGTCGAAGAACGGAATGGGAAGCTTCTGAAGATGGCCGAACAGGTCCTCTCGCATGTCCCGGACCGTTCTCTGCGAGACGCCGGCCATCAGATGGGCTTGAAGCCAGGAAGCGATGCCGCTGCCTAAGTAGATCGCTCCAAGCAGCGCGCAGAGATGGAGCAGGCCGCTTCTGTCGTGCTCCAGAATGAAGCGGTCGATCGCCCGGCCGAGCAGATAGGGAGCCAGGAGGCCGAGCCCGGTCCCGATGACGGCGAACAGCAGCGTGCCGACGAGCCCGGCTCGTTGGTTCCGGAGATAGCGCCAGATTCTCGCGAGCGTCGCCCGGGTGTCGCGCGCGCGCAGCTTCGGAACGGGCAGGCCGCGAACGGGACCGCCCGTTCCTCCGGGGCCTGCGTCCGGAGCGGCAATGGGCCTTGCGTTAAGCATGGGAGGCTTCCTCCAATCCGAGCTGGGAATCGTAGATGTCGCGATAGACGTCGCTTGCGGCCATGAGCTCGTCGTGGCTGCCCTCGGCGACGATGCGTCCGTCCTCCAGCACGAGAATCCGGTCGGCGTCGGCGACGGAGGAGATCCGCTGGGCGATGATGAAGCAGGTGCACTGCGCCATTCTTGCTTTGAGAGCAGCCCGGATTCGGGCTTCCGTGCGAAGATCGACCGCGCTGGTGCTGTCGTCGAGAATCAGGATGTTCGGCTTCGCGAGCAGCGCCCGGGCGATGGAGATTCGCTGCTTCTGCCCTCCGGACAGGGTGATGCCGCGCTGCCCGATCTCGGTGTCGTAGCCCTCGGGGAACGACAGAATGAAGTCGTGCGCCTCCGCCGCTCTGGCGGCGGACTCGACCTCCTCCCGGGAAGCGTCCGGCCTGCCGTAACGGATGTTGTCTCGAATCGTTCCGCTGAAGAGCACCGCTTGCTGCAGCACGATCCCGACTTGTCCGCGCAGCTCCTCTTGAGACAGGCTCTTCACGTCGATTCCGTTCACGAGAACGGTGCCTTCCGTAGGATCGTAGAGACGGGGAAGCAGGTTCACCAGCGTACTCTTGCCGGCCCCGGTGGAGCCGAGAATACCGATGGTTTGACCGGGCTTCGCAATGAAGCTGATCTCCTTCAGGACCGGTTCTTCGCCTCCTTCCGCATAGCCGAACGAGACGCCGCGGAATTCCACCTGCCCGTACGGCGCCGCCTCGGGAGCAACAGGCATCCCTGCGGGGCTTTCCTCCATCGAAGCTTCCGCGGCGAGCACCTCGACGATCCGATCGGAGGACGCCTTCGCCCGGGAGATGTTCACCAGCGAATTGCCGAGATTGACCATCGCATTGAGCGTCTGCGTGACATAAGTCAAGAAGGCGGCAAGGCTGCCGATCGCGAGGCTGCCCTCCCAGGTCTGAGCTCCTCCCGCCCAGAGGATGCAGACGATGCTGGCGTTGAGCAGCAAGGTCATGACAGGGTTGTTGACGGCCAGCAGGCGGGCGGCTCGCAAGCCCGTCTCGTAATTCTCTTCATTCGCCTTCTTGAATCGGGCGCGTTCGAAGGCGGCGCGGACGAACGCCTTGACGACCCGTATTCCGCTGAGGTTCTCTTGCAGCACGGAGTTCACCCGATCAAGCTTCGCCTGCAGGGTCCGATAGAGCGGGATGGACTTGCTGAGCAGCGCATAGAGAAAAACGAAAAAGAGCGGAAGCGTCACCGCGAAGATAAGCGACAGCTTCGGGCTGATCAGGAAGGCCATCGCGATGCTTCCGAAGAACAGCAGGCCGCTGCGGATCAGCATCCGCAGGATAATCTGGACGAGCATCTGAACCTGCATCACGTCGTTGGTCAGCCGGGTCACGAGAGTGCCTCCGGAGAAGCGGTCCAGCTCGCGGAAGGCGAACGTTTGAACCTTGCGGAACAGGGCGTTGCGCAGATCGGTTCCGAAGCCGACGGAGGCCCGGATGGCAAAGTAGGTGCAGCCCATGCCGCCCAGCAAGCCGCCGATCGCGGCAAGAATCATCCAGATGCCGGTCAGGCCGATGTGGCCGAGGTCGTTCTTCATCACCCCGTCGTTCACGATGCTGGCCATAAAGCGCGGCTGTAGCAGGTCCATGACGACTTCCAGAGCCATCAGCAGAGGAGCCGCGATAGCGGCAGCGCGATAAGGCTTCAGATAACGAAGCAGCTTAGTCATCAAACCTCTCCTTAAATCATTAGTCGGCTAACTTATTCTTCAATCCTCGGGCGCCCAGCTTGTCAGATTATCCATCATCTGCAGCAGAAACCGCCGAAGAAGCAGCTTTTCTTCCGGCAAGAAGCCCTCGAAGGAGCGGGCCTCTACCTCGTTTATCGCGTGCCTGACCGCTTCGGCGGCCTCGCGGCCTTTGTCGGTGAGGCGGACTCTCGTCACTCGTTGGTCCTTCTCGTCGGCCGCGCGGCGGATCAGCCCGGTTTTCTCCATCCTCTGCAGCATGACCGTCAGGGTTGCGGGCTTCACGCCCTTGCTCTCCGCCAGCTCGCGCTGGCTGAGGCCGTCCGCGTCGGAGAGCCGCAAGAGAAGAGGCGGCTGGCCGGGATAGACCTCATATGCCCGAATCAGCCGGTCGACATGGGCCCGATGGTCCTTCAGCACGTGGCGCATGAGATGGGTAAGGTTCTGTTCCGAACGCAATGGCTAAATCCTCCTAGCGAGACCTGAATATAGTTAGATAGCTAACTATAATATACGAGAGGCGAATTCCCCTGTCAAAACCAAAAGGAACGCCTTTAGGGTCCAGAGGACGCCGCGGGCGTTTTTGCTTGCGAGCAAATATGGTATGCTAGTGAATAGTTGAGCAAATTGGACTTTTTTCTTAAATCGAGGAGGATCCCATGTCAACGGTTATTCGCGCTTATGAAGGCACTTTTCATGATGAACAAGCCATCTGGCTTCAAGCCGGTTCTTACGAGGCGGCCGTGCTTCCGGCAATCGGAGCGAACCTGATCGCATTCCGCGATACGAGCCGCCGGTACGCGATCCTGCGGGAGCCGGGCGAAGCGGAGATGGACGCTTTCCGGGCGAACCCCGGCATTCACGGAATTCCGGTGCTGTTCCCGCCGAACCGCTATGATGCGGGCAAGTTCCCTTGGGAAGGCACGACTTATCAATTGCCCGTGAACGAGAAGGAACGCGGCAACCATCTCCACGGCTTCGTCCATACGATTCCTTGGAAGGTCGAGCGTTACGGAGCGGACGAAGCGGAGAGCCGAGTCACGCTGTCCCTTACGGTAGCGGAAGGCCATCCGATCTATGAGCAATACCCGTTCGAGTTCACGCTGACCCTGGAATACACGCTGAGCGAAGAAGGACTGCGGCAGCGCGTAAGCGTTCGCAACGACGGGCCGAAGCGGCTCCCTTGCCTGCTGGCGTTCCATACGGCGATCAACGCGCCGTTCGCGCCGTCCAGCCGGACGTCGGACGTAAGCTTCAAGCTGACGATAGGCGACCGTTGGGAGATGGGGGCGGACGGCCGAATGCTGCCGACCGGGCGGTTCCAGCCGCTGTCGGAAGGCGAGAAGAAGATGCGGGAGGGCACGCAGTCCCCGTTCTTCGAGTCGATGGACAACCACTATACCGCCAGAACCCAGAACGGCCGCAATTATATGGAGCTGACCGATTCCCGCGAGGGAGCGAAGCTCGTCTACGACGTCGGCACCGGCTACAAAATGTGGATGATCTGGAACAACGCCATGCAAGGAGGCTTCTTCTGTCCGGAGCCTCAGATCAATCTGGTCAACGCTCCTAACGTCGATCTGCCCGCGGAAGAGATCGGGCTGATCGGACTCGAGCAAGGCGAGGTCTGGGAAGAGACCAGCCGCCTGTATATCATCAACAACGCATAAGCAAGGATAAAGAAACGGAGACCGGATGCCGCTTGGCCGCATCCGGTTTCCGTTTCTTTTGCGGTTCGTAAGGCATGGGCGTCCGGTGCATAGAAATGCCTTCCATTTGCCCATAATGACCATCGATCGGATCGCGGCTATGGAAGGCCGTCCCTGCAGTCCGCCATCAAGAAAGGCTGGTTAACGAATGGAATTATTTCTTCTTATTCTCGGGCTTCTGACTCTGATCGCCGTATCGAACGTGCTCAGCCGCATCGTTCCCGCGGTTCCGGTTCCGCTCTTCCAGATTGCGCTCGGCGCGCTGCTGGCGCTCCTGCCGATCGGAATCGAGCTGGAGCTAGAGCCGGAGCTCTTCTTTGTGCTGTTCGTCGCTCCGCTGCTCTTCAACGACGGAAGGAGGACGCCGAGGGACGAGCTCTGGAAGCTGAGGGGCTGGATACTCCTGCTTGCGGTAGGGCTTGTCTTCGTGACCGTGTTCATCGGCGGCTACGGCATTCACTGGATGCTTCCTTCCATCCCGCTGTCCGCGGCGTTCGCTCTCGCGGCGATTCTCTCGCCTACCGACGCGGTGGCGGTCGGGGCGCTGTCGGGCCGAATCAAGCTTCCGAAGGGTATTCTTCACTTGCTGGAAGGCGAAGCGCTCATGAACGACGCTTCCGGTCTGGTCGCCTTCAAATTCGCGGTTGCCGCGACGGTGACGGGGGCCTTCTCGCTGCTGAACGCTTCCTGGAGCTTCGTCGTCATCGCGCTCGGAGGCGTCCTGGTCGGCATCGTTCTCTCGTTGGCATTCATCGCCCTCCGGTCGTTCTTGAGAAGGCTCGGGATCGAAGACGCTACCATGCACATGCTCATCCAGATCCTGACTCCTTTCGTGATCTATATCATCGCGGAAGAGATCGGCGTATCCGGCGTTCTCGGCGTCGTCGCCGGAGGCATTTTCCATGCGATCGCGAAGGATCGCCTGGAGCCGTACGCTACGAAGCTGCAGATCGTCTCCTCCAGCACGTGGTCCGTTATCCTGTTTATCCTGAACGGCCTCGTCTTCCTCATTCTCGGCTTGCAGATTCCCCATGTCACCGAAATCATCTGGGAGGATCCGAAGTTCGACAACGCTCAGGCGATCGGTTACGTCCTGATCATTACTTTCGCGCTGTACGTGCTCCGATTCCTCTGGGTCTATCTCTTCTCGACTCTTGAGGGGATCGGAACCAAGAAGATTCGGTTCAAGTCGGCGGTGTTGACGACGCTGTCCGGCGTGCGCGGGGCGGTGACGCTGGCAGGCGCCTTCTCCATTCCTCTCGTGCTGGACGACGGCAGCGCTTTTCCCGAACGGGATCTGATCATCTTCCTCTCCGCCGGAGTCATCCTTGTGACTCTTCTGACAGCCAGCATAGCGCTTCCGCTGATCTCCAGGAAGTCGGATCCGGGAGAGGAAGAGGACGCGCATCTCTCCGAGAACGAAGCGCAGATCCGCATTCTGGAGATGGCCGTTCGCTCGCTAAAGGACGAGATCAACGACGACAATCGCGGCGTGATCATGGCCGTGCTAGGCGACTATGGGCAGAAGCTTCGCCAGATCCGCTCCAATCCCGGCTACAAGGAACACCGCGCCTGGAAGTCGGCCGTTAGGGACAAGTGGATGCTGGCCATTCGGACGGAGCGAGAAGAAGCGGCTCGTCTGCTCGAGCGCGGCGAGATCTCGAACGAGACGGCAAGCCGGTTCGATCTGATTCTCGAGAGAACGGAAGCGATCCTGGCCAACCGGGGGCAGGCGATGGTTCAATCGTTCCGGATGGCATCGCGGCGGATCTGGAGGATAATGTCCCGCAGCAAGGAGAGAAGGTGGACCGAAGCCGACATCTCCGAACTGAGGGAGCTTCGCGCGAAGACTTCCAAGGCGGCCGTCATCAAGCTTCAGGCAGCCATCTCGAACGAAGACGACAAGAGAGCCTGCTCGGCGGTTATCCAGCACTATCAGGAAGGAATTCGTCGCGCTTCCGAGAGGTTGAGCCCGGTCGAGAAGAGCGAGGAGTTCCAACGGGACAAAAGAGAGTGGGAGCGCAGGGCCATCCAGATGGAACGGGAAGCGCTGCAAACCCTCTATGCGAACGGAGAAGTGACGCTCGGTATGATGAACGGCCTGAGGTTCTTCATCAGCACGATGGAAGCCGCCGTCTCGGAAGAAGACATGCAATAAGCCCGCAATCGGCAAGAAAGAGCAGCCCCGCGTTTCCGGCGGAGCTGCTCTTTCTCTTTTGTATGCTTGCCCAGCCGGACTTATGCTTGGCTGCTCGCTTGGTTCAACTGCTCCGGATAGCCGTACGAGCCGTGCTCGCTGATGTCCAGGCCCATGATTTCTTGCTCCTCGGTGACGCGAAGGCCGATCGTCTTCTTGATGGCGAACAGGATGACGTAGGAGACGACGAAGGCGAACAGCCCGCAGACCGCGACGCCGAGCGCTTGGATGCCGAATTGATGCCAGCCGCCCCCGTAGAAGAGCCCTTCGCGGCCGACGCCGACTTGCTCGGCCAGCTCTTTGGTGGCGAAGAAACCTGTCGAGAGCGTGCCCCAGATCCCGGCCAAACCGTGAGCGGAGATGGCGGAGATCGGATCGTCGATTCGGAGCTTGTCTACCAAGCGCATTCCGGCGAAGACGAGCACGCCGGCGATCAGGCCGATGACGAGGGCCGCCCAGGATTCGACGAAGGCGCAGGAGGCGGTGATGGCGACCAGGCCGGCGAGAGCGCCGTTCAGCATGACGGGGATATCCGCCTTGCCGGTCACCGCCCAGGCGACGAGCAGAGCCGCGATGGCGCCGCCGGCGGCGCCGAGCTGCGTATTGATCGCGATGAAGCCGAAGAAGCTGCCGTCGCCGGCGGTGATGGAACTGCCAGCGTTAAAGCCGAACCAGCCGATCCATAGGATCATGACGCCGAGGGTCGTATATACTTGGTTGTGGCCGGGAATCTCGTTCGACACGCCTTTCTTGCCGAACTTGCCGATACGCGGCTTCAGTAGGAGGGTGGCGGCGAGAGCGGCCATGGCGCCCGTCAGGTGAACGACCGTGGAGCCTGCGAAGTCTTGGTCGCCGTGCTCGGAGAGCCAGCCGCCGCCCCAGATCCAGTGGGCGATGACCGGATAGATGATCGCCGAGAACAGAACCGCGAAGATCAGGTAAGCGGACAGCTTGGCTCTCTCCGCGAAGCCGCCGAAGGCGACCGACATCGAGATCGTCGCGAATGCGAGCTGGAAGAGGAACATGACGGTCGGAGCGACGCTCGCTCCTTCCGGAACGGCAAGGACGTCGAAGCCGAAGTAGTCGCCCCAGCCGAGGAAGCCGTTGCCGTCTCCGCCGAAGATGAACGCGTAGCCGACCGCCCAGAAGACGACGGAGGTGATGCCGATCGTGAAGATGGTCTTGCCGGCGATGTGGCCGGCGTTCTTCATTCGGGTGGAGCCGGCTTCCAGCAGGATGAAGCCGCATTGCATGAAGAGAACGAGAATGGCGCCCAGCGTGGTCCAGACGGAATTGATTCCTATTTCCATAAGTGTTGCCTCCCATGGTGAGTGTGTGAGTGTGTGTGCTGCCTAACCGCGAGTAGCGGGCCGAAAGTCCGCCTGTCCTAATCTTGCGATAGGGAGAGGCCCTCTTGAGCTTGAGAAACGCCATGCTATTGGGCGATCAGGCGGTCTCGAAGCGGTCGAGGATTCCCCGGAGGTACCCGTGCGAGTCGGCCACCCGATTCCACTGCGCTTGGATCTGCTCTCCCGATTGAATGAAGGGGGCTTCAACCAGTTCGCTTCGCCAGCGGTCGAGCATGGTCTCGGCGCAGGAGCGGGTTGTCTCGAGGTGGAATTGTAGGCCCAGAATCCGGGGGCCGCAGGCGAAGGCCTGGTTCCGGCATGCCTCCGAGGAGGCGAGGGGCAGGGCGTTGCCGGGAAGCTCGAAGGCATCCCCATGCCATTGGTAAGAGTAAAACCGTTCCGGCATCCCGTCGAACAAGGGATGCTCGTTGCCGGTTCTCCGCAGCGGATGGAAACCGAGTTCCTTGTGCTTGTTCCGGAACACGGTTCCTCCCAGCGCCTCCGCGAGAAGCTGTCCGCCGAGACAGATGCCAAGGATTTTCTTGTCCGCGTCGATCGCTTCCCGTAGGAATCGCTTTTCCCGGACCAGCCAAGGATGGAGCTCCTCCTCGTAGACGCTCATCGGACCTCCCATAATAATGAGCAGATCGAACGATTCCATGTCAGGTAATCTGTCTTCATTGGTGGGATTGACGATCGTAAAGGAATGCCCCCTGGAGCGCGACCATTCCGTAATGGCGCTCTCGTCATCGAAGCTGAAATGCTTCAGAATAGCGATTCTCATGGTGATTCCCTCCGCAATCCGTGGTCTATCCTTCGCATTGAATATGGGTTCTTTAAGAATGATTATGTCCGTAATTCTATCAATGATATTATTTGATGTCAACATATATAACATTAAAATACAGAGAATCTAACGTCAAAGCTTTGGTGAATTTCGATAGTTTTTGGGAACGAACCGTATTTCGCAGAGTTTCGAGAACAGGTGAAAAGCGAGCCTCCGTTCGGAGAGATGAACGTCCGGCGATCGGGAGAAGATGGGGGCGCGAGGGTTGGCGGAAGGAAGCGTTTGACGCGGAGAGAATCGGCAAATAAAAAATCTCGCCAAATAGTGATAATTGTTCTCACCGGCGGCAATAATGATGGATGGAGACGGTCAACGCACAAGAGCGGCCCTCGCCGGACCGCTCTTGCCCATTCGCGTTATAGGGCAAAGCCGAATTACACCTTCGGTTCGAACGTCTTGCAGTCGGTTTCTTCCGAGTTGCGAGCTTGGTTGCCGCGATTGCTGACTACATAAATAGAGGTTGCCGCGCAGTGATTGCCGGCTGCCCAGTACTTGCAAGAATTCACTTCGCAAAGCACGTCCTTAGCCATCGTCATTCACCTCCCATCCTTCCTAGGATGGGTGATTCCCATGCGCTTCATACCTGCAAGCCATCTCGCCTGCGATTTGGCTTCTTTGGTGTATAATGGACCTATTCGATTAATCGCAGGGGGTTAAACGCACGCATGTTCCAAACAACCAGATTGATGCTTCTCGGATCCGGGGAGCTTGGCAAGGAAGTTCTTATCGAGGCTCAGCGCCTTGGCGTCGAGACGATCGCGGTGGATCGTTATGAAGGAGCTCCGGCGATGCATGTCGCGGACCGGAGCTATGTGATCGATATGCTGGACAAGCAGGCTCTGCGGGAATTGGTGGAGCGCGAGAAGCCGGATCTGATCGTACCGGAGATCGAGGCGATCGCGACGGCGGAGCTGGAGAAGCTGGAGGAGGAAGGCTACCGCGTCATTCCGACGGCGAGAGCGGCCCGTCTCACGATGGACCGCGAGGGCATTCGCCGACTGGCCGCGGAGACGCTTGGCCTGCCGACGGCGCAGTATCGATTCGCCGATGACTATGAACAGTTCGAAGCCGCCGCTCGCGAGATGGGATTCCCTTGCGTCGTGAAGCCGCTGATGAGCTCTTCGGGCAAAGGGCAGAGCGTCTGCCGTTCCGAAGAGGAGCTCGAACGGAGTTGGCGGATCGCGATGGAAGGCGGCCGCGTGCAGCAAGGGCGCGTGATCGTGGAAGAGTTCATTCGCTTCGATTCCGAGATTACGCTGCTGACGGTTCGTTCGGCGAACGGAACGCAGTTCTGCGCTCCGATCGGCCACATTCAGCAGGATGGGGACTATATCGAATCCTGGCAGCCCCATCGGATGACCGACGCCCAGCTGGAAGAAGCGAAGCGGATTGCAAAGGTCATTACGGACGAGCTGGGCGGAGCGGGCATCTTCGGGGTCGAGCTGTTCCTCTCGGCCGACAAGGTGTACTTCAGCGAAGTGTCGCCGCGCCCTCACGACACGGGCCTGGTCACCTTGGCGAGCCAGAACCTGTCGGAGTTCGCGCTGCATGCCCGGGCGATTCTCGGCCTGCCGATACCGGAGATCAAGCTGACGTCCCCGGGAGCGAGCCGGCCGCTCAAAGCGGAAGCCGAGTGGTCCAGCTACCGTCTTCTCGGGGCGGAGGAGGCTCTCGCTCTCCCGGACACGCAGCTGAGGATCTTCGGCAAGCCGGTAACGAAAGCCGGGCGCCGGATGGCCGTGGCGCTCGCCGCCGCGGATACGGTCGAAGCGGCAAGGGAACGCGCGACGGAAGCGCTTGGCAAGCTGAAGCTGGAAGGACGATAAGGCGAGGACTTGGAGCGCGGCGTTCGCGGCCGAGGCCATTGGCGCATCCGATCCGCGGGGCTTTATTCCATTGACAGCTTCGACTTGCTGTAACTATACTGAGTACACCTAATGGGAAGGAGGGTCCCCTATGGCGATAAGCAGCCGGTTCTCCGTGGCGGCGCATATTCTGACTTTGATTCACCAGAACGAGGGCAACCGGATTACTTCGGAGTATATCGCGTCGAGCGTCAATACGAATCCCGTGGTCATCCGCCGGATTCTCGGCATGCTGAGCAAGGCGGGGCTCGTCCGGACGAACGCCGGGGTGGCGGGCGCGACTCTGGTGCGGCCGTTAAGCGAGATCACGATGCTTGACGTGTACCGGGCCGTGCTCCCCGATCAGGAGGAGTTGTTCTCGATGCACGAGCACCCGAACCCGGCTTGTCCGGTCGGGAGGAATATCCAGTCCTCGCTCGACCATGTCTTCGTCAGCGCTCAGCGGGCGTTGGAGGCGGAGCTCGACCGGGTGACGATGGAGCAGGTCAGCCTAGAGGTTGCGGGCAAGGCATAACCATATACAAGGTAAAACATAAGCGTCCTTAAGCTTCTATCCATGCGCGAGTTGTTGGCGCAAGAAGCCGGGGACGCTTTTTTTATGCTGTTAGCTTAGGCTTCCCACCACATGAGATTGACCTTGGCGATCATGGTGACCGCGATCAGGCTGACCGTCCCTTGAGCCTGCAGCTCGATGGTTTGCCCAGGAGGGACGATAAACTGTCCGTTAAGGGGCAAGGAGCAGCTATTGCTCTGCAGCAGGGGCAATTGCATGGCGACGCTTCCTCCGCTGACCGCCGCGGTCGCCGTCTGGATCGTCGCAACGCTGGTGCCGTTGCTGCCCAATCTCAGGTTCGTTGCGCTCGCCGTCGTCGGCGAGCTAAGCGCGGCTCCCCTGGTGATCTGCGCGACGCCGGTGAAGCTGGAGATCAGGGTGAGTCCGACATCGATTCCGCCCAGCATGGCGGAAGCATAGACATTCTTGCCGCTGCCGGCCGGATTGGAGATCTGCAGCACCGCGAAGCCGCTCCCTCCGACCGCTCCGAGCAGCACGCTGTTCGTGAAGGAGCAAGCGAAGGCGGCTCCGCTCGTCGCGGCCCCGGCCGAAACGGGAACGGCGATCCCTGGAGAACGGAACGTATTCGCCATTCGAATGGAGATGGGCTGGGACTTGGAGTCGAGAACGGTAAAGTTGGTCATGCGGGAGTCACCGTCCGTATCTCAGTATTCCCACCAGATGATCTGGATGGAGCCGGTATTGGCGCCCGGACCAAGGGCGACGGTCAACGTATGATTGGCGGGAACGACGATTCCGCCTTCGAAGTCGAAGGAGTACAAGCCGGCGGCGAAAGGAATGCTTGCGAGGGTGGTGGGCGTTCCCCCCAGCGTTCCCGATAGCTGCTTGGTTGTCATGGTGCTGGTGCTCGAGCTTCCGAAGAAGGTGTTGAACGGAGTCGGGGTCGTTCCGCCCGTGATGGTCCCTCCAGAATAAAGCGTGAAGGTGGAGGCCGCTGTGGCTCCGCCGAAGATGCGAGATACATACATGCTCTTCGTATTCCCCGACCCGTTCGCGACTTGAAGCAACAGGCTGTTGCCGCCGCCCGACCAGGTCGTATTGTTGGTTGTCAGAAGGTAAAGCGAGCTGGATTTGGCAGCGTCGTAGTCCGGAGACCCTTCGACGGCCGGCGAAGAGAACGTGTTGACGGATTGGGTATACAAGGGACTGTTGGACTTGTTGAACACGCTGTAATTCGTCATGGAGACTCCTCCCCTCTGAAGAATGCGTCCTGCCATTGTATGTCCGAGGAGGCCGAACCTGCTTGTGCCGGTAACGATCCGCCGCTTTAAAAGGCAGATGCCGTGCCAGGGAATCCGAAGGGCTCATAAGTTGTCGCAACGGCGATACAAGAGGAGGATGGCGGCATGCGTCGATCGGGCAAAAGAGCGTTGCAGGGCGCCATTCCTTCGCTTCGATGCGCATGCCGCCGGGGGAAAAAGGCGGTCCATTCCCGTGCGAATACGGCTTGCAGGAAGATCCGGCCGACCGGCTGCAGCGTACGATGCCGTCGGAGAAGAAGGAGTTTCGAACGCCGACGCAGATCCAATGTCGTTTATACCCAATGCAAGACGCTGGGGAGGGCAACGAGCGATGACTTCGCTTACTTGGCGCCTATCGATACCTCCCGTCAGACGCAGTATTCGTTCGGCATCGTAAACAAAGGGGACAATCCGATCGTCGTCAGGCTCGAGATCAGCCCCAACGCCGTCGATTACGCGTTGGATACGGAGGAACTCGTAGGGGGAGGGCGAACGGCAGCGATCGTTCCGATCCGCTACTTGCGCTTCACCCGTCTCGGGATCCGTTCGCAGGCGCCGGGACGAGACAGCGTAGTCGATATCTACTACCAAGCGCAAAGCTCGGGTTAGCGGAGCCCCATTCGAATGCATGGCGATCATTGAAGGAGGGAGGGCGGCACATTGCCTAACTTTTCCGTATTCAACACCAACCCGGACTATTTGCGCACGTTAATCTTCGGACATGACAGCAGCGGGGTCAGCCATGCGGCCGCGGTCAATTCCAGCGGCCAGCTCCTCACCGTCATCATGGACGGAACGCTTAGCAACATTAATATCTCCGGCGTTACCGTCACGTCGGGAACGCTGACGAACATCCTGAACGGCACCATTACGAGCGTTCTAGGGGCCACGATCACGGCAGGCACGCTGACGAACCTGCTTAACGGTACGATCACGAGCGTACTTGGAGCCACGATTACGGCAGGCACGCTGACGAACCTGCTTAACGGTACGATCACGAGCGTACTTGGGGCCACGATTACGGCAGGCACGCTGACGAACCTGCTCAACGGTACGATCACGAGTGTATTGGGAGCGACGATCACGGCCGGTACGCTCAGCAGCGTGACCTCGATCTCGCAGAAGAGCTTTCAAGAGAGCGCGTCGACCAACCTGAACACGGCCGACGCGTTCACGGCTCTTCCCGCGGTGACGACCAGCGTGCTGGGCACCTATTCCTTCTTTGTCTACAACAAAGGCCCCGGAACGAACAAAGCGGACGCGCGGGTGGAAGTAAGCGCGAACGGCACCAATTGGTTCGACGACGTGGACACGATTACCGGCATCGCGGCCGGTTCGGTGGACGTTCTCGTGCCGAAGACCTTCCTCAAGTACACGCGCCTGGCCTACCGATCGAGCGCGGCGGGCAGCTCGGCGACGATCGACGTGTACTTCAACGCGCAAGGAACATAAGGGCGGCATGAAGAGCGCGGGAGAACCGCGCTTTTTTTTTTGTCGTTTCCGTAAGACAACCGGATTAAGGGCGGGCCGCTCCTTGGGCGCGGGCAGGCAAGGGCCGAGATGCTTCGAAGGAGATAAGAGATGGGACGGCGAATAATTAAAACAGTTAATGAGATGGAATACATTGGCGTTGCATATCCAATAGACGAGGATGGTCATCAATGGGAGCATGGGGACACGGCAACTTCGACAACGATACGGTTCTGGACTGGCTGGCGGATCTCGAGGAGACGGAAGATCTGAGCTTGATCGAAGAGGCGATCGAATTGGCGCTGGACGGAGATTCGGAGCTGGACGCGGATACGGCATCTATCGCCATCGGAGCCGCCGAGGTGCTGGCCGCCTTGCAGAATAAGCCGGGAGCGGACTATGAAGACGAAGAGCTTGAGGAATGGATCGCGAAGCACAAGGGAGAAGGCCGGCATCTGTTGGCCTCCGCCCGTAAGGCGCTGGAGAGGATAGCGGAGGAATCCGAACTCAAGGAATTATGGGAGGAAAGCGAGCACTTCGAGGAGTGGCTGGGCGCGGTCAAAGAGCTGGCTGGAAGGATCGGATGAGGTTATAGAATGGTATTCCGCAGGTTCTATAACATCGCCGGCGCTTTGACGGTTCTGATCCTCTATTGCATGTTTGCGTATCCGCTCATTCACGATCTTGCTTACCGAGACACCAGCGATTCGTATGATCGGAACGAGAGTTTATGAGGGCGCTACTGGCATTGCTGCTTGTCCTGCTTGCGTTATCGGGCTGCGCTTCCGAACCTGGCTCCGGCACAACCGAGACGACTCGAACGGTCAAAGAGAAATACGAGCAGGGCGGAGCCTATTATTTGTCCGTAACCGGTCCTTCCGATTCCATCGTGCAGGTCGAGATCCGGGAGCAAGAGGTTTGGGAGGAGATCAAGACAGGCGAAACCGTTACTTTTGATCGAGATTGGCATGTCGTGAGGATCGAGGGGCGGGAAATCTCGGGATGATTGTGCTTGTCTTTATCGGGGTCGCGACGTTATATCTCACGTTGTTAAATTTTAAGAGGCTTAATAAGAGGCTTAATAGATTTAATGCCAAATTCATGGCGAATAAGAGATTCAGAGCAGCGGTCGCCACGTGCCTAGTCATAGCTTATCCCTATGGCTTGTTCGCGTACATCAAGGATTTCGATCTCGAGGAGTTCAAGGAAGATTCGATTCCTGCGCTCGCGATCTTCGTAACCGCTCTGCTTATCCAATTGGTTGCCGGATTAAAGCGAAGGAAGAGCAGGCGGGGGCGAAGGTAAGATGACGTGCCGGATGCTCTCGATCGTTGCGTTTGGTGTAATCTTCAGGAGGTAAAAATAAGAGAAGGAGGGTGAGCGAGATGAAAGACATGAACCACTACAACCTGTTCGTCGAGGTGGCGGAGGATTGCCCGGCGTTCGCGGCGGAGATTCCGAAGGCCAAAGGCGACGCCAAGTCCGTTCCGGTTCTTCAATTCGAGATGATCGGGCGCCATCCCTACGAATTTAGCCAAGAGGACGTGCTGTTCGAGGTGTTCGCGGTGCGCAACGGCATTCCGGAAGAGCGGAAGCCGGCGGAGCGGGAGAAGTTTTTCTCCAGAGGGCAGCCCTGCCTTCGCACCTCTTCTCTAGGCAAGCGATATGGTTGGGGAATTCATCACGACGAGAGAGGCAAGGTGGCGCTCTATCCCGTCGAATCGGAGGAATACCGGAAGCTGGCGAACGACCCTAGTCTAAAGCATACGAAAGCCATGCGCTCAAGTCGGGCGACTTAAGGATGTGAGCTTTTAACCCGATGAACTATTTATCCGATCTCCTC
Organism: Cohnella sp. AR92; assembly: GCF_003990975.1. GTDB lineage: Bacteria > Bacillota > Bacilli > Paenibacillales > Paenibacillaceae > Cohnella. Next base: position 404,445 of record NZ_RZJR01000001.1, read on the forward strand.
GAGATTCTGTCAGCCGAGAAGCGGCTTCGGCGGGATCTCGAACTCGTCCAAGCCTTGAACCTTCCCGATTGGTGCATCGCCGCCGGCTATGTGCGCAACTTGGTCTGGGACCGCTTGCATGGATTCGCGGGGCGTACGCCGCTGGAAGACGTCGACGTTCTGATCTACGACCGTTCCGACGTAACGGAAGATGCGGAGAAGAAGCTGGAAGAGCGGTTGAGGAGGATCTCGCCGCAGGACAAGTGGTCCGTCAAAAACCAAGCCCGGATGCATATCCGCAACAACGAGTCCGAGTACGTATCGATCGAAGACGCGATGAAGAGGTGGCCGGAGACCGCGACGGCGGTCGGAGTCCGGCTCGATCCCGAGGGAGGCCTCCGAATCATCGCGCCGCACGGGCTGGAGGATCTGTTCGAGCTGAAGCTGCGGCCAAGCTCGTTCTGCCCCGACAAGGAAATGTTCCTCGGTAGAGTTCGCAACAAGCGTTGGCTTACGACGTGGCCTCGGCTAACTTTGGTAGACTCCTAAACCGAATGTTCCGCAGATTCCCGCAGCTCCCGAACGTCCCGCGTCGGGGGCTGCCCGTACATGCGCGCGTATTCCCGGCTGAACTGGGAGGGACTCTCGTAGCCGACCCGGAAGGCGGCATCGGACACTTGGGCGGTCTCCGTCAGAATCAGTCTTCTCGCTTCCTGCAGGCGCACCGTCTTCTGATATTGCAGCGGACTCATCGCCGTCACGCGTTTAAAATGCTTGTGGAACGCCGACGTGCTCATATTCACGGATTCGGCCAGCCGGTCCACCGCGAGAGGTCGGTCATAATGGCGGTTAATCAGCCGGATCGCCTGAGAGATGTTGTGGGCCTGGCTGCCGGTTACCCCAAAGTGGTGCAGGAGCGTGCTTTGGTTGCCCTGCATGACCCGATACAGAATTTCGCGAACCAACAGCGGCGCAAGAACCGGAATATCGGATGGCGAATCGAGCAGCTGCAGCAGCCGCACGAGGGCGTCGAGCAGCTCGGGAGAAGGCCGATTGACGGAGATGCCGCGGCCGGCTTCCGACGGTTGGCTGCCCAGGCGGTTCATCTTCTTGGCGAGGTCCAGGATGACGTCGGCATCGAAGCTCAGCTTCAAGGAGAGATAAGGCGTCTCCGGCGAAGCCTCGACGATTCGGCCGAGAATCGGGAGCTCGACGGAGGTAACCAGGTAAGTCGAAGGATCATACCGGTAGATCTCGTCGGCGAGGGCGGCGGTCTTCGCTCCTTGGGCCACGACGCATATAGACGGCTTGTAGACAGACTCCAACGGTTCCGAGGGCTTCGCGGCATGCATCAGCGCCAGGGACGGAACCGCCGTTGGATGAGTTCCGCTTGTCGGGGCATGGCGTCGAATAAGCGATGCCAGTTGACTCAAACGGTTCTCCATCCCCGCGGATTCGTTCTTTTCTTCCATTCGATCTAGCTCCCTTCCGCACTCCTTTTCCCCTACTATATCGGTATCGAAGAGAATTAGGCAAGGATCGTACAGCTTTGATCTAACGGGTCCGATGCTTCTCTCCTTACAATAAGGATGCAAGGTTGAGCGCGGCGGATCGCCGATCGGCCGACATCGGATAACAAAGGAGAGAGCGCAAATGAGCATCAGAGGAAAAGTCGCCATCGTAACGGGGGCATCGAGAGGAATCGGTCGTCAGATTGCCATTCAGCTGGCGCAAGCGGGGGCGAAGATCGTCGTTAATTATTCCTCGAACCGGGAGAAGGCGGAGGAAGTCGTGAAGACGATCGGGCAAGCGGGAAGCGAGGCGGCCGCCATTCGCGCCGACGTGGGCCGCGTAAGCGAGATCGAAGCCTTGTTCGCGGAGACGCTGGAACGATTCGGACGCGTGGACATTCTGGTCAACAATGCCGGCATCATGGAGAACGCGGCGATCGGGGAAGCGACGGAAGAATTCTTCGACCGAAACTTCAACGTCAACGTCAAAGGAACCTTCTTCTCGTGTCAGCAAGCGATGAAGCATATGGGGGCCGGCGGAACGATCGTGAACTTCTCGACGTCCGTGGCCGGAGCCATGCTTCCGACTTACAGCGTTTACGCCGCGACGAAGGGCGCCGTCGAGCAATTGACCCGTCAACTGGCGAAGGAGTTCGGCCCGAAGGGGATCACGATCAATTGCGTCGCGCCGGGACAGGTATCGACGGAGCTGTTCTTGAACGGCAAGTCGGAGGAGATTGTCGACTCGTACCGCCGCATGAACGCTTTCGGCCGTCTTGGCGAACCCGAGGATATCGCGAACGCGATCGAGCTGCTCGTCAGCGACAAAGCGCGTTGGATAACGGGACAGACGATTCGCGTAAACGGGGGCTTCAACTGACGTTCATAGGCTTAACCAACGTACGAGGGACGATCGGACGCGCTTCAAGCGCGGAGGCGGTCGTCCTTTTCTGTGTCCATTCCAGGATGGCGATCATAGCCGGGCCATAGGCACCACTAGCGTATGGATGTCATAAGGTACATGAAGTCTTCGCGGAGACGGCGTGTGCCTTTATGGCGCTTGTTGTCGTTGTACGGGAACGGGGGGGAGCGATGGGAGGCAGGCTCGGTGTCCATCTGATCGTCCGCAACGAGGAGAACCGCCTTCCGCGCTGTTTGGACAGCGTGCAAGGGCTGGCGGACGAGATCATTGTCGTCGATACGGGCTCGACGGACCGGACGGTGGAGTTGGCCCGGTCGAGAGGGGCCGTCGTGAAGGCGGCGCCATGGACGGACAGCTTCGCGGACGCTCGCAACGCGGGGCTTCCGCTGGCGTCGACCGAATGGATTCTTGTTCTGGATGCCGACGAGTCGGTGGAAGGCGGAGCGGATCTGCTGGCGGAGGCGCTGGACCGGGCGGACCCTCAAACGAACGCTTTCCGGGTAAAGATGACTCACCGGATCGGGGATCGGGCCGAGGACGCCGTCGTCAGCGAAGCGGTCCGCCTATTCCGAGCGGGACGGGGCTTCCGCTATGAAGGGCGAATTCATGAGCAACTGCTGGTTCCCGGACCGGACGGAAGCTGGGAATGCCCGGCGGGCGAGAACAGTCCGCTCCGGCTTATTCATACGGGGTATCTTCCCGGGGAACTGTCCCGCAAAGAGACGGCGCAGCGCAATCGCCGGCTGCTCATGCTGGAGCTGGGGGAGAAGCCGGGCGATCCGTTCCTGCTCTACAATCTCGGCGTCTCCTACTGTCAGTCCGGCGAGCTGGCGGAAGCGGAGCGGGCTTTCGTCGAAGCCCTAAGCAAGGCGCCGGAGAAGGCGCCGTACCGGGCGACTCTTGTTCGCGACACGGTTAAGCTGTGGCTCGCGGGCTCGGAACGGAACGGGGAACGGGGAACGGAACGGCGAGGGAGGAACGGAAAAGGAGAGGCGGAATGGCAAAGGCGGAATAGCGGGTCGGGAGGGCAGCGTCGAATGTATCCGGATAAAGCGCCGGACAAGGTGAGCGACTTGGAGCGGGAGCGAGCGCGCGAGCTTGCGCGAGAACGGGCGATGGGGCTGCTTCAAGCGGAGCTTCCGCGATATTCCGATTATGCGGAGCTTCATCATTTGTTGGGAGAATGCCTGGAGGAGGAGGGTTTGCTGGGCGAAGCCTTCGATTCGTTCGCGAAGGCCTGTGAATGCGGCGGGGGAGAGACGGGGGATTACGTCGCGGAGCTCGGGGCGGGCCGCTTCGTTTCCCGCGCTTCGCAAGCTCGAATGGCGCTGCGGCTTGGCGCTCCTCAGCTGGCGGAGGAGCTCTATCGGGCCGCGCTTGCGGAGTGTCCGTCATATCGGCCTGCCGTATCGGGCTGGGCGGAGGCGTTGTCTGCGATCGGGGTTCCCGATCGAGACCTCCGCGAGCTTCTTCTCGCCCGAATCGGCTCGGAAGGATCGGCGGCCGATAGGCTTCTTGTTGCGCGGGCGCTCGTTCGCTGCGGAGCGGACGAAGAAGCGATCGGACTGCTGCGGGAGCTTGGGGCGGAGGAATTGCCGGCCAGTCTCATCCGGGCGGGGCGGTATCGGGAGGCGATGGAACGTCTCCGGGAGCAAGAGAACGCCGGGGGGCATCTCCCCGCTCTCGTTCAAGCGGATGCGGCAATCGCTTGCTGGGCGGAGGGAGTCGCTCCATCGGAGGAGCTGCTGCGCGGACTTCCCCGGGACATGCGGGACGATGCGGCGGCACTTACCGCCGCTTTGCTCGGCGCGAATCCGGAGAACTCGGATCTCCGGGGCCCTGGGGGCCTTCTGGATCTTCGGGATCTCCGGGATCGCGCGCTGCCTGCGCGTATAATGGAACGGATGCTGGAGCTTCGCCTTCCCCGGCTGGCAGAGAAGTTAGCCGAACGGATTCCGAACGGAGAGCAAACGCTGGCGGCCTCTTTATATCGCCATGGATATGCACTCAGGGCAGCGGACCGCTTCATACGGCTGATGAGCGCAGGGCAACTGGACGAAGAGGGCTGTTTCCAGCTAGCGGAGATTCTGTGCGAGAGAGGGCATTATGCCTCGGCGGCGGCTTTGTTCGAACGGGCCGCGGAGAAGAAAGGCGCTTGGCGGGAGGCGCGCTGGGGAGCGGCCTTCTGCTATCTCCAACTGGCGAGGCAGACGGCGGCGGAAGGGGCGGAACGCTTCCCGGAAGCGGAAGGGCTCCGAAGCGACCTGGTCAAGATCGATCAGGCAATCGGCGAGCTTAACCGCATCGAATGGCGTACCTCGAGACTGCCGGCTGCGCGGAGGAATTCCCATGCTTGAACGGGCAAGGACGATCACCCTATGCATGATCGTGAAGAACGAGGAGCTGCAGCTGCCCCGCTGCTTGGACAGCGTGCAGGGAATCGTGCGCGAGATCGTCGTCGTCGATACGGGCTCGACGGACGAGACGGCGGCGATCGCCCGCCGATATGGGGCTAAGGTAATCGAAGCGCCATGGAAAGGAGACTTCGCGGCCGCGCGGAATGAAGGGGTTCGCGAAGCGCGGGGGGACTGGATTCTGTTCCTCGACGCGGATGAGGCTCTGGATGCCGAGAAGGGACCCCGACTGCTCGAGCTGGTTCAGCACGACGAGTACGAGGGGTTTTTCCTGCAGATCCACAACTATGTGGGAGACGGCTCGCAGGGAGCGACGATCAACCCGGTGCTGCGGCTGTTCCGCCGCCGTCCGGAGCATCTGTTCGAGGGCCGAATCCACGAGCAGATCGCCGCGGCGATCCTTCGCCGTCAGCCTGGAGCGGCGTTCCACCTGACGGACGTTCCGATCCATCATTACGGCTATCGGCAGGAATGGGTTGTCGCCAAGGACAAGATTAGGCGCAATGCGGAGCTGCTGGAGGAGGCACTGCGCGACGAGCCGAACAATGCGTTCTACTGGTACAACATCGGAGTCGAGTATCTCCGGATGAATCGGGCCGGGGACGCGTTGGATTCGTTCCGCAGAGCAAAGGGGCTGATGGATTCCGATGCGCTCAGCTATGCCCATCTTCTCTGCAAGTACGAGGTCCGCTGCCTACAGGCGATGGGCCGATGGGAGCAGGCGCTGGAGCGGCTCGGGGAGGCGGAGCGGCAGTTCCCGGAATACACGGACCTGCTGCAATACCGGGCCGCTTGCGAGCTTGCGCTTGGCCGAAGGGAGGACGCGAGACGCTCGCTGGCCAAAGCGATGAATCTGGGTCCTCCGCCGGCTCTCTATCATACCGAGGAAGGGATCGGCACGTACCGGACGGCCTACGCTCTGGGATTGCTCAACGAAGAAGAAGGCGAGATCGAGGAAGCGCTGAACTGGTACGTGGAGGCGATCCGCGGCAAGCCGAGCCTCACGCCTCCTCTATACCGGAGCTTTCTTCTGATGCGGCTCTCCGGCAGAGAACGCCGAATCGGCGATTGGATCCGCAGCCGTCTGCGGGAGCAGTCGCCCGACGCCTTCCTCAAGCTGCTCGGCATTCTGCTGCGCTGCCGCTGCGGTCTTGCCGTTCTCGAGCTGTTGAAGCGCCCGGAGGGCAGGCGTCTGCCGAGATCTCTTCGTCTCGAGACGGAGACGGAAGCCCGGCTTCAGCTTGGAGAGCTGACAGGCGCGATGAGGCTGCTGAAGCCGCATGGAACGGAAGGGCGTCCGGAGCTGCTGGAGCAGTTGGAGTGGCTTGAGCGGGTTGAAGCGACGGGAAGCGGCCGGAAAATGGAGGCGGGACGTTCGGGAGGCTGGCGGAGCCCGCTTGTCCGTTACTTGGCGGGAAGCGGGATGGAGGACATCGGAGAGGCTCCGTGGCGTCAGCTGCAGCGACTGCTGGAGGCGGCTTGGGCGTCGGGGCGCCGAGCAGCGTTCGCGGCCCTTCTGGAGAGATGGGACGCGCTTCTTCAGCATGGACTCCCTGTGAAGGGGGCTTCGCGGGGGAAAGCGTCCGAAGGGACGGAAGCTCTTGTGCGCAGCCTGTCTTCGATTGCGGATCGGCATCTGGCCGTGCTACGCAAGGGAGCGGCAAGCAAGGAAGGCGCAGCCTTGTTGCCCATGGAGAGAAAGCTGCTGTCCATTCGCCTGAAGCTGCCGGCAGAGGACGGATTCCGATAGGAAGGAGCGAGTGGCTTTGGAGCAGCATCTGCCTCTCTCGCTGTGCATGATCGTGCGGGACGAAGAGGATTGTCTGGCGCGCTGCCTGCAATCTGTTATGGGGATAGTCGCCGAGATTTGGATCGCCGACACGGGGTCGGCGGATCGCAGCGCGGAGATTGCGGAAGCCTTCGGGGCGAGGGTGATCGCTCTTCCTTGGTCCGGGAACTTCGCGGCGGTCCGCAATGAGGTCCTGCGAAGGGCATCGCAGCCGTGGATTCTGGTGCTCGACGCCGACGAGGAGTGGGCATCGTCGGCGGAGGAGCTTCTGGAAGGCGTGAGGTCCGCCGAAGAGGACGGCGTTATGGGCTTATACGTGCGGATGGAGAGCCTGGTCGGAGAAGGGGAGGAAGCGGCGATCGACTGGGTCTGCCGGTTGTTCCGCAACGACGGGCGGATTCGATTCCGAGGAGCGATCCATGAAGAGACGGCGAGCTCCATCCTGGAGCTGGGACCGGAGAAGCTGCGGCCGTCCGCTCTCTCCATCCGCCATTACGGCTACTTGAAGAAGACGATCGCCCGCAAGAACAAACCGGAGCGCAATCTCCGCATGATTCGCGAAGCGCTTCGCGGCGACGAAGGCAATCCGGTGCTTCGTTATGCGCTGGGCACGGAGTATTTCGTCCAAGGGCAGTACGAGCAAGCCCTTAAGGCATTCCTTCCCCTCCTCGGCGAGGTCCCCTTCGGGGAGGGCTATCTGTCGGACCTGTCGCTGAAGACCGCATTCGCCTTGAAGGAGACCGGCAGAAGTCAGGCGGCCATCCAACTGACCGGGGAGATGCTGGAGCTTTACCCGGACTATGCGGAGCTGCTGGAGCTGAGAGCCGGGCTGATGCTGGAGGAACGGCGGTACGAGGAAGCCCTTCGGCTGGCCAGGCAGGCGGAGTCGCTCGGCGGTTCCCCGCAGGTCCTCTATTCCGCTTCCTCGGGAGCGGGCAACTTCCGCAGCCGCTACCTGGCCGGGCTTGTGCTGGAGCGGCTGCGGAGATTCCCGGAGGCCTGCCTCGAATACGAGGAGGCTCTTCGTTACCAGGCGAACTTCGAGCCGGCTTGGCTTCGCCTAGCCGTTCTCTGCTCGGCCCTGGAACGAATGGACATGCTGGAGCGGTGTCTTCGGAGCTGGAGCGACGCGCTGTCTCCCGCCATAAAGTCGGCGCTGGCGGAGACTCTGCTGGATCTGCGCGAGCCGTTATGGCTTAAGGACCACGGCAGCCTGCTTGCCGAAGGGTTGGAGAACCTTCCGCTGGCGGAGGGGGTGATGGCCGCCCAATTGGGAGACTTTGAACGGGCGGTCGAGTCTTGGGAGGCCCGGCTTATGGAGCTGAACGAGATTCAAGCCGAGGAGGCGGCTCTCTATCGATGGGGGCTCGTCCAGCTTCAAGGCCATGCGACTCTCCCTCATCCGCCGGTTTACGGGAGAGCGGCTTCCTCGCTCCTGCTTCGAATCGGCGCTTGGGAAGCCTGGGAAGCTTGGGAAGGCTGGGAGGGCTGGGAGGGCATTCGGAAGGGCGGCGGCAGCCGGAGCATCTGGGAGACCGTTCCGCTCGCTCGCCGGCTGGGTCTGCTTCGTTTGCCGTCGGAACAATTGGAGCGCCTATGCGCGGAAGGGCGGGAATCGGAGCAAAAGGATGAGGGGGACGGTAACGCTCTCCTTCTGCTCAAAGGAGCGGCCGCCCTGCTGGCCGGCCAGCCGAAGCGGGCTCTGGAGTGGCTGTCCGCCGTTCGGGCGGAGAGGAATCCGTCCCATGCGGCCGCCTCGCTGGCGGGCAGCACGCACGCATGGCTTCGGCTGGCCGAACGGACGGCCGGTAAAGCCTGTAAAGCCGGTAAAGCCGGTAATGCCGGTAAAGCCGGCAATGATCGCAATGTCGGAAATGATGGCAATGCCGGCAACGATGGCAATGCCCGCAATGAGGCCATTGCGGGCGGAACTGGCGAGCCTAGCAGATCTGAGAAGAATCTAGAGTCTAGAGAGTCTGAAGATCCTGGTAATCCCACAGAACCCGGCGAGACCGGACATTTCTTCCTTTCCGAACTTATCGGCAAGCCTAACTCCGCTTTCCGGAATGGCGGTGCCTGCCCCGTTTGGTCGGACCCTTCCTTCGCTAGCCGCACCCTTCTGCTCTGACGAGGCAAGCGCGGAAGCAATAGTGCCGCTCGCCGTATCGAACCGCATAGAGAGCGTCGGCGGGGCGCTCCAACTCCGCCGGCCCGTCGAAACGGAGTCCGGCGGCGGCGATCTCCGAGGCGAAGCCGTCTAAGGATCCGGTAACCCCCAAAGCGGCGATCAATCGGCCTTGCGGCTTCAGCACCCTTGCGAACTCTCTCCATATCCGGGTTCTCTCCTCCCGGTCGGAGGCTCCCGACTTCCCTTCCGCAAGACCCGCCTTCCCGTCCGCCCCTCTATCCGCCGACGGCAGGTAGAAGACGGCGTCGAACGTCCCTTCATCGAAGGGCAGCGCGCTCAGATCCGCGCAGGCGAAGCTGATCCGCTCGAAGGCCGGCCCCTGCAGCTCCACCGCGACGACAGGCCCGTAGCGGACGATCCACTCCCGGATAATCGACTCGGTGGACTCGGCATGCGGGCTGTCGTCGCACACGTGAACCTCCCGGCAGAGGCTCGCCAGCTTCAGGATGAAGGGCTGAACGCTTCCGCCGCCCGCCTCCAGCACGATATCTCCGGGCCGGGCGAACCGCCGCGCCCACTCGTATTCGTAGGGCTTGCTCCACCATGCGGGGGGCAGGGCGAGCGGGCCCGTCTCCGCGGAAGGATCGGTCTGCAGCATGTAACGGGAGATCCGATCCCTCTCGTTCGCGGGCTGCGGTTCCTCTCTAAGCGTCATCTTAATTCCTCCTCTCATCGGTCCCCGGGAGCGGAGGGAGATAAGCTTCAAGCACCTTCCTCCATCTTCGCCGCCAGATCGACAGGTCGAACGACAGCGCCGTCTCCCGGGCCCGGCGTCCCATTGTCGTTCTCAACTCGCGATTTTCCGCCAACTCCATGATGGCTTCGTACAGCTCCTCCTTGCGAGGCGGGACGATTCGTCCGTTGAACCCGTCGATGACAAGATCGTTCAGCCCCCCGACGTCGGTCGAGACGACCGGCAGCCCGCAGCTCATCGCTTCCAAGCAGGAGTAAGACGTTCCTTCGGAGTAAATCGTCGGAATGACCGCGATATCGGCGCCTCGGTAGGCCGCGCGAACCTCCGAGAAGCCATAGGTGCGATGCCGGATGCGTTCCCGATGGGGATGGGATTGCCGCCAGATGGGAAAGGCGTCTCCTATCGGGCTTCCTTCGACGCGTTCCCCCGCGAACTCCATGAGAATCGAAGGATTGCTCGCGAGCAGCCGATCCGCGATCTGCATCATTTGAAGAATGCCTCGTTCGGGGCTTAATCTTCGCGGGTAAAGCACCTTGATTAAGCCGATAGCCGGACTCTTTTCGGGTTCCCCGGGGGTAAAATAGCGGGTGTCCACCGAGTTGGGAATCAGCGCAAGCTTGCTTGAGTCCTCGTATTGGCATACGGATCGGCAGTAGGTCTGGAAGTGCGAATCGACGGTGACGATGCGCGTAAGCTGGTCGATCGCTCCCTGGATCGACTCCGCAACCGTGCGCTTGGCTTGGGCGTCGAGCAGGGGATTATCCCAGTTGATCCCGTGGCAAATTCCGATGCTGCCGGGCCGGTAACGGATCGGATGCCACAGGCAGCTCGCATAGATCAGGGGTCCTTGGATCGGTGCCGTTATCCGTTCGAAAGCCTCCGCGATGCGGTCGCTCCGGTAGGTATAACCATGAACCTCGATCCCGTCCACGACGGAATCGAAGTCTTCGAAGAAAGAGAGCTGATGAACGACCGGAGTGCAGCCCATATCCTGCAGAAGGAGGCATAGATCATGGATATAGCGCTCCAGCCCTCCGCCGAACACTCTTGCGTAGTTCCGGTTGTAGCCGTCCAGATAGCTGTGCGTCAACAGGCTGACTTTGGTCATTCCGCGTCCTCTCTCCAAGGGATCAGGTTCGGCTCGGGATCGAGAATCGACTCGTAATGATCCAGGCTTCCGAAGCGGCCCTCGGGGTCGTTGGCTTTGTATCGGCGATACTTGCGGACGCGATCGGCCCAATCTCCGGCCCAGCCGAGATGTTTGACCCGAAGCTCGCTGAGCAATCCCGGCAACGCATGATAGGCCGGCGGGATACGGGGGAGATGATGATGCAGCTTCGGATAGGGGCAGGGAAGAAGCGGCATATAGCGAACAAGCGTCATCTGGTGGCGCCGGTGGATGTTCCAAAGTTCGTCCTCGCGATAGTGGGTCGTTCCGCCCCAGAGGTCGAAGAAGCGGAAAGCGACCCAATCGTATCGGTCTTGATCGATCAGCGTCCTCATGCTTCGCCGCGCTTTCGCTTCGTACAGCTCATCGGCATCGACGGAGAGCAGCCAATCCGGATCCGTGGAGACAGCCGTCTCCCACAAGAGCGATCGCAGCTTCCATTCTTGAGCGAACAGAGGCTCCGGCGACTGGACGAGCTTGACGACCTTGGGGCAGCGAAGGACAAGCTCCGGGGTGCGATCCGTGCTTGCGTCGTCTACGACAACGATCTCATCCACGAACTCGCATAGCTCGCTTAGCACTTGCTCGAGATGCCTTCCCTGCTCATTCCGAACCTGGAGCATCGCGGTCAGCTTGTTGCCCGTCTGCTTGCGAACCGGCAGGAAGCCGGGGCTCGAGGGGGGCATCGTCCTCACTCTCCTCGGTCAGGCCGAGAGCCGGCGAACCCGTCAATCCGCTCAGCTCGTCGTCGATTGCCTTTATCTCCAATATATGTGCAAGGGCGTTCGAGTCTGTCTCCGCAGCGCGAAGAAACCAAGAAATAGCTTCATGGCGTTGTCCGCGAAGACGGCAGCGGAACCCGTTGGCCAGATCGGCGATCCTTCGCTGCTCGCTAGTTTGCCGCATGGAAGGCGACAACAGGGAGCATGCCTCGTCCCACCGAGCCGATTCGGTCAGCAGTTGGAATTCGATCCTGCGGACCTCCTCGATATCCGATTCCGGCGTTCGAAGCTGAGCCAGGGCATTGCGGGAATCGTCGTTTAACCGATATAGGCCGGACAGAGCCAGGGCGAAGCGGCCTTGATTGGCCCATTGAAGCAGGACGGAATAGTCGGCTCGCTCGCTGTCGGTAACGGCCGAGATGCCGTAAATGGTCAATGCTCCTTCCAGATCGCCCTTGCGGGCTGCTATCGCGGACAGGAACCGAAAGTGCGAAGCGAGGCTTCCGGGGCTGCGATTCAGGCAGGCCTGATGGAAGGCTTCGGCGACATGGGCCTCGGCGTCATCCAGCCGGCCGGTCAAGTACTCGTAGGAGCCGAGCAGGAAGGAGACGGTCTCATGAGGCCCGAGCGTTCTTCTCAGCTCTTCATAGAATGGGATCCTCAGATGCAATTGCAGGTGGGTCGCCCAGCCGGCCGAGGGCGGAGAGGTATCGATCAGGCTCCGCACGGCTCGGAGGAAGAGCGCTTCGTAGTCCCGAACCTCGAGATCGATTCCTTGCACTTGCACGGTGCCGGCGGCGTCTGGGTCTGCGCCCGACAGGAGCAGGACGGCGTCCCTTCGGAAAGCCTGCTCGAGGAAAAAAGATTCCGAAGCGGTGCAGAGGAGGTCGGCTGCCGCGCTAAGCTCCTTCACGCACCTTCTTATGAGAGCTCCCCGGTCATTCGGAAAGTCCGGAAGGAGGGCGACGAGCGGGCCGCGCGCCAGGCTGCTCGCCTCATAGGTCCAATAAGGGTGGCTTACGATCGTTAGGAGCGGCGTTCCTGCTTCTCTGATTTCTTGCCTAGAGACGGGGAGAATCGGTGCGGGGAGCCGCTCGTCGCTTCTCTCGGTGACATAATGAACGGTGCCGACCGAAGCAAGCAGCATCGCCAGCCGAGCGAAGGGATAGCTGGACCAAGGTCCGTCTGGATAAATAACGATCTCCATCGTGAATATCGCTCCTTGCATAGCCTTCGACTATTGTATGGAATCGCCGATGCGGCGGTTCCGACCAAAGCAGGATGAGCGCGAGGATCTGGGACTTTAGTCTTTCAGAATTTGTTCAGCCGGGGATGGTACAACTGAGTTATTAGGTAAAAATACCGCGGCGGATAAAGGGGATCAGCATGGCGCAAATGAACAAGCTTTCTCACGGAGAGGCCGGAGCCGAGATCGAGAGGACAATGGGAATCATCGGGGGCAAGTGGAAAGGAGTTATCCTCTATCACTTGGCCGAGAGCGAGACGAGATTCAACCAACTGAGGCGTCTCATCCCCGGAATCACTCAGAGAATGCTGACGCTCCAATTGCGCGAGTTGGAGAAGGACGGCATCGTGGAGCGGCTGGCGTACCAGGAGGTTCCTCTGCGCGTAGGCTATCGGCTCAGCGAGCTGGGGCATTCGCTTTTGCCTTTGCTGGGCATGATACAGCAATGGGGAGAGGAATATCGGAGGGCTCGTTCCGAATCGTCTCGGGACGATCGGCTAACCGCCGCGGATTTGCGCTGAGAACCGAGAAGAGCAATGTGCCGGGACAAGGCTATTCGGCGAATAGGAATGCGCGTTGGTCCTACTCCGTTAATCGAACCTATCGAACGTGTATGGGTTGAACCCAACTTGTCATCGAAGAGACAAAAGAGAGCCGAGCTTCCGCTAGAGGAGGCTCGGCTCTTGCGCGCTATTCGCGCGACAGGGTCAGCTTATTGTAAATGCGAAGCAGATGCTGCATATCGTCATCGCTCAAGGAAGAGAACATCTTCTCCATTAAAGCGACTCTCTTGTCGTGGATGTCGGCCAACAGCGACTTGCCCTTGTCGGTAATCTCCAGCTTCACGACCCGACGATCGTTCGGATCGCTGACGCGCACGACAAGCTTCATCTTAACGAGTTTATCGGAGATGACGGTCATGCCGCCGGAAGTAACGCCTAATATATTGGAGAGGTACGAGCTTGAACGCGCGCCTTCTCCCTGAAGGATATCGAGAGCTTGGACCTGGCTTATGGATAGCTCTCCTTCGATATCTTTAGCCCACTCATTCCGCCATAATCGGTTATGGAGTCTTATTAATCCGAACAGTTCGACGATATCTTCGTGTTTGGTCACAGCTAACCTCCGCCAGAATGATGGTCCTTCAATTTTCCCATACTTTGCGGCAGAAGACCAGCGTTTTAGTCCTATAGATGGAAACTTTTCGAGGCGGAGGCGCTTGTGCGTTGCCCTTTAGATCAAGGTTGAGTGACGCGGATGCTGCCGCTGTCGGTGCGGATCTTGATGACTTCCGTCGATTGCTGCTCCGAATCCGGGGCATGGATCGAGCCGGAATCCGATTTAAGGTCGTAGAAGCCGCCGTAACTTGCCGGCACTTCGACCTTCACGCTGCCGGAATCGCTCTTGATCGTAGCGTTCGAAGTATCGTCCTTCACCAGGCGAATGCTGCCGGAATCGCTGTTCAGGTTGGACGTTCCGTTCAGGTGTTCGATCGAGATGCTGCCGGAATCGGAGGATGCGGATAGAGCGGCGGTAAGATTCTCTCCGTGGATGCTGCCGGAATCCGACTTCAGTGCCAGAGTCTCGCCCTTGAAGCCGTAAATTTTGATGCTGCCCGAGTCGGACTTGATCTCTCCTTGATCGGCGGAGGCGCCATTCACCTGGATCGAGCCGGAGTCGGTGTGCAGCTGGACCATCTTAAGCGCGGAAGCGGCTTCTTCGGTCAAAGAGACGGTAACCTGCTGGGCCGAGCCGAAGTCGAAATCCATGAGACCGATGGTCCAGCCTTCCTTCGCTTGAATCTTCAGAACGCCGTCGTTCAACTTGGCATTCTTGATCTGATCGACGACGTCTTCTTTGGCCTTGCCGGCCATGTGGATGGAGTTGGCGCCGTCTTCGCTTGCGACGAAGTTGACGCGAAGAGGCAGGTCGTCGGTCATGATGCTTAGCTGTTTGAGATCGTTGGTCTCGAACGTCCAGGTTTGTTCATAGGATTGTTTCTCGGCTCCGAATTGAAAGTTGAAGAGAGCGGCTCCGCCTACTCCTACCAGAATAAGTCCCAAGGCAATCGATATCCATTTTTTCACTTCGTTATTCCCGTCCTCTCAGCAATCTCAGATTCCACCGGGCGTAGGCGGCGATGCCCCTGATGCACGGCTTAATAAGCTTGATGAACAGCAAGGCAAGCAGGATCCCGATTCCGGCGATAGCGACGTGCCCGAACAAGGAGGCCGGATAGAAGGAGTCGTGCCAGAGTCCTCCCAATACGTTCAGCAGCGGGGAAGCGATGGCGGCGAACGCGGAAGCGCCAATCGAGAGAATCGCCGCCCCCAGGGAGATGAGAATGGGCAGTACGACAAGGTTTAGGAAGAACAGCAGGATGCCCACCCCCGCCATCCGAAGGAAGTCGGGGCTATTCCGCGGCGCCGAAGAAGCGGGAGCTGCGGGCGGCGACGGCACCCGGTACATTCGTTCCTCCAGGATCCTTTGAGCGCGCAGATGAGGTTCCCCTAGCTCCCTCAGGATATCGGCTTCGCTTCTGCCCTTCTGCAATTGATAGGCGATACGGTAATCCAGCTCCCGGATCAGATCGTAGCGTTCTAACTCGGGAATGACGGACAAATGCTCGTTAAGAGCGTCCAGGTATTCGTTTTTCTTCATTGTGACACTCCGTTCAATTGTAAATGGAAGCTAATGTTAGTGTAAATGAGCGCAGGGATGCCTCCAACCATCCGGGGGACGGTTTGCAACCAGACTTAGGTCGGGGAGGCGATGGGGAGGCGCAATAAATTTGGACACCTAATTTTCACAAAGTACATGAAATCGTCACAAGTATGTGATACAATAGACACAAATAGCGCTTTCACGATGAGGAGTGTGGCGAACATGAGGACGTTTGACATGTTCAGAGCTACTAAATGGATATCGGCGATCATCATTGCCATCGGAATGATCTGCTGCGTGTGGCATATCCGAGATTTCAACGACGGCAACCTTGGCCTTATGATCGGGATCGGCTTCCTAGTGGGCGGCATCGAGGTTCTGATTCTGGGGGCGTTCGCGTCTTTGATGCAGCAGACGACGGATAAGGCTCCTTCTCCTTCCATCGCAATCGCGGAACCGACGGCCGAGAAGCCGGTGTGAATCCCTAGCCGGCGATCCATAATAGAAGACATTTCTGGCTGATGAGCGATCATCGGCCTTTTTTGCGTCGAAAAAGGCTTTCAAGAGGAATGAGATTCCAATGGGACAGGGGGAGGCGGGTTGGGCTACAGATGGGCGATAAGGGAATCGCGCTTGTGCGGCGGGCGAAGGGGAGATTCGAATGCCGATCTGCGGGCTTCCCCGACGTTTATCGTGTCGGAACCGATTTGCCGCATGGGCGGGAGATCAGGGACGAGATCCGGATATTAGGCGGAATCCGGAACTGATACAGGGGAGTTTTCGGAGTGGGACAGGCCGTTTTGGAAGCCGTTTCAGAAGAACTTATCAAGTTAAGTCGAAATGGTGAACAAATTATTGCGAAAAAAAGAACGTTAAATGTCTCCTTTGTTAACTGTGCAGAAGATCATTTGGCTTTCTGGTATCTTAGAGACGTCAAGCGCGATCGAGCCTGGGACGATTGCGCGTTTCTGTTCAATATCATCTGAGGAGATGAGAGGGTTATGAAGTTAAGGGGTTGGCGTCGACTCATCGCCGCGGTTCCACTATTGGCAATCGTGTTCCTGATGTCGGGCTGCAGCACGGACATGGGCGTGCTGGATCCGAAAGGCACGGTAGCGGATCAGCAATTCGATCTCATTATGATCACGGTCATCATTAGCATCGTGATTTTCGTGCCGGTTATGGCGATGACCTTCTGGTTCGCGTGGAAGTATCGCGAGAATCGGAAGAGCGATGCGGAGTACAAGCCGAACTGGTCTCACAGCACCAAGGTTGAGACGTTCATGTGGGGCATCCCGATCGTGATCATTATTATCTTGGGTACCATTACGACCGTCTACTCCTTCAAGCTTGAGCCTTCCAAGGCGCTGGCTGCCGAGACGAAGGACGGAGTCAAGCCGATTACGATTGAAGTCACGTCGCTTGACTGGAAGTGGCTCTTCACGTATCCGGAACAAGGAATCGCTACGGTTAACTACGTACAATTCCCGGAGGACGTTCCAGTTGAATTCAAACTGACTTCCGATGCTCCGATGAACTCGTTCTGGATCCCGCAGCTGGGCGGACAGATCTACACGATGTCGGGCATGGCGATGGAGCTTAACCTGATCGCCAACGAGCCAGGCGAATACCAAGGCCGCGGGGCGAACTTCAGCGGCGAGCACTTCGGCAAGATGGAGTTTATTGCGAAGGCGACTTCCCAGGAGGATTTCGATCATTGGGTAGCCGACATCAAGCAATCTTCTCCGGCGCTGACCGAGCAAGGCTATGATGAGCTGGCCGAGCCAGGAGTCGTGGACACGAACGACACCTACTCTTCCTTCCCTGAAGGCTTGTTCGATCGGATCGTGAACAAGTACGGTTCCTCTCACAATCATAGCGGAGCATCCGAAGGGGAATCCTCTTCGGAGGAGACTTCTTCCGAGGACTGAGCGGATAAGTAAAAGAGAGTTAGATAAGGAGGATGTCTCGTGTGGGAAGATATTAAAGATTGGGCTTCCGACTTCTTTGTGACCGGAGATCCGTTGATTTACGGCGCTGACGTGGGAATCGTTCTTGCGAGTTTATCCATATTATTCGTACTAACCTATTTCAAAAAATGGAAATGGCTCTGGTCGGAATGGATTACCACGGTGGATCATAAGAAAATCGGTATTATGTATATCATTGCCGCGTTGTTGATGTTGTTCCGCGGCGGTATGGATGCGCTCCTTATGCGGACGCAGCTTGTCATGCCGGATATGGAATTCCTTAAGCCGGAGCATTACAACGAGATCTTCACGACTCACGGGGTCATCATGATTCTGTTCATGGCGATGCCGCTGATGTTCGGTCTGTTCAATATTGCGGTACCTCTGCAGATAGGGGCGCGCGACGTTGCGTTCCCGGTTCTGAACTCCCTTAGCTTCTGGCTGTTCTTCATGGGTGCGATGCTGTTCAACCTGTCGTTCGTCATCGGCGGTTCGCCGAATGCGGGCTGGTTGGCTTATCCTCCTCTATCGGAGACGATGTTCAACCCCGGAGTCGGGCAGGACTTCTACATCTGGGGGATTCAGATTTCCGGTATCGGCAGTTTGATGACCGGTATCAACTTTATCGTTACGATTCTTAAAATGCGTGCGCCGGGCATGAAGCTTATGAAGATGCCGATGTTCACTTGGTCGGTCTTCGCGAGCAGCCTGACGATCATGCTGGCGTTCCCGATCCTTACGGTAACCCTGGCTCTGCTGTTCATCGACCGCTTCCTCGGGGCGCACTTCTTCACCCTCGATGCGGGCGGCAACCCGATGATGTACATCAACCTCATCTGGATGTGGGGACACCCTGAGGTTTACATCGTTATCCTGCCGGCATTCGGGATCTTCTCCGATATCGTCTCGACGTTCTCGAAGAAGAAGGTTTTTGGCTACAAGTCGATGGTATTCGCTCTGATGATCATCAGCGTCGTGTCCTTCGTTACGTGGGCTCACCACTTCTTCACGATGGGCTCCGGGGCCAGCGTCAACGCGTTCTTCGCGATATCGACGATGGTTATCGCGATCCCGACCGGGGTCAAAGTATTTAACTGGCTGTTCACGATGTATAAAGGGAAAATCTCCTTTAAGTCGCCTATGCTTTGGACGATGGGCTTCATTCCATGCTTTGTCGTAGGCGGTCTGACTGGCGTTATGCTTTCGGTTGCTCCTGCGGACTTCCAGTTCCATAACAGCTACTTCCTGATCGCTCACTTCCACCAGGTTCTCATCGGCGGCGTCGCCTTCGGCTACTTCGCGGGTCTCTACTACTGGTGGCCGAAGATGTTCGGCTTCAAGCTGGACGAGAAGCTTGGCAAATGGGCGTTCTGGCTCTGGAACATCGGCTTCTATGTCTGCTTCATGCCTCAGTACGTGCTCGGACTCATGGGCATGACTCGCCGTTACAGCACTTATTCTTGGGATACCGGTTGGTTCGGACTTAACCTTGTCTCGACGATCGGCGCGTTCATCATGGGCGCAGGCTTCCTCGTTCAAGTATGGCAGATCGTGTACAGCATCAAGAAGATGGACAAGGATACGACGGGCGACCCTTGGGATGCCCGCACGCTCGAATGGTCGATTCCTTCTCCGGCTCCGATGTACAACTTCGCTACCGATCCTCGCGTGAGCGATGTCGACGAGTGGTGGGAAGAGAAGCAGCGCATCGCGGCTGGCAAGCCGACTCCGAAGCCGGCGCTCGAGCCGATCCACATGCCGAAGAATTCGGCCATGCCGATCTTCAAAGCGACCTTCTGGTTCCTGGCAGGCTTCGGCTTCGTCTTCGATTGGATGTGGCTTGCGCTTCCGGCTATGGCCGGCGTGGGCATCACGATGCTGGTTTACTCCTTCAACTACGATACGGAATATTACATTCCGGTCGATGAGATCAGAAAAACGGAAGCTGCCGCAGGGAGGGCTGTCTAATGTCTCACAATGCAAATCATGCGGTGCAAGGACATGGCCACGACCACGGGGGGCACCACGACCTCGATGCGCTTCGGCAGATGGGCTTCTGGCTGTTCCTGATCACCGACTGTATCTTGTTCGGAACCTTGTTCGCGACTTATATCGTGCTTCATAACAATACGGCGGGAGGCCCGACGGCCTCCGAGCTGTTCGAAATGCCGGGCGTTATCGCCGAGACGTTCATCCTGCTTACCTCCAGCTTCACGAGCGGTCTGGCCGTGCTCTGCATGAACCGCGGCAACAAGAAGGGGCTCATCGGTTGGCTTATCGTCACGGTTCTTCTCGGCGCGTCCTTCGTTACGCTTGAAGTAACGGAATTCCTGAAGATGATCGACGAAGGCGCGAAGATCTCGACGAGCGCATTCTTGTCCGGCTTCTATACGCTGGTCGGCACGCACGGACTTCACGTTTCGGTCGGTTTGGTCTGGATGACCGCTCTGATCATTCAGTTGTCGAAGCGCGGCATTACGAAGACCACGCGGCGCAAGATCAACATCATCAGCTTGTACTGGCACTTCTTGGACGCTGTCTGGATCTTCGTATTCACTATCGTATACATGATGGGGGTGATGTAAGATGGCGCAACATCAAGCTCATTCCCATGATTCCCATGACGAGCATGAGTCTCACGGTTCGCTCAAGGAGTATATTGTCGGGTTTGTCTTGTCGCTCATTCTTACGGCCATTCCGCTGATCTTCGTTCTTAACGATATCGTGGAAGGAACGGCGGCCAACGTCGTTCTGCTCGTGACGGCGGTTCTCCAGTTTGTCGTTCAGCTGTTCTTCTTCATGCACCTGAAGGAAGAGAAGAAGCCTCGCTGGAACTTCATGGCTCTGATTCTGGGCATCGCGGTCGTGATCATTATCGTACTGGGCTCGATCTGGATCATGGGCAACAACGAAGTCGTTAAGTAAACGGCTTAATAGAGAAGCGGAGGCGCGGGTTGGTTCAACCCGTTCCTCCGCTTTTTTTTGCCTAATTTATTCCCCTTCGTTCCAAGGGTTGAGATGGACCATCACTTCGATGACATCTTCGTCGCATTCCATCACGCAGCGTTTGATCTCGCGGCTGATGTCATGGCCTTGCTGGATGGTGTAGTAGCTGGGGATGCCGACCCGCACGTCGACGATGATGTAGTGGCCGTGCTCCCGGGCGCGCACTCGATCCATGCGTTTGATCGGCTCGAGCTCGAAGATGACTTTCTCGTACCGGGCCAGCCTCTCCGCGGAGACGGTTCTCTCCATGAGAATATCGACCGCCTCCTTGCCCATCTCGACGGCTAGCTTCAGCACCAAGAGCGAGACGATGATGCCCGCTATCGGATCTCCATAGGCCGTCCAGGACCAATCCATATGGTTTCCGATAAGGGCAAGTCCAATGCCGAGGACGGCGGCGAGCGACGCATAGACGTCGGCCAGGTGGTCGTAGGCGGTCGCCAGCACGCTCTTGCTCTTCTCTTGGCGGCCGATTCGGATGGTGTATACGTACAGGGCTAACTTCCATAAGAGGGAGATCACCGCTGCGACGAGCGGGAGGGTGCTTTCGCTTGCGGCCGGTTCCGTCAGCGACACGATGGAGTGGTAGCCGATCCAGATCGCGGCTAACCCAAGAACGATCGCGACGAACGCCGAAGCGACGACCTCCGCTTTCCCATGCCCGTATGGATGGTCGTCATCGGCCGGCTTCTTGGACACCATGGATGAGGTGAGGGCGGCGACGGTCGCGATAATATCCCCGGCGTTGTGGATTCCGTCGGCGATCAGAACCGAGCTGCCGAATGCCAATCCGACACCCGTCTTGAGAAGAGTAAGCAGGATGTTGCTGATAAGGCTGATCCAGATGGCGAGCAGGCTCTTGGAAGGTTGGGATAAGCTCAAAATGATGACTCCTTCTAATAAAGTTTGCTTTGCGCAAAAAAAAATCAGGTCTTCAACCGGTGGTTGAAGACCTGATTCTTGCGAGTTGACGGGATGAATGCAATCATGGGTGACAGCCACCCTCCTTCTTTTGACGCAGCAATTTATTTATTTTACCACATTCGCGTCGGGAAGGCGACATTGGGAATGCTTCGAGATTGCTCCCGAGGTCTGGGGGGAGTAAAATATAGTCATGTGAATGGATATTTTCCGGTCTCTGGAGGAATGATCGATATGGCGCACACGCAGCTGCTCTCCCTGCTCGGCTCTTTGCTGGCGGGCGTGATGGTTATAATAGTAAGGCTTAAGGCGGCGAACCAGCCCACTTCGCTTCGCAAGATCGTCGCTCCCCCGCTGGGGATGTCGACGGGCTTCCTCATGTTCGTCGTTCCCGATACGAGGGTTCCTTGGCTATGGGGGCTTGCCGCCTTGGCCGCCGGGGCGATCTTCTTCGCCTATCCGCTGATCGCGACCTCCCGGTTCGAGGTGCGAGAGGGCCGGATCTATCTGAAACGGTCCAAAATGTTCATCGTCATCATCATAGCGCTGCTTGCGGTACGCATCCTCCTTCATGACGTCGTCGACGAGTACGTGTCCATCCCCCAGTCGGCGGGCCTGTTCTTCCTGCTGGCGTTCGGAATGCTGCTGCCGTGGCGATTGGCGATGTGGAAGGGCTATGTGGAGACGGAGAGGAAAATGGTCTCGAAGCCGGAGCGGCAGGGTTCGAACGCGGGGCAGGCATAAAACACGAACGTTCGGAAGCAGATGCGGGAAAAGCTCGTATTTGCTTCTTTTTTTGTCGAAACATGACTTAAACCTAACGCTATGGGGAATATTAACGGAATGAATTACCGGAAAATTGTTAATTATACGTAATAAATATTGACATTGGAATATGCGGAGCATATGATATCTACTAATACCAATCCTCACCGTGCGCACGGATAGGGGCTTCGGAAACCCGCCTGAAAGGAGGAAAGGCTTCTCTCCTCCCAATCCGAGCAAAGAGGAGCCGCTCCGATGGAATTGTGGAACGCCATTACGTCCAAATCCCCCTCGCCATCCCATTTCTACGACGAGATGTTCGATGGCAGCTCCGTACGCCCTCACTACGCGAAGGTCCAATCCATCCTGTCGCGTTTAAGCTTCGAGGAGCGCGCCGCCCGGCAGCACACGATGAATCGCAGGCTGCTGGAAGAAGGCATTACGTTTACCCTTGCCCAATCCGAGCAACCGGACGCGCTTGAACGAACGATTCCCTTCGATTTTGTCCCTCGGATCATTCCCAGCGAGGAATGGGGCATGATCGAGCAAGGGGTGAGCCAACGCGTTCGCGCGCTCAATCACTTCCTTCACGACGTTTACCATGAACAGAACATCTTCAAGGATGGCTTGATTCCGCGGAGAATGATCATGGGCAACCGGTATTTCCGGACCGAGATGATGAACCTTGCGGCGCCGGGCGGTGCTTATATCAATGCTTCCGGCATTGATCTGATTCGCGACGACCAAGGCAAATATTTCGTTCTCGAGGATAACCTGCGTTCGCCGTCGGGCTTCTCCTACATCTATAAAAGCCGTTCGATCATGACGCATGACTTCCCCGAATTGTACTTCTCCCATTCCGTAAGAGGCATCGACCATTCGCTCAGCGCCTTCCGCGCTGCCCTGCGCAATCTGGCGCCCAGCGATAAAGCCGATCCCGTAATCGCCCTGCTGACGCCGGGCAGCTTCAATTCCGCCTACTTCGAACATACCTTCCTCGCCCAGCAGATGGGGCTCGAGCTCGTTGAAGGAAGGGATCTCGTCTGCCGCGACAACAAGATTTACATCCGCAGCCTAAACGGCTTGAAGAAGATCGACGTCATCTACCGGAGAATCGACGACGATTATCTGGATCCGCTTGCCTTCCGTCCTGATTCTATGCTCGGAGTAGCCGGACTTATGAACGCTTATCGCTTCGGCAACGTGGCTATCGCCAATGCTCCGGGTACGGGAGTCGCCGATGACAAGGCGATTTATTCGTTCGTCCCGGACATGATCCGCTACTATCTGAACGAGACTCCGATTCTGTCGAACGTGCCTACTTATCTGATGAGCCGGCCGGAGGAACGGGAGTATGTGCTGGAGCGGCTGGACCAGATGGTCGTGAAGGAGACGTCCCTGTCCGGCGGCTACGGGATGCTGATCGGGCCGAAGGCGACGGAATGGGAGAGAGAGCGGTTCGCAGAGAAGATCCGCGAGAACCCGGATAATTACATCGCTCAGCCGACGATCCAGCTCTCGACGGCGCCGATCTGCCTGGACGGCCGAATGTCTTCCCGGCACATCGATCTTCGCGTGTTCGCGCTGATGAACGGACGCAATGTTCATGTTCTGCCCGGAGGCCTCACTCGCGTAGCAATGAAGGAGGGCTCGCTGGTCGTCAACTCTTCGCAGGGCGGCGGCTGCAAGGACACATGGGTATTGACGAGATAAAGGAGGGGTAGCCATGCTGGATCGGACTGCGGAATCTCTGTTCTGGATCGGCCGGTACACGGAGCGGGCCGAGAATCATGCTCGGCTGATTGACGTCTATTATCATATTCGCGAAGAGTCGAACGGACCCGACGAAGGAGTATGGCGAAGAATCGCGGGAGCGATCGGGGACTGCAACGACTACATCGAGCGCTACGGGGAATTCGAAGAGCGTAAGGCCTTGCAGTTCCTCGCGTTGGATACGGCCCAGCCGAACTCGCTCATCACCTGCGTCGTCCAGGCGAGAGAGAATCTTAAGAAGATCAGGGAGCAGCTGCCTTCCGAGCTGTGGAACCTGCTGAATAGCTTCTACTTATGGCTTCGTCAGATGACGATCGAGGAGGTGCTGGCCGAGCCGCATCGCTTCTTCGACCGGGTTAAGGAAGGGCTTGCCTCCTTCCAGGGAACGCTCGTCTCCATCGCCATGCGCGACGAATCGTGGAGCATGCTGGAGAGCGGCCGCTATCTGGAACGCTCGGAGAACATCGTCAGGCTGCTTCAATCGGTCTGCCAGACCGTCGAAGAGAAGGGGGAGTCCTCTTATTCCTACTTGCTCGCGGTGCTCAAGTCGGTTGGCGGCTACGAAGCCTACCGCCGCTTGGGAATCGAGGAGCTGAGCATGGAAGAGGTGGCTTCGTTCCTGCTTCTCCAGGAGACGTTCCCGCGCTCCGTCCACTTCGCGCTCGCGGCCTTCGAATCGAACATGAAGTCGATGAGATCGAAGTCGGACCGTTCCGCCTCCTCGCTGGAGAAGATCATTCGGCAAGCGAGCAAGGCCCGATCCGAGCTCAGCTGGCTGGAGCGGCAGGATATTGCGGGAGCTTCGCTCGGAGCCGTTCTGCGGCAGCTGCTCCAAGCCAATAATCTGCTCGGTGAATCGATGGCGAAGACCTTTTTCTTTCCCCATGGCAGGGAGGTTATCGCTTGAGATTGGAGATCAGCCACGTTACGAGATATCAGTACGGCGACCCGGTGACGGACAGTGTCAATGAGCTCCGACTGGCGCCGAGAACGGACGAACGCCAAGCGTGCTACCAGCATCAGCTGACCATCGAGCCGAACGTCTCCCTGATGTCCTACGAGGATTACTTCGGCAATCGGGTGTATTCCTTCACGGCGAACGATCCGCATAGGGAGCTGGTTATTACGTCCCGATCGACGGTCGTGACCCGGGACTCCGAGATGAAGAAGGGGCTGGAGGGAGATCCTTCCGCATCGTGGAGCAAGGTGAAGAGCGAGGAGTTCGTCAATGCCAACGCGGAGTATCTGCTGCCGACCGTCTATGCTTCCTTCCATCCCAGCGTAGTCAATTATGCGCTAAGCATAGAGGGGGAAGAGGAGGGGGTGTTCGCTTTCGTGAAGAGCGCCTGCAAGCGGATCTTCAACGACTTCGAGTACAAGCCCCAATCGACCGGGGTGCATACGACCTCGGACGAGCTTATCGGGCTCGGGACCGGCGTATGCCAGGACTTCGCCCATCTCCTCCTCTCGGTCTGCCGGATTAAGGGAGTGGCGGCGCGTTACGTCAGCGGCTACCACTTCGTCGGCGATCTGCAAGGGAGGGACGCCGACTTCGAGCAAGCTTCGCACGCTTGGGTGGAAGCCTACGTCCCCGGCATGGGGTGGCAGGGCATCGACCCGACGAACAACGGCTTGGTCGATTGGCGCTACGTGAAGCTGGCGCACGGCCGCGACTACCTGGATATCGTGCCGGTCAAAGGCGTCTACCGCGGCACCGGCCTCCAGAAGCTGAGCGTTCAGGTGGATGTGCAGCGGGTGACGGGGTAAGATGCGGATAAGCGACGAGAAGGGGCGGTTCCGGGCAGGATAATCGATAGCGGAAAAGCGAGACCTTAAGAGGCTTAATAGGCTTAAGAGGCCAGACTTCGAGAGGCGACGGGAATCAGAGACGCTTAGCGGCACAGGGGGAGGTCCCTGTGCCGCTATTTTTCGGAATGGAGTCGTTCTCCTCAAGCGAGCCGTTCCCGAAGCGGGTTATGCCATTGCTCTTCTTTGCATTCTCATGCGTTCTGTTCCCGGATCTCGGAAGGATAGCATTTGAACTGCTCGAGGAACAGCTTCGTAAAGTGCCTCGAACTGAAATAGCCGACCGCCTGGGCGATATCTTGAACTTTCATCTCCGGCTTCGTCATCAGCAGCTCTTTGGCCTTCAGCATGCGGGTGCCCGTCAAGTATTTGACGAAGGTGATGCCCATCCGCTTATGGAACAGAGTGCTGAGATAGTTCGGGGTGACGTTCATAGCCCCGGCCAGCGTTCCGATCGCAATCTCATCCATGTAATGCTCTTCGATATAGTCGATGATCCGCTGAACGAGATCGGTTCTGTCGGTGCAGGCCGCGGCATTCGTCGCCTGGAGCATGGCATCGCCGTGAAGCTGCAGGGAATGGAACCACTGCTCGGGAGGCATGTCCGCGTTCACAGCGGCTTCCATCGCGGAGGACAGATAGCCGCATACTCTTGTTAGCCAACCGCGGTTCTCGAACAGCTCGGACGGGTTAAGCTTCCTCAGAGACACGAGCTTCCGGGAATAGCCCATATAATCTTTGCGCGCGTACAGCTCGTTAAGCTGCACGAGATGCTCGGCTATGGAGAGTACGTTCGGCTTCTCGGCTTCGGCGCGCAGAGACTCCAAGGTCACCGCTTGAGTGCCGGCCGGCGAATGATAGATGCGCAGATGGGCGAGAGCCTGCAGTTCTTCGGCCTCTTTCTGAAGCGCCGGCAAGTCGTCGCATCCGTTCGTCCGGAGGACGTATACGCCCGAGTCGGCCGCTCGGCGCACGACCGTCATCGTCTGCCGCTCGATGAATTCCAGAACCGAGGGATCCCGGTTCTTATCGGCGCGGGGGATTGCCCAGCAGCAGGTCAGGGTACCGTCCCGAAGGCTGACGATTCCGCCGCGCACGTCATTGCCTTGGGGATGAAGGAGGACCGCTTGCCGGATATCGTTCGCGATAGGCTGCAAGCGATCCGGGGAATCGGCTCTCGTATCGGAGATGTCCGAGTACAACGCGAAGCAGGCCAGAATGTAGCCATGGTAGGCGCTGTCCGCCGTCGCGCAGGGGAGGCGATCCGTTCGGCGCAGCGCGGCCCCGATCCAGGATTCGAACTCGCAATTAAGGTAGTAGGCGGCGCTGTTCCGTTCCTCGATCGCGTGGCGGACGCACTTCTCCAGTTCGTCCGGATCCGCGGGCTTCAGCAAGTAGTCGATTGCGCCAAGACGGATCGCGTCGTGGGCGTATTTAAATTCGGAGAACCCGGTCACGATGACCCAATTCGCTTCCGGAGCGAACGGCTTGCCTTGACGGATCGCCTCCAATCCGTCCATTCTGGGCATGCGGATATCCACGAAGATCAGATCGGGGGAGGTCGTTCGAATCAAGCCGAGCAATTCCTCTCCGTTGCGGGCTTCCCCCACGATCCGGATCGGAATGTCCATCTCCTCCAGCATGCTTCTCAAGCTGGATCGGACGAGGCTCTCATCGTCGGCTAAGATGACGTTCATGCTGCTTTCACTCTCCTATAGGAATCTCGATGAGGATGGTCGTGCCGGCGCCGAGCCGGCTCTCGATTCGAAGCCGAGCTTCGGGAGCGTGCATTCGCAATCGGGCTTTGACGTTCGCAAGGCCGACTTGGGAAGAAGTAGACGAGGCTTGCGTATCGAAGCCGATTCCGTCGTCCTGGATCCGAATGACGGCGTAACGCCGCCCTTCTATCCATTCCGCTTCCGCGGTCACCGTCAACAGATTGTCCTTCCCATCCGGCTCGATGCCATGAATGATAGCATTCTCGACAAGCGGCTGAATGAGAAGCTTCGGGATCGAGACGAGAGCCAAAGCCTCGTCGTATCGGATATGGACCGTAAGCTTCTCCTGGAACCGCATCTGCTGCAACAGGCCGTATTTTTCTAGGAATTGGAACTCGCTCTCGATCGTCGATTCCTGATTGTTCTCCAAGCTGTATCTCATCATGGAGCTTAGCGACAAGATCGCCTTCTCTAATTCCTTGGAGCGCCCTTGACGGTTCAAGCCGATGAAGCCGTTCAGCGTGTTGTATAGAAAATGAGGCTGGATCTGAGATTGAAGCGCCCGGTACTCCGCCTTCTGATGGGCAAGCTTGGAGCGGTATTCCTCGTTGATCAGCTCATCCAGGCGGGAAATCATGTTGTTCAGCGAGAAGCCGAGCTGCGCGATCTCGTCCCGCCCCCGGGCGACGAACCTTTCGGACATGTCTCCCTTCTTCACCTTGTTCATGATCTGATTCATTTTCTTGAATGGCTTAACGATCCATCGCGAGAAGTACAGGAATACCGCGAACGTAACGAGAAGCGCGCCGGCCGACAGCAGGAAAGCGATCACGTAGATCCAACGGACCTTGGACTTCAGTTCTTCTTTGGAGAGAAACACGACGATTCGCCAATCCGCGGGGCTGATCTGTCGCGAAACCCCCGTATAGGAGGCGCTTTCAAAAGCTTCCTTCGTCTTGGACGAGGCCAGCCCTTCCTGCAATTCGTGCGACAGCGGATGATTGGCGTAGAGCACCTTCTGGTCCTGATCCAGAATGACGACGGTCGAAGAGACGTTGAAGGAGACGTCCTTCATGATTTTCTCCAGCAACTTCTTGTCGGCATCCGCGAGAATGACGGCCAGCGGACGCCGGGTGTCGGGATCCTTGATCAGCCTGGCGACGGAGAACACTTGCGACACTTGATTCTTGGTTACGTAATTCTGCGGATGCGAACCGATGAAGACGGCTTTGCCGTCCGCTTCAAGAGCCTCCCGGTACCAATCCTCGTCTTGGAATCGAAAGTCATTGTTTAGGGACATATCGAATTTGCCGGTAATATAAGCTGGGCCGTTCTTCGGAATGATGAGCGTGCTCAGGATGTCCGGCCGGGTGTTGATCAGGTAATTCGGAAGCGTCCCCGACAAGGCGCGGTCCGTCTTTAATCGGGTATAATCGTTAGCCGTCTCGTAACGGTTATTGGCCTTTATCTTTAACGCGGTCATGACGTCGTCGCTTAGATAAGGCGACGTGGTCAATCGGTCCAAGTCGTCCAGATAAGTCTCTATGTTTCTCGATAAGGCGTTGATCGTGCCGCTTGTCAGTTTCTGAGTTTCGTTGGATAGGAGGCCCTGGATATAATAAGGCAAGGCGAAAGCTGATATAATGAACGGCGTCACGATGAATAGCAGATAGGTAAGCGTAAGCTTGAATCGGAGCGTCTGAAAGAGCCTCACCCGCATCTTCCTTTCTATTGATAAAGATAGCCTCCTAGGTTCACTTAATCAATGCCTAATGGCGCAAGTGTAGAAAAGAGCGCTTACATCGTAGAATCGCAGCATTATAAAGCGCTTGCAAACAGTCTATCATTAGCTTCAAGTTCACATCAATCATTAGGGGGATGGAAATGAAACGAAACAGAAAGCTTCTGCTCGCTTCGATGCTCACGTTTAGCGTGGCTCTGACCGCATGCGGCGGATCCAACGACAAAGAGAACAACGCTTCGCCTTCCAATGCTTCGCCAAGCGCATCCGCCAGCGCTTCGGCTTCGGAGAACAAGGGCTCGGACAAGCCGGTTACGCTGAACGTCATGACGAACATCAACGACCAGCAGGCCAAAGTGCTGGAAGACATCGCGAGGGAATTCGAGAAGGAGAACCCGAGCATCAAAGTCGAGTTCAGCGCTCCCGGCGCGGAATACGAGAATATCATGAAGGTCAAGATGGCATCCAACTCGATGCCGGACGTGTTCTCGACGCACGGATGGGCGAAGATCCGCTACGCCGACTTCCTCGCCGATCTGAAGGATGAAGCGTGGACAAGCCAGATCGACGACGCGATCAAGCCGGCGGTAACCGACGACTCGGGCAAAGTGTACGTGCTTCCGATGGATCAAGACAAATCCGGTCCGGTCTACAACGCCGATATTCTCGAGAAATACGGCGTGCCCGTGCCTACGACTTGGGATGAATTGATGCAGGCGGCCGAAACGATCAAGACGAAGAGCAACGGCGCAGTCGTTCCGTTCCATATCGGCGGTGCGGATTCGTGGCCGATCGGGCAATTCTTCGATTTCTTCGCGACGCCGGCGTTCATCAGCTCGACGGACAACAATGCGTCCCAATTCCTGGACGGCTCGTTCGATTGGAAGCAGTTCGATAAGCTGCCGCAGATGTTCCTCGACCTGAAGAAGAAGGGCTACCTGAACAAGGACGTCCTGACGGCGAAGTATGCCGATTCCGCGAAAGCTTTCGCGGAAGGCAAAGTCGCGTTCGGCATCTACGGACCGTTCCTGATCGACGAAGCGAAGAAAATCAATCCGGACCTGAAAGCGGGTCTGATGCCGATTCCTTCGATCGCGACAGGCGATCAACCGACGCTGGCAGGCGGAGAGAGAACGACTTGGGGCGTGTGGAAGGATTCCCCGAACATCGATGCCGCCAAGAAGTTCGTCGCGTTCTATGCGAAACCGGAGAACATTGCCAAGGTAGCGGCATCCGAGATCCTGCCGCCGGGCCTCAAGGGCGTAACGATCGACGCCGGCGATCTGACGGACGACTTCCAGCAATATTCCGATCTTCGCGTTCTTCCTTTCTTCGACCGCGTCTACCTGCCGAACGGCATGTGGGACGTTATGTGCAAGAACGGACAAGATCTCCTGGCCGGAGGAATTTCGGTCAGCGAGTTCTCCGAGAACATGAAGCAGGAATACGAGCGCCTTCGCGCCGCTCAATAAAGCAAAGGCAACCGAGAAGAAGCCCGCGGCACCGCTGCCGCGGGCACGCTTTTCCCATAGCGAAACGCACTTAACTATCTTAATATTCAGGCAAATGAAAGAAAGTGAGGAGGAGAGCAGCCATGCCGTCTTCGCAACCGCATTCGGTTCGCCGTTCGAACGCCCCCGGCAAGCCAGGCTTCGTTCGCCGGTACTTCCAGTCCGCTTCGGCGCTCAATTTGATGTACGTGCCGGCGCTCATTTTTTTCGGGGTCTTTATTTTCTACCCGCTGATCAAGGGCTTCCAGATCTCGTTCACGAACTGGGACGGCTATTCCCCTAAGTATTCGTGGGTGGGCTTCGAGAAATATGAACGGATGTTCCACGATAAGAAGATTCTGACGACCTTTAAGAACACGCTGATCTACGGCTTGGGCAGCACGCTGCTGCAGAACTTGCTAGGACTTGCTTACGCCTTGTTCTTGGATCGGAAAATTCGCGGCTTGGGCATCGCTCGCACGATAGTCTACCTGCCGGTTATCATAAGCCCGCTCATTATGGGTTATATCTTCTACTTCATCTTCCAATACGACGGCGGCGCGCTGAACGATCTGGTGGCCGTGCTCGGCAAGGAGCAAGTGGATTGGCTGTCGAGCGGACCTCGCGCCGTCTGGATCATTACTCTAATCAACACCTACCAATACATGGGCATCGCCATGATTATTTACTTGGGCGGCTTGCAGTCGATCTCCAAGGAATTCTATGAAGCCGCGCAGATCGAAGGAGCCGGCTGGTTATCCCAATTCCGCAACATCACCTGGCCGCTTCTCGCGCCGGCGATAACGGTCAATATCGTCTTGAACATTATCGGGGGACTGAAGCTGTTCGACGTGATCGTCGCCTTGACGAACGGCGGACCGGGCTATGCATCCCAGTCGTTGTCCACGATGATGTACAACCTGTACTTCGCGAGGCAGGATGCCGGCTATGCGGCGGCTCTTGGCAACGTCATGTTCCTCGTCATCAGCATCATCAGCTTGTTTATCCTTTACACGCTGCGCAGAAGGGAGTTGCGGATGTGAGCAGAATCTTGAGCCGTCTCTTCCTTGCCGTCATCTGCATCGTTCATCTCGTTCCGTTCTATCTGCTGCTTAACCTCTCATTCAAGCCCACGACGGATACGAGCAGCAAGTGGCAGCCTTCCTCCGCCATGAGCTGGGATAATTTCTCCAATGCGTGGAGCGAGGCTCATCTGTCCACCGCGCTGATCAGCAACCTGATCATTACGGCCGGTTCGATCGTGCTGGTCGTCATCATCGGTTCCTTCGCCGCGTACCCTCTGGCGCGCCATCGGACAAAGTGGAACGGATTCATCTACATGCTCAGCATCTCCTGTCTGGTCGTACCGAGCTTGACGATCCTTGTTCCGCTGTACAAGTTCATGGTCGATATCCACGGAATGGATCAATATTGGGCGGTTATTCTCGTTCAAGTCGCCTTCGCGCTCCCGCTGTCCATTTTTCTAATGACCGGATTCATGGGCACCGTGCCGAAGGAACTGGACGAAGCCGCGCTCATCGACGGTTGCAGTCGGTTCTCGATATTCCTGCGGATCATTATGCCGCTGCTTAAGCCGATTATTGCCACGATCGTTATCGTTCTAGGCGTGCAGATATGGAACGATTACCAGTTCTCGGTGTTCTTCCTGCAGAAGCCGGACGTTCAGACGATTCCGGTCGCCTTGTCCAGGTTCATCTCGCAATACCACAGCAACATCAACTGGGTGGCCGCCGGCTGCCTCGTGGGAATGCTCCCGATGACGCTCGCCTATCTCTTCTTGCAGAAGTACTTCATTAAAGGAATGGCGGACGGCGCGGTTAAGGGTTAATCCAATACGAGAATCGGATATGAAAATCGAGAAGCGAACCGGATACGGACGGAGAGGAGGAGAGGCATGGCTATCCATTTTGATCAGAGCAATCAGCTCTTTCATCTTTGCACGCCGAATACGAGCTATGTTCTTCGACTGCTGAGAGGGGCTTATCTGCTTCATGAATATTGGGGACCCCGGCTGCGGGAGTATCGCGTTGTCGAGAGAGAGCCGTCGATTCTGACGACGGGCTTCTCGCCGTCCCCGTTCGAGGACGACAAGTCCATTACGTTCGATCGGCTTCCGCAGGAATACCCGGGCTACGGCACGAGCGACTACCGCCATCCGGCGTATCAGGTGGAGCTTGGGAACGGAGCGACGGCAACGGAGCTAGAGTATGTCTCCCATCGCATTTATGCGGGCAAACCGAGCCTGGAAGGCCTGCCTTCTACGTACGTCGAGAGCGATGACGAAGCCCAGACGCTGGAGATCGAGCTTCAAGATTCCGTTGCGGGGTTAGCCGTCGTTCTATTCTATACGGTCTTTCGGGATCACGACGCGATCGCGCGATCGGCGAAGCTCCGCAACGTCGGATCGGATAACATGAACGTACTGCGCGCGGCAAGCATGAGCGTCGATCTCGGGCAGGCGGAGTTCGATCTGCTGCAGCTGCCCGGCTCCTGGGCGAGGGAGCGGAACGTGGAGAGAAGGAAGCTCGCGACCGGCTCGCACATCGTAGAGAGCCGAAGGGGAGCGAGTTCGCATCAGCAGAACCCGTTCGTTGCCCTGCTGTCTCCGGGCGCGGATGAGGAGACCGGAGACGCGTACGGCTTCAGTCTCGTGTACAGCGGCAGCTTCGCCGCTTGCGCGGAGGTGGACCAGTTCCGCAGCGCGCGGGTATCGATCGGACTCAATCCGTTCGACTTCAAGTGGCGGCTGGAGCCCGGGGAATCGTTCCAGACCCCGGAAGCCGTCATGGTCTATTCGTCCGCCGGGCTGGGCGGCATGTCGCGCGTCTATCACCGGCTGTACCGCAGCCGCCTGTGCAGGGGGGAGTACAGGGACCGTACGCGCCCCGTGCTCGTCAACAACTGGGAAGGCACCTACTTCGACTTCGATTCCGGCAAGATCATGGCGATCGCGGAGGAAGCGGGACGGCTGGGGATCGAGCTGTTCGTTCTGGACGACGGCTGGTTCGGGCAGCGGGACGACGATTCGAGCTCGCTCGGCGATTGGTTCGTCAACCGCCGGAAGCTGCCGGATGGACTGGATGCTCTCGCGAACGGAGTGAACGGGCTCGAACTTCAATTCGGCTTGTGGTTCGAGCCGGAGATGGTCTCGGTCGACAGCGAGCTGTATCGCGAGCATCCGGATTGGTGCCTGCATGTCCCCGGGCGGAGGCGAACCGAAGGACGCAACCAGCTCATCCTTGATCTGTCGAGAGAAGAGGTGTGCGACTATCTCATTGCCATCGTCAGCGGCGTTCTGTCGTCCGCGCCGATCTCCTATGTGAAGTGGGATATGAACCGCCACATGACGGAGATCGGCTCCGCCGCTCTCCCTCCCGAGCGGCAGAGGGAGACCGCTCACCGGTATATGCTGGGCTTGTATCGCGTGCTGGAGACCCTCACTTCCCGGCATTCCGGCGTTCTGTTCGAGAGCTGCTCCGGCGGGGGCGGCCGGTTCGATCCGGGCATGCTCTATTACATGCCGCAGACGTGGACGAGCGACAATTCCGATGCGGTCAGCCGGCTCAAGATCCAGTACGGCACCAGCGTCGTCTATCCGATCAGCACGATGGGGGCTCACGTCTCCGCGGTCCCGAACCATCAGGTTCATCGAGTCACGTCGCTTGCGATGAGAGGCGATGTCGCGATGTCCGGCAACTTCGGATATGAGCTTGACCTGACCGAGCTGGGGGATGCGGAGAAGGCGGAGATTAAAGAGCAGATCGCGCGCTACAAGTCTCTCCGCGGCCTCGTTCAGTTCGGCGATCTCTACCGGCTGAAGAGTCCGTTCGAAGGCAACGAGACGGCTTGGATGGTCGTCTCCCCCGACCGGACGGAAGCTTACGTCGCGTACTTCCGGGTGCTCGCGGAGCCGCACATGCCGACGGGAATGCTCCATCTAAGAGGGCTTGACGATGCTAGCGATTATGTCGTCGAAGGGGAGGGGATCGTCCTTGGCGGCGATCAACTGCATCGTTCCGGCCTGCCGATTCCTCCCGGACAAGGCGATTTCTTCAGCGCGACATGGGTGCTGCGAGTTGTTAGATAACGTTTAATACAAGCATAAAGAGGGGCTCCAGTCTTCAACAGACTTGGAGCCCCCTGTTATTCCAGAAGCATCAAGCGGTGCCCAACGTCACGCCTGCCTTCTTCAGGTACTGTCGGTAGGCGATGCTGACGCGGTCGCAGCGGAGCGACAGCTCGGCTTGCAGGTCGAGCGGCAGGTTCTCCGGCTTCTGGTTCTCGACGATCGGCTTGTCCTGGGCGAAGATCATGTCCTGGAACTCGATGATCTCCTGGTCGGTCGTGCCGGTGTCGTAGTTGAAGGAGAGGATGCCGTAGGCAACCGATTTGCCTTCTTCGACGGGGCGCACGGTGAGCATGATCGTCATGAGATTGCCGAGCTCGAGGTCTCGCTTCGTGAAGCGGACGGTGAGCGGGCGCAGGATTTTGTACGTGTAGTAGACGTGCTTCGCTTGGCCGGAGCCGTCCGGATCAGGCTGGTAGACCGCGATCTCCTCGGAGCGAATGCCGTCTTCTTCCTCCACCATGCGGTAGTCGCCGATCTCGGCATGATCGGGCACGCCGAGGTAACCTTGATGGATGAAGGCGAGATGGCCCACGTCCAGGAAGTTCTCGACGATGCGGGGCGGATTGGCGTTCACTTCCTGCGGCCCCCAGATGACGTTGCGGAAGTCGGGATCGCTGTCTTCCGGATAGGCGACAAGCGGCGGCTCGTTGCCGTTCAGGTTAACCCAGACGAGGCCGTAGCGCTCCACGCAGGAGAACTTCTTCGCCTTGGCTTTCAAAGGAATGGCTTGTCCTTCCGGAAGCTGAGGAATCTTCGCGCAAGCTCCGTCGGTATTGTATTCCCACTCATGGTAAGGGCAGACGAGACGGCCTTCCCGGATGCAGCCGAGGGAGAGGGCGGCTCCGCGGTGAACGCACAGATCGGAGAAAGCGTGAACGCCTTCTTCGGTACGGAATAGAACGAGTCTCTCGCGCAGAATGATAATAGAAACGGGACGGTCCTGCAGGTCGGAAGAGCGGCAGGCGACAATCCAATCGTCGGCAAGTACGGGATCAAGTTGCGTAGTCGGCATAAGGTGTCCTCTTTTCATCGTATTGGCCATGATTTCGACCCTTCGTCCGGGTGCTGCCCGGCGAAGAGGAGCCGTGATCAAAACGCGAACATTCATTAACATTCTACAATTTATCGTACGTAAAAATCTATACTTTTCACGAAAAGTACACTATAATCAAACGGTCATTTACTTTTTTCAACCCCATTGAGGAGGTCTCTAGCGAGCATCATGCAGGAACAACAGAGAACAGCGGCTCAAAGCAACGGTTTATTGGTCGGAGTCGACGACAAAATCAGTGTCGGCAAAGCATTCTTGCTCGGTCTCCAGCACGTCCTGGCGATGGATCTGTACATTGCCCCTATCATCATCGCGAGTTTGCTCGGGTTAAGCGGCGGGGATACCTCGTTCTTCATCCAGATGTGCTTCCTTGCGACAGGGATCGGAACCTTGATTCAGACGGGGATCTTCATGCGCCTGCCGGTCGTTCAAGGTCCTTCTTATATTCCGATCGGCGCCATGGCCGCCATCGGCAGCAAGCTGGGGCTTGCGGCCATGACCGGCAGCCTTCTGCCGGGAGCCCTGCTGATCTCGATCCTCGGCTGGCCGCTCAAGTGGTTCGCCAAGGTCGTCCGCAAGGTTATCCCGCCGATCGTAGGCGGTACGGTTATTATGGTCGTCGGCGTCACGTTGATCCCGTCGGCGATGAACAGCATTTTCACCGCTCCCGGCAACCTGGGAGACAACGTCGTCGTTGCGGGCGCATCCGCGGCCGTGTTGGTCATCTGCATGCTGTTCGGCAGCAAGCTGAAGCGCGGCGGCACTCTGTTCCGTCTGCTCTCCGTCATTCTAGCTATCATCGTGGGAACGATCGTCGCTTCCATCTACGGCAAGGTCGACCTCTCCCCGGTCAAAGGCGCCGATTGGTTCAAGCTCCCGGAGCTGTTCCCGTTCGGCAAGCCAACCTTCGATCTTAGCGCGGTCATCACGATGGCGATCGTCTATCTGATCGTTCTGATCGAGACGACCGGCACCTGGTTCGTCGTCTCTTCGGTAACTGGCAGCGAGCTGACCGAGAAGCGCCTGAACCGCGGCGCGCTCGGCGAAGGCCTCGGCTGCTTCGTCGGCTCCGCGTTCGGCGGATCCCCGATGACGGGCTATTCCTCCAACGCCGGCCTGATCGCGGTCACGGGCGTAGGAAGCCGCATGGCTATCATGGCGGGCGGAGTCATTCTGCTCGCGCTAGGATTCATGCCGAAGCTGTCCGTGCTCATCACCTGCATTCCGGATGCGGTTATCAACGGTATTTTCGCCATCGTCTGCGTCGCTATTCTCATGAACGGCATGAAGGTCATTCAACCGCTGAAGATCGATGACCGCAACATGATGATCGTCGGCATTCCGATCGCGTTGACGCTCGGCCTGACGGTATTCCCGAAGGACGTGCTTAACACGCTTCCGGACATCGTGAACTACATCCTGTCCTCGGGTACGGCCGTCGGCGCTATCGCCGCTCTCGTTCTGAACCTCATCATTCCGAAGGGCAAGGAAGAGAAAAGCGAAGATTGATCCCCTGTTGATGCGGTTAATGTTCGGTTTTAGAGACTTCTAAATGACAATATACAAGCTTGATAAAAAAATAAAAGCATAATATCGAATGTTTGGACGAATGACTGCTTGACGCGTACGGATTTATGGGTTAGCATTTGACATGCGGCTTGTAAATCCGGCGCGAGAAGCGCCGAAAGCCGAACATTGGAATCATCTATCGTATATCCTCGGCAATATGGGCTGAGAGTCTCTACCGGGAACCGCAAATTCCCGACTACGACGGATGTGGGATTGTATTATCCACACCCGCTCGAGGTCGGGGATTTTTTTTGCGTTCCTGCGGCCATGGGCGGCATAAGCCAAGCTTTCCTTGATAGGAGGATGACACTTTGAATCATTACGATGTCGTCGTTGTCGGAGCGGGTCCCGCGGGCATATTCGCCTGCTATGAGCTGACTCGCAAGGCCCCTGAGCT
Organism: Cohnella sp. AR92; assembly: GCF_003990975.1. Lineage (GTDB taxonomy): Bacteria > Bacillota > Bacilli > Paenibacillales > Paenibacillaceae > Cohnella. Next base: position 442,099 of record NZ_RZJR01000001.1, read on the forward strand.
TAAGGTGCTTCTCGTGGACAAGGGCCATGAGATTCGCCGCCGCAGCTGTCCCATTCTGGAAGAGAAAATCAAGCTTTGTCCGCCGGCGGCGGGCAAGAAAGAATTCGCCGGCTGCCTGCCCGCTTGCTCGATTACGGCAGGATTCGGCGGCGCCGGAGCCTATAGCGACGGCAAGTTCAATATCACGACCGAATTCGGAGGCTGGCTGACCGATTATCTGCCGCCTTCCCAGGTGCTCTCGCTCATCAAGTACGTGGACGAAGTGAACCTGGAGCACGGCGCGACTCCGAACATTACCGATCCGACGACGGATAAGGTGAAGAATATCGAGCAGAAGGCGTATGCGGCGGGCTTGAAGCTGCTGCGCGCTCAGGTTCGCCATCTGGGCACGGAACAGAACCTGGAGATCATGAAGTCAATCGCGGACTACCTCAGCACGCGAGTGGAGATGCGGTTCAAGACCGAGGTCGACGATCTGATCACGGAGAAAACAGACGGCAAGCACAAGGCGGTCGGCATTCGGCTCAAGAACGGGGAAGAGATCGGTGCGGATACGGTGGTCATCGCCCCTGGCCGCGACGGTTCGGCTTGGCTGACGGAAGTGCTGAAGAAGCGCCGCCTGAAGATGTACAACAACCAAGTCGACGTCGGCGTCCGGGTAGAGACGTCGGACGTGGTCATGCGGGAGATCAACGAGAACCTGTACGAAGGAAAGTTCATCTTCAACACTTCGGTAGGAACCCGAGTGCGCACGTTCTGCAGCAATCCTTCCGGGCACGTCGTCGTCGAGAACCACAGCGGGGTCATGGCGGCCAACGGGCACGCCTTCAAGGACCCGGCTCTCGGCTCGAACAACACGAACTTCGCGCTGCTCGTCTCGCACAAGTTCACGGAGCCGTTCGATAAGCCGAACGAATACGCCCGCGAGATCTGCAAACGGGCGAACGATCTGTCGAACGGCGGTGTCATCGTGCAGAAGTACGGAGACATTCTGAGGGGCCGCCGTTCCACGGAAGCTCGGATCAAGGAAGGCTTCCTGGAGCCGACGCTGAAGGAAGCGGTGCCGGGCGACCTGGGATTGGTGCTTCCGTACGTCACGCTGAAAAGCCTGATCGAGATGGTGGAAGCGCTGGATAAGGTTACGCCGGGTATCGCGTCCGAGCATACGCTGTTCTATGGGGTGGAAGCGAAGTTCTACTCCGCCCGTCCGCAGCTGACTGAGCAGTTGGAGACCGAGATCAGCGGCCTCTACTGCGGAGGAGACGGCGCGGGCGTTACCCGCGGCCTCGCGCAAGCGGGAGCGGCCGGCGTCTGGATCGCGAGAGCGATTGCCGAGAAGGCTGGGGCTAAAGGAAACTAAACGGCAGCAATCGTTTAGGAGATAAAGAGAAAAGGAAGGACCGTCTTGCACCAAGCCGATTTCTTGGCTGTGCGGGACGGTCCTTTTTCTGACGCCTACTGTTCACTCGATCGTTTCTCCCAATGTTGCAATTCAACAATGTTCCCTTCGATATCCGTGGCATAAACGAAAGTAGCCACGGCCTGATTCGGAAATTCCGTTTGAACGAGCTCGCCTATCTGCCCGCCGCCTTCTTGGATGACTTTCTGCAGCACGGCGGCGACATCCTCCACCTCAAAAGCCAAATGAGCCAAGCCGATTCCGTTAATCGCTTTGGGATTCTCGGAATTCAAGCTGTCGTATGAGAGAATCTCCAACGTCGGCGAGGGATCTCCGTATCCGGGTAACGCCAAATGCTCGCCCGTTAGATGGGCATTGCGTATTCCCGTTAATCGATCCACCCAGTCGCCCGTTAGATCGCGCTCCGGCGGTACGGGTTTACAGCCGAATACCCGTTGGTAAAACAGCGATACCCTTCTCCAATCGCGGGCAATGAGGTTGGTGTGCGCATACCTTATCTTCATTTTCATGTCTGCCTTTCCATTTGGAATAGGTGTCTCACCGGCATGTTCTCTCTTATTCCATGCCGCATGCTCCTATTCCTTGCTTTTCGCGTTTTTAAACTCGAGCCGCAGCAGTTTTTAAAGGGAAAGATAGGTGAACGCGGACAGAAGGGCGGATACGATCAGCAGGATGGCGAGCGGCCGCAGGGCATAGCGAAGCTCTCTCAGATTGACGCTAAGGCCGAGCCCGGCCATGGCGGTCGTCAGCAGCAGCGTCGTCATCTGCGCGGCTCCGGCCTCCCACCCGGCGGGCAGCGGCAGCCATTCGCCGGGATGGCTTGCGGCGAGGAAGCTCATCGCGACGAAGCCGAGCAGGTACCACGGCAGGCCGCGCCACCCGGCCGCCGGCACATGGGGAGCCGAGCCGCTTCTCGCGAGGCGGCGGCTGCGGAAGGCTTGCAGGGCGAAGACGGCCGGCACCAGCAGAAGCACGCGGCTAAGCTTGGCGAGCATGCCGGCTTCAAGCGCATCGGGGCCTCCGGCTGCGGCCGCCATGGCGACGTGGGCGATCTCGTGCAGCGTTAGGCCGGCCCATGCGCCGTAGACCGCGTCCGACATCGGCAGCAGCGGCCGCGCAAGCGTATAGCCAAGCGCGAACAGCGTGCCGACGGCGGCGATCATTCCCGCGCCGAGCGCGGTCTTCTGCTCCTTCGAGCCGAGCATCGGGGCGGCTGCGGCGATTGCCGCGGCTCCGCAGATGCCGGTGCCGATCGCGAGCAGCGTCGTCAGCTCGGCGTCGGCTTTGAGCAGGCGGCGCAGCGCCGCGCTCGCCGCGAGCGCGAACAGGAGCGTCGCCGCCGCCCGGGCCAGCAGGGGAACTCCCTGCTGCAGGACAACGTCGATCGGCAGCTTCAGGCCGAACAGAACGATGGCGGCGCGGAGCAGCTTCGTTCCGGCGAACGAGATGCCGGCGCGCAAGGCTTCCGGATACCCGAGAAGATGCCGGTAGACGATGGCGATCAGCAGGGTGCAGGCCATCGGGCCGGCGAGCGTTAGACCGGGAAGGCGGGCAAGCTGCCAGCCGGCCAGTGCCAGAATGAGCGCAAGAATGACGCCGGGTACGACTCCCGGTCGGCCTTCGGGTTTGAGGCTGCGAAGGATGGCGCGCGGGCTTCGCAAAGTATGGGCGGGCATAGGGTTACCCCTCTCTGGATGTGGATTGACCTTGTTCAACGCTTCGTTGGAACTAGAATATCTCGAAATCGATCATAAGGAAAATTGATTATTGTTATGAAGTGTATAATAATTTACTTATAGAAGAGGGGGGTGCGTCCCGAATGGATGCCCAACTGCAAGTATTCGAGACGGTTGCGGAGCTTCGGAGCTTCTCGCGGGCGGCGGAACGCCTTCATATGACCCAGCCGGCTGTGAGCCAACAGATCCGCTCGCTGGAGGAATCCCTGGGAGCCCGGCTGCTGGAGCGGACGAACAAAGCGGTCTCCTTGACGAAGGCGGGAGAGGTCGTGCTCCGGCATGCGAAGGAGATCAACGGGCAATACCGGGCCATGAGAGAGAAGATCGGGGAATTGATGTATTACGTTGGAGGGCCGCTTGCGATCGGCGCCAGCTACACGTTCGGAGAATATGCCCTTCCCCCGGTGCTGGCCCGCCTTCAGCGGGAGTATCCGGCTATCCTGCCGGCCATCTCCATCGGCAACACGGCCGAGGTGGCGGATCGGCTGCGGGCGAGACAACTCGACATCGGAATCGTGGAAGGAGAAGAATTCGGCGCCGGTCTTGTCTCGGAGAAGCTGGCCGAGGACGAGATGGTCGTCGCGGTCGGAGCCGGCCATCCTCTTGCGGCCGTCTCGCCGGTATCGGCAGCCCGATTGGCGGAAGAGACTTGGATGGTGAGGGAGGAAGGATCCGGCACCAGGGCGGCGACGGATCGGCTGCTAGCCGGTCTAAACATCAAGCCGGCCAGGCTGATGGAGCTCGGAAGCACTCAGCTTATCAAAGAGATGGTGGAGGCCGGGCTGGGCGTGACGCTGCAGTCGCGCATGGCGCTGCGCAAGGAGCTGGCCCTCGGAACGATGCAGGTGCCGGAAACGCCGGGAACGCCTTTGAGAAGAGTGTTCTACGTCCTTCTGCGGAATGGCGAACCGAGAACTCGGGCGATTGAGGCTTTTCTCCAGACGTTGAGCTCCGTTGCGTTGAAGATTCTAGGCACGGATCATTCAGACGGATGAACAAGAACAAAACGGAGGGGCGCCCCTGAACGCGCGATGGCGGCGCAGGGATTTCCCATGCGCCGCCATTCAAAGCAAGCGGTTCTTATTCTGCTTTCCGTTCCGTTATCTTCTCGAAGGCGCGTAAGAACTCGGCTGCCGGATAAGCCCCGGACAGGCCGTATTTGCCGTCGATCACGTAGAAAGGAACTCCGGAGATGCCCATCGAACGGGCTCTCTCCAAGTCCTGATCGACTTCCGCCGTGCCTTCTTCCGACTCGAGCTTGCTCTCGAGCGTGTGGGCGTTCAGGCCGATGTCCTCCGCGATCTCCAGCAAGACCTCTAGCTTGGCGATATCGCGCCCGAATTCGAAGTAGGCGGTCATGACGGCGTCGATCCACTTCGAACGCTGCTCTTCCGGCAGCACGGCGTCGGCCCGATGGGCGAGCACGGTGTTCGGCATCCGGTTGATCCGGTCGAAGCGGAAGACGAGACCGATCTCCGCTCCCGCCTCCGTAATTCGGCTCAAAGCCGGGTCCGGATTCGCGCTCCCCATTTTTTTCTCCATGGAGGCTTTATAAGGAAGTCCTTCCGGAGGCAGCGACGGGTCGAGCAGGAACGCATGATGGCTGACGGTGATCTCCTCCGCCGTTTGTTCCTCCCACAGAACTATGGCATCCGACAGGTTCTTCATGCCGATCCGGCACCAAGGGCACACCATGTCGGAGTATATTTGTATATGCATACGTTCACCTCTTGGATAGGCTCATGTATCGGGAAGCTTCGCCTTCAGTATGACAGACGGGAAGGGCGGTTACAATGTTCGATTCGGGCCGGGCGAGCGAATAATCGGGGGGCTGTTGAACCATCATGAGACTATCTGCGGAATCGATGGAACTTGGTCTTTCCTAGTGTTGACAAACTCAACTGTAATTGATATTATTACAGTAGGAACCGGGGAGGCGGCGGACGATGAACAGTGAATTCATTATTGCAGTCCACAGTCTCGTCCTGCTGGCGCATCGGGCGGACGGGATGGCATCGAGCGAGGAGATCGCAGCGAATGTCTGCACCCATCCCGCGCGAGTGCGCAAGGTTCTGGGTTGTCTCCGCAAGCTGGGCTACGTCTCGACAAGAGAAGGCTCCGGCGGCGGATACCGATTGACTTGCGACCCGATGGAAGTCACGCTGGCGGATGTTTACCGCGCCATGTCGGCTGGTTCGCTTACGCCGAATTGGTGCTCGGGGGATCCCCAGATGGATTGCATGGTCGGCTCGAACATGCAGGATGTGATGAATTCGGTGTTCTGCGGGGCGGAGAAGCAGCTTGAAGGGTATTTCTCCGACATTACGATCGGCGGAATGCTCCGCAACATCGCGCAGAGACAGCAGGTCTAGCGATCGAAGGCAAGAGGATGCAACGGGATGAAGTTCCAAGCCCGATCATCATATTGAGCTGAGCTTTAAATCCTTAATCTCATAGTAGAAGGAGTGGAGTAATCATGGCAGTAGTAGTAACGAAAGACAACTTCAACTCGACCGTTTCCGAAGGCGTAACCCTTCTGGACTTCTGGGCACCTTGGTGCGGACCTTGCAAAATGCAGCTTCCTATCGTGGAGGACCTGTCCAATGAATTGAAGGGATCGGCTACGGTCGGCAAGATCAACGTCGACGAAGAGCCTGAACTGGCTTCCCAATTCGGCGTCATGAGCATCCCGACGCTGATCCTGTTCAAGAACGGCCAACCGGTCGACAAGCTGGTCGGACTTCAAAGCAAGGATTCCTTGAAGGCGAAGATCCAGAACCAACTGTAAGAAGCGCAGCAAGGCGTAAAAGCAAGAAAGCGGGGTCCCGAGCGGACTCCGCTTTCTTCTTTATGTGCTTTTGTATGCGTGCGCTTGCGACTCGATCCGCTCAGATCGTCCATTGCCCGTGGACGACCGAGACGAGCTTCCAGTCCGCTCCGGATGGAACGAAGACGAGGATCAGGCTCTCCCAATCCTGTCCCTCCAGCTTCTTGTCGAAGCCGGGGAAGTGGTACTCCACGAAAGAGGAATTCGCATAGAGCTCGGCGCCGTTATAGGTCGTATTGCCGCTGCTCGCCAGCTTGCCGACGGATACGACCGGAGCGTCGGCGAAGTCCTGGTCGTAGACGAACTTCTCGAAGTAGTCCCGGAAGCTCAGCTTGATCGGCTCGCCGGAGCCGTCGTAAGAGCCCCATTCGAGCGTTGTATCATCCTTGAAGGAGGGGAACCGGTCCGCTTGGAACACGAGATCCGTCTCGCTGTTCAGGTGGGGATAAGGCGAGAAGCGAAGTCCTTTCTCGGCGTCCGTCCAAGAAGCGAGCCGGACAAGGTCGCGGTCGCGAAGGGCGCCCATAACCTCGTCGGCCGCATTCGCGAGCGATTGCTCTTGCGGCGATAACGCCGATTCGGAAGCGGCCGGGGAGGCCGACGGTGAACTAGTGCTGCCTGATGAGGGAGCAGGAGACGCTGACTGTGAAGCTTCTGTACTGGCGGCCGGGACTTCCATGACGGAACCGTTATTCGCGTTGCCGGACCCGCAGCCTGCCAATAGAAGCGCAAGAAAACCCGCTGTTGCAAGCGAAAGCATTCTGCGCATCTGGATTCATTCCTCCTTCTGACCGAATCAATATCTAGTTGCTTGGATATTGTTTTAGACGCAGGTTTGCTCAAGATGTTCCGGTCCTGCCGAGCGGAAAAAAATATTTGGCGCTTCCCGACATCGTTTGGCGGAGAAATGGGAGCTCTTATTCATGGAATGTGCATAGGGCCATGGTATAATCTGGGTTATTAGAGTATGGCGATGGATCGGAGGAGGAGGAGTTCGAATGGCCGAGCGCAAGAAACCAGGCTTCGGCAGGCAGCTCGCGGAGCTGCACCGATGGAACGCATGGCTGGTCGCCTTTCTCGCCGTCAGCGGGCTGCTGCTGTCATGGGGGGCGGCGCGCGGCTGGCTGGGGGAAGGGAGAGTCTGGCTCAAGCAGCTTCACATCTATCTGGGACTCCTTATTGCTATCCTGCTTGTTCTCTACGGACCCCTAATGAAGCGGCATTTGAAGCAGCTCCGTGCACGGCCCAGACAGCGCGGCAATCTGACTTTCGTGCTGGTTTTGCTGGTCGGCTGGCTGTTGTCGGGCATCGTCCTCTGGCAATTCCGCCATCTTCCTCCGCGTTGGGCCAATGGGGCTTTGCTCGTTCATGATCTTTTGACCTGGATCGGTCTTCCCTATCTCGTTTATCACTCGGTTGCCCGCCTTCGTTGGATGCGTCAGCCTGAGAAGCGCGCGGTTCGCGTCCTTGAGGAATCGGCTGAGCCGATGGAGAAGGGATCCGCCGCCTTGAGGGTGCCTTATCCAGCAGCCGATCCTCAAGCGTGGATGAGCCGCAAGCAGTTCATCCGCTGGACGGCTGGCGCAGCGATCGCGGCGGCCGTCCTGCCGTCCTTCCTTAGGTGGACGAAGGGAACATGGGACAGCCTCGCTCCGTCGACAACAGGCGGCGGCATGTCGGATAAGGCGGATCCGAACCGGATGCTGCCCGCGCCGGAGCCTCTGCCGGACTCCGCGAACGTTATCGGAGGAGGAGCCGAAGGCAGGTTCCGGGTGTATACGGTAACCGCGCTCCCTCGATTCGATTCCGGCAGCTGGACGTTCGCGATCGACGGGCTGGTGGATCAACCGGGGCATTGGAATTGGGAAGCTTTCCTTCAACTCGAACGCACCGTTCAGGTCAGCGACTTCCACTGCGTAACGGGCTGGTCGGTCTATCATAATACTTGGGAAGGAATTCCGCTTAGGCAGCTTCTCGCGGCGGCCGGAGTGAAGCCGGAGGCCCGCTACGTGAAGTTCTATTCCGGCGACGGCGAATACACGGACACGCTATCCCTGGAGCAGGCCCAGATGGAAGACGTCATGGTGGCCGTGCTTCACGATGGCAAGCCGATTCACCGCGACTATGGAGGGCCGGTCCGGTTGATCGTCCCCAAGATGTACGCCTACAAGTCGGTCAAGTGGCTGGCGCGGATCGAGCTGATCGAGAAGCCGCATACCGGCTTCTGGGAGCAACGAGGGTACGATAACGACGCATGGGTATAAAAGAATGGGGCGAACAGCGGCAGGCCAAAGCCTCTGTTCGCCCCATCAGCTTTTTACTTGGAATGTTTCCCGGGACGGTTGAGCGGCGTAGCGGATTTGGAACGGTCGATCGTATCGTTAACGAACGCCATGTCCTGATTTTTCGCATGCATTTTTGTCGTGCCTTTGTAGTTGCCTTGATGATTTTGATTCTCCATGGGAATCCCTCTCCTTCGGGTGTCGACGGGATGATCGCTCATGGTCATTGTTCTCCGGAAGCTCTTCTCCTATCCGAGGAAGGAAGTGGGGCGGCGCGGAACTCTAACCGCCGAGTAGACGAGGCAACTCGGATTCCGGTATAATGACCTGAGAATTGAAGAGGCGAACGATCGCGGGCGGCCTCCGCCAAGAATCGATCGCGCCCAGTCAGGAGTGTTCTTGAATGCCACTTTCTTGTGGAATCGTCGGTCTGCCTAACGTCGGCAAGTCGACTTTATTTAACGCCATCACGCAAGCCGGCGCGGAGTCCGCCAACTATCCGTTCTGCACGATCGACCCGAACGTCGGCGTGGTCGAGGTTCCGGACGAGCGCCTGCAGAAGCTGGCCGACATCGTCACCCCGAACCGGATCGTGCCGACCGCGTTCGAATTCGTCGACATCGCCGGTCTCGTGAAGGGCGCCAGCCGCGGCGAAGGTCTCGGCAACAAGTTCCTCGCGAACATCCGCGAGGTAGACGCCATCGTTCACGTCGTCCGCTGCTTCGTGGACGAGAACATCACCCACGTCTCCGGCAAGATCGACCCGATCAACGATATCGAGGTCATCAACCTGGAGCTCATTCTCGCCGACATCGATTCGGTCGAGAAGAGAATGGACCGCTCCCGCAAGAACATGAAGGGCGGGGACAAGAAATACGCTCAAGAGGTCGAAGTGCTGGAGCGCATTCACGCGGCTCTGCTTGAAGAGAAGCCGGCCCGGAGCGTGGAGCTGTCGGACGAAGAGAAGCTGATCGTGCGCGATCTGCATCTGCTGACGATCAAGCCGGTTCTTTATGCGGCTAACGTTCATGAGAGCGAAGCGGCGAACTCCGACTCGAACGAGTACGTCGAACGCGTCCGCCAATTCGCGGCTGCGGAAGGCTCCGAAGTCGTTCCGATCAGCGCCAAGGTGGAATCCGAGATCGCCGAGCTCGAAGGCGAAGACAAGGAGATGTTCCTGGAAGAGCTCGGCCTTAGCGAGTCCGGCCTGGACCGTCTTATCCGCGCGGCCTATAAGCTGCTCGGCCTGTATACGTACTTCACGGCCGGCGTGCAGGAAGTGCGCGCCTGGACGATCCGCAAGGGCATGAAAGCCCCGCAAGCGGCCGGCGTCATCCACACCGACTTCGAACGCGGCTTTATCCGCGCGGAAGTCGTGTCCTACGAGGATCTGGTTGCGGCCGGGTCGATGAACGCGGCTAAGGAGAGAGGCCAGCTTCGTCTGGAAGGCAAGGAGTACGTCGTGGCAGACGGCGACGTCATGCACTTCCGATTCAACGTTTAAGCTTACCCTACTCATCGTTACAAGGGATGACGGACACCTTCCGCTTTACGAAGCGGAGGGTGTTTTTTTATGGAATCCCCCCGGCTCAGAATCCCCTCTCCCAGTTCTGATCGTAACGGATATTTGAAACCTTTACAGGCCCGGAATAGTTGGGTTTGGATTCTAACGGAAGTGGCAGCCGCTTAGGTGGACTTTAATCTCCCTCGGCGAGGTTAAAATGCTTTTAAGCGTCGCAAATTTCCGTAAGATTTCAAAATAGCTCTTTGTCGAGGTTTAAGGGGCTGTTATTTCCGTAAGCCGTAAGCCGGAGTTGCGATTCGTGAACCGTGAACCGTGAACCGTGAACCGTGAACCGTGAACAGTGAGTCGTGAGGCGTGAGACGTGGGGCGTGAGCTGCGAGCCATATTCCGTGAACCGTATGCCGTGTGCCGTGTGCGGTATTCCGTGAACCGTTGCTATCGGCTAAGCGGGTGATAATGACTATTCGGTATAACCATCATGAAATGCAAAAATCGCTAACCCGCTCCGAGCCGAGCGCCGTTAGCGATTTTGCCTTATGGCCTGCCTTCTTCGCGGCGCTTCTTCAGAAGCTCTTCCGCGGTGCGGTTGAACTTGCCGAGAAGCTCTCCGAACTTGAGGCTGTCCTCCGGGTTCCAGTCCCCCAATAGCTTGGCATAATAATCGATGCGGTTTTGTCTCGCCTCTCTCAGCATGCCGGGCACCTCTTCCGTCACGCGCAGAAGGCTGATTCTCGCATCGTGGGGGTCTGACGCGCGGGTGACGAAGCCCTTCGCTTCGAGCGAAGCGATCTGCCGGCTCGCTGTGGAGATGTCGATCTGCATCTCGTCCGCAAGCGCTTTGATGCCGACCGGTCCTTTTTTCTCCAAGTAGCGCAGCATGAGATAAGCCGACCGATCCAGTTGATCGCCGCTCATGCCGGCCAAGCGGATCGCTTCCGCTCTGCGCATGAAGATGGCGATCTCCAGCTCGATCCGGGCAAACCGTTCGTCTTCCATCGGGTGAATCCCTCCCGTTCCGAATCCTATCCTCTAGCTTACCGTTCCATCCGCGGAGGTTGCAAGCGCTGTCCATTTTCCCGATCTGATTCCGTCGGTCGGCTGCCGTGATTGTTCGGGGAGAAGGCTTACCCGTCTGGCGCGCATTCGGTCAAAATGTCCCTGTTGACGGCCATAAGGTTGTAACATACAATGTTTAAGTTGTAGCATACAACTAAATGAAGCGAGCTTGACGCTTGAGTCGAGCATAGAAGAATAGGAGGCAACACGGACGTGCATAAGAAAAGCTTGTTTCTGCACGATTTGAGGATCATTCTGAACCATAAGCATCTTCGCATCGCCGCGGCGATTCTGCTCATCATTCCGGTGCTGTACGCGGGCATGTTCCTGGCGGGCTATTGGAATCCTTACGCCAAGCTGGACAAGCTGCCGGTCGCGGTCGTCAACCTGGATCAAGGAGCCGAGATCTCCGGGCAGCAGTTGGACGTGGGTAGCGATATGGTTGCGGAGTTGGAAAAGAGCAGGAGCTTTGATTACCGCTACGTAAGCAGCGAGAAGGCGGAGGACGGTCTGGCTTCCGGAGATTATTACCTGAGCATCGTCATTCCGGAAGACTTCTCGAAGAATGTCGCTTCCTTGAACGGCGACGAGCCCAAGCAAGCGGAGCTGATCTACCGGACGAATCCCGGCAATAACTTCGTGTCCGGCCAGATCGGCAGTTCCGCGGTGAAGGAATTGAAGGAGAAGGTCAGCGAGAATATTGTCAAAACCTATACGGAGACGGTGATGGCAAGCATCCGGAAGCTGTCCGACGGCTTTGCCGAGGCGGGCCAGGGCGCGACCAAGTTGTCCGAAGGCGCCGAGAGCGCCAAGAACGGCGCGGACCGGCTGCAAGAAGGCATCGGATCGCTGAAGAATGGCGCCTATCGGTTGGCGGACGGCCTGTCTCCGCTCACAAGCGGCATGAAGTCGCTGAGCTCGGGCGTCTCCGAGCTTAAGCAGGGCTCGGCTTCCCTAGCGGACGGGCTCGCCAAGCTCGAACCCGCTCAATCGCATCTGGCTTCTAGCAGCGCCGAGCTTGATCAAGGCATCGCGCAGTTGTCTTCCGGCCTAAGCGAGCAGAAGAAGCAGCTGGCGTCGGCAAGCTCCGAAGCGCGGAAGCTTGCCGACGCTCTGAAGCAATTCGCGGATTCGCACCCCGACCTTGCGGGCGACGAGCAGTTGGCCGCTCTTATAAGCGAGAGCAGCCAACTGGCGACGGATAGCGCGGGCGCACCGGCGTCGGCCGAACGGCTGGCCGAGCAAGCGGTTACCCTCGGCGTCGGCCACGCCAAGATTACCGCGGGGCTGAAGAGCGTTGGCGCCGGCTTGGATGCCAGCGCAGACGGAGCAGCCAAGCTGGCGGCGGGGGCGAACGGCTTCGCAAGCGGCATGAGCAGTTGGAACCAAGGGTTCACCCGGTTCAGCGCCGGCCTTCAATCGCTGGCGGACAACTCCTCGCTGCTCGACAGCGGAGCCGAACAGCTGGCGCATGGCTTCGTCGGCCTGGTGAACGGCTCGAAGGAGCTGGCCGGCAAGCTGACCGACGCCGCGGCGCAATCCGCGGGAGCCGGGGCCAGCGACGAGATGCTGGACATGTTCGCGCAGCCGGTGCAGCTGGTCGAGCAGCAAACGACCGATGTGCCGAACTACGGAACGGGCTCCGCCCCGTACTTCCTTGCGCTCGGGCTGATGGTCGGCGCCTTGATGGCGTTCAACATCATTCCGTTCAAGCTGCCGGGCAGCCCGCGGGTCAGCGGATGGAAGTTCGCACTGAGCAAGCTCGGGCTGTTCTACACGGTATCCGTCGTCCAGACGATCATCGTCAACCTGCTTCTGAGGTTCGCGTTCGGCATTCATCCGGCGAACCTGTCCCTTATGCTGCTCTATAGCTTGTTCGTGTCGATGATGTTCATGACGCTGCTGATGATGCTGGTCACCGTCATCGGCAATCTGGGCAAGCTGGTCGGCGTCGCCCTGCTGGTCGCGCAGTTGTCGGCGAGCGGAGGCACGTTCCCGATGGAGCTGGCCGACGGCTGGCTTCAGGCGCTCGGACGCTGCCTGCCGATGACCTACGTGCTGAGGGGGTTCCACGCGGTCATCTCGACCGGGGAGTGGAGCATTTTCTGGAAGGAGTTCGGCATCGTTCTGCTCTACTTGGCCGGCTTCGCGCTGGTCGTCTACCTGAGGATTCGGTCGCAAGCCAAGTCGGGCAAGCTGTACGAAACGCCGGCCGGAGCTCATTAAGTCCGTTAATCGTTTGCGGTATGAAGGTAAGGCAGGGAGTACGCTTAATGGCGGCTTCCTGCTTTTTGCGCAATTGTGCCCGTTTCGCTCGCCTCCCGATAACCGACTGCAAATCCGCCGCAAAGCTTGCGCTTCTGTGATATAATAAGAAAAAGATTAAACGCGCAGCGACCGCCTGCCGATAGAGCGGCAGCGCCCGGTTAACTGCGATGACTTTAGGAGGTTGAACGAACGTGCTGGACCGTCTTCAAGCGCTGGCGGACCGCTATGAGAAGCTGAGCGAGCTTCTGTGCGACCCTGACGTCGTGAACGACACGTCGAAGTTGCGCTCATATGCGAAGGAGCAATCGGACCTGGAGGAAGCGTACCAGGCTTATCTCGAATATAGAACGGTGTTGGCCCAGTTGGACGACGCCCGCGCGCTTCTCGACGACAAGCTCGACGAAGAGATGCGCGAGATGGTGAAGCTGGAGATCGAAGAGCTTGAGCCTCGCCAGGCGGAGCTCGAAGAGCGGATTCGCATCCTGATGCTGCCGAAGGATCCGAACGACGGCAAGAACGTAATCGTGGAAATCCGCGGCGCGGCGGGCGGCGAAGAAGCGAACCTGTTCGCGGCGGAGCTGTACCGGATGTACGCGAAGTACGCGGACAGCCAAGGCTGGCGCACGGAGATGCTCGAATCGAGCGTAAGCGATCTTGGCGGATTTAAGGAAGTCATCTTCACGATCAGCGGCCAAGGCGCCTACAGCAAGATGAAGTTCGAGAGCGGCGCCCATCGCGTTCAGCGCGTTCCGGAGACGGAATCCGGCGGACGCATCCATACCTCGACTTCTACCGTCGTCGTCATGCCGGAAGCGGAAGAGCTCGACATCGAGATTCTCGATAAGGACATCCGCGTGGATACGTTCTGTTCCAGCGGAGCGGGCGGCCAATCCGTCAACACGACCAAGTCGGCCGTTCGGGTAACGCACGTTCCGACCGGGATCGTGGCGACCTGCCAGGACGGCAAATCGCAGAACGATAACAAAGCCAAGGCCCTGCAGGTGCTTCGCACGCGGATCATGGACATCAAGATCCAAGAGGAGGAAGCGAAGTATGCCGGCGAGCGCCGCGAGAAGGTCGGAACGGGCGATCGCTCCGAACGGATTCGGACCTACAACTTCCCGCAGAGCCGGGTGACCGACCACCGCATCGGCCTGACGATGCACAAGCTGGACGCGGTGCTGAACGGCGACATGAACGATCTGGTCAACGCTCTTACCCTGGCCGAGCAGACGGACCTGCTGGCCCGGGAGAACATGGCATAATAACGTATCAGGAAGCGGCGCGGCCTTCTCACCGGAGGCGGGCCGCTTCTCGGTTGTTCGGCGGAATAGGAGGAGTCATCGCTTGGAAAAGGAAAATCGGCTGAGAATAAACGAAGCGTGGCGGATGGGAACGGAACGGCTGCGGGCGGCGGAAGTGGACGAAGCGGAGGCCAATTCCGAGCTTCTGCTCCTGCACGTCTTGGGAATCGGCAAGGCCGAGCTGCTCCGCGACCTGCGCGAGCCTTTCCCCGAGGGCAAACGGGAGCTCTGGGAACGGGTGTTGGACCGCAAGGCCGCGGGCGAGCCCGCGCAGTACATCATCGGCGAGCAGGCTTTCTACGGGCGTCCGTTCCGGGTCACCCCGGACGTGCTTATTCCTCGCCCGGAGACCGAGCTTCTCGCCGAAGCGGTGCTGGCGGAGGCAGCGAGCTGGGACGTGGCGGATGCGAATGCCGCAACGGGTCCTGGCGGGTTGGAGCTAGATACGGCAGCGAACCGAGGGATGACGGACGCGAATACTGCAACCTACGGGAGCGGGACGGCAGCGGGCGAAGCAAGGAGCCGCGGGCAGGGGATTCGCGTCGGACGGCCGCTCGTTCTGCTCGACGTCGGCACGGGCAGCGGCGCCCTTGCCGTGACGCTGGCGGCGGAACGGGAGGATTGGCGCGTCCTCGCCTCCGACCTGTCGCCGGCGGCGCTGGACGTCGCGCGCGGCAATGCCGCGGCGAACGGCGTGGAGGAACGGATCGAATTCGTGGAAGGGGACCTGCTGATGCCCTTCCTCTGCACGGATGAAAGGCCGGAGGGAATGGCCATCGACATCCTCGTCTCCAACCCTCCCTATATCCGCTCGGCGGATATGCCGGGTTTGCAGCGGGAGGTGCGCGACTTCGAACCGCATCTGGCGCTGGACGGGGGCGAGGATGGGCTGACTCCCTATCGACGCATGGCGGAGCAGCTCGCCCGGCTGCCGCGGCTGCCGCGGCTCGTCGCCTGGGAGATGGGGGCCGGCCAAGCCGACGACGCGGCCGAGCTGCTCCGCGCCGTCGCGGACTGGCGTGAGATCCGTTACGTGAAGGATTACGCCGGCATCGACCGCCATGTTATCGCGGTTAAAGATTAACCTGCTTAATACCCGCCAGGGATTCTCCTGGCGGGTATTTTTTTGCTTTGCGTGGCAGGCTGGGACTCTACTGGCCCACCAATGGTGCCTGTTAGTAGGCCTATGGCCGGGGACGAGCAGAAGGGTGGTACTGAGTGCAACAAATTAGCTAGTAGGCGGGGCGAACGGGCGAAAGTTGGGGCAGAGGATAGAGATTTTCTCAGCGGCCGAAAAACATAGATTCGCAGGTTTAGAGTTTAAGAGAGGGGACATACTAGGGCTAAGACGTTCCGGAACGCATCGAGCGGCGCCGACGGGCGCTCCAAGGAGCGAGAAACGATGCGTGGTCCCAGCCATTATTCTTTTATTTCTTTTGCTAGAATGATCCTTATTTCCATGGTTGCCCTTCTTATCGGCGGTACGATTTATCTTGCGCAAGCAGGTACGACAACAGCGTCCGGCAATAGCAATGATGCGGTGATCATCCCGCAGGATTCCATCCGAATTCGAATTATCGCTCAGTCGGACAGCGAAGAGGATCAGGCGATCAAGCGCGCCGTGCGCGACCAAGTGGCCGACCTGATCGTATCGTGGGGCGAGATGCCCTCCACGCTGTCCGAAGCGAGAGATTTCATAGAAGCTCGCCTGGACGAAGTCCAGAGCACGACGGATCGCACCCTTCGGGAGGTCAAGGCCTCATACGGAGCCAAGATCGAGCTTGCCAAGGTCCCCTTCCCGGAGAAAACGTTCAAAGGAAAGGATTACCCGGCTGCCGACTACGAAGCGCTCCGCATCACGCTAGGCGAGGGAGAAGGGGCGAACTGGTGGTGCGTGCTGTTCCCGCCGCTCTGCTTGACGGCGGCAACGTCTCAAGACGAGGCTTCCGCGGCAACGGAGCCCGCGCAAACGTCGGCGCCGACAAAGCAAACGGCCAAAGAGAGCGGCAAGACCGCCGAGAAGACCGCGTCCGTATCGAAAGCGAAAGCCCAATCCCAAGGCCAAGCAAACGATCAGGACCAGGCGCAGGAAGAAGCGGAGAAGCCCCATGCGGAATTTTTCCTGTGGGTGATTCTGAAGAAGCTGTTCGCCTTCATCGCCTCTCTGTTCTAAACGGCGTGTGATATAATAGTTGCATTAAAGCTCAGGCAGGATGGATAAGTCATGAAACAGCAGCAATCAACGATCTATTGGCCGCCGGAGCAAGCGGAGGCGGGCGTGCGGGAAGCCGCCGCCGTCCTTGCGAACGGCGGCATTGTCGCATTCCCGACCGAGACGGTGTACGGGCTTGGCGCGGACGCCAGAAGCTCCTCTGCCGTGGAGGGGATTTTCGCGGCGAAGGGGCGTCCTTCCGACAATCCGCTCATCGTTCATCTGGCGGATGCGGAAGCCGCCGCGGCACTGGCCGAGCGGCTTAGCCCGCTGGAGAGGAAGCTCATGGACGCCTTTTGGCCGGGACCGCTTACCGTAGTCGTTCCCGTCCGCGCAGGCGCCGTGTCGCCGAGAGTGACGGCCGGACTGGATACGGTGGGCGTTCGCGTTCCCGATCATGAGCTTGCGCGCAAGCTCATCGCCGCATCCGGCTGCCCGATCGCCGCGCCGAGCGCCAACCGGTCGGGGCGGCCAAGCCCGACGACGGCGCGGCACGTGCTGGAGGATCTGGACGGACGGATCGACGGCGTGCTCGACGGCGGAGCGACCGGCGTCGGCCTGGAGTCGACCGTCGTGCGAGTCTTGGACGGCGCGGTTCATATTCTGCGGCCAGGCGGCATTACAGCCGAACAGCTCAAGAAGGCTGTCGGCGATCAAGGGCGCGTACTCTCGGAATCGGACGGAGAAGCGGCCGCGAGCGCAACCGGAGCGCAGAGTCCGAGCGAGGCTATCGCGGCCGGGGGAGCAGCCGCGGGCAAGCCGTCCGCGCCCGAGGAGGAAGCGCCAAGGTCGCCCGGCGTCAAGTACGCCCATTACGCCCCGAAGGGCGTCATGGTGCTTGTCTCGGGCGACCCGCAGCGCCTGCCCGCCGCCGTCCAGGCGGCGGCGGACGAACAGCGCGCGCGCGGCAGCCGCGTCGGCATTCTCGCCTGCGCCGAGAACGCCGACGCTTACCGCGCGGACGCGGTGCTCTCGCTCGGGCTGCGCTCCGAGCCGGAGCAAGCGGCGCACGCGCTCTACGCCGCGCTGCGCGAGTGCGACGACCGCGACATCTCCTATATCGTCGCGGAGGCGTTCCCGGAGGCGGGCATCGGCGCCGCCCTCCGGAACCGAATGCTGAAGGCCGCGGGAGGCCGCGTCATCCAGGCCTAGCACAGGCTTCGCGCCCTCGCTCGAGATAATTGTTGCACAGGCCCGGCGTGGCCATGTACTCGCGTCTCTTCTCTCGAGCTTGAGATTCCGAAGCCATGTCGCAATCGGCTTGGCGCCGGGAGAGCTTCATCGCTCTATCCCGCACGACGTTCCTTAACCCGCCGCAACTCCGTTCCTTCGCTAACGCTGTCTTTTCCCCCGTCTCCCGTCCCGGCGCCCTTGGACATGAATGCTTGCTCGTCCGCATATGCTGGGGTATCGGCGTCTTGAGGGCGCAGGGAGGACCGCATGGCGGCGGACGGGGAGGTAGTTAGATGGAGAGTTTGTCCGCGTCGTTTGGACAGCTTCTCACCATTGCCGTAATGGCCATGGCGCTTGGGATGGACGCATTCTCGCTGGGAATCGGCATCGGCCTCAAGGGGGTCCGCAAGCTCGATGTCCTGCAGCTCAGCACGGTCATTGCGCTGTTCCACGTGCTGATGCCTCTGGCGGGGATGGTGATGGGGTACTATGTCAGCGGGTTGCTCGGAGGCGTGGCGACTTCGGCGGCGGGCGCGCTCCTGCTTCTGCTCGGGGGGCACATGGTCTACAGCTCGCTGAAGGGCGAGGAGATGCGGTCGATCAACCACCGGACGTTCTGGGGGATGCTTTTTTTTGCGCTTACCGTCAGCGTCGATTCTTTCTCGGTCGGGGTGTCCCTCGGGATGTTCGCATCGCATATTCTAATCACGGTTCTCATGTTCGGGGCCGTCGGGGGATTGATGAGCGTGCTCGGGCTTATGCTGGGCAGGAAAATCAGCTATCGGCTGGGCGGATACGGCGAGGCGCTTGGAGGCGCGATTCTGTTTGCGTTCGGCGTCCTGTTTCTGATATAAAGAGGTTCACGATACATTCCTGGCGAATCGCCGGAAGGAGGAGACGGCAATGAAGCGGGTGCTTATCGTATGTACGGGCAACACTTGCCGAAGCCCGATGGCCGAGGCGATGCTGCGGAGCCTGACCCGAGAACGGGGGCTCGACGTGGAAGTGAAGTCGGCGGGGGTATCGACCGTGAACGGGCTTCCGGTCTCCCCGAACGCGGCGGAGACGCTGCGCAAGCTCGGGATGGAGCAGCCGGCCGGGTCCACCTCTCTCTCGGGCAAAGAGACGGAGTGGGCGGACCTGATCCTGACGATGACGGCCAGCCATAAGCGGGCGGTTCTTGAGAGGTACCCGTCCGCGGAGGAGAAGACCTTCACGCTGAAGGAGTTCGCGCTGCACGGAGACCCGGTAATGGACGATCTCGCCGAGGCGGAGCGGCTGTTCGCGGAGTGGCAGGTACGCCGCGCTCTGGGGCAAGAGCTGCCGGAGGAAGACCGGAAGCGCCTGATGGATCTTCAGCGCAGGCTGCCGAACTTCGATATCGCCGACCCGTTCGGAGGTCCTCTCGAGGTGTACGAGCGTTGCGCCGAGGAGATCCTGGAAGCCTTGAAGCTTTCCGTCGAGAAGCTTCATAAAACCGATTGATTTTTGGCTTGGCCTTCGGTATGATGAGGGTAATCGTTGCAGTTCCGATGTAACTGGCGACACAGTGGAGGTAACCACAGTGGAGCATCGGAATGTCGGCCGGTCGCCTGGGCAGAGAGCAACGCGCGTCTTGACGTGCGTTAGCTCTCTTTCGTCTTTTTTCGCGCTTTTTTTGGCTTTTAGGTATAATACTTTCAGACAAGCAAGCGCGCTCGGCGTTCTCGAACGCCGGGGTTGGGCTTGGCGGACACCCGCTGGATGGCAGGGCGGAAGCAAGGCCGTTCCAGTTGGTGCAATTAAGGGGGATTATACGATGAAAATTGCAATTGGCGCGGATCACGCAGGGTATAGGCTGAAGGACGTGATCGTTCCTTTCCTTCAGTCGCAAGGCCATGAGATCATCGATATGGGCTGCAGCTGCGCGGATTCCGTCGATTATCCGGACTACTCGGTTCCGGTATGCGAAGCGGTCGTCCGCGGGGAAGCGGAACGCGGCATCCTGATCTGCGGCACCGGAATCGGAATGTCGATCGCGGCGAACAAGGTTGCGGGCATTCGCTGCGCGCTCGTGCACGATCTGTTCTCGGCCAAAGCGACCCGCGAGCACAACGACACGAACGTGCTGGCGATGGGCGAACGGGTCATCGGGCCCGGAGTCGCCGAGGAGATCGTCCGCATCTGGTTGGACACCCCGTTCTCGCAGGGAGAGCGCCATGTCGGGCGGATTAACAAAGTGAAAGCTTTGGAATCGCAGGCGGCGGGCACTCGTTAATGGATACGACGGGAAGGGATTCGTCCATCGCCGATCAGGTGGAGACCGCTCTGACGGAGCTGGTCGAAGCGGGAGCGATCAAGCCGGGGAGGAGAATCGTCTTCGGGGTCAGCACCAGCGAGGTGCGGGGCCGGAGGATCGGAACCTCCGGAGCCGAGGAGATCGCCGCGCAGATCTACGAAGGCGTGGAGCGCGTTCGTTCGAAGGCGGGCTTCCACGCGCTGTGGCAATGCTGCGAGCATCTCAACCGGGCGGTCGTTACCGAGCGCGAGCAGGCGGAGAAGATGGGCTGGACGATCGTCTCCGCGGTGCCGGTCCGCAAGGCCGGCGGTTCGATGGCGGCCTACGCTTACCGGAAGCAAGCCGATCCTTGCTTGGTCGAAGCGGTCCAGGCGGACGCCGGCTTCGACATCGGCGAGACGCTGATCGGCATGCACCTTAGGCCGGTTGCCGTTCCGGTTCGCCCTTCCGTTCCGTGGATCGGGCAGGCCCGGCTGACGATGGCCTACTCGCGGCCGAAGCTGATCGGCGGTGAACGGGCGGTCTATCGCATGGAAGAAGAGACCGGAACCAACGGCGCCGGGTCGACGAACGAACCGGATCCGTCTTCGGGCTCGAACGCTGCCGATAACGGCACTTGCGACTAACGGACGCTCGAGTTAAAGGAAATGTATGTGATTTTTCGCGTTTAATCGGCGCAAAATAACGAGAACCAGAGATTATATTCGAAAAATCATATAGAAACAGGCTGTTTCTCTGGAAAACGGGCAATTGTGTATGAATTTTCATGTACAACGCGCCATTTAGCCGGTTTTCTGAGAAATATATTCGAAAAATCGAATCCATTGGCCAACCCGACCGACTTAGAGAAGATTGGACATTCCGTTTGTTCACATTATTCACTATTCAAAGCTACGACCAAATAGGAGGAACTTACCCATGGAACAATTGCGCAATCAAGATCCCGAGATCGTCAAGGCTCTTAACCTGGAGCTGGGCCGCCAACGCAACAACCTGGAGCTGATCGCTTCGGAGAATATCGTCAGCGAAGCCGTCATGCAAGCAATGGGCACGGTTCTGACGAACAAGTACGCGGAAGGCTATCCGGGCAAGCGTTACTACGGCGGCTGCGAGTACGTCGACATTCCGGAAGAGATCGCCCGCAACCGCGCGAAGGAGCTGTTCGGCGCCGAGCATGCGAACGTTCAGCCCCACTCCGGCGCTCAAGCGAACCTTGCCGTCTACCTGGCGGCGCTGAAGCCGGGCGATACGGTTCTCGGCATGAACCTGGCGCACGGCGGCCACCTGACGCACGGCAGCCCGGTCAACGCTTCCGGCTTGCTCTATAACTTCGTGGCTTACGGCGTCAACGAGCAAACGTTCCGCATCGATTACGACGAAGTGCGCAAGCTTGCCTTCAAGCATCGTCCTCGCCTGATCGTTGCCGGCGCTTCCGCTTACCCGCGCACGATCGACTTCGAGACGCTGGGCAAGATCGCGCAAGACGTGGGCGCCCTCTTCATGGTCGATATGGCGCACATCGCCGGACTGGTAGCCGGCGGCCAGCACCCGAGCCCGGTTCCGCATGCGCACTTCGTCACGACGACGACGCACAAGACGCTTCGCGGACCTCGCGGCGGCATGATCCTGTGCCGTCAGCCGTGGGCTGCGGCTATCGACAAGGCCGTATTCCCGGGAACGCAAGGCGGTCCGCTGATGCACGTGATCGCATCGAAGGCGGTTGCTCTCGGCGAAGCCCTTCAGCCTTCCTTCAAGGAATATGCGGCTAACGTCGTGAACAACGCGAAGGTGCTGGCCGACACGCTGCTGGCCGAAGGCCTCAACCTCGTGTCCGGCGGCACGGACAACCACCTCATGCTGGTCGATACCCGCAACCTCGGCATCTCCGGCAAGGATGCGGAGCATGTCCTGGACTCCGTCGGCATCACGGTCAACAAGAACGCCATTCCTTACGATCCGACGAGCCCGTTCGTCACGAGCGGCATCCGGATCGGCACGCCGGCCGTCACTTCCCGCGGCATGGACGCGGAAGCGATGAAGACGATGGGCAAGATCATCTCGCTGACGCTGAAGAACTCCAAGGACGAAGCGGTGCTGGCGCAAGCCCGCGGCATGGTCAGCGCCCTGAGCGATCAATTCCCGCTGTACCCGGGCCTGTCTTACTAAGGTCTCGATCCCTTATTGCATTCTGAAGCTCTTCGCGAGCTTTCGCCCTCTGTTCGGCCGTACGCGCCGGACAGGGGGCTTCTTAATGCGACAAGAACCCGGAATGCGCATGTCACCTAATCCGAAGGTGGAGAATAGGATGACATCGCGAGGCGAATTTGCGATTGACGCTGCCGTTTGGCAAAAGGTATACTAAGATTACGCTTAATTTCGGGCGACTTGCCTGGAAGCGGGGGAACCAATCTTAGGGGCGAATTGCATCTTGCTTCGGTGAGAGAGCATAGGGGACCATCTTACCCGAGTCCGTCAGCTAACCTCGTAAGCAGTAGATGGGTCAATCAATCACATTTTATTCAACTTATTGACCCTGTTTAAGGGTCTTTTCTGCGTTCTACGGACCCTATGCTGGCTAAGCGCACCGTTGCCCTGCCGCCCAGGGTCCTTTTGTATCTTCGGAAGGAGCAGAGGCGGGACAATCACTTGGACAAGGAGGATGATGCAAGATGACATGTCCACATGATTTCGCGCAGAACGGTCTCGGCGAGCAAGCGGACGGCTTCGAGCCTGCGATGATCGAATCGCCGCAAGCGGAGACGTTCGAAGAATGGAATGAAGCCGATAGAGTCGATACGCCGCCGGATCTCCCTAGAGAGCCGGTTGCCTATCTGCACGTAAACCGTTCGACCGTGCTACTGAGAAACTTGGAGACGGCCGACCTCTCGGACGCCATGTCCTATATTCGCAGCCATAAACCGATCAATCATGTTCATCTGGCCGGCTCGGATTGCTTCCGGCTGCCGCGCGGGCGGCTGGAGGAGATCGTCGCCTCCCTCCGGCAGATCGACCATGTGCAGATGATTCGCCTGCATTCGCGGGTGCCGATCTCGGAGCCTTCCCGCATCAACGGCAACAAGGCGCTGCTCGACCTGATCGGACTTCATTCCAAGCCGGGGAAGAGCATCTACATGATGGTCAAGATCCGGCACCCGAAGGAGATTACGGACGAGGTTATCGCGGCTTTCCGAGCGTTGCATGAAGCGGGGGCCAATCTGATCGCGGAGATTCCGATGCTTCGAGGGGAGAACGATAGCGCCGATACGCTGTCCCAGCTCATGAATCTGCTGACTCGGGCGAGCGTGATTCCTTACCAATTCATCTTGGAGCGGCCGGCGCAGGGGCAGGAGGAGCAGGCGCTCGATCTGGCTCGGGCTTACCGGTTGACGGAAGCGGTGAAGACGAGGACGATGGGACTCGGAAGAAGAATTCGCCTCTCGCTCGTTCGCACGGACGGGTTGATGGAAGTGCTCGCCGTCGAGGACGGCAAAGCTTATATCAAGTGGCATTCTTCTCCGGAGGAAGTCGGCGGCCGGTTCCTGATCGTAGACGCCGATAAGCAATCGCTATGGGCGGACGATTGGGAGCAGGCGGCGTCCAGCGCGGACGAAGAGGAATCCGGGCCGAGGAAGCCCGCGGCCGATATCGAATTGAGGCCGGGCTACTTGCCGAGCAAGAAGTCGTACCTCAAAACCCCGCATGAAATACCCGATTAAAACTTATGCTAGAAGGCGGAAGCCTTCGCTACTCGCAGAGCTCCTTCGGCATCCAACGGTGACGAAGGAGTTTTTGCTTGCTTGAAACGAAACCCTTCGATTTCTTGAGCGTATTACGCTGTATAAGAAACGGGGAAAACAATCCCCTAGGGAGGAAAATGAACAATGGCAATCTTCAAGAGGCTTCGCGACCTTACGATGTCCAATATCAATGCGCTTATCGACAAGGCAGAGGATCCGATCAAGATGACGGATCAATATTTGCGGGATATGCAGGAGGACCTCGAGGAAGCGGAGAAGGCGGTAGCCGCCCAGATCGCTCTCGAGAAGAAGTTCAAGCAGCTGTACGAAGAGCAAGCGGCTCTCGTTCAGAAGCGCGACGAGCAAGCGAACATCGCGGCTCAGAACAAGAACATCGATCTCGCCAGACGCGCCCTTGAAGAGAAGAAAGGCGCCGAACAGAAAGCCTCCGAATACAAAGCCAGCTGGGATCAGAACAAAGCGGCCGCCGACCGGCTCCGCGAGAAGCTCGACGAGATGCGCAAGCAATTCACCGAGCTGAAGAACAAGCGGGAGACGCTGGTTGCGCGCGCGAACGCCGCGAAGGCGCAAGCCGAGATCAACAAGGCGATGTCGGGCTTCGGATCCGATTCCGCGCTCTCCGGCCTGAAGCGGATGGAAGAGAAAGTGCTTCAGATGGAAGCCCACGCGGAAGCGACCGAAGAGCTCAGCGGATCGAAGGGCAAGTCGCTGGACGAGGAATTCGAAGCGCTGGGCAAGGACAAAGCGGTCGAAGACGAACTGGCCGCCCTGATGAAGAAGTACGAATAAGAAGCGACCCCCTCGGGGGTTTCTTTCTTTATGATTATTTGACGCTGTCGAAGGGGAGACCTCTCATTGACGTTTAACGAGATCCTGGGAACGCTGGTATGGACCGCCGCCGGCGCCGTGCTGCTGTTTATTCTGATGACCATCGACGCCATGTTCACGAAGTATCGCGACCTCGAAGAGATGAAGAACGGCAACACGGCCGTGACGGTCCGTTTCGTGCTGAAGCTCGCCGCGCAAGGGTATATTCTGTCCCGGTCGATCGTCACGTCGGACGATCTGTGGGAAGCGCTGCTCGTCTCCTTCATCTCGTTCGTTATCCTCTTTATTCTGGAAGGGATCGTGGAGGCGGTACTGAAGGCTCTCGCCGATCTTCGGCTGGACGAAGGCGTGAAGAAGGGCATCGTCGGTTACGGCCTGATCGCCGGATCGTTGCACGGCGTCGGTGCGCTGATTATCGGCGCATGCCTGTAACGGCGCGCGGGAAGGAGGACCGAGCATGAGCTTGTTTCAGAGAGTGAAGAACCTGTTGAAGAAGCCGGAGCCGCTGAAGCCGGAACGAAGCGTTCTTACGCTTGGCCCGGGAGACGTCATCGAGGTGTCGCTGGTTACGTATCAGATTACGGGAAGGACGAGGCCGGTTAACCGCGATGCGGTGTGGCTCACGCTCCGCGACGGAGCGGATATTCGCTATTTAAGCATC
Source organism: Cohnella sp. AR92 (assembly GCF_003990975.1). Lineage (GTDB taxonomy): Bacteria > Bacillota > Bacilli > Paenibacillales > Paenibacillaceae > Cohnella. The sequence goes on from NZ_RZJR01000001.1 coordinate 467,427, forward strand.
GAGGAGAGGGAGCGCACGATCTATGGCCTCTTCTCCGTTATCGACGGACGCCTCGATTCGGTGGATGAGGTGCCGACGGAGATCGAACTGGACGGCGTCCAATATTATTTGGACGAGCAATTCTATTCCCGGATTCTGGACGACGGCAGCACGCCGTTCTCCTCCGCCGGGGGGGATCTGCACGTCTGGAATTACCAGTCGGACGGGCGCAAGCTGCTGAGGATCGAGTGGCAGAACGGCCGATTCATGCTGTATGAAGGGGAATCGATTCTTCCTGCGGACGTCGAGTGGCTCCGGGGAGGCTCTTGATGGAGTCCCGTCGCCGCAAGTGGACTTCCTGGATTCATCTGTCCGTCATTCTTGCGCTTGTCGTTACGCTGCTGTCGGCATGCGGAACCGTCAACGTCGAGGAGAGTTACCCGCTTGAATCCGTGAACGGAAGCGGCAGCACGACTTCGTATGTCTATCGGGCAGCCGGGCAGACGGTTCCCGAGGTGGCCGCGGAGCTCGCGGCCAAGCAGAAGCCGCAGCAGCAATCCCCCGAGGACGAGGAGCGGATGTTCCTTGTCTACTCGGATCAGGTCATCCACGTTCAGAAGGATGAGAGCCATCCGGAAGACACGCTGATCGAAGTCGACAGCAAGGATTATGTGCGCCAGAACTACAGCCCGTCCTTCTTGGAGGGCTATCTGCTCGCGAGCTTTATCGGCAGCTTGTTCGATTCCGTGCCGTCCCGGAGCTATGGCGACTACCGGGGCTACGGAAGCCAGACGACGAAGCCGCCGAAGACCGGCACGTACCGCGCTCCGACGGCCAGCGACACCAAAGCCGCGCCTCCGATGACGGTGACGAGGAAGGGGTCTATCTTTAAACGAGGGACTTCTTCCGACGGAGGGGGAGCGGGCTCGGACGGCCTCTTCGGCAAGAAGCCGCAGGATTATTCGAAGAGCTCCGGGACGTCCGGGAGAATTACGCGCAACAAGAACGGCGGCTCGGGCAGCTCCGGCTCTTCCGGTTGGCTGAATCCGCGCAAGTCTTCTCCGAGGACGAAATTCGGAGGCTCGGGACGAATATCCAGACGAAGGTGACGGCTAACAACAAAAGAGGTGCGGCGGGATTTTCTCCTGCCGCACCTCTATTTGCATGGTTTTTGAAACCGCGGAGAAGGATAAACATGGCAGCAATCAGATGAGGAGCGTTATAACCAGAAGCTCGAAAAGGACTAGCGTGGTGATGGCGGCGGCCTGATAAGGGTTGTAGAAACGCTGCCCATCCGGCGCGCTCTGCGGCGGCTGAGTCATCAGATGAAGGTGGCAGCCGTCCGTTCCGACGATCACTCCTTCATACGTATGCCCGTCGATCGTCTGAACTCGGACGGGGCGGTTGTAATGCCGGCCGCACAGCTCGGAGAGATGCCGGCGGTTCTTCTTCACTTGTTCGACCCAAGGGTTCTCGGCTTTGTAAAGGACGGTATGGCTTCCTTGGTTGACGCTTCTGACGCTCATGGGCATTCCTCCCTGGTTTTCTGCTACTAAGCTATGCGGCAGCCCGGATTGCGGTGACAGCCAACTACGTCAACATTCATTCTTGCGGGATGGAGTGCGCATGCAGGGAGACAATGTTATAATGGACACGCAAGAAGTACGGAAGGGGAGAAACCTTTGGGTCGTTTTATCATCTGCGATCACCCGTTGATCCAGCACAAAGTGACATTTCTACGCGACAAAAATACAGACACCAAACAATTCCGCGAACTGGTGGACGAACTCTCGACATTGATGGCTTACGAAGTGACTCGAGACATCCCGCTGGAGACGGTTACGGTAGAGACGCCGGTCTCCACGGCCGAAGGCAAGGTCGTTGCCGGCCGCATGCTGGGCCTTATTCCGATTCTGCGCGCCGGACTCGGGATGGTGGAGGGCATGCTGAAGCTGCTGCCTTCCGCGAAGGTAGGCCATATCGGGCTTTACCGCGATCCGGAGACGCTGAAGCCGGTTGAATATTATTTCAGCGTGCCTTCCGACGTAACGGAACGCGAGCTTATCGTCTTGGATCCGATGCTGGCGACCGGCGGTTCGGCGATCGCGGCGATCGAGTCGCTGAAGAAGCGCGACTGCCGCCCGACGAAGCTGGTGTGCCTGATCGCCGCTCCTGAAGGAGTCAAGGCGGTTCAGGACGCGCATCCGGATATCGATATCTACGTGGCGGCTCTTGATCAGTACCTGAACGATCACGGCTATATTGTTCCGGGCTTGGGCGACGCTGGCGATCGTCTGTATGGAACGAAGTAACCGGGATTCCGGGACGGCTGGGGGAGGCTACCGACGTGAGTGCGATTAAAGTGATGACCATATTCGGAGTTCGGCCGGAAGCGATCAAGATGGCTCCGCTTATTCTCGAGCTTCAGAAGTATCCGGGGTTGATTGAGCCGATCGTATGCGTAACGGCTCAGCATCGCCAGATGCTCGACCAAGTTCTGGAGGTGTTCCGGATAAAGCCGGATTACGACCTCGACATCATGCAGGCGCAGCAGACGCTGAACGACATCTCGATTCGGGTCCTGCAAGGCTTGGAGCCCGTCCTTCGGGAGGCGAAGCCCGATCTGGTTCTGGTTCACGGCGATACGCTGACCACGTTCCTGGCCAGCTATGCGTCGTTCCTGCAGCAGATCAAGGTCGGGCATGTCGAAGCCGGCCTCCGTACGTGGAACAAGCTTGCTCCGTATCCGGAAGAGATGAACCGGCAGCTGACGGGCGTGCTGGCGGACCTCCACTTCGCGCCGACGAGTTGGTCGGCGGGCAACCTCCGCAAGGAGAACAAGTCCGAGGAGAACATCTATATTACGGGCAATACGGTAACCGACGTGTTCCAATACACGGTTACGAAGGACTTCCGCCACCCGGTGCTCGACTGGGCGCAGGGCAAGCGGCTGATCCTGATGACCGCGCACCGCAGGGAAGCGCAGGGCGAGCCGCATCGCCGGATCTTCGAGGCGGTCAAGCGGATCGCCGACGAGTTCGAGGATATCGCGATCGTTTATCCGGTTCATCCGAGCCCGGCGGTAAAGGAGCCCGCTCAGAGGATTCTGGGGGACCATCCGAGAATCAAGCTGATCGAGCCGCTGGATGTGGTGGAGCTGCATAACTTCTATCCTCACGCGACCCTGATCCTGACCGACTCCGGCGGCCTTCAGGAAGAAGCGCCGTCTTACGGCGTTCCCGTGCTCGTGCTGCGGGAAACCACCGAACGTCCCGAAGGGATCGAAGCGGGAACGCTCGAGCTGGTGGGAACCGAGGAAGAAGCGGTTTACAGCCGAACCAAAGCGCTGCTGACCGATTCCGAGCTGTATGCGCGGATGAGCCGGTCGGCGAACCCTTACGGCGACGGACAAGCCTCCCGAAGAATCGCCGAAGCGATTCTTCACCATTTCGGCAAGGGAGACCGGCCGGATTCTTTCCGCGCTTGAGGGACTCTCTAAATTCCAAGAACGGCTTCGAAAGCCGGCCCGATCAGCGACTAATCGGGTCGGCTTTTCCAGATATTATCGGAAAGCCCGGTTGATACATACAGTATACAGTGCAACTGTACGGTTAGGAAAACGGAGAAACCGCGCCGTTACGCGGTTTTCCAGGGGTCAGTTCACATAATATTAATATTTAGGCGAATTGACAAGGCAGTCTGGCGACGATACAATATAACGGGAACGTAGGGGGAGAAAGGGCTTACTTTAGCACTTTTTCAATAAACCGAAAGGCGTCGAAGGAGTGGATAGATGTGCCAGAATCCCGACGTCAGCCGCCTTTGCCGCCGGATGAGAATCCTTGGCGGGCTGCCGGTCTCGTCACCGCACTGGGCGCGGAACTCGCCGTTTGCGTTGGACTGGGATGGTGGCTTGGGGCGGTAATTGACCGCGATAACGGAACGGACTATTGGTACCTCATCGGTCTTGTGGCCGGATTGGTGGCCGGAATCGGTTCCGCTATTGCCCTGATTCGGAAGTTCGCAGGAGAAAGGCGAAAGTAATGAACGAACTACCCGATCTGCTCAAACGCGTTTCCAGAATTGCGTTCTTTTTTTTGTCCATGGGTTGTCTGGGGTGGGCTGTCTGGCCCGCTTACCAGAATGTATTCGGAGGGTTCATGATCGGCGTGATCGGCGGCATGGCGATCTCCTGGCATCTTGCCTGGAAGCTCGTCAGAATCGGCGATTCGGTCGTATCTGGACGCAAGCCCCGTTCCGGGTTGGGATTCGTCACCCGGGCGTGCATCGGCCTCCTGGCCGGAGTCATCTCCGTTCGCATGCTGGAGTTTAATCTGGCGGCAACGGTAACGGGAATAATTGCGTCGCCGATGGCAACACTCGTATTGGGTCTAATCTCCAGAAGTCGTCGCTCGGACGGCCATCCCACAGATGAAAGGGGTGAGAAACACTAACATGGAACACATTGCGCCAATCGTAATTATCGGCGGTCAGAAGGTCGACCTCTCTGCGATCATCATGATGGTAGTGACCAGTATTATTGTCTTTGTTCTGGCGCGTTTGTCGATTCGCAAGATGTCGGTAGAGAACCCCGGCAAGCTGCAGAATTTCATGGAGTGGGTCGTCGAGTTCGTTAGCAACATCATCGGCATGGCTACGGACTTCAAAAGAGGTAAGGTTTACCTCAGTCTTGGCCTGACGCTGATCATGTACATCTTCGTCGGCAACATGCTCGGTCTGCCGTTCAACTTTATTACCGAAGCTCATCATGGGCATGCGACATTCCTCGGAATGGACCTGTTCATGGATGGCAAGGACGAAGCCGAATTCGCTTGGTGGAAGTCGCCGACAGCCGATGCCGCAATGACGATGGCTTTGGCGCTTACGGTTATCGTGCTCTCTCATATTCAAGGGATTCGCCATAATCGCAAGCACTACTTCAAGCACTACGTTCAGCCGTGGTCGTTCTTCCTGCCGATCAACATCATCGAGACGGTGGCGAAGCCATTGACGCTCGGTTTGCGGCTTTACGGTAACATCTATGCCGGCGAAGTCATGATCTCCGTCATCCTCGGGATGGGGTGGGTCGGAATTCCGGCAATGCTCGTATGGCAAGGCTTCAGCGTCTTCGTCGGCGCTATCCAGGCTTTCGTATTCACGATGCTGACGATGGTTTACATCGGTCAATACAGCATTCACGAAGAAGATCATTGATCTAAACTACATTTCAACCAATTTGAGGAGGATTTACACACATGGAAATTTATGCACTGTTAGCAGCAGCTATCGTATTCGGTCTCGGCGCACTGGGCGCAGGTATTGGTAACGGTTTGATCTTCAGCAAGACGGTAGAAGGCATCTCCCGCCAACCGGAGCTTCGCGGCTCGCTGCAAACGACTGCGTTCATCGGCGTAGGTCTCGTAGAAGCACTGCCGATCATCTCCCTGGTTCTGGCTTTCATCTTCATGTCGAAGTAAGCAATCGAATGAATAACGTTAGGCGCGGAGAGCGTATTGCCTCCACGCCTTCATTATGGAATCAGCGATTGAGATTCATCTCAGCAACAAGGTGAAAGGAGTGGGCTACCGGTGAGCATTAACTGGACTAGTTTTGTCATCCAGGTCGTGTCTTTCGGCATTTTGTTTTTGCTTTTGTCGAAGTTTGCTTTCGGACCGTTGTTCGGCATCATGGAGAAGCGCCGCCAACTGGTGAAGGAACAAATCGACGGCGCCGAGAAGAGCCGCACGGATGCGGAACGTTATCTGGAAGAACAGAAGCAAGCGCTGCAACAAGCGCGCAAGGAAGCTTACGATATTATCGAACTGGCGAAGACGACCGGTTCGAAGCAAGCCGACGACATCGTAGAAGCGGCTCGCAGCGAAGCCAATCGCTTGAAAGAAGAAGCCGTTCGCGAGATCGAGAGCGAGAAGAACAAAGCGATCGCCTCCGTCAAGGCGCAAGTCAGCGGATTGTCCGTGCTGATTGCTTCCAAGATCATCGAGAAGCAAGTCGACGAGAAGACGCAAGGCGAGCTTGTTGACAAATATCTGCAAGAAGTAGGGACGAAGTCATGAGCCGCAGCAGCGTAGTCGCCAAGCGTTACGCCAAGGCGATCTTCGATATCGCCAGAGACCAGAACCTGGTCTCCGAGACGGAGACTCAGTTGAAGCAGATCGTGGACGCGCTCGAGAAGAATCCTGACTTTAAGACATTCCTCTCTTCGCCAAGCATTCTGCCCGAGACCAAGATCAAGGCTCTCGAAGGCTCGTTCGGAGGCAAGCTGCTCCCGTTCATCGTGAACTCGGTAGGGCTCCTCATCGAACGAGGACGTCAGAACGAATTGCCTGCGGTTGTAGACGCTTATCTCGAAGTGGCCGGCAACGCGATCGGCCGCGCCGACGCTTACGTCGCTTCCGCTCAACCGCTTACGCTTAATGAGAAAGACCAATTGGCCAAGAAATTCGGCGCTTTGCTCGGCAAGACGGTCCGCGTGCACGACACGGTCGATTCGTCCTTGCTCGGGGGATTAACGGTGCGCATCGGGGACACGCTCTATGACGGCAGTCTTCGCACGAAGCTAAACCGTTTGGACAAAGCGCTGCAATCGTCGGCTAAATAGACAGGGGTGAACGAATTGAGTATCCGTCCTGAGGAAATCAGCACGCTGATCAAACAACAGATTGAACAATATCAATCCGATATTCAAGTCGTGGACGTCGGTACGGTCATCCAAGTTAGTGACGGTATTGCGCGCGTACACGGTTTGGAGAACGCGATGGCAGGCGAACTGCTCGAGTTCGCCGACGGCACCGTGGGCATGGCTCTCAACCTTGAAGAGAGCAATGTCGGTGTCGTTATCATGGGTCCTTACACGGGCATCCGCGAAGGCGACCAAGTCAAGCGTACCGGCCGCGTTATGGAAGTTCCGGTAGGCGAAGCCCTGCTCGGCCGCGTCGTTAACGCTCTGGGTCAGCCGGTTGACGGCGAAGGCCCGATCAAGACGACGAAGACTCGTCCGGTCGAATCTCCGGCTCCGGGCGTTATGGCCCGTAAGTCCGTACACGAACCGATGCAAACCGGCATCAAGGCGATCGACGCCATGATCCCGATCGGCCGCGGCCAACGCGAGCTCATCATCGGCGACCGTCAAACCGGTAAGACCGCCATCGCTATCGATACGATCGTTAACCAGAAGGGCAACGGCGTTATCTGTATCTACGTGGCAATCGGCCAGAAGCAATCGACGGTTCGTAACGTAGTCGAATCCCTGCGTCGCTCAGGCGCGCTGGAATACACGATCGTCGTTACGGCGAGTGCTTCCGAGCCTTCTCCGCTCCTCTATGTCGCTCCTTACACCGGTTGCGCGATGGGCGAAGAATTCATGTACAACGGCAAGCACGTCCTGATCGTTTATGACGATCTGTCCAAGCAAGCTGCCGCATACCGCGAAATGTCCCTGCTGCTCCGCCGTCCTCCGGGCCGCGAAGCCTTCCCGGGCGACGTCTTCTATTTACACTCCCGTCTTCTCGAGCGCGCGGCCAAGCTGAACGACGAGCTCGGCGGCGGTTCCATGACCGCTCTTCCGTTCATCGAGACGCAAGCCGGCGACGTATCGGCTTACATCCCGACGAACGTTATCTCCATCACGGACGGTCAGATCTTCCTGGAAGCCGACCTGTTCTATTCCGGTCAACGTCCTGCCGTTAACGTCGGTATCTCCGTATCCCGCGTAGGCGGCTCGGCACAGACGAAGGCGATGAAGAAGGTTGCGGGCACGCTCAAGACCGACTTGGCTCAATACCGCGAGCTGGCTGCGTTCGCCGCATTCGGCTCCGACCTCGATAAAGTCACGCAATCCCGCCTCGACCGCGGCGTGCGTACTCTCGAAATCCTGAAGCAAGGCATCAACGTTCCGATGCCGTTCGAACGTCAAGTGCTCTCCTTGTACATCGTAACAAGAGGCCACGCGGACAGCATTCCGGTACAGGACGTTCTTCGCTTCGAACAGGAATTCCTGGCTTATGTAGATGCGAACAAGGCGGAGATCCTCGCTAACATTCGCGATACGAAAGACCTGACTTCCGACAACGAGAAGGCTCTCGTCGAAGCGATCGGCGCTTTCAAGAAGGGCTTCGCTACGACAGCTTAATCTCAGGCACCAAAGGTCTGAATAGTTTGCGCGGGCTTCCTTCGGTCTCCCGAAGGAAGCCTGGCAATAAGGTGGTGACATGAATGGCTAAAGGAATGCGCGAGATTAAGCGTAAGATCAAGAGTACGCAGAATACGAAGCAGATCACCAAAGCGATGGAGATGGTCGCGGCATCCAAGCTGAGACGCGCTCAGAACGCCGCGCTCGCCAGCCGTCCTTATTCCGATAAGCTGAAGGAAGTCGTTGCGAGCATCGCGACGAGCGGATCGAGCGTGAAGCACCCGATGCTCGAGAGCCGTCCGATCAAGCGCAGCGCTTATCTGGTAATCACTTCCGACCGCGGTCAAGCCGGCGGCCTGAACTCCAACCTGCTGAAGAAGCTCTTGGAGACGCTGAAGGAGAAGCACAAGTCGCAAGACGAATTCTCCTTGTTCGTCATCGGACGCAAGGGCTACGACTTCTTGGTCCGCCGCAAATACACGGTTCAACAAGAAGCAATCGGCGTTCCGGATTCTCCGACCTTCGCGGATATCAAGTCGATTGCGTCTGCCGCGGTTAACGGGTTCGAGAACGGATCTTACGACGAGCTCTTCGTTGTTTACAACCGCTTTGTCAATGCGGTCACTCAGATCCCGACCCTCAAGCAGATGCTTCCGCTTGACGCGTCTGAGTTCAGCAAGAAGGAATCCGGCGCATCGGCGCTCTATGAGTATGAGCCGGAACCGGAAGCGATTCTGGACGTGCTCCTGCCTAAGTATGCGGAGACGCTCGTATTCAGCTCGCTGCTCGAGAACAAGGCGAGCGAGTTCGGCGCGCGCATGACGGCGATGAGCAGCGCGACGAAGAACGCGACGAAGATGATCAACGAGCTTACCCTGCACTATAACCGTGCTCGCCAAGCAGCGATTACTCAAGAAATTACGGAAATCGTCGGCGGAGCGAACGCGATTAGTTAACGGATATATCGGTTCATAATGAAGTTACAGGAGGGACACGAATGAGCAAGGGACGTATCGTTCAGGTCTTGGGACCAGTCGTCGACATCGAGTTCGACCATGGACATCTGCCTGACATCCTGAACGCAATCCAAATCCATCAAACCGGCGACAAAGAGGTTAAGCTGACGGTTGAAGTCGCTCAGCATCTGGGCGACAACCTCGTGCGCGCAATCGCGATGTCGTCTACCGACGGTCTTGTAAGAGGCACGGAAGCGGTCGACACGGGCAAGCCGATCTCCGTACCGGTAGGTCCGGCAACGCTGGGACGCGTATTCAACGTCCTGGGCGACCCGATCGACAACCATGGCGAAGTGGATCGCACGTTGAACAGCCCGATCCACCGCAAGGCTCCTACGTTCGAAGAACTCTCCACGCAACAAGAAATGCTGGAGACCGGCATCAAGGTTATCGACTTGATCGCTCCTTACGCCAAGGGCGGTAAGGTCGGTCTGTTCGGCGGCGCAGGCGTCGGCAAGACGGTTACGCTGCAAGAGCTTATCCACAACATCGCTTCCGAGCACGGCGGTATCTCCGTATTCGCCGGCGTCGGCGAACGTACCCGCGAAGGTAACGACCTCTATCACGAAATGACGGATTCCGGCGTTATCGACAAGACCGCGATGGTCTTCGGCCAGATGAACGAGCCTCCGGGCGCGCGTCTTCGCGTTGCTCTGTCGGGCCTGACGATGGCGGAATACTTCCGCGACCAAGAAGGACGCGACGTTCTTCTTCTGATCGATAACATCTTCCGCTTCACGCAAGCTGGTTCCGAAGTATCCGCCCTTCTGGGCCGTATGCCTTCGGCCGTAGGTTACCAGCCTACGCTTGCTACGGAGATGGGCCAATTGCAAGAACGGATCACCTCCACGAAGAAAGGTTCCGTTACGTCCATCCAAGCAATCTACGTACCGGCGGACGATTACACCGACCCGGCTCCGGCAACGGCGTTTGCTCACTTGGACTCCACGACGAACCTGGAGCGTAACATCGCGGCAATGGGTATCTTCCCGGCCGTTGACCCGCTGGCTTCTTCTTCCCGGATTCTGACTCCTGAAGTCGTTGGCGAAGAGCACTACAACGTTGCTCAAGCCGTTAAGCGACTGCTGCAGCGTTATAAGGAACTTCAAGATATCATCGCCATCCTCGGTATGGACGAACTGTCCGAAGATGACAAGCTTGTCGTTCACCGCGCTCGCCGCATTCAATTGTTCCTGTCCCAGCCGCTGCACGTTGCCGCACCGTTTAACGGCATCCCTGGACTGGCTGTTCCGGTTAAGGAAACGGTACGCAGCTTCAAAGAAATTCTTGAAGGCAAGCACGACGATCTTCCAGAACCGGCGTTCCACAACGTCGGTACTATCGAAGATGCCGTGGAGAAGGCGAAAAAGCTCGCACAAGGGCTCTAATCCGCCGCTAAGGAGGAATACCAATGAGCACCTTACGGTTGGAGATTGTAACGCCGGAACGTATCGTTTACGGGGAAGACGTCAACATGGTCGTAGCCCATGGCGTCGCAGGCCAGTTGGGTATTCTGCCTCATCACGTTCCCTTGATCACTCCTCTGAAGATTGCGCCGCTTAAAGTGAAGAAGGGGAACTCGGAAGAGCTCATCGCCGTTCACGGCGGCTTCATGGAAGTGCGCAAGGACAAGGTCGTGATTCTCGCGGAAGCGGCTGAGCAGGTGGCAGACATCGACGTCTCCCGTGCGAACCAAGCGAAGGAACGCGCCGAACAGCGCCTCGCAGGCAAGAACGACCATCTTGATCACAAGAGAGCCGAGCTTGCCCTCCAACGCGCGGTCACGCGTATCCAAACGACCGGTAAATAAATAACTTCATCCGAATCGCCGGCAAGCGGGGTTCCTTCTGGGAACTCAGCTTACCGGCGATTTTTCCATAGACCCTACAAGGAGGCCGTCACATGGAACAAGTGGTCATCGTCGGAGCCGGCCCGTGCGGCTTGTCGGCAGCGGCGGAGCTGCAGGATCAAGGCTTCGATCCGCTTATCATCGAGAAAGAGAACATCGTTCACTCCATTACGCGTTACCCGGCCAACATGCAATTTTTCAGCACGTCCGTCTTGCTTGAGATTGCCGGCGTCCCCTTTACCACCGTTGGGGAAAAGCCTTCCCGTTTGGAGGCTTTGCACTATTACCGGATGGTATCGGAGAGACGGGAATTCCGCATTCGGCGTTACGAGAAGGTCACCGGCGTGAAGCGGCAGGAGGACGGAACCTTTATCGTCTCTTCCGAGGGAAGAGGCGGCAGCGTTCGGGAGACTCCGGCGAGGGCTGTCGTCATAGCGACGGGTTACTTCGATCATCCGAACCGGATCGGCATCCCCGGGGAAGACCTTCCTCATGTTACTCATTTCTTCCGGGAAGCTCACCCTTATGCGGGAACAAAAGTGATCATCATCGGAGGAAGCAATTCGGCCGTCGACGCCGCGCTCGAGCTGGAGAGAGTCGGAGCCAAGGTAACGGTCGTGTACCGCGGAGAATCGGTCTCGGCGAACATCAAGCCTTGGGTTCGTCCCGTCTTCGACGGCAAAGTGGCGAAGGGCTTGATTGAATTGAAGCTGATGAGCCGAGTCGTGGAGATCGGGGACGATTGGGCTCGGATCGAATCGACCGGCGAGAACGAAGGGACTTCCGAGATCATCTCGGCAGACTTCGTGCTGGCGTTGACCGGCTTCCGCCCCGATCGGGGCTTCCTGCGCTCGATGGGAATCGAGGCGCCGGATGGCATTATCCCGCCGACTCATGATCCGGATACGATGGAGACGAACGTTCCCGGCTTGTACCTGGCTGGCGTTGTCTCGACCGGCAGAGATGCCAACGAGATCTTCATCGAGAGCGGACGCTTCCACGGACGGAAGATCGCCCGGCATCTAGCGGAGAAGCAAGCCTGAGAGCCTCGTGTTTGATTCGTATCCGGATTGGGTAAGTTAATCGGGAACGAAGCCATAAGGAGGGAATCCGATATGCCGACTGTCGCAGACAGACTGAACATTCATCTGGCGGATTGGAATCTTCTGTACACGAAGCTCCATCATTATCACTGGTACGTCACGGGCCCTAATTTTCTAGCTTTGCATACGAAGTTCGAGGAGCTGTACGATTACGCCGCTTCATCTCTGGACGAAGTAGCGGAACGGATTCTGGCGATCGGGGGCAAGCCGATCTCGACGCTCAAGCAATACCTCGATCAGACGATGCTTACCGAGGCCGGCAAGGAAAGCACGGCGGATGAGATGCTGAACGCGGTCATTCGCGACTTCCAGACGTTCGTCAGCAGCATGAAGGAAACGACCAAGCTCGCGGACGAATCGGGAGATGCGGTCACGACGGATCTGCTGAACGGACACATGGAAGAACTGCAGAAGCAAATCTGGATGCTGACCGCGACGTCCAAGGGACTGCCGGTCAAGGTTTGAGGGCATCAACTTAATAGGCGGGCATTAGCTAGAAGCGGCGTCAGGAACATTCCTGCGCCGCTTTTTTATTTTTAACATCAAGCTCGAAGCTCTAACGGAAATAGCGGCCCCTTACATCCAAAGAATCGGCAATTTGAAAATCTAACGGAAGCTGGAGCCGTTATTTAGGCGGAATCGATCTATTTTTACTATATCCTCCAGTTTAAGCGTCTCTTATTTCCGTTACATGTTGAAAATCGGCTTTGGAGGCCGCTAAGAGTCTCTCGCTTCCGTTACGGCTCTTATGGTTCTACTTCGCTGATTGGCGGCGGTCGCGCCCTCGTCTCGCAAACGCACTGGATGACCCAACTCGCTTTCGCGCATACCCCTTTTGGAGTAACTTTGGGAGCAAAGTACGACATATTGGCGATATTTAACTTTGGTCAGTAGACAAAATCCACAATAATGCTCCAAAATTAGGTATACTCAAGGGGATCATGTCCTAATTCATCGAAAGATAGGCAGAGGCATAAGAACCAGAACTCCGTTGGATATGGGGTTCGTAAATATGAAGCTAGCAAGGAGAGGGTGGAATCATGAGAAGAACGGGCAAGATCGGGACAATCTTCCTGGGAGCGGCGCTCCTGTCTATGGGGACGGCGGCGGCAGGCGCATCCGCGGCTCCGGATACCGGTTGGACGGCTTCCGCGAAACTTTATGAAGTACATACTTGGGCAGGTCAAGCAGAATGGGGTTCGGACAATGGGGCCTTGCAGAAGGCGACTCTGTTCCGGCCGCGTTCGCTCGCCGAGCTGCCGGACGGGCGTCTGCTCGTCGCCGATACCGGCAATCATCTGCTGCGCGCATTGACCGCCGACTCCGTCTCCGCCTTCGGCGGTTCGATCCTGAGCTACGACGAATCGGGAATGCCGGTAGGCGCATACAGCGACGGGACGATCCGGGATGCTTTCTTTAACGAACCGGCAGGGCTGACCGTCGATGCAACCGGCAATATCTTCGTGGCCGACGCGTCCAATAACGCGATCCGCAAGATATCGGCAAGCGGACAAGTCACGACTCTGGCGGGCAACGGGCTCATCGGCACTGCGGACGGGAAGGGAAGCGACGCGCGCTTCTATTATCCATCGGACGTTGCCGTCAATGCCTCCGGCGACGTTTATGTCGCCGATACCCTGAACAACGCAATCCGCAAGATCGCCGCGGACGGGACGGTGACGACGCTGACGGCTCCGTCCGAGAGAGTCGTTCAGTACTTGCCAGGCGCCGTCGAGACGAGCGGAGACTATTCGGACGGTCCGATCGCTTCGGCCAAGTTCAACGAACCTAGCGGCCTTGTCCTGGATAAGAAGGGGAATCTGTACGTAAGCGACCGCGGGAACAACGTCATTCGCTACGTCGACTTCGCGGCGGGAACGGTCACGACCGTTGCCGGCTCGAAGCCCGTCTACGCGAGCGACAGCCTGTATGCGGACGGGGGATACTCGGATGGAACGGCGCTGGCCGCGAAGTTCGACGCGCCGGAAGGACTGGCTATCGCGCCGGACGGAACGCTTGTTATCGCGGACAGCCTAAACCATGCGATCCGTCTTCTGAAGGACGGCAAGGTGAGTACGCTGGCCGGTGAGGGAACCGAGTTCGGCTCCAATGACGGAGTGGCGTATGCCGCTCATTTCGACCACCCGACGGATGTCGTCGTCCTCTCGGACGGAAGGCTGGCCATTGCGGACGAAGGCGGAAACAAGGTACGGGTGTTGGAGAAATACGGCACGCCTTCCGGGTTCAAGCCGGACGCGACGATTCAGATTCTGCTGAACGGCGAATTGGTGAAGTCGGATGTTCCAGCGTTCGCTAGACATGGAATGACGCTGCTGCCTCTTCGCAGCCTGGGTGAAGCGCTTGGTTATGAAGTTAGCTATGAAGCCGGAACAAAGACGGCCAAGCTCTCGAAGGACGGCATCGTTTATGAGATTAGGGAAGGGATCTCGAAGGTGGAGATGACTTCGGATGGTAGGACGACCGCTATCAACCTGCCTGGAGCTCCGGGAAGCCTCGAAGGCAGATTATTCGTGCCGGTCCGATTCTTCGCGGAACAAGCCGGCTTGGATACCGCATGGGATTCCTCTTCGTCCGTCGTCGTTCTTCGCAGCCCTATTTTCCAATAAGGAAGGAGATGGCACCGAATGCTTAGGAAGTTAACGATACAAGCTCTGGCCTTCCTGCTCGTCGCATTGCCGCTGCTCGGAGTGCTCGGGAAGGAATCGCTGGCGGCCGAATCGTCGCGGGTGGCGATTATCAGTCAGCTCTCCGGGGACGTGCAGGTCCAGAAGTCCGGCGGCAGCAAGAAGATCAAAGCGTTCAAGAAGCTGAATCTGAATCAAGGGGATATCCTGTTCACGGGATCGAGCTCCTCGGCCACGCTGCAGTTCTCCAACGGCACTTCGTCCGACGATACGATGACGGCAGCCGCCAACACGACGCTGAAGTTCTCCAAGCTCTCCAGCAACGGAAGCACGGTGACGAAGGTGAGCATGCTGAAGGGCTCCGCCTGGGTGGACGTCAAGTCGATCAAGAGCAAGGACGACCAGTTCCAGGTCGAGACGCCGACGGCGATTATGGGCGTTCGCGGAACGAACTTCCTCGTGCTCGTCAATCCGAACACCGGCTCGACCAATACGTCCGTCTTCGCAGGGGTTGTCCAACTGGGCGCACCGTCGCTTTCTCAGCCTCCTTCTATAGGAGGGACTCCGACCCTCCCGAATCCGGGAGCGGTTCTGATCTACCCGACCAACCAGATCAACGTCACTCCGGATACGCCATCCAGTCAGTTGCCCGATCAAGTGTCCATGGTAAACCTGCCTGCGCTCACGTCCCATCTGACGCCGGAGCTGATCGAGGCGATTCTGCGCAGCTACGGAAAGATCCAGGAAGAGAACCAGCAATTTATCGATAAGTTGAAGAACGGAACTCAGAACCTCCCTCCTGTCCTGGGAACGGACATCCAAGTCGTCGAAGACAACCTGACCAATCTGATCGGGGCTGCGCTGCAGCAGGCGCTGGGAAATCATGCGATCACGCAGGAGCAGCTGAATTCGCTAATTCAGCAGGTCGAGCAGGCCCAAGGCAAGAAGCTTGACCTGCCTAGCAAGGAACTCACTCTAACGGACCTGCAGAAGAAGAAGCAAGAGGAACTTGAGAAAAAAGAGCAAATGCTGGCCGCGCAGGAAGCGGAGAAGAGAAAGCAGCAATTGGCGGAACAGCAGAAGCAGTTGGCGCTGTTGGCACAGCAGAAGAAGGAACAAGACGCGAAGAATCTAGCCGAAGCGGAAAGGCTGAGAAAAGAAGCCGAAGCGAAGCTGCTTGCCGGCATGACCGAACAGCAGAAGAAGGATTATCTGACGAACCAGTCCAACCTGAACGGAACGCCGCCGCCGAGTTCTCCCGGTCCATCCGAATCCTCGTCGTCGAATTCGGATAAAGGAAAGCTGACCGGGCTGACCCTGTTGGGGGACGGAATCCAACTGAGCCCGAATTTCAGCAAGAACGTTTACTCGTATAGCGTTAATTTAGGCGAGAACTACGGAGGCGAGATCGGGGTGCACCCGACGGCGGCCGCGACGGCAACCGTAACGATAGCCGTGGACGGGGTTGTCCAAGAAGGCAGCGGCAGCGCTTCCTTCCAACCGTCTCCGGATCGAACGATGACGAAGGTGACGATCACCGTAACGGACGGTTCGGCGACGAAGACGTATACGATTCTTGTGAAGCGTCTATTCACTGGGGTCAAGGAATGGAGCACTCTGGTTAATGGCGAGCAAGTGTCTTGGGATCTATCTGATTCCTATATCAGCGAAAACGATGACGACCGGTCTTATCAGTTGTACTTCGAAGAAGCTCCCGAGTCTTTCAAAGTCAATTTTACGTTGGACGATAGCGTGTCCTTTGAAGATGTAGATGCGAGCGAAGCGTTCGTACTGAATGCGAGTACCCGCAGCGGATCGCTCTCGCTGTCCCGCCAACAATGGCACTCGGGCGCTAACGATGCTTCGATCTATTATCGCATTGGGGAAGGAGAAGCGACGAAGAGATATTATTTAAGGTTCACCGTATATATCGGAACTCCTGAACTCAGAACCATTTATGCACAAGGCGCGGATCATGTAAGTTATGATTTCTACCCGGCAGGCGATCATAAATTCTCTTCTGCGGTGATAGTAGACAGCGCAATCGAGCCGGGCGAAGAAAATGCAACAACGACGCTGACTATTAACCCTGTACTCTCCGAGTATTGGCGAGGATCGGAAGGCAGCCAGCCGAGCATTCATATCACGATGGGCGAAACGCAACTGGAGTTTATTGAGGGTTACCAAGCCAACCTCGAACGGGGATGGAATGAGTTGACGATCACGATGGATAATCCGGCGATGGATCCGAGCGCTCCGAGCGGCGTGTACGATCTTATGATATGGGTAGGCGATAGCCTTCCTGAAGACTTAAGACTCAACTCGATCGAAGTAACGAACGGAGAAGCGACACCATCGATCGTTGAAGGGCCTACCCTGGAATGGTCTGCTTACGTGAATAGCGATAACGACGGATTCGCCTATATCGACCCTGCTGCACCATCGGAATACGGTGCTTCGATCGATAGCGTTCATTATGAAGACTACGAACTCGACGACTACTTTGCGGAGGCAAGAAATGCAAACGGCAAATATGCCATTCCGCTGCAAGAAAGCTTCACTGTCGCTTATGTGACGGTTAGGAACGAAGAAGGCCGCTATATGACTTACGTCTTGTATATTGAGGCAGCGCCGCTGCTCTAATCTTAGCTTAACTGCGATAGGTCGCAAGCCCGCGAACGTCTCGAAAGTTGAAGACGCGCGCGGGCTCTTTTCGTCAGAATGGCGGCTTCCGGGACGTTTCCTGTCGAACGATGTAAACGCTTTTATGATGGACGCAATTTGGCGCATTTGTTATAATTTGTGAAGGTAAAAATACCAGTATCTGCAATCTCTTCATTCCAATTCGCCGGAGGCGATGATGTGGAGAAGTATGCGAATCAGTATGTGATTGTCACGGTATTTCTTGCGCTTGGCATTCTATTCCCCATCGTGGTATTGCAGATCGGCAAGCTGCTGCGTCCGAGCAAGCCGAACGAGGAGAAGGAAACGACCTACGAGAGCGGCAACGAGCCGGTCGGAGACAGCCAGATTCGCTTTAACGTCAGATACTATTTATATGCTTTGATGTTCGTCGTCTTCGATGTGGAGACCGTGTTCCTCTACCCTTGGGCCGTTGCGTATAAGCAGCTCGGCCTTTTTGCGCTGTTCGAGATGGTCGTCTTCGTCGGTCTGCTGCTCATCGGTCTCATCTATGCCTGGAGGAAGAAGGTGTTCCAATGGAATTCGATTTAGCGAGAATCTCGCCGGAGGATGTGCGGGAGCTGGAGCGCAACGTGTTCGTCGGCAGCATCGAGACGCTCAAGGGGTGGGTGCGCAGCAATTCCTTATGGCCGTTAACCTTCGGGCTGGCGTGCTGCGCCATCGAGATGATGGCGGCGGGAGCCCCGCATTACGATCTCGACCGATTCGGGGTGATGTTCCGCACCTCGCCGCGCCAGGCCGACGTCATGATCGTCTCCGGAACCGTCACGAAGAAGATGGGACCCTTGCTCCGCAGGCTGTACGACCAGATGCCGGAGCCGAAGTGGGTGATCGCGATGGGCTCCTGCGCGACGGCGGGAGGGCCGTACATCAAATCGTATTCCGTGATCAAGGGCGTGGATCAGATCGTTCCGGTCGACGTGTACATACCGGGATGCCCGCCGAACCCGGCGGCATTGATATACGGCATTAACAAGCTCCAGGAGAAAATCCGCTACGAGGCGCGGACCGGGAAGCGGGTGACGAGCTCATGAGCGAAGAGGAGAAGCGCGCGGGCGAGCAGGAGCCCGCCATAGAAGCGAGTCAAACGCCGCCCGAACAAGCGAGAGCAGAAGCGCCTGCGGCGGAGCCCGCCGCCTCCGAGGAGAAGCCTGCCTCCGCCCCTGCAGAAGGGGAAGCGCCCGTCCGCCGCAAGGAGACGGACGAGGAGAAGGCGGCTCGCCGCAAGGCCGCGTTGGAGGCTCGCGAGGCCGCTAAGGCTGCCGCGGCGCTCGCAGCCGCGAAGCCGAGCGCTGCCGCAGCTCCGTCCACCGGCACGGAGGCGGCAGAGACGGCGGAAGCCGCGCCCCCGCCGCCTCCGTCTCCGAATCAGCCGCGCCTCGACCGAGCCGTCCAGCTGCTGCGAGAGTTGGTCGCGGAGGACGCCGTCGAGGAAGCGGCGATTAACGAGCTTAACGATGACCTTCCGACGCTCGTCGTGAAGAACGAGCGCTGGCTGGAGGCCGCAAAGCTGTTCAGAAGCCACCAGGAGCTGAATACGAACTACCTGCGCAACGTATCGGGCGTCGATCAGGAGACGCACATGGAGGTGGTTTACCACCTGCTCAGCATGGACAGCGGACACGTCTATGCGGTGAAAGTGCGCACCGACCGCGAACGCCCCAGCGTCCCTTCCGTCACTCCCGTCTGGCAGACCGCCAATTGGAACGAGAGGGAGATCTACGACCTTCTCGGGATCGATTTTCCCGGCCACCCCGATCTTAGACGGATCATGATGCCGGACGACTGGGTCGGCCACCCGCTTCGCAAAGACTATGTGCCGCTGGATTCGGAGGTGTGACGTCTCATGATTCGGACCGAGGAGCTGTTGCTGAACGTAGGACCCCAGCATCCGAGCACCCATGGCGTCTTCCGCATCATCGTCAAGCTGGACGGGGAGATCATCAAGGAAGCGACTCCGGTGATGGGCTATCTGCATCGCGGAACGGAGAAGCTGGCCGAGGACCTGAACTTCACGCAGATCATTCCGTACACCGACCGGATGGACTACGTGTCGGCGATGACGAACAATTACGTGCTCGTGCACGCCGTCGAGAAAATGATGGGGCTCGAGGTGCCGGAGAGGGCCGAATTCCTGAGGCTGATCGTCATGGAGCTTCAGAGGGTCGCCAGCCATATGGTGTGGTGGGGCACGTATCTGCTGGATATCGGGGCGTTAAGCCCGTTTCTTTATGCCTTTAACGATCGCGAGAGAATCCTGCAGCTGTTCAACGAGCTGTGCGGAGCGAGGCTTACGTACAACTACATGCGAGTCGGCGGCGTGAAGTGGGATGCCCCGGAGGGGTGGATCGCCAAGGTCAAGGAGTTCGTTCGCTCCATGCACGACAAGCTGGCCGAGTATGACGACCTGGCCAGCGGCAACGAGATTCTCCTCTCCCGCATCAAGGGGGTAGGGGCATACGACGCCCAGACGGCGATCGACTACGGCTTGTCCGGGGCCAATCTCCGTTCGACGGGGGTGAAGTGGGATCTCCGCAAGAACGAGCCCTACAGCCTCTACAGCCGCTTCGAGTTCGATGTTCCGGTCGGACGGAACGGCGACTGCTACGACCGCTATCTCGTCCGGATGGAGGAGATGCGGCAGAGCCTGCGCATTCTCGAGCAAGCGCTGGAGCAGTTCCCGGAGGGCGGAGAGACGATGGGCAAGGTCCCGCGCGTCATCCGGCCGCCGGGCGGCGAGATCTATGTGCGGATCGAATCCCCTCGGGGAGAGATCGGCTGCTATATCGTCTCCAAGGGCAAGGCCGAACCGTTCCGCCTTAAGTTCCGGCGTCCCTCCTTCGTTAACTTGCAGATCCTGCCCAAGCTGCTGGTCGGGGAGAGCATGACCAATCTCGTGACCATTCTCGGAGGCATCGATATCGTGCTCGGAGAGGTGGACTGCTGATGCAGAAATTCTGGAACGATCAGGTTTCCTGGGGACTTGCGGGCATCTATCTGCTCGGGGCCATCGCCGTTCTGGCGGTCGTCATCGTCTTCGTCACCTACGCCATCTACTTCGAACGCAAGGTCATCGGCTGGATGCAATACCGCAGGGGACCGAACCGCACGGGCCCGCTGGGCCTGCTTCAGACGGTGGCGGACGTCGCCAAGCTGCTGATCAAGGAGGACACGATTCCGGCCAAAGCGGACAAAGCGCTGTTCATCCTCGCGCCCGCCCTCGCGTTCGTGCCTTCTTTTCTCGTGCTCGCCATCATTCCTTACGGGTTAAACCTTCAATTCGCGGATCTTAACGTCGGCTTCCTCTACTATGTCGCTCTCTCCGGAATTACCACGATCGCCATCGTCATCGGCGGATGGTCGTCGAACAACAAGTACGCCCTGCTCGGAGGCATGCGATCGGCGGCGCAGATGATCAGCTACGAAGTGCCGCTCGTGCTCTCGGTCGTCGGCATCGCGATGATGACGGAGAGCCTCAACCTGAGGGACATCGTCATCCACCAGGAAGGGTACTTCTGGCATTGGAACTTCATCCCGCAGATCATCGGCTTCGCCGTCTTCGTCGTTGCGGCGATCTCGGAGCTGAACCGGACGCCGTTCGACCTTCCGGAGGCCGAGTCCGAGCTGGTGGCCGGCTATCACGTGGAGTACAGCGGCTTCCGCTTCGCTTTCTTCATGCTCACCGAATATATCTACGTGTACGCGATCGCCTGTCTCGCCACGATCCTGTTCTTGGGCGGCTGGAATCCTCCGATTCCTCAGCTTGATTTTATTCCCGGCTTGCTCTGGTTCGCGCTGAAGTTCGCGTTCATCGTCTTCTTCTTGTTCTGGATCCGGGCCACGCTTCCGCGGCTCCGCGTCGACCAGCTCATGGGCATGGCCTGGAAGGTGCTGCTTCCGCTGGCGATCGCGAATATTTTCCTAACGGCGCTTGGCATTGAATGGTGGGGTTAAGAGGGGAGGCTGATGGCTGATGGCTATAAGAGGAACGGGAATCGTAAAAGGCCTGGGAGTCACGCTGCGGACGATGGGGGCGAAGAAAGTCACACTCAAGTATCCGGACGTGCCGATCGAGATGCCGGACCGGTTCCGCGGCATCCAGTACTTCGAGCCGGACAAGTGCATCGTGTGCAACCAGTGCGCCCGCATCTGCCCGACCGACTGCATCACGTTAACGGGGAAGCCGAATCCGGACCCCGAGAAGAAGGGCAAGGTCATCGATACGTTCGACCTGAACTTCGAGATCTGCATTCTGTGCGACCTGTGCACGGAGGTCTGTCCGACCGAGGCCATCGTCATGACGAACAACTTCGAGCTGGCGGCCTACAGCCGGGACGATCTGTTCAAGGATCGGGATTGGCTGTACGGCAATAACCGGAATATCCGCGAGGACAACAACAACATAGGCGCTCCTCAGAGAGGGGGAGCCAAATAAGCCGTGTTCAACTTTAACATCGAATTCAACGGAGAATTCTTCGCTTTCTTCCTTCTCGCGGTATGCGCGATCGTCGGCGCCGTGCTCGCGATCAACTTCACGAAGGTGGTCCATACGGCGCTTTCCCTCGCCTTCACCTTCGTCTCGCTGGCGGGCATCTATGTGCTGCTGGAGGCGGAGTTCGTCGCTTTCGTCCAGGTGCTGATCTACGTCGGCGCCGTCACGATCCTGATGATCTTCGGAATCATGATGACGAAGCATCAGGACGAAGGGAAGGAACGGACGCGACCGCTGCTGGAAGGGCTTGCCGCCGTCGGCTGCATCTGCTTGTTCGGCATCCTGTTCTACGCGATCCGCAGCGCGTCGTTCCCCGAGCCGGCGGATAAGCTTCCGGCAGACAATACGATGAGCCTCGGCAAGCTGCTCTATTCCGCGTATGCGATACCGTTCGAGCTCGTCTCCGTGCTATTGACCGTCGCGTTCATCGGAGCGGTGGCGCTGGCGAAGCGGGAGCCGGAGGAAAAGGAGGGGGGGCCGTCATGACGATGCTGTCATCCTATCTGACGCTGGCCGCCGTTCTTTTCTGCATCGGGCTGTACGGGGTGATCACGAAGAGGAACGCGGTGATCGTGCTCCTCTCCATCGAGCTGATGCTGAACGCGGTCAATCTTAATCTCATCGCGTTCTCGAAGTACGGTATCAATGCCTCGTTGAGAGGCCAAGTGTTCTCGCTCTTCACGATGACGGTCGCGGCCGCGGAGGCCGCCGTCGGGATCGCGGTGCTCATCTCGCTTTACCGCCGCCGGGTTACGGTGAACGTAGACGAATTCGATGAGCTCAGGAGGTAGCGCCATGGATATCGTTTTCTCGCAGTATGCCTGGTTCGCCCCGCTGTTCCCGCTTGCCGCGTTCGCCGTCCTGACGGCGATGGGGCGGGGGCTTCGAACGACCGGGGCATGGGTCGCCACGATCGCTTCCTTGCTCTCCTTCGTGCTCTCGCTTCTGATCGCCATCGAGAGGCTCGGGGATTCGGCGGAGGATTATACCGGCCGGATCGAATGGCTGAGAGCGGGCTCGATCGTTCTGCACGCAGGCTATGAAGTGACCAATCTTACCGCCCTTATGCTGATCATCGTGACGCTTGTGGCTTTGCTCGTGAATATCTACTCGCTCGGCTATATGAAGGACGACGAGAGGATCTCCGTCTTCTTCGGTTATGTGGCCCTGTTTACCGCTTCAATGCTTGGGCTGGTGCTGGCCGACAACCTATTGACGCTGTACATATGCTGGGAGCTGGTCGGGGTGTGCTCGTTCCTCCTGATCGGCTTCTGGTTCCGCAAGCCGGAAGCGAGAGCGGCAGCGAAGAAGGCGTTTATCGTCACCCGGATCGGAGACCTGGGCCTTCTGATCGCCATTCTGCTGCTGTACTGGAACATGCCGAACCATGAGCTCGACTTCACCAGCTTCTACAACGTGTTCCACTCGCAGAGCGGGCTGATCTCGACCTCTCTTACTACCTTAATCGCGCTTCTTATCTTCCTGGGAGCCGTCGGCAAGTCCGGGCAATTCCCGCTGCACGTGTGGCTTCCGGACGCGATGGAAGGCCCGACGCCGATCAGCGCGCTGATCCATGCGGCGACGATGGTGGCGGCAGGCGTCTATCTCGTCGTTCGGACGTTCGATATCTTCGCCGCATCGGATGCGGCGCTCACGACCGTCGCGGTCGTCGGCGCGTTCACCGCGATCTTCGCCGCGTCCGTCGGGCTGGCCCAGAACGATATCAAGCGAATCCTCGCTTATTCGACGGTCAGCCAGCTGGGCTACATGATGCTGGCGCTGGGAGCGGGATCCACGACGGCGGGAATGTTCCATCTGTTCACGCATGCCTTCTTCAAGGCGCTTCTTTTCCTCGCGGCCGGGAGCGTCATCCATGCCGTCCATACGCAGGATATCCGCGAGATGGGCGGGCTGGGCCGCCGGATGAAGATAACGGCATGGACCTTCGGGATCGGGGCGCTCGCGCTGTCCGGAATCCCGCCGTTCGCGGGCTTCTGGTCGAAGGATGCGGTACTGGCCGCCGCTCTGGACGACAGCCCTTGGTTGTTCGCGGTCGGTCTCGCGGCCGCCTTCTTCACGGCGCTCTACATGGCGAGGTTGTTCTTCCTCGTCTTCATGGGGAAGGCTCGGGGAGACGCGCGGGCCTATGCCCATGCGAAGGAATCGCCTCTCGTCATGACGCTGCCGCTTCTCGTGCTTGCCGTCTTCTCCGTCGCCGCGGGCTTCGTCGAGACCCCGTGGAACGAGTGGCTGGGCTCCTGGCTCACCGACGGAGAGGAGAAGGGTTCGTTCAGCAGCATGGTCGTGATCTCTTCGATCGGCGCATCGCTGCTCGGCCTCTATCTCGGCTGGCTATTCTACGGAAGAACGTCCGCCGGCCGCAACCCGGTCGCGGAGAGGCTTCCTTGGCTCACGCGCCTGTTGGAGCGTAAATATTACGTCGACGAGCTCTATGAGCTGGCGTTCGTCCGTCCACTGGCGAAGCTAGGGCGCGGGCTGTCCCGGTTCGACGAGGCAGTCGTCGACGGAGCGGTCCGATTGGTCGGCAGCTCGGTGCAAGCGGCCGGCAAGCTGAATACAAGACTGCAGAGCGGGCAGGTTCAGGCGTATGCGCTGTACGGGGTGCTGGGCGCCGTCATCCTGATTCTAGCCATCGCCGGAAGGAGGTTCTGGTGATGCTGGAGGACCTTCCGATCTTATCGATTATCGCCTTCCTGCCTCTGCTCGGGGCATTGGTTACGCTGTTTCTCCCGCAGGGCGGCAGCCGAATCATCCGCTTCACCGCACTCGTCTTCACCTTTGCTCCTCTGCTTCTGGCAATCGCGCTCTATATCTCCTATGAACCCGCCGTCGGCGGAGGAGCCTTCGCCGAGAAGCTGACCTGGCTGTCCATCCCGCTTAATATGGACGCGGGGCTGAGCAACAACGGAGTGACCTCCTATCGGCTGCTCTTCGACTATCGGATGGGCATCGACGGAATCTCCCTCCCGCTCGTGCTTCTGACGGGAGTCGTCTCGTCGATGGCCGCGTTGGCCTCCGTCCACATCCGCAAACGCAGGAAGCTCTATTACTTCCTCTTCCTGCTGCTCCAGACGGGGATGTACGGGGTGTTCCTCGCGCGGGATCTGACTCTGTTCTTCATCTTCTTCGAGCTGACTCTCATTCCGATGTTCTTCCTGATCGGAATCTGGGGCTACTTCGGAAGGGAGCAGGCGGCGAATCGATTCCTCGTCTACAACGGGCTCGGCTCGGCGTTCATGCTGCTGGCGTTCCTTATTCTGATCGCGACGGCAGGCTTCAGCACGGCGCCTTCGGCAACGGGCATGCAGCTGACCTTCAGCGGAAGCTATGAGGTGCTGTTCGCGAATCTGTCCGATCCGAATGCGGCAGCTAACCTGAACAGCGCGATGCATTTGTCGGATCCCTTGAAGTGGTCCGCATTCGTCCTCTTGATCGTCGCTTTCGGAATCAAGCTTCCGATTTTCCCTCTGCACACCTGGATGCTGAAGGTGCATGCGGAAGCGGCTCCGCCGGTCGTCATGATTCACTCCGGCATCCTTCTCAAGATGGGTGCGTACGGCTTGATTCGCTTCGGGGCGTTCCTGTTCCCCGATCAATTGGATTCGTGGGCGCCGGTGCTGGCGACGCTGGGCGTCGTCAATATCCTGTACGGAGCGATTCTGGCATGCGCGCAGAAGGAATTCAAGCTCGTTCTCGCTTACTCCAGCATCAGCCACATGGGGATCGTTCTGCTCGGGGTCGCTTCCTTGAACGAGACGGGCCTCGAGGGAGCCGTGTTCCAGAGCGTCTCGCACGGGCTCATCTCCGCGCTGCTGTTCTTGATCGTCGGGAGCTTGTACGAGCGAACGGAGACGACTCGGATCGACGAGCTGGGCGGACTGGCAAGGGTGCTTCCGTTCACCTCGGGCATTCTGCTGACGGCCGGGCTCGCTTCTCTCGGATTGCCGGGGCTGTCGGGCTTCGTCGGGGAGCTGCTGTCGTTCATGGGCTTGTTCGACGCCTACCCGTGGCTGACGGCGGCCGGCGTTCTCGGCCTCTTGTTCGCGGCGGTGTACGTACTTCGAAGCGTGCTCTCGATGACGTACGGAGGGCTGCCGGACCGCTTCGCGGCGGTAAGGGAAGTTCGCTTCGTCGAAGCGCTGCCGATGATCGTGCTGACGGCGCTAATCGTTCTGATAGGGGTATATCCATCGATTATGACCGATATAATGTCGCACGGCTTCGACGGCATGATCAAGCTACTTCAGCCTGGGCACGGGGGGTAAAGAGATGCAGACATTGACTTGGAGCGAAACCTGGTACCTGGCCCCCGAGATCGTTCTGGCCGCTTTTACCCTCGTGCTGGCGATTGCGGATCTGGTTCTCCCCGGGCGGATCAACCGCGATCTGATCGGGTGGGGCGCCGTGCTCGGCTTGTTGACGGCCGGCGTATTCGTCGGCTGGCACATTCATGATCTTGGTGTCTGGGACTCGGCGGGGCGTGATCCTTACTACAATCTGCTCGATGGAAGCTATCGCGTGGACGATTTCGGCAACCTGCTCAAGCTGGTTTTCCTGGGGGCGGCCGCTTTGATCGTATTGGCATCCCTGGGGACGCTGAAGAAGGAAGAGATCCCGATCAAGGGCGAATTCTATTATCTCGTTCTGCCCGCCGTCCTGGGCGCCATGGTAATGGCCTCCTCCGGAGACCTGATTACCCTGTTCGTCGGAATGGAACTGCTTAGCATCACTTCCTATGTTCTCGTCGGCATCCGCAAGAGCAGCGGCCTGTCGGGGGAAGCGGCTTTTAAGTACGTGGTGACGGGCGGAACGGCGTCGGCCTTCGTGCTCTACGGGATGTCCTTCCTGTACGGCGTGACGGGTTCGACCCGACTATTCGACATTGGGCAAGCGCTGCAGAGCGGTGCCGTCGGCGATTACAAAGCCATGGTATACGCGGCTTTCTTCCTGATAATCGTCGGGTTCGCCTTGAAGCTGGCGCTTGCTCCTTTCCACGCTTGGGCTCCGGACGTCTATCAAGGAGCCCCGACCCCCGTTACTTCGTTCCTGGGCGTCGTAGCGAAAGGCGCCGCGTTCGCCATGCTGTATCGCATCTTCATGAATTCCGCTTTGTTCGCCGTCTCGGACAACGCGCAGGTTCGCGACGATCTCTACCTCGCGCTCGCCGTGCTGGCGGCCGCCGCCATGATCGTCGGAACCGTCGGGGCCCTGAGGCAGCAGAACGTGAAGCGGCTGTTGGCGTTGTCGGGGGTGGCGAACGCAGGCATCCTGCTTATCCCGCTGACGCTTGACGTAACCAACCTGCATTCCTCCTTGTTCTCGGAATTCTTTTACTATCTGCTTGCCTACGTCTTCATGAACGTCGGAGCGTTCGCCGTGCTGACCGCGGTCTCCCGTGAATCGGGAAGCGAAGAGCTGTCCGCTTTCGCGGGGCTCTACCATCGGGCTCCGTGGACGGCGGGGGCGATGACGGTCCTGGTCTGCTCCCTGGCTGGCTTGCCGGTGACCGGAGGTTTCTTCGGCAAGCTGTTCATTCTGTTCGGCGCGGTTCAGAATAAGGTCATCTGGCTGGCCGCCATTCTGCTCGCGACGACCGTGACGTCTTATTATGTGTACTTCAAATTTATTCGCCAGATGTACATGAGAGGCGGCGAATCGGAGAAGCAGGTTCGAGTTCCTCCGGCCGTCGGCTTCGTGATTTGGCTTAGCGCACTGGCTTCGGTAGCGCTCGGCGTGCTTCCGAAGCCGATCCTCGAATGGGTCAACGATCTCTTCTCGGTTACGAAGGATTTCCTCGCTCCGTAATAAATCATCCATGGGGCTTGCCGTTCCGCGGTTTCGGCAAGGGCGCTGAGAACGTGTTCCCGGCCGCCGGCGAAGCCCCTCTCCCTCCAGCTCATTTTCCTCTCGCAATGGCAAATGCTCCTTCTTTGGTTCTATCCTAAATGGCGGAAAATATTGCTAGCGTGACGAAAGTCCTCTTTTTGCGCAAATAGGAAGGAAGAACGTGTCGAATCTAGAAATAGTATAAAGAATAGGGTAGAAGGTTGTTGTTCTTCATCCGCAAGAACCGCTGAAGGCCATATCCGCAATGGGACTGATGATTCGGAATGGGCTCTGCGTGGTATGGGAAAAAGGAACGAATGCAACGGGTCGGCTCCGGCCGGCAGGTACCGGCTTCCGTTCTCTCCGGCTGTTTGCTTAATAGGCCCGAGAGAAGAGGACGCACTCCCCCAGCCCAGCTTCCCGCACGCCTGAAGGTGCGGGAAGCGTCTTAGCCAGCATGGGTGCAAAGGTAGGGTTTGACCATGAAGCGACCAGCTTATATCCTTGTTCTGAGCACGGCTTGCGCCGTCATCCTCGCCGCCGGAGTAGGACCGGCGTCCCGTCCGCTTCCGGCAGGGGCCGCCGTCTCGACCGCTATCGTCGATTCGGACACCTCCGTCGCGGCTGCGAGCATGGCGATCGTGCAAGCGAGCGCCAGCTCGCAAGCGTCGGCGGATTTCCTGAATGTCATCGGAATTCCGGCGGCATGGCGCGCTCTTGACAGGGATGTGACGGGAACGATCGCGATCGTGGATACCGGGGTGGACTTAAATCATCCTGTCCTCTCGAAGTATCTAACCGATGGCGTCAACCTGCTGGACAGCCGCAAGCCTCCCGATGACGACAACGGTCACGGGACGGCGGTGGCCGGAATTCTGGCTCAGATCGCGGAAGCGGCAGAGGCAAGCTCCGCAAGCTCGTCCTGGAAGATGAAGATCATGCCGATCAAGGCTCTGAACAACAAGGGCGAGGGCAGCGAGATCAGCTTGGTGAGAGGAATCCAGTACGCGATCGACAAGAAGGCGGACATCGTGGTGCTCTCGCTCGGGCTAAGAAGAGACGCTCCGGAGATGCGGAAGGTCGTCGAGCTTGCGGAGCAGGCGGGAGTGCTGCTAGTCGCTGCCGGGGGCAACGACGCGGCCGACTTCGGCAAGAAAGCGGCCATTCAATACCCGGCGGCCTATCCGACGGTTCTAGGCGTCGGAGGGACGACCGGCACCAAGCCGCAGGCGGAATCGACGCCCGGGAGCGAGATCGACTTAGCCGCTCCTTGGAGAGTCAGCACGTTCAAGCCGGGAGGCGGTACCCTCTCGATCGAGGGCACTTCGATGGGAGCGCCTCAGGTCGCGGGCGCGGCGGCGCTGCTTAAGGCAGCTAAGCCGGGATATACGCCCGCGCAGATTCGCGATACGCTTCGCCGAACCGCGCAGGATGTCGCCGCCAAGGGCTGGGATCCCCAGACGGGTTATGGAATCGTCCGGGCGGACTTGGCGGCGGCCAGCGACGACAACATCGATTGGCGGGAGCCGGACGACAGCAGGCAGACGGCGTCCGCTTTCCCGCTCGGCGCCGAGGTAATGGGCGTATGGTCGTATG
Organism: Cohnella sp. AR92; assembly: GCF_003990975.1. Taxonomy (GTDB): domain Bacteria; phylum Bacillota; class Bacilli; order Paenibacillales; family Paenibacillaceae; genus Cohnella. Next base: position 496,806 of record NZ_RZJR01000001.1, read on the forward strand.
ATGCCGAATGGGATTATTATTGGATCGACGTTCCCTATGACGGCGAGCTGACCGTCTCCTGGGAGACGAGCGGCAGGACGTCGTTCCGGCCGAACCTGCTGTTGTCGTCATTAGCCTCGACGGACGAGATTTCTCCGTTCCTGATCGGCACGAACCTGCTGACGTGGCAAGTAAGCAAAGGACGGTATTATCTCAAGACCAACAAGGGCGGAGCGGCCGCCAAGGGCACTTCCTTCGCCTACCGGCTGGAGAGCCGCTTCGGCATGTCGGCGGATGCCATGGAGCCGAACGGCTCTCCGCTCCGGGCGTTCACGCTCTCCCCCCGAACCCAGAGCTGGACGGGGAATTTCGATCATGCGGGAGACGAGGATTGGGTACAGATCAACCTGCCTAAGGACGGCAAGCTTCGGATCACGGTAGAGCCGAGCACCACTCGGATCGATCCCGCGATCCACGTCGAGCAAGCCTCGGGCGAAGGTTCCTGGACCAAAGACGATTACGGGGACGGCCGAAGCGAGCAGCTTGTGCTAACGAATGCGAGTTCGGGCAAATACTACATACAAGTGCGCAATGCCGTCTCGGAGAACCCGGAGCCGGTGATCGGGACCTACACCGTGCAGTTGGAATATATTACTCCATACGTGGATCCCCATGAGCCGAACGACACGCCGCTGAAGGCGACCGTCGTGAAGCTGAACGGGGACGGTTCGACCCAAGGCCTTATCTCCACAGCGGCCGATAAGGACTGGTACCGGTTCACCATCTCCGAACGGGAGTCGGTGAGCCTGCAGCTTACGAACATCCCGTCCAATGTGCAAGCCTCCTTGAAGCTGTACGACAAAGGGGTAAATCTACTGACGGGATGGAGCAACGCAAGAGGCAAAACTCGAATAGACGGCACCCGCCAGCTTCCTCCAGGGACCTATTATGTCTTGGTCGAAGCCGACGCCCCCATCCAGAGCTCTTATTACGGATTGACTCTGAAGGGCAAGGCTGTCGCGCAGACCTTCAACGACGTGGAAGGGCATTGGGCGAAGCAGGTCATCTCGGCTGTCGTCAAGAAGGGGTGGATGGCCGGATACGCGGATGGAAGCTTCCGTCCGGATCGCCAATTGACTCGTTCGGAAGCGATCGTCATCGCGGTTCGAGCCTTCCAGCCCGCCAATACGGCCGCGAAGTCCAAGTACGCGGACGTTCCTGCGTCCAACTGGGCGTACGATTCCATCGCAAGAGCGGAAGCGAAGGGCTGGCTCTCCGGATTCGGAACGCTTCGGCTGGAGCCCGGCCGCGCGCTGACCAGAGGCGAGGCCGCCATGCTCGTAGCGAATGCCGCGGGCTTGACGCAATCAAGGCTTCCGCAGATGAGATTCCTGGACGTTCCGACCAGCAACCAAGCGGCGGCCGCGATCGATGCCATGGTCCGCAAAGGCTGGCTCTCCGGCTATGGCGACGGGACCTTCCGTCCCGACGCGACGATCACGCGCGCCGAGTGGGCCGCGTTGATGGCTAAGCTGCTGTAGTGAGGTGGAGGTTCGTTCATGAACGATGACAATATCTATCAATCGGTAGGCTGGAACGGGCTGTTCTCCATGTTCGTCACCTTGGGCCTCATCGTGGTGACATGGGTGCTGCTGCGGGAGCTTCGCTGGGAGAAGCTGCTGAAGCATCCGCTCAGCCCGGGAGCGCAATTGCTCAAGCTGATTCTGGCGATAGCGATCGGCCGCCAGCTTGCATCGTTTGTTCTCGATTATTGGGACTGGACTTCGTCCCTCAAGTGGCTGTTCGGCTCCAATTGAGCCGCAACCGCATAACCAAAGAGCGTAAAGATAACACTGGATAATATGGCGTAAATGCGTCCGTTCGATGAGCAGTATCTCCTGAAAAACTCCTGAAAACGACAAAAGTTGCCACTTGTGTGAAAAGTGACCGCGGTGTTATGATGGAGTTTGGGTTTTCTGGAGTGCATCTCAGCCTATTGAGCGGCTTTCGGAATGATTATATACCCGCGGAGGGAACACCCATGAGCAAAATCATCGTCCGCGGCGGCCGTCCCCTAAACGGGACTGTCCGCGTACACGGCGCCAAAAATTCAGTCCTGCCCATCCTTGCCGCATCTTTATTGGCGGAACAGGGATCGTGCGTCATTCATGACGTTCCCGCCCTGGACGATGTTCACAACATTATACAGGTGCTGTCGGCATTGGGAGTGCAATCAGGCCAAGATGGCGGAAGCGTTCGGCTGAACGCGTCCCAGCTGTCCTCTTACGATGCTCCTTATGAGCTCGTTCGCAAAATGAGAGCCTCGTTCCTCGTGATGGGGCCATTGCTTGCCCGACTGGGCAAGGTTCGCATCTCCCTGCCGGGCGGTTGCGCGATCGGAACTCGTCCGATCGACCAGCATCTCAAAGGCTTCGAAGCCATGGGAGCCGATATCGGCTTCGGCCAAGGCTCCATCGAAGCGAGCGTAGAGGGCAAGCTGCGCGGCGCTCGTATTTATCTTGATATCGCAAGCGTTGGCGCTACCGAGAACATCATGATGGCAGCCGCGACGGCGGAAGGAACGACCATCATCGAGAATGCCGCCAAGGAACCGGAGATCGTGGATCTCGCCAACTTCCTGAATGCGATGGGAGGCAAGGTTCGCGGCGCCGGAACCGGCATTATTCGGATCGAGGGAGTCGAACGGCTCTCGGGCGTCGAGCATATCGTCATCCCGGACCGCGTGGAAGCCGGCACCTATATGGTTGCGGCGGCCATGACCGGCGGCGATGTCTACATCGAAGGCGCGATTCGCGATCACCTCGGACCTGTCGTGGCGAAGCTTGAAGAGATGGGCGTTCACGTCCAGAGCGACGAGAACGGCATTCGCGTTCGGGCGATTCATCCGCTTCGCGCTGTCGACGTGAAGACGCTGCCGTATCCGGGCTTCCCGACCGACATGCAAGCCCAGATGATGGCGCTTCTGCTTCAAGCGGAAGGCACGAGCATCGTGACGGAGACGGTCTTCGAGAACCGCTTCATGCATGTCGACGAGCTCATCAAGATGGGAGCTCAGATCAAGGTAGACGGCCGTACGGCTATCGTCACGGGAAGCTCCAAGCTGGTCGGCGCGCAAGTATGCGCAACCGATCTGCGCGCGGGAGCGGCTCTGATCTGCTCCGCCCTGGTCGCCGAAGGAACGACGGAGGTATCCGGCGTCCATCACATCGACAGAGGGTACATGGATATCGTCGGCAAGCTGGCCGGCCTTGGGGCCGAGATCTATCGCGCTCCTTCTCCGGAAGAAGTGATGGCGGAAGCCGAACGGGCATCCCGGCATCCTTCGAAGATTCTGGAAGAGATCAAAGGTCAAACCGCTGCGGCTGATATCGGCAAGATCCGCATTCAACCGACCTTGGCCTAACGGCGTCGGTGATTCGCGATTGCCCACTCTCTGATCCGACCTTATTCCTATCATCTAACAATTGGAACGGGCTCTTCTCTAGAAGCGGCTGCCTGATGGCGGCTGCGATAGGGAGGGGCTTTTTAAGTTGATAATCGAAAAAATCGACTAACACCCCGCCAAATGCGAATGGGAGAGGAGATCTAATGTCTTCCGGCGCAATCAGAATGCGAGAAGCCGACTGGTATAAGGTCAGCGGCGTTCCGCCGCGCTCTTCCAGGCTATCGGTTCTAGCAATTGCCGGGGGGACATAGAATGGGAGAAACGTCGGGTCCAAAGGAGAATCTATGAGCGGAAAACGGCGCGTTGATTGGATGGCCTTTGCGGTCGGCATCTGCGTAGGGATGATCGTCTGGCTTTTCTCCCATGAGACAAGCTATCGTCTTGGGAAGGATAGGGGCGCCGAACTGCCGGAAGTCCGCCGGGCGCAATCGCCATCGACGTTGACGGGGGCTGCGGAAGCTCCGCCTGTCGTTGCCGCATCCGCGGCCGGGGTTCGAGAATCCGGAAGAGAAACCGGCCGTTCGAAGGCACCCGCAACTGCAGCGGGCGGAACCGCAGGCTCCAATAATACCGAGAGCTCCAAAGTTTCCAAAGATGCTATGGCCCTGCTCGATCGCTTGAAAATCAAGGTCTACCTGGCCGATAAGCGAGAAGTGGAGACCGTCACCCTGGAGCAATACGTGCGCGGAGTGGTCGCTGCCGAGCTGCCGCTCGCATTCGAACCGGCTGCGATGGAGGCTCAAGCCCTCGCCGCTCGAACCTATATCGTTCGCCGCTTGGTGCTGGAAGACCGCACCGGCATTCCGGAGACGGGAACCGCCAGCGAGGCGGACGTCACGGATACGGTTACCCATCAAGTGTACAAATCGCTGAAGGAGATGGCCGAGCTCAAGGAGTCCGACCGGGAGGGCTGGAGCAAGGTAGATCGGGCGGTCGAACGAACGAAGGGAAGAATCATCGTCTATGAAGGGGAACCGATCCAAGCTCTCTTTTTCGCATCTAGCAACGGGCATACGGAGAATTCCGAAGAGGTGTTCCCGATGAAGCTTCCCTATCTCCGCTCGGTAGACAGTCCTTGGGACCGCACGGAGGCGAGCAATTGGGAGGTGAAGAGCACGCTCGGCTTGACCGAATTCTATAAGAAAATGGGAGTCGGTTCCGTAGAAGCGGCGGCGAATCCCTCGGGCAAGTCTCTCGTCCGCATTCTGGATTGGACGACCGGAGGGAGAGTCAAGGATCTTCTCGTAGGAGACGAACGAGTGAGCGGAGAAGAGGCAAGGGAGAAGCTAGGCCTTCGCTCCGCGGCTTTCTCTCTTAAGCAGGACAAGCAGGGAGTGCACGTCACGACGTACGGAAGCGGCCATGGGGTCGGCATGAGCCAGTGGGGAGCCGAAGGAATGGCCAAGCAAGGGAAGGGCGCCGAGGAGATTATCAAATACTATTACAAGGGCGTTCAACTGGCAGGCGCGTCGGAGTGGCTGAGGAAACTACCGCTATAAGAATAGAAATCTTGCAACCCGCACGTATAAAAGTCTATCACCTGGCAACACTTGCTTACTGAGGTGATAAACAATGAGTGACCAAAACAAAAACACTCGTAAACTCGAAGAGGCCTCCAAGCCAAACGCGGGAGCGCCGCAACCACAGTCGTCGGGGCTTAAGAGATTGTTCAGCAAGCGTTGGGTTTTCCCAGCTGTCTACATGGCCGCCGCCGCAATCATCGTAACGATTCTCTGGCTGAACGGCGCCGGCGGAAAAGAAGATCCGCAAAAGCCGGTTTCGGGACAGCCGAGCATCGGAAGCGAAGAAGCGGGCGCAACGAACAGCCAGGAATCCGTGGAAGCTGCCGTGCCGGGAGAATCTCTCAAGCTGCCGTACCAGGATTCCAAGGACATGGTCGTCAAGCTGCCTTACTACAACGAGAACGGCTCCGCCGAGGAACGCCAAGCGGCCGTCGTCGAGTACGACAACCAGTTCACGGCACATAGCGGCCTGGACTATGCGCGCAAGGACGGCAAGACGTTCGAAGTTCTGGCAGCCCTGAGCGGCAAGGTCACGGTAGCCGAGAAGAGCCCGATCAACGGCTATGAAGTTCAGATCGAGCATGCAAGCGGTCTGAAGACCGTCTATCAAAGCCTGACCGACCTGAAGGTCCAAGTAGGCGACGAAGTGAAGCAAGGCGATGTGATCGCGATGGCCGACCGCAGCGAGATGGAGAAGGACGAAGGAATTCACCTTCACTTCGAAGCTCTTAGCAACGGCCAATCTATCGATCCGAATTCCCTGGTGAAGGCGCAATAAGAAGCGCTTGGAAAAGAAGCCTCCGGCAATGAGCCGGGGGCTTCTTTTCTTTGGTTCCGGAGTATACATTTTGTAATTCTATCAACCAAATAATGTCGGAATATGGTACGATAGGACCGTGTAAAAAGGACGATTGGCAGGCTGCTCGGCAGAGGGGAGACTCGCGCGATGAGAGAGATCCATATAGACGACTTGCGCCCGGGAGACGTCGTGAACAAGACGCTTCTGTCCAAGACCGGCATGGTCATGCTGGAAGAAGGAACGGTGCTGACGGACTATTATATTCACAGGCTTCGAACCCTGGGCTTCAAGAGAGTGGCAGTGAGAGACGCGGGAGATCGACTCGCGAGGGAGAATCTCTTGGCTGCCGGGCGAAGCAGGAAAGAGACGGAGGATTCCTCTTCGGAGACCCTGGCGCAAGCCATCGCGGAGATGAAGAGCAACGAAGAGGCTCTGCGCAAGACGGGGGAGAACATCCGCCGCTTCGTCGAGTCGGATCTGACGTTCTCCCGGATGTCGCTTCCGTTCCTGGAGACGGCGAGATTCCGCCGGGACTTCCGGGAACGCGTCCTCTCCGTGCTGAGCGAGAAGGCGCTCGCCGATGAACTGAGCGTCATCCTGCAGAGCGATCCCCAGCTGTTCCAGCATTCCCTGCAAGTCTCCCTTCTCTCGAATGTGCTGGGCGACGTGAACGGGTACGACAAGTCGAAGCTGGATGAACTGACGATCGGCTCCCTGCTGTTCGACGTCGGCATGACTCGGCTTCCCGCAGAGCTCATCAAAGCGAATCGCAAGCTGACCGAAGCGGAATTGGAGAAGGTTCGCGAGCACACCCGGCTGGGCTACAAGGTGCTGTCGGAGATCAAAGGAGTTCCGCAGCAAGCGGCGCGGGCGGCGCTGCTGCATCACGAGAAATTCGGCGGCCACGGTTATCCGTTGTCCTTTAAGGGCAAGGACATTCCGGAGCTGGCTCAGTTGATCGGACTCGCGGACATCTACGACGCCTTGCTCTCGAAGCGGCATTACCGCGATCCGTATCCGAGCAACGAGGCGATGGAATATTTGTTCGCGGCGAGCAATCACGACTTCGGAGCGAACATCGTTCAGATGTTCTTGAAGCATATCGTCATCTTCCCGGTCTCTTCGGTCGTCGAACTGAACAACGGCCAGATCGGCATCGTGGAACAGACGGGGAACCGGCTGGCGCATCGTCCCGTCCTTCGGATGATCCGCGAAGCGAACGGCGATCCGATCGCCCAGCCGTACACCGTCGACTTGAACCAGAATCACCAGCTGGCGATTCTTCGGCTGGTGCAGGGCATCTAGGCTGAACCGGCACAACTGCCGGGAGTATGATTCGCATTAGATCAGGACGTCAATCTTACTGAAAGGACAGGGGCAACCCTGTCCTTTTTGTTGTCCGCAAGCTTCGGCGTACCGGCGAATTGGGTCTTTAGGCACCTCCCGCTGGACGTTTGACCCACATTCCGGGCTTGTCAGCCCTCGGAACAAAGAATAAGTGACCGCGCCCCTCATATACTGTACCAATCTAATCGAGCAGGGAGGCGGGAGCGTGCACGATTACATCAAAGAACGCACCATCAAGATCGGCCGGTGCATCGTAGAGACGCGCAACACGGTACGGACGATCGCCAAGGAATTCGGCGTCTCCAAGAGCACGGTGCATAAAGACCTGACAGAGAGATTGCCGGAGATCAATCCGGACCTGGCGGATCAGGTCAAACACATTCTCGAGTACCATAAATCCATACGCCATCTGAGGGGAGGAGAGGCGACCAAGATCAAGTACAAGAAGACAACCGTCAAGAAACGCGAAGTATTGACGGCGGGGAAGGCTTAAGGACTAATATTCTCTTCGACAAAAAAAGGATTTTCTCTTCTTGCGGCGAATTTGGTACTATTACGATATTACAGCGCCGTGGAGGATTCTTAGAACATGTTCAGTAAAGACATCGGAATCGACCTGGGCACCGCCAACGTGTCCATTCATGTGAAAGGCAAGGGAGTCGTGCTCGACGAACCATCCGTCGTTGCGATTGAGAATGATACGCGCCGAGTATTGGCGGTTGGCGAAGACGCTCGCCGCATGGTGGGGCGTACCCCGGGCAACATCGTTGCGATCCGTCCGCTCAAAGACGGCGTGATCGCGGATTTCGAAGTTACGGACATGATGCTGAAGGCATTCATCGGGCGAGTCGGAGGACGGAACTGGTATAGCCGTCCGCGCATTCTGATCTGCGCGCCTACCAATATTACGTCTGTCGAGCAGAAAGCCATTCGCGAAGCCGCGGAGAGAAGCGGCGCCAAGGAAGTCTTCCTAGAAGAAGAGCCGAAGGCGGCCGCGATCGGAGCCGGGATGGATATCTTCCAGCCCAGCGGGAATATGGTTGTCGATATTGGCGGAGGTACGACGGATGTTGCCGTTCTGTCGATGGGCGACGTCGTAACCGCCTCTTCTCTTAAAGTCGCGGGGGACAAGTTCGACGCGGCGATAATGAAGTACATAAAGAATAAATATAAGCTTCTGATCGGCGAGAGAACGAGCGAGGACATCAAGATCAAGATCGGAACCGTCTACAGCGGGGGCAGACGAGAAGAGATGGATATTCGCGGCCGGGACATGGTGTCGGGCTTGCCGCTCACCGTAACGATCTATTCCGACGAGATTCGGGAAGCGCTATGGGAGCCGGTGTCCTCCATCGTGTCTTCGGCTAAATCCGTGCTGGAACGTACACCTCCGGAACTTTCTGCCGATATAATTGATAGAGGTGTCATTCTGACGGGAGGCGGGGCCCTATTGGACGGCTTGGACGCTCTGCTGGCGGACGAGCTCAAGGTGCCCGTGCTGATTGCGGAAGATCCGATGCATTGCGTGGTTAAAGGAACGGGAATCATGCTTGACCATCTGGACAAAATGACACGCAAAATGAGCTAGGAGGGATTATATGCTTAGGGGACTGTACACGGCCACATCGGGGATGATTGCGCAGCAACGCCGCCATGATACGGTGACGAACAACATCGCCAACCTCAACACCCCCGGCTACAAGGGGACAAGCTCCGTGAACCGCGCCTTTCCCGAGATGCTGATCGCGGCGATGGGGGGACAGGATTCCTCGGCAAGCGGCTCGATCGGCAAGCTCAATACGGGCGTGTTCGCCGAAGAGAATTTGATCGCCATGCTTCAGGGCGATATGATGGAAACGGATCGTTCTCAGGACATGGCCCTTATCTCCGACATTCTGGTCGACGGAGCCTCGTTCGACGCTTCCGGGAAGTACGTGGACGCTCAAGGCAACGTGACCTACCAGCCTCAAGCCTTCTTCACGGTTCAGACGGCCGACGGGCAGGTTCGCTATACCCGCGACGGCAGCTTCCAGACCAAGGAGGACGGCACGCTCGTCACCTCCGAGGGAATGGCCGTGCTCGGCACGAACGGCCAGCCGATCAACGTTCAAGGCAGCTGGGAGAACGTAACGGTGTCCTCGGACGGCACGCTGTACGACCGGACGACCAATCAGCCGCTTAACCAGCAGCTCATGTTGTCGAAGGTGAGCGACCCGAACCAGATGATTCAGGAAGGCAACGGGGTATTCCGATACGCCGGACAGCCTAACGGACTCCAGCAGGTGCAAGCGGGCGACCGGGTATCGATCCGCCAAGGCTTCCTCGAACGCTCCAATGTCGATTCGGCTCAATCGGCGGTCGATTTGATGGCGGCGCTCCGCGCCTATTCGGCGAACCAGCAGGTCGTGAAGTTCTATGACAGCAGCCTGAGCAAGGCGGTCAACGACGTCGGCAAGGTGTAACGGCGCGTTTCTATCTTAGCGAATAAGGAGAGCGATGCATGAACAACTCCATGATCAGCGCTGCGGCATCCATGGGCGCTATGCAACAGAAGCTCGACATTCTGGCCGATAATATCGCCAACATCAATACGGACGGGTACAAGCGCAAAAGCGCTGTTTTCCACGATATCCTGACCAGCATTCAGCCTCAAGAAGAGAGCTTCCGCCAGGATGGCCGTCGTTCTCCTCTCGGATACACGCTGGGTTGGGGAGCCCGAGTCGTCGGCCAGACACTGGATATGACGCAGGGACCTCTTAAGCAGACCGGCTTGGAGACGGACGTCGCGATCGAAGGCAACGCCTTGTTCGAGGTTCGCGCCGGAACGGCGATCGACAGCGAGCGGGCGTTTACCCGCCAAGGATCGTTCCAGCTGATGCCTCTGCAAGACGGCAGCCGCATCCTTCTCACCGACTCGGGCTATCCGGTCGTGGCGACGGACAACGGCACGGATTCCTTCGTTACGGTACCGAACGGTTATAAGCTTAACATTGCGGCAGACGGCGCCCTGACGGCGACGAATGCGGATAATACGGATACGCTTGAGCTCGGCTCCTTGAAGCTGGTTGAAGTAATGAATCCGGAGCTTCTGCAAGCGGTCGCGGACAACATGTACGGAGTGCCGGCTAACATAAACGTCAACGACGTCGTTCAAGCGGTTCAAGCGAATCCGGAGCAAGCGGGCGGAATTGCCGTGCGGCAAGGCTCGCTGGAGTCCTCCAACGTGAGCTTGGCCGATGAGATGGCGGATCTCGTGACCGTCCAGAGAGCGTATCAATTGAATGCGCGCGCCCTATCCTCAGCAGATCAGATGATGCAGATGGCGACTGAATTGCGCGGATGATGGGAGGGAATATCGTGACAGCGTCTAACCGTCCTGCTGTCAAGAAGAAGAGATCGGCCTTGCACCTCTTTGGACAGATCATTGGGACGAGCATTAAAGTGTTGATTATTCCCGTGCTCTGCGTGGTTGCGCTTGGCGTAGGCCTTGCGCTGGGCTATACGGTTCTTGGAGACCGGGAGCTGTCCGAAGCGTTCGACGTGAACACGTGGAAGCATATGTACGACCTTGTATTCGCAAATGGCAACTAAGACGGACTTACGGCGTTATTCAGAATTTATAGGTCTCGCGCTTATTCCTTTCTGAATAACCTCCGCAAAGCTGCTTCCGCGTCCTAAGGACGCAGTAGGCGTTTTTGCTTGTCTTGTTGTCGCAAAGCTTGGCACATCAACAGGCTCTCCGACATTCAGGGGAGCTTTCTTTTTGCCGTCGGGCTTGGCTCAAGGTATAATATGTGGAGTTATTGTAGAGGGGGAATTCGGGAAATGAACGTGCCTAATATGCTGACCATATCCCGGTTCGTGATGATCCCTTTGTTCTTGACGTTATATTTTAACGACCATGCCGTGATCGCCTTGTTGATTGTCCTTCTGGCAGGTCTGACCGACTTGCTGGATGGCTACATCGCTCGCCGAAGCGGACAGATCACCCAGACCGGAATCATGCTTGATCCGCTGGCGGACAAGCTTATGATGCTCTCCGTCGTCGTTGCGCTCGTGATCGGGGGAGAGATTCCTTGGTCCGCCGCCGCCACGATGGCTTTTCGGGAGGTAGGGATGATCGTCAGCGCGGCGATTTTTCATTTCCGCGGCAGGAGAACCGTCCCGGCGAACGTCTATGGCAAGCTGACGACCTTCGTATACTATCTGGCTATTGTCTTTCTCTTCCTTGAGGTTCCTGGGGGAGTGGAGATTATCTGGATTGCGATTGCGATGTCCTTCGTCACGTCGGGGGTCTATCTGATGAAATTCCGTCATCTGAATCGGGCAACTTAAGATTCGAGGGGATAGAGGATTCAGGTAAGAGCCCGCCGCCGGCAGAGGCCATGGCACCGCTCGGCGGCGAACCATCTTATCTTAACCTTAGCGACTGCAGTTTCGCCAAAGGGTTACTACTAGTATGGGCACGGATCGGCAGGCTTATGCGATGGAGCCGGCTGCGATCCTAATAGAGAGGAGCATATTCATGCTAAATATTGAGCAAATTATGGAAATTATCCCGCACCGTCCGCCGTTCCTGTTGGTTGACCGGATTCTTGAGCTGGAGCCGGGCAAGCGGGCAGTCGGCTTGAAGAACGTCACGATGAACGAGCCGCACTTCGTCGGCCACTTCCCGGGCTTCCCCGTCATGCCGGGAGTTCTGATTCTGGAGGCCTTGGCGCAGGTTGGCGCTACGGCTATCTTGGGCGTCGAGGAGAACAAGGGCAAGATCGGTCTCTTCGCGGGAGTGGATGAATTCCGCTGGCGCGGCCAGGTCGTCCCTGGCGACACGTTGACTCTCGAGGTGGAGATCGTCCGTCTCAAGGGACCGATCGGCAAGGGCCAGGCGACAGCGAAGGTCGGGGACCGCGTCGTTGCCGAAGGCCAGCTTATGTTCGCCCTGACGGACCCGACGAAGGGCTGATCGCCTAGCCTGGAATACGGCTGAGAGGGCTAGGAAGTTAAGCCGGAAGTACCTTCCTTACCGGAGAGAACTAAGAGAGACTACACTAGAGAGAAAAAATAGGATAAGTAGAGAGGATGAGTGCGAGTGGCGAACGAGACGGCTTCCTACAAAGTTTATCAAGCATGGTTGGACGATCCGAACATCGACCCGAAGACGAAGGAGGAGCTGCGAGGCATTGCCGAGCAGCCTAATGAGATCGAGGATCGTTTCTATCGCGAACTTGAATTCGGAACAGGCGGTCTCCGCGGCGTGATGGGCGCAGGGACGAATCGGATGAACCGGTATGTGATCGGCAAGGCGACGCAAGGCTTCGCCGCTTACCTGCTTCAAGGCTCATCCGCCCCTTCGGTCGTGATCGCGCACGATTCTCGGCGCAACTCGGACGTTTATGCTCTCGAATCGGCCTGCGTGCTCGCGGCTAACGGAATCAAGACCTACCTGTTCCGTTCGCTTCGCCCGACTCCGCAGCTGTCGTTCTCCGTTCGCGACTTGAAGGCGGCGGGCGGCATCGTCATCACCGCCAGCCATAATCCTCCGGAGTACAACGGCTACAAGGTCTATGGCTCCGATGGCGGCCAGCTCGTTCCGGACGACGCCGAGAAGGTGATCGCTTCGATCCGGGCGGTCGAGTCGTTCGATGAAGTGAAGCGTCTTACGCAAGAAGAAGCGGAGGCGAAGGGACTGCTCGTCTGGCTGGACGAGGCGGCGGACGAGAAGTTCGCGGATGCCGTCGTAGCCCAGACGGTGAACCCCGAAGCTCTTCGCGCCGGAGCGGGAGAAGCGATCAAGGTCGTCTATACGCCGCTGCACGGAACGGGCAACCTTCCGGTCAGACAGGTTCTGGAGAAGGCTGGCTTCACCCAGGTCCATATCGTTCCGGAGCAGGAGAAGCCGGACGGCATGTTCCCGACGGTGAAGTCTCCGAATCCGGAGGAGCACGAGGCTTTCACGCTGGCGATGTCGCTCGCGGACAAGATCTCGGCGGACATCATCGTCGGCACCGACCCGGACGCCGACCGGATGGGCGCCGTCGTGAAGAACGACAAGGGCGAATACGTCGTCCTGTCCGGCAACCAATCGGGAGCGATCATGGTGTACTATCTGCTCTCCAGCTTGAAGGCGAAAGGCAAGCTTCCGGCGAACGGAGCCGTCATCAAGACGATCGTGACCAGCGAGATGGGCGCGGATATCGCCCGCTCTTACGGCTGCGAGGTCATGAACACGCTGACGGGCTTCAAGTACATCGGCGAGAAGATGACCGAGTTCGAGAAGACGGGCAGCCATCGGTTCCTGTTCGGCTACGAAGAGAGCTACGGCTACCTGACCGGCACGTATGCCCGCGATAAGGACGCGATCGTCGCCGCACTCTTGATCTGCGAAGCGGCCGCCTACTTCAAGTCGCAGGGCAAGACGCTGTACGACGTTCTGCTGGAGCTCTACGCGCAATTCGGAACTTACCTGGAGAAGCTGGAGTCCCGTACTCTCAAGGGCAAGGACGGGGTCGAGAAGATCGCGGGCATCATGAACGATTGGCGCGGCAACCCGCCGGCCGAAGTGGCAGGCGTGAAAGTAACGAAGGTGCTGGATTATTCCGGCGGCCTGGACGGGTTCCCTCCGGAGAACGTGCTGAAGTTCCTGCTGGACGACGGATCCTGGTTCTGCCTGCGCCCATCCGGCACGGAGCCGAAGATCAAGGTTTACTTCGCGGTTCGCAAAGCAAGCCTGACGGAGGCGTCGGAAGGCATCTCCAACCTGGTGTCGGCCGTCATGGCTCGCGTCGACTCATTAAGCTAACATAGCAAGGAGCAAACCGTCATCCCCACAGGTTGGCGGTTTGCCGCGTTCGCATGCGCTCGAATCCTGTCTTGTTTTGACCTATTTTCGAATCTATACATGGCAGTTTCTGAGATGCGCACACTATTCGCAATGACTTATCGCTTGCATTGAATAAGAGGAGTGACTGACGTGCCCCAATGGATGGAGAAAAGCAATCGCCGGTTGGCGAAGGTGTTGTGGTGGGTGGTCCTGATCGGACTGCTAGGCTCCCTGCCGTTCGCTTATACGCGAATTCAGACGGAAGCCTCATCGAAGAAAGTGGAATTCGTGATGGACTACCGGGATATCGTTCAGATCTCCCAGACCCAGGCGAACCCTCAGGCGTTCGTTAACGAGCAGATTAAGGTGCTCAAGGATGCCGGAGTGAACGCGATGGCCGTCTACGAGAGCAGCCTGGAAGAGCTGAGCTGGGAGAAGGAAGTCACGGTCTACAATGCCCAGAACGCCGCTCTTCTCGAAGGCAAGCTTCCTGCGACGGGCGACAATCGCACGTACCTTCTGTTCAATAACCCCGATCACGTATCCGTTCTGCGTCCGATGATCGAGGAGGCGTTCAATCGGTACGGAGTGAAGATGGAGAGCTGGTCCGCCGGGGGCAGAGATGGTTTGCTGCTCGGTATTGGGCCGGACGATGCGGTCATGCGTCCTCTGCCTCCCAATCCGCTCGCGATGCAGAAGCTGAAGGACGAGGGCTTCCTCATCGTTCCGCGCCTGTCGGACCGGGTATCGCCTTACAACGATGAGTTGATCGCTGCCGAGATCGAGCAATTCAAGGCTCTCGGCGTCAAGACGATTATCTTCGACGGCGATTCCGTGACCGGTGTCACGGACCAAGCGGACGAGGGCAGCCTGGATAAGTTCGCCGCTCATCTTAAAGACGCGGGAATCGGGATCGGCGCCATCGAGAACCTGAAGATCCCGCAGAAGGGCCTGGGTACCCTGGCCAGTCTGCTTGATTATAACGTCATGCGCGTTCATTCGATCTCCGAGGGAGAGATGAACGTCGGCAAGCCGGAGACGCTGGCGGATCGCATTCTGCTGGCGGTCAAGGACCGCAACCTTCGATTAATCTTCCTTAATGCAAGCGCGTCGAAGGACGCATCCAAGGGCCAAGTAACGAATTCTATCGATACGGTCGTGAAGACGGTCGCCGGAGACGAAGAGGAAGGAACCAAGGGAGCGACCGAGCTTATTACGGACTTCGGGTTCGAGGTCGGACAAGCCCATTCGTTCACGATTCACCACCCGTCGCCGGAGAAGCTGTGGAAGGCGTTCGCCATCTTCGGCGCCGTCGCGCTGATCGCCGTGACCATCGGCTTGTATGTGCCGAGTCTGCTGACGCTCGTGACGGTGATCGGAGCGATCGGAGGCGCAGGGGTGTTCGTTCTGGACTCCTCCTTGCTCAATCAGGCGCTCGCTCTGTTCACGGCGATCGCAGCCCCGACGGCGTCGCTTGTGCTGCTGCTCCGGTGGCTGCGCTCCAAGCACGACCGCAAGGATGCTTTGCCGCGTACGGCATGGAGCCGCCTGGGCGCCGCTATCGTCTTGTTCATAAGAACGGCCGTCCTGTCGGTCGTGGCGGTTCCGTTCGTGATCGCGATTCTCAACAAAATTACGTATAACCTCGTGCTTGAGCAGTTCCGCGGGGTTAGCCTGCTTCACTTGGCGCCGATCGCGCTCGTCGCGCTCTACGCGGTGCTGTATGGCTATGGCGGAACGGTTATGAGCAATTTCAAAAATCTCATGAAGCAGCCGATTACGGTTCTCTGGGTCGTCCTGATCGCCATTGTAGGCGCGATGGGCATGTACTACCTGTCCCGTACGGGCAACAGCGGAGAAGCCTCGGGCTTGGAGCTCCAATTCCGCTCGTTCCTGGAGAGCACGTTCGGCGTTCGTCCGCGCACGAAGGAATTCCTGCTCGGCCACCCGCTGCTTATCCTGGGTCTCTTCCTGGCGCTGAAGTACCGTTGGGGCATCGTGTTCCTCGTCGCCGCAACGCTCGGCCAGCTGTCCATGGTGGACACCTTCGCACATCTTCACACGCCTATCTACCTGTCGGCTACGCGCGATCTGCTCGGCCTCGGAATCGGCCTGGTGCTCGGCCTTATCGCCATCGCCGTCTGGCAGCTGGCGGAGAAGATCTGGCGGAGCTATCGGGTTAAGGCTCGCAGTTTGTAAGAGCTGCGAAGGAGATAGAGGGCTTGTAAGGATGCCAATGCACGAAAGCCGCTAAGCTGCTTAAGCGTTGGCTCCGTAGGCCTCTTTTGCTACAGCATTCATTTAAGTTTGGTCAATTCTAAGCTTAGGATGAAGATAAGCGCGAAAATGCACTTCGTTGAGGCCGTCGAATGGCGGAAGGGTGGGATTAGGTGCAGATATGCACTTGATCAGGCCCATTATTTCTTCGAGAGACGAATTAGGTGCATTTTCGCTCTATGCTTGGATAGGCGGCACTTCGGTCCGCAATCCTGACAGGTTGGGAATGGCTCTGGCAGGTTCTTGCTGGGATTTCAGCTTATTTTAATGTAAGAACGGGCGGTGCGTGACATAATGAAGGCAAAGAAAGACGGCAGGTATAAACTCGTTCTGTCCGGCTACTACGGGTTCCGCAATAGCGGGGACGAGGCTGTGCTGCTGAGCATTCTCACCGCACTGGAGAAGGAAGCGACGCAGGCGGGAATCGAAGTGGAGCCGATCGTGCTGTCCGGGGATCCGGCATGGACCGAGAAGCAATACGGCGTTCGCGCGGTTCCCCGGATGAAGCTCGGAGAGCTTCGCAAGGCTCTGGGAGAGAGCGACGGATTGATCAGCGGAGGCGGAAGCTTGCTGCAGGATGCAACGGGATTGGGCTCGATTCCGTATTATCTTGGGGTCATGGAGCTCGCCCGAATGCGTGGCAAACCGACATTCGTGTATGCGCAAGGCATCGGCCCGGTGAACCGGGCGATGTTCCGCCCTTGGATCGCGCGCGCGTTCCGCAAGGCGGCGTACGTGAGCGTGCGCGACGGCGAATCGGCCGAGTTGCTGGCCGACTTCGGCGTCGCGAGGGACCGGATCGACGTCGTGCCCGATCCGGTCATGGGGCTGCCGCTGCCGCAGGCGGGCGCCGCCGGCGGCGGGAACGGCACGGATAAGCCGATCGTCGGCGTATCCGTGCGGTTCTGGCGCTCCGACCGCGCGGACCTGGACCGCGCGGCGGGAGCGCTGCAAGCGCTGGCCGAACGGCGAAGCGTTCGGCTGCGCTTCCTGCCGTTCCATCGCGGCTCGGACGAGGACGCCTCGCTGTACGTGATGGAACGGCTCGGGCGATTCGCGGCGGACGCGGAGATGACTCCGGCGCACGAAGCGCCGCAGGATATGCTTCGCGAGGTCGACCGCTGCTCGCTGCTGGTGGGCATGCGGCTGCATTCGCTGATCTATGCCGCCAACCGGGAGGTGCCGCTGCTCGGCCTCTCCTACGACCCGAAGATCGATCAGTTCCTCGGGAGGCTGGGAGCGCGGGCCATCGGAACGACCGAAGCGCTCGACGCGCAGCGGTTCGCGGACACGGCTTCGGCCATGCTCGACAATCCTCAGGCTTGGCGCGAGAGATCGCACTCCGCGATCTGGCGACTTCGGGAAGAATCCGTTCTCCCCGCCCGCAGCATTGTCAGCGCGCTGCTCAATCCAGATAGAAGGTGACGTTAAATGACAGGAAATAGCAACCTTAGGCCCTATCCTACCGTCTCATTATATGGAGTGCCCTTCTCCAAGATGAACATGGGCGATACCGTCAAGTACTTAACGAAGGCTGTCGAAGAGAAGAAGCCTCACCGGGTCATTACCGGCAACCCGATCATGCTGATGGCTGCCGCCGAGAGCGAAGAGTATCAGCGGATCATGGAGACGGCGGATCTCGTCGTTCCGGACGGCTCCGGCGTCGTCTGGGCGGCTCGGCACGTGAAGCAGCCGGTCGCGGAACGGGTCGCCGGCTTCGATCTCATGCACGAGCTTCTGCGAGAAGGGGACAAGCGCGGCTGGGGAGTCTACTTGCTCGGAACCTCGCAAGAGATTCTGGACGAGGCTCACGCCAAGCTGAAGCAGCAGTTCCCGGGAGTCCGTTTTGTCGGGAAGCGCAATGGGTACTTCAAAGACGAAGACGATGCCGAGGTGATCGCGGAGATTCAGGCGGCGAAGCCGGATTTGCTCTTCGTGGCCCGCTCGGTCGCGAACCAGGAGCCCTGGATCGCGAAGCACAAGGAGGCGCTCGGCGTTCCGGTCATGATGGGCGTAGGAGGAAGCTTCGACGTCATCTCCGGCAAGCTGAAGCGCGCACCGGCTATTTTCCGCAAGTTCGGGATGGAATGGCTGTATCGATTGCTGCAGGAGCCGAAACGTTACAAGAGAATGTTGGTATTGCCTCAATTCGCGATTAAGGTCGTCAGAGACGGAGAAAAGGTTCTGAAAACAAGATGAACTCTTGTGAAAAAATCATGAAAATGAACGATACGGGGAAATTCGCCGGAATTTGGCCGAAAAACTGCCTTGTTGAATTCAGTGGGGCCGGAGTATAATTCATTCCGGTGAACACACAAAGGGGAGTTATAGAGATGCCGACAGGCTGGTTGGTAGGAAGCGGAATTGCCGGATTTGCATTGGCGCTTGCACTAGCGCTTGCGCTTACGCCGTTCGTCAAGAAGTTTGCCGTTAAGGTAGGCGCCATGGACGTGCCGGATCATCGCAAAGTTCATACGAAGATCATGCCTCGTATGGGCGGGTTAGCTATCTACGCCGCATTCACGGTTACGATTCTGCTTCTGTTGCCTTGGCTGCCGGACAGCTTCTTGAGCGATCACGACGAGAAGCTGATCGCGGGAATGCTGGTAGGCGGTACGGTTATCGTGCTTCTCGGCGCGCTGGACGACAGGTTCCAGTTGAACGCGAAGCTGAAGTTTCTCGTTCAGATTGCCGCGGCTTGTATCGTAGTCTTCGGATTCGACATCAAGATTAACCTTGTTAATATACCGTTCGGCTCGGCCATGCAGCCGATGGGAGACTGGCTGAGCATCCCGCTGACGATCTTCTGGATCGTCGGGGTCACGAACGCGATTAATTTGATCGACGGGTTGGACGGGCTGGCTGCCGGCGTATCCGGCATCGCGATCGCGACGATTCTCGTGATGGCCGCGATCATGGGCCAAGCTTCCGTCATCCTGCTCTCGGCGGTTCTGCTCGGAGGCGTAGTCGGATTCCTCCACTACAACTTCCATCCGGCTCGGATATTCATGGGGGACTCCGGTTCTCTTTTCCTAGGATTCGCTCTCGCGAACCTGTCCATGCTCGGATTTAAGCAGATTACGATCGTATCCTTCGTGATTCCGATCCTGATCATCGGAGTGCCGCTCTCGGACACGTTCTTCGCCATCATCCGCCGGTTGGTCAATAAGAAGCCGATTTTCGCCCCGGACAAAGGGCACTTGCATCACCGTCTGCAGCAGCTTGGCTTCAGCCATCGCAAGACCGTCCTTATTATTTATGGAATCGCAGCCTTCTTCGGCGCATGCGCCGTCATCCTCTCCGTCGCGACGAGCGCGGGAATGGGCAACTGGGTCACGTTCATCGTCATCTGCGTGCTGATCTTCCTGCTGCAGATCGGAGCGGAGGTCATCGGAATCGTCGACAAGACGAAACGCCCGGTTATCAACTTCTTTAAGGGAATGTTCCTGAGGCAGCAGACGAACACTCGGTCTAAATAATCGTTTATCGAATGAGTACCCGGAGCCGGAAGCGGCTTCGGGTTTTTTGATGTTCCGCACTAAAGATTGGAAGCGCCAATGCCGATACATAGTTATATCTCGACATTTAATGTCCGTCAGCATTCGAGAAAAAGGAGAGATCGAATCATGCACCGCTTCAAAAGAACACTAGTCTGGCTGCTGGTAGCGGCATTGGTATTGACCGGGCTACCCGCTCAGCTCGCCAAGCAGGCTAGCGCGGCGTCGACGCCGACGGCGGCAACGTACTTCATTCCCGATCTGAAGGCTCTTAAGGATACGGCGCTTCTGGATCATACCGACGTAAACAACAACATCACGAGAACCAACGTTTATCAGACGTCCAACGGTAATCTGACCATAACGGGTACTTATGCTTATGTTTCTTCCAATTCCATGTCCGTCAAAGTCGAGCAGTTGAGTGCCGCTTCGGATGGAACCTGGCTGACCGATGCCACCCACGTGACCACCGGAACCGTGACGGCCGTGTCGGGATCGACGAACCGCTTCACGACCGGCAGTCTCCCTCTGTTCTCCGGCTTCAACAAGATCACGTTCACGGGGCTCCAGGGCAGCGTGTCTCGTTCGGATATTTTCTACGTGCTCTACGATAACGTTCCTTATATCAAGAGCCTGAAGGTAGTCGGCGGCTCCAGCGGCTCGGTGAACCTGAACGAAGGCACCCAGGTCGTCATGGACAGCGCCAACGTTACCCTTCAAGGTATCGTACAGAATGCGACGAAGGTGACCCTCAGCTTGAACGGCGGCACGGCCATGATGACGTCCCTGCTGGACGACGGTACTTTCTTCACGCCGGCGATTACGCTCTCTCCGGGGATTAATACCGTTAAGTTAGTCATCATTAATGGCACGGACTCGATCACGATCACGCGTACGATTTATTACTACGACAAGGATCGTCCGTTCACGAAGCTTGATTTTAATGACGGGTCTACGGATTACTCGTTATTGAACAACAATGTTCCTATTGTGACGAAGTCGACTATGGGAACTACCAACTTGAATGTAGAGCTCCTTGTCCCCTACGATTCGATTCCTTTCCTCGACAATGCTACTTATAGCTTGAATGGATCTGCGTACGATGTCGTTGATAATATTCCAGGGCAAACGACGGAGACGATTATTGCTGGCGCGGATGGGGTTACGGCTACTTACCGGCTTGTTTCGTTCCAAATCCCATATGCTGTAGATTCAGCAGTTATCGATCAACCTGCCAACGTTACAGTTAAGTACGGAAGCAGCTTCTCATTCACGGCCATTCAGACAGGGAAATTCCAATATCGTCCGAACGAGACGGTTATCAAGGAAATGTATTTCCTCTCCGGCCTCAAATCGACGGATACGACGATTGCGAATGCGAGCAAGGTTCCATTGAACGGTGCCGAGGTTCTCACGCCTGATTTCTATATTCTCGTGAAGACCGATAGCGCGCCTTCCAAGCCGCTGTTAGCGACTTACGTTCCGGGTGCAACAGCGGTAACGCTTACGGATGCCTCTTCACAATTCTCTGGACTCGCGACTGACGGAACGGAGCAAGTTTACTTGGTATCCGCCTTCGCCAGCGGACAGCAGACGGTCAAGTTCCAATACGAAAGCTCGACCGCCTATTACAATGCGAACATCTCCTATGCATCGCAGAGTTACATTTATATTAGCAATCTGTACGACGGACAGACCTATACGTTCGATTCGAGATCGGATCATACCCTAACGATCAACGGACAGTATATCGGCTTCGACTTCGGTTCGCCGATCGACACGACCGGTATTCAGATGTTCGTCAACGGAACGGTTTTGAAGGATACGAACCAAGCGGAGATCAAGCCGGTGATTACGGCAATTGCAGGTTCGCCGAAGAACTACTCCTTCACTGCGACTCTGGGCATTACTGCAGCAGGGCCGTTGATCTACGGTGAAAATCGAATTATGTTCACGGGGATCACCACGGACGCATCCGGCCATATTCAACAAATCTCCAAAGAGATCCGCATCAACATCATTGACCAGAACGTATCGAAGATCGATAAATTCTATCCGGTCATGATTACGACTCCGAGAGAGTCGATCACGGATACTGTTATTAACGCAAGCACCTATCCGGACGAGAAGTTGGCCAAGATCTTCACGGTATCTCCTGAATTCGTATTCGGGGACGACAAGTACACGACGAACGAAGAGAAGTACGACATCGTCGCAAGCGGAAGCGGGGCCAAGTATCTGAACCTGTATAATGGTTCGGATTTAATGGGGCATATCGACTTGTCGGATTCGAGCCGAACCCAGACAGCGGGGATCTTCAGCTATGGCGGCACTTCTTATACGTACCGTATTGCCGGCAACTCCGACAATTTCATTTTCCGCTTGGAAGACCTGAGCTTCGCCGAACCGGGAAGCATGGTGTTCAATCTCGAATTGATCAACGAGACGGGCGCTCGCTCCACTCAACGTCTTGAAGTCGTGCGCGAGGTCAAGGACTTCCTACTGCTGGCGCCTCAGCCGACGGTTGGAGACCAAATTATCGTCAACAAGAACTTCGTTCGCTTCGATATCGAAGCGGAAGGCGCGACAAGCGTCATCATCGACAAGTTTACGGCAACGAAGCGTTCCGATTACGACGACCGCTTCATCTATGACTACATCGGCTTGAAGGCTAACAAGAATAACGCGATCAAGATCCAGGTCGTTCGCAAAGGAACGACGACTACGCATACCGTAAACGTCTATTACAGCGACACGGTGCAGGTCGATTCGCAATACATGATGGCTATGTCCAACAAGATGAGCGTGTTCAACAAGTCGGTCGAGCTCGCGTTCCCTAAGAATACGGTTCTTCATACGCCGGTCTCCGCATCGGGAACGATCGATAAGATTTATCCGAATACGCAGCTGCTCTTCGGCATCGCCGACGAGAGAGGCATTGTCGAGAGACGCAACGATTACGGCAACACGATTGGCGATCAAGATAGCCGCTCCAACAAGGGACAATACTCCATCTATCTGCCGGAATACCTGATCTCGAAGTTCCAGAGCACGGCGAATACCGGCAACTTCATGCAGGTCTCCAATACCTACTGGATAAGCGGCGGTCTCGGAGAACTGGGCGACAAAGGAACGACCGGTTATCAACCGTCCATTAACGGCGTTGCGCCATACGCGATTAACCCGTACGCGACGGTAGCAAGCGATTCCACGCTCCGATTCACCGAGATCCCGACGAATCGTCGAATCTTGCCTTCGAACCGCGGCGAACTGACGCTGACGTTCGACACCAACATCGTTGACGACGCAGGCACGACGATCACCGTCTTCCACTACGGCGAATCCGGCAAGTGGGTGAACATCGGCGGCGAAGTGAACATGAAGAGCCACACGATTACGGTGCCGTTCGATGAATTCGGCTACTATAAAGTCATGAAGCTTCGCAGAGGCTTCTCCGATATCACGAACCATACTTGGGCGCGCAACATTCTGAATGCCTTGTTCTCCAAGGGGATCATGAACGCCACCCAACCGCCGACCGTGTTCGGCGCTGACGACCAAACGACGCGTGGCGAATTCGCGACATTGATCGTGAAGGGGCTTAACCTTCCGATCAACTCGGACAACACCCAGACGTTCTACGACGTTCTCCCTGGAGTCAGCACCGTAACGTGGAGCTATGACTACATCGAGACGGCAGCGCGAGCGGGCATCATCAACGGAATCACGGAAGGCGTCTTCAATCCGGAAGGCAAGATTACGAGAGAAGAAGCGGCCGTCATGATCGCCCGGGCTCTCAAGCTGAAGATGCCGACGAACGACAGTAAGCTGGAGGCGCAGCTCTCCAAGTTGTTCCTGGATTCCAGCAGCATTCAATACTATTCGAGACCGGCCATCAGCGTCGTGAGCAAGGCCAAGATCATGTCCGGCTCTCCGGTGACGGTCGGCGGAAAGACGCAGTACAACTTCAACCCGAAGAGCAAGATGACCCGGGCGGAAGCCGGCAAGATCGCCGTCGCGCTTCTTCTGAAGAGCACGAGCATTTTCCCGTCTAACCTGAGCTGATTGTTAATGTAGGAGTAGAGATGACGGTTTAGGGAACATTCCCCCTGAACCGTCATTTTCTTATGAGTTCGCGAATAACCTCATATGTCTGTATTTAGGCGATGTTGGCTGGACTGGAATATGTTTGGCAATGACGCTGGGAATTCCATCGGCTATACTGATGAAGTGCTAAACGAACCTACATAGAAAAAAGAATGGGTATCATCGGGACCAACGGAATATCGAAAAAAGTTGTGAGAATATCCGCGATAACCGCAACTTTTCCAAAGGACCTGCGTCTAAATACTTGCTGCGTAAACAGAGGGACTAGAGACTCAGACTCTAGTGCTGACGCCAAGAAATCTCTTTACGCTCGTTTGCCATCAATGTATAATAGGTTAAGTGGCATTAATTCCCTAGCTTATTTATGCGCGTTTACTAGTTTCTGCGACATGCTTCTACCAAAGAACATGACCGTAGACATCAATTATAGACAATGCTCAACTCCGGAAAGGGGGTGAAACGCCATGAGAGATTCGAGCTACAAATCTTCTAAAACAACACTACAGATTCCTTTTCAAGGAGGAGAAAAAAAGGTTATGAAGAAAAGTTTGTCTCTTCTTCTAGCGCTGGCTATGGTATTCGGCATGTTTGCCTCCATGGCTTCTGCTGCTACTGATTCCGACCTCACTACTGCTCAGAAGTATCAGCAGTTGGTCGACAAGGGTATTCTCAAGGGCACGACTGATGGCCTTCCTCACCTGGAAGACAACCTGAACCGTGCACAATTCGCTACGATCGCTGTTGCGGTCGCTGGTCTGGACGTTCCTGCTGCTACGACTTCCGCATTCTCCGACGTAACGGTTGGTCAATGGTGGACGAACGCTATCCAAGCTGCTTACGCTGCTGGATACGTTAACGGTACGGGCGCTGGCAAGTTCGAGCCTAAGGCTAACGTAACGGTTGAGTCCGTAATCAAGGTTGCTACGGCAATCGCTAAGCTGACTCCGGTTGAAGGCGCTACGGTTGAAGGATCTTCCGCATGGGCTGGTCCTTATATCCAAGCTGCTATCAACGCTGGTCTGCCGATTCCGTCGAACTACAAGGCTGCTGCTACTCGCGGCCAAACGGTCGACATCGCTTATGCAGTATTCGCTTCCCTGCAAGTTAAGCCTCTTACTGACGTGAAGGCTGTTGTCAATGCTGACGACACGATCACGGTAACGGGTAAGACGGTTGGCGCTGACGCAGTGAAGGTTGCTGTTGGCACGGCTGCTGCAGCTGCTGCTACGCTGAAGGAAGACGGCACGTTCTCCTTCACGACGACTAAGCAAGCTGTTGGTACTTACACGCTGACGGTTACGGCTTACAAGGGCGAAGCTTCCCTGGCTTCCGCTGAAGTATCCGCTACGATCGACGGTTTCAAGGTTGATTCCGTAAAGGTTCTGAACGGTAAGCAAATCGCTGTAACGTTCAACAAGGCTGTTAAGGAAGGCACTACTGAAGGTGCGTTCAAGTATGACGACTACAACTATGGTACGACTTCTTCGCCGGACTATGGTTACTACTTCACCCTCGCTGGTGCACAACCATCTTCCACTCAAGCTCCTGCTCTGAGCGACGACAAGAAGACGGTAACGTTGACTTTCGAACACTTCAAGGCCTTCAACAGTGGCGCTAAGGATCTGACTGATACTTACCAGAACTTCCTGATCGTTTCCGGTCTGAAGTCCGCATCTGGCCAAGACCTTGGAGAAGTTAAGCAAGCTATCTACCTGACGGACTCCACGGCTCCTTCCGTTAAGTCCATCTCTTACTCCGGCTTTGACGCTACGATCGAATTCAGCGAACCGCTGAGCGACATCGGCAGCGTATCCATTGACGGCGTTGAAATCAATGATACGGCTAGCGCTTCGAATCTGTATTATGCAACGACGCCTGATGCTGACGGTTCTGGCGACTTCACCAAGATTAAGATCAAGAACCTCAGCGTCGACACTGCTGCTGAGCTCGATATCGTTGGCGCAACTGACATTGCTGGCAACTACCTCGACTACAACGGAACTCTGAAGGTTCCTAGCGACGACGCTCTTCCGTCGGTTACTTCCCTGACGGTTAACGGCTCCAACGTAGTCGTTAAGTTCAGCGAAGCTCTTCTGAATGAGCAAGCTGTTCTGACAGTTGTTGATGGCGGCACGTATGACTCTTCCGTTGCTGCTCAAGGTTCTTACGACAGCGACACGAACACGGCTACGTTCAAGCTTAAGCCTGAACTTGGCGTAAGAACGTTCGCTTCCGTACAAGTTTACTTCGCAGCTGGTGACTTCACCGACCTGCAAAACAACGACAACAAGGCAACTGCTAAGCAAACGATCACGTTGAACGCTGACAAGACGAACCCTACGTTCAAGAGCGTAACGACTGACGGTGCACACATCCTTCTGAAGTACAGCGAAGCTGTTGAACTGGCTGCTGCCGATCTGGGCACGCTGTCCTTCAAGTACACGGATGACAATGGCGTTGTAACGAATGCCGACCTGGCTTACACGGCTGTTGAAGGTTATGACATCAATGACGACGGCGACAAGGACGACACTGACGAAGCTAACTACATCGACCTTACGGTAACTGGTCCGTCCTCGATCCTTAGCGGTTCTGTACTGGCTGCAGGCAAGTACTCGTTCACGATTGCTTCCGGCGCTGTTGTAGACTCTTGGACTAACCCAGCTGCTAAGACTTCTGTGAGCTTCACGGTTTCTGGCGCTTCTGCTAAGAACAATGTTGAACTGGTTAGCGTATTCCAAGTTAACAAGGACAATGCTACTTCTTATGCATCCTACGATGTTAACAACAACATCATCTACTTCGAGTTCGACCACAAGCTGAACAAGTCGCAACTGGTTGCTTCTAACTTCTTGCTGACTGGCGCAGCGCTTCCGGCTGGCACGAACTTCTACTTCATCGATACCGACCGCACGATCGTTGCTGCCGAAGTTCCAGCAGGTACGATTGCTTCTAACGGTAGCCGTAACTTCAGTGTTAAGAATATCGTAGCTGACAATGGCGATACTCTGAACACGAGCAAGGCAACTGCTAAGGGCGTTGCTCTGATCGAGAACAAGGCTCCGACGGTTGTATCCGCTACGTTTGCCGATGACCAAACTATCGTTGTAACGTTCAGCGAAGTTGTGAAATTGGCTGGTTCTTCCGATGATGCTCTGGGCGAACTGACGATCAACATCAACGGAACGGATTACACTTACGCATCGACTGCTACTGCATCTGCAGACGGTACGACTAAGACTGTAACGATCGATACGGACAAAGCTGACACCTTCAAGGCTGGTCAAACAGTCAAGATTACGGTTGGCGGAAGCTCGATCACGGATGCTAACGACAACGCTGTTGCTTCCGGTTCCGTTACGGTTAAGTAATCAAGCAATCATTCTCTAGAAATAATGAAGAGGGCGAACCTTCGGGTTCGTCCTCTTTGTCTTTAATCAAGATTTTATTAGAGAACGTTAATGTCATTGGTTGGCATTTCCGATATAAGTTCTATTATGGTAAGATGTTAATAATCTATTAGATTCGAACTACATAAGTATAGGAATAAAGGAGGAAGTGAGTTGAGAAGAGTAAGCAAGGGCTTCATTGCCTTCCTATTAATGGTTTCTTGTTTATTGGATGTCTCTAGCGCGTTTGCCGCAGACCCTACTCCTATTCGCAACTTGTCATTAAGCAATCGAACAAGCACAACGGTAGACTTGTCTTGGACGTCTGTAAGTGATGCTGCCGACTTGATAATTGAACAATCCGAGGACGGAGTTACTTGGACGGAGGCGGCGACGAAGGATGTCCTTGCCAATACAGCTGCTCGCGCGACTGTGACTGGATTAACTCCGATTAAGCAGTACTACTTCCATCTCGTTGTTACCGGTGGCACAAAAGAAGGTACTTCAAACGTCGTATCGGTAAAGACCTTAGCGGAAAAAATTACGAATCTAACTGCTTCGCCTCGTTCTTCCGATTCAATCCGATTGAACTGGGATGCAATTGCCGGAGCAGACTCTATTATTGTGAAATATTCGCCCGACAACATTTCTTGGAATACGGCCACAACGGATCCATTCGATCCTACGGATACGGAAGCCATAGTAACGGGACTGAAGACGGCTACCAAGTATTATTTGCGGCTTGAAGTGAGCGGCGGCATCTATGAAGGGCTGTCGGATGTCGTTAACGCAACGACTAGTACGATTCCGGTAAGCAATCTGAAGAGCACGGTGAAGAGCGACAGTCGAATCACCTTGACTTGGACGGCGCCAAAGAAAGCGACGGCCGTGCAGGTACAACGCTCGATGGACGGCACGACTTGGACATCGACCTCGGTGACGAAGACGCTTGAGACCACGACATTAACGGGTTTAACTCCGAACACGACCTACTACATCCGGCTGAATGTAACCGGCGGTGAGAATGCGGGGCCTTCCAATGTCATCACGGTGAAGACGGATCGACTGAAAGTGACGACCTTCCAAAGCTCGGCGAAGACATCGAACACGGCTACGTTCAAGTGGACGAAGGTATCCGGCAATCCGACCTCTATTCGCATCGAGCAATCGGTGGATGGAGGAGCAACCTGGACCCCTTCGACGACCGAGACGGCGCTGACGGTAAGTCTCGCAACGGCGAAGGTTACGGGTCTAGATCCGTTCACGAACTACCAATTCCGACTTTATGTCGTAGGCGGCTCCTATGAGGGCGAGTCGAATGAGATCGAGCTGAGAACGCTCGGCCTCGAGTTGAGCACGTTAGCCGTAACGGGCAAAACATCGGATTCGGTAACGTTGCAATGGGGTGCCGTAACGGGACCGACAACGGCGAAGATCAACGTGAATAAATCGCCTGACGGCATCTCCTGGACAAGCACGTCCGCCAAGGACCTTGCCATTACGGAGACGGGAGTGACGGTAACGGGTCTGAGTCCGGGCACGAAGTATTATTTCCGTCTGTATATCAGCGATGGCGTCTATGGGGGCGACTCGAAGTCGGTAACGGCAACGACGGATACGATCGCGGTAAGCAATCTGAAGAGCACGGTGAAGAGCGACAGTCGAATCACCCTGATCTGGACGGCGCCAAAGAAAGCGACGGCCGTGCAGGTACAACGCTCGAYGGACGGCACGACTTGGACATCGACATCGGTGACGAAGACGCTTGAGACCACGACATTAACGGGTTTAACTCCGAACACGACCTACTACATCCGGCTCAATGTAACCGGCGGTGAGAATGCGGGTCCTTCCAATGTCATCACGGTGAAGACGGATCGACTGAAAGTGACGACCTTCCAAAGCTCGGCGAAGACATCGAACACGGCTACGTTCAAGTGGACGAAGGTATCCGGCAATCCGACCTCTATTCGCATCGAGCAATCGGTGGACGGAGGAGCAACCTGGACCCCTTCGACGACCGAGACGGCGCTGACGGTAAGTCTCGCAACGGCGAAGGTTACGGGTCTGGATCCGTTCACGAACTACCAATTCCGACTTTATGTCGTAGGCGGCTCCTATGGGGGCGAGTCGAATGAGATCGAGTTGAGAACGCTCGGCCTCGAATTGAGTACGTTAGCCGTAACGGGCAAAACATCGGATTCGGTAACGTTGCAATGGGGTGCCGTAACGGGACCGACAACAGCGAAGATCAACGTGAATAAATCGCCTGACGGCATCTCCTGGACAAGCACGTCCGCCAAGGACCTTGCCATTACGGAGACGGGAGTGACGGTAACGGGTCTGAGCCCGGGCACGAAGTATTATTTCCGTCTGTATATCAGCGATGGCGTCTATGGAGGCGACTCGAAGTCGGTAACGGCAACGACGGATACGATTCCGGTAAGCAATCTGAAGAGCACGGTGAAGAGCGACAGTCGAATCACCTTGACTTGGACGGCGCCAAAGAAAGCGACGGCCGTGCAGGTACAACGCTCGATGGACGGCACGACTTGGACATCGACCTCGGTGACGAAGACGCTTGAGACCACGACATTAACGGGTTTAACTCCGAACACGACCTACTACATCCGGCTGAATGTAACCGGCGGTGAGAATGCGGGGCCTTCCAATGTCATCACGGTGAAGACGGATCGACTGAAAGTGACGACCTTCCAAAGCTCGGCGAAGACATCGAACACGGCTACGTTCAAGTGGACGAAGGTATCCGGCAATCCGACCTCTATTCGCAT
>NZ_RZJR01000003.1 GCF_003990975.1 Cohnella sp. AR92
GGGTAGCCAAGTGCGGGAGGGATAAGCGCTGAAAGCATCTAAGCGCGAAGCCCGCCTCAAGATGAGATTTCCCAATCAGTAAGACCCCTTGGAGAACACGAGGTTGATAGGCTCGGGGTGTAAGCACAGCAATGTGTGTAGCTGACGAGTACTAATCGGTCGAGGGCTTATCCTAATAAGCCAACACAGGCAAGAAGATTCTAATTTTACGTTAAATCGTGAACGCTAATTCGTTTCGTATCCGGTTATCAAGGCGCAAGCCTTGGACACCTAAACATGGTTTGGTGATGATGGCAGAGGGGTTCCACGCGTACCCATCTCGAACACGACCGTTAAGCCCTCTAACGCCGATGGTACTTGGACCGCAGGGTCCTGGGAGAGTAGGAAGTTGCCAAGCCGGTTCCGCTTAATACATATTCCCTGATAGCTCAGTTGGTAGAGCACTCGACTGTTAATCGAGTTGTCACAGGTTCGAGTCCTGTTCGGGGAGCCAACATGGAGAGATACCCAAGTGGTTATAAGGGGCTCCTCTGCTAAGGGAGTAGACTGCGTAAGCGGTGCGAGGGTTCGAATCCCTCTCTCTCCGCCACGAGGCCATTCAGGCAGGCCTGCGGCGAATCAAATGGATAACAACATGGAGGCTTAGCTCAGCTGGGAGAGCATCTGCCTTACAAGCAGAGGGTCGGGGGTTCGATCCCCTCAGCCTCCACCACTTCACCCCAAAAAGTGAAGATGGACTTCGAAGAGTATTCCGATTACTTTTCGGGGACCCCGTAACAACACGAAACACCTTGCGCGGAGCCGTGGTGTAGAGGCCTAACATGCCTGCCTGTCACGCAGGAGACCGCGGGTTCGAATCCCGTCGGCTCCGCCACCAACCAACTTCATATGCGGAAATAGCTCAGTGGTAGAGCATCTCGTTGCCAACGAGAAGGTCGCGGGTTCGAATCCCGTTTTCCGCTCCATCATCAAATTCAAAGAAACCCTTTACCGGGTTTCTTTTTTGTTTTCCTTAGCTTCTATGAGTAGCAAAATAGCATATAAAGACAACAATATATGTGAGGAAATCTACCGCAAAAGCTACGTTGATTCTGGTAATATGGGAATAACCATACAGTTATACCATTCCAGAGGTGAGTCGAGTGCTTCGTATGATGATTGTCGACGATGAATCCAGGACGCTGGCTGGACTCCAAAGATGTCTGCAATGGAGCGATTTAAATATACGCATCGTTGGACAAGCTAGCAACGGCAGGGATGCGATCCAACTGGCCGACCAGTTGAATCCGGATATTGTACTCACCGATATCCGCATGCCGGTCATTAACGGCATCGATCTCTCCAGAATGTTAAAAAAGAGCGTCCCGCGGACGAAGGTTATTTTTCTCACCGCTCATATGGATCCCGACTATATGAAATCGGCTTTTAAAGAAGGGATTGTCGATTACTTATTAAAGCCAGTCAATATTAAAGAACTCGAACAGACGATCCGGAAAACGGCAGACATATGCCGGCAAGAGAAAATGGAAGAGCAGCGGTTGGCGGAGCTGGAATCCATGCTTCGCGAGAGCTTGCCGCTTCTGCAAAGAGAATTTCTCGAAAGCTTGGTATTTGGCGAGATGGAAGCCCAAGAGGACATCATCGAACGTCTGGAATCTCTCGAACTGGGAATCCCCACGACCGGAAGCTACTTGGCGTTATCGATTCAATTGGATGATTATGCGGCGCTTAAGAGACAATTCTCTGCCCGCGATATCGGGCGGCTGTCCAAGCGGCTACTCCGAGAGATAAAGGCCGCGTATGATGAATCAGGCTTCGTATTCGAACTGAGGGAAGCCGAATATGTCGCGTTGTTGCATGCGGCCGGATCGACCGCGAATAGGGAAGGGCTTGCAGCGGAGCAAGTAAAGGCTCTGACGAAGGATATTAACAGGGTGCTCAATGAAACCGTCGGGCAGAACGCGACGATCGGAATCGGCCATTGGGTTGATAATCTGGAAAAGCTGAAGGACTCCTACTCTACGGCGTTACATGGCTCTTTGTACGTCGCACAGCCGGATTCGAACTCTTACAAAATGATTGAGCGCCTGAAAACCATTATGAAAGAAAGATTTGCCGAGAATTTGTCTATCGGCCTCTTGGCGAATGAAGTGTTCATATCGCCTCATCATATGTGCTTGTTGTTTAAGAAAATAACCGGAGAAACGATCAATGGCTATTTAACCCGAATCCGGATTGAAGAAGCAAAGAAGCTGTTGATGCAGGGAACGAAGAAACTGCCCGAAGTTTGTCTGGAGGTCGGATATACCGACCCCAAATATTTCAGCAAGCTGTTCAAGAAACATACGGGAACGAATCCATCGGATTATAAGAAGGCTTAATAGATCGGAAGCACCGCCACAGGCGGTGCTTTTCTATTTTATCGGCCGCCAAGCGGCAAAAATCAGAAGAATAGACACCTTCATCGCACAATCGCCTACCTCAACCCTATCTGGATACCGCTAGAATGTAAGTTATACTCACATAGCAGGAGGAGAGGAACACTTGGAGAGTAAAAGGATGAAACAATCTTTATCGGTCATCTTATCAGTCGGAATGTTATTCGGCTCGATGATGAATCCGGCAGCCCATGCCGAGTCTAACGGGCCCGCAAGCGGTTCGCTGTCTGCAGAACCTTCGCAGACATCGGACCGCATTATTGTGAAATATAAAGACGGCGCGGATCGACAAAAATTGTATGCGAAATATGCGTTAAAGGCGATGGAGCAGCTGAAACTGCCCAATACCAGCCTGGACGTATTGGAAGTTTCGCCTAGGGCGAATGTGTCGAGCGTGATCGATTCGTTGGAACAGGATCCGAACGTGCTCTATGCGGAGCCGGATATCCAAATCCGAAGTTCAAGCCCGAGCGGTCAATTTCCGGCCGGTTCGAATCCAGCAAACGAAGCTTCGTCAACCTCGGTACCTGCGGGAACCGCGTCGATCGCACCAGCTAGCTCAATGGAGGCCTTGAGTCTTTTCTCCTCCCCTTCTCAGCCTAACGATCCGCATTTCCCCGAACAATGGGGCCTCCAAAATATCGGTCAAAATTTGCCTAATCAGACACCGTCCATGGCGACATGGGATATCGATATGGATGTGCCGGAAGCTTGGCAAATCACGCAGGGCTCCGACGATGCGATCGTTGCCATTATTGATACGGGCGTTGAGATCGATCACCCCGATCTGCAAGACAGCATCTGGACAAACAAAGGAGAAATAGCGGGCAACGGCAAGGACGATGATGGCAACGGCTTTGTCGATGACGTGCACGGCTGGAACTTCTACGGCGGGAATAATTCGCTCTATAACATTTTCGATGATGACCTTCAAGGTACGCAAATGGCCGGAGTGATTGCGGCTGCCGCGAATAACGAAATCGGTATTGCCGGCGTCGCGCCTCATGCGAAGATCATGCCGCTCAAGGTGATCGGGGCGAATGGGGCGGGATATGTGTCCGATGTCATATGGGCCATCGAATACGCTGAACGAATGGGAGCGAAAGTCGTCAACATTAGTTGGTCTCTAACGGAATACAGCCAAGCGTTAAAGGATGCCATCGACAATTCTTCCATGCTGTTCGTTGCCATTGCCGGCGTGGATTATTTGAACACAAAAGACGAGGCTCCCGAATATCCGGCAGCCTATGACAGCGACAATGTTCTCTCCGTAACGGGAATAGATCCCCATGGCAACCCCATCAATGCTTATTCTGTTCGGGGGAAGAACGTAGATCTATCCGCGCCAAACACAAATATTTGGACAACCATTCCAACCAGAAACCCCGGAATCGGCGCGCAAATCGATAACGGCAAGTATAAAGTCGTTTATAACGGGATCGGCTTCGAGAGCATTCAATCCGATGAATCTCGAATTGCCGCTTTCGATCGGGCGATTCAATACTTCGGCAAGGCCAAACCTTCCATTCTTCTCGTGCAGGATGACGAATGGCAAGCGATCGGCAGCGACAACAATTATTTGCCGCTCTATCAATCTTTGCTGGGTACCTCAGGCTTTCAATATGACACGATGACCGTTGCCTACGGCGACGACGGCCCATCGCTGGACAAGTTGAAATCGTATGATCTCGTCGTTTGGTTTACAGGGGATGGAGTAGGTTTGGACTATCAGAATTATCAGATTGGTTCTTACACCACCCCACTGAAAGAAGCAGACCAAGAGAGCTTGACAGCCTATTTGAACGGCGGAGGCAATTTACTGCTGACAGGTTCAGCGACGCTGCTAGGCAACGAGTTCTCCCCCTTTGTGAAGGACATTCTGCATTTGGATGCCGTAAGAAATAATTATTCCAGGTCAGGCGAAATCTGGGACAAAGCAGAAGGAGCGCCTGGCACGTTGAATGACGGGCTCTCGTTCGACATGTTCTCGAGTTTTACTTACGATGACATGGTATCAAACGATCCTTCCATAACGACCGTCAATTTGAACGCGGTGCTTGAGGATTATGCCTATACCAGTGGCTTTGAATTTCCCGCGGCTTACGCCTCGGGGGTTGCGGCTTTGATTTACAGCCAATATCCGACAGAGGACGCTTCCGTTGTCAAGGAAAGAATGATCCTTAACGGCAAGCCGTTCTATCCGGATGAAGATGTCACGGCCAGCAATAAAATGGTGGACGCGTACAAAGCGCTGACCGATAACGACCTCCCAGGTCAACCTTATATCGGGGAAAGTTATTCCGATACGCTTGATGCAGAGACGGATGCCCATGATGTGTACTATATCAACTTGCATAAAGGCGACCAATTGGACCTTACTCTGGCAGGCGATTCGGGAACGGATTTCGACTTGCATCTGTTTGATCCCACCGCTCAATCTTTATATGATACCCAGAAAGTGGCGGCAAGCTCGGAGACAAGAGAAAGCTCCGCTGAATCGATCTCCTATGCAGCGACTGTAACAGGAACCTATTTTATTGACGTAGCTGCATACAGCGGCGCGGGCGGATATACCATCAGCGCACAGAGGACCCCCGTTCACCAGACGGGAACCTACGAGGACACCGATGAGGCTCTTGCTTTTACCGGATCTTGGTCGACCAAGACGGATGCTGGACATTCGGGAGGCACGGCAAAGCAGTTAGATGCAGCCGGCAGCGTTGAATTCTCGTTTACGGGCGGCCAAATCGAATGGATCGGCTATAAAAATAACGAGCAAGGAATAGCGGATGTCTTTATCGATGGAGTAAAAGTCAAATCGGTATCCCTATACAGCGAATCTCCGCAAACGCAGCAAGTTCTCTTCAGCGAGTCATTGCCTCTTGGCGGACATGCGATCTCCATCAAGTGGACGGGGAAATCGGACCCGGCAGCGAAGAAATCGGCGAATTCGATTAATATCGATGCCTTGCGCGTTGTGACGGCAACCAAATCGTATACGGTGAGAACCGAAGAGCAAGATTCGTCCTTCGCTTTCTACGGGACATGGACCGCCTTGAATAACGAGAACTATTCGGGAGGACGGACCAAATCGACAAGCGCCAAAGGCGCCTACGTTACTATTCCTTTCACGGGTACAAAGGTCGTGCTGCTGGCTACTGCCATACCTAATGGCGGAAAGGCGAAAATCATGATCGATAATCGACCGGAAACAGCCCGAATAGTAGATTTCTATAGCGCTGCTTCCAAATACCAAGTCGCTATGTTCGATTCGGGAGAGTTGGAGTATGGCCGGCATACGCTCCATGTAATGAACATTGGCGAGCATAATGCGAGCTCCGCCGGGTTTACGATCGATGTGGATGCGATTGTGGTAACGAAGCCTTCCTCCGCGAATGAAGTCACCAAATGGTACGAGGAGTCCAATCCCTATGTGAACCTGCATGGCACATGGACGTACTCGATGAATGGCAAATATTCGGATAGGAGCGCCGCCTATACCGATCTCGCAGGAAACTATGCGGAGCTTTATTTCGTCGGCTCGAAGGTTAGCGTACTGGCGACTACCGGGCCTAATCGAGGGAAAGTCTATGTTTACGTGGATGGGAATCTAGTAACGGACGAGCCTATTGATCTCTATAACGAGACCTACCGTTTCCAAGTTCCTATCTTTGAATCCGCAGAGCTGCCTGGCGGAAGCCATACGATCAAAGTGGTGAACGCAGGCGAGAAGAATGGGCTTTCTACTGGAAATTATGTCTCTATCGATGCGTTTCTTGTCACTTATTCTGTGGGAAAAGGGGAATAAACCTTGAAGAAATTATTTACGAAACAGACAATCTCATTTGCGGCGGCCCTGCTCCTGGCGTTCCAAGGCTCGGCTTATAGCATGGCTGCGGCTCCCGCTAGTTCGATTCAACCCGATAAACTAGCCCGGTCCATTCAGGAGAAGATCTCCCAAGTGAAACCAGAAGCATTCTCTGAAGGGACGCCAGACGTATACGTTTCCCCCGAGATCGACACCGATTCGTCTGACAAGATAAAAGTCATCGTACAGTTGAGCGGCTCTCCCGTATCGGTAGGGAAGTACAATCTCCATCTGCAAAAGAGATCTCTCACTACCCAAACCATCCAGGCGCTGGAAAAGACCGTTAACGCGGAGCAATCCACTTTTGTAAGCGGGGCTCGTTCCGAGGGCGTTAGCCTGAAGGTGAATCGTCAATATAACACGGTCTTGAATGGCTTGGAAGTGACGATTCCCGCCAATCAAATTTCGGAGCTGGCGAAGATGCCTGGAGTGAAGGGGATCTATGAGAACCGGACCTATTATCCGCTGGACACCGCTGTTGCCGACGAGACGGAAGCAACGACCGGCGGCGATAAAGAATTTGATATCAACCCGCTTGAACAGCTTGGCGTCCCCGAGGCATGGGCGGAAGGCTTAACCGGCAAGGGAATGAAAATCGGGGTTCTCGATACCGGGGTGGATTATCTTCATCCGGATTTAAAGGATGCCTATGTGAAGGATAAAAGCTATGACGTCTTCCATGATGATGACGATCCTTACGAAGATCTGCCCGACGAGAATGACCATTATGAAGGTTCCCACCACGGAACGCACGTATCGGGCACGATTGTCGGAAGAGCCGCGAATGACACCGATCTTCCTGTCCAGAAAGGAATCGCATACGATGCGGCGCTGTATTCGTATAAGGTTCTGGGAAAGACGTTGCAAAGCGACGGCTCTTGGGGGGACAGCGGCACCTCTGCGGTAATCATTGCCGGTATTGAACGAGCCGTTAAAGATGGAATGGACGTAATCAACATGTCGCTGGGATCGGACTCGGAGAAAAGCCCTTATACGGCAGAAGCGATTGCGGTGAATAATGCTACGCTTGCCGGAGTCGTTGTCGTTGTGGCTAACGGGAATGCGGGCGATTCCGGTCCGTACTACTATTCGATGGGTTCGCCTGCCAGTGCTTCTTTCGCCATTTCCGTAGCTGCTGCAAACAGCAAGAATAACAAATACGAGACTTCCATCGCTAGAGTCTATCCAGAGATGGTCCCAGTGACTACATCGATCGAAGACGATGATCGGTCGATAGATTGGGGTACTCCTAACAACTGGACTCAAGTAGACGGCGACCAATACACCGCCGGTCATGCCAAAACGTTGACCAGCGGGGGACCGACAGTAAACTTCCCGTTTAAAGGAACAGGCGTGAAATTGCTAGCTTCCAAAACGCCGAGCAGCGGGACCATACAGGTGTTCGTGGATGACGGCAATAATGGTGTTTATCCAATAAATTTAAATAGTGCTTCCGAAGAGAATCAGGTAACGGTATTGGAAGTAACCGATTTACCGAATGGTCCGCACAAGCTTGGTATCCAGGCATCCGGCGCTAACGCAATCATCGATCAGATTCAAGTGACAAGCCTCGTACCTTCCATCGCGGCGGCAAGCGGCCAAGCGTTGGAATCCTCCGAGACTAATCAGGCAGAACCAACGGCCGAACCAACGGCCGAACCAACGGCCGAACCAACGGCAGAACCAACGGCAGAACCAACGACAGAACCAACGGCAGAACCAATGGCCGAGCCAACGACAGAGTCAACGGCAGAACCAACGGCAGAATCAACGACAGAGCCAACGGCAGAATCAACGACAGAGCCAACGGCAGAGCCGACAGAGGAGCTTGATTATCAACCGATCGACTTGGTGTCCTGGAAGAATGGGCAAACCGATTTCGACGCGATGTTTGGCGCGGCGCCGATCGAGGCTGTATATGTGGGGCTGGGCGATAAGTCCGATTATGCCCATGTCGATGTAGCCGGCAAGATCGCCTTTGTTTCGCGCGGATATGTTGATTTGGTTGGTAAAATTAATAATGCCAAAGAGCATGGCGCGATCGCTGTCATCATGTTTAACGGGATCGATAAGGTCGTTGACGGCGTGCCTGTCCCCGATTTATCCGAATCCATTAACGGGAGAGACGGTCAGATTGGCGATTTGCTAGCGGTAGGAGCAACCCCTAACGGCTTGCCGACATTCGATATGGCGGGTCGGGAAGGACGTGCCCTTGCAAGGCAACTACTGGAACAGCCGGAGGAACCGCTATACTTCTCATTCGGCGAGTCTTTCAACGAAGTGCTTGACCCGGGGGATCACATTGCCGGCTTTAGTTCCCGAGGACCGGTATCGGATAACAACTACTCCATCAAGCCGGATATCAGCGGACCGGGGGTCAATATCTATTCGACTTGGCCTGCCTATGGGAATGTCGACCCGAATGCCAATTATAAGGAAGCCTACAATCGAATCAGCGGAACAAGCATGGCTACTCCGCATATTGCCGGCCTTTCGCTTCTCTTGAAGCAAGAGCATCCGAATTGGACGCCTTTCGATATTCGCGCCGCCTTGGCCAATACGTCCGATTTGTTGAGCGATAAGGAAGGAACTCTGTACGATGTGTACTCGCAAGGAGCGGGACGCGCGGACTTGGCGAATGCCATCAAGACGCCGGCGTTGCTGAAGGCGATGGATGACACGACGATCTACGATGAGAACATGAACGTAAAGACATTGGCAAGTCAGGCCGTCAGCCTTAGCTTCGGGGCATTGGAGGCAGGGGCGGATGCGGTATCCAAGCCGTTGCGACTGGAGAATAAATCGTCCGGCGCTGTTACCTATATAGCTAAAGTGGAGATGCATCCGAAAGTAACGTCCGATCCGAACGATCCGATCGATACGCCTGATCCGAATAATGTGGAAGTCACGCTGGGGAATGTGGATGAGACAGGTCTAATTACCGCAGCCGCCAATGGCGCGTACGACTTTACATTGTCGGCAAAGGCTCTTGCGAATGCAACTCATGGCGTGTATGAAGGAGAAGTTATATTAGAGAACCCGGGATATCCGTCGTTGCATCTCCCATTTGTCATTCATGTGGGCGACGACGTGGATGATAACGATTTTCCAATTAAGGATGTTCAGCTGTCGGACATGAAGCTTTCTCCTCTGTACAATCCGGTTGATCTATCCTTCACCTTAAATGCGGATAATATTAACTATATTCTCGTTTATGTAACGGACTCGAATGGATATCTTCTCGGAACGATTGGCAACATGTATTCGGATGATTTAAGTTTTATTTCTCCCGGGAAAAAGTTATTCGAACAGCTCGATGGAACGTATCTTACTTTCTCCGACGAACCGGACCTTGATGGGAACCCGGATACAGAGGTCTTGCAAGACGGGCAGTATTCTCTTCTTATTGCCGCTTTGCACCTGGACGAGAACGGAGAGGAAGTAGAGAAGGATACTCAGGTTGCCTTCGAAACCTTGGTTGTCGATCGTTCCTACAAATCGAACTCCGGCGGCCCGGGAGAACCGGTTGATCCAGGCAATCCTGGCGGTCCAAGCGGCCCAGGCGGTCCAGGCGGCGGCTTAGGCGGCGGCGGTCTTGGCGGAGAAGCAGCCGAAACGGAAGCATCCAACAATCAAGAAGTGCTGGCTTCCGTTATCAAGCAAGGACAAATAAAGGTCTCTGTAAAAGGAGTAGCTGCAACAGAAGGAAATAAATCGAAGGTGTCGGTACCGGACGAAGAGTGGAAGAAAGCGCTGGAGGCGGCGAAGCAATCGAAGAGTTCCCTCGTCATCGGTGCGTCTTCCGATACCAAGGAAGCCCAATTGATCCTTACCAAAGAGCAGCTGGCGCAGCTGAAGAATATGGCGGATGACAGTTCCCTAATTTTCTCGTGGAATAATGCAACAGCGTCCTTGCTATTATCGGCTTTGAAGCAAGTGCCTGCCGGAAGCGATTTTGTGATGACGATCAAGGAAGCGGCGGACAGCAAGCCGCTATTTGCGAAGCAGCGCTCGGATGCCGAGCTGCTGGGAACTCCATATGCCGTCACCGTGCAAACCGTAGCCAACGGCGCGGCGAAGCCGTTCACGGTATCGTCCGGTCAGGCTGTGCAGTTCGCATTCCTGCTGGATAAAGGAGTGGATGCGAATTCGGTAAGCGTCCTGTACACTGAGGGAGACAAGTCGTATCCGGCTCCGGCGAAATTTACGGCGACCAAGGACGGCAAAACGGTTGTTACCGTTACGCGCTTCGGATTCGGAACCTACGCTGCGGCGAAACGAAACATAGCCTTTAGCGATATCGGCACTTCTTGGGCCAAGACCCAGATCCAATTGCTCGCGAACAAATTTATCCTGAATGGAACGACGGAGTCCGCGTTCTCGCCGAAGAGCAACGTGACTCGTGCGCAATTCGCAACCATGCTGGTCCAAGCATTGGGCTTGTCCAAGCAAGCATCGGGCGCGCCGTTCGGCGATGTAAGCCCAAGCGCTTGGTATGCGGAAGACGTCGCAACGGCCTATGCGGCAGGACTTATTGCAGGCTCGAACGGCGAGTTCAGGCCTAATGACGAGATCAGCCGCCAAGAGCTGGCCGTCATGCTCGTTAGAGCGCTTGAGCTCCTTAAGAATCAAGGAGAAGCGGACGACACGGCGGGCAAGTCATATGGGGATGCCGAAGAGTTCGGAGGATTCGCCAAAGCAAGCATCGAAGCCGTAACGAAGGCGGGATTGATGAACGGTTCCGAAGCGAACGGAGTGTCCTACTTCCATCCGACCGATTCGACGACCCGGGCGGAAGCGGCCAAAGTCCTGCTTGAATTGCTCGCTTCAGCCAATCTGATTAATAAGTAACAGGCTTGAGAGAGTTGCCGAAGGCCGGTATGGAGCGGAGACCAAGAGCTCGAGCCGTACCGGCCTTCGCATCTTGCACATCTTCCCATTTGGGTTACAGAAGGAGCGAAGACCTTGAATAGAATACGAGGAAAAAAGTCTTTGTCCGCGATTCTTTCTATTTCCTTGCTGCTCGGTCTGTTCGCCGCTCAACTGACGGCTCACGCAGAGCCAAGAAAAAGTCAATGGCCGGCAGAACAACAAGCAGAGGATCAATCGGAACCAATCGCGCCGGATATTGGCCATCCGCTTACGGAAGATCAGCAGCCTTACGATCAACCTTCGGAAACGGCATTCCGCAACAAGGATGCCGAATCGGATGCCAGCAGCGAACAACGGATTATCGTCAAATATAAGAGCGGAGCCAGTCTCGGGCAGATTCAGGCCAAGCTTGCTTCGACTCAATCGGCAACACAGTCTTGGGAGCTGGCCAAGTCCGGTTTGGGAGTAATGAAGCTCTCTCCCAAAGCGGATATGGATAAAGCGATTGCCGCGTTAAAGAAAGATCCCAACGTGCTTTACGCAGAGCCGGATTCCAAGGTTCGAATCGCTTCTCTACCGAACGATCCGAGATTCGGCGAGCAATGGGGATTGCATAACGAAGGGCAACCGGCTGACGGAGACATGGTCGACGATGTTTTTGTCGATGGGGTTAAATTGTATGGAACCGTTGATACGGATATCAATGCGCCGGAGGCATGGGATATTTCCCAGGGCAGCGACAGCGTCGTCGTTGCCGTCCTAGACACGGGGATTGATATTGCCCATCCCGACTTGACAAACAATATATGGGTGAACAAAAGGGAGATCCCCGGTAACGGACTGGACGATGACCGCAATGGGTTCGTTGACGACGTGCATGGCTGGGACTTCTACAATAAGGATAACTCTCTGTTCGATGCTTGGGACGGCGATATTCATGGCACGCAAGTCGCGGGTATCCTTGCCGCATCCGCGAATAATGGAATCGGCATTGCCGGCACGGCGCCGAAGGTAAAAGTTCTGCCGTTGAAAGTGATCGGGCCCGATGGAACAGGGTATGTATCGGATATCATTCAGGCGATCCAATACGCGGAACAAGCGGGGGCTCAAGTTGCCAATCTTAGCTGGGTTACCAGTGTGCCTAGCGTGGCATTGAAAGAGGCCATTGAAGCCTCTCCCTTGTTGTTTGTCGCGGCAGCCGGCAACGATCTAGGTAATGGTACATCAAACGCAGTGCGAGACCTGGATCGTATTCCGGTATATCCGGCTGCTTATGACAGCGATAATATTCTTTCCGTCGGAGCCATGAGTTTCTATAAACAGTTGATGTGGTATTCGAATTACGGAAAAGAGACGGTGGACGTGGCCGCTCCTGGGACGAGCATTCTAAGTACGGTCCCTACGCGAAATATCGGGTTAGGAGCCCAGATCGGCAATGGCAAGTATAAGGCTATTGTGAATTCCATTGGATTCGAGTTAATAAAAGACGATCAGAAGAGGCTGGAAGCATTCAAGAAAGCCCTTCAATATCTGAAGCCTTCCGGTAACTCTAACCCTAAGATTCTACTTGTACAAGATGATGAGAGCGAAATACCAAGCAGAATCGATTTCTTGCCGGTTTATCGGACATTGCTGGATTCGACGGGTTATACGTATGATAGGTTGACGTTGCTCCCCGGCGCGTCAGGACCTTCCCTTGATACGTTGAAATCTTACGATATTGTGATATGGTTTACGGGCATCGCAACGGGAGCTGTTATCGATGATGGGAAGTCGACCTATCGATCTACGAATTTGACAGAGACCGACCAGCAAAATTTGACGGGCTATTTAAACGGCGGGGGCAATTTGCTCTTAAGCGGATCGGTGGCGTTGGGAGGAATCACAGACTCTTCGTTCATGAATGAAATGTTGCATTTGGAATTTGTCAGACAAGAGAATTCGGACAATGAATCTTGGAGTACAGCTAGCGGCGTTCCCGGTTCCTTGTATAACGGGCAAGCGTACGATCTGACGGATTCGGGTTTGTTTGCGGATATGGAATCGAACGACCCTTCGATCGCAGTCATGAACTTGGAGATTCCTACGACTGATTATGCGCGCGGTTCAGGAACCTCTTTTGCCGCTCCGTTCGCTTCAGGGACTGCTGCCTTGCTCTTCAGCCAGGACCCCTTGGCAAGCGCTGAAGACGTGAAAGAAAGAATCATGCTCGGCGGCAAACCGTTTAGCGACTTGGAAGGGAAAACCGTCTCCGGTAAAATGGTGGATGCTTATAAAGCATTGAATCCGCATGATATTCCGGGCAAACCCATCCATGGGTCAGGAGCTCAAGGTACTTTGGATGGCGCCAAAGAAAAACGAGACGATGTGTACTATGTATATCTGCGCGCGGGAGAAACATTGAATGTCTCGCTAACGGGAACGGCAGGAACGGATTTCGATCTCTACCTTTATAATCCCTCAGCAGCTTCGGTTTCGGCCGTCGCAGGTATGGCTGCTTCATCCGAGAAAAGCAATAGTTCATCGGAAACGATCTCCTATAAGGCTGCCAAAGCAGGTTACTACTATATAGATGTCTATGCTTTTGCAGGCGCCGGCAACTATTCGCTCCGCAAATCCCAAGATTATCGAGACAAGAGCGCAGGTACCTATGAGGATACGAATCCCGCGGTCGTCTTTACCGGAACTTGGTTGACGGTATCCAAACCGGAGTATTCGGGCGGAACGGCGAAACAACTGAACGAGGCGGGGCAAGCCGAATTCTCGTTTACAGGCAACCAGATTGAATGGATTGCCTTTAAAGACAGCAATCAAGGAATTGCGGACGTGTATATCGACGGCAAGAAAGCAGCTTCGCCTTCTCTGTTCAGCAGCAGCTTCTTGCCCAAGCAATCCGTCTTCAAGCAAACGATGCCGTATGGCGTCCATACGATTCGAATCGATTGGACAGGCAATAAGGACTGGCAGTCGTCAGCTGCCGCCGTTAATGTGGATTCCTTCTTTGTTTCCAATGCGCCGGAAACGTTCACCGTAACCTTACAAGAGGACGATCTTGGGGCTATATACTATGGAGACTGGAGAACCTATTCTTCTGCATCCTACTCCGGCGGATTGCAGGCGTCGTCAGGCAATAAGGGGGATTACGTCGACATCTCGTTCACAGGAACCGGCGTGAAGCTGCTGGCTAATTTGTTCCCTTATA
Source organism: Cohnella sp. AR92 (assembly GCF_003990975.1). Classification (GTDB taxonomy): domain Bacteria; phylum Bacillota; class Bacilli; order Paenibacillales; family Paenibacillaceae; genus Cohnella. The sequence goes on from NZ_RZJR01000003.1 coordinate 14,381, forward strand.
TTGGCGGCGAAGCTTCGATTACCATTGATCATCACTCAGAAACGGCCCAGACAATCAGCTTTAAGGGAGACAATGATCAATATCAAGTTCCCGTATATGATTCGGGCAAGCTGTCGAACGGTCCGCATGTGCTTCGAATCGTCAATACGAGTCCTGACCCTAGTTATAGTACGATCTCTGTCGATGCCTTGATTGTTACAAAGGCGACAAGGGAAGAAACGATGCCAGAGCCCGTGACCATTATTGAGGAGTATTATCCGTCAGTCGTTTATGAAGGAGTATGGAATACTTCCTTTAGCAGGAAACATTCCGGCATAAGCGCCAAGTATAGCAACGTATCAGGCAGCTATGCGGAATATACTTTCGAGAGCAATAAGATCAAAGTGCTGGGAGAAACGGGACCGAATCGAGGCAAAGTCAATATTTATATCGACGGACAGCTCGTCACGAAGACACCAATCGATCTCTACAGCAGTAAATATCAATATAGAGCCGCCATTTTTGAATCGGATATCCTTGACTTCGGCAAGCATACGATCAAAGTGGTGAATGCAGGGGAGAAGAATGAGAAATCCTCCGGAACCTACGTTTCAATCGATGCGTTCCTTGTAGTAGGCGCTGCGGATGATGGATTCGGAACGGAACAACCGCCGGAAGATTGATCAAGTCGTAGGAATTCCCCTAGGAAAGAGGTACATCGAAAAGGACGCAATCACTTCACAGTGATTGCGTCCTTATTGTTATTTCGTTTTGATATCAATCCGTTACAGGAGGGAAATCCATGATTCACAAGTTAGGTTTTGCAGCGAATGACCGCTTGTTGATTATCAATGCAGACGATTTCGGGATTACTAAGGGGACGAACGAAGCCATTTTTCATTTGTTTGAAGAGAACTCTATAACTTCCGCATCGATTATGATCCCTTGCTCTGATTCAAATGAAGCAATGGAGATAAGCAATCAAAAGGGGATAAAGAATATTGGAATTCATCTTACGCTAACAAGTGATGAGTTGAATCCTTATACACCAGTCTTTGATAAAAGAACATTAAATAGTTTAATCACGACAGACGGATACTTTCACACCGATGTTGCCCAATTGGAGATAAATGCCGACGAAGATGAGGTTCGAATCGAAATGGAATCCCAGATTCGAAGCGCAATCTTAAAAGGGATCGATCCGACCCATCTCGATAGCCATGCGGGGAGCCTGATGGGATTATTCACGGGTCGGGATTTTTTGGAAGTGGCATTCGACTTATGTGAAAAGTATGGCCTCCCATTTCATTTACCTAACCGGATATTAGAACAACCCTTTTTTAATACGGATCAACGGAGGTTATTTCAAAAAAGGATTGCATCGGCCAAAGATAGAAAAATCTTATTCATTGATGATATCGTTTCTCTTCCCTATTGCTTGAATCCCATTATGGAGTACAGCAAAATGAAAATTCGATTAGCTGAGATAATAAAGAACATAAAACCGGGAATAACCCAACTGACTTTGCATCCGTCCCATATAACCGACCAGTTGCTAGCATTAACGAACTGTTATAAAGAAAGAGAAATGGAGTATCGTCTACTAAACGATATCGATATCAAGCAATTGATTAACAGGGAGCGGATCAATCTGATATCGTGGAAAGAAATTCGAGACTTACAAAGAAGCATGTAGAATGCGGAGAGTATAGGGGGAATTCCTTTGCTTCGCAATACGCCGCAAAAATGACCTCAGCTGCGAATAATATAAACAGATCATCGCAAGGCATGGAGGAACAAGCATGGAGTTGTCTAGAATGAAATCGCCCAAGCGGCGGAAACCCGTCTGGAAAAAAGCTCTGTCGATGGCTTCCCTGGGAGCCATCCTTTTGTTTTTGGGCGGCTGGGGAGCTTTCCGCATCCTGGTCGAAGCTCAGGATATCGATCGGTTGAAGGAGCCCCTTCCGGCCGCTTCGATCATCTATGACCGCGACGGAGAGGAAGCAAGCCGCCTATCGCTGAATACTATCGAAGAAGTCGAATATGCGGACATTCCCGAACCTATGGTACAAGCGATTGTCGCGGTCGAGGACAAACGGTTTTTCGAGCATGACGGCATGGATGTCCGCGGCATTGTTCGTGCTTTCGCCACGAACTTAAGTGCGGGAGGAACTGTCCAAGGCGGAAGCACGATTACGCAGCAGCTCGCCAAGAACGTTTTTCTATCGCAGGAACGCACCTGGTCCCGAAAGTGGAACGAGGTGCTCCTTGCCAAAAAAATCGAAGAGCGGTATTCAAAGCAAGCTATTATAACCATGTATCTAAACCAGATTTATTATGGCGAAGGCGCGTGGGGAATCGAGCGGGCGGCGAAGGTTTATTTCGGCAAGGGAGCGAAAGAGTTGAGCCTCTCGGAGTCGGCTATGCTTGCGGGTCTTGTCAAAGCTCCGTCGGCGCTAACGCCCTATAAGAATCCGGATAAAGCGAAGGAACGCCGCAATGTCGTGCTCAAGTTAATGCAAGAGCAAGGCTATATTACGGAGCGGCAATACGAAGAAGCGACTGCCGAGCCCATTCGGCTGCAAGCGGCCAAAACGGATCGCGTCGATGAGATCAACTTCCCTTATTATGTGGATGCGATTATTCGTGAGGCGATGGACCTCTACGACTTGTCGGAGAACGAAATTTTACACGGAGGCTTGCGCATTTATTCCGAGATGGATACGGCTATGCAGCGAGAGGCAGAGCGCGTATACGCGGATACGTCGCTGTTTCCACAAAGTTCGGCGGATCAGCTCATTCAGAGCGGTTCGGTTCTGATCGACCCGCGGGACGGAGGCATTCGCGCGCTGATAGGCGGCCGGGGCGAGCAGCCGTTCCGTGGCTTTAACAGGGCTGTACAGTTAAAGCGTCAACCTGGTTCGACCTTGAAGCCGATCGCGGTGTACGCTCCTGCGCTGGAAGCTGGGTATTCTCCGACGGATACCATTATGGACGAGCCTGTTCAATTCGGCGGCTACAGTCCTCGGAACGCAGGAGGGGCCTACCACGGAGAAGTTACCTTATACGAAGCGCTCATTCACTCTTATAATGTACCGGCAGTGAAACTGCTCAATGAGATCGGAATCGACAAAGGGATGGAAGCAGCCGAAAGGTTCGGCATCCCGTTAACGGATGGCGATCGAATCCTCGGCCTCGCCCTTGGCGGGCTGCAGGAAGGCGTATCGCCCGTTCAGATGGCGGAAGCCTTCGGTGCATTTGCCAATGATGGGGTAAGGTATGAGGCGCACACGATTACGCGGATTGAAACGGCCGACGGCGTTGTGCTGGCGGAAGCGGCACAGAATCAAGGCGTGCAGGCGACGACGGTTGAAACGGCCCGAACGCTGACCTCCATGATGCAAGGCGTCCTGCAAGAAGGTACGGGGAAAGCCGGTAAGCTTGCGGACCGCGAAGCGGCCGGGAAATCCGGAACGACGCAAATGGACGGAACGAATGGGGAAGGAGCCAAGGATAATTGGTTTGTCGGCTATACGCCGCAGCTTGTTGGCGCAGTATGGCTTGGCTATGACAAGACGGATTCCAAGCATTATCTGACGACGACTTCTTCGGCAGCGGCCGCCGTGTTCAAAGCCTTGATGGATGGGGCGCTAAAGGATGAGCCGAAGCTGAAGTTCCCTGCGGCACCGCATATTATTCTAAACAAAGCAAATGAAAAAGCGACGAAGAACGAAGAGCGGTTAACCAAAGAGCAACGAAAGGAGCAAAAGAAAGAGGAGAAAAAGCAAAAGGAAAAAGAAATAGAGAAACGAAAGCAAGAGAAGAAGGAAGAAAAGAAAAAGGGGCACGGGAAGGACGAACAGTGAACACTGAGAATTGCTAGACTTTTTAATACGAATGTGGCGTGATAAGTAAATAAGGGGATGCTTTCTCGTCACAAAGGCGATCGTGGCATCCCCGTTTATTTACAGCTTGTTATAGCAGAGTCGGGTCCCAGAACACCATCTGCAGATAGGCTTCTCCAACAAAGTTGGCTTCAACCTTCTGTCCCAATGGGAAGATCGTGCTGTCGCTTAACTCTTCATGTGCCAATTTTTCTAACCTGCTTTCATTCGTCTGTATAAATTTCTTTGGCAATATTGAACGCTGACCAAGCCTTGGGCCAGCCTGCATAGAAGGAGAGATGGGTGATGATCTCCGCAATCTCCTCCCGCGCGATTCCATTGGATTTCGCTTTATGAAGATGCGGAGTCAATTGCTCGAAGCTTCCGCTTGCGATCAAGGCGCTGACCGTAATCATGCTGCGATCGCGAGGAGATAACTCCTTCTCCCTCGACCAGACTTCACCGAACAGAACGTCATCGTTAAGCTCGGCGAACTTCGGGGCGAACGATCCTAGCAGATTCCTACCCGCCGTCTGTTTCTCCGTCATGTATTGTTCTCCTTTCCATGTGGTATAAATTCAAGGACAAAGTGAAGTATAAACCTTAAAGCCGACTTCAATGCAAGTACTAAAATTCCCTCGCAAACACTTGACTTAAAGTTAACTTTAAGTGTTATGGTTAAAGATAACGGAGCCAAAACGAGGTGGGGAAAATGAATATAGCACAGGTAGCGGAGCAATTTAATCTAAGCGCGGCAACCTTGAGATATTACGAACGAGTGGGGCTGATCCCGCCAGTGAATCGAAGAGACAGCGGAATCCGCGATTATAATGAAGAAGATATCAGGTGGATTGAATTCATCAAGTGCATGAGAGACGCCGGTCTGACGATCGAAGCCCTCATCGAGTATACCTCCTTGTTCATGCAAGGCGACGATACGATCGGAGCTCGCCAAGCCATCTTGGTCCAGGAGAAGGAGAAACTGGAGAAGAAGCGCAACGAGATCGACGAGACGATCCGAAGGCTGAACGGAAAAATCGAGAATTACGATGGCAAATTGCGCGCCAAAGAAACGGAGTTGATGAACGGGGTTATGGTTTGAATCGAATTGGAGTTGCAGCAAGCCGCCAGGAATAGATCCTGGCGGTTTTTTCTTTGGTCAAGCTTGTTGACTTAAAGCCAACTTCAAGTTGTAAGCTTGTTTATGGGTCAACCAACACGAATGCAAAGGAGCAAAGAATAGATGTGTAAAACGCATGTATTAAGCGCAGCGACGGCGAAAGCGCCATTCGAGAAAACAACGATCGAACGCAGGGAGCTGCGGCCGGACGATATACTGATCGCTATCAAGTTCAGCGGGATCTGCCATTCCGACATTCACAGCGCATACGACGAATGGGGCGGCGGGATCTTCCCCATGGTGCCGGGGCACGAAATCGCCGGCGTTGTCGAAGCGGTCGGATCGGCGGTAACCAAGTTCGCGATAGGCAATCGGGTCGGCGTCGGCTGCTTCGTCGATTCCTGCGGCGAATGCGAATACTGCCTCAAAGGGGAGGAACAATATTGTACGCGTGGAGTCATCAACACCTATAATTCCTTGGATTATGACGGCAAACCGACCTATGGCGGATACAGTCAGCGGATCGTCGTTAGAGAGAGCTTCGTCGTGAGAATTCCGGACAGCCTGGATTTGGATGTTGCGAGTCCTCTGCTGTGTGCGGGAATTACCACTTACTCCCCCTTGAAGCATTGGAACGCCGGACCGGGCAAGAAGGTTGCCATTCTCGGAATGGGAGGACTCGGTCACCTGGCGATTCAATATGCGCATGCCATGGGAGCGGAAGTGACGGTGCTGAGCCGATCACCTAATAAAGAGGAAGAAGCACGTCGATTCGGTGCGGATCATTACTTCGCTACTAGCGATCCGGAGATGTTCAGCAAGCTGGCCAATCGTTTCGATCTTATCCTGAACACCGTGTCGGCCACTCTTGACGTCGATGCCTACTTGTCTCTGCTTCGCATCGACGGGACTCTCGTTAATGTCGGCGCTCCGCCGGAGCCTAGCCAGTTCCAAGTATTCTCCCTCATCATGGGACGCCGCAGCTTGGCCGGTTCGTTGGTGGGCGGTATTCGAGAAACCCAAGAGATGCTGGACTTCTCCGCCGAACATGGCATCGTCCCGCAGATTGAAGTCATTCGGGCCGATCAATTGGGCGAGGCTTATGAACGGGTCCTTCGCAGCGATGTCCGTTACCGCTTCGTCATCGATATCTCAACCCTATAAAAGAATTCAATGGGGAAGCCAAAAAGGCGGCATTAGCCGCCTTTTTCTTGTTACTTTTCGGATATAACCTCGTTCTCGTTTGTATATGCTTCTTGCAGCATTAAGCCTCTGACGGCAATGGATTGTGCTTCGCCAATTCCTTTTAATCGATAGATTCTCCTTCCCCAGAAGCCATCTCCCTTCACTTTGCCAATCATTTGGACCGATTTCAAATCACCGCTCGCATAATCGCTAGTAAGCCCGCCGTCGTATTTATAGACAACGCCCTCTTTGGAAACAACTACTCCGTTCTCTATTACGAATGTCTCGAGATTTCTATACTTCATATAGGTCACTGCCACAATAATTGCGATTACGCCTATAGCTAATAGGATGATAATCCTTGCCTTTTTTCCTTTCATTCGTATCTCCTTTACTTGTCTAATTTTGCGTTTACCGAGTCTCTGTTTGCCATTTTACAGGATATGGAACGGCCGTTTCAAATTTCTTTATGGGAAAATAAAACAATTTTGTTATAAGCGGCGTCTAAGAATAGAAGATACGATGGCGACCATGAATAGATTGCTAATAGTCGAATGAAATCGCCATAAGGGAGGCGAGAAAGTGAAGAAACCGCTATTCCTTACGCTTATGTTGCTAATGTTGCTTATGTTAGCCGGATGCAAGGAGAACCTAGAAGCACGGACAGAGTATTTCGATAAAAAGCACGTGGACTTTCTAAGCGATTATGGCTGGAGGATCGATCGGTTCGGTTCCGAAATGAAATATGCGCCGAGAACGATGGCTGCTTTTCCCGAGCACTTATCGATTGTAAAGGCTGAGGGGCACGTTGATCTTGCTGCGTATTCCGATAAGGAAGTGATTGAGACAGGTTACATCCTGAAGGAGCAAACCGATCGCTATAACCAGATTGTTGGCTATATTTTTGAATCGGAAGGAAAGATCATCGGTAGTTACTTGGAATTCAATCAAGAGATTACCGACTCCAACGGAACCGTTCGGGTGGAGAGGGGCGAGACAACACCGCTCTTAAGAAAGGCTGAGGTCGACGAGGAGCGGCTCTGGGGACAAATCACGCTATAGAAGGTGAAGACGATGTGGGAATATTTATCAGCTAGATTGCTAGTCCTGGTTGTCATCTGCTTCGCGACTTTGCTTGTAGTGATCTCGCCGATGATCGGAAGATACAGCAAAGCCTCCGCGAAATTCAGTCTCGTCATGGGGGGCTTGGTGTTCGTCCTACTGTTCTACTTCCTGTTCAGCAATCCAGTCATCCGCGAGCAAATCTTAAGGTACGGATTCAAATAAACGACGGAAAAAGATCATTTATACCTAAGGGGCGATAATGTTGAAAGTAAATTCGAAGCATGCCTTTCTATTGATTCTGGCGACGATCTTCCTCTTTCTAGGAATCCTCTTCCTGGTCAACGGCACAACTTGGGGGTACCAATCCGCAGAGTCCTTCCTGTCCAATCGTGGCGGAATGAATACGGAGGAATACTTGATGGTGATCCGGAGCAAGATCGAGTCGTTTAAGGATCTAGGAATCATTTTCACTTCGCTTGGCGGCTCGACAATTCTGTTTACGATCTTGAACCAAGATTTCTGGGCTAGCGAGAAATAGGCTCGTAAACCGCAAACCTCCCTAGATGAAGAACGGAATTATTCGGCTTCCGCTTCTTTTTTTGTGTCATTTTATGTTGTAAATCGAAACAAATCATGGAAAACACTAGGCGACAGAACGTATAATGAAGAAAATTATATGGCATGATTTGGAATTGAAAATCCATGCGGCGGAGGTAGGAGAAAACGACTGATTGAGAGGGTTGACCGAGAGAAAAATAAGAAAGTAAGGAATAAAATAAACTTTTCAAGGAGTATGCAAATGACCAACAAACCTACGCCATGGAGAAGATTCTGGGCTCGATATTTCGATTTTTACTTACATGCGATCGTGTTAGGCGGTATGTGGGCGGTAATCGATTATGAAAGCATTAACAAAGTCGACAAGTATCTGCTTGGGTTTCTAATCATGGTCGTTTATTTTATTGCGGATGGTACTTATATGGCTTACTTTGGCACGACGCTTGGCAAGAAGCTTATGAAGATCAATGTGATGAACCAGGGCGGCAGCAAAATTGCAAGAGTAGACGCTTATAAGAGATCCCGCTTGGTGTGGTTAAGGGGGATGGGATTAGGGATAGGCATCATCGAGCTTATTGCCAATATTATCGGTTACTCCAACCTGAAGAGAGACGGAGTGACTTCATGGGATCGGGATTTAGAGCTTAGGGTAACCTATGGGAAGATAAGCTGGCCAAGGTATTTGGTATGCCCCGCTATCCTTATCTGCGTATCTGTTTTGATCATCTATGGAATGATAGCCGGAGATTCGCTATGAGCATTGACCAGCTGTATGGTTCTTTTCCCGTCATCGTAGGCGAGAGAGTTCGACTAGGCAAGATAGAGCCGGCTCACTTAAACGACGTGTTTGCCATCTACGATAATGATCGCGTATTCGAATTCTGCGGCATTATCCCCAAACATAATATCGAGACGGTTAGCAATATGATCGGCCACTTCGAACGGGATTATCTTAAACGATCCAGGGTGAAGTGGGGGATCTTTCTTAACGATGCCCCGAATAAGCTGGTAGGGATCGCCGAGGCTTTCGATTACAACCAGAAGGTCAACATGATTACCATCGGCTATTTCTTAGAAGAATCCTATTGGGCCCAAGGAATTGCTTCGGAATCGGTTAGGCTGCTTCTCCGCTATCTTTTCGAAACGGTTGAGATCAATCGGATCCAGGCGGAGGTCATGATCGGGAACGAAGCGTCCAAGCGGGTTCTGACCAAGAATGGATTCATTAAAGAAGGAACCATCCGACAAGGGAGCGTATGGTCGGGTAAAGGCGTAGTTGATTTGGAACTGTATGCCATTCTGAGGAATGAGTATACGGGAATGGCTTCACTCCCTTAATCGAACTTAGAAAGCAATGAAACTCCTGAGAGCTGCATATATTAGACTATCACTTTAGGAGCTAGGAGGAACAGAACACGATGACGGAGAGTCTGCTGCAAGCCTATGCCTACCATGTTTGGGCTAACGAGAGAGTGATGGAGTATCTTAAGACTTTGCCAACAGAGGTATTCAACAAGGAATTGAACTTAGGCTTTGCCGCTATCGCCGATGTCATTAGTCATCTCCTGTCTGCAGATGGGATTTGGTTATCGAGGCTAAAAGAAGAAGGGGCTGCCAAGTCGGCACCGAAGCCATTCCTTCATGTCGAGGAAGCAAGCGAATCCTTCCGTCTGTTGCAAAGACAATACGCCGATTACCTGGCTTCCTTGGATGATGCGGACAAGCAGGTTCGTTACAAGAACAGCGCGGGCGAAGAGTTCCAGAACTCGGTATCCGAGATCTTCACGCATATCGTCAATCATGGAACCTATCATAGAGGCAATATCACCACGATGCTGCGCAGCTTGGGATACAAGGGAGTAGCGACCGATTATATCGTTTATGTACGGACGAAATAAGGGGGAGGGCGAATAGCATAAAGAAACCCGATCCCCATAAGGGAGCGGGTTTCTTGCGGCTAAGAGCCGATCGGGCTGTTATTTCAATGCGAAGAACTTGAAGGACTTGTCATAGTCGACATCGCTTTGGAGTCGGAACACCAGATAGTTCGTCTCGCCTGTTTGCACAGGCAGGATCACGCTGCCTTCCGCCGTGAAGCTGCCGGATTCGCCCGGAGCGAGCTTCTTGCTGTTGGTTGCCGCAGATACCGCGTTATCCAGAGCGCCATCGAAGCCGTAACTCGTACCTCCGATGATGCCGCCCGTACCTGTCGCTATTTTCGAACCCCAGATTTCGGGAGCAAGCATCGACAGGTAATAGGAACCATTCCAATCGCTGTCGAGCGACTTGATCTTGGCGGTGGTCGAAACTTTTATCTTGACCAATTTATACTCGATATCCGCGTCCTCTTCCGGCTTACGGAACCCGAGGTCGGCAATCTGGTCGCGAGTGATCGACTTGACGCTCGTTACGGTAATGGAGTTCGATGTGCTGTACTCCGTTCCTTCGTAGCTATAGCTGTCGGCAAAGGTCAAAGTCTTGCCCAGAGCTACAGCCGTCTCAGCCGTCATGCCGTTCGTCGAAGACGTTCCGCTGCTCGAAGAACCGGAGGACGAACCGGAAGAGCCGGACGAACCGGACGAATTTCCGCTGTTCGAAGAACCGCCGCCGAGATCGGTCGGATAGCCATCAACGCTGCCGGAAGGCGTAGTGATCGAGATGGTGTTACCGGAAAGCCCAATCGTGCCGCCAACCTTCTCAACGATCGCCCGAGCCGGGAGATAGGTAGACCCGTTGTACACGATAGGAGCCAGTTTGTTGCCGTTTCCGTCTACCGGACTCCAAGACGAACCGTCGACTTGGAACTTCAAGTTCCAGTTCAGCGCCGCCTTGATCTGTTGGATACCCGTAGCGGCTCCTGCTCCAACGGCTCCGCAGAGCAGTCCGAAGGCCATAACGGATGCTACCATTGCAGACTTCTTCATTTTCATCTTGTTACCCTCCTGCAGTACATTTTTTATACTAGAATGACACATTTTTCAAGTATAAAAGAATTGTTGGAATTTGTCACCATATGTTTCCTTTAATAAGGCAAAATATGACAACTAGCGCTCCGGGGAAATATGGAGTAATATAAAGTAAGTAGAATACATTTATGAAGTAAATGACCTCTAAGGAGAAATGCACGATGACCCCATTCTATGAATACGACATTCATCTGCCGGTTAAGCTGGACCCGAGCAAGAAGTATCCAGTCGTCTTTACGCTCCATGGCAAAGGCTCGAATGAGAAAAATATGTACGGATTGGTCGAGCCGCTTAAGGAAGAGTTCATCCTGATCGGCATTCGCGGCAATCTGCGACTAGGCATAGGCTATCAATATTACGATTTGAGAAGCTTGGGCAACCCGATTCGGGAGCAGTTCGACGAAGCGGCTAAGCGGCTTGAAGCCTTCATCGCCTACGCGACGGAGAACTATCCCATCGACCCGGCGAAGCGTTATCTGCTCGGCTTCAGCCAAGGCGCCATCCTGTCCATGACCCTCGCCCTTACGATGGGGGATAAGCTTAAGGGAATTGTCGCGCTCAACGGATATGTGCCGGACTTCGTGAAGACGGAGTATCCTCTGCGCAGCGTACGGGAGGTGTCGATCTTTATCTCGCATGGCGAGTACGACTCCGTTTTCCCGGTGCGTATCGGCCACGAGACGGCGGCTTATTTCAAGGACCTGTCTTCGCGGCTGGATTTCCATCTCTATCCGACGGATCACGGCGTGTCGGAAGCGAATCAACGCGATTTCTTGGAGTGGCTTAAGAGGGATGCCGGACTGGCCTAAACCCATGCAAAAAATGACGATTCTCGCGACTTGCGGGAGTCGTTTTCTGTTAAATTGTAGTATAGTTAGAGGTGGACTTGATTCTATTACATATTGAAATAGGTCATAAAGAAGCGAAACTATTTTCACCTTTGGGAAGGAGCTTCAAGTGACATGCTAGATCAAATCGCAATGGGTCAATTGAAGAAAACGCTGCGAGTGAGCATCGAGAACAAGGAGATCGCCGGAGCGAACGTGATGGTGATCAAGAACGGACGCGAGATTTTCTACCACGAGGATGGATGGGCGGATATCGAAGCCAAGCAGCCGATCTCGAGAAACTCCATCTTCCGCCTCTATTCGATGACGAAGCCGATCACCGCCACGGCCGCCATGATCCTTCTGGAACGCGGGATCATTGACCTGTTCGATCCCGTCAGCAAGTATCTTCCCGGCTTCAAGAATCAGAAGGTCGTTCAAGGTCGCGACCTGGTGCCGGCCCATAGGGAGGTCAACCTCCACGATCTGCTCTCCATGACGTCCGGATTAGTGTACGGAGGCCATCATCTTGCGGGCAGAGAGACGGAAGCTTTGTTCCGGGAGATAGAAGAGCGTCTGCTCGGCGAGTCGCCGATGGGGACGTACGAAGCGATGAACCGATTGGGTGAGTGTCCGCTCCTTTTCCAGCCGGGTTCCTCTTGGGAATACGGCACTTCGTCCGACGTGCTTGGAGCCGTCATCGAAGCCGCAAGCGGCATGCGGCTCGGGGAATTCCTGCAGAGAGAGCTGTTCGAGCCTCTGGGCATGCAGGACACCGGCTTCTGGCTTCCGGAGCAGAAGAGAGCGCGCTTGGCCAAGACCTACCAGGACGATGGTGAAGGCGAACTGGCTTTGTATACGGGGAACCACTTGGGAATCAATCACCTGTTCGACCGTAACCCGGCATTCGAGTCGGGAGGAGCCGGGCTTGCTTCGACGATCGAGGACGCCGCGCGATTTACCTCCATGCTGATGAATAACGGAACCTTGAACGGCAAGCGGATCCTGAGGCCGAGAACGGTCAAGTACCTGACGACCGCCAGTCTGAACGCGGAGCAGCAGAAGGCTTACGGCTCCAATCACTGGAGCGCGGGGTACGGCTACGGCAACTTCATGCGTATCCTGACGAACCCGGAGCAGGCTCTGGTACTGGGAAGTTCGGGTGAATATGGATGGGATGGCTGGTTAGGCGCTTACTTCTGCAATTGTCCCCAAGACGGGATAACATTCCTTTTTATGATCCAGAAGAAGGATGCCGGCACGATGCCGATCACCCGCAAGCTGCGAAATATTGTTCTCAGTTCCTATGTGTGACAAATATCCGAACGAAGATCGCGGTTATCGCGGTCTTTTTTCGTATTTTCGTGGTATTTGGGCGCGAATAGCTGAAACCTATCACATATATCAAATATTTTTATGAATAAATTATGACGCTACACTATGCTATAATTGTTCCATAATAGTTGAGTCAATTAGGTTGCTCACGGGCTGGCAGCGTCGGTTCGACGGGAGCGCCTACTTCCTTCTGCAAATATAAGGTATAAGGACGGTTAACATGAGCAGCAAACAAACCAAAACAGATGTGATCTTGATCGGTGCCGGAATCATGAGCGCGACCTTGGGTTCCTTGCTTAAGGAATTAAAGCCGGAGTGGAATATCACGATTTTCGAGCGGCGCGCGATCCCGGCGGAAGAGAGCTCCAACGTATGGAATAATGCGGGAACGGGCCACTCCGCTTTGTGCGAGCTTAACTATACCGTGGAGAAGCCGGACGGCTCCATCGATATTAAGAAAGCCATTAAAGTCAATGAAGAGTTCCAATTGTCCAGACAGTTCTGGTCTTACCTGGTGGACAGCAAGCTGATCCGCAACCCGAAGGACTTTATCGTATCCGTGCCTCACATGAGCTTCGTTCAAGGGGAGAAGGACGTCGCGTTCTTGAGAAAGCGTTATGCGGCGCTGTCCAATAACCCGCTGTTCGAAGGGATGGAATACAGCGAGGATCCGGAGAAGCTGAAGGAATGGATTCCGCTGATGATGAAGAATCGGACCTCGAAAGGCCCGATCGCGGCAACGAGATCCGAAGCGGGTACGGACGTCAACTTCGGCGCTCTGACGGAGATTCTGCTGAACCATCTCAAGAACAAGAACGTCGAGATCCAGTACAACCGCAACGTCGACGATATCAAGCGCGCCGGCGACGGCTCTTGGAATCTGAAGGTTCGCAATGTCGAGAACGGAACGGTGGAACGCCACTCGGCGAAGTTCGTCTTCATCGGCGGCGGCGGCGGCAGCCTTCATCTGCTTCAGAAGTCGGGCATCGAGGAAGGCAAAGGCGTCGGAGGCTTCCCGGTCAGCGGATTGTTCATGGTTTGCCAGAAGCCGGAGGTCGTTGCCCAGCACCATGCGAAGGTGTACGGCCAAGCGCCGGTCGGAGCTCCTCCGATGTCCGTGCCCCATCTGGATACCCGCTTTATCGATAACAAGGAATCGCTCCTGTTCGGTCCGTTCGCGGGCTTCTCGCCGAAGTTCCTGAAGTTCGGCTCCATGTTCGACCTGATCAAATCCGTTAAGCCGCATAACCTGCTCACCTTGCTCGCGGCAGGCGTCAAGAGCGCCTCTCTGACGATGTATCTGATCAAGCAGGTCATGCTCTCGAAGGAGAAGCGCATGGAAGCGCTCCGCGAATTCATCCCGAACGCCAAGGGCGAGGACTGGGATCTGCTGGTTGCCGGTCAACGGGTACAAATTATCAAGGACACGGAAGCAGGCGGCAAAGGAACGCTGCAATTCGGCACGGAAGTCATCAGCGCGGCCGACGGGTCGATCGCGGCGTTGCTTGGCGCCTCTCCAGGCGCATCGACGGCCGTATCCGTCATGCTCGAAGTGATGGAGAGATGCTTCCCGCAGCACATGAAGGAATGGGAGCCTAAGATCCGCGAGATGATTCCGTCTTACGGCTTATCGTTGCAGAAGAATCCGGAGCTTATTCAAGAACTGTACGCCGCTACGTCGAAGTCGCTTGGCCTGAACGCGAAAGTGACCGAGCAAGCGACTAGCGTATCGTGATCGAACGATAGAACAAAACCGCCGTCCTTGGGGACGGCGGTTTTGTCTGTCGGAACCAACCGATCGCTTAAATAATGGATATTCCGGATAGCGGAAGACGCTAAGGGAGACCCTATGGGAATCGATGTGGGAACCGTTAAGAAACAGGATCCCCTTTTAAATCACTTTGATGACGAAGCTATAGAAAGCATCTCCATTGGAGACGTTCTCTCTGTTCTCATCCATCCACCAGACTCCGTACGAATAATAATACGTCCCTTCCGCCGCGGGAGCTTTGATCGTGTTGTTCTCGACCTCGACCTCCGTGGGGCGTCCGTCCTTGGACATCGTGACATGAACTTGATTCGGAAGAGGGTCGTAGTCCATCACGAACTGGATTTCCGTCCCCGGGGAGACATTAATCGGCTTGTCGCCCTTTAATAGTTCTTCCGGTCCGACCGTATCGACGCAAGAGGCGGTCCAGCAATACGTGCCGAGCTTGGCCGGGTACGTCTTGTTCCCGATCTTGATGGAGGCTTGCGGCGGCTTGTCGCCCGTCTGGACGAGACCGGACGGGCTGGGCGTCGGGCTTGAGACGGCAGTGACGCCGGGCGCGCTGGGCGATTCGGGAGAACTTGTCTTGCCGGATGAATTCGCTTGCGAATTCGAGCACCCGATTATGCCGACTAAGCTGAATGCGATAAGTAACCAAATGAAACCTCTACTGATTGGAACCCCCTCCTTCCTTAATTGTGACGCGGGAAAGAGGGGAGATGTTGCAGGCAATTAAGTTGTCACCGTTTGCTGAGACCGTGCAGCTCGCGATTGTATTCGATTATTCGAATAGATTTCGCGATTTCTTCTTCTTAAGCCAACCGAACGAAGAAGCGATCCTTGTGCCGCTCCACGACGACCGGAGCTTCGAAGAATTCGCTCAGCGTCTCCGAATCCATGACTTCCGCCGTGGCGCCCTGGCGGAACGCTTCGCCGCGCCGAAGAAGCATCGTATGCCCGAAAGCGGGGAGAATCTCCTCCGTATGGTGCGTGACGAAGATCATCGTCGGCATATCCTCCTGCCGGGTCAAGTCGTCGATGCTGGCGAGGAGCCGCTCCCGCGAGAACAAGTCGAGCCCGTTGCACGGCTCGTCCAGGATCAGCAGCTTCGGATCGGCCATGAGCGCCCGCGCGATCAGCAGCTTCTGCTTCTCTCCTTGCGAGCAAGTCCGATATTCGCGGTCCCACAGATGCGAGCAGCCGAGCGCGGTCATCAGCTCCCCCGCGCGAACGAAATCTTCGGGCGTCGGGTTCTCGTAAAGCCCTATGGATGCGAACTTGCCGCTGATAACGACGTACTGCGTACGATCGCTTCCGTACAGCTTCTCTTGCAGAGAGGAGCTGACCCAGCCGATCGATTGGCGCAGCTCCCTTAGGTCCACTTCCCCGAATCGATGGTTCAGAACCGTTACGTTCCCCTTGGTCGGCCAGAAGTACCCGTTAATGATGTTGAGCAGCGTTGTCTTGCCCGAGCCGTTCAGGCCGAGCAAGGCCCAGTGCTCATTCTTCCGAATGCGCCAGTTAATCTCCTTCAGCAGCTGCAGCTCTCCGCGCTTCCAGGTTACTCCCTCAAGCTCGATCATCGATTCCATGTCCGCTCACTCCTATGAATGTCCGTGTTCGCTCTATCTATCCATTTTAATAAACCAAGCAGCGGGCGTCGTTGCGAAAATTGCGGCGAATGCCGGCAACTTTTGCTATACTCATCTCACATAGAGGAGAGGAAAGCATGGGTGATAGGCGATGAAGGTTCGGATCGATACCCCGCATATGTCGTTATGGCGAATCGAGGAACACCACGCGACGCCTCCGCACGTTCATGAGAGGGACTTCCAAATCACGGTGCCGATCTACGGCTCCTGCTTGTTCGTCGGACAGCAGCAGGCCCACGAATTGGCGAGCGGCGAAGGCTTCGTGCAATACCCGGAGGAGCCGCATGAGCTGCATGTGGAAGGCAGCTCCGGCGTCATCGTTCTTCAGGTGGATCGGGGAAGCCTCGCGGAGATCAATCGGGAGCGGCCGCTTGAGCTGGAATGCCGGCAGAAGATCGATCCGGGCTTGCTAAGCGGCGAGTTCCGGAAGTGGGCGGCTGCGCTGCTGCTGAGCGATTCCCAGGAGCCTCTGGCCGTACAGGAGACGGAGACCCAGGTGCTCTATTTTCTGTCCCGGGTGTTAAGAGGCAATCAGACGAACCGCAGGGACGCCGCCATCGCGAGCGCAACCGCGGCCGATCGGCATATGGCGCAGGCGCTGGACTACATGCACGAGCATTACACCGACAAGATCAACATCGATACGTTGGCTGCAATCGCGCTGCAGAGCCGGTTTCATTTTATCCGTTCGTTTAAGGCCATCCTCGGAATGACCCCCTATCAATACATGCTGGCGCTGCGGATCGAGGAGGCGAAGGCGAGGCTGGGACGGACATCGTCCACGGCGACGGAGATCAGCTTCGATCTCGGCTTCTCGAGCACGAGCCAGTTCTATCGCACCTTCGTCAAGATGACCGGCAAGACGCCGGAGCAATTTCGCAAGGGTTGATCGGCAGCGGAAGCGACTTTAAATAGCGCAAGGAAGAGGAGAAGTAACTTTTGCTTCTTCTCTTCAGAATTGATTTTTGAGGAGTTACGAATAGGTGAACGATTCTGAGAAAATCAAAAGTGAACGCCATTATCAATACTCACGATTTACCGGGGGGAAGACCGGGACTATGATGCAGACATGGCGCTAGTTTTGTAAGCGCTTCACTTTCGGGCGGGAGAGGGGGATGTCGGCGTTATACCAGAAGGGAGCAAAGCAGAATCATAGATAAACCGAAAGAGAGGAGAACGCTGTGATTAGGAAAAGAAGAAGATTCGGAGCGTCGCTGATGAGCGTCGCGATGTTCGTCTCCTTGGCGCTGCCGGTTATTCCTGCAAGGGTATCCGCCGCCAGTGCGGAGGGAACGTTCGAGCAGAGGTTCGACTTCGGTACGGGGACCAGTCCGGTCATGGAAGGCTTTATCGGGGTCGGTCCGAACGATCTGTACACGGTCGAGCGCGGGTATGGATTGGATCAGGCGGTCAATTCCCGGCTCCGTTCGGGCGGCACCGACCTGACGAACGACTTCGTGCTGGCGGCTTCGTTCGGCTTCCAGACCGACATTCCGAACGGCGATTACGATGTCACGGTGTATTCCGGCGATCTGCTCGCGGGTACCTCGACGACCAAGCTGAACGTGACGTTGGAAAGCACCGCTGCAGGAACCGTCCAAGCTCGCCAATCGGTCAGCGAAGCGACGTTCCGGACGACGGTCGCGGATGGACAGCTTAATGTAGGCTTAAGCGGCGCGAACGGCGGAGGGGCCTATCTGAACGGTATCGTGATACGGGAAGTCGCGCCGGCGCCCCTGGCGGCTCCAAGTTCCCTTGCGATCAAAGGAATCGCCGTCTCGCCCCCTTCCGTCTCGCTTCAATGGAGCGGAGTCGCGGACGCCGTCCTCTATAACGTATACCGCTCGGTAGGCGCGGACGGCAGCTTCGAGCTGCTTGGCCAGGCGGCGGAAACGACGTATTCCGACACTTCCGTTGTTCTCGGCGGAACCTATTCTTATCGAGTAACGGCATTGAACGCCGCCGGTACGGAATCCGAAGCCAGCGCGGCGGTAACGGCGGAAATGCCGGAGAGCGGGGAGCCACCGGCGAATGCGGAGCCGCTTCCTTCCGAGCTGCCGCTGAAGCTGGACTTCGGTCCGGGAGAGGTAGCGGACGGGTACTTCGGAATCCGTTCTCCCGTTGCCTACTCGCCGGAGCTTCGATACGGCTTCGTCAATCCGTCGCTCGTCTTCTCCGGCGACAGCGGCACTGCCGACGCGTTGAAATCCGATTACCTGATGCCGAAGGGAACGGACTTCAACGTCGACCTGCCGAACGGCGACTATTCGGTGACGGTCACCGCGGGAGATGCGAACAACGCCACGGAGACCGCCGTGTCCGTCGAGGGAATGACGGCCGCCAAGATCGCACTCGCTTCGAAGGCAGCCGGAGATTACCTGGAGCAATCATTCCAAGTCGCGCTGGTGGACGGGCAGCTTAATTTTACGTTCGCGGGCTCGGCCCCGAAGATCAACGCGATCGTTATCGAGAAGCTCCCGGAACGCTCGGCCGGCGAGACCCCGACGGTCTACATCGCGGGCGATTCGACCGTCCAGACTTACGACCCATACTGGAAGCCTCAAGCCGGTTGGGGCCAGATGATTCCCCGATTCTTCTCCAGCGACATCGAATTCAGCAACCAGTCTATCGGGGGCAGAAGCTCGAAATCCTTCTTGCTGGAAGGCCGTCTGGATACGATCCTCCGCGCGATCAAGCCGAACGATTACTTCCTGATCCAGTTCGGCCATAATGACGCGACGATCAGCGTGCCGGAACGGTATGCGTCTCCGGCCGACTACAAGAATTACCTGCGGACGTACGTCGAAGGCGCACGGCAGCGCGGCGCCATACCGATTCTCGTAACGCCGGTCGGCCGACGCGATTATAACGCCAGTACGGGCTTGTTCAACGTCAGCTTCCCGGACTATGTGGCTGCGATGAAGGATCTGGCGGCGGAGCTGGACGTGCCGTTGGTCGATCTCAGCACGCTCAGCCGGGAGTACTACAATACGATCGGACCCGAAGGGACGCTTGCCGTCTTCCTGCATGTTCCGGCGGGAGTATACGGCGCGTTCCCGAGCGGCTCGGCTGACGACACGCACTTCCAGGAATACGGCGCCATTCAGATCGCGCGGCTGCTCTCCGGAGGCATTCGGGAGCTTGGACTGCCGTTGTCCTCTGCCGTTACGGCCACGGAGTCTTCGGCGGAAGCGCCCGCGAAGCCGACCGGCCTTGCGGCGGGCAGCGTAAGCAACGCCGGGGCGGTGCTTACCTGGAACGCGGCGGAGGGAGCGGACGTCTATAAGATCTATCGCAAGCTTGCCGACGAAGCGGAGTATTCGCTGATCGGGTCGGCGACCGTGCCGACCATCGCGATTCAAGGAATGCAGGAAGGCAAGTCGTACGATGTCTACGTCACGGCCGTGAATGGCAAGGGAGAATCCGAGCCTTCCGACGCGATCGTGATTCGCACGAAGCAAGCGACGCTCAAGTTCGACTTCGGCCTCGCCGGTTCTCCGGTCATGGAGGGCTACCGGGAGGTGAATCTGTCGACGGTCTACGCGCCGGAGCGGGGCTACGGCATCGTCGATCCGACGGGGATGATCGGGCGCGACCGCGCGACGGGAACCGATCTCCTGCGCGACTGGATAGGTTACTTCAACGTGGGCTGGACGTTTAACGTCGACGTGCCGAACGGCCTCTACTCGGCGAAGCTCTACGTGGGCGACTACCTGGGAAGCGCGAGAACGACCGTTGCGGTCGAAGACGTCGACTACGGCACCGTCTCGGCGGGAAGCAAGACCATCGCGGAGAAAATCATCTCGCAGATCTGGGTATCGGACGGCCAGATGAGCTTCCGCTTCGGCGGGGCGACGGCTATCGTGAACGGTCTGGAGATAACGCCGATCCTGATGGCTCCTTCCGGACTGGCAGCCGACGCGGTCGACACCGATCCGGAGCATCCGTCCGTCTCGCTCTCTTGGACGGGGGGCGACGACGCGGCTAAGTATAACGTTTATCGCAAGGTCGGCGAGTCGGACAACTACGAGCTGTTGGCCGGCACGACGACGAATTCCTACGTCGATCAAGCCGTCGACGTCGGGTTGACCTATTCCTATCGGGTGTCGACCTCCGACGCCGCGGGGGCGGAGACAGGGCCTTCGAATGCGGTCTCCGTATCCTTGATCGATCCGAGCGTGCCCATTCCGGCCGCGCCGTCCCATCTTCGGACGGAAGACGTGAACAAGAACGATCTTACCTTGATCTGGGATGCGAGCGAAGGCGCGAGAACGTATCGGATCTATCGCTCCGATAGCGAAGACGGCGACTTCGAGCCGGTCGGCAGAACGCAGGACGCCAGCTTCACGGATACGACCGTACTGACCACGATCCCTTATTATTACAAGGTGGCGGCCGTCAGCGCGGGAGGCATCTCCGAGCTGTCCGATACGCTGGCGACGCCGGCGGTAACCGTCCTCTTCCGTCAGGCGGAATATTTGGACCGCGCGCTGGTGGCGGTCAAGCAGGAAGGCGGGGTGTATGTCGGTTGGAGGATGCTCGGCACGGATCCGAGCGATATCGCCTTCAACCTGTACCGGAACGGCGCGAAGGTGAACGCATCGCCGATTACCGGAGCGACCAACCTGCTCGACGCGTCAGGCACCGGCTCTTCCGTTTATGTGCTCAAGACCGTTGACGCGAGCGGCAAGGAGCGGACGGCTTCGAAGGAGACGGCGGTCTGGCAGACGAATTATTGGTCCATCCCGCTGCAGAAGCCCGCGGGCGGCATTACTCCGGCGGGAGAAGCCTATGCCTACAGCGCGAACGATACGAGCGTCGGCGATCTGGACGGGGACGGCTCCTATGAATTGATCGTCAAGTGGGATCCGTCCAACTCCCACGACAATTCCCAAGCCGGCTATACCGGCAACGTCTATATCGACGCTTATAAGCTGGACGGAACGAGGCTGTGGCGCATCGACCTCGGCAAGAATATCCGGGCGGGCGCTCATTATACGCAATTCATGGTGTACGACCTGGACGGCGACGGCAAGGCGGAAGTCGCTTTGAAGACGGCGGACGGCACGATCGACGGAACGGGGGCCGCCATCGGCGATGCGACAGCCGACCATCGCAACAGCAGCGGCTATGTCCTGGAAGGTCCGGAATATTTGACCGTATTCAACGGTTTGACGGGCAAGGCGATGACGACGACCGATTACGATCCGCCGCGAGGCGTCGTGGCGGATTGGGGAGACGCTTACGGCAACCGAGTGGACCGCTTTCTGGCCGCCGTTGCGTATTTGGACGGCGAACGTCCGAGCTTGATTTTCAGCAGAGGCTATTACACTAGAACGGTTATCGTCGCCTACGATTATAAGAATGGCCGGTTGGTCGAACGCTGGAAGTTCGACTCCAACGACAAGGAATACGGAGCCGCTTATACGGCACAGGGGGACCACAATCTGTCGATAGGCGACGTCGACGGAGACGGCAAGGACGAGATCACCTTCGGAGCGATGGCGATCGACGATGACGGCAAGCCGCTCTACAATACCGGTCTCGGGCACGGGGACGCGCAGCATCTGGGAGACCTGGACCCTAGCCGTCCCGGGCTTGAATTCTTCAACGTACACGAGCATACCGATTCGCCGTACGGCATGGACTTCCGCGACGCGAAGACGGGAGAAGTGCTGTGGGGAGTCTGGACTGGCGTCGATACCGGCCGCGGCATGTCCGCGGATATCGACCCGAACTATCCGGGGGAAGAGGTATGGGCAACCACGGTCACGAACGAGCAGTACGTTCAGCTTACCGGCTTGTACAGCGCTCAGGGGCAACTGATCAGCAGCACGATTCCAAGCTCCACGAACTTCGGCATCTGGTGGGATGGAGACCTGAGCCGCGAGCTGCTCGACGGTAACCGCATCGACAAGTGGGATTACGCGAACCGCACGACCCATCGGCTGTTCACGGCGGAAGGCGCGCTGTCGAACAACGGCACCAAGGCGACGCCGAATCTGCAGGCGGACCTGTTCGGCGACTGGCGTGAGGAAGTCGTATGGCGCAATACGGACAGCAGCGAACTGCGAATCTATACGACGACCGACCTGACCGTCACCCGCTTGCGCACCTTGATGCACGATCCGATCTATCGCCTCGGGGTTGCCTGGCAGAATACCGGCTATAACCAGCCGCCGCATACGAGCTTTTTCCTGGGAACCGGCATGACGGAGCCGCCGGCGCCGAAGATCTATCTGGCGGACGCACCGGCGAAGCTGGCAATCGGAGCCCCCGGCAAGCCGGTGCTGTCCAGCGATAACGGCTATGACACGGGTCTCCGGGACGGCGATTATACGATCGCGATGAACCTGTGGCATGGCAATAACGGCACGGTGTTCAAGCTCTACGAGAACGGGAATCTGGTCCATCTCGCGAACCTGAGCGACGGATCTCCCGCCGCGCAGACGGTGAAGACGGCGATCAGCGGGAAGCACAACGGAACTTATGTTTACACATGCGAGCTGATCAACAAATACGGCACGACGGCATGCGATCCGATCACGGTGAACGTCACGGACGCAGCGCCCGGGCAGGCCGTCCTGTCGCACGACAACTGGGATGGAGACGGAAGCTACCGGATCTCGATGAACCTGTGGTGGGGCACGAATGCTACTCGCTACGATCTTTACGAGAATGGCGTTCTGGTCGATTCGCAGGATCTGTCGGCTCATACTCCGAGCGCTCAAACCGCGGCGACGAACATCTCGGGGAAGGCCCCGGGAACCTATGAGTATGAGGCCGTGCTCAGCAATGCAACCGGGCAGACCCGCACGTCGAAGATAACCGTTACGGTCGGAAAGTAGGAAAACCCAAACATTATTCGCTGTACAGCAATCCGCTTAGGCTGCGCCATTGGCGCAGCTTTTGCTGTTCCCATCCATAAGCCGCTTCCGGAAGTCCGGTAATTTAGGGCTAGGATCGGAATTCGCTTCGAGGGGATAGACCTGGCGATACAAATAAGAGGGCATGTGTCTCCTGGAGGAGCGAAGCGTTTGCTTTTGCCGACGTGAAATCCCCTTGTTACGGGGTTACCTAATCCGATTTCACGGCGGCACCTGCAACCGGAAGGAGACACTTCCCTCCCAAAATTAAATCGCTAACTAAAAGACAGAGGCAGTCCCTAAGTCAGTTGATTTTTGGGATAGCCTCGTTTGCTTTTGATCGCCGTTGCCTCATTCCACGTGTTCTTCGACCGGAATCTCGAGAACGTTGGAGCGTACGGCGAAGCGGCGAAGCCTTTCGCCCGGCCGGAAGGAGACGGAGGCTTGGTTGCGCAGCAGATCGTTCGGAGCCGAGGCAATTTGCTTGGCGGCGAAGGTGACAACCGCATTCTGGCCGGGCGCAAGATTGCCGAGAGGGATTCCGTTGGATGGATTCGCCGAAGGAACGGGGTTCCCTCCGATTTTGACGCTCAGCGGCACGAACTGGGTTCCCTCCGGTAGCGAATCCGTAAGAACGATGTCGTGAAGCACGAGATTGCTGACATTCGCGGCCGTGATCGTGAAGATAATCTGGTCGCCGACGAATAGAAGATCGACATCCGCCCGTTTGATGACGGTCATAGGCAGCGTAGCTACTTTCAAGGCGGTTGTTGCCGTCAGCGGCCCCGTTTGCTGCGAGTCCACGAATACCGTGTTGACGATCTCGCTTCCCGGAATCGCGTCGTTCGGAACGACGAAGGGCAACACGAGCTCGATCGTCTCGCCGATCGTCTGGAAGAGGACGATCCCCGTCGGCCCCAGAAGGGGATCCGAATAACGAATGTTGGACAGCGCCACGTTCCCCGTATTGGTTCCCCGCAAGTGGAAGAAGACCGTTTCTCCAGGGAAAGCCAGGGGAGGAAATACCGTCTTCTCGATGGAGAGACGGGGAACCGATTGGACGGTCACCTCGGCCGTCGAGGTAACGGGCGAAGTCTCGCCCGTAGTGAGCACGACCGTATTGTTAACGATCGACCCGCCGAGAGCGCCGTCCGGAATTCGGAAGGTGCGGCTTAATTGGATGAAGAAGCCGGGCGGCAGGAAGTCTACCCGCTTATCGAGTCCGAGCAGCTCGTCGACAAGATGCAGGTCCGTGATCGTCGCATTGGACAGATTGCGAAGCTCGAACGTGAAGGTCACCGTCTCTCCGGGAGCGGCCGTCGGCCGGTCAACCTGCTTGACGAGAGAGATCTCGAAAGCGGGCAGTACCGTGAAGGAATCGGTCGAGGAGGTCTCCCCGGTCTGGGCGGAGGATGCGGTAACGGTATTGCTGATGACCGTGCCGGCTTCCGCGAACGGCGCTTCGATCGGCAGGTTGACCGTGAACGATTCTCCGATCGGCAGGGCGGGAATTACCGTGCGGAAGTTCAGGGAATCGTCCGCGACAACGACGTTCGTCAAGATGGCGTTGCCGGTGTTCGTCGCCACGATGGAAGCGATCACCGTCTCGCCGGGAGCCGCTTGCGCCGGGTTAATCGTCTTGGTTACGCTTAGGCCGGGTTGGGGATCGACGGCGACTTCCGCCGAATCCTGAACGGGATCGGTCTGATCCGAGCTCGCGACGGACGTGTTGACGATAACGGAACCATTGGCAGCGTCGGCCGGAATGACGAAGGGAACCGTAAACGTCCGGCTTTCTCCCGGGGTGAGGACTCCGATCTGCTCCGCGAATCCGACCGTGACATCCGTCACGACAACATTGGTCACGATCGCCGTCCCTTGATTCGCAACGGTGATCGTATAGAAGACCGTATCTCCCGGAGCGGCGACGGAGACGCTTGCCGCCTTCGTTATCGTGAGCAGCGGAGTATCGGAACTGACAAGGACGTGGGAGCTGTCTTCGACCGTATCCGTCTGATCGGAAAAG
The DNA here is from genome assembly GCF_003990975.1 of Cohnella sp. AR92. Lineage (GTDB taxonomy): Bacteria > Bacillota > Bacilli > Paenibacillales > Paenibacillaceae > Cohnella. Next base: position 39,612 of record NZ_RZJR01000003.1, read on the forward strand.
GCGGTGCTGGAGTTCCGGATGACGGAACCGACGATCGCATCGGCAGGAACAACGAAAGCAGCGGTTAAGCTTCGGGTTTCCCCGACGGCCAGGCTCGGGATGACCGTGTCCAAGCCAAGCAGCTCGTCGCGAACCGTCACGTTCGTAAGAGCCGTATTGCCGATGTTCGATACCGTGATGGCATAAGTGATCGTATCCCCCGGCAGAGCGCTTGCGCGATCGGCCGACTTGGCGATGGCGATGGCCGGAACGGCATTCACCGTGACGTCCGCTTCGGCCGTCTGCGGCTCGAGCTCGTTCGAGGTGGCGGTGATGAGGTTGGCGAATACGGTTCCGGCTGACGCGTCCTCCGGTACGATGAAGGGAATCGTCTCGCTGACGGAAGCGCCGGGAAGAAGCTCGCCGACGAACTGGAAGTACGACAGAAGCGAATCCGACAGATTCAGATTCGTCAAGGAGGCTTCTCCGGCGTTCGTCAGCACGAAAGTGAAGAAGACCGTCTCGCCGGGATTCGCAGTCTCTCTGCTGACAGTCTTTGTCAGCGCGATTGCCGGAAGCAAAGGCTCCACCGAAGCCTGGGCGCTGTCGGTGACGACCTCCGGTTCGAACGTTCCCGTTACCATAGCGGTATTGACCAGAGCAGAGACGGTGTCGGGCGGAAGCGTGAAGACGTGTTCGATGAAGCGGGTCTCGTTGACTTCAAGCGTCCCGATCGACTGGCTCAGGCCAAGAAGCTCATCTTCAAGGATCACGTTAGTCAGAATCGTATTGCCCGTGTTCGAGACAGTGAACGTGTAGGTCAGCGAAGTTCCGGGCTTCGCCCTTGCGGGAGAGACCGACTTCGAGATGGAGATGCCGGGCTGCCCGATGACCGTGACGACCGCGTCGGCCTGAGAAGGGCCGGATTCGCTCGTCGTGACGAGGGCGACGTTCACGATCGAATCCCCTTGATGGGACGTTTGCGGAACCGTAAACGGCGTCGTGAAGATGACCGAATCTCCGGGCTCCAGGAAGTCGAACGTATTATCCAAGCCCAGCGTAGGATCGGTTAAATGAACGTTCGTCAACGTCTGGTTGCCGGCATTCGTTATCGTTATGGTGTATTCGACGACTTCGCCGGGCGCAGCGATGTTAGGAGATACGTTCTTGAAAATAAGGATACTGGGCACCGGACTCACGACGACGGTCGCCGAGTCGGACGCGGGCTCCGTCTGATCCGATTCGGCAACGGTCGTATTGGTGAATACCGTTCCCGCGAGCGTCCCCTCCGGAATCGTGAAATCCACGACGAAGACCCGCGTCTCTCCCGCTTCGAGGAAAGGAATCACGTCGAAGAATCCCACCAATACGTCGCTGACTCTTACGTTCGTGATCGGAGCGTTGGATTTGTTGGTGACCGACAGCGTATACTCGACCGTTTCGCCGGGGGCGGCGGACACCCGATCCGCGCTCTTGACGATCGAGAGCTCGAAGAACGCCAGCACTTCGACGTCGGTCGCGCTCTCGACGGGCTCGGTCTGATCCGAGAACACGACAACGATATTCTTAATAAAGGTTCCCGCGGGCGTATCCGGAGGGATCACGAAAATCGAGTGCAATTCGATGACCGATCCCGCCGGCAGAACGGAGATGATATCGATCAGCCCAAGCAGCGAATCTTCGATTCGGACGTTCGTCAAGTCGAAGGGATTCGGATTCTCGACCGTAAAGATGTACGTGATCGGTTCCCCGGGGAGCGCCGCTGCCGGTTCGGCTCGCTTGAAGACCTGGATACCGCCCGCTTGCAGGATGAATAAGGGATAGTCCTCGACTTCGCCGTCGGACGCCGGGCCCAAGCTGCGGGAATCCTCCGCGAATGCCGACGGGTCAAGGAGCGGCAGGTCATCCGTCGTAAGCCTTAACCGCAAGAACGTCTGACCCGGAACCAGCTCGAAGAACGGCGGCACGGGGAAGTCCAACGGGACGAAGAAAGGACCGGGCAGAGAGGGCACCTTTTGCAAGAACGCGGCTTCATGCACCTGGAAGATCCCGTCTTGATTAAAGTCGATCCACCCGTACAGGTTCGCCTCGGTTCCCGTCTGGTTGGTGACCAACACATCGAGGTGATAGATGCCTTCGTTAGGCGACAGGGGCTTTAAGGGCAGAGGCAAAGCGTCATCTTGAATCCCCGCGGGAATATCGTCCCCCGTGGCGTCCGGATTCTGGCGAGCGTCGGGATCCGGGGTAACCTGCGTGCCGAGAAAGAGGGGATTGACGAGGCCGTGCCTCGGTCCGTCGTTCTCGAGCAGAGTCGAATAGTTGCCGGGCCCATTGCCCGGCCCGAAATCGGGGGCGTCGCCGAAGTCCAATTCGATGGCGGCGTTGGGACACATGGTTCCATCGTTAAAAGAGGTGGTTACCGTCGTCGAGAACCGGGCAGCCGTCGCGGCGAAGCCCTCTATCGTGTATCGATAGATAGTCCCGTCGCTGTTCGAGATCGCATAGATGATCCCCGTCGAGTCGATAGCCAGAGCGCCGAAAGGACCGGGGTTGAGAGGCGAGGTAGGGAGATTGTCGATATGCCCGGAGAACGGGTCGATTCGTTTGACGACTCCGGCAGGCGTAATCCCGTAAAGATGGCCGTCTTGCGCGCGGTATACCCAGTCGCTCGCGTTCAACGGGCGGCTTAAAGCGATGCCGCTCGTCGTTTCCTGATAGCCGTTGGCAGGATTGACTAGCTTCAGGAAGGTAGACGAATTCGGTCGCAAGTCGATGACGTAGAACACGGATTCGTTATTGACGAAGACGTACAGGAACCCGTTCGGATCGAACGTTCCCGTGTTGAACGCGTCCGCCGCCATGCCCGGGGGGAGCGGGAAGAGGGTCATCACGTTGCCATTGTTGTCCACTCGCACGAGATGGTTAGTCAATTGATCGTAGCCATAGATGTAGTCGTCCAACGGATTATAGCCGATCGCATTGATCTCGAGAGGAGGATTAACCGTTGTCCGTATGGTTTCCGAGCCCGTTACGACATCGATGTCGTACCAGACCGACGGGCGTCCGGCGAACTGGATCAGCGAAGTCGAGCAGACGACCGGATTCGAGATCGTATCATGGCTGAAGTTCAGGTTCGAGATGATGGCGTCGTTCGCGATTTGAGTGGCCGTGACCGTCACGGTAAGCTTGCGGGGACCGTTGGATAACGTAAAGCCGGGCGGCTGCGTGAACGTAGTAGGGGGACAGGACGCCCCGGGAAAAGCGACAGGCTCGTAGACGACGTACGTTCCCGCCGTCGTGACCGTAAAGCTGTAATTGCCGATCTGATCGGACAGAACGGTCGTGCAAGTGCCGTTCGAGCTGTTGAACAGAACGAGGTATACGCCGGGAATGCCCGGCTCGCCAGGAGTGAATTGGCCGTTGTGGTTGACGTCGTTGAACACAAGCCCAGTCAGGGTTGCAGGCAATGGATACCCTCCTTCAAAGAGATTATTCGATCTTTGCCATTGGTAACGATAAAGACGCACTATTATCCATTTAATTCATGTTATGTTCTTAGTTATATGGGAATTCATAAACATCGACGGATCGCATCGGCTTGCAAGATCATTCCCCGCCAACGCTACTCAAATTTAAGAATATAAGGTAATATAGGGCAAAAGCCTGCTATAAAGCGCTTACATATAAAGATAGAATGGAACGAGATCTTCGGGAAAGGCGGGGACGTATGAAAAAAATACCGATGATGCTGCAATTGGTGCTGATCCTATTCTTCGTTATGGCCATTCCGATCGCCATTCTGACCTGGTACAGCGGCACGCAAATCCTGCGCAATTCGGAGAGCGCCATCGCGGAGTCATCCCTTGCGGGATTGAATGCGAGCCGCAAGCTGAACGAGAATGCGCTAAGCAACCTGGCACAGGATGCGGTTCGGTTAGGAGCCACGAACCTCTTCGACCGAATCCGCAATTACCCGACCTATGCCACCCTGAACTCCAACTTTAACTTCGTAAGCAGCGCGCTCGCGGTAAACAAGGAACTGGTGAATTTGAACCACCGGGCGGACGGCGTATACTCCTCCTTCTTCCTCCTGGACGAAGCGGACTACGTCGTCTCGACCGACAAGGGAATCACGACGCTGGACCGATACGAAGATATCGGCTGGCTGGAGGAGGCGCTGTCCGATCGGCGAGGAATCAGCGGCGTCTGGTATCCGCGCAAGATGGAATCGGGAATCAACGTCGTTTCGTACGTATTCCCCTTGAACCGGTTGACCACGACCACTCGCGGAACGATTGTCGTCAATATTCGAGAGAGCCAGATCGGACAATACCTGCAATCGACGGAGAAGGGCGAGCAGGGGTATCTGCTGCTGGACTCGAGCGGTAGGATCATCTCGCACAATGACAAGAGCCTGCTGCTGACGAACGGAAGCTCGCTTCCTTACATGCAGGAAGTACTGGGCAGCAGCGCCGTCCAGGGGCACGCCTTCCACGAGATGAACGGCAAGCGACTGCTGTATACCTGGTCCCGTTCCCCTCTCTTGGATTGGTGGAACGTTCAGGTCTATTCCGTCGATGAGCTCATGACCAAGACCTATACGCTGCAGCGCAGCATTGTTCTGATTACGGTCATCATCATTTTCGCGGGCACGGCGTTGACCTTCTTGCTGGCTACCTGGCTCTCTAAGCCGATTCGAGAGCTCGTGAGGACGGTGCGGGCGAGAGGCAACCTGGGAGTCGCGAACAAGAACGAGCTTGCGTTCCTGGACGCGGCGTTCCGGCGAATGCAAGACGAAGAAGAAGGACTGTACAAGCTGCTGCGCGAACGCGAAAGGGATGCGCGGAGCCTGGCCGTCCACCGGCTGCTGAGAGGAGAGGCGTCGCCCCAGATCGACGAGATCTTCCCGGAGCCCTATTACCTGGTTGCCGTCGTCTCGATAGACGGGTACCGAAGATATGCGAGGAAGACGAACTCGGAGACCCGCAGCTATCACCGCTATCAGCTTCTCTCGCAATGCGAGAGCTTGTTCCCGGAGGGCGTTCGCGCCTTAGGCGCTTACCAAGGGGAAGGCCGCTTCGGGATCGTGATCAACTGCCCGCAGGAAGAGGCGGACAGCGGCTTCGAAGGGATCAAGGGTGCCCTTCATTCCATTCGGGAGCTGTCGGCGGAGCTGTTCGGCCACTCGGTGACCATTGGCGTCAGCAGCTTGGCGGATACGAGCACCCTCGCGTCCGATCAAACGGCGGAAGCGATGGAAGTGCTCAAGCATCGGATGATCGAAGGCAGCGGCGGGATCACCTTCTGGCGGCGGGAGCCGGAGAGCGGCAAGAAGTACATCTATCCCGCCAACAGCGAGAGACGGATCGTCAACTTCCTCGATGCCGGCGACCTCGAGAGCATTCGGAAGGAACTGGCCGTCATCCGCGAGGAGATTCAATCCGTGGCTTATATCTCTTACGATAACATCCTGTTTATCTATAACCAATTGGTCGGCGTCACGATCAAGCATCTGCGCGAGAACAACATCAGCACGACTCGGATCTTCTCGGGACGGGGCAATATTTATTCGGCGATCGCTTCCGTCGATACGCTGGATGAGCTGGAGGATTGCTTGAATGAGTTCTTCGGAGAGATTGCCCAGTACATGGAACGCAAGCAAGGAGAGATCAACTACGGAGAGCGGATCATCGGTTACCTGGAGGAGCATTACCGCGAGGACATCGTCTTCGAGAATATGGCCAAGGAGATCGGGATCAGCTATTCCTATATGCGCAAGATCGCGTATGAGCTGACCGGCAAAAGCCTGATCGACTATACGAACCTGCTTCGCATCGAAAAGGCCAAAGAGCTTCTGCTGGACACCCCCCTGACGATCTCGCAGATCGCATCCGAGGTCGGCTACTTCAACGTGCAGAGCTTCAACCGATTCTTCCGCAAATTCGAGGGCATGCCTCCAAGCAGCTACAAAGCCTCGAAGACGAGGTCCTCCTAATCCATTGGAGCCGTCCGGCCGGTCAGCGAGACTCGCCAGGGCGGCTTCACTTTTGCTTATGCTATTCAAAAATGATTCTGCGGCGCGAGATAAAGGGGCGCGGCGACTACCGTTAGGCGGAGTCGATCCTTTAAAAATCAATTGTGATACGCATGATCAATACTCACGATTTACGAGTTCGAGAGCGGAAGGGTATCATGAGACACAGCCTCGCCGATGTACCTAACATCGCAAGGCGGAGGATGTCATCCTGTGAGGAGGTGAGTATGTGAATGTTGAAAGCGCTTCAACTCCTTCGATTCCGCAAAATGTAACCGCTTTAAAAAGCAAGAAGAGGAAAAACAAGGGGATGACTTTTTTTCTCCGGCGAGATTGGCAGCTCTATTTGCTGCTCCTGTTCCCTCTCAGCTTCGTTCTGGTCTTCAAGTATGCGCCGATGACCGGGCTCGTTCTGGCCTTCAAGAACTATAAGATAGCGAAGGGCTTCTGGGGCAGCGAATGGGTCGGCTTCGAGGTGTTTAAGCAGATCTTCGACAAGCCCGACTTCATGCGGGCGGTGCGCAATACCTTGATGCTCAACGGCCTGGATTTGGTCTTCAGCTTCACGATGCCGATCCTGCTGGCGTTGCTGCTCAACGAGATCAAGGGGGTTCGGTTCAAGCGCGTCAACCAGACGCTGCTCTATCTGCCCCACTTCCTCTCGTGGGTTATTATCGGAGCCATCGCGTACCAACTGCTGAGCGAAGGCAACGGCGTCATCAATAACGTCATCGAGATGCTGGGCGGCAAGCGCATTCCGTTCCTGCAGGAGGATACCCATTGGCTGTTCAGTTACTTGGCCATCGGGGTGTGGCAGAGCATGGGCTGGGGAACGATCCTTTACCTGGCTTCCATCAGCAGCATCAATCCCGAGATGTACGAAGCCGCGACCGTGGACGGAGCGGGGAGGTGGAGAAAAGCATGGAACGTCACGCTGCCATCCATCCGCGTAACGATCGTGACCCTGCTTATCCTGAATCTCGGCAAGATCATGGAGGGCTCGTTCGAGAGGGTGTTCGCGCTCCAGAATAAAGCGACGACCGAATACACGACTACTATTCCGGTGCTTGTCTACCGGTGGGGGATCGAGAGCGGGAACTTCAGCCGCGCGACGGCGCTCGGATTGTTCCAGGCCGTGATCGGGCTCGTTCTCGTGCTCGTGGCGGACCGTATCGCCAAGAAGCTCGGCGAAGATGGATTAATTTAGAAGGAGGCGAACCATGAAAGCATCCGCCGGTACTCTTGCCGTCACCCGCAGAAGGCGCTTCGATATCTGGGATGTGCTGATCCGCCTCTCTCTGATCATCGCTTCGCTGGCTTGCTTGCTGCCGTTCGTTCACGTGGTGTCCAAGTCGTTCAGCGAAGACGCCTACGTTATCGCGAACAAGGTCATCCTGTGGCCCGAGGGCTTCACCGTAGAAGCCTACAAGAAAATCTTCGCCGACGACAGCATTCTCCGGTCGTTGTATGTGTCGGTCGCCGTAACGGCGCTGTTCACCGTCATCGGGATGATCCTCACGATCTGCGCCGCCTACCCGCTGTCGCGCAAACAATTGAAAGGCCGTTCGGCGCTCACCTTTATCTTCTTGTTTACCATGTACTTTCACGGAGGCATCATTCCGGACTATATGTTGGTCAACAACCTGCACATGCTGGATACGATGTGGTCTCTGGTTCTGCCGCTCGCGTTCAGCGCGTTTAATCTGCTCATCATGAAGACCGCCTTGTCCAGTTCCATACCGGACAGCCTCGAAGAATCGGCGAGGATCGACGGGGCGGGGCATTTCCGGATCCTGTGGAGCATCGTGCTGCCGCTATCGAAACCGATCATCGCCACGCTGTCGCTCTTCTACGCGGTAGGAAGGTGGAACAGCTACCAGGATGCCCTGTTCTACATCAAGCAGAATGTGGATATGCGGCCGCTGCAGCTTAAGCTGTACTACCTGGTCATCCAGGCAAGCGAGAGCTTCCAACTGGAAGCGACTCAAGTGCAGCTCAGCAACCCTGAAGTTCTCAAGGCGTCCTGCGTCGTGTTCGCGACGCTGCCGATCCTCTGCGTCTATCCGTTCATCCAGAAGTATTTCGTTCAAGGAGTCATGCTTGGAGCCATCAAGGAATAACGGCGAAATCGAATATTTCAAAATGGGGGAAAAACGATGAGCAAAAAGAGAATCGCTTCCGGAATCATGGCGTTGTGCGTCGGCTTGACCGCGCTAACGGCGTGTTCCAACAATAACAACAATTCGAACGCGAGCGGCAGCCCTAGCGACTCGGCGCCGCCCGCAAGCAATACGGCAAGCAATTCGCCTTCGGAAAGCGCCTCTTCCGGCAAATTCCCTGATTATTCGAAGGGCTTCCCGGAGAAGGTCAACCTTGAGATTCCGGTCTACGAGCGCGCGTTCGAAGGCTGGAACGTCACGGACAACTACTATACTCGCTGGATTCAGAAGGAGTTCGGCGACAAGTACAACGTGAACGTCAAGTTCGTCCCGATCACTCGAACGAGTGAGATACAGGATTATGAACAGCTGCTGGCATCCCATAAGGCTCCGGACATCATTTTCCACTACGACATGCCTCAAGCGCTGGCCTACTACGGCGAAGACGTCATGCAGGAGCTGAATTACGACGAGATCGCCAACTATGCGCCTACCTATTGGAAGAACATGAGCGCGACGATCGAGAAGTACGGCTCCGTCGACGGCAAGAAGGTGTTCTTCTTCGCGGCCCGTCCGGCCGCGGACAACTTCACGACGCTGATTCGCAAAGACTGGGTGGAGAAAGTCGGCATGAAGGTGGAAGACCTGACCTCCCTGGAGAAGTATAACGATATGCTTGCGAAGTGGAAGGCGGCGGGGCTGGGCGTTGCCGGCGGAACCCTCCTGCAGAATAACTATAACTTTAACTACGCGTTCCGGGAGTGGCCGGTCGATGCGAAGGAGCGGGCGCTGTATTCCGATCTGGGCGTTGCCGACCTGACGACCAAGTGGACGGAAGACTATCTCCGCAACCTCAACTATCAGTACAATAACGGCTTGCTGGACAAGGAATTCTACCTGCGCAACGACGATGCGAAGACCAAGGCGGAATTCGTGGCCGGCAAGACCGGCACTTACGCTCTCTACCTGGCTAGCAACACGGATGTTCTGACCTCGACTCTGGCGAACAACGCGAATGCTCAATTCGCCATCCTTCCTCCGGAAGCCCAGGTTCCGGAAGGCAAGAAGCCGCAAGGCCGCGGCTACTGGCCGTTCGGCTTCATCATGGGCATCAACTATGAATCGACTCCGGAAGAGCGCGCCGCCGTATGGATGTACCTGGAATGGATGAGCCAGCCGGCTAACCTGTTCTTCCTGCAGAACGGCGTCGAAGGCCAGAACTATACGCTCGATTCCGAAGGCATCCCGGTCAAGGCCGCCGATTACGCCGGCGAATCCAAGCTGTCCAACAACAACAACAAGGACTATTGGGCTCTCGTCACGGAGATGGCGCAATTCGACACTCCGGAGAAGACCCGCACGGCGTACCTCCGCAACTGGTCGCCTCCAGGCTACGAGTCGTTGGCCGAGGACATCTACAAGTACTATCAGGACACGGCGGAATACCGGACGCCGGACGCGCTGTTCAGCGTCGTGCTCGATTCGGTCAACGAATACAAGGCCGATCTGAACTCCCTGTTCCAAGAGCTGTACGTCAAGTGCGTGCTCGCGCCGACGGCTGACTTCGACAAAACGTACGAAGCCGCCAAGAAGACGTATCTGGATGCCGGCTATCAGGATATTCTCGACGAGAAGCAGAAGGCGATCGACGCCGGCAAATTCAGCTAATCGGCAACCGAAGGCCAAAGCATCGGAGCCCCTGCGAATCCGCAGGGGCTCTGGATCTAAAGGAGTGGACAACTTGAAGCTGAACGCATCTCCTGCCGAGTTGAAGCAAACGATCGATCGCGTCGTTGCGTACACCTTCGGCATGGACCTGACCTGGGACTGGCCGGGCGGAGTCGCCTTCTACGGCGTCAGCCGGGCTTTCGAGGCGACCGGCGAGCCGGCTTACCTGGAACGTATGGCCGCGTGGGTAGAAGAGTATATCGAAGCCGGGCTTCCGGGCTGGACGGTGAACGCCTGCGCGATGGGGCACATGCTGCTCACCCTCTACGAACAGACGAAGGAGCAGAAATACCTCGATATCCTCCTGAGCAAGGTGGATTATCTGGAGAATCGAGCGCTGCGATTCGGGGATCGGGTGCTCCAGCATACGGTGTCTTCCAAGAACGATTTTCCCGAGCAATGCTGGGCCGATACGCTGTTCATGGCCGCTTACTTCATGCTGCGAGTCGGCGTGACGTTAGGAGAGAAGCGCCTTGTCGACGATGCGCTGCATCAGTTCTACTGGCACATTCATTATTTGCAGGACGAGAATACGGGGCTGTGGTATCACGGCTATAACCATATCCAGAAGGATCACATGTCCGGCATGTACTGGGCACGCGCGAACGCTTGGGCGGCCTACACGATGTCGCGCGCGGCGAAGGGCTTGCCGGAAGGCTATCTGTATCCTCCGATGATGCACATCTGGAGCTCCTTGAGGGATCAATTAGCGGCGATCAAACGGCTGCAGCACGAAGACGGACTCTGGGGAACCGTGCTTGACTACCCGGAAGCGTACGGCGAAGTGTCGGCTACCGCCGGCATCGCCTCCGCGATGGTCGTGCAGGGGAATCCGCTTCATGCGAAGTACGTGCAGAAGGCGCTCGGCGGCCTTCGGGCCAATATCGCGGACAACGGCCGGGTGCTGGGCGTGTCCGGAGGAACCGCCGTCATGAAGGACATCGCGGGCTACCTCGGCATCGACAGGAAATGGGCGCAAGGCTGGGGACAAGGGCTGGCTCTTGCTTTCCTTACGGCTGTCTTGGAGAGTGTCGAGGCTCGCGAGGGAGATTAGGCGACCTAACAGAGAATAATCGGAATGGTGACCGCCGCGAATACAGCGGCTTTGCAAGGTTTTCCGAACTTAGGCGGCCTCTCCCACTCGCTCAGGAAACCTATTGTCCTGAGCGAGTGGGAGAGGAGCAGTAAGGAGACGGAGATACCCATAAACGCATGCGAACAAAGCGACCCGGAGCGGGTCGCTCTTGCTTTAGCCGATTAAGCGGATTGCCGCTTCTTCTTTAATCGGCCCGCTTAGCCAAGCTCATCTCGACGCACATCAGAATAAAGGCGCCGACGCCATGCAGGTCGTTCTCGCTTGTCGGACGCGCGATGTAATGGGCGTAGTCGCCGATGCCGGTGCCGATGCAGATCTGCCCGATGACGACGTAGCCGTTCTCGTCGAACTTAAGCGTATCGATAACGCCTTGGTATCCCTTCCAAGCGACATTCATATACTCGGGATCGAGATAGCCGAAGCGAACGGCCTTGGCGATGGCGTGAACGTACAGAGCGGTACAGGAATTCTCGAGCCAGTTGCCCGGACGGTCTCCCTTGTCGACGACCTGATACCACAAGCCGGTCGCCTCGTCCTGGAATTTCGGCAGCGCCGCCAGCAAGTTTTGCAGAATCTCGACCAGCTTGGCTTTGTCAGGATGGTCGCCCGGCATATACTCGAACATCTCGAGCAAGGCGACCGGATACCATCCGATCGCGCGGCCCCAGAATTCGGGAGCGAGACCGGAAGCCGGGTCCGCCCACGCCGCTTCGCGAGTCTCGTCCCACCCGTGATACAAGAGGCCGGTAACCGGATCCTTCGTGCGCTTCTCCATCAGGATCGCTTGGAACGCCATCCGATCGAAATAATCGCTCTCTCCGAACGTCTTGCCATACATGACGGCGATCGGCCCGGCCATGTACAGCCCGTCCAGCCACATCTGATTCGGATAGCGCCCTTTGTGCCAGATGCCTCCCGACGGGTTGGTCGGCCACGACTTGAGCAGCGGAACCAAGGTATGCAGAGCTTGGCGATACCGTTCGTCTCCCGTCTGCTCGTACAGGTTGAAGAGCAGGACGCCCGGCTGGATATCGTCCAACTCGTCGGGATTATACTTCTTGATGCGGCCGTCCGGCTCAATCTGGCTGTCCACCCAACGTTTGATGTACTCGTAATAGCTGCTTTTCCCCGTCAGCCGCCAGGTCTTCTCCATCCCGGACAGGAAGACTCCCTGGTGGTAGTGGAACCGGTCCGGCGGAAGCTGCTCCGGCTCGAACTTCGCCATAAGCGCCTCGCAAGCTTTTTCCGCCCATTCTATCGGAGTTAGGGTTGTCGTTGATCGATTCATCGCAAGTGTGCCTCCTTCTAAATGATTAACCTTATCTTAGCATCGGAGAATGTACATTTTGTGCAGGTTTAACGGAAAACCTCTTATATCTTGCGGCAATCATGAGGAGGCGTATAATAGAAAAATAGAGTCGGAGAGGGGGGACGGCGGGTGGAGGATCTGCGTTACGAGAACGAGGAGGGGACCTTCTCGGTCTCCTATCGGAAGGCGCTCAGCCATCATATGGCGACAAGCCATTTTCACAGCACGTATGAGATCTTCTACCTGATGTCCGGCCAGAGGGAGTTCTTCTTGAAGGATCGGACGCTTGTGGCTAGAGAAGGCGACGTCATCCTCATCTCGCCGAACGTCCTGCATCGAACGACGAATGCGGAGAAGCCGAAGCATGAGCGGCTTGTCCTTAACCTCCATAAGAGCTGCATGACGTTGGGACAGGGAGCCGTCTCGCACGTTCTTCTTCCGATGCTGGACCGGGAATACGTAATTGTGAGAAGCGCTTTGCAGGATCGGATTGCGATCGAAGCGCTTGCCCAGTCGATTATTCGCGAGACGCACGAGAGAAGGCCGGGCTTCGAGGTGTATGCTCAGACGCTGGCAATGCAGCTGCTTATCGTCTGCTGCAGGCAAATCGAGCAGAACCGAATGGAGAAGCTGGAGGCCCCTAGCCCGATGCATGAGCGCATCTCGGAGATTGTCCGTTACATCAACGACCATTACGCGGAGGAGCTCTCGCTTACGATTCTAGCGGATCAATTCTATCTCAGTCCCTATTACTTGAGCCGCTTCTTCAAGGAAGCGACGGGCTTTACTTTCGTAGAATACTTGAACAGCGTCCGGGTCAAGGAAGCGAAGAAGCTGCTGGAACACTCCTCGATGAAGGCGAACCTGATCGCCAGAAAAGTAGGATTCGGCAGCGTGACGCACTTCGGCCGGGTGTTCAAGTCGGTGACGGGGCACGCGCCTCTGTATTATCGCAGAGGGAAGAAAGATTAGGCACGGATAATAAAATCCCCAACGGCCAGCGGCCGTTGGGGATTTCCTGTTTAACTCTGCATTGTTCGCCGAACAAGAGGCAGGAAGAGGTCGTCGACAATCTCCCGGATGGCCTCATCGGTCAGAGGAGTGCGAGTCGTCAACAGCTCGTACCGCACCAGATCGACGGGCAAGCCGATCACGCGTTGCGGCAGCTTGCCAAGCTCGACTTCTCCGCGTTGGTCCGCCTGCCGCAGAATATTCCTTATCGAATTGACGAGAATGTCATCCGGTCGCGGAGGCAGAGTCATCTTGGAGAGCAGCTCGTCCCCGTGAATATCGACCATCAAGCCTTTAATCGTCTCAACGCCGATCATCTGCATGGGCTTGATCAAACCGTGCAGCAAGGCAAGCACATCCTCGCGAAGATCTCCCGTATCCGGCGATTCGATCGCAGGCTTGGGCCCGAACTTCTTCAGAGCGGCAATGATCAGCTTGGCCTTATTGGGCCAACGGCGATAGACAGCCGTCTTGTTCGTCTGCGCGCGAGCGGCGACAGCCTCCATTGTCATCTTGGAGTAACCCGTCTCCTGCAGTTCCTCCCAAGCGGCTCGAAGGATGGCATTCTCCAGAACGTCGCCCCGACGGCGACTGCCGCCCGGTTGGCCCTCCTCGTTTGCATTCGGCCTCTTTTGTTTATTTTCCGCCATATCTCGATTCCATCTCCCGATGTCGTCTTTATGCCTTACATCCTTAAAAAGATTATATTGCATTTTCGCAAAAATTCGAATAAGGTATTCATATAAGGTACGGTACGTACCGTACCCTAAATGAATAGCGAGAGGTGTATTCCGATGGCGATGAGCCAAACAGAGGTCGTAAAGCCTCCAAAAGAAAAAATAGACCGTCAAATTCTGAAGGTCGCTCTTATTCTCGTATTCGGGGCTATCGCATCCCAGTTGGATTCGACGATGGTCAACGTGGCTATCGACCAATTGGCGGCCGACCTGCACAGCACGGTCGCGGCGATCCAATGGGTCGTAACGGGCTATGTCCTGACGATGGGTCTGGCCGTTCCGATATCGGGATGGGCCATCCAACGTTTCGGCGGGAAAAGGGTGTACCTATTCTCGCTCGTCATTTTCCTGGTGTCATCCATCTTGTGCTCGCTAGCGTGGAATACCGGCAGCCTGATCGGCTTTCGGCTTCTGCAGGGGATAGGCGCGGGATTATTGGTTCCGACGATGCAGAATGTTCTCGTTCAATCGGCAGGAGGGCGCAACCTTGGCCGGCTGATCGCGATCATCAGCATTCCCGCGCTGCTTGGCCCGATTCTCGGACCCGTGATCGGCGGCCTTATCATGGACAATCTCAGCTGGCGCTGGATTTTCTACGTGAATATTCCGATCATGCTCATCGCCCTATGGCTGGGCTTGCGGCATATTCCGTCCGACGAGGGATCCGGCAGCAAGCCTGCGCTGGACATGACCGGCTTGCTATTGTTGTCACCTGCTTTCGCGGCGCTTATTTACGGGATCTCGGAGATCAGCTCCCATGGCGGGCTGAACAACGTGGGAGTTTGGCTTCCTCTAGCGTCGGGAATCGCGCTTATGGCTGCCTATGCGATATACGCGCTGCGCACAAGCAAAATGCCGTTAGTGGACCTTCATTTGTTTGCATCCCGGCATTTTCTAGCTTCGAATGTGACGCTCTTCCTGTCGGGGATGGTGATGAATGGTGCTTTGCTGCTCCTACCCTTGTATTATCAACAGGTTCGGGGTGAAGGCGTGCTGGAGACCGGGCTTCTATTGATCCCGCAAGGGGTTGGGATGCTGCTTACGCGAGCCTGGATCGGGAAGCTCTCCGATCGGATGGGAGCCAGGAACATCGTGTTGATCAGCCTGTTGGTTACGCTCGTCGGTACGATTCCGTTCGCTTTGGCAGAAACGGATACGAATCACATCTTGCTGGCAGCGGCACAGTTGGTGAGGGGAGCGGCTCTTAACGGAATTCTGATTCCGATCATGGTGTCCGCGTACGAAGGATTAAACAAGGAGCAGATTCCTCACGCCAGCATCTCGACCCGCATCTTCCAGACGATCGGCGGCGCGTTCGGCTCCGCCATCTTGGCAACGGTGATCGGCCATCAGATGACCAACCGGATGGGCGTAAATCTCCAAACGATCTCCGATGCCTACCAGGTTGCCTTCTGGTGGTCGGCTGGCTTCACGGCGGCTTCGTTTATTCCGGCTCTGCTGTTGTCCAATAAGCCGAAAGGTAAATAGACGCGAATACCCCCGCCGATGGCGGGGGTTCTTCTCTATATAGCAATGTTATTAACCCTTATTCGGATAAGGATCGATCGTGCGGATGGTGCCGTCCTCTTCGTAGAAGAGCTCCGTAAATTTAACGCTTCTCTTGTTATCGGCGCCGCCGGACAGGGAGCTGTCGTGGTAGAACAGGTACCACTTGTCCTGATATTGAACGATGGAATGATGGGTCGTCCAGCCGATGACCGGAGTCAGGATCGTACCCTTGTATTCGTAAGGACCGAGCGGATTGCGGCTCACGGCATAGACGATGCGATGCGTGGATCCGGTCGAATAAGACAAATAATAAAGATCGTTATGCTTGTGAACCCACGGGCCTTCGAAGTAGCGTCTCTCCTCGTCGCCTGCGGTGATCGGATGACCGTTCTCGTCCAGAATGGAGATCTCGAGCGCCTCGCCCTTGAAGCCGAGCATGTCGTCGGTCAGTTCGGCGACGCGCGGCCCGAGAGCAGGCTCCGTCGGAGCGGGACCTTCCGCATCGGCGACGAATTCGCCGGTTTGCCATTTCTCTAACTGGCCGCCCCAGAGGCCGCCGAAGAATACGTAGGACTTGCCGTCATCGTCGCACAGGACGGCCGGGTCGATGCTGAAGCTGCCCGGGATATAATTCGGTTCCGGCTTGAACGGACCGGCCGGCGTATCCGAGACGGCGACGCCCAACCGGAAGATGCCGTCATGGTCGCGAGCGGGGAAGAACAGGTAGTACTTGCCGTTCTTGTAGGCGGCATCGGGAGCCCAGAGCTGCTGGCTAGCCCAAGGAATGTCGCGGAGATGAAGCGCCTCGCCGTGATCTTCGCATTCCGTGAGGTCCTCGTTCAGCGACAGGATGTGATAATCCTCCATGTCGTACTGGTCGCCGTTGTCGTTCGACTCCTTCACATGGTCAAGGTCATGGGATGGGTAGACATAAAGCTTGCCTTCGAATACGTGAGCGGAAGGATCCGCGGTATAAATATGGGTGACGAGCGGCTCGTTCTGTTTGATTGGATTAGACAAGCAGACAACCTCCTAAATGTGCTATGCGCATGAGCTGTAAGCGCTATCTTTACTAAACGCAATAATCTTACCAGATTTCCACCTCTTTGCCACCCCAACTTTATTGTGTTTTTCACCCATAAATTTTAGATAATGCACGCTGAGGGCGATGGAGAAGGAACGGCTGTCCGTAACCTACCCATTTATGATAAAGTAAACGGGAATTGAACTCTTTATTCGAAACAGGTGACAGATAGCAATGTCCAAGTGGGGCGGAATGAACACGCTGCGCAACCAGATCTTCGCGGGCTTCACGGTGACCATGATCGTGGTGCTTTCCTTTGCGGGCGTTTACATCTTCGGGCAAGTCTCGGACCTGCTGCGCAACAGCGCGGAGAAGCATATCCAACAGACCGCCGTGCAGATGAACGGACGGCTCGACGCGCTCTTGGGCCAGATCGATTCGCTGACGACGGAGGTCGTAACGAATTCTTACGTGCAGAACCTCCTCCTGAACGAAGTCTCGGGCGTACACGCCAACTTCAACGAGAGGCAATCGTTGCTGCAGATTGTGAACGGTTACATGTCTTATTCTTCCGGAATCCAATCGTTGGAGCTGTACACGAAAGACTACCATCGGCTGTTTCCGCTAGACGATATCAGCCTGCCGAACCGGGTGTCGGAGGAATGGATCCGGGAAGCAGACCAGACGAAGGGGCGGCTCGTATGGGCCGGGTTGGATCCGAGGCAGCCGAATACCGTGCTTGCGGTCCGGCGGGTAAGCTTGATCGATCACGGCTATTCCGCCGGCGGATACGTGGCGGTGCGGATCCATTGCGATTATTTCGATATGAACGAATCCGAAGACGAGAACGACTCATCGAGCAACGAATACATGCTGCTGGCCGACGGCAGAGGCCAGACGATTACGTCGGATCTGACGCCGAAGGATGCTTACTCGGTGCTTAAACAGAGCGGGGGAACCGTTAAGATCGGCGGAGAGAAATACTTGGCCGTAAGGCAGAATTCGGCCAAGACGGGCTGGTCGCTTGTGCTGCTGACACCCATCCAGGCAACGACCGAAGGAATCTCGGTTCTTAGAACGGCTCTATACGTATCGATTGGCGTCGGAGCCGTGGCGTTTCTGCTGTTAAGCCTCCTATTGTCGACGGTCGTGACCCGGCCGATTCTTAAGCTGATGCGAACGATGCGAAGCGCCCGGATCGGCGGACTCAAGGAGAATCCGTCGCCGGCGCCGAAGATCGCGTCGCTGGAGATTCGCGAGCTCAACAACACGTACAATCAGATGGTTGCTCACATGAACGAGCTGATTCAGGTGGTTTATGAGAAGGAGATCACGCAGAGCCGGACGGAGCTTAAAGCTCTTCAAGCGCAGATCAATCCGCATTTTCTGTTCAACACGTTGGAAGCTTTCTATTGGTCCCTTGACGAGAAAGGGGAAGAAGAGCTCGCGCGCATCGTCGTGGCGATGTCCGGCTTGTTCCGATACGTCATCGGCAAGACCGGGATGGAAGACGAATGGGTCACGATCAACGACGAGCTGGAGCATGTCGAGCGCTACCTGCAGATCATGACGATGCGTCTCGGCGATCGCTTAAGCTGGAGAATCGAAGCGGAACCCGGAATCCGGAACGTACCGATTCCGAAGCTGCTGATCCAGCCGCTTGTCGAGAATGCCATCCTTCACGGAGTGGAAGGCAAGCTCGGTCCCGGTTCGGTCGCGGTCGAAGCGTTCGCTTCTCCGGAGCGGCCGGGCTGCGCCGTCTTGAAGGTCAGCGACGACGGCCCGGGAATGGACGAGGAGACGGTGGTGAAGCTTCTTCGCTCTGCCGAGAGCCGCCCGCCCGGCTCCTCCAAGAGGGGAACGGGAGTGGCCATCGCGAACGTGCAGAGGAGATTGAAGCTGTACTTCCCGGATAAGACGGAAGAAGCCGCGGCTAGCGGCTTGAAGATCGACAGCGAACCTGGCAGAGGAACGTCGATCAGCTTCGAGATCAAGATACCAAGGACAGAGGAGAGCACGAGATGAAGACGCTATTGATCGTGGACGACGAACCGCGCACGCGGCAAGGGGTCAAGAAGACGCTGGAAGCCTGGTCGGCCGGACGCTTAAGAATCGAGACCGCCGCAAGCGGCGTGGAAGCGCTTGAATGGATGGAGGAGAACCCGACCCATCTGATTATTACCGATGTGCGCATGCCCGAACTCGGCGGCCTGCAGATGCTGGAGCGGATGTCCCAGGCGCCAACGAAGCCGGTCGTGATCGTCATCTCCGGCCATGCGGAGTTCGAGTACGCCCATAAGGCCCTTCAACTCGGAGTCGTCGAATATTTGCTGAAGCCGCTGGATAAGACTAAGCTGATCCATTCCGTGGAGAAGGCGCTGGAGCTTGAAGAGGACCGTCTTCGAATCGGCCGGATGGAGAAGCTCCTAGATCCCAAGCTGTTGGAAGCGGGGCAAGTGGAAGCCAAGTACGGCCAGCATGTTCGCGACGCTATCGCCTACATCGAAGGGCACCTGCAGGATCCGATCGGCATGAAGCAGGTAGCGGATCACCTGCATATGAACGCAAGTTACTTCAGCGTGCTGTTCAAGGAACAGACGGGAATGACCTTCAGCGATTACTTGACTCGGAAGCGGCTACAGCGCGCGAAGGAGCTGCTCGCCCAGACCCGGATGCCGATCTGGGAGGTCGCGGAGAAGATCGGTTATCAGACCGCGAAATACTTCATCAAAGTGTTCAAGGACAGCGAGTCCGTCAGTCCGACTCAATACCGTCAGCAGGTTTCGGACCCGGAAGAAACGATCAAATAATAGTGGAACTTCTCCCAATGGTCGTTTCCTTATGCAAGGAGGCGAGCGGTGCTAGAATGTATGACAGCGGTTACACGCTAACTGTGCTAGTACAAATGGGGAGGAAAAAGAAATGAAACGTATTCTGGCTGTTACCACCACGGCGCTCGTTATGGCATCCGCTTTAAGCGCTTGCGGAAGCAACTCGAACTCGGGCTCGTCCGGCGACGCAAGCTCGAGCCCGTCCGCTAGCCCAAGCTCTTCCGCAAGCACGTCCGAAGTGTCTTCCAACGGTTCCGGAGAACAAGTCACCATCAATCTCTGGACGTTCACGGACGAGATTCCGAACATGGAAGCCAAGTTTATTGCGACTCACCCTGATGTGAATGTTAAATTCAAAAATACGATCATCGCGACGACGGACGGAGCTTACCAACCGGCTCTTGACCAAGCTCTTGCCGCCGGCGGCAAAGACGCGCCGGACATCTACGCGGCGGAATCGGCATTCGTCCTCAAGTACACGCAAGGCGACGCTTCCGGCTATGCCGCTAACTACGCGGACATCGGCCTGACCGACGATATGGTGAAGGACGCCGGCATCTCCCAATATTCCGTTGATATCGGCACATTGGACGGCAAATTGAAAGGCCTCGGCTACCAAGCAACTGGCGGCGCTTTCATCTATCGCCGCTCGATCGCCAAAGACGTCTTCGGCACGGACGATCCGGCAACGATCAAGGGCATCGTCGGCCCAGGCTGGGACAAGTTCTTCGACGCAGCCGCCAAGCTGAAGGATAAGGGTTATGCGATCGTTTCCGGCGACGGCGACATCTGGCACCCGATCGAGAACAGCTCCGACAAGGGCTGGATCGTGGACGGCAAGCTTCATATCGATCCGAAGCGCGAGCAGTTCCTTGATTATTCCAAGAAGCTGACTACCGAAGGTTATTCCAACGGTTCGCAAGACTGGCAGGAATCTTGGTTCGCGGATATGTCCGGCTCCGGCCCTAAACCGGTCTTCGGCTTCTTCGGTCCTGCATGGCTCATTAACTATACGATGGGCGATAATGCGAAGGATACGAAAGGCGACTGGGCGGTTACCGAGCCGACGACCGGCTTCTTCTGGGGCGGCACTTGGGTTCTCGCCAACAAGGACGTCACCAAGAACGACGCCAAGGCGAAAGCCGTTGCCGAGTTCATCAAGTGGATTACTCTCGACACTTCCGACACGGGCCTCCAGAATTACTGGGCTAACGGCACGCTTAAGGACGGAGAGCAAGGCACGAAGGACAGCGTAGCTTCCTCCGTTGTCATGTCGAAGTCTAACGGCACGCTCGACTTCCTGGGCGGACAGAACATGTTCGACGTATTCGTTCCGGCCAACGCCAACGCGACGGGCAAGAACCTGACCCAGTACGACGAGTCGATCAACCAAATCTGGCGCGACCAGGTGCGCGCTTACGCTTCCGGCCAGAAGAGCCGCGAAGACGCGCTCAAGGCCTTCAAGCAGACCGTCAAGGATCAGCTCGGTATCGAAAGCGAGTAATAAAGGCGCCGAAGGGGCGGGCGAATTTTAACCCGCCCCTTTATCTAATTGAACGGGGTGAGGGAACATGCGCCGCAAGGGAGTAAGCTACGCGAAATACGGTTATATTTTCAGTCTTCCATTTATTTTAGTCTTCTTGGTTTTCTCTCTCTATCCGATTTTGTATACCGCGGTTATTGGCTTTACCGACATGAAGGGATTAATTCCGAAGCCGATCCATATCCTGGACAATCCGTTCCAGAACTTTAAGGATCTTCTTTTCGACAACGTCTCATTCCGGGAATCTCTCGGCAACACCTTCTTTCTCTGGATTATCAACTTTATCCCTCAGATAGCTCTCGCGCTTCTGCTCACCGCTTGGTTCACCAACAAGCGCCTCAATCTAAAGGGGCAAGGCGCGTTTAAAGTGCTGCTCTATATGCCGAATATTATCACGGCCAGTACGATTGCCGTGCTATTTAGTACGTTGTTCGCCTATCCGATGGGTCCCGTGAACAGCTTGTTCCATGCACTGGGCATATCCGACGCTCCGATCAACTTCCTTCAGGACAAAATGACCGCGCGCGGCATCGTCGGCTTCATTCAATTCTGGATGTGGTACGGCAACACGATGATCGTTCTTATCGCAGGCGTTATGGGCATCAATCCCGCTTTATTCGAAGCTGCTTCCATTGACGGAGCGAACGCGGTCCAGACCTTCTTCCGGGTCACGCTGCCAAGCCTGCGGACGATCATGCTGTACACGCTGATCACGTCGATGATCGGCGGTTTGCAGATGTTCGATATTCCGCAGCTGTTCATCACCCCGGCAGGCGGACCGGACAACGCTACTCTCACCACTTCGGTGTTCATCTACGGGCAAGCGTTCAAGGGAAGCTATATGTATAACAAAGCCGCAGCTGCAAGCATGATCATGTTCGTGATTGCGGCGGCAATGTCCGCGCTGCTCTTCTACTTGATGCGCGACCGCGATGCTTCGAAATTCAAGAAACAGCAGAAAAAGCTGAAGAAAGCTGCCAAAGCAGCGGCAAGGGAGGCGTAATCCATGGCGAATTTAGAGAGAAGATCATCCGTCTCCCACGGAATCAACAAGACGATCATTTATATCGTATGCATTGTCTTGGCGCTGCTTAGCATCCTTCCGTTCTGGATCATGTTCGTCAATGCGACTCGTTCGACGCCCGAAATTCAAAGCGGCCTCTCGCTCATTCCATCGACTCACTTGTCTACGAACTGGCACGTACTCACGAGCAAGAGCTTCGATCCGCTTAAAGGGTTCTTCAACTCGATGATCATCTCCGGCATCTCGACGCTCTGCGCGGTCTACTTCTCGTCTCTGACCGCCTACGGGATAGTCGTGTACAACTGGAAATGGCGCCAGCCGTTCTTTACGTTCATCATGTGCGTCATGATGGTTCCGGCGCAGGCGAGCGCCATCGGTTTCTATCAGTTCATGTATCAGATGCACTGGACCAACAGTTTCCTGCCGCTCATCCTGCCGGCGATCGCATCCCCGGCGATGGTGTTCTTCATGCGGCAATACCTGCTCGGAACGCTGAGCTTGGAGATCGTGGAAGCCGCGCGCATCGACGGATCGGGCGAGTTCTCCACCTTCAACCGGATCATCATGCCGATTATGGTCCCGGCTGTGGCGACGCAAGCTATCTTTGCTTTTGTCGCGAGCTGGAACAATCTGTTTATGCCGTTGATCCTCCTGACGCAGAAGGAGAAGTATACCTTGCCGATCATGGTAAGCTTGCTGAGAGGCGATATCTACAAGACGGAATACGGCTCGATTTATTTGGGGCTGTCGCTGACTGCGCTTCCGCTGTTCGTGATATACTTCTTGCTGTCTAGATACATTATCGCCGGCGTGGCGCTAGGCGGCGTGAAAGAGTAGTTTAAAGTCCTTGTTCTTTCGCAGCGCGCCAAAGCTATCCGATCGGCATGGGGGAGACAGACGTGTACAAACAATGGCGGCTGCTTCCGGTGCTTGCAGCCAGTCTTGCTCTTGTCGCAACCGGTTGCGACAGCCATTCGAATGAGGACGATCGGAATTCGGGCAAGACTACGGACGAGAAAGTCACCATCAATATGATGCACATCTACCCGCAATCGGGCGCGGCGGCGCAGTACAAGATCGTAAACAAAATCATCAAAGAGTATCAAACGGAGAACCCGAACATCGTCATTAAGCAGGAAGTGCTCGACAACGAGCAATACAAGGCGAAGATCAAGGTGCTCTCCGCCATCAACGATCTCCCGGATATCGGCATGACTTGGGCGGCCGGCTACCTCCAGCCCTTCGTGGGAGGCGGCCTCTTCGCCCCTCTGGACGATCTGCTGCAGAGCGACTTGAAGGACTCGTTCGTTGCGGGCACTACCGAAGCTTATGCCATCGACGGGAAAACGTACGCGCTGCCGCTCGAGTTCAACCTCGCTCCGATCTATTACAATAAGAAGATCTTTGCGGAGTACGGCCTTCAGGTTCCAACGACCTATGACGAATTCCTGAAGGTCGTAAGGACGCTTAAAGACAACGGAGTGGTGCCGATCGCTCTCGGCAACAAGGACCGATGGACGGGTTCCCTCTGGTACATGTACATGGCTGACCGGATATCCGGTACGGAGATGCTCGCGAACGCGATCAAGGGCAAAGCCAGCTTCACGGATCCGGGGCTGATCCAATCGGCGAAGAACATTCAAGACCTAGTCGGCATGGATGCCTTCAACGCAGGCTTTAACGGGCTCTCGAACGATGAGGTCAAAGAAGACTTTATCCAAGGCAAAGCCGCCATGTACCTGATGGGAACCTGGGAGCTTCCCAACTATACGACCAACCGGAGCGTAGCTCAGGAGCTTCGCGACAACATCGGATTCTTCAAGTTCCCGACGGTTCGAGGGGGCAAGGGGAATATCGACAGCTGGGTAGGAGGCCCCGGCGTCGGTTTGTTCGTCGCCGAGAATTCGCCTGTCAAGGAAGAAGCGAAGAAATTCGTCGATTATTTCGTGAAGCGCTGGGGAGAAGAGTCGGTAAGGGTCGCAGGCGTCATACCGGCGACCAAGGTGGACACGACGAAGGTTTGGCTCCCGCCGCTTTATACCGATCTATTGAACGAGTTGAAGAAAGCGACGAGCATCTCGCTGTTCGCGGACGTTCAGATGACTTCGGGAGCGGCGGAGGTTCACCTGAACCAAATCCAGGCGCTGTTCGGCCAAGCCGTCACTCCCGCGCAGTTCGCCGCCATGCACGACCAGGCCTTTAGGGCCAATCCATAAGAAACCAACAGGAACGGGACCGTTCCGCCAGCGGCGGAATGGTCTTCTTTCTAAATAATTCAGAATTTTAAAGTCCCACTCTTATCTATTTTCCGAATAACCTCCGCAAAGCTTCTTTAGCGTCCAAAGGACGCCGCAGGAGGTTTTGCTTGTTAGAAGAACTATATAAACCAAAGGATAAGGTAAAGTTTCCAAAGTGCAAAAGGGGGGATGTTCAACTAGAATACATCTATTGATTGCAGGGACAGGGAGGTCTTTTATTGTGATATAATTGTAAGCGATTACAGTTGATTCGAACGGAACGGTACCGTCCGGGTTAGGGGAGGCGCGCATGAGAAAAGTGATCCTGGTCGATGACGAGAGGCTCGCCCGCCTTGGACTTGTGGGCATGATTCCATGGGAGGAATACGGCTACGAAGTCGTAGGCGAAGCGGAAGACGGGGAAGATGCTCTTACCTTGATCGAGCGGACGGAGCCGGATGTCGTCATCACGGATATTCGCATGCCGGTCATTGACGGTCTCGAATTGATCCAGGCAGTGCGGGCACGGGGCGGCAAAGAGATTGGCTTCATCATAATCAGCGGACACGGGGACTTCAAGTATGCGCAGCAAGCGGTTCGGTTCGGCGTACAGGATTACTTGCTAAAGCCGATCGACGAGAAAGAGCTTGTCGATGCGCTGATTCGGATTCGCAAGCAGCTGGAGAAGGAGCGTTCATCGCTGGAGGCCGGCGAGGCTCTTCTGCATGCTTCTTTGTTCGAGAACCTGCTCTCGGGCAGGGCGGAGGAAGATTCGATTCGCGCCGCGTCAGCCGCGTTCGGATTGCCGGAGCATGCGACTCTGCGCTACATGGCCGTGGAGCTGAACGATATGCCGCTTAGCGCAAGCGATGCCGAACGAATCGAGCTGTCGGAGAAGGCGAAGAGAGCGATCTCGAAGGCATTGGCGCGATCTTCGCAGTTCACCGAACCCTACATTCACCGCCGGGGGGAGCATGAGCTGGGAGTGCTCGTGCCCGATGCAGCAGCCGGTTTGGAAGCTCGAAGAATCGGCGAGGAATTGGAGAGGGCTTGCGCGGGCCTTGGTTCCGTCGTTCCGAAGATCTACATAGGAGAAGCGGTTATCGGTCTTCGCCAGATTCGCCAGTCGTACCTATCCATTGCGGACGGGATAAAGCGCAAGTACGCGCTCGACGACCGGAATGTGCTCTTGCATGAAGAGATGAAGGGAATCGAGCTGAACTACCGGGAGATCGACAACGATCTGTACGACGAGCTGATCGAACGCTTGGAAGAGCAGAAGATCGACGCCATGATGGAAACGGTCGAGAAGATGCTCCGGGCGTTCCGCGAGCAAGGGATGTCGGCCGAGTCCATTCGCGCCGCGATCTCTCGTTGCGTGCATGAAGCTTCTCGTATCCTTACGAACATGCATGGCGATTCCACGAAGCTAGCGACCTTGAAGCCCTTGCTGGAGTGGGCGGAACAACCGAGGACGCTCCGAGGTATTCGCGAGCTGCTGCTGGGCTTTCTGACCGATTGTGCGGAGTACGTTACCGAGCTTCGCGGAGCCATCGGGAAGGGAGATATCGGCAAAATCAAAGCTTATATCGAGAGCCATTACTGCGAGAATATCAACTTGAAGAGCATTGCCAAGCGGTATTACATGAACCCGGTCTATCTGGGCCAGCTATTCAAGAAAACCTATGGTTCTTATTTCAACGAATTCCTTCTCCAGCTGCGCATTCGGGAAGCCAAACGCCAGCTTCGGCAGACAGACAAGAAAGTATACGAGATCGCGGCAAGCGTAGGGTTCGGCAACCCGGATTACTTCGTCTCCCAATTCGAGAAGGTAGAGGGGAAGTCCCCTACCGAATACAAGAACGCCATGTTGGGCAATGTGTGACCCTTTATCGGATCCTTCGATAAGATCAATCAAGCTCGTGAAGCGAGATCAGCTGAGAGGAATGAAGGCCAATGACCGCGACTAAGGAAAATAAGGCCGGAGCCTTCCATACGGAGAGCTACCGCAATCTGCTGGCGGAGTACGGATATTCGGCGGAAGAGATCGACGCCCGCTTGAAGACGACGTGGGAGCTCTTGTTCGGTCCTAACGAATCGACGAGAATCTATTATCCGGCGGGAGAGGACAAGGGCTACCTGCTCGACACCGGCAATCTCGACGTTCGGACGGAGGGCATGTCTTACGGCATGATGATGGCCGTTCAGATGGACGACCGGGAGCTGTTCGATCGGCTGTGGAGATGGACTTACGATTACATGTACATGACGACGGGCGTCCATGCGGGCTACTTCGCTTGGTCCTGCAACCCGGACGGCACGAAGAGGGCGCACGGTCCCGCGCCCGACGGGGAAGAGTACTTCGCGCTGGCGCTATTCTTCGCCTCGCATCGCTGGGGGGACGGCGAGCATCCGTTGGATTACGGCACGAAAGCCCGGGAGCTGCTGCGGGCGTGCCTTCATAACGGAGAGAACGGCCCCGGTTGGCCGATGTGGAATCGAGAGAACCGGCTGATCAAGTTCATTCCGGAATTCGAGTACTCCGATCCTTCTTATCATCTGCCTCATTTCTACGAGCTGTTCGCGCTGTGGGCTTACGAAGAGGACCGACCGTTCTGGAAGGAAGCGGCGGAGGCGAGCCGCGAATACTTGAAGCTTGCCTGCCATCCGGAGACCGGACTCGCCCCTGAGTACGCTTATTACGACGGAACGCCGAATAACGAGAACGGCTTCGGCCACTTCTTCAGCGACTCCTACCGGGTTGCGGCGAATGTCGGACTCGATGCCGAATGGTTCGGCGGCAGCGAATGGTCGCGGCTGCAGGCGGACCGCTTGCTGCGCTTCTTCGCGAACCAAGACCCGTCGGACCTGCGGCGCTACCGCATCGACGGGGAGCCCTTCGAGGAGAAGGCGCTGCATCCCGTCGGCCTTATCGCGACGAACGCGTGCGCTACGTTGGCTTCGCCTGCGGGACCTGACGCGCGGGAAGCGGTAGAACTCTTCTGGAACACGCCCGTACGCGAAGGAGAGAGAAGGTATTACGACAACTGCTTGTACCTGTTCGCGATGCTGGCTCTCAGCGGGCGTTATCGAATCTGGAAGCCGGAGAGCAACTGATTGGGCTGTAAGACGCGCAAGCGACCGATCCTTGAGGATCGGTCGCTTGTTTGTTCTATTCGACATCCTCCTTGCGAATCTCCTTGATGCCCATGTCCGTGAACTCCGGAACCTTCTGTCCCTCGCTTACTTCCAGCAGCGTCTCGACGATCGCGCGGCCCCAATCCTGCTCGTTCTGCGAGATAACCGCGGTCAGTTGTCCGTTCTGCAGCGCTTCGGTGCTGGTCGGATTGTTGCCCATCGAGAGAGAGATCCTATCCAGGCCTTTGGCCTTCCAGATGAGGGTGGCGACGGAAGTCGATACGACGTCGAGGCTGACCATCGCGCTGAAGTGAGGGTGGGCATTGATCATGCTCTCGATGTCGGCCATCGCGCGATCCTCGCTTCCTTGATTATACCGAACCTCCAGCACTTCGATGGAAGATTCTTTGTCCAGGTAATCGAGCAGTCCTTCGAGCCGTTGATGCAGGCCGAGCATCTCTTGCATGCCGGTCTCGACGATGATCATGCCCTTGTTGCCCAGCAGATTGCTGATCGTGATCGCGAATTGCCTGCCGGTGACGTAATTGTCCGCTCCGATATAGGCGGTTCTTCCGCTCTTCGGAGCGTCCGATTCGAACGTGATGACCGGAATGCCGGCAGCGGTCGCTTTCCGGATAACGGGGGAGAGGGCGGCGGCATCGACCGGCGAGATCGCGATTCCGTCGACCTCCTGTTTGATCATGGATTCCATGATCCGAATCTGCTGCTCGGTATTGGCCTCGTCCGGAGCATTGACGATCAAGGAGACGTTCCGGCTCTCCGCCGCCGCCTTCGCTTGTTCGGTGATCGTCTCGTAGGTCGTATAAGCGATCGGATAGATGATGCCGAATGTCTTGGAGGCCGTTTGGCCGACCGGCGATGAGGCGTCCGGCGTCGCCGACGCAGGCGAATCCCGCCCGGAGCCCACGCAGCCGCCAAGCAACGCGATGGCGAGTACGAATGCCGCTCCCGGCAGGAAGAGGCGAAATGCCCGGTTGATTATCTCCTTACGAGCCATCTTTGAATGCCTCCAGGCGGCCGGCCTTGAGCTCGGCGGTTCCTTGGTTTCGATATTCCTTGGGCGTCATGCCCGTGAATCTCTTGAACAGGTTCGAGAAATAATGGGGATCGCCGTAGCCGACATCGAAGGCGATCTCGAACGTCTTGTTCGGCGTCGACTGCAGAAGCTCCATCGCCCGCCGGATCCGAACCTGAGTCAGGTATTCGGTCAGCGTCTGTCCCATCTCTTGGCTGAAGATCTTGCTCAGATGGCTCGGGCTGACCCGGACGTGGGCGGCGATATCCTTAAGGGACAGCTGATCGTTGGGATAATGCTCTTGAATGTAGGATTT
This sequence comes from Cohnella sp. AR92, assembly GCF_003990975.1. Classification (GTDB taxonomy): domain Bacteria; phylum Bacillota; class Bacilli; order Paenibacillales; family Paenibacillaceae; genus Cohnella. Next base: position 68,323 of record NZ_RZJR01000003.1, read on the forward strand.
GACCTTCTCGATCGTATCCCCGTACTTGTCGGACGATTCGATTCTCCACAGCCAGAGCTGCTGCAAGAGCGCTTTCAAATAGTCGCAGCTGTCTTCCCAGGAGGAGACCTTGCGCAGCGCCTGCTGCATGCGCCCGATGCTGTCGGCCGGATCCTCGGAGGAGCGGAACCATATCTTGGCGGTGCGGAACGCCTCCAAGGTCAAGTCGTTAAGCAAGTAGAAGCCGTATAACGAAGCTCTCCAATCGACCTGCTTCAGATCTTGGGAGAACTCCCTCACGAAGGCATCCCGCTGGCCCATCGTGCCGATCTTCAGGAAGTCGAGGAATCCGGCGCGGTCCAGCAAGACGTCCATCTTCTCGCGGTAGGTCGCTTCTCGGAGAGATACCCTGTTCTGGCGGGTTAGGCGAGTAATATGCTGGTCCTCTTGGGCTTCCAGGTAGGAGACGTGAATGCCTTGCAGCCTCTCCTGAAGGCTCCCGGCTCCCATCGCGATCTCGCAGCCGAACCGATCCTCCAGCTTCGCCCGGATCAGGGAGCCCATCTGCTCGATCGCCTCCGAGATGCTCTCCGCGGAGCCGCTCTTCAGAATGCGAACCAGCTCCGTGCGTCCGCGGACGAAGGTGAAGCCTTCGACTCCCGGCGTCTCCAATAGGTCAAGCTCGCTCTGAATGCCCTTCAGATCGGCCTCGTCCGGCGCATTGGCGGATTCGTGACAGCGGATGTCCAGAACGGTAACGGCGTAGAAACGGGCGGTAAGCGAGAGGGAGAGCTTCTTAGCGGTTTCGATCGCCTCCGAGGTTCCGATCAAGCCGCCGCACAGGTCGGAGAGAAGCTTCTCTCTCGTGACTCCCTGGCTGCGTTTCAATTGCTGTTCCTCGTCGATCTTGCGGCTCACCTTGTGAAGCAGCGAGATCAGCTCCGACGCGCTGATCGGCTTCAAGCAATAGTCCTCCACGCCGAGTCGGATAGCAGCCTGGGCATAGCGGAATTCATCGTGCCCGCTCATGACGATGATCTTGATCTCGGGCATCTGCTTATTCACGATCGAGGCCAGCTCCAAGCCGTCCATGAACGGCATCTTGATGTCCGTGATCAGAATATCCGGTCTCTGTTCTTCTATTATAGGCAGGGCGACCTCGCCATCCGAAGCGTCCCCGCAATACAGGAAGCCTTCCTTCTCCCAATCCACGCATCGGCGGATCGTCTCCCGGATCAGAATCTCGTCGTCCACGATCATGACTTTCTTCATGAATAAGGCCTCCTTTATTTCTTCGGAATTCGGATCGTCACTCTGCTACCGACCCCGTATTGGCTATCCAGCTCGATTCCGTATGGAGCTCCGAAGTAGAGGCGAATCCGGTGCTGGACGTTGAGCAGTCCGAACCCGCCCTCCCGTTCATCGTCCGCCATGACATGAGCGTCGGCCGGCTTCTCCAATTCCTCGCGCAGAGACTCCAGCTTCTCCGGCGCGATGCCGATGCCGTTGTCCTCGACGGTAAGCACCATGTAGTCCCCTTCGGCGTAACCGCCGATCCGGATCATTCCTTGGCCGCGTTTGTTCTTGATCCCGTGATAAATGGCATTCTCGACAAGCGGCTGCAGCGACATCTTCATGATCGGATACACCTGCAGGGCCGGGTCGACATCGATCTCGTATTGCAGAATATCTCGATACCTCATCTGTTGGATGACCAGGTAGTTCTCCGCGTGCTCCAGCTCCGTTTTGATCGAGATCCAATCCCGGCCTTTGTTCAAGCTTAATCGGAAGAAACGGGATAACGCTTTGACCAGCTTGATGACGTTCTCTTTGTTCTCGGCCTCGGCCATCCACAGAATCGAATCCAAGGTATTGTAGAGGAAATGAGGATTGATCTGGGCTTGAAGAGTGCGCAGCTCCGCCATCTGCACCCGTTCCTGCTCGCGCCTGCTTCTGTCGATGAGGGATTTGATTTTCTCCAGCATGATATTGAAGCTGTTCCCTAGATCGGCGATCTCGTCGTCCCCGTGAGGCCTTACCTTGGCATCCAGATAACCGCTGGCGGCCTTGCGCATCTTGTTCATGAGGATCTGAACCGGCCTCGTAATGCGCTTGGTGAGGAAGAAGTATAACGTTAAGGCGAACACGGCGCTGAGCAGGACGCTTAGGAAAATAAGCTGCCGAATGCCGTATGCCTCCGCAACGATCTCCTTGAGCGGGGCGGCTCCGACGATCGTCCATCCCGTCTGCTTCGAAGCGCCGTACACGACGAATTGCTGCCGCGAGGAGCCCTTAAGCACGAAGCTGTCGCTGTCCGCCGTCCGCGGTTCGGCGGCGATCCGCGCCATCATCTCGGCATCGGCCCGATCGGACGGGGGCTGGAAGACCGTCGCGCCATAGGCGTCCATTATATAGAAGTAACCCGTTCGCCCGATGACGGCGCTCGATAAATAATCGTCGATCATGGAGTCGTCCAGATCGATGACGATGAAGCCGATGACTTCATGCGTGATGCGCTGCTTGACGGCCGCCATAATAGAAAGCGCATTCTTCTGCGGGTAAGCGAAGCCGTCCAGGCGGTCGATGTCCGAGGTAGACGAGTAAGGCAGCCTAAGGATGACATCCGGGTATTGGGTCAAATATTGAAAATGAGGGTTGCGAAGCGGGTTGCGATCCAATTGGAAGACGCCTTTCCGTTCGCTGATGCCTTTGCCATAGAAATTGACCATCGAAATATTCAGCACGTTGCCGAACTTGTTCGTCTCCCGGTAGAGCTGGAACGTCTGAAGAATCGCTTTGGCTTCCTCGTACGTCTCGGACTGGGAGTAGAGGAATTGAAGTACCTGAGGGTTATTGCCCAGCTCCAGCAGCCGTTCCGTGTCCTCGAACAGGATATCGATATTGCGGGCCAACTGCTCCGCGGCAAGCTGAGTAGACGCTTTGCTGTGGTTCGAGACCGCGGAATAGGATTTCTGATAGGAGATAAGTCCGACGGCCAGGAGCGGCACGGCGGTCAGCATGATGAACATGCTTAGCAGCTTGGCTCGCAGGCTGGAAGTTATCCAATTGAACAGCTTCATAGGCCATTCCTCTCGGAAGGAAGGATTCTCTTATAGAGCCTAATTATAACTTATTTCCGCATCCGATAGAGAGATTCGCGAAATAATACACCTTTTCCATAAGAAAATCCACTTTCCGTCGCCCCGCGATCAAACTGCGCAAATAATCCCAGCAAACCCGAAAAGGACTCCATATAAACGGCAAAGCGGCCGGTTCTATAATGAGGTCACACCGAGGCCGGTGAAACAATGGGGAGGATTAGCCATATGAAGAGCAAGAAAAAGTGGGGTACAGGTCTGGCGCTCGCCGCTCTGATCGCATTAACGGCCGCTTGCGGCAGCAACAACGGCAACAACCAAGCAAGCAATTCCGCTTCTCCCGAGCCGTCCAAGGCGGCGACGAGCAGCGAAAGCGCAAGCCCGAGTCCAAGCCAGAGCGCGGAGACATCCGGCTCGAAGAAGATTACGCTCGGGTTCTCCCAAGTCGGCGCCGAGAGCGGCTGGCGGACGGCGAATACGAAGTCGATTCAGGATTCGGCCAAGAACGCGGGCTTCGATCTGAAGTTCTCGGACGCTCAGCAGAAGCAAGAGAACCAGATCAAGGCGATCCGCTCCTTCATTCAACAGAAAGTGGACGTCATCGCCTTCTCGCCGGTCGTCGAATCCGGCTGGGACACGGTGCTGAAGGAAGCGAAGGACGCGGGCATTCCGGTCATCCTGACGGACCGCGCGGTAGACTCGCAGGATAAGACGCTGTATAAGACGTTCATCGGCTCCGACTTCGTCGAAGAAGGCAAGAAGGCCGGCCAATGGGTCTTGGATAAGTACAAGGACACGGACAAGGACATCAACATCGTCGAGCTGCAAGGCACGACGGGCTCCGCTCCGGCGAACGACCGCAAGGCGGGCTTCCAAGAAGTAATCGGCGCCAACTCTCACCTGAAGATCATCGCGTCCCAGACGGGCGACTTTACCCGCGCGAAGGGCAAGGAAGTCATGCAAGCGTTCCTCAAAGCGCATAAGGATATCGACGTTCTCTACGCGCATAACGACGACATGGCGCTTGGCGCGATCCAGGCGATCGAAGCCGCAGGCCTCAAGCCGGGCGTAGATATTACCATCATCTCGGTTGACGCGGTCAAAGACGGAATGACGGCCGCTTCGGAAGGCAAGATCAACTTTATCGTCGAATGTAACCCGCTGCTCGGACCGCAGCTGATGGAAGCCGTTCAAGCCGTCGTCGACGGCAAGGAGATCGAGCCGCGCATCGTCACGAAGGAAACGACGTTCACCTCCGAGCAGGCGAAGGAAGCTCTTCCTTCCCGCGAATATTAATCGAAGCTAGATTTGGATACGCAGGGAAAAGTCACTCTATCGGGCTGTTCGCCTCCGAGTGGCTTTTCTCGCGTCATAGAAGGGAGAGAACTCCATGGCAGATCCATCTCCGATTCTTAAGATGACGGGCATTACGAAGCGTTTCCCGGGGGTTACGGCGCTGTCGAACGTAGACTTTCGGCTCTTCCCGGGAGAGGTTCATGCGCTTCTCGGCGAGAACGGAGCGGGCAAGTCGACGCTGATCAAGGTGCTGACCGGCGTCTATTCCATTGATGAAGGCTCGGTCTCGATAGAGGACCGTCCGGTCGCGATCGCCAGCCCGCTCGAGGCGCAGAAGGCAGGCATCAGCACCGTTTATCAAGAGGTGAACCTCTGCCCGAATCTCTCCGTCGCCGAGAATATTTATATCGGAAGAGAGCCGAGGAAGCTGGGGAGAATCCTTTGGCGGCAAATGAACCGGGATGCCGAGCTGCTGCTGAAGGAACGGCTCCATCTGTCGATCGACGTGACGCTGCCGCTGCAGTCTTACTCGGTCGCCATTCAGCAGCTCGTGGCCATTGCGCGCGCGCTCAGCATCTCGGCCAAGGTGCTCATTCTGGACGAGCCGACGTCCAGCCTGGACCAGAACGAAGTAAAGCAGCTGTTCGCGGTCATGCGCAAGCTGAAGAGCGAAGGGCTCGCGATCCTGTTCGTGACGCACTTTCTGGATCAGGTCTATGAGATGTCCGATCGGCTGACCGTTCTGCGCAACGGAGAACGGGAAGGTGAATACATGGCGGCGGAGCTGTCGAGATTCGAGCTCGTGCTGAAGATGATCGGCAAGGATCTCAAGCTGCTGGAAGAGCTGCCGAAGCTACCGTCCGAATTCAAGAAGCAGGCGGGAAACAAGATGATCTCCGCGTCCGGTCTGGGAAGAAGGGGAGCGATTCAGCCGTTCGACCTCGATATTCTCAAGGGAGAGGTCGTCGGGTTGGCGGGGCTTCTCGGCTCCGGAAGAACGGAGATCGCCCGACTGATCTTCGGGGCGGATCGTCCGGACGAAGGGAAGCTGACCGTCGGAGCGACGGGAGCCACGGTCAAATCGCCGCGAAGCGCGATCGAACAGAGAATCGCCTTCTGCTCGGAGAATCGGAAGACCGAGGGGATTATCGACGACCTGACGGTTCGGGAGAATATCATTCTCGCGCTGCAGGCATCGCGGGGCTGGTTCCGCCCGATCTCGCGCAAGAAGCAGGATGAGATCGCGGAGCGGTACATTCAGATGCTCAACATCAATCCGAAGAATTCGGAGCATCTGATCAAGAACCTGAGCGGCGGCAACCAGCAGAAGGTACTGCTCGCCCGCTGGCTGCTGACCGAGCCGGAGCTGCTCATTCTGGACGAACCGACCCGCGGCATCGACGTCGGCGCCAAGGCGGAGATCCAGAAGCTCGTTCTCTCCCTGGCGAAGCAGGGGATGGCGGTACTCTTCATCTCCTCGGAGATGGAAGAGGTCATCCGCGTAAGCGACCGCGTCGCCGTCCTGAGGGACCGGAGCAAAGTGACGGAGCTCGGCGGCGATCAGATCAATCAGCAGCAAATCATGCAAGCGATGGCAGGAGGTTGACCCCATGGCAAGCAAGCTCGTACGGCATCATCTGTTCTGGCCGTTATGCGTATTGGCGGCCTTGTTGCTCTTCAACTTGATTTATTCGCCCGACTTCTTCTCGCTTGTCGTGCGCAACGGGAACCTGTACGGCAGCCTTATCGACATTCTCAACTTCGGAGCTCCGCTCATTCTGGTCTCGATCGGAATGACGCTCGTCATCGCGACCGGCGGCATCGACCTGTCCGTCGGCTCGATCGTCGCGATCTCCGGAGCCATGGCTTGCTTGACGATCAGCAAGAGCTCGGATCAAAGCTCGCTGGTTCTCGTCGTCGGCGCCGTGCTCGCATCGGTGGGCTTATCCGTCGTGTTGGGCCTATGGAACGGAGCCTTGGTGTCCGCCGCGCGCATCCAACCGATCATCGCCACGCTGATCTTAATGGTGGCGGGACGCGGAATCGCGCAGCTGATTACGAGCGGGCAGATCATCACGGTATCCAGCGATTCCTACGAGTACATCGGAGCCGGATCGCTTGCCGCTCTTCCTTTCTCGATCTTTATCGTGGCGGCGGTGCTGATCGTCGCGTCCCTGCTGACGCGCCGGACGGCGCTCGGCTTGTTCATCGAATCGGTCGGCAACAACGCCAAAGCGAGCCGCTTAGCGGGACTCCGGTCGAACACGGTCATCTTGTCCGTGTACGTGTTCTGCGGACTGTGCGCCGGCATCGCGGGGCTGATCCTCAGCTCCAACGTCTCCAGCGCGGACGGCAACAATGCCGGCCTCTGGTATGAGCTGGACGCGATTCTCGCGGTCGTCATCGGAGGCACTTCGCTGAACGGCGGCCGGTTCTACCTGATGGGGACGGTTATCGGCGCCCTGATCATCCAGACGCTCACGACCACGATCTACACGATTGGCGTTCCGCCGGAAATCACGCTTGTCGTGAAGGCGTTCGTCGTGCTGGCCGTGTGTCTCATTCAATCGGAGTCGTTCCGCAAGGCCATCGTGATTCGATGGCGCAAACGGAATTATCCCGCCGAGCAGGAGGTCGCCCGCCATGTCTCTTAATCGCAAATATGTCCCGGTTCTCGTGACGTTAGGCTTATTCGCGGTCATGTTCGCCGCGGGATCATTTCGGTACGACGGGTTTTTCTCCATGCAGGTGCTTTATAATCTCCTGATCGACAACGCGTTCCTGCTCATAACCGCCGTGGGGATGACGTTCGTCATTCTATCCGGCGGCATCGACTTGTCGGTCGGGTCGGTCATCGCTCTGACGACGATGGTGAGCGCGAGCTTGGTCGAGCAGCATGGCTGGCCGCCGGCCGTCGTCATCCCGATGGTGCTTATCATGGGTTCCTTGTTCGGGGCGCTGATGGGAGCCATCATCCATTACTTCCGGATTCAGCCGTTTATCGTAACGCTGGCCGGCATGTTTCTGGCGCGGGGCTTGTGCTACGTCATCAGCATCGATACGATCACGATTACCGATTCCTTCTTCACGAAGGTCGCCCAGACGAAGGTGCGCATGCCGGGCGGGTTCGTCTCGATCAATGTCATCATTGCCCTGGTCGTCGTGCTGGCCGCCGTCTTCTTGGCGCATTACACGAGATTCGGCCGCCGAGTGTACGCGATCGGAGGGAGCGAGCAGTCCTCGCTGCTCATGGGGCTTCCCGTCGCGCGTTCGAAGATCCTGGTCTATACGCTGAGCGGCTTCTGCTCCGCTCTTGCCGGCGTCGTCTTCACCTTCTACATGCTGTCGGGCTACGGCCTGCATGCGATGGGGCTTGAGCTCGATACCATCGCCGCCGTCGTCATCGGCGGGACGCTGCTCACCGGAGGAGTCGGCTATATCGCGGGAACCTTCCTCGGCGTATTGATCCAAGGGGTTATCCAAACTATAATCAGCTTTGAAGGAACGCTGAGCTCCTGGTGGACGAAGATCGTCATCGGACTGCTGCTGTTCGTGTTTATCTTGTTCCAGCGGGTGTTAAGCGAACGCAGGATAACGGTCAAATCATAGAGCTAACGGACAGACGGGAGGGGAGCGAATGAAGCGTCGAGCATACGGATTCGTCATCTTGTTTCTGCTGTTAATTCTTCCGGCGTGCACGTCGGAGAGCGCCGCTCCGCTCGCCCCGCCCGTCGAACCGAGCAAGCCGCCTTCGCTCAGCGAATGGATGGAGTCGTCGGCCACGGCGATCAAGTCGGAGAAGCGCATCGTGCTCGGCTTCTCGCAGCTTGGCAGCGAGAGCGCCTGGCGGAACGCGAACACCGCATCCGTTCAGGAGGCGGCCGAAGAATCGGGAATCACGCTCGTGATGGCGAACGCGGAGCAATCCCAAGAGAAACAGTTCGAGGCCGTTCGCGAATTCATTCGTCAGAGGGTGGATGTCATCGCCATTGCGCCCGTCGTGGAATCCGGTTGGGAGTCTATCCTGCAGGAGGCGAAGGAAGCCGGCATTCCCGTCGTGATCCTGGACCGCTCCGTCAACGTGGAGGATTCCTCCCTGTTCGTCACGACAATCGGCTCGGACTTCAAGGAAGAAGGGGTCAAGGCTGGCAAGTACCTGATGGATCTCATGCGCAACCGCGCCGGGCCGATCCGGATCGCGGAGCTTCAAGGAACGTCAGGCTCGGCGCCGTCCATTCGCCGGGGCGAGGGCTTCCGCAGCGTCATCGACGCCAGAGAAGACATGGTCATCACCCAGAGCGCTCCCGCCGACTTCACGGAGAGCAAGGGCAAGGAGATCATGCGCGGCTTCCTTCAGGTTCCCGCCGGGGAGCGGCCGCAAGTGCTGTTCGCGCACAACGACGATATGGCGATCGGAGCGATCGAGGCCATTGAAGAAGCGGGACTGAAGCCGGGCGCGGATATCGAGATCGTCTCCGTAGACGGTTCTCGCCGGGCGCTGCAGCTGCTCGCCGATGGCAAGATGAGCGCCGTCGTGGAATGCAACCCGCTGCTAGGCCCGTTGTTGATGCAGGCTGCCAAGGAGATCATGGCCGGGAGAACGCTGCCGAAGCGCATGGTTCCGCCGGAAGACATTTTCACGCAGGACAGGGCGGCGAAGGAAGTCGGCAATCGAAAGTTCTAATGAAGGAAGACGGCTCCCGACAACAGTCGGATGAAGGCCGTCTTCTTTTTGTCGTGTTTAAACTTACGCAAGATCCAGTCACCGCCTCCATAAGTCGCCAGCCGGTCGCTGCCGTCCGTACCTTGTGCATAGAAAGCTTTTGCCCGAGGGAAAATGAACCTAAGGATCATAGCGATGAGGAGGTAAGCGGGGGATGTCGATGGTTACCTGGCTGCTGATCATAGCCGCAGCGGTGTGCGTATTCTCGCTGATAAGTTCTATTTACTTTATTAATAAACAGGGCGGGAAGGAATTGGACAAAAGCATCCATTCGGGGACGGTGCGCCATCCCATTGCCGCCAATCCGATGGTTATCGCCTATTGGGTGTTCCCGATTGTCGTCATTCTTGGGGCGATCGTGCTGGCGATGTTCACCCGTTAAGCGGCAAAGGAGGAGTCGAGCATGGACAACAAGCATTATTACGTGTCGGTACAATCCAAGACGATCATGCACAACCAGGGAGATGCCCCTTACGAGCTGGAGATCGTCGCCTCCGAGGAGGAAGTCGATAAGCTGAAGGATTTGTTCGCCGAGTTGGACGAATACGACCAGGACACCTTCTTCCGGGCGCATTACCCGGGCATTCCCTATCATCATGATTCCCAGAATGATCGTTACGATTATGCCTTAAAGCAAATTTATGGCCTGCTGAATCGGCTCGGCACGGAAGAGACCAAGAGCCATATCGATTCCATGAATCTGCAGATGGGTGCGGAGAAGGAATTCTAAGCAAGACAAAAACGACACCTCGAAGGTGTCGTTTTTCTTATCTGTATATCCGCTGCCCTGTTAGGCTTGCTCTTGTACTTGAACCTTCTTCCGTGCATCTCCCGCATTCTCTTCCGCCGCATGGGCCACGCGCTTGATGAAGAAGGAGAGGAGCAAGCCGACCGCGCCGATGGCTACGATGACCAGGTAAGCGTCGTTGATGCCCTCGATCGTCGCATGGTTGATCAATTGCTCCTTCGTCAATCCGCTCGCTGCACCGGAGGCTGCCATATCCTTGGCATGGGTCGCGGTGCGGTTAGCCATGATCGTCACCAGCAAGGAAGTGCCGACAGCGCCGGCGACCTGCCGTACCGTGTTGGAGATAGCGGTGCCGTGAGCATTGAGCCTTTGCGGCAGCTGGTTAAGGCCGGCGGTCTGAATCGGCATCATGAACAAGGCCATGCCGATCCGGCGGGCGGTGGACATAAGAAGAATGTACGTGTAGCTCGTCGAGTCCGACAGGTTGACGAAGCCCAGCGTGGTCCCGATCGTAATCAGAAGTCCGATAACGGCAAGCCACTTGGCCCCGAAGCGGTCGAACAGCCTTCCGGTTACCGGCATCAGAAAGCCCATCACGAGCGCGCCGGGAAGCAGAAGCAAGCCGGACTCGATGGCCGAGTAGCCGCGGGTATTCTGAAGGTAAAGCGGCAGAAGCATCATGTCCGCGTACATCACCATCGTAACCGAGATATTGATTACCGTCGTGAGCGAGAACATATTGTACTTGAAGGCTCTCAGGTCCAGAAGCGGTTCCTTAGCGAACAATTGCCGCAGCGTGAACCAGACGAGGGCGACAAGGCCTACAGAGATCGATAGAAGAACCTCGGCGCTCCCCCAGCCTGCGCTTCCGGCGCTGCTGAATCCGTACAATACCGCGCCGAACCCGATGGTCGACAGCGCGACGCTCCATACGTCCAGCTTGGCGGGAGCGGGTTCCGATACGTTCCGAAGGTAAACGAAGCCGCAGAGGATGACGATCAGCGCCAGCGGAATCATGCCGTAGAACATCGTCTCCCAGGCGAAGTTCTCGAGGATGTAACCGGCCAGGGTAGGTCCGATCGCCGGCGCGAAAATAATGGCGAACCCGACCATGCCCATCGCCGCTCCGCGCTTCTCCGGCGGGAAGAGCGTCAGGATGACGTTCATCAGCAATGGCATGATAATGCCGGCGCCTGCCGCTTGAATCATCCGTCCGACCAGCAGAACCGGGAAGTTCGTCGCGATTGCCGACACGATCGTGCCTGCCAGGAAAATCAACATGGACGCCTGGAACAGCTGGCGAGTGGAGAACCTTCTCATGAAGAACGCCGTGATCGGCACCAAGACCCCGTTTACCAGCATGTAGCCGGTGGTCAGCCATTGGGCCGTCGAAGCGACGATGTCGAAGTCCTTCATCAATTCCGGAACGGCAACGGTCATGACCGTCTGATTCAACGTCGCCAGGAAAGCCCCCAGAATCATAATGAATAAGATCGGGCCTTTCTTAATGTCCAAACCAATGCTTGCTTTAGCGGTACTCAACCTTCTCCATCCTTTCTCTCTCTTGTAGCTAGTTTACACTCTGTAGTATAATTGACGAGGTATGAATTAGATTATAGACCGAATCCCTCCATTTACAAGCGACGAATCGAGACGATCTGTAAACTAATTGACAGGTATCGGGTTAAACGTCATCTAGCAAGAGAAACTTCAACGCATAGCGCCGAATTTGTAGCTTAAGGATAGAAGGGATGGGCCGCCAATTGAGCAACGCATCTTCCAAAACAGATCCTCGGATCCTTCGAACTCGGCATTTGATCAAGGAAGCCTTCATTGACCTGCTTCACGAGATGGACCTGGAGAAAATCTCGGTGAACAAAATCGCGGAACGAGCGACGATCAACCGGGTGACGTTCTATCTTCATTACCGGGACATTCCGGACATGCAGGAGAAGATGGCGGACGAGATGATGGAGAACATCTACAGCTTCTTGAGAAGCCCGCAGCCGAACTCGAAGCCGGCGAATCCGGAACAGGAGGATTGGCCGCTGCTCGTCCGACTTCTCGAGCATATCGCCGAGAATTCGAAGTTCTACACGGTCATCCTGGCTTATAAGCGTTCTCCGGTATTTACGGACCGTCTGCTGAAGCCGCTGGTGGGGATCATCACGAACCAAGTGGAGAATATCGGCAAGGATTCCTTCCTCGCGAAGTCGGAGATCCCGAAGGATATCGCGATCTGGTTCGGTTCCGCCGCGCTGATCGGCACGATCAATTCCTGGCTTCGATCCGGGATGCCTTATACCCCGCGTTATTTGGCTCAGCAGCTGTCGCTGATGATGCCGCATCATTTCGATATGTCGTCCATTGAGCGAATCGAGCGGAAGTGAGGAGGGGATGCGACAGTGAGCCGAATCGATTCGCCATGGCCCGCCAAGCTAGCCCGGCCGGCAATAAGGGCTCTCGCGAATGCCGGAATCGCGCATCTTGAGCAGCTAACCCTTAGAAGCGAGACCGAGCTTCTCGCCTTGCACGGAATGGGACCGAAGGCGTTGGACTTGCTCCGCCAGGAGCTGTCCGAGCGCGGCCTCTCCTTCCGAGAGACCTAGAACAGAACCCTCCATCGGGCGATGGAGGGTTCTTCTTCGTTAATACACGAACTTTCGCTGCGCCATGAAGCTGATTGCGAACAGGAGGGCTTCCGTCATGAGCTTGGCCCAGAATAACGGAATTCCGATGCTCTCGCTGAATGCATACAAAAGGCCGTAGTTGCAGATTAGGAGGAGGACGACAAGCGCGTAATAGCGGGAAGCGGCTCGTTTCGCCGACCGTTCGCCCTGCTTGGCGAATACGAATCTGCGGTTCACGGCGAAGTTGAAGAGGGAGCTCCCGACTCTGGCGCCTAGGACCGACAACAGCAGGCTGCCGCCCATGGCCTGTATCAGGAACAGAAGGATAAAGTCCAGAATGGCCGAGAAGCCGGAAGAGAAGCAGAATTTGATAAAAGGAAAATAGATTCTCGCCGAATCGATCAACGGACGGAAGTGGGAGGATTTATTTTCTTCCAGGTAGACGGTGTCGATCGGAACCTCAAGCAAGGGATACCCCGCCGACTTGGATTCCAGCAGCATGTTCATCTCGTATTCGAACCGTTCGCCGGGAATGCGGCATAACCAGTCCAGCATATCGGAAGAATAGCCTCGGAGTCCGGTTTGAGTGTCGCGAATCGGAGTTCCGGTCGCGACGGAATAGACCATCCGGGTCGCCGTATTGCCGAATCGGCTTCTAGCGGGAACCTTACCCGTGAACCTTCGGCTGCCGAGCACGATATGTTTCGGGTTCTCCCTAACCGCATGAGCGACGCGCATAATGTCCTTGGGCAGATGCTGCCCGTCGCTGTCCGCGCAGATGACGCCTTCCGTGCAATCGTTCTGGCGGATATAGTCGAATCCGGTCTTGAGGGCACGTCCCTTCCCTTGATTGGTCGGGTGGGTGACGACGGTGCATCCAGCCTCCCGCGCCGATTCGAAGATCTCCCGATAGTCTTCTCCGCTTCCGTCGTCTACGATAAGGATGGAGGGGTTGTCATCCGTCTTTAAGGAATGGATGAGTCCGAGGAGGCGCTCGTCCGGTTCGTAGGAGGGGATTAAGATCGTCATGTGGTTGGCCTCCTTATTCCGCAAGATAAATGATGTCGCTGACTCCGCGTTCGTTGCCTTTGCCTAGAGGATCGTTTACGACTCTGCCGTTAAAGTACATCGTCGAGGAGCCGCCGCCATCGAGGTTGTACGCTTCGGTCGCGCCTAGATCGACGAACAGCTTAGCGAATTCATCGAGAGTCATCCCTCGGCTGTAGCCGCTGCTGCGCCCGTCGACGACGACGAACGCATAATGGTTAGGGGAGATCATCCCGATTCCGGTACGGGGATTCGCGTTCTGGATGGAACGGTTGCCGAAGTTCGTGTCGATCTTCACCTTGTCGAAATCACCGGCGATCTCGCCGTTCTTCACGAGAGTCGGACCGAAGGAGAAAGTGTTCGTGACGCCTTCGGACAGCAGCTCGGAAGAGGAAACTTCTTCTTCGTCATAGGACATCATGGTACCGTCCGCCAATGTGGCGAATCCGTCGCGGGCAGGCTCATCCCGATACAATTGACCGTTGCGGATAACGACGCCGGTATCCCGGAAGCCGTAATAATCCCCATTAATGGCGAAAATAGCGTTGTGGTTGGACGCGATCGTCGACGTATCCTGAACGATGTTCGTTCCGAACGAATCCTTGGCGAAGGCTGTCAGCAAGCTCGAAGCATCCTTCACGACGACGTCCGCCACGTAGTAAGTGATCCTGTCGCTTCCGGAGCCGGTCTCCACTTTCTTGATGCTGATCGTCTCTTTGTCGCTCTTGTAATTCCAGTCGTCGGATTCAACCTGGCCGGTTGATGCAGGTGAATCCCCTCCTGCGGTTCCGGAGTCGGCCGTCGCTTGAACTTTGGGATCGACAACGACCTGTACGTGCTCGATTAAGTATCGATCCGCCAGTTTATAGGCGATGCCGCCTAAGATCGCGAGGATAACGGCGATGATGAGAATAACTTTGGTTCTTGTGCGCATTCGCTGCATGATGATCACTCCTTGGCTGTTGCGATAAACCTTAGCGGTAGAGCCATTATGGAGGCGGTTCCTGAATTCCGTCTGAGGAGAAGCTGAAGGTAGGCTAAAACGCGGAAGGAATCGAGCGGGGGCATGCGTACGAGACATTTGTGGTAATGCAAAAAATCCGTTCCTCTAGGTTGGACGGATTATTTGGCGCGATGGGGAAGTACCCGATACGACGCGAGCCGATCGGGGGTTCGTAACCAATTCATGCTGTAACAACGGCAGCAGTTGTTATTCATCGAAAGGACAGGAAAGTACAATTTTTACGCGAATATGTAATATATTGAAGGAATGATGAAGATCGTAAATAAGACATTATATGAAATCCTTGAAAGTGAGGTGATTAAGATCAGCAAAAATGAGAAAATCCGTAATATTTTAAATTACTCTGCAATCGGTTTAATAGTCTTGTATGTCATAGCCGTAGTAATTACTTTATTAGTTGGTTATTTTTATAAATCTCTAGATGATGATCTTGTCTTTAGCTTCACAATAAATATTATGCTTTGGGGTGGAGTATCACTTTTGGTATCAGTATTATTACTTATGATGATAAAACTAGCCTTATTAAGGGAATAGATCTTATTAAATGAAAGCCTTATTGAAATATTAAAATTATTTGAATAATCGATTCAGAGCAATAGAATTTATAAACCAAAGTGATTATTTTCAAGTAAATGAAGGGCAATTGGGAATGACAAACAAGAGTGATCTATTAATGAATTAAAAGGAATTAATATTATTTGTAAGGATGTTCGAAGAAGTCTAGGACTTCATATAACATCATATCCACGCTTCGGAGCCTGACGGCTCCTCGGTCAGCCAGAAGGGGATGGGCAGGGGAGTGAATCAGGCGGACACATCCGTACCGACTAACCGCATCACGGCCGACTGCTGGCGCAGCCTTAAGTCGGTGGGACGTCGTGGATACAGGAACGTTCTATGAAACGGACCAAGAGCTAAATAATTAGGAGATGATCTTTTGAATAGTGTATTTCAAAGAATCGATTGTAATTTCATACCTGTTTCTAATTTAGAGGAATCTATTAATTGGTATGTTGAAATGCTTGGTTGCGCTTTGGTTTGGAAAGAAGAAAGCGGATATGCCGCTTTAAACGTTTCAAAATCATTAGAAGAAGGAAAATCGGCAAACATTGAAATTGGACAAGCGATGATCACGCTTGTAGAATCAGAAAATTTTTCTCCACTTTGTTTTACTAAGAATGGACAGAAACATCCATATATGAACTTTTATACAAATGAAATTGGAAGGGCTCATCAAATCCTCTCTAAGTATGGCTTTACTGAAGAACAAATAATAGATGAAGGTAACCTGCAATATTTTAATTTCTATGAAATAAACGGGCATTATATGGGTGTTTGTTGTTTTTGAACTTATCTAATGATCCAACAAGGATCATCCAACTCCCTAACCGCATCGCGGCCGCCCTTCGGGCTTAAGGGAGTTGGACGTCGTGAACACATGAACGTTATAAGAAATCGTCGTATAAGATTTTTAAGTGTTTCTTGAATAAATTCGTTTTGCAAGTCCAATGAAATTATGTATTGCTTCAAGAACAGCAGCGGCTATAATTATTCTCCCTAGAGGCCCATCAATTAGGTTCATTACGTCTTCGGGAGCATGTAGCCCTTTCATTTGGATTTGAGTATAAGTAAATAAAGCCATTGCACCATAAGTCACAGTTTTGAGGGTATATAATGAAATTTGAAGATATTTAAGTACCAAAAATCGTTTGTTCAATTCGGAAAACACCTCGAATCATAAAATAGATATTAAATTATTCGGAAATTCTTTGAAATAAATTAATATTTAAAATTTAGTAGAGTTTATTCAGAGAAGCTGCTAATTAGCTTCACATTAGGATACGGCGAAGCGGACCGAGGAGCCGCAGGCTCTGATGCGTTGAACCGCTAGAAGCGAATGGCAGGGAAGTGGAAGCAGCGAACACATCTTATTACGCAGTATTCCAAATAATAAATATGAACTACTCCAAACAAAGGGACTGTTATAACCACAAGCGTTCTGACAAAACCGCATATTGCGGTTTTAATTTTATCATTTCATATTGTCCGTAAAGTAAATACAAATTCAAGTTAGAGGTGAAGGTGAAATATCATGTATGCAGACTTACATATGCATTCGCACTATTCCGATAGTACCCGTTCTCCTGAGAACATTGTTAAGAGGGCAAGAGAGCTCGGCATTGACTTATTATGCGTAAGCGACCACAACACAACAGCAGCTTATAACGAGCTTATACCTCTCTGTAAAGCTAACCATATTAAATTAATACGAGGAGCTGAAATCTCTACCACATTTGAAGATAAAGAATTTCATGTCCTCGCGTATGGCTTCGATTTTGAAAATAAAGAGATAATTGAGACATGCAAACAATGCGAGACGGTTTATGCGGATCTTGATTTAGAATTAATAAAAAAGATAAGTGTTGACTATAAGGAAGTTAGTATTGAAGAGTTCAATTCTTACAATCGAAATCCAAAAAACGGTGGTTGGAAGGGGATTGACTACTTAAAAAGCAAAAACTTGGTTATGGATGTTCCTGGTTTTTTTAAACTCATCAGGGAATATAATATTAAACCCAAAAATTCATTTCCATCAATAGAATATGTAATCAATGTAATACATAACGCGAATGGTAAAGCAGTTATTGCCCATATCGGAGAAACAATGAAGAATAATCTTTCTGAAATAGAACCTCGTTTGAAAAAACTTAAAGACATGGGCGCAGATGGTTTTGAATGTTATTACACAACTCATACAGAAGATACAACAAATGCTCTTATAGACTTTTGTCAAAAGAATAATCTGCTAATAACCATAGGCAACGATGACCACGGTGGATTTAATAATAGGACAGATGTGATCTATGAGATGGGGGCAATTAAGGTTGATTATAGTAAGTTGAATTTGCAAGATATTGAGATTCTGGGTTAACACTTCCGTCCAAATACAATGAATTTATTATTATATTGAGGAATGACTAATGATTCTAGAATCTTGGTGCACTTCCGTAAGTGATTTCGGAGTAGTCTGGTAACTTCATCTAAAGTCCGAACGGCCCCTTGATCCGAAGATATTCAATTATTGCTCCTGGTCGAAAGAAATAGATCAAGGAGCCTATTTGTTGGAAAGAAGTAGTGAAAAATGGATTTGAATGGTATACAATTCCGAATAAGGGCTTTGATGAGGACTTGATTAAAGACTAATTGACAGCAACTCGAAATGAAAGGAATACATAATGAAAGAGAATAAGAGTAAAGCTAAAAAATCGCTTCAGTTATTACTGTTTTTTTCATTAATAATGATTTTCAATTCTTCGATACAAATAGTTATCAATGTACTAGAGGATAGGCCTAACTGGCTTATTTTGTTGCTATTAATTCCAAATCTAATATTTATTTTTATTGCAATCATTACTTCACTTGATCTGGTAAGAAAAGATTATTTGACCGTATTTGGTAGAGTGGATTTTAAGAAAGGCAACATCATAAAAATAAACACTATTGATGGCGAGTATAAGAAGTTCTGGGTAAATAAAGATCTATTGAAGGACATAGATGAAAATACAGAGATTGAATTACATTATTATAAGATAACGAAAGCAGTGATAAATATAAAGAATGTAAAATCGTGGCTTTGATATTGAAGATCGACGTTAAAGGAGGGGAGAGTCTTAAAGTGAGGGAAGATGCAATTGAATGGTCGAAATTTGCGGAGAAAGTGGTTGAATTTGCAGGGAAAAAATTATCGAATTAAAGACGAAGTCACAGGTTGAAGTGACATATAAGAGTGCGGGAGAGCTTGTAACCTCAGCAGACCTTGCATCTGATAAGACAATACGCGATGCAATCTCCAGTTCGTACCCGCAACACATTCCGCATTTTGCTATCTCTGCAACAATTGCGGTAGATGGAACCGGATTCCCCCACGATAAAGCAAAAGTACATCCGGCTCTTGCAAGAGTAAATATCCTAACCACCCACTGTAGAGACATTCGTCGTTTGGCTGCGCCCGCAATAGACATTTGTTATGTAGCATCTGGAAAGCTGGATGCACATACAGAGAGTTTAGCCCCATGGGATGTCGCTGCGGCTGGTCTAATCGCACGAGAGGCTGGTATGATTACAGGCCACGTGGGAGCTGTACCTTATGACGTACCACAGGATTTATTTGGAGAAGAATTTATTAGTGCCAATCCAGGCATCTATGAAGAACTCCTTAACCTATTACGTACATCAAAGTCGTTGAAGTAACAAATCCGAGATCGATAAGGAGGGGCCGGTAAAGATGAGTAGAAAGTTAATTATAGGAATAATAAGCATAGGTACTATTCTTACTGTTTTTGCAGTAATCGGAGTCATTTCATTCTATTCAGCGAGCAATTGATTAAAGGGCTATTGTGTAAAACACAAAAGTAGGTGCAAATAAAATGTTCGACTTTAATAATGTTGTTAATTCCGAAGAGGAGTTAAGGAATTTAGTCGGTTATCCGAGTGAACTTGTCAATCATAAAGTCATTCATCATTTGGATTCACATTGTAGTGATTTCATCTCTCTTTCTCCATTGGTATTTATTTCGTCTTCAGACGATCAGGGATTTTGCGATGTATCCCCCAGAGGGGATGCGCCAGGATTTGTTTATATCTTAGATGATAAGCGAATCGTTATTCCTGAAAGACCTGGTAATAGAAGAATGGATACACTGAGAAATATAATAAAGAACCCCAAAGTAGGTTTAATATTTCTTATTCCAGGACTAGAAGAGACATTAAGAATAAATGGACAAGCTCAAATTATAAAAGACAGCGAACTACTATTACATATGCAGGTCAATGGAAAAGTACCTCTACTAGGAATAGGTATTCTAATTGAAGAGTGTTATGTTCATTGTGCTAAAGCTTTTAAAAGATCCAGCGTGTGGGACGCGAATTCTTGGGTGAACAAGGACAAGTTGCCTAATGTAGCTCGAATGATTTCTGCTCATGCTAAGCAAATAGGATTATCCGAAGAAGAAGTATCGAAGGCATTGCACGAGAGTTACACCAAAAGACTGTATTAGAATACATGGATTTGCAAAGGAGTTAAACAGGATTCATCAAGAAATTAGACTGAGGTGACTTAGATGAAAAGATTCATGAAACAATGGCTGCCTAGTTTTATGATCGCAATTATCGTTTCATTAGTTGTTCGTACTTACATTGTTGAAGCGATGGTAGTACCTTCGGGTTCAATGATTCCTACGATAAGGATTCATGATCGAATAGTTGTAGAGAAGGTAATGCCGGTAACCGAAATACATCATGGAGATATTATTGTTTTTTACCCGCCGGTTAAAATTGAAGGAGCTAAAAGGTTGGTAAAGAGGTTAATCGGAATGCCTGGAGACATTATCGAAATTAAGGATGGGACTCTGTATAGAAATAATGAAAAAGTAATTGAACCGTATGTGAAGGAGCCAATGAACTATACTTACGGACCCGTGAGCGTACCGGAGAACGAATATTTCTTTCTAGGAGATAATCGCAATGATAGTTTTGATTCACATGCATGGGACGTGCCGTTTGTAGAAAGAAAAGACTTAATCGGGAAAGTAATACTCAATATACCGACACATTATCTTTATCAGTAAATCAGGAAGGAAGCATCCACAAGCTATGGAGATTAATTTTGTTTTACTGAATCCAAACCAAGACAGCATCCCTTACGATCTACTTTTGCTCGCAGATCCTTCTAAAGAACTTATAGATGAATATCTGAATCGCAGCCATTGTTATTTAGCCTTTCATAGGAAAGAACTCGTTGGGGTGTTCGTATTAATTCAAACGCATCCCAGAACATACGAGATCGTAAACATAGCAGTCAGTGAGAAGCATCAAGGAAAAGGAATCGGAAAGAAATTGCTGTTAAAGGCGATTGAGGTTACTAAGGAACTTAACGCAAATTCAATTGAAATAGGGACTGGTAATTCAAGCATTCATCAGTTAAAGCTGTATCAGAAATGCGGATTTAGAATGATTGGAATCGATCATGATTATTTTATTAGGAATTAGGAGGAAGAGATCTTTGAAGACGGAATCCAATGTCGGGACATGATAAGGCTTAGAATGGATCTGAGCTAGCGGATGAGGAGGAACAATTTTGTCTAGATTATACGCTGAACCGAAGGCCTTAAAAGTACTGACTCAAATCGATAAGGAATTACAAGAACAAAATAGTTCCCTTGAGGAATATATGGGTTTGATCCTCTCATTTAATAATGATGAAGATAGATACGATTGTACACCCGATGACGCGATAATTTTAGGACGTACAGGTGTGGATGGGGACCATTTTGCTTTTCTAACAAAGAGTGGGGCAGTCGATGATTTAGAAGATGCTCCAATCGTATTTATTCAACCAATGGATTTTGGCAATGAAGTTAAATTAGTTGCAAGAAATCTAAACGACTTATTATCTTTATTCATCGAGCTTAAGGAATTGTATATTCTAGAAAGGTTCGATATCTATAAAAATGAACTGGATTTTATAAACGACTACGACGAGAACTATAAGGAAGAATTACAAGCGAGATCGGATGATCATAAATTCATTGTTGAAAAGCTGCAAAAAGGGTTGGAGCTAAGTGAAATTAAGAACGTTTACAACTACATTAAAGAATTAAGGTCCTAGAAGAGGGTGAGCTTCGATGGCACAAGTAAAGATTTATGGGATCTTTGAATCTTTAAAACCATGTCAGACACAATTTTCAGAGATCCTGCATTCATGTCTAGTAGACGCATTGAAGCTGCCTGAAGACAAGCGATTTCATCGTTTTATTTTGATGAATAACGATGATGTTAATTACCCCGATGATCGATCTCAGAGGTATACAATAATTGAAATAAGCATGTTTGAAGGCAGATCGGACGAAGTGAAAAAGAAACTGATTAGGTTGATTTATGAGAGGCTCCAGGTGCTTGGATTCGATGTTAATGATATTGAAATCACCATTTTCGAGACGCCAAAGAGTAACTGGGGAATTAGAGGATTGCCCGGAGATGAGTTAACGCTAAATTATAAGGTCGATGTATAAAACTAATATAACGGCTGTCTTGAGGAGAAAAAATGAATATTCGGAATGGGCTTCGAGCCATTTTCAAAAAACAATTAAAAAGCGTGCCAGATTTAAGGCCATCTTTCTTACTCCATCATAATGGAGGGGAAATTTGGGTATCGTGCATAGATAATCTTGGTTCGGATATTCATTTAATTAGAGAAAAGATTAGTAATAATGAGGACTTAATGAGAACTAAAAATAAACAATTTCGTGTGTTGTATCATATAGACGGGACAGCTGTTACATATGAAATAGCAGGATATATGACGGAAAGCCTTTCCAGGTCGAGTCAAAATATTTTTAAGATTGCAATAGTTGGCGCTAATAGAACCGCAAAGAATAACATTAGGAAAAGGTTGACTAAAGAGGTTTCCAGTTTAGGCATCAACTATTTTTCAAGTATTGATCAAGCAAAAGATTGGTTAGTAAGCGAGAGGTTCTAAACTATGTGGCGAAGAGAGGTGGGTTATGGGACTTATGGGGAAGATTCACCCGCACTATTATTTAGGAGCATTGATTGGATTGGTTGTAGGTTATGTAACATCAAAGATTTATCAAATTTGGGCCATCGTGTATCGTGAGAATCATTTTGACCCCCACATGCTCAATTCGTGGAATACCAATTCGCCGCCACTCTGGATAACGGCCACTGAGAATCCAAACGTATTTTCATTTTGGGTTATTTTAATATACATCATTGTCGGCGTTATTTTCGTGAGAGTTTTACGATGGAAAAGTAAACACAAAAGTCTTTGAGGTAATATCACATGAAGAGAAAACTCCTAATAATCTTAGGTTTGCTTGTAGTAGCAATCGGGCTGGTTACTTTCGCCTATTTAAAGCCAAAACCCATTAATAAGGAATTTGCGTCCGTTATTTATTCCTTCGAAGAGGGATTCGAACAGAAGACATCAATTACGCTGAAAGGGAAATTACATAGGGATCCTTTTGGGGGAGACCTTATACTCGGGGAAATAACGGTAGACAAGGACCTCAAATATCACATTAAGCTTAGAGATAACAGAACGCACTTTTTCTATCCACTCATGGAAACAAACGGCGCAAATCTAAGAACAATTGGAACTGTCTATGTATCAAGAGATATCAAGGATATCTGGCTAAAGCTTGATGCCATCGATGAGAGATACCGGATCGACGGTTACGTATTTGGGCCGGCTTCGACCAGAGAAGAAGCGAATAAATTAATAAAAGAAAAGATATTGAGAGCTTGAGTTTAGATTGGCTGAGGATGGTTGGGGAATTTTGAAAGGAGAACCTTATAAATGAGTCCATTAGAAAAGATCCTTAACGAGCATAAAATCGCTTTTGAAATAATCAATCATGAAAAAGCCTTAAAAACGGCAAAAGAAGGGGCTGAATATCTGGGGATCGAGATTGGACAGACAGCTCCCACTTTGGTGTTAAAATCGGAAAAAAGTTACTACGCCATTATTATTTCAGGGGACTACGGTCGAATCGATCTCGAGGAGATTAAAGCTATCTTGCAATGCGAGGATTTAAAACTCGCCAGTCCGCAGGAAGTAGAGCATATGACAGGATTTAAGATTGGGAGCGTTCCTTTAATAGGGCATGAATTGCCTACGATTATAGATCGTCAATTAAATCGCTATGCCTTTATTTATGGGGGGACGGGGTCTTCTAACTCGACATTAAAGATAGGGCCAGGCGATGTAGAGAAATTAAACCAGATTGTCGCATTTGTTCGTTAGCTCGTCAAAAAATGAGGTGACAGCGTGAAGCGAATCGAAGACCATTTTGAGAGCTTTCCGATTCTTGAGACGGATCGCATCTTGTTGAGGCCAATCACTCGTTCCGATGTGGACGACATGTATGAATATTGTTCCGTACCGGAAGTATCCAGATATACAACGTGGGATTACCACCGGAATAAGGACGATACGAAAGGATTCATTGATTTTGTTCGGAAACGATATGAAGAGGAAAAGGTCGGTCCGTGGGGAATCGAATACAAAGAAACCAAACGATTGATTGGAAGCTGCAGTTTCGTGAATTGGAACAATCCTTGTTTAAGAGCCGAAGTCGGGTATGTATTGTCCAACCGGTATTGGAACATGGGGATCATGACGGAAGTCGTCAGGCGAATTCTTGAATTCTCATTCAAAGAGCTGGAACTCGTGAGAGTGGAAGCGAGATGCCATCCGGACAACCTGGGCTCCGCCAAAGTCATGGAGAAAAGCGGCATGAAGTTTGAAGGATTGTTAAGACGATATGTGTGGGCTAAAGATGAGCTTCAAGACGTCAAGTTGTATTCCATTATTAAGGATGAATTGGAAGGGTGAATTTGAAGGGTGATTGAGAAGATCGGCGGTGCCGGAGGCTATCCCGGCCCCGCCTTTTTTGGATTGCGTCGCAGTTCTACTTAAACCTGAGGAACGTCGATCTTGACCCGCTCTGCTCGCGCTTCCCCTGGAAGGGAATAGGCGATCTGCCCGATGTTGAGCTCGGGAGGGCCGTATTTGCGGTAATAAGCGGTGACGTCGAGCTTACCGCCGGCATCGACCTGGCCGCTCGATTCCTCCCTGTTATCTCCCGAGTAGCCATAGGAGTAGTAATAGAACCCGTCTTTACCTGGCGATGGGGTCGAACCTCGCGCTTCCGTCCACTTGCCCTGGAGGAAGAGACGGACCGGATCGTCTTCATTCAGGCGAGCCTGATAAGTCGCAACCAGGAAGCCTTCCCGATATTCGATCCAGCGGACCGTATCGTCTTCGAAGTAGTAGAAGCGAAGCGCCTCGCCTCTGGGGAACAGATAAGAGAAGCCGTAATATTCGCTCGTATGGTTCGGCTTCAGCGGTTCCGGCTCGGAGCGAAGCGCACTTCCGAAGACCAGCTTGATCATCAGCTGCCGCGCATCCTCCAGTGACCCGGAGGTTAACGTTGCTTGATCGGCAGGGTTAATGGGAGGGCGAATGAACACCGTACCGCCGGAGTAATAGACGACATACCCGAAAGTCTCGGACAAGAAGCGAATCGGGACGTACATCCTTCCATTGATGATCTTGGGAACGGAAGTAAGTTTAAGCTCCGCCGGCTCCTGAGTCCAACGCGTCACCTTAGCGATGCCGCTGCCTGCGGTCAGCGCAACGCTTGTCTGCCACTTTCCGATGGTGGCGGTGTTGGTGGAAGCCGTAAAGCTCAGCGTGGCGCCAAGGGCATCGGACACCGTCCGAAGCGGGACGAGCACGCTGCCACCAACCGCAATCGGCGACAGTTCGCTTTTCACCAGCTTCCCGCTTACCGACAGCTGAAGAGCTGGCGCTGCCGCGTTTGCGGTACCTCCAAAGCTCGACGCAACTAGCCCAAGCAGCATGATCAAGAAGAACTTTTTTCTAAACGGACGCATCATTATTTTCCTCTCTATCTCAAGATAACAAGATCGACTGATTAGACGCATGCGCTGGGCGAAAGTTGCAATGGACCCAATATGATCCATGAGAGCTTTGATGGACGTGCATGATTCTTCTAAACAAGCTACAATGGAAGGTAATTGGAAGCAGGAGTGGACGAGAAATCATGAGACCTATCACGATATTAATAGCGGACGACGACCAAGAGATCGCGGACCTGGTGGCGATCCATCTGGAGAAGGAAGGCTATCGGATCCTGAAGGCGGCCGACGGGAAGGAAGCGCTGCAAGCCGTGCAATCCCATCCGATCGACCTGGCGATTCTGGATGTCATGATGCCGAAGATGGACGGGCTGGAAGCGACTCGCTTGATCCGCGAACAAGCGCACATGCCGATAATATTCCTAAGCGCGAAGACGTCCGACATGGACAAGATTACGGGGCTGGTCATCGGAGCGGACGATTACATGACGAAGCCGTTCAACCCGATGGAGCTGGTCGCCCGGGTCAAGGCGCAGCTTCGCCGTTCCATGCAGTTGAGCCAGCCGGCGGCGGCCGGCTCGCCGGTCATCGAGATCGCCGGACTGACGATCGATCCCGACAAGAGGTCGGTCGCCCGTTACGGGCAGCCGATCGAGCTGACGCCGAAGGAATTCGATATTCTGCATCTCCTGGCCAGCCACCCGAACAAAGTATTCAGCGCGGACAATCTGTTCCGGCAGCTGTGGGGCGAGGCTTACTACGAAGGCGGCAACACGGTCATGGTCCATATCCGTACGCTTCGGAAGAAGCTAGGCGAGGACAAGGACAAGTGGATCAAGACCATCTGGGGAGTAGGGTACACGTTCAATGGCTAAAGAGAGAAGAAGCTTCCGAACGAACATTCTCGTCATCTTCGGACTCAGCATGCTTACGTCCGGAGTGTTGACGTACATGCTCTACCGGCTGCTGCAGAACTACTATCGCAAGAACGCCCGCGTCGGCGATACGATGGATCTGCTGCGATCGGTCCTGAACACGGTGGGGGACCTCAACTTCTTTCTGCTTATTTTCCTCCCGCTGGCGGTCTTGTTCTTCTACTTATACACGAAGCCTTACGTTCGCTACTTCAAGCAGCTGTCCGAAGGGATTCATCAGCTCGCGGGCGGCGACTTCTCGACGAGGCTGGAGATCCGCACGAACGACGAATTCGAGATCATCGCGGAGGACATCAACCGGGCCGGGGCCATGCTGAAAATGGCGGTGGAGAGAGGGGATTTCGCGGAGAGCAGCAAGGACCAGTTGGTGCTGAATCTGGCGCATGACATTCGAACGCCGCTGACGTCGGTCATCGGCTATCTGGATTTTATTCTCCATAACAACGACCTGACCGATGAACAGATGAAGCATTACACCAACGTCGCCTACACGAAGTCCCGTCGATTGGAGGGGCTCGTCGAGGAGCTGTTCGAGATTACGCGGATGAACTACGGCAAGGTAACGATCGAGAAGAAGCCTATCGATCTCGCCGAGCTGCTCAGCCAGTTGGGAGAAGAGCTGTACCCCGTATTCGAGAAGAACGGACTTACGGCGAGGTTTAACGTCCCTCCTCATCTTATGATCATGGCGCAGGGGGACCTGCTGGCCCGCGTGTTCGAGAATCTGTTGATGAATGCGGCGCATTACGGAAGAGACGGCCAGTTCGTCGATATCGAGTGCGTGGAGGAGCCCGCGGAAGTCGTCGTGAGGGTCGTCAACTACGGAAGCTGGATCCCGGAAGAGGAGCTTCCGTATCTGTTCGATATGTTCTATACCGGGGATCGCGCGCGTACTCACCAAGGCGGCAGCACGGGGCTTGGCCTGTTCATCGCGAAGAATATCGTCGAGCAGCACGGAGGCTCCATCTCCGCGGAGAGCAGCGTGACCCGAACGGCGTTCCAGGTCCGATTGCCTCACGAACCTCGCACGGACGGAGTTTAAGAAAAACTTAAAATTTTCCCCACTTCTTCATTAAACAATTTCCCTTACTCTTAAGGAACCATGTTCAAGGGAGTTGCTGTCGATGAGGAAGTGGTTTTTGGCGTCCGCCTTTATCTTGCTGTCGGGCTGCAGTTTTAGCGGCTTCGGCGCATCCGATACGCAGGTTAGCGAAGGGACGAATACCAAGCTGGCCTATGCGCAGAATTGGACCACGCTGGAAGTAGGAAAGGACCAGGTTTATCAAGGAGATCTCGTGCTGGTGAACCGGGAGAAGGCCATTCGCCCGGAGGCTCTGCCGGACGATATCATCCGTCTGGGAGAACACCCGGAGCTGACGGAAGGGTTCGCGCTGCTGGATCCTTCGCTGGAATTATCCAAGGAGGTCGCGCTCAAGTTCGAGCAGATGACGGCGGCTGCCGCCCGCGACGGCGTCAAGCATTTTCGAATCAGCAGCGGGTACCGGAACAATTCCGAACAGGATAAGCTGTTCGAGGAGAAGGGGCCGGACTATGCGCTGCCGGCGGGACACAGCGAGCATAATCTGGGGCTGTCGCTCGACATAGGCTCGACGGCCGGGGGGATCGATCAGTCGTCCGAGGGCAAATGGCTGAAGAAGAATGCCTGGAAGTATGGGTTCGTTCTTCGTTATCCGAAGGATAAGTCCGGCACCACGGGCATTCAGTACGAGCCTTGGCACTTCCGTTACGTCGGCCTTCCGCACAGCCTGATCATGAAGGAGAAGAACTTCGTCCTGGAGGAATACCTGGCGTACTTGAAGGAGAAGAAGACCATCTTCGCCAAGGCGAACGGAGTCCATTACCAGATCGAATACGTGTCCGTATCCAAGAAGACGGACGTTCCGGTTCCGGCGGAAGGCCGATATACGATCTCCGGGGATAATTCCGGCGGCGTGATCGTAACGGTCCCTCTGAAGGAGGCGGCGTGAGATGGCTAAGAAGAATAGCGTATTCCGGCTGATCCTGCTTCTGGTGTCCATCGTTTATTTCTATCTGCTTGTCAAAATCATTCTGTTCAAGTTCGGGACGCCGAACCCTCCTTTTCTGATGGAGCAGCTTCGGCGCGCGATCGAGGATCCGGAGAGGCTGAAGCGGGGCTTGGAGTTCGGCAACCTGATTCCGGGAGATACGATTAGGCAGAATATGCATCATCTGTCCTATTCGACGGACTACCTGAACCTGTTCGGCAATATCGCTTTGTTCGTGCCGGCGGGAATCTTGATCCGGCTCGGACTAGGACGCGGCTTCCTGATGACCTTGCTCATCGGCTTCATGATCAGTCTGGGCTTGGAGACGTCCCAACTGGTGTTCTCGATCGGTACCTTCGACGTGGACGATATGATCCTGAATACATCCGGAGGCGTTCTGGGATACGCGATGATACGCGCGGCTCAAGCGCTCGACAAGAATCTTATGCCCAAGGATCCGCCGCAAGAAAAACAGGCTTCCGCCGCTCCCCGCCTCTTGTAGGCGGGAAGCAGGCGAAAGCCTGTTTCTCTGATTGGGTTGGATATCGAAGGGGCTGATGGCCATTCAGGTCGCTGCTAGAATCCAATCAGCGTGACTCGCGAATCCAGACGAGCATCTCGCCCGGCTTACGATTGCCCCATAGCGTATAAGGCACGGCGATCAGCTTCTGCGGCGTCTCGACCGGAGGAGCGTCGCCGTACAGAGAGGCAATCCGGTCGGCAGGCTCCGCGAGGCGAACGCCGTCCATCTCCAGCATGACCACGTCGCTGCGCCACTCGCTGGCCGCTGGCCGGATCTCCGAGTCGCGCTTGAGGGACAAGGCAGCCAGAGGAGCCCCGTTGTCCGTCTCCTCGAATGCGTACACGAGCGGTCCCCGCTGCAACGCGACACGGCCTGCGTTGGCGCGAAGCTGCGAATGGCTGTAGATCCGCTGCGGCGTCATATCCAGCTCGATGGAGATTTCGTCTCCCGCTTGCCATTCCCGCGTCACGTAAGCATAGCCGTCCTTGATGATCGGCTGAACCGGCTGGCCGTTCAGCGAGAACGCGGTGTTCTTGCTCCAGGAAGGCACGCGCAGCGCGAGAGCGAACGTTCCCGTCGCGGCGGATTCGATGGCTTCGACCTTCAGGCTTGCATGGCCGCTCCAGGGCATGCTGCTCTTCAGCGAGAGCGTCACTTGGCGACCGCCGAGCGAGTGCTTCGTTTCGCTTCCGATATAGAGATGCGTATAGAGCGTATCCTCGTTCGCCGTGTAGATATAATGGCCGAGAGAAGAGAGCAGGCGAGCGACGTTAGGAGGGCAGCAGGCGCAGCCATACCACTTCTGGCGAACCGCCTTGACGTGATGCTTGCCCGGATTGCCTTCGCTGGCCGCCGGCCATACTTCCATCGGATTGACGTAGAAGTAATGCTTGCCGTCTCCGGCGATTCCGGCCGTAACCGTATTGTAGAGCGCGCGCTCCATGACGTCGCCGTATTCGCCTCGCGGTTCGAGCTGTAGCAGGCGGCGCGCGAAGAAGATAAGTCCGATCGAAGCGCAAGTCTCCGAATAGTTCGTGTCGTTGGGCAGATCGTAATCGAAGGTGAACGCTTCCCCGTGATGGGTGGAGCCGATGCTTCCGTTCACGTACATCTGCTTGTTCACCACGTTGTTCCACAGCCGCTTGCAAGCCTCCAGCAAGCTGGCGTCGCCCTTCTTCAGCGCGAGATCGGCCATCGCCGTGTACATATAAACGGCGCGAACGGCGTGGCCGGAAGCGACCTCTTGTTCCCGAACCGGCTTATGGGCTTGGTGGTAAGGCATGTGCGGCGGCGACTTCTGAACGATTCCCGGCGCCCAAGCCGACGTTCTGCCGCGCTTCTCCCATTCCGCCACGAGGTAATTCGGCTCCTGTCCGCGCTCCTCGATCAGGAAGGAAGCGAGCTCCAGATATCGCGGCTCGTTCGTCGCTTCGTAGAGCTTCACGAGGGCGAGCTCCAGCTCTTGATGGCCGTCATAGCCGCGAAGCTGGCCGGGATTCGGGCCGAAGCGCTCGTCGATATGGTCGGCGAACCGTCTGGCGACATCGAGCAGGCGGGTCTTGCCTGTTCCGTAGTAGTAAGCAACCGCGCCTTCGATAAGATGGCCGGCGGTATACATCTCGTGGCAGTCGAGCAGGTTCGTCCAGCGTTGGCCGGGTACGGCGACGGTGAAGTAGGTGTTCAGATAGCCGTCCTCCAGCTGAGCGGCGGCGACGAGCTCGATCGCTTCGTCGGCGACCTTCTCCAGATCGGGGTCCGGGTGGGTCGCGAGGGAATAGCCGACGGCTTCCAGCCATTTGTACAGATCGGTGTCTTGGAAGAAGAAGCCTCCGAACTCGCCTTTCTCGAAGCCGGCCGCGATTCGGAAGTTCTTAATGGCATGGCTGGGCTCCGCATCCGGCACCCGGTCGTTCAAGGCTTCCCATTGGTAGGGGATAACGGTCTGGCGGATCAGGTCGACGTAAGAGCTCCAATAGCTGTCTTGAATGCGGATCGACCGCAGGTCAAGCGGATGGGGAATTTGGGCGGCAACGCGATGAGCCATGGAAGGTCACTCTCCGTTAGTGGAATGTTATACAAGCTTTTCTGTCCTCTATCATAAGCGAGGCAAGGGTGGTCTGTCGGTAGCGGATCCGGTATAATAGGTGTCAAAAACTGACCATGTTTCCGTTGGGCCATAGATAGAGGAGTTGAGCGAATTGTTGCCTTTAGCGCTGAGAGAACCTTATCGGCTTCATATGGGGGGGCATTTCCTGTCCGACGAGAGCTGGTCGCACACGGAGCGCATTATCACGGATTGCGAGCTGATCATCGGAGTCTCGGGAGTCGTTTTCCTTGAGGCGGCCGGACTGCTATACGAGGTTAGGGAAGGCGATATCCTGATTCTGATGCCGGGCGAGCACCACCGAGGCTACAAGCTGTCTTCGCCGGGCGTCAGCTTCTATTGGTTCCACTTCGCCGAACCGGACGCTTCCGGGGAGGATCCCGGCGTTCGGATCCCGCGCTATGCCAGCTGTCCGAACCCGAATCGCGTCCACATTCTGGCGAGGCAGCTTCTGCATGCGGCGAACGGCGGCTATTCGATTCCTCAGGCCGGGGACTATTTTCTAACCTGCCTTCTGATCGAATTGGCGGAACAGCTTCAGGATTCCGAAGGACGGGAAGCGTTAAGCCCCGAGCTGGCGGAGCTGCTGGAGTGGACTCGCCTGCATGCGCTGGACCGGGACATCTCGGTGGAGAAGATTGCGAACCAGATGGGGTACAACAAGGATTATTTGTCCCGAATGTTCAAGCGCCGCTTCGGTTCCGGGCTGTTGGGCTACATTCACCAGATCAAGCTGGAGTCGGCCAAGGAACTGCTGTCGAGCACGCGTCTTCACGTGAAGGAGGTCGCTGCCCGAATCGGAATCGACGACGATAAGCAGTTCGCGAAGTGGTTCAAGCGGCTCTCCGGGGTCACGCCGACGGAATATCGGCTCGCTTTCGCCCGAACCCGGCTAAACAATGTATAATACAAGCATAGGAAAGGATGAGGAACGAATGGCGAACGAGAGCAGAACGCTCCTGGAAGCGTATAATCAAACGGAGTTTCAAGTTCCGGGCAACGGCAAGAGAACGGTGCAAGTGCTGAAGGAAGCGCTGGACCGCGTGGACGGAGAGACGGTCGGCGACCAATACGGCACGGGGCCGGTCATCGAGAGCTTCCAGACGAAGCTGGCGGACTATCTGGGCAAGCCGTCGGCCGTCTTCTTCCCGAGCGGCACGATGGCTCAGCAGATCGCTCTGCGGATCTGGTGCGACCGCTTGGGAACGAAGAAGGTGGCCTACCATCCGCTCTGCCACCTGGAGATTCACGAGCAGGACGGGCTGAAGGAGCTTCACGGGATCGAGCCCATTCTGCTGGCCGACAAGGATCGGTTGATTACTCTGGAGGATGTGCGAGGGCTTCCGGACGGAGTGGCTGTGCTGCTGCTGGAGCTTCCGCAGCGGGAGATCGGCGGGCAGCTGCCTTCGTTCGAAGAGCTGGAAGCGATCGCGGCTTATTGCCGCAGGAAGGGCATCAAGCTTCATCTCGACGGCGCGCGATTGTTCGAGACTCTTCCGTATTACGGGAAGACGGCGGCGGAGATCTGCAGCTTGTTCGATAGCGCGTACGTGAGCTTCTACAAGGGAATCGGCGGCATCGCCGGAGCGATTCTTGCCGGGGACACCGAGCTGACGGAAGCGTCGAAGATCTGGAAAAGAAGGCACGGCGGAGACCTGATCTCGCTGTATCCGTACATCCTGAGCTCCGACTACTACTTCGAGAGGAGACTCCCGAAGATGGAGTCGTATTACCGCGGAGCCGTTGAATTGGCCGAGCTGTACAACGGCGTCGACTCCATCGAGACCCGCCCGGCCGTTCCGGTCACGAACATGTTCCATGTTCATGCCTCCGTTCCGGCGCCGATGCTGGAGGCCGCGCTGATCGCGGTTTACGGGCAGACGGGAATCGGCTTGACGGCGCGCGTGAATTCGGTCAACGAGGAAGCCTGCTCCTTCGAGATCAGCATCGGCGACCTGTACGAGACGCTGCCGAAGGATCGGCTGCGGCGGGCGTTCCTCCTCTTGAACGAGCAGCTTGCGGCCAAGTGATTCTGGTTTGAAGCTGTAACCCGATAAAGCCGGGTTGCAGGGAGCGCGAGCGTCGATTTTGAAGCTGTAACCCGATAAAGTCGGGTTACGGGGTTCTTGCAACAATGTTCATCCGACCCAAAGCAGTCCTCCTAAACAGGCGGTCTGCTTTTTATTACAGGCAATTCGTTCGCCAATGGGCAATACACTTTGGAATGTTGAATACGCGTTAGACAGAATTTGGAGGACATCGTCATGTGGTTCGTCTATGGCATAGCGGCTGCGGCTTGCTTCGGAGTGAGAGGGATTCTGTATCAATGGTCGTCGCAGCGGAGGCTGAATAGGAATGCCCTGCTGTTCGGCGTCTATCTGAGCGGAATGCTGGTGGCCATTCTTATCAATGCCGCACTGGGGCAAAAATGGACCGACGGAGCGTGGTGGGGCGTGCTGATGGGCAGCTTCTCGTTCGTGGCGAATGCATCCATGTACAAAGGCTATGCCGTCGGCAAGGCTTCCCTTATCGCCTTATTGACCGCTCTGCCCCCATTGGTGGTGGCGTCCGTTGCCTTCTTCCTCTGGGGAGAGAAGCTGGGATTCGGGCAGCTCGCCGGATTCGTCGTCGTTCTGATCGGCCTTATCGCCATCCGCTATTCGAGCGACCTTCGTAACGGCGAGCTGCGCGGTCTGCAATGGGGACTGCTTACGCTGTTCTTCTTCGGCTTCACGGACCTGACGTCGAAGCAGTCCACCCTTAGCGGAGGGGAGACGCTGCCGACCTTGATCCTTATGTACGCAACGGGAACCCTCCTGTTCGCCGGACAATGGCTATTCGGGTCTATTAGCGCCTCCCGTATCAAGCGGGAGACGGCGGCAGGCCTGGAGCAGGAAGCGGATGGGGGCATCCGCGTTCACGCAACGGGATGGACGACAAGCCGCACCTTATGGTGGGGCATGACCGTCGGCCTGACCAACATCGCCGGGATGCTGTTCCTGATCCCCGCCTTCCAGCAAGGGACGACGGGGATCGTGTCCGCGTTGGGAGCGATGAATGCCGCCATCGTTCTCGGCTATGCGAAGTTCTTCCTCAAGGAAGAGATGCGCCGCCGGGAGATGATCGGGATCGTCCTGACGCTGGGCGGCATCGTGGTGCTCCGCATTGCTTCTTAAAGTCAATCAGGTTTATTTTCGATACCGTCGACCGCGATCTCTTCCGGAATCCGCCTCGACATGCGCGGAACGTGACGCGGCGCGTAATCCAATTGCTCCGAGGAGTAAATGGATACGTAGAGGGAGCCGGCTCCGGCGAATGCCCGAATCAAGACCGGTTGGTTGTACGGGTTCGAGAAGACGAAGTCGGGGCCGCCCCAGCTGACGGTCGCATCGCGTCCGGGCATTACATAAGGAACGTGGCGGCTGTGCGAATACCTCTCCAGAATGCGGAGGCCTGCCCGGTCGGCCGCATTGAACAAGGTGGAGGAGACCTGGCAGATCCCTCCTCCAATCCCTTCCGATAATTCCCCTCGAACGATAATGGGAGCGCGAACGTACCCTTTGGACGAATCCCGCCTGCCCACCGTCTGGTTGAACGAGAATTTCTCCCCTGGAAAAACCACCCGATTGTCGATCGCCTTCGCGGATAAAGCGATATTCTTGGCCCGGTTGCGGTTGTTCGAATTGAAGTAGGTCGCGTACTGGCCGATGGGCTTCTCCCGAATCAAGGAGAGAAGCTCGCTGTCTACCTTCGCGTAGGTCGGCTTCAGCGGAATCTCGAACGAGACTTGTCCGCCGCCGTAGTAATAGTGCTGGAACCGATCCGCGAATTTGCGCGAATCCAGCTTCGCCCCGGCCTTCTCCGGCACGATTCGGCCGCTGTCGCCGATATACGCGTTCTGCGGCGGGGTAAGCACCTTGCGGTCTATCTTGGCCAGCAGCTCATCCATGCGAATCGGATTAACGAGAGGGAATGAGGGCAACGTATAGGAAGAGCGTTCCACTTGAGCGATTTTCTCCCCATTGTGCAGAAGAGAGATGGTGTCCGGCCGGACGCCGCTGTTCGGTTCGCTGCCTAGAACCATGCTTGTTACGCCTAACGCCCATAGCCAATTGTTCATAAAGCACCTCGAATGAGATATCCTGTCTGCCCGATTCCATACCATCCCCTTTCGGCTGCCGAATTATTACGGGAAGGAGCGCATTCGCATGAACCGATCCTTATCACGCCGGTTTCTCGTCGGAAAAGCCGTCCTCGCCATATTGGTCGGCATTCTCGCAATGCCCGCTATCGCAAGAGGAGAGGACTCCAAGGAGCTTACCGTCCGAATCCTCGTCAAGTCCAGCCCGACCGCCGTCTATGCTCTGCATGAGAAGTGGAGCGATTCCCAATTGGCGAAGACGCTCGAAACGGCGGTTCCTCGCACGTCGGAAGAAGCTCCCGAGCTGGGAGATCTCTATGTAGAGACGACTAAGAACGGGAGGGCGAGCCTGTATCGGATGGACGTCTCCGGCAATCTATGGAGCGAAGACAATGGCGGGGCCGTCAAGCTGCCGCGGGAATCCGCCCTTCTCCTGCGGAAGGAAGCGGAGAGACTTAGCCGCGCCCACTTCGGAGAACTCGTCGATTGGAACGAAGCCAGCCGGATCGTTCCGAGATTGAAGGTGTTTACGGTTGTCGATCTGGAGACGGGCTTGTCCTTCCGCGTGCAGAGAAGAGCGGGAAGGGATCATGCCGACGTGCAGCCGGTATCGAGAGAAGACAGCGCGATTATGAAGCAAATCTACGAGGGCAGATGGAGCTGGCGCCGCAAAGCGATCCTGGTCCGCGCGGACGGAAGGCAGCTGGCGGCTTCGATGAACGGAATGCCTCACGGCGGAGACGGAATTCCGGGCAACGACTTCAAAGGACACTTCTGCATTCACTTCCTGGACAGCTCGACCCACAAATCCGAGGTGCCGGATCTGGCCCATCAGCTGATGGTGTTCAAGGCGGCCGGCCAGCCCCGCGCGCTGCTTCAGCGATTGACCCCGCTCACGCAGGCGGAGAGCTTGTCCGAGGCGATGAATCAGCAGGATCGGGAATGGGTGCGATTGTTCCTGGAAAGAGCGGGGAAGGCGCAGACGGATCGGCTGCTGGGCATAACGGATACCATCCTGGCTATCCGTCCTGCGTCGCCCGAACGGATGCATTTCGAGGAGGACCTGCTGACCGCCGAAGGCGAGCTGACGGTCGCCTACGAGAGGTCTGGCAAAGGCAAGAAGTCGAAGCCGCTGCGATTCGAATTCGTCCGGTTGTCCCCGGCCGCCCCCTGGCGGATTCATCGGATGACGGAAGAGCTTTAAGCGCTGAAACAAGGCTTTCGCTGGCCTGCAGAGAAGAAGAGGCGAGTAAGGGTCTTCGCTGCAGACCAGCCTGCCGG
Organism: Cohnella sp. AR92; assembly: GCF_003990975.1. Taxonomy (GTDB): domain Bacteria; phylum Bacillota; class Bacilli; order Paenibacillales; family Paenibacillaceae; genus Cohnella. The sequence goes on from NZ_RZJR01000003.1 coordinate 104,343, forward strand.
ACGAAGCGGGATTTAAATCTTCAAGGCGCCAAGCAGGGGCATAATCGATTTAATGACGCCCATCCCCATCTTTATCATTGGCAATGCCTTCTCCATGAACCCCATCCAATCCTTTAACCCTCCTAAACCGCCAAAGCCGAAGCCGCCTCCTTGCTGGGCGGAGGCTAAAGCCTGTTCCGCCTGGACCGTGCCGGCGGTGGCTTCATCCACTCCCGTCTGAAGCTGCGGAACCAGAAATGCGGACGTCCGAGCTTGGCGGCGGGAGGATTTAGCCGAGCTTTTCGCGGCGGACCGCTGTCTTTTCTTCGGCTTGCTCTGCACTTCCATTCCCGCTAGATACAGCTGGCCGTTGCAGATCCTTTGGATTCTGCCGACGTATTGGCGTCCGTCCGTCAGAGTAACGAGGACAGGCGCATCGGCCGTTCGGGCAGCTTGCTCGCGAACGCTTAATCTGCTGCGGGCTGGTAAACTCATGCCGTTCACCTCGCTTTCGCCTGTTTCTTCATTGTATTCCATTGACCTATTGCCGCTTGTACGTTCGTTTAGTTTATGCCGGAAGGAAGCTTGGAGGAAAAATTATGCGACAGGTGCAACCTTATGAAATCCTTGTGCGTTTATAGGGGTGCTGCACCAAGATTAGAGAGGAGATGTTCGAATGAATAAGAAAAAATGGGTAGTCGTCGCGACGTTGGTCGGCCTGCTTGGCACGTCCGCCGCGGCGCAAGCGACCGGAGTCTTCGATAAAGTAACCGGCCTGATTCGCAACGACGTTAAAATATCGGTAGACGGAGAGTCGACGAACCTTCAACCGGTCTATATCAATGGACAAGCTTATCTTCCTATTCGGGATGAAGCTGCCGCACTTGGTTACGAGGTTAGCTATAACTCCGCGGAGAAGAGAATCGAATTGAACAAGGTTCAACAGGAAGAACAGATCGAATACGCGCATATCGCGGGCATCCTGAAGACCGTCACGAAGACGGATGACGGACAATACCGTCTGGAAGTCTTGGGCCGCGGCGCGGCGAACTGGATCATCTTGTACGCCGATAAGGATACCGTCATTAAGGATAAGGAAGGCAAGGCAGTCGCGGCTTCCGATCTGAAGGCCGGCACCGAGATCAATGCCGATTACGGCCCGATCGTGGCGATGAGCTATCCCGGCCAATCGCATGCCGCATCGATCACGGTCGGAATCTCCCGTCTCGTGAGGGAGGATGCGATCCAAGCGATCGAGAAGACGGATGAAGGCTGGAGAGTCAGCTTCGCCGCCGCGGAGAACGGCGAGAAGACGACCGACCTCGTCCTGAACTCCGGCAAGGAAACGTTCGTCATCAACGAGGAAGGCCAGCCGGTGGAATGGAAGGATCTGAAGGAAGGCACGAAGGTTCGCGCCTACTACGGTCCGGCCACCACGCGCAGCCTGCCGCCTCAGAGCTCGCTGTTCTATCTGGTCGTGTTGAACGACAACGGCGGAGCTTCGACGGAGGAAGGCTCCGGACTGACCGTTCAGCCGCTCAACTAATCCTAGCCGCACAACCGCCAAAAGCCGGGAACGCGTCGGACGACACGTTCCCGGCTTTTGCGATGCGTTTTTTTGCTCGGTGCCGCTTCTATTTCTCCACGACCGTTCCGTCTTGAAGAACCTTCGCGTTGAAGGAGATCTTGTTGAGCTTGGCATAGGCGGCCTGGTTGTACTTGTCGTCCATCAGCCTCGGCTGGGTCTGGACGATCTTGGCCGGCACGACCTTGGCTCCGATCTCCGAATCCGATAAGGCCAACTGAAGAATCATCGAGTCGCTGCTCTTCTCCGTCTTGGAGGTGAAGACGAAGTTGCCCAGCGAATAGAAGACAGGCTTGCCCTTGTACCATTCGATCCCTTGCAGGCAGTGGCTGTGCGCGCCGACGACGGCGTCCACTCCGGCATCGATGAAGGCTTTGGCATAGCTCCTCGCGTAGTCTTCCGGATAATCCTCGCGCTCTTTATTCCAATGGATAAACACGATCGTGTAGTCCGCGTCCTTGACGGCTTTCTTGACGTAGGACATCATCGGCTCCATCGAATAGCCATGGGCAATGCCCGGCTTGTTCTTACCCGAATACCAGCTGGCATACGGAAGCACGCGGCTGATGCCGATGATGGCGACCTTCTTGCCGCGCACTTCCTTCACATATGGAGTGAACGCCTCGTCGTTGTTCTGACCGGCTCCGGTATGCCCCAGATGGTAGCTTTGAAGGTTGGCAATCGTATCGTCGAGCGCTTGGAAGCCGTAATCAAGCGTGTGATTGTTGGCGATGCTCACGCCGTCGAAGCCCGCGTTCACGAGCGATTCGAGCGTCTCGGGGCGAGAACGGAACGTGAACTGCTTGTCCGCCGGGCTGCCGCGCTTGGATACCGACGTCTCCAGATTGCCGAAGGTAATGTCCGCGTTGGCAAGCGTGTCTGCCGTCCGCTGGAACGGGTAGTCGATTCCGTATTTGCGGATATAGGAATCGATTGGGTTATCCAGCAGGATATCGCCGACCAAGTTCAGGGTTATCGGGAGCTCGGGAGGGGGAGCTTCCTCTGCGTCGGCCGCTGCCGCTAACGGTTCTTCCAAGATCGAAGAAGACGAAGAGGCTTTCGCGGCGGCCGCCGGATGCGGAAGCGGGGACGCCGCGGAGGAGTGGAGACTCAGCCATAGAGAGATGAGAACGTAACCTAGCGCCTTCATGGGGATCACCTGGGCAGCGAGCTATTCACGGCATTCATCAAGCTTGCCGCGATAAGCTCGGCCATCGACATGACGACGTGAAGGCGAGTGCTCTGCAGAACGTGGTATTCCATGAAGCCGCCGACATTGACGACGGCGGAGAGGTGGGCGTCTCCGACGGGAGTCAACTGCTTGTTCACTCCCGCGCCGGGATGAATGGGGCCTTCGCCCAGAAGAATGCAGCCTACGCTCGACGATTTGCCCAGGCAGGCGTCGATTCCGACCACGTAGGGACGCTCGATCTCGTTATGCAGGCGGACCAGGGTGTCGTCCAGATTGCGGGCGTGAACGGGGTTCTCGAGCGTGCCGTAGAGGTGGAAGCGACGGGAGGAGTATCGGCTAAGAACCGTTCCCGCCAGAGGGCCTAACGAGTCGCCGGTGGAACGGTCCGTTCCCAGACAGACGATCGCCAATCTCCTGCCGTCGTGCAGCTCCTGGAAGAATCGGGCGAGCCTTGCGGAGATTTGAAGGGAAGCGGTAGGGTCCGTATAGGATACTTTGAGCGGAGCCTTATCGGTTGGCAAGCTGAGCATGAATCGATCGTATCTCCTTTCGGACCAAGAAGTCGCAATTTCTTCAATGATACGAAACGTATCACAAAAAGTCTGTCAGTTGCTGAAGGGCGAGTTTAGGTCTCAAGTCTTGATTTGGGCGCGATCGGCGCCCTTTCCTGTCGGATTATCCGGAACAAGCCGCCGTTTATGGAATGGCGGAGACTGGCAAATGCGAAAACAAGGCGTTTCTGACGGAAATCGTTTCTGGCGGCTTCCGAAATTTCCGAAATCCGGTAAGATAGAAGATAGGGAAGATAGGGATTGTCGTCAGCTGGAGTAGAACGGAGGAGTATTCGTGAATTATCTGGAGAGAAGAGTGGCGGAGCTGAAGAGCTACCGTCCGGACCGAACGGCGCCGAAGGATCTGGACGAGTTCTGGGAACGAACGCTTACGGAAGCGGCGCAGCGCCCGCTAAAAGATAGGAAAGAGAAAGTGAACGGAATATCGCCATACATCACGCATTACCGCGTCCGTTATGAAGGCTTCGACGAGACGCCGATTCACGGCTGGTACCTGGTGCCTTCTTTTGCGGGAGCGGGGCCGTTCCCTTGCGTCGTTATCTATCACGGTTATACCGGCAGCAAGGGGTATCCGGAAGATTACGCCCATTGGCTTCTGGCAGGCTACGCGGTGTTCGCCGTCGACGTGAGAGGCCAGGGCGGGGAGACGGGCAACCTGCTTCCCCAGACGTACGGAATGACGAGAGGCTGGATGAACCAAGGGCTGTTGGATCCTTATCTAAGCTATTATCGGGCGATCACCGTGGACGCGTTGAAGGCCGTGGAATGGGTCTCGCGCCAACCGGAAGCGGATGCTTCGCGAATCGCAACCGTCGGAACCAGCCAGGGGGGAGGACTCTCTCTGATCGTCTCCGCGCTAAGCGACGTGCCTCATAAGACGATTGCGGACGTGCCGAACATGTGCCATATGGACTTCGGGATCTCCCAGTCGACGGGCTCTCTGACCGAGGCCGCCGGCTTCGTCTCCGATCATCCGGAGCATCTGGACACGGTTCTTCATACGTTAAGCTACTTCGATCTGCTGAACCTGTCGGATCGTCTGCGGGCGCCGCTTCTCGTGTCGGTAGGCCTGAAGGATACGATCTGCATGCCGGAGACCATCTTCGCCGTATACAACCGGATCGATGCGCCCAAGGAGCTTGTCGTCTATCCGTTCAACGGCCATTTTACGAGCGAGAACCACTTCAGCAAGCAGATCGCTTTCTTGAGGGGCGACTGAAGCCGAAGGATAGAGAAACCGGATGACAGGAGAGGTCTTGGTTTTGGGCCTCTCTTTTGCTTGCAAGAAATCCAAACAGTCCGTCATCGAATTCATGGCTCCGCGATCACTCTTGAAGCAGAATAGAAGAGCGGGTTTGCAAAATAAAATCGGGAGGAATGGCAGTCATGAGCGGGATTATCGTTCGTCAAGCAACCGTTGCGGATGTAGAGGAAGCGGCAGCCCTATTCGATGAATATAGGGTCTGGTATGGACAGGCTTCGGACCTTGAAGGGGCAAGACGGTTTCTGTTGGATCGTTTCGAACGCTCGGAATCGGTTCTATACGTCGCCGTAGACAAGGCAGAGAACCAGTATGTCGGATTCACGCAACTGTATCCTTCTTTCTCGTCCATCTCCATGAAGAGAACATGGGTATTGAACGATTTGTTCGTCCGGAAGGAGCACCGCCAGCGCGGAGCCGCCTCGCTGCTGCTGCAAACGGCCAAGGAGCATGCGGAGAGAACGAGAGCCAAAGGACTCGAGCTGTCGACGGCTCTCGATAACGTGAGAGCCCAAAGACTTTACGAGAGCAAGGGCTACAAGAGGGACGAGGAGTTCTACCATTACTTTCTGAGCCTATGACAAGGGAAGGTGATCGGCCTGTTACGAAATGACGATGCGTATGGCCATATCTCGACTCCTTACGATCTGTTGATCTCCAAGGAAGATTACTTGAACAACATTCCGAAGACGCTATTCGGCATCTGCGACTTCAACGGCAAGGATGCGGCGGATCTGGGAGCGGGAACCGGGAGACTGACGACGCTGGTGGCATCGCTGGCCCATAGCGTCGTAGCGGTCGATTCCGCCGCGGACATGCTTCGGAAGACCGCCTCCAAATTAACCGATCTCGGATTGACGAATTGGAGAGCCGTCGTCTCCGATTATCGGAGGCTTCCGCTTGATGACCGGAGCGTGGACGTGGTCATGGCCGGATGGAGCATCTGCTATGCCGGAAGCTCGAACAATCCGGGATGGCAAGAGGATATCCGTCAAGTCATGAGGGAGATCGATCGGGTTCTTCGACCGAACGGGACGGTTATTATCTTGGAGACGTTGGGAACCGGACAAGAGACGCCGATGCCTCCCGAATACCTGCTGCCTTATTATCAAGCGCTGGAGGGGCCGTATGGCTTCCAGCATACGGCGATAAGAACGGATTATCGGTTCGATTCGGCCGAACAAGCCGAGCAGCTATGCCGGGATTTCTTCGGAGATGAGGCGGGCGACCGAATCCAACAAGAAGGGTCTGCGATCGTTCCCGAATGCACCGGGGTATGGTGGCGCACGAAGAACGGAGAGCCGATCGTTTAGACGGATGATCGAAGGATCGGATGATCGGTAGATCGGATGACTGAATGATTGGATGACTGAATGATTGGATGACCGAATGATTGAATGACCGAATGATTGAATGACCGAATGATCGGATAATGGAACCGCGCCCTCCTTGACATCGTCCGTCCAAATCTACGATAGTATTCTTTGTTCGGCTATCCAAACATCCAAACCTACTAAAGCCTACATCTTGGAGGGACTCGCTTTGGCGCTTATCCAATGTCAATTCAACTCGGAAGTTCTCGGGATCAACACGAGCATGACGGTCATTCTACCGCAAGAGACGATCAACCAGATAGGAATGAAGGGCAAAGCGTTCGCCGGCAAGCACCCGACGCTCTTCCTGCTGCATGGCTTCTCGGATGACGACACGATCTGGAGCCGCCGCACCTCGCTTGAGCGCTACGCGGCTTCGCTTGGTATCGCCGTCGTGATGCCCAACGCGCACAAGAGCTTCTATACGGACATGGAATACGGCGATCCGTACTGGACCTTCCTGACGGAGGAGCTTCCGCAGGTCGCGCGGTCATTCTTCCCGCTGTCCGACGATCCGAAGCTGAACTTCGTGGCCGGGTTATCCATGGGAGGCTACGGCGCGTTCAAGTGGGCGCTGACGCATCCGGACCGCTTCGCCGCCGCGGCCAGCCTATCGGGCGTGTTGGACATCGCGGCGCTGAAGGCGAATCCCAGCAACCCCGCCATCGGGCGAGCCTTCGATCTCATCTTCGGGGAGCGGGCCGTGACGGGGTCCCCGGACGATCTGTTCGAGCTTCTCGGAAGGCTTCCCCGAGGAAGCGCGGAGCTTCCGGAGCTCTATCAATGCTGCGGGACGGAGGACTTCCTGTACGAGGACAATATCCGATTCCGCGACGCGATCCGCAAGGCGGGGTACCCTAATTATCGTTACGAGGAAGGTCCGGGAGATCATGAGTGGGGCTATTGGGACGCTCATATCCAAGAGGCGCTGGCGCTGTTCGGCCGCAAGGCGAAGGAACGAATGGCCTCAATGGAAGGATAAAACCAGAAGCCGGGTCCCGTCGTCGGAGGTGATGACCGGGTCCGGCTTTTTCTCCATAACCGACCCATTGACATCCGCTACTGTAACTATTATTATTACAGTAAAGCGAAGCTGCAAAACGGCTGGCCTAAGCGATGAATTCGAAATTTTCTAAAAAAGAGCGAAAAGGCGGTGGACGATCATGAATTTTGAAGTGGGAGATTGGGTGTCGGGGCATTCGAGCGAGGGAGAACTGGTGCGCGGCTTCATCGAAGCGGTTCATGCCAGCCAAGGAACGGTGGAGATCTTCGTGACGGATTCGGATCGGGAAGCCGCTATCGGCAGCGCGATTGCCCTGCGGAACTCATCCGTTCGCAAGCTGCCGAGCTATACCGGCAACGACGAGAGCGGTCTGCTCAATTATATCGATATGGCGTTGATGACCAAGGATGAAGACTGGTTCAAGGAGCTGTCGGCCAAGCTGGGGTCGGTTCGCTCCCGCGCCAAGCGTCAAGACAGCGCGGCTTCGATCACCGCGAAGGGGCGCAATCGCATCGTATTCCGTTCGTGACGGGCGCCTATATTAGCAGCAGGGCTATCCATCCCGAGGTCGATCCCGACCGAGAAGATGAATAGCCCTTTCTTGTTCTTACTTGCCGGACCGGAGGGTGAACACGCTGATCTCCGGGACGCTCCCGAATCGGATCGGGAACGTCGTCGTTCCGATCCCCCGGTTGACATATAGGCGATAGGGACGATCTCTTCGTCTCGAAGCGCCGATGGCATACATGCCTCCGATATACACCCTGCCGAGATTCGTCCGGTGCAAGGCCCCGACGAGCGGGAGGCAGATCTGGCCGTTATGGCTGTGCCCCGCCAGATGCAGATCGACAGGATACGCAGCAAGCTCATCCGCCGGATCGCCTTCATGAAGGAGCAGCAGATTGAATGTCTCTTCGCGCAGCTGCGACAGCGTTCCCGCCGCATCCGGACGCCCTCTTACATAATCGTCCAAGCCCGCGATAGAGATCGCTTCTCCGTTCGGAAGAGCGATCGTTCTCGTCTCGTTAACGAGAACGTCGAAGCCTCCGTTAGCAAGAAGCGGACCGGACGTGCGCTTGTTGCGCGTGTAGCCGAAGTCGTGATTGCCGTACACGGCGAACTTGCCGAGCGGCGCGCGAATCCGTTCCAGAATAGGAGAAGCCGCAGGGTCGCTCTCCGTCTTCGGACTTCTGGCGTCGTACAAATCCCCGGTGAACGCCACGATGTCGGGCTTCAGATCGTTGATCAAGGAGACCAACCTCTCAAGCCGCCTCAGGGAATAATAGTGGCCGATATGGACATCGCTGAACTGGAGAATCGTCTTGCCGTCGAAGCCAGAAGGAACGTGCGGCGAACGTACCTCATGCCGCGTCACTTTAAGCCTGCGCGGCTCGACGGCGATGGCATAGGCGGCAATCAGCGCTCCAGCGGCCGCTAGAATCAGGATGACCAGGACAACGTCATTCATCGCAAAGCTCCTCTCTGCATGGGGCGAATGCCGGTGTTCTTGTCCTCGAAGTCAGTCTATTTTTTTAGATTACCAGAAATGATAGCCGATCACAAAAAATGGAGGGGAGAGGGGAAGGAGGAGGGGGAAGAAGAGCAAGAAGAGCAAGAAGTGCAAGAAGTGCAAGAAGTGCAAGAAGTGCAAGAAGAGGAAGAAGAGCAAGAAGAGGAAGAAGAGCAAGAAGAGGGAGAGGAGGGAGAGAGCCGAAGAGGGTGAGGAGGGAGAGAGCCGAAGAGGAAGAGGAAGAGGAAGAGGAAGAGGAAGAGGAAGAGGAAGAGGAAGAGGAAGAGGAAGAGGAAGAGGAAGAGGAAGAGGAAGAGGAGACTTCCCGGACGATGGCACTTCGGCAGATCGGATAAAGTGAGAATTATTTTCATTGACACATCCATTGAGAATACTTATCATTTGAAGGAGGGATCTTCGAGATGAAGCGCGAAGGACGGATGAGGAATGGTCAAGATCAAGTATTGCTGCAGGAACTTCAAGCTGGGCTCGAAGTCCGTCTACAAAGCGATGAAGAACGAGTTTCCCGATTACAAGCACAAGAAGAAGGATTGCATCGGCAGCTGCGGGGCATGCTCAAGAGTATGCATGGCTCGCATCGGCAAGACGGAGCTGGTTAGGGCGAAGACGCCGGAGCTGCTCTATGAGAAGCTGAAGCAGCGGATCGGATAAAGAACGAGAGATAGGTAAAGCGGGAGCCCCCGAATTCGGGAGGCTCTTTTTTGTGAAATTGTCTCCAGCGATACTATCTCCGCCCCCAGCGGACGTGCGCGTCCTCAAATTAGTCTCATTTGGGACTAACTCCACCTTCGAGCGTGTGTGCGTACTCAAATTAGTCTCATTTGGGACTAACTCCGCCCCCCAGCGTGCGTAAGCGCTCGAGTTAGTCTCCAATGGGACTAACTCCGTCTCCCAACGTGCGTTCGCGCACGAGTTAGTCTCCAATGAGACTATCTCCGCCTCCCAGCGTGCGTAAGCGCTCGAGTTAGTCTCCAATGAGACTAACTCCGCCCCCCAGCGTGCGTAAGCGCTCGAGTTAGTCTCCGATGGGACTAACTCCGTCTCCCAACGTGCGTTCGCGCACGAGTTAGTCTCCAATGAGACTAACTCCGCCCCCCCAGCGTGCGTACATGCTCGAGTTAGTCTCCAATGGGACTAACTCCGTCTCCCAACGTGCGTTCGCGCACGAGTTAGTCTCCAATGAGACTATCTCCTCCCCCCAGCGTGCGTTCGCGCACGAGTTAGTCTCCAATGAGACTAACTCCGCCCCCCAGCGTGCGTATATGCTCGAGTTAGTCTCCAATGAGACTAACTCCGCCACCCAACATGCGTGCGCGTTCGAGATCGTCTCCGCGAGACGAATCCCGATCCCGTTAAGCAATAGCGATAGAACCCCCTTAGCTCACGACGCTGATCAGAATCGGCAGCCAGACGAACGAAGACAGCGTCGTCCATAGAATGCACCGGGATAGCAGCTTCGGCGCCGCGTCGAATCGTTCGGCCAGCACGACGGCGTTCACGGCGACCGGCATGGACGCGAGGATGAAGAAGACGTCGGCAGTCGTTCCGCCGATCCCGAGCATCCATAGGACCAAAGCGGCGATGAGCGGGGCCGCGGCCGTCCGGACGGCCATTCCGACCCAGAACGTGCGCGATTCCAGGCTCGACTTCCCCTTGGCTTCCGAGCCGACGCTGATCATCTGCGCGCCGAGAATGGCGAGCACGACGGGGGAATAAGCTCCGCTGGCGAGCGCGATTCCGCTCTGCAAGCCGTCCGGCAGCGTCCAGTCGAACGCGCGCAGCAGGAAGGCGAATATCGCGGCATAGATCGAAGGCAGCTTGAACACGGAGCGAACCGCATCGCCGATCGAGAATTGCGATCGGGCGGCGAAGAAAACCCCGATCGTATTCGTCAGGATGATCTGGACGACGACATAGAGCGACGCTTTGTCGAGGCCGAGCTGACCGAATGCGAGCAGGACAAGCGGCAACCCGTAATTGACGCAGTTGGTCAACGTGGAGATCAGCGTGAGTCCCGCTTTCTCGGACGCCGATAGGCGGAGCAGCTTCCCGAGCGCGGCGGCCAGAAGCCAGAGCAGCACGAGATTGATCAGGCAGAAGACGACGGTCTGGACCGCATCGTCGGTCGTGATCGTCGCGGTCGTGAGCGTCTCGAGCAGGATGGCGGGACTTAAGAAGTAGAGGTAGAGGACGGACAGCGGCTTCGTGTCCAGGTTCTTGAATCGGCGCAGCAGCGCTCCCACGATGACGGGGATGGACAACGGAACGATGACTTGAAGCAGCGTCGAAACGATCGAATGCAGCATGGGCAACCCTTCTTAAAGCGGATTAACGTTCGCTTTCTTTTATTTTCATAATCATAAACGACGGCTCTTCCTCGGTCTAAGATTAAGATTGTATCATTCTATAGACTGTGCCTATAGACAGAGAGCAACGGAAGACGGAACATGGTAGAATAGGGAAGTCGGAACGCGCTTTACATAAGAAGGAGAGATTACGGAATGGCCAATAAATATTATGTCGTATGGGATGGGCATCAACCGGGTATTTATGGGACATGGCCGGCTTGCCAGGCCCAAGTGAACGGTTATACGGACGCGAAATACAAGTCCTATTCGACCCAGGCGGAAGCGGAGCAAGCCTATCGCGAGGGTTGGAAGAAGCATTGGGGCAAGGGCAAAGCCTCCTCGGCTTCCTCGGCTTCGGTTGGCTACGCGGCGAAGAGCGGCAAGCCGAAGAAGCCGGCTTCCGCGTCGGAGATCGATTACGACAGCATCTCCGTGGACGTAGGCACGCGCGGGAACCCGGGTCCAGTGGAATACAAGGGGGTAGACACCCAGACGGGAGACGTGATCTTCTCTCAAGGACCGATCCCGAATGGCACGAACAATCTCGGCGAGTTCCTTGCGATCGTTCATGCATTGGCCTACCTGAAGCAGAAGGGCAGCTCGAAGACCGTCTACAGCGATTCCCGCACCGCCCTGAAGTGGGTGAAACAGAAAGAAGTCGCGACGACTCTCGCCCGCAACGAATCGACGGCGGAGATCTGGACGCTCGTGGATCGGGCGCTGCAATGGCTGAGAACCAATACCTACTCCAATAAGGTGCTGAAGTGGGAGACCGAAGAGTGGGGCGAGATCAAGGCGGATTACGGCCGCAAATAACGGGAGAAGATGAGGCTATTGCCCAGAAGAAGGCTTTTTCGAAAAAGCATGCAACATCATCCGGGAACGAGGAGATCGCGGGATGCGCACAGGTCGATCCAAGCTGGGGTTCTATGCGTTGCTATTTGTCGTCTATGCCGTTGGGATGGCGATCTACGTTCGGTACACGTCGCTTAATAACGTGCCTGCCGCCTACCAAGGAACGCCGGCCGATCCGGCGGTCTTCTTCACTCCGGCGGAGCTGAGCGACAGCCAATCGATCAATGCCGTTCGCAATTGGATTTTTTTCCTGAGCGGTCCGTGGGAGTGGCTGATCTACGGCATTATTCTCCTGACCGGACTTGGCCGAACCATGAAGAACGGGCTGGAACGGACCGGGTGGCCGATCTATGTCCGATTCCCGCTCTACGTGCTGGCTGTCGACGCTATCGCTTTCGTGCTTTATTTTCCGCTTCGGGTCTTCAGCTTTACGATGTCCAGCCACTACGGAATCACGACGCAGCCGGTGCTGAGCTGGCTTCGGGATAAAGCCGTGGATTTCTCGGTCGGCTATGTGACCATGCTGGCGGTCAGCGCGGCGGCATTCTGGATCCTGTCGCGCGGGGGAAGGTGGTGGCTGAAGCTTTGGCTTCTCTCCATTCCGTTCACCGTTTTCATGATGTTCATTCAGCCGGTTGTCATCGATCCTCTCTACAATAAGTTTACGAGGCTGAGCGATCCGCAATTGGAACAGAAAATCTTGGCGCTGGCCGACAAGGCCGACATCCCGGCCGATCGGGTATACGAAGTCCATATGTCGGACAAAACGAATACCATGAACGCTTACGTGAACGGAGTCGGTTCCTCCTTGAGGATCGTGCTGTGGGATACGACGCTGCAAAATCTCGACGAGAGAGCGATTCTGCTCATCATGGGCCACGAGATGGGACACTACGTCATGCATCACCTCGAATGGAGCGTCGTCGGCTCGGTCGTCTCCTCCTTCTTTGTCCTCTGGATCGGAGGCATGCTCTATTCCTGGATCGTGCGGACGCGGGGCGCGGGATTCGGCATCAAGGGAATCGCGGATATGAATGCCCTCCCGCTCATTCTCTTGCTCATGTCCGTGCTCAGCTTCGTGTCGCTGCCCGTCAGCAACGCGATCTCAAGGAATGCGGAGGCTTCCGCGGACGATTACGGCTACGAGCTGATCGGAAGCTCGGAAGGCGCGGTCAAGATGTATCAGCAGATGGCGGTCGCTTCCTTGAGCGATGTGAATCCGCCGCTGCTCGTGCGCTTATTCCGAGACGATCATCCGACGGACATGGACCGGATTCTGAAGGCGGAGCGTTTCGCAGAGAGCAAGGGGGAGTGAATGGGAGTTGAAGCTTTATCTTTTCGCAGGGGTGAAGACCTCGCCAAACTTTATGGAACGGTTCCGCGCAGCCATGCATCAGAAGCTTGCGGAAGAGGGGCATACGGTGCATTCCCGATTGCTGTACCCTTACGGGGATTGGAGCCGCAACGTTCTGGTCCAGGTTCGGGAGATTTACCACGACATGCGCCTCGGCTTCTCCCGCATGCACAAGTCGATCGGCGGAGCGCGGGCGATGAGGGAGATCAACGAAGAACGCCGAGAGGGTTCCTTCGTTAAGCAGCCCCATGAGCCGCTCGTTCTGATCGGGCACAGCGGAGGCGGGACGGCAGCCGTGCATACGGCATTCGCGCTCAGGGAAGAAGGCGAAAGCCCGATCTACGTCATTCAGATCGGATCGCCGAAATCCCGCATTCCGACGGACCTGGCCGGCGAGACGCTTTATCTGTACGGAGTCGGCAAGATCAGAGGCAAGATGAAGCTGGATCCGATCACGCGCCTGGGCACGTTCGGCGGTTGGCGAGCGGCGGGTCAGCAATCGTGGTTGCGGTGGCGAAGGGATCGGAACGGCCCGGGACACTCCGATTCGATCGGAATCCTGGGCGGGCATGCGGATTACTTCCGCGAGAGCGAAGCTTACGTGAACGAAGCGGGACGATCGAACCTGGAGCTGACGATGGAGAAGGTGTGGGATTGGCTTCAGGCGAAGATCGCCCGTTCATAAGGCTGGCGATGCCCGAAGCGTCCCAGCGCCGGTTCATCGGGGGTTCGTCTCTTGCTCCAGCCAGGTCAGGATACGAAAGGCTTCCTCGTTCGCGGAGCCGCACATCTCGATAGATGGAGCGAGGCTTCCGCAGACGGCGGGCCGTTCCGGACGTCCGAACAGCCGGCAGCGATTGTCGTCGGTCAACTGGACGCAGCGGACGCCCGCGGGCTTGCCTTCCGGCATGCCCGGAATGGGAGAAGAGATGGAGATCGCGATACAGCATGCGGCGCATCCGGTTCGGCAATCCATAAGCGGCAACATTCCTTGTCCGGTAGATTTGAAGTTCATTATCCCCCTAGGAATCTTCCAAGTCAACGCAGAACCCCCTCTAAGGAGGGTGCCGAATAGGATCGGAATACCGATTAATTTGTTGAATAATGGCGAAAGTACGAGTATAATTTTATATACAGGTAAGATATACCTAAGCATTTCGTATGACATTGGAGCAGACGTAGAGAAGACTGCGCTAGGGCGTCAATCCCTCGTCCCTGGGCTTATGTGACTACTATTCCTTAAACAGACAAGAGCTACGAATTCGGAGGAGCCAATCCATGCGGAATGAGAACAGCAATCATCCTGTTCCGGCATCACGACAATTCGGCGGCGCGCTTCCTAAAGAGCAGGAAGGGTATTGTTCCTCTATCGAGGATTGCGGCAGCGCGGGTTCGCCTATTCGATCGAACAATCCAACTACTAAGAATAAATCCACGAAGAGAAAGGGAGAAGGCCCGGTTCATGACGGGGACATTCTTCCTTTCGCTTTAAGAAGCCTATACAGAGTCGTCGTTCGTTTCCATGAAGCGGACGCGCTGATCTCGGCGCTTTGCATGGACATGCTGCTGAACATCCATTCGGACGAGGAATCGCTTCGCTATTTTCCCGATTTGACGGACGCGGACACCAGCGAGCGGATCATTCGGAAGCAAGGGTTCACGATCTTCCTTTCTTCCTCGTGCACGGCCGAGCAAGTCCGGGATCGTTTCTCGCCGTTAAGCTACGTGGCGTGCGTCGAAATCCGGGATATCTGAACCGCGCGGGCGGTCTGACTTCGTCGGAAGGTGGTAAGCGGGCACGTCTCGTAGTATAATAATGGCTAGTTGAGCAAGGAGAGAAGTCGAGCACCTCTATCCGGGGGTGCTCTCCTTGCGTTCGGCGCATCAAGCGCAATTCGGAAAGCTGGAGGAAATTAGAAACATGTCTAACTTGCTTGCAGGCAAAAAAATCGTTGTTATGGGAGTCGCGAACGAGAGAAGCATCGGCTGGGGAATCGCGAAGTCGCTGCACGAGCACGGCGCGGAGCTGATCTTCACTTATCGTAAGGAAAGATCCCTCGAGAAGCTGACGAAGCTGCTGGAAGAGAGCGGGATCCAGCCTCTCCTGGTCGTACCATGCGACGTCTCCGAGGACGAGAGCATTATTGCCGCTTATAAGACGATCGGCGAGACGGCCGGAACGATCCACGGGGTGGTCCATTCCTTGGCGTTCGCCGGCAAGGAAGGGCTCTCCGGGGAATTCCTCGGCGTCTCCCGCGAAGGCTACATGCTGGCTCAAGACTCCAGCGCCTATTCGCTGGTCGCTGTCGCGCGAGAAGCGAGAAAGCTCATGACCGAAGGCGGAGCGATCGTTACCCAGTCCTATCTTGGCGCGGAACGCGTCGTTCGCAACTACAACGTCATGGGCGTTGCCAAAGCCGCGCTGGAAGCCTGCGTGCGCTACCTGGCGGAAGACCTCGGCAAAGACGGCATCCGCGTCAACGCGATCTCGGCCGGCGCGATCCGGACGTTGTCGGCGAAGGGCGTGTCCGGCTTCAACGAGATGGCGACCATCTATCAGGAACGCTCGCCGCTGCGCCGACTGGTGGACCAGAAGGATGTCGGCGACACGACGATGTTCCTCGTGAGCGATCTGTCCCGCGGCATCACGGGCGAGGTCATCCACGTCGATTCCGGCCTGCACATCATGGGGCTGTAAGCTTTACCTTAACAAGGGCTATCCCGCAAGTCATTAGGACTTGGGGATAGCTTTTATTATTAAATGTGTCGATAAACGGCTTACATAAAATGACAAAACCTCCCGTTGACACTCCATTATTGGAAGCGTTACCATTAGCCACAGAAAGACTGAAAAGCTTTTCACGAAAAGAGGAATCCCCGTGACAAAGCCGACCATTCGCGATGTGGCCCGACTTGCCAACGTCTCGATCAGCACGGTATCCCGAGTGATGAACGCTCCGGATACGGTCATCCCCAGCAAGCAGGAACGGGTGCTGGACGCGATCAACGAGCTGAAGTATAAGCCGAACGCGCTCGCCCGGGGCCTGATCTACAAGAAGACGAATACGATCGGCGTCGTCATTCCGGATATTCGCAACTCCTATTATGCGGACATCATACGCGGAATGGAGGACGCCTCCAAAAGATTCGGCTACAACCTCATCATCTGCAACACCGACCACGATCGCCAGCGGCTCTACTCCTACCTGAACAACTTCGAAGAGCGTCAGGTGGACGGAATCCTACTGACCAGCGAACCGATCTCCTCCGACTACCACAAAGAGTTGAAAAGATTAAGGATGCCGGTCGTCTTGGTCTCGACCCACAGCATCGAGTACGAGCTTCCATCCGTGCGTATCAATGACGAACAGGCGGCTTACGACGCGGTCGCTTACCTGATTCAATCCGGCCACCGAAGCATCGGCTGGATCGGCTTCGATCTGAGCGACAGCATCGCGGGCTTGACGCGTTATCAAGGCTATATCCGCGCTCACCGGCAGGCGGGGCTGCCCATCCTCCAAGAGAACATTCGCCTGCTGCGTCTCTGGTCCGACGATTCGCTGGATGCGGCTCATGCGCTTTTCCTCCAGAATCCAAGTCTTACGGCCGTCTTCACGGCTTCCGACGAGTTGGCGATCGGGCTTCTCTGTTACCTGAACGAACGAGGAATCCAAGTCCCTGAGCAGGTGTCGGTCATCGGCTTCGATAACATCCGCATGTCCCGATTCACCATCCCCAAGCTGACGACGATCGCTCAGCCGATGTACGAGATCGGATACCGCTCCGTCGAGAAGCTTCACGCCCGCATTGAAGGCCTCGAGGATCCCGTCTTGCGCGAATACTTGCCTCATGAACTGATTGTGCGCTCCTCCACCCGTTCTATCGAATGAAGGTTTCTTTCGGCGGATTTTGAAAAGCTTTTCAGCAAGTTGTTGATAAAGGATTCGTTATTTGAGGGGGTGAGGCGGGCGCAGGCATCTTGGATCGCCACAAACGAGGGTGTTGATCGACAACCAAGGGGTAACGCAACCGATTCGAAGGCATCGCAATCCCACTTTGATCAATGAGGGGCTGAGTCGATTGTTGAAGAACAAAGGGTTAACCATGGGAACCGCACTCCTTCTTTGTTTCGTGCTGCTGCTGTCCGCTTGCGGCTCCAACAATAATGACAACCAAGCTTCGAGTTCGCCGTCGCCGAGCGCGGAATCCGCATCGCCGTCCCCGTCCGAATCCGCGACCCCGACGCCGGAAAGCGCGAGCCCGAGCGCGGAGCCGATCGCCGGAGGAAGCGCGCTGGACGATGCGTATGCCGGGAAGTTCAAGGGAACGAAGGTAACGATGTTCGGTCCGTTCGTCGACGTGGACCAGAAGAAGTTCGAGGACGCGATCAAGGAATTCGAGGAGAAAACGGGCATCGACATTCAATACGAAGGCTCGAAGGAGTTCGAAGCGACGATCTCTATCCGGGTCGACGGCGGCAACGCGCCGGACATCGCCGACTTCCCGCAGCCGGGGCTGCTCGCGAACTTCGCGAAGTCCGGCAAGGTGATCGACGTTAACACTTTCATGGATAAGAGCAAGCTGCAAGCGAACTACAACAAGAGCTGGCTGGATATGGCGACGATGGCCGGACCGAGCGGCGATGTCATGGCCGGCATCTGGAACCGCAGCAGCGTCAAGAGCCTGGTGTGGTATCCGAAGAAGGCGTTCGACGAAGCCGGCTACAAGATTCCGAAGACGTGGGATGAACTGATGGCTTTGACGGAACAGATCGCCAAGGACGGAGATCCCGCTTGGGCGATCGGCATCGAGAGCGGCGCGGCCACGGGCTGGCCGGCGACCGACTGGGTCGAGGACATTATGCTTCGGACGACATCGCCGGAGAACTATGACAAGTGGGTTCGCGGGGAGCTCCCGTTCACCGACGAGATCGTCAAGAACGCGGTGAAGAAGATGTCCGAGATCTGGCTCAAAGACGATTACGTCTACGGCGGCCGGAAATCGATCGTGACGACGGCGTTCGGCGACGCTCCGAAGGTGATGTTCGACAACCCGCCGAAGGCATGGCTGCATCGTCAAGCAAGCTTCATCACGAGCTTCTTCCCGACGACGGCGAAGGCCGGCGAGGATTACGATTGGTTCTATCTGCCGCCGATCGATCCGGCCTACGGCAATCCGGTACTCGTCGCGGGAGACCTGTACGCCATGTTCAACGACCGGCCGGAGGTTCGCGCGGTCATGGAATTCTTCACGACGGGGGAATCGATCAAGACGTGGATTCAATCCGGCGGCGTTATCGCGCCGATGAACGACGCGAAGCCGGAATGGTACACGAGCGACGTCGAACGCCGGATGGCGGAGCTGGCCCAATCGGCGACGACGCTGCGGTTCGACGGCTCCGACCTCATGCCGGGTGCGGTCGGCGCGGGCACGTTCTGGAAGGGAATGACCGACTACGTCAGCGGCACGGTCGATCTCGACGGCGCCATGCAGGAAATCCAGGCGGGCTGGCCTAAATAATGCCGGAACTTAAGACGGCTCCGGCCAAGACGGGGAGGGCGGCGCTTGACAGCCGATGGGGCACCGTCCTCCTGTCCCTGCTCATTCCGGCGTTGAACGCGGCAGGGCATGCCGGCATCTTCCTGTTCCTGCGAGACGCGGTTCTGAACCCGGTCCTGTATGCGATCGTCGCGATCCTGTGGGGAGTCGTCGGCGTCTACGTTCTGTATGCTTCCTTGAATTGGGTAATCGAACGGTACAGCGACGTCTGGAAACGCCGAATTCAGCCTTATCTGTTCGTTGGTCCCGCGTTCGGGCTGTTGACCTGGCTGCTGCTGATCCCGACGATTCGGACTTTCATCATGAGCTTGCAGGATGCGACCTCGTCCAAGTTCGTCTGGTTCTCCAACTATGCGGCGGTGTTCACGAACCGCCTGCTGTTGACCGCCTTGCGGAATAACCTGCTCTGGGTGCTGTTCGGAGCGACGGCCTGCATCGTGCTAGGCCTCTTGATCGCGGTGCTCGCCGACCGGAGCAGCTTCGAGAGGCTGGCGAAGGCGATCGTGTTCATGCCGATGGCCATCTCCTTCGTTGCCGCCGGGGTCATCTGGAAGTTCATCTATTATTATCAGCCGGGAGATGAGCAGGTCGGTTTGCTCAATGCCATCGTCGTCAAGTTCGGCGGAGAGCCGCAGGCTTGGACCAGCATGACGCAACCGTGGAACAACCTGTTTCTCATCCTAATTCTGATCTGGATGCAGACCGGCTTCGCCATGGTCATCTTCTCGGCGGCGCTCAAGGCGGTTCCCGAGGATCTGCTGGAGGCGGCGCGGGTGGACGGTGCAGGCGAGATTCGGATTTTCTTCAAGATTATCGTTCCGTTCATCTCCGCGACGATCCTGTCCGTAACGACGACGATCATCGTGTTCACGCTTAAGATTTTCGACGTCGTCATGGTCATGACCGGCGGCCAGTATGACACCGAGGTAGTGGCGACCCAGTTCTACCGGCAATTCTTCATGTACCGGAACTTCGGCTACGGCTCGACTCTGGCGATCGTGCTGCTGATCGCGGTCATACCGGTCATCTGGTTTAACCTGCGGCAATTGCGCAAGCAGGGAGGGTTCGCCTGATGCCAAGAAGCGGGAGAAGAGAGGGACGGAGACGCGGCCGCAGAGGTTCCAAGACGGTCGTCAATCTTGTGCTGGGGATCATCTGCTTGCTGTGGCTTATCCCGACGCTAGGCTTGTTCGTATCGTCCTTCCGGCCGGCGACCGAGATTCTGAAGACGGGCTGGTGGACGATCTTCCCGCACCAGGAATACGCGGCGAAGGACCGGATCCAGCTGCCGAAGGACACCGATCTCCGGCAGCCGATCGAAGTGAACGGGAAGGCGTATACGGATGACCAGCTGCGCTCGGGGGTGAAGGCCCCGGACGGCTCCGAGCTGATCTGGGAGAATCGCCGGGCGCGCACGATCGACGTTCGCGAACTGGGATGGCGGATGGATACGAATTATACCTTGGATAACTACGCCAGCGTGCTGACCGGCAAGGAATACGAGATCCCGAAGCCGGACGGGACCGTCTCGAAGGAGAGAGGAAGCAACCTGAACCGGGCGTTCCTGAACACGATGACGGTGGCGATCCCGTCGACGATCATTCCGATCCTGATTGCGACGTTCGCCGCCTATGCTTTCGCGTGGATGCGGTTCCCGCTGCGCAAGACGCTGTTCGTCATCGTCATCATGCTGCTGGTCGTGCCGCTGCAGGTGGCGCTTATCCCGATCCTGAAGGATTACACCTCGCTCGGGCTGAACGGCACGTTCCTCGGCGTCTGGATCGCGCATGCCGGCTTCGGTCTGCCGCTGGCGACTTACTTCATGTACTCCTACATCAGCCAGTTGCCGAAGGATCTGTTCGAATCGGCGTTCATGGACGGAGCGTCGAACTTCACGATCTTCACCAAGCTCATCCTTCCGCTCGCCGTTCCTTCGATTGCGTCGATCAGTATTTTCCAATTCCTGTGGGTGTGGAACGATTACCTCGTCTCGCTTGTCTTCATCGGAAGCCAGCCGGACGTGCAGGTGCTCTCGATGCGGATCGCGAATCTGGTCGGCTCGAGGGGGAACGACTGGCATCTGCTGACGGCGGCGGCCTTCGTCTCGATGCTTATGCCGTTGGCCGTGTTCTTCAGCCTGCAGCGCTATTTCGTCCGCGGGCTGCTGGGCGGGTCGGTGAAGGGGTAACGCCTTTGGGAAAGCCGGAGCATTCCGCGAGACGGAATGCTCTTTGCTGTTTGCGGTTTCCGCTTTGCGGATTTACTCTAACGGAAACTTGATGATGCATCAAACTGAATGCGTTGGCTATAGGCGAAAAGATGGTACGGTGTGCAACAAATCGGCGGTAATGGCGGGGCAGGCGCGAGAGTATGGTACAAGGTGCGACCTCCTGAGATAGATTACATCTGATATCCCTCCGGAGGCTGGCGAACAATAAGAAAACCAGAGGGCAAAAATACTTTTAAATACCCCCTTGCGCTTTTCCGGAATCGGGTGTATATTTATCTCAGATCCAAGATAATTAAATTTAAGACAACGACGAAAGCGAGGTGACGAAGGATGAATGAACAGGAAGCGTCATTGAAGTTGTTCGTGGTCCTGTCCAAAGCGTACAAATCGATTATGGACAGCGCGGTGAAGGATATGAAGAAACACGGTCTGTCGGCGACGGAATTCACGGTGATGGAGCTATTGTTCCACAAAGGCCGATTCCCACTCCAGCAGATCGGGGATAAAATACTGGTGACCAGCGGAAGCATCACGTACAACATCGACAAGCTGGAGAACAGAGGGCTGCTGCGAAGAGTGCCAAGCCCGGAGGATCGTCGAGTCACCTACGCGGAGATCACGGAAGAAGGGACGCGGTTGTTCGAGCAAGTGTTCCCGAGTCACGCGGAAGCCATCGACCAGTTGATGAGCGGCATCTCGCTGGAAGAGAAGAAACAGGCCATCGACCTGCTTAAGAAGCTCGGCCTGAAGGCGCAGATGGGATAGCGTCGCGCTTTTCAGCCCTAAAATCTTAAATTTAAGATAAAATTCCTAAACAAACCAAAAAAACCAAAATAAATTAACGGAGGCGTTCCAAAATGAACAAGCAAACCGCAGGTATCCACCACATTACTTCTTTCGTAAGAGACCCGCAGGAAAACGTCGATTTCTACTCCGGCATCCTTGGCCTGAGAATGGTTAAGAAGACGATCAACTTCGACGCGCCGGAAGTGTACCACCTGTACTTCGGCAATGAGATGGGCAGCCCGGGCACCGCGATGACGTTCTTCCCTTCGCCGGGATCCCGCGTCGGCCATGTCGGCGGCGGGCAAGTCGGCTACACCTCGTTCGCGATTCCGGTCGGCACGTTCTCCTTCTGGGAAGAACGCCTCGCCAAGTTCGGCGTAGAGACGACCAAGAACGAACGCTTCGGCGAGACGTTCCTGCAATTCAAGGACCGCGACGGCTTGCAGCTTGAAATCGTTGAACGCGCGGAAGGCAAGGCGAGCGAGTGGTCGTTCGGCGGCGTGCCGGCCGAGAAGGCCATCAAGGGCTTCGCGGGAGCTCAGCTCTACAGCGTGAATTCCGAGAAGACCATGCACACGCTGGAGAGCGTGCTCGGCCTTGAGAAGGTCGGCGAAGAGAACGGCCTGGTTCGCTTCCGGTCTTCGGGAGACATCGGCAACGTGATCGACGTGAACGCCGTCTCGATGGGCTGGGGCGCCGGCGGCGCCGGAACGGTGCACCATATCGCCTGGAGAGCGAAGAACGACGAAGACCACAAGAACTGGAGAGTTCATGTCGAAGGGAGCGGCTTCCACCCGACTCCGATCGTCGATCGCCAATACTTCAACGCGCTGTACTTCCGCGAGCAAGGCGGCATCCTGTTCGAAATCGCGACCGATACTCCCGGATTCGATAACGACGAGCCGTTCGAGCATCTGGGCGAGAAGCTCCAGCTTCCGGCTTGGTACGAGAAGCATCGCCAATTGATCGAAGACAACCTGATTCCGATCGAGGTTCGCGTCCTGAAGGAGGATCTCCAATGAGCATGAAGCATATTTTCCAACCGGGAGCGACTCCCGATTCCCCAACGCTAGTGCTCTTCCACGGAACCGGAGGAACGGAGAGGGATCTCCTTCCTCTGGCCGGGAGGATCGATCCGTCCGCGGCTATCCTGTCGGTGCGCGGCAACGTTCTGGAGAACGGCATGCCAAGGTTCTTCCGCCGCTTGGCGGAAGGGGTATTCGATGAAGAGGATCTGGTCTTCCGCACGAAGGAGACTTACGATTTCCTGACGGCGGCTGCCGAAGAATATAAGCTGGACCGCAGCAAGTTCGTGGCGATCGGCTATTCGAACGGAGCTAACATCGCGGGAAGCTTGTTGTTCCACTATAAGGATGCGTTCGACAAGGCGATCCTTCATCATCCGATGGTGCCGATGCGAGGGTTGAAGCTGCCCGATCTAGCCGGAACGGCGATCTTCATCGGAGCCGGGACGAACGATCCGATCTGCGCGCCGCAAGAGACGGAAGAACTGAGCGGCCTTCTGGCGGAAGCGGGGGCAAGCGTCAAGGTCCATTGGGAACATTACGGCCATCAGTTGACAAGCTCGGAGGTCCTGGCAGCGGCAAACTGGTATCAAACGGAGGGCAAAGCCTAACCCGTCATAAACCTATCAAGGCTGGTTGGAAGGTCGCTCGGCGGCCCTCCGATCAGCCTTTGTTCCGTTCCGGTTCCATTTCGTTCGACCAGCGCAGCACTTCGAACAACTTGAAGAGAAGGCTCATGACGATGGCGACCACGGTGGCCAGCGCCATGCCGGATAACGAGAAATCCCCCGCGGTAATCCTCGTTCCGCTAAGGCCTGCCGCAAGCACGATGGTCGTCAGATAGAGATTCATCGGCCTGCTGTAATCCACCCGAGATTCCACGAGCATCCGGAATCCCGAAGCGGCAATGACTCCGAACAACAGCAAGGACACTCCCCCCATGACCGGTACGGGAATATTCGCAATCAAGGCCGAGAACTTGCCGAGGAACGAGAGCAGGATGGCAATCACGGCAGCACCTCCGATAACGAAGGTGGAGTACACTCGCGTAATGGCGAGCACGCCGATATTCTCCCCATAAGTCGTATTGGGCGTCGAACCCACGAATCCCGAGATCAGGGTGGAAAGCCCATTGCCGAGCATAGATCGATGAAGGCCGGGATCCTTGGACAGGTCTTTGCCGACGATGTTGCCGGTGACGATCAGATGCCCGATATGCTCGACGATGACCACAAGCGCCGCAGGGACGATGGTCAGAATGGCGGTCCAATCCAGAATCGGGAAGGTGAAGTCGGGGGAGGAGAACCAAGGGCTGTCCGAAACGACATCAAACTTGGCGATGCCCATGATAGCGGCCAGCGCGTAGCCGGAGATAATTCCGATCAGAATGGGAATGATGCCGAGGAAGCCGCGCAGGAGAACGGAGCCGAGAATGGTGACCAGCAGCGTCACGATCGACAGAACAATCGTCTCCGCGTCGGGCTTCCAATCGGCCGCTCCACCGGAGGTCCATCCGGCCATGCCGGCGGCGGTAGGGATGAGTTCAAGCCCTATAATGGACACAATCGCGCCCATCGCCGCCGGGGGGAAGACGACATAGATCCAACGGGTACCGGCAGCCTGGATGATCAGGGCGATAACGGTAAAAATAACGCCGGCCGCGATGAAGCCCCCGAGAGCCGCGGCGTATCCGTCGCCGGTAGCGGAATGGGCGCCTATAACCGCACCGGCCGGCGCGATAAAGGCGAAGCTGGAGCCGAGATACGCGGGGATGCCTCCTCGGCAGATCAGAATATACAGAAGCGTTCCGATTCCGTTCATCAGAAGGCAAACCGAAGGGTCGACTCCCAGATAGTTGGGAACGAGCACCGTGGAACCGAACATCGCGAACAGATGCTGCAGGCTGAGCATAAAGCTTTGTCCAAGCGGCGGAACTTCGCGAATTCCGATTGCTTTTTTCATTCGATGAGCAAGCCTCCGTCAATGACAGTTCTTGGATAAGAAGTCTTGACAAAGATAGGGGGCGCGTATACAATGCAACCTGAATCAAAGGCTACATACGATAGAACGTTACGAGCAAGGCCGAATAGATAGATGAGGGAGAAATGCATGACGATGAATACGATCGAAGCCATCAAGACGCGCCGCAACATCAAGCAATTCAAGGCGGACCCAATCGATAAGAGCAAGGTCATCTCCTGGCTGGAGGCGGCGACGTTCTCTCCGAATCACCGGATGACCGAACCGTGGAGAATCACGTTCGTCGGCCCCGAGACGCGAGCCAAGCTGAACCACAAGACCGACTTCGGCGGAGCTCCGCTCGTCCTTCTGCTAACCTCCCAAGGTTCGGCCATGCCGATCGAGCAGGAGGAGAACGCCTACGCGACCGCTTGCTTCGCGCAGAGCTTCATGCTTGCCGCCCACAGCGAAGGAGCCGGCACGTTCTGGTCCTCCATGGCGGCGGCGCCGCGCATGAGAGAGATTCTGGGGGTTCCGGAAGCCGAGGTCGTCATCGGGATTTTCGGAGTCGGCTATCCGCAGGAAGTGCCGCCGGCGAAGGATCGGATCTCCATCGAGTCCAAGCTTACCGAGCTGCCGTAACTTCCTAAGTCATTGCAAGCCATTGGATCGGAAGAGCCCTCTACCGCCCCTTTCCTCATAAGGATCGCTTAAACGCCGTCCTTATGCTAGGATTGGGGTTGGTGTCTATTCGCCGCCATCCTTACGAGAGACGAGGTTTCCCCGGCATGTCATTGTCGTCCATTACGCAGAATATTTATACGATTATTACGCTCATCAACCTGGTTCTCGCGATAAGCGTTATCTTCATCGAACGCCGCAATGTCGGAGTGACTTGGGCGTGGCTGATGGTCTTCCTGTTTTTCCCTGTAGGCGGCTTTATTATTTACCTGATCTTCGGGCAGAACCTGAGCCGATTGAAGATCTATAAGGATAAGAAGTGGGCCCGCGAGCTGCATCGGGAGCTGACGAACCACCAGATGCAGGAATTCCGCAGTCATAACATCGAGTACAACGATCCTTCCATGGCCCGGTACGAGGATCTGATCTTCATGAATCTGGCGAGCGCGAAGGCGCTGTATACCCAGGACAATTCGGTGAGGGTGTTCAAGGACGGAACGGAGAAGTTCGATGCCCTGTTCGAGGACATTCGGAGCGCGAAGACGCACATCCATCTGATGTATTACATCGTCAACGACGACGAGATCGGCCGAAGCCTGCTGGAGCTGCTGAAGTCGAAGGCGGAGCAGGGGCTTGAGGTTCGATTCCTTTACGATCCGATCGGCAGCCACCGGCTGTCCGGCCGCTTCTTCCAGCCGTTACTGGAAGCGGGAGGACAGGTGGCGGCATTCTTCCCGTCGAAGGTGCCTTACTTGAACTTCCGGGTGAACTACCGCAACCATCGCAAGCTTGCGATCATCGACGGACAGATCGGCTACATCGGCGGCATCAACGTCGGAGACGAGTATCTGGGGCGGGTACGAAAATTCGGCTATTGGCGGGATACGCATCTAAGGATGACGGGGACGTCGGTTCGGCTGATGCAGAGGAATTTTATCCGGGACTGGAATACGGCCTCCAAACGGCAGATGATCGAGACCGAGTTCTTCCTTCCGGTCGTCCGCGACGAAGACAAGGGACGGGTCGGCGTGCAGATCGTTGCCAGCGGTCCCGATCAGAGATATGAGCACATTCGGAACGCGTATATCAAGATGATTCATCGGGCCCGGGAGAGCGTGTGGATTCAGACGCCCTATTTCGTGCCCGACGAGAGCTTGCTGAATGCGATTCAGACCGCGGCTTTGTCCGGAGTCAACGTCAAGATGATCATTCCCGCCATTCCGGATCACCAGATGGTCTACTGGGCGACTCATTCCTATGTGGGCGATCTGCTTCCGCTCGGAGTGGAGTGCTACATGTACGAGAACGGCTTCCTGCATGCGAAGACGCTCATCATCGACGGCAAGGTCGCTTCGGTCGGCACCGCCAACTTCGATATCCGCAGCTTCAAACTGAACTTCGAGATCAATGCGTTCCTCTACGACCAGGAGATTGTCCGCGAGCTGCAGCAGAACTTCCTGAACGATATCGAGCGCTCCAAGCTCTGGACGTACGAAGCGTACTTGAAGCGGCCTCGCATGCACAAGCTTCGCGAGTCGGTCACCCGACTGCTGTCTCCGATTCTATAAGCGATAGCTGGCGAATGGCTCGCCGTGCCGGTATGCACGGGTGGCTTCATTCAACTGCTCGAGCACGGCCGGATCCAGAGAAATCTCGGCGCTACGAGCATTCTCCTTCAGCTGCTCGGCCGAAGTGGCTCCGACGATGACCGTGGCGACGGCCGGCTGCTCGATCAGCCAACGAATGGAGAGAACGCCGGGGGCGATTCCGGCTTGCGCGGCGCTCTCTTCTACCCTGCGTCCGAGAGCAAGCCGATCTTCGCTGAAGAAGCGGTTGAAGCTCGGATCGGAGACCGCTCGGGAGCCGGCCGGAGCGCGGTCCGAATTGTACTTGCCGGTCAGAATGCCGCCAGCGAGCGGGAAGTAGGGGATGATTCCGATTCCTTGATCGAGCGACATCGGCACCAGCTCCTGCTCGGGCGTTCGGTCCGCCAGCGAATAGCTGACCTGAGTGGAGACGAACCGGTTCAGCCCCAGCCGATCGCTGATTCCGAGCGCCTTCATCAGCTCCCACGCGGCATAATTGGAAGCTCCTATGTAGCGAACCTTGCCGGCTCGGACCATATCGTCCAGAGCTCTTAGAGTCTCCTCCAGAGGCGTGTGCGGATCGAACGTATGGATCTGATAGAGATCGACGTGGTCGGTCTTCAGCCTCTTTAAACTGTCTTCCAGCTGCCGCTGCAGATGATAGCGGGACGATCCCCGATCGTTCGGACCGGAGCCGAAGACAAGCCCCGCTTTGGTGGCCAGCACGACCTCGTGCCGGATCCCTTCCAGCGCTTCCCCGATGATCGTCTCGGAGGCCGTGCCTGCATAGATATTGGCCGTATCGATAAAGTTGATTCCCCGTTCGACGGCCTCGCGAACGATCCGGACGGATTCGTTCCGGTCGGCTCGCTTGCCGAACGAGTTCGTTCCGAGTCCGAGCTCCGATACTTTGAGTCCGCTTCGTCCAAGATTCCGGTATCGCATGTTTGATCTCCCCTTCTATCCTGTCTGGTCATATCCCCACTATAGCATAACAAGAAGGCGGATCAGGAGCTGACTCTCCCGATCCGCCTTCTGTCTTAAGCGTTCATTCGTTAATTCGGCTTGCCCGAACGCTCGGTCAGCAGGTGCTTGATCATCTGCTGCTTGCGCTTCGATACCGGCAGCTTCTTGGAACCGGCCGAACTGTCTCCGAAGATGAGGTAATCCTCGGAGATATCCGAGATCTTGTCGACATTGACGTAACAATCCGACGATACCCGGAAGAACGATTCATCCCGCAGAAGTCCGACTTTCTGTTCCGTGGACATTCTCTTCTTTATGTTGTAGTTGCGTCCGTGGAAGCTGATCAGGCCGTGCGTTCCGACTCTGAAGAAAAGCGAATCCTTGTGCGGCTCGAAAGTGTCGTAAAGATTCGAGGCTACGTCCATCTTTCCAAATCCCCCTTTAGAAAGGTTGCTTGGTAGCGCTTACAGTATATCACAATATCCGCCGCCGGTAATCCCCTTTTGTAAGAAAAATTTAACGGAATTTTAACAATGGAAACAGCGATGATATTTAAGAACAATTTAGGATAACAGGATCAAATTGACAACAATTACGAGTTGAAGGTAAGGTTATTTTGGGCATAGGAAGCAAGAGGAGCGGAGCTGATCATGCCTTTACTAAAGTCGTGTTTAGAATGCGTTTACAATACAGCGCCTAAGGAGGATTCGCACGGAATGGAGCTCCACGAAGCGAATATCATTCGCACGCAAGGATTGGCGCGTACTTTCGGCCGGGGCACCGGAGCGGTCAGGGTGCTGAGCGGCGTCGATCTCGACATCGCGGCGGGCAAGCTGATTGCGCTCAAAGGGCGTTCCGGTTCCGGCAAGACGACGCTGATCAACCTGCTCGGAGCGCTGGATCGGCCGACGGAAGGCAAGCTCTTGTTCGACGGCGCCGATCTGACGAGCATGACCGACCGGGAGAGGGATCAAGTGCGCCGAACGAAGATGGGCCTTATTTTCCAATCGTTTGCGTTATTCCCTCTAATGTCGGCCTACGAGAACGTGGAATTCGTCCTTCGCATCAGCGATTATCCGGCCAAAGAGAGGAAGGAAGCCGCGATCGGGGCGTTGGAGCAAGTCGGCCTGAAGTCGCGAATGCACCATCGGCCGTTCGAGCTTTCGGGCGGCGAACAGCAGCGAACGGCCATCGCGCGGGCGATCGCCCATAAGCCGAAGCTGCTGCTGGCGGACGAGCCTACCGCGGAGCTGGACAGCAAGACCGGCCTGCATATCATCAAGCTGTTCCGGGATCTGGTGTCGATCCACGGGATCTCGATCGTGCTTACCACGCACGATCCCGCCATCATGGAGATCGTCGATCAAGTCTACGAATTGGAGGATGGACGAATTGTCGCTTCGAGATAGAAGAGAGCTAAGGATCGCTTTGACGGCAATTACGCTGGCCCTGGCCTTGGCGCTTTCCGGCTGCTCCTTGCTGCCCAAGGAGGAGGAAGCCCTTGCGCCGCCGTTGGTGAAGCCGGCGAAGGAGAGCTATCAAACGGTCAACGCGGAGAAAGGCGATATCGCGGTAACGATCAACGGAACCGCCTACTTCGAATCGGTGCACACGGAGGTCGCGCAGTTCACCGGGACGGGCGGACGAATCAAAGACATCCTCGTCAGCTCGGGAGACGAAGTGAAGAAGGGGGACGTTCTCGTCCAGCTGGTGATGGACGATCTGGACCTTCAGATGAAGGAGCAGGAACTCGCCCTGGAGAAAGCCAAGTACAACCTTAAGCAGACGAGGGCCAATCAGGACAGCGAGCCTGAAGTCGTCCGGATGGCGGCGCTTCAGACACAGATCGAACAGCTGAAGTACGACCGGCTTAAGGAGAAATACGACAACAAGCAGCTGGTGTCCGCTATCGACGGGGTCGTTACCTTCGTCGAAGATCTCAAGCCGGGAGACTACGTGGATACGTACCAGACGCTCGTCATCGTAGCGGATCCGACGAAGCTTCGGCTGACGCTCGGGTTGGATTCCAGCGATAATCTCAATGGGGTAAGCGTCGGCTTCCCGGCGGAGGTCAACGTGAACAGCGACGGTCAAAAGGCGAAGCTCGCGGGCAAGGTGGTGCAGACGCCGGAATCCGCTCCGCAGACGCTTAACAAGGATTTGGCGGAGAAGTACGCGAGGACGCTCTATATCGGCGTAGATAAGCTTCCCGCAGGCGTGAGGATCGGAATGATGGCCAACGTGACGATCACGACGAAGAAGAAGGAAGGCATCGTCAAGATTCCGAGAAGCGGCCTGCGCAATTCGCTCGGAAGGACGTTCGTGCGGACGCTTGTAGACGGGTCGAAGCTGCGTGAGGTAGATGTCGAAGCCGGATTGTCCTCCGCAACCGAAGTCGAGATCGTGAACGGCCTGAAGGAAGGCGACGTGGTCGTCCTGCAGTAAAGCTCCGACATCCTATAATCGGGGGGCTAAGTTTGTGGCCTTGTTCGTCATGATTCTGCGTAAAATGGTCAAAAACAAGTGGCTCGTCCTCAGCCTATTCTTGGGGATGGCCATCAGCGTGGCGCTCGTCAGCACGATGCCGATCTACTCCGAAGCGATTCTCTCGCGCATGCTGGTCAAGGAACTGGAGACGATGCAGCGCGATACCAACATCTACCCGGCTTCCTTATACGCCAAGGCTACCTTCTCTTCCGAAGAGCCCGAGAAGCGCCGGCAGATCTTGGAGAGCCTGGATGCTTATATGGCGGGCCAAGGAG
The DNA here is from genome assembly GCF_003990975.1 of Cohnella sp. AR92. Classification (GTDB taxonomy): domain Bacteria; phylum Bacillota; class Bacilli; order Paenibacillales; family Paenibacillaceae; genus Cohnella. The sequence continues at coordinate 134,950 of NZ_RZJR01000003.1, forward strand.
CGGCCGCTTCTACCCTGCCCGTCATGGAGAAGGTCGTTCATCGGAACACGAGCACCTTCGATTCCTTGCCGCAAGACGCCGGCGATTCGGATCGGACGAAAGTTCGCTCCGTCCGTTTCTCGTCCATGTCCGGCTTGAAGAATCATATCAAACTATTGGACGGAAGAATGCCGTCGCCGGAGCCGGTGGACGGCGTGTACGAGGTGCTTGTCACGGAAGAAGGTCTGAACAATCTGAAGACCGTGCTGGACTCCGAGTTCGTTAGCGTCAACGATAAGGCGGCGGCCGGCACGCTTCGGTTCAAGCCGGTAGGCGTCTTCGAGAAGCTTCGCGACGACGACGTATACTTCTACGTGCCCGGCATGTCGAATCTCAGCAATTCTTTAATGGTGGACGAAGGGCTGTTCACGCGCGATTTTGTAATCGGCAATAAGGTTAACGTCGCTAACAGCGTCTGGTATACGGTGCTGGACTATTCGAGAATGGAGCTTGGGCAAGTCGACAGCTTCGTGCAGGCAAGCAAGGATATGGAGAAGCAAGTCAAGCAGCGCGTCGGAGCCTTCCAGACCGATTTCAAGGCACCGGCACTGAAGACGATCGAGAGCTATCACCAGCGCGCCGCGAAGCTTCGAACTCTCATGTGGTCCTTGTTCGTTCCCGTGCTCATCATGCTGGGCTTCTATATGTTCATGGTGGCGAACCTGATCGCGAGCCGACAGAAGAACGAGATCGCGGTGCTGCGCAGCCGGGGAGCGGCTCGGTGGCAGATCGTCGCTTCTTTCGCAACGGAAGGAATACTGCTAAGCGCGGCCGCGCTCGCGGTCGGTCCGCCGATCGCCCTTCTCTTTACCAAGCTGCTCGGCGCCTCGAACGGCTTCCTGTCCTTCGTGTCGCGGGCTTCGCTGCTTGCCGGAATCACGCGGTCCGCCTATCTGTATGGAGCGATCGCGGCGGCGGCTTCGTTCCTCCTGCTGCTGATCCCCGTCCTGCTCGCGACCCGCGTCAGCATCGTCGGCCACAAGCAGCAGCTGGCCCGCCAGTCGAAGACGCCGCTCTGGCATAAGCTGTTCCTGGACGTCATCGCCGTAGCGATCGCCATATATGGCCTTTACGGCTTCCGAGAGCGATTGGATAACCTTAGAAGTCTAGGTCTGAATTCGACGGACCTGAATCTGGATCCGCTGCAATTCGTCGTGCCGGCGCTCTTCATCGTGGGATCGGGCCTGATCCTGCTGCGTCTGTATCCGTATATGCTCCGCTTGATCTATTGGCTGGGACGGCGTTGGTGGAAGCCTTCGATGTACGCGACGCTTATTCAAGTGAGCCGGTCCAGCTCCCAATATCAATTCCTTATGGTATTCCTCATTCTGACGATCGCGACGGGCGTCTTCAGTGCCAGCGCCGCAAGAACCATCAACAGCAATACCGAGGACCGGATTCGGTACGCCAACGGCGCGGATATCGTCCTGACCTCGTTCTGGCCGAACGACGCTCCGGCGCCCGGGGGTAGTTCCAATCCAATGGGAGGAGCGCCATCTGCCGCCGCTTCGGCTCCGGCTTTCGGCAATAAGAAGATCAACTATCTAGAACCGGCCTTCGACCCTTACGCGACTCTACCCGGAGTCGAGCATTCCGCCAAGGTGTTCACGAAGAAGGACGCGTACTTCTCCATGGGCGATGAATCGGCTAGCGTCACCTTGATGGGAATCGACACGGACGAATTCGGAATGACGACCTGGTTCCGGGACAGTCTGTTAAGCTATCCTCTTAACGATTATTTGAACCTGATCGCAATGGACTCGAAAGCGGTTCTAATCTCCAAGTCGCTGGCCGAGCAGAAGAATGTCAAGGTGGGGGACACGATCTGGATCGGCTGGACGGATACCGGCACGGCTTCCTTTGTCGTCTACGGGATCCTCGATTATTTTCCAACGTTCAATCCGAATCCTCCGGTCGGCTCCGTGGATGCCAGCGACGAGCAGACGAAGGCGAACGCCCCGATGCTGATCGTGGGCCACCTTCCGAGGATCCAGTTCCAGCTTGCTCTGGAGCCCTACGAAGTGTGGCTGAAGCTGAAGCCAGGCGCATCTTCGGAGAAGCTTTACGAAGCGATAGAGGAGAGGAAGCTCCCCGTCACCTCCGTGAAGAATACGAGGCTGGATTGGAACCGCGCGAAGAACGACCCATTCCTTATGGCGATCAACGGAATTCTGACGCTGGGCTTCCTGATCTCGATCGCGGTCAGCTTTACGGGATTCCTGCTCTACTGGATTCTATCGCTAAGAGGGAGGACGCTTCAGAACGGAATCATGAGGGCGATCGGGCTGTCCGTCAGGCAGATGGTCGGCATGCTCATCGTCGAGCAGCTCCTCACCTCCGGCCTTGCGGTGGCGATCGGCATTCTGGTCGGCAATCTGGCGAGCCTGCTGTACGTGCCCAACTTCCAGATCGCGTTCGACCCGAGCACGATGGTACCCCCGTTCAAGGTCATCTTCGATGCGATGGACTTCGCCCGATTGTATACGGTCGTTGCCGTCATGCTGCTTGCCGGGCTTGTCATCTTAGGAATGATGGTTTCCCGGACAAGAATTCATCAGGCGCTCAAGCTGGGGGAGGACTGACCGATGATTCATTGCGACGGACTGGTGAAAATCTACAAGGCGAACGATCTCGAGGTATTCGCGCTTCAGGGGCTGGATCTTCAGGTGGAGAGCGGCGAGCTGATGGCGATCATCGGGAACAGCGGGAGCGGCAAGTCCACCCTGCTCAACATGCTCGGAGGTTTGGACCGGCCGACGGCCGGCGTGCTTACCGTAGACGGCAAGGACATGCTGAAGATGACCGAGAGGGAGCTGGTGCGCTACAAGCGCCGCAGCGTCGGGTTCGTCTGGCAGAATAACGCGCGCAACTTGATTCCTTATCTGACCGCGCTCGAGAACGTGGAGCTCCCTATCCTGTTATCCGGCCGGCGCAAGCGAATGCGCGCGCTGGAGCTTCTGGAAGCGGTCGGATTGCTGCACCGGGCGAACAACAAGCTGCATCAGCTGTCCGGCGGCGAGCAGCAGCGGGTGGCCATCGCGATCGCGTTAGCCAACCAGCCGAAGCTGCTTCTGGCGGATGAGCCGACGGGCTCCGTCGATTCGAAGATGGCGGATCAGATATTGGACCTATTCCGCGAGCTGAATCGAACGCTCGGCATCACCATTGTCATCGTCACGCACGATCCGCTGCTGGCGAAGAAAGTGGATCGGGTAGTGGCCATCCGCGACGGCAAGATCTCCTCGGAGATGCTCCGCCGCAAGTCTTACGCGGAAGAGCTGGCGGAGATCGAGCAAGGCATAAAGCAAGAAGAAGACTCCCACGTCGAATATGCTATACTGGATAAAGCAGGCAGACTGCAGGTTCCTTCCGGCTATCTCGAGTCGATCGGAATCGCGAACAGCAACAAAGTAAAGGTGGAGCTGGCGGACGGGAAGATCGTGCTGACTCCTCCCGACGAAGCTTCCTAAGAACAGGGGCGATGATGCGTGGAATCATTAAAGTATCCTATCGGCAAGTTCCAGCAGGAAGGCGCGATTTCGACGGAGCAGAGAGAGCGCTGGATCGGTGACATCGAACGTCTTCCGGCGGAACTGAGAGCGGCGGTGGCCGGATTAACGGAAGAGCAGCTGGATACGCCTTATCGCGAAGGAGGCTGGACGCTTCGCCAGGTCGTGCATCATGTCGCCGACTCGCATTCGAACAGCTTTACTCGCTTTAAGCTGGCTTTGACCGAGGAGAATCCGACAATCAAGCCTTACGAAGAGGGGGATTGGGCGAAGCTTGCCGACAGCAAGCTCCCGGTCGAGGTGTCGCTCGTCTGGTTAGAGGCTATGCATACCCGGTGGGTAACGCTGCTTCGCTCCATGACGGGAGCCGAGTACGCACGCACGTTCTTCCATCCGGGAAGCGGGGAGACGGTCCCGTTGGATCGGGCAACCGGCATGTATTCTTGGCATGGACGGCATCACACGGCACATATTGCTAGCCTTCGCGAGCGCATGGGCTGGTAAGCCATATGCTTTGCGCTGCTATACGAGGCAATAAGCTGCCATGCGCCGCTCTAACGGAACTCACAGCCCTTATCTGCCCGATATATAGGCTTTCGAATATCTAACGGAACTCAGCGACCTTATTCAAGAGAGAACGTCCCGTTTTGGTCCGTTTTACCGAAAATAACGTCTCTCGCTTCCGTTAGAATTTTAAATCAAGGTTTTGAGGCAGAATAACGTCTCTACGTTCCGTTAGAGCGCAAGGCAATCCCCAAAAACGTAAACCAGCGGCGCAGGGAAGTCCCCTGCGCCGCTGGTTTGCATGTTTAGATAGTAATCCCAAGCGCGGACAGCCTGCGGTCGAATTCCGCTCTCAGCTCGGCTTTCTCCGGCTCGGGAAGGAAAGCGGAGTCGATCCCGTTCCGCATCAAGCCTGCCAGCTCCTCGAGCGTAAAGCGGAAGCGGCTCGCCAGGGCTTCGCACTCCTGGGTCATCGAGGTGCCGGATACGGTCGGGTTATCGGTGTTGACCGTAAGCAACAGCCCGCGTTCGAGGTAGTCCCGGATCGGATAGTCCTCCCAGCCGGATACCGCTTTGGTCTGGATATTGCTTGTCGGACAAAGCTCCAACGGGATTCGGCGCTCGCGCACGACTTCCAGCAGCTCGGGATCTTCCCGCAGCCGGACGCCGTGACCGATCCGAACGGCGCCGAGTCCGTCGATCGCCTCCTTGACGTTGGCGGCGCCGCCGGCTTCCCCGGCGTGGATCGTCACCGGCAGGCCGAATTGCTTCGCCAGCGCGAACACTTCGCGGAAACGTTCGGGAGGGAAATTCGCTTCGTCTCCCGCCAGATCGACGGCGACCAATCCTTTTCCCAAGTATGAAGCGGCGGCCCGGATGACCTCCAGGTTCTCTTGAACGGATTGATGCCTCATGCAGATGGCGATGACCCTCGCTTTGATTCCGCTGAGCCTTTCGCCTTCCCGCAGTCCTTCGATCACGCTCTCGATCGCTTCCGCCGCGGCTAAGCCGTTGCGCCCGTGAAGCAGAGGGGCGAAGCGCACCTCGATGTAGAAGCAGTTGTCGGCAGCGGCGTTCTGGACGATCTCCCGGGCGGCTCTCCTGAGCGATTCCCGATCCTGCAGGAACGGAAGGACAAAGTTGAACTTCTCCAGATATTCGATCAGACTCTTGCAGTCGGGTTCGACCTGCATGTACGGAAGGAGGCTTTCCCTGCTGGAAGCAGGCAAGGATACTCCTGTCGAGCCCGCCAGCTCCAATAAGGTCTGCGGGAGTATTCCGCCGTCCAGGTGCAAGTGCAAGTCGACCTTGGGCAAATCCTTGAATGGATGCATCCGTGATGCCCTCCTTTATGATCGCCGACGCCAATTGGCATCGATCAACCTTCATTTGGTTAATTTATCTTCCAATTGTCCACGATATAGATCGAAGGCATCGAGGCCCGACCAACCGCGGTCCTTCATGAGATTCTGGTATTGCAGCTTGATCGGCGTCAAGCGGGCGCGATATTTCGCTTTCTCGCCCTCGTCGTCGCAGGCGCGGATCAATTGCTCCAAGGAGACCATCTCTTTGCGAAGCTCGAGCTCGGGAGGAAGGGCGCCGGCGTTCTTCAGGATGCGGTAGCCGATTCTCAGCTCATCCGGGACGCCTTCCAGTTCATCCTTCGGCAGCGGCTTGCCCTTGCCCGGCAGGTCGGAGAAGCTTCCGTTCTCGATGGCTTCCCGAATGCGCTGCTCGGCGATCGAAGCGGTCCAATCCAAGCGTTCGTCCTCCTTTAGGGGATATAGGGATTCGGCGTGAGCTTTTATTGGATTGTAGCATGAGCGAAAGCATGAAGAAAGCGCAAATCGCATAGGCGTTCACATTCGCGTCACATTTTCTAACATAACTAAAAATTCAATTGATTTTTTTTCACAATGAATAGATAATAGACTCAATGTTATTTAACAAATGTGAAATTCCGATTTGAAATTATGTAACCGAAATGGCAAAATCTGCAATACAAATGTCAGGTATTAGTGGAGGTCCGCGTGAACGTTTATTTCAACCATGACGGCGGCGGCGACGATTTTGTCGCATTGCTGCTCCTACTTCAGATGCAGGACGTCCAATTGACGGGCGTATCGGTTATCGCGGCAGACGGTTATCTTGAGCCTTCGTTCGATGCGAGCCGCAAGATTATCGATCGTTTCGGCAAGACGGCCGTAGAGGTCGCCAAGTCCGACTCGAGAGGCAAGAACCCGTTCCCGAAGGAATGGAGATTGCACAGCTTCTATGTAGATGCTTTCCCGATTCTGAACGAATCCGGCAAGATGGACGCTCCGGTATCCGAGCTTCCTGCCCATCATCACCTTATCGAGAAGGTTCGCGCGACGGCGGGCAAGACGACGATGCTGCTGACCGGACCGCTTACGGATCTGGCTCGGGCGCTTGACGAGGCTCCGGATATCGAAGAGAAGATCGACCGCGTCGTCTGGATGGGGGGAACCTTCCTTCCGCAGGGCAATGTGATGGAGCCGGAGCATGACGGAACCGCGGAATGGAACGCCTTCTGGGATCCGGAAGCGGTGGCGCGCGTATGGAAGAGCTCGCTGCGCATCGACATGGTTGCGCTCGAGAGCACGAATCAGGTTCCGCTCACCCTCGATGTCCGCAACGCTTGGGCCAAGCAGCGCAAGTATGATGCGATCGATTTCGTGGGACAATGTTATGCGCTGGTCCCGCCGCTCATTTTCTTCGAGACGAACTCCACCTATTATCTGTGGGACGTTCTGACCGCCGCATACATAGGCAAGCCGGACCTGGTCAAGGTCAAGACGGTCAACAGCGTGGTGTACACCGACGGCGTCCGCCAGGGCCGTACGCAGGAATCGCCGGAAGGCCGCCCGGTTAATCTGATTTATGACGTTGACCGCGACGCTTTCTTCGATTATATTACGGAATTGATGAAACAAGCCTAATGACCTAGGTATTACGCGAACGAGCGAACCTCCTTCGACGAGTTTCGCTCGGCGCACTAAATACATGACATGAAGTGGGGAGAGGATTGTAGAATGAAAAAGAAAAGTCTGAAGTCTGCAGGTATGCTTCTAGCGGTTGTGACGTCCCTGACCATGGTGCTGTCCGGTTGCGGCAGCAAGAACAACAACAACAATGGGGCGGCTAGCCCGTCCGCAAGCGCGCCGGCCAGCGAATCCGCCAGCCCGAGCGCTTCGCCAAGCGATTCCGGCACCGGCACGACGATCGACGCCAAGGGCATGAAGATCGGCATGGCGACGGATACCGGCGGCGTCAACGACAAGTCCTTCAACCAACAAGCATGGGAAGCACTGCAGAAGGTCGCTAACGACACGGGCGCAGAAGCGAAGTACCTGGAATCCAAGAAGGATTCCGACTACCAGCCGAACCTGAACTCCTTCGTAAAGAACGGTTATACGCTGACTTGGGGCATCGGGTTCCTGTTCGCGGACGCGATGAAGACGATCGCCGAGCAGAATCCGGACGCTAAGCTTGCCCTGATCGACTCCTCCGTGGACGCGCCGAACGTGGAATCCGTTCTGTTCAAGGAGAACGAAGGTTCCTACCTCGTCGGTATCGTTGCGGGCCTGACGACGAAGACGAACAAGATCGGCTTCGTCGGCGGCATGGAGCTTCCGGTCATCAAGAAGTTCGAAGTCGGCTTCAAGGCTGGCGTCGCGGCGGTTAACCCGAATGCGACCGTTACGAGCAACTACGTAGGCGATTTCAGCAAGCCTGACCTTGGCAAGCTGGCAGCGGCAACGCTGTATGACGGCGGCGCCGACATCATCTTCCACGCTGCGGGCGGCAGCGGCAACGGCGTCTTCACCGAAGCCAAGGATCGCTTGAAGTCCGGCAACAAGGTATGGGTTATCGGCGTCGACAAGGACCAATCCCTTGAGTTCGGCAACGAAATCACCCTGACTTCCATGATGAAGAAGGTTGACGAAGCCGTAACGAAGGTAACTCTCGACACGCTGTCCGGCAACTTCAAGGGCGGCACGGTCGAACTCGGCCTTAAGGAAGGCGGCGTAGGCCTGCCGGTTGAGAACCCGAACGTTCCGAAGGACGTTCTGGACAAGGTCGAAGAGTACAAACAAAAAATCATCAGCGGTGAAATCACTGTTCCTACAGAATAATTCGCAGCCGATCAGCCGCAAGGACAAGGCAGCAGTTCGCCTTGTCCTTGTTCCATTTAATCATTCAGGAGCGGATAAATAGCTGCAGGCGGTTTATCCATTCCTGAATGATCGAATTCCATCGATGATTTGCCTTCATATTGGAGAGGAGTTGACACGCCGTGGGCCAAGCGGTACCGGTTGTCGAATTGAAAGGGATTACGAAGCGCTTCCCGGGCATTGTGGCGAATGACGGCATCAGCCTTCAATTGCGCAAAGGGGAGATTCACGCGCTCCTTGGGGAGAACGGAGCGGGCAAGTCGACGCTCATGAGCATCTTGTTCGGCTTGTACCAGCCGGATGAAGGCGAAATACATATCAACGGGGCCAAAGAGACGATCGACGGGCCGGGCAAGGCGATCAAGCTCGGCATCGGGATGGTCCATCAGCACTTTAAGCTCGTGCAGAACTTTACGGTTGCCGAGAACATCGTCCTGGGCATCGAGCCTCGCAGAGGAATGTCCATCAACTACCGCAAAGCGAACGACAGGGTGCGCGAGCTGTCCGAGCAATACGGCCTTAAGGTAGATCCTACGGTGCAAGTGCAGGAGATTACCGTCGGCATGCAGCAACGGGTCGAGATCCTGAAGACGCTGTATCGCGGCGCGGAGATTCTGATCTTCGACGAACCGACAGCGGTTCTGACCGTTCAGGAGATTCAGGAGCTGATGCAGATTCTGCGCAATCTGGCGGCGGAAGGCAAGTCGATCATCCTGATTACCCATAAGCTCAAGGAGATCATGGAAGTGTCCGACCGGGTCACCGTTATCCGCCGGGGCAAAGTGATCGATACGCTGGTCACCGCGGAGACGAACGAGAGCGAGTTGGCCGAGAAGATGGTCGGCCGCCGGGTTTCGTTCGAGCTGGAACAGGAACGCTGCGAGCCGGGAGAAGTTCTCGTCAAGATCAATAATTTGACGGTGCACGGCAGCGACAAGAGCAAAAATATTCTCGAGGATATCACTTTTAACATTCGCGCCGGCGAGATCTACGGTTTGGCCGGGGTTGACGGCAACGGGCAGCGGGAGCTGGTCGAGGCTATTACCGGTATTCGCCAGATCCATGCGGGCGGCGTGACGCTGGGCAACGTGGATCTTACCCAAGCGGGCGTACGCGAGCGGATGGTCGCGGGAATCGCCCAGATTCCGGAAGACCGGCAGAAGCACGGGCTCGTGCTGGACTTCAAGGTGAGCGAGAACATGGTTCTGACTACCTACAAGGATTCGCGTTTCGGCAAGAACGGCTTCCTTAACGAGAAGGAGATCGAGCGGCACGCGGCGAAGCTCACGAGCGAATTCGACGTTCGCAGCGCCGGCATTCACGTCTCGATGCGCTCTTTGTCCGGGGGCAACCAGCAGAAGGCGATCATCGCCCGCGAGCTGACGCGAGATCCGCAGCTGCTCATCGCGGTGCAGCCGACTCGCGGCCTGGATATCGGCGCGATCCAATTCGTGCATGAGCGTCTCATGCAGGCGAAGAACGAAGGCAAGGCGATTCTTCTCATCTCTTACGAACTGGACGAGCTCTACAAGATGTCGGACCGAATTGCGGTAATCAACGAAGGACGCATCATGGGCGAGCTGGAACGCGACGAAGTCGACGACGAGAAGCTCGGCCTCATGATGGCGGGCAACATCTTGGGCTCTAAAGACGGGGGTGCAGCATGAGCGAGAATCAAAGCGTTAGAAAATGGAGCCGGATCTTCGTCGCATCCAGCATATGGGTGCCGATCATCGCCATCATCCTGGGGTTGATCTGCGGCGCGATCGTCATGTGGATCGGCGGATTCAACGCGTGGGATGCCTACTCCGCGTTGTTCAAGAAAGTGTTCGGCTCGAAGTACGATATCGGCGAGACGATTCGGACGATAACCCCGCTATTGTTCACCGGATTATCGGTCGGCTTCGCGTTCCGTGCGGGATTGTTCAACATCGGCGCGGACGGCCAATTCATCATGGGGATGACCGGAGCGACGATCCTGGGCATTAAGATCGACTTCCTGCCTTGGATTCTCCACGCTCCGATCGCCGTACTCGGCGGTATGATCGTGGGCGGCCTCTGGGGCGCGCTGGCCGGTTATTTGAAGTCGAGCCGCGGCGTCAACGAAGTTATCTCCTGCATCATGTTGAATTGGATCGCCCTTTATTTATCCAACTACTTAATTCGCACGCTTGTCCTTAAGCAAGGATCTCAGCGCTCGGAGGAGATCCAAAGCAGCGCGTCGATGTCGATCGACTGGCTGTCGAAGGCGATGGACAACGCCCGCATGGACTGGGGCATCGTGTTCGGCTTGATCTGCACTAGCCTCTTCTACATCATCCTGTGGCGAACGAAGCAAGGCTACGAGCTCCGCGCGGTAGGCTTCAATCCGGAAGCCGCCCGTTTCTCCGGCATCAACGTCTCGAAGAACATGCTGAAGTCGATGATGATCTCCGGAATGATCGCCGGTCTTGGCGGAGTGTTCGAAGTGCTGGGCGTCTTCCACTATCAGGTCATCAGCGCGGCATCCTCCGGCTACGGCTTCGACGGCATCGCGGTCGCGCTGCTCGGCGGCAACCATCCGGTCGGCATTCTGCTCAGCTCGATTCTGTTCGGCGTACTGACCTACGGCTCCGCGGGCATGAACTTCACGGCCGGCGTTCCGACCGAGATCGTCCGCATCGTGATCGGCTGCGTGATTTTCTTCGTGGCTTCGCAGGGCTTGATCCAGATGCTCTATAAGCCGTTTACGGCTCGCCGAGACGCGAAGCGGAAGGAGGCTGCGTAAGATGGATTGGCTTAATGACATCGCGAATCTCACCAACTCGACCTTCGTCTTTACGACAGCTCTTATCTTCGGAGCCATGGGCGGTCTGTTCAGCGAACGCTCCGGGGTGTTCAATATCGGCCTGGAAGGCATGATGACCGGCGGCGCGTTCGGCGCGGCGATCGGGGCGTATTACGCCGAGCAGTCGGGGCTGACGAGTTCGGCTCCATGGCTGGGTATCCTGGCCGGCATCGCCTGCAGCGTCGTGTTCGCTTTGCTGCTTGCCTATACGACGGTTACCTTGAAGGCGAATCAAGCCATCGTCGGAGTCGTCATCAATATCCTTGCCGTCGCGGTTACGCTCTATTTGGTCAAAGTCATTTTCAACGGAGCCGGCGATACGGATACGTTGAATAACGTCCTGGACAAGTGGGCGATTCCGGTTCTCTCGGATATTCCGTTCTTCGGCAAGGCATTGTTCAATACGTATCCGACGACATACATGGCTTACCTGCTCGTTCCGATCAGCGCCTACGTGTTGTATAAGACGCCGTTCGGCCTTCGCCTTCGTTCCGTGGGCGAGCATCCGGGGGCTGCGGATACGGTCGGCATTAACGTCATCAAGTACCGCTATATCGGCGTTATCCTCAGCGGCGTTCTTGCCGGGATCGGCGGAGCGACCATTACGCTGACGACGACGGCGAACTTCTCCCACACCACCGTATCCGGCCAAGGCTTTATCGCGCTCGCCGCGATGATCTTCGGACGCTGGAACCCATGGGGAGTGCTCGGCGCGACGTTCTTCTTCGGGATGGCGCAGGCGCTGCGGAACTTCGTTAAGCTGTACGACTGGTCCAAGGATATCCCGATGGAATTCCTGTACATGCTTCCATACGTCTTGACGCTGCTCGTGCTCGCCGGAGCCGTGGGCAAGGGCGTGAAGGGGCCGGCTGCCGCCGGGGAAGCCTACGACCCGTCCAAACGATAGCTTGAAATATTGCAGCAACGAGCAAAGCCAATCGTTCCATCCGCCTTGCGGGGCGGGGAACGATTGGCTTTTTTGGTTTGCGATTACTCAGTATCGCGCTTTATGAATGATGTCTTGCATAGCGGATTTATGGTGCTTAGCTTTGCTCTTAGCTCTATTCACTATGTCTTTGTGCAATTCGCTTTGCGCTTTGCACTGTGGTTTAAGCGCTTTGAGCCGATTGGGCTTGGACTTGGCGGGAAGGTCGGGAAGGTCTGCGATGCAGGAGCAAATAATACACCAGAGCACCGATCAGGACCGACACGATCCCGCACAGATACATGATTCGATTGTTCGTCGCCGTAGCGATGCCGCCCAGCAGGGCGGACCCGATGCCGATGCCGCCGTCGAAGAAAATAAAGTACGTGGCGGTGGCGAGCCCTACTTTGGATTTCGGCGCGCTTTGAACGGCGATTGTCTGCAGGCATGGCGACAGGCTCCCGAAACCGAGCCCGATGACGGCGCCGGACAGCAGGAACAGGAAACCGGAATGGGCGGTGGCCAGCACGGCCAGTCCGATAACGTAAAGCGCGATCGTCGGGTACACCAAGTAGTTGCGGGGCAAGCGGTCGAACAGCTTGCCCGTGAACGGACGAGCGGCGACGATCATGACGGCGTAGACGATAAAGTAGTAGCTCGAATACGACTTCAGTCCGATCTCATCGGCGTAGCTCGGAACGAACGATAGAATGCTGGCATAAGCGATCGCGAGGAACATCGCCACCAGGGAGATGGGGATCGAGCTTGGCTCGATGTAGTTCCTCCAATTAAACCGCTCCTTCGCCGCTCCGGATTTGGATGGCGCCGGCCTATCGGCCGCTGCGGCGGGAACGGATTTGGCCTGGCTGCGAACAAGACGTATCGAGAGCAGCATGCCGATCACGCAGAAAGCCGACAATAAGTAGAACAGCGTGTTGAAGTTTACGTTCTGGATAATAAGCAGTCCGATGAACGGCCCGAGCACCATGGCCAGGTTCATGAACAGCGTATAATAGCCCAAACCTTCGCCTTTGCGGTTGTCCGGAATGAATTCCGTAACGATCGTCCCGTTCGCCGTCGTGGCGGCTCCGAAGCTGAAGCCGTGAATGAAACGAAGAAGCAGCAGCACGCCGAAGCCGGATATCATCGGGTAGAAGAAGCTGCAGACCATAAAGACGGCCGTCGCGACCAGCATAATGGTTAACCGCATGGGTCCATCCATCCAGCGCCCGGCGAACGGCCTCATGATAACCGCCGCAATGACGAAGGTCGTCAGCACCAGACCCGCTTGCTGCTGGTTGCCGCCCAGATGGTCCGTAACGAAGGTGGGCAGAGTAGCGGTCATCGAATAGAACGTGATAAAGAAGAAAAAGCTGCTAAAACAAATAAACAAGAAATTGCGCGTCCATAATCGTTGCTGTGGTTCCAAATTCATTCGCCTTCTTTGTGTTAGTCTAGTTTGTCTCCAAGATGCTTGCTTGCGTTGGCGGCAATGCGGTTGAGAAGCTCTTTGAGCGCGGATAACTCGGACGGGGATAAATCTTCGGTGACGAGAGAGACGGCTTCCTCTTCCAGAGGAGCGACGGCTTCATAGACGCTTCTGCCCATCTCGGTAACTCTCGGGAGATAAGAACGCCGATCCTCCGGATTGACCTGGCGGACGACCAAGCCTTTCCGTTCCAATTGATCCAGGATGCGGGTGACATTCGTTTGATCCTTGCTCACTCGAACGGCCAGGTCTTTCTGGCTGATGCCTTCTTCTTCGCACAGGCGGGCAAGAACGGACCATTGCTCGGTCGTTACTTCGGAGGAAGCCAAGCGATTGCTTAGAAGTTGCGTTACTCTGCGACCGGTGCGGTTGATAAGGAAGCCGATGGAGTCGTCAAGCTTCATGGCTGCAGCCCTCGCTTTCATGTAGTTTTCAATATAGTTGCTATAGCAATTAATTATAGGTCGGATAGTTTCGGGTGTCAATATCATGCGCGCTCTTATGAGGCGTTAGCCGTCGACTTGAACATTGCGGCGGATGTTGATAATCTGTTGTCAGGTCAACCGAAATCGATGGAGAGAGGCAGCAATCATGATTACTCGCAAGATTACCGCTTCGGAGAGCGGCAAGAGGCTGCATCGTTACCTGCGCAACCTGATGCCGAACATTCCGCTGGGTCAAATTTATAAGATGATCGACCAAGGCAAGGCGAAAGTGAACGGCAAGCGCAAGAACCAGAACTACGAGCTCGCCGCGGGAGACGAGCTTACTCTGTACGTCGAAGAATCCCAGTACGAAGAAGCCTCCAAGGGGCAGAAAAAAACGAAGTATATCGGGGTTAATGCGAACATTGACGTGATTTACGAGGACGACCAGCTGCTGGTCGTGTTGAAGCCGGCTGGCATGCTCACGCATCCGGACAGCTCGGATCAGAAGGATACGCTCGTCAATCGCGTTCATGCGTATCTGTACCGGAAGGGAGAGCTCGACAGCCAGCTGTTCATGCCGGCGACGGCCAACCGGCTGGACCGCAACACCAGCGGAATCGTGCTCGTCGGCAAGACGGCGGGAATGCTTCATCAGCTGAACCAGTGGATTCAGAAGCATGAGATGGAGAAGTACTACGTAACGATTGTGGAAGGACGCCTTGAAGGAGAAGGGACTCTGACCGGCAGCTTGATTCGCGACGAGAAGAGCAACCGGACGCTTGTTGCCGGGTCGAAGGGCAGCAAGGCGATTGGCGCGAATCCCGAGCAAGAGAAATCGGCGACGACCCATTATCGGGCTTTGCAGCAAGGCAAAGGCTACACGCTTATCGAAGTCGAGCTGGTGAGCGGCCGAACGCATCAGATCCGTACTCACCTTCAGAGCATCGGGCATTCGCTGCTGGGCGATGTCAAATACGGAGGCAAGCCGTTCGCGGGGGTCAATCACCAGCTGCTCCATGCTTGGAGAGTGAAGCTTCCGGACGGGCGGGAGTTCCGCGCTCCGGTTCCCGCGCTCATGCGGTCGACGATGGAGCGCGCGGGACTGTCGTTGCAGCAGCTCCAGGGCGAAGCGTGATCGCTCGCTATTCATTAGAACCAACAGCCTATAGGAGAAGGTCATCCGAACGATCGGGTGACCTTTTTGATTTTTGCAAGCCGCCTATTGTACTTAGTGTATTAGGTGATATAATACACTTAAGTCAGACGAAACGTGCGAAGGGGGTGCCCGCTTGAATGAGGCCCAAATCGGCGGGATGCGGTTTGCTCTCGATTTAAGCCAACCGCTTTACGAGCAAGTATTGGAGCAAGTGAGAAGCTCAATCGCGAAAGGTGAGATTGCGTTGGGAGAGAGGATACCTTCCGTACGGGAGATGGCTCAAGCCTTGAAGATAAATCCGAACACGGTCATGAGGGCTTATCAAGAGCTGGAGCGGGACCAGCTTACGGAGACGAGGCGGGGACAAGGAACGTTCATCACGACCGATGCGGAGAAAGTAAGCCATATCCGCCATCGGCTGGCCGAGGAAGCGGTCGACGAATTTCTCGGACGAATGAGCAGCCTCGGATTTACCGCGTCGGATATCGCGAGCATCCTTAGAGCGAAGGGAGGGGAAGTCCGATGAACGCGATCAGCGGAGCGGGAATCTGCAAGAAGTACGGCAAGCGGCGGGCGCTTGACCGATTCGATATCGAAGTGCCGGAGAACGCGATCACGGCTATTCTCGGCCCGAACGGGGCGGGGAAGTCGACCTTTATGAGAATGCTGACGGGGCTGGTCGTTCCGGACGAGGGAACGTTGACGGTCCTCGGCCGCAAGCCTTCTTGGGAGACGAACCGCTTGATCTCCTATTTGCCGGACCGCGCCCGTTGGTACCAGGGACATACCGTCGAGACGGCGATCGAATGGGGATCCCGTCTGCTTCCGAGCTTCCGGAAGGATGAGGCGCGGGAGATCGTCGGCTCGCTAGGATTGGAGGCGGATATGGAGACGGAAGGGATGTCCAAGGGGCAGGAGGCCCGATTGATGCTCGCCTTGTGCCTGGCGCGGGATGTGCCCCTTCTTGTCCTCGACGAGCCGTTCTCCGGAATCGACTTGCTGTCGAGGGAGAAGATCGTCGCCGCGTTGATCGATTCCTTCTCGGTCAGACGGCAGACCGTGCTCATCTGCACGCACGAGATTGCGGAGACCGAAAGCCTGTTCGATCATGCCGTATTCGTCCATGAAGGAAGGGTAGCCTTGGCAGGCGAAGTCGAGGAGCTCCGTTCGGAGCGCGGCTCCATGCAAGACATCTACCGTCGGATTTACGCATAGGGATTTACGCATAGGAGGAGTAGGGATAGATGGATATCGGCCAATTCTCTTTTTTGCTTAGGCACGAGCTGCGGCTTGTCACCCGAAGATGGACGTTAAGAAGCTGGTATTGGATGTATCTGGCCGGCTTGACCATTCTGGCGCTGGTCGCGCTGACGATATGGGGCGGGACGGATCAATTCAAGTCGGATTATCTGCTGTTCGCTTGCTTCGCTTTTCCGTTCTTCTTCTGCATGATCGCATTCCGGGCGTTGAAGCGGGAATGGTCGGACGGAACGCTGGGATGGTGGCTCACGCTGCCTTACTCCCGTTCCAAGCTGCTTCTCGCCAAATTCGCGGCCTCGCTCGCGCAATCCCTTGCGATTGCCGTTCTTTTCTTCGTCGCGTTAGCGGTATTCGAGGCCTATGACGTCTTGCTGCACGGGTTGAGCATCGACCTCTTACGGCGCTTCGTGACCCAAGAGAGCGAATACTTCCTGCTCCTCTTGATCTCTTCGCCTTTCATGCTGGCCTTGGGTCTTATGATGGCGGCGATGGGCAAGTCCAAGCTTAAGATGTTAAAGCCGTTGGTCTGGATCGCATTCGGGCTGCTCGGGAACCTGTTTAATTGGGTCAACGGGGCGGTCGGCAGCCAAACGGACGGTTCGTTGAATTTATTCGACGGCCATTCGGCGGCTTGGGTATGGCTTTCCCTCCCGGTTGCATGGATCTTCGCCGGTCTGATTTTCGCAGGCGCCGTCGGCATTTGCAAGAAACATTTAGTCCTGTAACGGACGGAAGGAGTTCGAACATGAGCTATGCCATCGAGGTTGGCGGACTGTCCAAGTCCTACGGAAGCAAAGCGGCTTTGAAGAACATAACCTTTGGCGTGCAAGAGGGGAGCTGCTTCGGCCTTCTCGGGCCGAACGGGGCGGGCAAGTCGACGACGATGAAAATCTTGTCCGGCCTGCTGGAGGCAGACCGCGGCACGGTCCGGATCTTCGGCAAGGATCAACGGTCGAGCGCGGAGGAAACGAAGGTGAAGGTCGGCTACGTTCCCCAATCCATCACGCTGTACGAGAAGCTGTCCGCTAACGATAACCTGATTTTCTTCGGAGAGATGTACGGTGTTAAGGGCAAAGAGTTAAAGCGCCGAATCGGCGAGGTGCTGGAGCAGGTGGGGCTCGCCGATCGGGCGAAGGACGCGGTGGAGACGTTCTCCGGCGGGATGAAGCGGCGAGTGAACATCGCGGCCGCGCTGCTGCATCGCCCTAAGCTGCTGATTATGGATGAACCGACGGTGGGCATCGATCCTCAATCCCGCAATCATATCTTCGAGATGATCCGAGATTTGCAGAAGAACGGCGTCACGATTCTATACAGCACGCACTACATGGAAGAAGTCGAGAGCTTGTGCGATCATCTCGCGATCGTAGACAACGGCCTCGTGATCACGGGAGGCTCCCTCGGAGAGGTGCTCGAGAAGCACGGCACGCGGGCGGTCTATCTAGAGCTTCAGGGAGAGCAGAGGCCTCCGTCGATCGACCTGTACGGGAAAGCCGCGGCGAAGGACAAAGGCTGGCTGCTCGAGACGGAGTCCCCGCTGGACGCGCTTGCCGCATGGGCGGAAGCTTGCAAGACGAATTCGCTTAGAGTCAAGCAGCTGGAGATCGTTCGGCCTTCGCTGGAGGATGTTTTCTTGACTCTTACCGGAACGACTTTAAGAGACAATTGAGGATCGATAGGGAAGGGGAAAAATAGCCATGGTGCTAAGTATCGCGGTGAAAGAATGGAAGCTGCTGCTCAAAGAGAAAGGGACGTTCTTCTGGCTGCTGCTCATGCCCGTCCTGTTTATCGTGCTGTTCGGCTCGGTCATCGGCCAGCTTGGCAACTCGCAGCAGACGATTACCTATATCGACAGGGATCATACGGCCGCTTCCGCATCGTTCCTTGCCTCCTTAAGCGAGAAGGGCGGCTACAAGCTGGAGGAGAAGGACGCCGGAACGCTGGATGATCAACTGTCCCGCATTCGCGACGGCAAGCTGAGCGCCCTGCTCGTGATTCCGCAAGGGTTCGACGGTGCCCTGGCTTCTTCCGGGGACGGCAAGGCGTCGATCGAGCTGTACAGCGACGGCGCTTCGGATTCGGCGGCCGGCCTGCGGTCTTCGCTCGAGAACGTCGCCGGGGATTATCGCGAACAGCGGATCGATGCCGCGTTGAAGGCGGCGGGCGCAAGCGACAAGGCGCGCGCGCAAGCGATGGAGTCTCCGCTGCGGATCGAAGATAAGCCGCAGAATGCGACGGGGGGCAACACGGTTACCCAAGTCGTTCCGGGGTACACCGTCATGTTCGTCTTCTATGTCATGATCTCGATGATCCGAAGGTTCGTCAACGACAAGACGTCCGGCATGACCGCCCGTCTCCGCACGACCCGAATGAGCCCGATTACTTACCTTCTGGGCATGTGGCTTGCTTACGTAGGCGTATCGATCGTACAGTGCGCGGTGCTGCTGACGTTCGGCCACTACGCCTACGATGTGCAGCTTGGCGATCCGGAAGCCGTCATCGCGCTGGTGGTCATGCTTGCTCTATGCGGAACGGGGATCGGGCTGGCGCTGGCCATGGTCGTGCGCAGCGAGAACCAAGGCATGGCGTTCGTGCAGCTTATCTCGATGGGCGGCGCGGTCATCGGCGGCCTGTGGTTCCCGGTGGAATACATGTCCAAGACGATGCAGACGGTCAGCCATTTTACCCCGCAGTATTGGGCGCAGACGGCGTTCCAGGACATTATGGTGCGCGGCGACCACATCGCCGGCATCCTCCCGTCGCTGGCGGTGCTCGCGGCTTTCGCCGTCGGCTGCGTGCTGATTGCGGTAACGAGATTCCGCGGATTCATGAAGTCGGCCCTCGGGTAAGACAGAGAAAGGGTAAGACCAAGAAAGGGGATGTCCTCACCGTCGTCGCGACGGAGGGACATCCCCTTTTCTTGTTGCCGGTTAGAACAGAACCTTATCCGGGTCCGAGCCGAAGCGCCGGTCTTCGTTCAAGCCGTCGATCTTCGCCATATCCTCGGCCGACAGCTCGAAGTCGAACAGGTTGCCGTTCTCGGCGATGCGGGAAGGCGTGACGGACTTCGGGATGGTGACGACGCCGCTCTGGATGTCCCAGCGCAGGATGACCTGAGCGACGGTCTTGCCGTACTTCCGGGCGATGTCCTGCAGCGCGGGCTGATCGAGGTTGCCCTGCATGAGCGGGCTCCACGCTTCCAACTGGATGCCCTTCTTCTTCGCGTAGTCGAGAAGCTCCTTCTGCGTCAGCAGCGGATGGTATTCCACCTGGTTAACCGCAGGCACGATGTCGCTCGATTGGGCCAGCTTCTCCAAGTGGTGAATCTTGAAGTTGCTGACTCCGATCGCCCGGACGTAGCCGTCCTTGTGCAGCTTCTCGAGCGCTCTCCAGGTGTCGACGAACTTATCGACGCCCGGCCAGTGGATGAGGAGCAGGTCGATGACGTCCAGTCCCAGACGCTTGCGGCTCTCTTCGAACGCGGCCAGCGCCCTCTCGTAGCCTTGATCTTCGTTCCAGATCTTCGTCGTGACGAACAGCTCGTCGCGGGAGATGCCGGCGGTCCGGATCGCTTCGCCGACGTCGGCTTCGTTCTTGTAGATCTTGGCGGTATCGATGCTGCGATAGCCGGCTTCGATGGCGGCATGAATCGCGCGGCGCGCTTCGCCCTCCGCCGTTACTTTCCAGACACCAAGGCCCAGCCAAGGCATTTGCACGCCGTTATTCAGCGTTGTCGTGCTTCCGATGGTCAGACTCATTCGAATCTCCTCCTCATATGTAAATCAATTTGGTTAGATAAGCAGAGAGAACCATTCATCCTTCTCGACGGGACCGAAGTAGAAAGGAAGATCGACGCCTTCGAGCGCCCGTTCGATGGATTCCCGGTCGTAGCGGACTCCGATCAGCTTGTCCGTCACTTCCGACACTTCTCCGCGCCCGAAGAAGTCCCCGAAGACGGCGGCTCCGCGGATCTCGCCTTTGACGACTTCCAGCCGGACGTCGAATAGGCCGGCAGCCAGCTTCTTCACGTTCTGGACGTTGAAAGCAGGGGATTGGCCGTAATTCCAGTTCCAGCTGCGATATCGCTCGTCCGCGAGCTGGCGGACCGCGTCCCAATCCGCTTCCGTCAGCTCATAACGCTGAATCGGCTGGCCTTCGAAGATCGATTCGAGCACGAACTGCTTGAACGCGTCGATCGTCATCGGTTCCTTCAGGAATTCGGAGATGTTCGCGACGCGGCTTCGTACGGACTTCGTCGCCTTCGATTCGAACTTGATCGGATTGACCTTGAGCGCGGCGGCGACATTCTCCATGCGGGAATCGAAGAGCAGCGTGCCGTGGCTGAACATGCGGCCGCGAGTGGAGAACTGCGCATTGCCGGAGATCTTGCGCTCGCCGACCTGCAGGTCGTTGCGCCCGCTCAGCTCCGCATCGACGCCGAGCCTGTTGAGAGCTTTGACGACCGGCTCGGTGAACTTCCGGAAATTATGGAACGACTGGCCGTCGTCCCGGGTAATGAAGCTGAAGTTCAGGTTGCCGAGATCGTGATAGACCGCGCCGCCGCCGCTCAGCCGGCGAACGACATGGATTCCGTTCTCCTGCAAATATTCGGAGTTGACTTCCTCGGCCGTATTCTGATTCTTGCCGATGATGATGGAAGGCTCGTTAATGTAGAAAAGAAGGTAATCGTTCTCGGCAGGAAGCTTTCGTAAAATATATTCTTCCAGCGCCAGATTGAGAGAGGGGTCGTGCCCATTGCCATTATCGACATATAACAACGCGTAGGTTCCTCCTTCTGTAGACAGGATAGATCAACGCTTCTATTTTACGTCAGGATCGCAGGAAGAACAAATGGGCGGGAGACGTTCGCGATGCCCCTTGACTTTCGATCTACATCGCAATAAAATGAGTTTACGTAAAAATTAATTTTTATGGTGATGAGCAAGATGAATCCATTAGACCCGATCGCAGACGTTTATCGGCTGGAGAATCCGGAGCAGGCGCTTGCGCTGCTCAATCCGATGCGCGCGGAGATTCTTCAACTGCTTGCCGAGCCGGCTTCCGCTTCCGAGCTGGGCAGGCAGATGAACGAGAAGGCGCAGAAGCTGAATTACCATCTGAAGAGCTTGGAGAAGGTGGGACTCATTCGGCGCTGCGGCTCCCGTCAGGTGAAGAACCTGATCGAAGTGCTCTACCGGGCGGTCGCCCGTTCCTACGTCATTCCGGATTCCTTCGGATGGTCGGAGGATCTGACGCAGCGGATGAAGGACCAAGGTGCCCTCCGGCAGCTGGTGAACGTATCCGAGCGAATCCGCACGGACGCGCTCCGGCTGATGGAGGTGTCCGACGAGGAAGGAGAAGTTCCCAGCGCGGTGCTGGAGACGGATCTTCATCTGCCGGACGAGCGGACGAGGGAGAGATTCCTCGCCGATTATGCGGACGCGGTCCGAACCGTCGTGCGGAAGTACCAAGCGCAAGGCTCGGCGGAAGGCGGATTCAAGGCCATTCTCGCCGTGTATCCCCAATTGGAGCAAGGAGGCGGCAAGAGATGAACGAGCTCGCGATAGAGAACAAAGACGAACAAGACAAGAAGGCTCCAAGCAAAGCGGCGGAGTCGCCTGCCAAGGAGAACATCGTGATCTGGGAGTCGAAGACTCGAACGAACCCTTTCTCCCGTCAAGGAGAATCGACGTTCACCGTGATTCCGCTTGGCGAGCAAGATGGCGCCGAAGCGCCGCTCCTTCGCGTCTACACATCCGGCTTCGGGCAAGCCGCGCCGGTAAGGAGCAAGCTTGGCAACGGGCCGACCGCGGCGCTTCGCTGCGCGGCGTAATTCATCCGAACATGAAGTGGAGGGGCTGAACCATGAGTTTCGTGCCTTACGTAGTCGAACAATCGAATCGCGGGGAGAGATCCTACGACATCTACTCCCGCCTGCTCAAAGACCGCATTATTTTCCTGGGGACCGCCATCGACGACACCGTCGCCAACGCCGTCATCGCCCAGCTGCTCTTCCTGGCAGCGGACGATCCGGAGAAGGACATCAGCCTCTATATTCAATCGCCGGGAGGCTCGGTATCGTCCGCCTTCGCGATCTACGACACGATGCAGTTCATCAAGCCGGAGGTGTCCACGATCTGCGTCGGGCTGGCGGCTTCGGCGGCTTCCTTCCTCCTGATGGCGGGGGCGAAGGGCAAGCGGTACGCGCTG
Organism: Cohnella sp. AR92; assembly: GCF_003990975.1. GTDB lineage: Bacteria > Bacillota > Bacilli > Paenibacillales > Paenibacillaceae > Cohnella. The sequence continues at coordinate 157,493 of NZ_RZJR01000003.1, forward strand.
CCGAACAGCGAGGTCATGATCCATCAGCCGCTAGGCGGCGCCCAAGGGCAAGCCAGCGACATCGCCATCCGAGCCAAGCATATTCTCAGGACGCGCGACAAGCTCAACAAGATCTACTCCGAACGGACCGGCCAGCCGCTCGAGAAGCTTGAGAAAGACATGGACCGCGATAACTACATGACGGCGGAAGAGGCGCTCGAATACGGCTTGATCGATAAGGTGCTGGAGCATCTGTAAAGCGGGAGAAGATAGGCCGAACTTTGCTGAATAGGGCAGGGTTCGGCTTTTTTCTTTTGCGCAGGATTGCAGTACAATCAAGGAGAAGTAAGCATGGCCAGTTCATATTGAGTTCATATTTACGGGTTATTTTAGTTTTTTGAGAACTAGAGGATCGACAAGATGGAGAGTGATCGGGTTGCTAAAGCTGTTTCGTTTCTTAAAGCCTTACCGCTGGGGCGTCGCTCTGGTCATGGTGCTGGTTCTGCTGCAGTCCTTATCGGAACTGTACCTGCCGACCTTGATGGCCGACATCGTGAACAAGGGCGTCGTTACGGGCGATCACGGCTACATTTGGAAAATCGGCGGATTCATGCTGATCGTGACGCTGGGAGGCACGGCCTTCTCGATCCTGGCAAGCTACTATTCGTCGCGAATCTCGGCCGGCTACGGCAGGATTCTGCGCGGCAAGGTGTTCGGCCATGTGGAGAACTTCTCGCTTCAGGAGTTCGACAAGCTCAGCACGGCTTCGCTCATTACGAGAACGACCAATGACATCACCCAGGTGCAGCAGGTTCTGATCATGATGATGCGCCTGATGATCATGGCTCCGATGATGTGCATCGGCGGCTTGATCATGGCCTTCTCCAAGGATGCCAAGCTGACGCTCGTGCTGGCGGTCGCGATCCCGGTCCTGGCGTTGACGATCTTCTTGATCGCGCGCCAAGGGCTTCCGCTCTTCCGGACGATCCAAGCCCGGCTGGACAAGTTGAACCTGGTGCTGCGCGAAGGCTTGACCGGGATTCGGGTCATTCGCTCGTTCAACCGGCTGGAGCACGAGAAGAAAAGGTTCGAGGCGGCGAACGAGGAACTGACCGGGACGTCGATCAAGGTGAATCAGATCATGGCGTTCCTCATGCCGATGATGATGCTCATCATGAACTTCGCGTCTCTTGCTATCATCTGGTTCGGCGGGATCCGCGTCAGCCACGGCCATATGCAGGTCGGCGATCTGATGGCCTTCCTCCAATACGGCATGCAGATCATGTTCTCGATGCTCATGCTGTCCATGATGTTCGTAATGGTGCCGCGAGCTTCCGCTTCCGCGGTGCGCATCAACGCCGTGCTGCTTCAGGAAGCGGCGATTCGCGATAGGGAAGAGCCGTCGGGAGAGGCTTCGGGGGACACTGGCAGTGCCCAAGGCGAGCGCGGCGTCATCGAGTTCGACGACGTGACGTTCAGCTACCCGGGAGCCGAGCAGCCGGCGCTCAGCGGCCTCTCGTTCAAGGCGCTTCCGGGAGAAGTGACCGCGATCATCGGGGGCACGGGCTCCGGCAAGTCGTCGATCATCAACTTGATTCCCCGGTTCTACGACGTGGATTCGGGAAGCGTGCGGATCGACGGGATCGACGTGAGGGCTTATACGCAGGAGCAGCTCCGCGCCAAGATCGGACTGGTTCCCCAGAAGGCGGTACTGTTCACGGGAACGATCGCCGACAATATCCGCTTCGGCCGGGAGGACGCCACCGACGAGGAGGTCCGCCATGCGGCCCAGATCGCGCAAGCGACGAGCTTCATCGACGAGATGCAGGAAGGCTTCGGATCGCCGATCGCCCAAGGCGGCCTCAACGTGTCCGGCGGCCAGAAGCAGCGGATCTCGATCGCGCGGGCGCTCGTACGCAAGCCGGATATCTACCTGTTCGACGACAGCTTCTCGGCGCTGGACTACAAGACCGACGCCAAGCTGCGCGCCGCGCTTCGGGGAGAGACGACGGAGGCCGCCGTGGTCATCGTCGCCCAGCGGGTCAGCACCATCATGGACGCGGACCGGATTGTCGTTCTGGACGAAGGCCGAATCGTCGGCATCGGCAAGCATAAGGAGTTACTGAATACTTGCGAGGTTTATCGGGAGATCGTCGCTTCGCAGCTGTCCGAGGAGGAGATCGCATGAGCAACCATGACAGGCAGCCTCCGGGCGGCGGGCGCGGCAGAGGTCCGGGGGGTCCAGGTAGAGGGCCAGGAGGACCTGGGTTCGGCGGCGGTCCGCACGGAATGATGATGCCCGGACAGAAGGCGAAGAACTTCAAGGGCTCGTTCCGCCGCTTGCTGGGCTATCTCCGTCCGTACCGTCTTAAGCTTCTGGCCGTTCTTTTCACAGCGATTTTGAGCACGGTTTTCTCGATTCTCAGCCCGAAAATCCTAGGCCAAGCCACCGATAAGCTCTTCGATGGAATCTTCCATCACAAGAGCATCGACTTCGCCGGAATCTGGCAGATCGTCGTTCTGCTGGCGGGATTATACGTGATCAGCTCGGCGTTCAGCTACCTTCAGCAATTCCTGATGGCCGGCGTCGCCCAACGAACCGTCTATCACTTGAGGAACGAAGTGAACGCGAAGCTCTCCAGGCTGCCGCTGAAGTACTTCGATACGAAGACGCACGGGGAGATCCTGAGCCGTGTCGTGAACGACGTCGACAACATCGCGAACACGCTGCAGCAGAGCTTGACCCAGATGATCACGTCGGTCGTCATGCTGATCGGGATCATCGTTATGATGCTGACGATCAGCCCGCTGCTCACGTTGATTCTCGTCCTGACGCTGCCGCTCAGCTTCCTGGTGATCAAATCCATCGCGTCCAAGTCCCAGGGCTACTTCAAGAATCAGCAAGCCGAGCTTGGTCAATTGAACGGTCACGTCGAAGAGATGTATACCGGACACGCGATCGTGAAGGCGTTCGGGCAAGAAGAGAATTCGAAGGCGAAGTTCGAAGCGATCAACGAGAGACTGTATCATGCCGGCTGGAGAGCCCAGTTCGTCTCGGGCATCATCATGCCGCTCATGAGCTTCATCGGCAATATCGGCTACGTCGCGATCAGCGTAGTCGGCGGGATTCTCGTCACGCGCCAATCGATCTCCGTCGGCGACATTCAAGCCTTCATTCAGTACGCGAGACAATTCACGATGCCGATCACCCAGACGGCGAACATCGCGAACATCATCCAGTCGACGATCGCTTCCGCGGAGCGGGTGTTCGAGCTTCTGGACGAGACGGAGGAAGTGCCGGAGAAGCAAGGCCGGCTCAAGTCTTCCGACGTTCACGGGGATGTCCGCTTGTCTGGCGTTCGCTTCAGCTACAAGAATGACGAGCCGCTGATCGAGAATCTGAACATCGACGTCCGGAGCGGGCAGACGGTTGCGATCGTCGGTCCGACCGGCGCCGGCAAGACGACGCTCGTCAATCTGCTCATGAGGTTCTACGAAGTGAACGGCGGTTCGATCGCGATCGACGGCAAGGACATCACCGAACTGAAGAGAGGCGATCTGCGCAGCTTGTTCGGCATGGTGCTTCAGGACACTTGGCTGTTCAACGGCACGATCAAGGACAACATCGCGTACGGGCGCGAAGGAGCGACGGAAGAGGAAGTCGTGCAAGCGGCCCGCGCCGCATACGCCGACCACTTCATCCGGACGCTGCCGGACGGGTACGAGACGGTGCTTAACGAAGAGGCGTCGAACATCTCCCAAGGGCAGAAGCAGCTGCTGACGATCGCCCGGGCGATTCTGGCCGACCCGGCCATCCTGATCCTGGACGAGGCGACGAGCAGCGTCGATACGCGCACCGAGATCCACATCCAGCAGGCGATGAACCGGTTGATGGAAGGCCGCACGAGCTTCGTTATCGCCCACCGGCTGTCGACGATCCGCGATGCCGACCTGATCCTGGTCATGGACAAAGGCGCGGTCATCGAGCAGGGTACGCATGAAGAGCTGCTGGCGCAAGGCGGCTTCTACTCCGATCTGTACAACAGCCAGTTCGCGGGCGGCGTTCATCCGAGCGTGCCAAGCGCGATTTAACGAATAGAAGCAGAGCGGCGTCGGGAGCGATCCCGGCGCCGTTTTTTACATGTCCGTGGTCGTTTGCCGCCTAGGCTTCCCCAACCCCGATTCCATCTCTGTCACCGATCCAGCTTTTAATCTTAGATTGATGATGAAGATCGTCAGCATTTAATTGCATATAGAACTTGTAAATCTTGCAATAGCAATTTTCGATAATGGGAAAGATTGACGCCGGGAGAGAACCGGTGCTAGGATGTGATAAAAGAAACCTAACATGTAGGAATTATCGGAATAACGCTGGCATCTACCAGATAACTGGAGACCAAATCCTTTACCGGAGAATGGTCTCTTTTTGTTTCGCGCTTATCTATTGGGGTCAGCAAGATGATGCAGGATTGGAGCGAAGAACGATGGGGAATGCGCGAAATCGACGGCGGGAGGAGGGAGACGTCTTCCCCGGCAGAACTTACGCGGAGGTCGTACTCGAACCGGCGTACGAACAGGCTCGGAAAGAGTTGCTTGGTCCAATGATCGCTATTAGCAAGGCGCACCTTATCATGCTCGAAGAACAGCGGCTCGTAAGCGCCCAAGATGCTGCGATCGTTGCGAAGGCGCTTCAAGGTCTCGATCTGAAGAAACTGGAGAACGGCCAATATACGGGGGAGTTTGAGGATCTATTCTTCGAGGTGGAGCATGAACTAGCCCTGCTAGGAGGTGAGGCGACAGGCCATCTGCATCTTGCGCGCAGCCGCAACGACATGGGGATCGCCATCTACCGCTTCGTCCTGCGGGACAAAGTGTTGGCTCTCATCGATTCTGCGCTAGAACTGCAGGCGCGACTGATTGACTTCGCGGAAGATCATGCCGAGACGCTGATGATCGGCTACACGCATACGCAGCAGGCTCAGCCGACGACCGTCGGACATTATATGGCAGCGGTATCGGATTCGCTATCCCGGGACGTTCGGCGTCTGCGGGCTGCCTTCGCCAACTGCAACCGCAGCAGCTTGGGCGCTGCCGCGCTTACCACGACAGGCTTCGCGATCAGCCGGGAGCGAACGGCTGCGCTTCTTGGATTCGACGAGACGATAGCGAATGCGTATGACGCGGTCAGCGGGGCGGATTACATTCTTGAGATTGCCTCGTCCGCCTCGCTCGCCGCCGTCAATCTCGGCCGCTTCGTCCAGGAGCTGCTGCTCTGGGGCACGCAGGAATTCGCCGCCGTCACGGTAGCCGCTCCTTATGTGCAGATCAGCTCGATTATGCCGCAGAAGCGAAATCCGGTGTCGGTGGAGCACGTGCGCTCGCTGCTGTCGAGCTGCGTCGGTGACGCCAACACGGCGCTGACGATGGTTCACAACACGCCGTTCGGGGATATCGTCGATACGGAGGACGATCTTCAGCCCTACGTCTGGCGAAGTCTGCGCACGCTTGAATCGACGTATAGGCTTCTAACCCGAATCATCGAAACGCTCGAGGTCGACAAGGACGTCTTGCGGCGAAGGGCTGAGGCGAGCTTCGCGACCGTCACCGAGCTAGCCGATACGCTGGTGCGCAAAGAAGGACTCGGGTTCCGCACGGCGCATTCTATCGTAGCTGAATTCGTTCGTGCGGCGGTTGCCTCAGGACGCTCGGTGAGGGAGCTGACGGTAGAAGGACTTGATGAAGCCGCGAAGAGCATAATCGGCAGGGAGTTGTCGCTGACTGCCGAAGAGCTGAGGCTGGCTCTTGATCCGGAACACTTCGTCCGGATTCGTTCCGTCCCCGGAGGGCCTAGCCCGGAAGAGCTGAGAAGGGCGCTCGCCGTGCAAGCTTCCTCCCGCAAGCTAGCGGAAGAATGGGCCGAACGAACGAGAGATTCGTTGGATTCCAGGCTCAAGATGCTGGATCGAATTCTAATCGAGCGGCTTCGCCGCTCGGATCATCCCGCAGGGGAAGCCGCGGATTAACGATTTAAAGGAGGAAGGAACGGTGTTTAGAGCTGGCTTCAAGGTGTTCGACATTCACGGACATTTGCCATACAACTATCCGAAATCATTCGAGAAGCACGACCGAATTACCCAATACGGCGGCGAACGCTCGGAACGAATGCGCCTGACCTGGGATCTAAGGACAGAGGAGCCCGATCCCGAACAAGCAGGAAGGCCGCTCGTCGAACGGTGGAAGGACGAACTCGACCGGTATGGGATCGGGGGACTTAACTTCCTGACAGGCTGGACGAACGACGAACTTGCGAAGCAGATTGAGGCTTATCCGGATCGATTTACCGGATTCGCTTCCCATCCGATCGAACGGCCCGACGCCGCGGCAGAACTGAAGCGCGCCGTTGAAGATCTCGGTCTTCGAGGCTACAAGCTGTTCGGTCCGTTCACGCCTGTCTCGTTCGACGACGAATCGCTCACGCCGGTGTGGGAACTGCTCTCCGAACGAGGCTTGCCTCTCCTCATCCACTTCGGCCTGCTGGGACACGCGGGGGGAATCGTCTCGCATCCGAACATCAGCCCGCTGGCGATCTTCAACGTAGCGCGCCGATATCCCGATATCCCGATCATCATTCCGCATTTCGGCTGCGGCTACTTCCAGGAGCTGCTCCATCTGTGCTGGAGCTGTCCGAACGTCTACGTCGACACCTCAGGCTCTAATCAATGGATCCGCTGGATGCCATACGAGTTGACGCTCGAAACGTTGTTTAGGAAGACATACGAGCTGATCGGACCGGAGCGAATTATCTTCGGCACCGATTCGATCAGCTTTCCTAGAGGTTATAACTATCGCTACTTACAGGATCAAATCCGCGTCGTCCGCGACCTTCGCTTCTCCGATCATGAGATCGAATCGATCTTCGGCAACAATGCAAGAAAGCTGCTTCGGCTGGAGCCATCCAGCCCGCTAATCGAATCCAAGGAGCTGACTCGTACATGAACCCGATCATTAAAATTGCCAAGCCATTGTCTCTGCTCGCAGCCGCATCTTTGCTGCTAACCGCCTGCGGAGGGAACAACACGAACAATTCCGCGGCCGCACCGTCGTCCGCTCCCCCAAGCGGTGCCTCAGCCTCGCCGTCCGCTTCCGCCGCGGCCGGCGGCGACTCTCAGGAGAAAGTGACAATCGAATACTGGCAGTACGAGTACCCGTCCAAGGTCGCGCTCATCGACGAACTGATCGAGCAATTCGAGGCGCAGAACCCGAACATCAAGGTTAAGCAGACGAACTTCCCGTACGATCAATATAACGAGAAGGTCGCGACGCTCGTTCCGGCCGGCAAGGGGCCTGACGTCATCAATCTGTATTATGGCTGGCTGCCGAAGTATGTCTCCTCCGGTTTCCTGCAGCCGCTTCCCGAATCCGCCTTCCCGGCGAACGAGATCGAGAGCAAGTATTATCCGCTTGTGGATGCGGCCAAGATCGACGGTACCTATTGGGCGATTCCGACCGCCGTGCGCACGCTTGCTTTGTTCTACAATAAGGATCTGTTCGCGAAGGCGAAAATCGCAGAGCCTCCAACGACGTGGGAGGAACTGGTCGAGGATAGCCTGAAGCTGACGGAGAAGGATTCTAACGATCAATTCGTCGTCGAGGGCCTAGCATGGGAGCCGGGAGCGCAGCTTCACCACTGGTACCGCGACGGGCTGCTGCCTCAGGCAGGCGGCCAAGACCTCAGCGATGACCGCCGCAAGATTCTGTGGGCGGACACGCCGGCAGGCCTGGAGGCGTTCCAATACCTGATCGACTTCGCGGTCAAACATAAGGTCGGGACTACGGGCGTCTTCACGGACGACGTCACCGCCTTTAAAACGGGGCACGCGGCTATCAACATCGACGGTTCGTTCCGTCTCGGATCCTTGAAGGCGGACGCTCCCGACTTGAATTACGGCGTCGCTCAGCTGCCGTCCTATAAGAGCAAATCGGCGCCGTCCTCGTTCTGGGCGAACGCGATTCCGGCAGGCGTAACCGGGGCTAAGCTGGACGCCTCGATCAAGTTCCTGCAATTCCTGACAAGCAAAGAAGTTCAGGAGCAGTGGGTGGATAAGGTCGGCGAGCTTCCTGCTCAGAAAGAGGTCGCGACTCAAGATAAATACCTGAACGATGAGAAGCTCGGGCCATTCATCCGTCAGCTCGACAACAGCAAGGCTCACTTCTTCATCGACGAGACCGGCGAGCGGACGCTGTTCGTCGACGCGACGAATGAGGTCCTTCTCAACAAGGTACCTGTCGAGACGGCGTTTAAGGACCTCGTGGCCAAGACTCAGAAGCTGTACGACGACTACTGGGCTAAAGCAGATAAGAAGTAACGGGGTAGAGGGGGCGCCGGGCGTGATCCGGCGCCCGCTTGCCTATGAATAAGGAGGGGTGACCGAATGATCTCGAACGAGACCCGGCGCCGGGCGGAAGCAGGGCGCAAGCCGCTGTCGTTTCGCTTGAACTACCGTTCGCAACGATATCTTTTTATCTATCTGATGCTAGGCATACCGCTGCTGTATTTTCTTCTTACCCGGCTCGTTCCGATTCTGTACTCCTTCAATATAAGCTTCCGAGAATGGGATGTGCTCTCTCCGGAGAAGCCCTTCGTCGGTTGGGCCAACTTCTCCGGCCTGTTCAAGGACGAGGCGTTCCGCAAGTCGCTGACGAATACGTTCCTATACGTCGCAGTGGGCATTCCCGGCCAACTGGCCGCCGGTCTCGCCGTCGCCCTGATGCTGCAGAACGTGAAGCGGCTGCGAGGCTTCTTCCGAACGGTCTACTTTATCCCGTATATCACGAGCATCGTCGCGGTGAGCTGGGTGTTCCGCTGGCTGCTCATGCCTAACGGATGGATCAACGGCCAGCTTCTCAGCTTAGGCTTACCCGCGCAGCCATTTCTGCAGTCTCCCGATCAAGCCCCGTTTGTCGTTGCCCTTTCGATGATCTGGCAGAGCGTCGGTTTCCAGATGCTGATTTTCTTGACGGGGCTGGAGGGGATTCCGAAGATGTACCACGAAGCCGCCCATATTGACGGAGCGAATGCCTGGCGACGATTCCGACACATCACGGTGCCTCTTCTCAATCCCATCATTCTGTTCTCGGCCGTCATCGCCGGCATCTCGTATCTTCAGTCCTTCGCGCATATCGTCAGCATGACCCAGGACGGAGGCCCGCTTAACTCGACTCGAACGCTCGTCTATCATATCTACAAGCTAGCGTTCAAGAGCTTCGACATGGGAAGCGCTTCGGCAGCCACCGTCGTCCTGTTCGTTCTCATTCTGGCGTTCACGCTGCTCCAGCTCAAAATTCTTAATCGCAAAATCGACTACTGACAGGAGGAACCGTATGAACCCGAACCCGAACCCGAATTCGAACCCGAACCCGGGCCAATCCCGAAATCTCTCTGGCTGGATGAGCGGGAAATCCTTGGTTAACGGGTCCAGGTCGTTTCTTCTTTATCTGCTATTGTTCGCGGGGGTCGCCGTGACTCTGTTCCCATTCCTGTGGATGGCGGCCTCCTCGTTCAAGGAGCCCAAGGATCTGTTCGATCTGAGCCTGATTCCATCGCCCGCGACCTGGAGCAATTACGGAGATTTGTTCGTCAAGGCTCCATTCGGGCGATGGATTGCAAACACGGCGGTCGTGGCTGTCTCCACGACGGTGTCGGTGTTGGTATTCGATACGATCGTGGGCTATGTGCTTGCTAAATTCGTTTTTCCCGGGAGAACGGTCATCTTCGTCGTTATTATAAGCACGCTGATGGTCCCCACCGAGATGCTTATCATTCCCTGGTACTTGCTGGCCTCGAAGCTAGGGCTGTCGGATACGTACGCCGGCCTGCTGCTGCCGGGTCTGATCTCCGCGTTCGGGATATTCCTCATGCGGCAGTTCATGGAGTCGCTCCCTTCGGAGCTTCTGGACGCGGCGCGCATCGATGGGTTAAACGAGTGGAGAGTGTTCTCTTCCATCGCCGTTCCTCTCATGAAGCCAGCCTTGGCGACACTCGCTATCCTAAGCTTCATCTCAAGCTGGAATCAGTTCATCTGGCCCTTCATCGTGCTGCAGACTGAGAACAAATACACGCTTCCAGTCGGCATGGTTTATTTCTCCAGCGAGCTGAAGGACAATAGCGGATGGATCCTGATCATGACGGCCGCCACGGTCTCCGTCCTTCCGCTGATCGTTGTCTTCTTGATTTTCCAGAAACGAATTATTCAAGGGATTGCTTTAAGCGGGATGAAGTAAAGGAGCGGGAATACGAGATGAGTCCATTAACGAAAAAATACGATGTCATCGTGGTTGGCGCCGGTTCGATGGGGATGAGCGCGGGTTACGAATTGGCCCGAAGAGGCGCGGAGACGCTGCTGATCGACGCATTCGACCCGCCGCATGGAGAAGGGAGCCATCATGGCGAGCCGAGGCTGATTCGCCATGCCTATAGCGGCGGTCCCGCTTATGTCAGCCTGGTCCTTAGAGCGGATGAGAAGTGGCGACAATTGGAGGAAGCCACGGGGCTGAGACTTCTGGATAGAGCTGGCGTTCTCAACATGGCGGATATCGACGCTTACAACTTTCGCGAACGTCAATTCGATGCGCAGAGGCAAGGAGTTGCGGTGGAATGGTTGACAGGGGAACAGATCCGCAAGCGTTGGCCGGGCGTGCGCGTTCCGGACAGCTTCCATGGAATGTACGAACCGAATGCCGGATATTTATACAGCGAGAGATGCGTTGCCGCCTACAAGCAGGAGGCGTTGCGATCCGGCGCGAAGCTTGCGGCGAACACCTTCGTCACGGGCCTTAAGGTGGAGAAAGACAGCAGCGTGACCGTACAAACGAAGGATGGAAGCTATTATGCCGAGCGAGTCGTCTTGAGCGCGGGCGCCTGGTTCAATTCTCTGCGGCCTTTCGTCAACCTGCCGATTCGCCCGTTGCGCAAAGTCGTCGGGTGGTTCGAGACGTCCGAATCGTCGTTTAATAGCGATGTGTTTCCCGGCTTTACGATCGGCACCAAGAACGGCAGCTTCTATGGGTTTCCGAGCATCGACGGCGCCGGCGTCAAGATCGGCCGCCATGACGGCGGCGTTCCATGGGAGCCGGGCAAGCCGATGGCTCCGTTCGGAGCTTACCCGGAAGATGAAGAAGACTTGCGGCGGGCGCTGGAGACCTATTTGCCCGGAGCGGCGGGCAAGCTGCTTCGCGGCGCGGCGTGCAAATACGAGATGTCGCCGGATGAGCACTTTATCATCGACAGACATCCGCATTACAAGAACGTAATCGTGGCTGGGGGATTCTCCGGTCACGGATTTAAATTCGCAAGCGCGGCAGGCGAAGTGTTGGCGGACTTGGCTTTGAACGGAAGCACCTCCTGGGATCTATCGCCGTTTCGCTTGGGCCGATTCTCTCTCTAAAAGAGAGAGGCCGGCAGCCCTTCATCGTTCGAAGCCATCAACCCAAGCCCGTTCATCCCTTATCCGCTGGCACGAGTCTACCCATCTGCGCGATCGGCGCAGGCGGGTTTTCTTGTTTCTGCCGGCCCTCTTCGCCGTTCAAACGGAACGTGAAGCAGCCTTTTTTTCTATTGAGAAACTTTTAGCCTCCGCTAAGGTGCCATTCATCGTCCGTTCACACAAGCATGATACCTTCCGTATTAGCCAAGAAAATAGGAGGAAGATTCATCTATGTCGATCAAGAAGTGGAATCTCGCGCTTACGGGAGCGCTCGCGATCGCCTTGCTGTCCGGCTGCGGATCGAAATCGGATCATGCTTCGGCGGGCGGCGCGCAGACTCAGACGGACAACGGCAGCGCTCAAGGCGGACAGGGACAAGGCGGCAATCGCGGCGGCTTTGGCGGAGGCATGGTCGATGCTAACGGGAATACGGCGGACATGCTGGGCAAGATCAAAAGCATCAACGGCAACACGATTACGGTGTACAAGTCGAGCTTCGACCCCGGCCAGATGCGCGGCGGCATGAGAAGCGGACAGGGAGGACAAGGCGGTCAAAGCGGGCAAAACGGAGATGGCGTTCAACCGCCGAGCGGAGCGCCGGATTCCTCGAACGGAGGACAACCTCCCGCGGACGGACAAATGCCGAGCGGAGCACCCGATGGCGCCAACAAAGGCAATGGCGGCGGTCGTCCAGGCGGCGGGATGGCCAACATGTTCACCGACGAGACCGTCGATATCACGGTGACCGACGCGACCGTCATTCAGAAGACTTCGTTCGAGAACAACGAGATGACGACGACGGACGTCGCGCTCTCCGACCTGAAGGCGGACGATGTGCTGACGATCTGGCTGACCGAAGGAACGCAAGAAGCGGCAACGATCAAGATCGGCGGCTTCGGCGGAGGCATGGGACGAGGCGGTCAAGGTGGAGAGCAAGGCCAAGCCCAAGACGGTCAAGCACCTGCCGCAAGCGATTCGGCCTCGCAATAGTCAAGCAGGAAGGCGAGATTGTTAATTAGATAGTTTCAGCTCACTTTTAGAACAGCACGAGCAGCGGCGGCGTACGGGAGGCGATCTCGGCGTCGCCCTTGTTCGTTTACCGTCGATTGACGCTTTGTTGAGCAAATAGCGGGCAGCAGAAGCCACCCGATCTCCAAGCTCCCCTTCGGCCGGCGGCGAAGAGACAGCCTGTGACAAATGCCCGATTTTATTCGATTTTTCGAATATAAATATTTAGAGGTTCCGATATTCGTATGATGTATACGATTTTTCATATATAAAATAAGGTTTGAATTCAATGGAGCAACAATTGGCATGATATTTCGAATACAATCGCCGGAAATGCCGGTTGTGAGGATAATAAGCTCGAAAAATCATATAGATTCAACAAATCTTTGGAGACGACCTTTGGTAGGCGGTGTAACAAATGGGCTTCAGCGCCCGTATGGCGGGAATGTGCGGCGAGATCTTCTCCGAGCCATGTTAGTAGAACAGGACGAATATATTAAAATACAGTACTTTTTCGTCAAATCGAGCTATTTAGTCTTCTGTCTCTACGGAATAAAATAAGAGAATGAGGGTTCGAAATCCTAGCATATTAGCGGGAAATTGATGGTTGAGATCGGTTTATTTTCTTTTCATCCGTTTGGCGGTAGTGGTACACTGATGTTCGAAAGGCTTTGGCAGCGAGAGGAATATCGTAAAAAAATAGCGAGGGTCGAGCGATAGCAAGGCTTGGCCGGAAGGAGCACCTTATCCCATGTCTAAGAACTTAATGCAAGCTCTGTCCGAAGAGAAAATCGTCGCGATCATTCGCGGGATCTCCGCCGAATCCGGAGATGCAACGGCTGAAGCGCTGTATCAAGGCGGAATTGTTTTCCTGGAAGTTACGCTCAATACGGACGGCGCGCTCGGCATGATCTCCCGTTTCAAAGAGAAGTACGAGGGACGCATGAGAATCGGCGCGGGCACGGTGCTCGATATCGGCCAGGCCAAGGAAGCGGTAGCCGCGGGAGCGGAATATCTCATCTCTCCTAACCTGGATGAGGAAGTCGTCTATTACGGCGTGGAGCAGGGCGTGGAAGTATGGCCGGGCACGATGACGCCGACCGAGATCGTACGCGCATACAAGGCGGGGGCATCCGCCGTTAAGGTGTTTCCGCTCGGCTCGTTGGGAGTGAACTACCTGAAGGAGATTCGCGGTCCTCTCAATCATATCCCGATGGTAGCGACAGGCGGAGTCAACCTGAACAATATCCGCACCGTGCTCGATGCGGGCGCGATTGCCGTCGGACTCGGCGGCAACCTCGTGGACAAGCAGCTGGTCAAGGAAGGCAAGTTCGACGAGCTGACCAAGCTGGCGCAAGCGTTCGTGGCGGAGGTTAAGGGGACAAAATGACAAAGGGCAACGGACGAGGGATAGACGTAGTCACGATAGGGGAGAGCATGGTTCTCCTTCAGCCGATGAATGAGGGTCCTCTCGCCTATGCGCCGCTCTTTACCCGTTCGATCGCGGGGGCGGAGTCCAACGTGGCGATCGGCCTTTCCCGGCTTGGGCTGAAGGTTCGCTGGATCAGCCGGCTCGGCACGGATCCGTTCGGAGACTTGATTCTATCGACGCTTGCGGGCGAAGGAGTAGACGTCAGTCTGGCGGAGCGGGACTCCGCTTATCCGACCGCGGTCTACTTCAAGGAATTCAAGGGCTATGGCGATCCGAACGTCTACTATTACCGGAAGGGCTCGGCGGTCAGCAAGCTGACGGCGGAGAACGTCGACGCCGGCTGGTTCGAAGGCGCAAGCCACCTTCACGTGACGGGAATTACGCCCGCTCTCGGTGAAGGCACGGCCGACGCGGTGCGGGCGGCGATGATCGAAGCCCGCAAGCAAGGGCTGACGATCTCCTTCGACCCGAACCTCCGCCGCAAGCTTTGGAGCGAGGAGAAGGCCAGAGAGACGCTGTTGTCCCTGATCCCGCTGTGCGATGTGTTTATGCCGGGCTTGGAGGAAGCGGAGTTTCTCGTCGGCGAGATGACGGAGGAAAGCTACGGCGCTCACTTCCTCTCCATGGGAGCGAAGGCTGTCGTCCTTAAACTCGGGGAAGCGGGCTCGATCGGCTTCACGCCGCTCGCCGCTTACCGGGCTAAGCCGCATACCGTCAAGCATGTGGTGGATACGGTCGGCGCAGGCGATGCGTTCGCCGCGGGCTTCCTGTCGTCTTGGCTGACGTACGATCCGAACGGGGAAGACGCCGAACGCCTCGAGCACGCCTTGGGCCGCGCCAACCTGATGGGGGCGCTTGCCACCCAGTACAAGGGCGACTGGGAAGGGCTGCCGAAGCTCGCCGAAGTCGAGCGGCTGCTGTCCGGCGGACGCGAGACGACGCGGTAAGATAAGAAGAAAGAATAGAAGGTCAGTCCGGGTCGGGTATCCCTATAGGGCATTCCCCGGATTGGCCTTTTTGTCGCGGAACCGCTTCCGAAGCAGATTGATATGGGCTTGATGATAACGGCTGTGATCGGCGATGTGCCATAATCCCCAGCGAACGGTCGCCCGCTTCTCGTTCTCATGACCGTAAGCGACGACGGTGTCGAGGTCTTCGTCGGTAAGATCGACGCATGTCTCTCGAAGCAGATGAAGCACGGCCTCATAGTCGGAGATCAGCGAATGCAAGGACTGACCGATGACCATCGGAAGCTTGCCGTCCGGTTCGATCATGGGGCCGTATTGCCCTGCTAACGATTGCGGAAGCGGCTGTCCCTTGATTCGATAAACCCAGTTCAGATCGACACGTGACAGATGCCGGATTAATTGCGCCGTACTATTCGAAGCTTGATCGGGCCCCCTGTAATCGACTTCTTCCTGCGACATGCCATCGGTGATGGCTCTCAACCGAAGGTTATTCTCCCTCACGGCGGAGTAGAGCATCCCGACGATCGGGGTCATGTCCGCTGCGCCTTGCAGATCGTTAATCTTCATTTTCTCCCGATCCCTCCAGAAGTTCCTCATTCTCTTATCCGTACAGCCTTCGATATTGCTCAGGCGGCAGCCCGGTTTTGCGCCGGAAGGTGGCGATGAAGTGGCTGGAATCGCGGAAGCCGACGCGCTCGGCGATCTCCTTCACGGTACTGGCAGGCTGGCCGATCAAGAGCTCCTTCGCTTTGCGCAAGCGGAGCTGAATCAGATACACGTAAGGGGAAACGCCGAACGTGCTGCGGAACAGGACGTTAAGCGAGCTGGCGGGCATGTTCAGCACCTCCGTCATCTCCGCGAGACCGATGTCGGCGTTGGCATAGCCCTGCTCCATCCAATCCAGCAGAGGACGGAGCTTCTCGGAGCTGCGCACCATGGCGGAGCGGCTGTCGAAGGAGCCGTACTGGCGCAAGGTGATGAGGAAGCGGTAGGCTTCCGCAGAAGCGGTGAGGCCGAACAGATCGTTGTTCTCCTCGAGGCGGTCGAGAATGCCTTCCAGCAGGACGCGGATCGGCGAGTCCTCTTCCCAGTGCATGGGCGCGGGCTCCATCAGCTCAAGCGACTGAAGCAGCTCTTGGGCGACCGGCCCTCCGAACGTGAGGTAAGCGGTATCCCATAAGCCTCCGCGGGATTCATAGGCATGGGCGACCCCCGGCTTCACGAGAATGCCGCTGTTCACGGGAAGAGCGTACATTCGCCCGCCGACGCTGAATAAACCTTCGCCGTTTACCGTCTGAAGCCAGTGATAATAGGGGTAGCCGTCGCTTCGGACCATCTTGTTCTCTTCTCTTGCCGTTCCTACCGTCTCGACGAACAAAGGGAGAGAACTCTCTTGTCCGTTCGTGAGCACGAACCGTCTCATTGTCGCTAACCTCGCTGTCATATTCTTATGCCCGCTTGCAAGATGATTATATTTTACCGCACTCAGACATGAATTAATATAGAGATATCCTTATATCTATCTTAAAGAATCGAAGGAGTGTCCACATTGATCAACAACAAATTGCCGAAGATCTGGTACGGCGGGGATTACAACCCGGAACAATGGGAAGCGGATACATGGGCGGAAGACGATCGCCTGTTCAAGCTCGCGGGCATCGACGTCGCTACGATAAACGTATTCTCCTGGGCGCTTAGCCAGCCTAGCGAGGACGAATATAATTTCGAATGGCTGGACGAGACGATCGATCGTCTGCACAAGAACGGCGTCGGCGTCTGCCTGGCGACCAGCACCGGCGCTCATCCGGCGTGGATGGCGAAGAAATACCCGGAGGTCACCCGCGTCGATTACAACGGCCGCAAGCGCAAGTTCGGCGGACGGCACAATTCTTGCCCGAACAGCCCGGTGTTCCGCAAGTACTCCGAGCGGATCGCCGATAAGCTGGCGGAGCGCTACAAGGATCATCCCGCGCTGCTCGTCTGGCACATCTCGAACGAATACGGCGGCTACTGCTACTGCGACAACTGCGCCGAAGCGTTCCGCGTCTGGCTGCAGAAGCGCTACGGCACGATCGACAGCCTGAACAAGGCGTGGAATACCCGTTTCTGGGGCCACACGTTCTACGATTGGGACGAGATCGTTCCTCCTAACGCGCTGAGCGAAGAGTGGGACGGCAACCGCACGAACTTCCAGGGCATCTCGATCGACTATCGCCGCTTCCAGTCGCAGAGCCTCCTGGACTGCTACCGTCTTGAATACGACGCGGTCAAGAAGCACACGCCGGACGTGCTGGTGACGACAAACCTGATGGGCTTCTATCCGGAGCTCGATTACTTCGAATGGGCGAAGCACATGGACGTCGTCTCCTGGGACAACTACCCGTCGCTCGATACGCCGGTCAGCCTGACGGCGATGACGCACGACCTTATGCGCGGCCTGAAGCAAGGGCAGCCGTTCATGCTGATGGAGCAGACGCCGAGCCAGCAGAACTGGCAGGCATACAACTCCTTGAAGCGCCCGGGGGTCATGCGCTTATGGAGCTATCAGGCCGTCGCCCGCGGAGCCGATACGGTCATGTTCTTCCAGCTTCGCCGTTCGATCGGCGCTTGCGAGAAGTACCATGGCGCGGTCATCGAGCACGTCGGCCATGAGCATACGCGGGTATTCCGCGAGAGCGCGGAGCTTGGCCGCGAGCTGCAGCTGCTCGGAGACCGCCTGCTCGATTCCCGTCCGAACGCCCGCGTCGCGCTCGTCTACGATTGGGAGAACCGCTGGGCGACGGACCTGACGAGCGGTCCGACGGTCGCGCTGAAGTACCAGGACGAAGTTCACAAATACTACGACGCGCTGTTCAAGCTCGGCATCCAGGCGGACATGATCGGCGTCGAGACCGACCTCTCCGGCTACGACATCGTCATTGCCCCGGTCTTGTATATGGTTAAGCAAGGCTACGCGAAGAAGGTGGAGAGCTTCGTCGAAGCGGGCGGCACGTTCGTCACGACGTTCTTCAGCGGCATCGTGAACGAGAACGATCTGGTGACGGTCGGCGGTTACCCGGGCGAGCTGCGCAAGGTGCTCGGCATCTGGGCGGAGGAGATCGACGCTCTGTTCCCGGGCGTCACTAATCAGGTCGTGATGAAGGGAGAGCATGGTTCGCTTAACGGCACCTATGATTGCGGCCTGCTGTGCGATCTCATCCACTCGGAAGGCGCGGAGGTGCTCGCGACCTACGGCTCCGACTTCTACAAGGGCATGCCGGTTCTAACCGTGAATTCGTTCGGCAAGGGCCAAGCCTGGTACGTGGCGACCAGTCCGGACGAGCGCTTCATGCTCGACTTCATGAAGAACCTGTGCGAAGCCAAAGGCATCAAGCCGCTGGCGAACGTTCCGGCCGGCGTAGAGGCCGCCGAGCGCGTGAAGGGCGACAAATCGTTCCTGTTCCTGCTCAACCACAATGCGGATGACTCCGCCGTGGAGCTGGAAGCGGGAGCCGGCGGCATCGACCTGCTGACCGGCCAAGCAGCCTCGGGCAAGGTAGTCGTTCCGGGACGAGGCGTCCTGATCATCGAGAGAGAGGGAGCGGTCCGATAAGCCGATGAGACTTCATTATCGTAAGCCGGCGAAGGCGTGGACCGAGGCGCTTCCTGTCGGCAACGGCCGTTTGGGCGCGATGGTATTCGGGGGAGTCGAGACGGAGAGGCTTCAGCTCAACGAGGATACTCTCTGGTCGGGAGGCCCTAAGGAAGGCGTCAACCCGCGGGCGAAGGAAGTGCTGCCCGACGTCCGCAGGCTGCTGGCCGAAGAGAGATACGCGGAAGCGGAGGAGCTGTGCCGCGAGATGCTCGGCCCTTATGTCCAGAGTTACTTGACGCTTGGCCATCTTACGCTGGGCTTCGAGCACGGCGATATTCCCCGCACTCGCTACGTGCGCGAGCTTGACCTGAACGAAGGCTTGGTCAAGGTCGAATACGACATCGGTTCCGCGACGTATAAGCGCGAGATCCTGGTCTCCCATCCCGCGCAGGCGATCGTCGTCAAGCTGAGCTGCAGCCGGCCGGGCGGGCTCAGCTTCAAGGCGAAGCTGGACAGCCCGCTTCGCTCGCGCACTTCCGCGAAGGACGGCTTCCTTGTCCTTCGCGGGAAGGCGCCTAAGCATGCCGACCCGAACTATTACCCGAACGATAACGCGCCGCTCCTCTATGACGCCCCCGGAGAGAGCGAAGGAATGCGCTTCGCCTCCATGCTCGGCGTGCGTCTGGACGGAGGCGAGGCGGACGTCGACGCGGGCGGTCTCTACGTAAGCGGAGCGACGAACGCGACGCTCATCCTCACGGCCGCGACGAGCTTCGGCGGGTTCGACAAGCAGCCGGGACTGCCGGACATCGATGAGCTCGCTCTGGCGGAAGCGAAGCTGAGGGACGCGCTTGCCGCCTCATACGAGCGCTTGAAAGCCGATCATCAGGCCGATTATTCCCGCCTGTTCGACCGGGTGAAGCTGAACCTCGGCGCTTCGCTCGCGCCCGAGGACATGCCTACGGACGAGCGAATCGAGCAGTACGGAGCGAAGGATCCGGGGCTGGTCGAGCTGCTGTTCCAATACGGCCGCTATCTGATGATCGCCAGCTCCAGGCCGGGCACGCAGCCGGCGAATCTGCAAGGGATCTGGAACGAAGAGACTTCCCCGCCGTGGAGCAGCAACTGGACGCTGAACATCAACGCGGAGATGAATTATTGGCCGGCGGAGACGTGCAATCTTGCGGAGTGCCATTCTCCGCTGCTCGAGTTTATCGATCGCCTGGCGGTCAACGGCACCCGCGCCGCCGAGGTGAACTACGGGGCTCGCGGCTGGACGGCGCATCACAATACCGATATCTGGGCGCAGGCCGCTCCGGTCGGAGCGTTCGGCCACGGCGATCCGTCGTGGGCGTTCTGGCCGATGGCGGGCGCTTGGCTGTCCCAGCATCTATGGGAGCATTACGCGTTCCATCCGGACGAGGAATGGCTTCGCGATTATGGCTACCCGATCATGAAGCAAGCGGCGCTGTTCTGCCTGGATTGGCTGTACGACAACGGCGACGGCACGCTCGTGACCGCTCCGTCGACCTCGCCCGAGCATCGGTTCGTCAATCCGGAGGATCCGGACGGTCCGAGAAGAAGCGTCAGCGTCGCCTCCTCGATGGATCTTAGCCTAATCTGGGACCTGTTCACGAATTGCACGGAAGCGGCCGAGAAGCTCGGCATCGACGAAGGCTTCCGGGAAGAGCTGGCGTCGGCCCTGAAGAAGCTTCATCCGCTCCAGGTAGGCAAGTACGGCCAGCTCCAGGAATGGTACAAGGACTTCGAGGACGAGGACGTTCATCATCGCCACGTATCCCATCTGTTCGGGGTCCATCCCGGCAGGCAGATCACGGCGGAGACCGCGCCGGAGCTGTTTCAGGCTGCGCGCCGCTCGCTGGAGAGACGCGGAGACGCCGGTACCGGCTGGAGCCTCGGCTGGAAGATCAACCTCTGGTCCCGGTTCCGCGAAGGAGATCGAGCTTTGCAGCTGATCTCCAACCTGCTGACGCTCGTTCGATCCAACAGCGAAAAGCACGAAGGAGGAGGCGTATACCCGAACCTGTTCGACGCCCATCCTCCGTTCCAGATCGACGGGAATTTCGCGGCGACCGCGGGAATCGCGGAGATGCTGCTGCAATCCCACCAAGGCTATCTGGAGCTGCTACCGGCTCTGCCTTCCTCTTGGCGGCACGGCTCCGTCTCGGGCCTTCGAGCCCGCGGAGGCTTCGAGGTGGACCTCGAATGGCGGAACGGCAAGCTGCAGAACGAGCGAATCCAATCTTTGCTCGGCGGCGGGATCGTTGTCCGTACGGGCGGCGATCAGCCGATTACAGTTACTCGGAACGGGCTTGTACTGGCGTCCAGCGAGATCGGGAAGAACGGTGCTGTCTCCTGGCGGACCGAAGCCGGACAGAGCTACGAGATTCGTGCTAATCAAGCGTAGGCAACCAAAATCTCAAACGAAGCGGGGAAAAACCTGCCATGGTCCGATCGAAATTCAGCTACACGCCGCCCGCGAACGGGTACCCGGAATGGAACAACAACCCGGACATTTTCCAACTGAATCGGCTTCCCGCCCATGCGACCCTGATCAGCTACGACACCTTGGAGGAAGCGCTGCGAGGCGAGAGGGAGCAGTCCTCTTACTATCTGTCGCTGAACGGTACGTGGAAGTTCTCGTGGGCTAGCAATCCGGACGCCAGAATCCGTAACTTCTACGAGAAAGACTTCGATTATTCCGGTTGGGACGACATTCCGGTGCCGTCGCATTGGCAGCTGCAGGGGTACGATTATCCGCAATACTCGAACGTGAATTACCCGTGGATCCACCAGGAAGAGCTCGTGCCGCCATTCGCTCCGACGAAGATCAACCCGGTCGGCTCGTATATCCGGACGTTCGAGGTGCCGAGCGATTGGGAGGGGCAGCCTGTCCATATCAGCTTCCAAGGGGTAGAGTCCGCGTTCTACCTCTGGCTTAACGGCGATCTGGTCGGCTACAGCGAAGATACCTTTACTCCGGCGGAGTTCGATTTGACGCCTTACTTGATAGAAGGAACGAACACACTGGCGGTCGAGGTGTATCGCTGGTGCGACGCTAGCTGGCTGGAGGATCAGGACTTCTGGCGGCTTAGCGGGCTTTTCCGAGAGGTCTATCTGTATTCCTCGAAGCCGACGCGAATCGTGGACTTCTTCGCGCATCCGGAGCTGGACGGCGATCTTCGGAACGGGCGATTGCGGATCGAGGTACAGGTGGAAGACGAGTGCGGGTCCCGGTCGGAAGCCGTCGTGTACGCACAGCTGTACCGGGACGGTCAGCCTGTCTTCGAAGCTCCGTTCGGACTGCAAGGACGATTCGGGGAAAAAGGTGCTTGCCGGCTTGACGGAGCGGTAGAGGTGAAGGAGCCCCTGAAGTGGAGCGCGGAGCATCCGAATCTGTATACGCTCGTGCTCGGGCTCCAGGAGCCGGGCGGCGGGATAACCCAATGGGTGAGCTGCCGAATCGGCTTCCGCCGCTTCGCCATCGAAGACGGCCTGATGAAGATCAACGGCGAACGAGTCGTATTCAAGGGAGTCAATCGCCATGAATTCTCGTGCGATTCGGGAAGGGCTCTGGGCTTCGAAGACATGCTGCGCGACGTCCTGCTGATGAAGCGGCATAACATCAACGCCGTGCGCACGTCGCATTACCCGAACCATCCGAAATGGTATGAGCTGTGCGACGAATACGGCTTGTACGTCATCGACGAGACGAATCTCGAGACGCACGGAAGCTGGCAATACGGCCAGAACGAGCAGGAGGAAGGCAACACCGTTCCGGGCAGCAAGCCGGAGTGGAAGGCGAACGTGCTGGATCGCTGCGCGTCGATGCTGGAGCGGGACAAGAATCATCCTTCCGTCATCATCTGGTCCCTCGGCAATGAAGCCTGGGGCGGGGACAACTTCCTTCATATGCACGATTATTTGCGGGAGCGCGATCCTTCCCGGGTCGTCCATTACGAGGGCGTGTTCCATTGCCGCAAGTCGGAGGCCGCCTCCGACATCGAGAGCCAGATGTACACGAAGCCGGCGGACGTCGAAGCCTATGCGCTTGCTGCTGAGGATGGAGCTAAGCCGTTTATTCTGTGCGAATACAGCCATGCGATGGGCAATTCCTGCGGCGGCTTGCATCTGTATACGGAGCTGTTCGACAAGTATCCGATCTTGCAGGGAGGCTTCATCTGGGACTGGGTCGACCAAGCGATTCGCGTGCAGGATGAGGACGGCCGCTCGCACTTGGCCTACGGGGGCGACTTCGGGGAATCTCCTCATGACGGGAACTTCTGCGGCAACGGGTTGATTTTTGCGGATCGTACGATCTCTCCGAAGCTGCTCGAAGCCAAGGCGTGCTACCAGAATGTCCGATTCTCCGCCGTCGACGCGGAGCAAGGGCGGTTCGCGGCGGCGAACAAGTTCCTGTTCACGAACCTGGACGAATTCGATTACTTCTGGGAACTGTCCGCGAACGGCGTAGTTGTCCGTGAGGGGATGTTCAAGCTAAGCGGAGCTCCGGGCTCCGTCGTCCCGTTTGGATTAAGCGAGGCCTATCCGAATCAGGCAGAGGCATCGAAGGAATACGTTCTGACGATCAGCGCGCGCCTGAAGGAGACGGCTTCATGGGCGGAGCAAGGGCATGAGATCGCCTTCGGCCAGTTCGTTCTTCCCGTTGGGGCGGATGAGGATTCGGAAGCGGGGCTTGAAGGGCTTGATTCGGCGTCGCCAGTCGGTTCCCCGCTTGCCATTCTGGAGGAGGGCGGTTTCTTGTCCGCGGTTGGAGAACGCTTCGCGGTCCGGTTCGATCGTTCCGCCGGACTGTTGGATTCTTATCGGATAGATGGAACCGAACTGCTTCGGGAGCCGATCGTTCCGAATTTCTGGCGAGCTTGCACCGATAACGACAAGGGCAACAAGCATCCGGAGAGGTGCGGGACTTGGCGGGAAGCGAGCCTTGGCCGCAAGCTCGTCTCCTTCGATTGGAAGAAGGAGCATGATAAACTCTCGGCAACGGCCCAGTTCGAGCTTCCGACCGCTCCATATCCATCCTTGTGCATCATGAGCTATGAGGTCGGCGAAGACGGCGCCGTTCGGATCGAAGAGAGCCTGAATCCCGGAGCCGGCTTGCCGGAGATTCCGGAGGTCGGGGTGCGGCTGGCGCTGAATTCCTCGTTCGACCGGATTCGCTGGTATGGCCGCGGGCCCGTCGAGAATTACTGGGATCGGCACTCCGGGGCAAGGCTCGGCTTGTTTGCGGGATCGGTTGCGGATCAAGTCGTTCCATACTTAAGGCCGCAGGAGCATGGCAACAAGACGGATGTCCGTTTCGCCGAAGTGAAGAATGCATCCGGGCTTGGACTGTCGTTCGCGGGCAAGTCTGCTTTCGAGTGGAGCGCGCTGCCTTACACCCCGTTCGAGCTGGAGAGCGTTACCCACCATCATCTCCTTCCGGAGACCGAGCATACCGTTATCCGGGTGAACGCGAGGCAGATGGGGGTCGGCGGAGACGACAGCTGGGGAGCTCCCGTGCACGCCGAATATACGCTGCCTGCCGATCGCGGCTACGAGCTTGCATTCACGCTATCGCCGCTTAAAAGATAAGCGCTGCATGATTTTTCCTGCCCGAGGGATACTAGCCTCAGACAGGAGGTGCAGCCATGGACTCGAATCTGGAACAGGTCGTCGCCGTACGCAAGAACGGGGATGGGGATATCGTCGAGCTTCAACTCTCGTCCGGCACTGTCGTCGGTTACAAGGAAGCCCAGGCGATGGCCAAGCAAGGACAGATCGCCAACGTGAATGTGTTCCGAGGCCGGGACGGGGACGAACATCTTCGCTCCAACGCCGACGGCATCAAGGAGAACAACCTGGATAATCTCCCCTCGTTCTAAAGCTCTTCGGAAGAAGAACGCCTTCCTCTCCGCCGATATGGCGAAGGGGAAGGCGTTCCTGCTTCTGGGAGGAAGACTTCAGGCTTGGGTATGTTGTAAGTACAAGTTGAATCCGATGTTGCAAGAATTTGAAGGGATTCAACAAAAACATAAGAGAAAACCTTGATCATTCAAGCATTAGGGAGTAAACTGAGAGTGCAATTATGTACGTACAAGTTAATCTATTCTCAGGAGGCAACCCGATGATTCAATTGAAACCATATGAGTTCTGGTTCATTACCGGAAGCCAGCATCTGTACGGTCCCGAGACGCTAGATGAAGTGAATGCGCATTCAAGCGAGATCGCAAGCAGCTTGTCCGGCGATTCCGCCATCTCTTATCCGATCGTCTTCAAGCCTGTCGTGACGACTCCGGCCGAGATCCGGGCCATCCTGAACGCGGCGAACGCCGACGAGAACTGCGCAGGGGTCATTACCTGGATGCACACGTTCTCCCCGGCCAAGATGTGGATCACGGGCTTGACCGAGCTTCGCAAGCCGCTGCTTCACCTGCATACGCAATACAATCGCGACATTCCATGGGATTCGATCGACATGGACTTCATGAATACGAACCAAGCCGCCCACGGCGACCGCGAGTACGGCTTTATCGGCGCCCGTCTCGGCATCTCCCGCAAGATCGTCGTCGGCCACTGGGAAGACGCATCGGTACGCGCGCGCATCGCCGAGTGGGAGCGCACGGCGGTCGCTTATAACGAGAGCCGCACGCTGAAGGTGTGCCGCTTCGGCGACAACATGCGCCAGGTTGCCGTAACCGAAGGCGACAAGGTAGAAGCGGAGATCAAGTTCGGCTGGTCCGTGAACACGTACGGCGTCGGCGACCTCGTGCAGTACGTGAACGCCGTAACCGAAGCGGAAGTCGAGAAGCTCTTGGGCGAGTATGCCGAGCAATACGAGATCGTTGAAGCGGGACGTACGGCAGGACCGGTCCGCAGCGCGATCGCCTACCAAGCCCGCCTGGAGATCGCGATCAAGCGCTTCCTGGACGAAGGCGGCTTCACGGCGTTCACGACGACGTTCGAAGACCTGCACGGCTTGGAACAGCTGCCGGGCCTGGCTTGCCAGCGCCTCATGGAACAAGGCTACGGCTTCGCGGGCGAAGGCGACTGGAAGACGGCCGCCCTGACTCGCCTGCTTAAGATCGTGGCCGGCGGCGTGCAAACTTCCTTCATGGAAGATTACACCTACCACTTCGAGCCGGGCAATGAGCTGGTGCTCGGGGCCCACATGCTGGAGATCTGCCCGACGATCGCGGAGACGAAGCCGCGCATCGAGGTTCATCCGCTCGGCATCGGCGGAAAGGCCGATCCTGCGCGTCTGGTGTTCAATGGCAAGGCGGGTTCCGCGATCAACGTGTCGGTCATCGACCTCGGCAATCGCTTCCGTCTCATCGTGAACGAAGTCCAAGGCGTCAAGGTGGAGAAGGACATGCCGAAGCTTCCGGTTGCCCGCGTGCTCTGGAAGCCGGAGCCTTCGCTTCATGAGGGAGCCGAAGCGTGGATTCTCGCCGGAGGAGCCCACCACACCGTTTATTCCCTGACGATCAAGACCGAGCAAATGCTCGACTTCGCCGAGCTGTTCAATATCGAAGCCGTCGTCATCGACAAGGACACGAACATCCGTCAGCTCAAGAACGAGCTGCGCTTCGGCCAAGTCGCTTGGGCGCATCGGTAATCAACAACGCAAGCCCGCGTACAGGCCCGTTTCGACGATTCGAAACGGCCTCTCGCGGGTTTTTTATTGCTAGCTAAAGAATTGCTAAATGACGAATCGTGTCGATTGAATCCGCGACGTCCTAGATGACGACCGGGACAGCCTTCCGGCCTCCGGGTCAAGCTTCGAGACGCTGCGGAATTCCGTCATGCGACCGAAAGCGACAAACCATAGGTCCAATGTTGTGCGGCTCAAGTCTCCGATTCAATTTTATGACTGGTAG
Source organism: Cohnella sp. AR92 (assembly GCF_003990975.1). GTDB lineage: Bacteria > Bacillota > Bacilli > Paenibacillales > Paenibacillaceae > Cohnella. The sequence goes on from NZ_RZJR01000003.1 coordinate 183,838, forward strand.
TCAGGACACTTTCGAATCGGATACTCCTTGTTATGATAGTTAACATAGCCCTTTAAGGGTCATCTTTTCTATCAAAAGGAGGAGCACTAATGGGTAAACGCAAGCTTTCTAGTTTGATTTTGTCGTTCGGCATGATCGCCGGCTTGCTGGCGCCGGCCGCGGCGAATGCGGCTCCGGCCAGCAAGGTCGTCAGTCCTGACGTTCTGGACGTCGGAGCGAAGCTAAGGGCCGATTCGCTGGACAGCGTAATCGAGGAAGGGCGCCTTGACCTGTCCGGCCTCAAGGCTTCGGCTTCCGCGCGTTCCCTGCGGAGCGCGGCGAGCTTGTCCCAAGCGGACGTCGGCACCGTCAAGCCGTGGCTGACGAATAACGATGTTACCGGCCAGTACGCGCTGACCAACTTTACTCTTCGAGCCGTGGGCCAGAACGGGGAAGTGTGGGTGGCGAACAACCTCAGCTTCCCGAGCGGGGATCCTCGGAACAGCTCCGTTCAGATTACGGATGAGCAGGTAAAGTACTTGCTCAACGAATTCGAGACCCGCATTTACCCGAAGGAAATCGAGTATTTCGCGCCTCCTGCCGAACGCAAAGGGGAAGAGGGCTACAATGGCCTGTATAAGGACGACAGCGGGCGCGTCGTCATCCTGATCGACAACATCAAGGATGCAAGCTTCTACGACTCGTCCTATCCAAGCTATATCGCGGGCTACTTCTCCCCGACGATCAGCGATTTCGCCGACCGCAACGTCATGACCATCGACGCTTACGATTGGCTGAACCGGACAGGGCCAAGCTCGAAGAAGCCCTATCTCTATGAAGGGGTGTTCGCTCACGAGTTCCAGCATCTGCTTCATCGGGATTCAGATCCGGCCGAAGAGAACTTCATCAACGAAGGCTTGTCCGACTTCGCTCAGTATATGGTCGGATATGGCCATTCCATCGACCACGTGAACTACTTCCTGTCGCATCTGAGGAACTCGCTCACCCTATGGGGCGACCAATCGGACCTGCAGATTCTCGCCGATTACGGCAATGCTTATCTGTTCGAGCTGTACCTGTACGACCACTACGGGGAATCGTTCATCCAATCGTTGTTCCACAATCCCGCGACGGGCATCGCCGGAGTGGAGGACACGTTGGCGCAAGCCGGCATTCAGAAGACGTTCGCGCAGCTGTATGCCGATTACATGACGGCAATCGTTCTGGACGGAGGATACAAAGGCGATTCCTCTACTTATAAATTCAACTCGATCGACATCGCTCCCGACTATGCTTCCTCGATCCTGGCCGACAACTCGACTCCCGCATGGGGGACGGACTTCAAGATCATTACTCCGGACAAGAAGATCGACCATCTGTACTTCCAAGGGCTTGATTTCCTGCGGACCAAGTGGACGACGGCGAAGGATCCGGAGCGCGGAACGGTTCTCTGGGGCAACGAAGGCAACCTGGCGGACAACTTCCTGATCAAGGAGCTGGATCTGACCGGCCTGACGGCGCCCGAGATCAGCTTCGACACCAGCTACAACATCGAAGAGCAGTGGGACTATGGCGTCGTGCAGGTATCCGAAGATAACGGGCAGACGTGGACTTCCCTGGCCAACGAGGATACGAGAAGCGATCTGGACGCTAACGGCCATCCGAAGATCGCCGCGAATCTTCCGGGGTTCACGGGAAGCTCCGACGGATGGACCACGGAGACGTTCGATCTGTCCGCCTATGCCGGCAAGAAGGTGCTGCTCGGGTTCCGCTATTTGACGGACTGGGGCTACAACGAGTCGGGCTGGTATTTGTCTAACCTGCGTCTTAACGGAAGCCTGATCGATCCGATGACCGACACCTCCGGCTTCAAGAGCCTGGAGCAGATTAGCGGTCAATACGTAGACTATCAGGTTCAGTTCGTCGGCTTCATGAAGAATTACGACAAGCAGAAGGGCAAAGGCAACGAGAATAAAGTCAAAGTCATCAAGCTTCCAAGCCTCATCAACATGTCCGAAGCGGATCGCATCGAGCTCGCCGATCTGCTCCACAGCTCGAATTACGAGCGCATCGTCATGATGACGACCTACGCCGCGCCGGAAGGAACCAACGGCAGCGTTCCTTACGATTACGAAGTGGTGATGAAGGATACCGGCAAGAAAAACAAGAAAGACTAAGCCGATAACGGCAAAAAGAACGAACGCTAAGTCTCCATCCATCGTGCCGGATCCGAATCACGGGAGAAGCCGCTTAACCGCGGCTTCTCTTTTTTTTTTTGGCGTGTCGCAGGGCAGGGTTCCTAAACTCATCCTTCCTCGTCTGCGCAGGCCGCCGCAAGCCCATACTGGGAAAAAGGACGATCGAGTCCTATTCCTATCTTAGGAGGGGCGCATAGCTTATGAGCTTCAGCGACATGGCCGAGATCGAATGCGCGATCATCGGCGGCGGTCCGGCGGGACTTAGCGCGGCTCTCGTGCTGGGACGAGCGCGGAGACAGACGATTCTGTTCGACGGAGGCAGGCCTCGCAACCGGGTGACGAAGCATTCGCACGGTTACTTGACGCGGGACGGAATAACTCCGTCGGAGTTTCGCGCCATAGCCCATGCGGAGCTGCGCCATTACCCCTCCTTGACGCTCCGGCAGGATCTCGTCTCGTCAATCCGCCGAGAGAGCGATCGCTTCTTGCTCGCAACAAGCTCGGGCTTCGAATGCATCTCCCGCAAGGTCGTTCTCGCGACGGGGTTGCGAGAGTCGCTTCCGGCCGTCCCCGATGCCGCTTCCTTCTATGGTACGAGTCTGTTCAGCTGTCCGTATTGCGACGGGTACGAGATGAGGGATCGCCCTCTGGCCATCCTCTCGGACGATCCGTACAAAGCCGCCCATATGGCGCAAACGCTGTGCCAGTGGAGCCGGGACTTGCTCGTCTGCACGAACGGGCAATCCTTGGGCGATGATCTAAGGCGGTTCCTCGAACTTAATCGCATCGCTTATGCGGAGAGCCGAATCGCCAAGCTTATCGGCTCGCAAGGGCGGCTGCGGGCGATCCGCTTCGAAGACGGCAGGGAATCCATCCGCACGGGAGGAATCGTCATCACGGAGTGGGAGCAAGCGGGTTCCTTGCATCTGGAGCTCGGCTGCAAGCTGACCGAATCGGGCGGGATCGAGACGGACGGAGCCCGGCGGACGAGCGTCGAAGGGGTATTCGCCGCGGGAGATGCCGCCGTGATCGCTCCCGCCCAGCTGATCATCGCAGCCGCGGATGGAAGCCGCGCCGCGATCGGGGTGAATTCGGATCTGACCCACGAGAGCTTCCATCCTCCGATCCCGCATTTGACCAATCCGTGACCTGTGATCCAGATCACACCGCCGCCCTCGGCAGATCGTTATGATGGGAATAGCTGGAGCGGCCTTCCCGGCAATCTCCGGCATCGGCAACGGCAAAATCGCCATACCATCATACTATCGAGGCTTGGAGGCTGCGGCATGGCTATCAGATTCGGCATCGTCAAGAAGCTCGTGCTTGGCATTACTATCGTTTCCATCATTACGTACGGGACAAGCGCATTCTGTTTATTGGTATTGCAGCAACGATTCAACGAGATCTCCCAACATTCGTTCGTCATGGTCACCTTGGCTCTCGGGATCCTTTGGACGTCCCTCTTCGGCTATCTTTTCGCCAAGTGGCTGTTAAAGCCGCTCCTGTCGCTGACGGCCGCCACGGAGCTTGCGGCAGAAGGAAAGCTGGGGGAGAAGGTCATGATTCGCAAGACGAACGACGAGCTGACTCGGCTTAGCCTGTCTTTCGAACAGATGCAGACAAAGCTGGCGGAGATTATCCATGGCATACGCGAGCACTCCCAGATGACGAACGTTCACGTAGCGGAGCTTCAGAGCGCCATCGGAGAAGCGGCGGCGCAGATCGAACAGATCTCGCATCGGGCGGAGAAAATATCGGATGGAAGCGTCCGCCAATTCGCTTCGGCGGAAGCCATGCAGCATTCCGTGCGCGGGCTGTCGCAAGCTTCCCGCGAGTTGGACGAGCAAGCGATTAACGCGCGGACCAGGACGAGCCGAATGGTGGAATCGATCCAAGAAAGCGAAGCGGTCTTCCAAACGATGGTCGTGCGGATGAACCATCTATCGGAGATGAATCAGGACGCGCTTGGAGCGGCCGGACGCCTGAACGACTATGCGGCGCAGATCGGAACGATCTCTTCCGTGGTTAGCGAATTCGCGGAACAGACCCATCTGCTTGCGCTTAACGCGGCGATCGAAGCGGCTCGCGCCGGGGAGGAAGGCCGAGGCTTCGGCGTTGTCGCCGAAGCGGTGAAGAAGCTTGCCGGACAGAGCGGCAGCGCGGCGCGCCACATTCGGGACCTGATCTCGCAGATCCAAGGCGAAGTGACGAGCGTCGTCCGGCATATGAACCAACAATTTATCGTAGCCGAGCAGGAAGCGAAGGACGGAGAGGCCTCGGCGGCATCTCTTAACCGGATCGCGCAGGACGCTCTGCTCGTCAGCGGCTTGATCGATAGCATTGCCGGCAAGATGTCGGAGCAAGCGGAGCAGTCGGTCGGAACGCTGCGCGAAGCGGGCGAAGTCTCGCGGGTTGCCGACTCGATCCGGGCGGGGGCTCACGACGTGAATTCGGCGACCCAGGAACAGACGGCCGCCATGCAGGAGATCGCCGCATCGTCGGAAGCCTTGCTGTCGGAGTCGAAGGAATTGATGAGGCGGATTGCCTTTTTCAAAGTGGAATCTCAAGTCGAAAAACGCGCGAAATAAGAGGAAATATGCCATATCGTGTTAGGAGCTCCGAGAAGGAGCTCTTTTTTTGCCGAAAGAACGGAAACTGGAAAAAATTTATGAAAATACAGATGAAAATAACGGCTTATTCCTCTATAATGAATGTAATATCCGTGTAATTTGTAAGGAAAAATGACAAAATGTTAGCGCAATGTCAACTGCTGCTGCCGTTTGGCAAGTCCCCTTGAAGGAGGTGCCTCCAAGAATGGCCGTAAGTGCCCCGCTTCTGGCTCCGGAATTGCTGTATTTGTTTAACAATGGTCACTTGTTCCACGCCTACCGAACCTTCGGCGCTCATAAACATGAATACGACGGCGACACCGGAGTCCGCTTCGTCGTCTGGGCGCCCAAAGCCAGAGAGGTACGCGCCGTGGGAGACTTCAACGGCTGGAACGGGCAGGGGCATCGCCTGCATCGAGTCGGTTCGACCGGCGTGTGGGCGGGATTCGTGTCCGGAATCGGCGAAGGAACCTCGTACAAGTACGAAATCATCGATTCCGGCGGCCATCGCCTGCTGAAATCCGACCCCTTCGCGTTCCGGTCCGAGCTTCGCCCGAACACGGCTTCCATCGTCGCGGACCTGACCCGACACGACTGGAAGGATCAAGCTTGGATGGAGCACAAGAGAAAGAACCCTCCGTACGAGCGGCCGATCCTGACGTATGAGGTTCACCTCGGCGCTTGGAGGATGGAAGAACGAGAAGTGTTCCGCACCTATCGGCAGCTAGCGGATGAGCTGCTCGATTACGTCGTGAAGATGGGCTATACCCACATCGAGATTCTGCCTCTGAATGAACACCCGCTAGACGCCTCTTGGGGATATCAAGCGACGGGCTACTATTCGGCGACAAGCCGGTACGGCCCGCCGGACGGTCTTCAAGAGCTGGTCGACCGGTGCCATCAGCGGGGGATTGGAGTCATCCTGGATTGGGTGCCCGGACATTTCTGCAAGGACGATCATGGACTCCGGAGGTTCGACGGGGGAGCGCTCTACGAGCACTCGGACTCCCGAATCGCCGAGAAGCCGCTCTGGGGGACATTGGCCTTCGACTTCGGCAAAGCCGAGGTGCAGAGCTTCCTGATCTCGAACGCCATCTTCTGGCTGGACGTCTTCCACATCGACGGCCTGAGGGTGGACGCGGTGGCCAGCATGATCGACCTGAACTTCGACAAACCTCCTGAGATGCACACGCTGAATCGCCACGGGGGCACGGAGTACCTCGAAGCCCTCGATTTTCTCCGCAAGCTGAACGAGACGGTATTCCGCTATCATCCGGAGACGCTGATGATCGCCGAGGATTCGTCCGCTTGGCCGGGAGTCACCGCGCCGACCTACCTGGGAGGCTTGGGATTCAACTACAAATGGAACATGGGCTGGATGAACGACATGCTCCGCTACATGGAGACGGATCCGAACGATCGGCCCGCCCGACATCATCTGATTACCTTCTCGCTGCTATACGCCTTCTCAGAGAACTACGTACTTCCTCTCTCGCATGACGAAGTGGTCCACGGCAAGCGCTCCCTCCTTAACAAGATGCCTGGAACCTACGACGAGAAATTCGCCAACCTCAGACTTTTCTACGGATACTGGATGACGCACCCTGGCAAGAAGCTGCTCTTTATGGGCGGAGAGTTCGGACAATTCGACGAATGGAAGGACGCGGAGGGCCTTGACTGGCTTCTGCTGAAGTACCCCCTGCATGCGGGCATGCACCGATTCTCGCGGGACCTTAACGCGCTCTATCGGGAAGAGAAAGCCTTGTGGGAGAGAGACCACAGCCACGAGGGCTTCCAGTGGATCGACGCGGACAACGCCGGACAGAGCGTGCTTGCCTTCGTCAGGAGAGGCTTCGACTCCAAGCGCCATTTGATCGTCGTTTGCAATTTCTCGCGACGCTCGTTTCCGGCTTTCCGGATCGGGGTGCCGACCGGAACGTTGTATCGGGTCATCCTGAACAGCGATGTCGCGGATTACGGAGGATCGGGATATCGAATGCCAAGAAGGATCAGGGCAACTCGCAAGGCATCGCACGGACTGCCGTTCAGCATCGAGATTCCGTTGCCGGCGCTCTCTTTCCTACTGCTCGAGCCAGATCGAATCGCAGTCGAGTAACTGCCCGTGGGCAGGCAAGAAGCCATCGAACAGAGAGGAGTTGTGCCTATGAGCCGCAATGAATGCATTGCCATGCTTCTAGCAGGAGGAGAAGGACGCCGTCTAGGCGTGCTTACGAAGGATTTGGCGAAGCCGGCCGTACACTTCGGAGGGAAGTACCGCATTATCGATTTTACCTTGAGCAATTGCGTCAATTCGGGCATCGAGACGGTAGGGGTGTTGACCCAGTACCAACCGCTCGTCCTGAATCGATATCTCGGAATCGGAAGTCCGTGGGGGTTGGATCGACGCGAGGGAGGCATGCACGTTCTGCCGCCTTACGTTCGCCAGAAGGGCGGAGTTTGGTATAAAGGGACCGCTAACGCGATCTATCAGAATATCGGTTTCATAGAGAGATACGAACCGGAATACGTTCTGATCATCTCCGGCGACCATATCTACAAGATGGATTACGGCCTTATGCTTGAGCATCACAAGAAGAACAGGGCGGATGCGACGATCGCGGTCATTACCGTTCCCTGGGCGGAAGCGAGCCGGTTCGGCATCCTTAGCGTCGACGAAGACGAGAGAGTCGTCGAATTCGCCGAGAAGCCGAAGCAGCCGAAGAGCAATCTCGCGTCGATGGGCGTTTATATATTCTCTTGGAAAGTGCTCCGCGAATCTCTGTTGGAGGATGAAGCGAATTCGCATTCGTCCCATGACTTCGGCAAGGACATCATTCCGAAGCTGCTGGCCGATCAATCCAGGCTGTACTCCTATCGTTTCGAAGGGTATTGGAAGGATGTCGGAACGATCGAGAGCCTGTGGGAAGCCAACATGGATCTGCTCGAGGACGAACCCTCGCTCGATCTGTACGACCGGGACTGGCGCATCTATTCGGTGAACCCGAACCGGCCCGCGCAGTATCTGTCTCCGGAAGCATCCGTCCGGAGCTCGCTCATCAATGAAGGCAGCGTCGTGGAGGGCACGGTGAACCGATCCGTCCTGTTCCACGGCGTCAAAATAGCGGAAGGAAGCACGGTCGAGGATTCGGTCATCATGCCGAACGCGATCGTAGGCCGGGGAGCGAAGGTTATTCGCGCGATCGTCGGCGAAGGGGCCGTCGTCAGCGAAGGCTGCCAGGTCGGCAGCCTGGATTCCGAGGAGATCGCCGTCGTCGGAAGCGGAGCCGTTGTGAGAGCCGAGAAACCGCTAGAGGAGGCGAATCCGATATGAAGCTCCCGATGATGGGCATCATCAACCTGATTCACGAGACCGAGGAGATGGGATCCCTGACGGCGAGCCGCTGCCTGGCGACGGTGCCGTTCGCGGGCCGCTACCGTCTGATCGACTTCGCTCTCTCCTCCATGGTCAATTCGGGAGTGCCTCGCGTGGCCGTCTTCGCGCATACGAAGTTCCGTTCCCTCATGGATCACTTGGGCTCCGGAGGCAATTGGGACCTTCATCGCAAGCAGAGCGGGCTGTTCGTTCTCCCGCCCTCGATGGAGGATATGACCGACTTCGGCAAAGGCGACCTATACCAGTTCTACCGCAATCGGGATTACTTCTACCGCAGCTCTCTGGAATACGTCGTGATCGTCCGCAGCCATATGGCGTGCAACGTGGACTTCGCGGCGATCCTCGAGCAGCATCGCGAGCGCAACGCGGACATCACGGTCGTCTGCAAAAAATGGCCCCATGCCCAGACGGGACTGACGCGCAAAGTCAAAACGGACGCGAGCGGACGAATCGTGGAGATGCAGGACCATTTCGGGCGGCTCTCGAGCGATCTCGTCTCGATGGAGATGTACGTCATGCGCAAGGAGCTGCTGATCGAGCTGGTGGAGACATCCCTGGCGCAAGGGAAGGATCATCTTGTCCGCCATGCGATTCTCCCCCGCTTGGGAGAGCTGAATGTCAGCGCCTATCTTCACGACGGCTATCTTGGCGTCGTGAATACGATTCCGGCTTACTACCGGCACAATATGGAACTGCTGAATCCGGACGTGTGGAACGAGCTGTTTTTCCGGCCGGGTCCTATCTACACGAAAGTCAAGGATGAGCCGCCGACCCGTTACCGCACGGGCTCGAACGTCGTGGACTCGCTTATCGCGAATGGCTGCGAGATCGAAGGCACGGTGGAGAACAGCATTCTTTTCCGCGGGGTGAAGGTGCGCAAGGGGGCGGTCGTCCGCAACAGCATCGTCATGCAGAACGGCGTGATCGGCGAGAACGGAGCGCTGGAGAATTGCATTCTGGATAAGGAAGTGGAGATCCGCCCTCTGCAGCAGCTGAAAGGGACTTCGGAGATGCCGTTTCTTGCCTTGAAACGCAACGTCATTTGACCACATAGGGGGAATTCCATGAAAGTCTGGTTCGCGGCGTCCGAAGCGGTGCCTCTCGTCAAATCGGGAGGCTTGGCGGATGTCGTCGGAGCGCTCCCCAAGGCGTTAAGCAAGCTGGGGGCGGAAGTGACGGTGTTGCTGCCGAAGTACGGTGCGATTCCCAGGGAGATCGTCGAACGGGCGGTCTTCCTGGAGCACTTCAACATTACGCTGGGCTGGAGATTGCAGTATTGCGGCCTGTTCGAGGCGATCGAGGACGGCGTTCGCTTCCTGTTGATCGACAACGAATACTTTTTCCACCGGCATTACTTGTACGGATACGGGGAAGAGGAGATCGAGCGTTACGCTTTCTTCAACTTCGCCGTGATGGAGGTTCTTGCGAGGTCGGCGAAGGACAAGCTTCCCGACATCATTCATTGCCATGATTGGCAGACCGGCCTTATCCCCATGCTGCTGCGCACCCGTTACTCGCATTATCCGGCGCTGCGGCACATCCGCACCGTCTTCACGATTCACAACCTGCAATACCAAGGGGTCTTCTCTCGAGGGAAGCTGAAGGACGTTCTCTCCGCGGGAGACGATCTGTTCACGGAAGACGGGATCGAGTTCTATGGCGACGGCAACTGCTTAAAAGCGGGCTTGAGGTACGCGGACAAGCTGACGACCGTAAGCCCCGCTTACGCGCAAGAGATTCAGACATGGGAGTACGGGGAGAAGCTGGACGGGGTTCTGCGCATGAGATCGTGGGATTTGCGGGGCATCGTGAACGGAATCGATACGGACAGCTACGATCCGATGACGGACCCCAACGTCAAGACGCATTACCGGCATTCTCTCGCGAAGAAGCGTTCGAACAAGCTCGCGCTTCAGAGGGAGATCGGCTTCGAGGCCAACGCCGGCCGGCCGGTGATCGGAATCGTCTCGCGGATGGTCGACCAGAAGGGCTTCGATCTGATCGCGGAATCGCTTCCGGCTCTGATGGAAGAGGATCTGCAGCTGGTCATTCTCGGATCCGGGGATTCGAAGTACGAGCAGCTGTTCCGCCAAGCGATCGAATGGTATCCGGGCCGCCTGTACGTATGGTTCGGATTCAACGAAGGCTTCGCCCGAAGAATCTACGCAGGCGCGGATATGTTTCTCATGCCCTCGCGGTTCGAACCCTGCGGCCTTAGCCAATTAATCTCCCTGCGTTACCGCACCGTTCCTATCGTCCGCGAGACCGGAGGGCTTCGGGACACGATCGAGGCATATAATGAATTCGCCGGCACGGGGAACGGCTTCAGCTTCGGTCCGGCCACGGCGCATGACCTGATCTTCACCGTCAAGCGCGCGCTCTCGTTCTATCGCCAGCCCCCCGAGTGGGAGAAGATCGTGGCGAACGGCGCCAAGAAGGATTACGGCTGGGATGCTTCGGCTAAGGAATATATGCAGCTCTATCGCGAACTTGCCAACTAAGGAAGGGGACTAACGCTATGGCGCGCCATCTGGTAATCGGGAATGGGAAAATGTTGATCAATCTGGACCGCAATGGCTACATGCGAGACTTGTACTATCCCTATGTCGGGCAACTCAACCATATCGGCGGGCAGGCGTGCCGGCTCGGGGTCTGGTGCAACGGCAAATTCGTCTGGCTGGACGATGCGGGCTGGAAGATCGAGCTGGGCTATATCGACAATTCGCTGGTGACGAACGTGACGGCAAGGCACGAGGGTCTCGGGCTCGAGCTGCACATCAACGACGGCATTCACCAACGGGAGAGCATCTACATCAAGAGGGTGGTTGTCCGCAACCTGCGTTCGGAGGCCAAGGAAGTTCGGGTATTTTTCCACCATGACCTGATGATCGACGGCAACGAAGTGGGCGATACGGCGGCTTATTATCCGGGCAATCGCACGCTCTTCCATTACAAGCGTTCCTCCTACTTCATGTTCAACGGCCGCTCCCAAGGGGGCGGGATCTTCCAATTCTCCACCGGAATCAAGCGATTCCAATCCGCGGAAGGCACATGGCGGGACGCGGAGGACGGGGAGCTCATGGGCAATGCCATCGCGCAGGGCTCGGTCGACAGCACGATCAGCTTCCGCGCGGACGTTCCCGGCGGAAGCGAGAGCACGTTCTACTACTGGATGTCGGTCGGCTCCGATCTGGAGGAAGTGAAGCGGCTCGATCAGTACGTGCAAGAGAGCCATCCGGAGAAGCTGCTCAGCCGCATCGTCATCTACTGGAACAACTGGCTGTCCAAGGTCGGCAACGACTTCGGGGATCTTCCTCCCGCGGTCGTCCGCCTGTTCAAGCACAGTCTTCTGATCGTCCGGACTCAAATCGACGAGAGAGGGGCCATTCTGGCGGCGAACGATACCGACATCCTGCAATATAACCGCGACCATTACAGCTACATGTGGCCTAGAGACGGGGCGCTTATCGCCGACGCGATGAGCATGGCGGGCTATCATGGCACGATCGCGCCGTTCTTCGACTTCTGCAATCGCGCCTTGTCGCCGGAAGGCTATCTGTATCACAAGTACAATCCGGACGGGACGGTCGGATCGAGCTGGCATCCCTACGTGGTTCAAGGAAGTCCGCGGCTGCCGATCCAGGAAGACGAGACGGCGCTCGTCTTGTTCGCGTTATGGAAGGACTATGAACGTCAAGGCGAGATCGAATTGTCCCAGACCCTGTACCCGACGCTGGTGCGCAAAGCGGCTTCCTTCCTGTGCGACTTCATCGAGCCCTCGCTCGGGCTTCCGATGCCTAGCTACGACCTATGGGAGGAACGGTACGGCATCTGGACGTATACGACCGCTTCGGTCTACGGCGGGCTGATGGCGGCGGCTTACTTCGCGGATCTGTTTGGGGATTACGAGCGCAGCGACCGCTACCGGAACGTGGCGGAGCGGATGAAGATGGGGATGATCAATCATCTCTGGGACGAGGAGAAAGGCCGCTTCGCCCGCGGCCTCGTGCAGCGCGACGGCGTCTGGGTCAAGGACATGACGCTCGAGAGCAGCCTGTTCGGCCTGTTCGAATTCGGCGTGCTGCCCGCGGACGACGAGAGGGTCGTCAAGACGATGAACGCGATCGCATCCGGGCTCGCGATCCAGACGGAGATCGGCGGCATCGCGAGATACACCGACGACTACTACTTCCAGCAGAGCGACGACGTGGAGCGGGTTCCCGGCAACCCGTGGATCATCTGCACGCTCTGGGTGGCGAACTTCCAGATCGAGACGGCGAAGAAGCTGGAGGATCTGGAAGAGCCGAAGAAGACGCTGGAGAAGGTGTCGCGCGGCACCCTTCAGGGCGGCAATCTGCCGGAACAGCTCCATCCGATCGACGGCACTCCGTTGTCCGTCGCGCCGCTCACCTGGTCGCATGCCACCTACATCAGCACGGTCAGCAAGTACGTACGCAAGCGCGAGCGGCTCGCCGCGACCGCGGGTACCCACGACTGGGAGCGGAACGGCGCGTTATCCTGAGCAAAAGGCAGACGAAGAACCGGCCGGTGCATCTCGCACGGCCGGTTCTTCGTCTTATTTCTATCGGGTCAACCGTCCAATTCCGCTTCCCAGGCTCTCATTTGCTTGGCGAAGGTGCTCATCATCTCGCCCGCGGAGTAAGATCCGCTGAAGTCCTCGACGCCGAGCCAGCCGCGGTAGCCGACCGCTCTGAGGTCGCTTAGGATCTGCTTCCAAGGCACGGCTCCGCTCGCGATCGAACGCCAGCCGCACGTCCATTCCGCCGGAGCGAACGGATCGGGATCCGGCCCGGCATTCCCGCGAGACTTCGCGGCATTCGGGTGATGGCTTCCGTCCGCCCGAACCTCGCGGGGGGCCCACCCGGCATTCTTCACGTGCACGTGGGCGAGGTAGGGGCCGAGGATCTCCATGCCCATGCGGAAGTTCTCCATTCCTTCGTGAATCATGTTGCCCGGATCCAGCAGCACGCCGACTAGCTCCGGCGAGTAACGGCTGGCGAGGCGATAAGCGGCGGAAGCGCTGGGAATGATGGTGCCGTGATGGATCTCGATCAGAGCTTTGATTCCATGGCTCCGAGCCAGGCCTTCGACTTTGTCCAGATAAGCGACGGCTTCCGCGAATTGCCTGGCATAGCCGATATCCGCCCGATAAGCCGGAACTCCGACGCGCATCATGGAAGCTCCGAGCCTGCTTGCCATGCGGAACAAGGCTTCCGTACCTTCGAGATCGCCGCACGTTAGATAGGGAACAAGCGCGATGGACTGGAGCCCGTTGTTAGCGGCCGATAACCGGAAGCGCTCAACCTCTTCCGGAGCGGCGGAGGGAGCCAGGGTCGAACGATTATTGCCCCAGAAGGATGGGGGTTCGTCGAGAGCGGAAGCGGGAGTTTCCTTGCATCTCCATTCGATGCCTTCGATGCCGGCGAGTCTGGCGGCTTCGCACGTTTCCTCCGGGGTCAGTTCGGGAGCGGAGACGGTGAAGACGGATAAACGGAATCTGGACATAAGGGGGTTGACCTCCTGCGGCGAAGCCGTCGATTGAATTCCTCTCCCTCATTCTAGCATCGGGATCGAGAAGGGAGACGGAGATTCGCGAAGAACTTAATAGGAGATAAGGGAAACCGCCAAGAGGTCAATTCAAGTCAAATCGAGTTCGTCGCCAAGGGGCCGATTAATCAAATTGAGATCGGCTCAAAGGCGATCGGAAGCAAGAGGAGGTTTAAAAGGATGAGCACGAATCGAAATACCGCTGACGCAGCCTCGAATCCATTCGTTCCCGTTTTCTTCGTATTGTGCGGGACGTCCATCCTGTGCGTGCTGCTATTAATCGTTCGAGGGCTCGAAGTGGACGAGTTCCGCTACGGTTTTCTGCTCTGGAACCTATTCCTGGCCTGGCTTCCGTTGATGACATCCATGCTGGCGCTGCTGGTGGCGTCCAATCATGGGCTAAGCGAAAGCGTCAAGAAGCCGGCGTTGTTCGTCTTGGGCATCGGCTGGCTGCTGCTTTATCCGAACGCTCCCTATTTGACCACGGATCTCATTCATCTTTTTATCGAACATAGCTTTACCTGGGAGACAAGCCCGGAATCCTTGATTCTTTGGTTCGATCTGATCCTATACTTCTTGTTCTCCTGGTGCGGGCTCATGCTCGGTTACTTATCGATGAATCACTTCCATGATCTAGTAAGAAGCTACTTCGGCAGAGCGGCTGGCTGGCTGTTCATTCTGGTCGTTTCTTTCCTGGGAGGCTTCGGCGTTTACCTCGGAAGGGTCATTCGCCTGAACAGCTGGGATGTCTTGTTCAGCCCTTTCCGCTTGATCGAAGGCGTTCGGGCGGGCTTGGATTACCGCGGCTTTATCTTTACAATTTTGTTCGGCCTGCTTATTCTTATCGTATACCTGTCGATCATAAGCTTGAGGTATGTCGCTTCCGGAGGGATTGGCCGGCGGGAGGAGCCCGCCGAATGGTTCAAAAGATGAATAAATTAAGACTTACGGAACCGTGACGGCGCCGGATGCGTATGGGATAATAGAGTCGAATTGGAGGCGGATGGACATGAGTTTTCTGAAGAAATTTACGGAGACGGTAAGCAAAGGCGTATCGACCGCTACGGAGAAGGCGCAGCAGACGGTCGAGATCACGAAGCTGCATTCCCAAATCTCCGGCAAACGCAAAGAAATCGACAAGCGGTTCGCGCGCATAGGCGAGGCCGTCTATCAAGCATATTTGGAGAAAGACCTCAGGAAGGCGGAGAGCCAAGCCATTCCGGAGTGCGAAGCCATTAGCGGAATTCGCCAGGACATCGAAGCGCTGGAGGATCGCATCCGCGAGCTGCGCAACGAGAAGGAATGCGTCTGCGGCAATACGGTCTCGTTCGATACGAAGTTCTGCCCGACTTGCGGGCATAAGTTCGACATTCCGGAACCGAAGCCGGTCGCGGCCGTTCCGGTGAGCGAGATCCCGGAGGATTCGGAGATCGTGGAAGCGATCGTGGAGGATCCGGTTCCGGCGGCCAAGACGACGGTGGCCTACTGCGGCAATTGCGGGGAAGAGCTGAAGGGAGAACTGCGGTTCTGCCCGAACTGCGGGCATCCTGCGGCGGGTTAATCGGACAGCGGAAAAGTTGGCGGTTGATGGGAATGAAGAAGCGTAGAGTCGGCGGACGAAGGTTCGCTCGGCTCTTTTTTTGTCTTCCGGCCGTTGCCGGACGCAGTCCATTCGAAGCGTAACGTTTAATCGAATCATAATGTCACAACACAACATCTCATAGCTTGGATATGGAATCGTAACTGGCAACGGTACCTAAACCCACCACCGAATCGTAACGTCGCAACCGTACCGCAAGCAACCCGCAACAAAATCGCCACGTCGCAACCGTGCTATAACCCTCAAACGAATCGCCACATAACAAACGTACCGTAATCCTCAACCGAATCGTAACATCGCAACCGTACCGTAACTCACAACCGTACCGTAACGGAACTTTGAGACTCTTACAGACGCAAATTGATGGCTTTTGGATTTTAACGGAAATATTTGACTCTTACACGAACAATCCCGCTCTAATCTAACCTGAAATTCAATATAAGCGTCGCAAAATTCCGTTAGAATTCAAAGCCACGCTTTTTTGGCGAATAAGGGGCTGAAATTTCCGTTAGCCGAATGCCGAACTGCCATTAATGCCAATAGCCGTAAGCCGACAGCAGTCGAGCGTCGACCGGGGAATCGCAAGCGAGCCCTTGCCGGTACGTCGGCGAAAGAGAGCAGCCGGCTGCCTTTGCGTCTTCTACCTCTGAAGCCGACCTTCCATTAACGCTATTCCCGTAGCGAGACGGACCTTCTCGCGATCAACTCGGCCGGTAGCACGATGCGGCGCCATGGCTGGGGTGCCTGATCCCTCTCCTCGATTCGCTCGATGAGCATCTGCATGCCGAGATAGCCGAATTGGTAGGCCTGCTGCGCAATTACGGTAAGGAAAGGATCGATCTCGGAATAAGGGCCGAGATCGTCGAAGCCGACGACGGAGAGTTCCTCCGGTACCCGTATGCCGCGATTCATCAGCGTGCGAATCACTTCGACGGCGAGCACGTTGTTGCCCGCCACGATGGCTGTCGGCGGCGGATTCATCGAATCCAGCCAGCTTTCAATATCCGAGAGATCGCTCTTCGGTTCGAACGCGGTCTCCAGGACATATTGCTCGTCGTACTCCAGGTCGTTCAGCTTAAGGGCTTCCCGGAACCCTTCCAAACGAAGTCGCGCGCTCGAGATCGAGGGCAAGCCGTTGATCAGCGCGATTCGCCGATGGCCGCGCGAGGTCAGGTGATCGACCAGCTTGCGCGCCCCTTCCTTCGTATCCCCCAACACGACATCGCTTCCCATCCCAGGCACTTCGCGGTCGAGCAGCACGAACGGAACGTTATGCCGCCGAAGGCTCTCGAGATGAGGCAGCGAGGAATCGCCGGCAGGCGCGACGAGGACGCCGTCGGCTCTCGTGGCGAGAATCGTGTCGACGTAGTCTTTCTCCTTCTGGGCGTTCTCGTCGGAATTGCCGAACAACAGACGGTAGCCTTGTTTCTTGGCGGAATCTTCCGCTCCTCTGGCGAGAGTGGTATAGAAAGGGTTCGTAATATCCGTAATCAGCAGGAACAGCAGCTTGCTCTGCTGGAGAACGAGGCTCCGGGCCATGTGATTCGGAACGTAATTCAGCTCCTCCATGACCTTCTGGACCTTCGCTCTTGTTTTGTCGCTGATCTTGCCAGTGTTATTGATAACCCTGGACACGGTCATCGCGGATACGCCTGCTTTAGCGGCGATATCATAGATCGTAACCATATGCAGAGCCCCTTTGTCGTCCATATTCATTTTTATCTTACCTAACTTCCCGATTGACAGCAAGCCATTTGCCTGCTAGTTTAGTGTTATCGATAACATTTTATATCATTTGGAGGTGCATGGGGATGGCAGAGCAAAGCTTCCGTTGGCAAGGAGAATTCCCTAAGATCGGCATTAGGCCGACGATTGACGGACGGCGCAGAGGCGTGCGCGAATCTCTCGAAGAACAAACGATGAACATGGCGATCGGCGTAGCCAAGCTGATTGCGGACCATCTTCGTTACCCGGACGGCACCCCTGTCGAGTGCGTCATTGCCGACAGCACGATCGGCGGCGTGGCGGAATCGGCGGCTGCGGCGGCCAAGTTCGCGAAAGAAAATGTAGGTGTATCGATAACAGTAACGCCGTGCTGGTGCTACGGGACCGAGACCATGGACATGAACCCGTCCATTCCGAATGCGATCTGGGGCTTTAACGGAACGGAACGGCCGGGGGCCGTTTACTTGGCGGCGGTGTTGTCCGCGCATGCCCAGAAGGGGCTGCCGGCATTCGGGATCTACGGAGAAGACGTGCAGGATGCGGGAACGACGGATCTCCCGGAAGACGTTAAGGGCAAGCTGCTCGCATTCGC
Source organism: Cohnella sp. AR92 (assembly GCF_003990975.1). Lineage (GTDB taxonomy): Bacteria > Bacillota > Bacilli > Paenibacillales > Paenibacillaceae > Cohnella. The sequence goes on from NZ_RZJR01000003.1 coordinate 201,503, forward strand.
CCGCGCCGGACTTGCGGTCGCGATGATGAAGGGAAAGTCCTATCTGTCGATGGGCTCCGTCTCCATGGGAATTGCGGGCTCGATTGTAAGCGATTCCTTCTTCCAGGACTATCTCGGGATGAGAACGGAATATATCGATATGAGCGAATTCGTAAGGCGAATGGACGAGGGGATCTACGATCCGGTCGAATTCGAGAAAGCGCTCTCTTGGGTAAAGGCGAACTGCAAGGAAGGTCCGGACAACAACCCGGCGTCCCTTCAGTCCACCCGGGAGCGGAAGGATGGCGAGTGGGAGACGGTCGTCAAGATGGCGCTGATCGCCCGCGATCTGATGGCGGGGAATCCGAGGCTGAAGGAGCTTGGCTACGAAGAGGAAGCCCAAGGCCGCAACGCGATCGTCTCCGGCTTCCAAGGGCAGCGTCAATGGACGGATCACTTCCCTAACGGAGACTTCATGGAAGCGATTCTTAATTCCTCGTACGACTGGAACGGCATTCGCGCTCCTTATATCGTGGCGACGGAGAACGACAGCTTGAACGGCGTCGTGATGCTGTTCGGCTACCTGTTGACCAATACGGCGCAGATCTTCGCGGATGTCCGCACCTATTGGAGCCCGGACGCCGTCGAGCGCGTCACCGGTCACAAGCTTAGCGGTGCCGCTGCGGGAGGCTTGCTGCACCTGATCAATTCGGGTGCGGCTACATTGGACGGTACCGGCGAACAGACCAGAGACGGGAATCCGGCAATGAAGCCGTTCTGGGAGATTACGGCGGAGGAAGCCCAGAGATGCCTGGATGCCACCTCCTGGCGTCCGGCGTCCGTCGAATATTTCCGCGGAGGCGGTTTCTCTTCGGACTTCCTGACGCGCGGCGGCATGCCGATGACGATGTCCCGTCTCAATCTGGTGAAGGGGATCGGGCCGGTGCTGCAGATTGCGGAAGGCTACTCCGTCGAACTTCCGGCCGAAGTGCACGATACGCTCGACAAGCGTACGGATCCGACTTGGCCGACGACTTGGTTCGCGCCGATTCTGACGGGAGAAGGAGCGTTCACGAGCGTTTACGACGTAATGGACAACTGGGGGGCGAATCACGGTTCGATCAGCTTCGGCCATATCGGCGCCGACTTGATCACGCTCGCGTCGATGCTCCGGATCCCTGTCAGCATGCATAACGTGGAGAAGAGCAAGCTGTTCCGTCCTCGCGCGTGGGGATTGTTCGGAACGGCTGATTCGGAAGGCGCGGATTATCGCGCTTGCGGGAATTTCGGACCGTTGTATAAATAAATTAATTCCGGCCGCTGCGAGGAATCGCGGCGGTCGATAGGAAGAGGGGAACCGCAAGATGAGCAGCCAAGCCATTCGCGAAGAGCTGTGCAAGTACGCCCGCAAGACAGTCGCCAATAAGCTGGTCGTCGGACCTGGCGGCAATATCAGCGCCCGGCATGAAGGCAAGATGTATTTGTCGCCAAGCGGATTCGCGCTGGACGAGATCGAACCCGGCCAATGGGTGGAAGTCGATATCGAGTCGGGGGAGGTAACCGATATCGGACTGCGGCCGTCGTCGGAGGTGCTCATGCATCTGTATGCCTATCGTCACAATCCGAATATCGGAGCCATGGTGCATACCCATCCGCCTTATTGCATTGCTTTTACCTTGGTCGAGAAGGAGCTCCCGATCATGTTCCCGGACCAAGCCGCTCTGGTCGGCCGCACGGTCTATGTGGATTATGTGCTTCCGACGACGGATCGGCTGGCGGATGCGGTTGTCCAGAAGGCGTATTCTTCTTCCATCCTGCTCGGCAATCACGGCCTGGTTACGACGGGGCGCAATCTTCGCGAGGCGTACTATCGAACGGAAGTCGTCGAGGAGAGCGCGAAGATTTACCTGATCTCTCGGGCGATCAAGGCTCCGAAGGTGCTGACGGCGGAAGAGACCGAGGAGATCGCTTCGCTGGAGAGCGAAGCTTATCGGATTCAACTGCTTCAGAAAATGAAATGAAGCAAACGATGCGTTAAAGGAGGTCGGTGCGATGAAAACCGCTAGAACGGCGCTGGCCTTCGATCTCGGCGCTAGCGGCGGCAGGGCTTTCATTGGGAGGCTTCATGCGGAAGAGGACGGTTCGAAAAGGCTGGAGACGGTGGAGACGCATCGGTTCTCCAATGAGCCGGTTCAGGTCGGAACGCATCTGCATTGGAACATTCTGCAGCTTCTGCGCGAGCTTAAGAAGGGGATTCGCGGCGCTTATCGGCAAGGCTTCGAGCCGACGACGTTCGGCATCGATTCTTGGGGGGTGGACTTCGGGCTGTTGGATGCGAACGGGGAGCTGATCGGGCTTCCGTATCATTATCGGGATCCTCAGACGGAAGGGCTTCCCCAGGAAGTCAACGCACTCGTCGGAGAAGAGCGCTTGTATCTCGAGAGCGGCGTGCAGTTCATGCCGTTCAACACGATCTATCAGCTGTACGCATTGGCCAAATCCGCTTCTCCCAAGCTCGGCATCGCCGACGCGCTGCTGCTGACGCCTGATTTGCTCGTCTATATGCTAACCGGCATACGGGCATGCGAATATACGATGGCGACGACCACGGCGTTGTACAATCCCGAGAAGATGGAGTGGAACAAGCCGCTGCTGGATCGGCTCGGCTTGCCTTCGAAAGTGTTCCTGGAGCCTGTTCACCCCGGGACGGTGATCGGGTCGCTCTCGAAGGAGGTTGTCGCGGAGCTGCAGGTTCCGGACATGCGCGCCGTTGCGGTCGGATCGCACGACACGGAATCCGCGGTCGCCGCCATTCCGGCGCTGAACGGCCCCTTTGCCTACCTGGTATGCGGGACTTGGTCGCTGCTGGGGACGGAGCTGTCCGAGCCTCTGCTGTCGACGGAAGCGATGCGGCTGGAGTTCTCGAACGAAGGCGGCGTCGGCGGCGCTTACCAACTGCTTAAGAACATCATGGGTTTATGGATTCTGCAGGAATGCAAGCGGGAATGGGAGGAACGGGGCGAGGGGATCGGCTACCCCGAACTGACGGAACAAGCGGAGCAAGCCGAGCCGTTTCGTTCCTTGATCCAGCCGGACGACGCGCGATTCTTCGGTCAGGGAGACATGACGGGGAGAATCCGCGCTTTCTGCGAGGAGACCGGGCAGGCCGTGCCCCGGAATCCCGGAGAGTTCGCTCGGTGCATTCTGGAGAGCCTGGCGCTTCGTTATCGGCAGGCGCTGGAGCAGATGGAGCGCCTGACGGGCGCGGATTATTCGGGCTTGCACATGGTGGGCGGCGGAATCCAGAACAAGCTGCTCTGCCGCTTTACCGCCCAGGCGATCGGCAAGCCGGTCTGGGCAGGCCCCGTCGAAGCGAGCGCGATCGGCAATCTGCTGGTCCAATTCATCGCGACCGGCGAATGCCGCGACCTGCAAGAAGCTCGCAGGTTGGTCGCCGAATCGTTCCCGATCGAAACCTTCGAAGCCCGGGACGCTTTGGGCTGGCAGGCTGCCTATGAGAGATTCGCAGGTTATGGGCAAGAGGGATAAGGAGGAAGAGAGCGTTGTTAAAAGGAATATCGAGCGTGATCTCCCCGGAGCTGCTCAAAATCTTGATGGAGATGGGACACGGGGATGAGATCGTTCTGGCGGACGCGAATTTTCCCACGGCGAGCCATGCTCGGAATCTCGTTCGCGCGGACGGGCATCGAATCCCGGAGCTGCTTCAAGCGATTCTGCAGCTGATGCCGCTCGATCCCTATGTCGACAAGCCTGCGGCTCTCATGCAAGTGATGCCGGGCGACCGCACGGAGACGCCGATCTGGAGGGAGTACGGCCGAATCGTACAGGAATGCGCGAGTCTTCCCGATCCCTTCGAGGAAGTGGAACGGTTCGCATTCTACGAACGAGCCAAGCGAGCTTATGCGATCGTGGCGACGGGCGAAGGCGCGTTGTATGCGAACCTGATTCTGAAGAAGGGCGTAATCTCGCAGGCTTAATCCCATTCATGGCAAATCTAGCGGAAAGCCGCTCTCGGATCATTAACCAATGATCCAAGGGCGGCTTTTTTAGATTGTTTGCTTACAAATGTCATTATACATAACATAAAATATGCATAAATTCGGTGATTGCAAACGGTAAACAACGATATTTTCATCCTATTAGAGGAAACCACTAAAGACATTTGCATAAATATGTTATAAAATATTACATTGTAGACGACAGAGTGATTATTACAAAAGAAATTCGTTATCATACCTTACGTAGATGAAGCGGGGCGTATTGACGGATCGTCATAGCCCAATAGCGACTGCAAAGGAGAGAGGGTAAAGGGACGATTGGCCTAACCGGATTAACCCGTAAATGACGATGCGTACCTGCAATAAAGAACGCGGAGGCCAAGAAATCAAGTTCGAGCAATCTAGCCACGCAAGATTAGGAGGAATCGATATGGCTGCAATCCCACGCAAGGAACCGAATTCGGAGAACCGTCCGGAGAATAAGGCATTTACGGTAATGGAGCTGTTGCGGCTGCCGATATTCTCGCATGCGCGGCTGCTGGCCGGAGAGAAGGGTCTCCAGGGCGCGATCACGAGAGTGAACGTCATGGAGGTTCCGGAAGTCGAACCCTGGGTTCGTCCCGGGGAGCTGCTTGTGACGACGGGAAATCCGTTCCTCGAAGAGCCAGACAGATTCAAACAATTAATTCCGGAGCTGGCGAGAAGAGGAGTCGTCGCGCTCGGGATCCGGACGAATAGATGGAACGAATGGCCCGAGGAAGCGGTCGAGGAAGCGAACCGGCTGCGATTCCCCCTTATCGAGCTTCCATCCGATACGAGCTTCTCCGACATCGTGAGGACGGTCATGGAGAGCGTTCTGGCACAAGAAGCGGCACAGCTGGCGGATCTGCAGAACCGCATTCACAGCATGACGAAACTGCTTCTCGAAGGGAGCGGCCTATATGCTTTTCTGGACGCCATGGAGACGATGCTGGGCAATCCGGTCGCCGTCGTTCGGGAACAGGAGAAGCCTTGGCTCTCCGAAGGGCTTCGCAATGCGGATCCGGTCGAAGTGTGGCCGCTCGTGCAGTCGCTTACGTTCCGTCAAGTCGGAAGAGGGATGAGCAACGGATTCGTGCTTCTCCAGAACGCGTATCGCGCTTACGTGAATCCGATCCCGGCTAGACGAATGAAACAGGCTTGTCTCGTACTGGTCGAACGGAATCGCGATATCGTTCCGATCGATGCGCTGAGCATCGAACGCTTGTCTTCCTTGGCGGGACTGGAGCTGGCCAACGTTGAAGCGGTTCGGGAGGTAGAGGGAAAATACCTCGATCAATTCCTGCAGGATTGGCTTCAGGGGAAGATCGTCTCCGAGAGCGATTGGAAGCTGCGCGCCGAGGTGTGCGGCTGCGTCATTCCCGAGCAGGTGCCGCTGTGCGCCGCTATCGTCGGGATGACCGATCGCGAGCCTTCGGCGGAGAAGCTGAGGGAGCTCGCGCGCCGGCTTCGTTCGGAGAGATTGCGCGCCGTCGATAGCATCCTGGCTGCTCCGGTCGGAGGGGATCTGGCGCTCCTTGTTCCGGTTCCCGAACTCGTGAGAGTCGACCCGCAAGCCGAGCCTTCTCCTTACGGGCTGCTTCAACGGCTTCTTGCGGAGCTTCGGCCTCTGCTGGGCGATCCGGAGCTGAGGCTCTATGCGGGGCGTCTAGCGCCCAAGCCGGAGCAGCTTCCCGCCAGCTTGTCCCAAGCGAAGCGCGCGCGTCAGGTGGCGGAAGTATGCGGCCTTCAAGATGAGGTCGTGACCTATGACCGGCTTGGCGTCTATTCCTTGCTGTATCTGATTCCGTCGAGCGAGGAGAGGGAGCAGTTCCTTCAGCGGTTCTCGCTCCCGCTGCAGCAGGCGGACCGCAAGGGCGGAGGAAGGCTTGTCGAGACGCTGGAGATGTTCTTCCGCTGCAACGGGAATATCAAGCTGACTTCGGAGAAGCTGTTCGCCCATTACAACACGGTCGTTTATCGTTTGGACAAAATCCAGAGCATTCTCGGCGTCTCCCTGGACGACCCGGAGGACCGCTTGCAGCTGCAGCTGTCGCTGAAGCTGGGCCAGATTACGCCGGGCAATTCCGGCCATTCCTAATCAAAGGGAAAACCGCCTTGCCGAAAGTCGGCAAGGCGTCATTGCGGGAGCCGGACCATTAATCAGTACCAGCCGGCGCGAAGGATAATGACCAGCAGGATGAAGAGGACAAGAACGAACGCGGCAGCGCCCATGCCGCCATAGACTGGACCGCAACCAACGCCTGCAACCGGATAACCCATCGTGCAACCCTCCCGAGCATGTGTTTGTGATGTTGTATCACACGATCAGCATATGCGGGGGGCGAATGTTTTCCTGTGCGTTTATACCTGTACCAATGACCCACGGGGCAAAATCAGCGCTTAACCAATTCTCGGCGGAAGCTGAGCTTCAAGCCAAGGCCGAAAGCTTGCGAAGAAGCCGATTGTTTATTCGAGAGCGAATCCGTTATAATACCAGAAGAGGATGCCTGTCCTGCTAACAATTGGGCTTCGGGCGTTCAGAGGGAGGATTCGACTCGTGGGTGAAATTACAGACGTATCGGATGTTTCGGCGGGATTGTTCATCGTCGGGGTCATTTTTATTCTGCTGGTAGGTTCTCTGCTTAGCCTCGGCGTTCTAAGGCTGTTCGAGAAGAGAAGCCGGCAAGGAATCTTGTACCTCGGCGGCTCGGTCCTGTCCTTCGGGCTGATGCTGTTCGTCGTGCTTAATTGGTTCGATTAAAGGGCTGTCCATTCATACCGGGCCTGTGCAACCGTCAGGGTTCTTGAACCCTGGCGGCTGTTTTATTTATGGAATCTTTAATTGGAAAATGTAAATATGAACGCAACTTTCATCCTTATAACTTCGTTTATAAGGTAGATGGATTTGCCTGTCATGCCAGAAACCCCGCTTACGAACGTAAATCCCATCCGCCCTATATTCATCCAACCATCGTATTCTTGTCGAAGCAAAGGAGATTAGGTAATGAGAAAATGGTTTTCCGCACTGCTGCTCTTATCCCTGGTATTCGGTTCTATCCCATTCGCAACAACAATCGCGGAAGCGAAGGCGGGCGATAACAAGCTCGTTCTCTACTTGGATAAGGCTAAAGTAACGCTGAACAGCGTCGACTACACGTCCGCGCAGCCGACCGTAACGGTCAAAGGGATCGCTTATGCGCCGCTGAGCACGCTAGTCGCTCGATATGGGTACAAGATCAGCTATAACAGCGCGACGAAGGAATCGATCGTCACCGCGAACAACCTGGAGATGCGCTGGAAGCTGAATACGTCGGCTTACACGTTGAACGGCGTCAAGACTTCGTTCTCCGGTACCGCCTACGTCCTGAAGGGAAGCCTGATGGTTCCGGTCCGCGCATGGGCGAACGCAACGGGATCCGCGCTGACGTCGACGAAGGGACAGATCCTGCTTGCCTGGAACTCCTTCAAGAAGCCGACGGCCGACTTCGCCGTGGATCAAGCCGAGATCTACGCGACTCAGACGAATGTCACGTACACGAGCAAGTCCCAGAACCCGGACTTCATCACCGAAGAGCAATGGACCGGCAACGAATCGATGTTCAACGAACCGGGTACATACACGATTACGCGCACGGTCCGAGACACGAACGGCGAATGGAGCGCTCCCTACTCCGTAACGATCAACGTTCTGCCGCCGAACCAGGCTCCTGTCGCGAAGTTTACGACAGACAAGTCGGTCTACAAGATCGGGGAGCCGATCGCTTACACCGATCTGTCTACCGATGACGAGAACGCGATCGCCAAGACCGACTGGAGCGGCAACAAGAAGCCCGTCTACTTCGTGTCCGGTCCTCAGTTGATTACCCTCCTTGTCACCGACAAGCACGGGTTGACCTCCGAATATTCGGCGACGATTACGATCTCCGACGAGGTCCTCTATACGGAAGAGCAATACAACCAGAAGTTCACCCAGCCGGGCGAGATTTACAAGACGGACGGTCAAGGCGTGCTGAATTACAAGCTTGTGCCTTACACGTTCAGTTCTTCCAACCGCAAGCTGCTCGCATCGAACAGCCCGGAGAACCTGACTAAGCCGGGCCTCCTGTATCGCGATACGGTATCGGGCGACTTCCGCTTGTTCATCTATCACCTGAATGTCGGCAACGATCCGCTCAAGATTTATCTGGCGGCAACGAACAAGAGCTCCCAGGTAGCGAACGTCAGCCGCGGCGCGTCCGGCCAAGCCGGCCCGAATTACTTCGGGCTCTGGACGGGCAAGCTGGCGTCGGAACGATTCCTTGAATCGTCCAAGGCCGGCACGACTTCGCTGACGACGCTCCAGCCGGGCGAGACGAAGCTGATCATGCCGGAGCTCGGCGCCCAACCGCTGAAGCATTACGACGTATTCTCCGCATACGCGGATTTGAATTCCAGCGCGGATGTCGAGTTCACGCTGTTCGCGGTCAGCTCGACGGACAAGGCGCCGCTTGAGACGCTGAAGACGTTCGGCAACCTCCCGCGCGACGCCAAGCACATTCGCGGAACGTTCGATGGAGCGGACCGCACGATCAATATCGACCAAGTGCTCGGCTCCGAGCCGCAACGGGTTCTGTTCGGCGATCATGTGAACGATCCGTCGCTGGACGGACGCGATATGCTGAACGGCGTCTATGAGAACAATTGGGGCAACTTCGGAGTCGTCTACAAGATGACGGTGCGAGTGAAGGCGAATACGTTGATCGCGGCGAATGCCCGCGGCGGCGTTTATTCCGGGGTATTCAAGGTCAACGACATCCCGGTCATGGTATCCAACACGAGCTTGCTCCAGAATAAAGACGATGTATGCGTGCTTTACCGCACGGGACCCTATGAAGAATTTGTTGAACTATACTTCATGACGGCTCTAGGCTCCAACCTTCCGATGAACATTCTGTTTATCCCCATGAAATAAACCTAATTAAGAAGCGGCTTGCTCGATCCGACTGTCGGACCGGCAAGCCGCTTCTTGATTTTTAGTGAATGTTTTTTTTCTGCAGATCCCCGCCCATGACCTCGGACACCGCTTGGATGGCGATCAGCGCCTTGGAGTCGATCTCCTGAACGATATCGCGCAGCTTGGCGACCTCCAGCCGGGTGACGATGCAGTAGATCATCTGCGTTTCCTCTTTGCTGTAGCCTCCCTGAGCGTGGATCAACGTCGTGCTTCGCCCAAGGCGCTGGCTGATCGCTTCGGAGATATCCGCGTGCTCCATGGAGATTATGGTGACGGACTTGGATTCGTCGATCCCTTCGACGACTATATCCATCACCTTGGCGGCCAGGTAGTAGGTAAAGATGGAGTACATCGCGGAGTCCCAGCCATAGACGAATCCGGCGGCGGTGAAGATGAACAGGTTGATGATCATGACGATCTGCCCGACCGACATTCGAAGCTTCTTGGATAGAATGATCGCAACGATCTCGGTGCCGTCGAGCGACCCTCCGAAGCGGAGCACGAGTCCGATGCCTGCCCCCAGGATGACGCCCCCGAAGCCGACGGCGAGAAGCTTCTCGCTCGTGACCGGGTTAACGTGATGGAGCAATTGGGTCATGACGGACATGATGGTAATCCCGTACAGGGTATAGAAAGTGAACGACTTGCCGATCTGCTTGAAGCCGAGAAGAAGGAACGGCAGGTTGATGAAGAAGAGGAAAATGCCAAGAGGCCAAGAGGTCAGCTTCGACAGGATGATGGAGATACCGGTAATGCCGCCGTCGATGATCTCGTTGGGAACGAGGAACAGCTCGAGAGCGGCGGCCATGACGACGGCGCCGATCGTGATGAACAAGAGGCTGATCAGATAGTCTTTGACGGTTTTCTTACGATGCGTTCTGGACATTTGGGTCTCCTTCTCCGGCGGATGCTTGGGATGCTCTTGGGAGTTTTCGCCAAACCCCGCTTCCTTATTCGTTCAATTTGACTCAAGCGCATCAAGGGTTCAGAATAGAGACGAGAAGAAATCGGGGAGATGAAGAGAAATGCTGCGGAAAGTCGCCCAAGCGCCGATCCGTTTCTATCGAACGTTTATTTCTCCGCTGAAGCCTCCGACTTGCCGATTCGCTCCCACCTGCTCCGCGTATGCGCTGGAAGCGATCGAAGTCCATGGAGTCCTGAAGGGGAGCGGCCTGGCCGTCGTTCGCATCTGCAAATGCCATCCTTTTCACCCGGGCGGTTTCGATCCCGTTCCCGAACGCAAGAAGCCGAAGGGCCGGGCTTGACAGCGGTGTCGAACTTCCGTAAGATGGTTGCAATAGTCGAATATTGAATCCGATGAAGAGATAAGTACGAAGGTAAGCCTGTCCCAGAGAGCCGGTGGACGCTGCGAACCGGCATAGGCGACCTCGGAAGATGGTCTTGGAGGATTTGCTCTCGAGCTGCGGCGAAAGGCTTGCCGGGTAAGGGACAACGCGCTTCCGGCGATAACGGAACGGCCGACCGGTTGTCGGTCACAAGGAGCCTTCTTCCGATGTCGGGAAGAAGGGAATTTGGGTGGTACCACGTGAGCGACGCTCTCGTCCCATACGGACGGGAGCTTTTTTGCGTTATTCCGAGCTTGTAATCCAAGGAGAAAGGCGGCTATATTGATGGCAGACAACAAAACCTTCTATCTGACAACACCGATCTACTACCCGAGCGATAAGCTGCACATCGGGCATGCTTACACGACGGTCGCGGGAGACGCGATGGCCCGTTACAAGAGACTCAGAGGCTATGAGGTGCGTTATCTGACCGGCACCGACGAGCATGGGCAGAAGATTCAGCGCAAGGCGGAAGAGGCGGGCAAGACTCCGCAGCAATTCGTAGACGATATCGTCGTCGGCATCCAAGACCTGTGGCGCAAGCTGGAGATCTCGAACGACGACTTCATCCGCACGACGGAGGAACGCCATAAGAAGGTTGTTCAGAAGATCTTCGACAAGCTGCTCGCAACCGGCGATATCTATAAGGGCGAGTACGAAGGCTGGTACAGCATTCCGGACGAGACCTATTATACCGAGACCCAGCTTGCCGATCCGATCAAGAACGAGAAGGGCGAGATCATCGGCGGCAAAAGCCCGGACAGCGGCCATCCCGTCGAATTGGTCAAGGAGGAGAGCTACTTCTTCCGCATGAGCAAATACGCGGATCGCCTGCTCGCCTACTATGAGGAGAATCCGGACTTTATTCTCCCCGAATCCCGCCGCAACGAGATGATCAACAACTTCATCAAGCCGGGGCTTGAGGATCTGGCCGTCTCCCGTACGACGTTCGATTGGGGCGTTCCGGTGCCGGGCGATTCGAAGCACGTTATCTACGTATGGATCGACGCGCTGTCCAACTACATCACGGCGCTCGGCTACGATTCCGAAGATCCGACGCTGTACGAGAAGTTCTGGCCGGCCGACGTGCATCTCGTCGGCAAAGAAATCGTTCGCTTCCATACGATTTACTGGCCGATCATGCTGATGGCGCTCGATCTTCCGCTGCCGAAGAAGGTGTTCGCGCACGGCTGGCTGCTTATGAAGGACGGCAAGATGTCCAAGTCGAAGGGCAACGTCGTCGACCCGGTCAAGCTGATCGACCGTTACGGTCTGGACGCGCTTCGCTACTATCTGCTTCGCGAGGTTCCGTTCGGCGCGGACGGCACGTTCACGCCGGATAACTTCGTCGAGAGAATCAACTACGATCTCGCCAACGACCTCGGCAACCTGCTGAACCGCACAGTGGCGATGATCGAGAAGTACTTCGACGGCGTTATCCCTGCATATGGCGACGTACCGACGGAGTTCGACGCGGATCTGGAGAGCGTTGCGGCTTCCGTCATCGAGAAGGTTGAAGCCGCGCTCGAGACGATGGAATTCTCGGTTGCGCTAACGGCGATCTGGCAGCTCGTCAGCCGCACGAACAAGTACATCGACGAGACGAAGCCATGGGCGCTGGCGAAGGACGAGGCGAACAAGGGGCAGCTTGCTTCGGTCATGGGTCACCTTGCCGACGCGCTGCGCATCGTGTCCATCATGCTCCAGCCGTTCCTGACCCATACGCCGCGCAAGATCTGGGAGCAGCTTGGCCTGGCCTCCGGCAGCTCGACCGAGTGGGAGAGCATCCGCGCATTCCGCGGCATTCCGGAAGGAACGAAGGTCGCCAAGGGAGATCCGATCTTCCCGAGACTCGAGATGGCCGAAGAGATCGCCTGGATCGTCGACATGATGGGCGGAAACAAGGCGGCGGCGCCCGCAGCCGCGGAAGAGAAGCCTGCCGCGGCGGAAGCGAAGCCGGAAGCGGAGGCGGTCGATCGGAAGGAAGAGATCGGGATCGAGGATTTCTCCAAGGTCGAGCTGCGCGTCGGCCAGGTCGTTGCCTGCGAACCGATTCCGAAGGCGGATAAGCTTCTGAAGCTGCAGCTGGATCTAGGCTTCGAGACGAGACAAGTCGTATCCGGCATCGCGAAGTTCTACAAGCCGGAAGAGCTCGTCGGCCGCAAAGTCATCTGCGTGGCGAACCTGAAGCCCGTCAAGCTGCGCGGAGAATGGTCGCACGGCATGATCCTCGCCGCTTCCCACGGCGACCAGCTTACGCTGGCAACCGTGCCGGAAGGCATGCCGAACGGCGCGATCGTGAAGTAAAGAGGAACGTATAGAAGGCCGCCCCGCAGGTCGTTTGATCCTGCGGGGCGGTTTTTTTGATTTAAGTACCAAGCGCAACGCTTCGGCTGACGCCTGCGCAACCTAGTTTTGTTTAGAGGAGTTAAGGCGAAAATGAATACTAGCTGCATAGCAAGGGATCTCTTCTCTATCTCTTCTAAGCTAACTTCAAGCACCAACGGCTCAACGAGACTAGTCAAGCGCCAGTACGCAGCAGCTACCGCTTCAATTATCTCGCTGATACATCCCAATCGCTCTATCCCGCCAATCGCCTCGCCTATTTTCCAAAGGGTAAATCGGTTGACAGCGGCAAATCACTCGGAGTATACTCCTTAAAGCGTAATTAATACGATTAAGAGAAAGTTGGGACAGGAAATGCGGTTAAGAAGGGCAGGTTTGCCGATCGCGCTGCTGTTGGCAATCGCCATGCTCGCCGGCTGCGGGGAGCAGAAGACGACCTTCGTAGAAGGCAAAGTGAACGTCGTAACGACCTTTTACCCTCTCTATTATCTAGCGACCGAGATAGGCGGAGAAGACGCCAATGTGGTCAATCTGATTCCCACTGGGGTGGAGCCGCACGATTGGACTCCGAAGAGCAAGGACCTGCAGGTCGCTTCCAAGGCCCAATTGTTCATCTATAACGGAGCGGGGCTGGAAGGGTGGGCCGAGGATTTCCTTCATGGAACGAAGTCCAACGGCAGCCTGAAGATCGTAGAAGCGAGCGCGGGCATCTCTCTGATCTCCGGCAACCCGGAGGAAGAAGAACATGGGCATTCCAACGAAGAAGGACACGATCACGCTTCGAACGTCGATCCGCATACGTGGGTCAGCCCGAAATCTTCTCTCGTGATGGCGGATAATATTCGCAAGGCGTTGATCGATTCGGATCCGGCGCATGAAGCCGCATACGAGTCGCGGTACGAGGACCTGAAGAACCGCCTGGCCGCGCTCGACGAGAAGTTCACGCGGGAGCTTGGCGCGGTGCCGAATCGGAATATCGTCGTCACCCATCAGGCGTTCGGCTATCTGGCGCGGGATTACGGCTTGAACCAAGTGGCGATCATGGGCTTGTCCCCGGAAGCGGAGCCGCGCTCGCAGGATCTGCTGAATGTCGCCAAGTTCGTCAAAGAGAACAAGATTCGAACGATATTCTTCGAGGAGCTCGTATCGAGCCAACTGGCGAAGACGATCTCGAGCGAAGCGAAAGTGGAAATCGACGTGCTGAATCCGATCGAAGGCTTGACCCCGAAACAGAAGAAGGCAGGCGAGAATTATATCTCGCTGATGGAGAAAAATTTGCAAAACCTGGTCAAGGCATTACAATGAAAGACTGGAAGGAGTTGAAGCTATGAGGAATGACCATCTATCGAATGTCCCTTCCTGCCATCAGGAGATCGTCACGCTAGACAACGTCAGCTATTCCTACGGGTCGCAGCAGGTGCTTAGCGGAGTCGACTTCGTTGCCCGCGAACGCGATTTTATCGGACTCATCGGTTCGAACGGCGCCGGCAAAACAACGCTGCTCCGCATGATCGTCGGCTTGATCAAGCCGGTGTCCGGAGAGATCCGTTTGTTCGGCACCCCGATGTCCCGGTTCAAGGATTGGCAGCTGATCGGCTATGTGCCGCAGCGCAATCACTTCAATCCGCTGTTTCCCGCTACGGTCAGAGAAGTGGTTCTCTCCGGGCTTTACGGACGGCGCAAGCTGTTCAAGCGGATGACGAAGGAAGACCATATTCGCGCCGAGGATGCGCTCAATACGATGAAGATCCGCGATCTGGCGGAGAAAAGGATCGGGGAGCTGTCGGGCGGGCAGCAGCAGAGGGTGTTTCTGGCGCGGGCTCTGATCAACAATCCGAAGCTGCTCATTCTGGACGAGCCGATGTCGGGAATCGATACCGAGACCCAGAACAACTTCTTTAACCTGCTGCTGCATATGCACAACCGGCACAACATCACCTTCCTGATGGTATCGCACGACATGGAGATGGTACGCTCCTACCTGGGGGAGACCCCGAAGAGCACGAGCGGCAAGCTGTCTTTCCATGTCAGGCACTCGCATGATCTAGAGGATTGCGTCGAGACGGATCTCCTGCATTCCTTGCGGAAAGAAGGGTAGAGGGCTTTGGAACTGTTAACGGCCGAGTTTTTTCAACGCGCGCTTATCGGCGGCGCCCTGATCGCCATTACCTCCCCGCTGCTAGGGCTGTTCCTTGTCTTAAGAAGGCTAGCGATGATCGGAGACACGTTGTCTCATGTCAGCATCGCAGGCGTAGCGCTGGGTTTCCTCATTAACGTCTATCCGGTAGCGGTCGGACTAGTCTTCGCGATTATCGCCTCTTTCGGAATCGAGGCGCTGCGGCGTAGATACCGTTCTTTCGCGGAATTATCCATCGCCATCATCATGTCGGGAGGAATCGCTCTCGCTTCCCTCTTGTTCACCGTGGGAAAAGGGTATAACCTAGATGTGAACTCCTATTTGTTCGGCAGCATCTACACGCTGGACAATACGGATATTCTGATCATCGCCATCGTTACCGTTATCGTCCTTGGAATCGTGCTTGCGCTGAAGAAGGAGCTGTTCCTTCTTACGTTTGACGAGGATGCCGCGTCGGTCAGCGGATTGCCGGTCCGTTACTTCAATATCCTGGTCAGCATTCTGACCGCTCTAGTGATCAGCGCCTCGATCAAGATCGTCGGAGCCTTGCTCGTCTCCGCGCTGCTGACCATTCCGGCGGCCTGCAGCCTGGTCCTCTCGAAGAGCTTCCGCCAATCCATCGTTCTCGTCGTCGTCATCGGCGAGGCGGCCGTCGTGTTCGGCTTGTGGATGGCAGGCGTCTGGAACCTGGCTCCGGGGGGCACGATCGTTTTGCTTCTGATTGCCATTCTGCTAGCATCACTGGCGATGTCTCGCAAAATAAGAGTATAAAGCAGGAGCGTGGCTAACGTTGAATGAAGTCAATATCGGCATAGCTTTCGCGGGGGGACTGGCTTCCTTCATCTCCCCGTGCTGTTTGCCCTTATATCCGTCTTATTTGTCCTACATAACCGGAATTTCCGTCACCCAGCTGAAGTCCGATACCAGCCGCAGCGTACGGACGAAGACCATGGCGCATACGTTCTTCTTTATCCTTGGATTCTCCTTCGTCTTCTTCACGCTCAGCTATACGGCGAATGCGTTCGCCTCGACGTTCCGGGAGTATCAGGACCCGATTCGCCAGATCTCGGCGCTGCTGATCATCTTGATGGGCTTGTTCCTCTTGGGCGTGTTCCAGCCGCAGCTTCTGATGAAGGAGCGGAAAATGAACATGAGTTGGAGGCCTGCGGGCTACGTGGGGTCGTTCATCTTCGGAGTCGGCTTCTCCGCGGGCTGGTCTCCTTGCGTGGGGCCCATCCTGTCTTCGATCCTTGCGCTCGCCGCCAGCCAGCCCGGTACCTGGGCGAGCATGACGGCCGCTTATTCGCTCGGCTTCGGCGTTCCGTTCTTCGTGCTGGCCTTCTTCATCGGATCGACTCGCTGGATTCTGAAATATTCCAACCTGCTGATGAAGATCGGCGGCGTCCTGATGATCGTGATGGGCATTCTGCTGTTCACGGATCGCATGACATCGATTACGATCTGGCTGAACGGAATCACTCCGGACTGGCTTAAGTTCTAAGAAGGCCAAAGGCGGCGAAGCCGCCGCCTTCAGGTGAAGTATTCGATCTTCGCTTTCGGGAAATGAGCGAAGATCTGCTCTGTGATATATTCGCGCAATGCGTCTGCCTGCTCGTCCGGGTAGACGTATTTGTGTTGGACCCAGCGTCCCCATTTCTTTTTGCGCTTCGCCTCATCCATCTCCAGCCTCGTCTTGGGGTAACGCTTCTCGATCGTGCTTTTCGCCGTCTTCGTGAAGCGATGCTGGATCAGCTCGAAGGTCAGATCGGCGGAGGCCTCCTCGGGCAATGCGGCCCCCAGCTTGCGCAGCAGCTCTCCGTATCCTTCCTGCCAGCCGTCATACCAGATGATCGGAGCGATGATGAAGCCCAGCGGATAGCCGGCCTTGGCGATCTTGCCGGCGGCTTCGATCCGTTCCGCGAAGCGGGAGGTGGCGGGTTCGAAGTTCTTGATCACGTAATCGGCATTCACGCTGAAGCGGATGCGGGTATTCCCATTGTGCTTAAGCGAGAGGAGCGGTTCGACGTGATGGTATTTGGTCACGAAGCGAAGGCGTCCGAGCGGCTCGTTCGCCATGAAGGTGATGGTGTCCGCAAGCGATCCCGTCAAGTGCTCCAATCCGACGGGGTCGGATGTGCAGGCGGCCTCGAAGCCTTCGATATTGACGTACACCCGGACATAAGGCTTGGCGCCGAGAGTCGTCTGCAGATAGCAATAATGGCAATGCCCCATGCAGCCGGTCGAGAGAGGCAGCGCGTATTCCGCGGACGGCTTGGACGTATCGAAGGTCAGCGTCTTGCGCAGGCCGACGACAAGCGTGCGCTTCGCTACTTTATACTGCTCCAGCTCGGTGTCTCCGGGCAGTCCGGTAATTCGATTATGGGAGGTCGTCGTCCGGTAAGGAATGTTCCGCTCCTTCACCCATTCCAGGATACGCTGCCCCTTGGGGTAATCGAGCGAAGCCGGCTCGAAATAGACGAGCTCCGGAACGAACAGGGGCGTCTCCCTCGCTTGGCGAGGACGGTCGGGGGTCATTAGGGTCATCGTCGCTATCTCCTTTCGGTTGGCTATTAGTGTGCGCATAGGCGGGCATGGAATGCAGGCTCGAACGGTGTCAACATCCGCCAATCCTTGGCGAATGCCTGTCCGATTCTGGTATGATGACGCTTCCGGTTTTGCGATGGAACACTTGCTCCTGCTCTTTCCGCTGGTGTATGATACTAAGAGCTAGTGACTGTCGGGAAAGGGGGAGCCGCATTGCCGACCCCAAGTATGGAAGATTATCTGGAACGGATCTATCGCCTGATCGATGAGAAGGGCTATGCTCGCGTTTCGGATATCGCCGAAGGGCTGGAGGTGCATCCTTCTTCCGTAACCAAGATGATACAGAAGTTGGACAAGGACAATTACCTCATCTATGAGAAGTATCGCGGACTCGTATTGACGCCTAAGGGCAAGAAGGTGGGCAAGAGACTCGTCGACCGGCATCATCTGCTGGAGACTTTCTTGACGACGATCGGCGTCCAGGAAGAGAACATCTATCGGGATGTCGAAGGAATCGAGCATCATCTTAGCTGGGATTCGATCACGTGCATCGAGACGCTCGTCGAATACTTCCGTAAGGACCCTGCGAGGCTGGAAGAGCTTCAGAGCGTACGAGCTGAATTGGACAAGGATTAAACGACCGAAGGCCGTCCCGTCGGGTTCTAACGAACCTGGGGAACGGCCTTTTCCTTATGTACTGCAAGGAAGGGGAGGCGCATAAGCTGGCATCGGAAGATTCTCCGAATCCCGGAACGGGGGAGTCCGATGAAGGTGAACGGCGTGTTTGAAGGCGGAGGCGTGAAGGGGATCTCCTTGGTTGGCGCCGTTCGAGCGGCGGAGAGGAACGACGTGCAGTTCAACAAGGTTGCCGGCACCTCCTCGGGCAGCATCGTGGCGGCCTTGCTCGCGACCGGCTACACCGCATCCGAGATGAAATTCATCATCGAATCGACTCCGTTTGCCCGTTTTATGAGAAGAGCGCCTCTCTTTAACCTAAAGTTCATCGGCCCGGCGATTCGTCTGTTCTTGAAGAAAGGCTTGTATTCGGGAGAAGCGCTGGAGACTTGGGTACGGAACCTGCTGGCGGCCAAGGGAGTGCGAACCTTCGCGGATCTTCCGCTAGGCAAGCTTAGAATAACCGCATCGGATATAACGAACGGAAGACTTCTCGTGCTGCCCGACGATATCGTCGACTACGGGATCGATCCTCTCAGCTTGGAAGTCGCCAAGGCGGTCCGGATGAGCGTCAGCATTCCGTATTTCTTCGATCCGGTGCTGATTCCCATGCCGTTCCCGACCAGCAGGGGCCGCAGGCACCGTAAGCTGGCGGAGGCGATTCGCTCCTCCTATATCGTGGACGGGGGAGTGCTGAGCAACTTTCCGTTATGGATTTTCGACAGTGACCAGGAGGGGCAGGAGGAGCCCGTCCCCGTGATCGGCTTCCAGATGGTCGGCCGCAACGACATGAAGGCGCATCGGATCGTCGGCCCGATCACGATGTTCCAGGCGATGTTCGAGACGATGCTCAGCGCTCACGACGAACGCTATATCGAACAGAACAACCGGGTTCGCACGATCAAGATTCCGACGCTCGGCGTGCGGACGACCGACTTCAATCTGACGAACGAGAAGAGCGAGAGCTTATACCAATCGGGGATGGAGGCGGGAGAGAAGTTTTTTCGGAATTGGGACCGCAAGACGGGCCGGCTGATGAACGGATCGGACGGCCCTTCCGTCACGATTCAATCGAACCGTAAAGAGTAACGTATCAATCTCTTTGCAAAGAAAGACCCCGATAAGCCGGTTGGCTCTCGGGGTCTTGTCGTTATGGCGGTCAATGGTAACGCGGAGGTTCTTCGTCGCGGTTCTTGTTGCCCTCGATGACCCGGAAGGCAGCATTGCGGCGTTTGGCGTTCTTGTCTTCCCGTTCTTTGGCAAGAGTCCTCCGCTGGCTCTTGACCGCCGCTTGCCTGTACTTCGCTCTATCGGAAGAGGCCGAGCCTCTTCTCCTCCAGGATGTCGGAGGGAACTTATACAGCAAGTACACGATGGCTACCAGCACGACGGGGATGATCAGCGAGGATGCGCCATGAATGATTCTGTTGAAGATGCCGATCGCGATCAAGGCGATCAGGACGATCCCTAGCGGGCCGAAACGTCTGTTCATGTCGTACTCCCCCTCAAGTCTGCAAGGTAGTTGGCGGCAAACCGCGCTTGGAACTTTGTAAAATCAGGCCGAGACCGTAGCGGCCGCAGGCGTTCTCTGGCTGTATTCGCGATCGAGCTCCATCATCCGGTTAAAGGAAGCGATCGAGACGGCAACCTGCTCGTTGTTCGGCTCTTTGGTCGTCAGAAGCTGCAGCCACAATCCCGGGTAGCCCAGCCATCGAAGGACCGGAATGTCCCGCACGGCATTCGTTGCCTTGAGCACCTCGTAAGCGATGCCGATGACGGCAGGCAGAAGGGCGATCCGGATCCAGATACGTTCCCAGACGGTATCCCAGTGGAAGATCGGGAACGAATAGATGATGACGCCGACGATGACGGTGAAGATGATGAAGCTGCTTCCGCAGCGATAGTGCAGGCGAGTCGCGCGCTGCACGTTCTCGACGGTCAGCTCGTCTCCGGCCTCATAGGCGCTGATGACCTTATGCTCGGCTCCGTGGTATTGGAACAGCCGCTTGATGATCGGCGTCTTGGAGATGAACCAGAGATAGAAGAGCAAGAGCGCGATCTTGATAACGCCTTCCAGAATGTTGTGAAGCACTTTATTATCGAACATGCTGCCGAAAATTTCGCTCTCCAGGAAAGCCGGAACGGCCGCGAAAATGATTTTGCCGAAGACGAAGGACAGCACCCCGACCACCGCGACGCCGAGAATCATGGACAAGCTCCATTTTTCCTTCTCTTTGGCTTTGGCTGCCTCTTCGGGAGTCGACTCGTCCTCCGCGTATGCTTCCGCGGAGAAGTTGAGATGCTGCGAGCCTTTGGCGGAAGATTCGATGATGCCGACGATTCCGCGAATGAACGGGATCTTCTTCAGCCCCTTCACGATATTCGGGGTCGAGCCTCTAGGTACCTCGTAATAAGCGATTTCTTGGTTCTTTCGTCTTACTGCCGTGACGTTGACGTGCCGCCCTTGGAACATGACGCCTTCGATTACGGCCTGTCCTCCATATGCTGCGTTTGGTTGCTGAGCCAAGTGATCACCTTCTCTGTCTAGAACTAAGGAAGCAACGCTCCCAATATACGTTTATTTTACAGGAATCCAACTCACAATGCCACAGGGAACGGCTGCTCGGTATTCCAGGCGGGAAGGGCAAGGATTACGCAAGCAGGCCGAAGTCCATACTATCCTTACTATTCTCGAATCTTGAGGCGCAGGAGGAGATAAGATGCCCATGGAAAACGGAGAACGCCGGAATCGCGGGGACAGGAGTCGGGAGCCCGAGGGGAGAGGGACGGTGTCCGCGTTCCGCTATGCCCTGCAGATCGGCTTCTTCGCCGGAGTGATCTGGGGGCTGGTGCGATGGCTCGTCGTGGCGCTCAATCTAACGGAGGTTCCGCAAGCGTTCCTCGCCGACTCTTGGATGCCCAGGGCCAAGCTGAACACCGCGTACTGGCATTGCGCGGGATTCGTTCTTTTCATTGCGATGTCAATCGCCGCTGCCGTCCTGTACTGGCTTCTTCTAGGGGCGCTTCGCGGCCCATGGCCCGGCGTCGTCTTCGGCGGGGCATGGTGGTGTCTTTTGTTTCTCGTCATCGGCCCTCCGACCGGGATGACGGAATCGGTGAGGGTGATCGGCTGGAACAGCATCGTGTCCGAGCTGGGCCTGTATTTGGTCTGGGGGCTGTTTATCGGTTACAGCATCGCATTCGAATTCCACGACGAAGCTTCGAGAGAGCCGGCAGGCAAGGCGGACAGCGGCGGAAGGAAAGCGCAGCCTTCGTCTTGAGCGGCCGGCCGTGCGTCGGTCTGGTCGGCAAGCTTCGCGCTATGATACAATATTTCCGAGTTAGTCTAACGCTGCGGCGGCATAGCCCAAGGGAAGCCCCGGCAGCAGAACCGGAACGATTGGGGAGCGCGAACCATGACTCGAATATTGGTGTTGAATGGACCGAATCTGAACATGCTCGGCATTCGGGAGCCGGGGATTTACGGCTCGGAATCCCTTAAGCAGATTGAGAACAACCTGCTCCAGGCGGCGGAACGCCTCGGAGTGGAGCTGGAATTTTACCAATCCAATCACGAGGGCGGCCTGCTTGATCGGATTCATGCCGCTTACGGCCATACGGATGGAATCCTTATCAATCCCGGAGCGTATACTCACACGAGCATCGCCCTCCGCGACGGAATCGCCTCGGTAGGGCTTCCCGTCGTCGAGGTGCATTTGTCCAACATACATAAGCGGGAGTCGTTCCGACATGTGTCCATGACGGCGCCGGTCTGCGTAGGCCAGATCTCGGGCTTCGGAGCATACGGCTACGAGATGGGGCTGCTTGCGCTGTGCAAACACCTCGGCGTGGAGACGAACTGATTAGAAGGGGATGAAGACGAGTGGCTAACGAGAGAGTCAGCAAATTAAGAGCAGCGCTACAGGAGCTTGGCGGAGAAGCCATCCTGATCACGAATGCGTATAATCGGCGTTATCTGTCGGGCTTTACCGGCAGCTCCGGGGTTGTCCTGATTACGAGAGAGCGCGCCGTGCTGCTAACCGACTTCCGCTATCGCGAGCAAGCGCCCCAGCAGGCGAAAGGATTCGAAGTGCTCGAACACGGCCCCGGCATCTATGGAGATGTGGCCGCTCTTCTGAACAAATGGGGCGTCAGCCGCCTTCATATCGAAGAACAGGACATGACTTACGCGACTTACCTTTCCGTTCAAGAGAAGCTGAATCCGATCGAGCTTGTCGTGTCGCAGGGGATCGTCGAGAAGCTTCGCGAGATCAAGGACGAGCAGGAGATCGCCATAATTCAGGAAGCGGCGGATGTGGCCGACCGGGCCTTCGATCATATCCTGGGCTTCATCAAGCCTGGCGTAACGGAGGCTTCCGTCGCTCTGGAACTGGAGACCTTCATGAGAAAGCAAGGAGCGGCGGGTCCCTCCTTCGATACGATTGTCGCCTCCGGCGAACGGTCCTCGCTTCCTCATGGAGTCGCCAGCGATAAATTGATCGGAAGCGGAGAATTCGTGACGTTGGATTTCGGCGCATACTACAAAGGCTATTGCTCCGACATTACCCGTACGGTCGTCGTCGGACCGGCGTCCGATCGCCACCGCGAGATTTATGGAATCGTGCTGGAAGCCCAGTTGAACGCGCTGGAGCATCTGCGTCCCGGAATGACGGGTCACGACGGGGATGCCTTGACGAGAGATATCATTACAAGGTATGGTTATGGTGACTATTTCGGTCACAGCACCGGACATGGGGTCGGCATGGAGGTTCACGAATGGCCTCGCCTGGCCAGAAATTCGAATTCGATTTTAACCCCCGGCATGATCGTTACGGTCGAACCCGGCATCTATCTCCCCGGCTTCGGGGGCGTACGGATCGAAGACGACGTCGTTGTGACGAATGACGGGATTAAAATACTTACTCGTTCTCCGAAAGAGCTGATCGTTCTCGATTAAGCTTCGGCCTTGGAGAGCCACGTTTCCACAGGAGGGAATTTTTACAGTGATTTCCGTTAACGATTTGAAGACAGGCCTTACCATTGAAGTGGACGGAGACCTTTGCTCCGTTGTCGACTTCCAGCACGTTAAGCCAGGCAAGGGCGCAGCTTTCGTCCGCACGAAGCTGAAGAACCTGCGCAACGGCAATGCCATCGAGAAGACGTTCCGCGCCGGCGAGAACGTTGTGCGCGCTCATGTCGAGAACCGTCAGGTGCAATACCTGTACAACTCCGGCAGCGAGTACACCTTCATGGATAACGAGACGTACGACCAGTTTACGCTGGACAAGAAGCAGCTCGAATGGGAGATCAACTTCCTCCTCGAGAACATGAACGTTAACATCTCGAGCTACCAAGGCGAGATCATCGGGATCAACATTCCGAACAGCGTCGACTTGAAGGTCGTCGAGACCGAGCCGGGCATCAAGGGCAACACCGCTACCGGCGCAACCAAGAACGCCAAGCTGGAGACCGGCCTGAACGTTCAAGTTCCGCTCTTCATCAACGAAGGCGACGTTCTGACGATCGATACCCGCGAAGGCAAGTACGTCTCCCGCGCGTAATCCGCAGCGAATTATCCTTGCCCGTGCGCATAGACATGCGCGGGCAAGGATTTTTTGTATTTCTGGGCCTAAAATGTTGTGCTATAATATACTGCTGTATGCAGATGGATGATCAAGGAGTGAAATTGCGTTGTCCTTAATCGTAATGAAATTCGGCGGCAGTTCCGTTGGAACGACGGAACGCATGCAGCGCGTGGCACAGCGAATTATCGACAAAAAGCTGCAAGGCCACCGCGTCGTGGCAGTCGTCTCCGCAATGGGCGACACGACGGATGATTTGATTGATAAATCCCAGGAGCTCAACGATAACCCTCCTGCCAGGGAGATGGATATGCTTCTGACGACCGGCGAGCAGATCTCCGTCGCGCTTCTGGCAATGACGATCCATAAGCTCGGGCATGACGCCAAGTCGTTCACGGGCTGGCAGGCCGGCATTACGACGGAAGCGGTTCATGGCAAGGCTCGGATCAGCAACATCGCTCCGACCCGCCTGTTCAAGGCGATCGACGAAGGCAACATCGTCATTGTCGCCGGCTTCCAAGGCATGACGGAGGACGGCGAGATCACGACGCTCGGCCGCGGCGGATCGGACACGACCGCAGTCGCGCTTGCCGCCGCTGTCCAAGCGGACGTATGCGAGATCTATACGGACGTCGACGGGATCTATTCGACCGACCCTCGCGTCGTGAAGAACGCGCGCAAGCTGGATGTCATCTCGTATGACGAGATGCTGGAGTTGGCTCATCTCGGAGCGGCCGTCCTTCACCCGCGTGCCGTTGAATACGCTAAGCATAATAAGGTTCATCTTGTGGTTCGGTCTAGTTTCACCCAGAATGAAGGCACGCTCGTGAGGGAGGAAGCAGCAATGGAACAAGGAGTCGTCGTTAGCGGAATCGCGTTCGACAAGAACGTCGCGCGCATCAGCATTCTAGGAGTACAGGATGTTCCGGGCGTTCTGGCGAACGTATTCGGAGCGCTTGCAGCGGATGGCATCGATGTCGACATTATCGTACAGAGCGGCGTTCAAGACGGGAAGGCGGACTTCTCCTTCACGGTATCCCTGTCGGATCGCGCGAAGGCGCTCGGCGTCATCGAGAACATTCGCAATGTCGTTCCTTACGACGAGGCTACTTACGAAGAAGGCCTTGTGAAGGTGTCTATCGTCGGAGCGGGCATGGTGTCCAATCCGGGAGTCGCCGCCAAGATGTTCGAAGTCATCTCGAAGCAAGGCGTCAGCATCAAGATGGTGAGCACGTCGGAGATCAAGTGCTCCTGCGTCATCGCCGCGGAGCCTCTTCACGACGTCGTGCGCGCCCTGCACACCGCTTACGGCCTCGACACGGCGGACGCCGCATTCGTCGGCGGGCCGCAGGATCGCCGTTAATCGGAGCTTCGTTCACGCTATATCAACCCGAACTCGACAAGCTTGGCTATTCGGCCAGGCTTGTTTTTTTCGATTATCGAAGGAACTCCGTCCTCCGAGCCTCTCAGGAGCTGGTTGCTCTACCTCATACCATCGATCAACTATCCTTAATAGGAAAAAGAGTCCGACTCTAACGCGAAACTATTCCCCCATACCACGCGTCTACTAAACAAGTACATAACGACTAAAAAATGGGAGCATTCGCGATGAGAAGAAGACTGTTGTACGTTTTGATGACCGGCTCGCTGCTGGCGGGATCGCTCCCGTTCTCCGCGATCGGAGCGGACGCAGCCGAAACTGCGAACGTGGAACAAGCCCAAATGTCCGTGTCCTATGACGTTTCGTCTCTCGTCAAACCCGACGGCACCTACTGGGTATGGGGAGGAGAGGGAATGCCTACCGTGCCGACCCAGGTCCATGGCTTAACGGAAGCGGAGGAGTCTCTAGGCGAACATCTGGTTCGCCGTACGGACGGCACTTTGTGGCATTGGCGGAAGAAGACGGGCGGCTCTGCGGAGTATGACGTACAGAAGATCCCCGAGATTCTCGACCCTGTCGCGGCGATTTCGATCGATTCGGCCGGTGCATCGACGCTCGTTCTGGATCGGGACGGCAGGGTTTATCGATTGGATCGATGGAATTCGAGCACGCAGGAAGGAACCGAACGGCAGTTGAGCGGAATCGACAAGGTTCGAGAGATGACGAAATATGAAGATTTGCAGAATCGCAAGATCCTCTTCGTCTTTCTTAAGGATGACGGAAGCGTATGGCGTTCCGATTCCGGCTTGGCGTCTTTCGTGCAGGCCAAGGAGATCCAAGGAGCCGCGAAAGTGCTGCAAAACGGCGTTCTTCTGAAGGACGGCACCGTGCGGGAGTGGCCGAACGGATATCTGTCGGGAGGCAAGCGAGCGGCCGAAAGCTGGAGCGGCGTTTCTTCCGCTATAGTGCGAGGAGTGGCGAATATTCGTTGGTACCATTCCGACGGACTATCGAGCGTGGCGGTCGACAAAGAGAATCGATTATGGTACTGGGGAGCTAAGGGATATTCCTTCGAGGCTCCGTCCGTTGCCTCCCCCGTCCTCTTGAAGATGGCTCTGAACGTGAAGGAGGCTTACATCGTCAATCGTTCCATCGTCTATCTCACGCAAGAAGGGCACTTCGAGCAAGCCGGCCTTGGAACGATCTGGGCGGGCATGCCGTTTAAGCGCTGGGCGTCGAGCTTCGACGGCGCCGTACCGGGCGCTAAGCACTTGATCCTGCATCGAATGGACGGAACGCTGTGGGGCTGGGGAAGCAACGTCCATAACGAGCTGGGCTTCGGAGACGCCTATGATCGCCTCATTCCGCTCCCCGTTCAGTTCCCGGTCGAGCTTGTCCTGAACGGAGAATCCATTCCCTTGACGAACGGGGTCTTGACCCGGTACGGCCAGTCGTACGTTCCGATGCGATCGATCTTCGAGCGGCTTGGAGCGGCCGTTACCTGGGACGAGCAAGGCAAGATCGCTTCCATCGAGCGCGCGGCCAGCGGGGATAAACCTGCCGTTCGCATGAGGTTCAACTTCAAGAACGATTCGGTCACGTTAAACGAAGAGAAGCTGGCATTCCCGCGCCCGATGCTCAGCGAAGGCGGCATCACTTACCTTCCTCTGAGAGTAGTCAGCGAGTCGCTTGGAGCCAACGTGGAATGGGTAAAGCAAGAGGGACGGATATACATCGAGATGGAGTAGAGCTGACTATGGACTAACTTTCGGGAGGGAACCTTTTTGAGAAAACCGCTTGTTTACGCAGTCCTATCCGCTCTTCTGTTTGGCTCTCTTGCGCCTGCGGCTTCGGCCGAGGGAGCGCAAGATGGCCTGATTGCCTCGTATACGCTCGGTTCGCTGATCAAGTCCGACGGAACCTATTGGATCTGGGGAGAGAACGGCAAGTCGGTGCCGACCCAACTGCACGGGCTAACGAACGTAACCCAAGCCTTCTCCGATGGCTATGTCGAGAAGAAGGATGGCTCCTTGTGGCACTGGGAGGGGAAGCCAGGCTCGCCTACCGGTTACGAGATCCAAGAGATCAAGGGGATCATGCATCCGGTCGACGTGCTTGCAAGCAGCGGGAAAGTGCTCGTTCTCGACGTAGAGGGCCGCGTTTACAAGATGGCCGAGGAGTCGGCGGGGCCGGACTCGGCCGCTTACGCCTTGGTCGACGGAATCGCGGATGTGGTGAAGATGGAAGACGATGGCGGAATCTTCTCTTTCCTGAAGAGAGACGGGTCCGTCTGGCGCTCCGATGCTAAATTCGATTATCTCTGGCAATCAACGGAGCTGGGGGGCGCGGTAGACCTTCAGCAAGGCATCGTGCTGCAGCAGGACGGAACGGTATATGATTGGCCGGAAAGCTACCAGAGCGGAGATTGGCCGCATATTCCGGCGCAAGCCGTTGCCGGATTGCCGGCCGTTCGGGCTATCTGGTCGAATGGGAGAACGAATCTCGCAATCGACAACGAGAATCGCTTGTGGTTCTGGGGCATGACCGTCACCGGGGCCTCGGACGGCACGACCTATCACCGGCAAGCCGTGCCGGTTCTGCTGGCCAACGTGAAGAACGTGCAGTCCGCTTCTATCGTGGGACGCGCCATCGTCGCGTTCACGAAGGAGGGGAAGGTCTACCAAGCCTCGATCGAACGGGAAACGATGCCGTCTAATGCGGAATTCAAACCGATTGCCGGCGGCATTAGCGAGGTGAGAGACGGCCGGGGATACATGATGCTGCAGAAGACGGATGGCACTTTATGGGGCTGGGGCGATATTAACTTCCTGAGGGTTGAAGGGGGAGACGACTACGACTCGCCCGTTCAGCTGCCTGCCCCCATTGAAGTCGTCCTGAACGGGGAATCCGTCGCGCTGTCCAACGGAGTCATCGTTCGCTCCGGGCAGGCCTTTATCCCGCTGCGATCCGTCTTCGAGAAGCTTGGAGCGAAAGTATCCTGGGATAACGAGAGCAAGATCGCGACGGTGGAACGCGCCGCAGCCGACCCAGCGGATTCCGTGAAGGTGCAGCTCAACTTCAAGACCGGAACGATGACATTGAACGGATCGCCTGTCCAACTGCAGAACGGGCTGTTCAGCGCCGAAGGCAGCACCTACCTCCCGCTCCGGTTTATCAGCGAATCTCTTGGGGCGAAGGTCGATTGGCAGGCGAAGCAGGGCAAGATAGCGATTACGATGGCATAACTAAGGCATGCCTACTTGTCGGCGAACATCTGAAGCACCTTCAGGATGAACGCCGTGATTCCCGCCGCCATCAGAGGGCCGACCGGAATGCCGCGCAGGAACACGATTCCGATGATCGAGCCGATGACCAGGCCGACGATCAGCTGCGGGTCTACCTTGAGCAGCTCGAGGCCTTTGCCGTTCATATAAGTGGCGGCGGCTCCTCCGATGAGGGCGACCCAGCCTGTCCAGCTTGTGAAGGCATGCGCGACGTCCTTGAGCTGAACCTTGCCGGCGGCGAACGGAACCAGCACCGCGAGCGTCAGAAACAGCAGGCCGATCTCCAGCCCTCTCCGTTCGATGGCGGGAAGGTATCTCTGAAGGTGAATCAGCTTGACGACCAGCAGAAGGCAGGCAGCGGTCGTGATAATGGGAGAACGGCCCACGAGGCCGATCACGATTAAACCGACTAATACGATTTCGCCGTTCATGAACCACTCACGCCTTCCGGGGGAACTCGGCGGGACGGGCTTGCCGCTCATTTATGCTTATGGAAGGGTCCTTTCGCTTAGAACGACGAGCGAGAGGACCCTTTTCCTGTCCCGAGTCTCAGATCATATAATCCGAGATCAGCCGATGGTGCGCGAAAGTATCCGAACGCAGTCCTCTTCGCAGCGTCTCGAGCGACAAGACGTCGTTCGGCGAGATGTTGCCCAGATTGGCGTCCGTGCCCAGAATGCCGAGCAGCGCGACCTGCTGTTCTTTTCTCGGAGCCTCCCAGAGCAGGCAGCTCATATCCGGGAGCGCCCGGCGAAGCCGGAGCAGCTCCTCCTCGCGGCATTTGCCGCTGTCATCGAACAAGCCGACGCCGACCCCCGATTCCCGGGCTTCGACGGTGATCAGCTCCGCGCCTCTTCCCCGGTCCAGCTCGAACGTCCGCTTCAAATCGTCCAGGACGATCCTCGAGCCCGCTTGTTTTTTGCCGTATTCCGTAAATACCCGCAGCCCCCGCTGAGTCGCTTCCGTGATCAAGCCGTCCCTCTGGCGGCGGGTCAGCTCGATCGTGCCGTCCGACACCTCGACTCCGTCAAAGCCGAGCTCCTGCACCATGTCGAAGAACTCTCCGATCACCTCCAGCCGAAACGCGGCTTCGAGCAGCGTGCCGCCGGGGA
This sequence comes from Cohnella sp. AR92, assembly GCF_003990975.1. Classification (GTDB taxonomy): domain Bacteria; phylum Bacillota; class Bacilli; order Paenibacillales; family Paenibacillaceae; genus Cohnella. The sequence goes on from NZ_RZJR01000003.1 coordinate 230,922, forward strand.
AAGTCGCCACGTTGTGCTGTTTGGCCAAGGCGATCTTATCTCGCAGAACGCCGGTCTTATAGAGCGGGGAAGTTCCGAAGCCGAACTTCAGAAGATCGATATAATCTCCGGCGGTCAGGAGCAGGTCGTTAAACGCCGAAGGCCCCAGGCCTTTGTCGATGACCATCGTGAGGCCCGTTTGCCGAGGCTTGCCGTTTCTCTTCTCGGTCGGATCCTCCAACGCGCACGGCCAGACGCGGCCGGTCGTAATATCCATAGACAGCTCTCCTCATGTGAAGGTTGAGTGCGGTTCGTTCATGCTCGATCAATATATGCAGCGAGAGTTAGGCAGGTGCCCGTGCGGCGGAGCGGGAGAATTAGGGTTCCCGTTGGAAAACTAGCAAGTTGGAGCGGGCGGCGGCATAGAGTAGGATACGGCTTCAGTTGGTAGAAAGGGGGGGACCGGGTGGACAAGACTGTGTTTAGCATGGCATTGCTTCGCATTTTCTCGGGGAGCATCGAGCTGACGGCCGCGATCGTCATGCTGAAGATGAACGAAGTGCATAAGGCGCTTGCCGTGAATTCCATGCTGGCGATGGTAGGGCCGCTTGTCTTGCTGACCACAACGACAATCGGGCTCGTCGGCATGGCGGACAAGCTTTCTCCTATGCGCTTTATCTGGGTGACGGTCGGCGTAGCCTGCCTGCTTATCGGCATTCTGAAGAAGTGACGGATCCGGGGACGAATGGGCCAAGCAGGAATAAACGAGTCGTCCAAGCATACACATGAATCAGTAATAGACTTCGATTCGGGAAAGGAGGTCTCCCTATGTCTCCCGCATGGATGGAGCTTTTTCCATCATCGCTGCGAACGATCCTTGGCAGGCTGCCGGACAGCGCGATCGAGTCGCTCGAAGAAGTGCGAGTCCGAGAGGCGAGGCCTCTCGAGATCGCATACGGCGGACGCTTCGCATTCGTGACGCCGGAAGGCGCGATAACCGACGACGATAAGGCAGGCTACCGGCCCGGACGAGAAGATTGCCGGGCTTTCCTGGAGAGAGTGACCGACTACTCTCTGTATGCCGTAGAGGAAGAATTGAAGCGAGGCTATGTGACGGTGGCCGGCGGTCATCGCGTCGGACTGGCCGGGCGAACGGTGCTCGACGGCGGCCGGGTGCGCCACCTGCGGGACGTGGCCGCCTTCAATGTCCGCATTGCCAGGGCAAGGATCGGCTGCGCCGCTCCGGTGCTTCCGGCTCTGCTCGATCCGCTCGCCCGCTCGATCCGGCACACGCTTCTGGTATCCGCCCCCCAGCAAGGCAAGACGACTCTGCTTCGGGATCTGGCCCGAGCGATCAGCTCGGGGGAATGGAATCATCCCTCGGCGCGAAGCTGGAGGGGGAGGAAGGTCGGCATCGTCGACGAGAGGTCGGAGATCGCCGCTTGCGAGAGCGGAGTTCCCACCTTCGATCTCGGCCCTCGAACAGACGTGCTGGACGCGTGTCCGAAGGCGGAGGGGATGATGATGCTCGTTCGCTCGATGTCCCCGGAGGTCGTCGTGGTGGACGAGATCGGCCGGCCGGAGGACGCGGACGCGCTCCGGGAGGCGCTGCATGCCGGTGTTAGGGTGCTGGCCACCGCGCACGCGTCCGATCTAGCGGATGTCTTCGAGCGCCCGGTTCTGTCGTCCTTGGCCCGAGAGGGGATGTTCGGGGCCTATATCCTCCTCTCCCGTTCGGGGAATGAGGTCCGCCATCGGGTCTTCGGAGCGAGGGAGGCGGAGGAAGAAGGGCTCCGGCGCCGGAGAGGAGCTTGGAGCATCGCGCCCCGGGACGCTCCGGCATCGGAGGCCAAGCCTCCCGCGAACGCGTTCGCGAGCGATCGGAACGAGCCGGCCGGTCCTCCCGGGGAAGCGCTGGAGCTGGCTCTCAAAGCCCGCCCTCTGCCGCTCATTCGATCCCCGGCCGACGGGGAGGGAGGGCATGGCTTATGATCAAGCTAATCGGCGCCGCCTTGGTGCTCTTCGCCGGCACGATGATCGGCTTCCTTCAAGCCGCCAGGTTCGCCGAGCGTCCCAAGCAGATCCGCCATCTGCTGCATGCCCTGCAGCGGCTGGAGACGGAGATCGGCTACGGACAGACCCCTCTGCCGGAAGCTTTGTCTCGAGTGGCTCGGGTGCTGCCGCCGGTTCTGGCCGTGCTGTTCGAGCGTATCTCGAAGGAGCTGAGATCCGTCTCCGGCGAGACCGTGAAGGACGCTTGGGAACGGATCATGAACGAGGGATGGCCGGCGACGGCCATGAAAGCGGGCGAGAAGGAAGCGATTCTGCGCCTCGGTTCTTCGCTTGGCGGAAGCGGGAGAGACGACCAGCTCAAGCACGTTCGGCTGGCTGTGCTTCAGCTTCAAGACGAGGAAGCGGCGGCGAGGGAAGATCAAGCGAAGTACGAGAGGCTGAGCCGAAGCCTGGGAGTTCTGGGAGCGGCCCTGGTCGTCATCCTGATGATGTAAGTAGGGGGCCGATTCAATGGGTATTGACGTCAGCACGATATTCCAAATCGCCGGAATCGGCATCATCATCGCCATGATTCATACCGTCCTCAAACAGATGGGCAAGGAAGATATGGCGCATTGGGTCACCGTCATCGGCTTCGTCGTGGTGCTGTTCATGGTCGTGCGGCTGCTCAATGAATTGTTCCAGGAGATCAAGTCGATCTTCCTGTTCCAGTAGCGACGAACAGGGCGGGTGAACGCAGTGGAGATTCTGCAGATCGTTGGCATCGGGCTGCTCGCGACCATCCTTATTCTCGTCATACGGGAACAGAAGCCGATGTTCGCCCTGCTTCTGTCCGCTTTCGTCGGGATCGGGATCTTCCTGGCGATGATCGGCAAGATCAGCAGCGTCGTAACCGTATTGGAGCAGCTTGCGGACCGCTCCGGCATTCCGTCCGTCTACCTGAAGACGATGCTCAAGATCATCGGAATCGCCTACATCGCGGAGTTCGGAGCCCAGATCATTCGCGACGCGGGAATGGAGAGCGTGGCTTCCAGGGTTGAATTCGCGGGCAAGATGCTCATTCTCGTCATGGCGGTGCCGATCATCAGCGTCATTATCGAAACGGTGCTCAATCTGCTGCCCGCCTAAACGCAACGCCCCGAAGGGAGAGAAGTCTCGTGCCGCCTATCCTCGCCGCGAACCGCCGGCCGGGCTTTCTGTCCCTGGTATTTTTCCTATCCGTGCTGATTCTGGTCTGGCTGGCTCCGTCCGCTCCTGCGAGCGCCGCGGGTTCGCCGGCAGCGGCTCCCTCTTCGCAGCAAGACGCGGACGCGGGACAAGCGGGAGAGGCGGGCGGACTGGCATCGGAGCTGGCCAAGCAGCAGGCGGGAGAGGTGGACTTCAGCCAGATCGAGCAATATTGGAAGCAGCTGAGCAACGACTACGGCGGCTATTTCCCGGACGGGAAAGTGCCGGATTTGAAGGATCTGATGTTCCCGGACGGCAAAGGCTTCAGTACCGAGCAGATCCTGATGGGCCTGGTTAAGTTCTTCCTTCACGAGCTTCTCTACAGCGGCAAGCTGATCGTGACGATCGTCATGTTGGCCGTCTTCACGATGATCCTGGAGACGATGCAGAACGCGTTCGAACGCAACGCGGTCAGCAAGGTCGCTTATGCGATCGCTTATCTGGTGCTTCTCATCATCGCGGTGAACAGCTTCCGGACGGCGACGCAATACGCCGCGGACGCGATCGGCAACATGGTTCAATTCATGCTGGCCACCGTGCCTCTGCTGCTTACGCTTCTGGCAAGCACGGGCAGCTACACGACGGTCGCGGTGCTTCACCCGCTCATCGTGTTCATGATCCATACGGTCGGCACCTTGATTCACCTGTTCGTGTTCCCGCTGCTCTTCTTCTCGGCGGTCCTGCATCTGGTCAGCACGATCAGCGATCGGTACAAAGTCACGCAGCTGGCGAATTTGCTTCGAACGGCCGGCGTCGGGTTCCTCGGGGTGCTGCTCACCTTGTTCCTGGGAGTACTGTCCATACAAGGGGCGACGGGAGCCGTCGCCGACGGGATCGCGATCAAGACGACGAAGTTCGTGACCTCCAACTTCGTGCCGGTCGTCGGCAAGATGTTCTCGGACGCCGCGGACACGGTGCTCTCGGCGAGCATGCTCGTCAAGAACGCCGTCGGATTGGCGGGCGTCGTCATCCTGCTCTTCCTATGCGCCTTCCCGGCCATCAAGATCCTTACGCTCGCGCTCATCTACAACCTGTCCGCCGCCGTGCTTCAGCCTCTTGGAGATACGCCGATCGTGCAGAGCCTGCAGATCATCGGGAAGACCCTCGTCTTCGTGTTCGCCGCCCTGGCCGCGGTAAGCCTCATGTTCTTCCTGGCCGTCACGATCATACTGACCGCAGGCAACGCTTCCATCATGATGCGTTAGCGAAGGGAGGAAGCGAACGGGATGATGACCGCCTTATCCGAATGGTTGAAGCAGGTAATCGCCGTCGTGCTGCTGGCCTCGCTGGTCGATCTGCTGCTCCCGAACAAGACGATGCAGCGATATGTCCGATTGATCGCAGGCCTGTTCATCCTTCTAACGCTGATAGGTCCCATGCTGTCTTGGGTCAAGTCCGACTTCGGCACGAAGCTCGCGGACAGCATCGAATCGATCGATTTGCGCCCGGGCGCCTCCGACCTGGAGCTTGCCCAGATCGAGGAGAACGCTTCGAAGCTGCGGATGTCGCGGGAGGAGCAGGCGGCCAGTCTCGCCTCCGCCCAATTGGCGGCGCAGATTCGCCAGACGGTCGAGACGGAAGGGAAAGCGGACGTTAGGGACGTTCGGGTGAAGGCGACGCCCGACGGGAAAGGCGGGCTGCAGGTGGAGTCCGTCGCCATCGTTCTGGCCGAGCCGTCCGCCGCCGGCTCCGAACAAGACGGCTCGGCCGGCGCGGCGAATCCGATCCGGGAGGTTGCCCCCGTTATCATCGATCTGGGAGAGATCGGCAGGGGCGAAGGGACGGACGAAGACCGGCCGGTTCAAGCGGAGGCGGAGACCGAGGAGACCGAGGAGGCCAAGCGGTTCAAAGAGCAGGTAGCCGCGCTCGTGTCCGCCAGGTACGGCATGGGGACGGATCGGATAAGCATCATGGTCGACGGTGCCGCGACCAAATCCTGAAGCAGGGAGGCGAGAGGAATGGCGAAGTGGCTGCAGCAGTTGGAATCGTTCATCGGGGGAGGCCCGGGCGGGCCGAAGCGAATCAAGGCATTCCGCTGGCTCGTCCTTATCGGCCTGCTGGGCGCAGCCTTGCTGCTCGTCGCCTCCTTCCTCAACGTGAAGACGATCGATCCGGCGAAGGACCCCGGACTGTCGCCGCCGAACGACGGAGAAGGCCAACCCATGCAGCAGGAGACGTTCCTGAACAGCGAGGATAACGCCAAGGATCCTTTTCTCGATATCGAGCAGTCGCTGGAGAACCGCATCAAAGGAATGCTTGAGAATATCGTCGGAGTGGGCACGGTCGACGTTCTCATCACCATCGATTCGACCGAGGAGACGATCGTGCAGCTTAACGAGGAGTATCAGCAGCAGATCACCAACGAGGAAGACAAGAACGGGGCTACGCGTCATATCACGCAGATCAACAAGAAGGGACAGGTCGTCCTGTATGAGGTATCCGGCGGTCAAGCGCCAATCGTGGTCAAGAAAGTGAATCCGAAAATAAGAGGCGTGCTGATCGTCGCGAAGGGCGCGGAGAATGCGACCGTCCACCGAATCGTCGCCGAAGCCGTAGCCAGAGGGCTGGACGTTCCGATCCACCGGATCTCGGTCGTCCCCCGCAAGCAATAGAGAACGACCGATAACGAAATGGGAGGCTATGAAGGATGAATAACAGAAGACAAACGATCTGGCTGGTGTCCATGCTGAGCTTGATGGTGATTCTGTCGGCGTACTACTTGTTTACCGAAGATCCGAACCCGGCCGGGCAGCCGGTCCATCAAGAGGCGCAGACGGACGGGCTGGGCACGGATAACCAGACCGGCGTGCAGATCACCCAGATCGACGCCGCTTCCGGTTCCGGCGCGACGGATAAAGGAACGAACGGCAAAGGGACGACGGACCCGGCTGCGAAGGATCCGGCCGCGACCAACCAGGCAGCGACGGACGAGGAAGACACGATCGTCGGAACGGACGGGAAGGATACGTCCGCGACCGCTAATCCGGCCGACGGCAGCGGGAAGTCCGGGAAGTCCGACGAGGAAGTGATGAACAGCATGTCTTCCTCCCTTACGGGCCGCGAATACTTCGACGACCTTCAGCTTAAGAGAATGGAAGCCTACTCCAAGGAAGAAGAGCGCCTTAACGCGATTCTCGCGGATACGTCGAACAGCACCGCTGAAGAAGCTTCGTCCGCAGCCGAGCAATTGACTCGCCTGGACGCGATCGAAGAGAAGATTTCGAGCCTGGAAGACAAGTTGACCGCCAGCTACGAGAATGCGGTCGTCGAAGAAGAGAACAGCAATTACAAGGTCGTCGTCCAAGCCGACAAGCTGGACAAAGCGCAAGCCGTCTCGATCCTCGATCTGGCGGCCAAGGAGCTTGGCGTGACGCCGAGCCAGCTGACGGTGCAATACATTCCTAATCCCTAAGATGGAACCTCGATGAGCTCGGCTATTGGCCGGGCTCTTTCCATTTCATTCGATTATGATATAATAGTTCCGTTATCGGAACGTTAATAGATGCCGAAGACGGGGAACCCCCGAAACCAAGGAGTGTCCGAACAATGTTTAAGTTAAGCGAGATTAAAGAATTGATTAAATTAGTGGATCAAACTTCCGTTCACGAACTCGAGATCGAGAACGAAGGAGCGCGCCTTGCGATTCGCAAGCCGGGCAAGACGGAAGTCCTAAACGTCCAAACATCGCCAGTCGCGCATACATATGTGCAAGCGCCTGCTCAAGCGGTTCCAGCCGCGCCGGCCGCTCCGGCCGCCGAGACGGAAGCGAAGAGCGAATCGAACAGCCGCGCCGGCTTGCATTCGATCGTATCCCCGATGGTAGGCACGTTCTACCGTTCTCCTTCGCCGGATGCGCCTGCGTTCGTCAACACGGGCGACCGCGTGAACGAGAAGACCGTCGTCTGCATTCTGGAAGCCATGAAGCTGATGAATCCTCTCGAAGCGGAAGTCAAAGGCGAGATCGTCGAGATTCTAGCCGAGAACGGCCAATTGGTTGAATTCGGCCAGCCGTTGTTCCTCGTTAAACCGGAATAATAGCCATTCGTAGAAGGCCTTTGAACGCGCCGGTTCCAACAAAGGAGGATTTCTGGTCTTGAAAATTCAAAAAATCTTGGTGGCTAATCGCGGGGAGATCGCGGTTCGCATCATTCGCGCCTGCCGCGAACTGGGAATTACGACGGTTGCGGTTTATTCCGAAGCCGACCGCGAATCCTTGCATGTCCGCATGGCCGATGAATCGTACTGCATCGGTCCAACCGCCTCCAAAGACAGCTATCTCAATCTGACGAATATCATGAGCGTTGCCACTCTGACGGAGTGCGACGCCATTCACCCCGGATACGGCTTCTTGTCCGAGAACGCCGACTTCGCGGACATCTGCGAGAGCTGCAACATCACCTTCATCGGACCGTCCGCGGACGCGATCTCCCGCATGGGCGACAAGTCCGTCGCCAAGCAGACGATGAAGGAAGCCGACGTTCCGGTCATTCCGGGCTCGGACGGCTTGATCGAAGACATCGACGAGGCGGTCCGCATCGCCCGCGAGATCGGTTATCCCGTCATCATCAAGGCGACGGCGGGCGGCGGCGGCCGGGGGATCCGGCTAGCCGACGACGAGGAGATGCTCGTTCGCGAGATCTCGACGGCGCAGCAGGAAGCGGAGAAGGCGTTCGGCAACGCCGGCGTCTATCTTGAGAAGTATCTGACGGGCATGAAGCACGTCGAGATCCAGATCATCGCCGACAAGCACGGCAACGTCTGCCACCTCGGCGAGCGCGACTGCTCGGTGCAGCGCCGCCGCCAGAAGCTGGTCGAAGAAGCGCCTTGCCCGGTCATGACCCCGGCGCTTCGCGAGCGCATGGGCCAAGCGGCGGTGCGCGCGGCCAAGGCGGTCGATTATTCCGGCGCGGGAACGATCGAATTCCTGCTCGGACCGGACGGTCAATTCTACTTCATGGAGATGAACACTCGGATCCAGGTCGAGCATCCGGTCACCGAGATGATCACGAACGTCGATCTGATCAAAGAGATGATCTCCGTCGCCGAAGGCAACCCGTTGTCCTTCACGCAGGAGCAGGTGAAGTTCCAAGGCGCCGCGATCGAGTTCCGCATCAACGCGGAGGATCCGGACCGCAACTTCATGCCTTCTCCGGGCAGGATCGGCTTCTATCTGCCTCCGGGCGGGCCGGGAGTGCGCGTGGACAGCGGCGCTTATCCGCAGTACATGATCTCGCCGCACTACGATTCCATGGTGGCGAAGCTGATCGTGTGGGCGCCAACCCGCGAGGAAGCGATCGCCCGCGGACGACGCGCCCTGAGCGAATTCGTGATCGAAGGAGTCAAGACGACGATCCCGTTCCACCTGAAGCTGCTGGAGCATCCGATTTTCCATAAAGGGACGTTCGATATCAAGTTCCTGGAAGAGTACGATATTCATGCTCCTATCGCAGAAGAAGAATAAGCAAGTCCGAAGGAGTTTGTCATAAATCTTCGGCAATGCTATAGTATGAATTAGAATCACGATGCCGCATTGGAGCGGCATGATGGAATCAAGGAGGTGGATTGAAGAATGGAAACATTGGTGCCGGATTACGAAAGGACCGAGATGGGAACCATTCAGATCGCTCCGGAAGTCATTGAGGTTATTGCGGGCTTGGCGACCGTCGAGGTTGATGGAGTAGCGGGAATGAGCGGGGGCATCTCCTCCGGGATCGCCGAGCTGCTCGGACGCAAGAATCTGTCCAAAGGCGTAAAGGTAGAGGTCGGCCAGCGCGAAGCCGCTGTCGACGTTAACATCGTCGTGGAATACGGCAGACGAATCCCAGAGGTCGCTTCGGAGATTCAACGCAGCGTGAAGCGCTCGATCGAAGTCATGACCGGCCTAAACGTCGTCGAAGTGAACGTACATATCCATGACGTTCAGTTCAAAGCCGCCGAGAAGATAGAAGAAGATGAGACGCATGCGCGTGTCCGATAACGCATCCGCTTAAAGGCATGGCCAAGGCGGACGTACCATTCGGCTTGCGAATGCCGGCGCGTGACGGCCGATTCCTCGCGAGGGTCGGCTGTTAGGCGCTTTTTCTCCATCATTCGGGGTTAATAGGCTTAACGCCTATGCTAGAGACAGGAGCTCAAGGCAGGTCAGGACTGGAGGAGACTCAAGTTGATCAAAGTAGTGGATAGGCTGCTCTTATTCGTGTACAGCCTGGCGATCGGAATCGCATCCGTATTCGCGATCATCATGGCTGCCGGAGGCTTCGACGCCGGCTGGCTTAAAGACGTCGTGGATGATATCGTCGGCGAGAACGGCGCTATTCAAGTGACGGTTATCGTGGCGGCCATCCTGGTTCTTCTCTTTAGCCTTAGATTCTTTATCTTGTCCTTCAAGCGTTCCGGGGGACATGCTCCTTCCATCAATCAGCGCACGGAGCATGGCGATATCCGCATCTCGGTCGACACGGTCGAGAATTTGGCTCTTAAGGCGGCTTCCCGCACGCGCGGGGTCAAGGACCTGAAAGCCCGCGTCCGAGCGGCCGACTCCGGCTTGCAAATCATGATTCGGGCGTTCGTCGACGGAGACACGCCGATTCCGGCGCTGTCGGAGGAGATGCAGAAGACGGTTTCCGAGCTCGTCCAGGAGACGACGGGGATTCCTGTCGCGGAGGTATCCGTCTACATAGCGAATGTGACGCAGGCACCGACCACGTACAAGAGCCGCGTGGAATAAAGGGAGGGGACGCCACCCATGTGGAAGGAATGGTGGGAGACCTACGGCGGACGCTCAGTCGGAATAGCGGCAGGATTTCTGCTCGGAATCATTTATCTGATCAGCGGATTTTGGGATATGCTGTTCTTCGCGCTCCTTATGGGCGTAGGTTATGCGATCGGCAAGAACAAGGATCTCAAGCGCGGCCCGCTGCTGCCTTGGGGACGATTGACCGAATGGATGAACGACCGTTGGCCCTGGACAAGATAATTCGAACGCAGCCCGCCGGCAGCTGCATGCGGCACGGCCATTCAGAGGCATCCCTAAACGTCGAGCGATCGTCGATTAGGGATCGACGCATGTATGGGCGGGTAAGCCGTTAAAGGCTTTCGACCGCGAGCTTCACGGGCGTCTCGGGTATGACCATGCTTCTTCTGCGCCGCAACGGCATCGATTGGGCATTGGCTTGGGTATGGATCTAGCCCCAAACGGGGATAGGAAATAATGGATGGATGCAAAGTTCTCGGAACTCGATCGGAGGATTCATGAAGCGTAGATTGGCTAGAGAAGTAACGGTGCAATGTCTGTACCAGATGGAAATGAACGGAGTAGAAGCCGGAACGGCTGTCGATACCGTAATGGATGAGGTCCGCCAGGATAACGAGATCGAAGCGGATGTCGAGGGCGTTATCGCCGTCGACGCTTTCACGCGCGAACTCGTGCAGGGCGTATCCGATAAGCGCGAGGAATTGGACGGCAAGCTCGCCGCCTACCTGACGGGCTGGCAAGTCGATCGTCTGTCCCGCGTCGACCGCCAGATCCTGCGGCTCGCCGCTTATGAGTTGGAATACCGGACGGAGGTGCCGGCCAAGGTCGTCGTCAATGAAGCGATCGAGCTGGCTAAGCACTTCGGAACCGAAGAGTCCGGCAAGTTCGTCAATGGCGTTCTGGGCCGCATGATTCGCGAGAAGCAGGCGGGCAAGGAATCGCAGGCCACTTCGGCCTCAAGCCAAGCGGAGGAAGGGGATCAGGCATGAGCGCGCAAGTAATCGACGGCAAGCTGATATCGGACACGATACGCGAAGAGATCAAAGCGGATGTCGCTTCGCTGCTGGAGAAGGGAATTCGACCGGGATTGGCCGTCGTTCTCGTCGGGGAAGACCCGGCCTCCCAGGTATACGTTCGCAACAAAGCCAAAGCCTGCGAGGATCTGGGGTTCTATTCGGAGGTTCATCGCCTGTCCGCCGAAACGACCCAAGACGAGCTTCTGCAGCTGATCGACAAGTTGAACGGACAAGCTTCCATTCATGGCATTCTGGTTCAGCTCCCGCTGCCCAAGCATCTGGAAGAGAAGCCGGTCATCGACGCCATCTCGGTGGTGAAGGACGTCGACGGCTTCCATCCCATCAACGTCGGCAATCTGATGATCGGGGACGATTCTTTGCTGCCGTGCACCCCGGCGGGCTGCATCGAGCTGCTCAAACGCACGGGCAATTCGCCCGCGGGCAAGCACGCCGTCGTGATCGGCCGAAGCAATATCGTCGGCAAGCCGGTATCGCTTCTGCTGCTCCGAGAGAATGCGACGGTAACCATCTGCCATTCTCGGACGCCTAATCTTCCGGAAGTTGCTAGAGAAGCGGACATCGTCGTTGCAGCCGTCGGAGTTCCGAAGATGGTCAAACGCGATTGGGTAAAGCCGGGCGCCGTCGTCATCGATGTCGGCATCAACCGTCTTCCGGACGGCAAGCTGTGCGGCGACGTCGATTATGATGACGTGGCCGAAGTGGCGGGCTGGATCACTCCCGTTCCGCGGGGCGTCGGTCCGATGACGATCACGATGCTGATGGCCAATACGCTCAAAGCCGCCAAAAGAACGAACGGCATCCAATAGAACGGTTATTTGCGGAGCGGAGGCGAACAGATGGAACCATCGCGCGTGCTGAGCATCCGCGACGTCAATCGCTACATCAAGATGAAGCTGGAGGGAGACCGCCAGCTTCAAGACGTATGGCTGCGCGGGGAAATCTCGAATTTCACCCGGCATTCCAGCGGACATATGTACTTCACGCTCAAGGATGAGAGCGGGAGGTTAAAGAGCATCATGTTCTCCTCGCACAACCAGAAGCTTCCCTTCGTTCCGAAAGACGGAATGAAGGTGCTTGCGCGAGGAGGCGTTTCTGTCTATGAACGCGATGGACAGTATCAATTCTACGTGACGGCAATGCAGCCGGACGGGATCGGGAGCCTGTATCTCGCGTTCGAGCAGCTTAAACGGAAGCTAGAGACAGAAGGGCTGTTCTCGGAGCAGCTCAAGAGGCCGCTTCCCCGTTATCCTCGCGCGATCGGAGTGATCACTTCCCCGACGGGAGCGGCGGTTCGGGATATCCTGATTACGCTCCAGCGCAGGCATCCCTCCGTACCCGTTCTGCTCTATCCGGTATCCGTGCAGGGGACGACGGCAGCTCCTTCGATCGTCAAGGCCATCGCGGCCATGAACCGCCTTGGGGAAGCCGACGTATTGATCGTCGGCCGCGGAGGCGGCTCTCTTGAAGAGCTCTGGGCATTCAATGAAGAGGAAGTCGCACGTGCCATACGACAATCGGCCATTCCGATCATCTCGGCCGTCGGGCACGAGACGGACTTCACGATCGCCGATTTCGCCGCAGACCTTCGAGCCGCAACCCCGACCGCGGCAGCGGAGCTAGCCGTGCCGCATGCGGCCGAATTGCGCCAGCAGCTGAGTTCGATGGAGGTACGCATGGCGAAGTCTCTCCGGCTGACCGTCGCGAAGTCTCGTGAACGCTGGCGCCATGCGGCTCGTTCGCCGTACTTCACGCAGCCGAGAAGAGCGCTTCTGGCAAGAGCCGAACAGTTGGATCGCCTCCGAGACCGATTGAAGTATCGGGCGGAAGGGCATCTGGCTCGCGCGAAGCAGCAGCTATCCCGGCTGGAAGGCCGCTTGGCGGCGGTCAGCCCGGCAGAGCAGGCAGCCTTCGCCAGGAAGCGGGCGGATAACGCGGCGAAGGGGCTCTCGCTGGCGATGCGGGCCGCGTTGCGCGAGAAGCGCAGCCGATTCGGGCATGGACTTCGGCAATTGGATGCGCTAAGTCCGCTGAAGATCATGGCCAGAGGCTACAGCCTGGTGTACGACGAACAAGAAAAATCACTCATTCGCACGATAAACGAGGTTCAGCCTGGCGATGTCGTTAGAGTCCGTCTGGCGGACGGGCGATTGGAATGCCAGGTATGGGCTCTTCATGAGGAGGAGATCGGGAATGGCTAAAGCTAACGAGCAGCAGGTGGCTTCCGACAACCTGGCTGCCGTCGACGGAGAGCTTGCTCTGTCGTTCGAGGAAGCGATGGACCGCCTCGAGAGAATCGTGTCCCAGCTGGAGAGCACGGACGTGCCGCTCGAAACGGCCATCGAGCTCTATCAAGAGGGCATCGCGCTCTCCCGTCTCTGCGGGCAGAAGCTGGAGCAGGTCGAGCGCCGGATCGAGATGCTCGTCGAAGACGAGAACGGCCTTCAGCGGAAGCCGTTCGGGGCCTTGCGCGAGGAACCGGGAGCGGAATAAAAGGAGAGTAACCGAATTGGCTCAGACGATCGATATTCATACTTACATGAACGGCTTAAGGGATCTGGTCGAAGCCTCGCTTAAGGAGATTGTTCCTGCCGATTGGCGAGTTCCTGCCCGGCTTAACGAAGCGGTGCGCTACTCCTTGGATGCCGGGGGCAAGAGGCTTCGGCCGATCCTGGCGCTGGCCGCCGCCGAGAGCGTGACCGGCGAGGAGGTCGTCCGGCAGAAGGCGGTGCCGTTCGCAACGGCGATCGAAATGATCCATACCTATTCCCTGATTCACGACGATCTGCCGGCAATGGATAATGACGATTATCGCAGAGGCCGGCTTACCAATCATAAAGTATACGGGGAAGCGATGGCGATCCTAGCGGGCGACGGCTTGCTGACGCATGCCTTCTACGTGGCATCGCAGGCCGCGGCGCAGGGCGTCCCGGCCGATCGGGTTCTCTCGGTCGTCTCCGAGCTGGCTCGCTACGCGGGCTTGCCGGGAATGGTCGGCGGACAAACGGATGACATGCTGGGAGAGCAAGGAATCACCTCGATGGAGGAGCTCGAGAACATCCATCTGCACAAGACGAGCGACCTGATCGCCTGCTCGCTTAGAGCCGGAGGCCACGCGGCGCAAGCGACGCCAGGGCAGTTGGCGGCACTGGAGCTGTTCGGACGCAACATCGGACTCGCTTTCCAGATCCAGGACGACATTCTGGATGTCGTCGGAGACGAGACGAAGCTCGGCAAGCCGCTTAAGAGCGACGAGAAGCAAGGCAAAGTGACGTATCCGTACCTGATCGGTCTCGATGCGAGCCGCGAGCGCGTCCGTTCCCTTACAGAGGAAGCAGTCGAAGCGATCCGCACGGCGGGCCTCGCTCGTTCCGACCTCTTGACGGATATCGCGAACGTCATGATGAAGAGAGACCATTGATTCCACCGAATGCATCCGATAAGTGGCCAGATTGAAGCGACAAGCGCCTTTTCCGATGAGCTCTTTCCTCGGGAAGGCGCTTTTGCGCATGCAACCGCTTCTCGCAATTCGTCGAATTCGAGAGACAAACCTTCTGGTTAAGCTTGGGGTTTGATTTGGGGTTATGGTATAATAGGCGTATTATTTAAAAACAGCACTGGATATATGCACACAAGAAATTGGCTTGAGCCGCTGAGCTTATTCAACGGCAAGGAATTAATAAGCTTCGCGCTGATCGATTCCTTGCCGTCTACGCAAAGCATCTCCGGCGTCCGAGGATGCCGAAGGCGTTTTTGCTTGCATAGGGATATTGGATACGGTGTGCTTTCGTCAAATTCGGGGGAAAGCGGGGAACTTACTTGCTGCTCGATCATATCGACAGTCCAACTGATCTGAAGAAGCTTCCGTTATCGGAGCTTCCGCAGTTGGCTCAAGAAATCAGACATTTTCTCATTGAGAAGCTTTCGGCAACGGGAGGCCATCTGGCCCCTAATCTCGGCGTCGTCGAGCTGACGTTGGCCATGCACTACCTGTTCGACAGTCCGAAGGATAAGTTTATCTTCGACGTCGGCCATCAAGCGTATGTCCATAAGATCTTGACAGGGCGGATGGGACGGTTCGATACGCTGCGCCAGAAGGACGGCTTGTGCGGCTTCGTTAAACGGACGGAGAGCGAGCACGACGTCTGGGAAGCCGGTCACAGCAGCACCTCGCTGTCGGCGGCCGCGGGAATGGCGCTCGCCAGAGACCTCAAAGGCGAGAGCAACCGGGTCATCGCCGTTATCGGCGACGGCGCCTTGACGGGCGGCATGGCGTTGGAAGCTCTTAACCATATCGGACATGAGAAGCGCAAGCTCACCGTGATCCTTAACGATAACGAGATGTCGATCGCGCCGAACGTCGGTGCGCTTCATAACTACCTCGGCAAGGTGCGTTCGGATAAGACCTACCGCAAGGCGAAGGAAGAATTCGAAGCGTTTCTCCGCAAGATTCCGGCTGTCGGCGGGAAGCTTGCCAAGACGGCGGAACGGTTCAAGGACGGCATCAAATACCTGGTCGTTCCGGGCATGCTCTTCGAGGAATTCGGCTTAAAGTATCTGGGGCCCGTAGACGGTCACGACACCGAGAAGCTGGTCGAGGCGCTGCGCCAGGCGGATAAGGTGGACGGTCCCGTGCTGCTTCACGTTTTGACGGTGAAGGGCAAAGGCTACTCTCCGGCGGAAGCGGATTCCCACAAGTGGCATGGAATCACCCCATACAAGATCGAATCGGGACAGGTCGTCAAGCCGGTCGGCCCGCCGATGTATACGGAAGTGTTCGGCAATACGTTGATCGAGCTCGCCGAGAAGGACGACCGCATCGTCGCCATCACGCCGGCCATGCCGGGAGGCTCGGGCTTGCTCGGCTTCGAGAAGCGCTTCCCGAACCGCATGTTCGACGTCGGCATCGCGGAGCAGCATGCCGCGACGATGGCGGCGGCAATGGCGATGGAAGGGATGAAGCCGGTATTCGCCGTTTATTCCACTTTCCTGCAGCGCGCATACGACCAGGTCGTTCATGACATCTGCCGCCATAACGCCAACGTCATCTTCGCGATCGACCGCGCCGGACTCGTCGGGGCCGACGGGGAGACGCATCAGGGCATCTACGACATCGCCTTCCTGCGCCATATCCCGAACATGGTCCTGATGATGCCGAAGGACGAGAACGAGCTACGCCGCATGATGAAGACGGCGGTGGAATACGACGAAGGGCCGATCGCGGTTCGCTATCCGCGCGTGAACGGATTAGGGGTGGAGATGGACGAAGATCCCCAGCCGCTCCCGATCGGCAAGTGGGAGAAGCTCCGCGACGGAGACTTCGCCGCCGTGCTGGCGGTCGGACCCATGCTTCAAGTGGCCGAGGAAGCCGCGGAGCTTCTGAAGCGCGACGGCTTGAACGTTCGCGTGATCAACGCCCGATTCATCAAGCCTCTCGACGAGGAGATGCTGAGGGAATTGGCATCGGAGCATCTGCCGCTGGTCGTCCTGGAAGAAGCGGCGGTTGCCGGCGGACTCGGAAGCGCGATTCTGGAATTCTACGCGGAGAATCATATCCCGAACGTGTCCGTATCGCTTGTCGGCATCCCGGACCGGTTCATCGAGCATGCCAGCATCAAAGAGCAAAGAGTCGATTCGGGCCTTACGGCCGAGCATGTGGCTGCCGAGCTGCGTTCCAAGGCTCTGCGCGTCCGCCAGAAGGCGACCTAGCATGACGGCGATTGCGAAGGAACGTCTGGACGTCCTGCTGGTGGAATTAGGTTATTTCGAGAGCCGGGAGAAAGCCAAAGCGGCCATCATGGCAGGGCTTGTACTCGTCGGCTCCGAGAAGATAGACAAAGCCGGAACCAAAATTCCGCGCGATTCGGCCCTTACGGTGAAGGGCGCTCCCCATCCTTACGTAAGCCGCGGCGGCCTGAAGCTGGAGAAGGCGATCAAGCACTTCTCGATCGATCTTAAGGACGCCGTCATGCTCGATATCGGAGCATCGACGGGGGGATTTACCGATTGCGCGCTCCAGAATGGAGCTTCTCTTGTCTATGCGATCGATGTCGGCTACAATCAACTCGACTGGTCTCTGAGACAGAACGACAAAGTGCGCGTGATGGAAAGAACGAACTTCCGCAACGTCACCGCCGAGCAATTGGAGGGCCCCGCCCCTACTTTTGCAACGATCGATGTCTCCTTTATTTCCCTTAAGATCATTCTGCCGGCGCTGGCGCCGCTCCTTAAGGAAGGAAGCGGAACCGTCGCTCTCATTAAGCCGCAATTCGAGGCCGGTCGGGAGCAGGTCGGCAAATCCGGCGTCGTGCGGGATTCCTCCGTCCACGAAGCGGTGATCAGGGAAATTCTGACCTTCGCGGGAGGCTTGGGCTTCGAGCTTCAAGGGTTGACCTTCTCGCCGATAACGGGGGGAGAGGGCAACATCGAATTCCTGGCTTATTGGCGGCGATCGGCCGAAGCCGACGGACAAGCGGGTCTTCCCAAAGAAGAGGAGCTTAGCCAGTTGGCCAAGCGTACCGCACAAGAGGCGGCGGCTGTCTTCCGCAAGGGCGGCAGCTAGAACCTCAAGCAATTCATTCGGGCATTGATTCCCGGAGCTGCCGAAGAACGGCCCGGCCCTAACGGCTACCGCTTCTCCACGTCCAGCTCCGGTTTTTTTGTTCTTCCGCGACAGGAGATTGGATTTGCTTCCTCGAACTAGGTTAGGAAAGGCCGTAAGGCCTGCTGGTCAGGGAGAGGGGATCGTCCGATGAGCCGAATCGGCGATTGGTTCATTTTTCTGGTTGTTGTCGCGCTGTTGTTATGGTGGGCAGCGCACCGGTTTAACCGTTGGCTGCACGAACCGCCGAGCCTGCGGCTGCGCCGCCTTATGCGGGAAGGGCCGGTCGAGCCCGACGACTCGGTCGCGCTGTTGGAGTCGAACGGGTACGAGGTTCTCTCCGGGAAGCATCGGATTCCGCTTGCGGTATCCATAGACGGCGGCCCGATGCAGGCGACGCGCCTTTATTTCGATTATCTGGTCCAGAAAGACGAGCTTTATTATCTGGTTAAGCTCGACCGAGCCCGCAAGCCGATCGAATGGACGGCGGCCGGGCTGAGGGAGAGGCTGCTTGCTTACACATTGCTGTTCCCGGAGTGCGAAGGCGTCATTATCGCCGATCCGAAGGGACAAGCGTTACATACGGTGCGATTCAAAGTGGAGGATGAACAAGGATGAAGGGTCAGAGGCAGAGGAAAATTCGCGAGATGATCGGGATGAAGGAGATTGAGACGCAGGAGGAGCTTGTCGAAGCCCTGCGCAACGAAGGGGTCAACGTGACTCAAGCGACCGTGTCGCGCGATATCAAGGAGATGCAGTTGATCAAAGTGCCTCTCGACGACGGCCGGTATAAATACTCCATGCCTCTCGATCAGCGCTTCAATCCGGCGCTAAAGCTGAAGCGGGCGCTCGCCGATCATTTCGTTCAAGCCGAAGCGGCCGAGAACCTGGTCGTCGTGAAGTGCATGCCGGGAACCGCGAATACGATCGCTTCCCTGCTGGACGGGATGGATTGGCCGGAGATCATGGGGACGATCAGCGGAGACGATACGACGCTGCTGATCTGCCGCTCGAAGGAGCAAGGCCCTCTGCTTGTCGATCGGATACAGCAGATGGTTCGTTAACGATCGTTCTTACATCGGGTGCCGAGTCAGGAGGGAGAACCGCATGCTGCAGGAGCTTTCTATTCGTAATTTGGCCGTTATCGAGGGAATAACGGTACGTTTCTACAATGGGTTTCATGTGCTGACGGGGGAGACGGGAGCAGGCAAGTCGATCATTATCGACGCGCTCGGGCTTATCGTCGGAAGCCGCGGCTCCACGGACATGGTGCGGCACGGCTGCGACCGCGCGGAGATCGAAGCGGTATTCGATCTGTCCTATGACCATCCGGTCTGGGCGGCGCTGGCCGAGCTTGGGATTCAAGCAAGCCGGGACGAAGCTTTGCTCATACGCCGGGAGCTGCTGCTTCACGGCAAGTCGAACGCAAGAATCAACGGCCAAAGCGTCACCCTGACGATGCTTCGGGAGGTAGGCGAGCATCTCGTCAATCTTCACGGGCAGCACGAACCGCAATCGCTGCTGCGGACCGAGAAGCATCTGGAATGGCTCGACCAATACGCGGGCGATTCCCTGGCTGCCGTCAAAGAAGGATACCGGGATCAATACGAGCGCTACCAGCAGATCGTGCGGGAACGCCGAGAGCTGGAGGATACGTCCAGACAGCAGATGCAGATGCTGGACATGTATCGTTACCAGCTGGAGGAGATCGCCGCGGCCAAGCTGAAGCCGGGCGAAGACGAGACGCTGCAGGAGGAGCGAGGCAAGCTCGCCTATGCCGAGAGGCTGTCCGAATCGGCTTCGGAAGCATACGATTTGCTGTACGGCGGCAAGGGGCTGGACGTGATCTCCCGCGCCATTACCCGTCTCCAGGATATCGTCAAATACGATCCGACGACGCTTCAACCTATCGTGGAGCAGCTTCAATCGGCGTATTATACGGCCGAGGACGCCGCTTTCCAGCTGCGCGATTATCGCGACAGCATCGAATTCAACCCGGAACGCTTGGCTCGCATCGAGAACCGTCTCGATCTGCTGCACGGCTTAAAACGCAAGTACGGGGAGACGGTTGGAGATATTATTGCCTACAAGAACAAAATTCAGGCAGAGACCGAGAAGCTGGACAACCGCGAAGAGCGGCTTAAGGAGCTGGAAGGATTAGAGCGTAAGCTGCATTCCGAGCTGCTAAGGCAAGCGGAAGAGCTGTCCGCTATCCGTAAGGAAGCCGCCAAGGTTCTCTCCGTCGCGATCGAAACGGAGCTGAAGGAGCTTCAGATGGAGCGAACGGTGTTCGAGGTCAAGCTCGTCGGCGGCGACCTTACGTCCCAAGGGATGGACTCGGCGGAATTCCTTCTCTCCCCGAACCCCGGCGAGCCTCCGAAGGCGCTCTCCAAGATCGCTTCCGGAGGCGAGATGTCGCGGGTCATGCTGGCCCTTAAAGCCATATTCGCCCGAATCGACCAGATTCCCGTGCTCGTCTTCGACGAAGTCGATACCGGGGTCAGCGGCCGGGCGGCGCAAGCCATCGCGGAGAAGATGTCTCGCCTGTCGGGCCAATGCCAGGTGTTCGCGATCACTCACCTCCCTCAGGTGGCCTGCATGGCTGACCGGCAATACGAGATCCGCAAGCAGGTTACGGCGGACGGGCGCACTTCCACCTCCGTACGCGAGCTGTCGGAGATGGATCGGGTGGAAGAGCTCGCCCGAATGCTTGGCGGCGTGGAAGTAACGGAAAAAACCCGTCATCACGCACAGGAAATGCTGGTGCTGGCGAATCGCCAAAAAAACGCGTGATGACGCCTGAAATCGCGTTTCAAGGAAGCTTTTTGGGAACATAAAACAAGGGGGGCACGGTTACCTTATAGTTACGATGCCGGGACGGTAATTCACGGACTGGATAGACTGTAAGGGAGCGTGAGATCTTGAACCGTTGGCCCTCTTTGCGCCGGAGCTTAGGAATTGTTCTCGTCTTCATTCTAGGGTTGACCGTCACCTCTGCCCCGATTCGCCATTATGCCGCTTTTCCCAATGAGCTTCGTTTATTCCAGGGACAAGCCAAGCACCTTGATTACGTCATGCCCGTACATGCACAGGGGACGCTGAATTCGGACGTTGCGGTCGTGAACGGCAAGGAAGCCGCGTCCTTCCCGGTCAATCTAAACAAGCCGTTGTCGATCGATCCTAAGCATAGCGGGGTTGCCGAGCTTCGTCTTAAGCTGTTCGGCCGTATTCCGTTCAAGACGGTGAAGCTGCAAGTCGTTCCCGATCTGCGCGTCGTTCCCGGCGGGCAAACGATCGGGGTCAAGGTGAAGGCGGCCGGCATTATGGTGGTCGGGCATCATCTCGTTCAGACCGGGCCGAATCGGCGTTTATCTCCGGGGGAAGAGGCGAAGCTGAAGCTTGGCGATTTGATCGTGGCCATCAACGGCAAACCGCTGAATGACGTGACCAAAGTGGCGTCGCTGGCCGAGGAATCGGGACGCAGCGGCACCCCGTTGCAGCTGGATGTTCGGCGCGGGAAGCAGCAGTTCACGACATCCCTGACGCCAGCGTTCGACCAAGAGGACCGCGCGTGGAGATTGGGCTTGTACATTCGGGATTCCGCGGCCGGGGTCGGAACGCTGACATTCTACGCTCCCGATCAAGGCGTCTACGGGGCGCTGGGGCATGTGATTACCGACATGGATACGCAGACGCCGATCGTCGTGGGAAGCGGGCAGATCCTGCAGTCTAACGTGCTGTCGATCTCGAAGAGCCAGAGCGGCGAGCCGGGCGAGAAGCGGGCGACTATCGTTAAGGAAGGCAAGACGCTCGGCAACGTGGAACGCAATACGCCGTTCGGCATCTTCGGCAAGATGGATCAGCTTCCCGACCATGCGATGCATTCCAAGCCGATTCCGGTCGCTTTCGCGGAGGAAGTGAAGGAAGGTCCGGCGGAGATCTTGACGGTCGTAAACGGCCAGAAGGTGGAGAAGTTCAATATTCAGATCGTCCACGTCTCCAAACAAACGTCGCCCGCGACGAAGGGAATGGTTATCCGCATTACCGATCCGAAGCTGTTGGAGCGCACCGGAGGAATTGTCCAGGGAATGAGCGGCAGCCCGATCATCCAGAACGGCAAGCTGATCGGAGCCGTGACCCACGTGTTCGTGAACGATCCAACGTCAGGCTACGGCTGCTTCATCGAATGGATGCTGCAGGATGCCGGAATTATGCTTCAACCGGTCCAACAAACATCTAAGGCGATTTAAGCCTTAGATGTTTGTCGAATTAATGCGGAAAATCTCGCCAATTGGCAAAATTAATAATTATAGTCCATCTTTACAAAAAAATAAAGAAAAGAATTTAACTTGAGAAGGATTTGAAGAGGATGTGTCGAATTTCGTACCAGAGGAAACGAGAGAGACGTTTCTTGACCTAATTTTATCTGTACAGAAAGGGAGGACCAGACCTTGCAGCGGATAGAAGTGTTTCTTGCTGATGACAACCGAGAATTCACTAACTTGTTGTCTGAGTACATTGAAGAGCAGGATGATATGACGGTCATTGGAGTCGCTTACAACGGAGAAGAAGTCATCCGCCAGTTGGAAGAGAATCGGATCGTCCCGGATGTGATGATCGTGGATATCATCATGCCTCATCTGGACGGCCTTGGTGTATTGGAGAAGCTGCGGGAGCTGAATCTGTCCCCCATGCCCAAGATCATCATGCTGACAGCATTCGGTCAAGAGAATATTACGCAAAGAGCGGTACAACTCGGAGCTTCTTACTACATACTCAAGCCGTTCGATATGGATGTTCTTGCGAATCGCATTCGCCAGCTCGCGGGCGCGGCAACCAGCACGCCTGCCATCAGTTCGACTTCTTCGACGATCACTCGTCAGACGAATATCGTGCCGATCGGCAAACCGAAGAACCTGGACGCGAACATCACGAGCATCATTCACGAGATCGGCGTTCCCGCGCATATCAAGGGCTATCAATACCTTCGCGAAGCGATTACGATGGTGTACAACAACATCGAGATTCTTGGCGCTATCACGAAGACGCTGTATCCGGCGATCGCCGAGAAGTTCAAGACGACGCCGTCCCGCGTCGAACGCGCAATCCGCCATGCGATCGAAGTCGCTTGGACGCGAGGTAATATCGATTCGATCTCTCACCTGTTCGGTTACACGATCAACATCGCGAAGTCGAAGCCGACGAACTCCGAATTCATCGCGATGGTCGCGGACAAGCTGCGGATCGAGCACAAGGTTTCCTAGAAGAAGGCAGACGCAAACTGCTTGTTTACGGGCCCCGAGCGAGCCTGATAAACAAGCGGTTTTTCTTTTGCCTAATGAAGCAAGAGAATGGATGGGAGACAGGAAGACGCAGGCATGGGAAAAGAAATTGCGTGGGTTTTGTTCATAGAGATATATGAAAGCGCTTCCAGTTGTGATGGTGTCAAATAGCTCTTAATTGAATTGACCCTGCATGGAAACTTGATTAAATTGGGGATACCTTTTCACGCATACCGACCAGCTATTCCATTAACGCGGCTCAAGCGATTCTAATAGGGAAGGGAGATGACATCGGCATGTTGAAGCCGGCGACAGGAACGAGAACGATGGTAGTCAGCCCGCACCATCTGGCTACCGCGGCAGGCACGCGCATTCTTCAGCGAGGCGGCAATGCCTTCGATGCGGCCGTCGCGGTCAGCGCTTGCTTGGCGGTTGTCTACCCTCATATGACGAGCATGGGAGGAGACTCCTTCTGGCTTATGCACCACGCGGGCGAAGGCGGCGTAACGGCCTATAATGCGAGCGGCCGAGCCGGACGGCTGGCAACAAGGGAGCAATTCGACGCACCCGAGATTCCGAAGCGCGGACCCCGGAGCGCGATTACCGTGCCGGGAATGGTCGACGGATGGGCAGCCGTTCTTGAGCGGTACGGCCGACTGACCTTGGGGGACGTTCTGGAGCCTGCCATCGACTACGCGAAGAACGGATTCCCGCTCTCCCCGGACCAGCATGAGAATACGTTGGCACGGCTGGACGTCCTGCGGGACCAGCCGTATACCTCCCGTATTTATCTCCCGGGCGGCGAGGTGCCGCAGGTCGGCAGCCGTTTCTACCAGAGAAATCTTGGCGAATCGCTGGTGAAGCTGGCTCAAGGAGGAAGGGATGCCTTCTACCGGGGAGAGATCGCCCGAACGATCGTCCAGCATCTGGGGGAGCGGAATGGGCTGCTGACCCTTGAGGACTTCGAGTCGCATTCCGGGCAATGGGTGAAGCCGGTATCCGGCTCCTATCGCGGCCTCGATCTGTATCAGGTGCCTCCGAACTCGCAAGGCTTTACCGGAATCATGGCTCTTCAGATTCTAGAGAACTTCGACATCGCGGGAATCCCTCACGGATCCTTTGATTATTACCACTTGCTTATCGAGTCGCTGAAGCTGAGCTTCCGGGATCGCGACCGTTACCTGACGGACCCCGACTTCTCCGAGATTCCGTTAGAGAAGCTTCTCTCGAAGGCCTATGCGGCGGAATTGGCAAGCCTTATCGACCGCGGCAGGACGATTCCGGTCTCCACGCGGCCCGTAGGAAGCGACACCGCTTATGCGGCAGTCGTCGATGAGGACGGCAATGCCGTGTCCTTCATCCAGAGCCTGTACTTCGAATTCGGCTCGGCGGTAACGGCCGGAGAGACCGGCATCCTGCTGCAGAATAGAGGATCCTTCTTCTCGCTGGATCCTCTGCATGTGAATCGGCTTGAACCGGGCAAACGGACGTTCCATACTCTGATGCCTGCGATGGCCATGAGAGACGGCAAGCCCCATCTGCTCTACGGCACGCAAGGAGGAGAAGGGCAGCCCCAGACGCAGACGGCTGTGCTGACGAGAATGGTGGACTACGGAATGGATCCTCAATCCGCGGTGTCGGCTCCGCGCTGGGTATGGGGCCGGACCTGGGGAGAGCAGACGCAGGACTTGAAGCTCGAAGCGAGGGTGGATCCTCGGGTGGCGCAAGCATTGGCTGAAGCCGGTCACTCCGTACGGGTCGTCGGAGAATTCGACGGCATCGTCGGCCATGCCCATGCGATCCGTATCGAGGAGAACGGAATTCGCACAGGGGGAACCGATCCCCGCTGCGACGGGGCCGCGATCGGCTGGTAAGAGGCCGGCTATAGGCGGCAAGGCGCGAGAAAAAAATAGACGATAGAGAGATAGAAGGGAGAGGCGGCCATGGACGAGCTGAATGCCTATATCCGATCGGACCTGGTTCTGGAGCCATTGAGCGAAGGGAATCTCAATGGATTGAGCTTCGCGGTCAAAGATGTGTTCGCCATTGAGAATTACGCAAGCAGCGCCGGCAATCCCGATTGGCATCGTACGCATGGTCCCGCCGACCGGCATGCTCGGACGATTAACCTTCTGCTTAGCCATGGGGCGAGGCTGCAGGGAACGACCATCACGGATGAATTGATGTACAGCCTCCTGGGGGAAAACCATCACTACGGAACGCCGATCAACCCGAAGGCGAGGGGCAGGGTTCCCGGGGGTTCCTCCAGCGGTTCGGCGGTGGCTGTCGCGGCCGGACACGTCGACTTCGCGCTCGGCACCGACACGGGAGGCTCGGTTCGCGTTCCCGCTTCCTATTGCGGCATATACGGCTTCCGGCCATCTATCGGTTCCGTGTCGATGGATGGCGTCATTCCTCTCGCGAGAAGCTTTGACACGGTCGGATGGATGAGCAAGAGCCCGAAGACGCTCCTGGAGGTAGGCAAGGTTCTGCTTCCCGCGAGCAGCGAAGCTCACCGGGGCTTCAACAAGATCTTGCTGCCGGAGGAAGCGTGGGAACAAGCGCAGGAGAACGAGCGCGAAGTGCTGTCAAGCGCGCTTCGATCCTTTGTCGGAGGAATGGAGCTTGAGCGGATCATTCTTCCGGGCGATGGGCTGCCGGATTGGGCGGATACGTTCCGCTTTATCCAGGGAACCGAAATCTGGGAGCAGCACGGAGAATGGATTCGCGCGGAGAAGCCTAGCTTCGGCCCAGGAGTTGCGGAACGCTTCGAATGGGCGAGCACGCTGCGTCCGGATGACAAGACCGGCCTGCTGGAGAAGAAGCGCAAGCTGGAGAACGAGATCGACTCCCTTCTAGGAGAATGCGACCTGATCGCGATTCCGACCGTTATGGGGGAAGCTCCTCCGGTGAATATGACCGGAGAGCAAGCGGAGCGGCAGAGAACGGCCACCATGCGGCTGACCTGCATTGCCGGGCTGACGGGCATCGCCCAAGTAACGGTTCCGATCGACTCGGGAAGCGGCCATCCGATCGGGCTGTCGTTCATCGCCCGCCGCGGTTTGGATCTGGCCCTGCTCGAATGGTTGAACGGGAAGGGCGCAGGCGAGGAGGGGGCCGTATGAAGGCCGTCATGCTGGAGCTGGAAGGCCGCGAGTCGGCAGCGATTGTCGCCGCCCGAGGATACGTTCCGATAAGCGTCATCAATCAAGCGTACGGAACGAGCTGGCCCCGGACGCTGACGGAGATTCTGGAAGGCGGACATTGGGAGGAGCTGCATCGCTGGCATCGCGAAGCGGATTCCGCGAAGCTGGCCGAGTTGCCCGCGATTCCGCTTGGGGAAGCAAAGCTCGTTCCGATAGCGAGGCAGCCGCGCAAGATCTTGGGACTCGGCATGAACTACATGGAGAAGCTAATCGAGCTGAAGGGCAGCGCGGACGACGCACCCGTGCTGTTCTCCAAGCCGGATACGAGCCTTATCGGAGACGGGGAATCGATCGTTCTTCCCGCCCAGTCGGAACGGGTTACCGTAGAAGCGGAGCTTGCGATCGTGATCGGCCGGGAATGCAAGGATATCGGGGAAGAAGAAGCGAGCCGTTACGTTGCGGGCTATGCGGCCGCGCTGGATACGACGGCCGCCGACATCCTGGCGCAGAATCCGAAATATATGTTCCGTGCCAAATCGTTCGACACTTTCTTCAGCCTCGGTTCGGAGCTGGCTACGATAGAGGAGCTTCCGGATTGGGAGCGCCTGACGGTGGAGACCGTGCATAACGGATGGACCGCTCACCGCAACGCCGTCTCGATGATGCGCTACAATCCTTGGTTTATCGTTTCTTTTGTCTCCCAGGTAATGAAGCTTCTCCCGGGAGACATTATCATGACGGGCACGCCGGGGTCGGTACCCGTCCGATTAGGAGATCGGGCGGAGTGCCGGATCAGCGGTCTCGCTCCTTTGAGCAATTCGGTGATTGAGAGAGACAAGCTTAATTAAACATTAAAAAAACGGGGGATTCCCCGTTTTTTTGTATTTTTTAAGTTTAACTTAAGGTATTATGAGGAAAGTTTGATATAGTGGAACAATAGTGCTTTTTATACTAGAGGAGGGCCTTACAAGAATGAGCGATATTCGCAAAGATTCAGAAGAGTTCAACCCGTCCGAGGAGAAGCTAGAAGCGGACAAATCGGCAGAAGAACAGACGACTGCCGAAACAGCGAACGATTCCGATAAGGAATCCGAAGCTTCCTACGACGAATCCGAAGTGATCGAGAGGGAAGCGGAGACGAAGCCTGCGGCTGCGCCGGTCGCCAAGGCTCCATGGCCTTGGATTGCTATAGCTGTTATCGCGGTCATTGCTCTTATTGTCGTTCTGGTGCGCAATTCCGGCGGATCCTCGGGCGAAGCGGTCGGGGAGCTCAACGGCAAGAAAATTTCCAAGGCCGAGCTGCTTGACGAGATGGTGGAGCAATCCGGGAAGGAACAGATCGGTTCGACGCTTGATCAAGTCATGCTGTTTAAGCTGATCGATATCGAAGCCGATAAGACGGGCAAGAAGGTGAGCGAAGAAGATATCGACGCTTACATCGAGAAGCTGAAGGAACAGAACGGCATCACTTCGGACGAGCAATTCCAGTCCGCGCTCGCGTCGAGCGGCCTGACGGTCGAGAAGTTCCGAGAGCAGGTTCTCCCGCAGCTCAAGCTTCGCCTCATCTTCGAGAACAAGCTGAAGCCGACGGAAGATGACCTGAAGAAATATTACGACGAGAACAAAGAAAGCTTCGGAACGCCGGAGCAGGTGCAAGCCTCCCACATTCTTCTAAGCACGAAGGAAGAGGCCGAAGCCGTTCTCAAGCAACTGAAGGAAGGCGCCGACTTCGCCGCCCTCGCGAAGGAGAAGTCGATCGACACCGGCTCGGCGGCTAACGGAGGCGACCTTGGCTACTTCGGCAAGGGCAAAATGAACGAACAGTTCGAGACGGCCGCATTCGCCCTGAAGGTCGGGGAGATCAGCGATGTCGTCGAATCTCCGAACGGCTTCCATATCATCAAGGTCGTGGACCACAAGCAAGCGGTGACCCCGGCTTACGATGAAGTGAAGGCGGAAGTGAAGAACCAATACCTGGACAATAAGGTCAACGAAGGCGCTAGCGACTGGATCGCGGAAGCGAAGAAGGCGAACGGATACAAGAACTTCCTGACGGAAGAGGACGCTACGAAGGCATCTCCTAGCCCAGAGCCTTCCGCATCGGCATCGGCATCGGCGGCTCCTTCGGCTTCCGCATCCGCTGCGCAATAATTCCGGAACCATCGGGATACGCCTATCCCAGGCATCAGAATGGAAGCCATCCATGTCCCTTTAAGGGCAGGGGTGGCTTCCGTTTTTTCTTGATGAATGGCAAATCGTTATTGATGGCTGTTCGATAATTAGCTACAATGACAGTTGGTTTCTATATTGATAACCGTTCTCATGTTTAACGACCAAGCGGTACAAGCTGCTGCTGGCGATTATTCGAAAGCGTCGGAGGTGTGGAGTTGCAGTTGGTACGGCGGTTTTTTGCTTATTATCGTCCTTATAAAGGTCTATTTGCGCTCGATTTTGCCTGCGCGGTATTCGTGGCGCTTCTCGAGCTCGGCTTCCCGGTCGCGGTGAACAAGGTCGTCGACGATCTTCTTCCGGAGAAGGACTGGTCCTTGATCGTCTGGGCTTGCCTCGGGCTGCTTGCCGTTTACTTGATCAATACGTTCATGCAGTTCGTCGTGAACTATTGGGGGCACATGCTTGGGATCAACATCGAGACGGACATGCGCCGAAAGCTGTTCGATCATGTTCAGAAGCTGAGCTTCCGGTTCTTCGACAACAACAAGACCGGGCATCTGATCTCGCGGATGACGAACGACCTGAACGAGATCGGCGAAGTGGCTCACCACGGTCCCGAAGACCTGTTCATCGCCGTGATGACGCTTATCGGAGCTTTCCTCCTGATGGCGGAGATACACATGGATCTCGCCGTCATCACCTTTATTGCCGTTCCGATCATGATCCTGCTTGCGGTCTTCTTCAACGGCAAGATGACCAAGGCCATTCATCGCATGTTCGCGGACATGGCGGACTTCAACGCAAGAGTCGAGGACAATGTCGGCGGCATTCGCGTCGTTCAAGCCTTCGCCAACGAAGAGCACGAGAAGAAGCTGTTCGCGGAGAACAACCAACGCTATCGGTTCGCGAAGCTGGCAGCCTATAAAATCATGGGGAAAAGCCTGTCGATCAGCTACCTGCTCATGAGGCTCGTGTCGCTTCTCGTGATGATCTTCGGAGCCTGGTACGTGATCGAGGGACAGCTCAAATACGGGGAATTCGTGGCCTACCTGCTTCTGGTCAACGTGCTGTTCCGGCCGATCGAGAAGATCAATGCGATCGTCGAGAGCTATCCGAAGGGAATCGCCGGATTCAAGAGGTACGTCTCGTTGCTGGATACGGCGCCGGATATTCAAGATTCGGAGAACGCCGCGGAGTTGAACGGCCTGAGAGGAGACATCCGTTACCGTAACGTTTCCTTTGGCTATGACGCCGATGCGATGGCGCTGGAGGATATCAATCTTAGCATCTCGGCTGGAGAGACAATCGCCTTCGTCGGGCCGTCCGGCGCCGGCAAGACGACGCTATGCAGCCTGCTGCCCCGTTTCTATGAAGTCAGCGGGGGCAGCATCCTGATCGACGGAATGGATATCCGCGGCATCAAGCTGGAGTCGCTTCGCCGCCAGATCGGCATCGTCCAGCAGGACGTATTCCTTTTCTCGGGGACGATCCGGGAGAATATCGCTTACGGCAAGCTGGACGCCGCCGAAGATTCGATCTGGGAAGCGGCCCGCAGAGCCCGGCTGGAAGAGTTCATCCGATCCCAGCCGGAGGGGATGGACACGGTCATCGGCGAACGCGGCGTGAAGCTGTCCGGCGGCCAGAAGCAGCGTCTCGCTATCGCCCGGATGTTCCTGAAGAATCCGCCGATCCTCATTCTGGACGAAGCGACCTCCGCGCTCGATACCGAGACGGAAGCGGCGATCCAGCAATCGCTCGCCGAACTGTCCGAAGGCAGAACGACGCTCGTCATCGCGCATCGGCTGGCGACGATCAAGAACGCCGATCGCATCGTCGTCGTGACGGAAGACGGCATCACCGAACAAGGCCGTCACGATGAGCTCGTTGGCACAGGCGGGGTATACAGTAGGCTTCATCAAGCCCAATTCAGCGCGTCTTAACAAGCAGGCCGAGCAAAGGACTTCCTTTGGCTCGGCCTATCTGCGCATGAGGATGGAATAACGAGCAAATCATAAACCTTGCCCAAATAGGGTTTGACAGGATCCGCAAGGATACGGTATCCTACTTTAGTGTGTTGTGATAATCATTCTCAATTAATGAGAATCATAGAGAGAAGAAGGTAACGTCAGACATGGGTGAATCTATAAACGCACGCGCGCAAGGGGCGCCTCGGCTGCGAACCCGGCCGAAGGCTGCCGGATTCCTAATAGCAGGCGGCTTGATTGCGCTTGCGTTATCCTTTATCGTTGCGATCTCATTGGGCGCTCAAACGATCAAGTTCCAAACGGTATGGGAAGGGTTGTTCCGATTCGACGCGGACAATGCCTCGCACCTGATCATTCGCGAGATTCGGCTTCCCCGGGTCATTCTCGGCGGATTGGCAGGAGCCGCGTTCGCGGCTTCCGGCGCCATCATGCAGGGGATTACCCGCAATCCGCTGGCCGATCCGGGTCTCCTCGGAATCAATGCGGGGGCCGGGTTCGCGTTGACGGCCGTTTATGCTTTTCAATCCGGAATGCCGTTCTACCGAATCGTTCCGTTCTCCTTGCTCGGAGCGGCCGTCGGGGCCGTTCTCGTATTCGGAATCGGCGCTTCTTCGCGCGGCGGACTATCGCCCGTTCGCTTGGTGCTTGCCGGAGCGGCGGTAACCGCGTTCCTAAGCTCGCTCAGCGAATGGATATCCTTGCGCTACAAGGTCGGGCAAAATATCGCCTCCTGGTACAATGGCGGGGTTGCCGGCGCTACTTGGGAACAATTGCAGTACATATGGCCTTTCGTCGCGGTCGGCTTAGTAGGAGCGATTCTCATCTCGACCCCGATCACCATGCTTAGCCTTGGCGATGAAGTGGCGGCCGGACTCGGCATTCGGACGGGGCTGTTCAAGATCATCGGCATGGCTCTGGTCCTTCTGCTGGCCGGCACTTCGGTTGCGGCCGCAGGATCGATCACCTTCATCGGGCTGGTCGTCCCCCATATCGCCCGGTCTCTCGTCGGCGTTCATTATCGCTGGATCATTCCTTGTTCGGCCATCATCGGAAGTCTCCTGCTTGTCGTATCGGATACGATCGCCAGAATCATCAATCGTCCCTACGAGACCTCGGTAGCGGTCGTTATCGCGATCATCGGCGTCCCGTTCTTCATTTACCTGATCAGACGTTCGAAGAAGGAGGTCGCCTGATGCCGGCTTCAACCTCGCATTCGAACAGGAGACGCGATATCAAAGCGTGGTCCATAATCGCGACGCTTGCCGCTCTTGTCGTCGTTGTCTTTCTTATCAGCATGAATACCGGCGTCGTCCATCTCTCTCCGAAGGATGTCGTCAAGAGTCTATTCGGCTACGGAACCGCCCGGCAGAATTTAATCCTGTTCGACTTCCGGCTTCCCCGCATCGTTATCTCGGTTCTGGTCGGAGCGGGACTAGCGTTGTCCGGCTGCCTTCTTCAAGGGATTACCCGGAATCCGCTCTCCGATCCGGGCATTCTCGGCATCAACTCCGGAGCGGGCTTGATGGTCGTGCTGTTCGTGGCCTTCTTCCCGAACCAGTCGGCCGCTCCGGCCTTTCTTCTGCCGGCGATGGCGTTCGCGGGGGCAATCGCGACGGCCGCGCTGCTGCTTGTTCTCTCATATAAGAAAGGAGAGGGTCTATCGCCCTCGCGCTTGGTGCTCGTAGGCATCGCCGTCAGTTCCGGCATCTCGGCGTGCATGCTCGCCATTACGGTTCGCATTAGTCCCGAACAGTATCAGTTCGTCCAAACGTGGCTGGTCGGCTCGATTACCGGCTCCACCTGGAAGGATGTCCAATCGGTTCTGCCTTGGCTCGTCGTGCTTATTCCCTATGTGCTATTCAAATCCAATACCCTGAACGTGCTTAACCTTGGCGATCAGCTCGCTACGGGACTGGGGGCGCGGACGAATCGGGAACGCCTTCTCACGGTCGGCGCAGCCGTCGCGCTCGCCGGCGTATGCGTCGCGATTGGCGGAGGGATCAGCTTCGTCGGCCTGATCGGGCCTCATGTCGCTCGTCAGCTGGTAGGGTCGAAGCACCAGGTGCTGATCCCGGCTTCGGCTTTGACCGGGGCGCTGCTCTTGATCACGGCCGACACCATCGGCCGCGCTGCGCTCCAGCCGACCGCGATTCCGGCCGGCATTGTCGTGGCAATCATCGGGGCGCCTTACTTCTTGTATTTGATGGCGAGAATGAAAAGATAAAATTCGCGATAAGCGAACAAAAAAATGACTTCCTCGATCCCGGGTTTACCGGCGACCGGAGGAAGTCATTTTCTATAAGATCGTTACAGTCGGATGCTAAGCTTGGTCGCGCCCTTCTCCGGAACGATGACGACTCCTTGTTCGGAAGGCTCGAACGTACCGCCGTCCACGGCGGAGACCGTCGATGCGCCGCGCAGGACAACGCTCCAGCCGGTAGAGCCGCTTGCTTCGAAGGAGATCGTGCCGCCGCTGCGGGAAGCGTTCGCCGTCAGCGAGGTCTCGCCATGGATATCCGGAACCGAGACGGAAGCCGCCTCGCCGTCCGCCAGCTCGAACACGT
Organism: Cohnella sp. AR92; assembly: GCF_003990975.1. Classification (GTDB taxonomy): domain Bacteria; phylum Bacillota; class Bacilli; order Paenibacillales; family Paenibacillaceae; genus Cohnella. Next base: position 263,679 of record NZ_RZJR01000003.1, read on the forward strand.
GGAACGAGACGCCTTTCGCATAATCGTAGTCCGGACGATCGTTCGCGGAGCCGACAGGAATGATCGAATTCTCCTTGACGAACAGAGGAAGCCCGAAGTAGTCGTAGTTCTCGTCGCGCCATACTCCGCCTTGAACCTTCTCCCCGGTAAGGAAGTGCGTCCATTGTCCTTGAGGAAGATAATAGGCGGATTGCCCTTGATCGTTGAAGATCGGAGCGACGAGCAGGCTGTCTCCGAGCATATACTGGCGGTCAAGATAATCGGCCGTGCGATCGTTCGGGTACTCAAGCACCATGGCGCGCATCATCGGCAAGCCGAGGCGGGACGATTGAACCGCTTGGCCGTACAGATACGGCATGAGGCTCAGCTTGAGCTTCGTGAAGCGGCGCAGAACGTCGACCGCTTCTTCGTCGAACAGCCAAGGCACGCGGTAAGAGGTGCTGCCATGCAAGCGGCTATGGCTGGACAGAAGGCCGAACGCTACCCAACGCTTGTAGAGGTCCGGAGTCGCGCTCTGCTCGAAGCCGCCGATGTCGTGGCTCCAGAAGCCGAAGCCGGACAGGCCGAGGGACAAGCCGCCGCGAAGGCTCTCGGCCATCGATTCGTATGTCGCTTCGCAGTCGCCGCCCCAGTGAACCGGGAACTGCTGGCCGCCTGCCGTAGCGGAACGCGCGAACAGCGCCGCTTCGCCAGCGCCAAGCTTCTCTTCGAGCACTTCGAAGACAACCTTGTTATAGAGCTGGGTGTAGTAATTGTGCATCTGCTGCGGATCGGAACCGTCGTAATATACGACGTCGGTCGGAATTCTCTCGCCGAAGTCCGTCTTGAACGAATCCACGCCCATGTCGACCAGAGCGCGCAGCTTATCGCCGAACCACTTGCATGCGTCCGGGTTCGTGAAGTCGACGATACCCATGCCGTACTGCCATAGATCCCACTGCCAGACGCTGCCGTCCGGACGCTTGAGCAGGTAGCCGCGCTCCATGCCTTCGTCGAACAGCGGAGAACGCTGAGCGATGTACGGATTGATCCAGACGCAGATTTTCAGACCCTTGGCCTTGAGTCGCTCCAGCATGCCTTTCGGATCCGGGAAGACGCGTTCGTCCCATTCGAAGTCGCACCATTGGTATTCCTTCATCCAGAAGCAGTCGAAGTGGAAGACGGCGAGCGGCAGGTCGCGATCGGCCATGCCGTCGATGAAGCTGTTGACCGTCTCTTCGTCGTAATTCGTCGTGAACGACGTCGTCAGCCAGAGGCCGAACGTCCATGCCGGAGGAAGGGCAGGCTTGCCCGTAAGGCTCGTATAGCCGCCGAGGACGTCCTTCAGGGTGTCGCCGCCGATCAGGTAATACTCCAGCTGCTCTCCGGCGACGCTGAATTGGGTCTTCGACACTTTCTCGGACGCAACCTCGAAGGAGACGAGCTCCGGATGGTTGACGAAGACGCCGTAGCCGCGGTTCGTGACGTAGAACGGGATGTTCTTGTACGCTTGCTCGGAAGCCGTTCCGCCGTCCTCGTTCCAGATATCGACGACCTGTCCGTTCTTGACGAAGGCGGAGAATCGCTCGCCAAGGCCGTAAACCGTCTCGCCGACCGCGAGGTTCAGCTGTTCGCGGAAGTGATGCTTGCCGTCCTGGGCTTTGACGAACGCCGTCTGGCGGGTACCGCTGCCGGTCAGCACGCGTCCTTTGTGCGTGTAGGTGATCGTCACCGGATTCGCCTTGGTGATCTTGACGGTCGTGTCGCCGCTGGTCAGGCTGACGAACTCGTCATTGTTGTCGATGGAGACGGGAGCAAGGCCTTCCGTGTACAGCTCGAAGGAGTCCGGGCTTTGACGCTTGCGGCCCTTGTGGTGATAGAATTTGGCCTTGATGATGTCGGCCTTCGGGGAAGAGAATTCCATGGTCATCAGCGGTTCGTTAAGCGTGTTGCCGCGATGCTCCAGGTGACGGTGAGTGGCGAATACCGTAATTGCGTTATCGTTGACGCGCACGTCGTGAATCTCGTACGGGCTTAATACTTCATACCCTTCGCGGGTCATCCAATAGCCGTTGCTGAATTTCATCCGGGCTGATCGTCCTTTCCCATGTAAGCGTTGTATAACGTTCTTGTTAACATTATAATGATATCCGTATTGATTTTCTTGCAATAAATCGTGATAATTTAACACTATTCTGCGATTTGGAGGGTGATGACGTTGGATCTGAGGCATCTGCGCGAGAATCGAAGCCACGGAACTCCCGGATTCCCGGTCGGCATCTACCATATGCAGCAGGAAGCGGGCCAGCCTATCCTGGAGAGCCATTGGCACGACGAGGTCGAATTCCTGTTCGTCGAAGCCGGACAGGCCGTCTTCCGAGTCGGATACGACGAATTCGAGCTGCACGCGGGCGATACGGTGTTCATCGGCGGCGGAGAGCTGCACGGAGCTTTCCCTTTGAACGGCTCCGGCTGCTCTTACAGCGCGGTCGTGTTCGATTTGAATTGGTTGATCGATCCGAAGGATGGCATCTCGGCGAACTTCCTGCAGCCATTGAATCGAGGGCGCCTTGCTTTGATTTCCCCCGCGACCTCGTCGGCCGAATGGGGAGGGCGTATCCTCCGGCTGCTCCGCGCGATCGCGGAGATGGAGACGTCCTCCGACCCCGCCAAAGAAATCAAAGTCAAAGGGATGCTTTATTTGATCCTAGCCGAATACTGGTCGGCGGGCGAATGGACGGCCGGGAGTCGAGCGGACGGCCAGGATGCGAGAACGATCGAGAGGCTGAAGGGAGCGATGGCCCATATCGAGCGGAATTTCAACCGCCGGCTTCCGGTCGGGGAGCTGGCGAAGATCGCCGGGATGAGCGATGGGCATTTCAGCCGGGTATTCAAGGAATTCATGCGCAAAACCCCGGTGGAGTACATGAACCATTATCGGCTGAGGCAAGCTGCGCTTCTGTTGGGCGATTCCGCCCTGAGCGTCGGCGAGGTCGCCCTCGAGGCGGGCTTCGACAACTTCAGTTATTTTAGCAAAATGTTCAAGTCCTTATACCGATGCAGTCCGTCGGACTATCGCAGAAGCCGCGGCGGCAGCGGGTCGCAACATTAAAAAGCCCCTCCCCGGCGTCAATGCCGGGAAGAGGCTTTCCGAACGTGCGAACCTGATTGCCGTCAGTCGGCAGCTCCGCCGTCGCTTTCTCTCGAAGCGGGCGGACGCGGGCGCTTGGGTCTGAACCGGGAAGCGACATAATTGTGCTTGCGGTCGCGGAAGAAGATCCATCCTCCGATAAAACCAACGCCAACAAGAAACAGAATGAATCCGAAAATAAATCTCAGCCATGCGAAATCGGGCGTTTGCAGTTCGACGTTGCCGATCTGCGCGAAATAGTCGAATAGGGCGTCTTTCATGAGAAGGAAGCCATATGCTGCCGCAAGCCCAGGAATGACTAGCATAAGAATGGCGATCAGGCGGGATATGACGAGCTTCACGTAACGGCCCTCCTTCCATACCTTTTATCATAACGATTTTCTTAAATTTTGTCCATATTGCGAACGAATTCCTAGTCAGACGGAAATAGCTAACGCAAGGCCGGTCTTCCAAACAATTGTGCAGTTAGCCTTTGTTACCAGGCCGAAAAGAAGGTAGAATAGGAGAGTGCGAGGCTTGAGGCCTCACGGATAAGACGATCGGGGGATTCGAACATGCCAATTGAGGTTGATGTTGCCGTGCTTGGCGGCGGACCTGGAGGATATACCGCAGCGATCCGCGCCGCTCAGGCAGGACGCAGCGTCGTCATTATAGAGAAGGACAAGCTGGGAGGAACCTGCCTTCATCGCGGCTGTATTCCGTCGAAGGCGCTGTTGCGCAGCGCGGAGGTTTACGCAACGGTGAAGAACGCTTCCGCGTACGGCGTAACGGTTCCGTCGGACGGGGTGTCCGTCGAATGGGATGGCGTCATGAAGCGCAAGGGAGCGATCGTCGAGCAGCTGCACAAGGGCTTGCAGGCCCTGATGAAGCAGCATCGGATCGAGGTCGTCAGCGGAAAAGGACGGATCATCGGGCCGTCGATCTTCTCCCCGAGAAGCGGAGCGATCGCGGTGGAGTTGGCAGACGGAGAGTCGGAGACGATCGTGCCGCGCAATGTCATTCTGGCAACGGGTTCTCGTCCACGCAAGCTCGCGGATTTGCCGTATGATGGAGTACATGTCGTTACCAGCGACGAAGCGCTCGATTGGCCGACGCTGCCCGGCTCCGTCCTGATCGTCGGCGGCGGCGTCATCGGGGCGGAATGGGCGTCCCTGCTGAGCGACTTCGGATCGAAAGTCGTTATCGTCGAGACCGCAGACCGGATCGTTCCCCTGGAAGACAAGGATATCTCGGCCGAGCTGGCCAGGTCGTTGAAGAAGCGGGGAGTCGAGATTCACACCGGAGCGAAGCTGATCGGCTCTTCCTGCAAGGTGGAAGACGGAACGGTTCAGGCGGTTATCGAGAAGGACGGCAAAGAAGTTCCGTTAAGCGCCGAGAGAATGCTCGTCTCCGTCGGACGCCAAGGCAACGTGGAGAATCTGGGCTTCGAGAATACGGACGTGAAGGCGGAGAACGGGTACGTGAAGGTTAACCCGCTGACCCTCCAGACCGGAGAGCCGCACATCTACGCCATCGGCGATTGCATCGGCGGCGTCCAGCTTGCCCATGCGGCCATGCACGAGGCGGCGGTCGCCGTCGATCACCTGCTCGGACGCGCGCAAGCGACGTCGAGAGCGGCGGATCGCGACATTCCGCGCTGCATCTATTCGCGGCCGGAAGCGGCGGCGATCGGGTGGTCGGAGGCTGAGGCGGCCAAACAGGGATTCGAGACGAAGACGGCGAAGATCCCCCTCCGAATTCTCGGCAAGGCTCTGGTATACGGGGAGTCCGAAGGCTTCGCCAAGGTCGTGGCCGACAAGAAGACGGGAGATCTTCTCGGCGTGCATCTGGTCGGGGCGCACGCAACCGATCTGATCGCGGAAGCATCCCTCGCCAAGCTGCTCGACGCGGTGCCGTGGGAGATCGCCCAGACGATTCATCCCCATCCGACGTTATCGGAAGCGCTGCAGGAGGTTATGGCCGCGCTTGACGGCGGAGCGTCGCACGGCTGATTTTCTCCTCTCATAGAAGCCTTAGTTACGTCCAAACCGAGCAGATCAGGATCGCCTTGGTTTGGACGTTTCTTTTTGCCGGCAACCGATGTATAATAAGCATTAAGTTCAAGTATTAAGACCAGGTTATAATACTACCCCAAAGCAGGAGGTACGCGCCTTGACTCAAACAGGTTCCGTCAAGAACGTATCCCGACATGCCGCTCTGGGCTTGTCGGATGAGAGAGCCGTCCAAATGTATGAGAAAATGCTGCTGGCCCGCAAGTTCGATGAACGGGCGCAGCTGTTGCAGAGAGCGGGCAAGGTTAATTTCCATATCTCCGGAATTACGCAAGAGCCTTCCCAGGTCGCGATGACGTTCGCCATGGACCTAGAGAAAGACTGGTTCCTTCCTTATTACCGCGACTACGGCTTGGTTCTGTCTCTGGGAATGACCGTTAAGGAGCTCATGCTCTCCCTGTTCGCCAAGGAAGAAGACCCGAATAGCGCCGGACGCCAGATGCCGGGACACTTCGGCAGCAAGCGGCTGCGCATCGTGACCGGTTCGAGCCCGGTCACGACTCAGGTTCCCCATGCCGTCGGCTTCGCGCTGGCCGCCAAGATGCGCGGGGAATCGTCCGTCTCGCTCGTCTCGTTCGGCGAAGGCTCGAGCAATCAAGGCGACTTCCATGAAGGCTGCAACTTCGCGGGAGTCATGAAGCTGCCCGTTATATTCGTCTGCCAGAACAACGGTTATGCGATCTCCGTGCCGTTCCGGAAGCAGTCGGCCGGACGGATCGCGGACCGCGCGATCGGCTACGGGTTCCCCGGAATTCGCGTCGACGGCAACGATCCGCTCGAAGTTTACCGCGTGTTCCGGGAAGCCCATGAGCGCGCGCTGGCCGGCGAAGGACCGACGCTGATCGAGATCATGACTTATCGCGTCACCCCTCATTCCACGTCCGACAACGATCTGGCTTACCGGACCAAGGACGAGGTCGATGAGCACAAAGCGCTCGACTCGCTTCCGGTGTTCCGCCAGTACTTGACCGATCTGGGCTTGTGGTCGGATGAGCAGGAGAACGAGCTGCTGGCGAGGATGCGCCGAGAGATCGACGAAGCGACCCAGTACGGCGAGAACGCGCCGTTCCAAGCGATAGAAGACGCCTTCCGCCACGTGTATGCGGAGAACGCGGACGAAGGGAAGGGACAATGACATGCCGGTAATGGAATATATCGAAGCGATTCGCACGGCGATGAAGGACGAGATGGAGCGGGACAGCCGCGTATTCGTGCTCGGCGAGGACGTCGGCCTCAAAGGCGGCGTATTCGGCACGACCAAAGGCTTGCAACAGCAGTTCGGCGAGATGCGTTCGCTGGATACGCCGCTCGCGGAGTCCGCGATCGCGGGCGTCGCGATCGGGGCGGCGATGGCGGGCATGCGCCCGATCGCGGAGATGCAGTATTCGGACTTCATGTTCCCGGCCACGAACCAGATCATCAGCGAAGCGGCGAAGATCCGCTACCGTTCGAACAACGATTGGGACTGCCCGCTCGTCATTCGCGCGCCGATCGGCGGCGGCGTGTTCGGCGGCTTGTATCACTCCCAATGCCCGGAATCGGTGTTCTTCGGAACTCCGGGATTGAAGATCGTCGCTCCGTCCACGGCCTATGACGCCAAGGGACTTCTGCTGGCGGCGATCCGCGATCCGGATCCCGTGCTGTTCTTCGAGAACAAGAAGTGCTATCGCCTGATCAGCGATGAAGTTCCGGAAGGCGACTATACGGTGCCGATCGGCAAGTCCAAGGTGATGCGCGAAGGGGACGACATCACCGTGATCGGCTACAGCATGCCGCTTCACTTCGCGATGCAAGCCGCCGAAGAGCTCTCCCGCGAGGAAGGCGTCGAAGCTCACATTCTCGACTTGAGAACGATTCAGCCGCTGGACCGGGAAGGCATTCTCGAAGCGGTGTCGCGCACCGGCAAGGTTCTGATCGTGCATGAGGACAACAAGACGGGCGGAGTGGGAGCGGAAGTGGCGGCGATCATCTCCGAGGAGCTGCTGTACGACCTGGATGCCCCGATCCGCCGCTTGTGCGGACCGGACGTTCCGGCGATGCCGATCAATCCCCCGGGCGAGAAGCACTTCCTGCTGAACAAAGACAAATTAAAAGCCGCTATGCTGGATCTCGCCCGATTCTAACCCTTCAGGGGAACGAGCCAGCCGAATAGAGCAGAACCGAGAGCGAGCAGGAGGATCGGACAAGCGGTCCGTCCTTCCGGAAGGAGATTGTGTTCGATGCCCAAGCAAGTTGTTGAGATTGTCATGCCGCAGTTGGCGGAGTCTCTTGTCTCCGCCACGATAGACCGGTGGCTGAAGCAAGTCGGCGAAGAAGTGGATATGTACGAGCCTTTATGCGATCTTATAACGGATAAAGTCAACGCCGAGCTGCCTTCGACGGCAAGAGGCGTCCTGACGAAGATTCTGGTCGGCCCCGGCGAGACCGTCGATGTCGGAACTCCGGTGTGCCTGATCGAGACGGAGGCGGCTGGAGACGCTGCCCCTCAAGTCCGCTCTTCGGCGGCTACCGAGTCCGCTTCGGGAGCTTATGAGAGCGGAGGCGCCGGCGCTCAGAAGCCAGCATCCGCGCCGCTGCTTCCGGCTGCCTTCGATCCGAACGCGCCGATGCGCCATCGTTTCTCCCCGGCCGTTCAGAAGCTGGCGGCCGAGCACAGCATCGACCTCAGCCGGGTCGCGGGCACCGGGCTCGGCGGCCGCATCACCCGCAAGGACGTGCTCGACGCGGCGCAGAACGGAACGGCGGGCTTCGCCGCGGCCGTCTCGGCTCCCGTTCCCGAAGCTTCGCGGAAGGAGCCGGCGAAGGCTCCGATGGACCCGAGAGTGCCGGTCCGCTCGACGGGACTGCACCTGACCGAAGAGCCGCGGATTCCGACGATCGAGGTGGAAGGCCACGAGCTTCCGGGACGCGGGGAATACTTCATCGACGTGACGCCGGTCCGCAACAGCATCGCGACCAAGATGCGGCAGAGCGTCAGCGAGATTCCGCACGGCTGGATGATGATCGAGGTGGACGTGACCAACCTCGTTCTGCTGCGCAACACGCTTAAGGACGAGTTCCAGAAGCGCGAAGGAATCAACCTGACTTATATGCCGTTCCTCTGCAAGGCGACCGTCAACGCGATCAAGGATTACCCGATCATGAATTCGGTCTGGGCGACGGACAAGATCATCGTGAAGCGCGATATCAACCTGTCGCTGGCCGTCGGCACGGAGGATTCCGTCATCACCCCGGTTATCCGCAACGCGGACCAGAAGAACATCGCGGGACTGGCGCACGAGATCCACGATCTGGCGAGAAGAACGCGCGAAGGCAAGATCAAGCTGAACGACCTGCAAGGCGGTACGTTCACGGTGAACAATACCGGCGCGTTCGGCTCCATCCTGTCCCAACCGATCATCAATTACCCGCAAGCGGCGATCATGACGTTCGAATCGATCGTCAAGAAGCCGGTCGTCATCAACGACATGATCGGCGTTCGCTCCATGGTCAACATCTGTCTGTCGCTCGACCACCGCATTCTCGACGGCGTCATCTGCGGACGCTTCCTGCAGCGCGTGAAGGAGAATCTGGAGAGCTACAACATGGACACGAAGCTGTATTAAGGCGCGTTAAGCGAGACCGTCCCGCGGCAAGAGCCGGCGGGGACGGTCTTTGTCGTCTGCGAATTGGAATTCGGAAGGCTCGGGTATTCAGCAGCATGTGAAAGCTTACGGCTTGCGGTAGTCTTCATTGGTTATTGCAAGCATTGCAAAATATCGTAACGGCATTCTAAGACCCTTACAGGCATATTTTCATGCCTTTAGGATTTTAACGGAAATAGCGAACCCTTAAGTTAATCATAACCACTCATCAAGAGGCAAATCACCATTATAGCGTCGCAAATTTCCGTTAGAGCTTAAAACTGCATTTTTATAAGCTTTAAGGGGCTGTCATTTCCGTAAGCCATCAGTCTTAAGCGGGACAGCCGATAGCTGATCAATGTTCGCTCTGCGAATCGGCTGCAAATCGGACATCTCCGGCGCATGTTGCGTTGAGACGGCGAACAGGATGCGCTAGAATAGAATTGTCGCAGCTGGCGTCTGGAACAAGGCGGAGCTGGGGCGACAGAGGAGGCAGGCATATGCGCGGACCATTGGCGACGGACTATTTATCCCGAATCGATTATAGCGAGGCTTGGGATCTTCAGAAGAGCATAGTGAAGGAGATCGACCAGGGGCATCGAGGCGATACGCTGATCATGCTGGAGCATCCGCCGACGTATACGATCGGCACGGATAAGCACCCGGAGCATCTGCTGTATGGCGAAGACGAGCTGAAGCGAAGAGGAATCCAGGTGTTCCAGATCGATCGCGGAGGCGATATCACCTATCACGGCCCGGGTCAGCTGGTCGGCTATCCGATGATTTACCTGGATGCGGAAGGGTTGGACCTTCACGCTTATCTTCGTACCTTGGAGGAAGCGATCATCGGGCTTCTGGCCGAATACGGAATCGAAGGCGGGCGCAAGCCCGAATATACGGGGGTTTGGGTCGGGGATGAGAAGATCGCCGCCATCGGAGTCAAATTCAATCGGGCGAGAACCCGCCGGGGATTCGTCACGAGCCATGGGTTCGCCTTCAACGTGAAGAAGGAAGTCGAGAAGGAAGGCTTCCAGGGCATCATTCCATGCGGAATCTCCGAATACGGCGTCACTTCGCTGGAATCGCTGACGGGACAGACGCTGGAAGTGGAACGGATCGGGCAGCGATTGCTGCCGCATTTCGTCCGCGTATTCGGCTACGATTCGGCCGTTACAGCAGAGATCCGATCACGCCCAGCAACGCAGAAGCAATGATGGCGAACAGCATCAAGTAGACGACGACTTTAAACCAACGCTTGTTATTCATGAATTCGATCCTTTCTCTTAATGGTTGAGAGAGTATTGCTACCCTATTGTAACGTATCCGAACGGAGGAGGAAAAGCCATGGTTCAAAGAGAGAGATTGATCGCCGAGTTCATGGAGCTCGTCCAAGTCGACAGCGAGACGAGATTCGAGCAGGAGATCAGCAAGGTGTTGTTTAAAAAGTTCTCGGAGCTGGGATTGGAGGTAACCGAGGACGACGCGGCGCAGCGGACGGGGCATGGAGCGGGGAACCTGTTCGCCTGGCTGCCGGCGACGCCGGGACGCGAGAACGCGCCGACGCTGCTGTTTACGTCGCACATGGATACGGTAGTTCCGGGCAAAGGCATCAAGCCTAGGCTGGACGAGGACGGCTACATAAGAAGCGACGGCACGACGATTCTCGGCAGCGACGACAAGGCCGGCATTGCGGCGATGCTGGAGGCGCTTCGGCTGATCGACGAACAAGGGATCGAGCACGGACCGGTTCAATTCGTCATAACCGTAGGGGAAGAATCCGGCTTGATCGGCGCATTGGCGATCGACGCCTCGAAGCTGCGCGGCCAGTACGGCTTCGCGCTCGATTCCAGCGGCGTCATCGGCGACATCGCGATCGCGGCGCCGACGCAGGCGAAGATCAAGATGACCGTTCGCGGCCGTTCCGCCCATGCGGGCGTCAATCCGGAGGACGGCATCAGCGCGATCGAGGTCGCTTCCCGCGCCGTCGCCCGCATGCCGCTCGGGCGCATCGACAAGGAGACGACGGCGAACATCGGCCGCATCGAAGGCGGCGGCCCGACCAACGTCGTCTGCGATCTCGTGACGCTCGACGCGGAAGCGAGAAGCATCTCGCAGGAGAAGCTGGACCGCCAGCTCGCGGCCATGAAGGAAGCGCTGGAGTCGGCCGCAAGCGAGCTCGGCGCCGAAGCGGAGTTCCACAGCCGCATCGCTTATCCATCCTTCGGCTTCCAGGAGGACGATGAAGTCGTCCAGATCGCCAAAGCCGCGATCGCAAGCGTCGGCCTGACGCCGCGTCCGTTCGTCACCGGCGGCGGCAGCGACGCGAACGTCTTCAACGGCAAAGGAGTGCCGACCGTGAACCTGGCCGTCGGCTACAAGGACATTCACACGACGAAGGAACGCATCAAGGCGGACGATCTCGTCAAGGTGGCGGAGCTCGTGCTGGCGATCGTTCGCGAATCGCTGAACAAATAAACAAGAACGGCCGAATAGCAAGTTCATTGCTTCGGCCGCAGCTATTTTGAGAAACGGCGGCATAGGGTTATCCCTGTGCCGCCGTTTTGCGTCTTTTGAATGATTGGCTTTTTTTTGAAGCGGCGATTCAGATAAGAGGGCATGTGTCTCCTGGAGGACCGAAGCGTTTGCTTTTGCCGACGTGAAATTCAATTCGCTGACACCGTCTTACGACCTCGACCGAATCTCCTGCCGCATGAACGCGACGTACATCGCGGCGAACGAGAGGGCGGTCTCCGCGACGATCGCGACGACCTGCGGCCACACGAGCAGCAGGCTCTGCCCGAACGAGAGCGGAGCGTTGATCGCGAGATACGCCTGGTCCTGCGTGACGAACGGGTTCAGCGTCCGCACGTCCGGCAGAAGCAGCGTGGAGGCGGCTTCCTGGAACAGATAAGCGGGAGAGAGCCGCTGCAGCAGCATCATCCAGTTCTGCTGGCTGATGATCGACGAAGCGGCGGCGGTATCGCCGGGCGCGGTCGCGTTCGAGATCAGGTTCACGATCATCCCGTAGAAGACCAGGAAGAAAATCCACAAGGCGATCCCGCTCAGCGCGGAGGTCGCCGCTTGGCGGAACCGAACCGAGAACAGGAGGGACAGGTTCAGCCACAGGCCGACATAGATCGTCGTGATGACGAGAGCGACGATGACGCGCCAGAATTCCTCCGGCGTAGGCGGATAACCGATCGTGAGCAGCCCCGTTCCCATGACGAGGAAGCCAAGGGAGAACACGACGACCGCGATGAGCAGAAGTCCCGCCACGAACTTCGCGTTAAGGAAGTCGTCCCGGTACACCGGCTGCGACAGAATGCGGCTGAGCGTTCCTTTGTTGCGCTCCGAGTTGATCGAGTCGAAGCCGATCGCGATCCCGATGAGCGGCGCGAGGAACGACAGGAACGTCAGGAAGTTCGGGAGCGAGCCGTCCGATACCGTGAACATCTTCAGGAACAGGAAGGACGAATCCATCTCGGTTCCGCTGCCGGTCGCCGCCTCCTGCGCGTCTTTGAGCGCGGTGACCGCCGCGTAGATCGAGCCGATGCAGGCCAGCGTTACGATCGCGAGCAGAATGATGAACCGCCAGCTGCGGATATGGTCGCCGAACTCCTTCTGGACCATCACCCAGAACGGCGAAGCTTGCCGTCCGCGTTCCCGGGCGGCGGCCCCGTTCTCCTTCGCCGCCGGCGCGTCTCCGGAACGCCCGGGAAGGCGAAGCCGTTCAATGAATCCGCTCATGGGAATCGCCTCCTTCGAAGTAGCGATGATAGATGTCGTCGAGACCGTACTTGGTCGGCCTTAAGCCGAGAAGGGAAGCGCCGGAGGCGACGACGGCCGAGGCGAGCAGAGGAGTGACCTCGACGCTGCTCGCCACCCGGATCGTGACGAACTCGGAGCCTTCCTTGTCCCCGGACCGATTGGCCAAGGCGTCCGATTCGCTTCTCGTCACCGAACGCACTCCTTGGATCGAGAGCAGCGACGTTTCCAAGGCGGAGCTCCAGTCCGCCACGTCCAGCTCGACGAGGTGAGTCGGCCCCCTGTCGAGCTCCCGGGACAGCGTGTCGAGATCGCCGGAGGCGATCAGCCGCCCGTTGACGAACAGGCCGACCCGGTCGCAGATCTGCTGGACCTGATGCAGGTGGTGAGACGACAGCAGGACGGTCAGCCCTTCGGTCCGGCTCAGCTCCCGGATGAGCATGAGCAGCTCGCGCACGCCTTCGGGGTCGATGCCGAGGGTAGGCTCGTCGAGGATGATGACCTCCGGCTGCTTGATCAGCACGTCGGCGAGGCCGAGCCGCTGTCTCATCCCGCGCGAATAGGTTCCCGCCTTCTTGCTCGCCGCGTCCGCGAGGCCGACCTTCTCCAGCAGCAGCTGCGCTCGCTCGCGGGCCTCCTGCGGCGAAACGCCGTTCAATCTCGCGGTGAAGATCAAATTGTCAAGACCGGAACGGTCGTCGTAGAAGCCGATATCGTCCGGCATATAGCCGACCCTGCGCTTGACCTGCATCGGCTGACGGGTGGCGTCTAGGCCGCAGACGACGGCTCTGCCCGATGTCGGCTCGGTCAAGCCGAGCATCATGAGGATCGTCGTGGTTTTGCCGGCTCCGTTCGGTCCGAGCAAGCCGAAGATCTCCCCCTGCCGGATCGTCAGGTTCAGCCGGTCGACGGCGATGAATTCGCCGTATTTCTTGGTGAGCTGCTTCAGTTCGATGACTCCCGCTTCCATGCTCAACGCCTCCCGTACTTACGGAAGAGGCCGTAGATGCCCGCGAGCACGATCGCGATGATGACGACGCCGATCCAGCCCCAGAGCACCGAGCTCTTGACCGTTACGCGGATGGCGGCATCGCTGGATTTCTCGGAGGATTGCGCCGTCATTCCCACGACATAATCGCCGGAGAGCGCCTTGCCGCTCGACTTGATCGTCGCCGTTACCGGAACGGATTCTCCGGGTTTAATCGAAGCGATCGTCTTCGGCTCGAAGGTAACCTCCCAGTCGGTCGGAGCCGTGCTGGTTAGGCTGACGTTCGTCAGCTCCGCGCTCCCCGTGTTCTGGACGACCATCTCCAGGTTCCGCTTGCCGCCGGCCGTCACGTTCGCGCTGAGGCGTTGGTCCTTCGTCGTCAGAGTCAATCCGTAGGTACCGGTGATGACGGCTTGCATGGTCGCTTTCGCGTTCGTGCTGCTGTTGGAAGCTTGGATCGGAATCTCGTACGTCTGAGCCGTCGCCTTATCGGCTGGAGTAAGCGTCAGCGTAATCGCCTGAGAGCCGTTGGGATCGACGTCGACGGCGGTGACGTTGTTGCCGCTGACGGAGAAGTGGGCGTCCCAGCCCTCCGGCGTATCTGCGGTAAGCGCGTATTGCTGCTTGCTTGCGGTTCGGTTGCTGAGCGTCAGGTTGTACGTGAAGGTGGAGTCGGAATGCCCTTGCATGTTCGGCTGCTCGGCGGTCAGCTCCGTCTTGTACGTGCCCTGCTCGGAGACGTTGATCTTGAGGTTCAGCGTTCCGAACGTGCCGGCGTTCAACCGGAACGTATAGTCGCCTTTGTTGACCTCGAACGGCACCTGAATGTTCAGGCTGACGCTCTGCGAGTCGTTCGGCTTGACGGCGATCTGGCTGATCGGGTGGCCTCCGGCGGTCAGCTCGGTCTTCCAGGCCTGGCCGATCGAATCGTAGCTGAGGTCGGCCGTCTGGATCGAGTCGCTGTCATTGATCAGATTAATGTCATAAGACAGCGTCTCGCCGGGAGCCGCAGACAGGCTCGTGTAAGGCGTGTACAGCTTGACGCCGCCGGCGGCGAACGCCGAAGCGGAGATCGCCAGCGCGCCGACGCAGAGCGCAAGCGCGAGTGCCGAGATTTTGTTGCGAATCGATTTGAACATGACGTAGAACCCCTCCCGAGGCGATGAATTGGTAATCATCAGGGCTACGTCCGGGGAAGACGATCGGATTTATAGGACGGCCGAATCCGCGGATAAAAATTCGCTTAAAGCAAGCTTAAAAGGAGATAAAAATGAGCGCGGGGACATTCTCAGACGGGGCCGATTCTGCTATGAATGGGTTAAATAGAGACGAAGAAGCGGGCCTATTCATGAGGAGAAAGCACGGGGGGAATGAGCATGCGCACGATGGCAATCGGCCGGAACGAGAACATGGCGGAGCTGCTGCGGGACGTTGCCGACGGATCGGGGCCGGCGTTCGACCGGTTCTACGAGCGGGCCATGCCGCTGATGATGCCGATCGCGATTCATTTATTGGGGGATCGAATGGAAGCGGAGGATGCTTGCCACGACGTGCTATTGTCCGTCATCGCGCATCCCGATCGCTACGACGAGGCGAGGGGATCCGTGGAAGCGTGGCTGGCCGTCCAGACGAAGAGCCGCTGCCTGGACGGTCTTCGCAAGCGCAAGAAGCTGGTGCTGCGGGACGCGGAACCGGAAGAGCGGCCGGGCACGTTGGCGCAGCCGGAGGAGACGGTGATGGCCAAGCTACAGGGAGAGGCGGTCAGGAGAGCTCTCGAAGAGCTTCCGGGACTTCAGAGGGAGGCATTGGCCGCATCCTTCTACTCGTCTCGCAGCCAGCGCGAGATCGCGGAGGAATGGCAGCTGCCGCTCGGCACCATCAAGTCTAGAATGCGATACGGGCTGAGCCATCTGAGGAGAACGCTGGAGAAAATGGGCTGGGCGAACGGGGAGGAGGCGGATGAGCGTGCTTGACCGCGAGTGCTATATAACGGAAGAACGCTGGATCGACTTCCACCTCGGGAAGCTTCATCCGGAGGAAGCGGCCGCCATGCTGAGGCATCGGCAGGCTTGCGCTTCTTGCGCGGCGGCCAGCGAGGAGTGGGAAGCGATGCTCTCGCCCTTGGCGTCGGCAGAGACGGAGATGGAGACGTCGTTCCGCGCGCCGGCAATGCTAAGAGCGCGCGTCCGCCTGAGAGGAGCGGCCAATCGCGCGAAGCGGGCGCTGTCCTCGGCCTCTCGGCGCCGCGGAGCCGCGGCGGTCTCGCTCTCCGCGTTCGCGATCTTGATGGCCGTGCTTGCCTACGGACGAATGGGCGGTCCCGGGAAGACGGTAGATCCCCAGGATTATGCGGAGCATCATGTTCCGGTCGCCTCCCAGGTGCTGAGCCGTCCGGATACGGTCGTCTATAAGCTTGACGCGGACTCCGTCCTCCCGAGCGAAGCGCTGCCGCCGCCGACCCGAGAGACCGTCTGGATCAACAAGAGGACGCACGAGCTGTTCCTCCTGCTGGAGGGCATGCTTCCTTCGAACGAGATGGACGTTCAAGCGTGGGCTTATGCCGGCGGCGCGGCAAGGAACCTGGGGCTGCTCGAATTCAACGACGACCTGGCGCATCTTTACTCCAGCAACGTCTCGCCGGAGGATTGGGAGTCTCTCGCGCTCACGATCGAACCGAAAGGCGGCAGCCTGTCTCCGACGGCTCCGCAGACGGCTTCCGTGAGGCTGGATGGCGGAGAATGAGGATGCCTGGAACCGTTTATACGGAAGCTCTTCCGCGAGCCGGCGGAGTCAAAACGGCTTCAAGGCGGGTGCTCCCGCCTTTTTCTTGTTTCAAGCGGCGCAGAGCGGCGCGAATCTCCCAGGCTTTACCGACCCATTGGATCTTTCTGTCATCGGAATAACGCTTCAGCATGAAGGCCTTCCCCCTTCTCGATCGCTTGTCCGTCTTCCGTTAGCTTGCATTCTCCCGGACAAGCCTATATCTTGAACCTATGAGCCCGCGGGCGAATTGATGACTGGAGGATGCAGAATATGAGCCACATGGATGCGCGGAACCACCCCTTCTACGAGAAAACCTTGGAGACCAAGCCGATCTTCGAAGGAAGGATGATCAAGGTTCAGGTCGATACCGTGCAGCTTCCGAACGGCGAGACGGCAACCCGGGAGCTCGTTCTTCACCCGGGAGCCGTAGCGGTACTCGCTCTTCTGGAAGGCAAGATGCTCGTCGTCGAGCAGTTCCGCAAGCCGCTTGAGCGCGTGCAGGTCGAGATTCCGGCAGGCAAGCTGGAGCCGGGAGAGGATCCGCTGGAAGCGGCGCTCCGGGAGCTGGAGGAGGAGACGGGCTACCGGGCGAAGACGATCAAGCATCTGCAGTCGTTCTCGACCTCTCCGGGCTTCGCGGAGGAAATCATTCATTTGTATTACACGGACGAGTTGGAGAAAGGCGAAGTCCATCTGGACGACGAGGAATTCCTGACCTGCGAGGCGATCACGCTTGAGCAAGCGGACGCCTACATCCGGGAGGGGCGGATCTTCGACGCCAAGACGCTGCTCGCCGTGGCCTATTGGCGCCTGCAGAAGCTGGAAGGGAATCGATAAATGAACGGCAAGGCAAGGGAAGAAACTCTCTTCGCGGACCTGCACGTCCATATCGGCCGAACGAGACGGGGGGAGCCCGTCAAGATCAGCGCAAGCAACGCCCTGACGTTCCGCTCGATCGCGGAGGAGGCGTCCGAGCGCAAAGGAGTCCATCTCGTCGGGGTGATCGACTGCCATTCGCCGTCCGTGCAGCGGGATATTCTGGATTGCCTGGAGTCCGGAGAGATGGAGGAGGTGCAAGGCGGAGGGATTCGGTATCGTCGAACCGTCATCCTGCCCGGCTGCGAAGTGGAAGTCCGGGAGCCGGGAGGAGGACCGTTTCATCTGCTGGTTTATTTTCCGACGCTAGAATCGATGATGGGCTGGACGAGCTGGATGGAACCCCGGATGAAGAACGTTCGCCTCAGCTCGCAGCGCATCCGTTCGACCGCGCGGGAGCTTCAAGCCGAAGCGATCGCCAGAGGCGGCATCGTGATTCCCGCCCATGTCTTCACTCCGCATCGGGGACTGCTCGGCTGCTCGGCCGATCGAATCTCCGACCGCCTCGATCCGGAAGGCGTCGCGGCGATCGAGCTGGGCTTAAGCGCGGATACCCGCATGGCATCCCGGCTGACGGAGCTGGACCGATTCCCTTACGTCACCAATTCGGACGCCCATTCGACCGGGATGATCGGCAGGGAATGCAATGAGCTGTCGGTGAAGGAGCCCACCTTCGAGGAATGGGTCATGGCGCTGCGCGGCGAGGGAGGACGGAGCATCGTCTCCAACCTGGGGCTTCATCCGAGGCTCGGCAAGTATCATACGACGTTCTGCGCCTCATGCAAGAAGGCGTTAAGCGACAAGCAAGGCGTCGCGGAAGCCTGTCCGAGCTGCGGCAGCCGCAAGCTGGTACGGGGAGTGGCCGGACGGATCGAAGAGCTCGCCGATCGCGAGGAAGGCACGGGGATGGAGAAGCGCCCCCCCTATATACGGCAGGTTCCTCTCTCCTTCTTCCCCGGAATTGGACCTCGCATGAGGCAGCGGCTTCTGGACGAGGTCGGAACGGAGATGGACATTCTGCATCGTTGTCCGCCGGAGCGGATCGCCGAGGTGGCGGGGGATAAACTGGCCCGGCTCATCGTGGAAGCCAGAGAGGACAGGCTGGAATTGACGGCCGGAAGCGGAGGAACCTACGGCCGCATCGAACGGCGCCCATAAGGGGACGAAGCATATTCAACGCCTGTCCGTCATACACATAGGCACCGAAGGATGCTGAAGTGGACGAGGAGGGCGATGCCCGTGAACTTGCGGCTGTGGAACCTGTCTGCCCGAGACAATCAGAACATGTATATATTCATAGGAGTGCTGCTGCTGTCCGGGGCCGTCTTCGGAGCCGTGCTCGTCAACGCGCTGACGCTGGACCAGCAGCAGGATTTGGCGGACAGGCTGAAGGTCTATTGGCAGACGTTCTCCGATCCGTCCGCTCTCGATGCGGGGGCAGCGTTCTGGGACCGTTTTTTCCTCTATGCCAAGTGGCTGCTGCTGATCTGGATGCTCGGGCTCTCCGTCATCGGCTTGCCCTTCGTCATGGTTCTCGATTTTCTCAAAGGAGTGCTGCTCGGCTTCTCGGTCGGCCTGATCGTCCGGGAGCTGAGCTGGCACGGCGCGCTGCTGTCGCTTGCCGCGGTCGCCCCGCAGAACCTCATCGTCATTCCCGCCCTGATCATCGCCAGCGTCTCCGCTTCCAGATTCGCGTATTATGTCGTGAGAGAGAGGCTGTTCCGGCGCAAGGGTAACATGCTGCCTCCGCTGCTCGCCCATACCGCGGTTGCCGGAGCGATGCTGCTTATGCTGGCCGCCGCCTCTCTCTACGAAGCGTACGTTTCGCCCCTCGTCATCGAGAGAATCGCCCCGGATCCCGGACTGGCCTTCTCCATTCAAGGGTCGGAAAATAGCGAATAAATACAAGATTCCTCGATTCGTTCGCCGCTAGGGTTTGACTTCCTAAAGTACCTCCCCCTATAATGGAAGCAAAATGCGTTGAACGGTCTAAGGGGGAGAACAATGGAAGCCCGAATCGAGAAAGTGAAGCAGCAATTGCAATCCCAGGGCTACAAGTTAACCCCGCAGAGGGAAGCGACGGTACGCGTTCTCCTGGAGAACGAAGCCGACCATCTCAGCGCGGAAGACGTCTTCATGCTGGTCAAGGACATCGCGCCGGAGATCGGACTCGCTACCGTCTATCGTACCCTCGAGCTGCTTAGCGAGATGCATATCGTAGAGAAGATGAACTTCGGCGACGGGGTCGCCAGATACGATCTTCGAACCGAGAGCAACAAGCATCATCACCATCATCTCATCTGCGTGCAATGCGGGACGATGTCGGAGATTATGGAAGATTGGCTGACTCCTCTAGAAGAGAAACTGGAAGCCGAATACGGCTTCACGGTGCTGGACCACCGGCTCGACTTCACGGGGATCTGCGCGAATTGCCGCTCCAAGGCGGAAGAGGCGGACAAGGGAACCGAAGGCAGCGCGTCGCCAGCGAGAGCATAAAGAAATCTTTCCAATCAGGATGCCAGAGCAGCCTTCAACGGGTTGATGGCATCCTTTTTACCATGTAGGATGAAGACGAGGAAACCGCCTTTATAGCAATTTCTGAATATAGCTCTCGATTTTCTCGGGGGGCACGGTCGGGGCGAAGCGCTTGACGATCCGGCCCTCGCGGTCGATCAGGAATTTGGTGAAATTCCACTTGATGGCCTTCGAGCCGAACAAACCGGGAGATTCCTTCGTCAAGTATCGATAGAGAGGATGAGCGCTCTTGCCCTTGACGTCGATCTTGGCGTAGAGCGGGAAGGTCACGCCGAAGTTAAGCTGGCAGGTACTGGAGATCTCCGAATCGGTGCCCGGCTCCTGATTCAGGAATTGGTTGCACGGGAATCCGACGACGGCAAGGCCGCGCTCCGCATACTTCTCATGGAGCTGCTGCAGGCCGCCAAACTGCGGGGCGAGGCCGCATTTGGTCGCGGTGTTCACGATGAGCAGCACCTGCCCCTTATACTTGGACAAGTTCTCCTCTTTGCCATGATTCGTATGGACTGGGTAATCATAAACGTTCATCCGGTTTTCCCTCCTCTATAATCTATGGTACAATTCAATTTTATACAATATAAATCGCCAGTCAAGGGGATAGTATCGTGAGCGACGACTTGATGAAGCTGGAGAATCAATTTTGTTTTGCCGTGTATGCATGCGCCCGCGAGATCACGAAGCTCTACCATCCGCTGTTGAAGGAGTTAAACCTTACCTATACGCAGTACATTACGATGCTCGCGCTCTGGGAGAAAGACGATGTCAGCGTGAAGGAGCTGGGCGAGAGGCTCTACCTGGACTCGGGAACCTTGACGCCGCTCCTGAAGAAGCTGGAAGCGTCCGGCCATTTGACGAGGACGCGCGATCAATCGGATGAGCGAAGCGTCCGGATCGTGCTGACGGAGCAGGGCAGATCTCTGAAGGAGAGGGCTTGTACGATTCCCGAACAGCTTTATCGGCAATATGGGATGGGGATCGAGGAGCTGACCGGTCTTCGAAACACGATGACCGACGTTCTGAAGAAGATTCACGACCACGGGCAATCGCAGGAATCGAATTGACGCGGGCATCTGAAGCCGCCCCGACCCCGCTTCGGGCGAAGCCGGGTTAGGGCGGTTTTGGCGTCGGTCCGACTTCGGGGTAAAGGTTAGCAGGTCAGCGGGCGATTGGGCTTAGCATCGGCCTTTGTTCTTGGCGGTTCCCGCTCGCCGGGATCGATTATAGGCTGCGGGGGCGACCTGAAGGAGGCCGGATCCGACCGCATTGCCGCCGCCGGGAATTCTCAGAGCGTAACGGCGGAGCCGCCTGGCGACTCCGGCGGCCGACAGTCTTGGAGCATAGCCGCGAAGAAGCGCCGCGCCGCCGGTGACATGCGGGGCTGACATGGACGTGCCGGACATTCTTACATAATGGCCGCTCTTCGCCGTCGAGAGAATGTTCACTCCCGGGGCCGCGACGGCGATGCCTCTCCCGCGGCTGGAGAAGAAAGCGGGAAGGTTGCCGCGCGTCGACGCCGCCACGGCGATCGTCTCCGGATAACGCGCCGGTGCGTCGAGGCCGCCGCTGAAGCGTCCGGAGTTCCCCGCCGACGCGACGAGGACGATTCCCCGGCGCCTCGCTCTCTTCAGAGCGTTGCGGAGCGCAAGGCTGTCTCCGGCCATGCCGAAGCTCATATTGATGACCCGCACTCCGTTCGCGATGCACCAATCGATTCCTTGAACGATATCCGAGATGTAGCCTTCGCCTTTGCGATCGAGCGCCTTGACGGCATAAAGGCCGGCTCGGGGCGCATTGCCGTATAGACGGCCGCGGCCCGTCGCGGCGGCGATCCCGGCCACATGGGTGCCGTGCCCGTTGTCATCGGCGAATGAGCCTCCCGGGACGATGGCGTTCGTTCCGCCCGCGATGCGAAGATCGCGGTGCGGGGCAATGCCGGTGTCGAGAATCGCGACCTTGACGCCCGAGCCTTGCGTTCGCTTCCAGAGAGGGGGAGACTGGACCCGGCATACGTTCCACGGCGCTTTGACCGGACAGGCCTGACGAGTCCTCAGAGACAGACGCTTCTTGGATGCCGGGAAGCGAGCGTGGGCGGATACCTTCGCATCCTTCTCGACGTAGGCAATCCGCGGGTGCTTGCGCAAGCGGGACCAACGGTGCCGCTTATCCGCATGGCAGCAGATCAGGCGGAGCGCCCTTGAGCTCTTCACCGGCTTGATTCCCGCGGACGTAAGCTCTTGCAGGCATTTGCGATAATCGCCGCTTCCCTTCAAGGCGACGATTCGGCGTTCGGTCGACGGCGAGGGCTTCGCCCTGACGGAGAGGGACAGAATCTGTTCTACCGGTCTCATGCGCGCAACTCTCCCTGGATCAGACGGATTGGGCGGTCTTGGCCATCCCTCCTGCAATGTATGGACGAATGAGCCGGAAGGTTCGCCCGGCTCGGCGGTCATGAAACGATCCTTGTCCGAATACAATGCTCTCAACTCATTCGAGAGAGGGCGAGAGCGTCATGCGAAGCGGATCGGGAAAATGGCTGGAACGCTTGCAATTTACCTTGCTGTTCCTTGTCTTGACGGTTATGGTCCATCATGTATTCGGCTGGATGCAAGGATGGCTGGTTCCGGTCGATCCCTACAAGGTACCGGAAGGACGATCCGCCAAGGTGTTCCAAGCGGGCGATTCGTCCGAGAGCGTCTCCGAAGCGAAGGAGCGGCTAAAGCTCTACTGGTGGCTGGGAGAGTAACGGGGAGATTAGCTGTGAGAGCAGCGAATGAGCAGGATATTTTCCACGGGGCGGGGAATTCAATTATAGGCGAGACATGAATCGACAACCGGGTACGCTCGCTAGCCCGAAGCGGCAGACAGCCTAGAGGCTGCGGGAGCTGTACGCAACAAAGGAGCTTGGGAAGCCCATGAGAGATCACATGGACGCATACTTGAAGGAAGCCGAGCAAGAGAAAGGGCTGGCGCGCAATTCTCTCGAAGGCTATCGCAGCGACTTGGCCGATCTGCTTCTCTACTTGGAGGAGCTCGGGATCGGCCGGGTTCAGGATATTCATAACCGCCACTTGTCCGCTTACCTGATGAAGCTGCGCGGACTGGCGAGATCGAATTCGACGGTGTCCAGGCGCCTTGTTTCCATTCGATCCTTTTTTCATTATCTGCAGACGAAGCGAATCGTGCCGGACAATCCGGCGTTAACCCTGCAAGCGCCGCGAGCCGAGAGAAAGCCTTATTCGGCGATGACGGAGGAGGAGGTCGAACGGCTGCTCGAAACGCCGGAGCTGGATTCGCCGTCCGGGCTGCGGGATAAAGCGATGCTGGAGCTGCTCTATGCAACGGGATTGCGGGTGTCGGAGCTGCTCGCGCTCGATGAGGATCATCTTTATCCGGAGCTTGGGCTGCTTCGGTGCGTAGGGCCGGGCGGCAAGGAAAGAATGGTTCCGCTCGGTTCCTTCTGCGTGGAATGGATGGTAAAATATACGCGGGAAGCAAGGCCGGCCCTGCTTCGCGAAGGCAAGAACGAACCGGCGCTGTTCCTGAATCATCTCGGCACCCGGATGACAAGGCAGGGCTGCTGGAAGCTGATCAAGAAATACGCGGCAGAGTCGGGACTGAACGAGGACATCACGCCGCACACCCTGCGTCACTCCTTCGCCGCCCATCTGTTGGGAAGAGGGGCGGATCTTCGTTCCGTTCAGGAGATGATGGGCCATAAAGCGCCCGCAACGACGCAGATCTACCAGCCGGCGGTCAAAGGCCGGCTCAAAGAAGTCTATGAGCAAGCTCATCCAAGAGCCCGCATGAATAAATAGGAGGAGTATCGGATGAAGTTTCGTCGCATTGCCGTTATTGTTCTGGACAGCGTAGGCATCGGAGAGCTGCCGGACGCGGAGAATTATCGGGATCTGGGAGCTCACACCTTGGGCCATATCCTTGAATCGGTGCCTTCCATGAAGCTGCCGAATCTGCGCAAGCTCGGGCTTGCGAACATCGCTCCGCTAGGAGACTGGAAGCCTGAGGCCGCGCCAGGCGCCTTCTATGGCAAGATGGCGGAGGTATCGGCCGGCAAGGATACGATGACCGGCCATTGGGAGCTCATGGGCCTCAAGATCGAGACCCCTTTCCGGACGTTCCCGGAGGGGTTCCCTTCGTCTCTGATCGAAGAGTTCGAGCGAGAGACGGGACGCGCCGTCCTCGGCAACAAGCCGGCATCCGGAACGGAGATTCTGGACGAGCTGGGCGAAGCGCAGATGAAGAGCGGGGCCTGGATCGTCTATACGTCCGCGGACAGCGTGTTCCAGCTGGCGGCGCATGAAGAGATCATCCCGCTCGAAGAACTGTATGAAGCGTGCCGAATCGCCAGGCGCTTGACGCTCGCGGACGAATATTCGGTCGGGCGCGTTATCGCGAGGCCGTACGTCGGCAAGCCGGGAGCGTTCCAGCGGACCCCGAACCGCCACGATTACGCGCTCAAACCGCCGGAGCCGACGGTGCTGGACTCGCTGAAGAACGCGGGCTTCGAAGTGTCCGCGGTCGGCAAGATCAACGATATTTTCGACGGCGAGGGAGTGACCCGGGCGCTTCCGACGAAGAGCAACGCGCACGGAATCGAGCTTACGCTGCAGGAGCTCGATCGGCAATTCGAGGGGCTTCTGTTCACGAATCTCGTCGACTTCGATTCGCTTTACGGGCATCGGCGGGATCCGCAAGGGTACGCCGGAGCGCTGGAGGAATTCGACCGGGCGGTGCCGGCTCTGCTGGAGAAGCTTGGCCCGGACGATCTGCTCGTCATTACCGCCGACCACGGCAACGATCCGGTTCATTACGGAACCGACCACACGAGAGAATACGTGCCGATTCTCGCTTACTCGCCTTCGCTGTCCGGAGGAGAGTTGGGAATCCGGGAGACGTATTCCGATCTGGCCGCGACGATCGCGGACAATTTCCAGGTGAAGCCGACCGGGCGCGGACGCAGCTTCCTGCCCGAGCTTAAATAGAGAAACGAAGGAGAGATTCGCATGGCGCAGCAGACCAAGCAAATTATCGAAGAGGCGGCCGCCTATATCCGGTCGCTCACCCCGCATGTGCCGGAGATCGGCCTGATTCTGGGCTCCGGACTCGGCGTAATCGGAGACGAAGTAGAGGATGCCGTTACGATTCCTTACGGCGAAATCCCTCATTTTCCGGTATCCACGGTGGAAGGACACGCCGGCGAATTGGTCATCGGCCGCCTCCAAGGAAGAACAGTCGCGCTTATGCGCGGGCGCTTCCATATGTACGAAGGCTACGAGCCGGAGAGAACGGCGCTGCCGGTCCGCGTCATGAAGCAGCTCGGCGTGAAGACGCTGCTCGTCACGAACGCGGCGGGCGGAGTCAACCTGGATTTCTCGTCGGGCAATCTCATGATCATCTCCGACCATCTGAACCTGACGGGACGCAACCCGCTCGTCGGTCCGAACGACAACGCGCTCGGCGTCCGTTTCCCGGACATGTCGGATGCGTATTCCAAGAGGCTTCGCCAGGTCGCGAAGGAGACGGCGTCCGAGCTCGGCGTGCCGGTCAAGGAAGGCGTATATGCCGGATTGCTCGGGCCGAATTACGAGACGCCGGCCGAGATCCGCTACCTGCGCGTCATCGGCGCCGACGCCGTCGGAATGTCTACCGTGCCGGAAGTCATCGTTGCCCGCCACGCGGGCATCGAAGTCATCGGAATCTCCTGCATCACCAATATGGCGGCAGGCATCCTCGATCAGCCTCTGTCGCACGAAGAAGTCATGGAGACGACGGAGCGGGTCAAGTCGCAATTCGTTTCTCTCGTGCTTGCCTTGCTGCCTAAGCTGTAGATCGATTCGAGAATAAAGGAGATGACGAAGATGCGCATGGTGGATATCATCCGCAAGAAGAGAGCGGGAGAAGAGATGACGGCGGAGGAGATCCGATTCGTCATCGAGGGAGTCGTATCGGGAGCCATTCCCGATTATCAGACGGCGGCATGGGCCATGGCCGTCTGCTTCAACGGAATGACCGACTCGGAGACGGCGGATCTGACGCTGGCGATGGCGCACTCCGGCGACGTCGTCGACCTGTCGGCCATCCGCGGCGTCAAGGTCGACAAGCACAGCACGGGCGGGGTCGGCGATAAGACGACGCTCATCCTGGCGCCGATGGTCGCCGCTTGCGGCGTGCCGGTCGCCAAGATGAGCGGAAGAGGGCTCGGCCACACGGGCGGGACGATCGACAAGCTCGAGTCGATTCCGGGCTTCCGCACCGAGCTCGCCCGGGAGGAATTCTTCTCCCAGGTGAACGAGATCGGGGCCTCCGTCATCGGGCAGAGCGGCAATATCGCTCCCGCCGACAAGAAGCTGTACGCGCTGCGCGACGTCACCGGCACGGTGGAGTCGATTCCGCTCATCGCAAGCTCGGTCATGAGCAAGAAGATCGCGGCGGGCGCGGACGCGATTCTGCTCGACGTCAAGTTCGGCAGCGGCGCGTTCATGAAGACCGCCGAGGACGCGATCATCCTCGCGAAGGCGATGGTGGCGATCGGCACGGAGGTCGGACGTACGACGGTCGCGGCCATCACGGACATGGATCAGCCGCTTGGCCGCCTCATCGGCAATGCCCTCGAGGTGCGCGAAGCGATCGAGATCCTGCGCGGAGAAGGACCGGCGGACCTTCGCGAGCTGTGCCTGAAGCTCGGAAGCCACATGCTGGTGCTCGGCGGGCGAGCGGCGAACGAAGAGGAAGCGCGCGGCAAGCTGGAGGCCGCTATCGCGTCCGGCGCCGCGCTGGACAAGCTGGCGCAGATGATCGCCTCGCAGGGCGGCGACCCGGCGATCGCCCGCCAGCCGGAGCTGCTGCCGCAGGCCGACGAGCGCATTCCGGTGCTCTCGGCGTCCGACGGCTTCGTGCACGGCATCGACGCCGAAGAGATCGGGCTCGCCGCCATGCGGATCGGCGCTGGCCGCGCGGCGAAGGAAGACCGGATCGACTACGCCGTCGGCGTCGAGCTGGTCGCGAAGCGCGGAGACCGGGTGCGCAAGGGCGATACCCTTGCCATCCTGCATGCGCGCCGCGACGACGAAGCCGCCCGCTCCTCGGCGGAGCAGATCGTCGCCGCCTACGAGCTCGGCGGCGAAGCCCCCGCCGCCAATCCGCTTATCTACGCGATCGTCAGCAAGGAAGGCGTTCAGAGCTAAGAAAGCCAAGAGGCTGTCCCGGAAGTCATGGACTTCGGGACAGCCTCTTGGCTTTCTTGAGGACGGCAAGAACTCCCCGTCCACCCGCACTCAGCATTTCGGTAAAAGATACCCAATTGGGCCCACCATCCGCAAGTTGTCGCGGCATTTGGGTACCGGATGCCCAATTGGGCCTATCCTTTGCTGCCGTACGGCGCGTTGCCCTTCTGCTTCAAGCCGCCAGGGAAGCGGACGCGGCGTTGTTCCGGCGAACGAATCGCTCAAGCTCGGCAACCAGCTCCGAGAGTTCCGCCTGCAGCGTCTTCAGCTGCGAGTATCCGTTCGATGCCATCCTCTCGGCCGCGCTGCCCGCAACCGTCTTCGATTCGATCGAGTCGCGAAGCCATTCCAGATCGAATTCGCTCCTCCAATCCATCGCTGTCATGGATTCCTCGTACCTCGCCAAGTTTTTCATTCGCAGTTCCTCTCCGTAACCGTTTTTTTACAAGCATACCTTAACCCTGTTAAATAAGTTTAGGAGAATTGTTAAATAAGATTGAGAATTTTTCCATTTTTCGCAATAGATCGGGGCAGCAACGGCAGCCGGACGGCAGGATGCAGATTCGGGCGTCGATGATAGTGTGGAATATTTTGCTTTTGCGCGGGGCACACTGGTTGGAAGAAGACACCATAGCCTGCCACACCGGCATCTGGAGGGGAAAACCAAACTCACATGCATACGACGCGATACCGCCGCTGGGTTCGTCCTCTGACAACTCTGGCCTTGACCGCAGCACTATTGGCATCGGCTGCCGCTCCTTCCGCCCTGGCGGAAGAATCGTCTGCCGGCCGGGCCAAGCCGAATGCTCCGCAAACCGATCTGACGGGCTCGGCTCGTTCCGCCATTCTGATGGATGCGGACAGCGGGACCGTTATTTTCGAGAAGAACAGCACCCTGGCCCTGCCTCCCGCGAGCATTACGAAGATCATGACGATGCTGCTGGTGATGGAGGCTCTCGACGAAGGCAAGATCAAGCTTACGGACAAAGTCCAAACGAGCGAGCACGCCGCATCCATGGGTGGTTCTCAGATCTTTCTGGAGCCCGGGGAAGAGATGACGGTCGAAGACATGCTCAAAGGAGTGGCTCTCGCTTCGGGCAACGACGCTTCGGTCGCCCTCGCGGAGAAGCTTGCGGGCAGCGAAGAGGAATTCGTCAAGCAGATGAACGAGAAGGCGAAGGAGCTGGGCATGACCAGCACGCACTTCGTCAACTGCAACGGGCTTCCGGCCCAAGGCCATGTGTCGTCGGCACGGGACATCGCCCTCATGTCGCGCGAGCTGCTTAAGCATGAGGAGATTACGAAGTACACCGGGCTTTATCAGGACCATCTGCGCAAGGATAAGCCGAAGCCGTTCTGGCTCGTCAACACGAACAAGCTGGTGCGGTTCTACAGCGGCGCGGACGGGCTGAAGACCGGCTACACGGGGGAAGCGAAGTTCTGCCTGTCGGCGACAGCCAAACGCGACAATCTGCGTCTGATCGCCGTCGTGATGGGAGAACCGAACACGAAGACCCGCAACGCGGAAGTGTCGAAGCTGTTCGATTATGCGTTCGCGCAGTTCACGAACGTCCCGATCTACAAGAAGGGGGACACCATCGGCACGCTTCAGGTGCAGAAGGGCTCCGTGGCCAAGCTCCCGATCGTCGCGAAGCATTCGTACAGCGTCCTCGTCCGCAAGGGCGACTCCAAGGGAGACATTCGCCATGAGCTGGTGCTTGACAAAAAGGTAACGGCTCCGGTCGAAGCGGGCAAGCAGGTGGGCAAGCTGATCGTGTACCGGGGCAACGAGGTTATGAACGAATTCCCGATCGAAGCGCCGGCTTCCGTGGCTCGCGCAGGCTGGTGGACTCTCTTCAAACGCTCGGCGGGCAAGCTGTTCCTGAACGACTAACGAGAATCAAGCGAAGAAGGCGTCAAGAGGTCGGTCTTGCGCCTCTTTGCTGTATTTTGTCGCGAAGGAGAAGCTAGCTTCTAGTTTTGTCGGGGGGCAGGAATGGATTTCAGAGTTGTAGAATGGAGTAAGACAGTAAACCGGCGGAACGGCGATGGGGATTCGCCGCGAGCTTGCCGAAGGCCGGTTTAATGGTTCGCCTTGGCTGCTGGGCCGCGCATGGGAGGTTCAGTCGTTTGCTACATGATGGGGAGGGATCGGCGTGAGTTTGCAAGTAGAGTTGGAGCAGCATCGCAATGTCTTGGTTGTCCGGTTGCGAGGGGAGCTAGACCATCACACGGCGGACATCGTCCGCTTCAAGATGGAGGATGCGATTCTTCGAGGCCGCGCGGAGCATGTCGTCCTCAGTTTGAAAGACTTGCAGTTCATGGACAGCTCGGGTCTTGGGGTCATCCTCGGAAGATACAAGCTGATCAAGAGCCGCGGCGGCAAAATGGTCGTATGCGACGTTCATTCGAACGTGAAACGGTTGTTCGAGCTGTCCGGCTTGTTCAAGATCATGTCTTTCTACGAGACGGAGCGTTCGGCTCTCGCCGGATTGGAGGTCGTATCATGAGCGCAGGAAATTTCATGAAGCTGTCATTCGCGAGCCGTTCCGAGAACGAGGCGTTCGCCCGCGTCTCGGTTGCGGCGTTCGTCTCTCAATTGGACCCGACGCTGGAGCTGCTTAACGACATCAAGACGGTCGTCTCGGAAGCGGTGACGAATTCTATCATTCACGGCTACGAGAACAAGCCGGATGGCGTCGTGCTGCTGGAGGCGGAGATCGAAGGAGATACCGTCACCATCACCGTGTCGGACGAAGGCAGGGGCATCGAGGATATCGACCTCGCCAGACAGCCGCTGTACACCTCGCGTCCGGAGCTGGAGAGATCCGGCATGGGCTTTACGATTATCGAGAATTTCATGGATGAGCTGGACGTGGCCAGCGCACCAGGCAAGGGAACCCGTCTTCGCATGAAGAAAAGAATCGAATCCAAGAAGGCGCTGTTCAACTAAATACCGCGCGGCAGGGGTTGGAGGAATGGAAATCGAATGGAAGCGATCGTCGCCGCAAGGGTATCTGGATGATTCCGAAGTCAAGCGGCTTATCGCGCTCAGCCAATCCGGCGACGGAACGGCGCGCGAGACGCTTGTCTCCAGCAATATTCGGCTCGTCTGGTCTGTCGTTCAGCGCTTCTCGGGAAGAGGGTACGACTCGGAGGATCTGTTCCAGATCGGCTGCATCGGTCTCCTCAAAGCGGTAGACAAATTTGATCTCAGCTACGACGTGAAGTTCTCGACATATGCCGTCCCCATGATCATCGGGGAGATTCAACGGTTCCTCCGGGACGACGGAACGCTCAAGGTCAGCCGCTCCTTGAAGGAGATGGCGAACCGGGTGCGCAAAGTGAAGGATGAATTGTCCAAGCGATTCGGCAGGCAGCCGACGATCGGAGAGGTCGCCGAGGAGCTCGGAGTGACTCCGGAAGAGATCGTCTTCGCCCAGGAAGCGAACAAGCCGCCGACGTCCATACACGAGACGGTATTCGAGAACGACGGCGACCCGATCACGCTGATGGACCAGATCGCGGACGATTCCCAGGAGAAGTGGTTCGACAAGATGGCTCTGACCCAAGCGATTCAGGGGTTAAGCGACCGGGAAAGGCTGATCGTCTTCCTGCGTTACTTCCGGGATCAGACGCAGTCGGAGGTTGCCAGCCGGCTAGGCATCTCGCAGGTGCAGGTCAGCCGCTTGGAGAAGAAAATCCTGCAGAGCATCAAGGAGCAGATCGCGCAATAGGAAGCTTCGCAACGCAGGGGACCATGCAAGAGAAGAGATTTCGCGACATAGGAAATTCCGCTCCATCGCGTAACGACCGTCTGCGCCAAGCCTTTCGGCTTCCCGGCGCAGGCGGTTTTTATTGTTTTTTGGACTATGGAGACGGGCTTTGTTTCATACTACTGGCAAGGTTGGAGCGAACAGGCGTGATTGGAGCAAGGGATTCATACACGCTGCGAGAGGAGTAGGAGCCGGTGGAGACGACCGTCTACCTGCGTCTTAGGCGCAGAATTGTCGTGAAGCAAGCCGCGGAGATTCGATTGGGCGACATCGCCCGAATCGTGTCGGAGCCGGAGATCGAACGGAATTTAAAAGAAGTGGTGCTGCACCGGGTCAAGCCGGAGGATGGGGACAGGCTGATCGTCGACATGCTGCATATCGTCCGCCTCATTCGGCAGGAAGCCCCGGGTTTGACGATCGAGTCCTACGGGGAGCCGCATGTCCTGATCGAGATCGCGAAGGACGGCGAGGTAAAGCCCAGGCGCGCGGCGTTGACGCTCGCCTGGCTGCTTCTGTTCTTCGGCTCCGGGATGACCATCATCAACTTCCATGCCGACGTCAATATGCCGGTCGTCCAGAGGCGCGTTATCGAGCTGCTGACGGGCCACGGGGATCGCCATCCCTGGCTGTTCCAAATTCCCTATTCGATCGGCCTCGGCCTGGGCATGATGCTATTCTTCAATCGGCTGTTCCGCAAGCGCAGAAGCGACGAACCGAATCCCCTTGAAGTCGAGATGTTCATGTACCAGGAGAACGTCAACCATTACGTGATAACGGAAGAGTTCCGCAAGAAGCAGGAGCGCTCTACGGAGACTGGCCATGATTGAGGGAGTCCGGCTCTTGTTTGTCCCTGTCGTCGCTCTAGCCGGCGGCTTCGCCGTAGGAAGCGCGTTTGTCGCGCTGCTCATCGTCTTGGACCTCATCCCGCGGCTTGTCCAGCTCACTCGCGCCCATCGGCGTTCGGAGGTGTTCGAGTCCGCGCTGCTGGCGGGGACGGTGTACTGGTGCTGCGCGGATTTTTTCGGCTGGGTCGTACTTCTCCCGAAGGCCGTACTGCTCGTTCCCGCGATCCTGCAGGGAGTGTTCGTCGGAATGATGTCGGCCGCCTTGACGGAAGTGCTGAACGTCATCCCGATTCTGACGAAGCAGCTTCGTCTGCATCGCTATTTATTCGCGTTATTGATCGCGTTGGCGCTTGGCAAAATGGCCGGCTCGCTGATCGATTGGCTTATACTGCAGCCGAGATAAGGAACAGGAGTGGATGGAAGATGGAAACGAACGAGCATGGCAGCATGGATCTGTCGTCATCCGAGCGCAATCCGGGCTCCGGAGAGATGCGGGAAATAGAGGAGGAGGGAAGAACGTCCCCGGGAATGATCGTGCCGAGGCCGATCGGGGCGAATCGCAGGCGCGAAGGCAAGGAGCGTTCGGACCGGGAGAGCCGCTCGCTGGCCGAACGGAACCGTTCGGACGGCGGCGAAGCTTCCGAAACCGCCAGCCAAGAGGAGCCGGGAGGCTTCAATGTCGGCAACCCGGAGGATCTGAAGCCGGAAGACAGGATTCCTCCCCGCATCGAAGATTGGCTCGAGGCTCTCAAGAAGGAGAGCGGGCTGGAAGCGAGCTTCGACGTGCAGGTTCGCCAGATGACCTTCGGGGACAAACGCACGGGGTTCTTCTTCCTGAGCTGCATGATCAAAGACACCGCCATGACGGAGATCCTGAAACGGCTCAGCCAGCTGGATCCCGAATCGCTTCGCTTGGGGCAAAGCGCGCTCAAGAGCTTCTTCGAATTCTATCTCCCCGCCATTCAAGTGACCGTCACCTCGTCGATGACCAAGATGATCGAAGACGTGATGGTCGGCAACGCCGCCCTCTATGTCGACGGGGAGCCGACCGTTCTGATCATCGACGCGAAGCAGTACCCTTCCCGCACGCCGGACGAGCCCGTTCTTGAGAAAGTCGTGCGGGGAAGCAAGGACGGCTTCACCGAGACGCTGCTGATGAACGTGGCGCTCGTTCGCCGCCGGCTTCGCGATCCTCATCTTCGCTTCGAGATCGCGAAGGTCGGGACCCGAACCCAGACCGAAGTGGCGATCGGGTACGTCGAGGACGTGGCGGACAACAAGCTGGTGGAGGCCGTAAGAGACAAGATCCAAGCCGTCAATATCGACGGCATTCCGCTTGCGGACAAGCAGCTCGAGGAGATGACCGTCAAGACGGATTGGAACCCGTTCCCGCTCGTTCGGTATTCGGAGCGGCCGGACGTCGTCTCCTCGCATCTGATGAACGGCAGCGTCGCCGTGATCGTCGATACCTCGCCAAGCGTCATGCTGCTGCCGACGACCTTCTTCGACCTGATCCAGCACGCGGAAGAAGACCGTCAGAATCCTTTTATCGGAACCTATCTGAGATGGGTGCGTTTCTTTGGCGTGCTGTCCTCGATCTTTCTGCTTCCGCTCTGGTTCTTGTATGCGGAGAACGCGTGGCTTCGTCCGCACTGGCTCTGGTTCCTGGGCGCGGACAAGACGGGAGACCTTCCGCTGATCCTCCAATTCATCATGGTCGAGATCGGCGTCGATCTCATGCGGCTCGCCTCCGTCCATACGCCGTCCCCGCTCGTAACCGCCATGTCGCTCGTATCGGCTATCCTCATCGGCGATATCGCGGTGAAGACCGGCTTGTTCATCAACGAAGTCATCCTGTATATGGCGGTCGCGGCGATCGGGATGTTCGCCACGCCGAGCTATGAGCTCGGGCTTGCGAATCGGATCGTGCGGCTGGCGCTGCTGCTGTCCGCCTTCGTGTTCAAAGCGCCGGGGTTTATCGCGGCTACGGCGATCATTACGATCTGGCTGGCCATGACGCGCTCGTTCAACTCTCCTTATCTGTGGCCGTTTATCCCGTTCAACGCGGGCGGCATGCTGCAGGTTCTGCTCCGCAGGCCGCTGCCGAAGAACAAAGTTCGGCCGTCCCTGAACCGGACGAAGATGAACCGGAAGCAGCCGGCCGGATCGTAAGCTTAGTAACCGAGAGGCCGGATAGGACGGCCATGAAGGAACGAATGCAAATGTTCTTGCAATTCCTCCATTTCCCGCTTAAGATAGATCGGATATACTAGGGTAAATCGTGCAAATACCCGGAAGGCGTTAGGCGAACAGTCGCCCGAATCCGAGAATATTCGTTAAAGGGGATAATGTTGTATGTACCTTCATGGAACCAGCCGTATCAATGATAAGGGACATCTGGAGATCGGGGGCTGCGACGTTGCCGACCTCGCAAGAGAATTCGGCACTCCGCTCTACATCGTGGACGAAGCGCTTGTCCGTCAGCGCGCACGCGAATATGTGGAAGCGTTCCGCGAGACGGGACTGCGCTTCCAGGTTGCTTATGCTTCCAAGGCGTTCTGCGTGATGGCGATGTGCCGCCTCGCGGAAGAAGAAGGAATGAGCCTGGACGTCGTGTCCGACGGCGAACTTTATACCGCGCTCCAAGCCGGCTTCCCGGCAGAACGCATTCACTTCCACGGCAACAACAAGACGCCGGACGAGATCGAAATGGCGCTCAAGGCCAACATCGGCTGCTTCGTCGTGGACAACTTCGTCGAGCTGCAGCTGCTGAACGCGATCGCTGCCGACCACGGCAAGCAGGTCAACATACTCCTGCGCGTGACGCCCGGCGTCGAAGCGCATACGCACGACTATATCTCGACCGGCCAGCAGGATTCGAAGTTCGGCTTCGATATCGGCAACGGCACGGCCTTCCAAGCCGTCAAGACCGCGCTTGAGCTTCCGCAGCTGAAGCTGCTCGGCGTTCATTCCCATATCGGCTCCCAGATCTTCGAGGTAGAAGGCTTCCGCATGGCGGTCGAGAAGGTGGCGGCATTCTCCATCGAGGTGCGCAACAAGCTGGACACGACGTTCTCCGTCATCAACCTGGGAGGCGGCTTCGGCATTCGTTATGTCGAGGGAGACACCCCGCTGCCGGTCAGCACGTACGTCAAGGCGATCACGGACGCCATTATCGGCGAATTCACGGCAGCCAGCTACCCGCTTCCGGAGATCTGGGTCGAGCCGGGCCGCAGCATCGTCGGCGATGCGGGAACGACGCTGTACACGGTGGGCACAAGCAAGGACATTCCGGGCGTGCGCAAGTACGTGGCCGTTGACGGCGGCATGACCGACAACCCTCGTCCGGCCCTGTACGAGTCCAAGTACGAAGCGGTTCTCGCCAACCGCGCGAACGAAGCGGCCGAAGAGGTCGTCTCTATCGCCGGCAAGTGCTGCGAGAGCGGCGACATGCTGATCTGGGATCTGAACCTCCCGAAGGTGCAATCGGGCGACTTGCTTGCGGTCTTCTGCACGGGAGCGTACAATTATGCCATGGCCAGCAACTACAACCGCATCCGCCGTCCGGCTGTCGTATTCGTGCGAGACGGACAGGCCGATCTCGTGGTTGCTCGTGAGTCCTATGATAATATCGTGGGCAACGATCTGATTCCGGAGCGCCTGCGCAAGCAAGCGGTAGCGAAGTAAGATCGGGCTCCGTCGGCCGTAAATCCCATTATGCTCATGAGGTGACAGGAATGAAGAAAGGCACGATCACGCTAGAGAACGGCAATGTCATTGCAATCGATTTTTTCGATAAGGACGCTCCGAACACGGTTGCGAACTTCGAGAAGCTGGCGAACAGCGGCTTCTATAACGGCCTGACTTTCCACCGCGTCATTCCGGGCTTCGTCGCTCAAGGCGGCTGCCCGAACGGAACAGGCTCCGGCGGTCCGGGCTATGAGATCGACTGCGAGATCAACCCGAACAAGCACGAGCGCGGCGTTCTCGCCATGGCTCACAGAGGCCCGAACACGGGCGGCAGCCAGTTCTACATCACGTATGCTCCGCAACCGCATCTGGACGGCGTGCATACGGTGTTCGGCAAGGTGACTTCCGGCATGGAGCATGTCGATGAGCTCCGCGGCGGCAGCAAGATGAACGAAGTCAAGGTTTGGGAAGAGTAAGATTAGCAAGGACGGCCCTCCCTGTTATTGGATAACGGGGAGGGCTTCTTTGGCGTTCTCCTTCGAAAAAAAATACAATTCCGACTAAACCGATGAATGAAATCGTTTACTTAGCGAAAAAGGGAAATAGGTGGTTGCATTTTTGCTTTTGGAGTGGTAGTATTCCAATCAACGTTAGCTTTAGGGAACGTTCTTATCGTTAACGGTGATTTTAAAAGTCATTGAATCAAGCGTCTTACCTTCGGGGCGGGGTGCAATTCCCCACCGACGGTGATCGGCAGATCGGAGGATCTGTCGTCAGTCCGTGACCCGCGGATGCTGCTTCCGGATAACCGGAGCCGCAGAGCGGTTGACCCGGTGCGAATCCGGGACCGACAGTTAAAGTCTGGATGGGAGAAGGAAGCGCAGCGCGGCCAAGCCGCGTCCGACAGATGCAAATCGATCGGGTATTCGGAGCAGGATGGATTCGGTTATTACTTGTCCTTTTTTTCACAATGAATGCCGTTTACCTGCCGAGAAGGAATCAGGTGTCAGGTTTCTATAGGCGTTGTCTTCGGACACCGCTCACGGAACCGGACGTCGTCTTTCGCCTATTCAACGGGACGGTTCCTAACGTTCTTTGAAGCGCGAATGGTTCCATGCCGGGTCGAATTCCCTCTGGATGGATGCGAATGCGACTGGTCTGTTTTACGCTGTGTAACTGCCATCAACCCCCGGGGACGTATCCCTGGGGGTTTATTTGTTATCATTGCTGCGCACCAAGGAGTGAGAGGAATGGAAGTTCTCAACGACGAGTACTACATGAAGCTTGCGCTTCAAGCGGCTGCCGGCGCTTCGGGCCAGACGAGCATCAATCCCGTCGTCGGCTGCGTTGTCGTGAACGATGGGCGCATTGTCGGCATTGGAGCGCACCTGAAGCGCGGAGAAGGGCATGCGGAGGTTCATGCGCTGAACATGGCGGGAGGATACGCCAGGGGAGCGACGGCCTACGTCACGCTGGAGCCTTGCAGCCATCATGGCAGAACGCCGCCATGCTGCGAGCGGCTCATTCAAGAAGGAGTCAAGCGGGTGGTCGTGGCGGCAACGGATCCGAACCCGCTTGTCGCCGGCAGAGGGATCAAGCGACTGCAGGAAGCGGGCGTGGAAGTGACCGTCGGGCTGCTGGAGGAGCAATCCCGCAAGCTGAACGAGACGTTCAACAAGTACATCATGACGAAGCTTCCGTTCGTGACGATCAAGACGGCGGTCACGCTGGATGGAAGAGTCGCGACGCGCACCGGCCATAGCCGGTGGATTACGGGACCCGAAGCCCGCGAAGCGGTTCATACTCTCCGCCATCGCAACCAAGCGATTATGGTCGGAGTCGGCACCATTCTCGCGGACGACTCCGAGCTGACGACCCGATTGACGGTACCGGGCATCCACCCGATCCGCCTCGTCGTCGATTCGACTCTCCGCACGCCGCTTAACGCGAGAGTGCTGAACGGCGAAGCGCCGACGATCCTGCTCGCGACCGAGAGCGCGCCGGAAGACCGGATTCGGGCGATGGAGGAGCGGGGGGCGGAAGTCATCGTCTGCGGTCCGGGCCCTCGCGTCGATCTGGCGCTTGCGCTTCGGCAGCTCGGGGAGAGGGAGATCAGCTCGATCCTCGTGGAAGGCGGCGGATCGCTCAACGGCTCGCTGCTCGAGGCCGGCCTCGTCGACAAGATCATGCTGTTCTACGCGCCGAAGCTGGTCGGCTCCGAAGCGCCTTCCGCCTTCGCTTTCCATGGACCGGAGGCGATGGGGGACGCGCTGGAACTGGACAACGTTACGGTTGAGCAGGTCGGCGGCGATTGGTGCGTAACCGGCTACCCTGGCAACCGGGCGAAACCGGAGTAGAGAGGTGGGAGACGCCATGTTTACGGGACTTATCGAAGAGATCGGCGTGCTTCGGCGAGTGCAAAGGCGCGGCGAAGCGATGATCATGACCGTCGCGGCATCCAAGGTGCTGGAAGGCGTGAAGCTGGGCGACAGCATCTCGGTCAACGGGGTGTGCCTGACGGTCGTTTCGTTCGACGGAGGCAGCTTCAATGCCGATGTCATGCCTCAGACGTTCCGGCATTCCAATCTTTGCGAGCTGAAGCCGGGCAACCCCGTCAACCTGGAGCGGGCGATGCAGGCGGGCGGACGATTCGGCGGCCATATCGTGCAGGGACATGCGGACGGCACCGGAACGATCGCCGAACGCCGCGAAGACGCCAATGCCGTCGTTTTTACCATCAAGCCGGGCGATCCGGGCACCTTGCGGCATGTCGTTCCGCAAGGCTCCGTCACGCTGGACGGAATCAGCTTGACGGTCGTGGACGTGGACCGGGAGGCGGGTTCCCTGAAGGTGTCGATCATTCCGCACACGCTTCAGGAAACGGCGCTGCAATACAAGAAGACGGGAGATACGGTCAACATCGAATGCGATATTCTGGGCAAGTACGTGGATCACCTGCTTTCCCAGCGATTCGACGGCAAGGAGGCCGGATCCCGGGCATCCGCCGGAGGCTTGACGGAAGCGAAGCTGAGGGAACTCGGGTTCTAAGCCCGTCCGATTCGGGATCGAGAAGAGCGAATCGAACGGCATCGATATCGAGATAGTACAGGATAGGAAGCCTAAAAAGGGCAGAGGAGGAATACGCGATGAGCACGAGCGAAGGATTGGCAGGAACGCGGTCCCTTCCGGCGGACTTCGAGTTCGACCGGATCGAAGACGCGCTGCAGGACCTGATGGCGGGCAAGCCGATCGTGGTGGTGGACGACGAGGATCGCGAGAACGAAGGGGATTTAATCGTTCTCGCCGAGAAAGCGACCGCCGAGAATATCAACTTCATGATCACGGAAGGCAGAGGACTGGTGTGCGTCCCGATTACGCAGGAGAGAGCGGAACAGCTTGACCTGCCGCCGATGGTCAATCATAACACCGATTATCACGGCACGGCCTTCACGGTATCCGTCGACCATGTGTCCACCTCGACGGGCATCTCGGCATTCGAGCGCGCCGATACGGTCAAGGGCCTTATCGACCCGACCGCGAAGCCTTCCGACTTCCGCCGTCCGGGGCATATCTTCCCGCTGATCGCGAAGGACGGAGGCGTCCTTCGGCGCTCCGGCCATACCGAAGCCGCCGTGGACCTGGCGAGAATGTGCCATTCCACTCCGGCCGCGGTCATCTGCGAGATCGTGAAGGAAGACGGCACGATGGCGCGGCTGCCGGATCTGATCGAATTCGCTCGGCAGCATGGCCTTAAGCTGATCACGATCGAAGAGCTGATCCGTTATCGCAACGAGAAGGAGAAGCTCGTCAAACGGGAAGTGGAGGTCGAGGTTCCGACCGACTACGGAGCTTTCAGAGCGATCGCGTATTCGAACGTAGTGGATTCCAAGGAGCATGTCGCCTTGGTCAAAGGAACGATCGACAGCTCGAAGCCGGTGCTCGTTCGCGTGCACTCCGAATGCTTGACCGGCGACGTGTTCCACTCCCAACGCTGCAATTGCGGCGCTCAGATCGAAGCTTCCCTCAGACAGATCGACGAAGAGGGAAGCGGCGTGTTATTGTATATGAGACAAGGCGGGGAAGGAAGAGGCTTGATCGACAAGCTTCGCTCCTATAAGATTCGCGATGAGGGCCTGGACTCCGCCGAGAAGAATATCAAGCCCGAGCTCAGGGATTACGGCATCGGCGCGCAGATCCTTAAGGATCTCGGCATCCGTCACCTAAGGCTGCTGACGAACAACCCTCGCAAGATTCGCGGGCTGGAAGGCTACGGCCTGGACGTGGTCGAACGCGTCCCTATCCAATTCGAGAGGAACCGCGCGAAGCCGGGCTCGGCGTTCAGCTTGGCCGGAGAAGATAAATAAGCGTCGCAATGAGCTATTAAGGCAGCAAAACCAATCAAATAACTCTAAATAAAAAAGATCATGCAGGAGTTTCATTCGGCTGGCAGCAGCGTTTGAACTCACAAGAGAGGATGAACATCAATGGCTATTTTTTATGAAGGCAATTTGGTCTCGCAAGGTTTGAAATACGGGGTAGTCGTCGGAAGATTCAACGAGTTCATCTCGACGCGCCTTCTGAGCGGCGCCCTGGACGCTTTCAAGCGCCACGGAGCGGAAGATCACGAAGTCGAAGTCGCTTGGGTGCCGGGAGCTTTCGAGATCCCGCTGATCGCGCAGAAGATGGCGGAGAGCGGCAAGTACGACGCGGTCATTACGCTGGGCGCCGTCATCCGCGGATCGACTCCGCACTTCGACTACGTGTGCAACGAGGTCGCCAAGGGAGTCGCGGCTACCGGAATGAAGACGGGCGTACCGACGATCTTCGGCGTTCTGACCGTCGACAGCATCGAGCAAGCGATCGAGCGCGCAGGCACCAAGGCCGGCAACAAGGGCTGGGAAGCGG
The DNA here is from genome assembly GCF_003990975.1 of Cohnella sp. AR92. Classification (GTDB taxonomy): domain Bacteria; phylum Bacillota; class Bacilli; order Paenibacillales; family Paenibacillaceae; genus Cohnella. The sequence goes on from NZ_RZJR01000003.1 coordinate 303,867, forward strand.
CTGCCTCGGCTATCGAGATGGCGAACCTGACGAGCGCTCTTAAAGGGTAAATCAGAAAGAAACGGCCGCATAGCCAGAGGAAGGGTGAAGGATCCGCGTGACTGCGACGGTGCTCTATAAGCTGGAAACGTTCGAGGGGCCGCTCGATCTGCTGCTCCACTTGATCGATAAAGCGGAGATCGATATCCAGGATATCTCCATCAGCGAGATCACGGATCAATACATCGCTTATCTGGAGGCGATGCAGGAGCTGGAGCTCGACGTGACGAGCGAATTCCTCGTAATGGCCGCTACGCTGCTGGCCATGAAGAGCCGCCAGCTACTGCCGAAGCCTCCGGTTACCGACGAGCCTTGGCTGACGGTCGAGGAAGACGACGGGATCGATCCTCGCGAGGAGCTCATACGCAAGCTGATCGAGTACCGGAAGTTCAAAGCGATTGCCAACGAGCTGCGCGAGCACGAATTCGAGCGAAGCCAGACGTATACCCGAGAACCCGCGGATCTGGAGCCGTTCGTTCCGGACATCCCGCAGAACCCGGTCGAAGGCCTGCACGTGGACGATCTCGTTCGGGCGTTCCGCAAGGCTCTTCGCCGCGTAGCGGGGAGGAAGCGAATATCGGCGATCCAGAGAGACGAGATCTCGATCACCGATCGGATTCGGGATATCATCGGAATGCTGAGAGGGAGAGCGGAGGGCGGAGAGGACAAGGTTCTGTTCTCCCAGCTAATCGGCGATCAGGTAGACCGCCAGGAGGTTGTCGTGACGTTCCTGGCTATCCTCGAGCTGATGAAGCGCCGCTGGATCTCGTGCTTCCAGAATCAATTGTTCGACGAGATCGTGCTGACCTGGACGGGAAGAGAGGAGGCAGGAGATGGACTATTCGAGCCTGAAATCAATTATTGAGGGACTCTTGTTCGTATCGGGAGACGAAGGGATCAACGCCAAGACGATCGCCGAAGTCGTCGAGATGAACATCGATGTCGTGCGCGACGTGTTGAAAGACTTGCAGACCGATCTGAAGCGCAAGAAACGCGGCATACGAATCGCAGAAGTGGCCGGCAACTTCCGCCTGACGACGGCGCCGGAGCATGCGGCCTACTTCGAGAAGCTCGCCTACAATCCTTCCCGTACCGTTCTCTCCCAAGCGGCATTGGAGACGCTCTCCATCGTCGCTTATCGTCAGCCGATCACGCGGGTCGAGATCGAGGAGATTCGCGGCGTCAAAGCGGACAGGGCGATACATACGCTGGTCGCGAAGGATCTCATCGAGGAGGTCGGTCGCGCGGAAGCCCTGGGAAGGCCGATTCTGTACGGGACGACCAAATCGTTCCTCGATTACTTCGGCTTGGCGGGAATCGACCAATTGCCGGATCCGCTTGTGAGCGAGATGGACGATGAGCTGGAGGAGCAGTCGCGCATGCTGTTCGAGAGAATAGAAGGCCGCCAGCTTTCCCTGGACGATCTGAAGGCGCTTGAGATGGAAACGAAATGAAGCATTGCCATCCCGAATGAAGGAAGAAGGATAAAGGCCATACTACCCTTATGCGAAAGGCGGGGGGAGTATGGCTTTTTGGTTATGGGCGGGAGCCGCGGCCGTTATCGTTCTCCTGGCGGCTGCCGTCGCGCTGTCTTCCATCCGGATTCGAATCCGCTATTCCCGCAGCGGGAAGATGGATCAGCTCGTTATCGTCGTCCGCGCCTTCTATGGAGTCCTGCAGACGAGGCGAACGATTCCTACCATTACGCTGCGCAGCTGGGGTTTGCTGTACGAGGAGAAAGGTAAGACGAACATGGCGGGCGCGACCGGCGGCGGGCAAGACAAACGGTTTATCGGCAAACGGACGATCCGAAGGTTCCGGGAAGCCTTCCGCAACTTGAAGATATCCGTCAAGCACTTCCGAGAATGGCTGTTCCAGACGTTAGGGCAAGTGGAGTGCACGAGATGGAGGCTTGATGTACGGCTCGGAACGGGGGACGCCGCTCATACGGCCGTGTTGGCCGGACTGTGCTGGACGCTGATGGGATGCGTGAATGCGGCGGCAAGCCAATTCATCCGTCTTCGCACGTCTCCGCACGGACGGGTGGAATCGGTATTCTCCGGGAAGGAATTCGCATTGGTGTGGGAGGCCGATTTTCGCATTCGCGTATCCAAGCTCGCATACTCCATCATGAAGCTCGGGGTAAAGACCATGCGGATCGGACCGGCGCTTCGGGCCTGGAGAGCGTGGAAAGCAGGGCCCGAACACGCCTGATGCCTCCTTGGGCCCGCTTCTCCCGGCGCGAATAAACGTGGTCTCGCGCAGGGCAAGCTAACGGAAGAAAGGAGGATGCCCATAATGTCCGAACATCCGATTCAAGGCCTTATGCAAACGGCAATGGAGAACATCAAGGAGATGGTGGATGTTAACACCATCGTCGGCGAACCCGTTCAAACGCCGGACGGGAGCGTGATCATGCCGATCTCGAAAGTAGGATTCGGCTTCGCGGCCGGCGGAAGCGAATTCCAGACGGACGAAGCTTCCGGCTCGAGGTCGGCTTCCGATTCCTCGGGAGCGAATTCCGGGGAGACCAAGGGCCACAATGCCTCGGTGTCGCTCCCGTTCGGCGGCGGCAGCGGCGGAGGGGTGTCGATTACCCCGATCGCTTTCCTGGTCGTCGGTTCCCAAGGCGTGAAGGTCGTGCCGCTCGACAATCAGACTCATCTGTTCGAGAGAATTATCGACGAAGCGCCGCAGTGGGTCGACAAGATCCAGAACATCTTCCGCCGGCAGAGCGAGAACTCGAGCAACGAGCGGCTCTCCATCCATTCGTCGTCATCCGACAACGTGATGTAAGGAGCGCCCCGGCGGCGGGCCTAAGCTATTGCAGTCGATATTCGCCATTCCGGCCGCAAGGCCGGAATTTTTGCTATTCGTCCCCATGCCAAGAAGAATCAAACCGGACATGCCTACATAAAGTGGTAAAAGAACTATCGCCACGGGCGGTCCTACAACTTCGAGGAGGAACTTGACAGCATATGATGGACAAGGCCAACCGGCTGCTTCGCGCAACCGTTCTTCTGACGGCGATAGGATCCATGGCTATCGCTTCCCCTGCTGTGGAAGCGAGCCTTTCGATCGTAAGCCGCGCAGCAATACCAACGGCGACGGCGGCCTCCGCGCTCCGTACGCAAGCCGTCGCGTCATCCTTAGTGGACGTGACCTCCGGCAGGCGGCTTTCGGAGGAGAACGGGGACCGCGAGATGCGAATCGCGAGCTTGACCAAGATTATGACGGCGATCGTCGCGATCGAGAACGGCAGGCTGGAAGACGTGGTAACGGTAAGTCCCGGAGCCGCGGGCAAAGAAGGTTCTTCCCTTTATCTCAAAGCGGGAGAGAAAATCAAACTCGGCAACTTGCTATACGGGCTTATGCTTCGGTCCGGCAACGATGCCGCGACGGCTATCGCGGAGCATGTCGGAGGCTCGCTGGACGGTTTCGTTTATCTGATGAACCGGAAAGCCGAAGAGCTTGGGCTCGCCCACAGCCATTTCGCGAATCCGTCCGGTCTTGACCAGGAGGGGCATTATTCTTCGGCAAACGACTTGGCGCGCCTGACGGCGTACGCGCTGCACGACAAGACCTTCAGCTCCATCGTGAGCACGAAGGTGAAGACGGCTCCGAACCCGCATGACAAGTGGGAGTACAAGTGGGTGAACAAGAACAAGATGCTGTTTCAATACGACGGAGCCGACGGAGTAAAGACGGGGTACACGAAAAAAGCGTTAAGGTGCTTGGTCAGCTCGGCTACGCGCAACGGGCAGCAGCTTGTTGCGGTGACGCTGAACGACCGCAACGACTGGATGGACCATCGCCGCATGCTGGACTACGGATTCTCTGCCTATCCATTGCAGACGGTTATCAAGAAAGGCGAGGTCGTCGCCGGCTACCCGTTCGTAACCGTGTCCGATTTTCGCTATCCCTTTGCGGCAGGCGAACGGGAGAAGCTGAGGATTCGGATCGTTCCGGCCGCCTCGAATACGATAGATTACGCGTTCGGCGATCGCGGCAAGCTGAACTTCCGGTTGAACGATCAACCGATCGGTTCGATCGGGCTCGTCGCCTTGAAGCCGGAAGCGTCCGGAGCCGGTTCGGACTAGCAAAGGAGGGTGAGGCCGATATGGTCAATTGGATCTGGCTAGGCATGATGGTCATCAGCGTCGGGTTCGCCGCGGTGAACGGACGCGTTCAGGAAGTGACGGAAGCGGCGTTCGGCGGAGCCCAGACCGGAGTCACGGTATGTATCGGCTTGATCAGCATCCTCGTCTTCTGGCTCGGCCTGATGCGGATCGCTGAGCAGGCGGGGCTCGTGCAGAAGCTCGCCAGGCTGGTCGCTCCGCTCGTGCGCAAGCTGTTCCCCGACGTGCCGCCGGATCATGCGGCTTTCGGCTACATTCTCTCGAACATGAGCGCGAATCTGCTAGGTCTCGGGAATGCGGCAACCCCGATGGGCATTAAAGCCATGCAAGAGCTGCAGAAGCTGAATCCGACCTCCGATACCGCCACGCCGGCCATGTGTACCCTGCTGGCGCTGAACACGGCCAGCATAACGCTGATTCCAACGACGATGATCGCGGTCCGAATGAATTTCGGTTCGGCGCATCCGACCGATATCGTCGCTTCGACTCTTCTGGCCACAATCGTCTCCACGGGCGCGGCCATCCTTGCCGATCGCTGGTACCGCAAGCGAGACCGCTTGCCGCCGATCCCTCTGCAGCCTAGCGGCCAATCGAAAGGAGGGTAACGAATGATCGCCTTCCTTCATCAGGTATCCGCTTGGGCGGTGCCGATGATGATCGTCCTCATACCCCTTTATGCCGCCTTCCGCAAAGTGCCGGTCTATGAATCCTTCGTCGACGGGGCCAAGGAAGGGTTCGGCACCGCCGTCGGCATCATTCCCCATTTGGTCGGCATGATGACGGCCATCAGCATGTTCCGGGCGTCGGGAGCGATGGATGCCCTCGTCCATGCGGTTAGTCCCTTGTTCGCGAAGATCGGTATCCCCGGCGACGTTCTTCCGCTGGGGTTTCTTCGTCCCATTACCGGAGCCGGATCGCTTGCTTATGCGACCGACTTGATCAAGACGCACGGCCCCGATTCCATGGTTGCTCGAATTGCCGCAACCATCCAAGGAAGCACGGACACGACTCTCTACGTGCTGACGGTATATTTCGGGGCCATCGGCATTCGCAAATCCCGTTACGCGCTCAAAGTCGGCTTGTTCTCGGATGCGGTCGGGTTTTTCGCGGCGGCGGGAGCATGTTGGCTGTTGTTTTAAGCCTGTCTTGAAGGTATGATGGGTGATGAGGTGAACTTACTTGGAACGTTTGCAGAAAATTCTCGCCAATGCCGGCATCGCGTCCCGGCGCAAGTGCGAGGAACTGATTACGAGCGGCAAGGTTACCGTTAACGGAGAAACCGTTACGGAGCTCGGAGTCAAAGCCGACCCGTCCGCCGATGAGATCGCGGTCAACGGGAAGAAGATTCTTAAGGAACAGAAAGTTTATATCGTATTCAACAAGCCCAAAGGGGTTATTACGGCCGTAAGCGATCCGAAGGGCCGTTCCGTGGTCACGGACTACCTGAAGGACGTCAAACAGCGGGTTTACCCGGTCGGTCGCTTGGATTACGATTCGGAAGGACTGCTGCTGCTTACCAATGACGGGGAACTGGCCAACAAGCTGACCCATCCGAAGCATCACGTCCCGAAGACGTATCTGGCGACGGTGGAGCGGGTGCCTCACGGAGCGTCTCTGGAGAAGCTGGCCAAGGGAATCAAGCTGGAGGACGGGATGACCGCTCCCGCCGAGGTCGAATACCACGACGTGGATCCGGAGAACAAGTTCGCGACCATTCGCATAACGATCCGCGAGGGACGCAATCGCCAGGTAAGGCGCATGTTCGACGCTATCCATCACCCCGTTACCCGACTGAAGAGAATCTCCTTCGGCAGCCTTCAATTGGACAACCTTCAACGCGGCAAGCACCGGAAGCTATCCAAAGCGGAGCTTCAGGCGCTCTTGGAAGACGCAGAAATGCCATCTTCGGAGAAGTGACGTCACACAATGTTCATAACCGGAGGTTAAGGAAATATCCTTGGCTCCGGTGTTTTCGTTATAATGGAAATAAATCGGTTACAAAAAGCGGGCCGCCCCTGTATGGGGCGTTTCGTGTTGCCGATAATGACCGTTAAGGGCTTCGAAAGCCAATACATACCGGTGGTGAGAAAGTGAAGCGATATCGCAAGCCCATTCAATATGTCATCCTGGCCATCGTCATCCTGATCGGAGGCTATGCCATCGGCCGTTCCTTCTTTACGACTTCTACCGTACTGAAGCCTGGACAAGAGGCTCCGGCCTTTACGCTTGCCGATCTCGACGGAACCGTCCATGATCTGGACTCCTACAAGGGCAAGCCGCTCGTGCTGAATTTCTGGGGCACGTTCTGCCCGCCTTGCCGCAACGAGATGCCCGCGCTTCAGCATGAATACGAGAAGTGGAAGGACCAGGGCTTAGAGCTTGTCGGCATCAATCTGAGCGAGGACCGCATCTCGGTTCGCCAATTCGCGGCAAGCGTCGGGGCGCGCTTCCCGATCCTGCTGGACCGCAACAAGAAGACCGAGAAGCGTTACGGCTTGAAGGAATATCCGACGACCTTCTTCATCGCGCCCGACGGGCAGATTCAAGATATCGTAATCGGAGGGCCGATGACCGAGGAAGACATCGATGCTCGGATCAAGCGATTATTCGAGAAATAAGAGGAACCGAGGAGGATGTCTAGGTTGTTTCAGAACACCAAATGCGAATGCGGGCACCAGAATCCGACAGGCACCGTTCTCTGCGAATATTGCGGCAAGCCGCTCCTAGAAGACTTGCCGCTCGACAGCCCGCTGGAGATGCGTTACGACGGCGTCGCGCGCCGTTCCCAGAAAGAAAATCCCGCTCTGATCGACCGGGTATGGAACTTCTTCTCGTCGGTCAAAATCGCGGTCTGGCTGATCATCGTCACGCTGCTCGGCGCCGCGCTCGGAACGATCTACCCGCAGGAGAGCACCTTCATCAATCTGGACGACCCTGCCCAGTATTATCGCGATACGTATGGAACTTGGGGAGCGGTCTATCAGTTCCTAGGCTTGTCTAGAACGTACGAATCCTGGTGGTTTGTCGGCCTTCTGGTCATGATCGGAACGTCTCTCGTCATCTGCAGCCTGGACCGCGTGCTGCCGCTCTACAAGGCTCTGTCCAAGCAACAGGTCCGCAAGCATCTCACATTCATCAGCCGGCAGCAAACCGTTTACAGCGAGGCGCTCGGGCAGAATCCGGAAGAGTGGACCGAGCAATTCGCCAAGCAGCTGAAGCGCAAGCATTACAAGGTTAAAGTGGACGGCACGGCGCTGCTGGCAGAGAAGAATCGTTTCAGCCGCTGGGGCCCTTATATCAATCATATCGGCCTTATTATTTTCTTGCTCGCGGTACTTGGACGGGGAGTGCCGGCTTGGCACATGGACCAGTACATATCGATGGACGAAGGGCAGACCAAGCAGATTCCGAATACGAATTATTACGTGAAGAACGAGAAGTTCACGGTAGAGTTCTATAAAGACGAAGAACTGCCGGACAACCTCAAGGGAACGAACCGGGCGAAGCTGTACGAGACCAAAGCCGTTCTCTACACTTGCACGGCCGATTGCGACGATCCGATCAAGGACCCGGTTCTGACGGAAGTGGAACAGCACGATATCCATGTGAACAGTCCGTTGTCCTACAAAGGCCTGAAGCTCTATCAATACAACTACGAGCAGCAGGTAAGGCTGATCTCCGTCAAGCCGATGCTGATCGACACCCGGACGGGAGAGGAATACGGGCCGTTCGAGCTTCCGATGAACAATCCGCCATTGACTTATACGGCAGGCCCCTATACTTTGAAGTTAAGCAACGTATTCCCCGATTTTGGCATGGACGAGCAGAATCGCCCAATGACGAAATCCCGCGATCCGAACAATCCGGCGTTCGTCTTCGTCGTGACGGGGCCGGGCTTGCCCGAAGCAGGAGAGATGTACATCTACTTCCCGCTGCCGACCGCCGAGGACAAGCAACTGCAGCAGCTGATCAACGCAAGCTTCGAGAAGAGCGGCAACAATACGGGGCGTTTCTCCTTCCAGGTAGGCAAGATGGAGAATGTCCGCTTCTCGGAATATACGACTTTCCTGAACGTTCGGGTCGATCGCGCCATGCCGTATATCTGGGTAGGAGCGGCGATCTCGATGATCGGTCTCGTGATGGGCTTCTACTGGCAGCATCGGCGCATCTGGGTCCGAATTGACGATGGAGTCCTCTCCTTGGGCGCCCATACGAACAAGAATACGTACGGAATTCGCTCCGAAGTCGCTTCGGCGCTAAAGAAGACCGGAATAGAAGTCGATCCTAAGGCTCTTGATAACAGGAGGAATACACGTTGAATTGGCTATCGATCAGCAGCAACGCCTTTATTGCAGCTTTCTTTCTATATTGTTTCGCTTTTATCGGGTTCGCCATCGCCATCGGAGGAAGCCGATGGAGCAATAGAGACGTAGAGGCACACAAGAAGAGATGGTCGCGCATCGGATTCTCCCTGGCCGTGCTGGGCTGGGCAAGCCATCTTGTCTTCTTCTTCACCCGCTGGAAGGGCGGCGGACACATTCCGACCAGCAATATGTATGAATTTATGACATTCCTCGGCATGGCCATTATGTTTGCCTTTATTGTAGTATACTTAATCTATCGGACTGCGCTTCTGGGCGCCTTCGCAACGCCGCTGGTCGTTATCATCATCGCGTATGCGTCGGTGTTCCCTTCGGAAGTGCAGCCTTTGATCCCTGCGCTTAATTCGTACTGGCTTAAAATACACGTGACAACGGCAGCGACGGGGGAGGCCTTCTTCGCGGTCGGCTTCGCGGCGGCGCTCGTTCAGCTCTTGCGGGTGGTCGACTTCTCCAGCAAGGAGAAGTCGGCGGTCAAGCAGCAGCGCGGCGTGGAATGGGTCCTCTTCTTCATCGTCGTTATCGTCGGATTCCTCGTATCCGTATTCGGATTCCGGGCAGGGGGCTACAGCGCCGAGTTCAAGCAAGAGAAGTTCACGATCGACCAGAAGGGGACGGAGCACTCCGTCGTTCAGACGGTCAAGTACGACTTGCCGCCGATCGTAAGCCCGTATAACAGCGAGAAGCAGCACATGACTTCCTTCCTCGGAATGGACAAGCCGCTGTTCGAGGCGCCGTCCTGGATGAACGGAGTCAATGCGGGGCGCAAGCTTAACACGGTGATCTGGTCCGTGATCTCCGGCCTCGTTCTGTACGGCATTATCAGACTCATCCTGCGCAAGCCGATGGCCGCCTTCATTCACCCGTATCTCGACGGAATCGATCCGGAGGATCTCGACGAGATCAGCTATCGCGCCATTGCGATCGGGTTCCCGGTGTTTACGCTCGGAGCGCTGATCTTCGCCATGATCTGGGCTCAGATCGCCTGGTCCCGCTTCTGGGGTTGGGATCCCAAGGAGGTCTGGGCGCTTATTACCTGGCTGTTCTACAGCGCTTATCTTCACCTTCGCCTATCCCGCGGCTGGCAAGGCACGAAGTCGGCATGGCTTGCCGTCATCGGCTTTATCGTCGTATTGTTCACGTTGATTGGAGTTAACTTGGTTATTGCAGGGCTGCATTCCTACGCAGGAGTGTAAAGATAAGATCAAACTATCAAGCAAGGGAGTCGATTGGTTTGAACGAAGCAGGCAATCGCATTCTGGTCGTAGACGATGAAGAGAGAATCCGACGTCTGCTCCGGATGTATCTGGAGAAGGAAGGCTACGTCATCGAGGAAGCCGAGGATGGAGAGTCCGCGCTGCGCAAGGCGCTGCAGACGGATTACGACCTGATCGTGCTCGATTTGATGCTGCCCGGCATCGACGGGATGGAAGTGTGCACGCGGCTAAGACAGAGCAAAGCGACTCCCGTCATCATGCTGACGGCCAAGGGAGAAGAAGTGAATCGCGTCCAAGGCTTCGAGGTCGGGGCGGACGACTACGTCGTCAAGCCGTTCAGCCCGCGCGAGGTGATCTTCCGGATCAAAGCGATCCTGAGAAGATCTTCGGCTACCGCTTTCCTCTCAAAGGAACTCGCTACGAGCAACAATATCGTTTTTCCGCATCTCGTGATCGAGCATGACGCGCACCGGGTGACGGCGGACGGGCAGGAAGTCAACCTGACGCCGAAGGAATACGAGCTGCTTCACTTCCTCGCGAGCTCGCCCGATAAAGTCTATTCCCGGGAAGAGCTGCTCAAGGATGTCTGGAACTATGACTTCTTCGGCGATCTACGCACGGTCGACACGCACGTCAAGCGTCTTCGCGAGAAGCTTAACCGCGTGTCGGTCGAAGCGGCTTCGATGATCACGACCGTATGGGGCGTCGGCTATAAGCTCGAGGTCGCGAAGTAACCGATGGCAATCTGGAGAACCGTCGTCGGCAAGCTGTGGCTGACGATCATTGCGCTGGTGGCTGTCGTCATTATCGTGATCGGATTGTTTCTGCTTAATTACATCGATCTTAACTTCGTGGATTCTAGCAAGGTCAAGCATCTATTTATTTACGCAGGGGCTGTCGGTTTCTTACTGACAACCTTTTTCGCGTTCTTCCTGCTGAAGAAGATCACCCAACCGATAAAAGAGATCAAGGAAGCGGCGGACCTGATCGTCAAAGGAGACTTCACGACGCGGGTTCCCATTCGATCCTCCGACGAGATCGGGGAGCTGGCGAACACGTTCAACGCGATGTCCTCCGAGATCGATTCCCTTATCCATATCCTTCAGCACGAGCGCGACCATCTCAGCAGCGTGCTTCGCAGCATGACGGACGCCGTCATCTCGTTTAACGCCGAAGGCAAAGTCATTCTGACGAATCCACAGGGCAAGCTGCTCTTGAACGAATGGACGGCGTCCGAGTGGACCGAGGAGGAAGAGTACAGGGAAGGCGAAGTCCCCCGGCCCATTCAAGAGACCTTCCACGAGGTCATCCGGCAGGGGATGGATATGACCAGCAAGGTGCACGTGAAGAACGAGGTGTTCTCCGTCGTCATGACCCCGCTCGCGTCCGCGGAAGGAGTCCGCGGCGCCGTCGCGGTTTTCCGCAACGTAACCGAGGAGTTCAAGGTGGAGAAGCTTCGCACGGACTTCGTGGCGAACATCTCGCACGAGATTCGCACTCCTCTCTCGATGGTGCAAGGCTACAGCGAAGCGCTTCTGGACGACATCGTCGCTTCGCCGGAGGAGCGCAAGGAGCTGGTACAGGTCATTCATGACGAGTCGCTCCGCATGGGCCGCTTGGTCAAGGACTTGCTTGATCTGGCGCGCATGGAAGCCGGGCATATCGAGCTGAACGCGCAGGCGCTCGACGTCCATCAGCTGATGAGCCGAGTCTATCGCAAGTTCGCGGCGCTGACGAAGGACAAGGGGCTAAACCTCGTCTATGAAGAAAGCAAGGACAAGCTGATCCTCCAAGCTGCGGACGGAGACCGGCTGGAGCAAGTGCTGACGAACCTGATGGACAACGCGATTCGCCACACGCCCGCGAATGCGTCGATCCGCATGAAAGCCGATCTGGTTCGCGGCAAACGCGGAAACGAGGTGCGAATTATCGTCGCCGACGAAGGCCAAGGAATACCGGCCGAGGATCTGCCGTATATTTTCGAGAGATTCTATAAGGCAGATAAGGCGCGCAAGCGGGATTCGAATGGGGGAAGCGGAGGGACCGGGCTCGGGCTGGCGATCGTCAGCAACCTGGTCGAAGCTCACGGAGGCCGCATTCAAGCGGCAAGCGAGGCAGGGAAAGGAACGACGTTCACCATTGACCTTCCGGTAGACGGCAAGGCCTAACATCATCTGAATTCGAAAGCGGCGATGAGAGGATCATCGCCCTTTTCGATAGCGGCGGAGGTTCCCCTATGTTTCGTTGGAAACGATTACAGAACGGCTTCGATAGACTGCAGAGAGGATTGGGACTCAACGGGGAAGCCATTGTCTCTCTGTTCATCCACGGATGTTTTCAATTCGGGGCATCGATGTCGGGCTTGTTCTTGAACTTGTATCTCTGGAGGCTGACGGAGGATCTGTGGATCAACGGCATGTTCAATGTCGTCGTCTATGGAGTAACGCCCGTCGCGTTCGCCGTCGGCGGTTATATCGCGAAACGCAAGGATCGGATGGTCACGTACCGGATCGGAATCGTCATGATCGCGATTTTCTACCTCGTCGTTGTCATGGCGAGGGAAAGCGTCGTTGATTACTATCTGCTCTTCGCGTTATTTAACGGATTCGCCCTTGGCCTCTATTGGAACGGTTATCTTGTTCTCATGTACGATGTGGTCGATTCGAGCAAGCGGGGAAGATACCTCGGAATCAATATGGTCGTGTTCAATGCCGCAGGCTTGATCGGACCGGCGCTTGCGGGATTCCTGATCGGCTGGTTCGAGGGCTTGCAGGGGTACGTCGTCATGTTCTCCGTCGCCTGCCTGATGTTCGTCATCGCCGCTATCGCCAGCACGAAGATCGCCCGCCGAACCTCGCACCACCGTACCTATTATTTAAAATATACCTTTTCCGTGCTGAAGAGAGAGCGCGTCTGGCTGAGAGGCCTGTTCGGCTTTCTGCTGCTGGGCGCGTTCCAAGGAATCATGCTGTTTCTGCCCAATATTCTGCTCTATCAGACAGTCGGCAGCGAACAATGGGTCGGCCTGCTCACCGTATTCTTCTCCCTGCTCACGATCTCCATGGGCCTCTATATCTCTCATATGAATAATAGAGAATCGGTGCGAGGCAGCTTGGCCTTAAGCACGGCTCTCGTGACGTTGTCGGCGAGCTTGCTGCTGATCGACATCCGCTGGTGGAGCGTGCTTCTGTTCATGGCGATCTTCTCGTTCTTCAACCCTCTCACGGTAAATACGCTGACCTCCTATAACTATCGACTAATGGACGATCTGCCGCTTCGCGGGGAGTTCCGCATCGAGTCGGTCGTGATCAAGGAGCTGTTCCTGAATGTAGGCCGAGTGCTGTCGATTCTGTTCCTCATCCTGTTCGCGGAGGATCCCGATTCGCAAGCGATGCCGCTTGTGCTGGTAACGGCAGCCCTTCTGCACACGCTGATCGTACCTTTGGTGAGGAAGAAGGCGTAGGGACTGTTCCTTAAGAGCTTCAGAAAGTGCTTAGAAAGGGAAAAAAGGGATGTCGCGAAGTCATGACGACTTCGGACATCCCTTTTGGCGTTTCCGCTTAGTAGAGCTGTATTTCCTTCGCGCTAACCAGGTCCGGCAGGTCGGCGACTTGGCCGATAACGTCCTTCGGAACCGCCTTGTCGACGCCCAGTACCATGATGGCTGCGCCGCCGACGAGCTTGCGTCCTACTTGCATCGTCGCGATGTTCACGTCGTTGCTGCCGAGCAGCGTGCCGACGCGGCCGATGATGCCCGGCTTGTCGTTGTGCGAGATCAGGAGCAGATGGCCTTCCGGAGCAACGTCAACCGGATATTGATCGATCTGCGTAATGCGAGCGCCGAAGCCGTTCAGCAGGGCGCCGGCAACGGTGCGCTCTTCCTTGCCCGTGCGCAGAGTGACGGATACGAGATTCGTGAAGCCCTTGCTGGCATGCGATTTATTGGTGACCACGTTGACGCCGCGCGTCTTGACCAGGTGCATGGCGTTGACAGCGTTGACTTGGTCGGAGCCCAGGTGATGGGCAAGAACGCCTTGTACCACGTAGCGGGTTAGCGGTTGAGTGTCCACGTCTGCCAGCTCGCCGGAGTAACCGACGACGATCTCCTTAACCGGACCATCAGCGACTTGAGCGGCGAAGCTGCCGAGCTTCACGCCGAGCGAGAAGTAAGGCTCCAGCTTGGACAGCACGTCGGCCGGAACGTGAGGCATGTTGACCGCGTTCTTGTACGGCTCGTTGCGCAGGATGTGTAGCAATTGCTCCGAGACGTCGATCGCGACGTTCTCTTGGGCTTCGACGGTGGAAGCGCCAAGGTGAGGCGTGACGATGATCTTCGGATGCTTAAGGAACGGATGGTCCGCTGCCGGCGGTTCTTCCTCGAAGACGTCGAAGGCTGCTCCGGCTACGATGCCGGCATCGATCGCTTCAACCAGCGCTTGCTCGTCGATAATGCCGCCGCGCGCGCAGTTTACGATTCGAACGCCCTTCTTGATGCGGGAGAATTGTTCCTTGCCGATCATGTGGCGGGTCTCAGGCGTGAGCGGCGTATGCACGGTAATGAAGTCGGCTTCGCGGATAACGTCTTCGACGGAAGCGAGCTTCACGCCCAGCTTCTCGGCGCGCTCTTCCGTGAGGAACGGGTCGTAACCGAGGACGGTCATGCCGAACGCCTTGGCGCGGGCGGCGACTTCGCTGCCGATCCGGCCCATGCCGAGAACGCCCAGAACCTTGTTGCGAAGTTCCACGCCGACGAAGGACTTGCGGTCCCACTCGCCGCCGACGGTCTTCAGGTAAGCTTGAGGGATATGGCGTGCGAGCGCCATCATCATGGCGAAAGTATGCTCGCAGGTGGTGATCGTGTTGCCGTCCGGCGCGTTAATGACGACAATGCCGCGTTTGGTTGCGGCTTCGAGGTCGATGTTGTCTACGCCGACGCCCGCGCGTCCGATGACTTTCAATTGCTTGGCTGCCGTCATGATGCGTTCGGTCACGCGTGTCTGGCTGCGGACGAGAAGAGCGTCGTACTCGCCGATAATTTGAACGAGCTCGTCTTCGGAGAGTCCGGTCTTCTTGTCGATGGAGATGTCGGACGCCTCGACGAGAAGCGAAATGCCCAGATCGCTGATCGGGTCCGATACCAACACTTTAAACATTTGAAAGCCCCCTAAGCATTAATAAATATAGAAATCACTCTTGGCGGCCGTCCTTCGCATCCAAGCGAGAGAACGATACGCCGAGAGTGATGCCGTGAACGATTGATAATTGGGGATTTTAGCAAACGTGCCTAAAAACAAGGCAGTTTGTCTTCCATAACCTTACTCATTTTATAGCAATAAGACAGACAAAAGCAATGGCTAAAATAGCACATTGCTTTGTCGGAAACGTCCATTTATTTGTCGGGCGAGAAGAAAGGCAGCTGAGGCAGAAGCTGGGTGGCGTAGAAACGGCTCTTCTGCTGCAGGAAATCTCCTTCGCGAACCGCGTCGGTTCGGGTCAGAAGATCGGCGACGGCGCCCGCCGTCTTCAGCTTCATCGTTGCCGCCTGTCCGGATGCCAGGAAGCCGTCGATCCGCGCGGTCAGATCCTGCGGCAGGAAGCTGCCGGTGAGCGATTGCTCCTGCAAATACTGCGCGGAGATCAGATTCCTCGAGATGAGAGGAAGCGTCTTCCACTTGGACAGCTCGATCTGCGTCTCGTATTGAGTATCATAAGGGACGGTCATATCCACCATCGAGGCCCACATCGCCATGGAATGGTAATAATCGGTTTGTCCGTCAAGCGCCATCTTCACGGCTTCTTTGTAGAAGGCGTCTTTCTTGATTTGGCCGAGAAGAATGGAGCCGGTGCCTTCGTTCGCGCTGGAAGCGTAAGACGACAAGCTCGTCATATAGAGCTTCAAGCTCTTCAGGTAGTTATCCTGCGCCTCCTGCAGCAGCGGGGAGACGGGAGGGATATAGGCGACTTTGGCGGAATCGTATTGATCGGACGCCAGCTTCACGAGCTCCTTTATCGAAGCCGAGCGGTCTGTCGATTCGACCGACAGCCACTTGTTTTCCGCGTTCTGCCATTCGTTCATGAATTCCCGATAAGGCAAAAATACGGTATGATAGAAGGACACCAGATCTTGAAGGGAGTAAGCGTTAGGAGAAGCAACCTTCTCCGCGGAGGCTGTCTTCGCATCCTGAGCTTGGCTCGATTCAGCTCGGTCGGTGCCGACCTTGACGCCGTAGAAGAATGCTCCGACCGCTACGACGAGCATAAAAAGAAATCCTAATACGAATAAAATATCGGTGCGAGCTAGGCGTTTGTCCATCGGTAACTCCTCTTAACTGTCGTTTAGTAGGTTTAGGCTGAGATCAACAGGCATTGCAACAAACAAATTCTTGAACGAACTGAGGGAACATGAAAAAATTCAACATCCGCAACGTCAAGGCGCGCCAGATGGAAATCGGGCAGCTGGATGATCGGCTTCTGCTGATCAATTTGTATTTGACGCAACTGATTACTTTCATTATCGGCTTGTTATGGGTTATTTTTCAGGGCAGAAACGTGATAAATTTGTTTCGTTTGGACATTTCTGCGGATTTTCTTTATTGGGGCGCGGGTTTGGCCGCTTTAATCGTGCTGGTGGACCTCTCGATCTCCAGATGGGTTCCCGAGGAGGCGATGGATGACGGCGGCGTCAACGAAAAGATGTTCCGGAACCGTCCCCTATGGCACATCGCGCTGATCTGCCTGGTGGTGAGTATCTGCGAGGAGCTGTTGTTCCGCGGCGCGATCCAGCATTCGATCGGAGCCTATTGGACAAGCATCCTGTTCGCCGCGATTCATGTCCGGTACCTGCGGCACTGGATCCCGACCGGGATGGTATTCGGCATCAGCTATTCGCTCGGATGGATCCAGGATCACACCGGAACGATATGGGCGCCTATCGTCGCGCACTTCATCTTTGACCTCATCATGGGATTGATCATCCGCTACCGGAAGGAGTCAGAGCGATGAGTCAATCGGATCGATCGAATGCATGGGAACGTTACGTCGAAGCCAAACAGCTAGCATTCGCTGAAGAAACGGCCGCCAGCGAGCCGCAGACGATTGAGGAACTGGAGGAGGCCATCGCCAAGGCGGCGGAATCCTCGGGAATTCCGGAGACCGGCATGCCGCCTCGTTCGACGGTTCATCCGACGAGCAAGGGGGCCTGGAGCCGATGGTTCTATCGCGTTCTCGTCTTTATTTTCTTCTGCCTGGTAGCCGGCCTAATCTGGTGGGGCAATCAGAACCACAGCGCCAATCTCGGCAATTCTTAACAAAACGAACAGCCATGCCCGGCGGGGATGCAGCGAAGCATCCGCGCTTTGGGCATGGCTGTTTTTCACTTTGTCATTCAAGGTTGGACCGAAGTATCGATCAAGGCCGGGTCGACGAAGGAATAGCCTTTGCTCTCGAGAGTACTAAGCAGGCTGTCGAGGGCTTCGCCCGTCCAAGGCAGCTCGTGCATCAGGATGTTGCTGCCCGAATGAAGCTGATCGGTTACGTTCTTGATGATGGCCGACGTCTTGTCTTTTATTTTGTCGCCCGTCATCTCCCAATCCAAGGAGCCGTCCGACCAGGTCATATAGAGGAGGCCGTGTTCCTTCGCGATTCGATGGGTATCGTCGTTGCCCGAGGCGTGGGGAGGACGGAAGAAGACCGGCTCGGAGCCCGTCAGCTCCTTGACCAGATTCTGAACGTCCCCGATCTGCTTCTCGATCGTCTCCGCGGATTCCTTGCCCAGCTTGATATGATCCCAGGAATGATTGCCAATCGTTTGCCCGCGCTCGACGAGTGCTTTCAACAGCTCCGGATGCTCCTTGACCCTGTAGCCGTTAACGAAAAAGATGGCCTTCGCGTTGTGCTTGTCCAACGTGTCGAGAATGGGAGTAAGCGTCGCTTCGTCCTTCGGTCCGTCATCGAAGGTAAGCAAGACCACCTTGCGGTCCGTCTTCTCCTTGTCGATCGGAACGATGTCGTAATTCTTGTTCATCTGATACAGGGGAACGGTCGGATCCGTCGCCGCGTGAACGAATTCCGCGGATGCGGAAGGCTCGGGAGTCGAGATTGGCTGCGTCGAAGCCTCCGCGGAGGCGGCGGGCGACGAAGCGCGCGTTTCAAGCGCGGCGCTGGTTGCGGTCGGCTCCGGAGCGGCTTGGTTGTCGGACGAGCCGCAAGCGGAGAGAGACAATAGGAAAAGGGGAACGGCGGCTGCTGCGGCAAAGCGGTTCATGGCATCTGGCTCCTTAGGCGATTAGTAAGTAGGCTCACGCTATTTGATCATAGCATATCCAATTCTTCGGAACACTGGGGCGTCTTCCTTAATTTGTTGGGGGATGATCGGCGGGCAGGAGGCCAAACTATTCCGTGAAGGAACAAAGGATATTGATCAGAGCCGAAGGGGCAGGAGGCGATGGGATGAAGACAACGACTTTCCTGATGGGCGCGATGGCGGGTGCCGCGCTCGTCTTGTTTGCCCGGCGCAACCGAATGGTTAGCGCTGCGGCCGGCATGGTCGGCCAGCAGATGCGAAACCGGTGGAGCGGAATGAAGGAAGACGCCGTCGGCAAAATGGTGAACATGAGGTTCGGCGGAAGAGACCACAACAGAGACCAAGGCAAAGACCACGGCGGTTCGATCCGCGGGGATGCCCATTCCGGCAGCCGCCGCAGCGAGAACCGAACGTCCGGCGCCTCCGTTCAATCCTCGGACCATACGGCGAACGGGATGTCCGACGTCGTACGTCTGGCATCGGATGACCCGAGCGTGAAGCATGCCATCAATGAGATTCTCGAGCAGAGCGGCGAGCACCGAATTTGATGGATGGGCCTAACGAAGGGGAAAATCGGCACCTGCAGCTTCCGCTTGGGAAGACGGGTGCCGATTTTTTCATTTCGTTGGTTTTCCCTAGTGCATTTCATATGGAGAAATGATAAAATGCTGTAAAAGCAAAAATCACTCACAAATTATATGCCACGTCATACGCTGTTATCACCCATCGTGTGCAGAAGGGAGGATCCTGTCATGAGGATGGAGCGGCTTAGCCAAGACAAGATTAGGATTTTCCTTACCTTTGACGATTTGACGGAACGCGGAATACAGAAGGAAGACATGTGGCGGGAGATTCCGAAGGTTCACGAGCTGTTTAGCGAGATGATGGATCAAGCATACAGCGAGCTTGGATTTGACGCTTCGGGACCGCTGGCCGTAGAAGTGTTCGCGATGCCTGCGCAAGGAATGGTCGTCATTGTCACTAGAGGCAAGCTGGATAAAGACCCCGAATCGTCCTCCGAGGACGAGCTGGATGAAGAAGTGTACGAAATGGAAGTTACGCTCGAACAGAGCGAAGCCATCATATATCGTTTTCGAGATATCGAAGACGCCATCGGCGCAGCCAAGATGCTCAGCAGCCATCTGACCGAAGAGGGAAGAATGTACCGCTACCAGAATCAATGGATTCTCTGCTTCGATCCTGCCGGGCTTGAGAACAGCAGCTATCATGCGTTGATCGCCGTGCTTGCGGAGTACGGGGAAGCGACTTCGGTCACGCCGGCCGTTCTCGAAGAGTACGGCAAGCTGATCATCGCGTCGAACGCGGTCAAGGTGCTCTCGGAGAGCTTCTCCTAATCGAATGGACCAAGCGAAGGACGCCGAATAAAGTCAACAGAGAACGAACAGATCGCAAGCGAGAGGTCTCGCTGAATGCGATATGTTCGTTTTTTGTTCATTTAATGTTCGAAGGAACTTGATTCCAAGGGGTGCCGCGAGAGCCGAGCCGATGTATAATGGGGAATGAGAAAGGAGGAGAGGCGCAGGGTGCTACTCTTTTCAGTGCTCGCAGCGGCTATCGCTCCTGGGATCGCGTTGCTTGCCTATTTCTATTGGAAAGACCGATACGATGCCGAACCGCTTCATGTCGTCATAAAGCTGTTCCTGGCCGGCGTATTGATCGTGCTTCCCGTCATGGTCATTCAGCACGGCCTGCTTCTGTGGCTGGGGGATTCGCCCGTTGCGTTCTCCTTCATTACGTCCGCGGGTGTCGAGGAGTTCTTTAAGTGGTTCGTGCTGTTCCACATCATATACAACCATACGGAATTCGACGAGCCGTACGACGGTATCGTCTACGCGACCGCGATATCGCTAGGCTTCGCGACGATCGAGAACGTCATGTACGCTTTCACCGATCAGGTTACCTTCGGCATGCTGCTCGCCAGAGCGCTGCTTCCGGTATCCGGCCATGCGCTGTTCGGAGTGTACATGGGCTATTCCTTAGGACGAGCCAAATTCTCGACTGGACGAGCGGTGAAGCTTCATCTGGCGCTCTCGCTGCTGACGCCGCTGTTCGCGCACGGCGTCTTCGATTACTTGATGCAGACGATTCCGTCCAATTGGCTTTGGATCTTCGTGCCGTTCATGGTTTTGCTCTGGCTCCGGGGAATTCGCAGCGTTAACCGCGCGAATGCCCGTTCCCCGTTCCGCTGGGTCAAACGCGAGGAAGAGGTTAAATTCTGACAATCGCGCCTATACTTCCAAGTAGAGCCGCCTCTCGCCGAGCGCGAAGCGGACAAAGGCTGGAGGGAAGGACATGACGGCGACAAGGGTAAAAGTCACGATACGCTGCAACTCGTGCGGCGAGAAGTTTGTCCTGAGAGGACGAAGGGATCGCGGCCGTATCGATACCGGCTTCAAGATGTGCATCTGCAGCAACGTGGAAGATTTCGCAATCGAAGAGATGGCATAGGCAATTGCTTGAATAAAGTCGGCTTCCTCTTCCCACACTAACGCCGAACGGCAGTATGGGAATGAAAGGGGTCGGCTTTTCATGTATGCGCGTCTAAGCTCAATTCTTTTTCCAATCGCAGCGATCTTCCTGATCGGATCCTTGATCTGGGGCTATCAGGAACATCAGGAGAAAAATTCGATTCTGATCAAGGCGGAGAATCAATATCAACGAGCGTTCCACGACCTGACGAACCATATGACCAGGCTTCAGGACGAGCTCGGTCAGACGCTTGCGGTCAATTCCGTCTCCCAAGCCGCCCAGCGTAAAGGGCTGGTCAAGGTCTGGAGACTGACCAGCGAGGCCCAGAACGAGGTTAACCAGCTTCCGCTTGCGCTTCTCCCGTTTAACCAAGCGAGCGATTTTCTCTCCCGGATCTCGGACTTCGCTTACGCGACGTCGGTTCGGGATCTGACGAAGCAGCCGCTTAGCGACGACGAAGTGAAGACGATGAAGTCGCTTTATACGAAGGCGGCGGACATCAACAAGGATCTCGGCAAGGTGGAAGACGCGGTACTCTCCGACCATCTCCGCTGGATGGACGTGGAAGTGGCGATGGCAAGCAAGAACGAGCCGGGAGGCAACACGATTATCGACGGCTTCAAGGCGGTCGACAAGAAGATCGGCTCCTATCCGGAGAACGATTGGGGTCCGTCCTCCATGTCGACGAAGAGCGCAAAATCCGTTCGGATGCTGTCCGGCGCCAACGTGTCCGAGAGCGAAGTGAAGCAGAAGGCGCTGGCCTTCCTCGGAACGCGTTCGTTCTCCGGCGGTTCGGAGGTGAACGTTACCGAGAACGGAGCGAAGACGGAGATGCCGGTCTACACGGTCACGGTCAATAGCAAGAACGGAGATCGGATCCAGATGGATTACACCCGCAAGGGCGGGGAGCTGCTCTGGTTCATGAATACGCGAGTCGTCAAGGACCGCAAGCTGGACGTGGCCGCCACGAAGGACAAAGCATCTCAGTTCCTGATTCGGCACGGCTACAGAGACATGACCCCGGTGACCTACGATCAATACGATCACGTGTCGGTATTTACGTTCGTCAAGCAGCAGGATAACGTCAAGATCTACCCGGACAAAGTAACCGTACGAATCGCCATGGACAACGGCGAAGCGGTCGGGCTTCAGGCGAAGGACCATGTCTTCGCGGACAAGACGGTCAAGGTAGAGAAACCGAAAATCAGCAAGCAAGAGGCCGAGAAAGTGCTAAATCCGAATTTCAAGGTTCAAGGCTATAGCCTCTCTCTCATCGAGAACGAACAGAGGAAAACGGTGCTTTGCCACGAGTTTCTCGGCAAGATCAACGACTCCCGCTATCGGATGTATATTAATGCCGATAACGGCATCGAGGAGACGATCGAGAAGATTCCCGAGACGTCCAAGGCTCTGCTGCAGTAAGTGCGTAAGATCAGTATAGCTGCCTCCAGCGCCGGGTACGGCAGGAGGCGGCTTTTTCTTCAACAGGTTATGCCTAACTTCTTCTTCGCATGGTATAATTGGACAAAAACAGTGCGGTTTCGCACTGAATATGCCGCGCGAGTTGGAGGGTTCAGGTTGCTTCCTAAAGTAAATCAGACCATGTTCTTACAATTAGACAGCGAAGTTGGCCAGGAGCAGGCGCCCACCTACCGGTCCCGGATCGCGGATCAGAACGCGGAGTCGATCTTTATTGAGATTCCCATGGACGAACAAACCAAGCGTTACTATCGAACCCAGACGGGCGAGAAGCTGATCGCTTATTATTACACGGCGGACGGGGTCAAGCATCAGTTCTCCACGGTGGTCAAGGGCCACGTCAAAGATGCCGTTACGCTAGTCGAGATCCGAATGCCGCTTCCGGAAGAGATCTCAAAGGAACAACGTCGCAGCTTTCTTCGCGTGGAGACTCAGTTGGAGCTGGCGGTTCGGATCGGAGAGAAAGTGCGTTTCGTCGCGTTAACGGAAGATGTCGGAGGCGGCGGAGTCTCGTTCCGGTGCGAGCGCAAATGGCCGGTCACCCGGGGAATGAAGCTGAACTGCTGGCTGCTTGTTCCTTACCGGACCAACAACGTGACGCACGCCCAGTTCGTCGGGGAGGTCGTCAGGGTCGCGGAAGCCGAGCCCAAGCATTATATCGTCATGATGAAATTCAATGAGATCCAGGACGCCGAACAGCAGAAAATCATCCGATACTGCTTCGAGCGTCAACTTGATATGCGTAGGGATTGATAAATGTGAAGAACCGTACCGACTCCGCGGATTGGACGGACAGACGGCTTCGGCAAGCGGAGCGCTGGCTCGTCAAAGCCGCGGCCCTGCTGGCGATTCTGCTCGTTGTCGCTCAGATCGCGCTGCATATCCCAACCGTTAGACATCTTCTGACGAACACGGATGAATGGGAAGGAATCCCGTATGATTCGAGTTTTACGGCCCGCTGATTCGGCTTGTTTTTGCATTCCCGGGGCGGGCTGTGGTATAATTTTCTCATCCGCAGCAGGCAGCGCCTGCCTGCTTTTTTCTTAACGGTAGTTGATTAGGAGGCTCTTTTCATACAGATGGATGTACAGTCGAGTCACCGAATCAATATTGCGATCGACGGGCCTGCCGGAGCAGGCAAGAGCACCGTAGCCCGTCTCGTCGCTAACGCGCTTCAGTATATTTATGTCGATACGGGAGCGATGTACCGGGCTGTCACCATGATTGCCTTGGAACGCGGATTGTCTTCGGACAATGAACGAGAGATTGGACGACTTGCGAACGAGCTTGAGATCGAGCTTCTTCCCGGAGAAGGCGGTCAACGCGTCCTTGTGGACGGAGCGGACGTAACCGGACGCCTCCGTACGCTTGATGTGAACCGCAACGTATCCGCAATAGCGGCTATCGAAGCGGTGCGCAAGAGAATGGCGGATCTCCAGAGGAAGATGGCTGCCGCCAAAGGCGTCGTGATGGATGGAAGGGATATCGGTACTCACGTTCTTCCGGACGCCGAGCTTAAAGTGTTCCTCACCGCATCTCCCAGAGAGCGGGCGGAACGAAGGTTCAGAGAGCTGGGGGACAACCCGGGAATTACCCTTGACCAGCTGGAGCTCGATATCGCCGAGCGCGACCGTAAGGATCAGGAGAGGGAGTTTGCCCCGCTCGTTCAGGCGCCGGATGCCAGGTTCGTCGATTCGACAGGCTGGTCCATCGACCAAGTCGCGGAACAGATTGTTGAATGGGGACGCGCGGCGGCAAGAACCATTTCGGCGGGGGAGAAGTAAATTATGCTATATGGGTTTGCTAGGTCTTTGCTTCGCGTCATCTTCCAAGCGGTGTTCCGCTTCGAGGCGAGAGGCGTATCCAACATCCCGACCGAAGGCGCCGTGGTGCTCTGCAGCAATCATATGAGCTTATTCGATCCCATTACGCTAGGTCTCGCAGTCCCGCGCAAGGTGCATTACATGGC
Organism: Cohnella sp. AR92; assembly: GCF_003990975.1. GTDB lineage: Bacteria > Bacillota > Bacilli > Paenibacillales > Paenibacillaceae > Cohnella. The sequence goes on from NZ_RZJR01000003.1 coordinate 327,881, forward strand.
AAAGGAAGAGCTGTTCCGCATTCCCGGTTTCGGGTCCTTGATCCGAGGGCTAGGCGCATTCCCGGTGAAGCGCGGCGGCGTTAGCAAGGAAGCCATTCGAACCGCGATCAATCTGCTGCGCGAAGGCAAAGTCATGGGGATCTTCCCCGAAGGCACCCGCAAGGGAGAGCGAATCGAGGGCGTGGGGATGGGCAAGCGTGGCGCCGTCAGCATGGCAGCCAGAGCAGGCGCAGCCGTCGTTCCGGTCGCTCTTGTCGGAGAGTACCGCTGGTTTCGCAAGATGGTCACCGTTTACGGAGCCCCGATCGACCTCTCGCCGTATTTGGTGAAGGGCGAGGAGGATCTGGACGCCGCCACCGAGGTGCTGATGTCTCGAATTCGCGAGATGCTCCGCACGGGACAGCCGACAGGCTGATCCGAACAAACTCTTCTGTCGTCATGAATGATTTGTCGGGATTTCCAACATACTACAGGTATTATTTGGATCGTATGTCGTAAGTCGTCATTGTGCGATTTAAACGCCGCTTATGATGCGGGTTTAAATAAAGTTGGGGTAGATCTGAGGAGGTATTTTCATGTCTGAAGAAATCAATGTTCAGGAATCGGCTTCCGAAACGGTAAGCCAGGATGCGCTTGAGAATGTCGTATCCATTAAGAAAGGCGACACCGTGAAGGGTACGATCGTCAAAATCGATGATAACCAAGCGTTCGTTAGCCTTGGATATAAATACGACGGCGTCATTCCGCTTCGCGAGCTTTCTTCCGTCAACCTGGAGAACGCTTCGGAAGCCGTGCAAATCGGCCAAGAAGTCGAAGCGAAGGTTGTCAGCATCAACGATGCGAAGGAGAGCCTCGTACTCTCCAAGCGCCAAATCGACAGCACTCGCGCATGGGACGATCTTCAAGCGAAGTTCGATAACGGCGAAGTATTCGAAGTCACCGTTGCAGACGTCGTCAAGGGCGGCCTTGTCGCTGACGTTGGCGTTCGCGGCTTCATCCCTGCTTCCATGGTCGAGCGTCACTTCGTTGAAGATTTCTCCGGCTACAAGGGACGCACGCTGCGTGTCAAAGTCAAGGAAATCGACCGCGAGAACAACAAGGTTATCCTGTCTCAGAAGGAAGTTCTTGAGGCGGAATACGAAACCCAGAAGCAACAAATCATGGCTAACCTGCAACCAGGCCAAGTGATCGAAGGTACGGTTCAACGCCTGACTCCGTTCGGAGCATTCGTTGACATCGGCGGCATCGACGGCCTCGTTCACGTATCCGAGATCGCATGGACGCATGTGGCTCATCCGGCTGACGTTGTCTCCGAAGGCCAAAACGTCAAGGTTAAGGTTCTGAAGGTCGATCCTTCGATCGGCAAGATCAGCCTTAGCATCAAGGCCGCTCAACCGGGACCTTGGGAATCGGCTGCCGGCCAATTCCAGATCGGCGAGATCGTTACGGGCGTCGTTAAGCGTCTCGTAAGCTTCGGCGCGTTCGTTGAGATCGCTCCAGGAGTCGAAGGCCTTGTCCATATCTCCCAGATCGCGCATCGCCACATCGCGACTCCGTTCGAAGTTCTGAAGGAAGGCCAAGAAGTCAAGGCCAAGGTTCTGGACTTCAACCCGGCCGAGAAGCGCGTCTCCCTCTCCATCAAGGAGACGGAAGAAGCTCCTCCTCGCGAAGAACGCGAACCTCGCGCAGAACGCGCTCCACGCGGACCGCGCGCTCCTCGCGAAGAAGTGAACCTGCCGCCGGCTGAGTCGATGAGCTTCACGCTTGGCGAGAAGTTCGGCGACAAGCTGAGCAAGTTCAAATAAGTATCGTTTAACAGAGCCCCTGGAAGCCTACGCTTCCGGGGGCTTTTTTGTTGCCGTAGATGAAGGAAGGGCATGGAATAGGAGGCAATAAGCGAATACTAAGGCAGAATTGGAAGGAAGGGGGATGGATGTGGAGCCCGGTTTGATTGCGATCGTCATCTGGATGGCTGTCGTCATTCTCTGGTGGAGCGGTTGGCGGAAGGAGCTGTCGGCAGGTTTGCCGGAATGGGGGCTGACTCTTTTTCTTGTGCTATGGCCCTTTGCCTACAGCAGAACGGTTGCGCTTGCGGGAATAGGTGAAATCAACCTGGGAGCGGCTCTGATTCTCGCTTCCGCTTTAACGGTATTGTCGGGAATGCAGACGATTCGCCGATGGACGGCGCTTGCAGCCGGGCTGCTCATCGCCTCCGTTGCTCTTTTCACGAATAAACTGACGCTGATGATTCCTGCCTTGCTTGTCTCCAACCCGCATTGGATCCTGGCCGTTATGATCGGAGCCCTTACCGTCATGCTGCTGCGCAACCCTGTGGAGCAATGGATCGCGCTCACGTTCGGGTTTACTCTTTCCGCAGTAGCGGAAGCGTGGTTGAGAGCTGAGCCGCGAGGATGGATCGTACTGGGGGATTCGGAATGGATGGCGGTCTGGTGGCTTGCGATCGGCAGCTCTAGATGCCTGTCGTCTCTCGCGGCGAGAATGGCGAAAGCATGGGGCAAGCTGGGATTGAGAAAAGGGGGGCAGCGTTCATGAACGCGTTGAAGCTGTTGGATCATTCGGATCTAACCGGGGTGGTGATGGGTACGATCTTCGGCGTCGCTTCCCGGTTTCTTATGCTGCAGAGCGATTATCGCCAGTATCCGGCTTATCCGCACGGCAAGCTGATTCATCTAGCTCTAGGAACGATTGCGGCGGCGCTAGGTTCGGTTGCGGTTCCGGCGCTCCTCAAGAAGGACTTCACGGCGATTACGTTCCTGGGTATGGCAGCGCAGCAATTCCGCGACGTGCGGAACATGGAGCGCAATACGCTGAGCGCGATCGACAAGCAGGAGCTCGTGCCGCGCGGGACGACGTACATAGAGGGAACGGCCGTCGTGTTCGAAGGCCGCAACTACTTATCGATACTGACCGCATTCTTGACCAGCATGGCGGTCGCGCTCTCCAGCTGGTTCGTCGGGTTGATCGTCGGCCTGATCTGTCTGGGAATTGTGATCCGGTTCCGCAAGGGCAAGACGATCAAGGACGTCGCGCAGATTGAATTCGCTCCGGTACGAGTGGAAGGGCCGAATGTGTCGGTAGGCGATATTTATATGATGAACGTAGGTCTGGAGGAGAGCCAGCAGATCATTCGGGATGTCGGGATCGGCTTTGTTCTTACGCCGAGAAGCGACGATGCCAAGGTGACGATCGCGAATCTCGGCCAGCGCCAAGCGATCCTACACGATGTGTCCGTGCGGCTGGGCGTCTACCGGGACGACGGCGAGCCGGGGCTGCTGCCGATGGCGAAGCTGGATTTGCATACGGGCAAGCTTGGCGTTCTGATCCTGCCGAGGGAGCATGAGAGAGCGGTTGCGCTTCAGGCGGTAAGCGACGTGCCGCTTCTGGAAGCGGCAGTCCGCATGCCGACGCAGGCTAACCGCCACAAGGGAGGAATGCTTCCGAATGGCTAAGATCGTCGCCGTCGTCACGAGCAAGCCGGAGAAGGTGGGAGGCGGGCTGCCGGTCTTCCATGCGGAAGATCAGAAGGAAGCGGAGGGGCTGGCCCATCTGATGGAGAAAATTCTAGACGCCGCCGCGCACCGCTTGGAGGACCACTTGTATATCCTTGTGGACCGCCATTGAAGAACCGTTATACATTCCCGGTTTTTTTTGTTATGATGAGGGATGTTACTATAATGTTACTATGACGATGTTAATTGAGGAGTGAAGGCATGGCAAGACCCGTAATCGCCATCGTGGGGAGGCCGAACGTTGGCAAATCCACGATTTTCAACCGGATTATCGGCGACCGGCTAGCCATCGTGGAGGACAAACCTGGGGTAACTCGGGACCGCATCTACGGAACCGGAGAATGGAATGGCGTAGCATTCAGCGTCATTGATACAGGAGGCATCGAGATCGACGGAGACGACGGCATGCTGCGGCTTATCCGCATGCAGGCGGAGCTCGCGATCGAGGAAGCGGATGTCATTGTATTCATGGTAGATGCCAAAACCGGAGTGACGAACTCGGACGAGGAAGTGGCGCAGATTCTGTTCCGTTCCGGCAAACCGGTCGTCGTTGCGGTTAACAAAGTGGATAACCTTCAACGAATGGACGATATTTACGAATTTTACAGTTTGGGCTTCGGAGACCCGGTCGCTCTCTCGGGCTCTCACGGGATCGGGATCGGAGATTTGCTCGACGCGACGGTCAAGCTGCTTCCGGTCAAGGAAGACCAAGTGTACGACGACGATGTTATCAAGGTTGCGCTGATCGGCCGTCCGAACGTCGGCAAGTCTTCTCTCGTCAACGCGATTCTCGGCGAAGAGCGGGTGATCGTGAGCGAAGTCGCCGGAACGACGCGGGACGCCATCGATACTCCGTTCGAGAAGGACGGGCAGAAGTACGTTCTGATCGACACGGCGGGCATGCGGAAGCGCGGGAAAGTATACGAGACGACGGAGAAATACAGCGTCATGCGTTCGATGAAGGCGATCGAACGGGCTGACGTGGCTCTTATCGTGATCAACGGCGAAGAAGGCATTATCGAACAGGATAAGCACATTGCCGGTTACGCGCACGAGCTCGGCAAGGCGTCCATCTTCGTCGTGAACAAATGGGATGCGGTCGAGAAGGGCGACAAGACGATGCAGCACTTCACCAATTCGATCCGCGACCATTTCCTGTTCATGTCTTATGCTCCGATCGTCTTCTTGTCGGCGAAGACGAAGCAGCGCCTGCATAAGCTGTTCCCGGTCATTAACCATGTCGCGGAGCAGCATGCGATGCGGATTCCGACTCACGTGCTCAACGATATCGTATCGGATGCCGTCGCCGTGACACCTCCGCCTTCCGACAAGGGAAGACGCCTTCGGATCAACTACGTGACCCAAGTAGCGGTCAAGCCGCCGACCTTGCTGATCTTCGTGAACGATCCGGAATTGATGCACTTCTCTTACGAGAGGTTCCTTGAGAACAAGATCAGGGCCGCGTTCGACTTCGAAGGGACGCCGCTGAGGCTGTTTACTCGGCGCAAATCCGATCAGGAATAGGAGAGACCCATAAGTGACCGCTTCAATCATAGCGATTGTAATCAGTTATCTGCTCGGTTCGGTATCGTTCAGCATTCTCATCGCCCGCTGGCTGATGAAGATCGATATCCGGCACCATGGCAGCGGCAACGCGGGCGCGACGAATACGCTCCGCGTGCTGGGCAAGAAGCCCGCGATTGCGGTATTCCTGCTCGATATCGCCAAAGGAATTGTCGCCGTGCTGCTCGGCATGTGGCTCGGCGGCGATTCCGACTGGGTACCCGTTCTGTGCGGTCTGGCCGCCATCGCCGGCCATAATTGGCCGATCTACTTCCGCTTCAAAGGCGGCAAGGGCATCGCGACGACGGTCGGCGTCATGGCGACCTTGTGCTTCGTTCCCGTGCTGATTGCCGGCATTATCGCTATCGTTATTATCGCGCTTACCCGCTACGTGTCTCTCGGTTCGATCATCCTCGTCGTTCTCGTGCCGATTATTCTCGCGATCGGAAGCTGGAGCGCCCCGTTTATCTGGGGAGCGGTCATCATCGCGGCGCTGGCAATCGCCAGACACCGGAAGAATATCGTCAAGCTGCTGAACGGCACGGAGAATAAGCTCGGCAGCCGCAAGAAAGGTGAGCCGCATGGAGCGTAAATCCGTTACCGTTCTCGTCGCGGGGAGCTGGGGGACGGCACTGGCCAGAGTGCTGGCGGATAACGGACATGCCGTTACCCTGTGGACGCGCAATGAAGCCCAAGCGAAGGAGATCAACGAGGAGCGCCGCAACTCGAGGTTCCTGAAGGATGCCGAATTGCCCGAGGGCATTACTGCCGTTACCGACATCGAAGCTGCTGTATCTTCGGCGGAAGCCGTCGTCTTCGTTTCGCCTTCATCGGCTATAAGAGATGTGGCGCGAGCCGCCAAGCCGCACCTGCGCCAGGATTCTCTCGTGATTCATGCCACCAAAGGCTTCGAGACCGAAACCCTTAAAAGAATGTCGATCGTCCTGTCGGAAGAACTAGGTCGCCCGGAGGAAGAGATCGTCGATCTCTCCGGTCCCAGCCACGCGGAGGAAGTCATCTATCGTCTGCCGACTACCGTCGTCGTCTCGTCAAGCCGTCTGGAGTGCGCGGAAGCGGCTCAGGATCTGTTCATGAACGATTCCTACTTCCGCGTCTATACGAATTCCGATATTATCGGGGTGGAGACCGCCGGCGCGATCAAGAACATCATCGCGCTCGGAGCGGGGCTGTCCGATGGGCTCGGCTTCGGGGATAACGCCAGGGCCGCTCTCATTACCCGCGGATTAGCCGAGATCGCAAGGCTGGGCAAGGCGATGGGCGCGAACCCGATGACCTTCTCGGGACTCGCGGGGATCGGCGATTTGATCGCCACCTGCACGAGCCAGCACAGCCGCAACTGGCGCGCCGGTTCCATGCTGGCGCAAGGGCTGGCTCTGGATGAAGTGCTCGAGAAGATGGGGATGGTCGTCGAGGGAGTGCGCACCACCAAAGCGGCAAAGCGCCTGTCCGAGATTCACTCCGTCGAGATGCCGATTACCCAGCAGCTCTACAAGGTTCTGTTCGAAGGCAAAGAACCTTCCAAAGCGGTAGGAGCCCTTATGGGGCGCGTCCGCACGCACGAGTACGAGAATTTATCCTTATAGGAGACGTCTTGATCCTAGGCTGACAGCCTACACCGTTTACCCCTTCCCTTCATAGGATACATGGCAGGATTGCGGAGGAGGGCGAACATGGACAAGAAAGTATCCAAGGATATACTCGGCGCGGTCAACAAAAAAACAGGCAAGAACATCACCGAGAACTCGATCAAAAAAATCGCGGGAGGCGTAACGCCCAGCACGCTGCAGAGCGAGACGCAAATCCGCCAATTGATCAAGCAGGTATCGACGATGGCAGGAGTTCCTGTCTCGGAGGATACGGTGAAGGAGATCGTCGGGGCCGTGAAGAAGAGCGGCATGAACATGGATAGCTTGGAAGGCCTCATGAAGATGATGTTGAAGAAGTAGTCCGAGCTGCTGCTTCCGGCCTGCTCGTTAAACCTCGTTGGCGTCAAACGTCGACGGGGTTTTCTTTTATTCGCTTGGCGAAAATGGTATAATATTCAGGATTTTTTAAATGGGTGGACGTAGAAGGGATAGAAGCCAACAATATGGATCCGATGATGAAAATGTGGGTCTCGTTTGTCGGGATCGGCTTGATGGTGCTGGCGGCGGTGCTCGTAATGTTCGCTAGAGCGAAGACGAGGGGCTTCATTCGGATGTCCCTGTCGTTGATCGCCTTCGTTCTCCTGCTATCCGGCATGATCTGCGGGCTTGTTGCTATCGTATAAGCCATACATACTTCGGGGGAAGCAGCTATGATTACTTTAATCGGAAGAACCCGCACCGCAGTCGTGGAGCCGCGAACCGGCATAAGTCTGCTTAACCTGGCGAAGGAAGCGGGCGTCGATTGGCAGTTCAATTGCTCCAGGGGAACGTGCGCCAGATGCCGTTGCATCGTCGCGGTTGGAGCGGATCTGCTCGCGGAGGTCACGGACGCGGAATGGGATCGTCTCGGGGAAGAAGAATTGGAGCAAGGTTATCGGCTCGGCTGCCAAGCGGTGATCGAGCGAGAAGGCACGCTGGAAGCAAGAAATAAAACGTATTTCTGATCGGCGAGAAGAACGGAGGGAAGGCGGCCATGGCAACGGCAGGTTCGTGCAAAGTGACTTTCCTTCCCGATAATCGAACCATAACGGTTAGGCCCGGCATATCGCTGCTGGAAGCTTCGCGCAAAGCGAACGTGGCGGTTCGAACCCGCTGCGGCGGAGTTGCGGGATGCTTGATGTGCAAGGTTCACGTCGATGAAGACTGCGCGACGCGGCTAAGCGTTCCGACGGTTCAGGAGCAGCGCAAGCTGGGGACGCTTCTGGAGAACGGAACGAGGCTCTCTTGCCAGGCGAAGGTTCGCGGAGACGTCGTCGTGACGGTGCCCGAGGATCCGCTTAAGGCGGCCATAAGGCGCAGGCTCGCGGAGCAAGCGGAAGAAGATTTGTGGTGAACGCGGAGGGAAGATGGGGTTGAAGACGATCGCAGGAGCAAAAGCGAAAAGAATATCCGCCGCCATCGCGGTAATGGCGTCGGCCGCGCTGACATTATCGGGCTGCATGTATCCGGAGGAGCAAACTCCCGGCAACAGCTCGTCCGCCCGGCAGGCGGTCTTGACGGTTCAGGACGCCGTGGATCAATTCCAGCAGGGAACGGGCCTGCTTCCTATCGTCAGCGCGGATGAGAGCGTTCCGAGGTACGAGAAGTTCAAGATCGATCTCGCCAAGCTGAAGCGGATGGATTATCTGGGCAGCATTCCGAAGGCAGCCTTCGAGAACGGCGGGAAGGATCAATTCCTGCTGCTGAACGAAGAGACGGATCCGGAGGTCAAGCTGCTCGACATTGTCGTCTACCAGAAGGCGGTCGACGTGCAGCGAAAGGTCGACGCTTACATGGATTCGCACGGCGGAGAAATTCCGGCCGGAGAGGAGCGTTATCCCGGCTTCTGGGCGCTCGATGCGGATGAGCTGGGCTCCAAGCTCGACGCGGTGAAGAGCATGTACTCGGGACAAAGCTTGGATTACATGGTCGACGAGAAAGGAGAGGTCTACCTGGATTATGCGCTCGATATCGCAACCGCCATCGGCAAGGCCGGCGCGGCTCCGGCGGCAGACGCGGATCTGCGAAGCTATCTCGTAGACGAATCCTATTACGTGCCGGTGAAGGCGCCCGAATATCGTTGGAAGGACGAGCAGCCGCTCGCCGTCGTATCCTGAGCAAACGAACCGCTCATCTCCTAGGGAGATGGGCGGTTATTTGTTTTATGCGACATATGGGAGAAAGATCTCTCATATGCTCTTGGGGTATGGAGGCGCGCGGAGGGTTAGGGACAATCTCTAACATATTTATTAGGCTGCGTCATAATCCGTTCAATCGGTCATAGAATGATAGCAGTCCAAGTTCGTGTACGAGTTCCGTCGCGCTGACGGACCACGCAGGCTTCGCGATTACGAAGGGGAGGGAATCTCATTGGAAAAAGTGGACATTTTCAAGGATATCGCCGAACGCACGGGCGGTGATATCTACCTCGGGGTCGTCGGCGCCGTCCGGACGGGCAAATCGACCTTCATCAAGCGGTTCGTCGAAACCGTTGTACTGCCAAATATTGCTCATGAGTCCGACCGGATTCGTGCAATCGATGAGCTGCCGCAGAGCGCGGCAGGTCGTACGATCATGACGACGGAACCGAAGTTCGTGCCCAATAATGCCGTGCAGATCAAGGTGTCGGAAGGCCTGGAAGTCAACGTGCGGCTGGTCGACTGCGTCGGCTACGCCGTGGAAGGCGCCAAGGGCTACGAGGACGAGAACGGTCCCCGAATGATTTCGACTCCTTGGTTCGAGGACGCGATTCCGTTCCAGGAAGCGGCCGAGATCGGCACCCGCAAAGTCATTCAAGAGCATTCGACGCTCGGGGTCGTCGTGACGACGGACGGCACGATCGCGGAGATTCCGCGCAGCGCTTACGTCGTCGCCGAGGAGAGAGTCATTCAGGAGCTGAAGGAAGTCGGCAAGCCGTTCGTGCTGATCGTCAACTCGACTCGCCCGCGCGCCGAAGAGACGCTGGCGCTGCGCAACGATCTCGCCGCGAAATACGACATCCCGGTCATCGCGCTCAGCGTGGCGACAATGGGCGAAGAAGAAGTCATGAGCGTGCTGCGCGAGGTGCTCTACGAGTTCCCTGTTCACGAAGTCAACGTCAATCTCCCGAGCTGGGTCATGGTGCTGAACGAACGCCACTGGCTGCGTTCCAGCTACGAGAACTCGGTTAGGGATACGGTGAAGGATATTCGCCGCCTGAGAGACGTCGATCGCGTGGTCTCGAACTTCCTCGAATACGAATTCATCGCGAGAGCCGGGCTTAGCGGCATGAATATGGGGCAAGGCGTCGCCGAGATCGACCTGTACGCTCCGGATGAGCTGTACGACCGGATTCTGCAGGAGGTCGTCGGGACGGAGATTCGCGGCAAGGATCATCTGCTGCAGATGATGCAGGAGTTCGCTCATGCGAAACGGGAGTACGATCGCTTCGCGGAAGCTCTCGAGATGGTCAAGACGACCGGCTACGGCGTCGCGGCGCCATCCCTGACGGAGATGGTGCTCGACGAACCGGAGCTGATCCGCCAAGGCTCCCGGTTCGGCGTCCGGCTCAAGGCGACGGCTCCGTCGATCCATATGATCCGTGTAGACGTGGAGTCCGAGTTCGCTCCGATCATCGGAACGGAGAAGCAGAGCGAGGAGCTCGTCCGCTACCTCATGCAGGACTTCGAGAAGGATCCGATCAAGATTTGGGAGTCCGATATTTTCGGCCGGTCGCTCCATTCGATCGTGCGGGAGGGCATCCAGGGCAAGATCGCGATGATGCCGGACAATGCCCGCTACAAGCTGCAGGAAACGCTCGGACGCATCATCAACGAAGGCTCCGGCGGCTTGATCGCTATCATCCTCTAAGTCATGAGCTCTAAGTCATGATAGGAATGTTTCCTGGGCAAGCGAATGCTTGCTCAGGGGCATTCCTATTTTTTTGATGTTTGAGTTCACAAACAGGCAGGGGAATGTTGGAGGAGAGCGAAATCGAACGTTCAGGGGGCGGTATAATGAAGCGGGCGGAAACGATCGGAAACCTGTTTGGACTGGCCGGCGCGGTTTGGCTTGCGATTGAAGGAGGGCTTCAAGCCAATGGGCACGGAGCGGGAACTAGCGAGTACCATAATGGCGCGATCGAGCTAAGGCATGGTCTCCTCTTCGCGGCGTTCTTCCTGATTACCTGGGGCCTTATGAAGAAAGGACTTTGGAAAACCTGTGTCTTCATTGGCATTCTTAGCACGGGATTTTCTGTCCTTGGGCTATTCAGTATTGGTCCATACCTGATCTGGGGATCGCTATTCGTTCTAGGGTTCAGTTCAATAAAGGCGATGAAATCTAGCATGCACGGGGAGCGATAAATTCAAGACTAAGCGAGAATTTCGTGTACTGGCAAACCAACCGAAATGATAGAGGAAGCTAAACGCAAAAGTCAATTCGACAAAACAATTGTGATTTCGACACTTTTATCCTACAATGTACTTTGGCGCGGTAAATCGATTAAATTATATAAATCCAATTGACATAGTTGGTTATGTAGGTTTATATTAACTTTAAGCTTAATAGGCAAGCATTTAAGATTAGGAGGCAACAGAAATGATTAGACAGAGAAAATGGGGAGTCTTGTTTACGCTGGCGATGGCATTGGTGCTGGTACTGAGCGCTTGCGGCAACAAGAACAACAATAACGGATCGGCGAGCGAATCCGCTTCGCCGTCGGCGTCCGCTACTTCGACCGAATCGGCTTCGCCGGCCGCATCCGCGGATCCTTCCGTGGAAGCCCTGAAGGGCAAGAAGATCGCTTTGGTTATGCAATTCAACACGGGCACGTTCTCCGCTCAATACATCGACGGCGTCAAGAAGCAAGTCGAGAAGTACGGCGGCAAGGTAACGGTGTTCGCTTCCGAGAACGATCTGAGCAAGATGTCCTCCAACCTGGATGCGGCTATTAATCAGAAGTTCGACGGCATCCTGATCGACCACGGCAACGCCGCTGCGTTGACGGCGGGCGTCAACAGAGCGAAGCAAGCCGGCATCCCGGTTGTCGCTTTCGACGCCGCGCTCGGCATCGACGGCGTAACGGACCTGTCGCAGAACGACCAGAAAATGGCGGAGCAGACGCTCGAGCAGCTCGCTAAGGATGCCGGCGGCAAGGGCAATATCGTTAAGGTATGGGTAGCCGGCTTCGCGCCGATGGAACGCCGCCAAGAATCCTACGCCGCCTTCCAAGCGAAGTACCCGGACATCAAGGAGATCACTTCCTTCGGCGACGCGAGCAACCCGCAATTGGACGCTCAGACGAAGATGGAAGCCATCCTGAAGCAATACCCGGAGAAAGGCAGCATCACGGCGGTATGGGCGGCTTGGGACGAATTCGCGAAGGGCGCTGCCAACGCGATCAAGCAAGCGGGCCGCGACGAGATCAAGGTATACGGCATCGACATGAGCGACGAGGATCTGACGATGATCCAAGACGCGACGAGCCCATGGATCGCCTCCGCGGCGGTTGACCCGACGACGATCGGTACGGTTCATGTCCGTTACTTGTATCAAGCGCTGCACGGCGACGCGGTCGAGCCTGCCGTACAGATCGACTCCGTCTACGTAAGCCGCGACGCTCTGCCGACGGACAAGAAAGTAACGACGGCCGACCTGTCTCAATACGTTCCCGGCTGGGGCGAGAGCGACCAAGGCAACACGGATTACCTGAAAGCACTTGAAGCGGCTGTCGGAGCGAAGTAAGCAGGAAATTCGATTCGGCGGTTGGGTTACGGCGCGGGCTTATAACCGCGCCGTTTCCTGCTGTCTATAGCAATCTGCCAACAAAGGACGTGATCTTGCGAATGGAAAAGAAGGCATTGCTCGAGATGTCGGGAATCAATAAATCGTTCTCCGGCGTCAAAGCGCTGCACGATGCGGAATTCACGGTTCGCGCAGGAGAGATTCATGCGCTGCTCGGCGCCAACGGCGCGGGCAAAAGCACGTTGATGAAGATATTGTCCGGAGCTTACGAAGCCGACGAAGGATCGGTTCGCATCGAAGGCCGGGAGCTGGCGCTGCGATCTCCCGCCGATGCGAAAGAAGCCGGCATCCATTGCGTCTATCAGGAAGTGGACACCTCGCTTGTCGCGCAGCTGTCGGTTGCGGAGAATATCTTCCTGGATCGTCTTGCGACGGCGAAGCATCGGGCATGGGTGAAGTGGGGCCATCTCTACGAAGAAGCGGAGAAGCTGATCGCGGATCTTGGGCTTAGCGTTCCCGTTCGCAAGAAAGCGGCGGACTTGACGCTTGCGGAGAAGCAGATGGTGCTGATCGCTCGCGTGATGGCCAACGAAGCGAAGGTCGTTGTTTTCGACGAACCGACCGCGCCCCTTAGCATTGAAGAAACCGAGCAGCTGTTCCGGATTATGGACAAGCTGAAGAGCTCCGGAATCGGCCTCGTGTTCATCTCGCACCGGCTGCATGAAGTGTTCCAGATCTGCGACCGGGCAACCGTCATGCGCGACGGCCGGATGATACTGACCGAGCCGACCTCTGCCATCGATACCTCCGACATCATTCAGGCGATGCTCGGAAGAAGCCTGGACGACGAATACCCGAAGCGGGAAGTTCCGATCGGAGAGGTCGTGCTGTCCGCCAAGGACCTGGCGCTCGGCTCTCGCGTAAGAGGCGTCGATCTCGAGGTGCGGCGGGGGGAGATCGTTGCGGTCGTCGGCCTTGTCGGGGCCGGAAAGACCGAGCTGTCCCGCTTGCTCTTCGGAGCGGACAAAGCCGATCGCGGAACGGTGACGATCGCCGGCAGGAGAGCGAACTTGAAAGCTCCCGCAAGCGCCGTCGATTCCGGCATCGTTCTCGTTCCGGAAGAACGGCGCAAGGAAGGCATTCTCGTCGGGGAGTCGGTTCTTCATAACCTGAGCGTACCGATTCTGGGCAAGCTCAGCAGCTGGGGCTTTCTCTCCGGGACGAGGGAGAAGGACAATGCCGCGGGCGTCATCGGGAAGCTGGGGATCAAGACGTCTTCCTCCAATCAGCTGACCGGCTTCCTTAGCGGCGGCAACCAGCAGAAGGTCGCCATCGGCAAGTGGCTCAACACGAACGCAGACGTATTCGTGCTCGACGAGCCGACCAAAGGCGTCGATATCGGGGCCAAACGCGACATTTTCTCCATCATCGGGGAGCTTGCGGAGCAGGGGAAGGGCATTCTGTATTTGACCTGCGAATTCACCGAAGCTCTCGGCCTTGCCGACCGCATTCTCGTCATGTGCGACGGCCGAATCGTCAAACAATTCCTTCGCGGCGATGCCACGCAGGAGAATCTGTTATACTACGCTAGCGCCGGACAGGAGGAATTAGCTTGAATAAGTTGATGCAGTTCACATATAAGTATGGAGCTCTCATTTTTATCGGGGCCGTTATTTTGTTCTTCTCCCTGTACAGCCAGTATTTCTTCACGTACAACAACCTGACCGATATTCTTCGTTCCATCTCCATCGTGACGTTCGTCGCTCTTGGCGTGACGATCTCGCTGACGGTCGACGGCTTCGATCTCTCCGTCGGCTCTACCGTGTCGCTGTCAACGGTGGTGACGGCTACGATGATGGTCTGGTTCGAGATGCCTCTGATCGTCGTGATCATCGTTCCGCTGGTCGTGGGAGCTCTCGTCGGTCTGATCAACTCGTTCTTGATCGTCAAGATCCGGATTCCCGACATGCTGGCCACGCTGGCCGTCATGTACATCATCAGCGGCGTGCACAAGACTTACACGAAGGGCTACGCGGTCTATAACAACATGCCGATGTCGGACGGATCGACGGCGCCGGGCGCCTTCTACGAGAAATTCCTCTGGATCGGGCAAGGCAAGCTGCTCGGCGTGCCGTTCCCCGTCATTCTGATGCTGATCGCCGTCATTGCGACTCATTTGTTCTTCAAGAACACTCGTTGGGGCCGCCAGATGATCATGACCGGCGGGAACGAAGAAGCGGCTCGTCTGTCGGGCCTTAAAGTCAAACGCGTTCGCACCTACGCCTACATCGCTTCCGGAGTCATGGCGGCGATCGGCGGCATTATCTTCGCGGCGCGCGTCGGCTCCGGCCAGGTGGATGCCGGTTCGCCGCTGTTGATGGAGGCTGTTGCCTCGGTGTTCGTCGGTTATTCCGTGCTCGGCGCGGGACGGCCCAACGTGATCGGAACCTTCTTCGGCGCCGTGCTGATCGGGGTTCTTGTCAACGGCTTGACGATGCTTCACGCCCAGTATTACGTGAACGATATCGTCAAGGGAGGAGTGCTCGTTCTCGCGCTTGCCGTTACTTTCATGAACAGCCATCGCAAAAAAACGTCTTGATTCCGGTTCGCGAGGGGCGGAATCCCCGGCCCCGCTTGAAACGGCAAGCCCTCTCTGTGTATAATTTCTGTTGAAACGGTTAAACAGTTAACACGCCAGTTTCCACCCAGGGAGGTGAATGTCATGAACAAGACTGAATTGATCGCCAAAGTATCCGAATTGACGGATCTGTCCAAGAAGGATGCGACCCAAGCGGTTGATGCCGTCTTTGACGTTATTTCCGAAGCTCTGCAGAACGGGGACAAGGTTCAACTCGTCGGCTTCGGCAACTTTGAAGTGAGAGAGCGCTCCGCGCGCAAAGGCCGCAATCCTCAAACAGGGGTTGAGATCGAGATCCCGGCCGGCAAGATTCCGGCTTTCAAGCCGGGCAAGGCGCTGAAGGAAGGCATTAAATAAAGCCTGACATTTGCTTTGTAATGTGAGGAAACAAGGATTGCGAAGTTCTTCCAGCCTATGCTATAATCACTTTCGAACTTTGTTTCGGGGTATAGCGCAGCCTGGTAGCGCGCATCCTTGGGGTGGATGAGGCCGTGGGTTCGAATCCCGCTACTCCGACCATTACATAAGCATAACGGACCTCTTAGCAGGCCGTTCCCGACAGAAGGGGCTGTTCCATTAAGGTCGATGAACCTAAGTGGAGCAGCCCTTTCCATTGACAGTCAGGCGCCGCTTCATTCATAGTGGAGATAGCAGGGAGGTGGACGACAAGATGGAAGATTTGCCTTATAACGGAGAGTATATCGTCATTAAAGCGAAAGACAACGGAGTGAACGTGATCGGGCTCACGCGCGGCAGCGACACCCGCTTCCACCATACGGAGAAGTTGGACCGCGGAGAGGTGATGATCGCCCAGTTCACCGAGAAGACTTCGGCGATCAAGGTGAGAGGCAAGGCGACGATCCTGACGAAGTACGGCACGGTCGAGACCGACGACTGACAGGCAATTGACAAGCGGAGTTCCCAAGGAGGACAGGCGATGGCATAGCCTGCCTTTTTTCTTTGTACACTGATATAGAGAGGGCAAAGAAGATAAGGCGGGATAGCGATGGGAAGAGCGAAAGCGGGCTTGCTGCTCGCGTCTGTCAGCATGCTGGCCGTGCTCCTGCTCGCGCAGCTGTCCAAGCTCGGAGGGCAGATGGAAGCGCATCGTCCGGCGCCGGCCGTCTTCGCGCCGATGTCGGTGCAGACGATGACCAAGGAGAGCATGGTTGACGCGTTCGCGGGACTGAGGCTGGAATCGAAGCTGAGCAGGCTGACTTGGGAGAACGGCATTCTGACGGTCGATTTGACGGCGGGGGAAGGGCGCGGCGCCCGTCTCGCAATCTGGGAAGACGCGGCATCCCTCGTCGATCTCTGCTTCGTCAAAGTACATAATGTTCGGCAGCTATTGATTCGAGTGTTCGAGGATTCGCAAGGCAAGAAAACCATGCTGCTGTCCGCGGATACGCGGGCGAGGGACTGGGACGTCGAGAATCTCGTTCTGCTGCAGCGGCCCATTCGCTCGATGGAACCGGAATGGGCGGGTAAATTAAGGGCTGAATGGACCCGCGCTGGCGAGGGTTGGAAGAGAGATTTTGCGAAATAATGAAAAGAACAAGACATTTATGCGGACAACGTACGGATATGGTATAATTGTTGCCATGCAAACGGACCGGTGCGCTCGTTTATTGCTCGGAGGCTGAATAATGACACGTAACCATTTGGCACAAATGGCCCAGAAGTACATGGACTATGATATGATAACCCTTCATACGGACGTTCCGGAGATGCCGGAAGGAAGGATCCGGCTGCTTCACGCGATGCTCGCTCACCAGCCCGCGGCAGTCACGCACAAGGATCTCCTCGCGGTAGTCACCTCTCTCGTCCAGATGGGGCTGGACATTCACGATCAAGTCGACAATGAGACCGGCGGTTCCAGCGGCGGTATGAAAGTCATGCGATCCCGTCAGATGAAAGTGCTTGCCGGAGACTATTTCAGCGGACGCTTCTATCATCTTCTGTCCCAAGCCGGACAGATCGATATGGTAAGGCGAATGGGAGAGGCGATCTGCGACCTGAACCGGGTGAAGGTACTTTTCTATTCCAAGATGAAGCAGATGAAGCTGAACGCGGAGGAATACCTGCGCCATGGCTCGGAGATCAAATCCGGCCTGTTCCTGTCTTTTACTCATCTGATGAGCGGATTGTACCAAAGAATGTGGCCGGAGATGATCGAGCGCTTCACGCGATGCGAGCTGCTCGTTCAGGAGCTGGCTAGCGCGGATAAGCCGAGCGCTTCGACGCGCGGCTGGGGAATCTGGCACATTCTTCAAGAGGGCAATGAAGAGGATAAGCGCACGATCGTGGATGAACACGCGGATCCGAGCGTTAAGGCGCAGCTCCTCGCGAAGTATTCCGTTGCGGAGAAGCTGGGAGATCTTCTGCAGCAAGCGGTTAACCAGCTGCTGCAGACGATTCAGAAGCTGCCCTCGGACAAGTTGGCGAAGGAGCTGCAGCAGCTGATGGAGCCTTTCATGACATGGCTGGGACCCGTTCCCGCTGCAGGAATTAAAGAGCTGGGGTGACGGTAGATGATGAGTTCCAACTCCGATAAGAGCCACGTGCATTCCGTATTCGAGAGCATTGCGCCGAAGTATGACATGATGAACGACATTATCAGCTTCCGCAGGCATAAGGCGTGGCGCCGATTTACGATGCGCAAGATGGATTTGAAGCCGGGCGAAAGCGCGCTCGACTTGTGCTGCGGCACTTGCGACTGGACGATCGACCTGGCCAAGGCCAGCGACAGCGGGCAGGTTGTCGGTCTCGATTTCAGCCATAACATGCTGGAGATCGGCAGAAACAAGCTGAAGAAGCTTGACCTCGACAAGAAGATCGAGCTCGTGCAAGGCAACGCGATGGAGCTGCCGTTTCCGGACAACACTTTCGATTACGTGACGATCGGTTTCGGCCTGCGCAACGTTCCGGACATTCGCCAGGTGTTGAGAGAGATGGAGCGCGTCGTGAAGCCGGGCGGCAAGGTCGTCTGCCTCGAATGCTCGAAGCCGAGCTGGCAGCCGTTCAAGTTCTTCTTTAACTTGTACTTCTCGAAGATCATGCCCCTCTTGGGCAAATGGTTCGTAAAAAGCTATGAGCAGTACCGATGGCTACCGGAATCTCTCGTGAACTTCCCTGATCTTCAGCAGCTTGCGGAGATGTTCCGGGAGGCGGGCCTGCGCAACGTTCGCGCTTATCCGCTGACAGGCGGCGTGGCGGCGCTGCACGTCGGAACGAAAGGGACAATGGAATCATGATTCGCAAAATCAAAATCTTTCTCGAAATGATTAAGTTCGAACATACGATCTTTGCTTTGCCCTTCGCTTACGTCGGGACGATCTTAGGGGCGGTTACCGAGAACCACCAGCTGCCGAGCTGGGCGCAGTGCGGCTGGATTCTCATGGCGATGGTCGGCGCGCGCAGCGCCGCAATGGGCCTCAATCGCGTCATTGACCGGGCGATCGACGCCCGCAATCCCCGCACGGAGAAGAGAGCGATTCCCGCCGGACTGCTGAAGGCGGGAGAGGTCGTTCTCTTCATTGTTGTTTCGTTCGTCCTCTTATTCTGGGCGGCTTCGCAGCTCAACAGCTTAGCGATGAAGCTGCTTCCGATCGCGGTATTCTTCACGGTCTTCTATTCTTATACCAAGCGCTTCACCTGGCTGTGCCACGTGTTTCTCGGGATTACGTTAGGCCTTGCTCCTCTGGGGGGCTGGGTTGCCGTGACCGGAACGATCTCGCTTCCGGCGCTCGTGCTGTTTGCCACCGTCGCCTTGTGGACGGCCGGCTTCGATGTGATCTATTCTTGCCAGGATATCGACGTTGACCGCAAGGAAGGGCTCAACTCGATTCCCGCCCGCTTCGGAGTCGCCGGGGCTCTTCGGATCGCCCGCGCCTTCCACTTCCTGACCATCATCGGGTTCGTCGCGCTGCTTGCGCTTACCGATCTGAGCTGGTGGTATCTGATCGGAACCGTGATCTCCGCAGGGCTCCTGTTCTATGAACACCGGCTGGTGACCCCCGAAGACTTGAGCAAGCTGCAGGCCGCGTTCTTCACGATGAACGGGGTTCTCAGCTCGGTCGTCTTCGTCTTTACCTTTATCGATCTTGTGCTGGTGAGATCGTGGTAACGGAACAAGGCAAAGAGCCTCGGAGGTGGGTCGTCGGCTGGACGGGGGCTAGCGGGGCTATCTACGGAGTCAAGCTGTGCAAGGAGCTTCTGGCCGCCGGAGTCGAGGTTCATCTGGTCGTAAGCGATGCCGGCTGGCGCGTCCTGAAGGAAGAGCTGGGATGGGACGCCGCTAGACGGCAGGAAGCGTTGAAGACGGGGTTGGGCTTGGGTTTGGGAGAGGAATCGCTCCTGCGCTATTACCCGAATGGCGATATCGGGGCCGCCATTGCGAGCGGCTCCTTCCGGTGCGAGGGAATGGTCGTCGTTCCATGCTCGATGGGCTCGCTGTCCGCGATCGCCCACGGCACGGCGGATAATCTGCTGACGCGCGCGGCGGATGTGGCATTGAAGGAAGGCCGACCGCTCTTGTTGGTGCCGCGCGAGACGCCTCTGAGCGCGATCCATCTGGAGAATCTGCTCAAGCTCGCTCGGCTTGGCGTCAGGATCATCCCGGCAATGCCGGCCTTCTATTACGGTCCTCAGACGCTGGAGGACGCCGTCGATTTCGTCGTCGGCAAGATTATGGATGGAATGAACGTTCCGCACCGATTATTCAGAAGGTGGGGAGAAAGCCAATGACAACATTAGAATCCCGTCCGCTTCGGATCGGGAGAATCGATTACACGAACGTATGGCCGATCTTCCACGGTTTTGACGAGACCCGCTTGGATTGCGAGGCCGAGATCGTCTATGGGATGCCGGCCGAGCTCAACCGCAAGCTGAGAGACGGAGAGATCGACGTCGCCGCCGTCTCTTCGTTCGCTTATGGATTGAACAGCGATCAATACCTGCTGCTGCCGGACTTGTCCGTCAGCGCGTCAGGCACCGTTCAATCGCTGCTGCTCTTTCTGAAGTCGCCGCTTGAGAAAGTCCGATTCGGCAAGATCATGCTGGCTTCGACTTCCGCGACGACGGTCAATCTGCTGAAGATCGTCATGGAGAAGTTCTTCGGCGGTCAACCGGAATACGAAGTGGCGGAGCCGAACCTGGAAGCGATGCTGGAGAAGGCCGATGCCGCGCTGCTGATCGGGGATCATGCGATTCGCGCCTCGTGGGAGGATCACGGCTACCGCGTGCTTGACTTGGGAGAGCTATGGAACGCATGGACCGGCCTTGGCATGACGTTCGCCGTCTGGGCGGTGCGCAGAGACGCCGCGAAGCTCCGGCCGGAAGCGATCGCTTCGATCTATCGGGAGCTCTCGGTCTGCAAGCGGCGCAATGCCTCCGACAGAGAGCCGATCATTCGCGAAGCCGTGCGCCGCATCGGCGGAACTCCATCGTATTGGCAAGGCTACTTCGATGGCTTGAGCCATGGCTTCGGCGCCCGGGAGCAAGCGGGGCTGTCGCTTTACTTCCAATATGCCCTCGAGCTGGGCTTGATGGACGCCCCCGTACTTATGGAGCGCTGGTCGGATTCCATTCACGCATAGAGCACGCTATCCTCGTTACCGAAGGTGAACCTATGAATTTATTAAAGCTGTACGCATCCCTTAAATCAGAACTTCAATCGATTGAAGACTCTCTGGCCGACAGCGTCTCCTCCGAGCTGGAGCTGCTGGACGAATCGGCCAAGCATCTTCTGAAGGCAGGGGGCAAGCGACTGCGTCCCGTCTTCGTTCTGCTCGCCGGCAAGTTCGGCGATTACTCGCTGGATCGCTTGAAGAAAGTCGCGGTTCCTCTTGAATTGATCCATATGGCTTCGCTCGTTCACGATGATGTCATCGACGATGCGAACACGAGACGCGGACAGCCGACGGTCAAGGCGAAGTGGGACAATCGGATCGCGATGTTCACCGGGGATTACATACATGGCAAAGCGCTTGTCGTCGCAGGGCAATTGGAGGATGCTCGAATCCACCGCATTTTGTCCGGCGCCATCGTTCAGATGTGCATCGGGGAGATGGAGCAGATTCGCGACTTCTTCAACACCGAGCAGAGCACTCGCAACTATCTGCTGCGTATTCGCCGCAAGACGGCCCTCCTGATCGCGATCAGCTGCCAGCTAGGCGCGATCGCCGCCGGGGCTCCGGATCGGGTGAGCAACGCTTTGTACCGCTTCGGTTACCAGGTAGGCATGGCGTTCCAGATTACGGACGACCTGCTCGATCTGTGCGGAACCGAGAAAGCGATCGGCAAGCCGCCGGGAAGCGACCTGCGC
The DNA here is from genome assembly GCF_003990975.1 of Cohnella sp. AR92. Taxonomy (GTDB): domain Bacteria; phylum Bacillota; class Bacilli; order Paenibacillales; family Paenibacillaceae; genus Cohnella. The sequence continues at coordinate 349,307 of NZ_RZJR01000003.1, forward strand.
CAGGGCAACATCACGCTGCCCGTTCTCTTCGCTCTGCAAGAGGAGAAGCTTAGGGAGCCGCTTCTCCAAGAGATCGCAATCATTCGGGCGGCGGACGCCGGAGAGGTCTCTTCGGCGGCGGCCGTCAAGCTCGTTCGATCGAGCGCCGGAATCCGCGAATCGGAGAAGCTGGCGGATCGCTACATCGCCAAAGCGCTCGGAGAGCTCGATCATCTGCCGAATATTCCGGCCAAGCGGAATCTGGCCGAGATTGCCAAGTTTGTGGCGCAGAGAAGCTACTGATTGTGGTAAAATAAGAACATTACGGAATCAGAAGGAGGTCTTGGGATGGAACGAACCTATCTCATGGTTAAGCCGGACGGCGTTCAGCGCGGGCTGATCGGAGAAATCGTCGGCAGGCTGGAGCGCAAAGGCCTTACGCTCGTCGGCGCGAAGCTCATGCGGGTTACGGACGAGCAGGCCAAGCGGCACTACGCGGAACATGAGGGCAAGGACTTCTATAACCGGTTGATGACCTTCATCACGTCCGGTCCCGTATTCGCCATGGTATGGCAAGGGGATCAGGCCGTTTCGGCCGCAAGACAGCTGATCGGCAAGACGAATGGGCTGGAAGCCGCGCCGGGCACGATTCGCGGCGATTATGCGCTGCATACGAACTATAACCTGATCCATGGGTCCGATTCGGTGGAGAGCGCCGAACGGGAGATCGGCATTTTCTTCCAAGAGTCCGAGCTCGTAAGCTACGATAAAGTCATTCAAGTCTGGATTTAATCATAGGCATTTCGGCAGCGTAGAGGAGAGGGAGAAGCCATGACGGAGCAAGGAGCAAGCCGCGTGACGGGATTGTCGGCGGAAGACGAGGATTTCGCCAGATTCATCGCGAATATCAAACGGTCGACGGCGATCGATCTGTCCCAGTACAAGGAGACGCAGATGCGCCGGCGTCTGACGACGCTTCGCATGAAGCACGGTTTCCCGAGCTTCGCCAAGTATTACGAGGCGATCTCGTCGAATACGAAGCTGATGAACGAATTCCTGGATCGCATGACCATCAACGTATCCGAGTTCTGGCGCAATCCGAACCGCTGGCAGCTGCTCATGGATAAGTTTTTCCCCGCGATGCTGAAGCAGTCCCCTTCGCTCAACGTTTGGAGCGCGGCTTGTTCGACGGGAGAAGAGCCGTATACGATCGCGATGATTCTGGACAAGCTCGGCGCGCTTTCCTCGTCCAAGATTCTCGCTACCGATCTGGACGAGGGCGTGATAGCGAAGGCGAAGATCGGCTCCTATCTGGAGAGGTCGCTTCGCGACGTCCCTCCCGATTTTCAAACGAAATATTTCCGCAAATCGGACGGAGCGTTTCTGGTCGACGATAAGTTGAAGCGGGCGATCCGCTACCAGAAGCAGAATCTGCTGACCGATCCGTTCGGCGAGCAGTTCGACTTGATTGTTTGCCGGAACGTGATGATCTACTTCACGGAGGATGCGAAGCAGCTGCTCTATGGCAAGTTCGCTCGCGCTCTTAAGCCGGGCGGCCTGCTGTTCGTCGGCAGCACGGAACAGATTTTCTCGCCTGGCCAGTACGGACTCGAGACGGCGGATACGTTTTTCTATCGCCGCACGGTATGAGATTAGCGATGGAGCGCGATACTAGAGATACCTATTCCCTTATGGAGGATCTCCATGGACAAGCGCAAAGTGATTGCCGCTTACAGGCGCGGATTCATCTCCTCGCACGAATGCGCGCAAATCCTTGGACTCGACAACGTCGATCTGCTAGGCTTCGTACGCGATACGGCATCCGATTCCAAACCGGCCCTCTCGAAACAGTCCGTCAGAAGCTGACGGGCTGTTTTCTTGTCAAAACCTTTAAGGCTGTACTATAATGAGACATACGTTATTGGGTTGAAGCGATAAAGCGTTCTGCAATTAGATAAGGGAGGACCCTCAATTGAGTTTACGTTATTTGACCGCAGGAGAGACTCACGGACCACAGCTTACCGCCATTATCGAAGGATTGCCTAGCAACCTCGAGCTTGATTTCGAGGCTTTGAACTTCCAACTGCTGCGCCGCCAGAAGGGCCATGGACGCGGACGCCGCATGCAGATCGAGAAGGATACCGCCCAGATCGTCGGCGGCGTGCGCCACGGCCGCACGACGGGAGCTCCCGTCGCGATGGTTGTCGCCAACAACGACTGGAAGCATTGGACTTCGGTCATGAACATCGAACCGATCGAAGGAAGCGACGAAGCCAAGCGCCGCATCCATCGTCCTCGTCCGGGCCACGCGGATCTGAACGGGGGCATTAAATACGAATTGAAGGATCTGCGCAACGTGCTGGAACGCTCCAGCGCTCGCGAGACGGCGGCGCGCGTAGCGGTTGGCGCGGTCGCTCGCCAGCTGCTCGCCGCCTTCGGGATCCGCGTGGCGGGCCACGTCGTCAAGATCGGCGGCATCAAGGCGCCGGCTCCTAATCTTCCGATCGACGAGCTGATCGCCAGAACCGAGGACTCTCCGGTTCGCGTTACCGATCCGGAGACCGAAGCGAAGATGACGGCCCTGATCGACCAGACCAAAGCCGACGGTGATTCGATCGGGGGCGTGGTGGAATGCATCGTCACCGGCTTGCCGGTCGGCCTCGGCAGCCACGTGCAATGGGACCGCAAGCTGGACGGTCGCATCGCGCAAGCGGTCGTCTCGATCAACGCGTTCAAGGGCGTGGAATTCGGCATCGGATTCGAAGCGGCCGACCTTCCAGGCTCCCAGGTGCACGACGAAATTCTGTATACGCCGGAGAAAGGCTACCATCGCGCAAGCAACCGTCTCGGCGGCTTCGAGGGCGGAATGACGAACGGCGAGCCGATTATCGTCCGCGGCGTCATGAAGCCGATCCCGACGCTGTATAAGCCTCTTCGCAGCGTTGATATCGACACCAAGGAGGCGTTCACGGCTCAAGTCGAACGCTCCGACGCCTGCGCCGTTCCGGCCGCTAGCGTCGTCATGGAGAGCGTCGTCGCCTGGGAGGTCGCGAAAGCGTTCCTCGAGAAGTTCGGCGGGGACTCGATGGAAGAGATTCGCGCGAATTACGACAACTACCTGAGACAGGTGGCGGAATATTAATGGCAGCTTCGACGGAATTGCGAGAGCTGACGGTCGAGCTCGGCGAGAGATCCTACCCGATTCTAATCGGAACGGGATTGCTTAAACAGACGGGAAGCCTCTTCGCACAGCGCGGCTTCCCGCTCAAGGCGCCGATCCTGCTCGTGACCGACTCGGCGGTTGAGCATCTCTATGCGTCGGAGGTCGAGGAATCCCTGCGGGCTTCGGGCTATCAGGTGACGAGGGCGGTCGTCTCTTCCGGCGAGAAGTCGAAGTCGCTGGCCGTCTTCGACGACCTCGTCACGGCTGCGCTGGAAGCCGGACTCGATCGCAAGTCGACGGTCATCGCCCTTGGCGGCGGAGTCGTCGGCGACCTGGCCGGCTTCGTGGCGGCCGCTTATATGCGAGGCATCCGCTTCGTGCAGATCCCGACGACGATACTGGCGCACGACAGCAGCGTCGGCGGCAAGGTGGCGGTCAATCACCGCCTCGCGAAGAACATCATCGGCGCGTTCCACCAGCCGGAATTCGTTCTCTACGATCTGGTCACGCTGAAGAGCTTGCCGTTGCGCGAGGTGCGGGCAGGCTACGCGGAAGTCATCAAGCACGGACTGATCTGGAACGAAGCCTTCGTGAAGTGGTGCGACGACCATTCCGAGCAGCTGCTGGCGCTTGACTCGGATTCGCTTGGCTACGCCTTGTACGAAGGCTGCAAGGTCAAATCGATCGTCGTCTCCCGGGACGAGCGGGAGAACGACCTGCGAGCGATCCTGAATCTCGGCCACACGATCGGCCACGCGCTTGAAGCGGTCGCGGGCTACAACGAGCTGCTTCACGGCGAAGCGATCTCGATCGGCATGGTCGGATCCGCGCGCCTGGCGGAGAAGTTCGGCTACGATTCCGGCATCGCGGCGGAGACGGAGCGTCTCTTCCGCAAGTTCGGCCTGCCGGTTCGCTTTCCGGCGCACTATTCTACCGATTCCATCATGGATGCCATGATGCACGACAAGAAGTTCGCAGAAGGCAAAATGGTGTTTGTCGTTCCGAAGGCGATCGGGGAAGTCGAGATTCGCAGCGACGTTCCCGTCGAGTGGGTACGAGACATCGTCGAAGGGCTTAAAGAGGAGGGCGCAAAGTCATGAGCGTAAGGGGAATTCGCGGCGCCATTACGGTGGAGGCCAATGAGAGCAAACAAATTCTAGACGCATCGGTTACGCTTCTGAACACGATCGTCGAAGTCAACGGCATTCAGCCGGAGGACATCGCGGGCATTATGATTACCGTTACGCAGGATCTCGACGCCGCCTTCCCGGCGAAGTCGATCCGCCAGCTGGAGGGCTGGGAGTTCGTGCCGCTGATGTGTTCGCTTGAGATCGCGGTGGAAGGAAGCCTGGAGCGGTGCATTCGCTTTATGGTTCTCGTTAATACGGACCTGAAGCAAGCGGATATGCGCCACGTGTATCTGGGAGAAGCGGTCAAGCTTCGTCCGGATCTGGCTGCGGCCCGTTGACGGATCGCGCCTCAGGATGCTATAGTGACTATATGACTTGGAGCGGAACGGTCGGCCACAGGGACGACAACTTACGCTAGAGTCGAGAGCGTAGACGAGATGAGACGAGTAGAGGCGTCGAGCCCTGAAGCCCTTAACGGGTGCGGAGCGGGCAGTCGGCGACAGGACGGCCGTGCGGACGGAATCCAGGGATCGGTATCCCAACGATTCCAATGCGAAGGCGGCCTAAACCTAACCTTTATCGACTTAAGCATCTCTGATCGTTCAGAGGTGCTTTTTTTGTTGTCTCATAACAACCAGAGAACGGGCAATACCGCGAACTCCGCCTCGAAGCGGGGAGCGGATCGGCGAGCCGCAGGAAATGCGGTTCGGAGGGGAGCGAGAAGAGGAAAATGGAGCAGAATCGTGCGCAGGAACTTCAGGAAGTCATTCGTCTGGCGGGGAGCTACAACGTGATCCCGGTCGTTCGCAAGCTGATGGCGGACACCGAGACCCCGATTCGGGTGTTTCAGCAATTAAGCCAGGATCGCCGGGCATTCTTGCTGGAGAGCGTGGAGGGCGGAATCCAATGGGCGAGATATTCGTTCATCGGGACCGATCCTTTCTTGATGCTGAAGCTTAAGAAAAACAAAGTGACGCTCGAGGAAGGCGGAGTCGCCCGTTCGTATCAAGCGAATGATCCCTTGAAGCTGCTGCGGGAGAAGCTGGGCCAGTACCGGAGCCCGCAGCTCCCGGGACTGCCTCCGTTCACGGGGGGAGCGATCGGCTTCTTCGGCTACGATCTGCTTCAATATTACGAGCGCAAGCTTCCGTCTCATCGGGTAGACGACCTGGTCATGGACGATATGCAGTTCATGTTCTGCGATCAGGTTATCGTCTTCGACCATCAGAAGCAGCAGGTGCAAGTGATCGGCAACGTTCACGTGAAGGACGGGGCGGACGAGAAGGACATCGAGCTCGCTTATACCGAAGCGTGCCATTCGATCGACAAGCTGATTCGCCGCCTGCAGCAGCCGGCCAACCCGCCGGCGGCCGTCGCCAAAGGCGCTCCGCCGCAGGATCCCGACCTGGGCCGCGTCGAATCGAACGTCACCAAAGAGCAGTTTCTCGCGAACGTGGAGCAAGCGAAGGAATATATCCGATCCGGAGACATCTTCCAGGTCGTTCTGTCCCAGCGCTTCCACATCGAGACGGAGGTCGATCCGCTGCAAGTGTACCGCGTGCTTCGCACGATGAATCCGTCGCCGTACATGTACGTGCTCAAGCTGGATGAGGAGATGATCGTCGGCACCTCTCCGGAGCTGCTGGTCAAGGTGAACGGCGAGCGGGTTCAGACTAGGCCTATCGCAGGTACGCGTCCCCGCGGCAAGACGCCCGAAGAGGATCTGCGGCTCGAAGAAGAGCTGCTGGCCGACAAGAAGGAGAGAGCGGAGCACGTCATGCTCGTCGATCTTGGGCGCAACGATCTTGGGCGCGTGTCGGAGTTCGGCTCCGTCCGCTGCGATTCGTACATGGAAGTCGAGCGTTACTCGCACGTCATGCACATCGTCTCGAACGTATCGGGCAAGATTCGCGAGGACAAGGATTTCTTCGACGCCTTCCTCTCCTGTCTGCCGGCTGGAACGGTATCCGGAGCTCCTAAGCTCAGAGCGATGGAGATCATTGCCGAGCTGGAAAAGGAAGCGCGCGGAGCGTATGCGGGGGCGATCGGCTACCTGGGCTTCTCGGGCAACCTGGATACGTGCATCACGATTCGCACGATCATCTTCAAGAATGGCCGCGCTTATGTGCAGGCCGGAGCGGGAATCGTCGCCGATTCCGTTCCGGAGATGGAATACGAGGAGACGGTCAACAAGGCGAAGGCGCTGCTGAAGGCGATTCGCGCGGCGGAAGCGGTGTTCCCGGCGAAGAAGCCGGTCTATTCCGCGGCCGGCGACAGAAGATCGAATCTGGACTATTAATTTTAGAGAGGTGATAGAGATGACGGCAACGAATGCGGAGATGACGATGGCTCAGGCGATCGGCGCGGTCGCTTCCGGGCAGCATCTGACGGTGGATCAGGCGAGAGCGGTGATGCGGCTGATCATGTCGGGCGAAGCGACTCCTTCCCAGATCTCGGGCATGCTGATCGCCCTGCGGATGAAGGGAGAGACGGTGGACGAGATTACCGGCTTCGCGGAAGCGATGCGCTCGTTCGCGGGCCAAGTGAAGACGGAGAACCGCGACTTGCTCGATACGTGCGGAACGGGCGGTTCGGGGATCCACAAGTTCAATATCTCCACGACGTCGGCCGTGATCGCGGCGGCGGCGGGAGCCCGGGTCGCGAAGCACGGCAACCGCGCGATGTCCGGCAAGTCGGGCAGCGCGGACGTTCTGGAAGCGCTGGGAGTGAATATTTCTCTCACGGCGGAGCAAGCGTCGGACTGCCTCGACCGCACCGGCATCTGCTTCATGTTCGCCCAGCTCTATCACCCGGCTCTTAAGCATGCTGCTGTACCGCGCAAGGAGCTAGGGGTTCGGACGGTCTTCAATTTGCTTGGGCCGCTGGCGAACCCGGCGAATGCGGACCGGCAGATGATGGGGCTCTACGATCGTTCCCGCACGGAGACGGTCGCGAACGTGCTTGGCCGTCTCGGATTGAAGCGCGCGCTGGTCGTCGGCAGCCACGACGGCTTGGACGAGATCAGCATCTCCGCTCCGACTCGGGTGTCGGAGCTGAAGAACGGCGCGGTGACGACCTACGACATCGCGCCGGAGGATCTCGGACTTCGAACGCTGCCGCTCGGCGAGGTTCAAGGAGGCAGCGCGGCCGAGAACGCGGCGATCATCCAACGCGTGCTTGGCGGCGAACGAAGCGCTTACCGCGACATCGTGCTTGCGAATGCGGGAGCCTGCCTCTACGTGGCGGATCGGACCGAATCGCTTCGCGAAGGGGTCGAAATGGCCGCCAGAACGATCGATTCCGGCAAGGCATTGGATAAACTGAAGCAATGGATTGCGACGACAGGAGAAGTGAGCTATGTTTCTTGATCGGATAGTCGTTACCAAGAAGGAAGAAGTGAAGCGCCTGAGGGAGACGCTCGTTATCGCGGATGCGGAGAGAACGATATCGACGCTTCCGGCGTGCCGAGGCTTCGAGAACGCGCTCCGAGAGGGCAGCCGCAGCCGCCCGGTCGGTCTCATCGCCGAAGTGAAGAAGGCAAGCCCGTCAAAGGGGCTGATCCGTCCCGACTTCGATCCTGTCGCTCTAGCGCGGGCTTACGAAGCCGCCGGCACCGACTGCATCTCGGTGCTTACCGATAAGGATTACTTCCAGGGCAGCAACGAATACTTAACGAACGTCCGAGCAGCCGTGAACGTGCCTCTGCTGCGCAAAGACTTCATCATCGACGAGACGCAGATTTACGAAGCCCGCCTGATCGGGGCGGATGCGGTACTGCTGATCGCGGCCATCCTGACGAAGGAGCAGCTGTCCGGCTACCATGATCTTGCCCGCAGCCTTGGCTTGGACGTTCTGGTCGAGGTTCACGATCGCGAGGAGCTGGATACGGTGCTCGAGATCGGGAAGGCGACGCTGATCGGAGTGAACAACCGCAATCTGCATACGTTCGAGACCGACCTTAACGTAACGGAACAGTTGATCTCCCTGATGCCTTCGGGCGTGACGACGGTCAGCGAGAGCGCGATCTCCACGCCGGCGGATATCGAATTCGTCCGCCGCGCAGGGGCGCAAGCCGTGCTGGTCGGGGAGCAGTTCATGCGCCAGAGCGACGTCGGAGCAGCGGTTGAGGCGCTGCTTGGTCCCGTTCTCGCGGGGAGAGAAGGCGCCGGCCGATGAGCAGGGACGGAACGAAAGTCAAGATCTGCGGCATCAAGGAAGAATCGACGATTGACGGGATGAAGGGTCTCCCGGTAGACTATATCGGATTCGTGTTCGCGAAGAGCAAGCGGCAGGTATCCCCGGAACGAGCGGCGGCGTTGCTGTCGCTAGCGGCGCAGACCCCGATGGCGGGAGAAGCAGCGCCGTTATCCGTAGGCGTATTCGTTAACCCGACGATGGAAGAGCTGGAGGGCATCCTATCCATTGCGAAGCTGGATGTCGTTCAACTGCACGGCGGCGAGACACCCGAATTCGCCAAGAAAGTCAAAGAACGCTTCGGAGTCAAAGTGTGGCGCGCGCTGCCCATGGACGAAGACTGCAAGGAATCGGAAGGCGGCGGACCGTCGAGGCTGGACGCTTATCGGGGAATCGCGGACGCGGTTCTGATCGATACGGCGGGAGGAGGCACGGGACGCACGTTCCGCTGGGACCTCATCCCGAGCTACCGGAAGGCGGCCGACACGAACGGGCTTCAGCTGTTCGTAGCCGGCGGATTAAGTCCCGACAACGTAGAAGAGCTGGTCGGACGGTATTCGCCGCAAGGCGTGGATATCTCAAGCGGAGTGGAGACCGATGGCGTGAAGGATACGGCCAAGATCGCCGCATTCGCGAAGAAGGCGAGGAATAAAGGATGACACAGACACAGGTACCCGATTCGTACGGACGATTCGGTCCCTTCGGAGGACGTTATGTTCCCGAGACGTTGATGAACGCTCTATTGGAGCTTGAAGAAGCTTATAACCGGTACAAGGACGATCCGGACTTCCAAGCGGAGATCCGTTATCTGTTGAAGCAGTATGCGGGACGCCCGTCGCCTCTCTATTATGCGGAGCGGCTGACGAAGCATCTCGGCGGGGCGAAAATTTACTTAAAGCGCGAGGACCTGAACCATACCGGCTCGCACAAGATCAACAACGCGATCGGACAGGCCGTTCTGGCTAAGCGCATGGGCAAGACGAAGGTCATCGCCGAGACCGGAGCCGGCCAGCACGGCGTCGCAAGCGCGACGGTCGCGGCCCTGCTCGGGCTGGAGTGCAAGGTGTTCATGGGCGAAGAGGACACGAAGCGCCAGCAGCTGAACGTATTCCGGATGAAGCTTCTGGGCTCCGAGGTCATTCCCGTGACATCCGGATCCCGAACGCTTAAGGACGCGTGCAACGAGACGCTCCGTTACTGGGTCAGCCATGTGGACGATACGTATTACATTAACGGATCGGTTACCGGACCGCACCCTTACCCGATGATGGTCCGCGACTTCCAGAGATTGATCGGCGTAGAGACAAAGGAACAGATCCTGGAAGCGGAAGGCCGCTTGCCGGACGTCATTGTCGCCGCCGTTGGCGGAGGAAGCAACGCAATGGGTATCTTCCACGACTTCATCCCCGATGCTTCGGTTCGCTTGATCGGCGTCGAGGCGGCGGGCCGCGGCGTCGATACGGAGAAGCACGCCGCCACGATGACCAAGGGCCGTCCCGGCGTCTTCCAAGGCTCGATGAGCTACGTGCTGCAGGACGAAGGCGGCCAGGTGCTGGAAGCCCATTCGATCTCGGCCGGCCTTGATTACCCGGGCATCGGGCCCGAGCACGCTTATCTGAAGGATACGAAGCGGGCGGAATACGTTCCGGCTACGGACAAGGAAGCGCTGGACGCGCTTAAGCTTCTGTCCGTACAGGAAGGCATTATTCCGGCGCTGGAATCGTCCCATGCGATCGCCCACGCGATCAAGCTGGCTCCGACTCTGCCTAAGGACGCGCTGCTGGTCGTCAGCTTGTCCGGGCGCGGAGACAAGGACGTCGAAGCGATCATGCCGTACTTCGAAGGAGATGCGAGATGAGCGAGATCGGAACGAACCTTATCGACGCGGTATTCGCGGAGCTGAAAGAAAAAGGCGAGACGGCGCTGATTCCGTTCATGACGATGGGAGATCCGGATCTCGGCACTTCCATCCGCCTCATTCAAGCGGCGGAAGCGGCAGGCGCAAGCATGATCGAGCTGGGGGTTCCTTACTCGGATCCGCTGGCGGACGGTCCCGTCATTCAGCGGGCTTCCGAACGAGCTCTCCGCAACCGAATCTCCCTATTGGATTGCATGGAGATCGCCTCGGAATCGAGACGCCAAGGCGTGAAGATGCCCTTCATCCTGTTTACTTATTTTAATCCGGTGCTGCAGTTGGGCCTTGAGAACTTCTTCAACCTTATGCAAGAGCATGATTTCAGCGGAGCGATCATTCCCGACCTGCCGATGGAGGAAGACGAACAGGTTCGGGCGCTGGCGGAGAGGTCCGGCATTCACCTGATTCCGCTCGTGGCGCCGACATCGGAAGCACGAGTGGAGAAAATTGCGGCAAGGGCGCGAGGCTTCGTCTATTGCGTCTCTTCTCTTGGGGTTACCGGCGTCCGCAGCAGCTTCCATGCCGGGCTGGACTCGTTCTTGGCGACGGTTCGCCAGGCGGCCAGCGTGCCGATCTGCGTCGGCTTCGGCGTCTCCACGAGGGAGCAGGCGGAGCAGCTGTCGGAGAAGTGCGACGGCGTTATCGTCGGCAGCGCCATCGTGCGCAAAGTCGAAGAGGAGCTGCAGCTGCTTCAAAGCGCAGAAGAAACCAGCCGCGAGAAGGGGCTGACAGCGGTACAAGACTTCATTGCCGCGCTGAAGCCCAGAAGCGTTCGCGCATAACCGTTGCAATAACCTGCATTTTAAACTGTACAGGTTCCTGTCATTATGTCACAATAGAACATAACAGTACTAGCGGAGCGCGAACCTGGCGCTCCGTTTGTTTTCGATGAAGTACAAACAGCTTCCACGTCCACATAGGAGGTCATCCCATTGCAACCGAAACCGAATATTGTTCATCTTCCTGTTTATCAGCCGGGCAAGCCCGTCTCCGACGTGAAGCGCGAGCTGGGACTTACCGAGGTCATCAAGCTGGCTTCCAACGAGAATCCGTTCGGCTGCTCGCCGAAGGCGATCGAAGCGGCGAAGCAAGAACTTGTGAACATCAGCATCTATCCGGACGGAGCGGCCGTCGACTTGACGAACGCGTTGGCGAAGCAGCTTGGCGTCGAGCCGGATCAAATCATATTCGGAGCGGGCTCCGACGAAGTGATCCTGATGATTGCGCGCGCATTCTTGCTCCCTGGAGACGAGAACATCACCGCCGATCAGACGTTCCCGCAATATCGCCATAACATCGAGATCGAGAACGGCGTCGTTATCGAAGTTCCGCTGAAGGACGGCACCCACGACCTGGACGGCATGCTGGCGAAGGTCGGCCCGAAGACGAAGATCGTCTGGATCTGCAACCCGAACAATCCGACCGGGACGATCGTCACGCACGACGAAGTCGTAAGCTTCCTGGAGAAGGTTCCTTCGAACGTCATGGTCGTGCTCGACGAAGCGTATTGCGAATATATCGACGATCCGGCGTTCCCGGATGGTCTCGCGCTGCTTAAGAAGTACCCGAACCTGGTGCTTCTGCGCACGTTCTCGAAGATTTACGGCCTTGCTTCGATGCGCATCGGCTACGGCGTCGGCCGTCCGGAGCTGATTCGTTCCATCAATCAGGTGCGCGAGCCGTTCAATACGTCGCGCATGGGCCAAGCGGCCGCTCTCGCCGCGCTGGAGGATCATGGGTTCATCGATTTCTGCCGCAAGGCGAACGCGGAAGGGCTAAAGACGCTTCGCGACGCCTTCGACCGTCTCGGTCTTCCGGCCTTCCCGGCCTACGGCAACTTCATCATGGTCGACGTGAAGAGACCGGCTGGCGAAGTGTTCGACGCGCTGCTTCGCAAGGGGATCATCGTTCGCGCCGGACATAAGCATTATCCGACCCACGTTCGCATCACGGTAGGCAGCGCGGAACAGAACGCGAAGGTCATTGCGGCTCTCGAAGCGGTCCTTCAAGAGATTCCGGTACAGGTGTGAGGGATGACCGTAGACAACAGCGACTTTAAACCCTCCGCGATGGCGCGTCCCGCGGAAGTCAAAATCGCCATATTCGGCGTAGGCCTGATCGGAGGCTCGCTCGCGCTCTGCTGGAAGGGCAAGCCGGGCTTCCGGATCGTTGGCCACTCGGTGAATCCGGGTTCCGTCAGCAAATACGTGTCGCTTGGCGTCGTAGACGAAGGAACGACTTCGCTCGCGGATGCGGCTCTGGATGCCGACTTTATTTTCCTCTGCGTGCCGGTCGGACGCTTGAACGATTACCTCGACGAGCTCGCGAGGCTGCCGTTGAAGCCGGGCTGCATCATTACGGACGTCGGCAGCACGAAGGCTTCCGTCGTCGCGCATGCGAGCGGCCTCGACTTGAACGGGGCGGTGTTCCTCGGCGGGCACCCGATGGCCGGCTCCGAGCGCTCCGGCGTCGAAGCGGCTACGACCGACCTGTTCGAGAACGCTTATTACGTGCTGACGCCTACGGACGGCACGCCGCCGGAAGCCGTCGAGCGAATGAAAGACCTGCTGAGATGGACGAGGGCGAACGTGGTGCTGACCGATTCCGTGCTGCATGACAGCATCGTCGGCGCCATCAGCCATCTGCCTCATATGATCGCGGTCGGCTTGGTCAATCAGATTGCCGGCTACAACGAGACGAACGATCTGTACCGCAGTCTGGCGGCGGGCGGCTTCCGCGATATCACGCGCATCGCTTCGAGCGATCCGACGGTATGGCGGGATATTCTGGTCAATAACAAGACGGTGCTGCTGCAGCTGCTGGAGGATTGGAAGAAGGAGATGGACCGATTCGCCGAGCTGCTGAAGCAGGAAGACGGAGAGGGCATCTCCGAGCAGTTCCGCCTCGCGAACGGCTTCCGGAAGCAGCTTCCGGAGCGCCGCAAGGGCATGATCCAATCTCTGCACGAATGCTACGTGGACGTTCCCGATCATCCGGGCATCATCGGCCGCATTGCGACCGAGCTCGGACAGGAACGGATCAATCTCAGCAATCTCCATATCGTGGAGAGCCGGGAGGACGTTCCGGGCATTCTGCGTCTCTCCTTCAAGGAAGCCGAAGATCTGGAGAAAGCGGTCGATTTGCTTCGCCGAATGCAGTATCAGGTCTATTTCTAAACCGAGAATACAGAAGCTTCTCGCTCCCCAAGTACGGCGTTCCAGGGGGCGGGAAGCTTTTTTTGTCGCTTCTTCTTAGCGGATATGCTCAGGAACATGGGTGATCGGGTTCCTTCTTCTTCGCGAGCAGGATTATGACGGCTTCTTATCGTACGGCTATGTTTAATTCTAATGTTGATTATTGGCGATAAGATAATTTAATGGCGACTTAAAATATCCCCAAGATTTAACCAGGAAATAGGAACTTCCATCTCTCCTATTTCGGTTTTTTCAAAAGAACCGTGGCAATCAGAACCTGCTGTAATTAACAAGCCAAGTTCTTTGCAAATGGACAGGCAATCTTCTGTGACTTCATGAGAATGACTTGGATAATAACACTCAATCCCATCAATCCCTAAATTAATTAATCTAGTTAGTTCTCTTTTAAAATCGTTCCTTTCAGTAACTTTTATAACTCTTCCCGGATGAGCAAGAATTGCCTTCCCGCCAGCACTATGAATATTATCGCATACCGTGCTGACAGAAGGAAATTCAATACAGTTATATGATGGTTCGTACTTTGAATAGAATGCAAAACCTGCTGTCAAGCTGTCGGTAATCCCCTTTTCCACAAAATAATGCAATGCCTTCCAACCGCCGTTTTTACGGTCATAATTATAATTTAAGTATTCCTCTAGAGAAATGTTCTTGTATTCCCTTTGCATCCTTACAATGAGTCGCTCATCTACAGACTCAAGAAGCAATCTGTTTTTTTTAGTAAATTCTATGAACCTTTCATTAGATAGATCCATTCCATAACCCAATATATGCAGATTTTTCCCCCTATCTGATGCGTCCAGTTCTACACCTGATATTAACGATAGTTCATTGTTATCATTTAGCTTTTGTATTTCTCTAGAACCTTCTAGCGCATTGTGGTCAGTAATCGCTATTAAACCTAACCCTTTCTCAACTGCTATAGCTATTATTTCTTCGGGAGACAATGTTCCATCGGAATAAAAAGAGTGAATATGCAAGTCAGCCATTTTATGATTCATTATAATATCAGCTCCGTAACAAATTTATATGAAGCAACATTCTCCATTGAGGTTAATAACCCCTTCTTATGTAACCAAAACAATAAACGAGGACACATACTTGGTCCTTGCTTATGCCACGATAGTTGGCTTTTTCGCCTCGTTTGCGTGGCTTGCGTTCAGTTCCAGTTCGGCCGGAATTCAGTCAGTCAGAGTTTAACGTATAGCGTATAGTGTTTAACGTTGCGCAACTGCACTCCGAATCGTAACGGAAATTTGAGACCCTTACAGACGTCGATTGGCGTCATCCGGATTCTAAAGGAAATTTCAGCCTCTTATTTAACAAGAATCGTTCTCTTCAAGGCTAACATACCAATTAAGCGTCGCTTATTTCCGTAAGGTTTAAAATCAGTTCTTTTCGAGTATGTAAGGGTCTGTAATTTCCGTAAGCCGTAAGACGTAAGCCGGCGAGCAAATTGAAAATGAGCAGTACACGCCGCGTTCACGAACGATTTGGTGAAGAGGGGCGAGCAGAAGCCCAGCAAAGTCCAACAAAGACTAGAATCCCAGCGAATCCCAGCAATAGTCCAGAAGCCCGGCAAAGCCCAAGCAATAGCCCAGAAGCCCGGCAAAGCCCAAGCAATAGCCCAGAAGCCCGGCAATTACCAAGAAGCCCAGCAAACCCCTCCCGTCAGGGGCATCAAGAGGCAATGAGCTTGCCTCAGTTGCCGAACGCATAACTACGCGGATATTGCGTGCGCTGAGCCATGATCGGCATACTTGCCGTGAGCCTCAGCGGAGCTTGCTTATTACTTGCCCTTCTGGGCGGATGCAAGCCGTCGGCTCAGCCGATGGGAATACTCGAATGAAGCAAAAAAAAACCGCCCGGATGGGCGGCTGCACAGAGTGCAAGTATTGGATAGGAGTGGAGAGAAACCATACTGTACTTTTATTATATGTATCCGCTTCCATGTTGTCAATAAGCGCTTACAAAATAAATGATAGCGTTTACGATGTTTTTTAGTTATTCAGAATTTATATGTTTAAGCTTATCCATTTCTGAATAACCTCCGGAAAGCTGCTTCGGCTTGAAGCTTTTTCTAATGGTAAGGTAGAATAAGAGGGCATCGTTCATGAAAGGGAGTGCGCAGGATGAACCTGGAGACGGTCATGCAGGAGCTTGAAGCCCTAGGCAAGGAACGAACCAAGAAAATCTACCAGTCCAACGGCGCCCATGAACCGCTGTTCGGCGTAGCGACGGGCGAGATGAAGCCCATCGCCAAGAAAATCAAGCGGAATCAGGCTTTGGCCGAGGAACTTTACGCCACGGGGAATTACGACGCCATGTACTTCGCAGGCGTGATTGCGGATCCGAAGGCGATGACCGAAGAGGATTTCGAACGTTGGATCGATTCGGCTTATTTCTATATGATCTCCGATTACGTAGTGGCCGTGACGCTGGCCGAGACGGATATCGCCCAGAAGGTAGCCGATAAGTGGATCGCAAGCGGCGAGGAGCTGAGAATGTCGGCGGGCTGGAGCTGCTATTGCTGGCTTCTGGGCAACCGCAAGGACAGCGAGTTTGACGAGGACAAGCTGGCTGGCATGCTTGACCGGGTTAGAGCGACGATCCACGATGCGCCCGAACGGGCGAAATACGCAATGAACATGTTTATCGCCACCGTGGCCGTATCGTATGTGCCGCTGCACGACAAGGCGGTCGAGACCGCCCGAGCCGTAGGCCCGGTCGAGGTCAACAAGGACAAGAAGGCTAGCAAATACTTGAACGCTTCGGACAATATCCAGAAGGCGATCGCAAGAGGTCAGATTGGATTCAAGCGCAAGTATGTCAGGTGTTAGCTGCTTGTTGGCGGCAAGTTATCGAACCGCTTAAGCGAAGAGCTTCTAAACAGTCATGTCCATGGCCGTTTAGAAGCTCTTTGCGTCCTTTGGAGCCTCGCGGGGACGTCAGATAGGCGCTATGGATATCATTGCCTACGCAATATTTAAAATTTTTTAAGATATTGGGCCCCTTTACTATGGTACAATACCTTTAGTTATGTAAAATACTGGGCACATCAAACAGGAATGCGCGTACAAGCGCAACTTTTGCGTTTATGGTCGGTATAATGAGTATCCGGCCTCAAACGATCACCCTGGTTAGGGGGGAGGATCGCGGAACCGATGACTGATTCCCAATTGATACGGGAAATCAAAGATGGCAATGTGGAATTATATTCAACCTTAATGACGAGATATCAGAAGAAAATTCTTTCATTCATATATCAAATGCTTCGAAGCGCCAAGCTGGAACTCATGGCGGAGGATCTTTGTTCGGAGACGTTCTATAAAGCGTATCGAAGCTTGCATTCCTTCCGGGAGGTCGACGCTTCTTTCTCGACTTGGCTCTATACGATCGCCCGCAATACGGTGCTGAGCGAGCTGCGCAAGAACAAAGCGGCGCATTTATCCCTGGACGATACGACTTACATACCGGCAGCCCCGGCGGAGGCGGCTCCTGAGCAGGCCCTGCTCCGCAGCGAGAAGGTCAGCAAGGTTCGGGACGCCATTAACAATCTTCCGGAGAAACAGCGATCCGCCTTGATTCTGCGCGAATATGACGGAATGGATTATCAAGAGATTGCGAACATTCTAGGACAGACGGTCAGCGCCGTGAAGTCGCTCCTGTTCCGGGCGCGAGCCAGCGTGAAGACGCAGATGGAATCCTACTACAGCGAACCTGCTGCCATTCAGACTTACGAGGAGTTGAAATATCGATGAAGAGCGACTGCGGCCCTCAACAGGAGCGGTTCGTCGATTACCTGGACGACACGCTGACGGATCATGAACGCTTAAAATTCGAGAAGCATCTGGCATCCTGCCCTTCCTGCAAGCGGGAGTACCGCTTGTGGGAAGAGACGGCGATGCTCATTCGCGACGTCCAGTTCAATGAAGCGCTCGAGGTGGACCTGGATGCGGCGGAGGAAGTGAACCGCAAGGTCATGAACCGGATCTATGCCGAGGAGAAGTGGCATATACCCGCCGCGAAGCGCAAATACGCGTTCAACGGCCGCTTCAGAAGAAGGGTGTCCGCGATGCTGGCTAGCGTTCTTGCGATCTTTTTCGGCGGCCTGGTCTATGCGATCTATCGGCAGATGCAGAGTACGGACACGCCTTATACGGGCGTTATGGAGACAGCCAGCGCGATGGGCGGCGGCGACTCCATGTCCGGCGGCATGGTCATCGACGTGCCGGTGGCCAGCTTGAGCGATCCTATTATCCTGCATGTTGATCCGGCCGTTCCTCCGTATTGGATCGCATTCGCTTTATTGGGAGTCCTGATGGCGCTGCTGACGATGAACTGGTTCGCGAGGGTGCGCACATGAGCATGCATATGAGAATGGGATGGGTAAGGCACGGCTTGACCGCCTGGAACAAAGCCGGCAAGATTCAAGGAACGACGGATATTCCTCTAAGCGCGGAGGGGAGAATGCAGGCGCATCGCCTGGCGCATCGGTTGTCGGTCGAGAGCAGGGTCTGGCACGGCGTCGTGAGCAGCGACCTTCAACGCGCGGAGATGACGGGAAGAATTCTCGCGGAACGGCTGAACCTTCCTCTACTGACGGATGAACGTCTGAGGGAGAGAGGCTTCGGAGAAGCGGAAGGAACGACCGAAGCGGAACGAGTCGCGAGGTGGGGAAGCCAGTGGCGAGGAAAGGTTCCCGGCCAAGAGTCGGACGATCAGGTTCGAGCGCGGGGAATGGACTTCGTCGAGCATTTCTCCAATCGTCATGCGGGCGAGAACTGGCTGGTCGTCACGCACGGCAGCTTCATCGGACAGATGCTGCAAGCTCTGGAGACTGGCGTGGACGATCATCATATCGCCAACCTGTCGCTCACGATTCTGGATCGGGAAGGCGATCGTTGGGTTCCTATCCTGCATAACTGCACCGAACATCTCGATCAAACTCTTTGATTATTATTTTACAACCTATCGTCTTTAAGGGAACGCCGCAGAGCCTGCAGGCGTTTTTTTGCGTTCAATCGGCGGGCAAGACGTTTAAACAAATCAATATGCACCGATACTGACAAATAAATCGTCTGGAAACGGGGAATGCCGATGAACCTGGCGGAGATGCTCTGTTACGCCGATATCGAACAGTTGACCCGAATAGCCGATACGTATCGCTGCGAATGCAGCAGCCATTCAAAGAACGACTTGATTCAATCGATCTTGACGACCGTTCAGCGGCGGGAAGTCCTGGAGTCTAGAGTCGGAGACATGAGCGTGGAAGATATCCGGTTCCTCAACACTCTGCTGTTCGAGCAGCGGGCCTCTTATAGCCTGGAAGAGTTGACGGCAAGAGCTCGCTCGACCGAACCGGCGACGCCGGCAGTCGAGAATCCTCCTCCGCCGCCGAAGAGCCGTTCGAAGTCGAAGAAAGCCGCTCTGCCGCCTCCCGATCCCGATTCCGCAGCGAGAAGCGCGATCGCCCGGTTTAAACGGTTCGGCTGGTTGTTCAACGGCTTCTCGCATCAGACTCGCTTCCTCTATCATGTGCCTGAAGACGTTAAAAGCCGATTAAAGGAAGCGCTCGCCAGGCAATTCCGGGAAAAGCTGGAGACGCGCGGGGAACCGCCGGTCTATCGGGACGAGAGAGGTCTGGCGGCGGCGGACACGGTCCAACTGCTGCGTTTTGTCAGAGACAACGACACCCCGCTCACGACGGATAGCGTTCTGTACAAGAGACAGCTTCAGCAAGTTTTAGAGCTCATGTCCGTGTCCGAAGCGATACCCGGCCGAAGCGGTTGGCGCTTCGGCTACGGAAGAAGATTCCGAGATTATCCGGACCGATTCTCTCTTCTGTACGATTACGCTTGCTATAAAGGCTGGCTTCAAGAGCATTCGGATCGAATGGAGCTAACCCTGGACGGCGCTGCTTACGCCTCGGGACAGCAAGCGGTTGAACCCTCGGATCTTTACCGCTTCTGGCTCCGGCTGTACAAGAATCCGATCCCCAACCTGTATACTCTCGTGCAATGGATTGCGGTTCTGGCCGTCGAATGGACGACGATCGATTCGATCGAACGGATTCTGTCGCCTTTTATCAAAGAGTACTATTACGACAGCGCGTCGGATGTGTTGCGCAAGCGAGTGTTGGGCAATCTCGTGCATCTGGGCTTGATTCGCGTAGGAGAGACGGCTGAAGGGGAAGCGGTCGTGCGAATGACTCCTCAAGGAAGGCAGCTTGCCGCAGGGATCGAAGTGACGGCGGAGGATCGGCTGCCATGGTTGGCGATTGAATAGGAAGGCCGGATAGGCAAAAATACATTGATCGGCATGGGGGCCATTGTCCTGAACGGGGCCGACATCGATGAATATGCTTTAGTGGGAGCAGGCACGCCGGCAAACGGTCGCCAGGCTGCGCCGCCATTGGCAAGAGATGGCGAATCGGAGCGAACCGGTTGCGGGTACGCCAACCCCCAGGATCCCTTTACGCCGGATATTGGAGGTGCAACGGATGGACATGAAAGTCGCCTATGAGACAATGCTGGGTTTGGCGGCCGAAATGGTTCTCGACGACGCGCTGCGCAAACACCGGACGGAAAAGATTTACGAAGCTATCGACGTTGCGCTGGCGAAAGGGGACGCGGAAAGCTTCCGTCGTCTTACGGACGAATTGAAGACGATTCAATGATCGCGGGGGCGGGCTGCCGTCCTCGCGTCGAGTACAGCTGACCGTATGGCCGGATGGAGCAGGTGCTGCCCGCCGATCGCCACGCGGTTTTTTTTGCTTCGAATCGGGTCTAAATGTTGACTCCGCTAGAAAGAAAACGCTTTTCCGCAATCCTGTTTTGCAGTAGGATGGATTTATAAGACGTTCTTGGCAGGATTCGCCTGCAGGCTCTTCTGGACGAGTCCTGACATCAGCAGCAAAGGAAGTTGTTCAATTGAAATTCAGCGAGTTAAGCTCCAATCAATGGTTTGATCTGTCGCCTTATCTGGATACGTGCTTTCTTCCCGTGTCAGGCTTGAGCGGGAACGAGCCGCCGCACGAATCGGCGGAGAGAATTGCGGAGACCGGGAATTGGCTCCAGCCGCTGGAGACGGCCTTCCGGGGCAGAACCGTCACGATGCCGGCCTACCACTACTTCGACGCCGCTTCCCATGCGGAAGTCGACCGCTTGAACGACATCTGCATCCGCATGAGAGGCTTGGGCTTCAAGTATGTCGTCGTCGTCTCCGGACAAGCCGATTGGGCTAAGGCGCCATCGGAAGCGGATTTGTTGGTCAAGCCGGAGAAGGTCGGCGATATCCCGAACGCGGAAGCGCTGCGCCAGTCTATTACCTCAATATGGAAGCAGGGAGAGAAGGCGAGATAACCTTCCTGGGCAAGATGTTTAGGACCGCGAATAATTGGAAGCAGGTTCAGCAAACAATAAGCGGGAGGCAACAGAGGGTAAATGTGACAATTTGAGAACAATTTAGAGTTGCGATTCCTGTCAACAAGTGAATAGACGATGGCAATTCTTGACTGCCCTTAGTGCCTGGGCTATTATTATTTATGTCTTTGTGAACAAAAAGTGAATGAAGTCCTTAATGGACGCGACATGGTGGGCAGAGGGGGTTGAGAAAATGAGCCACAACGATCAGCAGGATTCCGCGCACAAGCCTGTCGAGCGCAAAGAGATGTCCAGAAGGCAATTTCTGTCTTACACGCTTGGCGGTGCAACGGCTTTCATGGCAGGTGGAGTCGTGTTGCCAATGATTCGATTCGCCGTCGATCCCATTCTTGAAAAGAAGGAAGAAGCCGGCTTCGTTAAAGTAATTGAAGAGTCAAAGGTTACCAAAGAACCGCAGCAAATCGGGTTCAAGGTTCACCAGGTAGACGGCTGGTACGAGAGCGATCCGAAGATGGAAGCTTACATCGCCAAGGGCGACGACGGCAAAGTGTTCGCTTTGTCGCCAGTCTGCAAGCATCTGGGCTGCACTATCGGCTGGAGCGGGGAAGAAGCGCCTAACCTGTACCATTGTCCTTGCCACGGAGCGCGTTATTCCAAAGACGGCAAGAACTTGAAGGTAGCTCCGAAACCGCTGGACGAGTATCAGGTTAAGGTTGAGAACGGCTGGGTATACCTCGGTCCGTTGGAAGCGAACACTCGGGTTTAAGAAGGAGGGCGTCTCGTCCTATGTTCAAATCAATGTACAACTGGATCGACGAACGTCTGGATGTCACACCGATGTGGCGAGACATCGCGGATCACGAAGTGCCTGAGCATGTCAATCCCGCTCATCATTTCTCCGCATTCGTCTATTGCTTCGGCGGCTTGACGTTCTTCATCACCGTCATTCAGATCCTCTCGGGGATGTTCTTGACGATGTATTACGTACCGGACATTACCAATGCATATTACAGCGTCGACTATCTTCAGCACCAAGTCGCTTTCGGGGTTATCGTCCGAGGCATGCACCACTGGGGCGCAAGCTTGGTAATCGTTATGATGTTCTTACATACCTTGCGCGTCTTCTTCACGGGTTCTTACAAGGCGCCGCGCGAGATGAACTGGGTCGTCGGCATGCTGATTTTCTTCGTCATGCTCGGTCTGGGCTTCACCGGTTATCTGCTTCCTTGGGATAACAAGGCTTACTTCGCTACGAAGGTCGGCATGGAAATCGCCGGTTCCGTTCCTTGGATCGGCAGTTACATCAAGGAGTTATTGGCGGGAGGCACTATCGTAGGAGCTCAGACGCTGACGCGATTCTTCGCGATTCACGTGTTCTTCCTGCCATGCGCGTTGCTGACGCTGCTTGCCGCACACTTCTTCATGATTCGTAAACAGGGCATTTCCGGGCCGCTGTAACAGAGAGGGGAGTGGCAAGTTCATGGCACACGGACATAAATCGGACGAGAAGATCGTCTATGTCGGAGATTCGCGAATTCGCAGCAAGAGCGGAGACAAGCCTATTCCGCCGGATTACACTTCGTTCCCCGGCAAGTCGGAAGCGTTCATCCCGAACTTCCTGCTGAAGGAATGGATGGCTGGCGTTGTCATTCTGGTCGGCTTCCTCGTTCTAACGATCGCGGAGCCTGCGCCGCTTGGCTATCCGGCCGATCCGCTCAACGGATCGTTCATTCCGATGCCGGACTGGTACTTCTTGTTCATCTACCAATTGCTGAAGTATCCGTTCGCATCCGGAGACTATATCGTACTCGGTACGATCGGGATTCCGGGCATCGCCTTCGGAGCCTTGCTGCTTGCGCCGTTCCTGGATACGGGCAAGGAGCGCCGCTTCTATCGTCGTCCTATCGCGTCGTCGCTAATGTTGGTTTCGCTTGTCGCAACCGTTTACCTGACTTGGGTCTCCTGGCACCATTACACGGGAGAGCTCGAGAAGAACGGGGTCATTCCGGAGCACATCGAGCGCAAGCTCAAGTCCGAGGAACAGATCAAAGCGGGCAAGGGACGATTCGTTTACGGCAAGGAGAAAGTCGTCGAGCTCGTCAAAGCGGACGATCCGGCATTCTCCATCATGAAGGAAGCGCAATGCGTTGCTTGTCACGGAGCCGAGCTTGAAGGAGCCAACGGCCCTTCGCTTCGCGGGATCGGCGATAAGATCAGCAAGGAAGAGATCGTCGATACGATCACGAACGGCAAGAATAACGGGGCTATGCCATCGTTCCAGAAAGACTTGTCGCCGGAGAAGATCGAGCAGATCGCAACCTGGCTGTCCGAGCAGAAGGCACCAGCCGAATAAATCGGTTATAATGGAAGAGCCTGGCCAATATGGTCAGGCTCTTTCTAACGACTAAAGGTTCATGGAGGATGCCGATTATGACTTGGAGAGCTTTGTTATCGAGGGAAGTGCTCACCTATCGAGGGCTGATGCTTCTGCTTATGCTGTTCTACATACCGGGCACGATCTTCGGGTACTATTGGTACGACGATCAGTTAAAGGATACTTTTAGCAACAATCCGCTGTGGCATCTGCCTTTTGTTCCGGATAGCCCGACCGCCTCGTTGTTCTTTACCGCAGCTCTTCTGTGGCTCTGGATCCAGCCCGGCCCGTCGGCGCGTTCATGGGTGCGGGGCATTCGCGGCATTATCGAAGCGCTGGCAGTCGTGACAAGCGTCAAGTACGGAGTGTGGGCTTGCGCCATCATCTTCGCGGCAGCTGCCCAAGGAGACACCATCGAGCCGTCCAGCTGGATGCTGGTGCTCTCTCATGGCGCCATGGCGGTCTGCGCGGTGCTGTACGGAAGGTTTTTCCATTACGGCATCCTCACTCTGGCCGTTGCGGCGATATGGACGTTCCTGAACGATTCGATCGATTATGGCTATGGCGTTTATCCTTATCTGCCCTATGAGCTGAAGGATAATGTCGCGAGCATCGCTTGGTTCACCTTCATGCTGACGGCCTTTAGCGTCTTGATAGCCGTTCTGGTCAGGTTTAACCCGCAATGGAACCGACGGCTGCGCGTAGCGGAGGACAAGCGGTTCTAGAGCCGGACAACCCCTCATAGACTTAGGCAGGAGGGGATCTATCATGTCTGGCCAGAGTGCTTCCAAGCAAGCGTTCTTTAGATGGTTAACCCTGCTTGCGGCGGCGCTGTCGCTCTTCTTCGCAGGCATGCCGGCGGCAGCGGCGGCTTCGGGCAATGGGGAGGTTAAAGCTGATTCGCTGGAAATGACAGCTCCGGCTGCAGATAAGCAGGCTCTAGCATTCAGCAAAGCGACGGAGTCTCTTTATCAATCGATTCGCCAAGGCGAACGATTGGAGGCGACGAGAGCGCTCCAAGAAACCGAGCAAATCTTCCGCCGGCTGCCGTTAGGCCGAATTCCGACGTCGGAAGGTATCGAATCTCTGGCGGCCAGCGTCTCGGAGATGAAGAGGGCTTGGGCGGCCGTTACGCCTAACGAGGATCGAATCGAACGGGCGGCGGGCGCTCTGCGGATGGCTGCCGACGCATTGGCTCATCCATCGAAGCCGATGTGGCATCAATATCGATCGGTGCTTAACCAGGATGCGGATGCTTTGGCCCAAGCGATCGAGAATCAGCAATCGCCCAAGTCCGCCCTCGATTCGTTGACCAAGCATTACGGGATCATCCGTACGGCCGCCGCGCTGCAAGTAGAACCGTCCGCCATCGAGCGGATGGATTCCGTACTGCGGTATTCGAATAAGCTGTTGTCGGAAAGCGAGCCGCGGAAGGACTTTATGAACAGACTCGGCCAACAGATCAAAGACGCGATCGCCGCGTTATTCCCTCCTGCCGGGGACGCTCCGACAAGCGTCATTCCGTTGGCTCCTCCTACGTGGGGAATTACGGCCACGATCGGTTCCTTCATTATAATGATTCTGTCTTGGGCAGGCTGGAAGAGGTTCCAGTTCGACCGGAACCATCCCGGACGGCGCAGCGAAGCAAGCCGCAATCGTTCCGATGCGGCCAAACGCTGGTTCCGGTGAGGGAGGCTCCCGATGCCGTTATTCTTCTTTGAAGCCTTCTCCCAGAACATCATTCACGTCATTGATTACGATAAAAGCCTGTCTGTCATGCTGGCGGACGAGGCTTTTTAGTTTGCGGATCTCGAAACGGCTCACCACGCAATAGATCATCATGCGATTCTGGCCGGAGTATGCCCCGACTGCGGGCACCAGCGTTACCCCGCGTTCCATCTGAACCGTTATAACGGAAGCGAGCTTCTCCGGATCGGAGCAGAGGATCGTGAAAGCCTTAGCCGCATACGCTCCTTCTTGGATGAAGTCGATCACCTTCGAAGAGATAAACACGCTGACAAGCGTGTAGAGGACTCGGTCTTTCGGAATAACGAGCAACGACGCTCCCAGTATGATAACGTCCATGGCCAGGATGATCTTGCCCATGCTCCAGCCGCGCCAGCGATGAACGATACGGGCGATAATATCGACGCCTCCGGTCGTTCCACCGGACCAGAATACCAAGCCGAGCCCGACTCCCAGCGTTACCCCGGCATACAGGACGACAAGCATAAAATCGTTATCGGATACAAAAGGAACGATCCACGACTGTTCGACGGCGAAGCTCCATATCCACAGGAAGCACGAGAGAAGCACGGTTCCCGCGATCGTATAAAGCATGGATTCGCGTCCAAGCTGGCGCCAGCCAAAAATAAACAGAGGTATGTTCAAGACCAGGGAAGTAATGGCCGGAGCGAAACCGAAGGCGTATTGGAGCAGAACGGTTATCCCGGTAACTCCGCCTTCCATTAAGGTATTGGGCAGAATAAAATACTCGATCCCGAACGCATACAAGGCGCTTCCCGCTATCAATCCCGCCCATCTGCGCAGCCCTTCGTTCAGTTTCCCCATTGCCATTCGCACGGTCACCTCGTCTGAAAATCATTTGTCTTTGCCTGCATCTTAAGCTAACATAGGAATGATACAAGATCAATTCGATTTCATTACGGTCCAAGCGACACAAGGTCAGAAAATCTGTCATCTGTCATCCCTGTGGCGCATTGGAGAAGGAAGGTAGAAGGTCATGGCGGATTCGCAGATTGCCGGCAAGAAGCTTGCCGAGAAATCGCTCGCTGACATTCAACGCGAAGTCGACGCTTACATATCCCAATTCAAAGAAGGGTATTTCTCCCCGCTTGCCTTGCTCGCCCGAATGACGGAAGAGGTCGGAGAGCTGGCGCGGGAAGTCAACCATTCCTTCGGGGAGAAGCCCAAGAAGGCGGACGAGGCGGACAATTCCGTTGAGATGGAGCTTGGCGATGTCCTCTTTATCGTTCTCTGCTTCGCGAATTCTCTCGGAATCGATCTCACCGAAGCGCATAATAGGGTGATGCACAAATTCAACACCCGAGATGCGAATCGTTGGACAAAGAAGCACACCGTCGAACCGTAGAAATCATATGCTGTACCATCCCCGAACGGAAAGGAGGATGGTCGGCATGAACGGGGAGCAATGTCTGGAGCAGGCTTACCAGTATCTCCTGGCCGGGGATTTCGAAGCGGCGGAGGAGTGGTTCCTCAAGGCGGTGGAGACGAATCCCGACGAGCCATCTTATATATATCGGGCATCGATTACACTCGCCAGAAACGGGAAGCTGGGCGAGGCTTTAAGCTTTGCCGGACGCGCGGTCGAACTGGCGCCGGAAGAGCCGGCATTCGTCCTTCACCTGCGAACGCTCGAATCCAAGAAGCTGCTTGCCGGCGCGAAGTCGCTGCTGCTGCATGTCCCGCCGGAAGCCGAGGAAGCGATCCCGATGCTCCGAGAAGCCGCTCGCTTGGATCCATTGTCAGGCGAAGTCAAGCTGCTCCTAGCAGTAGCCTACCGTTACGCGGGCGACTACCGACTGGCCCTCGCCACGCTCCGGGAGCTGGTCGAGCTGCAGCCTCAGAACGAAGAGGCCAAGCGGATTCTTAGAGAGACCCGGCAAGAGAGACGATTAAGCATTAAACAGATATACACTTCCAACAATCATACGAAGGATTGGTGAACCAGATGTCGCAACGAATCAAAGTAGCAGTCGCAGGAGCTTCTGGCCGTATGGGCCGCGAAGTCGTCCGCATGGTGCTAGAAGATCCAGAACTCGAATTGGCGGCGGCTGTCGCCCGATCTTGCGGTCCGGTCGATGCCGGATCCCTTGTCGGCAAGCCGGAGACAGGCGTCATCGTCGCCTCTGATCTGGAACAAGCGCTGTCTAGCAGCCAAGCGGACGTTCTCGTCGATTTTACGACTCCGCAAGCCGCCTACCCGAATGCCGAGATCTCGATCCGATACGGCGTTCGCCCGGTGATGGGCACGACAGGCTTCACGCCGGAGCAATTTTCTTTGTTGGACAAGCTTTGCAAGGAGAAGGGGATCGGCGGCTTAATCGCTCCTAACTTCTCCATCGGAGCCATCCTTATGATGAAGTTTGCCGCAACGGCCGCCAAATATTTACCGCATGTGGAGATTATCGAGTACCATGGCGACCAGAAGCTGGATGCCCCTTCGGGCACTTCGATCAAGACGGCGGAGCTGATCTCGGAATCCAGAAGAGAGCTGCGGCAAGGCAATCCGAACGAAGAAGAAGTGATCGAGGGCGCACGCGGCGGATACTATAACGGCTTCCGCATACATAGCGTAAGACTGCCGGGCGTATTCGCTCAGCAGGAGGTTGTCTTCGGGGGACACGGCCAGACTCTTAAGATCAGGCACGATTCCTACGAGCGGGCCGGATATATGCCGGGCGTTAACACGGCTGTCAAGAAGGTTATGAGCACGACAGGAATGGTATACGGCTTCGAGCATTTTCTTGACTAAGTCGACAAGCAGAAGGGAGAAGGCAGTTCATGTTGAAAATAGCGTTGATCGCTCACGACCGCAAGAAGGATGAGATGGTAAACTTCGCGATCGCCTACGAGCATGTGTTTAAGCCTCATCAGCTTTATGCGACCGGCACGACCGGCACGCGAATTATGGAGAATACGGAACTGAACATTCATCGCTTCATGTCGGGGCCGCTGGGGGGGGACCAACAGATCGGCGCCCTGGTCGCTACCAACGAGATGGACCTGATCGTCTTCCTTCGCGACCCGCTGATGGCGCAGCCTCACGAGCCGGACATCAATGCGCTGCTGCGTCTGTGCGACGTGCAAGGGATTCCTGTCGCTACCAATATCGCGACGGCGGAGCTGCTGGTGAAGAGCCTCGAGCGCGGCGATTTCGCTTGGCGCGAGCTGGTTCATAAATACAAGCCGGGAATCGAAGAATGAGCGAGTACGGCTTGGATCTTCTTATCTTCGCCGCCCACCCGGACGATGCCGAGATCGGCATGGGCGGAACGATCATCAAGTCGATTCGCTCGGGACAGAAGGTAGGCCTTATCGATCTGACTTACGCAGAGATGTCCTCGAACGGCGACGTCGAGACGAGGCAGTGCGAAGCCGCGGCCGCATCCGAGGTGCTTGGCCTTACGGTCAGGCGCAACCTGGGCTTGCCGGACCGCGGACTTGCCGTGACGGGTGAGCAGGTGGACAAGCTTGTCTTCGCCATCCGAGAGTTCCGCCCGAGGGTCGTCTTCGCTCCTTACTTTATCGACCGCCATCCGGATCATATCGCTTGCAGCCGTCTGACGGAGGAGGCGTTATTTAACGCTAAACTGCGTCGGTACCTGCCGGAGATGCCCGCTTGGTCTCCCGATATGTTCTTATATTATTTCATTAATGACGTTCATGCTCCCGGGTTCGTAGTCGATATCAGCGACGTGCAGGCGAAGAAGATGGACGCCTTGCGAGCATACCGTTCCCAATTCGAGCCCGCCGGCAGCGAGCAGGACTGGGTGGCTACGCCGCTTACGCAAGACTACTTGGAGAACGTTGAAGCCCGAGATCGCCTATTCGGGCAGCCTAAGAAATTCTCCTACGCGGAAGGCTTTATCGCCAAAGGTCCTTACGTCGTCGACCGGTTCTAACCGGCTTGTCGAACCGAAGAGAAATAAAGCGAGTTTCCGGGGAATAAAATTGGAGGAAGGAGGAATGTGAATGAACCGACCGCTCAAGATCGGCATTACTTGTTATCCGTCGCTCGGCGGCTCCGGAGTAGTCGCTACGGAGCTTGGCAAGCTGCTGGCGGAGAAGGGCCATGAGATTCATTTTATCACGCATAGCATCCCGTTCCGGCTCGGGAAATTCCACCGCAACATTTACTACCATGAAGTGGAAGTGTCGGATTATTACGTGTTCCGGTATCCTCCGTACGACCTTTCGCTGGCCAGCAAGATGCATCAGGTCGCAGAGCTCCAGCAGTTGGACCTGCTGCATGTCCATTACGCCGTGCCTCACGCGATCTGCGCTCTGCTCGCCAAGCAGATGTCGGGCGATCGCTTGAAGGTCGTCACGACGCTTCATGGGACGGACATTACGGTGCTCGCCCAAGACGAGACGCTGAAGGATATCATACGGCTCGGAATTCGCAGCAGCGACGCGGTCACGGCCGTCAGCCAGGACTTGATCCGCGAGACGCGGGAGCTGCTCGATATCGAAGAGCCGATCGATCTGACATACAACTTTGTGGACAAGCGGATTTATTACCCTCGGGACATCTCCGAGCTGAGGCCAGAATTCGCCGATGCCGGCGAGAAAATTCTGATGCACATCTCGAACTTCCGCCCCGTGAAGCGAACCGCGGACGTCGTCGATATATTCGCGAGGGTGGCTTCCAAGATTCCGGCCCGTTTGCTGTTAGTCGGGGAAGGACCCGATCTCCCTAAGATTCAGTCGAAGATAGAAGCGATGGGACTGTCCCACCGGGTTCATTTTCTCGGGAAGCAGGACGATGTAGCGCAAGTCGTTTCGCTGGCGGATCTGATGATTCTCCCGTCGGAGAAGGAGAGCTTCGGGCTTGTCGCGCTGGAAGCGATGGCTTGCGGCGTGCCGACGATCGGCTCGGAGGCGGGGGGAATCCCCGAGCTTGTCGTACATGGCAAGACGGGTTACCTGGCTCCGATCGGCCGTACGGACCTGATGGCGGATTACGCCCTCCAGCTGCTGACGAATGAGAAGCAATATGCGGACTTCCGAGAGGCTTGCCTCCACCGCGCGAGAACGGAATTCTGCAACGACCGCATTACCGCCGAATACGAGCGTATCTATTACCGGGTGCTCGGTCTGGAAGCGGATATTCCGATTCCGGTGTGCGAGGCTTAATCTCGCTTGAGCGAAGGAGCGATTGCGATGCCGGAGCAAGAGGAGAGTTGGAACGAAGGGATTCGTCTCGCCTCCATTCTGGAGGCGGCGGGGCACGCGGCCTATCTGGTTGGCGGATGCGTTCGCGATCGGCTGCTGGGCCGGCGAATCAACGATATCGATATCGCGACGTCCGCATTGCCGGAGCAGGTTATGGTTCTGTTCCCCAAAGTAATTCCGACCGGCCTGCAGCATGGGACGGTAACCGTGCTTCTGGGAGACGTCGGCTTCGAGGTGACGACGTTCCGGCATGAGGCGACTTACAGCGACGCGAGGCATCCGGACGAAGTCGTGTTCGTCAGGGACGTGAACGAGGATCTCGCTCGCCGAGACTTCACTATTAATGCAATCGCCTGCGGCACGGACGGAAGAATGATCGACCCTTTCGGCGGCCGAGCGGATCTTGCCCGTCGCTTTGTTCGCTGCGTTGGAGCGGCGTCGGAACGCTTCTCGGAGGATGCTCTTCGCATGCTTAGAGGGGTTCGTTTCGCGGCGGAGTTCGATTTCGAGATCGACGCGGAGGCTTGGGAAGCGATCCTAGGCCAGCGAAGGCAGCTGAGCAGAATCGCGATGGAACGAGTAGGCGTCGAGCTGGACAAGATGCTGGCGGGCAGCCATCCGGATAAGGCGATTCGTCTGCTGCGTACAAGCGGCCTGTTGGTTCATGCGAAAGAGAGCTTGCTGCCGCCGCTCCCGGAACTCCCGGCCCGATCCGAGCCGGAAACGGGAGAGCTAGGCTGGCGGAAGCTACCGGACGCCAATGACCGATGGGCCGCTTTGCTCTTGCTGGCCGGAGCCGATGAGCGGCAAGCCTCCGATTGGATGCGCAAGCTGAAGTTCAGCGCGAGAAAAGGCGATGCGGTGAGCACCGTCGTCGCGGTGAGCGGTTATTTGCGAAGCCAGGCAAGCGGGCGCAATGACGAGACGCCGGATCGCGAGGTCTGGACGGAGGCCGTGCTTCGTTTCGGCGTTCCGGCCGCGGAGAGCTATCTGTCTGTCGTGCGGGCTTTTCCTTCTATTGATTCTGCCTTGTGGGGTGATCAGAAGGAGCAAGAAGGGCCGTCAAGAATCGAACAAGCGGCGGAATGGCTGCGCGCCATGCCGATCTCTCGTTTGAATGAGCTCGCGATCCGAGGGGACGAGCTGGTTCGGCTATCGAATCGGGAAGCCGGCCCATGGGTCGCCGAGGAGCTGAAGCGGCTTCTGCTGCTCGTAGCTTTGGAGAAGCTGAGCAACGATCCTCTTGCTCTCAAGAACGAAGCGTTTCGTTCGCTGCAGGGTGGACGAGAATAGAAACGAGGCTATATCGAATAGACGGATGCCTGGAAGGAGGAGTCTAATGGCAGAGTCGTTTACGTTATTATCTCTCTTGGAAGAGAAGCCGGGAGAGTTCGTATCCGGGGAAGAGCTGAGCCAGAAGCTGAACGTCAGCCGTACGGCGATCTGGAAGCAGATCCGCAAGCTCGAGACGCAAGGATACAAGATCGAAGCGGTTACGCGGCTGGGCTACCGCATCGTCGAGCGGCCTTCCCGAATCTCTCCGGTCGAGCTGAACCTGAAGCTGCGGACGCGATCCTTCGGCCGCAACGTCCGCGTGCACGAGGTCGTCGCCTCCACGCAGGACGAGATGCGATTGCTCGCCGAGCAGGGGGCGCCCGAAGGGACGCTGGTCATCGCCGAGCAGCAGAACCAAGGCAGAGGACGCATGGGGAGGCACTGGGTATCGCCGCCGGGCAAGGGGATCTGGATGAGCCTGCTTCTCCGGCCGAACGTTCCGCTGCTTCAAACCCCTCAGCTGACGCTGCTGGCGGCCGTGGCTCTGAATCGCGCGATCGGCCGAGTCACGGGGCTCGACATCGGCATCAAGTGGCCGAACGACCTGTTGATCGACGGACGCAAGATTACCGGGATTCTGCTGGAATCCGCGACGGAAGACGAGCGAATCCGCTATGTCGTCGTCGGAATGGGCGTCTCGGTTAATCTGGAAGCTTCCGATTATCCCGAAGAGGTCGCGGCCAAAGCGATCTCCCTGCGTATGGCAAGCGGCCGGGTGTTGGATCGCGTCGAGCTCATCGCCGAGATTCTTCAAGAGTTCGAGGAGCTTTACGACGTGTACAACAGCCAGGGCTTCGAGCCGATCCGCCTGCTGTGGGAGGCGAGATCCGTCAATCTTCATAAGCCGACGGTTCTAACCACGGCCTCCGGCCAGATCGAAGGGATCCCGAGAGGAATCAGCGAGACGGGAGCTCTGCTTCTGGAGACGGAAGACGGCCGGATGCAAACCGTCTATTCGGCGGAGATCAATCCGTGGGAGCAGAAGGAACAGAAGCAGCAGAGCTGACCGTCTGCCTTGAAAAAAGGCTGCGACATGGGAACGAATGCCCATCGCAGTCCTTTTCTTCGTTTTTGCTCCCCTGTTGACTCATGGACGGACATCGGATTATCTGCTATAATCAGTGACGCAAGGCGGTATCGGTTAACGAATCGCACTTGCGGATACGATACATGCAAGACAGGCGGTAAGGCCTGCAGCAACAACACGCATACTTAAGTGAATACCGTGATGATTCGCGGCAGATTCTGCTCTGAGCCGAAGGGACCGAGACAGAAGGACGTGAAGCGCTCCTGCTGAATGGAAACCTTTGTTTGCTCTTGGGCGAATATCAAGGTTTTTTCTGTTTTTTAAGGAGGATATCACACATGACCAAGCATCCACTTACTCCGCCTCGTCTGAAGACGATGAAGCAGCAAGGAACGAAGATCGCCATGATGACCGCCTACGACTACCCGGCGGCCCAGCTGTCCGAAGAAGCGGGAGTCGACATCATTCTCGTCGGCGACTCGCTGGGCAACGTCGTATTGGGCTACGAGACGACCGTTCCGGTTACTTTGGACGATATGATCTATCATACGAAATCCGTCGTTCGCGGAGCTCCGAATACGATGATCGTCACGGATATGCCGTTCGCGACCTATCGTTTGACCCCGCAGGACACTCTACGCAACGCCGCGCGAATTCTTCAGGAAGGCGGAGCGCACGCCGTAAAGCTGGAGGGAGGAGCCGAGCTGGCTGAGGAGATCGGCCGGTTGACGTCGGCGGGCATTCCGGTCGTCGGCCACCTGGGGCTGACTCCGCAATCCGTGCTGCAGATCGGCGGGTACAAAATCCAGGGTAAAGTGGAGAAAGAAATCGAACGGCTTCTGGCAGACGCGAAAGCATTGGAAGAAGCGGGGGCATGCGCGGTCGTGCTGGAGCTCGTGACGGAACCGATCGCCGAAGCGGTTACCCGGTCCTTGACCATTCCGACGATCGGAATCGGAGCGGGACGCGGATGCGACGGCCAGGTCATCGTCTACCATGACTTGATCCGATATGGTTCGAATATACGCGACAAGCGGTTCGTTAAAACTTACGCCAACGTAGGAGACACGATACGGACCGCCATTGGCGAATACGTTCAAGACGTGAAGAATCAACAATTCCCGGAGGAGAAGCATTCATTCCCTCTGGATGAAGATACAAACCGAATCATTGCCGAGAAGCTGTATGGAGGTGGATCCAAGTGAGAGCTACATTATCTGCACCGACCATCGTTAGAACGATCGCCGAGCTGCACGCCCGCCTTGACGAATATCGCCGGAATACCCCGAACGGGAAGGTCGGCCTCGTTCCGACCATGGGCTATTTGCACGAAGGGCATGCGAGCTTGCTGCGCCGCTCGGCCAGCGAGAACGGCTTTACCGTTCTCAGCGTCTTCGTCAATCCGCTTCAATTCGGGCCGACGGAGGACCTTGACCGCTATCCCAGAGATGAAGAGAGGGACCGCGCGGTCGCGGCGGAAGCCGGCGTCGACCTGATCTTTATGCCTAGCGTCGCCGAGATGTACCCGAAGCGTCCGCTGACGTCTATCTCGCTGTCCGGAGTAACCGAACCGCTCTGCGGAGCATCCCGTCCCGGTCATTTCGACGGGGTCGCTATCGTCGTGACGAAGCTGTTCAACCTGGTCCGTCCGGATCGCGCGTATTTCGGTCTCAAGGACGCCCAGCAGCTTGCCGTGATCACGCAGATGACCGAGGACCTGAACACTCCGGTTGAAGTGGTTCCTTGTCCTATCGTGAGAGAACCGAGCGGCTTGGCACTTAGCTCCCGGAACGTCTACCTGTCCCCGGAAGAGAAGGAACAAGCTCTCGTGCTATCCCGCTCCTTGAAGCAAGTGCCGGAATGGGTGAAGACGGGCATCTCCGCCAAGGAATTGTCGGAACGCCTTCGCCAATTGATTTCCAAGGAGCCTCTCGCCGACATTGAATACGCCGAAGTGCTGGAATACCCTTCGCTGACGATTCCGCAAGAAGAGAACGGCGTGCTTTCCGCTTCCAGCCGATTGCTCGTTGCGCTCGCGGTTCGTTTCGGCAAGACCAGACTTATCGATAACATTCTGCTGCCACAAGCTTGAGAGGGGAACGAATCCATGTTTCGCCAGATGATGAAGTCCAAGATCCATCGCGCAACCGTGACGGAAGCCAACCTTAATTATGTAGGAAGCGTAACGATCGACCAGGATCTGATGGAAGCCGTAGACATTCTTCCGGACGAGAAGGTCCAGATCGTCAACAATAACAACGGCGCGCGTTTCGAGACGTATGCCATCCCGGGACCGAGAGGCTCCGGGGTCATCTGCTTGAACGGCGCCGCCGCAAGGCAAGTACAGCCCGGAGATATTGTCATCATCATTGCCTATGGCCTCATGACGGATGAAGAAGCCCGCCGCCACCACCCTAAGGTCGCGATAATGGACGAAGGCAACAAATTGGCCAGATTGCTGGCGGAGGAGCCTCATTCGACCGTCATGTAACGCGTATGAAACCCCCGCTCGGAACGCAGAATGAGCAGTAGCCGAAGCGATTGGGGGAGATAACGAATGATCCAGCAATGGTTCGCCGCACTGAACGAAACTCTGGACGATCTGATTCGACGTTATCCGGAAGCCTCGACCGAAGAAAAAAATGAGCTTGAACAGCAATGGAACGTGTTAAAGGCGCTAAGTGATGATATTATTGAATCATGGCTTCAGTTCGAGGACAAGATGTCCGTATACCGCAATATGAAGCAAGCGCCGGGAACCAAGCCGGTCATGGCCGACAGTCCGATCTGGGCCCCCTATACCAGAGGCCAAGGCTATTTCCAATTGCAGATGTTCCGCGAAGGCGCTTATCACTTCGAGCATACGCTGCAGCTGGAGCCCGAGTTCCACGTTGCCCGGCTGTTTCTTGCGATGTGCCGCATGCACTTGGGCGAGTTCACCGATGCCCAGCGGCATTTCCAATGGATAGCCGCCGTGACGGAAGAGCCCAAGCTTCAAGCGATCGCGTTCAACGCGCTTGGCTGCGTGCAAGCCGTCTATGCGAATCTGAACCAAGCCCAGACTTACTTCCAGAAGGCGGTTGAGGCCGATCCGAGCTTCGAGGATCCGCGCCGCAATCTGGAATCGTGCAGGAATCGCTCTGGCCAATTGCAGTTGCAATTCGGGAGCCTGGAGATGCAGACGCTCGTGAAGGCCTGAGGCCATCCGTGAGAGCGGCTGCGCCGATCCTCTGCGCGGATGATCCGCCAGGAAAGGAAGGCAGGCATGATATACGCCGTTCTTGATTTTGAGACGACGGGAACCTCTCCCGAACAAGATGAAATTATCCAAGTAGGCTTGGCTCTTATAGATGAATCCGGAATGATCGGAGAACCTTTCGTATCTTACGTCAAACCGTCAAAGCCGATTCCAGAGTGGATCACGAAGCTCACCGGAATCGACGACGAGACCGTAAAAGAAGCGCCGGAAGAAGCCGAGATGCTGGCCGCGCTCGTTCCTTTGCTGCAGGACGCCGTCATCGTGGCCCATAATGCGGGATTCGACGTCTCGTTCTTGCAAGCCGCCCTGGATAGGAGCGGCTATTTGCCTTTCGCCGGCCGGGTGCTCGACACGGTCGAGCTGTCTCGGCTGATGTTCCCGTCCATGCCTTCGTATCGGCTAGGATCGCTTACTCAAAGCCTCGGCATCGGCCATGACCGCCCCCATCAAGCGGACAGCGATGCCGTATCCACCGCGGAGCTGTTTCTCCGGGGGTTGGAACGGCTGCGTACGCTGCCGCTCCTGACCCTCCAGCGGCTGTCGGCGCTATTCGATTCGGATCGGAACGATCTCGGATGGCTGCTCGCCGAGGTTCTGGCTTGGAGAGAGGCGAACCCGCTTATGCCGGAGGGCGATCTTCAATACTACCGGCAATTCGCGCTTAATGTCAGCGATTGGACCGAAGACGAGGAAGCGCGGGAAGCGGCGGCTCAGCAAGAACAGGAAACGGCGCAAGTGCTGGAGAAGACGGAATTCCCGGATTTCCTGTCCGCCGTCCGGATTCGGCTGAAGGAGCTTTTTCCCGGCTACGAATCTCGCGAAGGCCAAGACTTGATGTTCGACGAAGTATTCGGCGCGCTTGATCAAGACGCCCATCTGCTCGTCGAGGCAGGAACGGGAACGGGCAAGTCTCTGGGCTACCTTCTTCCGTCTCTCTATTATGGATTAAAGGAAAACAAAAAAATCGTCGTCAGCACCCATACGATACAATTGCAGGAACAGCTCCGTCAGCGGGACTTGCCTCTGCTGCAAGAGGTGCTGCCGGTTCCCTTCAAGGCATCCGTCTTCAAGGGACGCTCCAATTACTTATGCCTGCGTAAGTTCGAACAGCAGATGTCGATCCCCGAGCATGCGCTATCCAACGATGATCTCGTCACGCGCGGCCAGATGACCGTCTGGCTTAGCGAGACCGAGCGCGGGGAAGCGGAGGAGCTTAACTTGAGCGGCCGCTCCAAGGACGAGTGGAACGCCGTGGCTAGCGACGCGGACTCCTGCTTGAACCGGCAATGTCCGTGGTTCCGCAAGTGCTTCTACCATCGCGCCAGACAGGAAGCGAATCGCGCCGATCTGGTCATCACCAATCATGCGATGGTATTCACGGATATGCGCGCCGAGAATCGACTGCTCCCGTCCTACGATCGGCTGATCGTCGACGAGGCGCATCACTTGGAAGAGGTGGCGAGCCATCATCTGGGCCAGAGGACGAATTACCAATCGCTGCTTACGCCTCTGCTGCGGCTATGGAAGGATGCTCGCAACGGCCAGATTCCGCACTTGATGAGCCTGCTGTCCAGCTCGGGCGACGAGTTCGCCTCCGCCTGGATAGAGAAGCTGGAGGAAGCATCTACTAAGCTTCATGCCGTCCGGGAAGCCTGGGAGCTATGGATGGATCGACTTTACGCGCTGTTAGCGTCGCTATCCGCTTCGGACGAAACGGGCAATCTGACTTACCGGTTCAAGCCGGACCAGCTGCCGGAAGGCTGGGAGGCGCTGCAGGTGGACGGCAACAACGTCGTGCAGCTTCTAAGCGATATCATTCGTCCGATGGAGAAGCTGATGGTCGACGTCCGGGAGCGAACGGACGAGCTGACGATCCAGAGCCTGATGACGGACATGAGCGGCAGCGTGAAGGAGCTTTCTCAGACAAGGGCGGATCTTCAAGCGTTCGTGACTCTCGGCAACAAGGACTTCGTCTATTGGTTGGAAGGCCATACGCAGTACCGCAGCCGTTCCGTCGTGATGTACGGAGTTCCGGCGGATGTCAGCGGCTTGCTGAAGGAAGGAATGTTCGACCGCAAAGCGAGCGTCGTGCTGACGTCGGCCACGCTGACCGTCGACAAGACGTTCCAATACGTCAAGGAGCAGCTTGGGCTGGACGAAGCCGAGAAGAAGGGCCGGCTCAAGACGGCTCAAGTTCCTTCTCCGTTCAAATACAGGGAACAAGCTCTCGTTCTGATCCCCCGCGACTTCCCGACGATCCGGGGCCGGGACGGCGACCCGAAATTCCTGCAGGCGCTGACGCAATCGCTAGCCGACGTGGCGGTCGTGACCGGCGGCCGCATGCTCGTCCTGTTCACCTCGCATCGGATGCTTAAGACCGTGTATGCTCCCCTTAAGGAGCTGCTGTCGGCAAGCCGAATCGAGGTGCTCGGCCAAGGGATCGACGGCAGCAGCCGGAGCCGGCTCACCCGGCAATTCCAGGAGCAGCCGAATTCGGTTCTGCTCGGCACGAGCAGCTTCTGGGAAGGAGTCGACCTGCCCGGAGACGCGCTCACTTGCCTGGCGATCGTAAGGCTTCCTTTTCAACCGCCGAATCATCCGGTCAACGAAGCGAAGTCGGAACGGCTGACCGCGGAGAAGAAGAATCCGTTCATGAAGCTGTCGCTGCCGCAAGCGGTTATCCGCTTTAAGCAGGGCTTCGGACGATTGGTGCGTACCGCTACGGATAAAGGCATCGTCCTTATTTACGACACTCGCGTTATCGATACGAATTATGGCAAGTATTTTCTATACTCGCTCCCCGGACCGAAGATGGAGCACTTGCCTAATGCCATTTTGCCGCGTAGAGTGAAGGAATGGCTGGATATGGCGGACAAGGCCGTACCGGCAGACCAATCGCAGCCGCAGGAGGAAGAAGCGCAATGAAGGCGGAGAAAATATCCGAAGCCGTGGTGCGGAGATTGCCCGTTTATCTTCGCTACCTCATCGAATTGAACCAAACGGATGTCCAGACCGTCTCTTCTCAGGAGCTGGGCAAGAAGCTGGACCTGAATCCGGCGCAGATTCGCAAGGATCTGGCTTACTTCGGCGACTTCGGCCGCAAGGGCGTCGGTTACAACGTTTCTTATCTGATCGAGAAGATCCGCCAGATCCTGCAGCTGGATCAGCCGCGGAATGTCGCGCTTGTCGGAACGGGGAACCTGGGACGGGCCCTGTGCAATTATAATATGAAAGAGAACGTCAAGATCGTCGCGATCTTCGATTCCGATCCGGCCAAGATCGGCAAAGCGATGAACAGCCTGACGATCCAGCCGATCGAAGAGCTCGGCGAGACAGTGAAGGAGAAGGACATCAGCATCGGGATCATTACCGTTCCGGCAAGCGAAGCGCAGAGAGTCGCCGACCTGTTCGTAGCCGTCGGCATCCGCGGGATCCTGAATTTCGCGCCGACCGTCCTTCGCACTCCGGAAGGGGTTCGAATCCACCATACGGATTTTACGGCGGACTTGCTGAGTTTGGCTTATTACATGGAGAGCGAGCACGAAGGCGAAAACCAAGCCGAATAGGGCTCCGAGGAAAGGGAAGAGTGCATAAATGACGCGTTGGTTAATCGAGAACGGATTATTCATAACCATGAATCCGGAACAGCCGATTTTGAAGGGCTGGTTGTCCGTGGAAGACGCAGCGATCGCTTCGATGGGCGAGGGAGAGGCACCGGCTGAAGTGAAGGCCGCAGCGAATGAGGTCGTTGATGGAGACGGGCATATCTTCTTGCCTGGGCTCGTCAATACGCATGGCCATGCGGCGATGTCTCTGCTGAGAGGGCTTGCGGACGATCTTGTGCTGCAAGACTGGCTGGAAAATCACATGTGGCCGATGGAAGCGAAGTTTACCGGAGACGACGTCTACTGGGGAACGTCGCTGGCCGCGGCGGAGATGATTCTCAGCGGAACGACCACTTTCCTGGACATGTACGACCATATGGATCGGGTTGCCGAAGTCGTCGAGCAATCGGGCATGCGCGCGACGCTGGCCCGCGGCGTCATCGGCTTGTGCCCTCCGGACGTTCAAACGGCAAAGCTGAACGAAGCGGTCGGCTTCGCCAAGCGTTGGCATGGAGGAGCGAACGGCCGCATTAAAGTCATGATGTCGCCGCATGCTCCCTATACCTGTCCGCCGGATTATATTGAACGAATCGTTGCAGCCGCTCATGAATTGAACCTGCCGCTGCATACCCACATGTCCGAGACGGCGGCGGAAGTGGCCGCTAACGTGAAGGATTACGGAGCGCGTCCCGTCGAGCATCTCGACAAGCTGGGCTTGTTCTCGAGACCGTCTCTCGTCGCTCACGCGGTGCATCTGACCGACGAGGAGATTGCCCTGCTTGCGGTGCGCGGAGTGGCCGTCTCCCACAATCCGGTCAGCAACCTGAAGCTCGCCAGCGGAGTCGCCCGCGTTCCGGATCTGCTTCGCGCGGGAGTAACCGTCTCCCTCGGCACGGACAGCGCGGCCAGCAACAACAACCTGGACCTGTTCGAAGAGATCCGCCTCGCGGCGCTGCTGCATAAGGGCGTATCCGGAGACCCTACGGCCGTTCCCGCGGCGGAAGCGCTCAAGATGGGGACCGTATACGGCGCCAAGGCGCTGGGTCTGGAAGGAGTGACCGGCGTACTTAAACCGGGCATGAAGGCCGACCTGATCGGCGTCTCGATCCGGAAGCCGCACTTCGTTCCGGCGACGGATTACATTTCTCATCTTGTTTATGCGGCTTCCGGCGCCGATGTCGCCCACGTGTGGGTAGACGGCAAGCAGCTGCTTCGGAACCGGGAACTGCTGACGCTGGACATCGAGAAGATTCGTTACGAAGCGCAGCGCTGCTTCGATAGGCTTCGCGGATGAGCCTCAGCCGTCTCGAGAATCGCCGTTCGTCGAAGGCTATTCCCCCATGGCGGTGGGTTCTGCTGATCGTCGGTTTCTTGCTGTTTATCTGCGTCGCTTTCTACCTATACGTTCAATCCGCCGATTCGCAATATACTTCCGACGAGCGCAAGGCGATACGGCTGGCGAAGACGGATGCGGGGCTGAAAGAGATCGACGGCACCTACAAGCATGTCTGGGAAGAAACCGTCTGGGTCGTCGCCGGAACCGATGCGCAAGGCGAAGAGTGGATGGTATGGGAGCGGCAGGGAGAAGAAGGAATCGTCAAAGAGAAGCTGTCCAGCGGCTATGACGAAGACCAGATCGTGTCCCTGTTCCGGAAAGACCACCCCAATAACCGAATCGTTCGGGTTCTTCCGGGATGGTTCCAGAATCAGCCGGCTTGGGAGATTCGATACGTGAACGATCCTTCAACGAAGCGGCAGGCTATCGATTTCTATCAGTTCAAATCGGGCGAGCTTCTGAAGACCTACGATCTCCCGGGCAAATAATACGATATGCAATTAACAGTAACGCTAGAGCCAATGGCTTTAGCGTTATTTTGTTTGCTCGGAGGAATGGCAGTCCTGCCAACCATTAGCGGACGCTAAGTCTATCAAACCGTGATATACTTTTGGATGTACGATTCGATCGCCAATGGATGTAGATACACGAATATACGACCAACAAGAGAACCATTTAGGAGGGCATTGCGGTATGAAATTGAGAATCCTGCCGGTTACGATTACAGCCGTATTGTCCGCGGCGCTGCTGTTCGGCGGATGGTACGCATACGGACATTACGGAGTCGAGAAGCCGCTGGAGAAGGTTGCGTCCGCGCTGCCGGGCGTCGTCTCCGCGGAAACAAGCAATTCGGTGAATAAAGTCGTTCTGAAGGTCGAGCTGAATTCGGATGCCGATCTTGCGGATATTTATCATAAAGTGCAAGTCGACGGCAAACAGGCTATCGGAGGCAAGACGCTGGAGCTTGTCGTCAATGAGCCGGAGAACGAGCAGTTGGAGAAAGCGTGGAGATCGGCTCTGTTCGATGTAGCCGAAGCAATGGATCATCGTCAGTATTCCGGAATCCGGGAAGCGATGAATTCGTTGATGGAGCAAAACCCGGGCTTGACGGCCCAGAGCGAGATGGATGATACGAACGTATATGTCAGCCTGAAGCTCGGCGACGCGGCGAAGTACGTCATTCTTCCGCGCGAGGCCCAGCAGATAGGGGTGTGGCCGAATGCGTAAATACGGCAAAGAGATCGCGGTCGGCTTTATCCCTATTCTTCTCGTTTTTCTTATTTTCGCCGGATTGCCGGCGGTACCGCTGTTGCTCGGTATCGCGATGGTTGCCGGCATTCTGTTTCTCGTTCGTTCCCGAGGCGGGCTGGCGATGGGTGCTGCCGCCAAGAAAGCGCCGGCCCGCGCCCCGCAGACGCTGTCCTTCGAGGATATCGGCGGGCAGGAGCAAGCGAAGCGGGAGCTGACGGAGGCTTTGGATTTTCTCGTGAAGCAGGATCAAATCTCGAAGCTCGGCATTCGGCCGCTTAAGGGCATTCTGTTGACCGGCCCGCCGGGAACGGGCAAGACGCTGCTGGCTAAAGCGGCTGCACAGCATACCCATTCGGCGTTCGTAGCCGCTTCGGGCAGCGAATTCGTCGAGATGTACGTCGGCGTCGGCGCCGGGCGGATTCGCGATTTGTTCCAGGAAGCCCGCAAGCAAGCGCTTAAGCAGAAGCTGGACAGCGCCATCGTGTTTATCGATGAGATCGACGGCATCGGCGGGAAACGCGACGGCGGCCAGCATCGGGAGTATGACCAGACGCTGAATCAGCTCCTTACCGAGATGGACGGCATACAGGGGAATGAATCTCCCCGCGTTCTGCTCATCGCGGCAACGAACCGCAAGGAATTGCTGGATCCCGCGCTCGTGCGTCCCGGACGATTCGACCGGCATATTCAGGTCGATCTGCCCGACAAGACGGGCCGCGAGCACATTCTGAAGCTTCATGCGCGCAATAAGCCTTTGGCGGAAGGAGTATCGCTCGCCAAAGTAGCGGACGAGACGTTCGGCTTCTCGGGAGCTCAACTGGAGAGCGTCATGAACGAAGCGGCGATCTATGCGATGCGCGATGGCGAGGAGGAGCTGAACGCTTCCCATCTGGGCAAAGCGATCGACAAGGTCATGATGGGCGAGAGAATGGATCGCGAGACGACCAAGGAAGAGCGGGAGCGGGTGGCGCTCCACGAGCTTGGCCATGCCATTGTCGCCGAGACGGTTCGCCCCGGCAGCGTCGCGCAAGTGTCGCTAACGCCGCGCGGCCAGGCGCTCGGTTACGTTCGCCATCATCCGCAGCAGGAGAGCTACCTCTATACGAAGAAATTCCTCGAGGAGCAGATCATGATCGCGCTTGGCGGCGCGGTTGCGGAGGAATTGAATTACGGCGGGCGAAGCACGGGCTCGCGCAACGACTTCGAGCAAGCGACGAACATTGCTCGTACGTTGATCGAATCGGGCATGTCGAGCCTGGGCATCGTTCATCCCCAAGCGATTACGACCGAGCAATGGGCGGAGGAGAATGCCGCCATTCTCGAAGAGCTGACGGAGAGAACGAGAAGCTTGCTTGGCGTTCACATGGATACCTTCCGCAAGATGCTTGACATCCTCATCCGCGAAGAGACGCTATCCGGGGAACAATTACGGCAGCAGCTTCAAGTTGTCGCTGCATAATAATGATAGATTTTGGCGCTTCCGGTCGCACCGAGACGGAGGCGCCTTGTTTTTTATTCTTGTATATCGACGAATCTTGGAACCTTATGTCGATATGAATCGTCAATTATTATTGTGTTTTTTAGCTGAACCTGCAACCTAAGGGTGGAAAATTGTGTTAGCATAAATAGAGAATGGCGCAAACTTCCAGGCTGATTTTATAAAAATTTAAGAATTTAGTGAACCCAATAAGCAATCGTATCGTCAAACAAAGAGGTGGACGGTTTTGAATTCCGAAGCAAACTTTGATTATTTAAAATACATGACCGACCACGCGGACAAGAAAGCGCTGCTTAGCGATCTAATGACCGCATATGGCCGGGAAGTATGGAATTACGCTTATAGCAT
Source organism: Cohnella sp. AR92 (assembly GCF_003990975.1). Classification (GTDB taxonomy): domain Bacteria; phylum Bacillota; class Bacilli; order Paenibacillales; family Paenibacillaceae; genus Cohnella. The sequence continues at coordinate 393,257 of NZ_RZJR01000003.1, forward strand.
TACCCGCAAGAGAGAGACGGCCGATGACATCACCCAAGAGGTATTCATCAAAGTATTCAAGAACCTGCACGGCTTCCGGAGCGATGCCTCCGTCAAGACCTGGCTTCTTACGATTACCCGCAATACCGCGATCGACTTCCAGCGCTCGGCGTTCTTCCGCAAGGTGACGCTGACGGATTGGGTAGGCGAGACCGGCGAGCGCAAGTCGGTAGAGCAGGAAGTCATGGAGAACATGGCGGTTAACGACATGTGGAAGCTCGTGATGAAGCTGCCGGCCAAATATCGTGAAGTTATCATTCTTTACGCCCACCACCAGTTATCTCTTAAAGAAATCGCGGATATGCTGAAAGTAACCGAAGGAACGGTCAAGTCTCGCATGTTCCATGCCCGCAAGAAATTAACGAAGATGAAGGAGAGCGAGTAAACCATGGATCCAACGGATAAAGAGCTGAGGGAGCAGCTGGCGGATGGCCCTTTTCCAGGGGCGGGCTTCGACGACCGCCTGCGAAAGCGCATCGAGGCGAATCTCGATCGTCCCGCCCGCTCGCGTCCGCGACGATATTGGACGTTCGGGAGCGCGGCAGCCGTTCTTCTGGCCGCCTTATTCATCGGAATATGGCAATGGCTTGACATAGGCTCATCCGGGATTGCTTCCGAGCAGTTGGCCGGTCTGTCGGCCGCTTCGCAGGCGGATCAGACGGAGTTGGGCAAGGTTGACGAGCCGCTGCAGACGGCTATGCTGATCGGCCTTCGCAAGGATGTCGATACGCCGGATGGAGGCAGCGTAAGTACTTATCGGACCCTTCTGGTCGCGCCGGAAGGTGACGAGAAGCTGGGGGTGGCCGCAGAGGGACAAGGCATCGTCATGCCGTACAGTCAATCGTTCTGGATGCTGAACGGCATCGGCGATGACGCTGGTTCGTCCAAGCAGAGCCTTACCGCTTATGAAGCCTACAGCAGCAAGAAGCTGATGGAAGTTCCGGAATTAACGGCGTCTCGCCAAGGCCTGGCATCGGAGAAGCTTCTCTATGTCGGACATGAGTATGTGGCCGTCTCCCAGGAAGCAGATTCGACCAGTCTAAGCGCGAGTTCGAAGGCGGGAGCGGAATATCGTTTCGTACAGAGCCTTAAGCAGCTGAGCGATTCGCTCGGCACCGCGTTCGATCCGCAGACGGAGCCGCACACGACGCTGGAGGAAGGATTGGACCGAGAGAACGGCACCGTTTCGGTCGTGTTTGGGAACGATCAGCAATGGTCGGTGGCGCGCAAGAATGGAAGCTGGATCGGAACCGTCTACCGGAGCGCCACCGGGTTGAATCCGGTCGATGTGACGACAGAGGAAGAGCTTGCCGAGCCGTTGTCCAGCCGAATCGCGAGGAATAATTCTCTCGCGGTCGACTGGGACTCCATCAAGAGCGCGGAGCCGGCGGCTTTGGACGCCTTCACCTCCTCTAACGGAGAAGTGCTCGCCATCGTCCTCGACCGCGAGATCAAAGTGTACCCGTACGGCCGGAAGAACGCCGCGTCGAATGCCGTCAAGATCGAGCTCGACCCCGGCGAGTCCGTCATCATGGTGCAATGGTCGGTGGAGCAGAAGTATACCGAGCAATGGGTAACGAAGGTAAAGGAGATTTTCCAAGCGGCCGCCGCGCGGTAAATCGGAAGAACAAGAGTAAAATCCCCGAAGACGTCGGAAGACGCTTCGGGGATTTTACTTTGGAGATGGAAGCGGGCCCGCCGGAGCAGGCTGCCCGCGTGATATGGCAACCCGCCGCAGCCCTTTCAACCGTACGAATACCGAAATATTCGGTATTGGGGGGCGACGGAATCCGCGCAACCGCGTGAATAACGAATTATTCAGCATTAGAGTCCGCCGCTGGCAGCGCAACCGCGTGAATGACGGAAAATCCGTCATTGGGGCCAGCGTTGTTGGAGTAGGCTCAATATAAGGGGGATAGTGACATTAGCATCGCATGTACAGGTCATAATCACTTTTCATCTCGAATTAACTATTTTGCAAACTATAATAACTATTCCCCGCATTACGACTTTACTAAGGTAACGCATTACTGTAATATTAAATCACAGAACTAAAGTCAAACGAAAGCGATATCCATTCCTGAAAGGATCTGAATCCGAATGAGCATGCAACCTACCACCCAACCCGACAACCCGAATAGCGCACTGAGCGAGATCGTCTCCCGAGCGGCGCTGGAGCGAATGATTCCCTACACCCCTGGCAAGCCAATCTGGGAAGTGAAGGACGAGTACGGATTGGAGCGTATCGTCAAGCTGGCTTCCAACGAGAATCCATACGGGGCGTCGCCCAAAGCTTTGGAGGCAATCCGAGAGCAGTTGTCGGAGCTGAACCGGTACCCCGACGACCGTTCCCGCAGGCTGGTCAAGGCCCTGGCCGGGCATTACGAGCTTGAGGAGACTAATTTTATCGTCACCAACGGCGGGGATGAATTCATTAAGCTGCTGTCCGAAGCTTATCTCGAGAAGGGTGACGAGGTCATCGTCCCGTCCCCGACGTTCAGCGAGTACGAATTCGGAGCCCTGTTGATGGATTCCGAGATCGTAAAGGTTCCTCTCCGCGAAGGCTATCGGTATTCGATCGAAGATATCTTGTCCCGAGTAGGGGAACGGACGAAGCTCGTATATCTGTGCACGCCGAATAACCCGACCGGAACTTACCTGCCGAGGAACGAGCTGCAGGAGCTGCTCGATCGGCTTCCCCGCAACGTGCTCGTGGTTCTCGATGCGGCCTATCACCATTTTGCTTCCGCTGACGATTACTCGAACGGGATGGAATTTATCAAGGCCGGTTATCCGGTCGTGGTGCTGCAGACGTTCTCCAAGATCTACGGCCTGGCAGGCATTCGAGTCGGTTTCGGAGCGGCATCGGAGGAAATTATTCAGGCGATCCTTCGCGTGAAGGAGCCTTTTAACGTGAATGCGCTAGCGCAAGCGGCTGCCGTGGCGGCCTTGGACGACCGGGAGTTCGTGGAACGCACCAGAGCTTTGAACGCGCAAGGGCGCAAGCAGCTTTATGAAGGGTTCGAACGTTTGTCGATCCCTTATGTCGAGAGCATGGGCAACTTCGTGCTTGCGGACCTGGGCGAACGAACCGAGTTCGTCTACGAAGAGCTTCTTAAGCGCGGGGTCATTACCCGGCCCGGCCGGGGCTGGGGACTTCCGAACTGCCTGCGCATCTCGGTGGGGACGGAAGAAGAGAATAAGCTGTTCCTTGAGCAATTGGATGTGATTGCGGTCACGAATGGCATAGATTTCAAAAGGTTGTAACGATTTCGACAAAGCTTCGTCGATTTAAGGAAGATAGTCGGATATGGTAAGATATGAGGTGAGGAGAACCGCAACACGAGATAAATGAGACGTACGGTTGGAGGAAATCATATGTTCCGTGATATTGGTGTCGTCGGCGCGGGAACGATGGGGCAGAGCATCGCAGAGATGCTGGCCGCCAAGGGGCTCGAGGTCCATCTCGCTGAGAAAACGCATGAACGGCTGAATCAAGCCCTGCAATCCATTGAAGCGAGCCTCGATCGGCAGATCGAGCGCTGGGCGATCACGCAAGCCGAGAAGAAGCTGATTCTGAATCGAATACATATCGAGCCCTCGCTTGAGCATCTGGCCAACTGCGAGCTCGTTATCGAGACGATATCGGAAGATTTGGACAGCAAGAAACAGATTTTCGCCCAGCTTGACGGGATCCTGCCGGAGGACACGATTCTGGCGAGCAACACGTCGACGCTCAGCTTGACAGAGCTGGCTGCGGTAACGAGCCGTCCGAAGCGGGTGATCGGCATGCACTTCGTCTATCCGGCGATTCGCATCGACCTGGTGGAGATTATCCGCGGCCTGCAGACGTCCGATGAGACATTCCGCCAGACGAAGGAGTTTGTCGAGAACATTCTGAACAAGAAAGGCGTCATGGTCTACGAATCGCCCGGCTTCGTGACGACGCGGCTGATCTGCCTGCTCATCAACGAGGCGCTTCATCTTCTGGAGGAAGGCGTGGCATCTCCGGACGATATCGACGCTTCGATGCGCATCGGCTATCAATTCGAGAACGGCCCGCTGGAGATGGCGGACCGCTTCGGACTCGATTCGGTGCTGGCCGCCTTGGAGCGAATGTTCCGGGAATACGGGGAGCTTAAGTATAGACCGTCGATTCTGCTCAAAAAGAAAGTGCGTGCGGGTCACTTGGGGCTGAAGACGGGAGAGGGATTTTTCCAATACGATAAGGACGGGGGACGCATCTCATGAACATTCTGGTCATCAATGCGGGAAGCTCCTCCCTCAAATATCAGCTCTACGACATGGATGACGAATCGGTACTCGCCAGCGGCCGCGTGGAGCGGATCGGCATGGACTCCTCGATTCTGACCCACGAGGTCGAAGGGCGTCCCGAGGTGCGCGAGGTCAGCGAGATACTCGAGCACACGACCGCCGTTCGCAAAGTGCTGGATATGCTGACGCATCGCAAGTTCGGCGTGCTGAAGGCCATTGACGAGATCCAGGCGGTCGGGCATCGCATCGTGCACGGCGGGGAGTCGTTCCATGAATCCGTCCTGATCGACGAGAACGTCAAGCTGGAGATCAAACGGCTGTTCGATCTGGCTCCGCTGCACAATCCGGCTCACATGATGGGGATTCTGGCCGTGGAAGCGAACCTTCCGGACGTTCCCCAGGCGGTCGTATTCGATACGGCTTTCCATCAGACGATGCCGAAGTCATCTTATTTGTACGCCATTCCGATGGTCCTGTATAAGAAGCACAAGATTCGCCGATACGGCTTCCACGGAACTTCCCACGATTACGTGAGCAAGAAGGCGGCGCAATTCCTGAACAAGCCGCTCTCCGAGCTCAAGATCGTCAGCTGCCATATCGGCAACGGGGCGAGCTGCACCGCGATCCTCGGCGGCAAGTCCTTCGACACGAGCATGGGCATGACTCCGCTCGAAGGCCTCATGATGGGCACGCGCAGCGGCGACCTGGACCCGGCTATCGTGCCGTATACGATCAACAAAGAAGACTTGACCCTGAACGAAGTCAATTCCATGCTGAACAAGCACAGCGGTCTAATGGCGATCTCGGGCATCAGCAGCGATATGCGCGAGATCGTTCAGGCGATGGAGGAAGGCAACGAATCGGCCGCGCTGGCGTTCGACATGTACACCTACCGGATCCGCAAGTATATCGGAGCTTATGCGGCAGCCATGAACGGCATCGATGCCATTCTGTTCACGGCGGGCGTCGGGGAGAATTCCGCGCCGCTCCGCAAGCGCGTGTGCGAGGGCTTGACGTTCCTGGGCGTCGAGCTGGACGATGAACGCAATGCGGTTCGCTCCGGCGAGACGCGCCTCATCACGAAGGACGGATCGATGGTGGACGTTCTCGTCGTTCCGACGAACGAGGAGCTGCTCATTGCCCGGGATACGTTCCGGCTGATCCAAGAGCCTGCTCAATAGAAGGATTGCGCAATCGACTATGGAACGGAGATGAGCCTATTGAACGATCGCAACGCGTTGGCGCAAGGCTTGGCGGCCGCTTATTCGGACGGGGCCGTCAGCCTCCCTTATGCGCTGCTCCGAAGCTATCGGTCCTTAAAGCTGACGGATACCGAATGCATGATGCTCATTCAGCTAATGGCTTACCGTCAGCTCGAACAGAACGAATTCCCGACGATGGAGCAATTGCAGGTCCGTCTCGGCGCGACTCCGGACGCGATCGGGCAAGCGATGCAGAAGCTGGTCAAGAACGGCTTCGTCACCATCGACGAAGTCGTGGATCCCGGCAGCGGCGTCCACGCGGAGAAATACAATCTGAACGGCTTGTTCCAGAAGATCGCGGCGCTGCTGGCTTCCGGCGAAGTTCCTCTCGGCGGGCAAGGCTCGTCCGAGGAGGAAGCCGAGAGAGCCTCGGGGCTGTCGATCCCTTCGGCCGCTTCCCAAGCCGCCGAGCCGAATCTGTTCGGCGTCTTCGAACAGGAATTCGGCAGGCCGCTTACTCCGATGGAGTGCGAGACGATCAACGGCTGGCTTGACAACGACGGCTATCCGAACGAGCTGATCCTGTTCGCCCTGAAGGAATCGGTCTTCGCGGGCAAGCTGCACTTCCGTTATATCGACCGGATCCTGCTGGAATGGAGCCGCAACCGCGTCAACAGCGTTGACGACGCCAGGGCGCATGCGCAGAAGTTCCGCACCGGCCGCTGAGGAAGCCGCAACGAGACGAACCATAGAACCGCATGCTTCTCCTTCCGGAGCGGCATGCGGTTCTTCTTGCAGGCGGACCTTGCTCACTTCGCACCCGACGATAGGCGCACGCATAAGATAGCTATGTGCTGCGACACAGGCTGCTTGGAGGAAGGGGGGACGTCATGCTTACAGGAGTGAACGTGGTGCTCGCGGGAGGCGATGCCCGGCAGTTGGAAGTGATTCGCCGGCTGACGGAGCTTGATGCGACGGTTACGATCATCGGGTTCGATCGTTTGGACACTCCGTTCCCGGGAGTCACGAAGGCCGAATGGACGGAGAGCGCGCTTCGTCAAGCGGATGCGCTAGTGCTGCCGCCGGTAGGGACGGAGGACGACGGCACGATCTCGGCTATATTCACCGACAAGGAGATGAAGCTGACCGAGAATATCGTCAGCGCGCTGCCCGCGACCTGCCGGATCTACTGCGGAATGGCCAAGACGTACTTGAAGAAGCTGTGCGCAGGCCACCATCTCGGCCTGGTCGAACTGTTCGAACGGGACGACGTGGCCATCTACAACTCGATCCCGACGGCGGAAGGCGCTTTGATGATGGCCATTCAACATACCGATATTACGATTCACGGATCCACCTGCATGGTCCTAGGACTCGGAAGAACAGGGCTCACGATGGCAAGAACCCTTCAGGCAATGGGGGCTCGGGTGAAGGCGGGAGTGCGCCGGGCGGAGTCTTACGCAAGGGCGTTCGAGATGGGCTTCGAGCCTTTCTACATGGCTGATTTGGCGCGTCAGGCGGGGAATATCGACTTGCTTTTTAATACGATACCTAATATGATAGTCACAGCACAAGTGATCGCGGGACTCCCCCTGCGCGCGGTAATAATCGATCTGGCTTCGAAGCCGGGCGGCACTGATTTTCGCTTCGCGGAGAAGCGCGGAATCAAGGCCATACTCGCTCCCGGACTACCGGGAATCGTCGCTCCGAAGACGGCAGGTCGCATTATCGCGAACGGTCTTATCCAGATTCTGCTGGAAGATCTGCGACTACGGGGGAATGAACCATGAATTGGCAGGGAATCACCGTTGGCTATGCGCTCACCGGCTCCCATTGCACGTTAGAGGAAGTGCTGCCGCAGATTCAGAGATTCACGGATGCAGGCGCGAACGTCGTCCCGATCGTCAGCAGTACGATCATGATGACGGACACGCGCTTCGGAACTTCAGAGCATTGGCAATCCGAGCTGCGACGGATCACGGGGAACGAACTGATCTCCACGATCGTCGACGCGGAACCGCTGGGGCCGTCGAAGAAGCTGGATGTGCTGGCCATCGCGCCTTGCACCGGCAACACGACGAGCCGCCTCGCGAACGCGATCACCGACAGCCCGGTCCTGATGGCGGCCAAGGCGCAGATGCGCAATGGACGTCCGATCGTGCTCGCTATCTCCACGAATGACGGGCTTGGCCTTAACGCGGCGAACATCGCGAAGCTGCTCGTGGCCAAGAACATTTATTTTGTGCCGTTCGGCCAGGACAATCCGCAAGCGAAGCCGAATTCGCTCGTTGCTAGAATGGACTTGGTCATGGAAGCCTGCGAATCGGCCCTTCAGGGCAAGCAGCTTCAGCCCATGATCATCGAGCGTTTCTTATACGCTTGAGCGGGAAACGATCGCCGGTCGGCTTCATGACGCGCGCCAAGTCTCTCGGATCAAACCAGACATAACTATGAGCGTTACGGGATAAACTATCGACTCTCTTCGCCGCCTCTGACTCTTGCATAGGCTGTCCGGAAGGAAGATGAGAGAGATGATCATCGTTCAGAAATTCGGAGGGACGTCGCTGTCGGACGACTACAGTCGACAGCACGTCCTCCGTCATATTCGGCGCGAGAGAGCGGCTGGCAACGGCCTTGTCGTCGTCGTCTCCGCAATGGGACGAAGAGGCGAGCCTTACGCGACCGATACGCTGCTCGAGTGGATCGCAAGCAACGGCAATTCGTTGCCGGAACGAGAGAAGGACTTGCTGCTCAGCTGCGGAGAATTGATCTCCGCGGCGACGTTGTGCAGCCTGCTGAATCGCGATGGCATCCCGGCCGTCGCCCTGACGGGCGGCCAGGCGGGCATCCGCACGGATGCCAGATTCGGATTTGCCAGAATCGTTAACGTGAATAGCGCGAAGATTCTGGAGTATCTCGCCGAAGGCAAAGCCGTCGTCGTCGCCGGGTTCCAAGGGATGACGGAAGACGGCGAAGTCACGACGCTCGGAAGAGGGGGAAGCGATACGTCCGCTACCGCTCTGGGCGCAGCCTTGCAAGCCGGAATCGTCGATATCTATACCGATGTCGACGGCATCCTGACCGCCGATCCGCGGATGGTCAGCGAAGCGCGGCCGCTGGCAATGGTCAGCTATGAAGAAATCTGCAATATGGCTTATAACGGAGCCAAAGTCATCCATCCGCGAGCCGTCGAGATCGCCATGCGGGCCGGGGTGCCCGTACGGGTCCGTTCCACCTTCTCCGAAGGGTTGGGAACGCTCGTCACGCATGCCGACTTCGTCAGAGGGCAGAACGGATGGACGGATCGGACCGTCACGGGACTTGCACACGTTAAAGGAGTAACGCAGCTCTCCGTCGAGACGAACGACGGTCCGTCCGACGTGCAGCTGCGCGTGTTCCGGGCGATGGCGATGAGCGGGATCAGCGTCGACTTCATCAACGTGACCCCGGCAAGCGTGCTTTACACGGTAACGGATCATGACGCTCCCCAGGCGCTGCGTTTGCTTGAGGAGATGGATTTCCGCGTGCGAGTCCGCTCGGGCTGCGCCAAAGTCTCCGTCATCGGAGGCGGGATGAACGGCGAGCCGGGGGTTATGGCGAGGATCGTGGAAGCTTTGACGGAAGCGAACATCCCCATCCTGCAGTCGGCGGACTCCAATACGACGATCTGGGTATTGGTCGCGGAAGAGGATATGGTGCCCGCGCTCAAGGCGCTGCACACCGCATTCGGCCTTCATCTCATCCCTTCCTGAAGGGGCGAAACGGCCGAATGCTTTTGCCTATCTAAATTCGGTTACAACCGGCAATAAGCGCTGCTTATCCGGAAGCTATATAGTAAGCGTATAAGAAAATTGTTATCGGAATGTTTAAGCGGGAATCATCTTGAGGAGGAAGAAACATGAGCTTTGGTCGGCTGATTACAGCGATGGTGACGCCATTCAATGACCAGTTGAAGATTGATTGGGAGCAAGCGGGACGCCTGATCGATTATTTGATTGAGGAGCAAAAGTCGGAGAGCCTGGTCGTATGCGGGACAACGGGCGAATCTCCTACTCTGAAGGATGACGAGAAGGAAGCGCTGTTCCGATTCGCCGTCGAACGAGCGGCAGGGCGCTGCAAGATAATCGCGGGTACCGGCAGCAACGACACCGAGCATTCGATTCATCTCACGAAGATTGCCGAGCGGGCCGGAGCCGACGGAGCGTTGCTGGTCGTACCGTACTACAATAAGCCTAGCCAAGAAGGAATGTACAGGCACTTCAAGGCGATTGCGGAGTCGACAAGCCTTCCGGTCGTTCTGTACAACGTTCCTGGACGAACAGTCGCCAGCCTGTCCGCGGCGACGACGCTTCGGTTGGCGGAGATTCCCAATATCGTCGCCACGAAGGAATGCGCATCGATCGAACAGATTACCGAGCTGGTCGGCAGCGCGCCTGAAGGATTCACGGTGTACTCGGGCGACGATGCGATTACGCTCCCGACATTAGCCGTCGGAGGTTATGGAATCATCAGCGTAGCTAGCCACGTAGTGGGCGCCGAGATGAGACGGATGATCGACGCCTATCTCGATGGACGTGTGAAGGAAGCTGTCACGATCAACAACCGTCTTTATCCGATTTTCCGAGGATTGTTCCAATGCCCTCATCCGGTTCCGAATCCGGCTCCGGTCAAGTTCGCTCTGAACGAGCGCGGCCTCTCCGTAGGCGGCGTACGCCTCCCTCTCATCGAGGTGAACGAAGAAGAAGCGGCCTTTATCCGTAAGCTGTTCGCGTAATCAAGCCATCTCGAACGAATCGTCAGCGATTCATGTAACTTAGGCAACTCAGGGAGATTGCTGCCGGAAACGGCGGTTGAATTCGATCTTTCCCTTCATGTATAATGAATATTGAGTGATTGGGTGCGGCCATATTTTGCAACTTGACAATTCCATATCGAGCGGGATCGTCGAACTAATGTAGGAGGTACTAGACTTGTCCAAGAAGAACAACCAAGACAAATTAATCATTTCAGCGCTAGGCGGCGCCGGCGAGATCGGGAAGAACATGTATATGATTCAGTACGGCAACGACATCGTCATCGTCGACTCCGGCCTGAAGTTCCCGGAAGAAGAGATGCTCGGAATCGATGTCGTTATTCCTGACATCACCTACTTGACGGAGAACCGCGAGAAAGTAAGAGCGATTCTGGTAACCCATGGTCACGAAGACCATATCGGCGGGTTGCCATACGTTCTGCGCCAATTAAACGTTCCGGTGTACGGGATGAGGCTGACTCTCGGCTTGATCGAGAACAAGCTGAAGGAAGCGGGACTCCTGGGCGAGACGAAGCGCGTGCTGATCGATCCCGACTCGGAGATTCAATTCGGTTCGATCAAAGCCAGCTTCTTCCGCACGAACCACAGTATCCCGGATTCCGTCGGCATTGCGCTCGAGACCCCGGAAGGCGTAGTCGTTCATACGGGCGACTTCAAATTCGACCATACGCCGGTCAACGATCGCCATGCGGACATTCAACGGATGGCGGAGATCGGAACCCGCGGCGTATTGGCGCTCTTGTCGGATAGCACGAACGCGGAGCGTCCGGGCTTCACTCCTTCGGAGAGCAGCATCGGACCGGAGATGATCTCCATCTTCCGCAATGCGAGACAGCGCGTCGTCGTGGCGACGTTCGCGTCCAACGTTCACCGCATTCAGCAGATCATCGACGCTGCGGCGGAGACGCGCCGCAAGCTGACCGTTATCGGCCGAAGCATGGTGAACATGGTGACCATCGCGTCCGAGCTCGGCTACCTGAACATACCGGAAGGCATGCTGATCGAGCCTGAAGAAGTGAACAAGCTTCCGGCCGATCGCGTCGCCATTCTCTCGACCGGCAGCCAAGGCGAGCCGATGTCGGCCCTGACCCGGATGGCAAGATCGACCCACCGCAAGGTGGACATTCTTCCAGGGGACACGGTCGTCATCTCGGCGAATACGATCCCTGGCAACGAACGTTACGTCGGCCGCACGGTCGACGAGCTGATGAGACTTGGCGCTAACGTGATCTACGGTCCGGGCTCCGTTACGGGAGTACACGTGTCGGGTCACGGCAGCGCTGAAGAACTGAAGCTGATGCTCAACCTGATGCGTCCGAAGTTCTTTATTCCGGTGCACGGCGAATATCGCATGCTTCGTTCGCACGGCCAGTTGGCGGAATCCGTCGGCATCGAGAAGGAGAACATCTTCCTCGTCGATAACGGCGATACCGTCGAGATCCAGAACGGAGTGGCGCGCAAGGCCGGCAAGATTCCTTCCGGCAACGTCTTGATCGACGGGCTGGGGGTAGGCGACGTGGGGAATATCGTCCTTCGCGATCGCAAGCTGCTGTCCCAGGACGGAATTCTGGTCGTCGTCGTCACGCTGAGCAAGCAAGACGGCGCAATTATGTCGGGACCGGATATCATCTCCCGCGGGTTCGTTTACGTGCGGGAATCCGAAGGCTTGCTTGAAGAAGCGAATCGCATCGTAACAAGCACGCTCCAGAAGCTAATGAGCGAGAACGTGAACGAGTGGGCGTCTCTGAAGACGAACGTCAAAGACTCGCTCGGTCGTTTCTTATTCGAACAAACAAGAAGAAGACCGATGATCCTGCCGATCATTATGGAAGTATAATCGACAGACGCAACACCCCACACTCATAGAGGCAGTCGTTTCCCTTCGCAAGGAGGGAAGCGGCTGTCTTTCTTTTTTTCGCATATTTGCCGTCCCTCCGCCCATACTATGTCAATCTTGGCCGCGCCATTGCGGCGTTTACGAGGAGGCACATGGATGAGCGACAAAGAAAAAGAGCCGATGGCGGAGCAGCCGGACCCGGGAGACGAAGCAAGGAAGACAGCGGCTAACACGGAGAGCGTGGTGCAGCTGGGTCAGGTGTCCGTGCCGGCGGCGGAATCGAACGTCTTCTGCCTGACGATTATCGGCCAGATCGAAGGGCATATGATGCTTCCTCCCCAGAACAAGACGACCAAGTACGAGCATGTCATTCCCCAGTTGGTCGCGGCGGAGCAGAATCCGAAGATCGAGGGGCTTCTCATCATTCTTAATACGGTAGGCGGAGACGTGGAAGCGGGATTGGCTATCGCGGAGATGATCGCTTCCTTGTCCAAGCCGACCGTCGCGGTCGTGCTCGGCGGAGGCCACTCCATCGGCGTTCCGATCGCGGTATCCGCGAATCACACCTTCATCGCGGAGACCGCGACGATGACGATCCATCCGATTCGGCTGAACGGATTGATTATCAGCGTCCCGCAGACGTTCGATTATCTGGAGAAAATGCAGGAGAGGGTCGTTCGCTTCGTCAAGAACCATTCCCGGATTACCGAAGAGAAGTTCAAAGAGCTGATGTTCAAGACGGGCGAACTGACCCGCGACATCGGAACGACGGTCATCGGGCAGGAGGCCGTGTCCAACGGTTTGATTGACGAGATCGGGGGCATCGGCGCGGCGCTTAAGGAACTGAACAAGCGAATCGCCGAAAGAAGAAAGACGGAAGCGCAAGCGTCCTCCGGTTCGGCCTCCTCCGCGACAGGCAGCTCTTCTGCCTCTTCCGCGGCTGGAAACTCTTCAGGATCTTCCTCCGCAGGCGGCGCTTCAGCATCGGGCACAACCGCGGCGCCGAGCACGTCGCCCGCTCCCTCGACATCTCCGGCGCCCGGCTCGGGGGAAGGAGAGAAGAACGGATGATACTCTACACCTGCATGCCGACGGAGAAGGTTCTGGAAGGGTGGGAGAACGGCCCCGGAACGCTGCTTGAGATCGAGCAGGCCGGACTCACGATGCTGGTCGCTCCGGTCGCTCCGGGTGTCGGCCGCTTGGTGCGATTGGTGGCGGCCCCGCTGGATGCGTATTTGAACCCGGGCTATTCGCCGGGCAGCCTTGTCAGCTATGGGCCGGAAGTCCCGGTTCGAACCGCTCCGACGGGAGATTGGCAGACTTCCTCTCTCATGTAAAGCCTGACCAACTGTGGTATAATGTTGGTTCAGGGGGTGACACGCTTGGCCAAGCGCAAACGCAAGAAGGCCACGCTGGGAGCAAGCCTTAAATACGAAATCTACGGCATTCTCCTGATTACCTTCTCGGTAATCGCCATGTACGGCGAAGCGGCAGGAGGCCGTTCTCTTTCCAAGCTGTTCGGCTATATGCTGGGGAAATTCTACTTCCTGATCGCCTTAGCCGGCATATGGTTGGGCTTATACGTCATGATCAAGCGGGCCTGGCCGAAGGGGTGGACTTCCCGCAGAAGCGGCTTCGTTCTGCTCTGCTGCGCGCTCGCTCTGTGGAGCGCGATCAGCTTTATCGATTCGAGGCTAAGCCCGATAGACGCGGTAACCCCGTCAACGATCTTCAGTCAGACCTTGCATCAGCTTTACGACCAGATCTGGGGCGGTCCCGTCGAGCAGGAGGTCCGCATGTCGGGGAAGGATATCGGCGGCGGGCTTATCGGCGCGATTCAATATTCGATCTTCTATTGGCTGTTCGGCTCTTATGGCTCGAAGTTCGTCCTTCTCATCGAATTCGCCATTGCCATCATGCTGATCTCGAACAAGTCTTACGTGGACATGCTGCGGGGCGTGCGCAATCTGTTCAAGCGATTCGCTCCGCTGCTTGCCGCAAGGCTGTCGAACGGCAAGAAGACGGTCTCGGCGAAGGCGATTCCGGTCAAGTCGGCCAAGAAGAGCAAGCCGGTGCTGGCGGTAGCGGATGACGACGATTTCGAAGGCGAGGAATCTCTGATTCCCGCGGAGAAGAAGAAGCCGATTTTCTTCCAGCTGTTCCATGGCAAGCCAGGGGAATCCCATGCGATGAATCCCGAGGAGGAAGAAGCTTGGGACGACGAGCCGATCCTCTATCCCGCCGCCGAGGGGCCGAAGGTCAACCTCAAGAAGTCGGAGAAGGGCGAGGCCAAGGCGAGCGGCAAGCTGTCGAGCCTGTTCTCCATGGGAGAGGAGATTCCGGCGCCTATGCCGGAAGCCGAACCTCTTCATTCCGAGAACCATGGATTCGACGAGAGCCCGCTTAACATCCCGTTGGATTCCTCGGAACAAGACGAGAACGGCCCGTTCGATTATCCTTACGGACAGGACGAAGAAGATTTGGACGAGCTCCGCGGAGAGCCGGATCCTTTCCATTCGGATAGCGAAGTGGACCTGGAAGAAGCAGAGCCCGCTGAAGCCGTCTCCTCGAAGCCGGGCGAATCGAACGAACCGACGGCGGCTCCTGCGCCGAAGCCGGTACATAAACCGAAGAAGCCTTATCGCATGCCGCCTCTGCACCTGCTCAGCAAGCCGCAAGGCTCCGGCAAAGGCAGCTCGATCGCCGACAACCGCGAGACGGCGCGGAAGCTCGAAGCGACGCTGGAAAGCTTCGGCGTCCGGGCGAAGGTGCTGGATGTGGCGAGAGGCCCTGCGGTTACCCGTTACGAACTGCAGCCGGACGTCGGGGTGAAGGTCAGCCGGATCGTCAGCTTGACCGACGATATCGCGCTTGCCCTCGCCGCGAAGGACATCCGGATGGAAGCCCCGATTCCCGGCAAGTCGGCGATCGGCATCGAGGTTCCGAATTCGGAGGTCAGCGTCGTCACCCTTCGCGAGGTGCTGGAGACGCAGGCTTTCCATGATGCCCAGTCCCGCCTGTCGATCGCGTTCGGCCGGGATATCTCCGGGCAGCCGATCGTCGGTAACCTGGCCCGCATGCCTCATATGCTGGTCGCGGGCGCTACCGGTTCCGGCAAGTCCGTCTGCATCAACGGCATCATAACCAGCATTCTCTACAAAGCGAAGCCTGACGAAGTGAAGTTCCTCATGATCGACCCGAAGATGGTTGAGCTTAACGTGTACAACGGCATTCCGCACTTGCTGTCGCCCGTCGTGACCGATCCTCGCCGAGCGGCGCTGGCCTTGAAGAAGGTCGTCGTCGAGATGGAGAAAAGGTACGAGAAATTCTCAAAGTCGGGCACGCGGAACATCGAAGGCTACAACAATCTGATGCTGAGCGGGGATAACCCGGACGGCGTGCTGCCTTATTACGTTGTCATCGTGGACGAGCTCGCCGACCTCATGATGGTCGCCGCCGGAGACGTGGAAGATTCGATCATGCGTCTGGCGCAGATGGCTCGCGCAGCCGGCATCCATCTGATCATCGCGACCCAGCGTCCTTCGGTCGACGTCATTACCGGGGTCATCAAAGCGAATATCCCAAGCCGCATCGCGTTCGGAGTGTCCTCTCAGGTCGACTCCCGGACGATTCTGGACATGGTCGGAGCGGAGAAGCTGCTCGGCCGGGGGGATATGCTCTTCCTGCCGATGGGCTCCTCCAAGCCGATTCGCGTTCAGGGGGCTTTCCTCTCCGATGCGGAAGTCGAAGCGGTCGTCGGGCACGTTCGAGCCCAGGCGGAAGCCGTGTACGACGAGGAACTCGTGCCGGAGATCGACGAGGATTCCGACTCCGGTTCGGACGAGCAGCTCGACGAGCTCTACGATCAAGCGGTGCAGATCGTGCTGGAAGCGAAGCATGCGTCCGTCTCGCTGCTGCAGCGCCGGATGAGAGTCGGCTATACGAGAGCCGCCAGGCTTATCGATTCCATGGAAGCCCGCGGAATCGTCGGTCCATACGAGGGAAGCAAACCGCGGGAGGTCCTTGTCTCGCTGGAGCAATACCAGTCGAATAACCGCATTACCTCCTGACGAAATGGGATGTCTCTTGGTCATAACGACCGGGGGACATCTTTTTGTTTACAGAGTCGCGCCTCCTTCTGCCTGCCGTAACCCGACAAAGTCGGGATAGAGAGCAGGGGTCAGCAGCTAGCTCATCCTCGAATTGTTAGAGTCGATCAAGGTCGTCACACTTCCCATAATAATAAGGATTCTCCCCGCGAGCCCGATTCAGATAGCCCCTTTACACTTAGCCTTGTTACATGGCTAACGAGGCAGTCCCATTCGGTTCCCTTGAATAAGCCTCGATTCCCTTTCTCATACTAATGTTCATGAATGCGCCTTGCCGATGATCGGCAGGGTCATTAATCGACTGGGAAAGGCGTGACGGAGCGTGAAATATCGGCTCGTTCTTCTATCCGTATGTCTGGTGGTGGGGCTGCTTGGACTCTATTCGCTGGAGAGGGCCCATCCCGCCAAAACAACCTTCAGCAATACCATTCTGAAGCAAGGGGCATCCGGCAAGGATATTTATGAACTGCAGGGACGACTCAAGTTTCTAGGCTATTACAGCGGCAAGGTAGACGGCCAATTCGGGTCGACGACGCTTAATTCCGTCAAGTGGTTCCAATGGAAGTTCGGCATGAAGGCCGACGGCGTCGTCGGCGCCAAGACGAAGCTGAAGCTGTGGGAAGCGACGAAGAATTATAAACCGACGGCGGAGGAATTGCCGCCATCGAGCGGGGGAACTTCCGCAGGTACTTCGGGGAACGCCGGCAACACCGGGACGACCTCAGGCAACGAAGAACTGCCGGCTTCCAACCACGCGGGAATCTCCGCGGCGGACATGAAGATTATGGCGAACGCCGTATACGGGGAATCCCGCGGAGAGCCTTACGAAGGGCAAGTGGCGGTCGCCGCGGTCATCCTGAATCGGGTGAAGGACTCGCAGTTCCCGAATACGGTGAACGGCGTCATTTTCCAACCTGGCGCATTCACCGCGGTAGCGGACGGACAGATCTACCTGGAACCGAACGAGTCCGCCTACAAAGCCGTGAAAGACGCGCTTAGCGGATGGGACCCGACCGACGGCTGCCTGTATTATTTCAACCCGGAGACCGCAACCTCGAAGTGGATCTGGACTCGCCCGCAGCGCAAGACGATCGGCAAGCATATCTTCTGCGACTGAGCTCTACGGCGGGGGATAAGCCTATAGCGATTAGGCATTTGCTTCATGCTTGGCCATGGGGTAGAATGGGGCTGGATTGGAAATGAGTCGAAGGGGTTTGATGCCTTGATAACGGAACAATTCGAGCGAGGTTCCATCGGCCGCATGCGGCTGCATGTCTTGCCAACGAAACGATTCAAAACATTCTCGATCTCCTTGTTCGTTGGAATTCCTCTAACCGAGTCAACGGTCACCCCCGTCGCCCTGACTCCGTTCGTTCTGCGGAGAGGAACGAGCTCCTACCCGGAGACGATCTCCTTCCGCGAGCGGTTGGACGATTTGTACGGCGCGGGCTTCGGCTTCGATCTGTACAAGAGAGGCGATTATCAGATTGTGCAGCTGCGGCTGGATATGATTAACGACCGCTTCGTTTCTTCGAACGAACCGCTTCTGAAGGAAGCCATCCGGTTCCTGGGGGAAGTTCTCACGTCTCCCGCGCTGGAGAACGGCCGTTTCCGGGAGAAGTATGTCGAAGCGGAGAAGCGCACGATCGCCAAACGCATCGAGGCGATCATCAATGACAAGATCCGATATGCCAGCGAGAGATGCGTCGAGGAGATGTGCAAGGATGAGCCTTATCGCCTTCTGGCGCTTGGCCGCAAGGAAGAGCTTGCGGGAATCGACGCGGCTTCGCTGTTTTCCGCATACGAGAGCTGGCTGAACAACGCGGTGCTGGACCTGTACGTCTCCGGGGATACCTCGATCGAAGAGGTTCAATCGCTTGCGAGCCAGAGCTTCAAGCTGCCATCCGGAAGCCCGGCGGCCTATACCGCGCCGGAATTCCGTTCTCCCCGCGCGGAGCCCCAGACGATCGTCGAACGTCTTGACGTCGCTCAAGGCAAGCTCAACATGGGGCTTCGCACCGACATCTCCTATGCCGGCGCGGAGTATCCGTCGCTGCTCGTTTACAATGGAGTTCTCGGCGCATTCCCGCATTCCAAGCTGTTCATCAACGTCCGCGAGAAGGCGTCTCTCGCTTATTACGCATCTTCCAGACTGGATGGGCATAAAGGGTTGCTGACGATCCAATCGGGCATCGAGATCGAGAATTACGAGCAGGCGCTCCGCATTATCTTGGAGCAGCTGGACGCCATGCGGGCGGGAAGCTTCGAATCGCAGGATCTCGAGCGGACGAAGGCGATGCTCGCCAATCAGCTTCGGGAGATTCAGGATTCCGCTTACGAGCGGATTGCCTTCGACTTCAACAACGTGCTGGCCGGTTCCGACCGGACGGGCGAGAGCATGCTTGCCGAGGTCGCTTCGGTGACGCCGGAGCAAGTGCAAGCCGCGGCCAAACGAGTCGGACTGGACACGATCTATTTCCTGAGGGACCGGAAGGAGGCTCGCGCCAATGCCTAGGGAAGAGTATCCTCAGCTTCAGGAATCGCTCCTGCACGAGAGGCTGGACAACGGGCTCGAGGTATTTATCCTGCCTAAGCCAGGCTTTACGAAAACCTATGCCACCTTCGCGACAAGGTACGGTTCCGTCGATAACCGCTTCCAGCCGGCGGGCAAGGAGGAAGTCCGAGTGCCGGACGGAATCGCCCATTTTCTCGAGCATAAGATGTTCGAAGAGCCGGAGGGAGATATCTTCGCCACCTTCTCTTCGCAGGGAGCCTCCGCGAACGCCTTCACGAGCTTCGACCGAACCGTGTATCTGTTCTCGGCAACCGAGTCGATCGAGAAGAACGTCGATACGCTCCTGGATTTCGTTCAGCACCCTTACTTCACCGACGCGAACGTGGAGAAGGAGAAGGGAATCATCGTCCAGGAGATCAACATGTACCGGGACAACGCCGATTGGCGCGTCTACTTCGGCTTGATCGAAGCGCTGTACGTCAAACATCCGGTCCATATCGATATCGCCGGAACGGCCGAATCGGTTCGTTCGATCACCAAGGAGATGCTCTACGAATGTTACCACACGTTCTACCATCCTTCGAACATGAGCCTGTTCCTCGTCGGAGGAGTGGATGCCGAAGCGATGCTGGAGAGGATCAAGGCGAATCAATCGCGCAAAAGCTTCGGGCCGGGCGGAGAGATCAAGCGATTCTTCGACGAAGAGCCGCAGACGGTGCGGACCGAACGATTGGTCACGAAGCTGCCGGTATCGCTGCCCAAGTGCATGTTCGGCTATAAGGAAGACCCGGGACCGCAGCACGGCGATGAAGCGATCCGGCGAGAGCTGGCGAGCAAGCTGATGCTGGAGTCGCTGCTAGGCGCGAGCTCGCCGCTCTATCAAGAACTCTACGACGACAACCTGATCTCGGATGGTTTCGGCTACGAATACAACACGGGGCCGGGCTATGCCTTCTCCGTCATCGGCGGGGAGACCCGGGATCCCGACGAGCTCATCGCCAGAGTGACGGATGCTCTTCGCAAAGCCGCGGATCAAGGCATCGACGAGGGAATCTTCGAGAGAACGAGGCGCAAGCGGATCGGCTCTTACTTGCGTATGCTGAACAGCCCGGAAGCCATTGCAAGCGAGTTTACCCGTTACCGCAACCGGGGCGGCGATCTGTTCAAGCTCGTCGAGCTCTATGAGAGCCTGACGCTGCAAGAGCTCAACGGACGTCTCCGGGAACATGTCGACCCGTCCCGGCTATCGGCATCGATCGTGCGGAGCGATGAACCGTGAGCGGTAGGATTGCCGAGCCCCGGACCGTGCTCGTCACGGGCGCGTCAAGGGGCATAGGGGCAGCCGCGGCGATTCGGTTCGCGGCGGAAGGGCATCGGCTTGTCCTTCATTATGGCGCCTCCCAAGCGGCTTCCGAAACGATCGAACGGCAATGCCTGGAAGCGGGGGCCGCCGAGGTCCTCCGCATGCAGGCGAACCTGCTTGACGCGGGTTCGCTTCGCGCCTTGAAGGACGAGCTGGACCGGCGCGGATGGCAGCCGTCCGTTATCGTTCACAGCGCGGGCACGGCCTTCTACGGTTTGCTTGACGAGACCGAAGAAGACGATTGGCACGACCTGCTGCAGATTCATCTGACCTCCGCCTACCGGTTGGCGAAGCTGTTCTCGCCTTCCTTATCGTGGCAGCGTTGGGGGCGCATCATTCACGTCTCCAGCCTATGGGGCGTCGTCGGGGCAGCCGGCGAAGTCGCTTATTCGGCCGCCAAGGGCGGGCTGAACAGCTTCACCAAGGCGCTGGCCAAAGAGCTGGCTCCCTTCGGAATAACCGTGAACGCCGTTGCTCCCGGGGCAGTGGACACCGATATGATGAAGGCTCTCTCCGAAGAGGAGAGGATGGAGCTGCTCCGGGAGATCCCCCTGGGCCGCTTCGCCCGACCGGAAGAGGTGGCGGAGCTCGTCGCCTTCCTCGCCTCCGAGCGGGCAAGCTACATAACCGGACAGATCATTTCGCTAACCGGAGGCTGGCAGACCTAGTGATTGATTGATGCCATCATTATCCATTCGTCTGGCCGATTCATCGGGAATATCCGAATATCCTCCTTGCCGTCGGGACATATTATCTTCGTAGCACAATCCCAACATGGCAGGAGGCTGCTCAATGTCGAACGTATTGAGTAATTTCGACACGTGGAAAAAATTTCTTGGCGATCGAGTCGATGCGGCTAAAGGCGCGGGGATCAGCGAGGATGCCATCGCTAAGCTGGCTTATGAGATCGGGGAATTCCTCGACAACAAGGTGGATCCTCAGAACGATGAGGAGCGCGTGCTCAAGGAACTCTGGGACGCGGGCGACGAGCATGAACGCAAAACGATCGCCGGACTTATGGTTAAGCTTGCAGACCGACAATAAGGCGCTGACGCGATCGCGGATTCGCCTCGTTCACCAGTAGAGTCACACGCTCTCGCAGCGTCGGCGGCTCCGCCTTTTGCGGCGGAGCCGTTTGGGCGTAACAGAGAAAAATAGGACTTTTGTCGGAATCTGTCATCTTTTTAGTGCAGGAGAATGAAGAGTTTTGTAGAATGGATAAAAGGACTGTTTCTATCGGGGCGTTCCTGGTGGAAGTCTGATCGTTGAGGTGCGTTCATGGAGAAGAAACAATGGTACATGGAATATAAGATTCACAAGAATCGTCCCGGTCTTCTAGGAGATTTGGCATCCCTGCTCGGGATGCTCGAAGTGAATATCATTACGATTAACGGCGTCGAGGATCGGACTCGCGGGCTTCTGCTGCAGACGGACGACGATGAGAAAATCGAGCTTCTGGGCAAGATGCTGGCCAAGGTCGAGAATATCTCCATCATTACCCTGCGTCCTCCTCGTTTGACGGATATTTTGGCGATTCGCCACGGAACCTATATCGAGAGGGATTCGTCCGACGGCAAGACGTTCCGCTTCACGAGAAGCGATCTGGGCTTGCTCGTCGACTTTCTGGGCGAATTGTTCAAGGCCGAAGGCAATCAGGTTATCGGGCTTAGAGGGATGCCTCGGGTCGGAAAGACGGAATCGATTATCGCGGGCAGCGTCTGCGCTAACAAGCGCTGGACTTTCGTCTCTTCCACGCTGCTCCGCCAGACGGTACGCAGCCAGTTGTCCGAAGACGAGATGAATCCGAACAACGTCTTCATCATCGACGGGATCGTCAGCACGATCCGTTCCAACGAGAAGCATCACCAGCTGCTTCAGGAACTCATGGCGATGCCGTCCACCAAGGTCATCGAGCATCCGGACATTTTCGTCCGGGAATCCGAGTTCGACTATGACGACTTCGACTGCATCATCGAGCTTCGCAATACGCCCGACGAGGAAATTACATACGAGAATTTCACGACCGCGGGACTTGACGGGGACTTCTGAGATATCGTTTCCTAAGGCATTGCTGCTTGTCCGGAATTATTCACGAATACTTGCAAAGGATAGTTGACAGGTGAATGGACTTCTTATGATTGGCACTCAAGTTGAACAAGCCCTTAACGGAGGTGAGATCGATGTCGGATTTGGGATTGCTGCTGCGTAAAGCGAGAGAGCAGCGAGGATATACGCTCGACGATATCCAGGAAGCGACCAAGATCCGCAAGCGATACTTGGAAGCGATCGAGCTTGGGGATTACAAAGTGCTTCCGGGCTCCTTCTATGTGCGGGCATTCGTCAAAACCTACGCGGAAACGGTCGGTCTCGACGCCGAAGAAGTTCTGCGCCTTTATCATAAAGAACTTCCGAAGCCGGTCGCCGCGGAGACCGCCGCGCCGGAAGCCATGATCAAGCCTAAGAGCCGTACGGTTCAACATAACGACAAGTGGGGCAAGCTGGCCGTCACGATGCTGATGTGGCTGTTCCCTCTGCTTATTATCGCGGTCATCTATTTCTATTTCGTTCAGAACTCGGACTCCGATCCGGAGAAGTCGGACAGGGATACGGCGATTACCCAGGAGACGTCGCCCCCGCCTGCAACGCCTTCCCCGTCTTCTTCCGTAACGCCGCCGCCATCGGAATCGACGCCTCCACCTAGCGCGACCCCGACGACGCAATTGACTTTGAAGGAGACAACTCCTCGCGGCGAAGCCAGATATGAGGTATCTCCTGGCGGTACGCCGCACGAGCTTAAGATCGTCTCGAACAAGAGCTGGATCGGGGTTAATGAGAACAATAAAACAGGCAAAGCGCTGTATAATGGAACCCCTAAGAATCAGGATCCGCTAATATTCACGCTTCAGGACAAACCGCTTTACGTAAATATCGGAATGGCCAGCAACGTCGTGATTACGATCGACGGAATCCCGGTCGACGACGGGGACAAAGCCGGTTCCAAGAAGTTCTTGTTCTCGCCGGCGTCAACCGACGCAGCCGGAGACGCGGGCGATACGGACGGAACGGCGCCATAACCTTCCTCGCATGCGGCGAAGTATGAAGAGAAGCCCCCTAGGGAACAATGAGGAAGCTAACTTCAACTTCCCAAAGGGGCGGATCTCCGCATGGCGACTAGCTGGATTGTATGCGCGATCGGCATCATCGTCAGCCTGATCGGGTGGTACATGACACCTCACGCTTACGGCTATGGAATACTCGGATTCGGTCTGGCCTGGATCGTGCTAGGGATCCTCGACATGTTCCGTAGTCCGGCTCGCAGCCGGTAATAATGTCAAACCAAGCAGAAGGCCCCCGCTAAGGGGCTTTCGTTTTTTTGTACGGAGCTTTTTACTTGCGGCGAGAAAATGATTATAATGGTAATGATAATGAGCCTGGAAAGGATGACTTTTACATATGGCATCGGAGTATTCTTTCGACATCGTATCCAAAGTCGACATGCAAGAAGTGAACAACGCGGTCATTCAGGCCATGAAGGAGATCGAGACGCGATTCGACTTCAAAGGCAGCAAGAGCAGCATCAAGCTCGAAGGCGAGGCGCTTAACGTCGCTTCCGACGACGATTACAAGCTGAAGAGCGTCATCGACATTCTTCAGACGAAGCTGGTCAAGCGCGGCGTGCCGATCTTGAATCTGGATTACGGCAAGGTGGAGTCGGCATCGGGCGGAACGGTCCGGCAGCAGATCAAGATGAAGCAAGGCATCGACCAGGAGAATGCGAAGAAGATTAACGTCCTGATCCGGGATTCCAAGCTCAAGATCAAGAGCCAGATCCAAGGCGATCAGCTTCGGATTACCGGCAAGAGCAAAGACGATCTGCAGGCGGCGATGAATCTGCTGCGCGGAGCGGGACTCCCGCTGGAGCTGCAATTCGTCAACTATCGCTAAACCGGCGCCGCTCGGCGCCAAGCTCAGGGCTTCGACTATACTTACGTTCCGTTCTCGTCTGCAATGCGGGGATGATCCGGAGAACATTTTTGGGGGCAAGCATCCATGATTTTGATTAACGGCTCTATGCCATCTGACGGCAGCGCGCGTTCGCGTCGTTCCAGCGGGAACGTCCTGCGGGAAATTCAAGACGGTTCGGGGAGGGGAATGGCGTGAATCTTGCGAATCGAATTACGTTGGCGCGGATCTTCCTCGTTCCGATCGTTGCCTTCTTCCTGCTGGTCAAGCTTGACGTTCAACCGCTGACGATCGGGAGCTATTCCATCTCGTACAACCAGATTTTCGCTCTCGTGCTATTCATCTTGGCAGCCAGCACGGACGGGCTGGACGGCTACATCGCCCGCAAACGCAAGATCGTAACGAATCTCGGCAAGCTGCTGGATCCGCTGGCCGACAAGCTGCTCATCGGAGCCGTTCTGATCTCGCTCGTCGAGATGGATAAGCTGGATGCTTGGGTCGCCATCGTCATTATCAGCCGCGAATGGGCCGTAACCGGCCTGCGGCAGATCGCTCTGCTTGAAGGAGTCGTTCTGGCCGCGAGCAAGTGGGGCAAGTGGAAGACGACGATTCAGATCGCGATGATCGTGGTGATCCTGCTGAACAATCTTCCGTTCGAGTTCATTCACGTCCCGGTCGATACGATCGTCATCTGGGCGGCCGCGCTTATTACGGTGTACTCCGGCATCGATTACTTCGTCAAGAACAAGACCTTGATCGTCGAATCTTCGAACCAGCCTCCCGGTTCGGCTAAAAAAGAGGTGCGTCGCAACGTATGAGAGCTGAGATCCTGGCAGTCGGTACCGAACTGCTCCTCGGCCAGATCGTCAACACCAACGCCCAGTATCTGTCGCAAGGCCTGGCAGAGCTGGGCATTGACGTTTATTATCAGACCGTGGTGGGCGATAATGAGGCGCGTCTGCGCCAAGCCATTCAGATTGCAAGAAGCCGGGCGGATCTGCTTGTCTTCACGGGCGGCCTGGGACCGACGCTGGACGACCTGACCCGCGATGCGCTGGCAGCCGACCTCGGGCGCGGGATCGGCCTGCACGAGCCGTCTCTGCGCAAGATCGAGGAGATGTTCGCGGGACGGAGCGCGGAGCTGATCGAGAGCAACCGCCGCCAAGCGATGCTGATCGACGGCGCTCTGCCGCTGCGCAACGATACGGGCCTTGCGGTGGGCAATGCCTTGTCCGCGGACGGCAAGCATTACTTGCTGCTTCCGGGGCCGCCGCGCGAGATGAAGCCGATGTTCGACAACGACGGATCCGACTGGCTTCGCAAGCTGCTGGGGGAATCCGCCGCGCTGCGCTCCGTCATGCTGAAGTTCGCCGGCATCGGCGAGTCGGCTCTTGAGGAGCTGCTGATGGATCTGATCCGCGGCCAGACCGATCCGACGATCGCGCCTTACGCGAAGGAAGGGGAGGTCTGCATCCGCGTGTCGACCAAAGCCAGCAGCGAGGAGGAGGCGGCCAGGCGGCTCGAGCCGACGCTGCAGGCGATCCGCGCCAGAACGGAGCGCTATCTCTACGCGGAAGAGGACATTCCGCTGGAGGCGGCCGTAATCCGGCTGCTGACGCGCCGCAGGCAGACGGTCACGCTGGCCGAGAGCTGCACGGGCGGGATGATCGCCGCCTCGCTGACGACGGTGCCCGGAAGCGCGGACGCGTTCCTGGGCGGCGTCGTCAGCTACAGCAACGAGGTCAAGCATAAGCAGCTCGGAGTGCCGCTTACGCTTCTCGAGGGTCCGAACGCTCCCGGCGCGGTCAGCTCCGAGACGGCCGCCGCGATGGCGGAAGGCATGAGGCGGGCGGCGGACAGCGACTTCGCGTTGTCCGTGACCGGAGTAGCGGGGCCGGCCGGCTCCGAAGGCAAGCCGGTCGGGCTCGTCTATGTCGGCCTGTCGGAGAAGGGCAAGGGCGTCAAGGTCGAGAAGCTTCAGCTGAGCGGGGATCGGGAGGGCATCCGCATTCGGGCTACGAAGCGGGCGTTATACCTGCTGTGGCTGACTCTCACGGGGCAGGGCGAATTCGTCAAAGAGTAACGATTCGGATACCGGAGCCGCTCTCCTCCCGAAGTCCTATGCGGATTGTTACAGATTCATGTCGAAACGTAACGAAGATATGACATTTTTCGCTAAAAAAGCTTGTCAGTGAACGCCCGCTATGATAAGTTTAGATAGAAAGTTGCGGAAGAACCGTAGCGAAGATTACTTTGCTGCGGTTTTTTTATAGAGATAAATCGAACGAATGTTCGCAAAAAGCTTGGCAAACGAATCAAAAAAAGGTATGATAACACTATCAAATGAGATAAGGATGTGGGTGTGTTGTCCGATCGTCGCGCCGCATTAGAAATGGCCTTGCGCCAGATTGAGAAGCAATTCGGCAAGGGTTCTATCATGAAATTGGGAGAGCAAGCTCAGCTTCAAGTAGAGACGTACTCGAGCGGTGCCCTTGCGTTGGATATTGCCTTGGGAATCGGCGGATTCCCTCGGGGACGCATTATCGAAGTTTACGGACCGGAATCTTCCGGTAAGACGACCGTTGCGCTGCACGCGATCGCGGAAGTGCAGAAGGCCGGAGGCCAAGCGGCGTTCATCGACGCCGAGCACGCGCTGGATCCGATCTATGCCCGCAACCTGGGCGTCAACATCGACGAGCTCCTGCTCAGCCAGCCGGACACCGGCGAACAGGCGCTGGAGATCGCCGAAGCGCTCGTACGCAGCGGCGCGGTCGACATCATCGTTGTCGACTCCGTAGCCGCGCTCGTGCCGAAGGCCGAGATCGAGGGCGACATGGGGGATTCCTTCGTCGGCTTGCAGGCTCGCCTGATGTCGCAGGCGATGCGGAAGCTCTCCGGCGCGATCAGCAAGTCGAAGTCGATCGCCATCTTCATCAACCAGCTTCGCGAGAAGGTCGGCGTCATGTTCGGCAATCCGGAGACGACGCCAGGCGGACGCGCCCTGAAGTTCTATGCGAGCGTTCGGCTCGACGTGCGCCGTATCGAATCGATCAAGCAAGGGAACGACGTGGTCGGTAACCGCACGCGCATCAAGGTCGTTAAGAACAAAGTCGCGCCTCCGTTTAAGCAAGCGGAGCTGGACATCATGTACGGCGAAGGCATCTCCCGCGAAGGCAGCATCATCGATATCGGAACGGAACTGGATATCGTTCAGAAGAGCGGAGCCTGGTTCTCTTACGGCGGCGAGCGACTCGGCCAAGGCCGCGAGAATTCCAAGCAATTCTTGAAGGACAATCCGGCTCTGGCCGAGCAGATCGAACAGCAGATCCGCGGTCAGACGTTAAGCTCGGAAGCGATCAGCAAGTCCGCGGCGGCCGGAGCATCCCTTGCCGCGCAAGAGGACGAGGAAGACAGCGAGTTCGGCGAACTGGAGTAAGAAGTTAGGAAGGAGGGGCATCCGCTTGCCGGCGGGTGCCCTTCGCGCATAAAGAAGGCCAAGGTTATACAGCCAGGAGGGAACAGGAATGGATGAGCACACGGCCAACCAGGGTAACCTGAAAGCTGGGGGGAAGTCTTCCGCCGTCCATGCCGTCGTTGTCGGCGTGGAGGCCGATACCAGAAGATCATCCATGTACCGGATCGCCGCGGTTCTCGAGAACGGCGGCGAGAGCGAGCTCCTTCTTGTGCATGAAGATACGATGGTCGCCTGGAGGCTGCTGAAGGGCAGAAGGCTGACTTCCGAGGAATGGGAAGGGTTGAAGCGCACGGAGCAGGTGGAGCAGGCTTATCGCTCCGCGCTTCTGCTGTTGGACCGCAAAGCACGGACACGTAAAGAATTGGAGCAAGCCCTTAAGCGCAAAGGGTACGAGGCAGAAGCCATAGAGAACTGCCTGGAACGCCTCGCTAAGCAGCGTTTAATCAACGACGCCGACTATGCGATAAGGTTCGCCGATCAGAAGATCCGCAATCAGCGCAAAGGAAGCCGTCTCGTCAGACAGCAGCTGAGGACCCGAGGCGTCGGGAAACAGGACGTGGACGAGGCGATCTCGGCCCTTGACTCCGATGCCGAACGAAGCGCCGCTCTCGAGCTGGCCCGGAAGAAGTGGCCAAGCGTCAAAGGAGAGAAACGACGGGAGAGGGAGCACAAGCTGTTGGGCATGCTGCTTCGGAGAGGCTATCCGACGTCGATCGCGGTGGAAGCCGTACGCAGGGCGGCGGACGAATGGGAGGAACGGAACGGAGAGTCGTCTTCCTGGAACGAAGAAGGGGACGAATGGGATTACTCCCTCGAGAATTCGGAGGACAGGTTCGAGAGCGACTGAACGAAGCGAAATAGGCCGTTAGGCATGCTGTCGAAACGACCGAGCCAAGGAAGGTTCCTGAAGCTGGGAGGATAAGGCAGAGCTAGTTTTGGTTTGCTTGACAATCCATTTTCACAAAAGATACAATGAAGCTGTATTCCATATCCTTTTTCCGAACCCTTTTTCCTTCCAAAAAACGATTCGGAACACGAATTTTCGACTTTTTTACCGACAGAAGATTAATTCGGTTTAGAAACCGGCCAACAATTTCATAAGTATCCCAAGCGTTTGCCTTGGTGATGCAACGAGGAGGTGAAAGACCATGCCAGCTTATATCTGGGTCTTGATCGTCATCGTTGTTGGCGCGCTTTTCTTTGGGATCGGTTATGCGGTACGCAAATCCATTGCGGAAGCGAAGATTTCCAGCGCTGAGCAGGCAGCCCGCCAGATCGTCGACAATGCGAAGAAGGAAGCGGATGCCGCTCGCAAGGAGACGGTGCTGGAAGCCAAAGACGAGGTGCACAAGCTCCGTAATGAAGCCGAGCGCGATATTCGCGAACGGCGCAACGAGATCCAACGCCAAGAGAGAAGATTGGTTCAGAAGGAAGAGTCGCTGGATCGCAAGATCGAAGCGTTGGAGCGTAAGGAGGAGCAAGTCGCCAGCAAGGAGAAACGAGTCGAAGAGATCCAAGATCAGATTGAATCGCTTCATAAGCAGCAGATCACGGAGCTGGAGCGGATCTCGAACCTGACGATGGAAGACGCGAAGCAGCTGATTCTGTCGACGGTGGAGCAGGAAGTACGCCATGAGACCGCACAGTTGATCAAGGATATTGAACAACAGGCCAAGGAAGAAGCCGACAAGCGCGCCCGGGATATTATCTCTCTCGCGATCCAGCGCTGCGCGGCGGATCATGTGGCGGAGACGACCGTATCGGTCGTGTCGCTGCCTAACGAAGAGATGAAGGGCCGCATCATCGGCCGCGAAGGACGCAATATCCGCGCGCTCGAGACGCTGACAGGGATCGATCTCATCATCGACGATACCCCGGAAGCCGTTATCTTGTCCGGGTTCGATCCCATTCGCCGCGAGATTGCCCGCACCTCCCTCGAGAAGCTGGTTGCCGATGGACGTATCCATCCGGCCCGCATCGAGGAGATGGTCGAGAAGTCCCGCAAGGAAGTGGACGAGAGAATTCGCGAATACGGGGAGCAGGCGACGTTCGAAGTGGGCGTGCATGGCTTGCACCCGGATCTGATCAAGATTCTGGGCAGACTGAAGTTCCGGACGAGCTATGGCCAGAACGTGCTGAAGCACTCGATGGAAGTAGCGTATCTGACGGGACTGATGGCGGCGGAGCTCGGAGAAGACATTACGCTAGCCAAACGCGCCGGGTTGCTGCATGATATCGGCAAAGCCCTCGACCACGAAGTGGAAGGTTCGCATGTCGAGATTGGCGTGGAATTGGCGAAGAAGTACAAAGAGCATCCCGTTGTCATCAACAGTATCGCGTCTCACCACGGCGACGTGGAAGCGACCTCCGTTATCGCGATGCTCGTCGGAGCCGCAGACGCGCTCAGCGCGGCGCGACCGGGAGCAAGACGCGAGACGCTGGAGACTTACATCAAGCGCCTCGAGAAGCTGGAGGAGATCTCCGAGTCGTTCGAGGGCGTAGACAAGTCTTACGCGATTCAAGCCGGACGCGAGGTTCGCGTCATGGTTCAGCCGGAGAAGATCGACGACGCGGAAGCGTTCCGATTGGCTCGCGACATCACGAAGAAGATCGAGGGAGAGCTCGATTATCCGGGACATATCAAGGTCACGGTCATTCGCGAGACGCGCGCGGTCGAGTACGCGAAGTAATTTCTGGGAAGGATGAAGAAGTGGCTGCGGATTTCGGCGGCCACTTCTTCCCTTTTTGTACGAGCGAGAGGAGAGCAAGCGATGAAAGTCGTATTCATTGGCGATATCGTAGGCAATGTCGGCCGCGACGCGGTCAAGCGCCTGCTGCCATGGATTAAAAATAAATACCAGCCGCATATCATTATCGCGAACGGCGAGAATGCGGCGGGAGGCAGAGGCATCAACGCTTCGATCACGCGCGACCTGTTCGATTGGGGAGTCCATGGCATTACGATGGGCAACCACACGTGGGACAACCGCGAGATCTTCGAATTCATCGACGACGAGAAGCGGATGGTGCGTCCGGCCAACCTTGCGCCAGGCACGCCGGGCCGAGGCTACACCGTCATCAAGGTCGGTTCGAGGGAATTGGCGATCGTCAACCTGATCGGGCGCACGTTCCTGCCGCCTTCCGAAGACCCGTTCCGCATGGCGGACGAGATCGTGGACAGCCTGAGGGCGAAGCACAAGTGCATCCTGGTCGACTTCCATGCCGAGGCGACAAGCGAGAAGATCGCGATGGGCTGGTACCTCGACGGCCGCGCTTCGCTGGTGGTAGGCACGCATACCCACGTTCAGACGAACGACGATCGAATCCTGCCTGGCGGTACCGCGTACCTGACGGACGCGGGGATGACGGGGCCGCGCGACGGCGTGCTGGGGATGGAGAAAGACGGCGTGATCCATAAGTTCCTGACGGGCCTTCCGACCCGATTCCAGGTCGCGGAGACGAAGTGGATTCTGAGCGGCTTATGCGTCGAGATCGACGAAGCGACGGGACGCGCCACGAAGATTCAGACCATTCGGGTGGATGAGGACTCTTGGATAGCCGAATAGGACATACGATCATCCGGTTCGGTAACCGGCGAGACGGCGGAACGCGACGCGGAAGCGATCGCGTTCTTGCTTTGCACGGGGGACTATTCGCAGGCGTAACTTGGCTCTCGCCCACTTTTCGATAGAACATTCAGAATAATTCGCCTATTCGAGACAAAGCGGTTCTTAAGCAGCAGGAATTATTGTCATCTTCACCGAATAAGTATCCGTTAGTGGGCCCATCCTTTGATGCCTGAGGAGGAACTCGTCATGGAAGTTCTTAAGGTTTCCGCAAAGTCCAATCCAAACTCTGTTGCAGGCGCTCTGGCCGGCGTCCTTCGCGAACGCGGAGGAGCTGAATTGCAGGCCATCGGTGCAGGTGCGCTTAATCAGGCGATCAAGGCGGTCGCAATCGCGCGCGGATTCGTCGCTCCTAGCGGAGTCGACCTGATTTGCATCCCCGCTTTTACAGACATCGTCATCGATGGAGAAGACAGGACGGCTATCAAGCTGATCGTAGAACCCCGTTAAGAGGCAGAGCATTGGAGATCTCAACCTGTTCTCAACGATTCGGCCCATGGAGAGGATTCCCCTCGGCCGGATCGATGACGACAGGTTTTTTGTTGAGGGCGCCCCTCTCGATAACAAAGGAAGAAGGGATATGATGAAAGTCATAGATCTGCATTGCGATGTTCTGTATAAAATGCAAAAGGACCCGAAGCTGACTCTGCATACGGAGGAAGAGGGCAAGCTGGATGTCACGAGGGCACGGCTGGCGGAAGGAAACGTGAATGCGCAAGTGTTCGCCATCTACGTGCCGGAGGACGAGCCTATGGAGCCGCAGACGGCGCTCCATCAAGCGGAACTGTTCTGGTCCAAGGTGCTGACGGAGCCGGGAGTGAAGCTGATCCGCACCGCCGGCGATCTGGAGGAGGCGGAACGGACGGGGGCGCTCGGCGCCTTGCTCTCGCTGGAAGGCGTAGATAGCCTGAGAGGGCAATGGTGGAGCCTGAGGCTTCTCCATCGCCTCGGCGTGCGGCTGCTCGGCATGACCTGGAACCATGCGAATTGGGCGGCGGACGGGGCGATGGAGCCGCGAGGCGGAGGGTTGACGGCGGCGGGAAGAAAGCTTGTCAGAGAATGCGAGAAATTGGGCATTCTAATAGATGTATCGCATCTGTCCGAGAAGGGATTCTGGGAGCTGAGAGAGCTGGCGTCCCGTCCGTTCTTCGCCTCTCATTCGAATGCGAGAGCGATCTTAAACCATCCGCGCAACCTGACGGACGATCAGATTCGCGCCTTGATCCAAGTGAACGGGATCCTCGGGATCACGTTCGTGCCGTACTTCCTGTCGGGCTCGGATACGGTCCGGATCGATGACGTCCTACGACATGTCGAGCATATCTGCGAGCTGGGGGGAGCGGGGCATCTGGCTTTCGGCTCCGACTTCGACGGCACGGATTCGCACGTGAGCGGACTCTCTCATCCCGGCGGCTATCCGGCTCTGGCAGAAGCTCTTCTAAAGCGCTACCCCGAGTCCGTCGTAAGCGGATTCCTCAGCGGGAACGCCAGCCGGTTCCTGCGCGATAACCTGCCGAAGCGGTAGTCCTATCGGGCTTGACCCATGCCGCAATTCAATGAATATCATGCGAAAGAGCTATGCTTTCTTTTCTATAGAAACGCTTGCATTTTGCAGGTTGGAATCATAAAATTTATGTGGTTGATAATGGCTAGAAGTTTCGATTAGAATGTAGTTTTGCGTTAAAATGTAGTTTTGCGTTAAAATGCAGTTTTGCGTTAGAATGCAGTTTTTGATTAAAATGCAGTTTTCGATTCGAATGGAATTTTCGCTTAGAATAGAAGTTTATTCCCATGTCGAAGCAGAGTTTAAGAGGAGATGACACTGTGATCAGTCAATTGTCATGGAAGATTGGCGGCCAGCAAGGAGAAGGGGTAGAGAGCACCGACCGTATTTTCTCGACCGCGCTTAATCGTCTTGGCTATTACCTCTATGGGTACCGTCACTTTTCCTCGCGCATCAAGGGCGGACATACCAATAACAAAATCCGGATCAGCACGAAGCCCATTCGGGCGATCTCGGACGATCTGGATATACTGGTCGCTTTCGATCAGGAAAGCATCGACCTGAATGCCAAGGAGCTGAGAACCGGAGGCGTGATCGTGGCGGACGCGAAGTTCTCGCCGACGATTCCGGAGGGAAGCGACGCCCGCTTGTTCGCGGTGCCGATTACGGCGATCGCGGAAGAGCTGGGAACCTCCTTGATGAAGAACATGGTTGCTTCGGGCGCTTCCTGGGCGCTCCTAGGCCTGCCGCTTGAAGTGTTCAATAAGGCGGTCGAAGAGGAATTCGGACGCAAGGGACCGGCCGTGGTCGAGAAGAACATCGAAGCGGTCAAGCGCGGCGCCGAATTCGTTCTGGAGCAGGCTGGCGGACCGCTCGAAGAATTCCGTCTGGAAGACGCGGACGGGAAGCAGAAGCTGTTCATGATCGGCAACGAGGCGATGGGCCTCGGTTCGCTCGCGGCGGGCTGCAGGCTGATGTCGGCCTATCCGATTACGCCGGCGTCCGAGATCATGGAGTACCTGATCAAGAAGCTGCCGAAGTTCGGCGGCACCGTCGTGCAGACGGAGGACGAGATCGCGGCCGTGACGATGGCGATCGGAGCGAATTACGCGGGCGTGCGCACGATGACGGCATCCGCGGGTCCGGGCCTGTCCCTCATGATGGAAGCGATCGGCCTGTCCGGCATGACCGAGACGCCGCTCGTCATTATCGATACGCAGCGCGGCGGGCCGTCGACCGGGCTGCCGACGAAGCAGGAGCAATCGGATATCAATGCGCTGATCTACGGAACTCATGGAGAGATTCCCAAGGTGGTCATCGCGCCGAGCACGATCGAGGAATGCTTCTACGACATGATCGAGGCGTTCAACGTAGCGGAGACGTACCAGGTGCCGGTCATCGTGGCAACGGACCTGCAGCTGTCCCTCGGCAAGCAATCCTGCGAGCCTCTCGATTACGACCGAATCAAGATCGAACGCGGCAAGCTGGCGACCGGCGATCTTCCGCCGCTGGAAGACCATAAGATGTTCAAGCGCTACGAGCTTACGGAGGACGGCATATCGCCTCGCGTGCTCCCCGGCGCCAAGAATGGCATTCACCATGTCACCGGGGTCGAGCACGATCAGGAAGGACGTCCTTCCGAGTCGGCGGTCAATCGCAAGGCGATGATGGAGAAGCGTCTAGGCAAGCTCAAGAACCTGCGCGTCACGAACGCCATCAAGGCGGACAGCCCTAACGAAGCGCCGGAGCTGCTAATCGTCGCGATGGGATCGACGGGCGGAACGATCGACGAAGCCCGCAGCCGACTGAACGAAGCCGGCATCTCCACGAACCACGTAACGGTTCGCCAGATGCACCCGTTCCCTTCGGAGCTGCTGGAGCCGCATCTGCGGAGCGCGAAGAAGGTCGTCGTGCTGGAGAACAACGCGACCGGCCAGCTCGCGAACCTGATCAAGACGAATGTCGGCTATCACGACAAGATCGAGAATCTGCTCAAGTACGACGGAACGCCGTTCCTGCCTTCCGAGATCGAAAAAGCCTGCAAGGAGTTGAGATAAGATGGCGACGTTCAAAGAGTTCCGCAACAACATCAAGCCCAACTGGTGTCCGGGCTGCGGGGACTTCTCCGTGCAAGCGGCCATTCAACGCGCATCGGCGAACATCGGCCTCGAGCCGGAGCAGCTCGCGGTCATCTCCGGCATCGGCTGTTCGGGCCGAATCTCGGGCTACATCAATGCTTACGGCCTTCACGGCATCCACGGCCGCGCCCTTCCGATCGCGCAGGGCGTGAAGCTCGCCAACCGCGAGCTGACGGTTATCGCGTCCGGAGGCGACGGGGACGGCTTCGCGATCGGGATGGGCCACACGGTCCATGCGATCCGGCGCAACCTCGATATCACCTACATCGTCATGGATAACCAAATCTACGGGTTGACGAAGGGGCAAACCTCGCCGCGCAGCGCCGAAGGCTTCAAGACGAAGTCGACGCCGGAAGGCTCCATCGAGACGACGCTGTCTCCGCTCGAGATCGCTCTGTCCGCCGGGGCGACGTTCGTCGCCCAATCGTTCTCGAGCGATCTGAAGCAGCTTACGGCCTTGATCGAAGCGGGAATGCAGCACAAGGGCTTCTCGCTGATCAACGTGTTCAGCCCGTGCGTCACCTTCAACAAGATCAACACGTACGATTGGTTCAAGGAGAACATCGTCAACCTCGATCAATTCGAGGATTACGATCCGTCCAACCGCATCGCCGCCATGAACAAGATCATGGAGACGGGCGGCATGCTGACGGGCTTGATCTATCAGGACAAGAGCCGCAAGTCGTACGAGGACCTCGCGGTCGGCTTCAAGCCGGAAGCGCTGGCTAAGCAGGACCTAACGCTTGCGAAGAGCGACTTCGACAAGCTCGTTGCCGAATTCAAGTAAGCTTCGGAAGGCGCACGGGCTCTCCCGTGTGCCTTCTTCACACTCTACTCTCAGCAAAGGCGGTATCACCCAATGAGCGACATCAAGCAAGTACCCGTAGGCGTCTCCGCTAGGCACATCCACCTGACGCAAGAGCATATCTCGATTCTGTTCGGGGAAGGGGCGGAACTGACCGTCTTGAAGCCGCTGTCGCAGCCCGGCCAATTCGCCGCGAACGAGACGGTGGCGGTTCACGGCCCGAAGGGCTCCTTCGCCAAGGTGCGCATTCTGGGACCGGCCCGCAAGGCGACCCAGCTTGAAGTCTCGAAGACGGACGCGTTCTCGCTCGGCCTTCAGCCTCCCGTCCGCGAATCCGGCCATATCTCGGGCACTCCAGGAATCCGCATCGTCGGCCCTGCCGGAGAGGTGACCGTCGATCAAGGCGTGATCGTCGCGGCCCGCCACATCCACTTCCACACGTCGGATGCCGAGCGCTGGGGAATCGCGGACAAGCAGCTGCTGAAGGTCAGAGTAGGCGGCGAACGCGGGCTGGTGTTCGAGAACGTCATCGCGCGCGTGTCGCCGGACTTCGCCTTGGACATGCATATCGACACGGACGAAGGCAATGCGGCCGGCGTATCTACCGGGGACTTCGGCGAGATCGTCGAGTAGATCGCCGCGTAGGAGCCGCAAGCTGGAAGCACTCGGGAGGTCCCCTTGGCCGGTTGCGGCCGGGAGGGCCTCTTCAAGATAAATCCGTCGAAAGCGAATGGCAATACACCCTCGCAAATGGTATAATTTATTGCTGTCGAGAGGAAAAAGGACTAGAGAAACGAAGGACGCCAAACGAGGGGAAGTGGCGAACGAGTGGACAAGGAGACGAAGGATTACTCCAAGTATTTTGATTTCGGCGGAGCGAAAGTCATCAAGCAAGAAGACGGCAAGACGACTTACCGTTTGAACGGACGAAATATCCAGATCCAATCCGCCCCCAGCTACAAAGACGAGAAGAAGCGGGGCAAGGAAGAGATCCGGATCCATTACGATAACGCGGTTCCTCCCGAGATGAAGAGCTTTGGCGCCGGCAAGTTCTATGCCATTCATACATACGGCTGCCAGATGAACGAGCACGATACGGAGGTCATGCGCGGCCTGCTTGAGGAGATGGGCTACACCTCGACGGACGACCGCAAGCAGGCGGACGTGATCCTTCTCAACACCTGCGCGATCCGCGAGAATGCGGAGGACAAGGTGTTCGGCGAGCTCGGCCATCTGAAGAGCCTCAAGCTGGAGAAGCCCGGGCTGATTCTCGGCGTGTGCGGCTGCATGTCCCAGGAAGCGGCTGTCGTGAACCGCCTGATGACCCAGAACCCCTATGTCGATCTGATCTTCGGCACGCATAACATCCACCGGCTGCCGTTCCTGCTTCGCGATGCGGTCTTCTCCAGGGAGATGGTCATCGAGGTATGGTCGAAGGAAGGCGATATTATCGAGAACCTTCCGAAGAAGCGAGACGGCATGAGAGCCTGGGTCAACATCATGTACGGCTGCGACAAGTTCTGCACCTACTGCATCGTTCCTTATACGAGAGGCAAGGAGCGAAGCCGACTTCCCGAGGATGTCCTGGCGGAGGTGAGGGATCTCGCCCGCCGCGGCTTCAAGGAGATCACGCTGCTGGGGCAGAACGTGAACGCTTACGGCAAGGACTTCACCGACCGAACCTATCGATTCGCGGATCTGATGGAAGACATCCGTTCCATCGACATTCCGCGAGTCCGGTTCACCACCTCGCATCCCCGCGACTTCGACGATCGCTTGATCGAGGTGCTCGCCAAGGGCGGCAACCTGGTGGAGCAGATCCATCTCCCGTTCCAATCGGGCAGCTCGGAAGTGCTGAAGCGGATGAGCCGCAAGTATACGAGAGAGCATTACCTGGAGCTTGTCCGTAAGATCCGCCTTGCGATCCCGCAGGCCGTCCTCACGACCGACATCATCGTCGGATTCCCCGGCGAGACGGAGGAGCAGTTCGAAGAGACGCTCTCGCTCGTTCGCGAGACGGGGATCTCGATGGCGTACACCTTCATCTACTCGCCAAGGGAAGGGACACCGGCCGCGGAGATGGAAGACAGCGTTCCTTCCTCCGTCAAGCATGACCGGCTGAAC
This sequence comes from Cohnella sp. AR92, assembly GCF_003990975.1. Classification (GTDB taxonomy): domain Bacteria; phylum Bacillota; class Bacilli; order Paenibacillales; family Paenibacillaceae; genus Cohnella. The sequence continues at coordinate 431,045 of NZ_RZJR01000003.1, forward strand.
CGCCTGAACGAGCTGATCGCCGAGATGAGCCTGAGGAGCAATAGAGAGCTGGACGGGCAGGTTGTCGAGGTGCTCGTCGAAGGGCAGAGCAAGAACAACCCGAACGTCCTCTCCGGAAGGACCCGTTCGAACAAGCTGATTCACTTCGAGGGACCGAAGGAATGGATCGGCCACTTGATGAAGGTGCGCGTGACGAAGCCGATGACTTGGTACATCAGCGCGGAGGCCGCGGAACCGCCACAGCAAGCGATGCTGTCTCATGGAGCCTGATGGCGCCGACGATAGCTACCCCAATCACACACGCCGAATAGCCTGGGCTATTCGCCGATACAAGGAGACTTATTGACATGTCCGCAACGAAGCCAATGCATGAGCATTCGCACGACCATGATCATGAGCACTGCAACCACGACGACGAATACGTGATTCCTCGCTTCGACAACCGGGAGCTTATCGTCCGCGAGGATATTCTGGCGCGCGCGCGCGAGCTGGCCCAGCTGATTACCACGACGGAGGAAGTCTCTCTCTATCAGAAGTCCGAGAAGCTGGTGCAAGGCCATGAGAAGATTCAAGGCCTGATCGCCCAGATCAAGAAGAAGCAGAAGGAGCTCGTTGCTTTCCAGACGACGTTCAAGAATCAATCCATGGTGGACAAGATCGAGCAAGAGATCTCCGTCCTTCAGGACGAGCTGGACCAGATGCCGGTCGTGCAGCAGTTCCAGCAGAGCCAGACCGACGTGAATTACTTGCTGCAATCGATCGTGTCGATCATTCGCGATTCGGTCGCCGAGAAGCTGGATCTGGAAGCCGCGCAGAAGGAAGAAGCTCCGGAGAATTGCGATTAATCGCAGGAATAGGCAGACGAGGATAGGCGGAGCTGATCGCGAGCTCCGCCTGTTCTGTCTCGATTCGGTTGAATGGGCATGCTCTCATCGCTACGGAGACTTCGGCGCGGCGCGCGGCGTCGAGGGTTTGAGCGTCAGCACTTTCGTATTCTGATTGTAGCTTATGGCAACATTAGAGCCTGGAGTCAATCGGAGTGCGCGCAAAGATGCGGAATCGAGACTAAAGCTCCTGTCGAAAAGGTTCGAAGGAGTGCTGACCTGGAGACTCTTGGAGGCCGCAGGCGATTGGCAGACGATGCTGAGCGAACGACTCTCGGGGATTCCCAGAGTCGACAGCAGCTCGTAACCGATCTGCAATCGATTGGCGCCTATCTTGGAGTCGATCTGAAGCTTGGCGGTTGCGGAGCTGATTGGCGAAGGAACGAAGGATAGAATATTCGTCTTCGCGTCATAATCGACAAGATAGCGATAATTCGCCCGAAGCCGCAAGCTTGAAGCCAGCTTGGCATTCATCTCCAGATCGTTGGTGAAGCTCTCGCCGTTCTCCCGGAATCGCACCGTCGCCTGGCGCCGCACGCTGCCGCGCCGAAGGACGACCTGCTTGCCGCTGCCGATGCCCCGCAAGCCGTTCTCGTTGCTGCCGAGTCCGTTGAAGGTCAAATAAATCGTATTTTCCGGTATGGGGGAGTGGAGTAGATCTATTCTTCCGCTTGCCATGAAGCCGATTCACGCTCCTCGCGAAAGCCCTTCGGGGAAAGGCCGCCTTCGGTACCTTTCACCTTATGCGGGTGGACGATCACTTGCCTGTACGAAAGTCCCCGAGGGAAAGAGCATAGGACGAGGAGACATCATCTCAATAAAGGAGCGGTCGACATGCAATCGTTCGTCTACGCGAACCCGACAAAGCTATATTACGGCGAGGATCAATTAAGCAAGCTTGGCGAGGAATGCAGGCGCCTCGGCAGCCGAGTGCTGCTCGTGTACGGCGGAGGCAGCATCCTTCGCAACGGCGTCCATGACGCGGTGACGAAGGAGCTGCGGACTGCGGGAGCCGAGGTGTTCGAGCTGTCCGGGGTGGAGCCGAATCCACGCATCGCGACCGTTCATCGGGGAGCCGAGCTGTGCCGGACTCATCGGATCGACTGGGTGCTGGCAGTCGGCGGAGGCAGCGTCATCGACTGCGCGAAAGCGATAGCGGCTGCGGCCAAATACGATGGAGACTTCTGGGACGTCGTCACCAAGAAGGCCGCCGTTAAGGAAGCTCTGCCGTTAGGTACGGTCCTTACCCATGCGGCGACCGGTTCCGAGATGAATTCGGGTTCGGTTATCTCCAATCTAGAAGTCCAAGAGAAGCACGGCTGGGGGAGTCCCCTTGTCTACCCGGCTTTCTCCATTCTCGTGCCTTCGTTCACCGCTTCGGTTCCGCTGGATCAGACCGTCTACGGCATCGTGGACATGATGAGCCATGTGTTCGAGCAATATTTTCACCATGATCCGAATACGCCCGTGCAGGACGGCTTCTGCGAATCGATCCTGCGGGCTATCGTCGAGACGGCTCCGAAGCTGGCGAAGGATCTCGGCAATCTGGAATACCGCGGAACGATCATGTACTGCGGAACGATGGCCCTGAACAATCTGCTGTCGATGGGGGTACGCGGCGATTGGGCGAATCACGACATGGAGCATGCCGTATCCGCCGTCTACGACATTCCGCACGGCGGCGGCTTGGCGATTCTGTTCCCGCATTGGATGGACGTGGCGTCCGCGAAGCATCCGGAGAAGTTCGCGCAGCTCGGCGTCAACGTGTTCGGGCTTGAAAGCAGCGAATCGGGACGGACGGTTCAGGAGGCAGCTCAGGCGGCCATAGCCGAGGTTCGCCGGTTCTGGAGCTCTCTCGGCGCCCCAACCCATCTTAGCGATTACGGAATCGACGACAGCAAGCTGGAGCTGATGGCGGACAAGGTGACGGCGAACGGGCCGAGAGGACGCTTCCTGTCACTCTCGAAGGAAGACGTTCTCGATATCTATAAGCGCGCTCTCTAAAAGGGGCATAAGCAAAGAAGGCTTCTCCATCGGCTGGAATGCCGGCGGAGAAGCCTTTGCTAGTTGAAGCGCTGTTTGCCAATCTTAACGGGAACGTTGAAGCAGAGGCTTAAGAACGGGACGCAGCGTTCCGATCAGCAGGGTCGCGACGACCGCTTTGATCGCGTCTCCGGCGAGGAACGGCGTCATCCCTACCTCGATCGCCTTGTCGAAGGAATGAATCTTGTGAGCGAGCCAAGGCACGCCGCCTATGTAGGACAGCAGGTCGCCGATATAAATAAGGACGGCTAGGAAGACGTAGCGAACGACCCCGACGGTTCTCGTCCTGCGAAGCAGGAGATCGGTTGCCCAGCCGATGAAGAGGGCGCAGACCGGGAACATCCACAGGAAGCCGGCTGTCGGACCGTAGAAGAGGGACAGACCGCCGTTGCCGTGGATGAGAGGGAGGCCGGTTGCCGTCAGCGCCAGCACGATCGTTATGCTCCAGAAGCCGTAAGCCGCGCCCAGGAAGCCTCCCGCCAGCATGACGGCCAGCGTCTGAAGCGTGATGGGAACCGGCGTAATGCCGATCGAGATCTTGATGGAGCTGAAGGCGATGAAGAGAGCCGCGAACAAAGCGGTGAACACCATGCCTCGTATCCAGGCAGCGGAGTTCGGGCGAATCGGCTGCAGCTGGTTCGGCAGCGAGTTCGCATTCGATTGCGCATGCAGAAGTTCTTTGGAATTCGATTGAGAAGTCGTCATTGTCAAAACCCCTTTGCTAATGTTAACCTTGTAATTGTCGTTTGGTTAACAATTTGGATTGTAGCATGGGATGGACGGATTGGGAAGAGGGGAAAAAAGATGAGCGAAGATCAAGCGGAACGGAGTTTGGTCATCCGCCATTTGTCGGTACGGTCGGAAAAGGAGAGCGGGGATATCGCCGTTCGGCTGGAGGATGTCTCGCTTGAGCTGTCTCCGGGCGAGTGGCTGTACCTGGTCGGCGTCAACGGAAGCGGCAAATCGACGCTGGCGCGAATTCTCGCCGGCATCTATGAAGCGGGAGCTTCCGGTTATATGGATAGGGGCTTCGCCGGCGAAGGGGCTGCCGCTTACGTGATGCAGCAGCCCGACGCGCAGTTGTTCGCGGATAACCCGCGCGAGGAAGTGACCTTCGCTCTGGAATGGCAAGCCGTCCCCGCCGAGGAGATTCCGCGGAAGGTGAGCCGCAGCTTGGAGCTGGCGGGGCTTCAGGAGCTAGCCGATTCCCCGTGGAACGAGCTGTCCGGCGGCCAGCGGCAGCTCGCCGCGGTCGTTGCGTCGACGGCGAACAGGACGCCGCTGATCGTCTTCGATGAAGCGACTTCCATGCTGGACGAAGAAGCTTCGCATAAGGTGAAGCGGATTGCCAAGCAGCTTCACGAGCAGGGAACCGCCATCGTCTGGGTGACTCAACGGCTGGAAGAGCTGGAGCCGGATGCTCGGGCGATGGCTTTAGCCGAAGGAACGATACGGTTCGATGGGACGGGGCGCGAGTTCCTCTATGGGCATTTGGAGTCTGGTTCCAAGACAGGGAGAGAGCCAACGCCTTGCGAGTTGTGCGGGCTGCGCCTGCCCTATCTGGCCGCATTCGCTCTAGAATTGTCCGCCCTCGGGGCGATCGGCGCCCCTCTTCCGATGACGACCGAGGAATGGGCAACCGCGATGGAGAGTGGGAATAAGGAATGACTTTACATAGAGATGCCGATCTGATCTGCCTTTTCCCAGGATCGGGGGACCGGCTTCGCTTGGAAGCGGGAAGCATAACCGTCCTGCTGGGCAAGAACGGCGCCGGCAAAACCTATCTACTGGAGAGCCTTGCGGGCCTGCGGCCGAACGACGCGCTGGAGGTCTCGTATGGCAGCGAGCCACTGTGGCGAAGCCGCCGCGGCGGGCGCAAGCAGAGAAATCCGGAAGCGTTGAAGGCCTACGGCTACGCCAGCCAGTCGCCCGAAGAGCAGCTCGTCGCGCGGACGGTCGAAGCCGAGCTGCGGGAGACGCTGCGGCCTTATTCGCTGTCGGCAGTGGTTACCAAGGCGAGGATCGCTGCCTCGTTGGAAGCGGTAGGCTGGGATGAGACTTGGCTCAGCCGCTCGCCTTTCTATCTTAGCGGCGGGGAGAAACGCCGGTTGGCGCTGGCGTGCCAGCTCGTCTCGCCCGGCGATTGGCTGCTGTTCGACGAGCCGACCGCCGGACTGGACGCGCCGGGACAGGAGCGTCTGACGCGCGTGCTAACGGAACGCAAACAGGCCGGCCAAGGGATCCTGCTGATCTCGCACGACTCGGAATGGGCGCTGCCGCTTGCGGATCGCGTGCTTCTGTTGTCCGAAGACGGGGCCAGCCTTCGGGAATGCAAGCCGGAGTCGCTCGTTCGCCATCCCGAGTGGTGGAAGGAAGCGGGGATGGCGGTTCCCGCCTGGCTGGAGGCGATTGCCCCGCTGCTGCGAAGAGGCGTTCCGGTCTCTGCGGTCTGGAATCCTGCCAAGTTTGCCGCCGGGTGGGGGCAGACCGGCCGTCAGGCGGAAGACTCTCCGTCTGCGTCTTCTTCTGTCGTCTACCGTATGGGTACCGCCGAAGCCAGGAAAGAACGAAGTCTCGTGCCGCGTCCCTCCGTGTCTCTTTTTGACCCGCGTGCCTTATGGTTGTCCTATGTTCTCTTGTCCCTCGCGATCTTCGCTCAAACGTCGTGGTGGGGAGTGGCGGCAGGCGGCGCGCTCGTCGCGGCGGCCATTCGAGGAGGACGCATTCCGCTTCGGCGGTGGAGCGGGCTGATCAACAGCTTCTTATGGTTCACGGTGACGCTGTCGGTCTTAGCGGGGCTTGGGCAAGGGGAGGGAGGCGGCTGGGGCTTCCAAGCGGAGGCGTTCCTGAACGCGCTCCATTCGATGGCACGGACCTTCCTCGTGTTCCTGCTCGGACTGGGCTTGTCGCTCGCCATCACGCCGCTTCGGCTGAGGCGATCGCTCTCCAGCTTGCTCGGCTTCCGGGGCCGTATCGCGCCGCCCGTGCAGAGGTTCCTGCTGACGGTGACGTTGATGCTTCGGTTTATCCCGATTTTCCTAAGCGAGTGGGAGAGGTTCAGTAGGTACGCCATTGCGAGGGGGAAGGAGACGGGCAGGCGGTCGGTTGTCGGGTCGATCAAACGGCTGAGCCGAACGATCCTCCCTATGCTGCTGGCCCTCTTCCGGCTTGGGGACCAGGCGGCGGTGTCGCTGGAGAGCCGGGGAATCGGCAAGCAAAAATACCCCACGCTTCTTAGGATCAGAAGCTGGGGTACGCGCGATACGGTGCTTGTGTCGGCGGTTCTCGTCATATCCGCGGGACTGTGGCTGTTACGTTGAGAGTGTGTTCGGCGTCTCGTCGGCTGCGACTGCGGATTTGGCGATCGCTCGCTTCTGCCGTTGGCCTCGAATGGTAACGATCGCCGCGGCGACGAGCCCGAGAGAGGCTCCGAAGAAGAAGCCGGCCTCCAGTCCGCCGATTCCGTTAAGCCAGCCGGCCAGGTAAGGACCGAGGAACATGCCGATTGAGTAAACCGATTGGTAGAAGCCCATGGCGGTTGCCCGATGCTCGGGGGCGAAGTCCTGGATCGCAAGTCCGAGCAGGAGCGGGATGTACAGCGCTTGGCCGATGCCGTTGATGGCTTGCGTCGCATAGAGCCACGGAAGCGACGGGCAGAGCGGGATGATCGCCGTGCAAATGGCGCTCAGCGCGAAACCGCAAAGGATGGTTCGTCGCGCTCCGAGACGCGGAGCGATATAGCGTCCATTCCAGAGCGAGATCAAGGCATGCGGGACCATGAAGGCTACCACGAGCCAAGTGAGCTCCGACGCGCTGGCTCCCAGCTCTACCGCCTGAAGCGGCGTGAAGCCGAACATCGTGATGAATAGGATGCAATGCCCTAGCATGGAGAGAATCGAGACCTCGATCAGAAGCGGCGAACTGCCGATGAGCGAGAGGAGATCTCTTATCCTTCTGTTCGACCCGGTAGAAGACCGCTCATGGGGAGCGGTCTTTCTTGGTTTGGCGGTTGGCGCAGGAACGGAAGCGGAAAGGGCGGGAGCGCGCTCCTCGATGCCGAGAGCGGCGACCGTACCCAGCGCGGCCAGCCCGATCCCCGTGAGGAAGGCGGCGTCCCACCCGCCCGAGCCGGCGATCCAGCCGCTCGCGGTCATGCCGAACAACTGCCCCAGTACCGTTAGAAAGCTAAGCGTCGCCATCGCCTGGGTCGATTTTGCCGGAGGATAGTAGGACGCATACAGCACGGTGAACGGCACCCACGCGGACGCGCAGATTCCCGCCACCAGCCTCCCCGCGAGCGGCGTTCCCCAGGAATTCCCCAGCAGGAACAGCCCGCAGCTGGCCAGCCCGGCCAGCATTCCGACCACCATGAACGGCTTGCGCCGGCGCATCCGGTCCGAATAGATGCCAAGCGGGAAGCGGATCAGCACCTGCGTCAGCCCATAGCTGCCTACGATCAGCCCGATGAGGCTTAGGGAGATGCCCCGGTCCTTCAGGAATGGAGTCAGGATCGGCACATAAATGTACATCGTCGTCCAATAAAGAAGCGTCGCCGCAACAAAGATCGCATGCTTCTTGCGGGACAGGGTATAAGTGGTCATCGTGTCGTCCTCCGTCTCGTGTCGCTATCCTCTACTTTAACGGATGGACGGGGAAGCGGGAAGATGGAGGGGCGGAAAAGTTGGCGCGGGAGGGTGGACGGATCCAAAGCGGCATGATAAGTTAGGAGTAAATAGAAGGCCTTGTGGACGAAGCCAATTGCTTCCGCTTCCCGCAGCTCCGAAAGCATCGAGAGCTTGCCTCTTCTCGCCGGTACGCACGCCGGATGGGGAGAGGGAGGCTTTTTGTCATTTTGCCGAAGGTTAGGAGAGGGTCATCGTGAAGCTAATCGTTACTCTGGCCGGCGATGGGGAGATCGCCGTTGAGGTGAGAATGGAGAAGGAAACGGACTTCTCCATCCAATTGGCGCGCTTCCGGAGCTTCCAGCTACGCCGCTTCGACCGCGAACGGAGGGCTTGGATTCTGCCGCGGGAGAAGTCGGTGTTGAATGCCTTGGTTGTCCTTTTTCAAGACAGTGAAATCCGATTCTCCCAAGGGCTTCAGAACGAATTCCCGGAACTAAGAGAAAGGAGCGTATATGACGATGGGAATGAGATCACCTCGAGTCACCGCAGACTGCTGTTCGAGCTCCAGCAGCGAGGGTACAGCAGGCAAACCATCCGTACCTATCTCAGCCAAGTCGATCGCTTTATTCGTTACTGTCGGAGCCTGGATCATGAGCCGACTCTTCCGTTCCTATCTCAATATAACGTGTATTTGCTAGGGCAGAACAAGTCGCACGCTTACGTCAATCAGGCGATCAGCGCCATTCTATTCTACTTACGTCATGTAGAAGGGCATTCCGTGTCCGAGACGATCGCCCGACCCAAGAAAGAGAGCAAGCTGCCCGTCGTTCTGTCCAGAAACGAGGTGCTTCGCCTTCTAGAAGCGGTTGCGAACCTCAAGCATCGGGCGATTCTATCTTTGGTCTATTCAGCCGGCCTTCACGTCGGAGAGGTAGTGCGCTTAAGGAACGAGGATATCGATCCGGAGCGAAAGACGCTCCATATCCGGCAGAGCAAAGGGAGAAAGGATCGATATACCGTTCTCTCCGATGCGGCGTACGAAGTCGTGCGAAGCTACCGGGGATCGGGCATGGCCGATGATAGCCCTTGGCTGTTTCCCGGTCAGGACAATCGCGGCCACCTCTCCGAGCGCACCGTCCAGAAAGTGTTTGAACAAGCAGCCCGCAACGCTAAGCTCGCCAAGAAAGCCAGCGTCCATACCCTCCGCCACTGCTTCGCCACCCACCTCCTGGAAGGCGGCAACGACATCCGTTACATCCAACAGCTCCTCGGACACCAGAGTATGAGAACCACCCAGCGCTATACCCACGTCTCCGTAAAAAACATCAGTCAAATTCGCAGCTCGCTGGATTGAATGAAGAGGGGAGGAGAATGAGGGAGCGGAAGCGGGAGAAGCAAAGGGAAGATGAATTACGCCAGGGGATGCCTTTTGTAAGTCGAAAGAATAATAAAGTGAAAACGCGCGTATGTCGTAGATTAAGAGAGTTATATTGGATATAATATACATATGTTTCCAAGAGTATTGAGGGTTGTAGACTTAGGTCATCTTCTTGGAAGGATTTATGTAGAGGCGACTGGGGAGGCAATATCGGACTCGGAGTACGTAAATCCACCATGTCTTCATGCATATCATGAACCCCCTTCTTGGGACATCAATATCTATTTCGTAAATCCAACGTGATTTTGGGTTATTTGTGAAATTCGTAGAAAAGACGTTAACTGAAATCTCCGGGTTTAAGAGCATTTAAAGACCGTTAACAAGAATGTTCCTTTAAAGAGGAATAGTAAAAGCATTATTATTTTTAAATTCATAGTTAGTTTGAATAGGGGCTAGACTGAATCTAGATCCGAATTGAATGCATAGGGTTATCTAGTAACTACGAGCTTTGAAGATAAGGGAGATTGAATGAATGCTTTTGGTCGAAAGAGTGAGACCAGAAGCGTTTTTTGTTTGAAAGAAGTAGTGAAATAGAAGATGAAATGGGATACAATTCCAAATAAGAGCTTGTTTAAGAGCGGATAGTGAATGCAGCTCGAGAAGTCGGAGACATCAGTTAACACTATATTCACGCGGAGGAGCCTGGCGGCTCCTTGGTTCGCCCGATGCGATCAGCAAGGACGTGGAATCAGGCGAACAACCCTGCGAACCTAACCGCAGTCGCGGCCGCCCCTTTGGGGCTTAAGGTTCTCGGGTTCGTGAATACGGAAACGTTAACTGAAATCTCCGGATATAAGAGCATTTAAAGATCGATAAGTACAATAATTGGTTCAAGCATTGTTATAAAGAAAGAAGTTAGTTTTGAATAAGCGTTCGACGGTATTTAGATCCGAATTGAATGCATAGGGTTATCTAGTAGCTACGAGCTTTGAATTCAAAGGATTTGAATAAATGCCCTTGATCGAAAGAAAAAGATCAAGAGCATTTTTTGTTTGAAAGAATTAGTGAAATAAGAAACGTAATGGGATACAATTCCAAATAAGAGCTTGTTTAAGAGCTTGTTTAAGAGCTTGTTTAAGAGCTTGTTTAAGAGCTTGTTTAAGAGCTTGTTTAAGAGCTTGTTTAAGAGCTTGTTTAAGGGCTAATTGTGTAAGCAGCTCAAGAAGTCGGAGACATCAGTTAACACTATATTCACGCGGCGGAGCCTATCGGCTCCTTGGTTCGCCCGATGCGATCAGCATTGACGTGGAATCAGGCGAACAACCCTGTGAACCTAACCGCAGTCGCGGCCGCCCCGTTGGGGCTTAAGGTTCTCGGGTTCGTGAATACGGGAACGTTATAAGAAATCGGCGAATACCAAACAAGACGTAATTTCCAATGCAAGGAGGATATCCTCATAAAATTCATTTCAGATAACACATTAAACCATATATCATTGCATGATTGTGTGGTTGAAACCATTTTGATAGATGGACAGGACTTGTCATTAGGCTTTGAGCACATAGATGTTTTATCTGATCATCCTCTTAACAGCACTGGTAAAGCTATGTATACAGGAAAGGCAATGATTACATTTATAGATCATGAAATAGTGGAATCATTTTTATATGATACTACAGGAATAAAAGGCAAAAGTAGAATTGATGTTGAAGAAGACGCACAGAAGAAAGAACTTCAAATTTCGGAATTATTACTTGATTTTGAAGTGCTGAAGGAAGAACAATTACAGAAGACCGATAATTACTTTGTCCATAGATTTGATGGAATATTGTCTCGTAAATATAATGCTGATTTTGGCTACTGTACCCTCAAGTATAAGAGTTTGATTATTGAATGGGACGAACTAATAGATAGAGCATGGTTTGAAGAAAGATGAATTTGGAAGTAGTTCAAAGAAGTCGCCGACATCTTATAACATCATATCCACGCTTCGGAGCCTGACGGCTCCTCGGTCCGCCCGAAGGGGATGGCAGGGAAGTGGAGTCAGGCGTACACATCCGCACCGACTAACCGCATCGCGGCCGGCTGCTGTCGCAGCCTTAAGTCGGTGGGACGTCGTGGATACAGTAACGTTATCTGAAACTACTCGAAAGCTGGTGAAAACATGAATATATAAAAAACGATTCTTTTTATAGATGAAGAATTAACTCAAACATTAAATGAATATCAAAACTGGTTTGTTTTGAAGCCTGAAGTGCTATCCTTCAAACCTCAGGTTGGATGGAGTATTGAACAAATATTAGAGCATGTAACATTAACTAATCACTTCTTATTGATTCTAATTAGAAAAGGAAAGCGGAAGGCAATCGAACTATCTACAAAGAAAGATTTGAAATCAGTATTAGAATCTTATCAATACAACCTACAAGCTCTTGACGCAATAGCTAAACATAAGTCTTTTAATTGGATTAGGCCAGAACATATGGAGCCTAAGGGAGATAAAGAATTAGGACAAATAAGATCTTTACTTGATGATCAAATTAAAGAATGTAAAGAGCTTTTGAAAGAGATGAAAAATGGAGAAGGAACACTTTATAAAACAACAATGACAGTAAATAATTTAGGAAAGATTGATGTTTATCAATATATCTATTTTTTGTGTCAGCATGCAAAAAGACACATTGTACAAATGCAAAAAGTAATGAATGAATATAGTAAATTCAAGGAAGCCGAGTAGCATCAGATAACATCATATCCACGCATCGGAGCCTGACGGCTCCTCGGTCCGCCCGAGGAGATTAGCAGGGAAGCGGCATCAGGCGGACACATCCGCACCGACTAACCGCATCGCGGCCGGCTCCTGGCGGAGCCTTAAGTCGGTGGGACGTCGTGGATACAGAAACGTTATCAGAAATTCGTCAAAGCAGGTGAAAACCATTAAGGAAACATTACAAATGCAGATTTGTTTTGATAGCATTGGAGCAGAAATTGAATCACTAACTGTCACAAAAATAGATAGAAATCTTATAAGAATTGAAGAAAACCCTATATTCACTGATGAGGTATCGTATGGAGATATTATTAGAGTAAAGAAGATCAAGGACGTATTATTCTTTCAAGAGATAATCGAGAAATCTAAATTGATAAGACTTTCATGGATACTGACAAAAGAACAAACGGAATCAAATCAATTTGGATTATTAAAAGAACGAATAACCGATGTTGAAGGTAGATGGGAGCAAGTATTTGGGGGGATTTTTGTAGTTAATATACCCAAGCACTTCAAAAACGAAATAGAACAAGAGATGGTTCGAATAAGTAAAACAATATAAATTGAATGCTAACTCAAAGAAGTGACGAACTTCTGATAACATCATATCCACGCTTCGGAGCCTGACGACTCCTCGGTCCGCCCGAGGAGGATTGACAGGGATGCTTAATCAGGCGGACACATCCGCACCGACTAACCGCATTGCGGCCGCTCCCGTTGGTCGCTTAAGTCGGTGGGACGTCGTGGATACAGGAACGTTATATGTAATCGGGGCAATTACTAATTATAAAAGAGTGATTCTAAGTGCGAAGAGAAAATTTCATTAGAAAGCTCATTGTGGCGTTAATAACAAGTTCATTATTGAGTTTTATAATGGCAATAATTATGTATGTACCTTTATCAGAACAAAAGCCAGGGAGCGCGTATTGGTCTGTTCCAGGATTATGGATTGTTTACTTTATATTTTCGACATTAATAATAATCATTGGAGGTATCCCATATTCATTTTTTATCGACAGCGTATCCACAAGGATCAAATTTTTGGAAGATAATAAAATAAAGAGAATATTATTAAATTCTATCATGTATATTTTTGGGGGATTTTTAATATTTACTATTTTTGTATTGTTTGATTCGAATGAAGTTGAATTTAATGATTTTGTGAGTGTGTATAAATTCTATATTTTTGGAGTTATTGGTGCATTGCTTTTCTATTATTTTGATGAAATTGCAAGATTATTAATCCAAAAAAGAGAATAAGACAAAAAGCAGCTATTTTAATGCAAGTTTATTCGTAGATGGCCCCGACAACATATAACATCATATCCACGCTTCGGAGCCTGACGGCTCCTCGGTCCGCGAGAAGCGATCGGCAGGGTGAGCATATTCAGCGGACACATCCGCACCGACTAACCGCATCGCGGCCGCCCCTGACGGGGCTTAAGTCGGTGGGACGTCGTGGATACGGGAACGTTATTGGAAATATCCGCAAAACAAAGAGGAGAGATATTAATGGATATCAGAATTTCTGCCCTCGCAATTCAATATCTTAAAGAAGCACTTAATAATATTTATTGGTACAAGAGTGATTTGAAAAGCTTTTTAGTTTCATGTATAAACGACAAATCAGCAATAAATAATTCAAATTGGACTTTATATAAGAGACAAATTATTTCAGATGTTATTGATGACTTAATGTCAAATCAGGAAAAGCATTTGGGTGACATTCGAAGAATATTCTACGAGGTTTCAAGAATGGAAAACTTCCGTCATCTTGAACATCTGGACGACGGAAAAAGGAAAGCTGAACGTGCGAGAGAATCTGTACTAGAACTAAGAAAAATGATCGAAAATCATGATCAAAAGATTAAAGAAGAAGAAGAGATTAGAAAGAAAAGACAAGAAAACATGGAGAAAATCAGATCTAGCCAAGCTGTAATAGCAAGACTTGATGAAATCAAGGATAAATACTCAAAACTCGTAACATCTAAGGATCCTCATGGTCGAGGTTTTGAGTTAGAGAAAGTTTTATATGATATTTTTGAGTTGTTTGATCTGGATCCTAAAGCATCTTTCAGAAATACTGGAGAGCAAATTGATGGAGCTTTCTCTCTTGAAGGAACAGATTATCTATTTGAAGCCAAGTGGCAAAATCATGCTGTAAATGCAGCGGATTTAGATGCTTTTACTGGGAAGATCAGTAGGAAACTTGATAATACATTAGGTTTATTTCTATCAATAAACGGTTTTTCCGGTGACGCTGTTCAAATACACTCAGCAGGCAGAAGTACAATTTTGTTAATGGATGGTATAGATTTGTTGGCCGTTTTAGAAAATAGAATTGACTTTGTTTCACTAATTATTAGAAAAAGAAGGCACGCTTCACAAACGGGAGATATATATTTGAACGTAGGGAAAATAATAAATGAATTGTGATTGTTGAATCGATGAAGGCGGATACATCCTATAACATCATATCCACGCATCGGAGCCTGGCGGCTCCTCGGTCCGCCCGAAGGGGATTAGCAGGGAAGTGGAATCAGGCGGACACATCCGCACCGACTAACCGCATCGCGGCCACTCCCGTTGGTCGTTTAAGTCGGTGGGACGTCGTGGATACAGTAACGTTAACTGAAATCTCCGGGTTTAAGAGCATTTAAAGACCGTTAACAAGAATGTTCCTTTAAAGAGGAATAGTAAAAGCATTATTATTTTTAAATTCATAGTTAGTTTGAATAGGGGCTAGACTGAATCTAGATCCGAATTGAATGCATAGGGTTATCTAGTAACTACGAGCTTTGAAGATAAGGGAGATTGAATGAATGCTTTTGGTCGAAAGAGTGAGACCAGAAGCGTTTTTTGTTTGAAAGAAGTARTGAAATAGAAGATGAAATGGGATACAATTCCAAATAAGAGCTTGTTTAAGAGCGGATWGTGAATGCAGCTCGAGAAGTCGGAGACATCAGTTAACACTATATTCACGCGGAGGAGCCTGGCGGCTCCTTGGTTCGCCCGATGCGATCAGCAAGGACGTGGAATCAGGCGAACAACCCTGCGAACCTAACCGCAGTCGCGGCCGCCCCTTTGGGGCTTAAGGTTCTCGGGTTCGTGAATACGGAAACGTTAGATGAAATCGCACAAACTCAGAACAGAAGGAGAATCTAAGAGGTGGCTAATCCTTTTATTAATTCTTTTATTACAGAAGTTGATGATTTAATTAATAATAAATTAATTACATGTAAGCAGATTGTTGATTTGAAGGATATGTATTATTCAAGATATAAGAAAGAGCCACGAGTTGCAGAAGCAATTATTTATAGATGGTTTGCCCACTATTTGGGGATTAAAGAACCTATAGATAAGGAACATAAAATAGGAGATTTAATTTTGCGGGATGAAACGAAGTATCCTGGTAAGATCGGTAAACAGAACATTGATATATCGTTGCTAAAACAAGGACGAATAAAATTAGGGATTTCTATTAAGATGCAAGGTACTACCCCTGCATATCTAGATGGAGCAGATTTTTATAACCCTTTACTCATGAATATATATCGTAGCCACCTCGAAGTTAATGAGAGTATGATACAGAAAGCACGCGAAAATAAAAAAGAAAAAATTAGAATAAAGGTTCCAACTCTTCTTCAGGATTTTGCAAGGATTGATAATTTACAAATAGATTCAAGTGATAGATTTCAGTCAACTACTATAATTTTTGAGAAGATGAAAAATAAAGAAATATTTTGGGTAAGGGAAATTGAATCAAAATATAACCACAAATATTTATATCTATTAGATAAACCTCAAATGATATTTAGGGAATGGGTGGATAATAATTTCGATTTAAAAATATAAAGGTATTTCAAGAAGGTGCGACTACATGAGTCTGTAAAATACTTTGTGTAAACTCTCAAACCTACTAAAATGGAATTACTAGAAAGGTTGGGAGCACACATGGGATTATGGTCAAAGGAGCAGCTCAGATCGTTTATCAAGGAGAATAATCTGGTTACCGCTCAGGACGCACAGAATGCCTTGAAGGACTTGTTTGCAGAAACGCTGCAGGAGATGCTTGAGGCCGAGATGGACACCCATCTTGGCTACGAGAAGCATGACATGCAGAACAAGCAGACGAGCAACAGCCGTAACGGGAAAAGCAAGAAGAAGATCATGAGCGAGTACGGCGAGCAGGAGATTGCAGTCCCTAGAGACCGTCTGGGCGAGTTCGATCCAGTCGTTGTTCGGAAGCATCAAT
>NZ_RZJR01000028.1 GCF_003990975.1 Cohnella sp. AR92
AGTTCTGCGTATCCGGTCTTATCATTCGTTTCCGAATGTTATCCCGGTCTTATGGGCAGGTTGCCTACGTGTTACTCACCCGTCCGCCGCTAACCTTCTTGAGTAGCAAGCTACTCAAGAAGATCCGCTCGACTTGCATGTATTAGGCACGCCGCCAGCGTTCGTCCTGAGCCAGGATCAAACTCTCCATAAAGGTAAACCTTTTTGAAGAACCTTGAAGGCTCGTTCTGTACTGCTGGTTTGTCTCGCAGAACCGAAGTTCCGCTCGACGATTTATTTCCATTTACGCTCGATGTTCAGTTTTCAAGGAACAAGTTTTTGTTGCTTTTTTGTTTCTCTTTGTCGTTCGCTTTTCAGCGGCGACTTTTATAATGTATCACAGCTTACCACCCGAATGCAAGGACCAATTTCTTCCTCGTTCATTCTTTTTGTTTCAGCCGTTCGTCGCTCGCGCTTGCTCTTGCGGCGGCGAGAATTAATTTAACACAGATCCAATACGCTCGTCAACGCTATTATTAAAGAAGTAATTTTCAGTTTTCTCTAGGCCTCAGCCCCGTTCGGCCCCCTGGCTCACCGACTTCGCCGTCTTTGGATTGCGTTACTCGCTCAATCGATACAATCCCCGTTCCGTGCGCAAATATACGCCATCATCGCTTTTATGATTTTAAAGAGGATCATCCATCCGTCCTTCCGGTCACCCCGACACGAATAAGAGCCATCCCGCAGCCCGTTCGGCCGAGATAGCTCCATTCCTTAATCGGTATAAGCAACCCCATAGCGGATCTCCATCATTCCGAGCCCCGTCTCCCTAAGAGACTTTACTATCTCTCGCAGGTAACCCCTCATCACGAGCTTCTGCAGGACAATGGATAGGTCGAGCTGCAGGCCGTCCAGCTCCGGATGCTTCTGAAGCTCGGATACGCTCCAGGGCTCTTCCCGGCTCGAGATGATCCGCAGCAGCAGCGCGCAAGAGCTTCGCATTTTCGTCAACACCGAGAACTCGCAAGCTAACAGCACAAGCTGAATCCGCTGCTCCAACGTCTCGGCGCTCGTTGTAAGTTCTTCATATAACTTATAGATACCGGGATTCACGCGTCTCATCTGTACCCAGACGGTGAGCTCCGGATGCATCCCTTCTTCGATCAGGGAGATATCGGCCCAATGATGGAGAGCCGACAGCATGTTGCTGTAAGAATCGAGCAGTTGACCGTTCTTCAGGTCTTCTTTGGCTTGCAGGTAGGTCCTCGTGAATTTGGCGAATTCGCACAGGATTTTGCGTTCCTTCAGCTCGGCCGGCCAATCGGTCAGCCGTCTGCGAAGATCCTCCAGGTATCCGTTGCGATCGAACAGAACGTCGCCTTCGAGAATCCACTGGACGACTCCTTTGCGCTCCCCGCTGGTAATCCACTTCTCTACTCCGTCAAGAGTTACCCGATTCGCTTGAATACGAGTCTCTCCCCACATCCAATGCTCCACTTCGCGCTGCGGCGGCCTGTTATAAACAGCAATGACAAGACGGTCCATTCCATCGATCAATCCGCCGTACGAATAGGGATTGATGACGAGCAATAGACTCTCCAGGCCTTCTTCCCGGCCGAACAGGTCCATATAGAATAAACCGCTTGTATCCAGCCTGCCCACGAATGTCGCCTCCCCGCTTGCGGCAGCCCGCTCTCGCCATTTCAAGGAGAAAGTGGTCTGTACGCATTTTGTAGGATATAATGGAATTTGTGCGTGAGTTCCTAACTGAAGTATTCTACAGAGCCACTCCGGTTTCCTGCCGGATGACTAATATGATGACGGGGGCAATCTCGAAAATGAAATTCAGAGCCAGCAAGATATCGACCATGCGGACGTGGGGGCTGCTTCTCGTATTAGGCGGCATGGGCCTTATGGTGTTCGGCACAAGCGGAATTCTTCTGTTCGGACAAGTCGGCAAGATCATCGCGGGAATCTTCATGGTATTCGGTCTGCTGGCCTGCGCGGCGAGCATGATTATTTATTTCTGGGTGGGCATGCTGTCCACGAGCGCGCCGGTCATCGATTGTCCCGAGTGCGGGAAGAGAACGAAGATGCTGGGCAAAACGGATCGTTGCATGTACTGCCATACGATTCTGACCTGGGATCCGGCCATGGCGACGACGGGAGTACCGAGCGAAGAGCAAACGTTGTCTCATTCGTGAGAATCATACATACAGGCGCCGCGGCGCCCGGCCTGGAGCCGGGACGAAGCGGCGTTTGTTTTTGTCCCGCGGAATGGAAAGTTCCGGTGTTGCCGCGTTAAACGGCACTCTTATATAATGAATGCAAAGGAGGTCGGTACCGATGGCAAAATCGTTTGCCGGAGTTAGCAACGACTCGTGCAAAGCCTGTTAAGGAGGCGATACTTTGCATGGGGCGGACGTAAGAACCAACCGAATCGCCTATGATAACGGATATCGTTTCTAATAATGGGCTTTGCACCTCGAGGAGGAACCTAAAAAATCCGACAAAGGGGCTGTAAAGCGATGCAACAACCATTCATTAGAAACCATCAATTCAACTTGATCAAGAAGCAGATCCGCCTGCTTCAGCAAACCTGTCAAACGGTTTATGATCCTAAGATCGTCAAGTCCGTTCGGGAGAACGCGCAGCTGCGGATTGCGGAAGCTTTCCCGGAAGCCGCCGAGCTTCAAATCGGGATCCTGGAGCAATTTCTTCCCCATAACACGGAAGAACAATTCCAGGACTATCTCCGTTCGCTCGAGCCTTACCTGAACGAGTTCCCTAGAGCGACGGAAGCCCAGTTGAAGAAGCTGTTCCCGAAGATCAAGAAGCTGAAGCTCCCCGATCTGTCGGCCGTCGATTACCGACATGTCACTTATCTGGGCTGGACCGATATCGCGTCGAACAAGATGTTTCTCGTTTACCCGCTCAGCGGCACGCTCGCGGGAGTCGAAGGGAGATTCACGCCCGCGAACAAGAAGAGCACTTGCTTCCTGTGCAAGAAGCAAGCCGAAGTGGCCTTGTTCACCGCCGTCACCAAGTCCAAGCCGGCGAATGCTTCGCCGGACTACTACAAGGCGATCGGCAACTATCTCTGCCTAGACAGCGAGACCTGCAACAAGAACATGACGGAGCTCGAGACGCTGGAGAGGTTCATCGCCGATATCGTCGGCCGGTAAGAATGGGCGTGCCATATACGAACAGAAGGCGGCGCAGGGAATCTCCCTGCGCCGCCTTCTGATGTTACGGGCTTTATTGAAGCGCCTTATCGAGGGCCGCCCAGATATCCGAGGACTCGAAGCCTCTTCTCCAGCTTGCCGCTCCAGCCAGGCTGTATTTCTTGACGAGCTCCGCACGCTTCCGAATCGAACTGGCGTCTTCGATCCAGATTTTCTTGGTCGCTCCTTCTTCCTTGAACTCCACGTAGTTCTGTCCCGTTTCTTCCGACAGCTTGGGAGTGAGCTTCTTCTCGGCGAGAAGCTTGTTCACCGAATCCATGCTCATCGTCTTGGAGGTAACTTTCGTCTCTCCCGTACCGGAGACCGTCTCCGTCCAGATTCTCGTGTAGAACGGCATTCCGAGGATCAGCTTGCCGGCGGGCACCCCGTCTTCTTCCAGCAGCCTCGAGATGGATTGCTCCGTCCACGGGAGAGAAGCGACCGAGCCCGCTTCGGGACTGGAAGCCCAGTGCTCGTCATATGCCATCAGAATAAGGAAATCCGCCGCTTCCGCCAGCCGGCCCCGATCCAGGAACAGCGACCAGTATTCGCTGCCCGACTTGGGCGTGACATCGACGGACAGCACCAGGTTCTGCTCATGCAGCAGAGGCGCCAGCTCGCGGACGAATTGAACGAAGTTGTCCTTGTCCGATGTCTCCACGTTCTCGAAGTCCAGGTTGATTCCGTTCAGTTTAAACGCCTTCGCATAGGCAAGCAGCTGCTGGATCATCGACATTCTCGTGTCGTAATCGGCAAGCGCTTGAGTCGTTTTCACCGGTTCGAAATCGTTGCTGAACAACCCCCATACCTGAACCCCTTTGTTTCTGGCCCAGGTGGAATAGGAAGCGTCCGCCTTGCTGATGATCTGTCCCGTACCGTCTTTGAGAGCGAACCAGGTCGGACTGACGACGTTAACCCCGGTCAGCTCCCCGATCTTGCCCGTATCGGGATTCGCCGTATAGACAGGCTCCCAGGTCAAGTTGATCCGTTCATTCGTCAGATTCCAGGGGACGAACGGCTTCTCTTCCTCCGATGCCGAAGGGACGACCTTGCTCTCCCCAAGGGCAATTCCGGACTTCGGAGCGTATCCGATGAAGCCTTCTGCCGACTGGAGCTTGTACCAGCCCTCTTCTTCGCCCCATACGGTTACGTCCGCACCGGGCGCAAGATCTTCCACGATCGGATAGGACTTGTCCGGTCCGCTGCGGAGCTTCGCGCCCTTCTTGGAGCTTGCGGGCACTTCGCCTTGCTGAACCTTCTTATCGGGCATAAGCAAAGTAACGATTCCGGAGGTCTCGCCGACTTCCGCTTGGATACCGAACAACTCCTTAAGCGGAGCGAACGGCAGGTAAAGCTTGCCGTCTTCGTCCTTCGCCGCGAAGCTCAGCTTGAGCGGCTTACGGTTCATCGTCGCGTCGAGTTCCCCCGTCTTGAAGTGAAGCACCGCTTGGTTCGTCGTTAGAATAATGGATTGCGAGTCTTGCTCATATCGGACTCCGTCGCCAAGCAGCTTCCGGGCGATCTCAAGAGGAATGAGAAGTCCCTCTCCTTCTCCCTGCGCTCCCGTCTGGCTCCACTCCCCGTCCAGCATGATCGGATGCTCTATCGAGGCGTATTCAGGCGTCTCATGAGCGGTATTCGGCCGCTCGGACAGCCACCAGAACAAAGCGGCCGAAGCCAAGGCGGTAAGAATGAATATGCTTACGAAAATCGGGCCAAGCCGCTGTCTTCTTCTTCTCGGACGCTGCCGGCCGGTCATCATCATCGAGTTCAACCGCACACTCTCCTTGTCTCTTAATCTATAAAAGGTACGAATGGGAGACGGGTTAAGTTGCCAATCAATTAAAAACGCGCGAAGGCTTAAACCTCTCGCGCGTCTATTCGAAATGAATTTTATACAATCAAGTATCGGATAACCCTCTTAGGACTGCATCGAGGCGCAGGTCGGACACAAGCCGTAAATCTCCATCCGATGACCGTGCACGACGAAGCCGGTTCTCTGACGGGCGGCATCTTCCACTTCCCTAACGGGCTCGTGTTCGAAGTCGACCATGGCCCCGCAGCTCGTGCAGATCGCATGGTAGTGATCGGACAGATCCGCGTCGAAGCGGCTCGAGTTGTCCCCATATGTCAATTCCCTAACCAGACCGGCATCTACGAACAGCTTCAAGTTGTTGTAGACGGTTGCCACGCTCAAGCTCGGATATTGGGGGGACAGCGCCCGGTAAATGTCATCCGCCTTCGGATGAACGTGAGATTCCATCAGAAATTGCAGTATGGCATACCTCTGCGGCGTCATCCGGACCCCTCCGGATTTGAGCTGGTCCACGGCGTGAGTAACCCTGGAATCCATGCTCTTCACAGCCTTTCCTACTTGTTAGCTTAATTTTACGTGTTTATTTTCAGAATTGTCAATGGAAGAGAAGCCCTTGGTCCTCTATTCTTTGGCATGGATCGCCAGCTTATCCAAGCTAATCCTTCCTGCCGGACTGTCCTCGGCGTTCCCAGAGCCACAAGAGCGCGCCGATTCCGATCAGGATCACGGCCCCTGTCATCGCTCCGAACGAATGCGGCAGCTTGCGGCCCCAATCGGAATGGGAGGATTGCAGAAGCACGAAGCCTCCGACCAGCAGCACGACGATTCCAATCGCCGGAAGCTGGCTGTCCTCGCTCTTCGGAGGAGTGGCGTGTCCATTCCAATCCGGAGGCTGAGGAGGAAGGTAACCGCCCGCTCGCCTTGCGTTAACCCTCTCCGTGTTCTGAAGCACGCTGAACAGGTTGTAGAAGTAGAGAATCGGAACCATGAGGCTGAGAAGAACGATGATCAACACTCTGTTATCATATTCGTTATCCAAGCCGAAATAGACGATCGCGCAAATATTAAAGGCGAGCAGCAGCATGAAAAATACGCCCTTGGTCATCAATCCGAGATACATGTGGCCCGTTCCCGGAAAAAAGGCGGCCAGAAGCCCGGCTATCCATTTGCTTTTGCGCGGTCCCGGTTCAGGGGGAGCATGCCATTCGTCCGGATGATTCATTGCCATTGCCTCCCGTATAGGATGTTGCATTTATTCGACGGATACGGAGTTTACGCCAGCCAAGTGCCTCATCTCTTCCGCGATCGGGAGAGCCAGCTCCGTTCGGGGCAGCCTGACGCTCAATCTCACTCGAATGCTCGCGACGGAGTGAATCCCGTCCACGAGCTCGTCGAAGTGAATGCGCAGCAGCTTGGCTTCCCTCTGCCGCAGGATCGTCTCGATCTGCTCCGTCGGCATCATATCGGAATCGACGGACAGCGTAAACAGATGTTCCTTCACCTGGTTCACGAATCTTTTCTCCACGATATTGAGGCCCCAGAGCACGAGCAGCACGAGGAGTACAGACACCGCGGAGGGGAAGTAGAAGCCCGCTCCGACCGCCAAGCCGATCGCCATGACGACCCAGAGCGATGCGGCCGTCGTCAGGCCGGTTATCGCTTTGCCGGTGAACATGATGGTGCCGGCCCCCAAGAAGCCGATCCCGGTAATCGCTTGGGCGGCGAGCCGCGCCGGATCCCGATTCACGTTCGGTTGTCCGATAAAGTCCGTAAACCCGTAAATGGACAAGATCATGATCAAGCAGGAGCCTAAGCAGACGAGAATATGCGTCCGAAGGCCCGCCGCATGGTTCTTGCGTTCCCGCTCGAAGCCGATTAAACCGCCAAGCACGACGGACAGAATCAAGCGCAGAACGAGATGCCAATTATCGATTGCCCAGGGGTCATGCATCGGCTTTCAGCTCCAGTTTGAATTTTATCACACGGCACTTCCAGGCAACAATGGCTTCGCGGCGAGGAGAATGCCCGACTTAAGGCCGGGAGCCCGCCTCCAGCCTCATCAGAATCATCGTGATATCCGACCTTGGCTTCAAGGTCTCCCCCGCTCGGAATCCCGCTTTCTCATACAGGGCGATGGCAGGCTTATTGCGGACCTCCGCCGTTACCAGCCACCCTATATGGGAAGGATATGCTCCGAGGGCGTGATTCAGCAGCTTCGATCCGACTCCTTGGCGGAAACTGTCGGGGTGGACCATCAGCTTGCCGATCGTGTTGTCCTTCTCGCTCTCCTCGATCGCGATGGCACCGACGAGGCTGTCCGCTTCATCCCATGCGCCCCATACCGTATCTTCCGACGCTTGAATTCTCTCTACCGTATCATGAAGCGGAGGAAGGTCGGAGACGCCGATGATCTGGGCCTCTACCCGGTAAGCGGCATGCTGCAACCCCCACACTTCCTCCGCAATGTCCCTATCGCTTAAACGCAGAAGCTCGATTCTCATCTTCCCTCGTCCTCCCCCTCGCCTTCCGGCAAGCGGAAGCGGCACCCCTGTCGCAGGGCTGCCGCTTCGTCTGGTTGTTATGACTTCAAGCGATCCATCAGCATCTTGTTGACGAGCCCCGGATTCGCCTTGCCCTTGGTTTCTTTCATGATCTGGCCGACCAGGAAGCCGATCGCCTTGTCCTTGCCGCCGCGGAAGTCTTCCACGGACTGAGGATTCGCCGCGATCACGCTGTCGACGATGGCGAGAATCGCGCTCTCGTCGCTGATCTGCACGAGTCCTTGCTCTTCGACGATCGTCTGCGGCGCCTTGCCGGTCTCGATCATCGTCTTGAATACCGTCTTGGCAATCTTCGAGCTGATCGTGCCTTTCTCGATGAGGCCGATCATCTCGCCGAGCCCTTGCCCGGTCACCTTCACTTGGTCGATCTCAAGGCCGTTCGAGTTCAGGTAGCCGAGCAGATCGCCCATGATCCAGTTCGCGGAAGCTTTCGCGTCGCTCGTGTACTTCAGGCTCTCCTCGAAGAAGTCGGCGACCTTCATCGATGCCGTCAGTACGCCGGCATCGTAGGAGGTGAGCCCGTATTGCTCGGCATAGCGAGCCTGGCGGGCATCCGGCAGCTCCGGAATGGAGGCGCGAACCCGTTCGCGCCATTCCTCGTCGATGTGCAGGCGAACGAGGTCGGGATCCGGGAAGTAGCGATAGTCGTGCGCTTCTTCCTTGCCGCGCATGCTGAACGTCTTCGCTTGGGACTCGTCCCATCTTCTCGTCTCTTGAACGACTTCGCCGCCGCCGTCGAGAATCTCCGCTTGGCGGATCTGCTCGTATTCCAGGCCGCGCTGTACGCCGCGGAACGAGTTCATGTTCTTCAGCTCGGCGCGCGTGCCGAACTTCTCCTGTCCATGCGGACGAAGGCTGATGTTGGCGTCGCAGCGCATCGAGCCCTCTTCCATCTTGACGTCGGAGACGTCGCAATAGAGCATGATCGAGCGAAGCTTCTCGAGGTAAGCCTTCGCTTCCTCCGGAGAACGGATGTCCGGCTCGGAGACGATCTCGACGAGCGGAGTGCCGACCCGGTTAAAGTCGACCAGCGAGCCGAGCCCTCCGCCGATGTGGGTCAGCTTGCCGGCGTCCTCTTCCAGGTGAAGGCGCGTAATGCCGATTCTTTTCTTCGTGCCGTTCACTTCGATATCGATCCATCCGTTGCTGCCGATCGGCTGATCGTATTGCGAGATCTGGTAAGCCTTCGGGGAGTCCGGAT
This sequence comes from Cohnella sp. AR92, assembly GCF_003990975.1. GTDB lineage: Bacteria > Bacillota > Bacilli > Paenibacillales > Paenibacillaceae > Cohnella. Next base: position 8,782 of record NZ_RZJR01000028.1, read on the forward strand.
AGAAGTAGTTCTTGCGGTCGAACTTGCACCACTCGGCGATCTCGCAATTGAGGGCCATGGCGGCCTTCATCGCGTATTCGACCGCTTGGCGGTTCAGCACCGGCAGAACGCCGGGATGTCCCAGGCAGACGGGACAGGTATGCGTATTCGGCGGGGCGCCGAAGGACGTCGAGCAGCCGCAGAAAATCTTGGATTTGGTGTGCAGCTCGACGTGGACCTCCAGTCCGACTACCGTTTCATATGGGGCCAGGATGGACATTTGTGCTCCTCCTCAATTCAGTTACAGGCGCGGTCAGTTACAAGCGCGGTCAATGACAAACGCGGTCGATTGCAAACGCGGTCCAGCCCGGTCAGAGCGCGGCGCGCAGTTTGTGGTGATCCGTGGCTGTCTCGTAAGCGTGCGCCGCTCTCAGCACGGTGGCTTCGTCGAACGGCTTGCCGATGATTTGCAGGCCGACAGGCAATCCGTCCGCCAGTCCGCATGGGACGCTGATGGCCGGAACGCCGGCCAAGCTGACCGGAATGGTGCATATATCGTTCAAATACATCGTCAGAGGATCGCCGACCTGGGCGCCGATCGGGAACGCCGGCGTCGGCGCGGTCGGTCCGATGATAATATCGTAATTCCGGAACGCTTGATCGAAGTCTTGCTTGATCAGCGTCCGGACTTGCTGAGCTTTCTTGTAATAAGCATCGTAATATCCGGAGCTCAGCGCGTACGTTCCGAGCATGATGCGGCGCTTCACCTCGGGGCCGAAGCCTTCGCTGCGGGAGCGACGGTACAGATCGATCAGGTTGTCCGGATTCGCCGCTCTCACTCCATACCGCACCCCGTCGAAACGAGCCAGGTTGGAGGAAGCTTCCGAGGAAGCGAGCAAATAATAAGCCGCGATCGCGTATTCCGTATGCGGAAGGGAGACTTCCTCCCAGACGGCTCCGAGCTCTTCGAACTTCTTGAGCGCTTCGAGCACGCGGCTCTTCACTTGCGGATCGATGCCTTCGCCGAGATACTCCTTGGGAACGCCGATCCGAAGACCCTTGACGTCGCCCGTCAGATGCGACAGATAGTCCGGGATCTCGACGTTAGCGGAGGTCGAGTCGCGATGGTCATGGCCGGCGATGGCTTGCAGGACGACCGCCGAATCTTCGACGTTCTTCGTGATCGGACCGATCTGGTCGAGCGAAGAGGCGAAGGCAACGAGTCCGTATCGGGACACGAGCCCGTAGGTAGGCTTCAATCCGACTACGCCGCAATAAGCGGCCGGCTGGCGGATCGAGCCGCCGGTGTCCGAACCCAGGGAATAATAAACCTGTCCGGCAGCCACGGCCGCGGCCGAGCCCCCGCTCGAACCGCCGGGCACGCGAGTCAGGTCCCACGGATTACGGGTAACCTTGAAGGACGAATTCTCGTTCGAACCGCCCATCGCGAATTCATCCATGTTCAACTTGCCGATAATCACGGAATCGGCTTCCCGCAGCTTGGAGACGACCGTCGCGTCGTAGATCGGGTTGTAGTTGGACAGGAATTGGCTGGCGCAAGTCGTCCGAAGACCTTCCGTAACCATGTTGTCCTTGATGCCGACAGGAAGGCCATGCAGAATTCCGCGTTCGGCGGAAGCACTCTCGTCAAGCGCGCGCGCCTGCTTACGGGCCTCTTCCTCGTTCAGCGCAAGGAAAGCTCCGATGCGCTCGTCGGTGTCGCTGATCCGCTTCAGCGAAGCGTCAACCAGCTCGGACACCGAAAGGTCTTTATGTTGAAGACGGTTATGTACTTCGGATAACCGCAGATCGAACAACGACAAAATAATTCCTCCCTATATGCCTAATGCCTTAAGGCCTCTTCTTGCCTTGCTAGTCGGGCGAGACCCAAGAATCTATTCGATAACGGCCGGCACCTTGATCTGGCCGTCTTCTTCGTCCGGCGCGTTCAGCAGCACCTTCTCGATCGGCAGAGACTCGGCGACCTTGTCCTCGCGCATGACGTTAAACATCGGACGAACGTGGCTCGTCGGCTCGATGCCCTCCGTGTTCAGCTCGTTCAGCTTCTCCGCATATTTCAATATCGCGTTCAATTGGCCGGTGAATTGCTCCTTCTCGGCGTCCGTGAGCTCGAGACGGGCCAGATTCGCAACGTGTTCTACGTCCTTGACCGTAATGCTCATGCTTAGAATTTCCTCCCCGCGTTCGTGTGTCCAATCATTCTCATTATTATATCGAACAAGCGGATTTAACTCAATGATAGCCATAATTGAAGCGATAAGAGGCAGGTTCCTCCCGAGCGGTTCATAAAGGAGAGGCTTGGGGAATAATACAGGTATTCACTAGGGAAGGGTGCTTCGCCATGCCTCGATACCACGTTCGCAACCGCCGGCTTCCGCTTCGCGACCAAGGACTTCTGGAGCTCGCTTCCGACGACTTCGGAACCCAAGCCCTCCTGGGCGAGCTTGTCGGCGAACCCACGAATCCCGGGGATCGCCCGGTCTGGACCGTCCCTTTCGCTCAGCCGAATGCGTTCCTAGCCCTGATCAACAGCCTTCAGCACAGAGCGACCGAACGGGACCGCCAAGCCCTGCGCTGCCGAATTGCCTATGAGGACGAGACGGGAATAGACCCGTCCCCTTACCCGGAGGACTCCTCTTCGGAGGCGGCCGAGAACGACGGCTGGCTTCCGATCGGCTTCCTGTTCGCGGGCGTCGGACGTGACCGCCTGGCCGATCTTATCCTGAACAGAAGATTCACCAGCCATATGCAGCCGATCGTGCGAACGGACGGAACTCCCGTCGGCTACGAGTTCCTGCTCCGCCCGCTCCCCGAGCAGTCTCCGTTCCGTCCGGCCGAGCTGTTCGACGCGGCAAGGGAGTCCGGGCTTCACTCCTTCCTGGATCGGGAAGCCCGGCAATCGGCCATCCGATTGGCCTCGAACCATCTGCCGGCGGGGATCAAGAAGTTCATCAACTTTCTCCCTTCTTCGCTTTACCGCCCTTCCTCTTGCCTGGAGGACACCTTCCGGTCCATTAAGGATTACGGCATGAGGCCCGAGGATTTCGTCTTCGAGGTCGTCGAGACGGAACGGTTGGACAACCGGCGCCATCTTCTCGATGTGTTCGAAGCTTACCGCAAGGAGGGAGTCCGCCTGGCCATGGATGACGTCGGAGAGCAATTCGCCACTCTCGATGCCATGGAAGCGCTGCGTCCCGACTACGTGAAGCTGGACCGCAAGTGGGTGACCGACTGCCACCGGGATCCGGGGAAAATGCGCCATATCGACGAGGTGCAGAACCGGGCCGCCCGCTTCCATGGCGTCTTATTGGCCGAAGGAGTCGAGAATGAGGGAGAATGGCGGTATCTGAGCCGGGCCGGTATCCCCTTGCTTCAGGGCTACTACTTCGGCCGGCCTTCTCCCGTCCCGCTGCCCGCCGCCGTTAGAAGCTGAAGCCGGAGCTCCTCCGAAATCGCAAAACACCCGGCAGCTCGCCTGGCGGCGTTCTACCGGGTGTTCCCGTTTAGATCCATGCCTTCAAATTCACTTGCCGAATGAAGTCTTCGCGGGATTGCACTTCCTTCTCGCTCTCCTGCGGCACTTCTTTGTCCCCGTTCATGATTCGGCGGAACAGCTCTTCGTTGCGAGTAGCCAGGGCGTAATCGATCAGCGCTTCGCGCTCGATCCGGTCCGCTTCCAGGCTTAATAGAGTCTCTTCCAGCTCGACATCCTCCGCGGATACGTAGAATTGCCGATTCACTTGCGGAACGCGAACGATATATTCAAAGACGCTGTCCGTATTGCGATCATAGGCGATGATATAGCCGTATTCTCCGACGGGAAGATTCTGTTCGTAGCGGTCGCCGACAACGATAATTTTGTCTCCCAGCTTTAGCATCGTGGTTCCCCCTCCCCCATGGTTGCGGATTTGCTTCTATCCTTCTGGTTTTGCTTCTATCCTACTAAAGATAAGGAATAGAATGCAAATCTTAACGTTGATAGAGACGAGAGAGAATGCACGAGGAACCGCGAGCTCATCGGAAGCGGCTGGCGTACGCGGCTTCCTTCTCTTGCTGAAGCCGATGGAACCGATCGATCTCTTCCCTTCTCTCCCGTTCGAACGGCAGCAGCTTAGCGGCTTCTACCGGCTCGCTCAGATCGAGGCGCAGCAGCAGCTCGGCCAGGACGTCCGCGTCCTTGAGCGCGGAATTGATCCCGAACGCGCCGGTCGGGCTCATCGTATGGGCGGCGTCCCCCATGATGACGACGCCGTCCTGCACCCAAGTCTCGCTGTAGCTGCTATAAACCTTAAGCAGGATGAAGTCCGACCAAGACTTGATCGAAGCCCGCACGGTCTCCTCCAGGTCGGGATATTCGTCGATGAATTTTTCGAGGAACGGCTCGATGGGGCCTTTTCTCAAAGCGGGATAAGTATCCTCGGGGATGTTCCATCCGATCTGAATGAATCCCCCCGCTTGGGTAAACAGGGAGATCGGCTGATCCCCGGCAAGCGCGTTGCGAATCACCGGCTCCCAGCCCTCGGGTTGAGGCACCTTCGCCCATAGCAGATCGAATCCGTGCTTCTTGATGCGAGCCGGGATGCCCGCGAGCTTGCGAATGACCGAGTACCGGCCGTCCGCTCCGACGACGACCGAGCACTTGATCGTCAGCTCGGCACCGGCGCGCGATGCCTTAAGGCCGACGGTTCTGCCCTCCGAATCACGCAGCAATTCCTTCGCCGTCGTATTCATCAGCAATCGGAAGGAAGGAAGCCGCTTCGCCTCGCGAAGGATCGCTCCGAGCAAATTTCCCTGAGGGACGTGAATGCTCATGTGAGTCTCACCCGCTTCCTCATCCGGGAACAGGACCTCCATCGCACGCCCGTCCTTCCAATACTCTACCTTTGCCATAGGCAGCAGCCCTTCCGCGACGACCTTGTCGAACAGGCCGTGCCGAACGAGGATCTCTTCCCCGTCCGCCGTCAAGTGCTCTCCCCTGAATTCCTTCTCGATGCGCGCATGCCTCTCGACAAGCGCGACGGATACGTTCCGTTTAGCCAGCAGATAGCCGAGCAAGGCTCCTCCGGGACCTCCTCCAACGATACAGACGTCCGTCTGAACAAGCATGCCGACTCCCCCCGCCTCTCTGTTGTTATTCTTGGATGCTGCGATTGCTGCCGCCGGCCCGCCGGGCTGGGGCTGGCCCCGTTAGGCCATCGCTCTCGTCTCTTGAGGCATATGGCCGGACTTCTTCACCTTGGTGGCCAGATAGAACCGGTTATAGTCCGAGATATCTCCCCACAGCGGGATATGGCCTTCCGCGGCAAGGCCGCTCTTCTGCAGGGAAGCGAGCTTGCGCGGGTTGTTCGTGATCAGCGTTACCGGACGGGCGCGAAGCGTCTCCAGCACGCGGATCGGCTGCTCGTAGGAACGGCTGTCGTCTTCGAAGCCGAGCGCCTCGTTCGCTTCGACCGTATCCAGTCCTTCTTGCTGCAGAAGGTACGCCAGAGACTTGGAGAACAAGCCGATGCCGCGGCCTTCGTGATGGGCCAGATAGAACAGGGCGCCGCTGCCGTTCTCGACGATCATGCGCAGCGATTGGCGAAGCTGGTAGCCGCAGTCGCAGCGCTTGCTGCCGAAGATATCCCCGGTATGGCAGATGCTGTGCATCCGTACCAGCGCCTCCGGAGAGTGCTCGAAGTCTCCGTACACGAGCACGGAAGATTGCTGAAGCTCGGCCAGATTCATCGTTTTGAGCGATTCCAGGAGCGTCTCGGGGGTCGCTTCATCTTTCAGTTCAAGCCAGGTATACCATTTGAATTCCGCGACGCGATCCTCCATCTGAATCGGAAGCTTAACGGGACCAACCAGGCAGAGATTACGAAGACCGGCATGCTGGATTAAGGTCATTTTGTCCAATAGGATGCGTTTAATATCGGTAGAAATCATGCTTTTATCACCTGCAATCGTTGGTCTAAGAAGACATCGGGCCGCTTGATCGGATCTGTTGCTTGCAAGCGGCAGTATCGCTATGTTCCGGATGACGACATATTATACTTACATAATGTAAGTTAGTGTACATTCATTATGAGCTAATGTCAAGCGGAGTTAGCTAAAATCCGAGTAAAATACTGAGGTTATATTTACATTTTCATACGCAACGGCCCCGTTCCAATAGGAAATAACCCAGTCCTGCGGTTAGACCAGGTCATCTCGTCAAGCTTCGCATGCGTAGAGCTTCTCGGGACTTGCCGTAAGCGTCTCGAAGCCGTCCTGCGTAATGAGATACGTATTCTCTATGCCCACGACTCCGATTCCGGGAAAAGTAAACTTGGGTTCGATCGCAAGCACCATGCCGGGTTCGAGAGGCTCGACGAAGCCTCTGGCCAGAACCGGCCATTCGTCGATCTCCAAGCCTATGCCATGCCCCAGGAACTTCACCTGATCGGAGCCGAACCCCATGAAGTGGTCCGCCAGCCCGTTCGCCTTGGCTTCCTCCAGCGCCGATAGGTACAGTTGTTCCGGAATGGCGCCGGGACGAAGCCGCTTCTCGGTGCTGCGAATTATCGAAGCGGATACCTCGTACGCCTTCCGCAGCGATTCGGAGAGCTCTCCGATAACCGCCGTTCGAGTCTGATCGATCGTATAGCCGTCTATGCAGCAGCCGATATCCAGCAGGATCGGCTCCCCTCTTCGAATCGGCCAGTTCGACGAGCTCTGAGGGGCCGCCGCCCCCAGTCCTCTGCCTCCCGCCGGTCCGTCGAAGTAGGTCGGAACGGCAGCCGCTTCGCCCGCGGCGACGACTCCGGTCATGATTTCTTGATTGTATCCCCGCATGCGCATGAGCCCGATATGGCCTTGCCTGCGCATGGAATTCTCGATCGCCGCCATGAGCTCCAGCTCCGTCATGCCTTCCCGAAGCTGCTTCAAGCCATCCGCCAAGGCGGCGGAAGCAATGCCCGCGGCGCGGCGAATGGCCGCCGTCTCTTCTTTGGACTTCACGCTTCGGGTCTTGCGCATAATGGCGGAAGCATCCGCCCATCGCGCTTGCGGGGCCGCTTCCTGAAGCCGCAAATACAGCTGCGCGGGCATGACGTCGAGATCGGCTCCGATCCGCGGCGGCTCTCCTGCGCCGAACAGCTCCGGGTAATCCGCGGCAAGCGTGGCGCCGAATTGCCGGAAGCCGCCCAGCCCGACCGTTCTCACGCCGGCTTCCCCGAGAGCCCGGACCAAGCTTTTCCTGACATAGTATGTGGATTCTCCGCTTTGCGGAATGAATAAATAGCCGCTTTGCATCGAACCCGTCCAATAATACAGGCCCACGTTCTGGGACACCAAGCAGCCGTCCAGCCGCTCCCGCTTCATATAAACTTGAAGGCGGGCCTGACGGTTCGCCAGTTCATCGCGTTGCTTCTCGTCCATCTCTTCCACTCCTCCGCGCAAGGCGCTGTCCCTTGATTAGAGCAGAGTCGGGAGCGGAAAGTCAAATCCGGATAGGCGGATCGGTATAAGGAGGCGTCGATCAAGGGGGAGGGATCGGGTTCGTTCCGAATAGAGGCGGGCGCCCTGTGCAGGCGCACAGGTATGGATGTCCCGCCCCTCATACTGATGAGGGAGAAGGCATGATATCCGACTCGCCTTGCGAATCGGACATCGATAAGGAGGACTGACATGGGCATCCGGGACCAAGCGCGCATCCGCCGGAAGATCTCTTTGCTTCGAAAGACTCGCGCGGCCAAGCTCGCTTCGCGGATTCGAAGGAAGAGACTCGTCGTGCGAACGATGAAGAAATCGCGGTTTCAAAAAGGAAAGTGCGCGGCCATCCGGCCGGTCGGAAAAGGCCGCCCCCGGCATAAACGATTTCGGAACGACCCGCTGATTCGAAATCAACCGATCGGTCCGAGCGCCGACGCCCTTATCGACGGGGCTGGCGGTTCCCTCGGCGGCATCACCGATATTCCCGGCATTCTGGTCGGGCATGCGCAGGACGAGAGCGGCCGAACCGGCTGCACTGTGATTCTCGCACCTCAAGGCGCGGTTCCCGGCGTGGACGTAAGAGGGGGTTTCCCGGGCACGCAGCAAACCGACGCCGTTCATCCCGGAACCGCGACGGAGCTCGTGCAGGCCGTTCTGCTGACGGGAGGAAGCAACTTCGGGCTTGCGGCCGCGGCGGGAGTGATGAATTGGCTCGCCGAACACGGCTTCGGTGCGCAGACCCAGGGCGGCATTCTTCCGACGGTACCGGCCGCCGTCATCTTCGACCTGATCTATGCCGAAGGCTCGCGCAGGCCCGATGCCGCGATGGGCTATGCCGCCAGCCAGTCGGCAACGGCAGGACCGGTGGCGGAAGGAAGCGTCGGCGCCGGTGCCGGCGCGACCGTCGGGAAAATCTACGGCTCGCCGATGAAAGGCGGCGTCGGTACGGCGGCGTGGCAGATCCCCGGCGGACCGCGGGTAGCGGCCATCGCCGTCGTCAACGCGGTCGGCGACATTTGGAATCAAGACCGCATCGTTGCAGGGTCGCTTGGGCCGAACGGCGCGTTCGTCAATCAAACCAGGGCTATCTTGGAGGGAGTGCCTCCTTCGGCAGGACGCCCTCGCAACACCACCATCGCGGTAGTCGCGACGACGGCCAAGCTGACCAAAGCGGAAGCCAGCCGGGTCGCAACCCTCGCCCATGACGGCATGGCGAGAGCGATCTCCCCCGTGCACACGCAGCTAGACGGAGATACGATCTTCTGTCTTGCCACAGGGACCGATACCAGCGGCCTGACGGGGGACAACGCCGTAACCGCGGTGGGAACCGTCGCGGCCGTCGTCTTGGAACGCGCGATCGTACGCGGCGTGGAAGCCGCGCAGCCGAAGTAAGCTTCGGCCGTCCCCCGACGTCTGCGTGCTAATACACCAGCTCCGCGGAGCCTTTGAGCTCCCATTCGATCGGCGGGATCGCCGCGAAGATTCGCGGATAGACGATCTTGACGATGAGAACGACGCCAGGCCTGCGGAAGATCGTCTCGTAATCGTATTCCTCATTCCGATAGACGTAGGGGAAGGACGCCGTCTCATCGACGATCTCCAGAGCTTGAACCTCTACCCGTTCCCGCAGGTATCCGTCCGCGCGCGGAGCAAAGTCCGGCTCCAGCCTCAGGTTCTCCTGAAGATACCGAGCAGCCGCGGCTTGCGCCTCCTCGCGGTCGATGGCGAGTACGCCGAGCTCCAGCTTGTCCTCGTCCAGTTGCTGCGCGGCGGCATGCGCAGCCCGGTCGACAGCCCTCTTGCCTTCGTGAACGACCGACAAGGCCAGCTCTTCATCCACCTGCACGGCGTGAAGCATCCACCATAACGAGAGCATGAGAACGACAAATACAAGCTTATGCATGATAACCCCCAAGGCATAATATCAATACGCTTCGATCTCAGCCAAGACCGCTCGCCTTCCACCGATCAAAGGCTGTTCACGGCACGTATTCGCTCATCTTCATCCCGCCCGCAGAGAGGTAAGGCTCCGTCGCGCTCGGCTCCAGGCCGATCAGCCGGTCGATGTTGAGCAGGCCGTCGTAGGGATAACGAATGGTCAGCTTGATTCCCTCGCCCCGGACCAGCGGCTGCTCGGCATTGTCCGCCTCGGCTCCGGAAGTCGAAGCGACCGAATATTGCAGCCGGGCAGGCTCGAAGCCGCTCTCGGCGAGCCTGCTCTTCGACTCCTCGATCAGCCCCGCATCGATGTAGCCGAAGCGGCCGCTCGCTCCGACCTCAAGCAGATAATCGGCCTCCTGCTGCAGAAGGGCTTGCCGAAGAACCAGAACATGCTTGTAGACCGGCGAGAACATGAGCCAGCAGAACAGGCTTGAGAACAACAGGAAGATCAGGAGCTGCTTCATGGGCTAATCCGCGAGATTCCGTCCGCCATCCGGGTCGCGGAGTCGCGCAGCTTCGACTCCGCGCCGTCCGATCCCCCGTTAAATCCGAGGTAAACGCCGACTACCGCCACGATCAAGAGGACCGTCATCAAGATCTGCCGCACTCTTCGTCGCCTCCTTCTATTAAGTCATTCCGTTCTTTAATTCCCGAGATTGCCGAGTTTCGTATTCGCCGCATCTCCTTGCGTCGTGATCCGCGCGCTGGTCCCGGTGTTGTCTTTAGCGATAATGTTGGTGAACAGCACCGCGACTACGATTAACATCATAATGGGCACTATCTGTAACATTGATTACGTTGAGTAATTGATGTCACCTGATCCCAGTAATAACAAGGCATATACGGGTTTTCGATGTGTAAGACATTAAACACGGACTCCCTTTGAAAGTTGGTAGTCCGTGGACAAAAAGTGGTCAATGGGAGGTTTTTATGGGCTGGTCGGATGCTATGTAGATAATGCGGCTTCACTATTTCTCGCGGATGGTTGGTCAGCGTAAAACCTAACAACCCTTCCTATTACATCTACAGTTAGAGATTCGTGATAGTAATCTAAGTGCCTGTCTGGTTCGCAGACTACAATTTGACCGAGGCTCACCTCTGTAGCGATATCTACAATCAAGCGATCACCAGCCGATATACGGCCAATCGAATTAAGAGCATCCAAGATAATCAACATGCATCTGTCCCACCTTTGATGTTATAATTGACAAAGTAAAAATACATTGATGGAGCTTACTAATGAACATCTCCCGCGGGAGGTGTTTACTTGGTGACCTGATCAAGGCTAGAGGTTGGACGCAAACTTACTACGCTGAGCGATCAGGTCGATCCCAAAGAATGATTTCGCACTTCTGTTCAGGCGACCGCATTATGCAGCCCGAAGATATATACATCGCCGAAGAAATATTAGAATGCGACTTCAGAGACTTATATGAGGGATTTAAAACAAAACCAAGTGAACGGCGGAAGTAATTCCGCGCCTCCTCTGCGGTTTTTAGAACAAAAAGTTCTAAAACTGGATGTACTACAATTTCCCTATATACATGTTACTTTGATTTTGGTAACCTAAATCCGGTTCGATATTAACGGACGATTTTTCCGCTGCAACGGATACAGTCCACCACAATGCCGTCGGCTCTCTGCTACGGCTTTTTCTTTTGTCCATTCCCATCACCTTCCTTTCTGGTTGTTATGTTAAACCTTACATGGTTTTAAGAAATCTTACTATAGTGGTTATTGTCGCATGATGTCGAAATTAGTGTAAAAAATAATCGCTAGTCAAATCGCTCTCGATATGGCTCCCGTGCTACTTTGATCAAATTTTTACCTCCAAATTGGATCGCGGCAAGAATGCCTCCTGGATGTACTTGCCTAGCCTCACGCCTATCTCCGACTTAGCCAGGTCATGGGTAACGAAGAAATTCCCGTCGTATCCCCGACAGTTGTAATTGATGTATAGCGCGAAATCGGTGTTGTCTCCGTCCCATGTTTTAATCCTTCTGGCCCGCAGCTCCTTACGTACACCAATGTGATCCTGAAGCACCCGATCTATCACGAGCTCGATAGAACGTTTATAGAGCGTCTTTAGCGTGTCGGATGACCATTCCATTTCCTTTAGCTTCTTGTCGAGCATCTGAAGGATCAACGGAAGCAGGATAGCTT
>NZ_RZJR01000007.1 GCF_003990975.1 Cohnella sp. AR92
CTTGCTCCTATGGTCGCTCTATTTGACTCGTATTTACTCACCTGCACCAACTATGTGTCTGTGCACGCACCCTCCTGTGTATTTTCTACTCGTCTAAGTTCCTCCTCGCGCCATTGTCGCTCTAGTTGAGTCGTTGTTACTCACCTGCACTCACCATGCGTCCTCGCACGCACCCCCCTGAGTAATTTCTACTCGCGTAAGTTCCTCCTCGCGCCCATGGTCGCTCYAGTTGGGTCGTGGTTACTCACCTGCACCCACCATGCGTCCTCGCACGCACCCACCTGATTAATTTCTACTCGCGTAAGTTCCTCCTCGCGCCCATGGTCGCTCTAGTTGGGTCGTGGTTACTCACCTGCACCCACCATGCGTCCTCGCACGCACCCACCTGAGTAATTTCTACTCGCGTAAGTTCCTCCTTGCGCCTATGGTCGCTCTAGTTGAGTCGTAGTTACTCACCTGCACCCACCATGCGTCCTCGCACGCACCCACCTGAGTAATTTCTACTCGCGTAAGTTCCTCCTTGCGCCTATGGTCGCTCTAGTTGAGTCGTAGTTACTCACCTGCACCCACCATGTGTCTGTGCACGCACCCACCTGAGTAATTTCTACTCGTCTAAGTTCCTCCTCGCGCCATGGTCGCTCTAGTTGAGTCGTGGTTACTCACCTGCACTCACCATGCGTCCTCGCACGCACCCACCTGAGTAATTTCTACTCGCGTAAGTTCCTCCTCGCGCCCATGGTCGCTCTAGTTGAGTCGTGGTTACTCACCTGCACCCACCATGCGTCCTCGCACGCACCCACCTGAGTAAATTCTACTCGCGTAAGTTCCTCCTCGCGCCTATGGTCGCTCTAGTTGAGTCGTGGTTACTCACCTGCACCCACCATGCGTCCTCGCACGCACCCACCTGAGTAATTTCTACTCGCGTAAGTTCCTCCTCGCGCCTATGGTCGCTCTAGTTGAGTCGTGGTTACTCACCTGCACCCACCATGCGTCCGCGCACGCACCCACCTGAGTAAATTCTACTCACCTAAGTTCCTCCTCGCGCCTATGGTCGCTCTAGTTGGGTCTGGTTACTCAYCTGCACCCACCATGCGTCCTCGCACGCACCCACCTGAGTAAATTCTACTCACCTAAGTTCCTCCTCGCGCCTATGGTCGCTCTAGTTGGGTCGTGGTTACTCACCTGCACCCACCATGCGTCCTCGCACGCACCCACCTGAGTAATTTCTACTCGCGTAAGTTCCTCCTTGCGCCAATGGTCGCTCCAGTTGGGTCGTGGTTACTCACCTGCACCCACCATGCGTCCTCGCACGCACCCACCTGAGTAATTTCTACTCGCGTAAGTTCCTCCTCGCGCCCATGGTCGCTCTAGTTGGGTCGTGGTTACTCAACAGTCTTCACCAAACGCAGAATTACGCAATTGTTTCAACAATAGGTACTCGTTCTGCGCTCCTTGTATCCGGTTCGTAAACCCTTCTTGGAAATTATCGCGGTTAATAAGCTCTTTTCTACTAAGGAGTTAAGATGAGGGGCAATCGTCTTTCGTGTGACATCAAGAGCTCTAGCAATTTGACTGGTTGTGAATTTCTCTCCTCCTATGGAGCGGCTATAATGCATGACCGCCCGCTCATAAACATTTAGCTTAACCTGCTCCCCGTCGATTGGCCGTCCCCACCTCGCAAGCGCCATCAGAATCGTCTGTTTGCAGCGGGCCGTCTTCTCGTTTAATCCGTCATACGAGAAGCGAAGCAGCTTCCACTCGTCAATGAGCAGCAGATTCTGGCGTTCGTCGTTGTCGTCGAAGCGCCAGCGGCTGATATCGCGCCAATGCGGACCGAAGCCATCGACTTCCAGAACCAGGCGAAAGCCAGGCGAAGGAAGAAACGCATAGTCGGGATACCGGGGAGTCCCTCGCAAATCCACAATCTCGAACTCGGGATGCAGGTTCTTCAGATTGCCGACGGCCTGCCACCAGATATAAGCAAGAAGCTTCTCGGCGTGAGAATGCTCTTCCTGAAGCCGGCGCTTCCTCTCCCCGCGGCTTCTCTTGATCGCATCGGCCATCATCTGAGCATATTCCCGCTGGAACGCCGCATCAAACTTGATCTGCGTGCTATCTACCCGCTGCTCCACAACCCGCTTCTCCTGTCCCCTTCGCGTTTCCGTTCCCATACGATTAATCCTCCTGTTCGGAATTCACCCCAAACCCAAACAAAAAGCCGCTCACCACGGAGTTCCCTCCGGAATGAGCGGCCTGTGCTTCAGGTCCGTTTATGAGAATACCTTATCGGATTATAGGAGGCTTGGCAATAGCTCCTCACCTTTTACTCCGTTTATTAGAATGAATACCTTGGTGAATTATCTTTAGCTTGGCATTAGCCCTCTTACTTTCACTTATACCTCGGAAGCCAGTCCCCGTGAGCCTCGATCAAGTCGTCGCACAGGGAGACGATGTCGTCGAGCGACAGCTCCGCGGACGTGTGCGGGTCGAGCATCGCGGCGTGGTAGATGTGCTCCTTCTTGCCGGTGATCGCCGCTTCGATCGTGAGCAGCTGCGTGTTGATGTTGGTCCGGTTCAACGCGGCCAGCTGCGGCGGCAGGTCGCCCACGTACGTCGGGGTCACGCCGGACGAGTCCACGAGGCACGGCACCTCGACGCAAGCCTCGCGCGGCAAATTAGCAATAAGCCCGCCCGTGTTCATGACGTTGCCGCCGATCTTGAACGGCGTGTTCGTCTCCATCGCGTCGAAAATATACGATGCATACTCATGAGAACGCTCGTGACTGAGCTCCACGTCGCTCAGCATGTCGTCCCGCATCTTCGCCCAGCCCGCGATCTGGTTCACGCAGCGGCGCGGATACTCATCCAGCGGGATGTTGAAGCGCTCGATCAGCTCCGGATACTGCCGCTTGATGAAGTACGGGTGGTACTCCGCGTTGTGCTCGGACGACTCGGTTACATAGTAGCCGAATCGGTTCATGAGCTCGTAACGGACCATATCCCCGTGCTTCTCCTTCTGCCTCTCCGCCGCGCGGCGTTTGATCTCCGGATACAGATCCACGCCGTCCTTCGTCACCTCGAGCAGCCACGCCATATGGTTGATGCCCGCGATTTTCGATTGAACCCCGGTGTCATCGATCCCCAGGTCCTTAAACAGATGAGAGACGCACACCTGCACGCTGTGGCACAGACCGACCGTCTTCACTCCGCCGTAGGTGTTCATCACGTTCGTCAGCACCGCCATCGGATTCGTGTAGTTGAGGAACCACGCGTCCGGGCACACCTCGCGAATGTCGCGGGCGAAGTCGAGCATAACCGGGATCGTGCGCAGATTGCGGAAAATCCCCCCGATGCCGATCGTATCCGCGATCGTCTGGCGAAGGCCGTACTTCTTAGGCACTTCGAAGTCGATGACCGTGGAAGGCTCGTAGCCTCCGACCTGGATGGCGTTCACGACATACTTGGCCCCGCGCAGCGCTTCCTTGCGGTCCGAATAGGCAACGACGCGGCACTTGCTGCCGGCCGTTCGGCGAATGTTGTTCAGGATCGCTTCGGACTCCTTCAACCGCGCCGGATCGATATCGAACAGCGCCAGCTCGAACTCCTGAAGCGACGGCGTCAGCATGACGTCTCCTAGTACATTTTTGGCGAAAATCGTGCTTCCCGCTCCGAGAAACGTTATTTTGGACATGTGCAGCGACCTCCCGATCAGTAGGTAGAATAAAGACTCTCTGCGTTTTATAATAAAGATATAGCGCTTCCAACCATATGGACGAAAAAATGCTGTATATGTACTTTTGTCGTTTCTATTCGAGGAGGTTCCTTCATGCGCAGAAGGCCGGTCACGATCACCGCCGTCCATCCATCCCCCAAGCCGGGGCCGCTCACCATCCTGTTCGCCGGGCATTCGCAGACGCTGCCGGAGCACCGAATGGGTCCCCAACGGCTGGATTACATCTTGATCCACACGGTTATCGAAGGGACCGGCTGGTACCGCTGCCGCGACCGCCATTACGACTTGGGGGCGGGAGACAGCTTCGTCATTCTGCCGGAGGAGATGCATTCCTATCAGGCTTCCGCCGACAATCCGTGGCGCTACCGCTGGGTCGCCATCCGCGGAAGCGAAGCGGAACGCTGGCTCGCCGCGGCCGGGATCGACGCGGACAACCCGATCCTTCGCGGCGGCTCGGACACCGCGCTGAAGGCGATGCACGAGATCGAGCGGACGTTCCGCAAGAAGGAATGGACCGCCGATTGGGAAGCGGAGGCCCATCTTAAACTCGCCTTCTCCGCTTGGGCGAAGGCCAACCGCCCAGCCGGTCCTCCCGTTACCGCCAGCAAGAAAAGCATCGCCGCCGCGGAGGCCGACCGGGCCGCCCGCTGGCTCCAAGCCGAAGCGTCTTCTCCCGTCTCGATCGCCCGGATGGCACAGGAGCTCGGCTATCACCGAACCTATCTGACGAAGCTGTTCCACCAGGAGATCGGCGTGTCGCCGGTGCGCTACCTGCAGCAGCTTCGCATGGATCGGGCCAAGCTGCTCCTGTTGGAGCCGCTCTCCGTCGAGGAAGTCGCTCGATCGGTCGGCTATGAGGATCCTCTCTACTTTTCCAAGTCGTTCAAGAAGTGGTTCGGCATGACGCCAACCGATTATCGGAAGCGAACGTAGCTCTCCAATCATGGGCATGCTAATCCCGAATCCCTGCGGAGGAGATGCCCCATTGACCAAACTCCCGTACCTGTTCCCGTTCCTGTTCCTGCTCATCCTATCGCTTCCCGCGCCGGCAACGAACCCCGCGTTCGCTACCGGCGATCCGAACGAGCCTATCGTTCGCCAATACATAGAATCGATCAACGCGAAGGATTGGAACGGGATTCCCGCCTTATGGATTAAAAGCCAACGCGAAATGCTGGCTCCCTTCTTCAACGGCAAGCGGAATGCACAACGGAAAGCAGGGCTTTTCAACATTAAGCAAGCCGCTCTCGTCTCGTCCAGGCCGATTCCGTATGAGTACGGAAGCCAATTCTTACCCAGCTTTATCGATTCCTTGCCCGACCCGCAAATCTCGTATGTTGCCGTGTATTATCAGGTGCATCGAGAGGACAAATACCATCTCAATGGCGTGAACTATTTCTTCATCGTCACAGCCAACGAGAACGGAAACCGCCGAATCGCCCTGACGCCGCATGTCCCGACCGACCAGCTGATTAGCGACGGCTACGGGTTCGGAACGCCGGACGAGAAAAGCTACAGAGAGCGCAGAATCAAATACGTGCGGAACCGCGACTCCAAACGCCAGCCATAACGCCGAAGAACGCCCCCAACACAAGTTAGGGGCGTTCTTCGCCATCAAGCGCTTATCGATACGTCAAATGCTTCTCCATCGAGTCCGAGTTCGGAACGATGTGGTAATACGTCACTCCAGGTACGAACGGGAGCTCCTTCCCGTCCTTCGTCAGCCGGATGATGTCGCCTTTCGTTCTCTCCCAGCTGCAGTCGATCACGTACCCTTGCTGGAACAGGACGGCCTTGCCCCCGCTGTTCAGGTCGATGTCCAATCGGCCGTAGTCGTCATACGCCCGATGCTTGGTCGACAGCACGACCAGGTTGGCGGCCGTCAGCTGCTGGCCGTTGTTCAGGTCGACGTGCGGCTGCCCGTTGATCGAACGGGCGTACAGTCCCGTGCCGGGATCGAACTGATAGGACACCTTGTAATCCGAGAGCTGGAACTTCACTTCGATCTGCGATGCCGGAGCGGCGGCGGCGACGTCCGGCTGGGTGCTGAACGTCAGCTGCGGCACGTCGACCGTCTCTTTGTACTTGTGCTTGGCGGCTCCTTCGCGAAGCTTCTCCAGCGTCGAATAGAGATTGTGCGGCGCTTTGCGGGACTTTTCCCGGTAGAAATAAGCGCCCGCGTTGTTGATCTCGTCGAGATCGGCTTTGCCGGAATGCTGAAGGATGGCAAGCGCGTCGTTGCTGGCCCCCGCGTGCACGAGGACGCCGCCGTAGCTCTCTCCGATATCGATCAGATAAGGACGGATGCTGCGAATCGGGCCGATCGGGTCCGTGAATTCCTTGCTCTGGAACACGGCCACGAGCCGGGTAATCCCGCCCTCCGCGAGAACCTCCCACACCGTATCCGCTTGAGAGAGCCCCGATTGCGGACGCGCCGCCGCGAAGTTATTGATCATCACGGTCAAAGGGCGCTTCGTCACGGTCTGCTCCGAGGGCAAGCCGGTTAGCGGAGCCAGGAAAGCGGCCGTCGGGTTCTCGGACGCGCTTGCGCTGGCCGAAGCGGATTCGCTGCTCTCCGCGGACGGGGTCGCTTCCGCGGCCTTGTTGCCGCCGCCGCAGGCAGGCAGAATGAGCAAGCTGGCAGCCAAGGCCAGCAAGATAGAAATGCGCACGGGCTTGTTGCCCGCCGCGTATTTCGCCACGTTGTTCGTTTTGTTCTTCGTCACGTCGTTCGTTACGCTCATCGTCACGCTTTTCGTCCTGTTGTTTGTCTCGCTATTCGTCACGTTGTTCGTCATGCTCATCGTCACGTTCTTCGTCGCATGATTCATCGCATTCTTAGTCCCATTTTCCGCCGCATCCATCGTTGCATTCCCTGTCTTATCGTTCATCGCCTTGTTCGTCGCCTTGTTCGTCGCGCCCATCGTCTCGAATCCTCCGTCGTCTGCGTATTGGTCCCGTTCGGGATTGATTCAAGCCTTCTTCCTTATTAAACCATATCGGCTTTCGACTTGTCTTGGCTAATCGTCGCCGATTCGCGCGAACCATGGCAAAAAAGCGGATAAAAATCCGATAATGCCGTACTTGGCGCCTCCTGCGGGATCGCTTATAATGGGTTATGCAATCGTTGACAATTCAAAGGCAATGCTACCGACAAGGTACAACCTCGGCGCGCAAGATGAAGGCGGGAGGATTGTGCCTTTTTTTGCTTTGCTTCCGCTTTGATTCTTGTTCGCCGCCAGCCCTAGTCCTATATTCGAATTCAAGCAGAGGAGCGAAGAACATGTTAAAAGAAGCGATCTACCACCGTCCGAAGCAGAACTGGTCCTACGCCTACGACGGTCGCACCGTCCACTTAAGAATCCGCACGAAGCGAGACGACGTCGAATCGGTCAACGCCATCGTCGGCGACAAGTATGCCTGGAAGGAGACCAAAGCCAGCGTTCCCATGAGCCGTTTCGCATCGGACGAGAGCTTCGACTATTGGGAAGCCGCCGTCCAGCCTCCGTACCGCCGCTTGCGCTATGCTTTCCATTTCCGCCAGGGCAGCGAGGATCTCTACCTGACGGAGAAGGAGTTCCGTTCCAAAGCCCCGGTCGACTCCGAGAACATGTTCGAGTTCCCTTTTATCAACCCGATCGACGTGTTCGCTCCTCCGGCTTGGGTCAAGGACGCGGTATTCTATCAGATTTTCCCCGAGCGGTTCGCGAACGGAGATCCTTCGATCAGCCCGGAGAACGCGGAGCCTTGGGGCGGCGAGCCGACCCCGAAGAACTTCTTCGGCGGCGACCTGCAGGGAGTGCTCGACCATCTCGACTATATCGAGCGGCTCGGCGTGAACGCGATCTACTTTACTCCGCTGTTCGAAGCGACGACCAACCATAAGTACGACACCCAAGACTACCTGAAGGTGGACCCTCACTTCGGCACGAACGAGAAGCTGAAGGAATTGGTGGACGCCTGCCATCGGCGCGGCATCCGGGTGCTGCTGGACGCGGTGTTCAACCATGCCGGACGCACCTTCCCTCCGTTCGTGGACGTTCTCGAGAAGGGGGCGGAGTCTCCGTACGCGAGCTGGTTCCATGTGCGGGACTTCCCGCTGCGGATCGAGGACGGCATTCCGACATACGAGACGTTCGCGTTCGAGCCGATCATGCCCAAGCTGAATACCGAGAATCCGGATGCCAGAAAATATCTTCTCGACGTGGCGCGTTATTGGGTGGAGGAGATCGGCATCGACGGCTGGCGGCTGGACGTGGCGAACGAGGTCGATCATGAATTCTGGCGGGAATTCCGCAAGACGGTCAAGGCCGTCAACCCGGACGCCTACATTCTCGGCGAGATCTGGCATGATTCCATGCCGTGGCTGCAGGGCGATCAGTTCGACGCCGTCATGAACTATCCGTTCACGAACGCCGTGCTCGACTTCTTCGCCAAGGGCAAGATCGATGCCGCCGGCTTCGCCAACCGCATCGGCAAGCAACTCGCTTCTTATCCGCAGCAGGTGAACGAAACGGCGTTCAATCTGCTCGGCAGCCACGACACGCCTCGCCTGCTCACGCTTTGCAAGGAAGACGAGCAGCGGATGAGACTGGCCGCCTTGTTCCAGCTCACCTATCCGGGCGTTCCTTGCGTCTACTACGGCGACGAGATCGGCATGACGGGCGAGGGCGACCCCGGCTGCCGCAAGTGCATGGAATGGGACGAGGACAAGCAGAACGCCGAGATGCTGGACTTCTACCGGAGCACGCTCGCGCTTCGCTCCCGGCACGCCTCCCTGCGCGGCGTCGATCTCCGTTTCCTGCAGGCGGAGGAAGGCGGCAAGCTTCTCGTCTACGAGCGCCGCTCGGCTGATGGGGATCGCCTGATCGTCGCGATGAACGCGGGCAAGCGTCAGGCGAAGCTCAAGGTGGAAGCGGACGGCTCGTGGGTGAATGCGTATTCCGGCAAGCCGGTTCCTTCGGCCAAGGGAGCCTTGAAGTTCGCCTTGCCGGGTTACGGGTTCCTGGTACTGAAGCAAGCCTAACAAACAGCGGCGAAGGGAATGTTCCCTTCGCCGCTGTTTTTGTCTCAAGGGTGCATGCTGCCGTCACTGGGTGCCTCGTCCCGCCGATGTGCGTAGTGTAACTACCTTCCTGCTTCATTCGCCGCCGGCTCTCGCTCATGTGCGTAGTCTGGTTACCTTCTTCCGCCGCTGTGTGCCTCGACCCGCCGATGTGCGCAGTCTAACTGCCTTCTTCGCTCATTCGCCGGATCAACGATAATTCCGTATCGGCTTTAGGACGATCGCCGCCGCAATGGCCAAGACCAGCAGCCCCATGCTCATCGCCGCAAGGACGGTCGCCGCTCCCCATCGGTCCGCCAGCATCGACGCGGCCGCGAGGCCGAGCGAAGGAGCGACGCTCGAGATCGCCCCCATCGTTCCGTAGACTCTCCCTTGCCATTCATCCTTCACCTCGAGCTTGAGGATGACCTGGGTAATCATCGAGCAGAAGGAGAAGAGCAGCCCTCCCAGCAGGACGAAAGGAATCGCTAGACGTGGCGAACCGAGTCCGGAGATCAACCAGTAGATCGGCCCGAGAAGGAGGAGGCCGAAGAAGACGAGATGCCCCCGCCTGCCGAAACGATGTCCGAAGGTAATAATCAGGCTCGCCCCTGTCATATAGCCGAGCGGAATGCACATCTCGATCAATCCGAACTCGACCGGTCCCGCCTTCCACTCGCCCACGGCAATGACCTGAACCAGCATGATCGCGGTCAGGAAGAACACTGTCAACAGAGGGCTAAGCAGCACGATGGACCGAATCAGAGAATGGCCGCGAATGTGCGAGATCCCGCTCCGCCAATCCTGAAGGAAGGATCGCTTCTCCTTCCCCGCCGTAGAGAGCATCGGCGACGGAAACCTTCCGGCCGACAGCGTACAGACGGAGGAGAGCAAATAGGCAGCGGACGTTACTAGAATCGCCGCCAATCCCCCGAAAGCCGAGACAACGACTCCCGCCAGAGCCAGCCCCGAGATCCTCGCCGCGTTGTCGAACAGATAGATCGTGCTGGATGCTTGCTGGATTCGGCCGGGACCGACGATCTGCGTCGTAGCCGCTTGGAAGGACGGTCCCTGAACGAGTCCCGCGAACGTCGAAAGCGACACCAGGACGAGCATCACGGGAAAAGGCGCATCCATGACGAACAAGCTCAACCCTAACAGAATCGCGATAACGCAACGGGCCCAATCCGACAGCAGCATCAGCTTCCTCCGGTCCATGCGGTCCGCCAGCGTACCGGCGAACGAAGCGAACAGGAAGGCGACCGCCATCGTGCAGATCTGCACCGATGCCATGCGTTGGGCGCTCCCCGTCGTCTGCAGCACCCACAAGCTGAGGGCGATGCCGTTGAAGCTGTCTCCGAAGATCGATGACGTAAACCCGGACAACAGCCACAAGAATGGCCTATTGCGCCAGACCGGACGATCCTCGGCCGAATCCGCCTTCCCGCCGCGAGCCCGTACTGACTCCATTTGCTCCCCATGAAGCGGTGCTTCCATCCCTCCAGCTCCTCTCCAAGCGCTTAGAAGTGAACCTTTTCCACTTAACTTAATCGTTTAAGTGATTTCAGTATAGGAAGCTTCTTCTTTCTTGTCAATCCTGATTCGGCAAGCCATGGATTCCCGCCGGAGGCTCGATTGTGTTAGCATACAGGTAACGGAATGACTCGGAAGGAGGCCCCCCCTTGAGGAAAACAACGCTGAAGGATGTTGCCGCGGAAGCCGGCGTCTCCATCGCGACTGCCAGCTACGTGCTAAATAAGGTAACGAACCAGACGATCCCCGACGAGACCAAGCAGCGCGTGTTCGAGGCGGCGGCCAAGCTGAACTACGTTCAGAATCTGGCGGCGCGCTCCCTATCCTCGGGACGTTCGAACCTGCTCGGCGTCCTGCTTGTCGGGGAGGAAGCCGACCTCATCTCCAAATACATGAGCTACGGCAGGTTCATCGACGAACTGGAGCAAGCCTGCCGCTCTTCCAGCTATCATCTGATGGTGTCGCGCATCGACCCGAATCGGCCCGACTTCGCCATTATCGCCGAGCGGAAGCTGGACGGCGTCTTCCTGATCGATGCTCACGAGAGCTCCTTCTACCAAGTGTCCGAGAAGTTCCCGTACGGCTCCCCGCTCCTTCTGGTCGACGGATCGATCGAAGACACTCTTTTCCGCAAGCTGACTCCCGACTACGATCAACTGTTCCGAACCGTTCGGGAACGCATCGGCGGGACAAGCCCTTACGCGGTTATCCACGAGAGCTATCACAATCAAGCGACGGTGCGGATGATCGGCATGGCAAGCGGACTGGACTCGGAGAGAATCAAGTTGGCCGATGGGGACGAAGAGCTTCTGCAAGCATTCGCGGAGCGGCATAAAGACTCGCCGATCGTCGTCTTTAACGAATTTCTCGCTTTGCGGCTGCTGGCGCGGAATCCGTCGCTCGACCTGCTCGTGGTCTGCACCTCCGGCTGCCCCGAATATTTGCCGGAACGGGTTGGCCGCCTACTGCCGAAGGTCCCGAAAGCGCAGTTGGCCGCGGCCATGATGCGGAAGCTGCTGGAGAACGCCGAAGAGAGTCTCCCGGATGGACTTATCGAGTTCGAGTAGGATTGGGAGGGGGTTGTGAGGCGGTTCTCCGCGTTTTAATACAGATGACAAATGATTACACCACAAATCTCTCAATTGCAACAGCAACACCATCGTTATCATTTGAATCGGTTACGTGGGCTGCGCAATTTTTTAGTTCAATTATCGCGTTCCCCATTGCGATCGGAAATCCGCACGTATGAAATAGTCCTAAATCGTTAAAGTCATCCCCGAACACCATCACATTTTCTGGCTTCACCCCGATATCGTCAAGCACCCATTGTACAGCTTCTTCTTTGGAAGCTGATTTTTGCATGATTTGAACCAATACTCCTCCATCCGTTGCGATTACGTTCACATGATCGCCGAATTGCTCGATAACATCCATCCATGTGCTGTAACCATGAACCAATATTTTGGTTGGGGATAGCGAACTAATAAAATCCTTATCAACAACCAGGGGTTTAGGATCATTTGAACGGATGCCGAAATGACTAAGTTGCAAGTCAGGAATTGGCGTACACGTATAACATGAGTCATTGACCTCGTAGTTAATTATCGATTGAGGTGCATGAACCTCGATAAAATTGTTAATCTGCCGGCTAATCTCATTTGGAATACTAATGTGCCGCTTAATTTGCTTAGACTTGCAGGTCAATAGAGCACCATTGTAATAAACAAAGTAGTCCACAAAAGGAAAATTCTCTACGAATTGATTAGCCGCTCTAGGCGGTCGCGCCGTTGCAACAATAATATGAATTCCAGAATCGTAACATCTTTTTACAGTCTCATAATTTCTAGGTGAAATAGATTTGTCACTTCCGAGCAATGTTCCGTCCAAGTCCAATACAATTGCCTGTATGTCCAACATCTTCCTCTCCCCTCACAAGTAATTCATCCAAATATAACCTAAGTTTAGGCCTTTAGTGAAATAACGTCATTCTTCTTTCTAACGTGGACAGTTAATTGCATTAATGCTAAATTATTCAATGTATATTCCAGGGTGGGGTGGTCGTGTGGACATCATTTCTGTGAACGGTATCACGAAGACTTATCGCCAGTATCGCAGGTTTCCGGGGCTTATCGGTTCGGTTAGGAGCTTGCTCACTCGTCAGTATACGGAAGAGACCGCCGTACGCGACATATCCTTCTCCATTCGGGAAGGCGAAGCAGTAGGTTACCTCGGCCCTAATGGCGCAGGGAAATCGACCATGATTAAGATGATGACCGGCATTCTCGTCCCCACCGCTGGAGAAATGCATATTCTTGGCTCAGTACCCCATGAGGCGCGGAAAATGAATGCTCAGCACATAGGAGTAGTCTTCGGGCAACGGAGTCAATTGTGGTGGGACCTGCCGGTTATGGACTCTTTCGAGCTGCACAAGTACATATACAAAATCTCCGCGCCAACCTATCAAAATAATCTTAAGTTTTGTATGGAGCTGCTCTCCCTTCGAGATTTCATCCATAAACCCGTAAGACAGCTGAGCTTGGGTCAAAGAATGCGGGTCGAGATTGCAATGGCGCTGCTGCATGACCCCAAGCTGTTGTTCCTTGATGAGCCTACGATCGGACTGGATGTTATGGCCAAAGACCAAATTCGTCAATTTTTGCGGACCGTAAACCGGGACAAAAAAGTCACCATCCTATTAACCACGCACGACATGAAGGATTTGGAGGAAATTTGCCCCAGAATGATCGTCGTGAATAAAGGAACCCTCGTTTACGATGGTTCTGTGCTGAAGCTCCGCGACAGGCTCGGGGACGAGCGCCGCGTTGTCATTGATTTCCGCGAGGAGCCTGGAACGATTGAGTTCCCGGGCCTAACGCTGCTCCAAGAAGAGGGCTTAAGGAAAACGTACCTATTCGCACGCGGCGAATCCACCGTTTTTGAACTTGTAAGTAGAATAGCGTCGCAGTATCCCGTTGAAGATGCTTCGATTGAAAGCGAGGATATCGAATCCCTAATCCGGCGATATTATCAACAATTAGCCCTGGATGACATGCGTAACCGCGATATCGGATGAGGTGCTCAGTTGTGATAACCTACTTCATGTTCTCAGTTAAAGCTTTTACGAATCAATTAGCTTATCGTGCCGAGGTTTGGCTTCGTTTGCTGGGCAATTTCGTTACGATTCTCATCCAGGTGGAAATATGGAAAGCCGTCATCGGCAGCGGAAACGTAGATGGCGTCACGGTTGAGCAAATGATAACCTACAGCGTTATCAACACGCTGCTCTCCGCCCTTCTGCTAAATGGGGTGAGCAGTAAAGTCGACGATAGCCTAAAATCGGGAGGCATTGCTTCCGAGCTTGTTAGACCGCTCTCTTATCCCTTATATTTGCTCTTCGACGGGCTCGGGAATTCTATCTATCAATTGACATTTACGGTCGCTCCGTCCTTTCTGATTGCCTGGCTATTTTTCGGCATTCTTCCCCCATCATCTGCTGCTAATTTTATCGCCTTTTTAGGGGCGCTGATCATCGCGCTCATCGTTTCCTTTCTTCTAGGTTATTTCATTTCGTTACTGGCATTTTGGTTTATGAATCATTTTGCTCTCAGTTGGACGCTGAACGGACTTATTACCGTATTCTCCGGATCATTTCTGCCGATCTGGTTTTTCCCGCACTATTGGGCGTCCTTGGCCAAAGCGCTTCCGTTCCAATACATGGGCTATGTGCCGGCGACAATCTATCTCGGCAAAATGACGGGAACTCAAATGTGGCAAACGCTGGCATTAGGCATGGGATGGATCGCAGCCTTGTTGGTTCTTGTTCAATGGCTATGGGCGAGAGCTGTTCGCCGATTGGTCATACAAGGCGGTTAATCCGAAAGGCGGATGTTCATGACGATACAGTTATTCGGCAAGCTCGTTCGTTTGTTGATGAAAGAAAGAATGGCGTATCGGGCCGACTTCATTCTGTCAGCCTTTGCGCAAATCATCTCCTATGCCGGAGATTATATTGTCATCTGGCTATTTATCGAACAATTCCATAACCTCGCTGGATGGACATGGCCCGAAATAGCCTTTCTATACAGTATCGGGCTATTTTCTTATGCGATTGGCGCATCCTTTTCTTTTGTACAGATGAGGGAACTGGAAGGTCAAGTCAAACAGGGAACATTCGAAACCATCCTGATCAAACCTGTAAATCCCTATTTTTATTTCGTCAGCAGAGGATTCAATCTGGCGTACATCGCCCATATTGCTATTTCGGGGTCGGTCCTGATATGGGCTATGATCAAGTTGGGTCTGCAATGGACCTGGCTCGACTACGTTTATTTGATATTAGCGTTAATCGGCGGCGCCTTGATTCAGGCAGGCTTACTTACGGCGATCGGAGCGATGTCCTTTATTTGGGTGAGGACGGGTTTCTTGTTTTCGTTGTTTTTCCGTCTAAAGGACTTTATCTCCTACCCGCTGCCCATATTTGGCTCGTTCGTTCAACTGCTCTTGACTGTCGGCGTTCCGCTGGCCTTTATTAATTTCTATCCGGCTGCGTTCCTGCTGTCCAAAGAGGCTCTGCTAATCCCCCAGTGGGCGATGTGGGCGGTTCCAGCGGTCGGTCCCGTGTGTTATTGGATCAGCTACCGATTCTGGATGTACAGTGCCAACAAATATCAAGGCGCTGGCGGTTAACCGGACGGATGTTCTATCGCCTCGCCGCATGGCGGCACAAACGGCGCTGATACGGTTCTCCGTATCATAGATAGGGCGAAGATCAGGGCTCTCTATTCAAGTATTCTAACAATATCGAAGTAAACTCGGATGGATGTTCCAAGTGAGGGTAATGCCCCGAATTGTTCATCACGATTTTCTCGGAGTCTTTCACTCTGCTATGGATGATCTCGCATACTTTCTTGTTGAACGGATGGTCATTCTCCGGCTCGATAATGAGCAGCGGTTTACGAATTTCCTCGAGTCTATGAATGGCGTGAGGCGTCAACGGCCTCTGCCACGATTGTTTGCTGTTATAAAATACGGCGTTAGACGTATAGATCTCCTTAAAGCGACGTTTGCGCTCCTCCTCTTGCGGAACCATATAGCTCCAAAAATTTTTTTGAAGGAAAACATCGGCTGCTTTCTCCATTCCGGCTCGATTAACCCTTAAGTAATCCAATATCCCTTCCCACTTCATTCGAAAAGGATAGTTTACTCCGTTGATTGACGGCCCGACGAGAATCAGCTTGTTCACATACTCAGGATATCTCAAGGTGAAATCAATCGCCGCGCTTCCCCCGAATGAAGATGCGACAATATGCGTATTGTTAACCTGGTAATAATCGAGAATACTCTTTATGTCCTCATAATAAGAGAACGGGCCGGAAGGCCCCGAGCTTTGCCCATAACCCCTCTGATCATAACGAATCGCTTTGAATTGACTCGCAATCTCATCTACATGTTCATCCCACACCGACATATTGGAATACCCCCCGTGAACCAGGAGTACGCTATCGCCCTGTCCCTTAATAGAAGCATGGAGCTTTGCTCCGTTCGCCTCGCAGAAGTTAGCTGGCATCTCAAACCTCTCCCTTTCCCCTAAGATCGTGTATCGCTTCCTCGCACCAACGCAGTCGTGCCTCCATGGAATGGATTCCGTACCTCAGCGTAAGCATCCATGTCGGAGGAACGCGATTATGGTATTGCTGGAGCGCTTGCGATTCTTGCTCTTTTAGAACGGCAACGTTCTTCTCCAGCTCTTCTCGTTCACTCGCTAACAGCGCTAGAATAGCCTTGGCGTCTTGCGGACCCGCAACGAATATTTTTAACAGCAGCTCGTCTCTGTAGTTAATCGGGTTGACCGGTTCGGAAAGCCATTGCCGAAATACGGTTTGCCCTTCCGGCGTGATTCGATACAGCTTCTTTCTGCGCGAATCATTGGATTCCACAGGTTCGGCATACCCTTCCCGCTCGATTTGCTTTAACATCGGATAAATCTGGCCATAGCTTTCGCTCCAGAAAAAGCGAAGCGAAGCATTGAATTGTTTCCTGATGTCGTATCCCGACCGCGGTCCGTGAGCAATGATGCCCAATATCGCGTACAACGTGTTGTTACTCCTTGCCATTCGTTCACCTCAAATATATCTAATAGATATATCAAGCATATAAAGAAAAATAACCAATGTCAATTACTGGTTAAATTGCTATTGCAATCTAAATGCTGAATCTCTAGCATTATACAGACAGCTTTTTTAAATAATTTTTAGCGAATATTCCATGGGAAATCCTGTCTTTATAATTAACTAGCTTTTAGTAACGAGCGAAGGAGGGCATGCGTGGAAGATACTCGAATTATCGACATGTATTGGAGTAGAAACGAAGCCGCCATAAGGGAGAGCAGTACGAAATACGGCCGAATGCTTAAACGGATCTCGTTCAACATTTTATCCAATGACGGGGATAGCGAGGAATGCGTGAATGATACATACGGCAAAGCATGGGACTCCATGCCGCCGCAGAAACCGAATAGTCTTGCCGCCTATTTGGGACGAATCGCGCGTAATCTTTCCATTAACCGCTGGCATGCGAACCATGCAAGAAAACGCGGCTGCGGCGCGGATGCGTTGATCTCAGAGCTGTCCGACTGTATACCCTCTCCCCTGAGTACGGAAGAGGAGACGGAAGCAAGGGCATTGTCGGAGACGATTAGCAGGTGGCTGAATTCCCTGCCTCAAGACGACCGGGTTCTGTTCCTGCGACGCTATTGGTTCGGCGACAGCTTGAACAGCCTGGCCGCGGAATGCGCTACTACGCCGAACAAACTGGCCGGACGTATTTATCGGCTGCGCCATAAGCTCAGATCAGCCCTTGAAAAGGAGGGAGTTACGCTATGAAAGAAAAAAAGCTATTTGATGCCTTAACCAACATCCCCGACGAGCTTGTTGAGGAAGCGAGAAAAACAAAGCTGAAACCAACCGTTCGGCCCTGGAAAAAGTGGACTGCGCTTGCCGCTTGTGTCGCTTTGGCGATCGTAATGGTTTCTATCCTACCTCGCGGCGGAAGCCCCTCCGAGGGGGCTCTCTTAGATGTGGTTTTACCAAAGGCATACGCGTATGACGACTTTGGCGCTAAACAGGCAGCGATCGACGTCAATCCCGTAGACGATGCCTTTCTCAAGGCATTGGATGAATTTTCTTATAAAACGGCATCGCAAATTGTTGCAGGCCAAAGCGGCAATACAAACTACTCGCCGCTGTCCCTCTATTACGCATTGGCAATGGCTGCTTCCGGCGCCGAAGGAGAAACGGCAGATGAGCTGCTTTCGCTGTTGGGCGTATCCGATCCTTCCACGCTTTCTAAGCAAAGCGGGAACCTTTATCGTCAGCTATATACGGATAACGCTATCGCAAAATTAAAAATAGCAAACTCCTTGTGGATGAATAAAAAGGTAAGCTGGAAAAATAAATTCATAAAAAATGCTGCCGCAAATTTCTATACTTCCTCGTTCAGCATGGATTTCTCAGACAAGAAGACAGGGGAAGAGATGGCAAAATGGGTATCGGAGCATACAGACGGGATACTCAAGCCTGAGATTGAGATCACGCAGGATCAGATTCTCAGCATCCTCAATACCGTTTATTTCTACGATGAGTGGGTGAATAAATTTAAGGAGGCCGAGACAACCGAAGATGCCTTCTATTTGTCGGACGGCTCTACCGAACATTCTAATTTTATGAATGCTAAATACGCCTCCGCAGACTTTGCCAAAGGCGAGGGTTTTACCCGTTCCGCACTTAGCTTAAAAAATGACAGTCGTATGGTGTTTATTCTTCCCGATGAGGGGGTTTCTCCCCAGGAGCTATTGTCATCACCGGAGAAAGCGAAGGCTGCTTTTGAAGGAGGCCAAGACGGCCATGGCGAAGTGGTATGGCAGATTCCGAAGTTCCGTTTTGGAACGAAGCTTGATCTCAAGGACGCGCTGATCCGTTTAGGCCTAACCTCTGCCTTTGAACAGAATGCCGACTTCTCGGGCATTACCGATAAAAGGGCATCTTTAACCGGAGTTCGTCAAGAAACTCATATCGGCATCGATGAGAACGGCGTGGAGGCCTCGGCCTTCACCGAGATTTTATATGCAGGGGGGGCAGCACCTTTGTCGAAAGACAGAGCGGAGATGGTATTGAATCGTCCGTTTATCTACGGAATTACTGCACCTAATGGCGCGTTGCTGTTTATCGGCATATGCGAGAATCCTCTAGAGAAATAAGGGTGTTCCGCGTTCCGTGGGCAGCACATTTGGGTTCCCAGTACCCAAATACTGCGGCAACTTGCGGAGGGCGGGACCATTTGGGTTCCTAGTACCCAAATACTGCGGCAACTTGCGGAGGGCGGGACCATTTGGGTTCCCAGTACCCAAATACTGCGGCAACTTGCGGATGAGCGGGACCATTTGGGTTCCTAGTACCCAAATACTGCGGCAACTTGCGGAGGGCGGGACCATTTGGGTTCCTAGTACCCAAATACTGCGGCAACTTGCGGAGGGCGGGACCATTAGGGGAGTCTCTGACCGTCCTTAAGTCAAGGGGCCGTCCCTAAGTCAAATTGACTTTTGGGACAGCCCCTTGTGCTAAGCATTAATTCCTTGCTTGCTCTTGCCCTTTCTTGACCGCCTTCACGTCGTACAGGTTCACCGTCGTGCCGATGACGTATTCCGGAGGAGTCTTGCCCTTGCTGTCGCGATGACCCTGGATATGCTCGGGGCTCTTCTCCCAAGCCTTCCACGCTTCTTCGGACTCCCAGCGGATCAGGACGACGACCTCGTCATGCTCCTTCGCGCGCTTGTTGACCATGACGCTGACATCGACGAGTCCCTCTCTTCCATCCATCTTTCCCGGCCCGCTGAAGCGCTCGACGACCTTGTCGGCGTTGCCCTTCTCGACCGTTATGGTTCTCATCATAACGAACATAGATCCGAATCCCCTCTATTGTTTATTGAACGGCTTGGGCCGCTTCCTTCGTCATCTCGAGCTCGGCCGTCAGACCGCCGTTCGCCAGGTACCAGTATTGCGGATCCAGGTAAACGATCTTACCGTTCTTGTAGGCGTTCGTCTTCTTCACGAGATCGTTCTCGATCACTTCCTTGGCCGACTTGCCGCCTTCGCCTCCCGCAACGAGATCGCGATCGACGACGAACAGGATGTCCGGGTTCGTCTCGGCGATATATTCGCTTGTCACGCTCTGTCCGTGCGTGGACACCTCGATCTTGTCGTCTGCCGGCAAGAAGCCAAAGCTTTCATGGATAACCCCGAAGCGCGAGCCGGGACCGTATGCGCTGATCTTGCCGCCGGTCGTCAGAACGACCAGCGCCTTGCCCGCGTTCGCGGCCTTCGCCTTCAGATCGGCTTGCGCCGCCGCGATCTCGGAGAGCGACGCGTCAAGCGCCGATTGCTTCGCGAAGATCTGCGCATACCATTCCTCGTTCGCCTTAAAGGAATCGGCGTATTTCGCATAATCAAGCGACACTTGAATGGTAGGAGCGATCTTGCTCAGCTCCTCGTAGGCCTCCGCCGTGCGTCCTCCGATGAAGATCACGTCCGGCTTCAGAGCGGCCAGCTTCTCGAAATCAGGCTCGAACAGGGTTCCGGCATCCTGGTATTTATCGTCTTTGTATTTCGACAAGTATTCCGGAACGGAAGCCTTCGGCAGCGCCGTGACTTCGACGCCGAGCTTGTCGAGCGAATCCAGGGCGCCGAAGTCGAAGACGACAACCTTCTCCGGATTCGTCTTCACCGTAGCGGTGCCAAGGGCATGCGTGATCGTTACTTCGGCGGGAGCCGCCGCTGCCGATGAAGCCGGAGATGCCGACGGGGACGCTGCCGCAGAGGCAGACGGAGACGACGAAGCGGATGGACTTGCCGCTCCCTCCTTGTTATTGTTGCCGCACGCCGACAACACCGTCAGCGATAACGCCGCCACTGCGGCGAAAGTACCGATTTTACCGAAATTCTTGAACATGATAGACCACTCCTCTGATTTTTATAGATTGCATAGGGGCTTTGCTTTTATGTCGAACCGGCGGCAGAACCGCCGGTTGATCAATGACGTCGATACCTATCGGAAGTACACGCATACCTTGCGGCCGTCCACGACATGAACCGGAATGTCGATGTCGTAGATTCCCCTCAGCACGTCGGGAACGATGATTTCGTCCGCGGAGCCATGATGGACGACCCGCCCGTCCTTGAGCGCGACGATCGAGTCGGAATACGCGGCGGCGAAGTTGATGTCGTGCAGAACGAGAACGATCGTCTTGCCGAGCTCGTCCGTCAGCCGCCGGAGCACCTTCATCATCTGCACCGAATGCTTCAGGTCGAGATTGTTGAGCGGCTCGTCGAGCAGAATGTACTCGGTATCCTGGGCGAGCACCATCGCGATAAAGGCCCGCTGTCTCTGCCCGCCGCTCAGGTTGTCGAGGTATTTCCCGCGCAGATCTTCCAGCCCCATGTACCGAATCGCTTCGTCCACGCGAGCCCGGTCGTCCGCGTTCAGCCTCCCCGCCGAGTGGGGGAAACGTCCGAATTCGACGAGCTCCCCGACGGTTAGCTTCACGTTAAGCTCGTTCGACTGCTTCAGAATCGAGACGGCCTTCGCCAGTTCGCGGCTGTCGGATCGGCTGACATCCAGGCCTCCGATATGCACGGACCCTTGATCCATCGGCAGCAGCCTGCTGATCACGGACAGAAGCGTGCTTTTCCCGGCTCCATTCGGCCCGATGAACGAGGTGATCGCTCCTTGTTCGAGCTTGAGCGAGACGTCGTGAATGCCGTGGTTCCCGATGTAACGCTTGGATAGTTGACGCACTTCGATCACGATCGATTCTCCTTTAGCAGCAAGTATAGGAAGAGGATTCCTCCAAGGAAGTTCAGGATGACGCTGAGCGACGTCGAGAACGTGAACGCCCGCTCGACGAGCAGTTGCCCGCCGATCAAGGCCGCGAAGCTGAGGAGGGACGCTGCCGGCAGCACGACGGAATGCTTGAACGTGCCCATCAGCCGATAAGCCACGTTCGCGACGAGGAAGCCGAGGAACGTAATCGGCCCGACGAGCGCCGTCGAGACGGACACCATCAGCGCCACGAACACGAGCAGCCTCTTCGATACCCGGTCATAGGACACGCCCAGGTTAACCGCATGCTCCCTGCCGAGCGCCAGTACGTCGAGGAGCTTCAGATCGCGATAGAAGAAAGCGATCGACGCCAAGACCAGCAAAGCGGCAAGGATAAGAATATCAACGTTCACGTTGTTGAAACTGGCGAACATCTTATCCTGCACGACGAGGAACTCGTTCGGGTCGAGCAGCATCTGCATGAACTGCGAGATGCTGGAGAAGAACGAGCCGGAGATGATCCCGACGAGCAGCAGGAAATAGATCGTCCCGTTGCCTTTTCTCCGAAACAGCAGCTTGTACAGAATCCCGGAGAATCCCACCATGACGACGGTCGAGATGCCGAATTGAACGTTCTTGTTCATCGCGGTCAGCGCGGTCGATCCGAAGAAGAACACGATCGCCGTATGCAGCAGCAAGTAGAGAGAGTCCAGCCCGATCAGGCTCGGCGTCAGGATCTTGTTGTTCGTCAGCGTCTGGAAGACGACTGTCGAGACGGAGATGGCGGCGCCCGTAAGAACGATCGCCGCGATCTTCTTCGCCCTTCTCGGGAGAACGTAATCCCAGATTCCGCTCGCCTCGATGGACATGAACACGGCGATAAGGACAATCGTCGCGACCCCCAGAACAATCAGCTTGCGCTTGTCAGTCATGCGCGGCTCGCCTCCTTAACAGCAGGAAGAGGAATATGCCGCTTCCCAGCACGCCGACCACAAGCCCGATCGGAATCTCGAACGGATAGATCGCGACTCTTCCCAGGATGTCGCAGGCGAGCACGAAGATCGCTCCGAGCGCCGCGGTGTGAGGCAGACTGCTGCGCAGATTGTCTCCTTTGTACAAGGACACCAGGTTCGGAATGATGAGTCCCAGAAAAGGCAGCGAGCCGACGGTCAGCAGAATGACGGAGGACACGAGAGCGACGATGACGATTCCGATCCTCATGACCTGCCGATAGCGGAGGCCCAGATTGACCGCGAACGATTCTCCCATCCCCGCGATCGTGAAGCGTCTGGCGAACAGGTAAGCCAGAACAATCATCGGAACGCTCACGTACAGCATCTCGTACCGTCCCTTCAGGATGGTGGAGAAGCTTCCGCTCATCCAGCTGGATACGCTCTGGATAAGGTTGTATTTGAGAGCCAGGAACGTCGTTGCCGACCCGACGATGCTGCCGAACATCAGTCCGACGAGCGCGACGAGCACCGGGTCCCGATAGCGCAGCTTCTCCATGATTCGCATCATCAGCAGCGTGCCGGCCATCGCAAAAACGAACGCAACGACAATCTTGACGATAGGAGCCGCACCGGGAATAACGATCATGGCCGCGAGCACGCCCAGGCTGGCCGAATCCGTCGTTCCCGCCGTCGTCGGCGAGACGAACTTGTTCCTCGTCAGCTGCTGCATGATGAGGCCGATGACGCTCATTCCGGCTCCAGCGATCAGGATGCTGGCGAGCCGGGGGATCCGGCTGATCCGCATGATATCCGCTTGATCTTGCGTAAGCGAGAACAAGTCCCACGGGCGAATGTCCGATACTCCCACGAACAGGGAGATGAACGACAGGACGACAAGCAGCGTTACTAAGTACCTTAATTTCATGCCATCATCTTTCCTGTGATAATGATTATCATTCACAAAAGTTCTTTCTCATTCTAGCGGCAAAAAAAAGAAACCGGAATGGATTTTCCGGTCCCCTCATGGACTTTTCTATACGGGTTCGCGAATCGCGTGAAGGCGGTACACGATCTGGTCGACCAACGCTTCGTGCATGGCCGCGTTATAGTTGAACGGCTCGTCCAAGCGGATGAAGAGGCAAATCTTCGGCTTGCCGTCCGCCTTGAGCCTTCTCCATTCCTCCTCGATCTGGCGGCAGTACCGCTCGGACGCCGGGTATTCGACGAGGAAGAGAACATGCTCGTTGTCCAGCGAGGCGGCCTCCCGAAGGGACGCGGCATCCATGAAGCCGATATCGGCGGCGATCGGCGGCGCCTGCAGCCCGAGCTCGTCATAGAGCAGATCCGCCAGCTTCCGAACCTGGGAGCCGTAGATCCGGAAGTTGCCCTCTCTCACGCCGACGATCAGCAATGGAACATCGTTGAAGTTCATCCGGATAAGACGGCGGGCGTTCGCGCTCTTGCTCTCGAAGTCGGCCAGCCATCTCTCCGCGATACCCGGGAGACCGAGCAGCTCGCCGAACTGGGCAAACCGTTTTTTCCAGGAATATTGATGCCAGTTATACGTATGGACGGGAGCGATCGACGACAATTCGGCCTCGAGCGATTCCGAGAGGGGGCCCGCGAGAATGTAGTCCGGGTTCGCGAGGCGTATCTCTCTCAGGTAGCTCTCTCTTCTCTTGGCGTCCAGGTCCCACCCTCTCTTCAGCGAGATGCAAGGCGTCATTCCCAAGGCTTCGAGATCCCCGGAGAAAACGCCGCAGAGTGCCGCTACCCGAGCGCGAGCTTTGACCGCGTACTCCGTAGGAGCCATCCCCGACCTCTTCTTAAACAACCGGCTGAAGTAGAATTCATCGGAGTACCCGACGGAATGAGCCGCCTCGGTTACCGTAACGCCGGGATCGGCAAGCAGCTTC
This sequence comes from Cohnella sp. AR92, assembly GCF_003990975.1. Taxonomy (GTDB): domain Bacteria; phylum Bacillota; class Bacilli; order Paenibacillales; family Paenibacillaceae; genus Cohnella. The sequence continues at coordinate 24,052 of NZ_RZJR01000007.1, forward strand.
AGCGAAGCCCTCAGCCTCGTCGCCGTCAGGAATTGGTGCGGGCTCAGTCCCGTGTGCTCGCGGAACACGCGATAGAATCGGCTTGAACCGGAGCTCTTCGCCAAGGCTTCGATCTCTAGCGAGAGATCGAACTGCTCTTGCATCCGACGGCGGGCATGAAGGACGAACTCCGCGAGACCGAGCTCCTGCTTGCTCTCGGGCTTCGACGCACGAAGGCAGGTCGAGACGATCGCATACAGGTGAGCCTGCGCCCGGTAATAATCCGCCGCCTCGCTCCCCTCGTCTATGCAGAGGAGCTCCGCCAGCCAGTGACGGATCTGAGGCATGCGGAATACGATCGGACGAGCCGACGCCGGCAGCGGCAGCTCTCCGTCTCCGTTCGCGCGGAACGAGAGCAGCGCCGTCTTCGGCTCCATCCCTCCGGACAGCTTCATGACGAAGGACTCGCCGGCCGGAATATAGACAAGCTCCCCCGCATTCGCCGTTGTATCCGAAGCTCGATCTCGCTCGAAGCGGATGCGCATGCTCTGCTGCGGGCTCATGACGAAGCGATGCAGCGGCTCTGCCGGTTCCCGATGCTCTTCGTCAGGCGGGAGCGCAAGCTCTCTCGTATGAACGTATTGCAGGGCTAGCCCGCTCCCCGTCGCAATCTCCATTGCCGTTCCTCCTGTCGATAGGTCATGGCGATAGTTTAATTGATAATAATTCTCAATGTCAAATTCGATCCTCCTTTCCTTGGCGCGAATTCCCGTTTTTCCGTAGAGTCTCCCGTGATATAATGTCAGCATATTTTTGAATATTTTCTAAATGTATACATGGGGGGCCCCACAGTGAAAAATGTCCTTCGCAAAGAAGTTCCCTATCTCCAAGGGAGATATATGCTGCTGGTGCTGGGTGCTTGGATCGTATTCCTAATGGAATTCCTTAGCCGCTCCTCTATCGAGAGCACGATGACCTGGACGTATACCCACATCCCCGCCTTCCTCTTGAACACCGCGCTCATCACAGCCCTGCTGCTGATCATGACCGCAGCGACGGGACGTACTCGATGGGCCTACTGGATCATCTTCGTTCTCATCTTCGCCCTCTCCTTCGGAAGCGGGGTCAAGATGAGGATTCTGGGCATGCCTCTTCTCCCTTGGGACTTGGCGCTGACAGGCGAAGGCGGAGACATGGTGCAGTACCTGCACAATATCGTGAACCTGAAGTCCATCATCGGCATTCTCGTCTTCCTGGGCGCAAGCGTCGGGCTTCTGTATAAAGTCCCTCACCTAGCCTCCCGCATTCGGGGCCGGGAGCGCGCCATTCTCGCGGCGGTCGCGGCCGCCGGAATCGCCGTTGTCTTCTTCCTGCCATCCGCCGTCATGAAAGATGCATTCGGCGTTGAGGATGAGCCTGACAACCAAATGAAGAACGTCCTGGACAACGGCTTACTGCTGACGACCGTCATGAACCTGGAACATATGGACGTCAACAAGGTACAAGGCTATGATTCCGGCAAAATCAAAACGATCGTCACCCAAATAAACACCCCGCCTTCGATAGCCGGAGGCGTCGCTCCCCCGGCCGATAATCGGAGGCCGCCGAACCTGATCGTCATTCTAAGCGAATCGTTCTGGGATCCGACCCTTGTGCCGAATCTGAAGTTCAGCCGGGATCCGCTGGCCAACTTCCATCGGCTTGCACAGGAATACCCAAGCGGCTGGTTCCTCTCGCCGCAGTTCGGAGGCGGCACCGCGAACGTCGAATTCGAGGTGCTGACCGGCAACAGCATGCGCTTCCTGCCCCAAGGTTCCGTGGCGTACAACCAATACATTGACAGGCAGGTGGACTCCCTGGCGTCCATCGCGGCGCGGCAGGGTTACACCTCCACTGCCATCAGTCCGTATTATAGCTGGTTCTTCAACGCCGACAAAGTATATAAAGACTTCGGCTTCTCCAAGTTCATCCCGATCGAATACTTCAACCAACGGTTCGTAGGCCCGTATATCTCAGACGATGAAACGGCGAACACCATCATCTCGGAGACGGAGAAGACGCCGGGACCGGATATGATCTTCGCCAATACGATGGAGAACCACTTCCACTACTGGCCGGGCAAGTTCAAGGAGAATACCATCAAGGTGACCGGCGTAGAAGGCCAAGCCAAAGGGCTGTTCGAAACCTATGCGCAAGGGACGCAAGACGCCGATAAGATGCTGCAGAAGCTGGTCGACGCTTATTCCAAGAAGCAGGAACCGACCCTGATTCTCTTCTTCGGCGACCACTTGCCGGCCTTGGGCGACGACTATTCGGCCTACAAAGACTCGAAGTACATCACGGGAACGAACGATCCGGATTTTCTGCAGAAGATGCACCGCACCCCGTTCCTCATCTGGAACAACTACCTTCCGAAGGATCAATCGAAGCTGTATATGAGCCCGTCCTTTATGAGCCCCTATCTGCTGGATAAGGCGGGCCTAAAGGGCACCTACTACACCGAATTCCTGAAGCAACAGTACGCGAAGACGCCGGTCATCCCGCCCAAGGATCACGATGAGGAGATGCGCATTAACGAAGCGGATCTGAAGGATTACGAGACGCTGCAGTATGACATTTTGTTCGGCGATCAGCATGCTTATAACGACGCGGGTATCAAGGATAAGATCATCAATCCGAACTTCCTGGTAGGCCTCGGCCCGATGACGGTATCCTCCGTGGACACCGGCGCGAACGCCGGCAAAGGTACGGACGATACGATCGGCATCAAGGGCGCCAACTTCCCGGAAACGGCAGTCGTGCTCTTGAATGGCCGTAAGCTGGCCACCACGTATATCAGCCATGAGGAGTTGAAGGCGACCGTGCCGGGAGGAAGCAATCTAAGCGGCGCCTGGAATCTGGCGGTGGACGTCTACGACAAAAACGATAAGGTGATCGGGGGAGCTTCCTCTAGCGTTAATATTCCATAATAATAGGCTTAACGAACAAGACTGTTCCGCCCTCATGAAGCATCCGCTTCCCGGGCAGAACAGTCTTGTTGTTCGATGCGCGGCGACCGCGGGCTTATCGCGGCTTGTTCGCCTGCACCGTCCTTATTCCGTCACCTTAACCAGCGTCATCAGGCCGCCCATCTCGGCGCCCATAGTCGCGTGATCGCCGCCGTTCATCGTATGGTCGAGGATGTGGCAGTGCAGCATCCAATCCCCGGGCGAGTCCGCCCGGAACGCGATGTCGACCGTCTCTCCGGGGCCGAGCATCACGGTGTTCATCGTCTCCGGATACGGCACGGCGTGGCCGTTGCGGGCGATGACCTGAAAATCGATGCCGTGCAGGTGCATCGTATGAACTTCGGCCGTGTCGATATTGATAAGCCGAACACGGGCTGTTTCCCCGACCTTCATCCGGATCGGGGGCGTATCCGGGTAACTTCTTCCGTTGATCGTGAAGTAGTCCGGCTCATCCTCCACGGCGTTGTTTATACGGAAGCCGGCAAGCAGCATCGTATAGTCGTGATCGAACGTCATGTTATCGCTCAACTCGCCCGCCTGCGGCGCTTTCGGAGGCGCGGTCTTCGGATCGATAATAAAGGCTCCGTACATGCCGCCACCGATTTGCTTCATATCATCGTAATGAGGATGGTACATGAACGTCCCCGGATGGCTTGCCGTGAATTCATAGACGAACGATTGCCCGGGCTGGACCGCTTTCTGAGTGACGTCCGGGATGCCGTCCATCGCATTAGGCAGGTGAAGGCCGTGCCAGTGGATCGTCGAAGGCTCATTCAGATTGTTTACGAACGTGATGCGAACCTTATCTCCCTCCGTTACCCGAATGGTCGGGCCGGGAGCCTGCCCATTGAACGTCCACGCGGTCGTGAGCACGCCGTTAACCGGAGCCCAATCGTGCAGCTCGGCGGTCAACGTAAATTCCTTGGTGCCGTCGGCAGCGATATGCGGTTCCATTCCTTTGCTCTCCAGCACGTCCCGCACGGCCGCTTCTTCGCTCTCGAACTGTTCCTTGGCTGCCGAAGTCAGCAGGGAGATCCTGTGATTGCCCGCGTCGTATTGATACGTCATGCCGAGTTCCTTCGCAAGCTCGTCGGCGACGGCCATCACGTTGGAGCCGATCAGCGTCTCGGTGCCGGAGACGGGCATCCCATTGGGGTCGATCAAAAGAGGATCGACTGCCGTCGGCAATGGTTTGCCGTCCAGCATGATGACGGCCGCGCCGGCTCTCGGCTTCTTGACGCCGGCCAGGCTGCCGGACGTCGGATTGCCGAGCCACAGCACCCGGTTGTCGGCATCCCAGCGAGAGGGAAGCGCGAGCGCATCCGCCACGTCCATGACGGCAATGCGCATCTCCGAGAAATCGCTGCTAAGAAGCCCTGAACGAGGGAGCATCACGCCGTTCAGCATGACCATCGTCGAACCGCCTTCAGCCGCTTCTCCCTTCGCATCTCCTCCCTCGCCAAAAGCGAAGCCGTTGTGCAGAGTACCCGCGAATAAGTACAAGCTGATCGTCATTAATAGGGCAAAGGTCCACGTTCTCCATCTTTTAAGCAAATTAATCACGCTCAGTTCGTCAGGAAGTCATTCAGTACGCCGAACGGAACCGTGACCTTTCCGCCCTCGATAGCGGGAGCGGTCGGCAAGGAAACCGATTTGCCGTTGAGAATGGCCGATTTCTGTCCGATGCGGAACACAAGCTTATGCTCTCCTCGAGCAATGGTAATTTCATGGCGCGCAGCGTTCCATGTCACTTTAGCCCCTGCTTCTTCGGAAGTCGTACGAGCGGGAATCAGCTTGCCCTCGTCCTTTTTATCCGCCAGCATTTGCTCTTTCGTCGGTAAGCCCGAGATATAGCCAACGACACCGGATTTCTTGTTGTCGAAGTTCTGGTTGATATAAGCTTCGACCTCCGGCTTCAAATTTTCCGCTACGATCATTTCGTCCCCTGGATGCTGGATATTGCTCATGATATAGCTGAACCCGTTCAGGTTATCCACCGCCATCAATCCGGTTGCTTCGGCGCCGGCCGGCGTGGACAGAATGCGGGACAGCTTGTGCGTGTCGATATTGTAGGCCCACACGTAATTGTTTACGTGCATGCCGCTGTCTTCGCCGATGAACAGCGTGCGCAGCTCTTCCGAGTAAGACAGGTTGTCCGGGTTGGCTACCATGTCGTCCGCCGCTTTATTGCCCTTGGCATCCGCCTCCGCCAGATCCTGGCCCCATACGAGGCCTTTCATCGAAGTCGGAACGTAGCCGCTGGCGATCGCGCTGCCGCTGCGATCCTTTTGACCGCCGCCGAGGGCAAGCTCATACGTAACGCCCGATCTTATTTTTTTCACTTGGATATCGTCTGCCGGTTCCGAGCCCGTCGAATCCTTCTCCATGGATTTCTCGACATACGACATCGCGATATAGGCTTTGTTGTCCTTCGAGTTGACGGCAACGCCTTCCATCTTGTTGAATTCGGCCGTCGCGCCGAGGATGGCGCCGTAGCGGCGCGATTCCAGGAAAGCTGCCGCCTTCTCCATGCCGGGCTTTACTTTCAAGTATTCGACTTTGCCGGATGGGTAAGACTTAATGGCGGTGAAGCCGTCTGCCGCCTTGTCCGACGTCTCGAACAGGTCGCTGAACTTCACCCCTTTGTCTACGTAAGAGCCGATCTCCGCATCGGTCGCATGGCCCAGCTTGATCCATTGCAGGTCGGCGGAGCCGCCGTTCTCGGCGCTCTTCTGAATCCACTTGCCCGCATACAGCGTTCCCGCGGACAGATCTTTCGCCTTGTCGGCAACGTAAAGGAACATCATCGTGTTGCCCCCGTCGTCGCCGAAGAACACGGTCTTCATATCCGGCGCTACGCGGCCAAGCTCATGAGAGAATCGTCCCATGCTGTAATGCTTGACGACCGAAGTCGAGTTGTCGGCCTTCACCGTGACTTCCGGAAGATAGCCGTAAGCGTAAGGGTTGGCGGTTCTCGACGTGTCGTTATAGTACGCTTGCACGAACGGACCGGCATACGTCTGCTTCGGATCGGCTTCGAAGGCGCGTGCGTCCGCCTCGTATTCCTCGCTTCCAAGATGGGTGCCCCATGGAGTCAGCGAGCCGTTGCACGGAATCCACAAGCCGTCTACGCCGGAGAAATCGATCTTGCTAAGGGCGACTGGCGTCAGTTCGCCTGTTACTTTGTTCTGATCGATCGAGGTCAGGCTCATGCTCGCGGGAACGAGCCCGTACGCGGATTTGCCCGCAGCGTTCAACGTAACGTATTCGTAATGCGTGATGAGCGAAAGCGGGTTGCTGTCCTTGCCGGTCGCCTTGGCGCCTGCGACGGAGAACAGGCTGTTGGAGTCCGGAGAGTCGGAGACGTAAGGCACGGGGCTGCCTGCAACGCTCGTATCGATAACCGGTTTTCCTTTCGCATCGACGACAACCCCGGCGATCGTACCGCCTACCGACTCCGTCGATTTGAATAGCTTCTTGTATGACAGAGGGAACAGCTTCACGGAACCGTCCGAGTATGTAACTTTGAGTCCGGCGGTCGTGTACAATTGCGCCATTTCCTTCGTTGTCGAAGGGGCCGGCATGCCGATGAATTCCGTGGACGTTACTTTAACGCCTCCGGCTGCAGCAGTTACGGACGCAGGAATCAACGTTGTAAAGACGGCGAGTCCCAATGCAGGCAGAGTCAGTTTCTTGGACCATTGTTTCGGGTTCATAGACGCGAAACTCCCTTTCCACTATTAAAGTATCAGACTACCAATTAGGATAAAACGGTTGTATTACCATAGTGTAAGAGGAATATTCGCGGTTTGTTAAAACAAAAGAACGCCGAATCCGATTCGAAACCGGCTTCAGCGTTCTTGCGTTTATGTTTAAACTTCCCGATCTTAAGGTTTCAGGATGACGGTCGTATAAGGCGGCAGCTCGAGCTTGCCATTCTTCAAGTTCGCGGCAGCGTCGGTACTTCTTGCAATCGCCTTAAATTCGGTCGGTTCCGCCTTCGTCGCGGCGAGCGTCACCGTCACCGGCTGTCCCGACAGGTTGTGCAGCACAAGCCGCCGCTCCTCGCCGGCTGTCCGGGTATACGCCATGACCGAATCGACGCCGCTTGCATAGGAACCGATCGTTCCTTCGCGCAGGGCAACGTCCTTTCGGCGCCAATCGATCAGCATTCGATAGCGGTTCAGCAGCGAATCGTCCGCCTTGTCTTCCGCCTCCGCCGACACCGATCCGTCGCCGCGGTACTTGGACGTCTCCCACGAGGTCTCGCCTTCCGCTCCAGCCTCCCGCTTCCACGGGAACGGCTCGCGGATGTTCTCGTCCGGCTTCATGCCGCTCATGCCCAGCTCCTCGCCGTAATAGACGAAGGCGTTGCCCGGCATCGTCAGCAGCATGGCCGCCGCCGTCTTGGCGTGATCGTCGTTGCCTTCGAGCGCCGACATGACGCGGGTCTGGTCATGGTTGGAGAGGAACGGCGCGTCGACGAAGTCTCCTTCCGCGGACTTGGCGTAGAACTCGTACACCCGCGACAGCGTGAAGCCGATGTCCGAGGCTTTCTCGTTCTGCGCCGCGCTAAGGATTCGGCTCGCCAGATCGAAGTTGAACGCGGAATCGAACGCCTTGTTCAGGAACGGACCGATCACGGCCGTGGAATCCCATACCTCGCCGACCAGATAAGCGTTCGGGTTGACCTCGTTCAGGCCGGCCCGGAATTCCTGCCACCATTCCTGATTCTTCTTTTTGACCTCCGGCGTGCTGGCCGTGGAGGTGAAGTCGCCGAAGATGTGCTTCGCCGCATCGAGACGGAAGCCGTCCAGCCCTTGCTTCAGCCAATACTGGCCGATCTTGATCATCTCCTGCCGCACGGCCGGATTGTCGAAGTTCAGATCCGGCATGCCGTCCCAGAAGATGCCGAGGTAATCGTCGCCGCCCAAGGCGTGCCAAGGCGGCGAACCCGCCGCGCCGTCGGCGGGGGAACGCCCTCCCCGCTCGCTGGACCAGACATACCAGTCCCGATGCTCGCTGGCCTTGCCGGACGACGCGTCTTGGAACCAAGGGTGCTGCGAGCTGGTATGGTTGACGACCAGGTCCATGATGACCCGGATTCCCCTCTTGTGGGCCTCCGCCAGCAGCTTCTTCAGATCGTCCAGCGTACCGTAATCCGAATTCACGGAATAATAATCCGTCACGTCATACCCGTGGTAGCTGGGAGAGGGGTTGATCGGCATCAGCCAGATGCCGTCGGCGCCAAGCGACTTCACGTAATCGAGCTTCTCCGTTACGCCGTTCAGGTCGCCGATCCCGTCCCCGTTCGAATCCGCGAACGAACGGACGAAGATCTCGTAGAATACGTTCGAAGGCTTCTCCTTGTCCTTGCCTCCCGATGATGAGCAGGACGCCAGGACAAGAACGGATGCCAATAGCAGAGCTGCCCTTGCCGCTCGCCCCAGGGAGAAACCGTACCGCATGAACCTCATCCCTTGTTCGCTCCAGCTGTAAGTCCTTCGACGATGTAGCGCTGCAGAATGATGAATACCAGCGTGATCGGAAGCGCGACGAGCACGCAGCCGGCCGCGAACATCGTGAAGTTCGCCGTCTTGAAGTTCGTCGCAAGTTCCCAGAGGCCGACGGCGACCGTCCAGTTCTCGCGAGCCCGCAGCACCAGCCGGGCCAGAATGAAGTCGATCCAGGAGCCGACGAACAGGCCGATCGCGGAGTTGACGAGAATCGGCTTGCTTAGCGGCAGCATGATTCGCATGAACACCGTCCAATGGCTGGCGCCGTCGATGCGGGCCGACTCTTCCAGGCTAAGCGGCAGCGTGTCGAAGTATCCTTTTACCGCGAACATGCCCAGCACCGGAGCCCCGCACGAGTAAATGATGATCAGAGCCAAATGCGTGTCGAGCAGATCGAATTGGTTGAGCAGCAGGAACACGGACGTAAGCGCCATCAGGTTCGGGAACATGTTCAGAATGAGCAGCAGCGTCATCACCTTGCGGCGTCCCTTGAAGCGGAAGCGCGACAAGGAATAGGCGACCAGCGTGACGAGCAGCGTTCCGAAGATCGTGCTGAAAATCGCGATCTTGAGCGTGTTCATGTACCAGCGGCCGAACATGAAGCTCTTGTCCGTGAACAGCTCGGTGAAGTGATCCGACGTCCAATGGCTCGGCAGGAACGTTGGACTGTAGATCGCTCCCCCCGGGCGGAAGGCGGAGACCACGATCCATACCGCCGGGTACAGGCTGACAATGGATAGAATGATGAGCAGAAGATAGCTGATCGATAGACCGATACGGGATTTTCTCATTGGACGAGATCCTCCTCTTTGAACGATTTCGTCTGACGGAAGCTGAGGATAGAGATCGTCGCGATCATCAAGAAGACGATAATCCCGATGGCGGAAGCGACGTTGAACTTGCTATCGGCGTAGGTGAGCCCGAACAGCCACGTCACCAGGAGGTCGGTATGGCCGGCGAATTGGTATTCCCCGGTCTTCGGGCCTCCGCCCGTCATCAGGTAGATGGCGTTGAAGTTATTGATATTGCCGGCAAATTGCGTGATCAGCACCGGTGCGGTTACGAACAGGATGCGCGGCAGCGTGATTTTCCAGAACTTCTGGTAAGCCGTGGCCCCGTCGACGTCGGCCGCTTCGTACAGATCCTTCGGAATGGTGGTGAGGACGCCCAGCATGAGAAGCATCGTTACCGGAATGCCTGCCCATGCGTTGACGAGAACGACAGTGAACTTCGCCCAGCTAGGATCGGAGAGCCAGCCGATCTTCGGAATGCCGAAGATGCCGAGGTATTGGTTGATCGGGCCGAACTCCCCGTTGAACAGATTGTTCATGATCAGCGCGGAGCACAGGAACGGAATGGCGAAGGGCAGCAGCAGAATCGTCCGCCAGAATTTCTTGAAGCGTATGCCCTTCTGCTGAATCAGCAGAGCGACGAGCAGTCCGCCGAAGTAGCACGTCACCGTGGAGAGAATCGCCCATTCGATCGTCCAGAGCAGGACGTTCCAGAACGTATGGCTCCAGGTTTTGAGCGTAAGCAGATCGACGAACGTCTTGAATCCAACCCAGTCGACCAGCTCCTTCGGAGGAAGGTGCGAGGGGCCGGAATAATTCGTGAACGCTATCAGAACGCCGAACAAGATCGGCAGAACAGTCAAGAACAGGATTCCGACGAAGGGAATCGTCAGCATCGTGATCGGGAAGTTCTTCTCGAACACGGCACGAACCGATTCGGAGAAACGGGCAACCTTGCCCCCGCTTTCCCGGACCAAACCGGTCTTATAGGCGTCTCGAACCATTAGCACATACAACCAGATGAAAATAAAGAGAATGATGAGAATGATCAAGCCTTGCACCAGCAGTTGAATCGAGTGATCCCCATGAACGGCTTTGTACACTTTGCCGACCTTAACCATCGATTGTTTCTTCTCGCCCAGCGTGACGATTCCCCATATCGCTCGATAAAGGTGTCCGGCGAAATACCAGATTCCCAGCGCGTCGATGGCCAGGAAGATGACTCCCTTTAGGTATTGTCTATTGTAGATCTGCCCAAGCCCCGGGGCGATGAGCGACAGTATGGCCGCTTGAATGCTCTTGCGCTGCATATCGGAACCTCCCCATCCCTGCCAAACGAGTCAAAATGATAGTGCCGCTCAAGCAAAAACGCCTTCGGCGTCCTTGGAAGCCGATGAGCTTCGCTCATAAACGGACGAGGGGCACCCGACCTTGCGGATAAGCGCCCCTCTTCCTTATGATCCTTAATGGTTGATTACTTAGTCGCCGCGTTAGCGTCTTGGATCTGCTTCACGGCGTTGTCCAGGGCCGCCTTCGGATCCTTGTTGTTATCCCAGATATCGGCCATTGCCGATTGGCCCGGAGTCCAGACGTTGCCCATCTGCGGAACCGCCGGCATCGGAGTGGAGTTCGAGAATTGCTCCAGGATGCCGATCAGCAGCGGGTCGGCCGTTACTGCCGGATCTGCTGCGGCCTCCTTGTTGGAAGGCAGCGTTCCGAGCTCTTGGAAGTCCTTAAGCTGCTCTTCCTTCGTCGTCGCGAAGCGGGTGAACAGCTTGGCTGCGTTCGGATACTTCGAGAAGGAGCTGACCGAGAAGCCCTTGACGCCGGAGAAGCTGACGTTCGGCTTGCCGTCGATCGTCGGAAGCGGAGCGATGCCGAAGTTGACGCCGGACTTCTTGTAATCGGCGATCGCCCAAGGACCGTTGATGTCGTAAGCGAGCTTGCCGCTCGTGAAGAGGCCCTTCTTCACGTCGAAGGTCGCGTCGGCGGTCTTCATCGGAATGATCTCATGAAGCTTCTGGTACAGCTTCGCGCCGGCGATGGCCGCGTCGTTGTTCAGGCCGATATCGTTGGTGTCGATTCCGCCGTTGCCGTAGACGTAGCCGCCCGGGGTTGCCAGGAACGAATATTGATAATAGAAGTTCTGTTCGAAGAGCAGCGCGTATTTGTTGTTCTTCGGATCGTTGAAGGTCTTGGCGAATTCGATGATTTCGTCGTAAGACTTGGCCGGGGTCTGAACGAGGTCCTTGTTGTAGAACATCGCGTACGTCTCGACCGAGCGGGGATAGCCGTACAGAACGCCGTCGAACGTGAACGCCTTGATCGAAGCTTCGCTGTTCTCTGCCTTCGTCTCTTCCTCGAAGTAATCGTTAGGAAGAATAAGGCCGGCCGCGACCGCTTTGCCGAGGTTATCGTGCGGGTAGATAACGATGTCCGGACCGACGCCGGCGGGACCGTCGTTGATCAGCTTGTTGATCTGATCCGCTTCGCTTACTTCTTCGACCTTGACCGGAATGTTGTACTTCGCGGTGAATTCCTTGCCGATCTCCTCCATGCGGGCCATCATTTCCTTCGTCTCCCATACGACGAGGGTAGCGCCGTCTTCCGGGGCAAGCTCGTCGGATGCTTCTTCGGAAGCGGGAGCCGATGCGGATGGAGACGCGGATTCCGTTGCGGCAGGCTCGCTTCCTTCCGGAGATGCGTTGCTGCCCGAATTGCTGTTGCTGCCGCAAGCGGCGAGAGCGCCGGCCATCAGCGTTAATGTCGCGATCATGGATAAAGACTTGTTGATTTTCACCTTTTGTTTCCCCTCTCTTTTCGTTTGAATCATCGATTACGTGCAAACGTTTGTACAAACGTGTTGAAAATGGCCGAAATCGGAGCTTCGCGAGCCCTATTTTCCGGTTCATTTCAGGCATTTTTCGCTCCATTTGGTATGTAAGCGCTTCATGCCGCTTCTTCACTATACATCATTTCATCCGATTGCAAAAACGTTTGCACAAACTCTTTTTACCAATTAACTAACCCCTTCTCTTTTAATTTCTCTTATTTTCTTCGTTTTTCTTAACGAATCAACTATTGGTAATCTTCTTTCCTTCTATTATTAAAACCATTCTTCTGCATGCGTTGCACACTCCTCTCCTAGTCCGTTCCGCGCAAAGGCACCGTTTACAATCCCCAAACGTTCATGTAACATGGAAATAACAACAGCCATTGTTCAAACGATTGCACTATGCTGGAGGTAGCTTATGTCCGTCACCATCAAAGACGTTGCCAAGAAGGCCGGAGTCTCTCCCTCCACCGTCTCCCGGGTGCTGTCCAATCATCCGCGGATCAGCCGGGAGACGACGAAGAAGGTCAAGGAGATCATGGAGGAGCTCGGCTACCATTCCAACATCATGGCCAGAAGCCTTGTCTCTAATAAAACGTACACGCTCGGAATGATTCTTCCCCGTCCGGCGGAGGAGCTTTTCCAGAACCAATTCTTCGCGGAGAGCATCCGGGGCATCACGACCCAGGCTTCCCGCAACGGCTACGACCTGCTGATGACCGCGGGCCACTCCGAACAAGGAGAGCTGGAGGCCGTCACCCGACTGGTGAAGGGACGCCGGGTCGATGGGGTTATCCTGCTGCAATCGCGCAAGAACGACCCGATCATCCAATTCCTGAAGAAGGAAGCGTTCCCGTTCATTCTGATCGGCCACGACCGGGAGCACGAGGACATTCTGTGCGTGGACAACGACAACGTGCAGGCCGCTTTCGACGCGACCCAGCATCTGATCTCGCAAGGCCATGCACGGATCGGCTTCGTCAGCGGACCTCCGAATCTGACCGTTTCGCAGGATCGGCTTGAAGGCTTCCGCCAAGCGATGGATGCGAGCGGGCTGCGAGTCCAGCCGGAGTGGATCGTCGAAGGCGAGTTCCTGCAAGAGAGCGGTTATCGCGCGATGTCCTTCTTTATGAACCTGCCGGAGAGGCCGACGGCGCTCGTGGTCGTGGACGATCTGGTTACGTTCGGGGTGCTGCGCGGCTTGAACGAGCTGGGCTTCAAGGTTCCCGACGACCTCAGCCTCGTCAGCTTCAACAACATCGCGCTCGCCGAGTTGTCCTCGCCGCCTCTCAGCAGCGTCGACATCGGGATCTACCAGCTCGGTTATATGGCTTCCCAGCAATTGATTCGATTCATTCAAGAGGATAAGCCTCAGCAGATGAGCGTCATCGTGCCTCATCGGCTGATCGTTCGCGAATCCTCCCTTCATCCCACAAACAAACGGAGCTGAACGCAATGACTGAATACCTCGACAACAAGCCTTACCTGATTGACGCCGTTATCGGCAACTCCCGTTTCCTCGGTTCGGTTCTCCGAACCGGGCGTCTCGTTCGGTTCTGGTGGCCGCACGTCGACATGCCCCAGCACGCGGACGCGATCCGCGGGGGCATTCGAATGGCGGGCGCGGATCGCACGTCCTGGTTCGACGGCACGGAGGACGGCTGGCGCCATGAAGCCGCTTATGTGCCTCGGACGAATATTTACAGCGTTCAAGCCTCCTCGCCGAGCTCGCCGATCGGCGTTCGTTCCGAGCTGTATGCCGTTCCCGACGAGGATGTCCTCGTGTTCGACTATCGCTTTACCAACAACGGCAGCGGCCCCAGCTCGTTCTCGTTCTATTTCTTCGCATCGATTCTCGCAAGCGAGAACCCTTACTACCATACGACTCAGTTCCACCCGCATGCGGATGCCCTGGTTCATTTCCGTCACGACTATTCTTTTGCGGTCTCGGGTGCAAACGTGTGCACTAAATATCAGGCCGGTTACGCTTGGAAGGCGGCCGATTCGGGCAGCTTGAACGGGGATTCCATCCAGATGTCGCCGGAAGGAACGATGGAATGGGCGTTCAACGAGGTCGCCCCCGGCGAGACGGTCGGCATGACCGTCTATCTCGCCGCCGGCCGCCGGCAAGAAGCGGCGCTTGCGGCGTTGGCAGAAGCCAAGTCCGCTGGCATATCGTCCCTTCGCGCCCGGACGTTCAGCTACTGGCAGAACTTCCTCGACTCCGTTCCGCCTTGCCCGGTCGACCGCCCCGATCTCAACGAGCTCTATGAGCGTTCCTTGCTCGCGATGCGGCTGATGACCGACGAACAGACGGGCAGCATCATCGCGGCTCCCGAATTCGACGAGCGATTCTCCCGATGCGGAGGCTATGCTTATTGTTGGGGCCGAGACGCCGCCTTTATCACCACCGCTCTCGACAAGGCGGGACTGCTGGAGATGTCCACCCGCTTCTACGAATGGACGCTCACCGCTCAGGATTCGGACGGCGCGTGGCAGCAGCGCCATTATCATGACGGCTCGCTCGCCCCTTCCTGGGGGCTTCAGATCGACGAGGGCTCTTCGATTCTATGGGGGATGTATCAGCACTATCTGGCTCTTCCGGAGCAAGAACGTTCGGCGTTCCTTGATTCGGTATGGGAGGCCGTACGCAAAGGCGCCGAGTTCCTCGTCCGCTCGATTGACGGCTCGAACAACCTGCCGATGGCAAGCCATGACCTGTGGGAGGAGCGCAACGGCCAGCACACCTATTCTTCCGCGGCGGTCTATGCGGGCCTGAAGGCGGCTGCCTCCTTGGCGGAACGGAAAGGCGAAGCAGCGAGTCTCTTCGGCGGTTGGAACGGTACCGCCGACCGAATCGCGGAGAAGATCACCACTCTCTGCTGGAACGAAGAGAACGGCGCGTTCTACCGCGGAGTCAACCTTGCGATCGAAGCTTGGAAGGTCGAGCAAGCGGAGCAAGCCGGCATGCCGGTCTCGCGGATCGTCGACGAGAAAGGCTATACCCGCTATCGCCAAGCCTTCGATCCGATCGTCGACGTCAGCCTGCTCGGCATCTCCGTCCCGTTCGCCGTCGTCGCGCCGGATCATCCGCAAGCCGTTCGCACCGCCGATGCCGTCGAGCGTGCCTTGACCGTCCCCGTCGTTGGCGGCATCAAGCGCTACGAGGACGATAACTACATCGGCGGCAACCCTTGGATTCTGACCACCCTGTGGCTAGCTCAGTACCGGGCAAGCAACGGACAGCTCGACGAGGCGCAGAAGCTCCTCGACTGGGCGGTCCGGCACCGGACGATCTCCGGGCTGCTTCCGGAGCAAGTCGACCGCAGCACCGGCGACACCGCCTGGGTCGTCCCGCTGACCTGGTCTCACGCCATGTTCATCCTGACGGTTCATCTAATTGCGGAAGCTCGAACGAAGAGCGAGTTGTCGGCTGAGTCGGCGAATAGGTAAGTGCGCGGAGCCTGTTCGGAATTCGCATAGGACAGTCAGCCCATTTAAGTAACCATTACTCATTTAGCGTGGCTTCATACGGTCGGCGCCCTCAAATGAGTATCCATTACTCATTTAGCATGGCTTCGTGCAGTCGGCGCGCTCAAATGAGTAACCATTACTCATTTAGCATGGCTTCGTGCAGTCGGCGCGCTCAAATGAGTAACCATTACTCATTTAGTATGGCTTCATACGGTCGGCGCCCTCATATGAGTAACCATTACTCATTTAGCGTGGCTTCATACGGTCGGCGCCCTCATATGAGTAACTAGGACTCCATTCTAGTTTCTTCGTAAATAACCCAAAAGCCCATGAATACCTCCGATAGCTTCGGACGGTCTTCATGGGCTTTCACGTTAAATGCTCCAATGCTGCCAATCGCTTTGGCGCTGCTCATAGCTTGCGAGCCAATCCTTCGTCGCCTTGAACAGCTCCTTCTTGTATTCTCCGCGCGTGAACGTGTGGTCCGCCTGGAAAACAATCACCTTCTCGCAGCGACCCTCGCCGCGCAGCCAGAACGTCTTCTCCAGCAGGAAGGTGTAGTCCACCGGAATGACCTCGTCGCCCGTTCCGTGCACGAGCAGCACGTCGCCATGGAACTTCTGCGTCTCCTGGAACGGCTGGTGCTTCAGGAGAGCGTCGAAGAACGACGGCCTCAGCTCGTAGCCCAGATAGTCGGCCGAGCCCTTCGTGACCGCGTCGTCGTAAATCTTGCGTCCGACGATGCGCAGAATATCGTTGAACGGATAACCGACCGGCGCCCATAGGATCAGCGATTTAACCCTGCGATCCCGCACCGCCGTCAGCAAGGAGACGGCTCCGCCCAGGCTGTGGCCCAGCAGGGTCACTCGGCAAGGATCGACGATATCGAGCGCCAACGCGTAATCCAGCACCGATCTCGTCTGCTCGATCATCGAATCGATTCCGTGGTCGCCGTACACCCCGTCGCTCTCCCCGCAGCCCGCGAAGTCGAAGCGAATGACGAGATTCCCCTGATCGGCCAGCTCCGCGGCCGCCAGGACGAACAGGCGGTCAACCCCCACTCGGCTGCCTACGAAACCGTGATTGACGATAATGACCGGCCACTTTTTCTCGCCGCTATGGTTATGAATATCGCTGGGATAATGAATGGTTGCCGCCAGATTCAGCCCTTCGTGTCGGATCGTCAATGCTCGTTGCATGGAAGCCGCCTCCTTATTCCTTTAATTCCGATTAACTTAGTATGTATTAAATTTACACGCTAACCTTCCGTCTGTCAAGGGATCGTAAACAGCCTTCTGCTAATCCGCATCAAAATTGGACATTCTTAGAACAGAGTTACTCTACATCCATCCGAGGTGATCGCTAATGGACCACATCGTGAACTGGCTCACGCACCACGTGCTGACGACCATCCTTATTCTCGGCAGCGTGTTCGCCGTCTCCTACGTGTTCGCGAACCGCAAAGCGCTGTTCTGGAAGGAATAAAGAAAACCGCCAGAGCGATTCTCCCCTAAGGAGACCGCCTGGCGGTTCTTCTTGCGGTATGACATCCGCTTCTCAAAGCCGATTAAGCTTGCACCAATGCCTTGGCCGCGATGTCCGTCCGGTTCTGCTTGCCTTCGAATTGAATGCGATTCGCGGCCTCGTACGCCTTGGCTCTAGCTTCCGCAATGCCCGTGCCCCGTCCGACAACTCCGAGCACGCGGCCGCCGCTGGTCACGATCTCGCCGTCCTTCTCGGCCGTTCCCGCATGGAACACCAAGACGTCGCCGACATCGTCCAAGCCCTTGATCGGGAAGCCTTTGCCGTAAGAACCCGGGTAGCCGCCGGAAGCGAGAATGACGCAGACCGCCGCTTCGTCGCTCCAGGAGATCTCGATCTCGCCCAGACGGCCGTTAATGGACGCGAGGAAAATATCGACGAGCTCCGTCTGAAGCCGAGGCAGCACGACTTGAGTCTCCGGATCGCCGAACCGAGCGTTGAATTCGATCGTCTTCGGGCCGTCCTTCGTGATCATCAGGCCAGCGAACAGCACGCCGCGGAACGGGCGGCCTTCCGCAACCATCGCCTTCGCGGTCGGCTTGATGATCGTCTCGATCGATTCCTCGATGATCGATTGCGGAATATGAGGAAGCGGCGAGTACGTACCCATGCCGCCCGTGTTCGGTCCCTTGTCGCCGTCGAACACCGGCTTGTGGTCCTGCGCCGCCGACATCGGGCGAACCGTCTCTCCGTCTACGAAGGCGAGAATCGACATCTCCTGGCCTTCGAGGAACTCCTCGATGACGACCTTGTCGCCGGCCGCGCCGAACGACTTGGACACCATCGTCTCGCGAAGCGCATCTTCCGCTTGCTCGCGAGTGAAGCAGACCGTCACGCCTTTGCCCGCCGCCAAGCCGTCCGCCTTGATGACGATCGGCACCGGCTGCTCGCGAAGATAAGCCAGGGCCGCCTCGTAATCGGTGAACGTCTCGTACTTCGCCGTCGGAATGCTGTACTTCTTAAGCAGGTTCTTCATGAAGATTTTGCTGCCTTCGATCTCGGCCGCGTTCTTCCGGGGCCCGTACACCGGCACCTTCGCCGCTTCGAAGACGTCGACGATGCCCGCCGCGAGCGGATCGTCCGGCCCGACGACCACGAGATCGATGGCATTGTCGAGCGAGAATTGGACGAGCTTGTCGAACTCGAACTCGCCAATGTCCACGTTCTCGGCGATCTGCGCCGTTCCCGCGTTGCCGGGCGCGCAATACAGCTTCTTCACTTTGTCGCTCCGCTTGAGCGACCAGAGGATCGCATGCTCGCGTCCGCCCCGCCCGATCACCAGAATTTTCATAGCCGAATCCCCCTTAGTAAATAACCGACCTCAGCCGATCTCAGTGCTTGAAGTGGCGAACGCCCGTCATGACCATCGCGATTCCGTGCGCGTTGGCAACGGCGATCGATTCCGCATCCTTGATCGAGCCGCCCGGCTGAATGACCGCCGTAATGCCCGCCTTCGCCGCCAGCTCCAAAGTGTCGCCCATCGGGAAGAAAGCATCGGATGCCAGCACGGAGCCCTTGGCCTTCCCGGCTGCTTGCTCGATCGCGATCTTCGCCGCTCCGACGCGGTTCATCTGGCCGGCGCCGACGCCGACCGTCATGCTGTCGTTCGCAAGGACGATAGCGTTCGACTTCACGTGCTTGACGACCTTCCAGCCGAACAGCAGCTGCTTCAGCTCTTCCGCGGACGGTGCGCGGTCGGTCACGACCGTCAGGTCCGCTTCCGTCAAGGAGTGAACGTCGCTCTCCTGTACGAGCATGCCGCCTTCCACGCTCGTTACGAGCCATTCGGATTCGCGCTTCTTGCCCGCAGCCAACTCGCCGATTCTCATCAAGCGAATGTTCTTTTTCTTCTGCAGGATCTCAAGAGCTTCCGGGGTGAAGTCTGGAGCAATGACGATCTCGAGGAAAATCTCGCTCAGCTTCGTCGCCGTCGCAACGTCGATCGTGCGGTTCGCCGCGACGATGCCTCCGAAGATGGAGGTCGGATCGGCTTCATAGGCTTTGCGGTACGCTTCGTCGATATCGGAACCGATGCCGACTCCGCAAGGATTCATGTGCTTGACCGCAACGACGGCCGGCTCGTCGAATTCCTTCAGGATGGCGAGCGCCGCGTTCGCGTCGTTGATGTTGTTGTAGCTGAGCTCCTTGCCGTGCAGCTGCTCCGCGCTCGTGATGCTGCCGCCCGAGGAGATCGGCTTCTTGTAGAAGGCGGCCTTCTGGTGCGGGTTCTCGCCGTAGCGGAGCTCTTGCACCTTCTCGTAAGTGACGGACAGACGCTCCGGAAGCGGCTCGTCCAGCACCTTCGCGAAGTAATCGGAGATGAGGGAATCATAAGCGGCCGTATGGCGGAATACCTTGGCTGCCAAGCGCTTGCGGGTCTCGAGCGTCGTATCGCCCTCCGCTTTGACTTCTTCCAGAATCTTGGCATAATCGCCGGCATCGACGACGACGGTCACGAAAGCGTGGTTCTTCGCGGCGGAGCGAAGCATCGTCGGGCCGCCGATGTCGATGTTCTCGATCGCGTCCTCATAGGACACATTCGGCTTCTCGATCGTTTGTTGGAACGGGTACAGGTTGACGATGACGATGTCGATGTAATCGAGTCCGAGCTTCTTCATCGTCTCGATGTGCTCTTCGTTGTCGCGGATCGCCAGCAGCCCGCTGTGGACCGCCGGATGCAGCGTCTTCACGCGTCCGTCCAGAACTTCCGGGAAGCCCGTCACGTCGGAGATGCCGATGACCGGTACGTTCTCCTTCTCGAGCAGCGTCTTGGTTCCTCCCGTCGAGATGATCTCTACTCCCAGATTCGCCAGCTCGCGGCAGAACTCGACGATCCCCGTTTTGTCGGAGACGCTGACAAGCGCTCTTCTGATTGCCATGATTCTCACTCACTCCTATCCCATAAATGACGGCTCGTCCCATCGGCCGGAGCTTGCGGAACGAGCCCTTATAACTAAATAGAATGCCGGATGCGAACCTGTCTTCCATCAAGGGATACCCGGCCTTCGGCGATCCGGCGGACCGCCTCCGGAAGCAGCTCATGCTCGATCGCATGCACGCGCTCGGTCAAGGCCTCCTCCGTCTCGCCTTCCGATATCTCGATCGCTCTCTGGGCGATGATCGGCCCGGAATCCATGCCTCCGTCGACGAAGTGCACCGTGACTCCCGTCAGCTTCACGCCGTAGTCCAAAGCTTGCCGAATCGCGTGTACGCCGGGAAAAGCAGGCAGAAGAGCCGGATGGACGTTAATCATCCGTCCGTAGAACGGCTTCACCAGCACGTCCGTAATGAGCCTCATATAACCCGCGAGCACGATCAGTTCGACCCCTTCGGCCGCCAGCCGTTCCACGATCTCGGCCTCGTAGGCTTCCCTGGAGGGATATTCCTTCGGGCGGAACAGGAACGTCTCGATCCCTAGCTTTTCCGCTCTCTCGACGACCTTGGCAGAAGGCTTGTCGCAGACGAGCAGCCGGATCTCGGCCGGGATGCCCGTCTCGCGAATCGCTTCGGCGAGAGCTTGAAAGTTGCTTCCGCTGCCGGACGCGAATACCGCGATCCGAAGCGGAGCCGCCTTCGCCGTTGTCATTGCAGCTCGACTCCTCCGAACGTGACGATCCGGCTGCCTTCCGTAACTTGGCCGATCACGTAAGCTTGCTCGCCGTTCTCCTTCGCCAGGGCAACCGCTTGCTCCGCTTGCTCGGCAGGCACGACGAGCACCATGCCGACGCCCATGTTGAACGTGGTGAACATGTCGCGGTCGCTGATCTTGCCGTCCCGCTGCATCAGCTTGAAGATCGGCTGGATCGGCCACGAGCCGAGGTTGATGTCGACGTTGACGTTCTCCGGCAGCACGCGCGGGATGTTCTCGATGAAGCCGCCGCCCGTAATATGCGCCATCCCCTTGATCTTCACGCTCTCGAGCAGCTTAAGGATCGACTTAACGTAGATGCGGGTAGGCTCGATCAGCACGTCGCCGAGCGCTTTGCCTTCCAGCTCCGGAAGCACGTCGACGTAGGAGTAGCCCATCTTCTCGATCAGCAGGTTGCGCACGAGCGAGTAGCCGTTGGAATGAACGCCGCTGGAGCCGAGTCCGATCACGACGTCGCCGGCGGCGATCGTCGATCCGTCGATCGCCTTCGGACGATCGACGATGCCGACCGTGAAGCCGGCGATATCGTACTCGCCGTCCTGGTACATGCCGGGCATCTCCGCCGTCTCGCCGCCGATAAGAGCGCAGCCCGCTTGCTGGCAGCCCTCGGCTACGCCTTTGACGATCGCTTCGATTTTCTCAGGAACGAGCTTGCCGCATGCCAGATAATCGAGGAAGAACAGCGGCTCGGCGCCCGTTACCACGACATCGTTCACGCACATCGCGACCGCGTCGATCCCGATGGTGTCATGCTTGTCGAGCGAGAACGCCAGCTTCAGCTTCGTGCCGACTCCGTCCGTTCCCGAGACGAGCACCGGCTCCTCGTACTTGTCTTTGTTCAGCCCGAACAGGCCGCCGAATCCGCCCAGCCCCGTGAGCACCTCCGGACGGAACGTTTTCTTCACGTGCTTCTTCATCCGTTCGACGGCTTCGTTGCCCGCGGCAATATCGACGCCAGCCTGTTTGTACGCTTCGGACACAGTAGGTCCCCCTCTTATATCGTTCTTATCGGACGGCGCCGAGCGCCGCCATTCGCATTCAGTCGCAGCTGCAGGAGGTTGCCTTGGCAAGCTCGAACTGCACCTTGGTCGGGTAGTCGTGGTCGAAGCAGCTCAGGCACAGGCCGCGATTCTTCTCGCCCTCGTGCCCGCCTACCGCTTCCATCAGCCCGTTCTTGCTCAGGAAGTAGAGCGAATCGGCGTTGATCGCCTTGCGAATCTCTTCGACCGACTTCGTATTGGCGATCAGGTCGTTCGGATTCGGCGTGTCGATTCCGTAATAGCAAGGGTTCATAAAAGGAGGAGAAGAGATTCGCACATGAACCTCCGTCGCTCCCGCTTCCCGGAGCATGTTGACGATGCGAAGCGACGTCGTGCCGCGAACGATCGAATCGTCGATCATCACGACGCGCTTGCCTTCGACGACCTTGCGCACGGCGGACAGCTTCATCTTGACGCCCTTCTCGCGCAGCTCCTGGGAAGGCTGGATGAACGTCCGTCCGGTATATTTGTTCTTGATGAGGCCAAGCTCATAAGGGATGCCCGTCTGCTCCGCATAGCCGATCGCGGCGGAGATGCTCGAATCCGGAACGCCGGTCACGATGTCGGCGTCGACGAACGCTTCGAGCGCGAGCTGCTGCCCCATCCGCTTGCGCGCGGAGTGCAGGTTCACTTGATAGATATCGCTGTCCGGACGGGCGAAGTAGATATACTCCATCGCGCAGACGGCGCGGCGTTCCATCGGAGCGAAGCGCTCCTCGCGGAGGCCGTCCTTGTCGAGGACAAGGATCTCGCCCGGCTCGACGTCGCGGACGTATTCCGCGCCGATCGTCTCGAACGCGCACGTCTCGGAAGCGAAGATATAGGCATCGCCAAGGCGGCCCAAGACGAGAGGACGGAACCCGTTCGGGTCGCATGCCGCGATCAGGCGGTCCTTCGTCATGATCAGGAAGGCATAGCCGCCGATAAGGCGCGAGAACGCGTCCTTGACCGCTTCGACGAGGTCCTTCGGCGAGCGGGCGATCAGGTGGGCGATGACTTCCGTGTCGCTGGACGTCTGGAAGATCGAGCCCTGCTCTTCCAGCTCGCGGCGGATGACCGGCTCGTTCACGATGTTGCCGTTCGTGCAGACCGCCAGGTCGCCGTCGCGGTACTTGAAGACGAGCGGCTGCGCGTTGGCCAGCAGGCTGGAGCCGGAAGTCGAGTAACGGACGTGGCCGATCGCGCGGTCTCCGGTAAGAGCGCCCAGTCGCTCGCGGTCGAACACTTCCTTCACGAGGCCCATCCCGCGATGGAAATGGAATTCCCCGTTCTCGGAGGTGCAGATGCCGCAGCTTTCTTCGCCGCGGTGCTGGAGAGCGTGAAGGCCGTAATAGCTAAGGCCCGCCGCGTCGGAATGCCCGAATACTCCGAACACTCCGCATTCTTCCTTCGCCTTGTCGAAGATATCTTCCTGGAAGTTACCTTGGTTGTAGTGGTCGCCGGTCCAGAAACGGGCCTCGGAGGGAGCCGCCGCTCCTCCAAGGCTTGCGTTCGAGCCGGTCAGCGGGTAGGCCGACCGGATCGAACTTCCGGACTTCACTTCATCCGGCATGGGATCGCTTCCTTCCATTCCTTGCGGAATTCGCTTAGTGGCGCCGCAATGGCGGTATGTCCGTTGATCTTGATCGTCAGGCTCTCTCCGCCAACCGTTCCGAGACGCTGTGCCGGCACGCCAGCCGCTTCCAGGGAAGAGGCGACTTTGTCCGCTTGCTCCGGCTTAACCGACAGCAGGATGCGGGATTGCGATTCGCTGAACAGCGCGATGTCCGGGCGCAGGTTCGATTGGAAGTCGACCGTCGCGCCGAGGCCGCGTCCGAAGCCGGATTCCGCGAGCGCCGCCGCGAGGCCGCCCTCGGAGAGGTCGTGCGCAGAAGCGACCAGCCCTTGCTGGATCAGGCCGAGAACCGCCTTGTGCAGGCGTTGTTCCGTCGCCAGATCAAGCTCCGGAGGGCGTCCTTCCGTCACGCCGTGAACGGCGTATTGGAATTCGCTGCCGCCGAGCTCCGCCTTGGTCTCGCCCAGCAGGAAGATGACGTCGCCTTCGGCTTTGAACTCTTGAGTCGTGATGTGATCCGTATCGTGAACGAGGCCGACCATGCCGACGACCGGCGTCGGGTAGATAGCGCCCTTCGCGTTCTCGTTGTATAGGGAGACGTTGCCGCCGATAACCGGCGTTTCGAGGAAGCGGCAAGCTTCCGCCATGCCGTCGACCGCTTTCTCCATCTGCCAGAACACTTCCGGCTTCTCCGGGGAACCGAAGTTCAGGTTGTCCGTGATCGCCAGCGGCTCGCCGCCGGAGCAGACGATGTTGCGGGCAGCTTCCGCTACCGCGATGCGTCCGCCGACTTCCGGATCCAGATAGACGTAACGGCCGTTGCAGTCCGTCGTCATCGCCAGCGCCTTGCGGGTGCCGCGAATGGTGACGACAGCGGCATCCGAGCCCGGAACGACCGCGGTCGAAGTGCGAACCTGGTAATCGTACTGGCTGTATACCCACTCTTTGCTCGCGAGCGACGGGGAACCGAGCACTTTTTTGAGCGCGTCGGTCAGGTCGGTCGCTTGCTCGTAGCGGTTCGTATCGACGGAACCGTTCTGCAGGTAATAGTCCGGCACCTTCGAAGGCTTGTTGTAGACCGGGCAGTCGTCGACGAGCGCCTTGACCGGCATGTCGGCGACTTCTTCGCCCTTGTGGAACAGGCGCAGGCGGCCGTCGTCGGTTACCTTGCCCACCTTCGCGCAGTGGAGGCCCCAACGCTCGAAGATCGCCTTCGCTTGCGCTTCATGCTGAGGCTCGGTGACGAACAGCATGCGCTCTTGGGACTCGGACAGCATCATCTCGTAAGCGGTCATGCCTTCTTCGCGCTGCGGAACCTCGTCGAGGTACAGCTCCATGCCGTTGCCGGCCTTGGAAGCCATCTCCGCGCTGGAGCAGGTGAGGCCTGCGGCGCCCATATCCTGAATGCCGAGCACGATGCCGGAGGCGATCAGCTCAAGCGTCGCTTCCATAACGAGCTTCTCCATGAACGGGTCGCCGACTTGGACGGCCGAACGCTTCGCTTCGGATTCCGCGGTAAGGTCCTCGGAAGCGAACGTCGCGCCGTGGATGCCGTCGCGTCCCGTCGCCGGTCCGACGTAGAACACCGGGTTGCCGACGCCCTTGGCGACGCCGCGCTGGATCTGGTCGTGATCGATCAGGCCGACGCACATCGCGTTGACGAGCGGGTTGCCTTCGTACGACTCGTCGAACATGACTTCGCCCGCGACGGTCGGGATGCCGATGCAGTTGCCGTAGCCGGCGATGCCGCTGACGACATGCTCGAACAGGTAGCGCACGCGGTCGTTCTCCAACTTGCCGAAGCGCAGCGAGTTAAGCAGCGCGATCGGACGGGAGCCCATCGAGAAAATATCGCGGATGATGCCGCCGACGCCGGTTGCCGCGCCTTGGTAAGGCTCGACCGCGGACGGGTGGTTGTGCGACTCGATCTTGAACACGACGGCTTGGTTGTCGCCGATGTCGACGATGCCCGCGCCTTCGCCCGGTCCCATGAGGACGCGAGGTCCCGTCGTCGGGAAGCGGCGCAGCAGCGGCTTCGAGTTCTTGTACGCGCAGTGCTCGGACCACATCACGCTGAAAACGCCGATCTCGGTGTAGTTCGGCTTGCGGCCCATGAATTCGCAGATGAGGGCGTATTCGGAATCGGACACGCCGAATTGCTTGTATATTTTCTGCTCGGCGATCTGCTCGATCGTCGGTTCTTTAGCGGATACTTGCTGCGCCATTGCGTTCCCTCCAAGCGTTGAGTACTGACGTGAACATCCGGGCGCCGTCCTTGGAGCCGAGCAGCTCGCTGACCGCGCGTTCCGGGTGCGGCATCATGCCGACGACGTTGCCCTTCTCGTTGCAGATTCCCGCGATGTTGTCGACGGAGCCGTTCGGGTTGTCTCCCGCGTAACGGAACACGATCTGGTTATTCTTTTTCAAATTAGCCAGGGTCTCGTCGTCGCAGTAGAAGTTGCCTTCTCCGTGCGCGATCGGGATGCGGACGACCTCGCCTTGCTCGTAGTCGTTCGTGAAGCCGGTGCCTGCGTTCTCGACGCGGAGATCGACCGGATGGCAGCGGAACTTCAAGGAGTTGTTGCGGATGAGGGCTCCCGGGAGGAGACCCGCTTCCGTCAGAATCTGGAACCCGTTGCAGACGCCGAGAACGAACTTGCCTTCTTCGGCCGCCTTGCGGACTTCTTGCATGACCGGAGCGAGCTGGGCCATCGCGCCGCAGCGCAGGTAGTCGCCGTAGGAGAAGCCCCCCGGAACGAGAATCGCATCATATTGGGACAGGTCGGTGGACGTATACCACACGTAATCGACGGGCTGCTGCAGAACGTCCTCGACCGCCTTGAGCATGTCGATGTCGCAGTTGGAGCCCGGGAACACGAGAACCGCGAATTTCATGAGGTCTCAGCCCTCCAATTCGAAGCGGTAGTCTTCGACGACGGTGTTGGCCAGAAGCTTCTCGCACATCGCCTTGACTTGCTTCTCCGCTTCGGCGCGATCCGTGGTGTCGAGCTGCAGCTCGAGATACTTGCCGATGCGCACCTTGGAGACTTCATTGAAGCCGAGGGTTTGAAGGGAGCCTTGAACGGCGTTGCCCTGAGGGTCGAGTACGTTCTCTTTGATCGTTACGTAAACCGTTGCTTTCATGATTAAATTCTCCTCCTATAGGGGAAAAAGGATTGGCGTAACTGAACTTGCGCGTGCTGCTGCGAGGAAAAGGGTTAGTTGCTCGTCTCCGTCAAGCGGCGGTAAATCTCCTGGTAACGGGCGGAAGTCGCCGCCACCACCTCGTCGGGCAATCTCGGCGGAGGGCTGTTCTTGTCCCAGTCCGAGCCTGCGAGGTAAGCGCGAACGGGTTCCTTGTCCATGCTGTCGATCTCGACGTCTAGCTTGTAATTCTCTTCGGCCCAGAAACGCGAGGAGTCGGGGGTGAACAGTTCGTCGATCAGAATGATGTCGCCATCGATAAGTCCGAATTCGAATTTGCAATCCGCGAGGATGATTCCCTTCGTCGCGCAGAAATCGCGGCCGAAGGAGTAGAGCCGGAGACTAAGATCGCGAAGGTCCTCCGCCAGCTGCCCGCCGACGCGGCGGGCCATCTCCCCGAACGGGATGTCCTCGTCGTGGCCGACGTCGTTCTTGCCGGCCGGCGTGAAGATCGGCTGCTCGAGCTTCGAGTTCTTGCGCAGCCCTTCCGGCAGCTTGATGCCGTTCACTTCGCCGGTCGTCTGGTATTGGCGCCAGCCGCCGCCGGTGATGTAGCCGCGAACGACGCATTCGATGTCGATGCGCTTCGCCTTCTTCGAGACCATGACGCGGCCCGCGAGCTTCGGCTTGTCGCTGTCGGCGACGAGGTCGCCGAGCTGGTTCACGTCGGTGTGGACGACGTGATTCGGAAGCAGGTCCGCCGTCTTCTCGAACCAGAACGAGCTCAGCCCGTTCAGCACCTGTCCCTTGTTCGGCACGGGAGGATCCAGGATATAATCGAAAGCGGAGATGCGGTCGGTGACGACGATCAGAAGCTTGTCGCCCAAGTCGTAAAGCTCGCGAACCTTGCCTTTATGGATAAGCGGGGCCTTGATTAGCCCTTCGGCGGTGGACAGCGTTTCGGTGGACATGACAGCCTCCTTGTGAAGCGGTGGTTACTTGGATTGCGGTTTGTGGCGCTGCAACCCGATTCTATCGGGTTAGAGCTGCTTCGCGGCGCCATTTCGGCTCTGCAACCCGATGTCGTCGGGTTAGAGCGGCCTGACGCCGAATTCATCCTTGCCGTCTCTTCTATTCGTTCAGCCCAAGGCGGGCGAAGATCGTGTCGACATGCTTCAGGTGCCAGCTAGGGTCGAAGCAATCGGCAATCTCCTCGGCGGAGAGAACGTTCGCGATCTCCGGCGTGGAGGCGACGATGTCGCGGAAGTCGCGCTGCTCTTCCCAAGCTTGCATCGCGCGCGGCTGCACGGTGTCGTACGCCTGCTCGCGGCTGAAGCCCTTGTCGATCAGCTTCGTCATCACGCGGCCCGAGAACGGAACGTTGTACGTGCTGCGCATGTTGCGCTTCATGTTCTCCGGGAACACCGTCAGGTTCTTCACGATGTTGCCGAAGCGGTTCAGCATGTAGTTGAGCAGCATCGTCGCGTCCGGCAAGATGATGCGCTCGACCGAGGAGTGCGAGATATCGCGCTCATGCCACAGCGTTACGTCTTCGTACGCGGTAACCATATGGCCGCGGATGACGCGGGAGAGGCCGCTGATGTTCTCGCAGCCGATCGGGTTGCGCTTGTGCGGCATCGCGGACGAGCCCTTCTGGCCCTTCGCGAACGCCTCTTCGACTTCGCGGAATTCGCTCTTCTGCAGCGCGCGGATCTCCGTCGCGAACTTGTCGAGCGAGGTCGCGATCAGGGCGAGCGTCGCCATGTATTCGGCGTGGCGGTCGCGCTGCAGCGTCTGCGTCGAGATCGGAGCCGCTTTGATGCCGAGCTTGTCGCAGACGAACTGCTCGACGAACGGATCGAGGTTCGCGTACGTTCCGACCGCGCCGGACATTTTGCCGAATTGAACGTTGTCGGCCGCGCGGCGGAATCTCTCGAGGTTCCGCTTCATTTCTTCGTGCCACAGCGCCATCTTCAGGCCGAAGGTCGTCGGCTCGGCGTGCACGCCATGGGTGCGTCCCATCATCGGGGTATTCTTATATTTAATGGCTTGGCCGCGAACGATCTCGATGAAGTTCACCAGGTCGCGTTCGAGGATCTCGTTCGCCTGCTTGAGCAGGTAGCCGAGCGCCGTGTCGACGACGTCCGTCGAGGTCATGCCGTAGTGGACCCACTTGCGTTCCGGCCCAAGGCTCTCGGAGACGGCGCGGGTGAAGGCGATGACGTCGTGGCGAGTCTCCTGCTCGATCTCGTAGATGCGATCGATATCGAACTTCGCGTTCTTGCGCAGCTCTACCGTGTCTTCCTTCGGAATATGGCCGAGCTCGGCCCATGCTTCGCAGGCGCAAAGCTCGACTTCCAGCCAAGCCTTGAATTTGTTCTCTTCAGTCCAGATGGCCCGCATCTCCGGGCGGCTGTAGCGATCGATCATTGTAGAATCAAACCCTCCATATATTCGATTGGGCAATCCACGCGAGCGCGGCTTCCGTATCGTCAGCCAACACGTTCACGTGACCCATCTTGCGCTTGTTCTTCGCTTCCGCCTTGCCGTACAAGTGCACCTTCGGCTCGACGCCGAGGCGTTCCGCTTCCGGATCCCGCGACTTCATCCACTCCAGCAGCGGAGGAACGTGCTCGCCGAGAACGTTCGCCATGACGACCGGCGTCAGCAGCGAGGTGTCTCCGAGCGGCAGATCGCAGATCGCGCGGATGTGCTGCTCGAACTGCGAGGTGCGGCTGGCTTCCATCGTATAATGGCCGGAATTATGAGGACGCGGAGCCAGCTCGTTCACGTAAAGCGTCCCGTCCGTTCCGACGAACATCTCGACGGCGATCAGGCCGACCGCGCCAAGCGTCTCGGCGATTGAGACCGCCAGCCGTTCCGCTTCGGCTCGGACCTCGTCCCCGATCCGGGCGGGAACGATCGACAGGTGAAGAATGTTGTCCACATGAACGTTCTCGGCCGGAGGGAACGTTCGGATCTCGCCCGAAGGACGGCGCGCCGCGATGACCGAGATTTCCTTCTCGAAGGAGATGAACTTCTCGAGCACCAGCTCCGTCCCCGCCCGTTCCGCTTCCCGCCAAGCCGGCTCCAGCTCGTCCTCCGAACGGAGCACCCACTGGCCTTTGCCGTCGTAGCCCCCGGTCGCCGTCTTCAGCACGGCCGGCAAGCCGAGCGAAGCCGCCGCTTCCCGGAGCGAGTCCAAGCTAACGACTTCCGCATAAGGCGCAACCCGAGCTCCCGCTGCCTCGATCGCTCTCTTCTCGCGCAGGCGATGCTGCGTCGTATGGAGAAGCGCGCTGCCTTGCGGCACATAGGATTCCTGCTCCAGCATCGCGGCGACGTCCGAATCGACGTTCTCGAACTCGTACGTGATAACGTCCGATCGCTGAGCCAGCTCTCGCGCCGCTTCGCGGTCGCCGTAGCCCGCGACGATCTGCTGAGCCGTCTGTCCGCAAGGAGAGTCCGGAGTCGGGTCGAGCGTCACGAACTTATAACCCAAGCGGCTGCCCGAGTGCGCCAGCATCCGGCCGAGCTGGCCTCCTCCAAGGATGCCGATCGTAGCCCCCGGAAGGATCGCTTTCTGTTCAGGCAACGCGGTCTTGGCTGCCTCTCCCGCCGTCCCCGGCAGGACGCAGTAGCCATCCTCGCAGATCATGCCGTCCGCCGAACCGAGATCGACAAGCTTGAACTGATCGCTCATGCCAACTCTCCGTTCGCCAGCACTTCCGCCGTAATCCGATCCCGGCGAGCCGAGATCCTCTCCTGCACGGCGGGATCGAACGCGCCGATGATCTGCGCGGCCAGCAGCCCCGCGTTCGTCGCTCCCGCCGTTCCGATCGCCACCGTCGCGACCGGAATGCCTCCCGGCATCTGCACGATGGAGAGCAACGAATCAAGCCCGTTCAAGGCTTGCGACTTGACGGGCACTCCGACTACCGGAAGAACCGTCTTCGCCGCTACCATGCCGGGCAGATGGGCGGCTCCTCCGGCTCCCGCGATAATAACCTTGAGCCCTCGGGCTGCCGCATTTTCCGCATATTCAAACATTAGATCGGGTGTCCGGTGAGCCGAAACAACCTTCTTCTCATAGGAAATATTAAGTTCATCCAGAACGTCGCATGCGCGCTTCATGGTCTCCCAATCGGACGTGCTGCCCATGATGACGCCGACAACTGCCGACATACTCTCACCCTTCCCCCGTCAAAAATCATTCCTAAACACACAAAAAGGCCGATAGGGTATACTGTCAGTATTCCCCATCAACCCCATCTTCTCTCTTGCGGTTGCCTTATTTCCAACTTTCGCCCCGCTGGACGCCACTAAGGCGCAACATCGGATTCCGGCATTCCGCCGCCTTTCCCACCCGATATCCGCCTGCTATCCAATGCTAGGGCTCGTAGTCCGAAAATTTAAGGTTTCCGGGTAGAGACGATCGGGCCGTATCCCCGACTATATACGAGCAGGATTCGCTTTTTTACGGTTCTAAGTTTACCCCAACCTCACATGGATGTCAATCGAAAGGCGAACGCTTAATTGACGTGAAAATACGAATGTTCGGTTTTTGATATATTCGGAATATGCGGATTTACCGGGACGGACTCGCCTTTTCCCGATCGGCGAACAGAGAATTTTCGACAAGTCCTCCGATAACCCGCCCTCCTTCTTCCCGTTCTGCCGCTTGCGATTCCGCCTATTATTCTTTTTCCGGCCCCATTCCTTCTCCCGGCCTTCGCGCATAGGCAGACTTCAGTGGTACCGGATTCCCTAAGGGGAGGCCTTGAAGGTTGTCATTTCCGAACGACGACCCGAAGAGGAGAGTAACAAGGAGGAGCCGTCCCTCGCGCGCGGGAACGGCTCCTCCGTTAATTGCCTAAGCTAGCTTCTCCAGCCCAGCTCGCTTACTTCACTTCGAACCAATTGTTGCGGGCGACCTTCTCGTACCAATAATAGCTGTCCTTCTTCGTTCTCTTCAGCGTGCGGAAGTCGACGTGGACGAGGCCGAAGCGCATGTCGTAGCCTTCCGCCCACTCGAAGTTGTCGAGCAGCGACCAAGCCATGTAGCCGACTACGTTAACGCCGGCGTCGATCGCGCGGGACAAGCTGATCAGGTGCTGCTTGTAATAATCGATGCGCCGGTCGTCGCGCACCCGGCCGTCTGGATCCGGGCCGTCGTTGATGCAGGCGCCGTTCTCGGTGATGTAGATCGGAATGTTGCCGTATTTGTCCTTCACGTAGCGCAGCGAGTCGTAGAAGCCGACCGCGTCGTACGGCCAGCCGATGTCGGACTTCACGTAATGCGATTCGATCGGCTCGCTCTTGAGGAGGCCGGCATCCGGGTTGTAGCGGTTGATGCTCGCCGAATAATAGTTAAGGCCGAGGAAGTCGATCGGCTGCCGGATGGCCGCCATGTCGCCTTCGAGGATCGGAATCGTCACTCCGGCGCCTTCGATGCACTCCCGAAGCTCATCCGGGTACTTGCCGAAGAAGATCGGGTCCTTGAACCAATCGCCGGTCCACTGGATGTTGCGCAAGCAGGCCTTGCGGTCCTCTTCGCTGGGCCCGTAAGGAACGGCCCAAGTCATGTTCGGCGCGATGCCGATGACGCCTTCCCTTCCTTGCTCCCGGAACAGGCTTACCGTGCGGCCGTGAGCGACGAGAATATGATGGGCGATGTTGGTCGCAAGCTGCAGGTCCGTGTTGCCCGGCGCGTGAATGCCCAGATAGTTCGACAGGAACGAGCTGCACCAAGGCTCGTTGAACGTGATCCACTTCTTGATCTTGCCGCCGAACTCGTCGAACATCGTCTTCGCGAACTCGACGAACGCGTCGATCGTCGCGCGGTTGTTCCAGCCGCCTTCGTCTTCGAGCGCCTGCGGAAGATCCCAATGATAAAGCGTGCAGAACGGCTCGATTCCGTTCTCGAGCAGCGCGTCGACCAGGCGGTGGTAATAGTCCAAGCCGAGGCGGTTTACTTCTCCTCTGCCCTTCGGATAGATGCGGGGCCATGCGATCGAGAAGCGGTAGGTCGAGACGCCAAGCTCCTTCAGCAGCTTTACGTCCTCCCCGTAACGGTGATAGCTGTCGCAAGCGACGTTGCCGTTGTCCCCGTTCTTGACCTTGCCCGGGGTATGCGAGAAGGTATCCCAGATGGACAAGCCGCGGCCGTCTTCGTCATATGCGCCTTCAATCTGGTAGGATGCGGTCGCCGCTCCCCAGGAGAAGCCTTCTTTGAATCGATAGATCGTCACTTTTACCTACGCTCCTTTGATGTGTAGAAGGGCAGAATCCGCAAGCGGATTCTGCCCTTCATTATACCACTTGTAAAACGTTTTCCCTTCCCTTGCCTTACCTTATTCGTTCCACAGCTTCACGCGGTCCGCGACCGTTTGGGCGCGCAGCTCTTCCGCCTTGTGGACGCCGGCCTTCTCCAGCTGCTTGACGTAGTCGTCCCAGATGCCGTCGAACTCTTCCGGCTTGGCGAGGATCGCCTTCGGAATCATTTTCCAAGTGATGGTCTTCAGCTTCTCGTCGAGAACCGTGATTTCGCTGTCGCTCGGAATCGGAATGTTCCAAGCGGCGCCCCAAGGCTTGACCGGGAATTCGCTCTCGTTCGGGAACAGGTCCTTCCAAGTCGTCGCGTTATAGGCTTTGAGCGTCTCCTTCTCGACGTCGTTGAAGCCGGCGACGATCTGATCCGGGAACACCGTCGTGTAGTAGTTGCCGGACGGATCCTTCACGCCGTCGCCATAGTGAGGAGCGAGCAGCGGGTACAGGCCGCCGACGTTGCTCAGGCCGGTCTCCTTAACGAAGTTCGTCGTGTCGTTGTACTTCTTTTTCTGTACGTCCTCCGGAATGACGCGCTTGCCATCCACGACGTTGTAATGCTTGCCCTCGATGCCCCAGTTCACGAGAACCTGGCCTTCGTCGGAAGCGAGGTAGTCCAGGAATTTGATCGTGCGGATCGGGTCCGGGTTCGTCTTGGAGATCGCGACGCCGCTGCCGGCCATGAAGCCGGTCGATTGGAACGTGCGGTCCTTGATCGTATCGTTTAGCGTAACCGAGAAGTGAGCATAGCCTTGGTCGAACTTGCCTTCGGCTTTGAGCGCGTTCTCGCCGTCGCCGTAATCCCAGTCTTGGTCGATCAGGCCGAGCACGCGGCCGGTCGCGATCTTCGCCTTGTATTGGTCATACTTCTGAACGAAGCTCTCCGGATCGAGCAAGCCTTCCGCGTTCATGTGGTTGAGCCACTTGAAGTAATCCTTCTCTTCCGGGCGCAGGAAGTGGTAGGTCACCGTCTTGCCGTCGTCCGTGATATGGTATTCGCCGTCGTCGGAACCGCCGGTCGCCTGGAAGGCCGGGTTCGTGACGGAGATGTACATATGCCAATCGTCCGCGTTCAGCGTCAGGCCGATGTTCTTGTTGCCGTTCTCGTCGGTCGGATGCTTCTCGAGATATGCCTTGATGGCGTTCTCGTAATCCTGCAGCGTCTTGATCTGCGGATAGCCGAGCTCCTTGACGACGCGGTGCTGCAGCTCGAAGCCGCCGCCGGCGTTGAAGTACGTCTTGCCTACGCCATCGTAGGTGGGAAGAACGTAAATCGCATGGTCGTCGTTGCTGTAGCGAAGACGCTTCAGCTGATCCCCGTACACCTTCTTGATGTTCGGGCCGTACTTGTCGATCAGGTCGGTCAGGTCGATGACCGCGCCGGCGTCGACGAACTTGCTGATGCTTGTCTTAGGGCTGATGAGGTCCGGGTACTTGCCGCTCGACGCGATTAGGGCCGACTTCTGAACGGCATCGCCGACGGCGAACTCCGCGTCTAGGGTGATGCCTGTCTTCGCCGTAATCTCCTTGCCTACGTCGTCTTGCATATTCGTCCAGTTAGGGCTTGGGTCCTCGCTATAGAAGCTAAGAGTAAGCGGTTTCAATGCTTCCGGACTGTTGCTGGCGGAACTGCTGGCGGATCCGGATGGGGAAGCGCTGCTGCCGTTGTTATCGTTTTTGTTGCCGCATCCCGCAAGCAAACCGGCGACAAGCGTCGCCGACATCAGGACGACCGGCCATTTTCTCTGTTGTGCCATTAGTTAAACCCTCCCGTGTAATAATAACAAATCATTTATGCGTATAACAGGTTCCCCCGTTGATACCGATAGGAGCCGGAGGCCGGAAAGATTATCCTTTCACGGCTCCGAGCGTCATGCCTTTGACGAAGTAGCGCTGCAGGAACGGATAAACGAGCAGGATCGGGATCGTGACGAAGATCGTAATCGCCATCTTGACCGATTCCGGGGACACCGTCGCCATGACCTGGGTCATGTTCGAGTTGCGATAATCCCCGTTGTTGCCCGACGACGTGCTCTGCAGCACTTTCATCAATTCGTATTGCAGCGTGGTCAGGTGATCGCTCGATCCGTTATATAGATACGTATCGAACCAGGTATTCCATTGGGTGACCGCAAGGAACAGCGCGATCGTCGCCAAGGCGGGCTTCGCCATCGGAAGGATGATTCGCCAGTAGATCGTGAAGTCGTTCGCCCCGTCGATCTTCGCGGACTCTTGAAGCGCATACGGGATGCCGTCCATGAAGGAACGGATGACGAACACGTTGAACGCGCTGATCATGCCGGGCAGAACGTATACCGCGAAGGTTCCCATCATGTGAAGATCTTTGATCAGGATGTAGATCGGGATCAGGCCTGCGGAGACGTACATCGTAATGGCCAGGAAGGTCGAGACGAACCTGCGTCCTTGAAAATCGGGCCTTGCCAGCGTGTAAGCGAGCATAGAGGAACTGATGAGTCCCAGAACCGTTCCGACCAGCGTGCGCAGCACCGAGATCTTGAAGCCGGTGGCAAGGCCGGAGAACGAGAAGATGACTTTGTAGTTCTCCCACGTGAATTCCCGCGGGAAGATCGAGATGCCGCCCCGCACGCTGTCCGTCGAGTCGTTGAACGAGAGAGCGAGCACGTTCAGGAACGGATACAGCGTGACGACGGTGGCGACGAGCAGAGCGACGATGATGACGAAGTCGAGGATACGGTCGGACAAAGGTGCGCCTTTACGCATACGATAGGTTGTCACTGGCTGGCACCCTCCTTAAATAACGCTTTCTTTCGTGAATCGCTTGAAGATGCCGTTCGCGGTGAACAGCAGGAGCAAGCTGACGACCGAGGTGAAAATATTGACCGCGACGCCGAACGAATAGCGGCTCATCTGCAGCCCGTATCGAAGCGAGTACAGATCGAGCACGTCGGAGTAGTCCCGGACAAGATTGTTGCCCAACAGGAATTGCTTCTCGAATCCGATGCTGACCAGATGCCCGATCTGCATGATCAGGAGAATGATAATCGTCGTTCGAATGCCCGGAATCGTAATGTGCCAGATTTGGCGAAGCCGGCTGGCGCCGTCTACTTTGGCCGCTTCGTAGAGCTCCGGTCCGATGCCGGCGATGGCCGCCAGGTAGATGATCGCGTTCCAGCCCGTCTCCTTCCAGACGTCGGACACGGTCACGATGCCCCAGAACAGGTTGCCTTTGGCCATGAACTGGATCGGTTCGTGGATGAACCCGAGGCCCATCAGAATGTCGTTCACGACTCCGTTATCGGTCGAGAGCATTCGGGTGACGATGCTAGTCACGACGGCCCAGGAGACGAAGTGCGGCAAATACGAAACCGTTTGCACGAATCGCTTGAAGAACATGCCCTTCATTTCGTTCATCATGATCGCGAACACGATCGGGACGACGAAGGTGGCGACGAGCCCCATGACGCTCATGGCCAGCGTGTTGCGCAGCACTTGGTAGAACATATCGTCTTGGAATAACGTTTTGAATTGATCGAAGCCGACCCATTTCTGTTCCCAGATGGACTTGCCCGGCTTGAAGCGTTGGAAAGCCATCAGCCATCCCCAGAGAGGATAGTAGTTGAACAGGAACACCCAGGCGACGAATGGCAGAGACATGAGATACAAGTAACGGTTGCGGAAGGCGATGCGCCAGAATCGGCTCCACTTCGAGGTGGTCCGAGGCGGGCTTCCGGGGACGCCTGTCTCTGTTATCGCTTTCATATGGTTATCCCTCCTTGCTGTATGCCTTAATGATAAGAGAATCGAATGCCGGTCGATACCTCAAAGATTCGGGGCAAAATCATATAAAAATCAGTGAAAGCGCAATCATCGTTACTATATAAAAAAGCGCATCGCTGCGGATGCGCTTGGCCGGCTCGACAATATCCAAAAAGTCGGGTAATCTCTCGGATGGTTTCCAATCTCTCTACTTCTTGCGATAGGAGGAAGGAGATGCTCCGACGTACTTGCGGAATTTGCTGTGGAAGTAATCGACGTTGGAGTACCCGACCCTCTCCGCGACCTGATATACCTTCATTCCGTCCTGCAGCAGTTCCTTCGCTTTCTCGATCCTTACCTTGTCGAGGTAGGTGTTGAACGATTCCCCCGTCGTGTTCTTGAACAGCTTGCCGAGATAAGAGCTGTTGTAATTAAACACTTCCGCGAGCGACTCGAGCTTCAGGTTCTCCTGGTAATTCCGGCGAATGACGTCGATCATCCTCTGGACCTGCTTGTCCCCGCCGTAGTCCCGGAACTCGGCCGCCGCTTCGCGGATCAAGCCGTTCAACCGTTCGAGCGCTCCGGCATAGCGGTATTCCGGATAGATCTCGAGAACTTCCGTCGCGAACGCTTGGCATCTCGCCCGCCGTTCGGGCCGGCTTGCGGCCAGCTTGTTCAGCGCGGCGGTGACGGCTTGCACGAAGCCCGCTTTGAGGGATTGCTCGGGCATGTTGGCCTCCAGCATCGCGGCTCCCATCTCCCGCAGCGCGGCACAGGCCGCTTCTTCGTTGCCGACGTCGAGCGCGAGGAATAACCGTTCCGCGTACGACTCCGCCTCCGGCAGCTCCTTGCCCGCTCCGGACGGCGCGTAGAAGGCGCCCTGCTCGTCCCAGCCATGCAGCCGGCCGCCCTCCAGAGCGAACCTTCCTCTCATCCGCTCCTGGGCGCGGCGGAACGAAAGCCGCAGCTCGCTTAGACAATCGACCCGCCCCCCGCTTACCGCGATCAGATCAAGCCCGTTCTCCCGGCAGATGGCCTCGAGACCGTCATAGACGGCGCCTCTTCCGTGCCCGTCCTTGAGGACAAGCCCTAGATAAGGTTCCATCGCGAAGAATAGCGCTTTGTCCGATGCCTCGTACGTCTCGATGAGCCGACGCTTGATAACGTCGCTTTTCTCGGAATCGATCTCGAATCTGCTCTCGAGCTTAAGCAGGATGACCTCGTAGGAGGAAGCTCTAAACGCCGGATGGGCGTTCGCCTCCGCCCCCTTCGCCCCTCGCCCGGTCAGCAGCGAGACAAGAAGCTCATCCCGGCTCCGCTCCGGGCTCTTATCCATCTGCCTGGCCGCCCTGTTCTCCGCGTCCAGACGTTGTTTAAGCTTCGCCAGATTGTCGGTCAGCTCGTCCTCATCCACCGGCTTGAGCAGGTAAGCGTCCGCTCTCATCGCGAGCGCCTGGCGAGCATAGTCGAAGTCGGCATGCCCGCTCAGGATAAGGAAGCGCGGGCACGGCTTCATTCTCTCCTGCAAGGTTCGAATGAGCGTCAAGCCGTCCATCCCCGGCATGCGGACGTCCACGATCAGAACGTCCGGCGCAAGCTGGGCCACCTTGTCCAAGGCGTCCAGCCCCTCCGCGGCGCTGCCGACGACCTCGTAGCCCAGCTCCTCCCACCCGATAATCGTCCGCAGTCCTTCGCGGATGAGCGGTTCATCGTCCACGATCAATACTTTGTACATCTATCATCCCTCCAACGGGATCCGGAAACGAATGGTCGTTCCTTCTCCCGGTTCGCTCTCGAGAAGAAGACCGGCCTCTTCCCCGTATGTCATGAGAAGCCTCTGATGAACGTTATGAAGCCCGATTCTCTCCGATTCTTGCTGCCCGAGGGCGTGTCTGAGCTGCTCCAGCTTATCCGCGCTCATGCCGATGCCGTTATCCGCCACCGCCACTTCGAGATGCTCTCCGTCGATTCGGGCGCTAATCTTCACGGTTCCGCTGTCCGTGCTTCGCTCCAAGCCGTGAACGACCGAGTTCTCCACGAGAGGCTGAACGAGCAGCGGCAGCAAGCGAATCTCCTCCGTCCCCGGCTCTAGGCGAAGCTCGTAATTCAGCCTCTCCTCATGCCTGAACTTCTGGATCTCCAAGTAAGCGCGGCTTATCTCCATCTCGTCCTTCAAGGCAATCATCTGCCCGGTGATCTCCAGGTTCTTGCGGAGCAGCTTGCCCAGCATCTTGACCGCCTGCGAGATCTCCTTCTCCCCGTTCAGGTGGGCCTTCATGCGGATGGATTCCAGGGCATTGTACAGAAAATGCGGATTGATCTGGCTGGCCAGCATCTTCAGCTTGATCTCGTTCTGCTTGCGTTCCAGCTCGCTGGCATGCTGGTGGGATTCCGTCACCTCGTCCATCAGCTCGCGAATGTTCACGACCATCTGGTTGAACTGCCTGGAGATCTGCCCGATCTCGTCCTTCCCGTCCACCGCGATCGCGGCGTTGAAGTTGCCCATCGATACCTTGCTGATCTGCCGGCTGAACTTGAGCAATCTCTTCGTGATGACCGCGAAAATAAAATAGATCATGAGGATCGACAGCACGACGAAGATCGAAATGACCTGAACGCCGAGCACGTTGATTCGGTTGGCTTCCTTGACGATGCTGTCCACCGAGTAGATCGTTATGATCGTGAGGCTGGAATAGCTCTTATCCGGCGTCAGCTTGTCGATAATGACCTTCGATTCGACTCCGTCGATCGTCATCTCGTACGATCCGGGCTCCTTATCCGACAGTTCCGCGCCTAACGACGTATCTTTGAGCAGCTTGCCGGTCATGCCCGTCCGGTTGGAGGCCACGACGAAGCCCTGTTCGTCGGTCAGCAGCGTATCGGCGTTCTCCTGCCTGAGCATCGAATTCAAATATTCCGTATTGACGTCCACCGCGAGGACGCCGAAGGATCGTTCCTCTTGAAAATAGACGCTGCGAACGAGACTGAGCAGGTTGCCGCGGGTGCGAGTCTCATTGGGGAAGTAATACCAGCCGATCAGACCGCTATGCTCCAGGGCGGAATGGTACCAGAACGTATTCTTCAGCGCCGCGTCGACGGGGAAGAACTCCCAGTTGTTCAGCAGCGTCGGATTGTCCATGAACAGCTTGATCTGCGAGATCTCCGGGTTGAAATCCAGGAACATCCGGAATGTCGTGAAGTCCCGATAGGCTTCCACGACGTCGTTGCGATTCTGATAGCGCGTCGTCGCGATCTGCTCCATGTCCGAGTCGAGACTTAACCGGCTGGACAGATTGATCGCGATGTCTAGCGTCTCGTTCGTCCGAATCTTGATCCGGTCGATGGAGCTCTCTATCTGTTCCTTTGCCTTTAACAAGGCGGAATCCCGGTATTCCCTCACCACGAAGAACCCGACGATAATGAACGGCAATATAAAAAACAGAATATAAGAGAGCACCATCTTGTTGCGCAGCTTCATATCGTTTAAAAGCAATGTCAACCGGCGCAGCACGTTCACCCTCCCCTGCCGCCATGGCGTAAGCGCATACAGC
The DNA here is from genome assembly GCF_003990975.1 of Cohnella sp. AR92. Lineage (GTDB taxonomy): Bacteria > Bacillota > Bacilli > Paenibacillales > Paenibacillaceae > Cohnella. The sequence continues at coordinate 64,199 of NZ_RZJR01000007.1, forward strand.
TTTTGACCCATACGTTATTTTGGGGCAAAGCGGACGATATGCGCAACCCTTTCTCCGAAATTGCACGGATTTTAGGTTGAATAATGAGGGTATTTCCTCTATGCGATAAAGAGTAAAATGGTCGTTAGCGAACTTACTTTGAATGCGCTTGCATAAATTTGGAGGAGGCATCCGTCTTGAACGAATCGAACCGTTACCCTTTTGAGAATCCCGACCTCCCGCTCGAGACCCGCGTGAACGACCTGGTATCCCGGTTTACGATAGAAGAGAAAATCAATCTGATGGGCCAATACCAGGATTCGGTGCCGCGCCTCGGCGTAAAGCCGTACAAGCACGGCACCGAAGCCGCCCACGGCATCGCCTGGCTCGGCGAGGCGACCTACTTCCCTCAGCCCGTCGGCCTGGCCTGCACGTGGGACGAAGAGATGCTTCGACAAGTCGGCGAAGCGATCGGCACCGAGGCCCGCGGGTTCTTCCGCCGCGATCCCGCCCTTAACGGCCTCACGCTGTGGGCGCCGACCGTCGATATGGAACGCGACCCCAGATGGGGACGCAACGAGGAAGCCTACGGGGAAGATCCAGTGTTGGCTGGCAAGCTGGCCGCCGCGCTGGCGCAAGGCATTCAAGGCGATCATCCCTTCTACCTTCGTGCCGTGGCCAGCTTGAAGCATTTTATCGGCAACAACAACGAGGTCGACCGCGGCGTGTGCTCGGTCAGCATCGATCCTCGCAACATGCGCGAATATTACCTGAAGGCGTTCGAGATTCCGTTCAAGGAAGGCGGAGCGCAATCGATGATGACCGCCTATAATTCGGTCAACGGCGTGCCGGCCAACCTGAACCCGCAGGTCAACGGCATCGTGAAGGGCGAATGGGGCATGAACGGCTTCGTCGTCAGCGATGCGGGCGACGTGCTCGGAACGGTCAACGAGCATGCCTACTTCGACAACTATAAGGACGCCGTGGCGGCGAATATCAAAAGCGGGATCGACAGCATTACCGACGACCATCCGATCTCCAAGCAAGCGATCAAGGATGCCCTGGCGGACGGTACGCTGACGGAGAACGATCTCGACATCGCGCTGCGCAACACGTTCCGCGTCCGCATGCGCCTCGGCGAGTTCGATCCGGAGGAGCTTGTTCCTTATTCCGGCATCGGCGAAGACGTCATCGGATCGGATAAGCATAAGGCGGTCGCGGCGGAAGCCGCCCGCAAGAACGTCGTGCTGCTCAAGAACGCCGGAGGCGCTCTTCCGCTTAACGCTGAACGCGTTTCTAAAGTCGCCGTTGTCGGCCCTCTGGCGGACATCGTTTACCGCGACTGGTACAGCGGCAACCTCCCGTACGCCGTCACGCCCCTCCAAGCCATTCGGGCCAAGCTGGAAGCGGCGGCCGGGCAGGCGGCCTTCGCCAGCGGGAACGACCGCGTCAAGCTGGCCGCGGACGGCAAGTTCGTCGCCATTCGTCCGGACGGCAAGCTGGCGGCAACGCTGGAATCCCCTGAAGGAGCCGAGACGTTCGAACTGACCGACTGGGGCTGGCGGGCGCATTCGATCGTCGCCGAGACGACGGGCAAGTACGTGACCACGCAGGATGACGTGAACGTTACCGCCGATTCGAACGAGATTTTCGGCTGGTTCACCAAGGAAGCGCTGCTGATCGACAAGCCGGAGACGGGCAAGCTGAGCCTCGCCGCTTGGAACAACGCGCGAATCGGCATCGGCGAAGAGGGCTTGCTGACCGTCGATCCCCGGCTTGCCGTCGAATTCTCTTCGCTTGGATCGCCGGAGGAACGCAAGGCTGCGGCTGAAGCGAAGGGCAAGGTGCGTGCCGTTGCCTTCGATACCGTCATCGTCAACGACGGCATTCAAGACGCCGTTGCGGCGGCAACCGGCGCGGATGCGGCCATCGTCTTCGTCGGCAACCATCCGCTCATCAACGGCAAGGAGACGATCGACCGCCCGGATATCACGCTGCCGGAAGCGCAAGAACGGCTCATCCGCGAAGTCTGCGCGGCCAACCCGAACACGATCGTCGTTATCGTCGGCAGCTACCCGTTCGCCGTCAATTGGGCCGACGAGCACGTTCCGGCGATCCTCTACACCTCGCATGCGGGCCCGGAGCTCGGCAACGCGCTCGCGGACGTCCTGTTCGGCGAATATGCGCCGGCCGGCCGCCTCAATATGACTTGGTATCGAGGCGTCGACCAGCTGCCCGACTTCATGGATTACGACATTATCAAGGGAGAACGCACGTACCGCTACTTCCGAGGCCCCGTGCTTTATCCGTTCGGTCACGGCTTGACTTACTCTCCGTTCGAGTACAGCGGCTTGCGGCTGGATCGCTCCTCCGTGTCGGAAGGCGGCGAAGTCACCGTCCGCGTGACCGTGCGCAACGCCGGCAGCCAAGCGGGCGAAGAAGTCGTGCAGCTGTACGGCTCCGCCGGCGCCTCGCGGGTCAAGCGTCCGCTGAAGCAATTGCTCGGCTTCCGCCGCATCAAGCTGGCGGCAGGCGAGAGCGCCGAGACGGCCTTCACGGTGAAGGCGTCCGAGCTGGCGTTCTGGGACGTGACCCGCGACCGCTGGTGCCTGGAGAACGGAACGTGGGAGCTTCGCGTAGGCCGGTCCTCCGAGGATATCGCGCTTGAAGCCTCGCTGGAGATTGTCGGCGAGACGGTCCCTCCGCGCGATCCGCGCCTGCCGACGGCCGCCTGCAACTATGACGACTACGAGGGCGTCGTCATCGACGAATGCAGGCAGGGCGGCAGCAGCGTCGCGGCCGTGCGCGACGGCGCTTGGGCGTATTACGGCGACGCAAGCTTCGCCGGCGCCGGCGTCGGCCGCTTCGAGGCGAAGGTCTCTTCGCCGCGCGGAGGCCGGATCGAGCTCTCGGCCGTCGGACCGAACGGCGAAGAGGCGATCGGCAGCCTCGAGATCATCGCGACCGGCGGCACGCAAGCCTGGAGAACGATCGGCGGAGAGATCGCAGCTCCAGCCGGCATCGTCGGCGTCCGGCTGAAGCTGAGCCGCGACGTTCGGGTTGCCAGCTTCCGGTTCGAATAGATTGCAATTGAGGCTTCTCCCTAACACGACAGCTAGGGGGAAGCTTATTTGTTTGCGTTGAATCCCATGTGAACAGTCTAACTACCTTCTTACGCCTGCCAGCTCAGTTTCCGCACCATGTAGGCAGTCTGACTACCTTCTTCCGCCCGCTAACTCGCTTTCCGCACCATGTGGGTAGTCTGACTACCTTCCTCCGCCAACTAACCTCATGCCTCCCCATGTAGGCAGTCTCACTATCTTCTTACGCCCGCCAGCTCAGTTTCCGCACCATGTAGGCATTCTGACTACCTTCTTCCGCCCGCTAACTCGCTTTCCGCACCATGTGGGTAGTCTGACTACCTTCCTCCGCCAACTAACCTCATGCCTCCCCATGTAGGCAGTCTCACTATCTTCTTACGCCCGCCAGCTCAGTTTCCGCACCATATAGGCATTCTAACTACCTTCTTACGCCTTCCAGCTCATTTTCCATACCATGTGGGCAGTCTGCTTCTTCTTCCCCGCCGTCCTAGGTTGGAGGGCACGTTTAAGGCGGGTCATGTGAGCACGTACGATGCCGCAAAGTGCGGCGGAGTACGGGATCGCCCCACAAAGTAAGGCAGAGTTTTTCCTTTTCGGCAGAGCACTTAACATGTTAAAAAGCGCCCCCTCTATCGAGATAGAGAGAACGCTTTGAGGAAGTGAGCCATGCTCAGTGTAACGAAATGGAGCCGCAACGTGCGTATGTTCGCCCGAGATGAGTACCCAGTACCCAATTGACGCCGCTTCGCGCAGATGTTCGGCCGAATTGGGTACCCAGTACCCAATTGGCGCCGCTTCGCGCGGATGTTCGGCCGAATTGGGTACCCAGTACCCAATTGGCGCCGCTTCGAGCAGATGTTTGGCCGAATTGAGTAACCAGTACCCAATTGGCGCCGTTTCGCGCGGATGTTCGGCCGAATTGGGTACCCAGTACCCAATTGGCGCCGCTTCGCGCGGATGTACGGCAGCTTCGATCTTGCGCGCCTTGCTTAGCCTTCCGACCCGATGAACAGGTAGCGGGCGATAACGAGGACGAACAGGATCCACATCAGCCAGTGAACGTTGTGCTTCTTCTCGCCGCGCAGGTTCGCCAGCGTAGCAAGAATAACGTAGGAGACGATACCGAACGAGATACCGTTGGCGATGTTGTAAGTGAAAGGCATCATGGCCACCGTCAGGAACGCCGGAATGCCGATCGTCAGGTCGGAGAAGTCGATCTCCTTGACGGATTGCATCATCAGGACGCCGACGATGATCAGAGCCGCGCTCGTAGCCGGAGTCGGGATGAGCAGCGCAATCGGAGCCAGGAACAGGGAGACCAGGAACAGAACGCCCGTCGTCGAGGAGGTCAGACCGGTACGGCCGCCTTCCGCGATGCCCGCGGAGCTCTCGACGAACGCGGTCATCGTGCTCGTGCCGAGCATAGCGCCGCCGCTGACGGCGAGGGAGTCGACGATCATGGCCTTACCGATGCGCTTGTTGCCTTCTTCCTTGTTTTTCAAGAAGCCAGCGCGGTTCGCCGTGCCGACCAGCGTTCCGAACGTATCGAACAATTCAACGAACGTGAATGTTGCGATAGCCGTCAGGATACCCGTGGAGAACAAATCTGCGAAGTCGAAGTCCCAGAAGTTCAGCTTGGAGAAGTCAGGAACCCAATCTTGACCCTTCAGCGTGCCGAAGTCGACAACGTCGACACCGGGAATCGCGCCGATCAGCGTCGTGATCAGGATGCCGAACAGGATAGCGCCGCGAACGCGAAGCACCATCAAGGCGCCGATAATAATTAGACCGAGAATGGTCAGCCATACGCCCGGTTCAGCCAGGTCGCCCATGTGGATAACCGTTTCGCTGCCGCCGAGGTTCGTATAGCTGCCTTGAGCGAAGTCGCGCGCGAATGCGTCAAGCGAGATCGTCATCAGGCCGCTGGTCTTCAGGCCGATAATAGCGATGAACAAGCCGACGCCGACCGTGATCGCATGCTTCAGTCCGTCCGGAACGGCAACGACGAGCATCTGGCGAACCTTCGTGACCGTCAGGATCAGGAAGATAATCCCCGACATGAAGACGGCCGCGAGCGCCATCGAAGCGCTGATCGGATGGCCGGTCGCTTGGGAAGCGACAACCGTTGTTGCAAAATATGCGTTAAGCCCCATCCCTGGAGCCAGCGCTACCGGGAAGTTGACGAACAATCCCATCGCCAGCGTGAAAATACCCGCGGCAAGCGCCGTTGCGAGGAAGATGCCGTAGGTGTCCAGTCCGGAAGGCCCGAGTACGAGCGGGTTGACTGCCAGAATGTACGCCATCGTCATGAAGGTCGTGATCCCCGCCATGATCTCCGTGCGAATGTTGGTGCCGAATTCTTTAAGCTTAAAGAATCGTTGCATGTCTCATAGAACCCCTTCTCTTTAAGATTCGAATCGAACACGGTTTGCTCCGATAAAAAAGTAAAGAACCCAGAAGATGTCTCTCCTAGGTTCCGCATATCCGCGCAAAGGTATACCGAGGGAATGTGATACGACGCTCCCCGATATCGCTCTCTGCTTTTCGTAGCCGGATCATTTGCGGTGACCTCGTAGAAACTCCCGAGCCTATTCCCGGGATTATACGAAAAACTTCGATTCCGTTCATTAACAATCATCATTTTAGGTACAAAGCACTGATTCGTCAATCGTTAAAACGAACTTTTTTATGGTTATTCGATAAAATATTCGTGATGACACCGCTTACAGTTATTTTTCATAGGTTAATGTACACATTTTATGGAAAATCCAAATAAAGACCCGAGGAATGGCTGGCTGTCGCCGGCCCTCCTCGGGTCTTCCCTATCGCGCTTATTCGGCAAGAATGCCGTCGATCAGGTCAAGCTCTTCTTTGGTGAACTCCAGGTTGCGAACTGCCCCTGCCGCATCCTCGATCTGGCTGACCTTGCTCGCGCCGATCAGCGCGGACGTCACGCGTCCGCCGCGCAGCACCCAGGCAAGCGCCATCTGCGACAGCTTCTGGCCGCGGCCCGCCGCGAGGTCGTTCAGCTTGCGAACCTTGGCGATCGTCTCTTCGCTGATTCCTTCCGCCTTCAAGAAGACGCTCGGTCCCGCTGCGCGGGAATCCGCGGCGACTCCGTTCAGGTAGCGATCCGTCAGGATGCCTTGGTTCAGCGGCGAGAAGGCGATGGAGCCGATTCCTTCTTCGTCCAGAACATCCTGCAGGCCGTTCTCGATCCAGCGGTTCATCATCGAGTAGCTCGGCTGGTGAATGAGGCAAGGCGTGCCGAGGCTCTTCAGAATCTTCGAAGCTTCCTTCGTCTGCTCCGCCGAGTAGTTCGAGAGGCCGACGTAAAGCGCCTTCCCTTGGCGAACGATCAGGTCGAGCGCCGCCATCGTCTCTTCGAGCGGCGTGTCCGGATCCGGACGGTGGTGATAGAAGATGTCCACGTAGTCGAGCCCCATCCGCTTCAGGCTTTGATCCAGGCTGGACACCAGATACTTCTTCGAGCCCCACTCTCCGTATGGCCCCGGCCACATGTAATAGCCGGCCTTCGTGGAGACGATCAGCTCGTGGCGGTATGGGGCCAGGTCGGTCTTCAGCAGCTGGCCGAACGTTTCTTCCGCCGAACCTGGAGGCGGTCCATAGTTGTTCGCCAGATCGAAGTGGGTAATGCCCAAGTCGAAGGCTCGGCGCACCATCGTCCTAGCATTCTCGTAAACGTTAATGCCGCCGAAGTTATGCCAGAGACCCAGCGAGATCGCCGGAAGCTTCAGCCCGCTCTTGCCGGAGCGGTTATATGTCATGTTGTCGTACCTGCTCTCGCTTGCTTGATAAACCATGAATGTTCCTCCTCATAGTTGGAATACATTCATCATAGTCTCCAAGTCCGAACAAGCCTATGTCAGCATGGAAGGGCTTTATGGAATAATGTCAGATAAAGTACGTCCCCCATTCCGATACTCCGTCGGCGATGCTCCCGCGAACTTCTTGAACATTTTGGAGAAAAGCAGCGCATCCTCGTACCCGACCGACCTTGCGATCTCTCCCACCGAGAAGGTGCTGCCCCGAAGAAGCTCGCAGGCTTTGCGCATCCGGTATTGCATCAAGTACTGCTGGGGAGGCAGCCCTCTGCCCTCTTTGAATATGGCGGAAAAGTATTTCCGGTCAAGCCCCAGATCGGAGGCGAGCTGCTCGACCGACAAAGATTCGGCGTAATGGGCATGGATATACTCCATCGCCCGATGCACATACACGTTTGCTTTCTTCGCCCCTCCCGCTTCCTCGGCGGGACAGGCGGGCAGCGTCTCGATCAGCGCCGTCATGAACCGGTACATGACCGCATTCAACCGAAGGTCGCGGCTGCTCTCGTGGGCAAGCGTCTCCGTCAATTGCTCGTAGAGATACGGCATCACCTGCAGGTCCATCGCGAAGACCGGCTGCTCGGGAGCGAGGCTCGTCCTAGCCATCCACCCTTCCGCCAAGTTCCCCCGGAATCCGCAATACGAGTACGTCCAAGGATCGTGCTCGTCCGCTTGATAGAAGATGACGACGTTCGGATAGATCACGAAGGCCTGTCCGGCCGAGAGCGCATAAGTCTCTCCTCCGACCTTCACGATCCCTTGCCCCTTATGGATAAAATGAAACTTGTATACGTCGCGGATGCCCGGTCCGAAGGAGTGAAGCGGCGCGCAGTCCTCCTTGCCCCAGTGGGTCACATAGAGGTCGAACGGCCCTTCGCTCTCCGGATCGGGGTTGGAATGGAAGTGTTTCTGCGTCATGAACGGCACCTCCCTGATTAACTCTCCGTTACGAAAAACCGCCAGAAACCGCTCCTTGAAGCGGTCCTGACGGTTATGCCATAATTCAGTCCTATCTTATTCCCACTCGATCGTAGCAGGCGGCTTCGACGTCACGTCGTAGACGATCCGGTTGACGTTCTTAACCTCGTTGACGATGCGGACCGAGATCTTCTCGAGCACGTCCCACGGAATGCGGGCCCAGTCGGCGGTCATGCCGTCGATGGAGGTAACGGCGCGGATGCCGACGGTGTAGTCGTACGTGCGTCCGTCGCCCATGACGCCTACGCTCTTCATGTTCGGGAGCGCGGTGAAGTACTGCCAGATCTCGCGGTCGAGACCGGCTTTCGCGATCTCGTCGCGCAGGATGGCGTCGGATTCGCGAACGATCTCCAGCTTCTCTTCCGTCACTTCGCCGAGAACGCGGATAGCCAGGCCCGGACCCGGGAACGGCTGGCGCCAGACGATCTCGTCCGGCAGGCCGCACTCGGTGCCGACCTTGCGAACCTCGTCCTTGAACAGCGCCTTCAGCGGCTCGACGAGCTCGAACTTCATGTCTTCCGGCAGGCCGCCGACGTTGTGGTGGGACTTGATCGTCTGAGCCGTCGCCGTGCCGCTCTCGACGATGTCCGTATACAGCGTCCCTTGAGCGAGGAAGGCGAAGTCGTCGAACTTGGCGGACTCTTCATCGAACACGTAGATGAACTCGTTGCCGATGATCTTGCGCTTCTGCTCCGGATCGGAAACGCCGCGCAACTTGCCCATGAAGCGCTCGCGAGCGTCGATCTTGACGACCTTCATGTCGAACTTGCCGACGAACGTCTCCATGACGCCTTCGGCTTCGCCCTTGCGAAGAAGGCCGTGGTCGATGAACATGCAGGTCAATTGATCGCCGATGGCCTTATGAAGCAGGATAGCCACGACGGAGGAATCGACGCCGCCGGACAGGGCGCACAGGACCTTCTTGTCGCCGACCTGCTTGCGGATGTCCTCGATCGTGTCTTCGATGAAGGACGTCATGCTCCAGTCGCCCTTGCAATCGCAGACCTTATAAAGGAAGTTCTTGATCATCTCGTTGCCGTAAACGGAGTGGCGCACTTCCGGGTGGAACTGAACCGCGTACAGCTTGCGGTCCGCATGGCTCATCGCCGCTACCGGCGCATGAGGCGTGCTGGCATCGACCTTGAAGCCGGCCGGAAGCTCGGTGACATGGTCCCCGTGGCTCATCCATACCGTCTGACGGTTGTCCAAACCGTGCACGAGCGCGCTGCCTTCCACGAAGTCGACGTCCGACTTGCCGTATTCGCGCTTGCTTGCCGGCTCGACCTTGCCTCCTTGCTGGTGGGTAATGAGCTGCATGCCGTAGCAGATGCCCAGAATCGGAACGCCGAGCTCATAAACGTCCGGATCGACGGAAGGGGCTCCTTCGGCGTAAACGCTGGCCGGACCGCCGGAGAAGACGATCCCCTTCGGGTTCAGAGCGCGAATCTTGTCTGCGGAAGTGTTGTACGGCAGCAGCTCGCTGTACACGCCAAGGTCGCGAATCCGACGGGCGATGAGCTGATTGTATTGACCGCCGAAGTCCAGTACGACGATCATTTCATGCGGGTTATTAGTCACTGTCCTAACCGAGCCTCCTGAGGGTAAAACGTGATCGCAGGCCTGCCGAGGCAGGCCCGCGCCGTTTCGCGGATTCATTGCAATTGAAGTAATTATATCTTTGCCCGTTCTAAAGCGTCAAGGCGAGTCCCAGTCGTTCCGCAATCGGCAGAAGCCGCTTATTGCTGGGAAGCGGAGGCCAACACGTCCGCGATATGCCCCTTCACGCGAATGCCTCTCCATTCCTTGGCCAGCTTGCCCTCTTCGTCGATCAAAAAGGTCGAGCGCACGATTCCCATGTATTTTCTCCCGTACATGCTCTTCTCTTGCCATACGCCGAACAGCTCGGCGACCTGATGCTCCGGATCGGAGAGCAGCACGAACGGCAGCTCATGCTTGCCGATGAACTTCAGGTGGGACTTCACCGGGTCCGGGCTGATGCCCAGAACGACGGCGCCCGCCTCCTCGAACCGGGGATAGGCGTCGCGGAAGTCGCATGCCTCCTGGGTGCAGCTCGTCGTCATATCCTTCGGATAGAAATAAACGATGACCTTGCGGCCGCGATAATCGCGGAGTCGAACGTCCTCTCCCGTCGACGACGGCAGGGCGAAGTCCGGAACCGCTTGTCCAAATTGAACCTGCGTCATGAATGCTTCACTTCTTTCTGTTTATCATTGCCAGAACGAATCAAGAACCGGCGCCCCGGTAACGCTTGACCCCGTGCGTCCACACGGCCAGCCCGATCGCGCCGACGATCAGTCCCGCCGCCGGGGTGAGCCATGCCATAAGCGGATCGTGGTGATCCTCCAGGAAGAAGGAAGCCGGATACACCCCGACGAACGCGAACGGCAGAAGCCAGGTGAGCAAGAACCGAATGGTTTTATTATAGATTTGGACCGGATACCGGCCATAATTCTGAATGTTGTAGATGAGCGGCGTGATGCCGGTCGGCGCGTCCGAGTAGAAGGAGAGCGCCGCGATCGCCGTGTAAATGCCCATATAAACCAGAGTCGACCCGAGAACGAGCGCGAGGAGCGCCAAAGGATCGTACCATTCGAACGTCAGCCCCATTTTCCACCAAGAGGTTGCCATGATTCCTATGCCGACGAGAGACCCGATCAGGGACGGAGGATCCACGTTCTCCAGCATGACCTGCGTCAGCGATCCGGCCGGACGGGTCAGGATACGGTCCATCTCCCCCTTGATGATGTAGCGTTCCCCGAAGTTCCATAGATTCGAGAAAGTGCTGAACAGGCCGTAGGGAATCATGAAGTAGCCGTAGACGAACACGACCTCCGCTTCGCTCCAATCCCCGAGAGACGGCGTGTGCTGGAAGACGACGAAGATAAAGATCAGGTTCATCGCGGAGAACAGCAGGTCCGACGCGACTTCCACCCAGAAGTCGGCGCGGTACGTCAGCTTCGTCTTCAGGTAATTGGCGATATACTCCCGAAAAAGCGATAACGAGAAAAGGATTTTCACCTGCGCTCACCCTCCCTGCACGAACAGCCGCTTGCGGGCCGAACGCCACATCAGCAGAATGGGAACGATCAACGCCAGGAACCAGATCATCTGAACGTACAGCGCATTCCAGACTTCCACGCCGTTCAGCCGCCCGGTAAACACCGAGCTCGGCAGGTACGTGATCGCTTGGAACGGAAGCCATTCCAGAATCGTTCGCGCCCAGCCCGGGAAGAACGTCAGAGGCAGCAGCACGCCCGACAGCAGATCGATCAGCACGCGCTTCATCCGCATCAAGCCCTCGTTATTCTCCACGAAGAACGCGAACAGGCCCGTAAGAAGGTTAAGCTGGGTATTAATCAGGAAGCTGAACCATAACATGATGAAAAAGACGAACCAGCGCATCGGATCGGTCGGTAGGGTGACGGGGAACAGCAGGGTCGCGACGATCATTCCAGGGACCATGAGCAGCAGCATGCGGAAGGCTCCTTCTCCGAACCCCTGCATCATCTTCACCAATAAGTAGGAGATCGGACGCATCATCTGCACGGCGACGCTCCCGTCCCGGATCTCGTTCGAGATCTCGCGGTCCAGGTTATTGAAGTAGAACGCCCGCGCCATCCAGGACACGGCGATATAGGTCGTCATCTGCGCGACCGTGAAGCCTCCGAGCGTCTCGGCATCGCCGTAGATCGCTCTCCACATGAAATAATAAGCGCCGATGTTGATGCAATAAATGACGATCCCGCTGTAATAGTTGATCCGATAAGCGAGCATCGTCAGGAATCGGATGCGGACGAAATCGAAATAAGCGCTAACCACGGAGGGCCTCCCCCGCATCCGAGCTTCCGGTGCGGTAAATCTCGCGAACGATCTCGTCCGTGTTCGTCTCGAGAATCTTGATATCGCTGATCTCCGCCGAGCTCACGACCCGGGCCAGCACGTCGGAGACGTTCATCTCGCGGGGAATCCACACTTTGGCGGTCCACTCGTTCTCGACTGTCCAACGGACGTCCAAGCCGTCCGTCAACGACCGGACCCGTTCCAGGGAGACGGCGTCCGTGAACTGGAACACGATCTCGCGCCCTTTGCTCCACCGGTCCTTCAGCTCATCCAGGCCTCCGTCGTAGATGATATGGCCGTCATCGAGCATAATAACCCTGGAGCAGAGCGCGTCGATGTCCTGAAGATCGTGGGTGGTCAGCAAAATGGTCGTTCCGAGCTCTCGGTTGATTTTCTGGAGGAAATCGCGGATCTGGGTTTTGACCATAATATCAAGACCGATCGTCGGCTCGTCTAGGAACAGGATGGACGGCTGGTGGAGAAGGGCGGCCACGAGCTCGCATCTCATCCGCTGCCCCAGGCTCAGCTTGCGCACCGGCCGGTTCAGCAGCTCGGAGAGATCCAGCGTCTCGACCAGTTCATCGAGTCGCCGATTGAAGTCCGACTCGCCCACCCGGTATACCTTGCGCAGCAGCCGGAAGGACTCGATAACCCCGATGTCCCACCACAGCTGGCTTCGCTGGCCGAAGACGACGCCGATCTCCTTCACGAACGCCTCCCGTTCCTTATGCGGAACGAAGCCGTTCACGCGGATATCGCCGGAGGTCGGGACGAGAATGCCCGTCAGCATCTTGATGGTGGTCGACTTGCCGGCTCCGTTCTCTCCGATGTATCCGCAGATCTCGCCTTGCGGAATCTGGAAGCTGATATCCTTCACGGCGGTCACCAAGGTATGCTCGCGCTTGAACAGATCGAGCAGGGCTCCCTTGACGCCGACGCGGTTCTTCTGTACTTTGAACTGCTTCCGCAGCTGATGGACGTCGATTGCCAACATTCGTTAAAGTTTTCTCCTTTTTGTGACAGATCTTGCTTCAATGCGCGTCATAACTTTATAATTCTACAATATGTCTTCTAATAAAGCTAAACATACTGCGATTAGGACAAGCGGAGGACTTCGGCGGGGGCCGTTCCTTATCCCGATCACCGAAAGGAACTAATTTTCAATGAAAAAAAAGAAATGGAAAAGGATTGTATATCCCCTTCTGGCCTTGATCGTCATCGTCATAGGCGCCGCGGCGTGGTGGACTTACAATGCGTTCCACCAGGCTGAGAGCTTCCATAAATCCAAGGAGGAATCCCGGTTTAATCAATTCGAAGACAAGCCGGAAGAGCTTCCGCCGGATTGGACGGGAACCGAACGGGTCAACATCCTGCTGATGGGCGGAGACGAGCGCGGGCTGCGCAAGGGCGAGGTCGCCCGCTCCGACTCGATGATGGTCGCTTCGTTCGATCCGGTCACGAAGAAAGCCCATCTGTTCTCGATCCTGCGGGACACGTACGTGGATATTCCCGGCTACAAGGACAACCGGATCAACACGGCCATCACGCTCGGCGGTCCCAACCTGGCGATGAAGACGGTCGGGAACCTGCTCGGTCTCGACATCCAATATTACGTCTACGTCGACTTCCAAGGGTTCATCAAGCTGGTCGACGCGATCGGAGGCGTGGACTTCTATGTCGAGAAGGATATGCACTACACGGACGCCGCGGACGGCCATGTGTACGACATCGACCTGAAGAAAGGCCAGCAGCATCTGGACGGCGATCACGCGCTGCAATACGTGCGCTTCCGTCATGACGCCATGTCCGACTTCACGCGTACGGAACGCCAACGCGCCTTCCTCGGCGCGGTAGCGGATAAGCTGAAGAGCGGCTGGAACCTCGTCAAGCTGCCGGACATTCTCGGCGACGTCAGCCCGTACATCGAGACCAACCTGTCTGGTACGGATATGCTGAAGCTCGCGAGTCTCGGCTACAAATCCCACCAAGCGGGCTCCGCCCAAGTTCCTCCAATGGAGCTCATCTCCGAGAAAGACGTCGGTGGAGCTTCGGTTCTGGGAGTCAAGGACGAAGACGCCCTGAAGGGATACGTTCAGGAAGTGCTGAACAAGGACCAGACGGAAGCATCCCCATCGCCTTCCGCTTCCGGTTCGGCTTCGGCTTCCGATTCTTCAACGAAATAAGCGTCATGCGCGGGGACCGTCGAAGTGCGACGGTCCTTTCTCTGTGCCGGGGAGGGCGAGGATTGGATAAATTGGAGGATTGGTGGATTGGAGGATTGGTGGATTGGATGATTCCGTCCGTCTCGGATATGGGGATACGCCGTTATGGCGGGACAAGAGCGCGCATTCCATCGAGACGGGATCGTGCTTTCAACGGAACGGAATCGTCCTATGGAGGGGACGGATACGTCCAAGCAGTACCTTCTCGCGAAAATTAGGTGTAAGATGAGGAAGGACAGATTCCGGGACGAGGGCGTTCGGGCTAGTGCCCCTTATCCTCGGGCCCAATCAACTTCTATCGTCTGCCCGATCAAGGAGGAACTATTCGATATGCAACCACGCGTAAGATCCGCTCAACTATACGAGGAAGCGAAGCAGCACATCGTCGGCGGGGTCAACAGCCCGTCCCGTTCGTTCAAAGCTGTCGGCGGAGGAGCGCCCGTCTTCATGGAACGGGCTCAAGGCGCTTACTTCTATGACGCCGACGGCAACAAGTACATCGATTATCTGGCCGCTTTCGGCCCGATCATTACCGGACATGCCCATCCGCATGTGACCGACGCCATCGTTCGCGCCGCCCAGAACGGCACGCTGTACGGCACGGCGACGGAGCTGGAAATTACCCTTGCCCGCAAGCTGAAGGAAGCCATTCCTTCGCTGGACAAGGTCCGCTTCGTCAACTCCGGCACGGAAGCGGTCATGACGACGATCCGCGTCGCCCGAGCGGCGACGAAGCGTACCAAGATCATCAAGTTCGCCGGCTGCTACCACGGCCACTCGGACCTCGTTCTCGTCGCGGCAGGCTCCGGCCCCTCGACGCTCGGCATTCCCGACAGCGCGGGCATTCCGGTCAGCATCGCCAGCGAGGTCATCACCGTCCCGTTCAACGAGACGGACGGGCTGAAGCTGGCGCTCGAGCGCTGGGGCGACGACGTCGCCGCCGTGCTCGTCGAGCCGATCGTCGGCAACTTCGGCATGGTCATGCCGAAGCCGGGCTTCTTGGAAGACGTCTGCCGCCTGGCGCGCGAAGCCGGAGCCCTCGTCATCTATGACGAGGTCATCACGGCGTTCCGCTTCCATTACGGCACGACGCAGACGTTCGCCGCCTTCCCTGACCGCGCGGCGATCGAGCCCGACCTGACCGCCCTCGGCAAGATCATCGGCGGCGGCCTGCCGATCGGCGCCTACGGCGGACGGCGCGAGGTCATGGAGCAAGTCGCGCCGCTCGGTCCCGCCTATCAGGCCGGCACGATGGCGGGCAACCCGGCTTCCGTCGCGGCGGGCATCGCCTGCCTCGACGTGCTGGCCGCCCCGGGCGTCTACGAGAAGATGGACGCCCAGGCGGCTCGCTTGACGGCGGGATTGGCCGAATCGGCCTCCCGCCATGGGGTGCCGCTGACGATCAACCGGATCGTCGGCGCGTTCTCGACCCACTTCTGCGATCACCCGGTCACGAACTACGAAGACGCGCAGAACACCGACGGCGAGCAATTCGCCCGCTTCTTCCGCGAGATGCTGGAGCGCGGCATCTACCTGGCGCCGTCCAAGTACGAAGCCTGGTTCCTGACCACCGCCCACAGCGACGCCGACATCGACGCTACCTTGGAAGCCGCCGAAGCTTCGTTTAAGGCAATGGCTCGTTAATTCGCCGCAAGCGTATCAAAAGGGTAAGAACCCGCTGTCCCATTCGCTCAGAACTGCAACCGCAATTGCCTTGTTGACGTGCGCGCGGCGCGGTTCCGCTGTCGGGGACGGCGGGTTTTTCTCTTTGTGACTCTGCTCGTCGGCTGCAGTACCGAGCCAATTGAGAGGCATCATACGGCTAGTGGCGGGCTATTTGAGTAACTATTACTCAACTGAGAGGCACCATGTGGTTAAAAGCTGGCTAGTTGAGTAACTAGTACTCATTTGACAGGTAGCATGTGGTTAGTGGCGGGCTATTTGAGTAACTATTACTCAACTGAGAGGCACCATGTGGTTAACAGCTGGTTAGTTGAGTAACTAGTACTCATTTGACAGGCAGCACTCGGCTAGTTGCGGGCTAGTTGAGTAACTAGTACTCATTTGACAGGCAGCACTCGGCTACAGGCGGGTGATCGGATGTCGTTATTGAACAAAGTTCAATAACCCGATAAACAAACCAAAGAAGCGCTATCCCATTCGCTCAGAATCGCCGATCCGCTAAGCAGCGGCCGCGAGTCCTGAGCAAGAGGGATAACGGTTCTTTTTTTGCTTCATCTATTTCCACGAAGTTTGCCGAAGGTCTCGGTATAACCCCAAGCCCGCGTCATCCGTGGAGCAGGAATACGCCTTGCGGTTGGTCAGATCGGCCAAGGTCAGGCGGCAGCCATGCTTGGCGCCCGTGTCGATGCCGAGTTTGTTCGGCCCGCGCCAGATCTCCCCGGCCGGGGCGCCGATCTTGTTCGTCGGCGTGTGGCCGAACACGACCGTGAAGGGCAAGTGGCCGTCGGCGCCCCAGAAGTCCTTGCGGATTCCGATCAAGTCGGAGGCTTCCTGCCGATCCAGCTCGACGCCGGGACGGATGCCGGCATGCACGAAGAGATAAGGCGCGCGCCGGATATAGAGCGGTGTCTTGCGCAGGAACTCCAGCTCCTCCGCCGATACCGCTCCCGCCCGCTCTTCGTCATCCGCGTCGAGCAGCCAACGCTCCATATTGCCGAGCACAGCCCGCGCCCCCTCCGCAACCAGCTGCCGTATATAAGCAAGCGCCCGCCAGGTGCGCGAATCCCAATCGATAAAGTCGCCTAGAAGATAAAGCTCATCCCGTCCGGGAACGTAGCCCGCCGCATGGAGCAGCTTGCGGGCTCCTTCCGCATGGCCGTGAATATCCGATATCGCCAAGATGCGAGACATGCGAATCTACCTTTCTTCCTTCTCCGAATAGATATAGACATGAGAGGATTCGATCTCGAGATAGCCGCGAGACCCGATCGCAAGAGCTGTTTCGTGGAAAAAGGTCAGCTTCTCCCCCGCGCGAGTCTCGCCGAGCACGCGCCAACGGCTTCCCTCGAACGAGCTATGGACGACCTCTACGAGAATATGATTAGCAACCGAATGCGTCCCTGCAGCCTGAATTCCCGAAGTACCCGAAGTACCCGAATTTCCCGAATATCCCGATGCGCCCGGAGGAGCCGCGACCTCTTCGCCCGCAGCCGTCTCTTCCGAAGTCACCGAGCAGCTTCCAAGAACCGAAACGGAATCGGCCTGCCAGCTATCCTGCCAGCTATCCTCTCTCCATAAGGCCGCCTCCGGCCGGAACAAAGCCACCGCGTCTCCGCGCTCGCTGCCGCTCCAAGCCTCGCCCGGCACGGTTCCGCGCAGCGAGCTTTCTCCCGCCCGGATCGTCGCGCCGAAGGCGGTCGCCTCGAAGCTCCCCGCCATCCGATTCGCGGCTCCCAGCAGGGAGGCTGCCGATTTCGTGGCGGGCAGCCCGTAGCAGGCCTCAGGCGTATCGATCTGATCGATCGCCCCGCCCCGCATGATGACGAGCCGATCCGCCATCGCGAACGCTTCTTCCGGATCGTGCGTCACGTGGAAAACCGTCGTCCCGAGCTTGCGGAACAAATACGCCATCTCGGTTCTCATCTCGACGCGCAGTCGCATGTCGAGGTTCGACAGCGGCTCGTCGAGCAGGAGCAAGTCCGGCTCCGTCGCCAGCGCCCGCGCGATCGCCACGCGCTGCTGCTGTCCGCCGGACAGCTGCGCCGGCAGCCGATCCTGCAGCCCTTCGAGCCGCAGCAGCGCGAGCAGCTCGCCGACCTTCTTCCGAATGTCGCCCGCGCTCGCCTTCCTCCGCTTCAGTCCGTAAGCGACATTGTCGAACAGAGACATATGCGGCCACAGCGCGTAATCCTGGAACACCATGTTGATGCCGCGCTTCTCCGGCGCAACGAGCTTCGACGCCGACGACACCACTTCGCCGCGCAGCCGAATCTCTCCCGAGTCCGGCTGCTGCAGCCCCGCGATCAGCTGCAGAAGCGTCGACTTGCCGCAGCCCGACGGTCCGAGCACGCTGATGATCTCTCCGGCGGACACGCGGAAGCTGGTTCCTTTGAGAGCCGCGTGCGAACCGAACGTTTTATGCAGTCCGTTCACTTCCAATATCGTCGTCATCGTGCGTCGCTCCTTGCCCTCTTGATTTTCTTCGGCTTAAGCAGCCATTCGAAGAGCATGATCGTCGCGATCACGACTCCCCCTCCCGTCAGCGTCGCCGCTGCCGCATAGCCGAACTTCAGATCCTCGAATGCCTTGTTGATCACGACCGGCAGCGTCATGAAGTTCGGCGGGAACAGAATCGAGGTCGTCGCCAGGTCAAACACCGCCGCTCCGAACGCCGCCAGCCCCGCTGACACCAGCGCCGAACGAAGCAGAGGAACGACGATGGTCGCCAGCCTTCTGCCGAACCCGGCGCCTTGCATCTGGGCGGCGGACAGCAGGCCCGCCGGAACCTTGGCCATCGCCCCGGTAAGCACCCGGGTGATGACCGGTATCGCTCCCGCCACGCTCGCCAAGATAAGAATGCCGGGTTTTCCGTAGAGCAGCAGTCCGATTCTCTCCAGCCAGGCCTGGTTCCAGATGAAAATATAGCCGATCCCGAGCACGACGCCCGGCACGGCAAGCGAGATCAGGGAGATCACGTCCACCGTCTGCTTAAGCGCGAATCTCGAGAAGGTCAGGACATAAGAGACGAAGAACCCGACGAGAAGGCCGACAAGAGCCGCGCCCGCCGCGATCTCCAGCGAGTGTACAAGCCCTCCCGTCAGCTGGCCTCCGTTCTCGAACAGCTTGCGATAATGATCGAGGGTAAACGAAGCGCCGGCGGATCCGTTCGACCGGGTGATCGAAGTCATCAGGTTGGAGCCAAAGGGAATGCCCGCCACCAGAAGAAGCAGAACGACGTTGCCCGCCGCCATGCCCCATTTTCCCCGCGTTGGCTGTCTCGGCTCCGACCTTGTCGCCCTCGAGTTCAAGAAGTCGAAGCGCGACTTGCGCAGCACGTAGAATTGCACGCTCATCGCGAGCGCGATCATGAGCACCAGGTAGAACGACAGCACGCCCGCCATATCGAAGCGGATCGGGGACGTGTATAACGCCGAATAGATCGAATAAGGCAGCGTCGGGAACCGGAATACCGCGGCGATCGAAGCCGGCAGGCCGAAATCCCCGACCGTATCCATGAAGACGAGCATCGCTCCCGAGCAATAAGCGGGCAGCAGCAGCGGCATCTGAATCGTGCGCCACACCGTCCACGGACGGCCTCCGTTGAGCCGGGCAGCCTCGCCCAGCCGGTCGACCTTCCATTCCAGAGCAGAATGCACCGCCAAATAAGCAAAGGGAAACTTGCTTAGCGACATGATCGCGATGAGTC
This sequence comes from Cohnella sp. AR92, assembly GCF_003990975.1. Lineage (GTDB taxonomy): Bacteria > Bacillota > Bacilli > Paenibacillales > Paenibacillaceae > Cohnella. Next base: position 83,574 of record NZ_RZJR01000007.1, read on the forward strand.
CTACGGGCGTGAACACGGCGGAATGAACCCAGTCCCAGCCGAGCCATTGCTTCGCCAGGCCGCTCGACGCCGCGAACATGACCCAGCCTTGGGCCAGAATAAACGAAGGCGTAATGATCAGCAGCCAGACCGCCATGTCCAGCAGCTTAGCCCCGGGAAAAGACCATTGGGACCGCACGGTCGCCAAAGCCCCTCCGAGAATCGTTGCGAAGATCGTCGTTCCGACACCGAGCAGGACGGTGTTCTTCAAGGATTGATACCAAAGCGGCCTCTTGAATACATCCAGCAGCAGAGATAAATCCCCAAGCTCCCAATTCCCGAAGAACACTCCCGGAAGCAGGACCTGGATAATCACGGCGGCAAGCGGCAGCAAAATAAGAAGAACAAGGACGGCCAGCACCAGCCAGCCCGTCCTGTTCCCATAAGCGAAAATCCGGTTGATCATCGATTATTTCACCGAGTTGTCGGCGAACCATTGCTTGATCTCGGCTTCATGCTCGGAGGCCCAAGGAGCATCCGCCGCGACCAGCTTGGCGTGCGGATCGCGGTCCGGCTTGGCGGTCGCGCCCTTCGCGCTCGGCTCGAAGTAGCTTTCTTCGCCCTCGTCGACAAGCTTCTGCTGCGTCGCCGGGTCAAGCAGGAAGTTGATGAACGCCTTCGCCGCGTCGGCGTGCTTGGAATCCTTCTGGATCGCGGCCACGCGAACCGAGGCGGGAGCCCCTTCTTCCGGCCAGACGATGCCGATCGGCTCGCCGCCGTTCTTGAGGGAGTAGGCATTGCTCTCCTGGAGAGCGGCTGCCTTGATCTCGCCCCCGGTCAGAGCGCTGGCGACATTCGGGTTCTTCGGATAGACGTGAGCGCCGTTCTTCAGCACGCTCTCGAAGTAGGACTTGCCGCCGTCCATGCCTTGATCTTGGAAGAACCAAGCGACGAACGGATAAGCCGGCGCTGCGACCGCAGGATCTGCCATGCCGATAACTCCCTTGAACTTCGGATCCGCGAGATCCTTCCAGCTCTTCGGAGCCGATGCTTCGTCGAATTCCTTCGTGTTATAGACGATAACGGATGCCGCATGCGCGCCCGTCGGATAGTAGGCTTGGTTAGCCGGCACGAACTGCTTCGCGAAGTCCGTCAGGTTCGCCGCGTTATCCGGGGTCCATCCTTCCAGCAGCTGACCGGACTTGCCGAGTCCTTCGATCGAAGGCATGGCGTCCATCCAGACGACGTCCCAGTGCGGATTGCCCTTCTCGGCCTCGATCCGGGACATGATCTCCGCTCCGTTGCCGGTTACGAGCTCGAGCTTGTACCCGGTTGCTTCCTCGAACATAGGCTTGATGATCTCGTCGAAGTCGTTCAGGTAGACCGTCAGCGTCTCGCCGTTGCCGTTAGAGGTAGAAGAACTAGCGCTCTCCGATGGGCTTGCCGCTTCCGAAGCCGGCGCCGATGCGGATACCGTCGGTTCCGGAGAAGCTGCCGCGTTCGAGTTCGAGCTGTTGTTCGAATTGCCGCATGCCGATGCTACCGCCGTCAGTCCGAGCAGCGCCGCGGCTGCCAGAATAGTCGTGTTCCGAGTGTTCATTGTGAACCTCCCCCATGTATTTGGATGACCTACATCCAATTTACCGGGGGATTGTCATTCGATTGTAATCGGGATGATAATTGTAAATTAAATAACTTCTATGGATATTGATAATTTCATCGATAGATTCTATATTGTGAAAAGTAGGCCCCGAGATAGGCGATACGATGGAGGAGTCACGATGAACGTGCAGCAATTGAGAGTGTTCGAGAAAACAGCGGCCTGCCGGACGATTACCGAGGCCGCGGCGGAGCTCGGCCTGAAGCAGCCGACGGTCAGCTTCCATCTGAAGAAGCTGGAGGAGACGTTCGGGGTCGAGCTGTTCCGCAAGCAGGCTGGCAGGCTCACGCTCACTCTCGCGGGAGAGGGCCTGCTTCCCTACGCGCGCAAAATCTCGACGCTCGTCGAGGAAGCCGAACAGCTCATGCGCGACTATAAGGAGCAGGGGCGGGGCAAGCTGCGGATCGGGGCGAGCTACACCCCCGCCACTTATTTTCTCCCCGCGTACCTCGCGGAGTTCCAGGAGCTTTACCCGCAGACGCTGCCTCTCTTGACGGTCAAGCAAGCCGGCGAGGTGCTTGGCATGCTCGCCGGCTACGAGATCGACGTGGCGGTCGTCTCCCTTCCCGACGAGCCCGTTCCCGGGCTGAATGTCGTTCGGCTTGCGAGCGACGAGCTGAAGCTCGTGCTCTCTCCCCGCCATCCGCTTGCCACTCGCCGATCGCTTACCGTGGAGGAGCTGCGGATGGAGCCGTTCCTCGTTCACGAGCCCGGCTCCACTTCGCGCGAGCTGGCGGAACGATGGGCCCGGAATAACGGCCTGCGTTGGAACATCCGCATGGAGCTCGGCTCCATCGAGACCATCAAAGAATCGGTCAAGCATGGCATCGGAATCGGCATCCTTCCCTATCGCAGCGTGATCAAAGAATCATCCGAAGGCTTGCTCGCGGTCCGGGACCTGCCCGGATCCATCCCGGCGCGCACGATCAGCCTCGCTTATCGGGAAGAGGATTCCCTCGTTCCCCAGGCTTCCCGGTTCATCGCTTTTATGCGAGCGAAGCTGGAGGTATAATCGAACTCTAAGACCAATCCAATCAACGGGAGGTTGACCAGATGAACAAAATCGCTGTCTTCTGCGGCTCCAGCATCGGAGCGTCGCCAGTCTACAAGGAGGCCGCTCAAGCGTTGGGAAGCGAACTCGCCCGCCGCGGGCTGTCGCTCGTCTACGGGGGATCCTGCGTCGGCCTCATGGGCGCTGTCGCGGACGCCGTCCTTGAAGGAGGAGGCCAAGTCATCGGCGTTCTGCCCGGCTTCCTTCAGCAGCGCGAGATCGCGCACAAGGGCCTCACCGAGCTCATCGTCGTCGACTCCATGCACGAGAGAAAAGCCAAAATGGCCGAGCTCGCCGACGGCTTCATCTCCCTGCCGGGCGGTCCCGGCACGATGGAAGAGTTCTTCGAGATCTTCACCTGGGCCCAGCTTGGCCTTCATAAGAAGCCTTGCGGCCTGCTCAACGTGAACGGGTACTACGATTCGCTCGCCTCTCTCTTCGACACCATGCTCTCGGAACAGTTCATGCAAGAGAAACATCGTCCTATCCTTCAGATCGACACCGCCCCGGGTTCGCTTCTCGACCGGTTCGCCGCCTATCAATCCCCGTCCGTTACCGTTTATATGAAGAACGAACAGCAGACCTGATCGTTCAGCCATGCTAAAGAACCATTATCCCTTCCGCTCAGAAGACGACACGGCTTAAGCTGCCTGCCGATTCTGAAACAAGGGGATAATGGTTTTTTGACCTTCATGCGGAGAGATCGAGCGCCCGATCCATGCTAGATTCGGTTACTAGTCTGGTTCCGTTTCGTTCAGACTAGTTCGCTTCAATTAAGGAATCCTTCCAGCGCGATCGTCGGCTTCATGTCGGCTTGCCAGGCGCCGAGGTTATAGCCGCTATTGTAGCCCGGCGTCGCTTCCGGTTCCCAATAGAAGACGCCAAGCCCCTTGCCGTTCGAGATGTTGCGCACCTTCGTCTTGATATCCGAGATGAAGCTTTTGGCGGTCGAAGGCGAGTTGTACGCCATTCCGATCTCGGAGATCATGATCGGCTTGCCGTAGGCGGAGATCAGGCTGTTCGCGTTGCTGATCGTCTGAGTCACCTTCGTCGACCAGTCGGACGTGCTCGGATAGAGAGACATTCCGATGATGTCGAAGGTCGCTCCTTGCGCCATCAGCCCGCCGATGTTCCAGGTGAAGAGCGAGCTGTCGTAGCCGTTCGACAGATGCACGATCGTCTTGGTCGAGCTGCTGATCGACTTGACCGCGTTGTTGCCCGTGTTGATGAGCCAAGCGTAATTCTGCATGCTGAGGGAAGCCTTGCCGTCATCCCATAACAGCCCGTTGTTCGTCTCGTTGCCGATCTGCACCCAATCCGGCGTCACGCCGTAGGATTGCATGGTCGTCATTACGTAGCGGGTCCAGTTCCATACGGCATCCATCAGTTGGGTGAACGTGTAGTTCGCCCATGCGGCCGGCTTCGTCTGCTTCCCGGGATCCGCCCAGGAATCGCTGTAATGGAGGGTCAGCATCACGCTGAGTCCCGCATTCTTCGCCCGTTGGGCGAGCGCCGCCGCGCGGTTCGCGTCCATGTAGCCGTTCGTGTAGCTGCTCGAAGGATTTACCCACACCCGAATGCGGACGGAGTTGATCTGGTAGTCGTTCTTCAGAATGTCGATGATGTCCCTCTGCACGCCGTTCTTGTCTTTCCACTTATAGCCCTGCGCCTCCATGCCGGGAACCCAACTGATGTCCGCCCCCTTCGCGAACGTCGGCGCCGCCACAGTAACCTGCGGTTGTGCCGTTTGGGTCCAGACTAGAGCCAATGCAAGCACCATAGCCAGCAATCCCGAAACGACTTTCTTGATCATCACGAATCCTCCCTTGAATTGATTTGCGCACAACGAGAAACGCTCGATCTCCAAGCACATTGTAAGCGCATTCTAATAGAGGGAATATGGCGCGATTGTAACCATTCTAATGTTTTGGCAAGGGAGGTTGGGGAAAAGGAAGGAGTTCGTCTGTTGGTGGAGACTAAGTCGAGTGCACACGTCTACTGGGAGGCGGAATTAGTCTCGGTGGAGACTAAGTCGAGTGCACACGTCGGTTGGGAGACGGAATTAGTCTCGGCGGAGACTAATTCGAGTGCACACGTCTGCTGGGAGGCGGAGTTAGTCTCGGCGGAGACTAAATCGAGTGCACACGTCTGCTGGGAAGCGGAATTAGTCTCGGTGGAGACTAACTCGGACGTGTTCGTCGGCCGGGAGGCGGAATTAGTCTCAGTGGAGACTAAGTCGGGGGTGCTCGTCGGCTTGGTGGCGGAATTAGTCTCGGTGGAGACTAATTCGAGTGCACACGTCTGCTGGGAGGCGGAGAGTTAGTTTCGGTGGAGACTAATTCGGGGGTATTCGTCGGCCGGGAGGCGGAATTAGTCTCGGTGGAGACTAATTCGGGTGCTCATGGTCACCCCATTGGGGGGGATTATAGCTACACTACATCTCGGCGTGCTAGCACCGTCTCGACGGACGAGATAGTGTCCTACGGCAACATCTCGGCGCTACAGCACCGCCTCGACGACCAAGATAGTGTCCTACGGCAACATCTCGGCGTATCGGCACCGTTTCGGTGGCGGAGATCGTGTCGTACGGTAACATCTCGGCGTGCTGGCACCGCTTCGGTGGCCGAGTTAGTGTCCTGCGGCAATATCTCGGCGCTCTAGCACTACCTCGACGGTGGAGATAGTGTCCTGCGGCAATATCTCGGCGCTCTAGCACCGCCGTAACAAACAAAAAGCGGCGAAGGGATCTCTCCCTTCGCCGCCTTCCGTATTACTTCGCCAGCTTAAGCAGGTTGGCGAGGAGCTGAGCCGCTTCCGCGCGAGTTGCGTGCCCTTGCGGAGCGAAGCGGTTGCCGCCTACGCCTTGGAGCAGCTTCCAGGCCACGGATGCTTGCACATACTTCGCCGCCCAAGCGGATACCTGCGACTCGTCGGCGAACACAGCCGCCGCGCCTCCCGTCGCCGCAGGCTCGCCGCCGCTCAGCAGCGCCGCTGCCTTCGAGGCCATGACCGCCATCTCCTCGCGGGTAATCTCCCCGCTCGGATCGAACAGCTGCCCGCCGCGCCCGGCCACGATGCCGTGCTCGGCGGCCGCCGCCACGTCCGCCGCATACCAGGCGGACGCGGGCACATCGGCGAAGCCGGATGCCGCAGGATCTCCGGCTTCAAGGCCAAGCGCCCTCGCCAGCAACGCGGCGAACTCGGCTCGGGTGATCGTGCGGCCCGGCTCGAACCGGTCCGCCGTTACTCCCTGCACGTATTGTTTGGCCGCCAGCGAGCGAATAGCCTCATAAGCCCAGTGCTTCTCCGGAACATCGACGAACGACTTGTCGATATCCAGCAACGCATAACGGCTAAAATGGCTCAGCTTAGCCGAATAGAATCCGTTCTCCCACTTGCCGCCGACGTACTCCGGCTCGTTCCGCGAATTCAGGTAGAAGATCCCCGCCGTAGAGGACGGCCGATCGGCCGTGACCCGAAGCTCGATCGGATCGGCAAACTCGCTCAGCTCCTGCACGCTGCCGCCGTCCTTCGAAACGATCGTCAGCTTGAAGTCATAGACGGAGCTCAGCCAGTCGATGTCCGCTCGAGACCCCAGTTGCGCTTGCAGCTCCTTCAACGAATTCGTATCCAACGGCTTCATCTGTACCGTGACGACGCCGTCCCCAGCCAGCTTGCCCTCCAGTTGCTTTAGAACGGAAGCCGGAAGAACGAGAGTCGCGCCTTCAGCCGTCAGCGTGAGCGAACGCCCATTCAACAATTGCGATACATTCGCCGGAAGCTGAATGAACGTAGTCCCCTCAGCCGCTTGGAACGTAACCGTCGCACCCGACCCGCTAAACGCGGTTGCCGGAACAGTCTCGAAGCCTGCCGGGAGCTGCGGTTCCGTCGTCTCCGTCGGTCCCGTACTTGTCGTTGTCGAAGAGGCTTTCGTCTTGAGAAGCGCTTCCGGCCCCGTCGAGGTCCAAATGGCGGCGTCATAGCTTGCTTCGACCTTGAAGCGGTAGGACGTGTTCGCCGCAAGACCGGTCACCGTGTACTCCGATGCCGTCCCCGCCACGGACGCGATCCGCTGTCCATCCTTATAAATCTTATAGCCCGCGATCTGCTCCGGATGGCTCGCTCCGCTCCAGCTCAGCTTGATCGAATTCGAAGTTGCCTGCGCCGCCTTAAGCTCTTTGGAAGCGCCCCATTCCGGCAGTTCAACATCGCGATAGAGTTCGAAGTTATCCACCCATCCCCACGCGCCCGGGGTACCGACTATGCTCAATCCAACCGTGATCGAGTTGTTCGCGACTTGAATCTCCGTGATGCTGCCGTCCTGCCATGCCTTCCAGCCGGCATTCACGATAGGTTCCGAGACGTATTCGTCCTCCCCGGTCATGGCAAACAGATGGATAGCATCGCCGCCGTCGCTTCCGGACACTTTGCTCTTGAGCACATAAGTGCCGTTCGGGATGTCCGTTAACTCTTGAGACAAAGTAAGCTCGAAGCTATCAGCCGAATAATAGTTGAACGCTCCCTTTCCCTTGTACGAGTCGCCTAGTGCCTGCTTCCCGCTCGCCGTTGAAGCCGTCCCTTCAACAGTCCAGCCCGTGTTGTCGCCCGTCTCGAAGCCGGGATTCACGAGTATATTCTGGTGCGGCGAGACGGTAACCGTCACCTGCGTCGAGAAGTCGGTTCCTTCCACCGCGCCCGTCAGCGTAAAGTCGCCCACGTTGGAAAGCGTATCTTCATCCAGCGGCTGCCAATCGACTGCTTGCGCGACGACAGATCCGTCGTTATGCAGCACGTCAACGGTCGCCGGGAGCTCCTCAGCCGCTTCTTCCACCGGCTTATTTACGCCGATCGTGACTCCTTCCGGAGCGTATGCGAACAATGCTTCGTCCGCCGGCAGATTATCCCTATCAAATTGGAAGGCGTCGAGAGAAGGAAGGGCATTGCCCTGGAAGTCGAACATCGCCTGGTTGTCCCAAGCATTGCCCTCGCCTTTCTTCCAGCCAGCCTGATAACCGCCTTCGCTGTCCTTCGGAACCGGGATCCAAGCCGGCTCCCAGTAGAACACGCCGAGGCCAAGACCGTCCGGTACGTGAGCCACCGTGTTCAACACTGTCTCCACTTCCGCCTTCTGTCCATCCACGGTTGCCGGGAATCCGGCCTCTTCCGCTGCGGTCTGCGTGAAGGAGTTGGCGAAACCGTCCCCGTCCTGCAGCGTGTAGCCGTACGAGTTCTCGGCGACGACCACCTGCTTGCCGTAGCGACTCGCCAAGCTGTCGAGATTCGTCTTAAGGTCTTGCGGCGTTCCATGCCAGAAAGGATAGTAGGACGCTCCGATGACGTCGAAGTCCACTCCTCTTGAAATGATGTTGTCGAAGAAATCCTGGAACTTGCCTTTGTTGCCGCCTTCCGCCAGATGGATCATGATCTTCGTCGTTTGCCCGTCAGGCGTCGTGTCCCGGACCGCTTGGATGCCGCTCTTCAGCAGTTCGGCGAGCTGATCGTAGTTGCTCGTCGATCCGTCCGGAAGCAGCATGCCGTTGTTGATCTCGTTGCCGATCTGCACCATGTCCGGATAGGCGCCTTCCTCCGCCAGTCCGTCGAGCGTATCCGCCGTGTAGTCGTATACGGCTTGCTTCAACCCCTCGTAGTCCAAATCAGCCCAAGCCGCCGGCTTAACCTGCTTGCCCGGGTCCGCCCAGAAGTCCGAATAGTGGAAGTCGAGCAGCAGCTTCAACCCCGCTTCCTTGACCCGCTTCGCCATCTCGATCGTATGGGCTAAATCATTATAGCCTCCCTGGCCTTGTTCGTCGGAGCCTCCGGCCTCCACCGGATTATTCCAGATCCGAAGCCGAATGTAGTTCACGCCATGGTCCTTCAGAATCTCCAGCAGATCCTTCTCCTGCCCATTATCGTAGTACTTCCCGCCGGCATCCTCGATCGATTGGAGCGTCGAGATGTCCGCGCCCTTGATGAACTCGTCGGGCACGACCGGCGTCTCGGATTCGTCTGCCTTATAGAACTCCACGTCGTCGAAGAAGCCCCAGTAGCCCCCGGCGACGTCAACGGAGAACCCGATCGTCGCTTGCCCGTTCGTCACTTCGATCGAGCCCACCGTGTATGGGGCGATCGTTCCCCAATTCGCGTTAACGATATCCGTCTTCAGCCGTTCGCCGCCAAAGCCGTCCGCGAACAGCTCGATCGGCCCGTTCCCGGCATTGCCGGATGCCCAAGCCTTGAGCACGTATTCCCCGTCGTCCAGTCCCGTGATCGTCTGCGTCAGCGTAAACTCGTAATCCGAGCCGCTCCAGAAGCTTGCCGAAGCAGCGCCGGAATGAACGTTGCCATTGCCGCTTCCCAAGCTGAGCGTCCCGGTCGGGCCGTTATAGTCCCAGCCGACGGGAATGCCGTCCTCGCTCAGCCCATTCTCGAATCCCGGATTGACGACCAGATTCGTCACTCCCGCAGCGTCCGCCTCCCTCGCCCCCGTGCCTAAAGCCGCCGCAGCCCCCGTTATCAGAAGAACTGCCGCCATGACAGCGCATACCATTTTCCGCCAAACGAATGATCTCTTCACTTGATCCACCTCTGCTCATCTCCCATTGACATCATCAATTGAAACGAAGAGGAGCTTGTACCTGCGAATCTGGACAAGCTCCCCGCGAATCCGAACGTCGCGCTTACTCCTTCACCGAGCCCATAACCAAGCCCTTCACGAAAAACCTCTGCAGGAACGGATACACGATCAGCACCGGAAGCGCGCCGATAAAAATCTGGGCCGCGTTAATCGTCTTCTGCGAGAGCAGCTCGAATTCGTACTTGGAGAAGCTCATCGAGCTGAAGTCCCGAGACACGATAACCGTCTGCAGGAAGGAAGCGAGCGGGTACTCCTCCTTGGAGCTTAGGTACAGAAGGCCGTCGAACCACGAATTCCAATGCCACACCATCGCGAACAGCCCAAGGGTCGCAAGCGCGGGCAGCGAGACCGGAAGATAGATTCGCCAGAGGATGCCGAAGTGGCCGGAACCGTCGATGAGCGCCGCCTCCTCCAATTCCCGGGGAACGCCGCGGAAAAAGTTCATGAGCAGGATGATCAGCCACACGTTCACGAGTCCCGGGATGACGAGCACCCAGAACGAGTCCATCAGGCGAATGTTCTGAATGACGATGTAGAAGGGAACGAGCCCCCCTTTGAAAATCATCGTGAACACGAACACCCAGGAGTAGATCGAGCGGCCGCGGAATTGCGCATTCTCCTTCGACAGCGGATATGCCGCCAGGCAAGCGACGGCCAGAATGCCCGCGGTGCCGAGGACCGTCCGCTTGACGGACACCCACAGCGAGTGCAGGAACACGGAATTATTGATCGTTTTCTCATAGGCGATCGTGGTGAAATCCACCGGCCAGAGGCCGACCAGGTTGCCGTCCGCCGCCGACTTCGCGCTGAACGAGACCGCCAGAACGTGGATAAGCGGAATGACGCACGCAAGCGCCGCGCAGATGAGGAAGACCGTGTTGAATACGTTGAAAATGCGATAAGGTACGGTTTTGCGATACATGGCTTCCTCCTCCTTAGAACACCCGATAGTTGGCCAGCTTGTAGGCGAGGCGGTACGAGATGACGATCAGGATCATGCTGACCAGCGACTTGAGCGTATCGACCGCCGTGGCGAAGCCGAACTGCCCGTCCACGATAGCCGTCCGGTAAACGAACGTCTCGATAATGTCCCCCTTGGACATGACCATCGAGTTGTAAAGATTAAAGATTTGGTCGAAGCCCGCGTCGAGGATTTTGCCCAGCGCCAGCGTCCCAACGACGATCGCCATCGGGATCAGCGAAGGAATCGTAATGAATCTCGTTTGAGCCCAGCGGCTTGCGCCATCCACCTCTGCCGCTTCGTAGAGAGAAGGATTGATGCCCGCCAGAGCGGCCAAGAACACGATCGTGTTGTACCCGAACTCCTTCCACACGTCCGAGACGACGACGGTGAAGCGGAACCAGTTGCCGTCGCCGAGGAAGAAGATCGGCTTGATCCCGAACATCCAGTGGAGCACGCGGTTCACGAAGCCGCCGTCCGACGAGAGGAATTCCACGAGGATGCCGCCGAGGATGACCCAGGAGAGAAAGTGCGGCAGGTACACCAGCGTTTGAATGGAACGGCTCAGGTATTTCTGACGGATCTCGTTTAAGAGAATCGCGAAAGCGAACGGCGTCAACAGATTAAAGACGATCTTGAACGACGCGATGAGGAGCGTGTTCCAGATCACCTGCATGCTGTCTTCTCTCTCGAACATCAGGCGGAAGTTGTCCAGGCCGATCCACGGGGAGCCGCTGATATGCAGCCACGGCTTGTAGTCCTGGAACGCCATTACGATCCCGCCGATCGGGATGTAGTTGAAGACGATAAGCAGCGCAAGAGCCGGCAGCAGCATGAGATGGAAGGGCCAGGTTCGTCTGAGATAGCGCATCTTGCAGCCTCCTAGGATGAGATAAGAAAATTATAGCAACGGCCTCCCAGGCTCCAGTAGAACTCAAAACCAACATTGATGGCACTATTGCAACTACTTATCGAGCAAAAACAGAAAACAGAAACGCCCCAAGCTCCTTCCTTGCGGAAGGGACTCGGGGCGTTCGCTGATCGCGCCTCTTACTTCTTCGTCGTCTGGTACCACTCGTTCACTTCTTGCGTCATCTTGTCGCCGCCGGCCGCCTTCCAGTCCGCTACGAACTTGTCGAAGGCCGAGGAGTCCTTCTTGCCGTAGATGATCTGGTTGAACGTCTCCAGCTCGATCTTCTTGAGATAATCCTGCTTGGACTTCATCGTCGGAGTCGCAGGACCCGTGAACATGTCGGTGAAGGAGATATTCGGCTGAGACAGCAGCACCTTGGCCGCCGCCGGCGTCTCCGGACCGTAGTTGTTCTTGACTTCCTTCTCCAAGCGCGACGTCGCTTCCTTGCCGTCGGCCAGGTTCATCAGCGCCTTCATCTGCGCGTCCGGAATCCGGGCTCCGTCCTTCACGAGCCAGTAGCGGTTGATGTTGACGTCGCCGCCGGGGATCTGGTCGATGTAGAGCGGATTGCCGCTTGCGTCCAGATCGTAGTCGTAGCCCTTGAACACGCCGACATCCCACTGGCTTCCCGGCGCCGGATCGGCCAGGTTCTCGAACAGGTAGTTCTGGTAGGTGAACAGAGCTTCCGGATGCTTGAAGTCCTTGTTGATCAGAGTGACGCCGCTGGTGAAGTTCGTTCCGTGGCGTCCCGCCTTCCCATCCGGTCCGGTCGGAATCGCGTACGGCTTCCAGACGGCCGTCGGCACGTTCTTCGCGGTGTCCAGCAGCGGCCAGCCGCTCATCCAGTAAGGGCCGGGGATGATGCCCGCCGTGCCCGCGACCGCCGGCTCGGCCGTCTTGTTCTCGTCCCATAATGCCGCTTCGCTTGGAATGTAGCCCTTGTCACGCCATTCCTTCAGCTTCTCCAGAGCCTGCTTGGACCCCGAATTGATGGAGCCCCACTCCAGATTGCCGTCCGCTCCGACGTTCCACTGCCCCGGAATCGTGCCGTAGGCGCCGAATACCCACGACGGATCGCCCATCCACGTATTCATCGTCATCTTGAAGCCGATCGACAGCGGGGTAACTTTATCCGGCTTCAAGCCGTCCGGGTTGTTGTTCTTGAACGCATCCATGATCTTCTCCAGGTCGTCCATCGTCTTCGGCCCTTCGAGTTGGAGCTTGTCGAGCCAGTCTTGGCGAATCCATAGCAGGTAGTCATGGTTGTAGGCATAATCCAGAACCGGAATGCCGATCTTCTTGCCGTCGCGGATATACGGGTTCCATACGTTCGGATCCAGCTCCATGGCGGCCTTCCACTTGTCGCTTGCGTATTCGTCGAACAGGGAGCCGACCTCGCGGTAGGCGCCCGTGTCGATCAGGTCCTGCGCCAGCTGGTCGTAATCCCCGCCGGTCCCGATCGTCACGACGTCCGGGAGCTTCTGGTTGGATGACATCGCAAGGCGCATCTTGGTGACGAACGCGTTGTTGGAGTCCGTTACCGACCAGAGCGAGTCGATCTTGATGCCGAGCGTATCGAGAGCCCACTTGGTCGCCACGTTATTCTCGATCGTCTCTCCGTTCTTGAATTTCAGGGCGGGATCGACTCCCCATACGGTGGTTATCGTAACAGGCGGATCGTACTTTTCCTTATACGGGCTCTCCGATGCGGCCGGAGCCGGCTCCGACGCGGAGGCGGAAGGACTGTTCGAAGCGGATGAGCTCGAAGAATCCGATGGGCTCGCGTTGTCGTTGCTGCCGGAGCAAGCCGATAGCCCCGCTGCAGCCAGCAAGAGTGCCGCAGCCGAGAGCAAGCTTTTTTGCGCGGTCGCTTTCATGTTTTTCCCCCTATGGTTGGTTTGGCTTTCCTAAGGCTAATTATAGGGATAGCTCTCGGGGGAACCTATGACACGAATAGAAGATTTCTGCACCTTTGTCAACCAATGCAACCGCTTCATTGGGATCGGAACGCGTTAATCCCGGTACTCGTTCGGCGTCATTCCGTACTGCTTCTTGAACATCTTGCTGAAATATTGGGGATTCTGATAGCCCAGCTCCGTCGTAATCTCGTAGATTTTCTTGTTCGTGTGCTTGAGCAGATAGAGAGCCTTCTCCATGCGAATCCGAATGATATAATCGCCCAAGCTCTCGCCCGTCTCGTTCTTGTAGACCTTGGACAGATAGACCGGGTGCAGGTAGACCTTCTCCGCGATCGTCTTCACCGAGATGTCCATTCCGATCTCTCGAGTCACCAGCTCCTGCACCTGCTTGATCAGATGGCCGCGCGCGTATGGATCCGTATCGGACAAGCTCAGCTTCAGCTTCTCCAACAGGTCGAGCGACCAACGCCGCATGCGATCCGGAGACAGAATAAGACTCTGGTCGACCCGGGTGTCGAACCCTTCCGCATAAATCTCTTCCGCCAGCGCTCCTTGGCGATGCGCCAGATACAAGTAAGCGTTCGTCATGCTCAGGTAAACCTCGTAGAGATGCTCCCGGGTCACGGATGCCTTCTCCAGCTCCAGGAAGCCGAACACCTCGTCGATCTTCTCCCGGGCTCCGTCCCACTGCTTCGACTCCAGCAGATGGATCAAGGTAGGGGGACGATAGAGCGACTCGATCGAGCGGACCGCGGATCGTTCGGAAGGGTAGTCTTCTTGGAAAAGGACGGAGGTCTCCGGAGTCCCGCCATGCCTGAACAGCGTACCGAGCGCGTTCCGGTAGGCGTCGGCCAGCCCTTCCGGGAACAGGAACCAAGGGGACAGGACGATGGACAGGTCGCCTTTCAGGTACGTTCGAACCTGCTTGCCGACCTGCGCGGCCAGCCTCCCCATCTCTTCTCGAAGCGGGCGAACCGCTCCGCCAAGAGGACCGTCCGGGTTCACGGAGACGAGCAGCACCAGGCAATCATGCGGCGCCTTGCTGGACCAGACCCGATAGCTGTCGCCCATGACCTCCTGCGCAATATTGCCGACGGCATATTCCATCAGCGACAAAGAGTGCTTGTCATATTCATCGAAGCGGCCTCCAAGACGAACAAGCATCATCAATGCAGGGGCATCGGGAGCAAGAGGAATCTCGTATTGGCGCAGCTTGTCCGCGATCGCGAGGCGGGACATCGCCCGTCCGAGCAGCAGGTCGCTCATCAGCCGCTCCTTCAGCACTCCTTCATCCGACTTGCGGTCGTACAGCAGTTTGCGGTAGCGATCCGCCGCCTTCCACTCGTCCTGCAAGGAGTCGATCTCGGCCAGCAGGCTCTTCATGAACTCCTCGTCGTCCACCGGCTTCAGGATATAATCCGCCACCTGAAGCTGAATCGCCTTCTTCGCATAATCGAAGTCGGAATGGCCGGTCAGCAGCAGGCGGCGAACATGAGGCCATCTCTCGGCCGTCAGCTCGGCCAGCTCCAATCCGTCCATCTCCGGCATGCGGATATCCGTCACCAGAATATCCACGGCCTGCGATTCCATGATCTCGATCGCTTCCATCGCGGAAGCGGCCGTATAGACGCTCCGGACGTTCAGCGAATCCCAAGGAATCGTTTTCTTCAAACTCTCCGTCACATAGGACTCGTCATCGACAAGCAGAATCTCGATCATGCCGTTCCCTCCATTTCCTTCGTCGTCCTTCCCGGCCAGAAGAGAGTCACCTGCAAGCCTCCTTGCTCCGAGCTCTCGATCTTCATCCCGGCCTCTTCCCCATAGCGAAGCAGCAACCTCTGGTTCACGTTCCAAAGGCCGCAGCCCATGCTCTCGTCCATCGGCCGCGTCAGCTTCTCCCGAAGCGAGCGCATCGCCGCCTCGGTCATTCCCTTGCCGTTATCCTCGACCCGGATCCGCACGAACCCGTCTTCTTCGGCGACCGTCAGCCGAATCGAAGCCTCCCCCGCCTTGCCCTCGACTCCGTGCAGCACGGCGTTCTCGACAAGCGGCTGGATCAGCAGCGGCGGTATCTCGATATGCCTAAGCCAGGATGGCAGATCGACCGTAAAGCTGAGCCGGCTCATTCGCAGGTGCAGGATCTCCAAGTAGCTCGTTACGAAATCCAGTTCCTCGGACAGCTTCACGTAATCTCGTTCCTGCCTGGTCGTATAGCGGTAATAGCTTGCTAGATTCTGCGACATGGCAACGATCGCCTTGTAATTCTCCAGCTTCGCCATGCTGGATATGAAGGAGAAGCAATTATAGAAGAAGTGCGGATTGATCTGGGATTGCAGCTGCTTGAGGCGCGCCTCCCGCACATGGATTTTCTCCATGTAGACCTTGTCGAACAGCTCCTGAATCTGCGACACCATCGAATTGAAGCGCATGAACACGTAGCTGAATTCCCCGTTGCCCTTCGGCACAAGGCGGACGGAGTAGTCCTCCTGCTTCAGCCGCTGGAAGCTCTGCACGAGCTTCTTCATCGGTATCTGCACCTGGGCATAGAGCAAGTAGGCAAGAACGACGCCCATGACGAGCAGCGAAGCCACCGCGAAGTAGAAAAGCACGTTCGACTTCACGATCGGCCCTACCACGTCGGAATAAGGAATAAAGTCGATCAGGTACCAGCCGGTCGTCTCCGACCACTTCGTATTGACAAGGTACTTCACGCCTTCGAGCGAAAGCGTCTGGTTGCTGGCTTGCATCAGACTCCCGCCCTCCAGCTTCTGCACCAGCTCCTTCGCCAGCGTTCGATCGGCCGTGCTGTTGTAGATAAGGCCGACCCCTTCCTTGTAGAAGAAAGGATCGCGGCGGCTGTCGCTCTTGAAGTTGTCCAGCATGCCGACGATGTTGTTGCTGCGGAAACGAACCTCGATAATGAGATTCGCGTTATCCGGGTCCCTGAAGGCGCTGAAGGGAGAGGCGGTCAGCAATGAAAACTCATACTCGCCTTCCGTTCCTGAGCTTAGAGGCTTCACCTGCCAACCCGGCTTCATCCTCGATTTCAGTTCAGCCACGTCGTACTTGACCGCGTCCGTATCCGTGATCACCCGTTCCCAATGAGGGGAATAGATGTAGAGCGAGCTTTTCCAATTGATCGAGCTTTGTTGGGTGCTGAGCTTCTGCTGAATCCGCTTGACCAATGTTATCGCTTCCAAATCCAGATACGGACCGTCCGGGGACGGCGAGTCTCTCAGCTCGGAGATATCGGGGTCATGGATCAGCAGATTGGGCCACAACGAGATAGAATCGATGTTCGCGTTCACTTGGGATTGGAAAAAATCCAGCTGGCTCGTGTTCGACTTGTTCAGCTCGTCCCTCAGAACCTCCGTGCTCGTGCGGTTGGACATATAATAGAGGCCGGCGATCGGGATCAGCATCGCGATCAGGATGATGACGATCTTCCGGAACAGATTGATCCTAGGCATGCGAAGACCCCTCTCTATCGGCCGGCGGCCGTTGTGCCAATAGACAGCAAAGGAGTCGTCCTCTCGTAGAGAACGACTCCTTCCGTGTCGTCAACCTTCATTGTATAAAAGAATGTAGGTTTGCAACAGTGGCATTTTCGCAAGATTTATGCACTTTTGGAAAAGTCGGCGCCATCATTGGGTTGTTATCCGACCCGCTGGGCCATTGGCAGCCTACTTGCCTTCATCTCCGTACCGCCCGTCGACTTCCTTGGCCATTCGGCGGTACAGCGCGGTCTCTTCGGCGACGGGGTCTCTCTCGGTCTGAATGCGAACCTCCCAGCGCGGCGACAGCTTCGCCACCGCCTCCTCTTCCGCATTCCGATCCTCCAGCCCGCCTTCCGTCAGCAGGCTGGCCAGCTCGCGCTCCGCATCCGACGCCGCAAGCTCTTCCTTTTCCTCCGTCTCGGACTTCCGATGTCCAAGCAATGGCTCATGCTCATCCTTCTGCCTGTCCAAATTGTCCGCCTCCTTCCGGTCCTAGGATGGTCGATCTTCCCTAGGATCATGTACGGCAGCCGGAAGCGGCCGTTAGGCCTTCTCCAGCGCGGCCCTCAGTTCGTCGTGGATAAGCCCGTTGCTCGCCAGCACGTCGCGCACTCCCAGATGATAAGGCTCGCCCGACTGGTCGCTCACGACGCCGCCCGCTTCCTCGATCAGAAGCGCGCCGGCGGCCAGATCCCAGGAATTCAGCCCGATCTCCCAGAAGCCGCTAAGCCGGCCCGCCGCTACGTACGCCATATGAAGCGCGGCCGATCCGGCGACCCTCAGGTTGCGCACTTGCGGCGCAAGAGCTTGAATCTGCTTCAGATTGCGAGGCAGCGAAGCCTCATGATCCGCGGGAAGTCCCGTCGCCACCAGGCTCTGCCGCAGCGCCGGCTCCTTCGATACGCTCATGCGCTTGCCGTGAACGTACGCTCCCTTGCCTCTCTCGGCAACGAACAGCTCGTCTCTCGAAGGATCATAGACCACGCCAACGATCACCTGTCCGCGATAGGCGAGCGCGATCGATACCGAGAAGAACGGGAACCCGTGCACATAGTTGGTCGTGCCGTCGATCGGGTCGACGATCCACAGGTATTCCGCGTCGCTCATCCGCTCCAGCGCCTGGGCGGACGCTTCCGGCCCGGGCTCGACTCCCTCTTCGCCGAGGAAGGAATGGGTTGGAAAATGAGTCCCGATCAAGTTGCGGATCAGCCGTTCCGATCCCTTGTCCACTTCCGTCACGAGGTCGTGCATCGAGTATTTGAGATCCGGCTCCGCGAACCGCCCCATGCGGCTCTTGATCCATTCACCCGCCTTCGATGCGCAGTTGACCGCGACGGCGGTGAAGCTTTTGCTGCCGATTATCGTTTCCTTCTCCTCCATCATCATCCCACTTTCTTAATTTATATAGTAAATTCGTTATCGGATAAGTGCCGGATTGCGCCGTTCCTGTTATTCTACGTATTGCGCCGCTTAATGTTCCGAGAGATTCCCGGACCCTTCGTAGATCAAGTAGATTGCCGTCACCAGCAAGGTCGCCCTGAGAAGCCACATCAGCTGCTTGCCGGTCAGCCTCGAAGCGATGATCGCTCCCAGCCTTCCGCCGATCAAAGCCCCGGGAACGAGCGCGAGGAAAATCCATCCGTCCACGTTGCCGTTCCAGAGATGAACCCCGCTTCCCAGAACGGAAGAGAGCAGAATGACGAACATGGACGTCGCCGTCGCGACATGGGGAGGAAAACCAAACAGAATCACCATCAAAGGCACGAAGAGGGAGCCCCCGCCGATTCCGAACAGTCCCGATGCCAAGCCGACGCAAGCTCCGATCGTCAGCGCCAAGGCCAAGCTGTAGCCGTATTCGTATGTATGGCCCGTCCCGTCCGTGAACGTCCGGCGGATCGGCCATTGCTTCCGGATCGGCTTCATTCTCTCCCGCGCCAGCATAAGCCCGAACATCGCGAGCATGAACAGGCCGAAGGCCAGCTGGAAAGGGCCTTCCGGGATCAGGTTCGTGACCTGCGCTCCCGCCATAGATGCGATTCCGCTCGTGGCGAAGAAAAGCCAGCCCGTTCCCCAATCCACTTTCTTCTGTTTCTTGTAGGTCCAGGTCGACGTCAACGCCGTGAAGATCAGAACGGCGAGCGATGTACCGACAGCCGTCTGCGAGGAGATCTCTTCGCCGAACAAGGCAGGACCTAGGAGCAGAAGGCATGGAACGATGACGATCCCCCCGCCGAAGCCGACGATGCTTCCGAAGATCGCCGAAGCGGCTCCGATCAGCATAAGAACAAGCCAAGCCACTATCCCATCACATTCCTTTTATCATCAAGCTTCTCGGCTGCGGTTCGCTTCAATTGTAGCAGATCGGGAAGGGCGATGCGCCCCTGATCTTGTGAAAATCTTCTATTATTCGGCGTAAATCCCCTGCTCGAGGACCGGGGGCGACCGAGTTAGTCTCAGGCGAGACTAATTCCCTTAATCGCGGACTGCGCGCGACCGAGTTAGTCTCAGGCGAGACTAATTCCTCCGTTCGGAGTCTGCGTGCGACCGAATTAGTCACATTCGAGACTAATTCCCCTAATCGCGGACTGCGTGCGACCGAATTAGTCTCAGGCGAGACTAATTCTCCCACTCGGGGGCTTCGTGCAAGCGAGTTAGTCTCAGGCGAGACTAATTCCCCTAATCGCGGACTGCGCGCGACCGAGTTAGTCTCAGGCGAGACTAATTCTCCCACTCGGGGGCTTCGTGCAAGCGAGTTAGTCTCAGGCGAGACTAATTCCCCCTCTCGGGGGCTTCGTGCGACCGAATTAGTCTCATTCGAGACTAATTCCCCTAATCGCGGACTGCGTGCGACCGAATTAGTCTCATTCGAGACTAATTCCCCTAATCGCGGACTGCGCGCGACCGAGTTAGTCTCAGGCGAGACTAACTCCTCCGCTCGGAGGCTGCGTGCGACCGAATTAGTCTCAGGCGAGACTAATTCTCCCACTCGGGGGCTTCGTGCAACCGAGTTAGTCTCAGGCGAGACTAATTCCCCTAATCGCGGACTGCGCGCGACCGAATTAGTCTCAGGCGAGACTAATTCTCCTGCTCGGGGGCTTCGTGCAAGCGAGTTAGTCTCAGGCGAGACTAATTCCCCGCGCGGGGTTGTTTTCTTACCCACCTGCGATCTCGATGCTGGCGCCGTCCAACACCCGTACGGGGCCGCCTTTCCGTTCCGTCTCCCTCAGATCCTCCATGAGCTTTAGCAGCGCATCGTCTTTCTTTTTAGCCTCGATCATGACATCCAGAGCCGGCGTCTCATCCGATACGGCCAGCAGGAAGCGGAGCAGCGGCTCAAGCTCTACGTAATCGGCATGCCCTCTCGGGTCGCTAGCGCTCTTCGGGCTGGACACATGAATCTTCGGCGGAAGGCTCTTCTCACCGGCTTGCTCGGGGCTGAAACGACTCCATGTCCGGACGATTCGCGGCCATAACGACTCGGGCGATTCGCCGGCATTGTTCACCTGATGATGATGAATATCGAGTACCATCGGCGCTCCAGCCTCCTCGCTGATGGCTAGGGTCTCCGCGGCATTGAACGTCTTATCGTCGTTCTCCAGGGTGATCCGCCGACGGATCCGCTCCGGCATCGAGGCGAAGTTGGCCAGAAATCTTTTCCCCGCCGAATCTTTGTCTCCGTAGCTTCCCCCTACATGAATGTTGCACAGAGCACGTTCGTCCAGCCCCATCAGCTCCAGCATTCGCACATGGTGCTCGAGGTCGATGACCGACTTGACCAGCACCTCCTCGCGAGGCGTGCTCAGCACGGTGAAGTGATCCGGGTGGAACGAGAGCCTCATTCCGTTCTCCTTCGCGAATTCTCCCACTTCCGCGAAAGCCGGTGCGAGCGTCTCGTAAGGGGACCAATCCGCCAACGCCTCATGGGTAGCCAGCGGGATCAGCTTGGAAGTCAGGCGATACACCTTCACTCCCATGTATTTGCAATGCTTGAGCAGCCGGAGAGTGTTGCGGAGGTTCTCCTCGGAGATCCGCTCCAAACGACGAAGCCCCGCCTCGCGGTCGTCGAGTTTGGCGAAACTCGCCATCGTCATCGTCCGGGACGGGGATGCGTTCTCTAGCTGGGTTGACATGGCGACGAAGCCGAAGCGTACGATCATGAGGACCCTCCATTAGCCGAATAATGCTAACTAGAGTGTGCCCCAAAGCTCGCCGCGGCTCTCTTAGCTGCCGGAATGTTCTCCGAAGAACATCTCGTGGGCAAGCGCCGTCTGCACGCGCGCTTCTTCTTCGGTGAGGCGGCGGATCAACTCCATCTCCACCTCGGTAACCTCTTCGCCCTGGAAGTTGATCTCGGCGATCGAAGCGACGATGCGCACGATGGCGACCGCTTGGTTGTCAGGCGCGTAGGCAATCACCTTCTGCCCGGTCGGGAACACGCGGAAGCTCTTCTTGACCATTTTCCCTCGCCCGTACTCCAGAAGCTCATACAACTCCTGTTCGGACTTGAACTTGCACACCGAATTGAACTCCGTTTGGAAACCCATGGAATGCCCTCCGTTCTGATCTTTTTACAAGCTATTATAAACCGCGCGGACAAGCGATTGGAAGGGCAATGCCCATCCATTCGCTTGTCGCGCGAAGAGGAGCGGTGGCTTGAGATCGCGTCGTACGGCAACATCGGCGGCCGAAGGCACGGCTAAGCTTGAGACTAGGAATCCCAATTAAAAAGCCGTCCCTAAGTCGGCGACTTGGGGGACGGCTCCATTCTTCATTTATTGTCCGCTGCCGTAATCGATCGCCTGCTTCTCTTCGAAGCGTTCGATCGCCAGGCGGATCAGCGTATCCAGCAGTTCCGCGTAAGAGACGCCCGATTCCTTCCACATCAGCGGGTACATGCTGAACGGGGTGAAGCCCGGAAGCGTGTTGACCTCGTTGATGAACACCGCTCCGTCGCTTCTTCTGACGAAGAAGTCGGCGCGGCACAGTCCGCTTCCGTCGATCGACAGGAAGGCGCGAACGGCCATCTCGCGGATCGACTGAGCCGTCTCCGGCGGAATCTCCGCGGGAATGACCATGACCGACTTGCCGTCGATATACTTCGCCTTGTAATCGTAGAACTCGCCCGAACTGACGATCTCGCCCGGAACGGACGCCCTCGGATCGTCGTTGCCGAGTACGCTCACTTCGATCTCGCGTGCGTCGACGAATTCCTCGACGACGACCTTGCGGTCGTAACGCAGCGCTTCCTGAATGGCGGAGATCAGCTCGGAGCGGTTGCGCGCCTTGGATACGCCTACGCTGGAGCCGAGATTGGCCGGCTTGACGAAGCATGGGTAGCCGAGCGATTCCTCGATACCCGCCAGCTCGCCCTCCTGATCCCGATTCCACTGGTATCTGGTGAAGTAACGATAGCCGACCTGCGGCAAGCCCGCTTGGGCGAACATCGTCTTCATCGCGGCTTTGTCCATGCCGACGGCGGAGGCAAGCACTCCTGCTCCCACATAAGGAAGCCCCGCCATCTCGAACAAGCCTTGAATCGTTCCGTCTTCCCCGAAGGTGCCGTGCAGCAGCGGGAACATGACGTCTATTGATTTGCCGTCGGCCGCCGCTCCTTCTTCGTTTAGCGCGCGCTCCGACATGCCTTGCAGCAGCGGTGCCAGCGTACTGCCCGCCGCCGCGGCCCTGCCGCCATCGGCGCCTTCCGCTCCCGCTCCGTTAAATTGCAGCTCGGCGACCGCGGAAGGAGGAGCTTGAAGCAGAGGACCCGAGCGCCACTGCCCGGTCTTCGTAATATAGAAAGGAATAAGCTCATACTTGCTGTAATCGAACGATTTCAGAACCGCCAGCGCGGTTTGCAGCGATACCTCGTGTTCGCCGGAGCGTCCCCCGTAAACCAGCCCGACGCGTACTTTATCTCCCATGATTGTCCTCCAGCCATCTCGGCAGCTTCCTATTGTAATGCGGTACTGGGGCGGACCTTGTTCAAAACTCGTCGGCGATGTGGAAGAACTTGTAACGCGTCCTCTCCGTCCAGGCGTACGAATCCCGATAATCCCAATAGCGATGGCGGCTGCTCACCGTGTTCGCATTCACGAGCGGCATTCCGTCCGGGGTGAACGCGACGACGATCGTATTGTGCTGAAACCGTCCGTTCCCGTCCCAATCGTAGCAGATGACGTCGCCCAGCATGAGCTGCTGGGGCGAATCCACGAGTTGCGCCCGAAGTCCATAGGTTCGGGAAGGCGACAGATAGGTCTGCAGAGCGTTCGCCACAGCCCAGCTGTAGCTCCATAGCTCCTGACCGTTCGCCATGCCCTTATACCACCAGCCCGATTCTCTTCTCCCAGTATAGTTCATCGGTGCTCCCCCTGCAAAGATGCACTGGGACACGTAATTCGTGCAATTCACCTCGAACTTCTCATAGGAAGGATTGCTCTCGTCCCACCATTGTTCCGCATAGGCGACGGCATCCTCCCGGCGGTAAACGATCCCTCTCTTCGACGGGTCGAACCAGCCTTCTCC
Organism: Cohnella sp. AR92; assembly: GCF_003990975.1. Taxonomy (GTDB): domain Bacteria; phylum Bacillota; class Bacilli; order Paenibacillales; family Paenibacillaceae; genus Cohnella. The sequence continues at coordinate 106,710 of NZ_RZJR01000007.1, forward strand.
CCAGCCTCCGCGGCCGGCTCCCGTTCCGGCGAGCACTCTCGACTTGAACGAGTTCGTCGCGGTCGGGTTCAAGTACGGAACCGAGGGAATGACCGTTCGCCTGCCCCATCCGGATTCCGTATCCGCCCTCTCCTCGACGCCAGGCCATTCGGCCGCCGAGTTCTCCGTCGCAACGGGTTCGATCCGGTCGATTCGCCACCGGCTGCCGGACCGGACGAACCGGATGCGTTCCTGCTCCGCCCTCTCCTCCAGCCATGGAAGATGATCCTGCTCGTAGGAGCGAAGCAGGTGAAAGCGAACGACGCAGGTCGCCTCCGACGCTTTCTCTTCCTTGCTGATCAGGCGCGCCCTCGTCTCGCTGCGGATCGGCTTTATCCGGGAGCCGCCCTCCCGCTTGGCAATAGCCTGCGACCGCTTCAAGAGGCGCAGCCGATGCTCGGCGTCGGGTACCGCCCGGTAAGGCTCCGAATGTCCCGTCAGCCCGTCTCCGTTCAGAACGTTCACATACTCAACCAGCGCTTTTTTCCAACCGTTATCCTTGTCCCCCACCGCTCTTCCTCCCTCCGCTTAACGCAGATGGTGTCGGTTCCATCCTATGCCCTTCCGAGCGGACTCATGCCTGCCATTCGGCTTCGAACGAACCTCTTGCTGCTTAAATGGATGGAGATGCGTTCGATTGTGGAATGCTAGTTCGGATAAAGTTCGAACAGACCTATTTTTCCGCGTTTGGAGGCGATTTTCGTCTTTACGGACAACGCGCAAAACGGTATACTTATTTGTGGAGAAATGATTTTGAAATCGAGTTTCACAGAATGAAACTCAATCAGGAGGCTGATTGAATTGTCAAACCTGCCGTATCAGGTTCAGGCAACCCTGCAGGCCGCCGGCAAATCGTACCGGTACTATGACCTGCAAGGTCTGGAACAGCAAGGACTCGGTCCTGTATCCAAGCTGCCGTTCTCGATCAAAGTATTGCTCGAAGCCGCTCTTCGTCAATTCGACGGACGCGCGATCACGCTCGAGCATGTCAAGCAACTCGGTAACTGGGCGAATGGACGCGAGGATAAGGAGATCCCGTTCATTCCGGCTCGTATCGTGCTTCAAGACTTCACGGGCGTACCGGTAGTCGTCGACCTCGCGGCTATGCGCGAGACCGTAAAGCAAGCCGGCGGAGATCCGAAGCGCATCAACCCGCTCGTTCCGGTTGACCTCGTTATCGACCACTCCGTCATGGTTGACGCATTCGGCACGCCGGACGCGCTCAAATACAATATGGACATCGAGTTCGAACGCAACGAAGAGCGCTATCGCTTCCTGCGTTGGGCTCAAACCGCCTTCGACAACTTCCGCGCGGTTCCGCCGGCAACGGGTATCGTTCACCAGGTTAACCTGGAGTACCTCGCTTCCGTCGCGGCAACGAAGACGAAGAACGGCGTAACCGAAGTTTATCCGGATTCCCTCGTCGGCACGGACTCCCACACGACGATGATCAACGGCCTTGGCGTTGTCGGATGGGGCGTCGGCGGTATCGAAGCGGAAGCCGGCATGCTCGGCCAACCTCTGTACTTCGTTATGCCGGAAGTCATCGGCTTCAAGCTGACGGGCAGCCTGGCAGAAGGCGCTACGGCGACCGACCTGGCTCTGACGGTAACTCAAATCCTTCGTAAGAAGGGAGTTGTCGGCAAGTTCGTCGAGTTCTTCGGCTCCGGCCTGTCGAACATCAGCCTGGCTGACCGCGCGACGGTAGCCAACATGGCTCCGGAATACGGCGCTACGATCGGCTTCTTCCCTGTCGACTCCGAGACGCTGAACTACATGCGTCTGACCGGCCGCGAAGAGAGCCAAATCGAGCTCGTCGAATCTTACTACAAGGCTCAAGGCATGTTCCGTACGGACGACACTCCGGATCCGGTCTTCACCGACGTTCTCGAGCTCGACCTCTCGACGATCGTACCGAGCCTTGCCGGTCCTAAGCGTCCGCAAGACCGCGTCGAGCTGACTTCCATGAAGGAAGAGTTCAACAGCATCATCCGCACGCCGATCGACAAGGGCGGGTTCGGCCTGTCCGAAGAGAAGATCGCGGCTTCGGCAGACGTTAAGCACAAGAACGGCAAGCAAACCCAGCTGAAGACGGGCGCAGTCGTTATCGCGGCTATCACCAGCTGTACGAATACGTCGAACCCAAGCGTTATGCTGGGCGCCGCTCTGGTCGCGAAGAAGGCTGTCGAGAAGGGTCTCGTTAAGCCTGAATACGTGAAGAGCTCCCTGACTCCAGGCTCGCTCGTCGTTACCGAGTACCTGACCAAGTCCGGCCTGCTGCCGTACCTCGAGAAGCTTGGCTTCTACGTAGCCGGCTATGGCTGCGCGACTTGCATCGGCAACTCCGGTCCGCTTCCGGACGAAGTCAGCCAAGCGATCGCCGATAACGACCTGACCGTCGCCGCCGTCCTGTCCGGCAACCGGAACTTCGAAGGCCGCGTTCATGCTCAAGTCAAGGCGAACTACCTGGCTTCTCCTCCGCTCGTCGTCGCTTACGCTCTCGCGGGCACGGTCAACATCGACCTCGCGAACGAGCCGATCGGCACGGGCACGGACGGACAGCCTGTCTTCCTGAAGGACATCTGGCCGACGAACGCCGAGATCCAAGAAGCGGTTCGCGCTTCGCTTACGCCTGACATGTTCCGCGCCAAGTACGAGAACGTGTTCACGCAGAACGAGCAGTGGAACCAAATTCCGGTACCGAAGGGCGACCTGTACGAGTGGGACGAGAAGTCCACTTACATCGCGAACCCTCCGTTCTTCACCGGCCTCGGCGCGGAAGCCGGCGACATCGTCGACATCAAGAGCGCCAACGTTATGGCTCTGATGGGCGATTCGGTTACGACCGACCACATCTCTCCTGCCGGCAACATCAAGGCTGACAGCCCTGCGGGCAAGTACCTGATCGAGCATGGCGTCGACAAGAAGGACTTCAACTCCTACGGCTCCCGTCGCGGTCATCATGAAGTCATGATGCGCGGTACGTTCGCGAACATCCGCATCCGCAACCAAGTGGCTCCGGGAACCGAAGGCGGCGTAACGACTTACCTGCCTACGAACGAAGTCATGTCTATCTACGACGCGTCGATGAAGTACCAAGCTTCCGGCACGAACCTCGTCGTCATCGCTGGCAAGGAATACGGCACCGGCTCCTCCCGCGACTGGGCGGCCAAGGGTACGTTCCTCCTCGGCGTCAAGGCGGTTATCGCGGAGAGCTTCGAACGGATTCACCGTTCCAACCTGGTGGGCATGGGCGTTCTGCCGCTGCAATTCCAACCGGGCTCCAGCTGGAAGACGCTCGGCATTACGGGCCGCGAGAAGTTCGATATCACGGGCCTCAGCAACGATGTCGTTCCTGGCCAGACGGTTACGGTAACGGCTACTCGCGAAGACGGCTCCACCTTCGAATTCCCGGTTATCGTTCGCCTGGACTCGATGGTCGACGTCGACTACTACCGCAACAGCGGCATCCTGCAGACGGTTCTGCGCCAGATGCTGGCTGAACAATAATTCTGCCCGCTCAAGCATAAGTCTCTCCGGCATCCTTCGACGCCGGAGCAGCTTTGCGCAGGTTATGCAGAACTCGAATCAAGAAGAAATGGCGGTGCCGGGGATCTTCCCCGCGCCGCCGTTCTTTTTGCATGTTCGCCCCGGAAAATTTTGTTTGGAACTATAGAAAGCGTTATAATGGGTAACGGAGGTGAGCCCCGGATGGCTGCTTGGAAGCATTGGATAAGACGCAATTGGACAGCCATTGCCGGAGCCTTCGTCGCTGTCGTCTTCGTTGTCGCGTATTATTGGACGTGGCCCTATGTGATCTATGGCCCTGGCTCGGCGGAGCCTGTCCACCCGCGCGTACAAACGGGACATGAGCTGAATGAGAAGGGCGCGCTGCTGTTCACGACCGTATCGACTCGTTCCAAACCGAATGTTTTCGATCTTATTTATGCACGCCTTAATCCCCGCATGGATATCAAGACCCAGGAATCCGCAACGGGCGGCACGGTCAATCTGGATGCCTATCGCAACCTGCTGTACTGGATGCGGGACAATTCCGAAGCCGCCGCTCTCATGGCCGCTTATACGGCCATCTACGGGAAGGATAATCCCGTCATCAAAGTCGAAGAGCAAGGCGTCATCGTACGCGCTTTCCTCGATGACACCAAGGCGCGCGATCACGGCCTTCAAGAGGGCGACATCATCACGTCGATCGACGGACAAGACGCGAAGACCGCGGAAGCCTTCACGAAGATTCTAGCCGACAAGAAGCCCGGAGATGTCGTGAAGCTGGCCGGCACGCGGGGCGACAAGAAGTTCTCCGTTGAAGTTCCGCTGATCGAGATGGAATCGACGGGGGCGGCCGGCGTCGGCTTCTACCGCGATTCGGTCGTGAAGGTAACCGTGCCGGATCCGGTCAAGTTCGACTTCAACGACACGGGCGGTCCGTCGGCCGGGCTGATGATGACGCTGGAGATCGTGGCTCAGCTGACCGGAGAGGACCTCTCCAAGGGCTATCAGATCGCCGGTACGGGCACGATCGCGGCGGACGGCAAGGTCGGCCAGATCGGAGGCATCCAGTATAAGCTGATGGCGGCCGATCGGGAGAAGGCGGACTATTTCCTCGTCCCTTACGTCGAATCGGGCGATTACAGCAACTGGAAGGAAGCCGAAGAGACGGTCAAGAAGCTGGAGCTGAAGCCTAAGCTGGTCAAAGTATCGTCGCTGCAGGACGCCCTCGACTTCCTTCGCGGACTGGAAGCGAAGAGCTGAAGCCATATAAGACCAATAAACAACAAAACAACCTCGTTCCTTCTTTCGAAGGAGCGAGGTTGTTTTGTTGTTGACACCCGGGGATTAATCCATTAGGATTAAAATACCAACTAATTCAATAGGAATTAATGCGTACATCTTGAGGGGGCATTCTAGACATGAAGAAATGGCGTACAGGACTAAGTCTTTCGGCAATTGCCGCATTAGCGTTCACCGTTGCATGCGGCAACAACAATTCATCGAACGCCGGAGGAAGCGCAAGCTCGCCGGCATCCGGCTCTCCAGCCGCTTCGCAAGCTTCGGCGGCGAGCTACAAGGACGATCTGAAGGTCGCCGTCACGGCACAACCGCCGACTCTCGATTCCGCGACGACGGCGTCGGCTCTTGCGCTTGATATCGCCGGCAACATTTTCGAAACGTTGTTTACCTTAAACGAGAACTATGAGCCCACTCCGGTGCTGGCCGAATCGTACACGAAGAGCGATGACGGGCTTACCTATACGATCAAGCTGCGCCAAGGCGTGAAGTTCCATAATGGCAAAGAATTGACGAGCGATGACGTAGTCGCTTCGATGAACCGCTGGCTCGTGACGTCCAGCCGGGCGAAAGCCCTGCTCGAAGGAGCGAACTTCAGCGCCTTGGATGCCGGCACGGTGGAACTGAAGCTGGCGAAGCCGAATCCGGACGTGCTCGTGCTGCTGTCGGCGCAAGCGGCTTTCCCGGCGATCTTCCCGAAGGAAGTCATCGACTCCGCGCCGGCCGAAGGCATCACGGATTATATCGGTACGGGTCCTTACAAGCTGCAGGAGTGGAAGCAAGACCAATACATCCACCTTGTGCGCAACGAAGACTACGTTAGCCCCGAAGGAGAACCGAGCGGCTTCGCCGGCAAGAAGGAAGCCGCGACGCCTAACCTTTACTACTACTTCGTCCCCGACAACGCGACTCGCATCGCGGGGGTCAAGTCCGGCGAGTACGACATCGCGGACAGCATTCCGACGGAGAACTTCGAAGAATTGTCTGCGGATAGCGGCGTTAACCTGTCCTCTTATCCGGGCGGCACTCTGACCGCGTTCCTGAATTCGAGCGAAGGCGCGTTCAAGAACGAGAAGCTGCGCCAAGCGGCCGTCGCGGCATTGAACGCGGACGATATTCTGCTCGCAAGCTTCGCGAATCCCGATCTGTACAAGCTGGATCCGGGCTACATGAACCCGAGCCAGACGCAGTGGGCTTCGACCGCCGGCTCCGAGTATTACAACCAGAACGATCAGGAGAAAGCGAAGCAGCTTCTGCAAGAAGCCGGCTATAACGGCGAGAAGATCGTGTTGCTGACCACTCCGGATTACAGCGAGATGTATGCCGCGACGCTTGTTATTCAAGAAGAGTTAAAGCAAGTCGGCTTTAACGTAGACGTGCTGAGCTCGGACTTCCCGACATTCCTGAAGACGAAGGACGAGCACAGCAAGTGGAACCTGATGGTGACAAGCAACGGCTATCAATTAATCCCTCCTCAACTGCTCGCCGTCACGCAAAGCTGGGTCGGCTTGGACGACGCTCAAGTGAAGGCATCGGTCGCAACGATCAGCTCGGCGACGGATTCGGCGGCGGCGAAGGCGGAATGGGATAAACTCCAAGGCTACCTGTACGAACATGCCTACTCCGCGGTCATCGGCCATTATAACGAAGTCGTGGCGACGAGCAAGAAGGTAGAAGGCTTCAGCCAATTCGTCGGGCCTGTCGTCTGGAACGCGAAAGTCGCTAAATAATCGCATTAGAAAATAAGGCCTATCCCAGAAGAGTGTTGCAGGTTCAACCGCAACACTCCTCTCTTTTTGAAACGAGGGGTTTCCGGTGCTTGCCTACATTGTCAAACGAATCCTGTCCTTAATCCCTGTGCTTCTGGTTATCACGATCGCGACGTTCGCGCTCATCCACATCATGCCGGGCGACCCATCCGCCGCGTTCCTAGGGCTCGAAGCGACCCAAGCTGACGTTGACGCCCTAAACCAAACGATGGGCTTCGATCATCCGATCGTCGAGCAGTACGTGAATTGGGTCGGCGGCCTGTTCCGCGGCGATCTCGGCGACTCTCTGTTTCTTCACCAGCCGGTCGGACAAGCGATAGCCGAACATATGGGGCCGACGTTATCGCTGGCGATTGTCGCGCAGGCGATCGCCCTGCTCCTGGCCATTCCGCTCGGCATCATCGCCGCCTACAAGCGCGACTCGGCGCTGGACCAGCTGCTGCGCGGCTTCTCTCTCATCGGAATGGCCGTGCCCGGCTTCTTGCTTGCCTTATTTCTTATGCTGTTCGTAGGGGTAAAGCTCAAGTGGCTCCCGATTGCCGGTTATGCCCCGCTCGCGGACGGAATCTGGCAGCACTACCGGTATTTGATTCTCCCCGGCATCTCGCTCGGAACGATACAAGCCGCTCTCATCATGCGAATGACTCGCTCTTCGGTGCTCGAGGTGCTTCATTTGAACTTCATCAAGACGGTCCGTTCCAAAGGGCTTCGGGAAACGAAAGTGCTGCTCAAGCATGCGCTTCGCAACGCATTCATCCCGATCCTGACGGTCATCGGCCAAACGTTCGGAACGCTCGTGACCGGCGCGGTCATCATCGAGACGATCTTCAACATTCCCGGAATCGGGCAGCTCGTCATCAATTCGATCGAGCGCCGCGACTTCACCGTCATTCAAGGCGTCGTCCTGTTTGTCACGCTCCTCTATGTTCTCATCAATTTGATCGTCGACCTGCTTTATGGCGCGGTAGATCCGCGAGTACGGTTGGACCGCAAGTAAAAGGAGGGCTCCCGATGGAACTACCGCAAACCAAAAGCCAGTTCGTCCAACTGAGCCGCAAACTCCGCAAGGAACAGCGCCTGCTGAGTTACTTCCGCTTGCGAACGAACTACGACTTGATGATCGGAGCGATCATTCTCGGCGTTCTCATACTTGTCGCCTTTATCGGTCCGCTATTATCTCCATACGACCCGTACGCGATGAAGGTCCTCGACCGCCTGAAGCCGCCAAGCGCGGCGCATTGGCTCGGCACGGACGAGTTCGGACGCGACCTGTTGACCCGCGTCCTGTATGGAGCCCGCGTCTCGATGAGCATCGGCCTTACCGTTACGGCGCTGTCCTCCCTGCTCGGTTTGATCATTGGAGTATATGCGGCCTATTATAAGTCTCTCGATCATATTCTGATGCGAATCTGCGACGGTCTGATCGCGTTCCCCGGCATTCTGTTGGCGATCGCGTTAATGGCTACGCTCGGCGCTTCCGCGACCAACGTCATCATTGCCCTTACGATCGTATTCACGCCCAGCATCGCACGAACGATTCGTTCGGCCGCCCTTGTCGTCCGCGAGCAGGCTTATATCGAAGCGATCCGCGCGCAAGGAGCGAATAACGCCCGCATCATCTGGCTTCACATCGTTCCGAACACGCTGTCTCCCCTGCTCGTTCAAGCGGCGTTCGTGTTCGCCGAAGCGATTCTATCCGAGGCTGCTCTCAGCTTCCTAGGAGCCGGAATACCCGCCCCCTCCCCTAGCTGGGGCAATATCCTGCAGGCGAGCAAGCCGGTTATCTCCAAAGCATGGTGGATGGTTACGTTCCCCGGCATCGCGCTCATCTTGTCCGTGCTAAGCCTTAACATGCTCGGGGACGGCTTGCGCGACTTCCTTGACCCCCGCTCCAAGCGCAGAGGGAACAAGAAAGCCAGGAGGGCTGCTTCATGAGTCAGACACCGTTATTGGACGTTCGTAATCTCCGAACTCACTTCTATACCGAACGGGGCCGGGTAACCGCCGTCGACGGAGTCAGCTTCTCGATGGAGCCCGGCGAGATCGTCGGCATCGTAGGCGAGTCGGGCTGCGGCAAAAGCGTCATGTCCCAGTCGATCATCCGGCTGCTCGACTATGCCGACGACGTCTCGTACGAAGGGGAAGTTCGGTTGGGCGGCGAGAATCTGTTGCAGCTGTCCAACTCAAGAATGCGCAAGATTCGGGGCAACCTCGTCTCGATGGTGTTCCAAGACCCGCTGACTTCGCTCGATCCCGTCTATACGGTCGGCGATCAGATCGCCGAGAGCCTTCGGCAGCACCGGCGGCTCTCTCGCCGGGAAGCGCGGGAGAAGGCGCTGGAGCTGCTGAGGATGACCGGCATTCCTTCCCCGGAGCAGCGATTGGATGAATATCCGCATCAGCTATCCGGAGGAATGCAGCAGCGGGTCATGATCGCGATAGCGCTCGCCTGCGAGCCGCAGCTGCTCATCGCCGACGAGCCGACGACGGCGCTGGACGTGACGATACAAGCGCAGATTCTCGAATTGATCGTCGAGCTGAACCGCAAGCTCGGCATGGGCGTTCTGTTCATCACCCACGATCTCGGAGTTGTATCCGAGATATGCACAAGCGTCAAAGTCATGTATCTCGGCCAGATCGTCGAGGAGATGACGACGGCGCAGCTGTTCGCGAACCCTCTTCACCCTTATACCCAGGGGCTGATTCGCTCGATTCCGCGAATGGACGGCGATCGTCGGCAGAAGCTGCATATCATTGCGGGGACGGTTCCTTCTCTTAACGACAAGCCGCAAGGCTGCCGCTTCGCGACTCGTTGTCCCTATGCGGATGACAAGTGCAGGAACGAGGAACCTCCGATCGCTACGGCGGAGGAAGGACATCGTCTGAAGTGCTGGTATTATGAAGAGATCAGTAACGGATTAAGGGAGGCGGTTGGCCATGGCGATTGATCATACAGCAGAGAAACCGCTACTGGAAGTGACCTCTCTAAGCAAAAAGTTCCCGGTATACGGATCGTTCGGGCGCCTGTTCGGGGCGAAGAAATACGTACATGCCGTGAATGACGTCTCTTTGTCTCTCTACGAGGGCGAGACATACGGCCTCGTCGGCGAGTCGGGGTCGGGCAAGAGCACGACCGGACGGGCCATCCTCGGGCTGACGCCGGCAACCAGCGGAGAGATCCGTTACCGCGATCAGGACTTAGCCAAGCTAAAGCCGGAGGAATTGCGCAAGCTTCGCAGAGAGCTGCAGATCGTGTTCCAGGATCCCTACTCCTCGCTTAACCCTCGCAAGCGCGTCGGGCGCATCCTGGAAGAAGCGCTCGTCATTCATGGGATCGGCGATCGCGAGCAGAGACAGCAGGAGGTGTTCCGCATCCTGCAGGTCGTCGGCTTGCAGCCGGAGCATTACTTCCGGTATCCGCACGAATTCTCGGGCGGGCAGCGTCAGCGGCTCGGCCTCGCCCGCGCGCTCATTCTCCATCCGAGAATCGTCGTCTGCGACGAGCCCGTGTCCGCGCTCGACGTCTCGATTCAATCGCAAATCTTGAACATGCTGCGCGATCTTCAACGCGAATTGAAGCTGACGATGCTGTTCATTACCCATGACATCAGCGTCGTACGCTTCATCTCCGACCGAATCGGCATCATGTACCTGGGCCGAATCGTCGAAGAGGCGCCGACGGACGCCTTGTTCGCGAATCCGCGGCATCCCTACACGAAGGCGTTGTTCTCGGCGGTTCCGAGCCTTTCGAAGCAAGGCCTCAAAGAGCGAATCGTGCTCAAGGGGGAGATTCCTTCTCCCTTGTCTCCCCCGTCCGGCTGCGTCTTCCACACGCGCTGCCCGCTCGCCACGGAGCGCTGCCGCAGCGAGGCGCCTACGTTGAGCGAATCTCATAGCGGGCATAAAACGGCTTGTCATTATACCTAAGAGAGGATTGATTAGAATGGCGATCATTAGACACGTAAACGGCCAAGACGAGGTTCATAACGGAGCCGGCAGGCAAGTCATCGGCGCTCACGCCCCGAACGAGAACGGGCTGTCGCCCAAAGAACTGCTGGAGGCGGCTCTTGGACTCTGCATCTCGATCTCGATGCAGAAAATGCTGAACTTCGATAACGTCAAATACGACAAGGAAGCGATTCAAGTCGAGGTGACGAGCACGAAGCCGGAGAATAAGAGAGACAACCGCTTCTCCTCGTTCGAGGTGCGCGTCGCGTATCCTCCGGGGCTGGACGAGGACTACAAGGCGAAGCTGCGAGACGTAGTCGAGAGAGCGTGCACGATCAGCAACACGCTGCGCGCGGAAGCGACGGTCGAGCTGGTCGAGTTGCCGGCACAAGGGCAATAATTCCATAAACGAGAAGAGGCCATTCCTTTGCCGTTACGAACGGGTTGGGGAATGGCCTCTTCTCGTCTTGGTCTAGCTTGGTCCAGCTTAACTAGCCGAGCAATGCTCCCATTCGCTTCGCCGCCCCGATAATAGCCGGGGCGCACTCCTGCATGACGTCGGGCGTCAGGCGGTTGGACGGACCCGACACGGACAGGGCCGCGAACAGCTTGCCGCCCCGGCTGAAGATCGGAGCCGCGATGGCCGCCGCGCCGGGCTCCCGCTCCTCGAAGCTCGTCGCATAGCCCTGCTGCACGATCTCGCGAAGCTGCTCCTTGTAGGTTTCCGGCTTCAGAGAAGCCGGCCAGGAAGGGTCGGAGAGCAGTTGGTCCTGAATCTCCGGCTCCGCGAAGGCGAGCAGGATCTTGCTGGAGGCGCCGACCGACAGCGGCAGGCGGGCGCCGACCGGCGCGACCCGGCGGATCGCCTGCTGGCTCTGCACGGCCTGAATGCGCACCCGGTCCTTCTTGTCCCGGACGTAGAGGCTGATCGTCTCGCCCAACTGATCCCGCAGCCGTTCCATCTCGCCGATCAACATGACCGCGGGATCGTCCTCTTTGCGAAGGCTGGAGGACAGCTCCAGCACCCGAAGGCCCAGACGGTACTTCTCCGTCGCCTCATCCCGGATGACGAAGCCACGATGCTCCAGAGTCGCAAGCAGCCGGAACACGGTGCTCTTGTGAAGGCCTACCCGCTGAGAGATCTCCGTCAATCCCAGATCGTTCCCCGCGGTGAAGCAGAGCAGCACATCCAAGGCCCGTTCCACCGCTCTAATCGTTTGCTTCTCCTCTTCCATACTTCGCCGCCTTCCGTTTCACGCTATGAAACTTTGTTATACCTAGTATAACTCAACTGGACAAAACCGTAAACGTTCCCAGCGGCGCTTTACAGTTCGATTACAAGCCTCTAACAATACGGACGCACTCGTTGACGGTCTCCCTCGCCCCTTCTACGATGAGAGAATAAGAGCTCTCTGAAAATCTTCTAGGCTGAGCGGAGGCGAACCTCATGACAACCAGCACGATGACTTCCTCCCCTTGGGAGAACCCGCCCTTTGCGCCAAGTCCCGTTCTGCCGGAGCTCGAGAGAAAATCTCTCTCCCGGTTCCAACGCCTTCTGCTTACCGCCGCTATCCTGCTCGGGGCTATCGTTTTCCTCGTATGCGCCTTTTGCACGATTGCCGCCTGGATTTTCGCCCATCCTTCCGTCCCCGTGCTCGCTTCGAATCCGATGCAGGCCCGCGGCCTCATGTACGAGGACGTCCGTTTCGCCAGCGCCGACCACGCATCCGAGGTGCAGGGCTGGTGGATTCCCTCGTCGGGCGACCGAACGGTCGTTCTGAGCCACGGCTACGGAACGAATCGGGAGGAAGCTTGGGTTCCCATGTACGATATCGCCAATCTGCTTCACGAGCAGAATTATAACGTCTTGATGTTCGATTACGGCTTCGCCGATTCCTCGAATCGGCTGCCCGCTACCGGGGGCGTTGCCGAATCCCAGCAGCTGCTCGGGGCTCTTCAGTTCGCCCGCGACAAAGGCAGCGGCGAAGTCGTCGTGTGGGGGTTCTCGATGGGGGCGGGAACGGCGCTTCAAGCCGCGCTTCAGAGCGATCTCATCGACGGGATGATTCTCGACAGCACCTTCCTCCCGGATGCGGACACGATCTATGCCAACATCCGCAAGTACGCGAAAGTGCCCAAGTCGCTGACGATCAGCCTGCTAAGCCGGTTCTTGCCTGTCTTTACCGGAACGCAGTTGAACCAAATCCCTTCTACCGCCGCTCAAACCACGGATTATTCTTTTCCTATCCTGCTGATTTACGGAACGAACGACGACAAATCTCCGATGAGCATCTCCGAGAATATAGCCGCCTCCCAGACGAATCCGTTATCCGGGCTTTGGGTCGTCCCCGGGGCCCTGCACGAGATGATCTTCCGCATGCATCCGGAGGAATATATCGCCCGCACGACCGCTTTCCTTCAATCGATCGAACTACGGCGAGCCTGAGAACGCAGCAAAGGCCGAACCCGGGGATTCGCCCCTCGAGTTCGGCCTTCTATTCTCCTAATCTTCTTCGGACGTTGCGGCAGCCTCGTCATAAACGATCGTGCGGTTGCGCCCCTGCTTCTTCGCCCGGTACAACGCATCGTCCGCCTGCCCGAACAGGCTTTCGACCGATTGCGCCTGCAGCGGATAGCTGGAGATGCCTAGGGACAGCGTCACCGGCTTGCCTGTCGGACTGTTCTCGTTCGCCATCCGGCTCCGCAGCTTCTCCGCGATCTCGTATGCCTGGCTCTCGGAGCCGTAGGGCATCAGGAACACGAATTCTTCTCCGCCGTACCGACAGCAATAGTCGTTCTTCCCCTTCAATTGCTGCATATGAGCGGCAAGAAACCGAAGCACCTCGTCTCCCATCTGATGGCCGTACGTATCGTTAATGCTTTTGAAGCGGTCCAGATCCATCATGATGACGGCAAAAGGAACCCCTTCCCGCACCCATCTCGCGACAATCTCGTCCATCAAACGACGGTTCGTCAGCCCCGTGAGCGGATCGGTGTGCGCTTGATAGGAGAACTCCTCCGCCCGCTTATCCAGCAGCTTGAACGCTTCGCTTACCGCGCAGTAGAGCTCGTTCGTCTCATAGTTCCAATGCTTGACGTCCGGCAGCCGGACCGTCGTCGCCGCGCCCTTCGTTAAATTGGAAGCCAGGTGGGCAAGCCGATTAAGCGGGAAAGAGAGGCGATGCGAGATGAAAATGACGATCAATAGGAGGACAAGCATCAGAGGAGTGCTGATCATGGCGACCTTCACGATGACCTCTTCCACGCTATCCGAGATAACGGAGGACGGCGTCTGCGAGACGATTCCCCAGCCGACGGCCGGAATGACCGCCGCGCCGGCCAAGAAGCTCGCATTCCTCGAATTCTTGACCTTCATCTGGCCATCCTTGCCTTCGATAAGAAGCTGGACGATCGCGTTATTCGACACGTTCTCCCCGATGCGGCTCGCATCCGGGTGGTAAATCAGATTGCCTTCGGAATCGACGACGTAATAATAAGAGCCGTTCTCGTTCATCCCCTGCTGCCCCAGAATCTTCTGGAACACGTTCTTCTCTTGCAGATAGACGGAACCTCCGATGAAGCCTTTGTAGCTGCCGTCGATATTATATACAGGGTAGCTGGCCAGAATGATCAGGCGACCGGTCGAAGCCCGATAAGGCTCCGAGATCATGGGCTTCTTCTGCTGCAACGCTTCCATCGCTTGCTGCGAGCTTAGGGTCGTCCCCTTCAGCTTCAGCGCTTCCGGCGACGTCGACGTAACGAGTCCCGATTCGTTCACGATAACGACGGAATTGAAATAAGGGACCGAGTTTCGGAGAAAATCTATCTGCTGCTGAATATCTTCCTGCTTCCACTGCCCGCTCGATATGTAATCGGAAGCCGACTTCAGCGTATCCTGCATGGACTGTACGATCGTCTCGGTGGTACGGCTCAGTTCGTTCGCCGTTATCCGGTTGAGCTCGAGCGTGTTCTCGGTGAGCGACCGCTTCTGGGTATCATAGCCTATCGCCGTGCTGAGAACGAAGCTGACGATTACCGAGAAAAACACGATGGCAATGATGATCAGCGATAAACGGACTCCCGATCTGCCCTTCCGGTGAACAGACATGATCGGCCATACCCCCATTTCTCTAGGCGCAGTTCGTAAGCAAGTTTCGACAAGAAACGATGTATCGACTTCTCATTTTATCACAAGCCCTATCGATAAGTAAGTCCTGCATGTATAGGGTATTTCTTACAAACTATCGTTGACACTCCTCTCTAGGCCGTGATATATTCACCCTACTCCATTTTACCGATGAAAGAGGGATCACCGATGGCCCAGCAACAGCGCCCTTACGCATTCAATCGCATAAGCTTGTTCCCATCGGCTGACCCATTCGCGCTTTTGCACTAGCTTTATTCGTGCATGCATCGCTCCGGGCGGTTACGCCTGGAGCTTTTTTATTTGCCTCTCCATGGCTTAGCCCGTCCGAGCGACAGCGGTCTTCCGACCCATGTCTGCTATCCGAAAGGGGCTTATCTCCACATGCCGCCGCAACAAACCTTATCCATGTCCTGGCTTCTCCGTTATCTTCGTCCCGTTAAATGGCGAATGGCCCTGCTGCTCGTTCTGCTGCTGTCCGCAACCGCGCTCCAGCTCGTCAACCCGATGATCGTTCAACGATTCATCGATCAAGCAAGCGATAAAGGCGACCTGTCCGCCCTGCTGTCTCTGGCAGGTATCTATCTCGTTATCGCCGTTCTCATCCAGCTTCTGACCGTCTCTGTCGACTATCTGGGCAACGACGTCTCCTGGCGCGCGACCAATCGGATCCGTTCCAATCTGCTTAAGCATGCTCTGAAGCTCGATATGCGGTTCCACAATGAGAAAACGCCGGGCGAGATGATCGAGAGAATCGACGGCGACGTCACCCACATGTCGAATTTCTTTGCGTTATTCATCGCGAAGATCGTAGGAAGCTTCGTCCTGCTTGCCGGAATCCTCATCTATATGTTCGCTTACGATTGGCCGATCGCGGCCGTTATGACGGCTTTTACGCTGGCATCGGTCGGAGCCCTTTATGCGGTCCGCAACCTGGGCGTCGGCGCCTCCCAAGCGGAACGCCAAGCCAGCGCGGCACTCTTCGGCTTGATCGAGGAGAGAATCGCCGGGATCGAAGACGTGCAAACCAACGGAGGCGTGCCCCGGCTTGTGAATCGGTATCACCGTGCCATGAGGAGGGTGTTTCTGACCGGCCGGAAGGCATGGATGCTGCGCATCATGCCTTGGAACGTAACCATCGTCCTGTTCACGCTGGCCGTTACGGCGGTGCTCCTGCTGAGCGTGCGACAATATCTGAACGGGCAGATTACGCTCGGCACGCTGTTCCTCTTCTTCCAATACACGCAGATGCTGAGCGACCCGATCGAGCAGCTCGGCGACCAGATCCAGGAGTTCCAGAAGGCCAAGTCGGGGATGAACCGATCCTGGGAGCTGCTCTCGCTGCGAAGCGAGATCGAGGAAGGCCGGGAAGAACGGCTGCCGCCGGGCCCTCTATCCGTATCGTTCGAGAAAGTCAGCTTCGGGTACAGCGAGGAGCATCCCGTGCTGCGCGAGATCAGCTTCGAGCTGCTGCCGGGCGAGAAGCTCGGTTTGGTCGGACGGACGGGCAGCGGCAAGTCCAGCATCAGCCGGCTGCTGCTTCGGCTCTATAATATGGACAGCGGCGTCATCCGGGTCGGCGGCGTCGATATCCGCGCTTTGACCTTGCCTGCTCTGTACCGGCGGGTCGGCATGGTCACGCAGGACGTCCAGCTGTTCGACGGCACCCTCCGGGACAACCTGACCTTATTCAATCCTCATATTGCCGACGAGGAGATCTTGAATACGACCGCGCGCCTCGGACTTGGCGGTTGGATCGCGGCGATGCCGCAGGGCTTGGATTCCCGGCTCTCGACGGGCGGCTCCTCGCTCTCCGCCGGCGAGGCGCAGCTGTTCGCGCTCACCCGGGTTTTCCTGACGAAGCCAAGCTTGATCATCCTGGACGAACCCTCCTCGCGGCTTGACGCCGCGACGGAAGCCGCTCTCCAGGAAGCTGTCGATCAGCTGCTGAAGCATTGCACGGGCATCGTTATCGCCCATCGGCTGTCCACGCTGGACAGCGTCGACAAAATCATGGTTCTGCGCCAGGGACAAGTGGCGGAGTTCGGTTCCCGCGAAGCGCTGGCTCGGGATCCCCATTCCGAATACGGACAGCTGCTGCGGACGAACGGACAGGAGGAACTGGCATGACGGTTACTCGTTTTATGGGGCGCTTGTTCCGCTACACGCCCTCCTTGATGCTTATAAACGGCTTGCTCTGGGCGCTCTTCCACTCGCTGCCCGTCGGCGTCGGATTAGGGATGAAATGGTTCTTCGACCGCGCCACGGAAGGGTCGCACGACTATCTCTGGCTCGCCTTTCCTTTGATCGCGGTGGGACTTACCCGGTTCGCGCGGGTCGGCACGTTCTTCGTCGCGTTCTATCAATGGGTAAGGTATATCTACCACGTGCAAGCCTGGCTGCGGCTCAACATGCTCGCCGGAATCATGCGTTGGCCGGGACGCAACCTGCCCGCTTCTCCGGGAGAGGCGATGACCCGCTTCCGCGAAGACGTGGACGAGGTCGTCGAATACGTGGAATCTTGGGTCGACTTCTGGGGCCGCCTGATTTATGCGACGGTATGCATCGTCATCATGGCCCGGATCAGCTGGACGATCACGCTCGTCGCGATTCTTCCGCTCGTCGCCGTCTCCTTGTTCAACAACCTGTCCGGCAATCGGGCGAGAAGATATTCGAAGATGAACCGCGAGGCGACCGGCCGGATTACCGGGTTCATCGCCGAGACCATGGGCACCGTGCAGGCGATCAAGCTGGGCCGGGCGGAGGACCATGTGCTGAACCGTTTCGAGCAGCTCAACGAGAGCCGTCGCAAGGCGGCTCTCCGGGACTCCCTGTTCAAGCGATGGATGCAGTCGCTGAATCAGCACGTGCTCAGCATCTGCACCGGCGTCATCCTGCTGATGTGCGCCGCGGAGATGAAGGCCGGACGGTTCACCGTGGGCGACATCGCGCTGTTCACTTCCTATTTAAGCACCTTCTCCTTAAGCGTCTCGTTGTTCGGCTACATGGTGTTCCAGCATAAACGGCTTAAGATCGGCCTGGATCGGATGAGGGCGCTGTTCCGCCCCGAAGAGAAGGATCTTATCGCGGAGCACAGCGAGATTCATATCTACGGAGACCCTCCGGAGGCGGAGGAACCGAAGACGAATGACGATGACCGCCTGAGAAGCCTCGAGGTTCGCGGTCTGTCGTACGAGTATCCGAACTCGGAGAACGGCATCCGCGACATCGGCTTCCGGCTGGAGAGAGGCAAGTTCCTCGTCATTACCGGCCGGATCGGGTCGGGCAAGTCCACTCTCGTGCGCACCCTCCTGGGAATGCTGCCGAGAACGGCGGGGACCATCCATTGGAACGGACGGCAGATCGAGAATCCCGCCGAGTTCATGAAGCCGCCGAGATCCTCCTATACGGCCCAGGTGCCGCGGCTATTCAGCGATTCGCTGCGCGAGAACATCACGCAGGGCAGGCGCGTCTCGCAGGAGGAGCTGGACCGAGTCTTGCGGCTGGCCGTCATGGAGCAGGACATCCAAGCTCTCGAGAACGGCTTGGAGACGCCGGTCGGGCCTCGCGGCGTCATGCTCTCCGGGGGCCAGATTCAACGCGCCGCCACCGCTCGCATGCTGATGACGCAGTCCGATCTGCTCCTCTTCGACGATCTGTCGAGCGCACTCGACGTCGAGACCGAGAGGACGCTGTGGGAGCGGCTGTTCCGGGAACCGGACGTGACTTGCATCGCGGTATCGCATCGCCGGGCCGCGCTGGCGCGGGCGGATCATATCCTGGTTCTGAAGGACGGCAGGGTGGAGGCCGAGGGCACGCTCGAAGAGCTGCTGGCGACGAGCGCCGAGATGCAGCTGCTGTGGCAGGGCGAGGAAACCGCCGAGGAGAAGGAAGAGACAAGAAAGGCTGCGGAGAAGGTTCGATAACCTTCCCTGCAGCCTTATTCGTAGTAGTCATCGCTTGATCTTGATAACATTGGAGCACGTTTTCCAACGCACCTTCGCCAAATGTTCCAATCCGAATCTTACGGAAATCTGAGACCTTTACAGGCGCAGATTGGCGACTTTTTGATTTTAACGGAACTGGAAGCCCTTATTTTGACCTTAGCCACGCTCGTCGGGGCTAAAACACAATTTAAGCGTCGATTATTTCCGTAAGATTTCAAAAAAGCACTTTTTCGAGGAGATAGCGGCTGTCATTTCCGTTAGCCGTAAGCCGATCCGATTTGGTTGGGAGCTTACAGGCTCCAGTCCAGCTTCACTTCTCCGCCGGTACGGGAGGACTCGTAGATGGCGTCGATGATCAGGTTGCTGCGCAAGCCCGTCTCCGCCGAAGTCCAAGGTTCCTTGCCGTCCCGGACGCAGTCCAGGAAGTGGCGGCTCAAGCGAACCCGCGCTCCCTCGTCTTCTTCCGGAGCGGACAGCTGAACATCGATAGCCTTATCGAAGCGCTCCGTCAAGTACTTGCCTTCGTTGCCGCGGAGGAACGCGCCTCCTTCCGTTCCCATCAGGTGCAGGAACGGAGTGCTGTCCGTGTCCATGTGGACCGCCCAGCTGACTTCGAGCGTCAGCGAGGAGCCGTCTTCCATCTTGATGATCGCCGTCGCCAGGTCCTCGACATCGTAGACGCCGTTCCAATCCGGCTTGCCCCAATTGCCGATTCCCTTCTTGCGCGGACCGAATTCCGCGTAGGTCGAACCGTAGACCGAGACCGGCTTCGGCTCGCCCATCAGGTGGAAGGCAAGATCGAGCATATGAACGCCGATATCGATCAGCGGGCCGCCGCCTGATTCCTCGTAACGGGTGAACCAGGTTCCCCAGCCCGGGATGCCCTTCCGGCGGTACCAGCCGGTCTTAGCCGTGTAGATCCGTCCAAGCTCGCCCCGGTCGATCTGCGATTTCACTTGCAAAGGGAGCCAGTCCCATCTCATCTGATGGGCGACCATGAGCTGCTTGCCGGAACGCTTCTGGGCGCGGACGATCTCCTTCGCCGCTTCCGCGTTCAAGCCCATCGGCTTCTCCAGCAGCACGTGCTTGCCGCTCTCCAGTGCCAGAATAGCCAGCGGAGCATGGCTCTTGTTCGGCACGGCCACGATGACCGCGTCCAAGTCATCGCGGGCGATGAGCTCCTCGGGAGTCCGAGAGACGGCGGAGATGCCGTATTCCTCCGCCCTGCTCTGGGCGAGCGGGAGGAATGCGTCCGTAATAGCGACGATCTCGCAGTCGCCCGCCAGCTTGCCGAATTCTTGAAGATGCACATTGCCGATGTTGCCCGCGCCGATCAGGCCGATGCGGATTTTGTTCGAGCTTGCCATGATAGAATAGCCTCCGTTGCCGTTAGGATAGCGTGCCATTGCCTTATTGCGTTGATATACCGCTATCATACTGCATGGAGGGGGGCGAATCGATGTTCGATTTTGCCGTATTTATATTCCTCATGGGCATGCTTGCCGGACCGAACGTTCCGCCGCTTCCACGATGCTTCTCGCCCGGCGAACCTCTTCCTCGCCCGGAGACGGCACCCCTTCCAGCGGATATTCCTTGCCGAGCTGCGCCCACTTGTAGACTCCCATTCGATGGTAGGGCAGCAGCTCGAGCTTGGTCACGTTGCTCAGCTCGCCGATGAATCGGCCGAGCTTGGTCAAATCCTCGTAATCGTCCGTGATGCCGGGAACGAGCACCCGGCGCACCCAGACTTCCCGCTTCCGTTCGGCGAGACTTCTGGCGAATGCCAGAATCCGTTCGTTCGGCTGGCTGGTCAGAGCGATATGGCGCTCGCTGTCCATCAGCTTCAGATCGAGCAGCACCAGATCCGTCGCGTCGAGCAGGCCTTCCGCGTGCCGAGGATCGCAGAACCCGGAGGAATCCAGCGCCGTGTGAAGACCCCAGCGTCGCTTGCACGCCTCGAACAAGCGGGCGACGAACGGAGCTTGCAGCGTCGGCTCTCCTCCCGTCACGGTAATTCCCCCGCCCGACCTGACGTAGTACGGAACGTAGGGCTCGATCTCCGCGAGCACTTCTTCCACCGACAGCAAGGATCCTCCATCCGTGCTCCAAGTATCCGGATTATGGCAGTATCCGCATTGCAGGGCGCAGCCTTGCATGAACAGAACGAAGCGAATGCCGGGACCGTCAACGGTACCGAAGGTGTCTATCGAATGAATGCGTCCCTTGGAATGCATATCGGCTCCCGTCCCTTCTCTTGCCTTCTCGCTCTATCTCCCCCGCCGCTCTTCAGCGGAGAAGATTACGCTTGTGCTCCCCCGATGCTTCCATGGAACGTTCGGTTGATGACGTCAAGCTGCTGCTCTCTCGTCAGCTTGATGAAGTTGACGGCGTAACCCGAGACGCGGATCGTGAGCTGCGGGTACTTCTCCGGATGCTCCATGGCGTCGAGCAGCTGTTCCCGGTGGAACACGTTCACGTTCAGATGGTGGCCCCCGACGACCGAGTACCCGTCCAGCAGCGACACCAGGTTCTCCTGACGAGCCTCAAGCTCTTTGCCGAGCGCCTTCGGGATGATCGAGAACGTGTTCGAGATCCCGTCCCGGCAGCTCTCGTAAGGAATCTTGGCGACCGATCCGAGAGAAGCGAGCGCTCCCTTGCGGTCGCGGCCGTGCATCGGGTTCGCGCCCGGAGCGAACGGTTCTCCCGCCTGGCGGCCGTCCGGCGTGCTGCCCGTCTTCTTGCCATAGACGACGTTGGACGTAATCGTCAGCACCGACAGCGTCGGAACCGAGTCGCGATAGGTCCGATGCTTGCGCAGCTTGGCGATGAACGTCTCCGCCAGCCAGACGGCGATGCCGTCCGCCCTGTCGTCGTTGTTGCCGTACTGAGGGTAATCGCCCTCGATCTCGAAGCCCGTCGCGATCCCCTGCTCGTTGCGGACCGCCTTCACCTTCGCGTACTTGATCGCGCTCAAGCTGTCGGCGACGACGGACAGGCCCGCGATGCCCGTGGCCATCGTCCGCACGATCTCCCGGTCGTGCAGCGCCATCTCGATGCGCTCGTAGCAGTACTTGTCGTGCATGTAATGGATGACGTTAAGCGTGTTGATGTACAGCTCCGCCAACCATTCCATCACCTCGTCGTAACGGCTCATGACTTCGTCGTAGTCGAGCGCGTCCGAGGAGAGCGGCGCCGTCTTCGGCCCGACCTGGATGCCCAGCTTCTCGTCGACGCCTCCGTTGATCGCATAGAGCAGGGCCTTTGCGAGGTTGGCCCGGGCTCCGAAGAATTGCATCTGCTTGCCGATCCGCATGGCGGAGACGCAGCAGGCAATGCCGTAATCGTCGCCGAATTCGGGGCGCATGAGCTCGTCGTTCTCGTACTGGATCGAACTCGTCTCGATCGATACCTTCGCGCAGTACCGCTTGAACGCTTCCGGCAGCATCTCCGACCAGAGCACCGTCAAGTTAGGCTCCGGCGCGGGGCCGAGATTGTAGAGCGTATGAAGGAATCGGAAGGAATTGCGGGTGACGCGGGTCCGTCCGTCCAAGCCCATGCCGCCGATCGATTCCGTCACCCAGGTCGGATCGCCGCTGAACAGCTCGTTGTAGTCCGGCGTTCTCAGGAACTTCACCAACCGCAGCTTCATGACGAAGTGATCGACCAGCTCCTGCGCCTCCTGCTCCGTCAGCGTGCCTTCTTTCAGGTCCCTCTCGATATAAATGTCGAGGAAGCTGGATACCCGCCCCAGGCTCATCGCCGCCCCGTTCTGTTCCTTGATCGCCGCCAGATAAGCGAAGTACAGCCACTGGAACGCTTCTCTGGCGTTTGCGGCCGGAGCCGAGATGTCGAAGCCGTAAGAAGCCGCCATGCTCTTCAATTCCTGCAGCGCGCGGATCTGCTCGGAGAGCTCCTCTCTTAGGCGGATAACCTCTTCCACCATCGGGCCCGTTTCCGATTCGACCAAATCGCGTTTCTTCTCCTTGATCAACTTGTCGACGCCGTACAGGGCGACGCGGCGATAGTCCCCGATGATGCGCCCGCGTCCGTAGGCATCCGGCAGCCCGGTAATGATCGCCGCCTTGCGGGCATTCCTCATCTCCGCCGTATACGCGTCGAACACGCCCTGATTATGAGTCTTCCGAACCTCGGTGAACAGCCTTTCGATATCCGCCGGCAGCGTATAACCGTATGCCTGGCACGCATCGGCCACCATCCGGATGCCTCCGAACGGCTGAATCGACCGCTTCAGCGGTTCGTCGGTCTGAAGGCCGACGACCGTCTCCAGATTCCGATCGATGTAGCCCGGCTCATGAGACGTTATCGTGGATACGCGATCGACATCGACGTCCAGCACGCCGCCGTTCTCCCGCTCCCGCCGCATCAGCTCGAGCACCTGCGTCCACAGCGCTTCCGTCGCCTCCGTCGGAGGAGCGAGGAAGCCCTCGTCTCCTGCATATGGAGTGACGTTCAGCGCGATGAACCCGGCGACGTCGGTCTTCTCCGTCCACGGACCTTCGGCAAACCCCCGCCATGGATTGCCTTCCGTAAGAATTCTTCTGACTTCATCTTCTAGCTTGGACATGCGACCTTCCTCCTTCGCTCGAATCGTATGCGTTTAGCCTTGGCACTCGCTTCAGAACCTGTCTTGGAGCCTGCCTTGTGAATCGCTTTGCAACTTGCTTTAGAGCCTTCTTCGAGCCAACCTCAGAACCTGCCGTAGAACGCGTCGCGATACACTTCCGCCAACTCGGTGACAAGCGGCATCTTCGGGTTGGCCGTCGTGCATTGATCCTCGAAGGCCCGATCCGCCAGCTCATCGACCCCTGCCTCGAACTCCGCCGGATCGAACCCCAGGTCGGCGAATTTCTCGGGGATTCCGAGCGAAGCGTTCAGCTTG
The DNA here is from genome assembly GCF_003990975.1 of Cohnella sp. AR92. Lineage (GTDB taxonomy): Bacteria > Bacillota > Bacilli > Paenibacillales > Paenibacillaceae > Cohnella. The sequence continues at coordinate 130,263 of NZ_RZJR01000007.1, forward strand.
CGGATCGCCCCGATCAAGCTGTTCACGCCTTCCTCCGTCGTCTTCGCGGGCAGCCCCAGCATGTGGGCGATCTCCGCGTAGCGAAGGTCGGCGATGTAGCGGCCGTACTTCGGGAACGAGGCGAACTTGGTCGGTTTCTGGGCGTTATACTTGATGACGTGGGGCATCAGGATCGCGTTCGTCCGGCCGTGCGCCGTATGGTACCGTCCGCCCCACTTGTGCGCGAGCGAGTGATTGATCCCGAGAAAAGCATTCGCGAAAGCCATTCCGGCAATCGTCGAAGCGTTGTGCATTTTCTCGCGGGCAAGCTTGTCGGCGGTATGGAACGAGCTCTCCAGATTGTCGAACACGAGCCGAATCGCCTGCAGCGCCAGACCGTCCGTATAGTCGTTCGCCATGACGGACACGTAAGCCTCGATGGCGTGCGTCAGAACGTCCATCCCCGTATCCGCGACCGCCGTCTTCGGCAGCGAGTAGACGAATTCCGGATCGATAATGGCCACGTCCGGCGTCAACTCGTAGTCGGCGAGCGGGTACTTCGTATTGCCCTTGTTCTTGTCGGTGATAACCGCGAACGAGGTCACCTCCGAGCCCGTGCCCGAAGTCGTCGGAATCGCCACGAACTTCGCCTTGCGCCCGAGCCGGGGATACTTGTATACCCGCTTGCGGATATCCAGGAACTTCTGCTTCAGGTAATCGAAGCTGGTGTCCGGGTATTCGTAGAACAGCCACATCGCCTTCGCCGCGTCCATCGGCGAGCCTCCGCCCAGAGCGATGATGCAGTCCGGCTTGAAGGAAGCCATCAGGGCCGTCCCTCTCTCCACCGTATCCGTCGAAGGGTCGGGCTCGACGTCGGAGAAGATCTCCAGATAGACGGGATTCTGCCGCTTGCGGAGATAATACTCGAGCTTCTCGACATAACCGAGCTTTACCATCATCGGATCGGTGACGATCATGATCCTCGAGATGTCGGGCATTTTCTCCAAATACTGGGTCGCCCCTCTCTCGAAGTAAACCTTCGGCGGAACCTTGAACCACTGCATGTTGACGGTACGCCTTGCCACTCTTTTCACGTTGATCAGATTGACCGCAGACACGTTCGAGGTCGTGGAATTGTGCCCGTAAGAACCGCAGCCCAGCGTAAGAGAAGGCAGGTTCGTGTTATAGATGTCCCCGATCGCTCCGTGAGTGGACGGCGCGTTGACGATGACGCGGCCCGTCTGCAATCGGGCGGCGAATGCCCGAATGACCTCCTCGTTGCCGCTGTGGATGACCGAAGAGTGTCCCATGCCGCCGTAAGCGACGACTTCGGCCGCCCTTGCGATGCCTTCCTCGGAATTCTTCGCTTTATAGCAGGCAAGCACCGGGCTCAGCTTCTCCGCGGACAGCGGGTACGCTTCCCCGACCCCCTTCAGCTCGGCCACGAGGATCTTGGTTCCCGCGGGTACTTGAATGCCGGCCAGCTCGGCGATCTTGGCCGCGGACTGGCCGACGATCACGGCATTGACCGCGCATTTCTCCGGATTGATGACGAGCTTGGAGACGGCCTCGATCTCCGCGGCGTTCAGGAAGTAACAGCCGTTCTCTCTCATCAGCTCCTTGACTCTTCCATAGACGGGCTCCTCTACGATAACCGCCTGCTCGGAAGCGCAGATCATGCCGTTATCGAACGTCTTCGACAGAATCAGATCGGTCACCGCCTGCTCCAGGTCGGCAGACTTCTCGATATAGCAAGGCACGTTGCCCGGACCGACGCCAAGCGCGGGCTTGCCGGTGCTGTACGCGGCCTTGACCATTGCCGAGCCCCCGGTTGCCAGCACGAGCGCCACGCCCGGATGGTTCATCAGCAAGCCGGTCGCTTCGACGGAAGGAGTCTCGATCCACTGAATGCAATGCTCCGGAGCTCCCGCTTTGACCGCCGCGTCCCGAAGCGTGCGCGCCGCTTCCGAGCTGGAGCGCTGCGCCGACGGATGGAAAGCGAATATGATCGGGTTGCGGGTCTTCGCCGCGATCAGCGACTTGAACATCGTCGTGGAGGTCGGATTCGTCACGGGCGTCACGCCTGCGATAATGCCGACCGGTTCGGCGACCTCTTGGTAGCTCTCGTAAGGGTTATCCTCGATAATGCCGACGGTCTTGCTGTACTTAATGCTGTGGTAGATGTACTCCGTAGCGAACAGATTCTTCGTGATTTTGTCTTCGTATACGCCGCGTCCCGTCTCGAGAACCGCCATCTTCGCCAGCTCCATGTGCCTCTCCAGCCCGGCAAGCGCCATCGCTTGCACGACCGCATCGACCTTCTCCTGGTCTAGGGACAAATACGCTTCCTTCGCCAACCTCGCTCTTGCTACCAGCGCTTCGACTTCTTCGGCCGCTGTGGACTTCATGGGGGCCGCGCTCTCTTTAATAGCCATGGCTTCTCTCCTCCAGAGAAAACAGAATGACAACCTCGGAACAAGCGCGCGCTTCTGTAACGTTGGCAGATCCGGATGCCGATCGGTCGGCGCTTCTCATTCCCACCTTCAGATTAGTGGCCTCTTCCTTCTCCAACTATGACAAGGATCACATTCGCGAAACTTAAGCTCCTGCCCGCCTTCATTCCGCCTCAAGCTAGAGACTGGCCCCCCATCGCTTCTCGTCGGCGAACGGCGCAATAGGCGGAGCTTCGCCGCCGGCATGCTCCAGAAAGTCATAAGCAATCCCGTTCTGGACGAATTCGCCCTCGGCGACTTCTCCCCACTCCAGGTGGAGAGGCAAGTCGGCGATCGTTGCCGTCCCCTCTTCGACCAGCGCGGCGATTCGCGGCGCGCATTCGCAGTCGTAGACGCCATGCAGCGGATGAGGCCCATCCTTGTCGGACGGCCAGACCGCCTCCAGCCTGCCGATAAGGCGCTTCAGCATGAGTCGCGCCGAGGCTGCGGACAGATTGGGCATGTCGCAGCCGACGACCCAGGCGTAGCGCTGCCGCGAGAGCGACAGTCCGGCCGCCAAGCCGCTAAGCGGCCCCCTTCCCGGCAGATAGTCGGAAACGATGCGAATCGGAGGGGACACGAGAGGCAGGTAGGACCGGGGCGAATCCGTCGCGATGATAATCTCCTGGCACAGCTCGCTCATGATGCGGATTTGCCTCTCCAGCATCGTCTCTCCTTCGCATGGCATCAGCGCCTTGTTCCTTTGCCTCATGCTCCTGCCTTTCCCTCCGGCCAGAATGATTCCGCTCACCATGATCGACTTCGCCTCCCCATTCGCCCGAGCTTGCCTAAGACCGATCGATTCACGATAACCGCCGTCCTTTCTCCCCATTCTTTTGCTGAGCAGAATTGCGTTTGAATAGCTCTATTTAACGATGGCGTCCCCCCGCCGTCAGTGATTATTGTCATTCCTGTGTCCGCTAACGAGAAAATCAGGGAATTCCCCCGCGACATTCAGTCAATCCCCTCATAACCGTTCCGTGCCCGTTCCTATAAAATAGAATCATAAAGCCAAGGAGCGTGAATCGAATGACCGCGATCGCCCAGAACGCGACTTTCCATAACCATAAGCAAGAGACCCGCCTCCCGGTATCCAACGAAGGCTTGCGCGGAACCGCCCGCAGCTTCTCCGCCGACAGCTTCGCCAAGCTCCAGGACATCATGTACCGCAAGCCGATCAAGAAAGGCACGGTGCTCTTCTGGGAAGGGGATCCCGCCGACAAGCTGATCTTCGTGCGCAGCGGGAGAGTTCGCATCACCAAGACCTCCGATGCGGGCCGCAACATGACGTTGTATCTGCTGCAACAAGGCGACCTGTACGGACAGCCGGAACCGTTCGCGAATCCGGTGCACGCCTTCAGCGCGGAAGTGCTCGAGGATGGGGAGATCGGGCTCATGCAGATGGCCGATTTGGAAGTGCTGCTCTGGCAGCATGGGGATCTTGCGATCGAGTTCATGAAGTGGATGGGACTCATGCATCGGATGACGCAGACCAAATTCCGCGATCTGATGCTGTACGGCAAGTCCGGAGCGCTTTGCTCGCTGCTTATCCGCCTGTGCAATTCCAACGGGGTCAAGGAGAAGGAAGGAACCTATATCACGCTGAAAATCAGCCACGCGGAGATGGCCGACATGATCGGAGCGACGAGAGAGTGCGTAAACCGCATGCTGTCGGATCTGCGCAAGGAGAACGTATTGACCGTTCGCGACGGTCATATGCTCATCAAGGACATTCCGTACCTGCGCGGCGTCTGCCGCTGCGATCAATGCCCTCTGGAGATTTGCCGTCTATAGGGCGATCTGCGAAAATAGGCATAAAAAAAGCTCTCTACCTAGCCGACAGGCTACTATAGAGAGCGATTTTTATTCTTTGATGAGAGCGAGGAACTCCGAACGGAGAGCCGAGCTGTTGCGGAAGTGCCCGCGCACCGCCGAGGTGACCGTCTTGCTTCCGGGCTTCTTCACGCCTCGGGAGCACATGCAGAGATGCTCGCCTTCGACGACGACCATCACTCCGTTAGGAGACAGCACTTCCTCGAGAATATCCGCGATCTGGGAAGTGATCCGTTCCTGCACCTGAAGGCGCCTCGTAACGGCTTCGACCAGGCGAGCGAACTTGCTTAGTCCGGCGATCTTGCCGCTCGGAATATAACCGATGTGGATCTTGCCGAAGAACGGAGCCATATGATGCTCGCATTGGCTGTAATAGACGATGTCCTTCACGATAACGAGCTCTTCGTGCTTCTCGTCGAACGTGACGCCGAGCACTTCGCGAGGGTCCGCCTCGTAGCCGGCGAAGATCTCCTCGTACATTCTCGTTACGCGGGCGGGCGTCTCGAGCAAGCCTTCCCGCTCGACATCCTCGCCGATAAGCTTTAAGATCTCCCGAACGTGGTACTCAATCTTCTCCCGGTTGCGGTCAACCTTGGAATTCGAATAATCCTTCAAACCCGACAAAGGATTCCCCCCCTTAACGGCGAATGGCGCTCATGCGCGATTTACTTGCGGCGAGGCTTGTTGAAATTCTGGTTCTGCATCATCTGCTGCGCCTTGTTCAACTGCTGCTTGTTCATGTTATAACCCATTTGCTTCGCCATCTTCTGAAGCATATCAGGGTCTTTCTGCATCTTGGTCAATTGCGAACGCAGATAGAATACGCCTGCGATAAAGCCGACGATGAGGCCTACAATCAGCGTCACGATCGGAATAATAACGCTCCACATGATCCCGATTCCCTCCGTACCTTAACAATAGCTAGCCGCGCCGAACGCATCCGTTAGGCGGCTGCTTACCTATGATAGCACGGCCCCGAGGCTTGGGCAAACTAGTTCATTATGGAACGACCGCCTTTAAGCGAGAACGGAGTCAATAAATACCGTCGTCTGCTTGGCGAGATCAAATTCGGAGGCGCCGACCGCCTCGTCCCCCGACTTGTCGATGACGCGAACGACCGGGCGCCCGGGAAGTCCTCTATGCTGGCCGACGACAACCCCCGTCTGCCGGTTGGACAATCTCACGGAGATTCCGTTCGGATAAACCGAGATGATTCGCAGGAATTCGACGAGCACATCCCGGTCGAACATCGTTCCGGACATCGCGTTCAATCTCTCGATCGCTTCGTGAGGCAGAATGGGCCTTCCCTCGGACAAGCCGGACACCATATTGTCGTAGGTGTTCGCTATCGCGGTTATCTTCGCGTACAGATGGATCTCGTCTCCTTTGATCCCCCGCGGCTTGCCGCTGCCGTCCACCGCCTCGTGATGCTGGAACGCGACATGGGAGATAAGCAGGCTGTACTCCCGTTTCAGCTTCAGCATCTCGAATCCGCGCCAAGAGTGATGGCTCCTGCCTTCCTGCAGCTCGGGAGCGCCTACCTTCCCGATATCGTGCAGCAAAGCGCCGATCGCCAGCTCCTTCAACTGGATCATATTGAGTCCCATATTCACGCCGACTAGCGTGGCCATCATGCACACGTTCATCGAGTGAATGTAGGCCGCGTTATCCTCCGTGCGAATATCGGACAACTGAACGAGCACGTTCTGATTCTTCAGGACATCGTCCAGCAGCGAGTCCACCGACATGCTGATCGCTTTCGTATGGAAGCTCTTCCCCGAACGCAAGGCCTCGAACGATTCGGACATCTGCTGGATAACCGCTCTCTTCGTCGTTTCGGACAGCACTTCTTCGACCACGATGTCCTTGAACAACGGGTCCTCTATGTAAATCATCGTCACTCCGACTCTCTTGAGCGTGCTGATCATAAACACCGTCAGCTGCACTCCGGCGGACAACAGGATCGTTCCGTTCGCGGAGAAGATCGTTCTTCCCAAGATCTGTCCGGGTTCCACACTCTCAATATCGATAAGTCTCAACGATTCTCACTCCCGTCCTCATGTCGCGGCAACCTCGAATTCCTGCCTTTTCTTTATCGGCCGGCTTCGCACATCCTTCTATCTTACTATCAAGTATCGGGTATATTCGACATCTGTACAAGCGATATTGCTCGATTCTTCTCGAAATGAGACTATTTTACCTTGGATTTCCCAGGAAATAATCGAAGAGAGACCGCGTTATCCCCCTTCGTTCAACAAAAAAAGGGAGCGCTGCTCCCTTCATTAAATGAACCTCTCTATTTCGTCAGTCGGCAGACGACACAGCCTTCTTCTTCCCCGTTCTTCGGGGCGGTCCCCCGGAACGGATAACTTCCAGGGCTCGGCCAATCGCCTTCAAAGCCTGCTCGTCCTTCTCCGTTCCGGCTGCCTGCAGAAGAGCGGCTTCCGCTTCGCCTCCTCCGATACGGCCGAGCGCCCACGCGGCCGTCGCCCGCAGCTCGAAGCGCGGATCGTCCCTAAGCACCTGCGCGATATCCGGCACGGAAGCTTCGTCCTTGAAGTTCCCTAATCCGATCAGGGCGTTGCGCTGGATCGGCTTGCGTCCACGCCAAGCGGCGGCGCTGGAGCCGAACTTCATCTTGAATTCCCGATTGCCCATCGTCAAGAGCGGAACGAGCAGGGGCTTCGCGATCTCCGGATCCGGCTGAAGCTCGGGATGGCGGCCGATATCGATGCCCCGGTTGACCGGGCAAACGATCTGGCACGTATCGCAGCCGTACAGTCGGTTGCCGATCGTCTCCATGACCTCTTCCTCAAGGATGCCTTTGGTCTGAGTAAGATAGGACACGCACAGTTGGGCGTTCAACTGCCCGGGACCGACCAAAGCGCCCGTCGGGCAAGCGTCGATACAGCGGGTACAATCCCCGCAGCTATCCTCGACCGGTTGATCGGGAGGAAGCGGCAGGTTGGTGATCATCTCCCCCAGATACGTCCACGTTCCTAACTCTCTGGATAGGATAAAGCTGTTTTTGCCCGTCCAGCCGATTCCGGCCCTCTCCGCTACGGCCCGATCCGACAACGCTCCCGTATCCACCAAGGACAAGCCGCGCGCTTCGGGCACTCGGTCGGCGATCCAAGCCGCAAGCCGCTCCAGCCGATTGTTCAGCACATGGTGGTAATCCTCGCCCCAGGCGGATCGGGACAGGATTCCCCTGCGCGCTCCGGGCTCGGATACCGGCGGGTTCTTCATCTTGGACGGATAAGCCACCGCGATGGCGATAATCGATCTCGGTTCGTCGAAGAGGAGAGCCGGATCCGTCCGCAGATCCAGATCCGGCTCTTCGAAGCCCGATTCATAGCCGAGCTCCCGATGCCGGAGCAGCCGTTCCTTCAGCTCGGCGAACGGATCGGGCGAGGCGATTCCGATCTTGTCGATGCCAAGCGAAGGCGCGGCCGCGATCAGTTCTTCCTTGAGCTCCCGCCAGAAGCCGGCATCTCTTGTCAACTCGCTGCCCACCCCGTTCACCTCCTCTCGCGCGCAGGCACGAACGGGGGAACGCGGCCACGCTTTTCCGATTATTATCGTGCTTGTCTTACAGTTGCCCCCATCTCGAGATCGGCCAGATAATCAAATCCGCGCGGCCTTTAATCAGGCTCTCCGGCACTTCCCCGAAGGAGCGGCTGTCCTTGCTCGAATCCCGATGCCGGTTGTCTCCCATGACGAAGTAGTGCCCTTCGCTGACCGAGAACGGTTGGATATCGCCATCTTCGATATCGGCATCCGTATAGGCTTCCACCTGAAGCGTTCCGTTCACATAAAGCTTCTTATCGCGAACCTCGAGCCGGTCTCCCGGCAAACCGACGATGCGTTTGACCAGAAGCGTCTTATGGCCCGGTTCGTCGCTGGGATCCTTCAGGATGACGACATCTCCCCGGGACGGATTCCCGAACTTGTACGAGATTTTGTTGATGAACAGCCATTGCTTCTCGTAGAGCGTCGGCTGCATCGAGATGCTCTTGACCGTCGATAATTGGAAGACGAAAACCCTTAAGAGAACAACGATGATGAACGCTATAGCCAAGGCTCGAATCCAATCCCACAGCTCTTTGCGCCAGGCCGGTCGCTCGGGCTTAGCCGAACGGGACCTGCCGGATGGAATGGTGCCGGGAGCGTTGCTCATGCAGGCTCTCAGTCTCCTTTGCCGCTAATATAGGCCTTCCAATCGGAATAATAGCGCTGAACCTCATCGTTGTCGAAAGGCTGGGCCCTCTCCTTCATAAGGGCATGCAGCCGAACCAAGCCTTCTTCCGCTTGCTGCCTCACCATCGGGTTGTAACGATATTCTTCTTTGTGCCGCTCGTATTCATCCCTGTCGAGATCGTAGTACGTTCCGTCCGGCAGCAGCACGACATCCAGATCGTAATCGATGTACGTCAGTACGTTCGAATACCGGTAAGGAGGCGAAGCGATATTGCAGTAATATCGCGTTCCCTTCTCTTCCAGCAGGGCCACGACGTTGAACCATTCTCCCGGAATGAAGAAGGACACCGCCGGAACCCGGCTGATCCATTCCTTGCCGTCCGCTTCCCGTATAACCGTATGATCGTTGACGAATACCATCATCGATTGTTCCGCATGGGAAGGATGCAGCAGAGGTTCGGGAATCTGCCAGTTCTCCATCCACACTCGATGCAAGGAGCCATTGTTTTTGAAGCTTTTGATGACGCAGCGTTCATAAGAATCGAAGCGTCGGGAATCGCTGCTCATTGGTCACGCCCCCTGCCTGGCAGTCCTCTCTTTAAAGGTCCGATTTAATAGTCAATAATAGCAGCTGTCATTCCATTCATTATACCCTAATATCTCGAATCGCATAGGGTCATTGTGCAAGCGCGAGCTCGCGGGCCCAAAACAAGAAAAGCATATCTTATGGCCAAAAGCAGCCTGGTATCGGATGCCTTAGGGCTCGTAAGATATGCCTTCCTCATGGCGGTTTATATTCTCAAGCCAGTCCGCCGAACAATCATACGTTCTAAATAGCCATTATGGACAGGGGCTTCGCAAGCTTGGCGAAATCCAGCGGCACCTCTCCAAGCGACTCGTAGAACGGAAGCAGCAGCTCGTTGTGCTTGTCTCCTGCGATCAGAACCTTGCTGACGTTCCGTTGACGGAACCTTACCGTCATCGCCGAGACGAGCGTCTTGCCGACTCCTTGGCGGCGGTAATCCGGATGGACGGCCAAGCGATACACATACCCCTTGTTCCGGTCGATCGTTCCGATCATCAATCCGACAATGGAATCTCCGCTCTCCGCGATCAGCACCAACTCGCTGTCCCAGGACAATTGGCGAGCCAACGCTCCCATCGTCTCTTCGCAGCACTCCTCCGACAATGCGACCACCATCAGGTCTGCGACAGACCGATAGTCCGAAAGCTGGAACGCACGAATGTTCATCCTCATATCTCCCCGGCTGAGTTTATTGAATGCGAAGAAGCTAGTACTAAAGTGAAGACAAAGATAATATTACGACAACTTTTAGAAAAATTCTTCCCTTTTGTTAAGAAAACATAAAATATTTTTCGAGAAATCGTGCGAAAATCAATGAAAGCGCTTCTATTAAAGCGCTTTCTGTGGATTCACGTCAAAAAACCGCATTTTTCAGCTATATTCGCTCTTATTGGCCCATTCCATCCATGCATATATCAGGATTAGGTGGGCATTCTATCCTAGTCCGAACTTTGCCTGTATCATCGTCTTCGACTGCGCTTGCTTCTGCATTGACCCTCACGATTAAACGTGGTAATTCCGATGAGATTAGTCAGAGGAAATGGCCGACTTTTTAAACATCCACGTTGATTTACTACCGAAAATCAGGGATAATAAGAAGCGAGCTACATATCTCAATTTTTGAAGGAGGATTTCAATTATGGCACACGTATTGCCACCGCTTCCGTACTCCAACGATGCATTGGAGCCGCATATTGACGCACTTACGATGGAGATCCATCACGACCGTCACCACAACACTTATGTTACGAACCTGAACAACGCTCTTGCCAATGCTCCCGAGCTGGCCGAGAAGAGCCTGAACGACCTGATCTCCGACCTGAACGCTGTACCGGAGAGCATTCGTACGGCCGTTCGCAACAATGGCGGCGGCCATGCGAACCACTCCCTGTTCTGGGAGATCATCGGACCGAACGCCGGCGGCGCGCCGAAGGGCGCTCTTGCTGCCGCTATCGACAGCGAGCTGGGCGGCTTCGACAAGTTCAAGGAAACGTTCGCCGCTGCGGCTACGACTCGTTTCGGCTCCGGCTGGGCGTTCCTCGTTGTCGGCAAGGACGGCAAGCTTAAGGTATACAGCCTGCCTAACCAAGACAGCCCGATCATGGAAGGCGAAACGCCGATCCTCGGCCTGGACGTTTGGGAGCACGCTTACTACCTGAAGTACCAGAACAAGCGTCCTGACTACATCGGCGCTTTCTGGAACGTTGTGAACTGGGACAAGGTGGGCGCTCTGTACGACGCCGCTAAGTAATCTTTCCCGATTGCAGGAAAAGCTGCCCGAGAGGGCAGCTTTTTTTGCGTTTCATATGCGTTGAGAGTAACCTTATCGGCGAGCGCATTCTTGCGGCGGGAATTAGTCTCATGTGAGACTAATTCGGACGCGCGGCCACTCTTGCGGCGGGAATTAGTCTCATGTGAGACTAATTCAGCAGCGCGGCCACTCTTGCGGCGGGAATTAGTCTCATGTGAGACTAATTCAGCAGCGCAGCCCCTTTTGCGGCGGGAATTAGTCTCATGTGAGACTAATTCAGCAGCGCGGCCACTCTTGCGCCAAGTAAATACTACCCAACTGACCGGCCGAACAGACGCTCAGGAGTGCCATATGAGTACTGGTTACTCAAATTACCGGCCGACTGCCACACGGGAGCGCCAAATGAGTACTGGTTACTCATATTACCGGCCGACTGCCGCACGGGAGCGCCATATGAGTACTAGTTACTCAAATCACCAGCCGACTGCCGCCCGGGAGCGACAAATGAGTACTGGTTACTCAAATCATCAGCCGACTGCCGCCCGGGAGCGACAAATGAGTACTAGTTACTCAAATCACCAGCCGACTGCCGCCCGGGAGCGCCAAACGAGTACTGGTTACTCATATCACCGGCCGAACAGACGCTCAGGAGTGCCATATGAGTACTGGTTACTCAAATCATCAGCAGAAAGACACTCGGGAGCGCCATATGAGTACTGGTTACTCAAATCATCAGTAGAAAGACGCTCGGGAGCGACAAATGAGTACTGGTTACTCATATCACCGGCCGAACAGACGCACGGGGGTGCTAAATGAGTATTGGTTACTCAAATTACCGGCCGACTGCCGCCCGGGAGCGACAAATGAGTACTGGTTACTCATATCACCGGCCGAACAGACGCACGGGGGTGCTAAATGAGTACTGGTTACTCATATCACCGGCCGACTGCCGCCCGGGAGCGACAAATGAGTACTGGTTACTCAAATATGTTCGGCGACCTACAGCTGGAGCGCTCCCTTACCGCCGCCGAATCGGAACCTCCAGGGAGTACAGCTCCTCTTCGAGCGAGGCGACTTTCTGGGTAAGCACGTGCCGCGCGTCCGAGAGCGCCTGATTGTACAGATGCGGCCCAAGCTCGCGAATCATGTGGTCCAGCAGCTGCTCCGCTCCCAGATTGCCCAGCGTCTGGCCCAGTTCTTCCTCGAAATAGGCTTGTACGCCGCGAACCAGCTCTTCTCTGCGTTCCTTGGCTATTCGTACCGGTATCGTCATGCTATCGTACCCCCCAATTATTTGGAAGCGAAATGTTCGCTCAGTATGCTTCGGAACAGATTCGGCCAAGCCAGCTTCTCGAATTGCTCGAGATCGATCCAGCGATAGCCGTCTGGCAGTTCCTTCGCGCTTGTGCCTGCCTCGGCTGCTACAATCGCTTCCGCTCTTATGCCTTCCTCTGCTCCTACGCCCGCTTCCGCTCCTGCCGCCGCGCCTGCTCCCGCTTCATTAGCAGCCGCGCTCTCTTGTACGACTTGGTCCATATCGTCTCGAACCGAGCCGTCGAACGAGACCCGATCCGCTCCCCAGATTCGAACGAACCAATGCAGATGGGAGAATACATGCTCGGCCGAGCCGAGATATTCGGTCGTCCGGACATCCATTCCTTCCAGGGACAGCGTCGTCTTCAGCCATTCGGGAGCCGCGTCTTGGGACGACCACGCCTCGAAGGGGGCTTCGATGTGCGGAAGCTCCCACAGCTTGGCGAGCAGGCCTTGCTCGGGTCTCTGCCTCGCGAGCACCCGGCCCTCCGAATCCTCGATCAAGACCGCCAAGCGATGCTGAGGCTTCGGCTTCTTGGCCTTCGTCTTGATCGGCAGCTCTTCCTGCCGTCCCGCTAGCCGGGCCGCGCAGTGCTCCATGACGGGACAAGTCAGGCAGTGGGGAGAACGCGGCGTGCACACGAGCGCGCCTAGCTCCATCAATGCCTGGTTGAAGTCTCCGGCCGCCCCTTCGGGAATCAGCTCCCGGGCAAGCCCTTCGATCCCGACCCGCGTCGCAGGCTTCGCGATATCGTCCTCCAGACAGAAATAACGCGACAGCACGCGCATGACGTTGCCGTCGACGGCCGGCTCCGGAAGGTTAAACGCGATGCTTAAGATCGCTCCCGACGTATAAGGGCCGACCCCTTTGAGGCCGCTGACGACCGTTTTGTCCGCCGGAATCATGCCGCCGTAATTGTCCGCGATCTCCCTGGCGGCAGCTTGCAGGTTGCGCGCCCGGGAGTAATAGCCGAGACCTTCCCACAGCTTCAGAACGTCCTCTTCCGGCGCCTCCGCCAAATCGCGTACGGTCGGAAACCTCTCGACAAAGCGATTGAAGTAAGGGATGACCGTATCCACCCTTGTTTGCTGAAGCATAATCTCCGATATCCAGATATAATATGGATTCTTCGTTCTGCGCCAAGGCAGATCTCGATTCCCTCTTCGATACCAAGCCACCAGCTCCTCGCTGAACACCTTGGCGGCTTCCGTCTCGTACATCCGCTCCCCAACCTTCTGCAGCTTCCATCAGCCGCTGTATTCGTTTCTTCTCCTCGAATCCTCGATTCCTTTTCCCGCTTAGACCAATACCTCGCTTGAACCCGGCATTCCGGCCCCCATCTTCCGGTACTGGCTCGGCGTCATTCCCGTATGCTTCTTGAACATCCGCGAGAAGTAATAGATCTTCATCCCGATCCGGCCGGCGACATCCGATACGTTGCATTCCGGCTGAAGCAGCATGCTCCGGGCCATCTCCATCCTCCTTAGGTTGACGTACTGGATCGGCGAGCAGCCCATCATGCTCTTGAAGAATACGATGAAATAGTTCGGATGGAGGAAAATAAGCTTGGAGAGCTCGTCCACGGTTATGTTATCGGCCAAGTGCTCGTCTATGTAACGAATGACTGCGTTGATCTTCTCCATGTCCTGGGAAGGAATCCCTTCCGATATCACGGTTAGAGGCTGAATGCCGTCCAGATACAAGCTGATGAGCTCCAGAATGGCGGCTTTGCATCGCATTCTCGACGTCAGGCTGTCCTCCGCCGCTCCGCGGATGACCTTGTCCATCAAGGAAGCCGCCTCGCCCTGCATGGCTGGAATCCCGATCGGCAAGCGCAGGCTGTTGTACCACTCCCGGTCTCCGAAGCTGGTCTTGAAGTGCACCCACTTGAGCTTGAGAGAACTTCCGGGGTTCGCTTCGATAGAATGGGAGGTGCCCGTGAGAATCAGCGCCAGCATTCCCGGAACCAGCGTCTCGCTATGCTGCTCCGTCTCCAGCTTCCCGCTTCCTTCCATTACATATAGGAAGCGATTGCAATCCATCGCCTTCCACTTACCGTTCGACACCGCAGATTCTTCCACGCCGGATTCCGCCGCGGCCACCGTCTCGATCTGCATATGTTCGAGGTTGTTCATCATTATGGTAAAATAGCTAGTAGTCATGTCCGCTCCTCATGCTGCGATAAATCCCTCACGTGTGTTGAACGTGTCGTCATCTTATTATAATCGAGCGAAGGTGAAGTTGAAATGGTAAGAGTTCCATCCTCCGGAGAGCGTCAATTCCGGAAGAAAACGCTTTTCGCGGCGGCTTCTCTGGTCCTTGCCGCGTCGATTCTGTCCGCTTGCGGCGGAGGCGGAGGGGATAACCCGGCTGCTCCCCCCGCTTCGAGCAGCAAGCCGTTATCCGGACCGGAAGAGACCGTGAAGCTGTATCGCAACAACTGCATTTCTTGTCATGGCACCGAGCTTCAGGGCATGATGGGCGATAAGTCCAATCTCCAGCAAGTCGGAGCGCGCCTGACCAAGGATGAGATCAAGGCCCAGATCGAGAACGGCGGAAGCCTCATGAAGCCGTTCAAGGATAAGCTGAGCGCGGAGGAGATTGAAGCTCTGTCGTCATGGCTCGCGGAGCATAAGTAATGACGCGCATGGCAAGATACGCCGCATAGCAAGAGCCCGGAAGCCATGTGCGGCCCCGGGCTCTTGCTTGCTCCCTATTCTCGTTCGAAGACCGCCGTCGCGGCGGCCATGCTTCTCTCATGAGTGATGGCGACATGAAGGCGATGCCGCTCTTCCTTCAGCCCTAGCCGTTCCCAGGCTTCGGCGGATAATCGGCAGCAGGGCCGTCCCGAAGGATCGGGCAGCACCTCCATGTCCGCAAATCCGACGAGACGCCCGATTCCGCACCCGAGCGCCTTCACGATCGCTTCCTTCGCCGCATAGCGTCCCGCGACGAACTCCACCGCCCGGCGGCCGGACAGCTCCCGGCATCGCGAACGCTCGCTCTCCGTCAGCACCCTCTCCAAGAACCGAGAGCCCGCGGAACCGGCGAGCAGCTTGTCCAGCCGCTCCAGCTCCACCATATCGATCCCGATTCCGACGATCATCGCCGCTTAGATTCCCGGGATCGGGGAGCGCTTATGCTCCGTGCGCAGATAATGGCGTTCGAGAATCTCGCGGGCGGAAGCCTCGATCTCCTTGCCTTCCAGGTAATCGCTGTTCGCTTCATAAGAAACCCCGAGCTCGTTCTCGTCCGTCTGGCCTTCCCAGAGCCCGGCCGTCGGCGCCTTGCCGATAACTTCCTCGGGAACTCCAAGTCTCGCGGCTACGGCGCGAACCTGGCGCTTGTTCAGGGAGCTTAGCGGCGTAATGTCGACCGCTCCGTCGCCCCACTTCGTATAGAAGCCGGTGAGCGCCTCGGAAGCATGGTCCGTGCCCACGACAAGAAGGTTCATATCGAAGGCCAGCGCATATTGAATGACCATCCGGGTACGGGCTTTGACGTTGCCCTTCCCGCCGCGGCTGATATGGCGCGGCGTGCCGAGAGCCTTGAATCCGTATTCGGTCTCCAGCACGATCTCGTTGACCGCTTCCTCGATGTTCGTCTCCACCTTGTGGGTCAGGTTGAACGCTTCGGCGACCGCATAACTATGGTCGATATCCTCTTGTTCCCCGTATGGCTGGAACACCCCGAGGGTTATGTATTCTTTGCCGGTCTCTTGAGAGAGCTCGTCCGTCGCTTGCTTGCAGAGGCCGGTTGCCACCGCGCTGTCCACGCCGCCGCTGATCGCGATCAGAAGGCCCGTCGTCTTCGAGCTCTTCACGTATTCCTTCAGAAAATCGACCCGTCTTCTGATCTCTTGATCGACGTCGATCGTCGGCTTCACGCCCAGCTTCGCAATAATCTCCTGTTGAAGGCTCATCCTCGTCTCTCCAATCCGCTCTAATTCTAGTTAAGCACGCGGGGCAGAGCCCCGGTTGTTAATCTTATCCAATCCATATGGCTAAAAAAACTCCCGCAAGCTCACTTGCGAACCGGCGGGAGTTGCCTTCCGTATCGATTAACGGCAGAAGCGATCGAAGGCCGACGTCAGATCCGCCGCGATGTCTTCCGCGCTGCGGTTCTCGATCTGGTGGCGTTCGATGAAGTGAACCAGTTCTCCGTCCTTCATCAGCGCGATGGAAGGAGAAGACGGAGGGTAAGGCGCGAAATACTCGCGAGCCTTCGCCGTAGCTTCCTTGTCCTGTCCGGCGAATACCGTATACAGGTGATCCGGGAGCACGTCGTGCTGCAGCGCTTCCGCTACGCCCGGACGGGCTTGCCCGGCCGCGCAGCCGCACACGGAGTTGACGACGACGAGCGTCGTTCCCTTCGCGTTGGGAAGAGCCTCTTCCACTTCCTCCGGCGTACGGAGCTCCTTGATTCCAACCCGCGTCAGATCGTCGCGCATCGGTTGAATCATGTCGAACATGTATCTCTCAAATGACATAGACATTCTATCATCCTCGCTTCCCGCTTGCGATTTGGCGGACCAATCCGCTTACTTTTTATTATAAGCTCTGACCGGATAACCGTCAAAAAAATGAACCCTGAACGCATCAGGGTTCATCCAATACTTCGGGCACCGGGAAGTACGTCTCGTACTCCTCCTCCAGCTCCAAAGGGTTGTCCGCTATGCGGCTCAAGTCCGCCGTTTGGTGGGTCGGATGCATGAATGCACCCGGCTGCGGAGGGATGCCCTCTTCGAACAGATCGCGGTTCTCCTCCGTACGGAATCCGATATCCTTGAAGGGATGCACCCATTCGTCCCCGGCCATCACGGCGGGGTCCGTCTCCTCGCTCCATTGCTCGAGCGGAGAATTCGGCGACTCGTAATCGTGATCTCCGATCACGACTCCATGCGAATTGATAAACGGTTCCCGCGGGCCCCTATTCTCGCGGAATTCCCGTTTGAACTCGATCTCGAACGGATCGAGAGCCGGGTCGTCTCGACCGGCCGCCGAACTCGACTTGGGATCGGTCATGTCGTTCTCCCGCTCCAAGCTCAGGTCGACGGCCGGTTCGGTCCGTCCAGCTTCTTGTCGAATCCCGGGGCCTCGGGTTGCTTGTTCTTGCCGTTCGAACCTGCGCTCTTGCGTCCGAGCGGAGCCGGACCTTGTGGATTAGGCATGGGAGCATCCTCCTTGTCTGGATGATTCCCTCCTATTGTGATCCTTTGCAGCTTCGTTTATGCGCCTGCCGCCGCCATTCCCGCTTCGGTCTTGTAGAAGGAGACAATAAAGGTCGTCCCTTCGCCGATCTTCGACTCCACCTGGATCTTCCCGTGGTGGCGCTCGACGATGCTTAAGCATAAAGCGAGGCCGAGCCCGGTTCCGTTCGTCTTGGTCGTGAAGAACGGCTCGAACAGCCTCTCCAGCTTCTCCGGAGGAATGCCGACCCCGGTGTCCTGAACCCTAAGCTGAACGCAGTCGTCCAGATTCGACATCTCGATCCTCAGAACGCCTTTGTCCGACATGGCCTCCATCCCGTTGCGCGCGAGATTCAGGATCAGCTGCTTGATCTCTTTGACGTTCAGCTCCAGAGGCTCGATGTCTTCCTCGATGCTCAGCTCGACGACCAGCCCGCGCATGTTCGCGTCCGCCGAGATCAGCGGCATGAGATCCTCCAGAACCTCGTTCAGCTTTCTGGTGTTCTTCTCCACGATCCGGTTCTGCGCAAGCGACAAGAAGTCGTTGATAATGTTGTTCGCCCGGTCCAGCTCCTGCAGAATGATGTGAAAATAGGAGTGGTGCTCGTTCGGGCTGCGCTCGTTCAGCAGCTGGATGAAGCCCCGGATGACCGCCATCGGGTTGCGGATCTCGTGCGTGATGCTCGCCGCCATCTGGCCGACCAGGCTGAGTCGCTCCATTTTGTCCACTTCGTCCTTCAATTGCTGCAGTTCGGTCATGTCGTGGGCGATCAGCACGACTCCCATCGCTTGATTGAATTCGTCCCTCCAAGCGCATACCGTCGTGTAATAAAGCCGTTGGCGGAACCTTATGACCTCCGACTCCCGTTCGACACCCTTCATGACCCTGGAGATCGATTCGAACAGAGTCTCGTTGCCGAACAAATTCCGCGCCGCCCAGTATTCCTGTCCGATCAGATCGCTGCGGCTGTAAGGAGCGAGAGTCTTGAGTGCCATCTCGTTCAACTGCGTAATCCTGCCCTCATTGTCGATAAAGATCGCCACAAGGGGAGAGATATCGATGAATTCCTGAAGCCTTTTTACTTCCTGGCGATAATTAGCGCTGACCTCCTGCAATTCGACCTGAAGCTTGAGCCGATCGATGGACAATTCGACAGCCTGGATGGAATACAGCAGAATAACCCCGGTGCCGAGCCCGAAGACAATCAAGTAAACCCAGTACCAGATATCCTTCGGTTCCGAGAAGCTGCTGACCGCGTTGGCCACGAAGAAGAGGCAGCCCGCCAGAAAGCACCGAAGAACGATTCGGAGCCTGACCCGAACACCGGATGATTGGAAGCGTTGAATTCGAGAGAATAAGTAAGGAACAAACAAGAGGAAGAACGCCCCGAGAAAAATAATCGAGACGGTAGAGGAGATCTGGTTTAAGCGCGCCGCCATGTAGAGTACCGTTAATAGCGATGCACCCGGAATGCCGCCATAGAGAGAACCGATGATGTAAGGGACAAGCCGGAAGTTCAGGAAATTCTCGGGTTCGATCGGATTATGGCTCAACATTCCAAGAAGAAGGGAAATTCCGCTGGCCGTGACGATTGCTGCAGACATGTTCTTACCGCGCTCAGGCTTCGTAAGCCATAAGAGCATAGCTCCTACCGGAAGCAATGCAATAAGAGTTTGCAGCAGAATGTATTCCCACGCCAAGTAACTCAGCTCCTACGACTGCCATTATTCGACCCATATGCAATCTGATTAAAACATAAGTGAAGCAGGTTTACAATAATAACCATCGTTTGTCGAATTATCTAATGCAATCTTTAGCTTTCCGCTTCCCTTTCTTTTGGCTAAGACGCCAGCTACAATGGAAAGAGCGAACGATTCGATTAAGAAAGGGATTTGTTTATGTGGGACGTTATTGTGATTGGAGGAGGTCCGGCCGGCCTAATGGCGTCGATCGCGGCGGCAGAGGGCGGTGCCCGGACTCTTCTTCTCGATAAAGGGGACAAGTTGGGCCGCAAGCTCGGAATATCCGGCGGGGGACGCTGCAACGTCACCAACAACAAAGATACGCAGGAGCTGATCCGTTATCTCCCCGGCAACGGCCGGTTTCTTCACAGCGCCTTGTCGAAGTTCGGAAGCGGCGACATCATCTCCTTCTTCGAAGAGCTTGGCATCGCGGTGAAGGAAGAGGATCACGGACGAATGTTCCCGGTATCGGATAAGGCGAAGACGGTAGTAGATACGCTTGTGAATCGGGTCCGGGAGCTGGATGTGACGATTCGGGTTCATCAGACGGTCGAAAAGGTTCTGTACGAGGAGGGGCGGGTAACCGGCGTTCGAGTCACCTCAGGAGCGGAGCTTAAAGCCCCGTGCGTCATTCTCGCCACCGGCGGCAAGTCCGTTCCCCATACCGGTTCGACCGGGGACGGCTATGCTTGGGCGGAAGAGGCGGGACACACGATCACGGAGCTGTACCCGACCGAGGTCCCGATTACTTCGGACGAGCCTTGGATCGCGAACCGCGAGCTGCAAGGCCTCTCGCTGCGGGACAGCGTCCTGACCGTAATCGACGGCAGGGGCAAGAAGCTGGTCTCCCACGAAGGCGATATGATCTTCACCCACTTCGGGCTGTCGGGACCGGCGGCACTGCGCTGCAGCCAGTTCGTCGTTCGCGCCCTGAGGGCGGGTCAAGGACCGGTAACGGTATCGATCGATCTGCTGCCGGAGACGACGGCGGAGAGGCTCGCCGCGGAATGGGGAACGGCCTCCCGCTCGGAACCGAAGAAGGCGGCCAAGACGCTTGTCCGCCAGAAGCTGACCGAGCGGCTTGTCCCTCTCGTTCTTCGATTGGCGGAGATCGATCCGGACGAAGGCGTCGCGAACGTCTCGCGAGCAAGATGGGAGACGCTAGCCAACCTATGCAAGGGTCTTCCGGTCAACGCGTCGGGAACTCTTTCTATTGAAGAGGCCTTCATAACCGGAGGCGGAGTCAGCGTCAAGGAAGTCGATCCCCGCACGATGGAATCCAAGAAGTGCGAAGGACTGTTTTTCTGCGGCGAGATTCTGGACATCCACGGCTATACGGGCGGATACAACATCACCGCCGCGTTCTCGTCCGGTCGCGCCGCGGGAACGGCGGCTGCCGAAGCGAGCGCGGCGGCCCGAGCGACGGCCGAATAAGAGGAAAGAGGACATCGTCCCCTTGCGGGCCGATGTCCTCTTTGTTTGCGCAAGTAGTCCGCCGTCTATCTCGCCTCGAACGTATCGTACGTCTCCGAGTCGGGATGAAGCTCCCGGACCTCGGCTTCTTCCCGCTCCCATGAGGACAGCTTCCCGTTCCCCGGCGTTTCCGCTTTAGGGACAGCCGTCAACTCCTCGTCGGCAAGATCCTCATTGACGAGGTGAGCCGGAATCGGGATGCAGTCCAGCCCGTAATCGATCGAAGCCATCGTCTCGACCTCGGCCGGTGCCTGGCCCTGTTCGACCAATTCCCCGCCATGGCTCTGAACGATCTCCAGCGCCGAGGTCAGGTCCTCCCGAATGACGTGGATATGCAGCCTTCCTCCTTCGTGCAGCTGGGGATCGTAACCGAGCTCCTCCAGCGTGTCATAGGCGATTCTCGCCGCCTGCTCCTGCGGAAATTGGAACAGAATCGATGTATAGCTCATGCGCATCTCTCTCCCGTCATGCCATTTGCTGTCTATCGTTCCCAAGACGGCAGGGAGCCTATACGCCTTCCTTGAAGCGGTCCGGCGCAAAGCAAAGAGCCCCCTCCGGTTACCGGCCGGAACAACGGGGACTCTGCTTTAAAGGGAGGCAACCCCGGACATTCGAACGCGCCGAGTTACCTGCTTATATTTTATCGGATATTGTTAGTTTCGGAAAGCGGATAACGCTTCGTTCAGCTCTTTTGTCTTCCCGTAAACTTGTTGATAAATTCGGAACAGCTTCTCGTATTCCGCCGCATGCTCCGGATTCGGAAGGTAGGACTTCGAGCGCTTCACGAATACGTCCGCGCAAGCGTCCAAAGTCGGGAACCATCCGCAGCCTGCCGCCGCCAGCATGGCTGCGCCGAGTCCCGGACCTTGCTCGTTCTCGAGCGCGACGACTTCCGCTTGGAAGATATCGGCCTGCATCTGAAGCCAGACCGGATTCTTCGCTCCGCCGCCGATCGACACGATCGTATCCACCGTCTTGCCCGCTTGACGGAACAGGTCGACCGATTCGTTCAGAGAGAAGGTGATGCCCTCCATGACCGCGCGGGTGAAGTGGGCTCTCGTATGGGCTCCGTCCATGCCGATGAAGCTTCCGCGAATGACCGCGTCCGGATGAGGGGTTCTTTCCCCTACGACATAAGGGGTGAACAGCAAGCCGTTCGAGCCCGGCTTGATCTCCCCGATGCCGGAGGTCAGCGCTTCGAACGACTCTCCCTTCGCGAACGTGTTGCGGAACCAGCTCAGGCTGTACCCGGCCGCCAGGGTGACCCCCATCGCGTAGAACGAATTCTCCTTGCCGTGGTTGAAGAAGTGCACTTTGCCTTCGTAGTCGGCGGAAGCGTCGGGCTCGTACGTCAGGACGACGCCCGAAGTACCGATGCTGCACAAGGTTAAGCCCGGCTTCAGGATGCCCGAGCCGATCGCTCCGCAAGCGTTGTCAGCTCCGCCCGCGAATACCTTCGTGGAGGCGCTCAGCCCGACGGAAGCGGCGATATCGGCAAGGAGCGTTCCGGTCTGCGCGCTTGCTTCCACGAGCGGAGGGCAGAAGTCCGAAGAGAGTCCGAAGGCGGACAGCACTTCAGGGCTCCATTCCTTGCCCGCGACATCGAGAAGAAGCGTTCCGGCCGCGTCGGAGAGATCCATATGAATGGCTCCGTCCAAGCGGTAACGGACGTAATCCTTCGGCAGGACGAACTTGTCCGCTCTCGCGAAGGTTTCCGGCTCATGCTCGCGTACCCATAGAATCTTCGGAAGGGTGAACCCTTCCAGCGCGGGGTTTCGGGTTACGGAGAGCAGCTTCTCTCCGAGCGTGCTCTCGATCTGACGGCACTGCTCGGTCGTGCGCGTATCGTTCCACAGCATCGCGCGGCGAACCGGCTTGTTGTCTTGATCCAGCAGAACAAGGCCGTGCATCTGACCGGAGAAGCTAAGCCCTTCGATGTCTTGCGCGGACACGCCGGAGCTTGCCACCAGCTCCTTCAGCGCGGCCAGAGTACCGGCGACCCAGTCCTCCGGCTCTTGCTCGCTCCAACCCGAATGCTCGTGATAGAGCGGATATTCCTTGGTCGCCTCGGCCTTAACCTCGCCGGATTGAGAGACAAGCAGCGTCTTGACCGCGCTCGTTCCCAGATCGACTCCAATGACGTACTTCATTCTTCTGGCTCCTCTCTCGCGAAAGCCGCCCCTCGGACATGCCGGGGGGCGGACTTATTGGATGATGCTTCGCTTTGATGCGATTACCGGTTGTCTTAAACGCTGAAGATGACTTCGTTCAGCGCCGCGCGGATTTGCTCCAGACGGCCGGATTGGTTCTTGATCGGTTGTTGCTGCGTCAGCACGTATTGCTCAAGCGACTTCAGGCTTGCCTTGCCGGCGACGATCTCGGCGCCGATGCCTTCGCGGAAGCTGCCGTAGCGGGAGTCGATGACGTTGTCCAGAACGCGTTCTTCGATCAGCTTAGCTGCAGCCTTCAGGCCGTGAGCGTAAGCGTCGATGCCCGCGATGTGGGCGAAGAACAGATCCTCGTCCTCGAAGGAAGTACGGCGAACCTTCGCGTCGAAGTTGACGCCGCCCTTGCCGATGCCTCCTTCGTTCTTGAGGATCTCGAACATGGCGAGCGTCGTGCTGTACAGGTCGAACGGGAACTCGTCGGTATCCCAGCCGAGCAGGTAGTCGCCTTGGTTCGCGTCGATGGAACCCAGAGCGTTGTTCAGGCGGGCTACGCGGAGCTCATGCTCGAACGTGTGGCCGGCAAGCGTCGCATGGTTCGCTTCGATGTTCATCTTGAAGTAATCCTTCAGGCCGTACTTCTGCAGGAATTGCAGAGCCGTAGCCGTGTCGAAGTCGTATTGGTGCTTCGTCGGCTCTTTCGGCTTAGGCTCGATGAGGAATTGAGCGTTGAAGCCGATCTCCTTGGCATAATCGACAGCCATGTGAAGCATGCGTGCCAGGTTGTCGAGCTCGAGGCCCATGTCCGTGTTCAGCAGGCTTTCGTAGCCTTCGCGGCCGCCCCAGAAGACATAGTTCTCGGCGCCGAGTTCCTTGCCGACTTCCAGCATCTTCTTGATCGTCGCAGCGGAGTAAGCGAATACTTCCGCGTTGTTGGAAGTGCTGGCGCCGAATACGTAGCGAGGATTCGTGAACAGGTTAGCCGTGTTCCAGAGCAGCTTCTTGCCGGTCGCTTGCTGGAATTCCTTCAGCTTCGCGACGATGACGTCGATGTTCTTGTTCGTCTCCGCCAGGGTTGCGCCTTCCGGAGCGATGTCGGCGTCATGGAACGCATAGTAAGGAACGTTCAACTTCGTGAGAAGCTCGAAGTTCGCTTCTACGCGAGCCTTGGAACGGTCAAGCGGGGACAGGGAGTCCCAGCTGCGAACGGCGGTGCCGGCGCCGAACGGGTCGGTGCCGTTCGCATTGAATGTATGCCAATACGCTACAGAGATTCGAAGATGCTCTTCCATCGTTTTGCCGAGGATGACTTCCTTCGGGTTGTAGTGCTTGTAAGCGAACGGATTCTTGGAGCTGCGGCCTTCATACTTGATTTCAGGGACATTCGGGAAAAAGCTCATGAATGGATGGCCTCCTAAAAGGGATTGTTGAATGTTGATCAAACTGTAAGCGCGTGCACACTCCGACGAAACATAGTTCTTATCATTTCACCCGAGTGCCACTTGCCATGCATTAAGAATAACACTCAAAAGTTTGTTTGTCTATCCAATAAACAAAGTTGTCAACAAAATTTATTGTGGTATGATGGGAGGAAGATTATCCTTAATAGGATCGGACGGCAATCTGTCCCCATTCTGCTACGACAAGGAGCCATGCCAGGCATGACGAGAACAACGACGGGAGATCAGGCCCTGATCAAACGCATCAATACAGCCATCGTTCTGGAGGCTATTCTCCATGGGGAGCCCCTGTCCAGAGCCAAGATCTCGGAGCTTACCGGCTTGAATAAGGCCACCGTCTCTTCCCTTGTACAGGACCTGATCGATAACCGGTTGGTACGGGAGATAGGAACGGGCGTCTCCAGCGGGGGACGCAAGCCCGTGCTTCTGGAGTTCATCGCCACGGCCGGCTACGCGGTCGGCATCGATCTTGGCGTCAACTACTTGCACGGGGTTCTCACGGATCTGCGCGGAGCGATTATCGCCGAACGGACGGCTCCGCTTGTCGACTCTGATCCGGATGACGTATTCAACGTACTGCGCCCTTTCATTCAGAACTTGATATCGGAAGCGCCCTCCAGCCCCTTCGGAGTCGTCGGCATCGGCGTCGGCGTCCCGGGACTGGTCGACTCCTCCGGATCGGTGCTGTACGCTCCGAACATGAACTGGAGAGAGGTTCCGCTCAAAGATGCGCTCAGCCGGGCATTCGGCATTCCCGTGCTAATCGATAATGAAGCCAATGTAGGCGCGCTCGGGGAGATGATGCACGGCAGCGGACGCGGCATCTCCAATATGGTTTACGTCAGCGTCGGGATCGGCATCGGCACCGGCCTCATTCTTCAGCGAACGCTGTACAAGGGAGCTTCCGGGTTCTCGGGAGAGCTCGGCCATCTCTCGGTGGAAGCCCACGGCAAGCCCTGCCGCTGCGGCAATCGCGGCTGCTGGGAGCTGTACGCGTCCGAGCAGGCGCTGCTGGAGCAAGCAAGCGCGCTCGGTCGCGACGCGAACCTGGACGCTCTGCTCGCCGCGGCCGAGAGCGGGGACGAGACCGTTCGCCAGCTGCTCGCCGGCATCGGCGATTATCTGGGCGTAGGCATCGCCAATATCGTCAACATTTTCAATCCGGATGCCGTCATTATCGGCAATCGGATGAGCCGAGCGCAGCCTTGGATCGAGGAGACGGTCAGGCGAACGCTGGAGGAACGGGCGCTAGGCTTCCACCTTCGCGGGGTCCAGCTGCTCTTCGCCGAGCTTGGCGGCCGTTCCGCCGTCATGGGAGCCGCCGAGCTGGCCATCGCCGCTTTCTTCGATCGGCTGAAAGCGGGATGAATAGGCTTATGGGAACAGTCGCCTTTATCGGGCGGCTGTTTTTTCTATGTCTCCGCTGCAATGGCAAGCCAATATGCCAGACAGGGCATCCAGTCCGTAAAAAAGCTGCCCCGGAGGTCGCGAAGACCTTGCCCGAGGCAGCTTTCCATTTTGCTGTATTCGATTAGAAGCCGGCTGCAACCTTAGCTGCTTGAGCGACTCCGTCCGCGATGATCTGTTGCGCGCGGTCCGGGAATTGGTTGTGGCCTTCGACGATAACCGTCTCGATGTCCTTGATGCCCCAGAAGCCGAGCGTGTTCTTCACGTAGTTAACCGACATCTCGAGGCCGGCCATCGGTCCTTCGGAGTAAACGCCGCCGCGCGCGTTCAGGATGACGACCTTCTTGTCGCCGGCCAGGCCGACTGGGCCCTCTGCCGTGTACTTGAAAGTCTTGCCCGCTTGGTTCAGGTAGAACAGGTAAGTCAGGAGCTGAGCCGGAATCGTGAAGTTCCAGAGCGGGAAGGCGAAGACAACCTTGTCCGCTGCCAGGAATTGTTCCAGGTATCCGTTAGCGATGTCGGCAACCTTCTTCTCTTCGGCCGTAGGCTCGATTCCCTTGGACAGCTTGAAGAGGCCGGTCATCATATCGTTATCGTAGTAAGGAAGCTCCTTCTCGAACAGATCCAGTTCCGTGATCGTGTCGTTCGGGTTCTTCTCCTTGTAAGTGTTGACGAAAGATTCGTACAGCTTCACGCTGACCGCTTGGTCGGAAGGGCGGTTGTTTGCCTTGACGAACAATACATTAGCCATTATGCAATTCCTCCTAGGATGTAAAAAGTGTAAAAAATTTGCACAGTTAAATCGATACGGAAAAGCTCATTGAAACCAATACGATTTCCCACGAACTGTGTAACGACTGTACACAGTATAAAATAGACTTAGAAACTTTGTCAATAACAGTTACTTACTTTTCGCCGCTTGTACACTTTTCCGGCAACCCAGCACAAAGCCGATTAAAAAGAAGGGAGTCCCTCAGGACTCGGCGACAATAGCCTTCCCGCAGTCGGCATACACCTTCTGCACCAGATCGGCGATCGTCTTCTTCTCCAGGAACTCCATCAGCAATTCTTCGGTATCCCTCATGATTCCGCTAAAGGCATCTTTGATATCCGTACCGATGATGCCGTTTCCACTTGCTGTTTCCATTAGGCCCGTGCAGAGAGGTTCCGACATCTCCAACGCCCGGTAAACCTCGGCAAGCGTGATCGAATCCGGCGATTTGCGCAAGTAATAGCCGCCGTCACGGCCTTCCCTTGCTTCCACGATGTTCGCTTTAGCCAGTCTGGCCAGAATTCGACGCATAAGCGTCGCTTCCGTGCTTACCTTCAGAGCGATCTCGCCGCTCGGACAACGAACGTCGTTCTCGACGTGATGAGCCAGATAGACAAGCGACTGCAAAGCATATCCGAACCATCGAGGCGTCGCGATCGTCGCCGCCGCGCATTTATCATTCCTCATCGAAGCGTCCTCCATTCCAGGATGTTTACGTTCGCAGCACTGCGTTATTCTCATCATTATAGCTCATTGCGACGGAATATCCTATTCCAAAATCTATGGAAAAGAGCCCGAACAACTCCCCAAATAGCACGCAAGACTCTATAGCTGATTCCGATTGATTTGTACATAATTTCCAAAAAAGATAGCCTGCGGGGGCTATCTTAGGGCCGATCTAGGCATTCAAATCCGTTAAGCCGTCTTTTTCCTGTCCGAAGGAAGCAGCAGCGCCAGAAGGCCGATGAAGGGGAGAAAAGCGATGTTCTGCATCACGTTCGTCATCCCGAAGATATCCGCGGCTTTGCCCAGAACGACGGCGCCGATCGCCCCCATCCCGAACGCCAGCCCGGTCGTCAGGCCGGAGGCCAGCCCTACCTTGCTCGGCATCAGATGCTGGGCGTAGACGACCGCGACGGAGAAACCCGACAGAAGAATAAAGCCGAGCACCGCAATATCCAGATAAGACCAAGCAAGCGGCAGATACGGAAGCGAGAGGGAGAACGGGATGGCTCCGGCGATGGAGAGCACGATCATTTTCTTCAGGCCGATCTTATCCGCGAACACTCCTCCGAAGTAGGTTCCGAGCACCCCGGTGATCAGGAAGATGAATACAGGCACCTGCGCCTCGCTCTTCGACAGCCCGTAATGGTCGATCATAAAGAACTGGTAGTAGTTGCTGATGCCCGTGTGATACCAAGAGCGTCCGAAGACGATAAAGACGAGCAGCCCCATCGCCCATGCGACTTGCTTGCCGCTCAGGCTCATCGAAGAGACGACGGCCTTCTTCGCCGCCTTGGACTTGCCCTTCTCCCCAAGCTGCCTGCGATACCACGGCAAGATAAAATATAGCATGGCCGCGATGGCCGCCGCAGCGAACAAGCATCCCCACAGGGCTCCGATCTGGCCTAGGGGAACGAAGATGGCGAGCGCCATCAGAGGGGCCAGGGAGCTTCCCGCATTGCCTCCCACCTGGTAAACCGATTGGGCGAAGCCTCGGCGATTGCCCGCTGCCAGATAGACCACCCTCGAACCCTCCGGATGGAAAATCGCCGAGCCGAAGCCGATGAACATCGCCGCGACGAGCACGAACCAGAAGGACGGAGCGAACGCGATTCCGACCATGCCGAGGAAACTCAAGGTCATGCCGACGGTCATCAGGTAAGGCTTGGAGCTGCGGTCCGTGAAGGAGCCGACGACCGGCTGCAGCACCGAGGACGTCATGTTCAAGACGAACGTAATCCAGCCGACCTGCACGTAGCTGAGATGGAGGGATTCCTCCAGCACGGTGTACAGGGCGGGTACGACCGCTTGCATGGAGTCGTTCATCATATGGGAGAAGCTGATGGCGAGAAGAACGGGCATCACGGTAAGAGTGGCTGCCGTGGCCGCGTTTCTGCCTTCGGTGGTCGTTGACATCGTGGGTTAGCCTCCGATTGCACAGGCGCGCGAAGCGTCGTTTGTCAGTATCGCTAAGTTTAGAAGCGGTCTTCTTATTCGTCAACAGTCATTTTGTAAAATAGTTCGGATCGGCCAACCTTGGAAAAACGAGCATACGAGAGTATGATGAGGTGGACAAAGTTCAGGCAAAGGAGGGATCGACTATGCGCAGCTACCGAGCATTGACCGTCGATTGGAGAGGGGATTCGCTGGAGGCGGAGGTCCGCGAATACCGAAGCGAACAGCTTCCCGAAGGGGAGGTCACCATCCGGGTCGCTTATTCCGGAGTGAATTACAAGGACGGACTCGCCAGCATTCCGGAAGGTAAGATCGTCCGCAGTTATCCTCATATACCCGGCATTGACCTGGCGGGGACTGTGGCGGCTTCGGCGGATGCGAGATTTAAGGAAGGCGACGAGGTCCTGGTGACGGGATACGGGCTCGGAGTGTCCCATCCCGGCGGCTTCAGCGAGCTTGCCCGCGTGCCGGCGGCATGGGTCGTGCCTCTGCCGAAGGGGCTGACGGCCTTCGAGGCGATGGCGCTCGGCACCGCGGGCTTCACGGCGGCGCTCTCCATTCTGCGCCTGGAGGAGAACGGCCTGAAGCCGGGCCAAGGTCCGGTGCTCGTCGGCGGAGCTACCGGCGGCGTCGGAAGCTGGGCGGTCGCGCTGCTGTCGCGTTCCGGCTACGAGGTGACCGCCAGCACGCGCAAAAGCGCGGAAGCCGGCTTCCTGAAGGAGCTGGGCGCTTCCGAAACGATCTCCCCCGAACAGCTCTTGCTTCCATCGGGACGGCCGCTGGGCTCCGAGAAGTGGGCCGCGGCCGTCGATCCGGTCGGAGGGGGCTACCTGCCCTCCCTGCTCGGAACCGTTCGTTACGGCGGCTCGGTCGCGCTCAGCGGGCTGACGGGCGGAACCTCCTTCGAGGGAAGCGTCCTGCCGTTCATCCTTCGCGGCGTTAATCTCTTAGGCATCGACTCCGTGCAATGCCCGATGAACACGCGCCTCGAGGTATGGGAACGTCTCGGCGGCGAGTGGAAACCGGGGGGCGTCGCCGAAACGATCGCCCGCCGCATCACGCTGGCCGAATTGCCGGAAGAGCTTCGCCGCATCCTTCAAGGGCAAGCGAAGGGGCGAGCCGTCGTATCCCTTGAATAGAAGAAGAACGCGGAATGCCCCGCTCCCGAACGCGCCATGCGGGCGTCTCGGGAGCGGGGCATTTTTTCTCCAAGCCGAAATTACGATTCTTCCTTGAACTTGAAGCTTCTTGCGATATAGATGATAGGCGTGGAAGCGACCGAGATCACGAACTTGAGCACGTAAGTCGTCAGCGCGATCTCCCACCAGACTTCCCACGAATATTCGCCGATGAAGGCGATCGAGGTGAAGACCAGCGTATCGACCATCTGGCTGAGAATCGTGCTTCCGTTGTTGCGAATCCACAGCTGTCCGCGTCCGGGATAAGCTTTCTTCAGCCGGCTGAAGATCTTCACGTCGAGGAACTGGCTGATGAAGTACGCGGCTACGCTTCCCAATGCGATTCTCGGCATGAGCCCGAAGATCGTCTCCAGCGATTCCTGGGCGAAATCCTCCGTGCCAGGCTTGAAGACCAGCACCATCTGCATCATGATGAGCGACATCAGCATCGTGAAGAAGCCGAACCAGACCGCCTTCCTCGCTTCCTTCTCGCCGTACTTCTCGTTGAGCAAGTCCGTCGTCAGGTAGATCGTCGTGTAGATCGTGTTGCCGAGCGTCATCGCGATGCCGAACATCTCGATGTTCTTGACCACCTGAATGTTGGCCAGAACCGTCGCGGCTCCGATCCAGGCGTACAAACCGTTTTTCCCCAGCAAGCGGTAGCAGGCCAGGAACAGGGCGAAGTTGACGAGAACGAAAAAGACGCCCCAGAAGAAATTAAACATGACAAATAACCCTCCTAGTTTTGATAACGCGGGATGTTTACGAACCGCGGTCCTTGGTTGCGGACAATGGATAGAATTATATCATAGATTGCCGACAGGTCTAGCGAGAAGTTATGCCATTGGTTCGATTCACAACAATCCGGATCGCGATTGGCCGCGGCGTCTAATGATAGGGCAATGATATCGGCTAATTCTTGCCAAGAGGAACGACGGCTCCGAAAAATTCGATCGACTCGATCCGATCCGGCTGCAGAATCGGAAGAAACGGCTTCACGACCATCATGTCGCCAAGCGAGGGATGCGCTTGCGCCATGCCCGAGAAGACGGAGGTCGTCTCCGAGGTTCCGTCCTTGTAATGGATCGTAACCGGGTAATCGTCCGAAGATCGGCCATCCGGGCCTATCTCCGTTCCGGATCGTCTAGCCTCCTCCCAGATCTCCTCGAGAGAATCGCTGCGGAGGAACAAGGTGACGGAGATCGGCGAGACCGACAGGGCCTCCAGCGTCGCCTTATGGCCGTACAGCTGGACAGTCCGGTTCGCCTCGTACCTCTTCGAACCGTTCTTGAAGTCCAGCTTTATCGTAGTTTTCCATTCTCCCGGTTGAATCACCTCGTATTCGTCCGGGTAAGGCTCGGCCGCTTGCAGGTCCGTTACGGCTAATTCAGCCTCTTGCCCGGCCTCGGTGTTGTTGGCCTGGATGCTCATCACCAGGCAGATGCGGTTATCTCCCGGATTATCGTCCTCCAGCGAGTCGAAGCCGATTCCCGAAGAATCCACGCCTTGCATTCGCAAGGAACCATGGAATCGATATCGGGCCGCGTCCAGAACCGTCCCTTCAGGAGCGGTAAAATCCATCAGGATGTAAAGAAGGTTGCTGTCTCCCATGATCTGCTTCACGTGCAGCGTTCCGTCTTGGTTGGCGACCGTTTTATCGACGACATAGGCGCCGTTGGCCAAATACCGTTCTTGCTCTCCGTCGGATATGCCCAGATACTTCAGCCATTTGACATCCAACCCGAGCTGCGCTGCGGAATAAGCGGAAGTGACGAATAAGCACAGGACCGCCGCAATTGTTAGAATAATCGGCTTTGGGGATACTCGCGCGCGCTTCGGCTTGCCTCCCCCGCGATAAGCTTCCGCTATGTCGGAGAACAGTTTCTCCTTCCGGGCTTCCGTCGGCGTCAACTTCTCAAACAGTCCCTTCAGATCGCGCTCTTCCAATCCATCCCCCTCCGATCTCTTTGCGAAGCCGCTCTCGCCCTTTGGCCAATTGCGTCTGAATCGTGCTTTCCTTGCGCTGCAGCAGCCTGGAAATCTCTCTTACGGAATACTCCTCGTAATAGTACAGATACAGCACTTCCTTGTACTTGGCGGGAAGTCCGAGGAGCTTGGACAACAGCTCTCCTTCTCGGCCGCGAATCTCGCTATCGGCTGCCTCGGGAAGCTTCTCCAAATCCACCCGGCGCGATCTCCACCAGCTCTTGAGCATATCCTTGCAATGATTCTTGGCGACAACGATTAGCCAGGCCTTCTCGTGCTCCCGGTCTCTGAACTCGCGCTTGTCCCGAAGCGCCTTCATGAAGACGGACTGCACGGCATCGTCCGTATCGGCTCTATTCTTCAATAGAACGTAGCAGAGCCTGTACACCGTATCGACGTTGCGGCGATACAGCTCCTCGAATCCTTCCATCTCATCACCGCCTGCTAGTAACACGATCCAACTTTTAGAAATATCTTATCGCGCCTAGCTTTTTTTGCGCAAAAAAAAGAATCCGGCGAGATCGCTCGCACGGATTCCCTTCAGTAGCTGTGCCTAGGCGCGACATCCCCGCTCGTAAACCTAAAGCTTGAAGAACGCAGGAACGCGCGATCGCAAGAACTTAAGGACGCAGCATCAGAGCGGCGCCGACCGCCCCCGCCTGCGCGCCCAGCTTCGGCGCCGCGAACTTTACCCCGCGCCTCATCGGCTCGATCGCATGGGCTTCCAGGTACTCCCGCATCGGCTCGAGCAGAGGCTCGCCGATATGGGAGGCGCCGCCGCCCAGAATGATCACCTCGGGATTCGCGATGTGGATCGCGCTGACCATGCCCGCGCCGAGGGCGCGTCCGGCGCGGCGGAGCACCTCCAGCGCCAATCCGTCGCCTTGCTTCGCCGCCTCGCTGACGTGCCGCGAGTTGATCTTCTCCGCGTCTCCTCCGGCGAGCTCGATCAGCTTGCCGCCCCGTGCCGGATCCGCCGCTGCCGCCTCGCGGGCCGACCGTCCGATCGCCGTGCCGGAAGCGTACAGCTCCAGGCAACCGACGTTGCCGCACAGGCACTTCGCCCCCTGCCAGTCGATCGTGATGTGTCCGAGCTCCGCCGCGCTCGCATTGCGTCCGCGCATGAGCTTGCCGTCGCAGATAACGCCGCTGCCGATTCCCGTCGACACGGTGATGAACACGCAGTTGCGCGAGCCGATCCCCGCTCCCGCCTTCCATTCGCCGACGGCCGCCGCGTTCGCGTCGTTGTCGACGGTCACCTTGACGCCGAGCAGGCGTTCCAGCTCGCTTCCCAGCGGCACGTTCGTCCAGCCGAGATTCGAGGCGAACTCCACCGTTCCGGTATCCGGATCCAGCGTGCCCGCCGTCGCTACTCCGGCTCCCGCCAGCGAATAGTTGCCGCCCACCAGAACGTTCACCATATCGGCCATGGTCGCGATGATCGCTTCATGTCCTCTCGACGCTTCGGTCGGCCGCTCCTCGGATGCCAGCACCCGTCCCTCTTCGTCTACGATAACCGTCAATATTTTTGTCCCGCCGAGATCGATCCCCGCGTACACCTGCTTCAGCATGCCTTATCTTCCCCCTCCAATAATGGCTGTCTCAACCTAGGCTCGGCGCCTTGAACAGCTGCTTCAGAATGAAGGTAGCCGCCCCGTATAACGGGCCGCTATCCCCGTATTTCGATACGAGCAGACGCTCCGTCGAGACCGGAACCGCGAACGGAATGCGCTCCAGCTCCTCCGAAACCCGGCGCAGGATCAACTGCGAGCTCCTCATCCAGCCGTCTAACACGACAACCTCCGGGCTGACGAAGTTGACGGCCGTAGCGATCAATTGAGCGATCAGAGCGGCGCTTCGTTCGAAGAGCTCCCGGAATTCTCCGCTGCCCTCGCCAGCTTCGTATCTCGCGACGGCTTCCTCCGCCGAATTCGGGATCGGCCTGCCCAGCTTCCTTGCTTCCTGCCTGCTGCTCTCGAGAATGGCCGAAGAGGAAAGCTCCGTCTCCAAGCATCCTCTCTGCCCGCAGGAGCAGAGCTTGCCGTTGCGGAGAACGGGAATATGCCCGATCTCTCCTGCTCCTCCCTTGAAGCCTGCGAAAATCCGTCCATGCAGGATCAGCCCCGACCCGACGCCGCCGCCGATAAGGAGGTATAGCAAGTGATTTCTCCCCCTGCCGACGCCGGCGTAATGCTCCGCGAAAGCGGCGGCGTTGGAGTCGTTCAGAATCCGAACCGGAATCCCCGGATAACGTTGTTCCAGCAGCGACTTGAGCCGAAGCTCCTTGAGGTTCAGATGAACCGAATAAACCAGCGTCTCATCCGCCTCGTCGATGATTCCCGGCACCGAGACGCCGATCCCTTTGAGCTCCCCCGCCTTAAGTTCGGCAGCCTTCTCCGAGCAGTCGAGCATGGCCTCGCATATCCTGGCGGCTATCTCCTCGTTCCCGCTTCCTAGATTCGTTGTCTCATAGGACGCGATCAGCTTCCCGTGCATGTCCATGATGGCATAGCGAAGTCCTTCGCCGCTTAGAGACAATCCGGCCACATAACCTCCGGCGCCGTTGATTCGGAGCGCGATTCCTCTTCGGCCCGCACCGGCCGATGGCCTCTCTCCGACCTCGACCACCATTCGGGCGGCGATTAGCTCCTCCACCAGCGAGGAGACCGTCGTCGCGCTGAGCCGGGTGATCGTCTTCAGCTCGGCGCGCGACAGCGTTCCCCGGCGATGAAGCTCGTTCAGGATGACGGCGCTGTTGATCTCCTTCATCAACTGGAGATTCCCTTTGATCTCCGACACCTGCCGATCCCCCCATTCCTTCTTTGTCCTCATCCTATCATAAAAAATAAGTCCAGTGAACAAATTAATTACCAGTTGGCAGCCGACAGCGAGCAAACCGGCGCAGGTTCGGGCATGCTCCCTCATGCCTTCTGACTTGAGGATTCACTGCCCTTCCCTGCGCCGCCTCGAATAATCGTTCATCGGGCCGTCTACCACGCCAAAACGGGTTCGACGCCTTCTAAAAACCAGCCAAAAACAGCCTTACAACAAATACACCAGAGCCTCGTACGGCTTCAGCCGAATGCCGGAGCTCAGCTTCGACCTCGTTCCCGGCTCGCGATAGTTGCCGATCAGCAGCTCGGCCTCCGAACCGACCGCATCCGCGGGAGGATTCCATTCCGGCTCCCCTCCGTAGAAGTTCAGCGCGATGAGCAGCTTGCGTCCGTCAAGCGAGCGGGTATAGGCCAGCACTTCGGGGTGATCCCAATCCAGCATGTCGAAATCGCCGTAGACGATAATGTCGTGCTTCTTGCGAAGCTCGATCAGCTTGCGGTAATAGTGGAAAATCGAGTCCGGGTCCGCTACGGCTTCGGCCGCGTTCACCGTTCCGTAGTTGGGATTGATCGCAAGCCAAGGAGCGCCGGTCGTGAAGCCGCCGTTAGGGGAGTCGTCCCACTGGAACGGCGTCCGCGCGTTGTCGCGCCCTTTGGCATGGATGGATCGCAAGACCGCCGCCTCGTCGGCGCCGCCCTCCATCGCTTCCCGGTAATAATTCAGCGTCTCGATATCCCGATAGTCCGCGATCGAAGGGAAGCGCACGTTCGTCATCCCGATCTCTTCGCCCTGATAGATATATGGCGTGCCTTGCTGCATATGAAGGAAGGTCGCCAGCATTTTGGCAGACAAGACGCGGTACTCGCCGTCATCTCCGAACCTTGAGACCATGCGCGGCTGGTCATGATTGTTCATATACAGGCTGTTCCATCCTCTTCCGTTCAAGGAATGCTGCCACTTGTAGGTGACCTCCTTGAGCGCCTTCAGATGCCAAGGACGGACATCCCACTTGCCGTTCCCCGAATCCAGATCCATGTGCTCGAACTGGAACACCATGTTCACTTCCCCGCGCTCCGGCGCCGTATAGAGAGCCGCCTCCTCGGGCTGGACCCCCGGCATCTCTCCGACCGTCATGCAGTCGTACTTGGAGAGCACTTCCCGGTTCATCTCCTGCAGGAATTCGTGAATGCGCGGCCCGTCGGCGAAGTACTGCCCTCCCCATTGGAATCGGGATTCCGAATGGGAAGGGGCGTCCGGGTAAGCCTCGTCCTTCGAGATGTAGTTGATAACGTCCATGCGGAAGCCGTCGATCCCCTTGTCCAGCCACCACGTCATCATGTCGTACACTTCCTTGCGAAGCACGGGGTTATTCCAGTTCAGGTCCGGCTGCTTCCGGGAGAAAAGATGGAGGAAGTATTCGTCCGTCCGTTCGTCGTGCTTCCACGCCGAACCGCCGAACACCGATACCCAGTTGTTGGGCTCCGCTCCGTCCTTGCCCGGCTTCCAGATGTAATAGTCCCTCTTAGCGCTGATCTTGGACGCGCTCGATTCGACGAACCAAGCATGCTCGTCCGAGCTGTGGTTGACGACAAGGTCCATGATGAGCTTGATGCCGCGGGCATGCGCTTCCCTTAGGAACGTCTCCCAATCGGCCATCGTCCCGAACTCGGGAAGAATCGCCCGGTAATCGCGAATATCGTATCCATTGTCGTCATTGGGAGAATCATACACGGGACTGAGCCAGATGACGTCGACTCCGAGCGTCTTCAAGTAATCCAGCTTGCTCGTCATGCCCGGCAGATCGCCGATCCCGTCCCCGTCGCTGTCCATGAAGCTTCTAGGGTAAATCTGATAAACGACGCTTTCCTTCCACCATTGCCGATCCATCGCAATCGCCTCCACTAAGAGGATAAGCGATGGATCGGGCGTCCGCAATGACAGATCCGCTCGGCTTTTCCGCTATTGTGTCATGGGCGAAAGCCCTGCAACCGATTGGTTCGGAGAATCGTCTAATGGAGTACATAGCTAGAATCCTACAACTAGAAGAAGGAGGTGGTTGCCTTGTCCCGAATGAGATTGCCGAAGACAGGGCTTCTGCTTGCGCTTGCGGGGATGCTGATCGCATCCGGCTGTTCGAATTCATCCGGCAATTCCGCCGAGACCTCCTTGCCCCCTGCCAAGACTCCATCCGTTTCGTCCCCTTCGGCCGAGCCGACCGGGCAGGCTGCGTCCCCTTCCGGGCCTGCGGAGACCGGAGGGGGAGGAGCCGCTTCGAGCGAGCCTCCCGCCTCTCAAGTTCCTGCCACGGGGAAGATGGGGGAAGTAACGGCGCTAAGGCTGGCGGACGACCGGACCGGATGGGCGGGCGGCGAGGGATGGATCGCTCGGACGGATGACGGGGGTGCGACCTGGAACCAGCAATACTCCGAGCCTTATCAAGTGGTGCAGATCTTCGCCCTCAATGACAGCAAGGTGTGGGCAACGCTGGACATCGGAAGCTCCAAGGGCCTGCGGCTCATTCATTCCTCGAACGGAGGAAAGTCGTGGAGCGAGGTCGGCGTCGTGCCGAATCGAGGCTTCCTTCACTTCCTGAACGACAACGACGGCTTCGTCGGCAACGCCCGGACGAAGGATGGGGGAGCGACCTGGATCCAGTTGAAGACGCCGGAGAATACCGTAGGGGATGTTTACTTCCATGACTTGAACAACGGCTGGGCTGTTCAGAAGGGTAAAGGGAAGTTCACTTTCCTCCACAGCGCGGACGGCGGCAAGAGCTGGACGAAGATTCTATCTCGAGAGACGGACGTCGATCCGACGGGAGTCGCGATCCGCTCGACGGGCAAGGACGACGCCTGGATCGAAGTGGTCGGCGATACGGGCATGAATCAAACCTCCTACAGCCTGTTCCATACGAAGGACGGCGGCATGACCTGGACTCCCGCCATCGCCAAGGATACGGCCGGCGGGGGCCCGGCGCCCGGATTCACAGGCGACGCAAAGGGCAATTCCACGGGAACGGGCTCGAAGCCCGGGCAGCTGTACGCCGTCAATCCGTCCATCGCCTTCATGGGCGGCGACTGCCCGGCCTGCGACAACGGAACGTCGATCATGGCCACGGCCGACGGAGGCAACAGCTGGACCGCGAGCAAGCAAGAGTTCTCCGGTTACGGAGAAGGGCAAATCGCCGCCGTCGATGCCAAGCATGTCTGGCTGATCGCGACGGACTATACGGAACCGTCCGTCCTGTACACCTCGGACGATGGGGGAGTCTCCTGGAAGAAGATTCACGAGTTCGACAAACCCGATCATAAGTAGAAGAAAGCCGTACCTGGCCCAGGATGCCAGGTACGGCTTTTGCCTTTATGCTTGGGGATCCGGAATCTCCGGGGCCGATTCCACGTGAATGATGTTGGACTGTCCGTCGTATTTTCCCCCATAGACAGTCATCTGTAGGTAATAGGGATCGCTCGTCGCGAAGGAAAGCCATAGCTCGAGCGTTACTTTGCCCGTCACGCTGTCCGTCACGGCGTCTTCCAGATAGGCATCCTTGTAATGGTCCCAGAAGGAATCCTCGCCCGGAATGCTCGCGCCATAGCCGATGTAGATCTCCCTCGCATCCGTCGGATAGGTGAAACGCACCTGCGCATAGCCTTCCGCCACGCTGATCACTTCCAGATCATCGATCGGGCCGACGTAGTTGGCTTCGAGCGGAATGCGGAGTTCTCTCATGCGGTACAAGGCATGCGATTCCTCCGGCTGGTCGGCATCCGCGATCCAAACATGCACTTTGACCGTCTGCGCTTCCGTGAAATGCCCCAGGTCGAGGCCGTAGCCAACGGACGTATCCCAGCCGCCGATCAAAGGATACGGATCGTTAACCATACCGGTGCCATAAACGTAATGCTCCGGGAAATATCCGATGAAGTCATCGCTTGAGCCTGCCCGCTCCAAGTAGAAGCTGTCATATCCATCATTGTAGCTGCCGTAGATCTCGTCTCCGTCATAGTTCGGAACGGTTACTCTCACGCCGTTGATAACGTTGTCGATCGTTTCCCCCGTATTCGTGACATGAACGTTCAGGTTCAGCATCGTATCGTCCATCCCGATGGAATCGAGCTCCGGAATGAGCTGCACGGGAAGTTCGAGAGTGAAGCTTACCGTTGCGACATGGCCGCCTTTATCCGTCACCGTCAGCACATAGCTGCCGTTCTCGACGATCTCGTCGCCGAGCTCGTAGCCGTCTACGACCGCTTCGTCCTTCCGCAGCTCGACGCTCGCGATATCCTTGTCCGAGCTTCTCGGCGTTACGGCAACGGCATAATGGGCTCCATTCGCCACTCCCGTGACGACAGGCGCCGGATCCGGCTTGGGACCGCCGCCGCTGCCGCTCCCTCCGGAGCTGACTACCCCGGAGAAGTATTCGATGCCTTCGGCGGCTTCGATATTCTGCGGCCTGAGCTCCAGGGTCGAGCCCGATACATAGAGGCGGGCGGTAACGATGATACCTTGTCCGGTTACCTTGACGATGGCGTGAACGGTCAGCGTCTCCACCTTCGCCCCGGATTCCACGACGAACACCGCGACGCTTCGGAACTCCGCCTGCGAGATCTGGGTCGTGCCTTGGGCGACGATCCGAACTTCTCCGCCTTCCTTGCTTACGATCAAGGAAGCGATGACGGAGTCGATCAGATGAACGCTGTTCGCTCCTCCCCCGTTGACGAGCGTGTCGCCCTCTACCTTGACGTTCTCGAGGGTGACATCCCCTTCGCCGACTTCCTTCGTCAAGGTCAGGTCTCCTTTAATCGTGACATTCCGCAGGGTCACTCCGCCCGTCTGGATCATCGCGTCTCCGGAGATGACCTCCGATCCGCTATCCGGTCCGTAGGTTCCCGCTTGGCCATAGACGGTCGGCTTGTCAGGCTCGGATTCGGGCTTCGCCGCCAGAGCCTTCAGCCGCGCCAGTGCAACAACCGCCTCCGCGCGGGTAATCGGGCTGTTCGGCCGGAAGGTTCCGTCCGGGAAGCCCTTCAGGATCGCAAGCCCGGCCAGCGTCTTCACCGCCTCCGCGCTCCAGTTCCCGATGTCCGCTCCATCGGTGAAGCTGACGCCTTCTCCCTTGGCCGCTTCAGCGCCAAGGAGCTTCTGCGTCAGGCCGGCCAGCATCGCGGCCGTCTCCTGCCTCGTTACCTGCTCGTTCGGCCTCGCTGTTCCGTCCGGATAACCGGATACGTAACCGGCCTTCACGGCTATCGCGACCTCGGGCGCATACCATGCCGCCTGCGGGACATCCGAGAACGAGACCTCGGCCGTGTCCTTGAGGCCGAACGCGCGGTTCGCCAGCGCCATCAGCTCGGCGCGGGTGATGCGGCGATCCGGCGCCACCTTGCCGTTCTCGTCTCCGGTCAGCCATCCATCCTCGACCGCCTGCCGAAGAGACGCTTCCGCCCAATGCCCATCGATATCCTGGCCGATGGCGCTGCCGGAAGCAGCCGCGGAGGCAACGGAAGCTCCATCGAACGGCCCGCCGAACCACCCGGATACCGCCAGCAGGAACGCCAGCGCACATAAGCCTATTTTCCAACCCGATCTGTTCATCTCTATCATCCCTCTGATTTAATATCTCGAACTTCGATAGGATAATAGCTCAAAGTAGCACGGGAAACGATTCACTTTGGTTAACAAAAAGAAATCTTTTTCGACGGGGGCCGGCAAATTGCGATATATTGAAATTAACCGGTATACGATTTGAAAGCGGCAAGGAGAGAGGCTTACGTGCACACCCCCATTCTGCTCCAGACCAAAATCAAGATTCCCGTTCCGCGCAGCGGGGGCGTTCGCCGGCAGAGGCTGCTCGATCGCCTGAACCGGACAACGGATGGGCGGCTTGCGCTCGTCTGCGCTCCGGCCGGCTTCGGGAAGACGACCCTGATCGGCCAATGGGCCGAACAGTCCTCCTCCAAGATCGCGTGGTATTCGCTCGACGAGACGGATAACGACCTTATGAAATTCTGGAGATATGCGATTCACGCGCTTCAAGCTCATCTGCCACCCGGATTCGGGGAGAGAATGGAG
This sequence comes from Cohnella sp. AR92, assembly GCF_003990975.1. GTDB lineage: Bacteria > Bacillota > Bacilli > Paenibacillales > Paenibacillaceae > Cohnella. The sequence continues at coordinate 170,875 of NZ_RZJR01000007.1, forward strand.
CCGCTGCTCCAGGCCTATCCGAATGTGGCGATGCCTACCATTCTGGATGCCCTCCTTCAGGAATTGGAGGAACGCGAGGAAGGCGGGCTTCTCACGCTCGTTCTCGACGATTACCATACCATCTCGGCGGCCTTCATTCACGACAGCGTCGGTTACCTCATCGATCACCTGCCGGAAGGAGTCCGGCTCGTCATCGCCAGCCGCTCCGAGCTTCCTCTGTCGACGACGTCCAAATGGCGCGTTCGAGGAAAGCTGATCGACATCGGGTCCCGGCAGCTCGAGTTCACGGAAGAAGAGACCCGCCGGTTCTGTCAGGATACGAGCGGCCTCCGGCTCTCCGACGAGAGAATCCAATTGCTGCAGAAATGGACGGAAGGATGGGCGGCAAGCCTTCAATTGCTCGTCTTGACTCTTAAGGAGCACGAAGATCCGGACCGATTCTTCCTCCAATATTCCGGCTCCGATCGCGGCCTGATCCAGTACCTTCTAGAAGAGGTTCTCGGTCAGTTGCCCGCGGATATCCGCCGCTTCCTGCTCCGGACTTCGATCCTCTCGCGCTTCGACGCCGAATGCTGCGAGGCGGTTACGCTAGGCAACGACAGCCGGGCGATGCTCGACCGGCTGCAGAGACTGAACCTGTTCCTGGTACCGCTGGACGACACGCAGGGCTGGTATCGGTACCACCATCTGTTCTCGATGTTCTTGAAGACGCAGCTCTTGAAGGAAGATCCCGAGCTCGCCGTCGCGCTTCACCGGCTGGCGGCCGATCATCTCGCGGGGCGTTCGCTGCTTGAAGAGGCGCTGGAGCATTCGCTCGAAGCAGGGGATATCGGCACGGCCATCGGGTTGCTGGGAGCTCAAATCTCCTCCGTTATCGAGAGAGGGGAATGGAGCACGCTGCTGCGTTGGATGAACCGCCTTCCCACGGAAGCCCTTCCGTTCCAGATAAGGCTCCTCTACGCATTCACGCTGATCGTAACCGGTCAGTTCGAGTCGGCTGCGGAAGAGCTGCGGAGGCTGGAGCGGTTCGCGGCGGATGCGGAGCCCGGAGAAGAGCGGCAGGAGATGCGGAGCAGCCTGTTCTTCGCGAAGATCAACCTGGCCTTCTCCTCCGGAGACTACGAACAATGGTATTCCTACGCCGACCGGATTCCCGACATGCTGCCGGAAAGTCCTCTGCTTTACCGTTTCAACTACAATACGAACGAGCCGTTCGTCCGAAGAACGGCTTTCGGCTTGCGCGGCATGCAGACCCCCGAGACGGAGGCGATCGCGGGCAGGATCATCGGCATTCTGGACTCGCACGGCTGGGGGCAGTCGCTGTTCACCCAATACATCGTCCAGTCGCTGGCCGAAGGATACTACGAATGGGATCGGCTGGGAGACAGCCGCCGCCTGTTGCGTCGAATCGAACCGATCGCGCGCAAGCATCGGATCGCGGGCCTGCTGGTGCCGAACCTCGTTGCCGCCGCGCGGCTTCAATGGGCGGAAGGCAGCGAGAAGGAGGCGCACCGAACGATCGAGGACACGATCGAGCTCGTTCGGGACGAGCTTCGGGAGCCTCGGTGGCTCGCCCCGCTTCACGCATTCCAGGCTGGCCTGCATCTGCGGGCGGGGAATACGGCTCTGGCGGAGACGCTGCTCTCCTCGCTGAAGCTGGCCGCCCCGAACAAGCCCTCCCTCATGAAGAACCTGGAGTATCTGACCTACGCCAGGCTGCTCGGCGCGAAGCGCAAGGAGAAGGACGCGCTCGGTCTGCTCGAGACGCTGAACCGGCTGAATCGCCGGGAAGGCTGTATCGTCGGCATCGTGGACGCGGAAGCGTTGCAGGCTTTGCTTAATGCGCAGAGAGGCTACCGAAGCGAAGCCTTCGCCCATCTGGGAGAAGCGCTCGCCCTCGGCGAGGCGAACGGCTATATACGCGCTTTCGTCGATGAAGGCGAGCCGATGCGTTCCTTGCTGATGCAATTCAAGGAGCAGCGGAATCGGGAAGAGCATCGCGGCATCTCGGAGGAATATCTGGAACGGCTGATCGGCCGGTTCCCGCTTAAAGAAGCTCCTATGCCTTCGGAGCGCCTCATCGAGCCGCTCTCCCCGAAAGAGAGCGCCGTGCTGCTCGAAGCGGTTCGCGGAGCGGCGAACCGGGAGATCGCCGATAGGCTGCATCTGACGGAAGGAACCGTCAAGGTTTACCTGAGCCGGATCTACGGGAAGCTCGGCGTGTCGTCCCGGATCCAGGCGCTTCGCAGGGCAGAAGAGCTGCAGTTGTTCGAATAAGGGCGCTCCGTAACCTGACTTTATCGGGTTGCGGCTCCATCACGAAAGGCGGCATCGGGAACATTCCCGAATGCCGCCTTATTGCGTTCTGATTACGCATAGACCCGGAACAAAATATCCTGGGCATAGTTGCCGAACGCTTCGCCGTAGATCGTCAAGCCGCCGACATGCTCGGCGGTGTCGGGCACCTCGAAGCGGATCGTCCAATCGTTCCGCGACATCGGCACGTCCGCGAGCGTCACCTCCGACAGCTTCTGCCCATCCACGTACGTTCCGTCCTCGCCGATCCGAATCATTTTGAGCCAGCCGTATTGGTTCAATTCGTTCTTCCACCATGCGGGCGTGAGCAGCCCGCGGCCGTCTCCGCTGTCGCCGGGACTCGTCCAGATGCCCAGGCATACCCCGTTAAGATAGAAATGGATATCCGACGGCCAATTCTTGTTGATCTGGGGAGCCTCCGAACCGATCTCCACCGAGAGCTCGATCTCCTTCGCTCCCTGCCCGGCCACCAGGTAATTCGGAATCTGGTACTCGACGAAGCCCTTGCCGAACCAGAGAATCTGCGCGTTCATCCGCTCCGGCTCCAGAAAGTAGCGAGGATCGTCGAACTGGCCGATCAGCTTGTCCCGCGAGGCTAGCCCGCAGGTCGGGTGTATCTCGTAGCGCGTGTAATGGCCGACGGGAATCGATACCTCTTGAATGATTCTCCGCTCCGCCGATACGGCGGGAAGAGGAAAAGTCACCTCTACTCCGTCCGTCGCCAGGGAACACATTTTGTGCGTTCCGCCTTCCTTGCGCACCATCTGCGTCCGGATCAGCCCGCCTTCCTCCAGCTTGCGGATGTGCATCGTCATGATCGGAGCGCTGAGCTTCATCGCTTGAGCCAGCTCCTTCACGTTCATCTCCCGGACGGCCAGCAGCTCGAGAACGCCCAAGCGGACCTCGCTGGCCAACGCTTCATATGTAGGAAGCCACTTGCGCTCCGTATTGGCTTGTAGAATCGCCGATCCCTCCATCTCGCATGCCCGCCGAATTATTGCACCCAGTACCACACTTCAGCTCGTTCCCCCGCTTCGGAGCCGAGCAGATGCTTTGCGTTGGTATCAGATGGGATGAGTCATTTCGGCAACCTTAAAAAAACGTTTACAGAATTGCGAGTAGCGTGTTATTAATATAATAGATAATATTTCTATAATCCGATTAATATTTATATTATTTCACAGAGGTGATTGTCGTGTCAAGCAACGCTAGAATCAAGGTGGAAAAGGAATTTCGTGTAGGCGAGGTCGATCCTCGACTGTACGGTTCGTTCATCGAGCATCTGGGCCGCGCGGTTTATGGGGGAATCTACGAGCCGGGGCATCCGTCCGCTGACGAGGAAGGCTTCCGGACCGACGTCCTCGAGCTCGTGCGAGGGCTGCAGGTTCCGATTGTCCGTTACCCGGGAGGCAACTTCGTATCGGGCTTCCGTTGGGAGGACAGCGTCGGTCCGGTCGCGGAGCGCAAGAAGCGCCTTGAGCTTGCTTGGCGTACGATCGAGCCGAATACGTTCGGCTTGAACGAGTTCATGTCCTGGTGCAAGAAGGCGAATACGACGGCGATGATGGCGGTCAATCTCGGCACGCGCGGACCGGATGAAGCCCGCGACCTGGTGGAGTATGCCAACCATCCGTCCGGTTCTTACCTGAGCGATCTGCGGATTCAGCACGGTTACCGCGAGCCCCACAATATCAAGACATGGTGCCTCGGCAACGAGATGGACGGCCCTTGGCAGATCGGCGGCAAGACGGCGGCCGAATACGGTCGCGTCGCTCTGGAGACCGCGAAGGTCATGAAGTGGGTCGACCCGACGATCGAGCTCGTCGCCTGCGGAAGCTCCGGCACGTTCATGCCGACGTATCCGGAATGGGAAGCGACCGTTCTCGACCACACCTACGAGCATGTCGAGTACATCTCCCTTCACCGCTATTACAACAATACGAAGAGAGACAGCGCCTCCTTCCTCGCGAACTCGCTCGACATGGACGACTTTATCAACACGGTCATCGCGACCTGCGATTATATCAAGGGCAAGAAGCGCAGCAAGAAGACGATCAACCTCAGCTTCGACGAGTGGAACGTCTGGTATCATTCCAACGAATCGGACAAGAAGCTGGAGCCTTGGCAGATCGCGCCTCCGCAGCTCGAGGACGTATACAATCACCAGGACGCTCTGGTCGTCGGCTGTATGCTCATCAGCATGCTTAAGCGCGCGGACCGGGTGAAGATGGCCTGCATGGCTCAGCTCGTCAACGTCATCGCTCCGATCATGACCGAGAACGGCGGACGCGCGTGGAAGCAGACGATCTACTACCCTTACATGCATGCAAGCGTGCTCGGGCGCGGAACCGTGCTTCAGCCTCTGGTCTCGTCGCCTAAGTACGATTGCGCGGACTTTACGGACGTGCCGTATGTCGAGACGGTCGCGGTTCACAACGAGGAAGCCGGCGAGCTCACCGTGTTCGCCGTGAACCGCCATCTTACCGATGCGCTGCCGTTCGACATCGACCTGCGCAGCTTCGGCTCCGCGAGCTTGATCGAGCATATCCTTATGGAATGCGACGACGTCTACGCCGCCAACACGGCGGAGCAGCCGGACCGCGTGGCGCCGCGCAACGGCGCGGGCACGGTCGCTTCGGAAGGCGCGGTGTTCACCGCGCAGCTGCCGAAGGCTTCTTGGAACGTGCTTCGCTTCAAGGTGTAAACGCGCAAGCAAGATCAGCCCTGGGATCGTCCGGAAGAGTCCGGACGTTTCCCGGGGTTTTTTCATCTTATAACCAGTCGCTGCTAGGCCTCGCTGTTCCATTGCTCCGAGATTTGACCGTGGATGTTGCTCTACATATCCAGCTTCAGCTCGAGATGCCGTACAGCACTATTGTCCTCTTCAGCCTGTAGAGAAACTGATAGTCTCGGATGAGACTATCTCGGCGGGTTGAACGGTGTTTGTTCCGGAGATAGTCTCGGATGAGACTATCTCGGCGGGTTGAACGGTGTTTGTTCCGGAGATAGTCTCGGATGAGACTATCTCGGCCGCCACAGTGCCAATTCCCTCGCCAGATGTTGCCGTACGACACTATCTCAACCGCAGCCAGTTAAGCTCCCAACTCTTATGCGAATTAAGGTCAACGACACGGGACATACTTCCCAAGGAAGCAATTGGTTATGGCTGCGATGCAGATGCTTACGGAAAGGAGCACATTCATGTCTCGCCAATCGAAGAAGAACAACAACGGAAGACGAACCCCCGGAAATAATCAGGACTCCGAAGTTGCGGGTTCCAACAAAAAATAAGCTCACGGAATTTTAGGGGAGGGAAACGCGATGTCATCAAGCCGGAATCACCAAGGCGCGTTGGGAAGCGGACAAATTGAAGAACAATTGCAAGAGCAGGCCGATGCGGCACAGGCCATCCAAGGCGGAAGCGAAGTAGACCGCGAAATCATGGAGGCCGCTAACCGCGATCCGCATACCTCGTTGGACGAGCTCGTGGAAAGCGAATAACGGGATAAGAATACAGGCTGCCGGATTATCGGCAGCCTGTATGGTTATTTTCATACCTTCGTTCCTGAACCGAACCCGAGGCCCTCCCTCAGAACAAAATAATCCCCGTCAGCCCGGAAGCGACGATAATGAGCACCGGATGCAGCTTGCTGCGCAGCATGGCGTAAACCGAACCTCCGATGATCAAGACGGTGGCGATCGCGGTCCAGTCGGTGATGGAAGCGGAGTTCACCCCGAGCAGCTTGATCGCCGCATATAGAATCAGCATCGTGATGATGGGACGAAGGCTGTACAGTACGTATCTCATCCACTTGCTCTCCCGCATCCGGTAGAAAAAAATCGCGATCAAGATGGTAATGGCGACCGAAGGCAGAATAATGCTGACCGTAGACAGGAGCGCCCCGGGAACCCCATCGATCCGGTAGCCGATCAAGGAGGCGATATTGGTCGCAATGGAACCGGGGGACATCGCGGCGATGGATACCGTGTGGGCGAGAGCCGATTCGTCGAGCCACCCATGGCCCTCCGCCTCCGAGTGAATAGCCGGGATAACCGCATACCCTCCGCCGAAAGAGAGCAGCCCGATTTTCAGAAAGGTTAGAATCAATGATTCCAGCATGCGCAACCGCTCCTCTAGATGTAATATTCCGGATAGTAGACCTCAGGCTTCCTCTTCGCCTTCCGTCGGCTCTCCGTCGCGATGCGGCGGCCCAGCTTCTCTTCGATGAAGAGGTAGGCCACTCCAATGACCGTTCCGCAGACGATGACCAGCAGGGGGTTCAGATGAAGGATCGTTAGGCCCAGCAGCGACACGCAAGCGAGACCGATCGTCATTTTATCGAAAATGGCCGTCTTGGACATGCGGTATGCGGTCGTCAGCATAAGGCCGATGACCGCCCCGTGAATGCCTTTGAGCGCGGCTTGCACCTTGACGTTGTCTTCCAGCAGCGAATAGAACACGTAGAACAGCAAGCCCATGATCAGCGTCGGAATCGTGATGCCGACCACGGCCGCTATCGCCCCGAGCACTCCCGCTCTCCGGTAGCCGACGAACGCCGCCGCGTTCACTCCGACTCCGCCTGGAGCGGAACTCGCGATGGAGAGCATGTCGTCCATCTCTTTGGCATCCAGCCACGCCCGCTTGGTCACGACCTCTTCGGTGATCAACGGAATCATGGCGAAGCCTCCCCCGAAGGTCATCGGGCCGATCCGGGCAAAGATAAGCAATAGCTCCGCCAACTCGCTCGTTTTTCCTCTGTTGTTCTTCAGCATAGCTATTTCCCCCCTAAAGCAAATCCTATCTCTACTATATCACCTTTATTCCATTTTGGAATTAAGTTGTGAGCAAAACGATCATAAGACTTTGTTATTCGAAGAAAATCTTTTGTTTATACCGGCGAATCCGAGCGGAATCATGCGGTATGGGGGGGGGAATGGGGTGGAACGGCGGCACCAAGAGGGGTGGACTAGCCATATGATGGCATGTCCTCTATAATAAGAATCGGCTGTTAAACCCTATCATTTTGATCGGCTTAAAGGAGGGAACACGCATGAGTCCTCTGTCCGTCACGCCTGCTCCTACTGCTAAGAAAAGAGTCTTCGATCGGGTTCTGGATAAGGGAATCGTCTCCAAAGGGGAGCTCATGGACGCGTTATCCCTCACGAGCACCAGCATGACCCGGCTGTTGGAGGAGATGATCTCGGAGAACGTGCTTCAGCTTAGCGGGCACGGCGACTCCACCGGAGGCCGGAGGCCGCTCCTGTATCGGTTGAATCCCGAATACGGTTACGCCGTCGGACTGGAGATCTCTCGGATCTTCTCCTCCATCGCCTTATTCGATATGAATATGAACAAGCTTGTTTCCGAACGCTGGAGAATGGACGACCGAATGACCCCTGAAGCGTTGATCGATCGGGTCGAAGCCTTCCTCGATCGCGCTCGTAAGGAACGGGCCATCCCACCGGAGAGGATCATCGGCATCGGAATCGGCGCCGTCGGCCCGCTACTTCCGGGCGAGGGCCTGATTCAAAAGCCGCTGTACTTCCCGTCGCCGGGTTGGACGAACGTGCCGATCACTCGTCTTCTTGAAGAACGGATCGGCATTCCGTGCACGCTGGAGAACGGCGCGAACATGGCTCTGCTCGGCGAACATTGGGCGATGCGGGACGAGAACATCCGGCATATGCTCTATGTCAGCGTCGGCTACGGCCTCCGCTCGGCGGTCATGTCCGGCGGCCAGATCGTCTACGGCGCCACCGATATGGAAGGCTCCATCGGCCAGATGATCATACAGGTCGACGGCCCAAGGCTTCAAGGCAGAGGCAATCCCGGGGCGTTGGAAGCCTTCGCTTCCATTCAAGCCCTGGAGACGCAGTCCCGGGCTCTATTGAAGAGCGGAAGTTCCTCTATTCTGAGCGAGCTCTCCAACCCGGAAGACCTCGATTTCGACGACCTGCTCGAAGCAATGGCGAAGGGGGATCCCCTCGTTCAAGAGCTGTTCGACCGCTCCGCCTCTTACCTGGGAGTCGGCCTTGCGAATCTGGTCAACGCTCTGCACCCGGAGAAGGTCATTCTTGGCGGCGCCTTATTGTCGGCTTATGAAGGTGCCTTCTCCATTGCCGCCGATGCCGCCTTGCGCAACGTGTACCACTCGGATGAATACCGGCCGGCATTCAGCAAGGGAGCCTTGCAGGAGGACGCCGTCGCCTTCGGCGCCGCGCTCCTGATCTACCGCCGGATGATCGTCTAAAGATTCAAACAAGAAGAGGCAGCTCCCAAGGGTCGATGACCCCGAGGCTGCCTCTTCGGGCTTCCGCTCATGGCAAATGCTTGGCTGGTGCGCGGTGTTTCTTCCGGCCGACGAACATCGCGATCAGAAGCACGATCAAGCCGATGTTGAGGCAGATGTCCGCGACGTTCATGACCCCGCCTTCGCCCTTCAGCTTGATGAAGTCCGTGACTCCGGAGTAAAGCACGCGATCGATCGCGTTGCCTACGGCCCCGGCGACGAACAATCCCGTTCCGACCTGCATCCACGTCGACTTCAATCTTCCCTGGTAACGGCTGTACAGCACGAACGCGAGGACGACCACGGCAACCGGGACGAACCACACTCCATAGCCCTGGAACGAGCTGCCCGCCGCTCCCGTGTTGTTCAGATGGACGAGATGAACCGTGCCGCCCCAGACCGTCGTCGCTTCGCCGGGATCCAGGTTCGACCTCACCCATATCTTGGACAGCTGATCGGCTGCCAGCATAACTGCCGCGATTAGATAGAATAGCACGTTTGAGAGCCCTCCCGACAAAAAGTTCCAGACTCTTGATTCTATATGATTTTATACGATTTCGCCGCGGATTACCAAGCGAATGATAGGGAATAAGGTCGTAAGCGTCGATCTAGCCTGGGCAAGCCCCTCCCTTACGATGTGACCACATAAACGAGAAGCGCGATTAACGGAAGCAGCCAGAGAAGCGGAATCTGGTTCACCCACACGGCCGCCTTGAATTTCTTAAGATGGTAAAGTGCCCAGCTTACCCCGCAAGCAACAAGAAGAGCGATCGGATAAAGCCAGTTGACGATATATAGCGACATAAACCAGAAATAAGAAGCCGATTCCGTATCGGGATTGTCGAAGCCCATCGTCGCCATGACGGCGACGAACAGCCAGGGAATTCCCATCAAGACATAAACGATCTGCGAGATCAATAGATAGGCATTCGCTTTGCCGTTCTTAACTCTGCTCATAAACGTCGGACTCCTCCGCAGCTTCAGCTCTAGCCTTTGTCGGTATACCCCCGATAGGCACGAGAGTGAAACTTCGATATGTGTTTAAACAGCTTTTTGCCGTCCGCGGGAAGAGGCTTCGCCGGATCGAACGACAAGATCATGGCCCGGTAAGGCTCCGGAACCCAGGTGTACGCATGAACGTACTCCGTCAGCTCGAAGCCGCAGCTTAACCAGAAGCGGATGCGGGCAAGATTATCCGGCGTCTCCTCGGCCTCTACCTCGATCAGCAGTCCGTCCAGCTTCCTCCGCCGCGCTTCTTCTTCGATCTCTTCCATCAGCTTACCGCCGAGTCCGCGCCTTCTCTCGGAAGCCCGGACGGCGATGTAGTCGATCAGCAGCACGTTCGCTTCGGGCAGCACGCCGGCGAATGCGAAAGCGGAGACGCCGCCGCTCTCTTCGGCTAACGCGAACAGCAATCCTTGTCCTTCGCCGAACATCCGCTCGATAACCCGGTCCGGCTTCCTTCCCTTCGGGTCGGGGAAAGCCTCATGGTAGATCTCCAAAGCCGCAGGCCACGCTGCGCGGTCCGGATGATCCAATGCTAGAAATCTCATGCTGTCGTTCGCCTCCCCTGATGCGTGCATCTTCCCATTGGAGCCTTTTCCCACTTAACGGAACCGATGTCCCGCCCCTTGCAACATTCATTCGCACATTCGCGCATTCGCACAATCGCTTTATTCGCGTTCTCGCTTCCTTCGCAGGAAGGCCGCCGTCCAACCTGCATGATCGGAAAGCGGCCCTGCCATCTGCGCCTATCGGTCTTACTTGCTGTGCATCTTGAATTCCAGGAAAAGCTCGTTGTAGTGAACGAGCATCTTCTTGCCGAGGTTGTCGTAAACTTCGAGCTTGCTTGTAAGCTCGTCGTTCGGGTAGAAGCGTTCGTCTTCCGAGATCTCGGCCGGAAGCAGCTTGAGCGCCTCCCGGTTAGGAGTCGAATAGCCGACATACTCCGCGTTCCGCTCCGCGACCTCCGGATCGAGCATGAAGTTGATGAACTGATGGGCAGCGTCCAGGTTCTTGGCCGTTTTCGGGATGACCATGTTGTCGAACCACAGGTTGGAGCCTTCCTTCGGCACGACGTAATCGAGCTTGTCGTTCTCGCTCAGAATCTCCGAAGCGTCGCCCGACCAGACAAGGCCGACCGCCGCTTCCTCGTTCGCGAGCAGCATCTTGATCTCGTCGCCGACAAGCGCCTTCACGTTGGGCGTCAGCGTCTTCAGCTTCTTGAGCGCTTCCTGGAGGTGATCCTCGTTCTTGTCGTTGAGCGAATAGCCCAGGCTGTTAAGCCCCATGCCCATCACCTCGCGAGCGCTGTCCACGAGAAGGATTTGATTGCGAAGCTCCGGACTCCATAGATCGTTCCAGCTGTCGAACGTCAGGTCTCCCACGAGCTCCGGATTATAGACGACGCCTACCGTGCCCCAGAAATAAGGGACGGAATACACGTTGCCCGGATCGAAGCTGAGGTCCATGAATCGCGGATCAATGTTCTTCAGGTTCGGAACCTTGGAATGATCGATCGGGAGCAGCAGGTTATCTTCCATCATCTTGCTGATCGCATAGTCGGACGGAACCGCGACGTCGAAGGTCGTGCCGCCTTGCTGGATCTTCGTCATCATGGCTTCGTTGGAATCGAAGGTCTGGTAGATGACCTTGACTCCCGTCTGTTCTTCGAATTCCGCGATCAGGTCGGGGTCGATATAGTCTCCCCAGTTATAGACGGTGAGCGTATTCCCGCCGGAATAGCCCTGCTCGGAATTCAGGTACTTGGTCAGGTACATCAAGGCGAAGGCGACGACCAGAATCCCGATGCCCAGCCTTACGAGCTGCTTCATAGACGCGCACCCGCTTCCTGAATGCGACCGCTGCGCCGGTTGATGAAGTAGTAGCCCACGACGAGCAGGATCGTGAACAGGAAGAGCAGCGTGGACAAGGCGTTGATGCTGAGCGCGACTCCTTGGCGGGCGCGGGAGTAGATCTCGACGGACAAGGTCGAGAATCCGTTGCCGGTCACGAAGAACGTCACGGCGAAGTCGTCAAGCGAATAGGTCAGCGCCATGAAGAAGCCCGCGAAGACCCCCGACTTGATGTACGGAAGGATGACCTTCGTCAGCACGTTCCAGCCGTTCGCTCCGAGGTCCCGGGCCGCGTCCACAAGGGAGGCGTTCATCTCCTGCAGCTTGGGCAGGATCATGATAACGACGATCGGAACGCTGAAGGCGATGTGCGAGATCAACACGGAACCGAAGCCAAGCTTCAAACCGATCATCGTAAAAAGAATAAGGAACGACGCGCCGATGACCACATCCGGATTCACGATAAGCACGTTGTTGAGGGACAGCAGCGCGTTCTTGGTCCGCTGCTTGCGCACCCGGTGAATCGCGATCGCTCCGATAATGCCCAGAATCGTCGAGATGAGCGAAGAGAACAACGCGATAACGAACGTGTTCAGCACGATGATCAGAAGCCGGGTATCGGAGAACACCTCTCCGTACCATTCCAACGTAAAGCCGTCATACCCGTGCATCGTTCCCCCGCTGTTGAAGGAGTAGGCGACCAGATAAAATATCGGAGCATACAGCACGACGAAGACGAGGATCAGGTACAGATGCGACCACTTCCAGCCTTGGCTGCTTTTCATCGCGTCCCCCTCCTTTTGCGGCCGGTAATGACCATGATGATCGCCATCACGATGACGAGGAACACCGCGATGGTTGCGCCCATGCCCCAGTCCTGCGTGACGAGGAAGTGCTGCTCGATCGCCGTGCCCAGCGTGATGACGCGGTTACCCGCGATCAGACGGGTGATCATGAAGAGCGACAGAGCCGGAATGAATACCGCTTGGCAGCCGGACTTCACGCCATCGATCGTCAGCGGAATAACGACTCTGCGAATGGTCGTCCAGGCGGACGCTCCCAGATCGCGCGCCGCGTGAATCAGCGACGGATTAAGCTCTTCCAGCGAGTTGTAGATCGGCAGCAGCATAAACGGGATAAAAATATAGACCGATACGAACACGAAGCTGAAGTCGGTGAACAGGATCTGTTGGCGCCCGATTCCGACCGCCTCGAGCAGCTCGTTCGTCAGCCCGTAGGTGCCGAACAGCCCGATGAAGGCATACGTCTTGAGCAGCAGGTTCACCCAGCTCGGCACGATGATCAGCAGGAGCCAGAGCTGCTTGTGCTTCGTCTTCGTTAATAAATAAGCGGTAGGATACGCGATAACGAGCGAGAAGAACGTGATCAGCAGCGCGTACCAGAACGAGCTGATCGTCATCTTCAGATAGACGGAGGTGAAGAAGTTGGCGTAGTTGCTCAGCGTCCAACCGCCTTCGACATCCTGGAATGAGTAATACACGATCAGCAGGATCGGAGCCGCCACGAACAGGATGATCCAGAGCAGATAAGGCGCCAGGTAATAGTTGCGCGACCTAGTCCTCATCGCCGCTCACCTCGGTGAATTCTTCGATCCGCCGGTCGAACTCTTCTTCCGTCTCGTTGAACCTCATGATATGTATCGCCTCGGGATCGAAGTCCAGCCCGATCTCTTCGCCGACGGCCGCTTTGCGCGTCGAATGGACCAGCCACCGGCTGCCCGATTCGTCGATGCCGACGATCTCGTAGTGAACGCCGCGGAACAGCTGCGAATCGACGCGGATCTTCAGCTTGCCTTTCTCGGGAGACGTGATCTCCAGGTCCTCCGGGCGAATTACGACCTCGACCGGCTCCCCGTCGTGGAAGCCGCCGTCCACGCAATCGAACGACTTGCCGGCGAATTGCACCAGGTAATCGCGAACCATCGTGCCGGGAAGAATGTTGGACTCCCCGATGAAGTCCGCGACGAAACGGTTGATCGGCTCGTCGTAAATATCCGTCGGCGTGCCGCTCTGCTGGATGGTTCCCTTGTTGAGCACGAAGATCTCGTCCGACATCGCGAGAGCTTCCTCTTGGTCATGCGTGACGAAAATAAACGTAATGCCGAGCCTCCGCTGCAGCTCGCGAAGCTCCGACTGCATCTCGGTACGCAGCTTCAGGTCAAGCGCCGACAGGGGCTCGTCCAGCAGCAGCACCGCCGGCTCGTTCACGATCGCCCGCGCGATGGCCACCCGCTGGCGCTGGCCGCCGGACATCTCGCCTATCTCCCTGCGCTCGTAGCCGGACAAGTTGACGAAGCGCAGCGCTTCCGTCACCTTCTTCTCGATCTCGGCTTGCTTCAGCTTCTTGATGCGAAGACCGAACGCCACGTTCTCGAACACGTTCAGATGAGGGAACAACGCGTAATCCTGGAACACCGTGTTCACCTGGCGCTTGTTCGCCGGAACGTCGTTGATCCGAACGCCGTTCAGGTAGATATCGCCCTCCGAAGGCGTGAGGAAGCCCGCGATCAGCCTTAGGATCGTCGTTTTGCCGCAGCCCGAAGGACCGAGGAGAGTGTAGAACTTCCCCGGCTCGAGCTCGAAGCTCACGTCTTTAAGGATCGCGTCGTCGCTGTCATACTTCATGGTCACGTTATTAAACTGAATAATGGTCTTGGTCGACATATCCGTCCTCCCTTGTCAAAAGCTTCCGTATCGCGTTATTCGTCTAGCTTGAATCCACTTCCGTTCTTCTATACCCCTAACCGTCCGAAACGAAGAAGTCGGTATTAGTTTAAACACGCTAACCCGAGCTTTCAACAGAAATTTGTTAATTTCCCTCGGTTTTTCGGCGGAAAATGATGATTTGCGGCGAAATGCGGCGTAAGAGTGCGATCAGGGGGGGCTATAGGCGTATAGGAGCTTTGGGCGAATAGTTGGGTCTATTGATCACATTGGCCATCCCTCGCGCACCGCACGCTGAACCCTCTCTCTCACCGAGTTATTGCCATTTGTTCAATAACTCCGCACGCTGATCCCTCTCTCTCACCGAGTTATTGCCATTTGTTCAACAACTCCGCACGCTGACCCCTCTCTCTCATCGAGTTATTGCCATTTGTTCAATAACTCCGCACGCTGATCCCTCTCTCTCACCGAGTTATTGCCATTTGTTCAATAACTCCGCACGCTGATCCCTCTCTCTCACCGAGTTATTGCCATTTGTTCAATAACTCCGCACTCGCGCAGCTTTACCTGCTTCCTCCGGCCAGTCTGTCACGCTCTGTTAGTCGATTTCTTCGACTATCTCGCTTCTCCGGCCCGGCTATCACGCTCCGTTAGTCGATTTCTTCGACTATCTCGCTTCCCCGGCCCGGCTATCACGCTCCGTTAGTCGATTTCTTCGACTATCTCGCTTCCCCAACTCTGTCTCGCTGCCCCGCTTCCCCAACGCCGCACTTTCCCCCGCAAAGCAAACAATCCGCCCCCGGCAAGAAGGGCGGATCTCCAACAAACGATTATTTGTTCTTCCAAGCCTGAAGCCCAAGGGCGATCGAGCCGCACAGGCCCGCGTTGTCGCCGAGTCCCGGCGGCACGATGTAGTCGGCGATGCCTTCCGCGATCGCCTTGGCGCTCACGTAGCCGTTCAGGTTCTTGCGAACCTCCGCGTGGATGAGCGGGAACAGCTGCATCTGGTGCATGACGCCTCCGCCGAGGATGATCTTCTTCGGAGAGAGCGTCAGGATGGCGTTGCCCAACGCTTGGCCGATATAGAACGCCTCCATCTCCCAAGCCGGATGGTCGACCGGCAGCTCGCTGCCCTTCACTTTCCAGCGGCGCTCGATGGCCGGACCCGCCGCGATGCCTTCCAAGCAGTCGCCGTGGTACGGGCAGAAGCCTTCATAGGTATCCTCCGGATGGCGCCGGGTAAGCACGTGCCCTCCTTCCGGATGCACGAGTCCGTGAACCATTTTCCCCTCGGCATAAACGCCGACGCCCACGCCCGTTCCGATCGTATAGTACAGGACGCTGTCGAGACCCTTCGCCGCGCCCCAAGTCGCTTCTCCGAAGGCAGCCGCGTTCACGTCTGTATCCCAGCCGAACGGCACGCCGAACTCCTTCTTGAGCGTGTCCAGGAACGGATAGTTCGCCCAGCCCGGCTTCGGAGTCGTCGTCACGTACCCGTAGGTCGGGCTCGACGGATCGATATCGATAGGACCGAAGGTTCCCACCCCGATCGCTTCTACCTGCTTATCTTTAAAGTACGAAATGACTTGTCCCAGCGTCTTCTCCGGCTGCTCCGTCGGGAAGCTGACCCGATCCAGTACCGTGCCGTTCTCGTCGCCGACGCCGCAGACGAACTTCGTTCCCCCGGCTTCAATCGCTCCAATCCTCATTGCCCTACCTCCACTTTCCATCATCTAGTCCACGTTCTATTGTACTGGCAATCGCTCACGATAACCAGATAGCGAGCGGAATCCCCAGGATGCTCATGATCATTCCCGCCAAGCTCATCGCGAACCCGCTTATGCCGGCTTGCGCTTCGGATTCCCTCGCCAGCCTTCCGGTGCCGATGCCATGCGCCGACGTGCCCACCGCCGCCCCGATCGCCAGATCGCTCCGAATGCGGAACAGCTTCAGCAGCGCGGGACCGAACATGCTTCCCAGCAGGCCGGTCAGCACGGTAAAGACGCCGGTAAGCTGCGGACTGCCTCCCAACTGCCTCGACAGCTCGATCGCGATCGGGGTCGTGACCGACTTCGGGAGCAGCGTGACGAGCAGCTCCTTCGAGCCTCCGAAAGCCATGACGATCAGCGAGGAGACGCACAGCCCGGCCACGGACCCGAGCGTCACCCCGATGGCGACCGCCTTCAGGTGCTTCCTCATCGACAGAAGCGACTTATAAAGCGGCACCGCCAAGGCCACCGTCGTCGGCCCGAGGAAGAAGGTGATCAGGTCCCCGCCTTCCGAGTAGCTCTCATAGGGAATATCCGCAGCCAGCAGCAGAACGATCAGAACCCCCGTGCAGGCAAAGAGAGGATGCAGCCACTTCCATCGCCGATTCAAGCGGAGAGCCAGCACGTACGCGCCTAGCGTGAGCGAGATTCCGAAGATCGGCTCGCCCGTCAGATCGCTCCAATTAGACATGTTCCGCCTCCTCCGCGTCGTCCCGTCGGGCCAGCTTCCCCGTCGCCCAGCCGGTAACGAGAAGCACCGAGGCCATGCTGACGATCAGATTGATCGCGAGGAGCGGCCAGCGCCCCCCGATCTCGGAGAAATAAGCGATAACCCCGACAATCGTCGGAGCAAAAAAGAGCATCATATGCTTAAGCAGGAACTGAGCGGATTCCTCCAGCCATCTCAGCTTTACCCAACCCAGCAGGAGCGATAGGGTCAGCAGCAGCATCCCGAGCACGTTGCCCGGAAGCGGAACATGCAGAAGCTCATGCAACGCCGTTCCGATCAAGTTATAAAGAAGTAAGATTGCGATCCCGGCCATTCCGATTCCCCCTAACAACGCTAACCCAAACATCATACCTCAAATCGGCCGTTTGCGGGCCGCTAATCTGAGGCAAAACGGGCAAACAAAAAAACGGATTCCCTCTCGGCAAGCTGCCTGGAGAATCCGCTTCTATTGCTTCGCGTTCGCTTTTGCGCCGAGCCCGGCTTCCTTACAGAATCCGCCTCGCCGTCACGTAGCTGTTTTTCCAATAGGTGCTGTTCAGGTTCGAGATCGTCACTCCCGAGCTGCTCGCCGCGTGGAGGATCTTGCCATCGCCTGCGTAGATCGCCACGTGAGAGATCCAACCGCCGCCCGTCCGGAAGAAGACGAGGTCGCCTACGCTCAGGTAAGCCTTCGAGACCGGCTCGCCCATGTAAGCCTGCTCGACCGAGGTTCTCGGGAGCGAGATGCCCAACTGGCGGAAAACGAATTGCGTGTAAGAGGAACAGTCGAACGAAGTGCCGTTAATGCCCGAAGCTCCGTAAACATAAGGGGTTCCTATGTAATCCTTGCCGAAGGAGAGCAGCTCCAGCGATTCGGCCGTAGCCGCGCTTGTCGTGGACGAGTGGCTGGCCGCCATTCCGAACCAACCGATCCCCGTCAATAGTCCAACCATAAGTAGCTTTTTCCTGATGCCGCCGAATTTCACTGTGTGCCCTCCCAACGTCCCTCTGCGATAGAGCGAACCGTGTCGTTGTCGTTGGGTAAACTATAGCACACCTGCAATGCCCTATTTTTTTCCAAGGTGAAGCGGAATCCCCATGACCCAACGGATCGAGACGCTTTCTTAGAAAAGAATGAGAAAATACTCATGTTTGCAACCTTGACTTCTCATAAATCGTTGCCTAGGTATTTTAGCGTTCATTTTGCTCCTCTTCCGCGGGCTTTTCTCCCGAATTCTCGCTCATTTGCCGTCTATATTGCTGCGGGCTCATCCCGACGGTCGCCTTGAAGAGTCGGCTGAAGTGCGCCAGATGGCCGAACCCGACTTCCCTGGAGACGGCCGAGACCGAGCGGAACGGCTCGAAGCGGAACAGGATCTTCGCTTGGTTGATTCGTCGATTGTACAGGTACTTGAACACGGTCGTCCCGGTCACCCTTCGGAACAGGTTGGACAGGTACGGCTTGGTCAGATGGAGCGCGTCGGCAATCCGATCCAGCGTCAGGTCTTCCTTATAATGCTCTTCCAAGTAAGAGATTACCCCTTGGACATGCTCCTCTTGCTGCGGACGCTGGCGGCTCTCTCCGGTCGGCTTGTCCAGCCACTTGCGAATAAGCACGAGAAGCTCCAGGAACACCACGTCCAGCCGGTCGATCGGGGAAGCCGCTCCTCCTTCCCGCTTCCTGGCGTCGAACAGCATGGCCAGCTCCTTGTACCGGCTGTCGATCTCCGCCTGCTCCTCGGGTCCGAGCGCCAGCCTGACGTTTCGCAATCGTTCGAAAGGCCTCAGCAGATTGGCGGCTGGCTCCGGCCGCAGCAGCTTATGCACGTATGCCGGGTCGAAATGCAGGATCGAACGCACATACGGGACATGCGGCGAGGGATTCGGGCAATGCAGCGTCATTCCGTGCATCAGGATGAGGTCGCCGGGCTGGAGCATCATCAGCTGGTCGCCGATCAGGTACGTGCACTCGCCCTCCTGAAAATAATAGATCTCATAGTAGGCATGCGAATGGAACGGCGCCCCGTGGATCGGGGAGTCGCTCCGGTAAATGCATTCGATCGGCTGTTCCATCTGCGAATATCGGGCGTGCGGCAAGGACGGGTTGGAAGGCATGGAAGGCTTGAAAGGCTTAATCGACATGGATGGCTTAGGCGGCAAGGTTCTCCCCTCCGGAGCGCTTGATAGGGACATTGTAGCACGCCTAACCTATCCGTTCACCCGCACCGCTTGCTCCTGGGCGATCAGGCACAGCTCCGCCGCCTTGAACGCATGCTCCTGGGTCATCGCATTCTCCGTCCGATGGATGCAGTCGAGGATCAATTCCCCGAAGAACGGATAACCGACCTGCCCGGCCACGGAGAAATGGTATTGTCCGCTCTGGTTCACCAGATAGACATGATCCCCCGTATTCTCGCGCCCGACGTCGATGTATTTGCGCAGCTCGATATAGCCTTCCGTCCCGAGGATCAGCGTGCGGCCGTCGCCCCAGGTCGCGAGACCGTCCGGCGTAAACCAATCCACGCGGAAGTAGTTCGTCGCCCCGTTGTCTCCGATCAGCGTCGCGTCCCCGAAATCTTCCAGCTCCGGCTTGTCGGGATTGGCGTAATTGGCCACTTTGCTGTGCTGGACCGTCGCGTCCTTGCACCCTGCGTAGTAGAGGAACTGCTCGATCTGATGGCTTCCGATATCGCAGAGAATGCCCCCGTAATACTCTTTGCGGAAAAACCAGTCCGGCCGAGCGTTCTTGTTCAAGCGGTGCGGACCCATGCCGATGACTTGAAGGACCCTGCCGATCGCTCCTTCGCGAATGAGCTGTCCGGCATAAACGGCGCTCTCGACGTGCAATCTCTCGCTGTAGTAAACCATGTATTTCCGCCCGGTGCGCGCGGCCGCCGCTTTGGCTTGTGCCAACTGCTCCAACGTCGTGAACGGGCTCTTGTCCGTGAAGTAGTCCTTGCCGCTCTCCATCGCGCGGATGCCGAGCGCTGCGCGCTCCGAAGGAATGGCGGCTCCCGCTACCAGCTTGACTTCGGGATCTTGGAGGATTTGCTCCAGGGAGGCCGCTGGCTGGGCTTGCGGATAAACGCGTTGGAAGGCTTCGACCTTGGCCGGGTCGGGATCGTACACCCACTTCAGCGTCGCTCCCGCTTCGAGCAGGCCGTTGGTCTGGCCGTATATATGGCCGTGATCGAGCGCCGCCGCGGCGAAGACGAATTCGCCCGGGGCGACGACCGGCTTCGGCTTGACCGCCGACACCGGAGCGTAGTTCATTCCGTCGGCGCGGTTCGTTTCGCTAGGAGGTTGATTGTTGGTCATCGAGTCTGATCTCCCTTGTCTATTAGAATGTCCGGCTGAGGTCGACCGGCGCCGAAGGAGCGACCGTCTCGTTCTTGCGGAAGGTTGAGGAGGAGATGCGCTTGTTCAGCTCCTCGTAATGCAGTTCCTCGTCGAACGGGAGCTCGACCCAGCCGTCCGTCCATGTCGACAGGTGGATCGCGTTGGAGATAATCAGGCCGTTGATGCCTTCTTCTCCCGGGGCGACAAGCTCGGCGCCGTTCAGGATGGCATCCGTGAAGTTCTGCATGATTCCCGCATGCTCGGGGCTTGGTCCCTGGTCCGGGATCTCCACCTTCCACGCTTCGGGCGTACCGAAAGGAGCCTTATTCGTCGCATTGAATTCCGACTCCGGCTGGCGCAGGCGCCAGAACGTCATTTTGCCGTCTTCGATGACGATTTTGCCGCGGTCGCCGGTCACCTCGAGGCGATTCGTGCCCGGGGCGTCCGACGTGGAGGTAATGAACACGCCGGTCGCCCCGTTCGCGTACTCGGCATAAGCGGTCACGTCGTTCTCCACCTCGATGTTCCGGTGCTTGCCGAACTGGCAGAACGCGCGGATGCGGACCGGCATCATGCCGATCGTCCACGGCCACAGGTCGAGCTGGTGCGGGCACTGGTTGATCAGGACGCCTCCGCCTTCGCCGGCCCAAGTCGCCCGCCACGAGCCCGAGTCGTAGTAGGCCTGAGACCGGTACCAGTTCGTGATGATCCAATTCGTGCGGCGGATCTCGCCGAGCTCGCCCGATCGGACCAGCTCGCGAAGCTTGCGGTAGAGCGGGTTCATTCTCTGGTTGTACATGATGCCGAACGTCTTGCCGCTCTTCGCGGCCGCTTCGTTCATCTCGCGAACCTGCTTCGCGTAGACGCCGGCGGGCTTCTCCACCAGCACGTGCACCCCGGCGGCGAACGCCTGGATCGCCTCGGCCGGATGGCTATAGTGGGGGCTCGCGATAATAACCGCGTCCACAAGCCCCGAAGCCAGCATCGCTTCCGAGCTGTCGAAGACGGCGACGCCCGGCCATTGCTCCCGCGCCCATTCGCGCTTGGCCGGCACCTCGTCGCACACGGCGGCCAGCTCCGCTCCCTTGATGCCGCCTTTATGGATGACGCCCGCGTGAGCGCTGCCCATGTTGCCTACCCCGACGATGCCGTATCTTACTTTGCTCATTCGTGTTCCCCCTGTTGGTCGGATAAGTTCGCAGCTTTGGCCCGTTTTACGCTTGCTCACACCGTCCGGGGCATGCTGCTTGAGAGTGCGATAAACTTGACTGAAATTAAGCTGGATTCGCCAAATTTGCAAGGTAATCAAGATAAAATCCGAAGGCAGGATCAAGGATAGATTCGTAGTATCGCGCCTATTGTAGCATAGGAATCTGGCGTTCAAGGCACTATTCTTGCCTTAGCATAATCACAGTCAAATGGATCCAGATAGTCCGAAACGCGAGTTAAAAGGGGAACGGACGGGAGGCGGGGCGACTTAGCCGAGAAGGCGGGTAACGGAAAGTTGAGTAACTGTTCCCCATTTGGTGTGAGGCTGCCGGTTTTGATGCGCGAGTCGAGTAGCTGTTACCCACTTGGAGTGGATCTGCCGAATTCGGTGCGTGAGTTGAGTAGCTGTTACGCATTTGGAGTGGGGCTGCCGGATTCAGTGCGCGAGTTGGGTAACTGTTACCCATTCGGCAACCCCTAGTTAAGACAAAGAGCCATCCATACCCATGGATGGCTCAACAATATTGGGGCAGCACTCGCTTCCTACAGCTCAAGAGTCGCCTTAATCACCTTGGACTCGGGCTTCAGCCAGCTGTCGAAGCGGTCGATCATTTCGGTGAACGGGGTTCGGCGGGTACATGCCGGGATTGAGATCGGTCGCATCCGCTCGGATCTCCGTTACCCGATCGCCTCCAGCACCCGAGCGGGGTCCTCCATCTCAGAGGATAACCCCGTCTTTGAAAATCGCGATCTCGCGGAAGCCGTTCGTCTCGTTATGAGTCCGGTTGTCGCCGGATGCGAGCCCGATGAGGTAGGCCCACAGCTCGTCCGTCAATTCGCCCATCGTCTTGCCTTCGAGCAGTTGTCCCGCGTTGTAGTCGATCCAGTTCTTCTTGCGGGCGGCCAACTCGGAGTTCGTGGACAGCTTCACCGTCGGCACCGGGCCGCCGAACGGCGTGCCGCGTCCCGTCGTAAACAGCACGATATGGGCGCCGCTTGCCGAGAGCGCGGTTACGGACACCAGGTCGTTGCCCGGCGCCTCGAGCAGATTGAGACCCGGCTTCGAGACTCTCTCGCCGTAAGGGAGCACGCCGGTGACGATGGCGTGGCCGCCCTTCTGCGTGCAGCCGAGAGACTTCTCCTCCAGCGTCGTGATGCCGCCCGCCTTGTTGCCCGGCGACGGGTTCTCGTAGATCTCCTGATCGTGCCGGAGGAAGTAGCGCTTGAAGTCGTTGATCAGGCTGACGATCTGCCCGAATACTTCCTCGTTCTCGGCTCGATTCATCAGAATCGTCTCGGCCCCGAACATCTCCGGCACCTCCGTCAGAACGGCGGTTCCGCCGTAACCGATCAGCCGGTCGGAGATCGAGCCGACGAGCGGATTCGCCGTGATGCCCGACAGCCCGTCGGAGCCGCCGCACTTCAGGCCGATGCGAAGCTTCGAGACGGGTACCGGCTCGCGCTTGAACGTCCCGGCATACTTGATCAGCTCTTCGATCAGCTCGAGCCCCCGCTCCAGCTCGTCGTCTTCCTCCTGCGACTTCATGAACTTCACGCGGCGCGGATCGAACTCTCCGATCGCTTCCTTAAACGAGTCGATCTGATTGTTCTCGCAGCCGAGTCCGACAACGAGCACGCCTGCCGCGTTCGGGTGGTTGACGAGCGAAGCAAGCAGCTTCTGCGTATGCCGCAGGTCGTCTCCCAACTGCGAGCAGCCGAACGGATGGGCGAAGTGATGAACGCCGTCTAACCGGTCGCCGGCCAACGCTTTGCCGCGATTCGCGAGAATCTCGCACGTCTTGTTGATGCAGCCGACCGTGTTGATGATCCAGATCTCGTTGCGAATGCCGACGTCCCCATTTTCCCGATAGTATCCTTGGAAAAACGGAACTTCCGACGAAGCGGCCGCTGCCTTCGCTTCGGCGGCCGTCGGCTCGTACTCGTAGTCGAGAATGCCGCTCAGCCCCGTGGACAGATTATGCGTGTGCACCCAAGCGCCCGGCTTGAGGTCCTCCTTCGCCTTGCCGATCGAATAGCCGAATTTGAACACGTCGGCTCCTTGCTCTACGGGGGCGGTCAGGATTTTGTGCCCCTTCGGGACGGCGTCGAGCAGAGCGACGGTCTCCCCGTTCTCCAGCGCTACAGATTCCCCCGCCTCATAGGGCCGAAGCGCGATAATGACCTGATCCTTCGGCGATAAACGAATCCAGTCGCTCATTGTTGTCCTGCCTCCTTGTTCTCCCAAGCTTGCAGCCATGCGCCGACCGAAGCCGCGAGTCCCGGCCATTCCGATAGATCGGCGCCCCAGATCGACGTCTGGGCCAGCAGCTTCCCGACGGTTCGTTCCGGCGATTCGCCGCTAAGCCGAGCGTCCTCCCAGATGCCGGCGATAAGCTCCAGCAAGGCCTGGTCGTCGCGAACAACGTAACGCTCGCCTGCCAGCGTCGTCCCCTCGAAGGAGCCGTCCGCGCTTCGGCGAATCCGATAATAGCGAAGCAAGCTCGCCAAGCCGAGAGCCAAGCGCTCCGGAGCCGCCTCTCCCTCGTCGGCGTAGACCCTAATGGTCGGGAGCAGCCGAGTCTTGAACTTGCTGAGGCTGTTCATCGCGATATCCGCCAGGCGATGGCGAATGTACGGATTGCCGAAACGCTCGAACACGGTATCCGCATAAGCTTTGAGCTCCTCCGCGGAATAAGGCAAGGAAGGCACGATGTCGGCGTACACCGTCTCGCGCACAAGCTTGCCCAGAACGTCGTGCTCCAGCAGCTCCCGCACATGCTCCACTCCATGGAGCAGGCCGAGCGGAGCCATCCAGGTATGCGCTCCGTTGAGGATGCGCACCTTGCGCGTCGAGAACGGCCTCAGGTCCGTCGTCCAATGGACGTTCAATCCCGCTTGCCGCAAAGGCAGCAGCTCATCCAGCTCCGGCTCGGCTTCGATCGCCCATAGATGATAAGGCTCGGCGGTCGTCAGCATCGGGTCGCGATAGCCCCACTCCTCGAACCAGGCCTCCGCTTGCTGATCACCCGGATAGCCGGTTACGATGCGGTCGACAAGCGAATTGAGAAAGCGATTGTGCTCAAGAACCCATCGTTTGAATGCTTCCGGGAAGCGCCAGTCCTCCGCATATCGAAGCACGACGTCGCGAAGAGCGTCCCCGTTGCGGTCGAGCAGCTCGCAGGGCAGAAAGATCAGTCCCTTGTCGGCTTCGCCCTCGTATTTGAGGTAACGCTGGTAGAGCAGGAAAGCCAGCTTGCCCGGGAACGACTGGATCGGGCCTTCGCTAAGCGGCTCCGGACGGTAAGCGATTCCCGCTTCCGTCGTATTGGAGACGACGAAGCGCAGCTCCGGACTCAGCGCCAGCTCCATCAGCCTCGTCCAATTCGAATACGGATCGAACGCTTCCGCGAAGACGGAGATTAACTCCTTGCGCTCAACCGCTTCGCCATTCTCAAGTCCTCGAATAACCAATGTATAAAGTCCGTCCTGGGCGGCCAATTCCTCGATTTTCGGCTTGCCGGCGGGACGCGGCTGGGTTACCGCGATGCTTCCGCGGAATAACCCTTGGTCCCGGCAGGTCTGAATCATCCAATCGAAGAACCCCCGCAGGAAGTTGCCTTCGCCGACTTGTAGAATCGTAATCGGAGCCGTCTTGGCCGCCGCGATTCGCTCCCTGTCCGTATCGTTCGCCCATTGTTGGTTTAATCGATTCATCGTTTATCAAGCTCCTTCGCATGGCCGCCTGTTAACCTTCCTATATTCATTTTACTAGCGCAAATATGTTTCTTTATAGTGCTTGAAATTGCAAGTTTGTAACTTTTTTTGATATCCTAATGAGGAAAACGGGACGAAGGAGAGATGCCGCATGAATCCGTATCGCAAGCCGTTCTTCGGGGACCCCCTCTTCCCCTTCGAATTGGTCTACCACGACAAAAAGAACCCCGCCGGGGAGCTTCCCGACCATCTGCATGACCGGTACGAGCTCGTCTACGTGCATAAGGGCTGCGGAACGTTCTTTATCGATAAAACCTTCTATGAGAAAAAACCAGGCGATCTGTTCATCATCCCAGGCAATACGATCCACCGTTCCGCTCCCGACGAAGCGAATCCTTACGTCACGAGCGCGGCGTTCTTCTCGCCGGCCTTCGCCAAGACGGAATCGCTGGACGATTCGTATTCGCCGCTGCGTTCCTTCGATTCCTCCCGGAAGCACAAGAGCTACAAGCTGGAGCTGCCCGAACCGCTTCAAGCTGAATTCGAGGAGCTTCTTAAGCGGATGGATCTGGAGCTGCGCGAGCGCCGGCTCGGCTACCGGGAGGCGGTTCGCCTGCAGCTCGGGGAGCTGCTTCTGCGCTTGAATCGATATGCCGCCACCCTATCTCCCGAGGATTCTTCCATCGATCACGGCGTCGGGCCGGCCTGGATGAAGGAAGCGCTGCGGGCGATCGATGAGCACCCTGAGCAGGATGCGAGCCTCGCGGAGATGTCGCGCCGGTCGGCGGTAACCCCGCCTCACTTCTCCCGGGTGTTCAAGCAGCTGACCGGCATGAACCTGACCGACTACGTCAACGCCAAGCGAATCATCCTCGCCAAGGAGCTGCTCGCGAACAGCGACGACAGCGTCGGGCTTATCGCCGAACGTTGCGGCTTCAACAGCCTGCCTCACTTCCACCGGGTGTTCAAAGCGTTCACCGGAATGTCACCCGCCGCGTACAAGAAGAGCTCGCATCTATCTTAAACAGCCGAAGCGGACGAGCCGTTCACTCGCTGCGCACGATGTCGGAAGCAGTCCCGCCAGACGATAGGCATATCCATCAGCATCGCCTAATAATATGAGCCGTAATGGCCTGCACGAACGGCTCGTCGAGTGACCCATGGCCGTTCAACAGCCGGTACCAGATCGGCCCGTAACAGAGGTCGGCAAGCAGCTCCAGATCGGCGTCCTTCGGCAGCTCGCCTCTTGCGGCTCCGCGCTGCAGAAGAGCGATGAGCATTGCCCTACGAGAGGAAATGAATGACTCGCGGAATATCTGAGCGAAGCCGTCGTCGAACTGGGCTTCCGCCATCAAACTGCGCATGATCCCACCCGCGCCCTGTGTCAACGAACGGCAAGTATCGCCGATGTAGAGGAGCAAGTCCGATTCAAGCGAGCCTGTATCCGGAACCCCAATGTCATGAAGGGCTTGCTGCTTCATCACGTCCATGACGATGGAGGCGATGTTTGGCCACCATCGGTACAAAGTGGGCTTGCCAACGCCCGCCGCCTTGGCGATGCCTTCCATTGTAAGCTCCTTGTAGGTCGACGTCTGCAACAGCTGGCGTACTGCCGTTAACACCGCCTCCATCGCCTGTTGGCTTCTTGGGCGGCCGGGTGCCGGTTTGACTTGATGTCTATCCATAAATAACTCCTCCAGGTAAATATTTCAAAATCCCTATTTACATTACGTTACGTTACGTATTATAATCCGAACAAGAAAACAAATCAATCGGTACGTATAGGAGGAACTGAACATGGGATTAGGAATTCAAGGGCAACGCATTATTATTATGGGCGGCACATCCGGTATGGGGCTCGCATCCGCACAGATGCTTTCGGCAGGAGGGGCCGAGGTCGTCATTACAGGGCGGGACAGCGCCAAGCTTGAAGAAGCACTTCGGCAGCTCGGTGGCAACGCTTCGGGCGAGCGTCTCGATGCGAGCTCCCCGGAAGCGGTCAAATCATTCTACGAACGCCAAGGCGCATTCGATCATCTCATTATATCCGTGTCCGGTGCCAAGGGAGCTGGGAATTTCCGCGAGCTCGCACTGGATGATCTGCGCGGCGGCTTCGAGGCCAAGTTCTGGCCGCAGCTCACGGCAGCCCAGCTGAGCTTGAACACGATCAGCGCGAACGGCTCCATCACGTTCATTACGGCCATCTCCGCCCGTCGCGTTTCTCCGGGGACTTCCGGCCTAGCCGCCATCAACGCAGCGCTGGAAGCGATGGTACCCAATCTTGCGCTCGAGCTTGCGCCGCTGCGTATCAATGCCGTTTCACCAGGTGTCGTCAACACAGCCTGGTGGAATTGGCTGCCGGCTGAGCAGCGCGAGGCAGCGTTTAGCAACTATGCCGAAAATACGCCGGTCGGTCGGGTAGGCGCACCCGATGATATTGCCAAGGCCATCGCCTATCTGGTCGACAATACCTTTGTCACCGGAACGGTTCTCGAAGTGGACGGCGGCTTGCGGCTGAAATAAATCGATTAGAGAAATCGAAAGGCACCCGCTTGGGTGCCTTTACCTTTAGAAATTTAATGATTCCGAATGCCATCGTGCCGGACCATAGCCTCGCGCCTTCGCATCAGTTCCTTCTCCAGACTCTCTCTCCCCTTAGTCATTGCCCAGTGATGGTTCGAGATGAAGAACGGCTTCAAGATCGGCGAGAACAGCTTGAGCAGGAGCTTCTCGGCGTTCACGTACCAATCGAATTGTACATTCACGTATTCCCCGTCCTGCTCGAACCGCCACGTTCCGTGACCGACCAAGTCCCCGGAGGACTTCAAGGAGATGGAATGCGGCGCTTGTTCGGCTGTCTTGCATGACCTCCAGCGAAGCTTGTACGGCAGCTTGCCCCTTGAAAGAATCTCATAGACTTCGTTGCCAGTCTCCTTGTCCGTGCCTCCGGTTTGAATCTTCAGGTACACTTCGGGCCACCAGCGTTGATAGTCTAAGAAGTCGGAGCATACTTCATAGATCTCCCAGATGTTTCCCTTCACCCGCCAATGGGTCGGCATATAATATTCGTTCGCAGCCATGGCTTATTTCATCCCCTTTAATAGCTGTTCGATTTCAGGACTTAACGATATCGCCCGCAAGAGGACGACCAAGCTGACGCTGAGCAGCATACAAGCGATTAGGAATGTCCAAATTCGACGCAAGGTTCGCATAATTCTCCTCCAAATAGCAAATGAATCATTGTCTATTAATGTAGAATATTTGGGTATAATAAAAAATCCCCCGAATGGGGGGGATTGGATAGAGAGCCTATCGGCTATTGAACGATCTTCAATTCCTTGGCGCGCTGCAGCGCCCTCACGCGATTATTGACGTCCAGCTTCCGGAAGACGTTCTTCAAATGAGACTTAACCGTTTCCGAAGTGATGTGCAAAGCCTCCGCGATTTGCCTATTGGATAACCCCTCGGCCATATATTGGACGATTCGGGTCTCCTGTCCGGTCAGCAAGCCGGTTGCTGCAGCCGGTTCCCCCTCGAAAGCGTAATCGCGATACTTCTCCTTGATCTTCGCCCACGTCCGGGCGAGCCGTTGTTCCTTCACCGGCTTCATTAAGTAGTCTAACGCGTTCACTTCGAACGCCTGTACCGCATAATCGTCAAAGCCCGTGACGAAAATGACGGATAGGAAAGGATCACGCTCTAGCAATAATCGGGACAACGACATCCCGTCAACCTCCGGCATGGAGATATCGAGGAACGCCACCTGAAAGGAATTGGCTCGCGCATACTCAAACGCCTCTCGCGGGGTCAGAAACGCGCCGCATACTTCGAGTTCCTCATATCCGGCAAGCAGATTCTTCAGCCGTCGCATCGACAAAGGTTCATCGTCCACGATAATAGCTCTTATCATCCAACTTCCTCCCGTCTGACGGATAGGGGAGCTCGAAAAGCACCTTCGTTCCGATTCCGACCGTACTTTTGACTTGCAGGCTTGCGTCGTATAACAGCTTGATCCGTCGCGCTATATTTCTCAGCCCTATTCCGCTGTGCTTCGAATCCGGACCAAAGACTTCTTGCCGCTTCGCCTCGCTCATTCCGCATCCGTTATCCTCGACGGCGAACCGAAGCTTCCCGTCCAGCTCCCGAATCGAGATTTTGACGGTACCGCCTCTTACGCTAGACATCAGACCGTGCTTGATCGCATTCTCGACCAATGGCTGCAAGATAAGCGGCGGAATCAGGCGATTCGGGTCGGCCTCGATGTCGTACTCGATGACTAACCGGTCGGCGAAGCGTACTTTTTCGATATTAAGGTAAGCTTGGATCAATTCCAATTCGTTCTCCAATGTCGTGAAGGTGGCCATTTGCTTGAAGTTGAGCCCGCTTCTGAGATATTGGGAGAGGTCCAGCGTAAGCTGTTCCGCCTGGCGGGGGTCCTCGGCGCAGAGGGCGGCTATCGAATTCAGAGCATTGTATAGAAAATGCGGTTGAATCTGCGAACGTAAAAAAGCGATCTCCGCATCTTTGGCTTCTGCCACTCGCTGCTGATTTTTCTCGAGCGTATCCTTAATGGTCTCATTCATCGCAACGAAGATCAGCACGACGGCCATCATCACCAAGGTGTACAGAAGAATAGCGCCCAAGAAAGTTCTGGACAAGCCGATAAAGATGGCCATAGACACAAAACTGCTAACGCAATAGCCAACCGTGAGACCTATCGCTATCCGCAGCCTTTGGTTCTTATTCCCTTGCAGGAATCGGGACTGGAAGAACATGAATATCGGGATGCACATGAACACCGCCAGCGTCGTCGCATAGAAACCTCCATCCATCCCAAGGTAGGAGCGGTAAAGCAGAATAAGCAAGGATAGAAAAAGCGTCGTCTCGAACCCGCCGTAGAAAGTTCCCAGAAGCATCGGAACGATGCGGATATCGACGCTTAATTGATCGGTAACATGGACGGGAAAGGTCATGCACAACACAAGTGCGACTCCGAATAGAACAGCCTGGGTCAGCCTGAAATACTTAAATCTCCCGAAGCCGATCGAATAAAACAATTGGAAAGCGAAAATCAACGTAACGACGAACGCCACTTGCAGCAATAATTCTTCGAGGATATTCATAATGACAGCCCTATATCCTTCCCACCCGTTCTATTATGAATATTGTAAATACTTTCTGGCTGTTTTGTCTAACGGGGATGTCGGGCCCTCATTGCGAAGAATTCAATGCCTACCTCTAAACCGTTTAATCGCCTCCTCGGTCACCGGCTCGAAGAGGTTAAGAAGGTTGCCGTCGGGATCGCGGAACAGCATGGAACGGTTCCCCCAGGGCATCGTGGTCGGTTCCATAACCCAATTATCGACATAAGGCTTCAAGCGTTCATATTCGGCCTCGACATCGTCCACGCGGAACTCCATCATGACAGTGCGATTACTGGCCGCCACTGCGGAATCGGCGCCGAATAGCTGCGTCGTCTGGGAGTGGCCGATTGCAAGGGTGAACGACGGCGCGACGAGTTCGGCAAATACCAGCGCGGGTCGTTCCGCCGAAACCCCCATGACTTTCTCATAGAACTCGACGAGACGATCCACGTCGTCCGTAATGATCCGTACAGAAGCGAAATTCACAAATATCATCCTTCCTGTCTTTTTTACTTCTCTATCGCCTTTACATTTACATATCCCATTATAAAAAACGCTACTGACAACGTTATGTCAGTAGCGTTTTAGAATTTTCTGGGCTTCCTCACGAACCCGATTCCGAAACGATTCGGGTTCCAACACGATTACGCCCGCTCCCCAGCCAAGCACCCATTGCAGCACTTCATCCGGCAAACGAACGCGTAAGACCACATCCAATCCATCTTGATGCTCTTTCATATCCTCTATGTAAGGATAGTTCGATTCCTTCACTTTATCTGCAATGTCATGGTTAAATCGAAGGCATACTCGCAAGCGGCGATCGTCTAAAGGGGTATACTCCTTTAAGTCAAAATGCGCCGGGAGTTCGAATGATTCGTCTAGTTCGATAAGTTCAGTCATTCGGGACAACCGGAAATGGCGGATGTCTTGGCGCAGATCGCACCGGGCCACAAGCATCCAAGACCCTTCAACGAGTACAAGGCCATATGGAGCGGCGGTACGTTCGCTATGGCGGCCCTCCGTGGAATCCGCAATTCTTTTGGAATAATGAAATCCGATCTTTCGCCCATCCAATAGAGCTCGGCGGATCTTATCGAGATTCTCCCTTTCGTTCGACTCAGCTGCCTGTTTGCCAGGAGCAAGCAATCGCAGCGACTTGCGTATACGGGAGGTCTCACGGCGGACCGTGTCTGATAGAGTGGCCTCGATTTTCCTCCTCGCAGCATTAGCTCTTTCCCGATAATCATCATCGAATCGTTGCTCGATAAAGTCCGTTCCGATAAGCAAGGTCACGGCTTCCTCTATCGTGAAACGAATCGGCGGCAGAAAATACCCCTCCATTAAGGAATACCCTTTGCCAGTAGTACCTGTAATCGGCACGCCCGCTTCGCTTAGAGCTTGAATGTCGCGATAGACGGTCCTCACACTGATTTCAAATCGTGCAGCCAAATCTTCGGCACGTACCGCATGCCTGCCTTGCAGCTCTAGCACGATGGCCAACAAACGATCGGTTTTGTTCATTGACTGCCCCCTTGAAACGTGATCCTGCTCGTCCCTTAATGCCAAAAGACACCGTCTATCGGCGAAATTTGAAAGGCACCCATTTGGGGGTGCCTCGATATATTTGATTATTGACGTATTTCCTTTATTTTTGGCAGGATATTCTTTTCGCCCCAATCGCTCATCTGATCAAGAAATACAATCATTGATCGTCCTGACAAAGTCAGTGTATATTCTACTCTTGGTCGAGGCTCCGGATAGGATTCCCTTTCAATAATTCCGTCACACTCAAGCTCGCGAAGCTGTTCTGTTAGCATTTTTTTCGAAATGGATGGAAGATGCCTAAGCAATTCGCTATAACGTATTGGCTTTTCATTATTATATAAATACCGATAAATGGGGATTTTCCATCTGCCGCTTAATATCGATAACACGATCTCTGCCGGACACTCATTTCGCTGGACAGGCATTCTCTCACCTCGCTTACAAACATTATATCCCATTGCATATAAAAACGGTTTGGATACTAAAAAGTGCCTAATTACTCACAAGACTTAATGTTCATATAATTGCCCGTAGAAGGGAGAGGATGAGCATGAACATTGGTATTCTCGGGGCGGGGAATGTAGGCAAAATTTTAGGCAAAGGATTAGTTACGGCAGGTTATCAAGTATTAATCAGCAGCCGTGAGCCCCACGATCCAAAGCATTTTACCTGGAAGCAAGAAGTAGGTAAATCAGGGGATATCGCATCATTTAATGAAGCCGCGCTGTTTGGTGAGATCATTATTGTGGCTCTTCCGTGGTCCTGCCTAAAAGAAGTGGTTGAAGCTATTGATCCTGTCTATTTGCAAAATAAGACGGTCATTGATGTAAGCAACGCCGTACATTTTGACAATGGGCCACGTTTACAGCTTGTCGATAGATCAGTTGCGGAAATTATCCAACAGTTGTTGCCAGAAAGCCATGTTGTTAAAACACTCAACACCGTCAGCGATAAGATCATGATTTATCCGAAATTCAGGGAAGGCTCACCTATCATGTTTATATCCGGAAACAATACTTCATCCAAGAATCAGGTCAATTCTCTGCTCAAGGACCTTGGTTGGCCCTTGATCGTTGACTTAGGCGACATTAGACAAAGCCGACTGCAAGAATCAATTATGCTCGCATGTGTGATTAGTGAAAATCAATTACAGTCGCCAGGATCCGCATTTGCCTTGCTAAGACATTAATATTATTCAATCACATCGAAAGATTGCTGCAGGTACGTTATTCGGCCAAATACCTCAATGGAGCTGCCGGCATCGTTCCGTGGTTTGACACCATTCGTGTCAAACTTTTCGCCATCACTTATGGTAAGGTTCAGGGCGAATAATCTTAAACTATACTTCTCGCTCTCCATAAGGAACTCAAAAGGTTTACCAGAGCCTAATAAAAAGAGAAGGCTGTCCCGCAGCCTGATCCATTGGATCACGGCGGACAGCCTTCCCATCTTGCTCACCCTGTTCACATGCTCAACCAGCACTGCTGCATCGCTGGAAAACTGCGTTAGAGCTAGCACTCAGCCGCCTTAGGCACTATGCCGCCCTCAGTAAGTCAACCCCCATTGCGCGCGGATCTCGTCCAGCGTCTCCATCAGCCCGACCGTCTCGTCAACCGGCATCTCCGCGCTCTCCTTGCGCCCTTCTCGCAGGCAGTCCATCGCTTCGATCGCCTGGAACGCGTGCCCGACGAACTCGCGGTCGTCCGTAACGACAACGGGCTCTTCTCCGTTCGCGTACAGGATCGCTTTCTTCGCGGCGAGGAAGTTCTCCACGTAGATTTTGCCCTTCGTGCCATAGATCCAGGCTTCGTTGTTCATGCCGAGACGAACCGCGCTGTGCAGGGCGGCGGTACGGCCTCCGTCATACTCGAACAGCAGCGAGAACCGCTCGTCCACGCCGGTCTCGCCGATGTGAACCGTGCTCTGAATTCGCCGCGGACGCTCCCCGTAGACGAACGACGCGAACGAGACCGGATAGATTCCGGCATCCAGCAGCGTGCCGCCGCCCTTCTCCTTGCTCAGCAGGCGGCCTTCCGGATCCCATCCGGCGTCGAAGCCGAATTCGGCCTTCAGCAGTTGAACCTCGCCGATCGTTCCATCGCGCAGCCACTGCTTGACCTGGCGGATGACCGGCAGATAGCGGGTCCACATCGCCTCCATTACGAAGAGGCCGCGCTCCTTCGCTACCTTCACGATCTCCTTGGCTTCCGCCGCATCCATCGTGAACGGCTTCTCGCACAGGATGGACTTGCCGCCGCGCAGCAGCGCGATCGCATTCTCCTTGTGAACCGGATGAAGCGTGCCGATGTAGACGATCTCGACATCCGGATCGGCGGCCAGCTCTTCGCAGCTTCCGTACGAACGAGGCACGCCATGCTTGGACGCGAACGCCTCCGCCTTCTCCTTCGATCTTCCCGCTACGGCGACGAGCTCCGCTCCCGGAGCGTGCTTGAGCTCGGAGGCGAAGTTCCCCGAGATGCCTCCCGGACCCATGATGCCCCACTTGACGATGCGCTTATCTGCCATGAATGATTGCCCCTTTCCGACTATTCTTTCTTTACGATACCGCGGCCAAGCCCCGAATGCAAAAGAAAGAAGCGGCCTGCAGCCGCTTCTCATCCATGTCCGCTCGATAAAATTCTCTTGTTATCCGTTCAGCCTGTTCTCCATGAACCGCTTGATGTCCTTCGCCAGCTCGACCGCCGCTTCGATCTCCACCTTGCGAGTCGAGACGCTCTCCACGCTGCACCCGATCGGAATGCCCTTGCGGATGCCGAAGTCGAACAACTGCTCGAACACCTCGCGCGAGGAACGCAGCGAATTTTCCAGAATGTCGTGGCTATGAAGAAGGTCGTTCTCCAGCCATCTCGGAATGCTGATCCCGAGCCACTTCATGAACTCCAACGTCTTCTGCGAGCCGCAAGGCGCCAGGTTAAACAGGATGGGAACCGGACGAAGGTCGTTCTCCTTGCAGTGATAATAATAGTCCGAGAGGAAATTCTTCGACGCTTCCACGTCATAGGTCGCCTGCGAGATGAAGAACGAGCATCCGCTCAGCTGCTTGCCCGCCACCCTCAGGTGCTCGTCCCCCTTGGCCTTATGCCGTTCGGGAATGACAACGCCGCCGAAGTGGAGGCGCGGATTGCGCTTCGCGCTAATCTCGTAAGCGTCCGGCAGCCTCATCGTCACCGCCTGCTTGCTCGAAGAGGACCCGACGAACACCGAGAAGCGATCCTCCGAAGAATTCGCTTCGATCCACTTGGCGAGCTCTTCCGGCGATTCCTTGCCTACTACCTTGTAGATTATCTTAGGCACGTCATAGGATTGCAGGTATTGCTTGCTGTATTCCGTCGGATCCATCGTGGACAGATAAGGAAAAGGCCGATCCTGGTCGTTGCGGTCCGCTTCGTCCTGCACGTCGTAAAGCACCAGGCCGTCGAGGCCGATATCCTGAATCCGTTCGATCTGCTTCCGGGCGATCTCGGCGATCTTGGCCGGCTCGTGGTTGGTCTTCGGAGGCGTCAGGCCGTAGGTCAGAATGCCCGCCTCTCTATTCTGAATTTTATGATTAAGCATGGTGCCAATCTCCCTTGTCGTTTCTTCTCCCAAGTTTAGCACCTCGTTAAGCGGTCTTGAAGCTCTTTTTTGTCCCTTGCGGGAATCCAATATCCTATAGCTGGATATAGCTTGAGACTATAACAAGATTCAAACCACGAAGAGAGAGAATCCTTGCCGCCGAATCACTCCTGAATCGCCGCCTTCAGCGCTTCGACGTAAGCCGCCCCCAGCTTGGTCAGAGAGGCGTTCTTATGCCCGATCCAGCCGACATGAATCGTCTCGTCGATGCTCAGCGGCACGGGGATGATGTCGTTGCCGTTCAGGTCCGCGCTCAGCACCCCGGTCGAGATCGTATACCCGTTCAAGCCGATCAGCAGGTTAAAAAGCGTGGCCCGATCGTTCACCCGAATGCTTTTCTTATGGGACAGCGTGCTGAGGATCTCCTCGGAGAAGTGGAACGAATTGTACTCCCCTTGGTCGAACGAGAGATAAGGGTAATCATCCAGTTGGTCGATGGTCACGCTCTTCTGCTTCGCGAGCGGATTGTGGACGCTGATAAAAATATGCGGCTTCGCGACGAACAAGCTGTTGAACTGGAGATTGGCCGACTTGAGCATCTTGTTGATGACCTTGGCATTGAACTCGTTAAGGTAGAGGATGCCGATCTCGCTTCTCATGTTCTTGACGTCCTCGATAATCTCGTAGGTCTTCGTCTCGCGCAGCGCCATCTCGTATTCCTCTAGGCCGTGCTCGCGCACGAGGCTGACGAAGGCATTCACCGCGAACGCATAGTGCTGGGTCGACACGGAGAAGTGCTGCGGCGACGGCTTGCCTCCCATGTAGCGGTTCTCCAGCAGGTCCGCCTGCTCCACGACCTGCCTGGCATAGGAGAGAAACTCGGTTCCTTCCTTGGTCAGCGTGATCCCCTTGTTCGTCCGCTCGAAGATCGTTACTCCGACTTCTTCTTCCAGCTCGCGGATAGCGTTGGACAAGCTCGGCTGAGAGATAAACAGGCGCTTCGCGGCCTCGTTCATCGACCCCCGGCTCGCCACCTCGATCACGTACTTCAACTGCTGCAGCGTCACTGGACACGTCCACTCCGTTCTATGATGGATGTTCCTATTATAGCTCATCCGGGCGGGCGGAATGGAATGATTGCGGAAAAAAGGGGGGCTCGGCGGGGGGCAGGGGGGGGGGCGAGGCGGGGATCCGTTTCTTAGACACAATAGGAAACGCTGCAACCCGACTTTATCGGGCTGCAGCGCCTCAGTCTGCTTGCTCGCATTCTCCAACTTGATTTCTACTCAGCTGAGTTCCTTCTCGCTCCTATCGCCGCTCCAGTTGAGTCGCGGTTGCTCACCTGCACCCGCCATCCGTCTGCGAACGCACCCACTTGAGTAATTTCTACTCAACTGAGGAGCCTGATGCGGCTAGCAGCAGGCTAGCGACAGTCAAGTGGACTAACATCGGCTTACGATATCTGAAGCCCGAACACGATCAACCGGATTGCGAAGCGTGATCCGCGTTCCCGCTGCTCGATACCCGAGCCTTGCCGTCCGGCTTAAACGCAATCCAACGCCAGGCGAAATAGCTTCCCCGCATCGCTTCATCGAGAATCGCCGCGACGTAGACGCCGATGACGCCCCAGCCGGCAAGCGCGCCGAAGGCGTAGGCTCCTCCCGTCGCGACCAGCCACATGCCGATGACCGACAGGACGGCGACCGCGCGCGCACCTCCCGTGATATTGAGCGAGTTGGACAAGCAGAAAGGCACGATCCGCATCGGCTGCCACAGGATGCAGATGGCCAGAAGCGGCAAGGCCGCGGAGACGACCTCCCGATCCTCCGTGAAGAGGCTCAGCAGCGGCTCGCCCGCCGCCCAGATGGCGGCGCTGGCCGTCAGCGCCAGGCTCACGCCGGCAACGATCGCCCGGATCGGCCCCCGGTAGACCTGCCCAAGGAACCCCGCTCCGAACCACTGCCCGATCTGGATTCCCAAGGCGCTGCCGATGGCGGACGCGATCATCCAAGGGAATTGCTGAATGGTTTGGACATAAGTATATGCAGCCAGAGGCTTCGGACCGAACGAAGAAATAATCGAGATCAGCACGATCTGCGAGAAGCCCCAGGACATCGCCGTCACCGATACCGGAATGCCGATTCCGACGATATCCTTGAGCAGGCCGCGATCCGTTCTCATCCAGTCGCCGAGCGTCATGCGCGGAACGAACATTCTCCACAGCAGCCAGAAGGACAGGGCAAGGCCGAACGAACGGCTGATTACCGTCGAGATGGCGGTTCCTTGGACTCCCAGCTCCGGGAACCAGCCGATGCCGAAGATCAGCAGGTAATTC
Organism: Cohnella sp. AR92; assembly: GCF_003990975.1. GTDB lineage: Bacteria > Bacillota > Bacilli > Paenibacillales > Paenibacillaceae > Cohnella. The sequence continues at coordinate 208,360 of NZ_RZJR01000007.1, forward strand.
AGAACCAAATGAAGCAGGTTCATGCCGAGCGTCGCGAGCATCGGCCCTTTGGTGTTGCCGATGTTCCGAATCAGCGCGTTGACCGCGAGGTGCAGCGTCATCACGCCGATTCCGCCGCCGACGATCGAGAGGTACTCGACTCCATACCCGCGAACCTGCGCCGGAACCCCCATCAGTCCGACGACCGCCCCGGACCCGAAAGCAAGAACCAAGCCTCCGGCAACCCCGAAGATCAGGTTGGCCTTGATCGCGATAGCAGCCGTCTGCCTTGCCTTCGCTTGCTCGCCCGCCCCCCACATTCGGGCGATGATCGCCCCGGCTCCCGCATTGATGACGGCGAACAGCGTCATCGCGGTCTGAATGACTTGATTGGACACGCCTACCGCCGATGCGGCATTGTCGCCGATCCGGCTCACCATGAGCGTATCGACCGTTCCCATGAGGAACTGCAGCAGCAGCTCCATGCCGATCGGCCAGCTCAGGCTCCAGAGGCCTAGGCGGCTCCGCTTCCGTTCCCCGGCGCGGGAAGGGCGATTGTCCCCGACCGGGGCCGTCTCCGACTTCATCGCAGCCTATCCCTTCTTCAGCACGAGCTCATAGACGGGTACGATCGAGACATTCGACAGCTCGGCGATGAGTTCCGCCGCGTTCGAGCTCCAGCCGGCCATGGTCGTGTTGCTGTTCACCATGCTTCCCTTGCGGATCGGCGAGACGTACAGGTACATCCCCTCCCGAACGAGCCTCTCCTCGAAGCGCTTCAGGCCGATCTCCCACGTCTTGCCGTTGCTGAAGTTGTCGTTGATCAGGTCCCCGTCAATGAACGCGTAGCCGATGTCGCCCGCGTAATCGACGCGAAGCAGCGCTTCCTTCACTCCGGCGAAGGAGCCGGCGGCAAACTCCAAGGCAGCCTTGTCTTCGCCGACCCGTTCCAGGCCGAACGCGATCTCCCGGCGAGGGATTCGGAACCGGTATGCCGAGAACAGACCTTCATCCGTGCGTTCCAGCAATTCGCCGCCGATCACCGAGCCAAGCTCTTCGAAGTCGGGGAACACCTTCAGCTCCACCTCATCGGCGTCCGTGGATTCCAGCTTCACCTCTCCGTCGCCGACCAGAAGGGTCGCGGAAGTCAGAAACACTCGCTCTTTCCCCCATACTTCCGCTTTCCAGAAGCCTAAGCTTTCCGCCTCTGTCAAAGTCCGGATCGAGACGATGGTTCCTCCGGGAGCCATCAGCACGATGGGCTCGGAGCTTCCTTCCGCGGGCCGTACGATCGTCCATTCTCCCGAGCGAGCCGTCTCGGCGGAGCCCGCTTCCAGCCGATGCAGCGCAGCCGTCTCGAACGCGTACTCCGTCGGCATGCCCGGCACCGCCGCGAAGAAGCAGAGCAGCTCGCCGTCGGTCTCCAGCGTCGTGATCGGCTGCGCCATCGCGTACTTCAGGCGAATGCCGCCCAAGTCGAGGTTATAAGGCAGCATGGCGTACCCGTCCTTGCCGAGCTGGAGAGCCCCTTCCGCCGGGAATCGGATCTCCTCGGAAGCCGTCTTGACCGTGACCCCTCCCGGTACGAACAAATCATGGGTCTCTACATGATCCTGATAATTGTTCAGGAACAGCAGGCCGGAGCCGTCGGCGGCGCGTACCGCATAACGCAGGGTATCGACGTCATAGGGGTCCATCGTCGACGTATCTCCGGGGAGAATCGTCTTCGTCCGGCACATCCATTCCTCGAACGTCCGGTAGAAATAGTGCTGCAGGCGCGTCCGGTGGTACGATTCCCTCACTTGCCCGAACTCTCCGATGCACGCGTTGAAGTCGTAGGAGATTTTCGGCGTGGCCATGTCGTTCAAGAACGGATCTCTCTGCCCGCTCGGGTTGGAGCCGCCGTGATACATGTAATACCCGATCAGGTTGCAGCCTTCCGCGACCTTCATCCCGGTCATCGCCGGTACGCTGATATACGGGAAGTCGAACCGGTACCGGTAGAACGGCGTCATTCCCCCGCCCATCTCGCAGCAGGCATAGGGATAATCCTCGGGGACGTACGTCGGCTCGAAGTTATAGCTGACGGGAAGGGAATTGTTGTGCTTGTCGCGGAAAATATACTCCGGCGTCGCGGGATGCTCCTTCATATCCCCGAAGCGGTCATGCTCGTAATAGATCCACGGCCAATGCGAATAGCCTCCCCAGAGGGGAAGCATCTCTTCGGCAGGGGTGGACGCTCCTCCCCAAGCCGTGCACGTATAGAACGGCGTATCGATGCCCGCTTCGATCGCCATCCGCTTAAGCCGCAGCATATGCTCTTCGCCGTCTTCGCCGCGGGTCATCCACTCGTTGCTGATGCCCGTCGTCAGCGCCCATTGCGCCGCGGAATGATTATGCTCGTTCTCGATCTGCGTTCCGATGATAGGACCGCCTTGCTTGTAGAGCAGCCCTTGAACCTGCAGGCTGATCTGCTCGTACAGCGGCTTTACGAAGGCCAGATAGCCTTCGTCGTTGGAACGGATCCGGATCGGCCGGCCGAACAGCCAATCGGGCAGGCCGCCGTTGCGGACCTCGCCATGGTCGAACGGGCCGATCCGAATGATGACATACAGATCATGCTTGGCGCACAGCTCGATGAAGCGGCGAAGATTCCGACGCCCGTCCCAGCGGAAGACGCCTCGGATCTCCTCATGGAAATTCCAGAAGATATAAGTCGAGACGATGTTGATTCCGCCCATCTTCATTTTCACGATCTCGTCTTCCCAGAGGCTCTCGTCGTAACGGGCGTAATGGAATTCGCCGCAGATTCCGAAGTAAGGCTTGCCGTTTCTCTCCATATAATAATTGCTGAAGCTCAGGCTCTCTCCCGAAGGGTGAATCCCCTTCATCTTGCTCGCGCCCGAGCGGATATTCTTGCGGTCGTCTCTTGCGTCGATCGCGTAATCGGTCAAAGTCATGCCCTCCCGTCGATGTTATCGCTTACATTCTAGCACGGGCGATTCTGCGGGCAAGGCCGTAAAGCTATGATTTCCTTCGAAAAGCTAAGGTGGCTCTTATCCGATCTCCCGAGCGAGAAGCTCATACGAACGCAAGCGCTTGGCATAGTCCGGAATCGACGTCACGATCATGAACTCGTCAACGCCGTAGACGATCGCCAGCTCCTCCAATTGGTGGGCGAGCTGCTTCGGCGTGCCGAACAGAAGCTTGCTGTTGCCTCCCGAACCTCCGGTCGCCTCTCCGCCGGGAACGGCTTGGCGGAACAGGATCGACGAGTCCGCGGCCAGGCGGACCGCCTCTTCTTCCGTTTCGGCGCAGACGACTCCTATCGTCACGATGGCCTTGGCTTCCTGATGCAGCGGCGAAGGAATGAACGCCTCCCGGTAAGACCTCAGGACGGCGGCGCCGTTCGTCTCGCTCATGAACTGACCGAACACGTATCCTATGCCGTATACCGCCGCGAATTCCGCGCTTTTCTTGTTCGTTCCCAGCATCCACGCCTCGGGCTGCTCGGGAGGCTGCGGGCGCGCCCCTACCTTCTCGCCATCATAGCGATAGGTATCCTGAAGAAGCGCGGACAGGTCCCGCAGCTTCTCCGGCACCTTGCTCACGTTCTCGATAAAGTTGCCGCTGAGCGCCATGCTCACGTGCGCATTGCCGCCCGGCGCCCGCCCCAAGCCGAGATCGATCCGGCCGGGATACAGGCTTGCCAGCATCCGGTAGGTCTCCGCTACCTTCAGAGGCGAATAGTGCGGGAGCAGCAGCGCTCCCGATCCGAGCCGAATCCGTTTCGTCCGCGCCCCGACATGCGCGAGGAGCACGTCCGGCGTCGGACAGGCCAGGTGCTTCATGTCATGATGCTCCGCTACCCAATAACGCTCATAGCCCCACCGCTCCGCCGCGACGGCTAGCTCCGCCGCTTGGCCTAGAGCGTAGGAGTCGTCTTTATTTTCCAATACCGGCACCAGGTCCAGTACGCTGAGTTTGATTCGTCCCGCCGACATTCTCGATCATCCTTGTGCCAGATAGGCATGGTTTCTTTTTACTATACTCATGAATGGTTTCATCTAGCAACGACTTCCTAACTTTATGTACTTTTTACCTATTTGCATGGAAACTAATGTTAAATTATCTGAGTCTAATTATTCATGGCAAAGGAAAAAGAAAGACACTGACGCAAGGTCAGTGTCTCGCTTCGATCCCTTTCGCCGCGATCCCATCCGGCAGACGAAGCACGAGCGTCTCCTCGTTCCCGCGGTCCCATCCGGCTGTAATCGCTCCGAACGGGGTCGGAATCGTGCCCACGCAGCTTTCGATACCGGAGATGAGCCGAGGGTTGAAGGCTATCGAACTGTATCCCGGCTCCAAAGGCTCCACGCCAAGAACGCGCGCGACGATCCAATGCACGGGAGTGCCCGCCCAGCTGTGGCAGAGGCTGATCCGATAGGAGTCGTACGCCGTGTAGGTCGTAAGCGCATCATGGAAGTCTCCGTCATGCTTCAGCTTCACGCTCTCCCAACAGGTCGTGGCTCCTTCCGCCAGCATTTTGCCCCAGACCTGCGATATGGCTTCCCATGCCTTCTCCTGCAGCCCGAGCATCGAGCAGCAATCCGCCAGCCAATACGCGGACAGCGGCGTGATCGGGTCTCGGACCTCGTAGCTTCGAAGAAACGCTTCGCCCTGCTCGTTGCCGACATAGCCGGACAGAATGCCGAGAAGCCGGGTGATGAGCTGCTCTCCCTCCAAGAACCGCTCGGGTTCGATCTCGGGATAGGACCAATCCGGCAATCCGTTCAGCTCCGGAATATACCCGCCGAGCCGGCGCAAACGGTCGCCCGTGAGACGAAGGAGAGCCTGCATGCCGAGCCGTCCTTCCTCCTCGCCCATCGGCACCCACTCGATCAAGGTCGGAGTGACGTTAATCAGCTCGTTCGTCGTCGGATCGATGTTCCGGCTCACTTGGTCGCAGTGTCTCGCTATCTCCTCTTCCAACGAAAGGACGAACTCCTTGTCTCCCGTATGCAAATAGTACTCCCAGATGTTGTTGAGCCACCACAGCGTGTATGCGGGAATCGCATTCATCCAGTAGCCGCCGGGCGTTCCTCGGCCTAACTCCTCGATCGACCTCTTAAGCACGGATAGATCGTCCCATAGGGCGTAGTCCGCTTTCGCCGCGAGGTAGAAATCGTAAGTCCAATTAAGCCGGTCCCTCTTGATGCCGTCCCACAGCCCGATCTGATGGCAGATCCGGTTCGTGTGGACGGAGATATCGTAAATATCCTTTAGCAGCTTCGAATCCGTCCGCAGCGTGCCCGCCTCCCTGATCGGAACGCCGACCTCCTCGGCCTGCCACTCCAATTCGAAGGGAATTCCGTCTTCCGCCATGACGTACAACCGGAAGTAACGAAGTCCTTGCGGAAGGGTGAATGGCGTCTCTCCCGCTTCCAGACGAACGACTTCCGTGATAAGCCCCTCGTAATTCGCCAGCTCCGGCAGCGATTCCGCCCCATTCCAGATGAGGGCGACCGAAGACGCCGAGACATTGCGAAGACGGAACCGGACGTTGTATTCCCGCCCCAGATCCAGCGTGCAGAAGGGCAGCGCCGCGGCGTTCGAATCCCGAAGCGCCTCGTTCCTCTCGCGCCACTCCGTCTGCTTGCGCACATGATAGAAGATGTGCAGATCGCGCCTCGACGGCTCCGGCAGCGTAACGAAGCCTTGCCCGCTCCCGCGAAGCAACGCCGACATCGACGTTGCGCTGACGTTTAGCCCCGAAGCCTCGAGAACCGAGAAGCCGACAAGCGGCCGAACCTCGATATCTCCGAAGCCTCCGGCGACGAACCATTCCGGCCCGTCCTCCAGGTCGCCGAACGGTTCTTCTCCGAGCAAGCAGACGACGGCCGCCGATTGCTCCCCGCCCGCGCTCCATTCGTCGTCCGTCGCAAGCCAGAACGACTCCCCGGACAGATAACCGATACATCCGACGCTCCGCTCATGCAGATGGATGTTGATCGGAACGATCGGCATGAACGCCTCGCACCGGACGCTCAGGCGAAGCTTATGGTTACCTGCCTCTAAGCGGGTCGGGAAGCCTTCGATCCGGCGGAAGGAGCACACGTTGGCCGCGCTCTCCTCCAGCCTTCCGACAGAAGAGCCGTCTAGCTCGACTTCGACGCCCCCGGTCAGGGCCACGCGAAGCTCTACCCCGTCGACCGCCTGGTCGAGAGAGAATTCCCTGATCAATTCGATCGCTTGCCGTTTCTCCCGCTCTTGGTGCCAGATCCACTTGGGGATCTCTCCGCGCGGGCTTCTTTTGCCACTTTGAATATCGATTTGGGCTGCCATTCGATCTACCGCCTTTGCTTGGTTACATCTTCAGCGCGCCTTGCGTCATGCCCTGGATGTAATATTTCATGCCGAAGGAGAAAATGAGCAGCAGCGGCACGGACGAGATCGCGTAAGCCGCGAACCGAGTTCCGAGATCGGTCACCCCGAACTGCTTCGTGAAGATCGTCAGGCCGACCGCGATGACTTGCAGATTGCTGTCCTGAATCGTGAGCAGCGGCCAGATGTAATCGTTGTAGACGCCGACCGACTGCATGATGAACAACGTTGCCAGAATCGGCAGCGAGAGCGGAATGACGATGCGGAAGAACACGCGCAGCTCCGCCGCACCGTCCATTCTTGCCGCTTCGAACAGTTCGCCCGGCAAGCCGGACATATACGTGCGGCATAGGAACGTTCCGAAGATCTGACCGCCAGCCGCGCTGGAGACGATGATGACCCAGGGAGTGTTCGTGAGCCCCATGTTCTCGTACAGCACGTAAGAAGGAATGAGCGTCAGAATGCCCGGAATCATCATGATCGCGAGCATCATCATGAAGAGGACTTCCTTGCCCGGGAACGATTTCTTGGCGAAAATGTACCCGGATACGGCCGACAGCAGCATGACGCAGACGCTTCCCGATACCGCGTAGCCGACCGTGTTGATGATATAGCGCCAGATGGCGTGCAAGGCTTCGGAATAATTGCCCCATCTCGCCGGAGCCGGAAGTCCCCAGAAGTTGCCGAGAATCTGCGCGTTGCTCTTGAGCGAGCTCACGAGCATGAACAGGATCGGCACTAGGGTGAGGAAGACCAGCAATGCCAGAATCGCGACGATGCCGATTTGCCTTGCGTTAAGATTCTCACGAATATTCATGGTCGCCCCTCCTTAATCGTCCGCCGACTTGATGAATTTCATATTAATGACGGTAATGACCAGAATGACCGCGAACATGCTGACGCCAAGCGCCGAGGCGTAACCGAGATCGCTGAATTTCGTCGCGGCGTAATACATCTGCAAGGCGGGCACGTAGGTCGAATCCATCGGACCGCCGCCGGTTACGATCATGATGCCGTTGAAATCCTGAATGATGCCGATGAGGCCGAGTATGATCAGGAACTTGAATTGGCCGGACAGCATCGGCAGGTGAATGGACCGGATAATTCTCCCCAGCCCCGCTCCGTCCATCTTCGCCGATTCGGTCAACTCTCCCGGGATGGCCAGCAAGCCCGCATACAGAACAAGCAGCTGCAGGATCCCGATGAACGGAAAGCCGATGAAGATGAGAGCCCAGAGCGCCGTCTTCGGATCGCCAAGCCAACCGTGCGCCCAGGAGCCGAGTCCGATCAATTGAAGGAAGTTGTTGAACAGACCCATGTTCGGATCATAGAAGTTCTGCCATATGAGCAACCCCGCCACCGCCGGAATGACCATTGAAGCCGTGAATGCCGTCCGGAAGCCGTACTGCAGCTTCTTGCTGCGCAGGTGGTAGATCAGTTCGGCGACGATAAGCGGAGGGATGATCGTCTTGATAAGTCCGGTCACGATGAGAATAAGCAGGTTGCCGAAGCCTTTCGTGACGTAAGGATCGTGGATCATGCGCTTGAAGTTGTCCAAGCCGATGAAGGTCGTCGTTCCGCCGGGCTGCCATTTGTACAAGGAATGGACCAGTCCCGAGAACGCAGGGTAGTACAAGAACACGAAGATGAGCAGGAAGCTCGGAGCGAGCCCGAGGTAAACCCATTTGGCCTTCCAGATCTCTCTGAAAATGCCCAGCTTGTTGCGTTTCTTCATATAAAGCAGGAGCAGCACGATGACCGCGACGGCTGCCGCCGCCAAGGCCGACCACAGGACCGTCTTCCACTTCGCCGCTTTCTCCGCGCTCTTCACGGCGCTGCCGATATCCAGCTTCAGAATACGCCCGTCATCCGTTCCCGCGTAGAGGGTTTTGCTGTCCGACGCGAATTCAACCGCGCGCCCCGCCTGTCCTTCCTTCTCTTCCCACAGCTTCTTGCCGCCCCGATCGAAGATATAGAAGTTCCCCGACAGATCCGCGACGCCCAGCAGCTTGCCGTCTGTCGAGAACGCGACGGCCGAGACGCTGTCCCGGGTGCCGTAGGCCGTGATCCTCTTGCCTTGGGAATCGAACAGTTCGACCTGATTGGCGTTCGTGCCGACGGCCGTTTCGCCGTCGTTCGTCACGGCGATCGAGGAGATTTGCCCCCTGGCTCCGAACTTATGAAGGACCTGGCCGTCTTTGCCGACCAGATGCAAGAACTGGTCCGCCGTCGCGGCGACGATCCATTCCCCGTTCCCGGATACCCGAACCGACTTCATCACCGTTCCGATGGATGCCGTTCCGGTCTGCTCCCCGGTCTGTCCGTTCACGAACAGGAGCTCGTTGCTCCGCTGAATGACGACCGCGATCGCCGAGCCGTCGTTCGAAGCGGACACGCTCTTGACCTGCCGCTTCATATCGGTGTCCCAGCGCGTGTTGCCCGCGGAGTCGTAAGCGTAGAGATGCCGGTCGTCCGAGGCGACGAGCATCGTCCCGTCATCCAGAAGCACGACGTCGGTAATGACGTTCTTCGCTTGCTTCTCGTACAGGAGCTGCCCTTCTTGATCGAAGACGACCGCCTTGGAGCCATGAGTTCCGACCGCAAGACGGGTGCCGTCCTCCGAAGCGTTGATGGAGGTAATGTCTCCGGCGCCTTCGATCGCCCACTCCTTGCTTGCCGAAGCGGCATTCGGTACGAGTCCCAGCAGGAGCAATAATGTTATCAGGATCCAAGGGGTTCTTCTCATCATGCTCCTCCTTGCTTTTGCTTGATCTTCCATATCCATGGTTGCCCGACTCCTTCGTTAAGCCTGAAGGCCGACTGCACAGGCCGCTCGAGCCTGTGCAGTCGGACAGCTTGCTTACTTGCGTTCCGGCGGTCTGCTCTCCGGCGTATCCAGGTCGGACAGCTCCTTCTTGCCTTGCTTGAGCATCGGCTCGAGATACTTGTCGACGTTGGCTTGAAGCTCGTTCAGATACTGCTCCGTCGTGATCTTGCCTGCGAAGAAGCGCTGTACGCTGCCTACCCAATCCTGAACGGACGGCTGATAATCATTCAGGCCGCGTGCCAGCTTGTTGCCTGCGCTCTCGTAGCCCTCCGTGTTGCCGATCGGCGTAAAGTCTGCGAATGCGGCCGTCATATCAGCCGGCAGGGTGATGTCCTTAAGCGCAGGCGCTCCCGACAGGGATGCATCCTTGCTGTTCTGAATCGCCTCGGCGTATACCTTATAGCCTTCCGGACTGGTCACATACATCATGAAGTTCATGGAAAGCGCGTTTTGCTCGGCGTTCTTGCTGACGATGCCATAGAAGCCGATCGGAATCTGGATCGTGCGTGCCGGAGCCTTCACTTCCGGTCCTTGCATCGAAGGCATGTTGAAGAATCCATATTCGAACGCCTTCACGCCTCCCTGAGCGCCCGTCTTGGTCTCATCGGCGAAGTCCTTCGGCAGCTGCCAGTACGAAGCCGGGGTGGAGACCATCGTCGCCGCCTTGCCCGTAAGGAACAGCTGGTAAGCTTGGTCGTCCTTCACTCCGAAGAATCCGTCCGGCGTATAAGAGAACAGCTTCTTCAGATTGTCCGCATAAGCGGCCCAAGCCGGGTTGCCCGCGATCTTGTAAGGACCTTCCTTGTCCCTAACGGCCTTCCATTGGCGAATCTCGTTCTTGGTGACGTTGCTGTTCGAGTCGTTGTACGGATCCGTCGGGTCGTACTTCCATATATCGTCGACGCCCGGCAGGAACGTATAATCCTGTTCTTGGGAACGAATGACATTAATATAATCGCGGAGGTATTGGTCGGCATAGATCCGCACCAGCCAGCCGGCTTGGTTGCTCCACATCGAGTTCGCGTCTCCGGCGAGCGCCAGCGGCGTGAAGCCGGCTGCCTTAATCTTGTCGAAGTCGGCGGTCAGTTCGTCAAATGTCTTAGGCGTCTCCGTGATGCCGACCTTATTGAAGATCTCCTTGTTGTACATCCAGACGATTTGAACGGATTCGAAATTCAGATTGTACAGGTGGTCTTCCGTGCCGACTCCGTCCAGGTTGATGCCCATCGCCGCCAGATCGAGCGAATCCTTCCACGGCTTGCCGGTGTACGGATTCACTTGGTCGAAATAAGGGTAGTAGTCGACGAACTTCTTATCCGACATCAGGTTCGCCACTTCGTTGTTGACGATCAGGTCGGCGTCAGGCGTTCCCGCCGCGAATTGAGCCGTCAGCCATTCCTTATAGCCTTCCAGCGGCTTATTGTCTACGTTGACCTTTACGCCGGGGTTCCTCTTCATGTACGCGTCCGCTACCGAATTCCAGACGGAAGACGAAGCGTTCGGCAACGAGATGTTGATGGTCCCCTTCAGTTCGGGCGCGGCCGATTCGGATGGGCTCGCGGAAGGGCTTGCGGATTCGCTCGGCGTGCCGGAAGCCGAATTCGAAGCGCTCGGCTCGGCCGTGTTATTGTTGTTGCTGCACGCCGCAAGTACGGACGTGGCCATCAGAGCGCTAAAGAGCAATGCCGATCTTTTTCTGATTGTCATGTCGATCTCCTCTCGTTCTTTAGGACATTTTTAAAGCGCTTACTTTCCCCCGCTAAAAAAAACCGCTTATTGCGCTACGGTAAAGTATGCTTCATATATATTCGTATACTTTACTGTTTAAAGTATACTGTATAGGCAACGATCACGCAATAGCTTTTTCCAATGTCGAGAAGAGACAAGAAAAGCTGTCGCCTTATTGCTCGACAGCCTTCTATCCGATTACGGGCTATTTAGTTATTTGCTGCCGCGCGGCGCCTTCTTCGGCGCCGGGCCGGTGCTGTCCCTCTGTACGAGAGTAGGAACGATCTCATCCTTGATCAGTTGGACCTGATCCCCCTTCATCTCGAACAAAAGAATCTCGGCAGCCCGCTGCCCCAGCTTCTTGGTATTCTGGTTTACCGTTGAAAGAGCAGGATAAGTATACTTGCTGACCTTAATATCGTCGTATCCCATGATACTGATCTCTTCCGGAACCTTCAGTCCCATCTCTCGGGCCGCTTCCATCGCGCCGAACGCCTTGTAGTCGCTGGTGGCGAAGATCGCGGTCGGCGGCTGTTCCAGCTTCATTAAACGTCCGAAGCCCTCGGCCCCCATCTCCAGCCGCTCCTTGCCGCCGCTCATGAACGCGACAAGCTCCGGATCGAACGCGATCTGGTGCTGCGACAAGGCCAAACGATACCCTTGCAGGCGGAGCGAGAACTCTTGGTTAACATCGAGAATGGAATCGCCGGTCAGGATGACCCCGATCCTCTTATGACCCAGAGAGAGCAGATGCTGGGTCGCCAAGTACCCTCCGGTCAGGTTGTCTACGATAACGTAAGGGATTCCGAGATGCGGGTAGTAGAAATGGACGGTCGCGATGCGCCGGTTCTCTTGCTGCCACGCGGTCAGGCGGGACAGATCGAAGTCATCCTTGGTCGTCAGCAGGATAATGCCCGCGTTCGGATCGTCCGGCAGCACGTAATCGCTCCCGATATTCCACAGATGGAATTCGACCCCGTTCTCTTCGCAAGTCTCCTTGATTCCTTCGAACATGTCGTTGAAGAAAGGATGGTCGAAGCTGTCGAGCTGATTCCGGTGGGCGAAATAAATCGTGCGGATCGGCTTGCTGCCGGCGCCGGCGGTCGGATTCTCCTGGATGAAGCTGCCTTTGCCGCGGATCCGGTAGACATAGCCTTCCTGCACCAGATCCGACAGCGCCCGCCGGGATGTAATCTCGCTCGTGTTGTATTCCTTGGCCAGGTCGATCTGGGTAGGCAGAGGATCGTGCGGCTTCAGCTCGCCGGATTCTATCTTCTGTTTAATATCGTTCATGATATATTGATACATCGGAGTCTTGTCCATTTTCTCCGTATCCATGCGAATCCACTCCTCCCGAGTTGGGTTAAGTATACTTTAGGTCGCAGATTTTCGCAAGACAAACAGGCAGCCTGAGCCCTTAGCCCCAAGCCGCCTATAAGAATAGAATAGATTCAAGAGTTGGGCAACGCGCACTCCGCTTCCGCCAGCATTCCGCTTCCGCCGCGTCTTGGAACCTTGCCCTCGACGCGGATAAACTCTCCGTTCTCCGAAGCGGTCGCCTCCTCTACACCAGGAGCCGACCAAGCCAGCTCTCTCGGAATGTCGGCCCGGTAGCGGACATCCTCTTCCGTCACCCGCTCCCATCGGACGCGAATCTCGCCAAGCTTCGTCGGGACGACGCCTTCCGCCCAGCCGATTCCTTCCACCGCAAGAGGCCGAAGGACGACATCCTCGACGCTCTCTTCCGACACTTGAACGCCGAGCAGCCCTCTGCTTAACAGATAAGTCGGGGATGCTCCCCAGCCATGCGACAGGCTGACCGGGATCGAGTCTTGCAGATAGGTCGGCGTATGGCCCAAGTACGGGCTCGGAATCGTCGGGAAAGGCAGCGAAGGATCGAACGTCTCCCACCAGGTCGTCGCCCCGCGATCCAGCATGGCTCCCCAATACTCCCGGATGATACGGACGGCATCCTCCGCGTAGCCGTGCCGGAATAACGTTTCAAGCACGATATGGTAGAAGAACGCGCCTCGAATCGGAGGCAAATTGCCCTTTAGGAACTCCCCTTCGACGAAGGAGGCAACCTCCGAGTCTTCCATGAGGCCCGACCAAGCCGCGGCGAAGTTCGTCTGCGCGGTCACGCTGGCGGACAGCCCTTCGCCGGTCAAGCAATCGGCGTAGATGGCCGTCCCCGGAATCCGGAGCAGGCTTCGAACGGAGCCGCGAACCTTCTCCGCTTTCGCGGACAGCTCTTCCGAGAACGACGTCTCTCCGACCTCCTCGGCCATTCGGGCGGCCGTCTCGAGGAACTTGTAATAGAAGCAGGAGATGGCGGTCACTCGATCCTTGCGTTCAATGTCGTCCGTCCAGTCGATGAAGCACCACCAGCCCTCGCGGTCCGCCTTCGCGAACAGGCCCGATTCATCCTCCTGATCCGCGAACCACTTCGCGAGCCGCGGAATCGTCGGCCATACTTCCTTAAGGAACGCCTCGTCCTTGCTGTACAAGTAATACTCCCACACGCCGAAGAGCCAGTGGGCGCAGAAATCCGGCAGCATAAACGTATTGCGAACGGGCCCGTTGCCCGGAATCGAGCCGTCCTCGTTCTGTATTCTCGCTCCTTGAAGAAGGGACTTGCGCACAAGGGCCGCATCGTCGGAGATTTGATAGACGACCTTGGCCATGACCACCGCATCGGCTACCCACAAGGCCGCTTCGCGATGAGGGCAGTCCTCGAAGTGGTTCTGGCTGTTCACGATCGTCGTGTAACGCCCCGTCTCCCAGATCCGGTTCAGCTTCTCGTCGCTGCAGCGGAACGCCCCTTCGCCGGTAAACGGATAATGAACGAATTCCACCTGCAGCCTCTCGATCCGAATCGGAGCCGGAGTAGCCATTGCCGCCAGCTTCAGATAGCGGAACGCGCGCCTTCCGAACGGCTCCAGCACGTTCTCCCCTTGGCGCAGAAGGAACGTATCCGTCAAAGACACCTCCAGCGATTCTCCATAGAAGAGCTGAAGAACGCCCCCCTCCTTCGCGTATACCTTAAGCTTCGGATAGCCGACGACCTCCGCGCCGAAGTCGTACGTAATCTGCGGCAGGCTTCCCGGTACCGACGCGTCCATTGTCAGCCCCGGCAAGCCCGATAATGCAGCTTCGGGCGATGAGATCGCGCCGCGGAACGGCTCCGCGGAGACGACCGTGACCGGGCGGACGAGCGTGCTCTTCAGGAACGGAATCTCGCGCGGCAGCAGCCGCGGCCATGGAGAATCCGCCTGCTCCGCCCGCGCGACGACCTCGGCGTTCGGCCAAGACGAATCGTCGTAGTCCGCTCGTTCCCAGCCGTCCTCCTTCGAGGCGTCGAAGATCTCCCGATAGCCTCCCCAATAGTGGAGCCGGCTCGTTCCTTGTTTCCAGCGCGGAGAGCGCCGGCACTTCCAGTTCGCGCCGCTCGCGATCGTCTGCAGCGGCGCGGCCGCTTCCTCCTCCGAGCCGTACAAGTCCAATTGGCAGATCAGGCCGCCCGGCCCTTGCAATTGCTTCGTCACGATCATCTCGTTGCCGAAGTTGTTCGCCACGATAGCCAAAGAGTTAACGCCGCCAACGAGACGGTCCGCAACCTCGTACGTATCGTAAGACATCCAGTCCAAGTCGGCAGGGGTCGGCCCTCTGCCCAGCTCTTCTCCGTTCAGGAAGAGCTTATAGGCTTGGTTCGCGGAGATGCGAATTCTCGCCCGCTTGATCCCCGCTTCCGGTTCGAAGACGGCCCTCGCCTCCGCGAAGACGTCGTTTAACCCTGCCGTCCCCGGAACCCATATCCACTTCGCCTTCCAACGTTCTGCTCCCATGTCCCTCTCCCCCACACTCTGCTTGGATCATTCTAATCTGTCGTCCGGGTTCTCTTCGTCCCGGATCGTATAAACATAGTTCAATCGCCCTTCCGGAGCGGTATCCCCGTATTGATAGAAATCCATGACGTCCCCTTCCGCCAGCAACTGATCCCCCCACTTGAATTCCAGCCTTTGCTCCCGCCCGGAAGCCTCCAGCCCCAGCAGTTTGCGAGGAATCGCCAGATGCAGCTCGTTCCCGGCGGCTGCGAAGCGAATCTCCCCGACGGGCGTCCAATTCCAGCCTCCTTCGCTTCTCTCCAACAGCGTCGACGAACCGTCCTTTACGATGCGGTTCACGATATAAGAGTAACCCTCCCAGCCTTCGTCCTGCCCTTCGGTTCGAAGGAGCAGCAGCATCCAGTTCGTGTCTGCGCTAGAGGTAAGCGGTTCACGGGTTCTTGCGTAGAAGAAGATGTCCTCGGCGGTATGCGCGACCTTGAAAAGCAGCAGTTCGTTGCGCCCGGTTTCGTTCTTATAATGCAGCTCGCCGTATCCCTTATGGTCCCGGGGAATCGTATCCCCGTCGCAGTCCCGATACTCCGCTCTTACCCGCTCCCAATCTCCGAATTCCGCTGCGATCGGGATGGGGCGCTCGAGATGATGGCCTTGGGCACCCGGATCGTCCATTCCTTTGAAGCGACGGATATACGAGATCAGCTGCATGTAATAGTTGTCGTTGTAGCCGCCCTTCATCGGCTCGATATCCCGGCTGAAGTTCAGCGTCGCCTGATCGACGAACAGCACCGGCCTCTCCGGCGGCCCCGACAGCCTCATGGCGATCCATTCGTTCCAGCCCGTCACGAACACGATTCGCGGATCCTCGGAGAGCGCGAACTCCCATTGCTCCGCCACGTTGGTCCCTCGGAGAATGTCCTCCGGCAAGTCCCCTCGCGCGTTCGCGGCGTCCGAGCGATAGCCGCGCCCCCAGTTATCGCCGTATCCATAGAACGGCGTATCGCTCATCGCGATGCTAGGGTGCTGGGCGACCGACACGCTGATAATCTCCTTCTCGCCCTCGTCGTTATAGAAGACGCGCTGCGGGCGCTGGAATTCGATCCAAGGGAACCCGTTCGTCTTGGCGGCTTCGTTAGGCCACTGATTGAGCCGGAACGTGAAGAATTCCCTCTGCTCCTCGGTGCATTCGGCCGGATCGCCGATGATGAGGGGCTTGCCGCGCCAACGGAACCAGAGATGCTCGTAACGCCCGGGCTTGTAAAGGTCTTCGTAGAGCTCGCCGATCGTCTTGCCGGATTCGGTATTGGTATAGAAGACGAATCGCGGAACGCGGAAGCCCTGCGCATCGATCTCGTCCATGATCGCGAACAGCTTGTCGTAGACATTCTTGTAAATAACGGCGTTGGTCGTATCGAACACGAGAAAGTCGACTCCGGCCGCGGTCAGAAGCCGAACGTGCCTGCGCAGCACCCACTCGTCGTCGTTCCGATAATAGCCATGCAGGGGCTCTCCCCAGAAATGAAAGGCTTCCGCCGGTCCCCACGCTTCATGCCCAGGGTCTAAAGCCGCTTCCGGCCAATTCGACAGGATCCGCGTATTGTCGTAAGGCCCGCCCGTTCCGTGCTGGCCTAGCCAAAGGAAATAGAAGAGTCCGACATGGCGATCCGGGCGAGCCGGCCCGGCTTCCTCTCTCGTCGGCAGCATTCGCCCAAGGCCATCCACGCCGCCATATGATTCATTCCGATATAGGCGTTCTTTCCGCATTGGCCTTCCCCTTTGGATAATGAATGATTGAAATCGAAACTAAAGTATTCTTTGATTAATTAAATAATATACTTAATTGACGAATAACACAACTAAATATACGCTGAAAATAAAAATACTAAGCAGATTCGACCTGCTGGAGCATCTCCTTATAAACCGTCGCGGAAGCCATCAGGCTGTCATGATCCCCTTGCTCCACCAAGCGGCCTTGCCGAAACACGCAGATCATATCCGAGTTGCGGATCGTGGATAAGCGGTGAGCGATCACGATGGTTGTCTTGCCCTTGCGAATCTCGTCGAAATGGCGCTGCACTCTGCGCTCCGTCTCCAGATCGAGAGCGGACGTCGCCTCGTCGAGAATGAGGAGTTCCGGATTGTCGAGCACGGCTCTCGCCAGCGCGATCCGTTGGCGTTGCCCGCCGGACAGGGCGATGCCCCGCTCGCCGATCTCCGTGTCATACCCTTTCTCAAGGGAGACGATGAAGTCGTGAATATCGGTGAGCCTGCAGGCGGCCTCGATCTCCTCTTGGGTCCGTTCCTCCGAGCCCAGATTCAGGTTGCTGCGGATCGTATCCGGGAACAGGAAGGGATTCTGGAAGACGATCGACAGCTTGCTCCCCCAATCCTCTCTCTTGTACTCTCGCAGATCCCTGCCGTTAACCGCGATTTGACCGGCATCCGGATCGTAGAATCGGACGAGCAGCTGGGCGATGGTCGATTTGCCGCTGCCGCTCGGTCCGACGAACGCGACTTTGCCTCCGATCGGAATGGTCATGCCGACGTCTCGCAGGATAGGCTCCGGCTGTCCCTTGTAGCGATAGGTTACGTTCGCCAGCTCCAGGGAGCGAATCGGTTCTCTCAGCTCCGTATCCCCGTCTTCGATCGTCTCCTGCTCCAGATAACCCCGAAGCGCTTCGATCTTGGCCATGTACATCGAGTAGCTAAGGGCGAATAAGTAGAGTTGCTCGTATTTGTCCATCAGTTGGCGGGAGAACTGGAAGACGACGACGAACGCCCCGAGCGTCAACGACCCTTGCAGCGCGCAATACCCTCCGTACAGCAGGATGAACAGGTTCATTCCCCACTTCAGCGGGTGGCTGACGACCATCTGGCGGTTGAGCAGTTGCCCTTCCTCCAGCACGTTGCGAAAATACTTATCGAACAGCGATCGGTACGTCGAGGTCTCGTAATCCAAGCGATGATAAGCGAGAACTTCCCGAGTGGAAGATACTCCCTCCTCGAGGAAGACGCCGACTTCCCGCCGGGTGTCGTTGACCCGGTGCGCGGCCCGCTTCAGCTTCTTGCCGTAGCGGTAGCCGAGGATCAGGTAGCAGCAGCTGAACAGGACGACGAAGAGCAGGATGACCGGGCTGTACCAGCCGACAACAGCCATCAGGGCAATCGCTGGAACGATCTGGAAGAAGCCGTTCGGCAGTTGAAGGCCGATGCCGATCGCGGACAGGAAGACGTAATCGTTCATCACGTCCACGTACTTGGACGTTCTCTCGTTCTGAATGGAGGAGGCGGGAATCCGCTGCAGGAACCGGGCGGCTCTCTCGAACAAGGAATAGCGAATCCGGAACAGGATCACGTGGAACAGATAGCCGATTCCGGTTAGCGTCGCGGATTGAAGCAGCGCCGCGGCGAGGAAGATAACGAGCAGCAGGGCAAGCCGACCTCCTTCCCCGTGGAGGAAGACGTTATCGATCAACCGCTGCTGCACGCCCGTGGAAACAAGCTGAGCGGCGAGCTGGACGATCAGCATCAGCAAGCAGACAAGATATAAGGCGTAATGAGGCCTCGCCACGCTGCGAATGAACTTGAAGTTGTCTCTCATCGGATAGCCTCCTCTCCGAGCGGGGGCTCGCCCATGGCTAACCGGTAGAAAAGCCCCTGCCGATTCATTAGCTCCTCATAGGTGCCCTCTTCCCGGATGCGCCCTTCATGAATGAATAGAATGCGATCGTAATTGCGGATCGTGGAGAGACGATGGGCGACCGTTACCGTCGTTCGTCCTTCCAGCAGGCGGTCGAGCGCCTCCTGCACCGCCCGTTCGCTGACGTTGTCGAGCGCCGAGGTCGCCTCGTCGAGAATGACGATCTTGGGGTCCCGCACGAACATTCGGGCGATGGAGAGCCGCTGCCGCTGCCCGCCGGACAGCTTCGCGCCCCGTTCCCCGACTACGGTGCCGTAGCCGTTCGGCAGATGCATGATAAATTCGTGAGCCATGGCCGCCCGCGCCGCCTCGAACACCTCCTCGTCCGTTGCCGAAGGGTTGCCGAAACGAATGTTGTCCATGACCGTCCCTCCGAACAAATACGTCTCCTGGAACACGATTCCGATGGCGCCGCGAATTTGTTCGAACGTCAGCTCCTTGAGGGACACCCCGTCAAGCAGCACCTCCCCGTCGTCCGGATCGTAGAACCTCGGGATCATTTTGAGCAGCGTCGTCTTGCCATTGCCGCTCTCGCCTACGAGAGCCACCTTCTCTCCCGGCCGAATGACGGTATCGATCCCGTTCAGAATAGGAGAGCCGCCGGGGTAACCGAACGTCAACCGGCGAAACGTCAGCTCTCCGCGAACTTCCGCCATCTCCCGAGGCGCGCTCGGCTCTTGGATGTCCGGCTGCTGAATGGCGAAGCCGTGCAGCCTGGAGGCATGCAGGAGCACGGTCTTCTGCTGCGCGAAGCTGGATAGCAGGTTCATATAATGGCCGACCGCCAGAAAGAAGTAGAAGTGGAAAGCGATGAACTCTCCGACGGTAAGCTCTCCGCCTCTCACGAGATGATAGCCGTAAAGAAACATGAGAGCGGCGCCGCCGAAGATGCAGAATAGTTGAAAAGCAAAAGCCAGGTACGCGAACAAGAGATGCCTTAAGTGAACGGCTTGAAGCTCTCCCAGCTCTCCCAGCAATCCCCGCAGCTTTCTCTCGGAGGTATTGCGCACGCGAAACTCCAGCGTTGCCGAGACAAAGTCATACGCCCTTCGCCCCACCTGCCCTTGCAGGCGGATCCATTCGCTGTCGAGCATCGAGCGCTTCGCATTGAGGAAAGGACCGAACAAGGTATACAGAAGCAAGGAAGGGACAAGCACCAGGCTAAGCTTCGGACTGGTGACGATAAGGAAGCATGCGGAGATAAGCATGATCAGGGAGCTCGTAAAGGCAAGGGGGAGAAATTCGCGGTAGAAGGTCTGCACGCGCTGCACGTCGTGATTGAGCAAAGTGACCGCATCTCCGGATGGAGACCGCTCGTAATAGGAGAAGCCCAACGTCCGCAGATGCCGGAAAACGGAGAACTGCATATCCGACGACGCCCTCTCGCCGATATATCGTTGGACATAGGTGACGACCCAGGAGGCTCCGACCAGCAGCGCGAGGACGATCAGCATCGTCATGGCGATATAAGCGAGCAAACCCGTCTCCTTGCGAGGATAAATGGTATCCGTGAAGTATTGAAAGGCTTGAGGAACGGCCATCTCGGATGCCGCGACTCCAAGGCCGCAGACGATCATAATCGCAAGCTTGGCTCCGTAGGGACGGAGAAAAGACAGCATCCACCTCACGATCCGAAGCTGGCCGCTTCGTCCTCGTCGTCTTCTCCTTTTGCTCGTTCGTTCATATGCGATTTCCACGACGCACCTTCTCTTCTCTGCTGGTTGTTTTCAATAGAAAGGCCGCCCCGCCCTGTCTGACGAGATCCACGGGGAAGGGCGGCCTTGCCTGCTTGCGCGATCGGCGATGGCTAATTCGTCAATCGAATGTTATCCACTTGGAAGTCAGGAGCCCAAGCCATCGCGTTGCCGACTGCCCGGAAGGAGATCTCGATGGACGTGACCGAAGTGCGGAACGCCCATGAAGAGATATCGGCGGAGATCGCGTTCCAACGATCCGGCGTCATTTTCGATGCATAGACGAAGCTCTCGCCGCCGCTGCGAAGCGTGACGCGCGTCTCGTAAGTTGCGTTCGGGACGCCCCCGTAAGAGTCGATGTCGTACGCAAGCTTGCTGCCGCCGCTCAAGTCGAGAGGCTTCGCAAGCGTCAGCTTCACCGTTCTCCAAGCATCGGCGGCCACGGCCGACGAATGCGCGGCCAGGGCATATTGCCCCTGGCTCGGCGTCGTCGGCCCGTTCGCGAACGAGGTGACCGATGCGACGCTGGCGGTGTTCTCGCCGGCGGTCCAGCCCTGAGTGTCGCCATTCTCGAAGGTGAACGGCAGGCTGACGGGAATGACCTTTGCCTTCAGAACGAACGAGAATTTCCGCTCCTCGTATGTCGCCTTCAGGACGGCGTCCGCATCTTCTTGAGGAACGTATCCCGCCACCTCGAGCGTGAAGGTCTGGCTCTCCTCCGTGCCGAGATTGTTCAGCTTGAGCTTCGCGGGCTTCACGCTAAGCCCTCCAACCGCCTCAATCTCAAGCTTCTTGCTCAGCTTATCCGAGCCATGGTTCGTTACGGTGAGGCTGATCTGCGATCCCGCTTCCAGCTCCTCGGAGAGCGCCTTGGCGTTCGCCTCCAGATTCGGAAGCTTCGAATCGGTCTTGACGTTCTTCTCGAACGCCGCCCCGTCGATCCGAAGCTCGCCCTTCCACGGCGCTCCTCCCTCGGAACGAACCCAGATTTTCACGCGATCGATCGCTCTTGCGCCATCCCATCCCTTGAGAGGAAGGGCAAGCTGCTGCCATCCTGCCGTCGGATCCAGCTTCGCGGTTCCTTCAACGCTGCCGGTTCCGCTGTAGGCGATGAACTTCGCGTAATAGGATAGCTTCGGATTGGCGTTCGGGATCTGAACGGCGGCCGTGAAGTAAGGCGCCTTATTCGCGTCCACGGGAGTCGCGAACGTCTTCTGCACGCCGGCCCAGTTCAAGCCGTAAGCGCTGTTCACCGTTGCGGACAGATAGCCGTTCCCTTCGAATGCGTCTCCCGCGACGGCTTTAACCGAGCTGACTTCATCGGAGGCCGCGAACCCGTCGACGCTGCCGTCTTCGAAGCTTCCGACCGCGATCGTTTTCTTATCGCTCTTATCCGACGCGACGAACTCCAGGCCGTTCATCTCCGGAAGGGACCGATCCGCGAGCTGCGACGGATCGAAGCCGGGAATCGCGTCCGCCCAATCCGAGATGCCGATAATGGCCTTAGCGAACTCTGTTGCTTCAAGCGACTTCTCCGTGTCGATGTACTTGAACACGTCGTAGATCGCCTTATGCTCGCCCGGCGTGACGACGGTTCCCGGCGCGTGCTTCCACAAGCCGAGGTTCAGGCCGCCTTCCTCCCCGTGATCGACGTGGCGGTGCAGAATGAACGCGTCGATGCCGTCCAAGAACCGAATCTTGTAGTAGGCATAAGCATAAGCGGCCGCTTGGATCTTCTGATCCTCCTCCGAGTTGCTCAAGCTGTGGAAGCCTTGCTCCGAGAGGATAATCCGGCGCATCGCCCCATCATAGAGGTAATTCGGCTGCTTCATATAATCCACGAGCACATCCAGGTTCTTGAACGTGATCCGCTTCGTCTGGAACGATTCCGTCGCCGTCTCGTCGTTCCAGAACTGAGGATCGAACAAGTCCTCCGGATAAGGATGGAACGCCAGGTTCCAGTTGAAGTCGCCTTCGGCCTTCGTCAGCTCGTTCAGACGGTCGACGATCGCCTTGTTGTCGTACTTCCAGAGCGAGTCGCCGTCCAAGTTCTCGTCCCAGAAGTGGTCCAGCGACACGTACGTTCTGGCGTTGGCGTATGCGGTCTTCACGATCGTGTCGATCAAGCGCAGTGTCTGGGCATACTCCTGCACGTATTCATCCAGCTTCTTCGGCCCCATGTTGTTCCAGACCATGTTCTGGCCGATCTCGTTGCCGACGATATAATTGACCGCCCGGCCATGCTCCTGGCTTGGCATCGAATAGCGCTCGGCCAGGAACTTGGTCGTCGCCTTCACGTACTCCACGCCGACCGCATTGGACGTGTTCAGCGCATAGACCGTGCCGCCCGGCCGGGAATCGGGATGGATCAGGTACTCGTTCGCCGAGTTGGAGTCCTTCGTGTTGTACATGATCAGGATCAGCGAGACGAGAATCCCGTTGTCGGACAAGCTCTTGACCTGGCGGTCGAGCGCTTCGATCCGATCCTTGCGCAGATAGTAGCTCTTGCCTTCGACGACGTACTCGATCGTGTTGGCCGGGTTGCTGTTCGTCTTGTACGTCAGCTCGTTATAGGCGACATTCAGCGCCGCATGGCTGATGCCGAGCTCCTGCGCGTCTCCCGTCATCTGAACCTGCAAGCCCTTGATGCTCTTGGCCGTCGGGAACGGCTCCCGGTTGCCGGAGATGGCCTCCGGGTTGGACACGTATTGCGGCGCGGCCACTAGCGCGTATTCTCCATCCTCCGATTTGGCCGCGACGGCAAACTTGGAGTACAACCGGCTTCTCGCCCCATCGTTCAGATCCGTCTCGAATCGGAATGCTTCCGAGAGCGCCGAGCTAGCCAGCGGCTCCTTCGAGGATAGGACCGTCTTCGCATCCTCGTAAGTCGCGAGCTCGAACAGATAGAGGTTCGCGTCCGGATTCGCGGCTACGAATGACGGCTTCACCGTGCCGGCGATCTCGATTCGGCCGGCGTCCGCGAGAAGGGCCTGTGCCGTTCCGTCATAAGGTTTCTCAAGCACAGGCAGCATTTTCGGACGGATCTGGTCGATACCGATCGTCCCTTCCTTTGCCGGAATAAGGAACCGGAACGCCGTCACCGTGCCGCTCCACTCCGAGCGGTCCGAGAAGTTGAAGTCCTGGGTGAACGTCCCCGATGAAGGGATGGCGAACGTCTTCGCCTGCTCCTCGTTCCAGTCGCCCCCTGCGTACTTCCATTGCATCGTCAGCTCGCTCGCCCCCGTCCCGTTCGTCATCGTTACCGACAGACCGTTGCGCTTCGAGGTGTCCAGCGTCAGGTCAGGCGACTCCAGTACGCCCTCGTCGCCGGCTATCGCGTAGCGGAGAATCCCTCCTGCCGACTCGACCGTTCCGTTCGGAGAGGCGAAGCCTTCCGTATCGCCCTCCGCGCTGAAGGTAAGGTCAAGTACGTTAGTCGCGCTTAAAGAGTCGATCTGGAACCGGCCGTCCCAATAATCGTAGCCCGGCGCCCCCGGAGCGACTCCGTCCAGATCGAAGTTCTGCATGAAGGAGATCTCGATCCGGGACACGGCGCCGCGCCCTTCCCAATCCCCAAGACGGATGAACACCCGGCTCCAGCTGTCATGCTCGATCTTGGCTATGCTCTCGTAGGTGTCGTCTCCGCTGTGCAGCGTTATTTTCATCATGTAATCGACCGCCTGCCATCCCCAGCTGTTCGCCGCGAAGGCGAGATAGCGGTAGTCGGACAGATCCAGCGGCTCGGAATAGTCCCGATAGATCGTCCTCCATTCGTATACCTTGACCGGCTTGGGCACCTGCTCCAGTACGCCGGCTCCCTCATAGGGGGAATTAGGCCCGTTCAGGATGCTTGTCTTGAATGCGACGCTTTGGGTGTTCGTTCCGGGCTTCCACTCCGCTACGCTCTCCGCGGTATTAAAGCCGTCGATCAGCTTGGCGGGAAGCAAATCCTGCCCGGTAAAGACATTAGAGGATGGCTTCAGCTCAGGATCGTAAGAGCCTGCCGATACGGCGGCGGCGAGCAGAAGCTGAAGCAGCAGAATAGCGGACAGGAAGGCGGAAACCTTGCTAAGCCTGTTTGGACGTGACATGAGTAACCTCCTTGAATGGTTGGAATTTAGAAGGCGGATTCTGGCACTTCGAATGGCAAAGCGAATCGATAAGGCCGGTTGGCAAGTTCTCGATCAAGTCACCTCCAATCGGACAAACGACAGGGGAAGCGCTTGCAAATTATACATTGATGATTATTAAGTATACTTTCAAGTGTAATATATACGTTGTGTTGAATATTTTCAAGTGGAGAATATAAAAAAAGACTTTGCCCCTCATAAGGAATAGGCAAAGTCTTCCGGCATAACGGTAGAGAGTATTCGATTCTTAGAGCCTCGCCAGGGTTATCCCTTGACCGCGCCCATCGTAATCCCTTGGGTGAACGCCTTCTGGAACAGCAGGAAGACGCAGATCATCGGAATCGACGCCATGAGAGCCCCGGCCATCAGCACTCCGTAAGGCGTCGTGTATTCCCCCTTCAACGTCGCGACCCCGAGCGGAAGCGTCATCATCGGAGTCGAACGAGTGATGATCAATTGGCTGAAATAATCGTTCCACGCATTGATGAACGTGAAGATGGCAAGCGCTCCGATCGCCGGCTTCAGTAGAGGCAGTATAATGCGGCTGAAAAGCCGAAGCTCCGAGCAGCCGTCCATCTTGGCGGCTTCGATCAGCTCGCTCGGGAGAGTCTGGGCGAATTGCTTCATGAGGAAGATGCCGAACGGCCACCCGATGGCGGGAAGGATCAGCCCCTTGTACGAATCGATCCAGCCGAAATCCGCGAGCATCGTAAACAGCGGAACGAGGATGACCTGCTTCGGCAACGCCATCGCCGTAACGAACGCGGTAAAGACGATCTTCCGGCCGGGGAACGATTTCTTCGCGAGAACGTACCCCGCCATGGAGGCGACGAGACAGACGCCGGCCATCTCCCCGCACGAGATGAAGAAGCTGTTGAAGGTCCAGCGCCAGACCGGATTCTTGAACAGGTCGACATAGTTCTGCACGGTTGGCTCGAGCGGGAACCACTCGGGCGGGATGGAGACCGCCACGGTCTGGATTTTGAAAGACCCCGTTAGGATCCAATAGAACGGGAAGGCGAACAGCAGAGCGGCGACGACAAGCAGCAGGTTGGACGCCGCGCTTCTGGATCGTTCGTAAATCGTCATGCCGTACCTCCTAGTACTCGACGTTGCTGCCTAAATATTTGAACTGCACGACGGAGATCAATCCGATGACGACGGCCAGAAGGACTCCCATCGCGGCGGCAACCCCGAAGCTTCCCAGCATGAAGGCTTGTTCGTAGACTCCGTACATTACGGTGGAAGTCGCATACATCGGGCCGCCGGAAGTTAGCAGCTGGATAATGGCGAACACCTGGAAGGTGCTGATCGTCGTCATGACGATCACATATAGATTCGTCGGCATCAGCATCGGCCAGATGATCCGGCGGAAGATCTGCCCGGAGGAGGCGCGGTCGATCTGGGCGGCTTCGATATAGGAGGCGGGAATATTGCCGAGGGAAGCGACGTACAGAATGATCGGCTGGCCGACGGATGTCGTGATGAGGACGAGCACGATGGCCAGAAGGGCCGTCCGGGTATCCCCGAGCCAAGCGATGGGCTCCAGACCGAACAGGCTGGTGACATAGTTCAATATTCCGAAGTTCGGATCGTAGATCATGGCCCAGACGACGGTAATGCTGACAACGGAAGAAACGACCGGCAGGTAGAAGATCCCCCGGAATAGGGAGCGCAGGAACTCCGGTTTCTTGTAGATGTTCATCGCGACGAAGATGGAGAATAGAATGACGAGAGGAACCGCGATGACGACGATCAACATGGTATTTCTCATCGAATGAAGGAAATTCTCGTCGTTCAGCAGGTAATCGTAATTCCGCAAACCGACGAATTCGAATTTGTTGAGCGTGTACGTGAAGAAGCTGATGTAGACTCCTTTGACCATCGGATAAGCTACGAACAGCAGAAAGAATCCAAGCGCGGGAAGCAGGAACAGGTAACTGGTCAACCAGTCGCGCTTGATATAAGGACTCGTCTTGCGCAAGGCTGCGAACATGCCGGAACTTCCCTTCTTATCCCGCGGCGAGGAACGGCGCGGCTAGCCGCGGGACCGTTCCTTGCGTTCGGGTCGGTCGTTATTTGGTTGCGGCTTTGGAGGCGTCCGCTTTGGCTCTGGCGATCGCTTCGTTCGCTTTGGACGCGAAGCTGTCCAGCGCTTCCTTGCCCGTTGCCGCTCCTAACAAAGCGCGCTGCAATTCGGGGAACCAGGAAGTGCGGATCTCCGCATAGCCGTCCGCGATCGTCGGCGCATCGGTAATGAATTGGCGCGCCAGCTCCGAATACGCATATTCCGGATCGTCGTACAGGCCGGTGATCGAATTGCGAACCGAGAGTCCCCCGGTCTGAAGCAGGTTCTTCTTCCCGTATTCCGGATCGTTGGCCATGAAGTCGATGAATGTCTTGGCCGCCTTGATCTTCGCCTCGTCTCCGTTATCGAAGATGGCCATGCCGCCCAGATACGGCTCCAGCTTCGGCTTGGAACCGTCCGGAGTCGGGAACGGAAGCAGAACTTCCTCGAACTCCGTCTTCTTGTTCGGCACGTTCTGCGCCTTGAGCACGGCGGAATAGTTGATGGTGAACGCCAGCTTGCCTTGCAGGAACAGATCGTTCACGTCGGCAGCGGCGAGCGAGGCCGAGCCCGGCACGACGAGCTTGTCCTTCTGCGCTTGCACGATCCAATCGAGCGCTTGGGCCGCGCCGTCCGTGTTGATCGCGACCGCGCTGTTGTCTTCATTGAGGAATCGGGTCGCGCCAAGGTTCGCGATATAGGCGCGGGTTCCCTGATCGCCCGCCTGGCTCTTCGCGTAGAACCCGGAAGGAATGACGTCAGGGGCTTTTTCTTTGACCGCCTGCAGGGCTTTCTTGTATTCGTCGACCGTCCAAGTCCGGTCCGGCCTGTCCAGCGGCAGCAGGTCCAATGTGCCTATTTTCTCGAATACCGTCTTGTTGACGGCCATCATGAAAGGAGCCGTATTGATCGGGTACATATACGTCTTATCCCCGACCATGGATTGCTTCCAGAACGCGTCCGGGATATCGCTTCGCGCCTCGGCCGTCACCATGTCGTCGAGCGGAGCGAGCAGGTCCTTCTTCGCCCAATCGATAATGCGGCCCGGCGCGTCGTAGATCACGTCGGGGGCCGAGTTCGTGGCGATCGCGACGTTCAGCTTCTCCGGTCCTCCGTCGAAGGTAATCATCTCTAGGTTCACTTTGATTTCGGGGTGTTTCTGGTTGAAAGCGGCGATGATTTGCTTCTCGTACTTCCCGACTTCCCCGTCAAGAGCTTGGAAGTTCGGGAAGTTCCACCAGGTAATCTCCACGGGCTTGGTAGCGGCCGCCGTCGATTCCGAGCCTGAAGGCGAGGCGGAAGGCGAGGCTGGCGTCGCGTTCTCCGCGTTATTGTTCGAGCTGCATGCCGTTAAGAGCGCGCCGGATAAGGCGACGACGATACCGGCGGTGAGCGTTTTGCGCAAGCTGCTAAACATGGATATCCCCCTTGTTCGTTGTTGGCAAGGACTTCCGGATTGCCCTTCCCGCTCTCAGCATAGGCTAACCGCCCTCGTGCCGAGAATCCCCTTCGTTTTACATTCATGGCTCATATTTGACCTCTTGTTTTTCCCAGCCGTTTTACATGGCTTTAACGCTTTGAGCGAAATCTATTTGTTGTATAATTAATGTTATATTAACTGACAAGGAGCACAACATGCACAAGCTTATGATCGTGGAGGATGAGCCTATCATTCGCGCAGGACTTAAGCATTACTTCCCCTGGCAGGAGTTAGGCGTGCATGAGATCGTGGATGCGGAGAACGGCCGCGAGGGTGTCGAAGTCGCTCTTCTTGCCCGCCCCGACCTGGTCATTACCGACATTCGGATGCCCGAGATGGACGGGCTGGAGATGATCGAACGGCTGCGCGGCGAGCTGCCGGACACCCTGTTTATCATTCTGACCGGACACGGCGACCTTCAATTCGCGCAGAAGGCCATTCGGCTGGGCGGCGTTCGAAATTATCTGCTTAAGCCGCTGGAATACGAAGAGAGCTATGCCACCGTCGTGGAATGCTTAAAGGAGATCGAGTCGCGCAAGCGGGAACGGGAAAGCCGGCGCAAGCTGGAGACGGAAGTCCGGGCATTCGGGAAGGTCAGGGACGACAGCCTGTTCAAGCTTCTTCTGGAGGAAGGGGACGCCTCGGACGGAGACCGTCAGGAGCGCCTGAGCCGGTGGGAGGAATCCGGAATGCTGTACTATCCCGCCGTATTGACGGCGATCCCCCGCCGCTATCCGATGGGCCGCGGCCGAGAAGCTTGGAAGCGCTTCGCAAAGGAACGAGTCAAGGAGCTCGCGGCCGAAGCTCTCGGGTTAGGCAAGGTCCATCGGCTCCTGTCTTACTCGTACCAGTCCAAATTATACCTGATCGCCGTATGCCCCGATCCCGGCGGAGAACGGCCCTCCGGACTCTATTTCCCTGCCGGCGGCCGAATGAACGAGATTCTCGCCTCGGACGGAGACCTGTCGGGACTCGCCGTATTCGCATCGGCGGGCCTGCCGGCGTCCAAGCTGTCCGAGGCGGGGTCTCGGCTTCGCCTTGCGGACAAGTCTCTCTATCGCCGATACTTCGAATCCTCCCGCTTCTTCTTCCCGCAATCGGATGCGGATGCGGCTGGCGCAAGCTCGGCCGCGCCGTCCCGCCTTCAGCTGGAGGCGGAGGACCGAGCCGAGATTCGATCCTGCCTGGAGAACGGCAGCGAAGCGGATACGAGACGATTGATGAACCGGTTCTCGGAGCGCGTTCAGTCCAAGGAAGCCCGCGCTTCCGTAGACTCGCTGCTTCTCTTCCTGCAAGAGCTGATCAACGCGACCCTTCGGTTCGCTCACAAGCACGGGATTCCGGTCGAGGAGATCTACAGCCATAAGCTGATCTCGTTGGCCTTCGCGGATGATTTCGAGAATTCGGACTCCCTCTTCGACTGGCTGGCGAACTGGGTGCTGGAGCTGAACTCCGCCTATCGGACTCGTTCCTCGAGACATCCGCTGCCGGACACGGCTATTTTCCAACAGATCGAGAGCTTTATCCTTCAGCACATGGAGCAGGACATCACGCTCCAGACGATTGCGGATCGCTTCTTCTATAACCCGTCCTATCTGAGTCGGCTGTTCAAGAGCAAGCTTAACAAGAACTACTTGAGCTTCGCGACCGAGATCCGCATCCGATACGCGCAGCAATGCCTAATGGATCCGAAGTACCTGGTGACGGACGTATGCGTGATGTGCGGCTACAAGAGCTACAAGCACTTCGTAAAGACCTTTCGAACGGTGACCGGCAAGACGCCGACCGAATATCGCAAACAGTTAGGATTGTGAAGCCATGAGCCGGTTGAAGAACCTGATGGGGCGGTTCCAGATCAAGCACGTCAACCGTCAAATTTTCGTCCTGTCCATCTTCGTCATCACGATTCCGCTGCTGGTCATGGCCGGCGTCGTCTACATCTTCATGATGAATACCGTTCGGAACGAGTATCAGGACAGCTCCAGCCTAATCTTGAATAATCTATCGTTCAATATCGATCAATATCTGCAGAGCATTGAGACCGGAACGCTGACCGCTCAATTGAACAGCCAACTGCAGAAAGCGCTGGACCAGTGGGCGAGCAATCCCGACGAAGGAGTCGACCAGACGATCCAATATCGCAGCGTCATCGAGAATTTCGTCAGCACCATCGAGATGACCGTCAAGAACACCGACAGCGTCCAGCTGTACTCCGGCAACCGCCTGTTCTACTCCGTCAACTTCAACCGCGCCGATTACAACGCGGGAGACTTCACGAAGGAGGGCTGGTACGCGCAAACCTTGAAAGGGAAGGGGAAAATCCAGCTGTTCGGGACCCACCTGCCCTTCCACCGAGTTGGCGCCAAGGACCCGGTTATCTCCATCGCCCGCGTCATCAACCGCAACGGCACCCGTTATCCGCTCGGGGTTCTGCTTGTCGATATCCGCCTGGATTCGCTGAAGGACATCCTCGACCTGTCCGAGAACCGGAACCGCAAGTTTCTCATCCTGGACGGATCGGGCAGTCCCATCTACTCCTCCGAAGGGAAGAACCGGACCGGCCTGCCCGTCAACGTTCTGGAGCCGTCCTCGCTCGGCCGCATTCTCGGCAGGGACTCGGACAGCTTCTATGCGTCCATCGAAGGCCGGCCCTCCTATCTGAACTTCGTCACCTCCGCCTACTCCGGGTGGAAGGTCGTTCAATACATCGAAGAAGGCGAGATGACCAAGGACGCGGTCCTGTTCCGCAAAGTCATCCTGAGCTTCGCGGCCGGCTCCGTCGGCGCCGCGCTGCTGTTCCAATTCATTCTGGCCCGCCGCGTGACGCGGCCGATCATCAACCTCAGCAAGCAAGTAAGGGCCGTCGGACTCGGCAAGTTCGACGTCGACTTCAACAGCGAGCGGCAGGATGAATTCGGGATTCTATACCGGGGCATCCGCAACATGGTCCAGGACCTGCAGGAGCATATCGAGCGGTCCTCCCATACGCTGGCCAAGCAGAAGCTTGCGCAATTCGGAGCGCTGAAGAGCCAGATCAACCCTCATTTTCTCGCCAATACGCTGGAATCGATCCAGATGAAGGCGGTTCTCGGGGGACAGCGGGAGCTGAGCGATATGGTCGGCCTGCTCGGCCGTCTCTTCCGGATCCATATCCAGAGCGGCAAGGAGATCGTGCCTCTTCGCGAGGAATTGATCCATACCCGGCTATATGTGAAAATCCAGCAGATGCGGTTCGGAGACAAATTCCGGTATGCCGAGCAGCTGACCGAAGGATGCGACGAGCGTCCGGTTCTCCACTTCATGCTGCAGCCCCTGATCG
Organism: Cohnella sp. AR92; assembly: GCF_003990975.1. Taxonomy (GTDB): domain Bacteria; phylum Bacillota; class Bacilli; order Paenibacillales; family Paenibacillaceae; genus Cohnella. Next base: position 239,511 of record NZ_RZJR01000007.1, read on the forward strand.
AGAACGCGATCGTCCACGGCTTGGAACGCAAGAGCGGACAAGGGCATCTGTCGATCGCAACCTCTTTGACGGCCGATTATTTCATTATCGCGATCGAGGATGACGGCGCGGGGATGGACGAAGAGAATCTTCGCCGGCTGAGGAGCGAGCTAAGGAGCATGGAGGACACGCTTCTTAGCGACCATATCGGCGTGAAGAACGTGCACGACCGCATTCGCTATTATTACGGGGAAGCTTACGGGCTTACGATCGACAGCGTTCTCGGCCAAGGCACCAAGGTTACCATCCGCCTTCCTTCTCAATGAGATGGAATGTTAAAGAAAAGCTGCCGTCCGACGATGCCGTCGGCGGCAGCTTTCTTGCTTGCATGCGATATTCTCAAGATAGAACGGCTACGAACCTCGAGGTGATCTCCTTAGGCCTCGTGATCGCTCCGCCCACGACCGTCGAGTGGACGCCCAGCTCCAGGCAGCGCTTGAACATCTCGGGCGTGATCACGTTCCCTTCCGCGATGACGGGGACCTCCGCTTCGCGCAAGACGTCCTTAAGGAATTGAAAGTCATTGTGATACAGCTTCGAGGCCGCCGTATACGGCGTATAGCCGTGCAGCGTCGTGCCGACGCAATCGAAGCCCAATCGCTCCGCGGCTATCGTTTCTTCCACGGTGGAGATATCGGCCATCAGCCGCACCGCCGGATTTCTCTCCCGGCAATACCGCACGAGCTCCTCCAGCGACTCGCCGCCGGGGCGCGCCCGGTTCGTCGCGTCCATCGCGATCATCTCGCAGCCGCTCTCCAGCAGCTCGTCGATCTCCCGCTTCGTCGCGGTGATGAATACCTCGCTGTCCGGATAATCCCTCTTCACGATTCCGATCACCGGAAGCGGCACCGCCTTCTTGATCTCGACGATGTCCTCCTTGGAATTGGCTCGAATGCCAACGGCTCCGCCCTCCAAGGCGGCTACCGCCATCCGGGACATGATATACGAGCTATGAAGCGGCTCGTGCTCCAGCGCCTGGCACGAGACGACCAGGCCCCCTTTGATCCGATCCAACATCTCGCTTCCTCCTCCTATCGTTTCGTATAGGCGGCGACGGTTCGCAGAATGTCGTCGTTCAGCTCGGCAAGCGAACCCTGATGCTCCTCGCCTACGGGGAGGAGCGGCAGGCGCGGCGATCCCGTCTCGACTCCGCGAAGGCTAAGGATGGATTTGCAAGCGCCGTAAAGCGACGGATACGCCAAGAGCCGCTTGATAATCCCGTTGATTCGGAACTGCAGCTCTCGCGCCGCTTCCATCTTCCCTTCCGCATACAGTCCGTCCAGCGCGACGAACAGCTCCGGCATGACGCCGTAGGTGCCGCCGATTCCTCCGTCCGCGCCGATGCTGCGGCCCGCCAGGTATTGCTCGTCCGGTCCGTTGAACACCAGGAAGTTGTCTCCTCCGGCCGCCTTGAACTGCTGCAGCTCGAACGTGCTCTCGCCCGACATCTTCACCCCGATGACCTTCTCTTGCTCCGCCATCCGGCTCAGAAGGCCCATGGACAGCTGGAAGCCCGTCGTCTGCGGGATGTTATAGATAATGAAAGGAAGGCTCGTGCTGTCGATCATCCGCTGCCAGTGCGTCTCGACCGCCTTCTCCGACAGCCGGTAGTAGATCGAAGGCACGGCGGAGATGACGTCCGCTCCGACGCTCTCGGCATGCCTCGCCAGCTCGACGCTCTCTCTCGTCGAGTTCGCCCCGACATGGACGAGAATGACGAGCTCGTCTCTGACTTCTTCCATGACCGCTTCGAGCACCTTCTTGCGTTCCTCGGCCGTCTGCAGGATGCCTTCCCCGGAGCTGCCTCCGACGTACAAGCCCTTGATCCCCTTGCCGACATAGTAGCGGGCAAGCTTCCGGACTCGGTCCGAATCGACTTCTCCCGCGTCGTTATAAGCCGAATACATCGCCACGTACACGCCCGCTAATTCCTTAACCCAATTGCGCTCCATCGTTCGATCTCTCCATCTCTCTTATAAAGTAAGGATAAATAACGCCGTATAAGGCCGCGCGGTTGCCCAGCTCCGCCGGCTTCAACGAGGTCCGGCAGAAGCCTTCCGGCAGGTAAGCCGACAGATGCCCGCGGATCGGCTCCAACAAGAGCTCCTTCTGCTCAGACACTCCGCCGCCGACGACGATGACCTCCGGATCGGCAAGCAGAACGATCTCCGCGAGCCCCCTGGCAATCTCTTCGGTCCAGCCGTCGAGCAGGCGCCGGCAAGCCGCGTCTCCCTCGCCCGCTCGCGCGAAGAGCTCGCGTCCCGAACCGGAGAAGCCCGGGAGCTCGTCCGCCGCGCGGCGGAGCAAGGCGGACATGGACGCCCTCTGCTCGTACGTCGTTCCCGAGCCCTTCTCGTACAGAGAATGGCCGATCTCGCCCGCGCGGAAGTGCGGCCCGAGCACCAGCTTGCCTTCGCTGAACAAGGCTCCTCCGATCCCCGTGCCGATCGTGACGCAGAAGAAGTGATCGACTCCCCGCGCCGCTCCCTTCCAGCGCTCCCCTTGAGCCGCCGCGTTCACGTCGTTCAGAACGTTGGCGGGCAAGCCGAAGCGATCTTCGACGACCCGCTTCAGGTTCGTTCCGCGGTACCCCGGGAGGGTCGGGCCGGAGAAGACGATCTCGCCGCTGTCCGGATGGACGACGCCGGCGGTGCTGATCCCGACCCCGGACGAATTCGGGTAACGGCCCAGCAGGCTTGCCAGAACCGCTTCGACGGCTTCCGGGATGCGGACTCCCGCATCCCCTTGAGGCGTCGGAACGGAACCGTGACGAACGATCTCCGCTTCCCGGTTGAAGACGGCGAACTTCATGTCCGTCCCGCCGATATCGATGCCAATCCAATTCTCCATGATTCCGTCCTCTCCGTTCGTCATTCCTTGACCGCGCCGCCCGCGAGGCCGCGGGTGAAATATCCTTGGAACAGAAGGAAGATGATCAGCATCGGGATAGCCGCCACCGTCGCGCCGGCCATCTTGTAAGCGAAGTTCGGATTCAGATCCTGCATGAGGGTCGCGATGCCGACCATCAGCGTCTTCATCTCCTTCTCCTGCCCGATGACCAGCTGCCACAGGTAGTCGTTCCATACCTGGACGAAGTTCAGGATGAACAGCGCCCCGATTCCGGGCTTGACGATCGGAATCATGATCTGCAGGAAGGTACGGACTTCGCCCGCTCCGTCGATGCGGGCCGCCTCTCTTAACGCGTCCGGGACGGAGTCGAAGAATCCCTTGAGCAGGAACACCCCGAAGGCGACGGCCACGTTCGGCCAGATCATCCCGTGCAGGTCGTTGACCAGCCCCAAGTCCTGGGCGATGCGGAAGAGCGGAACGATCATCACTTCCTTGGGAACCATGAGACTGGAGATGAAGATTACGAAGATGACCATTTTCCCTTTGAACCGAAGCTTCGAGAAGGCGTAGGCCGCCATCGAGCTGGTCACGACCAACAGGATCGTCGACAGGCCGGCCACGTACAAGCTGTTGAACGTCCAGCGCAGCGCCGGCTGGCTGTCGAACACTTCCGTGTAATTCGAGAACGTGAACGTCTTCGGCCACCAATCCGGCGGCATCTTGATGACGTCGGAGCTGTTCTTCAGCGAGCTGGTGAACAGCCAATAGATCGGAAACAAGTTACAGATCGCGAAGAAGACGATAACGATATTGGCAACGACGTCGTAGCTGTCCCTCTTCTTCTTGCCTTGCAGTTTCGCCATGACCGTATCCCTCACTTATCCTTGAACAGCGCTCGAAGTTGCGGCACCGACAGCAGCAGCGTAATGACGAACATGATGACCCCTACCGCGGAGGCAATGCCGAGCTGGTTGTACTTGAAGGCATTGTTGTACAGGTAATACATCAAGGTCACGGAAGCGTTGTTCGGTCCGCCGCCCGTCAGCATCTGAATGACGACGAAGATCTTGAGCACGGCGATGATGTTGATGATCGTAATGTAGATCGTGGTCGGCTTGACCAGCGGGATGAGAATCCGGAAGATCACCTTCAGGCGGCTTGCCCCGTCGACCTCCGCGGCTTCGAAGAGATCCTTGGGAACTCCGATCATGGATGCGATGTACAGGATGATCGCTTGCCCGACGTTCGTCGCGAAGGTCACGAAGATGACGACGGGAAGCACGAGCTTCTTATCCCCGAGCAGGTTGACGGTGCTGAGATCGAGCTGTCTGGCCGTGAACGAGATCAAGCCGTTGGCGGGATTCAGCAGGAAGCTCCATATCATGCTCATGACGACCATGGAGACCATGACGGGAATATAGTAGCTCCCCCGGATGAACGAGACGTACTTAGCGTTTTTATCAAAAACGGCCGAAGCGACGAACAAGGAGAAGATAACCGTCAGCAGGACGATAAAGACGACGAAGACGACCGTATTGCCGACTGCCTTGAAGAAGATCGGATCGCTGAACAGAGCCGAATAGTTGTCGAAGCCGACAAAGGTCTCCTTCTGGAACTGAACCTTGTAGAAGCTGAGCCGGATGCCTTCGATTATCGGATAGACGATAAACAGGAGAAACAACAGCGTCTGAGGCAGAATGAACAGATACCCGGTGAGATTCTCTTTGAGATAAGGATTGCGCAATTTCATAGGACTCCGTACCTTTCTTCCATGTCCCTCCGCGCGGATGATGACACCGCGCGGCCGGGTCCATGAAATGGTTAGTGAGAGGTGCTTCGTAGACGTTATTTATTCAGAACGGAGTTTTGTCTGGCCTTCTGGATAACCTCGTTGCCCTTCGCCTGGTAATCCTTGACCGCCTCGGCCGGCGTCTTCTCGCCGATATACATCGCTTGAAGCTCCGGATACAGAACCTGTCTCAGCTCGCTGTAGCCCGGAACGTTGCCGGTGAAGGAGAACAAGTGCGCCGAATTCTTGTCGTACGCCTCGAAGAGCGGGAATTGATCCTTGAACTCCGAGATGACGGAGCTGCGAACCGGAATGCTGTTCTTGGAGGCCTTGACCAGCTCGGGGTCGCTGGAGAAGAACTTGACGAAGTCCTTCGCCACTTCCGTTCTCTTGTCGTCGCCGGTCTTGAAGACGCTGGCGCCGACCACGTAAGTGAAGGTAAGCGGATCGCCGCTGACCGACGGAATGTTGGCCAGGCGAACGTCGAACTTAGGAGCCTTGCCCGCTGCCATGTCCGCTTTGGCGTTGTTGAATAGGACGGGGTTCGTGAAGCTGACGGCAAGCTGCTGGTTCAGGAACATCGCGTTGGCGTCGTTGGACGATACCGATTCGGCGCCCGGATTCGTGTAGCCCGACTTGTACAGGTTCCTTAGCCATTCGGCCGCCTTCACGCCGTTCTCGTCGTCGAGAACGATATTGCCTTGGTCGTCGAAGAACTTATTGCCGAACATTCTAAGATAAGCCAGGTTCCAGGTGTCGCCTTGGTTGTTGAGCGCGTAGAGGGCCATCGGGTAAGCGTTCGAGTACTTATCCTTCGGAAGCTTGGTCTTAAGCGCCTCGAGGATTTGATTGTACTCGTCGAGCGTCCAGGTCTTGATCTCGCTCTCTCCCCCGACGAAGCTGTCGAGCCCGGCGGCCCGGAACATATCGGCGTTGTAAGCCAGCGTGCCCGGATTGTTGGAGAACGGATAGAAGTAGATGTCGTTGCCGAAGGTCACGTTATCCCAATAGCCTTGGGCGATATCGCTCTTCGCCGCGTCGTCCACGATGTCGTTCAGCGGAACCAGTGCCCCGCGATGCGCATAATCGCCCATCGCGAATACGCTTTCAAAGAAGACATCCGGAGGAGTGCCGCCATTCAGGTTGACGTTGAGCAGCTCGTCGCGCTGATCGCCGGCGATGACTTGGACGTTGATCTTCGCGTCGTACTTGTCGTACTGCTTCACGAACTTGTCGGCCGCGTACTTGAAGAAGCTGTCATAGTCGGCGTCGCTCTCCGTCGAATCGAAGGCGCCCTTCCATTGCGGAGTCAGCCATACGGAGATCTCGACCTTGTCCTTGCCGGCTCCGGCGCTTGCGGAACCGGATGCCTCCTCGCCCGAATTGCCGTTATTGCCGGAGCATCCGGCAAGCAGGCCGACCGTCAAGGCAACTGCGGGAACTGCGGCGAACAAACGTTTTTTCAACATGGATCCGTACCCCCTGCGATTTTGTCTGGTTCGAAATTCGGCATTCCTGTTGCGGCTTACAGCAATTCCTTGTCCACTTTAACGACGACCTTGCGAATGACGGAGGCGCCTGTCTCGCTCAGGCCGGGCCGATGAATATCGTCCGGCAGCAGAACCATGTACATGCCCGGCTTCATCGCCTGCAGGCTCTCCTCGGACAAGGCTCCGTACAAGGCGTAATCCTGCTCCTCCTCGTAAGGACGGACGGGCTCCGCGCCGCACGCCAGCGACTGCCAGCCGATGGTCTCCTCTCCGTTCAACAAATAATGAATGTCGAGGAACCGTTCATGCTTCTCCGCGGACTGCTCCGCTCTCGGCTTGGCGTCGATCGTCATGATTCTTGCGTACATGTCGTCTCCCCAGATCGGGTATTTCCCGTCCTCAAGCAAGCTGAAATCCGTCTCGTCCAGGAAGTCGATCGCCCGGCGGATGACCGGATGCGCGTAGTTCCGTTCCTTCGTCCAATTCTCGATTTTGCCGATCAACATGTTGGCCGCTCCTCCTCTCCCCTAAGGTCTTCCAAGTCCTCCAGGCCCGCATTCCGCGGCCGGCTAGAAGCTTGTGAGAAAATTATATCGGCGGAAAATCGGCTTGAGCAGGAACTCGTTTGCGCGAAATATTCACAATATTTCGTTCCCGCCCTTTCGTTCTTGCAGCCTATCCCCCGTTCGCTTGCCCAGCGCTTGGTGCCTGGCGCGATACTTCTGAGGGCTGACGCCCTTGAGCTTCTTGAAGATCCGGCCGAAATAATTGATATTCTCGTAGCCGACCTGCTCCGCGATCAGGTAGCTGGGAAGATCCGTGTCCGTCAGAAGGTCCGCCGCTCTCTCGACCCTCTGCAGGTTGATCCAATCCGTGAATCCGGTCCCGGTCTCCCGCTTGAATAGCGTGCTCAGGTAGCTCTCGCTCATGTTGATCCTCTCCGCCGCTTCGCGCAGGGACAGATTCCGAGCCAGATGGGCCCGCAGGTAATCCAGCAGCTGCTTGATATCGCTGCGGGTCTCCGAATTCGCCCACTTCTCCTTGGCGAGAGCGTACCTCTTGGCGGCTTCGCGCCAGTCCTCGAGAGGACCCGAAGCCTCTCCCAGCAGGGAGATGCCCAGCAGCTGGCTGGAAGCGCCGGCCAGGTCGGATACGATTCTCTCGAGATCCGGACGCCTTCCGCCGTCTTCCTTCAAGAGAACGACGATATCCCGGTCCCCTGCGCTCTCCGGGCGGGTCGCCAGCAGCGGCCCCAGCTCGGACTCGGCCAGATGCTTCAACAGCTGCGCGGCCGATCGCTCCGGCACTCCGTCCCGTATCCGCCTCATATGCAAGGCCAGCAGATAATGATTGGCGGGAAGCGGCACCGCATCGGCGCCTTCGCGCTCCTCGTCCGCACGCTGCTCTAAGCAGTCCAGCAGCCGATCCGTCAGCTTGCGCAACGACGAATCCGGCTCCTCCGGAACCGGCGGCTGGCCCGCGCGACCCTCCCTTCGCTTAACGACCTTGTCGGAGGCTTCGATCAACAAGGCGAGCAATTCGGCGGGCTTCAGGGACGTCTTGAGCAGGTAATCCTCGACGCCGAGCTTCATGGCCCTGCGAACGTATTCGAATTCGTTGTGGCTGCTCAGCACGATGATCGCCATGTCCGGATACCGTTTCTTCACCCTCTCGATCAATTCGAGCCCGTTCATGTTCGGCATGACGATATCGGTGAGCAGAATGTCGGGCGCCTTCCGCTTCATCAATTCCAGCGCTTTCTCTCCGTCCGCGGCGTCTCCGATAAACTCGAACCCGTGCTTCTCCCAATCGATAAGCGACTTTACTCCCAGCCGAACGAGAAGCTCGTCGTCAACGAGCATGACTTGAAGGGCCATTCCCCATTCCTCCTCTCGCTTTCTTGGTCGGCAACCGGAACTCGGCGACCGTGCCGGTTCCGGGTTCGCTGAACAGATCGACCCCGTAAGGCTCTCCGTACTGAAGCCTCAGCCGATCGTGAACGTTCTTGATTCCGATTCTCTCCGGCGGCTCCCCCCCATCCGGGGAAGCTAACAGCTCGCGTACGGTCCGCAAGCGTTGCTCCGGCATTCCGACCCCGTTATCCCCAAGGGTGAGAACGAATCGATCCCCTTCGCTTCGGGCGCGGATCGTGATGATCCCCACCCCGTCCATCGGATCGATTCCGTGCTGCAGGCAGTTCTCGATGAAGGGCTGCAGCATGATCTGGATGACCTCCTGCTCCATCAGCTCCTCCGGAACGTCCATCTCGATCTTGAGGCGATCGGGGTATTTGATCTGCATCAGGCCGATATAGTTGTGGATGTAATCCAACTCCTGGCGAAGCGGAATCAAATTTCCGCCCCGGCCGATGCTGCCTTCCAGGATTCCTCCCAGATGCGAGAGCATGTCGCCGACGTCGTTGTCGCTGCGAATATAAGCCATCCACTTGATGTTGTTTATCGTATTAAGAAGAAAGTGCGGATTGATCTGCGCCTGAAGCGCGCGGAACCTCATGTCCTCCTTCTGCTGGTACTCCTCTTTGACCCGCTGCAGCAGGGTGCGGATCTCTTTGACCATCTTGTTGTAGGTGTCGTTAAGCGCGGCGATCTCCTTCGGGCCTCTGACCGAGATGGAGGAATTGAAGTCCTTGCCTTCGAGCTCCTCCATCCTCTTGCGGAGCAGCTTTAACGGCCTGGAGATTCCGTACGCGATGGAGAGCGTTATCAGGAAGAAGACGATAAAGATCAAAGCGAATATGATAATGTTCGTCCGCCGGATGTCGAAGATCTCGCGGAAGACCGTGTCGTAGGAGACAAGCTGCACGACCTTCCAGCCGTTCGCCCCGACCGAATGGTAATTGACGATCCACTTGCGCCCGTCCTTGACCAGGATCTCCTGCCCCTTGCCGCCGCCGGCATAGGACAAGTTCCCGACGACGTCCGACAGCTTCGTCCCGATCGCGTCCTTGGCCGAGCTGGAGACGACGGTCCCTTCTTGATCGACCAGATACAAACGTCCGTCCAAGCCGCTCAGATACTTGCGCAGATCTTCTTCGGCCACGCTGAAGAGGATCATTCCGACATTCCGGTTGCTCTGAGGATCCGTAACGGTTCGAACCAGCGTCACGAGCGGCTTGGAGTCCGCGTACCACGGATTGCGGCTGCTGAACATCCACTTGAGCTGATAGGGTCGGGTCATCATTCCTTTGTACCAGCCCGATTCCGTCAGCCGCGTCATGGAGGAATCCGACATATAGCTCGTGCTCAGCCGATGGCCGTAAAGGTCGATGAGCGTGGAGTACGTATTGGAGAAGTAAGAGCTGGTCTGCCGGTTCAGGATCTCGTCGTTCAACCGCAGCTTGCTGAACTCGCTGAACGCCTCCGGCTTCCGGAGCACGGATACGACCTCGGAGCGGCCGGAGATTTGCACGGACGCCTGCAGCATGTCTTGAAACAAGAGGTTCACGTTCAGGCCGACCAGGTACAGGGAATCCTGCGCGGACTTGCCCAGATTCCGTTCGATGACCTTCTCCAAGGGCTTGTCCATGAGATAGAAGGTCAAGAGAACCGGAATCATGAGATAAAGGACGATGGAGGAAACCAGCTTGAAGCCGATCGTATTCATTCGATCCGCTAAAGCGGAAGCGCCGGTAAATTTGTTCACTATTTTCACGTCCTTTACTGCGCGATCTGGCTGCTCGTCCCTAAGTGTAAAGGAATGATCAAGGCGCGATATCCCTTGGATTTTGCTTGTTTAAGGTCCATTTTTGACTTCTTGCCAGCAAAAGTTGGAATAGGGAGATTCACTAGGTTAAGGTGGGAGAAAAAGGGGGCAAGGAGCCGGAACGCGCCATCGAAAATTAACGATTGATTCGCCGGCCGGGCAGTGCTACCTTGGACGAGGAATCCATTCGAAACGTTAGGAGAGAATACGAATGACGACAAACACTTCGTTCACCGTCTTGTTCCAGGGAGATTCCATCACGGATGGAACCCGTTCGAGGGAAGGAGATCCCAGCCTCTGCCTCGGGCAAGGATACCCTTATTTGATCGCGGCCCGGCTGGGCGAGGAGCTGGCCGGCCGGCCGCTTCGGTTCGTCAACCGCGGGATCAGCGGGAACCGCGTATCGGATCTGTACGCCCGTTGGAACGAGGATACGATCTCGGTCAAGCCGGACGTCGTCAGCATTCTGATCGGCGTCAACGACGCGTGGAGAATCGTGGAAGAGCTGCCTACGGGAGCGACCGACCGCTTCGAGCGGGCTTATCGCCACTTGCTGGAGGAGACGAGAGAGGTGCTTCCGAACGCCGCCATCGTGCTTTGCGAGCCTTTTATTCTCAAGACCGGCGTTACGGAAGCGCGTTGGGAGCGGTGGCAGTCAAGAGTCGCCGCTTACGGGCGGACGACGAGGAAGCTGGCCGAGGAATACGGCACGCTGTTCGTGCCCTTGCAGGAAGCCTTCGATCGGGCGGCCGAGCGGGCCGAACCGGCTTATTGGATCTGGGACGGGGTTCATCCGACGGCGGCCGGTCATCAGATTATCGCCCGCGAGTGGCTGGCCGCGGTACAAAGCGCTACTCCCGCTCTGAGAGCATAATCCGAATAACAAAGAAGACACTGCTCCCCCGATGGCATAGAGGGACAGTGTCTTCTTTGTTAGCGGTCTCGCACGGCAAACATTCCTTGCTTAGAAGCTTGGATAGACATCCACGGTGGTTCCGCCGGTCACGGTGTAGTTCGACCCTGTGGACCAAGTGTCATTATTGATCATAGGCTTGAATTCTACCGTCGTTCCCGCGGGAATTCTCTCCATCTCGAACTCCCACACATCCGATGAGACGTTTCTCATCGCTCTGCCCTTGTCCCACCACAATGGATAATTGGAGCCTCTGAGATACATGCTGTTCCCATAACCGACATTATAGTGTACCCGGATCTTGGTGATGGTCGGCGTAGGAGGAGTATAGCTGGCAACCATACCCGCAGCCAGAATCATTCCTTGTTTGCCGTCAAGGGTCACCGTAATTTGCTTGCCGGTTACGCCGCCCGATGCCACCGTAACGGTCTGGCTCGTGTTCAGCAGGTTCGTCAGCACGGTTCCTACCGGAATCGTGCTCTCCGCTCTCAGCGGTATTGTTCGAGTAGAGCTGTCATATCCGTTGTTCAATACGGTGATGACTTCATGCGCGGTCGTATCGATTCTTCTTGAATACGAATAGACGAAGGAATCCGACCACATCTCCCTCTGCGTACCCGATCTCAATGCGTCGTAATCCTTGCGGATCTGAGCCAGCCTTTGGATGTATTTGAAGTTGATGTTCGTTTCATTGAACGAAGGCATGACTTCCCTGTTCTCCTTGTTCGCGATGCCGGTGTATTCCGTCGGCACTCCTCCGCCATAATTCGCCTGCTCGGTTCCGTAATAGACATCCGGTATGCCTCTGACCGTAAACAGGAACGTCATGGCCAACCGGAGCTTCTTGTAATTGTCGTTAGCCAGATTCAGGAATCTGTCTCTGTCGTGGTTGTCCATGAAGGTAACCAGATGGTTCGTATTTTGATACTTATAGTCTTGATCGAATATGGTTTTGAGGTTGTTCATGCTGGTATCGTTCGCGAAGACATCCCGGGAGGAGAAGAATAACGGGAAATCCAGTACCCCCCACTCGTAATTCTGGAAGTCGCTGACGAAATTAACGTCTCCGTTAAACACTTCCCCGAAAGTCGGAACGCCCGTCGCGGTTTGGAAATCCGTAATGAAACTCTTGGGCAAGGAGCTCGCCGCGTCGATACGGATTCCGTCAAAGCCGACATCGGCAACCCATGAGCTATAAGCGCTCAGGATCGCGGCTTTCGCGGATGGATTGGATTGATCCAGGTCGTCGAGCCCACCCATGTCGTTGTTAACGAGCTGGGTATAATTGTTGTAATCCAGAATATCTCCGTTATGGTGGTACCAGCTCGGATCGTTGAACGGAGCGGCCGGCGCATACGTGCTAGGCGAGTAAGAGGTGGCTGTGCCGTTCAGATAGTCCGCCGTATGGTTAGGAACGGCGTCGAGGATGACTTTGATCCCGTTCGCATGAGCCGTATTAACCAGCTCGATCAATTTGGCTTTGCTGCCGAAGTGAGGATCGGTAGAGTTATAATCGTGAGTGAAATACCCATGATAACCGGACTCGCTGCCATCCCGGCTGAGAAGCTCGTTCTGTTGCGGAGGAGAAATCCAGATCGCCGTAACCCCAAGATCTTTGATGTACGACATTTTATCGATAATTCCTTGCCAGTCTCCGCCTTGCGTATACTTCAGTTGACCCGGTCTGTACTCGTTGCCCAGGGTGCCGTTGTTGCTGGAATCCCCATCATAGAATCGGTCTGTCAGGATCATGTAGACGATATCGTCCTCGCTCAGCACGGATGTCGATGTCGTTGCGGCCGCTTTATTCATGGTCGTCGCTCCGGAGATAACGACGGACAACAGGATAAAGACGCTCAAGACGGCTTTGATAGACCTGCTCATGCGCAATCCATCCTTTCTTGAATTAGCCTTTGATAGAACCGCTGGATAATCCGGATATAAAGTACTTCTGCAAGGCCAAGTAGAATAGAACGACGGGCACCATCGATAAGCTAGTCATCGCGAACACGTAACCCCAGTCCGTTCGGTTGTGCGCTTGGAAGAACATCGTGATAGCGACCGGCAAGGTCCGGATTTCATCGGATTTCAATATCGTCTGGGACCAACCGAGCTCTTCGAACGGGAACAAGTAATTCAAGATGCTGATGGCCGCGATCGCGGGAGACGCCATGGGCATGATGACGAACAGATAAACGGAATAGATGCTGCCGCCATCCATGTAGATCGCTTCGTCCAATTCCCTTGGAATGTTGTCCTCGATATACCCCTTAAGCAAGAACGTAGAGAATGGGGTCACCCAAGCGGAATAGAACAAGATCACGCCCCACAGATGGTTCACCATGCCGAACCTCACGGCCATTTCGAACTGCGGAATGATCATCGCGAGTCCCGGAATCAGCATGACGGAGATAATCATTCCGTAAAACAAGGATTTGCCCGGAAACTTGAATCTCGCGAACGAATACGCCAGAACGGAGGAGATGACCGCGGATAGGAGGACCGTCATCAGCGCCGTGAAGAGCGTATTGCCCAAGTACTTGAGAAAGCTTACGTGCCGAAAAATATAAACGTAGTTCTCAAGCGTGATCTCGTGCGGATTCGGGAACAATTGGGGCGGGTAGGAAAAGGTCGACTTGTTGCTCTTGAGCGATGAGATCACCATGTAGAACATGGGAATCACCGTTACGACCAAGCCCAGGATCAGCAGCGCGTAACGAACAGCCATGAAGGGTTTGATTCTACGTCGGCGCCTCATCTACATCTCTCCTCGTTGATTCATCATATCATTCCCCCTTTCTCGCTAACGTTCGAAACAGGATAACCGTAATGGAGGTAATAATCAGGGTTATAATGATCGATAAAGCCGCCGAATACCCCATTTTGCCCGTCACGTTAAAGGTTTGAAAATACATCCACGTTAGGACCATCTCCGTCTGATGAGCGGGATTCCCGCCCGTCAGAACCGCAATCGGGGTATAAGTGTTGAACGCTCCGATACACAGCATGACCAATGCGAACAGCAAGGTGCCGCGGATGCTCGGCAGGGTGATCCGGAAAAATTGCTGCCTCCCGTTCAAGCCGTCGATAGAAGAAGCTTCGTAATATTCTTTGGGCACCGCCTGCAAGGCCGCAAGGAAGATGACCATATTCCACCCGATCCCCTTCCATATCCCTAGAAACATGGCGACGACAAGGGCTGGAACTCGGGAGCTCAGCCATCCGACCGGCTCCCCGACCACATGCAGCACATCGGCAAGGAAATAATTCAATAAGCCTTGATTACTGAAGATGTAGCGGAACAGCAAGGCCACGACGACCCAAGACGTGATGACCGGAAAATAGTAGGCTAGCCGGAAGGTGACGCTGAACTTGGTAATGCCGTTGATTAGCAGGGCGACTATCAATCCCAATGCCATCTGCAGCGGTACCGTCACAACGGCATACATCAAGGTGTTGACCAGAGCCCGAAGGGCGATCGGATCCGCGAGCACTTGGCTGTAATTCTCAAGACCGACGAACTCGGACGTTTGCCGATACCCGATTCTCCAATCGAAGAAGCTCATCGCGAGCATTTTGCCTATCGGGTAGAACGTGAATATCGCAACGAATATCAATCCCGGTAACAGCAGCGTGTATAAGCGCCAATCCGTTCTCCAAACGCTTCTTTTGCCCGCCATGTTGCTCATTTGTTGGTCACCACTCAAATTTTGACTTAGGCCGTTACTTCCCGGCGATGAGCTTGTCGATCTCGCTTGCCGCTTCATCCAGCGCGGTCTTTACCGCCTTCTGGCCGGTGATGGCTTCCGCGACCTTCGTGGCGATAATGTTCTCCATCTCGCCCCACTTGGCCGTTACGGGTCTCGACTTGGCCGTCTTCAGCGCTTCCGAGAAGACCGGAAGCAGAGGCATGGCTTCTATGGATTCCGGAGCGGACAGAGCTTCTTTGTTGACGGGCAGTTGGCCTACCTTGGCCATCTCCACTTGGGCGTGCTTGCTCGTCATGAATTTGATGAATGCCCATGCTGCCTTCTTGTGAGCGTCATCCGATGTTTTGAACATCATGAAGTCTTCGCCCCCGAGCACGCTAATGGAGCCTTTGCTGCCTGCGGGCAGCGGCGTGGCGCCATAATCGACTCCGGCTTCCTTGTTCGATTTCTCTCTCCAGGGTCCGTCGAGCTCCATCGCATACGCTCCTGCCGCCCATCCGTCGGTGTCGCCGATTGCGCCGGGATCCATCGAAGAGCCTGCAAGCGCTTTCTCTTTATACAAATCCGCTAGCTGTTGAATGACCTTGACGGCTATCGGGCCATTGATATAGCCTTGCGCCGTGCTGTTGTCCGGCGCCAAGACATCTCCGCCTTCGCTCCAGATATAAGGACCCACGTTCCATACTCCCGTCCACGGCTCCACCATTCCGATCGTTTTGCCGCCGCTCGCTTTCCGCGCCGTTGCCCATACGTCATCCAACGTCTTCGGAGCATCCGCATTGGCTTGTTGCAATAAGGTCTTGTTGTAGAACAGAATCTTCGTATTCGTATTCGCGGCGATGCCGTAGAATTTGTCTCCCATTCGGGCCGTGCTGTTCGCCGACTCCAGGACGCCGGCAGCCGCGTCTTTGTAGTCGCTTAGCGCGCTCATTTCTTCCAGCACGTTCAGGCTTTGGAATTGAGGAACGAATGCGATGTCTCCGCGGAGAACGTCAGGCAGCGTTCCCGTGCTGGCTCCGGAGACCACATTGTTCTTAAGAGCTTCCCATTCCAGATAGACTTGCTTTACCGTGACATTCTTGTTCTCCGCCTCGAACTCCTTGATTAATTTCTCCAGTACGTCGACTTGGCCGGATCCTGCGTCGTAATTATGCCAGAATTCGATGGTTACCGGTCCGTCCGAAGCGTCCTTATCCTTGCCGCCGCATGCTCCCAGCACGCCGGACACGAGCAGGAGCGTCGAGGCTCCCAGGACCATTCTTCTTCTCATATTCGTCAGCTCCTGTTTTTGAATTGTCGTTCGGGCTGCTCTTTAAGTTCGATTGCCATCCTTCTGACCGCGTGTCCCTCCCCCTCCCGGATCAGACTTAGGATCTCGTACGAGTTGGCCGGGATCTCTACGGTGTCGCTATCGGGAACGGAAACGGAAGCTCGCTCATTCAACCACTCGCCGGTGATTAGGCAATCTTCTTGGTCGTTATTCAGCAATACGATGATTGTCTCGTCTTCGTAAGTTCGGATGAAACCGTACAATTCGCTTGCCGTATCGATATGTTTGAAGTCTCCGTATCGCAATGCGTTGCTTCCGTGTCGGATTCGAATGATATTTTTGTAAAATTCTGAAATCATCGCGTTCGCCGAGTCCCAGGCCATCGCTTTTCGGCACAGCGGATCGGTCTCGCCCGTCATGCCGATCTCGTCGCCGTAATAGACGAACGGCATCCCTGGAAACGTCATTTGAAACACAATAGCAAGCTTGAACGTATCGATGTTCTCCTTGCAAACCGTAAGAAAACGCGCGGTATCATGGCTTCCCAACAAGTTGTATAAGACATTGCGGGAGGCCAGGGGATAATCGAATAGCATGCTTTCTATCCGCCGCGCAAAGGCCGCGCGGCCAATCGATTTATTCGCGAAAAAGTCGATTACGGCATCCCTGAAGCGATAATTCATGATGGTGTCCATCTGGTCTCCGCGGAGAAGATCGGCGCCGTTCTTCCATGTCTCTCCGATCAAGAGGAGATTCGAATCGATTCCCTTGATTCTTCGCCTGAACTCCTGCCAGAAAGTAAAGTCGACTTCGTCCGCAACGTCCAGGCGCCAGCCGTCGATTCCCGCTTCCCTGATCCAATGTTCTCCGACGCTCAGGAAGAATGTCCTGACGTCCGGGTTCGAGAAGTTCAGTCTGGGCATCCATTTGTAATAGCCCACGCATTCATAATTGACAGCTTTCGTATCCACCGTGTCCCCTTGAATGAAGAACCAGCTCCAATAGGGTGAATCTTTGCCGTTAAGAATAGCATCTTGGAACTGATACGAGTAATACCCGATGTGATGGAAGACACCGTCCAGGACGAGCTTTACGCCATGGCTATGGCACAGGGCAACGAGCTCCTTCAGGTCTTCCGTATCGCCGAACGAGGGATCGATCTTGAAATAGTCGGTCGTATCGTACTTATGGTTGGAAGGCGAGCAGAAGATCGGCGTTAGATAGATAATGTCGATTCCCAAGTCTCTAAGGTGGGAGAAGCGCTCAATGATCCCTCTCAGATCGCCGCCCATAAAATTGTCTCTTGTAGGCGGATCGTTCCACTTGGCCACGTTGGGAGGATCGTTGCCGGCATCTCCGTTGCCGAATCGCTCCGGAAAGATCTGATACCCGACGCTGCCCTCTGCCCAAGCCGGAACGGTAAAAACATCATCCACGTTCGTGCTCGGGTATTCGAAGTGCTTGGCGGGAAGTTGGTCGGCCAGCCCATACGGCGAATAATAAAACCGATCGTCGCCGTGCCTGATCACGAAGTAATAGCTCAAATACTTGGCCGGTTCGTCGAATGCCAGCGTCGTGCTGTAGAACTCGCTGGGTCCGCCGAGGCTCAGGCTTTCGAGTCGGCCTTCCTTGAACTCGTTCCTGAACTTGTTCCAGTAGACGATGGACACGGAACAATCGGCTGCTGCCGCGCATTTGACTTTGACATGCAAGGAGTTTCTATCGATAGGGGAGATATATTCTCTGGTGTCATAGTGCGTGATGAAGATACCGTCCATGATTCACCTCGGTTTGCCGGCGGCAGTCGTTTCTCTCTCTTCCACGTTGGTGGAGATCAGAAGGGTCTGCTCCCTTGCCCCCGGATTCTCGATCAATTCGAATAGCAGCTTGGCCGCTTGCAATCCTAATTCGTTCACGTCAACGTTGATGGTAGAGATGGTCGGATAAGAGAGTTCGGCAATCTGCGCGTTATCGAAGCTGATCAGCCCCATATCCTCCGGCGCGGACCGCCCAGACTCCTGAATGGCCCGTAACGCGCCTACGCTCAGCAAGGTGTCCGCGCAGATCACGGCATCCGGAACGTTGTTCTTCAATAATTCGTTCATCATCCGGTACCCTTCGTCCCTGGAATTCCCCCCTTCGATAACCAGCCCGGCATCGAACTCGATGCCTCCCTCTTGCAGCGCGTTCTTGTACCCTTGGAATCTTCTCCTGTTGAAAATTTTAGTTTCGTCGTAACCGATGTAAGCAATCTTCCTGCAGTGGCTGTCGATAAAATAACGAGTGGCCTGTTCTCCCGCTTTCAGGTTGTTGATATCGACCCAGTTCACCTCTTCCTTCAAGCTTACGGGTTCCCCGATGACGACGAAGGGAATTTCATTCTGCTTCAGTGTCTTGATTATCCTCGAATCCATGACGGTGGAGGGGAGGACGACGCCTTCCGTCCGTTTGCCTTTGATCAGCCAATCGATAACGCTTTCATTTCTCAAGGAAGTGTTCAGGTTGGCTACGTTCAGACAGTACTCTTTCTTGTAAACGATCTTCTCGATGCCGTGCATGACCTCATGGAAAAACGGATTGTAGAACGATTTCTCGTCCTCGATGTCCACGATCAACGTAATGGTGTAGGAGTTGTTGTTGGATAGAGCCTGCGCCATGCTGTTGGGAGAATAATTCAATTCCTTGATCGTCTTCAGGACCTTTTCTCTCGTTGCCGCCGAAATGGCGGGATTGTTGTTGATGATTCTGGAGACGGTCGATACGGATACGTTTGCGGCTTTGGCGACATCTCGAATACTGGCCATAGGTACCTCCGACTCGGATCGAATTCAAAGTTATGCATACGGTTTCATTAATCAATTAAAGAAAACATTGCATATACCGAACTAATTGAATAGCTAAGATAAGTAAATGCTCGAACATTGTGCAACCGGTTTCATTAACTAATTCCAGTATAATTAGGCTTCTAATTTCTGTCAATATAGAAAAAAGCCTTGATGGCGATCATCAAGGCTTTCCCA
Source organism: Cohnella sp. AR92 (assembly GCF_003990975.1). Lineage (GTDB taxonomy): Bacteria > Bacillota > Bacilli > Paenibacillales > Paenibacillaceae > Cohnella. The sequence goes on from NZ_RZJR01000007.1 coordinate 258,315, forward strand.
TTATCGCTATTCCCCACAAGGGCTTGCTTGTTCATGCGCCGCTTCTTTAAACCTTATAAGCCTTCATCGCTCTCCTAAGCTCCGCGAGGGTCGGGCGCTTGCCGTACATAAGAATGCCGGTCCGGTAGATCTTCGCCGCGAGCCAGCCGATCGCGAGAATGCTTGCGAGCAGGATGGCAACGGATAAAGCGATCTCCCACCAGGCCGGTTCTGCCAGGCCGATCCGCAGGAAGAGCAGGAACGGCGAGAAGAACGGAACGTAGGAACAGATCGTAATGAAGCTGCTGTCCGGGCTGTTCAGTCCGAAGAACGAGATATAGAAGCCGGCCAGGGTAATCATCGTGACCGGCATCGCGGCTTGAGCGAGATCTTCCGTTCTGCTGACCAGGGAACCGATCGCCGCGAACAGCATCGCATAGAGAAAGAAGCCTGCCAGGTACAGCAAGACTGCAGATACGAGCATTATCGGGTCTATGCTGCCGAAGTCGATGCCGAGAGAAGCAAAGCTCACCTTGTTATGCGGGAGAGACAGATTCACAACGGATACCGCTACAAAGACAATGAGCTGCATGACCGCGACGATGAACGTGCCCAGCACTCTCCCGAACAATTGCTGAAGCGGAGCTACGCTGGTCACGAGAATCTCCATGACCCTGGAGCTCTTCTCCGCCGTGATCTCGGACGCGATCATCTGCCCGGAGAACATGACGGACATAAAGAGCAGGATGAGGACTACATAAGTGAGCAGCACGGCGGTATCCCTCTCTTGCTCGGTCTTGCCTGTGCCGTCCAATTCATCCAGTTGAAGCGCATCGAAGGAGACCGGGGCGGTCAAGCGAGCGAGCTGCTCCTGCGACAGCTTCGCGTCCTTGACGACCGCGTCGTTCTTGGCTGCCAGAAGCGCCGCTTGAAGCTGTTGGGAAGCATCTCCCGTAAACACTTTCTTCGATAAATAAGTCACGCTAGGGAAGACTCCGTCTTGCCCGGGCTTGAATTCCAGATAACCTTTGATCCGCTTATCCTCGATGGCTTGTCTCATCGCGGCCGAACGCTCGGCTGCCCCGGCCGGAGCTTCGATCGGAACCAATGCCACTTTCGGTTCCTCGATCGTTCCCAGATAGCGGTCGACCGCCGCCACGATCTCCGCTTGTTCCCCTTGAACGTAACCGACCTTGACCGCTCCTCCGCCCGAAGACCACTTATCGATGAGATAGGGAAGATTGGAGGCGACCATCAGAAGCACGGAGATCAGGATCGTCATCGTCAGGAACGACTTGCCGCGCAGCTTGGTCTTCATCGTGAAGGACATAACCGTCCACAGGTTATTCATGGCGATCACCTACCGTTCGGATAAAGATCTCGTTCAAGCTGGGCTCCTTCAGCTCGAAGCGGCGAACCGGGCCTTGCTTGAGCGCATGCTGCAGGATCGACTGGGCGGCTTCCGGATGGTCGACCTTCATCTCATAGCCTTGTTCGTTCCGAACGACCGCGGATACGCCCGGAAGCTTGTCCAACCCGTTCACGTCATGGTCCGCCGACAGAATTACCCGCTCCATCGGGAACTGCTTCTTGATCTCCTTCACGGCGCCTTGAAGAACGGGACGCGACCTGTGCATGATCGTGATATTCCGGCACAGCTCCTCCACATGCTCCATCCGATGGGTCGAGAAGAGGATGGTCGTTCCTTGATCCCGCAGCTCCTTCACCGTAGCCTTGAGCAGCTCGACGTTGACCGGGTCCAATCCGCTGAACGCCTCGTCCAACACAAGAATCTTCGGACGGTGCACGACGGCCGCGATGAACTGGATTTTCTGCTGGTTGCCCTTCGACAGTTCCTCCACTTTCTTGTCGTAGTGCTCGGGAATCTCGAAGCGGTCGAGCCAGCGCTTCAGGCTGCTGTCCGCTTCCTTGCGGGACATGCCGCGCAGCTGCCCCAGATAAACGACTTGGTCGCTCACTTTAATCTTCGGGTACATGCCCCGTTCCTCCGGCAGATAGCCCATGGTACGAAGCAGCTCCCGGCTATATGGCTTGCCGAAATACGTTACCTTTCCTTCATCCGGCATGATAAGCCCCAATACCATTCTCATCGTCGTCGTTTTGCCCGCTCCGTTGGCGCCGAGCAACCCGTAGATCTCCCCTTCGCCGACTTCGAGGCTCAGACCGCTCACCGCCGTACGATCGCCGTATCGCTTGACGATTTGTTGAACGACTAACCGATTCATGACTCTCCTCCTTAAGTCCGATGATGTTCCTCCCTCATCATAACGGATAACCCCTCCTATCGGTTCTAATTTTATGTAAAATGTCCCCACCTGTTCATAATTTCCCATCCCTTCGACCATATTAAGTATCGATTTCCATTCTTAGGTAGATCCCTTCCGCGAAGGAGTGAGCATCCCATGAGCGCCTCTTCCGGTGCTTCATCCTCGTTCGACGATTCCTTGCTTGAAGGACGGATGAAGCAGAACCTTGCCTACATAGGAGACTCTCTCGGGCATAGCCAGGACCTGGTCGCGCGGGAGTTGACCCTCCCGTTCGATATCCGTTGCGCCTTGGTCTACATAGACGGGATCACGGATCCCCAGCTTCTCCATCATGCCGTCATCGACTCGCTGCTTGGACTTGGCGGCAGCGAAGACGCCGTACAACTCTCCCGGCTCGACAAGTCGGAACGGCTTCGTTACCTCTCCGATCGCGTTCTCGCGGCCGGGGATATCCATCCCTTGAAGGACTGGAACTCTCTCTTCCAGGATCTGCTGTCCGGCGATGCGATCCTGTTCGCGGATGAATGCGGCGGCGCCCTTCGGATCGGAGTCGGCGGCTTAGAAGAACGAGCCGTCGGAGAGCCGGTCTCTCAGTCCGTCACCCGCGGCCCGATGGAGGCGTTCAACGAGAGCCTTCGGACCAACACGGCGCTGCTGCGCCGCAAGATCAAGGATACAAGGCTGCGGATGGACTCCCTTCGAATTGGACGGGTGACGAAGACGAATGTCACGGTGACTTATCTTCAAGGAATCGCGAAGGAAGAGATCGTCGCCGAGGTCCATCGGCGTCTCGGCAAGATCGATATCGACGGGGTCCTGGAAGGCGGGTATATCGAGGAGTTCATTCAAGACCAGACGCTTACGCCTTTCCCAACCGTGTACAACAGCGAGCGTCCGGATACGATCGCGGCGGGGCTTCTGGAGGGCAAAATCGCCATTCTCGTCGACGGCACTCCCTTCGTCCTTCTCGTGCCGGCGCTGTTCGTCGAATTTTTCCAAGCGTCCGAGGATTACGCGCAGCGCTTCGATATCAGCACCCTGATCCGGATCATCCGTTATATTTCTTTCTTCATCACGACGTTGGCTCCTGCCTTGTATGTGGCGATTACGACCTTCCATCAAGAGATGCTGCCGACCAACCTGCTGATCAATCTGGCTGCTCAACGCGAAGGCGTTCCCTTTCCCGCCGTTATCGAGGCGATCCTAATGGAGGTCACTTACGAGATCCTGCGGGAAGCCGGCATCCGGATGCCGAGAACGGTCGGACAGGCCGTCTCCATCGTCGGCACGCTCGTCATCGGCCAAGCGGCCGTCCAAGCCGGCATCGTCTCCGCCGCCATGGTCATCATCGTCTCTATTACCGCGATAGCCAGCTATGTCATTCCGTCGGGAAGCATGTCCATGTCCGCGAGAATGCTTCGGTTCCTCTTTATGGTCCTGGCTGCTTCCTTCGGCTTGTTCGGCGTCATCATCGGGCTGATCGGGCTCGTTCTGCATCTGAGCAGCCTGCGATCCTTCGGCGTCCCTTACATGGCGCCCATGTCGCCGATCATTATGTCGGATATCAAGGACAGCTTGTTCCGTTTCCCTTGGACAATGATGAAGAAACGCCCCTGGTCGACGGCCAGCCCGAACAACCGAAGAAGGGAGAATTAGCCTGCCGTGACGATTGCCAAGCCGCCGATCGCTTCGCTATCCTGCCGGATAAGAAAGCCGCTCCTGCTGCTTCTCTGCGCGGCGCTTCTGTTGCTGCTGACCGGCTGCTGGAATCGCCGGGAGCTGGATACCCTCGGCATTGCGCTGGGCTTCGGCATCGACAAGACGGAATCCGCATATCGCGTCTCCGTTCAGGTCGTCGATCCGGGACAGGTCTCCGTATCGCGCCCCGCTTCGCCCGGACACCCGCCGACGGTCCTTTTTCACAGCGAATCCCCTTCCCTCTACGAAGCCTTGCGCAAGATGACGGAAGTCAGCCCTCGCAAAATCTATCTATCCCATATCCGTGTCCTTATCTTAGGGGAGGAGATCGCCAGGGAAGGGGTGGGCAAGGTGCTCGATATGCTGTCGCGGGATGCCGAATTTCGGACCGACTTCTATCTATTCGTCGCGAAGCATACGACCGCGGAGAACGTCCTGAAGATCTTCACTCCCCTCTCCAACATCCCCGCTTACAAGATGTACGACGCTCTATTGACCTCCTCCCGCACCTGGGCTCCGTCCGCGACGGTAACGCTTGATCAATTCATGAGCAGGATCGTCGGACCGGGCCTCAATCCCGTGCTGACCGCCATCGAGGTAGCGGGAGACCAGAAGAAGGGAGAATTGCCTAGCAACGTAAGCCGAATATCCGCCAGCACGATGCTCCGTACGAAAGGACTCGCGATATTCGATAAGGATAAGCTCGTCGGTTGGTTCAACGAGGAAGAGAGCATCGGCTACAACTACATCATGAACCAGGTGAAGAGCACCATCACCAAGGTTCCTTGCGAATCAAACGGTCTTATCGCTTTGGAGAACATCCATTCCGTGACGAGATTGAAGTCCCGGGTTCGGAACGGTTCTCCCGTTATCAAGGTGAAGCTGAACAGCCAGGTCAACATCGGAGAAGTCCAATGCGACTTCAAGACGACCGAGCCGGAGAACATTCGCAAGCTTAAACATTCGTTGGAACAGAAACGAATCGAGATGATGGACTCCGCCGTCGAGAAAGCCAGAGAGCTGCACGTCGACGCCTTCGGCTTCGGCAACGCCTTCTACCGCAATCAGCCCGCTTACTGGCGCAAGGCCGAGAAGGATTGGGATGCTCTCTTCCAGTCCCTTCGAGTCGATTACGATGCCAACATCCAGATTCTGAAGGTCGGCACCGTCTTCGATCCATTTCATGCAAGCGTAAAGGAGTAACTGCCATGATCGGTCTCACCGTGATTCTCCTGTGCGTCGCCGCCCTCATCTGGAAGACGCTGCTTCCGATGCTGCGAAGAGGCGAATTTCGCGACGGCGTCGTCTTCTCCGTCATGCTCGCGGGAGGAGCGTTCTTCAGCTTCTTCGCCGCGAATCTGATCCCGTTCCCGGCACCTCTCCACCTTCTTGTAGCCGTATACAAGCCGTTCTCGCAATGGCTATTCTCTGCAATGGGGTGGAAGAGTTGAAGAACCTGCTTGAGAAAGGCCGAATCAGCACAAGGCAGCTTGCGATACTGATCGTGTTCATGACCGTGGGGGATTCCATTCTGATCCTTCCTTCGTTAACCGCGGAAGCGGCTGATCAGAACGCTTGGCTGTCCGTTATTCTCGGGGGCGCCTTGGCAATGCCCGTTCTTTGGATCTGGGGCGCTCTGGCCCGCTTCTATCCGCAAGCCAATCTGATCGAGATCGTTCAGAGCTTGCTGGGCAAGTGGCTTGGCGGAGCCGTTGCCCTCTACTATTCCGTCTATTTCTTCTTCGTCGCTGCCGGACTGATCCGCGAGCTGGGGGACTTTTTCACGATCCAGATTCTTGCGCAGACTCCGCTGCGGGCGATCCATCTCCTTCTTCTCTTCGTACTGGCATGGGGGCTTGCCAAAGGATTGGAGCCCATCGTTCGGACCGGGGAGCTGTTCTTCCCCTGGTTTCTATTGATGCTGACCGCGTTAATCGTCTGTTTGACCCCCAATCTGCGCCCGGTCAATCTGAAGCCGTTCCTCAGCGAAGGCATCTCTCCCGTCCTTCACGGTTCCCTGTACGTCTTGGTCTATCCGTTCGCGGAGCTGGTGGCCTTGCTGATGGTCCTGCCTTATGTGAACCGCAAAGCGAACACCAAGAGGGATTATTATCTAGCCGCGCTATTCGGAGGATTGATCATGCTGATCATCGTTCTGTTCTCTCTCTTGGTGCTAGGCCCCTTCTTGACCTCGAACCAAGTCTATCCTACCTACGCATTGGCGAAAAAAGTCAATATCGGCAACTTCCTGCAGCGAGTGGAGGCGGTCGTGGCGATTATCTGGGTGCTGTCCACTTTCTTCAAGACCGCCATTCACAGCTATGCCTTCCTGCTCGGAATGGCGGAAACTTTCAAGCTGCAGGGCTATCGCCGGCTGATCGGTCCCTACGTGCTGCTTCAATTCGGAATGGCCTATATCATCACGCCGAACTTCACCTTTTACACCGACGTGCTGTACAAGTATTGGCCTTTCTGGGACCTGACGAACGCTCTCCTGCTTCCTCTTATCCTGCTCGCGGCCCACGCGGCCGGCAGAAAGAGAACGGCCGTAAAGGCATAAAGCAGGGAAGGAGGAAAGGAGCATTTCCATTCTCTTAGCGCATGCCCTATAATCAGCATAACGATGCTTCATCGAATAGCAGGAGGCACAGACTTAACATGAACAAGAGAACGAAACGGCCGGAAACAGGCTCCGCCAAGCGCCCTTCCCCCCCGGCCAAATCCTATAAGGTCCAGGAAGCGGCCGAGTTGCTACCCTTCCTGATCTCCAATCTCAAGGGAGAGGGGCGGAACTCGATCAAGTCCATGCTTGCCCGCGGCCAGATCTCGGTCGATGGACAGGCTCAAACCGTCTATAACTATGCCCTTAAGCCCGGTCAGCAAGTGACGGTCAGCAAGGAGAAAATTCAAGCGCCTCCGCGGCTTGTCGGTTTATCCATCATTTATGAGGACGATCATCTTCTGGTCGTGAACAAGGAGCCCGGGCTTCTGTCGATCGCGACCGAGCAGGAGAAAGAGCTGACCGCTTACCGCCAGTTGATGGATCACGTCAAGCGGGAGAACCCTGCGAACCGGGTGTTTATCGTCCATCGGCTGGACCGCGACACTTCGGGCGTCATGATGTTCGCGAAGTCCGAGGCCGTGCAGCAGGAGCTTCAGAATCATTGGACGGAAGCCGTCAAGGAACGGAGCTATATCGCTCTTGTCGAAGGAGAGGTCAAGAAGGCGGAAGGAACGATCTCCTCCTGGCTGAAAGAGAGCAAGACGCTCAAGATGTACTCCAGCCCTTATCCGGGCGACGGCCAGCATGCCGTAACCCATTACAAGCGATTGCAGGCGAATCGTCACTTTACTCTGTTGGAGGTTCGGCTCGAAACGGGACGCAAGAATCAGATTCGCGTCCACATGCAGGATCTCGGGCATCCGATCGTCGGCGACAAGAAGTATCGGTCCAAATCGAAGGAGATCGGCCGTCTTGGCCTTCATGCCTTCGTTCTCTCGTTCGAGCACCCCGTTACCAGAGAAGTGCTTCGGTTCGAGAGCCCGATCCCGCGGGCTTTCCTGAATCCTTTCCGCAACGGAATGCAGGCGGGAGACGACTGATTGGACCTATTTTGCTAATATGCCTCAAATACCGGACTAATGGACTATGAAAATTTTCAAATTAAAGTTACAATATCAATACCGAATAATTTGTAGAATTTTGTAAATCCAACTCCGATATAGGTGACATATGGCTGAGATGGCTCTCTCGCATCCCGTTCTATACTACATGCTATCTTATTTGGCCGCGATCGCTTTCTCTTGTTATGCTTTCTGTCTGGCTGCCAGAATATCGGCATCGAGAGACAAGCTGCGGGCCTTGCCGTTAGCAGGCGCATCCGTCCTTCTTGGGATCGGACTCTGGCTTGCCTGTTTCTTCTGCCTGCAGGCGACGGGGCTGCGGATCTCCGCATCCGCCCGCGTTCCTGCGCTGGCTCTCTCCTTGGTCCTGGCGGTGCTGATCGGATGGGGGGCGCTTCTGTTCCTCTCCGAGAAGAGACGCAGCAGGAAGGCTCTCCTGTCCGGCGGCCCTCTTCTGGGGGCGGGATTCTTCCTTATGCCCTATACCCAGCTTTACGCTCTCTCAAAGGGCATACGTCTCGTCTTCGATGATGTTTCGCTGGCGTTATCCGCTATCCTCGCATGTCTATTATCTACAGCCGCCTTGTCTCTCATGGAATTCGACTCACACTATCCGCGTAGAAGAAGGAACTTGATCCTTTCCTCGCTATTCATCGGCGGGGCCGCTTTGAGCATGCCGATCGCGGGGCTGCTTCAATCCTCGTACTCGTTACCGTTAAACTCTCCCGAAGCGGCGGGACTGACCTCGGATCTTCCCATTTACGGCCTGGCCTTACCGCTCGGATTGTTCACGATGGTTGTCCTGATCAGCCTGATTCTGCTTCCCCACTCCGATCGCAAGCATGCCGAACAATACGATCCCCTTACCGGCCTGCCGAACCGGAGCTTATTCGCGAGAAGCCTCCAACAAGCCCTCTTGGCGGCGGAGAACGGCCGCGAACCGTTCGCCGTCCTGTTCCTGGATCTCGACCGGTTCAAGAACGTGAACGATTCTATCGGCCATCATGTCGGAGACCACCTGCTGCAGACGATGGCGAACCGCATCCGCGAATGCGTAGCCGACAAAGCGCTGATCGCCCGGCTTGGCGGCGACGAGTTCGCCCTGCTCTTCAAGCCCGGTTTCTCGCGGGACAGCTTGCTGCTCACGGCCGGCCATCTCCTGTCGGAGATCGCTCGTCCGCTCTTCTTCGGCGATGTCGAGATTCATGTGACGGCCAGTCTCGGAATCTCCATGTTCCCGATCGACGGGGAGACGGCGGTCAGCCTCATGAAGAATGCGGAGTCCGCTCTCTATTCCGCCAAAGACGAGGGCAAAAACACCATTCGCTTCTACGTCCCGAACATGAACGATACTCTTCGAGAATCCGTTCTGCTGGAGACGGACTTGCGCAAAGCGTTGGAGAGGAACGAATTCTATCTGGTTTATCAGCCGCAGATCAATGCCTCTACCGGCCAGGTGGTCGGCGTGGAGGCGCTCCTTCGCTGGAAGCACGGCAAGCGAGGGCTAATCTCGCCTTCGGACTTCATTCCGCTCGCCGAAGAGACCGGAGTGATCGTCCCGATCGGCAATTGGGTTCTTCGCACCGCATGCCGCCAGAGCAAGCAATGGCAGCAGCAGGGGCTTCCTCCCGTTCGCATCGCCGTGAACCTCTCCGGCCGTCAATTCTTGAACAAAGGGCTTGTCCCCTTCATTAAGCGCACGCTGGTCGAGACCGGAATGGATCCTTCGCTATTGGAATTGGAGATTACCGAATCGATGACTCTGGATATCGAGCGCTCCTTCTCCACCCTAAGAGAGTTGAAGCGGCTCGGCGTCAGCATCTCCATCGACGACTTCGGCACCGGCTACAGCTCTCTCAGCTACCTCAAGAGCTTCCCGGTCGACTGCTTGAAGATCGATCAATCGTTCGTCCGGGAGCTGCTCTCCGAGACCAACGACCGATCCATCGTCTCCACGATCATTACCCTTGCGCATAACCTGAATCTAAGGGTCGTCGCCGAGGGAGTGGAATCCGAGGAGCAGCTGACCTATCTGGCCACTTACGGCTGCGACGAGATTCAAGGCTTCTACATCAGCAAGCCGATCTCCGAGCAGGATGTCGCGCGGTTCCTGAGGAAGAGCTCCTAACGAACATCCGCGAGATAGACAAGAAAACCCGCCAAGCATGCTGTTCCTGAGGAACAAGCCTGCTGGCGGGTTCTGTTCGTTATCCTACGATCCGAAGATGGCGTCGATCACGGGCTTCGTATGTCCGCCCGGATACATGAGATACAGCAGCACGTAGACCGTCACTCCCGTAATCGCCGTGATGAACCAGACGACCGCGGTGAATCGTCCCCACTTCCGATGCTTCGCGAAGTTCTTCCGGAAGGCCAGGACGAGAGTCGTAATGCCGAATACGGCAGCCACCATCGCCAGGACGATATGGAAGATGAGGAAGACCCGGTAGAGCGTCTCCAGGCTGTCCGGACCGCCCCAGTTCGTGTTGCCGACGAAGATCGTCCGGGACGTATACATAAGGAAGAACAGGATGGCAGCGATCGAAGCGGCGATCATCGTCTTCTCGTGCGCTTCTCTCTTGCGGAGAATAATCAGTCGCCAGCCGATCGCTACTAGGATAGCGCTTAGGGCGATAAAGCTTGTACTGATTGTCGGGAAAATCTCGTACCAGGACATTTGCGATTCACCTGCTCCAATGAACAATGATTAAGTTGATAACATTGTAACTTGACGGACCGTTCACTTACAATTTTTTCTCTATGGTGTCACACATTGTTCAAACGAGGTTCCCCCACGGACTCGATCGGCAGCTCGTCATCCTCCCTGCGTTCTCTGCGGAACCATTGCATGAACACGATATAAAGCGCTCCGATGTTGATGAATTCCTGCACCAGCTTCATGATGATGCCGCCAAGCTGCTGATCCTCTTGCGCGCTGAGCGAGCCGAAGAAGGACGGGCCCTGGAACCTCGCGAGCAGCTCCGCCGAATTGCCGGATACGCAATACCGCATCGCCTGCGCCCATACGTTCGGATCGTTATAGACATCGAACAGCGGCGATCCCGCGAAGATGATCAAGACGCAGGCCGGGGTGAGAATCAAGCTATTCAGGAAAATATAGAGGAGACGCATGAGCGGGGACACGCGCGCCCACTCCGGCACGGGACATTGAATATGCCACCAGTTGAGCATAGCCGACAAGAGAAGAAGGACATAGAATACCGCATGGATGAAGTAATGCACCATGATCCAGTCATGGATGTTAGGCAGATGGTAGAACGAGAAGAGCAGATTGAACATGAACAGTCCGATAAGAGGCTGCCCCAAGAAGCGGAAGGGCTTCAAGAAAGGACGTCCCAGCATCGAACGCCACAGCCAAGCCGGAATTCCATAGAGCAGCAATGGCGGCACGACCATATAGGAGATCGCCATATCCGTCATATGATATGAGAACATGAGATGACCGAGCAGGCTTAGAGGTCCGCCATGAACGAGATAAATAAGAAGCAATGCCAGATAGAAGCTTGCTTGCCTTCCGAACGAGACTGCTTCCGCCCCCGAGAACTTCGTTCTCCATGGCCCTACGACGAACGAGTAAAGCGTAGCAACCGCAAGTATGAAGATAAGAAAATAGGGACTCCACACGTCTCCGAACGAGAAATACTTCAAGCTGTTCATTCTAGCTCACCCTTCTCACGCATTAATCTTACTTATTATACCGCAACAAGGTCTAACCACAAGAAAAGAGGCGGGAACAGCGCCCGCCTCTCTGTAGTTTATCCGGTATAGATTACCACCATACCCAGTATTCGGCCATAATGACCATCGTGAAGACGACGATGACGCCGAAGAGAATTCCCATGATCGGGAATAGATGCCCTCTGTCCTTCATGTGCATCCAGAAAGCCATCTGTACGAATACCTGGACTAACGCCATGCCGACAAGAATGATGTAAGTGAACGTCGTGTTGATCTCGCCGGAAGCCACGGCCGCGAAGGCAATGATCGTCAGCACGAGCGACAGAACGAACGCTACGATGTGCTTCTTAGGGCCTTCATGACGATGACGCGTTGTTTGTTCATGCGTAGAGTGGTTGCTCGACATCGGTTAGACCACCTTTCCCATCAGGTAAACGACGGTGAAGATGAATACCCACACGACGTCGATAAAGTGCCAATAGATCGCGGACACGTAGACCTTGGGAGCCGTGACGACGGTCAAGCCCTTCTTCAGGAGCTGAAGAATGATGAGCGTGATCCACAGGACGCCGAAGGCAACGTGGGCGCCGTGGAAGCCGACTAGCGTATAGAAGGATGAACTGAATGCGCTTGTCGGCATCTTGTGTCCTTCATCGATGTAGTTCAGGAATTCCACGACTTCAAGCGCAAGGAAGCCGAGACCGAGAACGATCGTCGCGATCAGCCAGCCGATCAGCGGCTTGACCTTCTTCTGGTGCAGCGCTTGGACCGCGAACACGCTCATCAAGCTCGAGGTGAGCAGGATCATCGTGGCCGCGAAGGTCATCGGCAGCTCGAACAGTTCGCTTGCAGGCGGACCGTCGCCGATGTTATGGCGAAGGGCCAGATAAGAGGAGAACAGAGTGCCGAAGAGAACCGTCTCCGCTCCCAGGAACAGCCAGAAGCCGAGAATCTTATTGCGGCCTTCAAGGGTCGCCTTCTCAGGCTCATGAGGCAATTCGCCGTTCAGTTCATGTGCGCTCATGCTTGCACCCCTTTCTCTTGTTCTTCTTCGCTGATGTGGAAGCCATGATCGTCGTAAACCGAGCGAAGCAGCATGCAGAGGAGGGTAAGTCCAATGCCGCCGATGGCCAGATACAGCTTGTCGTACATGAATCCGAAGCCGGCGATGAAGAGCCCGATGCTCATGATCAGCGGTTTAATCGATGGAGAAGGCATGTGAATCGGCCCTACAGGCTCGGACGGAGTCATCTCCTTCTTGCCTTCCATCTTCTCTTTCCACCAAGCGTCCGCGCTGCGAACAAGCGGGATCTGCTTGAAGTTGTACTCCGGAGGAGGAGAAGGAATGGACCATTCGAGCGAACGGCCGTCTTCCCAAGGATCGTTCGCCGCGTTCTTAGCCTTGAACGACGTGATAACGATGTTGATCAGAAGCATGATCGTACCGATTCCCATCAGGAACGCTCCGATCGTACTTACCAAGTTCATCGTGTCGAACCCTTGGTTCGGCAGGTAAGTCCATACCCGGCGCGGCATCCCGATCAGACCGAGGAAGTGCTGCACGAAGAAGGTCATATGGAAGCCGATGTAGAACGTCCAGAAGAACCACTTGCCGAGCGTCTCGTTCAAAGTGCGTCCGAACATCTTCGGCCACCAGTAGAACAGGCCGGCGAAGATCCCGTTGATGAGACCCCCTACGATAACGTAGTGGAAGTGGGCAACGACGAAGTAAGTATCGTGGTACTGGTAGTCGGCAGGAGCCGCCGCCAGCATGACCCCGGTTACGCCGCCCATCGTGAAGGTCGGAATGAATCCGATTCCGAAGAGCGAAGCGGTCGTAAACCGAATAGAGCCGCCCCACAGGGTGAACAGCCAGTTGAAGATCTTAACCCCGGTAGGAACCGCGATCAGCATCGTCGCGATGGAGAACAACCCGTTCGCAACCGGACCGAGGCCCGTCGTGAACATATGGTGAGCCCATACCATGAAGCCGAGGAACGCGATCAGGATAAGCGCGAAGACCATCGAGCTGTAACCGAACAGGCGCTTGCGCGAGAAGGTGCTGACGACTTCGGAGATAATCCCGAACGCCGGCATGATCAGAATGTAAACTTCAGGGTGTCCGAATACCCAGAAGACGTGTTCCCACAGCACCGTGCTGCCGCCGGTCGCCGTCTCGAAGAAGTTCGCCTGGAACAAGCGGTCGAACATCAGGGCGACGAGGCCTACGGTCAGTACCGGGAACGCGAACACGATCAGCATGGACGTAATGAAGATCGACCAGGTGAACATCGGCATTCTCATGAAGGACATGCCTGGCGCGCGCATGTTGATGATCGTCGCCATGAAGTTGATCCCGCCGAGCAGCGTACCGATACCGGCAATCTGCAAGCCCAGGACATAGTAGTCGACGCCATGTCCCGAGTTGTAAGTAGGTCCGGCGAGCGGAACGTAAGACGTCCAACCTGCGTCCGGCACATGGCCGGCGAACCAGCTGACGTTCAGCAGCACGCCGCCGAAGAAGAAGGTCCAGAAGCCAAGAGAGTTCAGGAACGGGAACGCGACGTCCCGCGCTCCGATCTGAAGCGGTATAACCGCGTTCATCAAAGCGAACAGCATAGGCATGGCCGCCAGGAAGATCATGGTCGTACCGTGCATGGTCAGCAATTCGTTAAACGTGTCGGCCCCGACGAAATCCTTCTGAGGCCCGATCAGCTGAATCCGGATCAGGATGGCTTCCAGGCCGCCGACCAGGAAGAACAAGCCTCCGGCGATTAAGTAAAGAATACCGATTTTCTTATGGTCGACGGTCGTCAACCAATCCATCAAGCCGCGATACCGCTTGACCGGATGCGCATGGGCATGTGCAGCATGTGCAGTCAAAGCAACGAACCCCCTTCAGTGCAAGCAGAATTAGTAGTCAAGCTTATAGCCCGCCAAGTACTTGGCGATTCCGTCGAGTTCTTCTTGCGTCACGCCGAGGTCATCGGCATTAGGCATCGTTGCTCCCGGCTTCACCGATTGAGGATCCTTGATCCATTCCTTCAAGTTCTCTTCGGCCGGATGATCGGAGTTGTACAGAATGCCGCCGACGGTCTCTCGTCCTCCGATTCCCGTCAGGTTAGGCGCTCCCGCGCCGGAATTCTGTTCGCCGATCGCATGGCAGCTCAGGCACTTGCTCTGGAAGGCTTCCTTGATGGAAGCGTCTTCCGGAAGCACTCCCGGTCCTTTCATCGCGGCTACCCAGCGGTCGAAGGAAGCTTGGTCAACCGCTTTGGCTTTGAAGTCCATCAAGCTGTGGGAAGGCCCGCAAAGCTCGGCGCACTTGCCTCGATACACGCCTTCCTTCGGGAATTCCAGGAACATCTTGTTGTCGACTCCGGTATTGGTATCCATCTTGCCCCCGATAGACGGGATCCAGAACGAGTGCTTAACGTCGGCGGAAGCAAGCTTAAATTGAATCTTCTTGCCCGTTGGAACAACCAGATCCTGCGCCGTCGTGATTCCGTATTGCGGATATTCGAACTCCCACCAGTACTGGTGCGAAGTGACGACGACCTGAACGGCGTTCTTATCGTGCGAATAGTCCTTCGCATAGCCGAAGACTTTGTCGATAGTCGGCACGCCAAGGATAATAAGGAGAACAATTGGAATAACCGTCCAAGTGATCTCGAGCTTGTGATTCCCTTCCACTTGCTTCGGAATCGCGTTATCGCCCTTGCGGCGACGGAATCTGATCAGCACGTAGAAACAAATCGCGAATACGACGACGACGACAAGCGCCATGATACTGATCGATAGCACCATTAAATCATATTGGCCTTGAGCTACCGGCCCTTGCGGCTTCAAAGTCGACAGATCCGATCTGCCTCCGCATGCCGACAACAGGAGCATCATTCCTGCCAGCACCGGCAGTAACCGCTTCATTACACGCCACCGATTCATTCAATTCAACCCCATCTCGACGTTTTCATAGATTGCTTCTTGTTGTGGCGAATGCAATCCATGTGGTGACTCAGGTGGTGACACCTGTACGAACTTCCAAATCACACCTAAACATACGTTCCTAATCAATAAATATAGAGTTAGCCCACACAGTTTGTCAATGTTCACAGAACAGTTCACAAATTGTTCTTATAACTGTCAAAATCCTTGCCGCTCAACGGTTTTAACATTCAAATTCCCTCTTGACGGGCCTTGAAATTCCGTTTTGCAAACGCACACATTCCCAGTCCAGCGCCCGTCTTTGGCTTTGCTGGCGGGCAATGGTGGCCTCTCCTCATCATCTTTTACCAAACGCCCCTTGTTTTATGTACGCCGTTTCAAGCATACGAATTTCCCTTCGGGTTATGCTACCTGTAACAAGCCCGCTAAGGAGGAATGAAACTGGATGACCCGTCACTTCCCGTTACGGAGGCTGCTCCTTCTGGGGTTGGGATTCGTCTTGGTCATGGGCCTTGCCGCATGCGGCAGCTACACGGCTAAGTTCCAGAAGAGCTCCAAGGATTACAGCAGCCGCGAACCGAACGATCCCAAGGTGGACCATGTCCAATCTTACGGCACCTTGACCGCCAAGACGCAACAGAGCAGCCATGATAATCGGTACTTCAAATACAGCTCCCAAACCTCGTATGACGTGCGCGGCTTGCCCGGCGTCAATTCCGCTATCGTCATGCTGACGGATAAGAACGCGTACGTAGGCATCATGACCGACTGGACCGCGACCGGCACGAAGTCGCACGGCGGCGCCTCCACCAGGGAGCAGGACAACAGCGGTACGACCGAAGGCGTCTACAACGTCGATACCGGCGGCAAGACCCCCGTTTACCGGGAGATGGTCACGCCTTACAATTCCTACTTCAGCCATAAAGACGTCTCGGACCTGTCCTCCGAGTTCAGGCAGAAGATCGGGGATACGGTCCGCAAGGATAACCCCGGGCTTAACGAGGTCTTCATCTCCGCCAACCGGGAATTCGTGAATCAGTTGCTCTTGTTCGCCCGGGCCTCTTGGAGCGGCCAACCGACGGAACCGTTGACCGGCGACTTCAACACCCTCGTGAAGTATATCTTCAGCCAAGGAGAAGCCATCCCTCTCCCGCTTCAAGATCGCAAATAGGTTGTCCGCGCAGACAAAAAAGATCGACATCCCTTCGCAGGGATCGTCGATCTTTATTCCATGCTCACGTTTAGGAAGCAGGGGAATTCAATTTAACCAACTCTCGTTCAACGAGCAGAGTCAACTCATCTTCATATCCGCCTGTGATTCTGTATTTGCGGATGTAATCCTTCACAAACTTGCGCGGATCCTTGGGCCGGAAAATTCTCGTCAGTTCTCTGAGACTTTCTTGGACTTCGTTGTGGCTTCGTTTGGCTGCCATGCGATTCCCTCCCAGCGGAATAAAACCCGCAAGTTTTGCTAAAGCAGTCACTCTCCAGTTGTCGACATTTTCAACCCTACTGTTCCCCATTATACCAGTTTTCGGCTGTGGTTAAAAGAAAAAACCATCTGTGATAGAGAACCGGGCTCCATCGAACCGGCGTAGAGACTTAAAAATGATGCAGCTGAATGATCTATCTTATGAGGATCGAGGCCCCTCTGATTCATCCCCGGACGGATTAAGGTTCGGCTGCCTCCAGGAGAACATCGCCGATCCCGCCTCTTCCTCCTCCGACTCCGCCCATTCTTCCGGCTCTTCCGCATGCCCCTTGGACTTAGCCGTCATCTGAAGAAACGCGATAACGGCTCCTACGGAAACCAATATTCCGATCCCCATGGCCGCGAGCAAAGGCAAGGTGCCGATTCCCGCCTTGGCGACCGATGAGGTTGACATTCTATCCGATGCTTGAACGGGCGCGACTCCGAATGCACTCCACAAAGAAGCTCCAACCGCCAAAGTACGTGCAACGGATCTGCCACTGCGCCAGCTTAGCTTTCCAGTCTTCTTGGTCGGTACCGGGATCGCCTTGCCGACCCCCGAATGATTCGTCGCCAACGTCCGCTCGCCGGATGCTTCATTCCGGGAAACGGGCGCGTTCATCAATTCAATCCCCCCTATATGCTTTATATCGGAACGACCAGGCAACGAATTCACCCCTCAGACGGATATGATTACTTTCTTTTATTAATGTAAACGCTTACTAACTTGTGTTTAAAAAAAGAAATCGATTTCCTAGATACGTTCTCAGTATACCGAAAAAGCGTTGCGCGCACAACGAACACATCCTTAATATTCCATTAAATCAAGCCCTGTTCTCCGGAGGCAGTTCTCGCTTCAACGCTTCCCCCCACAGCGTCTGAGGGAGCTCCCGCACGAACTCGAACCGCACCGGCGTCCCTCTCCGCCCGGCTCGGTTGCGGCACCACCGCTGCAGCTGCATGGGCGAAACGCGCCTCTCCGCGTTCAGAACGACATAAGCCAAGGCTTGTTCATTCCCGTCGTCGTCCTTCGTTCCGATCACGCAAGCCCGGCTTATCGCCGGGTGCCCCCGAAGGATAGTCTCCACCTCATTCGGCATGACCATTCCTTGCATCGTCTCGAACCGGTGCGACTTCCGCTCCGCGAAGATAAAACAGCCGTCCTCTTCCATTCGGGCCAGGTCTCCCGTCCGGATCCAGCCTTCCGACGACTGCCCCCCTTCGTCCCCCCAATAACCGCGCGCCAGCTGCTGTCCTCTTACCGCCAACTCCCCTACCATGCCCACAGGCCGTTCATCGAAGCTCCCGTCCCCGACGACTCTGGCTTCGATCCCGGGGAGCGGATAGCCTAACGCGCCCGCCTTGGCCCTCGCGTTGGGAGGAAGGGCAAGCGCAAGCGAAGCCGCCTCCGCAAGCCAATATCTCCCCGCTTGCCGCGTTAAACGCTTCTCAAAACGAAACCGGCTCTCCCGTTCGGGAAGCTCCAAGCAGCCGGAACGGTAAACGGAAGCATTCAAGCTCGCCAGACCTTCCGGATGCAGGAGCGGAGCGTTCAAGGTGCGCAAGCTTTCCTCCGCGTTCACGCCTTCGTGCCAGAAGGCATGCCGGGCCGCCCCAGCCTCTATCGCCGCATGAGTAAGGATGGCGCCTCTCGCCGGGCCGGTCGTTCCGTTGGTGTATTGGATCACCGCCAAGTCTTCCGGATGGGGGGCGATCTCCATGGATTGCGGCGCAGGGATACTAAGAAAGGCATTCCCGTTCAACACGGCGCGATCCTTCCTGGATAGTTTATCCAGAATAGAAGCCGGAACCCCTCTAAGAGCCTCTGCCCGGAGCCGCCTCGCCCGCGTTTCTTCTATTACTATGACTTTTGTCACGGACGTCTCTTCCGCAAGCCGCTCCGGCTCGCGTACGAGGTCTCCGGCCGTGACGATGGCAGCCGTTCCGGTCTCGATCGATCTTCTCCGAACCTCATCCAGCCCGCAGTTCTCATGAAGCGGAACCGCGACGGCTCTCGCGAGCAGTACGCCGTAATAAGCCATGATGGCTTCGGGGATAGACGGAAGGTAAATGGCGACCCGATCTCCCGGCTTGACTCCGCTTGCCCTTAGTCCGTTCGCGAAACGAAGGCTGCGCCGAAGCAGACCGGCATAGGAGCCCGTTCTGCCGTTGTACCGGTATGCCGGATCCTTCGGATGGAGCTCCGCCGAGCGGAGCAGCCCGCTGGCCGCGTGACCGGACGGCAGAGAGGACATGCCTTCCCTAAGCAACGGATAACGGCTCCACCAGCTCGGGCAGGGGCTCGATGCCGTTCCCGCTTCGACTGCTTGTTCAACCATCCTTCTCTCCCCTTCCCCTCCCGTTCCTATATGCCAAATGTATTCGGCGGCATAAACGGACAGAACCCCGTTCGGCTGCTTCCGAACGGGGTTCTATCCGTCTTATCGCTTATTCTTCAATCGTCTGGATATCGAAGATGTACTCCGAGCCGTCGAACAGCCACTTGCCGTCCTTCTTCACCAGATAGTTGCCTTCGTAGAAGCGCGTCTTGTAGCCGTCTTCCAAGTCTTCGACGATAATGGATCGAATCGCTACCGCTTTATCGGAACCGTTGTAGTAGACGATGCCCGTCTTCTCGTTCGCAAAGGATTGGTCGTAATCATCATAACCGGATTGGATCTCATCGAAGTAATCGTCCAAACCGTCCGTCGATGCGAAGGTTGCCTTATAGGCAGCCATATCTTCCTTGTTCAAGGCATCAAGCTGCTTGGCCAGCAGAGCGTCGATCGCCGTCTTGTCGGCGTCCGGAACCGCAACCGTCTTGTCGATCAGAGAACCGTCGGCCGTATACTCCGTGCTCAAGTATTCCATGTCGTAGAGCAGCCATTGGCCTTGGGCATTCGGATGCAGCGTGAACACGACCTCGGTCGACTCGTCGAAGAAGTAGTCATCGCCGCCAGTCTTGGCCGTGTCTTGCACGGCATACAGAACCGCTTCTGTCGAAGAATACTGTTCGATGCTCGCATCGTGATACGAAGTCTTCGTCTGAAGCGATTTGCTTTGCTCTTCCGCCAGGGATTTAACCAGCGCATCGCGCAGCGGGGAATCGCTCGTTACCAGCGCAAGTACGTCATCCGAAGTAGCCGTTGCCGAGTTGAAGACCTTCTCCGATCTGGACAGGAAGTCGAGAACCGCCGCCTTCTCGGCTGCCGTCGGTCCCTTGTCTGCGATAACAACCGTGCGGCTGGAGGAATCCCAGTTGACGGACTTGCCGGACAGGGTTGCGATGAAGCGAACGCCGACAAGCGTTCTTCCGTCCTTCGCCACCAGCTGGCCGTTCACCGGAACGGACTCTCCGTCGACGAACGCGACGTCCGCCCCGAGGGACATCTCGATCTCATGCTCGTCGGAAACGGCGTGGATCGTCTTGGTCTTCGCCGCGTAGTCGATCTCGTAGCCGAGCGCCGCGAAGAGCGAACGGAATTCGACGAAGGTCGTGCTGTTGATGCTCGTCGGTTGAACCTCGAATTTAAGAGCTTGTCCATTCAAGGTTACTTGAATAGGCTTGGGCGCGCTGGCTGCCATAGCTCCTCCCGCGGAAGACAGGAACAGGGCGGAAGCCAAGGCAATTACCGTGAATTGCTTCTTCATCATTTACCAACCTCTCTGATCTGATAGATAAATTGCTAGAATTGCTATAGTAAAATTTACAATAATCCGCAAGGGGTTGCAATAATTATACTGGATTGGTTGATTTTCGGTCATGAATTGGCTAATTATTGAAGAATTCTTCGCAGATCGGATAGGCTTGGTTTCTTGAATTCGATAATCATCTGCCCGTCTTCGATTCGAATTCCTTGTACCTTCAGTAGGTCAGGAAGCTCGCTGCCCAGAGGGATGACGACGTCGTTGAACGAATCCGCCGGCAGATCGATGTCCTTGAGCTTCGCCCTCGTTACCGTCGCTACCAGGTTGGGAGACATCCACTTCACCTCATAGGTCAGCTGCATCCCCACCGGAATCCGCTCCATCGCCTTCAGATTCACGTCCGCGATAAGCTGCCCGTCCGCCAGCTTGAACCGGACGCCCGTGATCTTGATGTTCTTCATATAGTTAGGATTATCCGCCAACTGCGCTTTAGCCAGATTGTTGACGTCCTTCTCCGTCAGAACGAGCTCCGGCGACAAGCGCTTCGCCATCTCGATGGCCCTGCTCTTGAGCGGAACCTCATCGTATCGAAGGTTCAGCTCCTCTTCGGGAGATACGTAGAAGAACGCCCCTATACCCGCTCCAGCCGCTAGAATTAGAAGGACAAAGAGGGCAATGAACCATTTTCTCATGTCGGATTTTTCCTCCTTCGCCAATCGTTTGATCTAAGCATTGACTTCCGCCTTAGGTAAGAGTATAACATTAGTTAAAATTCAATGACGGGAACACGTTCCCCGGTCCCCCGAAACCCAGAGAGTCGGCGATTGCTGAGAGCCGATATTCGAGCCCGGTTGAGTATCCTCCCCGAGAAGTCGCGCCGAACGGAGTAAGCGCGAACGATTCGCCCCCGTTAAGGGTTCGCGCCTGCGAAGGCGCGGCTGAAGCGCCGGAAGCGCCTGGCTGGATGAATCCGCCGATTACGCCTCCGGAACAAGGGTGGTACCACGGATCCGATATCCGTCCCTATACCTAGGGGCGGATTTTTTTATTTTCATTATCTTATTCGATTCAACCAGGAAGGGTAGGAAAGCCGATGTCCGCGAATACGCCGTCCGTCGTCCGTTTGGAAGACATTCTTCACGCCGATCAAGTTCTTCAGGAGGTCATCGTCCCGACGCCGCTGCAGCCGAACCGGGGCCTGTCCCGCAAGCATGACTGCCAGATCTTCTTGAAGAGAGAAGACCAACAGACCGTCCGCTCGTTCAAAATCCGGGGAGCCTTCAATCTGATCTCTTCGCTTCCCGAGGAGACGAGACGGGCGGGGGTCGTCTGCGCGAGCGCAGGCAATCACGCGCAGGGCGTGGCTTTCTCCTGCCATGCTCTCGACATCCCCGGCATCATCTTCATGCCGACGACCACTCCGCGCCAGAAGATCAACCAAGTCAAGCTGTTCGGCGGCGGCAACGTGGATATCCGGCTGGTCGGTGACACCTTCGACGACGCCTACAACGCGGCGATCAAGGTGAGCGCGGAGGAGAAGCTCCCCTTCGTTCACCCCTTCGACGATCCGAAGATCATCGCCGGCAACGCGACGGTCGGCAAGGAGATCATCGAATCCAGCAAGCAGCCGATCGACGTCGTATTGGTCACGATCGGAGGCGGCGGCCTTGCCGCGGGAGTGGCCTCGTACGTGAAGGCCGTCAGCCCGACGACGGTCGTTATCGGCATCGAGCCGGAAGGTGCGGCTTCCATGCAGGCGGCATTCGACCGCCAGCAGGTGGTTACTCTGGACGAGATCGATAAGTTCGTCGACGGCGCCGCCGTCAAACGGGTGGGCGACCTGACCTATTCCATGTGCCGGGAGCTGCTCGACGACGTGGTCTCCGTCCCGGAGGGCAAGGTGTGCACGGCGATTCTCGAGCTGTACAACGAGCACGCCATCGTCGCCGAGCCGGCGGGGGCGCTGCCGGTCGCCGCGCTATCCATTCTCGGCGATCGCCTGAAGGGCAAGAATGTCGTCTGCATCGTCAGCGGGGGCAACAACGACATCGACCGGATGCAGGAGATCAAGGAACGATCGATGATCTACGAAGGCCTGAAGCATTACTTCATGATCAACTTCCCGCAGCGCGCGGGCGCCCTTCGGGAATTCCTCGACGACGTGCTCGGCCCGAACGACGACATCGTGCAATTCGAATATACCAAGAAGCACAACAAGGACAACGGGCCGGCGCTGGTCGGCATCGAGCTCAAAAGCCGCGAGGATTACGAGCCTCTAGTCGATCGCATGAACCGCAAAGGCTTCGTCTATTCCGAGCTTAACAAAGACCCGCTGCTGTTTAATCTGCTGATCTGATCTTGAAACGACCGCTTATTCATAAGTCCCGAGGCATGAACATTTCGCGGAGGAAAGGTTCATGCCTTGGGCTCTTTTTTTTTGCGTTGCGGACGCTGCCCCATGCGAAAACGCGAAATAACCGAGATAAGACGGTGAATCCTTCCCGCTGCAGGTGGGTACCATGCTCATGAAGGGACTTTTCGGAATCGCGCTCATGAACGAAGCGGAAGGAAGTTTCCGTTTCTCAAGCAAATCGGGAACTTCCTGCCGCGCCTATCCGTAGAACAGATAGAGCTTGTTTCCGGCCGTTATCGGCAGCCATGACGCGGTGGACGCCTTGCGAGTATTGGACATCATGCGTGAATTATCTATAATCAAGTAGAATGCTGTTGCGCCGAACTTCCTTTTATTCCGTTATTTCCCGTGCGAATCGTCCTTCGAATCCTAGACCGCTAGATGCCAAAGGAGACGCTTAGCCTAGTGAGAAAAGCCGCCTTAAAGTCGTTGTTCGCCCCGGAAATGACCCTGCTCATCGCCGCTCTCTTCCTGGTCGAATTCGTCCGAGGCGCCGCCCTGATCAGCTTCCTTCCGATCTATGGCAAGAACGAACTTGGCTTGACGCTCGACGTCATCGGGATCGCGACGACGGCTCACTTCGTCACGGACGCGACCGTGAAGCTTTTTATCGGTTACTTGATGCACCGGTTCCATGTCCGAGCTCTAGTTAGCGGCGGCTTGCTCTTCTCGCTGGCCGGGATATTGATGCTGGGGTATGCGGACGTACCATGGCTGTTCATCGTCGCATGCGCCGTGTACGGCATCGGGATCTCCCCGATCTGGATCGTCTGCCTGACGAAAGTGGGCGACGAGAGCCGGGCGACGCAGATGGGAGCTCTGTACACCATCTGGCTCGTAGGGCTCGGCGTCGGTCCGGTCGTGACCAACTTCACCCTGGAAGTCAGCCATCAAGCGACCTATTGGCTTCTGGTCGCCGCCTCGGCAATCGCGTGGCTGCTGTCTCTGTTCATCCCGAAGGGCTCCCATGCGGAGATCGACTTCGTGCCCTTCAAGCGGCAGTTGGCGATGCTGGGCGACCGCCTCAAAGAAATGAAGGTGCTGCTTCCCGGCATGGTGCTGCAGACGCTTGGCGCCGGCATGCTTATGCCGATTCTGCCGAGCTTCGCGGGAGATCATCTGGGGCTGAGCCCTTCGCAATACAGCTTGCTGCTCTTCATCGGCGGCGGCTGCACGGCGGCGAGCTTGATTCCCATGGGAAAGTTCTCGGACCATCTCGGCAAGAAGTGGTTTCTCGTCATCGGATTCTGTTTGTTCGGAATCGCTCTTTTCGCCTTGACGCAAGCGCCCGGACTTGCCGCGTCGTTGTTCTGGGCTTGCCTGCTGGGACTCTCCTACGCGGCCGTGCTTCCGGCATGGAACGCCTTGCTCGCCGCCTACGTTCCTCCGGGGCAGAAAGGGCTGGGGTGGGGAGTGTTCTCTACCGTGGAGAGCGTCGGCAGCCTGTTCGGCCCGAGCCTCGGCGGCGTGCTGGCCACCTCCTTCGGTGAGCCGGCCGCCGTCGGCACGGCAGGAGCGATCTTCCTTGTCATAAGCGCATTTTATTTGTTATTCCCATTCCGTCTATTCCGCGGAGAGCTGTCTGCGGGAGATGCTGCGAGGTAAATTATGCATGATTTGATGGCCCTGTTCGGGGCGCAAACGTGGGAGAAAGTGACCGACTACTTCAAAACCTTCACCCTGGACGATATTCAATCCTTGCTGGATCAATATTCGGCGCTCGGTCCTCTGCCCGGAATTCTGCTTCCCTTGCTCGAGGCCTTTCTTCCGTTCCTCCCGCTTATCGTGTTCGTCGTCGCGAACTCCAACGCCTACGGGATCGGACTCGGGTTCCTCTACTCCTGGATCGGCGTCTCCGTGGGAGCCATTCTCGTGTTCCTTGTCGCCCGAATGTTCGGCAACAAATACGGGGACCGAATCCGGCGCAGGATGCCTAAGCTGGAGAGATTCTTCTCTTGGATCGAACGGAGAGGCTTCAGCCCGATCTTCGTTCTGTCGTGTTTCCCTTTTACCCCGTCGGTTATCGTCAATGTCTCTTCCGGGTTGTCCAAGATTCCTTTTCATACCTTTGTTATCGCCACCATCCTGGGCAAGGCCGTCATGATCTTCATTCTCTCGTTCCTCGGTCATGATATTCGCGCGCTTATCGAGCAGCCATGGCGCTTGATCGTGGCGGCTACGATCCTGTTGCTCCTCTGGTTGGTCGGCAAAAAGCTGGAGAAGCACTATCTGAAGTAACTTCGGAGAATGGCGGCCTACGGGGCTTGGTCGATCTTCGGCGGGCGGAATAACGCGCGATCCGGCGTGGAATTCTAACTCGGAATGGATCAAGCAACGGGAAGGAGGAGATCATCCTGTCAGGCGAATATCCATCCGAGAAGCAATTAGCCGCCAGCCGCGCGCAATCGAAGGCTGACCGCTCCGGCAAAGGCAAGGAGCAAGCCCGACGGCTGCAGTCCGAGGCCGATTCCGCCGGGTACCGCAAGCACGGGGACTGAACCCTGCGTCGATGCGATGAAGGATTCGAGCGTCGGCCTGACTCAATGCACGTTGTCCAATGCCATGCGGCCGTCGGCGTCCGATCATTCTCAGAAGAGGTGACACCCAGATGAGTGAACACTCACACTCCATGCCTCCCATCTCCGGAGAGCGCGTCGAAACGGACGGGGTCTACAAGAACGAGTGGGGACGCGAAGAGGAGCTCAATCGCGGGGAAGAGTTCCCGGCCGATCCGATTCTCGGCTCGACCGAATGGGAGCTCGCGGAGTTGAGTTTCGACAACCACCACGAAGGCGAAACGGACCCTCGGCTTGTCCCGAAGAAGGACGACATCGACAAGCGGGGCAAGATCGTCCACCCTCGCAGGCAGATGGACCGAGGGAAGAAATAAGGCAAAGGCGGCGCCAGGTGATCCTGACGCCGCCTTATTTGTGTTTGCGCAAGCGGGGAGGCGCTATCAAGGCTCCTCGCAATATACCTGCATATGAACCGTGATTATTGAACATCGTTCAACAATTCACCCTTTGCGGCGGACTCGACCCCTGAGTTATTGAACATCGTTCAACAATTCACCCTTTGCGGTGGGCTCGACCCCTGAGTTATTGAACATCGTTCAATAAATCACTCTTTACGGTGGGATCGACCCCTGAGTTATTGAACATCGTTCAATAATTGACTCTTTACGGTGGGCCTAGCCCCTGAGTTATTGAACATCGTTCAATAATTCACCCTTTACGGTGGGATCGACTGTAGAACCTCTTCTCCCGCAGCTTCCATCACTTCTCGGCCACTTCTTCTACCGATTCCGCTTCGTCATCCTCCGCTTCCTCCCGCTCGAGGTAGCGATCCATCAAGCGGTTCAGCCGGCGCAGGCGATCCTCGTACGCGAACATCGAAGACGTGATGACCAGCAGCCGGGATCGCGTTACCGCGTCCGCTTCGGCGGTGCCCCTGATTCTGTCGGTCAAGCTGACGACTTCATCGGGCGCGGGCGCCGCCGCGCAAGCTCCGGGCTTCAGCTTGCCCTCCCACTTCCAGATCAGCTGCTCGTGGTAGGCGCACAGCGCCTCCAGATGGTCGTCGGCATCCTTGTTCCAGGAAGACTCGCTCGATACGGCCCAATACTGCTCTTCGACCGCCTCGACCAGGCTCTCTCCCCGCTGAAGCGTAATGACCATCTCCTTGTACACGACAAGGAGACGCTTGCGCTTGGCGCGCGACTTGCGAAGCCAGACCCGTTCCTCCGCGAACATATGATAATACTCCTGAAGCTTCTTGATCTGCTCCTGAAGCTTCTCCTGCTCCTTGCGGAAGACGCTCTCCTTCAGCTCGTTCGAGACGGAGGTGCGAAGAAGCCGGGACAGCAGGCTCTGGGACTCTTGCACCTGAACCATGAAGCGGTTGCGGTGGCGCGGCGGCGCGATGGTCACGTTCACGACGAACGCCGAACCGATCCCCAATAGCAGGCCGCCAAGCCGATCCAGTGCCGTCGGCCAGCCTTGGCTGCGGGCTTCCATGATGACGACGACGGTGACCAGCGTCAAGCCGATCGTGTCCGCGATCTTCAGCTTCAAGCACAGCAGAATGACGACGATGCAGACAAGCCCGACGGTGATGGGCGAGCTGCCGAACATCCAATAGGCTCCAATGGCGATAATGACGCCGAGCACGTTGCTCTGGAGCTGATCGATGATCTGCATCCAGCTTCGATAGATCGAAGGCTGAATGGTGAAGATCGCCGTGATCGCCGCCAGAAGGGGAGAATCAAGGCCTAGCCAGTCCCCGAGCCAGAGTGCGACGGCAACCGCAAGTCCCGTCTTAAAAACGCGGGCGCCGATGGTCATGCTTCCGCCCCTCCCTCCAGCAGCTCGATCTCCGCGGCGGCAAGCTCATGCCCGTTCACGATCAGCGCGAGGCCGTGAATCCCCGGCTCATGCTTTCTCGTCGACAGGTCGCGGAAGATCAGCATGCGCGATCCCGCGAGCGAGCCTCCTCCTTCGACGCTCTTCTCGCTTAGCTTGAACAGCTTCCGGTATGTACGTCCGCCCTGCCTAGGGTAGCGGACCGCCAGCTCCAGCCGCAGCTTCACGGCCGGGCCGTTCGGAACTCGCACGGAGTAGCGTACCTCCGCCGACCCGCCGGCGGGGACTCGTCCGACCGACGGCTCCAGGGCCTCGACCGCGATGCCCTTCGGAGCGTGCAAGCCGAACAGCTCCAGCGCCTCCGGATTGGCGGACGCGCGAATCAGAGTGCGGCAAGCGTGCTTGAGCATCGAATCGGTAAGCGGGTCGTTCCCGCTCCAGCGCTTCGCGATGTCCAGCACGAGCTCCGGATGATCCTTGGAGATGTCGTTGAGGTTGTTCGCCACGCTGCGGCGCACGTACTCCGAAGAGTCAGCCTTCAGCAGCTCCAGGATCGGAAGGATCGGCGAGGGATCCTTCTTGAAGGCAGGCAGCGCGTCCGCCCAAGGCAGACGAGGACGGCAGCCTTCGCTCGCTAGGCGCCGAACATGCTCGTCGGGGTGCTTCGCCCACTCCAGCATCCGCTTCATCATCTTCTGAGGATCCTTCCGAATGAAGGGCCTCACCGCGAATTCCGAGCTGGAGAGAGAAGTGAAGCGCTCCAGCGCCCGTATCGATAGCTCCCAATGATCCAAGCCGAAGCGCTCCACGAAGTCGGGGAAAATCAAATAAGGGAACCCGCCGCACTCGGGCGACATCTCGTCGAGGATCGCAAGGGCCCGCTCGTATTCGGAGGGCAGCACGGCTCCGAGACTGACGGAGATTCTCCGGATTCGGCCTTTGAGCTCAAGCTCGTCCCAGCCTTCCGCGAAGACCAGCGCGACGAATCGCTCCGTATCGAACTCGCTCCATCTGCGGCGCGCCTTGTCCCCGAGCTGGCGGATAAAGGGCTCGTCATAGATTGCTTTTAGCGGCTCTGCCATAGGTTCCTCCTGATGCTCCAATACCTTTTTTTTCATCCATAATATAAGGTCAATGTGAATCCCGAACATCTGCTTAAGAAGCCGGGGATAGCTTATTATAGCATGAGTCATCGGCGCTTCGCCCGCTCGCCGAGAATGGACTTCCCCTCCTCCGCGAGGAACCCGTATAATAGGTCTACCGGCATCGTTCGGAAGAGAGGGAGGCTTCTGCATCTATGATAATGTTCGTCGTAAATCCTTCATCCGGCAACGGGCGGGGTCGAATCGTCTGGGAGAAAGTCGAGAGAAGACTGAAGAAGGATGGAGTCTCCTATCTCGCCGTATCCGAGGCGACCGAGCAGCGCTCCATCGAGCTCGCGGCGAAGGAATTGGAACAGGGTCTCGTGAAAGCGGTTGCAGTTATAGGCGGAGACGGAACCCTGCACAGCGTCCTCCCCCTGCTCGCGGGAACTTCGATCCCCCTCGGGCTGATCCCAGCGGGTTCGGGCAACGACACCGCGCGCGCCTTCGGCATTCCGAAACGCACGATGGCCGCTCTCGATATCATTCTCTCTCCCTCCATCGTTCAAGCCGATCTCTTGCGGGCGAAGCTCGCCACGGGAGAAGAGCTGCTGACGCTGACCGCGCTCGCGATCGGACTGGACGCGGCCGTCGCCGAAGACGTCAACGTCTCGGGCTACAAGAAGTGGTGCAACCGCTTCGGCATCGGCTCGCTCGCATACGTGATCGGCCTGCTGCGCGCCCTCTCCCGCTTCAAGCCGGGGGAAGCGGAGATTGTCATCGACGGCAAGCGGCATTCCTTCCGCCGCGTCTGGCTGTCCGCGGTGACGAATGCATCCAATTACGGCGGCGGGCTAACAATCTGCCCGGGCGCTCTTCCGACCGACAACAAGCTGCATGTCTGCGTCGTTCATGGCTGCACCAAAGGGCAGTTGCTGCGGTTGTTCCCTACCATTCTGAACGGCTCTCACGTTCGCACCCGCTTCGTCACGATCCTTAGCGGCACCGACATTCAAGTCTCCGCCGACCGGTCCCTGCTTGCGTTCGGGGACGGAGAGCCCGTCGGCCATACTCCGCTCCGTACGACGGTTCTTCCCGGTCAATTGCCGTTCATGACGGCCGGAGTCTCGGGATAGCGGAACGGGAAGCGAATCTCGAACGTCGTTCCGATTCCGAGACGGCTGCTGACATGGATATAGCCTTCGTGGTTGTCGACGATCTTGTAGCTCACCATAAGACCCAGCCCCGTTCCCTTCTCCTTCGTCGTGTAGAAAGGCTGGCCGATCTTGGCCAGTTGATCCTGCCCGATACCCGGCCCTTCGTCCGAGATCAGAATCCGCACCGAGTCGCTCTCCCGGCTAAGGTTCACATGAATGGCCCCTCCGTCGATCATCGCCTCGATCGCATTCTTGATCACGTTGATGAACACCTGCTTGATCTGGTTGGATACCCCGTATACCCACAGCGGATCCCTGCTGTATGTCGCCTCGATAGAGATGCTATGCAGAATCGCCTGCGTCTCCAGCAGCGTAATGGTGTCTCTCATCATCTCGCGAACGTCGTGATAGCTGAGCTCGTAGACTTGAGGCTTCGCGAGCATGAGCAACTCGCTGACGATCGATTCGATTCGGTCCAGCTCCGAATTCATGATTTTGTAATAGCTGGCTTCCTTGCGTCCGGAGGCGATGAGATGCAGAAAGCCCTTCAGGGAGGTTAGCGGATTGCGGATCTCATGCGCGATTCCCGCTGCCAACTGACCGGCCACGTACAGCTTCTCCGAATTGATCATCAGTTCTTCGTTCTTCTTCCTCTCCGAGATGTCGCGGATGATCACTTGCACCGCCGGCTCGTTGCACAGCGTCGTCATCGTCTCTACGATCTCGGTGTCCAGCAAGCGTCCGCTAAGAGAGTACCAGAGCTGCTGCATCGGCTTGTTGTCGCCTTTGAACTGCAGGTTCTTCATGCGCTCGCGAACCTTATCGACATCTTCGGCCGGCAGGAAAGAGAAGATCGGCTTGCCCAGCAGATCGCTTGGATGCACCGCGTCGAACATCCTTAGACCCGCCTGATTGACGAATACCCACTTCTCCTTTTTAAAGATCGCGATCGTATCCAGTGAATTCTCGACGAGCAGACGGTACCGTTCGTCCATCTGGTTCAATCGCTTGTCGATGTACCAAGTCGCCCAAGTCGATGCGAGAATCAGCACCCCCGCGATCCCGATGATGAGAATAAGAAAATTCACATCCGAGTTCAGCTTGTCCCAGTTGTAGTAGAATTGATATTGAAGGTCGATCGCGTTCGTGCCGATAATCTGGACGATCATCGCCGAGAGGCCCAAGGTCAAGCTGGCCAGGTTGCGGTTGCGTCCCCTTCCCAAATCGTGAAGTTTAAGCGAGGTATAGGTGCCCGCCAGAAGAATCAGGATCGAGATCGCGATCAGCGCCGGCTGCACGGTGATATGGGCAATCGGCTGCCCGAGAATCGTTAGGTAGTTTAAGAGTCCTACGCTGAATGCCAGCACGAACGTTCCGATCGCGATCCGGAATTTCGTGCCGCTCTGCGAGGTCAGGAAGACGAAGGCCATCATCGAGAAGAAAATCGTAAAGAAGAGGGCGATCGGCATGCTCCAGGTGAAGTAGACGACCTTCTCCAAGGCCATCGACGCAACGAGATGCTTCGCCCACAGCCCGATTCCGAAGACGAAGGAGCCCCCGGCGAGCCAGAAGAGACGGAATTCGTTGTTCTGCCGCTTAAGATTGCCAATGAAATTAAACATCGTATATGATGCAAATAGACTGATCAACAAGGCAAACAGAAGAAAAGCGATCGACCACGTCCCCACATGGCTGCTCATGCTTCACATCCTTTCTTCCGTCGTCAGGATTCGTGCTCGTTGATTATGTTTCGACGATGAGGTGAGAAATCCTCTCCATCATTAACCAAAATTGGAGGAAACGAAAATGATAGGAAATTGGGTAAAAGAATTCAAAACGTTCGCGATGCGCGGCAACGTCATCGACCTGGCGGTCGGCGTCATCATCGGCGGCGCGTTCGGGCAGATCGTCACCTCGCTGGTGAACGACATCGTCATGCCGCCAATCGGTCGCCTTCTCGGGGGCGCCGATTTTAAGGATTTGTTTGTTCGGATCGGGCCTATTCCGGATGATGTGACTGAGAAGATCAATACGCTAGCCAAAGCGAAGGAGCATGCCGTCCCCGTCATCGCCTACGGCCAATTCATCAACGTTCTCTTAAACTTCCTGATCGTGGCGGTCTGTATCTTCTTCATGATCAAGGTCATCAACACGCTCACCCGCAAGAACAAGAAAGAAGAAGAGAGCGCAGCCGCGGCAGCCGCCCCGACGACGAAGGACTGCCCTTATTGCCTGTCTTCCATTCCGGTCGCCGCTACTCGCTGCGGGCATTGCACGTCCATTCTTGCCGATGGACAAGCCGAAACCGCGAGAGGATAGGGGAAAATAAACCGTGGCTGAACACTTCGACATCTACGACGAACGAGGGTACGGGATCGGCAGCGCCGCGCGTTCCGACGTTCACGCGCTGGGCTTGTGGCATCATACGTTTCATTGCTGGCTTGTCCGCCGCGCGAACGCAGGGACCGCCCGCATCCTGTTCCAGAAGCGGAGCCCCGGGAAGGACACGAACCCCGGCCGCTTCGACACCACCGTCGCCGGCCATCTGTCCGCCGGGGAGACAGTCCGCGACGCGGCCCGCGAGATGGACGAGGAGATCGGCTGGAGCGTTCCCTTCGAAAGGCTCGCCTTCTGCGGAACCGTTCGGGAGGAGGGCGAAGGAGTCGTCCGCTCCGTGTCCTACCTAGACCGCGAGGTCAGCTATGTGTATGGCTGCGTAACGGACTTGCCTCTCAGCGCCTTCAAACTCCAGAAGGAAGAGGTCTCCGGGATCTACGAAGCGGATGCGGACGAGCTGATCGCTCTCATGCTCGGGGAACGAGACGCGGTCGACGCCATCGGAGTCCCTTGGCGGGAGCCGTCCGCGGAGTCGGCGTCCGCCGGGATGCGTGGGGATTCGGTAGTAGAGAAAGTAAGAGCGGAGGACTTCGTGCCCCGGGAGATCAGCTATTACCTGGACGCCTTCCGTTTCCTTAAGCGATTGGCCTTCAAGGAATCCTCTCTCTGAAGCGGTTCTCCCACCCGTTCGACCGCGATCCGGTTCCATTCCAGCCGCCCCGTGCGAACGGAGCCTTCCCACCATTCGCCGTTCTTCGGCTGATAGAACACGATCTCCAGACGGCCGTCTCCATCCGTGTCCCAGATGCGGAAGGGACGGCCGTCTTCTATCTTGCCGAAGGCGGAGCTGTCGCCGACGGCTCCCCATTCCAGGCTCCCCGCCCGATCCTTGCCGTCCGCTCTTCCGAGCCACCAATGGTTCCCCTGGCTGTCGTAACGAAGAACTTCGTTCTCCTCCGCGAAGAAGCGTCCGCTCCAGTAGGGCATTCCTTCCTCGAAGCGACCCAGTCCTTCCCAGTTGCGCCACCAGTTATTGATCATGCCGTGAATGTTGTAGAAGACGGTATTGCGCGGGGCTAGATCGAAGTCGTTGATCTCGTCGTCTCCATAAAGCGCGGCGGCCTCCTGGTGAATGCAGCCGTGTATGCCGGAGCCCTCGATGAAGCGGCCCAATTCGTCGCTCGACCGGAACGTCTCCGGCTGATTGAGAATTCTCCACTCGGCGTTCTGGTCGTAGCAGGAAGCCCGGCGGATGGGCTCCGGAACCGACGGCCAGGGCTCTACCAGCCGGGGGTCCAACCCTTGCTGCCGGTACCAATCCAGCACTTTGGCGACAAAATTCCGGTGGAACGTCAAAAAATCCTGTCCGTAGCCGGAAGGAGGGTTGTTCGTATCCACGGAATGGCGGGCATGATGCCATCTCTTATGCTCATCCAGCAGTTGTTCCGGGAAGTTCGGGATTACGGTCATGAGCGTTCGCACTCTCCCTCCGCCCGGGCGGAGGACCGCCTGGGCGAATGTCTTGTCGTGCTACTATATGCGGGAGAGCGCTGGCGCGTTCGGTCTCGAGGCTTGACCTTACGGGTCGATGATCTCGATCTTGCGCAGCTTATAGAGGCGATAAGCATGAGAGACGATAATCTTGAGCAAGGCGTAGCAGGGAACGGCCACGAACATGCCGGCAAGGCCGCCGATGCTGCCGACCGCGAGAAGCACGATGATCAGCGTGAGCGGATGGATCGACAGCTTCTTGCCCATGATCTGCGGCGAGAGCACCTTGTCTTCGATCTGTTGAACGATGAGGACGACGACGATCGTCCATACGACCTGCATCGGCGAATCGAGGAAGGCGACGATAACGGCCGGTACCATCCCGATGATGGCGCCGACATACGGGATGAAGTTCATCAGCGTAAGGACGACGGCAAGCAGCAACGAGTACTTGAGTCCGATAACCGAATAACCGACCCACGTCAGGATGCACAGACCGAAGCTCACAAGGATTTTCCCCTGAATGTAGGCGCTGAGAGCTCCGTCCATCTCCTTCATGATCGTAAGCGCACGGTCGTCGTGCTTGTCCGGAACCAGCTTCAGGAACAGGTCGGGGAACTGTTTGTCTCCCTTGAGCATGTAGTAGACAATGAACGGAACGGTCGACAGCAGCAGGACGAAGCTGGAGACGAAGCTCATGATTCCGTTGAAGGCGTCGCCCATGTTATTGACGACCCGGTTGATCAGCTCTTGGACCTTGGCCGAGAGATCGACCTGGTGCTCCTGCAGGTAGCTGGCGATCCGGTCGTTGTTCTGCAGGTTCGTTACTTGGTCCTGCCCCATCTTGATCAGCTCCGGCAGATTGTCGACCAAGCTGTTGACCTGATCCCCGATCACCGGTCCGACGAGGAGCGCGATCAGCACGAGCACCCCGGCGAGAATCAAGAACACCGTAGAGATTGCCAAGGTTCGGTTGCGAAGGTACTTCTCGAGCAGGTTGACCGGGGCACGGAGTAGATAGTAGAAGACAAGAGAGAGAAGCAGCGGCGTCATGAGCCCCTTGATCATCGTCCAGAACGGCTGGAAGAGGAAGTCTACCTTGGAAGCTAGCAGGACGATTAGTAGGACGACGATAATGCCGTACCCAATGCGAAAATACTTGCCCT
This sequence comes from Cohnella sp. AR92, assembly GCF_003990975.1. Taxonomy (GTDB): domain Bacteria; phylum Bacillota; class Bacilli; order Paenibacillales; family Paenibacillaceae; genus Cohnella. The sequence continues at coordinate 292,674 of NZ_RZJR01000007.1, forward strand.
GTGGAATAAGGATCACCCATTCTATGTATATTGATTGCTGTTATGTAAGGGGAAGCCGGCGTCATGCCGACGGCTTCCCCGCTTCATACTGCCGTTGTCATATATTGGTGATTATACCGGAATTCCGGCCGCTTTGCGAACCTCATTCGCCAGCCGATTGAACTCGTTCCTCGAGGCGTCGTCTGCCGCCGCGAACCAGGCGGCCGAGAGGAACCGGATGATTTTCTCCGCGTCGTCCTTGCTCATCGTGATCGCTCCTTCCTCCGTATTCCACCAGCCTTCGCCGCCGTAGGAGCGGTTCAGGTCCACCGAGACTCCTGCCACCGATGCGCCGTTCTTGTATTGATAGACGTTGGCGTGGCTGCTCTGCTTGCCTTGGCTCCAGGCATAGGTCTGCCAGAAGTGCTTGCAGGCGCCTCGTTTGTACATTTCTTCGATCACGGCATAAGAGGCGTACACGCCTGCTTCGTAGCCGGTAATCTGGGATGCCGCGGCCTTCAGGTACGCTTCGATCGCGTTGTAATCCGCCGGCTGGGCGTCATAGTCGACCGCGAAGTAGATCGCGCTGCCCGCGGTCTGGGCGATGGCCTGGGCTTCCTTCAGCGCGGCGGCTCCGTCCGCTTGGCCGCTGGCGGCTCCGCCCTTCGCGCGGTCCGCCGTCGTCTCGAAGACGGAGATGATCTGCATGCCCGCGGCAGTGATCCCCTGCGCTTCGGTCAGCGTCAGCCGCTTCCAGGTGTATGTGGCCGGGACGAGATAGCGGGCCGCGAACTTGTATCCGGCCGCCGCAATCTGCTTCGCCGCGGACGCAGTCAGCGGGGTGGCGCAATCGATGCCCGGGGTAGGTGTCGTTGCCATAGGGGGCGTCTCTCCTTCCGATGCCGGCTGGGGCTTCACGGCATCATATTGATTCAGCTTATAGGTGTCCATAAGCGCGATAAGCTTGTCGGCATAGGCCGGATCCGTCGCGTAGCCGGCGGCCGCCGCCGCCTTCGCGGCGGACTTGCCGTCGGTGTTGAGCGCCTTCTTGTAGCGGTTGCCGCTTAACAGTCTAGAGTGGTCGGCGATCGACTCCTCCCAGCTGTGGTAGGCTCGGAACGCCGCTTGCACTTGAGCCGTGCGTCCGTCCTCATACTCCGTCGTCGCCATCGTTACGCTCCCGGCCGGGCCGGTCCCTTTGATGCCGAACAGGTTGTTGGCCTTCCGCGTCAGCCCGCTCCGCCCCCAGTTCGACTCCAGCGCAGCCTGCGCGATCGTCAGCGACGCTGGAACGCCGGTGCTCTTCTGGTCGGCGAGCACGGACGGAAGGATTTTCGTTATGAAGTCGTCATAGATGGACATGGCGCGTATCCCTCCTTACTACGTCGGGAGTCGAGCGAGGTTGCTTGCTTCGGGGACGAGTTAGTGTATGTCCGCGAGCGGGGGAACGGAACGGCGGGTGAGGGCAGGGGCGAGCAAACAACAAAAAACTATTGAACACAGCAACTTCAAAGTTGTTTTTGATAGCCTATCTTACACTTTATTAGTAGAGCGGAAGAGATCTTTGCAAGAGGCACTGGATGACCTCTGGCAATGACATCCACTAGTCTAATGCTCTTTAAAACTGCTCAGGAAAGAGGGGGACTATGCCTTCGTCGTGGATAGGCCACAAGATAGAGGTGTTTACCGACGATCTTTCTTCTATCGCGTATCAAGCACTTGCTCTACTTAGAGAGTTCGATGTCCCTCACCTGGCTCGAAACGTAGTCCATGAGCCCGAAGCCCGGAAGGATTTCCAACTTCTAAGGCTGCGATTTGTCCCTTCCTTCATTATCGGGGGACACTGTTACGAGGGATATGACCCAAAGGAGCTCGGAATGCTCATTAAGAAGCACTTCGATATCGATATCCCGGAGGATCGCCTGTTTGTGGGAATTCAAGAGCACAAACCATGGCTATTCGAGTACTCAAAACCGTTTATCAGTATTTCAAAATAATAGGATCGGGAGGAATTACTATGGCCGTTGTATGTCCTAGCAGCAGCAGCTACCCAGCCAAACCAAGCTACAATGATTTCTGGAACTCTTATCACAGCCTTGCGGGCGATCTGGTTCCTTGGATCGGAACCTCTATTTCTTTCATCCTAGTACACTGGTTCTCGGAATGGGGCATTCCGATTAACAACCCGGCATTCCAGACCTCAACCGAAGGTTATGCAAGCTCGCAAGGCAAGTGCGGCAACTTCCCCATCTTCGATACGCTTCAAGACGGAGCTTATGCCTATAAGGAGCTCATGGAGCGGCGTTATGTATTGCCTGCAACGGCATACTCGAACATCTTTGGCGACAAGAACAACGTCAACGACGCATATATGAACGGGTTTGCCTCGGGTAAAACAGCAACAAACGTACTTACCGATAGCGGTACGTACAAGTCGTCCGTGTCGTCGGTGCAGTTCAAAGGACGTTTGGAATCGGGCGGCACAATTACTTCGGGTACCTACGCGGCGAACGAAGCACTTGGAGCATCCGCATGGAATGCCGGTCATTACATGCTGTCGACGGATACCTATCCGGGCGCTAAACTGAACCGTGTACTTGACTCTTCCGGTTGGGCTGCGAAGGAAGCAGCTTTGTAATAGACAAATAGGAGAAAGAGGAGAGATCATCTCCTCTTTCTCCCCTTATTTGAGGGTTTAAATCAGAAAGGACTCACAGAGGAGTGGACTCATGCCAAATGAAAATTCTTATGGAAATCGCCTATTGTTCCTGCACGGCGAGCTATGTCGCGTTTCCCGGATGGTCACATTCTGTCATCCGGAAGATCAGGATTTATTTACTCAGGTCGGGCAGTTATTTGCAACTAGGCTAAAGGAGCTTCACAATGGCCGTCAACAGTCGTACTTGGATCTGATTTGCAAACCTGTCGTTTCCCACCAATAGGGTAGATTACTTAGTGTCGTGAGAAGCGGAACCCGCTTCTCTTTTTAATTTTCTATATTTGGGTCAATTAAGAAGGTCGTTAGTTCCAAATCCGTGACTTTATCATCAGTCAGGTTTAATATGAGCGCCGGGTAGAAGTATCCTTCATTCTCAGATGTACCCGTAATCCACATCGTGTAGGCACCATTGTTCTGCGGTTGGCCTTGAACGGCATCCGGGTAGGCCTCGATCGCCTCATTCCTTGTACTTCCAACTCCAATATTATTTTGTGTTCTCATTTTAGAACCGGAACTCACTATTATGGAGTCTACCCCCCTTGCATCGTCACTTTCTCCGGAGCGGTAGAAACTAATAGACATATCCAACTCATCATAGATCCACCACATATCCGGGCTTCCCCCGCCTCCATTCTGAGTGCTTGAAGGATCGCCAAGAACGCGCTTGACCTCATCTTGCGTGTCTCCGATGTGTACTCCTGCTATCGATATGTTTTCTTTTGTTAAGGAACCTTGACCGGCTTCTTTTACGTTCTGTACGATTCTCTGATTGGCGCTTTCATTAGGACTTGCTTTATCTCCATCAGTCTCGCTACGGGTACATCCCGCAAGCAACAATCCAATTATGCTTGCCATAATAATCCCTTTTTTCAAATACAATCTATACCACCTCACAAATCTCAATATGTATATGGACTGCAGACGAATGGAAAAAGTTTCAAGCCATAAGTCATTTATTAAAGTGAGCGTCATTGATTAACTACGTTGTCTTTTCTAATTGACCTCTTGTAACGACAGTTCCCCCACCGTTAATGATTGATCTAACATTTGAAATTCGGCTTCTACAGTAGCCATGAAATTTCCAGGAGATACTTGGGCGGGCACTTCAGCTATCACTTGTTTATCCTCAATCCTATACCGGACAATATTGCCAAAGACAACGTCGTCAAACCATAAGCCCGCTTCCTTAACCCCGTATTCCTTAGTCAACGTTTTGCCTTTATAGGACAAGGAAAAACGATGTTTTCCATCGTTTATTTCGTGGCTCGACTTCACGCTGGAACGAACCGCTTGAACCGGGTCTTGTACGGAAAACTCATAGTAGTCGTTCTTTAGGGCATGAAGCTCTGTTTTTTGTACTCCGGTTCCGTATCCCGACGTAAGCACGATAATGATCTCATTCTCCGGGCCGTTATCCATGTTTTCAACGTATATCTCGGGACTATAGGTTGGGTTTGCGACATTCTTCCAAGGGAACTTCTTTTCTTGGTTTCTTATTTTCACGGTCAAGCCTGTGAACATCTCCCCCGTTGCCTTGGTATCGGCAAGGATCTGAACGGATTTATCCTGGCTTTCAGATATAACCTGCTGCGTTGCTTCTGAACTTATGGGTTCACTGGTTGCAGAGGAATTAGAACATCCCGCCATGAGAAAGCATAAACCGATCACGCTTAAATACTTCTTCATCTGTATCCCTCCTCATGTTCTCAAAAGTATCCATTATTAAGTAGACATCTTTATCCTTCCAAAAGTTTCAAATAAACATTCCCAAAAAGAAAAAACCGCTCACAAACGAGCGGGATTGGTACGATTCCGTTAGAAAGAGTCACTAAGATTGCGGCAGAAAGAGGTGAAGTCTGGATTCTTCGACATGTCGTAACCTTGTACTTTGTTGATAATCCTCTCGATAATAGATTGTTCAAGATCATCCTGCCGATCTTGTTTCATCTTGTATTTTGCGCTTCTAATAACCGGCATAAACATGGACAAGATGCTTTGCATGGCCTCTTTGTCACCGTCTTGCGCTTTTTGCACGAGCTCGTACAGGTCATTTTCCATGGCTATCCTCGCTTGAATTCTTTTTTATTACTTCCGTCAACCTGAGAATGCTCTCGGTCAGCGTTTCGAGTTTTTTCTCAAACCGGATAAGCAGGTATCCCGTTAAGACAATGGGAAACCCAACCTGACTGACCGCGGTAAGCAAATAGGTAAGGGTCTGGCTCTCTTCCAAACTCGTCACCCCCTCTCTATCAAGGCAAGTCGCAGTTTCTTCAAGGCTAAGTTCCTTGTTTTGCTCACGGCCTGCGGGGATACTCCAATCATTCGTGCGATTTCGTTATCCTGGTAACACAAGGAGTAATAGAGAGTGGCGATATGCTGTTGTTTAGGGGAGAGGATAGCGAAGGCACGTGAAAGGCTCTCGTTTGAGAAGGAGACTTTAAATTGATCGGGGTCTGCTAGAATGGCCTCCGACTCCGATTGAATTTGCTTGGATAATTGTCTTTCTCCCAGAGTCTCCCCGCCATCCCCCTCTGCTGAGGAGGGGCGATCGAAAATCAATGGATATCGATTATCATTCTTTCGATGTTGACGTTGCTGATCGATTGTACAGAATTTAATAGTGGAGACAAGATACTTGACGAATCGAATTCTAAAAAAGTGTTTGCGGAATCGGTCATCGAGTTCCTTTCTGCCTTCTTCTTCCCCATCGAGAGCTCTTAATAGAAGTACGACATGCCGATCCGTTAGAAAAAAATCTCGAATAACGCGATCCGAATATACAAGTCGGTTCTCTTCGCAGTGTCGTTGGAATCTTTCTCTCTGAACTGGAGTAAGTGCCATTTACATCCCCCCTTAGCCTCGTAGAATGCATCTATCCTAAAAGTGGAAATAAACTGCAATAAAACAACCAACTTTACCATTTTGGTAAAATAACTAAACGACTTCTCTCCCAATCGTTAAGATCCCCCAAATTTTTTCCAAGATCTCGCCATAATAGGATAGTATATTACCATTATGGCAAGTGTCAACCCGAATTAAGCTACATAAATCAGGTCGTTTGCCAAATCGGAAATCACCTAGACTATCCTTGCTGCCGCTCTGTTACATAGAAAGAAACGTTATCAACCTTCCAGTCGCGACCATCGAAAAGAAAAGTCACTTGCCGATGAAGGACTTTGCCCGGCTCGGTGTATTCGGGGTGGAGATCGCCTTCGGACGACTCCAGGTAGATTGCGGTTTTCTCATCCTTGTACGCGACGTTCCCTAGCCGAATGGAATTGACGATCCTCACGTTATACGCTAGTCCTTTGCTAGAAGACAACGACTGGATCATTTTATCCGTAAAATAAGAGCTGAAGGTGGTCTTAACGTTCTTTATGGACGCCAGATTGGTCGCTTCGTTCACTTTACTAATCATGTCGGTAAGCTGCTGTTCCGTGATTTTCTTGAGAATCTGCGGGGCTGGCTTCTCCGGGATGATTCGGATCTGCTTGCCGTCGAGAGAGACGGTAGCCGATTGGGCGGCCTGGCTCCATTCCACCTCCGCCCCCATTACCTGGCTGACGAATCGCAACGGCACGAAGGTCCGGCTATTCTCCAGGTACGCAGGCACGTCGATCTGAACCTCTTTTTGATTGACATAAACAATCTTCGAATCGACCTTGAGGACGATGACGACATCCCCTTTGATAATCGTGATGTCTTTGGACTTCGAATCCCATGCGACCTCGGCTCCCATCTTCTCCGATACGGAACGCAGGGGGATAAGCATCCGATTCTCCTTGAGCTTTCCTTCCACTGCAGGATCTGCCTCGTCCGCATAAGCGGAGGCAGATAATAAGGGCGCACTCCACAGCGCGGTGCCTAATAATAGGACAAGCATTCCGTTCGTTCGGATCATGCATAGACCTCCCTATTCCTTTTCAGAATAAGACTCCATTTATAGGAAAATGTTGCAACAGGGGATCTGAAACCATTTTACCAATATGGAAAACATGTGCTATACTGAATCCATCCAATTCCGGAGTAAAGGAAGATTCTCTATGACATTGGGCAAGAGATTAAGAGAACGGCGAGAACGCTTCGGCAAGACGCAGCTGGATGCCGCGAGAGAGCTGGGGATCAGCAACGTCCAGCTGTCCCGGTACGAATCGGACGACCGCAAGCCGGAGCCCGAGATGCTGAGCCGGTTCGCCGAATATTACCGGACGACGACCGACTACCTGCTGGGCCGGACGGAAGACACCACGCTGGGAAGCGGAAGCTCCGCCAACCTAGCCGAGTTCGAACGCTTCATCAATAACCCGGAGCACGGCGTTTTTTTCAAAGAATATCTGAATGCCCCCGAAGAGAGAAAAGAAGAGATGCTGAGATTCTGGGAGTTTATTCGAGAGAAAGAACGGAATCGCCGGCCTGGCGACCGCCAAGGAGAGTAAACAAATCGCCCGATCTGTATTATGATAAGTGGAGCACGCCCGAAGGGGCGTTCCTTTTTACCCATTAATGCGAACATACATTCCCGTAAAATGAGGTGCAGCTATGCTTCGATACGATATGACGACTCCGATGGAGCAGTGGATCGAGAACCTGTGGAGGAGAGCCGGAATCCTGTCGCCCGCCCAGCTTAACGTCGATGAGGTGGCGAACCGCCTCAATGTCTGGGTTCATTACCTGAACCAGTCCAGCAAGGCGCTGGAATGGATGGGGATGCGCTCGATCTTGCTGGACCGCAGGCTGAGCCGGGTCGAGCAATGGGAGGACTTCCTGCACGAGCTGTGCCACGTGCTGAGGCATGCGGGCAGCCAGACGCTGATGCCCCAGGCGTTCCTGGAGCATCAGGAGGCGGACGCGAACCGCTTCGTCCTGTACGCGGCCGTCCCTTCCTTCATGCTGCAGGGCGTTCGCCTGCCCGAGCGCCAGAGCGAAGCCGCCGATTGGATCGCTTCTCACTTCGGGGTGACCCATACGCTTGCCTATCAGCGGCTGGAGCAGATCCAACGCCGCACGTTCGAAGCCATTCTGTGGGAGGAACTGGAGAAGCTCGAAGGGAGCAGGGGCGGCCGACCGTCGCGGAGCCGGTCCGGCGGAGATGCGCTATCCGCGTCCTTGGCCGAAGTTTTCGCGCTTTAGGGCAAACGAGGTTGAACCCTTTTCTGATCGAAACAGTCTAATTCCTTGATCAGACTATATATCGATTAGAGGCGATTCGATTGAGAAACCAGACTTGGCAATGGCTCTCGTTGACTTCATTAGCACTCCTGTTGTTCGCTGCAGGGTGCCAAAGTTCTTCTTCCGATCAGAACTTACCCGCAGCTACCTCATCCGCATCTCCTTCTACCGTTCCTCTTGCAACGAGCACCGAATCGGCTAGCCCGGCTGCACCGAGCCCATCGGCAAGCTCGGACGAAGCGCTAGTAACGGAAGGAACGGTACCTTCGGGTGCCAAATGGGCGATTTATCGGGAGCACGCAGGGAAGGAGCTTACGTTCCACCTTGAGAAGGGGAATGGAGAACAGCAGGAGACGATCATTCCCGTTCAACAGGATTGGGAGCGGAACGTGCAGCGGGAAGGCGTCTTCCCTTCGATCGGCGGAAGCGGAGCGCAGACGGGCGATTGGCTGCTTCTTACTTCCGATCCCGGCTTGGGGCAGATGTCCAAGAGCCTATATCGATTGGACGGGAAGAAAGGGGCTTGGGCATTCGTTGCCGATCTTAGCACGGTGTTGGACGGTTATCCGACGGGAATGGCTTTCCGCGATTCGCTGCACGGTTGGATTGCGGCGACCTATCACGGCGCGAGCTCCGTTCCGTTGTTTCGCACCGAAGACGGAGGCAGCCATTGGGCGCTGCAGGAGATCTCGATCCCGGAAGGCTTTAAATACGGCAATGCATTCCCTCCGGAGTTCGACTCTTCCGATCCGCGCAACGGTACTCTTTCTATCCAATTCGTGAGCGATGATCAGCGTTTGACGGTTGTTTATACGACGTCCGACGGCGGCGATACCTGGGTCGCCAATCAATAAGAGCCGCGTGGGAGCCGGGCTTCGGCCCGCCTTCTCGCGGCTCTCATCCAAAAATTAAAGGCTTAATAAGCGGTTACGCCGATCTTGTTGATCGTCTCCTGAATGAAGGCCGGCTCGTCCTGCGGGCCGCGGGACGTGATCAGGTTGCCGTCCACGACGACCTCTTTGTCGACGAACGTACCGCCGGCTTGCTCGATCTCCGCTTGAATGCCGGAATATCCGGTCAGCGTTTTGCCCTGCAGCAATCCGGCGCTGGCCAGCACCTGCGGGCCGTGGCAGATGGCGGCGATCGGGATGCCTCGGCTGTTCGCCTGCTTCACGAATTCCTGCACGGCCCGGTCGCCGCGCAGCTTCTCCGGAGAGCTGCCTCCGGGAATGACGACCGCCTCGTAATCCGCCGCATTCGCTTCCGACGCGGCCAGGTGGGTCGTATAGGAGATCGTCCCTTGCTTGCCTTTCAGCTCTTCGCCGCCCTTAAGCCCGATAATCACGGCGTCGCTGCCGTTCTCCACCATCGCATCGTACGGATTTCTCATCTCCGAATCCTCATAGCCTTCGGCCAAGAGAAAAGCGACTTTCTTTGCACTCTGTTTCATGACGCATCGCTCCTATCCGAATGAACTTCTTCCCTTCCTGACAGGGATTAGATTACCCGGATAAGCTTGGAACCAAACGTCATTTCTTGCTTGCGCGAGCAAAGATCGAAGCTCCATTTTCGGCTCGGTTCGATGGATTGGTAAAAGGAGAATGCAAAAATGCGGCCCTCCGAGGAGGAACCGCATTGGGTTTGTTTAGGTGGTGCTGATGAAGGGATTCGAACCCCCGACCTACGCATTACGAATGCGTTGCTCTACCAGCTGAGCTACATCAGCGCGACGACTTCTATATATTATCGATTTTCTCCGGACAAGTCAACACTTTTGGCAAATGTATTTTTTTACAGTTTTTACCCCGTGTTTGAACGCTTATTTCACCCCCTCCGCGATCGCCGCATACGTTGTAAGGACGTTAGCCCAAGGCAAAGGGGAGCAGACATGAACGGTCAGACGTTAATGGTCCCGATCGAGGTCCATCAGATTACGGAACCGCACATCAAAGTGAGCGTTCCCGTCGTCACCGGCGGAACGAACGAAGCCGCAAGAAAGAAGATGAACGAGGAGATTCTGAAGGTTACCCATCAGCTGATGAAGGATCAGAGCTATCCCAGCCCCGATATTCAGGAGATGGACGGCACCTTCGAAGTGAAGAACAACCAGCGCGGGGTACTGAGCTTGTCTCTGCTGAACTACACATACACCGGGGGCGCTCATGGCAATACGCTTCAGAAGTCGCTCACCTTCGACGTGGAGAACGCCAAGAGCTACAAGCTGAGCGAGCTGTTCAAGCCGGACAGCAACTACAAGAAGCGGCTTAACGATATCATTCAGGCCCAGATCAAAGCGCGGAAGCTTCCTCTGCTCGGGGAATATCCCGGCATCACGGACGACCAGGACTTCTATATCGCCGACAAATCGCTGGTCATTTACTTTCCGCTGTACGCCATCGTGCCATACGCCTGGGGCTTTCCGTACTTCCCCATCTCGGTGTACGAGATCGAGGACATTATCGACGAGAACGGGCCGCTCGGCATGATGATGTACTGAAGAAAATAGGGCGTCATTGGGCAAAAGGGGCACGAAGGAAGATCCTCATTCGTCGCCTCTTTTCCTTATGCAGCGGTAGCGTGAACTTGGCATAGGCCGGGCGTTGTTGCGCTTTGTTCAATAACTCCGCTTCAACTCCACCTTTTCTGCAGCCGATGTTGCACTATGTTCAATAACTCTGCATCAACTGCACCTTTTCGCACGCCGTTGTTGCATTTTGTTCAATAACTCCGACTCAGTTCCCCCTCTGCGACTCCCGTTATTGCGATTTCGGAAATAACTCCTCGCCTACTTTTGTTCAATAACTCCGCTCCATCTCCCCCTAAACCCGCTATTTCGTCGTTCGGATGCTTATTCTCAACAGCCGGTCCGTCTGGGAATCGAATACGATCCGGACGTGAACTCCGAATTCCCGGCTCCCTTCCCTAAGCCACATTTTGAATGTCTCTTGTGCGGTTGTCTTCGTAAGCGCTTCTCGCCCTACGTGCGAATAGTCGACAATGGAGGCTCGCGGGTAGAGCTCCTTAATCTTGGCAATCGCAACCCGGCCCCACTTCGCGTAGTCGGGTTCAGGTTTGGAGAAGGGGTTCTCCGGGTTGTAGGCAAGCGCCGAGTTACCGCTAACGCTAGACGCGAAACCGACTGCCAAGCTGATCAAAGTCGCCGCCAAAAATTTATACAGATGCAACGCCCCCTAAGATCGTGTTGTCTCTTCGTTTGTACTTTCCCCAAAAAGCGCAAAAAAAACGGCTGATTGCTCAGCCGTTCTGTTGTTTTGCTATTCTGCTGTTCTGCTATTCGCATAAACCTTCTCTTAATCCCTATTCACCACTTCGCCGGGTCGATGTCCTTGGACGTCAAGCCGGACCAGATGTTGTTCGTCGTCACCGTCGAAGGATCCTCGAACACCAGCCAGGCGGTCGGCAGGTAACGCTCGCCGTGCGTAGAGGACGGCTTGTTGACGATCTCGCCGCCTTCCGTCACGAGCACCGTCGAGGAGCCGCCGTCCAGGTTGGCCGCGATGACCGCTCCGTGATCCAGCATGATCTGCTGGGCGTCGTACAGGTCCGCTCCCACGCTGTAGCCGAGCTGGCGGCCGTCGATCACCAGGAACAGGATGGAGCCGTCCTCCTTCTGGCCCATGACCGTACGCGGGGCGATTCCCCAGCCGTCCTTGTGGTTCTTGATCTGCCCTTTGCCGTTGACGATAATCCGCGGCGCGAAGCTGACCGCTTCCGAGATGCCGAGCTTCAGCAGCTCGTTGATCGTGTAACGGCCCGCGATCATCTTGCCGTCCTTGTCGATGCCGACGATCTGCGTGTTCTGGTCCATGCCGATATCCCGGTAGAAAACCTTGCCCTGGGAGATCACGAGTCCGATCGGCTGGAAGCCGTTGCCCTTCCAATTCGGGTCCGCGAAGCCGCCCGCGTTCACCCCGGCGATCGCCCCGGTCCTCTTGACCATGCTCGTGACCTTTTCTCCTTTGCCCTTGGTGCTGGTCACGCCCAGCCTAACTTTCTTCGGATCGCTTACGGTAAGCAGGTATCCGTGGTAGCCGTCACCGTCGACCGGCTCGATCTGCGTCAGCGGAACGGGCTCGTTGGCGTTATTCTCCTGTTCAGCCCCAGCAGGCACGGCGATCTCATGGGTATCGCGCTCTTCCCCCATCTCTTCGAATTGCTTGGCGTATTGCGCGACTCTTTCTTTGAGGCCATCTTCGCCGACCAGATACTTCGCCCACTCCCGATGCTGAGTCGTGATGATCGTATCGGCCATCCGGTAGCGCAGCGACTCCCCCGAAGGAGTTAAGAAGAACCAAGCCAGGAACAGGGCAAAAAGAAGAAGCATGACGACGAACAATCGCAGCAGAATCCCCCATACCGAGCGCTTGCGGCGCTTGCGGTTGGTGCGGGTTCGGCTGAGCGGCTCCGCTCCTTTGCCCGGGTGCCCCGAATTCGATGGAGGGTTGGAGGAGGGCGACGGGGTCGATAATGGAGGCATTGTGTAATCTCCTTCTTCGTTGACTTCTTTTCGATACTATCTATAACGACAGAGCGCCTCAACTTGTTTCTTCCGCTTCATGAAAACAGTTCTTAACTCCCACGCTTTCCGCAAGAGCTCCGCCCGTTCGACAGAAGCCGAGCTCCGCCTATCCTTCGCCTGATGAACTGATATAATAAGAACATATGAACCTACAGGAGGCATCCCCATTGAGCAGCGCAGCATCTCCCTATCGTATCTCAAGCTACGAAGATTCTTTTCGAATTTATGAACTGACCGACTCGTCCACGGAGTCGCGCGTTTTGGTCTGTCCCGAACGGGGCGGCATCGTGATCGGCTGCCAGCTCGGCGGCAAGGAGCTTCTCTATCTGGACCGGGCGACCTTCCTCGACCCGGCGGCGAACATTCGCGGCGGCATTCCGATCCTGTTCCCGATCTGCGGGCAGCTCGTCGGCGGGCAATACGAATGGGAAGGCGAGACGTATAAAATGCGGAATCACGGCGTGGCCCGAACCTCTGCATGGGAAGTCATCGAAGAGAGCGCCGAGGGCGGAGCGTCCCTGACGCTCGGCCTGAAGAGCAACGAAGAGACTCGAGCTTCCTATCCGTTCGACTTCGAGCTTCGGTTCACGTACCGTCTCACGGAAGGCAAGCTCTCCATCGAGCAATCTTATCGGAATCTCTCCGACCGCGGGATGCCCGTGCAGACCGGCTTCCATCCTTACTTCGCGACCGGAGAGAACAAGAAGCTTCGTTATTCCTCGGACGCGACGAAGTACCTCGATTACAACGACAACGCCGTCAAGCCGTTCCAAGGCGAGGTCGATCTCTCCGCACTCGTGGAATCGGTGGCGTTGCTCGATGCCCGTACCGCTTCCGTCTCCTTCCCGCTGGGGGAAGAAGGAACCGTTCGCCTCGACTACAGCCCGGAGTTCGACAAGGTCGTGCTGTGGAGCGTGCAGGGCAAGCCGTTCGTCTGCGTGGAGCCGTGGACGGCGCTTAACGAAGCGCTGAACCATAAGGAAGGGCTGCGGATCCTGAACCCTCAAGAAGAATGGAAGCTCGATTTCGCCATATCGTATTCTTAAGGAGCGGCGATCGTGATTAGATCGCGATTGGCGAATATCGGCTTCTGATCCGACATTGGATTGGTGCACGAAGATGATTCCTGTCCGGCACAGGAATCATCTTTTTTGCTTATTTCGTATTGACACATATCATATGTACTCATATTATATAAGCAAATACAAAAATGAGGTGATGGATCATGTGGCAATTCGAACACGCGATCGAGACGAAGGCAAAGGCGGAGGCCATCTGGAGGCTGTACACCGATCTGACGACTTGGACGTCTTGGCATAACGGCCACATCGCAGAGGCAACGCTGGAAGGGCCGTTCGCCGTCGGCTCGCGCGGCACGATGCAGCCGCAAGGGCAGGCGTTGCTGCCGTTCGAGCTGACGGAGGTCGAGCCGCTGGTCGGGTTCGCCGATGTGACGCTTATGCCCGGCATGGATGTGGAGATCCGCTTCTTCCATGATCTGACGCCGACGTCGAACGGCTTGAGCATCCGCCACAAGGTGGTGATCGCGGGTCCTGACGCGGATCGGATCGGGCCGAAGATGATCGAGCACTTCTCGCATGCGATCCCGCAGAATATGGAGACGCTGGCGGCGATGGCGGTAGAAGGGAACCTCGGCCATGAGGGCTGATGCTCCGGAAGAGGAGACGCGTTATTGGATCGGCGTCGTCTCGGCCGCTCACGTGAAGCTGGGCGTAAGCGGGGGCTACGCCCAACTGTGCCACGGCAAGTCGGCTCCGCTGCGGCGTATGCGGGCCGGGGATTGGCTTATCTACTACTCGCCGCGCTCCTCTTATCCGGACGGTGAACCGCTGAGAGCTTTTACCGCCATAGGCCAGGTCGTCGACGAGCGTGTCTACGAATACCGCATGTCCGAATCCTTTGTACCGTTCCGGCGAGATATTCGCTATACTCGGTGTAAGGAAGTACAGATCGGCGGCCTGCTCGACCGGCTATCCTTCACGCGAGGCCAGCGGAATTGGGGATACCCCTTCCGAACGGGGCACTTCGAGATCTCGCGCGAGGATTACCGAACGATAGCGGAGGCTATGCGGGGAGGACAACATGAGCTCGGAATATCGGGAATCGAATGAAAGTCCGGGATTTCTGCTGTGGCAGGTCACGAATAGCTGGCAGAGGGAGATTCGGCGAGCGCTCGAGCCGCTCGGGCTGACGCATCCTCAGTTCGTGCTGCTCTTCTCGTGCCAGTGGCTGAACGACCGGGAAGGCACTGGCGTGACGCAGATCCAACTGGCGCAGCACGCGAAGGTCGACGTCAACGTCACTTCGCAGGTCCTGCGGTCGCTTGAGCAGCGCGGCTACATCAAGCGGGCGCCCCATCCGTCGGACACGAGGGCGAAGATCATCACGACGACGGCATCGGGAAGCGAGCTCGCCTCCCGGGCCGTTCGGGCCGTCGAGGCGGCGGACCGGTCCTTCTTCTCCGGGCTTGGGGAAGAGACGGGCCAGTTGATTCGCCTTATGCGCCGCTTGAATCAGGAGTAATGGCTTTCGCTAGCATAATTAGCAAAAAAAAGACGGCAGCGCTCTCCCTCGCGGATGATGCGCTGCCGTCTTTTCCAATATAGGGTATGAAATCATCGACTTGCTGCGATTAGGTCAATAAGGCCCCCGCGTTCGACGCTCCAGCCGTTCCAGCAATCTCATTCGGGAAGGGCTTGCCCTCTCTTTGAGGAGGGAGACCATCCCGCGAACGATGACCCGATCCGGAACCGGCTTGCCGAGCTCCTCCTCCAGAAGCGTTAGAGCGGACACAAGATCCTCGTAAGACTCCGAGCCTTGCGCGTCTTTTCCCTCCGCTTCCGCTAGTCGCCAAAGCTCCCGCAGAATCGCGGACGGATGCTCCGAAGCGAGATCCTCCTCGCTGCCGCCGCACTCCTTCACGCCCATCAGATCCGCGAATCCCATGAGCGGAGTTCCCTTCTCGCGGATAAGTCCATGCATGAGATCGTCCAACCGGCTTACGAAGAAGCGGGAGAGCCGGGCTTCGTTGAAGGAAGGCTCCCCGACCAAGAGCACCCGGTAGTATTCCATCATCATGCCGTTCAGCAGCGCCGCTCCATCCCATACATAGGGGCCTGCCTCCGGCCCGTAGATCGTTTCGATATGATCGCGGCACCACCGGAGCGAACGGGAACGGATATCCGCCATGATTCTCTTGAGCTCCGGCTTCATCTCCATCAGCGGCTCGCGCATCAACAGAAGCGGGAACTGCCGATTCTGAATAATGGAGTCGAAGCTTCGCTCCAACTGCAGCCTGAGCCGTTCCCTCGGAGGAAGCTGCCTCTCGTGAGGCAGCTCGGACATGCCGAGGAGCATGCGTTCCGCGAAGTGCGCGAACACGGAGAGCAGCAGCTCTTCCTTGGACTTAAAGTAGAAGTACAGCGATCCCTTGGCCATGCCCAGCTCGTCGGCGATTTCCTGAATAGAGGTGGCCTGGAACCCTTTGCGGGAGAAGCAGCGCAGCGCCGCTTCGATAATCTGCTTCCTCTTGTCGTTCATGGATTCGTCCTCCGATCAGGCTGCGGCGCATAGCCGCGATGTTATTCGGCTGTTGCTTCGCCTGCTGCCTTAGCCGCCGCAGCCTTCTTGTTCCGGCGCTTCGTCAACAGCTCGTAGGCGATCGGAACGATAATCAGGGTCAGTAGCGTGGAGCTGACGAGACCGCCGATGACCGTTACCCCGAGACCGCGGGAGATGATGCCGGATCCGCCTTCGAAGCCGAGAACGAGCGGCAGCAGAGCGCCGATCGTCGCCAAGGCCGTCATCAGGATCGGACGAAGGCGAGTGCCGGCCGCTTCGAGAATAGCCTCGCGGGTGGACATGCCTTCCTTCTCCTTGTGGATGACGCGGTCGACGAGCACGATGGCGTTCGTGACGACGATACCTATCAGCATGAGCGCGCCCATGAGCGCCGATACGCTAAGCGTTTCTCCGGCGATCCAGAGAGCCACAAGGCCGCCGATGATCGTGAACGGCAGCGAGAACATGATGGCGAACGGAGCCAGCGCGCCGCCGAATGTCAGAACGAGCACCAGGTAGACGATAGCGATTGCCGCTACGATAGCGAGACCGAGCTGAGTGAACGTCTCGTTGATCTGCTCGGTAACGCCGCCGAAGCTGACCTCTACGTTATCCGGAATATCCATCTTGTCGATCTGATCCTGCAGCTCCGAGGAAGCCTTCGAGACGTCCTTGCCCGTCGCTTCCGCTTCGACAGTCACGACCATGCGGCCGTTCTCGCGGGCGATCGAGCTCTGCGACGTTCCTTCTTCGACGGTCGCCACTTCCTTGATCGGAACGGCCGTGCCCGTCGGAGATTGCAGCGTGACGTTCTCGATATCCTCGATCGAGTTATAGACCGCATCGTCCGTTTGAACGTAAACGTTGTACGCGTTGCCGCCTTCTTCGACCGTCGTCACGACAGGACGGTTATACGTAGGAGCCAGCGCCATGGCGAGCTGCCCCGCCGTCAATCCGTAGCTGCTCAGCTTCTGTTGATCCGCCACTAGCGTGTATTGGTCGTACGTCTTCGCGAGGCTCGTATCGACCTTCTCGAACGAATCGCTCTTCTCCATCAGGCCGGCGATCTGATCCACGACCGGCTGAATGTCCTTCAGGTTATCGCCGTATACGCTCAAGCTGAAGGTATTGCCGCCGATGCCGCCGGACATGTCGAGTTCTTTCCACTCGCCGACATTGATCTGGGAATGCAGATCGGCGAGGATCGCTTCCTTCTTATCCGCGAAGTCCTTGGTATCGTCCTTGAACAGAACGTAGAACAGCCCGCCCTTGTTCGAGCCTTGCGAGAGCGGATTGCCGCTTCCGCCGATGGAATATTGCAGCGTCGTAACGTCAGCTTGCGACAACAAATACTTCTCGGCGACGAGCGCGCGCTCTTGGACGTCCTCGACACGGTCTCCCGGAGCCGGGCTGTACGTGATCGCCATGTATTTGTCTTCCGTCGCCGGAAGGAAGCTGACGCCGATGACCGGCACAAGCATGAAGCTTGCCAGCAGGACAACGACCGCGATAATGGACGTTATCGCTTTATGGCGCAGGCAAGCCGCCAGGAAACGGCGATAACCGGAAGCCAGCTTGCCCGGCTTGTCTTCGTGATGAACGGCCTTGCCCGGCTTGATGCCCTTCTTGAAGAGAGAATGAGCCATCATCGGCACGATCGTGATCGCCACGAGCAGGGAAGCCAGCAACGCGAAGACGATGGTCAGAGCGAACGGCAGGAACAGCTGGCCGACCAGGCCGCTGACCGTCGCAAGCGGCAGGAATACGGCGATCGTCACGATGGTCGAGGACATGATCGGCAGGAACATCTCGCGCGTCGCTTCCAGCACGAGCTCCTTGCCCTTCAGCTTCTCGCCGGATAGGGACATCCTTCGATAGATATTCTCGATAACGACGATAGAGTCGTCCACGACGCGTCCGATCGCGACCGTCATCGCGCCCAGCGTCATGACGTTAAGCGTCACGTCGAACTGCTTCAGAACCAGAAGGCCGATGACGAGCGACAACGGGATCGACAGGATCGAGATCAGAGTCGAACGGATGTTGCGAAGGAACAGCAGAATGATAATGACCGCGAACAGCGCCCCGAAGATCGCCTTGTCCAGCATCGTGCTGACCGATTGCTCGATCGGCTTGCCTTGGTCCAGCAGCACTTCGACGTCGATGTTCGAATACTCTTTCTCCAGGTCTTTGCTGACATCCTTGACGGCGTTTACCACGTCGACCGTGTTGGCGTCGTTCGCCTTCACGACCTGAATGCCGATCGATTCCTGGCCGTTCGTCCGGGAGATCGATTCCGCGGAGCCGGTCAGCTCGACGTCGGCGACGTCGCTCAGCTTGAGTCCGCCCGGAAGCGGCAGGCTGCGCAGGTCGTCGACCGTCGCGACCCGACCGTCCACGACGATCGACTTCTCGGTCTTGCCCAGCTCGAAGATCCCAAGCGGAACCTTCACGGCCGCAGCCTTGATCAGTTGGGTAACCGTATCTTCGTTCATGCCCAGCGCCGCCAGCTTATCCTTCTTATAAGTAAGCTGAACTTCCTTGACGTACTGGCCGGAGATGGTGACCGACGCGACGCCCTCGGTTCCTTCCAGTTCCGGAGCGATCTTGTCCTCGACGATCTTCGTCAATTCCTCCAGGCTGCCTCCGCCGGCTACGCTAAGCGAGATAACCGGGAAGGAGTTGATGGAGAACTTGGCGACGGAGGGAGCTTCCACGCCTTCCGGGAGCTTCACCCCGTCGATCGCTTCCTTCACGTTATTGGTAGCCGTCGTCATATTCTGGCCGAAGTCGAATTCGATCATGATCGACGAGGCGTTCTCGAGCGAGGTCGAGGTGATGTTCTTCACGCCTTCGACGTTCTTAAGCTTCTGCTCCAACGGAGCCGTCACGTTCTCGACGACTCCTTCCGGAGCCGCGCCCGGATAAATCGTGGTGATGCTCAAATAAGGCAGGGACAGGTTAGGCATGCTCTCCTGCTTCATATTCATGCCGGAATACAAACCGGCGACGAGTACGATGACCGTGATCATCCATAAAGCGAATTTGTTATTTAACGAGAACTTGATAATGCTTCGCATGACTCCACTCCTTCAACATTGTGTCATTCTCTAGTGAACAGCTTGTCCATCTCTTGCTTGGGCATTCTCTCCAACAGCGCCAGCACGTGCAAAATGTTATCGAACAGCCGGTCGAATGTCAATCCCACCACCTTCAAACCTATTCCTGCAAAACTTCCTTACGTTAATACGTATCAACGGTTTGGACGTTTCAACCGTTTCGAACGGGCGGTCGAACGGACGGCTTATCCAATAGCTATCCAAACGCTAAACAGCCTCCAAAGCCGGGAGAACGGCCTTGGAGGCTATACACGAATCGTCTTTATAAAGGCATGGGACGTCCCAGGTAATCGACGAAGATCAGCTCGTCCGACAGCCGGATTCTCCCGGCGATGATGCCCAGCAGGCCGAGCGCGCTGTCTCCTGCCGACAGCGGAGCCGAGCTTCCGCCCATATCCGTTCGCATCCAGCCCGGATGAACGGCAATCGCCCGAAGCCCTCTCGGCTTCATCTCTTCGTTCAGCTGCTTCGTGAACATATTGAGAGCCAACTTCGAGATCGCGTAGGGATAATCGCCGCCGTAGGCCCCGGAGAAGCTTCCCGCTTCCGAGGAGACGTTCGCGATCACCCCTCCGTCGCTTGCTCTCATCAGAGGAATCATATGCTTCGACACCGCCATGGGACCGATGAGGTTCACCTCGAGCGTATCGCGCACATCCTCCAGACGCAGCGATTCGATTCCTTCCTCTCTGGCTTTCAGGATTCCGGCATTGTTCACGATAGCGTCCAGGAAGATTCCTTCCTCCCGCAGCTTGGCCGCTAGACGTTCCGCCCCCTCTTCTCCCGACAGGTTCAATGCCTCGATCCGCATGAGGTCGGGATACGCGTCGGCCAGCTTCTTCAAATCCGCGCTTGGCCGAGACGCATCGCGAATGCATGCGACCACCGAATGCCCTTCTCGAACCGCAGCTGCCGCCAGCTCAAATCCAAGTCCTCTTCCCGCTCCCGTAATCAATATTTTCATCGTTCCGCACCTCTATAGCTTTCGGCAAGAGTCGCGAGCGATCAGCTCGTACCCGGCCGTGAATTCGTAACTCTCCGTCTCTTCGTTCTCGATACGCTCCAAGACCGCCTCGGTCAATCGCTTCATCATGATTCCGAAATCCACCTTAAACGTCGTCAGCGGCGGCTCGAAGCTGGAACTGCGCTCATGGTCGTCGAAGCCGATGACCGAGAGATCTCCGGGGACTTCAAGCCCGCG
Source organism: Cohnella sp. AR92 (assembly GCF_003990975.1). Taxonomy (GTDB): domain Bacteria; phylum Bacillota; class Bacilli; order Paenibacillales; family Paenibacillaceae; genus Cohnella. Next base: position 312,983 of record NZ_RZJR01000007.1, read on the forward strand.
CTCCCGGATCGCGCGAATCGCGCCGAAGGCGACGCTGTCGTTCGCCATGATAATGGCGGAAGGCAGGGGCTTCCCCGAGCGCAGAAACGCCTGCATGGCTTCGTATCCGTTCGATTCGTGGAAGCCGCCGGGGATCACCCATTCTTCGTTCACCGGCAGTCCGCTTTTCCTCATCGCCGCCAGGAAGCCTTCCTGCTTCGTCACACCCGAGAGACGATTCAGGTCTCCCGTCACCACGCCGATCTTCCTGTGGTTCAGGGAGAGGAGGTATTCCACCGCGAGCCTCATGCCCTCGTCGTTGTCGAAGTTGGCGACGATCCGGTTCGTTTCGCTCCGTCCGCGAAGCCGCTGGTCGAACAGGCCGACGATATAACCTTCGTCTATCAGCTGCTCAAGGAACGGTTCTTCTTTCGCCGAACCGATGAAGATCCCCCCGTCGATGCGGCGCTGGTAGAAAATATCCTTCACTCCGCGAACGCCGTCTTGATCCTCCGTATCCCGAATAATAGAGGTCAGGACGTAATACCCTCGCTGCGACGCGTTCTCGATGACGCTCGCGAGCATCATGTTGGTCAAGCTGTCCCCGCCTACCTTCTCCGGCTCTACCAAGAACAATCCAAGCGTTCGCGTCCGCTTGCCCGCCAGCACCTGCGCGGACATGTTCGGAACGTAATGATGCTCCTCGATGATCCTCATGACTTTCTCTCGGGTCTCGGGAGGGACATTGGAATAATTGTTGATCACGCGGCTGACCGTGCTTCTCGATACGCCAGCCAGCCGCGCGATCTCCTGCGAGCTAATCTCCGACTTTCTCACGGATGAGGCGACTCCTTTTTCGAGCGTGAACGCGCGTTTATACTCTCATCATAACAAGGCATAACCCAGGCGTCAACAGCTGGAGCAAGTGCACTCCCTCCCCTCCGCGCTCCCCGGTTCAAGCAACAGAAAGGCCGAAGAAGCCGAAGCCCGGAGGACCGGCATGACAAAAGACGGAGCGGCGAGATCCGCCGTCCGTCTTTGCCCTGTCTTATCGTTCAATCGCTTTAGCTGGCTGCGCCTTTGCGCCCGATAGGAGTTACCGGAGTTTGCGGCGTCTGCCCTTTATGCTTGCCGAACCTGCCGATCAGCTGGCGGAACGTCTTCTTCAGGAAAGGCAGCAGGTAGTAGTCGGCCCCGAATTTGCCAGCGTTCGCGCCGGCGATCAGGACGATTGCGCCGAACAGGATGAGCCAAGGGTTAGTCGATACGGTACCCGCCAGCAGGAACATGAAGTTCATCAGGATTCCGAAGAAGGCCGCCGCCGTCGTGAGCGCCCCCAGGATCAAGCCGAGGCCGACGAGGAATTCCCCCCACGGAACCAGGACGTCGAACAGCTTCACGTTCGGTACCGCGAAGTGCTTCAGGAAGTAGACGTAGTTCGGATAGAGCGCGTGATCCGTGCCCATCTCCAGCACGGGCTTATTGACCGCGTTGCCCAGGAAGCCGCCCGCATGGAAGCCGTCCGTAAGCTTGTGCCAGCCCCCGTCGATCCATTTCCAGCCTAGATAGAACCTCACCAACATGAGCAAGCCTGCCGCAAAGCGATTCGTTCTTAACCAGTTCATCATGGTTTCTCGCTCCCTTCTGTTTGATTCCATCATACTCCCGTCCCGCCTGGATCCACATCGGGAGGATTCCTGAAATCCGGAGGCGGAAATCCTTAATTTTACTATGGGGGAAATCCACTTCGGGCCTGAGAGGAAAATAAGGGTTTTCCCCGACTTACAGCAGGAATGGGAAGGATTAGAATGAAGAAAGGCATACCGTCTGCGGGGTGAATACATTGAAATGGGAAAAGGAGTCTGTCGAGAAGGAACTGTCCGTTCTGCGCGAACGGCTTCAATTAGACGTCGCTGCCGTATCCTGGCGGCGCGCCCGCGATTTACGATGGGAGTGGTGGGCCGCATCAGGCTGTCGGGACGAGAGATTCCGCTCCCTCTCCATTAGAGTCGGAAGAGGCATCGAAGGATCCGTCCCCCGGATCGGGAGAACGCTCGTCATCGACGGAGAGCACCCGGACAGCGACAGGCAGCGCGAGGATTCGGCTTTGATGCATGTCGAGCAACTGATCTCCGCGATCGCTTGTCCGATCGTGATCAAGGACATCCCTCAGGGAGTTCTGCTTGCCGGCTCACGCGAGGAACGGGTTTTCTCGAGAGAGCAGTTGAAGAGCGTCCAGCAATTCTCCGCCGCCCTCGGGCTGGCGATGCAGACAATGGCCCGGGAGGAGAAAATCCCTACGCTGGATAATCGTCAGAACGAAGGATAATTGGTATGATAGAGATATAGAAGGAACACCCAGGGAGGGAAACTCTATTGATTCGGATCCTGCTAGTGGACGATCATGCCGTCGTCCGATCCGGACTGAGAATGCTGCTGGACGCCAAGGGCCATCTGTCGGTCGTCGGAGATGCCGCCGACGGCGACGAAGCGATCCGGCTGGCGACCGAGCTTAAGCCCGACGTCATTCTCATGGACCTAAGCATGCCGCATGGCCGCGACGGGCTCAGCGCGACGGCGGAGCTCAAGAAGCTGCTGCCGAACGCCAGCGTTCTCGTGCTGTCCATGCATGATGACGACGAATATTTATTCCGAGCGATCCACGCCGGCGCATCCGGTTACGTGCTCAAGAGCGCTCCGCATGAGGAACTGCTGGCCGCCATCGAATCGGTCTATTCCGGCAATGCTTACCTATACCCCACCGCCACGAAGCGGCTGATGAACGAATATATGGACCGCATCAAGAACGGAGACCATTCGGATGCTTACGAGTCGCTCTCCGAACGGGAGAAGGAAGTGCTCGCCTGGATCGCGAGAGGCTATTCCAACAAAGACATCGCCGAGAACCTGATCATCAGCGTCAAGACCGTGGAGACCCACAAGGCCCATGTCATGGAGAAGCTCGGGCTGCGCACGCGCCCCGATCTCGTCAAATACGCGCTGAAGAAAGGACTGTTGAACTTTGACGCTTAATCCGATCGGACGCAAGGCGGGCGAGCTTCTCGCCCAGTTGAACGACCCCGCCGTAGATCTGGCAAGGGAAGACCTCCGGGAGATGCTCAAGCATCTGACCCGCCTGAAGCTGGCCTTGGACGAATCGTCCATCGTGGCCGTTACCGACCGGCGCGGCAAGATTCAATACGTGAACGACAAATTCTGCGAGATCTCGCAATACGGCCGCGATGAACTTATCGGGCGCGATCACCGGATCGTCAACTCCGGCTTTCACGGCAAGGCTTTTTTCCGCGAGCTCTGGGATACGATCCTCTCCGGCCAAGTATGGCGCGGAGAATTGCGCAACCAGGCGAAGGACGGCTCCTATTATTGGGTGTACACCACCATCGTTCCCTTCTTCGACGAGAACGGGGAGCCCAATCAATTCCTTGCCATTCGCAACGAGGTCACACCGCTCAAGAAAGCGGAGGCCGAGCTCCAGCGGATGATGACCCGCGTCATGCATATCCAGGAGGAAGAGCGCAAGCGCTTCTCCCGCGAGCTTCACGACGGGATCGGACAGAGCCTCTTCGGCTTGGCGATCCAGCTCGACCGGTTGATCGCGGAACCGGATCACGCTCCGGATCTGGAGAACCTGCGCGATGACGTCACGTCCCTCATGCAGGATGTGAGAAGCCTCGCCTGGGAGCTTCGCCCTTCCGTTCTCGACGACCTTGGCGTCGCTCCGGCGCTGCGAAGCTATGCCGAGCTGTTCACCCAGCACTATGGCATTCAGATTCGGCTCTCCTGCAAGCTGTCGATGCGCTTCGACCGCCGCGTCGAGACGGCCCTCTATCGCATCGTCCAAGAAGCCCTCACGAACGTCGGCAAGTACGCGAAGGTGCTGGAGGCGAAGGCGGACGTCTGGGAGACGGACACGGATATCCACGCCCGAATCGAGGATGAAGGCATCGGGTTCGAGCCGCTGCCGGAACGGCAAGGCGTCGGCTTGTTCAGCATGGAGGAGCGGGCCCGCGGCGTCGGCGGCAGCGCCCGAGTCGAATCGGTCCCGGGCCGCGGCACGGTTGTCACTGCGATTCTCCCCAAATCCCCGCCTTCACAACCGTTGACAATCTAACAATGAGCGAGTAAAATAATCATTTAGTTAAGTGTAACCCTCTGATGTTTCCTCTGATGGGGTGAATGAATTCCTCCCTTTCCCCACACAATCCTTTTTCCATACGGCTGCTGGAAGAGCACGAATTCTCACTGGAGCGGTCCAAGGAACCGCAAGAACGATCGAGAGGTAGGGCTATCGTTGTCTTCGTGTTGAGAACAGGAAGAATCGCGCGGTTGCGCTTAAACGCATAATAAGACCCCTGCAGGATTTTCCTGACAGGGGTCGACCAATTTTCAGAGCCCATTCGGGCTTTTTATATTTTCATCCGACCATCATCCGACCATCATCCGACCATCATATGAACCTCGTTCGACTTCTCGGCGTTCGGATCGACCTTCGGTCTCCGAAGAAGCATAGCGAGGATGCCGCCCGCGATTCCGATAAAGATCAGAATAAAGAACGTATAGCTGAACGCGGACGTCCAATCCTCCAAGTTCGGCGCCGATTGATGCGCCTCGGCGAGATCCTTCACCTTGTTGCCGGAGATCGTCGTCAAGGTAGCGACCGCGAGGGAAGAAACAACTTGCTGGAAGGCATTCGTCAACGAGGTTACGCGACCGACCAGATTTTGCGGCGCGGATTGGATCAGATGCGTATTAAGCGGCATCATGAACAATCCCATTCCCGCTCCGAGCAGAGCAAGCGGAACCATGACCGCCAGGTTGCCGTCGCCTGCTTCAATGCGCGACAGGAAGAACGCCGCGATGACGACCAGCGTCATGCCGGACAGGACAAGCGGACGCGCCCCGAAGCGATCGGACAGCCTGCCGCCGATCGGCATGAAGATGCCGGAGGCGATCGCTTGCGGCAACATGATCAGTCCGGTATCGAAGGCCGAATAGCCTTTGGCCGTCTGGAGGAAGATAGGAACGAGGAAGAACGTTCCGAACAAGGCAAATTGGGACACCCACTGAACGATAATCCCTCTAGAGAAGTTGCCGGAGGCGAATACCCTGAGTTCCAGCAACGGATTCCGGTGCCTAAGCTCGACAACGATGAAGGCGAGCAAGGCGGCGATCCCGACCGCGATTCCGACGAGCGTCTTGGTCGACGTCCAGCTTGTCGCTCCTTCGGTAACCCCATAAGACAAAGCCGCGAAAGCCAGGGGAGCCAACAGCATCCCGAATAGATCCAAAGAAGCAACCGACTGCCGATCGATGTTCGGCAAGCTGCGAATTCCGATCAGGACGGCAATCACGCCAATAGGCAGGTTAATCAGGAAAATCCAATTCCAAGCGGCATAATCGACTAACCAGCCTGCCAGTACAGGTCCGAGCGCCGGAGCCAGAAGAATCGGAATGCCCATCATTCCCATGACGGCGCCGACTTTATCCGGAGGGGCGAGACGATAGATGAACGCCATGGAGATCGGCATCACGACGCCGCCTCCGATCCCTTGCAGAACCCGGAACAGAATAAGAAGCTCCGCGGAATTGGCCAAGGCGCACAGCAAGGAGCCAATCGTGAACATGGCGACCGAGATAAGGAACACTCTCTTGGCGCCGAACCGGTCGGATAACCATCCCGCCAGAGGAATGATAGCCGCTTGCGCGAGCGCGTATCCGGTGACCGTCCATTGAACGAGCGACAGGGAACCGTTGAATTCATCTTGCAGTTTAGGAATGGCGACATTGACCGCCGTTCCGTCCAGTATGACCATGAACAATCCGACAATAATCGCGACCAATGGCCCGATGATGGAACGAATCGAACCGGATGGTCCCGAGCTTGCTTGCTTCGCTTGCGCTGACATGGTTTCTTACCACTCTCCCTTAAGGATCGCTTGCCCGCTCATGGCAGCCGCCTCTATCCATCGTTGACCGCCGCCTCGCGGCCGCGATAAAATAAGGACATACGGAGGCGCTGCATGAAGGCACGCTTCTATATGCGGACAATTGTCCGTTTAGATTCGATAGTAGCGGACAATTGTCCGCATGTCAATAATTAGTAACGTTAAATAAGATGCCAAGGAGGGAGACCCATGCGGGTATGCCGGGAACGATCCGATGCCGCCGACAATCGCAAGCTGATTCTGCAGACGGCGAAGAATTTGTTTAAAACGTACGGAGTAAGCGAAGTAAGCATGCACCAGATCGCCAAGACCGCAGGAATCGGCCAAGGCACCTTGTATCGCCGTTACGCTCATAAGGGAGAACTGTGCTCGGACTTGATGGAGGATACGAACCGCGCGCTCATGGAAGAGATCGAGGTTACCCTCGGCAAGCTTGCCGATGCCTCTCCCAGCGAGAGATTCGGAGCCGTCCTCGATCTTCTGGTGGACTTCATCGAAGAGAAGTCGCAGCTCCTGATCCCCCTGCACAATGTCTATCTCAGCGAGAAGGACAGCAGCGCGTTCTTCCGGTCGCCGATCTATCTACACCTGAAGGACACGATCTCCTCGTTGGCCGAGGCGACTTGCGGCCCGGAGGAACCCAACTGCCCGTCTTTCCTCTCGCACACCGTCCTATGCTCTTTGAGCCCCGTTGCCTACCTGCAGATGCGAGGCGATATGGGCTTCACCAAGGAGGAGGTCAAGCAGCATTACCGCAAGCTGTTCATTCGCGCTTGAGTCCCGCATCGCGGGAATTTCATATCGCGGTAGACCCGCCAGGAATAGATTATGTCGGACCGCTGCCGAATATCCTTGGATTTACGCGTTAGAATAGCCCCGAGGGCAGGGTAAACGCTAACGGAAATGAGAGACCTTTAGCGACACCAGAAACCAGACTTTAGGATTTAACGGAAATAAGAGACGCTTAAACGGAGATTCGTGGCCAAATCAAACTGTTCTCGTTAAAATAAGAGCCCCTGGTTCCGTTAGATTTGTAAAAGGCCGATTCCCGGGGAAATAAGGGCCCCTGGTTCCCTTAGAGCTTAGAGTGAGGGCTGTGCAGCTTACTGGCTTCCCCAAGAAAGCGGAAATGCGCCATAAATGACAAATAGCGGCACGGGGATCGCCCCCGATGCCGCTATTTTTGCTGCCTTCAACTATTTATTGATGCTTCGGAAGCGACCGAACATACGCGTCAGACATGCTGAGCAGCTCCAGCGCCCGCTCATATTGCTCCGATGTCGCTCCCTCCGCCTTCTCTCCCGCGAATGTGGAGAACGTGCCGTCTTCGAATTCCTTGCCCGGAATGAACACGCCCTCGTCATTAAGGAACGAGCCCGACGGCAGGTAGTACCTCTCGGGAATCACGTTGCTCGTCTCGTTCAGGATATCTTGCCCGAACAGAACGTGATCGTCAAGCGGGATGCCCGCCAGGTTCGCGATCGTCGGGAACAGATCGGATTGCGCTCCCACTTGCTCGAGCACCTTCGGCTCGACCGCCGGTTCGCCCGGGGCAGGAGCCGGGAGCTTGAGGATGAGCGGAATGTTCATCATGTCCTGAACCTGATAATCCCGGCCGTAAATCTCCTTCATCAGCTTCTTCTCGTCGGAGGTGAGCGAATAGATCGGCAGACCCATATGATCCCCGTAAATCACGACCAGGCTGTTGTCCCAGACTCCGTTCGCCTTGAGCTTGTCGATGAATTGCCCGAGCGCCCAGTCCGCATAGTTCTGAGCCTGAATGTAATGCCCGACCAGCGTGCCCTTGTAGCGGTCCGGCAGCTCCATCTTCGCTTTGCGCTGAGGCAGGTTGAACGGATGATGCCCGGACATGGAGATAACCTGCGTATAGAACGGCTTGCCGGTCGCCTGCATCTTCGCGAGCTCGTCAGCCGTCTTGGAATAGAGAACCTCATCGGACGCCGCGAACATAACCGTATCCTCGTCGCCGAAGAACTTCTTATCGTAATAGTGGCCCCAATCCAAAGCCTTGTACAGTTCTCCGCGATTCCAGAACTCCACGTCGTTCGTATGGAACGTGGCCGTGTCGTAACCATTCTCGCCGAACGTTCTCGGCATGCTCGGAAGCTCCTTGTCCGCATACTCCGAGGAAGCCGCCCCGTGCTGCGGAATCAGGAAGGAAGTGTTTACGACGAATTCGGCATCCGAGGTATTCCCTTGTCCGACCTGCTGGAAGAAGTGATTGAAGTACAGGCTCTCTCCCGCCAGCTTGTTCATGTTCGGGGTAATCTCCTGCCCGTCCAGCTTCATCCCGATCAGGAAGTTCTGGAACGCCTCGAGCTGAATGATGATGACATTCTTGCCTTCCGCCGCTCCCCAATAAGCCGGCGAAGCCGGTTCCTGCTCGCCTTTAAGCGCCGCAACAGAAGCCGGGGTAATCTCGCTGACATCGACCGGTTCGTCCTTCGAGGTTCCGAATGCCACATAGACTTCGTAATTCAGAATGCCCATGTTCCTGGCCTGGACCAGCTCGTTCATGCTGCTTCTATTCGGCAAGACGGTGCAAACGCAAGCTACGATGGCCAGGGCTCCGATCGCGATGAAGTACCCGCTCCGCTCCCGAACCGCCGCTTTGCGTCCCCAAGCCCGCATTTTTCTGCTGGATACCAACGCTATGAAAATAAGAACGATATCGACATAGACCAATAAGAAGTAAGGATGCAAGAGGGAGAATACGCTTCCCTTGACTTCGGTTACCTGATTCATCTGCTGAAGCGCATGATAGGTTACGATAACGCCGAAATACTTATAATACATAATGACCGCGAAGTAGACGCTGGTCATTAGCAGATTCGCTATCGTATAAGCGCCGAGCTTCTTTTTCGGGAAGAGGAGCTCCACCAGGCTAAACACGAACCAGACGGCAGGCAATCCGGTCACCAGCGGCATCCAAGCATTCTCGTTCTCGAAGATGACGTAGTGCGCCAGATAGATTTTGAGCATCATCAGAATGGTAAAGAAGACAAACGGCTTGGAGAAGAACATCCGCCATCGTTGTCCTGTCGTCATCATATCATCTCCTGGGATCGATCCGGTCTAGGTACTAGCAATTCACCTATTATAGCTGATTTGCCAACCATAAAAAAGAAGATCCCGATTTGACTTGCACGCGTTCACGTCTTAAAATCCGGCTAATAAGGTATAATGACACGATGAGAGGAAGTGTATGCCATGGCGATTCGATATTCCCGGCCATACGACGAGATTCTGGATGAGCTGTCGCGCGCTCTTGAGGATATTCCCGATTGCTACGAGACCTTCGAGATGACCCCGGAGGAATGGAACGAACTGGCGAAGCCGGAGCGGGACGTCTGCATCCGCACGCTGGCCGACGACATGTTCTACGTCCTCGGATCTTCTCCCCATGCGGAGGCGGGCTCCGGCAAGCTCGAATACGACAAAGCGCACGGAGTGATCAAGGTAATGGCTACTCCCCAGCTCGTTCATTTGGTTGCTCTGAAGTAGAAAAGGAGGCTCATTCGCTTCCCAATACCCACTCCAGCCATCGCCCGAGCGGAACGAACCCGGCGCGGAAGAACCGGACCGGAGTCCAGACGGGCCAGGATCGCATCCCGGCAATGGCGATATAGGCGCTGACGGCGATGATTGCCGTAAACAGCGCCTTCTCCATTCCCTTCTTCAGCCCTCCCTCGCCCGAATTCGCAATCTTCGCCCATCCCCGGAGGAGCACGATCGCGAAGCCGGCCAGCACCAGGATCAGCTTCATTACGAATCATCCCCCTCTTCGATCATTTTCTTGAACGACTTGCTCGTCAGGCCAAGACGCTTGAGCGTGAAGTCCACTTTGGTCTCCAGTTGGATCTGCGAATACCTTTCCGGCCAGTCCGCCTTCATTTTCTTCCATTGCTTCGGATGCTTGCGGTGGATGAGATCCGCGAAGCCGACGATATCGGCCTTAAGCTTCTGCGTCTCTTCGAATCCGTTCCGCACGACCTCGGAGATCTCTCCCTCTAATTGCTTCTCTATGCCCTTAATGGTATCGGGCTTATCCAGATCGGCTTTGCAATTCGTCTCGAGCAAGGTTCCTTCCGCCTTGATGTCCACTTTCATCCTAATCGGCTCGCCTTCGCCTTGCAGGACGGGCTTGACCCGGGTCGAGGCGTTGATAATCTTGATCGCGGATTCCTTGCTGCTCTCCCCCTTCCCGCATCCCAAGGACATTACCGTCGATTTCACCTGATTCCTCAGAAAGTTGGCGCCGAGAGCTTGTTTGATCTCCAGCCAGCCGGCCAGCCTCCCTTCCCTCAATACCGCCAGCCTGCCTAGCTTAAGCTTGGAGGTCATCGTGGTCTTGTTCATCTGGTCCGCAGAGGTCACCGGGGCGCCTCCGGAGATGTAGATCTCGGGGATGACGGCATTCTTCGCTTCCGAAGTCATCTCCATCGCCAGCTTATACATGTTGATAAATGGAAGCGCGGAGAAGTCCTTCCTCTCCGTCCTGATCGTCTCGCGGATGCCGTCTCCCGGAATGATCTGGATCTGCATAAGCTGCTCCAGGATTCGGCGGCCTTCCCCTTTGGTGATCAGCACGGCGACGGTCTCGCGGGAATCGGAGTTGCGGAAGTAGACATCGATCAACTCTTCCAATCCGCCGCTCTTGGCCAGCTCCTCCCCGATGATGACCACCCGGTTGTGAGAGAAGAAGAGAGTGCGCGGACTCTCCAGCGTGCTCTGGTAAATGGTCTCGCGAATCGTCGGTCCCTCTGTCGAATAGACCGTGATGGGAAGCTGGGCTCCCCCTTTCATCCCCATCGCTCCGGACACGACGGACGGGATCAGCACTTGGTAGGAGACGATCCATCGGTCGTCCTTCCGGTCTATCGCCGTTGCGGAAGTAATGGACAGCTCATTCAGCTCGGTGCGGTCCCAGCAGCCCGTCAGACTTAATAGCAGAAGCAGCGCCAGCAGCTTGACCCCTTGTTTCAAGCGTCGGACCCTCCTTTGGATGGTTTGGTTCCCCCTGCCAGCCAGTAGAGAGCGGCCAGTGCGATCGGCAGCGCGAGATTGAAGACCAGGAGCACGACCGTGTTGGTATTCGTGGTGAGATCCTGGTTCATGTCGTGGGGCCAGCTGAAGGCCGTGTCCAGCCACAGCAGCATTCCCATCGCGACCAGTAGCGGCGAGCGGGAGAAGGGCAGCTTGAGAGTCGTCTCGAGCAGATGGATCGCCCCGTAGAAGAACAAGCTAAGCTTGAGGAAGGCCGTCATCATCCAGAACGCGAAGAAGAAGGCTTCCACCCTCTCGATGAAGTTGCCCACTTCGATTAAGCCCACCAGCTCGAAGGACGAGTATTCCATGGATTGCACCAGATTCGGCCCGAAGACGAACAAAGCTTGAAGAACCGTCACGGTCAGCTCTATGCCTACCAAGGCAACTCCCCATACGGCGCTGCTCGTGACTTCCTTCGGCCGAAGCATGTGAGGAGCTAGCAGCAGCACGATCGCAACTTCCGAGAACCAGCCGAGAGGCGTTATTCCGCCAAGCAGAATTCGATTCCAGGCGTGATCGGCAATCGGCAGGATCTTATGCCAGTTCATGATGTTCAGCAGCAGCAGGGTCGACAGCAAGAACAGCGGACCCGAGGCCGCCAAGACCAAGAAGGAGATTCTGGCGATCGGAGCAATCCCCTTTGCCGCGGCATACATCAGAACGAGAACGGCCACTCCTTTGAGCACGATCTTGGGCGTCGTCCCCAGGACTTCCACAGAGATAAAAGTGGTGAACTCGTGAAGAGAGGTCGAGGCAACCGAATAGTAGTAAGCCGCGAGCAGAAGCCCTGCCACCGGCGAGAGATAACGGACCGACGATTCATTCAGCCACTTGGGAAAAGGAACCCCGCTCTTCGCTTCGGCGGCGAACCGCCCCAGCATCCAGGCAGCGATAAACGCGGCGCAGGCGGAGAGGATCAGCGAGATCCAGGCATCTTGAGCCACATAGCCCATCACTGTCTTCGGCACGATAAGCAGCGCCGTCGGCGAGATGACCATCACCACGAGCGCCGTGCACTGCGCTTTCGTTAGGCTGGGCGTCATCGGTCTCCCCCTTCCCGTTTGCGGTCCGAACCGGAAGGAACTCTCATCGAGTCGGCTTGCCTTGTCGCGTTATGCTGGCCGGATACCATCGGACGTTTCTTCATGATCGGCCACGGCACTCTTACGAGAACGTCTTTCATATTGTTCCAGATAAACGGCGCCAACGGGGTCATGTACGGAATGCCGAAGGACTTCAAGCTCACCAGATGGATGAGCAGCACCATAAGGCCGGACATGATCCCGAATAAGCCCAGCGTTCCTCCCAGGATCATCATGAAGAAGCGGATGAGCCGCGCCGCCGCCGACATGTTCGTCGTGGGGATAACGAAGTTCGCGATCGCCGTGAAGGAGACGACGATGATCATCGCCGCGGAGACAAGCCCGGCCTGTACGGCCGCCTGCCCCAGCACGAGGGCGCCGACGATCGAGATCGCGGGACCGACGACGCGGGGCATTCGGACCCCGGCTTCCCGGAGCACCTCGAAGGTAAGCTCCATGAGCAGAGCCTCGACAAGCGCCGGAAAAGGGACGCCTTCCCGCTGCGAGGCAAGGCTGATCAGCAGCGGAGTCGGCAGCATCTCCTGATGGAAGGTCGTTATGGCGATATAGAGCGACGGAAGCAGAATCGAGACGAGGAAGGAGATATATCGAATGATTCGCAGGAAGGAAGCGATATCGTACCTCGAATAGTAGTCTTCGCTCGATTGGAAGAACTTCACGAAGCTGGACGGAGCGAGCAGAGCGAAGGGACTTCCGTCTACGATAATCGCGGCCTGTCCTTCCAACAGCCCGGCCGCCACCGCATCCGGACGCTCCGTGTTCTGGATCGTAGGGAACAAGGTCCAGGTCTCCTCCTGGATGAATTCTTCGATGTACCCGCTGTCCAGGATGCTGTCGACGTCTATCTTGGCAAGCCTGTCCCGAATCTCCTTCACCGCCGCAGGCAGCGTTATTCCCTCGAGATACAGCAGATTCACGAAGGTCCCCGTCTTCCTTCCGATCGTGAAGCTCTCGACGCGAAGATCGGGCGATTTGATCCGGCGTCGCAGGAGCGTCATGTTCGTCAGGATGCTCTCCGTGAAGCTCTCCTTCGGCCCTCTCGTAACGGTCTGCGAGCTCGGCTCCTCCACCGACCTCCTCTCTCCGCCCGTCGTCGCCGCGGCGAACGTTGCGGCGACGCCGTCTGTCAGAATAATGGAGTACCCGTTCAGAAGATAAGTAACCAGGTCTCCCATCTTATTCAGCTCTTGCAGCCGGCCGACCGGCAGGTTCTCCCGCACATGGGCGATGCGGTCGCCGGTGAGCTTGCCGACCGTCCACTCCATCAGCGGCGTCATGACATACCGGTTGACCAGCTCGCTGTCGACGATGCTCTCCAGGTACAGAACGGCGGCTACGCTGTCTCCCTCGCTCCCTCCAATCTCCCTGACCGTCAGGTCGGCGCTGTCGCCAAGCAGCCTTCGTACATCTGCGAGATTCTTCTTCAAGCTTCGGGACAGCGCGGCATTCAGATCAGCGGATCGGGCAGGACCCTGCCCGGCTCCGGAGGACGAGTGTTGCGCCTTCCGCCGGCCTTGTTGGGAGCGGCCTGAGGAACGGAAGAAAGGAAGCAATTGCCCAAACCATCTCATACCATTAGTTCTCCGCTCTTCGGGATTTGAAGGATCGAATCAGGATAACGGCCAAGATCAGATAAGGAATGACGATCTGGAAGATCGGAAAGTGATAATTGAGGTTCAGCTTAAACCCGATCCTCACTTGTTCCATATAGCTGCGGAAAGCAAGCGCTCCGGCGAAAATAAGAATGCCGATCGGCGGGATGCACCTTCTCCACTTGCTTCCGGAGAGCTGGGACAAAGCAAGCACCGCTCCCAGGAAATAAGCCGTTTGCTTCAGATAAACCCCCGTGAACAACAAAAGAAGGATAATGGGATCCAGCCTCTCCACGATTCCTCCGACGTTAATGAGGTTTGTCATCTGCAGCAGGGGAATCACGGTAAAGAAAGACATCTTGCCCAGCACCGATAGGATCAGAGCATTGGCGATGACGAGAAACAGTCCCGCGAAGAGGAATGCCATAATCGTCGTGCGGAAGGTTCGGGATACCGAATCGGTCATTCGCCAGAACATGAGGAACAGCACCATCTCTCCGAAAGGGAAAGAGATAAGCTCCGGCAAGGCTGCGGCAACGACGGGCTTCAGTCCTCGCTCCAGCACCGGCTCCATGTTCTCAAGGTGAACCAGATTGGTTAACAGCACGAAACAGATAACCAACGCGTAGAAGAATACGATCCAAGGAAGGACCAGCTCCGTCAGCCTAAAAAAAACGTCCGCGCCATGATACACGGCGTAAGCCGAGAGAAGCACTACCATGAACAAAAGGAAGACAAGCGGCGTATTGGGCAGGAGGAATGCATTCAACAGATCGCCGAATTCCCTGACATTGCGCACGGATTTATAAGTGAAATAAAAAATGTAGGCGAGGGCGATCGCCGTTCCAAGCACGCGGCCGAAATACTTCGGCAGAAGCTCGATCAGCGACAGGTTCGGTTCTTTGCGGTAAATCTGCAGCGTCGCCGTTAGGAGAAGCACCGCCCCGGCCAGCATTCCGACGAACACCGCGATCCAAGCATCCCCCTTGGCCGGTCCGGCAAGAAGAAACAGCGGAGAGCTTCCCAACTGAAATAGAATGACCGCTGATGCAAGCTGCTGCTGGCTTGTGGCCTGCATGACGGCTCCCGCCTTTCTCTCAAGATAGGCACGCGCGGCGACGCGCGAGTTAATGATAATATGGAGGAAAAGGAAGGAAATTATTCCACGCAAGCAAAAACGCCTGCGGCGTCCTCCGGACGCTAAAGAAGCTTTGCGGAGGTTATTCCGAAATAGACGAGCGTGAAATTTATGGCATTCCGAATAACAAAAAAAGCAGCCGCCTGCCGCTGCTAGCGGCGTGGCTGCTGCCGTTGAATATTAAGAATGAGCAAGCGCCTTCGACACGACGTCCAACACCCGGCCTTCATAGAACGGCTTGGTGACGAAATCCCACGCGCCCGCGCGAATCGCTTCGGCAATCATCGACTGCTGCCCGAGAGCGGAGAAGATGATGATCTTCGCCTCCGGATTCACCTCTCGAATTTGCTTAATCGCGGTGATTCCGTCCATTACCGGCATGGAGATGTCCATCGTCAACAGTTCCGGCCGGTGCCGAACATAGAGCTCCACGGCCTGCAGGCCGTTGCCGGCCTCCGCGACGATCTCGTGACCGCCTCTGATCAAGAGGGACGAGAGCAGCTCTCTCATGACCGGCGCGTCGTCGGCGATCAGGATTCGAGCCATGCTTGTCCCTCCAATATGCGGGATAGACTCAGGATGCCGAGCAGGCCTTCTTCCGTGTGTCCGATTCCTTCGCAGTTGAAGCCGTCCCTCATCGCTTGCGCTCCCTCGGCGGGCTGCACCGAAGTCAATTGAACGACTTGCGACACTCCGTCCACCTTTACCCCTACTTGCTCTCCGCGGTGATCGACGACGATAATTCTTGCCATGGAAGTCATCTCCGTCTCCTCGATCCCCATCTGATACCTCAAGCTGACGATCGGCACCATGTTCCCCCGCACGTTGGTGACCCCCAGAATATGCGGTTTGCTTCCGGGAATCGCCGTAACATGCTGAGGCTTGATGATCTCGCCGATCTCTTCGATTCGAATCGCATACCGCTGGCCGGCGACCTCCAGCTTCACGTATTGATCGGTCGTTGCGCTCATCGCGTCTTCCTCGCCTTCCGCTTACAGCTTGAACGCCAGCGCGTTCTTCTGCAGTTCTTCCGCCAGGTGAGCCAGGGATACCGTCGAAGCCGAGGTTTGCTCCGAAGCGGCCGCTACTTGATCGCTGGCTGCCGAGATCGTCTCGATCGAATGCAGGACGTCTTCCGACTGGGCCGATTGCTCTTCGCTTGCCGCTGCGATCTCCGCCACCTGCTGCGCCGTCTCGTTGGCGCTGGCGATAATGCCGTCCAACGCTTCTCCGGTGCGGCGGGACAGCAGGACGGCCTTCTCTACCGCTTCCACGCTATGGATCGTGTTGCTCTGCATTCCCTTGATAATGGAGCCGATCTGCTTCGTGGCCGAAGAGCTTCTCTCCGCAAGCTTGCGAACCTCGTCCGCGACGACCGCGAATCCGCGGCCTTGCTCTCCCGCTCTAGCCGCTTCGATAGCCGCATTCAGGGCCAGCAGATTCGTCTGTTCGGCGATGTCCGCGATGACCTCGAGAATGTCGCCGATCTTGTCGGAATCCTCTCTCAGATGGGACATCGCATCCCCCACTTGGTCCATCGCTTGCAGGGATTCCCCGACGACCTTGCCGCCTTCGACCGCTCCTTGGCGGGTGCTGTCGGACAGAGAAGCCGCTTCCTCCGCGCTTCTTGCGACGGATTCGATAGCCCTGGACAACTCGCGAATGAGCTCGTTAATGCTCTGTACGTTTCTCGCTTGGTCCATCACGCTGCTGGCGATCTCTTGGGAGGAGCCGGAGATCTGCTCCGAAGCGGCCGCCACGTTGTGAGAAGAAGTAGAGAGGTTGCCGACGAGCATGCGAAGGTTGTCGATCATCTCATTGACGGAATCGGATACCTGCCCGATCTCGTCCTTCAGGCGGATCGTCGACTTCTCCGTCAGATCGCCCGTCGCCACCTTCTTCAGCAGCTCGGCGATCCTGCGCAGCGGCGCGGAGATAAGCTGCGAGATCCACAAGCCGAGAATCAGGGCGAGAGCGATCGCCACGGCGCTTAGAATCAGGACGATCAATCGGCTGGAATTGACCGCATCGACCGAATCGTTCGTGGCCGCCGTAGACTTGGTAATAGCGGTCGTGAGAAGTTGTCCGATCTGAGCCATGGCATTGGTGTAGTTGGATTGCGTCTGGGCCAGCAGATTAGTCACTTCGTCCGAGTTGTCGGACTTCATCGCCGCTTCGACGATAGCGGGAATGGACTCATTGTAAACGTCGTAGTCCTTGCTGAAGGAGCTGTAGACTTCCCTGGCTTCCGGGCTCTGTATCAGCGATTCCAGTTCCTTCCGCAAGCTCTGGATCCCCGTAAGCGTGGAATCGAGGGATTGCTTCAGAGTCGCCTTTTCTTCCGGATTCGTCTCCACGGCGATCTGTAGCACGATCCTGCGCGCCTCGATGACCGATGGAGTAAACTTGGACATGTTCGACATGACCGGCATCCATCTGTCCCGAACTTCCTTGGAATTGCTGCCGATATTGTTCATTTGCATGAGAGAAAGACCTGTAATTACGACCATCAGAGCCAATACGATAATAAAGCTTCCTAACAGTTTCTTGCGAATCGTCATCTTCATGGTGCGCACCCCTTCTGTGCCTGTAAGATTAGTTATCGGTTATAGCGAGATAAAGGCGGGTGTCCATCAGAAGGACAACAACGATTCTCTAATCGTGAGAGAACCATCCATGCCCGGCAGCCTTCTGTCGATTCCGAGCAGAATGATCATTTGCCCGCCATCGTGATAAACCCCTTCGATCCAGTCGGACTGCACGGTAGGCAGAACCTCTTGGGCCGGTTCGATCGCTTTCTTCCCGATTCGAAGAATCTCCCCGATCTCGTCCGTCCAGATGCCGAGCTCTTGCCCGTCCAGCTCCATCACGATGATTCTGGATGAATCCTGCCTCGACCGCGGGCCAAGACCCAAGCCGCGGCTCAGATCGATGACCGGCACGGTCCGGCCCCGCAGATGGATCATGCCCATGACGCCGTTCGGAGAAGCCGCGATCGTAGACAGCGAAGGCGCCGTGATGATCTCCCGAACCTTGCCGGCGCGTATGGCGTATTGCTCCCGCTCCATGCGGAAGGAGACATATTGCTCCTCGCTTCCCGCGATCGCCGCTTCGGCGTCCTGCAGTTCCTCTTCTTGCTGGAAGTCCAAGTGATCCTCGCGGCAGAACGACGCGGCGTCCAGAATCAAGCCGATTCGTCCGTCTCCGAGCAGGGTTGCCCCTGCCAGATAAGGCACTTGGCCCACGTAGCTGCCAAGCGACTTGATGACGATCTCTTGGTTACCGATGGTCCGATCCACCGCGAGACAGACCCGTTTCTCCGCTACGCCGATCATGACGACCAGCGGCCTTCCTTCGGAGACGGTATCCTTCCTTTTTCCAAGCCCAAGCTTGTCCGACAAGCGAATAAGCGGGAAGACGGAGCCCCGAATGACGCATACCTCTTGCCCTTGCAGATTCTGCAGCTGCTCCGGCTCCAGTCTCACGATCTCGACGACGTTGACGAGAGGCAGCGCGAACGAGTGCTCCTCGACTCCGACCAGCAAGGAACGAATGATCGCCAGGGTAAGCGGCAGCTTGATCGTGAACGTCGTTCCTCTGCCGACCTTCGTCTCGATGTCCACCAGACCGTTCAAGCGCTCGATATGCGCCCTTACGATATCCATGCCGACTCCGCGTCCCGACAGATCCGTGACCTGCTTCGCCGTCGATACGCCGGAACGGAAGATCAGCCGCACCGCTTCCTGATCCGACAGCTTATCGGCCTCCGCTTGCGTAATAAGCCCCTTGGCCACGGAAGCCGCCTTGATCTTCGCCGGATCGATGCCCTTGCCGTCGTCCGAGATGGAGATCACGATCTGATTGTCTTGATGGGCAGCCTTCAGAACGATCGTGCCTTGCCTAGGCTTGCCGAGAAGCTGGCGCTCCTCCGGCGGCTCGATCGCATGGTCCGCCGAATTGCGCAGAATATGGATAATCGGATCGCTGATCTCCTCGATGAGCGTCCGGTCCAGCTCCGTTTCTTTGCCTTCCATCACGAAGTTGAATTCCTTGCCGACCTGCTGGGCCACGTCCCGCATCATTCGCGGGAAACGGTTGAACAGCTGTTCGATCGGCAGCATCCGCGTCTTCATCATGCCGTCCTGCAGCTCGCCGATTACCTTATCGATCTGATGGGCGATATCGCCAAGGTCGTTGATGTCCGGCTGTTCGCCGTATTGCTCGTACAGCCTCTTGCGGACCTCATGCAGGCGCGTGTTGTCGATGAGCAGCTCTCCTACCAGGTTGAGCAGCTTCTCCAGCCGCTCGACGTCGACCCGCACCGTCTGCCCGCTTCTTGCCGCCTTCGACTCGGCAGCCGCCGCCCCCGGCGCGGATTCCGCTCCTCGCAGCTTGCGTTGCGCTTGGTCCGGGGCAAGCTCCGACCGTTCGATCGCTCTCACTTGAATCGGACCCATCTGCGAGATTTGGGACAGCTTCTGGCTGACGGCCTCCTCCTTCTCTTCCGTGAGCAGAAGGAATTCGACGTAGCCGAACTCGGCATTCGAATCCGCCAGCTCCTCGGACGTCGGATAGGTCGCGATGACTTCCCCCAGCTCATCCATCACGTTGTTCACGACCAACGCGCGGGCATAAGCGAACGCTTCGTCGGGCATGAACTCGGCGCGGATTCGCAAGGCTTGGAATTCCTTCTCCCACGCGTGGTAAATCGCCTTGCTATGGAAGCTGTCGATCGCGACGCCGGGACCCTCCAGCGTGTTGGCCTCCGCTTCGCTCGGCGCTGAGGCCTTCGCATTCGGTTCATCCGTCTCACCGGTCGCCGATGGATGCAGGAACGGTGCGAGCCTGCCCAACAAATCGCCGATATCCCGTTCGTTCTCCCCTTTGCCCGCTTGAATGTCCGTTTTCATCGCCTTGATCTCGTCCACGCATTCGAACAGAACATTCATCAGCGTCTGGCTGGCCTTCAACCGGTCGCCGCGCATCAGATCGAAGATGTTCTCCATCTGATGGGTCAATTCTTTGATCCGGATCAGCCCCATCGCCGCCGAGGAGCCCTTCAGCGTATGAGCCGCCCGGAAGATCGTTCCGATCGTATGCGGCTGAACGGAATCCCTCTCCAGCTCGAGCAGACGCTCATCCAGAATCTGAAGCTGCTCATCCAACTCATCCAGGAATAGTCCTAGATACTCAGACATGGCATCATGATGCACTTGCTGTCCACCTTCCTCTTCCACCGGTCCTAGTTCGGATGTCTGTTTTTTCCGTGCAAATCCCAAATCCTCTTAATTATGCTAATAAAGAGGCTCATCTTCCTATCCTCAGCCCTTCTTATTTGCCTTTATGGAGAACAGGAATATTTTCCAGTAGGAATAGGGCTTTCTTATCCCGCGTCGGGAAAAAAGAGAAACCGCCCCCATAGTCCATTCGGACTTATCGAGACGGTTTATGGGACTTTCTTATTAGAATTCCACGCCTCTTCAGGGTCGCGAAACTTAGGCCTTAAGAAGCTTAATCATGGCGGAAGTTCGATCGGCAACTCCAAGCTTCATGTAGATTTTGGTCAGATGATTCTTCACCGTATGGGAACTGATGTACATTTTCTCCGCGATGTCCTGGTTGGTGCATCCCTGAATCAGAAGCTCCAGAACCTCCCTCTCCCGCATCGTTAGAGAAGCGTAATCGAGCTCGTCTCCCTTGCACGCATCGGGATCGCGCCCGATGGCGACATGGCTCACGCTCGGAACCTGTTCCTCCAGCAGCTCTTCGAACACGAGCCGGATGCCGAGCGCGACCGATTGAACGGAGGGGTCCGCTGCCTCCTGCCCCGCGTCTTGGAGCGGATCCAGAACGAGAGCCAGAGCTTGGGCTTCCTGGCTGAAGCCGAACTCCAGGTAAGCATCCGCTTGGCCTCGATACTCCAGGATGCCCAGCGCTTCCTCCAGCAGCCCGATGGCGTCGGAATGCCAGGGGATCGTTTCCCAGAGGAAGGCGGGATCGTATCGGCTGATCTTGTAGGCTTGATCGATAAGATCGGAGGCAGCCGGCGAGAATCCCAGCTTGCCGCAGAGAGCGGACAGAAGCTCGCGCTTCCTAAGGAACGGCGAATAGCCTTCCGGGTCCCAATAGGAGAGGGAGTAACTGAGAATCTCGAGGTAGCTTCGATTCGCCCGGGCTTCCATCTGCTGCAGCTCGAACAGCCGCAGCTCCCCGATCATAGCCAGAGCGGACAAGAAGAACCGGTCGGACTCCTGGGCGTCCCTCTCCGACTTGCCGATGGATAGAACCCCCGTTATTTTCCTGCCGTAGCAGAAGGGAATCTCCATCACCGGCTCTCCCCAGCTTGTCTGGCGGAAGATCGGAGTTCGTCCCCTCTGTCCCAGCCATGCGTTCATTCGGTGATAACGCTCCGATGTCTCGGCGGCGTACCAAGCCGTCTGATCCGATCTTAGTCCCCTAGAGACGATCTGCGCTTCCGCCGTCTTCCCCGGTTCGTTGAAGAGAACGATGCTGCTGAACGCTCCTCCCGTCAGCTTGTGCATGGTCTCCACCATCACGGTAAGAATCCGTCTCAGGTCCGGAATCTCGGCTATGGAATAATGGACTTCATTCAGCATGGCCACGAGCAAGGCCTGCTTCTTCTGCGTTTCTTGCTGCTCGGCGCGATGGAGGCGATCTCCCCATTGATTCGCGATGAGCTGAAGCATCTCCAGAGCGGCCGGGGACGGCCGGCGAGCCGACCATTCGGCGCCGAACAACACCCCGCGAACCTCCTCCCGGACGATAATCGGATACCCGACGATCCATTGCGGCTCGGAGCCGGCCTTCGAGAACAGGCCTCCGTTCGATATGCCCGAGGTATGTTCCCATGCCGTTCTTCTCTGCATGAGAGCCGCATGGCCCAGGCAGCCTTCCCCCGAATGGAAAGACTGTCCGATCAGCGCCGCTCCGAGTTCGTCCCCGACGACCGATTCGATCTCGAAGCGTTCATGCTCCTTCTTTCTCGCGAAGCCCGATAGGCCCAGCCCCGCCGTCTGAAGCGCGAGCCGAAGAACCTCCTCTTCGTTCACGCCGGCTGCGGCAAAGGAAGGGGAAGTCCATCGGCCGACCGCCTGCAGATGCTCGAGCTCCTCCGAGGAGCAATGCTCCCTCTCTTCATTCGGCTGCAGGATTGCCGCAGCGGCCTCCGCCAGCTCCCCGATCTTCTCCATCATCCCCGCGGAGAAAGAGCTTTGCGCCGAAGGAATCGCCTCCAGCGTCTTCTCGATTCCTTCCGGCAGAGAGTAAAATTCGCTCTTGCGAAGGAGTCCCGATCCTCGCTGGCTGTCGTCGAGCCACGGTCCCGCCCAGATCGTGCCGTTCGAGCCGCCGGGAAGCTTAAGGGGAGCGACGATGTACTTCATGTTCAGGAAAGTCTCGTAGTCGTACCTCGTGACCGCTTGGATGTCTTTTACGTAAGGAGCCAGCCTCCTTAGAGCATCGCGAAGGTCATATTCCTCCGCGTGGGACATCAGGCGGGCCAGCGCCTCCCCGCTCTCGGACAGAGAAGGCTTCGTCAGAGGCGCGCCTTGCCCATCTACCGCTAATATGGACAACCGGTACGCCGCGCTGTAAGTGTCTTGCAGATTCTGCAGGATGCGAACCTTGGTTCTCTCCATTTCCGTTTTCCCCGCCTAGTCAGACATTTATTTCCATGATACAACAAGCCCTTCCTCCGATCGATAGCCCGAAAGGACCCGTTATGCGGTTTCCTGGACGGAATGGACTAGAAAACCGCGAACTTGAAAGATTCATCCGCGGTCCCTAAGAGGCTCCCTCAGCGGCGCCGTCTCCCCGGCCACGCCACCCCCTCCTCTCCCTTTCGTTTATCCCTACAACTCTGTGGTATAATGAAATATTAATAAACAATCGCTATTAAGTTAGCGGGCGAGGAAGGAACCTCCGCATGAGCCGTTCGTTATCGCTTCAGCAGATCAAGCTGCTGTGCGGCCAGATTGCTTATGAACGAGGACTCAAGTATTACGAAGCTCACCGCGTCATGGAGGTGAACTTCAACGAGGCCGACAGAAGATTCGATGCCTATGTATGGGGAAGCACGAGATACACGGTGCGGATCATCATGGACAATTCGGGGATCGAGGACGCGCGATGCGACTGCGAAGCGCGCCACTCCCAGTACTTCTGCAAGCATATCGCCGCCGTTCTGATCCATCTCTATAACGAGCAGAAGGCCCAAGAACCGCAAGAAGCCCAAGCTCCGGCCGTCCGGCCAGCCGAGCCCCCCGCGTTCAGCAGCCGCGACGTTCAATTCACGAAGAATATGATCTCGCTGTTCGACGCCCCTCTCGCCTCCCCGGGCGAGTCGGAAGAGCCTGCCGACCAAGCCGTCTATCTGGATACGGAATTCACCTGCCGAATCGTCTTGGAGAATACCCGTTCTCCGCTCTTCGCCATCGAGATGAAGGTCGGCCCCAAGCGGCTTTATATCGTGCAGAAGATCAAGGAATTCCTGGGGAAAATCGAGCAGCAGCTCCCTTACGCCTTCGCCAAGCTGTTTACCTACGATCCCTCCTTCCATCGCTTCCGTCCGGAGGATGAAGCGATCGTGCGCCAGCTGATCCGCATCGTACGCAGCGAGGCGGCCTACCGGGAAGCCTTCCGCAGCGCCGTCGGCGGCTTCTCCCTCCAACAGGATCGGGCCCTGATTCTGCCTCCGATGGCTTGGGAAGAGCTGCTTCCCTTGTTCCGCCATGCGAGGGTTCGGTTCGAACAAGGCATGCGCGAATCGGAGAGCATTCACGTCTCCGACGAACCGCTTCCGCTGGAGTTCCAGATCAATCCGTCGATGGGGGACGGCTATCAGCTCGATATCCATGGCCTGGACCACGTTCAGGTCATGGACACCTACGGCTATGTCGCCGCGGATGCCGTCCTGTATCCCATGGATGAAGCGACCATGCGCCGGCTCGACGAACTGAAGCGAATGTTCGCCTACAAGTCCTTGAAGCAGGTCCTGATTCCCCCCGCGCAGATCGAACCGTTCATGGATCGGGTCATCCCCGGCCTGAAGCGCATGGGGGAGGTCGTGATCGCGCAAGCCGTCTCCGACCGGATCATCAGCCCTCGCTTGCATGCGAAGCTTGATCTGGATTGGGTGAACAGCCGGCTGCTCGCCCGCCTCACGTACGAGTACGGCGATATCCGAATCGATCCGATGAAGCCGGAGCGAGGCCGGCGCACGAGCGAAGATCGGATTCTGCTCCGCGACGTCGAGACGGAGAGCCGAATCATGGCCCTGATCGAGATGGCGGACTTCAAGTACAACGGAAGCGAGCTGTATCTCGACGACGAAGACGAGATCTACCGGTTCCAATTCCGTCTGCTCCCTCAGTTAGAGAAGCTGATGGAGGTCGCTTCTACATCGGTGATGAGAGAGGCGCTGCAGCAGCCGCTTGCTCCTCCGAGACTTACTCTCGACGTCGACCCGATGACCCAATGGCTGGAAGTGCGCTTCGATATGGAAGGCATCGACGAGGAAGAGATCCAGTCCATTCTGAGGAACCTCGTCGAGAAAAAATCCTATTACCGCCTGGCCAGCGGAGGCTTCCTCTCCCTGGAGGACGAGAGCTTCCGGGAGATCGCGAGCCTCATGGACGAGATGGAGCTTCGGAGTTCCGAGATCAAGGGCTCCCGGCTCGACCTCTCCGTCGTCCGCGGCCTCTCCCTGATGGACTCGAAGCCGCGGGGGAATTACGTGAAGTTCGGGCGCTCCCTTCGCTTGCTCCTGGAGAACATGCGCAATCCGGACAATCTGGATTTTGCCGTCCCCGAGGAGCTTGACCCGATCCTCCGCGAATATCAGAAGTTCGGCTTCCAATGGATGAAGACGCTCGGCCATTACCGTTTCGGCGGCATTCTCGCCGACGATATGGGGCTGGGCAAGACGCTTCAGGGCATCGCCTTCATCGAGTCGGAGCGGGAGAACATCCGCGAGAGCGGCCTGCCGGTCCTGATCGTCTCGCCGGCTTCGCTTATTTATAACTGGAAGAACGAGATCGCGAAGTTCGCCCCCGACCTCAATGCCGTTATCGCCGCGGGAGCGAAGCAGGAGAGAAGCGGCATTCTGGACGATCTGGGGCAGGTGGACGTGCTGATCACCTCGTATCCGCTGCTTCGCCGGGATATGGAGCTGTACGCCAAGCAGCACTTCCATTCCCTCGTTCTCGACGAGGCTCAGGCGATCAAGAACCATGCGACACAGACGGCCCAAGCCGTCAAGCTGCTAAGGGCGAAATACCACTTCGCGCTGACGGGAACCCCGATTGAGAACTCGCTCGACGAGCTGTGGTCGCTGTTCGATGCCGTGTTCCCGGAGCTGTTCGGGAGCCGGAGGGCGTTCTCCGAGCTGTCGCGCGAAGCGATCGCGAAGCGCGTCCGGCCTTTTATTCTCCGCCGGATGAAGTCCGATGTGCTGAAGGAGCTGCCGGACAAGATCGAGACGTTGCAGATGTCGGAGCTTACCGAGGAGCAGAAGAAGCTCTACGTCGCCTATCTGGCGCGCATTCAAGCCGAGACTTTGATGCAGTTGCAGACCGAAGGCTTCCAGAAGAGCCGGATGAAGATTCTTGCCGGACTCACCCGGCTTCGCCAGCTGTGCTGCCACCCTGCCTTGTTCCTGGAGAATTACGAGGGGGATTCCGGCAAGCTCGAACAATTGCTCGAGATCGTGGAGGAAGCTCTAGGCTCCGGGAAAAGAATGCTGATCTTCTCGCAGTTCACCTCGATGCTGAACATCATCCGCGAGGAACTCGCCTTGCGCGGCCTGAGCTGCTTCTATCTGGACGGATCGACCCCTTCGCAGGAGAGAGTCGAGCTGTGCGAACGCTACAATTCGGGGGAGCAGGACATCTTCCTGATCTCGCTTCGCGCGGGCGGAACCGGCCTCAACCTGACCGGAGCGGACACCGTCATTCTCTACGACCTCTGGTGGAACCCGGCCGTCGAACAGCAAGCCGCGGACCGGGCGCACCGGATCGGGCAGAAGAACGTCGTGCAGGTCATCCGGCTGGTCACCCAAGGTACGATCGAGGAGAAAATGGTCGAGCTGCAGAAGCGCAAAACGGACCTCATCGCCGAGGTCATCCAGCCTGGCGAAGAGGGACTGTCCGCCATCACCGAGCAGGAGATTCGCGAGCTTCTAATGATTTGATTGCTAAGGCTGAGCCGGGTCTTACGACCTTGGCTCAGCCTGTTTTGTCGTTGGCGACTTGCCTTGGCGAGGCTGTCTCCCCTAATTGCGACTGCAATGCTGTCGGCGAAGCCTCCTGCCTCACGCATAATCTCCCAATGCCGCTCCGGTTGAGTCGAGGTTACTCATCTGTACCCGCCATGCAGTCGTGTGGGCACTCGCTTGAGTAATTTCTACTCACCTAACCTCCTCCTCGCCCCTGTCGGCGCTTCAGTTGAGTCGTTGTTACTCATCTGTACCCGCCATGCAGTCGCGTGGGCACTCACTTGAGTAATTTCTACTCACCTAACCTCCTCCTCGCCCCTGTCGGCGCTTCAGTTGAGTCGTTGTTACTCATCTGTACCCGCCATGCAGTCGTGTGGGCACTCACTTGAGTAATTTCTACTCACCTAACCTCCTCCTCGCCCCTATCGGCGCTCCGGTTGAGTCGTGGTTACTCACCTGTACCCGCCATGCAGTCGTGTGGGCACTCACTTGAGTAATTTCTACTCACCTAGCCCCCTCCTCGCTCCTATCGGCGCTTCAGTTGAGTCGTTGTTACTCACCTGTACCCGCCATGCAGTCGTGTGGGCACTCGCTTGAGTAATTTCTACTCACCTAACCTCCTCCTCGCCCCTGTCGGCGCTTCAGTTGAGTCGTTGTTACTCACCTGTACCCGCCATGCAGTCGTGTGGGCACCCACTTGTGTAATGTCTACTCACCTAGCCTCCTCCTCGCCCCTATCGGCGCTTCAGTTGAGTCGTGGTTACTCATCTGTACCCGCCATGCAGCCACGTGGGCACCCACTTGTGTAATGTCTACTCACCTTGCCCCCTCCTCGCCCCTATCGGCGCTTCAGTTGAGTCGTTGTTACTCACCTGTACCCGCCATGCGTACTCGAATCCCGCCCATGTGCGCAGTCTGGTTACCTTCTTCCGCCTACCGCCGCGCATTCCCACCTATGTGCGTATTCTGGTTACCTTCTTCCGCCTACCGCCGCGCATTCCCACCAATGTGCGTAGCCTGATTGCCTTCTTCCGCCTACTGCCGAGCATTCCCACCTATGTGCGTATTCTGGTTACCTTCTTCCGCCTACCGCCGCGCATTCCCACCTATGTGCGTATTCTGGTTACCCTCTTCCGCCTCCGCCGGGCATCCCTGCCCATGTGCGCAGTCTGGTTACCTTCTTCCGCCTACCGCTCTGCACTCCTCAAGAACAAGGAAGAACCCCCACCCTCGCACGAACACGAGAGATGGGGGTTCTTCCTTTGACACGCTCGATTATGCCGAAGCCTTATCGTCCTCGACCGGGGCCACGTACTTCCACTTCGCGACGAAATCGCCGCGGGTGTTGATGTAGCCCTCCTCATCGCCGGAGATGACATGCGCGAGGCCGCCGGAGAAGTCATCCGCAACGTCGAAGCCCGCTTTGATCACGACATCGCCCTTCTTGTTGAAGTAACCGTATTTGCCGTCTTCGCCGAAGGAAGCCAAGCCCTCGCTGAAGTTGCCGGCATCCGAGTATTCCGTCTGCAGAACGACCGCCCCGGTCTTGTCGAGGTACCGGATCGCGCCCTCTACCTCCACGGCGGCGAGACCGTTGCTGAACGGGAACGCCTTCGCGTACTCGGCAGGGATCTTGAACACGCCGTTCGGGCTCAGGTAGCCGAAGATTCCCTCGGATTCGTCCACGACCTCGCCCGGCGTCGTCTCCAGCTTCTGCACCAGAGCGAGGCCTCCCTTGAAGTCCGAGACATTGTGATAGATCGGCTGGATCACCAGCGCTCCCTGCTTGTTGATGTAGCCGTAGCTTCCGTCCACCTGGACCGCCGCCAAGCCCTCGGAGAAGTAGAAGCCGTCCTCGTACTTGGCCGGGATCACCAGCTTGCCGGTCTTGTCGATGTACCCGAAGCTGTCTCCGGAGCGAACGAGAGCAAGCCCCTCCGAGAAATCGTACAGCTCGTCGAATTTCGGCGTCAGCGCGACCGCGCCGGTCCGATCGATATAAGAGGAGACGCCATCCTTCACGACCAGGGCAAGACCGTCCGAGAAGTCATAAGCTTCGGAGAACTGAGGCTCGATGGCGAGCTTGCCGCTCTTGTCGAGATAACCGTAGAGATCCCCTTGCTTGACTAAGGCGAACCCTTCGCTGAAGTCGCTTGCCTCTCCTTTGACGGAGAACAGCGTCTCGCCGTAAGTGTTGATGAACGAAGTGTAGCCATCCCGGTCGATCGCGTGCAGCTGAGTGTTCCACTCAAAGCTCGAAGAGCCGGCGTTCCAATCCAGCTTGCCGCCGAGAGCTTCCACGACGAAGCGGGCGGGAACGTAAACGGCGTTCTCGATGAGGACGGGTGCGCCAGACAAGACCGTCTTCACTCCGTTCACCTTGGCCGTCTTCGAGCCGATCTGCAGGATGATCAGTCTCGGGCCTTGCTTGATCGAGATCGTCTGATTCGTCTCGCTGTATTTAGCCGTCGCCTGGAATGCCGAAGGAATCGCGGTCAGCGGAAGGAGCGCGACTCCGTTCCGGACGAGGAGAGAGCTTCCGTCGACGACGGATCCGTCCACCGTGAGCGAGATCGGCTTAACGGCTGCGGACGCCGACGGCGCCGCCCCGAGCAAGAGGGTCTGGAATCCCAGAGCCGCCGCCAGGGCGAGGGCTGCCAAACGAGGAATGGATGTGCGAATGGAGGACATATCGGATACCACCTTTAATGGATTATAGGGATCGATCGCTTGCGCTTCGCTTCTGGCGTTACTTCTTCAGATAGATCTGGTCGAAGGTGCCTCCGTCCGCGAAGTGGGTCGCTTGCGCTTTATCCCAGCCGCCGAAGTCCTTGATCGTGACCAGATTCAGCTTAGGGAATTGCTTCTCGTAATCCTTCGCGACCTTCTGGTTGATCGGACGATAGAAGTTCTTCGCGATAATCCGCTGTCCTTCTTCGGTATAGAGGTAGTCCAGATAAGCCGTCGCGACTTCGCGGGTGTCATGCTTCTGGACGTTCTTCGTCACGACCGCTACCGTCGGCTCCGCCAGAATGCTGAGCGAAGGAGTCACGATCTCGAACTTGTCTCCGTATTCCTTCTTGGCGAGGTACGCTTCGTTCTCCCATGCCAGCAGCACGTCGCCGATTCCCTTCTCGACGAACGTTGTCGTCGAACCGCGCGCTCCCGTATCCAGAACCGGAACGTTCTCGTACAGCTTCTTAACGAATTCCTTCGCTTTGTCCTCGCTGTTCTTGTTCTGCTTCAGAGCATAGGCCCATGCGGCCAGGTAGTTCCAGCGAGCTCCGCCCGAAGTCTTCGGGTTCGGCGTAATGACCGAGACGTCCGGCTTGATAAGATCGTTCCAGTCCTTGATCTTCTTCGGATTGCCCTTACGCACGAGGAATACGATAGTGGACTTATAAGGAGCGCTGTTATTGGCGAGGCGCTTCTGCCAGCCCTTGTCGATCAGCCCCTTCTTCTCGATAGCCGTCACGTCATATTCGAGAGCGAGCGTAACGACGTCCGCTTGCAGGCCGTCGATGACCGCGCGAGCTTGAGCCCCCGAGCCTCCGTGGGATTGCTTGACGGTAACCGTCTGGCCCGTCTTCTTCTTCCAGTACTTCGCGAAGGCGGCGTTGTAATCGACGTACAGCTCGCGAGTCGGGTCGTAGGACACGTTCAGCAGGCTTACGCTTTTCTTCTCCTGCTTCTTGGACACCGCGGCGAAAGCGCTGGTTGTCGTCATGGCGAAAGCTAGGACAATCAGGATTAACAGGCGAATCGATCTCTTCATACCGGTGATCTCCCTCTTCAATTGAGATTTGGGCAGCCGAGGAATGACAAAGAGGCCGCGATCAGAGAAGCCCGGGAGCGGGCTGTGCTAATCGTGGCCTCCGGCGATCCGGTCGGCTGCTATGGCATTCGTAACTCGTGTGCCCATCATATATCACATTATTCATACCCGTCAACTATGTTTTAACATTTATTTTACCTTTTATTTTACACTTTCCAATTGACATCCTCCTCGCCCGATTGCTACAATCTCACCAAATTATAGAAATCCAATCGGATTTAAAAGAATTCATACAAAGGGGAGCTTCCTTATGCTTTATTCACCTCTGTCTTACCGCAAGAACCGCACAACAAACCGGCACCCGGGCCGCCGCGCCGCCGCATTCCTTCTTATCGCCCTATCCATCGCCTTGTCCGGCTGCTCCTCCTCCGCCAACGGAGATAAAGGGGGGAATGCAGCGCCATCCGAAGCGATTCCCTCCTCCGATTACAGCAAGCCCGCCAAGCTGCTGATCGCCTCCACGGACGGTACGGACGATCTGTATAAAGATCTGAACGCGGATTTCACTTCCTATTGGAAAGAAAACACCGGACAAGACGTCAGCATCGAGCAGTCGGCCGCCCCTTCCTCCAAACAGCTCGAGGCCATCAATAACGGCCAGCTTAAAGCCGACCTGGCCGTTCTCGGCGTCGGCACCGATCTCGATGCGATCCAGGCGAAGGGGCTCATCGGCGAAGGCTGGCAGCAGCGGTACGACTACATCAGTTCGCCGTACTACACGACGGTCGCTTTCGCGGTTCGAAGCGGCAATCCGCTCGGCATCAAGGAGTGGGAGGATCTGGCCAAGCCGGGGATCAAGCTCGTGGCGACCGATCCGAAGAGCTATACCGATGCCCGCTGGAGCTATGCCGGCGCATGGGCGTATGCGCTCAACAAGGACGGAGACGAGGAAGCGGCGAAGAAGCTCGTCCATTCGATTTATGCGAATGCAGCGGAGCTGGACGCCGATCTGGCGGCCTCGGAAGCGAAGTTCCTGGAGCAGGGAACCGGAGACGTTCTTCTGACGACGGAAGCCGAAGCCCTTCGCCTCGCGAACACGACCGCCCAAGGCAAGATCGAAGTGATCGTGCCGTCCGTCACCTTGACGGTGGAGCCGGTCGTCTCCACGGTCGACCGCGTCGCCGACGAGCACGGAGTCCGCGAGGCGGCTGCCGGATACGCCGATTACTTGTTCACGGAGCGGGCGCAGACCATCGCTTCCCGACACTACTACCGTTCCCGCTTCGCCTCCGTCAACGAGCAGTTCGCCAACCTTTTCCCGGAGAGGACCCTGCTCACCGTAGACGACAACCTGACGGGCTGGGAGGATCTGAACAGCCAGCACTTCGCCGATGGAGGCTTGTTCGAGCAGCTAGCCGGCAAACAATA
Source organism: Cohnella sp. AR92 (assembly GCF_003990975.1). Lineage (GTDB taxonomy): Bacteria > Bacillota > Bacilli > Paenibacillales > Paenibacillaceae > Cohnella. The sequence continues at coordinate 344,267 of NZ_RZJR01000007.1, forward strand.
GGCAATCAATAAGTAATTCAATAAGCAATTCAATAAGCAACTCAATAAGAGATACAATAGGCATTCGAATAGGCCGCCCAATAGGATTTTCAATAGGCCATCCAATAGGCTGACTAGTCTATACGTGCAATCCCGGCAAACTAGGCAATAAGGCCGAACCCCTTGGCTCGCGCGGATTGCAGGCCATTAGGCCTATGCGAATCAAGACTTCCGGAGTCTGCCAGTTTAGGCGTCCCGCCCGTTGTTCACCCCGTTCCAAGTATGATTAGCTTGTATCTGTCGGCTTTTCTCGACGCCTTAAGCGCTTTCTTGCCAAGGTTCGAGCAAGGCCATCAGGCGGAATCATGATTGTGAACACGGGAGGATACACATGCGAAGATGGACGGCGGCAATCCTGGTATGGACAGTGATCGGAGGCGGACTATCGGCTTACGGGCTCGTCCCGAATTCGGGAACGGCGGAAGCCGCGCAAGCGACCGTCGCCGCAGCGACGACCTTCAAGGATATCCATGGCCATTGGGCCGAGAAGACCATTAACGAGATGATGAAGAAGGGCATTCTGGACGGGTATCCGGACGGGACGTTCCGGCCCGACGCTCCGGTGCAGGTCGATCAGTTCATCAAGATGCTGATCGTCTCCGAATCCGATCTTTACAGCAACGGAGAACGCAACTGGAGCCAGAAATTCCTGAGCTCGCTCAGCACCGAGAACCAGACGATCCTGAAGCAGGACTATCGTTATTTCGACTTCAAATCCAGCACGACCGGTTACTGGGCGAAGCCGTTCATCGATGTCGCCAGCGACCTGAACTTCCTGAACAAGAGCCGTTATTCCGATTTCCAGACGGATATGACCCGGCAGAACGTCGCGGAAGTGATCTATTATACGCTCAAGGAGACCGAGTATCTGGAGGATGAGCAATTCGGGCAGAAGCTCGCCTCCGCCTACGGGGATATCCGCAGCGCTAGCGACCGGGAGCAGAAGTTCATCGGCGAAGCGCTGGCCAAGGGAATCATCCAAGGCTACCCGAACGGCTACTTCGGAGTCGGCGACGTCGTCACCAGGGCCCAGGCGCTCGTCATTCTGGACCGGCTAACCCATCCGGCCAACCGGATCGCGGTCCCCGTATCGGCCGACAACCTGGAGCGGGCCGTGCCGACCTCGGGCGGGGGAAGCAAGGTCGTCGTCTTCCCGGACCAACGGATGTACAAGGCCTACGACATCCTGGCTCAAGCCGGCGCCCTGCGCGGAACGAACCACGACCTGTTCGAGACGACGCTGCGCCTGTTCAAGGACGGGGACGAGAAGGCCGGCGTGCTGAACCGGGCGGCGAGCGCGAAGGAACCGACGGAAGAGACCACGCTCTGGCTGGACCCGCAGTACAACACGTACGGCATTACGATCCGCTTGAGAGAAGGCACGTTCGCTCGCAACCAGGAAGCGGTGCAGCTGTTCGGCAACTACCTGTTCGGCTATAACGCTTCGACGTTCAACCAGCTGTTCTCGGACATCTGCACGAAGGTCGCGGCGGGCAAGACGATCGAATCGAGGAAAACGGTGATCGGAGACGACAACGTGGACGTTCAGATCGACAACGCGAACAAAACGGTCATTTTCTCCATCGCCAAGAAGAAATAAGCAGGCTCGGGAATAGAAGAAGGGAAGCGCACGGCGGCCAAGCCGCTTGCGCTTCCCTTCTGTCGTTATTCCGGCAGCGGCAGCAGCACCGAGTGCTGCGTCACCGTATGCAAATCCCGCCACGTGCGGTTGAGCGGATGATCGTGCTGAAGAGCGGTCATTCCGAGCAGAGGGAAGATCGCCTCCGAGCCGGCTCTTGCGATCGCGGCCGCCTCTTGGCTCACCCGGCTGATCTCCTTCCAGCTCTCCTCCGGGAGCTCCCGGGACGCCTCGAATTCCGCCCAGGTTGCTTCCACCGTCCGATAGAACGCCTCCGACGCCTCCTCCCGGCGCCGTTCCTGCTCTCCGAGGCAATCCTCCAGGGCTTTTAAGCGCGCCGGATTTTTCTCCCGCCAGATCCCGCTCTTCTGCTCCAAGAACAATCGGCACTCCTCCAGAAAATGCCGCGACATTCCCAAGGAAGCGGACGCGAAGCTCACCTGCGCGAAGGGGAGGAACGGATAGCGGTAGATCGCGTCCTCGAATCGGGGCTCGGACACGATGTCGAACGTCATCTCCGCCGGGACGAAGGCATCCGCGACGGAGATCGAATGGCTCGCGGTCGCGCGCAAGCCGAAGGAGTTCCAATCTCGGATGATCTCAACCTGCTCCGGCCGGAAAGCGAACGAGCGCATCTCGTCCGGCTGTCCCTCCCGCTCGATTAAGCAATTCGCGGTGAAGAAGCTGGCGAAGGTCGAGCCGCTGCAGAACTGCCAGCGTCCGTTCACCCGGTAGCCTCCTTCGACCGGGATCGCCTTCCCGGTAGGGAGCCCGCTGCCCGCCAGCACCGCTTCGCGTCCGGAGAACAGCGCTCTCGCTTCTCTCTCGGGAATCGTCGCCGCGAAGAAGCCGCCGCCCGAGCCGATCGTTACTAGCCAGCCCAGGGCTCCGTCCGCCCAGGCCGCTCGCTCGAACAGCTTCAGCGCTTCCGGCAGAGGGGTCATTCTTCCGTTATATTCATTCGGGACGAACAGCTTGAACAGTCTCTCATCATAAACTTGCTCTAGCAGCCAATCGTCGATCCGACCCGCCGCTTCCATCTTCGGCGAGAGCTCCCGAATCCGTCTTATCGCTTCGTTATCATATAAGAACATTCGCCTCAGCTCCGATCTTGTCTCGAACCACTATAACACGACAGCGGCGCCGGGAGCCACCGAGCTCCCGCGCCGCTGCCGCCTATCGTTATCGGTCCGCCGCCTTGCGTTTCAGCCGTTCATATTGTTCCGCGATCCGGAAGTGAAGAGGCTGATTCTCGCGAATGCCCATATGGTTGCGGATGACGTCCCGCACCCCGTTCTCGCGAATGCGCCGTTGAAGCTGCATCGCCTCTGGATCGTTCTCGTCATCGAACAAGAGCGCCGCCGAGATCAGCTGCGTCAGAAGCGGTGCCTGCATGCCGAGTCCCTCCGCCTGGATCGCCGGACGTACGAGCCGGTCTCCCGGCGCCGTCTTGCGCAACGGCGAACGACCGACCCGCGTCACTTTGTCGATGAGGTTCGGATTCGCGAAACGCTGCATCGACTTGCGAATGTACCGACGATGCTCCTCGGCATTCCAATTGTACTTGTGCACGAGAAGCCTTCCCGTCTCTTCCAGAACGCCCTCCACCTTCTGACGCAGCGAGGTGTCCTCCAGGGCTTCCCCAATCGTCTGGTACCCGGCCAGGTAGCCGAAGTAGGCGGCCCCGCAGTGGCCGACGTTCACGGTATAGAGCTTCCTCTCCGCATAAGGCTCCAGCGAATCGACGTAACGGACGCCGCGAATTTCCTCCGCCCCTGCACTAAGGGGGTCCCTCTCCAGCACCCACTCGCAGAAGGGCTCTACCCGAACGCCCAACGAGTCGCTCCCGCTCTGCGGAGGAACAATCCGATCCACGATTGCGTTCGGGAAGGAGACTCGCTGGTTGGCGAGCTCCCGCTCCTCTTCCTTAAGATGCGAGTAAACCCACTTTTTGAGCTTCGAGCTGCCCTTCACCGCATTCTCGCAGGCGATCACCTGAAGCGGCCGTTCATTCTCCCGGAGCCGCACGGCTATTCCTTCGGCGATCGCTTTCGCGATATGGGGCAAGCCCGACTCCCCGACCGCCGTCGTGATCAGGTCCGTCTCCGCAATCCTTCGCTTGACTGCCTCTCCGTTTCTCAGATGGACCGCCGTTACATTTTCCACCTGCTCGACCCGCTCTGCCTCCCCGGCAAGCGTCACCTGATAGCTCCTGTTCTGCTTCAACAGCGCCACCTGCTTCTCGTTGCGGGCCACGAAGCATACTTCATACCCCGAACGGGATAGCATCATGCCAATGAAGCCTCTCCCGATGTTCCCCGCTCCGAAATGCACGGCCTTCTTCGCCAGCATGGCCAATTCTCCTCTCCGGTTATTCTCTCTCCCGTCCTTGTGCGACGAGCCGCCGAATGAATCCGGAGGAACGGATCGATGTAGCGCCTGCTTTATCGAAACTCTAATGGGTTCTCGTTAACGATCTCGCTCCTTCTTACGGTCTCGCCGACCTATCTCTGTTTATCGAATTGCTCGTAAATTTTAGATGACTCCACTTGGAGAAGCGATCAATCGCCCGAAGTCCAGCTCCTCGAGAGAATCCACCCGATGTCCGACTTGGGGAAAATCAAGAAGGCGAGTCGTCTCGTTCGGAGCCAAGACGCAGTGCATGCCTGCCGCCAGCGCCGCTCTCACCCCATTGGGCGAGTCTTCGAAAGCGATGGCTTCATGGGACTCGACACCTAAGGCGTCTAGTGCCCGAAGGTACAGCTCCGGGTTCGGCTTCACGTTCTTCACGTCGTCTGCCGTCCGAATGCATTGGAAATAATCGGCCAGGCCAAGCCGCTCCAGATAGGTATCCACCCATTCTCTCGAAGAGCTGGACGCAACCGCCAACTGCATGCCTCTGGCTCTGGCTTCCTCCAGGAAAGCTTCGACTCCGGGGCGTACGGCTTCATGCTTCATCAGCTCCGAATGCCGGCTGCGAACCGACTCTCGGAACTCAACTCGATCGATGGGAAGTCCATGGTGAGTAATTAAGTGTTCATAGGGATTGAATAAACCGAGGCTGGTGCCGATGCACTGGGAATAGGTCTCGAGGGTAAGATCCACATCGTGCCGCCGGTAGGCTTCTCGAAAAGCAACATACCATGCGGTCTCCGTGTCAATAATGGTTCCATCAAAGTCAAATACAAGGGCTCTGATCATCTCTCTCTACTCCTTCTCCGTTGGATTTGGTTACTCCGCCTTACGGCCGGGGACAGGGGGACGATTACGACGCAGCGCCGGATGGAGAGCAGGCAAAAGGACAAAAAGGGACCCTAATTAGGGTCCCTGGCTTTACTGCAATTAAATTAAAATGCGCCTGACCCATCTCCTGCTGACGAGGTTAGCTGACGGACTCGGGTAGATGGTACCCTACGACCGGCCATCTTCATCGATAGACCGGTGATTCGCCCCAAATGACTGGTTCCCCCGCTTCCCAACGCGGCCGTTGGAAATTAAGCGTAAATCAAGCATAGCGTATCTCTGCCGATACGTCAAAGGAATAAGCGCCTATTTTGTTAGATAAGCTGACAATACTCGTACATGAAATAGGCTCGATATGGCTTCGACCGCATACGGCTTAGACCGGATCCAGCTGAACGGCCGCTTGCTTGCCGCTTACCTGAATGCCCGTCTTGCGGCGTCCGTTCGCGGCAAGATCCTTGGCGAACCGTTCGAGCAGCTCCTTGGCCGCCGCTCCCTCCTTGGCGTTCGTCAGCTTTACCACGAACTGCACGGCATTGCCGGAAGCGAGCAGCTTCTCCGCCTGCCTGCGCTTGGTGTCGTAGTCATGCTCTTCGATATGCGGGGTGAGACGCAGCTCCTTCACCTTGGGAGCTTGTCCGGCGGATCGATCCGCCTTGGACGCTTCGTTCTTCTGCTGTTTCGCCGCCCCCCGGGCGACGAGCCTGCATGGCGGGGGACTGCTGAATAAGGACTCGCACACCAGATCCACCTTCAGCTTGCGGGCCGTCTCCAATGCTTCATCTCGCGTCACGACTCCCAGGTCCTCGCCGTTCACCCCGGTGAGCCGAACCTCGGACGCTTTGATTTTCTCGTTCATGAGCAGCATCTATGTAAACCTCCGGACTCTTCGATTAGCCGGCGTTTAGGCCGGGAACGAAGGGCCCGGAACGCGCGGCAACCCCATTATACCACGCGATATCGGCAGCCGTCCGGGGCGGGACGTTAGAACAGCCCCCGTTCGAACGGCTCCCGGAGAAGCGTCTCGGCCCGGCCCTTGGCCTCCGCGAAGCTCGCGGCGAGCTCCCGCTTCCGGCTTAAGCCCGCATCGATCGCCCGGAGAATCGCCGTCTCCGCGTCCGCCTCGTCGGTCGGCACGATCATCTCCTCCGCTCCTAGCGACGAGGCGAAGTCGAAGCACTTGAAGCGATAGCCCAGGCTGACGAACGGAACCCCGACCGCCGCGGATAGAACGCAGGCGTGAAGCTTCAGGTTAACCGTCAGCTCAAGCCTCTCCATCATTCGGATATATTCCGGATATTCGTGGACATCCGGATCGTACACGACTTTCTCGCTGCTTATCTTGCCGAACAGGCGGCGGCTCGCCTCGCGGTCCGGCCCCCATACGACGTACAGATACAGCTTGAACCCGCGTGCGATCAGCGTACGGCACACGGAAGCCAGCGAATCCTCCAGAGCGGCCTCGTCCGCTCCGTAGATCCGGTTGTAGACCGTCCCCCAGTTGATGCCGATCCAGCGATCTTGCGTTGCCTCAAGCGATCCTTCTCCGCCCGCGGAATCGACCGACGACGCCTTCTCCGGCGCCGCAACCAGCAGACCGGGATCGCCGCTCACTCGAATCCGGTCTAGCGGAACTCCTTGCTCCCGAAGATACGCGAGAGTCCAAGGCCCTCGAACCCCGAAGAAGGAAGCATGCCCGGCGATATCCGCCAGCTTGCTCCGATACCCGTCGCTCTCGCGGACCGATTCGGGGCGAACGACTCCCCGGCGTTCCGCCTTCGAGAGGTGGATGCAATCGTACCCGCTGCCCCAGACGATCAGCCGCTTGCCTTCCTTCGCCGCTTGATGGGCGAGATCCGCGTACCCTCCGATCAGCAGAGATCCTCCGCCCAACACGACGGTGTCGTAGCCGGACAGATCCTTCACGTCGACTCCCGGAACGCTCGGTATGATCTCGTAGCGGTCGGAAGGAAGATACCGATCCGCCAATTCCCGGAACAGCGTCCACATGAATTCGTCTCCGAAATTCTTAAATCCGATCCATCCGAGATAGAGCACCTTCCTTTTCATTCGCGCTTCCCCTTCCTTCCCGGGCGGCCTCGGCCGCCCGCCCGTAGATTCGCCGGAGCGACTCGCCGATCCGGTCGATGCCGAAGCGCTCCGATGCCCACTTTCTCGCCGAATTCCCCATCCATCGCAATCGATCGGGAGCTTCCAGCTCCAGCGCCAGGCGATCCGCGATAACCTCCTCCGTCGGCCGCCTCTCCGAAGCGTGATCGCCGAAGTACATCTCCCACGCCCGATCATAGACCTGCGGCTCCACCATGCCGAAGTAACCGTGGTTGCCGATCGCGAGCACCGGCTTCGCGCAATGCATCGCCTCTAGGGCGACTCTGCCGGTTCCGACGACCAGATCGCCCAAAGCGAGATAGTCGCGAATTCTCGTCTGGCTGCCCACCAGGTGGATGAACCTTCGCCCCGTCTCCTTCTGAGTTTGCTGCGCGATCCTCTTGATCTCTTCATATTGATTGCCATCCCCCACGACAACCAGATGGAGAGAAGCGCCCCGACCGTCCTTTATCCTTGCCGCGGCGCGGATCAGCATCGAGCATACCGCCGCCTTGTCCCAGGCTAGCCGGCTGGCATAGACGACGACGGGAGCGGCGTCCGGTATGCCGAGCGATTCCCGAAGCCCCGATGGAGCGGGCCCCGGGTAGAATTCCAAAGGGTCGACCGCGTTCGGCACAAGCTCCGACTCGATCCCCAGCCCGTTCAGATAGGCTTGCACCGGCAGACTTACGCTGATGAATAGGCAGCCGAGCTCCTTCATCTCCCGAAGCTGCTCATGCGAATAATACGCGCCGTGGACGGTGAATACGACCGGAATCCCGAGCTCCCGCGCCGCGATTGCGGCGTATACGCCCGACGGCGTCTGATGCACATGGACGATCCGGACGGCTTTGAACCGCATGATCCGGCGCAGCTCGCCCACCACCGCCTCTCCGGCGGACGGATTCAGGAGCCGCCCCGGGGTAAGATCGATCTTGTACATCGGACACCCGGCCCGCGCGTAAGCCTCGTACATCCTCCCTCCCGCTCCCGCATAATAGGGCTGGATTCCGACGCGGCCCAGAGCTTTCACGAGACTGAGCACGTGCGTCTCCGTTCCCCCGACCGCCAAGCTGTCCATCACCATCAGGACTTTGCTCCGCTCGGGCCCGATCATTCTCGTCCGCCTCGATTCTTGCCGTAGTACAAACGGGAGCGCTGCCCCGGGTACTGCCGGTAGTAATACAGAACCTCCGGCAGGTTCTCCGCGTTGTCGGCCTTGGGATTCAGACGCTTGGCGATGAACTCGTAATCCTCCGCGCCGGGTAGGGCGCGGGTGTAGCCCCCCGTCCGATCGAATAGGCTCCCCCTGATCAGCAGGGTTCCATGGCAGATGCAATGCCCGCCGCTCCGATAAACCTTCCCGATCTGCTCCCCGTACCGGATCCAGCCCGCTTTGCCCCCCTTCCGCCCATTCTCGTCGATGACGGCGTAATTCGTGCCCAGCAGCTCAATCGCAGGGTGCGATTCCAGGAACGCGACTTGCTTCGCCAGCCGCTCCGGATCCGAGAGATCATCGGAATCGTGCGCCGCGACGTATTCTCCTCTAGCGAGGTACAGCCCTGCCGTGCTTGCGCCGGAATAGCCGACATTGCGCGGAAGCCGCAGCAGCACGCATTCCCTTCCCGCAAGAGCCCCTTCCCTCTCCCGTTCTATCCATTCTTCCGCTATTCTCGCGGACTCGTCCGTCGACGCGTCGTCCACGACGATCAGCTCCCAGTCCGGGTAACTCTGGCGAGCGATGCCGTCTAAGCACTCTATCAAAAAAGCCCCTTTGTTGTAATTCGTAACCACGACGCTAACTCTTCCCTTTATTCGATCCGGCATGTCTCCAAGCTCCTTCCCTTATGCTATCAATCGAACGTAACAGATTGACGCTAGAGGAAGCACCGCATGCCTTCCGTTGCCGTAGCCGGAGACGCCCGACGTTCTCACGACCAGCCGCCCCTCGTCCGCGGACACGAGCACGCCCGCCACCACCTCGCTTGCGGTAGCGGCTTGTACTTCCCGCCCTATCCAACCTTGCAATCGGTCCGTCATTCTCCCGACACCTCCACGTATATCGCTTGATCCAGATTGGCGATCACGATCAGCTCCTCCGATTCCCGCACGACGGCGAAACCGTCTCCCACCTCGGCCAGTACGCCTTGAATCGAACCGCCTACGGTAGACAGCTCGACCTTCCGGCCCAAGGCCGACTCGAGCGAGCTCTGAATCGGCGCGCTCGCCCGGGATGCCCGAGCCCGAGGCATAGCATCCCCGTCGTCTCGCTCGCCTTCTTGCCCCGACTCCTGCCGAACGGAGGACGCCGCCTTCCCGCCCTTATCTTCCATGCCGTCTAGCGTTGAATCCCTGCCGACGGAGATCTGATCGATAAGCTGCCGAAGCCCGTCCAGCCACAGCCGAATCTCCTTCTCGCTTGCCCATATCCACATTTTCCTCACCTGCCTGACGATTTGATGTCGCTAATAGAACAAGCTATACAAAACAAAAGGACTGTGACACAACGCATCACAGTCCTTGCCTCAATATATGTCCTTGCTCCCCGTACAGCCATCGCCGCCAGGCCGGTAACCCCGAGACATTCCCCCGTCAGAAGATCAGGTTGACTCCTTCCAGCAGCAGCCCGATCAGGAAGCCGCACACCGCTCCGTTCACCCGGATCCATTGCAGGTCCGAACCGACCTTGTCCTCGATCATCTCGATCAGCGTCTTGTTGTCCAGCTTGTCCAGATTCTCCCGAACCAGCGCGCCGATGCGCGAATGGTTCTCGTCGACAAGGCCGGAGATGCGATCCTCGACCCAGCCGAGGATGCCGTCCAGCCGTTCCGGCTCCTCTCGGAAGCGAGCCAGGAAGCCGTTCACCGCCGGAGCGACGATCTCGGTCGCGTAGCGTTCCTCTTGAACGAAGGCGATCGCCCTCTCCCGCAGCTCGCCGAGCCACTTCCTCAAGTAACCCTCCAGATCCCAGCCGTTCAGCATGCTAAGCTTCGCGGCATCCAGCCCTTCCGCGACTCCCGCTTGGTTCGGCAGTTCGATCAGAATACGGCGAATCTCGTCCAATAGCAGCATTCGAAGCGGATGGTTCTCATACTGCCTCATCTCTCTCAAGCTGGAGAGAATCGCATTCTGGAGCAGCACGCCGAGCTTGTCCTCGCTCATGAAGCCCGCGAACGCGTTCACCGCGAAGCCCATCAGCCCGCCGGCCTTGATTCCGGACAGCGCGTTCGCCGCCATCGCTCCGAGTTGATCCCTCGCGGCGTCCCGGACCAGGATGCCCTCCGCTTTGCGCAGCAGGAAGTGAAGGGCTTGCTCCTCGTAGCCTCGCTCCAGCACCTCGTCTCGCAGCACGGTAAGGACGGCGGAGGAATCCAGATCCTTCGCCTTGAGCTTCAACTGCTCCGCCAGAATCGGCACGATCCGATCGATCGGCAGATGACGAGCGGCATACTCGCTGACGGAGACGATCGCCCGGACCGCATCGTCGGCATGACGCTCGGCCAACGAGAGCAGCTTGTCTCCCGCGAGGAAAGCTCCGACCTTCGATTTGATGCTCTCCTTCGTGAGGAATTCGTTCTCGATCACGTTCACGAGAGAACGAATGACCTTGTCCCGGTTCCGGGGCAGCAGAGCCGTATGGGGAATCTTGATCCCCAGCGGATGCCGGAACAGCGCCGTCACGGCGAACCAGTCGGCCAGACCGCCCACCAATCCCGCTTCGAAGCCTCCATGCAGAAGCGCCCCGGCTCCGTAGCCGAGCAGCGGAAAAGTACCGATAAAGCCGGCACCCATAATCCCGAGGGAGATGGCGGCCGAATGTCTAGCTTGATTGCGTGGCATATGCAGGCTTCCTTCCGAATAAGGCTGATGTCTTGCTCTCTATGCCTCTTATTCTACCCTCTGGACGGCGATGGAACAAATGTCCAACGCTCCATTGCGCCGATCTCCGCAGCCTCCACCCTTACGTTTTCCGCCGGTAGTCGTTTTTTTCCACTATCTCCCGCCCGTTTGCCCTTCGGAGCTCGGAGGACGTCTGCGAACAGCAAAGTGCCGAAGCTGCTCCCGCACGGAGCTTCTTCGGCACCTTTTCTGCTTACAACACCTTCGATAAGAAAGCTTGAGTCCGCTCCTGCCGAGGGTTCTCGAACAGCTCCGCCGGAGTGCCTCTCTCCACGATTCTCCCTTGCTCCATGAAGAGCACGCGGTCGCCGACCTCGCGGGCGAAGCCCATCTCGTGCGTCACGACGACCATCGTCATCCCTTCGGACGCCAGCTCCTTCATGACGCTCAGCACCTCGCCGACCATCTCGGGATCCAGCGCCGAGGTCGGCTCGTCGAACAGCATGATCTTCGGCTCCATCGCTAGAGCCCGCGCGATAGCCACCCGCTGCGCTTGACCTCCGGACAAGGAATCCGGATGGGCCTGCGCTTTCTCCTCCAACCCGACCTTCCTCAGAAGCTCCATTGCTTTCGCTTCGGCTTTCTCGGCCGGCCAACCCCTGACGCGAATCGGAGCCAGCGTGATATTGTCCAGCACGTTCATATTGGGAAACAGATTGAAGCGCTGGAACACCATCCCGACTTCCTCGCGGACCTCCGTTATCTTCGTCCTCGCGTCCATGAGCGACTTGCCCTCGATGAATACGTCTCCGGAATTGGGCTTCTCCAGCAGGTTCAGGCAGCGCAGCATGGTGGACTTGCCGGAGCCGGACGGTCCGATGACGACGACCACCTCTTGTCTCGCCACTTCGAGATCGATATCGTAGAGCACCTGGTTAGCGCCGAAGGACTTGTTCAGGCCGGATACCCGAATGATCGGATCGCTCATGCCGTTACACCTTCCTCCCGATGAACTGAAGCAGCTTGCTTAGCAGATAGGTGAGAACAAAATAGATCAAGGCTGCCGTGAAGTAGGGCTCCCAGACCCGCATGTACTGGCCTTTCATCGCGTTGCCCCAATACATGATCTCGGGTACGGCTATGTACGCAACCAAGGAAGAGTCCTTCACCAGCACGATGAATTCGTTGCCGAACGCGGGAATCATCCGCTTCACCGCCTGCGGAAGAATGACGTGCCGCATCGCCTGAAAGGGGGTCAACCCCAGCGAATAGGCGGCTTCGCGCTGCCCCGGGTCGATCGATTGGATGCCGGCCCGGTAGATCTCCGCCGTGTAAGCCGCCGAATTGAGCGACAACGCGGTGACCGCGGCGGCGAGGGCATTCGTCTTGCCGAGGATATTCGGAATGAGAATGAAATGAGTCATTAGAATTTGCAAGAGAAGCGGAGTGCCTCTGAAGAAGTTGATGTACATGCTGGCCGGCCATCGGAAGTACCAGCCGGAGGCCATCTTGCCGAACCCGATCAAGAGCCCCAGCAGCGCGCCCAGAAGAATGGATAGCAAGGAGATTCCTACCGTATAGCCGGCCCCTCTCATAAACAGAGGGAAGTAATCCCGGATGATGTCGAATTTGAAGTCCACCGGAAGCGCTCCTCTCGCGTGGGTACATATCGTAAAAAAGCATGCGTAACGTCTCCATTACGCATGCGATGGCTCCCGCTAGGGACTTACTTCGTCTTCAGCAAATCCGCCGTATCCGGCTCGACGCCGATCCACTTCTTGTACATCGCCTTGTACTCGTCGCTTGCGCGAACCTTCTCGACCGCCGCGTCGAGCTTCGACTTCAGATCGGCGCTGCCCTTCTGAAGCATGATTCCGTAATACTCGGGCGCGAAGTTATTCTTGTCGTAGATCGCTTTGTACTTCTTGTCCGGATGCTCTTGAACGTACGCCTGCACGACCCCGAAGTCGGCCACGACCGCGTCGACCCCGCCGTTGTCCAGCTCCAGCAGCGCCAGCGTATTGCTGTCGAAGCGCTTCAAGTTGGTGTTGCTGTCGCCCATAATGCCCTTCATCAGTTCATCCGCCGTTGTCGCGCCTTGCACGGCCACCTTCTTGTCCTTCAATTCCAGCGCGTTCGCAACCGTCGACCCTTCCTTGGTCAGAATCATGTTGACCGACTCGAAATAAGGAATCGTAAAATCGGAAGATTGCTTGCGGTCGTCCGTAATGGTAATCGCCGAGATAGCCGCCTTGTAGCTGCTCTTGTCGCCTTGGGTCATCTCCGCGAGCAGCGCGTCCCAGCCGACATTCTCCAGCTTATAGGAAAGTCCCGCTTCCTTCATGACCGCATCCAGGAAGTCCGCGTCGAAGCCGACGATCTTGTCCTTGTCCATGCTCTCGAAAGGCGCATAGCTGGCGTCGGTGGCCACCTTGAGAACAACCTGCTCCGGGCTGCCGCCGGAGCTTGCTTCACTGCCGCTGGCCGGCTTGTCGTTCTTGGAGCCGCACGCCGTTAAAGACAGAGCCAACACTGCCGTCATTGCCACGATTGACCATTTCCCCATACCGCATCCCCCTATTTGATGTCACTAAAATTAACACAATTTTAGCAGTAGTTTGCCATATTTTCAATTTTTATTTATGATAATCGGATAAATAACTAACATTCATTCAAGTTAATGCCTATTTATTAATTCATTTGTAATATATAGTTACACGTAAACCTGAATATAAAAACAGGCTAAGCCCCCAGAAGAAGCTTAGCCCGATCTCCAAACCCTTTTTCTATACGAGGAACATCGCAACGATCGTCGTCACCCCAAGGCCGATCAGAACCGGCTTCAGATTCCGCCTCGCGAGCTCGAACGGGCTGACGCCGCAGATCGCCGCCGCCGGGATAAGCGCCCACGGGATGAGCGTTCCCCCGCCGACCCAGATCGCCGCCACTTGCCCCAGCGCCGTAAGCGTCGCCGCTCCGGAGCCGATGGCCGTGGCGAACATGCTCGCAACCGAGCCCGCCAGCGAGATGCCGGAGAAGCCCGAACCGTCCAGTCCGGTGATCGCTCCCGTTACCGTTAACGTAATCGAGCCTACGACTCCGTTCACCGGAACCGCGTTCGCCAGAGCGACCCCGAGATCGTTCACGATTCCGTGCGAGCCGGCCGGCAGATTGTCGCCAAGAAGCTGCGTGAAGGCGGAATCTCCCAGATAGAAGAACGCCGCAATCGGAATGACGGGACCGAAAATCTTGAACCCGAACTGGAATCCTTCCACCAGATACGAGGTCATCTCCTCCAGTCCTTGGTTCCGATGCGCCAGAAGGGCCAGCACGACGAGGATTAGCACCGCCGTGCCGCCGATGAGCGCGGTCGCGTCTCCCCCTTGCAGATCGTAGGCGAACATGGCGACGACATCGAGCAGGAACAGAATCGGAATGACGATCGCCGCCCATTGCTTCACCCGCAGCGGCAGCGAGATCGAACCGGCATCCGCGGACAGCGCCGATTGGCCGCCCTCCACGAGCCCGTCTTTCCACGTTCCCTTTCTCCGATCGCGATGCATGAACCAGAACGCCAGAACCGTCGTTACCGCCCCCATCACGATAACAAGAGGCACGCTCGCCTCCATCACCTCGGACACCGGAAGCCCCGCCGCGTCGGCCGTCAGCTTGGGAGCCCCCTGAATAATGTAATCCCCCGACAGCGCGATCCCGTGACCGAACAGGTTCATCGCCATAGCGGCGCCGAGGGCCGGCAGCCCGACCCGCACCGCGGCCGGCAGGAGCACCGCTCCGATCAAAGCGACTCCGGGGGAAGGCCAGAAGAACCAGGAGGCTACCATCATGATGATGCCGATTCCCCAGAAGGCAAGTGCCGGGGTCCTCATGAAGCCGGTCAGCGGCCGAACCATGATCTCGTTGATTCCGGTGCGAATCATGACCCGGCTCATCGAGACGATAATGGAGATAATGAAGATCGTTCCGATCAATTCCTTGGTCGCGTAGGTAAAGCTGTTGAAGATGCCGGAGACGGAGTCATTCAGGCTCTCGGTCGCGATCAGCGCCAGCGCGAGAATGCCGGCGACGCAGATCATCGTGGTGTCCCTTCTCTTGATCAATAGCGCCAGAATGAATACAATGAACGCCAGGTACACCCAATGCAGGGAAGACAGTTCCACGTCCATTCTTCGCATCCCACCCTACTCTATTGGAAGTGGTACATTGTATGAGGGGGACGGAGACTCCATGCCAAGATTTCGGACAACGTGACCGTTCGTGTCGGATAGGCTTGTCTTTATGCGATTTTATGGAAAATAAGAGAGAGGGGATGCCCCATGGCTATCCAGCGCAGACTCACGACAGATGCGGATTTCGAGGAAGCGATGACGCGACAGCTCGGAATCCGAGTGTTCCGCGACGATCAGATCGTCGATTCCGGAGGCGTGATCATCCGATTCGACGAGAACACGATCATCATTCAATCCGGCGTAGGGGATTTCGCCTATCACCCGCGCGCGCTTTGCGAGTTTTTCGAACTGAAGAAGAGATGATGGAAGCAAGAGGGCAATAGGGGGTCCCGTAAGCAAAGCTTAGGAATGGGGGCGAGGTCGGGGTTTCGGGGTC
>NZ_RZJR01000033.1 GCF_003990975.1 Cohnella sp. AR92
GAGAAATTCACRACCAGTCAAATTGCTAGAGCTCKTGATGTCACACGAAAGACGATTGCCCCTCATCTTAACTCCTTAGTAGAAAAGAGCTTATTAACCGCGATAATTTCCAAGAAGGGTTTACGAACCGGATACAAGGAGCGCAGAACGAGTACCTATTGTTGAAACAATTGCGTAATTCTGCGTTTGGTGAAGACTGTTGAGTAACCACGACCCAACTAGAGCGACCATGGGCGCGAGGAGGAACTTACGCGAGTAGAAATTACTCAGGTGGGTGCGTGCGAGGACGCATGGTGGGTGCAGGTGAGTAACCACGACCCAACTRGAGCGACCATGGGCGCGAGGAGGAACTTACGCGAGTAGAAATTACTCAGGTGGGTGCGTGCGAGGACGCATGGTGGGTGCAGGTGAGTAACCACGACCCAACTAGAGCGACCATAGGCGCGAGGAGGAACTTACGCGAGTAGAAATTACTCAGGTGGGTGCGTGCGCGGACGCATGGTGGGTGCAGGTGAGTAACCACGACTCAACTAGAGCGACCATAGGCGCGAGGAGGAACTTACGCGAGTAGAAATTACTCAGGTGGGTGCGTGCGAGGACGCATGGTGGGTGCAGGTGAGTAACCACGACTCAACTAGAGCGACCACTGGCATAAAACAAGCCCCCTCAAACTTCGAGGGGGCAAGTTACTTCCAATCAATAAGGATTTTTCTTCGAATTAAGAATCTCCGCCAGGAAGGTCAAGGTCAGGCCTTGGCCCCAGCCCTGGATGCGCTTGTCCGGGACGCCGCGGTAGCCGTCGGCGTTCTGCATGACGGCCGTGCCGGCGGAGACGCCGGAGACGGTGCCGTCCTCCTTAATGCGGGCGAGGATGCCGTCGATCGCCTTCTGCGAGTACTTGTTGTACAGGCGGCCCTTCGCCAGGACGGCGGTGGCGATGCCGGCGGAGCCGGACGTCTCCAGCGGCGACGCCGGGTCGTCGAGGATCGTGTGCCAGAGGCCGGATTCCGGATCCTGCAGGCGGACGATCGCGCTGAGCTGGTCGCGCAGCGAGCATTCGATGACCATGAAGTTCGGCAGGTCGACCGGAACGAGGTCGAGCGCGCGGGTCATGGTCAGAGCGGCCCAGGAGTTGCCGCGGCACCAGTGGACGCCGGACATGTGATTGCCGGCGATGTTGTCCCATCCGTGGTAATACAGGTTGTTCACCGGATCCTGCAGCACGTTCTCATGGCCGTGGTATTGGCGCAAGCCGTCTTCGAAATAATCCTGCCTTCCGAGCAACACCCCGATCCGAAGCAGGAAGTAGCCGGCCATGAACATGGTGTCTACCCAAGCTTGCTCCGGGAAGTTGTACGTCTCGGAGTTGACGGTGTGCTGGAAGATGCCGTCCCCGAAGCGGACGGCGTCGTGGGTCAGGTACTCGGCCATCTCCTTGGCCGTATCCAAATATCTCTCTTCCTTGTAGACTTCGTACAGAGTGAGCAAGGAGTGTCCGATCGAAACCCCGTTCACCGACAGCTTGGGCAAGCCGTCCTCCATATTCTCGTCTACCCACGCTTTTACCTTTTCCAAATACTCGATCTTGCCCGTCGCCGCATACGCCTCGCAAATTCCGTAGAACGCGACGCCGCCCGGCCAATCCCAGCTGAAGTCCATCCGAAGCGTGCGATCCACGACTCTATCGATAACCTTCTTAATCTCGTTCTCGTCAAAAACCAATGCCGGCATGTCGTCTGCCCCTTCCAAGAGTTCGTTTGGGTCCCTATCGTTCATGAAGTCCATGTTGTCCGTCTTATGTTTGTTCCTCTTATGTTTGTTCGTCTTATCCATCACCCTTATTTCAACCCGCTTGTTGCGATGCCTTCCACGATATAGCGCTGGAAGAGGAAGAAGATGATGAAGACCGGAAGCAAGCTGAGAATGGACATGGCGAACATGCCGCCCCAGTTGTTCAGGGATTCGCCGTCGAGGAACAGCTTCAGCGCCAGCGATACCGGGTACAGGTCAGGCTTGTTTAAGTACAGCAGCGGGTGGTAGAAGTCTTCCCACGTCCAGTAGAAGGAGAAGATCGCCGCGGTCACGAGAGCCGGCACGCAGAGCGGCAGGATGACCTTGAAGAAGATGCCGTACTTGGAGCAGCCGTCGATCTTGGCCGCTTCGTCCAGATCAAGCGGAACGGTGCGAATGAACTGCATGATCAGGAAGATGAAGAACGGAATGCCGAAGAATTGCGGAACGATGATCGGCTTAAAGGAAGACAGCCAGCCGAAGTTCGAGAACATGATGTATTGCGGGATGATCGTCACGTCGCGCGGCAGCATCATCGTCATCATCATGGCGCCGAACCAGAAAGCGCGGCCGAAGAAGTTGATCCGGGTGAAGGCGTAGGCGACCAGCGCGGAGCTGGCGACCGCTCCGATCGTGGAGAGAATCGCGATGATGAACGAGTTCTTGAAGAAGTTCGCGAACGTGTTGCCTGCGAAGCCCGCCCAGCCGGTCTTGTAATTCTCCCAGGCGATGCGGCTGGGGATGAGGCTGTTGGCGGTCGTGAACACTTCCTGGCTGGGCTTGAAGGAGCTGACGAACAGCCAGATGAGCGGGTACAGCATCACGAGGGCGATCCCGCCGATCACGATATGGTAAACGAGGTTGCTCCAACGTCTCTGAATGGCCATCTTAGTTGCCTCCTTTGTTCTCGTAGTGCACCCAGTACTTCGAGGTCTGGAACAGGATGAGGGTGAGCACGCCGATCACGAGCAGCATGACCCAAGCCATGGCGGAAGCGTACCCCATCTCGTAGTACTCGAACGCGCGCTTGTACAGGTTCAGCGAGTAGAGCAGCGTCGAATCCAGCGGACCGCCTTCGCCGCGGGAGATGATGTAAGCCGGCGTGAAGGTCATGAAGGAGGAGATCGTCTGGTTGATCAGGTTGAACAGGATGATCGGGCTGAGCATGGGCAGCGTGATTTTGAAGAACTGGCGGATTCGCCCCGCGCCGTCGACGCCGGACGCTTCGTACATCTCCTTCGGAATGTTCTTGAGACCGGCAAGGAAGATGAGCATCGAGGAGCCGAATTGCCATACGGCCAGAGCGATAAGCGTCCAGATAGCCGTCTCCGGCGTTCCGATCCAGGACTTGGTCGACTCGATCCCGATCAGGCCGAGAGCGGAGTTGACGATGCCTTGGTCGCCGAACACTTGAGTCCAGAGGATCGAGACCGCGACGCTGCCGCCGATGAGCGATGGCAGGTAGTACGCGGAACGGTAGAAGCCGACGCCCTTGATCGAGCGGTTCAGCAGCATGGCGACTCCGAGGGCGAACGCGAGACGGAGAGGAACGCTGGCGAATACGTAAGTAAAGGTAACTTTAACGGACTTCCAGAACTTGTCGTCGTCCGTAAACATTCGCACGTAGTTGTCCCAGCCGACCATCTTGGGAGACGTCAACAGGTTGTAGTCCGTGAACGAATAGTACAGGGAGGAGGCCATCGGGAACAGGATAAAAATAAGGAAGCCCAGAACGAACGGGGCGGCGAAAATATAACCGACGAAATGGTCATTGTGGCGCAGCTTCATGACTTCAACTCCCTTGTTTGTACGCGTTTTCTATATTGTAATTATGCTATTTCAAGCGAACCTTCTGAAGGCAAAAAACCGTGGTTTTTGTTCAATTAGCCGACTTGAGCGGTTGGGGGGGAGACGGTTTTCCGATGGGCGGACGGATTAAGGCCGAATACGCGGACAAGAAGGCGTAGCTAGAGGAGAGACAGAGGAGAGGCGGAGGAGAAACGGAGGGAAAGTAGAGAGACAGCACAGAGGAAGTAGAGAGGAAGTAGAGAGGAAGTAGAGAGGAGGCCGAGAGGAAGCGGGAGAGGATCGAAAGGGAATTGGAAAATAATTGGAGTGAATTGGGGGCAGGAGGGGGTTGGAGGCGGCATAGAGGGGAGTGGAGTAAAACGGTAGAGGGATTGGTAGGG